>CP066886.1:0-832500 GCA_016745315.1 Arthrospira sp. PCC 9108
AACTAAAGATTCATATTCAATGACTAAATCTGCAAAATTATCTGACCATATATTACTTAAACGATTAATCAAGTACAATTTTTCATAGTCATTAATTTTTATATTCTCTAATTTATAATTACAAAAATCATTAAACATATTAATGTATGAATTTAGGTTAAATAAATATCCAATTTTATTTTCATAAGGATTGTAATTATTGGTTTGATTATTCTTTTTATACATTTCGATATAAGACGCATAAATATCACGATTATTTCGTCTTAAATTTACAATCACAGCGTTAGGAAAGTGAAACTTCACCCATCCCAAACGAAAATCAATTCTATTAAATTGAAGCACTTTGTAATTTTTACTAGGATTATCTATAATAAAATTTAAATAAGACTTCATCTGATGGAACTCGTCTTTTGATGACATGACAAGTTTGATACCACTAAAAGTTATACTGTGCAGTTTTTCTAAATCTTGATTTAGATTTAATGACTGATATTCAGAAAAATACTTGCCCCCAAAAGTGTGATTATATAACTGTTTATTTTTGCAACTATCTTCTTCATTCTTGGGAAGCCAATTCAGCAAATCTTCATTGAGTGGTTCATAGAATACATCAGCATTATCAAGGCAATCTAATAAAGAATATAGGTAGCTTGATCCTGTTCTGAATCTAGCTGTAATAAACACACAGTTTTTAGGGATGTCTTGCGAATTATATTTTAAAGACTTTGCTTCCTGGAGATAATCACAAATATAGTAGCCAGAATCATATTTAAAATCCTTGCTGTTATTTAAAACAGCCTGATGATAAATTTCATTTGCTTCATCATATCTACCCAGTTTTGTCAATATCTTTCCTAATTGAAGATAAATATCATCATGTTTATTATGAGTTAATATTCCTTTATAATAATAATAAATGGCTTCGTATATTTTATTCTGCTTGATCAACAAGTTTCCTAGATTGTAGTAAGGTAACGCCGTAGTTTGATGGCTCAAATCAATGGCTTTTTTGTACATATCAGTTGCTTCTGTATGTTGATTTAATTGGTCTAAAGTATCGCCTAGCCTGACATAAGCTTGAAATAATTGAGGATCTATATTAAGAGCTTGATGATAACAAGTTATAGCTTCTTCATACTTACCTTCCGTATTTAGTGCATCTCCCAAATTATAGTAAGCCCACGGAGTTACATCTGGGTTCAATTCAATAGCCCGATGATACATGGCGATCGCTTCTTGATTGTGACCCTGACTTGATAAAGCATCAGCCAACTTTAGATGAGGCCAGAAAAAATCAGGATCAACTCCGATGGCTTGACGATAACACGAGATAGCTTCATCTATTTGATTTTGCTCATATAAAGCCAGTCCCAAGTTATAATGAGACCAGGCACTTGCTTCCGGATCGATTTGATTGGCTCGATGATACATGGTAATGGCTTCTTGATTGTGACCCTGACTCGATAAAGCATCAGCCAACTTCAGATGAGGCCAGAAAAAATCAGGATCAACTCTGATGGCTTGACGATAACACGAGATAGCTTCATCTATTTGATTTTGCTCATATAAAGCCAGTCCCAAGTTATAATGAGACCAGGCACTTGCTTCCGGATCGATTTGATTGGCTCGACGATACATAGTGATCGCTTCATCAGTTTCTCCCATCGACTTCAACACATCAGCTAACTTAAGATAAGACCAAAAAAATTCCGGCTCTAAGGCAATTGCTCTACGATAGTAACCAGTGGCTTCTTCTGCTTTATCAACTTGTGCTAAAGCTTGTCCTAAACCGAAGTTAGAACGAAAAAAACTAGGATGAATATTGATCGATATTTGATATTCTGCAATACTAATTTCCCATTCTTGTTTAAAATAAAAACATTCTCCTAAGTTGAAGTGAGCCTTATAAGAGCAAAAGTTTAATTCAATTGCTTGTTTAAAAGATAAAATGGCATCATCAACCATTGACTTATGTAATAAGACTTCACCTAGATTATTGTAAATTTGATAAAAGCGTGGTTGAATGCTTATGGCTTGCCTGAAGCATTGTTCTGCTTCTTCTAGTGAACCATGCTTGACATAAGCTAATCCTAGGTTATAATGGCAATAGGCTGAGTTAGGTTTGAGTTCAATAGATCTGTGATACTCCATGATTGCTTCGTCTGTGCGGTTCAGTTGATTCAGCAAACTTCCCAGATGAACATGGACAACAAAATTTTCTGGATTCTCTTCGAGACTCTGACGGTATTTGTTGATGGCTTCATTAAAACGTCTTTTGATCACGAGTTGTTGACAAATTTTTAAACAATCAGCGTTCATTATGCAAGATTCAAAGAATATCGACACTCTTGGACATACATAATTGTGCATCAAGTTATATGAATTGTCAACCTAGAATTAATCTTAATTTATCTTTAGAGCGAACTTACGGAGTCCATAGATTTGGCTGGTATGGTGTATTACAAAGTTTACAAAGTTTGCACTACGACCAGGGGATATTATTGGATGGCTTCATAGAAAGAAAGTTTTGCTGGGGTAACGCTCCTGGGGAAGCTAGAAACCATCCTAGACCATATCAGGAGCCTTGGATTGGATTTATTCATGTTCCTCCCAGAGTTCCTAAATGGTTTCAGTATGAACAAGCACCCCAAAGTATATTTGCTACTCAGCTATGGCAGGAAAGCCTGAAAAACTGTCTGGGTTTATTCTGTTTATCTGAATATCATCGACAGTGGCTGAAAAGAAAATTAGACCTCCCGATTGTCAATTTACTGCATCCGACAGAGATACCAGATAAAAAATTTGATTTCCACAAATTTTTGTTCAATCCCGATCCAAAAGTGATTCAAATTGGCTGGTGGCTGCGACGGCTAAATTCTATTTATTATTTGCCGACCAGTAAAAGCAAAAAAGCAATTTTGCTCAAAAATGAACCATACATTAAGTTCTTAATTACAAAAGAGAGAGAAGAATTTAATTTGGATATAACCAACAATCATAATTTAGTTAAAACAATCAACTACTTGCCAGATCAACAGTACGATGAATTGCTGACCAAAAATATTGTTTACTTAGATATGTATGATACCAGCGCAAATAATGTTATAATTGAGTGTATTGTAAGAAACACTCCTATATTAGTGAATCCGCTTCCGGCAGTTGTAGAATACTTAGGAGAGAATTATCCTCTGTATTTTAATGACCGGAATGAAGCAGCAGAAAAAGCTGATGATTTGGGTTTAATTAAAAAAGCCCATGAGTATTTGAGGAGTTATTCTTTCAAGGAAAAATTATCCTTAGAGTATTTCGTCAAATCTCTTAGTAAATCTAGCATTTATAAATCTCTTCCCAATCAAATTAATTAGTTTCACAATCACATTAATTAGTTTCAAAAAATCTTATGAAAATCAACTTGTTTTCCCCACTGCCACCCGAAGAAACAGGTATTGCTGAGTATACTCAACAGCTTTTAGTTCATTTTTACAAATATGCAGATATTATTCTGTGGACGGATCAAGAAAATTGGAGTCTAGAACTTGAGGAATACGCTAAAGTTTGCAACTATAACCCCGTTTCATTCCCTACTACTGAGCTGGAAAGCGGAGATATTAACATCTATAATCTGGGCAACAATGCTAAGTTTCACGGTTCTATTTGGAAGGTTAGCCAAAAATATCCAGGCATAGTTATTTTGCATGATGTCAATTTGCATTATCTTTTTACGACTGTGTTTCCAGAGTATTTGAAAGAGGGAAGCGATCAAGAAGCTTACGTGAATATAATGGTTAAGCATCATGGTATAGTATGCCTGCAAGATGTTCAAAAGTTGTTCCGGGGTGATTTAAGTTGGGCGATCATTTCAGAAAGATATCCTTTAACTTTTGCAGCCCTCGATAATGCTTTGGGGGTAGTAGTCCACAATACCGAAGCTTTTGCATTATTAGAACAGGAAAAGGGATTACCTGTTACTTATCTTCCCTTGTCTTATCCATCGAATTCTGTTTTACCTTATAAAAAAAAATCTTTGCCCAAAACACCGCCTTATCGACTAATTATATTTGGTCATTTAGGGGGGATGTATCGTAGAGTTCAATCCGTCATTAAAGCTCTAGGAACTTTCCCAGAAAAGCTTTTATTCCGCTTGGATGTTTATGGAAGGGTTTGGGATACAAATTATCTTAATGATTTAATTCAGCATTTTGAGCTTCAAGAACTGGTAAAGTTACATGGTTGGGTAAATGAACTAGAACTGGAATATGCTTTAGCCAATGCAGATTTAGCAATTAATTTACGTTATCCTACTGGTGGAGAAGCCTCAGCTAGCCAACTGCGTATTTGGAGTCATGGTTTACCGAGCCTGGTAACTCGCATTGGGTGGTATGCTCAAATTCCAGAGAATGCAGTAGCGTTTATTCGTCATGATTGTGAAATTGAGGATATTCAGCAACAATTAAAAAACTTTATCGATGATCCTGAGCGTTTTGCAAAAATAGGTGAAAATGGTCGAGAGATTTTAGCAAAAGAACATAGCCCAGCACTATATGCTCAGAAAGTTGTTGATTTTGCCAAGGATATTAAACTTTCTCAGGGGAGTCCCAGGGTTACTCCTCAACCTAAAGTTAGCGTAGTGATTTATGCCTACAACTCTAGTCTCAATATACCGCAGACAATAGAAAGTGTGCTTCAACAGAGCTACCATGATCATGAAATTATTGTGGTCGATGATGGTTCGACAGATAATATTCGTGAAGTTTTAGCACCTTACCACAGCCAAATCCGATATACCCGCTATCAAAATCGTCAAGGAATCTCAGTTGCTAGGAATCAAGGAATTAATATGGCACGAGGTTGGTTTATCGTGTTTCTGGATGGGGGCGATCGCTTATTTCCAAATCAGTTAGCATCTCAAGTAGCTTGTTTTGAATCAAATCCGTCTATAGGATGGATTTGTGGAGGTTTTCGTTGGGTCAATCAAGCCGGAGAAATGCTAGTCAATGTTGAACCCTGGGATGAGTTCCCGTTGTTAAACTGGAAAACTTTGCTGATGTCTAAGCAGTTATTTATGGGTGCAATGATGTTTGAGCGTCAATGGTTAAACTGGGCAGGCGGTTTTAAAACGGATTTAAAATATACAGAGGATTTTGACTTGCTATGCCGTTTAACGTTAATGAACTGCTTGGCTGACTGGTCACGGCAAGTTGGTGTTTATCGTTGTCAGTCTCCAGATGATGTTTCTGAAAATGTATTAGAAATGGCTCAAGCCTGGGAAGAAGCTTTAGGGAATTTATTCCGTAACTCCCAATTGCCTGAAAGCGTCACTCGAGAAAAAGAGCGATGGCTGTATCACAATTTAGTCTGGTTGGCTTGGAATTTTTATCGTGTAGGAAAATACGAACTAATGATTGAGTATTTGCAAAAATCATTTTCCTATACTGATAGTTATTTTGGTAAAAATATTAGTGATTTAGTAGATGCTTTTAAGGTTTACTCTCGGAATTCCTATTGTAACTTTGAGGCATACAATTTTTCTATCTTGTCTAATTTGAGTTACTTTGCTAATATGACCTAAAAATAGCAAAGCTGACACCAGCCGTAAAGTAGCATTTCAAAACATTATGTCAATGCACCCATAAGTTTGCCGGGAATGGAAGAATAAAGTTGCCGTATTGTGCTGTAATACTAAATACCGTTATCAAAATACTTGTATAATGAAGGAAAGGGTGCGAGACGTTCAGGCATGAAATAGGGAGGAGATACCCGAAATAGCTGCCTGGTGGAGATTTCAGCCCCTTGGTTGAATACAAGAGGCTTGCCTCTGACCATCTCCATAACTGTTTATATGTCCCAACGTTTGGTATAGAAATATACAAAACAAGGCAGGGAACCCAAGGTCAAAACGAACTAACTCATACAAATTCCTTATAGGAAGCCCAGAAATGGATAAGTAAAGTTAGGAAATTAGGGTAACGGCGATAGCCACCCCCAAATTTGGGAATCACAACCCCAGGATTGAAGCGGGGAACGGAAGGCTCCGAGATACAACCCAGTATCGGAATTGAGACCACTGCCAACCATCCATGATTAGGGAAACCGAATGTCTGGCCTGAACCACCGTAATTATTAAGTAGCGAAATAGGTTGATACACTGCTCTCAAAAGAGAAAGGGGAAAAGAGGAGGGCTACCTTTACCATCCTCACAGACCTTTAAAAGTAGGGCGGTGGATAGGACAAATCTAACGATGGAATGCCCGTATAAACGGAACGTTGTAATCCCTCTAATGCTCTGCCCATAAACAAGTGAACAATATTATTCACAGGCAGTAGTGAAAAATGTAAGTGTATGCTTAGAGGGTGAAGGATTTGACCAAAAGCCAATGCCCAATTGTAATGGTTGGGATATGCCCACAGGTCACGGTGTGGATATAGATACTGCGATAAATAGGAATTTTACGGCGAAAACGAGTTTAAAGACTGCGTGTGCATATAGCTCTGAACATGGAAGTACGAAAGCAGGGGGTAGTAACCCTGTTCCTATGACAAAAAGGGTATCCACATCAGGAGCCGTGTGCAAATAAACTCGCAAGCACGGTTTTGAATGGGAGGTGATGGAGGTGACTCGATTATCGACCCCTACCAAAGAGGAACAGATAAATGCCAAGAAAAGCCACTCTAGTTAACCATTATAGTTCTTCGGAACTGAAACAAAAGTACATAAAAAGTAAAGATGCAGTATAATCAAAAAGATGGCATCTATTGTGGAAAGTGTGTAGTGAGCTTATTGTTTAAATCCAACAAACCTTTTCTTGCGTTTTCTTTCAGCCAGTTTCGAGTCAAGGTTGGTATTTTTGCTATGTAAGGACTCAATACATCTAATAGATATTCATTATGAATACTAGCCAATAATTCCTCTCTTTCAATCATACGATAAAAATTTATAAACTTGTTGGTCTTGTTCAGAGTTATTGCTAGTATACCATACATAGATGCTACTACACAACCGTGAAATTTTGTGCTTATAATCAAAGAGCATTCACCTATATATTTTGTCAAATCACTTAAATCTTGGCTTGATTTAATAATCTTGCCAGGGAAGTTAAATAACTTTGCGGCATCAAGTTCTTCTTGAGCAGTTAATCCATTAGATAATATAATCTGTCTTATTTCAAAACCTTGCTTCTCAGCAGCATAACAAACTTTGTTTAGTAACTGATTAGTTTTAGTCCTCTGGTTTTCATTCAAAGCTTGCCCTATCTGTTTACGGGTAATAATCCCCAATGCTTTCTCTGTGCAGTTGACTTTTGGCAAGTCTAGAGCACATACTAAATCAGGGTAAAAGTATACTGAGCATCTAGGTCGGATATGCTTTTCCAACCATTTTTTTGATTCTATATCCCTAACACCTATATGCTTAACATTTTTATGCTGAAAAAACTTACTTATTTTCTCTACTGTTTCTTGATTGAATCCAAGCCAGCTAGCAACACCAACACCATGAATAAATATAGGTTTAGACAAATATTCAGGAAACCAATAATTAATCTTTTGATAACCTGTCCTGATTAAATCACCCCCTCCAATTAAAATACCATCTACAGAATCAACAAAGTTTTGTCGCATTTCGGATGTTGCATGAAAACCTTTCATTACACCTGTCACTTCTTGAAAGTGTACAAATTTAACATTAGTCAGGTATTGTTCAAAGATGACTTTGAACAACTCATCACCGTAATTTCCAAACCCGTAGTAACCTAACAGCCCTAACTTATATCCATTCATAATTTAAGAAACCTTTATTTGCTTAACTTTATTTTTCTAATTTCATCAAATTTATACTTTACTCAAAGCTTCTTTTGACTAAATTAATTTCTTCCTCTGTCAGATACTTTTGAGGATCGTAATCGTTATATTGAACCTTTTTATCCAACAATATATCCCAGTAGTTGTTGCTATTTTTAAGACTTTTTGGTTTATCTAAAACCTCGTCTGTAAATTCCTCCCCAATGAAACTAAAGATGGCTTTGCCAGTTTCTTCAGCTTGACTCGTAAACTTCTCATAGCTGACCAAAAAGGTATGATTGGGAAAGCGATCCATCATGTTTTGGGTTAACTTATCTACATTCTGAATCGCCCTAATATATTGACTAACATCTTTATTTAACCATGCCAAATCTGGCGAATCTGGATTTTTACCTTGTTTAATATGTTCCTGATATCGACGTCGATGAGAAACAATAACTCCCAGAGGATGACGGCTACAAATTAAAATTTTGGCTTGAGGAAAACAGTCTATAATTTCCGGGATAAAATACAAATGTTTAGGTGTTTTCTCGACTAACCGCTTTTGGTCAAAGCGATTCCAAGCTTGAAAAAACATCGAAACGATTATATCTCGGTATCTTCGCTCCTGCCAAGCCGACTTATTTTGATATATCCGAGGCTGTCTGGGTAAACCTTTGCCATCTAACTCTTGATTGAGAATAATTAACTCCTGAATACTATCGCGATACTGTTTAATTCCAGGCTCTCCCCCTAAATAAATTTTAAGTCCTCCCTCAATTTTACCCTCAATTAATTTATCAGGATGAACGAAAACAAAAGTTTCCATTGTCTGGAAAGGAGAATCGATAAAAGCAGGATGAGCAGCAATTGTTCTAAATACAATACTTGTGCCACTTCGTTCTGCTCCCACTACAAAAACAGGTTGATGGGTATTTGACCAGTTAATAGCTTCCGTAATAATTTGATTCATCTTGTTAATTTAATAATTTTTGCACTCAATCATAGTTTACCCTAAAACCTTATTTAATAACTTTTTCTCTAAACGACTAAATATTTTGTTCCAAGTATACTTACTTTTAACTAACTCCAGACCATGTAAACGTAATTTATGCCTCAAATTTGGATCTCGACTCATGTCAACAACTGCATCAGCAAACTTTTGAGGTTCATCTCTGATCAGAATATGAGTTCCATCCTCCCCAGATAATCCTTCACAGCCCAAATTTGTAGACACTACAGGCAATCCCATTGCCATTGAGTGCAAGATTTTTAACCGAGTTCCACTTCCAAGTCGCAGTGGCACAACCGTCATCATACAATCTTTTGCTACCTGACTCATATCTTTTGGACTCGCCACTATTTCAATTCTGGGATCTTGGGCTAATTTTTGTATTTGTACGCCTGGATCTCGACCAGCAATGCTGACGGTCATTGTCGGATCTTGTTCCCAAATTTTTGGCAATATCTCCTCAACAAAAAATAGAACTCCATCGATATTAGGGTAATATGCCAAATTACCCATAAATAAAATTTTTCTTCCCTGACTATTATCAACAGGAGTTATACTATCCGTATCAGTACCATTCTCCACAATCAGTGTTTGTACCCTGGGACAACGCTGCTGAACTTGTTTCATATCTACTTCACTAACCAAAGTTACTAAATTGAATTTAGTCCAAGTTCGCGTTTCGTACTCCTGCAATAGTAGAGCTTCTTTGTCCGCTTCTAAAAAAGCTTTTGCTGCTTCAACATCTCCCGCTACTTTCTGCAATTGATAATTTCCTGGAGAAGCATGAGCGCATTGTTGCAGGAGGTCGGACTCGATATTGTGTTCTTCCAAAACCGTATAAGTATCTTGAAATAAATCTACATAAGATGCCATGTAAATAAAATCAAATAAAACTATATCAAAGTCAATATTATTCTTCATGACTTCCAAAGTTGTTCTCATATTCCAAGTATGCCAGCGATGAACCTGTCTAGGCTCGTTTGGCTTTCTTGGTGCATAAGGAGAATCTAACATAATCATAACAGCCAGATCACAGTAATCAGTCAATTCTTGCTCAATCTTGTAATCTTTCTCTGAAAAGATAAAAGAAACTACAATCAAATCGTGGCGACTTGCTAAATATTTAATTTCCTCAAACATTCGCATTGGGACACAGAATTGGGAGGATAGGGTGGGTAAGATGTCACCATAAGAATTTTCAAAGACTTGCCACTTTTTATCTTGCTTTTCGATTTTTTAGAAAAATTTTGACAAAATTCTTTGATTTCGTTAAGGCGTTTCTGTTGATTTAAAGCTTTTTCAACATTTTTATAAAATCCATCAAACTCTGGTTTTAGTTTTAAAGCTGTACTGTAAGCACTAATAGCCTCATTAAAATGACCCATGTTTTTCAAGGCATCTCCCAGGCTATTGTAATACCAGCAATAATTAGAGTCAATCTCAGCAGCTTTTTTATACCATTCAACGGCTTGTATTAGGTTATATTGAAGCTTCAAAGCATTCCCTAACTCAAAACAAATCTCTGCATAACTGGGTTTAATCTGTAGCCCCATTTGATAAAAGACAATAGCTTTATCTATCTCACCTTGTTCGACCAAAGCCTTTCCTAATTCTAAGTAAACCTCGACTTGTTGGGGAAACTGGTGTAATTTATGATAATGATTTTTAAAATTGAGTTCATGTTCTAATTTGAATTTTCTAGTTAAAGCTAAATTATGCAACTTGTAAATTTCAGTGTTGCCAAGTTTTAAATTTATAGCTATTTCACAAATTCTAATCGCCGAATCTATATAATTTTCTTGGATTAGATATTTTGCTAAATTTAAGTAAGGTTTTGTTTTTTTTAAAGCGATTTTCTCAATACAATTAAAACTTTCTAAATCTTGTGGATTCTGTAATATAATTTTGACATACAAATCAACAGCTTCACTCACATCAGATTCACTTCTTCTAAGCAACGTTGAAGCTAAATCTTTATAAGTTTCTTCTGGTATTTCAGATGAAAGCACCAGTGAAGTTCTGTACGATGCAATAGCTTCATCAAAGTTTTGATTTGCAGATAAGGCTTGTGCCAAACCACGATGAAACAGACTGGATCGGGGAGCTAAATCAGTGGCTTCTTGATAATTAGCGATCGCCTCATCTAACTTTCCTTGTTGTTGAAGAAGCTTTGCTAATTCATAATATGAATTAGGATAACCGGGGTTCAATGCTATAGCATTACAATATGCTTCTATGGCTTGCTCTATTTTTCTCTCTGCTTTGAGTTCTGTTGCAACTTGGTGAGGACGTAGCCAGGGATCATCTCTTAAACCCTTAGACGGAAATTTTTGATTTATCTGATAGTTGCTAGATCCGTTTATGGAGTATTTCTCAACCACAGAGTATCGATTATTCAGATCTGCTGTTTTCTCTTCCAGTTTCGATGAATGATATGAAACTGATTGCCATTCACCCAAAAATTGCTTCCAGTTTTGAGTTAGCTCTGCCAATTCGGGCTTAATCTTAACAGCCTGATCGCGCGCTTTTTCCGCCTTCTCAACCTGTCCCACCTGCCACAAAACCCGGCTCAAATTCAAATAGGACCAAGCAGCTTCCGGTTGCAACTCCACCGATCGCCGATAAGCCTCGATCGCCTCATCAAAACGCCCCAACTCCTCAAGGGCCTCACCCAAACGATGATAAGCAAAATAATCACTCAACCCATCATTCGCCCGCACTTGCTCAATCTTTCCCTTATCCCCCAACGCCGACTTAACCGACTCCACAGCAGGCAACCCCTGCAACAACAAATCCAAACCCTGGGACACCCCACCACCCTACATCGCCAAAACCTCAGCCACCACAGCCTCCAACAACTTCCCAGCCTCAGCCTCCCCAGCCTCAGCCCCATCCAACTCCCGAACCTTATCAAACTCCTGCGCCAGACCCGCCGCGATTTCAGTCCACTCCTGACTGTCCAAATCTCTCAAAGGAGGCAACTCCCGCCAATTTACAGGTTCTGATGCCTTAACAAAAGCCAACTCCTCATCATCAATATCCACAATCACCCGCGCACCCCAGACCAGCTTATACAAAAGCCCCAAAACTATATTCGGTATCCGAGGCTTCGACAGATGCACCACCTCATAGGGATGCGCCAAAACCAGACCCAAAGCCTGCTCCACAAACCGCCCCTCATCCGCTACCGTCACCGTATGACAAGGAATCTGGGTTCCCCGAATCGGCTCCCACACCTGCCCCCCGTACCGAGGAAACAGACAGCCAATCAACTCCACCTCAGCCCAACCCCCATACAACTGCGCCAAAGTATAGGCACGCCCCGCAGCATTGTGGGACAACTCCCAACCACAGACCCCCCCACCCGCAGGCGCTCCTTCCCAGCATCCGCCATCACCGATCGCCCCTGATGATGACCCACCGCATCCACCAAAACCCCGTCATCGGAGCCATGCCAAACCCCCACCAGCCCCGGTTCATCTCCCGTCAAAGCCTCATACATCCCCTGGCGAATCTCATCCGCACTCCGGGCACGATTCCAAATCCGCAACTCAGACAACTTGCCATCATTAAAGCGCTTCCCATCAGAATGAGCCATCAACCGCACCGTCGCCTCAGTCCCCACAGCCTCCGGCTCCCCGCTCCAATCCGCCTCTCGCCGGAGGACCCCATCAAAATAAATCCGCCCGTATTCCCCCACCTTCCGCACACAAGCCACATGAACCCACTCATGGAGCCTCATATCCTCTTGGGGAACCCAGTCAACCTAGTTTAGCAAAAGCCTCCCCCTTGCCAAAATACCACTGAGCCCTCTGGCCATCTTTTAACCGAAAGCAGAACTCATTTTGCTCGTCGCTGACAAACTTAGAGATAATCTCCGTCCAACTCTCCGGCCACCGTCGCAAATACAGCCAAAACTCGACCGTCAAATCCCCCGTAATACTCAACTCCTGGCGGTGGTCAATTTCCCCATAGGTCCCCAACTCTGGCCGAAAATCCACAACTGAACCCCGACCCGACCCCGGAGCCACCCGCCAATATTCTCCCCATTGCGCCGCCGCTTCCGGCCAGCGTCCCAACCCCATCAAAGCCAACGCCAACCGCCGCCGGATATCCGCCGCCCCCGGATACCGCTCCAGCAGCCACTGCCACTGCTCTACCACATCTGGCCAGCGTCCCAACTCCACCAGCACCCCAGCCCAAAGCCGATGCACCTCCGGCCATCAACCCCCAACTTGACCGCCCGACGCAACTCCACCACCGCCTCAACCGGACGTTCCAACTGCACCAGGGCCGTCCCTAAACCCAAGGAAGCCTCCCCGGACTCTCCCAACTCCAGGACCACTTGGCGATACTGGTCTACGGCTTCCGACCACCGCCCCAACTTCTCCAAAGCCTCCGCCAAAGCCAAACCCCACTCACCAACGTGGGGATTTATTTCCCAACTGCGACGATACATAGCCAGGGCTTCATGCCAGCGCCCCCGTAGCCCTTCCAGTTTCCCCAGATAAAAATAGGCTTCCCCCTGGTCAGGCTGTAACTCCAGAGTCCGGCGCAAACTCGCCTCAGCCCGGTGTAGGTCTGTTCCCGCCTCCACCAAAGCCACCCCCAAACCCAACTGCAATTGGGGGTCATCACCCTGAAAATCGGCCGCCTGCTGCAAATAACCGACGGCTTCGGTAAACCGTCCCTGGCGGCGCAACAGGGTCCCCAACTGTAAATTAAATTCTGCCACCCCCGGCTTTAAGGCGACAGCCTTCCCATAGGCTTCAATGGCTGCTTCCCAATGCTGTTGGTGAACTAATGCTTGACCGAGGGGCAAATAAAACTTATAATAGTCTGGCTTTAATTCCAAGCCCTGATTTAAGGTGGCGATCGCCTCATCCCAAAGTTCCAATTTCACCAAAGCCACCCCGAGGCGATAGTAGCAGAGATAATTGGAACCGAGAGAAATGGCTTGTCGATAAGCCTGAACAGCCCCTTCCCAGTCTTCCAACTGAGTCAAGGCTTCTCCCAAATAGTAGTGATGCCAGGAGAGGTCTGGCGTTAACTCAATACCCCGGCGATACTCAGCTACGGCTTCTTGAATTTTTCCTTGTTGGAGCAGTTTATTGGCTGTTTCCAGGCTAGAGTTACCGACTGTCTGGGTCATACAGGGACACGAGATTAATTACCAAACCATCGCCTATTATATCATACGCTCCGGCGATATGCAAGAAATTAATCGAAATATTTGAAAAATACTTTTGGGGAACAGTAAGTCAATGTTGCGTCTGGGGTGTTGGGGAAGTAGGGCGGGTTTATATGGCTGATCGCGAACCAGAATATGGGCTGTTGAACCCGCCCCTACAGGGTTATCTGACCCACCCCACCCATGGGATATTTGGGAAGGCGATCGCGTTGGGGAGTATTGGGAAGGCGATCGCGTTGGGGAGTTTTGGGAAGGCGATAGAGAGTGTGGAGAAGGCGATCGCGTTGGGGAGTATTGGGAAGGCGATCGGGTGGGAGAGTGTTGGGGAAGGCGATCGCGTTGGGGAGTTTTGGGAAAGGCGATCGCGTTGGGGAGTTTTGGGGAAGGCGATCGCGTTGGGGAGTATTGGGAAGGCGATCGCGTTGGGGAGTATTGGGAAGGCGATCGCGTTGGGGAGTATTGGGAAGGCGATCGCGTTGGGGAGTATTGGGGAAAGGCGATCGCGTTGGGGAGTATTGGGAAGGCGATCGCGTTGGGGAGTATTGGGAAGGCGATCGCGTTGGGGAGTATTGGGGAAAGGCGATCGCGTTGGGGAGTATTGGGAAGGCGATCGGGTGGGAGAGTATTGGGGAAGGCGATCGGGTGGGAGAGTGTTGGGGAAGGCGATCGGGTTGGGGAGTTTTGGGAAGGCGATCGCGTTGGGGAGTATTGGGAAGGCGATCGGGTTGGGGAGTATTGGGAAGGCGATCGCGTTGGGGAGTTTTGGGGAAGGCAATCGGGTGGGAGAGTATTGGGAAGGCGATCGCGTTGGGGAGTTTTGGGGAAGGCGATCGCGTTGGGGAGTTTTGGGGAAGGCGATCGGGTTGGGGAGTATTGGGAAGGCGATCGGGTGGGAGAGTATTGGGAAGGCGATCGCGTTGGGGAGTATTGGGAAGGCGATCGGGTGGGAGAGTATTGGGAAGGCGATCGCGTTGGGGAGTTTTGGGGAAGGCGATCGCTTTGGGGAGTTTTGGGAAGGCGATCGCGTTGGGGAGTTTTGGGAAGGCGATCGCGTTGGGGAGTTTTGGGGAAGGCGATCGCTTTGGGGAGTATTGGGAAGGCGATCGCTTTGGGGAGTTTTGGGAAGGCGATCGCGTTGGGGAGTTTTGGGAAGGCGATCGCCACCTGCTGTCGGTTCCCAGAAACCCGGTTTCCCAAGAGTTTAGACTCCCCCTGCAACCAGTGCTGAAAATCCTCCATCCCCCGAAAATCTAACAAAGCCTCCGCCAACTCATCCTTTTGACCCGAGTTGAGAGATATCACCTGTTGCCGTTGCATATCCGACAACTCACCACAGCGACGGGTTAACTGTCGCAACAGCATCTCCGTCTGTGCTTCCTGGCGACCCTTCTGCAACACATCCCGATAAAACCGGGTATCCTCAAGCCTAACCTGGGTAATATCCAACATTTCCCGTATCTCCTCCAAGCTCAACTGTGGAAACTTACTCACCAGTATACTTTCTACCAAATCCAACCGTCGCCGAAATACCTCCTCACTCGCCTCAACATTCAACAAATCACGAGCGCTTTGTGGGGTTTCCGACTCCGGCAATACCAACAACCGCAACAACGCCAAATTCGGACTCAAATCCGACCTAGAAATCAGATCTTCGAGATAAAGCCTTTCTACCAAATTATCCAATAGCAGGCGATAGGGAGTCTCCACCCCAAACCCCTGGCTGCGACTGGAGAAAATCAATAGCCCCCGCCAAGGTCGGCTCACCTCATATTGTCCCAGATACATAAACACTTCCCGAAAAAAGCGGCCATAGAATCCCCTATCAGGCTGCATTTGGGCTTCCACGAACACCAAGGGCAAATCTGGGTTATCATCCCCCACAGGGGTAAATAAGCCATCAATACGCTGTTCCTGTTCTTTGACCACCGGAGCGCTATAATCAAATTGGCAGTCCATGGGAATGCCAGGAACTAACTCAGCAATCAGTTCCGGTTGCCATAGGAAAATCCGATAAAATAGTTTGTCAGTTTTCATCTTTTGGGACGGGGCTGGTACTGAGTCCAATTTGATTAAGGTTTTGATTAAGGCGATCGCTTGTTTCCAGAAACCCGGTTTTTTCAAAAAACGGGGCGGGTTTATATCGCTGCTGGTGAAGAAAAATATAGGCTGTTGAACCCGCCCCTACAGGAATATGTGACCCCTGGGTGGTTGGGAAGGCGATCGCTTGTTTCCAGAAACGGGGTTTTTCAAAAAACGGGGCGGGTTTATATCGCTGCTGGTGAAGAAGAATATAGGCTGTTGAACCCGCCCCTACAGGAATATGTGACCCCTGGGTGGTTGGGAAGGCGATCGCTTGTTTCCAGAAACGGGGTTTTTCAAAAAACGGGGCGGGTTTATATCGCTGCTGGTGAAGAAGAATATAGGCTGTTGAACCCGCCCCTACAGGAATATGTGACCCCTGGGTGGTTGGGAAGGCGATCGCTTGTTTCCAGAAACGGGGTTTTTCAAAAAACGGGGCGGGTTTATATCGCTGCTGGTGAAGAAGAATATAGGCTGTTGAACCCGCCCCTACAGGAATATGTGACCCCTGGGTGGTTGGGAAGGCGATCGCTTGTTTCCAGAAACGGGGTTTGTCTTTGTCAAAAAAACCGGGTTTCTTCAATTCTGAGTTGGTTTGGGATAAGTTTGTCAGTTTTCATCTGTCTGCAACCAGCGCACTAAATCCTCCATCCCCCGAAAATCTAACAAAGCCTCTGCCAACTCATCCTTTTGACCCGAGTTGAGAGATATCACCTGTTGCCGTTGCATATCCGACAACTCACCACAGCGACGGGTTAACTGTCGCAACAGCATCTCCGTCTGTGCTTCTTCGCGACCTTCTTCGCGACCTTCTTCGCGGCCTTCTTCGCGGCCCTTCTGCAACACATCCCGATAAAACCGGGTATCCTCAAGCCTAACCTGGGTAATATCCAACATTTCCCGTATCTCCTCCAAGCTCAACTGTGGAAACTTACTCACCAGTATACTTTCTACCAAATCCAACCGTCGCCGAAATACCTCCTCACTCGCCTCAACATTCAACAAATCACGAGCGCTTTGTGGGGTTTCCGACTCCGGCAATACCAACAACCGCAACAACGCCAAATTCGGACTCAAATCCGACCGACCAATCAAGTCTTCGAGATAAAGCCTTTCCACCAAATTATCTAATAGCAGGCGATAGGGAGTCTCCACCCCAAACCCCTGGCTGCGACTCGGGAAAATCAATAGCCCCCGCCAAGGTCGGCTCACCTCATATTGTCCCAGATACATAAACACTTCCCGAAAAAAGCGGCCATAGAATCCCCTATCAGGCTGCATTTGGGCTTCCACGAACACCAAGGGCAAATCTGGGTTATCATCCCCCACAGGGGTAAATAAGCCATCAATACGCTGTTCCTGTTCTTTGACCACCGGAGCGCTATAATCAAATTGGCAGTCCGTGGGAATGCCAGGAACTAACTCAGCAATCAGTTCCGGTTGCCATAGAAAAATGCGATAAAATAGTTTGTCAGTTTTCATCGTTTGGGGCGGGGCTGCTACTGAGTCCAATTTGATTAAGGCTTTGATTAAGGCTTTGATTAAGGCTTTGATTAAGGCTTTGATTAAGGCGATCGCTTGTTTCCAGAAACGGGGTTTGTCTTTGTCAAAAAAACCGGGTTTCTTCAATTCTGAGTTGGTTTGGGATAAGTTTGTCAGTTTTCATCTGTCTGCAACCAGTGCACTAAATCCTCCATCCCCCGAAAATCTAACAAAGCCTCCGCCAACTCATCCCTTCGACCCGAGTTGAGAGATATCACCTGTTGCCGTTGCATATCCGACAACTCACCACAGCGACGGGTTAACTGTCGCAACAGCATCTCCGTCTGTGCTTCTTCGCGACCTTCTTCGCGACCTTCTTCGCGACCTTCTTCGCGACCTTCTTCGCGACCTTCTTCGCGGCCCTTCTGCAACACATCCCGATAAAACCGGGTATCCTCAAGCCTAACCTGGGTAATATCCAACATTTCCCGTATCTCCTCCAAGCTCAACTGTGGAAACTTACTCACCAGTATACTTTCTACCAAATCCAACCGTCGCCGAAATACCTCCTCACTCGCCTCAACATTCAACAAATCACGAGCGCTTTCTGGGGTTTCCGACTCCGGCAATACCAACAACCGCAACAACGCCAAATTCGGACTCAAATCCGACCGACCAATCAAGTCTTCGAGATAAAGCCTTTCCACCAAATTATCTAATAGCAGGCGATAGGGAGTCTCCACCCCAAACCCCTGGCTGCGACTGGAGAAAATCAATAGCCCCCGCCAAGGTCGGCTCACCTCATATTGTCCCAGATACATAAACACTTCCCGAAAAAAGCGGCCATAGAATCCCCTATCAGGCTGCATTTGCGCTTCCACGAACACCAAGGGCAAATCTGGGTTATCATCCCCCACAGGGGTAAATAAGCCATCAATACGCTGTTCCTGTTCTTTGACCACCGGAGCGCTATAATCAAATTGGCAGTCCATGGGAATGCCAGGAACTAACTCAGCAATCAGTTCCGGTTGCCATAGAAAAATGCGATAAAATAGTTTGTCAGTTTTCATCGTTTGGGGCGGGGCTGCTACTGAGTCCAATTTGATTAAGGCTTTGATTAAGGCTTTGATTAAGGCTTTGATTAAGGCTTTGATTAAGGCGATCGCTTGATGAATATATTGAGAAAAATTCTCTAATAGATTCACACCATCATATGCTCTGCAACCAGCGCACTAAATCCTCCATCCCCCGAAAATCTAACAAAGCCTCCGCCAACTCATCCCTTCGACCCGAGTTGAGAGATATCACCTGTTGCCGTTGCATATCCGACAACTGACCACAGCGACGGGTTAACTGTCGCAACAGCATCTCCGTCTGTGCTTCTTCGCGACCTTCTTCGCGACCTTCTTCGCGACCTTCTTCGCGGCCTTCTTCGCGGCCCTTCTGCAACACATCCCGATAAAACCGGGTATCCTCAAGCCTAACCTGGGTAATATCCAACATTTCCCGTATCTCCTCCAAGCTCAACTGTGGAAACTTACTCGCCATTATACTTTCTACCAAATCCAACCGTCGCTGAAATACCTCCTCACTCGCCTCAACATTCAACAAATCACGAGCGCTTTGTGGGGTTTCCGACTCCGGCAATACCAACAACCGCAACAACGCCAAATTCGGACTCAAATCCGACCGACCAATCAAGTCTTCGAGATAAAGCCTTTCCACCAAATTATCCAATAGCAGGCGATAGGGAGTCTCCACCCCAAACCCCTGGCTGCGACTCGGGAAAATCAATAGCCCCCGCCAAGGTCGGCTCACCTCATATTGTCCCAGATACATGAACACTTCCCGAAAAAAGCGACCATAGAATCCCCTATCAGGCTGCATTTGGGCTTCCACGAACACCAAGGGCAAATCTGGGTTATCATCCCCCACAGGGGTAAATAAGCCATCAATACGCTGTTCCTGTTCTTTGACCACCGGAGCGCTATAATCAAATTGGCAGTCCATGGGAATGCCAGGAACTAACTCAGCAATCAGTTCCGGTTGCCATAGGAAAATGCGATAAAATAGTTTGTCAGTTTTCATCTTTTGGGACGGGGCTGGTACTGAGTCCAATTTGATTAAGGTTTTGATTAAGGCTTTGATTAAGGCTTTGATTAAGGCTTTGATTAAGGCGATCGCTTGATGAATATATTGAGAAAAATTCTCTAATAGATTCACACCATCATATGCTCTGCAACCAGCGCACTAAATCCTCCATCCCCCGAAAATCTAACAAAGCCTCCGCCAACTCATCCTTTTGACCCGAGTTGAGAGATATCACCTGTTGCCGTTGCATATCCGACAACTCACCACAGCGACGGGTTAACTGTCGCAACAGCATCTCCGTCTGTGCTTCTTCGCGACCTTCTTCGCGACCCTTCTGCAACACATCCCGATAAAACCGGGTATCCTCAAGCCTAACCTGGGTAATATCCAACATTTCCCGTATCTCCTCCAAGCTCAACTGTGGAAACTTACTCGCCATTATACTTTCTACCAAATCCAACCGTCGCTGAAATACCTCCTCACTCGCCTCAACATTCAACAAATCACGAGCGCTTTGTGGGGTTTCCGACTCCGG
Source organism: Arthrospira sp. PCC 9108 (assembly GCA_016745315.1). Lineage (GTDB taxonomy): Bacteria > Cyanobacteriota > Cyanobacteriia > Cyanobacteriales > Microcoleaceae > Limnospira > Limnospira platensis. Next base: position 20,167 of record CP066886.1, read on the forward strand.
CAATACCAACAACCGCAACAACGCCAAATTCGGACTCAAATCCGACCGACCAATCAAGTCTTCGAGATAAAGCCTTTCCACCAAATTATCTAATAGCAGGCGATAGGGAGTCTCCACCCCAAACCCCTGGCTGCGACTGGAGAAAATCAATAGCCCCCGCCAAGGTCGGCTCACCTCATATTGTCCCAGATACATAAACACTTCCCGAAAAAAGCGGCCATAGAATCCCCTATCAGGCTGCATTTGCGCTTCCACGAACACCAAGGGCAAATCTGGGTTATCATCCCCCACAGGGGTAAATAAGCCATCAATACGCTGTTCCTGTTCTTTGACCACCGGAGCGCTATAATCAAATTGGCAGTCCATGGGAATGCCAGGAACTAACTCAGCAATCAGTTCCGGTTGCCATAGGAAAATGCGATAAAATAGTTTGTCAGTTTTCATCTTTTGGGACGGGGCTGGTACTGAGTCCAATTTGATTAAGGTTTTGATTAAGGCGATCGCTTGATGAATATATTTAGAAAAATTCTCTAATAGATTCACACCATCATATGTGTTGCTACCTCTGCAACCAGTGCTGAAAATCCTCCATCCCCCGAAAATCTAACAAAGCCTCCGCCAACTCATCCTTTTGACCCGAGTTGAGAGATATCACCTGTTGCCGTTGCATATCCGACAACTCACCACAGCGACGGGTTAACTGTCGTAACAGCATCTCCGTCTGTGCTTCTTCGCGACCTTCTTCGCGGCCTTCTTCGCGGCCTTCTGCAACACATCCCGATAAAACCGGGTATCCTCAAGCCTAACCTGGGTAATATCCAACATTTCCCGTATTTCCTCCAAACTCAACTCTGGAAACTTACTCACCAGTATACTTTCTACCAAATCCAACCGTCGCCGAAATACCTCCTCACTCGCCTCAACATTCAACAAATCACGAGCGCTTTGTGGGGTTTCCGACTCCGGCAATACCAACAACCGCAACAACGCCAAATTCGGACTCAAATCCGACCGACCAATCAAGTCTTCGAGATAAAGCCTTTCCACCAAATTATCTAATAGCAGGCGATAGGGAGTCTCCACCCCAAACCCCTGGCTGCGACTGGAGAAAATCAATAGCCCCCGCCAAGGTCGGCTCACCTCATATTGTCCCAGATACATAAACACTTCCCGAAAAAAGCGGCCATAGAATCCCCTATCAGGCTGCATTTGCGCTTCCACGAACACCAAGGGCAAATCTGGGTTATCATCCCCCACAGGGGTAAATAAGCCATCAATACGCTGTTCCTGTTCTTTGACCACCGGAGCGCTATAATCAAATTGGCAGTCCGTGGGAATGCCAGGAACTAACTCAGCAATCAGTTCCGGTTGCCATAGGAAAATGCGATAAAATAGTTTGTCAGTTTTCATCTTTTGGGACGGGGCTGGTACTGAGTCCAATTTGATTAAGGTTTTGATTAAGGCTTTGATTAAGGCTTTGATTAAGGCGATCGCTTGATGAATATATTGAGAAAAATTCTCTAATAGATTCACACCATCATATGCTCTGCAACCAGCGCACTAAATCCTCCATCCCCCGAAAATCTAACAAAGCCTCCGCCAACTCATCCCTTCGACCCGAGTTGAGAGATATCACCTGTTGCCGTTGCATATCCGACAACTGACCACAGCGACGGGTTAACTGTCGCAACAGCATCTCCGTCTGTGCTTCTTCGCGACCTTCTTCGCGACCTTCTTCGCGACCTTCTTCGCGGCCTTCTTCGCGGCCCTTCTGCAACACATCCCGATAAAACCGGGTATCCTCAAGCCTAACCTGGGTAATATCCAACATTTCCCGTATCTCCTCCAAGCTCAACTGTGGAAACTTACTCGCCATTATACTTTCTACCAAATCCAACCGTCGCTGAAATACCTCCTCACTCGCCTCAACATTCAACAAATCACGAGCGCTTTGTGGGGTTTCCGACTCCGGCAATACCAACAACCGCAACAACGCCAAATTCGGACTCAAATCCGACCGACCAATCAAGTCTTCGAGATAAAGCCTTTCCACCAAATTATCCAATAGCAGGCGATAGGGAGTCTCCACCCCAAACCCCTGGCTGCGACTCGGGAAAATCAATAGCCCCCGCCAAGGTCGGCTCACCTCATATTGTCCCAGATACATGAACACTTCCCGAAAAAAGCGACCATAGAATCCCCTATCAGGCTGCATTTGGGCTTCCACGAACACCAAGGGCAAATCTGGGTTATCATCCCCCACAGGGGTAAATAAGCCATCAATACGCTGTTCCTGTTCTTTGACCACCGGAGCGCTATAATCAAATTGGCAGTCCATGGGAATGCCAGGAACTAACTCAGCAATCAGTTCCGGTTGCCATAGGAAAATGCGATAAAATAGTTTGTCAGTTTTCATCTTTTGGGACGGGGCTGGTACTGAGTCCAATTTGATTAAGGTTTTGATTAAGGCTTTGATTAAGGCTTTGATTAAGGCGATCGCTTGTTTCCAGAAACGGGGTTTTTCAAAAAACGGGGCGGGTTTATATCGCTGCTGGTGAAGAAGAATATAGGCTGTTGAACCCGCCCCTACAGGAATATGTGACCCCTGGGTGGTTGGGAAGGCGATCGCTTGTTTCCAGAAACGGGGTTTTTCAAAAAACGGGGCGGGTTTATATCGCTGCTGGTGAAGAAGAATATAGGCTGTTGAACCCGCCCCTACAGGAATATGTGACCCCTGGGTGGTTGGGAAGGCGATCGCTTGTTTCCAGAAACGGGGTTTTTCAAAAAACGGGGCGGGTTTATATCGCTGCTGGTGAAGAAGAATATAGGCTGTTGAACCCGCCCCTACAGGAATATGTGACCCCTGGGTGGTTGGGAAGGCGATCGCTTGTTTCCAGAAACGGGGTTTTTCAAAAAACGGGGCGGGTTTATATCGCTGCTGGTGAAGAAGAATATAGGCTGTTGAACCCGCCCCTACAGGAATATGTGACCCCTGGGTGGTTGGGAAGGCGATCGCTTGTTTCCAGAAACCCGGTTTTTTCAAAAAACCGGGTTTCTTCAATTCTGAGTTGGTTTGGGATAAGTTTGTCAGTTTTCATCTGTCTGCAACCAGTGCACTAAATCCTCCATCCCCCGAAAATCTAACAAAGCCTCCGCCAACTCATCCCTTCGACCCGAGTTGAGAGATATCACCTGTTGCCGTTGCATATCCGACAACTCACCACAGCGACGGGTTAACAGTCGCAACAGCATCTGGGTCTGTGCTTCTTCGCGACCTTCTTCGCGACCTTCTTCGCGACCTTCTTCGCGACCTTCTTCGCGGCCTTCTTCGCGGCCCTTCTGCAACACATCCCGATAAAACCGGGTATCCTCAAGCCTAACCTGGGTAATATCCAACATTTCCCGTATCTCCTCCAAGCTCAACTGTGGAAACTTACTCACCAGTATACTTTCTACCAAATCCAACCGTCGCCGAAATACCTCCTCACTCGCCTCAACATTCAACAAATCACGAGCGCTTTGTGGGGTTTCCGACTCCGGCAATACCAACAACCGCAACAACGCCAAATTCGGACTCAAATCCGACCGACCAATCAAGTCTTCGAGATAAAGCCTTTCCACCAAATTATCTAATAGCAGGCGATAGGGAGTCTCCACCCCAAACCCCTGGCTGCGACTCGGGAAAATCAATAGCCCCCGCCAAGGTCGGCTCACCTCATATTGTCCCAGATACATAAACACTTCCCGAAAAAAGCGGCCATAGAATCCCCTATCAGGCTGCATTTGCGCTTCCACGAACACCAAGGGCAAATCTGGGTTATCATCCCCCACAGGGGTAAATAAGCCATCAATACGCTGTTCCTGTTCTTTGACCACCGGAGCGCTATAATCAAATTGGCAGTCCATGGGAATGCCAGGAACTAACTCAGCAATCAGTTCCGGTTGCCATAGGAAAATGCGATAAAATAGTTTGTCAGTTTTCATCTTTTGGGACGGGGCTGGTACTGAGTCCAATTTGATTAAGGTTTTGATTAAGGCTTTGATTAAGGCTTTGATTAAGGCTTTGATTAAGGCGATCGCTTGTTTCCAGAAACGGGGTTTGTCTTTGTCAAAAAAACCGGGTTTCTTCAATTCTGAGTTGGTTTGGGATAAGTTTGTCAGTTTTCATCTGTCTGCAACCAGTGCACTAAATCCTCCATCCCCCGAAAATCTAACAAAGCCTCCGCCAACTCATCCCTTCGACCCGAGTTGAGAGATATCACCTGTTGCCGTTGCATATCCGACAACTCACCACAGCGACGGGTTAACAGTCGCAACAGCATCTGGGTCTGTGCTTCTTCGCGACCTTCTTCGCGACCTTCTTCGCGACCTTCTTCGCGACCTTCTTCGCGACCTTCTTCGCGACCTTCTTCGCGGCCCTTCTGCAACACATCCCGATAAAACCGGGTATCCTCAAGCCTAACCTGGGTAATATCCAACATTTCCCGTATCTCCTCCAAGCTCAACTGTGGAAACTTACTCACCAGTATACTTTCTACCAAATCCAACCGTCGCCGAAATACCTCCTCACTCGCCTCAACATTCAACAAATCACGAGCGCTTTGTGGGGTTTCCGACTCCGGCAATACCAACAACCGCAACAACGCCAAATTCGGACTCAAATCCGACCGACCAATCAAGTCTTCGAGATAAAGCCTTTCCACCAAATTATCTAATAGCAGGCGATAGGGAGTCTCCACCCCAAACCCCTGGCTGCGACTGGAGAAAATCAATAGCCCCCGCCAAGGTCGGCTCACCTCATATTGTCCCAGATACATAAACACTTCCCGAAAAAAGCGGCCATAGAATCCCCTATCAGGCTGCATTTGCGCTTCCACGAACACCAAGGGCAAATCTGGGTTATCATCCCCCACAGGGGTAAATAAGCCATCAATACGCTGTTCCTGTTCTTTGACCACCGGAGCGCTATAATCAAATTGGCAGTCCATGGGAATGCCCGGCACTAACTCAGCAATCAGTTCCGGCTGCCATAGGAAAATGCGATAAAATAGTTTGTCAGTTTTCATCTTTTGGGACGGGGTTGGTGCTGAGTCAAACTTGATTACGGCTGAAAAGATTGTATCATATCGGATCAGCCCATACCACATCAAGAAACCTTGTCATCATTTATCAATGCCCGAAATTGAATCTTTCACCACCCCCGTCGTTTTACTCATCTTTAGGCGACCAGATACCACCCAAAAAGTGTTTGATGTAATTCGCCAAGTCAAGCCTCAGCAGTTACTGGTGATTGCTGATGGTCCCGAACCCGGCAATGATTTAGAAGCCCAAAAATGCGCCCAAACTCGCGCCATTATTGATAGGGTTGATTGGGATTGTCAAGTTTTAACCAACTACTCGGATTTTAACTTAGGTTGTAAACAGCGAGTCGCCAGTGGACTAAATTGGGTGTTTGGTTTAGTGGAAGAAGCGATTATCTTAGAAGATGACTGTATCCCCGACATCAGTTTTTTTCAATTTTGCCAACAGTTATTAATCCGCTATCGTGATGATCACCAAATTTTCCAAATTACCGGAGAAAATACCCACGGCTATCAATCGGCAAATTCCAGCTATTATTTTTCCCAGTATAGCTTTTATTGGGGATGGGCGACATGGCGGCGAGCTTGGCGGTTATTTGAACCGGATTTAAAGTCTTGGCTAACGGAGTGCGATCGCCATTGGTTAAGGGATTTATTGGGAAGTCAAGAACGCGCCGAATATTGGGCAGAAATCTTTGATTTAACCTACAATGGTTTTAACTAATGGGGATGGGCTTGGACGTTTACTTGTTTGATAAATAAAGGTTTATCTATCATTCCCAATCATAACTTAATTTCTAATGTTGGTTTTGGCGCAGATGCAGCCCATACTACCTGGGAAGTTGATGAAATCGCTAATTTACCCACTCAATCAATCAGCTTTCCCCTCAAACACCCCACCGCCGTTACCATCAATATGGAAGCCGAAACCGTGATTGATAAAATGCGGTTTACTGGTCGCAAATATATCAGAACCATGCGCCAAACAGCCATGGATTTAAGCCAGCAAGGACAGCATAAAACAGCTTTAGATATTTGGGAAAAATGTATTAAGTTGCGACCGGATTTAAGCGAGTTGTACTATCAAAAAGCCTGCTGCTTAGAGAAAATGGGTAATTCTCAACAGGCGATACAATGCCTGCATCAGTTATTAAAATCCCATCCCGAACACCCACCGGCTAAATCATTCTTAAATACCCTCATCAAAAAATATCATAATTCTTCCCCATTACCCCATCAAAATCAACAGCAGCGTTTTTTGGTTTACACCATGGGAAAAGTGGGTTCAACTTCCATTTCCACATCTTTAAAAAACCATAGTTCACAGGTCTATGATATTCATTTATTAGAGGAAACATATCTACAAAAAAATTCCCAAAAAGAGCATTGTGTAGATGGCGATTTTGTGTTAAAAGACTGGTTAGGAGAACCATTAAAAATTATTTCACTGGTCAGAAATCCCATTGCTGTCAATATTAGTAGCTTTTTTCAAAACCTCGATACATATTACCCCCATTTAAGCCCAGAACAAATCCTACAGTTGAGTATTGAAGAACTGATTAATAAATTTTGGACATTAGACCTCAACTATCCCCTAATTTGGTTTGATAGAGAGTTCAATAAATGCTTAAATTTTGATATTTACAGCCAGCCTTTTTCATTATTAGGATGGCAAACCTACTTACATGAATCTTACCATATTTTGATTATGCAAGCGGAACTAATGGATAGCCAAAAACAGGAGGTTATCCGAATGTTTACAGGTATCAGCAACTTTCACCTAGAAAACCAAAATCTTAGTTCCCAGAAGTGGTATAGTCACCTATTTAAAGAGTTTAAGGAAAAACTGGTGCTTCCGGGAGACTATTTAGATAAAATGTTAAATTCTCAGTTTACAAAGCACTTTTATAGTCCATCTCAAATTGAGAGATTTTATAGAAGTTTTAACGACTCCAACTAACCCCAACCCCATATAGTTCCGGTATGGCTTCAATAATTGGATTGTGAATCACTCACTCAAAATTATCGTAGCCAAGTTTACTTAAGACATCAGCATACTTAGAATTAAATTTATCAATCAATTTTGGCTCAAGATAGTTTTCATAGTTTCGGGATTTTTTCTTCCAGAAAAACTTACCCCCATCATTAGTATGTTCGTGGCTGAATTCAATGGCTTCTTTGATTTCGTTGTCGGTTTTGTCAAACAAATCAGACAACTTTTTGAGATGTTCAAATGTATTATCTAGTAAATCTTCATACTTCACAACTAAAGACATTGGATGATGTTCTGCTAGAGCCAGCCATGTATGTACATGATTTAGCCATGTATTTGACATTTTATAATAATTATCTATTTTTAGATCTTGCATAAATCTCTCTACATACCAATTAATTTTTCCATTTTGTTTAAGTTCTTCAGGGGAGTGGAGACGATGATCATGAAAAAAATGCTTATGACCACTTATATAACAATAGTTTATCGCTGACATGAGAACGTCCAAGGGATGTCGATAAATATAAATAAAACCTACAGGATTTACTGTTTTTAAATCGGGAAATCCACAAGTATTAGTTTTGGCAAAAGCAACTTTACTACAACGGGAAAAATTGATTTCTGGAGCATCGAAAACATTTTTATGATAATGTAAATCTGGAATGGTCTGGCCTACTTGTTTCCTCACGTCCTCTCGTTCCGATGCACCGAATAAAAGATGAGCCAGAATATACCTCATCCAAGTATTACCTGACTTGGGATATGAGGCTATCCAAAAAATATTTTTGCTCGGCTTGGAGTCTGGCGATGAAGTAGCATCAAGACCACATAAATCTTTTGGATTTGTGATAACTTTATTGGTGACAACGGTTGACTTTTGCTTAACTTGAGACGCTTGAATAGCATGATTTAAACTAGAGTGAAGAAGTTGTATGCTGGGATTTATGTCTATTGCTTTTCGATAGTTAATAATCGCTGTTTCCCACTGTTGTTTATGAGCAAAAGCCCTTCCCAATTTATAGTAAAACCATCCACAATCAGAGTTGAGGGCGATCGCCTTCTCATAAGCCGCGATCGCCTCCTGCCAACGCTCTAACCGCTCGAAAGCTTCCCCCAATTTTTGATGATACCAATGAAAGCTCGGATCGCGGGCGATCGCCTTCTGATAAGCAGCAACAGCCTCCTCTAGTTTACCATTCCTCAGTAACTCATTACCCCTGCTAAAATCATTCATGACCACATCACATTTAGAAAAAACACAAAATACTGAGACTTATTTAATCATGTTATGGCTTGGATAGCATCCAAGTTGCCGATTTAACCTGAACAGAAAATCCATGTCGTTGACAAAAATCATTAACCTTGTTCTGAACTGGGAATCCTTAATATTACACCGACCGTTTTTTTGCAAGAATTTTTTTTTGAGTCAGAACGCCCATACCAAAGACGGTCTGGTGACTTCACAAGTTCTCCAGACTCTCTTAAAAATTGTCAGTGTCCGGATGACCAATTCTATCACATCCTCAACCCTGAAAAAAACCTTTTGATTCATCTCACATTATCGATGTGGCACTCTTGCATTCTTGCACAGCACTGAATATTTGCACCGGATTTCAAAGGATCAGAATTGAGTGCGAACCGTCAGTTAACCATTAAAAAATTTTGATTCCTTTTGTCATCGAATCAACTAGCACTGTATAATCTGAAGCGCTTTCCTCTTGCTGCATTCGAGTTTTTTTCTTGAATTTCTCAACTTCTGCTGCGAGTCGATCTAGTTGAGCCTTTATATTATCTTGGGTCGGCTCTTCTTTCCTCTGATTGAAAAAGTAATTATAACATGATGCTTCTGGATCTGTTATATCAACGATATCGTCTATTATCGAAAACCCCTCACTTTTAAGGAGAAATCGTAGAGTTGTTGGAGTATACATATTGATATGACCGTATGCAAAAAAATGATTGGCGATCGCATCAGCTCCCGGACGATAGTCAATCGGAACTTCTATGATAAATCTCTTTGAAACTCGGGCTATTTCTCTCAACAATATTCTTTCATATTCGACGTGTTCTAAAACATGAGAACAAATGGCAAGGTCGAAACTCTGATCCGGGTAGGGAATATGATATCCATCAAAAACTTTGGCTTCTTTCAAATTTTTTAATTCTCTAGATAAAATGACCCGAATTCCAGATTCCGAAATATCAATGGCATACATATTTTCACAAAAATTTTGGTCATTCAAATTTTCTAGAATAGCACCTTCTCCACAGCCGACTTCGATCAAAGAGGAAGGAGCTATTTTGTTGGCACTACATAAAGATAGTATATGATTGGCTTTTGATTTGCCGGTCAACAATCTCCACTCAGACATCCCGCCCCGATATTGATCTTTGTACTTTGACAACACGTTGGGATTGACCGAGTACATTGCAGGAGCAAAAACCCGCTGATTTTCAGAAGGAAAAATAGCCTGAAAGTCGGGTTTGTAAGATTTCCTGAGTTTGTGGAAGAAATTCTCCCTAAAATAGACATCGGGTTCGACATCAGTCACGCCAAACCGATTAAAAACCTCGGCCAATACATCGATAAATTTACGTCGATATTCTTCGGCTTGCTCGATATGCATCTGACGGATGCATTGTGAATCTCGGGGGTGTCTGACCAATTCTTCTACGGCCTCGGCAACTGCATCTTCTGTGGAATCGCAAATGATTGAGTTGTAGTCATTGTACCAGACATGGCGTCCACCCTGTGAAGGGGTAGATACAACGGGTACACCGCACAACAAATACTCGCTAGAAGAAAAATTTGCGCCTTCTTTTTGAGACAAAATTAAGCCGCAATATGATTGATTAATTTTTTCACAAACTTGTTGGGGGGACAGAGGTTTTTCATTCAAATAATCATGGGGGGGAATCTCCGATACGGGATTGCCGTGGTTGTTGCCAGAAACCAAAGCAAGGTGCTTGACTTTTCCGGCTAAATAATGGCGTTTTACGGCGCTCCGGCGTCCGACATAAATGGCATTGTAGATCTTTTGAAGGTTCATTGACTTCATGACATGGTTTTCATCCAGCCAGGCATTTTGATTGATAATTTCTCCATGAAAACCTTCGGATTCAAAATTGTATTTGTCTTGATTACAATTAAATAAGACAAAGAATTGTGACCTATCTAAATTCAAAATGTTGAACATTTGGGAGGCTTGCTTGACCGCAGAAATATCATAATAACAACCGATCAACACGAAAAAAAAGTCCGTTTTGCGAAAACGCCCGTGATATTCAGCCATCCAATTCCAATTGTGCTGGATATTTTCAATAATAAAAATTCTGCACTGTGGACTCTCATAGTAGATCCGAAATGGAAAAGCCGGGTTGGGCCAGGTATAAATGGGTTGAAAGTCGTAATTGCTTGTCTTGCTCATTTTCCAATAAACCATATTAGATGTTCGCCGAATCACTCTCGATTTAAAACAGTTTTTTGATTATTTCAATGTGTTCTCCGCCCCTCATTTTATGAATAAAATTTTCCCTAAAATAGACATCGGGTTCGACATCAGTCACGCCAAACCGATTAAAAACCTCGGCCAATACATCGATAAATTTACGTCGATATTCTTCGGCTTGCTCGATATGCATCTGACGGATGCGTTGTGAATCTCGGGGGTGTCTGACCAATTCTTCTACGGCCTCGGCAACTGCATCTTCTGTGGAATCGCAAATGATTGAGTTGTAGTCATTGTACCAGACATGGCGTCCACCCTGTGAAGGGGTAGATACAACGGGTACACCGCACAACAAATACTCGCTAGAAGAAAAATTTGCGCCTTCTTTTTGAGACAAAATTAAGCCGCAATATGATTGATTAATTTTTTCACAAACTTGTTGGGGGACAGAGGTTTTTCATTCAAATAATCATGGGGGGAATCTCCGATACGGGATTGCCGTGGTTGTTGCCAGAAACCAAAGCAAGGTGCTTGACTTTTCCGGCTAAATAATGGCGTTTTACGGCGCTCCGGCGTCCGACATAAATGGCATTGTAGATCTTTTGAAGGTTCATTGACTTCATGACATGGTTTTCATCCAGCCAGGCATTTTGATTGATAATTTCTCCATGAAAACCTTCGGATTCAAAATTGTATTTGTCTTGATTACAATTAAATAAGACAAAGAATTGTGACCTATCTAAATTCAAAATGTTGAACATTTGGGAGGCTTGCTTGACCGCAGAAATATCATAATAACAACCGATCAACACGAAAAAAAAGTCCGTTTTGCGAAAACGTCCGTGGCATTCAGTAATCCAATTCCAATTGTGTTGGATATTTTCAATAATAAAAATTCTGCACTTCGGACCCTCATAGTAGATCCGAAATGGCAAACGAAATGCTCCTCCTGGCCACACGTAAAAAGGTTTAAAATTTGATTTTATAATATTCATAGTTTTGGCATCCAAACCCAATAATAACTTTACCTATCACGACGATCAATCAAAATTCGGCTAAACAATCACTATTCTGTACTTTTAAATAAGCTAACAATATCATAAATAAAGCACCCCACACCATATCTATCCCAAAGAACTTGTACAGCATCTTTTTTGTGGTCAAGAGATTTTTTGTCTTTATTTAACAGTTCCAAACGGTCTGGTAAAGCCTTAATTTCATGAGATTTCTCTGGACAGACAACGACAGCAGACTCCCATAAATCTAAATCACCAGGGGGAAGATAGGTGTCGGATAGGACAACGGGAATTGAACCATAGCCAATACTTTCCCACAACCGAATCGAGTTAGGGCCAGACCCAGATGGGCATAGAAAAAAAACCGATTGCTTCAGAAGTTCTTTAAACTCAAAGGTGTGGGATTTATCAATTAAATTTTTCTCATAAGTAACTGTTTTTTTGATTTGGTATTCATACACGATGTCTCGATAATGCCAGACATCACGGGAGCGAATTACTCCCCTTTTATCATTACTCAAATGCTTAATAATCTGATTCCTAGAATCTGTTAAGTAATAACTCGGAGACTTGGAGCCAACAAAACAAAATAATAATTTTCTAAATACACCTCTTAATTTTTGAGGAGATAGATCACAAGCCTGAGCCGGGAATAGGGGGAATGGGTGAATTTTGATTTCTGGGAACTTGGTGAGATGAGGCTGACCTTTGATTGCATGAGACCAAAAGATATCAGTAATACCAACTTCCTCAAATAAGTATTGATAGTCAAGCATTTTTATATGCTGACATACTGTCACAACTTTACTGAATTGTTGGAGATAGGGTTTATATCTTTCCAAGACCAATAAAAGATGTTTGGTCATTTCTGGTTTATGCAAGAATTGATCAATTAAGGTAGCCCAAGGAAAACCAAAATATACAATCGATCGCTCATAACCATGCAGATATTTTTGTGCCATTTTATAGGCGTGTTTTTCTGTGATGGCGGGATACTGCCATGAGCCATCATATCCAATCACATTGGACTCAAGAAACTTCTGTTCATTGCTAATATAGCGACAGATATCTCGAAAAGGAAGAGCCGGTCTGAGGTGCAGCACAGAGGCAGATTTAAGATCCTCAGTAATGGCAGCCGGATCAAATACTGTTTCGGGCATTAACTCAGTCGGACCCGCCTTATTAATTACCCTATTTAGTTGATATGTTTGTTGACGATATATATTCAGATATTCCTGGAGTTCCTGAGATTTAAAATATGGAGAATTTTGACGCTTCTTCTTGTCGAGTACCCAGCAAGAGTCATCTTTGAGATATTGAATAACCCATTCTGTGGCTGTATCATAAGCTTTCCAAGGTGCTTTCTTAGCCACTTGAATGACTAGACGTTCCCATAGCTCTAAAAAACGCCTAAATAAAGGATTAGCTAAACCATATACTGCATTACCATTCAGATGATTAACTTGTTCTGGTTTGAGTGGTGAAACTCCTGAATATTTGGAACCAATTACCAGCGCATTTTTGAGATTATAAATATCTTTATTTATCAAATCAACCCACATATTTTTTAAGGGGATTGTATCAACTTCCTGCAACAAAACACCGGTGTATTTTGTGTCTGAGTCCAGGAGTTTCTGCATACTCCTAAAAAATTGGAGATTGGGTCCTGTTTTCAGTCCATAAGCCGGTAAAACCATGGTAGAAATATCTGTAGGGATATCCCGGATATAGATTGATTCAAAGTCTTGGAGTTCACAAGCAATAAACTTAACTTCCTTGATACAGGCTTGGGCGGGGGAGTTATTGATGGCTTCTTGGACTATCTTGATATCTTTATCATTCCAAGTTTGGTCAATTGAAATGACAAATGTTAAAGATTTTGGCTCTTGGGTGGGTAAGAGGATGTTATCAAAATAACTAATCAGGTCTTCTAATTCTTTTTTAATAACTGGAAACAGTAAGCAGTCAACTTGAGGATGATAGGTTTGATGAGTCTTAGGAGATGAACTAGCTGCCTGACTCCCAGAGCGTTTTGTTTCTTTTGCCCATGTCTCCAAGGACTTGTTGAGTTGGACTTGTTTGATTTGAGAGAAATCAACTGCCCATAATTCAAAATCTAACTTAGAATACTTTAAAATACTAGGGCTAGGATGTACATAAGCGACTGTACCTAGGACTGATGTATCCTTTTTTTATCATAGGTTCTTGAGTCAGTTTCCTGAACATGGAAGGTTTTAATATCAAGGCAAGGGTTATATACTTTTGCCCCATAAATGGAGAATAAATAAGCTATTTTGTTATCACAGCGAGGTACTCCTAAAGGTATTTTTAAGGTGTTTTTCAGAGCTGGTGTTAATAATTTATTCTTGCCGAAAATAGCCCAAACATCTTGAGACCAATGGGGGTTTTTATGTAATGTTTGTGCCGAACCTTCTTGTTCATAACGGCTGATGGTTACAAAGGCTTTGGGGTTAGCTGAAAATATTTCTCTCAGCCTTAAAACAGATTGATCAAAGTAGATATCAGTGTTGGCGAGAACTGAAATTTGTTCAGGATATTTTTCCTGAGTTAATTCTACCCAGTTGAGATAAGTTGGCCTTGATGCTAGATTGAGGATTTCAATTTTAGGACTGGTTAATTCTGGCTGATGACCATCATCAATCAGTAAGACAATTTTGGCGATTTCCACACATTCTATATTTTTTTGCAGGCAATAAATTAGTTCCTGTTGTCTTTCGGGCTGTTTTGCCTTATAATAAGGTGTGAATAATATGATTTTATAAGGTTGTATTTGCTGCTGTTGATCTGCTGGGACGGTTTTGGCTGGGCTTTTAACAGTAGGCGGAACTTTGGTAGCTGGCTGTAAGGATACTGGTGGCTGAACTGGATTAATTGTGACTTGAGGCTGATTAACTACCGGGGAAGATGCTGCTAACTTAGGCTCAATTTCCACAGCCCGATCGCCTGCCTTTTTGGCTTCCTCAAACCGTCCCACCTGCCGCAAAACTCGGCTCAAACTCAAATAAGACCACGCCGCCTCTGGCTTCAATTCCACCGCCTTTTGATAGGCTTGAACTGCCTCATCAAAACGCCCTAACTTCTCCAGCGCCTCCCCCAAATTTTGGTAAGCCAAGTAAAAGTCCGGGTTTTGACCGATCGCTTTTTGATAAGCAGCGATCGCCTCCTCCAGTTGGCCATTACGGAGAAACTCATTACCTCGGCTAAAATCGCTTGCTGACATATCAAATGGGTATAAGAGACAGGGAACAGGTTTTGACACACTAGATTCTAATGTAGATCCGCGCACCTGAAAAGTTCCCCAACCGAAAAATGTTGTACACCCCTACCCAGAGTCACAAACCAGAGACCCAGACTATATCCCTTGTCTGAGTCCGATCGCTGCTACCATTTTGGTTATAGATACCCCAGGGGCATTTATAGAGAAAACAGATTTGTCGATCGCTATAAGGACTTAATTGATTGCATATTTTGATTGTTGGTGCTAATGGTGGTATTGGCTATGGGTTTGTCGAGATGCTATTACAAGACCCAGCAATTGACAGGGTTTATGGGACTTATCGGCGTTGGGAGTCCGCCCAACACTTGTTAAACTTGGCCAGTCGGTATCCCCAGCGTCTCGTCTGTCTGTCCATGGATATTACCCAAGAATCTGATCTAGTCGCCGCTTTGGAAACTATTAGCCATCAAACCAGAGAATTAGACCTGGTCGTTAATTGTGTCGGCATATTGCATGGTGTCGGGTTCCAACCCGAGAAGAGTTTGCGACAAATTAATAGCGATCGCCTCATCGAGTATTTCCAGGTTAATAGTATTGGCGCAGTATTGTTAGCTAAACATCTGTTACCCTTTTTTAGTAGCCCGCGCCGCCATGTTTTCGCCACAATTTCCGCTAAATTAGGCAGTATTGGCGATAATCATTTAGGTGGATGGTATGGTTATCGCGCCTCCAAGGCCGCATTAAATATGTTAATGCGAACAGTCGCGATCGAATATTCCCGCAAAAGTCCCCAAACCATTGTCGTCATGCTACACCCAGGGACCACAGACACAGAGCTTTCCCAACCCTTTCAAAAAAATGTTACACCCGAAAAGCTATTTTCAGTTAATCGAACTGTACAACAACTCTTAGACGTGATTAACCGCCTAGAAATCAGTCATAGTGGTCAGTTTCTATCCTGGGATGGGACAAATTTACCCTGGTAGTAACCGAAAAACCGATAACAACTATGTTAAACTCGCTTAATTCAGCAGTGAAGGATTGATTCTATACTGAATCGATGTCACTCAACTTCAAAATCATAGTTTTAGAATTTGGTATCCCTCTGTGATTGGAATATCCCTCCCGGAATACCTGGCGACTACGGCTGTAACCGTACCTTTGTTAGGAAGTGTCTGGATAGATTTGCTAATTTTGCTGTTCATGTTGGTATTATCGGCATTTTTTGCAGGTTCAGAAACAGCGATCACAGCCTTAGATAATCTCAAGTTGCGGGCGCTAATTCGAGAGCAAGGTGATCCTAATCGGATGTTTACCCTGGTTTTGGAGAAACGGGCGCGATTTATTACGACTCTTTTGGTGGGTAATAATTTAGTTAATAACTTCTCGGCAATTATCACCAGTAATTTATTTGCTATCTGGTTGGGTAATGCCGGGCTAGGAATTGCTACCGCTGTGGTCACCTTTTTGCTGTTGGTATTTGGGGAAATTACCCCCAAATCTTTAGCTATTAGCAATGTTCTACCTATTTTTAAGGCCGTTATTCGTCCGATTTACCTACTGTCTATTCTCCTGTCTCCGGTTATTTATCTATTTGAAACCATTGCCCAAAGTATTATCCGGTTAATCAACCGGGGCGCTGTACAACCCGGTTTGTCGGTGCAGGAACTACGGTTAATGATTGAGATTTTAGGGGGTCGCGGTCAACTGGACTGGCAAAAACATCAACTGTTAAATAAAACCCTCGTCATGGATTATCTCATGGCGCGGGAGGTGGTGAAACCCCGTATTGATATGCGGACTATTTCCCATCAGGCGACTGTCCAACAGGTGATAGATTTGTGTTTGGAAACGGGTTATTCTCGTATTCCCGTCCAGGGAGAATCGAAAGATGAAATTGTCGGGATTGTGCATTTGAAGCGGGCGCTACAACTGATGCGCTCAATTAGTGTTGATAGCCCGTCGCCATCGGTCACAGAAGCTATGATTCCCCCGGTTTATGTACCGGAGACTAAACGGGTGGGTAGCTTGCTTACAGAGATGTTACAACAGCGCTTACACATGGCGATCGTTGTCGATGAATATGGGGGGACAGTGGGGTTGGTCACTTTGGAGGACATTTTAGAGGAGTTGGTGGGCGAAATTTACGACGAAAGTGATTTTCCCAGTCGGATGGCCCGCAATAAACCTATGAATTCTTCCCCCTCCCGGTCTGGGTCCTCTGGCTTGCCCTGGATTAGACATTGACCAGTTATTGGGCCATTAATTCGGGTTTCAGGAAAGCGATCGCTTATTTGGTCTTCGCTCAAACCCTTGCTAGATAAGGATTTTGGGATTTACAAAAAAAAGTTTTCCCAAACACTAGCTTTTTTTGAGATTTGTGATACCATTATAAATTGTTGAATAAATGGGTCGGTGCCCGAGTGGTTAATGGGGGCGGACTGTAAATCCGCTGGCTACGCCTACGCTGGTTCAAATCCAGCCCGGCCCACTTGCCCTTGTAGCTCAGTGGTAGAGCACACCCTTGGTAAGGGTGAGGTCACGAGTTCAATCCTCGTCAAGGGCTTATTATTGCTTAATATTTCCGTGGACGCAAGCCATACCTTGTCTATGCCATATCAAAGTATGATACACTGGTCACGGGTGAATCTACAGAATTGGTATTGAGAAGTATACAAGTATCCTGGGTTATAATTATAGTTAATGAAAATACTGTTGATTGGGAACTACCTACCAGATGCTCAACAAAGTATGCAGCGCTTTTCGGCTGTCATGGAGAGCGAGTTAAAAAAAGCAGGTCATGACGTGCGCTTACTGCGTCCCGAAGCCAAGTTAGGACAGCTTAAACCCGGCGGTAGTGGTGTAGGAAAATGGTTAGGATATATCGATAAGTTTATCATGTTTCCCCCTACATTAAAAGAACACTTAGCCTGGGCTGATGTTGCTCATATTTGCGACCATTCCAATGGATTTTATACCCGCTACTTACAAAAAATCCCCCACATTGTTACCTGTAATGATTTACTAGCCGTCCGTTCAGCTTTAGGAGAAATCCCCGAAAATCCCACCCGGTGGACAGGTCGGCAACTTCAACAAATAATTCTGAAAGGGTTAAATCAAGCCCAAAGAGTAGCCTGTATTTCGGAAAAGACCAGAGAGGATTTACTGAGAATTACGGAACTAGAACCCCAGGCGGCAACTACCATTTATATGGGGTTAAATTACCCTTATCGCCCGATGTCAGAAACTGAATATCAACCCAGGCTGGCAAAATTAAAGGTTCCCGAAAATAGTTCTTTTATTCTCCATGT
Organism: Arthrospira sp. PCC 9108; assembly: GCA_016745315.1. GTDB lineage: Bacteria > Cyanobacteriota > Cyanobacteriia > Cyanobacteriales > Microcoleaceae > Limnospira > Limnospira platensis. The sequence goes on from CP066886.1 coordinate 38,255, forward strand.
AGGTGGTAATCAATGGTATAAAAATCGGTTAGGAGTCGTCAAAATATTTGCCCATCTTCAACAAAAGCGGGTTGGTGGCGATATTTATTTAGTGATGGCAGGGGCTCCGTTAACTGAAGAATTACAACAACTGATCACAAACTATGAATTAGAACCATTAGTTATTCCCTGTGTTAACATCGATAATGAAGACCTACGCGCTTTATACTCGGCGGCGATCGCTTTACTATTTCCATCCCTTCAAGAAGGGTTTGGCTGGCCGATTATTGAAGCCCAAGCCTGTGGCTGTCCGGTGTTTACATCCCATATACCTCCTATGACGGAAGTGGGGGGAGATGTAGCGATTTATATTGACCCCAAGAACCCCGAAGAATCAGCCACCAAAATTCTGGATTCCCTGAACATCATTAAGACAGACCCCCAACCATTATTTGATAATGCCAAAAGATTTACTACGGAGAAAATGATTAATGAATATATAGCTTTGTATGAACAAGCGATCGCCGCTTCCGGAAAACTTGGGTAAAACTAATGTGGAAAAATTCACGAAATCACCTATAAAATTATGGCAAAAGTTTTACATATTATTCCTTCAGTGAGTCCCATTAGAGGCGGGACTAGCGTTGCTGTGAGCGAGATTGTTCAGGCGCTAAGAAATTGTCAGGTAGAGGCGGAAATTCTCACCACTAATGATAGCGGTCCGGGAGTGTTAGAGGTTCCCTGTGGTGAGTTTATAGATTATCAGGATGTACCAGTTTTATTTTTCCCGAGATGGTCTCCCTCCGTTCCAGCCTTGTCTGAATATGCGATTTCTCGGCAACTTATGCAGTGGCTAAATACCTATATTAAGGGTTATGATTTAGTGCATATTCACTCCCTATTCTCCTATGTTTGTACATTTGGGGCGAGGAAGGCGCGACAGAAATCAATCCCCTATGTGATTAGTCCTCACGGTCATTTTTCCCCCTGGGTGATTAATCAAAAGCGGCTGAAAAAAAATATCTATAATTTCCTGTTGGAAAATGCCAACTTAAAAAAAGCGTCTCTGATTCATTGTACCACTAAGCTAGAACAAAAATATGTGGGTGATTTTGGTATAGATGCACCCACGGTTAATATACCTTTAGGCATCCATTTCCCGACGGTTTATCCTAACGCTAAAATGGCTCTGCGAGCAAAATATAATATTTCGGTGGATATGGAAACCCCGATTATTTTGTTTCTGTCAAGGATTCACCCCAAAAAACAACTTGATTTTTTAATTAAAGTTTTGGCTAATCTCCAGGGTGAAGATAAGTTTCATTTGGTGATTGGAGGGAGTGGGGAACCTGCTTATTGTCAATATATTGAGGGAATAATCAGCAGCCTAGGATTAGGGGAAAATGTGACATTTACAGGTTTTGTTAGTGGTGAGGATAAACAACTTTTACTCTATGGCTGTGATTTCTTAGCATTACCATCTTTGGGGGAAAACTTTGGTATTGCGGTGGCTGAAGCTATGGCGGCTGGATTACCTGTAGTTATTACCCCGGAAGTTGAGATCGCGGTAGATGTGATTGAGGAAAATGCTGGTTTGGTTGTACCGGGAACCCTAGACCAGTGGGAAAGTGCTTTAAAGCGGTTAATTAATGCACCGGATATCAGGCGAGAAATGGGTAATAATGGACAAAACTTATCTCGAGAGCGCTATAGTTGGAATGTGATTGGTCCTCAGTTTGTGGAGGCTTACAATTCGATTTGTCAGCCCTAAAAATCAGTAACTATTGGATATTATCAAAACTATGAATCTTCCTAAAGTCTCTGTAATTATTCCTACCTATGGACGTGAAGAATTGTTGCGGAATAGTTTATTGGATGTGATGAATAATGATTACCCAGATTTGGAAATCTTGGTAGTTGACCAAACGAAAAACCATGAACCGGAAACTCAAGAGTATTTAGAAAAGTTGTCACAATCTGGGAAAATTTCCTGGTGTCAACTGGAATGGGCTAGTTTACCGGGAGCGAGAAATTATGGGGTGCGACGCGCTACGGGAGAGATTGTCATCTTTATTGATGATGATGTTACACTTGAGCCTAATTTCGTCATGTACCATGTTCGCAACTATCTTGATCATCCTGAAATTGGCGCGGTAGCGGGTCGGGTATTAACCCCAGAACATTTACAGGGAACCCACACACAACCGACTTTTGATTATCTACCACCAGAGGCGAGTGATCCGGGTATTGCTTGGTATTATTTGGATGTGGTTAATACTATGAAACCTCAAAAGATTATTAGTGGTCGGGGGTGTAATATGTCTTTTAGGCGATCGCTTTTTACTGACCATGGAATTTGGTTTGATGAACGATTTAGGGGTAGCGCGGTGCGTGAGGAGTCGGATTTTTTCTTGGATATCCGAAAAACTGATTATCAGATTTGGTATGATCCAGAAGCAGTTTTAGTGCATATTGGGGAACCCACCGGAGGCTGTCATGATATTAGTACCCGGTCTTTAGAGTACCAAATTACCCATTATCATAATCATTTTTTGATGGCATTTAAGCATTTAACCTGGAAACAATCCCTACATTTATATATCCGTCTATTTGATTGTCATGTTCTCGGACATCCTCCTTGTAACAAAAGTGGTGGGTTTACTAAAATTATGGTGCGGGGGATTTTCTATTTCTGGGGATTTTTTAGTGCGATTTGGACTCAGATACAAGGACTGTGGAATGATGGACAGATTTACACACGCCAAGACCCCCAAGCTATGTCTGGGGTGAATTAAGAGTGATTAATTCGCCTTAAATTGAGTCCTATAAACGGGTTCGCCACGGTTAAGGGTAGCGATTTCGCGTTCGGAAGCGACGGGTAGGGGGTTGTCTGTTAACCAATGTTCTGAGAGGAGATGAAAGCGGGGATTTTCCCTAAAGCGATCGCGCATTTCGATCGCCACAGTTTCCACGTCCGAGGCTAACAATACCCAACCACCGGACACCATAAACTTGGCTAAATCTTCCACCAGTTGCGGTTGTACTACTCGCCGCCGTTGATGCTTGCTTTTAAACCAAGGGTCAGGAAATAAAATACTAACTGTTTTGATAGTTTGTGGGGGCAAAGATGCTAACATTGAGGATAGGGAATAGTTAGCATTACCGAAAATATAGTGTAGATTAGTTAGCTGTTTTTGGTCGCGCCAATGGTTGGCTTCTTCCACTAAAGTCTGACGTATTTCTAACCCTAAAAAATTATGATATTCTTGGATTTGAGCAAGTTTCCATAAAAATCTACCCCTTCCGCATCCAATATCAATATGGAGAGGTTTGTTAATATCACTATATATCTCTGACCAATTTGGGTTTTTAACAGAGAATTGAAATTTCCGCGCTAAAGGGTTAACGTGCTGACGAACCCGAACTCTTCCCAATGTTTACACCTCCAATTAAGAGTAGCTAACTATTAATTAATGATTGCAATAGTTCCCCATGAAGTTGGGCGCGATCGCTCAGAGATTGAATTTTAACACGGTCAAGGCGATCGCCATTAACATAATGTTCAATCCAGGCTTTACTAATGATATTAGCATCATCGGGAATTTGGGAAAGTTCCCAACCGGGGAAGTCTAATTCTGCCATTAAATGACTCACTTTAGGGTCATAACTAATAGCAAAACAGCGACATTCCTGGGAGGCTGCCATAATTAAACTATGTAGTCGCATTGATATAGCCATTTCCACCCCCTGAAATAATCCCCGCAACATTTGAGGATCTGTTAATTTCAGAATTTGGCTATGGTGAGGAATAGCCCTATGGACTAACTCAGCGATCGCCAAATCTTGGGATAATTGAAACGGAACCAGTAAAATATAGGTATCCGTCACCTGCTGAAAAGACACCAAAGCCCTAGTTAAAATCTCTAACCGTTTTGGGGTCAATAATGGATGCGATCGCCAGGTGACAGCCACTCGCGGGGCTGGAAAATCCCACAGCCCCGGTACAGGCTTGGGGTCAAGTGCCCACACTGGATCAGGAGCTAAGGTAAACGGAATTTGCCAATCTGTCAATAGGGCAGCCGAACCACTATCACGGACAGTAACTAGATTACACCCAGAAAAAGCCCTTTTTGCCATAGCACGGGTAATCGGACGCTGGAGGGGACCAATACCTTGAGACCAAGCAATAGTGGTCAATCCCATCTGTTGAGCTAATCCCATCAATCCCGTATAATATAATGGGCTGATGGTGCTGGTGACATCTTGGATTAAACTGCCGCCCCCCCAGATAAACCAATCAGCAGCCCGCAAAACTTTCAACACCTGAAAGGCATTTCGGCGATCGCCGGTTTGAACTCCGTATTGGGTCTCAGTTTGGCTAGGGTTTCCCGATAAAGCGATCGCTTCTACCGTATCGGGTAGCATCTGTAATAACGAAGCCAAAAGCGCCTCATCACCGCCATTCCCCTCCCCATAATAACCACAACAAATAGCCCTTACCATCTTGCTATTCAAACTTGAACTGTTCTTGTACCGTTAAATATACCGATATCCAATAATTCGTCAAATCTCATCAGGCAATAATTAGGGAAGACACCCAGACTGCTGGCTATGTCGGCTTGGTAGAATTCATAGCAATTGATAGCAGCAGTTACATATCCCCCAACTCTCAGTATTGCACCCCAGTAGCTGTCAAAAGATATTAACAGACTCCATTATCATAACACTCAGAGGGTCGTCTTTGTTGAACCTCCGGTAGTGGTAACTCGTAGGGGGATGTATTTTCACTCCCCCAAAAGATAGATTCTGTCTTCACCGGGAAAGATAAGACCTCAGACTGATTAAAAACGGCATTGGGGACTCCGGGGATTGCCAAAAACAGGGGAAATGCCATCATCAGCATTTGGGTTTGTGATTTAATGTTACTCATGATTTGAACCTCGCCTAAGCTGAACTTGATTAAAAATAGGCAAACCGTCGAGGGTTTTGTATCTTACTTGTTTCATTTTTCCAGTTAGAAATGAGATAGCAGGATTTTCCTGAAATAGGGAAAGAACACGGTTTAATTGGGACTTAGGCCCAGGGGGGTTAATTTAATCCTTGCCAACTTTCTATAATTCCATTATGATGGAGCGAACTCCCAATCATCATCTGCCGTATGACAGTTATTGCTGAGGCTGAAGGGCTGATGAGTAGGTGCTAGGGTCATGGGGTGATTGGGTCTAATGGTCAACATAACTCGGAATCATTAAATAATGATGTAGCCGGGACTTGCTCTGATCAGGCGATCGCCCCCAAGGTAAAAAATGGAGTCAATCAGAGAAATTTATGGTAGAGGACTTTCATAAGCTAAGTTTAGCTCTATTTAGTGGTAAAGGAGGTGTGGGTAAAACCACCCTGGCTTGTGGGTTAGCCCTCCATTGGGCTAGTCAGTTTCCTGATGATCGCATCCTGCTACTATCAACAGATCCAGCCCACTCCCTAGGAGATGTGCTACAAATGCAGGTAGATAACACCCCCAACCATGTCGCTGCCTCTGTTGATTTTGTTCCCCTACCCAACCTGAGTATCCGCGCCCTAGATGCCCATATACTACTCAAAGACTTTAAGGAACGCTACGGAGATACCCTACAATTGTTGGTGGAACGTGGCAGTTTTGTAGAAGGCGAAGACCTTACCCCCGTTTGGGACCTCGAATGGCCGGGAGTTGATGAGTTGATGGGTTTATTGGAAATTCAGCGCCTCTTTGACGAAAACCTGATCGACCGGGTAGTGGTGGATATGGCTCCCAGTGGTCACGCCCTCAACCTTTTGGGGTTAATGGATTTTTTGGATAATTTGTTAGAATCCCTCGAACTATTCCAAGAAAAACATCGCACCATCGGCAGTTCCTTTACTGGTAGCCACCGCCAAGACGAAGGAGATGAGTTTTTAGATGAAATGCGGGACAAACTCGCTTCAGGACGCGCTAGGCTGCAAGATGCTGACCATACATCTTGTTTCTGTGTGGCAATTCCTGAACCCATGAGTTTATTTGAAACCCGGCGATTTTTGGAGTCTCTACAAACTCTCAAAATTCATCTGGGTGGGGTATGGATTAATCATATCGTGACCGAAGCTGTTGATGGCGATCGCTATCGTGAACAGCAACCCCTCATGGCTGAGTTTATCAAAATCGCCGCCGATCAGCCTATATTTCTCGTCCCGGAATTAGACACCGAACCCCTGGGAGTTACCGCCTTAAATAGCTTATTTGCTCAAACTAAGCCTTTGGGTAACGATGACCAATTAGCTATCATCACCCAAACCGAAAACCAGCCCGTATCATTGGTGACATTCCCTGATGCTCCTAAATTACCAGATTTTCTGTCCTTGGGGCGGCGTTTAGTTATTGTCGGGGGAAAAGGTGGTGTGGGTAAAACCACTGTTGCTGCTGCTATAGGTTGGGCGATGGCAGAACGTTACAGCGCGCGCCATGTTAGAATGGTATCTATTGACCCAGCCCATTCCTTGGGTGATGCCTTCGGTTGTCAGTTAGGACATCAAGCCCTTAACATTACTGATAACCTTAGCGGTCAGGAAATTGATGCTGACCAGGTTCTCGATAGGTTTCGCTCAGACTATCTCTGGGAATTGGCGGAAATGATGGGGGGAGATTCTGGAGACCCTGATGCTAATCTCAAACTGGCTTATGGACCAGAGGCTTGGAGGCGCATTGTTTCCCAGTCTCTCCCAGGACTTGATGAGATGTTGTCTCTGGTGGAGGTGATGGAGTTATTGGAAAGCCACGAACAAGATTTGATTGTATTAGATACTGCTCCCACGGGTCATCTATTGCGGTTTTTGGAGATTCCTACCGCTATGAGTGATTGGCTGGCTTGGATTTTTAAGCTGTGGATCAAATATCAGAATGTCTTGGGAAGGGTTGAGTTTATGGGACGGTTGCGAACCTTGCGTCAGCGGGTGGTGAAAGCACAAAAACGTCTGGCTGACCCCGAATATACCGAGTTTATTGGAGTTGTTCAAAATCGCTCTGCTATTCTAGCAGAAGCTGAAAGATTAGTCGAATCTGTCCGGGAACAGTCGATCGCCCAAAATTACATCGTACATAATCGCGCTGAATTGGGTAAGGCAATTTCAGGCGATCGCTTTGGGGAATTGGCGATCGTTCCTTTACCTAATTTACCTCGCTGTGTTGAGCCGATATTCCGCATTCAAAAAGCTGCTGAATTAATCTTTTAACAGCACCCTAAATGCGAGCAACACCGAACCAAACCACCCCAGACGGCTATATATATGCCGCCACATTTCTCCATGCTTTTATCATAAGTCAATCTCCGAGATTTGTCAATAGGCAATCTGGCAAATTAGGGATTATTCTATAAATGGTGTATTAATCAATCCAAGGAAGGAATGAGCCATGGTTAAGGGTAATCTTCTGAGTCGATGGTGGGGAGTAACGATGATGGGGATAATGATTAGTTTAACCGGGAGTATTAGTCCGGTGTCTGTCCTAGCTGAATCCGACTCTTCCGACCCTTCCGAAACCTATACAACTATTATGGATTGGTGTCTGAATAGGGAGAATTTATCCCCAGATGCTAGATATACGGTACAACTGATTTTGAGGGAAGCCGGAACCTTTAACTGTGCGAGAGCTAGTGAAAACTTGCTAAATTTAAATAGACTAGATCTGAACACCAGTTTAATTAGGGATGTTGCGCCTTTAGGAAGTCTCACCAACCTAACCGAATTAAGATTGATGAATAACCGGATCTCAGATATCAGTCCTCTCGCGAATCTGACGAACCTGGAAAATCTGGATTTAAGCTACAATTTACTAACCGATGTTAGCGATTTGGGACAACTCATGAATCTGAGAGTTCTTAACCTGAGTTATAACGAAATTAATGATATTAGTACCCTCAACAATTTATCAAGACTAAATGAGTTAAATCTCAATCATAACAACATCTCTAATATCAGTTCGTTGTCTTCCCTAGAACGCATCACTTATTTATTTGTCAGACATAACCCGATCGAGGATCAGACCTGTCCGATTTCCCCTAGATTTATCTGTCAGTTTTAGGGTATTTTTAGGGAAAGGAGGATTTCTGCTGCATCGACTGGGATTACTCAAAGGTTTTATAAACTTGGCGAAATTGTAAAATCAAGCCGAGGGTGATTTGTTTCATTACTAGGTATAAAACGGATATAATCACAAAGGTAATGATGATGACTAATAGGGGTTTCCGGCTAGTCAAATCATTCAAAGTTTCCACCATAATGACATCTGGTTGAGTCACCAAGTCCCAACTATTAAATCTTTGAAAACGTCCCAGATATACACCGATCGCACAGAGAAAATGAACGATAAACTCAGCGGGAATCACCCATTTTTTCGCTCCTTGTCTAATCAAATAGTGACCCTGATTAATTAAGGAAATGACATAGGCTTGAAATCCCATGAGAATTGCGAAGACATGAAGGGGGATAAAAAACAGAGTAATAACCCAGACGGAATATCCGGCTCTGGTGGCTCTGATTAAGTGGATAATATCGGTTAGCAAATAGGGTGCATTAGGTAAAAATGCGATAAAAATAACTAAAGTAATCCACCACAACCAAGACCGAGAGAGATTTTTTCGCCTAAACAGAAAGAAGCTGAGAACTAAGGGAATAAACGCTAAAAACAGATTCCAAATAATCCAGCCACTATGTCGATTAAAAGCATCTAAAGCACCGGCGAGTATAGCTTCCATGGTCTTGTAAATTCCTTTGTTAGTGAAACTCAATCAAGCGATCCGGATCCTAGGGAATATTATATCTAATTAATAATTATGGCGACAGGATTTTAAAAACCGTTGAGGGATGGTGGTCTGACTCCCCCAATGTAGGTGTAAATAGGAACAGTGAACATTAGGAAGGGGGTTCCAACCTTCGGGGTGAGTTTGTTGGAGGCTGTGATAGCGAGAAATATCATAGATAGGGTTAGGGGGCTCTTCGGTGAGGTGGGAATGGTGAAATTGATGACCGCAGACGGTATCTCCTGGGGATAGTAGGGGTGTTTGTCGTAATACTTTCCCTTGATAATATCCTAGGGTGAGTCGTTTTTCCATAATAGCGGTAGTAGGAAGAATTCCGACCATTGACCAGGCTTGTTGATTAAAGTCGATAATTTGATCGCATAAATACATTAACCCCCCACATTCTGCATAAGTAGGAATACCGGACTTAATGAGCGATCGCACTTGTTGAATAGCGGGTTGATTTTGACTTAAAGACTCAGCGAATACTTCGGGAAAACCGCCACCAAAATACAGACCATCAACGGGTTCGGGAATGGTTTGAGTTAGGGGACTCCACCAGATTAATTCGGCTCCCAATTCTTGCAATAAATCGAGGTTATCAGCATAGTAAAAACTGAAAGCGACATCACGAGCGATCGCTATTTTCACAGGGGGGGTTTTAACGGGAATCTCTGGAGGTTCTGGGGTGACAGTTTCCGCCGCCAATAGGGGAAGTAGTTGAGACCAATCAAAACAATTAGCGGCTAATTCTGTAAGTCGGTTTAAGAGTATGTCAAGATTAGAAAGTTCTTGGGTGGGAACTAATCCCAAATGGCGGTCAGGAATGGTAATATTATCCTGGCGGCGCAGGACACCTAAAATGGGCAAATCCAGGGGTTTTAAGGCGGCTTTCAGTAAATCCAGATGGCGATCGCTTCCGACTCGGTTAAGGATGACACCTGCGAATTTTAGACGAGGATTTATGGTACAATAACCATGGGCGATCGCCGCGACAGAACCGGATAATCTAGAGCAATCAATCACTAAAATAATCGGTAAATTCAAGGATTCAGCAATATAAGCAGTTGAGGCAAAATCAGAGTTAAATTCTGTGGATTTCCACCCCCTAGGAATACCATCAAACAACCCCATAACTCCCTCAATAACTCCTAATTGAGAGCCACTAATATGGCGCTTAAAACAGGATGTAACATAATCTTCTGAAGTCAGAATCGGATCGAGATTTCGGCAGGGTTTTTGGGTAACATACTCATGAAACATCGGGTCAATGTAATCAGGACCAACTTTGAAGGATTGCACATCAAAATTGTGATGTTTCAGATAAGCCAAAATACTGAGCGTGATTGTAGTTTTACCTACGCCGCTACGTTCTCCCGCAATGATAACAGTCATGATAAATCCACCTATTTTGACCAGTTTTTAACCATTATTAACCATTATAAATTACTCGGATTATCCGAGAAATTATCAACTTGTTGGAGCATAATTTGTTGTTCAAATAGATCGGGATATTCTTGGATCCAATTATCAACCAAAAAATAAAAGGAGATCCAGCAACTCAGAACTACATGACTAAGAATCAATAACAGAAACGGCCACTAATTAAGGGGGGGACTTGGTCGCAGTTTAAATTTAGCATCGATCCCCTGGATTAAAAACACAAAACAAGCGCAGATAATCGGCCAAACAGTTATGGCAAATGTGGGCAATTGTTGGGCAGTTTCCTGATAAATTAATACGGTAATTAAAGTTCCGGTAATCCAAGGACTTAGGGAAACACCACGAATTATAAAAGGATGTTGATTGGTGCGCCAGGAAATCCCAGCAGTTAGCAAAATCCAACTCAGGTTAGCTATAGAGTTACTGCGTTCAATGTTATCGGTCAGCAGGCTGGAAACCAACCAAGCCAATAGACCAACTATGACTACACTTTTCCAGTGATATAACTTAGGTGGCTTAACTGTATTTACCACAGAAGTGACATTTTTAACTAAGGGATGTTTCAGGGGATTATCCATATTATGAAACCTCGTTAGCTTGTAGTACAGTTAAGGCTATAATACACACATAACTAATAGTGTGTGCGCGGACAAGAGAGCGAATAATGATTTGAGTTTCCTGATTCATGGAAAAAATCAGAGGACTTTGAGATTTTTTTGGCTCAGGCTTATCTTTTTGCGGTGGGATTTCGCATAAAAATTTATACAAGGCAAATCCATTCATTTTAATGGCTAAATACAACAAAAAATAAACCATCGTAATGAGTAACAAGGTTAGGGAAAATTGGGGAGTTTCTCCGACCATTATATAGACGATAAAATCTTTATGAACAAAGCCAGGAATAACTGCCTTTATTATAAAAAAACTCATAATTCCTATGATTTCGGCTAACAAATTAATGACGGCGGCATATTCGACACTTTTACGGGGGGAAAAATTCAGATAACCACTCAGAAGCCATGATTCAATGGTAATCACAATTAACAAACGACAAAATCGGGTGAGGATTGTCCGTATTCCAATGGTGACAGGTAGCATGAAGCGTGGACTCCATTAAGATGATAGACTTAATCTATCATTAAGTTGGGAAATGATTAACATTTACTGTGCTAAGGTACACCGAAGTTATTTTCGTGATTGATAAGTCTAGCGATCGCCCTACTATGGGAAAGGGGAGTAATCATGATATTGATGCCAGGAAAAAGCTACAGAGGTACACTTCCACCCCTGACAAGACACGAGGAAGAAGTTAGCGATCGCCTACGACAAGACGTAGAAGCGATCGCTGGGGCGGGAGAACACAACTATATATATTATGATAATCTTCTTAAAACTGAGGCTTACCTGGAAAGTAGACTAACCCAAGCTGGTTATACAGTCCAACGCCAAGAATATCTGATTGGCGATCGCCAATTTACCAATTTAGAGGTAGAAATACCAGGGGAAGCCCTGGGGGAAGAAATTATAGTGATTGGGGCTCACTATGATTCTGTGGTAGGATCTCCTGGGGCTAATGATAACGGATCAGGAGCGGCGGCGGTCTTAGCACTAGCCGATTATTTCGCGCCAACCCATCCCCAAAAAACTCTAAGATTTGTGGAATTTGTGAATGAAGAACCGCCTTTTAGCTGGACTCCAGACATGGGAAGTTGGGTTTATGCAAAGCGATCGCGAGAAAGAAATGAGAAAATAGTGGCGATGCTGAGTTTAGAAACAATGGGCTACTACTCGGACACTCCTGGAAGTCAAACCTACCCCCTGGGGCTATTAAATAATATTTACCCGATTACTGGAAACTTTATCGCATTTGTTGGTAACTTCGCGTCTGGGGGATTAGTCCGGCAAGTAGTTAAAGCATTCCGTACCCATACGCTGTTTCCCTCAGAAGGCTCGATTTTACCTAATACGGTTCCGGGTGCGGGTTGGTCGGATCATTGGTCTTTCTGGCAGGAGGGTTATCCGGGAATTATGGTCACGGATACGGCTATGTTTCGCTATCCCTACTATCACAGCCAGGAAGATACCCCAGCAATGGTTAACTATAACCACCTCGCTAGGGTAGTTTCTGGCTTGGAGGCAGTGATTATGAATCTGGCTAATATTGATTGATTCACCCCCCCTGCTAAGAGGTGGGAGTTAGGAGGATAAACTGTCGAGATAGGAGCGATCGCACTCCAGAAATATCGAGTTGGACAGCAGCCAGAATATCACCGACAGTGCGGGGATTTTCTACGATACTCATCAGCAGTTGAATTAGTTTCACAGGCTTTGAGAAACTCAAACTCATCATCTGATAATGTCACCAGGTGATAATTGCAATCAAATACTGTTTGACTCGGCCAACCATTCAAACAGTAGGTTAACTGAGGAATGGCAGCTAATAAAGCGCTATCATCAGACCAATTAGCCTTGGGTACAGGGGGACGAGCCAGGAAAAACTCATAATGGCTAACTTGGGGGTCTAATAACTCAATGAGGCGATATAGTTGGCGATCGCTTAAATTTTCCACCCTTTCGATAAGTTCGGGGGATTTACCAATCAGGCGATTAATATCCCAATACTCAGGATTAGAAAAACCGACAAATTCCAATTGAGAGCTATCAATCAACTCAAACAGAGTGTCAATGTTGTAGTCAATTTCTTGGGGATGGACATACATATCAGCAAAACACTCATCTCGCTGATTTTCCAGAGCCCAACGTTCGGACTCATACAGGACTAGACGGTTATCTTCGGGTAAGGCTTCAAAAACTTTGCGCCCCACATTTACGCCGTCGTGATAATCGCCGCGTTTGTCCCCTTGTAGTAAGGCGATCGCCTGCTGCATAAGTCGCACTTCCCAGCGACCCAACTCAGCATAAACAAAAATATGTAATAATCCCCCGGGCGCTAATTTAGAAGCCAAGGCTTGGATACCCCGAATGGGGTCTGGTAGGTGATGGAGTACCCCCACACAGTTAATCAAATCAAACTCTCCCTCGAGTTGTCCCACATCATAGAGACTCATCTGTTTAAATTGAGGCTCTGGAGTTCCCCGAGTAGATATCCCGGAGCGCCGACAGCGTTCTTGAGCGGTAGCGATCGCTCCTGAACTCAAATCAATACCCAAAACCTCAGCCTCTGGGTTAAGCTGAATCAGATATTCCGTACTCGAACCCGTCCCACAACCGGCATCCAAAATCCGAATTTTGGTTTTTTGGGGTTTTTGTCCCGTACAAAATCCATAGGCTGCTGACCAACACCAGCGCCAGTTATAACCCGGTGGCGGTTCATTTAACAAAGGGTCGGGGGAAAAGGGTAAATATCGTAAAGCCGTTTGACAGCAGCGCTAATTTCTTCCATGATCAAAACCAACAGACAACAACCCAAGCAAGCAAGCGAACGTGCTTTTTCAGAATACCCTACAATCGCCCCCAGTAGACCATAAATCTCTAGGGTGTTGGTCATGTAACAAAACTTATCGTTTTTTCTCAGATAAGTTCTGGTAAGTCTATACAATAGGTCTGGATACGCGATTTAATAAAATGCGAGGATTGCAGCCAAAAACATTTTAGCTGTAATTATCTGTAAAAAGATTAACCAGGTTAACAACTCAAGGAGCAATAGCCCCAGCCAGTTCAACTTGGCGGTGGAGTCTAAGTGATCCTTGAGCTTGGGTAGAATGACCTGTTATAGGGTGTATGTAATATGCCCGTAGTGTAATGACTGTGAATAGGGAGCGATAGAGATCGAATGAGTGTTAAGGCAAGTGGTGGCAGCTCAGTTGCGCGTCCGCAACTTTACAAAACCGTCCCAGTTTCAACAATTTCTCAAGCCGAACAACAAGATCGCTACTTGGGGAAAACTGAACTTAGTGATTTAGCAACTTACTTTAGTTCTGGGGCCAAACGTCTGGAGATCGCCCAAGTTCTCACCCAAAACGCAGAATTAATTGTGTCTAGGGCAGCTAACCGGATTTTTACGGGAGGCTCCCCTTTGGCGTTTTTGGAAAGACCCGAAGAGCCAGAAATGGCTATGGCTGCGGCGGGTAGTGGGGATATGGAAGTCGCCGAAGGGATGAAGCTGGGAACAATTTCCTATGTGGACAACCGGGGAGGTGGCTTCTTTGATGGTATAAAGTCCCTGTTCCAAGATTCAGGAACTGGCCCCGCAGTATTCCTGCCGCCGGGGTTCCGTCCCATTAATGTCTCCCGCTATGGTCCGGGAAATATGACTAAATCCCTGCGGGATTTGAGCTGGTTCTTGCGTTATACCACTTACGCGATCGTGGCGGGTGATCCTAATATCATCGCGGTTAACGTGCGTGGTTTGCGGGAAATTATCGAAAATGCCTGTTCTAGTGCGGCGACTTTGGTGGCCTTACAGGAAATGCGGCGATCGGCTCTGGGATATCTGCAAAATGACAAAGAAGGTCAGGAAATTGCCCTGCAATACTTCAATGTTCTGATTAGCGAATTTGAAGGCGCAACCCCTTCTAACAAAGTCCGTCAAGGTCAGAGTGTTGATCAGCAAGGCTTGGAATTGCCTCAGATTTACTTTAATGCGGCTGAGGCTCGCCAGAAGTTTGTGATGAAGTCGGGTATGTCTTCATCAGAAAAACTAGATGTGGTGAAAGCTGCTTATAGGCAGGTGTTTGAGCGTGATATTACCCGCGCTTATAGCCAAGGAATTTCTGACCTGGAATCCAAGTTTAAAAATGGCGAAATTAGCACTAAGGAGTTTATCCGTCGTTTGGGTAAGTCTCCTCTGTATCGCCAGCAGTTCTACTCGCGGTTTGTCAACAGCCGGGTGGTGGAACTGGCGGCGCGTCACTTCTTGGGACGGGGTTTGAGTTCTCCAGAAGAGTTTAGCAAATATTTTGCGATCGTCACTAAAGGCGGTTTGGCTGCTCTGGTGGATGCTATGGTTGATTCAACCGAGTATGCTGATTACTTTGGTGAAGAAACCGTGCCCTATCTGCGGGGTCTGGGTACGGAAGCCCAAGAGTGCCGCAACTGGGGTCCTCAAATTGACCTGTTTAACTACAGTGCGCCTTTCCGTAAGGTTCCGCAGTTTGTTACTCTGTTTGGTGACTATAAACAGCCTCTGCGAGATCAGCACGTCTATGGTATTGGTAACGATCCTTTAGAAATTCAGTTTGGGGCGATTTTCCCGAAAGAAACCCGCTCTCCCCAAAATCGTCCGGCTCCCTTTGGTAAGGATACTCGCCGGATTCTAATTCACAATGGAGCCGGAATTGATAACCAATTGAGCAACCCTGGCGCTCGTGGGAATGCTCCGGGTTCTCTCGGTCCCAAGGTGTTTAAGCTCGATCAACTTCCCGGTGGTTATATTTCGAGTAAATTTAGCAACAAGGGTGGGAACAGTGGCGCTAGTGTTAAGTTCTCTGAAAGTTCCACTCAGAAGGTGATCCGAGCGGCTTATTTGCAGGTGTTTGGTCGGGAACTCTATTCTGGTCAGCGCCAAACTGTGGCTGAGATTAAGCTGGAAAATGGGGATATCACGGTTCGGGAGTTTATCCGCATTCTGGCGAAGTCTGATGTGTTCCGCAATATGTATTGGACTTCCCTTTATGTTTGTAAGGCGATCGAATACATTCACCGCCGTCTGTTGGGACGACCCACCTATGGACGACAGGAAATGAATTCCTACTTTGACCTTTGCTCTAAAAAGGGTTTCTATGCTCTGGTGGATGCCATTATTGATTCCGTTGAGTATAACGAAGCCTTTGGGGAAGATACTATTCCCTATGAGCGTTATCTGACTCCGGGTGGTCTGTCTCTGCGTTCTATGCGTGTGGGAACCCTGGCTGAGAAGATGACTATGGTTAAAGACGAACCTACTCCCAGGTTTGTGGAGTTGGGAACTCCTACTGACCAGATGAAAGGTGAACTGGAAATCGATAACCAGATTAAACAGGGAGTTAACAAGCGTCGCGAACAGTCTAAGGTGTTTAAACTCACCAATGTGACTGATAAGGTGGCGCTCCAAACTACAATTGGTGCTATCTATCGGCAGATTTTCGAGCGAGATATTGACCCCTATGTTACTAAGAAAGAGTTTACCGCTCTCGAAAGTAAACTTGGTAATGGCGAAATTACCGTTAAGGAGTTCGTCGAAGCCTTGGGAGCTTCTGCTTTGTATATCCGCGAGTTCTACACTCCCTATCCCAATACTAAGGTGATTGAGTTGGGAACTAAGCACTTCTTGGGTCGCGCTCCCCTTAATCAGGCGGAGATTCGCAAGTATAACCAAATCTTGGCTTCTCAGGGTCTGAAGGCGTTTATTGGCGCAATGGTTAACAGCATGGAGTATGCTCAGGTGTTTGGCGAGGATACTGTTCCTTATCGGCGTTTCCCCACGCTTCCTGCTGCTAATTTCCCCAATACAGAGCTGCTTTACAACCAGTTGACCAAACAAAATGATGAACTGGTCGTTCCTAGTTTTGAGCCGGTTTTGGCTAACGATCGCAGCTAGAGCTAATTTGAGCCTCTGTTAATTTTACCTAGGTTCCCCGTTCATAGGAGAGCGGGGATTTTTTTTGTATCCCTAAATATTTTTCGCCTGGCGAGACTCCCACCACATGGGAATCACAAACCAAGCCACCACCAATAACAGAGCAATGATCGCAAATTCACCCACCCAAGAAACTAATTGGGGTAAAGGGACAACCTGACCGACAAAATAGGCAAGGCTAACCATTACAGAAGCCCAGAGTATCGCCCCAGCACCATTACATAGAAAAAATTTCCAGTATTTCATCCCAGCAATTCCGGCTAGGGGGCCGGCAAAAATTCGCAGGAGGGCCACAAATCTACCTAAAAAAACGGCCTTAGCTGCATTTTGGCTGAATTGGTCTTTGACTTCAATTAGTTGTTCTTCCTTGATGCGGAATAACTTACCCAATAAACACAAAAACGGCCAACCACCCCAGCGCCCTACCCAGTAACCGCAGTTATCCCCTAGGATGGCACCTGCGATCGCACAACCGAGAACCCACCAATAGTTAAGTTCTCCACTCCCGGCTAGGAATCCCCCCACCAGTGTGATAGTTTCTCCCGGTAGAGGAACCCCGGCATTTTCTAGGGCGATACCGCCGAAAACCGCCCAATAGCCATATTCATGGGCGATCGCCTTAATTGTTTCCAGTGATACAACTTCAAAGGACATTCAATGGTGTCTTCATATTTTTTTCGCAATTCTTTACAATAGTATAATATTTTTAGCTATATTGCATTCGATAACCGCCATAGCTGTGGTGGTTAATCTCGGGGGAACTCTCCCCTGGGTGTGGCAGGGGCGATCGCCAACACACATTTTTTGTTACCTACGACAACATATTTGGCACCTCGGTCAGATACCATGTAGTTGTCACCAGGGGAATCTTTCCTATAACTACCTCGTCTAAAGGCAAGTGTGGTAGGTTGACCAAAAACTTTTCAAAAATTCATTAGACATAGGAGAAATAGTCATGAGTGCTAACAAACCCTGGATCATTCGGCCTCAGAATAAATTAGATTCCCAAGGTTCAGAAGAACTGAAAAAACAGTTTTTGTCAATCACTTATGAACCACCCAGACTTTGGATCATAGATATGAGCCATGTAGAATTTATCGATAGTTCTGGTTTGGGGGCTTTAGTGGTGGCTCAAAAAACAGCTAAAAAATTGGGTTGTCGTTTAGTGGTTTGCCACCTGGGGGATGTGGCTAAGATGGTATTGGAAATTACCCAACTAGATAGGGTGTTTGAAATTGTGGATAACATCGATGAAATTTCCGCCAATCCTCAAACTTTGCTTTCTGCATAAATCCCACTGCCTTTCTGGTAAAATCAATGTCGTCGCTTGAGGAGTTAACTATGGGGTGGATGCGGTACATAGCGATGGCATTAGTCAATACATTGGGCGTTGTGGTGGGGATTATCTTAGTACCCGCGCCTCATGCAGTGGCTCAACTAGCAGCGGAGACAGAGGGGCCTGTAGAATATAAGATCTGGGAATTGGAAACTCGCTTATCGGAATATGGCAGAACTTCCTCTAGCTTAGATCGCTTAGAAACAGTGCGGGAAAATCCCCAATCTGTGGCTCAATTATATGAATTACGCGATCGCCTACAAGCCCAACTTGACCAAGTATCTGGCCCCCCTGACCCCCTGGTAGTTCAGGAAGCCTGGCAATATGAACTACAACTGCAACAATATCAGAGTTGGCGGCAAGCCCTACGCCAAACCGAAAGCCGCATTCGTAACGAAGAAAAAGCCAGCCAACACTGGAAACAAGCCTCCCAATTAGCACTCGAAGCAGTCGAAATTGGCAAATATCCTAACCCCACCGTCAAGGATTGGGAAATGGCACAACAGTTGTGGATAGGTGCGATCGACTCCTTGCGACAAATTCCCGCAGATAGTTTAATTCAACCCCAAGCCATTGACAAAATTGTTGAATACCAGGGCTATTTAGCCATTGTCACCTATCAACGAGCCCTAGCTAGTCAACCAGAAGCTGAACCGACCGCTACTACAGGAGAAATTGCTCAGTTTTCTGTCGCTGAACCCAAGTTTCCCGGTTTTGCTCTCCATGCTGATGTTAACCGAGATGGGGTAATTGATGCTCTCGACAAAATGCGCCCTAGCCAATGGTCATTATCTGCTGGACCCTTAATTCTGTTTAATAATGATGATGACGATCGCAGTGGTATTCCCGACAGTCACGATCGCATTGTTAATGGCGAATATGATGAGGCAGATTTAGCCCAAATTCACTTTAAGATTTCCGAAGAATATCAAGACGCAGATATATATATTAGCGTTGATGAAGCCTCCCGCCGCCGGATTAATATGTTCCAGAAAACTATTGGCGGCTGGAAATATATTGATTTGTCCGGTGCTTCTCCCCTGGAATTTAGCCCTACTATTATCCTCGGTGTGGAAGCTAAACAATTCGCTGATGGTCAATGGAGTGGCTTGGTCAATGTCAAAGCGATCGCCCGTAAAAATGACACAGAAATCGCCTCTGACCAAATCCAAATGGGTGTCGCACCTTGGATTATGTCTCCTAATACCGCCCCCGTTTCCCAGGTACATATAAGCGATCGCGGTGTGAATCAAGACGTAGTAGAAGCCCTACAAGATGCGATCGCTCCCACCGGAACCCCCACCCGTATTACCCCAGGAGAAACCGTCTGGATGCGAGATAGCACCGCCATTGGCTATGTACAATTTCCCAGTCCTGATGGTTTGCGTCAATACAATGTAGCTTTAAGTCCCCCTGGCGGTGGTGATTATGCCAGATCCTTATTAGGGCGAAATTTTGGTTGGGCTGAAATAGGAGAACCCCGCGAAATTGACTCCCCAAATCAATGGTTAGATTTCTATGGCAACCTTAATGTTACCCCACCTCTTCCCGGCTATCCTATGGGGCGTATTTACTACGGAAAAGCCGACGGCGAAACTATCAATCCCGATATTTTAGCCTTTTTAGAAGCCCAACAAGTTCAGTGGCCCCCGTAGAAATTGACACATCTTGGTTAATTACTCGCCAAGTAGATGAACTAATTACATTTGTTCCGACAGCATCAGGTAAACCCTTAATGCTAGTCGTTAGTCCCCAAGAAGGGGTAAATTTATTGCGGCAATTAGCCCAAACCGGTTACGAAGGCGCAGCAATTAATCGCAGTTTAAGCACCCAAACCACAGTGAGAGCCGCCCTGAATAATGAACTATTAATTCAGCATAATTTGAGGTTGCATCGTGACAAAATCACCCCTTTAATTAATCAGTTAAAAGAGGAATTTAAACTTAATGATGAGCAAATTGTGGAAGTCCCAGCCATGTTTGGTTATACCGGATATGCTTGGTGGCCGAACCCGGTTAATTCGGTGTTTGTCAATGGCAAATTATTGGTGTCTGACCCGCGAGGGGCTTTGATTGATGGCCGAGATTACACCCAGGAAGACTTGCAGCGAAGATTAGCGATCGCTGGTCTTGAGATCACATTTTTAGATGATACTTATTACCAAAACCTCCGAGGTAGTCTTAACGCTGGTTTAAATACTACCAGAATCGGAGAAGAACAGGCTTTCTGGGAATCCTTCACCCAACAGTTAGGACAATTTAGCCAACGCTAACAAATAGCTATGGCGATCGCCTAAATTTAGAGGTGCTTATCAAATGTCCATTTTGGCAAATCTCTTAAACCGTTTAGCAATGGCCACAGCCCTTCCCACCCCATCAGATTGGTGGATTTTAGCCGCCACCTTTCTGGTTTATAGTGCGATCGCCCTTCCCCTCGGCTTCTCCATGAATTTTCTCAAATGGAACCCCATAGATTTTCACCCCCTGCGACTCCTAGGGGCTATGATTTGGCTATTTATCACCCCCGCACTGCTTGAGGAAACCCTCTTTCGCGTGCTGTTAATACCTCCCCCCACAGAAGCTCTCTCGCCCCTGATATGGCTATTTTGGGCGGCTTTCAGCCTCATTCTGTTTATAATTTCCCACCCCATCGCCGCTTTAACTTATAATCGAGCCGGAAATCCTACCTTTGCCAAACCCCATTTTTAAGTTTAGCTACAATTTTGGGATTAGCTTGCACGATCGCCTATACTTTAACCGGGTCTTTGTTAATTCCAGTTTTGTTTCACTGGTTGGTAGTAGTGGTTTGGTTGTTTCTGTTAGATGGCGAACATAAATTATCTGCAAATTTACAGGCAAAATCAGATAATCTAACACCATCATCATAGTTGGCAAGCGCATCAATGGGAGTTAAATAGTGAAACTTGGAGATTGGATCGCCTTTTTATTTCTAGCCATTTCCCTAACCATTTTATGGGAATTTCGACATATTCTCTTACTGTTATTTACTTCAGTTATCTTGGCGATCGCCCTTAATGGTTTAGTGCGCTGGCTACAACGATTTAGGCTGAGTCGCGGTAAAGCCGTCTTCCTAGCTATCAGCTTAGTTTCCTTTTTGGGCATTATGTTTTTTAGTCTAATTATGCCTCCCTTTTTAGACCAGTTTCAACAACTGCTCAACTTGGTTCCTAGAGGCTATGAAAGATTCAGCCGTTGGATTGATTTAACCCTCCAACAACCTCCGATTTGGCTCCCAGAAATTAACTTGAGACTCCCCGGCTTTACCGAAATTGCTAGACAAGTTGGGCCCCTTGCTCAGAATATCCTCGGCAATTTCTTCGCCGTCTTTAACTTCTCCGTTAACACACTCCTACAGGGTCTATTAATCTTTGTTTTTACCCTCATGTTAGTCGCCAATCCCGCCTCCTATCGGCGGCTAGTGGTGCGCTTATTTCCCTCCTTTTATCGCCGCCGAGCCGATGAAATTTTGGGTCTCTGTGAAATTTCCCTCTTGCAGTGGATGCGCGGAATTGCCATTAACTCTGTGTTTATCGCTACTCTGAGTTATATCAGTTTAACCATATTAAATGTCGAATTTGTTCTCGCCCATGCCTTGTTAGCTGGCGTGTTTAACCTAGTTCCGAATATCGGCCCCACCTTGAGTGTCGTATTTCCCGTTTCCGTCGCTCTTTTAGACTCCCCCGGTAAAGCCTTTTTAGTCTTGGTCGCATATATTATTATTCAGAACTTGGAGAGTTATTGGTTCAGTCCCATGATTATGCAGAGACAAATTTCTCTACTCCCAGCCGCTACCTTGATGGCACAATTGTTTTTTGCCAGATTTCTGGGATTTGGGGGTTTGGTTCTCGCCCTTCCTTTGGCCGTCGTCACCAAAACTTGGTTGGAACAAGCCGTATTAAAGGATATTTTTGATAACTGGACTTTGAGTCAACCTATACTCGAAAGTTCCGATATTTCCGAATCTGATCAGGTGTTAATAGCAGCAGACACCCCCCAGAATTACCCGATAGTTCCCCTAATGATTCTACTCAGGAGGATGATAGCGACCATGACATTTGAGGAGTTAAAACCCGGCGATCACTTGCGCGTCATTGCTCCGAGTGGCAAAATTCGGGAACCATTATCTGTAGAAACAGGTTTAGATATTTGGCGATCGCAAGGATATCAAATTAGCCTCACTTCTGGTTACGATCGCAGTTGGGGTTATTTCGCCGGAACCGATAGCGATCGCCGCCGTCAACTCTTAGATGCCATTGGCGATGACTACAGCCGAGGTATTCTCTGTGCTAGGGGAGGCTATGGCGCGACTAGACTCCTGGAAGGGTTGTCTATTGCTGATATTCCCCCCTCCACTAACCCCAAGTTTTTAATCGGGTTTTCTGATATTACCGCCCTATTGTGGGCTTTGTCCCGACAGGAAAATATTTTAGGCATTCATGGCCCGGTTTTAACCACTTTAGCCCAAGAACCTGATTGGGCGATCGCTCGTTTATTTGACTATCTAGCAGGTAAACCCTTAAAACCTCTCCACGGAGACGGGTGGGGCGGCGGTAAAGTACGCGGTCGCCTATTTCCTGGTAATTTAACTGTGGCTACCTATCTATTAGGAACCCCCCACCAACCGGATTTAACTAATGCTATCCTCGCCTTTGAGGATGTCAACGAGGAACCCTACCGCCTAGATAGAATGTTAACCTACTGGCGCACCATAGGAGCCTTTGAGGGTGTCCTTGGTATCGCCTTGGGGCGCTTTAGTCAGTCCGGGTCTCCCTTTAACTCCCCTGGGGATTTTTCCGTAGAACAAGTATTGCGCGATCGCCTTTTTGACCTGAATATCCCCATTGTCGCTAATCTTAGCTTTGGTCACGACGGCCCCAACGCTATTTTACCTGTCGGCTTACAAGTAGAATTAGATGGCGATCGGGGTATTTTAACTTGGCCAACAAATTCCCCCTCATACTGATAGCTTGAGCCGTGCTTTTTTACCACATATTTAGCGATTAGTCAATCATCCTGTCAAAGATTTACAATTGACCATATTATGTAAAGATAAGCGATCGACTTTGTAAAATTATAGACAAATTGCCTCCGATCATCTTTTTTTTCCTTCAATTTCATATATATATCACTTATGTAGTTAATATTTTTGATTACTACAAACATCCTTTCAACTAAAACCTATTCCCACCCATGAAAACAAATTATTTATTTGGTACAGCTTTATTAGCCACCAGTGTAGCCATCGTTTCTTCCGCATTTTTACCCGCTGCCGCCTTTAATATTACCAGAACCGGAGATCAAGCCGGAAATCCCCAACAAGACCTGTGGCAGGTCGGAGTTACCACCAATGATATAGGATCAACCTTTCGGATTGATTGGTTTTTGGATAAAAATTTTGATGGTTCCGGCGGCCTGAGTCAAGACCTGAGTGCATTTTCTACCTTTAAGGTTGATAGCTTTACCAGTAGCTATCTCGACCTGACCATCAATATTAGCAACACCACAGCACTCACCCAAACATTTACCGAAGCTGGTATTGTTAGTTTTGGATTCGGTATCGACCCCAACGCCACCAGTGTTGAACTCCTACAAAGTGGCACTAACTTCAGTGGGGCTCAAGTTAGGAGCGGTCAACAAACCTTCCCCGGTGGTTTTAAACAAATTGACATCTGTATTTTCACCCAGGGTTGTAATGGTGGTTCCCAGAACAGTGCTTTAGCTGCTGGTGCATCTGATAGTCTACGATTAAGGATTGGAGGCGACTTTACCAACGGGACCACTACCATTGGCGCGAACCTCCTTGATTTTCCCGTTAAATTCCAAACTACTGACGGTAGCTTTGAATTAGCTGGCGCAGGCGGCGGTGTAGACAATATCGAACAAGTCCCCGAACCTCTGACTATTTTGGGTACAGGTATGGCTTTGGGTTTTGACAGTATGTTCAAGCGTGAACACGACAAGAAGAAAAAGCAATCTAGCCTCAAAGCCTAAGCGCCTCTCTGTTGTCGCCCTATGTCATGTCAGTATTTTTAACTACAGACACTGGGGCGCATCAGTAATTTTACGGGTCATGCTTTACAAAACCCCCTTTAATGTGAAGCTGAACCGTATTTTTATGTAATGTCTTCGTAAAATCAGCTTTTAGGGGTAGACAGTAACTGTGGGGACTTGCCAGAATGCAGTTATAGCAAGTTATTAACACAGGACACACCGAGAATGAATTTATCAAATCAAATTAAATTTGCTGCCATTGCTGCATCTGTTGCCAGCGTATCTGTTTTAACCAGCTCACCCGCTGAAGCTGTTACATTTAATATTGGCGATCGCTTTACCGCCAACGCCCAATTTACATTAGTCGGAGATTCTTCCACATCTCTATTTTTTGACTTCCTCGACGTAGACGGCAACACTGGTGGGCCGGGGAACTTCGGCATTGATAACTTTACTGCTGTGGGTTCTTTTGTAGACTACACCACAGGTTCCCAAGTTCGCTCAGAATATACCATTCAAAACGTTGATTTTGGTAGCGCCACCCAAGTAGCCAACTTCTTAACCTTTAATGATGGTCTTGGCGGTTTAGATGAGTGGTCTATGGATTTGACATCCATCAATGTCGTCAGCGATAGTGCTGTTAATAATATGCGGTTTGTCGATATTTATGCCACAGCCCTGTTTAGAGGCGATAATGTAGCACAAGGTGGCGGCGGCTATCAAGGCTTGATCAGAATTGACCGCGAATTCAATACCGCACAATTTGATTTTGAAGTTACTTCTGTCCCCGAACCCATGGGCATTATTGGCGCTGGAGTCGCTTTCGGAATGATGGCTGGCTTGCTGAAA
Organism: Arthrospira sp. PCC 9108; assembly: GCA_016745315.1. GTDB lineage: Bacteria > Cyanobacteriota > Cyanobacteriia > Cyanobacteriales > Microcoleaceae > Limnospira > Limnospira platensis. The sequence goes on from CP066886.1 coordinate 63,257, forward strand.
CGTCAACCCTCCAAAAAGGAAAGCTAAGGCTATCAACAGCCTGTTAAGGTTTCTCACCAGTTGACATATACTAAGCCTGCCCGTCAGAAACATCAACCTAGGGGCGGGTTTGTTTTTCGGTTGGGGTCATACCGTGATTTTACGGTTGCTGCTTTACAAAACCCCCTTTTATGTGAAGCTGAACCGTATTTTTATGTAATGTGTTGATAAAATGCCCTAAGTGTGCTAGACATTGGCCTGGAGAGTTGCCATACTAAAAGCATAATTCTTTTAGGAAAATAGGGTTGACAGAAGATGAAACTACAACATCAGGTCCAATGTGCCACAGTTTCTCTATCCATTGCTAGTCTATCATTCCTAGCTGCTGCACCCGCTCAAGCCTTGACTTTTTCCCCAGGCGATCGCTTTACAGCCAACTCCATTTTTACCGTAATTGGCGATAATAGCACCTCCCTAAATTTCGACTTCCTAGATGCTGCTGGTAATGCCGGGGGTCCTACTGGTAATTTTGGTATTGATAACCATACAGCTACAGGGGTTTTTGTTGACTATACCACTAATTCAGCAATTGACTCTCGTTATATCATTAGAGATACAGACTTCGGCAGCACTAATCAAGTTATTGATTTCTTGCGCTTTGATGACGTGGGCGGTTTATCTGAATGGTCTATGGATTTAAGATCAATTAGTATTGAGGATGACTTCATCTCAGGTAGTATGAGGTTTGTTAATATCGCGGCTGAAGCCCTATTTAAAAGCGATAATCAAGTTAAAGGTACAGGTGGTTTTCAAGGCTTAATTAGAATTGACCAAACCAACAACACTGCACAATTTGATTTTGAGACTACTGCGGTTCCAGAACCTTTTACCATCTTGGGAACTGGTTTAGCCTTCGGTATCGCTGGTTTACTCAAACGTGAATATGACAAAAAGAAAGGCTAAGATAATTGATAATGGTGGGTGGGGGCGGGTTTATTTATCCCCTGGTGGTCCGATTTAATTGACCGTGGAACCCGCCCCTACATATTGGTAATGATAATTGATAATGGTGATAATGGCGGGTGGGGGCGGGTTTATTTATCCCCTGGTGGTCCGATTTAATTGACCGTGGAACCCGCCCCTACATATTGGTAATGGTGGGTGGGGGCGGGTTTATTTATCCCCTGGTGGTCCGATTTAATTGACCGTGGAACCCGCCCCTACATATTGGTAATGGTGGGTGGGGGCGGGTTTATTTATCCCCTGGTGGTCCGATTTAATTGACCGTGGAACCCGCCCCTACATATTGGTAATGATAATTGATAATGGCGGGTGGGGGCGGGTTTATTTATCCCCTGGTGGTCCGATTTAATTGACCGTGGCACCCGCCCTACATATTAATAATGATAATTGGTAATGGCGGGTGGGGGCGGGTTTATTTATCCCCTGGTGGTCCGATTTAATTGACCGTGGCACCCGCCCCTACATATTGGTAATGGTGGGTGGGGGCGGGTTTATTTATCCCCTGGTGGTCCGATTTAATTGACCGTGGAACCCGCCCCTACATATTGGTAATGATAATTGATAATGGTGATAATGGTGGGTGGGGGCGGGTTTATTTATCCCCTGGTGGTCCGATTTAATTGACCGTGGAACCCGCCCCTACATATTGGTAATGATAATTGATAATGGTGATAATGGTGGGTGGGGGCGGGTTTATTTATCCCCTGGTGGTCCGATTTAATTGACCGTGGAACCCGCCCCTACATATTGGTAATGATAATTGATAATGGTGATAATGGCGGGTGGGGGCGGGTTTATTTATCCCCTGGTGGTCCGATTTAATTGACCGTGGAACCCGCCCCTACATATTGGTAATGGTGGGTTTATTAAATGATAAATGATAAATTATCAATTAACTAACTGTTGACCTCTGTGGTAAATTTCCCTGGCGTAGTCCGTCCACATTCCCTGTCCCCAATAGCGAAAACAACTGGTTTGTAATAGTAGGTTATATAACAAGGCTTGCTGATAGTCTGGTTGGCGGGTTGTGGTGGGGTCTTGCTTAACTAGGGGGTCATATTTGCGGTGAAAATCAGCACTAAGTTGGTTCATGGGTTCCAATACGTTTTCATATCCTTTTACCCAGCTTAGATGATTAGTCCACGATGCACCATCTATATGAAATTGGGGGTCTGTTTCCTGTAAATGAGCGATCGCATTTTCCACAGCTTCCGGCGTAATAGAATCTACCTTTTCCCAAATTCGATGCTGTTGTATCGCCTGACAAGTCGGGTAGTCTTCTGGCTGCACTCCCGCCGCTTCTAACACTTCTAAATATTCCGTACCATTTAAACCTACAACCCCAGGAGTTCCCCGACCATTATTTTTAATCTGAGACCAGAGAGGGATAAAATCCCTAGGGTATTCATTCATCATCACGCCGCCATTTTCCCCGTCAGCAATTTGAGTCACACAACTGGGAACCATGTATTCCCCTAATTTTTGTAATCCCCGACCATTGGCTTCATGATAGGGTTGCATTTGTGCCACTAATTTGGTATCAGAACCCTGGGTTTTAATTAAGGCAATTATACTAACTGTTTCTCCCTGCGAATTGCGGGCGATTAAACGATTGGGAATATATTTATCATCATGATGCAGTGGGGAACCGTCTAGGCGTTCTACGGAATGTTCCTGCACCATTAACCATTGATAACCACATTCTTTGAGGGATTTAATATATTCATAGAGTGTATCAGGATGGTTGGGTAGGTGCATTTCTGGGGGTGAAAAACCTTTGACTCTGGCTAAAGCATCCTTGCCAAAAATAGCCGCAAAATGATGTTGCCAAGCCTGAATATGTAATTTGATATCACGAATTGGAGTCGAGGGAATGACTGCATGACTCCACATAGTACCCAACCATTCCACATTCACCCAGTATTGGGGGTTACAGGTAATATTTTTGAGGGTGTCTAGGATATCATTTCGCCCGATTTGTTGCAGTCCCCATAGCAAGTTACCGGAATAGTCTAACATAATCCGAGGATGACAGCCATTGGCTACTAATTCGGGGATAAATTCCCCCATACGTTTATAACACCAAGCGAAGGGTTCGGCGTTATGATTATCGCCTTGGTGGGGGTGTTCAAACATATATTGCAGGTTGCTAATTAATGCGCCATTTTCGCCCGCTGGAATGGTGGGTTGGTGCATATGGAGGGCGCAAGCAAATCCGGCGGTAGTTTGGTCTAGGTTGAGGTGGCTAAGGGGTTGAAAAAGGCGATCGCTATGATTCACTACGGCGGTGATATCTGCTTCCCAACCGCAAATATTAGGTAATCCATATCGGATGGCTTCTAAAGTGGGGAAATGATTGGGCTGGGAGGGCGACTGGGCGGTAGTGGTCATATTTGGTCTATCCTAATTTCGCCAATTTACTGTTAAAATTATAACTCAGTTTAGGATTATTTTGCAAGTCATCATGAGCGAATCTTTGATTTATTCATTAGGGGAACTTTATGGAGGGGTGTTAATTAAGCGCTATAAACGACTTATAGCAGATATTAAGTTAAATTCTGGGGAGGTGATTGTCGCCCATTGTCCCAATACTGGCCCGATGACGGGGGTTTGTATTCCCGAAAATCCGGTGATGGTGTCGAAGAGTGATAACCCTAAGCGCAAATTAGCCTACACTTGGGAATTAATCCAAGTGGGAGATCATCAACCTACTTGGGTGGGAATTAATACGAGTCTTCCTAATCGAATTGTGGCGATCGCTTTGCAAAAACACTTATTTTCTCAGTTGGGGGGATATACAAATGTGAGGCGAGAAGTTAAATATGGCGTGGGGGGTAAAAGTCGGGTTGATTTTCTGTTAGAAGGAGACGACCAACTGATTTATCTGGAGGTCAAAAATACTACCTGGTGTCAGGGGGATTTGGCTTTATTTCCTGATACGGTAACTGAGAGAGGACAAAAACATTTAAGGGAGTTAATTGATATTGTGAAGGGTGGCGATCGGGCGGTAATGTTGTATTTTATTAATCGTGGAGATTGTCCGAAATTCGCGCCCGGAGATGCAGCAGACCCGGTTTATGGGAGTTTATTTAAGGAGGCGATCGCGGCGGGAGTCGAAATTCTGCCCTGTCGTTTTGATGTGACTCCCCAAGGGGTTAAATATTTGGGATTAGCGGAGTTATTGACGGCTAATTAAAGGGGATAATTATCAGGGGTTTTGATGTATAATCACCCCTGATAGGGCTATTTAACGGGCGGTTAAGTTGACATCCCGCAGGCGCTGGCTGAGGAATTTACAAATTTCCCAAAGAATTTGGGGGCGCTGGGTTACTAAACTTACAAAACGGGTTTTTTCTAAGGTGAGTAATACACAATGTTCAGCAGCGATCGCATTAGCTGATCGCAAAAAGTCTTCAAACAAAGAAATCTCGCCAAAATGTTGACCTGCTTCTAATAGGGCTAACTCTTTTTCCTCCCCTTCAACTTCTCGGACAATGCGGACTTTTCCCTGGACAATAATATAAAAACGTTCTCCCAAAGTTCCCTCGGAAAAGATAATTTCTCCGGGTAAATATTCGGCGGACTCCAAAGCATTATCAATTAGCAAAATTTCATCTAAGGACAAGGTTTGAAATAGGGAAACATTTTTGAGTAACAGTAAGCGGTCAATCATAAAATTCTCCGAAATTGATAACTGCTGAGGTTTTAATACTAAAGATTGGGCGATTTTACTGATAATCGGGTCAGGGTCAGATTGAGCGATCGCCCCAGGAATACCCGCAAAAGCCATCAAAGCCCCCATTTTTAACCAATGATTGTTGGTCTCTAAAACCTCCAATAAAACCGAGTATTTTTTAATATTAGAAATTCCCTGAGAAGCGGTGAGATTTTCTCCGGTTGCCATTTTTTCTAACAGTGGCATTAGAGGACGAAGAAACCGCCCTTGTTTCAAAGAAACCAAGGTTTCCACGGCATGAGAACGCGCTCTTTTATCAGAACTTGATAACAAAACTTTAGCAGCATTGACAGTTGATTCTTGTCCCAAACTAGAGAGGATATAAAATACTCGTTCAATTATAGAATTTTGGTAGTCTATGATAGCGACTTGCAACATTTCAAAAAGGGAGTTATCAGCATCAATATGTTGTTGCCATATCCGGGTGCGATTAATCAATTTTAAGTCGGACTGGATAAAATTATAAAGAATATTCTCAGCGGTTTTTGTCCGCACCAAACCAATAGCTAAAATCGCGGATTTCACGACTTCAGGACGGGATGATAAAAGGTAATATCGCGATACTGCTAATCCTTGATTACCATAACAACTCAGAGTTTTAGCCGCCTGTTGTCTGACGGCGATATCCTCATCTTCCAAATAGCGAGAAACTGTAATTAACCATTGTTGATCATCAATTTTCTGGAAAACCTGTAAAGCTGCTATCCTCACGGAAGGGCTATTGTGATTAAGTTCATATGCGGCAATTTGTCCGCATTTAAGAGGTTCATAATCGCACAATTCAACCAAAGCCAATAAACCCTTACGCTTAATATCTGGGGGGCATTTTTCAGGACTTCTGTTAACAGAGGAATTAGTTTAGGGTTACGACTTTCTCCCGCCGCCCTTAATAATGCTCTCCGGGTAGGAATATCGGGTTGAGTGGGACAAACTTGGTGATAAAGTTCTTGAATTGAACCATCAATTTCAATCTGAGAAATAGCCACACAAGCCAAGGCGCGCACTTCGGAACTTTCATCCTGTAATAAGGTTTGTAGGCGACTCGCAGACAGGGGGGAACCTGTGGCGATATACAATTCTAAAGCCATACTGCGGACTTTCGGTTTGGGGGAAGATAGGAGGCTTTTAAATTCCAGGTTATTGCCCATATTTTTAGTGGTAAATAACCGAATGACAGCCCGACGCACTTGGTCATCAGCATTGACCCAAATATTTTCAATATCAGATGAAAAATCCCTGGGGTTTTCGAGATAAGGAAGTAACTCTAATCCTAACACTTGATTTTGCGGGTTCTTATCTTGGAGAAGCTGGCGCACTTCTGGGCGATATTTATTGGAGAGATACAACCCATCTTCCACTCTACTTAGGTTAACTGACCCTGACCGTAACATTCCCAAAAGTGATTGGACATAGCTTTTTCCGGTGAAGTAACCAATAACTACTAAGAAACCACTGAGAATTACTCCTACCCACACGACTTGATAGGGGTTAATCCATCCTAAAAATACCATTAGAATTATGCCAGCTATAGATTGTCCTAATGGGGAAAATAAACCCTCTCCCCACACGCGCAACCTACCGCCAAACCTAGTCGGAACGGCATTATAATTAAGGTTGGTGAGAGGCAGGAAAATACTATAAAATAGGGTTCTATAGGTAAGCTGCATTCCGACGGCGGCGGTGAGATTATAGCTAAATAAGAGTCCGATAAAACTGCCTAATAACATGACAGGATAGACTAAGTTAGTCCGAGGAACTCCTAATTTTTTGATTAGGGGAGTTGTCCCTACAGAAATAATCAGAAATTGAATGGCGGTTAGGGCGGCGGTAATATACCCTAAAAAGGTGGCGAGTTCCTGTTTATCGGGGAATTCTTGTCTATAAATAGTGGAATATTGAAATTCTCCAATACCTCGGACTAGGGCGGTTCCAAATACGTTAGCAATTAGAAAAATAATAATGGGATAGTGGCGGGAGAGTTTGCTTAAAGTCTGCCAGGTTTCTGACCAATTGGAAGTCTGGGTTTTGGGTTTTTGATATTCGGTAGGTAGGGGGTTTTGATGGGATTCTAAATAATAAATTTGACCGATGGATATACCATAACAAATAGGGAGCAATAATAGCTGATTTTCTAGGGTAACTATATCGGATATGAGGGCGACCAAAATACTGCCAAATAAATATCCTGCGGTGGTTCCCAGGTAGATAATAGCTGTGTATTGTTTAAGTTCTAAGTTGGTGAAATAGTCTGATAAAAGTGTCCAAAACTCGATGCGGAATTGCAGAATATAGATTAACCAAATGAAAATGTATAGGGTGAAATAAATGGGGATTAAGTCGAGGTTGATAAATAGCCGAATACCGATGATTAAGACGGCCGCGACGGCTAAGACAATGCGAAACAGTCGCGGACGGTTGAAGCGGTCTATGATGGCGGTAAAACCACCGGAAACTACCATTAAAATTAATGGCATGATGATGAAAAATAAAGGGAGACTTTCGGCGCCGGCTTTGGCTAAAAATAGCGATCGCCCTAAGGTCATACCAATGGCTTGGGCGACCATTATGGTAAATCCTAACAGGACAAAATGGATTAGCAATTCAGTCTGAGACCCGGACTTGATCAGCTTTTGTCTAATTAATCTAATTAGCCTCATATATGACCCGAAGTAGATGCCGATCGCATTTTAGCCTACCCGATTAGTTAATCTGGTTAAATTTAACACAAATTTAACTGCGCTACCCAACCCTCTCCCAGACCGAGAGGGAGTCGGAGGGAGTTTGATTATCAATTATTGGTTGGTTTACTCTTGTCTGGTTTCAGCATAAAAGTAGCTACTATGGTGCCGATAATGGCTAATATTCCCATGGGATAAAAGGCATAAGTATAGCTACCAAACCAGTCGCGAATACTACCGGCTACCAAGGTTCCTAATAAAGCGCCTATACCGTAAGCGGTGAAGACAATACCGTAATTTTGGGCGTAGTCATCAGGGTTAAATAATCGCAGGGTGGTAGTAGGCGCAAGGGCTAACCAACCTCCTAAGCAAAACCAAAATAGACAGAAAGCAATTAAATAGGTAACTATCTGTCCGGACTGGGCATTAACCATTAAAATGCAGGCGATTAAAATCAGGGTATAAGAAGCGATCGCCACATACCGAGGAGGAAAGCGATCGCTTAACCAGCCAAACAGGGGACGACTCACGCCATTAAACAAGGCAAAAAGGGAAACACTCCCCGCAGCCCATCTTGGGTCTATTTCAATAATTTCTTGCCCGACTGGGCTAGAAATACCAATGGCACTCAATCCCACAAAAGCGCCAATAATATAACATATCCATAGCCCATAAAAAGAACGACTTTTCAGCATCTTAGGCGGGTAGACAACGGGGGTGGGAATGACGGATGTTGTGGCTACTTTTTGAGTGGGTTGCCAATCTTGGGGGGGCAATTTCATTATATTAGCAATCGCCAAAATAATCACCATAAAAGCGATACCCAAAACCCGCAAGGTTGGTCGGACGGTATAACTATCAATCAAGGCTTTAGCGAGGGGGGCGGTGATTAATGGAGACAAGCCAAAACCAATAATTGTCAGCCCGACGGCTAATCCTTTTTTATCGGGAAACCAGCGGGCGGAAACGACCATGGGCACTCCGTAAGTAATGCCGACACCAGTCCCAGCAATCACGCCATAGGCGATCGTCATGGTGATGATATTGTCAGCAAAACTAGACAGAATATAACCCAACCCAACAACAAACCCACCAACTGCTGTAATGGCGCGAGTCCCAAATTTAGGTATATAAAAACCTGTAATTGGCATCATCAGGGCATAAAACACTAGCGCCACTGTATAGGGTAATAGGCTTTCGGTGGCGGTGAGGTTTAACTCATTTTCTAGGGGAGTCCTAAAAATACTCCAAGAGTAAACGGTCCCCAAACACAGTAAAACGGTGATTCCCAAAGGAATGAGTAGCCATCTTCCTTGGTCTGATGGTAGTCCTAACACCCGCAATTCTGAATCATTTTGATGGTCAGCTTTCATGAATTTAGGCCAAAATCCGTGCTAAATTTGCGCTAAACTTTTGCGATCGCAATGATAAACCCTATCTCACTCAGCATCAACTGACAAAATGATACGGGACAGAAAACTATTGCCGCTTTTCAGGGATATAGTAATAATGCGACCATCAATGAGTCGAGTTTGACTAGGGGGCTGTCCCGTCCCTGGATTGACAGGATAAGCGGGAAAACAAGCCCCACTCAAACTTAAACGAATTTGGTGGGATTGAGGAATACAAATGCAGGTAGGCTGTAAATTAATTCGGATCGGGGTGGCTGGCTGATTAACTCTGACATAACCCTGAGTAAAATTCCACACACTCCCATCGGGTCGCACTTCTGACAAAATTGCACACAAGTCAAAACTAGGGCTATCAGCTTCACAGTAAACCTCAACAAATACATTTCCGACTAAATGCAAATCCTCATGTAAAGCATCAGAAGTGTAGGTAAGTACATCAGCGCGACAGTCCAAAGCGCGACGATCAAAAGATCCAGGAGTTAATGTAGCATGACCCCCAAGGGCTGGGACTGGACGGAAAGGATCATGAACAAACACATCCACAGTATCGGGTAAAATGTGTTCGTCTTCTTCGTCTTCCTCGTCTTCTTCGGCAGCCATAGAAGCGATTATATCCTCTGGTAAAAGTAAACCAGAATCTGGTCGAATTGCGGCTAGACCTGTACTGGTGAGAAAATAAGATTGACTAGACCCTTGCGGCCATTGGTCAAACTCTCGCCAGCAATTATCCCCCATGGAAAACAGAGTGACAGGTTTTTCCTGCAAAAGTCCGGTATCAATACCTTTAAGAAAATGGTTAAACCAGCGGATCTGTAACTCATCAATGGGATTAACCGCCTCTGGACCATAATCAACACCACCCACCTGTCGGCCCCAGGGTAAATGCGGCCAAGGTCCAATAATCAAATACTGAGGAGATGAACTACGATTAGCCATATCCCGATAGAAATTAACCGTCCCCCGCAGATAGGTGTCAAACCATCCGCCAATGTGCAGCATGGGTAAATCCAGATTATCTGTGGAGGGGGAAAGATCCCGCCAATAGTCTCCCGGCTGATCCTGCTGTAGCCAATCATGATAGAAAGAATCAGCAGCCAGGTTTGTAAAGGTTTCAGGAGAGGCAGGAATTTCGCCGTATAAGGGCAGATGCCGGGAAAGATTATATAAACCCCTATAGGCTGGTTCATCCCGCCGCAAGCGCGCGGTTTCGGTGGCTAATTGAATTCCCCAAGCTAGGTTAACCTGCCAACAAAAAGCCCCCCCTTCATAAGCCCAATCCTGATACAGGTCACAGGCGACCATGGCGGGACAGAGGGTTTTAAGGGCCTGTGGGTAGCCACTGGCAGCATAAATTTGAGTCATCCCCTGATAGGAAAACCCATACATCCCCACATAGCCATTGCTATGGGGTAAATTAGCAGCCCAGTTGACGGTATCAACGCCATCTTCTAATTCATGGGCGAATAGTTGAAACACTCCCTCAGAGGTTCCCCTTCCGCGCACATCTTGAATTACTACGATATAACCCTGTTGGGCGTACCATTGGGGATGGGCGTAAACTACGGTGGATGCGATCGCCCTTCCATAGGGTTGTCGCATTAATAATACCGGAAATTCCCCTGACTGTTCTGGGCGATAAATATCAGCATCCAAACGCACCCCATCTCTGGTTAGCATGGATGCTGTTTCTTGAACTATCATAGATCACAAGAACTCCATAGCAGAACCTGTGGGGTAAGGATGCCCAACACAATATGATTCACCCTATCACTAGGTGAGCAATCCTAAACCACCACATTATCAAAATTAATGAGTCCTTGATGAATTTTCCACTACCTCGAATCAGAACCCGTCGCGATCGCATTCCGTCGAGTTCAAATAGTGGAAAAGGTTGCCAACTGTCGGCATTATAGAGAAGCCCACAGTGGTGGACTAATACGGATTCCTAGCTAGGTTTTGATCGCCATCTATCTGGTAGGCGATCGATTATGACATTCTTGGCGAACCGCAGGCGGTGATCACTGATGCCAACCGAATTTTACTCCCGCCGCATTGTCTTGATTAAGCCATCCCAGAAACACCACTCGCGCCCATAGACAACCTGAGTCATGCTTCACTGGTGATCAGCAAGACAGATGAGCCTGATATTTATTTATTCTTCGTCATCTTCATCAACCATGCCCTTTGGTTCAACTTGAATCAGGTGAATATGTTTAGAACCCAGGCGAATTTCAAATTGATCACCGGGTTTCAAACCCATTTCCTGGGTATAGTTAGCACCAATTACCAAGGAGCCATTTTTATGAACGCAAGCGCGGTAACTAGCTTCCCGGCCACGTCCATCTTTAGAACGACCCGGATCTAAGGCAATTCCTTTAGCTGCCAGCAGTGCATCATAAAACTCGGTCATGTTCGCACGAGTTTGGTTGTCTTTTGTGCGGGTGTAATAGCCACACTGCTTGGCTGTCTCACGACGAGAGTAGCTGGGTCCGAGTGATTTGACTTTTTGCAGTAAAGTCTTTCCGGTCATCGGTTCTTCAGGAAGTTTTTCTGCTGTAGTTTTTGCCATTGATCTACTCCATTTCTAATTTAGTCAATCCTAACATATTTGTTGGATATTTTATAGATCATATAACTTAAATGTCGCTGAGGAGTAATTTTTTTTATGGGAACTCCTGACATAGACTTGCTGACTGCGATCAAATCAGAACCACTGGACTGAAAATGCCCAGGAAATGGACAAAGCAAATTCCCCAATCTTTCCTTTTCCCTGGGGAAGCCATCTATGACAGAACCTAAGTAGATTTGACTGCTAAGATCCCGACAACCAATAAATATGGTCCCCCCCATCAAGGCAAAATATATTAGTTTTAAATAATACAGTTACCGTGGGTCTGATAACAGTGGAGACAAACCATGACGAGATTTGACATAAACTAGACCAAAACCTATCTGAAAAACGCCATATCCGGTGGTTGTGAGTATCCCCGACTCGGACAATTAAGCGATCGCCAATGGGGGGATGTATAACCTAACCTAATAGCGGATAACAGCGATTTGAGGGGATAGGGTATCATAGACAGGCTGAGGAGATCAACAGCTTTGACGGTCTCCCCCTCCAGCTACCCAGAGACATCTGTTGGCAGTGAGCAAATGCTATAGCTTAAAAGGCGATCGCACCAACCCGAAATTATTCTGATCTGATCTGATTGAGTAATTGATAAAACGCCTCCCAATCATCAGCGGCCGCAATGGGTTCCCAAACCGCCTCAATAGCTGGTCTGAGCAAAATCGTAGTCGGGTTATATTGTTTGAGGGTCTGTTTCATTTGTTCCATTTCGGCCCTCGACTTTGACTGCAAATGGTGATAGTACAGATGTCGCCAGGGGACTAAGTGTTTAAGATCTCCTATATCCTTGAGAATCTCGGTTTCATCATCTCGCCAGAGGGGAGTAAAGCCTTCCCTGAGTTGGGAGAAGAAGTCATGATATCCCACTGTATTGTCTTTGAGCAAATCAATAGTCAACTTAATCAATTCTTCGGGTTCAGAGACCTGTGCTTCTGGAAAGCCCAATTTTTTTAAGATCAATTGCTGGTAAGCCTGACCATAGTAGTCAAAGAAATTGTCTAAAGCCTGTTTGAGGCTATCTGAGTCTGCCACCATTGATAGAGGTTTTTGCAACAACTCGAGATTACCCCGACAAATCAAAGGCTGATTACCATAACAGTAAAGCCTACCATAGTCAAAATAGGCAGCGGTGAAACTCCGATCATAAGTCGGCATAAATGCGTAGGGACCATAATCAAAACTCTCCCCTGTAATCGACATATTATCGGTATTTAAGACACCATGACAAAACCCAGCAGCCATCCACTGAGCGGCTAAAGTGGCTACCCGTTGCACCAATTCCCCATAAAAAGCGACGAAGCGATCGCCAGAGTCTAATAAATGGGGGTAATAAATCTCAACCACATGATCTAAGAGTTTTTTGATCAGATCTGGGCGACCAAAATAGTGCAATCGTTCAAAAGTTCCGAACCGAATATGCGATCGACTCATTCGCACCATTACCGAAGACCGGGTAGGGGAAGGTTCATCCCCCCGCCATAACTTTTCTCCGGTTTCAATTAAACTTAAACATCGAGAAGTCCTCACCCCTTGTCTATGGAGTGCTTCTGCTGCTAATACTTCCCGGACTCCCCCTTTAAAGTCAGGCGGCCATCGGCATGGCGAGAGTAGGGAGTTGTACCCGATCCTTTAGTACCAAAATCATACAATTCTCCATCTATTCCGCGCACCTGTCCATAGAGAAACCCACGACCATCTCCCAAACCGGGATTATATTCTCCAAACTGATAGCCGTGGTAACGCATCGCCAAAAACCGCGTCACACTTTCAAATTTACCAAAAGCCTCTATAAAATCGAGATCTTGGGTTTCTTGTGGGTCAATTCCCAATTTGAGCAGCAATTCATCATTACGGAAACGCAAAATATGCAGCGGGAAGGAGGCGGCCGCTACGACATCATAATAATCATCCCCCAAGCTCTCAAAAGCGGGTTCATATTCGAGAAACAGAAAAGGATTGGACATGAAGGCTAAAATTCCAATTCTCGATTATTTTATAGGTAAAAATTGGAATTGACAACCCCTTATCCGATCGCATAATCGCCCATCGCCAATTTTCCAGCCTGATAGCTATTTGGGGATTAATCAGTAATTATCGCGGGTAAGACGGGGTAAGGAATGCCTAACTCCCCAAAAGTCTTTTTAGCGCGGCGAATTAGGTCAGTTTTAAAAATAAACTCATCCCTAACATCCATGGGATAGCATCTCAGCTTCACCAAAGTTCCCCAAGGCTTCTCATTTACCACCACCACAATGGGGAGGTTAAGTTGTGTATATTTGCTGGTCTGAGCCACTCTATATAGTATAGGGATAATGCGATCGATATCGGCATCATGGGCAAAATAAAAATCAACCGCCGTCTGTGCTTCTACTTCACCCTTATTAGCATTGATGATCGGCTCTGTCCACATTTTATTATGGGGAATGGTGACAATATCATCATCAGGGCTTTGCAGTTGGATCGCACGGAGTCCATAGCTGATGATTTCCCCATACTGACCATCAATAGTGACGCGATCGCCGACTTGATAAGGTCTTTCAAATAAAGCAATCATCCCAGAGATCACCGAACTGGCATAATCTTTAAAGGCAAAACCCACCGCCACCGCAGCCGTCCCAGTTATCGCCAACAGATTAGTCGAGGATAGGTCCAGAAACAAATTAATCAAGATCACCCCCGCCAACCCAAAAATAAAGGCTCGCCAGAAGGGTACAGACTCTTTGATCAATAAACGAAACCGCAGCGGGACCTGTTCGGAAAACCAGTAAAGAGACTTTTCGGTAACGATAACACCGCCATAGGTCAGCATAAAAATCACCACCCCCAAGACAATTTTCCCAAAGGTGATATCCGCCCAAATTTGATTAGGGTTAGTCGTCGCTTCCCCGTTGGTTTCAGCCAATAACTGATATAGCCAAATGTCGATTAACATTTCTAATCCTCACCCACCATAAATTTATTGTTATCGAGATATCGCTTGAGACGAGGGTAGTAAATACCATTGATCGTAAACCGTGGCGCTGCACCACTGTTTCCCGGACGGCGGACAATTAAGCCATCACGGATGAGTTTCTGAACCTGAGTTTGAGTTGCACTCTCTCCCTCCCCTAAAGTCATACACAAGTGAGGCAAAGAGATGGAACCATGTAATATTAAGGAAAACAGCAAAAAGCGATCGCTTTTAGTCAAACTGGGCAATTCTGGTATACTAGGGCGATCGACCAACCAAGGTTGATCAGGATTTTCTCCGGTCTGGTTTTCCCCTTCTTCCTCCTCTTCCTCTTCTGGCGGCGGGGAAATACCCAAAGAATTTAGCCAAGCGTCAGCAGCGATCGCACGATTACCCTCAGACACATCTTCTAGCTGCTCAAAATATCGTTTTTCCTCACTACAACACCAGTTGTCATCTGGTTTTTCCTCCTCACCCTCGGATTTTTCACCCCATTGTAGATCTACAGTTTCCCATACCGGAGTTAACCATTCCTTGAGTTCGATCGCACTGAGAGGCGGAATTGATGTTTTCACACCCACCAAATTTCCCAGTTGACAAACTCGATCTAAATATAGCCAACTCCAATGGTTACAACCAATCAGCCAAAACCGTGAGCGATCGCTAAAAATCGCATCTGCTAACCTTTCAATTCCCAGCAAACCATCGACACACCGCAAAAAACACCAACTCAAATCAGGAATTACCACCAGCGATCGCTCTTCCTGAGTCGGTTGTAAAATACTCTCTTCTAGTTGTGATATAATAATAGTATGGTTTCCCGGTCGCTCTGACCAAGGCAGCCATTGGCGAGTCAAACCATCCATTGGTTCTGAGGAACTCAAAGTATCCCAAAACACAGTAGATATAGCCTCTACCGGACTAGCCAAAACCACCATAGCATTATCACATTCTGCCCCCTCAGACCAGGAATTAATCGCTTGCGACAATTGTGCGCGCAATAACTCTTGGTGAGGTGATGGTGTCTTTAAATCAGCCACAGCTTGTTTGAGGCGCAGTAAATTCTGGGGTGGAATTGGGTCAAGTTCTATTCCCTTAAATTTGTCCCCCAACTCATCAGCCTGGGCTTTAATTTTTTG
The DNA here is from genome assembly GCA_016745315.1 of Arthrospira sp. PCC 9108. Lineage (GTDB taxonomy): Bacteria > Cyanobacteriota > Cyanobacteriia > Cyanobacteriales > Microcoleaceae > Limnospira > Limnospira platensis. Next base: position 78,803 of record CP066886.1, read on the forward strand.
ATGTGCGCTGGGAAACCAAGCCCCAAACTGTTGAAAAATTTGAGCGATCGCCATTGGGAGTAGTTTAGTAAATCGGGAATTGACTAACAGACAAGGAAAAGACAATTGACAATCATCAATCATCAATTGTCCCTCCCCAAATTTTCCATTAATTCCTAACGCATTTGCATAACGATCACTGATCGCGCTTCAGTTAGGATAGGTTGATTACCAGAGTAATAAGGTCCTTGTGGCAGCAATAAAGATTCTTTGGTATCAATAATAACTTGCCAATGTCGAGCCTGTAAACCTTCTGGTAAAACAAATTCGATTTCCTCATAGTGAGCATTAAATAATAGCATAAAGCTATCATCCATCACCCGTTCACCCTTAGGACCACGGGCGGGAATTTCCTCACCATTAATAAAAACAGCGATCGCCTTAGCATATCCAGCATTCCATTGTTCCTCAGTCATTTCGCCGCCGTCTGGATTAAACCAGCCCAGATCATTAACTCCCGAACCATGAATAGCTTGTCCTTGGAACCACTTACGGCGGCGGAAAACCGGATGTTGGCGGCGGAAATAAATCAACTGACGGGTAAAATCCAACAGAGTCGCATTAGACCCAGGTAGATCCCAATCGAGCCAAGAAATTTCATTATCTTGACAGTAGGCATTATTATTGCCTTTTTGAGTCCGTCCCAACTCATCACCGCTGACCATCATCGGCACCCCTTGGGATAACATTAATGTCACCAAGAAATTACGACGCTGGCGGTTTCGCAACTCTAAAATATCAGGATCATCTGTTTCGCCTTCTTCCCCACAATTCCAAGAGCGGTTATGGCTTTCCCCGTCGTTGTTATCCTCCCCATTCTCTTCGTTGTGTTTTTCGTTGTAACTCACCAAGTCATTGAGAGTAAATCCATCATGGGCGGTGACAAAATTAATACTAGCGTGAGGTTGTCGTCCATTATCCTCATACAGGTCAGAACTCCCAGTAAACCGATAAGCAAATTCCGCCAAAGAACTATCCTCACCGCGCCAGAAGTCCCGCACCGTATCCCTATATTTGCCATTCCATTCCGACCATAACAGGGGGAATTTACCCACCTGATAGCCACCTTCTCCCACGTCCCAAGGTTCAGCGATCAACTTGACATTAGAAAGCACCGGATCTTGGTGGATAATATCAAAAAATGCCGCTAGACTATTGACCTCATAGAGTTCTCGCGCCAAAGCCGAGGCTAGGTCAAAGCGGAAGCCATCAACGTGCATTTCCAAAACCCAATAGCGGAGGCTATCCATAATCAGTTTCAGAACTTGGGGCTGGCTAACATTGAGGGAATTACCACAGCCAGTAAAGTCCATATAATAGCGGCGATCGTCTTCCATTAACCGATAATAACTAGCATTATCAATCCCCCGCAGGGACAGAGTCGGACCGCAATGGTTGCCTTCTCCGGTGTGGTTATAGACAACATCTAAAATTACTTCGATACCTCCAGCATGGAGGGCTTTTACCATTTCCTTAAATTCCCGGACTTGGTTGCCAGCGGTGGGGTCAGCACTATAGTTATACTGTGGCGCAAAATAGCCAATTGAGTCATAACCCCAATAATTTATTAACCCCTTGTCTACCAAGTGTCCCGGTTGAGATAGAAAATGATGAACAGGCATCAATTCCACTGCTGTAATTCCTAGGGACTGTAAATAGGCGATCGCCGCCGGATGTCCCAAACCCGCATAAGTGCCCCGTAATTCTTCCGGGATATCCGGGTGTAGTTTAGTAAATCCCCGCACGTGCATTTCATAAATAATTGTCTCATGTTGGGGAATATCCAGGAGCTGATCATCTTCCCAGTCGAAGGACTCATCTACAACCACCGCTTTCGGCACTAAATGAGCATCATCCAATTCCGAATAGCCTAAATCTAATTCGGGATCTTCCCATCGATAGCCAAAAATTTCTTCACCATAGCCAATTTCACCATCCAAGGCTTTGGCATAGGGATCAATCAGCAGTTTATGAGGATTAAAACGATGACCTTCATGGGGTGCAAAAGGACCATGAACCCGGAAACCATAGCGTTGACCGGGGGCTATTCCTGGTACATAACCATGCCAGACAAAGTTTTTCACTTCCGTTAGGGGAATGCGAGTCTCTTGGTCTTTACTATCAAATAAGCACAGTTCAACTGCTGTGGCATTTTCACTGAATAATGCAAAGTTAGTCCCTTTACCGTCCCAGGTAGCACCTAAAGTTTTAGCATTACCCGGCCAAATAGGTATATACATCGTGAAAAATTCCTGTTGTGAATGATTAATTAGCTTCATCACCCACTTGGGGCGGAAATTTTAACCAGATCCATTCTCCCTCAACTTGGGCGATCGCACCACCGGGAAAAGGATCACTTTGCGATCGGTTTGGGGCATAAATTAAGCGGGTCAGTTTTTCGACTTGTTCAAAGTTAGTCCCTTTCCTCAGTACCTCCTCTAAAAACCTTCTCATCACCCGACGTTGCAGGGCTAAAGGGGCTGATTTCAATTTGTGGCGATTTACTCCATAGCTATTATTACACGGCGCAGGAGCCATAGCCAAACTATATAATTCATCAGCTTCTTGTTCCAAATATTCTACATCAGCCCGCAATAATTCAGCCGTTTGGGCTAAGGCTTGTTCAACCTTGGGGTTAAACTTATTTGCCAACTCCGGTATCAGTTGATGTCGAATACGGTTTCTAGCATAACTCACATCTGTATTAGTGCTATCTTCCCAAATTTGCAAATCTCGCTGTTGACAAAATTCTCCCGTTTCCTGACGAGTTATCTCTAGTAAAGGACGCACTAATATTGGCTTTGTTTCTGTCTCCCTCCCGAATATAGGACGACTCCACACTAAAGAAGTTAATCCATCGGCACCACTACCACGAATTAGATTATATAATAACGTCTCCGCCCGATCGCTTTTCGTATGACCTGTTACTACATAACCATAATTATCTGTTTGGGCAATTTCCCCCAACACTTGATAACGCCACTCCCGCGCCGCCGCTTCTGTTTTCGGTATTTGTGGGGCTGTTAATCGGTAACATGGGACCTGCCAAATTTTACCCAACTCCTCAATATAATCAGCATTAGCTACCGAGTCGCGCCGCCACTGATGATCACAATGGGCGATCGCCATTCGCCAATTCCATTTCCCTTGCAAGTCTAATAATAGTCTGATTAAACACATCGAATCTTGACCCCCAGACACAGCCACCAACAGGGCCTCTCCACAGGGTAAAAGATTTCGGCTTCTCAGAGATCTATGTACCTTAGCATGAACATCAGTCCAGGGTGTTTGACTAGCCATCAACCGAACCACGAACCCGCACCAATTGGCTTACTCCCCTGTCAACTATACCCCGAATGTTGTAGGATTTCTAGGAATTGCTAAACGCTCACATATACCCAATGGATATTTTACCAGGAAAATCTGGCTGCGTCAGGGTTGATGATAGGTCGGACAAGCACACCAGCTTCACCGTTTCCGTAGTCGTACCTGTTTATAACGAATTAGAAAGTTTACCCACTCTCATCACTTCCATTCACCAGAGTTTCACCGATGCGGCGATCGCCTATGAATTAATTTGCGTCGATGATGGTTCTGTAGACGGTTCCGCCGAATTACTCAAACAACAGGTCTTAACCAATCCTCACCTACGGGTAATTATCCTCCGTCGCAACTACGGTCAAACCCCCGCTATGTCTGCCGGTTTTAACCACGCCAAAGGTCAAGTCATTGTCACCCTCGACGGAGACCTACAAAATGATCCCGCTGATATACCCCATTTATTAGCAGAATTATCTAAGGGTTACGACGTAGTAAGTGGCTGGCGCAAACATCGTCAAGATGACTTCTTAACTCGCCTACTTCCCTCCAAAATTGCTAACTGGTTAATCGGTAAAATTACCGGAGTCCAACTTCATGATTATGGCTGTTCTCTCAAAGCCTATCGTGCAGAAGTAGTCCATGACATGAAACTCTATGGAGAATTACACCGCTTTTTACCCGTTTTGGCTTTTATCGAAGGCGCACGAGTCACTGAATTACCTGTGCGACATCATCCCCGCCGCTATGGTCGCAGTAAGTACGGTTTAGGTCGCACCTTTCGCGTATTAATGGATTTATTTACCATTGCTTTTATCAAAACCTTTCTCACCCGACCTATGCACGTTTTTGGGCTGCTGGGTTTTGTCCTTTTACTATTTGGTATCACCGCCGGAGGGTATCTCAGTTTCCTCCGCTTAGTATTGGGCGCTAGTATCGGACACAGACCTCTCTTAATGTTGGCTGTTTTGCTCACATTAACTGGTATTCAATTATTGTGTTTTGGACTCTTGGCTGAGTTGCTTATGCGGACCTATCATGAGTCTCAGGATCGCCCTATTTATCGGGTACGAGAGTTAATTGAGTCCCCTGATGGTCCTACTTTTGCTACCTTGGACCTATAGCACCATCATAGCCCCTATCCTTAGCAAAAACCTCTATACACAAAAAGTGTATTTTGTCAATACCAGGCTGCGGGGCTAGGATCAATTTACCCCAAAACCCGTGCATCGAATAACTCCAATTTACCCCAACAACTTACCCTAAATCACCAGAGAATCATGGTTCTAGCCGATATTTTGCGAATTTTGCATAAGAACCCCTGGATTATTATTTCTCTAAAACTACCAGAACCCCCATTCTCTCGTCAAGTATTGAGAATAATTTGTAATAAATTTCGCAACAATTATTAACAATTTTTTGAATATTAAAATTATTCCGGCAAAAATATTTGTATCACTTATCTAAAGCCGGGAATTTTCGAGAATTTTTCAGCAGCCAGTTGACAGGTTTAACCAAAACCTGATAAGCTAATGCTATGATGGTTCCTTGTCTTAATGCCAAAATACATGATTTGGCTACAGCCGGAGGGCGGGTTTTTTAATCCTCTCACCCCCAGATGTAGTTAACGGTGGAACCCTCGGTTAAGGGCGGGTTTTTTAATCCTCTCACCCCCAGATGTAGTTAACGGTGGAACCCTCGGTTAAGGGCGGGTTTTTTAATCCTCTCACCCCCACATCTAATTAACGGTGGAACTCTCGGTTAAGGGCGGGTTTTTTAATCCTCTCACCCCCAAATCTAATTAACGGTGGAACTCTCGGTTAAGGGCGGGTTTTTTAATCCTCTCACCCCCATATGTAGTTAACGGTGGAACCCGCCCCTACATAGCGTCCCTATTATTCATTGATCAAGACGGGGAAAATTTTACACATCATGTATTGTGGGTGAGTGTGGGGAGAGCGATCGCTATTAACTTCTGTGGTAGGTTGATCGCTAATGTCTTGTGGGGGATGAATGCAAATAGCAACTTGTCCGACACCTCCCATGAGGTCAGCCACACGGTCGATAATAGTATCAATTTGATGGAGAAGTCGATCGCCAATTAACACAGAGGGAGCAATAATAAAAAAAGTTTTGACTCCCGTTGGACTCGGAGCCATACCTAGGCGACATTCAGTTAAAAGGTCTTGAATTGACTGGTGTAGAGAGTTAGGGAAGCGTTTAATCAGAGTTTGATAAAAGGACTGACTGAGAGAGCGATCGTCAAATATGGGTTGAGATAACATATTAGATTCTTCGATATCAACTTCAATAACGGAACATTGCTCTAGCTTAACATTTACTTACAGACTGGGAAATTTATTTCAGTCGGGATTGAATTAAATCTGTCCACAGATAGGGGGGCTGGGGACAAATCCCCAACCCTCTCCCATGAAAATTAACCCTTTAAACACTAATAACAGATTGGCGATCGCCCACCTGATTAGATTTTGGTTCTAGGGAAGATTGTAGGCGATTGAGAGCATTAATGTAAGCCTGAGCAGAAGCTACGATAATATCAGTATTAGCAGCATGACCAGAAAAGACTCGTCCTTGATAGCGTAAGCGAATAGTAACCTCTCCGATCGCATCAATTCCCGCAGTTACTGACTGTACCGCAAACTCAATCAACTCATTAGGAACATTAACCACCCGGTTAATAGCTTTATAAACCGCATCCACCGGACCAGTTCCCGTAGCCGCGTCAGTCAACTCTTGACCTTCAGGAGTTCTGAGGGTAACAGTCGCCGTCGGACGAGCATTATTTCCACAGGACACCTGTACTAACTCCAGGCGGAACAATTCTGGGGTTTGTTGAATTTCATCATTAACAATGGCTTCAATATCCCAGTTAGTGACTTCTTTTTTCTTGTCAGCCACATCTTTAAATCGGACAAAAGCCTTATTAATCTCATCATCAGACAGGTCAAAACCCAACTCCTGTAGACGATTTTGGAAGGCATGGCGGCCGGAATGTTTACCTAAGACAATCAGGTTATCATTCAATCCAATGGATTGAGCATCCATGATTTCATAGGTTAACTTATTTTTGAGAACTCCATCTTGGTGAATTCCCGACTCGTGAGCGAAGGCATTAGCACCGACAATGGCCTTATTCGGCTGTACTAACATCCCCGTTAGGTTAGATACCAGACGGGAAGTTTTGTAAATCTCACGGGTATTAATATTGGTGATGGGAACTTCTGAGTCAGCCGGACGACCGAAGAAGGGGTTAAAGAATTGTCGGCGCACATGGAGAGCCATAACTAGCTCTTCTAGGGCTGCATTTCCGGCACGCTCTCCGATACCATTAATAGTACATTCGAGTTGTCGTGCGCCATTTTTAACGGCTTCTAGGAAGTTAGCCACCGCTAACCCTAGGTCGTTGTGACCGTGGACGGAGATAATGGCTTGATCGATATTGGGGACGTTTTCTTTAATTCCGCGAATTAAACCGCCAAATTCTGAGGGGGTGGTGTAGCCGACAGTATCGGGAATATTAACTGTTGTCGCACCAGCGGCGATCGCTCTTTCTAAAACTTGATAGAGAAATTCGGGGTCAGAGCGTCCAGCGTCCTCTGGAGAAAATTCGATATCCTCACATAACGATTTAGCATAGGCTACCATCTCGCTGGTGATGTCTAGGACTTCCTGGCGAGTCTTTTTGAGTTTGTATTTCAGGTGAATATCAGAGGTAGCAATAAAAGTATGAATGCGGGGATGAGCCGCCGGTTTCAGAGCCTTAGCCGCCGCTTCAATATCAGCCTTGACAGACCGAGCTAGACTACATATAATCGGACCGTTTTCGGTTCCTACGGTTTCCGCAATGCGTTGTACGGCTTCAAAGTCTCCGCTACTGGCGATCGCAAACCCGGCTTCAATTACATCTACTCCTAAACGCGCTAGTTGTCGAGCAATCACTAGCTTTTCATCAACGTTTAAGGTAGCTCCTGGGCATTGTTCTCCGTCCCGTAGGGTAGTATCAAAAATAATTACCCGATCTGGGTGGGGTTGAATAGTCATTGGTGTAAATCCTCCCATAGTCAACAGTTTAACTTAATAGTCGATTTTCTCAATCTGGTCTCGGATGTCGTTAAGATCTATATAGCGATCGGTAGCGTTGCGTAGTTCCCTCGCAATCATTCCTTCTGTGGAAACCACGGTGATATGAGTATTTTTAGAACGTAGCAACTCAATAGCTCGCTCAAAATCACCATCTCCGCTAAACAACACTACGCGATCGTATTGATCTACCGTATTAAACATATCGACCACAATTTCAATGTCCAGATTTGCCTTTTGAGAATACCTACCTGAACTATCATCATAGTATTCTTTTAAAATTTTGGTGCGGACTGTATATCCTAGGCTAATCAAGGCATCCCGAAACCCCCTTTGGTCTTGAGGGTCTTTGAGTCCCGTGTACCAGAAAGCATTAATAAAAATCAGATCGGCTTGTTCATGTTTAAAATAGTCCAAAACCCTTCGGGGATCAAAAAACCAGCCGTTTTTTTGTTGAGCGTAGAACATATTGTTACCGTCTACAAAAATAGATAGACGGTTTCTCAAGTTAGGCATACAAACTAAAGACCTAATATTTGTAGTAAAGAATTTAAACTAGATACTTTATCTTAGCACGTGAATACTCACTAAGTTTAACCCGAATCTCTGACAAGATTGATATGTCATATCAGAGCCTATAATCGAACCTATGCCTAGGTTTTACTATCCTCCAATAGGCTAACAAAACCCTAATTTTCGAGTTGTCAGAACCATATAAAAATATCATATTGGCTGTTCAATATCCTAATTTTACGAGAGTTTTACCTGAGTTTCACCTTTGATTATATTAGCTGCAATTGAAATCACTACTAGCCGATCTTACCCTCCTTTCAATGGCGGTTATGATCTTCAGGAGTTTAGTTAAAGCCAGACCAACAGCGAGCCACAGTAGTATCTTACTGCTAAAGTTAGTCAGCGAGCCATCAAGGTCTAAGATATAGCCAGTGCGACCGAGTGATTTCTGTGGTAGGTAATAATGCCATACTGGACTGATGACTGGACACCACAAACGCCACTAACTGACGAAATACCTAACTGGTACATTCGTAGCATGGGCGGCGCTTTGGCTGAAACTGACTAATAGTAGTGTTTTCTGGTCTCAATTTAAAATATAGAAGTCCGATTATGACCCTCATAATAGTATACAGTGTTGTGCGATCAACTTGCGCCAGCGATCGCCCCACTCAGCAGAAAACCCCTACATTTCTTGACTCTCCAAAGCCCAGCGAGCTAGTTGGGTGCGGTTATGAAGTCCAGTTTTACCTAACATATTACTGATATGGCTTTCAATAGTCCGCTGGCTGACTTCCATAATTTTGGAGATTTCTCGGTTTCCCTTTCCCTTGGCTACCAACTCAACCACCTTTAACTCTGTTGGGGTCAACTCCACCCCAGAGCGAACTTTAATTTTTGGGGAGGTTCCGATGACGGATTTACGATATCGGGTTAGACGTTCAGTTTGTCGCAGAGATGACTCTACCTGAGCCATTAGTTCTTCTGGATCAAAAGGCTTGACCATATACACATCAGCCCCGGTATTGAGGCCTTTAACCCGGTCTTCGCTTTGTCCTTTGGCGGATAGGAAAATTACCGGAATCCAACCAAATTGGGAATTTTCCCGGATTAGCTTGACTAGGGTATAGCCATCCATCTCCGGCATCATAATGTCACAAATTATTAATTCTGGCACTTCTTCTTCCAGTTTTTCGAGGGCTTTTTGACCATTTTCGGCAATGGTGACTTGATACCCTCGCAACTCCAGATAATCGCTGACCAAAATCACGAGGTTAGGATCATCGTCTACTAGCATAAGTCGCCTTGGTTCCGGTGCGACAGTATTTTGGTTCATTGTTCCGTTGGAGATATGATCTAGTTGGGGGACTATTAACAGTTTGGGTGAACTTCCTAGGGGCAGCAGTATACAGGGGGTTTTACCCTATGATATCTTAAAATTCAACCATGCCAGCTAGAATCGGACTCCTTACCCTGTCAGTGACTGATAATCAACTGTTGTTTTCTAGCTCAGATAAACTTAATGGGTGGCTGAGAAAGGCGTACTCCTCTACAACACTAGACCCGATTAGGTGTTCTTGAATAATCCGTTCAATCACTTCGGGAGTGGCGGATCTATACCAAACACCATCGGGATATACTACTAAAATTGGCCCTTGACAACACACCCGCAAACAATTGGCTTTGGTTCTAAATATACAACCGGGATGGTCGGCTGTGGGACGGTCTAGGTTTAGTTCTTTGAGCCGATTTTTTAGATAATTCCAAGATTCGATACTAGCTGACTTGGAGCAGCATTTGGGGTGGGTTTGGTCAGCGCATAGGAATATGTGACGCTGAATTTGCGATAAGCCTAGGTTCTTAACTGTCGCGGATAGGGACCCTCCTTCGCAATACTGGGGGTTTTCAGTTTCCGGTTCTGGGTTTTGAGGATGTTCAATCATGGAATTACGGATAATGATACCTGAGACTCGATTATCCATTATACGGGAGACATGGGAAACAGTGGCAAGTTCGCACTCAGCACTAAATTTTCGGCTATTTTCACTTTTCACTACCGGATCTGTTCGGGAACCCGTACAGTTGATGCTGTTGCGATCGCCTCACTCGATTAGGTAAATTAGCACTCAGAGGTTGAGAGTGCTAAAAACATCAGATGGACATTCGACCGAGATGGGCAAACTTGAGACAGTTTCCCGTTCGTGGGGTCTAAATGCTGTTAACTCTCACCCCCAGTGTTTGAAAATAGGAGGTAATTGAATGGCTGCTGTCTCTCTTAGTGTTTCTACGGTTAAACCCCTTGGCGAGCGCGTTTTCGTTAAGGTCAGTGCTTCAGAAGAAAAAACTGCAGGCGGAATTCTCCTGCCGGACACTGCTAAAGAAAAACCCCAGGTTGGCGAAATCGTAGCCGCTGGACCGGGACGACGCAATGATGATGGCTCCCGCTGCGAAATGGAAGTCAAAGTCGGCGACAAAGTTCTGTATTCCAAATACGCCGGAACTGACATTAAACTCGGTGGCGATGAATACGTCCTGTTAGCCGAAAAAGACATTCTGGCGATCGTCAACTAAACCGTCAACTAATAACTATCCCACATTTTGACTCTTCTGTGGGTGTCTCAGCGTGAAAGCTGATTCACAATCCTTTGTAGTATCCGAATAGCAACTGAAATAGGAACCTATGGCAAAACGTATTATATACAACGAAAATGCTCGTCGCGCCCTCGAACGTGGTATGGACATCTTGGCTGAGTCCGTAGCCGTTACTCTCGGACCAAAAGGCCGTAACGTAGTCCTGGAAAAGAAATTTGGCGCACCCCAAATCGTTAACGACGGGGTGACGATCGCCAAAGAAATCGAACTCGAAGATAACATTGAGAATACTGGTGTAGCCCTGATTCGTCAAGCGGCTTCTAAAACCAACGATGCGGCTGGAGATGGAACCACCACTGCAACGGTTCTCGCCCATGCCATGGTTAAAGAAGGACTGCGGAACGTAGCAGCCGGAGCTAACCCCATTGAACTGAAACGGGGAATTGATAAAGCGACAGCTTTCTTGGTAGACAGAATTGCTGAACACGCTCGCCCTGTGGAAGATTCTAAAGCGATCGCTCAAGTTGGTACCATCTCTGCTGGTAACGACGAAGAAGTTGGTCAGATGATCGCTGAAGCCATGGACAAAGTGGGTAAAGAGGGCGTGATTTCCCTCGAAGAAGGTAAGTCCATGACTACCGAACTGGAAATCACCGAAGGTATGCGCTTTGATAAGGGCTATATCTCCCCTTACTTCGCTACCGATACCGAGCGCATGGAAGCTATCCTCGATGAACCTTATATCCTGCTCACCGATAAAAAAATTACCTTGGTTCAGGATTTAGTTCCGGTTCTCGAACAAGTAGCTCGCTCTAGTCGTCCTCTGTTAATCATTGCTGAGGATATCGAAAAAGAAGCCCTGGCTACCCTCGTGGTTAACCGCCTGCGCGGTGTGCTGAATGTGGCTGCTGTTAAAGCTCCTGGTTTTGGCGATCGCCGCAAAGCCATGTTAGAAGATATTGCAGTTCTCACCGGTGGTCAAGTCATCACTGAGGATGCTGGTCTGAAACTGGAAAGCACCAAGATTGATATGCTTGGTAAAGCTCGCCGCATCACCATCACCAAAGACAACACCACCATTGTTGCTGAAGGTAACGAAGCTGGCGTTAAAGCTCGTTGTGAGCAGCTACGCCGTCAAATGGAAGAAACCGAGTCTTCCTATGACAAAGAGAAACTACAAGAGCGTCTGGCTAAATTGGCTGGTGGTGTAGCAGTTATCAAAGTTGGTGCTGCGACAGAAACCGAAATGAAAGACCGCAAACTGCGCCTCGAAGATGCCATCAACGCCACCAAAGCTGCTGTTGAGGAAGGAATTGTGCCCGGTGGTGGTACAACTCTGGCTCACTTGGCTCCCCAGTTGGAAGAGTGGGCGACCAGCAACCAATTGACTGGTGAGGCTCTCACCGGTGCTATGATTGTCGCTCGCGCTCTGTTGTCTCCCCTGAAACGGATCGCTGAAAATGCTGGCGAAAATGGCGCTGTCGTCGCTGAACGGGTGAAAGAAAAATCCTTTGATGTCGGCTACAATGCAGCCAATGGCGAATATGTCAATATGTTCGAGGCTGGTATTGTTGACCCCGCCAAAGTCACTCGCTCTGCTCTCCAAAATGCCGCTTCTATCGCTGGCATGGTCTTAACTACCGAGTGTATCGTCGCTGACAAACCAGAACCCAAAGACAACGCCGCTCCCGCTGGCGCTGGCATGGGTGGCGACTTCGACTACTAAAATTTCAGTTAAGATATCAGTTAAGGTTTGGGGCCGCCTTTGGCTTCGCCCCCCTTAATCAAAAACCAGGGACTCCGATACCATCGGGGTCTTTTTTTGTGCATGGCCATCTTAATTGATAATTAATACTTGTAGTTTGCGACTGAATTATTGATTATTGATAATAAATTTAGCCAATATCTAGGGGTAATTTGGCTTAAATCATTGATATATATGGCTTTTGGCTATTCGTAACAAAACTTAACTTGCGTTTTATTGAAAGTTATTTACAATAAGTCTTAATAGCTTATTGAGATACTTATGCAATAAGCTGGGAAGATGTATAACGTTGTAGCACTATGCAGACTTACGAAAATCCAAGCGTCAAATATGACTGGTGGGCGGGTAATGCCCGCTTTGCTAACCTGTCTGGGCTATTTATTGCCGCCCACGTTGCTCAATCAGCCTTAATTGCATTTTGGGCCGGAGCCTTTACCCTGTTTGAGGTTTCCTGGTTCGACCCCAGCCTACCAATGGGCGAACAAGGGTTAATTCTGCTACCTCACCTAGCCACCCTGGGATTAGGTGTCGGGGATGGTGGACAAGTGGTAGATACTTACCCTTTCTTTGTGGTGGGAGCCGTTCATTTAATCTCCTCAGCCGTATTAGGTGCCGGAGCGCTATTTCACACCTTTAAAGCACCCGAAGATTTAAAAACCGCCCAGGGTCAAGCCAAGAAATTTCATTTTGATTGGGAAGACCCAAAACAGTTGGGCTTAATTTTAGGGCATCACTTACTGTTTTTAGGTATGGGAGCCTTATTGCTAGTCGCCAAAGCTATGTATTTTGGCGGACTGTATGATGCAGCAACTCAAACCGTCCGTCTGGTAACAGAGCCTACCCTTAACCCCGCAACTATCTATGGCTATCAAACCCATTTTGCCACTATCGATAACCTTGAAGATTTAGTTGGCGGTCATATTTATGTAGGGGTGATGCTCATTGCTGGCGGTGTTTGGCATATCTTGGTTCCCCCCCTCAAATGGGCGAAAAAAGTCCTGATTTTTTCAGGAGAAGCTATCCTCTCTTACTCCTTGGGTGGCATTGCTTTAGCCGGTTTTGTGGCAGCTTATTTCTGCGCTGTGAATACTTTGGCTTATCCTGTGGAGTTCTACGGTCCGCCCCTAGATATTAAACTCGGAATTGCGCCTTACTTTGCAGATACAACCGTCCTACCCATGGGCGCTCATACCCCCGCTGTTGGTTAGCTAATGCTCATTTCTTCTTAGCATTCTTCTTCCTACAAGGACATCTTTGGCACGCTCTGAGAGCCTTGGGATTTGATTTTCGTCGGGTTGAACGAGCTTTAAACTCTATTGAGGTTTAAGTCTGAGTAAGTCCCCCCTAGACGGGTGGGTGGATGGGTCAGTGTCATCTCTTGATATCTATTGACTCATCCACTACTCGATTAGAGATGACTTACCCCCGCGTCTCATATCCTTTAGCAAATGGGAATAGGTTAAATGAATTGTCCTTGTTGCTCTGGAGAATTACTGCTACATTTTAGCCATCATGGCTTATATTGGCAATGCCAAAATTGTCGCCTGACTTTGCCAGCTTCAGAAAGTGTTGACCGACTCTTATTTGAGGCTAGTTATTCAGAAAAACACTCCCCTACTTGCCCTCATTAATCGATACAATTGCCGGAAATATCATTAGGAGAAATTCATGGCTGTCTTACATGATGCAGTTTGGTTAAATGTCAGCCCAGCTTTACAAGAGTTTAACCAACCCTGCTTAAATTTTTTGTCTCACTCGGCTTATATTAGCCAATATAGGTATTATCTGAGTCTGGATGAACCGCTGTCATTTAATCCGCCGTTAATTTGGCTCCATAACTATCTGAAAAATTGTGATTATCCTGTGCATTTAATTGGGCATGGTATTAGTGGATTGTTGGGGTTATTATATGCTCGTCAACATCCGGAAATGGTGCGATCGCTTACTTTGATTTCTGTGGGTTTTTATCCGTCTGTTGATTGGCAGGCTCATTATTATGTACAACGACAGCTTCTCAATTGTGGTCAAGAAAAACTGTTAAATCAAACGGTTTATAACCTGTTTGGGTTTCAATGTCCTCCCATTACTAAAAAATTGATGGGGATTTTAAAAGAGGATCTGATTAGTTCCCTGTCTCCCCATAGTTTATATAAACGGGTGAGTTTTTCTCCTGGTGGTGTCCCGGTTCCTTTACTGGTATGTAGAGGGGAACATGACCTGGTTATTGACCAGAATTTATGGCAGGGGTGGGAAAGGTTTTTTAAACCATGCGATCGCCTTTGGCAATGTCCAGATAGTCGCTATTTTTGCCATTATTTTTATCCGCAAAAAGTCGGTGAGACTATTGTTAATTTTTGGGATGATCTCCTTGGTTTTTCAGATTATCTCTGCTCCGAAGATGCTCTGATTTATGACTGAATAATATATCCAATAATTCCAACTCATTCCAGTTATAGGAGACCCTTCCTTTGCTAAAAAAATCAATTTTCCCAGGAGATAGTCATGTCTGAAACCGCATTAACGCCAATTAATCTCATCTTTCCATTGTTTATATCCATAACCTTGATGGGATTTATTTACTCATCTATTATCGCCATTAAAGATGGTGTTAAAAACGTTAAAAAACTCCATGATATCCCCTGTAGTCGCTGCGCTTTTTTTACGGGAGACTATCGCTTAAAATGTACCGTTCATCCCTGTAAAGCCTTATCAGAAGAAGCCATTAATTGTAGAGATTTTGAATTAAACACCGGTCCTGCGCCGAACCGACCACCTTTGGTAAAATAACATAGTAGCATAGTCGGGTGTTGAAGATTTTTGGCGATCGCCCCTGACTTAACTCTAGGGGAATGAGACTACTTCTTAGTCTTCATTCCCTTTTTTGCTGTCAGAACGCCAGGTTGGGGATTTTTTGAGCCAACCTTAAACCTGTGGTATCCACACAATCATTAAGAATTGTAAATTGTGATTGCTTAAAATGCCAGTAAATGCCTATAATTTACTTTTGGCTAAAAATAGGAGACTAGGAGAAATGGGTTGGCAAAAAATATAATTATCTATACTTCACATGACCAGGGATAACTACCACCTAAATACAAGTTCGTTTATTGTATTAGATACAGAAGGGAGAGACAGCTTAACGGAAGTGGCGCTGGTGGATAATCAGGGAGCAATTTTGTATCACGCATTTGTCGCCAAAAACCACCCAGAACCGACATTGAGACTGCATCAGGAAACACTGCTAGATATAGTTAAACAAGTCGATAATCTGTGCCATAATCAAGTCATAATCTGCCATCATGCAGAACATGACCAACGGATATTAAAACGCAGCTTTAAACAAGTCGAAATTTCCTATCCAAATTATCAATTTATCTGTACCTGTAAGTTAGCCAAAAAGCAGTTAGCAAACCTTCCCGACTATGGATTAAGTTACTTATGCAAAACCTTAGATTTGCGATTAAACCGCCAGAGATTTGACGATCGCCATGCTCACAGTGCTAGTTATGATGCACAATTTACCTACCAACTTTATAGTTATTTAAACTCCTTAAAATCACCAGTCATGTCTGAAAATATTGCCGAACTATACCAGAATACCCCTAATCCTTTCAGCAGTATTCGAGTCAATACACCCTTTGAATATCACCCGGACTATGGGGATATTTACAGCCATCAATTTGACACCCTAAAAGCCGTCATTCATGAAATCAAACAATCCCCCAACCATCAAAGCCAGGGAGCCATAGTTCTGGGAGAACCAGGTTCTGGTAAAACCCATTTAATGATGCGACTGGCTCAAGAAGTCCTGAAGACAAACCGCCTATTTTTTATCCGCCACCCGACTAATGCTAAGGCGGTGAACTACCATACATATACCAGAATCCTAGAATCTTTTTCCGAAAAAATTCCCCAGAAGAAGCTGACGCAACTCGAACAGTTTTTTGCCAAAAGTTTTGTTAATATTCTGAGCCAAACTGACTGGGTAAATAGCGACAAAGGTAAACTAATGATCGCTAAATTACAGAATGATAACCTCTCGCTATATGAACGGGTAGGAAAGCCAGGAACAGACCGCTATCGGCAAAATTGGGACGCGATAGAAAAGAAAATTTTGGCGTGGTGGCGGGCTAAATATGGACTCTCCACGGACTATAGTTCCCAAGTATTAAAAGGGATTATGCGGTTCTGTCGGTATACGGAAATTAGCCGAAAAAACCTGGTGCGCCATTGGTTATCTGGGAATGGAGATGCTGACTTATCCGAAGAATTAAACCAGGTGGGATTAACACCCTGGGGGGAAGATTTTAACCGAGAAGAATTTGCCCTAGAGGCTATCAAAACCCTAGGTCAACTGTCGCTACTAGATGAACCACTGATCCTAATTTTTGACCAACTGGAGTCCCTATTTGATACACGCCACGAATCAACTTTAGCAAGTTTCGGTTCGACAGTGAAGGAAATTTTAACCCACGTTCCCAATAGCTTAATTATTCTGAATTTATTTCCTGACCGTTGGGAGCGTTTTCAAGAACAATTTGATGGTTCGGTGATAGACCGAGTTTCTCAGTCTGTGGTGACATTGGAAAGACCATCTAAAGCACAACTGCATCAATTACTCAAAACTCTCTGTCAGCTAAAAACTGAAACTAATTCCCCTCACGCTACGGTTGATATTGGACTGCTCTTCACGAAACAGGAACTCGCAGAAATTGTCAATCAACCCTCAATTCGCGCAGTTATTAAACGTGCTTCTGATTACTTCCGCCATAAGGTGCAGGGTGTTCCCCTACCGCGAATTATTCCACCTCGGAACCCTATAGCAGTGGAGGCGGTGCAGTTTAAACAGGAATTACAAGCTATTTATAAAGCGGTAGGAGAGGCGATTAAAAAATTTGATAATCTGACTCTCTCTCCCATTGAAAAGCCATTAGCAGAAACAGATGAACCTGAATTAGATTTTGTGGATTTGCCTAACGAACAAACAGGGGAAGATGCGACGGAAGCACGACCAACAGAGCCGGAACCTGCAATAAAAGCTGATTATGAATCGGAAAAAGTTGTCGATGTTCAATTAGATGAATATTGGAAAAACCTGTTAAACCAATGGGAAAAGGACTATGATAAACCTCGCGTTATCAGTGATATGGATGATGTGGGAAAACTGATGTCGATTGTTTCTGCATTTACTAACCGATATCCGATGAAGGTTGAACAACTGTCATTTGGCAAGCTGACCATCCCAGAGCATTTGTGTATTAAAACAGGTCAACAAACTTATGTGCTGGCATTTTTACACGGTTCAGGGAGTGCGTTTACTGCGAGAATGAAAAATTTTAATCGCTTGGTTCTTGCTCATAAAAAAATGCGGTTTCGGTTAATGCGGGATGCTGTGGAACCGCCGATAAGGGGAGATGTTGGTCTGCGAGAAATTCAGAAACTTGATGCGGTTAACAATGGGGAATATGTGATTATGGAAAGGAGCGATCGCATTATGTTTGAGTGTATATATCAAGCGATTATTGATTGGGAAAATCGCGAGTTTCCTGTGGGGATAACCCTGGAAGATATAGTTGATTTTTTGTCAATGAAACTGCCAGATTATTGGTTAATTAAGTGCCTGAGTTAATGGTAGAATGGGGGAAGCGATCGCCCAGTATCCCCTCAAGAAGTGGTCTGACCAGTTGCGCCTGGTCCGAACCCGTCTTTAATTAGGACTAACGCGATCGCCCCAATATGAGACAATAGAAAACGGTATACCGGAAACTAGAGAAACAATTGTGAGTCCAACAGCCGTCACAACTGATACAGCCAAAACATCCCAGACCAGCCGTCGCGCCGTTTTTCCCTTTACGGCGATCGTTGGTCAAGAAGAAATGAAATTAGCCCTGCTGCTGAACGTGATTGACCCCAAGATCGGCGGCGTAATGATTATGGGCGATCGGGGTACGGGTAAATCCACCACCATTCGCGCCCTAGCTGACCTGCTACCGGAAATAGAGGTCATAGCCGACGACCCCTTTAACAGTCACCCCAGCGATCCTGAAATGATGAGTGATGTCGTCCGAGAACGTATAAGTTTATCGGAGTCCCTCCCCGTCGCCCGTCGCAAGGTGCAAATGATCGACCTACCCCTAGGGGCGACAGAAGACCGCGTTTGTGGAACCATTGACATTGAAAAAGCCTTGGCTGAAGGGGTAAAAGCCTTTGAACCGGGACTATTAGCCAAAGCCAATAGGGGTATCCTCTACGTTGACGAGGTAAACCTTCTCGACGATCACCTGGTCGATGTCCTACTCGACTCCGCCGCCAGTGGTTGGAATACCGTGGAAAGAGAAGGCATTTCTATCCGCCACCCAGCCCGTTTTGTCCTCGTGGGTTCAGGAAACCCAGAAGAAGGGGAATTGCGACCCCAATTATTAGACCGCTTTGGAATGCACGCGGAAATTCGCACGGTGAAAGAACCTAGTCTGCGCGTGAAAATTGTGGAACAGCGGACAGCCTTTGACCAAAACCCGCCGGAGTTCTTAGGAGAGTATCAACTATCCCAGGAAGAACTACAACGGCGCATAGTAGAAGCCCAAGAGAGACTATCCGGGGTTAATATTGATTATGATCTGCGGGTGAAAATCTCCCAGGTCTGCTCAGAATTAGATGTAGATGGACTGCGGGGAGATATTGTCACTAACAGGGCGGCGAAGGCTTTAGCTGCCTTTGAAGGGGCTACAGAGGTCACTGTTGACCATATTGGTCGGGTGATTACTTTGTGTCTGCGCCACCGACTGCGGAAAGATCCCTTAGAGTCTATTGATTCTGGTAACAAAGTCCAGAAGGTGTTTCGCCAAGTGTTTGGATTACCCGAACCTGATCAAAATTAGTTAACAACATCACAGGCAACTTTGCCTGTGTTACTGTATCGGGTTATGGTAGTTCGGATTATGGGGTTGGACCCAGGATTGGCAACTTTGGGGTTTGGGATTATTGAATGTCAAACTGGCGAGGCTGGGGGAGGGTCTTTGTTCTCGGTGATTGACTTTGGGGCGATTCAAACTGAGGCTCATCAACCCCTGGGCGATCGCCTACAAACTATTTATGCTGACCTCCATACCCTACTCGAACAATGGCAACCGGATCTTGTCGGTGTCGAAAAGTTGTTTTTTTACCGCATGGGAAATACGATCGCAGTGGCTCAAGCTAGGGGGGTTTTGGTGTTGGTTTTGGCTCAACGACACCTTCCTATATTTGAGTTGACCCCGGCTCAGATTAAACAGGCATTGACCGGATATGGTAATGCTAAAAAATATCAGGTGCAAGAAGCCGTAGCTAGGGAGTTAAACTTACAGGCGATACCTAAGCCCGATGATGCGGCGGATGCTTTGGCGATCGCTTTGGCGACTTGGTTTGATCATGATCGGGTTTCCGATTTAATTTAAAGCTGATTGATAATCTATGTCTAATCTCATTCTGACTTCTCAAGAAATTGCTCAATTTCGTTCCCAATTGGCTGAATATTCCTCAGCATTACAAGC
Organism: Arthrospira sp. PCC 9108; assembly: GCA_016745315.1. Taxonomy (GTDB): domain Bacteria; phylum Cyanobacteriota; class Cyanobacteriia; order Cyanobacteriales; family Microcoleaceae; genus Limnospira; species Limnospira platensis. The sequence continues at coordinate 98,660 of CP066886.1, forward strand.
CTTAGATATGATTGAAGACTGCGAGGGTGATATCGAAGATGCCGCGATTTCTATGGCGATTAATGTCGGTCAATCCCCCACTACATCAGAAAATTGGCTTGATGGTTTAGCCAAGCGCCACCGAGTTACTATCTGTGAACCTACCTATCAAGAGGATTTATTGCAGTCTAATATAGCCCCGATAGTCGCCCATTTAATTTACCAAAATCAATGCCCGCCCCTACTGGTAACTCCCGTGGTTATTTATGTGTTAAAAACTGGGATTGAACAATTTTGTGAACCTTTAAAATACAAAAAAATTTAACTTGTAAATTCCGACCGTAGAGCCTTAACCCTACGGTCTTTGGGCGTGTTGGTCTACTGATTGGCGCGGGCATCTTGAACCGCTGCCCAAAATAGTATCACAGATAGGGGTATACTCAAGGCTAGAATAATCCCTGTGATTAATCCCCCTAATTCTGGTTCCCCAGAGGAAAGTTCAAAAATTGAACCAACGGCGGCGATCGCTGTAATACACGATCCGGCTAATAATAAACCACTTTTTGGCGTTCCAACCATGATCAGTTTTGACCCCACATTATTTAACTTGTTCAGTAACCGGTGCTATTTAACAGGCTTGACCGCTTTCGGAGAAAACTTATATTTAGCCAATTCCTCATTCAGGGCTAATTGATTGTCAACGCGATCGACAAATAATACCCCCTGTAGGTGGTCAATTTCATGTTGAATGGCGCGACAAAGTAACTCAGTCGCCAATATAGTCCTAGGACGGCCGTTTTCATCCTTAAAGGTAACTTCTACTTCTTCTGGACGCACGACATCCATATAAACCCCTGGAATACTTAAACATCCTTCCTGGAAAGGTGATAACTCCCGGCTTGACTTTTTGATGGTCGGGTTAATCAACACTAGGGGGGGAGTCGCTGCATTATCGGGTTCACAGTCAATCACGATTACCTGTTTGTGTACCCCTACTTGAGGCGCGGCTAGACCAATACCATCGGCACTATACATGGTTTGTAACATCTCGCGCACCAGTTGCCGAATTTCATCGTCAATGCGCGAAACCCGTTTGGCTGGCTGTCGTAAAACGCGATCGCCTAAATAGTGAATATCCAGGGGGGTTTTTTCTAACTTTTGTTTTTCCACCAGAACTTGAGAGGTCATGACATCCTTACTCGCTTTCGTTAACACTTATTCATATTTGATTTTAGATCGCAATCGGGGTTTGGGAGAGCGATCGCTACATATTGGCTCTCAGTATCGTGGCCAATATTCTCAATCACCCCCAAATAAACCCATACAAGCGCCGCCGAAAAATCGACCGGGAGCCCCAAAACTAACCAATAATTAAATTTTTGCTAAGTTTTCCCGTTTTTAGGCCAAATCAGTTTACGTTTTAGTCTTTTATGGCCATAATTGACTCTGGATCAAAAAATCCACCAGCTTGCGGCTGATGGATAACTCACCTATTCGTAGCATCTCAGTTGTTAATGTATCAGTTCCCAGCTATTTTGACATCACCTGACTGGGTGATATTGCGTAACTGAATATGCTTCAAACAGGGGGGATATTCTTGATCTACCCTAAACTAGGGAGTCCCACGGTTTACCTCCTCCTGTTTTTGCCCTCCTAGGTGAACTTTCACCGCTTGACCTAGAAAGTAGACAATTCAGATTCTGGCTGGAGTCCCCATTGACTCCATATCTGTAGTTCTCCATCCTAGGTAATAAGCTCAAAATCTTCCTCAATTCATTCTCAGGAGATTAAGACATGGCATCTCTCACCTATTTGGCTCACCTAAGACAAAAAAGTGATCTCATCAACAGCCCCACCTGTGCATATCCCAACAACCCATCACCAGTTGAACATAAGCAGCACAACTCCCTTAGCTACACCCCTAGTAACCAAGAACTTAAACGCTTTATTGGTTGTAAAGCTGGGGAGGTGATCAAACAGATGAGGGCTTGGGGTTATCACCAAGTTACCCTCAACATTCCCCAAAACTTGATATCAGTCAAGACAGACCAAGGCTCGATCAATTTCCAGCTTTTGTCCTATGACACCATTATTGCCAATGTCAATTGGGACTTATCTTAATTATTTCGAGGACATCTGACGTGCCATATCCCTAAACATATTCATGTTGGGACCGGGACGACGACGATTAGCCGTAGACTTGGGAAGTAAGTAGTCTGTAGCAAATGTCATCCCCTCCGGCGTTTTGCTCATACCACCATTTAGGGGCGCAGAGGATGAGGCTACCTTAGCCACAGCAGCAGGGGCTGGAGTAGCAGCTACATTAGCCTTTGCTGCTTCTGGGGATTTCTTGGCTACAGATTTCTTGGTTTTTTCTGGCTTTTCAGCTTTGGGGGCTTCAGCTTTCGGGGCTTCAGCTTTGGGGGCTTCAGCTTTGGGGGCTTCAGCTTTGGGGGCTTCAGCTTTGGGGGCTACAGTTGGACTCGGTTCTGCTGTGGTTCCCTTAGCCTCATCAAACTCTAAAAAATAATCAGATTTTTTACTACGTCCAAACAGTTTACCAATGGCTAACATTAAACCTACTCCGTTCAGTTTTTAGAAAATTGACACTCATTAGCTAATCACAAGTTAGATTTCAGATTAAAATTATCGGCAAGATTTGTCCACAATTGTTTACAAAACTTTACACAAACCCCATTTATGAGGGTGATTTGTGACAAAAAGAGACAAAATCGACAGAATTATTTACACTGATTCACAAATTCTCATAATTGCCAGATGAACAACAATCAAGCCTGTAATCCGGTTTTACTGATTCATGGTATTTTCGACACGATCGCCATTTTCCGAGTTATGTCTAAGCACCTGAGACAAAAGGGCTGGGAGGTGCATAGCTTCAACCTGTGTCCCAATTACGGATTAAGTAGCATAGAATGCCTAGCAGAGCAAATTGTCGAATATGCTGATCAAAACTTTGCCCCCAATCAACCCTTTGACCTGGTAGGTTTTAGTATGGGGGGAATTGTCAGTCGCTACTATGTACAGAAGCTAGGGGGAATTGAACGAGTCCAAAGGTTAATCACCATTTCTTCCCCCCATAACGGAACTATGACAGCTAACTTCTATCCAACCAAGGCGGCGGCGCAAATGCGCCCCAACAGCCCCCTACTGTTAGATTTGAATAATAATATAGGAATGCTCGATCGCCTCAATTTTACCTCAATCTGGACTAAATTTGATCTGATGATTGTTCCGGCGAACAGTTCACACCTGAATTGGGGGGAGGAAATTATCCTTGATGTCCGACTACACGCTTGGATGGTTAAAGATCCCAACTGTATCACAGCAGTGGAGAAGGCTTTGAGAACTCCCCTAAAATTCCCACAAAGCAAAGTGATTTAAAATCTTATGTATCCACAGCTATCATTATTATCGAATCCACCGGTAGCAGCGATCGCTATTAATACCCTACTATTGGGAATTGTCGCCCTACTACCCAAAAAACTCTTAACCCCCTCTGGTATTGTACACGCTTGGATTTTAGGGGTGTTGGTCTGGGTAAGTCTCCAAGGACCCGGATATATGGTGGTGGGGTTTTATTTCGTTATCGGATCATCCGTGACCCGCATTGGGATGGCTGAAAAAGAGGCGGCGGGTATAGCCGAAAAGCGATCGGGTGCTAGGGGGCCAGAAAATGTCTGGGGATCTGCCTTAACTGCGGCACTTTGTGCTGTGGGAGTTTTGGGGTTAAAGTGGCTGATGGCTGATAGTCCCATAACTGCGATCGCCACACCTTTACTGATGTTAGGATATGTTGCCAGTTTCAGCACTAAACTCTCTGATACCTGTGCCTCAGAGGTCGGTAAAGCCTATGGAAAACGAACTTTCTTAATTACTACCATGCAGCCAGTCCCGCGCGGTACAGAAGGCGCTATCAGCCTAGAAGGAACTGTGGCTGGTGTGGTAGCATCCCTAGCCATGGCTATGGTGGGCTGGTCAGTGGGTTTAATTGATGCCATAGGGCTGTTATGGTGTATAATAGCAGCGTTTATCGCTACTAACCTGGAAAGCCTGATCGGTGCTACTTGGCAGGGTCAGGTTGAATGGCTTACCAATGAAGTTGTCAATTTTATCAATACCCTAATTGGGGCGATCGTTGCTATCCTGTTAGCAGTTGTCTATTTTCAACTCCCGATTCAGTTTTAAACCGCCAGATTAGCCCAGTATATAGCACACCAAAATCTGAGATAATTGCTATATTAGGGGGGGATGAAGTCTGGGGTGTATACTCCAGTTAGATTAACAACCAAGTTCAAATTATTTTTACCTATGTCTCAACCATTTTTGACCATTAATGATAACGACTCTATTACCCTGAGTCAATCATTACAATATCTACAAAATTCGGGAAAATTGCAGGAATTTCTGGCTAATATTCTCAGGCAATATGTAATTGATAAAGAACTGCAATCTCGCGATGACACAAACTCCAATGCAGCCGCCATTGAGCAAGCCGTGATTAATTTCCGCCTGGAACGTAATCTCAGCGACCCCCAAGCCTTCCAAACTTGGCTCGATGAAAACCGCTTGACCTACAAAAGTTTTCATGATCAGGTTTCCAATGGGTTTAAACGGGAAACTCTCAAACTCGCAGTAGTTAAAGAGAATTTGGAGGAATATTTCCAAGAACGCAAACCGTTTTTAGATTCCGTAGTCATGTCACGAATTGTGGTTGATGACTATGAAATGGCTCAAAGTTTAAAAAGCAAAATTGACTCAGGAGAGGGCAGTTTTGAGGCTTTAGCACGGGAATATTCCGTCACCACAGAACGCCGGGTTAATGGCATGATGGGAGCGGTAAGTAAAGCCACATTACCAGATACGTTAAAACCTACGATTGAAGGGGCTAAGGTGGGTCAAATTATCGGACCTTTTGAAGTCGAAGGGCGCTGGTGTTTGTTTAGAATTGAAGAATTTATCGAGGTGACTTTGGAAACCAAAGGCATTAAAAAACAGTTGCAGGATGAATTGTTCGATCGCTGGATGAATGAACAACTCAAAACCCTGACGGTGAAAATGCAAATTGGTGATTAATTTAGGGCTGCTGGAAAGCTCTTTCCAGTTGTTCAGGAGTCAACTCCTCCAAAATGGTCATCTGAAACACGCTGGAACCTATAGTATTTAGATAAGCCTCATTTAAGTAATTGCGGTTATCTAACTCTCGGCGTATATGTAGGTTAAAAAAAGTCAGGCTGAGGGCTTTTAAATAGGGATAGGCGAGGTTAGGGTCAGGACCAATAATTTCTGGGGGGATGGGTACTTGTCCCCCCTCTTCTTGCAAAAAGGAGAAATGAGTCCCTCTCTCAAATAACACTAGGATGTTGTCGGAGTTGGTTAACCAGGTGAAAGGCTTAATTTGTTCTGCAATAGCTGGGGTAATATAATCATTGGTTCCTGATACGATCGCCAGGGGAATATTAATAGCAGCCATTCCACCTTCACCAAAGACTAAGCTGGTAAAGGGGTTAATAGCGATCGCCGCCTTAATTCTAGGGTCCCGAAAGTTCTGACGTTCTAAAGCCACTTCCAAAGCTCGACATTGGAGGATAATTGATAAATTGAGGGTAATGCGCTGATTGGAAAGATCACGACAATACTGGCTGAGTATTTGGGGATTTAATTTCGCTCCCGCTAAGGCTAACACCGTATACCCCCCAAAAGATTGACCAACTACGCCAACATTTTCCAAATCTAAATTTTCTCGCCAAAATGGGTCAGAAGCTGATTTTTCTTCCAGTAAGTCTAGTAAATAGCTAATATCTGTGGGGCGATCGGCAAATTCTGAAGAGTTGGGAGGTTCCTCGAAACCTTGTAAAAATCCTTCAAAACGATTAGCACTGGTGGCGATATGTTCGGGAATGGCTACCGCAAAACCGTGAGAAGCGAGATGTTCGGCTAAATAGTTAAAGGTTTTTGGGTCTGACCCTAACCCGTGGGAAATAATAATTAGGGGTGCGGGTCTGTTTATGTTTTCTGGTAAGTATAAAAACAGTGGCGAAGGGCGATCGCGATTAGGATTGAAAAATACTACCTCTGCTTCTCTCCAGCTATAGGGTCCCATATCGCGAGGGTTAGGAATCGTAAATCTTTGTTGCTCTGTCAGGTTAGCAGTCTTTTCGCCCCTCTCCTGCTGTGATATTTGCTCGATAATTGTCTGATTTCTAAATAACACCTGACTTGTTTCCTGGATCACATGGATACTAAAATCTAAATCAATGCGAATTTGAGCATCAGGAAACTCCTGTAGAATACCCATAATGGTTAGACCTTCTGGACGTTTAGAGGCTTGGGCGATCGCTATTTTTAGAGCCATATAACCATTTTCTCCGCTGACCGTGTTCACCACTCTACCCATGCGCCGCAAAATGGTTTCTCCCGTTGGTGAATTTAAAAACCGATCTATACTCCAAGGACTCGCTTCAAAAGGGGATTTTAAAGCTCTTCTTAATCCTTCGGTATCCTGGATATTCAGTAAATAACCATACACAAATAAAAGCGGTGTACTCTCCCCAGACTCGACAAATTTTTCCAGGTCAGCTATGGCAATTGAGGTGTTCGCTATACCATAGGATATGACCATCTCCTCGGCGCTGTGAGCGGGGCTTAATGATGCGATCGCGCTCAAAACTACAGAAGATAAACCCACCCCAAATATTTGCGATACAGACGAAAACCATTTACCAGTCACAGCCATAAATTTCAATGAATTAATTTTATAATAACTTTCGCTAATATATCAACCCGAATCGATTTAATTTTTAAAAGATTGTTAAGAATTGATACATTTTTATTGAAAATTGCTTGCAAAAAGTTGACGAGATTATAGGGGTTGTGGTATCCTCGAAGAAATCGTTACCAAGGGCTTATTGTGTCTTCATCCCCAAATAAAGCCTACAACCCTTATTCTATCGTAATCCAGAATATTATCTCGGCAAAATTTAAAATTCCCGATGCACGAGTTTTACGAGAAAATCGGAGCGTCATTTTCCACCCTATTGACAAAAACCCAATTTTGTGATATGCAAGCCCCGTCCTCTGAAAAGGGCGGGGTTGTTAACAAATCAATTGGCATTATACTCAAAGCCATGGTCATCAGCGTAGCGATGCAAAAATCTCATCACCCGCCCAAAAATATCCTCAGAATGAACCTCAAAAGTACATTCGGCTTTCGAGAGTTCGTCATCTCCTACATAGAAGAACTTAACACCTGTGGGACTGACGCGGATTTCTCCTTCCTCATCCCGGAGCCATAAATGGCTAATTTGTTTGCGATAAGCCCTGAGTTTTTCGATCGCCTTGAGTTGATTAAAGACTAAAACGACAATCTTGGTGTTGCTGTCTCGGCGTTTGCGGAGGCTAACCCCACCGAGTTCCTCGTCAAGTCCATCGATAAACTGGATAGATGTAGACACAGCCTATTCCTCCATAGACTTTAGTCCGAGTTTAACTCTGAATTAAGTACAAACACTCAAAACCTCATAAAACTTAACTCTTAGGGGTTAGAGAAACTGTTGATTCTACCACCACCAATCACGCGACCGGGAGTGCTGCGAGGAGCAGTAAAGGGGGCCTGTTGCTGAATCACTTGATTTTGATTATTTGGGTTTAAATTGGTGGGACCTACCACATAGTTATTGGGATTAGGGGTGGCAGGCTGAAAGTTGGAAAAACCAGAATTGTCCGTCTGAGGCTGATTACGCCCAAAAGGATTAGTTCCGGTGTAGTTATATTGTCCGTGGGGGTTAGCGCGGTTGGGGGGTAGCACAGGGGCTGGTGGTACACCACCTGGCTGGGTTCCAGATAATGGCTGAGGTAGGGAACGGTTAGTTTGATATGGGTTGGGGGCTACATCAACAGTGGCTGCATTAGTTCCATCAATAGGAGCTACAGTTCTGGGAACCACCCAACTCGCTTCGGGAATTTGAACTGGGGGTGCGTATGCGGGTAGAGGAATACCAGAGGCGGTGTTGGTGTTATTATCCCCATTTGTCGATGATGGGGTAGCCACCTGACTATTGCTGCTTCCAGTGACTATCAGAGGGTTGAACATCCCTTGAGTTGGGGTTTGGGTTTCGCCTTCGGATTCACTTGTCGATGATGAGAAAGACTGACCCATCGCCGCCTGTAGTGGGGTGGGTGCTAAGGGGGAGTTAGTTAGGGTTTCTTGATTGTCCTGGTCAGTTGAGTTTCCCCACCCTAATAAACCAAAGGATCCGGGTCTATTATTTTGGGTATTTTGGGTATTTTGCAGAGCCTGGCTGGTAGCATTAAAGGGACTGGTGGCTGTGGGTTCGGGGAATGGTTCAGGTAGGGTGCTGGTTATTTCAGTGGGTCGTGAGTTTCTGGAACTCTCAGTTTGGGTATTTTGATCAGACCTAGAGTTACGGCGGCGAACTTCCTCGAATACGTCTTCTCCGCCTTGGATAGGATTGTTAAATAGGCTAACATCCTCAGGGGAGTTTCGGCGTAATTCTTCGATTAGTAAGCCTGAACTGTCAATTTCGGCAGCGATCGCCAATTCTTCGGGAGATAGTCCGCTTTCGGAGGTTTCCGATTCCCAGTCAATCCGATAGAGTTCGGGATTTTCTGAGACTTCCCATACAAATATACTCACTAGGGAAATTACACCAATGGGTCCCCACACCCTCGGCTGGGCGATCGCCTTGAGTTTGGCAATGATCGGGTTAACTGGTTTTTCAACTTGATCGTGGTTGTGGTCGTGATGTTGATAGGGTTGTTGATGATGGTGTTGTTGATGTGACATGATGGATCACCTATTGAGTACAAGGACAGGACTACCCCAGGAATTTGATAAAGCCTTCAGGAACAAGTTGAGCTTCTCCTGACTTAAATCTCTCCACCCGAACCCATAGGGCTAATTTTTGGCGATCGCCTTCCTTAAAGGGGATTTGCTCCTGTTGATAAAATTGGCGATCAACAAATTTACATCTATACAGTTGAATAATTTCATGCCCCTGACTACCATTATAAACGAAAATGCTTTCCAGGCAATCTAGGTATTCTATATCAGTAATTTCCGCGTTGAGTTCTTCGAGAAATTCCCTTTGGAGTGCATCTCGACTATGTTCGCCAAAATCTACACCTCCTCCTAAAGCACGATAAAAGGTTATTTGTTTTTCCTGGTCGTATCCCTGAGACACCAAAATGCGATCGTTATCCTCAATTAATCCTAGTGCAATTACCCTGATTTTCTGTTTAGCCATGATTCGATTGTACTCTAATGAGATTTGAGGGGAACAATTCAAGAGATGCGATCGTTAGCAAAATCAGGATCATGACGATCATTGGAAACGGGCCAATCTTGATTTTGTCCGCCAATAATGAACTCTTCTATGGTGACATAATCATCACTCAGTTGTTCCAAAGAATTAATCAAAACATCCAAAGCGAAAGCATCACTGGTTCCCAAATCAAACCAACAACGCGCCCACAGTCCCTCATATTCTACTTCCCCCATATTGTGCATTAGTGCCATCATAGCATCACGATTTCTTTCATTTTCATAGGTCATATAATTGAGGTCAACACCAACTTCTTGCACCTGCATTTTTTCGGCATTAAATCCCCCCAATTTACCCAACAAAAACCAGGAATTCAGAACCTCCTCAATATACTGTCTTTCTACCATGGAAGGAATCGTGCTAAACCTTAACCAAATCCAGATATCAAATTGATTAAACTCTCGAAACTTTACATCCATGAGACCAGATTAAACCTCTCTATTTTTGGTGATGATTAAGGTAGATAACCCCCCAGTCTGCCATTATATTACCGGAAATAACCGGAAATTATCGGGGATGACAGATAAATTGAGGGGGTGTTGATCAGCCTGTTATAAAGGCGGTAACTGAGTGGGTCCCCATAAGCCATTAGTATCTCTGATGGTATTGCGTAGGGGATGACAAGGGCGGTCTAGGCTATCAATATTATTAAGAGTTTTGCACTGCTCATAAAAAATCTGAGCCACGGTCAGCTTAGGAAGTTGATCAGGTTGTGATAATGCTACATTAAAGCTCTGGTAAGCAGCATCCAATAGCTGAGGGTTATTTTTCTGCCTACCCATAGAGGCGAGAATCTGAGCTTTGAGATAGAACAATTCTGGATGAAAAGGCACTTCTTCTAAGGCTTGGTTAACCATAGTTAAAGCCCGGTCTAATTGGTCAAGATCTCGATAGGCGATCGCAATTCCCCAAAGGGCGAGATAACGAGGACCAGCGTAACGTTGCAGGCGCTCTACAGCAGCCATGGGGTCAGAAAAGGGCAAATTTAAACCCAGAAATAAATCCATATATCCCTTGAGCAAATTTAGCTCTGGGTCTTGAGGATCAATTTGTTCGGCGGCGTTCATCAATCGTAGCACAGTTTGCAGCTTATTTAAAGCCTGGGGAGCCCCCTTAATAGTTCCTTGAGTTTGGACAATATAAGCACCCTCTAAAAAATGACCCACCGCCATATAAAGATTTCCCCGTAGAGGGTCAGAAACCATAAGAGATTGAGCAGTTTGCAGAGTTAGGTCGGCGTAGCGTTTCATAGCATCCCAGTCTTGAGCCTGATAAGCTAGAGAGGCTTGGAGAGCAAAAACCATTGGTTCATTAGTACCAAGCTGTTCAGCCTGTTTGAGGTACTTTTGCGCCTCAACATAGTGTCCTCGCTCAAACATAGCCCGAAAGGCGGCTTCGGTTTGCTCACCCATAACCCTAGGATTATTAGTGCGGAAGGGGTCAGCCGCAGTAGCAGTTAAAGATAACAGAGCGATCGCAATAGGGGTAATACCAAACAGGGTGATAGTTTTGGGGTGAATGGATTTTATAAGATTTGATAAGCTAATCATAGGGATCTTTCCTTGAAAATGCTGATGGGCTGGAGTTTTGCCAAAATTCAGCCCCTAGGTTAATCGAGTCATGCTATCATCTGCACCTAGTTGGTGCCAGGATTGATAGGTTTGAGTAACATTTAGAATTCCTCCAAATGCTATATATCAGAAATTTGCTTTATCATCCGGCCGCCTGCAATGCTCCCATTCTGAATAATATTAATTTAGAACTGCCTCCGCAACAGTTAGGCTTGATTGTGGGCCGTAGCGGTTCTGGTAAAAGTACATTACTAGAAATTTTAGCGGGTCTGGCTCAAAAAACCAAAGGGGATATTCGCTGGCGTGAACAGGAGTTAACCTCTGAACAACTACCGCAACTGGCGGGTTTAGTGTTTCAGTTTCCAGAGCGACATTTCTGCGGCGGCTCGATTTTGGAAGAGTTGCGACTGGGACACCCAGAAATCAGACTCGATATGATGCAAAATGCTTTGGGGGAAGTGGGGCTAGAGAGTCTATCCTTAGAAAAGGCTCCCCATTCCCTCAGTGGCGGACAGCAGCGACGGTTAGCCTTAGCGGTACAATTAATCAGACAACCTCATTTATTGATGTTAGATGAGCCGACAGCGGGCTTAGATTGGTCAATGCGGCGGCAGTTGGTGGCTTTGCTGGACAAGTTAAAATCTCACTGGACTTTATTGGTTGTTACCCATGATGCGGGGGATCTGTTGGAAATTGCCGATTGTTGTTGGCGACTTGATCATGGCAATTTGCAACCTGCTGACCCGCAGACTTTGCTGAAAAATGTCGATCCGGCTGTGGTGTGACGATAGTTTTGGAGGAATTGGGTTTGGGGGAAATTCAGTCGGAAGGTTGGGAAACTCTGGGTTGGATACCTAGCGATCGCCAACTGCAAATATTTAATGTACTCTATGAGCAGATTTTGGCGGGTAATCAACGGCTTAATTTAACCCGCATTACTGATCCGGTGGGGTTTTGGGAAAAGCATTTATGGGATTCTTTGCGGGGGGTCGCACCCTGGTTGTCCGGGGATAAATTGCCTTTGCGGGTGATTGATATTGGTACTGGGGCGGGTTTTCCTGGTATTCCGATCGCGATCGCTATTCCCCAAGCAGAAGTCACATTGCTTGATAGTACGGGTAAGAAAATTGCTTTTTTACAAGCTCTAGTCCCTCGTTTGGGTCTGGAAAATGCTATCCCCTATTTGGGACGGGTAGAAGCGATCGCCCAACAGTCTGACCATCGCCAAACTTATGATTTGGTCGTATTACGGGCTGTAGCTGCAGCTACGGTGGCGGCTGAATATAGTTTACCCCTATTGAAAATTGGCGGGGTGGCGGTACTATATCGCGGTCAATGGACCCCACAGGAACAGCAGGATTTAGAAAATGCGATCGCTCCCTTGGGCGGTAAACTAGACTCCGTGGAAGCCTTTGTCACTCCTGTAACCGAAAGTGTCCGCCACTGCGTCTATTTACGGAAAATTAAACCCACACCCGATCGCTTTCCCCGTCCTGTTGGTATTCCCACCCAAAAACCCCTAGGGTCTCCCGAATCCAACTCGTAGGGTGCGTCAGACCCCCGAAATCGTCATGAAAAGCCGGTGATAAACAACTGACGCACCATTTCCCCCGGTCTGTATGGTAGGGTGCGTCAGACCCCCGAAATCGCCATGAAAAGCCGGTGATAAACAACTGACGCACCATTTCCCCCGGTCTGTATGGTAGGGTGCGTCAGACCCCCGAAATCGTCATGAAAAGCCGGTGATGAACAACTGACGCACCATTTTCCCCGGTCTGTATGGTAGGGTGCGTCAGACCCCCGAAATCGCCATGAAAAGCCGGTGATAAACAACTGACGCACCATTTCCCCGGTCTGTATGGTAGGGTGCGTCAGACCCCGAAATCGTCATGAAAAGCCGGTGATGAACAACTGACGCACCATTTTCCCCGGTCTGTATGGTAGGGTGCGTCAGACCCCCGAAATCGCCATGAAAAGCCGGTGATGAACAACTGACGCACCATTTCCCCCGGTCTGTATGGTAGGGTGCGTCAGACCCCCGAAATCGCCATGAAAAGCCGGTGATAAACAACTGACGCACCATTTCCCCCGGTCTGTATGGTAGGGTGCGTCAGACCCCCGAAATCGCCATGAAAAGCCGGTGATAAACAACTGACGCACCATTTCCCCCGGTCTGTATGGTAGGGTGCGTCAGACCCCCGAAATCGCCATGAAAAGCCGGTGATGAACAACTGACGCACCATTTCCCTAGGCTGGGGGATGATTTGATCAATGATTTAAGGATGTTAAACTCCAGTCAGGGCGGAGGTTTTTTGCACCTCGTAAATAGGGATGATGTACTTGAGTTTTGTGACTGGGAAAATTGACATGAACGAGAAAGCGAATACAGCGTTCTAGGCTACCCTTGACATACATTTGCTGGACATCTAACAGGGGAACATTTTGCCAGTGGGGACGTTCTCTGGCGATCGCCGCCGGAAAAACCGCATCCAAATCGCGAGTCACAGAAAAAGTCGTACTGATAATCTGTTCTGGATCTAACTGGTTGCGAGTTTCCAATTCATCCAGTAGCTCTGTCACCGCTTCGCGAATTGCGTCAATGGAATTTTCCCTAACCGTAGTTGCGCCACGAATCGCTCGAACTTGCCACTCCACGCCAAATCCTCCTATGATGCTTAGTAGTATAGGTTAACAGGTGGTCAAACACCACCTCGCCTGTGATTGTTTAACCGCCTGCGTGGGAATGTTTAAGGTCGATACAGCCACAGGGGTAAACCACTGGTTCCCAACTCAAATTCTACCCAATTTCGGGCATCTGAGATACTGTTAGTCGCCGCCAGATTATTACTGAGAACCCGATTTAATAAAGATTTCGGCTTCTCTAGGGTACAGCATTCAGTTTTATCGGGGTCAAGATTCACCATTTCCGCTGTCCACCGACGGGCATCTTCTTCACTTCCCAAGCGATCGATCACCCCCAACTGTAGGGCTTGTTCTCCCGTAAAAATGCGCCCATCAGCAAAAGAGCGCACCGCCTCAATTTCCAAATTTCGAGACTCAGCCACAGTGCTGACAAACTGTTGATAACTCGTATCAATCAATTCTTGAAGAATTTGCTGTTCCGGTTCCGTTAATTCCCGGTCAAAAGCTAAAATATCCTTATAAGGTCCTGATTTTATTACCTTAAAAGAAACGCCAACTTTTTCCAGTAGTCTTTCTAAGTTATTTCCGCGCAGAATTACACCAATACTGCCTGTAATAGTGCCAGGATTAGCCATAATATGTTCAGCCCCCATGCCAATATAGACACCACCAGAGGCAGAAATATTGCCAAAACTGGCAACAATTTTGACTTTTTTTCTTAAAGATTTAAGGGCGCTATAAATTTCCTGGGAGTCGCCAACGGTGCCGCCAGGACTATCAATCCTCAGCAGGAGGGCGGGAAATTTCCGTTCTTCAACGGTTTTCAGTGCCTCTAAAACCCGCTTGCGGGTATCACCAGCAATAGCACCACTAATTTCGATGCGAGCAATTTGTTTACGAAAACGAGACTTAAATGGCCAAATCATGAACTTTTGGGGCTTAATCAAATGGGACGGGTATGGCCGAGACCACCAAACAGCCAAAATTGGCTAAGGCTAAACACCTAGTATATATCGAGGAGTACAGCTACCTGATTTAAGTATAATCCTACGGGGGGCTATATTAGCCGATGTGATCCGCCCTGCCTAGACTTTTTGGCAGTTAACCCCTATGATGGGAACGGTAACTTAACGAAACTACATATAGCAGGGGACAGGGAATCAGGAACACCGGACATAAAAAGGCCAAAATCTAGGTTTCACGTTGCGTCTACTGCTATAAATAGCACAACTCACCCTCAACACGATGGAGTGAGTCTATATTAAAAGATTCCTGGGAGAAAACTTGCCAATGCTAACAAAGCAGACCAACACGGATTTACCCTTCAAACCATTATTGCTGATCGCGCCATTTTTCCTATGGGGTACGGCAATGGTAGCCATGAAAGGGGTAATTCCCCACACTACACCGTTATTTATGGCGGGGATGAGATTGGTTCCGGCGGGGGTGTTGGTTCTATTATTTTGCTTCATCCAAGGAAGACCTCAACCTAAAACCTGGAAAGCCTGGCTATGGATTGGCCTATTTGCTGTGGTGGATGGGGCTTTGTTTCAGGGTTTCCTGGCTGAAGGACTGGTGAGAACTAATGCGGGTTTGGGGTCGGTGATGATTGACACCCAACCTCTGGCGGTAGCAATTCTCTGTCTGTGGCTGTTTAATGAAAGCATCCGGTTTTGGGGATGGTTGGGGTTGGTAATTGGGGTGATTGGTATTAGTGCTATTGGTTTACCGGATCAGTTGATTTTGGGGTGGTTGAACTTGCTACCTGCAGAAGAAATTGTGACTGTACAACTATTTGAGAGTGGCGAATGGTTGATGCTATTGGCGGCTTTGTCTATGGCGGTGGGGACGGTTTTGGTGCGCGGAGTATGTCGCCACTGTGACCCGGTGGTGGGGACGGGTTGGCACATGATTATTGGCGGTTTGCCTCTATTTCTGTTGTCCGGCGGCTGGGAGGCTGACCAATGGGTTAATATTGATGGCGGCGGTTGGATGGCGATCGCTTATTCGACTATTTTTGGCAGTGCGATCGCTTATGGGTTATTCTTTTATTTCGCTTCGAGTGGTTCCCTAACTAGCCTCAGTTCTCTCACTTTCCTAACCCCTATTTTTGCCCTACTGTTTGGTAATCTGTTTTTAGGAGAGGTACTGACTCCTTTACAATCAATGGGCGTGGGATTAACCTTGGTGAGCATCTATCTGGTCAATCAGAGAGATACCTTGGCTGATAAGTTCAAATTTGGTCACTCTGCTGCTCAGTCTATCCCCCCACAACTACCCTCAGAAAATACTAAACCTATCGAGGTATCGGTACAGGTAAAAATCCCCGAGTAGGAAACCTAAACTGTTAACCTAAACTGCGAGGTCAGACTATGAAAATTGGTGCCAACTATCTGGGAGGCGATCGCTGTGAATTTGTCGTCTGGTCTCCCATTCGAGAAACTGTCAATCTGCAAATCGAGACCCCATCACCCCGGCTAGTTCCCATGACTAAGGACTCTGAGGGATACTGGCGCGTGACCGTTTCTGATGTATCACCAGGGACTCGCTATCGTTACCAACTTGATCCCGATACCATTAGACCTGACCCCGCCTCTCAGTATCAACCAGAAGATGTACACGGACCCTCTCAGGTCGTTAATCATGATGCCTTTAATTGGCAAGATGGCAACTGGTCAGGAGTCCCACTGGCAGATTTAATTATCTATGAATTGCACGTTGGCACTTTTACCCCAGAGGGTACTTTTGAGGCTATTATTCCCCGTCTGGGAGAATTATTAGACTTAGGCATTACCGCCATTGAATTAATGCCTGTTTCCCAGTTTCCTGGTAGTCGCAACTGGGGTTATGATGGCGTTTATCCCTACGCTGTTCAGGCTTCCTATGGGGGACCAGAAGGATTAAAAGCCCTCGTTAATGCCTGTCATCAACAGGGAATGGCAGTAGTGTTGGATGTGGTATATAACCACTTCGGACCGGAGGGGAATTATACCCGTGATTTCGGACCTTATTTTACTTCTAAATATCAAACACCCTGGGGAAGTGCCATTAACTATGATGATGCTGGTAGTCCGGGGGTGCGGAATTTCGTGGTAGAGAATGTTCTCTATTGGTTCCGTGATTATCATATTGATGCACTGCGATTAGATGCAATTCATGCTATTTATGACTTGGGCGCTAAACATATTTTAGAGGAAATGGCAGACGAGGTAGCTGCACTATCTGAGGCACAGGGTCGCCAGTTTTACCTAATCGCTGAAAGTGATTTAAATGACGTGAGAATTATTAACCCCAAAAACCTGGGAGGTTATGGGATTGATGCCCAATGGAGTGATGATTTTCACCATGCTTTGAGAACTTTAATTACTGGAGATTTGACCGGGTATTATAAGGATTTTGGCAAAGGTGCAGATTTGGCTAAAGCCCTATCTGAGAGTTTTGTCTACTCCTGGGATTATTCCCCTAATCGCGATCGCTATCATGGTAGTTATGCAGGCGATCGCCCTCCCTCTCAATTTGTGGTATGCTGTCAAAATCATGACCAAATTGGCAACCGTATGTTAGGAGAAAGGTTATCTCAACTCGCCTCCTTGTCAGCCCTAAAATTAGCCGCCGCCACCGTCTTATTATCTCCCTATATTCCCATGCTATTTATGGGGGAAGAGTACGGAGAAACTGCCCCATTTCTGTACTTTATCAGCCACAGCGACCCCGATTTAATCGAGGCGGTTCGCCAGGGGAGAAAATCCGAATTTGAGGAGTTTCACGCCGTCGGAGAACCCCCAGATGCCCAAAGTATTGAGACCTTTAAGCAATCTATTCTTGATTGGGAAAAACGCAGCCAGGGACACCATCAAACCCTCTTAGGTTTCTATAAACAACTGATTAGCCTACGCCATGAGATTCCGGCTATTAAAAAAGGCGATCGCCAAAACCAAAAAATCACCAGCGACGAATCCCAAAAACTTGTATCCTATCATCGGTGGACTGATAACTCCCAAATTCTGTGTATATTGAACTTTAATAAACAACCAGTCACCTACCATTTCCAGAATTCCGGTCAAACTTGGCGCAAAAAGTTAGATTCCTCTGATTCTATATGGATGGGTCCAGGTTCTCATCTTCCTGATACCATTAACAATTCCCAGGAAATCACCCTAAACCCCGAAAGTTGTATCCTCTACAACTGTTAAACATCTGTTAAACATCCATTCACCCAACTACTACTTCCCTCGACATCAATTATGCGTATTCCTGTTGCTACCTACAGAATCCAATTTAACCCTGATTTTGATTTTGAAGATGCCCAAAAAATTCTCCCTTACCTGCAAGAATTAGGCATTTCCGATATCTATGCTTCCCCAATTTTTAAAGCCAGAAGTGGTAGTACCCATGGTTATGATGTCGTTGACCCCAACCAAATTAACCCCGAATTAGGTTCCCCAGAAACCTTTGATGAACTCATCGAAGAAATCCAAGAACGCGACATGGGGTGGGTGCAAGATATCGTCCCTAACCACATGGCCTATGATAGCGAAAATAAGCTATTGATGGATGTGTTAGAACATGGTCCAGATTCCGAATATTTTGATTATTTTGAAATTGATTGGGATCAGGCTTATGAAAACATTAAAGGACGAGTCCTAGCGCCATTATTAGGAGACTTTTATGGCAACTGTTTAGAAAACGGACAGTTAAAACTTTCCTATAATGAATCTGGGTTAAGTGTCAATTACTACAATCTCAAATTCCCCCTCAGAATTGAATCCTATGCTACCCTCATCAGCTATAAAATTAACACCCTTTCCCAAACCCTAGGAAACCGTCACCCTGACGTAATTAAGTTATTAGGGGTTCTGTATATCCTCAAAAATATTCCCTCCGAAACCTCTAGCCAGCAGCGACGAGACCAGGCGGAATTTGTCAAAAAACTGCTGTGGGAAATTTATCAAGAAAATCCAGAGATTCAGAAATTCATTGATGAAAATATCGATTTCTTTAATGGGGATACCGGGAAAAGCGAGAGTTTTAATCTCTTGGATAACCTGTTATCTGATCAATTTTTCCGCCTGTCCTTCTGGAAGGTCGGCGCAGAAGAATTAAACTATCGGCGCTTTTTTACCGTTAATGAATTGATTTGTGTTCGCGTGGAAGATTATAAGGTTTTTCAACGCACCCATGATTTAATTGGTGAGTTGGTCAAGTCGGGTAAATTTACCGGATTAAGAATTGACCATATTGATGGACTTTATAACCCAGTTCAATATCTGCGCTGGCTGCGGGAAAAAACCGGAGAGATTTATATTGTGGTTGAAAAAATCCTCGAATTAGAGGAAAAATTGCCCGCTAACTGGCCGATTCAGGGAACCAGCGGTTATGAGTTTTTGAATTATGTCAATGGTTTATTTTGCCAGAGTAAAAATGAGGAAAGGTTTAATCAAATCTATGCGGAAATGACCGGACTTACCCGAACTTATAATGATTTATTGGTAGCGAAAAAACGGCTAATTGCTGATAAGAATTTGGCGGGAGATGCTGATAATTTAGCCCAGTTACTCAAGCGGGTTTGTGGTGATTATCGCTACGGACGAGATTTCACTTTAGCAGGTCTCAAAACTGCGATTATGGAGTTTTTGGTGAGGTTTCCGGTCTATCGGACTTATATTAATCAGGAAGGTGTGGGAGAGGATGACCGCGCCTATGTGCAACAGGCGATTCGGGAAGCTAAGGTTAAATTGCCGGAACTGTTGAATGAACTTAATTTGATGGAAAAGTTCCTGTTTCTTGATTATGATGAGTTTTTGAGTGAGGAAAATCAACAGTTGTGGCTGCGTTTTGTGATGAAATTGCAGCAGTTTTCTGGTCCGTTAACGGCTAAGGGAATTGAAGATACTCTGTTTTATGTTTATTACCGATTTTTGGCATTAAATGAGGTGGGAGGTTCCCCTAGTCATTTTGGTATTTCTGTGGAGAAATTCCATGAGTTTAACCAAGAACGTCTGAACAGTTGGCCCCATGCGATGAATGCCACGGCTACCCATGACACGAAGCGAGGGGAAGATGTCCGATCGCGTTTAAATGTGATTTCGGAATTACCTGATCAGTGGGAAGAAAGGGTAAAGGTTTGGTCACAGTTGAACCGTGTTCATAAAACCCAAATTGATAGCAAGATAATTCCCGATCGCAATGATGAATATTTCCTTTATCAGACTTTGGTGGGTTCTTTCCCCTTCCTAGAAGAAGAATATCCTGAGTATGTGCAACGCATTAAAGATTATGTCGTGAAAGCAGTCCGGGAAGCCAAAGTACATACGGCTTGGTTACGACCAGATACTGATTATGAAAATGGCTTTGTGAATTTTGTCGAGAAAATCCTGGATTTCTCGGAGGATAATAAATTTTGGCAGGAGTTCCGACCCTTTCAAGAAAAAGTGGCTTTTTATGGGATGTTTAATTCCCTGTCTCAGACTTTACTCAAGTTGATCAGTCCTGGACTACCGGATATTTATCAGGGGACGGAATTATGGGATTTTAGCTTAGTTGACCCAGATAATCGCCGTCCGGTAGATTTTGATGGTCGCCTGTCCTATGTACAGGAAATTAAGCGACGATCGCGCACGGGAATGCAGAATTTAATTGATGATTTAATGGCGACTTGGGAAGATGGCCGTCTGAAGTTGTTTTTAATTGCGCGGGTTTTACAAGCGAGACAGGAATATCTCGATATATTCCAACAGGGAGACTATCAACCTGTAGCCGTAACTGGTAAGTATTGCGATCGCATTATGGCTGTGGCGCGCAGTTATGGTAAACATACAGCGATCGCCATTATCCCCAGGTTTTTGACTGATGTTATAGAACCCCCTCAATTTCCCGTAGGTGATATTTGGGGAGATACCGCTATAATTGTTCCTGAAGGTAGCGAGTCCAATTGGTATGAGGCGATCGTCAATCATGACATAGCCGCGAGTCCCAACATTCTAGTAAGTCAAATTCTCCAGTATTTCCCCGTCGGTTTACTGATCAATGAATCAGTCCCCATTTCCGACAAATAATTCCCTATTCTCCTTGGGGGTATTCTTCCCATAATTTTGTCATTTGGCGAATACTCCCATAATCTCCGTTACCTAATATCAGGTGGTCAAGGATAGGTAAAGACAAGAATTGACCCCCTTCGAGAAGTTGGCGGGTCAGCTCGATATCTTGATGACTAGGTTCAACATTTCCTGATGGGTGATTATGAGCAATAATCAGACGGGTGGCATTGTGTTTGAGTACCTCCCGGAAAATTTCACGGGGATGAGCCAGCGTTTCCGTAGCCGTTCCTATGGTCAACAGCTTAGTTCCCAATAGGCGGTTTTTCACATCCATTAACAAGATAGCAAATCTTTCTTGTGTCTGCCACATCAAATTATGGCTGAGAGCATTAGCAGCCGCTTGGGGGCTGTCAATGACCGTCAATTCCGGGGGTTTAGATAGAAAGACTCGCTTTCCCAATTCGATCGCAGCTATGATAGTAGTAGCCTTAGCCGGACCAACTCCGTGAATTTTAGTAAGTTCCCCAACCCCCACATTTCGCATCACCGAAAGGGGATCTTCCTCACACTGGCTGAGTTCCTTTAATATGTATTGTCCCAGACCAACCGACGAGAGTTTCCCGGCTCCCTGACCTGTTCCCAACAAAATCGCTATTAATTCTGCTGTAGAGAGGCTTTGGGGTCCGAAAGCCATTAATCTTTCACGGGGTCTCTCACTGGTAGGGATATCCGCAATTCTGAGGCTATAGGTCATGCCATAATTTACACTCGTAAGTTAGATTAAGCATTCCCGGATTGTAGCTCACCAATGACCAAGTAATTCTTAAATCAAAATAAAATTCCCCCTATTCGGGGGAAAATTGACAAGATTGAGGTCTGGCATTTTTCAGGGATAGAAGCGATCGCTTTTGGTAGCTTACGCCAACCCCAATCGCCTATCGCTCCTTAACCCCTATGTCACTAAATAATCAGAATGTCACTGGCGCTGATACGTGGGAAGTTTCCATCCGGCAGTTGACCGAACTGAGCAACAGGAAATACTCCTTCTGGTTGACTGCCGTTTTCATCGTACCTCAGTACACCAGATGCTTGTTCATAAATTAGCACTGGAGTATTAATGTTGGCATCCGCATCGCGATACAGGCCAGTTGGCAAGTAAATAAACTGGTTCGGTCCAAGTTCACTGTTGCTGATTCCCGGAACCAGAGCAAAGCCAAAGCCACCAACACTAGCGTCTCTGACAAACACCAGTCGGTCATTACCACCCTGATTAAAGTCAGTAATAAAGTCCGCACTAGTAGTGGTTTTCACCGCTTCACTGAAGCGATAGAAGAACTGGTTGTCACCCTCACCACCAACTAAGGTGTTAACACCGAAGCCACCTTCGAGGGTATCATCTCCAGGTCCACCATCAAGTAAATCATTACCGCTACCACCGAAGAGGAAGTCATTACCAGCGCCACCGAGGAGAGTATCATCGCCATTACCACCTAAGAGGAGGTCATTACCTGATCCGGTTACGAGCAGGTCATTGCGCTCACTACCCTCAACGGTATTGTTACCCTGAAGGTTGGTAATGCTTACGCCAACATTACCTTCATTGAAGAATTCAACATTAGCTGCAGTGATACTGTCATTACCCAGCGTATTGGCAGTGTCAGATAACAAGATGTCATTGGTGGTTCCGAACACAATAGTATCGTCACCAGCCCCACCAGCGATAACGTTAGTGATACTACCTTGTGCGCCGATAATTAAGTCATTACCAGCACCACCAAACAGGCTAACCTCTAGGGGAGTAGTACCGGTACGCAACCACTCGCCACCGTTCAGGGTGTTGTTGCCATCGCCACCGTCCATGATACTGAAGCGTCGCCCCAGCAGGCTATCATTGCCATCACCACCAAATAGTGAGTCACTCGCAAATACAGATACCAAGGTATCGTTACCAGGACCACCATCAAGGACGCTACCTCCCGCAAAACCTGATAGGGAACTATTAATACCCTGGGTGGTTAGTTGCGCTGAAGTGTTAGTGGATAGGAAGTCATCTCCCTCGCCGCCCAATAGGGTATCCTCAGCGGCAAAACTCATAATCGTATCGTTACCAGCACCACCATCTAGGAAGTTCTGGCCTTCTCCGAATCTGCCGATGGGACCTATAATTGAGTCATCACCAGCACCACCCATCATGGTTACTTGGGTAACACCAACCAAGGCGGTCTGAGGATCAAAGGGGCTAATAGAGCCAGTGGGGTTTTGGATTCTTAGGGTGTCGTTACCTTCATCCCCAGAAAGGTAGGATAGGCTGCCAACTCCCACAATGGAGTCATTATCTTGACCACCATAGAGACTATCTCCGGTGTTGATCCCAACAATCGTGTCATTGCCAATGTTGCCGTTAACCCAGTTGTTACCTTGGTTAGCACCACCAACGGCAGGGGGAACCACTAGACCAACATTGCTCTGACCAGAGGCGCTGTAGAAACCGATTAGGTCATCTCCTTTACCCCCGTAGATGGTGTCATTACCCTGTAAACCACCTAATATCGTGTCCTCATCCTGATTCCCAAACATGAGGTTGCCGCCAGAGACTGCAACTAGCAAGTCTCTTCCGGCTCCCCCATACAGGGTGGCTGGTTGTTCAGCGACGATGGTATCGCGACCGTCTCCACCCACTAAAGCTACCCCAGGGGCACGACCTAACAGAGAGTCATTACCAGGGCCACCAAATAGGGTATCACCTTGACCACGAGCTACCAGAACATCATTTCCACTAAGGTCGCTGCCAACTAGGCTATCTCCATAAACCAGACTACCCCCCAGGGTTGAGGTGGTAATCGTGTCGTTTCCTCCAAGACCCAGGATTGTGTCTGGTCTAGGGGCAAAAGGTGCGTCCTGATTATATTGATCAGGTCCGCTAGTTAAAAAGGTTGGACCTCTTCCAGATGTCATTTTGTTTCACTCCTCCGCAATGATGTTTTTTGATCCGTTGGGACTACAGACACTGCCTGAAACACCAGAGATTGTTCCGCAGTAGTTTAACCTTTTTACCCTCAGCAAGTCTAGTCCCTTCCCCACTGTTCTGTCTACAATGTCTGTAGTGTGGTTAGGATTGCTTGGGTGTATTATGATTGGTTCTTGGATCAATTTCTCCAGAATTGTCTTGTAATCATTACTCTTAAAGATTATCTTGGGTACTCTTGTGCTTTGGGACGAAATATATCCCTACTATGTTCCTGCCCACCCCTTATTTCAGCCAGTTTCAGCCAAAAAAGGCGTTATAAGCATCGGATAAGATTTGGCTCAGATTTGATTTTGTTGCCGGGAACTCCTCCTTTTTTCGTCTAGCTCAAAGGTCTATTTGATGGGAATTATATGTTATTTATGACCACCAACTTGGCTGCGCCAAATTAGATAATTTGGGGTCAAAGTTTCGGGTTAGGGAAACCTCGATCGCCTATGCAATGACGGGCTGGGAGGAAATCTGTTCCCCAGAGGTAGGCCGGGACTTTTGAGCGACTTGTTCAATCAGTTGCAGTTGTTTTGACAACAATTTAGACAGATCATAACGCTCTATAACTGTTTCCCTGGCTCGGACTCGCAAATCTGCCATGCGGTTGGGGTGGTCTAATACCTCATCAACCCGGTCGGCGATTTGTTTGGGAGAAAAGAAATCGACCAGTAAGCCGTTATAGCCATCTTGAATGACCTCCCGAATAGGGGGGGTGTCCGAACCAATGACTAGACAACCGGTGGAAAGGCTTTCTATCATAGACCAGGACAATACAAAGGGTCGAGTTAAGTATACATGGACTGCAGAGGCTTGAATCACTTTCAGGTATTGTCCATAGGGCAACGGACCGACAAAGTGAATCCTGGATAGATCCAGGGGGATCTGAGCCAGCATTTTGTCTTTGTAACTCATGCCATTGGGTAAGGATTTACCGTAGCAAACTCGCTCTGATCCGACAACTACCACATGGCAGTTTGGTCTTCTTTCCTGTATGTACGCCACGGCTTCGATAAATTCTGGAAAACCTCTATAAGGTTCCATACCACGGGCTACATAGGTGACTATCTCATCAACTTGACTCAAGTCTAAATTAGGTAGTACCAATTTAGCGTCTGGGTCGGGTTTGAAATAGGTGGTATCTACGCCGTCATGAATGACGGAAATCTTCGATTGCAGTTCCGGGGGAAATTGCGATCGCTGCCAATAGGTGGGGGAAATCCCCCAATCACAGGAGTATAGGTCAATTAGAATCGGGCAATTTTTTACCCTAATTCTAGCCATATCATCAACGGTGAGGGGGTCGGCGGGGTCAAAGTCCGCATCAGAACCTTTAGCGTTATAAAACCACTCGAAATAACACAGTAAGGGGGTATCGGGAAAAACCTCTTTGACGAAGAGGGTGGGACCCCAACCGGAGTGACCGCAGACGATATCGGGAACAAAACCCATGGATTTGAGTTTCTCAGCCATCCGATACACGGCTTGACCATATATTACAGCACTTTCTATTCCCCGCAAATATTGGTGAGTTTCCGGGGCGCTTTCGCGGTTGGGGGTGAATAGGGCCTTAGTAACTCCGGGAATTTTCCATTCTGGGCGTTCGTATTTGGTCCCGAAGATGATTTGATTGTTGGGGTCCGCACCGAGGGCGGTGATAATATGTCGATATTGGGCGGGAAAGTTGGGATGTAGGAATAATGCTCGCATAATGAAGGAATAGTTGGGCTATGAAGTGATGCTGACTGTGGGGGAAACGGGGGCGCGACAGACCCAAACGCAGTCACGGGGTACGGTGGTGCTGTCTTGGTGTAAGATTTCGTAGCCGATATGGTTGAGAAATTTAGCCATCAGTTGGTCGGTCATTATGGAAAAGGCGGTTCCTTGTCTACGTCCCAGCAGGTTCTGATCCCAATCTACTAGGAATTTCTGCCAACCGAGGTCACTGAGGGTGTTGGTGTGGTGGAATATACACAGGCGATCGCCTTTTAGTAGGGGGGGAATGCGGGTTAGATAATTAAAAATATCACGGGGTTCGATGTGAACCATGGTGTCATAACAGAAACAAACATCCAGGGAGGCTGGCCGAATGCCGTCTAGGGTAATGCCATCTAGTTTGACATAGTTTACTCTGTCTTCTCCCAGGCGATCGCGGGTAGCCTGTAACATTTGCTCGGAGATATCAGCACAGGTGAGGCGATCGCAATATTTCAGCAGTAGGGCTGCTGTTTTTCCGCCGCCAATGCCAATTTCTAGGACTCTATGGTGTTTCTGGATATAGGGGGCGATAAAGGTATTTTCTATAATTTGCTCATACTCCGCCCGTGATTGGGCCGCTCCTGCGGCTTTACCAATCCACTCATCACCGATATGATTAAAGTCGGGGTTGGTACTTACCCACGTTTGGGCGTAGTCATCCCAAGCGCCTTCATAGTCTATTTTCATGGTATCGCTCACGGTTTTGGGTTTAACCTCCTGGGGGGGTACAGTTGATGGGTTTAACTTATCGTGACTATCCCAACCTAAATCTTGGCCTAGAAATTCTCGTAGTTTGAGATTGTAGGGCTGGAAGTAAGCCTGCAATTGTTGGCGCAACTGCGGGGAAACTGGGGAATAGTTCCCAGCATTGTAGCGATTGTAGTGGCCTTGGTGATAAGGGGGAAGGTCTAGGAAGTTAAATACTTGGTTAACTACGGTTTCGGGGTTCCTGTATAGATCTTCGCTGCGGATAATCAGAAATTGGGATCTGGGAAATATTGCCATCCATCTTTGTAATTGTTGGACATAGATGCCTCGGTCAAGGTAACTATAGTGTTGATGGTTGAAACTGTAATAGGTTCCGTTGGCGCTGAGTTTTTCTTGTTCCCCTTCCAGGCGTTGGGCTTCGGCTGCGATCGCTTTTTCTAAGCATAGGGTTTCACAGCCTAGCTTGACTTCCCAGTAATAGTGAGAAATGGCGCGGTCTACGGGGTTCCGCAGTAGCACAATTAGTTTCACCTGGGGATAATATTGGTGCAGTCTTTGGGGAACTGCGGGATGATATAGATAATAGGGCGACCCTTCCCCGGTTAGTTGCTGGGGGTGGCTGAGACGGGGAAATTGGGATTGATACCACTGCGCCGGTTGATGGTAGTTGAGGGTGAAATAGTGAATTTCTTTGCTGGCGGCGGGGAGAATTTGCGGATGTTGACAGAGATACTGATACAGAGAATTTGTCCCGCCTTTCTGGGTTCCGATAATTATAAAGTGCGGCGGTGGTGCGATCGCTTTAGTTTTATCTGGGGTCAAAGACCAAGGACTCTCTCCGGGTTCGATTACCACTATTTACTATTTCCTCAATGGCCAATTTCTCTAGCCATCTTACCCTAAATTCAGCTACAATCACCACATCCAGGACAGTGTTTTGGCGATCGCCTGAAAAATACTGAATCATCTAGCTGTGTTGTTATTGAAAGTATGTCAACGGAAACTATAGAGGCGGAACCCTTACTTTATCAGTATCGTAGATTTTTTGCTAATCAGTATCTCCATGGAGATGGCATTGAAGTGGGAGCCCTTAATCACCCTCTGGCTGTACCAGAAACTGCCAGAATTAAATATGTCGATCGCCTCTCGGTAGCAGACCTCAGACGGCATTATCCTGAGTTGGCTGATGAACCCTTAGTTGAGGTTGATATTATTGACAATGGAGAACATCTCCAAACTGTTGAGGAAGCCAGCCAGGATTTTGTCATTGCTAATCATTTTATTGAACATTGTCAAGACCCGATTAGCACCATTGAAAATCTACTCCGGGTTATCAAAAAAGGCGGCATTCTCTATCTGGCGGTTCCCGACAAACGCTACTCTTTTGATAGCGATCGACCCATTACTTCCTTTGCACATCTATTGAAAGATTATCAGGAAGGCCCCCACCAATCAAAGGAAAGTCACTATCAAGAATGGGCGGAATTAGTGCTTAAAGAAACTGATAAATATCAGGTTCAGGATATTGTCAAAAAGTTAATTAAACGGGATTATAGCATTCATTTCCATGTGTGGGAGTCTCGGGACTTTTTGGATTTCTTAGTAACTCTGAAAAATCACCTTAATTTTCCCTTGGAAGTTCAGCGCCTATTTGAAAACTCAACCGAGTTTATTACCATCTTGACTAAATCCAGATAGGCATCCCTCCGGGGTAGCGTCAGACCCGAACAGGCGGAAATTATTTCTGACGCAACCCACCCCCCATTTAAAGGGGATATTTACAGCAATTTTTTCAGTAGGGAGGTCAGGCTTTCTCCTAATCCTAACACATCCTGCTGTTGTTGTTCATCTTTCAGATTGCCATCAGTGTCAAAAATCTGATAACCATTGGGTAAAGTCTTCTGTTGGGGAATTACTAAGACACCAATACTTTCTAAAATAGACCGCACATGAAACAAGCCTCTTAAACCTCCTAAACCACCCGGAGAAGTTGCCATTAAAGCAGCTACTTTTCCCCGAAAACAGGTTAAGGCTAAAGGAGGTTCTCCCGGTTCCGAACGGGAAGCCCAATCAATGGCATTTTTCAGTAAAGGAGTAATTGAACTATTGTATTCAGGAGAGGCAATTAAAAAGCCGTCATGGGTTTTTAATAATTGCTTAAATTGCAGCACCGTTTCCGGTAATCCTTCCCGGTCCTGTAAGTCTTGGTCAAACAGTGGCATCGGCAAATCTTGGAAGTCGATAAAAGTAACTTCTGCCCCGGCTTGTCTTGCACCTGCAGCGGCAATTTTGACCAGTTTTTTATGCAAGGAAGCCTCTCGTTGACTGCCAGCAAATGCTAAAATTTTGGGTGTTTTTTCCATGATATTCTAGTTAGTAGAAACTGAGGCTAAGGCTAAATCAAATAGCAGGATTTCCGCCGGGTCTGATGTGCCGGTTAATGGGATTATATAGGTTTCATCGGTGGCGGGAGTTATGGCGACTCCATCTCCCTGGTCGAGAGGGCGATCGCCTAAAATTACCGAACCCCTAGCTATTTGAATCCAGGCAACTCTTCCCGGTTTTATGGTATAATCGATATGGTGTTCTTCGGTGGTTAATTTAGCCCCATATAGTTCCACATCCTGATGAATAGTGACCGAACCTTTCCGACCGTCAGGAGACCCCAATAATTGCAGTTTTCCCCACTGTTCAGCCTCAGAAAAGGCTTTTTGTTCATAACTAGGGGGGAGTCCCTTTTCATTAGGAATAATCCAAATTTGCAACAGGTGAACTGGTTGATTTTCCGACCCATTAAATTCGCTATGATAAATGCCAGTTCCTGCCGTCATTCGTTGAACTTCTCCCGGCTGAATTACCGAACCATTACCGAGGCTATCTTTATGTTCTAGGGTCCCTGATAACACATAGGTAATGATTTCCATATCTTGATGGGAGTGGGTTTTAAATCCGCCTCTGGGTTGGATATGGTCCTCATTAATGACTCGCAGGGTAGCGAAATTAATATGATTGGGATCATAGTATTGACCAAAGGAAAAGGTATGGCGACTATCTAGCCAGTCTAACTGTACTTGGCCGCGATCGCCACTATGACGAATTTGGATCATAAAATTATCCCGGCTTTAGATAAAGCGTGATTTGTGGGCAACTATTGAGATTTTAATACACAACCGGATTATCTGGTTAATCAACCATTCGGGAATAATGGATAATTGGCAATTAATAATCAATAATTAGTTCCCCGTTACAAAAAGAGGGCACGGGTTAGGTGGGCCGGTTAGGTGGGCCGGTTAGGTGGGCCGGTTAGGTGGGCCGGTTAGGTGGGCCGGTTAGGTAGGCCGGTTAGGTGGGCCGGTTAGGTGGGGCGGGTTTACCAATATCCTGGTATCCAATGTAATTGACCCCAGAACCCGCCCCTACAGTCTTGGGGGGTTTCGGGTTTGGGGGCGGGTTTACCAATATCCTGGTATCCAATGTAATTGACCCCAGAACCCGCCCCTACAGTCTTGGGGGGTTTCGGGTTTGGGGGCGGGTTTACCAATATCCTGGTATCCAATGTAATTGACCCCAGAACCCGCCCCTACAGTCTTGGGGGTTTCGGTCGGGTTTGGGGGCGGGTTTACCAATATCCTGGTATCCAATGTAATTGACCCCAGAACCCGCCCCTACAGTCTTGGGGGTTTTGGGTTTGGGGGCGGGTTTACCAATATCCTGGTATCCAATGTAATTGACCCCAGAACCCGCCCCTACAGTCTTGGGGGTTTTGGGTTTGGGGGCGGGTTTACCAATATCCTGGTATCCAATGTAATTGACCCCAGAACCCGCCCCTACAGTCTTGGGTTTCGGTCGGGTTTGGGGGCGGGTTTACCAATATCCTGGTATCCAATGTAATTGACCCCAGAACCCGCCCCTACAGTCTTGGGTTTCGGTCGGGTTTGGGGGCGGGTTTACCAATATCCTGGTATCCAATGTAATTGACCCCAGAACCCGCCCCTACAGTCTTGGGTTTCGGTCGGGTTTGGGGGCGGGTTTACCAATATCCTGGTATCCAATGTAATTGACCCCAGAACCCGCCCCTACAGTCTTGGGTTTCGGTCGGGTTTGGGGGCGGGTTTACCAATATCCTGGTATCCAATGTAATTGACCCCAGAACCCGCCCCTACAGTCTTGGGTTTCGGTCGGGTTTGGGGGCGGGTTTACCAATATCCTGGTATCCAATGTAATTGACCCCAGAACCCGCCCCTACAGTCTTGGGTTTCGGTCGGGTTTGGGGGCGGGTTTACCAATATCCTGGTATCCAATGTAATTGACCCCAGAACCCGCCCCTACAGTCTTGGGTTTCGGTCGGGTTTGGGGGCGGGTTTACCAATATCCTGGTATCCAATGTAATTGACCCCAGAACCCGCCCCTACAGTCTTGGGTTTCGGTCGGGTTTGGGGGCGGGTTTACCAATATCCTGGTATCCAATGTAATTGACCCCAGAACCCGCCCCTACAGTCTTGGGTTTCGGTCGGGTTTGGGGGCGGGTTTACCAATATCCTGGTATCCAATGTAATTGACCCCAGAACCCGCCCCTACAGTCTTGGGTTTCGGTCGGGTTTGGGGGCGGGTTTACCAATATCCTGGTATCCAATGTAATTGACCCCAGAACCCGCCCCTACAGTCTTGGGTTTCGGTCGGGTTTGGGGGCGGGTTTACCAATATCCTGGTATCCAATGTAATTGACCCCAGAACCCGCCCCTACAGTCTTGGGGGTGTTGGGTTTGGGGGCGGGTTTACCAATATCCTGGTATCCAATGTAATTGACCCCAGAACCCGCCCCTACAGTCTTGGGGGTGTTGGGTTTGGGGGCGGGTTTACCAATATCCTGGTATCCAATGTAATTGACCCCAGAACCCGCCCCTACAGTCTTGGGGGTTTCGGTCGGGTTTGGGGGCGGGTTTACCAATATCCTGGTATCCAATGTAATTGACCCCAGAACCCGCCCCTACAGTCTTGGGTTCCGGTAGGGAGCTAAAGAGACCCAACAGGTGGTAAAATCGGAGAGCTAACAGACCCAAGACTGTCCCCCTAGGGGCAAAATGTTAAAGTGTGTGAATTTAATTGCTGTGGGAACCTATGGATTTTTCTAATCTAGCGGCCCAGTTGAATGCTGGGGCGATTTTACCAGAAAGTATTGTATTGATCACTTTGATGGTGGTCTTAATCGGTGATCTAATTGTAGGGCGGACAGCATCTGCTAAATGGACACCCTATGCCGCTATTGGCGGGTTGCTGCTGTCTATCGTGGCTTTATACTCCCAGTGGGATAGTACCAACACCCTGGCGTTTTTGGGGAGTTTTAATGCTGATCCCCTCAGTATTGTATTCCGGGGAATTATTGCCCTGTCGGCGGCAGTGACAATTTTGATGTCCGTTAGCTATATTGAACAAACGGGAACCGCTTTAGCAGAATTTATTTGTATTTTGCTGACAGCGACTCTGGGGGGATGTTCCTGTCTGGGGCTAATGAGTTGGTGATGATCTTTGTGTCCCTGGAAACTCTCAGTATTTCCTCTTATATGCTGACAGGATACGCTAAACGAGACCCTCGGTCGAATGAGGCGGCGCTGAAATATCTGCTAATTGGGGCAGCTAGTGCGTCGGTGTTCCTGTATGGTTTATCGTTGCTGTATGGTCTATCTGGCGGCGAAACTAACCTAAATGCGATCGCCCAAGCCATTGCTAATAACGGAGTAAGTGACTCTCTGGGGCTGGTAATTGCTTTAGTATTTGTAATTGCGGGAATTTCGTTTAAGATATCGGCGGTTCCTTTCCACCAGTGGACTCCTGATGTCTATGAAGGTTCACCAACTCCGGTGGTCGCATTTCTCTCCGTGGGGTCCAAGGCGGCCGGGTTTGCTTTGGCAATTCGTCTGTTATTAAATGCTTTCCCTGTATTGTCGGAACAGTGGCACTTTGTGTTTACTGCCCTAGCCATCCTCAGTATGATCTTAGGAAATGTCGTGGCCCTCGCCCAAACCAGCATGAAACGGATGTTGGCTTATTCTTCTATCGCCCAGGCGGGGTTTGTCATGATTGGGTTAATTGCCGGAACTGAGGCGGGTTATTCCAGCATGGTATTTTACCTGTTGATTTACCTGTTTATGAACTTGGGCGGTTTTACCTGCGTGATTCTGTTCTCCCTGCGGACCGGTACAGACCAAATTAGTGAGTATAGCGGTTTGTATCAAAAAGACCCCCTACTAACTTTGGGGTTGAGTATTTGTCTGTTGTCTTTGGGTGGTATTCCTCCCTTGGCTGGATTTTTTGGGAAAATTTATCTATTCTGGGCCGGTTGGCAAGCGGGGTTATATGCCCTGGTTTTACTGGGTTTAGTTACCAGTGTGGTTTCCATTTACTACTACATTCGGGTAGTGAAAATGATGGTGGTTAAGGAACCTCACGAAATGTCTGATGTGGTGAAAAATTATCCGCCAATTCGCTGGAATTTGCCGGGGATGCGTCCCTTACAGGTGGGCTTGGTTTTGTCGGTAATTGTCACCTCTCTGGCGGGGATTTTATCTAATCCTTTGTTTACCCTGGCTAATGATTCTGTTAGCCGTAGCCCCATATTCCAACAGGCGGCAATTTCGCAGGCGGAAACTGTGGCAACTGTTGATGTTATTTCTAGTCCGGCAATAATCGCTCAGGATTAGTAATCACCTGGTTTAGGGGCGGGTGATATCGACAGCTTTTTAGTTGCTCGCAAATCTGGCTAAACTCGCCCCTAATCATAGCGGTTGGCAGTAATTACCCCCGTTGGGCGAT
This sequence comes from Arthrospira sp. PCC 9108, assembly GCA_016745315.1. Lineage (GTDB taxonomy): Bacteria > Cyanobacteriota > Cyanobacteriia > Cyanobacteriales > Microcoleaceae > Limnospira > Limnospira platensis. The sequence continues at coordinate 131,541 of CP066886.1, forward strand.
CGCATAATATCTCCACGGGGCGGGGTATCCTTCCATGGTTTCTTGGGGATTTTCGGGGTTGAGAAACTCCTGTAAACTGTCGATATTAGCCCAGGTAGTCCGCCGTTGTTCTTCTACTGATAAAGGTGAAGCGAAAATACAGCGAACTTTAGTAAATCCTGCCCTAATCATCCAGGTTTCTAAACAGGACTGGGTGGGGAGAAACCAAATTCCTTTGGCGTTGGCGTAGCGTTGGCGAGGGGTGAGGGCGATCGCTTTTTCTCCGGGGATACCCTGACAGTCGATGATGATTTCTCCTTTTGGCGCTAAGGCTTGCCGCATTTTTCTCAATAAACCAATGGGGTCGGTGTGGTGATAGAGAATACCTAAGCAGAAAATGGTATCGAAAAATTGGGGATAATAATCTATATGTTCGACTCCTAATAATTCAAAATGTAGGTTTGACTGACGGACTAGGTTTTGCATTAGTTGGAAGTTCCAAAAGTGTTTGGCGTAGGGTTCAAAGCCAATTACACAATCGGGTTGCTGGTCTGCCATGCGAAACATATAATAACCATTATGGCAGCCAATATCCGCTACTTTTCGCTGTTTTAGGGGCTGAATATGGGGGGTAATTCTCTCCCATTTTAAATGCGATCGCCATTCCGCATCTATCAGGGTTCCAAATAATTCAAAAGGCCCTTTTTTCCAGGGGCAAAAAGTTTTTAATGTCGCCTCAAACCGCCGTTGCTGGTCTGCGGAAAGTTCCCCCAAGCGTCCGATTTTCACCACCGAACCCGACAAGTCAAACCATTGAGTTTGGATATCCTCAACTGCTTCTACTGCTTCTCTATACCGGTTTATTTTATCATCAAATAACCGAGGATAAGCATATTGGCGCTGTTGCTGAATCCCATCACGGTTAATGTCGATATCATAGGCAGCCAAATAATCATCAGCATGGTACATATAACAATCCTTATTCGCTGTCAATTTTCCATCAATAATTAGCCAAGGGTCATTGGGGGTTATTTGATAGCAATAAATGAGGTGAAATTGTGAAACTTTAATAAGGAATCCACCGCCGCAAATCCACTGTCATGCAGCATGGCTACCTGTTGCATTTGAGTGAGGGGAATTAAGACATTTTCTAGGGCTTCCTTTTTGCGTTCAATCTCATTTGTCGCATAGCCGTTTCTGGTTTTAAAGGCTTCATAATGGCGGGTCATGGTTTCCTGGAATTGGGGATAAGGCGATCGTAATTTTTCACTCAGGAATAATAAACCACCCGGCACTAACCCTTCATAAACCGCATTTAAAACCTGTTGTCTCTGGTGAACCGGCAGAAATTGTAGGGTATAATTCATCACCACAATACTGCTATTTTCAAAACTACTATTTCCCGCACTTTCACAGATTAACTCTATGTGGTGGGTGTCTTCTAAACCTGATAACTTTTCCTTAGCTTTCGCTAACATAGGTTCCGAGTTGTCAATACCAACTAGGGTAGCAGGTGTTTTTAAAAATCGCCCCAGTAACTCTAAAAACGTCCCCGTTGAACAACCCACATCAATAATTTTAGTACCAGGTTGATAATAGGCTTTAGTCCATTGTACCGCACAGGCAACCACTTCTTTATATAGGGGAACCGAACGGGAAACCATATCATCAAAAACCCGCACCACATCTTCATTAAAAGTAAAAGGTTTTGGCCAGGTTTCCTGTTCAAATAGTTGGTCTTTGTCGGAACTTAGATAAAGTTCTGTATCCCAGAAGTTAGTCATAATTTAATTTTCCATATCGGGTCATACAATCATATTTTACAACCAACCTGCCTCCCCAACATCAATAATGACGGTAACAGACATTACTGATAATTTCAGAAATTGATAAATTTGATAATATCATGTAATAGTTCAACCATCAAATACCCAGATGAATCTTATGTTTTTGGCTAAAGGTTTAGTTATTGGCTTCTCCATTGCTGCCCCCATTGGACCCATTGGAATTTTGTGTATTAGGAGGTCTCTGACTCAAGGTAAAATAGTTGGCTTAGTGTCCGGTTTGGGGGCGGCTACTGCTGATGCAATTTATGGCTTTATGGCTGGTTTTGGACTCACAGCAATTTCTAGTTTACTCCTGGGTCAACAAACATTATTAAGAATATTGGGCGGTTTATTTTTATGCTATTTGGGCTGCAAAATTTTTGGGGATAAGCCAGCTAATGAGTCTGCTAAAATTAACCATAAACTCGGTGCTTATGCTTCCACCTTTTTGTTAACTCTCACTAATCCCATGACTATTTTAGGGTTTATTGCTATTTTTTCTGGCTTGGGTTTAGGGGAAACCAATAACTATTTTGATGCCACGTTGTTAGTGTTAGGAGTATTTTGGGGTTCCGCCCTCTGGTGGTTACTGTTGGTGGGGTTCATTGAATTATTTCGCGATCGCTTAAATTCTACTATTTTTCAATGGGTTAATCGAGTATCTGGGCTAATAATTATCAGTTTTGGTATCTTAGCCATTGCTACAGTTATATGGCAATAAAACCGCCCTAGCTGGCGCACCCTCTGACCCGATAATTTTTAAAGGTAGACAAATTAACTGATATTCTCCAGGTGCAATTTCCGCTAAATTAATGCCTTCTAAAATAACCACTCCTGCAGTCAGTAATATTTCATGAGTTAAGGGACTATCATTAAACCTTTGAACTGACAGATAATCAACACCGACTAATTGAATACCAGCATCAACTACCCATTGGGCGGCATCAGCAGTTAAGGCAACATAATCTTGTTTAAATTCCGATATTCCTCGCTCCCAAAGCTGAGAATTAGCAGTTTTAAATAAGATTCTTTCCGTGTCTTTGGGGATGTTTAATTTATTTAATAAATTAGCAGTAATTTCGGTAACATCAGCCACTGAAATTACTAAAGCCCGCCCGATTAACGTCTCTAATGATAGTTGTTCGACAGTAAGACCACCATTAATAAAATGAGAGGGAGCATCTACATGGGTTCCCACATGAACGCTGCTTGCCATTTTAGAAACATTTACCCCATGTTGGTCAATGGTTTTGGTAGACTCTAGTTGAAAGTTTAAACCTCCTGGCCAAGTGGGGAGTTGGGAGTGTAGACCAACGGAAATATCGAGTATTTTTACCATGTTGATAACCCCAGGAATTGACAACCTTGCTCTAATTATACCATGAGTTATCTTACTATTCATATAATGATAATTAGAGACTTCAATATTTCAAATAAAAATCACGGATTAATGCGATAAATTCATCACTGTAAATGTGTCGGTATTTTTCAATTATTAAGGTGTGTGTCTGGCAGGGTTTTTGATGTTTGCTTAATTCCATAATGATGCGTTTAACGGAATGTGTGGCTGTGGGTTTGATTAACAATTGACGATCGCAATATAATCCGAAGGTTGGGGCTATGTCTTGAAAGTTGATGGCGGCTGCTGTGGGATAAATTATTGCTAGTTTCCCGGTGGGTTTTAATAATTTGGTCGTTACTTGTAAAATATCTAGCTGGGAGAGGCTGTCGCTATGTTTGGCGAGGGCTATTTGATGATTATTGGGTTTATAAGCATTGGCAAAAAAGGGGGATTAGAAATGATTAAATCGTATTGTATATCACAGAAATCCGCATATTGTTGGATAGAATTATGATGAATTTTTAGGCGCGATCGCCAAGGGGAATTAGCTATATTTTCACTGGCTTGTATATAAGCATCTCTATCAATTTCTACAGCATCAATTTTCGCTGGTGAACGTTGGGCTAAGATTAAAGCAATTAATCCGCTTCCCGTCCCAATATCTAAGATATTATCGACAGATTTTACATCTGTCCAGGTTCCTAATATTACCCCGTCTGTGCCGACTTTCATCCCACAGCGATCCTGAAAAATGGTAAACTGTTTAAACTGAAATTTATGGCTGACCATACCTAGGATTAATTGCGTAAAATTAAACTACCTGGGGTAACTTTTTTAATCCAGTCGGTGATGATAATTTGGTCACGATCGCCTTTTTTGATTGGGTCTCCTTGGAGATTTTTAAATGTCACAGTTTCAGGAATATCAACTTTTTCTCCGGTGGGAATTACCACTTGATTAATTTCGGATATATCAAAAGGACGTAGGACTTGGAAAACGATATATTTACCACTTTCTCCCCCCAAAACTTCGGCGACACATGAATCATTGCGATAATGGGAAATTTTGGATTTTGACTTCATTCGGGAGAAAATAGAGGTGGTGCGATTAGCTTTAAAAAATGGCGATCGCGCTTCGGTCTGCCAATTTTTTTTAAGGGTTACTGGGTCGGTGAAAATCTGCTCACATATCTGGTCAATATCTGGGGCTAAATTACCATTTTTTCCGAAGTGTCTGAGGTCTAGGCGCAGGCTATGTAAACCCGCCTTTTCTAGTCCCTCTAGTTGATCTAAAATAAACCAATCTTTATCTAAAAATAGAAAAGTTCCCTGGTGAGTTTCTACCGCAGGAAGGGGGCGATCGCCATTTTCTTCAGCCATAGCTTTCACTTCAATAAAACCTTGATTATTCTCCTCTGATATATGTTCAGCTAATAGCGATCGGGGTGAGTAAAAAAGCAAAATTCTCCCCACCCCCAATACTTCACAGGGTACAGGTAATTTCTGGCAATATTCAATTAACTTATTTTCGGGAATTTCAGTTGATAAAATCAGACGTTCTAAACATCCAGCGAACAGTTGACACCATCCTATTAACGCCTCAAAATTATGATTTCCTGTCTCTACAATTAACTGAATAGGTAATTGGGGATAATGAACCATTAACCATTCCGCCGCGCCAGGATCACATACTCGAATAGCGGCAAAATTTAGGAGATCCCAATAACAGAGGCGATCGACAATTTGCATCATCACCCCTTCGGTCATTAAAATATCCCAGACCAAAACCGGACGCAACCCCCGCTTTTTCGCCTCTTCCGCCAGAAAAAACGCCTCTGGCTCGGTTAACTTTCCCTGTCTAGCCAATAAAAAAGGTTCTAATAAAACCTCCCCTAAATTAGCTACCCTAGCGCATCTATCTAAGTCCTCTAAACTACCCACAAAAGTATTAAATAGCATCAATTATTCCCTAATTAACTACCAGTAACCATAGAGTATGGGGCTGTTATTTCCACTTTAGATGGAGATAATCTCAGCAAATGCAGTTGGTTAACTTGCGCCAATTTGGGGACTTTGGGGATACAAACAATCCCATCTTTTCGCATACAATTAATCTCCTCACCCACGACGGAAAATAAGCGATTAACTTGATAATTAATGGGCTGACTATGAGGAAGGATAAACTCGACTTTATCTCCCACAGATAAAGGTTCTACCAATTTGATAGCGATCGCCTCTTCAGTCGTATCTAAAACCATCCCTAAATAATCATGAGTTCCGGTATTATTTCCGGCGGCTTGCTCAAAAACCGAACCATCACCCGCCGCCGTTTCTAGGGAACCAGAAAAATAATCCCTATGGGGAATTGACTGTAAATCTGCCGCTATTTCCTGCAATAATTCCGGGGTTAACTCACCTTGAGAATAAGCATCAATCGCCCGACGATAGGCTTTACAAGTCATCGCTACATAAAAGGATGATTTCATCCGTCCTTCAATTTTTAGGGAACAAATGTGATGTTTGAAAAAATCACCCACCTGATAGATACCCCACAAATCTTTGGAGGACATAAAGGTAATTGGGGAAGCCTCAGAAGATAGTTGATAAGGAAGGCGACAGGATTGAATACATCCACCTCGGTTAGAATCCCGTCCGGCGGTATAATTAGAAATGGTACAATGTCCAGAATATGCCATACACATCGCCCCATGAATAAACATCTCTATTTCTAAGGGCGCTTTCTGGGGATTTTCGGCTGAGAATTTAGCCCGAATTTGACCAGCTTCGGGGATGCTAACTTCCCTACCTAAAATTAGGCGATCGACCCCAAATCTCGTCCAGAGTCTCGCTGCATATCCATTTAAACAGGAAGCCTGAGTTGATAGGTGAATTTTCAGATTAGAACAGTTTTTAATAACTCGCATAACTCCCAAATCGGAGACAATGACTGCATCCACATTGAGCTGTTCTAATAGTTGACAATAATCCCCAAATTCGCTAAAATCTTCATCATGAAGGAAAGCGTTTAAAGTTACATAAACTTTAGCACCCTGTTGATGAGCAAATGTAACACCTCTCTGTAATTCTTCGGGGCTAAAATTATCAGCCCTAGCCCGCAATCCATAATTTTGACCGCCCAGATAGACAGCATCTGCGCCATAGGTAATAGCAACTTGTAATCTTTCTAAATTCTTGGCTGGGGCTAATAGTTCTGGTTTCCACATAACAAAAAAACTGCTTAACTAACGGGTGTCTGATTAACTTCTAAAATCTCTCTAACGGTTCGTCCATCTCCTTGAAATCCAAAATACCATAAAGCTGTCGCTGCTTCCGCCCTAGTGACAGTTTTTTGCGGTTGAAATAGGGTAGTAAATCCAAACACGCGCCGAATATTAGCATTATCTCCGTTATCAAAATCTGCTAAAATTGCCCTGATTGCATTACTATTAATTTTCGAGGCATCCTGAAATCCCCAACGTTGTTCAACGGCATCTACAGTCCCTTGGGGTAAGCCTTGGCGAGTATCTAAGGGCACTTTCCAAAGGATTAAATACTCGCGGGTTAAGGGTGCATCTGGGCGGAATTGCACGGCGGTAGAATCCCCTGATAAAGAACTAGGAATTAATCCAGCTTCAGCTAGTCCTTGAATTTCGGAAAAATAGGGATGATTCGCGGGAACATCGGTAAATACAGGTTGACTACTAGAAATGGCTAAACGAATTTGTCTACCGGGAATATCAGCATAAATTTTATTGTTAGCTTGGACTAAAGCGCGGGCAAATTCTCCCCTGGTAATAGCTTGATTAGGATTAGGAAAATTTTGCTCAAAAATACCTATTTGGGCGACATCCATGGCAAACTGTTTTAATTCCTGGGGAATGTCGCTAGTTGTAGAAGTGGTGGGGGTAGGGGTGGGAGTAGTTTCAGATTCTGGGGTAGGACTTGAAGTGGTAGCTGTAGGGTCAGGAGACTCTGGGGACTCGGAGGGGGTAGTTTCGGGTTGAGAAGCGATCGCTTGTGGGTCGCGAGAATAGTCTATAGAAAACTTAGTTTTTCCCTCTAATACTTGCTCCAATTGCAGGTTAATTGTTACCTGTAAATCCTGTTTAGTCGCCACCAACAAACCATCACTTTCTTGGTCGCTATTGCTAACTATTTCCCAGCCATCTGATGTCAATCTATTTTGATAGTAGGTTTTGACTAAATCAATGGAGTCGGTGGTTCCCCAAACTGTTGAAGTTTTTTGTGTATCGCTGGCTGCGAGGGTAACATCTTGTAAGCTGGAACCGGGATAAATGGAGATTTCCTGGGGGAAATTAGCGGGTAATTTGAGAAAATCATCCGGGGGGGAAATTTGCTGATTTTCGGTATCAGTAGATTCCTGAAAAGGTTGATTTTCTTGCAGTTGTGGATCTGCTTCTAAAGATTGTTGTAAGGAGTCTCCTAGGGTACTGTTGGCACAACTACTTAATAGGGCAGTTATGCCAATTATGGGGATAAGTTTGATTAAATAGGGGCGGGAATATTTCACGATTTTAGGTTCTCAATGGGTTGATAATTACTCAAGGAAATGGCTGATAATTTAATTGGGGACAGTTACGGGAACCCCATTTTTTTTGGGGCTCAGTCCTAGAATAAAAGGAACTGCTTTTTTCACCCATTCCTGTGGGGAAGTAAAAGCGGCTGCATCTTCTCCATAACAAATTTCTAACATATCTGTGTGAATAATTCCCGGACTCATGGGAATGGCTGCTAACCCTGGGGGAAGTTCCTGGGCGAGGGCTTGGGTTAACCCTTCGATCGCCCATTTTGAGGTACAATAGGTGGCTACCTGGGGAGAAGTAGATCGCCCCCAACCGGAACTCAGGTTAATGATGATACCGCTACCCCGTTTAATCATGGCGGGGACTAGATAACGGATAACATTTGCTACTCCTTTAATATTGACATCAATTACCTGATTAAATTCATGGGGTGGCACTTCCCACAGGGGCGCAAGTGGATTAATAATGGCGGCGTTATTAATAACTATATCGGGGGCAGGATAATTTTTTAATAGGTGGTTAACCCAATTTTCGACTGATTGATGGTCTTCGACATTAACTACTTGAAAATCATGGGGTTTTCCATATTGTTGGTTCAGTAGGTCTATGGGTTCCGGGGAACGGGCGCAACCAATAACGGTATGCCCTAAATTAATAAAACTCTCGGTCAAAACTCTACCTAAACCTCGACTGACTCCAGTAATTAAAATAATCTTACTCATCATTAACTCCTATTTAGCCATTAATTAGTTTAACAGATAATCGTTTAAATTGCCATCATAAACTCTATCAATCTGTCAATATGTTCTGGTTCATGGGTTGCCATTAAGGAAATCCGCAGGCGGCTGGTGGTGACGGTGGGGGGGCGAATAGCGGGGGCAAAAATTCCCTGCTGTTGTAATTTTTGGGCTACCTGTAAAGCGATCGCTGCATTTTTTAGGTGGTAGCATAAAATCGGGGAAGTAAAACTGGTAAAGCCGGAAAAATTGGGATTTTCAGAATTATCAATATTCCCTAATTTTTGCTGAATAGTTGCCACATTTTCCCATAATTGGGCGCGTCGGTGGGGTTCTTGTTGCACAATTTTAACTGCTGTTAAAGCGGCTGCTGTATCCGCTGGAGTTAAACCCGTTGTATAAATCCAACTAGGGGCGCGGTTTCGCAAAAAATCAATGGCTGTGGCTGAACCTGCTACATAACCTCCCAGACTTCCTAAAGCCTTACTTAGGGTTCCCATTTGTAACAGGGGAGTCCCGGTTAAATCGAAGTATTCGACACAACCCGCGCCAGTGTTTCCAAAAACTCCGGTAGCGTGGGCTTCATCGACTAATAACATACTATCAAAATCTTGGGCGAGTTCTACTAATTGTGGTAGGGGGCATAAATCGCCATCCATGCTAAACAGAGTGTCGGTTATAATTAGACTTCTGCGGTATTGGTGGCGATGATTTTTTAACAGGTTGGTTAGGTGATTAATGTCGTTGTGGGGATAGTTAAAAACGGTCGCACCGCTGAGTTTTGCCCCCATCTTTAAACTGGAGTGGTTATACTCATCAGAGAGAATGATATCTCGCTGATTAACTATGGCGCTAATAGTGCCAATATTAGCTAAATAACCGGAACTAAAAACTATGGCATCTTCGGTATTTTTCAGGTGAGCGATCGCCAATTCTAGCTGTCTGTGTAATTCCCGATGTCCGGTTAAAAGTCGCGAGCCGGTGGTTCCTGTTCCCCACTCACTGGTCGCGTTCATGGCGGCTTCTATTAGACGTTTATCTCCTGCTAAACCTAAATAATCATTACTGGCAAAATTGAGCATTTCTCGCCCATTTACAGTAATTATCGGACCGGGAAGACTCGTAATGGGTGTAACGGAACGATACCAATTAGCCTGGTGAATAGTATTAAGCGATCGCTGCATCCACCCATAAGCATCTTTAACCATAACTCGTATTTTTTAATCGGGGAATAAATGTTCAGAGGGGTTAATAGTATCGATATCCGCACTATTGCCACGCACAGGAGGCAGCCTTTCGACTAATCCCATATCAAAGGCAATATCTGGCAACTCACCCACCATATATTGTCCGGCTTCCCAAATGCGATTAGGGGTAAAACAGATCTGGCGCAGTTCCACCACTTCGGTGGGGTCAAACATTTGCCTAGACATTCTTCTTTCTAGTCCCATTCTTCTATAATCTCCTCTTTTTTGATTCGATGACGGGCATTTTTGAGGTCATTACTATTAATCATTTTACCACAGTGGGGGCATATAAATCTGGTGACTTCATATTTTTGGGCTTTTCTTTCCTCAATTACCTCCGCAAAGCCAGAGGCGATAATACCTGCGGGAAGTGCAATAATACCAATACCAGTGATGGCTAGAACCGCCCCCAATAATCTCCCCCAGGGGGTAATGGGATAAACATCACCATATCCCACGGTGGTTAATGTCACTACCGCCCACCACATGGCTAAGGGAATATTAGCAAACTGTTCCGGTTGGGCTTCATTTTCCAAAAAATAGATGAGACTCCCGGAGAAAAACAACAAAATTATCACCATTCCTAGGGTCATGATTAACTCTTCTTTTTTATTGTTTAAAACACTTTTAATCATGTTTAATGATTTCATATATCTAGTTAATTTAAAAAACCGCAAAAATCGAATTAATCTAAATAAACGCGCCGCCCTCATATCGGGAATCATCATCGGCAAGAAAAAGGGTAAAACTGCTATTAAATCAATTAAAGCCAAAGGGGTTAACATATATTTAATTCGTCCCCAAAATGGATGCTTATAATGTTCATCGATTGTACAAGACCACAGCCTCAAAATATATTCGATGGTAAAGGAAGCAATGGAAAAATATTCAAAGTTTTGGAATAAAACATAATATCTTTGTCTAAAATCAGCCACAGTAGCTAAAGAAACTGCGATGACATTGAGGACGATTAAAATAATAATAAAAAAATCGAAAATCTTACTAAATGAATCATGGATAGTCCAGACTTCTAAAATGAGGAAAAGTCGTCTTTTGAATTTTGGTAGCATTATTCATAAACCCAGCTAATGTGATGATTTTATTATAAAACACGAAAAGTAGCGATCGCGTAATCATTACCCGATCGCCACTTTCAGAATTATCAACTTAGGGAATAGCCCCAGTGTTACCGACTCACATTAGCATCCTGTAGTTCCCCAGGACGCACCGCGATTTGTTCCGTAGCATTTCCCCGCCTAACTTCCAGTCTTAAAGGCTTCCCAATTTGGGCTTTTTCGACAACCTTCTGTAGTTGGTCTGTTTGAGTAATGGATTTACCATCAATTTTAGTCACCACATCACCGCGACGTAAACCGGCGTTGGCGGCTGGACTGTCAGGAATAACCTGCACTACCAAAACTCCCTCAATTTCAGGAATCATCACCATCGAGTTAGGATCACTATTAAATTCCTTAGCTAATTCTGGCGTTAAAGTAATCATCCGAATACCAATAAACGGATGAGGGATTCTTTCACCCCTGGCTAAATTGTCTTTAATAGCCTTAGCCGTATCAATAGGAATGGCAAAACCAATCCCTTGACCATCGGCGCGAATCGCTGTATTTATGCCAATTACTTCCCCTTGTTCATTTAACAAGGGTCCCCCCGAATTACCAGGGTTAATAGCTGCATCAGTTTGGATAAATTCTAGGCGTTTATCAGGGATTCCTACCTGAGAACTAGGACGGTTTAAAGTGCTAACAATTCCTAAAGTCACCGTGTTATCTAATCCCAGGGGATTACCAACAGCGATCGCCCAATCTCCCACCTGTACTTCCGCCGAATTACCCAACTTAGCCACAGGTAAATTATTGCCATTAATCTTAACCACAGCTAAGTCAGAAGGCTCATCAGCCCCCTTAACTTCTCCTTGAAATTCGCGGCCATCTCGCAGCGTGACAGTAACTTTATCCGCACCTCTGACCACATGGGCGTTAGTTAAAATCATGCCATTACTGTCCACAATAAAACCCGAACCTTGTCCCCGTTGTTGATATTCCCGGGGAAATTGTGGCATATCTTCCCCGAAGAAACGCCGGAAAAATGGATCATCAAAAAAAGGTTGAGGAATATTAGTAGAAACAGTCCTTTCTGTATCCAATCGCACCACCGCCGGACCCACACGATTGACAGCATCGGAAACAAAATTTCCGACCCTTTGGGGGACAAGCGCCACCGTTTCCGGTGGGGTAGTTGACCCCCTTACCACCTCCTGCTTAATGGTCGCCTGGGCTACAGGGGTTAACCAATCAGGAAACAATCGCAGGAATCCTAAAGTTAACCCTACACTCAACACAATGGCGATCGCATAACCGCCAAACCGACCCAAAAAGTTAGATCCTTTTTTGTCTTGCATTAACCAGCCTCTCAACAAGCATTTGATTATATTTTAGATTGCCGGCCACAAAATATCACTAGCTGTTTTAAACCAGCCATTCACCTTGCGCCATAACCTTTCTGGTTTATTATCTACCACCTCAGAGGCGATAGTTTCCACATCGACAACTGTGGCATTTTCCCAATCATCCCGTTCAAAATTCCGAATCGGACGGGTATAAGATGCCATATTTTCCGATTCAATTAATTTCCTTTTCACCCAGTCACGCACCTCTCCGGTTTGATTAATTACCAAATTTTCCCAGGTAGTTTGAGAGTTCATAGCTTCTCCTTTGTGTGAGTTGTTTTACTTCAGCCAATTTTCTAGGTTTTGACGAGGGTTAAAACTGCTGATTTGTTGTAGTTCTTGGTATAATTGCCGTTGGCGATCGCTTAAACTTTTCGGGGCTACCACCTTTAACCGCACAATCTGATCACCTCGCCCCCCTTTAGGAATCGGCCAACCCTTACCTCGCAGCCGCAGAGACTGTCCCGATGCCACCCCTGGGGGAACCTTCATTGTCACCTTACCGGACGGCGTAGGAACCTGAATTTCCGCCCCTAAAACCGCCTCCTCTGGACTAATTCCCACCTCACAAATTATATCGTTTCCATCAAACTGAAAAAACGGATGTGCTTCGAGTTCAACAGTCAAATATAAATCCCCTCTTTTACCAGAAGTAGGACTAACTCCCCCCTTGCCTTTTAAGCGGATCTTACTATCAGGCTTCGCCCCTGGGGGAATTTTTACCTTAATCGTTTCTCCATCCAAGTTAAATTTCTTTTCCACCCCATTAAAAGCCTCCGCAAAAGTCAGAGGTAATGTCGCCGTAAAATCGCGGGGAGGCACTTGTTCATAATCCCTATAACCGCCACCAAAAAAGTCCCCAAACTCATCAAAAGCACTATAACCGCCACCACTAGGATAGCCATAGGACTGGCGAGGATTACCCCCAAACCTGCCTAGTAACTCATTAATAAAGTCATCAAAATTACCATATTGGTTAAAGTCAAAATCACCCACCCCTCCCGGTGGTGGTCCCGCACTAGAAGGGTCCCAATATTTCCCAAATTGATCATACTTCTGTCGTTTATCGCGATCGCCAAGAACCTCGTATGCTTCATTAATATCTTTAAATCTTTGTTCCGCAGTGCGATCGTTAGGATTAACATCAGGGTGATATTTCCGCGCTAAGTTCCGGTAGGCTTTTTTGATCTCCTGTTGACTGGCATTCTTATCTACCCCCAAAATCCCATAATAATCTTTATAGTTCGTTTTAGATGACATCAGCAAGCACCTCCTTCTTAGCTTATCTACAAGATAACAAAATTGGGAATTGGGTTCAAAGCCAGATCACCTTTACTTACCCATTCCCAACTTATTAACTCTTATATTAGCAGTCTAGTCGCTGTTTTTCTGGGTTCAGAGTACATATCAGCCAGCCTGATCAGCATCCAGTCTACCTAGATTATAACTGATTTAACCCAGATTGACTTTAACCACCCGATTTTTTTCTTCCTCAGCTTTAGGGAGAGTCAGGCTGAGAATGCCATCTTTATATTCTCCATGAACATTAGTATTTTGGACCCGAATTGGTAGAGGAATCACCCGGCGGAATTTACCATAGCGAAACTCACTGCGGGTTACTCCTTTTTCTTCCGTGTGTCTTTCTAATTTCCGTTCCCCACTGATAGCAATAGAATCCGCCGTTACCTGTACATCAATATCTTCGCGATTCATTCCCGGAACTTCTAATTTCAGATGTAAGGCTTCTGGGGTTTCCTGAAGTTCGGCTGGTGGTACAAATGCCGAACCCACATCTTCCGAAGTAGTAGTTAAGCTATCAAACAAGTGATTCATTTGACGTTGCAGAGTGTCAACTTCCCGGAAAGGTTCCCAACCAAAACGAACGAGTGCCATAATCTTTTCTCCTGTTTTCTATCCTGGTTTACTTGAGGTTATCTCTTACCTCTTGTCTTACAGAATAGTCGATTTATCTCAGTCGTGGATTCGGTTTTAAACACTGAGAATATGGCAATAACCGAACTGCTTTAGTTTCCCTTTATGGTACGTTAAACCGTACCTTAATGGTCGTGAAAAGTGAACCCGCCCCAATCATTTATCAATAGACATAGTACCCCTATCTCAGCCTGATTTCCGACTTGTCTTGCCTTTTCCCCTCCAGCAGCGTTATATTTAGACAATCCACAAACTGAGGCGACTATGAAAATTTGGGTCAACGAACAGCTAGATCCCAATGGTATTATCTATTCTTGTATTGCTTGTTGTGACGAAACTCAAGCTATGGAATGTCATGAGTCTTTCCAAAACAATCTCACGGAAACTCAAAAGGAAATGGGTTGGGTAGCCAGACTCCGCACTGTCGAGTCTTGGGATGATGTCCCTGTTAGCGCCTTGAAACTCAATTAGAACCCCCATCAAATTAAAATCCAGCCCCAAAGTACCGGGCTGGATAATCTTAAACATTCTCCCTGAGACTTACTACAAACCCATTAACCTAGTCAGCCTTTTGAAAGTCTAGGGAAGCCGAATTCATGCAGTAACGCTTTCCTGTCGGTCTTGGTCCATCCTCAAAAACATGACCTAGGTGAGCATCACACTTAGCACAGAGTACCTCTACCCGGCGCATAAACAAACTATTATCTTGTTCATATCGGACACTATTTTCGGAAACAGGTTCCCAAAAACTTGGCCATCCCGTACCGGAATCATATTTGGTTTCTGAGGTGAATAACTCATTACCACAGCAAACACAACGATAAACACCCTTTTCTTTGTTATCGTAATATATGCCAGTAAAAGCCCGTTCAGTTCCCTTTTTCCGGGTGACTTTGAACTGTTCTGGCGTTAGCTGTTGCTTCCACTCTGCCTCAGTTTTTTCTACTTTATCAACCATAAATGAGTCACTCCGATTTGTGTTCTTCCAAAGCCTAACTTAAAGCCTAACTTAAAGCCTAATTCAACGCCAGCCATTTTTGAGCATTCAGGCGCTGAACCACCCCAAACACCAGCAAATCTAAAGTAATCCGGCGCTCATCTCCCAAAAATCCCTCGATCGCCGATGGTTGAGTACCATTAGCCGCCCAGGAAAAAAACTTTTGACCCTTAATATCCTCTTGGGGAAAGTAGATATTGAACTTCCTTGCCCCACCTTGCCAGCTTCCCGTCACCTGCCAACAATCTTCTGCAATTTGCAGGCTAGGCGGAAACTTAGCTTTGACTAATGCCACATCGAGATCTGTAATTCCCTGTTCCTCCAGGGCTTTCTTAACCGCCGGAATATAATGATTTTCGATAAACTCTGGAAACGGCTTATCCTCCACTGCCGGGGGTTTCTCCTTTTTCGCCTTGGCGGCCGGTTTTTTCTTTTCTTCTTCTGACATCGATAGTTCCTGAGTTAAAATTCACCCAAACGTATTCTATCGCTATTCGATCGCGATCGCCTTCCCTCAAAAAACCTCCCCACCTTCCACAACAGTCACCCTCAGATAATCACATCAGTTTTCCTAATCTATAGCTCCCCATAGATTTAATATTCCAAAGATTGTTAAGAATTAATACATTTTTGTTGCTAATCTCTCGCAAAAAGTTGACGAGATTATGGGGGTTATGGTATCCTCAGATAAATCGCATCCAAGGGGTTACTCTGTCTTGATGCCAAAATAGAGGCTACAACCCTGATTATATCGTCGCCTAAATTATTCTCTCACCACAAGTTAAAATTCACGATGCACGAGTTTTGAAGCCAAAAGCGATCGCCATTTTTAGACCTATTGACAAAACCGACATTATGTGCATAGGATGCAATTTTCCGAACAGAGGGAATTTAAACCATGTTAGCCAGTGCCATATTAATCCTAGTGATGGGTTTTTTTGCTGGGGAACTTGCCCGCCGCTTAGGTGCGCCGCCTTTGATTGGCATGATTTTGATTGGCATTATCATGGGCAACGAATTTGGCAACTTAATTAGTCCAGAAGTCCTAGAAGCTGCCGATGATCTGCGACTGGTAGCCGTAATGATTATTTTAATGAAAGCAGGTCTAGGACTCGATCGCTCCAAACTAGCGCAACAAGGAACAGTCGCCCTCCGGCTAGGATTTTTACCCGCCGCCATAGAAGCCTTAGTAGTAGCGATCGCCTCAATATTCCTATTCAATTTTGACTTCATGACAGGTCTACTATTAGGCTGCGTAGTCGGCGCAGAATCACCCGCCGTTATTGTCCCCGGAATGTTGCGCCTCAAAAGCCTAGGCTGGGGTGTAGCCAAAGGCATTCCCGATGCCATTTTAACAGGTAGCGCCTTATCAGATGTCCTGCTATTATTAGTATTTAGCCTACTGCTAAATTTCCTAAGTTCAGGAAGCACAGAAGCCCTTAACCTAGGTTTCATTAGCCTATCATCCTTACAAATTCTACCATTCCAAGTAATCCTCGAAATCGTCCTAGGATTAGCTGCAGGTTTCCTAGCCGCGCGATTATTAGTATTTGTATTAGTCAAGCAGACCTGGACGCGCAACGTAGTTCAAGACATCATCATCGCCGCCAGTTTAGGACTGTTTCTGGTAATTTTCAGCAACACCTTTCCCTACTACTCCGGCTATCTAGCCGTAATGGCGATGGGATTCTTTTTAATTGAATTTGATGCTCCCCTAGCGCGATTAATCCGCAATGGCTTTGATGTTTTGTGGATTGTAGCAGAAATTGTTTTATTTGTACTAATGGGCGCTACCATTCAGTTACAGGTTTTAGGAGATGTCTTGTTACCGGGTTTATTGTTACTAGCAATTGGTCTGATAATAGGTAGAGGACTAGGCTGGTATTTATCCACATTAGGGAGTAATTGGAATCTCCAAGAAAAGCTCTTTTTATTACCTGGAAATATGGCAAAAGCCACCGTACAAGCAGCCATTGGTGCTTTACCCTTGGCGGCGGGAATTGAGGGAGGGGAAATAATTTTAGCGATCGCCGCCTTATCAATTCTAGTAACCGCCCCCTTGGGTGCTTGGTCTACCCAAGTATTTGCGCCCAAACTCTTAGAAAAGGGAGAAGTAGACCCCACCAAAGTAGCCGTTAAAGGTCATCCAGTTTTCTTAGCTGCTGTAGACCCATCACCCCTATCCACTTCTGTATTACTAAAAGCCGCCGACCTAGCGCGGCGCAGCCATGGTAAAATCATCGTTTTATATGTAGATAATGTGGTAGACGAACCCGGAAGATTACACCTACAAAAACAAGCCCACCAACTTCTAGCAGATATCCGCTTTGAATTTCTAGTATTATCAGGATTAGTCCCAGAAACCATTATGAAAACCGCCACCAGTCGCGGGGTCACTGATGTAGTGATTGGTAAAAAATCCACTAACGGTAAAAAGGTCATGGTACATTCAGTCTCTCAAGCCGTTTTAGAGATGAGTACAATTCCAGTAATTACCGTATGAGGAAACCAGAGAAAGTAGAGACAAGGCGGGTGTCTTGTCTCTCCAATTTGGTAGTGTTAAATCTCAGCGTAAGCACGCTCAACTAAACGTCGCGCCAGAGTCTGAATACCCGTATGAGTGTAGTAGTTAGTGGTCATGTCTAGGAAAGCCGCCACATAATCCAACTTATCGTCAGCGATATCAACAAAACTCTGGAGGTTGCTAACTACCTTAGAAGGTGTCAATTCATGATCGCTAACAAAACCACTCATCCAACCCGTGACCGAGTTAAAACTTTCCTGAACAAAATGCAACTTTCCGTCTGGGTCTCCCCCAGGAATCATGGGATTAATCCGTTTAAAACCCTCACTTTTCTCCAATTCAGAGGGAGTCAAATTCGCAATAATACTCAACCCCTTTTGAATAAAATCAGGACCCAAAGGAATTAACCCATCCAAACAGACCAAAGCCGCCATACGCATGATAGACTCGCCGCCATAGTTAGCCAGAGAAGCGACAAAATCGCCGATACTATCCCCAGGAATGCCATTAATTTGGCAAAATGCCACCAATTCAGTGACCACCTTTAAAGATAAATCGATCGCCTGTGCTTTATCAGCTTTGGGGGTCAAGTTCCCCAGGAAACCGAGAAAACTGACATTCTGACTAATTTTATTAGCCAGCGCCGCCGTCCCCAAAGCCGTCCCCGCGCTGTCAATGGTTTGATATAGCCAAAGTGCGCGCTGGTAGCCCTGAGATTTATCATTATAAAGCCAGAGGGCGCGCTCACTGATATCCTGAATCAGACCCGGATCATCCTCCCCAGTGATAGTTTTAACGGTATTTTCAAAACCTACCAAATTATCCCACTGACCAGGAACCGCAAAATCTAGCCCCCGCAATACCATCACAGTTATCCCACCGGTAGGGAGTTCATCAACCAATTCAATAATAGACTTACTCACAATGCAGGCTCCTTGCTCCCAAAAACTTGACAGATTAACGTAATTGTGCTAAACCAGAGAGATTAAAATTTTGTAACCAGACTTCACGATCGCTGGGAGTAAAAGACTCAGAACTAGATTGAACCTTAACCTGAAAGCGATCGCCTACCAATAGCGCCGTAGTGTTTCTACCCTGAGTCACCGCCGGATATCCACCAATTCTCTGGGTAGACTCCTGAAACTTGCGGGCGGCGCTAGGGTTATTAGCCAAATCATTAATCGATAGCAGCGCCAGAGCATCACCACCACGAGAAAGTTGCGCTTGAGCAAATCCCTCTTTTTCTTGGCGGAAGGTAACACTATAGCCATCGGCACCCCTGGGAAAATATCGGTTAAACTGACCGCCAGGGAGAGGTTGAGCATCTGCGACCTGTTGAACAGCCCCGGTAGTACCAGTATCAGGCGTGCTGGTGGTTAGATCTCCGCAGCCGGAAACCAGCACCGATAGACTCAGGACAACCGCCCAGACTAACTTGGGAAAATAGTTGATTTTGATCATGGTTCCCCATTTGTGGAAGGACAGCGAATGGGACATTAGCCAAAAAGCTAATCTGATTTTATGCTATCGGTGAACTACACAAGCATTATCTGGATTTCCTGACTCAATGATGATTAATTAAACTTGTATCAAAGGAGATATCGAGATTTTCTCATAGCAAGCTAAAATCTACGGTTTAACTTCTATGGTTATTGCAGCATGGTCAATCTCACACCAAATCCGAGTTTTAGTGTCACCCTGCGCTTACAATTGCCCAATAAAGCGGGTAAGCTGGCCAGTGTTGTTCAGGCGATCGCCAATACTGGGGGAAATATGGGTCCGATTGATCTGATCGAACAAACTCTCCATACCACCGTCAGGGAGTTCACCGTTGATGCTTCGAGTACAGAACACGCCGAGGAAATTATCGAATCGGTCAAAAATCTACCCGAATCAAAGCTGCTGAAAGTTTACGATCGCACTTTTAACCTACATCGCAGCGGCAAAATTAGCATTCATAGCAAAATCCCCCTTAAATCCCAAAGCGACCTAGCCATGGCTTATACTCCCGGTGTGGGTCGCATTTGTCGGGCGATCGCCGATGACCCAGAACAGGTCTATAATCTCACCATTAAACAAAATACCGTCGCCATTGTCACCGATGGTAGTGCAGTTTTGGGTCTGGGAAATTTAGGACCCGGAGGGGCTTTACCTGTCATGGAAGGTAAGGCTATGCTGTTCAAGGAATTTGCCGATATTGATGCCTTTCCTATCTGTCTGGATACTCAAGACCCTGATGCGATCGTAGAAACCGTCAAAAATATCGCCCCGGTGTTTGGTGGCATCAATTTAGAGGATATCGCCGCCCCTCGCTGTTTTGAGATTGAAGCGCGACTGCGAGAAATTCTTGATATTCCCATATTTCACGATGACCAACATGGTACGGCTATTGTCAGTTTAGCTGCTTTAATCAATGCCCTGAAGTTGGTTAACAAATCCATAGAGGAGGTCAAGATTGTTTTAAATGGGGCGGGGGCTGCGGGAATTGCGATCGCCCGACTTCTCCGAAAAGCTGGGGCTACTCAAATTATGATGTGTGATTCTCACGGTATTCTCTCCAAGGGGCGATCGGACCTCACCCCCCAAAAACAAGAATTTGCTGTCGAGTTATCTGGGACTATTGCTGATGCTATGAAAGGGGCTGATGTGTTTATGGGGATCAGTGTTCCCGGTGTGATCACCAGGGAAATGGTTAAATCTATGGCTAGTGATCCCATTGTATTTGCTATGGCTAACCCCATTCCTGAAATTCAGCCGGAATTAATCACTGATGATGTGGCGATCATTGCTACCGGACGCAGTGATTATGCTAATCAAATCAATAATGTTTTGGCATTTCCTGGCATTTTCCGGGGGGCTTTGGACTGTCGGGCTTCCACTCTGACTATGAGTATGTATTTGGAAGCGGCGGCGGCGATCGCTGCTTTGGTGACAGCTAATGAGTTGAGCCCTGAAAATATTGTCCCCTCCGTTTTTGATAAGCGTGTGGCGATCGCTGTAGCTGCAGCCGTCTCCCATACTGCGCGCCAAGAAGGAATTGCTCGCCGTTAGAGTTGAACTATTGGGGGAATTTTCCCCCACTCCTACTCACCATTCCCAAAATTGCCATAAATACCCGCTCACAGCCTGGCCAACTGGTTGAATTTCATGATCAAAATGTCAACAACTACTCTATTATATTGGGCGGGGAGTTTTGAACAGGCTCCACCTCTATGATACGGGGCGCATATTTTAGATCAATCATAATATTGACAGGAGAAACTCAATCAATGGAGCAAAGAGGTGTAACAGTCTGGTTTACAGGCTTGAGTGGCGCGGGTAAAACCACCATTAGTCAAGCTGTAGCCGAAAAGCTGAAATCTCAGGGATATAAATTAGAAATTTTAGATGGGGATATCGTCCGCACTAACTTAACCAAAGGCTTAGGGTTTAGCAAAGAAGACCGCGATGAGAATATTCGCCGCATTGGCTTTGTTTCTCATTTGTTAACTCGCAACGGTGTGATTGTATTTGTTTCGGCAATTTCTCCCTATCGAGAAATTCGTGAGGAAGTCCGTCAACGGATTGGTGATTTTGTCGAAGTCTTTGTTAATGCGCCCTTAAATGTTTGTGAAGACAGGGATGTTAAAGGACTCTATCAACGGGCTAGGGCTGGTGAAATTAAAGGCTTTACTGGTATTGATGACCCCTACGAATCTCCCCTAAATCCTGAGATTGAATGTCGCACCGACCTCGAAGAACTTTCGGAAAGTGTTGATAAGGTGATTCAAAGTTTACAAAAATTGGGTTATTTAGGAGCTTGAATAACTCCCGATTCTCAGGGAGGTAACAGGGACTAAGCCAGCACTGAGGGGAATTGATTAACTCTCCCCTTGGGGTTCTGGCTAACTCTATTAGGTTCCTCGCTTCAATGCTAATATCCAACCTCTGGGATGCTGTTTAACTGCAATTAATCAGATAATTATCAATATATTAATGGTCAATTATCCATGAGTGACTTATATATTTCTTGGTCTGAATATCACCAAAAAATCGAAGTTTTAGCAGCTAAAATATATCAATCCCAGTGGGAGTTTAATCATATTATTTGTTTGGCTAGGGGAGGGCTGCGAGTTGGGGATATACTCTCGCGTATTTATGATTTACCTCTAGGGATTTTGGCGGCTTCTTCCTATGGCGGACCGGGGGGAAAAATCCGAGGAGAACTTCATATCGCCCATCATCTTAGCATGACTACAGAAAATTTGGGCGATCGCATTTTGTTAGTAGATGATTTAACTGATTCTGGGATTAGTCTTCAACGTTCGATGGTTTGGTTAACAGAACACTACCCTGATGAGATTACGGAAATTCGTACAGGAGTAATCTGGTATAAAAGTTGTTCTACCTTTGTCCCCGATTATTATGCGGATTTTCTGAGTAATAATCCCTGGATTCATCAACCCTTTGAATATTATGAACAAATCCAGCCCGCCGATTTAGTCCACAAGGTGAATGGACTAGATTCTTAAACAAAATTAACGTTTAACGCCAAGGTATCATATATTTGATAGTCTTAATGGTTGTTAAACTGTACACTAAAGCAAACCACAGTTGAAAGCTAATGTCAGAGATTGAATCGAATCTCCAGATCTTGATGCGAACCTTGAGACGGAGACTGCATTTATCCCAAGAAGGGTTAGCCCAAAAACTTGGGGTGTCTCGTGGTAGTGTCAATCGTTGGGAAAATGGTCGCGGTGAACCTTCTCAAGCGATTCTTAATAGTATTCA
The DNA here is from genome assembly GCA_016745315.1 of Arthrospira sp. PCC 9108. Taxonomy (GTDB): domain Bacteria; phylum Cyanobacteriota; class Cyanobacteriia; order Cyanobacteriales; family Microcoleaceae; genus Limnospira; species Limnospira platensis. The sequence goes on from CP066886.1 coordinate 153,902, forward strand.
CCATCTATGGGAATCGGTATGTGATGAAGATGAGCCCGAAGCCAGAACCTCTTACCTCAATAATGTGCCCAAATTCCGACAGTCTGATGTAATGCGGATTTTAGGAGTATCTCACCAACGGGTCAGAACTTTGCGTATTCGCCAGACCCTAAAATTTTATTGGGATGAAGAAATGAATACTTGGGTTACATCAGAAATCGAAATCAAACGTTATCTACGTCGCAAAGGAAAACGATTAAAATACAAGGAAATGCAGTAATCAAGCCCTAGCCCTATGTTCGATATTCCTAGCCCCAGACGATACGCCCATAAACCTATCCCAGGGCGGTTAGTTTTCATCTGTTTACAGCTACCCAAAGGGACGGGAAGCGATCGCCTCTGCTGTCACAGTGCATCGGACTAATTATAGCACAAAATTACTCGAGTTAATCAACTAATAATATGACTCCAACAAGCTGGAAATTACTATTTATATCAACCCCCGTAGGTCCCCTAGGTTCAGGATTAGGCGGGGGAGTCGAATTAACATTATTGAATATGGCAAAAGCCTTAAAAAGCCGAGGTCATGATATAACCGTTGTTGCGCCTTCTGGGTCAGTGTTAGAGTCCCTATCAATTATAGAAATTCCGGGGGAACTACAACCGATCGCCCAAAATCAAGACCGAGATTCTCTGATTACCATACCCGAAAATTCTGTGTTAGGAAATATGTGGGAATATGGGCGACAGGTACAGACAAACTATCATGCAATTGTCAATTGTGCCTTTGATTGGTTACCATTTTATCTCACCCCCTTTTTCGATACTCCCATCGCTCATTGGGTCAGTATGGCTTCCCTAATTTCCGCCTTAGATCAGATAGTTGGTCAGGTGATGAAACAGTTTCCGGGGACTGTCGGATTTCATAGCCATACCCAAGCCGCCACCTTTGGTTCAGACCTAGACTATGCTTGTTTAGGAAGTGGCTTAGAAATGGAGCGCTATCAGTTTTGTGAGCAACCCCATCAACAACTAGCTTGGATGGGTCGTATTTCCCCGGAAAAAGGCTTAGAGGATGCGGTGGCGGCGGCGGCTCAAACAGGTATCCCTCTGGAAATTTTTGGCAAAATTCAGGATGATCAATATTGGCAAAATATCCTGAATACTTATCCGAATGCACCCTTAAATTACCGGGGATTTTTGAAGACAGATGAACTACAACAGGGTCTGCGTCAATGTCGGGGTTTATTAATGACTCATCGCTGGGTAGAAGCCTTTGGAAATGTCGCTATTGAAGCCTTAGCCTGTGGGGTTCCCGTGATTAGTTATCGACGGGGAGGACCCGCCGAAATTGTCCGAGATGGTGAAACGGGTTGGCTAGTTGAACCCGACAGCGTAACGGGTTTGGTCGATGCGATCGCCAAATTAGAGCAAATTGACCGCCGCCAATGTCGCGCTGTAGCCGAAAAGGAATATTCCTTAGCAGCTTTAGGCGATCGCTTAGAAAAATGGTTATCTGATGTTACCCGGCTTAAAAATTGAACTGAGGATGTATCCTAGGATTGAGTTTTTCCTGGACAGGTTTTCCTCCCTGTAAATGTTGGCTGGCGATCGCCTCCACATCCTCCGGTTGAACTCGATAGTACCAAGTCTCATCGGGAATTACCCGCACCGTCGGACCTATATTACACTGTCCTAGACAGCCACTAGCCTCCACCTTCACATTAGGGATATCTGCATCCTCAAAGGCTTTCAGAGTCTCCTGGGAACCATTCCGCAAGCAGGACTGATGCTGACAAACCAGGACACACCGAGATTGATCGGAAGTCGTTTGTGGTTGGGGTGGCTGGGTTTCTGGCATTTGGGAGGTTTTGCTAAAAATTTCCATACTCCCATTATGTACAAAACCCGATCGCTAAAGCCAGGCTATCATTGCTGAGAAGGTCTCACCTCCAAAACCCCCCTATCTGTAAATACCACCTCAAATACCACTGTCTGACCCGAAGTTTCCGCCGCCATAGCATCAGATTCCACTAGAGCAGGTAGAGGGGTATTATCAACGTTTTCGGAAGCCTCAGAAGACTTAGGTTCAAATTCAGCGATCGCCCCCGTCGGAGTCACTGTCACCATATAACTGACCGCCGTAGGAACCGGGGTTCCTTTCACAGTCCAAGCCCGGTCAATTTTATCGTAAATAATATTATTCAATTCTTCAATATTCACCGTCGTCTCAGGAGCTGCCGCCACCTCGTTTCCCGTGGTCATCTCAGCCGTAGGAGTTGGGTCAGGAGTCATGGCTGCTTCAGTTTCCGGGGACTCTGATACTGCTGTAGTTTCTGGTGTAGTTTCTGGTGTAGTTTCTGGAGTCGTTTCTGGAGTCGTAGCAGTAATATCCTCCGTAGTTTCTGGGGTCTGAGGTTCAGAAGCGATCGCATCAGGAGTTTCTGTTGTCTCCGTCGCCGTTGTCTCCTCTACTGGTGCCGGAGTCGCCGCCGTTTCTGGTGCATCAGTAGTTGTCGCTGCTGTTGTTTCCTCTGGAGTAGTTTCTGCCGTTTCTTCCACCACAGAGGCGGCGGGAGTAGTCACCACTTCCATACTACCCTCAGATTCGGTCGCCATAGTCGTCTCTTCTTCCGACTGAGTTGTGGTTGTGGTAGCTGGGTCAGGACTAACCATCAGCGACCCAACCACCGCCATCATCACCACCACAATTAGGGCTACAATAGACCCAGTTTTGAGCGCCGGGGACATTTCTGAGGTAGTCGTGGAATTATTGACATTTTGCTGAGGGATAAGTGGTTCATTTTCCGGGGTTTCCGGGGAATTATCTTTATGGGAATACATATTCAGACACCTCTGATGATATCAATGTAAATTCGCGCTATATTGTAGATGCTTTCCGTAGTCTTGCCAACCTCTGGCTGGCTGGCTTCCAATTAAACCAGGATTTTTAATACTTAAAAATATGGGTATTTTTGAAAGTAAGTGTGAGGCGATCGCCTCCATTTTGTGACAAAAGCGATCGCCAGCAACACCAAACCCCAAAACACAGACCGATTTTATAGTATCCCAGTAATTATTAAAGTAACTGATTATACCAAAACCCTAGCGCAGATTGAGAATTGCAGATACCGCCGCCAGACTTTCCTCATACAAAACATCTCGGCCCCAGCGTTGTAGCTGTTGCGCCATCAGATATTCTGCCTTTTGGTCTGTAACCGAAGTCACTTGTTCAGTCTGACAGGATTGGGCAGTACCTCCCGCCTCCATACGCATACAGCCAGTAGTTTCCGAACAGAGAATAGTGCAGCAATTAGCGCGAGGATTAGTAGAAGTCAGGCGCAGACCCACCAAATCTCCCGGAATTTCCCCAGTATCTGCCATAGGAATAGCAGCCAGTTCCCCAATAATCTCCTGATTATCAGGACCACGGAACTTAACGTGCTTGAGGTCATAGTCTCCCCCCGACTCAGTAAACTCCACTGGTTCCCACTGCAAACGACTAGCAAACCAACCCAAGAACATCAAAGCCTGAGCCGCATTACCCTTTTCATAGTCGAGAGTAATATGGTCAATATCCCCAAGAGACATCCGACGTTCTGGGGGGTCAAAAGTAGCAGCCGCCAACTCCTGCCAAGGCGAGAGCCGATGCCAATTCAAATCAGCAATGTAGGTTTCTTGATCAATAAGTTCCTGCATTTTGAGTAATTCCGATTCCGGGTCGCTGAAATAACAGGAATCGACAATCACACAATTACTGCAACAGGACAAATGCTTAAACAATTCTTGTTCCGGGTTAGGGGTAGCCTTCCACCAGACAAACTTAGGCAAATCCGGAATCAATAGGGATGTTACCACATGGCCCACCCTTTCCAAAGCCGCCTTAGTACCTCGGAGGGTGACATATTCACAACAGATCAAACCCTCTTCCTTATTGTTTTTTATGGGACAATAGGCAGAAACCTGGGCAGTAACTCCGGTATCTTCTCCCAAAGTAGGACACAGGGTGATAATGCGGCAGGGATTTTGGTTAGCAATAGTTTCGCTGATGCTAAATCCGCGAGCATCAATATTTCTAATCTTTCTCTGTTCTGGGGTAAGTTTAGCAAACTCAGCCCGTAGGTGTTCCAGGGTATCCGAATCTACCCGCCCGGTAATCGGCAATTGATAAGCCTTTTGAGCATCACGAACAGCATCACGGGTCTGTGTACCATGAATACCATCGATCGCCCCTTTATAAAAGCTCAAACCCCCAGGACTTGCTGAAACTCTTCGGGTTCATAGATTACCATACTAAAAGTAGCAGCCCTAGTAGCGATCGCCGCCGTTTTACCCTGACCGGAACTTTGACTAAGCCAGATGCTATCAAGTTCTGCCTCAATTTCGCTCAGAGAAATATCCTTTGGTTTTTGGAGTGCAACAAGTGGTGTATTCATACTTAACTCAGTAGCTATTGATTGAACGCGAACAAAAGTTATAGACAGACCCAAATATCAAAGCCTACGCCAACGGCGACCATCCCGGTTAAGCAATAGTTCCGCCTCCACAGGTTCCCAGGTTCCCGCCTCATAAAAAGGGATACTATCTGGCGCAGCCGGAGCATCCCAGGCTTCCAATATCGGAGTCAGAACCCGCCAGGACGCTTCCACCTCATCCCCTCGCGTAAATAGAGTTTGGTCTCCCAGCATACAATCAATCAATAACCTAGCATAAGCATCAGTGCTAGGCTTACCAAAAGCCGTATCATAGCGGAAATCCATATCCACCGAGCGAGTTCTGAGGGAATTTCCCGGAGTTTTCACCTCAAAGCGCATCGAAATCCCTTCATTCGGCTGAATTCGCAGCGCCAACACATTAGGATTAGCCTGTTTAGCAGCAGATTGGAACATTAAAAAAGGCACTTCCTTAAACTGAATCGCGATTTCCGTAACCTTCTTAGGCATTCGCTTACCAGTACGCAGGTAAAAAGGTACACCCTTCCAGCGCCAATTATCAACACTAAGTTTCAAAGCCGCATAGGTAGGCGTAGTAGACTCTGGTGATGCGCCATCTTCGTCACGATAGCCCGGAACCTGCTGACCATTCATCCATCCCTTGATATATTGTCCTCGGACTGCTGCCGCTTCTAGGTTATTAAAATCAGCCAGACGGGTAGCTTGTACCACCTTAACCTTTTCCGTGCGGATACTATCAGCATCCAAAGAGTTAGGGGGTTCCATAGCCGTGAGCGAGAATAACTGCATCAAATGGTTTTGTACCATATCCCGCAGCGCCCCAGCCGTTTCATAATATCCCGCTCGTCCTTCCAAGCCTACAGTTTCCGCTACCGTTATTTGTACATGATCAACAAACTGACGATTCCACAACGGTTCAAAAATAGCGTTAGCGAACCGAAACACCATCAAATTCTGTACTGTTTCCTTACCGAGGTAGTGGTCAATACGGTAGACTTGCTCCTCAGTGCAGACATTACGCACCACCCGGTTAAGGACTTGCGCCGAACCCAGGTCACGACCAAAAGGCTTTTCAATAACTAGGCGTTGCTTTTTGGGGTCTTCCAACATTCCGGCTTGTCCCAGTTGTTGGGCTGCTTCTCCAAAAAACCTAGGAGCCACCGATAGATAAAACACCCGATTTCCACGGGTTAGGCGTTTCGCGTCTAATTCCGCCAAAAGGGATTTTAGCTTTTGGTAGCTTTCCTGTTCGTCCATATTACCGGAACAGTAGTATAAGCCTTGGGCGAAGTTATGCCATATTTTTTCCGATTGTAGCCCGCCGCCAAATTCTTCAATACCCTGTCGAAGATGCTCGCGAAAATAGTCATCGCTCCAGTCTCGGCGCGCTACCCCAACAATGGTTAATTCTGGGGGTAACTTACGTTCGAGGTGCATTTGATAAATGGCGGGAACTAGCTTACGCTGGGTTAAATCGCCGGAAGCCCCGAAAATTACTAAAATTTGGGGTTCGGGAATGCGGTCTTGTTGTAGACCAACGCGGAGGGGATTTTCTGAGAGTGTAACCATCTAGGCTGTCGTGAATAATTAAGTTAACAGAGGTTGCCGGATTTTGTTGCCGGATTTTATGATTGATCTAAGTTTCGGTTTCGCGACGTTTGCGATCGCTTATAAATGACTCCACTAAACCTACATCCTCTTTACTACCAATAATCAGAGGCGTGCGTTGATGGAGTTTTTCGGGAACCACATTTAAGATATCCTGACTACCCGTACTAGCGCGACCCCCCGCCTGTTCCATTAAAAAGGCCATTGGTGCCGACTCATATAATAGGCGCAATTTACCATCAGGGTTTTTCACTGTTCCCGGGTATAGGAATACTCCTCCCTGACAGAGGATGCGGTGAATATCTCCCACCAAAGCCCCACTATAGCGGGCTGTGTAGCCATCATGGCGGTGAACATAACGGATATAGTCTCGGTAGCATTCCTCCCACTGCCAAAAATTACCTTCGTTAACACTGTAGACCGGACCATGTTCGGGAACTTTGATGTTTTCCTCAGCCAGGATAAATTCCCCCAGACTGGGGTCTAAAGTGAATGAATGAACCCCCGTACCAATTGAGTAAACCAGGAGCGTGCTAGGACCATATAGGATGTATCCAGCAGCGATTTGTTTATGACCGTCTTGCAATAAGTCTAGGGCTTCTCCTTCTTCGTCGTAACCTTCCTGTTGACGGATCGCGAAGATGGAACCCACATTCATATTAACATCCAGGTTAGAGGAACCATCTAGGGGGTCATAAAGCAGAGTATAGCGTCCGATGGGGCAGTTTTCCGGGATGTAGTAGGGTTTATCCATTTCTTCGGAAGCTAGGCGACACACTAAGCCGCTTTGTTTGAAGGTCGAGATAAAAACTGCATTCGAGAAAAAATCCATTTGTTTCACTTCTTCCCCCTGGATATTCACTTCTCCCGTAAATCCTAGGGTTCCTTCTACCAACCCCGCCCTTGACAGACGACGGGCGATCAGTTTCCCCGCTAGTCCAATGCGGTTCATCAGGGCGCTAATATCTTGAGCATCTGGACCGAAACTTTGGAGTTGCTGTAAAACGTGCCGCGATAGGGTTGTACAGTCGCGATCTAAGTAGTATCCTCTATCTAAACCTAGGGGATCTGGCTGCATTTGACCGCTTGCTGTCTGTACCATAAGTTAAATTCTCCGTTGAGTTCAGGCTGAGTCGATGTCGATACTGTAGCCTTGGCTTCTATTGTAGGGAACTGTTGGGAGTTTCCGGTTCAGCCTTTAGGCAAACTTTAAGATCTCGATCGCTTATCCTGAATATTTGGATTAAACTGTTGAAAATTCCCTTATTCATGGTTTGCGGTTGTTTAGATGAAGTTAAAATTTACCCCGGTTTTGCTGTTGATCATGTTTGTGGTGGCTTTGGCGGTTCCTATGGTTTTGTCTACTGGGGGACTGGTGGTAGCCGAGGAAGTGGCTAATGTTAATTTAGAATTGCAGCCTACCTGTGGGGTTAGACCTACTACTAATGTAGCTGTGGCTTCTACCCAGGTGGGTCCCCCTATTGAACAGCCAGCACCTTTGACGCGGTTTCGTCGTCCCTTAACTCAAAATTACTCTGGTCATACTCCTCAAGAATATCAGGCGATCGCCAATCAGACTAACTACGGCCAGCGGTTTGTCTATGATATCAATGGTCAACTGAACAATAATCAGCCAATTATTGTCCTCCACGAAACTGTTACCACCAGTCAAAATGCCATTAATTTTTTCCGCACTCGCCACACTTCCGAAGATAATCAAGCCAGTTACCATACCTTAATTACCCTCAATGGGGATATTGTTTATATTGTCCCTCCCGATTTAAGGGCTTTTGGCGCGGGAAATTCTGTCTTTGTTGGTCGTCGCGGTGAAGAAGCCGTCAGGACTCATCCTAAATATCCCGCTTCTGTCAATAATTTTGCTTATCATGTTTCCCTGGAAACGCCCGTAGATGGCATGAATAACGGGTCTAGCCACAGTGGATATACTATGGCTCAATATCAGTCTTTGGCTTGGTTAGTTTCCCGCACAGGGGTTCCTAATGACCGCATTACTACCCATCAAGCTGTTGATAGATCTGGTCATAGATCTGACCCCAGAAGTTTTAATTCACAGCTTTTTTATCAACTTCTCAATAACTACCCCAGAACCCAGGAAATTATCATTGGTTGTCGGGTTCCGGGTTCTCAAGGATAATTGGGGTTTGATTGACTCTCAATAGTTATAGCGTTTCTCATATCCATAAGGTACAGCCCGCTCAAAGAGAAGCCGCTGCGCGTCTACACCCCAAACCCCTCTCCCATACGGGAGAGGCTTGTCCTGAGCTTGTCGAAGGGGGCTTTGAAAAGTACCTCACCAATCCACCGAACCGCTATAATAGTTAATTGGGCGGGTTAATTACCCGCTTTTTTTATTTCCTGAGCTGTGGTTATTGTTGTTGGACTGAATAACCTTGGTCGCGCAACATTTGGATGATACTATCTTCTCCCACTAAATGACCAGCACCAACGACGACCAAATAGTTTTTATCATCTTCTAAAAACTTCTGTATTTCGGTCATCCATTTAATGTGGCGATCGCGAAAAAGGCGATTTCCCAATTCTGGATAATCTTTAAAGCCAGTAATTATCAAATTTTCTAAAGTCTGTTTGTCTCCCGACTTCCAAGCCTGTAGCATTTGTTGAAATGAGTTTTCTAAGGTGTCAATTTCTTTGAGGGTTTGTCTGAGCATCTCATCCTGTTGTTCCCAGGACAGGCTATCAAATATCTTGAGTTGGTCGCTCATGGTTTCTAAACTCATGATGGTTTTGTCTTGGGCGATCGCTTGCTCAAAAAAGTATCTATCCACACCATAAAGCGGGTCAAAACCCAGATTTTGCAGTTGTAATGACATCAAAGACATCGACACAAACCACGGCTTAAAATTCGCAAATATTTGGATAGGATATTGCAACTTTTCCAGGGTTTTTTGAACCAGATGATAAGTTTCATCACTGATTAAATCTAGCAAGGTTTTACCATCTGGCGGCGTAGCTATTTCTAGCATAATATCTTGGCTTTCCAGACTTTCCAGGTCATTGATATTCAGTTCAAATACCACATTATCAGCTTGATTAAAAGCATCAGTCATTACTTGGGGTAAAGGATAATCATCTGCACTCAAAACATGAATAGAACCCAAAAAATAAACTTGATTTTGGGGAGTTTCTACAGACCAGAGAAAGTGTTTAGACTCCGCCGCGTGTAAATGTGTCACCTGGTGGGAAGCATAAATAACCACCAACGCAGTAATTAGACCCGTGGTAACTAATTTTCCCAAAGTAGTTACCAACAGGGACTTGATGAATTTTCGCATAATTAACAAATTAATAGGATTTGATGGTTATTATAACGGTTGGTCGGGGTATCTGGTATAATTATAGTGATTTTATCTAGGGAGTGAGACACTCCCTAACTATTAGGGACTATTCCTCATAAGCCGCCTCGGTAACTTTCCCACGAAAGACAAAGTATTGATAAATGTTGTAAAACAACATCACCGGAATTAAAGCACCGACAAAAATAATCATAACCACCATTGAACTGGGGTCAGCCGCCGCTTGATAAATGGTAATTGTCGGGGGATAATATAGGGAAAAACGACCATTGCTAATCCCAAAAAAGTGAGGACAAAAATTAAAATTGTCCAGATAAATGGGGTTCTTTCTTCCTGACGAGTTAGACTTCTGAGTAATAACCCAATTAAGGCTATTCCCAAAATCGGGATTAGGGAAAAGATATAAACTAGGGGTTGAGAAAATAAGCGATCGCGGGCTGATTCATAAAAAATCGGCGTTACCACAGTGATTATAATCGCGCCGATTAAAGTAGTAATAGCCGCAAGTTTAGCAGTTTGATAGTGAGTTTTTTGTAACTCGCCTTCAGTCTTCCAAATTAGATAGGTAGACCCAATCAAAACATATCCTTGAATCAAAGTTAATGCTACTACTATAGTTGGGAAACGTAACCAATCCCAAGTAGTGCCAATAAAATGACCGTTAGCATCAACCTTAATCCCTTCCAGAACCCCACCGAGGGCGAAACCTTGACCCAAAGCCGCCAGAAAACTACCCGCCCCAAAGGCAAAATTCCAGAATAACTTATTAGTAGCTTGTTCGCGAAATTCAAAAGCTACCGCCCTAAAAATTAAGCCAAAAATCATCACAAAAATCGGCACATATAGGGCGCTAAGAATAGTGCTATAAGCCAGGGGAAACGCGCCAAATAGACTACCCCCCATCAACACTAACCAGGTTTCATTAGCATCCCAAATATTACTAAGACTGGTCATCAGGATGCTGCGGCGTTTTTCGCTGGAGGAAGTGATAGACAAAATTCCCACCCCCAAATCAAAGCCATCTAGCATCACATACAAAAACAGGAATAAAGCCAAAATTCCAAACCAGACTTGAGGGAGTAAATATTGCAAAGTTTCCATTAATTCTTCTCCGGGGTGATGACTTGATGATGGGTGGGGGCGATGTAGCGATCGCCCCTAATTTTCGGGTAAGATAAAACCAGAGTTAACCTTGAGTTTCTGCTGGTCTTTCGTCCGGGGAAAACTGACCGGGGCTAGTATCAAAAGCCGGACGAACTCCACCAGGAATAGCCAACTCCAAATTCGGACCACGGCGGATAATTCGACTCCCAAAATAAATCGCAGTCACGAAGAGCAAACTATAAACCACAGCAAAACCCACCAAAGTAGTTAAGACATTTTCCGGGGGTAAATTAGAAGCAGCATCAACGGTGCGAATTTCATTATAAACCGTCCAAGGTTGTCGTCCTACACAACGGACAGTCCAGCCAGCCTCAACCGCAATATAACCCAGGGGTGCGGAAATAATCCAACCCCACATTAACCAACCCTGTTGAGTAATATTGTCGGCTGAAAGTTTCCCCCGTAACCACTGAATAACGGTAACCGCCATAAGTCCGGCTAGAAAGAAACCAATAGCAATCATAATCCGAAAAGAGTAGTAAATCAAACCCAACAAACGCGGTCTATCTTCTGGTTTCCACTCTTTTAAACCCAAGACAGGTTCGGATAATTCTTTTTTAAATTCCAGAATATACCCTAAACCATTCGGGATAGTAATTTCCCAATCATTTTGTTGGGTCTGGGGGTTAGGAAAAGCCAACAAACTCCAATCAGCAGACTGTCCAGCGGGGATAGTTTCCCACTGCGCCTCCATAGCGGCTAATTTAGTGGGTTGGTAGTGATAAACTTGTTCGCCACTCAAATGTCCTATATAAAGCTGCATTGGTGCGACAGCGATAGTAGCAGCGATCGCAATTTTTAGGGATTTGGAGAAAAACTGATGATTGCGTTTTTTGAGGATATACCAAGCACTAATTCCACCAATCACAAATAGGGATGTTTCTAATGTTGCGAAGAACATATGCAGAAAGCTGTTGAACATGAAGGGGTTAAAGATGGCTTGAAAATAGTCAAGCACGACAAATTTACCATCCACCATTTCCACTCCTGCCGGGGTTTGCAGCCAGGAATTAGCCGACAAAATCCAAAAGGTTGAAAGATTAGCACCAAAAGCAACAAGAATGGTGGAAATAAAGTGAATAGTGGGGTTAACGCGCTCCCAACCAAATACCATAATTCCCAAAAATGCGGCTTCTAGCATAAACGCCCATGATGCCTCGAAGCCAATCACACTACCAAAAAAGTTACCAATAGCTTCTGATAAAGGAGCCCAATTAGTGCCAAATTGAAACTCCATAGGAATGCCACTAGCGACACCTATGCCGAAGTTGAGGACGTAAAATTTAGACCAAAATCTGGCATGATAATAATAGTCTGGGTTGCGAGTTTTCAGCCATAGTCCTTCAATAATAACTAGGTAGATACCTAGCCCTGTAGTAAGAACCGGCCACAACATATGAAAGATGGCTGTGAGTGCAAATTGCATTCGCGACAGTGCGACGGTGTTGGATAGAATATCCACGCTTTAATCTCCGTTTTAACAATGTTATGGGATGATTCCCTACTACTTGAATAAAGGATAAGTAGGGAAGTCGAGTTATGAGTTATAGCTTGATAATTATGATTGATTATAGTTAAGTTGGCTACCAGAAAGCCCAATTTTAGACTCTGGAGAATGCCAAAAAGGTTTATCTTCTAGGAAAAATGAGTTTGTTAATTTTTGTTAAGGCGGTGGGACCTAGCTGCTGAGTCATGGGGCTGAAAAACTCGACTGGCTGGGCTTTAGGGGGTTATAGATTGATTGATTAGCAATTCTAAACAGTTTGGGGAAAGGGTAAAGTAAAAGAGGGTCGTTTTGGCGACATTTCCCGAAGCGCCCCCCCAAATCATTATTGTTTACCAGGTACTCCTCATGAGTAAAAAAACCGAAGCAGATGCTATTATTCGTAATCACGTCCTCTGGTCAATGGGAGGTGGATTAATCCCTATCCCCATAGTGGATTTTATGGCAGTTACTGCTATTCAAATGGAAATGCTACAGGAACTTGCTAAACTGTATGGAGTCAACTATTCTGTTAGTACGGGAAAAGCATTTGTTTCGGCATTAACAGGTACAACTATTGCTCGTTTGGGTTCTAGTTTCATTAAGGCAATTCCGGGTATTGGTTCGTTAATTGGTGGGACTTCAATGGCTTTGACTTCTGGGGCTTCTACCTATGCGGTGGGACAGGTTGCTATTAACCATTTTTCTAGTGGTGGGTCTCTGAATAATTTTGCGGAAGAAGAGGTTAAGTGGGCTTATGAATCGGCTTTTGAAAGGGGCAAAAACTATGTTTCTGACCTGGAAAAAGACAAGGCTGATGAGGCGGCTAATATCTATCAAACTTTAGAGAAATTGGGTCAATTGAAGCAGCAAGGTGTTTTGAGTGAGGAGGAATTTCAAGCGAAAAAACAAGAACTATTATCTCGGATTTAGGTAAGGTTATCTCTGGGTTAATTAACTGGCTGATTATCTGAAGTATGGTTAAATAGTCACGGTTTATGAAACCTGGTTTCTGGTCATGTTTCCCACCCCTATTTTCCAGCAGACGGGAGAAACTGGGTTTCTTAATTATCAGGATGCACTACTAGAGTTGTCATTAGGAATGCTATATCTAGTATGCTTTATCATATTCCTCAAGCTAAACTTACTACTTCGCCACCAGTGGTATTAGAAATACTGAAGGAGTCTAAAGGTCTGGACCGCGCGCGTCATAAATGCACTGATTATGATTGTTTACTGAAGAGGAATCGTTTGTCTGGTGAGTGTTATAGGATTTTTAAAAACCAGACTAATGATATGCTGATGGGTGTGGTTAGAAATTATTTGAGGGAAATTAAGAGGGGTGATAATGGGACTATTCCCAATTATCAAGATGAGATACGGCGCGAAAAATTACAGTTATTTAATACAATTGTTGATGATATATATACCCAAATTAACAGGGTTATGGATTTACAAAATCCTAATTATCTGGAAAGCCGAAAAGGTAGGGTTGAAGAGGAGATTAGGAAACTCTCGGAAAATATTAATGATGCGAAAAGGTTGTTGATTAAGTCTCTGTCAAAAAATCTCGAACATATCAAAAGTTTGGAAGAACAAAAAGATATGATTGAATGCAGTATTCTCCGGCTAGAGATAGAGATAGATGATAGTCAAGGCTTTGAGTATCATAACTATCAACTGCAACAATTATATGCAAGAAATGAAGGACGCAAACAACGGCTTAACCAGGAAGTATCTAATTTACAACATCAGATAAATGTGATTAAAAAAATTTGCCAAGATTTAGACAACAGGACTAATGATAAAATCCATATATGGAATGAAAAAATACAGGATATAATCCGGGAAAAGCAGCAACTTTCGGCGAAAATTAGCGGGGAAATTGAAGAGGTTAAAAATCAGGTGATGAACGGATTAAATAAACTACAAGAATTATGGCATCAAGAAGGTTCATTGGCTGGGAGTATTCCGAATAATTTGCATGGCTTATTAGGGGATATAGGAATAAAATGGGGTGGTTGTTTAAGGGAATATGAGAATAGCAACCACCCTAGATAAAGTTGGGTTGAGTTGAACTTAAAGGCTTAATTTAAGCGCCGATTCCAAGCTGTTTCAGCATCTAAAATCGCCTGATCAACAGTTTTTTGATTTAACATGGCTGCTTGCAAATTGTTGTAAATAATGGTCTGCAATTCTTTGATGTCTTCTAGGGGTGGAATCAAAACTTGAGCGTTTGGCATCTGTTGGGCGCTAATTTTCCTGGCTTTGTCTTGGGGTGTAGCATCTGCTGGGATGTTTTGAAAGAAGGGATTTTCTAATGCTTGAATACTGGAAGGGATGACGTTTGAGGCTTTGGCAAAGTTTAATTGATTGGGACTATTAGTGACAAATAAGGCAAAATTTATGGCATCTTCTGGGTGGCGAGTATTTTGGGGTATAACTAGGTTCATGACGGCGACGGAGATTTTACCATTTTCGCCGGTAATGGCGCTAGATGGGGCGGAAACTTTGGCGATATCGGGGGCATTTTCTGCGATCGCTCTAAAAAATTGAGGTCCGGTGGTCAATAGGGCAATTTCCCCAGCTTGATACAATTCGATCGCCCTTCGATGTCCCTGAGTTAAGACTTCTCTGGGTAACAGATCCTGTTGATATAAATCAACCCAATATTGAAAGGCGGCGCGACCTTCGGGAGTATTAAAAGCGGCTTTTCTATTATTATCAACTAACTGAACTCCCATCTGAACTAAGGACTGTAAAACTTGGGCGGAGTCGGTGGGAACAAAGGAAACAAATAGGGCATATTTTCCGGTTCTCTGGCGAATAGTTTGGGCAACTGTGGCGAGTTCCTGATAGGTGGTGGGAGGATTTTCAATACCTGCTTGATTGAGTAAATTCTGATTATAAATGACAATTTGGGTAGTCAAATACCAGGGAATGCCAAAGGTGCGATTTTGACAATTATCACCGTCGCAGGTTTGGATCATATTAGCTTCCCAGATATTGGGTAAATATAGCGATCGCACTTCTTCGGATAGGTGTTCATCCAAATTTAACCAAGCATCGCGACCCGCCAACATGGAGGCAAAATCGGGGTTCAAATTAACCAGGTCGGGGGCGGTTTGGGCGGACACCGCCGCCAATATTTTACTCTCCATAGCTGACCAAGGTACATCTACCCAGCGAATTTTTACTTCGGGGTGATCATTTTCAAAGGTAGCAATTAACTGATTAAAATAGTCATTAAACTGAGGTTGAAGCTGCATTGTCCAAAACTCCACCTGACGGCGATCGCTTTGATCAGTAGTTGGGGAGGCGCAACTAACCCCCCAAGTCAACAGCAAACCCAACAAAGCCCAACCTACAAAGCGTTTCCAGGTCTTTGAACCCATACCATTTATATCAAATCAGAATAAATAACTCAGTATACACTATTATTCAGATAACCATCTGCATCCAGTCAGAGGGGGAAGGTGTCTAACCCTTCATTTTGGTTAGAGATAATCAGCCCAATTGCCAGAATCAAGATTTTCTGGAAGTTTCAAACATTTAACAGCTCTTTGGCATATACAATGCTAAATGGGAAATTTTCACAAAATCAATGAGGTCTGAAACTCTAAGTTTATGCTAACGGTAGTGATCATAAATACAGTTTGGGTAGTAGCTTCGGTGGTATGGGTAGAATTAGTGCGAGACACCTACCACGCCCTGGCCCATGTTTGGCAACCCCTGTATCGCCTCCATTCTTGGCATCATCGGGTATTTCGTCCCGACTATAGCATCAAAAGTGAGGAGATTTATCGGAAAGCACACTGGTATAATGATGTGCCAGAGGCGATGGTGATGTTAGTATTCAGTTTAGGGTTTTGGCTGGGTATCTATGGGCTGACAGGAGATCCTCACTGGTTGACGCTGACAGGTCCAGTGTACACCCTCGGCTTTCTACTACCTGCGATCGCTAGAGGTTCAGGAATTCCCAACGCGGACACACTGACTGACTTAACCCACCTTCCGGGTGCTTTTTCTCAGCCACCGTCGCGGTTATTGGTGAACCAATCTTATCACTGGCGACACCATTTTGATAACCAAAATGCCTACTTTTGCGGGACTCTCACGGTTTTAGATAAAATTATGGGGACAGGACTTTCTCTAAAAGGTAAAACAGTGGCGGTGACTGGCGCTTCTGGGAGTTTAGGGCGATCGCTACTTAAACACCTCCACAACTCTGGGGCGAAGGCGATCGCTTTATCATCAACTTCCCAAACTGTCACCGTCACCATTGACCAGGAAGAATTACCCCTAAAAACTATAACCTGGCAAGTAGGCGAAGAGGAACAATTAGCGAATCTGTTGGAAACGGTAGATATCCTAATTATCAATCATGGTATTAATGTACACGGTGAGCGAACCCCAGAGGCGATCGCCAAATCCTACGAAATCAATACTTTCTCGAGTTGGCGACTGCTAGAATTGTTTTTAAAAACGGTTCGCACCAACACAGATATCGCCCGCAAGGAGGTCTGGGTAAATACTTCGGAGGCGGAAGTTAGCCCGGCTTTTAGTCCTCTGTATGAACTCAGTAAACGCACTTTAGGGGATTTAATCACATTACGTCGCCTAGACTCTCCCTGTGTGATTCGTAAGCTGATTTTAGGGCCTTTTAAAAGTAACCTTAACCCGATTGGGGTGATGTCAGCCGACTGGGTAGCAAAGCAAATTATCAAACAAGCCAAGTCCGACGTGAGGACTATTATTGTCACCATTAACCCTTTAACATTTGTGGCTATCCCGATTAAAGAGTTTTGGGTTTCTACCTATTTCAGGTTATTTAGCAAATCTGAGCATACCTAGACGGACATGATCATCAATGAGCTATCGTAATCCCGCGCCGACAGTAGATATCATCATCGAACTTATGGATCGGCGATCGCGACCGATTGTATTAATAGAACGGAAAAACCCCCCCTATGGTTGGGCTATTCCTGGAGGATTTGTAGACTACGGCGAGTCAGTGGAAACCGCAGCCACCAGAGAAGCCAAAGAAGAAACGGGGCTAGATGTCACGTTAATTCAACAGTTCCATGTCTACTCAGACCCTAACCGAGACCCTCGCCAACATACCCTAGCTGTGGTATTTATCGCTACGGCGAAGGGAGAACCCCAGGCGGCTGATGATGCTCAAAATTTAGAAATCTTTGAGCCCTGGCGCATTCCCCAGGATCTATGCTTTGACCACGATCGCATTTTACAAGACTATCTGCAATTTCGCCATTTTGGACTCCGACCCAGGCTAATGTGAGTCAGTGAACACCCGACTACCCCCAACTCGCTTCTTCTCAGAAAAAGAGAGTAAGAGACAGAGGTGGCCCACTAAGTATGGGGGTAATATCCACTTACTCAGCACCGGAATTGGGTTCTAAGCCCCACTGATACTTGAGAAAGTGCTGATACATATTTTCCCTAACCAACATTTGTTCGTAAAGATCAACCAAAAACTCCTGGGCTTGTTCCCGGCTCATTTGGTTTACCTGCATTCTAAAGGAGGACAGGTTAAATTGTTGTTCCAAAGATAAGCTACTAGATTCCATGATGACGTGAACTCCTTAAAAGTGAATTTGGGTTAATTTTCTAGGATGGCCACCCTTGTCCCGGAAATTATTACGAATTATAACAATTATTTGACAAAGTGCCTACCTTAATATACCCAAATCTTTGGATTTACCATAACAGATCTAGCCCTAAAATTTGTCATCCACGATACGAGATGACTGGATAGTTGGGAAAAAACTATGGCTGTGGGGGGATAAGTGGCAATAATTAACCGAAACTGAGAGGATCAACATCAATGGAAAAGCGAACAGACTGGGGGCATTTTTCAGCCAAAGCAGCGAGAGAGGGAGGCGGGGTAGTCTGACCTGGGAGGAATTTTAATAAAATCTGCCAGCGGTATTGATTAGCAACACGCATAATGGGAGCGGGTGCGGGTCCCAAAAGTTCGCAAGTTCCCGGAAGCAGCTCAGAAGTTAACTCAGAGGCGATCAGGTGGGCGGTTTGTTCAACGTCGATCGCATCGTAACCCCTTAACCGGAGTAAAATCAAGCCACCAGAGGGGGGATAATTCAGCTCTGAGCGGTGTTGTAGCTCGGTTTCGACAAAAGAATCATAAGCATGGTTGCGGACGGCTTCCACGACGGGATGTTCGGGGGTATAGGTTTGTAGAATCACCTGTCCGGGGTCGTTACCACGTCCCGCACGTCCGGCTACCTGTAGCAAGGTCTGGAAAGCACGTTCATTAGCGCGGTAGTCGGACAGGTGCAGAAGTCCATCAGCGGAGACAATACCGACGAGCCCTACAGAGTCTAAGTCTAAACCTTTGGTGAGCATTTGAGTACCAACTAATAAATCAGCCTCCCGGTTAGCAAACTGAGTTAAGAGAATTCTGTGGGCATTTTTGGTGCGGGTGGTGTCACTGTCAAAACGGATAAACCGCAATTCTGGAAAAAGGCGGGTTAATTCCTGGGCGACTCGTTGGGTCCCACTGCCAAAATGTTTAAAATAGGGAGAGTCACACTGGGGACAGCGTTGGGGGTAGGATTGGGAATGGTTGCAGTAGTGACAGCGTAGGTATGGGATAGCTTCGGCGTGAATGTGGTGATAGGAGAGAGAAACATCACAACGGGGACATTCCATGACGTAGCCACAACTGCGACAGGAAACAAAGGTGCTATGTCCGCGACGGTGGATGAATAAAATGCCCTGCTGATTATTGTCTCGCAAAGAGGCGATCGCCAATTGTAGACTTCTACTGAAAATGGATCGATTTCCCTGCTTCAATTCCCGACGCATATCAACTACTTCTATAGGAGGCTGAGGGCGAGATAAGACCCTTTCCGGTAGAGATAGATAATGAATGGATGGGTTATGATTATGGCGATGATGTTGCCAAGTTTCCAGGGCGGGAGTGGCTGAACCCAAAATTAAGGGGCAGTTTTCCAGTTCCGCCCGCCATACTGCGACAGTGCGGGCATGGTAGCATGGTTGTGGCTGGTCTTGTTTAAAGCTGCTGTCATGTTCTTCATCAAGAACAATTAAGCCTAAATTGGGTAAAGGGGCAAAAATTGCCGATCGCGTTCCGATAACTACCTGGGGAGTACCTTCGATCATATTACGCCAGGTGTCGTAGCGTTCACCTTCTGACAAACCACTATGATAGACAAATACCCGATTACCAAACCGGGCGCGAAAGCGATCGGTTAGTTGGGGAGTTAAGCCAATTTCCGGCACTAGGACTAGGGCTGATTTACCCTGGTTGATAATGGGGGCGATCGCCTGTAAATATACCTCAGTTTTGCCCGAACCTGTGACACCATGCAACAGCAGTTGATGAAAACCAGATAACCCCAAAATCACATCTAGGGCTTGTTGTTGATGCTCAGTCAGAGATAAAGGCTGATCGGCTATTGTAGGAATACCCTGTTCCGTGCGTAGAATTTCGCGATCGCCAATTACCACACATCCCTTTTTCTCCAGAGTTTTGAGTAACCCAGAACTGGTATTGCAGGTTTGCAATAAATCCGTTACCCACATTTCCCCACCCCGCCGCCGCAAAATTTCCAGGACCTCTCGCTGGCGGGGGGTGATATCTATAAAGTCTAACTCTACCCAATCTATCACTAGGGTGATTGCTGGTCTGAGTTTAGGGCGCGGTGGTGTCGGCGGTTCCAGATAGCTTTCCACCCAACCCCGTTTGATCAGATCCTGTAGTCCCCGAGAGCCTCCCTTAATTTGTCGTTGCAAATACTGCCAGGTATAGTCTCCTGTAGCTGACTGCTTCAAAACTTGTAAAATCCTTTGGGCTTTGGGTTGCAAAAACTCTTCAGCACCGCCTGGAATGGCATCATTAACTAAACGAATACGTCGCTGGCTACGGCCTAGGAGTCCGGGGGGGAGGGCGGTTCGGATCGCCCTAATTAGGGGAGTTTGATAATACTGGGCGACCTGTTGTAATAATTGCCAATAATGAGCCGGGAAAAATCCCTTGGCGGTGATATCTTCTACCGGACGCAGCTTGATAGAGGTAGCCTTACCCGGTTCCCTCAGATTTTCTGGCAGTTCTGATGTTAACCTAATGGCGATCGCCCCTATCTGTTGAGCCCCAAAGGGGACACTGAGAATATCCCCCGGCATAATATCTAAATGAGGGGGCACTTGGTAGGTATAAAGTTGTTCTATGTCTTCCGTGTCTTCTGTCTGGCGGAGGGTGAGTATATCCACTAGAACCTCAACCAGTTTATAATCACCATCACCGCCCAACTTTTCTGAACCGTAAGATACACCAGGTTCAGCCAGTTTTAGGGGAAGTGGGTCGCTTTTCGGAAATAACCCGCTCGAAACAGAGGATGATTCGATAACCCCCCGTACAAGACCACGGAAGATTTATACATACAACCTACCAAAAAGTTATGAGGTGCTGAGAATATCTGCGATCGCCTGATGTTCTTCTGGGGGATCACCCACAGCCTGTCGAGCATCAGTAATCAGCCAATCCAAAGCCGCCGCCTGAACATCAATAGAAGCTCCCAGCTTATCCACACAGTAGCGACCAAACACCAATTTGTCTACCAGGCGCACCCCACGCCCCAACCGAGAATACTCGAAAATCACGCTATTACTCACATAGGAGTTGCTACATATTGAGCAACTCGGACCTATCATAGTCGGACCAATAATAGTTGCACCATCTTCAATGCGGGTCATACCACCGATATAGACCGGTCCTTCAATATGGACTTTATCCCAATTCACTGCCACATTTAGCCCCGTATAAATTCCCGGAGCCACTTCTCTACCGGGGATCGGCACATTTTTCACCTCACCCAGTAACACACTGCGAATAGCCCGCCAGTAGTCGGGAACCTTCCCAATATCTACCCACTGAAAATCCATAGTAATCCCATAGAAGGGCGCGCCTATTTCCACCAAATGGGGGAACAGTTGGCTACCAATATCATACTCGCACCCAGAGGGGATGTAATCAAATATCTCCGGCTCAAAGATATAAATTCCCGTGTTAATACTGGTGCTGAGAGCTTCTTCTACAGATGGTTTTTCCTGAAAAGCCCTAATCCTGTCCATTTCATCCGTAACTACCACCCCATAGCTGGAAACCTCCTCTTTGGGTACAGATTTCATCACCACAGTAGCGATCGCACCTTTCTCTTTATGCCATTTTACCGCCTCACTCAGGTCTAAATCAATGAGGGCATCCCCGCACAACACCACAAAAGTATCATCAAAAAATGGGTTAAAGTCCTGGATTTTTTTCATTCCCCCAGCAGACCCCAAAGCCTTACCTATCAGTTGACCATCTTCGATACTCCCCTCAAATGAGTAAGAAATCTCTACCCCAAACCGCTGACCATCACGAAAATAGTTCTCAATTTCATCAGCTAAATGGCTTACATTGACCATAATTTCCTTAAAACCATGGCGACGCAGCAAATCTACCAAAAACTCCATTACTGGCTTTTGAAGAATCGGAATTAATGGTTTCGGTATCGTGTAAGTAATAGGGCGAACACGAGTCCCCTTACCAGCAGCCAAAATCATCGCTTTCATATTCACGTACTCTACCCTCAGCTATTCTTTGACATTTCCCGCCCACAAAGGCCAGGGATTCTTAGGTGTTCAGGCAGCGGGGACTTAACCCCTCGCTAAATATCTTCCCTGTGTGCTTAATGGTTGTCTGTTATCCTTAAACAATCGCCTGAGCAGCCTCTAGTCTCTATCAGCCCTCTGGTGACATTTACAGACACCATTAACCATAACTTAAAGACACTTATCTTCCCCTGGTGTATCAACACTCCACTACAGCTTTCATTAGCCTATCAATATTTCCCGATTTTACCCAAAACAGATTGACCCCCTACCTTCCCGGTTCCCTTTCCTGAGTTCTTATGCACAAAACCTTATTTTTGTCAATAGGTATCACCAAGGGCGAACCAACAAATAATCTGGTGGAGAGCGAAGATGGTCGGAGAATCTGCCCCTACGGGTGCATCGTGAATTTTAATTTTTGCCCAGATAATATTTTGGGGGACGATAGAATCAGGGTTATAGCCTCTTTTTTTGCGTATAGACACAATAACCCCTTTGGTGCGATTTCTTCCATGATACCATAACCCCTATAATATCGTCAACTTTTGGGCAGATATTTTCCCTAAAATTGCCACAATTGTTAACAGTCTTTGAAACATCAAATAAATACAGTTGATTAACTCTCCTGATCAGAAGTTCCGGTAGTGGTTGCTAAAGCGAGGGCATAATGAGCGATCGCCAAACTCAAGCGAGCTTGTTCTACCTGTGAGAGTTCATGCCATTCTTGGGAACCCACTTTAGTAAATATTGATTCTAGGGCGCGATTGTCATTTCCGCGCATAGCATTAACCATAGGACGGGCGAGAACCTGCAAATCTTCCGAGTCCCACTGAGGTAGAATCTGACTAACACAAAATACAAGCTGTTCACCCAGACTCTGGAAAGCCTGATCCTGAACAACTGCTGCTTTAGATATTCCCCTAAGTATATCTTCAGGGATACGAGATAGAAGAGTTACCCCGCCATTAAGTGTCAATTTCTCAACTAATAATTGATACAGAGAAATCGGCGGCCAAAGATTTTCTATATGTTCAAAGAAGACTTGGGATCTTTCAGTTATATCATCGTTACTGAGACACTCTGACACAGACAAGTTTAGATCTGCCTCCTCAAAATATCCATAAGATTCTGCTTGTTCAGGACTCCAGGGATAGGCAGAATTTTCCGAGTCATCTAACAGTAGTGACCATAAATCCAATTCAGTCTCGCCATTGTGACAATTAAGTTTAGTCATTGAGCAACATCCTTTGTTGACAGCATAATCCAAGGTTCGGGATAGCCGGATAATGGACAATTGTTCGGGATACTATCCCGCACCCATAGCTACAAAACTGAGAGCAGCAATTCCGCAACTTCTCTGAGGATATAGTTCTACAGGCTATCAATCACAAATTCCCAAATCCGACCCTGGGAACTGCCAAATTTTAACTTAGTTCCCGATGTAAGTTGTACCTCTTGATGATGAATGCGTTGCCACTTCTGGTTATTTTCCTCCCAAATTAGAGTACCGTAGCGGGAGAAATCCCGCAGAAAGTAGGTGGGCTGATTTGTGGGCGACCCATTACCATTGCGGCAGAAAATCTCAGCGTGTTGATTAGAAATCCATGATTCATGCAAAACAATATCATTTTGCTCCGATCGCCCTATTTGAACCCGTCCCGCTTCTATTAGCCAGCTTTTTGATGTGACTTCCTCAGTTTCCTGGAGTTTCAGATAAGCGCAGGGGAGATCATATCCTAGGGCGGTGGGTGAGTTGGCGGGTAGTTGGGTGCGAATACCCTCCTCGGTGGGGACTAGCAAGCCATTAAACTCAGGGTGCATATATAATATGGGCAGAGTCCAAGCTGGCTGGTTGAATTTGTAGAGGGTCAGCAACTGTTGTCTGGCGATCGCTACAGCCCGATCAATGGGCATCCTTTCTGATAAGGCTCTCGCAAAGGTTTGAATAAAACTGAGGGCTTCGCTGTCGGTAATGGAGTCTCGCATTCCTAAAACCACTGGGACTCCATGATGGATTAATACTTTAGCCAAGCTGCTGCTGGGAATGGCGGGAAGAGTGATGTTTTGTAGAGTCGATGATAATTCCATGGCTGGGACAGCACTCCAGCAGGCATTAAATACCGCCAGAGTGATACCACAGCGCACTAGAACTTGAGCTAATTCTGTACCATTAATGGTAGTTTGCTCTTGTAGAAATAATAAACCACCATCAGGACCCGTGAAGCCATGACCGGCATAGAAGATCACGTTATAGGGTATCTGGCCTAGTTGCTGGGGGGTTTCTAGTTCGGTAATTAGTTGGGCTACACTGGGCTGGATTAGTGTTTTTATGAAACAGGGAAGGCGATCGCTTCTTGATGAGTCAGATCCTGGGTCGGTGCTGTTGGCTAAAACTTGGGCAATTTGTGAGGCTTCCGTTTCTAATTGCAGCCTATGGGAATTTGTGGCTGTTGGGGTTTGACATGGGGGGATGTCGTTATGACCTAAAACTAATAAGATGTTTAGGGCTGGGACTAGGGGGCGATCGCTTAATGGTTGAACATCACAGGTAGTGCGACTAAATAACAGCCTGGGACTTAGGGAGATGGCTGGTTGTCCCGGCTGTGATTGCATAATTTCCCATGGTAGGGGAATTAAATTAGGCGATCGCACATCTAATCGTATTCTCAGCGGACACTTTTGGCCTAGGGCTAGTCCTTGACAACGGTGGAAACTGCTTTGAATTGGTCCCTGAAACAGCCACTGCCATAAATCTATTCCCAATTGCTGCATTAGTCGGCTGCTGTAGCTGGGTTTGGTTTCCAGATCTGGTGATAATGGTGCTAGACTCAATGGCTCACCCATGGCCGACTCACTCAGCGCCAGGGGTAAGCTATCTGGGGAAAACATTTCTAACCAGGCTTGCCATAATTGTGACAGAGATTCCGGCCAGATACAATCATGGTGGACATAATCGCTGGCATTGACAGAATTAAACACCCAGGTGGCGAAGTGGTTGCCTGTGGGTGAATTCAGACGGGCGATCGCAATACTTAGGGTCGGAGTCTCATTCGGCGACATTCATTCGTTAGCATTTTCAAGAGATAACCCTGAACTTCAGAGTTGGTAGACTTAGCAGTTTCGCCTCGTCTAATTTTACCGTGAATCTGTCGCGAAATGTGTCGCGATCGCCTAAAATCTTAAAGGATTTCTTGACAACATCTTGGCCATAGCCGCCTCGATTGGGAACTAGGGGACATCCCTCATAGACTGAACATACTAAGGAAACACCCAAATCTAACTCAAGTCAAGGAGAAACAATTTCTCCCATTAAAGCCTGGTTGCTACATACAGCCTTTGAGGACCCACCTCAACAGTCTCCGGTTGGTTTGCATTTAACCTGAGAATATTAAAACCTCTAAGATTTGAAAAGGAGTCGATTAATTAATGAAGTCTGATATTGGGCGCGGTCAGAGTTTCCCCCTCGGTGCTACAGTTTATCCTGATGGGGTCAATTTTTGCTTATTTTCCAAAACTTGTGCATCTTTAGAGTTACTGTTTTTTGATGCCCCAGATGATGCCAAACCTAGCCATATAATTAAGTTTGAACCTCAGTATAATAAAACTTTCTACTACTGGCATATTTTTGTCAAAGGCATTAAGGCGGGGCAAATTTATGGATATCGCGCCTATGGAATGTTTGAGCCAGAATTGGGCTATAGGTTTGACTCGGATAAGGTACTGCTTGACCCCTATGCTAAAGCTGTAGTTAATACCGAAAACTATAGTCGGGAAGCTGCATCAAAACGTGGTGATAACTGTGCTAAGGCTATGAAAGCCGTAGTCGTAGACCCAAAAACTTATGATTGGGAAGATGATAAGCGTCTGGAAATACCCTATTCTCAAACCATCATTTATGAGATGCACGTGGGCGGTTTTACCCGCCATCCCAACTCAGGTATTCCCCCGTCTAAACGAGGAACTTATGCAGCCTTAATTGATAAGATACCTTATCTAAAAGACTTGGGAATCACAGCAGTAGAATTAATGCCAGTTCACCAATTTGATGAACAAGATGCTGTTCCCCCTCGAAAAAATTACTGGGGTTATAGTACCGTTTCCTTTTTCGCACCCCATAGACAGTATAGTTTTCGGCGCGACCCCCTCGGACCTGTTGATGAATTTCGCGATATGGTAAAAGCCCTTCATAAAGCGGGTATTGAGGTTATTTTAGATGTGGTTTATAACCACACCGCCGAGGGAAATGAGAATGGTCCGACTCTCTCATTTAGGGGGATTGACAATTCTATGTATTATATGCTGGAAGAGGAGGATAAGTCCTTTTATAGCAACTATAGTGGCTGCGGAAATACCATTAAAGCCAACCATGAAATCGCGGGACAAATGATTATTGATAGTCTCCGCTATTGGGTTTCGGAGATGCACGTTGATGGTTTTAGGTTCGATTTGGCATCGATTTTTTCGCGAAATCGTGATGGTACACCCATGGAAGATGCGCCGATTTTATGGATTATTAAATCTGACCCGGTATTGGCGGGAGCCAAACTAATTGCTGAGGCTTGGGACGCTGGGGGACTCTATGAGGTGGGGTCTTTTGCAGGCGATCGCTTTACCGAATGGAATGGACAATTTCGGGATGATGTTCGCAGTTTTGTCAAAAGTGAACCCAAACAAATCCAGCGCCTAGCCTATAGAATTATGGGGAGTCCAGATATTTACCCCAAACCTGATCGCGAACCTCATTGTAGCATTAACTTTATCACCTGTCACGATGGCTTTACCCTCAATGATTTAGTTTCCTATAACCAGAAACAGAATCAAGCCAATGGTGAAAATAACCGGGACGGACACAATGATAATCGCAGTTGGAATTGTGGAGTGGAAGGCTTAACTGATGATACTTATATCGAAGCCTTACGCAATCAACAAATCAAAAACTTGTGGACAATTCTGTTGGTCTCCCAAGGAACTACCATGCTATTAATGGGGGATGAAGTCCGCCGCACCCAAAACGGAAATAATAACGCCTATTGTCAAGATAATGAGTTAGGTTGGTTTAACTGGAGTGATGTCGGGAAACACCCGGAACTATTGCGATTTGTCAAAAACCTGATCCG
Organism: Arthrospira sp. PCC 9108; assembly: GCA_016745315.1. Lineage (GTDB taxonomy): Bacteria > Cyanobacteriota > Cyanobacteriia > Cyanobacteriales > Microcoleaceae > Limnospira > Limnospira platensis. The sequence goes on from CP066886.1 coordinate 180,702, forward strand.
ATTTACCCAAAGACTGCATATTTTTCGGATTGAAACCATTTTAGTGATGGACCCCAATAGTAAATTACCTAGCATTACATGGCATGGGGTACGCTTAAATAAACCAGATTGGGCAGATTATTCCCGCAGTATTGCTTTTAGTTTACGACATCCCGAAAAACAGGAATATCTTCATATTATGCTCAATTCTTATTGGGAACCCCTCCTGTTTGAGATACCTATTCTCCCAAAAGGTCAACGGTGGTATCGTATTGTTGATACAGCTTTAGCAGTCCCCAATGATTTCTGTACCGAGAAAACAGCCCCCCCAATTCAAGGGAATCACTATCGAGTCCAGGGACGCGCATCGGTTATTCTGATGGCACAGTCCCGGTAGCACTTAGCAAAATATTAACTTAACCATCGCGCTATATGTCTGATATCTCTGACCGCCAACAACTGTATGAAGGGAAAGCCAAAATCGTCTATACCACTGATGATCCAGAGGTTTTGCTGGCTTACTATAAGGATGATGCCACAGCATTTAACGCCCAGAAACGGGGGACGATTACAGGGAAGGGTGAAATTAATAACACCATGTCTGGTCATCTGTTCAAACTCCTAGAGGCGGCGGGTATTCCCACTCATTTCATTGATACCCCTAGTCCTAATGAAATGCGGATCAAACGGGTGGATATTATTCCTGTGGAAGTGATTGTCCGTAATATCGCGGCGGGGAGTCTGTGTAAACAGACGGGGATTCCCCTGGGAACAGTTTTGCAGCCCCCCTTGGTGGAATTTTGCTATAAAAATGACCAGCTAGGTGATCCTCTATTAACTCGCGATCGCCTCTTGGCCATGAATTTAGCCAGCGAAGAACAGCTTAAATCTATTGAAGACCTCAGCCGCCAGATTGACCAGATTTTGAGTGATTTTTTTAGTCAATGTGGCATCACTCTGGTAGACTTTAAGCTGGAATTTGGGATGACCTCTGATGGTCAATTGATATTGGCTGATGAGATTAGCCCTGATACTTGTCGCCTCTGGGACCAAGCCGAAACTGACCCTAACCTCCGGGTGATGGATAAGGATCGCTTCCGTAATGACCTCGGAAATGTTGAGAGTGCTTATCAGCAAGTATTGGCTAGGGTTCTCAGTCATATTTAACTAAATTTAATTGGGCAAAATGCCTGATAGTTGTGGATTGGGTCAGGTGTCTGGGACGGGAAAAGTAATTTTTTCCCCCTGAGGTTGTAACATTATCGATGGCTGATTATTTGGTGTGTGGATGTCCAAGAATGTCAATAACATGGGCTTCTGTTCTTTGTGGGTTGCCTGTTTTGCAGCCTCAGCAACTTTGGGGCTATCAAATTCTGCTAGTGGTAAAACCCCTGCACTGATTTTCAAGGACTATCAACGGTCTTTGGCAGTTTCTGATCAGTCTAACGATGATCTGCAGGACTCAGAAGCGATCGCTATCCCTTATGTCCAACGGGACATGGGGGAGTTTCCCTTATTTCAACTCAAAAATAAGGACTACCAGAGACCGACAGACTTTCCTGGGTCCGTCACTTCCCCATTAGTCGCCCTGGAAAAGGTCGATGATAGCCTTTTAGAGTCCGCAGGCCCCCTTACAGGGACACAGAAGGAACCCGCGCCTACAGAGGTGAAATTCTCCCTAGCCGGGTCGGAAAATCCCCCCACGCCAGTCTATTCGCCTTTTGAACCCTCTCTGGGTAAGCAGGAGTTGAAACAGGCGAGTTTTGATGTGATGCCATCACCAGACCAAATAGCCATTGCTAACTTTGACAACAGCTCAGAGTTGAGCCTCCCTGACCCTGACTCTCCACAAGACTTAGATAGTGCCACCGAAAGCCATTTATTGACCGCTCAGACCCCTTCGGCTGTGTCTCAGGTGGGTTCAGGTCAAAACCGGGTAAGGGCATCACAAGACCTGTCTAGGGAGCCTCAGTGGGTGGTTAATTTGATGCAGGCGATCGCCTACGAGTGTGAATATTGCAGCGCCGACGACCCTACACCCCAGGAAAATCTGGAGTTAGCCCAGAATAATCTACCGCCATCAGTCCCCGGAACAGGCCAGCCAGGAGAACCCGATGTGCTAATTGCTGAAGTTCTCGTATCTGGAACTGATAATGACCAATTGGTGGATGTGGTCTATGGGGCGATCGCAGTTCAACCAGGACGCACCGCTACCCGTTCCCAACTCCAACAAGATATTAACGCCATTTTTGCCACCGGTCTATTTAGAAACGTTCGAGCTATCCCAGAAGATACCCCCCTGGGAGTGAGAGTCACTTTTGATGTCGAACCTAACCCACCCCTACAGCAGGTTATTATCGAAGGAGATCAGGTTCTCCCCTCCGAGGTCGTTGATGCTAGTTTTGCGGGTCAATTCGGTCAAATTATCAACCTCCGACGCATTGAAGAGGCGATCGAAGATATCCAAACCTGGTACCAACAAAATGGCTATGTACTCGCCCAGGTAATTGCCGCCCCAGATGTTACCACAGAAGGCGTAGTCACTTTAAGAGTCGCTGAGGGCGTAATTTCCCAGGTTATAGTTCGTTTTCTCAATGCTGATGGCGACCCAACCGACCCTGACGGTAATCCCGTTACAGGTCGCACCCGTGACTTTATTATCACCCGTGAAATTCAGTTACAGCCCGGAGATGTCTTTAACCAAGCAACCATTCAACAGGACTTAGGTAGAGTATTCAGATTAGGCATTTTTGATGATGTCCGACTTCAGCTTGAACCTTCCCCCGAAGACCCCACCCAGGCTAATATGATTGTTAATGTCATTGAACGTAGCACTGGGTCCGTCGCCTTTGGGGGTGGTTTCAGTTCCGCCACCGGTTTGTTTGGAACTCTGAGCTATCGTGAAGCTAACTTGGGCGGAAATAATCACCAATTAGCCGCCGAAGTACAGGTTGGTGAACAGGTTTTACTCGTCGATCTGAGCTTTACAGACCCTTGGATTGCTGGAGACCCTTACCGCACCTCCTACACCGTCAATGCTTTTCGCCGCCGTGGGATTTCTCTAGTTTTTGAGGAAGGCTCCGAAGATGTTAGACTCCCTAATGAAGACCGCCCTAGGGTAATTCGGACTGGTGGTGGTATTAGTTTTACTCGTCCGTTTGCAGAAAATCCTTTTGTTGACCCCGACTGGGTCGCCTCCTTGGGTTTTCAATATCAACGCGCTCAGGTAACAGATTCCCGCGAGCGCATCACCCCCCGCGACGAGAAGGGTAAACTTCTCACCGCTAGTGAGTCTGGCGAGGATGATTTATTTACCGTTCAGTTTGGGTTAGCTACCGATCGCCGTAATAATCGCCAAATTCCCACCAGTGGCTATGCTTTTCGCTTAGGAACAGAACAATCGATTCCCATAGGTTCCGGGAGTATATTTTTTAATCGCGTCCGAGGTAGTTATAGTCATTATATCCCCGTCAATTTTTTACAGTTAGTTCCGGGGGGGCCCCAAGCCTTAGCTTTCAATATTCAAGCTGGCACAATTATGGGCGATTTCCCACCCTATGAAGCCTTCCCCTTGGGGGGTGCTAATACTGTCCGAGGTTGGCGTGAGGGTGCTTTAGCAGCCGCCCGTAGTTTTGTCTTGGGTTCCGTCGAGTATCGCTTCCCAGTCTTTTCTGTCGCTAATTTTTTGATTGGCGGCGCTTTATTTGTTGATGCTGCCCATGCTTTGGGGACTCAAAGCAGTGTCCAAGGCAATCCTGGCGGTATTCGTGGTAAACCCGGAAGTGGCATTGGTTTCGGTGGTGGCGTTCGCATTCAGTCCCCTTTGGGTCCAATTCGGATTGATTATGGGATTAATGATGAAGGCGGAAATCAGATCCACTTCGGTATTGGTGAACGCTTCTAAATCTCCAGTCCATTACATCTAGTTGGGTGCCTCAGAATTCCTAAACAGCCAGGGCACCCCATAGCCTTTTTGTAGCCGTGTTTGATTTAACATCAACCGCAACATCAATAATTATCTATTACACTCTGAACTCACATAGCGAACCGGCTTCGTTAATTTAGTCACCTTACCATCTTCTATAGCTCGCTTTAACCAGGCTTGTATTTGATTGTACTGTACATCTAATAATTTCGCTAAGTTTTTCGCGTCTATCGGCTCCTGTAGATGTGTTAAAATTATTGGTAAAACCGCTTGATAAATATCCATAGATACATCAATTTTAGCCTCTGATAACTCCGGGGATGGACTCACATTAGGTGCTTCTGTAGGTGTCGGATTTACATCTACATATATAGGAGTTGGGGCGGGATTTTCAGGTGTTAAATTTACCGCGAAATCTAAAGCCATTTGTTCCACTTCTACCGCATCTTCCGTCTCCCCTGGCTTCAGGATATCCAATAAATCCAACTTCCCAGACATTTCCGGGAAAGGTTTAGCCCCTAGTTTCAATAATTCCATATTGCCTTGATTTTGGCTATTTTGGCACACAAAAACAGGTATATTTGGTAGTTTTTTTAGGGCTTCTACCGCCCCACTCCAAGTGCCACCCTTATTAAAACTTGCACTAATTACCACAGCATAATCAGCTAAAGCATAAATATATTTATTGCGTCCCATGGCATTACCCACATGAAAACCAGCTTCTGGATCGTAGGGGGAAATTAGCGCTAGTCTATCCTCATCAAGACTTTGCCGATAGTCACTTTCTAAAGATGCCTTCCCTAAACTATTTGCCAAAACCCCAATCGTAGTTCCTCCGGCTTCTAAACAGGATAACATCCCACATTTATCTATGCCTCTCGCACCTCCAGAAATTACCTGTATATTTTGTTGGGCAGAAATGTGGGCTAATTGTTGGGTATAGCTTAATACTGCTTCATTAACATTACGAGAACCTACTATAGCTAACCCGCCCTTATTCAATAGTTCCAGGTTACCTACACCATATAAAATTGGGGGAGACAGATATTTTAAATGCTGCTTCAAACGCTGGGGATAATGGCGATCGCTACGACTTACAATCCACAGACCTTGACTGCGCCATTTTTCTAATGATAAAGTTAGTAAAAATCCTCTCTGTAGCAGTTCGATAATTCGTTGATTATCTAAAGAATGATTCAGGGAGCATAATTTCTGTTCTCCATCAGGTGCTAATAGATGAGCGGGAGTCATTTGATGCGATCGCAATGCCGCCGCCAGCAGATTATATTCCCTTAAACTTAACGGTTGCGGGGAGTGATTACGACTCTTGCCAAAACTCCCGCACAGAAGTAAAATACCCTGAGTATCCTGGGATAATTGATGATTTGACATAAACCCAAAAAATCGAGATTTGCAGAATTGAGAGGTCACCCTATTCGGGAATATTTGCTAATCCTTAGTAACATTGATATTACCTAAAAGAATTTAATGTCAAAGCCACAGGAAAAACCCGACCACTTCCCGACTGTCGCAACAGTGCAGTAATTATAGTTACAGTCCAACGGGAGTCTACCATATCATCAATTAAAAATACAGACCCTGGTTGAACTTCCTGATAATTAATCCGAAAAGCACCATCTAAATTATGGGCTTGTTGATAGCTATTGCTCATCTTTTTTTGGGGTGGTGTTTCACGGATTTTTTCCACAACTGGAAGGAAGCGTAAATTTAATCTAACGGCTACTCTTTCAGCAAAATTTGGCACCAAATGGGGACGAGTTAGGGAAGGAACACAAGTTACCCATGTAGGGAAAGGTTGCGGTTGCCATTTGTTAATCATCTCCACCATAGCCTCTACCAATTTATCATCAAAGTGATTATTTTGATATTTTCCTTGTTGTACCTGTTCCCCCCAACCCGGATCACCCCAACAACACAAACTGCGTCCCGCTTCTGCTTGTAATTGGTGACTAATCTTGCCATTAAAATTATATTCAAGTAAGGCATTTTTGGGAAATTGTCGGCGAGGTTCAATCGTTTGATAGGTGCGTTTTAAATATTCAATAGCTTCCTTGACTAACTCCTGGTTACAGGTAGTTTTGAGTAAGGGTCGATTTAAACAAACCGCACACTTTCCACAGGGTGCTGGGTTGGGGTCATCGAGGGAACATTGTAAGAATTGCATCAAGCATTCTTGACTGTTCATATAGTCTCGCATTTCCGCCTGTTCTTCCTCTCGAATACGAGTAATTTCATCAATTTTATGACTATTCAGTTGATAACGTAATGCTGCCGGGGTAGCATACCATTTTGACTTGCGTTTAACTACCGGGGGAGAAGATTCTAAAGACAGGAATTTTAACACCTTCTCAATTTGACCACGACCGATATTGACACTTTGTTCAATTTCAGGCACTGATAATTCATTTTTAGTCAGCAGCGCCTCAAGAATTTGTTGGATATTATGTGAGGAAGGAAAGGCATTTTTGATAAAGTAATTAGTGATTTCCTCATCTTCTTTTCCACTTAATAAAATACCATAGGCTTCATCTACAGCACGTCCGGCTCGACCGACTTGTTGATAATAATGGACAACTGAACCAGGTCTTTGATAATGAATAACAAAGCCTAAATCCGGTTTATCAAAACCCATACCTAAAGCTGTGGTTGCCACTAAGACTTTTAGTTGGTTAGCCAATAAATCATTTTCTAATTTTTGTCGCAATTCATTGTCAAGTTGACCATCATAAGCGGCGGATTTAATGCCTTTTTTTTTAAAAAATTGGTTAGTTTCCGCGCGTCTCTGACCGTCAATGTATAAATAATTCCACTGCCAGGAAGTTGGGGTAAATATTCGAGCAACCAAGCCATCCTTTCCGCTGGAGTTGGCAAATAAATATTTTGCAGTTTCAGACTTTTGCGAGTTAAAGTGCCGCGAGAAATCGTGAGTTTTTCACCTAATTGAGCTTGAATATCTTGGATAACGCGATTATTGGCGGTTGCCGTAGTTGCTAAGACAGGAATATTAGGGGGTAAGCCTTGAATAATGCGAATAATGCGGCGATAATCAGGACGAAAATCATGCCCCCAGTCGGAAATACAATGAGCTTCATCTACTACTAATAAACCAACTTTTTCGTGTGCATCATCACATTATCCAGGAAGTCTTGATTGGCTAATCTTTCGGGAGAAATTAGTAAAATGTCAATACTTCCAGCCAGCAGTTGTTGCTCAATTATTGACCATTCTTCCGAGTTGCTAGAATTGATGGTGGCGGCTTGAATGTTGATTCTTTGGGCGGCTTGAATTTGGTTCCGCATTAAAGCTAGAAGGGGGGAAATTAATAAAGTGGGACCGGCTCCTTGATGGCGAAGTAAACGGGTGGCTAAAAAATAAACTAAACTTTTTCCCCAACCTGTGCGCTGGACGACTAATAAACGTTCTCGGTGGTCGATTAGACGAGCGATCGCTTCCCATTGTCCATCTCGGAAAGTAGCGTCAGGGTTATCTAGGGCAGTTTTTAAATAAGACAAGGCTTCGGATTTTAAAGATTCCATGATCAGTTAAACTCAGACATACTAGAGACCATCATATTCATTGTAATCAAAAATATCTAAGTCAGCCCTAATAGCCTTATGCTATAATGCGGAAAGCCAGCATCCAGCTATAGTAGTAAGCACAAGTTCCTGTTCACACCCAAGCCGACCGGAGAAACAACGCCTATGACCTCTGACACACCCCAGGACGCTTTAGCCAGCCTGTCCGAAGGAATTGCACTGCTGATTGATTTGGCTAAACAGGGAGAAATAGATCCTTGGGATGTGCGGGTGATTGAGGTGATTGATCGCTATCTCAGCCAACTGACTCCGGGTGTTGATTCGGTCTCGAATAATCAGTTTGTAGAACTTTCCCAATCTGGTCAAGCCTTTCTTTATGCTTCTATGCTGGTGCTACTGAAGGCGGATAGCCTGATGGATTCCGATGAGCCTGGGGATGATGATGCTATGATTACCGGAGAGTTAGAATTTTTGGGGTCAGAGTCAGAAACTGAGTGGCTGCGTCCTCAGAATTTGGAACGACAGTTACGCCGCCGTGCTGTGGCTAAGGTTCCCCAAAAGCGTCAGGTAACACTTCAAGAGTTGATTGATCAACTGCAATTAATGGCGGCTACGATCGCCCAGCACCAGAGTCGTCCCCGTCCCCGTCGTCATGTTTCTGTTAATAAAAATAAAGCCGCTAAGGCGATCGCTGAATTAGCACACCAAGAAAACCTGGTAGAAATGGCTGGAAAATTAGATGAACTTCTCCGGGCTGAAGGTGTAGACCTCCAAGGCGATTGGTTAGAACTTGAACAATTATTAGTTCTGTGGTCTAATCTGATTGGTAAGCAGAAAACACACATCCCCAACCCTATAGAATCCACCAATTTACTCCCAGAGTCAGCCGCAAATACTCCGCCTGTTTCTCATTCTAAACATGATCGAGTTGGGGTTTTTTGGGCTTTGTTATTATTATCGGCTCAGTCTAAGGTAGAGTTATCCCAGGATGAATTTTATCAGGATATTAAAGTCAGGACTTTAAATATATCCCCCCAGCCTGAATTAAACAACATCCCATAGTTAATAATTAATAATTGTAGGGGCGGGTTCTGCGGTAACCTCGCCGACCAACGACAATATAAATAAACCCGCCCCACCCCACCGGGTAATTAATTGATAATTGTAGGGGCGGGTTCTGCGGTAACCTCGCCGACCAACGACAATATAAATAAACCCGCCCCACCCCACCGGGTAATTAATTAATAATTGTAGGGGCGGGTTCTGCGGTAACCTCGCCGACCAACGACAATATAAATAAACCCGCCCCACCCCACCGGGTAATTAATTAATAATTGTAGGGGCGGGTTCTGCGGTAACCTCGCCGACCAACGACAATATAAATAAACCCGCCCCACCCCACCGGGTAATTAATTAATAATTGTAGGGGCGGGTTCTGCGGTAACCTCGCCGACCAACGACAATATAAATAAACCCGCCCCACCCCACCGGGTAATTAATTAATAATTGTAGGGGCGGGTTCTGCGGTAACCTCGCCGACCAACGACAATATAAATAAACCCGCCCCACCCCACCGGGTAATTAATTAATAATTGTAGGGGCGGGTTCTGCGGTAACCTCGCCGACCAACGACAATATAAATAAACCCGCCCACCCCACCGGGTAATTAATTAATAATTGTAGGGGCGGGTTCTGCGGTAACCTCGCCGACCAACGACAATATAAATAAACCCGCCCCACCCCACCGGGTAATTAATTAATAATTGTAGGGGCGGGTTCTGCGGTAACCTCGCCGACCAACGACAATATAAATAAACCCGCCCCACCCCACCGGGTAATTAATTAATAATTGTAGGGGCGGGTTCTGCGGTAACCTCGCCGACCAACGACAATATAAATAAACCCGCCCCACCCCACCGGGTAATTAATTAATAATTGTAGGGGCGGGTTCTGCGGTAACCTCGCCGACCAACGACAATATAAATAAACCCGCCCCACCCCACCGGGTAATTAATTAATAATTGTAGGGGCGGGTTCTGCGGTAACCTCGCCGACCAACGACAATATGAATAAACCCGCCCCACCGGGTAATTAATTGATAATTAATAATTGATTGTAGGGGCGCGCCTCCCAAAGAGAATATTAATAAACCAGCCTTTTGAGGAAAGGGGGATCGGGTGGGCTAACAGTTGTTGATTTAAGGTTCTAAAAACGCCACAAGTGTGAGGTTATATTGTTCCTCAAACACATCTTTTTAAGGTCTAAACTCCACAATTCCAAAGCACAATTATCTTGGGGGTCAACTGGTTTAAGTATCAATTTAAACTCTTTTTATCGCGATCGCACTGACAAGTAACCTCAGCTACCGCGCCAATTTGACGACGGTCTAAAGCCACAGCCAACCGCATCAAAGGATTAAGACGGTCGATAATGTGACGATTTTTCTTCGACAAATTTTGATAATTTTCATGTTTCTTTTTGGGGGCACTTTTCCGGTGATAGCGAGCCAAATTAGCAATCATATCAATTTCGGTTTCCGTATAACCCAAAAGTTCCCCATTACGGATTAAATAATAGGAGTGTTTATGGTGTGCAGAATGACTAATATATAGCCCGCAGTTATGCAAAATAGCCGCCGCCCAGAGCAATTCTCGTTCCGCCGATCCATAGTCATAGAGAATGCCATTAGTTTGGTCAAATAGGCTGAGAGAGAAGGCTGCCACCCGTTCACCATGTTCTAAATCTACATTATATTTTTGAGCAATTTTGAGGATGCTACGTTGTCGGATAGAACTTTCATATCGTAGGCGGTCTTCAATCAACCCGTGGGTAAGCATCCAATCAACAATTACCCCTTCCCGCAAACTTCTTTCACAAATAGTCAGAGACTCTATTTCTAATAAACTCATCGCCTCCTGTAAAATCAGCGCCCCAGCCAGGATAATTTCCGCCCGCCGATCATTTATGCCAGGAATTTGCAACCTTTCTTGGTAGGATAACTTCCGCAGACGACTAACGATATTGTGTAACTCATTTAAAGTAATTTGGTATCCGGCTAAAGGTGTAGGTTCAGTGCCTAATTTTTCCTTAGCAATCATCACCGCCAGGGTTTCAATTGTACCGGAAGTGCCGACTAAATGGGATACTTTGCGATTGGGGAGATGAAGACGCAACTCATCAACGGGACGTTCCAACATTCCCCGAATATAGGCTTGTACAAACAGAAATTCTGTGCGAGATATAGGGTCAGTTTTGATATATTCTTGAGTGAGACGGACAGCCCCGACCTTGGTACTACTGAGAAATTTAGGTTCTCCACCATCTCCCAAAATTAACTCTGTCGAACCCCCTCCGATATCAATAATAACGTGGGGTTGGTCGTGAAATTCCATAGCCGAGAGGACACCCAAATAAATTCTCCTGGCTTCTTCAGGACCAGAAATCAGGTTAATTTCGAGATCCAATTCGTCGGATACTCGTTTGATAAAATCCCGACCGTTGGGGGCTTCCCGGACTGCGCTGGTAGCGACAGCAACAACTTGCTCGACGTTAAAGGTTTTGGCTAGTTCCTGAAAGCGTCGGAGGGTGGCGATCGCCCTATCCATGACTTCCGGCTTGAGTTGTCCTTTTGGTCCACAGTCTCCGAGTCTGACCGTATCTTTCTCTCGGGCGATAATCGTAAATGCGGGTAGACTCTTATCAATTCGCACTATGACCATGTGCAGAGAGTTGGTTCCTAGGTCAATAGAAGCCAAAATATGTTCGCCACTGGGCCTTAATTGCTTCCCTAAATGCGGAACTGATGTAGCCATAACAAATATATATTAAGCGATTCTAAATTCTATCTTAGATCAAAACTTGCCACTTCAATATCCCCTGTAGACAATCTTAGCCACCAGTAGGGGCGAACAGTAGGGGCGAAAAATTTTTCGCCCCGACAATTGTCCTTTGTCTCCTTCTACCCCTTTCCCAGAGGGAGGGGGAGTTTCATGGTCCATTGTCGATTTGGGTTTGAGAATTTTTAAAGGCTTGTTTCATCACCGATTGAATTCGCTTAGGATCGGGTTTTTTGCCACCCATTAAATCCCCGAAATATACACAAGTAGCTTCACCTAAAGCCCCCGTATAAGCAAAAGCCCAAGAAGCAGCGATCGCACTTCCAAAAGCCGGAATAAACTTAATTAATTCCCGACCGACCGCCTGAGCGAGAAATCCACCAGCGATCGCACTAACAATACCCCCAGCTTGGGAGGGGGTAATAGTTTGACCGTAGAGTTTTCCTAGTAACCCCACCATAGACACTTGTAGGGCTGTTAAAACTGGCATAGTCGCAAAAGGTAGGGGAACCGCTGCTATAGTAGCCGCCATAATTGAAAAAGCTAAAATATAGCGCCTTCCCACGTCTCGATATAAACTACTTAATTCCTGTCCCGCCTGTCCTTCCAAAAGCTGATAAATAGTCCTGGCTTCCGCTTCTGGCAACAATTCTATCAAAGTATCCCTAAAAGTTTCTAACCCATAAAATACCGGGGTGTAGCCATCTTCTTCTCGGGTAAAATCAATGGCAACTAGGCGATTATATAAATTATCAAAATCCTCTTGTATGGCATCAAAACTTCGCTGAAAGTCTGGAAAATCCGGCGGATAGGCGGGATGATTTGCCGTTCCTGTGGGGTAGACTTCATGGAGACAAGTTACCACCAATAAACAGGGTAAATCAGGGTATTTTGACCGTAAACTAGCCGCAATAGTTCGCAGGGTATCTGTAGCGAAATCATTAATTTTCACCGTCAAAATTAGCACCCGTGCGCCGCGAGTTTCCTGCTGTAAATTCTCCACCAATTCCGCTACCAACTCATCCGTATCCTGATTAATATCCCCCAGTCCGACCGTATCCGTAAAAATCAGTAAAGGTAGATCCCCGGAAGGGTAAGCATATCGTTGAGTGTTTTGGGTGTGGGGCTTAAATCCCTGGCCGACAATTTCCGCCGAAACTCCTGTTAATCCCCGAACAATGGAACTTTTACCCGCTTGAGGTTTCCCAATTAGCAGCGCTTCTGTAGTTGGAAGTTCAGCCCGGACGCGCTCTAAAATCTCAGCAACTTCGCTCTCACTAACATTAAATAATCCCCCAATTTTATCAGTTATTTTCCCTAGAGTCAAGACTTTTTTCAATCCTTCGCCAAGAGATTCCCATGGCGCTTTATTGGGCTGTTTTTGATGATTCTGGTAAGACTGAGAAGGTTCTGGGGGTAAATTGCTATCAGTATCAGATGGTTCAGACATAATTAAAGGTGTGTTAAGCAATACTTCCGCGTTTGCGTGCTTCTTTGTAGGAGATACCGACGTTAGGGAGTCCGGCGCGAATCATTTGGTCTTCTAGCATAGCAAAAAACCGAGTCCGATCGCCTCCTCTCACCACCGCTTGATTGTGGGCTTCCGCTAAAGCCACCGGGTAACCATAGCCTTTATAAACTTGGGCTAACATAATTGATAAAGCTAACTCAAATTGTTCCGTATTTTCAGCTACCCAAGCCGGACATTCAATTCTAGCGATTTCTGTGCCGACATTCACATAACAGAAGTAGATGGAATCAAAATCATAATAATCTAAAATACGCGATCGCGATCGCCAGAGGGGGCTGCGCTGTCCCGGTTTCAGATAATTAGACCATAGCACCGTATCTCGCAGAGGTTCAGAAATTTGACAGGGGGCTTGTTTAATCTTGCCTTTTTTGTCCACTTGACCGAAATCTGGGCAATTTCGCGCACAATCAGGTTCATTATACGGACACCCTTGCAATCTCAGAAACGAAATAGTTTCGCTACTGCGAGAGGCGCTGACATAACCCATCATCGGAATACCAGACACTTTAATCATATCCCAGGCTTCTAAAATCGGTTCGATAATGCGATCGCGCGCTTCTGTTGGCAATGTTTCCAAAAACCAGTAAACTAGGGAACCATCTACTAAGGCGAGGGCCGGGTTAAGGTTGTCCCCTTGAATCGTAGCAATCTCTCGGGCTGTTTCCGCGAGGGCGATCGCTTCCGAAATGCTGCGTTGGTAGCCCATCCATTCCTCTGTGCGAATACCCCACTGGCGCGAAATATATAGGTCTTCGGGACGATAAAAAATTTCGGGAACACTATCAAGGATCGGGTGGCGACTTTGACCGTAATAGAGGACAACCCTACCGATGTTGATTAGGTAACAATAGGCGATTTCGTGGGCGTTAGGGGCGATTTGGGACCCGTCTGTGGCAAAAACTGTATGGGCGGCGGGTGGTGCTTGAATCGTGAAACAGCTATCTAATTGGTCTATGGGGATGGCGGGATGAAAGGGAATCCGATCTACCCAGTAATTCAGGCTTTCTATCAATTCTTCTTGATGCTTTTGGGCTTCTGTCAGCAGGTTTTGTGCTGCTTTTAGGCGATCGCTCGCCGCTTGGGCTTCACGGGTCAAGTGTTTACTCATCCCTTGCATTTGGCGAGCCAGTTGAGTTAGGTCAAGCATAGTATTCGGGCGTGAAGTCACACCTAATTATAAATCTCAGAGGTTAACTTGATGTAGCTACCCGGAAATACTTATCGCTGATTGCCAATATAAGTTTTTCGGTACATAATATATATGTTAGGCTCTATTGACAATTTTATGCTCACAAATCATCGGGGCTAATGCTGGGTTACTTTTATGATTAACAACTAGGAGTTAATTAGATAATGGATAAAGTCGAAAATTTTGCCTTAACATCTGTTGATCTCAGTAATTGCGATCGTGAACCCATCCATATTCCCGGTAAGATTCAATCTCACGGTTGTTTGCTAGTTCTCCAGGAACCAGAACTAATCATTTTACAAGCTAGTTGTAATACTCAACTATTTTGGGGGCGGGAAGTAGAGGCTGTTGTTGGCAAAACTTTAAGCCAAGTATTTACCCCGATCGCCTTTCAAAAAATATCCCAATCTCTGAAATCCCATGATCTCAAATATTCAAACCCCATTGATATCGAATTAACCCATAACAATACCCCCCAACAATTGACCGCTATTGTCCATCGACATGATCATGTATTAATCCTGGAGTTAGAGCCACATATACCCACACAAACCCACCGCGCTTATGGCATTTATGCACAAATTCAATCTTCCCTTCCCGCTATTGAAAATAAAAACAGTTTCGAGGAATCTGCCCAATTTTTAGCCCAGGAAATTCGCCAATTAACCGAATACGATCGCGTTATGATTTATCGGTTTGAAACTGATGGGAGTGGCATTGTCGTAGCCGAAGATAAAAAACCAGAATTAGAGCCTTTTCTCGGACTCCATTACCCCGCTTCCGACATCCCCAAACAAGCCCGACAACTCTATTCTAAAAACTGGGTGAGGATTATTGTTAATGTTAATGATAATCCCGTCGCTATTTACCCTCTTCATAATCCCATTACTCAAAAACATATCGATTTGAGTTATGCCACTCTTAGGAGTGTTTCCCCTATCCATATTGAATATCTGCAAAATATGGGGGTTTCCGCTTCCTTGTGTATTTCTCTCATTAATGACCAAAAACTATGGGGTTTAATTGTTTGTCATCACTACAGCCCTAAATTTGTCTCCTATGAATTGCGCCAAGCCTGCGAATTATTAGGGCAATTTATGTCAGTGGAACTGTTCCGTCAATATCAAAAAAATTGGGAAGCCTATCAGATTAAAGTCAAAAAAATTCAGCAACTCTTTAGACAAGAACTCTCCGTACATGAATCGGATTTAATTAATCGAATTAGGACAATGATTGATTCTAGTGGTCAACATTTACTAGAATTAGTTAATGCTCAAGGTGTCGTCATTGGCTTACAGGGAGAACTCACTGAGTTCGGAGAAACTCTCCCTCAACCCGATTTAGATGATCTACTCTCCTGGCTGCGTAGCTATTACCCACAGGAAATTTTTTATACCGATCGCCTCGCTGAAATTTACCCACCTGCTCAAAATTACATCAACCAAGCCGCTGGGTTGCTGGCTATTTCCATTTACTTAGATCAAGCCACTTATCAAATAGTTTGGTTTCGTTCAGAAATTATCCAGACTGTTACTTGGGGGGGGAATCCTAACAAAGCAGTTGTTATTGATGATCATAACCAAATGCGCCTATCTCCTCGCCAATCTTTTGAAGCCTGGAAAGAAACAGTTAGTGGTCATGCTTTGGGTTGGAATGAATTAGAAATTAACGCCGCCATGGAACTCCGCAATACTTTAATGTTGGCGGTTTTGCATTTCTCTCATTTCGCCTTAGAAGAAGTTGCGAAACGCGCGGAAATGGCGAATCGAGCTAAAAGTGAGTTTTTGGCTAATATGAGCCATGAAATCCGCACACCCATGAATGCCATTTTGGGTTTTTGTGATTTACTCAAAGGATTGGTTGAAGATGATAAACAACAATCTTATCTCGATGCGATCGCCGCTGGGGGTCGAGCCTTAATTAGTTTGATTGATGATATTTTGGATCTCTCCAAAATTGAGGCGGGAAAACTTGAACTTGAGTATCACCATGTCTATTTGCCAATATTACTACAGGAAATCCAGCAAATATTTTTACCCACAGCTATGGCTAAGGGTTTATCACTACAGATTAATTTTGAACCCAATGTTCCTAAAATTATCGCATTTGATGAAGTCCGACTCCGCCAAATTCTCTTTAATATTGTCGGAAATGCTATCAAATTTACCGAAGATGGTTCCGTTACGATTTCGGTTCGCGCCCAAAATTGTGATGATGATTCTCGCATCACTCTGGAAATTATGGTAGCAGATACTGGTATTGGAATAAATCCAGATCAGCATCAACAGATTTTTGAAGCCTTTGTACAAAGTGAGGGACAAAGTAATCGTCGCTATGGTGGGACTGGACTCGGTTTGGCTATTACTCGAAGACTTACCCATCTGTTGGGAGGTACACTAACTCTCGACAGTCAGTTAGGCTTAGGAAGCGTTTTTACTTTTACCTTTCCTGATGTCCAAATTACACAATCTCATCAATTAAATAATCTACAAACCGCCATTTATTTGTCAGATTTAATCCCCTCTACTATCCTAGTGGTCGATGATGTCGAGTCTAACCGCAAGCTAATTGCTGGTTATTTTGATACCACAGAACACCTACTGCTAGAGGCTAAAGATGGATACCAGGCGATCGCTATGGTTGAAACTCATCATCCTGATGTCATTTTAATGGATCTACGAATGCCCGATTTAGATGGCATTGCGACCAGTCAACTCATCAAACAAAACCCCCACACTGCTAATATTCCCATTGTTATGTTAACCGCTTCTGTGGTCGCCAAAGATTTTGAATTAAGTCAAAATTTATGTCAGGGATATCTACGCAAACCTGTCAATAGAGAGCAACTCGCCGCTGTATTATCCGATATTTTAGCACGCAAAATCGATATTCAACCGCCTAACATACCTCAACAATTAACTGAAAAAACAGCAATTAATATCACTAAATTACCCTTGAATCAATTGCTAGAGTTAAAGGAAATTTTACGCAAGGAAGAAGAGAAAGGATGGCCAGAATTACGCGATCGCATGACTCAAAGAGAGTTGCGATCGTTTTTGCGACGCTTACAAAAGTTAGCTAAAAACTATCCCTGGAAGCCTCTCCAAGATTATGTCACCATTCTCGATCAGCAATTTGCAGACTTTGATTGGGATAACTTACCAGATACTATCAATAACTTCCCCACATTAAGGCGATCGCTTGAACAACTAGAGTCCCCCTAGTCCCCTCGGTCCTAAGTCATGGTTTGGTAAAGGTTTTGTAAAGAGTTGATGAAACTAGCCTCCAGATCATCTATAGAATCTTTGAATTTTGCCACCTTTCGGGTATATTTGAAATAGGGAATTTATCAAAATATCTCGGTGGTGTTAGGGGCAAAAGATTCTCAGTAAAATTACTGAATTACTCATGTAACTTGGTCTATTAGTTCAAGCCAAAAGCCAGTGATTTTACTTACATACTAACTCGCATTCATCTGGGGGAGGTCTATTATGACCGGTCTGGAACTGATTATTTTTATTTTTGGCCCGTTTATTTCATTTAGTTTGGCTTGTTTACTTGTATCTAACCAACGAGAGTTTGGCACCGAACCGGATACCAACAAATACTAACACTAACATATCATCAAAAATTTTCTTGGTGCAGCCACCTAGCGGACAACCGCCCCAAAGCGGACGGGTTGGGTTAGGGAATTGGGGCAGGTAATTATCTACCAAAAAGGCGATCGGGGGGCATATATATCTATAAGTCTCCGATCGGTGATCAAAAGTTCCCGGAAACCACCACTAAAATTGGTACTCCCATGAGTGGTAGCTTCCTGGTGTCTAGTGCTGACCACTAGCTAGGTAGGTAGAGACCGACTAGCGCCGACCATCTCCTGGCTGAGGATAGGAGGGAGACTCCTCTGGGGACTTATTATCGACTGCCATAATCTGGCTATCAACAATGGTCGCCATCTCTTGGGTCAATTGTGTATGAAAATCTAGGGAAGCCACGGAGATGGTTTTTGTCTGCGCGGGGGAAGGGGCGACTAAGGCAGCAGCGCCTACAGAAGCGATCGCAGCACTAATAGCCAAGGAAGCCAAAGCATTATATAGCATTTTTAAAGACCCTATCGATATGTGGTAACAGAACTTGCTTAAAATACTTGGGCTAGATTTCCATATCCGGAAAAAAATATAATTTTTCCCAAAAATCTCTAGTCTAGTTGGATGACAATCAGAATTTTATGAAGACATGGGGGGGAGACAGTAAACGGAGTAATTCAGATATATTCGGCGTAATATTAGCCAGAAGTGACGATAATCACTCATCCGGGATCCGCCAGCAGTATCACCCATAAAAATAATCCCTCAATTGACAAGGGTTAATTGAGGAGACTATCTGATATATTGCGGGTAATAAAGTATATTTACATGGTTGGATGTCTTAGCCTTTCCTGCCGCTACCTCGGTGGGGGGTAGGACTGGATTCAGTCTCTGGTATTTGGTTGTCATTGACTTGAACTAGCTCATAAATTGATTCATGGGAAGACTCAGACGGGGTAGCTGTAGTCTCCAATTTGGGTTGATTAGCTAGATTAATGAGTGCCAAGCCAGATAGCATAATTAAACTGGAAAGACGCATGAGGGAATGTCCTTATCAAAGTTTCCACTATCTAATACCAGCGGGATATCAGCTATCCGGTAAAAATCGCAAAATGGGATAACTAGGAAATCATTAATCACTGGAAAATAGGGGATTTTACGGATTCATTAATTGCCCCCACCTGCCCCCCATTGGCTAGACCTATCTGGTAATAATGCTTAACTGGGGCTATAATTAACCTGAGTTCTAGGAATGCTGCCAAGATGGACGATCGCCAACAGAAACACCCCCAGTACAAAAGCGATCGCCGAATGGTTGATCAGCTTTTGGCCAATCAGTCACCGGGAGACTTAGAACTGGCGGAACTTGCGCGTCTGAAAATCCGTTACCAGGGGTTCCCCGGCGCTTGGGATATCCAAAAAGACCTAGATCGACTTTTGCAAATGTGGAATTACACGGAAGACAGCCTCTTCGAGAAAACTCGCGCCATTCATGCTGAGGGTCATGTTTACCGCGCTAAAAACCGAGATAGTGATGATTGGGTATAAATAAGATGCACAGAATTGCAGCGATACCAGGAGGCTGGAACCCCGATACAGAGGGGGTTATCTTTATTGAACAAACTGCCGCGCCAATTATTGTTTTAACTGCAGCGGATACAGAAATTCAAACCTTAGCAGCAGCCATAGCTGAGTTACCCTCAGACTTTCCCAATTTACGAGTAACTAATTTGCTGAACCTGCAACAGCAGCTTACTATAGACACCTATGCTGAGGAGGTCTTATCTCAGGCGAAGGTTGTAGTTTTGCGACTGTTGGGGGGACGTTCCTATTGGTCCTACGGTTTGGAAGTTTTGGCGGAAATCGCGGAAACTAAAGGGGTAGAATTGATTATTTTACCGGGAGATGATGGCGGCGACCCGGATTTAATTACTCAGTCTACGGTTCCCCTAACTGTAGCTAACCGAGTTTGGCAATATTTTAGTGAGGGAGGGGTAGAAAATACGATCGCAGCTTTGCAATATATAAGCGATCGCTATTTAGCCACTAATTACAACCCGCCGCCACCTGTAGCCATTCCCAGGGTCGGTCGTTATCCGTGGCGCGCGCTGTCCCCGGTCTCTAACTATCGGGAAGTGGGAATATTATTCTATCGCGCCCATTATCTATCAGGAAATACTGCCCCCATTGATAGCCTTTGTCAAGCCTTGGCGGCTCGTCAACTTAACCCGGTTCCCCTGTTTGTTTCATCCTTGCGAGATCCAGAAATCCAACAGGAGGCGATCGCCTATTTAACCAAAGCCAGACTCTTAATAAATACCACAAGTTTCTCGATTTCATCCCTGGATAATTCCGACCTACCCAGCGCCCCCCTGTTTTCTTTAGATATCCCCACATTACAAGCGATTCTGAGTGGTATTAGCGAACAGAGATGGCAATCAAGTCCCCTCGGATTACCTCCCCGTGATGTGGCGATGAATATCGCTTTACCAGAAGTAGACGGCCGCATTATTACCCGCCCAATTTCCTTTAAAACTGTCAAAAATAGCGATACCAGACTAGAAACAGATATTGTTCATTATCAACCCAAAAGCGATCGCATAGAATTTGTAGCCGACCTCGCCGCCAACTGGGTCAAACTCTCAGAAACCCCCACCCACCAAAGGCGCATCGCCCTAATTTTAGCCAACTATCCCACCCGTAACGGTCGCCTCGCCAATGGTGTCGGACTAGATACCCCCGCCAGTTGTGTAGAAATTCTCCGGGCTTTAAAATTAGCCGGATATACCGTCAGCGATTTTCCCCTTACCGGAGATGATCTGATTCAGGAACTGACCAGGGGAGTGACTAACGACCCAGAAGGGCGAGATTTTCGGGAAGTTAAGCAGTTTTTAAAATGGCAAGACTACCTGACTTATTTTAACACTTTACCCGCCGTTGTGCAAGGGGGAATTAAAGAACGTTGGGGGGTGCATTTTTTTGAGAATCCGCCGGAGATATTACCGATTGCTGGGGTACAATTTGGCAATGTTTTTGTGGGGATTCAACCATCACGAGGTTATGATATTGATCCGAGTCTGAATTATCACGCGCCGGACTTGGAACCGACCCCAGAATATTTGGCTTTTTATGAGTGGCTAAGAAACCACTTTGAGGCTCATGCGGTGGTTCATGTAGGGAAACATGGTAACTTAGAATGGCTACCGGGTAAAGGGGTAGGACTGTCGGAGGAATGTTACCCAGAAATCGCCCTGGGACCTTTACCGAATTTCTATCCGTTTATTGTTAATGACCCTGGGGAAGGTTCCCAAGCGAAACGCCGATCGCAGGCGGTAATTTTAGACCATTTAACCCCGCCAATGACTAGGGCTCAATTATATGGACCTTTGCAACAATTAGAAGGGTTAATTGATGAGTATTATGAGGCTCAAGTATTAGATCCATCTCGGTTAAAAACTATCAGCGATCGCATTGTGGAGTTAATCCGCAAGGAAAAGTTAGACCGGGATTTGGGCATCTCTGACGGGGAAATGGTGTCGGAATTATTTGGCACAATTGACGGTTATTTATGTGAACTAAAAGAAAGTCAAATCCGCGACGGTTTACATATTTTGGGGCGCTGTCCAGAAGGGAGACAATTGCGGGATTTAATCATAGCCATAGCCCGTCATCCCAGCCAAAATCGATGGGGTTTAACCAGGGCGATCGCTCAAGATTGGGGTTGGGAATTAGACCCATTAACAGCTAATCCGGGGGATTTATGGGAGGTGGAAGGCGACCAGAAAAACCGTGAAATCTGTAGGACAGTCGGGGATGCGATCGCCTTAATCGAAGACCAAGCCGCGATTTTAATCGACCAATTAATCAGCCAAAATAGTCAGGAATTCCCAGGGGAATTGACCCGCCAAGAATTAGTTTGGATCGAAAATATCCTTCTCCCCAATCTGAAAAAATGCGATCGTGAAATTCAGAATCTATTAAGGGGACTTGACGGCTGCTATATTCCCAGTGGATCATCCGGTGCGCCGACTCGTGGACGACCTGATGTTCTCCCCACCGGACGGAATTTCTACGCCGTCGATATTCGCGCCATTCCCACAGAAACCGCTTGGCGGGTCGGTCAGTTAGCAGCCGAAGCCTTGGTAGAAAAATACACCCAGGATCATGGAGAATATCCCCAAACTCTAGGGCTATCTGTGTGGGGAACTTCCACCATGCGGACGGGGGGAGATGATATCGCCCAGGCTTTAGCCTTGTTAGGGGTACAACCAGTCTGGGAGGGTGCGTCCCGGCGAGTGGTGGATTTTGAAATTTTGCCGATTTCCATATTGGGACGACCCAGGGTTGATGTCACCTTACGCATTTCTGGGTTATTTAGAGATGCTTTCCCCAATTTAATCGACTTATTCGATCGCGCTGTGGAGATGGTTTCTCAGTTATCAGAAACCCCCTCAGAAAACCCGATCGCCGCCACGGTCTATCAGGAAACTACCGCTGGGGTGGAGGAAGGTTTGACGGAAGATGAAGCTAAAATGCGATCGCGTTTGCGGGTATTTGGGTCAAAACCGGGAGCCTATGGTGCTGGGTTACAAGGATTAATTGAAGGGCAAAATTGGACTGATGACAGCGACCTAGCCCAGGCTTATTTGAATTGGAGTAGTTATGCTTACACTGGCGGTCAAGGAATTTCCGCCCCCAAGCCTTTGCGAATCGTCTGCAACAAATGCAGGTAGTTTTACACAATCAGGATAATCGAGAACATGATATTTTAGACTCTGATGATTATTATCAATTTCAGGGGGGAATGACGGTGGCGGTGCGGGTTCTCCGAGGCGAAAATCCTGAGACTTATTTCGGTGATAATTCTCTGCCAGAAAATCCGAAAGTCCGACAGTTGCGCTCTGAAATTGCCCGGGTATATCGGTCGCGGGTGGTAAATCCTAAATGGATGGCTGGGGCGATGCGACACGGTTATCGGGGAGCTTTTGAAATGGCGGCTACAGTAGATTTTTTATTCGCTTATGATGCTACAGCCCAATGTGTTGATGATTTCATGTATGGGGGAGTAGCCGAGGCTTATATTTTAGATGAACAAGTCCAGAATTTTGTCCGCGAAAAGAATCCTTGGGCGTTGCGGGATATGGGGGAAAGGTTACTAGAAGCACACCAGCGAGGTTTATGGTCTTCAGCAGACCAAGATTTATTAGATAGATTACGAAATGTGGTTTTAGAGGCGGAAGCTGCCATTGAAATGGCAGAATAAACAGTAGAGGCAGGCTGATAACCTGCCCCTAAGAGGCGATCGCCTCTTGACTATTTTTACTGTTTTAACCGAGAGATGATCTCACGAATTTGCTCCGATGCTACATCGCGACCTCCCAAACCAAAGGCGATCGCAATAGCAACAGCGATCGCCCCCAGTAGCAAGCCAAAAGCCAAATTCACAATATCACTAGCAATCCCCATTTGCTGAAGTGCCATAGCACCCACAAAGATAATAATAGCAATGCGGGCAGCCTGAGCCAGCAATTTAGCCGAAGAAGTGCCGGAACTCGATATTAGATTATGAGCCAAGTTAGCAAAGTATAAACCAATGCCAAAAATGATCACACCCAATAGCACCCGGCCAGCAATGATTAACAACTGCTCAATAATCAAAGTTAAAGCAGTTAAGCCCAAAATATCCGTAGCGGTGACTACCGCAAAGAACATCACACCCACCAAAGCAATCACACCCACGATTTCCGAAGGTGTTTGCTTCGCGGGACTGCTCACAGACTTATCATCTATCACCTCATCCTCTTCTGTGGTCTGAGTTTCGGTAGCCACCGGAATAGCCTTAGATTCAACTCCCAACCACATAAAGATATTGTTAAAACCCAGATTGGTTAGCAGGTTAGTGACCAAATCTCGGACAATAACCCCAAACATATAAGCCAAGACTAATACCACACCCGCAATAAAAACTTGGGGAATGACATTAAATATCTGATTCAGCATGGAAATAGCTGGGTCAGAAATTGCATTAATCTGGAGCGCTTGCAGGGCTGAGATCGCAATAGGAATCATCAGCACAACATAAACAATTGTGCCTAGTACAGAAGATAGGGATGTAGTCCCCATCGCCCTTTGTAATCCCAACTGATTGCTGAGACGATCGAAACCAACGGCAGCCAATAAATTGGTAACAATGCGACTGACGATTTGAGCCAAAAGCCAACCACCTGCCGCGATAACTAAGGCTTTCAGGATATTGGGCAGACTCGACAGGATTTGATTAACCATCGTCTGCACCGGAGATAGCAACCCAGCCAACTCCAAGGTGCTAAGAATCATGGGCAGAAACAGCAGGAAAATAAACCAATAAATGGCATTTCCCAAGGTGTGACTCAGAGAAAAATGGCTCTCGCTTTCCCCATGGCTAACCTGCTGGTTGAGTCGCTCATCCAGCCTGAACATATCCAGGAACTTAATCATCAAGGTTCGGCAAATGGTGGCAAATACCCAGGCGATCGCTAACAAGCCCGCTGCCCCTAATATCCTAGGTAGGTAGCGGGTGATTTCATTCAACAGGGTAGTCAAGGGAGCCGAAACAGAAGTTAACTGGAGTCGGTCAAAGAAACCAATAATCGCAAAAATAAAGATAACCCAGAAAACCAGGGTTCCTGCCCATTTTTCTACGGGGAAGTCTTCGCCGCCTTCAGTAGACCCAGAAATCCAACTGACCAGTTTATTATCTATATCGGTCTTTTTGAGTAGCTTTTTGACCAATGAAGCCGCAAACAGAGCAACTAGGTAGCCAACTAACAGAATTAAAATGGCCGCCCCAAAATCAACAAGGGATATATCCCCCATGCGAAAATTCATTAATTCATCCACGGGATTCGGTGATGAATTCTCTTGAGCTAAAGTTAAATGGGATAGGTTCGCTATTCCTATCCCCAAGGGACTGGAAGTTTCAATCATAATTTTTGTAGATGGGTTCTGAAGTTTTACAATCTAGCAGAATCATTATCCATTAACATCTCCCCACGGAAGGAAACTAGCAGAATTTGACTAACTCTGTTATTTCCCTCGGTGATAGCGTTGAACTCAAATTCAGGTGAGATTCACCAGCACAGCTATACTCATCAGTTTTCCTCCCCAGTTTCCTCCCCAGTTCCAGTTGTTATAAAATGCCTACAGAGCAATCAAACCTCTGTTTACAAAATTGTTTGATCTCACCGTTGGGGTGGACATTAGTTCATTCAACGGATAACGTTCTGAATATAGCTTGAGGCTTAGGATGTCATCTCGTCAAGTATTTGAACAGTCTATTCACATTAAAGCGATCGCCACTACCGTTGAGCGCTGTATTACTGATCGCCATTTAATGCGTCGTTGGCTAAATCCTGCCCTACGTTGCGATCCCGTCGGTGATTGGAATACCGATGTAGGGGGACGTTCCCGGTTTATTATTCAAATTCCCCTTATTCAACCCACCTTAGAGAGTATTGTCCGGGAAAGAGAACCGGGGCTAATTGTCTGGGGATTTGATGGATTTTTCCAAGGATGCGATCGCTGGGAATGTCAACCCCAATCCCAGGGAACCTACTTATTAAATCGCTTTGAATTTGAGATTAATAACCCCTTAATTGCCTTTGGTTTTAATCGGTTCGCCGCCCCTTGGACTAAGGCGGACATGGAAGCTCAATTGCGGCGGTTGAAGCGAGTAGCAGAAGAACAGCAAAACCTATAGGAAGATCCCCATACAAAAAGGGAACCCTCCTATATACGAGAAAGATCCCCCCATTGTCTTAAATTTAATTACTGCAACACCATCCCCAATCTCAAGCCTTGGGGATTATTGCCAACTTAATTACAAATCAGTTGTCGAATTTCTGGTTGAGCCTTCAAAAACGCGATCGCTTGTTCTCCTAGTTCACTAACGTCATCATACAAACTCATCAGATTGTTGACATCTACCGTGATCGTATCAACCGCTTGGAACCCTAAAACCACATCCAACATGGTTAACCGACCATCTCGAGTTGAATCTCGCAAAGCCGACAGCACATCATCAACAATGTTATCAATAGAACTACTAGGATTAATAAACAGACTAAAGGCCCCCACAGCTAATCGACCATAACTCGAACCTAACAGGCTATTAACTACATCCGTGGGAACATTTACCCCAAAATTGAGAGCATTGCGGAAAGTGGTAATTTGAGAATCACTCAGTTCCGCCAAAGTAAATAAAGAGTTAAGTTGGTTAGACCTTTGTCCTGTTTCAGCAAATGTCTGCAAATCTTGAAACTCTAAGGAAATACTAGCGGGGCCGTAAATTAATTGGATCGCTTCGACTGCAGGAGCCGGGCGACTCATGAAAATTGTCAGACTGGCAGTGATTCCTACAATCATCACTAAACTCAGGGATATATATTTAGAGATCCCTTTGGTGAAGACACTGTAAGGGCTACGAAGTCCCTGACGAAAAGATTTTAGCGAAAAGTTCATGCAATATCTCCAGTAGCTTGGAAAGCGTCTATATAGCCTACAACCCCTATTCTACCGTTACTTAGGTATTACTCAAAGCCATAACAGAGTAACAAGTGAGTAAAAAATGAGTAACGATATCAATACCCCTACAGTAGGGGGAAAGGGTAACTATGATGATGGTTATAGTAGGTTCGTGAAAGCCTATCAGGAGTTTAAGCGAGAATGTCCCAAAGGAGTGACACTCAAACTACAAAAGACCGGGGCTAGGTACAACCTACTATTGCAGTTTAAGCAACCACCTACCGGGAAACGGCTACCCAAAACGGCTAACCTTGAATGTACACCTCAAGGGGTGATAGACGGGGTTAAGAAAGCTAAACTGGTATCAGAAGCCCTAGGGACTATCACTAGCGCTAGTGAATTTTGGGATTGGTACGATGCGACTATCTTAGGAAAGAACCAGATTGAGGATAATCTGATAGCCTACCGGGAAATATTCCAACAACTGGAGGATGAGTATTTTGCCGGGTAAAACCGCAATACAGGACGACCGCGTTCTCGCGATATCGCTAGCGACTTAGTGTCTTACCATCAAACCAAAGGAGTATTTTTTAAATGCTTCCCTAACTGGGATGAATATCCTAGCTGGGAAAGTTTCAAGGCTATGCTGTACACTCCCTTACAGAATGGAGAACAATTAGTAGGCTCCAAAACCTTCAAGGGACGTTACTACATCTTAAAAGCCATAGCTGAGAAATCACCTAACAAAGAACACTTACTTAAAAAGCTTGAACCTATTGACCCCAAACAAACGCAATTCAAAAAGAAACAGCGTATAGGCATTGATGCTTTTAAAGATTGGTGGTATAGCGCCAAACAAGAAGCCTATACTATTAAAAACCCTCGATGTCAATCATCTCGACATAACTGGTTATGGGTGGCTGGTATGGCAGTAATGTATGGGTTAAGGCCTACCGAGATAGCTGCGGCCGTTAATCTAACTAAGCCATTTGTAACGGATGATGGTATCACTATCAAAGCACTATCAGACCCTGATAATCAAGACAATTACTTGGTATTAGGAGATTACACTTACTTTACTGACTCAGAAGGTCGAAAAGTGAGTATCAAAACAGGGGGAAGGATTGTAGCTCCAATTCCCAGCCCTGAAATGTTTGAGTTTCTGGAATTGAAAAAACCTTTATTGCCTCAATATACCCCTAGAAAAGGCAGTAAACCTAAAACCATAGTTACAGGCTTTGAAGCTGCGTTTAGTAACAGACTTCAATCTATGAAATGCCCGGTAACTCAGAAATATGCTTTTCGTAGGCTGTACAACCTGTTAGGTGAAAAGTATGGACTACCTATCGAGTTACGAGCTAGACTTATGGGTCATAGCACAATCGTTAATGAAGGTAAATATAAAACAGAAGGCATTGACGCTACCTTAGAAGTTCTCAAAGGGGTTTCTAAGTTACCTATACCATTGAACGTAGCCATAGAACGGTTAACAGCGTTAGGGGTTGATATTGATGCTCCAGAAGCTAAATTATTTCTCAGAGTTATCTATCAGATAGATTAATCTAATCGTCAACCTTTCATAAATTAACACCCCTAGATTAAACCCTAGGGGTTATTTTATGGCTACAAATTGATGGATCCTGTTATGGCTTTGAGTAACACCTAAGTAACGGTAGAATAGGGGTTGTAGGCTATATAGGCGATTCGAATCCTTCCGCCCCAGTTTAGTATAAACCCTTATCCTAACAGCGATAGCGGGTTATTACTCAACCCCTATATCCTATTGAGTTACTCAGATATTACTCACAATCTAGTCCTAGCACAGGAAAATAATTCTGTCAATAGGTTGATTACTCAGTCAATAAGCACAACTTAATCAATCTGTCAAATACCCATACCACCCCCCTAACCAAACACCGATAAGGTAACTCTCTCGTGATAGCAGTCAATGGCAAGCCTATCGGTTCGTTACGAACCATTGACTGCTATCACATCGGTCGCACCCCTAAGAGTGTTTGTTTCGGTTATGGGGGGAGGGTATGGCTCAAATTTCAAAACCCATAGGGGTAGTCAGATTATTAGTGAAATATTGAGGAGCCTACTCACTACCAACAAAATGCGATCGCATAATCACGACTAACCTGGCTATGACATACTGAAGCGATACCCCCAAACAACTTTTCAACTGGTAACTTGTTTCGTCATCTCTCGCTGATACCTACATAATCCTAGAGAATTGATTCCCCATCGAAACCGATACCTACATACCGCTAGACAAGTCTCCAATTTATAGGGGTACTGAGTTCCGCACAGGATGATTACCCCTAATAGACGGGTTAAGGTTTTGGCTTAGGGTGTTTATTGTGGGTAAACTAGGGGTGGGTTCATATAAACTTCCAATAGACTACTGGCAATAGACTACTGGCAAAAAATACAAACAACCCCTATCATGATAGGACACGATAAGGGTTAAGGTTGTTATTGAGTTAGGGTTAGCTGTTAGGTGTTAGGTGTTAGGGTTTAGGGTTTAGCTGTTACTCATTCTGCACTTAGTAATCATAGCTAACGCTACGTCTGTTAGCTTGTCTACAATGAGTTGGTCAGATTTCCCTATGTAGATGTGATGATTGACGCTACCATCCCACCCTTTGAGGTTCCAGTAGGTAAAACCATTAATTGAGAGTTTTTTGCAAGCTGTAAATCGTTTACCATTAACCTCTACTGAAAAAGATTTATGGGTTTCTAGGTATTTAAACCATTCTAAAGAACCTACTTCGATACAGATATTACCATGACCTACCAGAAACCCTTTGTAAGACCCTGTTAGTGTGACTACTGGGAGTAGCTTAGGCATGAAAATCACCTCCCAGTAGGATATCGCTGTTATAACCATTAAGGTTACATTCAGGTGATATTACGTCTGAATCGAATCGAGTAATAATTGGATACTGAGATTCTACCCATTTCTCGTGTACTGCCAGAAAGTCAATAGCGTAATTATGAGCAATTTCTGCTATCGTGATTCTATCCTCACGAGTTGCTGTTAAATTATTGCCAGCTAATCTGACAAAAATCTCCCTAGCCATTTCTGCAATAACCATCATTTTTTCTTGTTCAAACTCATTCATGGCTTTATTTCCTATTGATTAATTGAACTTGTGATCATCATTATCGGGGTGATTTTGATTATTGTTGTGTTCTGTAATTTTTGCATCAAGCAAGGCTTCAATACCTTTGAGTAACTCGATTTCCGTGTTTAAAAAATGCCTGTGGATTTGAATAAATTCGACAATTTCGTCGAATTGTTCAGATGTGATAGCAAGTTCTACTAAGTCAAGTAATCCTACAACGTTAGGATTTAATCGATTACTCATGTAGCTATATTCTACTACGTTTAATCCGGGTGTACTTAATTTGATTGACATGGATTTATCCTTTGATAGTGGTTAAGTTGTGATAGTTTAACGTCATTTCGGAAGGGTTTAAATTATTCAATTTTGGTTAGTAAATGCTTAATATAATTAAGCTGTTTTAGGAGTAATTGTTCCTTTGCGACTGCCAGGGAATACTCGGTTTGACAATCATTCATTATTGTTATCAAAGTATCCTTAGCGTCTTGTTTGGTAGCATTGTAAATCGTGGTGTCTACCATTTGTTTAAACGTTTTAAACCTTGTTTGAGTAATAGCGTCAATGTTATTTTGAGTCATTTTAATTCCCTCCTTAAATAATTTGTTTCCAAACGTTTTTGCCGTTTTGATTAATCATTGAATAGCCCCTGCTTTTCATTAGATTAGTCAACTCTGAAACATTAACGCGACTATCAAGATATCCATCTGTTTTAGCTCTCTCAATGGCTTCTTTTAACGCTTTCGGGTCGATATCAGTTACAACCTCGGTTAACTCAGGACATCCCGCGTTAATTGCCTGGTTGTTTTGTTTCATTTTTGCCTCAATACTTTGGCTTATAAAGCTGTCTAAAAATTGTTCAGTACCCGATGATATTGTCAAAACCTTTTCATTTATTAACTCCCAGTAATCATTAAATTGTTTAATTGACTCTCTCAAAGGTGATTCATATATTAATGAATGTGTCGCGATAATCTCTAATGACAACCTACAATTGGTGATATCTTTTTTATGTTTCTGTAACAGTTTCTTAGCTTTACTGTATTGATTGCAGTTATCGAGATTTCGCCAGAAAATCTCTAATTGAGATGATAGCTTGTCTAGCGTTATATCCTCAATATCGCTTAATTCGTTTAATTCAAAATGATTCCCTCTATATTCCTCTGATGTCATAGTCTCTCGTTTTTTAAACCATATAGGAAACATCCGTCTTTTGAGTTCGTTTAACTCCCAAAATGTCCACAATGGATGTATTGAATTAATCACCTTTAAAGCGAAAGCATTAAAAATCATGTTAGTTCCCGGTGTCTGACTACTGATGGTTATTCGGCTATTTTTGCGGTTTAACACCTTGAAAAGCGATAACATATTCTCATTTTCAATTAATAAGCTAGGGGTGATATCTTCCCATACCAATATAAAATTTTTCTCAAATTCACATTGAAGGGGGTCATAAAATCGTTCATGTTGTATCTTGTTTCTCAGTGAAGCGAAAGTGCTATTAGCAAGCACCGAGGTTGTCTTGTATAGTTCAGATGCTACGGTAGCTATCTGTGACTTTCCAGTACCGCTAGACCCCCAAAGGAACAGGATGCCAGCTGTACTCATAAGGGTTACTGGAGACGCTATAAACGAGGCGATAATTGGAAACTGAATATCAGGATATGGTAGAACACAGACAGCCCGTAAAACAGACTCTAATTGCTCACCCAGGTTGCCTTCTGTGATTATTTCTTCTAGTTCAGATGACATCTGACTTCTAATTAGTCTATAATCAATATAGTCCTCAGACATGGTAGTAACCTCTTATCGCTCTTGACTTGTTGACATGGTATGGTGGTTATTCCCCCCTAAATATTTAGGGGGGATTTATTTGTGACTACATTAATCGCAGTAATTCAATTAATGCAATTAATACATTAGAATCAAGTTGTTTAACCTTGTTATAAAGACTCTCAAAGCTAGGGTCACAATCCAAAACCTTAGCCCCTTCTGTTAACCTTTCCTCGAAGGTTTTGTATTTTGCCTTTCCATTAAATCCTGCTTTATTTTTAGTTTTGGATTCAATGAAAGCGTCAATATCTCCGATTGAGTAAGTAGCGAAAGATTGATTGAATGGATTAATACATTCAATTTCTAAGATATTAGAAATATCAGAGTTTAAATTATCGTCTCCGATATTTCCCTCTAATATCCTGTCAGAAGGTCTGACTGATGATTGACTTAGATTTATTGTTGCTGTAAACATCACAGAACCGTCTGTAAGCATTGAGTCACTTTCGACTATTTTAAGCAATGCGAGTTCTGGAGATGTAGGGGTGTATTCTCGTTTTTTGCCGTTATATTCAGTCTCGTATTTTTCAATATAAAACCGTACAGCAATTAATTCTTTATCACCTTGGGAATAACTCCAATCCCTATCATTGAAGTTAGAAAAATCCCCTGATACACCTTTCCCGAATATCCATAAATGAGGTGACTTAATTCGGAATTATGCATAATCAACAATTAGAAAGGTTGCCGTTTCACCGGGCTTAACTGCACTGCAATAACTAAATTTATCGTCCTGTTTTTTGCCGTAATATCCGATACTCATGATTAATTATCCTTTGATGATTGATTATGACGTTTGAAATTTTTTTGCATACCTCCCAAAATTGAGGGTTACCAACAATTGATACTCGTAGGCTGCCTTCATTTGTCAACCTTGCTGTAGCGTGACCTCTGTAGTCCCCCCTAGGGCTATAACAACCCATATAGGAATAAGCTAAATCAAGGATTTCCTGGGTTTTATGTTCCTTTATAGGGGTTAGTATCCGGTAGGCTATTTGAGTGGTTTCTGACTCAAATAGGTGTGGGTTATAGGTGGTGTTTATTAACTCACCGTCAATGGAAAATAACCCCTTGTAGTGCAGTTTATTCATTGTTTACCCTTGGAATCTCTAAGTTTTTCCAAAGCCCCTTAAACTCGTCGATATTGATAAATGAGATGCCTTGCCATCGGTAGGATGTCCCCCTTATAACAAACCAACACTGATTGACTAAACCAGGATTAAGGTACTGCAATAACTGCATTTTTAGCTTAAATGAATCAGTTAATACTCCCTTAACTTCGATGTAACGATTAAAGAACGGACTCTAAAAATCTGGAATCCAGGTGATATTTTTCCAAGGTTTTGCATGTTCAATTAATGTCATTTTAGGGTGAACAATTAATTGATTATCATGTTTTCGTAGAAGGTGATAAACCCTACATTCAAATGCACTTGAAAAATAATAGCTGTCTATTTTTTGTCCTCTAGCATTGTATTTATTTCTCATCTTTTGGGTGCACTCCGAAACTTCCGCTAGGGTTATCAATTTCTTTGTCTAAGCCATTTTCCGCCGCATAGATGCTGTATTCTTCTCTGTAATACTCAAGTGCATCCTCCATTAATTCCTCAAGTTTTTCGGGGTTTAATGGTATTAATTTTTTAATGATTTTACCTAAAAAATAAGCGATAAAATCCTTATCAAACTTAACTAAAGTTGATGGCCACGTTATTCCTGACTTTCCACTGGAAATTGGAACTTTGATATATAGGGAATGACCGATATACATCAAGGGGGTTAACGTGATGTTTCGTAGGTTAAGCCTAACCTCGGACCAATGACGTGGTATCATGCTATAATTTCCTAATGCTTAGTGGCTACCGCTTATGTGCTTTTAAAATAGAGTCCCTAAAAAATTTACACATAAGCGGTTTTGTTTTTGGTGTGGATTAATCTAACCAACTAGAAAATGGGTTGACTTCATTATCTTCATCCTCTAAATCACTCTCAGAGCCCAATAGATGGTCTTCTAGTGCATTAATATCATCCTGTATGGCTCCCGTAACCTTACGAGGTAGCTTTACTCCACCTGCTTTTAATAGCGTCAGGATTGCGTTGGTGACTCGTTTAAGTGTGGCAATCTCTGAATATGTCAGATAAAAGGTATTTGAGTTGATAATCTCCGACGTTTGGAGTTTGTTGGTCAATGATTGAATTAATGAAGTTTTGGGGTAAGGAAGGTAAGTATTAACCAACTCCAGAAACTTAGTAAACTGATTAAACCGACTCAACGTCTCTTGGTATTCTGTAGGAGTCAATACTTTATTAGTATTGACATTAGTTACATTTTCTACAGTTACGCTACCTTCAATTGATTCTGTAACTGTATAGTTACCTTGCTCTTTTGAATTCACTGTATTTAATTAAAATTATCTTATCTAATTAATTTATTAAAAATAAACATAAATTATACAATTTACACTTATTTATAAAAATATCAAGTATTACATTAAGTATATATAGAATGTACAAATAATAACCAATACAAAAAACTCGTTAATCCTATTTTGTGATTTAACGGGTATATAATTAGCAACAAGATAGTTATTATGGTTTGTTGCCTGTTTTCTCAGGTAAAGCGCTAAGGTTTCCTTGTACTTGATTAGGTGCTTCAGTTTTACCTGTGGTTAGTTCTCCTAGGTTATCGAGGGTAATTTCAGATTCAGCCGGAATACGAAACATTGAGTTATAGGTTCTAATACTCGCGGGTTTTTTGCTCCAGTAATGAGCAAAAACATATAGCAAAGAATTAATCGAGAAAATTTGAGGAACTTTTAAACCAATAAATCTTAGCTTCCTATCACCCGCGTTAGTTCCTGATGTGCGATATGTTCTCCATACTCCACCCATAGAGGCAGGAGCTTCTACAAAAATCTTTGTGTACTCTATACGTTTCCATGACCTAACTCTAGCCCCTGGTATGATATTACGCCTATTAGCATTAGTTGATGTAGTTCCACTAACGGGAGGTCTCCAGATAGTTAAGTCTCGCACCAGGACGGGTTCCTGTGTTACGGCGTTATCGGATAGCGTATAAAGCAGCAACATAGGCATTGGATAACATACTTTGATGTCTTGTCTACTGGAGCCTCAACCATCAAACTCCTGCCGATACAAGTGCCTTTCGGTTCCGCTAGTTTAGCAACAAAATTTGCTTTATATTTATCGTAAGCATCATTTAATGGCATAATTTAACCTCATTAATTATCAAACAAAACTTTAGATAGGTAGACAACAATAGTGTTAATGTCTACCTAGTTAATGAACCCTAGTCAACAAAAACAGCGATGGCTTGTACATCGATAGAGCCATCAGTAGCATCCCAAACATCATCAGTAGGGATTGTTAGGGATACTGTCACAGCTCCAGTTGCCATGTTGCGGGTATAAGCTGTAACTACCGTTACACCATTAGGGTTTCTAGTTGCGTTTATCTGTGCACGTTGAACTTGCTCGATAACTTCTAGCAATTGGTGTTCGAGAGTGAGCATTAAGAGTTACTGGACTAGCCATAATCATCACCTTTAATCAGTTAATACATAGAGCCTAGCATCATTAACTGAATTTGTCTGTTAACTATTTGATATATCAGATGCTACATATATGTAGCTTCTATTCAATGAAAACTACATTAAGCTGTAGTTGGTGGCTGACTCCCAGTTTTCATTTCTAACGACGTTCTAGTAGCTGTTCTGATTGCGTCATCTACCCACTTAGGTTTCTTCTCAAAATGTAAAGGAATTTTTACTTTAGACTTCCTAGGGTCTTTGTACGTTGCCAAAACACTATTCTCTCCCATATCGATTTTGGCTTGTTCAAATTTATCAATTAATTCCCAGTTAAGTATTTTCACTTCACTGATATACATTTTGCTCTCTTTGATTCTTTTCGCATTTTCCCTACCGCCAAAACCTTTACGTTCCTCAAATATCAAAGGATAAACAATTGAGGAACTTGTTAATTGTACTAAATCCTTACAAATTCTTTCAGCGTCAGATTTAGAGCTTTCATTCACAAAAAATGAAAATTTCCTACCATTTCGCATATTACAGGTTACTTTGATATTGCCTTTGGTAAATGCCGATTTACTAGGTTGAGTAAATATCCTTTGTAATTTATCCCAGGTTATTTCGTGTCTTTCTACTGATGGGAGTTCTATTTGAGTTTTTTGTAGTTTTGACCGTCTTTCCTTAGTCCAATATGGAGGTTTTTCGTAATTGTACAAAATGAAGGTTAACTGAATTTTTAAATTACTGCTATTCGGAACTTCAGAGATATCACCCGACCCTACAAATTGACCAATATCTCTATTTCCTAATATCTCAGTTTGAGCTAATGCGTTGGTTACATTTTCCTGTAAATTACGCAAACTTGATACTAATCTAAAACGTTCGCTGCCGTTTTCTATAACCGCGCTAACTAACTGTTGCTGTCTATTTTCCTCAATGCGTTGTAACGCGATATATTCATCTAAGCCTTGAGCGACTAAAATAATCGCTTCTTTACAATTATCTGAGAATTCATCCCAAAATTCCTCTGAACTATCTTGGTTCCATATAGTGCTTAACTTGCCGTCATATTCTTCTGGTAATTTTTCTCTAGCGTCCCTTCTCTGTTTCCCAAAACTCCATTCTTCACCTTTTTCGTCACCCCACTTTTTCATCCTGTCTTTACCACCGGGAACCATCGAAACGATACGTTTCGCAAGCGCTGAAGGGCTTGCGGCTAAAAACATTTTAACAACCCGTCTACCATGTTTAAACAGTTGCCATGCTATAGCTTTCATAGCCATATTAAATGATTGCCTAACGTATGAACCAAAAGCTGATGATACTTCCCTAAGCATTTCAGGTCCTTGCTTAAGGCAATGTGCATAGCAGCAGCTTTGTTGATAAATGCAATACCAATGGTAGGCAATACTCCACAAACTAATTTACCTGCCATATTACCCAAAAAACCGGCGGTAGTACTAATAAATTGATTAGCAATATTCATCATATTTTTGTCTATCTGTTCATCTGATATATTCCAGTTGAAATTCCAAAAGCTGTCCCAATTAGAGGTAATAAATGTCGCTACTTTTTCAAAGCTAAAGCTAGAAAAGAACTTAGTAAGTCCCTCCCATAACCAACCCGCAAATGATTTACCCCACTGAACTACTTTTCCTGTGACTTTTGTCCACAGCTTCCCAAACCATCCCATTTCCTCGGTTGATGTTCGTCGAGAAAAATTAACCTGTCTAACTCCATTCCGTCCAATTGCTGACCTAGTTTGACGACTGGATAAGCCACGGGTTGTTCTTAGCATTCTTGCACTTCTGGCTACCATTACAGAGTCTCCCTTAGTGGATTATCGCCGTCTATTAACTCGGTTTCTATCTTGATATCAGGAAAGTCTTTTTTGAGCAATTCTTTGACTTTATTGGTTTCCTGTTCTCTAATCTCATCCTGTTTTTTCATTGAATCATATAACCGCGTTAAATCGGCTAATATGTCTTTTGATGGGTCATTACCATTAACTTGTAAAGTACCTTGCGCTCTAACTATTGAGAATATTTCCTTTATTTGATTTAAGGCTGTCTCTAGTGTTTCTTTCGCGTTCTTTTGATTAGTGATTTTAACTTTACTTTCGTTAGGTTCTAGTAGTTCCTCAAAATTATCAGCCTCTGGAGTGAAAGCTGTTTTTAGTTTCTCGTATTTTTCCTCAGTTTCAAAGCCTAAATAGTCTAATATTTCCGAGACTTCCCTACCAGCTTTAAAGGCTGCTGCGTGAGCCAAACCTGCTTCATGTAAGCAGGTTAACACAGCGTTTTGTGTAACCTGATGAGAGATGGCAATTTCCATAACCAGCCCGAAAATTTCAGCTATAGATTCTGCAATATTAGGCAATTTTATTGTTACTTCTTCTTGTTCTTCTGATAGAAGATTGATATCATTAATTTCTACCTTTACCTCAAATTCCCCCACCTCTCATCATCGATGTCAAATCTGTACATTAACCACTCTGGCAATGTTTTAATTTCTTTAATTCCATTATCAGGATTATCGGCATCTACTGTTATTTTTGTAGGCATTTCAGCCGGAAAGGATTCAGGGTCTAGGAACTCGTAAATCCTTCTAATCATTCCACAGCATTCTTCATTCATGTCTGTCTGGTATTGTGATTTGACGAACGTTGTTTTCTGGCGGCAAATAATCTTTATCTTCAGACAGAATCCATAGTTTATAGCTATAATTACGGGTGTTCTCCCAAATTCGTGGACCGTCTAAAGAAGTATAGTTTAATCTAGTACTCGTAGGAAATACTGGATACCAGCGTGTATTTTCATACGACCTACCTCGATAGGCGTCCCACAATACGTCAGACTCATATTCGTAGTATGATTGATGACCTCTAT
Source organism: Arthrospira sp. PCC 9108 (assembly GCA_016745315.1). Classification (GTDB taxonomy): domain Bacteria; phylum Cyanobacteriota; class Cyanobacteriia; order Cyanobacteriales; family Microcoleaceae; genus Limnospira; species Limnospira platensis. Next base: position 218,204 of record CP066886.1, read on the forward strand.
CAATATATGGAACTTCCCATAAATGTATATATTCTAACATTGCTTCCGGGTCTTTAGTCCAAACAGTTGTTACGTCTGTCCAGGTTGTGGCTGGAGTTAAACGGTAAAAGATAGACCCAAATAATGGACTAATCATAAGCCTATTTGGATCACGACATGAAGCGTTATATTCAGAGTTATAAAAACTATTAAAGCCACTTCCATATAATGAAACTCTTTCACAACCTGAATTCATATAGTAAGGTTTTAACGGGTATAACTTACGATGTTTAATATAATCATTATGTACAATTATCGGCTCTTCGTAATTGTACTCTGAATCATGCCATGATTCTTCCCACTCTATAAAGACATCTAATCCAATCTTATTAAGTCTAAAATTTGACGTTGTTGCTTCTTGCCTTCTCCACCAATGCCTATTAATACTAGATGTTCCACTGCTAAGTCTACTATTTACTATTTGAGCAAAAATCATTAAATGCCATTTATTATTATTTTTAACAGGATAATCACGAGGGTCTGGCATTTCGTTCCCCGGTTTTGGTGGTTGCCTTCCTTTATCATCATCTACCTCGTCACCGCTATTAGGACCGCCAAAACTGTTACCAGCACCACCGCCGCCGCTTCTGCCACCCCCAAAACCAGGTCTCCTACCAAACCCACGCGGTTTTTTACCTCCCTTTGGTTCATCTCTCTTTGGTGGCTCCCTAGTAGGACCTGGGTCCCATGGGTTAATTGTGTTTCTAACCATTTAAATAATCACATTAAAGTAGTAATATTATACTAACAAATAATTTATTAATAGGTGGTTAAAATCATGAGAGGTATTAAAAATATCACGGCTAATATCAACGCTGCTAACTGGAGTAACGCCATAGAGTTATTTAACGGGACTATTTTAGAATCATTAATAACAGAAAGATATAAATATGATATCGGTATTTACAGCTATATATCATCGTTAAACGCTAGATGTTACACTCCCAGTATTGCACAATCACAAATCCCCACAATTTACCCGGAAGATAGCTATTACCAACGGTGGAAAAAAAACAGGAAGTGTTGCAGGGAGCGGTAGATTTACAGATATTTTATGGGAATATGGCAACAGAAAACGGGTTAAATTTAGGGATTGTCAAATTGCCATATTATGGAGGCATTCACACCGAAAACCTGTTAATTGAATTAATCACTAATCAAAACGAAGGTTTAGCAATTGATAGCAACTCAATAGTTAAAGCTAGGTGTTTAACTCAGTTACATAACAATGATTCTATTAATATTTTGGGCATGGCTGAATATCAACTCGATACAGTTCCTCAAACCCCTACATTGACACAACCCGAAAATTTTGGGGTGACAATAGGCAATACCCCCACATTAGTTAGACCCTCAAATATTAATCGGTATAGGTTGCACTTACAAAACGTAGGTTCTGTAGGGGTATGGTTTTGTCACGGTGATATCAGTAACTGTGTACCTTATCAATGCCTATATTTACCTCCTAACGCTGGGTGGGATGATGAACTAAAATCAACAGCTTCTATCTATGCTATAACTGAGGATAGCGTAACCAATATTGTTGGGTTAGAACAAACAATAAATTGGTAAATTTTACTTTGATTTAGGAGTTTATTATGAGTTTCTCAGTTTATAGTTCTGTTGTCAATTTAGACACTCTAAATATGAGCAGTAAAATACCGGGAACTCCCGAAACTACCGCGATAAGTTTGACTGCTAACACTATCACGGAAGTTGTGCCTATCAATGCTACCAGTAACGGTAGAACGGTGTTTGTAGAAGAATCGGTCAAATACCAATGTACATCTAATATTTGACCCTACAGGTGATAGCGTGTCAGACGCTGCATTTTCGGTTAAGCCAGGTGATACCATCTCAATAACGTGGGGTAGAACTGAGTTACAGGCGATAGCAGAATCTAGCGCTAGTATCAGCGTTACAATTATCGAATATATCAATATGTAATCATCAAATGAATGGCTAGTATTAAGTTATTAGCCATTTATTTGATTACTCAATATAGAGGCAGTTATGACTAATTTCAACATTTACTCTAGTAAGTTTGGGCAATCAACCGATGACTTGCCAGAAGGTGAAGTTAATCTGTATTTAACTAATGAACGGATACAAGCAGTTATTGACTCCAATACTAATTTAGTCAAATTAACTGAGTTAATTTGGAATAATATTATTAATAAACCTGGCACTTTCCCCCCATCTACTCATTCCCATAGCTGGACTGAAATAACGTCCAAACCGTCTACGTTTACTCCATCAGAACATACACATACTATTGCTAATGTTACAGGACTTCAAAGTACATTAGACGGTAAAGAGCCTACTTTTACCAAAAGTACAGCATTTAACAAAAATTTTGGAACAACTATTGGAACTGTTACAGAAGGTAACGATGTCAGATTATCAAATGCTAGAACACCAACTAGCCATACACATACCTTATCTCAAATAACAAATTCAGGTAATGTTGCTGCCATTGATACAAATGGCAGTACATCTAACTATTTACGCGGCGATGGTGTTTGGGTAACACCTCCTAATACAACCTATTCTGCGGGAACTGGCTTAACTTTAGTAGGAACTGAGTTTAGAAACACCGCCCCAAACGTATCCACCAACCTCTCTACAAGCACTACAAGCAATACGTTAACCGTTAACAGTTCTGACGGTACTAATGCTGTATTACCTGCTGCTACAACAACCGTTGCAGGTGTAATGTCGAACGCTGATAAGACAAAGCTGGATGGGATTGCGACAGGCGCACAAGTAAATGTAGCAACTAATTTAGGAGTAACAGCAGGAACAACAGCAGGTCCTGTAGTTACATCATCAACAGGAACTAATGTTACTTTACCTACAGCTAGTGCAACTAATTCAGGGATAATTACAACTGGGAATCAGACATGGACAGGAGTTAAAACATTTAATTCATTAATTACCGGGTCAATAAGTGGAAACGCCGGAACAGCAACAGCACTTCAAACTGCTAGAACAATTAATGGGACTTCGTTTAATGGTAGTGCCAATATAACAATAACTGCCAATACTCCTAATACATTAACAAATGGTACGGGATTAACTGGAAATAATTTTAATGGGAGTACTGCCACAACATGGGCGGTTGCTTATGGCACTACAGCAAACACAGCCTGTCAAGGTAATGATAGTAGATTATCTAACGCTAGGACTCCCACAACGCACACACATTCAAATATTACATTAACTGCAGGTGATGGTTGATCCGGAGGAGGAACTTTAGCAGCTAATAGAACAATTAATGTAGATTCAACTGTAGTTAGAACTACAGGTAATCAAACTTTAACAGGAATTAAAACATTTAACATAACAAATAATCCAGTAACTTTTGCAACTAATGAAAGTTTTCCTGATGGAAATATGCTTATTGATTTTAATGTTTGGAGGGGGTTTGACATCCGCCGGATAGGCTCTAGTGCTGGTTCGGCAAATTTAGTACTAAATAGTAGAGTTGGAGGAAATAGCTGGGCGTTTTCTTATCAGGGGAATTATTCTATGCAATTAGAAGCAGATAATAATCCTAGAGTATTTATATATCATGGTATTAATTTTCATCAAAGCGATGTTTGGCGAGGTGCTCCTGACAATAGATATTCAATACAATTATATAACGGGCAGACATATTTTATAAAGAGCTCAACTCTTTCATCATCTGGAGTACATACTAGATTTAGAGTAGGAGGCACAAATGTATCTTATATTAACGATAATGGAGACTACGTTAAAGGTAGCTCTGATCTTAAATTCAAAACACTTTTATCAAAACCAACTCTAGGGTTAAGCGAAATTAACGCATTGACAGTCACGTGGTTTAAGTATAATGAACTTGCAGCATTTCATGGCTTTAATCCAAGTACAGAACAATTTGGTTTAATTGCTCAAGAAGTACAAAATATATATCCTAACGCAGTTGAAGTGATTAAAAATGACCATACAGATAGTCCTGAAGTTGACGACAAAAAAATAGATTACTTAACAATCATGTATGATAAACTGATACCATTAGTGATTGCGGCAATTCAGGAATTATCAGAAAAAATCGACAAATTGGAAAATATGCTAAACACTCAACAATAAATTAACAGATAATGCCTAATGCACTTGATATATCAGAGGGTAATTGGTTTAAGGTTTATGAACTTAATTTCAGGATAGAAGATGATAGTACCCTACACGGTACTAAAAAATTACCTGACATTTCTGGCAGTAAATTTGTTAGGATATTATTTGACGCTGACAGTGTACCCGTGTACTGGAAAATGGCAGGGTGGTTAAAATTTTACACATACAATGATGTGAAGCAGAATATGATGGTTAAACGTGAAATTATATGGCTTAATGAATATCAAATAATTGAATCACCGCCGTACAGCAATTTTTACGCTTCATTTTCTCCACTAGAAAGGATTAAATGGTTTACACTTCATTTTTGGAAATTAATATAAATGAACTTAATAATAGTTGAATTAGGGTTAATTATTGTCGCGATTATTATCAGTATGTTCATTACGCATACAGGAAACCTAATTATTGAGAATAGGTTAGACGGTATCCAAAATAGCCTAAATTATTTGATTAGATATGTTAATGATTTTATGCCATCAACAGTTTGTAAAAAACCGTTAGAAGATAAAAAGCAATCACCCCCTCTTCCAATTAACAGAGATGATATTGATGATGATGGTTGGAGAAAACCCTAACACCTAACACCTAACCCAATAACTTAAATGGCCCCCTATGGTTTCTAACTGTAGGGGGTGCTTGCATATTTTTTGTTAACAGGAGTGCTGCAACAGGAGTGCTGGAAGTTTATATGAATGCTTGCCTCTAATTTACCCACAATAAACACCCTAAGCCAAAACCTTAACCCGTCTATTAGGGGTAATCATCCTGTGCGGAACCCAGTACCCCTATAAATTGGAGACTTGTCTAGCGGTATGTAGGTATCGGTTTCGATGGGGAATCAATTCCCTAGGATTATGTAGGTATCAGCGAGAGATGACGAAACAAGTTACCAGGTGAAAAGTTGTTTGGGGGTATCGGGTTGGTTCCGGTAGGAGATAGTTTAGATTATGCGATCGCATTTTGTTGGTAGCGAGTAGGCTCCTCAATATTTCACCAATAATCTGACTCCCACAGGGAACCAGGTAGGCGGTCTGATATCTTTGTACATTGATAGGAGTATCGTTGTACATTGATAACCTAGTGGGTTCCCCCTACGGCTACCTACAGCTATCATGTTGACTTTGAGCCATAGATAAATCCCACTGCGATCGCACTCATACCTTTCTATGGTTAGCACTGGTAGCTTTAGGCAATATCCTGCAAAATTGAACCCATACCCTCCCCCTAACCGAAACAAGCACTATTGGGGAAACGAACGATGTGATAGCAGTCAATGGTGAGGAACGAACCGATAGGCTTGCCATTGACGGGTATCACGAGAGAGTTACCCTGTCTGTGTTTGGTTGGGGGGAGATAGTAGGCATTTGACAGATTGATTAAGTTGTGCTTGTTGACTGAGTAATCAACCTGTTGACAGAATTATTTTCCTGTGCTAGGACTAGATTGTGAGTAATATCTGAGTAACTCAATAGGATATAGGGGTTGAGTAATAACCCGCTATCGCTGTCAGGATAAGGGTTTATAGTTAACACATTGTGGCGATTGCAATCCGCCTAGTGATTGTCACTACTAAAAAGCGACTTAGCCGATTTGGCGGTCAGGAGGATCGGCTTCCCCCAGAAGAGGTCAATTTATCAATCAGCCTACCCTTTGACCGTGGGACACACGGCTGTAAGTTCAGGTTGATAACCCTATCTGTTTTATAGGTTTACTAGACAGGTTGAATGGTTCCCCAAATCCTTACTAATTAAACGATTCAGGTATCCAAGTCCATTCTATCTAGTAACTGCTGAATTATACCAGCATCCTGAGCAGTTGGAAGGTGGTTAAGATAATCTTCTAAGTCACAGCGAGCCTCTGACCAGCGATACAGTTGATAGTAAACCAGACCGCGATCGCGCCTTTCTTTAATATCATCAGGAGACAAGATCACAATCCTCTCCACTACCTTCAGCGCCTCCTCAAATTCCCCAACATTCATATAAATTGCCTTCAGATTTTGCAGCATCCGCCTTAAAAATTGCCGTGGTGCGATCGCATTGAGAAATTCAGGCCGTAATGTTACAGGCTGTCCATAAATTTCCGACAATCTCAGCTCACAGTCCTGGGGAAATAGGACTTCTCCCCATCCAAACGCATCAACATAAATCCCCGCATCTTCAAATTCTGGCTTAATCAGAAAATGTCCCGACATCCCAATTCCCACCATCGGAAATTCAATGCGTTTTGCTATCTCTAAATACACCAAGGACATAGTAATCGGAATACCAGTCCGACGGTCTATCACCTGATTTAAAAAGCTATTTTTCGGGTCATAGTATTCAGTCCGATTCCCCCGAAATCCTAACTCATCATAAAGGTAATGATTAATCGCCTTAATTATCCGCATTGGATAAGCTGGCTTTTCAAGTTTCCCCAACACATCCGCCGCCATCCTATCTAACTGTTGCAGATATTCTAAAGGGTTAAAATAGGGTTGATGTTCTCGGGCAATATATAGGGCAGCCTTAGCCAAATCTATTTGATTTTCTGCCTGGCTAACCTCCTCATAAAACTGCTGTCTTGGTTCCGCAAAATTCATGCTGATATATTCACTAGGTTTTCATCGATAATTACTCAGGGTAATTATCCCCGTATCATATCCCATGGCTTTTGCCAATCACCCAACTGCGGCGGAAAAATCGGGCTAGGGAAGATTCCTCTAAACTTAGGAAAATCGGGCGACCGTGGGGACAAGTCCGGGGGAACGGGTACTCACCCATTGATCTAATAGGGTCTGCATTTCCGTTAAACTTAGGGATGTGCCGTTGCGAATGGCACTGCGGCAAGCCGTGGCTACTTGGGCGGCCTGTAAATCTCCACCCAAACTGAGTTCAATCAGCGCTTCTTGACAGTCTTGGCGCAGGGCGAGAATTTCTGGGGCGCTTCGGATAGCCCAGAGTCCATCGCCAAAGGGGTCAACTTCCAAATTGAGGCGGGTTAGTTGTTCTAGTTGCGCCTCGGACAAATTGGCGACGATGATCGGAGTTGACAGGGGTATCACTTGCCAACGCCTGCATAATTGTTCGTAAATTACCCTTTCATGGGCAATGTGTTGTTCTACTAACCACAGACCCTCTGGGTGTTCTGCCACAATATAGGTGTTGTGAATTTGACCGATCGCTTTTAGTTTCGGAACATCAACTCTCTGGGGGTTTTCCGCTGATTCTAGGGGGGTCGGGCGGGTTCGGTATGAGGCAGTATCTTCCGAGACGCGCAACAGCTTCTCGATGGGATTAACCCCCGCTGAGAGACTTTCTGGGTTCAGCTTGAGAGTCTGATCAATGGCTAGGTGTATTTGCTCTTGCCAGTGGTTGAGATAATGTAAATAAATCTCGGCTTTGCTAGGATGGCGATTCCAGTCAATTAAGGCCGGGTCGATATGCAGATGCACAAAACAAACCGGATAGCGATCGCGCCCACAGGTACGCGCAAAAGCCGATAATATGGTAGGCTCCAATTCCGGCGATCGCACCATACGACCATTAACTCCTATCTTAACCCAATCCTTGCGCCGACGTGAAGCGCGATCGGGCAAGCCTATCACCACCTCTAACCATGATTTCGACAAGAATTTATGGCACTCTTCCACCTGTTGGGGTGGGTCTACATCCATTTTCAAATATTGCAGATCCCCCACCCTTACACCCCTAATAAATTCAGGTAGCATCTGTTGGGTCGTCACTGCTGGCCCAAACCGTAGCCAGGGGCGATCGTTTTGGTGAATTTGCCATGTCACCTGGGGATGACACAGAGCTATCTGTTGTAACATCAGTTGCGCCGCCCGCAATTGTTGGGTCGCAGTCGGTCCGGCGGTGCGGCGCGATGACCAGTTAGCAAACAGATTACTAACCTTTACCACAGTACCAGGTGCGATCGCCACAGTTTCCACCATTTCCGCCTCTCCCTGATGGTTATAAACTACCCGCCATCCTGAACTTGGGGATGAGGACAAACCACCGCGACTGAGAATCTCCAAATCCGACAGTTGCGCGATGCTGTGCAGAGCTTCTCCCCGAAACCCTAAACTGCTAATCTTTAACAAATCCCTCGCTGTCGCAATTTTACTGGTACTATGAGCCATGGCAGCCCGTTTCAGGTTGACTAAATCCATACCCTCGCCATTATCTGCCACCTGAATTCGCCACTGTTGTGGCCGTAGGGAAACTGATATTCGCGTCGCTTTCGCATCAATGGCATTTTCTACCAATTCCCGCACCACCGCCGCCACTGAGTCTATAACTTCTCCTGCGGCTATCAGGTCAACGACATCTTCCGATAGGGTTTCAATGGAGTTCACAGTTAGCAACATCAGGATTTATAGTTCTTTAACCTCTAAGGACTTCTGATTCAGTTGTCCGATAACTCCCCCTCCGACGAAAAGTATTTAACCCAACCCCGTCCCATCGCTACATCTAGGATAATTCCCGCCACGGCGAACATAACTAAATTTTCTCCTACCCAGATGGCCATTTGGGGCAAAGGTTGGGGCGCTATATCCCATATAGCCAACCCCCGGACCAGAGCGAAAGCAAACACCACCCCTAGTTTCAGTTGGGGGTTATTATCCCGGCGGACGGTGTAGCGATAAGTAACACCGAAGAGAAAGCCACTAATTATGGCGATCGCTCCCTTGACGATTAAATGCACATCTAGGGCGATCATCTCTCCTAGGATACCACTAACGGTCAACTCTATCATTAGGGCGATCGTCCCTACAGAAACACCCGCCCAAATACCCGCCACTAGGGACTGTATGCGTTCAGCCGGACTAAAGTTAGAAGATGGATGCGACTGGATCAATTTCAGGATATGATAGCCTCTGAAGTCAATTTTCATCTGGTTTTGTGAAATACTACTATGGATATTCTGTCATTAGGTTGGGTTGGATTGTTAGTCGTCTTTACTTTCTCCATTTCCATGGTTGTCTGGGGTCGTAACGGCTTTTAGGCTATCCAGCATCACCAAAAACGAGGGTAAATTATCCTTTTCGCCCTCACTCAACAGTAGGGGCGAAACATTTTTTGCCCTACAAGTTATTGAGCCATTAATTCCCTGGTCACATAGGGCGGGTTTATTAATAGCCCAACCCGGAGGGCGGGTTTATTAATATTGTCGTTGGGAGAGTCGGTCACACCAGAACCCGGAGGGCGGGTTTATTAATATTGTCGTTGGGAGAGTCGGTCACACCAGAACCCGGAGGGCGGGTTTATTAATATTGTCGTTGGGAGAGTCGGTCACACCAGAACCCGGAGGGCGGGTTTATTAATATTGTCGTTGGGAGGCGAGGTCACACCAGAACCCGGAGGGCGGGTTTATTAATATTGTCGTTGGGAGGCGAGGTCACACCAGAACCCGGAGGGCGGGTTTATTAATATTGTCGTTGGGAGGCGAGGTCACACCAGAACCCGGAGGGCGGGTTTATTAATATTGTCGTTGGGAGAGTCGGTCACACCAGAACCCGGAGGGCGGGTTTATTAATATTGTCGTTGGGAGAGTCGGTCACACCAGAACCCGGAGGGCGGGTTTATTAATATTGTCGTTGGGAGGCGAGGTCACACCAGAACCCGGAGGGCGGGTTTATTAATATTGTCGTTGGGAGAGTCGGTCACACCAGAACCCGGAGGGCGGGTTTATTAATATTGTCGTTGGGAGGCGAGGTCACACCAGAACCCGGAGGGCGGGTTTATTAATATTGTCGTTGGGAGAGTCGGTCACACCAGAACCCGGAGGGCGGGTTTATTAATATTGTCGTTGGGAGGCGAGGTCACACCAGAACCCGCCCCTACAATTATTAATTATTAATTGATAAATCTATCATCTACTGAATTAGAGAATAATGGCACATCATTTATGATACCATACTTCTCGAATTTGGTAGCCATACTTTGCCAGCGATCGCCATCTATTTTTCCTAGGTCATTATCTGTAATCCCCGCAGTTACATAATTAGCCACCTGTTTCAGAGACGCTATTTGATAATCTAAATCATCATACTCTCCCCCGGTTTCTGCATAATTACTCACAATAATTTCCGCCGCCTTTTCCACATCATCCAAAGCCAGCCGCCAACCCGCAAATGTCACCTCTAAAAATGTATGCACTATTTCCGGGTGATACTGTAATAGTTTATTATGGGCAAAAATCACCTGAACATAGGCATCATAACCATAATCACTAAACTTCATGGTATTAGGTGTAATTCCCGTTTTAGCAGCAAATCCAATCGGTTCATCTACAATATAACATTGCACAGCATCCACATCACCCCTCAGTAGCAGATCATGTTTTTCCTCTCCTGAAACTAGGATAACTTCGATTTCATCGGACTAATGTTATTATGACCCATAACCATTTGCATAATCGAGTAACTTTCCCCCTGCATCGCTACCCGTTTTCCAATTAAATCCTGTAGGTCATAAATCTGACTATTTGGCATCGACATTAACCCCAAAGGGGAATTTTGGAACATCGTAGCTATAGCTTTTATAGGTTTACCCGCAATTTGGGCATTCATAATAATATCCTGTTCACCGCAACCAATCATCGCCGGATTTTCAGCTACTTGATTAGTCACAATCATCGCAGTTTCTCCCGGTAGAATTTCTACCGCCAAACCACTGCTTTTATAGAGATTATAATAATCAGCCAGCAACACCCCAGCAAATTGGGCGTTATATTTCCAGTCTAACTGCATAATAATTTGATGGGCGTGTGTAACTAACTCATTAGCAGCCACAGCAGCCGGACTTCTCAGCTTATCTAGCAGTAAAGACCCCCCCAGAAAAGCAGAAGTTTTGAAAAAATGGCGGCGATTGATGATCATGGTCTAAATTACTTATATATAGCGATCGCATTTAAGATACTCCCCCCTTGGGAAAACATCAACCCCTCAGCATCACCCCCCACCCCATAATTGATAACTCCCTATTGACTTAATTACTTACACTCAGTAATTTGGGGCGCGCGTCCAAATAATCCCGTCATTATTCGTAAAGACAAATAACGCAAAGGTCGGATTTTTTTAAGCCCCACAGTCCCCAACGACGCAAGATAACTTGAGGTCGCCAATTCCCCGAAAACATCCGATCCAGAAAATCCGTAAACCCCAAAATTAGCAGGTTTTCTCCCCGCCGCCATTTCTGATATCGGTTCAGAGTTTTTAGGTCGCCAATATCTTCACCCGCTTGATAAGCCTTTTTCACAATTTCGGCGATCGCACCAGCATCACGAATCCCCATATTTAACCCTTGACCTCCCACCGGGTGACAACAATGGGCTGCATCTCCCACTAAAGCTAATCTATGATTAACATAGCGATCGCTTTGCATTAATTGCACTGGAAACACTATGCGATCGCTCAATAATTCCAACCGCCCCAAAACTCCACCCGTCCGATATTCTAGCAACTCCAAAAACTCCCCTTTATCCATTTTTTGCCACTCATGGGCTTGGCTATGGGGCGCAGTTAACACCACTTGACAGCGATTCCCCGGTAGCGGTAAAACTCCCATCGGTCCGCTTGACCAGAATTTTTCAAACGCTACATTATTATGATGTTTTTCCGTTTGAATCGTAAACGCTATACAGGACTGCCAATATTTCCAGCCTTTCGTATTGATTCCACAGGCTTCACGTAAGGGAGATTTTGCACCATCAGCCGCCATAACTAGCCGCGCTTTAATAGTCTTAACTTCTTCCCCAGTTTCTACCTCGATTTCCGCGCGATCGCTATAATAACTTACTTGTTTGACTCTCCCTGGACACCACCAATGCACCTCCGCGCAATCTTCCAGAAACCTTTGCATTGCTGTTAGGATAACCGAATGTTCCCCCACATATCCTAACGCCTCAGTCCCTAAGTCCGTCGTTTCAAAATTAATCACATTTGGATGATCGTTATCACTCAGACTAATTTGATAAAATGTCGTGATTTTTGGTAGAATATCTCCCCATACCCCGATCTGATCTAAAATTCGCCCCGTTTGTAACGTTAAAGCATAGGCTTGGCGACGACTCGCGGCGATCGCTTTTGGTTGAGGTTCAATTAGTGCTATTCTTAGCCCGGAATTTTTTAGGCTACACGCTACTGTCGCCCCCACAATACCACCACCCACAATCGCTATATCATAGTCTCCCTCACCCTTCACCGATTCTGCTATTATCGATTCTGCTGCTAACAATTCACTTACTCCCATTGGCTGATATTACACTCAATGCTCCACTTTTATCTATCATACATACTATATTGTTAAGTTTTGTAACAAAAAATTAAGAAATGTTAAAAATTTTCGCTTTTTGGGGAGGGGGGTTGCTTTTGGCGCTGACTTGCGCTATACTTTTATCATAATGGGATGGTTGCAATTTTTTTATTTTTGGCAATTTCTTATTATTAAGAATATGTCAATATTATAACAGAAACCGCCCGCCCATGTCAACCCCTTTACCAGAAAAATTATGGGTGAGAATGGGGCTTAAAAGCAGCGATCAGCAAACAGATAATGCCGACATTAATAGAAATATCAGCCACATTAAAAACAGGAAATTGAATCAGGCGGAAATCGAAGAAATCGACCACATGACCAGAAACAAAGCGATCGATACCGTTACCCAAAGCGCCGCCAAGAATCAAACCATATCCCCACTGTTCCCAGGAAATAAACCGAGGCCAAACCAAGCCCAAAGCATTAATCCCAGACTAACCAGCAGAGACAGCCAACGCAGCCAATAAACACCGCCATTGCTAAACAAACTAAAAGCCGCCCCAGTATTAACCACATAGGTAATATGAAAAATACCCGGTAAAATGGGGACAGTTTGGGGAGGGGTAGTCAACTCAAAAGTCTGCACCACCCAAAACTTAGTCAAATGGTCTATCACCAAACTGATAGTGACAGCTATCCAAAAAGTCGAGTTTTTTTAAATCCCATGGAGGATAATTTTAATTAATAAAACATTAGCCCCCGGAGGACATAGGATATAACAGTTACCGCACAAGCCACAGCCAACTGACCACCGAGGGGAGTAAGAGAATAGCTGTGAATAGCCGTCATTAGTGGAATCATGCGATCGCCAACATTATTCATCAAATGAGTAGCAACCAGATAAAGTATCCCCACCAAGTGAATAGAAATCAATCCACACAGACAGCTAAACCCCAGCAATTCCAACTTAGGATGATTACGAAAAGCCAAAAAACCACAGACCCAACCACCGGGAACAAAACCCAATAGATAGCCAAAGGTAGGCTCTGCGAGGTAGCCGAACCCCCTCCTTGGGAAAAAACAGGTAAAACCGTCAAACCCAAGGCGAGATAGGCAATTTGAGACATAGCAGCCGCATTTTTGCCTCCCATACAGCCCACCAGTAGAACCGCTCCGATCTGATAGGTAACACCCAAGGAATGTATCTGAATGTTAGGCTGACTCCAAAGGCTAGAGGGGTCGGTGACAAACGCTTCCAAGAAGGTGCCACCGATAGTCAGAAGTACGCCAATGATCGCCCATAAAAATTCAACTGGTGGTATCAATTGTCAGGGAGTTATACTTGAGGTTGTGGTCTGGTGTTTTTGGTCTGGTTTTTGTCCGGGAATAGGAGCCTCTCCACCCTCAAGACCAAGAGACTCTAACATAGCCCGATCGCTTTCAGGGGGTTGGCTATAGTAGTTAGATAATGTCCAATCAGCATGGCATTAATCCCCGCTTTCAGACCTAACGCTTGTAATTCTCCCATAACAGCTTCCCGTCCCCCTGCATATCGCAAAATTTGCTCTGGGAGGAGTAGGCGAAAAATAGCGATCGCCTTGAGCGCTTCATATGGGTCAAGACGGGAGCGCCCCCCAAAGGAGTTCCTTCACGGGGGTTCAGTAAATTAATCGGAACCGACTCTACCTCAAGTTCCCGCAATGCTAAAGCCAGGTCAACACGGTCTTCCCAGCTTTCTCCCATACCGATAATGCCACCCGTACAGGCTTGAATACCAGCAGCCTTGATATTTTTCACAGTTTGAACGCGATCGTCCCAACTATGACTCGTCACAATATTACCGTAAAACTTTTCGGAAGATTCCAGATTGTGATTATACCTAGTCACACCCGCTTCCGCCAAAGCCTGAGCCTGTTGTGGGGTAATTTCTCCCAAAGCACAACAGGGTTTAATAGAAGTTTCCGCCTGAATGCGGCGAACTGTCTCCAGGATCTGTTCAAATTCATTAGACTTAGGGCTATTGTACTTAATACCCCGTCCCTGAGAAACCAAACAAAACCTTTTAGCCCCAGCTTCTTCCGCAGCTTTCGCCTGAGCCAGAATTTCCTCTGGGGATTTTAGCCCATAAATCGGCGAATTTTCCCCAGGGTGGTGAACCGACTGGGAGCAGAAACTGCAATTTTCCGAACAGTTCCCCGACTTGACATTAATAATGCTACATAAATCTACCATTGTGCCACAACAGGCTTGACGTACTCGGTCCGCCGCCTCGCACAGCAGTAGAATATGATCATTTCCTTCGATTTCAGTCAGTGCGATCGCCTCTTCTCGACCAATGCGATCGCCCCCAATTACCCGGTCAGCCAGGGAATTGAGCCACTGCGATAGTTGCTCTGTTGTCTGACTCCTAGGTGTGAGCGACCAATACTCAGCATTGAGTTCGGACTGACGGTTAGTTGATGGCAGTGCTTGAACCACGATTAAGCCTTAAACTGCGTAATTACCTTAATCTCCCCATCGTACCATCATCTCACCCCAAGCTCAATGGCAACCCCACCCCGTGGCCATAGATTGCAATTGTTAATTATTCATTAATTTTCCTCCCTCTGGTAAAGTTAGGTGCTACTAAAATTTATCAATCTCCCCACAGCTCAGACTAAATAAGCCGCCTTTCTTTGACATAAGATGTTCCCCCCAATTAGAATTTAATAAAAACAGCACCATACCAGCCACCTATAGTCAAGTTAGCCTTGATTAAGATTAGTTTAAGGTTAGGTTATCCTTGACAGCAAAACCAAGTTAAGCTAAATCTTTAGATTTTTTCTAACCACCAACTCCCCTTGTGGAGTCATCAATCTTGTGGTAATTTCTTGTGTAGGTATCGGGCTTAAAGTCTGTTTTTGTACCTGAGTATCAAATTAAACCAGAACCTTAATCGGTTATTGTTCATCTGATTTCCTAGTCGTTTCACCAAGTGGACGTATTTTTCATGGTTCTCAATCGCAAAGTCCTTTTAGCAGTAGCCTCCCTACCAATACTATTAGGAGCCACCGCCTGCGCTCCTGGCCCCCAAGATGGAGAAACTGGCGGCGAAAGAATATCCATTAAGCGGCGCTGGGGCGACCTTTCCCGCCCCCATATTTCAACGTTGGTTTGATGCCTATAACCGCCAGGTAGACCCCAACGTACAAGTTAGTTATCAGTCCGTAGGTAGTGGAGCCGGTTTAGAGCAATACATCAACGGCACAGTAGACTTCGGAGCCAGTGAAGCACCGATCACAGACTCAGCCGATCGCACAGCATCCTTCATCGCCGCCCACGGCCACGATCCCATTCAAATTCCCATGACCGGAGGGTTTATTTCCCTTCTCCTATAACCTCCCAGGAATTGATAACCTCCAACTCCGCCTATCCCGGCAAGCCTACTGTGGTATCGTGACCGGACAGATTACTCAATGGACTGATCCGGCGATCGCAGCCGATAACCCCAACCTCAATCTTCCTAACCTACCCATTGTCTTCGCTCACCGTTCCGACGGTAGTGGAACCACCTTTGTATTTACCAACCACATTAATACAATCTGTCCTGACTGGCTTGCTGGTGCTTAAGCACCTCCGTAGACTGGCTATAGGTATTGGCGGTCAAGGAAACGAAGGTGTTGCCGCCTCCATTCAACAAAACGAGGGAGCCATTGGCTACCTATCTTATGCCTATGCAGCCCTCAACGACATTGACTCAGCCGTAATCGAAAACCAAGCCGGAAACTTTATCGCCCCATCTCCAGAAGCAGCAGCTAAAGCCTTACTTGATGAACCCGTACCCGATAACTTTGCTTTGCTAGTTCCTGACCCCTCCGGTGCTGAGTCTTACCCCATTGTCGGTCTAGTTTGGGTGATGATCTATCAAAACTATGAAGACGATGCCAAATGGCAAGCCATGCGTCAGGTTTTTGAATGGTCCTTGGGTCCAGAAGGTAGAGCCTTAGCAGAAGAACTCCTTTTCGTTCCCACCCCTGATCCTTTAGTAGAAAGGATTAAAGCCGTCTTTGACACCATCAACGCCAACTAACAGAATCCCTTAGATAATTCAGGAGTTCCATATTTTTGGTACTCCCATTACCGAAACTTTTCTGTAGTTGGGATATATAGCCCAGAGTGTGGGTGTAGTCACAAGCCACTCAGTTAGCCTTTTCCTGTTCCATGGATAACTGATAACTACTCCCACACTTCCCTAGTCCCAGCGATCGCTCTTTCCTGTAAATACCCCGTACCGTGCGTCACAGCACAAACTTGGTTGGTTTCCCCAATAGCTGATCCAATGTGACCCACCCTACGTCATTCCAAGAGGAGACAAAACAACATCATGACCCTGGCTGATCCATTAAATCAATTACCCAGCCGTAGCCTCGAAAAACGAACCAGCACCATTCGAGTCATCGATATCGGCTTTTGGGGATTAACCCTACTCCTGGCTATTGGTCTTAGGAGCCGTTTTACTTTGGGTAATCGTACAAACCGCCATCGAAGCTACCCCCGCCATTCGCGAATTTGGTCTCGGTTTTTTAGTCAGTACAACCTGGAACCCCGTAACCAACGTATATGGCGTACTACCCCAAATTTATGGAACCTTAGTTACCGCCTTTATCGCCCTACTAATTGCCATTCCCCTGGGCATTGGTGTCGCCATCTTCCTCACCGAAGGCTTTGCTCCTAAATGGGTGACAACTCCCATCGCCTTTGCGATCGAGCTAATTGTCGCCATCCCCAGCGTCGTTTTAGGCATTTGGGGGATTTTTGTCCTCATTCCAGTCATCAGACCCCTTTTTAGATTTCTCAACAGCTACTTCGGCTGGATTCCCTTTTTCGGTGGCGCTACCCCCTCCGGTAATAACCTCTTACTGGTCGGTTTAGTCCTATCCATTATGATTGTCCCCATTATCATCTCCATCACCCGTAGCACCTTTGAAGTTTTACCCAGAGACCTCCGCAATGGTTCCCTCGCCTTAGGAGCCACCCGCTGGGAAACCATTATCAGAGTCCTTATCCCCGCCGGCTTATCTGGCATTATCAGTTCCGTCATGTTGGGAATGGGTCGCGCTATGGGTGAAACCATGGTAGCCGCCATGCTAGTCGGTAACGCTAACCGCATTGACATATCATGGTTACAGCCCGGAGCAACTATTACAGGTCTCATCGCCTCCCAATTTGGCGAAGCCGGACGCACCCAAGTAGCCGCCCTCATGTACGCAGGTTTAGTCCTGATGATGCTATCCCTCGTCGTCAATATTTTGGCGGAACTCGTAATTCGTCGATTTCAGAATATTGAGTAAGGTTTATGACCTTGACCTTAGTTTCTTGACCTTAGTTTTTGGTTCAGTCAATCCCCCCACTAAGTTTAGCAAACATAAATTATGGATAATCCAGGTCGTCAGCCTTCCTTTCCTTCTGAAGGCGATAGTTTCGATATTAGCGAGAAAACCATGGCTCGCCATCGCCGTCTCTTCGGACGGATATTAACCGTATTAACCATGGTCTTTGCCGCCACAGTCATCATTCCCTTGCTGTGGGTTCTCGTTAGCGTCTTTCAAAAAGGCGCAGGCGCTTTAGTCTTTCCCGATATCTTCACTAAATTACCACCCCCTCCCGGTCTCTCTGAGGGCGGTTTTGGTCATGCCATTATCGGTAGCTTGATGACCCTCGGAATTGCTACCATGATTGCCGTTCCCTTTGGTGTCATTGCTGCCATTTATCTAGCCGAGTTCGGTCGCGGTACTAAGTTAGCCTACTTGGTCAAGTTCTCCTGTAATGTACTCACCGGCGTTCCCGCCATTTTATGTGGCCTATTTGCTTACTCCATTGTCGTCAAACCCATGGGAGGATTTTCCGCTTTTTCTGGTGGGGTCGCTTTGGCTGTCTTGATGTTACCCATTATTATTCGCTCTACCGAAGAAGCCTTGTTATTGGTTCCTAATGAAATGCGGTTAGCTGCAAGGTATTGGTGTCAACCGATTTCAAACTGTCGTTCAAATTGTCTTACCCGCCGCCCTAACTTCTATTGTCACTAGGTGTTGTTCTCTCTGTCGCCCGCGCCGCCGGAGAAGCCGCACCCTTACTTTTTACCTCCTTTAACAATAACTTCTGGGCGGCTAATGTTTGGGAACCAGTTTCTACCTTACCTATCTTGATTTACTTTTTCTCGATTATTCCCTACAAAGCCTCTCAGACTTTGGCTTGGGCTGCCGCCTTGGTATT
The DNA here is from genome assembly GCA_016745315.1 of Arthrospira sp. PCC 9108. Taxonomy (GTDB): domain Bacteria; phylum Cyanobacteriota; class Cyanobacteriia; order Cyanobacteriales; family Microcoleaceae; genus Limnospira; species Limnospira platensis. Next base: position 236,899 of record CP066886.1, read on the forward strand.
GTTGTCACTTGTCCTCATTTTCAGTGTTTTAGCCCGCTTTTTTAGCAGGAAAAAAGCATTTTAATTTAACTAGCTTGTTAACTCGCCTATTCTGCCTCAATGTTCTTTTAGCTTGACTAATTGGAGAAACCATGCAACAATATATTGATGATGTGTCCGTAAATACTCGGCGCATTTTTGAGATTAAAAATCTATCCGTTTACTACAGCGGTGCGATCGCTCTCCGGGATGTTAATATGGATATCCTAGAGCGTAAAATTACCGCCTTTATTGGCCCCTCTGGCTGTGGTAAAAGTACCCTCCTGCGCTGCTTTAACCGCACTAATGACCTGGTTCCCGGTGCTGAGGTTAAAGGACTTTTGAATTACCGAGGTCAACCCCTCTATCACAAGGGAGTTGATCCGGTCGTTGTCCGCCGCCGCATTGGTATGGTCTTTCAGCAGCCTAACCCTTTCCCTAAGACTATTTATGATAATGTCGCCTATGGTTTGCGGGTAAATGGCATTAAAGATAACCTAGAGGAGAGGGTCGAGAAAGCCCTACGCAGCGCCGCCCTCTGGGATGAAGTGAAGGATAATCTTAAAAAGTTGGGGACTTCTCTATCGGGAGGACAGCAGCAACGTTTATGTATCGCTAGGGCGATCGCTGTTCAACCCGATGTTATTTTGATGGATGAACCCTGTTCCGCTTTAGACCCGATTTCTACCATGCGAATTGAAGATTTGATGGCTGAACTCAAGCAACATTATACCATTGTCATTGTTACCCATAATATGCAGCAGGCTTCTCGCGTAGCTGATTATACCGCCTTCTTTAACGCCGAAGCCCTAGAAGGTGGTAAGCGGGTTGGTTATCTAGTCGAAGTAGATACCACTGAAAACATTTTTTCCTGTCCCCAAGACCAGCGAACTCATGATTATGTCAGTGGTCGTTTTGGCTAAACCGTAAACCTCAATATATAGCAATATTACATGATGATGGGTAAAATTCAACCTGTTCCCCCCGGACTTCCATCCGGCGGCGGTGATATTCACGGTTATACTTATTAACTCTCATCACTCGGCTATATATCCAATTAATTCCCCAACTCTAGTAATCCAGTTTTTGGGGTTCGATTTGTACCTAATAAATTACTCAACAATTCAGGAGTTAACTGCTGATGATGGATGCGAGTATTCCCGATACTGCTAATTTGACTGATACCGATATAGTTATCCATGCTCAAAATCTTGATGTTTTCTATGGGGATTTTAAGGCGGTTCGTGGCGTGACTATGGACATTCTTAAAAAACGGGTAACCGCTTTTATTGGACCTCTGGCTGTGGTAAAACTACTATTCTCCGCTGCTTTAATCGCATTAATGATTTGATTCCAGGCTTTAGGTTGTCCGGGAATATTTACTATCAGGGTCAGAATTTATACGATCCAATTGTCGATCCTGTCCAAGTGCGAAGACAAATTGGTATGGTCTTTCAGAAGCCTAACCCCTTCCCTAAGTCTATTTATGAAAATATCGCCTATGGGGTGCGCGTCAATGGTTTGGCTAAGTCCAAAGGTGATATGGATGAAATTGTAGAGCGATCGCTTCGTCAGGCTGTACTCTGGGATGAAGTCAAAGATAAACTCCGACAAAGTGGTTTGGCTTTGTCTGGGGGTCAACAACAACGTCTATGTATTGCGCGCTGTTTCCGTTCAACCTGATGTAATTCTCATGGATGAACCTTGCTCCGCTTTAGACCCCATTTCTACCATGCGGATTGAAGAACTTATTGTTGAACTCAAACAACAATACACTATTATTATCGTTACCCATAATATGCAGCAAGCAACTAGGGTCGCCGATATGACTGCCTTTTTAACGCCAAAGCCGAAGATGGTAGCAAGCGTTTTGGCTACCTGGTCGAGTTTAGCGATACTCATAGTCTTTTCCAAAATCCCCAACAAGAAGCCACACAACAATATGTTAGTGGTCGCTTTGGTTAAGCATAACCTATTCCCAAGAGGTCAGAGGCTACTTAACTTAATCAGCCCTTTCTGACCTCCCTCTGGTTGTGGTGATTGGTTGATGGTGTTTTGAGGCTATGCGCCTTTCATCCAGTTTTTCAGTAAATTATCCTTGACCATCCCTTGGCGAAATACCTCAATTAAATACTCCTGAGCTTCTTCTAAACTTAGGTGTTTGACTTGTTCCTGGAGAACCTTGAGCTTGAATTGTTGCTCTATGCTTAGATTTCCTGGGGTTTGCATTGTTCGCTCCTCCTCTGAAATTCTAGGGGTGAGAGTACGGTTTTGGGTCAAACCGTAACTTTTGTTTACCTGGAATGTAAATTATCGTAACATACACTTGACAATCTGTCCATGATGGACATTTAGGCACTAATCTATTTAACAAAACTTTGGATTTTCCGATCTGATAGCCACAGACTCAGCCCTAACTGCCATAAAATAAACGGATAGCCGTCAGACTGGAGATTAAGCTAATGGATGCTATAGAATTTTTTAATATGAGTTATCGGAAGATGGCGATCGCTAAGGACGACCCATCACCTAGCTTTTCGTCAAGCCGAAAAAGGATTTTCCGATATTAATGTAACCTCCCTTACCGCTGAGGACCCCAGGTAGCCGAGATCTGCAAAATGCACGATATTGACCCGAGTTTGGCGGCGGGGGGGCTCATGTCACCTGGAATGGCGAAATGGCTTGGGATAAGGAAGACGAAAACCATAAGGGTTCTACCGTATTTGCGATCGTACCAGACCCAGACGATCCGCGCCGGGGTCGAATGCTGCGGGAAAGGGGTTATGCGGAAATTGTCCCGGTGATTGGACGTTTTGAAATGGACGAAGAGGACGGCTTAACCTTAATAACCGAATATGAAACCATGAGTTCTATTGAACGCTTTTGGTTTGTTGGTTCTAATGTTAGAATGCGATCGAGTGCCGTCAAGCGGTTCGGAGGCTTCAACACCTCCACCTTCTGCACAGAAATCCGCATCGACTCTGATTCTAACACAACCACAACTTCCGAAGCCGAAAAACCATCTGCTGGTTTTATCTCAGCTTTGGGTTGGTAAAACCGTAACCCCCTGAAGTCGAAAGATTTTCAGGGGGGTTAGTGTTGGTGTTTTAGCAGCTACTAACTGCCTGGATCTCAATAACCCATTCAGAAACCATTATACCATAGCCATGACATCTATAACCACCGACAAAACATATACTTTTGAAGACTACCTCAAATATGACGATGGCACAGACAACCATTATGAATTAGTCAATGGACAATTAGAAATCATAAACCCACCAACCATCCGACATTTGCTGATCGCCGATTTTATCCGGGATACTTTGAAAGCCGAAATAAGTCGGATTAATTCACCTTGGTTGTGTTTGAAAGAAGCCGGGGTGAGAACCTCACCGAGGAAGTCGCGATTGATGGATGTCTGTGTCGTTTCCAGAGAAAAAGTTGTAGAATTGTTGGATGAATCTGCCGTTTTTTAAACTCCACCCCTCCTAGTGGTGGAAGTAGTCAGTCCCGAATCCGTAAACCGAGATTATAGGTACAAAAGAACCGAATATGCGGCGGCGGAAATCCCGGAATATTGGATTGTAGATCCGATGTTAAATAAGATATCGGTTTTGCGGCTGGATGAGGGTTTATATGAAGAAACTGTTTTGACGGACAATCAACAAATAGTCTCGCAAGTTTTCCCAGAATTAAGGTTAAATATCGGAGATATTTTCGCAGCGGGCAATATTTTCACCTCCCCCGAAAATCCCCCCCAATCCTAAAAATCGGGGTTATATCAGCCACGGAAACATTTAATAAACGGGGTTTCTAGTAGGTTGGGTGGAGCGATCGCGAAACCCAACACAGTCGGCTAGGCTGGGGGTGGTTAAGTTTTTGTGGAGTTTCCTGGGTTCACATAACCTACTGATTTGTTGGGTTTCCTGCGTTCACCCAACCTACTAAGATGTTGGGTTTCCTGCGTTCACCCAACCTACTAAGATGTTGGGTTTCCTGCGTTCACCCAACCTACTAAGATGTTGGGTTTCCTGCGTTCACCCAACCTACTAAGATGTTGGGTTTCCTGCGTTCACCCAACCTACTCCTAATGCTAAGATGTTGGGTTTCCTGCGTTCACCCAACCTACTAAGATGTTGGGTTTCCTGCGTTCACCCAACCTACTAAGATGTTGGGTTTCCTGCGTTCACCCAACCTACTAAGATGTTGGGTTTCCTGCGTTCACCCAACCTACTAAGATGTTGGGTTTCCTGCGTTCACCCAACCTACTAAGATGTTGGGTTTCCTGCGTTCACCCAACCTACTAAGATGTTGGGTTTCCTGCGTTCACCCAACCTACTAAGATGTTGGGTTTCCTGCGTTCACCCAACCTACTAAGATGTTGGGTTTCCTGCGTTCACCCAACCTACTAAGATGTTGGGTTTCCTGCGTTCACCCAACCTACTAAGATGTTGGGTTTCCTGCGTTCACCCAACCTACTAAGATGTTGGGTTTCCTGCGTTCACCCAACCTACTAAGATGTTGGGTTTCCTGCGTTCACCCAACCTACTAAGATGTTGGGTTTCCTGGGTTCACATAACCTACTGATTTGTTGGGTTTCCTGCGTTCACCCAACCTACTAAGATGTTGGGTTTCCTGCGTTCACCCAACCTACTAAGATGTTGGGTTTCCTGCGTTCACCCAACCTACTAAGATGTTGGGTTTCCTGCGTTCACCCAACCTACTAAGATGTTGGGTTTCCTGCGTTCACCCAACCTACTAAGATGTTGGGTTTCCTGCGTTCACCCAACCTACTAAGATGTTGGGTTTCCTGCGTTCACCCAACCTACTAAGATGTTGGGTTTCCTGCGTTCACCCAACCTACTAAGATGTTGGGTTTCCTGCGTTCACCCAACCTACTAAGATGTTGGGTTTCCTGCGTTCACCCAACCTACTAAGATGTTGGGTTTCCTGCGTTCACCCAACCTACTAAGATGTTGGGTTTCCTGCGTTCACCCAACCTACTAAGATGTTGGGTTTCCTGCGTTCACCCAACCTACTAAGATGTTGGGTTTCCTGCGTTCACCCAACCTACTAAGATGTTGGGTTTCCTGCGTTCACCCAACCTACTCCTAATGCTAAGATGTTGGGTTTCCTGCGTCCACCCAACCTACTAAGATGTTGGGTTTCCTGCGTTCACCCAACCTACTAAGATGTTGGGTTTCCTGCGTTCACCCAACCTACTAAGATGTTGGGTTTCCTGCGTTCACCCAACCTACTAAGATGTTGGGTTTCCTGCGTTCACCCAACCTACTAAGATGTTGGGTTTCCTGCGTTCACCCAACCTACTAAGATGTTGGGTTTCCTGCGTTCACCCAACCTACTAAGATGTTGGGTTTCCTGCGTTCACCCAACCTACTAAGATGTTGGGTTTCCTGCGTTCACCCAACCTACTAAGATGTTGGGTTTCCTGCGTTCACCCAACCTACTAAGATGTTGGGTTTCCTGCGTCCACCCAACCTACTAAGATGTTGGGTTTCCTGCGTTCACCCAACCTACTAAGATGTTGGGTTTCCTGCGTTCACCCAACCTACTAAGATGTTGGGTTTCCTGCGTTCACCCAACCTACCAAGATGTTGGGTTTCCTGCGTTCACCCAACCTACTCCTGGTGCTGTCGTGGTAGCAAAACGGGTTTCCCATTTTTGCTCATCCTGCAACTGTGCCAAAAATCGAGCCGCGATCGCATCTTGTTGGTCGGGTGGGAGTTGTTGGATTTGGGCGATCGCCTGTTGAAGTAGTTCGGTCATTTTTCAGTAGCAGTTAACACCGCCAAATCACATCGCTTCTGTATTTTACCTCGCTCTTGCCATAGAGCTTAATGCAGATTTGCTGTTGATTGATGAGCGTCGAGGTCGAGCAGCAGCGGACCGTTTAGGCATCAAGATTACGGGATTACTAGACATTTGGGTTGAGGCCAAGCATAATAATTTAATTACTGCGGTCAAGCCTCTTATGGATGCGCTGATTGCTACATCAGAATTTAGAGTATCTTCAGCTTTATATAACCAGATTTTGAGCAGGGTTGATGAAATTTAACCGATATCTCAGAAACCGGGTTTCTACCATCACCTTTGCCTCCTCACCCAAATCTAGCTCAGAAACCCAGTTTCTTGCCCCCACCGATATCTCAGAAACCGGGTTTCTACCCTCACCTATTCTCCCCATCAAACCTAGTTTTTTAGGTCTGTCGCCAATTCTCAGTTTGAAGACCAACAACGCGATTAAATTCTCGTTGGTTGGCGGTAATCATGAGCAGTTGATGTTCCAGTGCAGTGGCAGCAATCAAGACATCATAAGCCCCAATTGGCTGTCCTTGAGATTTGAGTAAAGCACGAATCTCAGCCGCTTTTTCAGCTTCTGCGTTTGTGAAAGGAAGAATGGTCACCGACGATAAAAAATCGAGAATAACGGGTTTAATTTTTTCCGCCCGTTGTGGATTGAGGGCTAAACCATAGTTAAGTTCCATCACTGTAATTGAGGAAACAGCAATGTTGACTGGGGCGGTTTGCTTGATTCTGTTTTGAGTACCCGGTTCGCCTTTGATGAAGTCACTGATAACACAGGTATCGAGGAGGTATTGCATTAGAAAATTTCCGGTTCGCGAGGGGGAACCAGTTCATCGCGATAGGACTCGAAAGCGGGGAAATCAGGGATTCCTTGATAAGACAAAATCGCTTCTGACCATTGGGACACTGGAATGGGTGCCGTTTGCATTGTGCGGCGTAACACTTGCAAAATTAAAGTAGGCAAAGGAATATTAGATTGTGTGGCTTGATGGATGAGGTCTTGTTCGAGGTCTGGCGGTAGGTTGATGGTAATTTGCATCGGTGATTTTCCTCAATTTATCCGTCTTTGATATTTTATCATCCTCCACAATAAACCCGAGGAGGATTCAATTTCTGCGGTGAGGATGGCTTCTGCTTCGGTGCCCAGTTTTGGGCTACCATCATTATAGACCACCCAGGAAGGGGTCAGGGGGAGTGGGAGATACAGAAAGGGTGTTCGGGGCTCAATTTGCTTGTAAATACTAGGTAACTGCCTCATCCAGCAGAGTCTCTAAACTTTTCTGTTCTTGCATTGCCACCTGTACCCATTGAGTCAAAGCTTCGCCGTGAACTCAGCCGAACGGTTTCGGGGTCTGGTTTCCAATTCAGAGTGATTTCCAGCATCGTTTCATCCGTTGAGCTATCATGTTTTATCAAAGGGTTCTAGAAACCTACAGCCGAGAAACCGACTATCCCCGCCAATGCTATCAAAATCACTGTCTTGTCAACCTGCGACATTCTGGATATAAATTAATCATGAATACAACTCAATTACACCAAAAAATCGCCAGCCAACTGAACAACCTCTCACCGGAAAGACTTGCCCTCGTCAGTGAGTTTCTCGACTCCCTAGAAGCAACGGAACCCCCTCAATCATCTCCCTTGAGAAAATTGCCCCCGCTAAAAAGAGGGAAAACCGCCCAAGATTTACTCAAAGTTGCCGGGACTTGGCAAGGAGATGACTTGGAAGAATGCCTTGATTCCGTTTATGAAACTCGTTCAGAAACCCAGTTTTAATATCATGCCCTATTTAATGGATACAAACCATTGTAGCTATATTATCAATGGCAACGTTCAAGTCCTTAATGTTTTAAATAATCATCGTAATGACGCAATTGGAATTAGCATTATCACTTATGCGGAATTGCTGTACATGGCTGATAAGTCTGGGAGACAATCCGAAAATATCACAGCAGTAAAAGAGTTTTTGGGTCAAGTTGATTTGTATTTTATTGATGAAGAAACGGCCATTTTTTATAGCCAGATTAAAACAGCAGTTTTTAATCAGTTTGCGCCCAAGGATAAAAATAAGCGGCGTCGCACAAGTATCAGCAACTTAGGATTTACTGACCATGACCTTTGGATTGTTGCCACAGCAATTCAGCACGGATTAATCCTTGTTTCTGCCGATAGTGATTTTAAGCGCATCAACCAAGTTCAGGCATTTTCTTGGGAATCATGGATATGATAAGCGACTGCCGATTTGTCTATCAGAAAAAATTGGCTTGTAAATACTAGGTAACTGCCTCATCCAGCAGAGTCTCTAAACTTTTCTGTTCTTGCATCGCAATCTGTACCAGTTGGGTCAAAGTTTGGGGTTCAGGTTTCCAATTTATGGTGATTTATAGCATCGTTTCATCCTTTGAGTTATCGTATTTTATCAAATCGTTCCAGAAACTCGCTTTCTCAACTTCCAGAAATCAAGATGGTCAGAGCACGTTCTATGGCTTCCTCTTCTGTAGTACAAATTCCACTGGCTAGGATGCGATCAAGCAAGTTACGGATATCTGGACGGGATAATATGTGATAGGCTTTACGTTCAGCCTTGCGTTGTTCTAAAGCAGTTGTTAGAGTCATCACATCCTGATGAATATCTTCAGCGGAGAGTAACTCTGCATTGGGTTCGGGAACTTGTTTAGTCATGGTTTACCTTCCGTAATTTTCTACAAGGGTTTCAATTAATTTATCGCCGTAATATGTACCTTGTTGCTGGCAGGTTTTGAGGAGATGCCGAATCTCATCTTTCGTTAAAATCCCGTCTAGTCCAGCACGTCCTAAAATCCCCGGAAAGCCGGTCATTTTTAACCCCATTTCCCCAGCAACTTGACGGGCAGCTTTCTCATCTAAAAGAATAAGTGCCACATTTAGGTCGGGGCGATTTTGCATGAGAATTATGGCCTCGGCTTCAGGGAGATCATCACGCCAGTCTGAACGGGTATTTTTGTGCGATCGCGCAATTCGTTTTGCTACAGTTTCTGCTTGTTTTTTTTCTGAATCGGTTAATTCGGCAACAACCACAAATCCCTCACCAATGAGTTGAGTAATTTCATCGAGCCACCCATGACCATCTAGTTCTTGTACCTCAGAGGTGGTAATGTAAAGGAGCGAAAAATATCGCTTGAGTAAATCAATCCGACCACATTGAAAGGCTGAAACGAGAGGTCCTGTATTGGATACTGCTACTATTTTATCAAGTTCTGTGGTATCTGTCATTGTTCCTTAAACGTTATTAGCCTTTTCCCCACTTCCAGAAAAAGGCGGCAGATTGACTTGCTCGCGGGTTTCGGTGAGCCAGTCTGGGTATTCAGTTTGCAATTTTTCTAGCAATTTAAACGCGGCATTCACCACTTCATCAGGATGGCTAAAATTGCCCTGGGCTAACTGGGCGGCGATAAACTCTTCTTGTTGCTTGTTTAAGGTAATTTGCATGACGTTCTCCAGAAACCTGCTTTCTCGCCATTATAGCGATCGCGTAGGTGATTCGGACGCAGGTAAAAAAACCCCCTTTCTCAATCCCTCAACCCCTCCAACCGCAGAAAATACATCTGCCCTGACATCTCACCTGCCACCACTGTCACTCCATCCGGTGCAACCGCACAGGAACGCATCGCATTATCCCCGGTAAACGTGGCTAACTCTTTCTCCGTTACCAAGTCCCACAGTTTCAGGGTGTTATCAAATGATGCGGAAACGACTTGTTTGCCGTCAGGGCTGATGACGACTGCATATACCCCGCTACGATGCCCAGTGAGGGTGGCAAGTTCCGACCCGGTAGGCAAGTCCCACACTTTCAGGGTGTTATCTTTGGATGCAGAAACCGCTTGTTTCCCATCGGGGGTGATGGCGACAGCTTTTACCCATCTACGATGCCCAGTGAGGGTAGCTAGTTGTGACCCCGTAGCCAAATCCCACAGTTTCAGGGTGTTATCATAGGATGCGGAAACCGCTTGTTTCCCGTCCGGGGTAATGGCTACTGCTTCTACCGACCCACTATGCCCCCTGAAGGTAGACAGTTCCGACCCCGTAGCCAAGTCCCACAGTTTCAGGGTTTGATCCCAGGATGCGGAAACCGCTTGTTTGCCGTCGGGAGTGATAGCGACGGCTTTTACCCCGCTAGGATGCCCAGTGAAGGTGGTGAGTTCTGTTCCCGTAGCCAAATCCCACAGTTTTAGGGTTGTATCCTTAGACGCGGAAACTGCTTTTTTGCCGTCGGGGGTGATGGCTACTGCATCTACCCAGTGACGATGCCCAGTGAGGGTAGCTAGTTGTGACCCAGTAGCCAAATCCCACAGTTTCAGGGTTGTATCCCAGGATGCGGAAACCGCTTTTTTGCCGTCGGGGGTTATGGCTAATGCTTTTATCCCCCTACTATGCCCGTTGAGGCTTGGAAGTTTCGACCCAGTAGCCAAATCCCACAGTTTAAGGGTGTTCATGGATGCGGAAACTGCTTTTTTACAGTCGGGGCTGATGGCTACTGCATATACCGCGCCACTATGCCCAGTGAGGGTAGCTAGTTGTGACCCAGTAGCCAAATCCCACAATTTCAGAGTGGCATCCCAGGATGCGGAAACCACTTGTTTGCCGTCCGGGGTGATGGCCACTGCTTTTACCCAGCCATGATGCCCAGTGAGGGTGGCCAGTTCCAACCCGGTTGCCAAATCCCACAGTTTCAGGGTTTTATCCTCAGATGCGGAAACCACTTGTTTGCCGTCCGGGGTGATGGCTACTGCGAGTACCCAGTCAGTATGCCCTGTGAGAGTGGCTAGTTGCGACCCAGTAGCCAAATCCCAAAGTTTAAGGGTGTTCATGGACGCCGAAACTGCTTTTTTACCGTCGGGAGTGATTGCGACGGCTTTTACCCCGCTAGGATGCCCAGTGAAGGTGGCGAGTTCTGTTCCTGTAGCCAAATCCCACAGTTTCAGAGTTTGATCTCTGGACGCGGAAACCGCTTGTTTCCCGTCCGGGCTGATAGCTACTGCTTCTATCCAGCCACGATGCCCAGTGAGGGTGGTGAGTTCTGTTCCTGTAGCCAAATCCCACAGTTTCAAGGTTTGATCATAAGATGCGGAAACCGCTTGTTTCCCGTCGGGGGTGATGGCTACTGCATTTACCCTGTCACGATGCCCAGTGAGGGTAGCAAGTGACGACCCGGTTGCCAAATCCCACAGTTTCAGGGTGTTATCCCTGGATGCGGAAAGCGCCTTTTTGCCGTCCGGGGTGATGGCTACTGCTGCTACCTCGCTACTATGCCCAGCGAAGGTGCGAATCAGTGGGCCACCGGGAGAGGTGAGGTTGGCAGTGAGGGGACGAAACCAGGGTTGTTTCTGCCCTTGTTTTGCCTGTTCCAGTAAAGCCACAATCTCTGGATTCTCAAAGGACAGCAACCGCCCCCAAAATTGCCCCGCCAGTTGGGTTTTATCGGATTCTAAAATATGAGCCGACAGCCGCAACGCCCCAGCGATTAATTGCAGGGTTTCCGTCTGTTCCGGGTTCAGCAAGACATCCGAACTCGTCGCCAAATCGTAATCTTCAATTAAGGCTTGCACCCCGAACTCCGCCAGTTTTGCCTGGATAAAGTCAAAATCCGTCAGCAGCTTCTGTAGTCGTGCAGTTTGGGCAGTGTTAACGAGATGCTCAGGGAATTTTTCTAAGGCATAGCGCCGCTTTTCTGGATAGAATTTGTTTAGCCGTTCAATAAAGCTGGTCATAACTCACGGGTGAAAATAGAACAATTTATAGTAGGTTGGGTGGAGCGATCGCGAAACCCAACACACTCGGACTCTAGGCTGGCGGTGGTTGAGTTTTTGTGGGGTTTACTGGGTTCACATAACCTACTCCTAATGCGATCGCTCTCGGTTCACATAACCTACTAAGATGTTGGGTTTCCTGCGTCCACCCAACCTACTACTAAGATGTTGGGTTTCCTGCGTCCACCCAACCTACTAATTATTCTTCATTATTGTTCTCATCTTCTCCATACAAACCATCCCACAAATTATCAACTATATCTAGTTCAATATCCCGCAAAGATACCCCCGCCTTTTGTACCGTCCTCCTATTAAATAAAAAGTCCTGAAAACTCTTGTGATAAATACTATAAACCTCCTCATATTCCATAATTCGATGGCGCAAAAACTGCTCCCATTCATCCAACACCTCCTGCACCGTTAACGGGTCTTCCTCCGCAAAATCCGCCAACAAATCGCAGGATACAGGCTTCCGAGTCTTTGACAATAAATAGATGATTTTTAACTTCGTCCGGGGTAACGGCCTCGTCACCATCCCCATACGCTGCCAATGTTGCTCATAATATTTCTCCAAACCCCTGGGCAAATTTTCCCAGTTCAAATCAGCATATTTCCCCGCCTCAATATCATTGAGAACATACTTTAAATACATAAAGTTAGTTTCGCTATTCTCCGCCAAAAATTCGATAAATTCCGCCTCTGTCACCCCTTGGGCCGCCAGCCAGCGCTGGATAGGTTCCCGTTGGCAGCGATAGCGAATAAACCCTTCGATATCTGCTAAATTCGCTTGATAATATTCATCGGACATCATATCAAACTCCTGCTGGGGAGCCGAGACGACAAAAGGAAAAAACTCCGGGCGTTTGGTCAGGACAAAATAGACCCCCTTGGGTAAATTTTCCGGGAGATAAAGCACATTTTGCCCCCGATTTTGCGTGCTTAAATCCACCTCATCCAAAGCATCCACCGCAATCACTAAACGGTCAGTTTTTGCCGCCGCTTCGGTTAATAATTTGCTCAAAAAGTTGCCATTGCGGGTATTATCAGGATGCAGGGGTAAGTCATAGGCTAACCCATAGCGTTCAATCAGTTGAGCGCAGATACTTTTGATAAAATCATCGGTGCTGGTGCGGTTTTCCGACAGGATATTAAAATAAGCCAGACATCCCGTTTGCTGTACATATTGCGCTAATAACGCACTCTTACCCACGCCGGGGTCTGCTTCAATGATAAAATAACCCTTGGCTTGTTTCTGGCAAAATTCCTCAATGGCATTAAACACAAATTCTCTGCCAAAAAATTCCTGGGTTTTTTCCTCAATAAAAGCGGCAAAATCCGCCGGAACTGGAATAGTCCCTTTTAAGGTGGTCAGCAATTGATTAAACCGTTCATCTAAACCCTGACAAGAGGCGATAAATGTATCCACACCCTCATCAATTCTCCCCCGAATTGCCGAGAGTTCCTGGTCAATATTGCTGACTTTCCCGACTATTTGGGTAAGGATATCGTGGGTTAAGGTATTAAACACCACGGGATTATATTTAATTTCTAATCGGAAATAATGCACTAAGCCGGGTAAATATAAATTCCGAAAGGTGTTGAGTAAGACGGGAGGCGCTTCTCGTAGCCACTGGTGTTCGGCTTCTAGGCGCTGCATCAATTGATACCGAATTGCCTCCTGTTGACTCCCTTGCCAACTCCCCTCACTGCCTTGGGGCTGTTCCCCTTCAACGATTATTAAGATTTGTTTGCCATCCTGCTTAATCTGGTCAATTCGTGCTATAATTAGGGGCTGACTATCCTGCCATTCCAGTGTTTTCTGGCAGCAGGCACAAATATCATTTAAGATGCGCTGATGGGCTCTAAGCAGTGCTTTCTCAATGTCATGATTACCTTCTCCAGTCTTGCGCTGTGCCCACTTATGACATTCGGTGGTAACAACTCCGACCCCAGCACTAGCAAATAGTGACAACACCTCAACAATCATGGCTCACCCCATCCCACACATCCGAGTTATCAATTAACATTGTAGGGGATTTTCCCACCGAGTCAGCCCTAGCGTGGGACTCCGGATTGGTTGAGAGGTGAGAGGATCGAAAATCTTTAAACTCTGACGCGCGCCTATAGCGTTTCTCATATCCATAAGGTAGAGCCCTCACCCCAAACCCCTCTCCCAAGGGGAGAGGGGCTTTGAAAAGTACCTCACTAATCCGAGAAACGCTATATATATTATTTAAAGGTTGGCGACGCTACCAATAAACGGGGTTTCTATCACTAAGAAAAGCCGGTTTCTGCAACTGCCCGCGACACGAAATTCCACGGTTTTAAGGTAGAGCCCTCACCCCAAACCCCTCTCCCAAGGGGAGAGGGGCTTTGAAAAGTACCTCACTAATCCGAGAAACGCTATATATATTATTTAGAGGTTGGCGACGCTACCAATAAACGGGGTCTCTATCACTAAGAAAAGCCGGTTTCTGTAACTCCCCGCGCGACCAAATTCCACGGTTTTAAGGTAGAGCCCTCACCCCAAACCCCTCTCCCAAGGGGAGAGGGGCTTTGAAAAGTACCTCACTAATCCGAGAAACGCTATATATATTATTTAAAGGTTGGCGACGCTACCAATAAACGGGGTCTCTATCACTAAGAAAAGCCGGTTTCTGTAACTCCCCGCGCGACCAAATTCCACGGTTTTAAGGTAGAGCCCTCACCCCAAACCCCTCTCCCAAGGGGAGAGGGGCTTTGAAAAGTACCTCACTAATCCGAGAAACGCTATATATATTATTTAAAGGTTGGCGACGCTACCAATAAACGGGGTTTCTATCACTAAGAAAAGCCGGTTTCTGCAACTCCCCGCGCGACCAAATTCCACGGTTTTAAGGTAGAGCCCTCACCCCAAACCCCTCTCCCAAGGGGAGAGGGGCTTTGAAAAGTACCTCACTAATCCACCGAAACGCTATATATATTATTTAAAGGTTGGCGACGCTACCAATAAACGGGGTTTCTATCACTAAGAAAAGCCGGTTTCTGCAACTCCCCGCGACACGAAATTCCACGGTTTTAAGGTGTGATTATCGGCGGCGAGAACGACTCCGGGAACTAGACCGACTCCCGGAACTAGACGGACTCCGGGTAACTCTGGAAGGGCTGATAGAGCTGGCTTTGACGCGCCTTTGGCGATAAATAATAATTGTATCGGGTTCTTCTGGCTCGATTTCTTCTGGGACCATTGAGGATGGGGTGGCTGACTGTTCAGTTTCCACGGGGTCTACTTCCAAGGTGGCGCGGATATCTCTGGCGAGATTAAAGGCTAATTGGCGGATGGCTGGTTCTTCGCTATCCTTTAACAATTCGGAGGCTTTGGTGAAGTCATCGGCTGCGTTTTTGGGGTTGCCGAGTTCATAATGAATTAACCCCCGATCTAAATAGGCATTGGCTCGATTAGGATCTAGGGCGATCGCCTTATTGTAATCGTTCAAAGCATCTTCATAGTTGCCTAAGTTTAGGTATTCTTCCCCGCGAAAATAGTAGGGTTCAGGACTTGACGAATTAACCCGAATTGCGATAGTATAATTAGAAAGGGCTGACTGGTGGCTGTCCATGGCGGCGTAAGCAAAACCTCGATTTAGGTAGGCTTCCATCAAAGCTGGATTGAGTTCGATCGCCTGACTGAGGTTGACGATCGCTTCTCTATAATCCCCTGATTGAATTAGCACCATGCCGCGATTGTTCAATTCCACAGCCTGGCGCGATCTGGTCACATATTGGCTCACCACCGCCAGATTTTGCCGATATCCTGTCAATTTCTCCTGGGCTTCCCCAAAGCTGGAGGTAGCCTGTGGGATGCTTTCCAGTTGGGCGATCGTCTGCTGCCATTTTCTTTGCGCCTCTTCCCAAACCGGAGGGGGGTGGGGAGGGTTCTGCACGAGTTGGGAGGCGGACATGGCTCGCGTGATGGCTTCCTGGTAATTTTGGCGGGCTTTTTTTTCGGGTTCTAGCTTTTGTTGGACTACCTGCAACTGGGAACGTAGAGAAGTCAGTTCTTCCAACTCGGACTGTCTGGGAAATGTGGGGGCATTTTCTAGGCGTGCGATCGCCGCTTGTAGATAGTCGTAAGCAGCAGAAAGACTATCGTAGCCGGACAGGGTTTCAACCGCCCCCGCCGAGTCTGCCAACAGTCGGGCTTCTGCGATCGCCTCCCGCTGTTGTAATTCCACCCAGACAACTGCACCCCCCAGCAGTGCAATGGCGATCGATACACCCAAAACAGTTCGGTTTGCCATGATATTGCTCCAACCTATATGTCAATCCTACCATATCGGTGGTAGGTTGTAGGGTGCGTCAGACCCCCGACATTTTGGCAAAAATCGACGATATTAAAACCTGACGCACCGCCACCATATATTCATCCGATGATATAAGTTGTAGGGTGCGTCAGACCCCCGACATTTTGGCAAAAATCGACGATATTAAAACCTGACGCACCGCCACCATATATTCATCCGATGATATAAGTTGTAGGGTGCGTCAGACCCCGACATTTTGGCAAAAATCGACGATATTAAAACCTGACGCACCGCCACCATTAATAATGAAAATATATGATTAATTATTCCCAGGATATATCATATATTTGGTGCGTCAGTTCCGGTGATTTTCGGGGAAATTCTGATGAACTGCTCTGACGCTACGAATAGATATATGGGCTGTGTTTTTGGTGCGTCAGTTTCGGTGATTTCCTGATATAATTAACTGGTATGACTAACCCTAAGAATGCGCCATTTACTGGCCGCCCGTCAACTCATTACCAGACTATGCTATGGCTAAAGTTTCCCAAGAAGAACTAATTAAAGCGGCGATCGCAGGGGTTGCCGTGATCACCTTTCCCACAGATACAGTACCCGCCTTAGCAGCCCGTCCAGACAAGGCTGAGGCAATTTTTCAGACCAAACAACGCCCCCCCGATAAACCATTAATTTTGATGGGGGCGACAGCAGAGAGTTTATGGCAGTTTGTAGATAGCCAAACCTGGGAATTAGAATGCTGGCAGCAAATCGCCCGCCAGTATTGGCCAGGAGCCTTAACCCTAGTCCTACCAGCCTCTTCAGCAGTGCCGCCAGCAGTTAATCCCACCGATCCAACCACCATTGGCTTACGGGTTCCTAAGTGTGAAATTGCCCTAGAAATCCTCAAACGTACTGGGCCACTGGCTACCACTAGCGCTAATCTTTCGGGACAACCACCCTTATTAACAGTGGCTGATATTGATAGGCAGTTTCCAGAAGTTCTCAGTTTAAAGGAAAGTCCCCCAGAGTCTGGATCTGCCATTCCCTCAACAGTGGTGCGGTGGACAAAAAATGGAGATTGGGAAATACTGAGAAGCGGTGGGGTAGAGTTAATCGGCCCCTTGCCCAAATCCACAGTTAAATAGGATATATCAACCCCAACAGAGTATGTCACAATTCAAGGGTGGAGTGCTGTTGTTAGACTGATCTCAACTAATCGTGACAAACTCATGGGCTGGAATGAATTTATCTATTTGGGTGCAGGACTGGGACTGGGTTGGTGGCTAGGCCAGCGACGACTTCCAGGGGGGCGATGAAATTCATCACCCCAAAACTCCCTTTGGCGAAAACTTCCCGATCGCCATCACCGGAGTCGGAAACCTCAGAACTTAATGATTTTAGTGATCCGCAGGTGGCAGCTTTAGCCACCAAATTGCAGGAGGCGCGATTGGCTTATCATTTAGCGGTAGAAATCAGCCAGTTTAAGGCCGGTTTTTTAGCCCGTACTTCCCACGAGTTGCGATCGCCCCTAAATAGCATCATCGGCTTTTTACAGTTAATCCTTGCCGATCTATGTGAAAATCCAGAAGAGGAACGGGATTTTATCCAACAAGCCCATGATGCCACCCTCCGCATGGTAGGGTTAATGGACGAGGTGATTATGGTCGCTAAAACCGAACATGGTAGGGAACAGATGAACCTGCAACCGCTGAAACTGGCTGAGATTTTGGCGGAGGTGGAACAACTGACCCACTTACAAGCAGCTAACCACAACATCCGCCTGTCAATTATTCCCCCCGAGGCGCAAGTGTATGTAATTGGCGATCGCCCTCGGCTCAAGCAAGTTTTACTTAGTTTAGTCGATGGTGCGATCGCCGGGAGTGAGTCGGGGAAAGTGCAAGTTTCCACCCATATCTCCCCAGAGTCTGGCTATGTTCACATTTGGATTGATGACCAACGCCCCATCAGCGCCTGGAGTGAGTCCTGGGATTTGCTGGAGTCTACGCTAAAATCTCCCGCCAGCATCAGCACCAACATTGACCCCAATCATATAGCCTTTTCGCCGGGGATGCGTCTATTAATCAATCAGACCCTACTAGGGTTGATGAATGGGCGCTTAGAGGTGGTAGCAGTCCCCCCGAGTCCAGAAAACAGCAATTTCACCCGCACTCAATGTTCCCTTCCCCTGGGTTCTCCTGATTTTTAGCAGTTATCACCATCTGCGATCGCCGGCCGAGACTCAACCCATAAGGGTTCCCCCCACCATACCAGCCAGCAAAATCCAACCGATGATCACATTATCACGGAACATTTGGCCGTAAGTCTCCCGAGAAATCTCTGGTTTTCGCAGTTCCCAATACTGACGCGCCCATAGAATCACCACTATAGCTAAAGCCAGCCAAGAAACCGGATGAAGGTGCATTTGTAAATCTACACCCAACATCAAAGCCGCTGTCCCCAGGAAAAATAAACCCACCGCATTTGGTGCAAAGTCCCCAAAAAATAGGGCGCTGGAGTTGATACCCAAGCGGCGATCGTCTTCGCGATCGCTCATAGCATAAACCGTATCAAAACCCAAAGTCCATAATACTGTCGCCCCCCATAGTAAACCCGTCGTGG
Source organism: Arthrospira sp. PCC 9108 (assembly GCA_016745315.1). Lineage (GTDB taxonomy): Bacteria > Cyanobacteriota > Cyanobacteriia > Cyanobacteriales > Microcoleaceae > Limnospira > Limnospira platensis. Next base: position 255,434 of record CP066886.1, read on the forward strand.
CTTCTAGGCTGCCATTAGCAGCACTCCAGCTAATTAAAACCGCAAATCCCCAGGCGATCGACAAAACCAATTGAGGGACTGGAAACACCCGTTTAGCTAAGGGATAGCAGATAATCACCGGAACCGCCGCCACAGACAACCAGAAACTGAGGGGATTAAGATATAGCGCCAACCCGAAAGCACAAGCAAACGCCACCAACGCCACCACAACACCAGTTTTAATGGTGAGGGCGCGACTCGCCAAGGGACGGTTACGGGTTCTTTCCACTTCCGGGTCAATGTTTCTATCCCATAAATCATTGACCACACAGCCAGCCGCACTGGTGGCTAGGCTACCAAAGACAATCACCAAAATCAGAGTTAAAGGCGGGGTTCCCCCTGTCGCCAAAACGATCGCCCATAGGGCTGGAATCATTAAGATTAACCGTCCGGCTGGCTTATCCCACCGCAGCAGACGGACAACACTGATCCAGGTAGGTTGTGGTTGATTCGCTTCTGTCACCATTATTATTTAAACCGCTCCAAAGCCAATTTTAATTAACATCGGGTAAATATTCCCTATCAAATATAATTGAAGCCTTGAAGGTTGTCTCCGCGTTGCTACAGTTGGGAGTATTGACCCGGAACTTGATGCGATCGCCTTTTGAGGTATGTTGAGTATTTGTTCCGGATTTCTCCATGTTCCAGTGCTTTATTTGTTCAGGCGGCTTGCTCAGTGACTTTCGTTGTTTTCCGCCCTTTAGCTGACTTCATTCTGGCGGGGTGCGCGGATCTTCAAAGTCAATTCACAATTATTCTTGCATATTGGGCTACTGATGCTATAAAAAAAAAGACTCGCTCTCGTTTTTTCCCTAACTGGGGGTAAAGTGGGGTCGGTCTAATCGCTTATTCATACTCACACTGATAATAAACCGTGTTCAAGACAACTAAACTACTGGTTAGCAATGTTTTACTGGCGATCGCTGCCACTGTGTTTGTAGTTCCTGCCGTGGCACAACCTCCCCAGATTTTAGCTCAAGCCACCTCCCAGGCGAACATCAATGAACTTAATGACCTGCTCCAAAAGGGGCGAGATCTCGTTAATAGTGGCAATATGGATGAAGCCCTCAATGTTTACCTTCAAGCCGTCCAGCTAGAGAGCAGTGATGCTAAAATCTATTCGGCTCTCGCCTATGTACAGGCCTTACGGGGAGACTTTGAGGCGGCCGCTAAATTTTATCGGGATGCTATTACCCTAGATCCTCAAAATGCCGATTTTTACTACGGTTTGGGTTATACCCTAGCCCGGTTGCAAGACTACCCAGCAGCAGCACAAGCCTATCGGCGCGCTACCCAATTACAGAGAGATAACATTAATGCTCACCTGGGGTTAGCAGCCAGTTTATTTAGACAGCAAGACTATAGGGGAGCCATTGAAGCCTATCAAACCGCCCTGGCTTTGGAACCTAATAACTGGGAAGCTAACGCATCTCTGGGAATGGCTTGGTTAAGACAAGGAAATGCTTCCCAATCTCTACAATTTCTACAACAGGCGATGGAGTTGGCTCCTAATCAGCCTAATATTTATCTGAAACTGGGTATAGCTTATTTGGAACAAGGCGATCGCACCGCCGCCCTCGATGCTTTTCAAGAGGCGGCGCGACTGTCTCCTTTTAATGGTGAAATTCAGTTCCAAATTGGGGAAATATTCCGCCTTCAAGAGAATTTTGAGGGTGCGATGCAAGCCTATCAACAAGCCTTAGCTATGGAACCGGATCTAGTGGCAGCTAATATGGCGATCGGTGAAATTCAGCTAAGATTAAGAGACTATATTGGTGCGATCGTCAGTTTCCGACGCGCCGCCGATCGCTTTGCTGACCAACCATCAGTTCACTATTATTTAGGTCTAGCCCTGAAAGAACGCGGAGGTCGAGAACCCCAGGCGATCGCCTCCTTTAGAAAAGCCCGCGAACTCTATGAGAAACAAGGCGATCATGAAGGTGTCAGACAAGCCGAAGCCGCCTTGAGAGAACTGGAAGCTAATTAACTGGAATTCCCAACCCAGGTAGGAGCCTAAGCGTCCCTACCTGTTGTATATGGTTGACTAATTCTGAGCTAATTAGTTATGATCATCCCATGGGATCGGAACCGAACAATGATTGCCACGGTCAAATGTAATAATTAGTTTGAGTTTTTGGTGAGGAAGCATCATGGGTAAACTGAATAATCTTCAACAGCTATCCGAAAAAGTAGCACTAGCCAGCCTAGGAATTGGGATGTTGCTAGTGGGAGGACAACAGCCTTTAATGGCATCAAGTCCAACTGCTGAACAAACCCTTTCTGCTAGTGCTTCAGCACCGCGTATTTATCCTTACCAAAGTATTTTGAATCCTGATGTACCTCCCCTCGATGACCCTTCCCAATTTTTACCCATCGGAGAACAACAAGCACCAGTCAAAGTAGTTCTCCGTTTGGGAGAACGTCGGGTTTATGTATATCGAGGTGAGAGTCAAATAGCAAGCTATCCCGTAGCCGTAGGAAAACCCGGTTGGGAGACTCCCACCGGAACTTTCCAAGTTACTGAAAAAGTCGAAAATCCTCAGTGGGAAAATCCCTGGACTGGAGAAGTGCGCCCCGCCGGACCCAATAGCGCCCTAGGTTTGCGCTGGATTGGATTTTGGCATGATGGCAAGGATGCGATAGGATTTCATGGAACCCCGACAGTCAACTCCATTGGACAGGCGGCTTCTCATGGTTGCGTTCGTATGCGGAATGAGGATATAGTGGCGCTATTTGAAAAGGTGGAAATGGGGACTGTGGTTATGGTGCTTCCCTAGGCTAGTTTCGGGATCTTCCCTAGTTCCGGCGGCGGGTTGCTACTCCAAACTCTTACCGACCGCCCCCAGGGGGAAGTCGGTAAGAGTTAGGATCAACAATGGAACTGTGGGATTTATTTTTTCATAAAGGCTTGGGCTTGACTGATCGCCGCACTACCGATTTTAAACAAAGCCCAGCCTCCAGCAACGATCAACGGTAACAAAACCACAACAATGCGAAGATCCAAATCCATTTGCTCTCCTCCTGAATTTTTAAAGAAATCTTTATATTCCTATTTGTACCGCATTTTTGCCAATGCCTCAAGGGGTTAGCCAGTAATTATCATTTTAGTCAAAACCTGTTCCAGTCCACAAAGCCCTGTTTGACATCCTCAGATCTCTGTTGGCACACTGGCACTGTGAAGGCCACCTGACTCTCTCATTCCTCAGAACTTGAGCATACTTTGAACAAAAATAGCGACTCACTCGGTCCACCTCGCTCGCAGGTTGGAAGGTTTAGAGTTAGACGTTCCACCCGATCGCAGTTGAATTTCGATAATCAGAATGGCTCAAACGATCGCCTTCTCCGTCGCAATTGATAGAACTGATGTAGACTTAATATTAGGCATAATTTCAGAATCAGACCACCAAGAGTTGATCCTAGAGGAAACTAATGGATCGAAAATTGCCTGATTTTGTGGATGTCCATAATTGATCTATGCTTGGGGGGTAATCGTCATGGCTACAGATCGTCGCGTTTCCCGCGTGGCTTCACTGATTAAACGGGAGGTTAGCCAAGTATTGCTCTACGACATCAAAGACGATCGCGTGGGAACTGGAATGGTCAGTATTACGGAAGTTGAAGTCTCCGGGGATTTGCAACACGCTAAAATTTTTGTGAGTATCTATGGGACAGAAGAAGCGCGCCGGTCCACTATGGAAGGGTTGCGATCGGCAACTGGCTATATTCGTTCCCATTTAGGAAAGCATATCCGTTTACGACGCACTCCAGAAGTGGTGTTTCTCGAAGATCGTTCCCTTGAACGTGGGGATAAAATTATTGACCTGTTAAATCAGATTTCTCACGAACACCAAAACTCGGATACAGCCGAGGATAATGCTCAGGGGGATTACCCGGAAGCACAACAGTAACTCACGCAAAGGTAATTCATAATCAATGAGTGTACTCTCGTCACAGGTGGCTCAAATGGTGGTGGTGCGTGCTAGTGGTCATCTGTTTGACCACCAAATTCGCTATCCGGCTTGGGAACCGGGGCGCGATCGCCTCCAATACTGGTTACAGGAATTAGGGGTCGGTGGAGTCATTTTTGTTGATGGTAGCGCGGCGGAAATGGCTGCTAGAACTAAATTGCTTCAGTCCTGGGCGAAAGTTCCCCTATTTTTGGCTGCGGATATTGAGGAGGGAGTAGGACAGCGTTTTGCTGGGGCGACTTGGTTTCCACCACCAATGGCTTTGGGGTCTATAGCTAATCATAACCTCAGTCTGGCTGAAGATTATGCGGAAAAAATGGGCGCTATTACAGCCTCGGAAGCTCTGGCTATAGGCTTAAATTGGGTTCTGGGTCCGGTGGTGGATGTTAATAATAATCCTGATAATCCGGTGATTAATGTACGCTCTTTTGGGGATAATCCAGAAACGGTTAGTAATTTGGCTACGGCTTTTATCCGGGGCTGTCAAAAATACCCCGTGCTGACTACGGCGAAGCATTTTCCGGGTCATGGAGATACGGCGCTAGATTCCCATATTGAGTTACCAATGTTACCTCATTCGGCCGCTCGGTTGGCGAAGGTCGAGTTACCGCCTTTTCAAAGGGCGATCGCTGCTGGGGTTGATAGTGTGATGAGCGCTCACTTATTGATTCCGGCTTGGGATCAGCAACTACCAGCTACCTTATCCCCGAAAATTTTGACCGAAAAATTGCGACAAGAATTGTGTTTTGAGGGGTTGATTGTTACTGATGCTTTGGTCATGGGGGCGATCGCCCGTGGTTACAGTTTGGCGAGTAGCTCCGTATTGGCAGTAAAGGCGGGGGCTGATATTCTATTAATGCCTGAAGATCCCGAAATCACTATTAAGGCCGTATGTCAGGCGGTCGAAAATGGTGAGATTTCCCCCGAAAGGATTGCTGCTTCTTGCGATCGCATCAATAAGGCTAAGGAGAAAATTGCTACCTGTCAGGTTTCTGGTCTGAATTTGGATTCTTTATCGACTCCTGAAGCTAAGAAAACTGTCAGTTTGATTTTGCAACAGTCCCAGGTTAGGGGTGGGTTAGATCTTCAGCCCCATAAGCTGCCATCAAACAATCTACAACTCCAAGAGTGGCGGAATTTGGTGATTGTCGATGATTTGCTTTGGTGTCGGTTTCTGGGACATCATACTCCGGCGATCGCTTATCCCGCTAAATTGGGCTGTAAATTACAACTTATCGATCGCAATAGTGGGACCTTGGCGACAGCGGAAACCGGATTTTCTCCCACTTTGCTACAGTTATTTATTCGTGGTAATCCTTTTGGCTGGAGTGCTGGATTAACTGAAATAGCCAGGGTTTGGTTTAAAAAATTGTTAAAAACTGGGGAACTCAAGGCACTGGCGATTTATGGTAGTCCCTATACACTTGAAGAGTTTTTGCCGGAAATTCCCCATGATTTGCCTTATGTCTTTTCATACGGCCAGATTCCCACCGCACAGGCGATCGCCTTAGAAAGTCTACTGGGAACTATAGATATAGATAAGGCTTAGATTGGTCCTGCGTCAACTACAGCACATTATCAAAAATCTGTGCCATACTGGAACCGGACAAACTCAATCAATGGTTTTCCCTAATTCCATAGACAATTATTTATGAGATGTGGAATTTTAGACCAATCAGCGCACTGGTTGTCCTGTGGGTTATGGTCTCCGTAACCCACTAACCAGTATCATCTCCTAGGTCAGACAAGTTGCTGATTTAATCAACTTAATAGCCAATACCCCCCTGAGTGCCCCAAATCCGGGAGATTAGTGGTTTTGATTATATTTATCAAAATTTCAAGGTAAATTGTATTCACTTATACTGAAAAAAAACCCTTCCCTAAATCGAGATTTTAGATTATATTGATACCAATGCCAAAAATAATCAGGCAAGCAACCCCATGAGGGCGAAATATGACTTACACCACCGTTCAATACTCACTTGACGTCATTAAAGACGAAGTACGCAATCTCCTGCATAAAGGTATGATCAGCCGCCAGCAGCCGATCTATACATTGTGCCAGTACATTCCTGCTAGGGAGTGGGCTTGCATAGAATACGAACTTGAGGCGTTTAACTTCCTCCTGCGTGACCGCATAGGCGATCTGGTTGGTTGTGAAAAGTGGGACAACGACTAAGGTTTAACCTAGCCGTAGGGTATAATTTGAGAAATTTCCATAGCAGTCTGACTTTTGACTGAGAGTTTTGGCTTCGAGCCTGGCCCTATTAGGGCGACTTTAAAGAAACCAGTTTTTATAACCATTGGGTGGTTTGACCGCAATCCCAAACCACCTATTTGGCAACCAATTTAATATAAAATCCGGTTGATCAGCATAAATCAACCCGGACCGCCAATATAATCCCAAGGCGGAACAGGCTGATTTACCCTAACCTTTACCTAATCTTTAGTAGAGACAATTCAAGGCTTGTCTCTACTATCAGTGACTAGCGGGCTACAGCAGCAATTTTCTTAGCATCTTCTAAGGCCAGGAATTTCTCCAACTCTGTTAATGCTTCCGCGTCTACTTTGGTTTGCATGGGGCAGAACTTCGGACCGCACATAGAGCAAAACTCAGCAGTTTTGTAGATATCCGCCGGGAGAGTTTCGTCGTGATACTCGCGGGCGCGTTCAGGGTCTAGGGATAATTCAAACTGCTTGTTCCAGTCGAAATTATAACGGGCTGCGGACAATTCATCATCGCGATCGCGTGCCCCTGGGCGATGGCGGGCGATATCTGCTGCATGGGCAGCAATTTTATAGGCAATCAACCCATTACGGACATCCTCAGCATCAGGGAGTCCTAAATGTTCTTTAGGTGTCACATAACAGAGCATAGCAGTTCCATACCATCCCGCCATAGCCGCACCAATAGCAGAAGTAATATGGTCGTAACCGGGTGCAATATCTGTCACCAAAGGACCCAACACATAGAAAGGTGCTTCGGAACACTCTTCCATTTGTTTTTTAACGTTAAACTCAATTTGATCCATCGGCACATGACCAGGACCTTCTACCATCACCTGCACATCATGTTCCCAGGCGCGGCGAGTCAACTGTCCCAAGGTTTTCAATTCCGCCAGTTGTGCTTCGTCGGATGCGTCATGGGTACAACCGGGGCGGAGGGAGTCCCCTAAACTGAAGGAGACATCATATTTTTTGAAGATTTCGATAATGTCATCAAAATGAGTATAGAGGGGATTTTGCTTATGGTGATGCAGCATCCACCGGGCAATAATACCACCCCCACGAGAGACAATTCCGGTAATCCGGTTACGGACTAAGGGCAGGTATTCAATCAGAATGCCAGCATGGATAGTCATATAATCGACTCCCTGCTGGGCGTGTTTCTCAATGATATGCAGAAAGTCGTCTGCGGTGAGTTTCTCAATGCTACCGTGAACGCTTTCTAAGGCTTGATAAATGGGTACTGTACCAATAGGAACCGGGGAAGCGTTAATAACAGCGGTGCGAATAGCATCGAGGTTTCCTCCACCTGTAGACAAGTCCATAACCGTGTCTGCGCCATATTTAACGGCTAATTTCAGCTTGTCTACTTCTTCAGTGAGGCTGGAAGAGTTGGGGGATGCGCCGATATTGGCGTTGACTTTACATTTAGAGGCAATGCCAATACACATTGGCTCTAGGTTGGTATGATTGATATTAGCGGGAATAATCATCCGACCCCGTGCAACTTCGTCGCGAATTAAATCAGGGCTTAGGTTTTCACGGGTGGCGACGTAGTGCATTTCCTCGGTGATGATTCCCTGGCGGGCATAGTGCATTTGAGATACATTAGCCTGTCCACGTCGGTTGGCAACCCATTGAGATCGCATAAGTATTTCCTCTGTTAGTTACAGCTTCCCTACGCCGGTACTAGCCGGACTCAGGTTCCAAGGGTGTCTCTCAGCCTGGACTTCGCAGGCACCCCTAGCTTGATCAATCTTTAGTTGATGATGGTAGCACTTATGTTGAAATTTTATCTAGGGTCTGTTAACAATTGTTTATGTATTTTTGTGTAGAGTGCGTCAGATGTGGCTATGGTCTGAGGCACTCTAGGGGACTTGTAACGGACTAGAGGATTTTGGTTAGGGTGAGGTTGAGAATGCCATTGGTGTAGTCTACTTGAACTGGCTCGCGGGAGACGGCTTGAGGAAGGGCGATGAGTTGACGAAAGGGAACTTGGGAATTATGAAGGGTTCCCGAAATGATGGCAGCTTCTCCGGTGATTAAAATGTCTAAATCATCTTGACATATATCGGGAATCGTCATGTTGATAATCAGGTGGTTGGGGCTGTCTTTGATGGCTATAATGGGTTGGAAATTACTGCCCCCATTGATGAGTTCATCGCCATAAACTTGTTCTATATTACGGCTAATTTCGGCAGATTTTTTAAATGTGTGTGAGAAGTCGATGACCATGGTTAAAACTCCTAAAACGCGGTTTTATATCTTAAAAAAAACGGATTTTTTGAGGTTGACAATGATTGTTAAAAACGAGGATTTGAGATAAATCTGGGGTTTTCAAGGGTTTTTATCAACCGGATTGAACGGCTGGCTGTTAAACACAAAGCAAATCGGCCTCTGGAGACAGTCACCAGTTGCTATAAGAATCAAAATTGATTCTGCTAACAATTCCTAAGCCGATAATGGGTGTTCAGATTAACTGAATTTATGATGACGATTCATCCATGGGAAGAGTTGGTGCTGATGTGGGACTCACGGTGCGCCCAACGATCGCTTTATGACTTTCCCGTGAAGAAAGCATTTCAACGGCGATCGCTTCTACCTGTATCTCTAAGCTGCCATAGATGATGTCGAGGTCAACCGTTGCTTCAATTTGATCGAAGCCGTTGGGTGAGAACTCGGTGATCCAGCGCGGTCCATCTACAATATTGCGGGACTGCCGATCATATATCCATATTTTGACATATATGCGGGGTAAGTTGTCGGGGATTTGTACCCGAACTTTCAAAGACTTTCCAACGGTAGGATTAGCAGTCAGGATATCTAAAATGGGGACGGGAATTTCTTGGTCTGAGGGTATCACAGATGGCGTTTCGGTAATACTCCCTCCTCTACCAGTAGCAGAAGCCCTCCCCATACCTGCAAATGACCTATTAGAGGCGGATTCAGTGGTCAAGTCCTTGCCTTGTACCCCAGAACCAGACCGGGATTGAGGGAAGACAGTGGGAGGTTCGAGGGATTCATAATCTACCACAATTTCCTCGGCTTCCAATTCTGTTACCAAGGGGCTCAATTCATAATTAGGATTAGGTGATGGGGTCTGAGCCTCCCCTAAAACTAATGGTTCTTTTGGTGGGGAAACGGCTGTGTCATTAGAAGCTGAGGAAGATGCTTGTTTCATCCAGTGTGACAGATCTCGATCTTTGGCTAGGGAACTTAATCTACTCAAAAATCGCTCTTCCAAATTGAGATGAGGTAAAGCCTTTTTCGCCCCGGAAGTGGCTAGGGAAGTATTGGTAATGGTCGCATCTGAGGACTCGGCTGATGAGTCGATGGGGGTTTCGGGTTGGTCTGTATTGGGCAGGTCAGTGGGGGCGGGTTCGTCGGGGCGGGTTCTGCCAATATCCTCTATCTCAACCAGATTATTTGATAACCCGCTGCTACCCTCGTCCTGTGAACCTTCCGATGCAGAGGTGGTTAATGGTAGGCTAGGGGATGCTGGGGGCTCTTGATTGACTTCTGGGAGTGCGATCGCCTCTGAATTTGAACCAGAAGAGATGTTAAGGATATTAGACCAGGGATGTGGTTCTGTCTGTGGTGTGGTATCAGAGATAAAGTTACCAAAGCTGGGCAATTCCAGGGCTATCTGAGGCTCGCCTTGGGGATTTACCGGCTGGGCTTGTGTTTCTTGATTTACTATGGCTAGGGGGGTTTGATGAGCCGCTGGGAGTGCTAAGGATGAATTTTCGACTAGGGGTTGGTCTGGGTCATAGTCAATTTCTAGCTCCTCTGGTAATGGGTCTAAAAACTGTTCCACCAACATGGTGATGTTGAAAGAATTGCGGACTGGGGGATGCTGATCACTGTAAAAAACGACTTCTCCCAAAACTAATCGGGTTTTGCATTCAAAGGGGACATAAATAGCTGCGGAAAATGGCACAGGTAAAACTGACTGTGGTATGGGTTGGCGAACATCATAGAGAATTTCGGAGGCTTGAGGCGATCGCAAACATATCTGTAATTGAGGATTAGAAACTACCATAGACGTGATAGCTTCTATGTCGGGGTCAGAGTCCGGGTCTGATTTAATTCTAATCTGTCCAGATAGTAAAACGGCGCTACCAAACTCGACTACATAGCTATCGCGTTCTAGGATAAGTTCTATAGAAATATCCTCTGTGGTCAAATCTGCGGTTTCGTTTATGGCGATCGCCGTTTCTTGGTTCGTTTCTGGCTGAATTTCGCAAGGGTAGAGGTCTGTCAGATTTGAATCACTGGTTTTTTCTGATGGTGTCGTGGATGTCACCGACTCCACATCTGTCTGTTGTTGTAGACTATTTTCAATGGCTGGGGAATCGTCCAATATTTCCTCAGAGTCAATATCAGTGTTGGCTAGTACCTGTAGTTTCATTGTGGCACGCCAAGTATTTCCTAACAGTCCCTGCTGCAAATCTGGCGAACAGGAAAACTCCCAAATTCCGGGCTTGAGGCGAGTATAGGGGATTACCACCATTAAACCCTCTGAGTTAATATAACTTTTCAGCGTCTTAATGCGGCGCACTGGGGGGGTTTCGTCTATAGCATCATAGACAATCCTAATTTCAATTTCCTGATCTTGATGGGACCCACGACTAACAATGCGATACCGACCTTCTAACACCTGAACATCAGGAGACTCCAGGGGTAGCCAAGTGTTATCCCCTTCCCGTTGTAGTAGGAATTCTAGGTTATCCATCATTAGCACCTCTCTCTGCCAACATCCTGGGTATCATTTGCTGTTGAGACTAGCACTATGGGTGCTGTTGGTGATTATAGGTGCTTTTGGTGATTATAGGCGATCGCTTCAACCTAATCATACCAGGACACTTTTTCCACGGGCAGTTTTTCCGCTTCCAAATCCGAATGATACCATTTTAGATCTCGTTAGTTCGTAAGAGCTGGCTACTTGTTGCCATTGTTTCTGCGCGATCGCATATTTCGCTATCCAGAATGGTTCAATCGTCACTCGGTGCTGTGGTTTTTCTGTATGATTACCCTCATTCCCAGGTGAACCCATCAGAAATGTTCCCCCAGGGATAAACACCATTTCTAGGGTGACTTCATCTCTCAGATTTTCTATGAAATTTTGGGCTTGACTTGGGCGACGACTCATTCTTAGTTGAATAAAAAATCAAGCGTATAGCCATGTTGCCCCCACGGTTACAATTATAGCGATCGCCATCCCGGCTGTCAACCCCCCACCTCTCTCGACGCGCCGATTTTTTGTTAAGTTTTGTTAAGTTCGGGGGCGATGAATCATAATAGCTTTACCTGAAGGTTGGTTGAATAAAAAATCAAGCGTATAGCCATGTTACCCCCACGCTCACAATTATAGCGATCGCCATCCCGGCTGTCAACCCCCCACCTCTCTCGACGCGCCGATTTTTTGTTAAGTTTTGTTAAGTTCGGGGGCGATGAATCATAATAGCTTTACCTGAAGGTTGGTTGAATAAAAAATCAAGCGTATAGCCATGTTACCCCCACGCTCACAATTATAGCGATCGCCATCCCGGTTGTCAACCCCCCACCTCTCTCGACGCGCCGATTTTTTGTTAAGTTTTGTTAAGTTTTGCGACGTTTAAAGGTAAGTTTGATAGTCCCATGATCGAAGTTATCACTACAGAGGCTAACTTCTCCGTTGCCATTAATTCTGACAGACAATTCCACCTGGTCAAGCTGTATGGGAGATTTTTGGGAGTTTCCAGAGGCTTGCTGCATTTGAAATGCTTGCTGTTCCGCTTGTAGAAATACATCACCAATTACTAATAAAAATTGACTCATATTTTGCTGCATTTTGTGCGCCGGGACTGCTACCCGGTGGGTCTGTGATTCTGTAGGAGTGTCAGGGGATGTTGAGGGGGTAGGGGAATCTTGGGTAATAATCCAGATACTTTTGGGAATTTGGATAATTTCTGACATAGACCAATCGGGGATGATGGTTAATTATTAACGGAATGTGATGATTGTAGCTTAAATATGGTGGTTGATGTCTAATGATTGAGATCTGGACGGGGAAGCCGAAAAGATTGAGTTTCACTAGGTTAATGGGTCTGGTGGGGGCGGGTGCAAGATATACCAGGGGATACAAGATAGACTTTCAAAAGGCGCGCCAGGGCAAAAATATCACGGTTGGGAACATCTCGAATTGGGGAATATTTAACTATTTTGGGTGTCAAAAAAATGCGTCAGAAAAATCTTATATCTCTGACGCAGGCTAATTGGTGATGTATGAAACCCACAACATTTAACGAGTAATAAGGTAATCTGACTCAATAGGTTCAGCGTCACCCGATCGCACTAATACTTGATAAATCATGACGATCGCCTCTGCTTGACTGACTGATTGATTAGGATTAAAAGTATTACGATCTCGATGACTGGCGACCAAACCCGCCTCAGTCGCCGCCGCCACTTGACCAATAGCCCAATCAGGAATTTGATCAGCATCGGAGTAAACTGTGAGAATTTCCTGGGGATTATTGGGGGTAGGTAAATCCAAACCACTTACCAAAGCTACGACGACCTCTGTATGAGTCATTTCTTGATTAGGCTGGAAAACTTCCCCTGGATAACCCCTGAGAAAACCCATTTTGGTAGCTTCTTGAATGGCTTGATTTGCCCAATAGTCCTGGGGTAGGTCTTGAAAGTTAATATCAGGTTGAATTCTGTCAGTTTTGAGGGATTGTTGCAACTGATGAGCAAACTGTCCGCGACTGACTGGCTGATCTGGGGTAAATGTACCATCTTCTGAACCGATCGCCTGATTATGTTCAGCAAAATAAACTACAAAATCCCGCGCCCAGTGTTCCTCTGGTACATTAGCAAGTATAGTTGTAGCCGAATCTGGAGTTACAGCCGCCTCTGTGTCTGTGGTTTCTGGTGTTTCGGCGGTAGTTAAAGGTGGACTGGGAACCCCTGGGGTTTCTGTGGTAGTTGGAGTTTCAGGGGGTGATGTAACCGCCGCCTCTGTGTCGGTGGTTTCTGGTGGGGTTTCTGTGGTAGTTGGAGTTTCAGAGGGTGATGTAACCGCCGCCTCTGTGTCTGTGTCTGTGTCTGTACCTGTGGTTGTTGTTTCCGCTTCTGTTGTGGGTGCTGACAATAAGGGAATAGTCGCCGGAGTTGACTCGGTAGTTGGAGAGGCTATTTGTAAGCCTTCTAAGTTGAGCCAGCTTAGTGTAAATCCTGTAGATTCGCTGCTGACCGTATTTGAGGGCTCAGACTTAGACTCTGGGGAGTCTGGGGAGGAGGCTATAGTGGTTGTGCTGGAGGATGCTTGACGGACTATATCAGAGACATTGATTAAACTGCGATGCTCTGAGATAGTTTCAGGTTTAGCGGAGAGTAAGCTAAAACTGGTTTTGGGTTCGACCTTTCCCAATACCCAAAAGAAGACAAACCCCATGGTTGCGATCGCCAAAATAATCGCCAGCCATTCTTCCATAGTTGGGGGTGATTGTTTCCGTGGCTGTAAATCAGCCCGATCTGATTCTGACATAGGAATTTTTTGATCTTGAACATTCCCCTCAAGGTTAACTGTTCTCGATGACCATGACAATAAAAAAAAAGGGTGGCAGTTGAAATTTGGTTGCCACCCTGATAGATTAGTTAACTGCCATGGGATGAGATGGATCACCATTAAGAACTAAGATCGCCTTAGCATAGCCAGGATCTTGGTTAGTTCCAATCAAATTAGGATCACTAGCTAGTTGCTTTTTCTCTAACTGAGTCAATTCAATGGCAATATCGGGGGTGACACCTTTCTGGCTGATGTCTGTACCGTTAGGGGTATAATAATGGGCAATTGTGACAGCCAAGCCGGAACCATCAGATAAGGAAAAGACGGACTGTACCAAGGCTTTACCAAAAGTCCGAGTTCCCATAACCATAGCTCGCTTGTTGTCCTGCATTGCTCCTGCCAAAATTTCACTAGCACTGGCTGAGTTGTCGTCAACTAGGACAACGGTAGGTAGGTCAGTTAAGGCTGTATGATTGGCTCGAATTTCCTGACTTTTACCGTGGCGATCGATTGTACTAACGATCGCTCCTGAGTCTACCCACATTCTGGCGATATCAATGCTGCTGCGTAACAGTCCCCCAGGATTTCCCCGCAGGTCTAAGACAAATCCATCTACATTTTGAGCCAGGAGTTCTTTAATGGCTTCTTGCATCTGTTCAGCCGCATGGGAGTTAAACTCCTGTAGTTGAATATAACCAATCTGGCGATCGCCTTCTGTATTGAGGCGATAACGGACTGCTTCTAGTTCAATGCGAGCGCGGGTGAGCGTCAGGTCAAATTGTTCAGCTTCATCGCGGCTGATGGTTAAAGTGATGGAAGTTCCCACCCGACCCCGAATTTTCTCGGCCGCTTTTTCTACGGTCATCCCTTCGGTAGACTCGCCATCAATGGCTACAATGCGATCGCCTGATTGAATTCCCGCCGACATCGCCGGGGAATTTTTAATAGGATTAACCACTGTAATTTGGCGAGTTTTCTCATCCAAAGTCAGTTGCATTCCCACCCCAGACAGTTCTCCCGATGTTTGATTGGTGAGGCGTTCGTACTGTTTAGGGTCCAGAAATCGGGTATAAGGATCGTTGAGTTTTTCTAAGGCTTTACGCAGTTCGCTATATGCTTCTTCTGGGGAGGAATATTCTTTACTGAGAAGCTGTTGGCGCACTTCCAGCCAGTCGATCCGGTTGAAACTGGGGTCTACATATTCTCGATTAACAATTTGCCAAGCCTCGTCAATGATGGCTTTTGGACTATTTTTTAAGGTAGCATTTACTGAACCACTGAGCCCTGGAATTGTTAAAGCGGAAATGGTGACTATGGCTCCACTTAAAACGGCGCGCAAGGGGGAAAAAGGTCTAGTAGCTTGATTCATCTAATCTTCCTCTGGCTGGATTCTCTGGCTGGATGCCTAAACGATATTTTCATAGGGTAGCAAAAGCCATCCCTATACAGTTGACATTAAATAATAGTCGATAGCTTGAAAATACACCTAGTTTAAGGTATGTTAAAAGTCAGCTATCATAAGGCTGTTGTCCAGGTATGATACCCGGCTAATGTGATCATGATACTGGATTTGATGATACTGAACTCCGGGAGCGATTGTATGTCTTCAGACATTATACAAGCAGAATT
The DNA here is from genome assembly GCA_016745315.1 of Arthrospira sp. PCC 9108. Taxonomy (GTDB): domain Bacteria; phylum Cyanobacteriota; class Cyanobacteriia; order Cyanobacteriales; family Microcoleaceae; genus Limnospira; species Limnospira platensis. The sequence continues at coordinate 270,851 of CP066886.1, forward strand.
TATCTACTGTCATCTTTTTGTACAATAAATTTTAGATAAATTTTAGATTTGGGGGAACCTCCCATGTCATCTTTGGTTGTGAAACGGTTTGAGGGTCTTTTTCCGGCGGCGATCGCAGTTGTCGCCCTAGGTGCTATCATTGGACTGCAAATCTATGCACCGGGTGGGGCTAGGTTAGGCGATCGCTTTTCTGAGGAAAACGGCCCGCAGTTGACCCAATCGGAAGCAGAAAGGGAAGAGCAAAGACTGGCTGCTAATCTCGAGATTTTAAAAAACTTACCCAGTTTAGGGTTTGATAACCTCCTTGCTAGTTGGGTATTTCTGAACTTTCTCCAGTATTTCGGAGATAGGGAAGCGCGGAATTTGACGGGTTTTCAACTCAATGACAATTTTTTTGATGTGATTTCCCGCCTCGACCCTAGATGGATAGATATGTACTTATTTTTATCTACCGCTGTTGGTTATTACCAAGCTCAACCCGAACTTTCCGTAGAATTGATGGGGCGGGGAACTAGGGCGCTGTCTCCAGAATTCCCCGGTGCTTGGCGATTATGGCGGTTAAAGTCTCTCGATGAACTATTACTCCTGGGCGACATTCCCGCAGCCGTAGAATCCCTAGAAACCGCCTCTGAATGGGCACAAGCTAGTGGATATGAGCCAGCAGCAAACCTATTTCGGGATGCGGCTAACACACTGCGGGACAATCCCGATAGTGTGCCGATACGGATTAACGCCTGGCTAACAGTATACTCGCAAACTATGGATACTTTGGTTAGGGAGAGGGCGCTAACGGAACTGGAAGCGTTGGGGGTGGAAATACAGGAGGGAGAAGACGGAGAGTTAAGATTTTTTGTTCCCCCACGACCAGAGGCGGAAAATTAAGCATCTGTTAAGGTTTTAGGGGTTGTCCTCGAATTTGTAGCCAACTCCTGTTACGGTTTTGATGAAGGTGGGATGAGATGGGTCAGGTTCGATTTTTTTCCGTAGTCGAGCTACATGGGTATCGACTACTCGCTCATCCCCAAAAAAGTCATCTCCCCATAATTTATCGATTAATTGGGTACGACTCCACACGCGACCGGGATAACTGAGGAAGGTGGCTAATAAGTTAAATTCTAAGGTGGTCAGGTCTAAGGGTTCCGTATTACCATGGTTTTGAAAGTTGGCTTTCCTTTGGTCAATATCAACGGTAAAATGAGGGGTTTGGTGAGTTTGGGTCTGTCCTCCCTGGCGCAGACTACGACGCAATAAAGCTCTGACTCTGGCTACTAATTCCCTAGGACTAAAAGGCTTGACCATATAATCGTCGGCTCCGGTAGACAGACCGACTATGCGATCGATTTCTTCTCCCTTGGCGGTTAACATTAAAATATAGGGGTCTTTTTGTCCGGGTTGTTGACGAATGCGAGCGCAGACTTCTAAACCGTCTAAACCGGGAAGCATGAGATCGAGAATAATTACATCTGGTCGTTGTTGTTGAAATATCTCTAATGCGCTTAGTCCATTCTGGCTAATTTGACAGGAAAATCCTTCCCCCTCTAAGGTACGACGGATAAGGAGTGCAATTTCTGGTTCATCTTCGACAATTAAAATATTCATCGGTTTTTGCTCTCCTGATGTTGGCACAGTTTACAGGCTACCATAAAGGTCAAAGACTAGCCCGCCAAAACATATATATTGATAGTATTCCTAAAAGTGTACGAAAGGCTAAAGTGACGATGCGATCGGGTAATTTTGGTAAAAATCGGGTGCTGATTTGTACTCCGACTAATCCTCCTAAACCTAACATCATCCCCTGTATCCACAGCACATTTCCCTGTATAGCGTGTCCGATACAAGCGGAAGCAGCAGTTATAATAATTACGCCGAGGCTGGTTTGAATAGAGACTTTAATGGTTTCCCCTAAGAGGAGAATTTGCAGCGGAACAATAATGACACCGCCTCCTACTCCAAAAAGTCCGGCTAGGAGTCCGGCGAGACTCCCGGTAATCATAAAGGCTAGGTATGGGTTCATGGTTTTTTGGGGCTGAGGAGAAGTTGAGTTAAGTTGTTCATCTAGTTGCTTTTTGGCGATGATATCTTGGCGTACTTTGATTAAGTAAATATTCAAAAGTAGTAAACATCCAAAGCCGAATAACAACCAAGATGAGGGTAATAAATTAGCGAGATAAGACCCAATTATGGCAGTAATTACGGCAGGAAATCCAATTAATATTACGCGCTTAACTCGCAGAAAACCCATGCGCCAATTTTGGATGCTTCCTGATATGGCGGTAATTAGTACCGAGAAAATACTGGTGGCTACTGCTTGATTACTCACATAGCCAAGGGTGACTAAAATTGGCACTAATACTGTTCCGCCTCCAATTCCTAAAAATCCGGCTAATATTCCGGCGAAGAGTCCGGCGATCGCTAAGGTCAAAAGTTCTGTTGGGGATAAGGATAAGAATTCCAAAATCATTAGTTAAGGATTAGTTAGGGGGAAATGGGAAAGTTTCTGGTAAGATGGATTTGGCGATCGCACCATGAACTCCTTTTTGGGGGGTGTTCACTACTTGGGTAATGCGGAAGTCAACCGCTAGGGAACAGAGGATATAGGCTTCTTCTGACGAAATTCCTAGGATTTGTACTAATAGGTTAATGGTACGTTCTAGGGTAGACTGAAAGGCATCATCAAGGGTATGACCAAAACCCATGGTGATTATATCAGTTGCGGTTTCTGCTAGAGGGACATCTAGGGAAGAGTTTTTGTGCAGAATAATTTTAATTGTGCCATTCATGGAGGTTTCGATCGCTGTGGTGTTGACTTCGCCGCCTCCCTGCGCTGCGTGTCCGTCGCCAATGGAAAATAGACCACCGGGAACCAACACGGGAAGGAAAATACGCGACCCAGCTTGTAATTCGGGGTTGTCGATGTTTCCCCCATACACTCCTGGAGGTATGGAAGACTGGGGGGTTTCGCTGGCGACTCCTAAAATTCCGAAAAATGGGCGCAGGGGAATTTTTACTCCACTTTGGGGGGGAAATTCGGCTAGATTTCGGGTAAGATCGAGGTTGATAAATCGCAATTTCGGCTGGCTAAATCGTTGCGGTAGGGCTCCCCAACCGGTTCTGATAGCATTAAACCCTACATTTAAACGGGGGTAAATTGACTCTAACTGGATTTCTAAAATATCTCCCGGTTGGGCGTTTTGGATGTAAATAGGGCCGGTGAGAAGGTGAGGACCAGGACCGACAATTCGTTCCGGCGACAGGCGGCGACAAAGTTCGATAAATTCTGGGGTCAAAAATCCTTCTGGGGCTTGATTATAAAGGTAATAGCCTGTGTAGGTTTCTACCTGAATGCGATCGCCTGATGCGATGATTAAGGCGGGCTCTAGTTCCGGAGAAAAGCCTCCTACATGGGTGGTGTTGGCTGTGGCTTTCAGAGTATAATTAACCATCTTAATATGAGCATTATTCAGGATTTGATAGGGTTCTTTTGGGAGGCATTCACTCGACCGATAAAGTTGGGTGAAATTTCTCTGTCCATTCAGTTAATTGTGACAGTGATTTTGGCTTTCTTTGCCATTTTTTTAGTGTGTACCTTTCTGAGTAATTTACTGAAAGATAAGATTCTTGTCAAGTTAAAGTTTGATGAGGGTAGCCGAGAGGCGATCGCCACCATCTTCCGCTATTTTACCATTACTATCGGCTGTTTACTCATTCCCCAAGCTGCGGGAATTGATATGAGTTCCTTTACTTTCCTCGCTGGTGGTTTAGGTATTGGTTTGGGTTTTGGTTTCCAGGGACTCGCCCAAAACTTTGTCAGTGGTTTAATTTTATTATTAGAAAGACCTATTAAAGTCGGCGATTATATTGAACTTGATAAATTGGAAGGAACTATTCGCAAAATCTCCATTAGGTCTACTGTAATTGTGACTAATGATGATATTTCGATTATTGTTCCGAATCAGATTTTAGTGAGCAATAAAATCATTAACTGGAGTCATGGAAATGTACTGAGTCGCATTCATATTCCGGTGCGAGTCGCCTATGGAAGTGACCCAGTTTTAGTCACCGAAGTTTTGTTATCCGCCGCCCGTCAAGAACCGAGGGTATTACGGCATCCCAAGCCACAGGTTTGGTTAAGAAATTTTGGCGAAAATTGTATAGATTTTGAACTGTTAGTTTGGATAGAACTTCCTAAAGCTAGGCTACCTATTCAAAGCTCTTTAAATTATATAATCCAAAGCAAACTGTATCAAAATAATATCAATATTCCTATCGCCCAGCGAGACCTATGGATTAGAAATACTGAGGAACTTAAACAGGTATTTGCACCAATTATCGCCTCTTCCCAGTCCGCCAAAATTAAAGCCGCCGAAACTACTGAACAGCAGGAATTAGAAAGGCAAAATATGTCACTAAAAGCATTATTGCGGAAGGTGGTTTATTTTGAGGGTCTGAGTGATTTAGCATTATTAGGGTTAATTGAAATGGGATACCGAGAAACTTTCGCCCCTCATCAATTTATTTTCCATGAAGATGATCCAGGTGATGCTTTTCATATTATCTTATCTGGGGTGGTGGAAATTTTAGCGGAAAGGGCTAATAAGCATATTCGTGATTTATCAGCGGGGGATTTTTTCGGGGAATTAGCATTAATTATGGGGATACCTAGGACGGCGGCGGTCAGGGCTAAGGAAACCACTATTTTGTTTGTGGTTAGTCGTGATGTATTTCAGCGCTTTTTAGGTAGTTATCCCCAGGTAGCAGACCAAATTGCCGAGAAATTAGCTGAACGAAAAGAGGAGTTAGTACAACGTCAAAAAATGCTCCGAGAACTGGGTATTTTAGGGGATGAGGATTTAGATAATAATCCCTTGGTATGGATTAAGCAACGCATGAAATCCCTCTTTGGTATTTGATATAAAAGCATCTGTAGGGGCGGGTTCACGGGGCTATATGATAGTAATAGATAAACCCCATAAACCCGCCCTATCCCCACCAGAAAAAAGCATCTGTAGGGGCGGGTTCACGGGGCTATATGATAGTAATAGATAAACCCCATAAACCCGCCCTATCCCCACCAGAAAAAAGCATCTGTAGGGGGGTTCACGGGTTCACCGGGCTATATGATAGTAATAGATAAACCCCATAAACCCGCCCTATCCCCACCAGAAAAAAGCATCTGTAGGGGCGGGTTCACGGGGCTATATGATAGTAACAAATAAACCCCATAAACCCGCCCTATCCCCAAAACACGGCACCTATAAAAAAAAAAAACCCCACCGGATAAACCCGCAATATCCCAATTATATATTATATCATACCGGCTGGCTTTTGATGATTTATGGGTGGGTGGGGGCGGGTTTATGACAATTCCGGTGGGGAAGTTTGATTGACTGCGGAACCCGCCCCTACGGGCTGGTAATGTTTTTGGAAATTGGAAATTTCTGGGATGGGTGCATTTCGTCAGTTTTCCAATTATAGGGATTATTTACAATATATTCCCGAATTTTTTGTAATGTTTTTTCATCCCTAATAATATGTTCATAATATCCCCTTTGCTATACAGGAACTTTAGAAAGCGATCGCAATTGATTAATCCTACGGCTAGAAAAAGTTTTGAAACCTTGAACAACTTTTGAGAGAGTATGGCTGTGGTCTGTTAAAATAATAATGCCATGAATATGATTAGGCATAATCACAAAGCTATCTAACTCAATTGAAGGGTAAACTCTGGTTAGATTAAACCAATTAAATTTAACTACTTCACCATAACAATTGAGGATTACAGTTTGGTCTTTAATTTCACCTAACAAGCATTGTTTATGATAAATACAAATTGTGACAAAGTATGCCCCAGGTTGACTGTAATCATATTCTCGGAGACGAATTGATTGGCGGTTATGAATATCAGGATTGTATTTCATATTGATAAACCATCACAAATTATCTGTAGGGGCGGGTTCACGGGGCTATATGATAGTAACAAATAAACTCCATAAACCCGCCCTATTTACACCGGATAAACCCGCAATATCCTAATTATATATTATATCATTCCGGCTGGTGGTTGATGATTTATGGGTGGGTGGGGGCGGGTTTATGACAATTCCGGTGGGGAAGTTGAATTGACTGCGGAACCCGCCCCTACGGGCTGGTGGTTGATGATTTATGGGTGGGTGGGGGCGGGTTTATGACAATTCCGGTGGGGAAGTTTGATTGACTGCGGAACCCGCCCCTACGGGCTGGTGGTTGATGATTTATGGGTGGGTGGGGGCGGGTTTATGACAATTCCGGTGGGGAAGTTGAATTGACTGCGGAACCCGCCCCTACGGGCTGGTGGGGGCGGGTTTATGACAATTCCGGTGGGGAAGTTGAATTGACTGCGGAACCCGCCCCTACGGGCTGGTGGTTGATGATTTATGGGTGGGTGGGGGCGGGTTTATGACAATTCCGGTGGGGAAGTTTGATTGACTGCGGAACCCGCCCCTACGGGCTGGTGGTTGATGATTTATGGGTGGGTGGGGGCGGGTTTATGACAATTCCGGTGGGGAAGTTTAATTGACTGGAGAATGGGAGGATTTTTGTGTTAATGATAATTGCGGTTTTTGATATGGTAAGTTAAGGCTATATTCCTAAAGTTTTAGCAATCCGATCGCGACTTTTTGCTAAATGTGCTATACTGTAAGCATCTAGTCGATCGCCACGACGTTTTACTAGATAATCTAGGGATTCTTCTAATTGCTTAAACTGAAACCAGGCTAAGGTCTGTGCATCTTGGGGAGCGGGGGTATTTCCTAATACTATATTAGTCATTAAATCCAGATAAACTTGTTGCAGGGAACGACGCACTGGACCAATAGATATTTGTTTTTCGCTAGTCCATAGTTCCGACCAGATGCTATTTGTTAGCATTTCCAATAATTCTGGTATGGTTAAAGCATTACCGGGAGAAGTTTTAAATTCTAAATCCCGTAAACGAGTTAGCCTCGCTGGTGAAAGTAGTTCAGATAAAATTCGACTTTGCACCCACAAAATGCGATCGCTAATCGGATAATCTAAGGACGCAAAACGATTAGGATTTCCCCAATCAGACCATCGAGAAGGAACTAAGCGATTTAACAAGTTCGGAGAAAAATTAAAAGCATCTTCAGCAAATACATATTTGGCTAAAAGTTTCAAAGCCTCCCTTTGCTGAGTGACTGAAATTGGTTCTAAAGGTAAAGAACCGCCACTATTACCAATGCGATAACGATGGAAAGACTGACCCCCTATATATGGTATGGCATTAGCTGCATTATTAGCATAATAACTCAAAATTATATTAAAAGCTGTCAGCAGTTGGTCAGATTCTTGACTGCTGGGAAATGAACGGGTTTCTAACCTATCCCATATTGACCTGGCATTGTCTAATTGCCATTGAGAATAGCGTAACATCTCACTACTGAGATCCCATGGTAGCGCCTCGGGGTCAAGAAAAATTCCCCATACATCTTCATCGGTTGCAAATGCTAGATCTTGAGCAGTTGCCTGTGCTACAATTTCCTGCAATTGGCGAGACTCTAAATAAGGTGTATGTTCTAAAATAGGTTGATATCCATATTGAATCGCCCAGTCATCATAAGCGCCTAACACTACGGGAAAATAATCGCCCTGGGGTTGTCCTGGGGGGGCTAAATTAACTGGTAAATAGTCCATTACTGAGGCGGTCATTCCCCTAGTCCGGGTAATATGGCGATCGTTTAATTCTTCTGGTGTTAGCATGGTACTACCTCGGAAATTGTGTCTTAACCCCAAAGTATGACCAATTTCATGGGCGGTTAAATAACGCAAATATTGATTAATATACTCATCTATAGAATCTTGGTGAAACCTAGGATTCACAGACATGGCGATCGCACCAATAGCCAATTGACGAGTAGATTCTACCTCAAAACAAAAATGCTCCAATGCTATTAAATATTCCTGATTATTAGGGGTGGGTTGTTGCCAATTTCGCCCTAATAAACCATCATGACATTGTGCAGAACTACCCTCGACTAAAATTTCCTGTCTTTGTCGCAAGCTGTCAATGGCTTGACTTTCAATAACCATATCTGCATCTAAAATTTGACCTGTTAAAGGGTTAACATGGGAAGGACCATAACCACTGAAAGGAGAGTTAAAAGATGTAGACCAGCGAATGGTATTATAACGGACATCGGCGGGGTCCCAGGTAGCATTATCCGGCATTTGTCTAACTTTGATCGCATTCATAAAACCCACCTTTTCAAAGGCTTTATTCCACATTAAAGCCCCTTCTGCAATGGCTTCACGGTATGCTAAAGGGATGGTATTTTCTAGCCAAAATACAATGGGTTCTACTGGTGCTGACAAGGGCGCACTAGGGATTTGTTTTTGTAAATTCCAGCGGTTAATATAGCGCACCATTGCGCCTGGTCTGCTGGGGTTAGAAACATCCCGATAAATAGTTGTAAAATAGCCGATTCGTTCATCAGCTAGGCGAGTTCGGTAGCTGTGATCATCAGGAAGGGCGAGAAAACTGTAGCGAATTTGTAGGTTAAATGCACGCCTATCAGAAATAGCCGGGCTATCAGGTACCAGGTTTCTCCCCACTGCTGTAAACCCTAATACTGATGCAACTTCAATATTATTCGGAAAAGCCTTGAGACTAGAAATAGAGGATTTATCAGCATCAAAATTGTAGTTATTTTGTAAACTTAATACCAGTCGAGAAACGACTCCAGAAAATTCGTTATTTCCTACTAACACTGGGCTAAAATCGATTAAAATACTCTGTCTTTCAGGGTGGGTAGCCATGACGGGTAGGGAGTATAAAACTGAATCCCTAAAGGCACGTTCTATGGCGGCGGCTTGCGGTTCTTGAGGATTAATCCGAAAGTTGATATTAGGAATTAATAATTCTATCCGGTTGGGAACAGAACGCAGTTTAAATAGGAAATTTCCTAAATCTTGACCACTCCAAAAGTTAGTATTTTCTAACCCGGACTCCAGGCTAATAAAACACAGAAAATTTTGCCCAAGCTGTTGGGGTTGAATTTCCAGATAAACCTGTCTAGTTTCGGGTTTGTGATAGAGAGTAAACAACCCGATAAATTGTTCTGTGCCCTGGATGATACTATCAAAATCAGGGGGTTGTGTCTGTTGCTGGGATATCTGAAATGGAGCGATCGCCCCTCGGTTGGGGATTTGTGCGATCGCCTGAGTCAACCCCATTGTCACTATGACAAATGAGATCACAACAATTATCAGATATCGGCTTAATCTTCTCATTAACCATTAGGTGTTCTGAGATCGTATTGTTCTAATTTCTGCTCAAAAATCTCAGACGCTTGTTCAGCAGGTATATCCAACATTTGCCACAAATGGGTCAAAAACTCTCGTTCTTTAATAGACAAGACCCCATCAACCAATAACAAATCGCTAACTACTGTAAACACAGTTTCCTGAAGTTGTACAGGTAAAAACTCACGAGCGATCGCCAATAGAGAGTAAGTCCCCTTGAGGGATAGTAACTCAAATAACTTCTCGACTAAATTAGTGAGTTTTTGCTCTGAATATCCGTTAAACAGGGGAAGTTCCGACAATACAACTATAATCCGTTCCCTTTCCTGGGCGCACAGATAGCCGTCAGCACAGATAGCACTAACAGCGATCGCCGCAAACGCCTCCGGGGTAGACAGAGAAATCCGTGTTTCATCCTGTCCTTTAAAGATTTTGTTGAGTATGCTCATCAGAAACCCACTCTCTCAACAACGAATAAAGGGTTCATTGTAGCACAACTTATATTTTACCATTGCCCCCTACTCCGTGATTCCCCCGGAGCAAGGAGCCTGTCCATTATCGTGCGTTACCCCTAGGAAGAGTCAAACCCTCAGCCGCAGCTCGATATTCTTCCACCGCGTCGCTAAAATCAATAGGAAGCACAGCCACGACATTTTCATGAGGACGGGGAATAATTACCCAAGTTTCCAAAGCCCCCCCATATACCTTCTCTACCGCTGCAATACCAGCATCCATAGCGGTTTTCACCTCGGAAACATCTCCTCGTATCATCACCGTAAACCGAGCGCTACCCGCCCGAATATAGCCCACTAGGGTGACACGACCTGCTTTAACCATTGCATCTGCTGCCGCCAAAATTCCTGGAAACCCCTTCGTTTCCAGTGCGCCCACTGCTTGTTGTGACATCGAAACTCTCCTGAGTGAATAATAACCCGTCGCTGCACCTCAAAACTTGAGTCCAGCGACAATTGTTGACAAATTTACCAGAATATGCTATATGTACATACTCCCAACCTGAGCGACCAGTTAGACTCGGAAGGGTTCGCTCTTGGGGTATGGTGAATAGGAAGAACATCAACAATATTAGGCGGAGGGTTAGGAATGGTGTAGTGAGTAATAATCGTACACCCAAAGGTATTTTGAGCCGCTGCAATACCAGCCTCCATTGCGGGCTTAACTTCCGAAACTCCGCCCCGAATGGCGACCATAAACTCTCCCCGTTCTGCTAAATCAAAATAAACCAAAGTCACCCGTCCAGCTTTAACCATTGCATCAGCCGCCGCCAGTACACCTGGAAAACCCAAGGTTTGAATTACACCCACCGCCTCTGGCATGGAATGTCTCCTCGCTCATTGATATTGCTCAAGCTAATTTTACGCCGAAAATAGCACTTAAACATACTATTGGTTTAGAAAACTTTAGGAACAGTGGACCGCCCAGTGATGATGGTTAACTGTCACCAGACCTGTGGTTCCCGATTCCCGATCGCTGGTATATATAAAATTAGATGGGTTAAGGGACAGACAAAATGGCCACAGGACGTATAGCAGAAATTTTGCGGACAGGTAAACCCGGTGAAGCGGTAACGGTTCAGGGTTGGGTGAGGACTAAACGGGAACTGAAGGAGTTTACCTTTGTTGAGGTTAATGATGGGTCTTGTATGGCTAACCTTCAGGTAGTCCTCAACCCCGATTTAACAGATTATGCAGCAATTTTACGACAACTGAACACCGGCGCATCCGTGGAAGTGGTTGGGGAAATTGTCTCCTCTCCTGCGAAAGGTCAACGTATTGAACTCAAGGCTGATACTGTACAGGTCTATGGTGAGGCTGACCCTCAGACCTATGTTTTGCAGAAGAAGCGACACTCTTTTGAGTTTCTACGCACGATCGCCCATTTGCGATCGCGTACTAACACCTATGGCGCAGTCTTTCGGGTTCGCAACGCCTGTGCGGCGGCGGTTCACCAATTTTTCCAAGAAAGAGGCTTTCTGTGGATACATACCCCTATTATCACCGCCAGTGACTGCGAAGGGGCGGGAGAATTATTTTCCGTCACCAGTTTAGATCTCAATAATCTACCCCTCACCGATACCAAAGCTATAGATTTCTCCCAAGACTTCTTTGGAAAACGCGCATTTCTTACCGTTAGCGGTCAACTAGAAGCTGAAATTATGGCTCTGGCTTTTGGCAATGTTTACACTTTTGGCCCCACTTTTCGGGCGGAAAATTCTAATACTTCTCGCCACTTAGCCGAGTTCTGGATGATTGAACCAGAAATGGCTTTTTGTGACCTTGATGGTAATATGGACTTGGCTGAGGCTTTCCTTAAACATATCTTTAAGTCCGTTTTAGAACAATGTCCAGAAGACCTGGAATTTTTCAACCAAAGAATTGATAATTCCGTCTTGGCTACGGCTGATAATATTATCAATAATGAATTTGAACGCATTACCTATACCGAGGCGATCGCACTATTGGAAAAAAGCGATCGCACCTTTGAATATCCCGTCAGTTGGGGCTTAGACCTACAATCCGAACATGAACGCTACCTAGCTGAAGAACTCTTTAAAAAACCCGTAATTGTTACCGACTACCCCCAGGAAATCAAAGCCTTTTATATGCGTCAAAATGAAGACGGAAAAACTGTCCGCGCCATGGATGTTCTCGCCCCAAAAGTTGGCGAAATTATCGGCGGTTCTCAACGGGAAGAACGCTTAGATATCCTCCAAAAACGTATGGAAGCCTTACAAATTAACCCCGATGAATTATGGTGGTATTTAGATTTGAGGCGCTATGGAACTGTTCCCCATGCGGGTTTTGGTTTAGGGTTTGAACGGGTAGTTCAGTTTATGACAGGGATGGCTAATATTCGTGATGTAATTCCTTTCCCCCGCGCTCCCCAAACCATTGATTTTTAAACAGTCATTTACACGGGTACGTCAGTTTTTAATGTTCCGGTCTATTATCACTATTTGACCGGTTCTGACCCTACCACTACCAAATGTCATTAAAATATGTCCCCTTGACCTATCCGAGAGTTTTAATTAGAGGCTGAATATTAGTTATTTTTAGTTAAAATTAAAGAGGGATTTTTGCAATAATTTAATCCCTTTATTTGCTACATCTGAATAACTCAACTCTCCCGCAAATATGCGGCTCATAGTCGCGGTGGCTGAAGGTTTTTTGACAGCTACTTTATAGCCAAATTGAGGAAAACGGTAAAATATTTGAGCTAATTTCTGAGCCCACATCATCTGATTACCCCATTCCTCATTTATCGTCTCTGTGTACTTATCTAAAGCATTAATATTCCCCCCTAGGGCTTGATTAATTGCTTCAGCAGCTTTTAAACCACTAAAAATAGATGGACGAATACCCTCAGCCGTAAATGGATCAACCACACAAGCCGCTTCTCCTGCTAAAACTGCATTTTGGGTATGTAGTTTTTGTTTACCATCCCACAGAGAAATCGGATGTCCGCATTCGGTAGCATTATCTAAATTCAGGTTAAAAAATGTCGCATAATCTTCTAATATTCGTTTAAAATTTTGTGCTTTGCGTTGTTTAGAAAAGGCTCCGGCTCCTAGGGAATAGCCGTCAGCTTTAGGGAAATTCCAGCCATAACCACTATTGACTAAACCAAACTCAAAATAGGTTTTCATATCCACAGGTTCAGATGTCGGTATTTCTAATTCTAACGCCCCCGCTACCAGTTTCTTTTGTTTGGTAAATCCTAACCATTTTGCCATAGGACCTTTAGCACCATCCGCCCCAATTAAATAACGACCCGTGTAGGTATCTTCCGGGGTTTTAACTAACCAGCGATCGCTCTTAAATTCTATCCCCATAACCTCCGTATTATCTTTAACTGTAGCCCCTTTACTGATAGCCTGTTTCACAATAAAATAATCAAAAACCTCTCGCCTGACCATCCAAATCGGATTGATTTTTAATTCCACCTCTATGGGTTCCGATTTATTCCATGTATAATAAACCACATGAGTTTGCAGAGAAATTGCCGGCGAAAAATCGAAATCAAACCAATCCTGAACTACCGGAGAAACTCCACCCCCACAGGGTTTATATCGTGGCAAAATCGCTTTATCAATAACTAAAATCGAATGACCTTTTTTCGCCAAATGATAGGCTGCTGTCGCTCCCGCTGGACCTGAACCTACAATAATACAATCAAAAATCATTAATTTATCCTTAAAATTAAAAGCAGGGAATTAAAGATTAGTCGGTGTTTCAATAATCTTCTCCCCTGCTCTCTAACTATCTTAACCTGGGTGGGTTTATTATGACGGGGATAGATAGGGCGGGTTTATTATGACGGGGATAGATAGGGCGGGTTTATGTGCATTTATCTGTTACTACCATATAGCCCCGTGAACCCGCCCCTACCAATTACCATATAGCCCCGTGAACCCGCCCCTACCAATTACCATATATCCCGGTGGGTTTACACCCATTAAGGTTTCCGTTGGCGAACTGCTGGAGCCGCCGCCGCCCCATAGTTGATCCGACACCCCACGTTAAAGATGCTTGAACCGCATTCTAAGGGTACTATTTGGTCATTGAGGATGGCGCTACAACTGACATACTCATCGCCATTGGTATCTCTGATCATACACCTAATCGGAGTCGCTCCAGAACTCTTTGACCAAGCCTTCATCCCTAACTCCGCTACTATATGAGACCAAAAAAATGACAGCAAACCGATCGCCGCTACTACGGACAGAACTATTCCTACTTTCAGTTGCCAACTATTGATGATATTTACGAATTTATCCTTGATGCTACTTACCGCCTCTACAGCATTATTACTGGTTTCGGTTGAATTATCTGCCATTTGTTTATTCTCCTGTCGTTTTTTAACAAGATAGCGCATTAACACTCCCTCGTTACCGTCTCCCCTTAACAGCTAATATTTTGATAGCCGATTATGTTAAGTTTTGTTACAAATTGTGGCGATCGCCCTAGTAATGAGAGATAACTATTGACTTGGGCGGGTGGCTGTGCTACCATTTTACATAATGGGAGGCATGACTTTAAAATTATTTTGGTACATATTCCAATTATAAAGCGTAATACTATAATATTACCCGGCATCCCCCCATCTTGTCAACCCCTTTAGAGCGGCGGGCCATTTTTTTTTTAAAATTTAGAGCAATGGAATGGCGGCAATTGTGGAATTAATTAAGCCTTTAACAAGCGGATAAATTCCAGTGGTAAGCCGTCAGCATCAGCAATAAAAGCGACCTCATAAACGCGGTTACTGATTAGCTGTTGGGTAGGGGGAAGGAGAACCTTTAAAGAGGGGATGCGATCGCTTAAATCATGAATCCAAGTAGGTAAATCAGGAGTAATATCAGTCAAGTCAAAGGAGAGATGATAGTAACCGACATAATGTTCATCTCCAAAGGGGTCAGGGGGTGGTGACGGTTCAGGAATTTGGATAAGTTCAAGGCGGCCCAAATCCCCTTGCATCCAACAGGCGAGGGTGTAGCCAGTAGTAAAGCGATCGCTGACATCGAACCCCAACTGCTGATAAAATGCGATGGCGCGATGAATATCAGCGGTGCGAATAGAAGCATGGTGCATGAAGTTATCCCCATCTATTTCAATCACCGTAAATAATAAGGATAAGATGCAGGAGAGTCCTTTTCTTTTTCCTTTTCCAGACTAAAGTTAATCACATCCCAACAGGGTTCAACCTGTGGCGAGGGGCTAAACTCTACAGGAAGACCATATAGACGAGTTTCCGCCACCTCCGATTGGTCACGCCAGGGGGTGTTACGTTCAAGATAAGAACTAATTAACTCCTGGTAACGCTGGGCGATAATGACTCGTGTGGCTCGATATCCCTGAGTATATAAGCGATCGAGGGCTTCGTGTATTTCAAAGCGGATACCGTCAGGATGGGTATGCTGTCGATACCATTCATCCTCCCATAAACGCCATTGTCGCCCGGATTGAAGATGTACCAATTCGCCAGTTTGAGGATCAGCTTCAAAAGCCCCATGTCGAGGACAGAGGTAAGTATCGGTCAGGGTCAAAGCGGGGATTTTTTGGCGACAGTGAGGACAGCGAATCTCCGCCCCAAAAATAGGGTACTGCAAGACAGAATTTATCATGAAAGCGTTTTCCGAGCCAGTAGTGGTCTATTATAACGATGGGTTTTGTATATGTATCAATCAGCCATCCCTTTAAGCTATGAACCTACCTGATCAAGCTCCCATTTGTCCAGCAGTCGGTCATTTTCCCCCACCTGATTTGTCTAAGGCTGCATTTGTCGCCCCAGGTGCGGTGGTGGTTGGTGATGTACAAGTGGGTTCAGGAGCGAGTATTTGGTATACTGCGGTAGTGCGGGGGGATGTTGAACGGATTATTATAGGCGATCGCACTAATATTCAAGATGGGGCTATTCTCCACGGCGACCCCGGATATATTACCCATTTAGAACATGATGTTACCGTAGGTCATCGGGCGGTAATCCATGCCGCCCATATTGAACCGGGAAGTTTAATCGGCATTGGGGCAATTATACTAGATGGAGTGCGAGTCGGTTTCGGTAGTATTATCGGCGCGGGTTCTGTAGTGACCAAAGACGTACCACCGCGATCGCTAATGGTGGGAGTTCCCGCTAAACGTATCCGGGAAATTTCCGAAGCCGAAGTCACAGAACTTATTGACCACGCCCAACGATACGAGAAACTGGCACGATTTCACGCCGGAGGTGGCACGGAGACCGGATTTGAACTAAAATAGGGACGCACTCTAAAAATTCCTTGGCTACCAGTTATCCCATGAGGGATGAAAATGTCGGAGAAATTGTTATAGCCGGGGTGGAAGGTGGAAAATCAGCTTGACACTCCCCGCTCTGAAGAGACGGGGATTCTTGGCTCACCGAGACCACTTAAACTAGATTCCTTGCGTCGTCTAGCCCAGAGGTGGGACTCTCCCCAAGCGTTACTTTCGGTTATGGTCGAAAGGGAAGTCGCCTTCCCCAACTCCAATACAAAACCGTGCTTGATACTTTCACATCACACGGCTCCTGATGTGGATACCCCTTTTGACATCGGGAACAGGGTAACGACTTCCGGCTTTGTGACTTCAACTTTTAGAGCTAAATACAACATCGTAGTCTTTAAACTCGCTATCGTCGTAAACACTCCTAATTGTCGCCATCTCTATATCCACACCGTGACTAGTGGGCATATCCTAACCATTACAGTTAGGCATTGGCTTTCAGTCACATCCTTTCCCCTTAAAGGTATGCGCTTACACTTTCACTACTGTGCAGGTACATCCTGCCACTTGAGAGCCTAAAAGGGGTTTAAACGTTCCGTTTATACGGGCATTCCATCTTTAGATTTGTCCTCAGAACCGGGGTACTTTTAAAGGTCTGTGTAGGTATCTCATACAAAATCCTACTTTTCCCCTTACTCTTTTGAGCGCAGCGTATCAACCTATTTCGCTACTGTGTTATTACGATGGTTCAAGCCGGACATTCGGTTTCCCTAATCATGGATGGTTGGCAGTGGTCGGATTATTGGGAATAGGTTTCCCTCACGCCTTCCGTTCCCCGCTTCAATCCTGGGGTTATGATTCCCAAAACTGGGGGTGGCTATCGCCGTTACTCTCAACGCCCTGATTTCTCAGTTGGTTTATGACCTTGAGTTCCCTGCCTTGCTTAGATTTCTCCAAGCGTCGGGACATATAAACAGTTATGGGATGGTTAGGGGTGCGAATCCCTTATATTCCACCAAGGGGTGGAAGTCCCACTAGGAGGTTATTTCAGGCATTGCAGCCTTATTTGACTCCTAAACGTCTCGCACGTATGCCCTACCGTAGTTGCATTTCTGCCAATCCTGTTTAGATTAAAGCAAATATACCTCAAAAACTGATTTGTCTAGTTCCTGTGAATCTTTTACCTGCTGCCTGGAGGAAGCTAGAACAATGCAGCAAAACCGCATAGATTCAATGGTCAAGGTTCAGTGTACGCCTTGAGGCAACAAGGTTTTTTAAGTGGTTGGTTACCTTTATCCACGCTCAATCTGTGTAGCATTTATCTAGTAAGCGTGTCAAGTCAAACAGCGATGTTGTTCGAGAGTTGATCAGGTCTTGGGCTGACGGGCACTAAAGTACCCGTGTCGCCTTTCATCCTTGCTCTCTTGAGACAAGGTTTTCATGCTCCAGTGCTGTTCGCATAACAACACCCTCAAGACCCGAAACATCCTGTCGGTACTATTGCATACCTGGCTGGAGTTGCTGGATGATAAGTACAAGTTGCTAGGACCCGCAAGACTTTTTTTGGTGATTTACGGGCGTTAACCTGTTACCTGTACTTAGACAGTTGGGAGGGCCTACTGACGTTTATCCTGCAAGGTTTAGAGTTAGACATTCTACCCAATAGCAGTCGAATTTCTATAATGAGAATGGCTGCGATCGTTTACAATAGGGTGATTGCTCAGTGGAAGCATTCCCAGATCTGATGGAAAAAGATAAAGAATTTGCCGTTCATCAACAAGTTAGAGTGATTGCTCTACCGCCATATATCAAAACAGCGGAACCCATGCCGATTCTACGGCCTCCGAACGTGATCAAGTTAGGTGAAGTGGGGGTAGTTCTCGATCGCCGTCCTGGTGGTTACTGGGGCGTTAGATTCACCAAAGGTTCATTTTTAATAGAGAGCCAATATATTGAGGCAGTGGAAAACCCAGAGCCAGAAAGCAGGGTGTCTGACTGACACCCTGGGGAGTTAAACCAACAGTCAAATTACCACAGGCCTCTAATTGGACCAGGAGCCGGCGCTGGTGCCGGCGCTGGTGCGGGTACAGGCCGTGGCACTGGTGCAGGTGCAGGCCGTGGCGCGGGTGTTGGTGCGGGCCGTGGTTGTACAACACCAGCACCAGCACCTGGTAAATCAACTCGTTGAGCAGAACAGCCACCGACAATTCTTGTACCATCGGAGAACTGAGTCCCAAACTGTGAACCCTGTCTAAACAGAGATCCCAATTCGGTACTTACGCTCTGCATTTTAGCGACTGTTGCCGGAATATTGGCGACATCGACATACATTCCCGGCACAGGATAGTATTTCAGAAACTCCAAGAAAGAGATTTTGCCATCGTTGCTGAGGGCGTTAATCAGTCCAGCGCGAATAGCTTTGCCATTAGCAACTCGCCGATGGGTTCGTACAGTTGCACCAATTTCATCAGTTAGTTCTTGACCTGTGGGAGTGTAAATCATACAGGAAAATGGTACTAGGTCAAAGCCAATTTCTAATCCCATCAATCCCCGCAGGGTGTCTGCCTGAATCCCGGAAGCACCGACAATCTGGCGAATAGTTTTAGTGGTCACTCCATCTCTGGTAAATGCCTCTAAATCGCTGATGTTGATGGGAGCTTGGAAAGGTCCATAGGTGAGAATCACTCGCTCGGCGGCGATCGCACCACTTTGAGCAAAAATTACACCAGCGATCGCTCCGAAAAACAATCCCGGACGAAAATTCTTCACACTTGGTAGTTTCATGTAAAACCTCACTTAAAAGAATGAAAACTGCCATTTCTCATAACAGATACACTTAACCCCCAAAAATTGGGCAATAGTCGGAAGTATCTGAGTATTGCACAATCTTAAAAAGCAGACGTGGAGGTGTCTCTTAATGCTTTCAACATTAGGTTGAAAGCGGACTATTCTCATGTACAAATCGCCTTTTGTCAGCCAAAATTTACAGGCGATGCACTTTACGTCTACTACAGAACAGCTATGCTGCTATAGGCCTTGACGGTTCCGAGTGTATCAATAGTTGGGTATAATGTCAAGCATTTGGGTAAGAATTTCCCAATAATAAACTAGCAGTCGGCAGGCCTTATGCACCACAATTTCGGATCCGGTTGCGGTTATAGTCAGCTTAAATGTAGTTGCCAAATTTCACAAGCTCGAAAACATTAATTTTTGCCAATCTGTTCCTAGTTCCCAGGATTTGAGGGGTTAACTAGGTAGCAAAATGAAGAGTGATTTCATGGCTTCTAGGCTTAGAATGGCTACTACTCCTCCCGCTGATAGGAGAGTCACGGGAATCAGAATCCTCTGTAGTAGACGCAGCGATCGCATTAGTTCCTGTTCATAGTATTGTTTAACATTATACAGGGCACCATCGAGATGTCCGGTTTCTTCGCCAGTGCGAATCAAATTGATAGCGATCGCCGGGAGTCGTTCCCGCAGACATTGGCTGAGATTTTTGCCGGCGGGAATTTGTCCCAAGGCTACGGTTAAAGTTCCCCTCATCTGCGGACATGGAATGCGATCGCGCACCAATTCGATCGCCATGAGAATTGGCAAGCCACATCTAATGGGCAATTCCAACTCAGCTAGATATAGCATAGAACGGGCGGTTTGAATACGACGGATCAAAGGCAGTCTGGGGATAAGTTTGTAGACCATAAACCCGACAACGCCGGCTAGAAACATCCACAACAGCCAATCATTTAGGTTAGCCTCATGGGTGTATAAGATAGTCGCCAGTAGCAACAGAAGACTGAAAGCAGTAGTCGCAGCAGCTATGGTCACAGAACGATAAAAATTTTGTCGGTGGGTCTGCTGTTTTTCAATTTCAGCCAGTTGTAACAACATTTCCGGTAGTGCGCCGCTGGTGGCTGCTATATCCAGCAAACTAGCAGTCCACCAGTCAAATATCCGAGGGGCTCGTCTGAAAGCGACAGATAAATCTTCCCCACGACCGAGAGATTTAATCACTTTCCCCAGGTAACGACCAAGCCGAGGATTGCTTTTTTTGGCGATTACTATCAAACTTTGATAGACTGTCAAACCAGATTCCAACAGCACTGCCAGTTTAGTATATAGTTGGGCTTTTTCCTGGGGGGTCATAGGGCATGGGTGCAAGGAATTAGGAACTCTCTTTAAAACCGGGTTTCTATGCTGTTTCTAGGTTGTCAAAGAATATTTTCGGAATAAACGGGGTTTTTTGAACATCAACTGAGCCATGACTTTCGGCCATGGGGGTTGCTCGTTGGGGGTTACATATCTACGAGTTTCCGCCTGACTCGTTCTCGGTGAGCGATAATTGGTGATGGTTGGGGTTGTTCGCTGAGTTCTAGGGCGATCCCATAGGAATTAAAAGCCTCTTGATATAGGGCAATTTGCTCGAAGGCTTGGCCGCGTCTGACCCAGGCTTCCCAGTAGTCGGGTTTGATTTTAATGAGTCGGTCATAAGCAGCGATCGCATCTTGATAGCGATCGAGTTTTTCCAAGATCGCCCCTTGTTCTAACCAAATTTGGTAATTGTCTGGCCAAATAGCGATCGCCTCAGAAAAAGCATCCACCGCCTGCACATATTGTCCCAAACGAGCTAAAACCTGTCCCAGTTTCACCCAGGCTTGAAAGTTATCAGGTTTTTGGCGAACCAATTTCCGATAAGCCATGACTGCTTCTTCATCTCGTTTAAGTAGTTCCAATGCCATACCTCGCTGTAGTCCCACTTGGTCTGCTAGTTCGAGGGTTAAAACAGTAGTTTGAATTACTTTATCGTAGGCCTTCAGCGCATCCTCATAGCGTCCTAATCTTTCTAAGGTCAATCCCCGCTGGTTCCAAGCCTCGAGGAAGTTTGGTTGTACTTGCAGGGCATTATCGCAGGCAATTATGGCTTCTGGGTAACGCCGCAACTGAAATAAAGCGACTGCGCGACCTAACCAGGCTTCGGGAAAGTTAGAATTGAGTTGAGTAGCGCGGTCAAAAGAAGCGATCGCGGATTTATATTCTTTTAAATCCAGTAAAGTTTGACCCCGACCTATCCAAATAGCTGGGGACTCCGGGTTAATTTCCAAAGCCCGATCTAGGCTAAGTAAAGCAGTTTTCGGCCACCCCGATTTCAGAGCCATACCTTTATAAAACCAGGCTTCGTAATCGTTGGGTTGCAGTTGGATCACTTGGTCATAACAGGCGATCGCATCATTGTAGCGATGTAATTTTTGTAAGGCAATCCCCCGATTAAAAATAGCCTTGAAGCTCGCTGGTTGCAGTTCTAAGGCTTTATCGTAGGAAGCGATCGCATCGACATAACGATGCTCACGAGTCAGCATTTCCCCACGATGAAACCAGGCTTCATAGTTAGCCGGTTCCAGTTTGACCGCCCGATCTAATGATGCCACGGCTTCACTATAGCGATCGTCATTCATCAAAGCACTACCCTGGTGATACCATAGAGCCGAAATATTTGGTTTAATTTCGATCGCCCGTTTATAGGAAGCCGCAGCAGCCTCAAATTGTAGGGATGCTTCCAAAGCCAAACCCCTCTCATACCAGGCTTCAAAGTTATTGGGTTCCATAGTTAAAGCCTTGTCAAAAGAGGCGATCGCTTCTTCATAGCGTTCTAACTTCGATAGAGTCATACCTCTAAACGTCCACGGCCAATAATTTCTCGGACGCAATTTAATAGCCCGATCATAGGCCCCCAGTGCCTTTTTATACTGTTTCAACTTTCGTAATGTATTACCCAAGCGCAACCAAGCCGCCCACGAATCAGGCTTTAACTTAACCGCGATCTGATAATGTATCAGAGCCTGATCATATCGCTCCCGTTTATATAAACGATTCCCCTGGTTATACTCCCGAAATGCTTTAAATATATTGAATATCCCCCAGTTCCCGGCTTGATCTTGTTCCACCCCAACAGAATCACCCTCACCAGTGGATGTCTGAGATGTTTCAGCAGGGGTAGTTACAGGCGCAGGCTGCTGGTTTAACTGTTCATCTGTGTTCAGCAACGTCTCTTTCCTCACCGTGGCTTGATTTTGACTTTACCCACCCCGGTTAGACAGGGCTTTTTTGACTTTCAGATATCTTGCCAGTTTACCAGAATTGATACTCCGGCGGTGAACCAAACATCGTCAACCAAGTTTTCCCAGGTTAGATCGCCATACTTGGGCTTTAATTCACAAAAAAGTTTCCTTGTCAATACCTAGATTATCAGTAAAAGTTATATTGTTTATAGACTTGATTTATAGTTGTGATCTAAATCATAGCCAAAATCTGAAAATGTAAGGCAAGATCATTGATGGGAGAACGAAGGATATCCAAAGCCAATGGCAATATTTAACCGTCAATAACCCACCACTAAATGGGAGTACCGATTCTAGTGGGGGCTTGAAATAGCCCTAGTTGGACTGATCAAGCTAGGAAATGCGATCGCTAACCATTGCGGATTAGTTGTCAACAAGATTGAAGATCCAGTGTACAGCAAAAAGTATACTAACTGGTGGCGATCGCCATCTGTATTCCTATTTGAGGGATTTAATCATGAATTGGGCAAACCATACTATGCCCCGTCTGCACCTTGCTAGTTGGGTTAAAAATCATTCACACCACCATTTTCACCCATCATTTTCGCCCCTTCAACCTCTGCGACAGTGGCTGAACCAGATACAAGTCAAAAATCCGAAAACCGCCCGATTGCTATGTAGTTTAATTCCGACTCAATGCCCCTTTGAGCGAGATATTAAATTTGGCGATCGCACTATTTTTCACATTCCGCCCTTATGCAAACTCAATCCGGTTTATGAAGAATTAGTCAGTTTACGTTTTCGCGCTTTATGCTATCTGGCTGATGAATGTGGCGAGGATATCACCGCTTATCTCGGAGGCTAAAATCAGATGAAATGGTGAACCGCCAGATCAGAGTTTAATGGTTGACGATTAACCCCCATCACCCTACAACCCCTAGGTTGGAGGAGATGGGGGATTGTTAATCGAAATTAACCCCCAAAAAGATGGGCAAAAACCATGGTGTTAATGAACTAAAATCAGCCTCAGTTTTCAGAAAACGGCAAATGGGCAGGTTGAGCAAATTATCAAGTGGAAAGGTGAACTACGCAACTCCATAAGCGCGATTCATTGGCAGTGGTAGTTAACCAATTGTCTCTACTTTACTGATCTAATTCCGCATAGTGAGACTCTGATAATTCAGGTTTATCTGCGGTCCTATGGTTAGGGTGTAACCAGACAATTTGACGCTGGCGGGGGTCTATTCGGTTGCCATTTTCTTGCATAATATTTTGAGCTTGTTGAGGGTCAAAATAGCGACTAAACTCCTCTTGATGTTGTTGAACCCTGGCTTCAGTCATATTAACTTCCGCCTCAATTTCTCGCCATTTATCATGGACGATGCGTTGATTCGGCACAATTTGGACCAGTGCTGCTACTGCGAATGCAGATAATGTGAAATTTGTCAATATTTTCGCCGTAGTTTCTAATGCGAGCGATCGATGATTTCGATTGGTGCGAGGTCGGACTCGGGCTTGAGAACGACGACGCAAGGGACGGGGAGACTGCTGTGGTTTTTGAGGTGGTGTAGAAGGTTTAATCGCGTACATGATCGTCGTCTCAGTATATTTTTATCATCGAGTCTGATGCGAAGGCAAGTTGTCAGGCTGGTAGCCCGGTTGATGCGTCCCTGCATCATCTGTGGAGTTATGCAATCCTTTGCTGCGAAACTTAACCCGCAGCACTATAAATAAAAAGACCCCGACAGTTAAGCCTAGTGATAGAGACTAATTTACTGCATTATGCAGCAATTGTCTCCATTACGATCGCTTTTCTGTCGAAGTCCGGTTATTGTCCCTAGAGACAACAAAGACAGGGATCGATTCTATTTATAAAGTTCGGTGGAAAGACGGAATGCCAAAATACCGGGGATCAAGGCAATTACCAAAGCCACAAAAACTTGGGTATCGGTTAGAGACATAATAAAGAAACTCCTTGGATCTGAATGTGATCTTGATTGTTGACTAATTTGAACTAATATGGGTCGCTTGGGAAGAGTTTGTAACAAGTTTAAACAAAATGTTACGGTTTTTGGGGAAACTGGGGACCACTGATGGCGATCGCCATTGATGTCCCCAAACTGATGCTATTCTACCAGCCAGGACTTGAGGCTAGGCTCCCAGCTTACCAATTCCTCATCCTTAAACCACAGGGCGATTTCTTTTTGGGCTGTTTCTGGTGCGTCTGACCCGTGAATTAAGTTGCGACCAACACTAATCCCAAAATCTCCCCGCAGGGTTCCCGGTTCAGCATTCAGGGGGTTAGTAGCGCCGATAATCTTCCTAGCAGAGGCGATGACACCTTCTCCTTCCCACACCATTGCTACTAGAGGACCGGAAATGATGAAAGAAACCAGATCATTGAAAAATGGTCTTTCTTTGTGGACATCATAATGTTGTTCAGCCAGTTGGCGGCTGGCTTTCATCATTTTTAAACCCACCAGGGTAAAGCCTTTGGCTTCAAAGCGTTTGATAATCTCGCCGATGAGTCCCCGTTGAACACCATCAGGCTTAATAGCTAGAAATGTGCGTTCCAAGCCTAATCTCCTGTTCTTAGCAAATATCTACAGGAATCAGATTAACCCATTTTGAGTCACTGTCATCATTTAATTGGCTGATCAATTGACTCCACCTAGGGAGAGTTAATCGTTGGTGTAGTTGGTCTCAATAGTGTATAGTGCCACTGTCCCTGAATCTATAACCCCGAAATGCCATCGGATTTATCGCCTATTTGGATTTCCTTAAAAATCTCGCTACTAGCTACAGCCATCACTTTTATAGGGGGAGTTTTGGCGGCTTATCAATTGTATAGTTATCAAGGTAAATGGAAATCATTAATTGAAAGTCTTTTAATTTCTCCCCTGATTTTGCCCCCGACAGTGGTGGGATTTATTTTGCTGCGATTTTTTGGGGATAGAGGCCTATTAAGCGGGGTTTTAGCTATCCTCAATATCAATATTGTCTTTACTTGGTATGGGGGCATTATTGCGGCTACTGTGGTGACTTTTCCCCTCATCTATAAAACTTCCTGTGGGGCTTTTGAACAAATAGATAGCAATTTGTTAGTTGCCGCCCGCATTTTAGGGGCTTCTCAACTCAAGGTTTTTGTGCGAGTAGCGTTTCCTTTGGCTTTTCCTGGTATTATTTCGGGGGCGACTTTGGCTTTTTCTAGGGGACTGGGAGAGTTTGGGGCAACTCTGATGTTGGCTGGCAATATTCCGGGAGTTACTCAAACTATTCCTTTGGCGATTTATGGGGCGGTACAAGCTGGAGAAATTCAGGAAGCCTGGATATGGTCAGGGGTGATTTTATCGATTTCTTTATCGGCAATTACTTTGGCGAATTTGGGGATTAAATGGCAGCGATCGCCTCGCAAATCTCCGGGGGTTAATCATCCTCATATCAAGATTAAACTACCGGATGATTTTAGCATATATCCGCCGGAAAGTAAAGGGTTACAAGTCAATATTTATAAACAACTTCCGGATTTTGGATTACAGGTAAAATTTGCTGGCTATCCCGAAGAACCCCTAGGGATTTTGGGTGCATCTGGTACGGGAAAAAGTATGATTTTAAGATGTATTGTCGGGGTGGATACTCCCACCAGTGGCAGGATAGTTTTAAACGGGAAGGTGCTATTTGATTCTGTCCAGAAAATAAATATTCCGAGTGGCGATCGCCATATAGGTTTTTTGGCTCAAAATTACGCCCTATTTCCCCATTTAACTGTGGCGGAAAATATCGCCTTTGGTTTATCAGACCAACTCTCCCATCGTCAAATACAGAGGAAGGTTGAGGAACAATTAATCAGGGTGAAACTTCCGGGGATAGGAAACCGTTATCCTCATCAACTATCAGGGGGACAACAACAGCGAGTCGCCCTAGCCAGGGCTTTAGTAGGGGAACCCGAAATTTTACTGTTAGATGAACCCTTTTCCGCCCTAGATAGCCACATTCGATATCAAATGGAACAGGAACTTATCCAAATATTAGAAACCTATCCAGGAGTGACATTATTTGTGACCCATAACCGTTCAGAAGCCTATCGTATTTGTCCTCGGTTATTAGTAATTAATCAGGGACGGGTAGAAGCGTCTGGTTCCACACAAGATATTTTTGATCACCCCCCTACTTTATCAACCGCCCAACTGACAGGATGCAAAAACTTTTCACGGGTGGTCAGAATTTCGGAACGGGTGATAAAAAGCCTTGACTGGGGGTGTAACTTAGAATTATCAAATCCCCTTCCCCAGGGATTAACTCATGTAGGAATTAGGGCTTATCAGGTTGGGGAAAACCTGAGTTTATGGTCAGAAACCAACCCACCAGGAGAAAAAAATATCTTTCCTTGCTGGGTAGTTTTTACGATAAAATCACCCAAACAAATGAGCCTTTATCTTAAGTTAAACAGTCCCCCCAATCACCCCCAAAATTATCACCTTCAAGCTGATATTTCTAAAGCTAAATGGCAGGAACTTAATAACCATGAATTTCCTTGGAAAATTGCTCTGGCTGCTGACCAACTTTTGCCACTGGTAAACCCGGATAATTATGATACTATCCCATCACCAGATATCCTGACTAACAGGGGATTAAACTAATTTTTAATACCGCATAAATTCGGGACTACCCAAGAAAATTGCACCCTGTAAATTGGGGGGACTTTCTGCTAAAATTTGGCGAGTTTGGGCAGATAACAAAACCCCTAAAGTTTCCTCTAGCTGCTTGACATCAACTGGGTTGCCTTTATGGAGTAGTCCCCCCGCTAAGGGGACGGCTAAACTACTGCGACGCACCATGGTATCTGGGTTTAACCAAGCCTGTTGAGTGTTTTTATATCCATCAGGAGAAGGACAGCCATAAAGAGGCATTCCCAACTGATTTAAAATGCCGTTAATGGGGTCATAATTAGTCACTTCTCCGACGGCGCGCATGACTGAGGTTATATAACGATAGGGGTTTTTGAATTTACTATTGTAGTGATTTTCCTCCCAAAACTCGGTGCTGTTAAATAAGGTTTTGAGAACTTCGGTGATATCGCCTTGGGTTTCGATAAAGCGATCGCCTAAAGCCTTAACTAAAGATGATGGGGGTTCATCAGCCACAAATGCTTGGGCTAATTTATAACCGAT
Source organism: Arthrospira sp. PCC 9108 (assembly GCA_016745315.1). GTDB lineage: Bacteria > Cyanobacteriota > Cyanobacteriia > Cyanobacteriales > Microcoleaceae > Limnospira > Limnospira platensis. Next base: position 298,127 of record CP066886.1, read on the forward strand.
ATGTTTGGCGGTGGCGGGGTGACTGGCTAAGATATCTAATGCTTCCTCAACCTCCTCGATACCTCTGCCTTTAATAGTTCTACCCAAGAAGATTTTATCATTAAAATCATGGCGAGTTTCATCAAAATAAAATCCCTCCTGATTGCGGGGGCGATCGCTTGGTTTTGGCAATCCCCAACCTGTCAAAATTCGGGCTAATTCCATCACGTCATTTTGTGTATATCCCCCCTCAACTCCCAAGGTGTGCAACTCCAACAATTCCCGCGCATAATTCTCATTCAACCCCTTAAATCTTCCCGTTGCACCGGGACTATTAGGGGCGGTATTTTGCCAATTATCCAAATAGAATAACATAGCGGGATGCCTAGCGGTTGCGCCTAGTAGGGTGCGGAATTTCCCCCAAACATGAGGTCTAATGGCGTGTTCTTCATAGGACCCAATCCAAATTCTACTCAGTCCTTGCAATCCAAATACATTAAAATGGTTAAACCAAAAATCGACCATCACCTCTTCTAATTGGCGGGGACTATGTAAAGCCCGAATCATTCTAGCGCGACGAATTTGGTTAATTACTCTCTGTTGAAATTGCCGCCTAACTTGTGCGAGTTGAGGCTGTCCTAACCCCAGTTTTTGGGCTTCATTAACCTCTCGATTTTGTTCTCTAACTAGCTTTCCGGGTCGCCAGGGTAGGGTATCTAAGGGCTGAAGTTCCTGGGTGAGAGTTGCCGGAATAGCTAAAGAATTGGGGTTAAGTTGTGAGTTAATATATCCCGCCATCCCGGTATTTTTAATTTGATTAATCTGACCGTTAATTAAGCCTAAACTCAGTCGGTTAACCAGATGAATAATTTGGCGATCGCCCATAATTCTATACTCCTGAAAATGTTAACGTCCTAATTTATTCGGGATACCATCACAGCCGCCGGGAATAGTATTTCGAGATTTTGACCCCGACCAAGCACAGCAATAATAACGATTCTCCTCGGAGAGGTTCAAAACCCCAGTAAAATCAGCATTTTCTATGACAGCCCCAGTATTAGCACCAGTAGAGTAGTCAGGAATTAATGTCCGAGTCCGGGGACTGGCGTTTTCCACTGAACCATAAAAGAATTTAGTCGATCGCAGATTACTATGGGTGAGGTTGGCTTCATAGAGAATAGCGCGAGATAAATTAGCACGCACCAGGTCACAATTAGTTAAATTAGCGCGGACTAGGTTCGCTTCTCCCAGGTCTGTGCGCCGCAGATCGGTATTTTTTAAGTCCGTCCCGGCTAACATGGCTCCTAAATCAATAACTCGGATACCTTCGGCTCTATCTTCAGCATAACTGCCATTACCATCTAATATAGGGCGACCCAAATGGCGATCGCGTTTGAGGGGAGTAATTAACCGCGCCTGGGACAGAAACCGGAGAATTTTGGCTTTCCCATCTGCGTCTACACTACGAATAATGGCGGCGGTCCGTCCCTCTGCAATTACCCGTTCCTGGGGCCAATCTTCTAATAGTCCCTGTTCCCCCAAGGCTAAATCAGAGACTCCCTGAAAATAAGCATCGATGGTCTGTTGTTGGGTGATGCGGTTTTGCTGAATGGTTAAATCTCGGGAAATTACATATTGTCGCCAAGCCACATATACCGCTAAAATGGCGATCATAATTTGACCCAAAGCGCCGATCAATTCCCCCAGCGCCCCGATAGCATCCCAGTTAATTACAATATTACGGGCTGCGTCTGTGTTGGAACCACTCAGCATCAACAGCCCGGTAATTGCCGATAAAATCCCGAAACTAGCGACGATTAAACTACGCCAGATAGGAGGAATTAGGGTTGTCCAAATTTTACCCCAACTCGGCCAAATAATTAACAGTGATGCGGCAATAGCCACAACGGCGCTGAGATAGCCGACCCAGACGTTATCGATCGCTAACCCTAAAATCATGACGGCGATCGCCCCCAGGGTCAACACGGAAGCCAAAAAGTTACTGGGTTTGGGATTTTCCAACTCCCCTTTTCCTTTGTTGTTGGGGGACTCTTCTAGGTGAAACACCTCCCCATGTTCGGTGTAGGATAAGGCTGGATTCTCAGACGCTGAGGGACTCAGGGTAATGGTGTTAGGGCTCTTTCCATTGGGGCTATCAATATCCTGATGAGGCTGTTGCGGTGCGGATAAATTGGGTTCTGTCATACTGGTTGATAAAGGCTAGGAAAGATTTAATGATCTTCTCTGAATATATTGTATCTAAAGTCCCGGCAGTTCGGCTACTCCCAACCTATTATAAAACTTCACTGATAATTCAGATATAATTATATTTGCTATATTATATCCATCAACAGAATATGCCCAACAATTAGGAGTTAGCTACCCAACAGCTACCCCCTACTACTAAACAGACTGTTAGCCGCCGGATTATGCTTGATTTTCACCCCCACACTTTAGCCTCTTCTGCCAAAATACTTGGATGGGCAATTTATACCAGGGTTACATCAGCCGCAAAACTAGGTGATTTTGACTGGCAAGCCCATAGGTTCACTCCCTCTGCGATCGCTCCAAAAATCAGCAGTGCGGTTAATGACAAAATCCCTCCCATCCCACAATTATTAAGTCAAGACCATCAGGATTTTATCCTGTCTCCATATCAGGTAATCGGCGGATTATTCGCTCCCCCATGGCTACCCGATCATGACAAATTTTGCCGCTAATGGCTCATTATTCACTCGGTCATTACTCAGAAATTAAGACACATAACCCCCAAAAACCAACCCCAAAAAACGACCATGAAATCACTAATTCCCATAGGAATCGCTAGATGTTTAAATGCGCGCCTGTCTAGGCGGATTGCCTTTTGGGTTGCCACTAGCATAGTGGTGATTGAATTAATTATTTTGGTGCCATCAGTGTATCGTCGTCGCCAAGAGTTGTTGTCTCAATTACAGCGCCTAACCTCTCAAAAAATCGCTTGGATGGTAGAAACTTACCCCCATCAAACGCCGCAGGATTTCCTTAATCAACTGAAAAATTTGCATTATATGAATTCTGATCTGATGGGGGGGTCTCTCTACAGTAAAGACGGACAACTAATTGGCAGTTTTGGGGAAACTCCGGCTTTATCCTTTGCCGAAGCCAGGGAGGTACAAATACTTTATGTAAACACTCCCGAAGGCGATCGCTATGATCTTACCTGTGATAGTTTTCCCCGCCCAGATGATTATATCATTATCCTCCGTTATGATGCCTCTGGGATCCATCGGGAAGTCTGGTATTTTATTGTACGAATTGCGGGACTGGTTTTGATTATTTCTGTGTTTGTCACTGGTGCGACCATGGTGGTGCTTAACTATTTAGTGATTTTGCCGATTTTGAATTTACGACAGGATTTAATCAACGCGGGTTCAGCTATTGCTAATCATCGGTTACCCCCTCACTTTTATGCTGCTTCTGTGGAAAGTCGCGATGAATTGGGGGATGTGATTCGCGCATTTATGCAGATGTATCATCAAATTTCTGAGGCGATCGCCCAACAAAAACAAGCCGAGGAAGCCTTACGGCGAGAAAAGGAAAAATCCGAGGAATTATTGTTAAATATTCTGCCCGAAACCATAGCCTATCAGTTAAAAAATACCCACACTTGTATTGCGGATAGATTTGAAAATGCCACTATTTTATTTGCAGATATAACTAATTTTACTGAACTCGCTTCCCAATTAACACCCACAGAATTGGTGGATTTACTTAATCAACTTTTTTCCGCTTTTGACCGCCTTACAGATAAGTATGGTTTGGAGAAAATTAAAACTATTGGTGATGCTTATATGGTGGTTGGGGGAATTCCTAACCCCCGTGATGATCACCCTCAAGCCGTCGCTGATATGGCTATAGAAATGCAACAAGTTGTCCAACAATTCCACTGCGTTAGCCTTCCAGTTGCTGAAGCCTCTGGGTTAGCAGAAGGGTCTACAGATGATCATAAACAGGGGGAAATTAGCCACCAACTGAATATCCGTATTGGTATTAATATGGGTCCGGTGGTGGCTGGGGTTATTGGTTTAAAAAAGTTTACCTATGATTTATGGGGAGATGCGGTCAATACTGCTAGTCGTATGGAGTCACAAGGTGAACCCGGAAAAATCCAAGTCAGTCAGACCGTATACTGGCATTTAAAACAACAATATATCTTAGAAAAACGAGGGGTTGTTTCTGTGAAAGGGAAAGGCAATATGACCACTTACTGGCTGATTGGTAAACGGTCAAAATCTGTGGATTAATCAAGTTAGTTAAATTTTGGATAAATTACCACTTGATTACGACCTTGTTTTTTAGCGTCATAAAGTGCTTTATCTGCCTCCATAAGTAAGCCATCCAGACTAATTTCTGATGAGTTATAAATGGTCACACCAATACTCACAGTGATATGAATAGTCTGGTCATCAACGTATATGGGAGTTGTGGCGATCGCTTCTCTAATTCTTTCCGCCACCACCAAGGCTTCATCAGCTTTAGTTTCTGGTAAAAATACCACAAATTCTTCCCCTCCAAACCTGCCAAAAATATCCACTTTTCTTAAAGCATTTACCGTGACATCTGACATTATTTTGAGGGCTTTATCTCCGATACTATGACCATAATTATCATTAATTAACTTAAAATGATCAATGTCAATCATTAACACAGAAAAGGGGTTCTTATAGCGGTGGGTACGTTGAAATTCGCGCTCACCCAAAACTAAGAGATGGCGACGATTAGCAATACCTGTTAAAGGGTCTGTCGTCGCTAACTTTTCTAATTCAACTAAGGCTTGTTTTAATTCATCACGAGTATATTTTAACTCTAAATGAGTTTTAACGCGAGCCAGTAGTTCAGGAGCCTTATAGGGTTTAGTAACATAATCAACCGCCCCTTGACTAAAAGCCTGAAGTAAATGTTCAGATTCATTACTAGCCGTCAGGAAAATAATCGGAATTTCTGCATAAAGCGGGTCAGCCTTCAAATGCTCACACACCTGCAAACCGTTAATTTCCGGCATCATTAAATCAAGTAAAATCAAGTCAGGATTAGCAGTTTTTACCCTTTCGATCGCTTGTTTACCGCTGGTGGCGAAGGTTGTGGCGTAACCCACATCATCAAGCATCGCCCCCACGACCTGCAAATTTTTGCTGACATCATCAACAATCAAAATCAAAAAATTTTCTGGTTGAAAACAATTCACTATACACTGGGCTATTAATTCCAAGACTATACATTGATCCTATACCAATTGTGAACCAATGACAACTAAATACGACAGTAACTACCTGTTCAATTAGTAATAATCACCATAAGTTATTCACCATAAATATCTATAAGCGATCGTCGCAGGTCTGGAAAGGCTCTGACCGTCCCAGGGATTTTGTCCCAGTCAAATTGTTCAAGTTGGGAACTCAGAGTTAAAGCATATTCAACAAAAGCCGGATAGGGATACTGCTGCGACCATTGAACCAACTGCTCCGAAAATGCCTGTAAATCCCTCATTTTGAGAGTTTGTCCTAGTTCTGGCCAAAATATTTCTTCCTGTTGCTGGAGTTTTTCCAGTAATTCATCAATGGACCCATGGGGGAACTCTGGGGAAACCGGAAAAGCCGGGGGTACTGGTGAGGTATCATCAGCCACTGGTTCAACAGTATTTACAGTATCCAGGGGAAGCAGTTGTTTTAACACTAAAACTAACTGTGAACGACTTACAGGTTTATGCAAAAAACCATCTTGGAGAAAGGATAGTTCTTGGTGGTCACGATCTAAAGATGAGGCAGTTAAAATAATAATTGGAATCTGCTTAGTGGCGGGATTAGCCTTTAATTGTTTAGTGGCTTCCACCCCATCTAGTTCCGGCATTCGCAAATCCATCATAATTAAATCGGGTTGCTCTAGTTCCGCTATTTGAATAGCTTCGATGCCATTATGTGCCAGCCACAGATGATGATGGGAATTGACAAAATATCCCTGAATTAAATCTAAGTTAGATTGGACATCATCAACCACTAATATTTTACTGCTTTGAATTTGATTTAAATCATCATTAATTTCGACAATTCTATCGTCAGGTTGCCAATCTATGGGTGTAACTTGCGGGAAAATTAAGGTAAATTTACTACCTTTACCTAGTTGACTTTCCAGGCTGATAGTTCCCCCAAGCATTTGGGTGAGTCGTTTAGTAATTGCTAACCCTAGTCCTGAACCACCATATTTGCGGGTACTTTGTCCTTCACTTTGAATAAAACTATCAAAAATGCGTTCCTGTTGTTCTGGTGCGATACCAATTCCGGTATCAGCGATCGCAATTTCTAGGGACATAGTAGGTTCCGTATTATCCGCATTTACCGGAGTATGACTGTTAGTCAAAACCGAAACTTTCACCGAACCATTATCAGTAAATTTGAGAGCATTTCCCACCACATTTAACAAAATCTGTCGTAACCTGACTTCATCAAAGATAATCGCCTTCGGCAAATCATAATTAATTTCTATAATCAATTCTACCTTTTTTTCCGCTGCTTTTTGGCAGAAAATTTGGTAGATTTCTTCTAGCATAACCCGTAAATCCATAGGCTCCTGATGGAGTTCCATTTTCCCCGCTTCAATTTTGGATAAATCCAGAATATCATTAATCAAAGCCAGTAAGGTTTTACCACTAGCCCCAATGGATTTAACATATTGTTTTTGACGAGGTTCCGCCACCAAACCCTGTAGCAGATCGCAAAATCCTAGAATCGCATTCATGGGAGTCCGAATTTCATGACTCATATTAGCTAAAAATTCACTCTTAGCCCGGTTAGCCGCTTCGGCGTGGCGTGTCGCTTCTTTGAGGGCTTGATTTTTGTGTTCTAGTTCGAGTTTATGTAATTTTTCCTGCTCCAAAAGTTGCGCCTGTGCTAAGGCGATTCCTACTTGTTGAGCGATAGCTTCTATTAGTTCAATTTCGTCGTGAGTCCACTGGCGGAACCTATCGCACTGTTGCAAACTAATTACTCCATTCGGTTCCCCTTTGTAGGAAGTCCGAATACTTAACATGGATTTTAAATTAATTTGGCGACAGAGATCATAATGGGGGAACAGCAGGGGATCTTTGTAGACATCATCAGAAGCTATAGCCTGATCTTGATTTAATAATATGGCAAGATGTCGATTCTTGGTCAGGGGTATTTCTATCCCCATAAAAGAATCATATTCACCCCTTAAATACTCTGCTACCATAGTTATTTTGTGGTCAGAATTAGGCGAATAACGATGAATTAAACAGCGATTTACATGAAATGCTTCTCCCACCAAACTAACTGTAGCTTGAACAATGTGTTGGCTGTCAAGACTTTGGCGAATTTCGTCCGTAATCTGTTGTTGTAGTAAAGTATTTTGAAAAGCCTGTTCCAGAACTTTTTTAGCCTGTTGACGTTCGATTTCATTACCAATCCACATGGCAATTAATTGCAATAATTGCCGTTCACTATTGCGAAAGGGAGTATGGCGAGGATGGGGACTACAAAAGTTAATAGTTCCATATACATATTGTCCCACTACAATCCGAACACCAATATAGGCTTGGAGTCCTAGGTTATGATAAGCTGGATGTTTTTTAAATTCTGACTGTGCCGCAGAGGCAATACAGACAATTTCCGAACAGTTAAAAGTGGCTTCACAAAAGGTATTTTTTAAGGGGAACAAATCGCCTTTTTCAATGGGTGGTGTCAGTCCTGGGGGAGTTTGTACCGCTACCACCTGATAGCGATCGCCTTGAATATGAGAAAGCATCCCAATTTCTAAGCCAAATTGTAGTCGCCCCATAGACAGTAAAGATTCTAGCCTCTGATTAAAATTTAGATGAGGAGCCACGGCAATCTGATATAATTCTCGGAGAGCCACTTCTCTGGCTTGTAACTCTTCTTCGGCTTCTTTACGAACAGTAATATCCTCAGCAATACCAGCAAAGCGGTAGATATTTCCGTCCTGATCATAAATCGGAAAAGAACAAGCACGAATCCAGCGCCTTTCACCATCTGGGCGAAAAATAGGATACTCTAACTCTAATTCTTTTTTCCTCAGAAATTGGTGTTTCATTCCACTAATTACTTTCGGTCTATAATTCACATCTATCGAATCAAACCAAGACTCAGGAGATTGATATAAACTCTCACAACTTCTGCCCCAAATTTGCTCATAAGCCGGACTAATATACAGGACTTCTCCATGGCGAGAAACTATAAAAAATGCTTCGGAAATTGCCTCAGCAAATTGACGGAACTTTTCCTCGCTTTCCCGCAAAGCCTGTTCAGTTTGTTTTTGTTGTTCAATTTGGTTTTGTAGTTGCTGAGTTCTCTGTTTAACTCGGGTTTCTAGTTCTTGATTAAGGCGCTGAAGTTCCTGTTCAGTTTGTTGGCGATCGCTAATATCTTGTAACATAGCCGTATAAATGACTTGATCAGATAATTGCAACCTAGATATAGAAGCCTCTGCCGGAAAAACTTCCCCATTTTTACGCTGTCCGACAACCTCTCGCCTTCCCTTCATCGGACAATTTAAAATTGCCTTTTGACCAAAATTTTGGATATGTTTTTCATGTATTTTGTGGATATTTTTCGGCAAAAGAATATTCAGAGGTTGTCCGATAACCTCATCAATAGTATAGCCAAAAATTCTTTCTGCACCCTGATTAAATAAAGTGATACGTTGGTCTTCTCCCACCGAAATAATCGCCTCTTCCGCAATATCTAAAATACCCCTAAACTTTTGATTACTCTCCATTAGAGCTTGCTCTAATCTGCGACTTTTATCAATTTCTTGTTGTAATATCTGATTTTTTTCGGTCAAGGTTTTAGTACGTTCTTGGACTAAATACTGCAAATTTTGATTAAGTTTATTTAAGGCTTTACGACTCTCCTCTAATGCCATAATATCTCGATAGGAACGCAAAGCAGCAATAATAGTTGTAATTAATTTTTGCTGAGTCATTTCTACCTTAGTTTTATAATCATTAATATCATAATCAATAATTACAGAATCTTCCGGTGCTTCCCCCGGATATCCAGTTTTAAGGATAATTCTCACCCAGGAATTATTCAGATTTTTGCGGATATATTTAACCAAATCCAGACCCGCATTATTAGTTTCCATCACCACATCTAACAACAAAACAGCCGTGTCAGGATTAGCGGCGATCGCCCCTTGTGCTTCCCCCGCCGAATAAGCCGAAATAAAAGTTAAAGGTCTCTGTTCAAAAGTCAAAGTTTTTAAAACCATTCGTGTGGCTTGATGCACTTCTTGATCATCATCCACCAGCATAATTTTCCAGGGTTTTCTCAAATCGACATCATCAATGATTGGAGATAAGACAGAACCTTCCTCCTCATCCTCAATAATCGTTAAAATCTCTTCATCTTTAGTAACATCACCCCAAGGATTTTGATTATACATTTATTATTGATCCCTATCAATTAAATACTTCACTGTTCATGTGCTAGGACGGCGCGGACAGTTGATGATAAATTTAGATCCTACTCCCACCTGACTATCACAAGAAATTGTACCTTTCAAAGTTTTAGTTACCAAATTATACACAATGTGTAAACCCAAGCCATTCCCCCCGTGATTACGAGTGGTAGTAAAAAAAGGGTCAAAAATATGCTCCAGGTTTTCGGAAAGAATACCACAACCATCATCACTGTATTCAATCAAAAAGTGATCATCACCAACCTCTGCTATCTTTAAATATAACTGACCTGACTCCGATGGTTGGTAAGCATGAATCAGAGAATTAATCACCAAATTCGTGATCACCTGAGAAATCGCACCAGGATAGCTATCTACCTCTATGGTGTCATCCCCCTCAACGACAATGCGATGATGGGTCTGTTTCAGTTTAGGACGAATGTTCAATAGAATTTCCTCTAAATAAGGTCTGAGGGTAAAAGTGCGCCTTTCTAGGGAAGTTTGGTCAACAGCTACTTGCTGAAAACTCTGGACTAATTCTGCTGAACGCTGGAGATTACTCAAAATCAGTTTACTGCTTTCCAATACTATATCAAGATACATATTTAAAGCCGATCGCTTTAAAGGTTGCAATTGACAAAGACTCAAAAACTTTTGGGTTTCACTCACCAAAAACGAAGCCGCCATAATTCCCGTACCCACCGGAGTATTAATTTCATGAGCTACCCCCGCCACCAAGCCTCCTAAAGTCGCCATTTTTTCAGCTTCAATCAGTCGTTTTTGCACCGTTTTTAGTCGTTGCGATGTCTGGGAAAGTTCCGCATTTTGTTCAGTGACTTTCTGTTGCAGAGTCCGATAAAGCAAAGCATTTTCTAAGGAAATTGCCACCTGAACTGAGAGCAAACTGACAATTTGTATTTGTTCATCTTCAAAACTGCCATTTGTCATATTTTTTTCCAGGTAAAAAATACCAATTAGCCGTTTTTGACGAATTAAAGGAATCCCCAAAATCGACTTAGGTTTATGACTTTTGATATATTCATCATCCCTAAAAATTTGGTGGTTATAAGCATTATTCAGCAACACATATTCATGAGTGCGCGCTACATAGTTAATGATAGACTTAGGAAAAGATTTATCTGACAGTGTATTAAGGGGAATTGACCGCAAAACAGTCACCTCATCAATATCCATCTCTGCCATAGCTTCAATCATCCATTCTTGAGAGATTTCCTGACTAGATTTATGGTCACATGGCAAAATCAAATAACCTATTTCTGCATCTGTATTCTCGATAATAATTTTCATGGTTTTAGCCAACAGACTCGCCAAAACCGTTTCCCCAGACAAGGTTTGATAAGCCTGTAGAACATGACCAAGATTAAAAATTTGGGCATTGCTTGGGTATTCTCGACTCTGAGAGACTGAACTTTTCCACCAGTTGGCGGGAGAAAAAACATCAGGATATCGATACTTAATATCTTTAACTTTTGCGGTAGCTTCCCAGCGGCTATAAGTACCATGAGCCGCCTTTATATAAATCACAAAAAATCGCTCTAAATTTTGTTGTTTATAAAATTCTGCTGCCAATTCATAGGCGATCGCTATTTCGTGAATCGCACCATTTGTAATCACCTCAGAAACCGCTTGTTCGTACTTTTGCAGTGCGGATAATATCTGATTTGACAGGCGTTCCAACTCCGCCTCTACCAAAATATACCGATGTTTAAAACTCCCATAAATATGATGATTCCAGGATGACATTAAGCCCTGATTTGTGCGGATTTTCTCTAAAATAGCATCCCGCTTTGACCCCGACAGAGTTTCCGCCTGTGCCACCAAAGTTAGGGAATAATAAAACAAATATTCTCCCCGGTTAAAAATACTTAAACTATCATCAATATAATTACCAACTAACTCAGCCGCCTGTAAAGCCGATTCATAATCTCGAAATAGATAGCACAGAATCAATTGGAAGCAGTGAACATCAAATAAAGTCGAACTGCTATCAACCGGATTTAATAGCAATAACATTTCCTGTTCTATATCCTTCCATACCGAGGCATTAATCCAGTCTGATTTTTGGTTTAAATTCCCCAATTTTTGCATCATCGTACTCGCCGGTTGCGTCAGACCTCCATAAATTCCAATAATAACTCGATAATTGGACACTGACGCACTCGGTAGGCGACCTCTAACGTACCTTGAACATACCTTGTAGGGTGCGTCAGACCCGGTAAATAGCAACCATAACCCGATAACTTGAAACTGACGCACCTCTGGTCTATGTCAGACTGGATAATGGAAACTGACGCACCTCTGGTCTATGTCAGACTGGATAATGGAAACTGACGCACCTCTGGTCTATGTCAGACTGGATAATGGAAACTGACGCACCTCCCCTCGGGTACGTCAGACCCGGTAAATAGAAACGAGTCCCCCAAGTTTAACTGACGCAGCTTTTATCGGTTGCTACTGACGATTAACGAATGTATTGTGGACACATCTGCTTAACCAAATTATTGCGAATACTTTGATCAGCGCGTAAAATTTCGCGCATTTGGGGGTCTAAAGTCAGATCTTGACGAAGAGACTCCTCTTGAATAGCCTGACGTTGTCGCCAAGTCAATCCTCCAGAAGCCAAGGCTTGACAGGTATCTCCGACATCCTCAACAATAGACTTCAAATCATTTTGAGCAGAAAGCAGCAACATACGTTTATGTAGATCAGGTTGTTCGGACTCCTCAACCATACTTCGGTAACGAGAGATGATATGAGAAGCGCTCAACACAGTTGGCGGTTGCGCTTCTGCAGGAAGTTGACCAATCAAAATCCCAAAGGAAACTACAACCCCTATATACCCATACAGACCATTCTTAGCCATGGTTCCTCCTAAACGGAAGTTTAACTCACTAAGGTTGTTAACAGACTGGACCATTTAGCCACCTACCTGATATTCAAGCGATCCCAGGATTATCCTCAGAATCTGCCAGCAGTATCTGGAGGGACACAGGCTCTCTAATCTATCACCCAACCTGGTTAAAAGGACAATTCCCCAAGGGAATGTCTTTGAGAACAGAACTGGTTTTTGAGTTCGGGGATATTGTACTCTCAGACTATACATCAAGTCTTGGGCAAGCGCACCAAATCTATCAAAGTTCATTGATAATAGCCATTTTGCCGTTGATCCTGGAAATAATTTCTTTGAGACCCTCAATTGCTCTATGCTCCTAGAACCAGAGAAAATAGGAGTCATAAATTACATTGGTGAGCGATCGGTGCTTTTTCCTGATTCAATAGGAAACATAGAACATAAACTTTTGTTACAAGAGGAGTGAAGATGTACATTGTACAGATTGCCTCTGAGTGCGCCCCTGTAATCAAGGCGGGAGGTTTGGGTGATGTAGTCTACGGACTCAGCCGAGAGTTGGAACTACGGGGCCATGCAGTAGAGATAATTCTACCCAAATATGATTGTATGCGTTATGACCATATTTGGGGGCTACATGAAGCCTATCGAGATTTAGTTGTCCCTTGGTATGGTGCGGCCATATACTGCGATGTCTACTGTGGATGGGTTTATGGCAGATTATGCTTTTTCATAGACCCCCATTCCGAGGACTTATTTTTCAATCGGGGCTGCTACTACGGTTGCAACGATGACAATATGCGGTTTGCCTTCTTCAGTAAGGCGGCCTTAGAGTTTCTGTTGCTGACGAACAAACGACCTGATGTGATCCACTGCCATGACTGGCAAACTGGCCTAGTTCCGGTGCTACTGTTCGAGATTTATAAGTATCATGGCATGGAATATCAACGGGTTTGTTATACCATTCATAACTTTAAACATCAGGGCATTTCGGGATGTGATGTTTTATGGGCGACAGGTCTAAATAAAGAATCCTACTATTTCGCTGACGATCGCCTTCAAGATCCCTTTAATCCCTTTGCTCTAAATTTGATGAAAGGCGGAATCGTCTATTCCAATTTTATCACCACAGTTTCCCCCCACCATGCTTGGGAAGCACACTATGGTGATTTTGGCTATGGTTTAGGCCATACCATTCATGAACATCAACATAAATTTGGTGGGGTACTCAATGGCATTGACTATGAAGTATGGAACCCCCAAGCCGATCGCTATATTCCCCATCATTATGATGCCGATACCTTTACGGAAAAAGCCAAAAACAAAAAAGCTCTCCGAGAGCAATTATGGCTCGCTCACGGGGATAAACCTTTAATCGCTTATGTGGGGCGTTTAGACCAACAAAAAGGCGTTCATCTCGTCCACCATGCTATGTATTATGCTCTCTATCGTCAAGCTCAATTTGTCTTGTTGGGTTCGGCAACGGAAACTGGAATTAATAACTGGTTTTGGCATGAAAAAAATCATCTAAATAATAACCCTGATTGCCATATCGAAATTGGTTTTAATGAAGAACTTTCCCATCTCATTTATGCCGGGGCTGATCTTATTATTGTTCCCAGCAATTATGAACCTTGTGGCTTAACTCAGATGATTGGCTTGCAATATGGAGCTGTTCCAGTGGTGCGGGGAGTTGGCGGGTTACTCAATACAGTCTTTGACCGGGACTATGACAACTATCATGAACCAGAAAAACGCAATGGTTATGTATTTTTCCAAACTGATAGTCAGGCGCTAGAATCGGCTTTAGATAGAGCGATCGGCTTGTGGTATCACTATCCCAAAGAGTTTCAAAATTTGGCAATTCAAGGGATGGAATATGACTACTCCTGGTCAAATCCAGCTACTCAGTATTTGTCGATTTACGAATATATTCGACATAAATAAGTGGCAAAAAAATTCCTATAGGTCTGGGGTTTTGGGTGTGGCGGTAATATCCTAAACGTAACACCTGAAACCTCAAAGCCTATCGGTTACATCGGTTAATATATCTAATGGGATATCATGTTTTCCTCAGCATATAAATACAAGGTCAATCAATGGTATTTTCGACCAACAGATGTATTTTTAGCCTCCTATCCACGTTCTGGTAATACGTGGATGCGATTGTTACTTAGTGATGTGATTCAACAGTTGGGGGGGGAAAAAACACAACCGGGAGGGAATGTGATCCCAGATGTTTATAAGGTGGATATTGAAGACTGGTATCGCAACCCTCGGATTAAAATTCCGTTTCGGATTATCAAAACCCATGAACCATTAGATCTCATTTCCGATTATCGAATTATCTACCTATTTAGACATCCGGCTGATTGTCTTTGTTCCTACTATCACTATCAATTAAGGTCGCCTAGGTTTCGCGAAAATAACTCCGGGATAGATGGGTTTTGTCAGAATTTAATCAATCAATGGTGTGGTCATATTAACGGTTATTTAGAAGCTGCTAAAACTGGCAGCGATCGCCTTTTCTTGGTCAGCTATGAATCCCTGAATATTAACCCAGTTGAATCGCTCAAAAATGTCTGCAATTTTCTGGATTTAGATATCACAGAAGCTCAGGCTCAAATTGCCGTCAATAATCAACAATTTCGGCAAGTTCAAACTCTCAGTCAGCGGGGAGATAGCCAAACTCTAGGATTTGCTGAAAACGGCGGATATCAAAACTTCTTTCGGCGCGGTCAAATCAACTCATCCACACAAGAATTATCGGAAAATACCCGCACAATTATCAGCCACAAATCCCAGGATATTTACAATCAAATCAGGGAACTAGAGTCACAACAGTTAACAAATATTAATAGTAATTAAGACTTGATCACCTGCAAACTATGTCATAATTAATTCAGAGAAAAGCCTAACCCAGATGGGGAACGACTCAAACAGGATTGACGAAAAGTGCATAAATTGTTTTAGTATATCAAAATGGATAACCATATCATTATATCAATGGCAGATCAGGTATACACTCATGGATTTAGTATCCCATCAGTTTATCAGCTATTTTGAGCCAGAACAGGCCGATAAACTTTGTCAGTTGGCGCTTGTCGAATACTACCCAGAAGGAAGCCTAATTTTTGAAGAAGGCGAAGTTCCCGACTACTTATATTTGGTGCTAACCGGGGAAGTAGAGTTTAGTAAGTCCACAGGAGGCGATCACTATCAAGTGGTAACAGTGGCTAGACCCAATAGCTTTTTTGGTGAATTTGGGGTATTAGACGGACAGCCACGCAGTGCGAGAGCGATCGCTACACCAGGGGGAGCTACCCTAGCGAAAATCTCACGGGATCACCTAATGACGATTCTCGAAGATGCGAAAGGTCAAGTAGTTCTCAAGCTATTCGGCTATATTACCCAACAACTGCGAAACACCACCAACGAGTATGTCAACCAAATGGTTCACAAGCAGAAAATGGAACTATTGGGGGAAATGGTCAACACCATTGTACACGATTTTCGCAGCCCCTTCACAGGTATTCAGCTTTCCAGTTCGATGATTAGGGAACTACACCCGGACGAAGAAACGGAGGAATGGTGCGATCTAATTTCTATGCAAATTCAACGAATGTTAGGAATGGCTGAAGAAGTCCTAGAATTTAGCCGGGGAAGCACTAGCCTGGTCTTAAAGTCAGTGTCGATAGGGGAGATTATACAGCAGTTTGAAAAGTTAAACCGAGTCTATTTACACTCCTCTGATGTAGAATTGGTCCTTGATATTCGGGAGGAAATCTACGTCCTAGCTGACCTTAACAAGATTATACGGGTCCTACAAAACCTGGTCAGCAATGCTGTAGAAGCCTTCCCTAATTCACAGGGAAAGATTATCATCACTGCTACTACTCAAGATAATTGGGGGGTGCTTATGGTTAAAGATGACGGACCGGGTATCCCCAAAGCTATTCAAGAACACCTGTTTGATGCCTTTGTCACCTATGGAAAACAGGGGGGAACGGGTTTGGGAACAGCGATCGCCAAATCTATTGTCGAAGCTCATGGCGGCGCGATTAGCTTTGAATCAGCGGCCGGAGTAGGAACTACATTTTGGATTCGTCTACCGTTGAACGATGGCGATCCTAATATGCAGTCCCCAACCCTCAAACAAGTTAAGATTTGTTGATTTTCAGGGATAATTATATATCCAAAACCTCAAAATCTGTTTGACCATAGGCCATTTGGCGATCGATAGCTGAGAGAATTTTATTATTAGCCTGATCCGAGTGCAAGCAAGCGCAAGCCAAAGCCGCCACATCAGCGCGGTGGATAGTTCCCGCCACTCGGTAATCCTCCGTTAGCACACCATTTCCGGTAGCTGGTTCGGACTTTAACCCTCCCGGACGGATAATAGTATAGGTCAGTCCACTATTAATCAGATGTTCCTCGGCTTTTTCCTTTTCGATCAAGACTGATTTCAGGGTTTCCATCGCCTGGGGAGGGAGAGCTACAGCACTTTGACCGCTACCAATGGAGGAAATTAAAATGAATTTTCCCACACCAGCTTTCACCGCCGCATCAATCAGGTTACGATTCCCCAAATAATCAGCCCTTTGACCATCTTTCGGTAAACCGCCAATGGTGCTAATCATGGCAGAAATAGCCGGCCTATCTGCCACCGCCTGTTCAACCGCCGCCAGATCTAGAGCATCTCCCATCACAATTTCAATGCCCATTCTTTCTAGTTCTGGTCCGCTGGCAGGCGATCGCAATAATGCCCTAACCTTCACTTCTCCTCCACTCAGACAATTGGCAATTTCCCGACCTACACCCCGACTCGCACCTGCGAGAAAAATACAAGATTCAGAATTCATCTATTTACTAAAATTGTTTATCAATTATCCATTATCAATTATCCATTATCCCTTGTCCTCAAATACCACAAAATATAATTTTTGCTGATTGATACGACTAAATAGATTTGAATTTCAAAATATTGTTAAGAATTAATACAATTTAATTGAAAATCCCTCGCAAATAGTTGACGAGATTATGGGGGTTATGGTACCATTGGAGAAATCGCTCCCAAGGGGTTATTGTGTCTTGACGCAAAAACAGAGCCCAAAACCCCGATTCTGTCGGGGTTAGGATTATTTTCCGACCAAAATTAACAATTCACGATGCACGAGTTTTGGGGGACTAAGGCGATCGCCATTTTTAGGGGTCTTGACAAAAACGACATTTTGTGCATATATGAATCGTCGATTGCGATCAGTGAATTAAGAACTAGGGGTATCAGAAATGAGAGATTTCATACCTTCGAGAGTGGCGGGGATAGATCGCGGGTCCATAAACATCACCTTGCTGCTATCACTATTACCGATAGTAGCTCCCATCTCAATATAGTTTTGGGCTAACAGATATTGCAAGGCTTCGCGGGCTTCCGGGTCACTTTGGAGAGTCTTAGTTAGAATTTGGATAGCTTCCGCCGTAGCATGGGCTTTGAGAACCTGAGATTGACGTTGTGCTTGCGCCTCGAGTACCACAGCCTTTTGTTGAGCTTCAGCAGCTAATACTTGCGCCTCAGCCCGACCCTTAGCAGAGTTAACAGCAGATTCTCGTTCTCCTTCGGAAGCCAGAATAGAAGCCCGTTTTTGTCGTTCTGCAGACATCTGCAACTCCATAGCATCCATTACCGCCTTAGTAGGGCAAATATCGCGTAATTCGACCCGTGTAACTTTCACACCCCAGGGGTCAGTAGCGATATCCAATTCCCGCAATAGCATTTCATTAACCTCTGTGCGGGCGGTAAAAGTTTGATCAAGTTCGAGCTTTCCCATTTCGGAACGGATCTGGGTTCGCACCATATTTTCCATAGCAGCCTGTAGGTTATTAACCTTATAGCAGGCTTTTTCCAAATCCATAATCCGCCAATAAACCACAGCATCAACGCTAATGGAAACATTATCGCGGGTAATACATTTTTGGGGAGGAATATCAAGGACTTGTTCCCGGACAGTTTCCTTATAAGCCACGCGATGATAGAAAGGTACAAGAAAGTTTAAACCAGGATCCAAGGTACGGCCATTGTACTTACCGAGGCTTTCGACTAAGGCTTTATCGCCCTGATTGATAATTTTGACAGAACCTGCCAGTGTGGAGCCACCGAAGAGTAAAATAATGATCAAGAATAGCTGTTCCATGGTTGATTTTCCTCTGATGTTAAATTCGGAGCAAGTAGTTAGGAATTGATTAACTTTTCAGGAACGACAACTAAGGTATTTCCTTCTCGATTGACAACCAGGACTTTTTGTCGAGGGGCGATCGCATATTCTCCCTCAGAACGTGCCCGCCAAGAAATACCATCATAAATTACCCGTCCAGTTTGTCCCGGCAAAATTTCGGTCAAAGTTTCAGCCTCCGTTGCTTCTTCCAGGATAGCCACCCGACGGTTTGGTAATAAACGGCGCACTACCATTATAGATGCGACAGATAATATCATCCAGAGAGCTATCTGTATAGGAACATTAGGCAAGATCAAAGAGATCGCGGCTACTACCAAGGCGCTCACGCCCATCATAAACTCGACAAAGGCCGT
Source organism: Arthrospira sp. PCC 9108 (assembly GCA_016745315.1). Classification (GTDB taxonomy): domain Bacteria; phylum Cyanobacteriota; class Cyanobacteriia; order Cyanobacteriales; family Microcoleaceae; genus Limnospira; species Limnospira platensis. Next base: position 317,032 of record CP066886.1, read on the forward strand.
AGGAAGAAATAACTCCATCAAACATAACACGGCCCCAGCCAGCAACCAAACGAGTGTAGGATTGGCAAACATCGATTCAACAAGCCTCCCGGGAATTTAGGGCTCTGGAGTTGATGCGCGCAAATTTGATAATTAATGGATTGCTATGATCAACAGGAGCTACAATCATTTTATCTTTCATGTTCCTGGTTTAGTCCTATCGGCAACATATCTTCAGAGTGTCTTTACATAAACTATTGCAAATCAGCAGTTCATCACCACCCCCGATCTACTGCACCAACCCAGTCTGTCCGAAACCAAGTAATGTCTTGGGAGAGGAAATCTGTGCTACCTGTGAGACACCCCTAACCTATCGCTATTTGTGGGCGGTGGGTTCTGCGGCTCAGTCCATGCAACCCGGACAAATAGTTGGCAACCGCTACTATGTGACGGCCCCCCAAATTTGGTTGGATACTAAGCCAGGAGTGCCTCCGGTACTTCCCGATCGCTTATCGGATGCGATCGTATCCTATTTGTATCTGTATCCTTACCACCTGCATATTCCCAGCGTCTATGGGGTTTACAACTTCACTGCTGAGGATATGGTTGATATTGTGCTTCTGGATAATATCCCGGTTGATGATCGCGGCAGTTTATACCCGTCGTTGGTAGAAGCATGGCCGGAAGCCACTGCAGTGCGTCAAGTTTACTGGCTATGGCAGATTCTACAATTGTGGATTCCTCTGTGTGAACAGGGAGCTACCTATAGTTTACTAATTAAGCATAACCTGCGAGTACATGGCTGGCGGGTACGATTGCGGGAGTTACATCAAGGTAAGATACAACCAACCCTGCGAGATCTGGCTGAGTCTTGGTCAGTTTTGATTGAGACCGCCCATGAGAGAGTCCGCCAGCCTTTACAGGATATTGTGCAAGTCCTACGCCATAGCCCAGAGGATGCCATAGAGGCGATCGCCACTCAACTTAACCAGATCTTATTAGAACAAGCATCTGAGTTGCCCTTACATATAGCAGTAGCAGGTCAAACAGATGTGGGTATGATGCGATCGCACAATGAAGATTGTTGCTACCCCACAGCTACCGATCTCAAGCAAACCGATATTTACCCCAATGACAGACTCATCCCCTACATGAGTTTAGTTTGTGATGGGGTAGCCGGTCATGAAGGTGGCGAAATTGCCAGCGGGTTGGCTGTCCAATCAATTAAGCCGTTGATTCACAGCTTCATCATGGAAGTTGAGCAACAGGAAACCCTACTTTCCCCCGTTATGATCGCCCATCAACTTCAGGAAATTACCAGAGTTGTTAATAATGTCATTGCCGCCCAAAATGATGAGCAGGAGCGCTCATCTAAGCAGCGCATGGGAACTACCCTAGTTATGGCACTACAACTCCCACAACGCGCTAGACGTGGCTCTAGTTTGGATTTTAACAATGCCCATGAACTTTATATTGTAAATGTCGGGGATAGTCGCGCCTATTGGATAACGCCGGAGTCTTGTCAACAGTTGACCATTGATGATGATGTTACCATCCGGGAAGTGCGTCTGGGTCGTGCTGTGTACTGGGATGCTAAACAACGGCGGGATGGCGGCGCTTTAACTCAAGCCTTGGGAACCCGAGAGGCGGAATTTTTGCGCCCGGCAGTCCAACGGTTTATCATTGAGTCTGATGGCCTACTTTTGTTGTGTTCTGATGGACTCAGTGACAACCAATGGGTTGAGAAAACTTGGGCGGACTATGCGCCTTTGGTTTTACGGGGGGAAAAATCCCTAGAATCAGCGGTTCGGGATTTGATTGATGTGGCTAATACTCAAAATGGTCGGGATAATGTTTCGGTGGTTTTGACTTATTTTGGGGTTTCTCCTCAAAAACTGGTTATGGTCGAACCCACCGCGACCACTCAAGAGTCTCTACCCTTAGAGTCGGAATTTACGGCCGCATCACGGGCGCTGATGGAAGAAGAAGCTGTGACTTCTGTTGACAAGAGGGCTACTCGTCTCCACCGCTTGAAACAGGCTTTATTGATTCTGGCTTTATTGATTTTGGCGATCGCCGGTGGTTATTTAGTTTGGCGGCTAGTCTACCAAGACTCCCCCACGGAAACACCCACGGAAACACCCACAGACTCCCCCACAGAAACACCCACGGAAACACCCACGGAACCCTCAACCACAGAAGTTGATTCCGATACCAATTACATTTCCTATTACATTTCCTAGGTGAACCCTCAGAGAACCTCCAGAGGGCGGGTTGATTTATCTTATCCCTAGGAGGGGAGGATATAGGCGAACCCTCAGAGGGCGGGTTGATTTATCTTATCCCTAGGAGGGGAGGATATAGGTGAACCCTCAGAGGGCGGGTTGATTTATCTTATCCCTAGGAGGGGAGGATATAGGCGAACCCTCAGAGGGCGGGTTGATTTATCTTATCCCTAGGAGGGGAGGATATAGGCGAACCCTCAGAGGGCGGGTTGATTTATCTTTTCCCTAGGAGGGGAGGATATAGGCGAACCCTCAGAGGGCGGGTTGATTTATCTTATCCCTAGGAGGGGAGGATATAGGCGAACCTCCAGAGGGCGGGTTGATTTATCTTATTCCTAGGAGGGGAGGATATAGGCGAACCCTCAGAGGGCGGGTTGATTTATCTTATCCCTAGGAGGGGAGGATATAGGCGAACCCGCCCCTACATGATATGTGTGGATAGTCGATTATCCTTTTTTGTCAATCATCATCTGCTGTAAAACCCAGGGTACAATTAGCAGGATTAATAGCATTCTGGTCATTTGCATAGCCATGACCAAGCCGGAATCTCCCCCTAGTTGTAGGACTGTGGCTATCATAGCTGTAATGCCGCCGGGGGTTGACCCTAAAATAGCGGTCATGGTGTCAACTTTAGTAACTAGATGGAATATATATCCAACTCCTAAACAGCTTCCAATTAAAACTAATACTAAGATTAACTCAATTAATACGGCTTTAATTAACTTTTTGGCGGTGTTACCATCAAATTTGAGACCCGTACCGAGTCCCACTAATACCAACCCCGCAGTAAAGCCTAGGGGTGGCATTTCAAAGGTATAAGGTAAACTCCAAAAGCCAATTAATCCCGCCAAAAAAGGGCCGAGAAATAGGGAAGAAGGAAGCCGCAGCACAGGTCCTAGCCACACTCCCAAACCACCGCAGACGCAGAGAATTAGCCAGTTAAGGAAAGCTGGGGCGTGGGGGGGAGTCGATAGGGAAGTAGATAGGGGAGAGAGGACTAATGGCATTTCCTGAACCCCAGGGGAAGCAAACCAGAAACTAGCTAGGGTGGGGATAATTAAAGCGACTAGGAGAATGCGGATATATTGGAGGACGGCGACGGCGATCGCATCAGCACCCATTTGTTCACTGATAGCTACTAAACTAGGACCTGCGCCAGGAATGCAACCTAAAAATCCGGTAGTGCGATCGATTTTCGCCCACCGCCATAATAGATAGCCATTACAGACACTCATGGCACCTGTTACTACAATACAACCTAATAGGGGTAAAGCGTAGGTTTTACCGAGTGTCAAAGTTTCCGGGGAAAATCTAGTAGCAGTAGTTAAAGCAACGATCGCCTGTCCTAAAAGGTTAAAGGACTTGGGTAAAGGTGTAGACTTCTGCCAAATTAGGGCTAATAAAATCCCGACAATCATGGGACCGAGAAGCCATCCGACTGGCATATTTAAGGAAGTTAAAAGCCATCCCGCCATGATGGCGATCGTCATCTGAATTAGGATAACCCCGACTTTTTTCCCATTCAATAGTAACATTTTAACCCAACTTTCATGCCTGGAAAAATCAAGATGTGCCGCCAATGGCATGGTAATCAAAGCAGAGCTATTAATTTTCATTTCATGACTAGGTATATAGAAGGGTTAAATGTAAGTATGGACAAGCTGAGAATAGAGATTTTAATAAATACGAATTATGCCAGGGCGGGCATTATAGCCCGCCATAATTTTGCCCCAAGTCCACCTAGACAGCAGACATAGAACGCAAAGTTTTTAAGGCTTCATCCACATGACCTTTAAAATCCAACATGGAATCAAAAATGTGTCGGACTACCCCCTGATTATCGATTACATAAGTCACCCGACCGGGAAGTATCCATAAAGTGGCTGGAACTCCGTATAATTTCCGCACCTGATTTCCCTGATCACTTAACAGAGTAAAAGGCAAATTATACTTACCGACAAATTTCTGATGTTCATCGGGGGAGTCCGCACTGACTCCGATAACTTCCGCCCCAGTTTCCTGAAAAATCGTGTAACTGTCCCGAAAGGCACAGGCTTCCGCCGTGCATCCTGGGGTATCATCTTTAGGGTAAAAATAAAGCACTACTGCTTTGTTACCCCGAAAATCTTTGAGGCTAACCGATTCCCCGGTCTGGGAGGTTAAAGTAAAATCGGGGGCGAGGTCTCCAACTTGAACTGGCATATTTGCGATATCCTGTAACTTAACTTTAGCAAAAATGTTAAATTTTGTGTGCCTTTGTTATGATATCGCGGAATCTATCCTGCGGAAACCTAATTAGCCCAAACCTATTACCCCAGGTTCGATGCCGCATCATCCTATAGTTCCGCGACCAAAAGCGATCGCCATATTAAACCAATGAGGTATTGATTAAATGCGAGTTTTACTAATTTATCCAGTGTTTCCTAGAACCTTCTGGTCCTACGACAAAATTCTGGAACTGGTTGATCGCAAAGTCCTGTTACCTCCCCTAGGGCTGATCACCGTAGCCGCAATTTTGCCCCAAGAATGGGAATTTAAGCTAGTCGATCGCAATATCCGACCCGTCACCGAAGCCGAATGGGAATGGGCGGATCTAGTCATTCTCACCGCCATGATCGTCCAAAAAGTCGATCTGCTGGCACAAATTCGGGAAGCCAAACGCCGGGGTAAACCCGTCGCCGTTGGTGGACCTTATGCCACCTCAGTCCCTGGTGAAGTTGCAGCGGAAGCCGATTATTTAATCCTAGACGAAGGCGAAATAACCTTACCCGAATTTGTCGCCGCCATTAACCGGGGAGAAACCAGTGGGACTTTCCGATCGCCAGATAAAGCTGATGTTAACACTACTCCAGTTCCTCGTTATGATCTGCTGGAATTAGATGCTTATGACTCCATGTCCGTCCAGTTTTCCCGTGGCTGCCCCTTCCAATGCGAATTTTGCGATATCATTGTACTCTACGGGCGCAAACCCCGCACCAAAAATCCTGAACAACTCCTCAAAGAATTAGATTATCTCTATGAATTAGGATGGCGGCGGGGAGTGTTTATGGTCGATGATAATTTTATCGGCAATAAACGCAATGTTAAGTTATTGCTAAAAGCCCTCAAGACTTGGCAAATTGAACATCAATATCCCTTCCGATTTAATACAGAAGCATCAGTGGATTTAGCCGCCGATGAAGAACTCATGGATATGATGGTTGACTGTAATTTTGATGCGGTATTTTTAGGCATTGAAACCCCGGACGAAGCCAGTTTAGCTTTAACTAAGAAATACCAAAATACCCGCAGTTCTTTAAGCGAATCGGTTGATAAAATTATCCGGGCGGGGTTGCGACCCATGGCGGGATTTATTATCGGTTTTGATGGTGAAAAATCTGGGGCGGCTTCCCGGGTGATTGAGTTTGTAGATCAGGCGGGTATTCCTACTGCGATGTTGGGGATGTTACAAGCCCTTCCCAATACCGGATTATGGCATCGGTTGGACAAAGAAGGACGGTTACTAGCGGATCGGGAAAACATTAGCCAACACGCTACTAACCAAACCATGTTAATGAACTTTATTCCGACTCGTCCGGTGGAAGAAATTGCCGCCGAATATATCCAGGCTTTTCGGACTCTCTATGAACCCGATCGCTATTTGGACAGAACCTATAACTGTTTCCTGAAATTAGGCGCACCTCGCAGTAAAACCCCTTTTAAAACCCCTGAATTTGTGGATTTACGGGCTTTGGCAATTATTATTTGGCGACAAGGAATTAAGCGATCGACTCGTTGGAAATTCTGGCATCATTTATTTGGTATTCTCCGCCATAACCCGGCGGTTTGGGAACATTATTTAACGGTCTGCGCCCACAATGAACATTTCCTCGAATATCGTGACATCGTAACTGCTGAAATTACTCAACAACTGGAGAATTTTAAAAAAGTGGAGTCGGCGGAATTGCCGCCCGCCGAACTTTTGTCAGAAGTTACAGCTTGAAATAATTAGTGATGGGGAGCAAATTTGCTCCCTATTATCACTTGAATAAAATTAAGTTAAATATATGAGACTGAATCAGATAATCCTATGATGAGAGAATCTTACGATGATATTGATATTGCGCCCCTAATTGACCATACCTTATTAAATCAGATGGCTGATGATGAACAAATTAAAAAGTGTTGCGAGGAAGCGGATCGATATAATTTCGCTTCCGTTTGTATCTTCCCTACTTTTGTGAAACTGGCGCGGGAACTCCTGCAAAATAAAAAGCCTAAAGTTTGTACTGTAATTGGGTTTCCCTGTGGTGCTAATACTTCCGCCGTGAAACTGTATGAAGCCTTAGAAGCGGTCGAGAATGGGGCGACTGAGTTGGATGTGGTGATTAATTTAAGTTGGTTAAAGTCGGGAAAAACTAATGAGTTAAACCGGGAATTAGCCGAAATTTGCGAGGAAACAGGAGTGGTGGTTAAAGCCATTTTGGAAACAGCAGTTTTGACAGACGCAGAAAAACGTCTGGCGGCGGAATTGGCTATTGATGCGGGGGTTTCTTATCTGAAAACTAGCACGGGATATTATGGGGGTGCGACGGTCGAGGATGTTAGCTTACTCAAGCAAGTAGCGCGGTCTCAGGTGGGAATTAAGGCTTCTGGAGGTATTCGCACCCATGAGCAGGCGATCGCACTTTGGAAGGCGGGGGCGACCCGTTTAGGTACTTCTGGAGGGGTGCAGATTATCCGCAACGGTGGACATCAACTCAACCAAGAAAATTAGGATTAATGAGTCGTACTTATAAAGCTACTGGGATTATTTTAAAGGCGATCCCTCTGGGAGAGTCCGATCGCCTATTAACTATTTTAACACCAGAATTTGGTCTGATGCGAGTGGTAGCACCGGGGGCGAGAAAATCGCGATCGCGTTTGGGGGGACTACGGGTTTATTTGTGGTTAATCAGTGGTTAATTGCGAAAGGGCGATCGCTTGATAAAATTACCCAGGCGGAAATTATCAATTCCCATAGTGGACTCGCTAAAAATTTGGGTAAATTAGCCGCTGGTCAATATTTGGCTGAATTGGTTCTTAGTCAAGCCTTGAGCGAACAACCTCAACCGGAACTATTTTTGCTATTGTCAGAACATTTAGACCGCCTAGAAGAACTCCCTAATACCTCTACAGAAGAAAATGCGATCGATATAGTCGCCCGTTTAACTCATGGAATTTTTCACCTCTTAGCTTGGGCGGGAATTGCTCCCCAGGTCCAGTTATGTTGTCTAACTCAACATCCTTTAAACCCTAATTTAAGCGACCCTAATTGGTTGGTAGGGTTCAGTTTAGCGGCTGGCGGTATTATTAATTTAGCCGCATTATCCCGCATTCAAAGCCAACATAATGACCATCAATCATCCTCAGTTTCCGAAGCATCTGGAGATTATCTAACTGAGGAAATATCTATCAAAATTGATGCCCGCATAGCAGCAGAACCCTTAGCCATTCTTCAACATTTAGCCCAATCAGAATTAACTAATATCTGGAACACCTATCAACCCTCAGCTTGGATAACCGTGGAAAAAATACTGCGTCGCTATGCTGAATATCAGTTCGCTCGTTCGATTCAATCTGCCTCTTTAATTGACAGTTGGCTATTGAATTGTTCCCCTAGTGATTGTTGTAAATAACTAGGACGGATGATTGATTAATTATTGTAGCGGTGGCGGGTAAATTTTTGTTATATTGTGCATAAACAACTCAAGCATGATAAAAATGGTTAAAAAGCAGCCTGGATTATTTGGTATCAGATATTCTAATCGAGATTTTTTACAAAAAAAAGCCTGGGGAAAAAATTGTTTTAATTCATCTTTTCCGACAGCTTTATGTTGCTATTTGCATGATATCAATCTTGAAAATATATATATTAAAGTAAATTCTAACTTAGAGATTGAACATACAAAGATTGCCACCGAAGATGTTTTTGGTATTAATCCCCAATCCGATCTAGCATTTTATGCTTTTGAATCACCATTTACACCCTATCAACAATATTTAATTGGTACTCTTCCCAGAGTTGATTTAGTTACCCAAACTAACGGACTTTGTTTGCGTCCTATGGAAATTAAACTGACCGCATTACCAGATAATACAACTTGCGAACTACCTGAAAATGAGTACGGCTGTGAAATTGTAGTACGACCCGATACTATTGTTTATTTAGCCTGTAGCATAGCCTCTACTCTTCGGCAACAAGGAACTAATATAGCGGAATTACTAAAATTAACATTTCCACAAGATTTAGATTGGACAGAACCCCTATCAGTAATCCCTTATGTTTCAACTATGATAGAAGCGATCGATAACTTAATGAGTCATATTGTTTTAGGTCAAAAGCCATTTTTAATGCAGCCAATTTGGAAAACTCAGGGAAAGTCTCCCCAATTGTCTACCAACTGTTTAGATGTATTTATTTGGAGTGATATTTGCTTTAGTAGATTATTTGTCAATTTAGCCAAACAAGAAATAAAAACCTTTGGTAAAATTATCAAAATTTCCAGATATACACGAACAGTGATTTGGCTATATAAAATGTTAAGTGATTTTGCTGATCGAGGATTATTTGACTATGTAAGCATTATTGATTCTTGCTCATACAATACCAAAAATGATAAAGCATTTGCAGTTAATGGAAAAATAACTCACGAATATATGAAATCAGAGTATTTACGAAAACCAAGAATCCTCAAGCAGGAAATCAAAAATATTATTTTAGGAGACGGTCAAAATTTACTGAGTCCCGAAAGAAGGTTTGATGCTATAATATACAACTCACCGGATTTATTTTTACCATAAATTTGTGAACTATGAGAACTATAGATTTGTTTGCTGGATGTGGTGGATTATCTTTGGGATTTCAAAATGCTGGATTTGACATGAAAGCCGCATTCGAGATATGGAAGCCAGCCATTAAAGTTTATCAACGTAACTTCAGCCATCCCATTTTTCAAGTTGATTTATCCAAAGAAAGCGTTATAAATACTCTAGGAGAGTGGAAACCAGAAGTCATTATTGGTGGCCCTCCATGCCAAGATTTTTCCAGCGCGGGGAAAAGGGATGAAAGTTTAGGGCGTGCTAACTTAACTATCAATTTTGCTGGAATTATTGCTTCTATTAAGCCTCAATTTTTTGTGATGGAAAATGTTTCGAGAATCACCAAGACTCAAACTCTTAAAGTGACTTGGCAAATCTTAAAAAACAGTGGCTATGGTTTAACTGCATCAGTTCTTGATGCTAGTTATTGTGGGGTTCCACAAGCCAGAAAACGATATTTTCTCATCGGTGAACTAGAAGGAAAAGACAATGCTTTAGAACCTTATTTGTTCAAAAATTATGCCTCCAAGCCGATGACAGTTTTTGATTATCTAGGTTTGAGTTTGGGAATTGAGTATTTTTATCGGCACCCAAGAAGTTATCAAAGGCGAGGAATTTTTAGTATCTATGAACCTAGTCCAACAGTGCGAGGTGTAAATCGACCTATCCCTAAAACTTATCAAAAACATCAAGGCGATGCCTGTGACCTCAATCCCTCTCTACGACCACTAACAACTATGGAAAGAAGTTATATCCAAACCTTTCCTAAGTCTTTTAAATTTGAGGGGAGTAAATCCGACTTAGAACAGATGATTGGCAATGCGGTTCCCGTCAAATTAGCTGAATATGTGGCAGGTTCTCTTCTTAAATATATTGAAGATGGTTATAATCACGTTGGGTCTCACGATTCCTATATACAACTTAGCCTCTTTAATTGACAGTTGGCTATTGAATTGTTCCCCTACTAATTGGTGTCAATAAATTAACGGGAAGTTATATCATAAATGTGGGGGGGACAAAATTATGATTAACTTGTCATTAACTATGGTATAATCTTGGCCCGTCTTGAAAATCCTAGTTATTCCGTGCATGGGGTTGACAAAATACTAGATTTATGCAGTGAGGCGATCGCTAAAATTGGGAATTTGGTATCTGATGATACAGTAGATTATGGCGGATCAGTTATATCTAGGATATCAATTCTCAGGGGCTGCCACCAGTGGGAATGTTGATCCCCAATCACTGATTTATGAAAAGGGTGATCTCCGAAGATAATTAATAATGATAACTAAGGAATAGACAATACCCTAATGCAAAACATATTCGGGGGTGGGGTCAAAAGGACCACATTGGCCAAACCAGGCAATGAGTCCTTGTTACTATCATTAGATTTAAAGACAATTGCAGATTATTTTTGAGGAAATGTGCATTTGACGGATTTTTTTGCTAATATTAATTTAGGGACGGGTACTTAAACTTAAACAACAACTTGATTCAACATAAGTGGAGTATTCACAACTATGCAGTTGGTGGAAATAGTTCACCTGAAAGCCTGGGAGTTTTCTAAGTGATTGCCATATCATCGCGTCCGGTTAAACGTAACTGGGTCACAATTAGCTTTGCTTCTACACTCTATCTGGGATCGATTTTGGATTTACTTCTCGCCGAAATCCCGTCGGAGTGCCAAGATGAAATCAGACTAGGACTACAAGAAGCCCTAGTTAATGCTGCTAAACACGGCAATAAGCTAGATCCCAGCAAAACGGTTGTCGTTCGTTTTGCGATCATCAATAATCAGTTCTGGTGGTTGATATCAGACCAAGGAGGGGGATTTAAACCCCCCTCCTGTGAATGTAACCTGTCAGCAGTGGAAACTAATGATAACTGCTGGGATGACCCTGCACTACCCCATGATGAACATGAATGCGGACGAGGATTGTATATTCTTGAGCAAATATTCGATCGCGTGGAGTGGAACCAAGATGGAACCGAACTAATCCTAAGTAAAGAGATCCCGGTTCTCTCACAGTCTAGTCGAGGCTGGTAGGGCTATCTGTGGGATATTTGATTAAACAACTCATTTGGAGGATGATTTAGAGCCATGAGTAGGACACGGAGGTGCAGAAATCGACCGATCTAACCAACCGATCGCCTGTTGTAATCTAGGCATAGCCTCAGATGGTTCATCCTTGAGCAAAAAAATCAAAGCCGCCGCCACCTGTTCCCGAGCGCGAGCATTACGATTTGATTTGAGGCGATGCCAGTCCCGTTCAGAAATAGCCAAATGTTCGGCCAGTTTCTGGGCTAGTTGCAAAGTCTCGGCATTATCAATTTGGGTTGAACTAGAATGACTCATGGTGATTTTATATTTGAAGTTGGGAGCATTTTCTAATCATTATGCCAAGAAATACCTCATCCCAACCGAACCCCAATGATTCTCAACTGAATCGGGACCAGGAAGAAATCGAAGAAGCCCTCGAATCAGCCTCGAAAGCGATCGCCACTATACAAGAGAGGATAGCTCAAATTCAGCGCGATCGCCAACGTCAAGCGGAGCTGAAAAACCGCATCGACCAAGTGATCCCCCAACTCCAGCAGATCAAATCCCAACAACTCAAGGAAGAATTAAAACAGCTTACCCAGGAACTAGAAGCCGTAGAACTCAACTTAGAAAGCAGCCTGTTTACCTGGGGTAGCCTCAAAGAACCCTTTTGGCAAGCGGTCCGTTTTGGGGGACTAGGGGTAGTAATTGGTTGGCTGCTCAAATCCTGTTCTGGTTAGAGGTAGCAACACATTCAGGAGGGTTGATGAACCATAAGATTTTTGAGATCTCCAGGCGCTACAGCCCCATGTTCAGTAATAATTGCCGTAATTAACTCAGCCGGAGTCACATCAAAAGCCGGATTATAAAACTCCACACCTGGGGGACAAATAGTAGTCGAGCCAATCTGATAAACTTCTTTGGGGTCTCTTTCCTCAATCGGGATACCTTCCCCGCTCTGCAATCGAAAGTCTACCGTAGACAGAGGAGCGGCGACAAAAAACGGGATATTATGGGCACGAGCCACCAAAGCCACATTATAAGTGCCAATTTTATTAGCGGTATCTCCATTAGCCGCAATGCGATCGGCACCAACGATCGCCGCATGAATTAACCCCAACTTCATACAGTGAGCGGCCATATTATCGGCAATCAAAGTCACCGGGATCTGATCCTGTACACATTCCCAAGTAGTTAATTTGGCTCCCTGTAGACGAGGGCGAGTTTCATCAGCATAGACCCGTCCCAACCGTTGCGCCGCCTTACAGGATCGAATGACCCCCAAAGCCGTACCATAACCCGCCGTAGCCAAAGATCCCGTGTTACAGTGAGTCAAAATATTAAGCTGTTCGGGAGTTTTCGGTAAAACCGCCAGTCCGTGATCTCCGATCGCCTGACAAGTATTCAAGTCCTCCGTTTGAATTTTCTGAGCCTCCGCCAATAGCACCTGGGGAATTTCCGACACAGAAACGGAAGTTTCCCTAGCGGTTTTCAGCATTCTTTCAATAGCCCAAAACAAATTTACCGCCGTGGGGCGAGTATTCCCCAAAATCTTCGCCACTCCTTCAAGTTCCGCCAAAAACCCATGGCGATCGCTTTTTTGAATATCCCGCGCCCCCAAATACATACCATAAGCGGCCGCAATACCAATAGCCGGAGCCCCTCGGACAATCATAGTAGCGATCGCCCTAGCCATATCTTCATAACGTTTAATTTCCACGATCGCATACTCATGACTCAGGCGAGTTTGGTCAATTAGTAAGACGCGATCCTCATGCCAAATAACCGGATAAACCTTAGTTTCCATAGAGAATGTCACTTTATCATAGCCAACACCAGCGATCATCTGTTGTACACTTTCCATCAAGCCGCCATTATACCCATTCCGGGATAATGGGACTACAATTTGATGATTCTGTTTTAAATGATCTTTGTTGAATCAGTCGGAGTTTCATGCTGGATATCAATTTACCCGGTCCCACCAAATCCCCAAACCATAGTACATCGAATCTCAGCCATCCCCGTGATGGTCACATCAATAGAACCCCCGCCGATCAATTCCTCAACCGACATATCGGCCCCAATGACGCTGAAATTCAACAAATGCTCTCAGCGATCGCATACAACAGTATAGAAAGCCTGATTGATAATACCATCCCCCAAGGCATTCGTTTAAACCGTCCCCTGAACCTACCCGCCCCCCTTACAGAACATCAGGCTTTAGTCAAACTCCGCGAAATTGCCAGTAAAAATCAGGTTTACCGTTCTTTTATCGGTATGGGTTACTCCGACTGTATAACCCCCCCATCATCCAACGGAACATCCTAGAAAATCCGGGATGGTACACCGCATATACTCCCTACCAAGCCGAAATCGCCCAGGGACGCTTAGAAGCCCTACTAAACTTTCAAACACTCGTTATCGACCTAACCGGGCTAGAAATCGCTAATGCCTCCCTTCTCGATGAAGGAACCGCCGCCGCCGAAGCCATGACTATGAGTTATGGAATTAGCAAAGCCAAAGCCCATCACTTTTTTGTCTCCCAAGACTGTCACCCTCAAACCATAGATGTCCTAGAAACTAGGGCCAAACCCCTAGGTATTGAAATCATTATTGGAGATTTCCGCACCTTCGACTTTAGCGAGCCAATTTTTGGGGCTTTATTGCAATACCCCGCCACTAATGGCGCAATTTACGACTATCGGGAATTTATCCAAACCGCCCATAACCATAAAGCCATTATTACCATGGCTGCAGATATCCTCAGCCTTACCCTACTTACACCCCCAGGAGAATTAGGCGCTGATATCGCCGTAGGAAGCACCCAGCGCCTCGGTGTTCCCCTAGGTTATGGGGGGCCCCATGCGGCTTATTTTGCCACCAGATCCGCCTTTAAACGGTCCTGTCCTGGTCGTATGGTGGGGGTTTCCATTGATAGCCAGGGTCAACCCGCCCTCCGACTCGCCCTCCAAACCAGAGAACAACATATTCGCCGCGATAAAGCCACCAGTAATATATGTACCGCCCAGGTTCTGTTAGCTGTCATTGCTAGTATGTATGGGGTATATCATGGACCACAAGGCTTAAAACAGATCGCTGAGAATATCCACCAGTTAACTCTGGTGTTGGCGACGGGTTTGCAAAAGCTGGGATATGCGATCGCCAATCATCACTTTTTTGATACCCTACAAGTGGAATTAGGCGATATATCCTCATCAGAAATTATCACCCTCGCCCAACTCCGCCAGATTAACCTACGACAAATAGCCGATAACTCTATTGGTATCAGCCTAGATGAGACTACCACCACCGCAGATATTATTAATCTGCTGGAAATTTTTGCCATGGGTAAACCCCTACACTTTGGCTTAGAAGAACTTGCCATAAAATCCGCCATTCCCCCCCATTTAACTCGCACTTCTGCCTACCTAACTCACCCCGTTTTTAATAGCCATCACTCAGAAACCGAATTATTGCGGTATTTACACCGCTTAGAAAGTCGGGATTTATCCCTCACTACCTCTATGATTCCTCTCGGTTCCTGTACCATGAAACTTAACGCCACCGCCGAGATGATTCCCGTCACCTGGCCGGAGTTTGGCAAGTTGCACCCCTTCGCACCTAAATCTCAAACTCAGGGTTATCAGATTTTGTGCCAACAGCTTGAGGAATGGTTGGCAGAAATTACCGGATTTGCTGGTATTTCTCTACAGCCTAACGCTGGCTCTCAAGGGGAATACGCAGGTTTATTAGCAATTCGTGGTTATCATCAAAGCCGAGGAGAAAATCAACGCCATATTTGTCTAATTCCTGAATCTGCCCACGGTACTAATCCCGCTAGTGCCGTTATGTGTGGCATGAAAGTTGTACCTGTTAAATGCGACAGTCAGGGTAATATTGATATTGATGATTTGCAGCAAAAAGCGGAACAGCATCAAGACCAACTCGCTGCTTTGATGGTAACTTATCCCTCAACTCATGGCGTGTTTGAAGACGGTATTCGCCATATTTGTGACATCATCCACCGCTGCGGGGGTCAGGTCTATATGGATGGTGCTAATATGAATGCACAGGTGGGGTTATGTCGTCCCGGAGATTTTGGCGCTGATGTCTGTCACCTGAATTTGCACAAAACTTTCTGTATACCCCACGGCGGCGGTGGTCCGGGAATGGGTCCCATTGGGGTGATGCCACACCTATTACCGTTTTTACCCGGTCATTGTGTCGTGGATATGGGGGAAACTCCCAAAGGCGGCGCGGTTTCGGCTGCGCCTTGGGGTAGTGCTAGTATTCTGGTCATCTCCTGGATGTATATTGCTATGATGGGCGCGTTTGGCTTGAAAAAAGCTACGGAGGTCGCCATTCTCAATGCTAATTATATGGCGCGTCGCCTACAGGGGGTTTATCCGATTCTCTATAAGGGTAACAATGGTACAGTTGCCCATGAGTGTATTTTGGATTTGCGATCGCTTAAAAAATCCGCCAATATCGATGTCGATGATATCGCTAAACGACTCATGGATTACGGTTTCCACGCCCCTACTATTTCTTGGCCGGTAGCTGGTACTATGATGGTGGAACCTACAGAAAGTGAGTCCCTCGATGAGTTGGATCGTTTCTGTGCCTCTATGATTGCTATTCGTCAGGAAATTGCTGCCATTGAGTCCGGGGAGTTTGACCGGGAAAATAACCCCCTTAAACAAGCCCCCCACACCGCAGAATCTCTGATTTTGGGTGAGTGGAATCGTCCCTACTCCCGGGAAGTGGCCGCTTATCCCGCCGCTTGGACTCGTGACTATAAATATTGGCCGCCTGTGGGTCGCATTGATAATGCCTTTGGCGATCGCAATTTTGTCTGTTCCTGTGCGCCTATGACCGCTTATCAGGATTAAGCCATAACCCTCTCTCTAATTCAACCATGGGGCTGATCTACCTGATACAGCCCCCGGTTTCTGTATTCAAGGCGATCGAGATTTTACCCTCCAGCTTCACTAAAGCTTTACAATAGCCTCTTAATTGTTTACATAATCTTCTTGATTTTATAGGCTATTCACCCTTATGATCTGGTTAACTGCCTCAGCCAAGGGATTCGGTTTTAGCACCGCACTGGCTGCTGGGTGGTTTTTATCGTTTCACCTCCAGCGTGAAATCCCCATGATAGTTTGATTTACTTGTCACTAAACCAGCCATTTTCCTACTATATCCTTCTTTTTAGCAAAATCAAAATTGGCAGTAGTTCAGTGCAACTTAGTTGACCAAAATATGCCGAGGTATTCGTGCTAAGTTTCATTCATTAAGTGTTACAGACAAGTCAGCCCACTGACACCTAACAAAAACTCCATCAAAACCATCTATCATCTGGTTTTTGGTACAACTGTAAAAACACGGTACATATATCATGAACGAAGTTAAGTTATTCAATATATGTATTGACAATATTACCACCGAACAACTCCTAGAAGAACTTGGGAGACGTGGCGGTATTGTTTTCACTCCTAATGTCGATCACTTGATGCGATTGCAGAAAGACAAAGAATTTTATGACATCTATAATAAGTCCGATTACCGCGTCTGTGATAGTCAGATTGTCTATTATGCTTCTCGTCTTCTCAACCAGCCAATTACCGAAAAAATATCAGGCTCTGACCTATTTCCCGCCTTCTATAATTACTACCGAGATTGTGAAGAGATTACAATATTTTTACTCGGTGCCGCTGAAGGTGTAGCCGCTAGGGCGAAAGTAAAAATCAATGAAAAAGTCGGCCGTGAAATGGTCGTTGACTGCTACTCTCCACCCTTTGGCTTTGAAAAAGACGAACTTGAATGTCAACGCATTGTCGATCGCATTAATCACTCAAAAGCCTCTGTTCTCGCTATTGGGGTCGGCGCTCCCAAACAAGAAAAGTGGATTATGAAACATAAGGATAAACTCAACCATGCCAAAATCTTCTTAGCTATTGGCGCGACTATTGATTTTGAAGCCGGAGAAAAACCCCGTTCACCTCAGTGGATAAGTGAAGCCGGTCTGGAGTGGTTACACAGACTCGTATCTGAACCACTGCGCCTCTGGAAGCGCTATCTCATTGAAGATATGCCCTTTTTCCTGCTACTCATGCAACAAAAACTTAACCTTTATCATTCCCCCTTTAGCTCTCTGGGAGACATGGCTATCCCTAATTGGCAAATGCCTCTATTGGGACAAATACTTCAGGATGCGGGTTTATTAGATGAACTTCAGGTACAACGGGTGCTTGCAATTCAAGACCAAAGGCACAATCTCCGCTTTGGTGAAATTGTCACAGATTTGGGTTGGCTACGTCAAGAAACCGTGGATTTTTTTGCCGAGCAGCTACCTCAAATTGGTGGGAGTCAACAAAGGCAACCTTTGGGTTATTACCTCAAACAGGCTATGCTTTTGGATGATCAACAAATTAACTTGATTTTGCTTGAACAACAGCAAAAATATCTCAGGTTTGGCGAACTTGCAGTCCAGAAAAGATGGCTCAAGCAACAAACTGTTGATTCTATTTTGTCCTATCTCACCCAGTCACAGACCGAAATGCTGCTTTGAACTGAAAATCAACCCCTCTGTTAAGTTTTGTAACGAAAAATTAAGAAATGTTACAAAAAATTTCCTCTGGGGGGAGGTGGTTGCTTTTTTGGGGAGGCTGTGATACTATTTTAGATAATGGGAATATTGCTAACTTTTTTTATTTTGAGACAGATTTTCATTGTGTAACTTACTACCTTGATAGTATCATTAGTTCCCAGGACTTGTCAACCCCCGGCGCTAAATTAGGGGGGCCATTTTTTAAAAATTGATGAAAAAATCAACAATTAGAAGTTTCTGTGGTAGCGATCGCCTTGGGTTAAGGTATGCTGTGTATGCTGAGATATTGTGGTCAATGCTGAGAAAATGGTTTACATTCGCCGACGGGGAAACTCCCATAAAAACAATCGGATTATGAGTAATGTTAAGGCTCTGCCAAGGTTACGGTATGATCGGCTGTTATTGTTAGTGATGATCGCTTTCGCTTTGGGGTGGGGTATGCTGTCGATAGTAAGATCCCTAGTAGTGAAACTATCAACCGCAAAAGTGGATCAAATCTCATCAACAGAAGAAATAAAAAGCGGTTATAATGTGCACTCACCACCCAACTGGGATAGTAAAGCACAACTACAGGCGATCGTTAATGAAACAGTAGCGATCGCCAAAAACAAAGGATTCCCCACCGAAGCACTGTCGATCACCTTAGTAGATGTTAGCGATTCCGGCAAGCACTACAAAGCGGGATACAATAACCAAATTTTAAGGTTTCCCGCCAGCGTTGCCAAGTTATTTTGGTTAGTGGGCTTTTTTGATCAAGTTGAACGTGGGTCAATTAGGGATGAATCGAAATTTCATGACCACCTCAACCAAATGATTCGCATTTCCGATAATCAATCAGCCAGTGAAATTGTAGATGCTATTACCCAAAGCACTTCCGGGGAAGCCTTAACCGGAAAAGACTTAACAACTTGGCTAAACCAACGCAGTCAGATTAACAAATTCTTTGAACAAGCTGGTTATGCTGGAATCATTCTCAGCATGAAAAATTATCCCATCGACAACTCACAAGAAACACCCACAGGTAGAGATCTGCAATTAAAGCAAACTCCAGACCTAGTTAATGGAAACCAAATCACCACAGACCAGGCGGCGCGGTTAATGTATGAAATTTACACCCAGCAAGCCGTTTCTCCCATAGCCAGCACCAAAATGGCTTACCTTCTCACCCGAGATCTAAATCCCGAAACTTTTGAGGAAAGCGATCGTCAGTTCATCGAAGGATTTTTAGGTCAATCATTACCCACAGATATATATTTTGGCTCCAAAGTTGGTTATACCAGCTACTCACGCCAAGAAGTGATTTTTGTAAGAACCCTAGATGATCAGACCATTTATATTCTAGCAATTTTCGCCAACGATCCCGCCTACTCTCAAGATCAAGACATATTTCCTCAAATGTCCCGCCACATTTTCGATCGCCTCCATAGAACCCCCCAAAACCTCACCCCCAAAGAAGTTAGCGTTTTTAACCCCACCACCGAACCCAGTCAACTAAAAAACCCTCCCCTTAATTAATTAATTAATTGAGAGGAGGGTCCTGTTAGTAGTAAGAGAATTACTTAACTTCCACTTTAGCGCCAGATTCTTCCAGTTGTTTCTTAATGCTTTCCGCATCTTCTTTGGTGGTAGCTTCCTTAATAGCTTTAGGAGCGCTTTCCACCAAGTCTTTAGCTTCCTTCAGACCCAAGCCAGTAATGCTACGAACCACCTTCAGAACCGCGATTTTCTTATCAGCGGGGAACTCAGTCAGAATTACATCAAACTCAGTTTTCTCTTCTTCCGCCGCCGCTTCAGCACCAGGAGCCGCCATACCAGGAGCCGCCATCATCATCATACCGCCGCCAGCAGAAGCGGAAGCATCAACACCAAAAGCCTCCTCAATTTGCTTAACCAACTCAGATGCTTCTAACAGGCTCAAAGATTTGAGTTGTTCTAAAATTTGATCAGTTTTTTCAGACATGGGTTAACCCTCAACAAGTAATAAATAACAAGCAATTGAAAAGCGATCTAAGCCGCCTGGGAATCGTCTTTTTCGGATACAGCCTTGATAGCGCGCACCAGAGAAGCCGGAACTTCTTTGATACCAACCGCCAGTTTCGTGGGAACTGCATTGACTCCAACCGCCACCTTCGTAGGAATAGAGTTGATCGCTCCGGCGATACGAGCAATGAGTTCTTCCTTGGTGGGAAGTTCTGTAATAGCTTTGATGTCATCAGGACTCAAAGCCCGACCTTCCATCACCCCGCCGCGTAGTTCAGTTTTTTTGCTTTCCTTTTGAAAAGCCTGATACGCTTTAATCGCAGCACCTAAATCGTCTTGAATGAAGATAAACGCTGAACTACCGCTGAGGAATTTCTCCATCGCTTTCCAGTTGTCATCCCCTTCAAGGGCTTTCTGCATCAAGGTGTTTTTTGTGACTTTGCAGACACTACCGGTTTCCCGAAGGCGGTTCCGCAAGTCAGTAATTTGGGAAACAGACAGCCCAGTATAGTCAATCACCAAAGTCAGTTGAGCCGAGCTTAACTGCTTCTGGAGATCTACAACAATCTTTTCCTTTTGGGCTAAGGTTCTTCCCATTCCTGTTGAACCTCCGTGTTTGATGAACGCCCAATCCCTAATGGGTGAAACAGAAGACAAATTGGCATTAAAAAACCCGGAATTCATCAAGCCGGGTAAAGGAATAAAAATTATCCGTTAGAACTCAAGGCATAATTAGCCTTTAATTCACCGTTAAAATCTTTAATACCTTAACCTCGGCAGGATATTAAGCCAGTTGCGCCTGCTGTCTTCGGTTATCAGATCTTTAGAATTATAAGTGGGCTACAGTGCTTAATTGCACAATTAAACATTATTACACTGTTCGTGTATCTTGTCAAGCAAAAAGTTATTTTTCGGGAAATCAGCAGCAGGGAGTAGGGATGATGAGATTTGAGTACCAACCTCCTCCCCTCCCTCTCCCTGTCTACTTCTTCGAGTTTCTGTAGCTCACAGATTCCCTTTCCCTATGCAGCTTCCGCGATTTTCAGATCCCGCAAAGCATTGATATCTAACTGAATCGCTGGACCCATAGTGCTACAGACATAAACACTCCGCCAATAGCGACCTTTAGCCCCAGAGGGACGGTTACGGTCAATACATTCTTGTAACGCCGACAGGTTAACCAGCAGGTCTTCCGCTGAGAAAGATACCTTTCCAAACATCACGTGGACAATCCCGGTGCGATCGCTCCGAAACTCCAGTTTTCCTGCCTTAAATTCAGCGATCGCCTGAGTCAAATCCATAGTCACCGTACCACCCTTGGGGGAAGGCATCAAACCCTTTGGACCCAACAAACGACCCAACTTAGCCACCTGGGGCATCATATCCGGTGTAGCGATTAACTTGTCAAAATCCAGCATTCCTTTCTGAATTTCTGCGATCAGATCATCTGACCCCACCAAGTCCGCCCCAGCGCTTTGGGCTTCAGCCACCTTATCACCTTTAGCCAAAACAGCCACCCGCACTTCTTGTCCGGTTCCTTTCGGCAGTGTAACCGTTGTTCTCAGTTGCTGATCGGTATATTTAGGGTCAATACCAAGACGAATGTGAGCTTCCACCGACTCCACGAATTTAGCAGTTGCCGTTTCCTTGAGTAGTGTCAAGCCCTCTAGGGGTTCATAAAGTCTATCTTCAACCTTTTGTTGAAGTTCTTGTAATCGACGCGATACTTTTTTTGTCATGATTTCCTCCTGGGGTCAATAACGAAGTTACACTTCTCCCCCAATATTTCAATTCAACAATTGGGTTGGCTCAAATTTTTTTCTTAGCTACCTAAGTTAATCCGAGACAGCAATACCCATATTACGGGCTGTCCCTTCCACAATCTTCATGGCAGCTTCCACATCATTCGCATTCAGGTCAGGCATTTTCACCTCTGCGATTTCTCGCAACTGGCTGCGGTTAATTGTTCCCACTCGAACCCGGTTCGGTTCACCGGAACCTTTTTCAATTCCGGCCGCTTTCTTAATTAGCACTGACGCTGGCGGAGTTTTGAGGACAAAAGTAAAACTTCGATCTTCATAAACCGAAATCTCTACCGGAATCACCAAACCCACCTTATCCGCAGTTTTGGCGTTATACTCCTTACAAAACATCATGATGTTCACCCCATGCTGACCCAAAGCTGGGCCGATAGGGGGAGCTGGGTTAGCTTTTCCTGCGTTAATTGCTAACTTGATAACTGCTACAACTTTCTTTGCCATTTGTTAGCCCTGCTTTTCAACCTGATTGAACTCCAATTCCACTGGCGTGTCTCGTCCAAAAATCGACAGTAAGGCTTTTAGCTTATTACGTTCCGGGCTCACTTCAATGACATCCCCTTCAAAGTCTTTGAACGGGCCAGATAGCACCAGGAT
Organism: Arthrospira sp. PCC 9108; assembly: GCA_016745315.1. Lineage (GTDB taxonomy): Bacteria > Cyanobacteriota > Cyanobacteriia > Cyanobacteriales > Microcoleaceae > Limnospira > Limnospira platensis. The sequence continues at coordinate 339,181 of CP066886.1, forward strand.
ATGATCCCCACTCGCCATCTCTACCTTGACAACAGTTTCCTGTTGCTGGGTTTGTCTGAAAATCCGATCAACTTCTGATGGACTTAATGGCAGGGGTTTAACATGGCCCCGCCCTCGCCCGGAGTGACGTTTCTGCTCTGCCCCGACAAAGTTAATCACATGAGGGGTATTTTTGACAACCTGCCAAGCCTCATCGTCAACATCCCACTGGTTTAACTCATTATTCCAGTTCAGTTTCATCTGGATTAACACATAGCCCGGAAATACTTTTTCCTGACCATGCTGGCGACTACCATCCTTACGGAGTTTAATCGCCTGAGTCTGGGGAATCTCCACTTTGAGAATCCGGTCAGCCACATCCAGAGTTTGAACCCGTTGGTCTAAGTTCAGTTTCACCCGCTTTTCACAGCCCGATGCCACCTGAACAGCATACCAGCGAACTTGTCCTGGTGCATATTCTGACTCACTGTCTATTTCAGACATTGCATTGAGTTGTTCTGACTCATCTGATCCAAAAGTCATCCAAATACCTGCCCCGACGACCAACGAAAGAAGTTATCTATTAAATAGATTAGTGTGGCTGAAAGCATTACCATTAATAAGACTCCCGCCGATTCACTCAGCAGTTGCTGACGAGTTGGCCAGACCACCTTATCTAGTTCTTCCTTGGTTCCTTTCAAAAAACCACCAACACTAAACCCCTTCGGGACTTCCTGAATCCCTGCTTCTTCTTTCTTTGACACAGCTTTCCCCCTCGTGATTTTTAACTTAACAGTCGATTTTAACAACTGCCGCACGCTGGCTCAAACTACTTATCATAACATCCTCAGTGCAATAATTAAATATCCCATAACACTTTTTCAGTTGTAGTTGATTCGTCTCGCTCGGCAGCTTTCCTATGCAAAAACCAGGTTAAAAACAACTTAACCCGGTTTACTTTTGCTTAGTTAACGCGCCCTGAAGGACTTGAACCCTCGACATCAGGTTTTGGAGACCTGCGTTCTACCAACTGAACTAAGGACGCACCCAGCATGGGGCTTTTATGCCACATGCGTTTGCTAGTATAGCACGGTGTTTTGAACAATGCAAGTGCTTGGTTGGGAAATTTCAAGTTTTGCTCGGAAACCTTCACCACAAGGGACTTACAGAGGACGGTCAAAACGCTGAGGAACCCGCGTCGCTTTCCCAACGCGATCGCGAAGATAGTACAATTTAGCCCGACGGACTTTCCCTCTCATGATTACCTTAATACTAGCAATCCTGGGTGAGTGAAGCAAGAACACCCGTTCTACCCCAACCCCCTGGAAAATACGACGGACGGTGATAGTTTCGTTGATACCACCATTACGCATAGCGATTACCGTCCCTTGATAGGGCTGGATCCGTTCCTTTCCACCTTCAGTGATTCTGACACCGACTTTCACCGTATCTCCCACATAGATTTTAGGGATACTTTCTTTTTGGACGTTGGTTTTGACACTTTCGATCTCTTCTTGCTCAATGGCGCGGATAATTTCCTGGGCTTGCATGGCAATCGTTTAAAACTCACAATCTCTCATTATGACATCCTTTGGTCATTTTTTCAACCTAACCGACAACGATTCCCCCGGTTCAAATCAACCCCTACCCCCTGCACCATGAAATTAACAGTAGGGAAGGGAAGGGACAAGGCACGGCTTGTCTGTATACCTATACCCATAAGCCATGACTGGGAGGAATTTTAAGCGGCTTGAGAAGATTTTAGCAGAGGAAAACCCAGACCTTCTCGTTGTTCTAAATAACAGTGAGCAACCCGGCGCGCCAGAGTCCGAATTCTGCCAATATATCTAGTGCGTTCAGTCACAGCAATTACCCCCCTAGCATCTAATAAATTGAAACTGTGGGAACACTTGAGAACATAGTCTAAACTCGGTAAAACTAAACCTTGCTCAATTAACTGTTCCGCCTCCTGTTCATACAACGAAAATAAATTAAACAGTAACTCCGGATTAGATGCCTCAAAATTGTAGGTACATTGTTCTATTTCCCCTTGTAGATGAATATCACCATAGTTAATCTCATCAGTCCAAGCAATTTTGACGATCGCATCTACATTTTGCAAATACATCGCCAGCCTTTCTAATCCATAGGTAATTTCAATACAAACCGGACGACAATCAATTCCTCCGCATTGTTGGAAGTAGGTAAACTGAGTAATTTCCATACCATCTAACCACACTTCCCAACCTACACCCCAAGCACCCAAAGTGGGGGACTCCCAGTTATCCTCAACAAACCGAATATCATGGTCTTCGGGATTGATTCCTAGTACCCGCAAAGAGTCTAAATAAATCTCTTGGATATTGTTGGGAGAAGGCTTGATTAGCACCTGATATTGATAATAATGTTGAAAACGGTTAGGGTTCTCCCCATAACGTCCATCTGTAGGGCGGCGACAGGGTTCTATATAGGCCACAGACCAAGGTTCTGGACCGATCGCCCGTAGAAATGTATGATGGCTCATGGTTCCTGCCCCTTTTTCGGTATCATAGGGTTGGGCAATTAAACAACCGCGATCGCTCCAAAATTGGTTCAGGGTGGCAATAACTGATTGAAAGTTCACTGGTAAATTATTGATGGCTAAGGTGTCCGCCACAATTCTATCAAATATCATCCTCATTATTTCACAATTGCCAACTTACCTATACTTTCCCTAGGCTATTGTTGCTTTGATGATAAGATGGGTCTGGTAACAATTACTGGAAGAGAAAATTATGTCTGCTACACATTACTTATCTGTTGTTAAGGCATTAAAAATGCTAGGGCTGGCGGGATTTTTCGCAACTTTTGCGAGTCCGGTTCATGGTCAAATTAACCTTGATTTTTCCGAGGATATCATCCTGGCTCAGAATCTTAGCAGCGATATAGTATGGCGCAGGCTCAATCAACAGGAAACCCGTGATACTATTGATGCCATACTTGGTAGCCCTATGGGAATCGCCGGATTAAATCAATTGGCGATCGAAGGCTTTATTGGCTTTGATTGTGGCAAAAGTTATTATCAGGATGTGGATGGTTTTCGCTGGCTACTTCAGGTTAATTGTCGTACACCTAGAGGGGTTTCTACTGCTGTGGGCTATGATGAGATTCGGGTTATTTTTAATTCTTTTGAAGGCAGAATTGAGTCCTTTACTACTGAGCGTCATGGCGGCGATTTACCGACTGGGGCGCTCCGTTTAGATTGACAATTATCTTGCCTAAATTGGCGGCTAATACTATTAATCAATAAGCCGCAAATATCTACCATATAACCCTCGTAAAAACCTCTGAGGATACTATAGCTATGCTCGATGATGTGCTGTCAGACCAGCAAGATCCAAAGCCAAAGCCTCGGATACCCTCGGCTACTAACCCGGTTTCTCTTTTTGGCTACTTCACTAATTCCTACTCAATAGTTGAAATTGTCGGTTTGGCGTATCTTAGGTAACACTAACTTTGGCCTAAATGGGAGGATTTAGTTAAGTTTAGCTAATGTATGGCTGGCGATAGTTTTGATTTTATAAAGTTTGTTAAGAATTAATAAGTTTTTATTGATAATAACTAGCAAATACTTGACGAGATTATAGGGGTTTTGCTACCATGTAGGAAATGGCTTCCAAGGGCTTCTTGTGTCTTGGTGCAAAAAAAAGCTCTGTAACCCCTATCCAATGGTTAAAATTAATATTATCTGGTAAAAATTTAAAAATGTCGATGCACGAATTTTCGGGGAATTGGGGGAAGTCCCAAAGCAGTGTCTTGACAAAATAGACATTATGTGCATACCTCCCCAATCAGGGTATAGGATAGTCTAAGGAGTTAAGGGGTGGTTGTAAGAGGAGAATGAGACAGAAGCCATGAGATTTTTAGTCTTAGGTTTAGTGCTGTTTGGGTTATTGTCAGTGACGATCGCACCAGTTTCAGAAGCTGGGATATGTCGAATGTTTGATCATCACCAGATATGTATAATTAGCATCAAACGCAGCGCCAAATACCATTGGGAATATAGGGCGAAATTGAGTATTGACGGGGTAGCGCAGGGAGAGTGGATTTATAATTGTCGCGATCGCCTGCGGGTGAGTTCAGACGGAAAACAGAGTAAAGTTCAACCCCACAGTTTTGGGGAGTATCTTTGTCGGAGAGTTAACTAATAACCTCTTGTCGAAATTCCCCCCAGGCTTCCATAGCATTAGGGTCAGAAGGAAAACCCCGGCGCATTAAAAGCAAGCCATTATCGAACTGTAAAATACCATATTCTTGAGTAGAAGTCAAGCGATCGGTAGTTTCTACGATCGCACGTAAAGCATCACGATCGCCACTAAAAGCGACCTGATAGCGTTGAAGTTGCCACAAATCAGCAATAATATAATCCATAGCCACCAACTGACCCTGATCATTGATTAATTGATACAGAGGGAAGCGTAGAACCTGGCGGCGACTGGATAAATGAGGAATTAAATAAGTAGTTCCCGCCACACTAGCATCAGGGGGAATTTCGGCTAAAAGCGATCGCATATTTTGAGACCGTGGCCATTGTTCAGTCAAAGAAACATAAACCCAGGGTTGAATGGAATCAGGGATTAAAAAATACAGAGTTCGATTGGGATTAGAAGTGATGGTAAATATCAAAGACAGACAGATACAAGCGACCCAAAAACGGCGAAATTTGGGAGAAGGTAACTCAGCTTCTGGGGATTTTTCTTGTTGTTTAGCCCACCACAAAATGCTACCATAAAACAATCCGGGAACTACGGTCATGGCGTAGCGAATTGTAATAGCTAAAACGGACATTCCTTGAGCAGAAAACAACTTTAATAAAGGAAAGCCGGCAATCATCCAAGAAGCGGGAGCGATCGCCGGAATAAAAGCCAAAGGCAACCATTGACCCAAAAGATATGTAATAGTGCGACCAAAGGGAGTAAATAACTGCTGAATAAACCGCAAGGGATTACTAACCATCCCCCAAATAATTTGTAAAGTCGAGGCTTCATCTCCCTCGGCGTATTGACCAAAGCGTTCCATCATGAACCGCTGGGAGATATCCGCCGAAAACAAGGGCATAATCAGATTAGTTAAAACCAGCATATAACCGAAACTGAGAACACAGACAATCAAGCCACGGCGGGGGAATCTGTGGCTGAGAATCATATAAACTCCCACGCCAAATAAAACCACGCCAGCATCTTCTCGCACCCCTAAAATCAAAACGGAAAATATCCAGAATAACCACCACCAACCTTTCTCCATAGCCAAGAGAAGGGTAAACACAAATAAAGGAATTTGGCTGACATCGTGAAAATTAGCTAAAGTGGGACCGATAACTGCATTAGCGCCATAAAAACTAACTACAATTAAGGCAGATAGAGGCGGTTCTAAGTATTGTCTGGCTAGGAGGTAAAGAACTAAACCCGCAGCAGTTACCAAAGTGACCTGTAAGACGCTGAGGGTGACAGGAGAGGGAAATATTGCGTACAGGGGTAGCCATAGGAGCAAAGCGGGGGTAAAGTGTTGTCCGAGGCGGTGATAGGAAACGTCGGGGAACTGGCCTTGGTGGACAACATTAGTAGACAGGGCGGAAGATAGGGAACTCTGAAAAAAACGGCCGTGGATACCATTCCAGAAGACTTGGTTAAAAATGCCCTGATCATAGGAAGCATAAAAGGTGAAGTAGCGGTGCAGTAACAAAACCATACAGATGCCCCAAAATGCGATCGCACTACCTAGCAACAGTTTCAGGGACGGGTTTTTATGCCAGTTGACCAAGATAACCACTCCATCTTAAATTAGCTCAAATCATTAATATCTCATATTTACGGCAGATAGGGGTCAACTTGATTAGCCATGATGTCAAATCACAGGCTAGAATCTAAAGCAGATATTAAATTGAGTCAACCAGTAAGCGCTAGTATCATCCCCTAGCTCTTCATATTCCAGCAGCAGTGTCGAATTGATCAGGTCTTTTGTCCCCATTGAAAGTCATTCATGGAAGTCGGAACTACCCATAGCAAGACCAACTCTGAAGAATGCTTACAGCTTTTGCTGTTTGTCGATGGTCGCCCTAGCTCCAGAGAGCAAGTCCAACAAATATGTGAATATCTCGAAGTCCTTAAATCTGAGGACAGATTTGATCTGCAAATTATTGATGTGGGAGAGCAGCCCTATCTGGCTGAACACTTTAAGTTAGTTGCCACCCCGGCTTTGGTCAAAATTCATCCCTCACCCCGACATATTCTAGCGGGTACTGATATTGTTAAGCAGCTTAATGAATTTTGGCTACGGTGGCAGCAATCTCTTGAACAGTATCAAACTCAGCAGCCATTTGAGGCGAAAGGTTCAGTTAAAAATTATCGCTCTGTTGCTGACCTCAACTATATTGCAGAACTAATCCGACTCAGTGACGAGGTGTTTCGCCTCAAGCAAGAAAAAGAACAATTGCAACAACAGGTAAGTTTTAAGGATCGGATTATTGAAATTTTGGCCCACGACCTCCGTAGTCCTTTGACCGCCGCCTCTCTGGCTTTGGAAACTTTGGAAAATAGCCAAATCGCCGGAGCGCCTAACTCTAAGAAATTTACACCGGCTCTCAAATCTCGCTTAATTAAACAAGCTCGTACTCAGATCCGTCAGATCGATAGGATGATTACTAATATATTAAAGGCGGCTACTGGTCAGAGTTCTCGGTTACAACTGCAACCTTTGCAATTGTCACTGTTAGCATTTTTTCAGGAGATACTACCAGAGTTTGATGATCAGTTACAGGCGAAATCTCTGGAACTCAAAACGGATTTACCTACTGATACTCCTTATGTCTATGCCGATCGCGAACGGATTCGTCAAGTTATTGTTAATTTGTTGGATAATGCGATTAAATATACCCCAGAGGGTGGCACTATTTGGGTGTCTGTCTTGCATCGGACTACCCAAAAAATACAGGTCAGTATTTGTGACAGTGGCCCCGGTATTCCTGAAGAAAATCGCGATCGCATTTTTCAGGATCACTTCCGTCTCGAACGGGATGAGTCCCTCGATGGCTATGGTATTGGTTTATCCCTGTGTCAGAGAATTATCCATGCTCACTATGGTCAGATTTGGGTCAGTTCTACCTCTTCGATGGGCGGTAGCTGTTTTCACTTTACCCTACCTGTTTATGACATTTACCCTACCTTTTAAGTCAACTTGTTGATTTTTTGTTCAATTTAACAAAATGTGGCGGAATTCCCCTTCCTCGCTTGCAGGGAGGGGATGAATAGCAACCAATAAACAAACTGAGCGATAGCGAATCCTCGGATGATCAGCTACAATGTTATCGGCAACAGCAAATCAAGATAATGTATAAGGGGTACAAGTATCGCATCTACCCAACCGACGACCAAAAAGCGTCTCTCGCCAAGGCGTTTGGATGCTGTCGTTGGTATTGGAATTTGGCACTCAACCTATGCCAAGAAACATATCTCAAGACAGGCAAAGGATTATCTCGTGGATATATCCAGGGTCTGTTGCCAGGGTTAAAAAAGGAATACCCTTGGCTAACGGATGCCTATTCCCAGTCTTTGCAAGTTGTTGCTCTCAATCTTTCCACTGCCTACAAAAACTTCTTTGAGAAGCGGGCGCAATTGCCCCGTTTCAAGTCAAAGCATGGTCGGCAGTCATTAAGTTATCCCGCCAACGTTAAGTTTGAAGGAGACTATATCAAACTACCTGGGAAGATTGGGCTAGTCTACTGTCATCGTCATCGAGAATTTGAAGGGACAATCAAAACTGTAACTGTCTCCCAAAATTCTGATGGACAATACTATGCTTCGGTATTGGTGGATGATGGGAAAGAAACTCCGAGTCAGTCTACCGAAGGTAAAGCAGTTGGCATTGACGTTGGATTGACTCATTTCGCCATTACCAGTGATGGGTCAAAGTATGATAATCCCAGTCATTTCGCCAAACATTACCGTAATCTTAAACGCCAACAAAAAAAACTATCCCGTAAGCAAAAGGGCAGTCATAATAGAATTAAAGCCAAAGTAAAGGTAGCTAAAGTTCATAGCAAGATTGCCCATTGCCGTGAGGACTTTCTACACAAACTATCCCGCCAGATAGTCAACGAAAACCAAGTTATTGCTGTAGAGAATCTGAATGTAAAAGGGATGGTACAAAACCGCAAACTAGCCAAGGCGATTAGTGATGTAGGCTGGGGAATGTTTACCACAATGCTTAAATATAAAGCGGAGTGGGAAGGAAAAACCTATATTGAGGTTGACCGTTTCTTTGCATCCTCTAAAACCTGTCACGTTTGCCTCAACCGAGTAGATAGTTTGTCGTTAGATATTCGTCAATGGCAATGTCAACATTGTGGGACTTTTCATGATCGAGATGTCAACGCGGCACAAAATATCAGAAATGAAGCCTTGCGGATATTGTCGTTGGGAACCAGCGATACTGCCTGTGGAGGGAATGTAAGACAACCTGGCAAAACATCGGTTTTGTTAGATGCAGTTCCCGTTGAATCAGGAAGCCCCATCCTCTAGGGCGGCAGGGTGGGGTAGTTCACTTCGGAAAATTCGCGCTTGAGGGGTTGACAGGGGTGAGGATTAGCGGTAATATATTGACAATACGCTGAATAATGGGATATTTGCAAAAATAAAAAAAGTGCAACCATCCCATTATATTAAAATAGTACCGCAACTGCACCGAAAAAGCCACCCCTCCCCCCAAAAAAGCGAAAATTTTAACATTTCTTAAAATTTCGTTACAAAAGTTAACAATGTAGCTGTCGAAGAGCGGCAATAATCTTCTGATTAGCTTGAGGAAAGGAAAACTGATCAATTTCTGCCAAAGTAACCCAGCGAATTTCTTGACATTCTATTGTTTTAGGTACTCCGTAGAGATGAGTGCAGTTATAGGCTTCAAGTGTAATCCGAAAATCGTTATAGGAGTGTTCAACAGTGATCAGATGGTCTTGGACAGCGATCGCAATGCCAATTTCCTCAGAAATTTCGCGTCGGATACAATCTTGAACAGTTTCACCGGGTTCAATTTTACCACCAGGAAACTCCCAAAGTCCGCCCATAACACCTTGAGGAAGACGTTTATCAATCAAAATATGTCCGTCATCGTTCCAGATCACAGCAACACCAATAGATTTATGGGGAACAGCAGATAAGGTTTCAGACATGAGAGATTGAGTGATAGTGAAAACAACTGGGGAAATAGTTAATTTCCCCAGAGTAGAATCAAAAAAAGTAGATTATTAACTAGCTAGGTAATCATTAACATCCTGTTTGCGCTTACGAAGTTTGGTCAAAGCCTCCCGTTCAATTTGTCGGACTCTTTCACGACTGATATTAAGGCGATCGCCAATTTTAGCGAGAGTTAAAGTCTGTCCATCATCCAAACCAAAGCGCAGAGCTAAAACCTGTCGTTGCTGGTCAGTAAGATCAGTCATCAAAGATTCTAAATCTGATCGCAAAGAAGAATTAAGAGCAAACTGCTCAGGGGAATTGGTAGTATCTTCCAACAGGTCAACCAATTCCGTATCCTGATTATCACCAACCCGCAGATCGAGAGATAAAGGAAGACGTGATTTTTCGAGATACTCACGAATCTGCTTAGGAGTGAGATCCAACTCAGCAGCCAATTCATTCATAGTAGCTGCTCGGCCTAACTGTTGTGCAAGTTGACGTTGTGCCTTTTTGATTTTATTAAGTTTTTCTGTGATATGAATCGGCAAGCGAATAGTACGGCCTTTTTCAGCGATCGCGCGGGTAATGGCTTGTCGAATCCACCAATAGGCATAGGTAGAAAACCGATAACCCTTAGTAGGATCGAACTTTTCAACTCCTCGTTGCATCCCGATAGTACCTTCCTGAATGAGATCGAGCAGATCCACATTGCGCTTGATATACTTTTTGGCCACAGAGACCACCAGACGCAGATTAGCCTCTACCATCTTACGCTTGGCTAATTGACCCTGATGCAAGATATGTTGCAATTGTGCCACAGACAAGTTAACTAATTCAGCCCATTGAGCCTCAGTAGGTTCATAGGCTAATTGTTTAGCCAACTCATTGCGTTTTTCCTGCAATAAAGTTGCCTGTTGTACCTGTTTACCATAGACAATTTCTTGCTCATGGGTCAGCAGAGGAACACGACCAATTTCTCGCAGGTAGGCCCGCACCGAGTCGGTGTCCGAGGTTTTAGCAGTTTTCATGGCATCTCCCCGATAGCTCTGACAAATTAAGCCCATAACTTGAACTGGAAATAAAAGCGACGGGCAATCACGCTTTTCTCCGATGTAGCAGCCAGGCATCCTTAGTAGCCCAGCGCCTATCAACGCCAAGGCGTTTACATTACTCAACGTTATGTTACGAATGTTAACATTTATGAGACCAAATGACCATCCTTTTTTCGATTGAATTTTTATAATTTGCCAAATCAATTGGTTTGAGGGTAGCCCGTAATCAATTCTGCAATTGCATCATGGAAAACAAAATGGGATCGTGAGCGGATAATTTTAGCCCCCTCGCCATATCCGTCCCAGGGGATAGTCAGCTACAAACTGTGCATTGTTTCTAGGTTCAATAGTGAGGTATTGTCAGAAGTGACCAATAATTTGGGGTAAAGCCCCACCCTATAGGGGTGGCCAGCAATCAATCCTCAGCCAACTGGGTCTGTCTGTAAGGTGTGTCAGTTGTGGATAGTTTTCGGTTATCCGGTTATTTTTCTCAATCTGACGCACCCTACTAATCCTAATAATCTCCCCGTCTCTATGAAACGCGGGGAATGTCAATATGCCCTTATCACTTCCTCCGGTTATGACCTACTGTCTCGGTATAATTACTTCTTACGGCTTTGTAATGGCTGCCGACTCCCGCACCAACGCAGGAGTTGATTACATTTCTACCTATCGCAAACTATTTGATTTTTCTAATCCTGGGGAAAGGGTGATTTTACTCTCTACCGCCGGAAACCTATCTATCACCCAGGGAATTATCAGCACACTAGAGAAAGACCTCAAAATTAACGACAATCAAAATCTCCATAACCTCGAATCGATGTATGATGTCGCTCGTTATGTAGGTGGTCAACTGCGGCGAATGCAAGAATTTGATGAAGCCTCCCTCAAAAAGCATAACATTGATGCTAGTTGCACCTTGCTCTTAGCTGGTCAGATTAAAGGTCAAGACCCCGCCCTATTCCTGATCTATAATCAAGGCAACTTCATCCATGCCACCAAGGACACCCCCTTCCTGCAAATTGGGGAGACCAAATATGGTAAACCCATTTTAGATCGTACCCTCAGTTTTAATACCCAATTAGAGGCGGCCGCTAAATGTGCCCTTTTGTCTATTGACTCTACCATGAAGTCTAATATCTCTGTGGGTCCCCCTATCAATCTGGCTATGTATGAAAGAGATACTTTTGTAATTGATAACTGGCTGCGTCTGCGTCTGGGAGACCCCTACCTAGCCAAAATTAGGAAAATGTGGGAAGACTCCCTTAAACAAGCCTTTGAACACATTCCCAGCATCAACTGGCAACACCGGGAAGACCAATCCTCTGAGGATATTCTGATTGACTGAGTTGGGGCAAATATCCCTCAGACAAGGTAAACCTCACCCCAGGCTTACCTTGTCTATATCACTCAATCTATCTATCTAATCCATCATCAAAATTAACCGATGACTAGATATATTATTAATCGCTTATTAACTGCTATTCCTACTTTGATAGCCATTAGTGTTGTATTATTTCTAGTCTTGGCATTAGCCCCCGGCGACCCTATGGGAGAGTTCGCCTCTAACCCTTCTATTACCGCCGAAGTTCGCGAAAATATTAGGCGATCGCTAGGTTTAGATCAGCCGATATGGATTCGCTATTTTAAGTGGGCTTGGTCATTTTTACAAGGGGATATGGGCTACTCTTTTACCAGCAGGGTTCCTGTCAGTGAACTAATTAGCCAACGACTACCCACCAGCCTCTGGATAGCTGGTTCTGCGTATCTTTTGGCAGTCATTATCGCTTTCCCCTTGGGCATAATTTCCGCCATCAAGCGCTATTCACTATTTGACCAACTAGCTACCACCTTCGCTTTTTTGGGATTCTCCCTGCCACCTTTTTTTACGGGGCTGTTATTTATTATTATCTTTAGTGTTAATCTCAACTGGTTTCCGTTTATCTATAATAGTAACCTACAGGTTACTAACTTATCCACATTCTGGCAACAAATTCAACAGTCAATAATGCCAATTTCGGTATTGGCATTATTCCAATCAGCCGTGTTAATGCGATTTATTCGGTCGGCTATCTTGGAGGAGTTAAACCGCGATTATGTCCGCACCGCACACGCTAAAGGATTACCTAATTTTCAGGTGATTAACTTTCATGTCTTACGCAATGCTTTAATTCCTGTTATCACTTTAATGGCTTTAAATATCCCGGAAATTTTTACGGGCGCATTGGTTACAGAGCAGGTGTTTAGAGTCCCCGGAATTGGCGCGCTTTTGGTCAATTCTATTTATCGTAGTGATACCCCAGTCGTCATGGGTATTACCTTTGTTTATGCGGTTTTGGTCGTGTTTTTTAACCTCATTGCTGATATACTCTATGGATTTTTAGACCCTCGCGTTCAATATAAATAGCTCAGGATGATTGTTAAGTTATGTAAAGAAATGTTAAGAAATGTTGCAAAAAATTTTTTTTGGCGGGGTGGTGGCTTTTTGGCTTGACTTGTGATATCATTTTACATAATGGGAATAGTTGCAAAATTTTTATTTATGCCAATACCCAATTATTTAACCTATCTGTCAATATAGTATCATTAGTTGCCCGCACTTGTCAACCCTCAGCCCTGATCTGGATGAACAATTTTTTTTAAATTGATGAAAACATCAACTTGATCAGATAAAATAAAGGTTAATGAATTAATCGGCAAAATATTAAAGGTGATATGACTAATGATGTGTTGAAAACCCGCAGTGTATTGTCAGATATATGGGTAAGATTTCGGCGGGATAAAATGGCGGTAATTGGTAGTTGTGTGTTACTACTGATTATAGTGTCTATTATATTCGGTCCAATGATTTATACGACACCAACGGATCGGATTGATTTTGGTAATTCTGTGTTACCTCCTAGTTGGAATCATCCCTTTGGTACTAATGATTTAGGACAAGACCAATTAGCGAGGATTCTGAGGGGTGGACGCATTTCTTTAGCGGTGGGTTTGGCGGCGATGTTAGTGGCGATCGCTTTAGGAACTTTCATGGGTGCGATCGCCGGATTTTATGGAGGTATTATAGATAGTATATTAATGGGAGTAACGGATTTATTTTTAGCGTTACCGCAACTGCCGATATTATTATTAGTAATTTACTTATTTCGGGAACCGATGAGAGCGATCGCCGGTTCCGAAGCGGGAATTTTCATTTTAATTGTATTAGTAGTAGGGGGACTTAATTGGATGTCTGTAGCCCGATTAGTGCGGGCGAGTTTTTGGTCAACGAGAGAGATGGATTTTGTGATAGCAGCTAAGGCGATCGGGGCTAAACCGCACCGTTTAATTTTAGTTCATATTCTCCCGAATGTTCTGACTCCGATTATTGTCGCAGCGACCCTATCAGTAGGAACAGCAATTATCACGGAATCAACCCTAAGTTTTCTAGGGTTAGGATTTCCCCCAGATATTCCCACCTGGGGAAGGATGTTATATGATGCCCAAAACTACATAGAAACCGCGCCGCACATGGTTATATTTCCCGGTGCTGCCATTTTTTTAACAGTAATTAGTATTAACTATATTGGCGATGGATTACGAGATGCACTAGACCCCAAATCTCATGTTTAATCCTGATAATTGGCACTGAGAAATAGGCGTTTATGCTAAAATATGGGTAATCAGATAAAAGCAGCATTTTTCAGTAATTAATTTTGATTTTGGTGGAATTATGTATCAGCAAATGAGACTGTGGGATAATCAACCAGATATCAGCCATCCTAGTTCAGTGAAGGATTTAGGTAAAAAAGTGATTATTGATACTGATGGTTTGGTCATATTGTATGGCAATTTTTTGACGTTGACAGAAAGCGATCGCTTATTTTGGGAGTTGTATAAATCCCTTAATTGGAGACAAGAAGAGATTAAAATATTTGGAAAAATCAGACCCATACCGAGACTGACAGCTTGGTATGCAGATGCAGGAAAATCCTATACATATTCAGGCATCAAACATCATGCACAACCCTGGAACCCGACACTTAAATCAATCAAATCCCAGGTTGAAGATATAGCGGAAGTGACTTTTAATAGTGTTCTAATTAATCTGTATAGGGATGGAAAAGATAGTATGTCGTGGCATAGCGATGACGAACCAGAACTAGGTAAAAATCCGATGATAGCGTCAGTCAGCTTAGGGGGAACCCGTCGATTTTCTGGGAAGCATAAAATCCACAAAAACCTGAAATTTAATATTGATTTAACCAGCGGTAGTCTGCTGTTAATGAAAGGGGAGACTCAGCACTTTTGGCAACATCAAATCCCCAAAACTTCCCAAGTTGTGGAACCGCGAATTAATTTAACTTTTAGAATGGTTAAATAATCACAATAAATCAGATATTTAGGAGGCGATCGCCTTGGCCACAAACCATCTCGCGCCCACCCCTAAGCTAGATTTAGGTGTGAATTTAGGCATTGGGTATTAAAATTTAATTAAGAAATCCGGTTGCTCAGACTTGAGGGATATTTTATGGTATAGTATCCGAAAAAGTTTACCATTGAATATCATAGAGACTTGGGCATGAACAAGAGCGAAGAAATACAGGGTATTATTGCCCAACGTCAGCCCCTCGCCGAAAAGCTGGCAGATATCGAAACGGGTTTATCATCCCTGTGTGGTTTGATTCAGGGTTGCGAACAAGAACGCGATCGCCAGCTTGAATATTGGTCGGGGGATACCGCAACCGAGGCAAAACTCCGAAATCTCGACTTTGCCAAATTTGAGGAAATTGCCAGTGCTTCTCTGGGGTCATTGCACCGACTCCAGGGCAGATTTTCCCGCAAAACCCTTAATATTGGGGTGATTGGGCGCACGGGACACGGCAAAAGCACCTTGTTACAGAGTTTGACGGGACTGAAAAATGATGTGATTCCGGCAATGCCGGGGAAGACTTGCACGGCAGCCCGTAGCACCATTTGTCATCAACCCGGAAATTTGACCACCGCCGAAATTCAATTTCACGATCTCGAATCTTTTTTAACCGAGGTGATTATTCCCTATTACGAGAAACTCAGACTCACCCCGGTTCCGCGTTCTTTTAAGGAGTTTGCCGATAGCGCCATTCCCAGTTTACCCAGGGGCGAGGATGAAACAGACAGTAATATTTATAAACGCCTCAAAGAGGATTATCACAGCAATGGGAAAAAATATAAAGAATACTTGGGGAGGGGTTCTTTAACCATTCAAGACGAGTCGCAGATTTCTGATTATGTGGCGTCAAAATATAATCAGGATGGTCAACTGATTAACCATGAATGTTTGGCGGTGAAGCACGTTAAAATCTCTTGTCCGTTTCCCTTGGATGAAATCGGCGCGATCGCTTTAGTAGATGTTCCCGGTTTAGGGGATTTTCGCTTAGCAGATGAGAGTTTAGTCATTGAAGCCCTAGCCCAAGAAGTAGATTTTATTCTATTTATTCGCAAACCGTCCAAAGACCGGGCAAACTTCGAGCAAAGCGATACACAATTATATGATTTGGCGAATAAAGCGTTAAACGATTTGCCGTCTCGGTCTATATTTGTTCTGAATGCCGATCACAATGGGGAAAATCTGGAAAGTTGCCGTTCTCTGAAACGGGATATTGATTCAGAAACGGTGAAAATGCCCGTGTTAGATTGTGTGATTGCTGACTGTTATTCCCAGGAAGAAGGGAATAACAAAGTGCTTCAGGCAGTTCTGGATAATCTGCGATCAAACGTGACGCAACTAGACCGGAATTATACCCAACAAAAAATCGCCGATTTGCAAGCCAGTCTCAAGGAATTAAAGCAGCAATTGCAATTAGCCCAAGCCGCGTTACCGAATATTGATAACGAGAAAAAAGATGATCGGTATTATGCTTTGTTTAAGTCTTTGTATAAGCAAATGAAGCGTGAAATTGAGGCATTGCTGAGACAACTCGAAGAAAATCGCCCGGAAATCGATAAAAATCTTCAAGCTGCAATTGAGCGAGTGATTAAAGAGTGTAAGAGTGAAAATATAATGCCTACTCTTACAGAAATTCAAGAGCGAAGAGATGAAGAAAAATCTTACGATATAGCGTATAAACAATACTTAAATGAATTAAGAGCCAGTTTATCTAGTCGCTTTCTAGATATTGACAAAGGATTGGCTGAAACAATTGAACGGACTAAAACTGAGGTGGCTAATGTTCTAGTAGAAAAATGTGATTTAGGTGGAATAGCACCAGGTCGTGGTTCAGATTTCATCAAGGAAGTGGCGAGCCAAATTCCCTTAGAATATACGGAACTGAAAAAAGGGTTTGATATTCTCTCAGGATTTAATCTGTCTTATCGCGGATTAATTCAGCATCGGATTCGGTCGAAATTAGATCGGTTAACCCCGGATAAAACCGCAAGCTTGAACATAAAAGGGGCAAACGATCAAATGATTTTAGAAATTATTTTAGAACAGTTAAAAGAACTGTATCAGGAAACCATTTATGAATGTGAAAAGGCCTTGACTGGATTTTTATCCGAACCGAGTCAAGCATCATTTGCGATCGTTGAAGAATTTGCTGATCGCGTTTTTCGGGCTAAAGACGTAGAAAATGATTGGTATTCATTTTTGATGAGAAAGCGGGATAAGATTTGGAGAGAGTTTGAGAACCTACAAAAGCAAATTGATGCTATTCAAGAATGGTCAAGACTTTTAGAATCGGTTTCTGGTCAGATCAATGATTTAGAAGCATCATTAAATAATTTGTAGAACCATCAAATAACCAGAGTAACTTTGTGAGGATAGTCAATGACATCTTTTTGGAAAAACCTATTTCGCCAGGAACTACCAGTGCTAAACGTCACCATGTTGGGGCCGGGTGGTGTAGGTAAAACTAGCTTACTAGCAGCCATGTATGACCAGTTTGATAACGTCAGTCAGGATTTACAACTGCGGGCTGAAGAACAAAGTAAATCTGAGTTAAAGACAAGACTCAAAGAGCTTAAAAGTATGGTGGAATCCAGCAGGAGTATCAAAGTGAAAGATGGGGTTAGCGGAACGAAAGGTGAACCCCGCTCCTTTAAGTTTGAGTTTGGACAAACCGGAACTGCTCCAGCTTTAGAAATTAATTTCCAAGATTATCCAGGAGGATGGTTAGAAGGAGATGAACACAAAAAACAAGTCAAAGCCTTGATTCGAGACTCCGTAGCCGTGTTGATTCCTATTAATACCCCCCCTTTAATGGAAAGGGAAGGAAAATACCATGAGAAGTTTAATCAGCCAACACAATTAAATGATCTCTTCAAAACTATCTACAAGGATTTAGATTCGCCCCGTCTGGTAATCCTTGCACCGGTTAAATGTGAAAAATACATGAACAACCCCCCAGAGCTATTTAAAGAGGTGAGAGAAGGCTATAAACAAATGCTGAATCAGTTTGCCAGTGAGAAGTTATTGCCAAAAGTGGCGGTGGTGATTACGCCAGTGCAAACCGTTGGCAGTGTAGTGTTTTCACGAGTTGAAGAAATTGATGATCAGCCAATTTTTTACTATCGCAAACCGCAGCCCAGCGACCCCTATCAGCCGAAAAATACGGAAGTTCCTTTACGGTATCTATTGCGCTTTTTGCTGAAATTACATCTGGATACGAGGCGGGCTTCTATATTCACCAGAATTCAGGATTCTTTTGGTCGAAATGTTGGGCTGCAAAATGCGGTGAGTCGCTTTGCAGAACCGAGAACCGATGAAGCGGATATTATTCAAGGAATAGAGTGGTTGAAACTATAAGAGGATTAAACATGGATACTTATGTACAAAGCCGTGGGATTTCTAAAGACTACTGCTGGTTAGATCAAAATCAAAGGAAAATTTCCGATCTACCGGATAATTTGAAGCGAATGCTGACAATGGTGGATGGGGATTATTTTTCCCTGGTGATTTATCGTGCCAATGGTCAGTTATCTTTGTTGGTTACGGCGTTGAAATCGCAAAATCGCATAGATAACCAAACTCGGAAAATTTGTAATTCGGTTGTGTGGGCGGGCTGGTTTGGCAACGATTCTGATGAAGGAACATTGCGATCGCTTGCGATTCAAGCATTAAATGGGGAGTTAGCAGCGAAAGTCGATCCAGCGGTTATTTCGGAAAATAACGATCGCGGTTTTACGGTCAACTTCGATCGCTTAAAACCGGAGAATCTTGGCCTTGCGTCCGTGGAAAATAACCCGGCTGATTCCGAGAAAATCGGCAACTTATCCGCCCTAAAAGATGAGCTAATTGGCGACCTGAAAAAATATGCTTTGCCCAAACATGATGGGATGTTAGTTGTAGTTTGCTCAACGGTCTCGAAATCCAGCCTTGAAGGGGAGCGAGTTTGGCGAGGTTTGTCGGATCAAATTTCTGGGGATGACTGGATTGACTTGCCCGGGGAGGATGATAAAAGTGACAACTTTCGCCGTCAATCTTCTTCTTCTAATCGTGATACTAATATATCTTCAAAGTCAGAAAAATCGAAATCTGGAACTGCTTCTACGCCTTCTTCGGGTTTACCGAAATCTTTTTCAGCCTCTCCAAGAAGTGATCAAAGAACTCCAGAAGATTCTCCCCTGAAAAAATGGATACCGATTATTGTACCTTTTATAATCGGTTTATTAATTGGGATAGTTGGTCATTATTTATACTACACTAATATTCCCAATAAGCAAAGAGAGCAAATTGAACAAAATGAACAAACAATTTCCCAGCAGAAACAAACAATTTCCCAGCAGAAACAAACAATTGATGAACAGGAAGACACGATCGCCCAAAAAGCAGAAACCATCAAAAATGAAGACAAACTAATGAAAGAAATACGAGATTATCTAAATGAATTTACTAAAAAAGGCTCACCCTTAATAAAGGGTGCCGAGGAGTTGGTCAATACAATTCAAAAATAATTGACCGCAGGCATTTTAAGGCGATCGCTGGTAACGCTGACTAGAGGCTCTGGCTCATTGGGATGCAGGACTATTCCAGTCTCCATTATCCCTGTTCAGGGGACTGAAACTGCGCCATTAACCAGGCTCCAACTTGGGACTGGTCTTGGTTGCGACTCCGTTGTAGCGCTTGGTCTAGGGTCGCTATCTCTAGTCCTGGAAACATCAAAGAGACATCAATTCGTTGACTACCGCGATCGCTCATCTGATACGCCAAAACCTCCCCTGTTTCGACGTTCACAATCCAATATTCAGCAATCCCGACATCTTCATACAGCACTCGCTTAACGGTGCGATCGTCTAACAGGGATGATTTTGCCACCTCCACCACCAAATCCGGCACCGGATACTCTTCCAGATTTACAATGTCAGTGCCCCTCGGGATGGCGGTTGCGTTGGTGCCAACGTAACAAGCTAAATCCGGCTGAAATTCGACATAGCCAGTTTTACGGAAAGAACAGTTGCCCACAATTGTGAACGGAATGCTTTTCAAAATGCCATAGAGATTAATAGCAAGGGCGATAATTGCATGATTGTTGCTGTGGTCAAAACCTACGGAGAGTTGCATTTCTAATCGCATTCGCCCATTGCTGTAATAGCCTTTGGATTTAGCGTGGGCGGGGTCATCCAAAGCACTCAGGTACTCATTCCAGGTAGCAAGAACCCAGGAATCGCTGGCGACTAACGTAGAGAGTGGATTCATGCTCATCTTTAAATGCTTAACAGATTCAAACGGGGGTGGTTTAGTTTACGAGCCGCATAGATTAGACAAGCCTTGAGATCACCAGCTTCGAGATCAGGCATTTCTTCAAGGATTTCTCCCTGACTTAAACCGGAGGCAAACAAGTCCAGGACATCGGATACTCGGATTCTCATTCCTCGGATACAGGGGCGACCGCCACATTGTCTAGGATTAACGGTAATTCTGGAAAGTAGTTCGCTCATACTTGATGGTTTCCTTGTGATTCGGTTCGATTCACGGTGTCGTTAATTTTAGTTTACTAGAAATTCCCCGAGTCCTAACCCAGCGTCTGGACTACCGGGGGTCGCCAATCAACACCAAGGGCGACCAGAAAAACGGATGACGGTGAGACTGACTTAATTTCGCCTGACGCAATATCAAGCTAGACTATTGCTTAACTAACGGTTTCGATCGCTGAATTGCTGATAATATTAGCATCAACTGTAGCCAGTGTTAACCCATAGTACATAGCGGTGGCTACAATAAATCTGTCGGCTGGGTCTTGATGGGGTAGGGAAATCTGGCGACTTAAAATAGCAATGGCATAATTCATCTCAGCTTCACGAGTTTTCAGTGTTTTCAAAGCTAAGTTAACCCATGTAATCGGGTCAGGATGTAAAGATATCCGTTTTTTTTCTGCTAAAATCAATGTTTCCCAAATGCTAATTGGACTCAGCCAAAGTTCAGTATTAGGAGCGACAATTGTAGTTTGAAGTTGGCTTGATAAGCGTTGGTTTCCCAGTAAATACCACAGCCAAATGTGGGTATCTAGCAGCAGTTTCATTGCAGCACATCCCAGGGTTGAGGATCTGGAGTAATTATATCTCCTAAAATTTCACCGCTTCCCTTCATTACCCCAAAAGCGGGGCGTTCATCTGAGGGAGTGGCGGGATAGATAATCACTAAGGGTTTGCCTTCATGGATGACCGTAATGGGGGTTTTAGTGCGTTCGACTTCTAAAAAGAGATTCTGGAGAATTTGAGGCAGTTCATGGGTCGTAATTTCTGTCATCGGTTACCTCCTGGAGGGTGAAAAAATCTTGTAAATGTCGCACCGCTGAATTTTAGCTGATTAGAAATTCCCGGAGTCCTGACCTACGGTATTTCCGAAGTCATATCTAATCCGATTAAATAACCATTACCCGTTGTTCCAGAAACCCGGTTTCGGGTCAGGATGCGTGAATAAGTGGGAGATGACCTGATGGGCGCGTTAATCAACTGTCCAATCTTGAATTGTTAAGCCTGGGACTTTCCTGAAATCTTGGAGGTTTCGGGTTAACAAAACCCGATCGCCCTATCCCGCGATCGCCGCCATTCTCAGATCCATTGTAGAGACTCGAATTTTTTGCGCTTCGTAGCTCCTGGAAAACTGCGATCGCCTGCACATCAAAGGGTAAAATGGGAGCCGAGGCAAGGCATTGGAGAATCTCTGACAATAGAGAATGCTGACTTATCCGATTCATTAAACGGGAAAACTCTCGTCGAGACCCTCCTTGCCAAAAACTAATGTGGTCCGATGAGAGCAAATAATTGACGTCGGGTTGCCCTCCTTCCTAGATTCTAGCTATTAGGCGCGAAAAGTGCGCCCATCTTTAAGGGTTTCCAGAAATGGGGTTTCGTCAGAAATAGAACCCACAACTTACAAGGTAACTCTTTTCTAGTTTAGAGTTGGGGAACCCCAACGGTCTACAGTCAACTCTATAGTTCTGGTTCTGGTGGTGACTCCCTAACGGGGGTCGCCAATCAACACCAACGGCGACCAGAAAAAGGGATGACGGTGAGACTGACTTAACTTCGCCTGACGCAACGCCTCCACCTTGGTTAACCCCTCCTGCATCACCAGACGATAAAATTCCGTTGTCACTGCCTCTGTCGCCTGGTCATCCACATTCCACAACGTCGCCATCAATGCCCGGGCCCCGGCACGTTCCCAAATATAAGCCATCCCCATAATCGCATCTCCATCGATATTGGTCTGTAACGCCGTCTGACAGGCGGTTAAGGCCACCAATTGCGTATCCTGTAACCCCAGTAACGCCGCATCCGCTAGGGGATATTCTCCATCGGCAAATAACAGGGTGTTGGGGTTCATGTGGATTTCTCGTTGCTCGTCATCGGCACAAGTCTCTCCCAAACAACAACCCAATTGCTGAAAACAGCCGTGGGTGGCTAGATGCAGATAGCGATGACGGGGGGATTGACGTTTGAACACCTCCAAGGTGGCCTGTTGGTGGCGGTAAATCTCACTCTCTGGGGCGAGGCGGAGGAGGGCATCGACTTCGGCTTCGGTTCCCGGGAGGTTAAAGGGGTCTAGGGGTTGGGGATTGGCAAAGCCTAGCACTCGGTAGTCCCCAGAGAAGCGGGGGGAAAGGGTGGCGGTGACTAGGGCGACGGTGAGCAAGGTTCCCCCCAGTTTCCAATGGTGTTTGACCGTCGCGCCAATGCCCAGGACTCCCAGGAGGAGGGGAATCGTCCACAGGGGAAAGGTGAGAAACCGGGAGGGGGAAGGATTGGCGAGGAGGGAACGACTGGAGAGACGAGTGAGGTAATGGATGGGGTACTGTTGCAGGAGGAAACGGTCGGTTTGTGAGTCCCGGAGGGTTTCAAAGGGGAATTGTCGCAGGGACCCGGTGGCGATGATGGCGAGTTGTTGGGGGTTGAGTGCCTCAATGTCTTGGGCAACCGGGCGGATCAGGTGGTCGTAGAGGGAGGCGGAAACCCGACGATAGCCAGAATTGCGGCTTTGGAGCATCTGGCGATAGTCTGTCACCCAGTTGTTAAATTCATCGGCATCGATGGGGACTTTCTGGACGCTGAGGCTTTGACGCTCCCCTGCCTAAAGGCGGGGGGATTCTTCATTCACAGACTCACCGTAATTGAGCAGGATTTCTCCAACACAACTAGAGGACAAGTCTCCTGAAGCTTGAGATTTGGTGCGCCCCACCATACTTAATCCTTTTTGCAAGATGTTGATGGCTGCGTTTCTATCACGACAATCTATATATCCACAGTTAGGACATACATGAGTACGAGTAGATAACGACTTCTCGACTTTTTGCCCACAATTAGAGCAATTTTGAGAAGTATTATGAGGTGGAACAGCAATCACTAACTTGCCGTACTTCTCCCCAAAATACTCTAACCATCGTCTAAAAGTAGCCCATCCTGCATCAGTTATCGACTTAGCTAAACGATGATTTTTAACCATACCTCGAATATTTAAGTCTTCACAAACTACCAAATCGTTAGATTGGATTAAACGGAGTGCCACGCTCTTGACAAACTCTTCTCGCTGTCTGCTTACTCTTAAATGCTTTTTGGCATATCCTTGTCTAGCTTTGTGATAATTCCGGGATTGTTTTTGACCTTTGCGGTATTTTTTAGACTTTCTTTTATTGAGACGATTTAATTGTTTTTCTGATTGACGATAAAGCTGGGGACAATCAACTTGATTTCCTTGTGCATCAACTAAAAAGAATTTTAAACCGACATCAATACCTGTTGCTTGTTTAGAGGGATTTAAAGGTTTTATGGTATCTCTAGGGTCTAATTTAATGCAGAATTGAACATAATATCCATCGGCACGGTTAATAATCCTGACCCGCTTAATTTGCTCAGGTTGGTAGTAATTAATGTCCCTAGAACCTATCAACTTAAGTTGACCTATACCCTTTTTATCTGTAAAGGTAATATGACGTTTATCGTCTGATAGTTTCCATCCAGAGACTTTATACTCAACTGAACGAGAGTGTTTTTTGAATTGAGGATAACCCTTTTTACCTTTGACGTTATTTTGACAATTTTCGTAAAAACGAGTAATTGCTCTTAAGGTTCTCTCAACAGCAGCTTGGCAAGCATGGGAGTTTAAATCGTTAACAAAATTAAACTCTTTTCTTAATCTCGTGTTGTATCTAAATAACTCAACCTTGCCTACACCCCGATTGTCCATCCAATAACGCAAAACTTTATTTCGAACAAATTGAGTGGTCCGAATAGCTTCGTTGATGGCTTCAATTTGACGTGGCTTGGGCTTGACTTTGTATTCGAGTACGAACATTTTGACAGCGCTTGCTCTTGCATCAAATACTAACACCAAATTGACAGAATGATAAAGTTAAACCCAAAAAGCCGTCCTCCGCTACGCTAAAGGACGGGGCTTGTACCCAATTTTTCGGTCATCGAGGGCGGCTTGGGCTTCGGGGTTGGCGACTCTCACACCGATGAGACGGTTATAATCGGCGAGTTCGTAGGTGGTGAAGCGGTTCGCCCATTCAAAGGCGCGTTGGGGCTGGTTTTGGTCGATGAGGATGTCAACCAGGGCGACGGCGGGGCCGCGATTGGTTTGGAGGAAAGTCTCCCGGAATTCTTTTTGCAGTTCACTACGCAGGGAGAGGAGGATGTTGAGGGAGTCTTCCCAGTGGGTGATGGCTTTGTCCGGTTGATTGGTGTCTCGGTAGACAGACGCTATGTTGCTGAGAGTGGTGGCTTCTCCTGATCGATCGCCCACTTCTCGGAAAATTGGCAAAGCCTGATTGAAATAGTCCAAAGATTTAGTCCGGTTGCCCAAGGCATTGTACACCAAGCCAATGTTAGTGAGGATGGTGGCTTCCCCTGATCTGTTATTCGTCTCTCGAAAAGGAATCAGTGCTTGTTCATAGAACTCTAAAGCCTTTTGTCTTTGTCCGATCCGGTTATAATTTCGACCAATCCCTAAAAGGGCTACAGCTTCCAACTGCCGATGTTGCCATTGTCGAGCCGCTTCTAAAACACGCTCAAACGTCTCAATCGCCTGCACAGGTTGCCCCTGTCGTGTCTGTTTAAGGGCTTCCTGTAACAGTTCCTCAACCTCCCTTTGCGACAGTCTCCCCTGCACCA
This sequence comes from Arthrospira sp. PCC 9108, assembly GCA_016745315.1. Lineage (GTDB taxonomy): Bacteria > Cyanobacteriota > Cyanobacteriia > Cyanobacteriales > Microcoleaceae > Limnospira > Limnospira platensis. The sequence goes on from CP066886.1 coordinate 363,989, forward strand.
AAACCGTCTGTGCCTCCACCCAAGGCGACAGAGACCCCATGCCCAACAGCAGCGAAACCGTCAACAGCGAACTTACCCAGCGTCCAGTCATGGCTCAACTCTCCCTGTGACTTCCTCTCCTCTATTATTGCCCGAAGGCGCAGAAATTGAGTCGCCCCAACCGCCACAGACAGGACATAACCCCTAAATGTAGGGGCGATTCGCGAATCGCCTCTACAGATTGATGGTTGGCCCTTCCCCAATGCATAAGTCCTGACAGAGCCATGATTTGAGTCTCATCGCCCCTGCCGTTTCTCCACGACTATAATCAAGGTAATCACACTCTTGCTGGTGCCATGAACCTATCCCTCACCCCAGAAATAGAACAACGGATTGCGGCTCAACTCAACCCAGGACATGACCAATCCACCCATGAGGTCATCTTAGCCGCCCTAGAACTCCTGGACCAACGCCAGCAATAGCTGAGTGAACTGCGTCAGGAAATGGCGATGAGTGCCACTCCAATTGAACAGGGACAAGTTATAGATGGAGAAGTGGTCTGCGATCGCATCCTCAACCGTTTACATCATTTTTCCTCGACCCGATAGCATCGATATTGCTCGGACTATCAATGGGTATTCGGATTCATAATCACTGAAAACAAAACCAGAAAAAATCATGAAAAACACAACCCAATTTCAAGAAATTGCTGCCGAAGTGCAACTGTTTAATGATATCGAACAAAAGGAAAAATTTGTTTTTGTCGTCGGTGCTTTAGTTTCTCGATTAATTAGCCTTCAGAAAGGAGCAGAAATTATGGAGATAGAACCCGAAATGCTTTTAAAGATTTTGGAAATGATGAGTATCAATTTCTCTTATCTTACCCCTGAAGATATTAAAATGGAAAAAACTTGGTAAAAACGATGAAAATTGTTTTCAATTGTTCTCCGTTAATTTTCCTGGCTAGATTAGACTTCCTAGAAAATTTTATCAATGACGCCCATCAGTTTTATATCCCCCTAGGGGTGCAATTAGAAATCAATGCCAAACCAGATTCAGCATCAAAATACGTTAATCGACTGATTTTAAATCAGCAATTATTAGTCCAAGAACTTAAATTACTATCTTTGGCGAATCGTTTAAATGATAGGCTAGGCCGAGGGGAATCAGAGGCCATTTCTTTGGCAATAGAGTTACAAGCAGATTATATAATTCTTGATGATTTTGCGGCTAGAAAGGATGCTAAAAGATTGGGCTTAAATGTTAAAGGAACTTTGGCAGTGGTTCGCAAATTACACTTAGAAGGTCAGATTAATATTTCAGATTTTGATGTTTTGTATCAAAAAATCACAGAAATCAATTTTCGAGTCAAGCGAGAAATTTTTGATGAGATTTTTGATAATTAGATTAGGAATTAAACGTCCAGTCATGGCTCAACTCTCCCTGTAACTGCCTCTCCTTTATTATTGCCCGAAGGCGCAGAAATTGAGTCGCCCCAACCGCCACAGACAGGACATGAACCCTAAATATAGGGGCGATTCGCGAATCGCCTCTACAGATTGATGGTTGGCCCTTCCCAAATGCGTAAGTCCTGACAGAGCCATGATTTGAGTCTCATCGCCCCTGCTGTTTCTCCACGACTATAATCACGGGAATCACACTCTTGCTGGTGTCATGAACCTATCACTCACCCCAGAAATAGAACAACGGATTGCGGATCAACTCAACCCAGGACATGACCAATCCACCCATGAGGTCATCTTAGCCGCCCTAGAACTCCTGGACCAACGCCAGCAATAGCTGACTGAACTGCGTCAGGAAATGGCGATGAGTGCCACTCCAATTGAACAGGGACAAGTTATAGAGGGAGAAGTGGTCTGCGATCGCATCTTCAACCGTTTACAGCAACCGAACCCGGGTCAATAATGGGAACCAATTCTGTCTGTGAAGCGGCCCCTGTTGGCGGCTTCCTTGGGTTCGCTGAGAATGATAGCGGTTGCTATCATAGACACAACTTGCCTCTGTTTCCCTAGGCGTTTTTCACCCCCTAGGTTTCACCATTCGGCAATGTTATTACTGAATTAACGATAAAAAAATATGACCCTCAAAGAACAAATTATCAAAGAACTAGACTCCTTACCTGAGTCAACCCTGGAGGTTATTTTAGAAAATATTCGCCCAATAAAATCCCAAGAAAAAGTTGAGGAAGACCCCTTCTTCCAAGCCTATTTAGATACATTGCCGCAATGGGAGGAGGTTTATCGTCGCCTTGCAGATGCCTAAATTCGTACCCCTGACTAGCGTCCTGAAAATCCATCAGGCTCAGATCGATCAGTTTAGTGGGTTCCATGGCATCCGCGATCAAGAACTGCTTGAATCTGCCCTAGCCCAACCTCAAGCAACCTTTGGTGGGCAATATCTACATCCAAACATTCCCGCCCAAGCCGCTGCCTACTTATTCCATATCTGTATGAATCACCCTTTTCTAGATGGCAATAAACGAACCGATCTGGCTACGGCGATCGCCTTTCTGGAGGTTAATCATTATCAGCTACAACTCTCTCAAGATAAGGCTTATGACCTAATGATTCAAGTTGCTGAACACAAAATCAACAAAGATACGCTTATTGCTTATCTAACGGAACATATTCAAGAAAAGTTTTAAAATGCGTTAAAACCCTTTATAAATATTGGGTTGGGGAGGGCTTTATAGCGGTTCGGTGGATTGGTGAGGTACTTTTTAAAGCCCCTCTCCCGTATGGGAGAGGGGTTTGGGGTGAGGGCTTTACCTCATGAGTCTGAGAATCGCTATAATTAAATACAGTGACATTGATTGATTGGTCAAATTCGCCTCTACAGATTGATGGTTGGTCCTTCCCAAATGCGTAAGTCCTGACAGAGCCATGATTTGAGTCTCATCGCCCCTGCCGTTTCTCTACTACTATAATCAAGGTAATCACGCTCTTGCTGATGCCATGAACCTATCCCTCACCCCAGAAATAGAACAACGGATTGCGGAGCAACTCAACCTTGGGTTCGCTGAGAATGATAGCGTTTGCTATCATAGACACAACTTGCCTCTGTTTCTCTAGGCGTTTTTCACTGCCCTAGGTTTCACCCCAAAGGAGTCCTCTGGTCATGCCCCACCCCTTAAAAGTGGTCTATCACAACGGGACCTTTATCCTGAAAACAGATTGCCATTTGCCCGAAGGCGCGGAAGTGGAATTATGGGTCAATTCCTCCCGACTCATTCCGCCTAAAATCTCAAATCCGGGCGAGAAAGCCATTGCTGTTCTCCTCTGGCAAGTTGCTTGTGAGTATCTGGCAGCGAGTCGCAAACTAGAGCCGTTGGGATATGATCGGGGACCCGATTGGATAGCCGATTATATCAACTCCACTTGATTAAGGAATTTAGCAAAATGACCACCGAACAACTATTAGAGAAATGGAAAACTTTAGACCCTGAGCAACAGCAACAAGTTCTTGCTTTTATTGAGGTCATTCATCCAACCCCAAAACCGACTCAATCTAGTTCCCGCTTAGGACAACAACTCAGAAAAATCCGCCAAGAAATTATAGAGTCGGGACCCCCATTATTAACTCCGGAAGAAATCGAACAGGAGAAAGCCGAACGTCGTGGAGGATATCTAAACCCATCATGATCCGAACTTTTATCGATGCAGGAGTGCTAATTTATGCGGCTCGGGGTCAAAATGAAATCGCTGAACTTGCTTTACAAGTTTTAGAAGATGATCGGCGAGAATTTGCCTCTAATATTTTTGTAAAATTAGAGGTTTTGCCTAAAGCCATTTATAACCAGCAAAGTAGCGAAATCAAGTTTTATGAAACCTTTTTTCAGGCGGTCACTTATTGAGCCAATGATATCAACAGGATAATTGAAAATGCTTATCAAGAATCTAGCCAGTTTGGACTCGGAGCAATGAATGCTTTACATATTGCTGCGGCAGTCTCCGTTGGAGCCACAGAATTTATAACAAATGAAAAACCTCTCAAATCTATCCATCGAACTCAAAGTATTAAAGTGATTTCTATTCATCCGTCCTCGGGATAATTCATCAAGAGCGATGTTGGTCAGGTCAGGGGATACGAATATCTTTATTGATGTGAACGAACCAAGAAACCCCATCACATTAAATAGAGAAATGGGGGTTCTCTATGACTTAATCCTCCCGGTGACGACGCACCAGATTCACCACCATTTCCATTTCATCCTCTGACAAGGGGATAATCTGATCTAACATAAAATCATAATCGCCCTGGAGTTCGAGTTTCCCCTGTAAATCATCATCCTCCCAAGCCTCTGGACCCCGAATTGTGATCTGGTTTTCCTGCCCAGACTGCATGGCAGAGAAGGGAACCCGCCAAGTTTCTGGCTTGCCCATATCCTCGCCGCGAATTTTAGGCCCCCTTCCAAGAACTACCCCCTGATTTTGCTGGCGATCGCGCTCTATTTTGGCAATTTCCGTCAGGGGCAATCCTTGGGAAACTCCCGCCAGTTGCAGTTGGCGGGTTTCTGGGTTAAATCCCAGTAATTCATGGTTGCCACTCCCCCCCGCTTTTAACTCAATTTTGACACTCACTGGGAGCATGACTTGAATAATTGGCGGTGAGGGTAATGGATTGAGTTGCCCAGTAGGGGTAACTTCAGCCGTTTGGGACGGAAAGCTCATGCCACAGCCCGCTATTCCCAGGGAGGAAACCATCAAAACCAGTGACAAGATATGGCAAGTTGGATGTTTCATGACAGATTATATTTATATTGGTTCAGAAACCGATGGGGAGTGCATCCCACTTTTGTAGCCCTCACCCTAAATCCCTCTCCCCCTGAGCTAAGTCGAAGGGTTGGGAGAGGGACTTTGAATCCGGTTCTCCTTCTTCCTCTTGCTCCCTCTCCCTCTGGGAGAGGGCTGGGGTGAGGGCGGATGAGGACCGACTTGCCAAACGGTAAGATGTACTCCCGATGGGGTTTGTCGTCATCTTTGGGAGAAGGTTGAAATGAGTGAGTCACCGCGTTTGCCCCCGGAAACCTTGAATCTGGCTCCCCCTCTTGCTCCCTCTCCCTCTGGGAGAGGGCTGGGGTGAGGGCGGATGAGGACCGAGTTGCCAAACGGTAAGATGTACTCCCGATGGGGTTTGTCGTCATCTTTGGGAGAAGGTTGAAATGAGTGAGTCACCGCGTTTGCCCCCGGAAACCTTGAATCTGGCTCCCCCTCTTGCTCCCTCTCCCTCTGGGAGAGGGCTGGGGTGAGGGCGGATGAGGACCGAGTTGCCAAACGGTAAGATGTACTCCCGATGGGGTTTGTCGTCATCTTTGGGAGAAGGTTGAAATGAGTGAGTCACCGCGTTTGCCCCCGGAAACCTTGAATCTGGCTCCCCCTCTTGCTCCCTCTCCCTCTGGGAGAGGGCTGGGGTGAGGGCGGATGAGGACCGAGTTGCCAAACGGTAAGATGTACTCCCGATGGGGTTTGTCGTCATCTTTGGGAGAAGGTTGAAATGAGTGAGTCACCGCGTTTGCCCCCGGAAACCTTGAATCTGGCTCCCCCTCTTGCTCCCTCTCCCTCTGGGAGAGGGCTGGGGTGAGGGCGGATGAGGACCGAGTTGCCAAACGGTAAGATGTACTCCCGATGGGGTTTGTCGTCATCTTTGGGAGAAGGTTGAAATGAGTGAGTCACCGCGTTTGCCCCCGGAAACCTTGAATCTGGCTCCCCCTCTTGCTCCCTCTCCCTCTGGGAGAGGGCTGGGGTGAGGGCGGATGAGGACCGAGTTGCCAAACGGTAAGATGTACTCCCGATGGGGTTTGTCGTCATCTTTGGGAGAAGGTTGAAATGAGTGAGTCACCGCGTTTGCCCCCGGAAACCTTGAATCTGGCTCCCCCTCTTGCTCCCTCTCCCTCTGGGAGAGGGCTGGGGTGAGGGCGGATGAGGACCGAGTTGCCAAACGGTAAGATGTACTCCCGATGGGGTTTGTCGTCATCTTTGGGAGAAGGTTGAAATGAGTGAGTCACCGCGTTTGCCCCCGGAAACCTTTGCACTGGGAAGAATTGCCAGTTTACTGGTGATGTTGGGGGCGGTGCTATACTTCACGGGTTGGACTTATCGCTGGATCTATTTCGGATTTTTCCAACTGGAAGTGACGACGCTGCCTTTGCCCCTAGAGTCGTTTTATATTGCTGCCTTTCAAGTGTTTTTCGGCAGTTTCCGCGCAATTCTCCATACTATTATAACCATCGCCTTGATTGTGGTGGGGGTTTATTGCAGTCTGTGGTTACTGGAAGGGCAACCCTCCCAAGGGTTCCAAGCTGGAATGCAGAAAATCTATCAGCGGACACTGGATTGTCTGAATACTCGTTTAACCCGTGGTCAACCGCCTCAACGCCTCTGGAAACGCGGGCTGTTTCGGTTGTATCGGGGACTGCTGCAACTGGTGAAGTCGTTTCTGGAGTTCCACCTGTTGGAGTATCAATCTCTGCGCTTTTTGCGATCGCTCCTGGATGAAACATTGATTATCTGTTGGCTGCTGGCGGGCTGTTTCTGGCTGGCACAATGGCAGGGAGAAGCCGATGCGTGGCGGGATGCCGTGAATGAAACCTCCTCTCTCCCGGTGGTGACGGTGGTGGTGCGAGAGGATAGTTTTCCCTTGGGGGTGAACCCCGATGATATCCGCAATCCCCAAGGTATCCGCATTATTGGTGACGCAAGCAGCTATCAGCAACTGCTGAGTGCGGCGATTAATAACCCCAGCCAGAATCGCGTCTGGCGGCTGCTGATTGATGTAGATGGAGACTATTATATATTCCCAGCCCTACCTGAACCCGATCAAACCCGCCGCCCGCCGTTGGTGGTGATGCCGCGTAGTCATCAAGGCGATCGCCTAATTCAGTTGCGCCCCACCCTCGACACCGATATTCCCAGTAGGGATAACAAGTGATAATCGCTCATCGATACCTAGGTAATAGGAAAGCCGGAAGGGTCGGTGATGGGATGACTATCGGGTTATGATTGAAATAGCCCGAAAAGCGTGACAACCTGCCCTTAAGATGAATCAAACCCTGTGGATCGCCCGACACGGCGATCGCCAAGACCATGCCGATTCCAATTGGTATCGTAGCAGTAGCAATCCCTTTGACCCGCCCTTGTCAGCCAAAGGCGAGAAGCAAGCGATCGCCCTAGCCCAACGTCTAGGGGAAGAAAAGATTAACTACATTTTCGCATCCCCATTTCTGCGAACCGTTGCTACCGCCCACGCCGTCGCCGAAGTTCTCGATTTACCAGTGCAACTAGAACCGGGACTGGGAGAGTTTTTAAGTGGTTACACCTTCCCCTATTTGCCGAAAACGCGATCGCCATCAGAACTCAAAGCAGATTTTCCCCGCATTAATCTTAACTATCAATCCCCCCAAAGTTTGCAGTATCCCGAAACCTGGTCTATGGCTCAACAACGCATGACCAGCACTATCCAACGCTTAACCACACAATACCCCGAAAATCTCCTTTTGGTAGGTCATGCAGCCTCAGTGAAAGGACTCACCCAAGCATTAATTACGCGAAAGCCGAAACTCAAAACCTCTCTTTGCTCTCTAGTCAAGTTAGTAGCTGATGATCATGGTTGGAACCTGGAACTAGCCGGAGATACTAGCCATCTGGAACTAGCCGGGGTGGCTTCCCAGTCTCATCTACTCAGAGCCGCTCTGAGATATTACCGCTATTATCGATATGCTTACCGATATCAGCCCGAATTACCTCGATGATATATAATATGTTGCGGTTAATGGTGCTAGAATCGGAAAGGCCAATCGTCCATAAGTTGGGTGCCCCTAATAATTTGCCAAACATTTGGCAGTGAAAACGCGATTTATAAAGGAAATAACTGCATGAGTTCAACAACCGTCCAAGCCAAATATGAAATTAAAGACCCAACACTCGCCTCAAAAGGCAAACAACGGATTGAATGGGCGGGGCGTGAAATGCCAGTTTTGCGCCAAATTGAAGAACGTTTTGCCCAAGAAAAGCCCTTTGAAGGTATTCGTTTAGTCGCTTGCTGTCACGTCACCACAGAAACAGCACATTTGGCGATCGCTCTCAAAGCTGGGGGCGCGGATGCTATACTTATTGCTAGTAACCCCCTGTCTACCCAAGACGATGTAGCCGCTAGTTTGGTGGTTGATTATGGCATCCCCGTTTTCGCTATGAAAGGGGAAGATACAGCCACCTATCTGCGCCACGTCGAGATTGCCCTAGATCACCGCCCCAATATTATTATTGATGACGGTAGTGATGTCACTGCTACCCTCGTTAAAAACCGTCAGCATCAAATACCTGAAATTATCGGCACCACCGAAGAAACCACTACCGGAATTGTGCGTCTGCGCGCCATGTTTAATGATGGGAAACTGACTTTCCCCGCTATGAACGTTAACGACGCGGATACTAAGCACTTTTTTGATAACCGCTACGGAACTGGTCAATCTACCCTTGATGGTATTATCCGCGCTACTAATGTTCTGCTCGCTGGTAAAAATGTCGTCGTTGTCGGTTACGGTTGGTGTGGTAAAGGCTCCGCCTTGCGCGCTCGTGGATTGGGTGCTAATGTGATTGTTACCGAAGTTGATCCAGTCCGGGCTATTGAAGCCGTCATGGACGGTTTCCGGGTCATGCCTATGGAACAAGCCGCTGCCGTGGGAGATTTGTTTATTACTGTAACTGGTAATAAGCACGTTATTCGTGGGGAACATTTCGATGTGATGAAAGATGGGGCTATGGTTTGTAACTCTGGTCACTTCGATATTGAAATTGACCTGAAAGCCCTGGCGGAACGTTCTACAGAAATCAAGGAAGTTCGTAACTTTACCCAACAATATAAGCTCAAAACTGGTAAATCTGTTGTCGTTTTGGGTGAAGGACGTTTGATCAATTTGGCTGCTGCTGAAGGTCATCCTAGTGCCGTTATGGATATGAGTTTTGCTAACCAGGCGATGGCTTGTGAATACCTGGTGAAAAATAAAGGCAAACTTGAACCCGGTCTGCACTCTATCCCCCAAGATGTCGATCAGGAAATTGCTCGCCTGAAGTTGAAGGCGATGGGTATTGCTATTGATACCTTGACCCCAGAACAGATTGAATATAGCAATTCCTGGACTATGGGAACTGATTAATCTGTCAAGTTTTTCTGGGGATTTAATTTAGGTATTTGTGATGGCAACCGGAAACGGTTGCCTAACTATATTCTGGTTGATTGATTCTACTTAGTTTTTTTATCTTTGCTGTGGCTTGTGGCAAAACTTTCTGTTGAACTTCAGCGCTATTTTTGGGAAGAGTCGCGTTCATCTCAGGTAACGCTGGGTGATATTATTACTCTGGCAGGAGAGCGGATTTTTGGGTTTTTGTTTGTGGTGCTGGCGCTGCCTTCCGCCCTCCCGATTCCGGCTCCTGGCTATTCGATTCCCTTTGGGATTTTATTATTTTTGTTAGCTATTCAATTGGTGGCGGGTTCACAAACGCCTTGGTTTCCAAATTCATGGCTCAACCGTCCTATGTCTTTGGAAAAGGTACAGGGAATTTTAAAAGTGGGGATTCCTTGGTTACAGAAAATTGAGGTGGTTTGTCGTCCCCGCTTAAGTTTTATTTGTACTCATCCCGTGGGACGGGTTGTGATTGGTTGTGCGATCGCCATTATGGCAGTCTCCATGATGCTCCCCATTCCCTTAACTAATACACTACCAGCGATCGGGATTTTTATTACCGGATTTGGGCTGTTAGATGATGATGGGGCCATTACCTTGGGGGGATTAGTAGTTTGTTTGATGGGAGCAGTCCTTTCCGGTTTAATTCTACTGTTTGGCTATGAAGCAGTGAAAGCCGGGATTAATTACCTACGGTTGTCTATCAGTCGCTAAAATCCCCTCCACTGGTCCGAAAAGTGATCACCATCACTACAACTGAGTTGATTGCGTCATCAGTTGATTTGCGTAGTCTCACCTAGAAACCCTATGAACATCACGAGAATCACTCCGAGAAATCACTGAGATTTTCGGAAACCTTTGGGATGATGAAGATACTAAAAGGTTGGCCGCTTACTTGTCCTGGAGAGAAATATGATTGTGATGACTACATCTACCAAAACTTATATCAACCCGGATGGCTCACTCGCAGAACTTCCTCTGTCCACCAAATTCGGGAATATAGAACTTAGACAGATTTACCATCTAGCCCAAACCAAGAATTGGGAACCTGAAACTCTCGAAAGTCGCATCGATCGCGCTTTGTCCATGGTCGATGCTAATTGGGGGAATCCCAAAGAACAGCTTTTGTTAGAATTAGTTCGTCAGGGTAGGGCCGACCAAATCGATGGTATTGAATATTGGACTGCTCAAATCGACGAAACACGGGCGGCGGGAATTTGTCTTGACCCGGTTACATTGACATTAGAAGTTATGGTGATTGATTTACAGTGGTTTACCCCTATCCATCGGGAACAGGTGAGAACCCTATCAAGATTATGCCAGCTTACCAGTTCAAGTTGTTATGATTCAGAATCGGGCTCGAAATATTGGTCGCTATAGCTGAGCGCAAGTGCAATAATGATCATACTTACCAACATATTTCCGAAAATATCGCGAAATTACCAGTTAATCGCCCTCTCATCATCAATAGCTAGGGTGCGTCAAGCAGCAATATGTTCGCACCCTAAAGTCTAATTCTATAACACGCCTGCCCGTTGTAGCAGTACCAGGGTCCCCTGTAAGTCAGCTAGATTGGCTAAGTCAATTCTTGGCGGATTGATTTGATCAATAGATAACTGTCGCTCTGGGGCTGGTATCCCTTCGACTAGGGGATATTCTTTGGTTTCTCGGGCGAAGAAGTTTTGGGCGTTATTGGTCAGTAAAAACTGGATAAATCGCTGTGCATCTTGGGCGTTTCTGGCTGTGTCGAGAATAGCTACTCCGGCTATATTAATTAATGATCCCGTATCGCCACGGGTGTAGTGGTGAGCGACAGGGAAGTTAGGATCATCTGCTAAGAAGCGATATAGGTAGTAGTTATTGGTTAACCCCATATCTACTTCTCCTCGACCTACAGCTTCAACAATAGCGGTATTGTTCCGGTAAACCACAGCCCCATTATTTCTCATGGCTTGGAGCCATTCCAGGGTTTTAGCATCACCTTCTACTAGGCGCATGGCGGTAACGAAGGACTGAAAAGAACCGTTGGTGGGAGCCCAGCCAACTCTCCCCCGCCATTTGGGTTGGGTTAGTTCAGAGATGGAGTTGGGTAGTTGGTTGCGGTTGACCTGGTTGGTGTTGTAGGCTAGTACCCGCGCTCTACCTGTAATCCCTACCCAGTGGTTGTTAGGGGAACGGAAACGAGAATCTACTTTGCTGATCATTTGTGCGGGAATGGCGCGAGTTCGACCGGCTTTTTGTAAGGCTCCCAAGGCTCCAGCATCTTGAGCAAAAAATATGTCAGCAGGGCTATTGCGTCCTTCTTCGAGAATAGCGATCGCTAATTCTGCAGTATCACCATAGCGGACCCTAATATTAATACCTAGCTGCTGTTCCGCTTGTTTGATTAATGGACCAATCAGAGCTTCTCCTCGCCCAGAGTAAATAGTTAAAGTCTGATTCTGAGACTGGCTAACTTGGGCTAAACCCAGAACTAAGGCTAGGGTGAGCATCCCCGCCAAAAAATGTCTACGTTTGAACATTTGTTACCCTCATCTAGTTTTTGTCAGCGACAGTTATTAAGAATTAGTTGCATCTAATTCCAGACAAACTATATCACCCTGTGGGGAGTTAAACAAGAATTTTTATTAATAAAGGAAGAGTGAGCCGCAGGTCAGAGGCTGGTTAATAGGTGTTAATACATTGCCACCAAGACAGAGCCGATGATTATATCATAATAGATAGCATTAAGTTTATTGATAAGTAATGTCAATATAGCCAAACTGGGGGAATAAATGACTATAATAGTCAACTAAACGTGCTGTTGTAATAGTTCAAATTGTTGAGAGGAAATGCGGTTAGCCTGATATAAGGTTTGGGAAATTTCATCGAGACTTAATACCGCATGGCCACGATAGCCATTTTCTGTCAACCTTTCCATGACGTTGCGACCATGATCGATAAATACGACAATATCCTCAACCCTGAGTCCTGCGGCTTGTAATGTGGCGGCTCCTTTCATGACACTATTGCCGGTAATGAGGATATCATCGACAACGACAACGACTTCCCCTGGCTGAAAATGTCCTTCTATGGCTCTTTTTGCCCCATAGCTTTTAACTTCCTTTCGGGGAAAGACCATAGGCCGTCCTAAGCGGAGAGATAGACCCGTGGCTGTAGGTAGAGACCCATAGGGAATACCCGCAATGCGATCGAAATTAAGATTTTGGAGAATTTCCCCATAGGCTCCGACAATTTGATGAAAAATCTGGGGGATGGAAATAATCCGGCGCAAGTCAATATAATAGGGTAGAACCTCTCCTGACGATTGCACATGGTCGCCAAACATAATGCAACCAATATCATAAAGTTGCAGAATCAGGTCGCGGTGGGGTTCATTTTCCAAGAAACAGACATCAGGAAGCCACAGGTCACAGCTAGGACTACCTTGCATAACCCGCAGGCGTTCGTCATTGATAGCATCTCGCAAAGACCGCACCGCCTCTGTCACAGTTCCCCGTTGTAATAAACGTGGTGGTAGGGGTAGCAATAGACCCGCACCGTCAGCACCCAAACCCGCCGCCAGAATTTGGATCAGATCATCTTGTTCGGTTAGATCGTTTTCCTCAGCACTATTTCCCTGAACCAAAATCAAACGTTCTGGGGCTTGACGACGAATTCGTGCTAACACATCAGCCATGACCCCGACTTCTAACCCGACCTGTTCTGGAGTTCCCCAGGTTTGGGTAGCTCGCACCAATTCTAAGTAAAGTGGATGTGCCGGGTTAGGATGTTCTTGGAGTAGGTTAGCGGAGGGGTTAGAGGTGGCACACAGGACAAATACTGCTTTATCAGGATAGAGGAGAAAGGGTGTGACCAAATCCTGTCCGGTGTAGGGGGATACGGTACAAGCATCAACCCCCCATTCTTTAAAAATCATGCGCGCAAACAGGCTGGCACTATTGAGGTCGGCGTGTTTAGCATCGAGAATGACTGGCATTGTAGAGGGGATCTGGTCTAAAATCTGCTGTAAAAGATGCCACCCGGACAAGCCAAGTCCTAAATAGGCATTTAAAGTTAGTTTATAGGCACAAACTAAGTAGGCGGTTTGGTGTACGATCGCCTTTAACCATCGATACCACTCCTCCACGAGTTTACCATCATCAACTAGCCCTAGACCCTGCTCATTCTCAAAGTTAGGCGGATATACTTCCGGGTCCGGGTCGAGGTTCACATAAAGCAAACTTTGGTTGCGGTCAATGCTGCTAATTAGTTTATCGGAAAAATTCATATTGCCTCCATTTAATCGAACCGCTAGAATACTGTGATTCACTAGGAATTTATGGGCAATGCCTGAGCAAGTTAATTTCCAATCATCTCCGTCCCATATTAATCAAATTGCCTTGGCTTTTAGAAAGGGAGGGTTAATCGGCTTATGTTTGCAGGTTTTTTTTGGGGTTGTACCCATTTTTCTGTTGTTGTTTGCGTTATTTCTCAGTCCCGCCAGAAATAGACGGCTTGACAATCATTTGTGGGCTTAGTTCTGGCTTATGGTTGTTTGTTGGCTCTAGGGTTTACCATTTATTGGTGTTTTCACTATACCCGAATTGGTGATCAACTGACTGACCCGGGCCGTCGTCCGAGTAAGGCTAGTGTAACTCGCTCTCTTTGGATTGGGTTAGCTACTAATATAGCGGGTATGATTTGTGCTATGGTTGTGGCAATGTGGAAGGTGGGGGCTCTATTATTTACAATGCTGTCTGTGCCACCGGGAGCCGCCACGATTTATAATCCTAGTGAGGGGGCGGCTATTTTAAGTCGCAGCGGTCCGATTATTGTGCCTATGGATATGATTACACTACAGGCTGCTGTTAATGCTATGGCGGCGGAGTTGGTGGGGATTCTTGTATCTTTATTTCTGCTCTATCAAATTACTCAAAGTTTATCTAATCGGGAAAAAAGGGTGACTGATTTGGGGGGTTAATGAGGAGCGATCGCTTTCAGATTAAGTGATCAAGGCTGAGAGTAAGTGTTAAGCGACCACCGCCAAACCATACTTTTGAAATATATTTATAGCTGTGCTGACTTCTTCTGGGGTGGGTTCTTCGGTATCTTTAAGTTTATATTCATAGCCGATTTGCTCCCATTTATATTCTCCCATTTTATGAAAGGGCAAAATCTCGACTTTTTCTACATTGCTGAAGCCGGACACAAACTTAGCTAATGCCTCCATATTATTGATGTCATTAGTTAAATTGGGTACTAACACAAACCGCACCCATGTCGGTTTATTAATCTCATGTAAATACTTGGCAAAATTCAGGGTTGGTTCTACGGAAACACAGGTGACTTTCCGATAGGTTTCGCTGTGATAAGATTTGATATCTAAAAGCACTAAATCGGTATAATCTAGCACTGGTTTGGCTACATTAATGGGGATATAACCAGAGGTATCTAAGGCTGTATGAATCCCCAATTCCCGACAGCGCCGGAATATTTCTGCCACGAATTCTGGCTGCATTAAGGGTTCGCCACCAGTGACGGTAATACCGCCATTAGAAAACCGCATATAGGAGCGATATTTGACTACTTCTTGGATGATTTCTTCGACTGTGACTTGTTTACCGCCTGCTACTTCTTGACAGTCGGGGTTATGACAATAAAGACAGCGCAGGGGACAACCCTGGGTAAACACGACAAATCTAATTCCTGGACCGTCTACGGTTCCGCAACTTTCATAGGAATGAATGTTACCCGATATTTGAGTTTGAGAATCAGACATAATTATGATAATAGACAACAGAAACCCGGATTGATTAAAACCGGGTTATTACAGACTAACTAATGATGGATAACCACCGAGTTAATCACATTTAACTGTAGATTAACCCGGTGTATAAATCTCTAGATGCGACTATGGAAAGTACGATTAATCACATCTAATTGTTGTTCGCGGGTCAACTTGATAAAGTTGACGGCGTAACCGGATACACGAATGGTTAGTTGTGGATATTTTTCGGGATGTTCCATGGCTTCGACCAAGGTTTCCCGGTTCAGGACGTTGACGTTAATATGATGGCCGTCGTCGGCGAAGTAACCATCTAAAATTCCCACCAGGTTGCTAATACGATCGCCTTCCTGTTTTCCTAATGCTTGTGGTACAATAGAAAAGGTGTAAGAAATGCCGTCTTGAGAATGCTCATAGGGCAGTTTCGCCACAGAAGCCAAAGCCGCGATCGCTCCTTGTGTATCCCGTGCGTGCATAGGATTAGCACCCGGTGCAAAAGGTTCGCCAGCTTTCCGACCGTCAGGAGTATTACCAGTTTTCTTACCGTAAACCACATTAGAAGTAATGGTCAGAATTGACTGGGTAGGAACTGAGTTCCGGTAGGTTTTGTGCTGACGGATTTTGTTCATAAATTGCTTGACCAAATTGGCAGCAATATCATCAACGCGATCGTCATTATTCCCGAATTTGGGATAATCGCCTTCGATTTCATAATCCACTACCAAACCTTGGTCATTGCGGATCACTTTCACCCGAGAATATTTAATAGCAGAGAAAGCATCAGCTACCACAGACAGACCCGCCATACCACAAGCCATCGTCCGATATACATCACGATCATGCAGTGCCAGTTCAATCCGCTCGTAGGCGTATTTATCGTGCATGAAGTGAATAATATTCAGGGTGTTGACATACAACCGAGACAACCATTCTAAACAGCGATCGAATTTCTCCGCCACATCTTCATATTCGAGATAATCGCCCTTAACTGGAAGCCATGAGGGGCCGATTTGCTCGCCAGTTGTCTCATCTTTACCGCCATTAATCGCATACAGCAGCGCCTTGGCTAAATTCGCCCGTGCGCCGAAAAACTGCATTTGCTTACCGATTTTCATGGCGCTAACACAGCAAGCAATGCCATAATCATCGCCATATTCTGCCCGCATCAAATCGTCATTTTCATACTGGGTAGAACAGGTTTCAATGGAGACCTTAGCACAGTAGCGCTTAAAGTTCTCTGGCAGACGTTCCGACCATAAAATAGTCAGGTTAGGTTCAGGAGCAGCACCCAAGGTGTAGAGTGTGTGCAGGAACCGGAAACTGTTTTTTGTGACTAAGGGGCGACCATCTTCACCCATACCACCAATACATTCTGTTACCCAGGTAGGATCACCAGAAAATAGTTGGTTGTATTCAGGAGCCCGCAGGAACCGCACCATCCGTAATTTCATCACGAAATGGTCGATAATTTCCTGAGCCCCACTTTCGGTGAGAGTGCCATTTTGCAAATCTCGCTCGAAGTAGATATCTAAGAAATTAGATACCCGTCCCAGAGACATAGCCGCGCCATTTTGTTCTTTGACTGCTGCTAAATAGCCAAAATAAGTCCACTGTACGGCTTCTTGGGCGGTGGCGGCGGGTTTGGCGATGTTCAACCCGTATGATGCTGCCATTTCTTTGAGTTCTTGGAGCGATCGGATTTCTTCGCAGATTTCTTCGCGCCGCGCGATCGTTTCTGAGTCCATTGCGTCTAATTCCAGAGACGCTTGTTGCTCTTTTTTGTCTAAAATTAGGCGATCGACTCCATACAGCGCCACCCGCCGATAGTCACCAATAATGCGACCGCGACCATAAGCATCTGGTAATCCCGTTACCAGTCCAGAATGGCGCGCTAGGAGAATTTCTGGCGTGTAAGCATCAAAAACACCATCATTGTGGGTTTTGCGATACTGAGTAAAGATTTTTTCCGTTTCCGGGTCCAGTTCGTAGCCGTAGGCTTCTAGGGATTTTTTAACTACCCGAATACCACCATAGGGCATAATCGCTCGTTTCAGGGGTTTATCAGTTTGCAAACCCACGATTTGCTCTAAACTGCGATCTATATATCCCGCACCATAGGCATTAATCCCAGAAGGAATTTTAGTTTCTGCGTCTAAAATGCCCTTTTTGCGTTCCTCTGCCATCAGTTCCTTAACCTGATCCCAGAGGTTATTGGTGCGTTCTGTAGCATTAGCTAAAAACCCGCTATCTCCTTCATAAAGACTGTAGTTTTTTTGGATAAAATCACGAACATTTACTTCTTTCGTCCATTTACCCTGTTTAAATCCTTGCCATTCGGGAGTTATATTACCACTACTGTTGTCTGTAGGTGATGTCAGTTTCGTGGGTTTTTCTACAGTTGAAACCATATCTTTAAGTTTCCTCTTGTTCAGTTCTTTAGGGTTGAGGCAGTCTCACAAATTAGCAGCCATATACTCCCCGATAAACACCCCTACAATCCGTGGGCAATTTACCGTTACCAAAACAGTTCACAGACGGGGCAGCATTCACAACCTCAAGCTATATAATTGGCAGACTAGACATGATAAAATGACAAGTCTTGACACCAAACAATTAATGCTATCTGGGTTGCAGGTACTATCTATATAGTTGTTAATCGGGAAATCTGGTGGACAGAGTGCCGCAGGTGTTATTTTTCTTTCTGGCAATAATTTTCAATCACCACCTACGACGCATTTTTGGATTGAACTTCTAACTAATTAAGAGCTATTTGCTGACTAACCTTTTTTCTTTCTCTTCTACTATTAATAACTAAAAATACAGTATTTGTAAATAGTAAAAAGTAGGATTTAGTATCCAGTTTTTGTTACTTATATGCTGAAATACCTATAATGAGTAGGATAAAGTAGGATAAAGTAGGATTTAGGATAATTTAGGATAATTTAATAGTCTCGTTTTCTGGGCAAAGCTGGCCCCAGGGAGCCGTCTATCAGTCCCTTTCCTAGATCAGAAATTCAAGATCATTTATATGTATTAATTAGAGTGCCCAAAATTAAACTTTTTTTAAGAGTTGAGAGCCGATTTACCCTTGTCAGTTGGCGTATATCATTGTATAATACGACCGTTTGTGGTCGTGCCAATATGTAAAGACGCGCCCCACTCCCAAGCGAAAACTATGAGCAATTCCGAAACAATTTTTACGAAAATCATCCGCCGGGAAATTCCAGCCGATATCGTCTATGAAGATGATCTAGTGTTAGCTTTCCGAGACGTTGCACCCCAAGCACCCGTTCACATTTTGGTAATTCCCAAAAAACCGATTCCTAAATTAGAGGAAGCGACCCCCGATGACCATGGGCTGATGGGACATTTACTGCTGAAGGTGAAACAAGTAGCCCAGGAAGCTGGGTTAACTAATGGTTATCGTGTAGTGATTAATAATGGTTCTGATGGGGGACAAACTGTAGATCATCTTCACATTCATATCCTGGGAGGTCGGGCTATGCAGTGGCCTCCTGGTTGAGGTTAATTTCTAGGTTTCAGCCTTGAGATTTTGGGCAACTTGATTAAGTCGTTGAATACCGATTTTAGTTTCCCGCAAACCATTAGCAGTTTCAGTGGAACTTTGACTAAGACTATTCATAGCCTGGAAGACTTGCTGAATTGCTTGGGCCTGTTGTTGGGAACTCAGAGAGATTTGTTGGGAATTTAAAACCACTTCATTAATCGCCTCTAGGGTGGCTTCCTGATTGCTAATAATCACATGATTAATGGCATCACTGACATCTGTAGAGGCTTTTAAAACGGGGTTAATGGCTTCGGTAACTTTTTCAAAAGCATTGACGGTCCCCCGAGAAAGTTCGATGGTTTGTTCGGCAGTCTTGCTACCCTCATTAGTGACTAATACGGTACCATCGATCGCCTTTTGAATATTATTAACTAAAGCGGTAATTTTTTGAGCCGACTGTTTACTCTGGTCTGCCAATTTGCGGATTTCCATGGCTACCACAGCAAAACCTTTACCATGAACACCAGCACGGGCGGCTTCTACGGCTGCATTCAATGCTAACATATTAGTCTGGTTAGCCAAATCAGCCGCCATATTAGTAATCATGCCAACTTGTTCAGTTTGCTGGCTGAGTCGAACAATTTGATCAGCAATAGCCTCTACTTTTTCCTTGAGATTCAAGATTTTCTGTAGGGTTAGCTGTACCGCCTCGGTTTCCGACTCAGCGAGTTTTAACACCTGCTGGGCGCTTTCAGAAGAAAACTGACCGAGAGTGAGGACTTGCTGGCCGCTTTTGATCGAAGATTTAGCCATATCTAAGACTTGATTGGCGATATCGGCGGAGGATTCTGCCTGTTCGGCCATTGACCGGGCTGCTTCTCCTAGTTCATCCATTGTAGCAGTAGTTTCATTAATTGCTCCTGCCTGTTGGCTGGCGTTGCGTTCTTGTTGTTCTGTGGTACTAGCAATCTGATTAGAAGAACTCGCAATTATACTAATGCTATCATTAAGAGTCCGGCTAATGCGGGCGGAAATTACCAGAGCCAAAACAATAGCTAGAGTAGCAGCTATAAACATTCCCAATGCAGCCATCATAGTGAGAGTATTCATGGCATTTTCCAACTCTCTATACTTAGCATTGAGAAGCTGCTGCTTTTGCTCGTCAATATTTTCTCCGGTAGCTGCTACCTCACTGACACTAAGGGCTTTTGCTTCGGCTTGGGCTAAGGGTAATTGATTACTATCAATCAGATTAAATACGTTTCTGGAAATCCGATCAATCTCATTACCAGCTTGTCTGATCTTGGTTAATTCATCCCTCAACCTGGGATCATCAATCTGTCTCATCAAGTTGTCATAATTAGTTGTGAACTGCTCAAAGGCTTGTTTATAGAGACTTTCGTAGTCTTCTAACTCAGGGTATAAAAGGCTCATTCGCACATTTCGCAACATTTTATAAATGCCAAAAATCATCTGATCAACAAATTCCATTTGCAGTTGAGTGGTCTCGACTGCAGCGGTAATTTTCACCACGTTTGTAGCTTGGTGGTAAATTACTGATACCACTCCAAAAGAGAGTAAAATCGGTATAGCATATCCTATCAATATGCGCCATTTAAGTTTGATAGTTTGGCGTTTAGATTCAATCATTAATCAGTGGTGTATAAAAGATGAACAGGTAAATCAAAGGCTTTCAGGTTTCTTCCCGAAAAGGCAATCCTTAAAAAAGGTGCTGGTTGGCTCTGGACTTGGGTAATATATATCATAAACTTGCCTATTTATAGGGATGTTGCAGATAGATGGGAACTGCTAATATCAGGAAATCAAAATATTTTAGATTCGGGATAAATCGATGCACTCAAGGGCTAGGGTCGGGCTTGAGTCCCGTAGATGCTAGTCGGAAATCATTATTAATCCTGGCTGTAACTGCTTGTCTAGGTTTATCCCGTTCCCAGTGAATTTTTTGAGCGGGAAAGTAAATGGCCTGATATGCTTTAACTGTCTCCTGTTGAGATAGGCCTTCTTGCGATCGCCTAATAGCTCGTTCTAATGCGGTTTCCCAACTACATTCAATCCAAAAAGAAAGGTCATAGTATGACTGGAACTCTTGTTTTAACAAAAAGATTCCTTCCAAGATAATTATATCAATATTGTCGAATTTATATCTATGCTTTTGATATTCTGTGGCGGTTTCTTGAGTATAATTGACCTCAAGAGAGACTGAGCGAAGTTGGCGCAGGGGAAAGACTAATTGGCTGAATAACTGGTCAAAGCGAATCGCATATTGATAAAAGTGGGCGGCGGGGTTAGTCTGGCTAAATCTTTGGTGGGGTAGATTAAGCCATCCATCAATATTGATGCTGGCTACCCGCAGGTTTCCCTGGCTAAGTATTTTGACAATTTGGGCGGTGATATAGCCTTTTCCAGAAGCGTCAATTCCTGAGATGGCGACTAGGACGGGTTGCTGAGGTGACAGCAATTTACGCTGAATAGCGATCGCATCAATAATATCATTAAGATTAATAGGTTGGTAATTTACTGCCATTGTGTTGTATAATGGGCTAGTTACTAATTGTTATGGCGCGGTTGATTCGGGCTTCTGTCTATCTGGTAAGGGGCGAAAATCTTTACAGAGGGAAGGTTAAATGGCTGAAATGACGGTAACAGATGCTTTGGCAGAATTAACGCTACTGGGTAAGCGCATAGAATCAGCCCGATCAGGGTTAGAAGGTAATACATTAATCACTGTAGTAGAAGTGGGAAAAACTCCTGTGGGCTACAGAAATCGGGATGAGTATAACACTAAAGCACGGGCGGCGGTGCAAAAGGTAGATGCTTTAATTGCCCGTCGGCGTACAATTAAAAGGGCAGTGGTTTTGTCTAATGCGGTGACAATGGTATCAGTAGCAGGGGAAGAAATGACTGTGGCTGAAGCGATCGAGATGAAAAACTTTATCGCCTATTATGAGTCGGTTCTGAATACGATGGAATCAGCTTATACTTCGGCGCGCAAAGATTTTGATGTAGCCCAGGCGCGGGTGAAGGAAAGACTGGTTGACACTCCCCAGCCTAAAGGCGTGGGGATTCTTCCTTCAACGACTCGACTTGCTCTGACAGGTTTGCACCAACCAAAGTAGCGGTCAAATCTCCAGAAGCGTTAAGTTTCCGTATGCCCTACGGTACTCAAGGCAGCGTTCAGAATGTTGATGGCTGCGTTATAGTCTCGGTCTAACTCACACCCACACTGACAAATATGGGTTCGAGTTGAGAGACTTTTCTTGACAATCGTGCCGCAGCTCGAGCATTTTTGAGAGGTATAAGCAGGGTTTACCGCTACGGTAATCTTGCCAAATTTCACCCCAAAATACTCCAACCATTTCCTGAACTGATACCAAAGAGCATCGTGAATCGACTTGGCGAGACAGTGGTTTCTCACAATATTCTTAATCCTCAAATCTTCGTAAGCCACCAGATCGTTAGATTGGATTACGCAACGCGCCAATCTCTTGGCGTGTTCTTCACGTTGCCGACTTATTTTGAGGTGTGCTCGCCCGAGTCGATTAACGGCTTTTTTTCGGTTGGCAGAGCCTTTCTGTTTTTGGCTCACCCTTCGGTGAGCGCGTTTCAGCTTTTTCTCGGCGTTTCGGTAAAACCTCAGGTTCGGTTCGCTCTGTCCGTTTGAATCGGTGTAGAATTCCTTGAGTCCGACATCTAAACCCACGGTATTTCCTGATGGTTCGATTTCTTCTCGAACGTCTACTTTGACGCAAAACTGTGCGTAGTAGCCGTCGGCTCTACGAATCAGCCGAACCCGTTTGATTTGTTCTGTACCGTAAAACGCCAAATCCCAAGTTCCAATCAACTTGAGTCGTCCGATCCCTTTCTTGTCGGTAAAGACAATATGCTTAGGGTCGAGTAACTTCCAACCGGAGTTTTTGTACTCGACAGAACGACTATTTTTCTTGAACCTGGGATATCCTTTCTTGCCGGGAACTTGCTGGCGGCAGTTTTCAAAAAAACGAGAAATTGAAGACCAGGCACGTTCGGCCGAAGCTTGACGAGCCGTACTGTTGAGTTCTCGAACCAAGTCATACTCTCGAGCAAGGACTCGACAGTATTTGTTAAGGTCGTATTTGTTAACACCTCGGTTGTCCATCCAATAGCGCAGTGCTTTGTTGCGAACGAATTGTGCGGTTCGGATCGCTTCTTCAATCGCTGCGTATTGGTGGGACTTCCCTTTAACTTTGAACTCGAGAACAAGCATGGCTCGAACAGACTCTATGCTGTTCACCATAGCACAAAATGCTTGGCTAAGTGAAAGCCGCCCTAGAAGGGCGGGGTTTTAGACCCATGATTTTTGATAAATTGGCGATCGAAGTATTAGGCAAAAATGCGGCTTCGGAAAAGTATCAATCTCTAGCTGATAGTTTTTTGGGACGGGAGGGAGTAGAAATACTTGACCCTACCAATTTGACTGGGGAATGCGATCGCCGCCAAGAGTTTGTGGAGGAGTTTAAATCCACTGTAGACCGGGTGCTGTCTATTAGCAACGCCCGCACTTTGATTAACATTTCTGATTAGCTGATCTATATATCGAGCATCAATGTAATGGTGCTGGTCTCTCGAAAAACTCTAAATTTATGGCTCAGAGATGGATCTTCTAGGCGAAGCATACCATCTCGCTTATATGGCTTAAAGTTTAGCGGTCAACGATTAATCTTTAATCCTCAACCCTTAAACCTTAGACCATTAACCCTCAAGTAATAAAAGTTAAACCTCGATTAAATCCTGGGGTTTGGTTATGGGTTCCATAAAACCTTGAGTTTATCCACCAGGCTGGGAGGTCAGCACCTTTTTATGTGATTATTGATACTGTTTTTTGGTGGTTGGTATGAGTCTATCTGGGGATACAGAGGGGGATGGAAAACCTGATACTCAAGGCGATCGCCAATTTTTCTAGCCTATTTCTTGACTCGTAGGCGAAAATTGGCTATATTGTCAACACAAGTATCAATTTGATATAATGTTGGAACTATCTGCATTAGGACTACTACAGCGCGAACCTTTACACGGCTACCGACTGAAGCAGCGCCTAGAGCTGTTTATGGGAAGCTGTATCAGCGTTAACTATGGTGCAATTTATCCCTTGCTGAAACGTTTGGAAGAACGGGGATATATTCAAGTTATCCTAGAAGAGGCAGGGGACGCGGGTTCGAGTCGGAAGGTTTATGGTATTACCGCCGCCGGACGTGAGCGATGGTTATACAAAATGCTAGAACAGCCGCAAGAGAGTTGGGTTAAAAGCCGTTCTAGGTTTCTAATTAAGTATTTCTTTTTTAGTGACTTAAATATACACAATCGCCTGAAATTGTTAGAATATCGCCTCAGAGCTTGTCAGCAAAGGATGGCATATCTGAACCAGAAAGAGGTTGAATATGTGCCGATTGATTCCTATCAATCAGATATCTGGCAAAGGGCGAAGTTTTTGTTAGATTCAGAGTCTAAATGGCTCGAAAAAACCTACGATAATTTGCAACAAGAACTAGGGGGTGGTGATTCTCTATCTTCAGACAGATCACAATTGTGAATAGCCGAGATCTACAATGGCAGTAGACTAGGGAATTGACAGTAAAATTTTGCCGCCAACAATTATAATCATACTACAATTTATTATGTCTTATCCATCATCAACAGAATCATCAAACTCGAATTATCATCAGTCGGTCGTGGAAGTTGAGGGGAGTGGTGAACATTCGCCAATAGAAAACCAAAATCAGATAGAAAGCGATCGCCATTCGGAATCAGAACCTAGTAATAAATCCAACAATTGGGTATCAGCGACCGTAGGAATATTACTAGCCCTAGGAGTAGGCTTTGCTGGGGGTCAGTGGTGGTACTCCAGTAAAGCGCAAGCGGACACTACCCCAGCGGCGGCGAGTAATTCCCCCCAAAGACCGAGGGGAGTTCCGGTGAGAGTCACCAGCATAGAAACTAGGAACTTTCAGGATGCTGGGGAATTTGTGGGGACTCTGGAAGCGCGGGAGTCGGTGGAAGTAAGATCGGAAATAGAAGGGAGAATCACGCAAGTATATGTTAGGTCAGGGGAGATGGTAAATCAAGGGCAGGCGATCGCCCGTTTAAGAAGTGATGACCTAGAAGCGCAACTACGACAAGCCCAAGCCAACCTAGTGCGAACCCAAGCCAGAGTAGCAGAATTACAAGCCGGAAGTCGCCCGGAAGAAATTGCGGAAGCCCGTGGGAGATTAGCGGAATCTGTCGCCCGTCTAAATGATGCTCAATCTGGTAGTTTACTAGCAGAAATCAATCAAGCCCAAGCCCAAATAGATGCCAATATAGCAGCAGCAGAGTTAGCGGAAAAACGGGTAACTAGATTTCAAGAACTCACGGAAGCCGGGGCAATTTCCAGAGATGAATTTGATGCCTTAGTGTCACAGAAACAAACCGCCCAAGCGAATCTGAGAGCTGCCGAAAGACGACTAGAACAATTACAGCAAAATCGCCAATCAGAAATAGCCCTGAGAGAAGCGGGAGTCGAACAATCTCAACAGGCGTTAAGACGCTTAGAAAGTGGCACGAGACCCCAAGAAATCGACCAAGCAGAAGCCCAAGTAGCGGAAGCCGCCGCCCGTGTTCGCCAGTTAGAAGTGCAGCTACAAGAGACGACTGTACAAGCACCTTTTACGGGGATAGTTGGCGATGTGACAGCGAGACCGGGAGACTTTGTTAACCGGGGTGCGACCTTAACCAGTCTGACAGAAAACGATCGCTTAGAACTGAGATTATCTATTCCCCTAGAACGCCAAGGCGACCTACGGGAGGGACTAGCAGTAGAAATGCAGGACCCCCAAGGTCAACCTATCGGAACCGGACGCATTAGCTTTATTTCCCCCACGGTAAATCCTAATTCTCAAAGTATCTTAGCCAAAGCCACATTTACTAATCCTGACGGACTGCTCCGCACGGGTCAATTCGTGAGGGCGCGGGTAATTTGGAATGAAAAACCGAACACAGTAGTTGTACCGATGACCGCCGTACAATTTTCGGGAGATGAAAGGTTTGTATTTACCACGGAAGGGGGAGAAAATCCCACCGCGAAAAGGCAGGTAATTCGCTTAGGTTTAATTAGAGACCAATATGCGGAAGTGGTGGAAGGTTTACGACCCGGTGAACAACTGATAGTTTCCGGGATTCAAAGACTGTCAGATGGTGCTGCTATCAATCCTCAAAATTAACTGGGGGCGAGAATCATAGCCAATAAGTAGTGAGGGTAAATTGTGTTTACAAATTTCTTTATTAAACGTCCAGTTTTTGCCACTGTCTGTTCCCTGGTCATCATCCTAGTGGGTTTTGTGGGATTTACCCGACTACCTGTGCAAGAATTTCCGAGCATTGATCCTCCGGTTGTCAGAGTTAGGACTACCTATCCGGGGGCGAATGCGGAAGTAGTCGAAACAGAAGTTACGGAAATTCTGGAGGCGGCTATTAACGGGGTTCAAGGACTAAGAACGATGACCTCCTCCAGTAGAGAGGGGCTAAGTTCTATCAATGTTGAGTTTGAATTGGAACGGGATTTAGAAGTAGCCGTCCAGGATGTTCTCTCCCGTGTATCTAGGGCGACGGGGCGACTACCTTCTGATGTGAATAACCCGGTAGTTTCTAAGGATGGTAGCGACGACGATCGCATTATGTGGATTGCCATATATGGCGATCGCTTTAGCACCTTAGAACTCAGTAATTATGCCGACCAATTCCTGAGAAATTCCCTAGAAACCGTTAACGGAGTCGGCAGTATTTTCATAGGTGGGGAACGTCGCTACGCCATGAGAATTTGGCTAGATGCCAAACGTATGGCAGCCCGTAATGTGACCCCCCTAGACGTAGAAAATGCCCTACAGAGACAAAACGTAGAAATCCCTAGCGGTCGCATCGAAGGGGAGACCATGGAATTTCCCGTCCGCACCCTAGGAAGACTACAAACCCCCCCCGAATACGAAGACCTAATTATCAGGCGCAACCCCGACGGTACACAAATACGCATCGGAGATATTGGCTATGCAGAAATCGGCGCAGAAAGCGATCGCACCATTGCCAGATTCAGGGGTCAACCCGCCGTTACCATAGGAGTTAGTAGACTTTCCGACGCGAACCTTTTAGAAGTAGCTACAGGGGTGAAGGAAAGAATGAAAGAACTTTCCCAAAACTTCCCCGACGGCATGAACTATACCGTAGCAGTAGACTACTCGGAATTTGTGCAAGTTGCCATTGATGAAGTATGGCAAAGTCTCCTGTTAGCCATATCCCTGGTGGTATTAGTTATCTTCCTATTTCTGAAAAACTGGCGGGCTACCCTAATTCCCACCATCACCATTCCCGTCTCATTAATCGGCGCATTTGGGGCGATGTTTTTTCTGGGATTCTCCATTAATGTCTTGACCCTATTTGCCCTAACTCTAGCCACCGGATTAGTGGTAGATGATACCATTGTGGTTTTAGAAAATATCGTCCGCTATATTGACGAGAAGAAAATGCACCCTTTCCAGGCTGCCATTCATGCCATGGGGGAGGTTGTCTTTGCTGTAATTGCCACTACTGTGGTGCTAATTGCCGTATTTGTGCCCGTCAGTTTTTCCGGGGGAGCCACCGGACAAATTTTTAATGAATTTGCCATCACCCTAGCCATTTCTGTGGTGTTCTCATCCTTCGTTGCTCTCACCTTAGCGCCCGCTGTTTCGGCGATTATCTTAAAACCATCCCACAGCAGTAACAACCTGTTGATGAGGCTGCTATCAGCCCCTCTGAATGTCTTTGATTGGCTCCTCGATCGCATCGCCAATATCTATGATGCCAGCCTGCGATTATTGATATCATTTAAACCTGTGATTTTGCTGGGTTTTGTAGCATCTCTAGGCCTCACAGCTTGGCTATTTGTACAATTGCCTCAAGGGTTTTTGCCAACGGAAGATAGGGGGCGAATTTTTGTGCCGATTAATGCTCCCGAAGGTGCAAGCATAAACTATACCAATAATGTGGTTAGGGAAGTTGAAGAAATCTTGGGTGATGTGCCGGAAATGCGGGCATTTTTTACCCTAACCGGATTTGGGAGAGGCGCAGCCCAAGCTAACCGAGGCTTTGCTTTTACTAGCCTTGTCCCCTGGTCAGAACGTACAGAACCGGAACAGTCTCAACAGGCGATCGTCCGACGTTTATTTGGCAAGTTTTCCCAAATTACCGATGCCATGGTATTTGCCATTAACCCGAGTTCACTACCAGGAAGTCGCCTCGGTCAACCTGTACAATTTGTGCTTCAGGGAAATGATATTAGCGAGTTAGCACAAGTTTCTGAACAATTGGCTATGGCGGCGAATGAATTACCTCAATTAGTGAATATGGACACCGATTTAAAGCTGAATAAGCCGGAATTAGTCCTAGAGGTAAATAGAGCCCAAGCTGGAAATTTGGGGGTTTCTGTGCAAGAAATAGCCCGGACTTTGCAAATTATGTTGGGTGGTCGGGAAATTACCAATTTTAACCAGGGAAATCAACGTTATGAAGTGATAGTTAGGGGACAGTCGGAATTTCGGGCTAGTCCTGAAGATATTGGGGAAATATCTGTGCGATCGGAGTCCGGTCAAATGATCCCCCTCAGTAATTTGGTGACTATCCGTGACTCGACTCTACCACCACAAATTAACCACTTTAACCGCTTCCGGTCGGCGACTTTAGAAGGTAGTGCCGCCCCTGGATATAGTCTCGGTGAAGCCTTGGAAGCTCTCCAAGATTTAGCCGATCGCACTATTCCTGAGACCATGAGAACAGACTTAGCTGGAGAGTCCCGCGAGTTTAGTCAGGCTGGAGATGCGACAATTTACATTTTCGGGTTGTCCCTAGCGTTTATTTTCCTAACTTTGGCGGCGCAGTTTGAAAGTTTTGTCGATCCATTGGTGATTTTATTAGCGGTCCCCCTATCCCTATTAGGTGCTTTTGGGGCGCTATGGTTGGCGGAATTGGAGTTAAATATTTATAGCCGCATTGGTTTGATTATGTTAATCGGACTTTCGACTAAAAACTCGATTCTCATTGTGGAATTTGCTAACCAACTGCGGGAAATGGGGCGGTCTATTAGTCAGGCGGCGATCGAAGCTGGAAAAGTCCGATTTCGCCCCATTTTGATGACGGCTTTATCAACTATTTTTGGGGTGATGCCTCTGGCTTTTGCGACGGGTGCGGGTGCGGTTAGTCGGGTTTCTATTGGTATGTCAGTAATGGGAGGAATGCTGGTTTCCACTCTACTGAGTTTGTATATTGTGCCAGTGTTTTATATCATTGCGACCACTTTACAGTCCCGTTTAGTTGGTGACAAACACCCCGCAGCCCGTCAGGTTTCAGAACCTGTTTATTATGCCCCCGAAAATGCCAATGGTAACGGTTACACTATCATAACTGGCAATGGTAATGGCAATGGCAATGGTAATGGCAATGGCAATGGCAATGGCAATGGCAAAACCAAAACCACTGTTAATAAACCTGTAGAAACAGCCCCCAAATCCAGTCATGATAGTTCCCAAAACTGATTAAACCGAAACGGTTTCGACACCATTAATTAAAGCCACCAAGCCGAAAACAATAAATAAACATCCACTGGCGGCGGTAATGGTACGTTCGGAAATGCGACCGGCAATTATGCGGCCTCCTAAAACGGCGATCGCTGTTGAGATACTATGCCCTAAAATCACCCCGGATATTACTCCCACGGGGTGATAAGTGGCTGCTAAAGCAATGGTAGCAATTTGAGTGCGATCGCCCCACTCCCCGATAAAAGTTAAAGTAAACGCTTCCAGCAATATCCCCAGCTTCGACTTCTTTTTAGCTAAATTAGACCCAGCCACCGCCTTCATAGCCTCCTCTTCTTCCTCACCACAGGACTGAGAGGATGGCATTTGACTAGCTTGGTATAACAATTTAATTCCAAATATACTAAACAGGAAAATGGTCGCCCAGTGGAGATAACTAGGCGGCAAGAAAGCCACCACTCGACCCATAACGACAGCAATAATTGTCATAGATGCCAAAGCTGCTATCACCCCGGCAAAAACCAGCCTTCTGGGGTATCGCATTGACAAAATAGCAGCGATAAAAAAGGTTTTATCACCTAATTCCGACAAGCTAATCAATAAAAGTCCCGCTGTAAATGCAGTTAACATATTATCAGTATTTTCTCCCTTAGAATAGATAGGACAGGGGGGCATCTAAGAACAGCCCCAGGTTATTATATCATTAATTAGATGAAGATTTCCGGTTAAATTTGGGGGGATATATCAAGAGCAAATTTCATAAATTAATCATATTGCCTTCATTCCACTTTCATATTTTCCGAAATCCGATAATATCAACCCATTACAAATGAGTAAGATGATAGTGATTATGGAGAGTCCCCCTACCAGAACCGAGAGCGATCGCAGTAGGTTCAGCCTTGAATTGTGCCAAATCCGTCCCTAGCAGGAGTAAAATGGTAAAGAGGGAATGGTATTCTCGGCAGGTGGCTCCAGAAGCTGTGCCGAGAGGACAAGCCACCCTGCCACCAGTGGAAACAATTATATCTTTTAGGTTTCTTATGTCATTTCAGCCCAGATCTAGCGGCATTTTACTACACCCTACCTCCCTGCCAGGTCGATATGGCATCGGGGATATAGGACCCAATGCTTATCAGTTTGTGGACTTTCTCAGAGACAGTCACCAACAACTGTGGCAAATCCTGCCCCTAGGTCCAACCGGGTTTGGTAATTCTCCTTACCTTTCCTATTCCGCCTTTGCGGGAAATCCTCTGTTAATCAGTCCTGATATGTTAGCCGAGACAGGACTACTGACCAAAAAAGATTTAGACAAAATCCCCACCCTACCTACAGATATGGTGGATTTTGACCGGGTAAAAGAACTGAAAACCCCCCTATTTCTCAAAGCCTTCCAGAATTTTCGGAAACAGGAACCATCAGACCTTCATGGAGAATTTGATGAGTTTTGCCGCCAGAAAAGCTACTGGCTAGATGACTATGCGTTTTTTATGGCTCTCAAAGATGCCCAAGGCGGAGCCAGTTGGCACACTTGGGATGATGAAATTTCCCGGCGCAAACCGGAGGCGATGAAAAAATGGCAGGAAAAACTGGGCGAAGAAATCTTTTTCCATAAGTATCTGCAATTTACCTTCAATCGTCAGTGGGCGAATTTGAAGCGCTACGCCAACGAACAAGGAATCCAGATTTTTGGGGATTTAGCGATTTATGTAGCCCATGATAGTGCTGATGTGTGGTCTCATCCTGAAATTTTCTGTTTGGACGGAGAAACCGGAGAAGCGTCTTTAATGGCAGGAGTCCCACCAGATTACTTTAGCGAAAGTGGTCAACTGTGGGGTAATCCGGTTTATAACTGGGATCGCCTTAAACAAAATGGGTTTGATTGGTGGGTGCATCGTATTCAATCGATGTTGGATTATGTAGACCTAATTCGGATTGACCATTTCCGGGGTCTGGAATCTTTTTGGGCAGTTCCCCAAGGCGAAACTACTGCCATGAATGGTGAGTGGGTAAATGCACCGGGAGAGGATCTATTCCACACGATTGAGGAAAAGTTAGGGCGGCTGCCGATTATTGCTGAAGATTTGGGGATTATTACGCCAGAGGTGGAAGCCTTGCGGGATAAATTTGAGTTACCTGGTATGAAGGTGCTACATTTTGCATTTGATTCGGGACGGGATAACCCCTATTTACCCTATAACTACACTTCCCCTAATTGGGTGGTGTATACGGGAACCCATGATAATGATACGACTGTGGGCTGGTTTAATAATCGATCGCTTAAACAACAAGCCTATGTAACTCGTTATTTAGGTTATTTAGGTGAGGTGCTAAATGATGGCATTCACTGGGATATGATTCGGCTGGCTTTGTCATCAGTAGCTAATCAGGCAATTTTGCCCCTACAAGATGTGTTGGGATTGGGAAGTGAGGCTAAAATGAATAAACCCAGTACCGCTGAGGGTAACTGGGCTTGGCGTTGTGAACCTGGGTTGCTAACTGATGAAATTGGCGATCGCCTGAAGTTCTGGACAGATACCTACGGACGCGCGCCTAGATAATCCTAGATAATAAGGTGAACTAGGAACTGGGAAGATCGGCGGTTTCGTCGCTATTCCCAGCCTTAAATACGGCTTCCTGGACCATTCCTGGTTCCCCTAAGCGTCTGGCTTCGCCGTTGTTGACTTTCACCAATACGCCCCCGGCATTTCCGGCTACTACTACCACTTCAGTTTTAGCTTTCCAGGTTTTTTGAGTGCCACCGGGTAATATTCCCTGAAATTCGGTTTTTCCGTCTATTTCAATCAGTACCCAAGACTCGTCCTTAACCACTATTCCCACTTCAACATCCTGAATAATAGGTTGTGGTGCGGGTGCGGGTGCGGGTGCGGGTGCGGGTACGGGTGCGGGTGCGGGTGCGGGTGCGGAAGATTGAGACACTAACTGACCCTGTGGGGGGGGTGGTGTTGTGGTTGCTGGATTTGGCTGTGGGGTGACAACATCCTCGGTAGCTGATTCTGTCTGTGTAACTGCTAATTCACCGGATTGGGGAACCAGATAAGATAGGGCATTAACGGCACAAATAATCAGTAGAGTATAAGTTAGATACAGATGAGTTGGCCGTAATTGTGGCATAGACAGCAATTTAAGCGATCGCACCAGAGTATTTTCCCCAGGTTCGGGTAAAAAGAAATTGGCTAACTCCTCTCCATTTAACCCCAAAGCATCTGCATATTGGCGAATCAGACCCTGAGTATAAATAGGTTCAGGTAGGCTATCTATTTTACCTTCTTCGATGGCTTGGAGTAAATGGGTGCGAATACGGGTATAAGCCGCCACCATACCCAAGGAGAAGGAATTTTTCATCCTGGCATCACGCAACTGTTGACCAATATCTGATAGGCGTTGTGCCTGGTCATGATCAACTCGATTTTGTGGTTGCTTGTGATTTTCGGATCTATTTTTAAAAATTGGGTGAGTAAGAGTTAATTTCATAAGCCATGATCCTCAAGAACAACTGCCAGATTTCCAGACACGGACTCGATTCTTTAGCAAATGCACTTCAGAGTTTTTCAGGGATCTATATTCACCTGAAGCTAATTCAGGTTTCCCAGTCGAGTTGAGATAAATAGGCCCAATTGCTGTCCGATGCAGTTGAACCACAGGATAACCGAGAGCCTCTGCTACTCGCCGAATCTGTCGGTTTCTCCCTTCTCGTAAAACCACTTCTAGCAAAGTCTGAGAGCCGCGAGGTTTCCCGATGCGCCTAACTTTAGCTGGTAATGTGTTTTTACCAGATAGTAGGATACCTTGTCTCCACTGTTCTAAAACAGATTCTGGAGGACAGCCTTGGACTAGAACTTGATAGGTTTTAGCTACATGATAACGGGGATGGGTTAAAAGAAATGTCAGTTCACCATCATTTGTGATCAGTAATGCTCCGGTTGAGTCGGTATCTAAGCGACCCACGGGGTGCAGTCCCTGTCCGACTTGGAGTTGACGCGGGAGCAGGTCTAAAACGGTTTTTCGGCCTTGGGGTTCTGCACAGGTGGAAACTACGCCTAGGGGTTTATTTAGCAGTAGGTATAGGGGTTGGGGTTGACTGGAAGGGTGCAGTGCGCGTCCGTCAATTTCAATGCGATCGCATTTAGGGTCTGCTTTCTGGCCTAAATAAGCCTGATCGCCATTTACCTTGACCCTTCCTGATAGTATCATCTCCTCGGCATGGCGACGAGAGGCGACTCCCCAGTGAGATATGATTTTCTGTAGCCGTTCATTCATAGAGTTTCGGGACAGGGGATCCCAGATTTGCCCGGGTGGATGTTGGATTACAACGGGGTGATTTGCTGGGTAGAAGGCACTGATTTTCCTTAATTATGGGAGTTATAGGAGTTCCCGTAGTAGTGGCTCAATCTGTAGGTGAGACTGACGAGTTAGATTCTTGCATATATCTATGCTGTATATACCAATATTACAGCAATTCTTGATTTTTTGATCACAAATAAACAGCGAGATTATGACGGGTACGAAAACTGAGCAAAAGAAACTGATCGGAACGGTTCTATCGGCGGCGCTGCAGCTTTGGCTGCGATCGCAAGTTGAGGGCGTAGAATCTTTAAAGGTCCATGTGGGAGGTGGTAACCGATCGCTACTGAAGGGTTCTATTCCCACGGTGTCAGTCTCAGCTAGGGCTGTGATTTACCAAGGTTTGCATCTTTCCCAAGTAGTTTTGGGAAGTTCCGGTATCCGTATTAATTTAGGTCAGGTTCTCCAGGGTAAGCCTTTACAACTGCTCGAAGCGATCGAGGTTGATTGTGATTTGCAAATTCTCGCCTCGGATCTTAATGCTTCGGTGAGTTCGCCACTTTTAGCCAATGCCATTACCGAACTGCTAGAGTCTCGCTTACCATTGACTGAGGGAACCCTAGAAAATCTGCAATTAAGGCTAAATAGCGATCGCCTGACCTTAAATGCGGATTTAATAACTGATACCCATGGGGCGATCGCCTTTAGTTTAGATAGCCAATTACAGCGGATGAGTTCCACCCAACTATTACTACACCAGCCCTATATCAAAGCCGATCCCCTGATTAGTGGGACTGTGCTAGAGTCAATTCCGATTGAGTTGGGAACTGATGTAGACATCGAGGATCTGAGCATCAGTGAGGAACAGCTTACCCTGCGGGGAAAAATTTGGGTCAATCCCTAGGTTCTTAATAAAGGTAGCACTAGGGTGACAAAGTAGTAGACTAGGGGGCGGTAAAAACATAGCTATCAGCGCGATCGAGAATGCCGCCGTGACCGGGGATGAGTTGACCGGAATCTTTGACTCCAGCATCGCGCTTCATCATTGATTCGGTCAGGTCTCCCAAAAGACTAGCTATGCCAATTATAATACCGAGGGCGAAACCTGTCCAGAGAAACTGCGGCCATTGCAGAAACCAAGCGCCAGCGATCGCCACTCCAATGCTGCCTAAAATCCCGAAGATAGCACCTTCTACGGTTTTTTTGGGGCTAATATCAGAAAGTCGCGTCCGCCCCAAAAATTTCCCAAAAATGTAAGCGCCAATATCAGCGGCCCAAATGCAACCAAAAGCCAGTAGGCTGGCGGTTAATCCTTCGGTGAGGGTATAGGATAAATCCCACGATGGCGGAAAGTATCTGAGTTGAGGTAGGTTAGTGGTGACATGGGTTAACAGGGGACTGGAACCATCTAGCCCCACCCGTAGCCTAATCCAATAACTGGGTAAGTATCCACCATAAAACAGACCCAAAATGGAGGCGGCAATATCAGCAATGCTAGAGATTCTGGGTTGAAATAGCAAATAGAAGCAGATGAGGGTTCCGGCTAAGGCGAAGATAGCATCTACTAGGTTGGGGGCGATCGCAGCGGTAATTAATAGGGCTTGACTGACGACTAGGGTAGTTTTACCGGCGGGTTCGATGCCTTTAGCCCGCACCAGTTGAAAGTATTCTAACTGACCTAGGTAAACAATCACCCCAAAGCCGAGGGTGAAGTACCATCCCCCTAGGGTTAGCATGATTAAGGCGAGGGCGATCGCCACAATTCCACTGATGACACGAGACCAAGACATGGCTGATTGACAAGTTAGTTACACAAAGCGCAAATCCAGAAAAGCTAAGAGTTCATGAGCCCTGACCGCCTAGGGTGGAAATAAGGGGTGATTTCGACAGTCAACTTTTCCTGGTTCAATCCATTTTCTCACCACTGAGGATAAACATAGGATCAATTGCTACTAAACTTTGCGATCGCCCTCGAGTCTCCATGCGGTTAATGGAAGATTGGACGACCTCGACATTGCGCACCTGTAATTGAGCAAACCCTTCGGAAATTAGGTATAAGGTTTCTAAATTGGAGGCGGTGGCTACAATACGGCCTTGGGGCTGTAAATAGGACCACACGGTAATGAGAATGTCTTTGATGGCTTTTCCTCCCTCCAAACAAACCCGGTGGGGAGGACCTTTGAGCCCATGCAAACAGTCGGGGGCGTTTCCTTCAATGACATCTACATTGGTGACACCGAAGCGATCGCAATTAGTGCGGATCAGGTGGGCTACTTCCCCATCCCTTTCAACGGCAATAATTCGACCCTGGGGACATAATAAACCAGTTTCAACGGCAATGGTTCCAGTTCCCGCCCCAATATCCCACACTATACAATCTGGTTGTAGCCGTAGATAGGAAATCAACAGCAATCTTACCTCCCGTTTACTCATGGGAATTCCTGGTAAACGTTCAAAGAGATGATCGGGAATGCCGGGGGTAATATAAGGCCAAAGTGGGGAAGACATAAAATCATTGGTGACTTGTGCTGCTAGGGGACTGGAAATAGAAAGCCAGGGCGGGGAGTTTCAATGATCAATTACCCGCAGGGTTGCTAAGGTCTGATCGCTAGAGCCGGTA
Source organism: Arthrospira sp. PCC 9108 (assembly GCA_016745315.1). Taxonomy (GTDB): domain Bacteria; phylum Cyanobacteriota; class Cyanobacteriia; order Cyanobacteriales; family Microcoleaceae; genus Limnospira; species Limnospira platensis. The sequence continues at coordinate 399,956 of CP066886.1, forward strand.
ATTTCTCCCCCCAAGGCTTTCACCTGTTGCAAAAATGCGATCGCTTTTTTAGAGATAGCTTCCCCCGGCCACAAAATTGGCACACCGGGGGGATAGGGACAAACACACTCAGCGCTAATTTGACCGGGACAGTCTGGAGTTGGTAGTGAGATGGTTTTGGCAAAAAAGGCATCTCGGACAGACATGGCGGAAACCTCAGCTATGGCGGTTTCAAAGGGGGATATGGTATCGATCATCTGCCAGTGATGCTGGTTTTGGGTGGGGGGATTTTGTGATGCTCCAGATAAGGCTTTTTGGCTGAGAAATGCGAATCCCTTAATCATCTGATCGATATCGGCTTGGCTGTTGGCGGGACTGATGATCATGGTCAAGTGTTGGAGATCTGGTAACTCAGCAGTTACCCCAAACTGTTGATGCAGAATTGTGTCTGCTTCATAACCACTTAACCCGCAGTGGCTGACCTCAACGGTTAACCGGGTTGGGTCTAAGGCAACACACCCAGCCGTTAGCGGGGGATGATAGACCCGTAAACCGGGTAAGTTTTCTAATTGAGTTTTTGCCCTCTGTGCTAATTTTAGCGCTTCTGTGAGCCTTTTTTGACCGTGATTGACGATTTGATGGCGGGCGGCATCGAGGGAAGCTAAGAGCAGATAACTGGGGCTGGTGGTTTGTAGCATTTGTAGGGCGTTATCGAGGCGGGTGAGGTTGATGCGATCGCCTTTAATGTGTACCATTGAGGCTTGATTCATTGCCCCTAGGACTTTATGGGTAGATTGTACGGTTAAATCAGCCCCCCATTGTAGGGCGCTTGGGGGTAGCTGCTGATGAAAGTGAAAATGTCCGCCATGGGCTTCGTCTACCAGCAGGGGGATGTTATGGTTATGAACTATGGTGGCTATGGCTGCTAAATTACCACAGATGCCGTGATAGGTGGGATACACTACCATCACGGCTTTGATGTCTGGGTGTTGCTCTAGGGCTTTGGCGATCGCTTTGGGGGTCAGGCTCAGGGGGAAATGCCAATCTTGGTCATATTCGGGATTAATAAAGATAGCCCGCGCACCGGACATTACCAAGCCTGAGATTACCGATTTATGAATGTTTCGCGGTAGGAGAATTTTGTCTTCTGGGTCACAGGTGGCTAAAATTGAGGCGATGATCCCCACTGTGGAACCGTTGACTAAAAATCTGCACAGGTCGCTCCCAAAGGCTGCCGCTGCTAATTCCTGAGCCTGTTTAATCACTCCCTCCGGTGCAAATAGATTATCTAATTCTGGCAATTCTGGCAAATCCGCCCTAAATACTTGCGACCCAAAAACCGCCGCCAAAGATTCGGGAATCCCCTGTCCCCGCCGATGTCCTGGGGTATAAAAAGCCGCACCGGGTGTTTCCGCCGCTTGTTTAAGGGCTGTTAATAGGGGAGTTTGATTTTGATCCATAATTGATCCACATCCACACAGGTCGCAAATTCCGGCTGATTTGTTATTTATATTTTGACTGTTTACTGCTATTATAACATATATCAAACCACTATAAAACCTTTATAGAACTGTATGCTTACCGCCGGAATTGTCGGATTACCGAATGTCGGAAAATCTACTCTTTTTAATGCCCTAGTTGCTAATGCTAAAGCCCAGGCTGCTAATTTTCCCTTTTGTACCATTGAGCCTAATGTGGGGGTAGTGGCGGTTCCTGATGAACGTTTACAGGTGTTGGCTAAAATTTCTAATTCTGAGCAAATTGTCCCCACCAGAATTGAATTTGTTGATATCGCTGGACTGGTGCAAGGTGCCAGTCAAGGGGAGGGATTAGGTAATCAGTTTCTCTCCCATATTCGTGAGGTTGATGCGATCGTTCAGGTGGTGCGCTGCTTTGACAATGATGATATTATTCATGTGTCCGGTTCCGTCGATCCGGTGCGGGATATTGAAATTATTAATCTGGAATTGGCTTTAGCTGATTTGTCTCAGGTAGAACGTCGCATAGAACGCACCCGCAAACAAGCCCGCACTAGCAAAGAAGCCCAGTTAGAATTGGGCGCTTTAGAGAAGATTGCCGCCGTCTTAAATGAGGGTAAATCTGCCCGTTTAGTGGATTTATCCGAAGAAGAAACCGAGGCAATTAAAGGCTTGGGCTTGTTGACCCGAAAACCGATTATTTATGCCGCTAATGTGTCCGAAGATGATTTGGCGACGGGTAATGAATGGGTGGAAAAAGTGAGGGCGATCGCCTGCCAAGAAAATGCCCAAGTTGTGATTATTTCCGCTCAAGTAGAATCCGAACTTGTCGAACTTTCCGAAGCAGAAAAGCAGGACTTTTTGGAATCCTTGGGAGTACAAGAAGGCGGTTTAAAATCCCTAATTGCGGCCACCTATAAACTCTTAGGACTGCGAACATTTTTGACCACTGGACCAAAAGAAACTCGCGCCTGGACTATCCACGAGGGAATGTCCGCACCCCAAGCCGCTGGAGTTATTCACTCTGATTTTGAAAGGGGTTTTATCCGCGCCGAAACCGTAGCTTATCAAGATTTAGTTACTCATGGGTCTATGAATGGGGCTAAGGATAAAGGCTTAGTCCGCAGTGAAGGTAAAGAATATATCGTCCAAGAGGGAGATGTCATGTTGTTCCGGTTTAATGTTTAATAGAGTTAGGGGGAAGTTTCTTTAATCGGTGAGGTAGAATTACTCAACTCAAGGCTTGCGGGTCATGGCTGATTAATTGATCACACATATAATCAAGAAATCCTCCCAACATACAACTTAATACTGAGGTCTAAATTATGGATTTAATCATTGCTTGGTTGGTGACAGCGGTCAGCTTATTTTTAATTGCTCAACTCAGGCAATTTACCGGGGTAGAAATCGAAGACTTTAAAAAAGCCTTAATATCCTCGGCGGTGTTCGGGTTATTAAATCTTTTAGTCCGACCAATTTTAGGGCTTTTCATTGTCCCTCTGTCCGTGGTTTTTTCGAGTTTCCTTCTCACCTTATTGGTGAATATGGCGATTTTTGGACTAGCGGCTTGGCTAGTGAGAGGCTTCTATCTACGTTGGGGTATTTGGAGTGCTTTAATTGGGGCTCTGGCTTTGAGTTTCATTAACTCTATTTTATACGAAGTTCTAGGGAACCTAAACCTAGGGGTGTAAAGACATAGGTCAACTCCAAAATTAGTGGCTATGGGGAATGTCTGACACCCTTGTAGCCATTAACTAGGATGGTTTTTGAGGGGCTTTCGGTTGAGTTTTAACAATGGCATTTTTCAGGAGTTCTTTATTAATTGTTGTCGGAGTCGCCGCCGAATTAGCACCAGGACGCGCCGTAGCCGCTGAGAAATGGGGAGTTTCGGTAAAATTCCAATGATTGAGAATATCCAATTGTGCATCAACAATGGGATCATATTTTTCGTACCAACTAGCGATCGCCGTTGATAAAGTTTCGATATCATCTGGTAAAGGTTCAATTAAAGTCAGCAGTTCTTGACATTTAGCTTCAGTGAACAATTTAGGCTGAGTTTTCAGGAGTTTAATAAAGGCTTCTAGGTTTTGCTTATAGAAAGACATAGCAGCAGTTAGTTAAGATTTTCTGAAATTTAGGATAATACTTATTCTACTAATATACCATAAAAATAGCAATTCTACAAGTCATCAATAATTGTATTATGTTAGCGAGAGTTTGGAGTGCGTCGGTAGTTGGTATTGATGCGGTGAAAGTCGGAGTTGAGGTAGATCTTTCGGGAGGACTCCCCAAAATCATTGTTTTAGGTTTACCTGATACAGCGGTTCAGGAGTCGCGGGAAAGAGTGAAAGCCACCCTCAAAAATGCAGGTTATAGTTTCCCCATGGGAAATATAGTAATTAACCTAACTCCGGCGGACTTGCGGAAAGAAGGACCAAGTTTTGATCTCCCGATAAGTATTGGTATTTTAGCAGCTTCCGAACAGGTAAAAGCCGATTTATTGGGAGATTTTCTGTTTTTAGGGGAAGTCTCTTTAGATGGCAGTTTGCGTCCGGTAGCGGGGGTATTACCCATCGCCGCCGAAGCCGAAAATATGGGAATTACTGGTTTAGTAGTTCCCGAAGATAATGCTAGGGAGGCGGCGGTAGTTAAGGGGGTTTCGGTGTATGGTTTTAAGTCAATTTTCGAGGTAGTAGATTTTCTGAATTACCCCGATAATTATGAGCCACTCAAGTTAGATAGTTCCCAGATTTTAGCCACCCCCAAATCAACTAATTTAGACCTCAAAGATGTTAAAGGACAATCCCACGCTCGCCGCGCCTTAGAAATTGCTGCCACTGGGGGTCATAATCTAATTTTTGTGGGTCCCCCAGGTAGTGGTAAAACCATGTTAGCGAGACGTTTACCAGGTATTTTACCACCTTTAAACTTTGCGGAAGCCTTAGAAGTTACGCGCATTCATTCCGTGGCGGGACTGTTAAAAAATCGGGGAACTTTAGTAAGCGATCGCCCTTTTCGTAGCCCCCACCATTCCGCCTCTGGTCCTTCTTTAGTGGGTGGTGGAAGTTATCCCAAACCGGGGGAGATTTCTTTAGCTCATCGCGGCATTTTGTTCCTAGATGAATTAACGGAATTTCGCCGGAATGTTTTAGAGTTTTTAAGACAACCCCTAGAGGATGGATTTGTAACGGTAACCCGTACCCGTTTATCAGTAGTTTTTCCCTCCCAGTTTACCTTAATTGCGAGTACAAATCCCTGTCCTTGTGGATATTATGGCGACCCGATACAAGCCTGTACCTGTTCTCCTCGTCAACGGGAACAATATTGGGCAAAACTATCAGGGCCTTTGATGGATAGGATTGATTTACAAGTAGCAGTCAACCGACTAAAGCCGGAAGAAATTACTCGCAATTCTACGGCGGAATCATCAGAAACTGTACTAGAAAGAGTGCAAAAAGGGCGGTCAAGGGCTTATCATAGATTCAAGGATGAGCCTTTACAGTGTAATGCGGAGATGCAGAGTCGCCAAATTCAGCGTTGGTGTCAACTAGACGAGGCGAGTTGTCAACTTCTCGAAGCAGCTATCCGCCGTCTAGGACTGTCGGCGCGGGGAAGCGATCGCGTTTTGAAAGTAGCGAGGACTATCGCCGACCTCGCGGGAGAAGACAACATCAAACCTAATCACATTGGCGAGGCTATTCAGTATCGCACATTAGATAGAATGCAGTAGAATAGTTAATAGATATCCACTGCGGGTCATACCTATGAGTATTAAGAAAAAACCGAAAATTCCTAAATCCAGAAAAATCGCCAATTTGCTATTAATTCTAGCCGGGGTGATTTTAATTGGCAATTGGTTATTGCCTCAAATTACCCGACCGAGAATTCCGAAAGTCCCCTATAGTTTATTTATCCAACAGGTTGAAAGGGGGGAAGTTCAAGCGGTGTTGCTGGGGGATAATGAAATTCGCTATCAACTGCGACCAGAAGGAGAGGAACCCCCCCGAATTTTAGCGACTACTCCAGTTTTTGACCCGGAACTTCCCAAACGTTTACAAGCCCAAGGTATAGATTTCGCCGCGCCGCCACCTCCCCAAAATGCCTGGTTTAATGTATTGTTAAATTGGGTAGTTCCGCCGTTAATTTTAGTGGCTGCTTTTCAATTTTTTATGAAACGAGACCCCCAAGGAGCGCTATCAATTAGCAAAAGTAAAGCGAAGGTATATGTTGAGGGAGAGTCGGCAAAAATTACTTTTGATGATATTGCGGGAGTTGAGGAAGCCAAAGCTGAACTAGCCGAGGTGGTAGACTTCCTGAAAAATCCCCAAAGATTTCTCGAAATTGGCGCAAGAATTCCCAAGGGTTTATTATTAGTAGGACCGCCAGGGACTGGTAAAACTCTGATGGCGAAAGCGGTGGCTGGAGAGGCGGGAGTCCCGTTTTTTAGCATTTCGGCTTCGGAATTTGTGGAGTTATTTGTGGGGACGGGGGCGGCGCGAGTTAGAGATTTATTTGAACAGGCAAAAACGAAGGCACCTTGTATTATTTTTATTGACGAATTAGATGCGATCGGTAAATCCAGAAGTGGCGGCGGTGGCGGTTTTCAAAGTGGTAGTAGTGACGAAAGAGAACAAACACTGAACCAATTATTAACGGAAATGGATGGGTTTGCAGTGGGGGCGGAAACGGTGATTGTGTTAGCTGCTACTAACCGCCCAGAGGCTTTAGATGCGGCTTTATTACGCCCGGGAAGGTTTGACCGTCAAGTGTTGGTTGATCGTCCTGACTTAGCAGGTAGAAAAGCGATTTTAGATATCTATGCGAAACGGGTTAAATTAGAATCTGATGTGGATCTGCAAGCGATCGCTACTCGCACTCCTGGTTTTGGGGGTGCAGACCTGGCAAATTTAGTGAATGAGGCGGCTTTGTTGGCAGCAAGAAGGCATCGGAAACTGGTGGGACAACAAGATTTTTATGAAGCCATAGAAAGGGTGGTTGCTGGGCTGGAAAAACGCAGCCGGGTTTTGAGTGACAAAGAAAAGAAAATTGTGGCTTATCACGAAGTCGGACACGCTTTAGTTGGGGCGTTAATGCCGGGGGGTGGAAAAGTTGCTAAAATTTCGATTGTTCCCCGTGGTTTAAGTGCTTTGGGCTATACTTTAAAAATGCCTACTGAGGATAGATTTTTAATGGATGAAAGGGAATTTCGGGAACAAATTGCTACTTTATTAGGGGGAAGGGCTGCGGAAAAAATTGTTTTTGAAAGGGTGACTAATGGGGCTTCTGATGACCTGCGCCGGGCTACGAATTTAGCGGAAAAAATGGTAACTACTTATGGTATGAGTCAAGTCCTAGGACCTTTGGCTTATGATGAAGGGGGAAAACCTAACTTTTTGGGAATGGGTGATGGTAATAGACGACGTTCTATTAGTGAAAAAACAGCGGAGGCTATTGATGCTGAGGTTCGGGAAATTGTGGAAACGGCTTATCAACAAGCCTTGGATATTCTGGAATTTAACCGAGAGTTATTAGATACAATATCCCTGAAAGTTTTGGCTACTGAAGTGATAGAAGGGGAGGAATTACAAGGGCTTTTAGATGCTGTGAAAAATCCGGCAATTGACAGTTAGACGGTCAGGCTAGTTAATCATTCTCAGGGGTGCATGAAAGCGATCGCCTACATAATTAAGTTGTTGCTGAAGTTTGTTGTTATCATCTTTATAGCGGGTTATGGGCGGCTGAAATTGCCAGGACTCTGACTCTTGGGCGAGGGCTTCTGCTAATTGCCAACGGTGAAAAAATGTCCGCCCAGATAACCGCCCAATGGCACGAATTTGGTCGGAATTGAGATAGCTTGTATTGAGGTTTTTAATTTGGAAAGGGTCGATATATATTAGGTGAATTTGGGCGAGGTAAAGGAGTTGTTTTTCCTGTTCTTTATCTAGGGTCATGCGTGCCCTAACTTCATCTCGAAAATTCACGCCACCGCTAATAGTGCGATCGCTGATATCTTGTAGGGGTTCGGTAGGTATTCCCACCTGTTCCAATTTATTTAAAACTGTTTGGGATAGCTGATATTCTACACTTTGATAGACGGGTTGATTAAAGACATTTTGTAAAATAAATAGCATAACTAGACTGATAATGGCTGCTATAATAGGGGTAGAAACCCAGCCGGAAGCAATACCCAATAAAACACGCCAGCGAATTTGGCGGGCGCTTTTAATACCCTTCAAAAGTCCAATGCCAATAACCGCCCCAACGACGGCTTGAGAACTAGAAACGGGAATGAGGGGAATAGTCGGTAAACCGGCATTAGCTAAGAGGCTTTCTAACCCAGTGGAGGAAAATATATATAATACTAAAGAATGGGCGACAACTACGACAAAGGCGGCGACGGGAGAGAGAGGCATTAAGCTATTACCAACGGTCATCATGACCCGTTTCGAGTAAGTGTAAACACCAATAGCGATCGCAATTCCCCCCATTAAAAAAAGTTGTTGAACCGAGGAAATACTGACCGACCCAATATTAAAATTAGTGAAGGGTGAAGAAGAGACAAACACGCCCATAACATTGCCAATATTATTAGCACCGAGAGCATAGGAACCGAAAGCGCCTGCTAAAATTAACCCAGCGCGGGTATAAAGATCTAGCCGCAGCAGATGCAGTCTGAGACGTGCGAGAATAGCCATTACCACCAAATAAAGCCCGGCGGCAAAAATAGCACCCAAGATGGGGCAAGCAACCCAGGTTCCGAGAATTTTTATGAGGGTATCGGTATCTGTTATGGAACCACTAAATTGATTCCAGCCAATAATGGCACCGACAACGGCTTGGGTGGTGGAAACAGGTAAACCAATTTTGGTCATCCAGAAGACGGTTAAAGCAGCAGCAAAAGCGGCGGTAAACGCACCAGCAATGGTATTAACAGCGCCTAATTCTCCTAGTCCAGCGGCGGCACCAGCCCCCCCCACTACTGCGCCAAGAATTACGAATATACTACAGATAAAGGCTGCTGTACTAAACTTTACCATGCGACTACCAACGGCAGTCCCGAAGACATTGGCGGCATCATTTGCGCCCAAAGACCAGCCTAGAAATAAGCCGCTTGATAGAAAAATTAAAATGGCGATCGCGTCCATGTTTACCTGATTTATGACTGGCTGACTCTAGGAAATTTACATCAAGTTTACCGAAAAATTGAGGAGATAATTAAGCTGTTTTAGAGGACTCGCTTAATCGCATAAATTGATAACTCATCCCCAGCATCTTCAGCAGCATCAGCGAGACCATCAATCAAATCAACTCCGTCGCGCAACTGCATTTTACGTTCCAAAGGTAGTTGGGAATTAAAGATATTTGTTTTGAGTCTAATAGCAATGCGATCGCTTTCAGTTTCATAGACCCGAACGCGATAAAGATGATCGCGAACGGCATCAGGATGACGGAAAAAAGCCCGCGCCGCAATGACGACAGTTTCGACACTTTTAACGACCATTCCGGTCAATTCTTTAAAGTCTTGATGATAGTCTTCTGGGATATCTGGATGTTCAATAATAATACTTTGATAACTGTCGCCAAACACATCAATTAAATAGTATAAATCCTCCAACAAACTTAAAACATCACCACGGGAGTCGGGAATCAACATTTCGGTATATAATTGGGATTCAATAGCCCGCCTAAGTTCATTGCAGCGGCGCTTTAAATCCCGCAATTGCTCCATTTTATTTTCACAGCTTTTGGTGACATTTTGAGAGTCCAAATAAGCAGAAACTCCCATTTCAAAATATAGACATCCTTCTGATATCTTATCCAGAAACTCGTCTATTTGACCTTCGATAAATTTAGTTTTCCCAAACAAAGGAGGAATGTCTTTTTTCATGATTCCCAGTAAATAGCCAAGATTAACCGCCCCCAATGACCTACTAGGGGGGGGTATGGGTGTCAATTTTAACTCTCACCAGTAACAATCGTCGATCTTATCATTAATTTAAATAGCATGACTAACAAACTGGGTTAGTCCCGATATAGTTTAGTAGGTTGGGTTTGTCTGGCTATAGGCGATCGCCCCAGAAACTCACAGATCCAGTTTTGTGTGAGAGGTTATGTATAATTACCAAGACTTAAAGGCAGCCTCAAGACTCAAGTTGTGGAAATTTACACTCCCGTTGTTGCGGTTGAAACTTAAACACTTAGCCAAATATTATGATGAGTTTTAATGGCGGTAATTTCAGCGGTAGGGTCTGTTAGAAGCGGCGATAATTTAATTACCTAATCATTATCCTAAAAATCCGCCTCGTAACGCACCATAACACCCCGTAAGCAACTGATGGTTAACCCACGAAGAAACCGGGTTTCTCACTAGCGAATCAAGTGATTAACATATTGTTTAATCACTGGTTGTAAAGTTAACCCTGATGATTTTTCCAGTAAATTGCGTCTGGTTAAAGATTGAATAGCTTTTAAGAAATCTTTAACGGCTAAAAGTTCTGGGGGTTTCTGGGTAATTTTTAGAGGTTTTTCTTGATTGGCTAACCACTGAATCAGGATTTTTTCGGATTCACAGAGGCGTTGATAATGTTGTTTAAGGATGGGTTCTAAGTCTCCTAAAAATAGGGTGGGATAGGAGAGATATTCTTGAACGCTACCGTTAAATAAATCAAGAATAGTGGAGGCGATGAGATTCAGCCATAAAGGGTTAGCGCTGTAAAGTTGGATGAGTTCTGACCATTTTTTCTGGTCTTTGAGTTTTCTGGCGTTGAGAATTTGGGTGGCTAGTTTATCTAAACCTGACACTTGTAGAGTTTTACAGTAGGGGTTTTCGGTTTCTAAGGCGGCGATTTCTAGGGGTTGTTCCCAGCTAAGAAGCAGCAGACAACTTTGGTGGGGGAGTTGTCCAATTTCATTAATTAATTGACCATAGTTTTGATATTCGGGGCGATAATTGCCGACTAATTCACGCGGGGTTAAGGTTTCTTGAAAGTCATCCAGAATGATTAAGCAGCGGTGGCTTCTGAGATGGTCTAACATGGAATTATCAGAATTTAAGGAGTTGGTGATTGATGGGTTTTGACTGGAGGGTGGTGGGGCGAGAGATTCGATGATATGACTTTGTAGGGCGTTGAAATTGGGGAATTTGCGATGACTGCGCCACAGAATGCGATCGAAGTTGTCTTGGATTTGTTCTACCAGTTGTCTGGCGAGGGCGGTTTTACCAATTCCCGATAGTCCGGTGAGGGTAACAATGCGACTATTTTCTGTGAGTATCCATTGTTTAAGGGTAGCCAGTTCGTCGGTGCGGTTGTAGAGGCGATCGTATTCGGGGGCTTGGCTGAGGTCGTGGCGAGGTTTGGATTTGCTGCTGGGAGGGGAGGGCGATCGATTTTGTGATTTATTGTATAGGTTGCTACAGAAATTTTCGATAAGCGATCGAACATTCTTCTTTTTAACATCCTCTCCCAACAGATCCGATAGGAGTTTCCACAATTGCGATGCCGACTTCCTAACGTGATCGCTACTACAGTATTTCTGGAGGCTTTGCCCTGGGGACGCATGGAATATACGAAGACGAAAACCATTACCCGGGTTCACGATGAGCAGTTTAGGGAGGAGTTGCTGGAAGAGGCGATCGCACAACCTTTGTCTCCGAGTCAAATTAAGGAACCTATCCGCGCTCATATCAGGCTGAACAGCAATCAGCCGCACCTTCTTTAATGAGCCAAATAGATGCAGTTTAAATGGCGATGAAAACACCCTAAATATAATATAGAAGGTCAGTTGTTAAAGCATAGTCTTCGCCTGGTTGTGAAGTATTCATTTTTTAAATCTATTAAATGAACCCATCACCCTCAAGAGTAAACGATTTTGGTAAATTTTTTCTCTAAATATGAGATATGAGTTATAATATATAATAGCATCACCAAGGGTGGGCTATTATAGAAGGGGATACCAGATTTATGTCTACTGCTCGTCAAATCATAGCGCTTATAAAAAGCCAAATAGAAGGCGAAGATCAGCAGTTTTATTCTGCAGCCCTTCAAATTGCAGCGCATGAAGCAAGGCAGGGACATGGAAAATTGGCTCAAGAAATTCGGGAGTTAATTGATGAAGCTAAAAACCGGGGTTCGGCGATCGAGCGAAAAAATAGTGCAGTACCGTTAGTTCAGCCAAAAGGTGAATTAGCTAATTTACTATCAGCACGTTACCCAGAGACTAAGCTATCTGATATGGTACTCTCATCAGAGCTTGAAACCAAACTTCAGCGGATTCTTACCGAACAAAAACAGCGTAGTCGTCTGCAAAATTATAACCTATCTCCCCGGCGAAAAATTCTTTTATTAGGACACCCTGGTTCTGGCAAAACAATGACTGCCGCCGCTTTAGCCGGTGAGTTACAACTTCCGCTGATGACGGTTATATATAGTAGCTTAATTGGGAAGTTTATGGGAGAAACTGCCAGCAGACTTCAATTAATTTTTGATGCAATGTCACTAACACGGGGCGTTTATTTTTTTGATGAATTTGATGCCATTGGGGCGCACCGCAACAGTGCCAATGATGTGGGAGAGATTAGGCGCGTATTAAATTCATTTTTATTATTTATAGAGAATGACCACAGTGATAGTTTAATCATCGCAGCGACCAATCATCACAATTTATTAGATGAAGCTCTTTTTAGAAGATTTGATGATGTGATTTCATATACGCTTCCCAGCGAAGAAATGATTCGCCGCGTTTTAGAAAATAGGCTAATATTATTTGATATTCATTGGCATGATTGGTCAGAGATTTTTAAGGCGGCACAAAATTTAAGTTTGGCTGAAATTGTTCGTGCTGCCGATGAAGCAGCAAAACAGGCTGTACTATTAAATACTGAAGAAATTGACCATGAACATTTGCTGGCGACTATTTTAGAAAGACGCAACATTAACCATCCAGTATTGACCAAAGTGTAGGCGCGATTATGTCCCAAGAATCCCGTGAGTTTGCTCATATTTACTTACCGGAAAATGGCCGGAGTGAAAATTATACACGACCCCGACAAGGTGGGGGTTCTAAGTCACCTCCCAATCGCGATAGATTAGCTCATGCTAGGTATTTAGAGGAACAAATCGGCCAAGCAATTCAGCAAGCTAATGAAATACTAAACTCTCGTGATTCTCAACTAGCTACCGGAGTACCGGGGGTTTACTTAGAATTTCGGATTAAAAGTGAGGAAACCATTGCTTTAAAGTCCTTAGAAAACAGGAAAAAAAAGGTTGAATTGGTGGCAGTGAAGAAAATACCTGAGCAGGAAGGTATGGTTCTGGCAACAGTTTTTGTGCCAGAGTCAGCCCAGGATTACTTTCTGAAAAAAGTAGAACAGTATCGAGATGAAAATACCAATAAAGAAAACCCCAAAAATGAGGCACTTGTAGCTCGGTTAGAAGCTGTTCAAATTGGCACAGTTCAATCACTATTCACTGATAATCCCGCCCTATTTCCCGAAAATGGGCGAGAGGTTTGGTGGGAAGTTTGGCTGCGAAAAGGTAAACAAGAAGGATTTAAACAGATTACTCAAAAGCTGGAGATTCCGACAAAACCTCATGCAATTTCTTTTCCAGAACGTGAGGTTGTTTTGGCTATGTCTAATTGGGAAGCAATGGCACGAGTCATCAATCATTCTGATGCAGTAGCAGAATTACGCATCGCTAAGGATACTCCATCAATGTTTCTGGAAATGCGAACTTTAGAACAAGCGCAATGGGTTGATGATTTAGAAAACCGACTCCTTGAACCAGGTAAACACGCGGTATCTATTTGTGTATTAGATAGTGGAGTTACTAGAATTCATCCCCTACTTTCGCCCGGACTAGATGCCAATGATATGCACACGGTTGAACCCTCTTGGGGGGTTAATGATAGCGCTTTTTGGCATGGTCATGGTACAGCAATGGCTGGTTTATGTTTGTATTCTGACCAACTCATCGATTGGTTAGCCACATCGGAAAACGTGAAACTTTTACACCGCATTGAATCAGTGAAAATTCTGCCCAATACCGGACAAAATCAACCTGAGCTTTACGGTGCAATTACAGAGCAGGGGGTTTCTTTACCTGAAATTGAAAATCCCGATCGCCCTCGGGTTTTTTGTCTGGCGGTAACAAGTAGTATTGACTCAATGAGAGGAACGCCATCATCTTGGTCAGCAGCAGTGGATCAGCTATGTTTCAATGATGGTAAATTCCGACGATTTATGATTATTTCTGCTGGTAATATTTATCAAGATATTCTGGCAGAGGATTACCTCAATATTAATGATATTGAAACCATAGAAAATCCTGGGCAAGCGTGGAATCCTCTAATTGTCGGTGCTTATACTGAAAAAATTAATATTATCGACTCTAATTATCAGGGTTGGCAGCCCTTAGCCCCTGGAGGCGATCTTTCTCCTCGTAGTAGGACTTCAGTTACATGGGACAGTCAATGGCCGATTCGTCCAGATGTGGTGTTTGAAGGTGGAAATATGGCCTTTGATCAAAATCCAGCAGAGTCTATTGATGATCTGTGTCTGCTAACCACTCACTATCGACCAAATATTAGAATGTTCGATCGCATGAGCGATACAAGCTCTAGAATGGACTCGAGCAATGCAGAATCACTTTGAGGCTGCATCCTCTAAAACTGCTAGAGGTGCGCTTTTGAGGCGTTATGGTTATGGAGTTCCTGATTTAGGACGGGCGCTTAAAAGTACCCGTAATGATTTAACCCTAATTATTGAAGATGAACTCCAACCGTTTTGTTTAGAAAATAGCCGGGTTAAAACTAAAGAGATGAAGTTTCATAAGTTGCCTTGGCCGAGTGAAAACCTAAAAATCTTAGGAGAAGCAAAGATAGAGTTAAAAATTACTTTATCCTATTTTATTGAACCCAATCCAGGAGAGCGGGGATGGGCATATCGCCATCGTTATCCTTCTCACGGGTTGCGCTTCAAGGTCAAAGACTCTTTAGAAACTGATAATGATTTCAGACGGCGAATTAATGAAGCTGTTCGAGAAGAGGAAGAGGACAGAAGAAGTTCAAGTCATTCTGATGATAATAACTGGTTTCTTGGCCCAAATACCAGGGATGGCGGTTCTCTACATTCTGATATTTGGTATGGTACTGCTGCTGAATTAGCCCAAAAAGATGCGATCGCTGTATATCCAGTAGGGGGATGGTGGAAAGAAAAAAAATATTTAGATCGTTACGATCAAATGGCACCCTATTCAATGATTGTTTCCATTCGAGTCCCGGAAGTTGAAGTGGACATTTACACTCCCGTTTACAATTTAGTGAGTACATCTGTTGCGGTTGAAACTTAAACACTTAGCCAAATATTATAATGGTTTTTAATGGCGATAACTTCATCGGTAGGGTGTTTGAGGATCGGCGATAATTTAATTAACTAATAATTATCCTACAAATCCGCCTCGTAACGCACCATAACACCCCGTAACCAACTGATGGTTAACCAACAGAAAAAGAAACCGGGTTTCCACAATAATGAGCGCATTTTAGCCAATACTTATTAAATAAACCCGGTTTCTCAGATTGATTGATTAGAATATAATCATCATAAATACAGACTTAGGCTAACGAAATTTATACCCGAAATCGTCTAAATTCCCTTTGAAATTACTCGTTTTCAACTGCCCCCAGCCATTCAAAATCGGTGGGAATTTCTCTGAAAACGTCAGGATGAGGTTTATCCTTTGTCTCAAGCCGAACAACTCCTTGATTTTGTACAGATTGAAGATCTATCCAAAGTGTAGATCGCACTGCTGTAATCACAGTTTCCCCAGCCCTGGAATCCCATAATTCCTCATGCACCGCACCGGGAATTAAAATGCTCCAACAAAGCTGCGATATTAGGCTGTTTCAAACCTGGATTCCGTATAATAACTCATTGGCTTTCCCTAAGCTAATTTTATCTTGCTGAAATAACATCAGCACAATTTCCAACAATAGCTCATTTTCATAAAAAGCCACTCGCCTTTACTAGGTCATCGGAAATTACTAAACTCATGGGTAACTCTCCTAGGCTGAAATCTCCTGCTTAAATCTTAGCAGCCGGGGGAGCGATCGCCCACCATTGCGGATAACCTATCGCCGGAGACTCAGAAACCGGGCTTCTACCGGAGTTTTGCCTTCTCACAGGGATTTTGCCATCAACCCGGTTTCTATTGTGGTGATTGATTTAGAAACTGGAGATTTTGAAGTCGATGTGAGTGAAATTGCCGCCGGCGATCGCCTTGAAGCTACTCACCCTGATGCTCAAATCTGGATTGTTCGAATCGGTTCGGGCTATGTCCGTCGCTTCGGTGGACGAACCAAGAGAATTGGATGATTACTGGAATCGTTAATAGAGATTTTGAACCGATTATTCCCCTGTCAGTGTCTTTCGACTACGACTTGAATCCTATCTTTGAAGACTTACGTCAAAAGGAAGCAGAAAGCGGTCGAGAGGTTGTCAATTTATCCCGCCAACCGGGTCTAAAAAACCGTTGGAGTCAGCCATCCCTTGAGGGTGAACGAGAGGAAACCTACCCACCCCGATAATTGGGGGTGAGGTGTATTCGGGTCCTGGGATTAGTTTGAGTCCCCGCATTCAGCTAAGTTTCGGATGTATTGTCGGATGACGGGCTGTAGGGTTAAATGGGATGAGGAGTCTAATAAGCTACGTCGTTTGAGAGATTGGACGGCTTTTAAGAACTCTCGGTTCGATAAAAGATTGGGGGGTTTCTGGTTGATGGTGACGGGCGGGTTTTGCTGGGCTAACCAATGCAGCAGGGTTTTTTCCGAGTCGCTGAGGCGTTGATAATGTCGGTTGAGGATGGGTTCTAAGTCTCCTAAAAAGAGGCTGGGGTAGGAGAGAAATTGTTGGACGCTACCGTTGAATAATTCATGGATGGTTGAGGCGGTGATATTTAGCCATAAGGGGTTATGGTTGAAGAGTTGGCTGAGTTCTGGCCATTGTTTGGGGTCTTGGAGTTGGCGATCGCGGAGGATTTGACTGGCCAGTTGAGGAACGCCTTGAACGGGGAGGGTTTTACAGTGGTGGGTTTCTGTTTCTAAGGCGGCGATGTCTGGGGGGTGTTCCCAAGTCAGCAGCAAAACACAACTTTGATGAGAGAAAGTCCCGAGTTCACGGATGAGTTGACTATAGCCTTGATAGTCTCGACGGTAGCTTTCGACGAAGTGACCGGAGGTTAGGCTGTGTTGGAAGTCGTCGAGGATGATGAAGCAACGGTGAGTTCTCAGAGACTCTAGGAGGGATGGCTGGGGGGTGGCGGTTGTGGCGACAAACTGGCTGATGTGGTTTTGTAGGGTTTCTAGGTTGGGGAATTTTCGCTGGCTACACCAGAGGAGGCGATCGAAGTGGTCTTTTATTTGTTCGACGAGTTGTCTGGCGAGGGCGGTTTTACCGATTCCCGATAATCCAGTTAGGGTGATGATGCGGCTATGTTCGCTGACTATCCACTGTTTGAGGGTGGTGAGTTCGTCGTGACGGGGGTGGAGGCGATCGTATTCGGGGGCTTGGCTAAGATCCTGGCGGGGTATGGTATCGGATTCGCTACTGCTGGATGATGGGTTGGTTGAGATTTTTGGCTCGTTGTATAACTCACTACAGACATTATTTATGTGATTGCCGATATGTACGCCATCGTTGTGATAAGAGAATATTCCGTTTTCGATGAGCGATCGTACATTCTTTTTTTTTACATCCTCTCCCAGTAGTTCCGAGAGGAGTTTCCATAAGTCGGATGCTGATTTCCTGACGTGATCGCTCGTACAGTGGTATTCGTCTGCTATGTCTTTATATCCTTTACCTTGCCATGCACCTTCTAAGATGGCGCGTTGCAGGCTATCTAGGTATTTTCCCGTAGTCTTTAGAAGCAGGCGATCGGTCCACTGCAACGCTTCCTGAATCTCCATAGCTGCTCACCCAGGTTGTAGTTTTGTTGTTTATGCACCCCCCATTTTCCCACATTTTCACCTTTTTAGGTACGTTATATTATTTTTTCTCACAATCCTGTTTTTGGGGCGTGATTTTAAAGTCCCCCTAAGTCTCACTTTTTTGGGGTTGGCAAATGGAAAATAAGTTGAGATACTAGGCATTGATTAATCTAAGTCGGCCTGATTGACTGGCAAAAATTTAAGCGTGAGCCGTAGGAGGGTAAGAGAGAACCGGGAACTCAAGGCGAGAGGAGCGAGCCTGATGCTTTCGTCGATAAGCCATAGCCGGGTCACGGTCGTGATAAACGGATTCAGTGCATTTTAGAGCGGGGGGTTATATTTCACAGACTCTCAAGGGTTTGAGTGTTATCTACCATTGAGAGTTCTGGCTCTCCTCCCTTTTTGTCAGACTCCTTAAAGCCCTGTCTCTACACTTAACCTCTTTCTATCTTCTTTTTTGCCAGTTAATGATCCATAGCCCCCATTATCCCACATTTTTAACGATTTGAAAACAAAATACTATTTTATAAATACATCAGGAATACCCCCTAAATCCCACTTTTTTACTGTTGAAGGATAATTGAGTATGATAAAATACAAGGTGAATCCACTCTGAAGTATTGTTTTCATCAATCATATCATTTTAAAATCTTTATAGACGAGCGAATCAGGGTCGGTATTTAGTCTAGCTTCAAGATTCTATTGTACTGTATACAGGGTTGTTTATGGAATCATCTCAAAAAGATCTAAATCTTTCTAATAACTCCGGTCAAATTTTGACTGTTTTTCAGCGTAAATACTTGGAAAAAAGCCTTAAACAAAGCTTGTCCAAGCAGTATTTCAAGCGGATTAAAATTATGTTACTGGCAGATGAGGGTAAAACCCAAACCCAAATTTGCCAAGAGTTGGGCTGTTCCCATAGTACAGCACGCCATTGGATAACCCTCGCCAAGTCTGGTCAGGCTCACCAGTGGAATAGTAACGCAATTGGCAGA
The DNA here is from genome assembly GCA_016745315.1 of Arthrospira sp. PCC 9108. Taxonomy (GTDB): domain Bacteria; phylum Cyanobacteriota; class Cyanobacteriia; order Cyanobacteriales; family Microcoleaceae; genus Limnospira; species Limnospira platensis. Next base: position 418,392 of record CP066886.1, read on the forward strand.
CCTCAAACTGTAAATGATCGATGCTTGCAGCGGTTGAGGGAGTTGGTCACTCAAAGCCCTAGAGAAGTTAAAGTGCCTAACCGTGATTTTACTTATCATACTCGACAGTGGACAGCAAAGAAACTCAGTGAACACTTATGGGCGGAATTAGGGATTAAAATCAGCGATCGCCATATTAACAGACTGCTCAAACAAATTGGTTTATCTACTAGACCTAAATCGAATAACCTTGAGAAAAACGATCCAAAAAAATCAGAAACTAACCAGTCCAGTAAAAGCGGCATTGTGATTAGGGACATTCCAGAAGATGTTGCGTTTTCTTAAACTATAACCCAAAATTTATTAACTGCTATTAAGCGTTGGAACCACTCTCGTTTAAGAAATGACTACCAAAGAATATCTATCTGGTCTAATCGGTGAATTTTTATCAGAAAAGGAGTTAGCGATTTTAGTTAAGTCGGCTGAATTCAAAAAACCTGAACCCGGTTTGTTTTTGCAACATATCTCAGAATCCGATGGCTTATATATTGTCATAGCGGGTAAAGTAAGACTGGTTAACAGTAGCAAGGACTTAATTACCACCCTGCATCCCGATCAACTATTTGGGGAATGTACTTTGTTTCCTGAAGCCGGTTTTTTAGATTATGCTGTCAGGGTTTCGCCTCAAGCAGAGATTTGCTATATTTCCGGTCAACTTTTGCACTCTATAATTCAGAAAAATTCCAAATTTAAGGAGTATTTGTACAATTTAGCCACAACTAAAGATAATGAACAAAAAGCCAAGTTTAATATCAATAATCAACCGGATTTATCAGTAAACGCCGACCAGGAACTAATCGCAGAAATTAGCACAATCAAAGATGAAATATATCTAAAAACCCACCAGCAAAAAGTTAACAAAGCCTACTTTCCCAGTCCCACTCAGCGAGTTACTCATCTTTGGCAGCATATTACTAGACGCTATCCTTTTTTTGAGCAACAAAGCGGTTCGGACTGCGGTGCAGCTTGTTTGGTGATGGTTGCTCGTTACTGGGGCAAAAATTTTAGTGTCAACCGCATTCGAGATATTGCTAATGTAGATGCAAATGGGGCTTCCTTGCGAGGATTATCCGCTGCGGCGGAAAGTATCGGATTTTCCACTAGACCTGTGAAAGCAAGTATTGACCAACTGGCTAAACAAAAATTGCCCGCGATCGCTCACTGGGAAGGCAAACATTATATAGTGGTTTATGAAATCACTCCCAATACAGTAATTGTTGCTGACCCTGCTATTGGTCAACGTAGTTTAACATACCGAGAATTTAAAACAGGTTGGCAGGGTTATACATTACTCCTACAACCAACAGCTTTAATCAAAGAACTCAAAAATCACACTACCCCCTTCTGGCAGTTTTTTAATTTAGCCAGTCCTCACGGTCAAGTATTGCTAGAAGTATTTATTGCCTCCGTAGCCATTCAAATTTTTGGATTAGTTACCCCCCTATTTACTCAGCTACTCCTCGACCGGGTAGTTGTTCAAGGCAGTACATTAACCTTAACGGCTGTGGGATTAGGGTTAGTCATTTTTGGTTTATTTAGGGTTGCTCTGACCGGGTTACGACAATATCTCCTCGACCACACTGCCAACAAAGTACATTTAGCCATGATTGTGGGATTTATTACCCACACTTTCCGATTACCCCTGCGGTTTTTTGAGTTTCGCTATGTGGGGGATATCATGGCTAGGGTGCAGGAAAACCGCAAAATTGAGCGTTTTTTAACGGGTGAAGCCCTATCTATTTTATTAGATTTGCTCACAATCTTTATTTATGTGGGACTTATGTTCTGGTATAGCTGGAAAATGGCTTTACTGGCATTAGTAATTGTACCACCATTTTTCTTGCTGGCTATCATTGCTACTCCTTTCCTACAAAAGATATCCCGAGAAATATTTGCCGCATTAGCGGAAGAAAGTGGTTATTTAATTCAATCTCTGACTGGTGTACGCACGGTCAAATCTCTGGCAATTGAGCAAGTGGTGCGCTGGCGTTGGGAGGAGTTTCTCAACAAGTCAATCCGCAAGACTTTTTCTGGGCAGATTATTAGCAACCGACTCCAAGTATTTAGCTTAACCATTGAATCTATAGTTACGACTGGGTTACTTTGGTTTGGGGCTTGGTTAGTGATTCAAGGAGAATTAACCATTGGGCAGTTGGTGGCTTTTAATATGTTAATTGGCAATGTAATTAACCCTTTTCAGCGGTTAACGGTTCTGTGGAATGAGTTCCAGGAGGTAATTATTGCAGTAGAGCGAATTAATGATGTAATCGATACAGAACCAGAGGAAGATTTGCAATCGCAGGCTCGTTATTATTTAACAAACTTACGAGGAGATATTATTTTTGACAAGGTGACATTTCGTTACCACCCAGAAAGCGAAACTAATGTTTTAGAGAATCTCAGTTTTGAAATCAGAGCCGGACAGACTATAGCTTTAGTGGGGCGTTCTGGTTCAGGAAAAACCACGATTTCTAAGCTGGTTTTGGGGCTGTATCCCCCTACAGACGGCAAGATTTTAATTGATGGTTATGACATAACTAGCATTTCTTTACCTTCTTTGCGTCAAAGGGTTGGTGTTGTTGACCAGGATACTTTTTTATTTGGTGGCACAATTCGGGACAACCTGACTCTAGCGCGACCTTCTGCAACTCAGGCGGAAATTATCGAAGCGGCTCAATTAGCGGGTGCTGACGAGTTTATTCAAAAATTACCGATGAGTTATGAAACCCAGATTGGTGAAGGTGGGGGGTTATTGTCTGGTGGTCAACGGCAAAGATTAGCGATCGCTAGGGCTTTATTGGGCAATCCTCGTTTATTGGTTTTTGATGAGGCGACTTCCCACTTAGATGTGGAGTCGGAGCGAATTATTCAAACTAATTTGAATAGAATTCTGAAAGACCGCACAACATTAATTATTGCCCATCGCTTATCTACCGTTAGAAATGCTGATGTAATTTTAGTTTTAGATAGAGGAGTATTAATCGAGCAAGGAAATCACGAGCAGTTAATGGCCAAAAAAGGGCATTACTACTATTTAAATCACCAGCAACTTAGCTAATGTTCTTAAATCTGAGCAAGATTTTCATAAATTATGCCACAGTTTAATGAGATTTATCAAGCAGACTTAAATGGTCATAAAAGTTTAGACACAGACAACACACAAGCTGGGTCTAATCCTTTGACCTCCCCAAATCTACCGGCAAGCGACCTAAATCCTTCGGCGGATTGGTCTTTTGCCACAAAGGAACTATTAGATGCGTTACCTCAGCGGTGGACGCGAGGACTTCTCTATTTTTTAATCGTTTTTGTGGCGATCGCTCTGCCTTGGGGGATGTTGTCTCAGGTAGATGAAACCGGCAGTGCTAGGGGACGGTTAGAACCGCAAGGAGGTACGATTAAGCAGAAGCTAAATTTAGCCTATACATCTGCTGTTCTTAATTCCCAAACTGCTAAAGTGGAAATGCTAAATATTGAAGAAGGAGACATAGTAAAAGCCGGGGATATTTTAATGGAACTGGACAGTCTCCCTATTCGTGAACGAATTATTCAACTACAACTTCAGCAGCAAAGTAAAGAAAATCGACTGAATACACTAAAACAACAAAAAAATCAGCTAGAAACCGAACTGCTTACCCAAGAACGGCAAAATCAGTCTCAACAATTAGAGAAACTATCCCAGGTGGAGCAAGCAAGGAGGAACCTTCAATCGCTGAAAACTACATACAATTTACAGGAGCAGGAAAAACTGACCCAGGTTCATCAAGCAGAACAAAATTTAGCTGCTCTCAGGAGAATATTAAATTTACAGAGAGAAGAAAATCTGGCTCAAATTCGGCAAGCAAAACGACAGCTACAGGATAGCAAAACTGCATATACCTTGGCAGAAATGCGATGGCAAAAAGCAATCCGAGAAGTTGAACGATATCAAAATCTTTCAGACGATGGTGTAGTCACAGAAGTTCGGGTAATTGAACAGGAAGATATAAAAGAGGAAAGACAAAGAATTTGGGAGCAAAGTCAAGCAGATATTGAACAAGCCAGACTGCGACTAGAAGAGCAGGAAAGCAGCTATGAGCGAATTATTCATCAAGCTGATGCAGATATTGAACAAGCTGAGTTGCGGTTGGCGGAACAGAGACGCAGTTATGAGCGGGTTATTCATCAAGCTCAGGCGGATATTCAGCAGGCTGAGTTACGTTTAGCCGAGCAAGAGAGTAGTTCTCAAACCATTCTTCATTCCGGTGAACTTGCTGTTTCTAAAATAAAAGAACAACTCAAAACTTTAGATGGTCAGATAATTAACCTTCAATCCGAAATCGCTCAAGGGGATAAAGATATTGAATCTTTAAACTTTGAATTAGAAAAACGTGTTGTTCGAGCGCAAGAAGGAGGGACTATTTTTAGTTTGCCGATTTCTGGGGTGGGAGATGTGGTACAACAAGGAGGAATGATTGTAGAAATAGCGCCCCAAGACGCGAATATTTTATTGAAAGCAGAAATGGCGACTACACAAAGTGGTTCATTACAGAAAGGAATGGCGGTTAAGATGAAGTTTGATGCTTATCCTTTTCAGGACTATGGGGTAGTTGATGGAAGTTTAATCAAAATTTCTCCAACTACGAAAATGCAAGAAACATCTCAGGGAAGAGTAGCAATTTATGAGCTAGAAATTGAGTTAAATAAAACTTGTATTCCTAGTGGAAAGGACTGTATTCAATTACGTCCGGGAGATACGGCTACGGCGGAGGTGGTGGTGCGCCAGCGTCGCGTTATTGATTTTATTCTTGACCCATTCAAAAAGTTACAAAAAGGAGGGTTAGAATTTTAGAAAGCTTTTGGCAATCTTTCGGTGTTGTAGTTTTTTAAGGGAAAATGAATCATGTCACAATCGATTACGATTACTGCTGAAGATATTCTGAAACAAGTTAAGCTATCTATTCAAATCCCCGATCTAATCGAGTCTATTATTAGTCGCAAGATTATTACTGATGCGGCTACGGAAGCCGGTATCAAAGTAGAAACTGAGGAACTTCAGAAAGCTGCGGATACTATGAGGTCGCTTCAGAATCTCCATAGCGCCCAAGAAACTTTTGCTTGGTTAGAAAAGCATCATTTATCTGTAGATGATTTAGAGGAAGTCGCCTACATGAGCATTATTTCTCAAAAGTTGGTGGCTCATCTGTTTGCCGATAAAGTTGAGCCATATTTTTATGATAATCAATTGGACTATGCGGGGGTAGTCATGTATGAAGTGGTTTTGGATGATGAAGATTTAGCAATGGAATTATTCTATGCGATTCAGGAAGGGGAAATGAGTTTCTATGATGTGGCTCACAAATATATTCAGGATGTAGAATTGCGTCGCCAAGGGGGATATCGAGGGGTATTGTCTCGTAAGGATTTGCAGCCAGAAGTTTCTGCTGCTGTTTTTGCTGCAACCCCACCACAGCTTGTTAAACCGATCGTGACTTCCAAGGGAGTACACCTTATTTTAGTCGAGGATATTATTCAGGCAGAGTTAGATAATAAGTTGCGTTTCCAGATTGTTTCCGACTTGTTTAGTGAGTGGGTCAAGAAAAAAGTTGATTCAGCCGATATTATTATTAATTTGGTGTTATAAATAGTTTTATTACACCAAATTAAATGTATCTCTACAATTACTCATTGTGCGGAATTTTGCGCCTTAATTCCGCACAACTACATCACTCGACTTACAGACTCCTAATTAACTCCACTTACAGTAGAAAATGCTCAAACCTCCATCAAACCTTTGATATGAAAATCCCCGATAACGTCCTTGCCCCAAAAGCCACATCATTTCTTGATCATTTAAATCCGTAAGATAGCTTTCAGAATCTGAGAACAAATCTGCACCAGTAGGACGTAAGTCAGAGATAGTAATGTTAGCCATTTTTGTTTCCTCTTTGAATAAGTTTGACTTTGAGGTAATCAGATTTATGATCTGCCTTTCCCTATGACTCTTATTATTGCCTAACTCTCGAACAATGACAATAGTTTTAGCAACTTTAAAGTTCATCTAACTAGCATAATTATGTCTCAAATTTACCAACTAAAACACCGTAATTTTACGCAGATTCTAACCGCAAATTCCCATAATCTCGTATCACCGAGCTTTGTTTTCGAGACATAACTAACACAATTATGTCTTTTTTAATATTTCCCTCCCCTGGGTTCAGGTGGTGGCGGGTCAAAAAAATAGCTCCCAAAGAAACCGGGTTTCTATGACAAGAATGGTGGGATGACAGAGATTTACTCAAGAAACCCGGTTTCTGGCTGTTCTTTGGTGAGATGGGCGATCGCGCTAAAATTTCCTGTCCCCCACGGTGTACCTCATGCTACAACTGATATTGTAGCGATCCCTCAAAGACAATCAATGGACAGCAAGAAATTAAACGAGGTTTGGCGATGAGCGTAAATTACATTTTAAGCCAATACATTGAGTCAGCAATGTCTATGGCCACTTACGATAAACTCGAAGACGGCACCTTCGTTGCTCGAATTCCATCTTGCAAAGGAGTTATCGCATTTGCATCAACATTACGCGAGTGCGATCGCCAATTACGCGAAATCCTAGAAGAGTGGATTTTAGTAGGGTTAAAACTCGGTCATACTCTGCCAATCATCAACAACATCGATCTGAACAAGGAGCCAATTCGTGAGCCGGTCGATACCCTGTAAGCGTAGAGATTTTATCAAAAAGTTGCGGCAACTAGGATTTGATGGACCTTTTTCTGGAACTCGACATCAGTTTATGGTCTTCGGTGAAAATCGCTTAACGATTCCTTCCAACGATGAGTATTCTGTCGCACAACTGCGAATGATGATTCGAGAAGTTGAGGAAATTATCGATCGCGCCATCTCTCTTGATGAGTGGATCGCTTTATAGTTGTCGTTGGCGGCCAGCGGAACTCTGCCCAAAATACCGATCGCTCTCTGATTTCACCAAACATGAGAAACCGGGTTTTTTTCTGTGCTTAACCCACAATTGCCGGAAAAAATAGTAAAAACCCGGTTTCTGGTGGCGCTTTGAGGTAAAAGAAACCGGGTTTATATGACAAGAATGGTGGGATTACAGAGATTTTCCATAGAAATCCGGTTTTCCCGGTTTCTGGTCATCGCTGATACCTAGCATCAACCGGGCAAAATCCCCGATAAACATCCTGAGAATCAGCATTCAAATAAGGACGCTGCCAATCAATCCCCAACCCAGAAAACTGCTCAGAAATAGCAGCCATTCTACCCGTTGCAGAATTATCCCCCTGTTGCCAAGCCATCAACAACCCATTAGCTATAATCTGACAGCGATTCATCCCAAAACTTTCCTCACTACCAAACTTTTTGTCCGGTTCTTCCGCCAACCCCAAACCCGGTGCTAACTCCAGAGTAAATAACGGTATTTCTGGCTTAAAAATAGACTGATTCTGATGATAAACATTAGCCACAACCTGTCTCACCAACTCATAATCGGTTTTCCCAAAATAAAGCACCCCAGCATCATATCGTTGATAATCAACCGGATTATACAAAGCCTTAAAACTAAAAGGAATCCCCCTCTGATTTAACCTCTCAGTCAACCCAGCCATCACAGCCACCGCACCTTCAGGAGTAAAATTAAAATAGACTCGCACCATAGCTTCCTCCCTCTGTAACCCGGCATTACCCACCGCCATATAAAAGCCATTTTGCACCAAATTTTTCGGCATCATAATTGACACAAAATCACCCACTGCCGCAGCTTGTTCAGACTCTTGAAGATGCTTTTCCCGTTGAATATGCAGCCGCAAATCCCCCTTAGTTACAGCCAAACTGCCATCGGTTTCCTCTCTCAAAACCGACCAACCCGAATCAAAATAACCCTCACCCTTATTCGCTTCCTCTAACTGCACATAAAAATCCATAGCTACGCCAGCAAAACTATTATTCTCCAAATCTAATTGCTGACCCTTATTTTCAGAACCCAATGCTTGCGATGCTTGCATGGAACCATTATAATAAATGCCATAGAGAAAACTCCGCAACTGTAAACTCATATACTTATTCTGCATTTCCTTGGGTAAAGCCTGAATGCGAGATAACATCTCAGCGGGCATTTCCCAGGGTTGATAGTTAGGATGACGAATCGAAAAATCAGCGGAAATTTCGACATTTTCAACAATGTCTGACAAAACTTCCTTTAATCGACCTTTGACCTCAGAGGCTAATTGATGGGATTGAGAATTAAGTAATGACATAATCTTTCAAGATATTAAACGATATTAAACTTTTTCAACAACAGAAGAACCGATCTGATTTAACTGAGTAGCAGTAGCCCCAAAAATAGTGGGCATTGATGATTCAGGACGACATAACAAAGCCTTGGCTACCTGAAGCATAGCAATTCCGGTATTATTAAAGGTTTTTTGATACTGAACCATCGCCAAAATTCCGATAATTAAAGAAAAACCTGCCAACTGTACGACTTGCTTTAAGAAATCAGGCCGATATTTTAAGATTTCTGGGAAAGTTTCTAAATAAGCTAAAGTTAACCCGCCGATAGATGGCTGAATTAATTCTAGGGGAGTAGTCGCTAGTCGCAAAGATTCTTCAATACTAAGAGAATTACTAATCACTAAGCTACCCAACCAAGTTTGTAGATAACTGGCGATCGCCATTCCCAAATCAAACGCTGGATCTCCCCAATCAGACCTTTCCCAGTCAATCAACCGGATCGCATTTCCATTAATATCTTCCCAGTTTCGATTCAGAAGAATATTATTCAGCTTGAGGTCATTGTGAGTCAGACAAACAGGAGATATAGTTTCACTGGCTTGATGAACTGCTTCCCCTAAACTATCATATCGTTGATAGAGCGCAAAAAATTTCAATCCATCCATCGGAGCCATGCCAAAAATTTCTGGTCCGATTCGTTCTAAACTCTCTAATAATAGCGGGGATACTTTCGGTTTTCCAGCAACCTCTTCTTGAGCAAAAAACTCCCTATAAATACTCTGATTCCAGGTATCACGGTGAATTGTCGCCAAACAACTGCCAATTTGAGCAGCAAACTGAGTAGGAAAGAGATTGTTTTTAGAATAGAACTCTGCTAAATCCTGATAATTATCCAGATAAGTAGAAACTAAAATCGAGTTCTCAGCATCGTGCAGCAGTAATTCTGGTAGAAAAGCACGCCAATGGTCAAGTTCAGGAAAGTTATGTAGAAATTTGGGGATTCGCCATTCCCCAAAAAACTCGCCCACAGTTTCTTTTTCTGAATTGATAAATTGTTCTTGTTTCACCAGTAACTTTCGACCTTCTGGCAAAGTCACCAATAAGTTAAAATTTTTAGCCGGAACCTGCTCTACTCCCGGATTTTCTAAGGAGCGATCGCATAACCCATTCTCTATCAGATACTCATTGACATTTTGAGAACTTAAGACCAACTTCATCTAAACCCACCTCTAGTAGATCCATGACATAGAAACCACCAGTCGGTGTCTATCTATTCAGGTTATCTAATTTTTTCTAAAAAACCAATACTTTATTCAAAAAAAAACGGACATAAATATTACAATTATGTCTTTTACTTTATCTATTTACATGAATTATCTTGCTTTAAGCAGCTTTAATTAATTATTAAAATTGTCATATACTATTGACGATAAATATATTCTATAATTATTGGTAATTACATATTTTATTTTAATTATAAGCATTTTATTTGATATTTTTTGATATTTGGTAACGGAGTAAAAAGCGATCGCTCTTTTATTTTCCAAGAGGCGATCGCTCTTTTATTGGCAAGAAAGGCGATTCCCTCCGGGACGCTGCGCGATCGCTCTTTTGCTGCGAAAAAGAAACCGGGTTTCTGTTGTGGAAATGTAGGGGCGGGTTTAAAACCAGCCCCTACTGTGGCAGCACAAAAAGAAACCCGGTTTCTAAGTCCCCGGTTTCTGAGACAAGGCGATCGCTATTTTATTTCCAGATAGGCGATCGCCTCTTTCCCTGCGAAAAAGAAACCGGGAATCGGATGATAATTTTGGTGGAATGGCAGAGATTTTTCAGAGAAACCCGGTTTCTGGCTGTTGGTTTTAATGCAGTAAGCGGAAGCTCTCCTCTTTGGGCTTATCGCTTTCTTATTTGCCTAAAATCAGCCTCAAACAGACGGACGACGAATTCGGGTTTGTCTTTCATCTGCCACCACTAGACAACCCTGTAAAGTCGCGAGTGGATAGTCCCGAACAACCCGCTGCAAAACATCAAGCACTGCCTGACGACTTCCACAGCGAGAACGCAACAGTAAAATTCCCGGATGAGTTCCGGGTGGAAAACGTCGGACATCAGAAAAATCTAAGTCGAGAGTAATAAAAAAGCGTCCCTCAGTACAAGCTTGCTGCCATACAACTTCGTCGTCTTCACCAGACAATCCTTCATCAGTCACTCGATCGCAATCGTAACCTTGATTTCGGAGAAACTCCGCATGGGTAATACTAAGATTCTCGTCTAATTTTACTAAGATCATTATTATCGCGTTGGCGACAGTTCTTCTTCTCTTGCTAATGCCGCAGCATAAGCGATCGCCGAGCGGACATTTTCTAAAGTTAACGGTGGATAGTCCTCAACAATTTCTGCTAATGTCAATCCCTCAGCCAGGTTATCCAGAATGACCGAAACCATAATCCTAGTCCCTTTAATACAAGGTTTTCCATGACAAATATTTGGGTTTCTCTCAATTTGTTTTTGCCAATCAATCATGGCTTTATCTCCAGCAAATTGTTAAGTATAAATTACCCTATTCTAGCATAAAATTCAGCGGTGACGAGAGCGATATCTAAGCCTGATCGAAGTCGCCCCCATTACTGTCTGGGGAACAAAACTACCCCAGCCATGGTTATGGGATATTGTAATCGGCGAATTTCAATCTATGAAATTGGCTGAATCTCAGTTACGAGATGAGTATATTTACTCAGAATAAATGGATTGACTTGGCGTGATTAAGCCGCGATCGCCCCCCTAGCCTTCCCAGACTATCACCTGTCATCCTGCTATACTCAACTTAAGAAGTGCGAGACGTTCAGGCATGAAATAGGGTTGCAATACCCGAAATAACCGCCTGGTGGGGACTTCAACCCCTTGGTTGAATATAAGGAGCGCACTCCTGACCATCCTCATAACTGTTTATATGTCCCAACGATTAGTATCCTACGATACAAATCAAGGCAGGGAACCCAAGGTCAAAACAAACTAACTCATACAAATTCCTTATAGGATGTCCAGAAATGGATAAGTAAAAGTTAGGAAATTAGGGTAACGGCGATAGCCACCCCCAGTTTTGGGAATCACAACCCCAGGATTGAAGCGGGGAACGGAAGGCTCCGAGGTGCAACCTAACACCAGAAACGAGACCACTGCCAACCATCCATGATTAGGGAAACCGAATGTCTGGCTTGAACCATCGTAAAGAGTAAGTAGCGAAATAGGTTGATACGCTGCGCTCAAAAGAGTAAGGGGAAAAGTAGGGGTTTTTTTTTACTACCTACACAGACCTTTAAAAGTACCCCGGTGGAGAGGACAAATCTAAAGATGGAATGCCCATATAAACGGAACGTTTTAAGTCCTCCTGGACTCTGATTATCTGGTCGAGATATCAGTAGGGATAAGTGTAACCGCAAGTCCTAGAGGATGTGAGATGTGACCAGAAGCCAACGCCCTGCTGTAATGGTAGGGATATGCTAACAGGTCACGGTTTGACTGTAAGAATAGAGTCTAATAAGAGTCAAAATGGCGATAGCGAGTTTAAAGAAAGGATTTGGTAAACCCAAACCAATCAAGACTACGAACAACGCATGGAAGGCAATCCCATGGACTAAGGTTCAACGGAAAGTTTTCAAGCTCCAAAAGAGTATATTTCAAGCAGCTAAATCGGGACAAGACGCAAAGGCACGAAGGTTGCAACGTCTATTGGTGAAATCGTATTATGCCCGGCTCTTAGCAGTGCGGCGAGTGACCCAAGATAATCAAGGCAAGAAAACAGCCGGGGTTGATGGAGTAAGAGCAATCTCTCCAAGACAAAGGTTAGAAATTGTCAAAAACATTAAGGGAAACCTCAAAGCAAAACCACTGCGAAGGGTGTGGATTCCAAAACCTGGTAGGGATGAAAAACGCCCACTAGGCATACCCACAATCCAAGATAGAGCAAGGCAAGCTTTGGTTAAGTCGGCCCTCGAACCTGAATGGGAATCGAGGTTTGAAGGCACAAGCTATGGGTTCCGACCCGGACGGTCAGCACAAGATGCAATAAGTAGAATATATACTGCCATAAATCAAGGACAATACTATGTTCTTGATGCTGATATAGCAAAATGCTTTGACCGAATAAACCATGATTACCTATTGTCCAAAATTCATTGTCCAAGCAGCTTGAAGAGAGACCTGAAACAATGGCTCAAAGCTGGCGTGCTAGATAACGGTGTATTTGAGGATACAGAAGCAGGGACACCCCAAGGAGGAGTAATAAGTCCACTACTAGCCAACATCGCACTGGATGGAATAGAAAGGTTAGTCAAAGAAATGTATCCAAATAAAGGCAGCACCAATCAGGTAAACCTTATAAGATATGCCGATGATTTTGTGGTCATCTCCAAAGACCTAGGAATCATTGAACAGTGCATGACTGCTATTTCTATATGGCTAAAACCTGTAGGACTAGAGATTAGACCTGAAAAAACCCGAATATGTCACACACTCAATCCTATTGAGTATAATGGCAAGATTGAGGAACCTGGGTTTGATTTTCTAGGATTCAATATCAGGCAATATCCCGTAGGAAAGTATAAATCTGGGAAAACAGGGGGGCCTAAGAGTCGATTAATCGGACATAAAACCCACATAAAACCCAGCAACAAAGCAGTTAAAGCCCACACAGAAGTGATTAAAGGTGTGATTAAACAACATAGAACAGCACCTCAATCAGCCTTGATTAGTAGACTAAATCCAATTATTCGGGGATGGTCAAATTATTACTCAGCGGTAGTCTCAACAGAGACCTTCAATAAGCTAGACAAAACAATCTGGCAAATGTTAAAGGCATGGACAGTATCAAGATGCGGAAAGGCAAATCACGAAAAGCTAAGTAATTATTTCAGACATGGAACAATTAAACTTAGCAATGGGAAAGAAAGACACGAAAATTGGCTATTCCAAACCAAAGATGGGTTACATCTATTCAAACATAACTGGACTCCAATTGTCAGACATACCCTAATACGCCCCGACGCAACACCATACGACGGAAATTGGACTTACTGGGCAACCAGGAAAGGACAAGCAATCGACACGCCAATTAGGGTAGCAAAACTACTCAAAAAACAAAAAGGTAGATGTACCTGGTGTGGGCAATTCTTTACCCCATCAGACTTAATTGAAATAGACCACATTGTACCTAGAAGCCAAGGCGGAAAGGATGACTACAAGAATCTTCAATTATTACACCGCCATTGTCACGACGATAAAACAGCTCTTGATGAAGAGATGATGCTGTACTCTTAACAAGGAGACGGTCAAACTAGGAGCCGTATGAGGTGAAAGTCTCATGTACGGTTTTGTATGGGAGGGGGAGATGGCGACATCTCTCTCGACCCCTACTCGTGATAAAGCGAAGTGTATGAAAATTAACGCCATTATTCATCCCGCAGAAGAAGGGGGGTATTGGGCCGAAGTCCCAGCCTTGCGGGGTTGCATTACTGAAGGCGATACCTTGGAAGAGGTGACGCAGAACTTAAAAGACGCTGTTGAAGGTTGGCTGAGTGTTGCAAATAATAGCCCGAAAAATATAGAGCCAACCGACAAAATCGTCGAAATTGCTGTATGAAGTCCATTTCCGGAAAACAACTTTGTGAAATTGTGGAAAAGAAGGGCTAGATTTTAGAACGAATTACCGGAAGTCACCATATTTACAAAAATCCCCAAGAACCCAAAATCATCTCTATTCCTATCCACCGTAATCAGGACTTAAAAATCGGCACGTTAAAAGCATTGATAAAAATAGTCAATCTCACAGAGAATGACTTGTAAAAAAAGCGCGATCGCCCATGCCAGCCACCCCCCTAAAACGTCCCCTACAGTGGTCAATCGAGGATTACCACCAAATCGTCAACACCGGCATCCTCGCCCAACGGCGTGTCGAACTCGCCGGAGAAATCCTGGAAATGGCTCCTGAATCCGCCGATCACACCTATAGCTGGGGGTCTCTCGTCACTCGCCTCAGTCAGATGCTTGGCGATCGCGCCCTAGTGCGTCCCCCCGCACCGATTACCCTAAGTCAGTCGGAACCCGAACCCGACATCGCCATTGTCACCGGAACCTGGGAACGCTACATCGATCGCCATCCCAGCGCCGATGATATTTTCTGGCTCATCGAAATATCCCGCCCCACTCTAGCATTTGATCGCACCGTCAAAGCCCCTCTCTACGCCGCTGAAGGCATCGCCGAATACTGGATTATCAACCTCAAGGAACGACAACTCGAACGCGATCGCCAACCGAGTCCAACACATTACCGCGATCGCCAAGTTCTCAACGGTGGCGCGATCGCCCCCCTAGCCTTCCCAGACTGTATCCTAGAGGTGCGATCGCTGTTTCCTTAGTGCCGGCACTGGTGTCTTAGAAGGTGATCGTTTAGAAGGGTGGCAATGCATGAGGTATAATCGATGAAATGTCCCCATTGCCAGAGTGAACAGACCGTGAAAAACGGCAGCGCCATCCGTAGCGGCCAACGCCAACAGCGCTACAAGTGTCGTAATTGTGGCAAACGGTTCAATGAGCGCACCGGCACACCGATGGCACGCTTACGCACCGCCCCGGAACTGGTAGCTAACGATTCTCTATCAGATGTAAAAGGAATCACCACATTGTTAAGTGACCAACTCATCCGCAGCCATCAAAACATCTGCATACAGTTGGCTACTAATGCGGAAATTTGCTTGTTGCATTAAACTATCCATAATAGGCTGAACTTGCGTAATTATTTTTTGGCGCTTTGCTAAGAGAAGAATTCCTAAAACTCCAGTAATCTTTACCCCAAACTCTCTGGCAGTTTGTCTACCCAACCGTTCATCAATAATTAAGCGGGCTGCTTTCATTTCGATCGCCAGTGCAATGGCTTCAGCCTCTCCCACATTGACACGGGTTTTTAAATCATTAACTAACCTTTGATTTTGTACGGATTGAATATCCAGCCAAGTTGCCGATCGCACTGCTGTAATCACAGTTTCCCCCGCCCTGGAATCCAATAATTCCTCATGCACCGCACAGGGAATTAAAATCCTACCATAAAGCTGAGGCATTAGGCTAAGTTGCTCGACCTTTGCTAAATTGGAAATGGGTGAAGTGTTGCTGACAACAATCATGGCCACTCCGTTTCCTCTAAGGTTTTGAGGTCTTCCTGAAACTCATCACTATCATAATGGACGCAAATACCACGCTCAGAAATCAGTTTTTGAAACTGCATCCGATGCAGACCCACTAACTCACTGGCTTTGCCTAAACTGATTTTATCTTGCTGAAACAACATCAGCACAATTTCCAACAATAGCTCATTTTCAGAAAAGCCACTGGCCTTTACTAGGTCATCGGAAATCACTAAACTCATAGTAAACTCTCCTAAGCTGAAATCTCCTGCTTAAATCTTAGCAGCCGGGGGAGCGATCGCCCTCCAATTGCGGATGCCATCTCGGCTAGACTCAGAAACCTTCTCTGATGGATTTCTATATGGTCACAGAGGGTCAGAAGGTTTTTCTGCACTTCAAGCCTTGCGATACAATAGAAATGCAACCCTACCCACTTTTTGAAATCCATGACAACCCACACTTCACTAGAAGAACGCATGGCAGCAGTGGAAGCAGCCATTACTCAAATTCAACAACAGATTGCCCCTCCGAAATCGAGCAACTGGTTAGAGCAAATTAGCGGTTCTTTTAAGGATGAACCAGCTTTTGAAGAGATCCTCGCATTAGGGGAAGCCATTCGCCGAGGCGATGAGTCTGTATTAAACGCACCAGAAATGGAATGAGATATTTATTAGATACAGATCACCTAAGCATTCTTCAACGTCAATCTGGGGCAGATTATCACAATCTGATGGCACGAATGGCTCAATATCCCCTCTCTGATTTTGCCATTTCAATTATCACAATTCAGGAACAAATGCTGGGCTGTCATGCCTATATTAACCGCGCTCGTTATCCCAATGAATTGGTTAAGGGCTATGAGATAATGGTAAGGCTAGTAGCTGATTTTCAGCGATTACCCCTTCTCTCTTTTGATGCGATCGCAGCCCAAACCTTAGAACAGTTGAACTCCCAACGGATTCAACTGGCTCAGATGGATGCGAGAATTGCAGCGATCGCACTTTCTCGGGAACTGATTTTGTTAACCCGTAATCATCGAGACTTTAGCAAAGTGACAGGATTAGCAATAGAAGATTGGACAATTTGAAGTGGGGGAAAGCAGAAACCTGGGTTCTTTTAGGGATTCTCTATCCTAACAGAGATTTTGAAACTGCATCCGATGTAGCCCCAATAACTCACTGGCTTTCCCCAAACTGATTTGATCTTGCTGAAACAACATCAGCACAATTTCCAACAATAGCTCATTTTCATAAAAAGCCACTCGCCTTTACTAGGTCATCGGAAATTACTAAACTCATGGGTAACTCTCCTAGGCTGAAATCTCCTGCTTAAATCTTACCAGCCGGGGGAGCGACGCGGAATACAGAAACCGGGTTTCTCTGATGGGATTCTGCATCTTTACGAAGATTTCCCTAAAAACCCGGTTTCTCGGCACAACCCGATCGCCTGAGCATAAAATAGAGTGACTTGACTTTTATCTATATGAATGAAACTGTTTACATCGAAACCAGTATTTTAGGGTATCTCACCGCTAGATCGACCAAAAACTTGATTATCGCTGCCAACATGGAGATTACAAGGGACTGGTGGGAACTACGCCGGAATGCTTTCACTCTCTATACATCAGAAGCCATTTTAGACGAAGTGGCACAAGGAGATCCAGCGATCGCCGCCCAACGATTAGAGATTTTAAGGGATTTTCCTTTGCTGGCTTTGAATCAAGCGGTAGAAGGTTTGGCAGCACAATTTTTAGCCCAAAGCAATTTGCCCCCTAAAGCCAAGATAGACGCGATCCACATCGCTGCCGCCACTGTTCACGGCATGGATTATTTGTTAACATGGAACTGCAAGCATATCGCCAATGCCCAGATTCAAGGAAAACTCGCCGAAATTAGTCTCGATTATGGCTATGTTTTGCCTGTTCTCTGTACGCCAAACGAACTCATGGGAGATTAGTCTATGTGGAAAGATGAAATTGTCGAAGAAATCCACCAAATTCGCGAAGCATATGCCAAGTCTTTCAACTACGATTTAAATGCCATTTTTGAAGACCTCCGCAAAAAGCAAGCAGAAAGCGGCAGAGAAGTTGTTACGTTATCGCGCCAACCCGGTGTAAAAACCCGTTGGAGTGGAGGATATTTGGGTGGATAAACAAAGAAACCCAGCCACAAATCAACTTAGCCGAGACTCAGAAACCGGGTTTCTTTTAGTGATTCTGCATTTTTACCAAGATTTAACTATAAACCCGGTTTCTCGGCAAAAGTAAGCGCGATCGATTACCAGAAATGAAACCATCAGTCTTGAAGTTCAGGAACCCGATCGGTTTCATATTGTTCAATTAAAACACCGAGAATATCCATCAGTGAAGCCAAGGGATGGGCTTCATTTTCTCCCACCTCATCAATTAATTGATCGAGCCAGTCAACCAAATATTGATAACTAGCTTCATCGCGGGGAATGACTAATTTAGTTGCTAGGGGCTGCCACAATTTTTGAGTTTCATCAATGCTCAACATTTTTACTCTCTCCATTTTCCTTGATCATACTCTGCATGGGTCAAAACTGCCCGAATATAAAGTTTTTGTCGATTATAGTGAATTGCGGCTATTAACCGGACTTTGTTCCCACCAATATTAAACACTGTGAGATTATCAACTTGGTCAGCACTGGGAAACTCGCTACGAAGTTCAACAAAGGAATTAAATTTTCCTGATTTCACCAGTTGATACCAACGGGCCAATGCGCTTTCTGTGTCCGGGTACTTGGCTGCAAATTCATCTTCGTCGTTTGCGTGTGATAACGTGCATAATGAAACTTCGGGATATTACCTAATTATATCATTGGTGTGAATGTCTGCCCTCCTTAAATTCCCTCGCCAAAGAACGAAAAAGGCGATCGCATAGACTCAGAAACCGGGTTTATTTCAGGGTTTCTGCATCCTCACCAAGATTTTGCTAGAAGGTTTCTCTGCATAAGTAAAAGCGATCGCCTTTAATCTTCTATTACTTCCATTACAACGCCACCACTCGTGTTTCAGCTTGTCTGAAAGACTTCGGTTTGACTACGATTTCCACATCCCGACCCAACGCATTTAAAAAACGAAACAACCGAGTAGTGGAAAACCCCGATAGCTTCCCATTCACTAATGCCGACACTTTAGGCTGGTCAATTCCTAACATTTCTGCCGCCTCAGTTTGAGTCATATTTTGGTCGGCGATAATACCACTAATTCTCCGGGCAAGTTCTGCCTTGACCAGTAATTCATCAGAATTTTCTAACTCTAAATCTGCGAAGACATTGCCACTGCCTGCTTGTACTTTAATGGGTTCATTCATATTTTTCCTACTGATTGATGTAATTTTCGCTCGTAATGTTCTTTGGCACGTTTAAGCCTTGCCTCGATTAGCTCAATATCCTGCTTAGGCGTTGCAATTGCTTTTTTTGACTTCTTCTGAAAAGCGTGTAGGACATAGACCACACCAGCTAACTTGAAAGTATAAACCGCTCGATAAGTGTCTCCGTCAAAATCTTCGACAACTTCAAGCACCCCAGCCCCATTAAAGCCTTTGAGTGGTTTCGCAGACGGGTGCTTTTCACCGCATTGAGCTAGATATAGCGCATAACCAACACCTTGCCGAACCTCCTCCGGGAACTCCTTTAAATCCTCAAGAGAACTGCCAACCCACTCAACTGGTTTTAGTAATTCACTCATGCTTCAATTATGCTAGTTTTGGCACATCATGTCAATCCCTGAATCCTGCTAGACTGAACTTAAGGAATTTATTAAGCTAAGTTTATGAAAATTAAAGCCATTATTCATCCAGCCGAAGAAGGGGGTTATTGGGCAGAAGTTCCAGCCCTTCCCGGTTGCATTACCGAAGGCGATACCTGGGAAGAGGTTACGCATAATTTACAAGACGCCGTTGAAGGGTGGCTGAGTCTTGCTAATAATAACTTGAAGAAAACAGAGGCAACAGACGAAATTGTGGAAGCGCGAAGCATGACCGTAATAAATTACTGTTTTTAATTAATCGCATATCTGCGGTCATGCTTCGCCCCTACTCGAAAAAAAATCAAAATTGTGGAGAAGAAAGGCTGGATTTTACAGAGAATTACCGGAAGCCACTAGATTTACGAGAATCCCCAAGAACAAAAAATTCTCTCTATTCCGGTTCATAGTAATCAGGACTTAAAAATTGGCACTTTAAAGGCATTAATGAAAATCGCCAATCTCACAGAGGATGACTTGTGAAAAAAACGCGAATGGCACGCAGAAACCGGGTTTATTTCAGGGATTCTGCATCTTTACCAAGATTTCCCTAGAAGGTTTCTGGGTACAGAGCGATCGCCCTTATGTCATAATGGAGAAAAGTCAGGATACTTCAAGGAGTCTTATGGCGATCGCCGAACTAGATCGTATTATCATCAACCCAGCGGTGTGCCTTGGACAACCAACAATCCGGGGAATGCTGCTTACGGTAGAATTTGTCCTGAAGCTACTCGCTAGTCAGTTATCGGTTTAACAAATTTTAGACTCGTATCCAGAGTTGGAGGAAGAAGACATTCGTCAGGCTCTCAATTATGCAGCCTGGGCGGTATCCGATCGGATTGTTAGCTTTACTTCAGTATGAGTCCTCTGCGTTTAATTGCCGACGTTCATATTTCTCCTTTGACAGTTGCGGATTTAAAGGCACAGGGCTACGATTACGCACTACAGATTTATTACCTGCGACTGCTGGTGATGCGGAGATTTTGGAACTTGCGAGAGTACAAGGTAGGGTTGTTTTAACCCAAGACCTAGATTTTTCCATGCTGGTAGCTCTCAGCAATTATGGACTGCCCAGTTTGATAACATTACGGTTGTCTTCTGTAAAACCCGATTTGGTTACACAAAAACTCCTAGATGTTTTACCGAATGTGAAAACAGAACTGACAGAAGGTGCGGCGGTGACAATTAATGATGATTCTGTGCGTATTCGTAAGCTGCCAATTCGATGAAGTCATGTCTAACAATTCTCTTATAGCGGGCTGAAAGGATCTGCAAATGCTAAGGACTGAGAATATTTGCCGCTGCATAGACTCAGAAACCGGGTTTATTTCAGGGTTTCTGCATCCTCACCAAGATTTTGCTAGAAGGTTTCTCTGCATAAGTAAAAGCGATCGCCACATCATTAAGTAATCGACTCATCCACCGCCATCAAAACATCCTCATAGAGTAGTAGTTAGGGGTCTGAAACCAACCCCAACACCACCATCTTTAACTGCTGTTGGGTTTCACTGCGTTTCACCCAACCTACAAAGTTGAGAGCGATCGCCCAGGGTGACAGATGCCATATCACTTACTCTAACCAGGCTTCTACCGGAGTTTCTGCATCCCCACAGAGATTTTGCCCAAAAATCGGTTTCCGAGGTACAATCGCTGTAAACCGAAACTCTCAACCCTACTTTTCCAGGCAATATAACCATGAACAGTCAAGAAATCACTGCCATATTTGATGGTCAATCCTTGAAATTAGAGTCGCCCTTAAACCTAGAAGTAGGAACAAGAGTGAAAATTACCGTAGAAACCCTATCGCCCCCTAAATACACCCCCAAGACCTTTCTACAAACAGCCCAGTCCTTAAAGTTACAAGGCGCTCCAGATTGGTCCGAGAATATTGACCAGTATCTGGCTGACCATGAATGAAGTCTTCTTAGATACCTCTTTTGCCATTGCTTAATCTTCCATTACAGACCAACATCATGGTAAAGCCGTTGAATTAGCCACTCAACTAGAAACTCATCAAACCGGGCTAGTAACGACTGATGCTATTTTATTGGAAATTGGGAATGCCTTGTCTAAATCAAAATATAGAAGGGCAGCCATTCAACTCTTGGAATCCCTAGAAAGCGATGCGAATGTTAAAATTATCCCTTTAACTAAAGACTTATATTTGGCGGCTTTTCGGTTGTTTAAACAACGCCCTGATCAAGAATGGGGGTTAGTAGATTGTGTGTCATTTATTGTAATGCAAAATCGAGGGATAACGGACGCACTAACCGCTGATGCTCATTTTCAATAAGCAGGATTTCGAGCGTTACTCAAACTCTAGTACCTCTTTTTAGCAGCCGGGGGAGCGATCGCGCCTGAGACTCAGAAACCGGGTTACTTTCAGGGTTTCTATATCTTGACTAAGATTTGACTAGAAACCCGGTTTCTCTGCATAAGTAAGAGCGATCGCGCCTTGCGGATATATTACCTACACTCAGAAAGCTTCTGTCAGAGTCTCTTAGTTTGGGATAACTTCAAAAGCCTCTTTATCATATAGTCGATCAACATAAAAATCACTATCTAATGTAAAGATTCGCTTAATTTTTTGACTTTCTGCCACAGCCACCAGAGAAGCATCTGCTAAATCCATCGGGATATCTTGATATTTTTCCATCAAAACTTTCATCCGTTGACATTCTGCTTCATTTGCTGTATGAATATCCAAGGCTTTTCTATTGATAAACTCCCATAAAATTGCCTGTGCTGACCAACCTCGCAATTCTGATAAGAAGTACATCGCTTCCGTAAAACAAGGCCAGGTTGTTAAAAGAGAACCCGTCAGTGTTTTGTAAGTTTGAACGCCGCATTTAACATGGGCTTCTCCCTGACCTTTGTCAATCAGAGCAATGAGAGGACCAGTGTCAACTAAAATCATGGTCGTTGCAGTCCTTGTTTAGATAATTTTGTGGCAATCTGTTCGCCAAAATCAGTTGACTGAAACTGATGTAATGGTTCAGCTTGACTATCAATAGCCCCAATTAAATCGCCGATTTTTTCAGATAAAGGTTCGGCTTCAGACTGGGGCAGATCAAGTTGAGACAAAATCCAATTTTCAGGAGTTAAACCTTGTTTTTCGGCAACGGCTAAAAGAGCTTGGTAAGTGTGTTCAGATAGGGTAATGGTATGTGATGACATAATTTGACTCAGTTTGCTTGCTCCTATGTTAACACCGCTCAATGTTAATGTGTCACGGCAGATTTGGGTTATTCCCATCATTTGTGGGAGAGGTTAACACACCCTACATAGCCTTAAATATTAGCAGCCTGGGGAGCGATCGCTGCTAGTTGCGGATACCATATCGCCTGAGACTCAGAAACCGGGTTTCTTTTAGGGATTCTGCATCTTTACTAATATTTCCCTAGAAACCGGGTTTCTCGGCACAAGTAAAAGCGATCGCCTGAGCATAAAGATGAGAAATAAAACGTTGTAACTAATAGTTTTTGGGGAACACCCTCCTCTTGAAATTCAGAAAAATGCTCCTACTTCCTCAAACTCAATTAACCACCAATCATCATGGCGTCTCCCGTGGCATAATAGTTTTATTTTAACCAGTGAAGTAGGGGTTACTGCCCCATTGGGGAGGATGGAATAACATACTATGACGATGATCCGCGAGGTGAAAATCCGAGGCTTCAAGTCCATTTACTCCGCCACCCTAGAACTCGGCAGAGTGAATTGCTTCATCGGTGCTAATGGATCGGGCAAAAGTAACCTCCTAGAAGCCCTGGGAGTCTTAGGAGCCGCAGCCAATGGGGTGGTTGATGATGAAAGCCTGCTGCGTCGTGGGGTGCGGGCGGGCTTACCCAGGCTGTATAAAAGCTCCTTTGCGAGCGATCGCACTCCTGCCCATATTGCCATTGAGGTCACCGGCTCGGGTAACGAAGCGTATCGCGTTTCTTTGCTTAACCCCCTGGATTCCCCGGAACCCGCTTGGTCGTATAAAACCGAAGTCCTCAGTGACGGCTATGAGGAAATCCTTTCTGATGGAATTCGCAACAAGAAAAACCTCAACCCCAAAGCTGGTTTGGCTGCCTTGCAGTTGGTGGATATAGACCCCAAGAATCCGGCGGCTCAACTGATGCAGCGCCTCCAGGAATTTGCCATTTACTGCCCTAACACTCCCACTCTGCGTGGCATTGTCCCGGACCAACAATCGCGCCTCCCCCTGGGTGTGAGCGGTGGACTACTCGCCGAAGGGTTTGCCACCCTGCGCCAACATTTAGAGGGTAGAGGGGAAGAGGGTGAGGAGATTCTGGAGCAAGTGCTAGAGTTGATTGACTGGGTGGCTGATATCCAAACCACCAGCTATGGAACGAATCTGCTCTCACCCAAGGTGCCTCGGACTAAGCTCCTCCTGAAATTCAGCGATCGCTTTATGAACCAAAGCCGCAATGAACTCACCGCCTACGATGCCAGCGAAGGCTCACTTTATGTCATTTTGGCGGCGGTGCTGTGCCTCTTACCCCAAGCTCCCCGACTGCTGGCGATCGACAATCTGGATCAAGCCCTGAATCCCCGGCTGCTGGCACGGCTGATTTCCCGTCTTTCGGGCTGGCTTCAGGATAATGAGAGCGATCGCCAACTCCTGTTTACCGCCCATAATCCCGCCGCCCTTGATGGTCTGAATTTACTTGATTCTGAGGTGCGCCTATTTGTGGTAGAGCGCAATAGCAACGGTCAAACCTGTATCCGTCGCCTCACACTCACCCCTGAACTCACTCAACTGAACCAGCAATATCCCCTATCACGCCTCTGGGTCATGGGGCATCTAGGAGCGCTACCCAATGTCTGATCCGTTAAAAATTGCCCTAGTAGCCGAAGGGCCAACGGATTTTGAAGTGATTCAAGCTGCCCTCAAAGCCGTGTTACCCCATCCATTTATCATCACGCTCCTGCAACCGGAAGCGACTCAACCACAAATGGGAGGCGGTTGGGGCGGTGTGCTGAAATGGTGTCACGCGGCGCAACAGAGGTATAATGGCTCACTGGATACTGACCCCACTTTGAGTGGCTTTGACTTGCTGATCATTCATGTAGATGTGGATGTATCGACTTTTCAATATGACAACTGTGGAGCAGGGGTGACAGAACTAGCGCAGCAGAACAACTGGGGAACTCTCCCCTGCTCTGAGACCTGTCCTCCCGTAGCCGATACGGTGGCTGCTCTAATGAGCGTGATTCAAAGCTGGTTAGGACAAGCTACACCAGGCGATCGGACACTGTTTTGCCTGCCTGCCCAGTCCTCCGGCACTTGGTTAGCCGCAGCGGTACTCGCTCCAGGGCATACCCTCCTAGCCAAGGGCGAGTGCGATGTCAACCTAGAGAATAGACTGGCAAACCTACCCAAGGGAAAGCGCATCAAGAAAAACAAGCGAGATTACCAAGCCCATGCGCCACACATTACCCAGCATTGGACAAAAGTCAAAGGACTTTGTACCCTTGCCGCCAATTTTGAGCAGACTGTATTAACTGTAGTCCGTTCCCTGTAGTAGGGGCTTGGTGCTTTTTCTCTAGATCTGTCAAGGTGTATTTGTAGGGAAACAATGCGATCGCCTGAAAAGGGTGATCAGGCAAAACCCCTACATTCGGTCAGTCAGAAACCCTGTTTTTCTTATCAATCTGTTCGGCAAAATCAGTTGAATGAACTTGATGATGAGGTTCCATTTGACTATCGATCGCCCCAATTAAGTCTCCGATTTTTTCAGATAACGGGTCGCTATCCCCTCACCTAAACGATTACACTAATCTATCCCCGGGATAATCGTCGCGTCCCCATCGGGGAGGCTTTCGCCGATGTTCTCCGGACTGATGAAGGGCAATTGCTCCTCCAGTCGGCTGGTTTAATTCCCCTCTGGGAAATTGCTCCCCTCCATCGGCGAATCAACCTGCCACATTTCAACCGCACATCACTTTTCCTGGGAGCAAACCGCTGTGTCATCAGGACGGGTGATGGAAAAGGCATCAAATTCACCCAACTCAAATTCACCTGTGACCGTCAGTTGATCCTCTACACTGATATGGCTTGCTGTAGAGTCCCCACAAAGCTCCCAGGCATCAACCCGGACGGAGCGATCGCCTGTATTCAACCGAAAGCCATCTTCCCACACCCTCTCCACTGTTCCGGTAAAAGAATTGTCTTGTTGCGCGTGAGCATTGGATATCACACTGACAGCGATCAAACCACTTAACGTTATCAATGCCGCTTTCCATAATTTCATTGTGATCATCCTCCATTTTTTATGTTGGTTAGGGTTGAACATCAAACGCCATTCCTTCCTGACGGCGTTGCTTGAGGGCAACACCTGAAAGCAAATAACCGTTCCAGCCGGTTCAGCCTGTTTCGGTGAACTAAACTTATTGTACTTGAATCGTAAGAGAACCGTAAGAAAAGGGTAAGAAAGCTCTTACGATGCCATGTCTGGGGCTTCGCTCTGCCGTGATTCTTTTGTCTTAGGGTATTCCCACAAATAAATCATCCATATCCGATGCGATCGCACCTAACAAAACACTCTGACTCCGCGCAGGCCTGTCCTGAGCCCGCGCAGGACAGGCTTTGTCCGTGTAGCCCCAGGCTTGAGCCTGTGGGGTTTTTGGCGGTTTTATTTGTTGGAGTTCCCTTAGCCCATCTGACTAGGGTTTTAGTTGGGAAAGGTGACTGTAAAGGTTGTGCCATGACCAAGTTGGCTCTGGACTGCGATCGCCCCTTGGTGGCGGTGGACAATTTCCTGGGCGATCGCCAGTCCTAACCCCGTACCCCCCATTGTGCGAGAACGTGACTTGTCTACTCGATAAAAGCGCTCAAATAGATGGGGCAAATGCTCTGGCGAGATACCTATTCCGGTATCACCCACCCTGATCTCAATACAATGTTCTTGAACCACTGCGGTTAAATTGACCTCGCCCTGAGCGGAAGTATATTTCACCGCATTGTCCAACAGATTCAGAAACAGACGAATCAGATGGTCTGGACTACCTTGAATCTGAAGATTGGGGACGATGTGAGTTGAGAACTGAAGTTGCTGGAGATCGGCTAACGGTTGAATCTGCAACGGTTGAATCTGCTCGGCGATCGCCGCTAACAAGTCACTCAGATCAATGAGTTCTAAATGCACATCTTGATGACGCGGCTCAAGCCGAGAGAGGAGTTGAGTAGGTTGGGTGGAGTTACGAAACCCAACACCACTGTCTCTGATTAATGTTGGGTTTCACCCAACCTACAATTGAGAGACTTCGCCCCAATTTAGTAGTTGACTAGCTTGGGTCAACCTGCATGAGGTAATTTGCTAATGCTTCGTAGGCCGGTAGAGAAGTCGGGTCAAGTTTGGCATTGCTGGCAACCGGGAAAGAGGCAAACCGAGCAATGACCATATCCGCCGTAGGGTCAACATAAATAGCCTGACCATATACCCCTCTGGCCATGAATGCGCCGTGGTCATTGTGGGTAATCCACCACATACTGCGATAACTCCACCCGTCGAGTAAGGCGTGACCGCCATCAGCAAAAGCGCGGCGATCGCCCCCTTTGCGGATACTCTCAATAGCTTCTGTAGGTACAATCTGTTCATCGCCGACTTTGCCATTATTCAGCATCATTTGCCCAAAGCGAGCCAGATCTCGAAGTCCGAGACTCATGCCACCCCCGGCGAAGGGAGTGCCAATAGAATCAACAGATATGTAGGCATCGAGATCAGCGCCCAGTTTGCCCCAAACTTTCTCCGACAGCACTTCGGTCACGGGTTTTCCGGTGACGCGGCTGATTAACCAACCCAAAACATCCGTGTTGATGGTTTTATAGCCAAAGCTGACCCCATGGTTGCCCTGCTTTTGGACGGTTTGCAAAAATTCAAAATAAGTTCTCGGGCCAGTATAGTCGGCTGGTTTTGGCAGGGGATTGCCAGCGGCCGCGTGTTGCCAGATTTCCGAATCAGGATCGGCATAGTCTTCCCGGTACACGAGCCCAGTGGTCATATCCATCACCTGGCGGACTGTGGCATCGCCAAAGGCGCTCTGGGTAAGTTCCGGGATGTATTCTCCCACCAGCTTGTTTTCGTCGAGTTGCCCTTCAGATACTAAGATTTCCCCTAGGGTGGCAACAAAGGACTTGGTCATAGACATGGCTCCATGACGTTTAGCTGGGTCTAGGCAGCCAGCATAGCTTTCGTAGACGACCTTGCCATGGTGCATGACCAGCATACCGTCAGTGAAATTCGCGGCCAGGGATTCTTTCCAGGTCATGGGCTCAGTGGAACCCAACGGCATAAAGGTAACCTGGTCAATTCCCCTTATTTCAGCAGGTTCTAGGGGAGCTACCTGTGACAGTCTACGGCTAACGGCTTTGGTGGGCATCAACTGTTGGAAATTGCACACAGTCCAGCGCCACTGGGGAAATTGGGCATAGCTGCTGTCGTCAAACCTGATGATTTTATCGGCAGGCGGTGGCGCTCCCTGCATCCATCCTAGGGTTTTGGGGTCTGAGTTTTCGGCAGTCCAGGTCATGGCTTCAGCAAAGGAGTGTTGGTTATCGGTAAGGTGACGATCTGCGATCGCCGTGGTTGAAAGGTTTAAGGTTAGCAACAGGGAACAGCCACCCATAAAAAGGGTTAGCAACAATCGTTTCAAGGTCATCTTTCCAGTAGTTTCCTGACACGAGGAAGTCAATTAACTATTAGTTAAGCGTAATTCCTTAATTTATCCGATTTTGTCCGTATAAGTCGATCGCTCTGTGAGGTTTCCGCCAGTCCCCAAAGATGCGATCGCTTCCGGGTGGCGGATGCCATATCGCCTCAGAAACAAATAAACCCGGTTTCTGTGAGGGTTTCTGTATCTTCACCAAGATATCAACTAGAAACCGGGTTTCATAGTTAATGTCATGCTCACTGGTCTGATTTCACCTCCAAACTTCGTAGGCGGTTAATAGCTGCCGCCAATTCAAAACGTCGGAACATAGCTAAATCTCCCTGGGGAAAAGGACTGATGATATCCAAACCCTTTTCCTGAATATCTGCCATAATCTCATCAAGAATTTCTGGGAGAGTTTTTACCCCATCAATATATCTGTTTTTAGCGTAGACCATCGCCTCAGCGATCGCCCTTAATTGGTCTTTAGAAACCAACTGTTCCACCGCCGATAAATCCACATCCTCCGACCCAAAAGTTACCTCATCCACATCTCGCACTTTCACCCGCACATCTCGCTTTCCACGACTAGGATCAAGACTTTCGGCTAGGGGAACCCGTGGCTTAATCTTACCAAACTTTTGACCGCCTTCTGAGGTGCGACCCGTCCTATATTCAGCCGCGATCGCCTTAGCTTTTTCCGTCAATTCCACTGGCTGAAAATTATCCATAGCTATCACCCTATCAGCCACATCAAAATAATCGCCACTTCCTCCCATCACCAGAATAGTAGACACCCCATAATCATCATAAAGTTGTTTAACCTTATCAATAAAAGGCGTAATCGGTTCCTGTTCCTTCGCAATTAAAGCCTGCATTCGGCGGTCGCGAATCATAAAATTAGTCGCCGCCGTATCCTCATCTACCAGTAACACCGGAGGAGTCGGTTTTTCTCCCAAAATTAATGCTTCCAAGGCTTCCATAATATTAGCAGCTTGGGATGTACTACCACTAGCATTTTCCGTCGAAAAATCAGTAGTCGATCGCCCTTGCGGAAGCTGATTAATAAAAGGTGAAATATCCACCCCCGCCACACTGCGACCATCTTCCGCCCGCACTTTCACAGCAGCCGAGTCCGTCACCACAAATTCTCTGCCATCATCAGGAATATGGTTATAAACGCCCCTCTCAATAGCTTTAAGAAGAGTCGATTTTCCATGATATCCACCCCCTACAATTAGCGTAATTCCCCTAGGAATACCCAAGCCCCTAATCGGTCCCCCGTTGGGTCGGTTTAGTTCAACTTCTAAGGAAGGGGGAGACTGAAAAGCGATCGCATTTTCCCTCGATAATGGGCGGTCATTCACCCCACTTTGGCGCGGTAAAATGGCATCATTAGCAATAAAAGCCACCAGGGAACGATCGCCTAATTGTTGTCGCAGACTTTCCGTATCTTCCACCGTTTCCACATGACGCTGACAGGCGGCTTCGTCTAGGTTTTCGTATTTGAGAGCGCGATCAACAATAGCCGGAATATCCTCACATAACATAGCCGCCGCTTGGCGACCCAGAATATTGCGACCCCTGGCTGGGAGTCCTACAAAAAAGCGAATTTCGATGCCTTTTTCCGAGGTGGCGGCTATCGGTTTCCCCCGTTGTAGCGCCGGGTTCCCTCCTATCGTTTTCGGGGTCGGGTTAGCGACTTGGACTAGGTAGACCGAAGTCCGCGCCAGCACTTCCTGACCAACCCTGGTAATCGCAATCATACCACTTTTACCTGTACCCCGACGACTGCTAATTTCATAAGCCGCCCGGTCAAACTGTCGGGTAAGATAGTCTCTTAGCGCCACTTCTCGGATCGGGTTTTGGTATAGTTGCGGCGGAAAATTAGCGATCGCTGGTGGAATTTGCACCCGCAATTTACTGGGGGAAGCAAAGGGATCGCCCTGGACATAATCAATAATTAGAGTAAAGTCGGGAAATTGATATTCACCGGAGATATCTTTATAGGCTTTATAGCCTCGGTTGTCGAGGTCTAGTAATTTTTGATGCAGATACTGTTTACTATTCATGGGAAAAATTGACCGTTAAAATAGATATGACTTAGGCTTAAATTGGCAGTCCTAATTAATTGGGGATGGCCAGGCTGACAACCGATAGCTGTCCATTGATTAGAACAGACAGTTATGCACCTATAATATTGTAGCATATCGGGAGCCCCATATTCTCAAAGTTTTACGGGCTTTCATCGGGCTGTATATCGAGCAATTTTTCACCAATTTCTACATAGTTTTGATGCTGATAAATATAAGGAACTCTCCTAGATGAAATCTTCAGCAATACCGGAGGTGTAGGAAGTAGGTATTCGTCACTAGGTTCCCACTCATTTGTAATCGCCATCAATGCTTTAATTTCTGTCTCTAGGGTATCTGATAATTCGTTTATTTTAGCTGATTGCTTGATTAATTTTTCCCAGATAATTTGAGCTTGGGCTTGATAGATTTGAGATTGCTTCACCGACAGAGTTGCTTGCAGATTTTTAACCTTCATTACAGCCACTTTAATATCTTGGTCAATATGCTGTAAGTTAACTGGCAGGTCAGCGATCGCTTGTTGTTCTTGGCGATGAAATTCGCTGATAGCTGCCGCTGATTTATCTTCAGGAAATATCAATTTTACCTGAAAAGCTGACCGGATAAGGCGGACGGCATGATATTCAGCGATCGCCTCCTTTAATCTCTGCTGAATTCCGTGGAATTCCTGTTGAAGTTCCCCCAGACTTTTAGCCATAACTTTACCTCTAATTTGATGGACTAATCACATGATTGTAAACCAGTTAAAACCACTACTATCCTATCAATAGCCTCTCGTAATTCCTGAGTCGATAAATTCGACTGATTCACTATAATAGCAAAAGCCAAAGGCGAATAACTCTCAGATTTTACATAACCCGCCAGAGAAGACATACCCCTCATAGTGCCAGTTTTTGCCCAAACCCGACCCTGTGCTGGCGTATCTTGAAAGCGTCTTTCCAGAGTGCCACTGACCCCCGCCACCGGGATAGCATCTTGATAAATTTCCCAGTGGGGAGAGTTCCACATTACCCGCAAAGTTTCCACTAAAACTTCCGGAGTAGCCAGGTTATGACGAGACAAACCAGAACCATCTCGCAGCACATATCCTGACCGACTCACCCCTAAATTATCTAGCACTTCCGCTATCATATTTAATCCCGAACTGGCCGCATCTGAACTACGTCTTTGGACTCCCAAAGTCCTGACAATTGCCTCAGCAAATACATTATTACTCTGCATATTTAAAGTCCTCACCAATTCCGACAATGGCGGTGATTCCACCCAGGCAACTTCCGGTTCCGAACCCTGAGAATAATTAGCCAGTATCCCCCGATTGACAGATATTTCCTGTTGTGATAGTATAGTTTTGAACCCATCTAAAAAGTTTTGACCGGGATTAATAACAGCCGCAAAAACATTTTCTGGTTCCGCCCCAATATGCAACTGCCCAGACACCCGAATAATCGGTTCCGTAAAAGAGCGACCAATCGCTACAAATTCCGGTTCTGTAGTGCTAACAGTCCGGGTTTGATTATCAACTTGCCAGCCGATACCTTGTTCAGGTCTAACCCAGGTCACTCTTAAAGGTTGACCCACATTTTCAGTCGGCCATAGTTTTAAATCTAGGGAATTTTGATGTAAAATCAGGCTATTAACCGGGGCTCCATAACCCGCTTGCACATCTTCCCATTCCCAGTTAGGGTTGACAGTCATCCCCGGAAAATATCCGTCCTTAGCCACCAACGTATCAATTTGGGAAATGCCACGATCGCGCAATTGTTGGGCTAAACTTTCCAATTCAGTATTAGTAATCGTAGGGTCGCCTCTTCCCACAATATAAACATTGCCATTGCCACTACTATAAACAGAAGTACGGATGCGAAAATCCGGCCCTAGTGTTTCCATACTCGCTACAGTAGTTAACAGTTTAATAGTCGAGGCGGGGAGAAAAAAACGCTCCGAGTCCAGACTATATAAGACTTGGCCAGAGTCTAGGGACTCAATCAGAATTCCCCAGCGGGAACGAGAAAATTTGGGGTCAAGGGCGATCGCATTAATTTCAGCTTCAAGTACCGCTGGACATATAGGCCTCGGTTCGGTCGCCATAACTGGCCCTGAGAAACTAAGCAGAGTCGAAATGAAAGCGATCGCAATTGATTTCATAGTCCTTATCTTGGAAAATTGCAGCAAAGATGTGGAAATATATAAACTGTCAGTATTAATTTAATACATATAACTGTCGTGAAAATTTTTGTTTACCATACCCCCGAATTAACTCCTACAGACAGCATTCCCGATTGTGCGATCGTCGTTGATGTACTCCGGGCCACCACCACCATAGCCACAGCCCTCAACGCCGGTGCCGAAGCAGTGCAAGTCTTCAGCGATATCGATGAACTCATGGAAGTTAGCGAAAAATGGCCCGCCGACAAACGCCTACGAGTTGGAGAAAGGGGCGGGCAAAAAGTCCCAGGTTGCGACCTA
This sequence comes from Arthrospira sp. PCC 9108, assembly GCA_016745315.1. GTDB lineage: Bacteria > Cyanobacteriota > Cyanobacteriia > Cyanobacteriales > Microcoleaceae > Limnospira > Limnospira platensis. The sequence goes on from CP066886.1 coordinate 450,821, forward strand.
GGTAATTCTCCCCTCAACTGTACCCCAGAAGTAGTTGAAGGTAAACGACTCTTTATGACCACCACTAACGGGACCCGCGCCCTCCAGACAGTTCAGAATGCCCCCGTAGTCATCACATCAGCTTTAGTCAATCGCCGAACCGTCGTAGAATATCTAATGACCACCAAACCAGAAACCATCTGGATAGTCGCATCAGGTTGGGAAGGTAGCTTTTCCCTAGAAGACACAGCCTGTGCCGGGGCCATTGTTCATAGCTTGTGTTCAGAAATGGGTTATCCCATAGATCACCTAGGGGGCAATGATGAAGTTTTTGGTGCTGTAGCCCTTTATTACCAGTGGCAAAATCAACTATATAAACTCATGAATACCGCCAGCCATGGTCAACGTCTAGTACGTCTGGAATCCTACGACGACCTGAAATATTGCGCTGACACAGACATTGTAACTGTCCTGCCCATCCAAAGCCAACCTGGGGTCTTAATTAAATCCCAAATGAAAATGCAGAGTCTTCAATATTGGATAGAACAACCCCTCGCCTTTTGATAACTAATCCCGTTAACGCCACTATAGGATCTTAACGGGAGATTCATAAACTCCATGGGTTTGATTAGGAATGGGTTTGATCAACAAATATATCCCCCTTCCATGCTACCCATTGGAGTTAGTCATATCACAATGACCACCAAAGTTTGATAGTGTTGTCACCACTGCCACTAGCCAGCGTTTGACCATCTTGGCTAAATGCCACAGAATTAACCGGGTCAGAATGTCCAGTCAGCGTGTGTCGCAGCTTACCTGTCCTCACATCCCAAAGTTTGATAGTGTTGTCAAGACTCCCACTAGCCAGAGTTTGACCATCCCGGCTGAATGCTACAGACCAAACCCAGCCATAATGTCCAGTTAGCGTGTGTCGGAGCTGGCCTGTTCTCACATCCCAAAGTTTGACAGTCTTGTCAAAACTGGCACTAGCCAGGGTTTTACCATCCCGACTGAATGCTACAGACCTAACCCAGTCAGAATGTCCAGTCAGCGTCTCGCGTAGCTTACCTGTCTTCACCTCCCACAGTTTAATAGTCTTGTCAGAACTCCCACTAGCCAGAGTTTGACCATCCCGGCTGAATGCCACAGAATAAACCCTGTCAGAATGCCCAGTCAGAGTGTGGCGAACCTTACCTGTCCTCACATCCCACAGTTTGATAGTCTTGTCAAAACTCCCACTAGCCAGAGTGTGACCATCCCGACTGAATGCCACAGACCTAACCCAGTCAGGATGTCCAGTCAGCGTCTCGCGTAGCTTACCTGTCGTCACATCCCAAAGTTTGATAGTATTGTCCCCACTCCCACTACATAGGGTTTGACCATCCCGGCTGAATGCCACAGAACTAACCCAGTCAGAATGTCCAGTCAGCGTCTCGCGTAGCTTACCTGTCGTCACATCCCAAAGTTTGATAGTCTTGTCAGAACTCCCACTAGCCAGGGTTTGATTATCCGGGCTGAATGCTACGGAATAAACCGAGTTAGAATGCCCCATGAGAGTTTTTTGTAGACAAGAATTGTTAGGGGGAAAAACAGGACGGACAGTATTTATAACTTGTGGAACAGAGAGTTGACAACCATCCACACGAGATAAAAGATGTCCTACCCATCCACCACCCACATTTCCAATACTCCATGAACCAACAACACCTAAAGGAAGGTGTCCTTCTGGTGCAGTAATATCAAAAATAATATCTTTCCAACCCAACCAATTTTGGGATTTTTTCCATCCTACCCTTTCTCCAAAAGATTCCCAAATTGTTGAGTTACACTCTTTGGTTCCCCCCAAACTTTTATAGATGCGTTGCTGCACAGAAAAACCAAAGCGCCCATGGCTATATTTGAGCCATAATTGGTCAATAGTGCGGAGGTCTTTACAGGGAAATTTCTCAGTAGTTGTACTATCTAACCAACCTTTGTCTTCCCGCTTACCCACAACTAAGATAACGCGCCTTGTTTCCTCGTCTGCTTCTTTCCACTTCCCCCCAGCGAGTAAGTCACGCAACCTTCTGTAGTCCATCCCCACGGCGGACTTTAATTCCCCCCCTTCCCCTACAGGCTTAGGAGGAAGAGGCGGACTAACAACATTCATCACCTCTTCCACAGACTGATAACGGTGTTTTGGTATAGGATTTGCTAACTTATCCAAAATATTACCCAATTCATCACTGACAACATTCCCATTCAATGAATCTCGCCACACCCATTTTCCATTCATCGGGTCATATAAATCAAAGGGGCTAACTCCTGTTAATAAATGCAGACAAGTTACCCCTAAACTATATAAATCACTCATAAATACAGCTTTCCCCATAGACTGCTCCGGGGCGCAATATTCCGCCGAACCGATAATTGTTCCAGTAGCTGTGCGCTGCTGTTGTTGGACGACCTTAGCTGCCCCAAAATCTACTAAAAATAACTTATTATCACTACGGCGGCGAATGATATTCTCTGGTTTAATATCTCTGTGAATTACCTGCTGACCATGAACAAACTTTAAGATTTTCAACAGTCCTATTAATAATCCTCTCACCTGGGTTGGTGAAAAAAAACCGTTTTGATCTAACTCAGATTTTAGGGTTTCCCCTTCGACAAACTCCTGAACCAAATATTGACGATTATCTGTGGTGAAATAAGCCATTAATTCGGGAATTTGGGGATGTTTGCCCAGTTGTTCTAAACGTTGTGCTTCTTGTGCAAATAATTGAGAAGCCTTTTCGGTACTGTCTGTTCCTTGAGCTTGGGGGAGGAATTGCTTAATTACACAATAGGGTTTTGAGGGTTTATCTTCGTCAATAGCCAGAAATGTCCGACCAAAACCGCCTTGTCCTAAAATTGACTGGGGCGCATACCTTTCTCGCAGGAGTAACTTGTTACCGCACTTTTGGCAAAATTGGGAAGTATCAAGGTTAGGCTGGAGACAGTCGGGGTTGAGACATTGACGCATAGGTTCATACTAGAGACTGTTTCTTTATGGATAATAAAAACTTTCTGGCTATGATATCATAAATAAGGATTCATGAACTACTCTCCTTTTTTCTGGTGGGAGAAATAATTGAGCAATTTTTGAACTCCCCTGTCCCGGTATGGGAAAGGAGTTGGGGGTGAGGGTTGAGAGTATGGTTGAGCAGGAAAGACAGACCGACGCACTGGTTGATATTTGATGACCAAAAACTGAAAACCCGGCTTCGGCAAAGAAACCAGGTTTTCTGTTGTCACAATGTCTTAATTAGACTTATTCACCATCATCAGTTTCCGACTGCTGAAAAGCCTTAGCAGTTTTCTCTTTATCCAACTTGAGAATCAGCACGCCGAGAGGAGGCAGACACAAATCAAGGGATTGGGGATAATTATGGAACCACCACTCATCAGTCCATTTTCCGCCCAAATTACCCATATTGCTGCCGCCGTATTCGCCAGAATCGCTATTAAACAATTCCGTATAGAAACCGACTTCGGGAACGCCGACGCGGTAATGGCTATGGGGTTGGGGGGTGAAATTACAAACCACCACTACGAACTCATCGGTATCTTTAGAGCGGCGGATAAAAGAGACCACGCTATGGCGATTATCGGTACAATCAACCCACTGGAACCCGGCTTCCGCAAAATCCTGGTCATAGAGGGCGGGTTCACTGCGGTAGAGAGTATTTATATCTTTAAAAAAGCGCTGAATCCCTTTGTGTGCATCAAACTGCAACATTTCCCATTCCAAGGTTCCCCAAGCATTCCACTCCTTCCATTGAGCAAACTCCATCCCCATAAAGATAGTTTTCTTACCAGGGTGAGCAAACATATAGGTAAATAAAGCCCGGACATTAGCAAATTTTTGCCAATCATCCCCTGGCATTTTACCGAGGATATTGCTTTTACCATGTACGACCTCATCATGGGACAAGGCTAACATGAAATTCTCGCTGTGGTGATACCACATACTAAAGGTAATGTTATTTTGGTGGAACTGGCGGAACCAGGGGTCCATGTGGAAATAATCCAACATATCGTGCATCCAACCCATGTTCCACTTGAGGTTAAAGCCTAAGCCACCGACATAGGTAGGCCAGGAAACCATTGGCCAGGAAGTGGATTCTTCAGCAATGGAGAGGATACCAGGGAAGTAGCTAAAAATGACATGGTTAGTCTGGCGAATGAAGTCAGCAGCTTCGATATTTTCGCACCCGCCATAATCGTTAGCGACCCATTCCCCATCTTCGCGACAATAGTTGAGGTAAAGCATGGAAGCGACAGCATCAACGCGAATGCCATCGATGTGATACTTCTCAAACCAGAACAGAGCATTAGCTACCAGGAAGTTACGGACTTCATTGCGGGAGTAATTAAATACTAGGGTTCCCCATCCTTTGTGTTCACCTTTGCGGGGGTCTCCGTGTTCGTAAAGGTGGGTTCCGTCAAAGAATGCTAACCCGTGACCGTCTTTGGGGAAGTGACCAGGTACCCAGTCCACGATTATCCCAATACCGTTTTGGTGACACTTATCTACGAAGTACATAAAATCTTCGGGGGTGCCAAATCGGGAAGTGGGAGCATAGTAGCCTGTAACCTGATAACCCCAGGAGCCATCAAAGGGGTGTTCGGCAACTGGTAGAATTTCGATATGGGTAAAACCTAGTTCTTTGACGTAGGGAATCATTTGATCGGCCATTTCCCGATAGGTAAAGAACCGACTACCAGGATCAAGTTCTACGGCTTGGACTGGAGGCTCAACGGTTCCATCGGGTAATGTGTGGGGTTCAGAAAAGGGAGCGCGATTCCAAGAACCTAGGTGACATTCATAAACGGAGACGGGGTGGTCGAGGGGGTCGGTGTTCCGCCGCTTTTCCATCCATTCGTCATCGTTCCACTTGTAGTTATTTAACTCAGCTACAATTGAAGCGGTTTTGGGTCGGACTTCCTGTTGGAAGCCGTAGGGGTCGGATTTTTCGTAAATGTGACCCTCGAAGTTTTTGATTTCGTATTTGTAGGCTTCTCCTGCGCCAATTTCAGGAATAAAGAGTTCCCAGACTCCGTTACCAAATTTCCGCATTTGGTGTTTGCGACCATCCCAGTGGTTAAAGTTCCCCAGAATTGAGACGTTGCGAGCGTTGGGAGCCCAAACGGCAAAGTAGACGCCATCCACGCCATTTAGGTTCATGGGGTGAGCGCCGAGTTTTTCGTAAATACGATGGTGATTACCTTCGGTGAATAGGTGAATATCAAAATCGGTTAATTTGGGGGAACGGAAAGCATAGGGGTCGTGGGTGACGCGCTCGTGTTCTCCTTCCTTGAAGCGCAGTTTATAGTTTTTCAGTTCGGGAATATCAATAACACACTCGAAGAAGTGGGGGTTATGAACGGAGTACATGGGGTACTCTTTCCGTTCTTCGGGTAGTACAACCCATGCTGCATCAGCGGTGGGGAGATAGGCTCGCACGGCCCATAGGCTTTTTCCATCTTTCTCAATTTGATGGGGGCCTAGGACTTCAAAGGGGTCGTGGTGATGGTTCCAAACAATCTTGTCAATCTGATCTAATGCTATGGTCATGGATATCAAACGCTCTACAACAAAAAGATTACTAGAGTTAACACTCCCACAAATTCAATTTAATGGGATTTCTTCGACTGCCAGCACAGAAACGCGGTTCTGAACCTACAGTCCCTAGATCGAAAAAGGCATTTAGGCTATGGGGTAGCCAGCCAGCTTTCGGTGTGTGTTCTGGAGGCAGCACACAACCACATTGGTCAACTGTAAGCTAGATCATCGGTTCCAATCAGCCTTAATTCCTCGATCGCCAATTGGCTAATTGCTCGGTGAATTTGAGCCGCGATCGCGTCCTAGGAGTTTCCGCCTAAGTATTGCCGTTACAGAATCGGGCATTTGGATTAGGGGCTAATTTAACACAAGTATACAAAGTTGGGTGAAACTTGGGACATTTATCGGCCAAAATTCATGGTTCAAGATACACCAGAGCATATCATCTGTGGTACAATAACCCTAATGTTTTTGTGGTTGCCTGAAAGGTCTGAGCAAAACTAACTAACTAACATTGTGATCAGGTGTAAGTGATGACTGTTGCCTTTAAACCCCGCCGCCCCAGTAAACGGGTCGAGGTGAATCCTTTTGTACAGGTCCGAAAGTCTCACAATGTGATTCCTCTCGATCGCATTCGTCAGAACCGGATGGTCAAACCGACTCCCTACTCCCGGGAGGAATCTCCCATTAGGACGATAGAGGCTAAAACTACAACAGTGGTGGAAGTGCTGCCTAGGCGGCAGGAACTACCGCTATGGTTGAAGGGCTTAATTACGGTGAAACAAATATCATCGGTGGCAGCCTGTGTGTTGATGGGAGGTGCTATGACTTTCTATGGGCTGAAGGTTTATGGGGAGTCTCGCTGGACAGGAGAATATCCGAGACTAGAACATCTGCGACAACAAGAGCAACAACTGCGGCTGGCTAAGGAAATACTCAAACATACTATTGTAGAATCAGCTCAAGATCCTGATGCGGGTTTGGAAATTCCTACGCCAGATAATATTATATATGTACAACCGGCAGAGCCGCGTCCGGCTACGGGGCGAGAACTTTCCTCGATTGTCAATCCTCCCTGGTCTTCGCCACCTCAAACAAATCAGCCTTTGGCTTATTAGCGATCGCTAGATGGTTGTTAAGCGTCTATATAGCCTACAACCCCTATTCTACCGTTACTTAGGTGTTACTCAAAGCCATAACAGAGTAACAAGTGAGTAAAAAATGAGTAACGCTACTGATACCCCTACAGTAGGGGGAAAGGGCAACTACGATGAGAGTTACGCTAGATTCTTGAAAGCCTATCAAGACTTTAAAGGGGAATGTCCCAAAGGAGTGACACTCAAACTACAAAAGTCCGGGGCTAGGTACAATCTACTATTGCAGTTTAAGCAACCACCTACCGGAAAACGACTACCCAAAACGGCTAACCTTGAGTGTACTCCAGAAGGGGTGATAGACGGCGTTAGGAAAGCTAAGTTGGTATCATAAGCCCTAGGGACTATCACTAGCGCTAGTGAATTTTGGGATTGGTACGATGCGACTATCTTAGGAAAGAACCAGATTGAGGATAATCTGATAACTTACCGGGACATCTTTAAACAAATTGAGGATGAGTATTTTGCGGGGTACAACCGCAACACAGGAAGGAAACGTTCCCGCGATATCGCTAGCGACTTAGCATCTTACGAGTCTACTAAAGGGACATATTTCAAGTTGTTTCCTAATTGGGATGAATATCCTAGCTGGGAGAGTTTCAAGGCTATGCTATATATTCCCTTGCAGAATGGAGAACAATTAGTAGGCTCCAAAACCTTCAGGGAACGTTACTACATCTTAAAAGCCATAGCTGAGAAATCACCTAACAAAGACCATTTACTCAAACAGCTTGAACCTATTAACGCCAAACAAACACAATTCAGAAAGAAACAACGGATAGCTGTTGATGTATTTAAGGATTGGTGGCTTAATACTAAACAGGAAGCCTATAACATTAAAAACCCTCAACATCAATTAACAAGGCATAATTGGTTATGGGTGACTGGTATGGCGGTAATGTACGGGTTAAGACCTACTGAGATAGCCGCCGCCGTTAATCTAACTAAGCCATTTGTAACGGATGATGGTATCACTATCAAAGCACTATCAGACCCTGATAATCAAGACAATTACTTGGTATTAGGAGATTACACTTACTTTACTGACTCAGAAGGTCGAAAAGTGAGTATCAAAACAGGGGGAAGGATTGTAGCTCCAATTCCCAGCCCTGAAATGTTTGAGTTTCTGGAATTGAAAAAACCTTTATTGCCTCAATACACCCCTAAAAAAGGCAGTAAACCCAAAAGCATAGTTACAGGCTTTGAGACAACGTTTAGTCAACGACTTCAATTCATGAAATGCCCGGTAACCCAAAAATATGCTTTTCGTAGGCTGTACAACCTGTTAGGTGAAAAGTATGGACTACCTATCGAGTTGAGAGCGAGACTTATGGGTCATAGCACAATCGTTAATGCTAATGACTATACAACAGAAGGCATTGACGCTACCTTAGAAGTTCTCGATGGATGCTCTAAGTTACCTATACCATTGGATGTAGCCATAGAACGGTTAACAGCGTTAGGGTTTGATGTTGACACTCCAGAAGCTAAGGCATTTCTCAGAGTTATCTATCAGATAGATTAATCTAATCGTCAACCTTTCATAAATTAACACCCCTAGACTAAACCCCTAGGGGTTATTTTATGGCTACAAATTGATGGATCCTGTTATGGCTTTGAGTAACACCTAAGTAACGGTAGAATAGGGGTTGTAGGCTATATAGACGCTTTGATTGCGCCACAACGTGTTAACTATAAACCCTTATCCTAACAGCGATAGCGGGTTATTACTCAACCCAATAACTATGCCTAGTTACTCAAATGTTACTCACAATCTAGTCCTAGCATAGGAAAATAATTCTGTCAATAGGTTGATTACTCAGTCAATAAGCACAACTTAATCAATCTGTCAAATGCCTACTATCTCCCCCCAACCAAACACCGATAGGGTAACTCCCTTGTGATAGCAGTCAATGGCAAGCCTATCGGTTCGTTCCTCACCATTGACTGCTATCACATCGTTCGTTTCCCCAATAGTGCTTGTTTCGGTTAGGGGGAGGGTATGGGTTCAATTTTGCAGGGTATTACCTAAAGCTACCAGTGCTAATAATAGGACGGTAATGAGTGCGATCGCAGTGGGATTTATCTATGGCTCAAAGTCAACATGATAGCTGTAGGTAGCCGTAGGGGGAACCCACTAGGTTATCAATGTACAACGATACCCCTATCAATGTACAACGATATCAGGCTGCCTATCCGGTTATCTATGGGAGTCAGATTATTGGTGAAATATTGAGGAGCCTACTCACTACCAACAAAATGCGATCGCATAATCACGACTAACCTGGCTATGACATACTGAAGCGATACCCCCAAACAACTTTTCAACTGGTAACTTGTTTCGTCATCTCTCGCTGATACCTACATAATCCTAGAGAATTGATTCCCCATCGAAACCGATACCTACATACCGCTAGACAAGTCTCCAATTTATAGGGGTACTGAGTTCCGCACAGGATGATTACCCCTAATAGACGGGTTAAGGTTTTGGCTTAGGGTGTTTATTGTGGGTAAACTAGGGGTGGGTTCATATAAACTTCCAATAGACTACTGGCAATAGACTACTGGCAAAAAATACAAACAACCCCTATCATGATAGGACACGATAAGGGTTAAGGTTGTTATTGAGTTAGGGTTAGCTGTTAGGTGTTAGGTGTTAGGGTTTAGGGTTTAGCTGTTACTCATTCTGCACTTAGTAATCATAGCTAACGCTACGTCTGTTAGCTTGTCTACAATGAGTTGGTCAGATTTCCCTATGTAGATGTGATGATTGACGCTACCATCCCACCCTTTGAGGTTCCAGTAGGTAAAACCATTAATTGAGAGTTTTTTGCAAGCTGTAAATCGTTTACCATTAACCTCTACTGAAAAAGATTTATGGGTTTCTAGGTATTTAAACCATTCTAAAGAACCTACTTCGATACAGATATTACCATGACCTACCAGAAACCCTTTGTAAGACCCTGTTAGTGTGACTACTGGGAGTAGCTTAGGCATGAAAATCACCTCCCAGTAGGATATCGCTGTTATAACCATTAAGGTTACATTCAGGTGATATTACGTCTGAATCGAATCGAGTAATAATTGGATACTGAGATTCTACCCATTTCTCGTGTACTGCCAGAAAGTCAATAGCGTAATTATGAGCAATTTCTGCTATCGTGATTCTATCCTCACGAGTTGCTGTTAAATTATTGCCAGCTAATCTGACAAAAATCTCCCTAGCCATTTCTGCAATAACCATCATTTTTTCTTGTTCAAACTCATTCATGGCTTTATTTCCTATTGATTAATTGAACTTGTGATCATCATTATCGGGGTGATTTTGATTATTGTTGTGTTCTGTAATTTTTGCATCAAGCAAGGCTTCAATACCTTTGAGTAACTCGATTTCCGCGTTTAAAAAATGCCTGTGGATTTGAATAAATTCGACAATTTCGTCGAATTGTTCAGATGTGATAGCAAGTTCTACTAAGTCAAGTAATCCTACAACGTTAGGATTTAATCGATTACTCATGTAGCTATATTCTACTACGTTTAATCCGGGTGTACTTAATTTGATTGACATGGATTTATCCTTTGATAGTGGTTAAGTTGTGATAGTTTAACGTCATTTCGGAAGGGTTTAAATTATTCGATTTTGGTTAGTAAATGCTGAATATAATTAAGCTGTTTGAGCGATAATTGTTTTTTCGCTTCTGCTAAGGATAACTCAACCTCGCAATCATTCATTATTGAAATTAACGTTTCCTTAGCGTCTTCTTTATTAGCGTTGTAGACTGTACTATCTACCATTTGTTTAAATGTTTTAAACCGTGCCTTTATAATGGCATTTGTGTTGGGAGGTTTAGTCATTTTTTTGGTCTCCTATATGATGTGTTTCCAAACATTTTTGCTGTTCTGATTAATCATATTATATCCTCTATTTTTCATTAGATTAGTCAACTCTGAAACATTAACGCGACTATCAAGATATCCATCTGTTTTGGCTCTCTCAATGGCTTCTTTTAACGCTTTCGGGTCGATATCAGTTACAACCTCGGTTAACTCAGGACATCCCGCGTTAATTGCCTGGTTATTTTGTTTCATTTTTGCCTCAATACCTTGAGTGATAAAACTGTCTAAAAATTGTTCAGTACCTGATGATATAGTCAAGATTTTTTCATTAACAAAATCCCAGTAATCATTGAAGCGTTTAATTGATTCATTGATAGATAATTGATAAATCAATGAATGGGTGACAATAATTTCACTTGATAACCTAGCGTTAATGATATCTTTTTTGTGTTTCTGTAGTTGTTTTTTGACCTTGCTGTATTGATTGCAGTTATCGATATTTCTCCAGAAAATTTCTAATTGAGATGATAATTTATCAAGCGTAATATCCTCTACATCGTTTAAATCACTTAACTCGTAACCATTGCCCCTATATTCCTCTGATGTCATAGTCTCTTTTTAAACCATATAGGAAACATCCGTCTTTTGAGTTCGTTTAACTCCCAAAATGTCCACAATGGATGTATTGAATTAATCACCTTTAAAGCGAAAGCATTAAAAATCATGTTAGTTCCCGGTGTCTGACTACTGATGGTTATTCGGCTATTTTTGCGGTTTAACACCTTGAAAAGCGATAACATATTCTCATTTTCAATTAATAAGCTAGGGGTGATATCTTCCCATACCAATATAAAATTTTTCTCAAATTCACATTGAAGGGGGTCATAAAATCGTTCATGTTGTATCTTGTTTCTCAGTGAAGCGAAAGTGCTATTAGCAAGCACCGAGGTTGTCTTGTATAGTTCAGATGCTACGGTAGCTATCTGTGACTTTCCAGTACCGCTAGACCCCCAAAGGAACAGGATGCCAGCTGTACTCATAAGGGTTACTGGAGACGCTATAAACGAGGTTACAATAGGGAATTGGATATCAGGATATGGCAGAACACAGACAGCCCGTAAAACAGACTCTAATTGCTCACCCAGGTTGCCTTCTGTGATTATTTCTTCTAGTTCAGATGACATTTGGCTTCTGATTAGCCTATAATCAATATAGTCCTCAGACATGGTAGTAACCTCTTATCGCTCTTGACTTGTTGACATGGTATGGTGGTTATTCCCCCCTAAATATTTAGGGGGGATTTATTTGTGACTACATTAATCGCAGTAATTCAATTAATGCAATTAATACATTAGAATCAAGTTGTTTAACCTTGTTATAAAGACTCTCAAAGCTAGGGTCACAATCCAAAACCTTAGCCCCTTCTGTTAACCTTTCCTCGAAGGTTTTGTATTTTGCCTTTCCATTAAATCCTGCTTTATTTTTAGTTTTGGATTCAATGAAAGCGTCAATATCTCCGATTGAGTAAGTAGCGAAAGATTGATTGAATGGATTAATACATTCAATTTCTAAGATATTAGAAATATCAGAGTTTAAATTATCGTCTCCGATATTTCCCTCTAATATCCTGTCAGAAGGTCTGACTGATGATTGACTTAGATTTATTGTTGCTGTAAACATCACAGAACCGTCTGTAAGCATTGAGTCACTTTCGACTATTTTAAGCAATGCGAGTTCTGGAGATGTAGGGGTGTATTCTCGTTTTTTGCCGTTATATTCAGTCTCGTATTTTTCAATACAAAACCGTACAGCAATTAATTATTTATCACCTTTGGAATAACTCCAATCCCTATCATTGAAGTTAGAAAAATCCCCTGATACACCTTTCCCGAATATCCATAAATGAGGTGACTTAATTCGGAATTATGCATAATCAACAATTAGAAAGGTTGCCGTTTCACCGGGCTTAACTGCACTGCAATAACTAAATTTATCGTCCTGTTTTTTGCCGTAATATCCGATACTCATGATTAATTATCCTTTGATGATTGATTATGACGTTTGAAATTTTTTTGCATACCTCCCAAAATTGAGGGTTACCAACAATTGATACTCGTAGGCTGCCTTCATTTGTCAACCTTGCTGTAGCGTGACCTCTGTAGTCCCCCCTAGGGCTATAACAACCCATATAGGAATAAGCTAAATCAAGGATTTCCTGGGTTTTATGTTCCTTTATAGGGGTTAGTATCCGGTAGGCTATTTGAGTGGTTTCTGACTCAAATAGGTGTGGGTTATAGGTGGTGTTTATTAACTCACCGTCAATGGAAAATAACCCCTTGTAGTGCAGTTTATTCATTGTTTACCCTTGGAATCTCTAAGTTTTTCAAAAGCCCCTTAAACTCGTCGATATTGATAAATGAGATGCCTTGCCATCGGTAGGATGTCCCCCTTATAACAAACCAACACTGATTGACTAAACCAGGATTAAGGTACTGCAATAACTGCATTTTTAGCTTAAATGAATCAGTTAATACTCCCTTAACTTCGATGTAACGATTAAAGAACGGACTCTAAAAATCTGGAATCCAGGTGATATTTTTCCAAGGTTTTGCATGTTCAATTAATGTCATTTTAGGGTGAACAATTAATTGATTATCATGTTTTCGTAGAAGGTGATAAACCCTACATTCAAATGCACTTGAAAAATAATAGCTGTCTATTTTTTGTCCTCTAGCATTGTATTTATTTCTCATCTTTTGGGTGCACTCCGAAACTTCCGCTAGGGTTATCAATTTCTTTGTCTAAGCCATTTTCCGCCGCATAGATGCTGTATTCTTCTCTGTAATACTCAAGTGCATCCTCCATTAATTCCTCAAGTTTTTCGGGTTTAATGGTATTAATTTTTTAATGATTTTACCTAAAAAATAAGCGATAAAATCCTTATCAAACTTAACTAAAGTTGATGGCCACGTTATTCCTGACTTTCCACTGGAAATTGGAACTTTGATATATAGGGAATGACCGATATACATCAAGGGGGTTAACGCGATGTTTCGTAGGTTAAGCCTAACCTCGGACCAATGACGTGGTATCATGCTATAATTTCCTGATGCTTGTTGACTGCCACCTGGGTATTATTCATTTTCAGGACTGTATTTTCAGTCCTGAAAACAGATAATATATGGGTGGTTTTATTTTGGACTAGCCTTAATCTAACCAACTAGAAAATGGGTTGACTTCATTATCTTCATCCTCTAAATCACTCTCAGAGCCCAATAGATGGTCTTCTAGTGCATTAATATCATCCTGTATGGCTCCCGTAACCTTACGAGGTAGCTTTACTCCACCTGCTTTTAATAGCGTCAGGATTGCGTTGGTGACTCGTTTAAGTGTGGCAATCTCTGAATATGTCAGATAAAAGGTATTTGAGTTGATAATCTCCGACGTTTGGAGTTTGTTGGTCAATGATTGAATTAATGAAGTTTTGGGGTAAGGAAGGTAAGTATTAACCAACTCCAGAAACTTAGTAAACTGATTAAACCGACTCAACGTCTCTTGGTATTCTGTAGGAGTCAATACTTTATTAGTATTGACATTAGTTACATTTTCTACAGTTACGCTACCTTCAATTGATTCTGTAACTGTATAGTTACCTTGCTCTTTTGAATTCACTGTATTTAATTAAAATTATCTTATCTAATTAATTTATTAAAAATAAACATAAATTATACAATTTACACTTATTTATAAAAATATCAAGTATTACATTAAGTATATATAGAATGTACAAATAATAACCAATACAAAAAACTCGTTAATCCTATTTTGTGATTTAACGGGTATATAATTAGCAACAAGATAGTTATTATGGTTTGTTGCCTGTTTTCTCAGGTAAAGCGCTAAGGTTTCCTTGTACTTGATTAGGTGCTTCAGTTTTACCTGTGGTTAGTTCTCCTAGGTTATCGAGGGTAATTTCAGATTCAGCCGGAATACGAAACATTGAGTTATAGGTTCTAATACTCGCGGGTTTTTTGCTCCAGTAATGAGCAAAAACATATAGCAAAGAATTAATCGAGAAAATTTGAGGAACTTTTAAACCAATAAATCTTAGCTTCCTATCACCCGCGTTAGTTCCTGATGTGCGATATGTTCTCCATACTCCACCCATAGAGGCAGGAGCTTCTACAAAAATCTTTGTGTACTCTATACGTTTCCATGACCTAACTCTAGCCCCTGGTATGATATTACGCCTATTAGCATTAGTTGATGTAGTTCCACTAACGGGAGGTCTCCAGATAGTTAAGTCTCGCACCAGGACGGGTTCCTGTGTTACGGCGTTATCGGATAGCGTATAAAGCAGCAACATAGGCATTGGGATAACATACTTTGATGTCTTGTCTACTGGAGCCTCAACCATCAAACTCCTGCCGATACAAGTGCCTTTCGGTTCCGCTAGTTTAGCAACAAAATTTGCTTTATATTTATCGTAAGCATCATTTAATGGCATAATTTAACCTCATTAATTATCAAACAAAACTTTAGATAGGTAGACAACAATAGTGTTAATGTCTACCTAGTTAATGAACCCTAGTCAACAAAAACAGCGATGGCTTGTACATCGATAGAGCCATCAGTAGCATCCCAAACATCATCAGTAGGGATTGTTAGGGATACTGTCACAGCTCCAGTTGCCATGTTGCGGGTATAAGCTGTAACTACCGTTACACCATTAGGGTTTCTAGTTGCGTTTATCTGTGCACGTTGAACTTGCTCGATAACTTCTAGCAATTGGTGTTCGAGAGTGGCACCATTAAGAGTTACTGGACTAGCCATAATCATCACCTTTAATCAGTTAATACATAGAGCCTAGCATCATTAACTGAATTTGTCTGTTAACTATTTGATATATCAGATGCTACATATATGTAGCTTCTATTCAATGAAAACTACATTAAGCTGTAGTTGGTGGCTGACTCCCAGTTTTCATTTCTAACGACGTTCTAGTAGCTGTTCTGATTGCGTCATCTACCCACTTAGGTTTCTTCTCAAAATGTAAAGGAATTTTTACTTTAGACTTCCTAGGGTCTTTGTACGTTGCCAAAAACACTATTCTCTCCCATATCGATTTTGGCTTGTTCAAATTTATCAATTAATTCCCAGTTAAGTATTTTCACTTCACTGATATACATTTTGCTCTCTTTGATTCTTTTCGCATTTTCCCTACCGCCAAAACCTTTACGTTCCTCAAATATCAAAGGATAAACAATTGAGGAACTTGTTAATTGTACTAAATCCTTACAAATTCTTTCAGCGTCAGATTTAGAGCTTTCATTCACAAAAAATGAAAATTTCCTACCATTTCGCATATTACAGGTTACTTTGATATTGCCTTTGGTAAATGCCGATTTACTAGGTTGAGTAAATATCCTTTGTAATTTATCCCAGGTTATTTCGTGTCTTTCTACTGATGGGAGTTCTATTTGAGTTTTTTTGTAGTTTTGACCGTCTTTCCTTAGTCCAATATGGAGGTTTTTCGTAATTGTACAAAATGAAGGTTAACTGAATTTTTAAATTACTGCTATTCGGAACTTCAGAGATATCACCCGACCCTACAAATTGACCAATATCTCTATTTCCTAATATCTCAGTTTGAGCTAATGCGTTGGTTACATTTTCCTGTAAATTACGCAAACTTGATACTAATCTAAAACGTTCGCTGCCGTTTTCTATAACCGCGCTAACTAACTGTTGCTGTCTATTTTCCTCAATGCGTTGTAACGCGATATATTCATCTAAGCCTTGAGCGACTAAAATAATCGCTTCTTTACAATTATCTGAGAATTCATCCCAAAATTCCTCTGAACTATCTTGGTTCCATATAGTGCTTAACTTGCCGTCATATTCTTCTGGTAATTTTTCTCTAGCGTCCCTTCTCTGTTTCCCAAAACTCCATTCTTCACCTTTTTCGTCACCCCACTTTTTCATCCTGTCTTTACCACCGGGAACCATCGAAACGATACGTTTCGCAAGCGCTGAAGGGCTTGCGGCTAAAAACATTTTAACAACCCGTCTACCATGTTTAAACAGTTGCCATGCTATAGCTTTCATAGCCATATTAAATGATTGCCTAACGTATGAACCAAAAGCTGATGATACTTCCCTAAGCATTTCAGGTCCCTTGCTTAAGGCAATGTGCATAGCAGCAGCTTTGTTGATAAATGCAATACCAATGGTAGGCAATACTCCACAAACTAATTTACCTGCCATATTACCCAAAAAACCGGCGGTAGTACTAATAAATTGATTAGCAATATTCATCATATTTTTGTCTATCTGTTCATCTGATATATTCCAGTTGAAATTCCAAAAGCTGTCCCAATTAGAGGTAATAAATGTCGCTACTTTTTCAAAGCTAAAGCTAGAAAAGAACTTAGTAAGTCCCTCCCATAACCAACCCGCAAATGATTTACCCCACTGAACTACTTTTCCTGTGACTTTTGTCCACAGCTTCCCAAACCATCCCATTTCCTCGGTTGATGTTCGTCGAGAAAAATTAACCTGTCTAACTCCATTCCGTCCAATTGCTGACCTAGTTTGACGACTGGATAAGCCACGGGTTGTTCTTAGCATTCTTGCACTTCTGGCTACCATTACAGAGTCTCCCTTAGTGGATTATCGCCGTCTATTAACTCGGTTTCTATCTTGATATCAGGAAAGTCTTTTTTGAGCAATTCTTTGACTTTATTGGTTTCCTGTTCTCTAATCTCATCCTGTTTTTTCATTGAATCATATAACCGCGTTAAATCGGCTAATATGTCTTTTGATGGGTCATTACCATTAACTTGTAAAGTACCTTGCGCTCTAACTATTGAGAATATTTCCTTTATTTGATTTAAGGCTGTCTCTAGTGTTTCTTTCGCGTTCTTTTGATTAGTGATTTTAACTTTACTTTCGTTAGGTTCTAGTAGTTCCTCAAAATTATCAGCCTCTGGAGTGAAAGCTGTTTTTAGTTTCTCGTATTTTTCCTCAGTTTCAAAGCCTAAATAGTCTAATATTTCCGAGACTTCCCTACCAGCTTTAAAGGCTGCTGCGTGAGCCAAACCTGCTTCATGTAAGCAGGTTAACACAGCGTTTTGTGTAACCTGATGAGAGATGGCAATTTCCATTACCAGCCCGAATATTTCAGCAATTGATTCAGCTAAGTTAGGTAATTTGATTTCCGCGTGTTCCTGTTCTTTGGTCATCAAATTTACGTCATCAATCTCGACTTTAACTTCAAATTCACCCCATCTTTCGTCATCGATGTCAAATCGATACATTAACCATTCTGGCAATGTGTTTATTCGTTTAATTCTGTTCTCTGGATTATCAGCATTAACCGTGATTTTTTCCGGCATTTCAGCCGGAAAGGATTCAGGGTCTAGGAACTCGTAAATCCTTCTAATCATTCCACAGCATTCTTCGTTCATATCTGGTATTGTTATCGTTCGTATATTTTCAGGTTCTTCTCCTTCGATGCATTGCGGGATATCTTTTGTGCTCGCGGAAAATCTAGGAATTACATAATCAAATTCTGTGCATTCCATCCACCAATCACAAAATACACCTATACTTTCAAACATTAAATCAGGGTCGCCGTATGCCACTCAGACTCCCACTGTCCTTGCGTATAAAAAAACCTCTCACTTCCTGTTGGTTGAGGAGTTTCTCCCCACCTCCAATCCATATGACTAAAAAAAAGTGATGCTACTTCCACTTGGTGGAGGATTACAGCATCCCCCGCTACCCATTTGTCTGTCGAACTCTTCAACGCTGTACTTTTCATTAGCTTTTATGGTACAACCGATATTGCCATTTCCGCCATTTCCATTGTCTGAATCATCATCTGAATCATCATCTGAACTATCGCCTGGTCGCCTTCCTTTATCATCATCTACCTCGTCACCGCTATTAGGACCGCCAAAACCTCTACCAGCGCCACCCTTTCCCCTAGGTTTTTTTCCTCCCTTTGGTTCATCTCTGTTTGGTGGTTCCTTGACAGTTGCCTCTTTTTTAATATCCTCTCTTTTTTTCCTTTCTTCAGCTTCTCTTTTTTGTGATATTCATCTGCATCCCAGTATTCAGGAGCTACATATTTAGAATCACTTATAAATTTGTTTCGAGTATCTAATTCCCTCCCGTATGGGTCTCCAGTCCAACCTCGAAACGGGTCTCCTAGTTTACCGGGGTCATCGTTTAATCTAAAGGGAGCTGTGTCATATCTAACTCCCGAGCGAGGTCTAACCTTTGGTTTGTCTCTAATCGTCCGTCTGTCTCTAACCATATTAACGTTTTGTACTAAGTTTAATAGTATTATATGATAGTATAATTATGTTACTAAATCCATTAAATAAGGGAAATCATGAGAGGTGTTAAAAATATCGCGGCTCATATAAACGCTGCTAACTGGAGTAACGCCATAGAGTTATTTAACGGGACTATTTTAGAATCATTAATAACAGAAAGATATAAATATGATATCGGTATTTACAGCTATATATCATCGTTAAACGCTAGATGTTACACTCCCAGTATTGCACAATCACAAATCCCCAAAATTTACCCGGAAGATAGCTATTACCAACGGTGGAAAAAAAAAACAGGAAGTGTTGCAGGAAGCGGTAGATTTACAAATATTTTATGGGAATATGGCAACAGAAAACGGTCAAATTGCCATATTATGGAGGCATTCACACCGAAAACCTGTTAATTGAATTAATCACTAATCAAAACGAAGGTTTAGCAATTGATAGCAACTCAATAGTTAAAGCTAGGTGTTTAACTCAGTTACATAACAATGATTCTATTAATATTTTGGGCATGGCTGAATATCAACTCGATACAGTTCCTCAAACCCCTACATTGACACAACCCGAAAATTTTGGGGTGACAATAGGCAATACCCCCACATTAGTTAGACCCTCAAATATTAATCGGTATAGGTTGCACTTACAAAACGTAGGTTCTGTAGGGGTATGGTTTTGTCACGGTGATATCAGTAACTGTGTACCTTATCAATGCCTATATTTACCTCCTAACGCTGGGTGGGATGATGAACTAAAATCAACAGCTTCTATCTATGCTATAACTGAGGATAGCGTAACCAATATTGTTGGATTAGAACAAACAATAAATTGGTAAATTGTACTTTGATTTAGGGGTTTATTATGAGTTTCTCAGTTTACAGTTCTATTGTCAATTTAGACACTCTAAACATTAGCAGTAAAATACAGGGAACACCGACAACTACAGCGATAAGTTTGACTGCTAACACTATCACGGAAGTTGTGCCTATCAATGCTACCAGTAACGGTAGAACGGTGTTTGTAGAAGAATCGGTCAAATACCAATGTACATCTAATATTTGACCCTACAGGTGATAGCGTGTCAGACGCTGCATTTTCGGTTAAGCCAGGTGATACCATCTCAATAACGTGGGGTAGAACTGAGTTACAGGCGATAGCAGAATCTAGCGCTAGTATCAGCGTTACAATTATCGAATATATCAATATGTAATCATCAAATGAATGGCTAGTATTAAGTTATTAGCCATTTATTTGATTACTCAATATAGAGGCAGTTATGACTAATTTCAACATTTACTCTAGTAAGTTTGGGCAATCAACCGATGACTTGCCAGAAGGTGAAGTTAATCTGTATTTAACTAATGAACGGATACAAGCAGTTATTGACTCCAATAGTTAAATTTAGGGATTGCTAATTTAGTCAAATTAACTGAGTTAATTTGGAATAATATTATTAATAAACCTGGCACTTTCCCCCATCTACTCATTCCCATAGCTGGACTGAAATAACGTCAAAACCGACAACGTTTACTCCTTCAAGTCATACACATACCATTGCTAATGTTACAGGACTTCAAAGTACATTAGACGGTAAAGAGCCTACTTTTACCAAAAATACAGCGTTTAACAAAAATTTTGGAACAACTACTGGAACTGTTACAGAAGGTAACGATGTCAGATTATCAAATGCTAGAACGCCAACTAGCCATACACATACCTTATCCCAAATAACAGATTCAGGTAATGTTGCTGCCATTGATACAAATGGTAGTACATCTAACTATTTACGCGGCGATGGTGTTTGGGTAACACCTCCTAATACAACCTATTCTGCGGGAACTGGCTTAACTTTAGTAGGAACTGAGTTTAGAAACACCGCCCCAAACGTATCCACCAACCTCTCTACAAGCACTACAAGCAATACGTTAACCGTTAACAGTTCTGATGGTACTAATGCTGTATTACCTGATGCCACGACTGCGCTTGCGGGTCTAATGACGGGGGCAGATAAAACCAAGCTGGATGGGATTGCGGCAGGCGCACAAGTAAATGTAGCAACTAATTTAGGAGTAACAGCAGGAACAACAGCAGGTCCTGTAGTTACATCATCAACAGGAACTAATGTTACTTTACCTACAGCTAGTGCAACTAATTCAGGGATAATTACAACTGGGAATCAGACATGGACAGGAGTTAAAACATTTAATTCATTAATTACCGGGTCAATAAGTGGAAACGCCGGAACAGCAACAGCACTTCAAACTGCTAGAACAATTAATGGGACTTCGTTTAATGGTAGTGCCAATATAACAATAACTGCCAATACTCCTAATACATTAACAAATGGTACGGGATTAACTGGAAATAATTTTAATGGGAGTACTGCCACAACATGGGCGGTTGCTTATGGCACTACAGCAAACACAGCCTGTCAAGGTAATGATAGTAGATTATCTGACGCTAGGACTCCCACAACGCACACACATTCAAATATTACATTAACTGCAGGTGATGGTTTATCCGGAGGAGGAACTTTAGCAGCTAATAGAACAATTAACGTAGATTCAACTGTAGTTAGAACTACAGGTAATCAAACTTTAACAGGAATTAAAACATTTAACATAACAAATAATCCAGTAACTTTTGCAACTAATGAAAGTTTTCCTGATGGAAATATGCTTATTGATTTTAATGTTTGGAGGGGGTTTGACATCCGCCGGATAGGCTCTACTGCTGGTTCGGCAAGTTTAGTACTAAATAGTAGAGTTGGAGGAAATAGCTGGGCGTTTTCTCATCAAGGGAATTATTCTATGCAATTAGAAGCAGATAATAATCCTAGAGTATTTATATATCATGGTATTAATTTTCATCAAAGCGATTGGCGAACTGTTCCTAACGATAGATGTTCAATACAAGTATACAACGGACAGACATATTTTACAAAGAGCTCAACTCTTTCTTCATCATCTGAAGTACATACTAGATTTAGAGTAGGAGGCACAAATGTATCTTATATTAACGATAATGGAGACTACGTTAAAGGTAGCTCTGATCTTAAATTCAAAACACTTTTATCAAAACCAACTATAGGGTTAAGCGAAATTAACGCATTGACAGTCACGTGGTTTAAGTATAATGAACTTGCAGCATTTCATGGCTTTAATCCAAGTACAGAACAATTTGGGTTAATTGCTCAAGAAGTACAAAATATATACCCTAACGCAGTTGAAGTGGTTAAAAATGACCATACAGATAGTCCTGAAGTTGACGACAAAAAAATAGATTACTTAACAATCATGTATGATAAACTGATACCATTAGTGATTGCGGCAATTCAGGAATTATCAGAAAAAATCGACAAATTGGAAAATATGCTAAACACTCAACAATAAATTAACAGATAATGCCTAATGCACTTAATATATCAGAGAGTAACTGGTTTAAGGTTTATGAATTTAATTTTAGGATAGAAGATGATAGTACTCTACACGGTACTAAAAAATTGCCTGACATTTCTGGCAGTAAATTTGTTAGGATATTATTTGACGCTGACAGTGTACCCGTGTACTGGAAAATGGCAGGGTGGCTTAAATTCTATGCCTACAATGATGTGAAGCAGAATATGATGGTTAAAAAGAGACTATATGGCTTAATGAATATCAAATAATTGAATCACCGCCGTACAGCAATTTTTACGCTTCATTTTCTCCACTAGAAAGGATTAAATGGTTTACACTTCATTTTTGGAAATTAATATAAATGAACTTGGTAATAGTTGAATTAGGGTTAATTATTGTCGCGATTATTATCAGTATGTTCGTTACGCATACAGGAAACTTACTTATTGAGAATAGGTTAGACGGTATCCAAAATAGCCTAAATTATTTGATTAGATATGTTAATGATTTTATGCCATCAACAGTTTGTAAAAAACAGTTAGAAGATAAAAAGCAATCACCCCCTCTTCCAATTAACAGAGATGATATTGATGATGATGGTTGGAGAAAACCCTAAACCCTAACACCTAACACCTAACCCAATAACTTAAATGGCCCCCTATGGTTTCTGACTGTAGGGGATGCGTGTATTTTTTGTTTACAGGCCTGTTGCAACAGGCCTGTAAATCATTTATATGAATGCTCACCCCTAGTTTACCTACAATAGACGGGTTAAGATTTTGGCTTAGTGCTTTATTAGGGGTACTGGGTTCCGCCTGGGATGATTACCACCAAAAATTGGAGACTTGTCTAGCGGTATGTAGGTATCGGTTTCGATGGGGAATCAATTCTCTAGGATTATGTAGGTATCAGCGAGAGATGACGAAACAAGTTACCAGTTGAAAAGTTGTTTAGGGGTATCGGGTTGGTTCCGGTAGGAGATAGTTTAGATTATGCGATCGCATTTTGTTGGTAGTGAGTAGGCTCCTCAATATTTCACCAATAATCTGACTACCCCTATGGGTTTTGAAATTTGAGCCATACCCTCCCCCTAACCGAAACAAGCACTATTGGGGGAACTGACCGATGTGATAGCAGTCAACAGTGACGCTAGGAACCGCTAGGCTTGCTGTTGACGGGTATCACGAGAGAGTTACCCTATCGGTGTTTGGTTAGGGGAGATAGTAGGCATTTGACAGATTGATTAAGTTGTGCTTATTGACTGAGTAATCAACCTATTGACAGAATTATTTTCCTATGCTAGGACTAGATTGTGAGTAACATTTGAGTAACTAGGCATAGTTATTGGGTTGAGTAATAACCCGCTATCGCTGTTAGGATAAGGGTTTATAGTTAACACGCTCTGATGGTTGTTAACCATGGGAGGGGCGCAATGGGGGGAAGATCAGTTGGATTAATGTTAGCAGGTAAAATAGCCAATGGCTTCTTCTGATTATTCTTCTGGTTCGAGTCGATCGCATAAATCAGGTTTTTCTTCGGGTCGTCTCAGTGAAGCCAAAGGGGGCCGAATCAAGAAGCGATTCTCGTTCCGAGGCGCTGGGCGATCGCCAGGTTCTGCTAGTGTTTACCATCCCCCGAGAAATAAACCACCATTAGGTTCTAGGAGATCTTCGAAGGGGGAGGGCGGGCCAATTAAGTCAGTAAAATGCACTCCCTTTCGGCTATACCTGGTGTGGTTAATCCTACTGGCGGGAATTTTGGGGCTGGTAGTGCAACTGTTTCGTCTGCAAATCATCGACGGTCCTTTTCTGAAAGAAAAAGCTGAATATCAGCAACAACAGCGTTCTCTACCGTTTATTCCCCGTCGTCCGATTAGCGATCGCAATGGTACAATTCTGGCTTTTGATCAGCAGGTATATACCCTATATGCTCACCCAGTTTTGTTTAAAAGCCCACCAGAGGAAATCGCCCAGCAACTAGCGGGAGTAGTGGTTAATCCGGATCTAAGCAGCCCCACGGCTCAGGAATTGCTGAATTTATTTAATTTAGCCCAGAGTGGTCTAAAGGTAGCTGATAGTTTATCAGAACAAATGAGGCGGAGGATTCTCCGATTACAGATTGATGGCTTAGAATTAATTCCTGAGCGGCGGCGACTTTATCCCCAACAAAATTTAGCTGCTGATGTTGTGGGTTATGTAGACAAAGAAGGCCGAGGTCAAGCGGGAGTTGAGTATAGTCAGGAAAACCTGCTTAAACGCAGTATGCCTTCCCTGCTGTTTCAAAGGGCGGTAAATGGCGCATGGGTTCCCTCTCAACTGGCTGGGGGTTTCATCCAAATGGATGACCTAGAATTGCGGCTAACCATTGATTCTCGTATGCAGCGCATTGTCCGCAGCGCCCTAGCTGAACAGGTAGAGGCTTTTAAGGCGAAGCGGGGAACTGTGATTGTGATGGATGCCGAAGATGGTTCTATACTTTCGTTAGTGAATGAGCCTTCTTATGATCCCAATCAATACTATAACTTTGACAAGGAACTATTTAAAAATTGGGCTTTGACGGATTTATACGAACCCGGTTCTACCTTTAAGCCGATAGCAGTGGCTTTAGCTTTGGAGGCTAAGGCGATCGCACCAGATAGTTACATTAATGATGAGGGTAGCATTCAGATCGGCCCTTGGACTATCTCTAATGCCGATTATAGTTCCGCAGGTGCTAGGGGGAATGTGTCGATTACGGATATCGTCAAATATTCCAGTAATATCGGCATGGTGCGGATTGTGCAACGCCTGGACCCAAAAGTTTATCATCAGGGTCTACAGCGCCTAGGTATGGGGAAAGCCGTTAATGTTGACTTACCCTTTGCGGCTACTGGTCTGCTGAAAAGTGCAGAGGATTTTGTAAATGTACCCATTGAGATTGCTACCAGTTCCTTTGGCCAGGGATTATCAATTACTCCTCTGCAATTAGCTCAAATCAATGCTACCTTAGCCAATGGTGGTAAGTTAGTGACACCCCATGTAGTACAAGGGTTGTTTAATAGTCAGGGACAGTCCTACTTACAAACTTCCATCCCCCAACCGGAACAGGTTTTTTCCTCCGAAACCGCCCAAACCGTTTTAGAAATGATGGAAACTGTAGTGACTGATGGCACTGGTAAAAATGCCCACATTCCCGGATATCGCATTGCTGGAAAAACCGGAACTGCTCAAAAAGCTAGTTCTACCGGTGGTTATTATCAGGGGGCTTATATTACCAGCTTTGTTGGTATTATGCCGGTAGATAATCCTCGCTATGTAGTGGTAGCGGTAGTAGATGAACCAGAAGGGGGAAGTGGTGGATTAGTGGCGGCTCCCATTGTTAGGTCAGTAATGGAGGGTTTGATTAAAGTTGAACAGATCCCCCCATCTAAGTTTTAGTCAGATCTCCCTCGGCTATATGATTAAATTTGAACATCCATCGACCTGATCATCTCATGAAGCTAATATTTTTAGGTTCGGGTTCAGCCTTTACCGTAGGGGCTGATAACTTTCAATCTAATATGATGCTGGTAGCGGAAAATAATCGGAAACTGTTGATTGACTGTGGGAGTGATCTGCGGCATTCTCTGTATCAGTTGGGATGGTCTTATCGAGATGTTACTGATATTTATATTAGCCATATCCATGCTGACCATACGGGAGGCTTGGAATATATGGGGTTTACGACTAAATTTGATCCTAACTGCTCACGCCCTAAACTTTACCTGAGCCAAGAACTTGCTGACCTGGTCTGGAATAATTGTCTGGCGGGAAGTATGACTTCTATTGAAGATGATTTCGCTACCTTAGAAACCTATTTTGATATTGAACCGATTTCTCCGGGGTCTGGTTTTACTTGGGAAGGGGTTGATTTTACTTTGGTTCCTACTATTCATATTCAAGACAAATATCAGGATGTTCCGAGTTATGGTCTGAGTTTCTCGGTGGCGGGAGTTGAGGTATTTTTGACTACGGATACTAAGTATTGTCCCCAGCAATTGCAGGGTTTTTATGAGAGTGCAAATCTCATTTTTCATGATTGCAATACGGCTCCAGTTACGGGAGGAGTTCATGCTCACTATCAGGAACTTATGACCCTACCGGACAAGATTAAAAATAAAATTTGGCTGTATCACTACCCACCGGGTCCCCTCCCTAATGCTGAACAGGATGGCTTTAAAGGGTTTATTAAACGGGGGCAAACTTTTGTTTTTGACAATGGTAAATTCTTGGTAAAAATGCCAACTCAATAATTGGGGTAATAGGTAATGGGGACTGCTACCCATTCCCCTGTCTCTGGTCTAAGGTTGATTGTGGTCATGGCCCTAGGCTTTTTTCGGCAATTGCTGAAATTCCAGAAAAGAATCGATATACTCGTTGGAAGCGTCGAATTTAACAGCATGAAACATAACCCCAACCCCACTTCGGAGTTCTCGGAGTCGGCGGAGGAAATTCCTAATCAATTTGATATCATTGTGGTGGGAAGTGGTGCGGCTGGACTCTATGCCAGTCTTTGCCTTCCGCCTCATTTCCGCGTCGGTTTAGTTACTAAAGATAGTCTGGGAAGTGGCTCTAGTCCCTGGGCTCAGGGGGGCATTGCGGCGGCTATTTATCCCCCAGATACGCCACAATTACACCTAGAGGATACCTTACAGGCGGGGGCGGGATTATGCGATCGCCAAGCTGTACAGTTTTTGGTAGACCATGCGGCGGAGGCGATCGAGTTTTTGGTGAATTTGGGTGTGGACTTTGACCGCGCTGGAGAAAAATTAGCCACTACCCTAGAAGCCGCCCACTCTTGTCCTAGGGTTCTCCACTCCCGCGACACTACGGGAAGGGCGATCGTTGATGTCCTCATGGCTACGGTATTAAAACGCCCTAATATTCAGGTGGTTTCTGGGGCGATCGCTTTAAGTATATGGCCAAATCCTCAAACTGGGCGCTGTCAGGGTGTTAGTGTCCTGTATCAAAGTCAAATTCGCTGGCTACAAGCTAAGGCTGTGGTATTAGCCACTGGTGGCGGCGGTCAAGTTTTCGCCAAAACTACTAACCCTGAAGTTAGCACCGGAGATGGCATTGCGATCGCATGGCGAGGGGGGGCTGCTGTCCGAGATTTAGAATTTTTCCAATTTCACCCCACAGCCTTAATGAAACCCGGCGCACCCCATTTTTTAATTAGTGAAGCTGTGCGAGGAGAAGGGGCTCATTTAATCGATCGCCAAGGGCGGCGTTTTGCCTTTGACTATCACCCAGCCGGGGAATTAGCCCCTAGAGATGTCGTCAGTAGGGCGATTTTTATGCACCTACAAAAAACCTCAGATCACCCCGCTGAGGATAATGTATATTTGGATATGCGACCCATACCACCAGATAAAATTCGCCATCGTTTTCCGAATATTATTAACGTCTGTAAAAATTGGGGCATTGATGTCTTTAATGAACCTATGCCTGTAGCCCCTGCTGCCCATTATTGGATGGGAGGTATTACCTGTGATTTAATGAATCGTACCTCTATGCCAGGGTTATATGCCATTGGAGAAACTGCCAGCACGGGAGTTCACGGCGCTAACCGTTTGGCTAGTAATTCCCTATTGGAATGTTTGGTTTTTGCTTCTCAATTATCCAAAATTGAAATAGATTTGACTGACCATGAATATATCGATTATACACCTTCGATGATATTGGTGCAAGGTAAATCTGATTATGCTCAAGAATTAGAGAAAATTGAGGAAATTCGCCACAGTTTGGCGGCTTTGATGTGGGAAAGTGCCGGAATTTGTCGGACCCAAACCGTCCTAGAAGCAGCTATCCCGATTATTTTTAATTGGCGCAAGCAGTTGCAAAAATTAGAAATCAGTAAATATTTACTGACCATGAACCCTTGGCAAAATATGCAGTTATCATCTCCTGAAGCTGGCAAAACTTTAAAAGCCTTGGCGGAAACTTTCAACCTGTTAGATATCGGATATTTGATTCTGCAAAGTGCC
Organism: Arthrospira sp. PCC 9108; assembly: GCA_016745315.1. Lineage (GTDB taxonomy): Bacteria > Cyanobacteriota > Cyanobacteriia > Cyanobacteriales > Microcoleaceae > Limnospira > Limnospira platensis. Next base: position 479,125 of record CP066886.1, read on the forward strand.
GCCTATCGCCAGGAAAGCCGAGGGGGACATTACCGCCTAGATTACCCAGAAACTAGCCCAGATTGGCAAATTCATACTGTGAATAAGGTTAATCTACCGAGAAAATGATTAACCAGGATTAGCCCTCCCATTAGTAGGAGAGGGTTAATCCATAGTGATACTAATTTAGGAGTCGATTAATCTTGGGCGGTCACATTCTCATAAACACCCTTATCTCGCTTGACTAGCTTGGTAAACCCCGCATTTCTGTAATCAGCATTAGAAGTGGGAATAGACAGCATGGGTGAACCCAACAGGCGACGGACGGGTGCATCTTCTGGGGTATCCCCCACTTCACAACCCGCTAACTGACAAACCTCGCCCCAGGTTTTCACCTCCCGATTGATACTGTGCATAACCTCAATCTTGCGGTTATTGCTAGGACACAAATAATCGTAGATTGGCATAGCAGTTTTCTCAAACAGATAATATCAAAAAGCCCTCTGTTCATTTGTACCATAAAAACTTAAAATTTACATAAAATTTGAACGACACGGCCCTATTGATGATAAGCTATCTCGTAGCGATGAAGCCCCACCGGGGTCAGGGATGATTTCTAACGGACTCTGGTGGGTCTCAACCCTGGTCTGGTTGTCTGAGATCTAGTTTTAAGGAGAAGTTTACATGAGTGATTTTAAGCCTACCCCGGAGACCGATTTAACCACTACTCAATTATTAGACCGATATCACATTAATGATACTAGCCTCCTGAGAACCTGGGCAACACTGCACGGATTAAATGGCAGTCGTAGCACCTATTCCCCTCAAGAAATAGATTTGCTTGATCATGTTCATCATCACCTTCATAATTTGGGGATGACTATTGATGAATATCAAAATTTACTTAACCGTCGTCCTTCTCGTCCCACTTCTGAACCTCCACAACCTGTTAATAATTCCTATACTCCCCCTAATTCATCGGCGGAAACTACTGCTCACTCTGATGATGAAATCGTGGATGGTGCGGCGGCTACGGTTGACCTATTAATGGCTCAATATTCGGAGGCGATCGAATGTGTGGGAGAACGGATTGCGGAACACTTTATTGATGAATTAGATGCCTCGGTTATGCGACATTTGGCGAAAAAAGTCCAAGAACGTCAGGCGATGAAGTCTAGTCAACCTAATCGTTTTTTGCGGACTATTAAATCGGTTTTAAAGCCTAGCCAGAATCCGATGTTAACTGATGGTAAATCCGAACAATCTCCCTGGGAGATGGAAAGTAATCATCGTTTAGGATAAGTTCTGATTAATCAGGCTGATATCCCTAAAAGCGTCGATGGGGAATTGGCATAGTAGACCATCGATTGGTCTGCTTTTCTAAACGCGCTAATCTCCAGATTTTGCCTTGGGCTTGTCTTTGTAGGTAAATCTGAAATCGGTTGTGCTGTTCCCGCCACCAGCGATCGCTAAATTTTACACTTAGGTTATAGGTTCCCTCAACCTTAAATCCTGGCAGGTTATTAATCATTATTGGTTCCATATTCGAGATGTTTACCCGTGTGATTTTAAATGATTGGGGGGAACTAGCAAAATCAGATTGTAACTTGAGTTGTCGATGGATTTCTTGGATCTGTATGGTTAAGCCTTGTTGCACTAAGGTGGGTGTTGGTGTTATCCCCAGCGGAGAACATCCCCATAATATCAATGCTAATAAAGAGATAATTACAGTGGGGAGAAACTGCAACGGAAAAGGGGTCAATTTTTTAACCAACAGGCGATCGCTCATTTTAGCCAACAATTTCTGAATACCGTTTACAGGCTGGGAATTACAGCCCCATTATATTTACCTTGACAATTGCCTGAAATCATATTATCATATAATAGTCATAATAATCATCAACCAAATCTCTCAAATTAACAGGAGAATTTATGACGACCAAAAACCCTAGGCGCAAAGTCGCAAAGTTCATCAATATCTTAGGGTTATTTATATCAACAGTAGCTGTGTTTGTGTTTGCGGGTTGTGGACCCGGACAAGCCGTTAACTGTTCAAATTCCAGTAATTGGGTGACAGCCTATAATAACCGACAAGTTAATCATACACACATTTTTTGTGGAGAGTTGAATCAACGGGGAAGACTGGTAGGATTTCATTCGCGTCCGGAGGGAAGAAATCCCGCAACTGTTGGCGGATTTAACATTACCCAAGCCCCCAATAGTCAGGGTATTTATGCAGGAGAATGGACTTATCAAGGGTCATCTCAACAAAGGAAATTTTCGACTATGTTTCCCGATCGCTGTAGTGCTACACAGGTGATTAACTCCATTGGTCACGCCGCCGCCAATACCATATCATGTCCTTCTAGCGCTCCTAATTGGGCTTTGTGTGGCTATAATAGCCCTGGTGATGGGGGAGATAATCGGTTTTGTAACGCTAATGATGGCAGTCGATACATCGTTGTTGGCGCTACTAATAATGATGGTAAAATTAACACAGGATTTCCTTTAAGGTTGTCAAGATGAGTATTCAAACTAATTGGGATTGGTCAGAGTGGGGAAAAAAAAGTAACGCCCACCGCCGGGTGGTGGAGTTTTTAACTTTGGATGTGCAGGATAACTGCGAATATATTAAGCATATATGCGCTCAAATTGCCGCGTTAGAAAATGGCGAAATGGCTGATTGTATCTGTTCTGGTAATGCTTATTATGTGAGTTTATCCCCCCAAAATGTGACGATTGAGAATCTGATTATAGATGATGAACCCATCGAAACTATCTCCCTTAATGAGTTTAAGGAAGCTATTTTATGCTGGCAAGACAAACTTGAAGATTAGATAAAATAGTGGGGGATAAACTGGCTAGTATTCTGGGTTATGGGGGTACGATCTTCTCGAATACCAATCCCGGCTGCTTCGTCACCGATAACCCAGGAACCCACCACGGGATAACAGCCTTGAAATTCTGGGAGGGGAAAGTAGGCTTGATAAATGACGGGTACATCTTGATATATACCCTGGGTTTGATAGGTGCGATCGCCATAGTAAATGCTAATATTAGCACCTTCTCGGGAGAAAATAGGTTTACTGATGTAGGGATGTCGCAGGGGGCTAGAATCGAAATAAGCAGGTAATAAATTAGGGTGATCTGGGAATAACTCCCAGAGAATGGGTAAAATAGCCTTATTGCTAAGAATCATTTTCCAGGGTGGTTCTAGCAATTGCATCGCTTCACGGAGAAGAAACTCGCTAAATTCATCATCAACTATCCACTCCCAAGGGTAGAGTTTAAACATTAACTCAATTGGCTGATATTCCAAATCACAAAAACACATCCGATCAGAATCCCAACCCACTTCATCTATATACAAATGTTTGGTTTCAAAACCGGCTTGCATCGCCAAATCTCTTAAATATTCAACAGTCCCCAAATCTTCCTCAGTATCCCGTTCGCAGGTAAAATGTAGATACCTTCTGCGGGGTGGTAAAGTTTGGTAAATTGCCTGTAATTGGGCTAGTAGTTTTTCATGGATTGAGTTAAACTGATCAGCATCAGGAAAAACCTCTTCTAACCACATCCATTGTACCACACTGGCTTCTAACAAAGCCGTGGGAGTATCGGCATTATATTCGAGTAATTTAGGGGGGTTAACGCCATCATAAGCCAAGTCAAACCGACCGTATAAACTGAGGTCTTCCCGCGTCCAAGACCGACAACATAGCTCAAAAAAATCCGGGTCAATAGACAGTTGCTGATAACGCTGTTCGGACACAATACAATCAACGGCTTCTAAGCAGAGTTCGTGTAGTTCCTGGGTAGCCGCTTCTATTTCATCAATTTGTTCGCTGGTAAATTGGTAACAAACGCTTTCGTTCCAATACAATCCATCGATTTCGTAGAAATGAAATCCCACCTCGTCGCACTTATCTTTCCAGTGAGGACGAGGTGTGATTGAAATACGCTGCATTTTTGAACTTACCATAGTCTGATTACCATAGTATGCTATCAAAGGGCATTTGTCAATGGGAAAATGTTAAAAAAACATTAAATCCCTCAACCTTGATAATTACCGCTTTTTCAAGTAACTATTATACCACTCAATTAACCCACCATTGACATAACCGACGACACCGCCGACCACCACAAAGACTAACAGACTCCAAAATAAGGCAGAAATTCCGGGATTTAACATATATTGATGTTGGTCATTTTTTACTAGGAATCCCCGTTCAATATCACCGGAAACCGCCGAGGCGACAATACCTCCCGCACCCAGTCCCGCCCCTAAAATTTGAATGGTGTGTTCTAAAGAGCGATCGCATTCTGTTTGTTCAATTTCCACCAGTCCGCGAATAGTATTAATCAGTTCTGAAAACAATTCTTGTCCGGGGATTAAATACTCTAAATCGACTTCTATTTGTTCGATAAATATACTTCTGGCTTTGGCTTGAAACTCCTGCAAAAAAGGTAAGTTATCTTCAGGTATGGCAATATTTTCCAGGTTTTTAACACAGGTTTGATAGTTTCTTAGGTTGGTTTCAATGGTGTTTAAGTGAATTTTCATCTGTTGAATATAGTTAAAATACTCAAAAGATAGTCCGGGTAGTTTAGTCAATTCCTGCTTTAAAATATCGAGTTTTTGCCGGGTGGTTTCTGGTAATTCCTGAATAGTTTGGAGATGGGGGGACAATTGTTGATAGAGTTGTTTCGCCTGTTGATAACACCAACGGGACTGGCGATAAGCATAGAGGATTTTATGGCGACAACATAATAGATTAATCAAGGGTTCATAATATCCCCCTTGGCTTTCTAACTGTTGAGTTTCGGGGGAATTATTCAACCAGATTAATAGATGAATTGTAGGGGTTTGATATTCAAAAATCGGACTCCCGAATAACTGACCCTCACCGGGGGGATGTTTTAATAAAAGTTCCGCTTCTGTGGGGGGAAATAATCCCCGAATACAACTATTGATAAAATCGCTTTGATTTTCCGCCCCCATAGGTTCAGCCCAAAACAGCAGAGTTTGTCCCAAATCTGAGTTAATAAAATCGGGATTTAAGCAGTAGTCGGGATTGAGAAATGTCTGCAATTCGGAGACTTTCACAACTGCTTCTGGTCGATACAAAGTAATATCAACAGCGTAGGTATCATGAATTTGCACCGGATACACTCCTCCCTTAATTTGAGGAGAATTAACACCGGGTTTACCATAGAAATCTAAAAAGGTATTGGGGTCAGGTTTCAACAGTGGGATATGGTCGCTGTTCGAGTTATTATCCGTTGAAGCAAAGCCAATTTTTCCGTCAGGTTTCTGGAGTTGTTTAATCAAGTTTTTTAACTGAGGAGAACCCAACTTAATTCCCAACTCCCGGCATTTTTCCCACAGATGGTCTGATGTGTTAATGGGGTCATTTCCTGACTGCAAAGTGTTTCGCAATTGGAAAGCGATTAAGGTTAGTTTGGGGTTTTTAACAGTCTCTAACTGAGTCTCAGCGACCATCTATTAATTATCAGTTGATGATTTCTTGGGGGAGTTTGGTTAGTTGGCTGACTTTGCAGAATGTTATTTTTTAATAACTCTTTAGTGCTTCGAGGTTGGCTAGTAGTTGAAGATAGGTTAGTAGTTCCGAATAAACGTTGATCGTTGGGTTCTGACTCCGGTTCAGAATTATAGTTTTTCAAGATGTGTAAATAAGCCGCGCGTATATCATCATACTTTTTTGACCAACCTGATATCGCGTCAGCTAGAGTTTCAATATCATCTGGTAGCGGTTCAATTAAATCAAGTAGTTCTTGATGTTGGGAGTCGTTAAATAATTGAGGCTGTTTCTGTAGGAGTTGGACAAAGCATTGTAAGTTTTTCTGATAGCTAGACATAGGACTGATAGTTAAACACTTTATCTAATCAATGATATCACATTTAGGGTATTCATCAACCCAGTTTCTGAAGTAGACAATTGGTAATCAAAGATGATATAGCAGTTCTAAACCAGTCGTGGAAGACCCTCACCCCCAACCCCTCTCCCAGAAAGGGAGAGGGGAGAAGACAGATGTTACAAATCATTTAGGATTGCTATAGAATAGGGGAAGTGGTGTCGCCCAAATTAAAATTATAGCGGTTCTCAGACTCATGAGGTAAAGCCCTCACCCCAAACCCCTCTCCCAGAAGGGAGAGGGGCTTTGAAAAGTACCTCACCAATCCACCGAAGCGCTATAGCTTTATTAACCCCTAAAATTTCCCATTTCTATAGTGCTTTGAGGCAAGTAATATGACCGACTTAAAAGAAATTACCATTAAAGTTCCGATTGATATAGCAGAACATTATCGCAATGCTGACGAACTCGAAAAGCTACAGATAGAGACGAAGATTGCTTTTGTGCTAAAAAATCAAATGCTTTCCCAAGCATCAGCTATTATCAAGCTACGTCAAACCATGACAGAAATCGGAAAAAAAGCAGTTGATAATGGATTGACTCCAGAAATTTTAGCAAGTATTTTAAGTGAGGATAATTGAGAAACTCAGTTTATCAAAGAAACCGGGTTTATGTGACTTTACCCACGGCGCAAAATGCCGCCCAATAGTAGGGAGAACTAAAAGGCTGATTGTCGGTCATCAATTCTATTTCCGTTTCTTGAACATTGTCTAAAAAGGATTGTCCCCAATTTAATAACTCAGTTTTCGTGGCATTTCTTAACCAATTTTGGGCATAATTTAAAGCAATCGCCACATTTTTCACCTCCCAAAAAATCTCATAAAACCGAATCATTAATAACGCCGTGGAAATATCACTAACCGCCCAAAGGGAACTCACCACATTAGTCGAACCCGCCACCAAAAACCCACTGGGTAAACCGATATATTCATCACTGTTAGAGAGAATATCAATCAACCCCGTCTCGCAGGCGGAAAGCGTCACCAACCGACAGCAACGCAAGTCCAAAGTAAACACATCCCCAAGGTTAAACATTGACTTAAATCAACAGTGTTGTTATTATTAAGGGGGAGATGACGACTGCGATCTATAGGGTCGGGGGGTGGTTGTAGGTAGCAGTTGGCGAGTAATAAAGCAGACAGTAGGGGATTGGCAAAGTTAAAATAACCGTGGCAGGAAAAATGGTGACAATGAGCCGTTTTAAGGGTGGTTTTTTGTTGAGAATTTAACTCGGTTTTGGTTGCCTGTTTTTTGACCAAAGTAGTCTGGGGATTAAAAGAGGTGGAAATCCTCCGAACTTCTAAGTTGGTAAACTCTAAATCTTCCGTGGGGTTTTGGATGGCAAAAAGTTCCGAAAAATTCTGGCGATCGCGATTATTTGCCGTTTGCAGAAGTTGACAACTGGGGGCATAACTAACCCCGCCGGAAAATCGATCCATTAAATAGGTGATATCTCCCCCCGATACCGAGATAGGGATGGCGTGAAGGGGGAATAAATGCAGGAAGCGGTTGGGGATGAGAACCAGGCGATCGCATTTTTTAGCCGTCTTCTCGATAGTCGCCATGAGTTCGTTGATATGCAGAATTTCCCCCAGTTTTTGCAGGCGGGAAATCAGGCTATTTTTCCAATCTTGACTGGTGCGATTTTGATAAGCATTTAAGTAGCCATTAGCCCAATTGACTAATTGGTTATAATCCTCTTTACTGGACTGCCAGAGTGTCACCGTTTCCCCGTTGGTTTCGGTGGGTTTTGTCGGGGGTGTGACGATGAATGCCAAAAAGCGATCGCTCAAAATATACCATTCTAAAATCGCGGTATTTTCCCCTGTTAAGGCTTGAATTTCTGCAAAAGGCATAGGCTGAACCTTTTGGGTGCGGCGGAAGTCGGGGTCAATGGGGGTAATTTTATTATTAATTAAATCATCCAGTTGTTGCTGAAGTTGGTTTAGGCGGCTGCGGTCTGGCGGTGAAGTTGGCGCGGTGGTGATATTGGCGCTGCGTTCTCCCATTGTTCCGCCGCCAAAGTTGTCGCGGTTGCGTTCTTCAATTTCCAGGCGACGTTGTTCCGTTTCGATGTTTCGACGCAGGCGGGTGAGTTCATCGAGGACGGTTTGGGGAATATCGCCTTTCGGGTAAAGGTCACGGGTTGCTAATAGTTCAACCAGGTTACGGGTTTTACTGCGATCGACATATTCTATGGCGGCGGTATAGTTTTTCTGTTCGATGCAAACTTCCACCATTCGTTGATAAAGTCCTTGCCATTCTTCGGCTAATTTCTGTTTATCTGCATCTCCCCCTTTAACAATTTCTGCTCGGATATCTTCGAGGGTTTCAATGGCATTATCAAAGGTATCATAAGCGAGTTGCCATTGTTTTAATTCTTTATAAGCGAGTCCTAGATTAAATGATGTCATTAAATAAATGTAAGGGAAAGCTCGACGGGTTGTCACTCCTAAAGCCTCTTTATAGCAAGCGATCGCCTTTTCAATATTCTCGGCGCGTTCTTCTCGGATGCGGTCAGAGTAGGCAAGCCCCAAGTTACGTTGCGTTATTCCCCATAGTTCGGAATAGACGGTGCGGGTATATACTTGTAAAGCTGCTTTATAGCAATCAATGGCAATTTCCAGGTTCTCAGCGCGCTCTCCCCGGATTCGGTATAAGTAGGCATTTGCTAAGTTATTTTGCGTTATTCCCCATAGTTCGGGATAGGCGGTGCGGGTATATACTTGTAAAGCCTCTTTATGGCAAGCGATCGCCTTTTCCAAGTTCTCGGCGCGTTCTTCTCGGATGCGGTCAGAGTAGGCAACCCCCAAGTTATTTTTTGTGTCTGCCCAACCTTCAGGATATGCGGTGCGGGTTCTCACTTCTAAAGCCGATTCATAGCAAGCGATAGCAATTTCCAGGTTCTCGGCGCGCTTTCCCCGGATCCGGTTACGGTAGGCAGTTGCCAAGTTACTTTGCGTCGTTGCCCAGTTTTCGGGATAGGCGGTGCGGGTTCTCACTTCTAAAGCCGATTCATAACAAGCGATAGCAATTTCCAGATTTTCAGCGCGCTCTCCCCTGATACGTTTATTGTAGGCAATTGCCAGGAGATTTTGCGTCATTGCCCAATCTTCGGGATAAATGGTGCGGGTATATACTTCTAAAGCTGCTTCATAGCAACTAATCGCCTTTTCAAGATTCTCGGCACGCTCTCCCCGGATACGGTCATCGTAGGCTATTGCCAAGTTATTTTGTGTCATTGCCCAGTTTTCGGGATAGGCGGTGCGGGTTCTCACTTCTAAAGCCGATTCATAACAAGCGATAGCAATTTCCAGATTTTCAGCGCGCTCTCCCCTGATACGTTTATTGTAGGCAATTGCCAAGTTATTTTGCGTCATTGCCCAATCTTCGGGATAAGTGGTGCGGGTTCTCACTTGTAAAGCCGCTTTATAGTAATCGATAGCCATTTCGAGATTCTCGGCCCGTTCCCCCCGGATTCGGTATAAGTAGGCATTTGCCAAGTTATTTTGCGTCATTGCCCAATCTTCGGGATAAATGGTGCGGGTATATACTTGTAAAGCCGCTTTATAGTAATCGATAGCCATTTCGAGATTCTCGGCCCGTTCCCCCCGAATGCGGTTACAGTAGGCAATTGCCAAGTCATTTTGCGTCATTGCCCATTGTTCAGGAGAGGCGGTGCGGGTATATACTTCTAAAGCCGCTTCATAGCAAGCGATCGCAATTTCCAGGTTATCGGCGCGCTGACCTGACGGGAATTTTGCTATTAAACTGCCAAATAACAAAATAGCTAGGGCCATAAATATAGCCGTTTCTGTAGGAACTTCTTTAAACCTAGCAGTTGCCCAGGTTCTCAAAATATCTGCTAAATTTTCATTGAGTTGATCGAGATTTTGTTCAAGTAGGGGATAAACAACTTTCGCATCGCCATTACTATCTGCCGTGGCTTGCAAAACATTCAAAAGAAAATCAAGCTGGGGGTCCCTCTCAGACCGAGAAGCCGATGCACGACGGCCTAACAACTCCTCTAAACTGTTGATTTTTTGGTGACTATAATCAACCCATTCTTGATTGCCTAATTCACTATACAGCCTTAACCCTTCGCGATAATTAGCTAACCCCTCCTCTAACCTTCCTAAAAATTCACACATCAACCCCAACATATAATAAGCGTTAGCTTCATATAAGGGTTGCCTTTCCGTCAAACCCTGTGCCACCTCCAAAGCCGATTGATAATAATCAAAAGCCCGGCTATAATTTTTCTGTTGATAATACAAACCCCCTATCTTATAGACTAGGGAATACTTCCCCGATTTATCCTCCCCTTCTCCCAGTAGGATTAACCGTTTTTCTGCTACCGCTATTAACTTTTCAGAATCCCCGATTTTTTCAGATAACTTTTCGATATAATCCAGAGATTTAACGAACCATTGCTGCTGGGAGTCATCTTGTTCATAATAGCCGATCGCTTTCTCAAAATAGGAAATCCCATCCTCTGATTTATTCAGGCTATCCGAAACCAACCCCAACATATAATAAGCATTCGCTTCAGATAAGGGTTGTTTTTCCGTAAAACCCTGTGCCACTTCCAAAGCCGATTGATAATAATCAAAAGCCCCGTTGTAATCCTTGAGTTGATGATAATATACTCCCCCGATTTGATATAAAAGCCCATACTCACCCGACTTATCCTGACTCTCTCGGACGATCGCCAAGCGCTTTTCTAAAACTGCGATCGCCTTCTCAAAATCTTCCGTTTGCTGATATAAATTAGCCAAATAGTCTAAAATAACGCCAACCCACCCTTTCCCCTCTTCCCGTCCCTCATAAACCGCGATCGCACTTTCATAATAAGCGATCGCATCTGCCAATTTTTTCAGTGTCCAGCTTTCCCAAGCCAACCAATATAAAGCCGTCCCTTCCATTTCCCAATCCGACAAATTCCGGGAAATCCCCAACATTTGCCGATGACATTCCAACGCCAACTCATCCAAACAGTCCCCAGAAAAACCCCGCCCCAAACCATGCCAAACCCAGCCTAAATGTTGCGAATTATTAACCGACTTGACAAGTTTTACCAATCTTTGATAGTATGGAATTGATGCCTGGTAATTCTTCTGATCTAACCAACAATTCCCCACCCCATTCAGATAATCCCACGCTTCCTGAATATGGGGATTATTTTCAAACTGACCAAATAACTGATACGCCAAAGAATAGGCAGAAACCGCCTCATCTTGTTGTTCAAGGGAAACATAACATCGACCCAAACATAATTGGGAAGCCGCCTGTAACCATTGATTCTGTTGAGTTTGGGAGCGTTGGTAACAGGCATTATAAGAGGCGATCGCATCTTCAAACAGCCCCAAATTCTGCCAACAATTCCCCACCTTATACCAAATGCTAACCCGATTTGGATCGAGTTCTAAAGCCTTGACAAAACAGGACAAAGCCCATTCAAACCTAGCCGCATTCTGCAACTCAACACCCCGTTTCACCCAGTGTTGAATCAACAAATCATCAGATGTTTTATTCCCCCCACCCTGAGAATCAGCATTCATCACCCCAAACCCTGATACAATTGTCTTCTAAGTATAGCATCATTATAGCTCATTGCTAACCCCAGAAACCCGGTGTCTCAAACAAACCCAGTTTCTTAAATTTGAGACACCATAACATCCCCAATTAGCCAGAATTAATAACCGTTTAAGAAGAAGAATCACGCCGAGTCAAAGCATCTAAAAGGTTGCGGTGATATTCTGGGACTGTCTCAGTTGGGGTTTGTTGACGGGTTTCAGGAGTCGGAGAAGTTGGAGTAGTGTTTTGAGTGGTAGATGCTGGTGTAGGCTGTTGTTTATAAGCCGGACGACCATAACCCATAATCACCCCAGGACGACGTTGGCGACGCATCACTGCTCCGCCATTGGACTCATTACCAACCGCTGTGTTACCCTCAATGCTGGTGACACTACCATCAGAATGAATAGTTTCTACAATTCCCACATGATCAGAAATGCCGTCCCCCCGCCAACAGTAAAATACCACATCCCCAACCTGTGGCTGAGAAAACCATCGGCCTTGTCTCTGAAACCAGTGTACTCCATCTTGACAATAGGCAAATCCTTTGGCGGTGCGAATTGGTAGAGTCAGACCCGCGCGATCGAAGCAGTAGGACACGAAAATCGCACACCAAGGCACATGATTCATACCATACCACTGACCATATTTATTTTGGTTACTGTTGGGGGGTGATTCCGTGTAGCCTACCTCCGCCACCGCCACTCGCAGAACATCATTTACTGTCGTCATGGTAAGATTTTCCTTTACACTTTATTTTTAGTTATAGCTCAAGTATCAAATCATTAGTTTAGTTTTGGGTATCCAATTAGCACAGTTTCCGCACTGTCCTGATACCCAGCACCCCTGGTACTACTTAAAATCTCCGATGCCATGATCATTTTACAACAGTATTGATCTAGATCACCGTCTTTAGTATACCTCAGTCACTCTCAACATTGACTAAGTTTACTAATCTCTAGGCTAAATATCACAGCAACTGTTGGTGATCTGCCGCATAATGGAAGCCATAGCAGGGAATCGGGAATCAAGAGTTAAAATCCCTCTACCCTGGGGGGGAGTGGTCTGTTTAATAACTGTCCTGGTGGCTGCTATATCAAAGCACAAAATCTGGGGAGACAGTATCATGGAGACTAATTTTTCCAAAAAGTCATTTTATCTTAATCTCAAAGGTGCGGATCTAACTAATGCTAACTTAGCGGGGATTAGTTGGGGTAAGGTAGATTTTGACCACGCGATTTTTGAGGGTGCTAATATCGAAGATGCTGATTTTAGTCAGGCACTAAATCTGCGGGTTTCACAAATTAAACAAGCCATCAATTGGCAATCTGCTAGTTATCATCAATCTCTCCAACAACAATTAGCGATCGCCAATTCTTGAAAGCCACAAATGGGGACGCAACTACTGGCGGTGGTATTGCGTCCTGAGTGCATCTGAGATAACTTAACCATAATTTAAACAATTGGTCATCCATCAACTATGATCTGATATCTAAACTTCGATACAATAATGATCATAGTATTTTTTGGCGATCGTATATTTTATGACCTCAAATATCAAACCCCCATCTAGTCCCGACCCGGAATTAGAAATCACCGAAGACGAGGAAGAAGAATCAGAGTTAGATTATTTTTTTGACCAACCCGGAACCCTCCCCGGAACCCTGGATCTGAAAACTGATGCAGTTTCCCCTCAAATGGTGGTAATTGAGTACAGCCAGACCACTGCTATGCGTACTATCATTAACAGTCCGTCAGAATATACTCGTTATCATAATTCTGAATGTATATCCTGGTTAGATATACAAGGGTTAGGAAACTTAGAGACTTGGCGACAAATGGCAGAAATTTTTAACCTCCATCCCATTGCTTTAGAAGATGTGGTTAATGTTCCTCAGCGCCCCAAAGTTGTCTATTATGATAATCCCGATCATGTGGTAATTATCGCTTGGATGGTCATGTTAAGTCCCCGGTCTCAAAAGCTACACAAAGAACAGGTTAGTATTATTTTAGGTGAACATTATGTGATCACAGTTCAAGAAAAGCCTAAGTATGACTGTTTAGAACCTGTCAGAAATCGGATTCGTCAAAATCAAGGCAATATTACCAAATATGGCACGGACTATCTGGCTTATGCTATTTTAGATGCGATTATTGATGAATTTTTCCCAGTCTTAGAAGTCTATAGCGATATGCTAGAAGATTTAGAGGATGAGGTTTTGTTTCAGCCACAATCAAAAACCATGCAGAATATCTATAAAACGAAACGGGATCTGATTGTTTTACGTCGCGCGATCTGGTATCAGCGAGAATCCTTAAATATCCTGATTCGCGACAAAAATAGATTAGTCAGTAAAAAAGTGCGAGTTTATCTGAGAGACTGTTATGATAATACGGTGAATATTCGTGATATGTTGGAGACTTACCGGGAGTTAGCCTCAGATCTGATTAGTATTTACCTGTCGTCTATGGGAAACCGCATGAATGAAATCATGAAAGTTTTAACGGTCATCTCGACCATTTTTATTCCCCTAACCTTTATTGTCGGTGTCTATGGAATGAACTTTGACCCGGCAACTTCCCCTTGGAATATGCCAGAATTAAAATGGTATTATGGTTATCCCATCTCCCTAGCATTAATGGCAATTATGGCAGGTAGTCTAATTTACTTTTTTTGGAAACGAGGTTGGTTTAATGATTTCTCCCAATTTGACCGAGACAATTAGCTAAAATCTGCCTAATTAGGAAAAATTCCACTATTTGACTGTTGTTCATCTTCACGGGTAACTAACTATGACAACTGAACAGATAATTGCTGGACGATATCGCATCATCAAACTCTTAGGAGAAGGGGGATTTAGTACCACATATTTAGCCATAGATCAGCAAAATGCCGCCACTTCTCCCTGTGTGGTTAAACAATTCTCCCCCCAATTGAAAGGGCGAGAAAGTATCAATAAAGCCTCGGAACTATTCGAGCTAGAAGCGACCCGTTTACAAAGTCTAGGTAAACATCCACAAATTGCCCAGATTTTTAACTACTTTAAGATTGACAATATCCAGTATATGGTGTTAGAATACATCGAGGGGGATAATCTCTCGGAAATTCTAGCCAAGAGGGGAGTATTTAATGAATCTCAAATCCGTTACCTACTGAACAACTTATTACCTGTACTAGAATTTGTACATTCGGAGAATATTATCCACCGAGACATCAAGCCAGAGAATATTATCCGTTCTGCTAACGGACAATTAGTGCTGGTAGACTTTGGTGCAGCTAAAGAGGCGATCGGTAGTGCTTTACTACGCACGGGAACTATAATTGGCACACCGGAATATATTGCTCCCGAACAGCTACGAGGAAAAGCCACCTTTGCTAGTGATTTATATAGTCTAGGTGTGACCTGTCTAAATCTACTCACGCAAATGTCACCGTTTGACTTATTTGATACTGGAGAATTTTGCTGGGTGTGGCATGATTATTTAGTGAATAATCCCATCAGTGATGAACTGACACAAATTCTGAATCGGCTAATTGAAGATGCGACTAATCACCGCTATCAATCAGCGGCAGAAGTTCGGCAAGATTTGAATGCTCGCAGTAACCAACTGAGCGTGATTACTCAACCTGTTAGCTTCCCGACTCCTAAAATCCCGACGGCTAAAAATAGTGTAAGTTGGAAACGTCCCCAAACTTTGAGCGACTATTGGAGTTCTGTATCTGGTGTCGCCTTTAGTCCAGATGGCAATATTTTGGCGGGAGGTAGTTTCGATCGCACTATTCGACTATGGCGACCAGACACAGGGGAATGGATGATGTCTTTACTAGGTTCTTCTCAACCGATTTTGGCGATCGCCTTTAGTCGAGATGGAAAACTCTTAGCCGGAGGTAGTGGTGACGGTCACATTCATATATGGAACCTAGAAACCAGCGAAGAAGTGATCGCCATTGCGGCTCATGAAACTGATCGAGTTTCCATGTCTATCACCTTCGGTCCCCAAGGCGATATTATTGCTAGTGGTAGTGACGATGGAACCGTGAAAATCTGGAAACTCTCCACCTGTCAACTATTCCACAACTTACAGCATTTACGGGGGATTAATGGCATTGCCATTTCACCAAATGGGAAACTGTTAGCAGCAGCCAGTAGCGATAATTCTATCCACCTGTGGGAGGTAAATAGTGGGGAACACCAAGGGCAACTTTTGGGACATGAACGGGACATTAATGCGATCGCCTTTAGTCGAGATGGTCAAATCCTCGCTTCAGCCAGTAGTGACAATACGATCAAACTATGGGATCTGGAAACTCAGCAACTCCGACAAACCTTAACCGGACACGAAGACTGGGTGAGAAGCGTTGCATTTATCCAATCTCCCGACCAAGACCAAAAATTCCTGCTAGTTAGTGGTAGCGCCGATCGCACCATCAAAATCTGGGATCTAGACCAAGGAAGCGCCATTGATACCCTAGTAGGACACACCAAAGATATTAATGCGATCGCCATCAGTCCCAATCATCGGACTATCGCCAGTGGTAGTAGTGACAACACCATCAAAATTTGGCGACGGGAATAGTTTTTAAAAAACCCATTCAAACCCAGAGATATTGTCATCATGAATTTACCGACATTAATCACCACCTCCCGTCTCTTAGGGATTCCCTTTATCTTGTGGACTCTACATCAACCCACCCCAGAAAATCGCTGGATCTGTCTAGGTATTTTTCTAATTGTCGCCGCCACCGATTGGCTAGATGGCTACCTAGCCAGAAAACTGAACCAAGTCACAGACTTAGGGAAATTCCTCGATCCTCTAGTAGACAAATTACTGGTATTAGCTCCTCTGTTAGCACTAATTGAAATCGGCGAAATTCCCGCCTGGGGGGTGTTTCTGATGTTCGGTAGAGAATTGGCGATCGCCGGGTGGCGAGTTAATCAAACTCAAATTTCTGGAGCCAACCTTTTTGGCAAAATCAAGACCGTTGTGCAAATAGTCGCCATTGCTTTATTAATTGCTCCCCTTCCCTCCGTCTGGGAAACAATTGCGATCGGCATATTTTGGCTCGCCGTAGCCATCACTTTAATTTCCGGTCTAATTTATATTTTTCTCCCCCGACCCAGCCAAGAAACCCCCCCAAATCATTCCAGCTAATTTCACCCAAACCGGAACTTTTCCGAATCAACTGGACTCACCCCCTGAGCATAACCAATTCCCAAGTTCTGTTAAAATAATTATAGCCATCTCAGGTGTGCATTCCCCTAGAGGCAGGGTGTAGGGTGTTAGGCATAGGGGGTTCAATACACCAATAATAACTTGCTCTTATAATTTGGGGCTGTGTTTTGAGTTTTGTTCGTGAGTTATCCATGATTGTTCTCACCAATTGGTGTGCCAAAATTAACGCCGTAACTACCAATTTATATAACTTGATAACTAGGTTAACAATAGGTGATTTAGATGGGAAAGTTTCAGGGTAAACGAGTTTCGCTAGTCAAAAAACTAACTATAGCCATGACCGGGTTAGTCATTGTAGTAGTAACCAGCGTCACCTGGCTTTCCCTTCAGCTTCAGCAACAAAGTTTTAAACAAGAATTAGAACAACAGGCTAATATATTACTAGAAACCCTCTCCATTGCCTCCGCTGAACCTTTGGCGGTTTCAGACGTTCAGTTTCTCACCCGACTAATGGAGCAACTGGGAACTGCTCAAATTTTAGTTTCCGGTCATATATATCAATCCGAAGGTCTGGTAATTGCAGATGTCTATAACTCGGATATTTTTGCCAATGATATTGACCTAAAACCTTGGGCTTTGGAGTTGCTAAACAGCCGAAAAACCCGGTTCAATTGGCAGTATCAAAATCAACAACTATTGGGAGGAAAAGCTGTTGCCTTCAACGGTAATATCGTGGGGGCTGTCAGTGTCGGACTTGCCACCCAACCCCTAGAAAATAAAATGGCAACCGTCCGCAATCAGGGTTTAATTATTGCGATTATTGCCACCATAGCCGGGGCTTTTCTCGCCTCAATAATTAGCCGTTCAATTACTGAACCCCTTAAACAAATGACCGCCGCCACCAAAGAATTAGCCGCCGGAGATTTAGAGTTAAAAATCGACCTACAAAGCCAAGACGAACTCCAGGTTTTAGCGGATTCTTTTAACAAAATGACTAAGCAATTGCGAGATTTGGTAGAAAGTAAGGAGCAACTAATTACTAGCTTAGAATTGCGAGCGGAAGCAGAAAAAGTGAAGCCAAAAATAGAGCTTTGCTTAATGCCATACCCGATTTAATGCTGAGATTTAATAAAGAAGGTCTTGTTTTAGACTTTAAAGCATCTAGGGGGGGTGAATTAATCAAGTCAATTTTGGACTATATACACCAGAGTATTTATGATTTATTGCCGAATAATTTGGCTAATCTTTATCTAAAAAATGTCAATCAAGCCCTAATCACTCAGGAAGTACAAGTATTTGAATATGAATGGTTTTTTGAGGAAAAACGCCATCATTTTGAATCCCGAATTGTGGTAAGTGGTGAAAATGAAGTCCTGGCAATAATCCGTGATATTACGGAAAGTAAATTAGCTCAAATTGAATTACAACGAGCTAAAGATGCTGCCGAAAGCGCCAACCATGCGAAAAGTGAATTTCTAGCCAGTATGAGTCATGAACTGCGTACACCGTTAAATGCGATTATTGGTTATAGCGAACTGTTGCGAGAAGATGCTTTTGATTTAGGCTATACAGATTTTATTCCCGACCTGGATCAAATTCGAGCATCAGGACTGCATCTGTTAACTATTATTCAAGATATTTTAGATATTTCCAAATTAGAATCAGGGATGATGACGGTTTGCTTAGAAAACTTTAATATTGCCACCTTAATCAAAGAAATCGAAGCACTGGGCAGCCATTATTCCAAAAAAATCATAACCAACTTAAAGTCAACTGTACCCCTGATGTTGAGGGAATGTATGCCGATCGCATCAAAGTCAAACAAGTATTGCTTAACCTTCTGAGTAACGCCGCCAAATTCACAGAAAATGGCTTGGTCAACTTAAATGTGATTTATATAGGTCAGCTTGACACCAAAATCTCGGCCTACCTGCGGGAAAATTTAGCCTCATCAGTCTTAGTTAATGACGAACACCAATTACAAGGTGGGGTGGCTTTTGAGGTCATCGATACGGGAATTGGCTTGACCACAGAACAGATGACCAAAATCTTTGAGCCCTTCGAGCGAGCGGATAACTCCACCACCCGCCGCTACGAAGGAACCGGGTTAGGACTATCAATCAGCAAAAGATTTTGTGAGTTAATGGGAGGAGCCATCACCGTGGCCAGTGAAATCGGCGAAGGGTCAACCTTTACGGCATATTTCCCCCTAGTTATGGGTGAAAACACATTTACGGGAATGTGACACCCCAAGAAATCAGGCGATCGCTTCCAAATCGCCAATTTCATCACAGCGCCCCCGACCAATTTCGCTACAATTAACATTGTCCTGTGATTACCATAGTGATTTAAAATCTTAACATATTGTGAATCCACCGGGACCCTAACTCCCTATAAATCCTTAATTTGCCCTAAATCATTATGTCTATTGGCTATCTCGCCCTGGTACTCCATGCTCACCTACCCTTTGTCCGGCATCCCGAAAGTGACTATGTATTAGAGGAAGAGTGGCTGTTTGAAGCCATTACCGAAACCTACATTCCTCTGATCCAAATGTTTGAAGGACTCAAACGTGATGGCATTGAATTCAAAATGACCATCAGCCTGACCCCTCCTCTGGTGTCCATGCTCCGCGATCCGCTTTTGCAAGAACGCTACGACCAACACCTAGCCAAACTCCAGGAATTGGTCGAGAAAGAAGTTGATCACAACCAACATAACGACCATCTAGTTTATCTAGCCAAACATTATATTGAAGAATTTGCCCAAGCCCGTACCCTCTGGGAAAGATATAGCGGGGATTTAGTTACAGCCTTTAAGCAATTCCAAGACAGTAACAACCTAGAGATTATCACCTGTGGAGCCACCCACGGCTATCTACCCCTGATGAAAATGTACCCCAAGCGGTACACGCCCAAATCCAAGTCGCCTGCGAACACTACGAAGAAAACTTTGGTCGCCCCCCCAGAGGTATCTGGCTGCCAGAATGCGCCTATTATAATGGCTTGGAAAGGATTGTCGCCGACTGTGGCTTACGCTACTTTCTCACCGATGGTCACGGGGTACTATACGCCCAACCCCGTCCCCGATTTGGCACTTATGCCCCCATCTTTACGGAAACCGGAGTCGCCGTTTTTGCTCGCGACCATGAATCATCCCAGCAGGTCTGGTCTTCCCAGGTGGGATATCCCGGCTCTCCCGAATATAGAGAGTTTTATAAAGATTTAGGTTGGGAAGCTGAATATGAATATATTAAACCCTATATCATGCCCAACGGTCAACGGAAAAATACGGGCATCAAATATCACAAAATTACTGGGCGCGACTTAGGACTAGCGGATAAAGAACTCTACGACCCCTATTGGGCTAAACAGAAAGTCGCCGAACACGCCGCTAATTTTATGTTTAACCGAGAGCGCCAGGTTGAACACCTACAGGGGATTATGCAGCGCCCCCCCATTATTGTCTCTCCCTATGATGCGGAACTTTTCGGACACTGGTGGTATGAAGGTCCTTGGTTCCTAGATCTTCTGTTCCGCAAGACTTGGTTTGATCAAGATGTTTACGCGATGACCCATCTAGCTGATTATTTACAGACTTACCCCACCCAGCAAGTCTCTCGTCCGGCTCAGTCTAGTTGGGGTTATAAGGGATTTCATGAATATTGGCTTAACCATACTAACTCCTGGATATATCCCCATTTACATAAAGCCACAGAGCGCATGATTTCCCTGGCTTGTCGAGAGGCTCTTAATGAGTTGGAACTGCGCGCTCTCAATCAGGCGGCGCGGGAATTGCTGCTGGCTCAATCCTCTGACTGGGCTTTTATTATCAGTTCTGGGACTATGGTTCCCTATGCTGTGCGCCGCACTAAATCCCATCTGATGCGCTTTAACAAGATTTATGAGGATATCAAGGTGGGTAAAATTGATGCGGGATGGCTCCAAAAGGTGGAAACTCTCGATAATATCTTCCCCAACATTAACTATCGGGTCTATCGACCTGTGATGTAGGCTCTCCCCTACCCCCGACCCAACTCTCTTATCATCCGTTCAACCCTAGCCACTAACCGGGCTGGGGCTTTTTTGTCACAATGCGATCGCTAATTTAGCCCGAAACTAATGTTAAATTTTGTAAACTTCTGGTATTCTGTAAAATAGACTACAGAATTTTATAGTATAGTAGTAAGCGTGGGGGAAAAAACCCACTCAAATCACTAGGAGACAAAAAACATGGGTACTCAGGACCAAGCACGGGCGTTAATGATGGGTCATCACCAAAATATCAAGAACCGTCAGCAATCTATGCTCGACCGTTCTGCTCAGGAAGTAGGTATGGAAGATGTGAGTGACTACTACAGCACCATCCAAGGGAAACCTAACTCCAATTCAAGTATGAGTTACGATCGCAGTTCCTCATCAATGAGTTAAAGCACTTCAACCCTTTTTAAATCAGTTAATTCCATATACTAGGAGACAAAAATCATGGGTACTCAAGACCAAGCACGGGCGTTAATGATGGGTCATCACCAAAATATCAAGAACCGTCAGCAATCTATGCTCAACCGTTCGGCTCAAGAAGTAGGTATCGACGATGTGGGCGATTATTATAGCACCATCCAAGGGAAACCTAACTCCAATTCAAGTATGAGTTACGATCGCAGTTCCTCATCAATGAGTTAAAGCACTTCAACCCTTTTTAAATCAGTTAATTCCATATACTAGGAGACAAAAATCATGGGTACTCAAGACCAAGCACGGGCGTTAATGATGGGTCATCACCAAAATATCAAGAACCGTCAGCAATCTATGCTCAACCGTTCGGCTCAAGAAGTAGGTATCGACGATGTGGGCGATTACTATAGCACCATCCAAGGGAAACCTAACTCCAATTCAAGTATGAGTTACGATCGCAGTTCCTCATCAATGAGTTAAAGCACTTCAACCCTTTTTAAATCAGTTAATTCCATATACTAGGAGACAAAAATCATGGGTACTCAAGACCAAGCACGGGCGTTAATGATGGGTCATCACCAAAATATCAAGAACCGTCAGCAATCTATGCTCAACCGTTCGGCTCAAGAAGTAGGTATCGACGATGTGGGCGATTACTATAGCACCATCCAAGGGAAACCTAACTCCAATTCAAGTATGAGTTACGATCGCAGTTCCTCATCAATGAGTTAAAGCACTTCAACCCTTTTTAAATCAGTTAATTCCATATACTAGGAGACAAAAATCATGGGTACTCAAGACCAAGCACGGGCGTTAATGATGGGTCATCACCAAAATATCAAGAACCGTCAGCAATCTATGCTCAACCGTTCGGCTCAAGAAGTAGGTATCGACGATGTGGGCGATTATTATAGCACCATCCAAGGGAAACCTAACTCCAATTCAAGTATGAGTTACGATCGCAGTTCCTCATCAATGAGTTAAAGGACTGCAACCCTTTTTAAATTCCTCATTTCAATCTGACTTAATAAATATCAATTAGCGGGAGACCAAAACCATGTGTACTCAAGATGAAGCCAGGGCGCTAATGATGCGTCATCATCATAACATCAAGAACCGTCAGCAATCTATGCTCAACCGTTCGGCGCAGGAAGTAGGTATCGATGTTGGGGATTATTATAGCACGATTCAAGGCAAACCCCATTCCGACTCACGGGATAACTACGATCGCTCCCCAGCTTCGATGAGTTAAAATTTCAACACCACGAAAAATTGAAAAATCTTTGTCCCCACCCCCACCTAGCCGTCTTCAGGTGGGGGATAGTTAATTATCCATGAATTTGTTTGTGCAAATCCCCACTGTGGCAATCCAGCTGGGTGGGGATTTTCAATTAAAACTTGGTATAATGCCTTCTGCTCAAGAGTAGATGCTAGAAGGCGAAACCTATGTCAGAGTGGCAAAAGATTGATGGTGGCATCACCGCACCCAAGGGATATAAAGCCAGTGGAATCACCGCCGGGCTCAAACCTTCTGGAGCGCCAGACTTAGCGTTGATTATATCATATGTAGAGGCGATCGCAGCGGGGGTATTTACGACATCCCAAGTGCGCGCCGCCTGTGTAGATTATTGTCGGCAAAAGTTAGAAGCGAAACCCAGTGCGCGGGCGATTTTATGTAATTCCGGTCAAGCCAACGCCGGGACAGGACAGCAGGGGTGGGAAGATGCCCAAGATAGTGCGAAAGCCTTGGCGGCGGCGTTAAATATTGATCCAGATTCGATTTTACTAGCTTCCACCGGAGTCATCGGTAAACGGATTAAAATGGAGGAACTCATAGCAGCCATTCCCCAATTAGTGTCTGAGGTTTCCGAAAACGGGGGGACAGCGGCAGCCGGGGCAATTATGACGACGGATTTGGTGATGAAATCCATTGCTTTAGAAACTCAATTTGGCGATCGCCCGGTGCGGATTGGTGGCATTGCCAAAGGTTCGGGGATGATTCATCCTAATATGGCAACAATGCTGGCTTTTGTCACCTGTGATGCTGCGGTTTCTCCTCCTCTGTGGCAAGAAATGCTGACTAGGGCTGCCAATCGTAGTTTTAATCAAATTACAGTTGATGGGGATACTAGCACCAACGACACGCTGATTGCTTTAGCTAATGGTCAGTCCCGCACTCCGGCAATTACTGGACCCGGACCTGATGCTGATAAATTAGAAGCGATGCTGACAGCGGTTTGTGAACATTTAGCTAAGGCGATCGCCAGAGACGGAGAAGGGGCCACCTGTTTAATTGAAGTGCAGGTAACTGGCGCACCCACAGAAGCAGCAGCGGCTATGGTTGCTAAAACTATTGTTGGGTCTTCTTTATTAAAGGCAGCGATTTTCGGTTGTGACCCTAATTGGGGAAGAATTGCCGCCGCCGCCGGACGGGCTGGGGTTCGTTTTGACCAGGATAAGTTAGAGATTTCCTTGGGTGAGTTTCAACTGATGAAAAATGGTCAGCCTTTAGCTTTTGATGAAGCCGCAGCCAGTAATTATTTAAAACGGGCGAAAACTGCCGCTTATCTTGAGGAAGACACGGTGTTAATCAAGGTTAAAATTGGTGATGAGCCAGGAAGTAGTAAGGCTTGGGGATGCGACCTTAGCTATGATTATGTAAAAATCAATGCAGAATACACTACTTAATTGGTCAGGATCTGAGAAACCCGGTTTCTTTTCATCCCCCTGACTCAGAAACCCGGTTTATCTGAGGAACCGGGTTTATTGTCCCGACAAATATCAAGTATTCGCGATCAGAGGGTTTCTGGATCGATACCCATTTCCCGCAGTTTAGCAAAGGCGCGATCGCGTTCATCAAACAAATCTCCCGGTTCTTTGAACAATTCCCCATTAGGATGATAGACAGCTAAACCATCATCAAACAGTTCAAAGCGAATGTTCAACAGTGGAGAAGTCCAGGGCAATTGTAGGGGTCTAATTAAGACAAAATTCTCTGGTGCTGTAGTCCGTTGAAAACCCCAAAAATCATGGGATTGGGGATTATAAAAATACATCTCCAGCACGCCATACTGTTGATAAAATTGTTGTTTGGCGGCTATTTCGCTCATGGTGTTACTGGGGGAGAAGATTTCAAACACCACTTGTGGCGGGATGTTTTCTTCTTCCCACTGTTTATAACTACCGCGATCGCCATCACGACGACCCAAGACCACCATAGCATCCGGTGCTTGTCGGGGGGCGGGGGGGCGTTCCACCTGGACGGGATACCAGAGTAAATCCCCCGCCACAAAAGCCACTTGTGACTTCAGGAGTTGTTTAAGGTTGCTGACTAGGCGCACAATCCAGCGATATTGGAGGGTATTTTCCGCCATGGGTTTACCATCAGAGTCGGGGTAGAGGATATCAGCGGGGATAGGAGTTTGAACCATCATTCAGTACCCGGATGAATCAAGACTAATCCATTCTAACAATTATCAGAGGGTTTCTGGATCGATACCCATTTCCCGCAGTTTAGCAAAGGCGCGATCGCGTTCTTGTTGTGCCTCATGGCGTTCTTGCTGTGCGCGATCGCGTTCTTGTTGTGCCTCATGGCGTTCTTGTTGTGCCTCATGGCGTTCTTGCTGTGCGCGATCGCGTTCATCAAACAAATCTCCCGGTTCTTTGAACAATTCCCCATTAGGATGATAGACAGCTAAACCATCATCAAACAGTTCAAAGCGAATGTTCAACAGTGGAGAAGTCCAGGGCAATTGTAGGGGGGTAATTAACACCAAGCTATCTTCGGGGTAGCCCGTTGAAAACCCCAAAAATCATGGGATTGGGGATTATAAAAATACATCTCCAGCACGCCATACTGTTGATAAAATTGTTGTTTGGCGGCCATTTCGCTCATGGTGTTACTGGGGGAGAGGATTTCAAACACCACTTGTGGCGGGATGTTTTCTTCTTCCCACTGTTTATAACTACCGCGATCGCCATCACGACGACCCAAGACCACCATAGCATCCGGTGCTTGTCGGGGGCGGGGGGGCGTTCCACCTGGACGGGATACCAGAGTAAATCCCCCGCCACAAAAGCCACTTGTGACTTGAGGAGTTGTTTAAGGTTGCTGACTAGGCGCACAATCCAGCGATATTGGAGGGTATTTTCCGCCATGGGTTTACCATCAGAGTCGGGGTAGAGGATATCAGCGGGGATAGGAGTTTGAACCATCATTCAGTACCCGGATGAATCAAGACTAATCCATTCTAACAATTATCAGAGGGTTTCTGGATCGATACCCATTTCCCGCAGTTTAGCAAAGGCGCGATCGCGTTCTTGTTGTGCCTCATGGCGTTCTTGCTGTGCGCGATCGCGTTCATCAAACAAATCTCCCGGTTCTTTGAACAATTCCCCATTAGGATGATAGACAGCTAAACCATCATCAAACAGTTCAAAGCGAATGTTCAACAGTGGAGAAGTCCAGGGCAATTGTAGGGGGTAATTAACACCAAGCTATCTTCGGGGGTAGCCCGTTGAAAACCCCAAAAATCATGGGATTGGGGATTATAAAAATACATCTCCAGCACGCCATACTGTTGATAAAATTGTTGTTTGGCGGCCATTTCGCTCATGGTGTTACTGGGGGAGAGGATTTCAAACACCACTTGTGGCGGGATGTTTTCTTCTTCCCACTGTTTATAACTACCGCGATCGCCATCACGACGACCCAAGACCACCATAGCATCCGGTGCTTGTCGGGGGGCGGGGGGCGTTCCACCTGGACGGGATACCAGAGTAAATCCCCCGCCACAAAAGCCACTTGTGACTTGAGGAGTTGTTTAAGGTTGCTGACTAGGCGCACAATCCAGCGATATTGGAGGGTATTTTCCGCCATGGGTTTACCATCAGAGTCGGGGTAGAGGATATCAGCGGGGATAGGAGTTTGAACCATCATTCAGTACCCGGATGAATCAATATTCACCTATTATATAGTGACCCTAGAACAGTTGTGGAATAAGCCCTCGCCCTCAATGTGAATCCCAGAGAGGGAGAGGAACTTTCGCTCACAATTATCAGAGGGTTTCTCGATCGATACCCAATTCCCGGAGTTTGGCTCTGGATAATGATATGATGGGGGGAGGCTAAAGCTGTTAATTGCATTGACCACCTACCATATTAATCAACCCGCCTTAACCCCCATTTTGGGGGCGACTTATTACTTAGTATATATTGATAAGTATCTCTATGTAACTACTGCATTTGTCCGGCTACAGTCAGAATTTTATGCACAGTTATTTGTAGTTTTTCTGGGTCAAAAGGTTTAGTTAAATATTCAGTAGCGCCGGCTAAACGCCCTTCAATTTTATCGCAGACAGTATCCCTAGCAGTTAACATGATAATCGCTAACTTTTCTAAATGGGGAGTCCGCCTAATAATTCGACATAATTATAAGCCATCTACACCCGGCATAGCAATATCTAACAACATTAAATCAATCGAATCATGATGTAATTTTCCCAAGGCTTCTAGGGTATTGCTGGCTACTAAAATTCGATAATTTTCCCATAGGGTTTGTCGCACCATTTTTGGGATTACTAGACTATCATCCACTGCTAGAATGGTAGCTGGGGAGGTTTCATTAAGACACATAATTATTCTCCTTGATGCTTATTGAAATCTGGGTTAAATTCAATAATATAATAGAGTGAGTGCGAGACGTTTAGGAGTCAAATAAGGCTGCAATACCTGAAATAACCTCCTAGTGGGACTTCCACCCCTTGGTGGAATATAAGGGATTCGCACCCCTGACCATCCCATAACTGTTTATATGTCCCGACGCTTGGAGAAATCTAAGCAAGGCAGGGGACTCAAGGTCATAAACCAACTGAGAAATCAGGGCGTTGAGAGTAACGGCGATAGCCACCCCCAGTTTGAGGAATCACAACCCGTCAGATTGAAGCGGGGAACGGAAGGCGTGAGGGAAACCTATTCCCAATAATCCGACCACTGCCAACCATCCATGACTAAGGAAATCTGAATGTTCCGGCTTGAACCATCGTAATTATTAAGTAGCGAAATAGGTTGATACGCTGCGCTCAAAAGAGCAAGGGGAAAAGTAGGAGTTTTCATTCACTACCTACACAGACCTTTAAAAGTACCCCGGTGGAAAGGACAAGTCTACAGATGGAATGCCCATATAAACGGAACGTTTAAACCCCTTTTAGGCTCTCGACAAGTACATCTTGTTGAGCAGTGAAAGTGTAATCGTATGCCTTTAAGGGGAAGGGATGTGACTGAAAGCCAAGGCCTAATTGTAATGGTTAGGATATGCCCACTAGTCACGGTGTAGATATAGTTACTGCAATCAACAGGAGTTTAACGGCGAAAGCGAGTTTAAATACTACGATGTTGTATTTAGCTCCAAAAGTTGAAGTACAAAAGCAGGGGTTGGTAACCCTGTTCCCGTTGCCAAGGGGTATCTACATCAGGAGCCGTGTGATGCGAAAGTATCAAGCACGGTTTGGAATGGGAGTGGGGGAAGGCGACTTCCCTCTCGACCCCTACCAATAGTGCGATACGTTTAGGAGTCAAATAAGGCTGCAATGCCTGAAATAACCTCGTAGTGGGACTTTCCCCCCTTGGTGAAAAATATGACTCGTCCCCTGACCATCCCATAACTGTTTATATGTCCCAACGTTTGGTATAAAAATATACAAACAAGGCAGGGAACCCAAGGTCAAAACGAACTAACTCATACAATTCCTTATAGGAAGCCCAGAAATGGATAAGTAAAGTTAGGGAGTTAGGGTAACGGCGATAGCCACCCCCAGTTTTAGGAATCACACCCCGTCAGATTGAAGCGGGGAACGGAAGGCTCCAAGGTGTAACCTAACACCAGAAACGAGACCACTGCCAACCATCCATGATTAGGGAAACCGAATGTCCGGCATGAACCACCGTCAATATTAGGTAGCGAAATAGGTTGACACGCTGCGTTCAAAAGAACAAGGGGAAAAGTGGGGTTTTCTCTACAACACCTACACAGACTTTTAAAAGTACCCCGGTGGAGAGGAAAAATCTAAAGATGGAATGCCCATATAAACAGAACGTTTTAAGTCCTCCTGGACTCTGAGAGTATGGTCGATACCTCAGTAGGGATAAGTGTAACCGCAAGTCCTAGAGGATGTGAGATGTGACCAGAAGCCAACGCCCTGCTGTAATGGTAGGGATATGCTAACAGGTCACGGTTTGATTGTAAGAAATAGAGTCTAGTAGGTGTACAAATGGCGATAGCGAGTTTAAAGAGAGGATTTGGCAAGCCCAAACCAACCAAGACTACGAACAACGCATGGAAGGCAATCCCATGGACTAAGGTTCAGCGGAAAGTTTTCAAGCTCCAAAAGAGTATATTCCAAGCAGCTAAATCGGGACAGGATGCAAAGGTTAGAAGGTGGCAACGTCTATTGGTGAAATCATATTATGCCCGACTCTTAGCAGTGCGGCTGTAGGGGCGGGTTCCACGGTCAGCCATGCTTCCCAACAGTCAGCTTAATAAACCCGCCCCCCAGGCGGGTCAAGGCAAGAAAACTGCCGGAGTTGATGGAATGAGAGCAATCTCCCCAAGACAAAGGTTTGAGCTTGTTAAGAACATTAAGGGAAAACTCAAAACAAAACCGCTACGATGGGTGTGGATTCCAAAACCCGGTAGGGATGAGAAAAGCGGGAATGGGAATACCCACAATCCAAGATAGAGCAAGGCAAGCCTTGGTTAAATCGGCACTCGAACCTGAATGGGAATCGAGATTTGAATGCACAAGCTACGGGTTCAGACCGGGAAGGTCAACCCAGGACGCAATAGCAAAAATTCACCTAAGTATCAACAAGGGTGAGTATTATGTACTAGATGCGGGTGCGAGACGTTCGGGTATGAAATAGGGCTGAAATGCCCGAAATAACTGCCCGGTGAGGATTCCAGCTCCGAATCTGGATATAAGGAGACCTCTCCTGAGCATCCTCATAACTGATTATATGTCCCGA
The DNA here is from genome assembly GCA_016745315.1 of Arthrospira sp. PCC 9108. Lineage (GTDB taxonomy): Bacteria > Cyanobacteriota > Cyanobacteriia > Cyanobacteriales > Microcoleaceae > Limnospira > Limnospira platensis. The sequence goes on from CP066886.1 coordinate 508,269, forward strand.
CGCTTAGGTAACTAAGCAAGGCAGGGAACTCAAGGTCATAAACGAACTGAGAAATCAGGGAGTAGAGAGTAACGGCGATAGCCACCCCCAGTTTTGGAAATCATAACTCCAGGATAGAAGCGGAGAACGGAAGGCGTGAGGTAGAACCTACTACCAAGACGCGACCACTGCCAACCATCTATGATTAGGAAGACCGAATGTCCGACTTGAACCATCGTAAAGCACGAGCAGCGAAATAGGTTGACACGCTGCGCCCAAAAGGGCAAGGGGAAAAGTGGGGGATTCTGCATTCTACCCACACAGACCTTTAGAAGTACCCCGGTCGATAGGACAAATCTAACGATGGAATGCCCATATAATCGGAACGTTGTAACCCCTCTAATGCTCTGCCCATAAACAAGTGAGTAATGCAATTCACAAGGCACTAGTGAAAAATGTAAGCGCATGCTTAGAGGGCTAAGGATGTGACCAGAAGCTAAAGCCCAATTGTCATGGTTGGGATATGCCCAATTGTCACGGTGTGGATATAGATACTGCGGTCAGTAAGAGTATAATGGCGAGGACGAGTTTAAAGACTACGTGCTGCATATAGCTCTGAACATCGAAGTAAAAAGCAGGTCTGTTGATTCTGCTCCTTTGACAAAACAGGGTATCCACACCAGGAGCCGTATGAAGGGAAACTTTCACGTATGGTTCTGAATGGGAGGGGATGGTGGTGACTCCATTCTCGACCCCTAACATATAGCGTGCGAGACGTTTAGGAGTGAAATAGGGCTGCAATGCCTGAAATAACCTCCTAGTGGGACTTCCACCCCTTGGTGGAATATAAGGGATTCGCACCCCTGACCATCCCATAACTATCTATGTGTCTCAACATCTGGCTTCGACAACCAGATAAGGCAGAGAGACTCAAGGTCAAGACTGAGCGAAAAAAAGAGGGAAGTTGTGAACCCCTTGAGTATAACGTAAGGTTGAGAGTAACGGCGGTAGCCACCCCCAATTTGAGGATTCACACTCAACGGGTTGAAGCGGGGAACGGAAGGCGTAATAGAGGAACCTACCTCTCACTCGAGCACTGCCAACCATCCATGATTAGGGAAACCGAATGTCCGGCTTGAACCATTGTAATGCGTCAGTAGCGAAATAGGTTGATACGCTGCGCTCAAAAGGGCGAGGGAAAAAAAGTAGGAGGCTGCTATAACTACCTACACAGACCTTTAAAAGTACCCCGGTGGATAGGACAAATCTAAAGATGGAATGCCCGCATAGATGGAACGTTTAAACCCCTCATTGGCTCTCAAGTGGCGGGATGTACCCGTGGAGTAGTGAAAAGTGTAAGCGTATGCCTTTAAGGGGAAAGGATGTGATTGAAAGCTAATGCCTAACTGTAATGGTTAGGATATGCCCACTAATCACGGTGTGGATATAGAGGCCGCGATAAGTAAGAGTTTAATGGCAGCGAGTTGAAAGACTAACGCAAGCATATAGCTTTGAAAGTTGAGGTCATAAAGCAGGGGGTTGTAACCCTGTTCCCAGTGACAAAAGGGGTATCTACATCAGGAGCCGTGTGCTGGGAAACTCGCGAGCACGGTTTGGAATGGGAGGGGTAGGCTGTGAAGTTTATCTCGACCCCTAACAAAATGCTCTTACCGTGAACCATGATTACCTACTGTCCAAAACTCATTGTCCAAGTAGCCTAAAAAGAGACCTGAAACAATGGCTCAAAGCAGGTGTGCTAGATAACGGTGTATTTGAGGATACAGAAGCAGGGACACCCCAGGGAGGGGTAATAAGTCCAATACTCGCTAACATCGCACTGTTGGGGATGATTAGGTTAATTGAAAAACTGTACCCTAAGAAAACAGACAATCGCCCGTATGCGAATGTCATAAGATACGCCGATGATTTTGTGGTCATCTCAAAAGACCTAGGAATCATTGAACAGTGCCAAACTGCAATCACCGAATGGCTTAAACCTGTAGGCTTAGAAATAAAACCTGAAAAAACTCGAATCTGTCACACGCTCAAACCTATTGAGTATGATGATAAAACAGAGAAACCAGGGTTCGACTTTCTAGGATTCAATATCAGGCAATATCCAGTAGGAAAATATAAATCTGGAAAAACAGGGGGACCTAAGAGCCGATTAATCGGACATAAAACCCACATAAAACCCAGCCAAAAAGCAGTTAAAGCCCATACAGAAGTGATTAAAGGTGTAATAGAACAACATAAAACAGCACCTCAGTCAGCCCTGATTAGCAGACTAAACCCGATTATCCGAGGATGGTGAAACTATTATTCAGCGGTAGTCTCAACCGAGACATTCAACAAACTAGACAACATAGTTTGGCAAATGATACGGGCATGGACAGTGTCAAGATGCGGAAAGGCAAGCCATGAAAAGCTAAGGAATTACTTCAGAAATGGAACAGTTAAACTTAGCAATGGGAAAGAAAGACATGAAACTTGGTTGTTCCAAACCAAAGATGGGTTACATCTATACAAACACAACTGGACTCCAATTGTCAGACATACCCTAGTGCGCCCTGACGCAACACCATACGATGGAAATTGGACTTACTGGGCAACCAGGAAAGGTCAAGCAATCGACACGCCAAATAGAGTTGCCAAACTACTCAAGAAACCAAAAGGTAGATGTACCTGGTGTGGGCAATTCTTTACCCCGTCAGACTTGATTGAAGTAGACCATATTGTACCTAGAAGCCAAGGCGGAAAGGATGAATACAAGAATCTTCAATTATTACATCGCCATTGTCACGATGATAAAACAGCTCTTGATGAAGAGATGTTGCTGTACTCTTAACAAGGAGACGGTCAAACTAGGAGCCGTATGAGGTGAAAGTCTCATGTACGGTTCTGCTGCTGAATGGGAGGGGTAGACCGTGAGGTCTATCTCGAACCCTAATTTAGCTTTGTGCAGCCCAATTATGGCGATTGCCTATATACCAAAAAACTCTATGGACTGGCCAAAATTACCCGACTGGCTTACCTCATCAATTCACTGAGGGACTCGCGCCCTTTGATGGTTTGTCAATGGGCGTATTCAGCCCTTGACCTGTTCAAAAGTTTAAGTATAATGTCAAAAGCCTTTCCTCCCATTATATAACAATGATTCCCTGTCAAAACTAAAGATTTATTTAATGGTATAATCTTGTTAACCAAGTCTTTACGGTTAACCCTCGAATCTAAATCACCTCCCTGATAGTATATTGTTGAGGAAATCCCCCAGTAAATGAGGCGATCGCAGTTGACTGTTTTCACTGTTTGTGGTATAATAACCAATTCGCTGTCAACTCAACTAAATTATGTCAAACTATGAAGGATAATGGTTTGTTAGGTGGAGTCCTATGGCGCGAGGAGATCAGATTTATGTTTACCGGGAATTTCTGAATATGGATGGAGTCTACGAACATCACGGTATTGACTGTGGAGACGGGACAGTTATCCATTACCGCAAACCCAGCGAAACCATTGAACGAACATCCTTGAGAACTTTTAGCAAAGGTAAACCAGTTTATATTCGCAGTTATCCAGTCCGCTATATTCCCGAGACCACCATACAAAGGGGAGAAAGTCGGCTAGGGGAACGCAAATATAATCTACTATTTAATAACTGTGAACATTTTGCCACCTGGTGTGTAACCGGAGTGAGTGATAGCCGACAAATTCGTGATTTTATTCCAGTTATCAACCATATAAATGTTGAGAATTTAAACGACCCGATCGCCAAAGCCTTACGAACAGCGCCCAACGATAATTTACCGCAGTTAATTAATAATGCCTTAACCGATATTAGAACCGCGTGGAATGATATTCAACCCCAATATCAAGAAGCCTTAGCCGAAATGAAATCCTGGCATCAAGTAGCAATTAACGCCATGAAGCAAAACCGGGAAGACCTAGCCAGGGAGGCACTAAAACGTAAACAAACCTATAAACAAAGGGCGCGGGAATTAGAAGCGGACTTAAAAAAACTAGCAACTCTGACTGAAGATTTAGTACAACAACAAACCCAACTGTAGCCCAAAAACGAGGCATAAAACTATGGCAAAATCTCCAGATAATCACCGTAAAAGTAGCCCGTTCAAATGGTGGAGTAAAATTCTCCTAATTTTAGGTTTATGTATATTAGTGGGTGGTTGTCAATTTCAACCCCCGACAACAGAGGGAGTGATTAACCTAACTTTGTGGCATGGAATTAATCCCCCACCCAACCGGGATGTTTTCCAAAAGTTAGTCGATCGCTTTAATCAAGACCATCCCCATATTCAGGTAGAAGCGCTATATATTGGTCAACCGGATCAACAAATGCCGAAAATCTTAACCGCAGTAGTCGGAAATGCGCCGCCAGATATTTTATGGTATACACCAATTATTACAGGTCAACTGGTAGAATTAGATGCCATTAAACCGATTCAAGATTGGTTAAATAACTCCCCGGTAAAGGCAGAAATTGATCCGGCTTTATGGACAGGAATGGAATTAGAAAATCAGATTTGGTCTGTACCTATGGCTACTAATAATACAGCCATTTTTTATCGTCCGAGTTTATTTGCAGCCGCCGGAATTGAGACCATACCTTCCACTTGGTCAGAGTTCCGAGAAACCGCCGCCAAATTGACAGCAGCAGGGGAGAAGTATGGGATAGTATTACCCCTAGGTAAAGGGGAATGGACGGTATTTACCTGGCTACCATTTATGTATAGTGCGGGTGGAGAATTAGTCAGAAATGGTGAAGCCAATTTAGTTAATCCTGGGGCGATCGCCGCCTTAGAATTTTGGTCAAATTTGATAGAAGATGGTTCAGCAATTCTCTCCGCACCGGAAAGAGGTTATGAACAGGATAACTTTATTTCTGGTAGGGTAGCCATGCAAATTACCGGACCTTGGACTTTAGGTTATCTCGACCAAATTGGTATTGATTATGGAGTGTTTCCTATTCCCGCAGAAAATCAACAGGCGGCGGTAGTTGGGGGTGAAAATTTGTGGGTGATGAAAACCACGCCAGACCGAGAAAAAGCCGCCTTAGAGTTTCTCGAATATGTAGTCGGATCGGAATTTCAAACGGAGTGGAGTTTAGGAACCGGATATTTGCCGATTAATTTAAAAACTCGCCTTGACCCCCGTTATCAAGAATATGTGGCTAAACAACCAGCTTTGAATGTCTTTTTACAGCAGATGAATTGGGCGGTATCTCGTCCGAATATTGCCGGATATAGTCGCATTTCCGAAAATTTAGGTAGGGCGATCGAAGCTACACTATTAGGACAATCGCCCCAGTCAGCCCTGAAAGCCTCTCAAAACCGCCTTAGACTTGCGTTATAATCGACAGCCTAAATTTTCCCGTACCGCCGTAAATTTGGATAAATTGCCTGATTGTAAAATGCTGTTAACATCAAAAAAAACATGAGTTATTGTATTAACCCCAAGTGTTTACAACCCCAAAATTCTGACCAGGAAAAATACTGTCATAGTTGTGGATTTTCCCTGTTGTTACACAACCGTTATCGCCCCCTACAGCCCATTGAAAAAGGAGGATTTGGTCGGACTTTTTTGGCGAGAGATGAAAGCAGACCATCCCATCCTCATTGTGTAATTAAAGAGTTTGATTTTTCCGAAAAAAATGCCAGCTATAATCACGCTGTCAAGTTATTTAATCAAGAGGCGGTGCGCTTAGATTGTTTGGGGGAACATCCTCAAATTCCACGGCTATTAGCTTATTTTGAAGAACATCAACTTTTGCTATTAGTTCAAGAGTATATTCCGGGAAAAACGTTATTACAAGAATTGGAACAAGACGGATTATTTGATGAACCTAAAATTTGGCAGATATTACGAGATTTATTACCAGTCCTGAAATTCATTCACGATCGCGATATTATTCACCGAGACATCAAGCCAGCCAACCTCATCCGTCGCCGTCTTAGACACCCTTTACCACCCTCTCCTATAGCTTTTAATAACCCAGATACCATAGGGGAAACTAGCACCAGTGCAGCGATAGGTAATTTATCCTCAAAGTCAATTCGCGATCGCCCTCGACCATTACCGCAGCCACCCCCTCGACCATCAGTAAAATCGAGAAATTCGGAATCTCAAATAATCGAAAAGGGTCTGATAGTATTAATTGATTTTGGCGTGGCTAAGTTACTAACAGCCACCACCATTAGTCGCACAGGAACTATTATCGGTAGTCCCGAATTTATGGCACCAGAACAAACTCGCGGGCGAGTATTTCCAGCTAGTGATTTATATAGTTTAGGCGCAACTTGTTTATATTTACTTACCGGAGTTTCCCCCTGGAATTTATATGATACCGTCCTCGAAAAATGGGTTTGGCGCGATTTTTTATCCCCCGAACGTATGGTTAGCGATAAATTAGGAAAAGTCCTTGATAAATTAGTCAATAATCAAATCCTAAAGCGCTATAATTCGGCGGCGGAAGTGTTAGCGGCTATCTCCACATCACCCCCCAAGACCTCCCCTCCCACCCAGAAAGTTCTCAAACCTCAGTCCCCACCTAAAACCGCCCATAAAGCCTCAAAAACTAGGAAGCATAAAACCTCCCCCCCATCATCGGAACCCGCGAATTTAACTGACAATTTAAAGGGTAATTTTCAGGCAATGTTAGGGCGAATCATACCCGCCTTAACTCAACCCAGATATGATGAAGATTTGACTTCCGAGACGGGTGTAGACTATGGAGAGTTACAGCAATTATTAGCGACTCATAGATGGCGAGAAGCTGACCGAGAAACCTGGATTATATTATGTCGCGCGTTAGGGAAAGGCGGACGACCCTATTTACATTATAATGATTTGAAAAAGTTACCTTGTGAGGATTTAACCATCTTAGATAACTTATGGGTGAAGTATAGTAATAATCGGTTCGGGTTTAGTATTCAAGCTCAAATTTATCTACAGGTGGGGTCAGACTATGGGAAATTTTGCGATCGCGTCGGTTGGCTAAACCATATCGGACACGACCCCTCACTGGGCTTTCGCTATAATTTTAATCTTCCCAGAGGACACCTTCCCACCCGCCTTTGGGTGATGAATGGAGGTAAGTGGTGGCTACATTTGGAAATCATCAGCCAACGACTAAAAGACTGTGGGTTAATTTAATTGGCTAGGCTAGGCTGGGGTGCGATTTACTCCCAATTTTTGTTGAATAACCGGATGGGATATAGTTAAATCTAATCATCCTAATAATGACTATCTATTGATGGGTTATTCTATCCTCTCCCTCTATGTTGGTCTGTTCTCTGTCACCGAGACACAAATTATTATATTATAATTTAATCATGATGCAGTAAGGACTAAAACATCTAATGACAGAAACCCCTCAACCAACTACAACAACCCCTCAACCAACTACAACCCCCAACTTACAAGAACCCAAATTTGGGTTTAACTCCTATTCGGAACGCCTCAATGGTCGCGCGGCGATGATTGGGTTTGTGATTACCTTGGCGATCGAATATTTCACCAAACAGGGACTACTAGCTTGGCTAGGGTTAAGCTAAATTGCTATTTTCCGCCGTGAATCCGGCGATTTAACGCCCACTAACCCCCCAGCTAAGGGGGGGATCATTACAACCCTACCAGGTCTTTAAAGGCAGATTTATCGGGTATTTGGGCAGTGAATTAGGGGGCTTCAGCGGCTTGGGTATGCCTTTCTAGGGCTAATTCAATGAGTTGATTTACCAATTCGGGAAAGCTGACTCCTGTGGCTGACCACAGTTGCGGATACATACTTAAAGCTGTAAAACCGGGGAGGGTGTTGATTTCATTCAGCAAGACTTCTCCGGTTTTTTCGATATAGAAGAAATCCACCCGCGCTAGTCCAGCAGCATCGACAGCGAGGAAGGCTTCGATCGCCATATCTCGGACTTTAGAAGCGATCGCTGTATCAATAGGCGCTGGAATCATCAGATTAGCTTTGCCATCAGTATACTTAGTTTCGTAGTCATAGAAATCGCTATTATAGCTAATTTCTCCCACCACCGACGCTTTCGGATAATCATTGCCTAAAACAGCACATTCTAGTTCTCTGGCTTCGACTCCCGCTTCTACAATAATTCGCCGATCATAGGTAGCCGCAGCATCTAAAGCGGTTTCGAGTTCCTGACGCGATCGCACTTTGGAAATGCCAACAGAGGACCCCAAATTAGCAGGTTTCACAAAGCAGGGATAACCCAAAGCCGCATCAAGGTCATCGCATAATTTCGGGAAAATACAGGGGTTAGACCATACTTGACTACGCCGCACTGCTTGATAACGCACTTGCGGAATTCCCGCCTGAGAAAAAGCCATTTTCATGGCGATTTTATCCATACCAACCGCAGAACCGAGAACCCCCGAACCCACATAAGGCACTTGCATTAAGGTTAACATACCCTGAACTGTGCCATCCTCACCATTGGGACCGTGGAGAATTGGAAACCAAAGGTCTATATCCTTGACAGTGGCGGGGTTAGGAATGCGATCGCTTGGTATCACTTCCCCTGTCACTGTTAGGGGTTGACCCGACTCTAAAACCGCTTCCGCCTCCGTCCCTCTATGCCACACCCCATTTTTTTCTATATATATGGGGACTACCTCATATTTACTGGGGTTTGGGTCTATAGAGAGTGCATTGGCGATCGCCTTAGCCGAGGTAATGGAAACCTCATGCTCTCCCGAACATCCACCAAACAACAGTCCAACCCGGAGTTTTGTCATATTACCTTACAACCTAATTTCCCGATTAACTTTGACACAATCTCTGGAAAAATCCAAGCTAATGGCGGGATATTTTCTTATGTAACCGTAGATGACATACCGTCCATTGTCATATTAGTTCGCTTGTGATGATTGATTCACCACAACCATCCTATCATATTGGGGGCTTATTTGATATGACAAAACATTAAGTAATTTTCCCTAAAATAGAATCGTTAAGCTATAATAAAACCTGTTAGTTAAGGAACCCAAGTAAAATGATTAACTTGTCCCTAGTTAAAGCCCAACACACCCTCTGACAGATGAAATTCCGTCGGTTTCTCTCTGATAGTGAACAGACTTTTCCTGATGTCAGCTTGCTTTCCCACAATGATTGTTATCTGGGAAAGTGGCTTGATGGTAAAGGATTATCTGAATATGGCAATTGCCCGGAAATCAGGTCCTTAGAAAAAGTTCACCGTCAACTTCACCAGGTCGCTAAAAATAGCATTACCCTAAAATGTCTGGGTAAAGTGGAATCAGCTTACCCGGAAGTTCACAAAATCGAACCTCTTTCCCAACAAATTATCACTTTGTTGGAACGTCTGGAGAAAAAAGTTGCAGCTTTAAGATAAGTTAGCTTTAGCAGACTAAGCGCCAGCATTTGACTGTCCCAATGAAGAATAGGTAAGGGATATATATTTTCGGTTTTCCAAGTTTTTTTTAATCCATTACGCTCAACCTATAAAGACGTAGTATCTAAAATTTCAATGGTTGGCAAAATCCCAGTTTTATGGTTTTCCAAACCTTCTCTAAAATCCTGCACATTTTCCTTGCCTGATTCTTGCAAAGCCTTTAATAGGGTCGCCGTTTCCGTCACTAATTTATCGACATTAATATCAAAATAACTCGGCTGATAGTAACCCAGGCGAGAAATTCCTTCCCCCATCAAAATAACTGCTCCTTGCCAATTATCATTACTGAGATGATACAGAGAAACAGCAATTTGTAAAATGCCTTGATAAAACCGCTTTTCAGGTTCTCCGGCTTCCATCCAGATAGCTTCTAAAGTATCATGGCAGGCGTAAAATTCCCTTTGATTAAACTCATTAATTCCTTGCCAAAACTCAGGAGGAATATCTTTAACCATTGTCTTATCCTTACCTATAGCACAACCCGCGACATTACATAAATAATATAATCCCCCTGTGAATAAGGGGGAGTTAGAGGGAGTTAGAGGGGGTAAAATAACTTTTACCTGTTCCCTAGTTACTGGTGATATGGTAGCTCAAACCATGCTTTTTCTGGCTTCTTCTAACACTTCCATCTCAATGGTTTGCTGATCTCCGGCAAAATCATTATCTGGGGTTAAGAAAAGCATACAATGGCACTCTTTGCGTTCCCGCATAGGAATACAAGGACAATTCCAGAAAGCATCTTTGACCTCTGCTTCCTTATCTTCATAGTGGCGGCAGGGACATAGGGGGGAACCTAAATCATCCTTATGCTTGGCAAGTCCTTCAATTACTACCGCTGTCACTGAGGGTTCAGCACAAAAATAGGTTCCAGTTCGTTTAGCATACTGTTCGGCGAATCGTTTCATCGCCTCTAAACTTTTGGGAGTGGAGAGTTTTTCGTTGATCTGCTCTGTCATTATGAAAGCACTCTTGACTAAATCCGCTTTTAATATTTTAACCCAAAACCGGATCTTCTTCAAAGTCTACCTTAGCGATCGCCAAAATTCCCCATTGGTCTTAGGCATCCCGTTTAGGTTGGCACTACATATTCACCTCGCAGACGTTGTATAATTTCCCGAAACCGATATCCGTCCTCATCGAGAGATTGCTCAATTTCTGTGGTAGAACTATTAGTTTCCGAAGCTAAGGGTTTTTGTTGACCAAACTGGGTCACAGTATTTCGGAGACGATAGGACAAAAACTTACTTACTGCTCGATAAAATCTCAGAGAAAACAAAGCATCCCACTCCAATTTTTCTGATAATTTTTCACGAGGAACCGATAAGACTAAACAAGGTTCTTTGGCGGTAACTGTTGCTGAAGGCATACGACCATCAACAAAAGACATTTCTCCGATAACTTCTCCTATACCCAGTGTAGCCACTTCTCGATTTCCCAAGGCGGCTACTGATGCCACCAATGTACCATCAAGAACGATATAAAGGGCTTCAATTAGCTGACCTTCTGTAATTAAAACCATGCCAGACTCAAGTTGCTGTTGCTGACCATTAGCAATAATCCAGTCCAGGTCACGATCGCTTAATTCTCCCAAAATAGCTAGTGTTTTATTCATAGGTCATCACGAAGGTAATTATTAACAATTTTAGGATAGCTGAATAACCAGTTATCACCTCACCCGTGAATCAATTAATTAATTAATTACTACTCCTCACTATTTGGCTGTTGTCTGGCAGCCTAATTTCCTTAACTGTTGATAGCCTATCGATAGCCTACCGATGGCTTAATACAATTGTAGCATAAGCTGCTTACGATACTGAGGGATAAGTGGATGGTCTGTGCCGAGAAGGTCAAACACTGCCACCATAGCCTTTCTAGCGCCATCTTCGCGATATTTACGACTAATGCCGACAATCTTTAGAAATAATGAAAGACCCGCCTCATATTCCTCATTAATGATATGCTGACAGGCTTGAGTATAAAGCTGTTCGATTTCGGTTTCTCCAGGGTTTTCAGCAGCGGCTCGAAATTCGATCAATTTTTCCACCGCACGGGCTTTAGCATAAAACTCTCGGTTATCGGGTCTAATAGTTGCCAACATTTTTTGGGCAGCTTCAATTTCATTCACGGAAATCAGAAACTGAGCAGCTTTAATAATTAGTTCGGGATGATTGGGATATTTTTCAAACAAAAAATCAAACAAATCTTTGGCTTGTTTCAGATTCCCGGAATTGGTAGCATTATCAATAGCTTTTAATCCATTTTCCAAGTATGATTTCAGGTTAAAACCTGCCAATAGTTCCCGCAGTTGAAGTTCTGATATCGCGCCGACAAAACCAGGTTTAACCTCTCCTTTGGTAATTATGCGGACATCAGGAACCCCCTCAATGTGATATTGACTGGCTAATTCTGGATTGCGATCTACATCGACTTTGGCTAAGATAAAATCGTATTCCCCCGTCAGTCGCTCTAGTATTGGTTTCATGATTTGACAAGGGCCGCACCAGGTGGCAAAAAAATCCACCATCACTAAAGTTTCCCAGGATTTATCAATAACTTCCGCCTGAAAATTATCCTGGCTAACATCAATAGCATATCCCATCTGAACCTCCCACAATAGATAATAATTAATCAACTCTCGAACATTTCAACTACCATATTAGCCAATTTTTGAGCGGCTCCAGGTTGTCCCCGGACCTGTCGCAAGCGATCGCTAATAGTTTCGAGACGGTGGGGGTTTTGCAAATATTCCAAGATGCGATCGCCAATAAATTCTGGCCTTAGCCTTCCCGAAAATTCCGGGACTATTTCTGACCCCGCCCAAATATTCGGCCAAGCCAATAACTTACCAGTGCGCTGTATATACCATAGTGCGGCGCTATTAATTCCCCTAGCCATGAGGCCACCAACACCAGGCAAATTTGCTAAAATTCCCGGGATACCATCCCACGATCGCATAGCATCAAGTTGATAACTCGGAAGTAAAACCGCCATAGGTATAGCTAAAGCACCCAATTGAGCAGTATTAGCCCCCACCGTAGTCACAGCGAAACAGCAGCGGGAAAGCAAGGAATAAGCGGGGTGGGGAGTATACAGATAGACCTGTAACCCGGTTTTAGTTTGTAGCATGAATTGATCACCTATCTGTTGGAGATCGGCGGCTACACCAGGGAAATAATTAACCACGGGATTATATTCAGGGTTAGCCAGTTGTGCAATAGTGGAGACTTCCACCGTGGGAGCCACAGGAATGATAAATTGAGTTTGAGGGCGGCGCTGGTGGATATATTCGGCGATCGCCAAAGTCAAGGGTACACCCTGAGCCAGTTTAGCCATTTTCGAGCCCGGAAGCAGAGCAATAAGTTCCGTCAGAGGTGGCTGTAGCAGCGAGTAAGGCTTGATTTCCTCCGGGGTGGGGGGAGGAAGTCACATCAGCCATCAAGTCCCCTATAACAGTGCATTTTGAGGCGTATAAGTCAGGTATACGGCTAATGATTTCCGGTTTCATGACCGCAAATTGGTCAACCCACCGCCACCAACGGATATCCCATTCTCCGTAAACTATACTTTGATATCCGAGGCGGCGGGCAATGATGGGGGTAAAGGCTTGGTCGCCGCCTAAAAATAACACTAAACCCTTTTCTCGCCAATCCCAATTTTGGGCAGTTTTTCCTAACAGTAAAAATTTCCAGAAATGTTGGGAACCCTGAACCCGGTTAATTCCTAAAAGCGATCGCCCGATTTCTACTTCCTTGCCGGTAGCGTGAGGACAGGGTGATAAAATTAGGGAAATTCTCAGATCTTTATGGCGATCGCTATTTTGAGATCTAATAGCTTCTAGGACTGGTCGCACCCAGGTAGTTAATTCTCCTGGTCCGTTGGAGAGGATAAGGATATCGGCGGCTGTGGACATGGCTTGGCGATCGCTTAGTTATCATGATTAAGTATTATCTAATTTTCGCCTCTCAACCAGGTTTCTGATAACCTCTAATAAGTGCTATGAACTTTAAGACCAGTGGAAAGTCAACCTGCTCACCCTAACCCCCTCAGTCACTCCTCAGACTGGCGTTGGCCATGGTGGCCCTTAGTCCCCCTTTACCCATTTAGTCAGCGTCGCACCATTCGCCGAGAAGTGGTTAGCGATCGCATTTGGACTTTTGAGCAGATCCAAGGTATTCTCTATGTGGTGGTTCCCATTCGCATGACCGTGATTCGGTTGGATATGGGGGGATTATTAGTTTATGCTCCTGTGGCTCCTACTCCTGAATGTGTTAGACTGGTGAATGAGTTAGTGGCTGAATATGGAGAGGTGCGCTATATTATCCTCCCCACCACCTCCGGTCTGGAGCATAAAGTTTTTGTCGGTCCCTTTGCGCGGAAATTTCCCAAAGCCCAGGTTTTTGTGGCTCCAGAGCAATGGAGTTATCCGTTAAAGTTACCCTTGAGTTGGTTAGGTTTACCCGCCAAACGTACCCATATTTTACCAGCAGATTGTTCGGAAACTCCCTTTTCCCGTGAGTTTAGTTATGCCATTTTAGGTCCGATTAATCTAGGGTTAGGAACCTTTGGGGAAGTCGCCTTTTTCCATTGGCGATCGCAAACCTTATTACTCACAGATACCATAATTTCCATTCCCGAACAACCCCCCGCCATAGTCCAACTCGATCCGTATCCTCTCCTATTCCACGCGCGAGATAATGCCTTTCAAACCGTGGCAGATCACCCCATCACCCGCCAAAAAGGATGGCAGCGGATTACCCTATTTTCCCTGTATTTCCAACCAGATACATTAGACCCACTGCCATTAAAACAAGCTCTCAGTGACGCTTTAAAAGCCAGCGATCGCTCTCGAAAAGCCTATTTTGGTTTATTTCCCTTCCAGTGGCGATCGGGCTGGGAAGAAGCCTTTAACACCCTGCGAGGAGACGGCAATATATTAGTGGCTCCCATTCTGCAAACCCTGATCTTGAATCGCTCCCCACAAGTAACCCTCGCCTGGGCGGATCGTGTTTGCGAGTGGAATTTTAACCGGATTATTCCCTGCCATTTTGACGCACCCATCACAGCCACTCCCCAAGAATTTCGGGAGGCTTTCAGCTTCCTAGAACCCCAGGAAGCGCCGCCACAAGGTTATTTAGGCAGTTCAAAGCACCCCCTCCCAGCGGGAGATTTTACCATCCTCCAAAATATAGATAAACGCCTAAACCAATGGGGAATTACTCCCCCCCAGCATCAGCGAAAATGCCGTAAATTTATCGAATAGGTAACCCTAATAATCACGAACTATGATATAATAGTTTGTGAAATATAATCGGCATTTGCATCCCGAAAAATACCCATAACTCAAAGGCGATCGCCACATCTGACCTAAATATATTACTGTGGCGGAGAAGGGAGTTGATGCAAGAAAGCCGGTTTTTCAGAGTCAGGGAGACCGCAGCACACCAGACCAGAGTATAATGAACAATGAGAGACCTCGAAAACACCTATAAATGACCCGATTTATCTACGACCAATTCACCAAACAATATATCCAGGAACTGTTGATGCAATTAGGTCAAACTGAAACCAGTAAAACCATGGCTTCAGAACGGCGAGAAATTGACATATTTTTCACCCCCCACCCCGAAAACATCGGCGAGGCTAGTCACCTAGGCTTATTGGGAAGATTAGCCACCACCAGTGCGATTTTTGAACCCTTTAGCAATGCGGTTAAACCCAGAGAAATTCGCAGTTGTCTGGTGAAGCTCCTAGACCTGATAGCGGAATTGGAACGGCAAGCCACCCGGGAAAAAAGACGGCTCACTCCCGCACAATTACCCCAGTTGTGGATTCTGACCCCCACCGCCTCCCCCGCCATTCTAGCAGATTTTGGCGTTACGGTAGACCTGGAAAACTGGATGAGTGGGGTGTACTTTCTCCCCAAGGGACTAAAAAGCGCTATTATAGTCATCCACCAACTACCGCCGACACCAGAAACCCTATGGTTGCGGATTTTAGGGAAGGGGAAAGTCCAAAAACAAGCCTTACAAGAACTGTATCAACTACCGGCAGATAATCCCACCCGAGAAACCACGCTAGAATTACTGTATAACCTGCGCGCGATGCTAGAAGCGCGGCAAAATTTAGCCCCAGAAGAGAGGGAGTTAATTATGGAACTATCACCCCTGTATTTACAACGCTTACAAACTGTTAAGCAAGAAGGTATCCAGCAAGGAGTCCAACAAGGTATCCAACAAGGACAGCGATCGCTCCTTGAAAGTATGTTACAAGTTAAATTTGGTGCCGTGGATGCAGAATTAGCTGAGATTATCGAGGGGTTAATTCAAGTTCCCCCCTTGGAGCAAGCACAGTTGATTTGGCAGTTATCACGGGAGGAGCTTTTGGCTCGGTTTTCCGGTGACTTGTGAACCTGGTGGGGGTGTTCAAAGAGTCACGGGGTGGGGTACAATCAAGGTGCGGTGGCGCGAGGCTTCACTGAACCGACACCACCGAACCAAGACTCACCGGAGGCGGAACCATGTCGAGTTGGCGTGAGAGATGGCAAAATCTATGGCGGTTTCTCAACACCCCTTTATTCACTTCCCCGACTCCGGGAACCTCTAACCCAACCGTTGAGGCGATATCCCATGAATGAATATTTAGACATTTGGTTAGAAATCCTGGAAGCCAAAAAAAGGGGATTAAGCGGGAAAGCCGTCTATACCATTTTCCAAAAATACCAAGACCAACTCGACCTCGATTTTGCCGAAACCCTCCGCCAATGGTTTCACTCCCAACTCGACCCCAAGAAAATTAGGAAAAATAAGGACCTAGCCCGAAACCTTCATAATTTTGCCATTAATATTAGTGATTTCCCATTAGGCAGTCGAGCCAATAATCTGGAAATTGCCATTCTTGCCTACCAATCCGCCTTAGAAGTCCGCACCCGCAGCGCCTTTCCCGAAGATTGGGCAACGACTCAAAATAACTTGGGGAATGCCTACTCTGACCGCATCCGGGGAGAGCGAGCCGACAATATGGAGGAGGCGATTCGCCGCTACGAAGCCGCCTTAGAAGTCCGCACCCCCTCCTCCTTCCCCCTAGACTGCCTCCAAACCGGACGCAACCTCGGCAACCTCGGCTATGACCTCCAAAACTGGGAAAGCGCCATCGAAGGCTACGACAACGCCATCCGCGCCGTGGAACAGAGCCGGGACTGGGCGACCTCCCCCGACACGAAACGTCAAATCCTGGAAGATGCCCTGCCCATCTATGGCAAAATGATACAGGCTTGCCTGCACCTGGAACGCTACGACCAAGCCCTGCTCACCGTCGATCGCAGTAAGTCCCGCACCCTCATGGAAATGCTCACCAGCGCCGACCTGGTTCCCAAAAACGCCACCCCCCAACAACAGGACCAATACCGCCAACTCAACCGGAAAATCGCCGCCCTCCAACAATCCTTCGCCCCCACCGAGACCCCCGAAGCCGGGGAACACCGAGGACACCGGGACATCGCCACCGCCACCGACGCACCGGGAACCCCTCAACTGAAACACCTGCTGCAACAACGGGACCGCCTCCTGGCGCAAATCAACGACCCCGCCTTTAACGCCTTCCAGACCGTGCGCCCCCAACTCCCCGACTTTCGCCAACTCCTGACCCCGGAAACGGCTCTCATCGAATGGTATCTCCCCCAAGACCCGAACTTGGGAGCCTGGGCGTTCACCGTCACCCTAGACCAAGACCGCCCCCATATAGACGTTTACTGCTACAGCGCCGACCAACGCCAGCGCCTCGACCAATTCAACCAAACCTACTTCGCGGACTACCGCCAAGCCAGTTGGTATCAAGCTCTAGGCGATCGCCTAGATGACCTCACCGAATATCTTCACCTATCGGATATCATCGCACCCCTGCCGCCCACTTGTCAACGGCTGATTCTGATTCCCCATCTCTACCTGCACCTGTTCCCCCTCCACGCCTTATCCGTTGACCTCAACGCCCCCGCCACCCCGTTACTAGAGCGCTTTAGCCAAGGGGTCAGCTACGCCCCCAGTTGCCAAATTCTCGACTACATCCACCACCGCCCCCAACCCGCCACCCCACCCCAATTCTTCGCGGTGCAGAACCCCACCCAAGACCTGAACTATGCCCAAATGGAGGTCGAGTTCATCCGCCCCTACTTCGACCCCAACACCTATATCCTCAGCCGGGAAGCCGCGACGAAATCCGCCCTCAATCGCCCAGAAACCCTGGAGAAACTGCGCGAGAGTCATATAATTCATTTTTCCTGTCACGGGGGCTTTGACAGCGAAAAACCCCTCAATTCCGCCGTGATTTTGGCAGGGTATGCACCCCTCGAATCTGCCCCCACGGAGGAAAAACGCCAGACCCTCACCCTCCGGGATGGTCGCCGCTTCGACACCGCACAGCAAGGCTTAACCCTGGGGGAAATTTATCGCAATCTGGAAATTCCCGCCTGTCGTCTGGTGATGCTTTCGGCTTGTGAAACGGGACTAATGGGGAGTTTATTGACCGATGAATATATTGGGTTAGCCAGTGGATTTTTGTATGCGGGAACTCCGGCGGTGGTGAGTAGTTTATGGTGTGTGGATGATTTTGCGACGGCTTGTTTGGCGATTCGTTTCTATTATGAATTCCGCCAAGATGAGCGGGTGGTGATGGCATTACATAAGGCGCAAAATTGGCTCAGAGGGGTTTCGGCGGCGGGGTTTTTAGAGTGGTGTGGTCAGGGTTTGCAGATGACGGAGGAGGAGTGTGAGATGATTGATTTGAAGTTAATGGATTATGATGAGGGTTGTCCGTTTGGTCAGCGCCGTTATTGGTCGGCTTTTGTGGCGATCGGTTTGTAGTGGATAATGCCCTCTCCCCAGCCCTCTCCCAGAGGGAGAGGGAGCAAGACAGTAGACAGTAGGTTGGGTGAAGCGCAGCGTAACCCAACACCCAACAATAAGGAATCATGCTCGGCCCTCTCCCCAGCCCTCTCCCACAGGGAGAGGGAGCAAGACAGTAGACAGTAGGTTGGGTGAAGCGCAGCGTAACCCAACACCCAACAATAAGGAATCATGCTCGGCCCTCTCCCCAGCCCTCTCCCACAGGGAGAGGGAGCAAGACAGTAGACAGTAGGTTGGGTGAAGCGCAGCGTAACCCAACACCCAACAATAAGGAATCATGCTCGGCCCTCTCCCCAGCCCTCTCCCACAGGGAGAGGGAGCAAGACAGTAGACAGTAGGTTGGGTGAAGCGCAGCGTAACCCAACACCCAACAATAAGGAATCATGCTCGGCCCTCTCCCCAGCCCTCTCCCACAGGGAGAGGGAGCAAGACAGTAGACAGTAGGTTGGGTGAAGCGCAGCGTAACCCAACACCCAACAATAAGGAATCATGCTCGGCCCTCTCCCCAGCCCTCTCCCACAGGGAGAGGGAGCAAGACAGTAGACAGTAGGTTGGGTGAAGCGCAGCGTAACCCAACACCCAACAATAAGGAATCATGCTCGGCCCTCTCCCCAGCCCTCTCCCACAGGGAGAGGGAGCAAGACAGTAGACAGTAGGTTGGGTGAAGCGCAGCGTAACCCAACACCCAACAATAAGGAATCATGCTCGGCCCTCTCCCCAGCCCTCTCCCACAGGGAGAGGGAGCAAGACAGTAGACAGTAGGTTGGGTGAAGCGCAGCGTAACCCAACACCCAACAATAAGGAATCATGCTCGGCCCTCTCCCCAGCCCTCTCCCACAGGGAGAGGGAGCAAGACAGTAGACAGTAGGTTGGGTGAAGCGCAGCGTAACCCAACACCCAACAATAAGGAATCATGCTCGGCCTCTCCCCAGCCCTCTCCCACAGGGAGAGGGAGCAAGACAGTAGACAGTAGGTTGGGTGAAGCGCAGCGTAACCCAACACCCAACAATAAGGAATCATGCTCGGCCTCTCTCCCAGCCCTCTCCCACAGGGAGAGGGAGCAAGACAGTAGACAGTAGGTTGGGTGAAGCGCAGCGTAACCCAACACCCAACAATAAGGAATCATGCTCGGCCCTCTCCCCAGCCCTCTCCCACAGGGAGAGGGAGTAAGACAGTAGGTTGGGTGAAGCGCAGCGTAACCCAACACCCAACAATAAGGAATCATGCTCGGCCCTCTCCCCAGCCCTCTCCCACAGGGAGAGGGAGCAAGACAGTAGACAGTAGGTTGGGTGAAGCGCAGCGTAACCCAACACCCAACAATAAGGAATCATGCTCGGCCCTCTCCCCAGCCCTCTCCCACAGGGAGAGGGAGCAAGACAGTAGACAGTAGGTTGGGTGAAGCGCAGCGTAACCCAACACCCAACAATAAGGAATCATGCTCGGCCCTCTCCCCAGCCCTCTCCCACAGGGAAAGGGAGCAAGACAGTAGACAGTAGGTTGGGTGAAGCGCAGCGTAACCCAACACCCAACAATAAGGAATCATGCTCGGCCCTCTCCCCAGCCCTCTCCCACAGGGAGAGGGAGCAAGACAGTAGACAGTAGGTTGGGTGAAGCGCAGCGTAACCCAACACCCAACAATAAGGAATCATGCTCGGCCTCTCCCCAGCCCTCTCCCACAGGGAGAGGGGAGTAAGACAGTAGACAGTAGGTTGGGTGAAGCGCAGCGTAACCCAACACCCAACAATAAGGAATCATGCTCGGCCTCTCCCCAGCCCTCTCCCACAGGGAGAGGGAGTAAGACAGTAGCTTGGGTGAAGCGCAGCGTAACCCAACACCCAACAATAAGGAATCATGCTCGGCCCTCTCTCCCAGCCCTCTCCCACAGGGAGAGGGAGTAAGACAGTAGCTTGGGTGAAGCGCAGCGTAACCCAACACCCAACAATAAGGAATCATGCTCGGCCTCTCCCCAGCCCTCTCCCACAGGGAGAGGGAGTAAGACAGTAGCTTGGGTGAAGCGCAGCGTAACCCAACACTAAACACCCAACAGCCAACAGTGAAAAACCGGGTTTCCTTGTTAAAATTGGTTAATACCGCCCAAATGCTGCTACAGACTCGGTATGTTCACATTCGGAGATAATACCGTGAGCGATCGCATTTCCAACTCAGATTTATTACAAACTATCGAAGACTTCCTCACCTATCTCGAACCATCTCAAACCAACCCCCAAAATCACCCCAAACTGTCGGAACATCTACAAGTATTAGAAGACCAATTAACCGCCGCCGAAGATAAAACCTTGAAACTGGCGAAAATCATTAAATCATGGTGTAACGAGTATCAGATTACCTTCAACCCAGAAGAGTTGATAATAGTTCGCGACCACATGAAACAACAAGGGCAGACAATCCCCAAACCAGCAGAAGGAGAACGACCGGAAACGGTCTATAATAAGGCGTTACTGGTGGCTAGAGTGCAACAGGCAAAACAAGCACACTCCTAATCTGTTTACCTAATCTTTAGCAACCATAAATATGAGCGATAAAATATCCCCAATTTACGCCCCTAGTTTGTATTGGTTCGCCTATGAATATCATCGCGGCTTAGTGACCTCAAATGATGATACCCCCGCCCAAACCTTAGACCACATTAACCCCCAATGGGTACGGAAAAAATATAGCAGTATTCTTAACAAGTTCGAGGTAGACTTAGAGTTAGATATTCGCTCAGATGAACCTTCCCAAAATTTCGATTTGCTGGTCGGTGCTGATGATGAAATAACTACATTTAACTTCACCACTAAACAGCATTTAGAAGGGTTTATTTATCCTCAATGTCTCCATGATAGTTATGCCCTAAATCTGAATATTTACCAACCCGAAACCCCCGGACAAGATGAATATAAGCTGGCGGATTTAGCTCAATTCAACCCGGGGAATTGCTTTAAACCGTCACCGGATTCGGCTTCTAATTTAGGGCAAACTCTGTTATTAAGTGCCTATTTAAACACCAATAAACCGGATAATATTCGCGACTTATAACCTCTGGCTAGACAAGGCTGGATTAAGTTTTTTCACCTGGAAAATGGGGAGAAATTACCGCCTCTCTATCGCGCTGATAATCTGCTGGGTGGATATCTGTATGAGTACGGGAGTCCGAGGGCGGATTTAGAGGAAAATCCCTACGGTCATTTATTGACTTGGTTTCTATTTGAAGAACAGCCAACTTTAATCCTGCAAAAGTGTTATTGGGAATTGCCGGAGTTACTACTATATTATCACAAAATCTGTAAAAGTTTTCAAGATAGTCGGATTTATTACGATCGCGCCGATCGCCTAGTCACAAACCATGAAACAGAATTCAATCCGGTGAGTCAAACCTATCTCAATCGGCAAAACAAAGACCTACTCTCGGCCAGGGAACTGCAAACTTTGAAAATCACTTTAAAAACCCTGCTAGAGACTTCCCTCAACTATTCTCAACAACTGCGAAATATGGAATATGCGCGCCATACGATCGCCATCAATCGCCCAAACTATCAAACCAGTTTAGAACGCATGGAACAACTGGCAGAAACCCCCATGGAAGGTTGGCGGTTATTTTACGAAAAGGAAGCCATCACCTTTCAAGAACAAATCCGCGCTGATTTAAACTACTTTTATCCCGGTTCCAACCTCCTCAATCAAGCAATTGCCACAATTCGCGGTTTAGTGGAAATTGACCAAGCGGAACGCGATCGCCACATTCAAGAAAAGCAGCAGAAACTCCAGGATCACATTCAGGCGGTGGGGGTAGGAATTGCTGGGGGTGCGATCGTTGCCTCCAGTAGCGGATTGTTATTTGAACCCCAACGGATGACGTTTCCGTGGGAAGCAGAATTTGGCAGATATCCCCATCCGTTTTTGAGTGCGTTCGCGCAGCGTGTCCGGAGGACGTATCGCCATCAGTAGTCTAGTGGCTTATTTAGCCTTCAAAGCTGCCAAATATTGGATTGAAAAAGGGCGATCGCGCTAAGGGCGATCGTAGGGGTATCTCTCCCGGATTCAAGAAATCCTCGGCTGTCGAGGTGGGGAGGGTCAGGAATTACGGATTTCCTCGGAGTGAGTTATGGGAAGATTTCTATGATGTGTTAGTGGCTCATACTCGTCAGGATGAGGAAGAGGTCTTGGGAGGAGTTAAAACAAGACATTCAGGCAGAAGCAAAGGGCAAATGAAGGGTATGCTGTCCGGTTTAAGAAGTCGGCGGCTAAGGAATCGCTCGATATCAATCTCTAGTTACCCATTGGGGAGGCGATCGCCTGAGTTTCGCCCCCCGTCCGCCCGGAGTGGTAACGTTGAAGGGGGACGATAATCTCTAGGGAATTGGTAAGTCATTTCCAGTGAAGCGATCGCTAGAGGTCTTCAGCAACCCGGTTTCTCGGTGGCGGGGGTGGGGTAAAATCCCGATGGTATCCCCTATCCGGTGCGTGGCGATGGATGAACCCAGAGTGCAGGCTTATCTCTCCCTGATTCAAGAATTCTTCGGCTATCCTAATGAAGAAAATACCTACTCATCGAACTCCCTAAAGATTATAAGTTTAATTTTTTAATGAAACAGCCCTACTTTGGTGGGAGTGGTATTCGATAAACTACCAAAGTATTTCTACTTCATACTGCTCAAACATACCATCTTCTGATAGTAAAGTTAAAGTTTCAGATTTAGCTTGGGAAATTAATAATCGGTCAAACGGATCTCGATGATGGAAAGGTAACGTTTGTAATATCAATAAGTGCGGCAGATGAATGGGTAGAATTTCAATACCGCTGGGAAGAATAAAATTGATAACAATTTGTTCGAGTGGGATTGCCAGTTCGAGTTTACCGAGGCTAGTTTTAATGGTTATTTCCCAGAGGCTAACAATACTTAGATGCAACGTGTTACTTTCATCTTCGATGGCTTGCCTTGCGGTTTGGCTAAGTTTTGGGTTGCCGTCTATCAGCCAAATAAAGATGTGTGTATCTAATAATAAGCGCATCACATATACTCAGCAAAATCATTGAGGGGTGCGTTGAAGTCTTCGGCAATCTTTATTTTTCCCTGCATACAACCAAATAAATTTTTACGGCTGATTTTTTTGTCTACAAATAGGTTCGGCTGTTGTTGCCACTGGGTAATTAAGTAGGAAACGAGTTGCAACTGCTCTTGGCGATCGAGTTGGGTGACTTCTGCTAAGACTTTTTCTAGGAGGGGACTCATCATTGACCTCAACTTTGGGATTTCTTTGATTGTACTACTTTGAGAGGGTAAAGGGGAAAAAGTCTGGGAGAAGAAACTTGGTTTCTACTAGCATCTGGTGTTTATTCACAAAGATTTAACAAAGAAACCGGGTTTCTCACTTGCGGGGATGGGGTAAAATCCCGATGGTATCCCCTACCCGGTGTGTGGCTATGGATGAACAGCGAGTCCAGGCTGAGTTTTTGATGCAAAATGTTCCAACAACATTCTATGAATAAAAATATAGCCCCCACCAATCTTTTGTAAAAATATTCGTTCCGTGGCATGATCCAGAAACTTGGCATAATTCCAAGGAGCTTTACCACTTAGGGTTAAGATAACTCTCAGTGCAAAGTGTTGAATACAGGCAAACATTGCTGGCGAAAATATCCACATAAAGCTCGTAATAACTGCACTCCATAATACAGGAAAACTTGTCAAAATTGTAAATACGCCAAATCCAGTAATCAATATAAATAGCAAGATAATTCCATTTCTTAGTGATGTGTAAGTTCCTTGGTTAGGATTTATAGTTGAGTCTATAACATATTCTTCTGAATCGCTTAGTAATATAAGCCAGAAGACGAGTGCCAAAATCCAGAATACAAATGACCAGTTTAATAAAATTTCTGCTATGAGAGGTGAGGATAAGGTTATATATAAATTTTGAAAAATATATTCAGCAATTATTAGAAACAAAACTAATATTGTTGCGGCAGTACCTATAATTAATGCCATAAAACCTAATGTCCCTAAAAAAGTGCTTATTTTTAAAGATTGCATAGGATTGATTTTTGTTAAACTAGCTAATATAACTCCATATATAAAAAAACATAAAATAAATAATATTTTTGATAAAATTGATATATTCACCAAATACACCAAACTTAATCCCCATAACATAGGAATGCTAAAAAGAGTCGCGCCATACCAAAATCTTTCTTGTTCTGACAACCAACTAGGCTGCATCCGCTCAATTAAAAATATAGTTTGAGATTTACTCGACATATTTTGGCTTAACCAAGTTAGCCAGCGAAGCGTTTGCTGATCGGAATATTGCTGATTCTGCTGACGACGATTTAACATTTTATGGATATACTTATTGAATAAATGATCTCGTCTTTTTTCTAAAGGCATTTTGGGTAATTCATTGGCAGAAATCCCCTCATAGGTAATGGCAACAATGGAAAGTATTAGTGGAGTTTTCGTCAATTCTTGTAACACCGCATCATTGACCCATACTTCTTTTATTCCTTGTAGTTGCTCGCCTACCTGGTCAAAATAATCCTTGATTTGTTCTAGGGTTAAATCTTCAATGAAGATAGCCCCTTGAAATTCTAAACGGCTAGAAAGAGATTCATAGTCTTTGATACGGCTACAAACAATCATCTCGGTTGTTCCGTAACTATTTTTGAAGTCATTGATAGCAATGACACAATCATTTCTACGTTCCTCAGCTACCTCATCTAAACCGTCTAATAACAATAAAAAATCTTGATTTTCCAGCCAATTTTTGCCGATTTTTTGTGGTATCTGATATCGAGTTTCTAGTTCTTCCAACAGCCACTCGGCAAGACTTTGCTTTTTCGCTGCCGCCCAAGAAGACAGGTTAAAAACTACAGGAATGGGCAGTTCAGTATTTTGCTCCGCACGCTGAATTAACTCCTCTGCTATTTGTAGCAAAGTAGTTGTTTTCCCCGAACCTGGATCTCCTAAAATGAGCATAGTGCAACCTTTCCCCATTTTGTCAAATTGGTTGATTGCCTTAGTACCTTTTGGCAAACTTCTGCGAGGCTGTTCCGGTGTTTGCCAATCTAATCGCACGGCATCAAATCGCTCTTCTAACCCTAACTCAATTGGCGCTCGGTCAGATAGAGAACCTTTTAAAACTCCTTGAATCCAATAGTTTTTAACTTTGTTTAGTAGTGCTTGACGGTTCTTATAGGCTTGGGGAGTTAGATTTGATGAACTAGAGGGTGTAATTATGGGTTTTTGCCGTATTTGTAAAAAAGCTATGAGAGTTGGCAATAATGTTCCCATAACAAACAAAAATAAAGATGCATAACCTGCATATTGAACTAGCTCATTGGGCAAATGATCTCCCTTGAGTAATAGGAAGAGGACAATACTTCCAATCACTGGGGGTAGTCCAATCAACCAAGCACGGTTTGTTGTTTCAGAAGTTGTTTTAGAATTACTGGACTGAGTGCTACAGAAGCCAATTCCTACCATAGAGAATACTGTTAGCCCAAAAAATAGTTGTTCTGGAATTGGTAGATCGGATTTTCCTGGTAGTTGATTAATGCCCCAACACATGACACCATTCAATGCTGTTGTCATTAAACTAGGTAGGGAAGCACTCAATTTTCTCATTGCGTTTACAGCAGAATACTCATTTAGGCTTTGATGCTATATTATTCCCCGATAACTTGCAACAAAATTAGCTAACAGTATACTTCTGTAACATTTTAGGGCTGTAGCCACGTCAATATCAGCGACCTGCGCCGTCAAATCGCCAGCTACCAACAACAACTCGCCTACACCCCCAGGGACACCCTCACCCCCACCACCGAAAAACACCCCAACCAACCCTCACCGGAAACCCTCATCCGCCAACAACTCCAAGCCGCTAACCAGCAATTCCAAGACCTGCTCACGGAACTCGACGACCCCAACTTTACCCTCACCCAACAAGTCCCCGCCCAACTCCCGGACTTGCGCCGCCTCCTCCCGCCCCAAACCGCCCTCATGGAGTGGTATCTCCCCAGGGAAGCGGAATCCGGGTTTTACGCCTTCCTCGTCACCCGCCGAGACGAGCAAATCCAGATTACCCCCCACCACTTCAGCGCCGAAGACCGCGAACACCTGGACCAAGCCCTCCAGGACTACCGCAGCGACTACGGACAACGCTCCTGGAATCAGCAACTCCCCCAACACCTGGAAACCCTCAGCGCCGCCTTGCAACTCCCCCGCCTTCTGGGTGAATTATCCCAGATTCAACAGCTTATCCTGATTCCCCACCGGGAACTGCGCCTCATCCCCCTCCACGCGCTCCCTGTCCCCTCTTCTCCCCTCTCTGGCTCTGGGAGAGGGGCTGGGGGTGAGGGCAAACCCCTACAAGACGGGTTCCCGGTGCAATATGCCCCCAGTTGTCAAATTCTCAACAACCTCCAGCAGCGTCCCCCCTCAACGGGGAAACCATCCCCTTTTTCGCCATTCAAAACCCGACGGAAGACCTGGACTATGCGGAGTGGGGGGTGGAACTCTTACTGCGCCAATTCAGCCCCCATCAAGTCTTGCGTCGCGACCAAGCTATCCTGGAGAATTTAAGCCAACCCCAGACCCAAACCTTCCTGGAACAGAGTCACGCCGTCCACTTTGGCTGTCACGGTGAATTTGACGATCGCAACCCCCTCAACGCCTATCTGAGACTGACCAATCTTTCAACGGTCTTAATATTCCCCTCTGTCGCCTGCTGGTGCTGTCGGCTTGCAAAACTGGCTTGGTGGAAACCTCCCACACGGATGATTATGTGGGATTAGCCAGTGCGTTTTTCTACGCCGGAGCGCGAACGGTGGTGGCCAGTCTCTGGAATGTGGATGAACTGGCGGCGACTCTGGTGACCCTGCGCCTCTATCAAATTTTACCGGATTATTCCTCGGTGACAGTGGCTTTGCAAGCGGCTCAAACTTGGTTGCGGGGGGTATCTTGTGATGAGATTCTCGACTGGCTAAAACATGAGCAGAAGGCGACCCCGGAGGAAGTGGAAGAAGTGGAAGACCGTTTGAGTTTATTTGATGACCCTCCCTTTGCAGAGGCTTGTTATTAGTCTGCGTTTAAGGCGATGCAGCATAATCTGATATAATAAACGGTTATTACTGCCCTTATAGCAACTGATCTAAAGTTACCTTAATGAATAGTTGTGACCGCTCCAAGCATCTGTATATTTATCCTGATTTTGATGAAATAATCAAAGATACAATTCGCTTTTTTAATGGAACACCTGTACATCCCATATCTATCCAATACCGTTTTCCAGGAACCGGAGTATATGCCATATATTGCATCAGAAAAACCGAGATTTATTCAAGATTTTATTTAATTAATAGGACGGCATTTCGCGCACCTATCTATGTAGGAAAAGAGGTTCCTAAAGGCTGGCGAAAAGCCATGCAGTCCTTCTCTGTTAATTCTCAAGGCTATGAGCTAAACAATCGAATTAGAGAACATAGCCGCAGCATCAATCTTGGAGAAGGCTTAGAGCCGTCTGATTTTTTCTGTCGTTTCATGATTCTTGAAGGTAAAGAGAGTGATTTCATCGGTACTGTAGAAGCGGCACTAATTAGAATATATCAACAAATTTGGAACACTTTAATCGATGGATTTGGTAATCACGATCCGGGTAAAGGTAGATATAAACAAGCAAAATCTGACTGGGATGTTTGTCATCCAGGACGTTCTTGGGCTGACAAGTGTCAAGGAATTCATGCTGACAAAAAACAACTGCTTCAAAGTATTGAAATTTTCATGTCTGGATTGAGTGTAGAAGATGTCTAAATTGTCGGGTTTAGAGTTGTTTGCTGGTGCGGGTGGATTAGCCAAAGGTTTAGAAATGGCTGGCATTGAGCATAAAGCCTTAGTTGAGATAGATCATAATGCTTGCCTAACATTAGCTGGTAACTATAAACCAGAATTGATTTATTATGTTGATATTCGCTCATTAAATTTCGCTGAATTTGGTCATATTGACCTCATTTCAGGGGGCCCGCCATGTCAACCCTTTTCTATGGGGGGAAAGCATAAGGGACATTTAGATCGGCGAGATATGTTTCCCTATGTGTGTAAAGCGATTAGGGTTTGTACACCCAAGGCATTTATATTTGAAAATGTTAAGGGAATTTTACGCCAATCATTTAGGCGTTATTTTGATTACATTATACTCAGATTGACCTATCCTGAAGTGGTGATTAGAGATTCTGAATCCTGGCAAGAACATCTAATCAGGCTGGAAAATACTAGAGATTTTGGTAGATATCACGGAGTTAAATATAATGTTGATTTTCGTTTATTAGATGCTGAGAATTATGGCATACCTCAACGTCGGGAGCGAGTTTTTATTGTAGGGGTCCGAGAAGATTGGCAACGAGAGTGGTCTTTTCCTCAAGAATCTCATTCTTTGGAGTCGTTGCTGTGGTCACAATATGTGAGTTTTGACTACTGGAATAATCATGGAGTTAAAGCATCAGCATTTGAAGACTTGAACCAAAGAACTAAGCAGAAAATTGCTCAACTCAGACAACAACCTACCCTGTTCCCTCCTCCCCTAAAACCTTGGAAAACAGTTCGGGATCAAATTGGGGAGTTGCCAAAACCTGATGCTGAAGGTAGTTTTGATGTAGAGCATATTTTAAGGGAAGGGGCTAGATCGTATCCGGGACATACTGGAAGTTATATTGATATGCCATCTAAAACTCTCAAAGCCGGAGACCACGGCGTTCCTGGGGGAGAAAATATGATTCGATATGAAGATGGCGCGATACGCTATTATACCATCTTTGAAGCTAAACGAATTCAAACCTTTGCTGATAGCTACAGGATTTGTGGATCATGGACAGAATCAATGAGACAAATTGGTAATGCCGTACCTGTAGAACTAGGTTATTACCTAGCTAAGTCTTTAGTGAAGACGATCGCTTGAACATCTCACTCCCTAGAGTCTCGGTGGGAAACAATAAACTCGGTTTCTGGGAGGGTTTGATGCTAAACTAATTTGAGGCAAATATGGTGTAATAATAAGCTAAAATATGTTAACAGATATTGCTCCAGGGGCACGAATTCTTTGCCGGGATGCTGAATGGTTGGTTAAATCTGTGGCCCTGTCTTCTGATGGCGATCGCATTATTGAAGCAGTGGGAGTGTCGGAATTTCTCCGGGGTCGTCGTATTCGCTTCCTGGAAGAGTTGGAAAAAAAAGACAGGAAACGGGGTTTACAAGTGTTGAAACCCGAAGAGACTAATTTGGTTATTGATGAAACTTCTGGTTATGTCCGTAGTTTATTATTTGTTGAGGCTAATTTAAAGCAAACTATCCCGGAAGATGGGCGGATTTATTGGGGACATAAAGCCGCTATGGATGCCCTGAATTATCAGCTTATTCCGGCGACTAAAGCCCTACAAATGCCTCGCCAACGCTTGTTAATTGCTGATGCGGTGGGGTTTGGTAAAACTCTGGAATGTGGTATCCTGGTAACTGAGTTAATTGGGAGGAGGAAAGGTCGCCGGATTTTAGTGGTTACTACTAAGTAAATGATGGGGCAGTTTCAAAAGGAGTTTTGGCTGCGGTTTACTATTCCTTTGGTGCGTTTGGACTCTGGGGAAATTCAACGGGTGCGATCGCGACTTCCGGGAAATCATAACCCTTTTCACTATGATGACCGGACAATTATTTCTATTGATACCCTCAAACAAGACCGGGAATATCGCAGTTATTTAGAACAGGCTCACTGGGATATTATTATAATTGATGAAGCCCATAATGTCGCCCGCAGAGGTAAGGGTCAGTCGGCTTCGCAGCGGGCGAAATTGGCTGAACGTTTAGCTACTCGTTCGGATACTTTGATTTTGCTTTCCGCCACTCCCCATGACGGGAAACCGGAGAGTTTTGCTAGTTTGATGAATATGCTAGATCCGACGGCGATCGCTAATGAAAGTAACTACACTAAAGATGATATCCATGACCTCTATTTGCGGCGGTTTAAAAAAGATGTTTTGCGGGATTTAAACCAAAGTCTCCCTGAACGGAATGTGGAACCTGTAGAAGCGATCGCCTCCCCCCCAGAAGAGGCAGTTTTTCGGCAACTCCACGATTTGCAATTGGTCAGTATTGACCGAGGCAAAAGTGCCGGACAGCTATTTAAAACTACTCTCCTCAAGGCATTCTTATCTAGTCCGGCGGCGGGTATGGAAACCGTGAAAAATCGCCTGAAAACTTTACACAAAAAGCTGGATATATCCACGAAATTAGACCAGGAAGAATTGACTGATTTGGCGGCAGGTTTGGCGGCAATAGATAACGGGATTTTTTCTAAGTATCAGCGACTTCTCCAACTGATTAAAACTGAGTTTAATTGGACTAAAAAAGACCCGAAAGACCGCTTGGTAATTTTTACCGGACGTTGGGAAAATTTGCGGTTTCTGGAGGCGGAACTACCCCAAGACTTGCGCTTAAAACCAGAGGCGATCGCTCGTTTAGATGGGGGTATGGCAGATATTGACCAAGTGGAAATTGTCGATAAATTTGGCTATGAAAATTCCCCGGTGAGGATTTTAATTGCTACGGAAGTGGCATCATAAGGGTTAAAGCTGCACTATCTTAGCCATAAATTGATTCACTTTGATATCCCTTGGTCGTTGATGACTTTACAGCAGCGAAACGGACGGAGCGACCTCTACGGAAAAACTCGAAAACCGGAAATTCGCTATCTGCTGACTCGCTCCCAGGTTGAACGTATGGATGAGGTGGAGCGTATTATTAAAGTCCTTTTAACTAAGGATGAACAGGCGATTAAAAATATTGGCGATCCTTCCGTATTTATGGGGGTATTTGACCAGGAAAAAGAAGAAAATTTGACCGCTGCTGCTATTGAAAGCGGAGTGTCGGCGGTGGATTTTGCAGAGGAGTTAGACCGCAACGCCAAGGGAGGGGGAGATGTCGATATTTTTAGCTGGTTTGAGTCGGAGTCTTGGGATACTGATGAGGGGGTTTCCATGGACTCTAGCCAGGGTGAACCTCTGGTGGAAACGGGGAGTTTGTTAAGTCTATTTCCGTCAATTTTTCAGTTTACCGCTACGGCTTTAAGGTTCATTAATTCCCAGACCAGTCCGGTTCATAATCTCCAAATTAACGAAGATGAAGGGTTTATTGAATTGCAACTTACTCAAGAGTTAAAAAGCCGTTACGATCGCCTTCCTAAAGAAATACAACCCCAGGATAATCGGTTATTATATCTTAGCGATCGCCCCGAAGATATGATGCGGGCCATGGAACAAGCGCGAACCGAAGACGCGGACTGGTCGGCTGTTAAATACCTTTGGGAATTGCATCCTTTGGTAGAATGGATTAGCGATCGCTGTTTATTTTATTTTGGCAGAAATCAAGCACCTGTGATACAATTATCTCAGGGATTAGAATCCGATGAGGTGATTTTTATCTGCTTTGGTAGTTTCCCCAACCGCCGAGGAACTTCCGTCCTAAATCGCTGGGTTTCGGTTATCTTTAAACAAGGGAAATTTCAGCGGGTTGAACCCTTTGCGGAAACTCAGGAACGCACGGAATTAGGACGGCATGAGTTGCCGAATTCCGGGACGGTTAATATTGATGATTTACTCCATTTACGGAGTCCGGCTATTCAGCAAGCGCGGCAATATCTTCAGCCGGAAAGGAAACGGTTTCAAGACCAGTTAAATCCTCAGTTAGAGGCACAACGGGAACGCCTGGAAAGGCTGCAAGGCTATCATGTGGAACAGTTAGAGTTGCGGTGGGAAAGTGATAATATTTCGGCTAATCTGAAGCAGGATAAACAGCAGAAAGAACGCCATAAAATTGACAAGATATTCGAAGATTATCGCGATTGGGTAGAGTTGTCAATGACTACGGAAAGCGAACCTTATCTCAAGTTGATTTTGTGATTCAGCAAGCATAGAAACCCGGTTTCTTTGTCGAGAAGTCTAGAAACCCGGTTGATTTGAGAAACCGGGTTTCTTATCCCCCCCACCAGAAACCGGGTTTCTTATTTCCGGGTTTCTTATCCCCCCCACCAGAAACCGGTTGATTTGAGAAACCGGGTTTCTTATCCCCCCCCACCAGAAACCGGGTTTCTTATTTCCGGGTTTCTTATTTCCGGGTTTCTTTTAGCTTCTATTCATCAAGTAGTAAGTGCTGAATTGATGAGGTTTGGATATGACTTTCGACAAAAGACCGATAATCATTCACCGAATTAAAAAGCGATCGCACCCCATCAATTTTCGGCAAAGTTCCCCCACGCAATTGGAGATATTCGGGATAGCTAGAAAACTCCCAATCTTCGGGTTTTTTAACCAAATTAGCCTTAACTGGGTTGAAATGAATATATCGTGTTAAATGGAATAAATATTCATCATTATCAACAGCGATCGCTTGAAATCTACCTTGAAATAAACCGCCAACCCTGTCATACTGCTTGTTAATTGCTTTCACATAAGACAAGCTAAATTTTTGCATCACCTCAGAAAAACAATTCTGTTTAAAATATACCAATAAATGATAATGATTAGGCATCAAACAATAAGCAATAATATCAGCCACATTAGATTCAACCAAATATTTTCTAATCAGGCGCAAAAAATGAATATAGTTATCTTGGGTAAAAAAATAATTGGATGATTATTACCTCGATTATAAATATAGTAGTAATGACCCGTTTCAAAAACAATTTGGCGACGTGGCATTTCCAATCAACTCCCACAACTTCAACTTTTATAACTCCGTTAAATTTTAGCGCAAGAGAGGTCTAGAAACCCGGTTTCTTTTTCGAGAAGTCTAGAAACCCGGTTTCTTTGAGAAACCGGGTTTCTTGTTGGTCGTGAGTAGTGTAAAATGAAAATTTACAGGGTTTCTTTGACTATGAGCCGGGGTTATCGAATATTATGTTAATCGGAATTGCTAACGAAAATGAATTTTATGCCGCCTATTATTTGGATGCAATTTTAACCGAAGACCTAAAGACGATCACCTCGGAGGTGGGGGCAAATCAAGGGCCGCCGTCCCAGGCTTTGGGGAGGCTGCGGGGAGATTATTTTCGCCTTAAAACTCGCACCCAAACTATTAATATAGATAAAACTGAAATTCTCGGTCAGCAACGGCAGTTTTTTCGGCAGGTTTTGGAGGTTTTGGGGTATCAGTGAGAACCGGGGTTAAAGTGGTTGGATAATGATACCTTGCTCCCTATTTTGGCGGAAGTTAGACAGAGTTCTGGAATGCCAAATTTGTGGGCTTTGGAAGGGTTTAATCCTACCGGAGAACCTCTCGATATTCTCTCCCTGGAATTTGACCCTATTCAAAGTTAAGATTTCCCGGAATTTCGGGTCGATCGCTTTCAACAAACCTGGCTAAATTCTACCATGGAAGATATCGTAACTGATGTGGTTTTTGGTCAAAATGAACCCCCCGCTGGGTGCTATTAATTAGTGTAGACCAGATAGCTTTAATTGACCGTTATAAATGGAATGCTTCCCGGTTGTTAAGGTTTGATTTAGAGCAGATTTTAGCCGATCGCGATCGCCATTCTTTGTTCGCTACCGCTACCCTGTTACACCGCGATCGCATTTGTCCAGCGGAAGGAATGGCGTTGTTAGATACCCTTGATGAAAATAGTCACCGCCATACTTATAGCGTTTCCGAAGACTTGAAATTTGCCTTACGGGAGGCGATCGAACTTTTGGTAAACGAGGTTATTTATTATCGGCGTAAAGTGGGGGAAAGGGTGTATTCCACCCAGGAACAAACCCAAAAGGGAGAACAGGAAATTGACCCCAACCTGTTAAAAATCCAGTGTTTGCGGTGGGTTTATCGACTGCTATTTATCTTTTATATTGAAGCGTGACCCGAGTTAGGTTATGCCCCCATGGGTTCTGATATTTATCGGGAGGGATATAGTTTAGAAACCCTGCGAGACTTGGAACAGGTGGAGTTACTTTCTTCCGAGGACTCCGAAGGCTATTATATAGATACCTCTATTCGTCGTTTATTTAAATTATTGTGGTTTGGATATCCTGAAGAAGACCATAAACAAGCGGAACTTTTGCCGAGGAAAACAGCCATTTATAATACCTTCCGTTTACCCGCCTTAAAAAGTCATCTGTTTGACCCCGAATATACCTCCATGTTAAACGGAGTCAGGTTTCGCAATTCCGTCCTACAGAAAGTCTTGGAATTGATGTCTTTGTCGCGGTCAGGACAAGGACGACGGGGACGCATTAGCTACGCGCAATTGGGGGTTAACCAGTTAGGGGAAGTTTACGAGGGTTTATTGAGTTTATCGGCTTTTTTCGCCGAGGAAAACCTCTACGAAGTTCAACCCGCCGCCAAAAAAACCTCTACCAAGACAGACACCGAAGACGACGACGAAGACCAACCCACAGTTAAACCCAAAGCGGCGAAAGGTTCCCAACCACGCAGTGAATTAGAGGTGGCTTATTTTGTTCCCGCTGACCGTTTGGAGGAGTTAAAAACGGAGGAGTTGGTGACAGACCCCCAGACCGGAAAAACTCCCCGCAAACATGAGAAAGGGAAATTTTTGTTTCGGTTAGCGGGAAGAGACCGCCAAAAAAGTGCCAGTTATTACACTCCCCAAACCTTAACCAAATGTTTGGTCAAATATGCTCTCCAAGAACTTTTAGCCGACAAGACCGCTGACGATATTTTAAAGTTAACCGTCTGCGAACCAGCTATGGGAAGTGCGGCTTTTTTGAATGAAGCTATAACTCAATTAGCGGAGGCTTATTTACAGCGAAAAGAGGAGGAACTTAATCAACGGATACCCCATGAAAACATCACCTTAGAGAAGCAGAAAGTCAAAATGCTGCTGGCTGACCGCAATGTATTTGGCATTGATAAAAACCCCATAGCCATGGAATTAGCCGAGGTTTCCCTGTGGTTAAATTGTATCTATGGGGAAAAAGACAGCGACCAAATATTCGTCCCCTGGTTTGGCTTGCAATTGCATTGTGGTAACTCCCTGGTGGGTGCGAGACGACAAATATACCCCCGCCAAAAGGTGAGTCAAGGCAAAAAAAACCTCTCCTGGTGGGAAATGCCGCCGTCACGGATACCCCTGGGAGAAACCTTCCCCGCAGACGGTATTTTTCACTTTTTGTTAGGGGACCCAGGTATGGCTAATTATACGGATAAAGTGATTAAAAAACTCACCCCCGAAGCCATAAAACAGATTAACCAATGGCAGAAAGAATTTATCAAAACTCCCCTAAATGCCGACCAAGCCGACTATGGAACATACCTATCAACTCGCATTGATGAACTGTGGCATACTTACGCCAAGGAATTAGCCAAAATTCGCCAACGGACTACGGACAGCTTGACCGTGTGGGGACAACCGGAACAGGAGAAACGGGAAGTTCCCCTAGCACAAAAAGATAAAATCTACGAACAGGAGAAACTCTCGCGGGGGGTGAGTAATTCATCGGCTTATCGGCGGCTAAAGTTGGTGATGGACTATTGGTGCAGTTTATGGTTTTGGCCGCTAGAGGAGGCGGAAAACTTACCGAGTCGGGAGGAGTTTTTCAGCGACATAGGGATGATTTTAGGGGTGACGGAAATGGTACCCTCCCAACAGTTATCTTTATTCCCGGAAACTCAAACACCCCAGCAAGCGGAGGATTTTATTAAGAAATTTGGTTTTGTGGACTTGGAGAAGTTCAAGGTTTTTTCGCCTCGGTTGCAGTTGGTGGAAACTTTGGCGGAAACTTATAAGTTTTTCCATTGGGAGTTGGAATTTGCGGATATTTTCCTAGAGAGAGGCGGGTTTGATTTAATGATTGGTAACCCTCCCTGGGTGAAGATAGAATGGCAAGAAGGGGATATATTGGGGGAATATGACCCGTTGACGGTGATTAGAAAGTTATCGGCGAGTGAGTTGGCGAAACGGCGGGAAGATTTATTTAGTAAATACCCAAAGTTACAAGCGGCATATCTTCAGGAGTATGAAGAGTTAGACGGAACCCAGAATTTCCTCAACGCGGTGCAAAATTATCCGTTATTGAAAGGGTCGCAAACCAACTTATTTAAGTGTTTCCTTCCCCAAGCATGGAATTTTGGCAAGTCTGGCGGTGTGTCGGGTTTCTTACACCCAGAAGGGGTTTATGATGACCCAAAAGGCGGAACTTTGCGCCGGGAATTATATCGGCACTTAATAGGACATTTTCAGTTTCAAAATGAATTTAAACTTTTTTCTGATATTGGAAATCGAGTTAAATTTAGCATCAACATTTATCAAAATCCATCTAGCCACAACACAAAAAATATTCGCTTTGTCAATATTGCTAATGTTTTTAGTCCTAATACCATTTTTGAATGTTTTGAGTCTCCGGGAATTGGTTTGATTCCAGGGATTAAAAATGATAACGGCAAATGGGAAACCAAAGGTCATCCTAGCCGAATTATTAGCGTTGAGTCCGAGACCTTACAGCTATTTGCGAGATTATATGATGCGGAAGGAACCCCCGCCGAGGAAGCGCGACTCCCGGCTTTACATTCGCAAAACTTAGTCAGTGTATTAGAAAAATTTGCCACCCAAGAAAAGCGACTGGGTAATTTACAAGGTGAATATTATGCCCTAGAAATGTGGCATGAAACTAATGCTCAAAAAGATAAGACAATTCGCCGAGATACTCAGTTTGCGAAGTCTCCCCAAGACCTGATTTTATCAGGACCCCATTTCTTTGTCGGAACACCATTATTTCAAACTCCGAAAAAAGTTTGTAATACTCACCGCGCTTATGATATTATTGATTTAACGGCAATTCCCGACGACTATCTACCGCGCACTAACTACGTCCCGGACTGTTCCCCTGCTGAATACCGTCGTCGCACTCCCTGCGTTCCCTGGGATGACCAAAAACCCGTCACTGAGTTTTATCGGGTTGCTTATAGAAAAATGCTAAGTCAGTCAGGAGAACGCACTTTAATTCCGGCAATTGCGCCGAAAAAATCAGCGCATATTGATGGCTGCTATTCTATGGCGCTTAGAGATATTAAAACTCTTGTTAAGATAACGGCATTATCATCATCATTACCTTATGACTTTTTTATCAAGACAACAGGTAAAGCTAACTTCAGACAAGAGTTATCATCTCTTTTTGCTTGTCCAGAGGTAATGTTATCAGCATATATTCGCACTCTAGCGTTAAATTGCCTAACAGTGTATTATGGTGAATTATGGGAAGAATGCTGGGAGGAAGGATACCGTGAAGAGAGATGGACAAAAGGGGAAGACCCGCGACTGAATCAAAACTTTTTCGGTAATTTAACCCCAGAATGGCAAAGAAATAACGCCTTGCGGAGTGACTACGAACGTCGTCAAGCGTTAGTAGAAATAGACGTATTAGCAGCCATGTCGTTAGGGTTAACCCTAGAGGAACTCATCACGTTATACAGGGTACAATTCCCGGTGATGCAGCAATATGAAAAGGAAACCTATTATGATATGAATGGTAGAATAGTGTTCACGAGCAGCAAAGGGTTAACGGGGGTAGGTTTACCGCGCCAAGGGAACGCGAAAAAGGAAATCATCGGTTGGGAAGACATCAAAGACCTGGAAAGTGGTATCATAGAAGTAACGGTTACCGACGACACGCTCCCCCAGGGTCCAACGACTCGGAAAATCGCCTACGAAGCGCCTTTTATATTATGCGATCGTATTGAGGACTACCGCACGGCGTGGAAACAATTAACAATTAATAATTGATTTAGAGGAGATTCGATTATGGACACCATAACACACTATCGGCAAATTGTCAAAGACCCTTTATTCCAGCAGCCTATAAACCGGGTTTCTTTGAGAAACGGGGTTTCTTTATCCCTCCACCAGCCACCCCGGAAACCTCCTTTCTTACTCCAGCAGCCTATAAACCGGGTTTCTTTGAGAAACGGGGTTTCTTTACCCCCCCACCAGCCACCCCGGAAACCTCCTTTCTTACTCCAGCAGCCTATAAACCGGGTTTCTTTGAGAAACGGGGTTTCTTTATCCCTCCACCAGCCACCCCGGAAACCTCCTTTCTTACTCCAGCAGCCTATAAACCGGGTTTCTTTGAGAAACCGGGTTTCTTTTTCGTCCTTGGAGAAACGGGGTTTCTTATCCCCCCAGGAGCCGATAAACCCGGTTTCTTCCCCCCAATTGTTAATTATTGGTTATTAATTAAGACCACCCGGAAACCGGGTTTCTTTTTCGAGAAGCCGAGAAACCGGGTTTCTTTGAGAAACCGGGTTTCTTATCCTCGAGAAGCCGAGAAACCGGGTTTCTTATCCCCCAATTGTTAATTGTTAATTATTAATTATTAATTAAGAGAAGAGAGATGTTTCCTTCAGTTGTAGCTGCCCAAATTAGGAACTGTGTTTCTGACTATTTGATAACCACCTTTCGACCGACAACGCCAGGGTTTAATGGGTTGATTGAACGATTCCTGAAAACGGCTAATAACCTCTATCGCGGACCTTATGTTTCGGTGGGTTTACCGTTTCGACAGGGTACAATTGGCGGGGACTATTTCCCGGAAATTCCCCTGGGTTTTATCCCGTTTTTGCACCAAGAACGCGCTTTTAATCGCCTCAGTCCCCCTAACTATCAGTCAACTATAATCGCCACGGGGACGGGTTCGGGGAAAACGGAATGTTTCTTAATTCCCCTCCTAGAACATTGTCGCCAACAGGGGAATAAACCGGGGATAAAAGCGATTTTAATTTATCCTATGAACGCTTTAGCGACGGACCAAAGTAAACGTATCGCCCAAATAATTGAGCAAACTCCGTCGCTAAAAGGTCAGGTTACGGCTGGGTTATATGTAGGGGAAAAAGACGAAAAACCTACGCGGGTGATGACCCCAGAAAAGGTGATTACTGATAAAGAGATGTTGCGAAAGTCTCCCCCAGATATCCTGCTGACTAACTATAAAATGTTGGACTATCTGCTAATTCGACCAGACCTTCAATCTTTATGGACAAATAATGAACCGGAAACTTTGCGCTATTTGGTAGTTGATGAATTCCATACTTTTGATGGCGCACAGGGGACGGACTTGGCTTGTTTGTTGCGTCGCCTAAAACACCGCCTCCAAACTCCCCCAGGACATTTGGCTTGTGTGGGAACTTCGGCGACTTTGGGGAACAAAAGTGATAAAACGGAAATCTTAGCCTATAGTAAAACTATCTTTAAAGAAGAGTTTGAGGCGGCGGCTTTAATTGAAGAAGACCGCCTAAGTGATGGGGAATTTTTGGGGAATGCTTTATTAAACGTCCTCCCCCTACCGAGGTTAGAGGACTGGGAAAAACTGCAACCGGACAACTACACCGACCCGGAAAACTATCTACAAACTCAAGCGCAACTTTGGTTAAACCCGACTACAGAAACGGATACTTTTATTAATAAACCCATAGACGACCAGTGGCGGGTAGAATTAGGGAAGGAACTAAAAAGCCTCCCAATTATCCATAATTTAATCAGGGTTTTAAAGGAAAAATCCTGCACCTACGAGGAAATTCTCGATCGCATTGGTAGCCGTCTCCACTTCCCGGTCAAACAACACCCAGAATATTGCTATCTTCTCCTGGATAGCATTTTCGCGTTAATTAGCGCGGCACGTTGCCAAATTGACAACCCCAATGGTACAATAATCATAGCCCCTTGGGTGACATTACGGGTACAGGTCTGGTTTCGGGAACTCAAGCGTATGGTGGCTTCTGTGGAGTCGCAGCCGGAACTTGCTTTCTCGGACGACCTCACCCCAGAGTTACGCCAAAATCAGAAAACCTTACCGGTCATGCACTGTCGCGACTGTGGGGCGACGGGTTGGGGTGGTGTGCGCCATTCCACGATTAATAATAAACTTATCCCCAACGACCTGCGTGGCTTCTATCAAGCGTTTTTCAGCCAGAAGCCGTTAGTGTCCTTCCTGTTTCCCTGCGACGAGTCTCACGAGGAAACTCAACTCCTCTGTCGTCACTGTCTCACGGTTAACCCAACTTCGGTGGAATTCTGTAAGGGTTGTCATAAGGAAAACAACGCGGATAATTTAATCCCGGTGTTAGTCCCGGAGGTGACGCAAACAGTAACCCGAAACGGACAGGAACAGTTAATATCTAACCATGACTGCCCTTTCTGTGGCAACTCGAACGGCTTATCAATTTTGGGCGCACAAGCAGCCAGCCTGACGAGCGCTAGTATTGGCATCTTGTACACGACACCGTTCAATCAGGACAAGAAACTACTCACCTTTTCGGACTCGGTACAAGATGCTGCTCACAGGGCTGGATTTTACAACGCCCGCACCTATCGTAGCACATTACGCACGGCAATTTTCCAATTAGTGCGAGAATCTCAACATCCCCTGACTTTGCAGGAATTATGCGATCGCTTTGCGGACTATTGGCGGGAAAAAATCCCCATCCCAGAAAATTATATCGCGACTTTCCTACCGACAGACCTGCAATGGTTGCGGGAGTGGGACGACTTCCTAAATGGCGATCGGTCTAAATTAGACCCCCACACGGCTTTACCGGACTTACTGGAGTTAGTCGAAAAGCGCCTGGTGTGGGAAATTGTGACGCAATTCGGACACCGAGGGGCGATCGGTCCGTCTTTGGAACGCAGCGGGGTCGCTAGTGTCAGCTTTAACCCCCAATTCCTGACGGCTGCGACTAAGACGCTACACCAAAAGCTGAGTAACGAAATAGAAGCGCTGCGGACAGTGAGTGAGGACCGGGTAAGGGAGTTAATCGTGGGTTTATTGCATCATCTCCGCCACCGGGGAGGGATTGTGCAACCTGTCACCCAAGGCAATTATATCAGCAGTGGCGGCGAAACATATCTTTTGTCTAAATTAGTTTATATGCCAGGGGTGGGTCCTTCTGTCCCCGCGCCGAAATTTCTGGTAAATGCGGCGGCGAAAACTAAGCAGTTTGAAAGGGTGATCTCTGGGAAAAACAGAGACAGTTGGTGCGAAGATTGGACTATGCGAGTATTTGCTCCCCACACGCTGCTACTGAAGGAACAACTGATTGATATATTACACTTCACCCTAGAGACTTTGGTGGGGGCGAAGTTGCTAGAGTCTCATTTTTGCGGTCAAGGTCGCGCTTGGGGTATCCCCATGGCTGCGATTATAATTAACCCAGGGGGAAAGGTTCTTACTTGCGATCGCTGTTATCATCAAATCACCCATTCTCGGACTTCTTCCCACTTACCGGACACTTGTCGCAGCTTAGGCTGTCAGGGACATTACCACGAAGACGACCAACGCCCCGGTTTAGTCTACTATCGCCAAATGTATCAACAGGGAGAAGTTCGTCGCATTGTGGCGGCGGAACATACGGGACTTTTAAGCCGCACTACCCGCGAACGTTTAGAACACCGTTTTATCCAGAGCGATCGCTATTGTGATCCTAACTTAATTTCGGCGACTTCGACGTTAGAAATGGGGATTAATATTGGCGACCTCTCCAGTGTTTTCCTGTGTTCTCTCCCCCCCAACGTTGCCAACTACCAGCAGCGAATTGGTCGCGCGGGACGACGAGACGGTAATGCGTTAGTGGGAGTAATTGCCAACGCCAAACCTCACGATTTATTCTTCTACAGCGACCCCGCCCAAATGCTAGAAGGGGGGATAGAGGCTTCGGGATGCTATCTAAACGCGGCGGCGATTTTAGAGAGACAACTGACGGCGTTTTGCCTAGATAATTGGGTGGCAAGTGGGTTAGACTCGGAAGGATTCTCTCCCCAACTTAATGATATCCTAAACCATCTGCAAAATCAAGCCCAAAATCGATTTCCTTACAATTGGCTAAGGTTCATTGACAGCCAGCAAGGGGAATTACTGAGGGAATTTATAGATTTATTCGCGGATACCATTACGCCAGAAACTCAAGCCCAAATTGAGGAGTTCATGCACCAGGGACAAGGGGAAATCGGCGGACTAGGCTGGCGCATTTTGAACCGCCTAGAAGGCATGAAAAAAGAACGACATCGTTTTAATAATGCGATCGTCAACCTCACCAAAAAAATCAAAGCCCAAAAAGGGGAACCCACCTGCAAGACCCGGAAAAGCTGGCAGAAATGGAACAAGAAAAAGAGGGACTCCGGGAAATTATCCGAGATATCAACAACAAAAATATCTTTAACTTTTTGACGGACGAGGGACTGCTCCCCAACTATGCTTTCCCGGAAGCTGGAATAACTTTACGGTCAATGGTTTTGCGGAAACTGCGGGAAAAAAAAGGGGCGAATGGTAAGCGTTATGAGGTGCTAACCATGACCTATGAACGCCCCAGCCAGGTGGCGATTAGAGAATTAGTACCCAGCGGGGTTTTTTATGCGGAAGGAAGACGAGTAAAGGTTGACCAAATAGACCTCAAATTATCGGAGCCGCAAGAGTGGCGAATTTGTCGAAGTTGTAGTTATGCAACGGAGAGTTTTCAACCAGAAGCCCATCCAAAAACCTGCCCGCGATGTAATGATACCCTATGGAGTGATAAAGGCAGGTTGCTCACTATGCTGCGGTTATGGCAAGTTATGGCAACTACTTTAGGCTAAAAAAAGTCGCCTAATTAATAATAGTAAAAGCCGCAAAATTGGATTTTTAAAGAAACATTTATTAGTGGATTTTTTGCCGGAATTCTGCGAACAAACTTTTTTGATTAATCACCCTTTCTCTTTGGGTTCGAGTATATTTCCCGCACGAAGTTCCGCAAAATCAACCTAGGCGAGTCTTTGTCCACGGGGGAAACGGTGGAAATTGCGGGTAAAAAATTTACGACAAAAGGCTTTACAGTTTGCCTTATAGTAAAGTAATGGATAGGAATAAAGACCACACCCAAAATCACGCGATTAGCTGTCAGTGGCGGGACAAACCCGACCAGGTAAAAACTATCGAGGTGCTGTATCTTTACCGGGAATTTGAATCATAATCAATCCGGTTTTTAATGCCGGATGAAAGTTTCTGGACTCGGGAAGGTTTGCACTCGTTTATTGCAGCGCTTCAATTAGGCTTAAAAGAGAAGTTTCGGGGGAAAGTAGACCACCTCCGGACGACCATTAGCGAAGAACCGCAACCGGAAAGCAACCTCCGCAAATCGTTTTTATATCTGTTCGATAGCATACCGGGAGGGACGGGATATCTCCGGCAATTAATTCGCCAGCCGCAGGAATTACAAGAGGTATTTCTGCAAGCCTTGGAAAAGATGAGAACCTGTAGTTGCAAAGAAAGGCATCAAGACGGGTGCTATCAATGTATTTTTGCTTATTGGAATAGTTTTTATAAAGACTATACTAGCCAGAAAAAGCGGAGAATTTACTTGGAAAATTACTGAATCATTGGAGTTAATTACAAGACCATTCGGAAGGTTTATCAGCGATTCAAGTTAATAGCAATTTAGAGAGTGAACTAGAGAGAAACTTTATCAAGGCGCTATCAATGCGAACTGATTTAGTGCTGAAACCAGAGATTATTGATGGTAAAACAGCCTATTTTATCAAAATAAAAAATAGTGCTTGGATTGTGGAAACTCAAGTAACGCTGGACGAAAAAGATGGTGTAACCATTCCCTGTCGGGCGGATTTTATCATGCGTCCGGCTTCGAGTCGGGTGGAGAGTTTACCAGTGGTGGTATTTACAGACGGTTGGGAATATCATCGCGATCGCATTAAGGAAGACTTCCAACAACGTCAGGCGATCGTCCGTAGTGGTCGATTTTGGTGTTGGTCGTTAAGGGATGATTGAAGAAACAGGTTAACCGCAGCCCGGAGCCCGCACCCAATCCCCCGCCGGACAGTTTCCGTGAGGACTTAAATAACCAGCAATTCCGGAAATGCGCTTTCTCATTTTATAAGCAATATGACTGCGAGGGAATGCAACCCCTGGAAAGCAAGGATAGTTTTGCATGGCTAATGAGTTATTTAGACCAACCCCAGGCGCAAAATTGGCAAAGGTGGGCGTCCCATACGAACTCTAGCCCAAGGGAGTCCCCCCAATGATAGGTCACCAGAATTTCTAGGGAGGATGGAAACTCGCCTATCTCCAGAAGTGATCGCCCTTTGGGAAGTTCCCCCCACATACGCCATTGGGGAGGTATCTATTTCGGAGT
Organism: Arthrospira sp. PCC 9108; assembly: GCA_016745315.1. Classification (GTDB taxonomy): domain Bacteria; phylum Cyanobacteriota; class Cyanobacteriia; order Cyanobacteriales; family Microcoleaceae; genus Limnospira; species Limnospira platensis. The sequence continues at coordinate 552,747 of CP066886.1, forward strand.
CATTACAGATTTTTACGCTAGTAGACCTGAAGCGTAACCACGAAAAAAACGCGACAGGTAGCCTCGTCTGCTTAGAGTTAGACGACCAACCCCGAAGACCCCGGAAGTTGGCCCGAAGCATTGCGATCGCTGAATTTATACCAATTCCTCCCCCATTTTTACGCCATTACCACCAACGCTGTCCCAGAGATATCCCTAGCTACTCCTTTCTTCTGTAGTCCAGTCTCCCCTAGAAAACACTGACCCCCGTTGGGAGGAGTTAAGGGAATTAGTGATCGAAGAAAGTCTTTTTCCCGCCACCCGTCGCATGAGTCAGGAAAACTGGCCCGGACCCCAAGCGGGATATGAACTATTAAGCGATCGTGGTAGCGTAAAAGCGATCGCTTAACTCCATAGGGAGTCGAGACAAACGACTAAAATCTGTGCGGGTGGATTTAGATTATCGGGCGATCGTACTGAAACCGGAAACGGGGAATACCTATCTATTGCTATGGGTTGATAAACATGCAGGTTGCTTATCAATGGGCGCGGCGAAAAGTCTGCCAAATTAACCAGGTTTCTTTCTTAGGTGCAAATTATCGATGTTGAACAAGTAGAAGCGACTACGGAAAAACTCAAGCAAAGTCACCAGCAACCAGAAGCCCAACCTAAACGCTTTGATGCGATCGCCGATCGGGATTTAATGCGTTTGGGGGTTCCTGAAATTTTACTCCCAGCCGTGCGGGAAATTGTGAGCGATCGTATGGGTGGAAGAACTGTTGCCCCATCTCCCCAAGGAAGCCAGCGACGGGATTTTTATGTTAGCTGCTGGCTATCCCCTCCCGGATATTTTCCAACAATTGCATTGGCCAGAACCCAAAGATAATATCGACCCGGATAACCACCGAAGCAGCCCTAGACAATGAGGACAGCCGTTGTCGGTTTATGGTAATCACCGATGACACAGAATTAGAGGAAATGTTAGCAGCCCCCCTGGAAAAATGGCGGGTTTTCCTTCATCCCACCCAACGGAAATTAGTTGAAAGAGACTGGAATGGGGCGGTGAGGGTACTCGGTGGGGCGGGGACTGGTAAAACTGTGGTGGCGATGCACCGGGCGAAATGGTTGGCAGAAAATCGCTTGACGAAAACGAGCGATCGCCTTTTGTTTACGACGTTTATCCGAAATTTAGCGATCGATATTGAAAACAACCTGAAAACCATTTGCACCCCGGAAGTAATGAAACGCATTCGGGTAATTAACCTAGACTCTTGGGTGACAAGTTTTTTCAAAGAGGAGGGCATCGAAAACCGGATCGTGTACAATAACGAAACGGATGACCTCTGGCAACAAGCCTATACTTTAGCGCCGCCAGAATTAGGATTTCCCCTAAGTTTTTATCGGGAAGAATGGCAGGAAGTGCTACAACAAAACCGCTGCCAAACTCTAGCGCGATTATCTAGGTTCCCGTCGCATTGGTCGCTTAACCCGTTTGAGTCGTCAAAGCGCGACAAGGAATATGGCTGGTTTTTGAGGAGTATCGCAACCTGCTACGAGAAGCGGGATACCGCGAGGCTAATGACGCGATGTATGATGCTATGCGCGATTATCCGCGCCAAAGGTCGAGAAATTCTCCCCTATAAAGCGGTAATTGTGGATGAAGCCCAGGATATGAGTAAAGGGGTATTTGAGTTAATTAGGGCGATCGCGGGTCTCCCAACAGCCAATGATATATTCTTGGTCGCAGATGCCCACCAACGCATCTATGGGCAAATTGTCATCTAATTGGCGACTGCCATATTGATATTCGCGGACGGTCTAAGAAGTTGCGCCTCAATTATCGCACTACGGACGAAACTCGCAAATGGGCGACAGCGGTTCTGGAAAATTTGGTGATCGATGATTTAGATGGCGGAGTAGATTCACGTGCAAGATTACCGTTCAATCATGCACGGCGATGCCCCCATTGTCAAGGGGTTCAAGACTTTTGAGCAGGAAATTTCCTATTTACAAGAGTTATTAACAACCTTGCAAAATCAGGGGAATACTGGCGATCGCAATTCATCGCGAGTTGGCATGGTGTTTCGCACAAAATCGCGCTATGGAACAGTACGAGTCAGCCATGGCGCAATTATCAAATCGTCAATTACACGAATTAAACGAAATCAACCGGACAATCTCTTAGATGAAGGCATCCGCATCGGCACAATGCACCGAGTAAAAGGTTTACAATTTTACTGGATTCTATTACTGGGATTAAATGATAATATTTTACCCCTAAAAAGGTACTTAAATGACTGCCCAGACCATATTACTAAAGACCGATTTATTACTTCGATACCCGGTTTATGGCACGTCGATGCCACCCGCGCCAAGCAGCAAGTCCTGATTAGCTATTATGGGAAACCCAGCCCATTTGTGGGCAAAAAATAAACCCGATTTCTTTAAAAAAAAGAAACCTGGTTTCTCAAATAAACCTGGTTTCTTTGAGTCTGGTGAGAAACCGGGCTTCTTTGAGTCTGGTGAGAAACCGGGCTTCTTTGAGTCTGGTGAGAAACCGGGCTTCTGGCTTACAGCCAATTACCGGCACCGGCACTGGTCATGTAAAGCAGCGATCGCTATTTTCGATTTTTGGACCAAAAACAGCGAAAAAAAAGAAATTAAAAAAAGAAATTCAGAAATTGGTAGAGAGAATCGTCTTCTAGTAGAAGGGAGAAAAGAATCAAACAAATCTCTACTTCGACAAACTAATCAAAGGAAAAATGTATGACTCGTATCAGGATTGAATTAATTGATGTGTATTGTGCCGATACCGAAGATGTTACGGGAGCCGATGATTTTTATCTTGTCGGTGCCCTAGTCGGTGGTGACGTCACCAAAGCAATTTTGACCCGCCCTATCAAAATCAATGACAAGCAAAGAAAGTCATTTAATCCCGGAGATTCCGTTTTATTTGACGGCAATCTTCAGCCAGGACAAGTCATCAAAGGTGGACTGAAAGCTTATGATGAAGATGCTGGAAAAGACTGGTCTAAGTACGGTGATACGGTCGGAGCAATTAGCAGTATGGTTTCCGGTGCTGTATCTGCTGCCGGACCCTACGGAGTCCTTGCTGGGACGATTCTTTCAGCCGCAACAACTGGCGTTGGCATTCTCGCAAGTTCTGACAAAGATGATTTGCTCGGTGCTTGCGAATTGGAAATTTCTGCCGTAGGACCGGCTTATGAAGTGCGGGAGTGGAAGATGTCTAAGAAAAACAGCTTTATGGGTTGGTCTAGCTGGGATTACACGGTTCGATTTCAGATTAGTCGTTCCTAAAAAATCGCCATATTTGTAGGCGATATTGTCCGGTGGGAAAGAATCCCTACCGGACTACCGCTCATGGAGGGGATTCTCAAAACCCCCAAGTCTTGATTTCCGGCTGTTAAATTAGAGGCGATCGCGTCGGTTATCTATCGATGCGATGTTTCCAAAGACCGCTTTATTACTGCGGAACGCTGTTTATTGCACGTCGCAGCCACCCGCGCCAAGCAGCAAGTCATGATTAGCTATTATGGGAAATACGTGCGAGACGTTTAGGAGTGAAATATGGCTGCAATGCTCGAAATAACCTCCTAGAGGGGAATCAACTGATTCAACCCAGTTACCCCTTAACTGTTTATATGTTCCAACGCTCGGGCTTAAAACGAGCAAGGCAGGAAACTCAAGGTCAATCCCATTTTAAAAAATCGCAAAATTTACCGTCCAGGTGAACTTAGGAGGAGTAAAATCCACTTGGGGCGATTATGGGAAAGAGTAAAGGCGATAGCCACCCCCAGTTTTGGGAATCACAAACCCAGGATTGAAGCGGGGAACGGAAGGCGTGAAGTAGAACCTACTACCAGATGCGACCACTGCCAACCATCCATGATTAGGGAAACCGAATGTTCGGCTTGAACCATCGTCAGCATTAAGCAGCGAAATAGGTTTGATACGCTGCGCCCAAAAGGGTAAGGGGAAAAGTAGGAAGTTGTATTTACTACCTACACAGACCTTTTTAAGTACCCCGGTGGATAGAACAAATCTAAAGATGGAATGCCCATATAAACGGAACGTTTAAACCCCTGTTAGGCTCTCAGTAGTGTTGTGTCTATTGAGTAGTGAAAAGTGTAAGCGTATGCCTATAAGGGGAAAGGATGTGACTGAAAGCCAATGCCTAACTGTAATGGTTGGGATATGCCCACTAGTCACGGTGTGGATATAGAGACTGCGATAAGTAGGAGTGTTATGACGAAAGCGAGAGTAATGGAGAAATCCATGAGACTACGTGTTGTATATAGCTCCCAAAGTTGAAGTCACAAAGCAGGGGGTTGTAACCCTGTTCCTATTGACAATAGGGTGTCCACATCAGGAGCCGTGTGATGTGAAAGTATCAAGCACGGTTTGGAATTGGAGTTGGGGAAGGCGACTTCCCTTTCGACCATAACAGCCCATTTGTGGGTAAAAAATAAACCAGGCTTCTAAGAGTCTGGTGAGTGAAAGAAACCCGGTTTCTCAAAGAAACCGGGTTTCTAAGAGTCTGGCGAGAAACCGGGTTTCTAAGAGTCTGGCGAGAAACCGGGTTTCTGGCTTACAGCCAATTACCGATTAAAACAAACGCCGCCCAATAGTAGGGATCTCGGTTGCTGGAGTATGGATAATTGGGCTTGACCCAACCAGAAATTAGCAGCCAATTGCCGAGAAATAGTCCATAATGAATAATTGTCGGTGCAATTGTATCAGTTATGCTTTACCCTGCGCCCCATTACTCCTCAGCCCTTGAGCAAGCCGTAGACCGCTATCCGGTCACAGTCACGCCCGATACGTCTGTAGCAGAGGTGATCGCATTAATCAGCCAATTGCAAAATCACTGTCCTTTTCCACGAGATCTCAGACAAGAACCAGACAAATCTGATTCTAGAACATTGATGCAGCCTACAGGCATACGATCCAACTGTATATTAGTTGTTGATAAACCCACTCCCATAGGTGCAGAAATTGTTGCTGAACCACCAGAAAAATCGAATTTATTAGGAATTTTTACTCCCCGTGATTTACTACAACTAATTGCTACTGGAATTTTAGATAATCCCGAAGAAACCACCCTAGAGCATATCAGAATTGGGGAGGTTATGTCAAGGCCAATATGTCAAATAACCGAGTCGGAAGATCAGGATATCTTTACCGCCTTGTCTATGTTTCGACAACATCAAATTTTGCATCTACCAGTTTTGAACTGTCAAGGTCATTTAGTGGGAGTAGTGACCCCAGAAAGAATCAGGAAAGTATTGCAACCTTCCAATATTTTGAGAACTAGACGGGTAGCAGATGAGATAATTGCCGACGTTCTGACCGCCCCGGTCAACACCTCTGTATTAACCTTAGCACAAATGATGGCAACTCATCCAATTGGTTGCGTTGTTATTCATAATCAATTGACTACCAATAAATTAGAACCTGTAGGTATTGTCACCGCTGAGAATATAGTTTTAGCGCAATTTATCCAATTAAATTTAGCGGAAACTACCGCCGAAACGATTATGGGGATTCCTCAATTTTCCTTAAAAGTTAAGGATTCATTGTGGCGGGCTCACCAGGAAATGCAAGCCAGACAACTCCAGCGTTTATTGGTTAGTAATGACCAAGGAGAATTGCAGGGAATTATCACCCAAATGAGTCTGTTGCGAATGCTGGATCCTACGGAGATGTATCGGGTGATTCGGCAGCTTCAACAGTCTGTATATCAATTGCAATCCGAGAAAATAGAACTGCTGAGAAGTCGTAATATCAAACTAGAAAAACAGGTACAAGAACGCACAGCACAACTCCACGAGCAATTGCAAAGGGAACGGCTACTAGCTAAAATATCTCTGCAAATTCATCAATCTTTAAACTTAGATGATATCCTGAATACTACAGTAGCAGAGCTGCGAAATTTTTTAAGCTCAGATAGGGTAGTTATTTACCAAATACTTAATACGGGCGTGGGTAAATTGGTGGCGGAGTCGGTAGGGAAAGGATGGCGATCGCTCTCAGAACATAGATTAACGGAAGAGGTGATTAATTATTATCAATATGCCTTTAATGACCACCATATTTATACCGTTGAGGAAATAGAAACAGCACAAATATCTTCTGAAGAATTGCAGATTTTATCTGATAAAGAAATTCTGGCTTATTTGGTAGTGCCAATTCTCCAGGATGGACAACTTTGGGGAACCATTGAAGTCCATCACTGTCAGAAATCTCGCTATTGGCTACCCTCAGAAACTAACCTACTTCAACAATTAGCAACCCAATTGGCGATCGCTATCTATCAAGCTCAACTATACCAGCAAGTTCAAGCCTTGAATACCGACTTAGAACAACAAGTTCTTGACCGCACCGCCGAATTACAGCGAAAAGTGCAGGAACTCCAACAATTAAACATCCTCAAAGATGAATTTCTTAGCACTGTTTCCCATGAACTTATGACACCTTTATCTAATATGAAAATGGCAATTTATATGCTAAAATTAGCACCAACGCCAGAACGTCAACAAGTTTATTTTGATATCCTAGAAAATGAGTGTTTGCGGGAAACCAACTTAATTAATGACCTGCTGAATTTACAGAATCTAGAAGCCGCCAATATTCCCATCAGCCTAGATATGTTAAATCTCGTGAATTGGATACCCCGAATAACCCAACCATTTTATTCTAGAGCTCAGTCAAGAAAGCTAGTTTTAAATGTGGAATTATCCCCAGATTTATCCCCTGTACGCACTAATACTAGCAGCCTAGAACGGATTATTGCGGAACTACTTAATAACGCCTGTAAGTACACCATAGAATGCGGTGAGATTAATCTAAAATTAGAAACCATCGAAACTAGATATGATTTGGAAGTATCCCAGAAACTGCGGTTGCAAATCGCTAACCAAGCCGAAATACCGGAACAGGAATTACCCCGCATTTTTGATAAATTCTATCGAGTCCAAAATGCTGACCCCTGGAAACAAGGGGGAACTGGTTTGGGGTTAGCATTAGTCGAAAAGTTGATCGAACAACTCAACGGTAAAATTGAAGTTACCAGTCAAAACGGTTGGACTACATTTACTATCGACTTTCCCATCTAATGGGTAGATGTTAAGTTCTGTAAACCAAAATTTACCGTTGACCGGAGGCAATCCCAGCGAAATTGTTGTGAAAATTTGAGTTAGAATAAGGTTTGTATTTTGGGCGTGACGTGGAAAATGGGAAAAGCCAAAACCGACAAACCAACAGAAACTCAAACACCGATAATGACTCGGACACCACCCTGGGGTAAGGTAATGCTGTTAGAACAAGGAGACCATTATCGGATCAATCGGATTGTGATTAATCCGGGGTATCATATCAGTACCCAAATGCACTATCATCGTAGTGAACACTGGATTGTAGTAGCGGGAACAGCTAAGGTGAAATGTGGTGATGAAGAAATTATCCTCACGGCGAAGCAGTCTACATACGTTCCGATGAATACCCCCCACCGGGTAGATAATCCGGGGGTGATTCCTTTGGTAATGATTGAAGTACAGAATGGGGAATATTTGGGAGAAGACGACATTATCCGGTTTCCGGAAGTTGATGAGAATATCGATCAATCGGATATTTCCCGTTAATTATCGTCTTGGTCTTCTGTCGGCGATCGCTCCTCGTAGGTAATCACATCTGATTTATATTCGGGTGGTTCCACATGAATTAAAATACGAGCCGGACCATAGCGCTTTTCTAATTGTGCTTCGACGGCTTCAGTAATGTCATGGGCTGTTTCTACATCCTTAGCCCGGACAACCATGTGCATTTCGATAAAAACCTGCCGTCCGATGATACCGCGAGAGGCGATCGCATGACAGTTGACCACACCCGGAACAGACATAGCAATCAGCTTAATTTGTTCAGGTGCGATCGCCATTCTATCCACCAACCAAGGTAAATTATCGCTAATCACCTCCCACCCGCTACGAAACACCAAAATAGCCACCGGAAACGCTAACACCACATCCAAAAACTGTAATTGTGGTAAACCCCAAGCATTACCGCGCCACACCCCAATCAATCCGGCGATCACCATAATTGTGATCCAAACATCACTCATGGTATGTTTAGCATCTGCCACGAGCAAAGCACTTCCTAAACGCTTACCCACCCGCCGTTCATAATAAGCCACAAAAATATTAATACCCAACACCAACAACAAAATCCATAAATGCTCAACAGAGACCATCACCGGGTCATTTTCACTGTCTAGCAGGCGTTCTACAGCACGGGTGAGAATTTCAAAACAGGCAATTCCCAAAAAAGCGGCAATTCCCAAAGCACCCACCGCATCAAATTTTTGATGTCCGTAGGGATGTTCGCGATCGGGATCTGGGGAAGCGAAATGATTAGCAACCAATCCTAGCACATTATTCGCCCCGTCTGTCACACTATGCAGAGCATCAGCCAATAAGCTCAAAGACCCAGTGAGAACTCCTACAGCAGCCTTAATCCCCATCACCAATAAATTTAAAACCAAGGTGATAATCAGAACCCGGCGCACTTCACAACGGTGATCCATACTCATGATGATACCCTGCTATTTTCCTCAAATACGATCTCAAAACTTTCCGGTAAACATCAATCCCCCCAAGCCTCCACATCCGATAATTATCTGATAATTAATAGGCGATCGCTAATCGGTACAATTGTTAAGGTAATCATTATTCTACCATTAAAATTATGTCTGCTGCTCCTCTAACTATCAATTTAATACAGGGCTCAGTAGCCTTGCGCTTCACCCCAGAAGCAGCCACCAACTTACAAACAGCCCTAAATGAGCTAACGAAGCTAATAGCCGTGGCGGCTCAATCTACCCCTGGTGCAGGTAGACCCACCCCCCAGAAGTCCATGGAATACCAGTATACCGGAGATGTCTTTCTGGAAGTCTTCTGTAATCCCAACATCTGGCCAAGTCTCTTTGCTGCTAAAGTCTTGATTACCCTCCGCGACGATCGCATTAAACTTACCACGGAGGCTGAATTAACCCAAATCCTTAATGATGTGCAACAATACCTCGAACAGGTTGGCTAAATTCGCGCTATTCACTCCAGTTTTGGCGTAAGTCCCCCCAGACTAGAGCCAAATGCTAGAATATATCCTAGATCCGCGCTAATTAGCCACTTGTTTCTTGTCGTGACGAGTTTTCTGCTACTTATGAATGTCGATAACCTAACCCAAATGCTACACCAAGGATTTCGTGTCACCCTAGGCGCAACATCCTCACTGATTGAAATTCTCCAAGACCCTCAAAAGCGGGAAGCCAACCTGGAAACTATCCAGTCACAGTTAAATGAACTCGCCCAAGAATGGGCGGAAAAAGGCGCTATCACCGAAGAGGAAGCCCGCAGCTTTGTCGATACACTCCTTTCTCAATCACAATCCACCCAGTCCAGTGAAGTCGATAGTTCAAACATAACTACTCCTACAGATTCCACAGAGTCTGAAGTATCTAGCCCCCAAACCAATGAAATCACCGAAATCCAAAATCTCACCTCTCAAATTGCTAAGTTAAGGGAAGAGTTGGAACGCTTGCGGGAGTCTGATGCTTCCTAATCAACAAAACCAGCCCGTTAGTTAATTAAAGCCAATCCCCCCCCATCCGTACCCCACCCGTAGAGACAAGCCTCCCTTGTCTCTACACTTGCTATGATTTTCTGGCATTTTTTCTCGGAACTGTTCCTACAATTGATGATGAACTATTCACCTTTTGAGGAGTCAAATTTCGGGGATTTTGCCGGAATTGAGGATTACTGAAACTATAACTATAAGAACTGAGGGGAACTTCAGGAGAACGGTTCGCAACTACTCCTAAAATGGGGGCGCTCATGTTCGGTTTCTCTTTTAATTGAGCGATCGCATTTTCCAGAACCGAACGATTAATGCGACCCAAACTCGCTACTAATACCATACCATTAGTTTCCGAAGCCAACAAATTAGCATCCGCTAATCCTAACATAGGCGGAGCATCATAAATCACCAAATCAAAATCATGCTCAAGTTTCCTGATTAAATTCACCATCCTATTAGATGATAAAATCCGAATCGGGTCAGGGGGAGTTGAGCCTGATGTTAAAACAAACAGATTACTCTCCAAAAAATAGGGCTGAATTACACGCTCTATATCTATGTCGATTAAATCACTAGAGATTAAATCAGTCAACCCCATCATATTAATCAATCCCAAGTGCTGATGGAGAGTCGGACATCGCAAATCACTATCCACCAAAAGCACCTTTCTACCTTGTTCCGCCGCCGCCAAAGCCAGGTAAATAGCAGTTGTAGATTTACCTTCCCCAGGTACAGAAGAACTAATCACCATAGACCGAATTTGCTGATCTGGGTTCAACAGCCGAATGCTAGTATAAAGGCTTCTAAATGACTCATAAAATGCCGACATGACATTTCCTTGTGGCTGATGACTCCGGCTAATTCCCAAATCCAATTGTTCAAGATTTTCTAGTGCTTCACTATCAGGAAGATTCTGGGAAACTATAGACTTCAAATGGCGGTCAAACGGAATAACTCCCAAAATCGGTAACTTAGTCGCCTCTTTAACCTCCTTAACTGTGTAAATCACATTGCTAAGTTGGTCTACCAACAGCGCCAAACCCAATCCTAATAGCAAACCAAAAGCAGTTCCTAAAACCACATTTTTCTTCAAACTTGCAGAAGAAGGTTTAGGTTCACCTGCAGGAGTTAATAACTCCCAAGGAGCATCCCTTTGAGCCATATCAATTTTAAAAGCCTCCCGTTTCGCCAAAAACTGATTTAAGTTATCCGTAGCAATCAATAATTCTCGCTGAATATCCGTATATTCTCGACTCACCACCGAAAGCTGTTTAACTTCTGCATTAATGCGATCTATGGTATCTTGCAGAATCAGATTTCGTTCTTCTAGATCTTGAATTTTACTAGCCCACTCTTGACTAACTCGGTCGGCTTCCCTTTGTAAAAGTGGCAACAAACTTTCTCGTTGTTCTTGCAAAATGCTGATTTCGGGACTAGCTTCTAAATAAAGAACCGACTCCTTAGCCATTTGATTATCGATCGCCCGCAGTTGATTCATTATTTCTTGATAACGGGGACTTTCCAGTAGTATGGAAGCTACAGCATATTCCGGTGGTTTATTAGCTAGTTCCCTTTGTAGGTTAGCATACAAAGATCTAGCTTGACCAAGTTGAAGCTGATTGTCTAAAAGTTGTTGTTCAATTGCTGTCACCTGACTGGAGAGTTTACTACCCTCAGTGTCTGGGTTTAAAAGATTATTGGTTTGGCGGAGAATCTGTAGCCTTTCTTGCTGATTATCAACTCTCTCTTGTAATTGTGGGATTTGCTCCCCCACAAACTCAATACCTTTGAGAATATCTTGTTGTCGGGTTTCTAAGCTGTAGTTTAAAAATGCTTTTGACACCAAATCTAAAACCGACTTAACCAAATCTTTATTGGGGTGCTGATATCCTACTATTAAAATATTTTCAGGAGTAGGTCTGATTCTGAGATTACTAGCAATAAATTTATAAGTAATACCTGGATATTGAGACTGAAGTTCCTCTACAATCGGAACAATAACCCTGGGGCTAGTCAGTAGTTTAAGTTGTACTGCATCCAGGGTCACAGCTACGATTTCTTCTCGATTACTAAGAGTTTGGGGATTAGCAGAGGAAATTACTTGAGTAGAAATAGCCACTGGCTGAGTTAATATTTCAAACTCAGCTTGATAGATGGGTGTATCAGTAATAGCTTTGTAAGCAGCCGCCCCAGCTACTACAATTGTCACTCCACTAATCAGTAAAAGTTTCCGACGAACAGCCCCCAACAGCCGCCCTAAGTCTAAGCCGCCTTCATCATCATCAAGGTGAGTATTGTAAGTCATGGCTATGAATTAATTTGGTGATTGCTTGCCGGCGATCGCCTGATATTCAACGATACAATTAATAGCAGTCCCTCCCCTACTCTTAGTATACTCGGTTTATTATGGATCTTGATGATTAGAGCAAGCGATCAAGCCGCCCCGGAGTCTACTCCATTAAACAACTCGAAGATTTGCCTACAAAATAATTTTAGCTTATCGGCCCCTTCATCGGCAGGTTGACACTCACCCCAAAATTGCCAATTGTCCACGGTGGAGACTTTCCACTGTTGTCCACGGTGATCATATCCAGCCGCTTCGACTCCGATCGCCTTACGTCCAGTGTCATAGGGATCATGGTACAGTCGGATCTGAATCAAAATACAGCGACTTTGCATCAAGCGACTTCTACCGGGAAAGTTAAAACCAATGTCGATAGAGTCTGGGTCAACTAATTCCCTAGTCTCTGGGTCATTCATCCAGGGCTTGAGGTCTACCCGCACATCGGGAAACTGTGCTTTAAATAGATTAACGACAGAAGCAATTTTGCTGGCAACTTCGAGATTATTAGCTTGTTCGGCTGCATTCACTTTGTGCTGGTCCTCCGAAAAACAGTCCTATCAAAAATCAGATGATGGTGGATTTTTGCATCGTAACCGAGATTTCTCAAAAAATCAGGTTATTGTTGAACACAAATAGACGGCTATCTGATCGGGTTTGGTGGCAGGTTATATAACACTTATAGCGTTTCTCATATCCATAAGGTACAGCCCACTCAAAGAGAAGCCGCTGCGCGTCTACACCCCAAACCCCTCTCCCCATACCGGAAGGGGGCTTTGAAAAGTACCTCACCAATCCACCGAATCGCTATATATTAGTCCCAAAATAGTGAAAATGCTGCAAAAATCGGTAGGATCGAAAAAGTGATCGAAAAAATTTGAGAGGAGAACATAACATGGATCTGGTGGTACTCCAGAATCAGTTAGATAACATTTCATTTGCCATTGTGCTAATCACAATGTTGGTTTACTGGGTAGGGGCTGCATTTCCCCAAATACCCCAATTGCAGGGCTTAGGAACCGCCGGTATGGCGATCGCCAACCTGTCTATAGCAGCCCTATTAGGGGCTAGATGGATGGAAGCCGGATATTTTCCCATTAGTAATCTCTACGAGTCCCTATTTTTCCTGGCTTGGGGCATTACCGCCATGCACTTAGTGGCGGAAAACATGAGTGGTAGCCGTTTAGTGGGTGTGGTAACAGCCCCATTAGCTATGGCGATCGCCGCCTTTGCTGCCCTCAAACTACCGGCTCCCATGCAACTATCAGAGCCTTTAGTGCCAGCCCTCAAGTCCAACTGGTTAATGATGCACGTTAGCGTCATGATGATCAGTTATGCCACCCTGATGGTAGGTTCTCTATTGGCGATCGCCTTTTTAATTCTAACTCGCGGCCAAGCCGTCCAACTCAGTGGCAGTTCCCTGGGAACCAGAATTTCCCGGAATCATAAATCATCCGTTAGCCAACTAGAAACCATTAGCACTTCCCCTAATGCTCTGCTATCGAACTCTAAACCCTCGGAATTTGCCACTGCTACCAACGGTCAAGGTTCTACCGCCCTTCTCGAGTTAGTTACCCCCTCAACAGACCAACCAACCAGCACCGCCACTCTATCACCCCAACGTCTCAGCCTAGTAGAAACCATTGATAACATCAGCTATCGGATCATCGGTTTAGGTTTTCCCCTACTCACCATTGGCATTATTGCTGGTGCAGTTTGGGCTAATGAGGCTTGGGGTTCTTACTGGAGTTGGGACCCCAAAGAAACCTGGGCTTTAATCACCTGGTTAGTTTTCGCCGCCTATCTCCACGCCCGGATCACCCGAGGATGGCAAGGCCGGAAACCCGCCATTCTAGCTTCTGTAGGATTTTTGGTAGTTTGGGTGTGCTACTTAGGAGTTAACCTATTAGGCAAAGGTCTCCATTCCTATGGTTGGTTCTTCTAATAAGAACATAGTCAGGCGCGAATTTCCCCAACTGTGTAGGGGCGAGTTCTGCAATCATCTCTATTTTCCCCAGCAGACTTGTGAGAACCCGCCCGTACATATTCTACAGCGTGGAAACAATGGCTAAGACCTGATTACCGCCCTGATCCCAAATTCAATGAAGAGGAAATTTGATGAACAATGTAACTCGTATTTTGGATGATAACGACGTACTCCATACAGGTTCGAGTACCCTTATGTTTCAATGCACCTTCAGGGTCAGCGAATTTCTGACTATGATGCAGTCTAAGTTGGAAGAGGAAAATCTTTTTGGGGAAGGCATTGAGTGCGAACTACTTACCCCCGGCGGGCCCTGGCAAAAGGGTCGGTTTCAAATCTGTTTAGAGTTTGTCAGTGATAATGTTACCAGCGCGAACGCTATCCCATCTGTTGACTATGGCATGATGGGCGGCGGCGATACTCCTGAAGTTTTGCCAGCCCATATTCGACGACAAACCCAAAGAATTGGTATGTGGAGTTAGCTCTGATCTCAGGAGTGATTCTGGGAAGCAGCCACCGATTCACGAGGGTCGGTGGCCGGAGGATGTCAGATATTACAAACCTAGATCCAATTTCCACCCGTTCAATTTACCAGTGTGATGGGGTGCTAAATCCGCGACAACTAACCGCCAAGTCCCCTGTGGTGAGTGATTTAGTAACTCTCTCATGTAGGGAGTCGTCTGGAGATTATAGGTAGTTTTCAAAACCTTATTGCCTCCCAAAGTGCGACCCTGGAGTAGAACCTCCTCCCCGTGTGGAGCAATTAACCGCACTTCCAAATCACCCAAAAATTGATGCTCGATATCGACAGTCACCTGGATATCTAAAATCGGGCTAGTATTAGCAACAGAAATAGTGCTAGTCACTCCTTGAGGGTTATGATCGGGAATATTTAAGACGCGGTTATTAGATTGCTCCACCCGCCTTTGAACCTGTTGGCGGCTGACCCGTTGACTTTGAGCCATTTTTACGGCTTTTTCGGCATTAACTCGACCGTAGCCAAACCATTGGGAATATCCATTACCATCATAGGTTCCCATACTGATACCCAACTGAGGATCAGCATCAGGGTCTACAATCTTATCGGCTGTTTGTTCAATGATGCGGCGCACTTCCCTAGCACTGAGATCCGGATTAACAGATAAGACCAAAGCGGCTACTCCAGCCACTAGAGGAGTGGCGGCGGAAGTTCCTCCAAAATGGGATGTAAAGTCACCCTGATCATAGCCGGCTGCACCTACGCGATCGCTCGTAAAAACTCCTAAACCACGCAGAGCGGTTCTAATCGATGGAGGGGTTCCAATATAGCCAGTTTCTTGGAGCCACATTCCAGGGGGGCATTGTTACTAGGGGCACAGACGGTGATTCCGGTTCCCCAATTACTGTAGGCCGCTTTTTTATTAAGACTGGTACAGGCGGATACGGAAATTACATCAGGATGAACCGCAAACCCAGATAACCATCTGACTCGGCCTGATATGACATTATTAGGCCAGCCACTTTCATTAATGGTTCCGTTGATGGGGCGATTGGCGTTTCCGGCCGCAAATAATACGACGCAGCCTCGACCGTTGCGCCCTACGGCGGCGGCTTTGGTAATTACTGCTCGTTGTCGTATGGACAAGGGAAAATAAACGGCACTAGCCCCCCAACTACAGGAGATGACAGAGGCTCGGTTATTAATAGCCCAATCAAAAATCTTTTCGACTGATTCATCATCGAGATATCCGGTGGTGCGAATGGGCATTAAGGCACAACCTGGGGCAACTCCGACGATACCTTTGCCATTTTCTTCGGCGATCGCTAATCCGGCGCAGGCGGTTCCGTGGTTATCTGAAGGAGATTGTGGTGAAGGGAGACGATTTTGGCCTTTCAGGTCAATGGGAGCGACAATTTTTCCTATACCCTGAAAATCAGGGTGATTAAGGTCGATCGCATCATCGGTAATAGCAACCACTATAGATCTGGTTCCTCGAGTAATATCCCAAGCTGGTTCTACCGAGATATGAGCATCAGGAGCTACATCGGCACCTCCGGTATTATGGAGATACCACTGACGGTGGTAGAGAGGATCAGTAGGTCGATAATACTTTTGGCTTTTGACCACAATATTGGGTTCTGCTACTAGAACTTCTGGGTTCCTGGTGAGGCGGTTAGCGATTTTAATGGGATTTTCTTGAGCTTGGCTGCTGACTTCATAGACAAAGGTGTTGGGAACACCATAGACAGATTTTAATAATCTCAAACCTTGGCTGTTGGCGATCGCATTGCGGTTGGACTCCTCAACCTCCTCGCTAAACTGAATGGTGATTTGATTGGTCAGATACATAACCATTCCCGGATTATTATCAGCCTGATAGACATGACTCGCAAAAGCCACCCGATCTGACTGACGAGCCAGTTCCATCGCCTGATCGAGTTCAGCATCTTTTACCTTAACTTCCTGGAGTTCTGGTGGTACCGAGGAAGTTTCCTCAATGTGGATAGGCAAATTTTGTAAGTTTTCTCCTTCAGATACAACCGGGGTAAACTGAGGGCCACTATCCGTGACTGGTTGTTTTGGCGTGAGTCCATCAGCTTGATCTGGTAGGGGGCTGACTCCACCACCGCCGCCTACTGGGGGTGTGGAAACCAAGCGAACCGTAAACCGCCCAGGAACTTTAGTAATTGCCAGTTCCTCACCTCCCCGTTGTAGAATGCTGCCAAGACTTTCTTCGGGAACGCCCATGCCCTGATATTGTTGAGCGTTAATCTCGTAGGAGTTAGCTGATGTCATTTTGTTATAATCCTCAAAAGTGCTCACTATTATTGGCTCAATAGATTAAGTCCGATGTTAATGGTTGACCGAATCAAGCTGGGGTGGATGGATGGTCATCCTATAAAGACTATAACCCTTGGCTGGTCAGGATCTACAACAGTTTTACTAAACTCCTACACTTTGGCCAAAAAATGATAAGATCTGTAAACATCAATAACCTTTCATTTCGCGATCGCATGATGCTGTCTCCTTTCATAGTCCGCTATCCTCAACTTTTTGTGAGTATATTGGCATCAGCCCTGACTGTTTTAACTGTCTCAGGCCATGCTACAACGGTTATGGCTCAAGATCCTTCTGTGTATGATGAGGCCACAGGTGAAGGCTCGGAACCTGAATTTCCCAGAGATTTAAGTCCGACCCCAGTACCGAGGAATCCTCAAGATATGCGCCCTTTGAGCCTTGATAGTAGTTTTTTAAGTGTTCAAGGGGGGGAGCGCTTGTTAGCTGAAGCCGGGGAAGCAATTAGTAACGAGAATTACACCCAGGCAGCCAGGAAACTCCAGGAGGCGCGCCAAATTTTCAATCAGCTTTCTAATTTTCATCAACAGTTAGCCAGCAGTTTCTCAGGGGTTGACAACCGCATTGCTGACCAACATCGCAATGAGGCCAGAGATACCGCTCAAATGAGGGATACAGCCACTTATCAATTGGCTTTAGTCCATCGTGCCCAGAATCAACCCGAGTTAGCTGTTCCCCTACTCGTGCAAATTATTCGTTCTCAAGCCCCAACCCGGGATTTAGGCCAAAAAGCATATCAACAATTACTTGAATTAGGATTTGTCAGCAGTCCAGCCAGGGGTAGTGCTTCTTCTAACCCGGCAACCACTTCCAATGCTCAATAATTCATCTACAATCAAACATAGTCGTTTAATAGGAATCCCATGATCACCCTTTCCCAAGTTGAGGCAATGATTAAGTCTGAGTTGCCTGATGCTGTTGTTAAAGTTGAAGACCTTGGCGGGGGCGACCATTTACAAGCTGTAGTGGTTTCGCCTCTGTTTGAGGGCAAAACCCTGGTGAAACAACATCAGATGGTTTATAAAGCTGTTAGGGAAGCTATGGCAACAGAGGCCATTCATGCCCTAGCGCTGAAAACTTATACCCCCCAAGAGTGGTCAAAAGTCAACCAGGCTGCTTAATTTGTTGATCTAAGTTGTGAATAACTCGATTGAATAATCACTATGAATCCTGAAGTAGAAGCCAAAATTGAAAACCTGATTAACCAGCACAAAGTTTTTGTGTTTATGAAGGGTACCAAGTTGATGCCCATGTGCGGTTTTTCCAATAATGTGGTGCAAATTCTCAATAGTTTAGGGGTTCCCTTTGAAACCCTCGATATTTTGGAAGATGCCGAAATTCGCCAAGGTATTAAGGAATATTCAAACTGGCCGACCATTCCCCAAGTTTACATTAATGGTGAATTTGTCGGCGGTTCCGATGTGATGATTGAGTTATATCAGAAGGGCGAACTACAAGAGATGCTAGAGGTCGCTCTGGCATCATAGTCCGGCTTAACTAATTAACTCCCTAACCCAGCCTCTCGAAGGCTGGGTTTTTCCCAAGTATCTAGTAATAATCTACTTCTGGTTGTGGTAGGGGAGTCATTTCAAAGTTGGACGGGTCGTTAATGTACCTAAAGGTTTCTTCCTCTAGGCGGTGAATTTGATAAGGTTCGAGGGCGTTTGTATTTCTCAGGGCGGCAATGTAGCCATCTACAAACATTCTAAGCTCATCATAACGATAGCCTCGATTCCACATTTCGACGAGGGAATCAGTGATTTTTTGGTAGTGCCGGATGGTCTGAGCATTCTGTAACATGGTGGAAACCTCAAGTTATAATCTATATGTTGGGGGTATGGTTAAGGGATAGGGATTAGTCTCTACCTTGATTCAGTTATATACACCTCACCGATATGGATTTCTGGCATTCTAGCTGAATCGGACTGTGATTGAAAAGACTGTTACCTTTAGTTATAGGTTTCCCTGGGCCGATGGCAATTGTTTCAAGTTCTTACTCATTCCCTTCATTTTGATCATAATGCACCCCGGAAAATTACGGGGGTTGTGGACTGATGGCCGCTTTAAGGTTGATGCCTCTCTCCCTCTGTGATTTTTATATTAACCTAATTGTGATCATAGATCTAGGGTGGATTGCCGATCGCAAGGGTAGCAGGAGTTACAAAATGATGATTTCGACTCTGTTAACCTGTGTTCAATTATTGATAAAGGAAGCTGGCACCAGTGGGATATGCTTATATTTCAATTATTGAGGGAAATCCGCACCTGCGATCGCTGTTAGGTTGGCATCTTCAGCACGTTGGTTATTCGGTGTGTCAATCTGCGGACTTTCATCATGCTAGAGAGGTGTTTTACACGACTCAGCCAAGTTTAGTAGTTATTGATGCAGAATTACCAGGCGGCAATAGTCTAGAATTCTGCCAGTGGCTACTACAGCAACGACAGTCTTTAATCTTGATGCTTTCGGCTCGGAATACGGAATCTGATATTGTCCGTGGTTTGAGAGCAGGAGCTGATGATTACTTAACTAAACCTTTTGGAATGCAGGAGTTTTTAGCGAGAGCTGAAGCACTTATGCGTCGCACTCGCAATGTGGCTCCTCCTACCAGTTTAGATTATGGGGATTTGAAAATTGATTTGGTACAGCGTCGGGTTTATCTTCAGGGTCAAATGATAGAACTGACTCCCCAAGAGTATAGTCTTCTTTATGTTTTGGCTCAAAATGATGGGGAGCCTCTCAGTCGTTCGGAACTGTTGCGCCGCGCTTGGCCAGATTATATTGATAATCCCCGCACTATTGATACTCATGTTCTATCATTGCGGAAAAAGATGGAAACTGACCCTCGACAGCCTAGTTTAATCCAAACGGTTCGTAATATTGGTTATCGATTGAATTTGGATGTTCTTAAACCTGAACCAAGTTGGTATCCTAGTGTTAATGGTCAATTACCACCAATTCAGGCTAAAACTGGTAGCTAATTGTGAGGATTCGGTAGGGTGCGTCAGCACCAGTATATCAATGGCATTGTTAACCAGAACATTCACAACTGACGCACCCAATAAAAGGCTTTTACTCGATTTGTATGATTCCCTATATAGGGAATAGAGTTGAGAAAAAGCCGTTTTTAGTTATGGGCAATGATGGTAAATTTATTAATCAGATAAATCTACCATATTGCAGATAAAAAATCAGGTGTTTTTAATGAAAAATCTCATCAGGTTAAACTTGGGTTTATAGGGTGCGTATCGCAGGGGAATATCGAAGAGTAGAGATTGCTTTAAAAGGCTTTTGTGGTGGCAAAAAGTGTCAAAGGTAGCTTGGCCGTGATATTTGCCGAGGCCGCTTTCTCCTACTCCTCCAAAAGGCAAGGATTGACCCCCGACTTGCATGATAGTTTCGTTGAAACAAATACCCCCAGATGAGGTTTCTTGAAGAACGCGCTGTTGTGACTGTTTATTACGGGAAAATAGGTAAAGTGCGAGAGGTTTGGGTCTGGCGTTAATTTGACTAATTGCATCCCCTAAATCATCATAGGTCAAAATGGGTAAAATCGGCCCAAAGATTTCATCTTGCATGATGGTGTCTTCCCAGGATACTTCATCAATGAGAGTGGGAGAGATATAGCGATCGCTTTCATCAAACTTACCACCAGTGACGATTTTACCATCATGTAATAACTCAGTCAACCGATGAAAATGATAGTTATTAATAATCCGCCCATAGTCGGGACTTTGCTGCGGTTCGGAGCCATAAAAACTCTCAATATAGCCAATCATAGCTTTAATCAAGTCCGATTTAAGGCGGCGGTCTACCAATAGATAATCTGGGGCTATACAAGTTTGACCAGCGTTAATAAACTTACCCCAAACAATCCTTTTGGCGGTATAATCTAACTGAGTATCGGCATCGACAATACAGGGACTTTTGCCACCCAATTCTAAGGTAACGGGAGTCAAATGTTTGGCGGCGGCGGTCATGACAATTTTCCCGATGCGCTTCCCTCCGGTAAAAAAGATATGGTCGAAGGGTTCATCTAAGAGTTGTTGGCTAACTTCTACCCCCCCTTGAATAGTGGCGATATAGTGAGATGGAAAGGTTTTGCTAATCAGATCGGCTAGGACTTGGGAAGTTGATGGGGCTAGTTCAGAGGGTTTAAGGATAGCACAATTTCCGGCGGCGATCGCACCGACGAGGGGAGAAATGACCAATTGAAAGGGATAATTCCAAGGTCCGATAATTAAGACAACTCCCAAGGGTTCAGGATAGATATAGCTAGAAGCGGGGAAGGCAGTGGGGTGGGTCTTGACCCGGCGAGGCTTAACCCAGGATTTTAAATTTTTGAGAGCATATTTAATTTCTCCGAGGGTGGAAAGTTCAAACAACCCTTCTAACTCAGGACGGCCTAAGTCAGCTTTGACTGCTTCTAGGATAGGTTGTTCAAAATCAGCGATCGCCTGTTGGAGTCGTCGCAGTTGCGAGAGTCGGAAGTCCACCTGTTTAGTCTCTCCGGTGGCAAAAAACTGTCGCTGTTGGCTGATAATTTCCGAGAAATTCAAGTTTTCTGTCATTATTGAGAATTTCCTGTAGGTTGGAAGTAGCCCTATATAGACCAGGGTACTGAGAGTCTGCTATATCTGGTTATGGTGGCATAACAGATTATTGTTACCTGTTCTAGCGCCCTCTCGATAGTTACTGCTGGCGCAGTTTCCCCTATGCTTAGTGTAATAGAGCGATCGCTAATTTCGTTAACAGTGAAGCGGTAAGCCTCAACTCAGGTACCAAAGAAATTGACATGGACATGAAAGAGATTCTATATCTGGAAATTCCTAACCCCGATACACACAGCGTTTGTACCTGGTTGCAGCAAACGTTTAATCCGGGGGTGGGTGAGAAAACGATCACCCCAGACGGGTTTCGCCTGAAATTTCCTCAACAGGGGTCTGGGGAATTGTCGGTGTTTACTTGGTCCGTCCAACGCACAACCTATCTCAAGGTTTTTCGGGTGGGGACTGTGGGAAGTTCTCAAGAAAAACGGGTACTCAACAGCCTGGAAACTGGTTTAAGACAGGAGTTTCCCTATCAGTATCCTGAACCTCCAGCCATTGATTTGTCGCAGGAGTCGATTTTTGAGGCTTTGGCTGCCTATTATCCCCAAACGGTGAAATATTTTCAGAAAATCCCTAATGGGGAATATGACCTAAAACGGGTGTACTGGTGGGAGAAACGCTGGCGGGAGGGGGTGAGAAATCCACAAACTCCTAAACAGGTGATTTTTACTGAGGCGAGAAAGGACTCTGATGGGGAGTTGCCTAGTTATGACCTAATTTATGTTGGCGGGGCTTTAGGGGTCATTCATGCGGCGGTAATGGCACGTTTAGGGTATCGGGTGCTATTGATGGAACGTCTCCCCTTTGGTCGGATGAACCGGGAATGGAATATTTCTCGCAGTGAATTACAGAGTTTAATTGACTTGGGATTGTTCACCGGGGCGGAAGTAGAGAGTTTTATTGCTAGGGAGTATAAGGACGGTTTCCACAAGTTTTTTGATGCTAATAATCCCCCCATTGCTAAGGGGGAGGTTTTGCATACTCCTCGGGTGTTGAATGTAGCCATAAATACGGATAAATTGCTGTCTTTGTGTGGTGAAAAACTGCGACAGGCGGGGGGAGAGATTTGGGATGAAACGGAGTTTATTCGGGCGGATATTGGAGGCGATCGCGTTAAGGTGACGGCTACTGATTTGACTACTAATTCCGAACGGATAGCTACCGGAAGGTTATTAGTTGATGCTATGGGTACCGCGTCCCCTATTGCTTGGCAACTTAATGGCGATCGCACCTTTGATAGTGTTTGTCCTACCGTGGGGGCCGTGATTAATGGTGGGTTTGAACCAGGAGTTTGGGATTCTAATTATGGGGATGTTCTCCACAGTCACGGGGATATTTCTAGGGGTCGCCAATTGATTTGGGAGTTGTTCCCTGGCGAAGGTGACGAGTTGACTATTTATCTGTTTCACTATCATCAGGTTAATCAGATCAACCCCGGTTCTCTGTTGGAAATGTTCGAGGATTTCTTTACTATTTTACCAGAATATCGTCGTTGTAATCTGGATAATTTGGTTTGGAAAAAAGCGACTTTTGGCTATATCCCCGGTTATTTTAGTCTGGGAGGAAGCGATCGCACTGTCGCCTATGACCGTTTAATTTCTATTGGAGATGCTGCTTGTCTTCAGTCTCCCTTAGTATTTACTGGTTTTGGTTCTTTGGTACGGAATTTATCCCGTTTAACGGACTTATTAAATACCGCACTAAAGCATGATTTGCTCACCAAATACTACCTCAATCAAATTCGCGCCTATCAAAGCAATATCGCCGTTACTTGGTTGTTTTCTAAGGGAATGATGGTTCCCACCGGGCGTTATCTTCCTCCTCAAAGAATTAACTCCATTTTAAATACTTTTTTTGGGCTGTTAGCGACAGAACCCGAAGAGGTAGCTAATACCTTTATTAAGGATAGGACCGACTGGTGGACCTTTAACCGTCTGGCTTTAAAAGCGGCGCGCATGAACCCCAAGTTGCTCATCTGGATTTTAGATTTTGTCAATACTGGGGAAGTTATCCGCTGGATGATTAGTTATTTTGTCTTCACCTGGTTGGCGTTAATCAGTTGGTTATTTAGTTGGGTTCCCCCCTCGCGCGTCGCCTTCAACCCTGGTTAGAACCTCGTTATCCGGGGCTATGGCTGCTATTATTAGCCACCAGTTATGTACTGACAGATGGTTTGGGACAGCATCAACCATCAATTCTAAGGAAGTTACAACCCAAGACTTCCTAATCATGAATGATTAATTATTAGCAGAAGTGGCCGGTTTAGGGTCAAAGCTGGGAAATGGGGCGACACCACCTTGATATAGGGGAAGTACACCGTTCCATTTCTGGATCATCTTTTCCTGAAGTTCTAACTCCCTCAGCCTGATGGTCATGGGGTTAACTGTGGATGCGCTAATTCTGGCTGCTTCTGCGTCCGCTTGGGCTTTGGCTAATTGACGTTCTGCTTCGGCTTGGGCGACTTGTAGTTGTGCTTGGGCAGCGATCACCTGTTGTTCCGCTTGAAAACGGGCGGTCATTTGCGCTTCAATGGCGCTATCAAAACGGGGCTTACTAACAAACCCAATCGAATCAAATTCCACCCCCACACCAACAAATTTTTCATTTAAGCAGTTTTGAACCGAGGTTAATAATTCTCGCTGTTTGCTTCCGACAATATCTTCTGGTCTTAATCCGGCTGCTTCTTGGTTAAAGCAGTTACGGAGTTCACTGCGTACTAAAGTCCCTTTAAACTCATCAGGGTCTTTCAGGTATTTACCGTAGAAATCCTTGATTTGGTTGGTATTGAAAAAGTAGGAGAGAGAAATATCTGCATTGACGCTAGTTCCCCCAACTCCGAAACTGATGCTTTCGTCGATAGGTGAACCTTCATCTCTCGCCGCTGAGAGGATGTAATATTGAACGTGATCGGGAAAAATGATAATTTCCTCGCTGTAAGCATTATACCATACTTTTCCCGTGCTAATAGTGGCATTCTGTACACCGCGATTGCTTCCGTACATTTGCACTTTCAGTCCTACATAACCAGGGGGAATGCGTTTGACGCTAGTTCCCGGAATGACACCACAGGAAGAGATACTCATACTTACTAAAATGGCGCATCCTGTTAACCCTAGTACATTGGGAATTGGCGCGGTTTTCATCATCATAATTACCTCTGGGAGTCTAACAGTTCTAACCAAGATGTGTCATCTTGAGGAAATGTGGCTTGTAGCTGTTTTTGTTCGACTTTGGCGCGATGAATTTTGTGGGTCACATGATAAACCGATAAGCCGGGAATTATTACTAATCCTGTGAAGTATCCAAAAACTCCTAACCAGACTTTGAGGTTACTGGGGGAACTAACTAAATTCGCGGAAGTTCCTAAAATCCCAAAGCAAAGGATGAGTTCAAAACCACCAACTACTAGCCATTTAAGTAGGGTTTTCATGACTGGGGAATATAGCCGAGTTATAACCTGGGGGGTTAACTCGATGGGGTTGATACGCTATCTATTTGGCTTGTGTGTATTATAGGCGATCGCTTTAGGAGTGAACAGAAATCACAGATTTTTTTAACATTCTCTGACGAACCTAAACACCCGGTAGGTTTAGTAATTGGTAACTGTTACCTAAAGTTTTTAAAAACCTCCCATTGATGAGGTTATCAACTCGCCAATATTCACCGAAACGGACTCCATTCGACCGAAAAATATAACCCCTGTTCTTGGAGGGTTCGTTTATTGGAACTAAGTTCCATCAGAGGAATTCCCCAATCAAACCGGGCGCGGAAATTATCACCATACTGCCAACGCAAGCCTAAGCCTAAAGACATTAAAGTTTCCGAGGATAATTGCAATTGGTCGGCGTTACTACTCCAGGCGGTGCCGAAATCTACAAAGGGGGTAACTTGTAAAATTCCCTTATTGTTATCAACTCGGAGAATGGGATAGCGTAACTCCGCCGAAGCAAATATAAAATTATCGCGCAATAAGGCATCCTGACGGTATCCCCGAAGATTATCTAATCCCCCTAATCCTGCTTGTTCTAGGGGTACTAACTCCTGTGTGGATAATTGGATATCGGAGCGCAATAAGACTAGGGTATCTGGGGCTAATAATCGCAACCATTGGGCTTGACCTCGCCATGCTAAATATTGACTATCAGGACCGTCATCATTAATGGTTGAGTTGAACAAGTTTAAGCCTATGCTAAATTGCGATCGCGCCGCCAAAACCTGTTGAGTTCCTCGCCTGGTATATTCCTGAGATAAACGCAAAATTGATAGGCGGGTTTTACCATCGGAGTCCGCCCCCCTAGCCAAGGGAAAACCTATACCTAAAATAGATGTCTCGCTTTCGCGGCGGGCGAAACTAACACCTAGGGCTAACTCTTCTGTCGGGGTCTGAATAATAGGTTGGCGATATCGCAATTCAAAAGTGACACTTGTGGCTTCAATATCCAGTTCCTTAAAAGGTGGTTCTACAATATTACTATCAGTATAATTAAAGTAAAATCCTACGGTTCCGTTGCGGGAATTAATCGGAAAATCATATAAGACATCTACCACATTACTGCCATCGGTATTACTATAATATATGCCTAAACTATCTCCTTGTCCGAGAAGATTGGCTTCTGTGAGTTCAACGCCTCGTTGAAATGTGCTAACACTGGGGGGGCGGTAGTTATTAGCAAATAAATTAATATCGAAGGTTTTGGCTGTGGTAAATTCTACATCTAAGATGCTTTGACCAGGACGAGTTCCGGCAGACAATTCGGCTTGTATGGTATCGATTATCGGGCTTAATTGTAATAGTTGCAACGCGGCGAGTAGACGATTTTGATTTAGGGGTTTGGCGGTAGCAACAGCTAGACGACTACGCACATAATCGGGGTTTAGTCGTCCGGTGGCGCTGACGTTAATATCAGTTACTTCTCCTTCTAAAATTTGGATGGTTACCGTTCCCTCTTGCAGTTCCTGGGGGGTATAAAAGCGCCGGAAGTAATGTAACCTTCGCTGATATAAAGATTAGTAATGGCCGAACGTGCTTGCAAAAGTTCCGCAAAGGTAATCGGACGATTTAGAAAAGATTGCGTAACTTCTGCTAGTTGTTGATCACTAAAGGCTGTGTTTCCTTCAAAGCTGAATTTTTCGACAATAATAGTAATAGATACATCTGGGGGTTCTTCTATATTTTCTGGTGTTAGGTTGGGGGAAGGAAATAATTGCTCAGGTGTAGGTAACTGGGGGGGAAGTTCCGGTTCCGGTTGGGGACGTTCTGGTAATGATGGAATAGTGTTAGGAACCTCTGGTAAATTTACAGGTAAGACCGGGGAGAGGGTTTCGGCTAGGGTAGCGCAAGGGTAAGTTATAGCTACAATAATGGTGAGATTTAATGGCTATTTAAATAGGTGATTGAAAATATATTTTTGGCTTGAGATCCCCATATTTACTCCTCAATGTGTAACTGCCAGCTATATTGATATTTTAATCATGTTATACTGGTTTTTGATGTCTGACACTGTTAAATATTTCCTGGAGGTTCCTGTTACTTTCAATGGCTGATTAATCGGAATTGGTAGCTAACAGGTTGGCTACTTGTTGGGCTAAGGTCAAGGGGTTGAATGGTTTGGTAATCACTCCGGCGATGTCCATTTGTTCAAAGCGATCGCGATCTTGTTTTAGCACTTTGGCTGTCAGCATAATTACCGGAATTTCTCGACAGCTTGGTGTTTGTTGGAGTTGCCTGGTCAACTGGAAACCATCAAGATCTGGCATCGATACATCTAACAAAATCGCATCAGGATGTTCCGTTTTGGCTTTCTGTAAACCCTCTTGACCAGAGTTGGCTGTAATTACGTCCCAACCTCCTAGATCCGTCATACAAACCCGGACGATTTCCCGGATACGTTCTTCATCATCAATTACTAAAATTTGGGGTTTTGGCATAGGTCACGATTTACCGTGTAAACAAGATAAAACTACTCTCGCTTATTAGGTTCAAATAGACAAGCATTTTTCCTGTCTACAAATACAGAAACTTATATAGATAATTATCAATTTTTACCTGTTACTTCTGTGATCTGTCCCTGATGGTAATTTAGTTAAGCTAAACTTATTTATCTGGCAAAATGATTTTAATATTTAAAAAATGGTAAATATTTATTACATTTTTATTGAGAAAATTTCCTATAAATTTGACGAGAGAATGGGGGTTGTGGTAGGGTGGAAAAAATCAAAAATGAGCGCTGTTTGTGTGCGTATAGCAAAAATGAGGCTCAAACCCTGATGCTGTCGTGAGTTTAAAGGTCTATTGACGGAAAATGGCTAATCCCGAGACACCAATTTAGGCGAAAAAATGGACGGCAAAAAAACGGGGGCTTGACACAAACGACAATTTGTGCATCCTAGGTAGTAGAAGGGGAAATTGAGTTTTTAAAAACGATTTTAATGGTTAGTGTCGTTGGTATTTATAACCCTAGGAATAGTGAAATAAAAAGTGCTGCCTTTAGCCAATTGACTTTCGACCCAAATTTTACCGCCGTGTTGTTCAATAATGCTTTGACAGATAGATAAGCCTAAACCAGTTCCACTCTTTTGGCGAGAGTCAGAGGCATCGACTTGTTGAAAGCGACTAAAGATAGTTTTTAGTTTTTCGGGAGGAATGCCACGTCCCTGGTCGCGGACTTGAAAAAGTACCATATCATCCTGTGGGTAAGCTGAGAGGGTGACAGTGGTATGGGGAGGGGAAAATTTAATAGCATTACCGACTAAATTAGTCAGAGTTTGTAGCATGGCATCGCGTGCCGCCCAGAGTTGAACGGAAGTGGGTAAAATTTCCAGGGTAATGGAGTCCCGATGAGCGATCGCCTGTAAACTATTAATTACTTGCATCATCAATTCCTGAGCTGAACAAGCCTCCATTTGAAATTGAACCTCACCGGAGTTTAGCCGTTCAATATCAAGAATATCATTAACCATTCGCACCAGTCTTTCTGTCTCTAATAAAGCAATTTCAATAAATTTATGAAACTCCTGGGGTTTGTGATCATACAAGCCGGAAGATAACAGTCCTAACGAGCCTTGAATAGCGGTGAGTGGGGTTCTCAGTTCATGGCTAACCACAGAAATAAACTCATTTTTCATCTGTTCTACGGCTCGCCGTTCACTGATATTCTGAGCTTGAGCAATAAAATAGAGAGGAACCCCGTCAATATTTCGGACTATGGACATACTTAATAATACCCAAATTACATATCCTTGCTTATGAAGGTAGCGTTTTTCTACATAGTAATATTTAACTTGACCCTCGATCAATTTTTTAATGGATTTTACCTCCTGCTCATAATCTTCTGGGTGGGTGATATCTTTACATTTGAGTTGGAGTAGTTCTGCTTCCTGGTAGCCTAACATTTCACATAGAGAGCGATTAACTTTTAAGCAGTTTCCTTGGGAGGATAACAATGCCATACCGATCGCAGCATCTTCAAAAGCGGTGCGGAAGCGTTCTTCACTATCTCTGAGTTTTTGTTCAGCTTGTTTGTAGTGGGTGATATCAAAGGTTAAACCTAAAATTTGGCTCAGTCTACCCTGTTTGTCTAACAGTGGTAAATACTTAATGATGACGGTTTTTGGGGTTTGATTGGGAAGGGTAATAGTAGCTTCACCAATTTGTATGGTTAGGGTTTGGATGGTTTTTTCTAGCAAGGGTAAATAATGGCAAGTTTCCTCTGGGAGAAATAGCTCTTCATCTCGGCGACCAATAAATGTTTCTTCTGACCAACCTGTTCGTTCTAATACTCGTTGGTTGACGAATTTTAAACGGCGATCGCTGTCATAAATTACAAAGATATCAGGAGCATGATTGACCGCTAGGCGTAGGAGTTCTTCGCTTTCGGCTAGGGCGAGTTCTGCTTGCTTGCGATCGCTAATATCTTCCGCAAATCCTACATAACGTAGGGGAGAACCATCGTCATTATAAATAATGTTGACTTCTTCATAAACCCACCTAATTACACCATCATTTCTAATAATCCGATATTCTCGTTTAACCAAATTATTTTGATGCTGTTTTTCCTGATAATTAATTACTGCTCCTCGGTCTTCTGGGTAGATGGTATTTAACCAAGAATCAGGATTTTGATAGAGACTCTCACAGGTGCGTCCCCAAATTTTTTCATAGGCTGGGCTTAAATAAATATATTGTCCTGAATTGGCGCATTTTACAAAGAAAAACTGACTGATAGTAGAGGCGATTTCTTGAAAGCGTTTTTCACTTACTGCTATGGCTAATTCAGCTTTTTTACGATAGTTAATATCTGTGATAATCGCACAACATCCAGCATATTTACTATCATCAAATATAGGATTAGTTGATAGTATAGTCCAGAGAATATCTCCGTTTTTCCGCTTAAATTGAAACTCGTGTTGCTCCGCAATACCTTCACGACGACGTTGCAGATAATTTTCGACTATTGGATAATCCTGTTCATCCACAAACTTAAATAGGGAAGATTGAGTTATTTCTTCTTGGGTATAACCCAGCATATTTGCCATTTGCTGATTGACAAAAGTGGTCATACTATCACTGTCAATTATCCAAACTCCTTCGAGGGTCGTTTCAATGATAGTCCGCAATTTAGCCTCGCTTTTTATTAAAGCTGCTTCCGTCTTTTGGCGATCGCTAATATCTTGAACCCAAGACAGCAACATATTCAGTTTTCCTGATTCATCGTAAAAATTGGAATTGTACCACTCACAATAAATTACTGATCCATCTTTGCGGTAATTACGATTTATGCAAATCCTCCTTTTTTCTTGATTGGCAAAAATGGTCTGAGTTTCTCGATTAACGCGATCGCTATCTTCCTCAAAGATTAATTTCCATTCATTCATCGACTTACCCAACACTTCCGACTCAGACCAACCAAATATCTCTTCTGCTTGCTTAGACCATTGGATAACCCGCAATTTTCGATCCCAAATAATAGTTCCCAGAGGAGAATTATCAATCAGTATTTTTAATTGATGATTAACTGATTTGAGGGAGTGTGTAGTTGATAGCTGATTGGTTAAATTATCCCTTCTGTATGGGGAGGATAACAGTTGCATTTCTATGCGCCATTGTACTTCTTCAAAATCTAAGGGATAAATCAGAACATCTGCTACTTGCAAGTTGAAGGCGCGAATTGCCCTAAATACACTTTTAGACTCGGCTAGTAGAAGAATCCGAACATGAGCAGTGACAGTGTGTACTTGTAATTGTTTGGCGATCAGATATCCATCGGTATCGGGTAATTTGACATCTAAAAAAATCAGATCAGGTGGAATATGTTTAGCTACCTCCAGACCTTCATATCCATCACCAATAACCTGAACTTGATAATTATTGATAGTTAATAGGTTAGCCAGTTCCCCGCGACTCGGAGACTCGCCTGCAATCACTAAAACCCGAACCGGAAAATTCATATCGGTGGAAGCCATAATCTGCTATCAGTGCAAGAAAATATACTTATAGTTTTGATAGTAGCGCTTTTGATATTAAAGTCATAGCGACTTGACAAATTTTTTTCTTGAACCTTATAAGTTTCTTATATTTCATTGCTACAGTTAATTCCAGACCCTGATATGTTCTCAGTCCACCCATAAGTAAAATCACTTGTGATTTTTCAGGTGCGATCGCTTTCCGGCTGGCTAGGCTGGCTAGGAAGGTGTTAGCCACTACCCCAATCATGACTCGGAAACTCTCTCCGAGGGCTGATGCTGTTTACATAGATAGGGTATATGGGGGGCTGAGTTTTTTTTGTCGCGCAGACCTGCTGAAATAAATTTGACTAATTCACCCCTGACTTTATAAGTTTCTTATATTTAACTGCTACAGTTAATTCCAGACCCTGATATGTTCTCAGTCCACCCATAAGTAAAATCACTTGTGATTTTTCAGGTGCGATCGCTTTCCGACTGGCTAGGCTGGTTAGGGAGGTGTTAGCCACTACCCCAACCATGACTCGGAAACTCTCTCTTAGGGTTGATGATGTTTAGATAGATGGGGTATATGGGGGGGCTGAGTTTTTTTATGGCTCAGACCTACTGAAATAAATTTGACTAACTCACCCCTGACTTTATAAGTTTCTTATATTTAACTGCTATGTTGAATGTCGGACCCTGATTTATTCTCAGTCCACCCATAAATAAAATCACAAGTGATTTTTCAGGTGCGATCGCTTTCCGGCTGGCTAGGCTGGTTAGGGAGGTGTTAGCCACTACCCCAACCATGACTCGGAAACTCTCTCTTAGGGTTGATGATGTTTAGATAGATGGGGTATATGGGGGGGCTGAGTTTTTTTATGGCTCAGACCTACTGAAATAAATTTGACTAACTCACCCCTGACTTTATAAGTTTCTTATATTTAACTGCTATGTTGAATGTCGGACCCTGATTTATTCTCAGTCCACCCATAAATAAAATCACAAGTGATTTTTCAGGTGCGATCGCTTTCCGGCTGGCTAGGCTGGTTAGGGAGGTGTTAGCCACTACCCCAATCATGACTCGGAAACTCTCTCCGAGGGCTGATGCTGTTTACATAGATAGGGTATATGGGGGGCTGAGTTTTTTTTGTCGCGCAGACCTGCTGAAATAAATTTGACTAATTCACCCCTGACTTTATAAGTTTCTTATATTTCATTGCTACAGTTAATTCCAGACCCTGATATGTTCTCAGTCCACCCATAAGTAAAATCACTTGTGATTTTTCAGGTGCGATCGCTTTCCGGCTGGCTAGGCTGGTTAGGGAGGTGTTAGCCACTACCCCAATCATGACTCGGAAACTCTCTCCGAGGGCTAATGCTGTTTACATAGATAGGGTATATGGGGGGCTGAGTTTTTTTTGTCGCGCAGACCTGCTGAAATAAATTTGACTAATTCACCCCTGACTTTATAAGTTTCTTATATTTAACTGCTACAGTTAATTTCAGACCCTGATTTATTCTCAGTCCACCCATAAGTAAAATCACTTGTGATTTTTCGGTGGCTAATACCTTCCCACTATATGCTGGCTAGGAAGGTATTAGCCACTTACCCCTATCACAACTCGGAAACTCTCTCCGAGGGCTAATGCTGTTTACATAGATAGGGTATATGGGGGGCTGAGTTTTTTTTGTCGCGCAGACCTGCTGAAATAAATTTGACTAATTCACCCCTGACTTTATAAGTTTCTTATATTTAACTGCTACAGTTAATTTCAGACCCTGATTTATTCTCAGTCCACCCATAAGTAAAATCACTTGTGATTTTTCGGTGGCTAATACCTTCCCACTATATGCTGGCTAGGAAGGTATTAGCCACTTACCCCTATCACAACTCGGAAACTCTCTCCGAGGGCTAATGCTGTTTACATAGATAGGGTATATGGGGGGCTGAGTTTTTTTTGTCGCGCAGACCTGCTGAAATAAATTTGACTAATTCACCCCTGACTTTATAAGTTTCTTATATTTAACTGCTATGT
Source organism: Arthrospira sp. PCC 9108 (assembly GCA_016745315.1). Taxonomy (GTDB): domain Bacteria; phylum Cyanobacteriota; class Cyanobacteriia; order Cyanobacteriales; family Microcoleaceae; genus Limnospira; species Limnospira platensis. The sequence continues at coordinate 585,626 of CP066886.1, forward strand.
TGAATGTCGGACCCTAGTTTATTCTCAGTCCACCCATAAGTAAAAATCGGCACTGATTTTTCGGTGGCTAATACCTTCCCACTATATGCTGGCTAGGAAGGTGTTAGCCACTACCCCAATCATGACTCGGAAACTCTCTGTTAGGGTTGATGATGTTTAGATAAACGGGGTATATGGGGGGGCTGATTTTTTTGGTACATTAGTCTATGACATCTACTGAAAAACCTTATCAAAAAATTCCGATTCAAGATTGTGGGGAATTGTTGACTCCCATTCCCTCGGAAATGTTTATTTTCGAGTCTCCTCACCCCTATCAAAAATTGGGTGCGCCTTATCAACTCTCTCCCGTTAGTTCCCCCTATTACCTGCGAGAGAAGGTTGGCGATCGCTTAATTAACGCTCATCAATATTTACAAGCTGAATATCCACATTTGCGGATTTTGGTTTTTGATGCTTATCGACCTATTGAAGTACAACAGTTTATGGTTGATTATGCTTTTCAACAACAACTTAAAGCTACAGGATTAACCTTAGAATTGCTATCGGAACAACAGCGACAACAGTTGTGGCAGGAAGTTTATAAATTTTGGGCTATTCCTAGTCGTGATCCGGCTACCCCTCCACCCCATAGCACCGGGGCTGCTGTCGATGTTACTTTATTTGATATCGTGACGGTCAGTGCTGTTAATATGGGTTCTGATATTGATGAGATTTCTTCTCGGTCTGAACCGGATTATTTTGCTGAAAGTTCTGAGATGACAGAATTAGAATATCATCGAAATCGACAAATTTTAAAGCAGGTCATGACCAGGGCTGGCTTCCTACAACATTTACATGAATGGTGGCATTTTTCCTATGGTGATCAAATGTGGGCTTGGCTACATAATCGCCAGAATAACACTGCCGCGATCGCTTCTTATGGTTTATATAGTTGAAATCACCATATATATGCCGCCACATTTTCCCATGATATAAGTATAGGTCAAGTCGCCGAACTTGTCAAGCCCAAATCCGCAGTTAATTTGATATTTAATTATTGAGTGTTTGTGTGTCTGTGTCTAACCCTGTAGCAGCGAGAGATAGATAGAATTTCCGGGATGGCGATCGCTTGTTGGGGTTGGCATAGTTGAAATCACCATATATATGCCGCCACATTTTCCCATGATATAAGTATAGGTCAAGTCACCGAACTTGTCAAGCCCAAATCCGCAGTTAATTTAATGTTTAATTATTGAGTGTTTGTGTGTCTGTGTCTAACCCTGTAGTCGTGAGAGAGACAAATCCGAATTATCGGAGTAGGGGCGAGTAATAATTGAGAGATAATCAGAGATTCTAAGGATAGATAAAATCGGGAAAATCTGTTAACTTCATATTAGGAATTAGTGGCTAGGAGTGATTTAATCTTGACACATTTAGAAAATTCTGATAAATTCAGGTTAGAACATGGTAGGATGGCTATCCCTGTGGGAATACGAACCCTTATAGCTGTAATAGGGCTGTGTGTGGGGATATTGCTGACATCATGTAGCCTTCCGCAAGTCTCGGCAGCGAACCGAATGTTCTTAGATTTATCCCTAGAGTTTGTGGGTGAGTACGAACTACCAGAGTCTCAAAGGCTGTCAGATTTGACCTATGAGATTACCGGATATGGTGAACCGACCGATGGAGGTATTCGCTTCTATGGACTAGGGGAGTCCGAAGGCGAAAGCGACCCGACAGAATTATATACCCTGGGTTGGGAGTTTGCTGGTGGGAACAAATCGGCAGATATTGCTAAGATTGGGATTAAGGAGAGCATCAAATTAAGCGATCGCCCTAGGGAAGCGCGCAGCATCGCCTTTTCCCCGCGCAAGTCGCTGTTTATCGCCACAGATAACTCCCACATCGGGGAATATGACCTAGAAACGGGGGAACTAAAAAATACCGTGCCACTACCTCCGAGCTATGTGTTGAAGGAGGATGAGACCAAACCCCCCCAAGGCTTACAACCGGAGTTAGGCATAAAGTCTCTAGCCATAGCGCCTGATGGTTTTAGTGCGGGTGGGATGGACCCATTTAGGTTGTTTGTCGCACCATACGCATCACTAAAGCAGGATCTAGATAGCGGTGCGGGGAAAGTGCGAATATTGCATTATGTGATAGCCGATCGCGCTTCGTTTTTAGTGTCGGAAAATCTGTATAATTTTGATGAAGATGCCCAGGGAAGGGAGTTAGCCGGACTGGTGGCTCTAAACCGGGGAGGTTCATTTCTGAGTTTAGAGCGATCGGCGAGTGGTATGGGTGCGGGAATTTATCAAGTGTTTAGTGGAGACGCAACAGATACCTCCCGCATTGCTAGTTTACGCGGTAAATTAACTAAGGTTCAATCTTTGCGAAAACAACTGCTTTTAAACCTCCCAGAATTAGGAATTAATGCTCAAGTTACTGGTATGACTTTAGGACCCCGGCTTCCTGACGGTGGACAGAGTTTAGTGGTAATTAGAGATAACCCTCCGGGTTTATTGATTTTTCGCCTGACCGGAATTTAAGGGATAATTGAGGATGGACAATTTTGGTCAATCATTGAGGTTGGGGGTGCTACGGGCATTTTCTCCGCCCCCATGGTTAGCCAGCTTTGTCCTGCCTAGAACTGTGTACGCAATTGTTGTATCCTACAGAATCGAGAAAGAATTGTTAGGAAATCATATTTATTGGCGCTATTATGACACACGCTACAGATATTCTGACCCTAGGGCGTTGGTTGGCTTCCGACTTCAGCAACCAACCCCAAGCCTTTGAAAATCCGCCATTTTTCGCTCATATTCGGGTCTGTATGCGTCCCCTGCCGTGGGAACTTCTCAATGGGTTGAGTTTGTATCTGGAACAGGCCTATGATATTAACCTGAAACAACCTTACCGGGTGCGGGTGCTGAAGTTAATCCCTGTAGATGATCATATCGAAATCGAGAACTATGAGATTGATGGTCAGGAGGAGTTTTATGGGGCTTCTAGGGAAGTCGATCGCCTGAAAGCCTTAAAGAGGGAACAACTGAATAAACGATGCGGCTGTACTTTTATCACCCACTGGACGGGAAAGGGATTTAAGGGAGTGGTGGAACCGGGGAAAGGCTGTATGGTAGAACGGAAGGGGAAACTGACTTATTTGGATAGTAGTTTTGAAATAGACGGCGATCGCTTTATTAGCCATGATCGTGGTATGGACCCAGAAACCGATGAGCATATCTGGGGTGCGGTAGCTGGACCTTTTGAGTTTGTGCGCTGGGCGAGTTTTGCTGATGAGGTGAAGTTAGGGGAATAATGGTTTCTAGGGGGACCAATTGCTGATAAATTAACCTAAGTATCAACAAATACAAAATTTCACTGAAAGTTTATGAGAGTTCTGGTTACTGGTGGTGATGGCTACTGCGGTTGGGCGACGGCGCTGTATCTTTCCAACCGTGGGTATGAAGTGGGCATTCTGGATAACTTGGTGCGCCGACACTGGGATCAACAGCTAGGTATTGAGACCTTAACACCGATTGCCCCTATTCAAAAAAGGATTCAGCGCTGGCGTGAGTTAACAGGTAAGTCTATTGACCTGTTTATGGGCGATATCAATAACTATAGTTTTCTGATCAATAGCTTGCGAGAGTTTCAGCCAGATTCTATTGTTCATTTTGGTGAACAGCGATCGGCTCCTTTTTCCATGATAGATCGTGAACACGCGGTTCTCACCCAAAGCAATAATGTGATGGGAAATTTGAATATCCTGTATGCTATGCGGGAAGAGTTTCCTGATGCACATTTGGTCAAGTTAGGGACTATGGGCGAATATGGTACGCCCAATATTGATATCGAAGAGGGTTATATTACCATTGAGCATAATGGTCGCAAGGATACTGTCCCGTATCCGAAACAGCCAGGAAGTTTCTATCACCTTTCTAAGGTCCATGACAGCCATAATATCCACTTTGCTTGTAAAATTTGGGGTCTGAGGGCTACGGATTTAAACCAGGGTGTGGTTTATGGGGTTCTGACGGACGAGACGGGAATGGATGAGTTGTTGATCAACCGTCTGGATTATGATGGGATTTTTGGGACGGCTTTAAATCGTTTCTGTATTCAGGCGGCGATTAATCACCCCTTGACGGTTTATGGTAAGGGAGGACAAACTAGGGCTTTCCTGGATATCCGCGATACGGTGCGATGTGTGGAGTTGGCGATCGCTAATCCGGCTGAACCTGGTCATTTCCGCGTGTTTAACCAATTTACGGAGATGTTTAGCGTTGGCGACCTGGCGATGATGGTTAAAAAGGCTGGTGTCACCCTGGGGTTAGATGTGGAGATTCAGAATATCGAAAATCCTCGGGTTGAACTGGAAGACCATTATTTCAACGCGAAAAACACTAATCTGTTAGACCTCGGTTTGCAACCTCATTATCTGTCTGATTCGCTATTGGATTCTTTGCTGAATTTCGCGATTAAATACAAACATCGGGTAGATAAAAATGAAATTCTACCCAAGGTTTCCTGGCGTAATCCGGGTTCTGTTTACGCGAAAAGCTAATCGATTTTCCCCGCTTTGTCTCCCCAGAGAGATAGGCGGGGTATCTGATGATTAGCCATGGATAATAAATAATTAACTCCCGGAAATTATAATATGTTTATATGTCCGGTTTGTGGATATAAATATTTGCAAAATATTCCGAGAAATTGTGAGGTTTGTAACTGGAATTTAGAGTTAACAGAAATTCATCCCGAACAACTAGATTGGGCGATAGAAACATGGAAAAACCTAGGTGATTTGCAGGGAAAACGCAAGAGAAAGCGGGTAACGGTAGCGGATTTGTTACCCAAAATAAATGCCATTGAGTCGGAACTGACAGCGGCGAAAATTGAGCGAGAAAATCTGAGGAATCAACTAGATTGGGTCTTGTATTATATCGAAACCATTAATCCTGAACAGGTGACAGAAACCCTGTCAAAAATGCGGATATGGTTAGAAGATAATCACGCGGAAAATCCCCCCTGTCTGAGGTGGGTATGGACTATACAGGATTAATGGAATTATTGGCGGCGGAAGATTGGAAAACGGCTGATGAGTATACTTGGCAGATTATCTTATATCTGACGGGAAGGGAACAAATGGGATGGTTAAATGTGGAAGATATTGATAATTTTCCGCTGACGGATTTAGGGACAATTGATTATTTGTGGGATTATTATAGTAGTGGATTGTTTGGGTTAACGATTCAACAGCAAATCTGGGAGAGTGTAGAGTCGGATTATACTAAATTTTGCGATCGCATTGGATGGCGAGAGGGTAGTTGGAAATATTATGATGAACTAATCTTTAACCTAAACGCCCCCAAGGGACATTTACCAGTAATTCCTTGGCGGCGGCGGTCCTGCTACGGCGTAGGAATAGCCACCGCCTCCGAGATTTTATCGTCATTTATCCAGAGACTCTTAGCAGCCACCACTGACGGGAGGAATTAAAACCACCTCATCTCCGTCTTTTAGGTAGGTGTCTGGATTGACAAACTCCAGGTTAACCCCAAACCGAGTTAAATCCCGCCATTGTTGCAATTGGGGATATTCGCTAATCGCTACATCAAGGATATGAGATACAGGGGTTTGGGGTGCGAGTTGCAAGACCAACTCAGGGACTCCATAGGCTTCCTGAAAAGCCGCGAATAGTTTAACCGTCACTGTAACCGAGGGATGGGACATCAAATCTTCAATCATGAAAAACCCGTCAACACCAAGCTATCAGACGTTTACAGCCTTATTGATAAGCCGAGATTAGCATATTGGTTGTAAATTTCTGAAGCAGATGATAATTGATTTACACATCATAGACTATAATCTATAGCAAATCTAAAGAGAAGATAAAATCTCCCTTTGAGTGGAGAACGGATTTTAGCAATTTATCCCAATCTTTCAGTTATGACTGAATTTTTCCTGCAAAACATTTGGTGGATTCCCTGCTATCCCTTTTTGGGGGCGCTACTATCAATTCCCTGGTCTCCAGGAATTATCCGCAAAACCGGACCGAGACCCGCAGGATATATAAATATCCTGATGACCCTGATGGCTTTTGTACATGGCTTAATCGCTTTGAGCGGAATGTGGGGTCAACCTGGCTATGAGATGGTGATTCCGTGGCTACAGGTGGCGGATCTGGATTTTTCGATTCCCTTAGAAATCTCAGTGACAACCATTGGCGCTACTTTGGTAATTACTGGGCTGAATTGCCTAGCCCAAATTTACGCTGTGGGCTATCTGGAGATGGATTGGGGTTGGGCGAGGTTTTACTCGCTGATGGCATTATTTGAAGCTGGACTCGCCGCCCTGGTGTTGTGCAATTCCCTGTTTTTCAGTTATATCGTCTTGGAAATTCTCACCCTGGGGACTTATTTATTGGTGGGTTTCTGGTTTAATCAGTCCCTGGTGGTAACTGGGGCGCGAGATGCTTTTCTGACTAAACGGGTGGGGGATTTATTCCTGTTGATGGGGGTGGTTTCCCTGTATCCCCTGGCGGGAAGTTGGAATTTTTCGGAATTAGCAACATGGGCGGAAACTGCAACGGTTAACCCCACTGTTGCGACTCTGTTAGGGTTGGCTTTGTTGGCGGGTCCGTTGGGTAAGTGCGCCCAGTTTCCTCTGCATTTATGGCTTGATGAGGCTATGGAAGGCCCCCTTCCTAGTACCATCCTACGGAATGCGGTAGTTGTCTGTTGCGGCGCTTGGGTATTAATTAAGGTGTTTCCGGTGATTTCCCTGTCTCCGGTGGCGGTGTCTGTAGCAGTGTTTATCGGTTTGGCTACGGCTGTGGGTGCCAGTGCGATCGCTATTGCTCAAATTGATGTCAAACGGGCGGTTTCCTATTCGGTTAGCTCATACATGGGGATAACTTTTATTGCTGTCGCAACCGGACAAACTCAGGCGGCGTTATTACTGCTGTTGACTTACTCCATGGCGATGGCATTATTAGTGATGACCAGCGGCGGAATTATCCTCAATAATATTACCCAAGATTTAACTCAATATGGGGGGCTGTGGTCGCGCCGCCCGATTTCGGGTATTTGTTTTATTGTGGGGATTATGGCTTTGGTCGCTGTGCCGCCATTTGGTGGTTTTTGGACGATGTTGGAGTTGACACAAAATCTGTGGATCAGTCAACCGGCGATCGCCATTACTTTATTGGTAATCAACGCTTTAACTGCTTTTAGTCTCACCCGTGAGTTTGGCTTGATTTTTGCGGGACCCCCTAAACAGATGACTATTAGATCACCAGAGGGACTCTGGGCTTTAGTGCTACCGATGACCGTTTTAATGGGTTTTTGTCTACATATTCCCCTGTTGTTGAAGGCTTGGGGAGTCCTACCCAGTTGGGAGGGTATTAACCTCACTGTAGCCACATTGCTGATAGCTTCTAGTGCGATCGGTATTGGACTAGCTACCTGGATTTATGTATTTAACGGTATTGAGAAACCCGTTAAATTATGGTCTAAATCAGTTCAGGACTTTTTCGCTTACGATTTCTACACCGCTAAACTGTATCGATTAACCATCATTTCCGCCGTCGCCTTCATCTCCAAAATTATTGATTGGATAGATAGATTTATTGTCGATGGCTTCGTTAATTTAGTCGGTCTAGCCACAGTTTTTAGTGGACAAAGCCTGAAATATAACGTTTCGGGACAAACTCAATTTTATGCCCTCACTATTGTAATCGGCATTACTCTCCTGTTAAGTTTGTTATCCCTTGGTTTGTTCTAAGTCCCTCACAGATGGTCAATCATGCTTAGTTTGTTAATTGCAATTCCCCTAGTTGGTAGCCTCTTAATCGGCTTGCTCCCCCCTTCCTTTACCCCCCACCGGATTCGGTTGATCGCCTTGGCTGTTATGGCATTAACGGGGCTGTGGACGCTGAAATTAACCTTAGATTTCGACCTAGATAATCCTGGTTTTCAGTGGGAAGAATATCTCCCCTGGATTCCCCAATTAGGGTTATCCTATAGTTTGGGAATGGATGGCTTATCTTTACCTCTGGTAGGGTTAAGCGCCATTTTAACCCCTATGGCGATCGCCAGTAGTCGCCCCGACATGAATCGCCCCCGTCTTTACTACTCCATGATTTTGTTAGTAAATGCGGCGATCGCTGGTGCTTTTCTCTCCCAAAATCTCCTGCTGTTTGTGCTGTTTTATGAATTGGAACTCATCCCCATTTATCTATTAATTAGCATTTGGGGCGGCGAAAAACGCAGCTATGCAGCGATGAAGTTCCTAATTTATACCGCCGTATCAGGAATTTTGATTTTGGCAGCTTTCCTGGGTATGGCTTGGTTAAGTGGGTCAGGAAGTTTTGATTTTGGTGCCATTCAAACTCAGAATTTATCAGCAATTAGCCAACTGGTATTGATGGTAATTCTACTAATTGGATTTGGTATTAAAATTCCTCTAGTTCCCTTCCATACCTGGCTACCTGATGCTTATGTAGAATCTTCCGCCCCCGTCACCATTTTACTAGGAGGTTTATTAGCAAAACTGGGAACCTATGGGTTAATTAGATTTGGCTTACAACTCTTCCCAGAAACCTGGAAAATTATCGCCCCGAATTATCCATTATCGCCGTCTTTAGCGTCATGTATGGGGCTTTAACCGCCATTTCCCAACAAGATATCAAGCGCATGGTTGCCTATAGTTCCATCGGTCACATGGGTTATATTATCGTCGCTATGGCGGCGGGAACCGAAGTTAGTCTGATTGGCGCTATTTCCCAAATGGTCGCCCATGGGTTGATTTTAGCTATTCTATTCCACTTGGTGGGAATAGTTGAAGTCAAAGTGGGAACTAGGGATTTAAAACTCTTAAATGGCTTAATGAACCCCATTCGTGGTTTACCCCTCACCAGCGCCTTATTAATTATGGCAGGAATGGCGAGTGCGGGTATTCCTGGCTTAGTGGGATTTGTGGCAGAATTTCTGGTTTTTCAAGGCACTTTTACCGTCTTCCCCATTCAGAGTTTACTCTGTATTATTGCCTCTGGTTTAACCGCTGTTTATTTTGTGATTTTGCTCAACCGCACTTGTTTTGGTAAGCTAGACAATGAGTTAGCCTATTATCCAAAAGTTGCCTTTTCTGAACAAGCACCAGCTTTGATTTTAGCCCTGTTAATTCTGTTCCTAGGTGTGCAACCTAGTTGGTTATTACGCTGGTGTGAACCCACAGCTAAACAAATGGCAATGGAGTTGAGTATTCATCCCGTGCAACAGGTAGCAATTCAACCGGAAAATCCCTCTGGTTTATGATTCTTTATCCCGCCGTTTAGTTAATTACTGTTGATTATGACAACCAGTTTCATGCAATCAGAAAAAACCCCCACTAAATTACCTCCTTCTCAACATGAGTTTGCTGAGATTATTCATCGCTTAGAGGCGGGAGGTGCTATGCTACCGGATACCCCCGAAAATTTGATGCAAATTATCGGCATTTATAAGGCTTATGCGGTGCCCATGGATTTCTATTGGCGCGATTTGTTGTATATTGCTGAACGGGTGTTTTTAAATCCGTTGCCGTTTTTTAAATACTTTTTACCCCAGGAATATTTAGACCTGCATAACCATTATGCGGGGGATGATGCGGATTTAAGGATTTGGCGCGGAGAAGCGATCGCACACCCGGAATTATTGGCATTTATGCAGAAAGGGGAAACCCGAAAAATGCCCAAACTTCTGCATCATTTATGGCACGATCGCGTTAATATGGAATTTGCCGAAGCCTGTATGCAAGCCATGTTTTGGCATCGAGAAATGGGCGGCAGATTTGACAGTTATTTAGACACAGACGAATATAAAGCCAATGCTGACCGGGCTATCCGCGCCTATTTCCGCAAAAACCCAGTTATGTTGGGTTTATATCAACTGTTCCCGGATATGTTCTTAGAACAGGTCAGGCAACTTTCCTATTATAGCAATTTAGGGCTATTTTGGGAAGTCATGGCTCCCGTATTTTTTGAAATGAGCGATCGCTATGATGAGGGGACAATGACCACCGTACCCGAGGCGATGAATTTCCTAGTTAATGGCATTTTTGCGATCGCAGGTCGCCCTATTTATCATCATGTTTATATTGATGGCGAATGTTATGAAATCGTCCCCAAATCCAAAGGTTTTATGTGGCTCTATGAAGCCGCCTTACCCTATGTAGAAGCCGTTTTTTATCGCACCGCACCTTTCCGGGGTACTAAGTCCTACAACGCCCAAGCCCAACAGGTTCCTGATGACCAGAAGGATTTTCATTATGGTATTCTTTACGCCGATATTTTCCCAGTGGGTACCGCTGGAATACCACCAACTTTATTAATGCAGGATATGTATCACTTCTTACCTCCCTACTTGGTGGATTATTACCAGAAATATTGCCGAGGTGAGGATGATATGTTGATTCAGTTGGCTAACACTTTTCAGCGTTCCATGTATTGCGTCACATCAGCCGTTATTCAGGCTTTAAGGACGGCTTTACTATATCCCCTTGATGACCCCAACCCCCGCCACCTAGAAGCCAACAGAGCCTTTTTTGAGGCGCAAATGGATCGATTTAAACGCCCCGAAGCACGGTTAAGGAATATTCAAACTCCCAATTACCGTTAAGCTAAATTCCCCGTAGGGTGCGTCATAGCCCAGGCTATATAAATCTCAACCCGATAATTTGGGGATGACGCACCACCGCAGCCGTAGGGTTTAATTACCCAGAAAAGTTAATGGCATTAGGTTTGATGAAGTAATAATACCGCACATTCAGCCAACCTAGCGACTTGTTCTGCGACCGAACCCATTAACACCCGTTTAACGCCAGTATAGCCGTGAGTAGGCATAACAATTAACTCTATATTTTGAGCTTTAGCATAATCGACAATTTCATGGCTAGGTGTACCAATTAAAACGGTGACTGTTGCGCCATCAAATCCTCTTTTGATCAACTCAGCTTTCAAAGCCTCTTCCGCGTGTTTTTGGCGAGACTCAGGACTAACTGATTCCCACATGGAGCCAGGTTCTGCGGGATGTAATTCATGCAAAATATGGATAATATGGAGTTGCGATATATGGGGGACAAACTCTCGCGCTGGGGATAAAGCAGCAAAAGAAAGTTCAGAGAAATCGATAGGGACTAATACGGCATTTTTATTAAACCAACTCATCAGCGACTATCCTTTTGTGTTTTTCTACGACGAATTTCATCACCTACTGTAGCATTTAATTGTGCCCCCATAAGCACTACTAAGGAACTAATGTTTAACCATAACAGGAGAACAATAAAAGTGCCGATCGCCCCATAGATAAGATTATAATACTCAGACTGGTAAACATACCAGCGAAATAAATTAGAGATTAAAGCCCAAAAAATCGCGGCTAGAATTGAGCCAGGAATTAGGGGAGTTTTAGGCTTTCTGTAACTAGGACCATAACGATAGATAAAAGCAAAGTTAGTGGAGACAATGCCGAGGGTAATTGGCCATTGTAGACGATTCCAAGTATCCAATAATGTTGATTGAAGCAAACAATCTTGGACAGGTTCTTGAGCCAAACACATATCAATTTTATCTAGGGGACAATTACCAACTGTTTCTAAGATGCAACTTTTGCGGGCGATAATTTCCACCAAAAAATCACTAATAAACACGGCTCCTAATGCCATAATTAATAGTAATAATGTCCCCAAAGTTAAGGCGATCGCAATTAATTTAGACTTCCAAAAAGGTCTGATTTTTTCTTGGGGTACTTGATGAATCCTATTTAAGGCTTCCATAGCGGAACTAATCACCCCAGAAAACAGCCAAATAGAAATAATAAAACTAAAGGAGAATAATCTAGGGCTAAGACTTCTGCCAGATTGGCTCATAGTTGCCCCAATCAATTTTTGGACTTGTTCTGGTACTACTTCCCCTAACAAATTCGCCATTTCCAATAGGGTAGATTGTAGAGATTCATTGGAACCAATAGCGGCTAACAGAGCTAAAAGCGCGGGAACCAGTGCTAGGGTAGAGTGATAAGCCATTTCGGCAGACAAACCGTATAACCGTTGTTGAACAGTACGAACTCCTAAACTATGAAAAGTTTGCCAATTGAGGTAGGTAAAGAATAGAACAAAATCCACCACGCGCTTTTTGATTTGACGACCTAGCCACCATAGGCATTTGAAAAGGATAATCAGCAGATCGGCGGTTTTGGCAGCTACCCAGTCGAACCCCAGACACCATGCTTTACGGTTGAGTATCCATAGGGTTTTCAATCCCTGTAGCAGGGTTAACAGCAGCTTCCATAGCAGGTGTAGGAGTGTTAATAACAGGTTAACTATAATTTCAGCAGCATAGTCTATGATCTGGTTAAGGCTTGGCAGCTTTAACCGACAGTGCAATATTGCCCTATTTAGGTGATATAAAAATTGACAGGGCAATGCGAGTAGCATTTTGCGGGTTGGGGAAGATTTAATCAGGGCTACTTTATAGTATGACTTGTCGTGGGGGGTTTAACACAGAAACCGGGTGAGTAGGAGGTCATCTTTATGGGAGATTAACAATTGATGGTTTAAATTTCCCCAGGGGTTGAATGTTTCCGGTTGCTTATGGATTTGTAGGTTGAGTTATGAGTCAGGATATTAGACAATGGTTGGATGAAATTAAGCGATTGCAAGAGCAGTTAGGACAACTGCGATCCGATCGCGATCAGGCTTTAGCTAGTGCTGATCAGTGGCGAGAGCGTTATAATACGGAAGCCCAGCAGCGCCGAGAAGAGGTGCGCCGCCATCAAGATGCGATCGCTCAACTGCGCGGAGATCTTGAACAACTACAGAATAAATTTGGTATTGCTAAAAATGAGATTCTGACGCGAGTACAAACCCAGCGGGAGGTTGAGGGTTTACAAACCGTGGAGGAGTTGCAAAATAAGATTATCCAGATTACCCTAGAACGCGATCGCGCTAGGGAACAGGTCCACCAAATGACGGCAGCCCTAGAGAAGGAGAAAGCCGATCACCTAGAAACCCGCACCAGTCTAACTACGGCTTTAGGGGATACCATGGACCTGCTCACTAAGGCTCAGAATACGGCTAAGTTAAATAGTTAACTGGACGCTACAGGAGGGGGTTGGACTGAAATTGAGCAACCCCCTCCCACGGGCTAAAATCCCATAGCTTTAGCTACTGCGTCTAAATTAGCAGCAATACCCTCTTTAGTGGGGTTATTACTGTGGTTAATGGCTACATCGGGATCTTTTAAGCCATTACCTGTTAACACACAAACTACGGTGGCTCCCGCTGGTACTTGGTCTTTGACTTTCAGGAGTCCGGCTACGGAGGAGGCGCTGGCGGGTTCACAGAAAATGCCTTCTTGGGAGGCTAATAGGCGATAGGCGTTGAGGATTTCCTCATCAGTAACGGCACTAAAACTGCCTTGGCTGGCTGATTGGGCTGCTATAGCCATATCCCAACTGGCTGGGTTGCCGATACGAATGGCGGTGGCGATGGTTTCGGGATGGGGCACTGGTTGGCCATTAACTATGGGGGCGGCTCCGGCTGCTTGAAATCCCATCATCCTGGGGAGGCGATCGCATTTTCCTTCTGAATGATACTGACAAAATCCCATCCAGTAGGCGGTGATATTTCCGGCATTTCCCACCGGGATACACAACCAATCAGGGGCATCACCCAAAGCATCTACCACTTCAAAGGCGGCGGTTTTCTGTCCTTCTAAGCGATAGGGGTTGACTGAGTTAACTAGGGTGACAGGATATTGACGGGAAACCTCCCGCACAATGGTTAGGGCTTCGTCAAAGTTTCCTTCGATAGCTAAGACTTCCGCACCGTAGAGGAGCGCTTGGGCTAGTTTCCCCAGGGCTACATAGCCGTATGGAATCACGACAAATGCTTTTAATCCAGCTCGACGAGCATAGGCGGCGGCTGATGCTGAGGTGTTACCTGTGCTGGCACAAATGACGGCTTTGGCTCCCTCTTCTTTTGCTTTGGATATGGCCATGGTCATCCCCCGGTCTTTGAATGACCCGGTGGGGTTCAATCCGTCATATTTCACATATACCTGCACCTGTTTTCCGATTTCGGCGGCAATGGTGGGGACTGGAATTAGGGGGGTATTACCTTCTTGCAGGGTGACAACGGGAGTGGCTGAGGTAACAGGTAGATAATCCCGGTATGCTTCAATCAGACCGGGCCAAATATTGAGTTTTCTTTCAGTTGCGGGCAAAGTCAGGGTCATTTCAATGTTACAGTTTGTGGTTTTGGGCTCAATTTACTTGACTTTTCAAGGTTGCCGTGGTATATAACTTGGGGCTCATAGATTAATCAGCCCTTGAGTCCTACTCAGGTGAAAACGGTTTCGCGCCTGTCACCCTTAACTCAGTTTACCCCTTATGTCAACATCAAGTCACTTTGATTTGGGGATGATGATGTTTTTTTCCAAACCAGTTTAACATGGGGTTAAAATATAGTTAAGATTTGTTGATGTGCAAGTTCAGTTTAGACCACAAAATTAATTACTGATGCCAACTCCTTCATCGACTTTACCCCGTCCACAAAATCTGTCATCCTTGCCGTTGTCTTCAGCCTCCGGTAAAATGGATAAGATGCCATCTATATATAGTGTTGATCAGCAAGTGAAGTTTTTGCATCTTCAAGCTGAGGTGGACACTCTACTGTTAGAATTACAAACTCTAAAGCAAATGCGATCGCTTAGTCCCACAGCGCCGAAAAATTAGGCCCAATCCCGCCAGGCGGCCAATTGTCAAAAATCAGAAATTAGCGATCCCGATCGCAGATGGTGTGCTATAAATGATCAGACTAAACTTAACAGTCTGAGGGGTTGATTCAACTATTTGGAATCAGCTAATCTTGGTTGGGAGTTTCTCTCAATCTCACTGCCGGGTAACTCATCAAAAAAAGACCGCTTAGGCTGGTTGATTGACTGAAATACCGAAGCTGTGGGCTGAGAAAGTTGTCAGCTACCTGGGCAGTTAAAAAAAAGCACATTCATTCAGAAGCCAGGCACCAGTAATGGTGGCTTGGTTTTCCCTTAAAATTCATCTATGACCCTATCAATTGTAAAGTCTGAAGATTCATCGTCACCCCCCTCCGCAGTTCCCTCTGATTTGCGTTTAAGGGATATTATAAACACCCTCCCTAGTGATGTGTTTGTCCAAGACCGATACAAAGCTTGGATGACAGTAATCATTAATGTTTTAATGGTGGGTTTAGGGTGGCTAGGAATAGCGATCGCTCCCTGGTTTCTCCTCCCCGTGTTATGGGTATTTACAGGAACCGCCCTCACCGGATTTTTTGTGATCGGACATGACTGCGGACACCGTTCATTTTCTCGGAATGTATGGGTAAATGATTGGGTAGGTCATATCATGTTTCTGCCGATTATATATCCCTTTCACAGTTGGCGTATTGGTCACAACCAACACCATAAATACACTAACAGAATGGGGTTAGATAATGCTTGGCAACCCTGGCGCAAAGAAGAATACCAAAACGCTGGTAAATTAATGCAGGTCACTTATGACCTTTTCCGAGGTCGCGCCTGGTGGATTGGTTCCATTCTACACTGGGCCAGCCTTCACTTTGATTGGACGAAATTTGAAGGTAAGCAGCGCCAACAGGTCAAGTTTTCCTCTTTGTTGGTGATCGGCACGGCGGCGATCGCATTTCCGACTATGATTTTAACCATCGGAGTTTGGGGATTTGTCAAGTTTTGGTTGCTTCCTTGGTTAGTGTTCCACTTCTGGATGAGTACCTTTACCCTGCTTCATCACACCATCACCGACATTCCCTTTAGAGAACCCGAAAAATGGCACGAAGCCGAATCTCAACTATCAGGGACTGTTCACTGCAATTATCCCCGCTGGGTTGAGTTTCTCTGTCACGATATCAACGTTCATGTTCCCCACCACGTCACCACCGCAATTCCCTGGTATAACCTCCGGAAAGCCTATGCCAGCTTACAGGAAAATTGGGGTGAATATCTCTATCCTGAGTGTGATTTTTCCTGGGGTTTAATGAAGGAAGTTGTTGACCACTGCCATTTGTATGATGAGAATAACAACTATCAGTCAATCCCGGACTACAAAAAGAGTTTAGCTGTAGCCGAAAAATAGCATAGGCTTAAATCTCTGTATCAGCCAATTAGTGGCTTAACCTCGGTCGGTTGTGGAATTTCCCAGCCGACCTTAATTTTGGGTAATTGATTGGGTGAGTCAGACTTGACAGAAATATCAAATGATGTTATGTCTAAAGCAAGTTTAATTATACTCATTACAGCTAAAGACATTAACTTATGTCAAGCCCCACCGTAAGCCGGAACTGGAAACCGATAATCAAAGAATTTGCCGCCGTTGTAGGTAAGCGGGGGGTGGTTCAGCGACGGGAAGAATTGCTAGTTTATGAATGTGATGGACTAACCAGTTATCGCCAACGTCCGGCTTTGGTGGTTCTTCCTCGCACCACAGAAGAAGTCGCAGCAGCCGTGAAAATATGCGATCGCCATAATATACCCTGGGTAGCGAGAGGGGCGGGAACCGGACTATCAGGAGGTGCATTACCCGTCACTGATTGCGTGATGATTGTCACCGCCCTAATGCGCCAAATTCTGAAAGTAGACCTCGAAAATCAGCAGGTCGTCGTACAACCAGGGGTGATTAATAACTGGGTAACTCAAACCGTCAGCGGTTCAGGATTTTACTACGCCCCCGACCCCTCCAGCCAGATTATCTGTTCCATTGGCGGTAATGTAGCCGAAAATTCCGGTGGTGTTCACTGTTTGAAATATGGAGTCACCACTAACCACGTCCTGGGCTTAAAAATCGTTACCCCAGACGGGTCTATCGTCGATTTAGGCGGTTCAATTCCGGAAATGCCAGGATATGACCTGACGGGTTTATTTGTGGGGTCAGAAGGGACTCTAGGCGTGGCTACGGAAATCACCCTCAGAATTCTGAAAGCCCCCGAATCGATTTGTGTTCTGTTGGCAGATTTTGCTACCATTGAAGAAGCCGGACAATCGGTATCTGATATTATCGGGGCGGGGATTATTCCCGGTGGTATGGAAATTATGGATAATCTCAGTATTAATGCGGTGGAAGATGTCGTTAATACCGGATTATATCCCCGAGATGCCGGGGCGATTTTATTGGTAGAATTAGATGGTTTACAGGTGGAGGTAGACCGCAATAAACAGCGGGTGGCAGATATTTGTAAACAAAATGGGGCGCGGAATATTACTACCGCCAATGAACCGGAAAAACGCTTGAAAATGTGGAAGGGTCGGAAGGCGGCATTTGCGGCGGCGGGTCATGTTAGCCCGGATTATTATGTACAAGATGGGGTGATTCCTCGGACTCAGATGGCTTATGTATTGAAAGAAATTGCGGCTTTAAGCGAAAAGTATGGCTATCGCATCGCTAATGTGTTTCATGCGGGAGATGGGAATTTACATCCTTTGATTCTCTATGATAATTCTGTGGCAGGTGCCTTAGAGACGGTGGAAGAAATTGGCGGCGAAATTTTGAAAATTTGTGTTGATGTGGGTGGGAGTTTGTCGGGGGAACATGGTATCGGGGAAGATAAAAAGTGTTATATGAATAAGATGTTTAATGAAGAGGATTTGGAAACTATGCAATGGGTGCGATCGGTTTTTAATGCTAAGGGTTTGGCTAATCCTGGTAAAATGTTCCCTACACCTCGCACCTGTGGAGAATCCGCTAAAGTTCAGAATGTTAAGAAGTTTGAAGGTGCTGAGGTATTTTGATGAGGTTGTGCGATCGCCTGACCTAACCTAGGATAAAATCAGAATGCCCAACCTAGATAATCCGAATTAATAGCCTTTACCATGACTCATTTTGCCCCTGATGCTGATATCTGGCCGCAACTTCTCCAACAACTCCTAGATCATCAGTCCCTGTCCACCGACCAAGCCTCAATTTTAATGGAAGGATGGCTGAGTGAGTCTATCCCCCCTGTGTTATCCGGGGCGATTTTAGTGGGGTTACAAACCAAAGGAGTATCTGGGGAAGAGTTGGCGGGAATGGCGAAAGTATTACAATCGCAGTCCCAATCAGGAAATCTACCCACCCCCAGCGCAGATGGTTTAAAATCCCAATTTTCCCTAATCGATACCTGTGGAACCGGGGGAGATGGGGCATCGACTTTTAATATTTCCACTGCTGTGGCGTTTGTGTGCGCCGCCGCCGGGGTTCCGGTGGCTAAACATGGGAATCGCTCGGCTTCGAGTAAGGTGGGCTCTGCGGACGTATTAGAGGGGTTAGGGGTCAATTTAGGAGCGCCCCTAGAAAAGGTTAGGGCGGCGGTTGAACAGGTGGGGATTACTTTCCTATTCGCACCGGGTTGGCATCCGGCTATGAAGGCGGTAGCGCCCTTACGTCGAACTCTGAAGGTGCGGACGGTATTTAATCTTTTGGGGCCTTTGGTGAATCCCCTGCGTCCGGTAGGACAAGTTATTGGGGTGTTTGATCCGAGTGTTTTGGATGCGATCGCAAACGCCCTAGGACATCTTAACATCGAAAGAGCTATTGTTCTCCACGGGCGGGAGGGTTTGGACGAGGCGGGTTTGGCTGATGGTACGGATTTAGCTATTCTATCTGAGGGTAAGGTAATGCGATCGCTCCTGAACCCAGAAGATTTAGGCATCAATGCCGCCCCTATTAGCGCCCTGAAGGGGGGAGAACTATCGGAAAATATGGAAATTTTAACCCAGGTGCTACAAGGGAAAGGAACGACCCCCCAACAAGATGCTGTGGCGCTCAATAGTTCCCTAGCTTTACAGGTGGCTGGGGTAGTTCCACTCCAGGAACATCACCAAGGCTATAGCCTGGCGCTGGATATTCTCCAAAGTGGGGCGGCGTGGTCAAAATTACAGGAGTTAATCGAGTTCCTGAAGTCTTAGTTATGGATTGATTTTCCTTTGGCGATCGCTCCTAAATGGTAGGTTGAAATGGTGCGATCGCTTTGGGCAGGTTATCGCTCAGAATTCTGATGATCCGACAGGCGTTTATAGACTGCTGAAAGCAACCATTCCGAAACGACATTTTTAAAATCATTGTCATTCATATAACGAGCGAAAATAGTTTCATTTTGGTCTACACGCTCTACAAAAAGAGACTCAACTATTTTATCAAACAGTAAACCAAATTTATTTACCGAATTGACTTGGGCTGCTTGTTGCAGTGCTTCCGTGTTGACAGCCGCTTCAACAATTTGGTCGAAGAATAGTTGGTCAGCTTGATTAAAGTCAGTACCAAAGCGGTTATTCAAAACATCAATTAACTGTGACAGCTTAACAGAATTTTCCCGCAAAATTGCCGTACCAATTGCTGGGGAGCCATCTTGAGGAATCGTTTCTCCTTTTTTTAGGTGAATTGAGCCTTCACTGATTTTCTGAAGACGATAATATTCAAGCTTAATCTCACTATCAAAATCATATTGGTCTTGATTTGAGGGACGCAATAATTTAGTAGCCAAATGGCGGAGGAAAATATAAACTTGCTCCAAATCAGAATCCTGATAAGGAATAATCTGGCTTAAAAAACTATATAAATTGCGAAAAGCTGTTAATTTTCGTCGCCAGAGTTCTGCCGCTTCAACATCCTGCTCGTATAACGCCAGAAATCGATCTACAGCCGGATCTAGAGCAGCATTCATCCCTTGATGATCGCTAGGATTCTGACGCTGTTTTGGCTTAAAATAAATAGTGCAGAATCTGTTGACTTCTTCACTTAAATATATTCCAGAAGCGTCGAGTTGACTTTTAAGGTGGTAAAGCTGTCCGGGTTCTGCTTCCTGTCCCAACTCTGCCCCTTCATAGAACTGTTGAAAAGCCTCTTGAATTTCTTGACGTTTATTGACAAAATCGAGGATAAAAGTATCTTCTTTATGAGGGTGGGTGCGATTCAGGCGAGACAAGGTTTGTACTGCTTTAATACCCGCCAACCGCTTGTCAACATACATGGTATGGAGTAAAGGTTGATCGAAACCCGTTTGATATTTTTCCGCCACCAATAACACTTGATAATCATCACCAGCAAATTTTTCGGTTAATTCCTTTTCCCGAATTCCATGATTCATTTCTTCTTCGGTGTAAGTTTTCTCCGGTATTTTGTCATCATTGACAATTCCGGAGAAAGCAACTAAACTCTTGATGTCATAGCCTTTTTCTTTAATGTACTTATCAAAACTCTGTTTGTAACGAACTGCTTCCAGGCGAGAACCTGTGACCACCATTGCTTTTGCTTTACCCCCAATTTTATGCCGCGTAAAATTATTAAAATGTTCTACCATAATTTGAGTCTTTTGTGCAATATTATGAGGATGTAAGCGCATAAAATGAGTTAGAGATTTAGCAGCTTGCTTCCGTTGAACATTGGGGTCATCACCAGAGTCTTTGAGTAGTTTAAAGTAAGCTGTATAGATGGTGTAGTTTTTTAAGACATCTATGATAAAGCCTTCTTCAATAGCTTGACGCATGGTGTAACGATGGAAAGGTTCACCTTCACGACCAAAAAATTTCAATGTTTTGTGCTTGGGTGTAGCCGTAAATGCAAAAAAGCTGAGATTGTCTTGTAAGGAGCGTTTTGCCATGCTGAGGAACATCTGTTCTAAATGTTCTAATCCTTCTTCTTGTGCCATTTCACGGGCTTTCTGATGTAATGTTTCACCACCTAGCACTCCCTTCAATTCTGTAGCCGTATCCCCCGATTGTGAACTGTGGGCTTCATCAATAATCACCGCACAGCGACGAGTGGGTAGTCTTCCGCTTCCCTGTTCGTTTCGTTCTTCTGCAAGTTTAAGCAACTGTCGGGTTACAAAGGGAAATTTTTGGAGGGTTGTAATAATAAGAGGAACAGCACTTTCTAGGGCTTCTGCCAACTGCTTAGAATCTTTATCTATTTTTTGAATAACGCCTTGGCGGTGTTCAAATTGATAGATAGTATCTTGTAGTTGTCGGTCAAGAATACGTCGATCGCTAATCACAATGACAGTTTCAAAAATTCGCTGGTTTTCTGTGTTATGCAGAGAAACCAAACGATGGGTTAACCAAGCTATTGTATTACTTTTGCCACTTCCTGCCGAATGTTCTATTAAGTAATTAGATCCGACTCCCTCCTCTTGGGTGGCTGCAATCAATTTTCGGACCGCTTGCAATTGATGGAAACGAGGAAAAATCATGGTTTCTTTCTGATATTTTCGCCCGCGATCGTCATATTTTTCTTCGATTTGTACATGAAGAAACTGAGCCAGAAGGTCTAATAAACTATCCGGTTGTAAAATGTTTTCCCAAAAATAGGCGGTGCGATAGGTTCGTCCTTGGGGGTCGCGAGGGTTTCCGGCACCGTTATTGTCACCTTGATTAAAGGGTAAAAAATGGGTGGCTTTTCCGGCGAGTCTGGTGGTCATCCAGACTTCTTCGGTATCAACAGTAAAATGAACTAAAGTTCGCCGTTTAAACTCAAAAATAATTTCGTGAGGATCGCGATCTTGACGATATTGTTGTTTCCCATGTTCTACGGTTTGTCCGGTTAGGGGGTTTTTCAGTTCTATCGTGACAATGGGGATTCCATTGAGACTGAGAGTAATATCGAGTTCATTTCGATGGCGATCGCTATATTGAAGTTGGCGGGTAATCCCAAGTTGATTGGCTTTGTAGCAGGTTTCCAAGTCAGAATTGAGGCTGTGGGCAGCTTTGAAATAGGCAATCCGCAGGGTGCGACCATAACATTTAAAACCGTGACGCAGGGTATGGAGTGATCCATAGGTATCCATCCATTTACACAGGTCGGTAAGGATTTGATTACCCGTATTTTCTCCGTGTAAGGCTTCTAATTTTGCCCAGGCTTTGGGTTGGGTTTGACGGATAAAGTTAAGGGCAATATCTGGAAAAATGGCTAGATTTTTGTTAAATGGGGTTAGGGGTTTAACATAGCCCTGTTTTATAAGAGAGTCTTCTATCACTTGCTCAAAGGCTTTTTCGCTTTGTGGGAAAACAACACTGATAGAGTCCATAGGTCAATAGTCTTTATAGATTAATGCAAGGTTTTTAGAACTTAATTGATTCCAAGATAAATGGGGTTATATTAGTTGTCTTGCAACTTGTTCAATAGCCAAGCAAAATTGACGAAATTTCCCCTCTTCATTCTTTTGGGAATATAAGCCATTAGCAATTTTCTGGATATCTGAGGCATCTAATTCAATATCGATAGGGAATATTGCTTCATCAATAGCTGCCTTTCTTAAGTCTATCAATCGCTGATGATTTAACACTAATTTTTCAATCGTTATTTGTGCCGCAGTGTCTTGATGATTTGTAGCTTGGACTTTCCCAAAATCATCAAACTTGAATCTGTCTTCACAATCTAATTGTAACGGTGTTACAAAATTGTCACGTTCATACCAATTCTCTTTAGCGTGCGCTCCAAAAGGACATTTCTTGCTATTCTTGTTTTTTTTGCTAGGTTGATTAAGTTCATCATATTCATCATTCTCATCCTCTTGAGATTTATAATTTCTACCGGGATAAGCAGTTACAAGATTAAAATAGTTGACATCTTCATAATTTTTCTCATTTCGACATATAGAATAGGGCTTGAGGTGTTCAATGTGGGAATTTTCAGTATCAATCAAGATCCCTGTATAACAACATAGAAAGCCTTGCTCCTTTAGTAGATGCTCTTTCACATCCCTTTTAACATCGCTTGGCACGTCATCATAGTAGTCGCAACCAAGGCGATTTCCTTCTTCATCATATTGGTTGTTAAACCAGGAACGTAATTTTTCAGGTTCTTGTTCTTTTTTGATGTACTTCATCATTTATTTCCCTAATAGTCTGATCCGATCAATGCGAGTTTGCAGGCGTACCAATTCAGGAAAGTTTCCTAATTCACGGAGACTGTTGATTTGTTCAGTCGCTTCTGGAAAATTCCTCTGTTTAATCAATGATTCTATCTTTTCTAGGGTTTTTTGCGTGTTTATATCACGCTCAGGAGTTTCCATAAGAAAGCGTAAAATCCAATTACTATCCATACCCAAGGATTGGTCAGGAATATAGGGTTGTTTATCTTGGTCTAGAATAATAATATTTTCTGGTTCAACTTCTCCAATCATTTGCGGTGAATGAGTGGTGGCAATAAATTGGCAGTTTGGAAAGATTTCGGTCAGTTTGTGGACAACCATGCGTTGCCAGAGTGGATGTAAGTGTAAGTCCAATTCATCAATGAGCACGATCGCTTTTCCATCCTGTAAAGGATTTTCGAGATCGGGATTTGCCTGTAAAAGCCGTTGTACTAGGTCAAGTATCAATGCTATGATACCCCGTTCGCCATCTGAAAGCTGATTAATATTTAGTGTTACCCCGTTTTTGTCAAGTAGCAAGGTTGGTTTTTTGTATGTATCCGAGGCTGGAACAGCACGAACATTATTACACCAATCTAAAAAGTGGGTGACGGCATCATTTAAAGCATTAATATGACGGTTTAATTGAGGTTTTTCGTCTAAATTTTCCTCTTGGACTAACCACCAATCTATAAATTCCCGAAGACGTAGCATTCTAGGAATGAGTGCGTCAACAAAAGCCGCAGATTGATTACCTGAACTACGATTAGGATTTAAGTCTTGTTCTGTAACTATTGAGCGCCGGGTTGCACAATATACAATCAGGGGTTGATTTTGCGCCTTTTTTAGAGGTTCTAAAATTTGGTCACCGTTAGGTTTGAGTTCCTGTTCATGGCTTTTTCCCCGGCTAAATTTACATCGAAAAGGTATTCCTGATATATCCACATTCATTTCAATCATTAATTTATCTTTTCCAATCATAATATCATCGGTATTAAAATTAATCTTTCTCTCTTGACAAGCTGTTAATTTAGGCAGGATTCTTGAAAAGGCAATCCGCAAGGCATCCAAGACACTGGATTTGCCGACTCCATTAATCCCCACAATCAGGTTCATTCCTGGCTGAAATTCAAATTCTGCCTGTTCAAAGCCTCTAAAGTTACTCAGTTTAAGTTGGTTAATTTGCATGGGTACTCCTTGATTTTAAGTAATTTTAATTTGTCCGGTGACTGCTGCTGTAATTAATGAAGTTCGGCGTTCTTGTAGCAATTTTATAGTTTCTTCTGATGAAAGACATAATTTTTTTATTTTTTTTGTGTTTGTCTGAATATATTCTGTGATGTTCAACTGTTCTTCAATTGGCGGGATAGGAATCTTGATATAACTATAACGATTAGGGTTTAAGTTGACTTGCCCAATAGCTGGCAGAGCATTACTTTTAGCCCATGTCAAGACCGGCAAAGAGTTTAATAAATAATTTAAGTATTCTGGAATTACTGAATCATTACAACGCATTCTGACAAGATAAGAAGCAAAGGAAACCGGAAATAAGAAGTTGTTTCTAAAAATGGCTACTTTACCAATTTTATCTAAACTATTAGTGCGATTAAACAGCAAATCATTTGCTTTTAAAATCAAATCATGATCTACATCATCAACAAAGCCTACATTATCATAACTAATTTCTCCCTCATCAACATCACCCATACGCAATACAGCTATATTACCTTCACTTCCAACAGACTCGGAAATACCATAATCCATTGTTTGAAGAATACGCCGCAAGGGTAAAATTTCCCAATGTTTAGGAATTTCCCCTATCCACTCAACACCAGAATCACGCATCGGAACATCAGGATTTAAGCCACGAGTGACAGCATGGGTGATGAGGGCACGACGTTTTTCGTCTAATAATGCCAATAATCGTTTTTTGGCTTTAATTAGTTGGTCGATTTTAGCCGTTTCTATATCGAGATAATGTGCGATCGCTTTTTGTTCACCAAGTGGAGGAATAAAAACTTTTTTTGCATAAGCATCATCTCTACTAAGTCCCGGGACTGCTGCTTCATCTGTACCTTGATCTAAATTGAGTGTTTGCAATAGATAAAATAACCATCTTAAATGATGATGTGTAGTTGTTGCATCAATAAAGAAAGTTGTGTCAGAAGCAAAACACGGATGATCTGACCAATTTACTTTGCCATAGGAGCCTTTCCGCCCTACTATAATTACAGGAGCCTGAGTATTTGCTCGCCCATAGTTATCATACGCTCCATTAGAACCGAAAACTTTGAAATCCCCCTCTCGTTCTTGATCTTTAGGAAGGGCATCACCATAAGCAAAATGGGCCACATATTTGAGCTTTGCTTGTAGCCAAGTCATGCTGTTACCTCCCTCAACAACTTAATAATCTCCTCTTCCATCTGTTTAATGTCTGAATCAATTTCCGCCAATGGACGAGGTGGCGTGTACTTGTAAAAATAGCGATTGAAATTAATTTCAAAAGCACTTCTAATTTTAGCGCCATCTGCCCAAGCATCGGAAACATGGGGTTCAACTTCCTCCAGAAAATAACGGGTCACTTCATCTTGTAAATTAACATTTTCAAAATCCCGCAGCTTTGAGTCTGGCTCATACATCAGTTCAATTTTTTTACCAGCCACTGGGAACCAACCCCAAACACGAGCATAAGGTTCATCCTTAGCCTTCCGTTGTTTTAAAATAACGGGTTCTGCCTCCGGTTCTCGTTCCGTAAAAACATCTCGAAATAGCTTTTGTTCCGCCTTTTTCCAACGACTACTCCGCTGTTTTAATAAATCGTTCATTAACCGATCGAACTCATTCCAATCCGGACGAGGTTCGCGCCCTAATTGTTTGTCTATCGCCTGAACATCCTCTAATAAATGGGGAACACCATCAAGAAAACGAAGTTTTCGGTCTGTATCCATCTGATACAGTAAACGTAGGGGTCGCTCAATGGGAACGCGGTTATAACCGAAATCCTCATTCTTAAAAATTTTGCTGGTTTCCGTTTCTACAAAATTTCCATATTCCTGCACCACAATGGCGATATCTTCTTCACCCATATACCGGCGTTTATCCCCTAAACTCCGTCGCATCGGTTGCCAACGGTGACGTGCATCAATCAGTTGAATTTTGCCTTGACGGTGTTTCTGCTTTCGGTTGGTGACAATCCAAATATAAGTTCCAATACCCGTGTTATAAAACATCTGTTCGGGTAAGGCGACGATCGCCTCTAACCAATCGTTTTCAATAATCCACTTGCGGATTTCACTTTCACCGCTTCCCGCACCCCCTGTAAATAGAGGAGAACCATTAAAGACGATCGCCAGACGAGAACCCTTTTTATCGCTGTCTGGTTGATAGGGTTCAAACTTGCTAATCTGATGCTGTAAAAACAACAGGGAACCGTCATTAACCCGGGGCAAACCCGCCCCAAACCGTCCGGCAAAACCAAATTTTTCATGTTCTCGTTTTACGTCCTTTTGCTGTTTCTTCCAATCCACACCAAAAGGAGGATTTGCCAAAAAATAATCAAAGGTTTCGCCGGAGTATTGATCGTCAGTTAGGGAGTCTCCAAACTGAATCGCACTTTGTTCGTTGCCTTTTATCAATAAATCAGAAGCGGCGATCGCATAAGCCCGGGGATTAAAATCCTGCCCAAAAACCCAGAGTTGTGCTTCTTTGTTATTTTCTCGTAGATAGTTTTGGGATTCCGATAACATCCCCCCGGTACCACAAGCCGGGTCGAGCAATCTACAAATAACAGGTTTGGTCAAAATATCATCATCGGGGTCGAATAAAATATCGACCATTAACCGGATGACTTCTCGGGGGGTAAAGTGATCTCCTGCGGTTTCATTGGCGAGTTCATTGAAACGGCGGATTAAATCTTCAAAAATCGACCCCATTGCAATGTTATCCACTTGGTTAGGGTGTAAATTAACATCACAAAACTTGGAGACGACTAAATAAAGAATATTCGCCTCATTCATCTTTTCAATTTCGGCGGTGAACTCGAAGCGTTCAAAAATCTCCCGGATGTTTTTTGAAAAACTATTGATATAGGTCACCAAATGTTTGTCAATGTTATTGGGATCGCCCTTTAGCTTTTCAAAGGTAAATTCAGAACGATTGTGAAAGCGAAAGTCTGGCCCTGCTGCTTTATTGAGCATGGAGTCAAGGGCCTCATCTTTGAATCGATCCTTACATTGCTGATATTTGTCTAAAACATCCTGTTTGGTGGGTGCAAGTATGCAGTCAAAACGACGCAAAACCGTCATCGGTAACATGACCCGCTCATATTGTGGCGGTCGATAGGGCCCCCGCAACAGATCGGCAATTTGCCAAATGAAGTTAGAAAGTTGCTGATGATCTACGGTTGTATTTTGGGTATGGAGCATTACGCTCTCCTCTGTGATCATGTGAATAACTCAATCTCTAATCTGCGAATAAAATTACAACTCTAAATCTGAAAATTTTATAAAGAAAATTTTATAAAACCCAGAGGGCGATTCACTCGGGCAGCGGGCCCCCCATTGAGTCCGCCAGACTGAGAGCGATCGCCTTGAGTTTTTAGATATGATGATGGCAGATCACATAATCTGAAAAGCAATAGGGGATATCCTGAACTAGGTTTAATAGTAGCTTTAAATGGTGCGATCGCTCAAATTCAGCTAGTAACAGTTTATGATCGCGTCCCTCTCCCCCCCCTGAGATTCTGATTTAGGGTGAGGGTAATGTTTTAAGTGACTTCCCGGCTGTATCTACCACAGCAAATTATTATTATTAGAAAGCGATTCAACCTCCCGTTGAAGTTCCTCAACAGATTGCTGAATAAAATCAAAATTTTCTAGAGATATACCTCCTTCAGGCAGACTTTTAGAAGCTACTTCTTTTAAGCCATTCATACAGCGATTGATATCCACGATAAATTCACCACGAGTAGCCACACGACGGGGTCTAAAGGTGCCGTCATGAAAGGCTCCCATGCAACCATATTGACTGATGAATTGAATAGCTTTATAAGCTGGGTCATTAGGGCTAATCTCAAAGAATTGTTGATAGTCTACTCCTCTCAAAGTATCAGCATTTGGATAAGTAACCGCACTGGCAAATTCTGAGGGGTTGGCGGGAGGAAAACGCAGGTCATTTTTTAAGCTATATTGTGCTTCCCGTTCCTGTACATCGATAAAATCATTGATTTTAATTCCCAAACTTATATCAACACATTGAGGGCGCTCATGCTCCTGGCCTGAGCCATGCACGCCGATCACTTCTCCGCGATCATTGAAGACAGGACCACCACTCATACCCGTGGCTGTCTCAGCCGTGTAACATAAATTATAATTGCCATTCGGATCAGCAGGGTCAATAATTTGTTGAAGTTCTCCAGCTCTCAAAACACGGGTTCGATCTTGGGATGGGTTGCTTGGTAAAGGCCAACCTGAAACAAACACAGGTGTTCCAACTTTAGTTGTGTTGGCATCTCCAACCACTGCAACGGGATAATTGTTATTGCTTTGAAAACTGATTAAAGCTAAATCATAACCATCCACCGTTTTTTTCTGAGGATTATATTCCCCAAAGCGGGTTACTGTATCCTTTGTGGTATCCTTTTGACCCAAATCAAGATAGGGGGGCAGCTCATTTTCAACTTGATGCAAATCGCCATCGTGAGTCCGAATAGCATACTTATTACGATGTGGCACAACATGTTGATTGGTCAAAACATAGTAAGTTGCATTTCTGCGGGCTACAATTACGCCGGAACCAGCTTCCCTGAACTGTACACCACTTTGTTCCAATTTTTGACGATTTTCGATTTGCCCACCCACAAAAACTGTGACCGCCCTAGCAATGGAGTTAATGTCATTTTCGGAATAATTAGCTGCTAGGATTATCGGTTCTCTCTGGTTTTCCAAGATAGGGGAAGGGGTACTGGCATCGCTGCGAATGGTACTGATAGCAAGAAAAATACAGAGGCTGGCGATCGCAGCTATTACCATGGTTGGCCAATTTTTTAGATTCAGTTTAAACATGATGTTTTCCGTAATGTTTAAATCAGTGGATCCCCAGCAAATATTAAAAAACGTCTGGCTAATTAACTGGGGTAGAGCTTCGCCGTTGATTGACTTGTTGTTGTAAGGCATCAATCCTATTTTGCAAAGCAGCCACTTGGGATTTAGTTATCCCATGCGTTCCGCTGGTTGTTAGATTTTGCTCCAATGAATTCATGCAGGAACTCAGATAGACTGCTAGTTCAAAGCGAGTTAAGGCTCTATTGCCTCTAAAGGTTCCATCCGGGAAGGTGCTAAAGCAATCATAACGCTCAATTAGAGATTGTAAGGATTGAAAGTAGAAATCCGTAGGTTGAACATCAACAGGCAAATTTTGAGCCTTGGCTGGGGGGTTTGATGGTACAATTAGCAGCCCAAATACCGCTAGTACAACTACAAAAATTGCACCAAAGACAGCTAGTTTAAACTTGGATAATTGCGATCGCAGCATAATAGACAAGCCAAATAAGAACAGCAAAAAATCTGGATCAGCTCACATGGGAGCAAGATTCGGTTAAGGACTTCCCTGCTGTAATTCTCGTATAGACTCTTGGAGAGCTCTAACAGATTGTGCAAGTCGGTCTAAATCCTCTGGTGTGGCTAAATCGGACTGTGTACTATCTAGCTCTGATGTTTCTAATATCCTTCTGATAAAGCCTTCAAACCATTGAGCTACTTCACCTCGTCTGACTGCTCGATTACCACGAAATGTCAAATCAGGATAAGCGATCGGCATTCCTCGATCCGCTAAAGATTGAACCGCCATAAATGCCGAATCCGTTGGCTGAACATCCGATAATTGACTCACCGATGTAACATAAATTTGATCAGTTGTATGAAATTGAGTGTCCGGCTCGACCTCAGACTGTAGAGCTGAGATTGGGGCTATTGTGGCGAGAATAATTACCAACAAACTGGTCAGAACCGCTAAAAGTCCTAACCTAATATTCCAGTTGTTTTTAACCATAATTCCTGGGATGATGAATGGCTAACAGAAACTTAAATTTTCTCTGGTCATTGATTCTGACGCATGGGTGTCGCCGGTAAAGAGGGCTGAGTCGGATCGGTGGAAAAGGGGCGACCAGTCGGCCTAGGTTCCAAGGGTCTCTGAAAGGCAGAAATTGGCACAGCCCAGCTCAAGGGCGACATATACTCATAGAGTTCGAGTGAGGGCAAAGTTCCATCGGTGAAACGAAATGTCTCAATTCCATGAATCGTGACCCTGCCACGTCCGTGAATCCCAATCAGTTCACCGTCAGCATTCAAGACCGGCCCACCACTCATGCCTTGAATGGTGGCATTAGTATAGGCAAGCTGATAGCCACGTTGCAAGGTCAGACCCGATAACCGCATGGATAGATTTCCAGTTGTGAATCGAAAAGCTCTTAGTCCCCAATCATGGGTAATATGCAGACCACCATCATCTCGGGGTTGATAGTTGGGGAATCCTGCCACATAAATTGGTTTTCCAATCGAAATATCTTCAGAATTCCCCAAAACCGCAACTTGATAAGGGTTTGAGCTTGTAAACTCCACCACAGCCAAATCTAAGCCCTGCAAACCCGACATTGGCCGACGTCGCCCCCAATGGGTTTTACCATCGGGAGTCAAGATTTGATAGGTCTGATCTTGACTCCCGCTAACAACAACATGGTCGCAGGTGAGAACTGTATAGGTTCCCCCTTGGCGGTCAATGATTACCCCAGACCCAGCTCCCTGATTTTTCAAAATTCTGACCGTCACCTGTTTGGCTACCTGGAGGACAGAACTTTCTACAGATGGTGATGCGGGGGGTAAAGGATTTTGAACCATAGACTCAGCTATCTGTTGGTCAAAGGCTCTCAACCCGGAAGTGTTTGCTAAGACCAGTCCTGCTGCGAGCAAGAACCCGACCCAAAATTGCCGAGATTGAAGGTTAGATTTAGGCATCACAATCTTAAAAAATTAAGGGGATTTGGAGTTGATAAATTGACTAAAAAACTACGGGCGGATCGTTGGGAGGACGAACAGGAGGACGCACAGGATCGGGAGTGGTTACCGGGTTACTATGACCCCCGCCTCGCCTTCTGGCTTCGTCTAACTCCCGCTGAACCAGTTCGCCGAATCTGACAGTGGTTCGACGCACGCTTTCTTGACCCGGTGTTCCTTCGCTCATAGGATTAGCCCCCATCTTGAGAAAGTTACCCAGAAACTCACCCGCACTGCGACCAGGAGAAATAGTTACTAAAAGGTTATTCGGGTTGCAAACGGAACTGCTATTGTTTGTCCAGCAGACGACATCATAGCCATTAACGCTTCCAGTCGTTAACAACAGATTACTCAGAAGCCCTCCACTCTGAGCCACAGCCCTGGTTAAACGTTGACTGACTATCTCACAGCGATTTTGGGGTGTATAGCCACCTGCTATAAAGGCTTGACTATTCCAGGTGATCAGAGGTTCACTTTGGTGTCCGGTACTAGCTACAGCAATGGTGGCATAACCGTTTCCGGCTGGAATACATCGAAAGGTGGTATTGGCAACAGCCGGTTGACTGGTGAGAGCCACGGCTGCTGAGACGGTTACACCAGCCATTGATAAGTTTAGCAATATTTTGGCTTTAGACATTATGGTTTACTCCACAACGCAACTTCCCAATCCGATGGGTTTTCCTTCAGAGTCGGGAATTAATTTTTAGGTAGAATGCAATAGTCTATAAAAATCACACCATGCAAAAAAGTTCGCCTGAATACATAATTGGATTTGGATAGAGTTCCAAATCTCTATACCTGACTACACCTCATATCCTAGCATGACATAGCTTGAATACAATAGTACTGATCAGTAAATTTATAAAATGTTACAAACCTTCATGGTTCTTGATAAGATTATCACATTCATTAAGAATCGTTGAATCAGCTTGTATAAACAGAAATATATTTAATCACAATTTGTGTTAATGTCTTCAACTGGGTTGTGGAGGTTCCCCCCCCAGTTGATCATCCTTATAAAAATGTCTTTACAGCAGGGAAATCACTTACTTAAAACATTACCCGCACCATAAACCCTTATTCCCCCCGGGATAGGGACGAGGGAAATCATATTGCATGATGACTGAAAGGGTTGTAAGTTTATAATCATCTGATGTAATCGCTCACATCGACATACTAAAAAATCATAAATTGTAGCTTGGGAAACCCAACCCCAGCCTACAGATAATCACCCCACAGATAATCTGAAAAGCAATAGGGGATGTGTTTAACTAGGTTGAAATGGTGCGATCGCTCAAATTCACCCACTCCCAACTACTCCCCGCAGCCTCCCACCTCAACAACTTAGGCGTATTTACAACTCACCACAGCCAAAGTCGTCACCCTCCCAGACCGCCAAAAAAGTCAGGCGGTATCAGAAGATGCTACCTGAAATCGATAAACAGACAGAACTATTGGGAAAGGTTGGCCATAATCAGGTAAGGGTGTGGGCTTTACAAATTTTGGATATCATCTTATAAGTTCCTTATATTTTGCTGGTACTATGCTACATAGACCCTGATATACAGCCCAGTCTACCCATATAGAGCTGGTACCTAATAGTTTAGGAAACCAAAAGCCCTCAAGGGTTCATGCCCTTTCTGGGTGAGTAGGAGACCTAAATATCTAGTCCCTAGTGGGCTGGAAGTGGGGGCTGGGTTTTTCTTTCTGACAATCTCGGTCAGTAGCTGCGGCTATGATGGATAACTCACCTAGACTGTTTTCGGATCTGTTTAACTTTTCTTCTCAGTTGCGATCGCTCAATACGAGCCATAACGCGGGTGACTAATTCTGGGCCCATAATTGGTTTAGTAATAAAATCATCTGCGCCAGCTTCAAAAACCCTTTGGATCATATCAGAACTTTGATGTCCAGTGACCACCAAAATTGGTAACTCTTCCCAAGCCGGGTCTTGTCGGACGACCTGACACAAATCCAAACCCGTATAGGTAGGTATTTGTACATCTAAAATTAATAAATCCGGGAGAGTTTGGGTTAGGACTTGCCAAAATTGGTTAGGTTCTCTCAAGCAAATCATATCAAATCCCCAGGGTTTGAGGATATTTCGCAAAACTTGCAAACAGATAGGATCATCTTCTACAATCAGAATCCGAGCATCTCGGCTGGGGGGTTTGGGGAGAACTTGTACGATCGCTTCAAAAATGTATTGAGGCGTAACGGGTTTGTGCAAAAATCGTCTAGCCCCCAAACGCGCTGACATAATACGTTCCGACAGGTTATCCTCATAAGTAAAAATCAAAATAGGAATTTCCGGGAAACGTTGTCCGATGTTCTTGAGGAAATCAAATCCTGTCAAATCTTCCTCTGACAAATGGGGGTCTAATAAAATCGCATCAGGGAGAGTTTTGGTCAGCCACTGTCTAGCATTAGTCAAAGTGGAAACCGCGTCTATATTTAAGTTCCAAGCGCCAGCTTGACCTTGTAATTGTTCCGCTAAACTTCGATCAGCATCAATCAGCAAAATTTGATTAGATGAAGCACAAATTTGGAAATATATCGGTTGAGGAGACTGGTTAATTTCATGACATAATTGGCGTATTTTTTCTTGAATTATACTGATATTTTTATATTTATCTGATAAGCCATCATCATAGCTCAAGCAGTTTTCGATATCACGGGCTAATTCCGAACCTCGTTGATAGCCAAAAGAACCCAAACTTCCCGCTAAATTATGAGCAATTTCTTGAGCCTTTTCCCTGGCAATTTCTGAGATAGAATCATCCGAATAATTGATTAAAAACATGGTTTCTAAAAAGCCGACCTCTTCGTCAAAGGAATTCTGATATTTAGCCAAAATCTCCTCAATATTATGGTTAGATCGAGGGATTAAAGACGGTGAGTTATCCAGATATTCTGCCTGATTAGATTCAGTTTCTGGGGGTGGATTTAAGCGATATCCCAAGCCATAAATAGTCGCGATAATATCTGTAATCATCCCCGCATCTTTGAGAGTTCGGCGCAGGTCTTTAATTAAATTAGTGACCGCATATTCGCTGGGTTCATTATCAAAAGACCAGAGTTGATCGATAATATCCTGACGGCTAAAAATCCGCTGTGGATTTTTCAGAAATAGCAACAGTAAATTATAGGCTTTTGGCTTAATATCAACAGGCTTGTTATCATAATAAACCTGTGCAGAAGTTTCATTAACCTGCAAGTTTTCCCAGGTAAATTGTAATGGTAATTGTGGCAAACTTTTCCTTCTTAATAAGGCTCTAATTCTCGCCAAAACTTGAGACGGGCTATAAGGTTTAGAAACAAAATCATCAGCGCCAGCATCTAATCCGGTAATAATCTCCTCATTAAGATTGCGTACAGTTAAAAGCAAAATAGGTTTGAGAAAACCTTGCTCGCGCAATTGACGACAAATTGCTAGTCCATTGATTCCGGGAAGCATCCAGTCAAGGATAATTAAATCATAATTCCATTCTAAAGCGAGTTCCAATCCGGTATGACCATCAACCGCCAAGTCAACAATATAGTGATAGGCTTTTAACTCGTCAATCAGAGGAACAATTGCATTTCTATCATCCTCAACAATTAAAATTTTCATGAACATCTCCTACTGATGCTATCATCAACTCTCTAACCCTGACTAACAAGATAGGAAACCGGATAGAAAAAAGAAATAACTGTCTACTATATAAGTATCTCAACTCCTGACAAGTTTTACACAACTCGACAGACAAAGTTAAAGGTAGCCCAAGCATTAATATCTAGGGCAAGATTATCAGTAGAAATCCCAGAACGTTCAACTCCTAGTTTACTAGCTTTTGCCAAATCCTCCAATACAGACCGGGAAACTTCCCAAGGATTTGACAGCAATTGCAGTCTATTTTTTGAACTGATGGAAGTTTGCTTTAAACCACGACTAATAGCTGGTAAAGTCTGAGTAAAAGGGTAATGGCTAATAATCAGATAGGTTTCAATCAACCCAGCCGGACCCCGCACCAATTCTCCTAGGGTTTCGGTGGTGCTAGTTCCGCCATTAACATTAGCTGGGGGAATACTCATAGTTTTTCCCCCTTCTACCCGTAAAACCTGGGGTAAAATCATAGAACTGTCTTGAGTCTCAACTATGGGAGGTCTAGTAGCATCATAAACGTATGTTTGACCACGACTGTCAAACAGAAACATGATGAAATATAATGGGAGTTCACCATTATTCTGTAATTGCATCTGAATACGACTCTCCTTTGGTATAGTCGGTATACCAAAGGTCTCGGAACGGTGTGCTACCGCTGGGGTAGAATTAGCATTATTTGGGCTGGTTAGGGTGAGTTGATCACTTCCCTGATGGGATAAATCAGGGGTTTCTCGTTTAGCGATCGCCCGTGACTGGGGAGTTAACATCCCTAGGGTAACTTTGGCTTTGAGTAAGTCAGAACGTTCATTTTCCGTCAGTCGTAGCAACTTAGCAGCTAATCGAGTTTTCAATTGAGGAACTAATCGTTGTACGGCGACTTTGACAGCCTCTCCACCTTCTCCTGCTGTATCGGGAAGCACCACCTGAGCGGGGGAAAATAGACCATAATGCCCTTGGAATAATGAATTCATCGAGCTACTCGGATTTTGAGCAATAGTAGTATCGCGTACAGCGCTGAATAGATAATCAATGGGTTGGTCGTTGCTAGTGATAGAGATATGATCAATACTAGACAAGGCACTGGTTGCATCGACCCTTTCAATGCGATCGAGTTTAGAATCAAGACCAATTTTTAAGTTAATGTGGCGAGGTATAACCCGAATAGTCTCTTTAATAAATTGGCCGGACTGAACCACAGGTGA
Source organism: Arthrospira sp. PCC 9108 (assembly GCA_016745315.1). Taxonomy (GTDB): domain Bacteria; phylum Cyanobacteriota; class Cyanobacteriia; order Cyanobacteriales; family Microcoleaceae; genus Limnospira; species Limnospira platensis. The sequence goes on from CP066886.1 coordinate 621,415, forward strand.
CTTGATACCACCCACTTCTAATATTCTCACCTCAGCGGTAGCGTGCAATGAGTTAGAGCCGCGAATTTGGAGTTTTGGCTGCACCTTAGCTTCTGTACTCTCAGTGTTTGATACAATGGTAAATAGGGAATTAATTTCTCCCGATTCCAGAACACAGCCAGGTAAACCAGCCAGTAGCAATTCCGTACTTTTGCCATCCCCAGTCACAGCAGTAACAATTCCATCGACTGGGGGTGATGTTAGCGGTAGATTAATCATGGGTGGTTGATCATCTAACGTAATTCTAACTTGACGCTGAAGCTGAGGTTGCTGGTTCGGTCCGGTAATACGTTCTACCACTCCGGCTACACGACCTAGAGTTTCTTTGAAGTCTGAGGTGGCTGTCGCATTCCAGAGAGTTTGAGTAAGGTTATAGGTAAACAATCCGGCGCTGAGTCCAGACCAAGTGGTTTCTGTAGCCATTTCGGTGGGTTTGCTGGCTGCTAAGACTATACCAGGAAGTTCTCCGAGGCGACGTTGTTCTAGTTGTTCGGGGTCGATTTGGTAGCGCTGTAGTAATTGTTGTTGTCGGGTAATGGTGCGATCGCTAATTTGGCTAGAATTGGGGCTGGCTGCTGATCGGATTCTCAGGACTCCCTGTTGAGAATAACCAGGATAAGCATAACTGGTATCAAGAATTGTGATGACTTGTTGAGTTTTCAGCGATCGCAGTAATAGCCACAGGGTATCCTCCATAATATCGTTAATGGGTTCTCCATTATGGTCTGGGGTGACATCAACGGGAATTAGGGAATGTTTAATAGTAGCCGCGTCAGGGTTTTGATTAGCATCAGCCATACAACTGCCATAGCCGCTATAATGAAAAACCACCAAATCCCCTGGTTTAGCTTGGTTAATTAGATGTTCTATAAAGCTAGTTTCGATATTTTCCCCCGTCGCTTCCTTATTAGTAAGGGTAAGGATATCTGAGGGGTTAAATCCAAATCTACCGATTAACAGTTCCCGCTGTAATTCTACATCCGTGACGCATCCTGATAGGGGTTCTATATGGCGTTGGGAGACTTTCGGATATTGATTGATACCCACTAGCAGAGCCAGTTTCCGATGATTCGGTTCTGCTAAAGCCCTATGGTAGCGATCGCCAAGTTGCCACCAAGCCGCCTCACTAAGTCCCAACCCTGCCAGTAGCATACTCGATCTTTTTAGAAATTGCCGTCGCTTTAATGCCATGATCTATTATTCCTAATCCATCTATCCCTGAAACTTACTCAAACTTATTCACTAGCAAAATTTACCAATTTCTGGAAATCAAAAACATCACTAATTCCTAGATTTTTGAACCCAGGATCACATCATCATGGTGAGCCATACTCCAATTCATCCATAAATTAATTAAGACTGACCACGGACTGTAAATATAGCCATTATCGCGGCTTTTTTTAAGAAGAATAAATGCTATAAATAAAATTTTATATGCCTCCACTGCTATTAACTGTTTGAAGGTTGGCATTTCTCGCTGATTATTTATGGCAATTTTAGTGTAAAAATTGTCAATTTTCATTCGTGTTAATTACTCTCCTAATTGTCGTTTTGTATCACTCCTATAACTAGATAATATCGCGGGAAACACAAAGATTATTTCCTAGACATGAAAGCCTCAATGTTCTTATTATTCATAACTAGAGACCTGAGAACCTGCCACCGAGATGGTTTGACAATAACCTGATGAGTTTCCCACCGATTAAATTCGGTTGAGCCCTAGCATAGGATATATTTTATCCTAGCGCGTCTTCTGCAATTGTCGATAATTTTCTACTCCCCCCTCCCAGAGACGGGGATAGGGGGATTTGGTGAAATTATGCTTCTGAGGGAACCCTCATCGCCTTAATTAGTTCCGCCGCCACTTCTGGACGAGAAAACTCTGGGGGTGGCAATTCTCCCCTTCGCAGCATTTCCCGAACCTTGGTTCCCGATAAGTGAATCCGTTGTTCTGGGGTACTGGGGCTAGTTTTACTGGTAGCCATACCCTTAGTCAATGTGCAATAGAAAGCGTGTTCAAACTTCATGGGAGTAATACCCAATTCTGCCGGTTCAAACTCATCAAAGATATGCTGGGCATCATAGGTTCCATAATAGTCCCCGACACCAGCATGATCACGCCCGACAATAAAGTGGGTACAGCCGTAGTTTTTGCGGACCATAGCATGAAAAATCGCTTCTCTCGGTCCGGCATAACGCATAGCAGCCGGATTAATCGCTAAAATCACCCGATTTTTAGGATAGTAGCGTTCCATCAAGATTTCATAACAACGCATCCGCACATCAGCCGGGATATCATCAGACTTAGTAGCCCCAACCAGAGGATGGAGAAATAGACCATCAACAGTTTCTAGGGCGCATTTTTGAATATACTCGTGGGCGCGGTGAATAGGGTTGCGAGTCTGAAATCCAACAATGGTTTTCCATTCCCTTTCTCGGAATAGTGAACGACTATCGGCTGGGTCAATTTGATAGTTGGGGAACAAAGGGTGTGATTCTCGCTGGAGTAACCACACAGGACCGGCGAGATTGACCGGACCTTGGTCATAAACTACCTTGACTCCCGGATGTTTGTTATCATTAGTGCGATAGACGTGGATGGCTTCGTGTTCTTTATCGTAGGTGTATTTTTGGGTTAGTTCCAGAACTCCCACAAATTTACCCTTTGGTGAGTCCAGACGGATTAGGCTACCTTCCGACAGGTGCGCCGCTTCCTCTTCGGTGACGGATAGGGTGATGGGAACAGACCAGGGCAGTCCGTTACTCAGTCGCATATTATGGACGACATTGCTATAGTCTGCCTGTTCCATAAACCCGGTTAGGGGACTGAAACCGCCGATCGCAATTAGTTCTAAGTCCGACTGCGATCGCTCGTCAAGTTGTACTCTGGGGAGAGTATCGGCTTTTTCTAGGAGTTCGGCCCGTTGTTCGGCACTGGCCATGCGATTAATTAGCTTTCCACCGTGGGGCGCAATAGCATCTTGATGATGAGTCAAGGGAACCTCTAATGGTTAACTACAGATTGAATTAAATCGATTCAGTTTGATTCAATCTCCTATTTTACCTTCTGCTGTGACTTAATATTGGCGCTCTACCTAAGTTACACTACTCAGGGTCCTACCTGGGAACTTTACGATCGCCAATATCGACTATAAACTTGGTCAATCCTATTGACAAAATGATACTATATATGTATGGGTAAATGAACCCGGATTTTCGTTAGTCTGAAACCGTAATCATTTCCCATGGGGGTGTCAATTAATCTTAAAATTATGGAGAATTGAGTAATGAAGGGTATTTTGGTTCTGACAACATTTCTAATGGCGGGAGGGTTACAACTGCCTGCTGACCAGATGGTTGCCTATGCTAATTCTACTCAACAAGCTACTATAGGAGAAACGGGATTTGCGATCGCTAATCGTAATAATGATGATTGGCGGCGACAGTTTGAGAGGGATTTTGAAGAATATAGCCGGCGGCGACATGAGCAGCTAGAATCGGAAATGCGAGATGAGATGAACAAGCCCCACAATCAGCGTTTGTCTCAAAGCCAAAAAGAACGGGTGATTCGAGAAGCCCATGAGGAATTAGAACGCAGCCTCAGTCGTGAGAAAAAGGAATGGGAAAAGCGCTATCGCGACAACTTTGAAAAAATGCGCGATCGCCAAGACCGCTATAATCGCGGTTACCGCTATAATCGCCATGATCGTTATAATCGCGATGACCGTTATAACCGCTAATACCTAGGTAATTGATGGATAATGAAACCCTCTAAATCTGGCTCTCCCGAACTCTGGGAGAGGGCTGGGGAGGGTTTGGTGATGTGGTAGCCTTGAAAAAATAGGTCGCCCATACTGTGGGTATAGGGCGGGTTGGGCAATCTTTTCTGTGGGAATTGAGGATTGACAGCAGAACCCGCCCCGACATCATGGTTAATGTGATGTTCAATTGTCCATGGTCTAGTATATACTGGGTGGGATGGTGGAAACTTGTAATTGATTGAGAATGGAACGTTCTAAAGTAGTTGCCTATATTACCGGAGCCATTTCGATTATTTTAGCGATCGCTTATTTGTTATTGGTGAGCATCCTAGACTTCCGTGGAGAAATGCTCCCCGCCCCCAAAGCCAAGTCACCGGGGAGATCTCAATAGCCTCCGTTTCCATTTCTAGTGAAGCAATGCACCCAGGGGGCGGAAGTCAAACCGGATTCTATGGGTAGCCACAAGGCTGGCTGGGGCTTTTTTTGTCGGACGGAGACATTAGGGCGCTTTGATTGCGCCACAACGTGTTAACTATAAACCCTTATCCTAACAGCGATAGCGGGTTATTACTCAACCCAATAACTATGCCTAGTTACTCAAATGTTACTCATAACCTAGTCCTAGCACAGGAAAATAATTCTGTCAACGGTTGATTACTCAGTCAATAAGCACAACTTAATCAATCTGTCAAATACCCATACCACCCCCCTAACCAAACACCGATAAGGTAACTCTCTCGTGATACCCGTCAATGGCAAGCCTATCGGTTCGTTACGAACCATTGACTGCTATCACATCGGTCGCACCCCTAAGAGTGTTTGTTTCGGTTATGGGGGGAGGGTATGGCTCAAATTTCAAAACCCATAGGGGTAGTCAGATTATTAGTGAAATATTGAGGAGCCTACTCACTACCAACAAAATGCGATCGCATTATCTAATCATCACCCCGCTGAATTCAGTTCACTACCAACATAACGCGTTTCAACTGGTGACTTGTTTGGGGATGGTAGCCACTACCCACATAATCCTAGACAATTGCTTTACCAGCGACATCGGTTATCCACATAATCCTCAGCAAGTCTCCAATTTTTGGTGGTAATCATCCCGTGCGGAACCCAGTACCCCTAATAGACGGGTTAAGGTTTTGGCTTAGGGTGTTTATTGTGGGTAAATTAGAGGCAAGCATTCATATAAACCATTTTCAGGCCTGAAAATACAGGCCTGAAAACGAAAAATATGAATGAACCCCTACAGTCAGAAACCATAGGGGGCCATTTAAGTTATTGAGTTAGGGTTAGCTGTTAGGTGTTAGGGTTTAGGGTTTAGTACAGGAAATGTCGTTTTGACACCTCCCCGCTAATCTTACACTTAGTAACCATAGCGTTAGCTACGTCTATTAACTTGTCTACAGTAACTTGGTCAGATTTTCCAACGTAGATGTGATGATTGACGCTACCATCCCACCCTTTGAGGTTCCAGTAGGTGAAACCATTAATTGAGACTTTTTTGCACAACGTAAATCGTTTACCATTAACCTCCACTGAAAAGGATTTATGGGTTTCTAGGTATTTAAACCATTCTAAAGAACCTACTTCGATACAGATATTACCATGACCTACCAGAAACCCTTTGTAAGACCCTGTTAGTGTGACTACCGGGAGTAGCTTAGGCATGAAAATCACCTCCCAGTAGGATATCGCTGTTATAGCCGTTAATGTTGAAATCAGAGGCAATAATGCCTGGTTGAGGTTGAGAGATAATTGGATACTGAGATTCTACCCATTTTTCGTGTACCATCATAAAATCAATAGCAGCGTTATGAGCTATTTCGGCTAATGTCACCCTAGTATCCTGATTGGAATAGGAGATATCTCGTGACATCATTTGAATGTAAATCTCCCTAGCCATTTCTGCAATAACCATCATTTTTTCTTGTTCAAACTCATTCATGGCTTTATTTCCTATTGATTAATTGAACTTGTGATCATCATTATCGGGGTGATTTTGATTATTGTTGTGTTCTGTAATTTTTGCATCAAGCAAGGCTTCAATACCTTTGAGTAACTCGATTTCCGCGTTTAAAAAATGCCTGTGGATTTGAATAAATTCGACAATTTCATCAAATTGTTCAGATGTGATAGCAAGTTCTACTAAGTCAAGTAATCCTACCGCGTTAGGGTTTAATCGATTACTCATGTAGCTATATTCTACTAAGTTTAATCCGGGTGTACTTAATTTGATTGACATGGTTTTATCCTTTGATAGTGGTTAAGTTGTGATAGTTTAACGTCATTTCGGAAGGGTTTAAATTATTCGATTTTGGTTAGTAAATGCTGAATATAATTAAGCTGTTTGAGCGATAATTGTTTTTTCGCTTCTGCTAAGGATAACTCAACCTCGCAATCATCTAGTATTGAAATTAACGTTTCCTTAGCGTCTTCTTTATTAGCGTTGTAGACTGTAGTATCTACCATTTGTTTAAATGTTTTAAACCGTGCCTGTATAATGGCATTTGTGTTGGTTTGAGTCATTTTTTTGGTCTCCTATATGATGTGTTTCCAAACATTTTTGCCGTTCTGATTAATCATATTATATCCTCTATTTTTCATTAGATTAGTCAACTCTGAAACATTAACGCGACTATCAAGATATCCATCTGTTTTGGCTCTCTCAATGGCTTCTTTTAACGCTTTCGGGTCGATATCAGTTACAACCTCGTCGGTTAACTCAGGACATCCCGCGTTAATTGCCTGGTTATTTTGTTTCATTTTTGCCTCAATACCTTGAGTGATAAAACTGTCTAAAAATTGTTCAGTACCTGATGATATAGTCAAGATTTTTTCATTAACAAAATCCCAGTAATCATTGAAGCGTTTAATTGATTCATTGATAGATAATTGATAAATCAATGAATGGGTGACAATAATTTCACTTGATAACCTAGCGTTAATGATATCTTTTTTGTGTTTCTGTAGTTGTTTTTTGACCTTGCTGTATTGATTGCAGTTATCGATATCTCTCCAGAAAATTTCTAATTGAGATGATAATTTATCAAGCGTAATATCCTCTACATCGTTTAAATCACTTAACTCGTAACCATTGCCCCTATATTCCTCTGATGTCATAGTCTCTTTTTAAACCATATAGGAAACATCCGTCTTTTGAGTTCGTTTAACTCCCAAAATGTCCACAATGAATGTATTGAATTAATCACCTTTAAAGCGAAAGCATCAAATACCATGTTAGTTCCCGGTGTCTGACTACTGATGGTTATTCGGCTATTTTTGCGGTTTAACACCTTGAAAAGCGATAACATATTCTCATTTTCAATTAATAATATAGGGGTGATATCTTCCCATACCAATATAAAATTTTTCTCAAATTCACATTGAAGGGGGTCATAAAATCGTTCATGTTGTATCTTGTTTCTCAGTGAAGCGAAAGTGCTATTAGCAAGCACCGAGGTTGTCTTGTATAGTTCAGATGCTACGGTAGCTACCTGTGACTTTCCAGTACCGCTAGACCCCAAAGGAACAGGATACCAGCGGTAGACATTAACGTTACTGGAGACGCTATAAACGAGGCGATAATTGGAAACTGAATATCAGGATATGGTAGAACACAGACAGCCCGTAAAACAGACTCTAATTGCTCACCCAGGTTGCCTTCTGTGATTATTTCTTCTAGTTCAGATGACATTTGGCTTCTGATTAGCCTATAATCGATATAGTCGTCGGACATGGTACACTCCTATCGCTCTTGACTTGTTGACATGGTATGGTAGTTATTCCCCCCTAAATATTTAGGGGGGATTTATTTGTGACTACATTAATCGCAGTAATTCAATTAATGCAATTAATACATTAGAATCAAGTTGTTTAACCTTGTTATAAAGACTCTCAAAGCTAGGGTCACAATCCAAAACCTTAGCCCCTTCTGTTAACCTTTCCTCGAAGGTTTTGTATTTTGCCTTTCCATTAAATCCTGCTTTATTTTTAGTTTTGGATTCAATGAAAGCGTCAATATCTCCGATTGAGTAAGTAGCGAAAGATTGATTGAATGGATTAATACATTCAATTTCTAAGATATTAGAAATATCAGAGTTTAAATTATCGTCTCCGATATTTCCCTCTAATATCCTGTCAGAAGGTCTGACTGATGATTGACTTAGATTTATTGTTGCTGTAAACATCACAGAACCGTCTGTAAGCATTGAGTCACTTTCGACTATTTTAAGCAATGCGAGTTCTGGAGATGTAGGGGTGTATTCTCGTTTTTTGCCGTTATATTCAGTCTCGTATTTTTCAATATAAAACCGTACAGCAATTAATTCTTTATCACCTTGGGAATAACTCCAATCCCTATCATTGAAGTTAGAAAAATCCCCTGATACACCTTTCCCGAATATCCATAAATGAGGTGACTTAATTCGGAATTATGCATAATCAACAATTAGAAAGGTTGCCGTTTCACCGGGCTTAACTGCACTGCAATAACTAAATTTATCGTCCTGTTTTTTGCCGTAATATCCGATACTCATGATTAATTATCCTTTGATGATTGATTATGACGTTTGAAATTTTTTTGCATACCTCCCAAAATTGAGGGTTACCAACAATTGATACTCGTAGGCTGCCTTCATTTGTCAACCTTGCTGTAGCGTGACCTCTGTAGTCCCCCCTAGGGCTATAACAACCCATATAGGAATAAGCTAAATCAAGGATTTCCTGGGTTTTATGTTCCTTTATAGGGGTTAGTATCCGGTAGGCTATTTGAGTGGTTTCTGACTCAAATAGGTGTGGGTTATAGGTGGTGTTTATTAACTCACCGTCAATGGAAAATAACCCTGTAGTTTATTCATTGTTTGCCCTTGGAATTTCTAAGTTGTTTAAAATCTCCTGAAACTCGTCGATATTGATAAATGAGATGCCTTGCCATCGGTAGGATGTCCCCCTTATAACAAACCAACACTGATTGACTAAGCCAGGATTAAGGTACTGCAATAACTGCATTTTTAGCTTAAATGAATCAGTTAATACTCCCTTAACTTCGATGTAACGATTAAAGAACGGACTATAAAAATCTGGAATCCAGGTGATATTTTTCCAAGGTTTTTTGTTTTCAATTAACGTTAGTTTAGGATGCACAATTAATTGATTTATCGTATTTTTGTAGAAGGTGATAAACCCGACAATCAAATACACTTGGAAAATAATAGCCGTCTATTTTTTTTCCTCTGGCATTGTATTTATTTTTCATTTTTTGGGTACACTCCGAAAGATGTATTAGGATTATCAGGTTCTCTATCCCCGCCGTTTTCGGCTTGATATATATTCCATTCATCCCTGTAGAACTCTAGGGCTTCTGTACAAATTTCCTCAAGTTTTTCAGGATGTAATGGGATTAATTTTTTAAGAATTTCGCCTATAAAATAAGCAATAAAATCCTTATCAAACTTAACTAAAGTTGATGGCCACGTTATTCCTGACTTTCCACTGGAAATTGGAACTTTGATATATAGGGAATGACCGATATACATCAAGGGGGTTAACGCGATGTTTCGTAGGTTAAGCCTAACCTCGGACCAATGACGTGGTATCATGCTATAATTTCCTGATGCTTGTTGACTGCCACCTGGGTATTATTCATTTTCAGGACTGTATTTTCAGTCCTGAAAACAGATAATATATGGGTGGTTTTATTTTGGACTAGCCTTAATCTAACCAACTAGAAAATGGGTTGACTTCATTATCTTCATCCTCTAAATCACTCTCAGAGCCCAATAGATGGTCTTCTAGTGCATTAATATCATCCTGTATGGCTCCCGTAACCTTACGAGGTAGCTTTACTCCACCTGCTTTTAATAGCGTCAGGATTGCGTTGGTGACTCGTTTAAGTGTGGCAATCTCTGAATATGTCAGATAAAAGGTATTTGAGTTGATAATCTCCGACGTTTGGAGTTTGTTGGTCAATGATTGAATTAATGAAGTTTTGGGGTAAGGAAGGTAAGTATTAACCAACTCCAAAAACGCAGTAAATTGTTTAAACCGACTCAACGTCTCTTGGTATTCTGTAGGAGTCAATACTTTATTAGTATTGACATTAGTTACATTTTCTACAGTTACGCTACCTTCAATTGATTCTGTAACTGTATAGTTACCTTGCTCTTTTGAATTCACTGTATTTAATTAAAATTATCTTATCTAATTAATTTATTAAAAATAAACATAAATTATACAATTTATACTTATTTATAAAATAATCAAATATCACATTAAGTATATATAGAATGTACAAATAATAACAAATACAAAAAACCCGTTAATCCTATTTTGTGAGTTAACGGGTATATACTTAGTAACAAGTAGTCGATTATTTACCTTTACTGTTTTTGCCTTTACTTGGAGGGTTAGCAGGTGGGTCTCCTGATGCTAGATTAGACGCTTTAGTTTTTCCGGCCGTTAGTTCACCCAAACCAGTTAATGGATAATTAGCCTTATCAGGTATTTGATACCATTTATTGTGCGTTCTGAGTGATAATGGTTTTATAGTCCAATAATGCGCAAAAACATATAGCAAGCAGTTAATCGAGAAAATGTTAGGAACTTTTAAACTAATAAACCGCAACTTTTTTTCACCTGCGTTAGTTCCTGACGTTGTATAGGTACGCCAAATTCCTGGAGTTTGTTCGCCAGCAGGCCCTTCTACAAATACACGATAAAATCCTGTCTTTTTACCAACGCTATGACCTAATCCTGCTGGTACTTTTCGTCTATTAGCATTACTTGATGTATTACCACCTCTAGATGCGGGTCTCCAGATAGGTAACGCCCTGACTTCTGCGGGTTCATTACTCACTGTGTCTGAGCCTAAATTGTAAAGTAACAACATAGGCATAGGGATGACGTGTTTACAGGTTTTATCTACTGGAGCCTCAACCATCAGTGATATCCCTAGTTTAGTGCCTTTCGGTTCCGCTAGTTTAGCAAGAAATTTTTCTTTATATTTATCGAACGCATCACTTAACGGCATAATTTACCTCATTAATTACTGAATAAAGACTTAGGTAGACAACAATAGTGTTAATGTCTACCTAGTTAATGAACCCTAGTCAACAAAAACAGCAATGGCTTCTACATCGATAGAGCCATTAGTAGCATCCAAAACATCATCAGTAGGGATTGTTAGGGATACTGTCACAGCTCCAGTTGCCATGTTGCGGGTATAAGCTGTAACTACCGTTACACCATTAGGGTTTCTAGTTGCGTTTATTTGCGCTCTCTGAACCTGTTCAATAACTTCTAGCAATTGGTGTTCGAGAGTGGCACCATTAAGAGTTACGGGGCTTGCCATAGTCATTACCTCTAATAAATCAATAGTAATAAGATCACACCTATATCAGTTTGGTGTTAGTTATATTTTCGTTAAGGAAATGCTACATATATGTAGCTTCTATTTAATGAAAACTACATTAGACTGTAGTTGGTGGTTGGTTCCCGGTTTTCATCTCTAACGATGTCCTCGTAGCTGTTCTGATTACATCATCTACCCAGCTAGGTTTATTCTCAAAATGTAAAGGAATTTTTACTTTAGACTTCCTAGGGTCTTTATACATTGCTAAAGCGGAACTTTCTCCCATATCGATTTTGGCTTGTTCAAACTTATCAATTAATTCCCAGTTAAGTATTTTGACCTCCGATATATACATTTTTGTTTCCTTTATTCGTTTCGCATTTTCCCTACCGCCAAAACCTTTCCTTTCCTCAAATATCAAAGGGTAAACAATACTAGAATCTGTTAATTGTACTAAATCCTTACAAATACGTTCAGCATCTGACTTGCTAGATTCATTCACAAAAAATGAAAATTTCCTACCATTTCGCATATTGCAGGTTACTTTGATATTGCCTTTTGTGAACGCTGATTTACTAGGTTGAGTAAATATCCTTTGTAATTTATCCCAGGTTATTTTACTTCTTTCTACTGATGGGAGTTCTATTTGAGTTTTTGGTAATGTACTCCTACGTTCTTTAGTCCAATATGGAGGTTTTTTGTAGTTATATAAAATAAAGGTTAATTGAATTTTTAAATTACTACTATTCGGAACTTCAGAGATATCTCCAGACCCTACAAATTGCCCCATATCACGATTACCTAGTATTTCAGTTTGAGCTAACACATTTGCTACATTTTCTTGAAGGTTTCTTAATGATGATACTAGTCTAAATCGCTCTCCACCATTTTCTACAACCGCGTTAACTAATTGTTGTTGTCTATTTTCCTCAATGCGTTGTAATGCAATATATTCATCTAATCCTTGAGCAACTAAAATAATTGCTTCTTTACAGTTATCTGAGAATTCCTCCCAAAATTCTTCACTACTATCTTGATTCCAAATAGTGTTAATATTTCCATCATATTTTTCTGGTAATTTCTCCCTAGCTTCCCTTCTCTGTTTACCGAAACTCCATTCTTCACCTTTTTCGTCACCCCACTTTTCAATCGTTCCTTTACCACCAGGAACCATTGAAACAATAGCCGTTGCAAGTGTTGAAGGACTTTTATCTAAAAACATTTTAACAACCCGTCTACCATGTTTAAACAGTTGCCATGCTATGGCTTTCATAGCCATGTTAAATGACTGTTTAACGTATGAGCCGAAAGCTGTAGATACTTCCATAAGCATTTCAGGTCCCTTGCTTAAGGCAATGTGCATAGCAGCGGCTTTGTTGATAAATGCAATACCAATGGTAGGCAATACTCCACAAACTAATTTACCTGCCATATTACCCAAAAAACCGGCGGTAGTACTAATAAATTGATTAGCAATATTCATCATATTTTTGTCTATCTGTTCATCTGATATATTCCAGTTGAAATTCCAGAAACTATCCCAATTAGACGTGATAAATCGTGCTACTTTCTCAAAACTAAAGTTAGATAAAAACTTAGTAATTCCTTCCCATAACCAACCTCCAAAACTTTTGCCCCATTCAACTACTTTACCAGTTATTTTTGCCCATAGCTTGCCAAACCAACCCATCTCTTGAGTAGATGTTCTCTGAGCTAAATTAACTTGTCTAACGCCATTCCTACCTATACTGCTACGGGTTTGACGGCTAGACAAGCTACGAGTACTCCTTAGCATTCTTGCACTTCTGGCAACCATTACAAAGTCCCTCTTAGTGGGTTATCGCCGTCAATCAATTCGGTTTCTATCTTGATATCAGGAAAGTCTTTTTTCAATAATTCTTGTACTTTATTAGTCTCTTGCTCTCTAATCTCGTCTTGTTTTTTCATTGAATCATATAACCTAGTTAAATCGGCTAATATGTCTTTTGACGGGTCATTACCATTAACTTGTAAAGTACCTTGCGCTCTAACTATTGAGAATATTTCCTTTATTTGATTTAAGGCTGTCTGTAGTGTTTCTTTCGCGTTCTTTTGATTAGTGATTTTAACTTTACTTTCATTAGGTTCTAGTAGTTCCTCAAAATTATCAGCCTCTGGAGTAAACGCTGTTTTTAGTTTCTCGTATTTTTCCTCAGTTTCAAATCCTAAATAGTCTAATATTTCCGAGACTTCCCTACCAGCTTTAAAGGCTGCTGAATGCGCCAAACCTGCTTCATGTAAACAGGTTAAAACAGCGTTTTGTGTAACCTGATGAGAGATGGCAATTTCCATTACCATCCCGAATATTTCAGCAATTGATTCAGCTAAGTTAGGTAATTTGATTTCCGCGTGTTCCTGTTCTTTGGTCATCAAATTTACGTCATCAATCTCGACTTTAACTTCAAATTCACCCCATCTTTCGTCATCGATGTCAAATCGATACATTAACCATTCTGGCAATGTGTTTATTCGTTTAATTCTGTTCTCTGGATTATCAGCATTAACCGTGATTTTTTCCGGCATTTCAGCCGGAAAGGATTCAGGGTCTAGGAACTCGTAAATCCTTCTAATCATTCCACAGCATTCTTCGTTCATATCTGGTATTGTTATCGTTCGTATATTTTCAGGTTCTTCTCCTTCGATGCATTGCGGGATATCTTTTGTGCTCGCGGAAAATCTAGGAATTACATAATCAAATTCTGTGCATTCCATCCACCAATCACAAAATACACCTATACTTTCAAACATTAAATCAGGGTCGCCGTATGGCCACTCAGACTCCCACTGTCCTTGCGTATAAAAAAACCTCTCACTTCCTGTTGGTTGAGGAGTTTCTCCCCACCTCCAATCCATATGACTAAAAAAAGTGATGCTACTTCCACTTGGTGGAGGATTACAGCATCCCCCGCTACCCATTTGTCTGTCGAACTCTTCAACGCTGTACTTTTCATTAGCTTTTATGGTACAACCGATATTGCCATTTCCGCCATTTCCATTGTCTGAATCATCATCTGAATCATCATCTGAACTATCGCCTGGTCGCCTTCCTTTATCATCATCTACCTCGTCACCGCTATTAGGACCGCCAAAACCTCTACCAGCGCCACCCTTTCCCCTAGGTTTTTTTCCTCCCTTTGGTTCATCTCTGTTTGGTGGTTCCTTGACAGTTGCCTCTTTTTTAATATCCTCTCTTTTTTCCCTTTCTTCAGCTTCTCTTTTTTTGTGATATTCATCTGCATCCCAGTATTCAGGAGCTACATATTTAGAATCACTTATAAATTTGTTTCGAGTATCTAATTCCCTCCCGTATGGGTCTCCAGTCCAACCTCGAAACGGGTCTCCTAGTTTACCGGGGTCATCGTTTAATCTAAAGGGAGCTGTGTCATATCTAACTCCCGAGCGAGGTCTAACCTTTGGTTTGTCTCTAATCGTCCGTCTGTCTCTAACCATATTAACGTTTTGTACTAAGTTTAATAGTATTATATGATAGTATAATTATGTTACTAAATCCATTAAATAAGGGAAATCATGAGAGGTGTTAAAAATATCGCGGCTCATATAAACGCTGCTAACTGGAGTAACGCCATAGAGTTATTTAACGGGACTATTTTAGAATCATTAATAACAGAAAGATATAAATATGATATCGGTATTTACAGCTATATATCATCGTTAAACGCTAGATGTTACACTCCCAGTATTGCACAATCACAAATCCCCACAATTTACCCGGAAGATAGCTATTACCAACGGTGGGAAAAAAAACAGGAAGTGTTGCAGGGAGCGGTAGATTTACAGATATTTTATGGGAATATGGCAACAGAAAACGGGTTAAATTTAGGGATTGTCAAATTGCCATATTATGGAGGCATTCACACCGAAAACCTGTTAATTGAATTAATCACTAATCAAAACGAAGGTTTAGCAATTGATAGCAACTCAATAGTTAAAGCTAGGTGTTTAACTCAGTTACATAACAATGATTCTATTAATATTTTGGGCATGGCTGAATATCAACTCGATACAGTTCCTCAAACCCCTACATTGACACAACCCGAAAATTTTGGGGTGACAATAGGCAATACCCCCACATTAGTTAGACCCTCAAATATTAATCGGTATAGGTTGCACTTACAAAACGTAGGTTCTGTAGGGGTATGGTTTTGTCACGGCGATATCAGTAACTGTGTACCTTATCAATGCCTATATTTACCTCCTAACGCTGGGTGGGATGATGAACTAAAATCAACAGCTTCTATCTATGCTATAACTGAGGATAGCGTAACCAATATTGTTGGATTAAAACAAATAATAAATTGGTAAATTATACTTTGATTTAGGAGTTTATTATGAGTTTCTCAGTTTACAGTTCTATTGTCAATTTAGACACTCTAAATATGAGCAGTAAAATACCGGGAACTCCCGAAACTACCGCGATAAGTTTGACTGCTAACACTATCACGGAAGTTGTGCCTATCAATGCTACCAGTAACGGTAGAACGGTGTTTGTAAAGAATCGGTCAAATACCAATGTACATCTAATATTTGACCCTACAGGTGATAGCGTGTCAGACGCTGCATTTTCGGTTAAGCCAGGTGATACCATCTCAATAACGTGGGGTAGAACTAAGTTACAGGCGATAGCAGAATCTAGCGCTAGTATCAGCGTTACAATTATCGAATATATCAATATGTAATCATCAAATGAATGGCTAGTATTAAGTTATTAGCCATTTAATTAAATAATCAATATAGAGGCAGTTATGACTAATTTCAAATTTACTCTAGTAAGTTTGGGCAATCAACCGATGACTTGCCAGAAGGTGAAGTTAATCTGTATTTAACTAATGAACGGATACAAGCAGTTATTGACTCCAATACTAATTTAGTCAAATTAACTGAGTTAATTTGGAATAATATTATTAATAAACCTGGCACTTTCCCCCCATCTACTCATTCCCATAGCTGGACTGAAATAACGTCAAAACCGACAACGTTTACTCCTTCAAGTCATACACATACCATTGCTAATGTTACAGGACTTCAAAGTACATTAGACGGTAAAGAGCCTACTTTTACCAAAAATACAGCGTTTAACAAAAATTTTGGAACAACTACTGGAACTGTTACAGAAGGTAACGATGTCAGATTATCAAATGCTAGAACGCCAACTAGCCATACACATACCTTATCCCAAATAACAGATTCAGGTAATGTTGCTGCCATTGATACAAATGGTAGTACATCTAACTATTTACGCGGCGATGGTGTTTGGGTAACACCTCCTAATACAACCTATTCTGCGGGAACTGGCTTAACTTTAGTAGGAACTGAGTTTAGAAACACCGCCCCAAACGTATCCACCAACCTCTCTACAAGCACTACAAGCAATACGTTAACCGTTAACAGTTCTGATGGTACTAATGCTGTATTACCTAAGGCCACGACTGCGCTTGCGGGTCTAATGACGGGGGCAGATAAAACCAAGCTGGATGGGATTGCGGCAGGCGCACAAGTAAATGTAGCAACTAATTTAGGAGTAACAGCAGGAACAACAGCAGGTCCTGTAGTTACATCATCAACAGGAACTAATGTTACTTTACCTACAGCTAGTGCAACTAATTCAGGGATAATTACAACTGGGAATCAGACATGGACAGGAGTTAAAACATTTAATTCATTAATTACCGGGTCAATAAGTGGAAACGCCGGAACAGCAACAGCACTTCAAACTGCTAGAACAATTAATGGGACTTCGTTTAATGGTAGTGCCAATATAACAATAACTGCCAATACTCCTAATACATTAACAAATGGTACGGGATTAACTGGAAATAATTTTAATGGGAGTACTGCCACAACATGGGCGGTTGCTTATGGCACTACAGCAAACACAGCCTGTCAAGGTAATGATAGTAGATTATCTGACGCTAGGACTCCCACAACGCACACACATTCAAATATTACATTAACTGCAGGTGATGGTTGATCCGGAGGAGGAACTTTAGCAGCTAATAGAACAATTAATGTAGATTCAACTGTAGTTAGAACTACAGGTAATCAAACTTTAACAGGAATTAAAACATTTAACATAACAAATAATCCAGTAACTTTTGCAACTAATGAAAGTTTTCCTGATGGAAATATGCTTATTGATTTTAATGTTTGGAGGGGGGTTTGACATCCGCCGGATAGGCTCTACTGCTGGTTCGGCAAGTTTAGTACTAAATAGTAGAGTTGGAGGAAATAGCTGGGCGTTTTCTCATCAAGGGAATTATTCTATGCAATTAGAAGCAGATAATAATCCTAGAGTATTTATATATCATGGTATTAATTTTCATCAAAGCGATTGGCGAGCTGTTCCTAACGATAGATGTTCAATACAAGTATACAACGGACAGACATATTTTACAAAGAGCTCAACTCTTTCTTCATCATCTGGAGTACATACTAGATTTAGAGTAGGAGACACAAATGTATCTTATATTAACGATAATGGAGACTACGTTAAAGGTAGCTCTGATCTTAAATTCAAAACACTTTTATCAAAACCAACTCTAGGGTTAAGCGAAATTAACGCATTGACAGTCACGTGGTTTAAGTATAATGAACTTGCAGCATTTCATGGCTTTAATCCAAGTACAGAACAATTTGGGTTAATTGCTCAAGAAGTACAAAATATATACCCTAACGCAGTTGAAGTGGTTAAAAATGACCATACAGATAGTCCTGAAGTTGACGACAAAAAAATAGATTACTTAACAATCATGTATGATAAACTGATACCATTAGTGATTGCGGCAATTCAGGAATTATCAGAAAAAATCGACAAATTGGAAAATATGCTAAACACTCAACAATAAATTAACAGATAATGCCTAATGCACTTGATATATCTGAAAGTAATTGGTTTAAAGTTTATGAACTTAATTTCAGGATAGAAGATGATAGCTACACGGTACTAAAAAATTACCTGACATTTCTGGCAGTAAATTTATCAGGATATTATTTGACGCTGACAGTGTACCCGTGTACTGGAAAATGGCAGGGTGGTTAAAATTTTACACATACAATGATGTGAAGCAGAATATGATGGTTAAACGTGAAATTATATGGCTTAATGAATATCAAATAATTGAATCACCGCCGTACAGCAATTTTTACGCTTCATTTTCTCCACTAGAAAGAATTAAATGGTTTACACTTCATTTTTGGAAATTAATATAAATGAACTTGGTAATAGTTGAATTAGGGTTAATTATTGTCGCGATTATTATCAGTATGTTCATTACGCATACAGGAAACCTAATTATTGAGAATAGGTTAGACGGTATCCAAAATAGCCTAAATTATTTGATTAGATATGTTAATGATTTTATGCCATCAACAGTTTGTAAAAAACAGTTAGAAGATAAAAAGCAATCACCCCCTCTTCCAATTAACAGAGATGATATTGATGATGATGGTTGGAGAAAACCCTAACACCTAACACCTAACCCAATAACTTAAATGGCCCCCTATGGTTTCTAACTGTAGGGGGTGCTTGCATATTTTTTGTTAACAGGAGTGCTGCAACAGGAGTGCTGGAAGTTTATATGAATGCTTGCCTCTAATTTACCCACAATAAACACCCTAAGCCAAAACCTTAACCCGTCTATTAGGGGTAATCATCCTGTGCGGAACCCAGTACCCCTATAAATTGGAGACTTGTCTAGCGGTATGTAGGTATCGGTTTCGATGGGGAATCAATTCCCTAGGATTATGTAGGTATCAGCGAGAGATGACGAAACAAGTTACCAGGTGAAAAGTTGTTTGGGGGTATCGGGTTGGTTCCGGTAGGAGATAGTTTAGATTATGCGATCGCATTTTGTTGGTAGCGAGTAGGCTCCTCAATATTTCCCCAATAACCTGGTTCCCTACGGGAGTCAGGTAGGCGGTCTGATATCGTTGTACATTGATAGGGGTATCGTTGTACATTGATAACCTAGTGGGTTCCCCCTATGGGTTGTTTTTGAGCCATATCCTCCCCCTAACCGAAACAAGCACTATTGGGGAAACGAACGATGTGATAGCAGTCAATGGTTCGTTACGAACCGAAGGCTTGCCATTGACGGGTATCACGAGAGAGTTACCCTATCGGTGTTTGGTTGGGGGGTGGTATGAGTGTTTGACAGATTAATTAAGTTGTGCTTGTTGACTGAGTAATCAACCTGTTGACAGAATTATTTTCCTGTGCTAGGACTAGATTGTGAGTAATATCTGAGTAACTCAATAGGATATAGGGGTTGAGTAATAACCCGCTATCGCTGTCAGGATAAGGGTTTATAGTTAACGCCCCCCGAAGGATATTTAGCGTCTATATAGCCTACAACCCCTATTCTACCGTTACTTAGGTGTTACTCAAAACCATAGTAGGATCTATCAATCTGTAGCCATAAAATAACCCCTAGGGGTTTAATCTAGGGGTGTTAATTTATGAAAGGTTGACGATTAGATTAATCTATCTGATAGATAACTCCAAGGAATAATTTAGCTTCAGAGCTATCAATATCAACCCCTAACGCTGTTAACCGTTCTATGGCTACATCCAATGGTATAGGTAACTTAGAGCATCCATCGAGAACTTCTAAGGTAGCGTCAATCCCTTTTGTTTTATATTTACTCTCGTTGACGATTGTGCTATGTCCCATAAGTCTCGCTCTCAACTCAATAGGTAGTCCATACTTTTCACCTAACAGGTTGTACAGCCTACGAAAGGCATATTTCTGAGTTACCGGGCATTTCATTGAGGCAATTTTTTCGGTAAAACTTGTGTCAAATCCTCCGATTATGGTTCTGGTTTTACTGCCTTTTCTGGGACTATATTCTGGCAATAACGGTCGTTTCAATTCCAGAAGTTTAAACATTTCAGGACTGGGAATTGGAGCAACAATCCTTCCCCCTGTTTTGATACTCACTTTTCGACCTTCTGCGTCAGTAAAGTAAACATAGTCACCTAGCACCAAGTAATTGTCTTGATTATCGGGGTCTGATAGTGCTTTGATGATTACACCATCATCCGTTACAAATGGTTTAGTTAGATTAACAGCAGCGGCTATTTCAGTTGGTCTCAGTCCGTACATTACTGCCATACCCGTCACCCATAACCAGTTATGCCGGGATGATTGACATCGAGGGTTTTTAATAGTATAGGCTTCTTGTTTGGCGCTATACCACCAATCCTTAAAGGCATCGATGCCTATCCGTTGTTTCTTTTTGAATTGCGTTTGTTTGGGGTCAATAGGTTCAAGCTTTTTAAGTAAATGGTCTTTGTTAGGTGATTTCTCAGCTATGGCTTTTAAGATGTAGTAACGTTCCTTGAAGGTTTTGGAGCCTACTAATTGTTCTCCATTCTGCAAGGGAATATATAGCATAGCCTTAAAACTCTCCCAGCTAGGATATTCATCCCAGTTAGGAAACAACTTGAAAAATACCTCTTTAGTAGTCTCGTAAGACACTAAGTCGCTAGCGATATCGCGGGAACGCGGTCGTCCTGTGTTGCGGTTGTAACCCGCAAAATACTCATCCTCAATTTGTTTAAAGATGTCCCGATAGGTTATCAGATTATCCTCAATCTGATTTTTCCCTAGGATGGTTTTATCGTACCAATCCCAAAATTCACTAGCGCTAGTGATAGTCCCTAGGGCTTCTGATACCAGTTTAGCTTTCTTAACCCCGTCTATCACCCCTTGAGGTGTACACTCAAGATTAGCCGTTTTGGGTAGCCGTTTCCCGGTAGGTGGTTGCTTAAACTGCAATAGTAGGTTGTACCTAGCCCCGGTCTTTTGTAGTTTGAGTGTCACTCCTTTGGGACATTCCCCTTTAAAGTCTTGATAGGCTTTCAAGAATCTAGCGTAACTCTCATCGTAGTTGCCCTTTCCCCCTACTGTAGGGGTATCAGTAGCGTTACTCATTTTTTACTCACTTGTTACTCTGTTATGGCTTTGAGTAACACCTAAGTAACGGTAGAATAGGGGTTGTAGGCTATATAGACGCTTTGATTGCGCCTCAATGTAATTCTAAGCATATTCATCGCGCCTCTAGCCGCCGATTCCTTTTGACAGCCCCCTGGGGTGGTTTAGCTGCTGATTGGTTCCCTCTTTGGCATCGGACTGTTAGCCCGTTCAATTTTCTGTTAAGTTTTATAAAGTAGGTGTGAGTTAACCCGAAATTGGGACTTTTTCAGGCCGAGAATGGATATACAGCAGTTAAAAGACGAGCAGATCTTGATTTTAAACGAGATTGATCAGGCGATCGCCCTATTCGACAGTAGCGATCGCTTAATCCTATTCAATCCCCAACTCGCCTCAATTTGGGGAATTTCCGTTGACCAACTCGCCGCCCAACCATCCCTAGATGAAATTTGTGCTGAAATCACATCCCAAAAACTGTGGTCAAAGCCAGAATGGGAACACCTCAGACAAACCCTGCGCGACTCTGTCAGAGGCGAAATCTCATTTTGCATCCAACAACATAATCAAATCTATCTCGAAGTCCACAGCCACACCACACCATCAGGGCGGCGTTTACTCACCTTTAGAGATATTACAGACTATCGCAACACCCAACTGAGCCTAAATACCGAAGTGAGACGACTAAGGTTTCTGTTGGGGTTAAACGAACGCCTACAAGACTCCGATAACCTCGATAAAATCGCCCAATTTGCCCTCAACTATCTAGTACACACCACCAATGCAGCCTTTGGCGATGTCAAAGTAATTTTAGGAGAAGGAGAGAATCGCATCACCGGGATGCTAGGAAACCAAATTTCCGGTCAGTTTATCGCCACCTATGGAGAACCCGCCGTCGCCGAAATGAAAGCCCTATTAAGCCAAGGCATTCCCTACGGTGAGGGTCTACTGTGGGATGTAGTCAGAACAGGTGAACCGATATTTGTCCAAGACTACGCCAACCACCCCAAAGCCTTCTCCCCCTTTCGTCATCCCGGAATTGGTCAACTAGGAATTTTTCCCATTCCCGCTACCAACGGAGAAATCATCGGCGTGTTAACCCTCGAATCAAGGGATCTGACCAAAATGCAGGAATATCCCCAATTAGATATGTTATTTGCCGCTTGTCGAACCCTCGGAACCGCCATAGAACGCGCCCAAGCCCAAGAAAACTTGCGTCAAAGCAACGAAAAATTAGAACGCGCCTCTCAACTCAAATCCGAATTTTTAGCCTCCATGTCCCACGAATTACGCACCCCCCTTAACAGCGTTTTAGGCTTTGCGGATTTACTCAAACGCCAAAACTCTGGAACTCTCAACTCTCGCCAGCTTAACCAAGTTCAATTTATCGAAAAAAGCGGTTTGCACTTGTTGCAGTTGATCAACGACATTCTGGATCTATCCAAAATAGAATCCGGCAAAACCGAGTTAAATCTGGAGTTAGTTAACATCCACGAACTCTGTAGCGAGTGTCTGAAAATGGTTCAACCTCGGGCTGATAAAAAATGTCTAGCCCTGTCTTTAGAATCAGACTACCGCATCACTCAAGCCTTGCTAGATAAGCGACGGGTCAGACAAATTATCATTAATTTGCTCTCCAATGCCATTAAATTTACCCCAGAAGGTGGTAAAGTTCGATTAAGCGGACACCTAGCTTATGGCTCTCAGATAGATGGAGATTATCGCCCTGACTGTTCTCCCATTAATGACAGTACCCCTTATTTATGTTTGGAAGTACAGGACTCTGGTATTGGCATCCCCCAAGACAGATGGCATTTATTATTTCAGCCTTTCCAACAGATAGATTCTTCCCTAACTCGTCGCCATGAAGGTACGGGATTGGGATTACTTCTAACTAAGCGTTTGGCTGAATTACACGGCAAGACCGTATCTTTGCAGTCTCAGGTTAATCAAGGCAGTCGCTTCCGGGTATGGCTACCTCTAACTGAGATGCGACGGGAATTAGCCAAAAGTTATCATCCTGAACACGAAAGCCAGGAGGTAATTAAACCAGAACCAGAAACCCCTAAGTTAAATAAGGTAGACTGCCCTCGGATTTTGGTGGTGGAAGACCAGCTTTTTAATCAGCTATTAATTACTGAAGTTTTGGAATTGGAAGGGTATCAGGTCGAGTTGATTGCTGATGGTAATACAATGTTGGATATGATTAACTCAACTATGGTGAAACCCGAAATACTGCCTGATCTGATTTTAATGGATATTCAACTACCGGAGGTTGATGGGTTTGAACTGATACGCCGACTCAAGCAAAGCAGTTTATGGAAAGTCGTGCCAGTGGTCGCAGTTACGGCTATGGTTATGTCGGGCGATCGTGAACGGTGTCTGGTTGCTGGGGCTGATGGTTATTTGAGTAAACCCCTTGATGTTGACCAGGTATTAGAAACTGTCAAAGATTTCCTGGAGTTTTAGCAGAAAAGTCCTAAGTGGGTATAGCCACCTAATCACTCATTTTAATACGGGTTGGTAGGCGCATCTACTGAAATATACAATTATCAGTGTTTATACAGCCCGGTTGGCACATCTATGAGTCAGTTTGGTGCATTGACTCTGTATTAAACGGTTACCCCCCCTTTTTTTACCTATGTCTGAAACTAAATTACATATCCTTTTGGTTGATGATGAACCCGCTAATCTCGTGTTATTAGAAGATTTGTTGATGGCAGAAGGTTATAACACTACCTTAGCAGAATCGGGATCTAGGGCGATTGAAATAGCTCAAAATCATCGGCCGGATTTGGTGCTTTTGGATGTTATGATGCCGGATATGAATGGTTTTGAAGTTTGCGATCGCCTTCGAGAAAACCCCATTTTACAAACTACTCCTATCATTTTTTTGACAGCACTCGATGATGAGGAATCCCGCTTAATGGGCTTGCAAACCATGGGCGATGATTATATTACTAAGCCTTTTAATATCAAACTTTTGTTGGCGAAAATACAGAATATTTTAAAATTAAATAAGATGCGGAATGATACTGCTAAGGTGCAGTTACAGCAGGAAGTTCAAGAACAAAATCAACGGCAGTTTTCGGCGGCTTGGCAGATTAATGAAAATTTATCTGATAAATTTCAGCTATTTGTACCCCAACAATTTTTAAAGCGCATTGCTCCCCAGGGGGTTGAATCTATTCAACTGGGAAATGTCACAGAAGAACACTTGACTGTCTTATTTTGTGATATTCGCGGTTTTACTTCCATTGCTGAATTTCAACAAGCTAGAGAAACCTTTGAATGGTTAAATGCTTTTTTTAACCAAATGAGTCATTGCATCTCCTCCCATAATGGCTTTATTGATAAATATTTAGGGGATGCCATTATGGCGGTTTTTGACCGGATGAATTCCCATGCTATTGATGCTTTAAATTCCGCTTTAATGATGAAAGATAGTTTGCGCCAATTTAATCGCGATCGCCATATATTTAATATTCAAAAACCTATCAGAATTGGTATTGGTATTGATACCGGAATTGGCATGATTGGCACATTGGGTTCTGATAGCCGTATGGATTCTACAGTTATCGGTAATGTAGTTAATACCGCCTCTCGATTAGAAGGATTAACTAAAATTTATGGCTGTCAAATTATTGCGAGTAAATCCGCCATTGATACCGCTGAATTAATGACACAATACCCCGAAAATAGCGAATCTTTCCAAACTCGCTGGATTGATTGTGTCACCCCCAGAGGCAAAAAACAACCCTTAGAAATTTATGAGGTTTTAGCTAGTCAAACCTATGCGGTTTCCCCAAATAAAATTCTCACCCGTCCCGTCTTTGAACGCGGTACTCGTTGCTGGAAAAATGGCAACATTAAAGAAGCCTTAAAATGCTTTCAAGCAGTTCTCAGCCAAGACCCAAAGGATACAGTTGCTCAATACTATCTCGAGAAATGCCAATAAATAATTCCCTTACCCCATTAAATAATCCCCTGAATACTTAAATCATCGCTTAGGTCAAATAGCCTCTGTATACTTTCCCGGACTACCCTACCTAAACCACAGCCCAAACCCCCTGTCTTGGCTGTCGAGACCCTTTGAGCGTGAGAGGGGCACGTCATCAAAACCCCAAATCCTATACATTGATTGAACACAGCATAATTAGGGATAAATTTGGTTAAGAAAAGGTTAAATTTTTTTCCGGTTATCTCAACGCAGTTTCAGCCACCCAAAGCTATTGATTCCTCTTCTCAGAAACCCCGTTAAGACCTTCCTACTATCAAATGGGAAATTTGCAGATCATCTACACAAATGATTCTATTAGTTGTTATAGTGAATAGTATCTCAAAATTTTAGTTTGACAGAGAAAAATGACTATTGACACCTCACCTCAAACCAATACCCTAGGGAACTGGGCCAGTTTAGGGATTCAAAAATATCTGACCAAAGTCCTCAGCCACGAAGCCGCCGTTTTACAAGATCAAGATCCCGAAGAATTACATCAAATGCGGGTGGGAATGAGAAGACTGCGATCGGCCGTCACTGGTTTTGCTCCGGTTGTAGATTTACCCAAAGCAGCCAGCGATGACAATATAGGGAAAATCGCACGTTGTCTAGGAGAACTCCGAGATATTGATGTGATGATAGAAGCCTTGAATAATCAATACTATCCGACCTTGACAGAAGCCGAAAAACCCACCTTAGACAAGGTATTAATTCGCCTGGTTAAGCAGCGAGGTAAAGCCTTTAAAAAAGTTCGGGCTACCTTGGAACACAAAAAATATCAACACCTTAAACAAGACCTGCAAAACTGGCTAGATTTTCCGGTTTATACCGCCATAGAAAAGCTGCCGATTCTGGAAGTATTACCAGATTTATTACTCCCCCAAGTCAGTGAGCTATTATTGCATCAAGGTTGGTTATTTGGTATTGACAAACTAGAAACCGAGTCCGAGCCTACAGAAAACAGTTCCCAGGAAACTACCCCTAAAAAAACCATTACCAAGAAAAAACTTGAGAAACTCCTGACGACTCAGGGGGATGTCTTACACAGTTTACGCAAACAAGCCAAACGAGTCCGTTACCTCATGGCCCTATTTACTGACTTTTACAGGTCCACCTATCAAGCCTATCTCCAGGATATGAAAGATATACAAGAATGCCTAGGTGATATTCAAGATACCATGGTACTCGAAGCCGTTTTAGTGGCTATCCTGCGTTCAGATATCAAGAAAAGTCTACCAACCCTCTCAAATCAGATGAGCCAAAAGCGCTATGAATCATGGCAGATATGGACTCAGCTACAGCGTCGATATCTAAATCCTGTAGTCCGCCAAGATTTTCACTTAACCCTGTTGCGTCCTCCACTGGACTCTGATAGATAACCCACAGTTTACCACCATACCCCTGAGAGAAGTAAGCTATACCGTTGAATCGACAAAGCAGCAGTATCTCAGAAATAGGGGAAGACAGTTGACATACTCACGCCCGCTGAAGCCACCGTATGGTCAAGCTCGCTACCCTAAACCATAGGCTAAGATGCCCTCTGGAGTCCAAGCTATTTTGTTAGCTCCGTTGGAGGTGCGCCAATAGAGGTTCTCAAGCAGTACATTAGGGAACAAGAAAAGCCGTCCTAGAAGGCTATGCACTGAGTATCATCGAAGTGCGATGCACTGAGCTTGTCGAAGTGACGGGGTTTTAGACCCATTCTTCTGATAACTGTCAACTGTTGACTCTCTACCTCCTCGGTTCCTCCTCTCCAATTTTTGATCATTTTTGGTCTTTCGTATCAATAGATACATTTATTTGACTCTAAAGACCTCATATAATATTTGGTAGGCTTATATAGCATGGGGTTTCCTGTATTTAAAGTTTGAAACCTAGAAAGTGAACTTAACCTTTTCTAAATATTTAATTAGGGAAATCCACTTAATTTTTTCTCAAGATTTAATTAATGGTTAACTGCTATACAATCTTTTGTTAACTTATGAATCAGAATAGATAGCGCAACTTCCCTAGCCCAGTATTGAATTAAACATTTTTTTAAGATTTGCAGTTAGGGTTTGTGAACTATAGCTGCTATTCTTGGAATGAGAGTCTAAGGTTTTCGGTGTTCACTTTGGTCATATCTTCACAAACAGGGTATGTTAAGTCAATTTTGGTAAATTTAGAATGGAAATCTTAGGCATCTTGGCAAATTTCTTATACATTGTTCGTATAAGGGTCAGGTTCCATGAAAATAACGCCAGAGATGATTCAACCTGTACAAACTAATTGGTCTTTCTGAGATTTCTGGGAAAGTATCAATGTCCATCCCATGAGGTAATTAAAATGGACAACAACAATTTTTCACACCCTCAAAATAACTGGGGAAACTGGCAAAATTCGCCAGCAGTCTCTATGCCATCAAGTAATTTGCTTTCTGTGAGGGGAAATCGGCAAATCGAGCCCATGGGAAGAGCATGGCAATCATTAAGTTCAGTAGCTATAAATGCTCAGGATTTTCTGACTATTGCTATCTCTGTTTCCCAGCCAGTCATACCCAAATTAACATTGGTTAACCCGCTGTTTACAGGTAACACAGGGTATACAGCCGATGAATTTTTCAGTAAAAACCCAAGTCTTATGCAAATTACCAAAACTATTCGTGAAGGCTCTAATGAGTATAATAACACCATTTTCAATAGATTTAAGGATGTTTCAGAAGACCAACATCTACCCGGTGGATCATCCCTAAACACCTCTGATAGCGAAGGTGAATTGTCTGGTATATGGCAGTGCGAGCCATCAAGAAATACGGAAATTGTCAAAAGTAAATGGCCAGTTTTAGATGCGGACAAAAAACAACGTAGACGTGAGGAAGCTAGATTACTGATATATAAATCAACCCACGACGGGTTAACTGATTTATATAACAGATCCTACTTTATGAGGGAACTGGACGAAGTAGTAGAACGGGCAAAAGAAGATCCTGAATACCAATTTGTGGTACTACTTTTAGATGTAGATCGGTTCAAAATAATTAACGACAGTCTCGGTCATCAAGTCGGCGATCGCCTATTAGAGGGAGTGGGTGAAAGATTAAGGGAGTGCATCCCACCTTGGCATACGGTAGCGCGTCTGGGGGGAGATGAATTTGCGATTCTGTTGGATGATCTCAATAATTTAAACCAAATCTCCCAGACGGCACAAAACATTCAATCTTACTTACAACAACCTATTGTTTTAGGGGAACAGGAAGTCTTTAGCACTGTTAGCATTGGTATTGCTATAAGTAATGTTAGCTATGGCAACGGCAAAGAAATTCTCCGAGATGCAGACACAGCCTTATCCCAAGCGAAAAGCAAAGGAAAAGCCTGTCATGTGATATTTAACCCCACGATGCACCGTCAGGCTTGGGATCGTATGCAGCTTGAAAATGATCTGCGTCATGCGATTGAACGTCAGGAATTGCAACTACACTATCAACCGATTATTTCCCTGGAGACACTAGAGGTTGTAGGCTGTGAAGCCTTAATACGTTGGGAACATCCGAAGCGAGGCTGGGTGTCTCCTAGTCAATTTATCCCTATTGCTGAAGAAACGGGACTGATCCAACCTATTGGAGAGTGGGTGCTGCGGTCTGCGTGCCAAACATTACACCGTTGGCAGTTAATGTTTCCCGATGGACAACCGGCATTTATGAGTGTGAACCTATCGACGTATCAATTAACTAACCCGCAATTAGTTAATAAGGTTCAAAGCATTTTGGAAGAAACTGGCTGTGATCCCTGTAGGTTAAAACTGGAATTAACGGAAAGCACTATTGCTGAATATGCGGAGATAGTGGTTCCCCAAATGAGAGAACTTAGCCAATTGGGGATCAAATTATGTATTGATGACTTTGGAACTGGGTATTCTTCCCTGAGTCGCCTATATCACTTTCCGATTCATACCCTGAAGATTGATCGCTCTTTCATTGAGGGGATCGATGAATCTCACGATCAACTCAAAATTGCTTATGCGATTGTCAATTTAGCCCATACCCTAGGACTAGAGGTGATTGCGGAGGGTGTGGAAACTCCCGAACAAATGGCTGTATTGCAAGCCTGGGGATGCCAACTGTGCCAGGGATATTTATTCTCCAAGGCTGTTGATTCCCAGAACATGGACAAATTCTTGAGCCAAGGCAGGATCATGCTTTCGGCTACGGAAACTCTACGAGAATGGCAGCGGTTTGCTCAGGAAATTGAAAGGCTAATCAAACCCCTAGAAAAAGGATGCCCTGGAAAAGTCAATCCTAACATTCATATTGCTTGAGGTGGCTAGGCTATTTCGTGAATGTCCTAGCTAACTGAAATCACCTATTGGGAGAATTTATTATGAGCGCAGAACTTTTAGGGCTCCTGTTTCCCGAACCTTTGGTAGCAGCTTATCAGAGAGCCGTGGCTGATTTGACCAAAACCAAACAACAATTACATGAAAGTCAACAGGAACTTTGGGATCTTCGTGAGGTGGTCAACCGGACCACCCCAGGAGCATGGGTAGACCAAAACGGTATACTTGTGGAAATTAACGAGGCAT
Organism: Arthrospira sp. PCC 9108; assembly: GCA_016745315.1. Lineage (GTDB taxonomy): Bacteria > Cyanobacteriota > Cyanobacteriia > Cyanobacteriales > Microcoleaceae > Limnospira > Limnospira platensis. Next base: position 651,115 of record CP066886.1, read on the forward strand.
TTATTGAGGTTTTCGGTTACGCGGCAGAAGAGTTAATAGGTAGACCTCATCCGTTGCTAAATTCTAACTGCTATAGTGGGGATTTTTGGGAAGAGAAGGTCTGGTCTGTGGTTAGATCTGGCGGTATCTGGCGCGGTGAACTGCAAAACTGTACTTTGACGGGACGAGAGGTTTGGCTGGAAACGACTATTGTACCTTTGATGAAAACGGGTGCTACCCCAGAGAAGTATTGGGTACTTACCCAGGATATTACGGAACGCAAGGCAATTGAGTTGGAACTGACCCAACTTTCTTGGGTGGCTAGTCAAACTGATAATGCGGTGATTATCTGCGATCGCCATGGGAATATTGAATGGGTTAATGAGGCATTTACTTGGATTACAGGCTACACTCTGGCAGAGGTGAATGGTCTAACCCCAGGTTCTTTTCTCCAGGGACCTTTGAGTGATGCGGAAACTATAGATCAAATTCGCACCTGTCTCAAGGAACACAAACCCTATCGTGGGGAGTTGCTCAACTATAAACGCAATGGGACTCCCTACTGGCTGTCTATTAGCATTACTCCTATTTTTAACCATCAGGGGGATCTCACTAAGTTTATTGCGATTGAAACTGATATTAGCGATCGCAAACAGATTGAGGAAGCCTTACGACAAAGTGAGGTGAGAAATCGCAGCCTGATTGAAGCGATCCCCGATTTAATGTTTCGCCTGAACCGAGGGGGGGTGTTTCTTGACTATTTCCCATCTAAGGATGATCGGGTGACACAATCTAAGGAAGTTTTGGGAAAAACGGTTGAGGAAGTGTTCTCGGAGGACTTAGCCTGGTGGACGCGCCACTACTTGGAATTAACTTTAACTAGCGGACAGTCTCAGTCTGGGGAATATATGCTACCTTTTGAGGAAGGATGGCGCACCTATGAGGCTCGCTATGTTAAAAGTGGGGATGATGTGGTTTTGGCGATCGTGCGTGATATTACTGATCGCAAAGCTATAGAGGCGGCTTTATTAGTTGAACAGCAATTAGAAAAACAAAAAGCGGCTCAACTGGAAAAAGCCTTAGACAAACTACAACGCACCCAAACCCAACTAATTCAAGCTGAAAAGCTATCGAGTTTGGGTCAAATGGTGGCGGGAGTGGCTCATGAGATTAATAATCCTCTGGCTTTCATTCATGGGAACTTAATATATTTGGATACCTGTATTAAGGATATTCAATATATGTTGTGTATGTATCATAAATATTACCCGGAGCCAGTGCCAGAATTAAAAGAGGCTGTGGCTGATATTGATGTGGATTTTCTGCTAGATGACTTACCCAAGGCTTTGGAATCAATGAAGTTGGGGACCCATCGGATTCAGGAAATTGTTACCTCTCTACGCAATTTTTCGCGACTAGATGAGGCGAAAATGAAGGCGGTTGATTTGCATGAGGGAATTGAAAGCACTTTGCTGATTTTACAAAATCGCCTGAAGGCAAAGGCGGAACAAGGGGAGACAAATATTATCCGCGATTATGGGGAACTGCCTAGGGTAGAGTGCCATGCTTCCCAGATTAATCAGGTGTTTATGAATTTAATCTCTAATGCGATCGATGCTTTGGAGAATAGACCGGCACCTAGGGAAATCACGATTAGAACTAGATTAGAAGTGGCTGAATATGAGGAAAACATGGATATGGTAGTTGTGGAGATTTCCGACAACGGCCCTGGAATTCCTGAGTCAGTCCGACAACAAATATTTAACCCATTTTTTACTACTAAACCGGTGGGAAAAGGCACGGGATTAGGTTTGGCTATATCTCATCAAATTGTGGTAGAAAAACATGGTGGCAAAATCGAAGGTATTTCTGAACTAGGAAAAGGAACTAGGTTTATCATTTCTCTGCCTTTGAATTGCACGAAGATTGATGGCGAACAATTACCTTAATTATTGCTAGGGTCGGAAAGACTAACGCACCTGTAATGGCAGTCAATCAATTATCCGTTATCAAGATGATTCCTAGAGATAGGTAAAGGACGCATCCGACTGAGTTTATCGGCGGCCCATTGTGCGGTTTCTCTGACATCGGGTTCGGGATCATCCATTGCTCTTTGGAGAATTTGGCTAGTTTGGTACATTAAATCATAAATTCTGGTTAAGTCCCGAATGGCATTTTGTCGTACTTCTGGGTTTTCGTCCTGCAAGGAAAAAACGAGGGCCTTACTCATGGGTTTGATACAGCGAGTGCTGATTTCTGCTAAGGCTGCCAAGATTTTGCTACGCTGCTTGGAGTCTGATGTAAATAACAAGTTTACCAGAGGTTCGATCGCTCTGGAATCTCCCTGTTGGGCTAACTCCCAAATGGCTTTGCTGCGATGATTAGGGTTAGGATACTGTAGTTGTAAAATCAGTTCCTCAATGCGATCGATTTTCAGGGGCTGGGGACTTTCGGCTACCAAAGTGGGTTCAGTGGGGGCTGAAGGTTCGGGCGGCGCTTCTGGGGCGGTTTGGGTGACGGGGGTAGGGGGAAGATTAATCAAACCATTCTGGGCAATTGGGGGGTCTGCTTCGGGCGGCGCTTCTATGACGGTTTCGGTGACGGGGGTAGGGGGAAGATTAATCAAACCATTCTGGGCAATTGGGGGGTCTGCTTCGGGCGGCGCTTCTATGGCTGGAAACTGTATTAAGGTCTGGGGGGAGGCGGGGGAAATTTCGGGATCAGGTTGTGGTTGGGTAGTTTCTTGAGTTTCCTGGGACTCTTGGTCTAAATCAGGGGTAGCTAGAAGGCGAATTAGAATAAATACGGCCCCACCTGTGATAATTACCCCACCAACTCCCAAGATAATCAGGGCTTTTGGGAAACTATAGGAGTTGCCCCCATTACCATTGCCGTTACTATTTTCCTGTGCTAGAAGCAGACCTTGAGAATTTGTAGTGGCTACCAAGGGAGATGGGGATATTATCTGATTGGTCTCCCTCGGCTGTTGTGCGACGGTCAAACTCTGACTAGGACTAGCAGCAACTAATCCCGACCCAGTTAAACTCAGCCACAGAAATAAAATTAAAGGATCAAAAGCCATGAAACTTAAATGGGGTGATAACTAAGGGCTGCTTTACGCTTTAGCCTGATCAGACGACTGCGATCGCCAATCTGGGCTTAATGGTAACATTTTTGTGGCTCCTTGCGGTTGATGCACCCTACCCCATACTAGCGAATTATTGGGGCGATCGCTAATCAACCCCCATCTATAAGGGCCTCCTGACATAAGCCTGGTTTAGTGGGGGCTAATTTTAAGTTATGCTTCCCTACATTAGGCAAATCTACGCCAAACCAGGTTATATAATACTAATCTCAAAGCTGCTGATTTACCGAAAGCCAAACCAACAGACCTAACACGGGTTGATTTAAGTCACGCTATCCTAAAGGGGTGTCAACTTGGAGGAGCTAATTAAAGTCATGCTAATCTCAAGGGAGTTAACCTCACGGATGCTGATTTTACCGAAACTGGGCTGATCATAACTTATCTCAAAAAGGCTATGATACCCAATAGTGAAATTCACAGATGATCCGCCTAAACCTGTAAGTGCTTTTCTGGTCAACTTTCGGCTTTCCCCATTACCTCAAAGTGGCGGCTATTGTTGCTGATTGGGGGTTGTCTTCGCCCATTTATAGGTTTACTAATTCAGGGTTAAAAGTAACCAACTGTGAATAGTTGTTAATCAGCTAGGGAACAGCTTGACGGGGAAAATGGGGGGAGGGGGGGAAATATATCAGCAGGAATTTAATGGCTAATTTGCAGGTTGAGATGGTAACTAACTCTACCAGTCGGAAGGTGAGCCTAAATCAGATGGAAGCCTCCAAACCAACAGTTCAAATACCAGGGTATGAAATTCTCGATCTTATCTACAACGGCTCGAGTACCGCTGTTTATCGTGGTTTGATTAGTGGCGATCGCCAACCTGTGGTAATTAAATTATTGCACGATCGCTATCCTAGCGCTAATGAACTGGAGAAATTTCGCCACCAATATACTATCGCCCAATACCTGAAAGGATTACCAGGAATTGTTAATATATTAACTCTGCAACCCTACGGTAATGGATTAGCCTTAATTATGGCTGATGATGGGTTGATTTCTTTGGCTGAATATATCTATGAGTATCCCCTGGATATCCCCAAATTTTTGACTGTCGCCACGGCTATTGTGCAAATTCTTGATGGTCTACACCGTCGCCAAATTATCCACCGGGATATTAAGCCTCAAAATTTGCTGATTGACCCCATTACTTTAGCTATTCAGTTGATTGACTTTAGCATTTCGATTAGACTCTCAGATAATGTACTTTTACCACATCATAATAAAGCCTTAGAAGGGACTCCGGCTTATATTGCTCCCGAACAAACTGGACGCATTAATCGAGGCGTTGATCATCGGACAGATTTTTATTCTCTGGGGGTGACTTTCTATGAGTTATTAACTGGAAAATTACCTTTTAAATACAATAACCCCATGTCGTTTGTTCACGCCCATATTGCCAAAAAACCTCAACCTCCCCATTTGATTAAGCCAGAAATTCCGTTAATTATTAGTGATATGATTCTGAAATTAATGGCGAAAAATCCTGAAGATAGATATCAAACTGCTTGGGGTATCTATATGGATTTGGTAGAGGCGAAGACACAATGGGAAATCGACAACCAACAGACATCTATTAAGCTGGGTTTTCCCTATGCAAGTTCCCCTGATAATTTGATAAAATTTAGGTTTGTCGAACTGACAAAACACCTATCTTTAGACGCTCATACGCAGTCGGAGGTTGACGAAAAATTGCAACGGTTAAATCCCTTAACTCAACGGCTATTACAGCAGGCTGCTTGTTTGGGGAATGAATTCGCCTGGGATATTTTATTGAGGGCTTCTCAGGTCTCACCAGCTCAAATGGGAGCGCTTTTGACTGAGGCGATCGCCGCTAATTTAATTGAGTTAGTAACGGCAAACTGCTATGGTTTTGTTAACCCTAGTATCCGCGCTGCTGCTTATCACCAAATTCTCCCTAATCAACGAGGTGCTATTCACCTAGAATTAGGCAGACGGCTTTACCCATATCTGACAGAAAAACCCTTTGATGGTCAGGGTAAAATATTACATTTTATGGTAGTCAATCAGCTAAATTTAGGTGTAGATTTAATTGGGGAACAGTCGGAAAAGGATAAGTTAGCAGAACTCAATTTAACGGCTGGATTTTTAGCTGTAAATCAGCACAATTACCCTCAAGCGATCGGATATCTGATCGTAGGTATCGGTGTAATTGGTGTGGAGGGATGGACAAGACAATATGAACTCACTTTAGCACTTTATACCGAAGCAGCACGGGTGGCTTATTTAGTGGGTAATGAGGAACAGATGAGTCAATGGTGCGATCGCATTTTGGCGGAAGCTCAAACTCTGGCTGATCAGGTAAAAGCCTGGGAATTAAAAATATTGATAGACCTTGATAAAAATGAATCCCAGACACCGATTATTAATACCATTAATTTATGTACACAGTTGGGGGTAGAAATTCCCCTTTATCCAAGTGAGGAGAGATTACAACAAGCGCTGGATAAATTGAGTGATTTATCTGATTTGTCTCCGGTTGAGTCTGATAATTATGGGGGATTATTTAATGATAATCAAGCCGATAATCCCCGGCGCTTTGCAGTACATTTACTGTCATTAATTTGGGAAGCCAGTCGCCGTTATTATCCCCAAATGGCGCGGCTTATTGGCTTGGAAATGCTCAACTTATCAGTGGATTTGGGAATAAGCGATCGCCTGGCTGTAGCCTACGCTGCTACAGGTTTAATCTTGACAGAATCAGGAGATGTAGATAGGGGATATACTTATGGTAAATTAGCCTTGAAATGGCTGCCTAAGTTAGATTTTATACCCTTAAAATACCGGGTGTTACAATGGGTTAATCAAGGGATTATACCTCGCCGCGAGTCCCTAGCTAATTGGCGTTCTTGTTTACCTCCTGAACAGTTACCCCCCTTGGCTTATTTAACCGGAGTTGAATTAGGTTCTTTGAGTCCTACTCCAGCCATTAATACCCTCCAAGGTACTTTAACTTTAGAAGAGTGGTTGGCGAACTCATCAGAAGACATATTAACCTTTAATGATTATCTCGATCGCTTAATGGTTGCCTATATTTTGAGAGACTTTCCTAGGGGTTGGGAGTATGCACAATTAGCCAGAAATCATGTCAATAACGTAATTTGTGTGGTGTCAAAAGTCCTATTTTATGCCTATGATTCCTTAGTTCAATTAGCCATTCATCCCCCACCGCCAGAAGTTTGGGAAACCGTTAGGAATAATCAGGATATTCTGCAATCTTTTTGTGTATCCGCACCTCAAAACTTTAGGCATTTATGGGAGTTGGTAGAAGCTGAAAAATATCGAGTTTTAGGAGACCGTATTGAGGCGATCGAAGCCTATGACCGCGCCGTGGAATTAGCTCATCAAAATGGTCATAACCGCGAGTTAGCAGTAGCCAATGAACTAGCCGCACTGTTTTATTTAGACTGGGAACGCCACAAAATTGCTCGGACTTATTTAATTGATGCCTATTATGGTTATGCAAATTGGCAAGCATCCGCTAAAATAAAACTGCTAGAATCAGGTTATTTTCAACTGTTAAAACCTCTTCTTACTCGCCATAAATCACAGTATTTAGGAGCTACAGAAACCATTATTTCTAGTAGTACCGGTGCAGATGTTTTGGATTTGTCTACTACCATTAGAGCTTCCCAAGCATTGTCTGGAGAAATCGATTTAAAACAGCTATTGTCTAAGTTAATGCAAGTGCTATTAGAGACTGCGGGCGCGCAAAAGTGTTGTATTATTTTAGGCGATCGCTTATCCAATTTGGCTATAGAAGGGGTAGCCATTTGTGATATGATATCTACATCAAACTCTACCCATACAAATCCCGGCAAAATTCAAGTTATATCAGTGTTAGAATCTATCCCTATCACCAGTAGTCAACAATTGTCTAAGGGGATTATAGAGTTGGTAATGTCCACAGCAAACCCTGTCATTTTTGATAATGTTAGCCGTGATTTTATGAAGCCGCCAGAGGATGAATATTTACAGCAGAATAAACTATTATCTCTGTTGTGTATGCCGATTTATCATCGCGGCAATTTGGTGGGTATTTTATATCTAGAAAATAATTTAATTTCCGGTGCTTTTACCTCAGAAAGATTACAAATTCTCAATGTTTTATTTTCTCAAGCTGCTATTTCTATTGGTAATGCTCGACTTTACTCGAAAATTCGGGAAGGTGAACGACGCATGACTCAATTTTTGGAAGGAATGCCAGTTGGTGTGGCTGTAGTTGATAGTTTGGGGAAGTTACAATATATCAATCAACAAGCCAAACAATTACTTAATAAACAGCTTAAAATCGGTGATATTTGTGATGCTTTTTTACCCATGCTACAGCCATTTGTAGATGGTTCTGTAGACAGTACCAATGCGGTTGATATCCATCAAGAAAAAAAGGCGATCGCTAATTTTCTGGAAATTAATCAAGGCGATAAATTAATCCCTATAGAAAGTTGGGTAACTCCCTACTATAACGCAGAAGGTGATTTAATCTATGCAATTATTGCCTTTCAAGATATTACCGAACAACAACAACGGGAAATCGCTCTCCGAGAAGCTGAGGAACGATATCGCAGCATTTTTGAAAATGCCTTAGATGGCTTATTTCAGAGTACCATAGATGGTAAATATCTGCGTGCAAATCCCGCCATGGCTAGGATATTGGGTTATCATTCTCCAGAGGATATCATCAACAGTTGTGATGATATTTCCCAGCAAATATATGTCAATCCCGACGACCGCCAAACCTTTGAAACATTAATCAGAGAAAACGGAGAAGTCTCTAACTTTGAATGTCAGTTTTATCGGAAAGATGGTAGCAAAATCTGGATTTCTGAAACCGCCAGAGCCGTCCGAAATAAAGCAGGTGATTTACTCTACTATGAGGGACTATTAGAAGATATCACCTCACGCAAAATCGCCGAAAAAGAGCGATTAGAGTTATTAAATGAACTCTCCGAATTAAATCGCAATTTAGATAAAGCCTTAGATGCTGAATTTGAAATGACAGACGCTGCGGGTCGGTTTGTACCCCATCAGTTTCTTTCCTGCTTAGGTTATGAAAGTTTAGTCGAAGTTAAACTAGGAACTGCTGTTCAGAAAGAAATGTCAATTTTATTTTCTGATATCCGAGACTTTACCAGTTTATCCGAGGGTATGACACCAGAGGATAGTTTTAAGTTTATCAATGCTTTTTTAAGCCGTATGGAACCAGAAATTGTAGATAACTATGGTTTCATTGATAAATATATTGGCGATGGAATTATGGCTTTATTTGGTGAAAAACCAGACCACGCAGTTCAGGCGGGAATTGCTATGCTCAAACAATTAAGTGAGTATAATTTGACCCGTAGTAGACCCGGAAGGCGACCTATCCGCATTGGCGTAGGTATTCATACAGGAACCCTCATGCTGGGAACTGTTGGTGGTCGCAATCGCATGGATAGCACCGTTATTGGAGATGCGGTTAATTTGGCGGCTCGCATTGAGAGTCTCACCAAAAATTACAGCGTCTCCTTGCTAATTACCCACCAAACCTTAATGGGATTAGATGACCCTAATCAATACGCCTTTAGGATTATTGACAGAGTGAAAGTGAAGGGGAAAACTGATGCGGTAACAGTTTACGAGTTCTTTGATGCTGACCCCCCAGAATTACACGCCAAAAAGTTAGCAACTAAGGTATTATTTGAGCGTTCCCTATTCCGTTATTATCTCAACCATACCTCAGAAGCTAAACAGGGATTTCAGGATTGTTTATCTGAAAATCCTGATGATAGGGTCGCTAGAATTTACTTGAATCGTTGCTGGGAACAACTCCGCTATCAATAGGATTACCTAATTGTCTCAATTTACCGTTTTCCCCTCCCTTAGAGTTTCCTAGAATTGAGGCTTTGGTGTAGGGTGAGAATCGGTCTACATGAAGTGTTTAACAACCCCACTTAAATCTTGATTGAGGGGAGTACCCAAAGCCGTAAATTTCCATTTATCATTGTCTCGGTAAAGTTCCCCCATCAACATAGAAATTTTTTGGTCGTATGAAGGGTCTGCTGAGAGGTTATATAAAGCCATTTCTTCACCCCTAGCATCTACGACCCTGACAAAAGCATTTTCTACCTGACCAAAATGCTGTTGGCGAGTTTTAGCTTGGTAAATACTTACCCCAAGAATAATGCGGCTGTACCTATCTGCGATGGAATTTAAACGCATAAAAATACACTCATCATCCCCTTCTCCCTCCCCAGTTAAGTTGTCTCCAGAATGGTAAATTGTGCCATCACTAGACTTTAAATGACCATAATAAATCACATCATCTTTATAATTGCCGATTTTGTTACTATCCGAGAGTAAGATAGCATAAGCATCTAAATCAAAATCAGCACCTCCTCCGAATAAATTACCCAAAAAACCCTTAGATTCTGCTACATCCCATCCCAAACCCATCATCACATTAGATAGGTCATATTTACTTTTATCAAGGACAATACTTTGTCCTTTTTTCAGGTTAATACCCATGGTTAAATCTCCAAGTTTTGATGACGGAATTTAAACGTATTTATCTACGAAACTTTGCAATCCCTCATTATATCCCTGTCCAACTGCATGAAATCGCCATTCACCATTTTTATTATATAACCTGCCAAATTCGACGGCGGTTTCCCGAGAAAAGTCTTCTTCTAGGTCATACTTAGCAATCTCGGTATTAGTTTGCTGGTCATAAATACGGATATAGGAATTGCGGACTTGACCGAAATTTTGTCGCCGTTGGTCAGCATCATGAATGGTCACTACAAAAATCAATTCTTCAATAGCAGAATTAACCTGAGTTAGATCAATTTCCACAACCTCGTCATCACCACTTCCCGACCCGGTGCGATTATCTCCTAAATGGCGCACTGAGCCATCTGGGGAATTCAAATTATTGTAAAATACAAAGTATTCATCTTGGGGGATTTTGCCATTGCTGGCTAACATAAACACGGAAGCATCTAAATCAAAATCCACCCCGGTATCAGTAGCGTTGATATCCCATCCTAAACCCATTCCGACTTTTTCCAGTCCGGGGGACTCTTTGGCGAGATTAATCCGTTCACCTTTTTTAATGTTGACTGACATATTCGCTTCTCCTTGAACTAAATTTAGCTTTGAAAAACAATGCGTTTCTGATATTCGTCTTCTGTCATCATGCTATGGGAATCTGCTACCCTATCCAAAAATATGATCCCTTCTAAGTGGTCATATTCATGCTGAAAAATACGAGCGACAAACCCAGTTAGTTCTCGGTGTTCAAGATGACCGTCTCGGCTGGTATATTCAACTTCGATCGCCTGATAACGGTTCACAATTCCCCGAATTCCCGGAACACTCAAACAACCTTCCCAGTCAGCCACCATTTCATCAGATTTACCGATGATTTTCGGATTAATCATAGCAGTGGGTTCCATTTCGGGTGCTGCTGGATAGCGGATACTAGGACGGGAAGCGATGACTAAGATACGATCGCTATATCCCACCTGTGGCGCAGCAATACCCACGCCATTTTTTTCAATCACGGTTGCCATTAAATCATCAATCAGAGATTGAATGCGTGGTTCCCATATATTAGCAACAGGTTGAGCATGGTCACGCAGCACCGGGTCGCCTAACTGAGTAACCGCGAGTATATCTGCCATAGTAGTGTCTCCCAAATTCACAAACCGAGGTAGAACCGTTTAGCCAGTTGTTTGAGATGGCAAGTTCCCCGTTTTCACTTGCAAGATCCGGGAACTTCCGTTGCGATTCACCTCAATCTGTAGTATACTCCCTACAGTCTTACTTTGTACAATTTGCTGCACTCTTTCAGATGTTTTAATAGTTTGTTGGTCAAGATTGAGAATCACATCTCCCGCTTGCAGTCCCGCTAGGTCAGCAGGGGAGCCAGACACGACATTAACAATTAATACCCCATCAGTGTCAGGAATAGCAAATGGCAAACCTTGGGTATTTTGGAGTTCTTGGCGGAATCTTTCGGTGAGAGTGACCATTTCAATTCCCAAATAGGCGTGTTCAGCGCGACCGGAAGTGATTAACTGTTGAGCAATTTGTTGAGCATGATTAATGGGAATCGCAAATCCCAACCCCTGAGCGCCGCTGATGATGGCTGTATTCATCCCAATGACCTCTCCCTTAGCATTCAGCAGGGGACCGCCAGAATTACCAGGGTTAATAGCAGCATCAGTTTGGATGAATCCAATGCGCTTGTCAGGAACACCCACATCAGTGCTAGAACGTCCTGTAGCGCTAATAATTCCGACGGTTACGGAGTTATCAAGTCCGAGGGGGTTTCCAATGGCGATCGCCCATTCTCCGGGGGAGAGTGTTTCAGAATTTCCGATAGTGACAATGGGTAAATCGGTCGCGTCAATTTTAATAACGGCTACATCTGTGACCGAATCAGTACCCAACACCCGACCATCATAGCGGCGACCATCTTTTAGTATAACTTGCACGGTATCAGTGCCTTCGACGACATGGCTATTGGTGAGAATGTGACCATCAGGAGATAAAATAAACCCAGAGCCAGTCCCTTCCTCAAAGCGATCGCCAGGGGGACGCATACCCCTAGGAGGATTAAAAAAGTCCCTAGGGAGAGAATTCTCGAAACGATCGCGACTGACCCGCCGAGAAGCATTAATTCTCACGACCGCCGGACCCACCTTATCGACTGCTTCTACAATAAAGTTAGAGGCTCGGTCTGAGGAGGGATTAAAGGGGTGATTAAACCAATTAGGGGCGTTCAGTCTCGGTTGGGATCTAGTTTCTGGGATACCCATATCAGTCCGATCTGGGGAACCGACCTGAGAAACTGTTTCGCCATTAGGATTAACATTGTTGCCCAATTGGGTCTGTAGCCAGCGATCGCCCATTATCGCTCCGGTCCCGCCAATCAGCAAAAACAGAAAATAGATAATAGGGTGTTTCCAAAAGCCTTTTCTAGTGGTATCAGTCATAATGACTCAAATATAATTTAGTAGGGGGCTGTGCGGGGTTAGCATCTGATACCAACTTCCCGTCATGATCAGGCACTTTGTCCCAATCTAACATGATTTTTGCCAGCTCTGGCAGAATCGCCGGAGCAAATCTTTAATTTTGGTAAGCCGTGGATATTTCTGTTGAACAGTTATGGAATCAAGTTCTCGAACGTCTCCAGCTACAGCTTGGGGAGCCCACATACAACACCTGGATTAAAACGGCGATCGCCACTAGCCTAGAAAACCATTGTCTAGTAATTAGCACAGCTAACCCCTTCGCCTGTAATTGGTTACAAAAGCACTATCGGGAGATCATCGCAGATGTCGTGCAAGATATTTTAGGCGATCGCCTGGAAATTTGTATCACCACCGGAACCGGAGAATTAGTTACCATCGACCATCACAATCCTAGGGTGTCATCGAGTGGGTTAGATACCGTAGGGGAAGTAGTCCCCACCGTCCATAAACCCCCTCATCTTAATTCTAAATATATGTTTTCCCAGTTTGTGGTGGGGGCGGGGAGTCGTTTGGCTCATGCTGCGTCTCTGGCGGTAGCGGAGTCTCCCGGACGTGAGTTTAACCCTTTGTTTCTCTGTGGGGGGGTGGGTTTGGGTAAAACTCATTTAATGCAGGCGATCGGTCATTACCGCCTAGAAATTAATCCATTAGCTCGTGTTTTTTATGTGTCTACAGAAAAGTTTACTAATGATTTAATTACCGCGATCCGCCGCGACAGTATGCAGAGTTTTCGCGACCATTACCGAGCCGCTGATGTCTTGTTAGTGGATGATATCCAGTTTATTGAGGGGAAGGAGTACACCCAGGAAGAGTTTTTCCATACTTTTAACACTCTCCATGAGGCGGGGAAACAAATTGTCTTAGCTTCCGATCGCCCACCGACGAAAATTTCCGGATTGCAGGATCGCCTATGTTCTCGGTTTTCCATGGGGTTAGTAGCGGATATTCAACCCCCTGATTTAGAGACCCGGATGGCTATTCTTCAGAAAAAGGCTGAGTATGAAAATATGCGACTCCCCCCAGCGGTGATTGAGTATATTGCGACTAACTACACCTCGAATATTCGGGAGTTAGAAGGGGCGTTAATTCGGGCGGTGGCTTATATTTCTATTTCCAGTCTTCCCATGACTGTGGAGAATATTGCGGCGGTTTTAACCCCGAAAGAACAGAGGTCTGAGTCATCCCCAGAAATTGTTATTCAAGCTGTCGCGGAGAAGTTTAAGGTATCGGTGGAGGATTTAAAAGGTCATTCTCGCCGCCGAGAAATTAGTTTAGCTCGTCAGGTGGGGATGTATTTGATGCGACAGCATACGGATCTGAGTTTACCTAAGATTGGGGAAGTGTTTGGAGGCAAAGATCATACAACGGTTATGTATGGCTGTGAAAAGATTACCAAACGCCGCGATCGCGATTCAGAACTGCATCAGATTCTCCAACAGTTAAGCGATCGCATTAATTTAAACAGTCGTTAAGTCGGGTAGAACCACTCGTAGCAAATCAGTTGTAAATCCTCCTCGGTAATTTCGCGGATTTGGGATTGTAAACCCTCCTGGTCGGCGTTTAGACCGTCATAGAGTTCGTTTTCGCAGAACAGTTCGTCGAGTTCTGTCACCATTGCCAAAACCTCATCACTGTGCTTGTATCGATTCCAGATCGAGTCGATATCCTTTTTGTAGGTACGTTGCAATTCCCGCTGAGTTCCGATGACCCTCAAAACCTGATTTTTGATGTCAAGTTCTTCAGGTTCCCATTTTTCCCACAGTTGTGGCTGGCTGAGAACTTCTTTAATTTTGTGGAGATTTCCCGAAAGTCGCGGTTTAAATCGATTCCCCACCCGATCGCGTTTTAGAGATTCTAGCAGGTTTTTCGTCGCCCTTTCCAGGACGTAAAAAATAGCATTGTCGAAGGGCGCGGGCGGCAACAGTTCCGGGTCAGACCACTCGCATCTGATCCAGTCGAAGATTTTGCCCTTGTCCGCCACCAGGTGGCTCATATCAGTAACGATCGCCCCTCCTTGGCGCGGGTAGCAATGCCAAAAATAGCGATCGCGGGCTTTAAAAGCCAAAAAAATCCCCCCCTCCGAAAAATTCCGGTGAGGGATGTTGAAATAGCGGGTGCTGTGAATCCCCATGGGTATATCTTCGATTTTCCCCAAGTCCTGTTCTTGGATGAATTTAAGCAGCGGTAGGCGCATCTCGTCCAGGGAGACCAAATCTGATGCCAATTCCAGTTCCGCCAGAATTTCCGCCTTTTCCTCCTCGCTATCAGCATCTTTCAACCGTCGCAATTCCTCCAGGGATTTATTCGAGATTTCCTCCCCCAGGACACTCGCATCTAACCCCACGCTGTTGTCGATTTCAGCGATGCGCTGTTGTAGGCGTTCCACCAAACCCAGTAGCCTTTCTAACCCTTCTTCGGGGAAACAGTTGTAGATGTAGAGCGTCTCGTAGTCCGTCCCTAATCGGTCAATTCGCCCCGCCCGTTGAATCATCCTCACCGGGTTCCAGTGCAGGTCATAGTTAACCAGAATCCCCGCATCTTGGAGGTTTTGACCTTCCGAAAGCACATCGGTGCTGATCAGGATGTCGATGGGGTCAAGAGCGATCGCCTCTTGTTCTTGGTCCGATTCGCAGTTAGATTTAGGCGCGAAGTGTTTAACTATCAATTCCCGCCGCCGCCCTGATGTTGACCCGGTAATCATTTCCAGCTTGGGATTACCCATAGCTTCCCGCCATTGTGCGTCCCCTGTCAGTGCCTCGTAGATGTATTGGGCCGTATCTTCAAAGTAGCTAAACACCAGGATTTTTTGACCTCGGAGGGTCAGTAGCAAATCCTGGAACGCCATTAGCTTGCGATCGCTTTTCTGGTCCTGTGGAAACTGCCGGATCTGTTCTAGGGTGTTCAAGATATCCTTGAGGGTGTGGATGTCCGTTTCTATCTGTTCTGTCAGTTGGGGGATGTCGTAGTCGCCCGAGTCGATATCTTCCAGTCGTCCCAGCATTTCCACCAGTGAGGTTTCCCCGTCATCTTCCACTTGAGCCGAAAGGATATATTTGCGGAAGTTTTTGCTATCGAGTAACTTCCCTTGGTGGGCGAGAATGTCGAAGAAGGCTTGCTGAAAGCTGGCTTGATTTTTGATAGATTTCTCGAAAGCTACCAGGGAACTTTCAAAGCGCTTCAAGTACAAAGCCTTTTGCAGCATCACCAGGGCCCGATTACATTTGACTTCCTTCTGGTCTTTCTGGTTGGCGCTGCGTTTAAATTCTTTGCTGTTGTAGGGTGCGAGGTTCAGACCATCCACGCGATCGCCAATATCAGCGTATAGACCCTGGAAACTCGCCTCGAAATTGTAGGTAAATTTCTCCAATTGTCGTTGGGGGAAGTGGATCTGTTTTCCGGCGATGAAGATCTGCTCTCCAGCATCCTGTCGTTTTTTCACGTCCTGGCGGCTGCGTCGGACCATGGTTTGCATCAGCAATTCGGTGATTTCCGCCTTCCCCTTCACCAACGCCCCAAAGTGCTTTTGCAGGTTTTTGATACCCCAGTCCTGGTAGTAATTGTCATTCCCACGGGTGATGAGTAGAAGCTGGTGGTACAGGTCGAACATCGTGTTATTGATGGGGGTTGCTGTCAACAACAGGACGCGCTTTTCTCGATTCCCGCTGCTGAGTAGTTTTCTCAGGGTTTCGTAGCGCTGGGTGGCGCTGTTGCGGAAGCGGTGGGACTCATCCACCACTACCAGGTCATAACGGTTATATTTAGCATAATCAAAGCCCTTTTGTCCCATTTCTTCGTGGGAGATGACATCGGCTTTCAATCCATACTCGTCTAGCTTCTTCTTCCACACCAAATCTCGCAATTGCGCCGGACACAGCACCAACGATCGCGGAACGTGGCCGGGTCGTCGGAGTTTGGTTAGGTAGTAGTCTATCACCCGCAAGCTGATGTAGGTTTTACCCAACCCCACAGCATCAGCCACCATACAGCCATTGTGCCGTTCAATTAGGGCGATCGCCCGCTCGAAACCTTCATGTTGAAAGCTGGCTAAATCTAGGCTAGTGCGATCGCCTTCCGCTACCATGGAATCGTCTTTAAACAGTTCCCAAAGGGCTTTTAAAAATACCTGGTAGGGGGTGTAAGGCTTGCTGCCAAATTTGGAGGCGTTGAGGGCTTCTATGAGCTTCTGTTTGTAGTCCAGGTCAACGCTGGGGTCCTCCCAAAACTTCTCGAACCAGTTAACTCGCAGGTCGCGGGCGATCACGGTGTTTTTATTGATGACATTAAGTTCCGTGTTTCCTTCCAATCCCGCCGGGGTGAGGTTGCTGGAACCGACGATGCTATAATTGTCGAAGATGTAGGCTTTGGCGTGCAGAAATTGCGATTTTTTTCCCTCCACTCCAAACAGCCGGACGTGGATATGGTCTTGCTGGAAAAAAGCGATCGCCCGGTCGATTTGCTGCTTGTATTTCAGGTTATATTCCCACTGTTCGAGTTGTCGTCGGGTTTCTTCTTGGAAGTATTTAACCAGGTCAATGCGATCGCTCTCTGCTGGTCGGATAGCCGGGTCACGTCCAATCAGCAACCGCAGCGATTCCAGATGGTTCATTGCTTCTTCCAAATGCACCCACGCCTCAATACGGAAAAATCCGGTCGCGATATCCAAAACCCGTTGTTCTTCGTTTTCAATCAGTTGTTTAAGGATGGTTTTCAGGGTTTTAGTCGAGTTATCGATATAGTCGTCGGTAATTAGCATGACCCCATTAATTAGATTTGATGATTGACCTGATTTTGGGCTGCTGGCTATCCTCTCAACCGGGAATTTACAACACCAAATCAGCTTACCAATTTTCTCTCAAAAAAACACCTCGAAGACCTTTCAAAGCCCTACTGCTTTTTTAATCAAACTCCCCAGCAATTGAGTCCCAACTTCCCCCGTAACAGCACCGGCTTTATCCTGAGTCTTTATAGGCTTCCATCTTCGGGTTTCCTGGTGTCAACCCATTGGGTGATTCTCCTAACCGCAAAACTATTTTCCTGATTAGATCCATGTCTCTTTTCACAAGTTTAATCTCCCCTAATAATCCTCATTTCCTCAGCCGTCAACCCGTACAGGTCAGCAACGCGATCGTCTATTTCCGCTTCCCACTCCTCAACTCCCACACCTTTCGCATCCAGACATTTTTGGACTAATCTTTCTATGGCTAGATAATCTGATTCATGTACAGAAGGTATGGGAACTTGTTTAAGTTGCTCTTTATAAGCGCGTAAAAAGCCATTTTGTAAATCATTACAAATATTAATTAAAAACCACCAAACTATAGATGAATTTAATATCGCTACAATTACTTTATTGTTAATGGGAATCATAAAGAGTGTGTCATTAAAATAAAAGTTTTCGATATCCAAAGCAAAAGTTGCTTTATCCATAATTTGTCTCAAAATAATTTTAGGCTGTTTAAACTCCTGCCAATAAGCACAACTTCTTAATTCCCAGAAATACTTACCCTGATCGCATCTCTTAATCAATCTATCCCTATAGCATTCCAACTTAAAATAAATAGCTGGATAGGTTTTAGCAAAAATCTTTTCTGCTTCTTTCTCAGTTTTCGCATCACTCCAGGGATGTTTTTTATTTTCCGATGATTCAATTTTAATTAAATATTGTTCAGCCCAATCAACACACCACCGTTTAACATCCCTTCCCCGCAAAAAAGGTTTTAATACCTCTTGAGAAGATGGATGTTCAGCAATCAACCTGTCCCGTGTTTCTCTGTCAACAACAAACGCCTCATTATAGCCTGTTTTAATCCCGTAATAAAACCGACCATTAACATACTCACCCAAAGGAGTACCAGCAGCCCGCAGCTTATCCAATAACCGCAATGTAGCAGGAGATTCTAACCGCCAACCATCAGCCGTTAACTCCTTCTGAAGAAGCAGAAAATTCTGTTTTTTAAACACCGCAGCAAACTCATCAATTGACTGTCCGATTTCCCAATTAAAGACCCGCGCTTGATGGTTGTCTGGTTTTGCCTTGTTGAGCAGGATAATGCTAGGATAAGCGATCGCCTCAAATACAGAAGCATCCCCGAAATCAATCAGCACATCAACCTTAGCCTTTTCCCCCAAGAATTTGCGGAGTTTCTCACCATACCCAGCCCGGAAGTATTTATTAGACGAGATGTAAGTTAAATGCCCTCCTGATTTGAGTAAACTCAAGCCTCGCTCATAGAAATAAACGTATAAATCAGCCACCCCTGTATAACACTCATATTCTGCTTTTAATGCTGGTTTCAACTCTTTAATAGCCTCTTGTCTCACATAAGGCGGATTGCCGATGACCACATCAAAGCCACCTTTTTCATCAAAAACATCTCGAAAGTGCAGGTGATACTGGAAGAAATTAAGAGAGATTTTCCCGGAGTTCACCTCCTCCCAAAAATTAGTTAGGTTGGTTAATTTATCGGTAATGTTATCTCGTTTATCCAAGAGGATTTTAGTGGGTTTTTTGAGGCTTTGAATGTCGATATCGCATTCTTTTAACTGACCTTGTAGGTATTGAATCCGGTCTTGGACAGCCACCCTAAACACATTCATCTCAGCTTCCAAAATCTGCTTTCTGAGTTGGTAGCGTTCCTCCGTTTGAGCATCAAAGTATTGTTTTTGCAATGCCAGTAAAGGTTGGATAGCCGTTTGAATGGGAGTTATTGCCAACGTTCCCTGTTGGTCTTTGGTGGGATCTGGGATTAATTGTTCACCATGAATCGTAGAAATTAAACTATTCCCACACATTAGTTTATAGTCAAGGTTAGGCAGAGGTTCCACATCTTCGATGCTGGGAATATCCACCACCAGCGACAACCACATTCGCAACTTGGCGATTTCGATCGCCTCTGGTTTGATATCCACCCCATAGAGGTTGTTAGCGATCATGTCGCGCTTCCACTGGCTAATGGTCAGGCTGCCGCGCTTCACCGTCATCCCTTCCCGCCGGGCGATCGCCTGTCTCACGTTCACCATAATTTGCAGCATCCCCAGGGGAAACGCACCCGAACCCACAGCCGGGTCAAGTACCTTAATATTATCCAGTGCTTTCTTGAGCGATCGCACCTGTTGGGAACTCATCAATTGATTAAAATCAGAGTCGGTTAAGTTCGGGTCATAGTCGATCAATTTTCCCACAGTTTCCAACTCCATGCCCGTTTCATCCGCCAGATAGCGGCATAACACCTCCGAACACATGAACTGGACAATACCTCTGGGAGTGTAGAACGTTCCCGACTTGCCGCGTTCTTCCACTTCCAACATATTCTCAAACACCTTCCCCAACATTTCCGGGTCAACCGCCACGTCCTCATCCCCCGCCACATTTTCGGCAACGGTGAAGTTGTAGCCGTTGAAATAACTCAGGATGCTGTCCGTATCTGCGGGGTCAAATATCGAGTTAGGAAGTCTCACCGCCTCCGGTGTTTCTCGTCCGGCCGCATCGCGTATACCCTCGCCGTAGTCGCGCTCAAACAGCCCCCCGTTGAGGTAAGGAATTTTCCCCCAGGGGGATTCGCAGTCGGGTCGTTGGCGGTTCAGCGTGTCAAAAAACAGGGGTTCGAGGATATCCCGGTAGTAGTCGCAGTCCTCCGACTGAAAACCGTTTTTCCGGTATTGGTGGGTCAAAAACTGGCGATCGCCTGCCAGAAACTCTTTTTTCTGGAGGAAATACAGGAACATCAGCCGCCCCAACAGTCGCTGAGAGAACTGGTGCAGCCTGTCTCCGTCCTGAAAATAGGGGTGGGGGTTATATTCCATCACCACCGCTTTCACCCGCTCGAATAGGTCACGATAGCCCCTGTAGAAGCTCTTGGTCAGTTGTTCCACATCGAAGGCTTCGCAGTGTGCTTGGTACAGTTGGGAGGGGGATTTACCCTTAACAGCCAAGGCTTCCAGGCGATCGCGATCGTAGGCGGTGGGGTTAGTGCGATCGATGAGTAGTTTGCGAATGTTGCCCTTGATGTTTTTGTTCTCGTCGAAGGCTTTGCGGGGGTTCACCAACATCAATTGGTTATAATCCTTGGTAGCCATCAACAGAAATTCCGTGCTTTGCTGTCCTAACTGGTTAGCGATCGCCTTCATGCGGCCACTCGCCGTGCTAGGTGTTTCCCACTCGCCCCCGCGTAGTTGGAACAGGATCACCTTAAAATCCGGGTCGCCGTTTTCCTGTTGGGCGATTAAGTAAGCCCTATCAACCGCCTCAGCATGGCGATCGCTCAGGTCCACATCTTCGGGATCAAATTCTTCGCAGCAGGTATCGTATCCCAACCGCCGGAATAAATCCGCGATTTTCTCCGGTCCGGTCAGACCCCTGATATCTTCAATTCCCAGCAAACGTTGGTTGGGCATATTGGCTTTCTAATGATGCGATCGCTACCCTGTCAACTCCCGTCAAATACCCGGTAGTATTTGAACAAGCCAATACAGCCCATAGGCGATCGTTATTCTTCGGCTGCTGGCGGTTTCCAGTATACCCCCCCACCCACAACCAAAACTCCCATATTTTACAATTCTTATTAATTCCCCTATCGCCATGGTTTTAATATTTGCCTAACTATGACTCTAATTCCTCATCTAACATTCAGAAAAATTCCGTTAATTTATATTAAAAATATCCCCCAAAAATTCCGCAATTATAGCCTATTTATTTATATGTTAATTAAATGCAAAATTGCTTAATATGCCGCCCTTTGGGAACAGACCTGGCGTCAATTCCCATACACATTAAAGCCCCTCTGACTCCCTCCGACTCCGGGAGACAGCTAAAAAACCATAATCTGGGGGCGGGTTCGGAACTGTACCCATGGTTTATTGATATTCTCGCCCGTAGGGGAGGAACTAGCCTTCTCCCATTTTCAGCCTCAAGCATACCCTGTGGAAAATGTTGTGGATAACTTGCCTATTGTTGCCAAATACTAAGATTCACAGGGGATTGAACCGGACCAAATCCCTATCGATTTGATGGATTTTCCACAGTTTTTCCACAGATACTCATAGGATGGAACCCTGAAACAGATGCAAATTTAAGCCTAATTTCCACAATTTCCACACTGGCTCGCCACCCCCTAAACAATACTTAGGTTCAACACCTAGGTTCAGAACTTATCAGAATTTAGGCGATCGCCACGCCGCCATCAGAGATATAATATTAGATTCAGTCCCCTTGCTAAATACCTGAAATGCGGTTAATTGTAGAACAGGAACAACTCAGTTCTAATCTATCCTTAGTTTCGAGAGCCATTCCGTCGCGTCCCAGTCACCCGATTTTGTCTAACATTTTGGTGAAAGCTGATGCGGACACTCAACAATTGAGTCTAACCGCCTTTGACTTGAGTATGGGAATTAACGCCAGTTTTCCGGCTCAGGTTCAGCAGGGGGAGTTTTAACCTTACCTGCTAAATTGCTCAATGATATTGTCTCCCGTTTACCTGGGGGCGATATTGAGGTCAATGATGAAGACACCGAAGCTGTCGTTACTCTAACTTCCAGTTCAGGACGCTATCAAGTCCGGGGAATGGTGGCTGAAGAGTATCCAGAGTTACCCTCCGTCCAAGGGGAACATAGCATTCAACTAGCGGCTGATAGTCTATTGGAAGGCTTAAAGGGAACTCTCTTTGCTACCAGTCCTGATGAAACTAAGCAAGTCCTAGCTGGTGTTAATCTCAAAGTCGGAAAAGATACCCTCTGTTTTGCTTCCACCGACGGTCATAGACTCGCAGTGGTCAAGGTGGAAAATGTCCGAGACCCCAATAGTGAAGAACAAGAAGACCTGGAAATAACTATCCCAGCACGCGCCCTGCGGGAGGTGGAACGCATGATTGTAAGTGCTAACTCAGGGCGACATAGCACCGCCACCGAGGAAGAAGCCACAACCCCCCTCATGGTGACTTTAGGTTTTGATGATACCCAAGTGGTTTTTGACGTGGGAACTCGTCGTTTGAACTCTCGTAAGTTGGAGGGCGCTTATCCGGCTTATGAACAGTTAATACCTAATAAGTTTTTAAGCCAGGTTAATGTTGAACGACGGACCCTTTTGGGGGCTTTAGAACGGATTGGGGTTTTAGCCAGCCAAAAAAATGATATTGTTAAATGTATCATTGATGAGGTAAATCAACAAATTTCCCTATCTGTAGAAGCTGCTGATGTCGGGAATGCTTTGGAGTCAATGCCTGCTCAGATTTCCGGTGAAGAACCCAAGGAACTTGCCTTTAATGTCAAATACTTAATGGATGGGTTAAAGGTGTTAAATAGTTCGGAAATTCAGATACAGTTAAATGCAGCCAGCACTCCCGTAATTATCAATCCTTTGGGAGGTTTAAAAATGACTTATTTAGTGATGCCTATTCAACTGCGTAGGTAGTAGCACCACAAGACAATTCAAGTGAGTCAACTGTAGACAGGGGCGGGGATAGAGCCGTTAATTAAGGATGCTTTTCGCGGTGAGCATAAAACCATACTGCGCCGCCAAAACATCCCTGATGATTTGACTCCGCCTCGCCCCGGTAAAATATAGATAATGGCTGGGATTTGGAGCCGGTATCAAACCCTAATCTATGACCAGAAACTTAATTATTTTCTGATTCTGGAAATGTGCGTTTGAAGTCTTCTAGCAACTCATCCATTTCCTCGAGAGCCTGATTTACATCAATTCGCAAAGGCCCTAAATTAGGTTTTTCCAATAACTTGAGTAGAGCTTCCCGTTGGCTCTCAATTAAGGCAACTCGCTCTCGGATCTTCTGTGAATCCATGGATTATCCTCTTGTCACCTAGGTAGTTAGATTTCGATAATTCTAGCATCAAACTCAAGTTTTGTGTTCTGGTGATGTGAAAAAAACGGGACTGGGGAACTGTAAATGATTGGGGTTGACGGGCAATTTTTTGGTAAAGTATTGATTGATGCCAACAATTTATAATTAGTTAATCTGATGTTTCGGAAAATTTCTCTAGCTCAAGTGGGTTTAGTGCTGGGTGGGTTAATTACTGTGGTGGGGTTTGTCGCCTATTTTGCTGACTATGCTACCCTAAATCTAGCGGGATTTTTTTATGGGATTCCCCTATTATTGGGAGGACTGGCTCTGAAAGCGGCAGAAATTAAACCTATACCATTTTCTGAACCGACAACGCCAGAAGTCCTCAGCAAGCGGGAACAACAGGCGACCCCTACTCAAAATCAAGTGCGATCGGATGTTACCCGCTATCGTTATGGCCAATCGGCTCACCTCATTGATGCGATCGAACGCCTGAAACTAGGAGGGAATGATGATGAACATCCACAGCTCCAAGCCTTGCGGGAAGGGGTAGTTGATGGCAGTTATGCGTTAATTTTAGAATTTTACTCGCCTTTTGTGCCTCTATCGGTTTGGGAAGAAAAGCAAACCAAAATTGCTCAATTTTTTGGTCCGAATTTGCGGGTACAGGTGACTCAACCAGACACTGATTGCGTGGATTTAATCATGATTGCTGACACGGAAAGCTAATTGAGTGGCAAATTTGGGGTTAAGGTTGAAATCCCATAGCTTGGGAGGGTGCTGGTGTATATGCTACCTATTCGGGATTGCCTTTTTCTAAACGTACTGCATACCACTGTAGATATTTTCCGGGTCCTAAATCAAGATCACAGCAGGTATTGATAAGATATTGGGCTTGCTGTGAGGGTGTGGGAAACTTTTGGAGTTCACGGGGGAGATCATCTTGTAGTTGGGCTAGAATAGCCTGTAACTTGTCTGTAAGTTCGGCGACAGTCATAAGTTGCTCAGGTTGGTTAGGCTCCAAGACAACAAAGTGATCTTCCTGGTACATTAGAGAATCTGCCATAAAAAGTTTTGACCAAATCTGATCTGATGGAGGACAATCTCTAGCATAATCGTGGTACGATCATTTTGCTAGGTGCGAGACGTTCAGGTTCAGACTATCGGTGTTTAAACACAATTGGGTGTGGCTTGGAATTTAAAAAATGTTGCGGAATTCCCCTTCCTCGCTTGCAGGGAGGGGATGAATAGCAACCAATAAACAAACTGAGCGATAGCGAATCCTCGGATGATCAGCTACAATTTTATCGGCAACAGCAAATAAAGATAATGTATAAGGGGTACAAGTATCGCATCTACCCAACCGACGACCAAAAAGCGTCTCTCGCCAAGGCGTTTGGATGCTGTCGTTGGTATTGGAATTTGGCACTCAACCTATGCCAAGAAACATATCTCAAGACAGGCAAAGGATTATCTCGTGGATATATCCAGGGTCTGTTGCCAGGGTTAAAAAAGGAATACCCTTGGCTAACGGATGCCTATTCCCAGTCTTTGCAAGTTGTTGCTCTCAATCTTTCCACTGCCTACAAAAACTTCTTTGAGAAGCGGGCGCAATTGCCCCGTTTCAAGTCAAAGCATGGTCGGCAGTCATTAAGTTATCCCGCCAACGTTAAGTTTGAGGGAGACTATATCAAACTACCTGGGAAGATTGGGCTAGTCTACTGCCATCGTCATCGAGAATTTGAAGGGACAATCAAAACTGTGACGGTCTCCCAAAATTCTGATGGACAATACTATGCTTCGGTATTGGTGGATGATGGGAAAGAAACTCCCAGTCAGTCTACCGAAGGTAAAGCAGTTGGCATTGATGTTGGATTGACTCATTTCGCCATTACCAGTGATGGGTCAAAGTATGATAATCCCCGTCATTTCGCCAAACATCACCGTAACCTTAAACGCCAACAACAAAAACTATCCCGCAAGCAAAAGGGTAGTCAGAATAGAACTAAAGCCCAACAAAAAGTAGCTAAGGTTTATAGCAAGACTGTCCGTTGCCGTGAGGACTTTCTACACAAACTATCCCGCCAGATAGTCAACGAAAACCAAGTTATTGCTGTAGAGAATCTGAATGTAAAAGGGATGGTACGAAACCACAAACTAGCCAAGGCGATTAGTGATGTAGGCTGGGGAATGTTTACCACAATGCTTAAATATAAAGCGGAGTGGGAAGGAAAAACCTATATTGAGGTTGATCGTTTCTTTGCATCCTCTAAAACCTGCCACGTTTGCCTCAACCGAGTAGATAGTTTGTCGTTAGATATTCGTCAATGGCAATGTCAACATTGTGGGACTTGCCATGATCGAGATGTCAACGCGGCACAAAATATCAGAAATGAAGCCTTGCGGATACTTCGACTATGCTCAGTACAAGTATTGTCGTTGGGAACCAGCGATACTGCCTGGGGAGGGAGTGTAAGACAACCTGGCAAAACATCGGTTTTGTTAGATGCAGTTCCCGTTGAATCAGGAAGCCCCATCCTCGCCAAAGGCAGGGTGGGGTAGTTCACGCTAAGTCAGGTTCAGCCTCGATGTTTTTTTGTTTTGACTGGCACTTCACTTTACTATGACAAGCCCTACATTTACGAAATCAGCGCAAAAGCTCTCTAAACTTGAAGCTATCAAAGAGCGCAGTAATCAACTGCGGGAGCCTTTAGCAACTGAACTGCTCAACGATCGCAACTATTTGACAGAGGATGCGGTTCAGATTCTCAAGTTTCATGGCTCCTACCAACAGGATAACCGAGATAATCGGGTTCCGGGACAAGAGAAAGATTATCAGTTTATGTTGCGAACCCGCAGCCCCGGGGGATTTATCCCACCTCAGCTTTATGAGACTCTCGATCATCTAGCGGATGAATACGGGAATGGGACACTGCGGACAACTACCCGCCAAGGGTTCCAACTCCATGGGATTCTCAAAAAGAACCTGAAAACGGTTCTCTCTAGCATTATCAAAAGCATGGGCTCGACTCTGGGTGCTTGTGGAGACTTGAACCGGAATGTGATGGCTCCTCCGGCTCCCTATTGCGATCGCCCTGAGTATGAGTATGCGAAAACCTACGCGAATTATATTGCGGATCTGCTGACTCCTCAGACTGGGGCTTATTATGAAATTTGGCTCGATGGAGAAAAAATAGTTAGTGCGGAGGAAAACCCGGAAGTCAAAGCGGCGCGCGATCGCAATGGTAATGGCACAATTTTCCATGAGGGGGAAGAGCCGATCTATGGCAAGCATTATATGCCGCGCAAATTCAAATGTGCGGTAACAGTCCCAGGAGATAACTCTGTTGATATTTATACCCAAGATGTGGGTTTGGTGGTCATAACTAATGCGGCGGGAGAATTGGAGGGCTTTAACGTCCTAGCAGGAGGCGGTATGGGTAGAACTCACCGCAAAGAGGAGACCTTTCCCCGTATAGCTGATGAAATTGGCTATGTCGATCGCGCTGATATTTATGATTTGATGAAGGCGATCGTAGCAACTCAGCGGGATTATGGCGATCGCACTAACCGCCGCCACGCGCGGATGAAATATTTAATTGAGGATTGGGGAGTTGACAAATTCCGCGCTCAGGTTGAGGATTATTTTGGCAAACCCCTAAAACCTTTTAAACCCCTGCCTCCTTGGAAATATCAAGATTACCTGGGATGGCATGAACAGGGCGACGGTAAATTATTTCTGGGTATCTCGGTGGAAAATGGCCGGGTGAAAGATGACGGAAGTTTCCGGCTGAAGGCGGCTTTACAGAAAATTCACCAAAAGTTTGAGTTGCCAATGTTAATTACAGGCAACCATAACATTATCCTGTATGAGATTTCGCCGAAACACCAGCAGCAAATCGATCGCCTCCTGAAAGAACATGGGGTTTTGCCAGAAACCGAAATTGATCCTCTGGTCCGCTATGCCATGGCCTGTCCGGCTTTCCCAACTTGCGGATTAGCAATTGCAGAATCTGAACGTGCAATCCCTAGTATCCTAGACCGGATTCGGGTATTGTTGGACAAGGTAGGGCTGGAACAGGAGCATTTTGTCGTTAGGATGACAGGATGTCCCAATGGATGTGCCAGACCCTACATGGCGGAACTGGGGTTCGTCGGTAGCGCTCCCGACACCTACCAGGTTTGGCTGGGAGGCTCTCCTAACCAAACGCGACTAGCTGAACCTTTTATGGAACGGCTGGCTCTATGTGACCTAGAAGCAGTTCTGGAGCCGATTTTTGTTGGCTTTAAACAGAATCGGCAACCGTCCGAGAGTTTTGGCGATTTTTGCCATCGTGTTGGTTTAGACTCCATCCGCACTTTTGTATCCAATTACCAAGTAAATTCCTCGATGAACATTGAGACGAAAGAAATCCCTGTCCCAACTTCGCCAGAAACACTCTCTAATGATGCGACTGCGCCCCAAGCTCCGGTCGATCCTAGCAAAATCCGACATCGGGTTAGTGTGCGTCATGACATCTATAGTCAACTAAAAGATGAGTCGAAACGCCAAAGCAAACCAATTGTCGAAATTGCTACCCAGGCGATTGAGGAGTACCTAGCTAAGGTTCGCGCTGAGTCCTAATTGCCTTTAATGGCTGATTAAGCAATCCCCACCCTACCAAAAGTCGGGTGGGGTCATTTTGTTAACAGAATTTCATGAGGGAACTTCAACGGATCGCGATCGCTCCTGAACAATTCCATGACCAACAGGTAGACCTGACTGCTGGACAACAGCATTATTTGGGTCGAGTGTTGCGCCTACAACAGGGCGATCGCTTTATTATTCTTGATGGTCGGGGGGTTGGTGGCTGGCTATCTGGAAAGGCGGGCAAAATGCCACTGTGGTTGAACCGATAAGGGTTAACAATGAGTTACCCATACCTGTGACTTTATGGGTGTCTATGCCTAAAGGAAGTGGCTTTGAGGAGATTGTGCGCTGTACTACGGAGTTGGGAGTGTCTCGTTTGGTTCCCATTATCAGCGCCCGCACTGTGGTTGTCCCTAGCCCTCAAAAACTAGCCCGCTGGCGACGTATTGCTACAGAGGCGGCGGAACAGTCAGAACGTCAGATCCTCCCGGAAATTACTGATCCACTATCGATACAGCAGGCTTGGGAAACTTTGTCAGACCAGGGAGAAGAGGTAGATAAATATATTTGTGTGGCTAGGGGAGATTTTCCCCACCTGTTGAATTGTTTGTTGGCTTCTCGAACCGGACAAGGAAAGGGTTATGTCTACAATTCCCTGCTTTTAGCTATTGGACCCGAAGGGGGATGGACAACACCAGAGGTTGAGGAAGCAATTAATAGGGGATTTCAGCCTGTGTCTCTGGGAAGCCGAATTTTGCGATCGGTCACAGCCCCCATGGTGGCTTTATCTCTAGTAGCGGCGGTCTCGGAAATGGATAATTATTAATTATTAATTGTTAATTGTTAATTGTCCGGCTTCTGATAAGCTCTAATCATGGCTTGGGTTCCTTGATTAGAGCCTAAACCTTCATCCAAATTCTGAACTATTTTAAACAGGGTATCGGCTAATTTTACCCCTGGTAACTCCCTGGAAATAGCCTCTTGAACTAATCGCAAATCCTTAACCATGTGGCGAATCATAAAACCCGGAGCGAAATCATTGTTAGCTACCTTTTCCCCTAGGTTAGACAAAGCCCAAGACCCAGCGGCTCCGGTGCTGCATACCTCCACAATTAGTTGAGGGTCAATACCCTGATGTTCCGCTAGTAACATCGCCTCACATAGTCCAATCATGTTGAGGGAACATAGTACCTGATTACAGAGTTTAACAGCTTGACCGCTACCACTAGGACCACAATAGCGGATATTTTTACCCATTGTTTCTAACAAGGGTAGGCAGGTGTCAAAGCTATGGCGATCGCCACCCACCATAATAGTTAGAGTCCCATTTTTCGCGCCAATATCTCCCCCAGAAACAGGCGCATCTAAAAATTGCATTTCATGGGATGCGATCGCCGAAGCGATCGGATGAACCGCCGCCGACCCAATAGTGCTAAAGTCTATAATGATCGCGCCCGGTTTAGCAAACTGAATCACCCCTTCCGGACCAAGGATGACTTCTTCCACATCGGGAACATCTCCCACACAGGTACAGATCACCTCAGCTTCCGTCACAGCCTCTTCTATGGTATGAACGATTTTAGCGCCTGCATCAGAGGCGATCGCCACACCAGGACGCGATCGAGTACGATTCCATGCTTTCACATCATAACCACCTTGAGCGAGGTTAGCAGCCATATAGCCACCCATCACACCCAGTCCCAAAAATGCAGTTTTCATAGCGGGTTTAGAAAGTTGGCTGGTGTCGGGTTCTGGCTGATCGCCGGACCCGCCCCTACGCGATAAAATCGTCACGAAATCCTTACCTCAATTATGTTTGCGTTGTTGATATTGCTTGAATATCTGTGTTGTTGGGCTGGGTAGTTTTGATATAGGAGAGTAACCAGTTAGCCATAGTAGCGCGCCGGGTTTGTCTCGGTCCAAAGTTTCCAATAGTGTAGCCTTTAAAGCCTAGTTCCTCTTTCAGGAGTTGTTTATTTTCTTTAGGTATCGACCGGGTGAGTTGAACAGTAGCCGGACGGCTTTCGATAAAGTCCGGGGGTTCTCCGTAGGTTTCTCGCCACTGTGTATCCACTTGAGTTACATCCCAGCGATCGCTTTGTTCGTCATAGCGATAACCGAGATAATACCACACCAGTTGATTAACAGTGCTGTCGTCTATTTCCTCATTCAGAATCGCCCAAATCGTATCAGTATTTAGGGGGGGTAGTTCAGACATAACCTAGGTTGTAGTTTCCAGTTAATTACATGGGGGTAATGAGTTCTAAAGGTCCCAATCCCAACTCATCAGGAGAAACCGATCGCAATTCCACCAATGCCATCATATCCTTAAAACCGGGCTGACCACGAGAAGCCCCCGTCAACCCCATAGCAATAATTAAACCACACCAACCCTGAGTTTGGCTACAGCGTTGTTCCCAGTTTTTCCGAGCCCGCTGATGAGTTGGGTCATCTTCGATAAATTCACCAAACAAATGCAATTCACCATTTTCCGTCTTCAAAATTCCCAGGTCATAATTGCGACCCTCCAGGGGATCTTTTCCTGAGTTAAAACATATTCCCGTTAATCCTCCAGCCTCCTCCAAATTTTGAATTAGTGTTTTCGCCTTCGGCTTAGAAGTTTGAATCAAAATCACAGGTAGACCATCCCCTTTCTGAGGAATTTGCACATCCGAAGGCTGATAGAACTCCGTATTGTTTCGCAAATAATCCACCGTTTCCCAAGGAATTACACCTAAACTCAAAAATGATTTAGGTGGTATCAAATCATCTCGTAACGTAGGGTAATCCAACTCCTCGTCGTCATCTTCCGCTGCGGCTTCCACCATTTCCAGAAGTTCATCAGCCACCTCTGGTAAAGTTTCCACCTTCACCGAAATCATTTTGGTTTCAGTTGCATCAGGTAAGGAACAAGATATGCGATATCGTTTCGACAGCTTAGGAAATGAATCCTCATTTAATTTATAGCGAAAATCTCGTAAGAATCGGTGCAGTGCTTCCAAGGCTACCATCATCACCGTGGCTTCTTCTTCGTAGATCACAGATCGCAAACCTTCTAAGGGGTGTAAATTACCAAAGTTAGGTTCAATCTGCGATGCTGATAAAGTTTCCCAGATTACGTCCTCCTCCTCATCTTCTTCTGACAAAGGCTCAAAGGTGACAAACAGACAATCTTGAGTTAAAAATGCTTCTTCTAGGTTATCAAAAGGTCGGTCAGCAACAACTCTTTCTCGAAACCTTTTTAAAGATTCTAGGGAACGGTACATTAACACCCCATAATCCATCCCTAACTTCCCTAGTGTAGAAATGTAGAGAGTTCCTACATCTAAGTGATTGATTTCTATAGAAATAATTTGATGTTCCACTAATTTATCCCAGGGTGCATCTTGCCAAATTTGATAGGCTTTTTTGAGCAGGGGATCTACAAAGGCTTCGGGAAGTTGAGGAGGGCGACTTTCGGCTACTTCTTGGAGTCCCCTAAATATCTCATCAATTAGTGGTAAATCCGGTACATAGTCTATAACTATATCCAGTTCTTGTAAGACACCGCGCAGGAAAAACTGAATTTCGCGATCTTTGACCACAATTTTGTGAGGGCGGGCTGCTGGGGTGGGGCTTTGGGGATGTTCCATCGCTCTAAGTAGGGTGCGGACGATCGCTTCTGGACCAATATTAGCCGATACCATATCCATTGACCGTACCATTCCCTGAGAACCGTCAACCCAAATGATGCAGTCATTATCAGTCTCTATATCTGTTTCTAAATTAGTCTGTGACATCCCCTGAGACATCGGACGGCGATCGCCCTCCCACACGCTAGGAATGGATGGTAGTTTTTGTAAACGACGAAGGGTTGAACGATTGAGAAATGTCATTTAGATAAATTATAATATCGAGTAGTGCTACCAGATTAAGATTTTACACAATTGATTGAACCGGGAATTTTACACCCGCTCCGTTTATGGTAACAGGTTGCAGGTCCCTGCTATGGTCTCTAATCTTAGATTGTATGACAAAATACCAAATTCTGGTAAATGCGATCGCGCCCAGGTTAGATCTGGCTGTAGGACTGGCTTTTCATCCCTAGCCCAGGTCTCCTTGACCGTCATCTTAACACTCCCCACCCTAAATTTGTTACAATCGGAGCTAGGATCAATACATGGCAGGGTCGATTCATGAGTTGGCCTGCCATAAATTAATTAGCCCGGCGTTAAATGAGCTATGGAACGCTATTGGGAACCACTGTGTAAACAATGCTGGCTCCCATTCCCACATTCCAGCATAGCAGGTGAGAGTGAGAGCCAAGCCCATTGAGCAGTTATGGTGTTCTCAATAGTCCGAGTAAGTCGTCAGACCTATCTCGACCCCTAGTTTAGTATTGCGAAAATCATAAAAATCAAGGAGTTAGGAAAGCCAATGACACAAGCAACTGAGTCTAAAACCCCAACCCAAGGAATTCAGATGACTGATGCTGCTGTTCAGCAGGTGCTTTTCCTGCGCGAGAAGCAAGGTAGAGACCTCTGTTTACGGGTGGGTGTCCGTCAGGGGGGATGTTCTGGTATGTCTTACATGATGGATTTTGTTGAACCCGATAGCATCCAGGATACTGATGAGGTCTTCGATCATAATGGTTTTCAGGTTGTTTGTGATCCCAAGAGTCTGCTGTATATTTATGGGATGGTCCTTGACTACAGCAACGCTTTGATTGGGGGTGGGTTCCAATTTACTAATCCTAATGCTAGTCAAACCTGTGGCTGTGGTAAGTCCTTTGCTACTTAATGGTTGACGGACTCCATCAGGTATGATTAAAGGCGATCGCACGTTGTACTGTAACAATGGCGATCGCTTTGTAGTCTGTAATACTTGCTCTCTAACGATGAAAACTACTGAAGAACTGTTTAAGGAAGGATTTGAGCGTTATCAAGCTGGGGAAGCTATGGATACCTTAATCCCCGTGTTTCGTGAAGTGTGCGATCGCTCCCCTAAAAATAGTAACGCCTGGACTAGCCTAGCTTGGTTATACCTTCTGGCTAATAAACCCTCTGCGGCTTATAAAGCCGCCAAGTTGGCGGTTAAATTAAATCCCCACGACCCCCAAGCTAGGGTAAATTTAGCCGTATCAATGTTGGAGTTAAAAAAACCGGGGGTTCGTCCCCATGTAGAAATGGCTCAACAGATGATTATGGCTGATTCGGAGTGGCTAGAGGAAGTCAAAAAAAATTTGGACGATGGATTGACTCGCAAACCTGAATGGAAAAGTTTACTTAGGGTTAAACAATGGCTCCTAGAACTTTAGCAATACCAATTTGATGATATGCTAACATATAGCATCGCCAGTAATAGACCTGAAATTATCGGGTCTGTTCACGGCAATTCAAGTAAATTCCAGTTGAATAGGGCGACTGAGTAAATATTCCTACTAGGTAGCTCTTGAAACTCCTTTACAAAAAATAATATTATTTAACCAACAATTGGCAAAATAAATGATAAGATTTGGGAACTTCACGCATTAACAATCTTATTTGAAGTTAGCAGACCAATTTGATAACACAAGGAGTAGAAATAACTATGGGCAATGATAACGTAGAAATAACTATGGGCAATGATAACCAGGTTAATGATAACCAGGTTTACGTTAAGGCTGATACCCGCAATCATAAAGGCTTTTTTGTGCAGCAGGGTGCTTACAAGTTAAAAAACATTGAAGAGTCGGGCTGGGCGTTAATTTGCTTAGATTCCGTTTGCTACTATGTCGATCCTGATAATTTACAATCATCTCAGTCAGGGGAGAGTGCAGAATCTTAGAGTATTAAATACTAAGAGTATATACCTATAAATTAGATAAATTAGGCTGTCCTCACAGGTAAGGACAGCTATTTTTTGTTGGTGGGGAACCCTGGGTTCAATGAGTATGATTACTGATGGCGGTAGGGAAGTTGATCACCATACCAAATAGATTCTATCTGTTGAGCGATCGCCTGTGCTTCCTCATGTAGAGTATGGGGGTCTTCAGTATCAATTAAAACGGTGACATGACCGAGTTTACGACCGGGACGGGACTGAATTTTCCCATACCAGTGAACTTTAGCTTGAGGAATGGCGGCGAGTTGTTCCCGTTTGGCGAAATAGTCATTTTCGGCTAACTCAAACCCTAACAAATTCACCATCACCGCGCCGCCACATTTAAGGTCAGGACTTCCCAAAGGTAAACCAGAGACGGCCCGCAAATGTTGTTCAAATTGGGAGGTATAACAAGCATCAAGGCTAAAGTGACCGGAATTATGGGTGCGGGGGGCGATTTCATTAACCAAAACCTCCCCAGAAGTGGTCAGGAAAAACTCAATACCAAATAGCCCCACCACGTCTAAACCATTAAGAAGGGTATGGGCTAACCGATTAATTTGATTTTGTAAATCGGTGCTAATCTTAGCGGGGGCGATCACGCGATGACAAACCTGATCGCGTTGGATAGTTTCCACAATGGGATAAATAGCGACATCTCCGGTGACTGACCGGGCGGCGATCGCTGCTAATTCCCGTTCAAAGGGGATAAATTCCTGTAGTAGCATGGGGGATAATCAAACTTCGCCCAGGTAGCTTTCAGGGTAGCAGCATCAGGAATGATAAAGGTTCCCTGGCCATCATAACCATGCCGTCTAGCTTTGAGAACTACCGGATAACCCAAACCTTGGGTAATTTTAGGGTTAAGATCCCCTTCAGCCCTTGTTAGCGCCTCAAAACGAGGCACAGGCAAGCCTAAACGTTGCAATTGAGATAATTGCTCAAATTTATCTAACAGGGGTGCTAAAGCCTCCAGACGGGGGCGGAAACAGACCCCAGCTTCTGCCAATACCTGGAGAGCATCAAGATCAATAAACTCATTCTCAAAGGTAATCACATCGCAGCGTTTAGCTAACTCCTGAGTAGCGATCGCATCAGCAATATTTGCTAAAACGGTATCGGCGGCGATCGCCACAGCCGGATCACTATTATGGGGAGTTTGGACCACCAGAGACACCCCCAAATTCTTAGCCGCACTAGCCATCATCCAAGCTAATTGTCCGCCGCCAATTACACCAACGCGGGTAATTGTTTCAGTTGAATGGGGTATAAGGGTGACATTCATGGCACAAAACCAACCTCTACTGTTTACTTTTCTTTGACTAAAGCTGATCAATCTGTTTGGCTTGTTCAGGAAGACTTGCTTGTTGCTGACCGAGCGATCGCCATCTCGCATTAAGTAGACCTATGGGAGTCCCCACCACATCAACCCAATCACCGCGACCTATAATCGCCTTAGCACTATTGACAGGTAATTCCTTGACTATCCACCGCCCTAGGCTATATATGTAGTCTTTAGGCTGCATTTGAGGCATTAAATCCACGCCGTGGATTTGGTGAAGATAGCGGTTTGACTCTCCATAGCGTCGCCACTGACTTTGTAATCCTTTTAGAGTGCTGCGGTGGCGATGTTTAACCTGTGCTTTTTCCATAAAGGCTAACTTGTAGCTGGTTTGCTGTTGAATGCGCCAACATAAATCAGCATCTCCCCCGGTGGTGAGATAGGGACGAAATAAGCCCGTTTTTTGGAATGCGTCTCGTCGCACGGCTAAATTAGCGGTTTGACCGTAGGGATAAAAAGGGTGTGCGAGGGTGTGTTTTTGGGAAAGGGTATCTTGGCGGCTGGCGTGTTTTTCTAGGAGAGTGTTTCCTGGTAAAGCGATAATTTCCCCTGCTACTATGCCAATTTGATCATCTCCAAAGGGTTGTACCAGGTTTTTTAACCATTCAGGTTCTGGGCGACAGTCAGCGTCAGTAAAGGCGATAATTTCTCCTCTGGCGGCGCGGATACCACGATTTCGGGCGGCGTAGGAACTTTGAATTTGATTTTCCGTCAGGGGTCGCAGGGGTAGGGTTGGCTCGGCGGTAGCTGTTTGCAATATTTCCCCGGTGCGATCGCTGCTGTTATTGTCTACTAGCAGATACTCAACCTGATTGGTTGGGTAGATTTGCGATCGCAAACAAGCAATCAAATCTGGCAAATCAGCTTCGCCATTATAGATAGGAATGACAACAGAAATATATGGCATAATAGGCAGTTCAAATTGAACTTGTTAACCACACCAGAAAATACCTAACCAGCTATCAGAAAAACCACCCAAATTAATAAGCCTTGAATACAATAGAAACAGCCTACAACTTGATTTTCTGACCAGCCATAAAGTTCGAGGTGATGGTGAAGTGGAGCCATTTTAAACAGACGTTTACCAACTCCGTTGGCATCTT
Source organism: Arthrospira sp. PCC 9108 (assembly GCA_016745315.1). Taxonomy (GTDB): domain Bacteria; phylum Cyanobacteriota; class Cyanobacteriia; order Cyanobacteriales; family Microcoleaceae; genus Limnospira; species Limnospira platensis. Next base: position 686,983 of record CP066886.1, read on the forward strand.
TAGTCGCCTTGTAGTAGGTCACTTGGGCAATGACAGACAGGGTTTCGACTAAGAAAATCAAACTGACAATTAATAACACCCAAAGGGTATTAGTAATCAAAGCTACCCCGGCTAAGGCTCCCCCTAAAGCTAAGGCTCCTGTATCTCCCATAAATACTTTAGCTGGGTTGCGGTTGTGGGAAACAAATCCTACACAAGCGCCGGACATACAGGCACAAAATAGGGCAATTTCTGGGTAGGTGGGGGCGAGATAGGCGGCCATTCCCAAAAAGGCGATCGCTCCTAATCCTCCCATTAAACCATCAACGCCATCGGTTAAGTTAGTGGCATTACTTTCCGCCACCTGAACGAATGTAGCGAAGGGCCAGAATAACACCCCTAGGGATAGAGTTAAGCCAAAGGGTAAGGCGATATTAGATGCTACCGAGGCTTGATTGTAGACTAACCAGATACAGAATAGCACTGCCAACAACACTTGCAGCGCCAATTTCATCTTAGCAGAGATGCCTTTATTAGATTTTCGTCTCAAGATTTGCCAGTCATCTATGAACCCAACTAAGCCCAAGCCAGCCGTTAGGGCGCAAATTGCCATAACATTAGTATCAAATCCTGATCCGGCTAGTGCGATCGCAATACCGACAGGAATAAAGAAAATCCCCCCCATGGTTGGGGTTCCGGCTTTCTTGAGGTGGGCTTGCGGACCGTCTTCTCGGATGAACTGTCCGGCTTTAATCCGGGCTAAAATGGGGATAATCCACTGTCCGGTCGCCGCCACGACTAAAGCGCAAATGGTAAACGGTACGAACAAGGAAATATTAGCAGGCCATAGGTGGCTCACTGTCATATCCAAGCCAATGGCGAAAGCGCTCAATCCTAAACACAGGAACAGTAATAAATACGATCCTGATATTTGTAGGGACTTGGAGTTAGTAAATTTACTATCCACAGGTTTTTCAATCAATCCTCAACACCAAAAACTTTGTAGGCAAATATAATTCGCCCTAGGGTAACTGATTAGCCCCTATTGATCAATCTTTCTCGGTTTATACCCAAGTGATAGGTTGTTAACTGTTCCTTAGTCCTCGTCCATATCTTCATCATCGTTGTCATCTTCATCAACATAAGACGCATCATCAACGATGAGTTCTGATATTTCTTCTTCGTCGGGTCTGTAACTACTCACAGGCTCCTGAACAGTATCTCGCGGAATCAAGCGCCCAGTTTGGGTCAGCCAGTCTAACAGCGAAACCTGCTGTTTAGATGGAATAACATCAGCCGGTTCATGGCTTGGGGTTTCACGCAAAGAAGGATTTGGCATAGGTTTTGGTTTCGTGATGCAGTTGACTCCGGCTCAGAGTCTCAGGAGTCATCCCCTCGACTCTATTACGCCTGAGTTAGTTTACTGTGGCTCCTATATGCTTATTAGGCAGAAAGTACCAATAGAGATCCATATCGAGCCGTCCATAATTTACCACGATTCCTAAGACAATCTACATGATTTGACCAAATTTTCCGCACTCCCACCCGTAAATCCTTCTACCCAAACCAGGGAAGAGGTTGCGGAGTTCTACGCCTGGTGCTGCTGAGGGTCTGGCTGTTGGGTACAAGAAACTACAGATATATTGATTGATTTTTGTATATCCTGATTTGCAGGTAGCCGAATGGGTCGCCCTTTTTGGTTAAATGGCATGATGCAAATCTTCGGGTTTCAGGTGGGAATGAATCACCTGACCATCTTTAAACCAAACTACCCTTTTGGTTTGGCGAGCTACATCGGGTTCGTGAGTTACCATAACTACAGTCATGCCACTATTATTCATTTCGGTGAAAATATCCATGACTTCCTGGGTGGTTTTGGAGTCTAAAGCTCCTGTGGGTTCGTCTGCTAGTAATAATACTGGACGGTTGACAATGGCGCGGGCGATCGCCACCCTTTGCTGTTGTCCCCCAGATAGTTGGTTGGGTTTGTTGTGCATACGATTTTCCAAACCTACCCGAATTAAGGCTTCTGTGGCTCGTTCTCGCCTTTCCTTGGCGGAAATTCCGGCATAGAGCATTGGTAACATGACATTATCGAGGGCTGTCATTTGTGACAAAAGGTGGAATTGCTGAAACACAAAACCAATTTTTAGGTTCCGAATTTTGGCTAGTTCCCCTTCATTCATTTGGGCGACACCTACCCCGTCTAGTTGGTAGGAACCTGAACTCGGACGGTCTAAACAGCCGATAATGTTCATGGCTGTCGATTTTCCTGAACCGGACGCTCCCATAATTGAGCAGTATTCTCCTGGTTCTACGGTCAGACTCACACCGTTTAAGGCTTTAACTTCTATGTCTCCCATTCCATAAACTTTGCTCACTGCTTCTAAATGCACGATCGCTTTTGGTGACTCATTTTGAGATTTATTGCCAATCTCTCTCGGAAAGGTTTTCATAATCTTTGCTGCTTATATTAAGTTTTGTAACAAAATTATCGCCCCCGCCGATGGGGGGATGGGAGGGGGTTGCCGGTTTGAGCAATTTGTGGTATTATTAGATAATGGGGATATATCCAATTTTTTGATTTAGGTCAAGATTCCCATTATTTTATTTACTACTCTCAGATTAGCAATTTTTCCCCATTCTGTCAACCCCCTGAGCGCGGCGCGAGACGAGTTGAATAAAAAATCAACAACAGATAAATCAGCCGACTAGGGAGAGGAAGAGGGAGAGGGAGAAGTGGGTGCAAACTCTGCGAGGATATGGGTTAGGGTAGGAAAGCGGGTAATTTCCCCGAAGGTAGCGGGACTAACAGGGTTTTGGTAAGTAAAATGGCGGTAATTCAAACAAAAGCGGTCCCATTCAGCCATTTGTACGCGAAATACAATGATGAAAAAATTAGCCAACCACAGAGACAGAGAAATGGAGAAATAGATAGATTTGTGATAGTAGGCACAAGTTTCGGCGATCGCCTGATTTAATGTCAAGGGTGGGTTTCCTAAAACCAGCCATTCTGGTTGCTGAGACTGTGGAGGATGATTAACTAAATATTCGACAACTTTAGCAATATCGGCGGCGTGGACAAAATGAAAACTCGCATCAGCCTTAAACCAGCGAATCAGATTAATCCAGCTTACCACCTGTGGGAGACCAGAGGAAAGATGGGAATAGGGTTTATCTGTATCTCCCCCTAACACGAGGGTAGGGAAGAGAACCCGCAAGGGGGGAAAATCAGGATAGTTTTGGGAAATCTGCTGCAAACAATGATATTTTGAACTAATATAATCGGTGCCAATTTCTCCAGCTTCGGGGATGAGTTGATTTTGGCGGTTAAGGACACTGGCGGTGGAGAAATAAATGACTTGCTGACAGCGTTGATGATCGAGGGATTTGAGTAACTGGTGGGTACTGGTTATATTAACATCAAATACTTCGGGTTTTCCGCCCCATGAGGTGGCTGCCAAAATAGCGATATCAATGGTTTTTAATAAGTCGGAAAATTTATCAATCTCTCGCAAATCACCAGCCAAGATGTGAATATCGGGTCGTTTTTTATAATTAAACCCTAGCTTGTCTGGATTACGAACCAAAAAGTACAGTTCATAATTAGTGTGATTAATTAAACTTTCGGCGATATAGTGACCAATGCAGCCACTAGCACCAGTGATGAAAACTTTTTGGGTCATAACAAGAGGCAGTGGTAGAAGAGGAGAGGCAGGGGGGAAATTAATGATTTCGACAGTGGAAAACACCCCCTTTGCCCTGTGTAATTGACTGTTCTACAACCGGCTTTTAACTGATACCGCCAACGGTATAGGAAACCAATTTTCTGAGAGTCAATGAGATGTGGCAGTTAAACATGAGTTGCCAATAGTTTATCTGCTTGTTTGGCAGTTTCAAAGAAATAGGCAACATTTTCCTCTGGGGTCTTTTGTAAAACCCCATGACCTAGGTTGAGAATATGACCTCGGTTTCCGGCTTTGCGGATAGTTTCCAAAATGCGATCGCGGATGGTGTCTTTAGATCCAAATAAAACACAAGGATCAATATTTCCTTGTACTCCCAAATGGTGACCGATACGATTTCTAGCTTCGGCCATATCCACAGTCCAGTCAACGCTGATCATATCAACTCCAGACTTACCCATTCTTTCTAAAATTCCGGCACTGCCGTTAATATAGAGAATCAGAGGGGTATCAGGATGTTTAGCCTTGACCTGTTTAACGACTTGCTGTTGATAGGGTAAAGCAAAAGTTTCATAGTCCTGGGGGCTTAATTGACCAGCCCAAGAATCAAACATTTGCACAACCTGAGCCCCGGAGTCAATCTGGTAACAGGCGTAAGTGGCGATCGCAGAAGCTAGTTTACCCAAAAATTGGTGTAGCATGGCGGGTTCACTAAATGCCATACTTTTGATAATGGTGTAATCCTTAGAGCTTTTGCCTTCGATGGCATAAGCTGCCAGAGTCCAAGGTGCGCCTACAAATCCTAACACAGCAGCTTTGTTGCCGACTTCGTGGCGCAGAGTTTGGAGAATTTCCCGAATAAATGGCAGGGAGGCTTCTGGTTCGATAGGATGTAGTTGGTCAATTTGAGACTGAGTGCGGATAGGCGGATCAATGATCGGACCTTTACTTTCCACAATGTCGAAATCAATGCCTATACCGGGTAAGGGAGTGAGGATGTCTGAAAATAGGATAACTCCATCTGGGGCGAAGGCGCGGAAGGGTTGCAAGGAAATTTCGACGGCGATATCTGTTTTTTCAGAGCGATCGCGGAAGGATGGATATTGTTCCCGCAGATCGCGATAGGCTTTCATATAGCGACCCGCCTGCCGCATCATCCACACGGGGGGACGGTCTAAGGCTTCACCACGCGCAGCGCGCAACAGATAGGGGGTTTGGGTCGAGTCGGTCATGGGTAAATGTTACTTACTAAGTCAAGGAATAATTGATTGAGCCATCTAGTAGCTTACCATTATGCGATCGTCTGGGGATATATCTGCTGTGAGGAGTTAGCCCAAGTTGAGTAAAGAATTGTAAAATTTGGCTCGGATGGGCTACCACTAGGGTTTGTGGTTGTGGCTGTGTTTTTTTGATGTTGACTCACCTGGTGCTACTCCTGACTGGGACTGAGTTAGGGGGACTGGTCAAATTTTGGTTTCTAATACGGGAGGAGAAGGGGGAGAAATTTGGCATTTTTGCAGACGGGAAAATATGGCTAGATTCAATTGTTCATGACAAAGGATAGCTGAGGAGTTGGGAGACTGACTATCCCGGCAAATGTTGGATTTTTTGATGAATGAATTAAGAGAGGCAAAAGTTAGGGGGTTATCTGGGTCTAACTGCTGAAATTTTTGCCAGATTTGATGTTGTCTAGTTAAACTAAACTCCCCCTGGCTGGCTTGGTACCAGGTTTGGTCAATTTGGCTTAATTCTTGACAGGGAAACTTGGCGATATCTTTGGGGGTGAGTTCCTGATTTTTTTTGCCCAGAATTAACAACATCATTCGATAGGTCTGACGTTCGGCTTTTTGCCAAGCACCAAAGCTGATTAAATCGGCTAGGCGATCGTAGTCTGGGGGGAGGGTGGCTATCTGAGAAGTTCTGGGGTTTTTGAGCATACCCATCCCTAAAGATAGGATACCACAAATCAGGGTAAAAATAATCATTAAATATTCAGGTTTTGCCATGAATTAGTTACCTAGTATATTGAACTCTTCTTAGCACTTTAATGGTGGCGATCGCCTCTTGTGCTACTTGGTCAATTTCGGCTTCTGTATTAAACCGAGATAAGCCAAATCTCAGGGAAGCATAAGCTAGATTTTCGGGGACTCCCAAGGCTTTTAAAACGTGGGAAGGTTCAATGCGGGTGGAGGTACAAGCGGAACCTGATGATACTGCCATTGTTGGCTGTAATGCTAATAGTAATGCTTGACCATCTACCCCGGCAATACTGACATTTAGGTTTCCGGGTAAGCGTTGGGTGGGATGACCATTGAGACGGATATCGTCGAGGGTTGACAGTTGATTCCAAAGGCGATCGCGTAATTTTGTCAACCGTTGGGCTTCGCTTGCCATTTCGCTTAAAGCTAATTTTACCGCCGCCCCAAATCCGACAATTTGAGGGGTGTAAAGGGTTCCTGAACGGATCCCCTTTCTTGTCCGCCGCCGTGAATTTGGGGGGCGATTTTGACGCGGGGTTGGCGACGACGCACATATAGACAACCGATGCCTTTAGGTCCATAGACTTTGTGAGCAGTTAAGGACATTAAATCAATCTTCATTTCCTCAACATCTAGTGGTATTTTCCCCAAGGCTTGCGCTGCGTCTGTATGAAATAATATGTGGCGATCGTGACACATTTTACCGATTTTAGCTAGGGGTTGCAATACCCCAATTTCGTTGTTAGCAGCCATCACTGAAACTAGAATTGTATCGGGTCTAAAAGCCTCTTCTAGTTCGGTTAAATCAATTAAGCCATCGGGTTGAACGCTGAGTAAAGTTACATCAAATCCTAAGCCTTGTAAGTAATCGTAGGGGTCGAGGACTGCATGGTGTTCTGTGGCGACAGTAATTAGATGACGACCCTGGCTAAAATAGGCTTCTGCTACTCCTTTAATGGCTAAATTATTGGCTTCGGTTGCACCGCTGGTAAAAATTATTTCGGTGGGAGTAGCATTAATGGCATCGGCGATAATTTGTCGCGCTTGTTTGACGGCGGCTTCGGTTTCCCAACCATAGAGATGATTCACACTGGCGGGGTTGCCAAAGTGTTCGGTAAAGTAGGGAATCATTACTTCTAAAACGCGCTTATCTACCGGGGTAGTAGCATGACAATCAAGATAAATAGGACGTGCAGACATGGGTGATAACTTTGATTAATACTTGAGACTATTTAGAGTGAGTAGATAGCCATAGGTTGGGTGGCAAAAGGGGGAATCATGGGGAATAATATATTGATGAAATGCCACAGAGGTGGATCTCTAATCAACAGACAGAATAAAGGGCTGTGGGTATGGTAGCCCAAAAATAAGATCTAGGGTATGTATACACAGAATTGATATCCATAGCGCCGAGATTATTATAATTTAAAATCGGTAATTTTCATAAAATTATGGTAAATTTACGGTCAATAGATTATAATAGATAATATATGTGTTTTGATAGTTGCCAGATTTCATGACAGAATCAACAACAGATGCTGGCGAGTTATTTCGCCAAGCCTAGGAATACCGCTATACTGAGGATCGTAACTTTCCCGGCTATAGTGCTGATATCGAACTCAAGGGGGGAGATTTGGGTTGAGATTGAGGAAGTAGCCGAACTAGCTAAAATGGGGGTAAGATCATAATTGTTCAATACATCGCACAACAGATCCGATAAATCATGACTACTTTAGCATTGACTCCAGAAAATGTGGAAACCGTCCTGGACGAACTACGTCCCTATTTGATGGCTGACGGTGGAAACGTGGAAATTGTAGAACTTGACGGTCCTATTGTCCGGCTACGGCTACAAGGAGCCTGCGGTTCCTGTCCCAGTTCAACGATGACGCTGAAAATGGGGATTGAACGCCGCCTGCGGGAAAAAATCCCGGAAATTGCGGAAGTTGAATCAGTTATCTAATCACTGTCACTTGTAGTTTCAGGTTATGGGGGTTCTCATCAGTAGCGGTGGTGGAACCCCCTAATTAGCCAGAGGCTGAAGGTTAATTGTCCAGAGGCAGTTTTTTGGGCAGGATTTACCCTATAATTTATTGTTGAGGAACGATAAAAAGTAAATGGGGATCGGGGAGTTTCTCAGGAAAAGGGGTAATTTCCTTGGCTGTTTCTTCAGAAAGAGAGTTGAGTTTTGCTCTCGGAGTTGGGGGATAAACAGACATTTCCTAAATACATCTGTCCTCAACAATTCCAAGTTTAAGTGCATCAATGCGTATTCTTCTGGTTGAGGACGATTTACACCTAGCAGATGCTCTGGTCGCCATGCTGACGAGCCAGAAATATCAGGTAGATGTCGTCAATGATGGACAGCAGGGATGGGAATATATCCAAAGCAGCAGTTATGATCTGGTTTTACTGGATATAGAATTACCATTGCTGGATGGTATTAGTTTATGTCACCAATTACGATCGCATAATTTCCAAGTTCCGATACTGCTATTAACGGCGCGCAATAATCAACAGGACAAAGTTAAAGGCTTAGACGCGGGAGCCGATGACTACATGGTTAAACCCCTAGATATTGCGGAATTATCGGCTCGTATCCGTGCTTTGCTGCGTCGTAGTAGCGAGGGGACATCATCAGTATTCACCTATGAAAAAATGGTGCTGGATACTAGCACCTGCGATGTTACTTATAACGGAAAACCGATTAAAGTAACCCCGAAAGAATATGGGTTACTGGAACTGTTAATGGGGGACCGTCAACGGACTTACAGCATTGATAAAATCCTAGATAAGTTGTGGACTTTTGATGATCCGCCTTCTGCTAATACGGTCCGGGCTCATATTAAGGGATTACGGCAAAAACTAAAAGCGGCTGGTGCTGGTGCTGAGTTTATCGAAACTGTCTATGGGTTAGGATATCGGCTGAATCAGAATTTGGAGAAACTCCATTCAGCTACCGCTACGGCTAACTCAGAACCGGATAGCGATCGCCAATTCCAACTGAATCAATCGATCCAAAAAGTTTGGGAAAGATTTAGAGAGACCCTAGACGATCGGATAATTACGATTGAAAAAGCGATCGCCGCCGCCAATGACGGACAGATCAATCTGCAAATGCAAAAACAGGCGCGCCAGGAAGCCCACAAACTAGCCGGATCACTGGGAACCTTCGGACGGAGGGAAGGGTCAACGGTGGCTCGTGAGATCGAGCTGATCCTGCAACTGGACACCCCCCTAATTAGTGAACACCTACCATCTCTATCAATTCTGATTGATCGCCTACATCAAATTGTCGAAACCGATCGCCCCAATAATTGTACATCTGACCAACAGCAAATCGATTCTCCCCGGCTACTAATCATTGACACCAACGAGCCATTTATCCAAAATCTAATTATAGAAGCGAGTCGTCATCAGATCCAAGCCGAAATTATCACGGAAGAGGCGACCATACGGCAAATATGCGATCGCACCCCCAGCGGTAGGGAAGAAAATATGCTTCAACTCCTCCCGAATCCCCAAGTAGTCCTACTCAACTTTGATCGCTATCCTTTCCGTCAGCTATTAGTTGACCTAACCCAACAAAATCCCCCCATACCTACGGTAGTATTCACCACCCAAGGAGATATCAGTAAGCGAGTGGAAGTGGTGCGCCTGGGTGGTAGTGCCTTTTTAGAAAAACCCGTTACGATAGAAAGAGCGATCGCTGTAATCAGGGACGTTTTCCGTCAGCATTATGCCATCAATACCCGGGTAATGATAGTCGATGATGACCCCCAAATGTTAGCAGCAATCCAAACCTTGCTGCAACCTTGGGGTATTCAAACCATAACCCTAGGAGATCCTCGGCAATTTTGGAAAACTCTGGAATCAAGCCACCCTGACTTGTTAGTTTTAGATATAGAAATGCCGCATCTCAATGGCATTGAATTATGCCAAATTGTCCGCAATGATCCTCGCTGGCGAGGAATTCCGGTTATTTTTGTCACCGCCCAAACCGATCGCCAAATTCGCGAGCAAGTTTTTCAAGCCGGAGCCGATGATTATTTAACCAAACCTTTCACCGGATCGGAACTTGCTACTCGCATTGTTAATAGACTCAAAAGAACTCAGAACCTAGCCACCAGAACCGATTTTGCCTATCACTAAAACCGCTAGATATTCTAGCTATTGTATGACCTAATTCTACATAAAATAAATTCATTTTATTTCATCTCATTTATATGCTCCATGAGGTTTTTAAAATCCAATGGCGAGAAAAAAAACTCCGAAAAAAACGAAACTCATCCAGTCACTCAAAGCAGCCAATCGACAACTGAAGCAAGAAATTGCCGATCGCCTGCGGGTTGAGGAAGCATTACGAGCCAGTTCCGAACTATTGCAAACGCTAATTAATGCTATTCCGGATCTGGTTTGTTTTAAGGATAGCCAAGGGAGATGGCTAGAGGCAAATCAAGCAGTTTTAGACCTGTTGCAATTAAATAAGATTGATTATCGTGGTAAAACTGATGCCGAAATTTTTGATATAATTAAACACGTGAATGCTTTATCTTGTTATCAAAAAATACTTTTAGATTCTCAGTGTAAAGACGAAAAAGCTTGGCAGTTACAGAAAGTCTATCAAGAAGAAGAAAAAATTCGTCAAAATGATGGCATTCTGAGAATTTATGATGTGATGAAAGTGCCACTTTTTACAGCCACGGGAGTCCGGAAAGGGTTAGTAATTTTGGGTCGAGATATTACCGCAAAAAAACAGGCAGAAGCCGATTATATTCGTTTAGCATCGATGGTAGAATCTTCGGAAGATGCGATTATTGGTAATACCTTAGATGGTATAATTGTCAGTTGGAATGAAGGAGCCAAGCAAATCTATGGTTATAGTGCTGTGGAAGCCATTGGCTCTCCGATTTCGATGTTGGCTTTACCAGAACGACCTAATGAAATGCCTCGCATCTTAACTAGCATTACGGCGCAAGGCGGTATTGATCATTATGAAACCATCCACGTCCGCCAAGATGGTGCAAATATTGATGTTTCTCTAACGATTTCCCCTATTAAAGATGCTTTAGGTCAAATTACAGGCATTTCCATGATTGCCAGGGATATTAGTTATCGTAAAAGAATTGAGTGTACCCTGGAGCAACTGCGCCACCAAAATGAGTTAATTCTTGATTCGGCGGGGGAAGGAATTTGTGGTCTTAACCGAGATGGTAAAATCACCTTTATTAATCCGGCTGGGGCGCGCATGACTGGATATGATATTAGAGAACTAATCATGAGCGATTTACGGCAGATTACTAAAGGCCATTGTCGTTCCCAGACCCCAGGGGAACCCCACCCAGATAGCCTCCAGCCCTCGCCAATTTTTGCTACCCTAGAAGATGGGAAGGTTCGCTATGTTACAGATGGGGTCTTCTGGCGCAAGGACGGGACAATTTTACCTGTGGAGTATGTCAGTACGCCCATGCGACAGGAAGGGGCGATCATTGGGGCTGTGATCACGTTTAAGGATATTACGGAAAGGCAGGCGATGGAAAAGATGAAGGATGAGTTTATTTCTGTCGTTAGCCATGAATTGCGTACTCCCCTGACTTCTATTCGTGGTTCTTTGGGGCTATTATCTAGCGGCTTATTAGCCTCTAGTCCGCAAAAAAGCGAACGGATGTTAGATATCGCTATGTTTAATTGCGATCGCCTCATGCGTTTAGTTAACGATATCCTTGACCTGGAGAGAATGCACTCGGGTCAGCTTCCCATGGAGAAGCATTGGGTCAATGTGGCGGATTTGATGATACAAGCTGCTGATGAAATGTTACCCGTGGCGGAGAAAGCCGGGGTTGATCTCTGTGTGGTTCCTCTGGAATTTAAAGTGATGGTTGATCGTGATCGGATTATTCAAATGCTCACCAATTTGTTGAGCAATTCCATTCGCTTTTCTGGGGCTAACAAGCGGATTGATTTTACCGCCAAACCACAGGAAAATCATGTTTTGATTTCCGTGCGCGATCGCGGTCGTGGTATTCCACCAGATAAAATTGAGACTATCTTTGGTCGTTTTCAACAGGTGGATGCGTCGGACTCTCGACAAAATGGGGGGACTGGATTGGGACTGGCTATCTGTCGCAGCATTGTCCAACAGCATGGCGGTAAAATTTGGGCGGAAAGTATTTTTGGCGATGGAAGTACATTTTTTGTCAGCCTACCCATTAACCTCTAAATTGATGCGAAGCGGCATCAGAATCAGAAATAGTAAAGGAAAACAGATGACAACTAAGCGAATTCTATTAATTGATGATGAAGATGACATCCGAGAAATTGCTCAACTGAGTTTGGAGATGATCGGTGGATGGAGTGTAATTACTGCCTGTTGTGGTATGGAAGGCATAGAAACTGCGGAAAGCGAACAGCCGGATGCAATTATGCTTGATGTGATGATGCCGGATTTAGATGGTTTTGCTACTTTTCAAAAACTACAAGCGAACCAGCAAACGAAAGATATTCCTGTGATTTTACTGACGGCGAAAATTCAAGATCGCGATCGCCAAAAGTTTGATAGTCTCGGTGTCAGTGGTGTAATTGCTAAACCCTTTGAACCTCTGTCTTTGGCTGAAGAGGTTGCCCAAATTCTGGGCTGGGCTTAACCCAAGTTCTATCTGAGCTAGTCTAACTTAATCTGGTACGGGCAAAAAATTTTTGCCCCCACCATATTTTCACCACCATATTAACTTACTGGAAATTTTATATGAGTGATAGTACAATAGTAATTGTGGTTCAATAACGCTATCATATCATTGATGAACCCAGCGATATTAATCACCAAAATTGAATAGTTTCATTACCATCAATGCACTTACAAACCCTGATTTTGACTACCGCGTTGAACTTTACAGCTAACGGTGTATTCTTAATGGCTTTTTTTAAGGTTAGGAATCACGATTTTCTCAAATGGATGGCTTATGGATGCTTTTCATTCGCTTTGGGATGTCTGTTATTGTTTTTGAGGTTTAGCTATGGAGTTAATGTATATACACTGCCATTATCTAATATATTTCTAGCCTTAATGCCCATTTTGCTAACCCATTCTATTTTCATTTTTTTAGACAAATCTATCAATCGTAAAATCCACAAATTATATATAATTATTGCGCTCAGTGTACTGGTTTTTAGCCTGATTTTTCTCATCTCGATTATGCACCATAAGTGGATACCTGGAATATACACATCAGCCCTAAATGCAATTTTTTACCTGATACCAGGATTAATTGTCCTCCGAGAACCGGTGCGTAGAAATACAATTATTAGGATCATGCTTTGGCTTGATCTGATGCTGTTTATAGTTCTGATTGCCAGAACATTAATCCTCCTAAATTTCTGGCTTTCTCCGAGTACCGATGATACAATAAGCAACTTTCACATGATGGGTTTACTGCTGTTTATGACCATCCCCTGCGTCAATGCCCAGACCCTCTGCTTTCCGGTACTCGACTTCATGGAAACCTATAGGGAGCTACTGGTAGCCAACAAAAAACTTGAGCAGTTATCAACCATTGACGAATTGACCGGGCTATTAAATCGCCGCTTTTTAAATTCTAGGCTAGAACAAGAGATAGCTTACCACCAGCAAATGGGCTTCCCACTCTCTATAATGTTGATAGACATAGACCATTTTAAAAAAATCAATGATCAGTTCGGACATTTAGCTGGTGATTATGTCCTCCAAAAAGTCGCGAAACTCACAAATCAATTGTTGAGAGTCAATGATTTAGCATTCCGATATGGTGGGGAAGAATTTATGGTTTTGTTACCCAGAAGCGAAATTTTACAAGCCCTAGACATGGCAGAGCGTCTGCGGGTGAGTATTTCCCAACTGTACTTTAACCATCCTGATATCCCATCTGATTTTCAGATAACGGCTTCTTTTGGTCTCTCAGAATTGACCAAAGATTTGCGATGCTTAGATGATTTATTGAAACAAGCAGACCTCGCACTCTATCAAGCGAAGTCTCAAGGTCGCAACCAAGTTTGTATGGGATAACCAGACTTTTATTTTACCCGGTTGGGATTAAAATCCAAGGCGTTGAGGTTGGCTGATAGTTATGAGTTGGCAGGCGGGTGATTGGTTGCACCGGGGAGGATATCGAGGCGATCGCTCATTTATGAAACCTTCGACCTCATTGGTCAAGTCATGGGAGTACCCGATCGCACTACCGGATTAAAAGACTATAATTTAAGGGCGAAAGCCATTGACAAGTTAATTGGATTGTCATACCCTAAACAAAGGGCAATTGTGATCAGATAATATTAAGGTTTACGCGCCATGAAGTTCGGATCAAATTTGCTAGAGAAAGCTGCCTACCTGAGCAGTGTCCTTATCGCCTCCAGCTTGATGCTAATGGAGCCAGGTCAAGCACAATCGAGCCGAAACTATCGGGGCCGTTGCAGTTTTTATGGTCAGAACCAACCCCAAGCGCAGTCAACTGGTTGCTCCATTGAACAAAGTTCTCGGAGAATTGTGATCCGTTGGGATGATGGTTATACCACAAACCTAGAGTACGACTCGAATTCCCGTCAATGGCGATCGATACCCTCACAGTCGAGAAGTACGGTTCGCTTTTATTCAGAAACAGGGGATGTAGCTCAAGTGGAAATTCATGGAGGCCCTGGCCAGGGATTGATTGTGATTAGTCGTTAATCAGCTTGTGCGACACTAGAGCAAACATTCTGAATTATCCGCCCCCAAAACCATGATCATATTTATAGCCTGAGTGTTGTTAATAGCAACCCTAAGTCGCTAATTATCAGTCAAAAGCACAGATTTATCATCGCTGCTTAATATATGGTTTGATTACTGACCAATTAAGAACTTTGTCCCGCACGCCGAGCCAGAGATAAAACGCGAGGGCGCGCCCTACCTGTCAGTTTAAAGTTTAACCCATAACGGAAGATTTCCGGCATATAATAATCATCTTTTTCCTGAATGACTACGCCATTATCTAATAAGGTTTTAATTTCCTCAGTCGATAACTGAGCAGCTTCGCGGCTAAAAGGAATTTTGCGGTTAGCGTCTGCCAATTTCTGTAATTTCGCAAAAATCTTTTTTAAGGCAGTATTTTCGATCTGAATTTCTTTTATTTTCTCCTTGCTACAGTCACGTAAAGCATCCCGAATTGCTTTAGGAATAAGGATTCGATACTGCCACCGAGTATCATTCATAGATTTATCAGCGGCTATCTTTAAAAATCTGACCAAATCTCGCGATTGAATTTGACCGTTGAAATCAGAAAGAGCAGCCAGGACAAATTGCACAGAACGAGCTTCTTTAGATTTTTCACTACCCAATTTTTTACCCCACAGTGGGACTAAAGTATCGGTGATTTCCTCCTCGCTCATATCTGGCAGTTTGTCAAGATTAATGTTAAAATCTGGAAGGGCTTTTTTGGTAACCCAAACCACTAATCTAAGTGCTTCTTGCCGATTCCATTTTAAGGCATAAGGCTGATAACGAGCCATCATCTGAGCGGCATTTTGACGCACCGCCGCCAAGACAATATCTCGCCGGACAAAAATAATTATTCCCAAAGGACGACCGGGCTGTTGCGCCAACCATTCCGGTACTTCTTGCAGTAAAGCGCGTAGAGCTTTTTGTTGATTTTCATCATTATCAAAGTTTTGAAATAAGTCTTCTAGCCCATCAATGACGACAATAAGCTGCTGTTTTTTTTCAAATAAATGGTCGGTTAATTTTCGACCCGCCCCGGCTTCCTCCGGTTTAAATCCCACCCCCCAAGCTATGACATCTAGCCAACATTCCCGCCACTGACCTTCATGGAGGTTTCCCGTCTGATTTTGTCTTATATAATCCCGAATATCGTTAGAGAATTTAGGATGAGAAAACATTAATATTTTGGCAGTTTATCTTTGCACATTTTCGACTATTATTTTGGCAGTATTCTCTAAATTGTTTGATGATAATATGGGAGCTATCAAGGCATTATTTGTGACTGTTTACCCAGTTTCCTGGACAAATTTTTCCCAATTTTGACGGCGAACAATTTGCATAAATGTATAAGTTTTTCCTGAACCTTTAGCGCCCACTACGACTGTAATAGGGAGTTGTCATCGATGGTCTGAAGCCAATTGCTTTAAAGGAATCGTTGCCAAAAAATTATCGATTTGTGCTGTCTCAGCATAAACCAATTTTTCCGCCAATTCTTTAATCTGTTGTCGTTGAGATTTTAAACTTAAACTAGGAAGACTTTCTGGGATTGATGCACCACTTGGACTAGGCAACCAATCTAGCAGTGGACTAACTGCATCTACAATACCCGATCGCTCTAGCTTACTCATCACCTCTTCCCAAGTAGGAGGTAAAACCAGCAAACTATCAGCAAAGGGGGTAATTACTCTGAGAATATCCCCATTGTCTTCGATAAATGTTTTGGCGGCTTCCAGCAATTGTTGTTCAGGTTCAATCACCCAATCGGTGAATTTTTTATCTTCAGGAACTTGGCTGAAAATTAAGGCGGGGAATGGGTCTTCTTCTCTGGTGGAAGGCGATCGCTCTCCAATCAGTTCTAAAACTCTCGCCGTTCCGGCGCTCGATTGTCCGCTCAAGGTAGTAACAAATATCCGATAAACTCGCGGATCTAAAATTAAACCTGTCGCTAATTATGAGAGTCCAGCCCGCAAGTCTACCAAGACCACATCGACTCCCAGATATTTCCCGAGACGGGCTAAGATATCGGTCAAGATAAAAGCATTTTGAGAACCTTGGATCAGATGTTCTGGTCGAATTTCTAAAGAGGTAAATCCTGAAGTAGAGCGAAATGATGGCAGAATAAATATCCCATCAATTAAGGCATTTTGTAGGCGATCGCTCACTAATTGAATGGCGGTTTCATAATGGGGAGATTCATCACCATGAACCAATGCTAACAAGTCCGCAAAAGAAACGGGAGGATAGGGCAATCTTCGCTCAAATAACCAACTAATTCCCGGAGGTTCTAAGTCCCCATCAACTAACAGAACCGTTTGTTTTTTAGCAGTTAAAGCCTTGGCTAAGGCGATCGCATGAGTAGTCCTTCCCACTCCACCTTTAAAAGAATGAAACGCCACCACTGGGGGAAAATCTGATGGCATAATAGCCGGAGGTTCGACATTCTCACTAGGAGGAAAAAGCACTCCAGGTCTGGATAAACTCGGAGTCAGTCTAGGAGTTGGGGGGTCTTCCTCGGTTTCTTCCCACCAAATCGGCAAAATCCGTTGATTTTCATCAACACTCTCTAAGATAATATAATTATTTCGGAAGCGAGGGTCGTAGATTTCACTCAGCCAATTTTGGGCTTCTGCTTGAGTTCCCGGACGAATTCCCATGGTTAACCCGTCCCAGTAGGTTCGCGCCCAAACCAACCCGTTTGGCCATTTATTTTGCTTTTTTTTCCGCAGCAAAACTTCTTCTACATCAACCCAAGTATAAAGACGAATATCTGAGGGAATCATCGGTTTATGTTCTCCTTAATTCATTGGCTAATACTGTTTAACCACTCAACTAAAACTTTTTCATCTTCAGGCTTAATATTAATACCATATCGCCAAGCTTGATGAGCTTTTTCTATGTTTAAAGTTGAACCACCTTGGGCTAGATGAAAATTGGGAGTTTGGCTAATTATGCTGGCGGAAATTTTCAGTTCCTTGACCCATCTATCTAGGTTATGACCAGATTCATATAAGAGGGTTGGATCGGGAATCAGTGCTGTGGTTCGCAACTGGTTTCGTTTGAGCAAAATGCTCTTTAGCCCACATTCAACCGCATAGAATAGGAGTAAATAAGCCGAAATCTGTTTAATTTGTTCAGCCGATTGAAAATGAGTATGAAAGGCTTGCCGTAAGTCGCTCACCCCGACCTGAATTTTTTGAGAACCCTGCATTTTGACTATCTTTGTTTTCAGAGGGGATAAGTAGGCGATCGCCTTTGGTTCTTTGGCTATAGCGATCACGACTGTATTTGAGAATTTTAGCTCTCGTGCCGTGGCTCTCCCATGGACTTTGGGCGGCTTGGCCGCTTGGTGAAACCCTAAGCCCTAGAAACCGGGTTGCTGACATCTATCGTTGTTCCCCCAGTTTACAGTAACTTTTCCATGATTTCGTCAAATCTCCGCTTCGTGTGTTATCATGCTTAAATATTGTCGGTTCTGATGGGGACCAGCCATCAGACGTAAGGGGGAAAGTCCGGCGTAAATCCGGCGCTGTCCCGCAGCTGTGAGGAGAGACACAACTCTCGAAGTCAGAATGCCCGCCGAACTGTCTCCTCTGGAGATGCACCAAAAACTGTTATTTTTCGTCTGCGAGGTACGGATGATGGTTCGTTTAGCTTTTTCACAATTAATATTGCCTTCATTTTTTAGGACGACTCCCCTGGCGTTGCATGGGTAGCGCCCTGATTTGAAATTGCCATTTTGAGAAAACTAGCCTTATGTAGACATTGACTGGCAGAGGGTCACTCGTCCAAAGCGTGACTCTAATCAGTCTGGTCTGAGTATTGCTCAACTCAATTTGGCAGATATTCTGCTGCGCTCAATTGTTCACTCCGCTGGTTTGTCGCGGGGATGGACTAGATTTCTGTGACTATTTTCACCATAAGGACAAGGGCAATTTATGACCTCGGAAATTTATACACAAACCCGTCTGGAAACCGCGACTCTCGGCTATCCTCGTATTGGTAAAAGTCGCGAGTTAAAAAAGGCATTAGAAGCCTTTTGGCGGGGTAAATCGGACGCAGAAACCCTCATCCAGACTCGGAATGAAGTTGAGTTCAAAAACTGGGAAACTCAACTTCATGCCGGTATCGATCGCATTGGTATTGGCGACATGAGCCTCTACGATCACGTTTTAGACTGGAGTATCCGCTTAGGCATCATTCCCGAACGGTTTGCATCCTTTAGCGGACTTGACCGTTATTTTGCCATGGCGCGGGGTTTTGATGGCATTCGAGCCCTAGAAATGACTAAATGGTTCGATACCAACTATCACTACCTCGTCCCAGAAATTCCCGAAACATTACAGCCACCAGACTTTAGCGATTTCCTGGAAACTGTGCAGCGGGCTCAAACCTTATTGGGCGATCGCGCTGTTCCCATTGTTTTGGGTCCGGTGACTTTGCTGCGGCTGAGTCGTTTGGAGATGAATCAAGACCAAGCGGGAAAACAACTAGGCGATCGCTATCTCCTGCTTCTCCAAGAACTCCAAAAAATGGGTGTCGCTGAAGTCCAAATCCATGAACCCGCTTTAGTATTGGGAGATGCCGCCAACTTCAAACAACTCTATCAATCCACCTATCAATCGCTCAGTCAAGTCGGCTTACCCATTCACCTCATCACCTACTTTGATGACTTGGGAGACAATTACCCCTGGGTGATGGAATTACCCGTAGCTGGCATTAGTTTAGACTTCACCCGTGGGCGGAACCTGGAGTTATTGCAACAGTATGGTTTCCCCGACGATAAAGAGTTGGGGGCGGGAATTATTGATGCCCGCAACGTCTGGAAAATTCGCCCCGACTCCGTTTTGTCAACCCTGGAAGCCATTTCCCGTGTCACCCCGAATCTGCGGATTCAGCCCTCGGCTTCCCTGCAATTTGTGCCCTACGATGCCCAGCGAGAAACCAAACTCCCCGAACCCTTGCGATCGGTTTTGAGTTTTGCTGAACAGAAGTTATTAGAAATCACACTGCTGGCTGATTGGGCCGATCGCTCCTATGGAACCCAAGAACCTGACAAGTATCTGGAAGTCATCCGCAGCCAATGGCAAACCTTCCAGGAATTTAGCCCAGTTAATCAGGGGGTAAAAGAACGCCTGCAAAATCTGACCTCCCAGGATTTAGAGCGGACTTTGCCTTATGAACAACGTCAAGAACGCCAGCCCGTTTTGCCCCCATTCCCCACCACCACCATCGGGTCTTTCCCCCAAACCTCCGAAGTGCGGCAACTGCGGGTGAAACTGAAACGGGGTGACATTACCCAAGCCGAATATGAAGCGGCGATCGATGCCGAAATTGCCAAGTGCATCCAATTCCAAGAAGAAGCCGGACTCGATGTATTGGTACATGGCGAATTTGAGCGCACCGATATGGTGGAATTTTTCGGTGTGCAGTTATCTGGCTTTGCCTTTAGCGAACATGGTTGGGTGCAAAGTTACGGCAGCCGTTGCGTGCGTCCCCCGATTATTTATGGAGATGTCGCCCGCACCGGACCCATGACAGTTCGAGAGTTTAAGGTAGCCAAATCCCTGACCGATAAAATTGTCAAAGGGATGCTAACCGGTCCGGTCACCATGATTAACTGGTCATTTACCCGCACCGATATTCCGCGCAGTGAACAAGCCATGCAGATTGCCTTAGCCTTGCGCGATGAAGTCGCTGACTTAGAAGCGGCTGGGGCGAAGATGGTGCAAATTGATGAACCTGCCTTGCGGGAAGGACTCCCCCTCAAGCCAGAACGTTGGGATGAGTATCTATCCTGGGCGGTGGATGCTTTCCGTTTATCTGCGGCTATTGCCAAACCCCAAACCCAAATCCATACCCATATGTGTTACTCGGAATTTGGGGATATTATTGAGCATATTGAGCGGTTGGATGCGGATGTATTGTCCATTGAAAATAGCCGCAGCAATAACGAAACCCTGTTTGAAATTACTGATGCGGGCTACAAACATCAAGTGGGGAACGGCGTTTATGATGTCCACAGCCCAGCGGTTCCCAGCACTCAAGAGATGGTGCAACAGTTAAAAACCGGGGTGGCTAATTTGCCCGTTCAACAGATTTGGGTTAACCCTGATTGTGGCTTGAAAACACGGGGTTGGGAAGAGGTGATTCCTTCCCTGAAAAATATGGTGGAGGCGGCAAAAATCCTGCGCCAAGAAGCTAATCTGACTGAGAAATAATTGATGCCTAAATCCCCCGTTTTCACAACGGGGGAATCTGTGCCAACCTCCTGATATTTCTTATGAATGAAACAGATAGCGCCAAGAATCAGCCGCCAAATCCGCCGATGAATTGGCAGCAAGATTTTATTGCTACGAATCTATTGGCTCTAGGCTATAACGCCTGGGTAGGGTATCTCAATGGTGAACGGGGTGCGGTGATTTGTAGCACCAGTACGTCAACAGTAGGAATTGCGGGGGAGGTTTTTAAGGTTCACTATGTACCCAGATCGCGTCTCGCCCCTTTTCTAAATGCGTGGCTGGCTGCCCCTGACACGGTGATTCTGCGACACCACTTTATGAATGCTCACATTTTGGAAGCTGTGGATACTTACAGCCCAGAAACCGAGTTAGTGTTTCTGTTGGAGTCATTAAATCAGGTGACATTCTTATACCTAAAAAATTTGCCGATTACCCCCCCGAAGTGCTACGAGCAAATCTGCAAACACTGGGAAGAATTTCAGCCCGACGTTTTTCCATTAAATCAGAAAATTGTCCAACCCGGCGGGGGGCGATCGCCCAGGGTCTCGGAACCAGAATAAACTCATCCCCACCTATAGACAAAAACAATGGATACACTCAAAAAATCAGATTTTGTCTTGACTCCATACATCAAAAGCAGCAACCTGCGCGCTACCTATCAAATTCTCAATACCGTTGTGCCTTATGTTCTTTTATGGATGTTAGCGCCGGGTGCGGCATCTATTTCTTTATGGCTTCTACCTCCGATTATTGCCCTGCTGATTCTCTTCTCCCTGCGCTGTTTTTCTTTGATGCACGATTGCGGACATTATTCTCTTTTTCCGTCAAAAAAGATGAACCGAATTATCGGATTTGGGCTCGGTGTAATCAATGCCATGCCCCAATATGGCTGGTCAAGAGATCATGCTTACCATCACCAAACTAATGGCGACTGGGAGCGCTATCGGGGTGTCGCAGATTTCTTGTCTACTGACGAGTTTGATCAGCTTGATCCGTTAAATCAAAAACTTTATGAAGTCCTACGACATCCATTGATGGCTATTCCGGGCGGTTTTTTTTACCTGGTTATCAAGCCTAGACTTATTTTAATCCTGGGAGTTTACGACTTCGCCCATCATGTATTAACTGATTTGCCCAAAGGTTCGGAGTTTCACTTAGCGCAAACTATATCCGCTCATCAGTCAAAATACTGGCAATCTGCTACTGAGTTTTGGGATCTCTTGTTTAACAATATTTGTGTGGTCGGGGGCTGGGTTTTTCTCAGTCATTTATGGGGCTTTGGGCTGTTTTGGAGTATTTACTCCATTACCCTCAGTTGTTCGGCAACGATTTTTATCTGGATATTTTTTGTACAACATATTTTTGAGGGGTCTTATGCCCATAAAACAGCCGGATGGGACTATGTTTTGGGAGCTGTTCAGGGGAGTAGTTATTTAGAATTGCCAGCCCTCCTCAGATGGTTTAGCGCCGACATTGGCTATCACAATATTCATCATCTCTCGTCGAGAATTCCTAATTACTATCTCGCCGCTTGTCATCAGGAAAATTGTCATTTGCTCTCGGAGGTGAAGACACTGCATATTAGGGATTTACTAGACTGCTCCAAATTCCTGCTGTGGGATGCACAATCAAACCGCTTGGTTGCGATCGCCTCCTTTCGTCAGACGGCACAGATGAACACTGCTCTAAAATAGCGAAATTCCTCAACCTTGCTCATGACTTTTAATCAATACCTTGATGCCCTTTAACTTGACCATTTTCAATTATATGGCTATCGCCTTGAGTTCAATTTTGGCAGAAATACCATGCTCAAATATTATCTATGTCGCTCCGGAAAAATTCCCACTTCTGTCCATCCTTTTGTTAAACAGGAGGAACTTAGAAAAGCTCAACCCCAGCCTCAACCGGGGGCAATTCAAGTTATCTATCGACTCCGAAATGCTTTTTTAGGAGTTTGGCGATCGCTCTCAAAAAGGAATTCACAACCATAATATCTTCCCCATGACTCAATTAATTCGCTTTATTTGTACCCTCGTAATTGCTGTATTACTGGTTATTTTGGGAGGTTTTTTGATGAAAGTTTATCCCCATTCTTTCACAGATACAACTAACAATCCTGCCATCAATTTAAGCTCAAATACTTCTGGGTCAGCCGTAGACAGGGATTTAGCGATCGCCTATCGTCGCCAATACATGAAAGCATTGTCAGCCCATTATCGTTCTCTCGAAGCGATTTTGGAAAAAAATGCCCCTTTTGCCAATCAAACTCTAACCCACATTAATAGCTTATTATCCCTAGCTGAATATATGCCCGAAGTTTTCCCACCCGGAACCGCTATGACCCACGCAGAAGGCTGGGGAGCCAAGCCATTAATTTGGTCAGAACCCGATAATTTTTCTCGACTGATTGCCAACTTTCAAACCTCACTTGAAACCCTGAAAACTGTGGTTAACAATCAACAAAATCCCATTAATGCGATCGAGTCATTTACACAAGTCAGACAAACGTGCTTAGATTGTCATAGCACTTATCGAGTGCGCCAACCTTAACCCAGAAACCCAGTTTCTTTAGTTCACCCAATCCTAAATTATAACACAATTATACCATGTTCAACCTTTTTTTAATCATCATTAGTCTGCTTTTGTTCGCACTTCTCCTAGGATTAGCACTTTACCTCCTTTCCCCTCGGAAATATCAATCCGCCGATTCTGTTGCCAGCTCCTATGATGATTGGACCAATGACGGCATCCTGGAATTCTACTGGGGGGAACATATCCACCTCGGTCACTATGGCTCACCGCCACAACCCAAAGACTTCCTGAAAGCTAAAGAAGACTTTGTGCATGAAATGGCTCGTTGGGGGGGATTAGACCGCCTACCTCCCGGCACAACAGTTTTAGATGTCGGTTGTGGTATCGGTGGCAGTAGTCGCATTCTAGCGCGAGATTATGGCTTTGCCGTCACAGGCATTACCATCAGCCAAGAGCAAGTCAAACGCGCTCAGGAACTCACTCCAGAAGGTCTTAGCGCTCAGTTTCAGGTGGATGATGCCTTAGCGTTATCTTTCCCCGATGCCAGTTTTGATGTGGTTTGGTCTATTGAAGCCGGACCCCATATGCCCGATAAAGCCCAATATGCGCGAGAGATGATGCGGGTATTAAAACCGGGGGGCATTTTAGTGGTGGCGGACTGGAATCAACGGGACGATCGCCAAAAACCTTTGAACTTCTGGGAAAAACCCGTGATGCGGCAACTCTTAGATCAATGGTCTCATCCCGCTTTCTCTAGTATTGAAGGCTTTGCCGAACTGATAGCGGAGACAGGACTTGTTTCTGGGGAAGTCAGCACCGCCGACTGGACTGCAGAAACCCTCCCCTCTTGGCTAGATTCTATTTGGCAGGGGATAATCCGTCCACAGGGGATTATTCGCTTTGGGGTGACCGGATTTATTAAATCTTTGCGAGAAGTCCCCACATTCGTGTTAATGCGGTTAGCCTTTGGGGCGGGGTTGTGTCGGTTTGGGATGTTTCGGGCTGTTCGCGCAGCCTCGCCCGTTGAGGAGATGGCTGTATCCGGTCAAACCAGTGAAGCGTTACCAAAATAATCAAGATTTGAAGTTTCTATCCTCAAATGTTAATTAAGGGGAAAAGTCAACACCGTTCTCTTGATTGGAGCCGCCGCCAATTATGCTAAAATCCTGATCAACCCCTAGTGCCAGCATCTGGCTGGCTTCTAGGACTGCTCCCATGGCATTGTTAGGAAGGTTTTATGAGAAAAACGCATCTGGGTTTAGCGATCGCCGCACTTAGCCTTTTAGGAGTGTTGGCAGAGCCGTCGGTCAACCTTTCCCGCACCGCCTCGGCTCAACATCAGACCCAAGTCGGACAATCCCAAACCAGGGGTGATGGGCAAAATATTATTATGCACCTGACTCATGGCACCGATGACCTTCATGCGGCTTTCATGGCTTTGAAATTAGGCACAAACCTCCAAAAACGGGGCGCTCAGGTGACACTGGTTTTGACTTTGGAGGGGGTGAGAATTGCCTCTAGAAATCAACCCTTAGACTTGCGCTGGGGTAGTAGTCCGATGACCTTGGCTCAAATGTATGATGATTTTGTCGCCGCTGGAGGCAAGGTCATGGTTTGTCCTGCTTGTGCCGAAGCCGCCGGAATCACCGCTGCGAATTTGCGGAATGGCGCTCAATTGGCACAAGAGAATCAGGATATTCCTAGTTTGATTTTAGCTGCCGATAAAATTATTGGTTTCTAGTTAGTTTTTGACCTCAACAGGGAATTGGGTTTTCATTTCCAATTCCCTGTTGAGGAAATCTCTCCAATTATCCAACTATTCGTCTAGTTAATAACTTGAGGATTTGGCCGCGTTCGCCTTCAATATTTCCTCAGTCAACTGGGGCAGAGTCATCGTTCCTATATCTCCCCTTGAGCGAGTTCGCACACTCAAAGATTGATTATCTAACTCCCGCTGACCAATCACCACTGTAACCGGGATTTTCTCCAGTTCACAGGCGCGAATTTGTTTCCCTAAACGCTCCCCAGTATTATCGACTTCCGCGCGAATATTCTGCTGTTTTAAACTTTGGACAATGGATTTGGCATAATCTCGAAAGCGATCGCTCACGACTAACACTCGCACCATTACCGGAGCCAACCACAGGGGAAAATCTCCCGCATAATTCTCAATTAAAATCCCAAAAAATCGCTCCAAAGACCCAAAAATTGCCCGGTGAATCATAATCGGACGTTGCCGAGAACCATCCGCCGCCACATATTCCATATTAAATCGTTCCGGCAAATTAAAATCCACTTGAATCGTCGAACATTGCCACAATCGAGCGATCGCATCTTGAATTTTAATATCTATTTTGGGTCCATAAAAAGCCCCGCCGCCTTCATCGACCACATAATCCCAGCCTTTAATATTCAGAGCAGAAATTAAAGCATCCGTCGCTAATTGCCACACCCCATCATTCCCCACAGATTTACTCGGACGAGTCGAAAGATTCACTTCATATTTACTAAAGCCAAAATCCGATAAAATTTTTTCCGTCAAATTTAACACCCCTAAAATTTCATCTGCCACCTGTTCGGGCAAACAAAAAATATGGGCATCATCTTGAGTAAACCCCCGCACTCGCATCAATCCATGTAATACCCCAGAGCGTTCATACCTATACACCGTGCCTAACTCTGCCCAGCGAATTGGCAACTCTCGATAAGAGTGCAAATGACTTTGATAAGTCAACACATGAAACGGGCAATTCATCGGTTTTAATTGATAGGATTGGTTCTCAATCTCTATCTGGTCAAACATATTTTCTCGGTAAAAATCATAGTGACCGGAAGTTTTCCACAGTGCTAAATTAGCAATGTGTGGCGTGTATAATAACTCGTAACCCCCTTGCAGATGGGCTTGCCGCCAATAATCCTCAATTAAGAGGCGCATTCTTGAGCCTTTAGGATGCCAAAATACTAAACCGCCTCCGGCATCTTCTTGGATGCTAAATAAATCTAACTCCTGTCCTAACTTGCGGTGGTCGCGTTTTTTGGCTTCTTCTTTCTGCTGCCAATAATATTCTAGTTGTTCTGGAGTTTCCCAAGCCGTGCCATAAATTCGTTGCAGTTGCGGTAAGGTTTCATCTCCGCGCCAATAAGCCCCGGCTACACTTTCTAACGCCAAAGCATCTGGATTAATTTCGCCCGTAGAGTTCAGGTGAGGTCCTGCACATAAATCCCACCAAAATTCCTGGGGGGAATAACCACGGGTTCCATCAGAGAGGGTTCGACTTCGGGATGAACCGCCCGCCCCATATCTGGGCTGCCGATAAAATACCGAGTCATGGTTTCTGTTTCGGGAATACTATCGAGAATTTCTAACTTTAATGGTTCGTTTAATTGCTGAATTTCTCCCCGCATTTGTTCTCGGTTTACTTCTTCCCTAATTACTGGCAAGTTACCTTTGATGATGCGTTTCATCTCCTTCGTTATTTCCCCCAAGTCTTCCGGGGTGAACGGTTCTTTCCGGTCAAAGTCATAGTAAAACCCGGTGTCGGTGGTGGGACCAATGGCGACTTTGGTTTCGGGAAATAGTTTTTGCACCGCCATTGCTAGGATGTGAGCGCAGGTGTGGCGAATTCGCCGCAGCTTTTCTCGATCGCTTTGGTAATGGTTTTCCTCAGACGTGGGACGGTTGATTTGACTGAGCATACTAACCCCAGTGTGAGAACGATTATCATTTTAATATATCATCTGAGCAATGGGCAAGTATGTGTTAAGGCGATCGCCTCCCAAGGTTTGATCAAATCCTAGAGAGCATGATTTAATCTCAAATTAGGTTAATATTTTAGGGCAATATGGTATAAGAAGCGAGAATAGGTGCGAGACGTTTAGGAATCAAATAAGGCTGCAATGCCTGAAATAACCTCCTAGTGGGATTTTCACCCCTTGATGAAATATAAGGGACTCGTACTCTGACCATCCCATAACTGTTTATATGTCCCAACGTTTGTATAGAAATATACAAAACAAGGCAGGGAACCCAAGGTCAAAACGAACTTACTCATACAAATTCCTTATAGGAAGCCCAGAAATGGATAAGTAAAATCAGGAAATTAGGGTAACGGCGATAGCCACCCCCAGTTTTGGGAATCACAACCCCAGGATTGAAGCGGGGAACGGAAGGCTCCGAGGTGTAACCCAACACCAGAACCGAGACCACTGCCAACCATCCATGATTAGGGAAACCGAATGTCCGGCTTGAACCATCGTCATTGTTAAGTAGCGAAACAGGTTGATACGCTGCGCTCAAAAGAGTAAGGGGAAAAGTAGGGGCTTCTATTCACTACCTACACAGACCTTTAAAAGTACCCCGGTGGAAAGGACAAATCTAAAGATGGAATGCCCATATAAACGGAACGTTTTAAGTCCTCCTGGACTCTGATTATCTGGTCGAGATATCAGTAGGGATAAGTGTAACCGCAAGTCCTAGAGGATGTGAGATGTGACCAAAAGCCAACGCCCTACTGTAATGGAAGGGATATGCTAACAGGTCACGGTTTGATTGTAAAGAAATAGAGCCTAGTAGGTGTACAAATGGCGATAGCGAGTTTAAAGAAAGGGTTTGGGAAACCAAAACCAATCAAGACTACGAACAACGCATGGAAGGCAATCCCATGGACTAAGGTTCAACGGAAAGTTTTCAAGCTCCAAAAGAGTATATTTCAAGCAGCTAAATCGGGACAGGATGCAAAGGTAAGAAGGTGGCAACGTCTATTGGTGAAATCATATTATGCCCGGCTCCTAGCAGTGCGACGAGTAACCCAAGATAATCAAGGCAAGAAAACAGCCGGAATCGATGGAGTAAGAGCAATCTCTCCAAGACAAAGGTTAGAACTTGTCAAAAACATTAAGGGAAATCTCAAACCAAAACCACTGCGAAGGGTGTGGATTCCAAAACCTGGTAGGGATGAAAAAAGCTGGAATAGGCATACCCACAATCCAAGACAGAGCAAGGCAAGCCTTGGTTAAGTCGGCTCTCGAACCTGAATGGGAATCGAGATTTGAGGGCACGAGCTATGGGTTCCGACCCGGACGGTCAGCACAAGATGCAATAAGTAGAATATATATTGCCATAAATCAAGGACAATACTATGTTCTTGATGCTGATATAGCAAAATGCTCTTACCGTGAACCATGATTACCTATTGTCCAAAATTCATTGTCCAAGCAGCTTGAAGAGAGACCTGAAACAATGGCTCAAAGCTGGCGTGCTAGATAACGGTGTATTTGAGGATACAGAAGCAGGGACACCCCAAGGAGGGGTAATAAGTCCAATACTCGCCAACATCGCACTGTTGGGTATGATTAGGTTAATTGAAAAACTGTATCCCAAGAAAACAGACAATCGCCCTTATGCGAACGTTATAAGATATGCCGATGATTTTGTGGTCATATCCAAAGACCTAGGAATCATTGAACAGTGCAAGACTGCTATTTCTGAATGGCTAAAACCTGTAGGATTAGAAATAAAACCTGAAAAGACTCGAATCTGTCATACACTCAAAACTATTGAGTATGACGGTAAGACTGAGGAACCTGGGTTTGATTTTCTAGGATTCAATATCAGGCAATACCCAGCAGGAAAATATAAATCTGGGAAAACAGGTGGGAAAGTAAGCCGATTAATCGGTCACAAAACCCATATAAAACCCAGCCAAAAAGCAGTCAAAGCCCACACAGAAGCGATAAAAGGTGTAATCAAGCAACATAAAGCAACACCTCAGTCAGCCCTGATTAGTAAACTAAACCTGATTATTCGGGGATGGTCAAATTATTATTCAGCGGTAGTCTCAACAGAGACCTTCAATAAGCTAGACAAAACAGTCTGGCAAATGTTAAGGGCATGGACAGTATCAAGATGCGGAAAGGCAAGTTACGAAAAACTAAGTAATTATTTCAGACATGGAACAATTAAACTTAGCAATGGGAAAGAAAGACACGAAAATTGGCTGTTTCAAACCAAAGATGGGTTACATCTGTTTAAACACAACTGGACTCCAATTGTCAGACATACCCTAATACGCCCTGACGCAACACCTTATGACGGAAATTGGACTTACTGGGCAACCAGGAAAGGACAAGCAATCGACACGCCAATTAGGGTAGCAAAACTACTCAAAAAGCAAAAAGGTAGATGTACCTGGTGTGGACAATTCTTTACCCCATCAGATATAATTGAAGTAGACCACATTGTACCTAGAAGCCATGGCGGAAAGGATGAATACAAGAATATTCAATTATTACATCGCCATTGTCACGACAATAAAACAGCTCTTGATGAAGAGATGATGCTGTACTCTTAACAAGGAGACGGTCAAATTAGGAGCCGTATGAGGTGAAAGTCTCAAGTACGGTTCTGTATGGGAGGGGGAGATGGCGACATCTCTCTCGACCCCTACTTTGAGGATAAACCTATTGCCAGATATGTCAAACCCAAGGAAGCGGTCTAAATCCTTGGAGTCCATGAAAGAACACTCCGCAGATGGGACGAAAATGGCTCAATCGAGACCATCAGAACCCCCGCTGGGCAACGACGATACAACGTTGAGTCATATTCTGATGCCATCACGCAGTGACAAACGCAAAGTCGTTATCTATGCCAGAGTTAGTAGCCGCGCCCAGCAGTCCGACCTCAACCGACAGGTGGCCGCACTGTCCAACCTCTACCCCGAAGCAGAAGTCGTCTCCGAAATCGGAGGCGGGCTCAACTTCAAGGGAAAGAAAATGCTGGCCTGACTGGGACAAGTCTTGTCAGGAGATGTCCGCATGGTTGTCGTTGCCCACCCAGACCGATTGGCCAGATTTGGATGGGACTTGTTTCGATGGCTCTGTGAGCAAAACAGGTGCTCACTCATGGTTCTCAACGAGACAAGTCTCAG
The DNA here is from genome assembly GCA_016745315.1 of Arthrospira sp. PCC 9108. Lineage (GTDB taxonomy): Bacteria > Cyanobacteriota > Cyanobacteriia > Cyanobacteriales > Microcoleaceae > Limnospira > Limnospira platensis. The sequence continues at coordinate 717,046 of CP066886.1, forward strand.
TCGAGAACCAGAAATGGTTGAGGACATTCTCGCCATCCTCCACTGCTTCAGTTCCCGATTATACGGACGGAGTCAATATAAAACTCAGGTCAAAGAAGATCCGGATTTACCCCAGCCTAGAGCTAAATCAAGTCTGGCGCAAATGGCTGGCTGCTTGTCGGTATTGCTACAACCAAGCAATTGCATTATCCCGGAGTGGTAAACGACTAAGCAAACTGAAATTACGCAACGAAGTGATGCAGAGCGACTTACCCGAATGGGTCAAAGAAACACCCTGCCACATTCGGCAAAATGCCATCTTTGATGCCTATCAGGCTTTGACCGCCAGTCCTGGCGCAAGGCCACCGAGCTGTCGGGATAGTTCTCAAGCCATCAAGTTTAACAATGCTAATTTCTCTTCAGGGAGTTGGTATCCAAGACTAACGAAAGGATTAACTTTCATGGTTTCCGAAGCTATCCCTAAAACTTGCGGGCAAGGGACTCAGTTGGTGTTTACCAAAGGTCGATGGTTGGCGATTTTCCCTGAACCAGTTGCCGTTACCCCAACTGAAGCGAATGGCGTAATTGCATTAGACCCGGGCGTCCGAACTTTTATGACCGGGTTTGATGGCTCTCGGTTTCTGGAATTGGGCTCCGGGGATATTGGACGCATTACTAGGCTATGTCAACATTTGGATGATTTGATGAGCCGAATCGCCAAGGAACCCTGTCGTTCAAGAAGGCGACGGATGAGGCAAGCGGCTCAACGAATGAGAACCAAAATCCGCAATCTAGTTGATGAAGCCCACAAACAAATTGCTCACTACTTGACTCACAACTACAGCATAATTTTTCTGCCGACCTTCGAGACTTCCAACATGGTTGCCAAAGCCAAGCGGAAAATCAAATCCAAGACTGCCCGAGCCATGCTGACATGGGCGCATTATCGATTCAAACTAACCCTGAGACATCAAGGGGAAATAACTGGAACCACAGTTGTAGATGTGACGGAAGAATACACCAGCAAAACCTGTACTCACTGTGGTCATGTCCATTCCCAGCTAGGTGGCTCAAAAGTGTTCCGATGTCCTGAGTGTGGGTTCACTCTACCACGGGACTGGAACGGTGCTTTTGGAATCTTTCTAAAAGCTTTGCGGGATACCGCCTCTGTTACCTTAACGGGTAATAGTGCTATCGTAGCATTGTCAGGCAATAGCCGGATAAATGTCGCGTAAATGTATCAGTAATGTTATACCGTTTCGGATCAGGAGAATTTAATGAGACTCAAGATTCAGGCTGTAATCATGATGATCGCGCCATTGGGATTTATCACTGGTGCGATCGCCGCTGACTCTGATGACTTACAGAGGCTTATAACTACTAATCAGTGTCCTGGCTGTGATCTGCGGGAAGCGGACTTGTCAAGGGCTCAACTGTCTGGGGCTAATCTTTTTCAAGCCGATCTGGGCGGCGCTATCCTCCGACAAGCAGATTTACGCAGTGCTAATCTGCAAGAGGCTAATCTGTATAATGCCGACTTGGGGGGTGCGAGTTTAGCTGCTAGTAATTTGTTTAAGGCTAATCTCCACCATGCGAACCTACAAAGGGCTGATTTGCGTGAAGCCGATCTCGGTCAGGCTATGCTGGGTCGTGTAGACTTGCGGCGGGCTGATCTTAGGGATGCTAATCTATTTCAGGCTAACCTCGGTCAGGCTTATCTGGAAGAGTCCGATTTGATGAATAGCAATCTCCAAAGGGCTTTTTTATTTAGGGCTAATCTGGAACGTGCTAATCTGACCGGGGCTAATTTGCTGGGAGCAGATCTGCGGAGTGCTAATTTTTCTGATGCCGATCTCACTGGTGCCAGTCTGGTGGGTGCGGCTTTGAATGATACTAATATCAATCGTGCCCAACTGTCTAATACAAACTTGTCTGGTGCTTTGTTACAGGGAACAACTCTCGGTCCGCTCGTGTGCATTATTGATCAATCTGTTAATTGTGCCGCTCCCCCTGCGCCACCACCTCCCTTGCTTCCGGCAGATTTTTGGGACGATTAATCTCCTGAGATAGGGGTTTTTGAGTTTTTATCTGGCGATCGCTTTTCAGAATCCGGTAATGTGAGTATACTAAATGTGGGGGCTTAAAATCCCCATCTGCTCTAAACTCGCTAAACCTAGGGTTAGCTTCTAAACATCATGAGTGCCCAACCTCTATTAAAGTTTGAAGTCCAGACGCCTGCTGAATTGGCAGAATACCTGCGCTCGGCGACAAGCTGGCGTGAAGTTGAGGCACTCACCCAAGACTATTCCCATTGGAAGCGTGAAGCCTGGAAGTTACTCTCGGAAGCTGAACAGGAGCGGATTAAATATCTTAAAAATTGGCAAGATCACCCAGTAGCCCAAAAGTTCCCCCCCGGTTCTCTGGTGCAACGCATCAATAGCAGCACGGAGAGGGTCGGTAAGGTAATGCACTACTGGAGTGCATACGGTGTCGATTATGTAACTTTTCAGGTGGGGCCAGATATTGATTGGTGTCGGGCTAGTTTTCTGCAATTGGTGAACCCAGAAAAATCAACGGCCTATTAAGCTAAATTGCTGATCGACTGGATTTGATCTAAGCTACAATAGCCAAAATCCCCTGCTGATCTAAATTTATCCTGAATGCGCTTACGCCATCTCATTCCCTTTTTCGATCCTAGTGCCCAAAATTGGGCAACAGAAGCTCGCCTGCTGCGCTGGTTAACCTTTGTGTGGCTATTTATCGGTCTGGTAGCGATGTTTTCGGCTTCCTACCCCAGTGCATTAGCTGAACATGGGGATGGTTTGTACTACTTCAAACGCCAGGTAACATGGATGTTGGTGGGGATGGTGGGATTTAACGTGATTGTTAATACCCCTGTGCGGGTGGCGTTACGGACTGCCCAGTGGGGGTTATTCACGGTGATGGCGTTATTGTTTCTTACCATAGTCCCAGGTTTGGGAACTACTATTAACGGGGCGACTCGATGGCTGGCACTAGGCCCAATTCTGGTTCAGCCTTCGGAATTAATGAAGCCCTTTCTGATACTGCAAGCTGCGCGGTTTTTTCCCCGCTGGGATAGGTTAAGTTGGCGATCGCGACTAACCTGGTTAGGCATTTTTCTGCTAGTTTTGTTGCTGATTTTAGCCCAACCCAACCTCAGCACGACTGCTCTGTGTGGTATGACATTATGGTTAATCGCCCTCGCCGCCGGACAGCCTTTGTTGTATTTGGGCGGCACTGCTGTTGGCGGGTTAATGTTGGCTACTATTAGTATTAGCCTACGAGAATACCAAAGGAAGCGGGTTCTCTCGTTTATGAATCCCTGGGCTGATCCCGTTAATGATGGCTACCAATTAATTCAGAGTCTACTAGCTGTCGGTTCTGGCGGTCTTTGGGGCGCTGGTTTGGGATTATCTCAACAAAAGTTATTTTATCTGCCGATTCAGTATAGCGATTTTATTTTTGCCGTTTATGCCGAAGAGTTTGGCTTTGTTGGTGGGGTGCTGCTTTTGTTGCTGCTAGTCGCTTATGGGACTCTTGCCCTCAGAGTCGCTCAATTAGCCGATAATATTGAACATCAACTGGTAGCGATCGGAGCCATGGTCGTCATGGTGGGACAGTCTTTGCTGAATATTGGGGTAGCTACTGGGGTACTACCAACTACTGGTTTGCCTTTACCCTTATTTAGTTATGGTGGAAGTTCCATGATTGCTAGTTTAGCAATATCTGCTTTATTGATTCGGGTAGCCCGCGAAAGCAGTGAAGCACAGGTTATTCCCATCAGGCCTCTTGCTCAAAACAGGGGTTGACAAGTAGCGCGGGATGATGCTATGTTATCCACATAATGTCTATTTTATGATTCTTCTTTTTGCATTAATACAAAAAATTAAAACAATCCCATTGTTTAAATACTACCATAGGTCAGCAACAAAAGCAACCCTCCCGAAACCCAATCGCGGGTGGGGAGTGATTTATTTACAAAACTTAACATAACTAATTAATTTTTAACTATTTGACTGTTGAGATGGGGGAATTAGACAAAAAATCAGGACATTGTGGGTTTAAGGGAAGTTTGATCCAAAACTCGGTTCCTTTGCCAATTTCTGACTCGCACCAAATTTCCCCACAGTGGCGGGAGACGATAATTTCACGACTTATATATAACCCTAAACCCGTACCTTTACCGATTTCTTTGGTGGTAAAAAATTGCTCAAAAATTTGGTTTTTCGTGGTTAGGTTGATACCCTTAGCATTATCGGCAACCATGATCGTGATCTGTTCTGAATTAGCCAGGGTTTTAATTGTAATTAACGGCTGAGACTGTTGGTTGTTGTGTGTCCAGTCCCCTACTTCATCTAAGGCATCAATGGCATTGCTGATCAAATTCATAAACACCTGATTCAGTTGACCTGGGTAGCAGAGGATTGACGGTAGTTTCCCATAGTCTCGAATCACTTGAATCGGCGGACGTGATGGTGTGGCTTGTAAGCGGTTTTTCAAGATGAGTAAGGTTCCCTCTAAACCTTCTTCCAGATTGACTTTTAGCATTTGGTCGCTGTCTTTGCGGGAGAAGTTACGCAGCGATCGCACAATTTGAAAGAGTCTATCTGAACCCAATTTCAGGCTAGATATAACTGTCAAAAAATCCGTCTCTAAAAACTCTAAATCTATGGAATCTATGTATTCTTGAATGCGCGGATCGGTCGGCGAATAAATATCTTGATAAAGCTGGGTTAGTTGCAGTAGGTCTTTGCTATAGTTTTCCACATGGGCTAAATTATGAAATATCGAGTTAACGGGGTTATTGATTTCGTGGGCTAAACTAGCCATCATTTGCCCCAATGATGCCATTTTTTCCGATTGAAAAAGCTGTGAATGGGTGTGTTTAAGTTCCTCTAAAGTTTGCTCTAGTTGCTGTGCTTGAGCTTGAGCGATCGCGGCGGCGGAACAGGCTTGTTGATAAAGTTGAATTTGGGTCTGTTCAAGATCTAGTTGTTCGATTTCACTTTCCCGTTGATATTGCGCTACTACAGCATCAAGAATAGGTAGCAATTCATTGGGGGCAACAGTGATAATATAGTTGAGGTTAGGATCGTTGGATGTTAAGTCAGAGTCCGCAGTTGTGGCTAAAGTTCTGACTGCTAAAATATACTCGCGGATGCGTTTATCTAAATTTAGCGGCTCTCGGAAATACATCGATCGCACTATAGCCGAAGGAGATGTTAATAAATTCATCTCACTATCACCGTAGAGTAAGCCTTTATGCGATCGCTCCATCAGAGCAATATCTTTAATTAAAGTTTCCCGAATCACCTGTCTTTCCGCTGGGTCGGAAGTGGTAACTAACTTGAGGCTAAAAAAAGCTGTTCTCTGGGAAAGCATCCGCTGACGACCACTGATATTCACCACCGCCGCATTCACCTTCCGGGTGGTGTTAATTTCTTGCAGGTCAAAATAACTCTCAAATTGTTTCATTAATATAAGCAGGGATAGATTTACTGATTTCATCTTTCCACCCTCCTGGCGACTCTCCCTATACCTGTACTCAGGAAATCGCCAATGACAGGAAAAGAGGGGCAGAATTTTTCTGGCATCCTGGTTTCTCCTAAATTAGTTTAGTGTGCAGGTTTTTTTGATGGGAAACTTGCCCAACCCACTCCCACTTATGGGGCAATGTTAGCTTTCAGAAAATGTTATTTTATCTGGTTACCTCAGAAACACTAGCTTCACCCTGTATACTTGTTTAACTACTGACGACAGAGCCAGGAACTAGCTACCTATTCGGTGGGTGTCCTGACTCAAACAACCTTAATGGTTATTTGACAATCAGAGTTTTTTATTTAGTATCTCAAGTTACAGATTATCAAATTATTTAAAATTCACGACTAGACCATAGCACAAAAATCGGCTTTTGTTTGTGAAAAAAAAAGTTAAATTTTTCGACCATTACAGAGCAGTTCAGCAGAAGATAGCCTAGTAGGGGCTAGGTTCAACATAACTTGACAGTTTCAGCCAGCCCCTACATTTACCTAAAGCCTGGTGGCAGAATAATGATTATTTTTTAAGATCACGAGCCATGTTACGGAACATATCCAAACTGGAGTCAGCACGACGACGATCGCTTTTCACCTCTGGTGCTGGAGATTCACTCGCTTTAGGCTGGGTCATTTCCATCGCTGGTTTAGCGGTAGCTTTAGGAGCCTGAAAAGGTTTTCCTCCCGACATTTTAGGGAAAGACTTTTTAACTTCTAAAGGCTGACCAATCTCGCCTAAACTCTTGGCGCTATTGGGATCAAGATAGAAAGAACTTCCTTGAGTTTCTGTGGGTTCTGATTTGCGACCAAATAAGCCTCTAATAAATCCTGACATAGTTTTTTCCTAGGTGGGGTGTTGGGTATATGTTAAATTTTATCAAAAAATGTGTTGATTATGATAATTTTTAACAAATTTCTCAATGCACGCTCATCAACACCAACATTATGTAAAGTTTTGTAAAAAAAAATTAATAAATATTACAAAAAATTTGTTGGCTCTGGGGGGTAGCTTTCCCGACTGATTTGTGCTATTATTTTATATAATGGTAATATTGACATTTTTTTTATTACTTGATATATTCCAATTATTTAAATACATATCTGTAGCTTACCATTAGTCACCCCCTCTTGTCAACCCTGGGGCGGGGGCGGCGCGTTTTGAAAAAAATTGATTAAAAAATCAACTTAGATCACAGAGGGGAGAAATTAATGACCCAAGTTTAGAGTCTGATAACGAGTTTGTAGTTCATTAATACCGTAGAGAGACTCAAAATTAAGGCCAGCATTTTGATAAAGTTCAGCCCCACCTTGATGGCGATCGACTAAAGCGATAACCTTATCAACGCTGTATCCAGCATCAGTAAGGCGTTGTACAGCTTTGAGGGCAGATTGTCCAGTAGTGACCACATCTTCGAGGACTACGACCTTAGCGCCGGGGGGTAGTTCAGGTCCTTCGATATAGGCTTTAGTTCCGTGTCCCTTAGCTTCTTTTCGGATAATGAGGGCGGGTATAGGTCGATTTTCGTAGACAGAAACGACACTAAGGGAGGAAACCATAGGGTCAGCACCGAGGGTAAGTCCGGCGACTGCTTCTGTTTCCAGGGGAAGTAATGGTAAAATTAGGCGAGCGATCGCCACTGACCCGGCCGGATGTAATGTAACCTGTTTACAATTAATATAGTAGGAACTCTGCTGACCAGAGGAGAGAACAAAATCCCCTTCTTGATAAGCGAGTTGACACAAAAGGTCAAGTAGCCAGGAGCGCAGGGTGTCTAAAGGTGCTGTAGAGGTATTGAGATCTGAAAGAGCAGGAATTTCTGAAGGGTTAGTCATAAGGGCGGGAAAAGGTAGGAAACAAATGTGTAATCACTCCATCTGATCCTACACTGGGAGAGACCATCTGATAAAACAGATTCACCAAGGATGTTAATGCCATGAACAGAATTTTACTACAGAGTATCAGTGGAGTGTTAGGGGTAGCGATCGCCTCTACAGTTTGGGTTGAGGGAGTCCAAGCCCAATCAAGAACCCGTTTCCAGCCTTTTGCGGAAGAGTTTAACCAGGCGGCGACCCGCAGTTCTGGGGATGCTTTTAAAAATCAATCGCTGATGGGTCAACTTTCGGTATTCTTAGGGTTAAGCTATCCCTGGCCGGGTGCTATTAATGGTTTTCCTGAAAGTTTGATTGCTGATGATGCCAGACGAGTGAATCAACTGTATAGAGAGAGAATGCTCCAGCAGACCCTAAGCAGTCCCACTGTCCGCACTCCCGATCTAGCGAACCCATACAACACCTCAATTTTGACTCAACCTTCTGTGATCAACCAATTGTCTAACGACACTCCGGGGGGATTTTTGTTTAATCCCTAATGGGAGCGAGTCCAGATTTTGATCAGGTGCGTCATCAAAGGTTAATGACGCACCGGCAAAGGGACTACTGAGAAACGGCTTGATTGTTTTGTTGAGAAGCGATTTTCTGAGTCAACACTGCCAAGGCTTGGCTATATTGAGGATCATCAAGAGTGCCAATTTTGTCGCGGTTTTCCCGGAGCAGATCTCGCTGTTGTTCAGTGAGTTCAACCAGCACATCAGGCTTAATTCCCTCATGGTTAATGTCACGGCCATTGGGGGTAAAATATTTAGCGATCGTGACAGCCAAACCAGAGCCGCGACCCACGCCACGAACGGACTGAACTAGACCCTTACCAAAAGTGTTAGTTCCGACCAAAACGGCGCGGTTGTTATCTTGTAGAGCGCCGGATAGAATTTCACTAGCACTAGCGGAACCGCCATCAACAAGAATCACCATAGGCTTATCAGTGAGGGCGCGATTATTAGCGCGTTGTCGATCCATTTCTCCCTGACGATTAACCGTAGAGACAATATCGCCTTCTGTTAGCCACATACGGGCGATTTCAATACTAGCATAAAGCAGACCGCCAGGATTAGATCGTAAATCGAGAATATAACCTGAAACATTCTGTTGTTCTAGGTTAGTAATCGCCTGTCGCATTTCCTCAGCAGCATTAGCACTAAAATTGTTAAGGCGAATATAGCCTATATCACCGACAGGGGAAGGTTTTTTAGAATAGCGAACCGGGTGAATTTCAATCTGAGCGCGGGTAATATTAAACTCAATTTCCCTTTGACCGCGCAAAATGGTCAACTTGACCTGAGTCCCAATTTGTCCACGAATCAAACTGACGGCTTCATTGAGCTCCATTCCCTGAGTGCTGCGGCCATCAATTTTGGTAATAATATCTTGAGCCTGAACCCCAGCATCAAAAGCGGGAGAGTCCTCAATAGGTGAAATAACGATGAGTTTATCGGTTTCTTCATCTTGGGTAAGTTGAATACCAACCCCGGTCAGTTCTCCCGAAGTATCAATTTGCATATTTCTGAACTCTTCGGGGTTCATGAAGCGGGTATAAGGGTCATCGAGTTTACCCAACATTTCGCGGATAGCTTCAAAAGCCTGTTGGTCGTTAGTATATTCTCGGCTTAGAAACTCATTACGAAGCTCCCTCCAATCTACTTGGTTAAAAGTACCGTCAACGTAACTTCTATCAATAATTTGCCATACTTCATCAATTAGTTCCTTCGGGCTTTCCCGAAAGGATGCTTGGCCAGAAAGGTGTATACCAGCGCCCGCAACAGCAACAGCGGTCAGCATAACTGCTGTTGCGCCTATAACAAGCCCACTTTTTGATATAATCATTTATCTGCTGAACCGGAAGAGAATACTAAGAGCTATTAACAGCATATTAGCACATCAGATCTGGCGATCGCGGAGGTTGACCAAAAGCCAAATTGTCACCGGGACTCCCCCACCCCTTCAGAGGTGGGGTCAGCTTGATTTTTAGGGATCTACCCAGCGTCCATCTCCTTTGATGAGATTAATTAATTCTTGGACACCTTGATCTTGAGGAACTTTTTTAATTTCTTCCCGACCTCGATATAGGGAAATATAGCCGGGTTGTTTTCCTACATAACCATAGTCAGCATCGGCCATTTCTCCAGGTCCGTTAACAATACAACCCATAACGGCAATATCTAGTCCAGTCAGGTGTTTAGTTGCTTCTCGGACTTTGTGGAGAACTTCTTCGAGGTTAAAGAGGGTGCGACCACAGGAGGGACAGGCGACATATTCGACCATGGTTTTCCGCAGTCCTAGGGCTTGCAGAATGCTATAGCAAACGGGAATTTCCTTTTCTGGGGCTTCTGTGAGGGAAACCCGAATGGTGTCACCAATACCATCTGCTAAGAGAGTAGCAATACCAGCGGTGGATTTAATGCGGCCATATTCTCCATCTCCGGCTTCGGTAACTCCCAAATGTAGGGGATAGTCCATCCCTAGGTCATCCATGCGTTTAGCCATGAGGCGATAGGCTGCTAACATGACGGGGACGCGGGAGGCTTTTAGGGATATAACTAAGTTCTGAAAGTCTAGGGATTCACAGATGCGGATAAATTCTAGGGCTGATTCTACCATGCCTTCGGGGGTGTCGCCGTAGGTAAATAGCATTCTTTCGGCTAGGGAACCATGATTAACGCCGATACGCATGGCTTTACCCTGGTCACGGAGGGAGATAACTAGGGGTTTGAGGGTTTCGCGGATTTTCTCGCCGATTTCTTGAAATTCAGTGTCTGTGTATTCGCTGCGATCGCTTTTAGGTTTCTCGAAGACGTATAATCCGGGGTTAATCCGCACTTTATCGACGTGCTTGGCGACTTCCAGGGCAATTTTCATGCCGTTGTGGTGAACATCTGCCACCAAGGGGACAGGTTGATAGGTGGCGGCGAGTTTTTGTTTAATTTCGCCTACAGCTTTGGCGTGTCCGACGCTGGGAACTGTGACGCGGACGATTTCACAACCCATTTCATGCAGCCGACGAATGGAGGCGACGGAACCTTCTATGTCCATGGTATCTTCGTTAATCATGGACTGAACTACGACGGGGTATCCTCCACCAATGGTGATGTTTCCGACCCGGACGGGACGGGTTTGGCGACGGTGAATTACTGTGTCAACGGGGGGTTGACTAGCTGGGGTCGGAGTGGTTATGGGTAAGGTTTGCATGATCTGAATTTGATAATTGCTTAGTTTTAAGAGTGGGTTCTCAAAATTGCATGGGTGTCTATAAAAGATAGATTGCCACAAATTGGGGACTTGTGGTTGATCCGATCGCTTAAATTGTTTAAATTGTCACCAATACGGGTGGCGATCGCTCAATTGTAGATTAGATATATTAGCTATGAGTGAACATCTGCCATATTTTTCGGGTTTTGAGTCTTTAGCAGTCCAGTGGACAGACAAAATCTGGTCAAGGGGTGTACCGTTTTGGTTGCGGGCTGAACCGAAATCAAATCGGGTAGTTTTGTGTTTACATGGGTTTACGGCCACTCCTTTTGAGGTAAGACCAGTAGCGCAAGCCTGTCTGAGTCGGGGGCTTGATGGGGTGGGGCCTTTGTTACCTGGTCATGGTTTTCAAGAGTTAGCAGACCAGAAGTTATTTTTTCCGAAAATGACAGCGGAAGGAATGTTATCTGCTGTGCGTCGGGAGTTAGAATTAGCCCGATCGCATTATGAATTTGTCGGTATTTTTGGGCATTCTATGGGAGGGGCGATCGCTTTAAAAATGGCAGCGGAAGGGCGAGTAGATGCCTGTGCTGTCACTGCACCGGCCTTAAAATTACCGCCTCGGGCTGTGATTTTATTGGCTTTATTTGGTTGGGCGAATATTTCTATCCCCACTCAGCCCAAGCCTTTTGATAACCCCGTTTATTTATTTGATAATTGTCCGGCGGGGCGGGCGCTGCAACAACTAGCGAGGATAGCCCGATCAGATTTATCTTCAATTACTTGTCCGGTGTTAGCTATTCATTCCCATAGGGATGATTTAGTCAGTCCGGTGGTAATTAATTGGATGGAAAAACAACTACCAGACAATTTAGATGTCCGTTGGTTTGACGATTCGGGTCATGTCATGATTTTAGATGTTAATGGCGAGGAAATTAGCCAGGCGATCGCCGATTTTTTTAGCCAATTCTAGGTGCTAGATATTCCTGATAACCAACTGTGGGGAATATCTAAATTTTCCCCCTTCTACTGCCCGAATTTTTCACTCTTCAAAAATTGCCCCTCGTTTAATTAAATCTTGTTTAACTTCCTCAGACAGTCCCGAATCATGCCATAATCTAGCTTGTTTAACAATAGCCCCGGTAAAGTCCGCCCCTTTCAAATTAGTCACAGCTAACCCAGCTTGGTGCAAATCAGCATTTTTGAGGATAGCATTATGGAGGTTAGCATCACTGAGATTACAGTTATTTAGATTAGCCTCTGTCAAATTCGCGCCACACAGGTCTGCGCCACTGAGACTAGCCAAAGCCAGACTCGCCCTATGTAGATCTGCGCCGCTCAAATTAGCATCACTCAACAGCGCCCCACTGAGGTCGGCACCACTGAGGTTAGCAAAACGCAGGTCAGCATTACTAAGATCTGCATCACTTAAATCAACTCCCCGCAGGTAAGTATTTTGCAAGTTAGCGCCACTGAGATCAAGGTTACTCAGGTGTGTTCCCAGGAGTCTAGCGCCGGCAAAATCTTCAGATATTTTCAATTCTGCTAAGGTGGCTAACTCGATAAAATTCTCAGTTTTCGCATCAACTACGGTCTGAATAATGCCCTGTAATTGGGCAAAATTCCAGCCTTGGGCTACAGCTTTTTTAGTCAAGGCTTGTAATTCTTCTAAAGTCTGATGCTGTGGAAGCATATCAGGCTGTTCTGATTGTAATTCTTGCGATCGCAACCACAGGGCAAATTTACGCTCTAGGATAGCTAATTTATTGGGGCTAATATTTTGCGGCCAAAGTCCTTCAACACCAGTCATAATTCAAGAGAGTTCAGAGGAGATTAAGTGATAGTTGTCAACTTTTAACTGTCTCCAAAAATTGCGCCTTTTCGTTGCAATTCAGGTTGCAGTCGCCGAGAAATACCGATCGCCTCAGTAAATTCGACATTTTCCACCATGATATCAGCTAATTCCGCGCGGCTGAAATCTGTTTTCTGGAGGTTAGCTCCCGTCAAGTTTACCCCACTAAGGTCAGCATAGGTAAAATTAGCACCCTGCAAATTAGCATGACTGAGGTTAGCGCGGGGGAGATAGGCGCTAGTGAGATCAGCTTCCGTCAGGTTAGCATGACTGAGGTTAGCGCGGGGAAGTTTAGTCCGCAGATCAGCGTGAGAGAGGTTAGCCTCTTGTAAATTAGCATCTCGGAGGTTAGCGTTACAGAGGATAGCGTTGGTGAGGATAGCTCCCTGTAGATTAGCATTGCTGAGGTCAGCCAGGGTCAAGTTAGCATTACTTAGGTTAGCCTGGGCTAAGTTAGCGCCGCGCAAGTTAGCATTACTTAGGTCAACCCCCGTTAAATCCTGCCCATAAAGGTCTTCTATGAGGCTTAAACCCACCTGTTGGATAATTTGGGCAAATTCTGCCATACCGACTACACCGAGCCACTGATGGGCAATTTCCCATTGTTGGAGGCGACAGTTATTGACCTGTTGAGGGTCGGGGAGATGTTCCCAGGTGAGTCGGAGGCGCTGTAGTGCGTTGATTTTCTGGGTACGATCGCCCATTTGATTAGCAATTTCCCACTGTTGTTGATAGCAGGCGATCGCTTTTGGTAACTCATCAGTAGCATGATAAGCCATTCCCAGGTTAGTAAGGGCGTTAAGCTGTCCTGGTATATTCCCAATATCCTCGGAGATACCGAGGTGAGTTTGATAGCAGGTGATCGCTTCTTGATAATTAGACAAAGCGCCATAGGCTATACCCAAGTTACCCCAAGTAGCGCCTTCCCGTTTGCGATCGCCCAATTTTTGATAGATAGCCAGGGCTTCGCGCCACAATTCCAAAGCCGCCGGAATATCACCTTGATGATATTGAGAAACCCCTTGTTTAAATAATTGATTAGCCTGGTAGTCCGTCATATTTTACCCTATTTCAACAGCCTAATTTTCTGGTAATTCTGGAGTGACGGTTTCCGATGTTTTAGCCAGCATATACTCATAGACTTGTCTGGACATTTTTTGAATCATTGATTCAGCGGCTTGGTTGCCATTAGTTCTTTCTGCTAAAATAGCTAAAATGTAGCGTTTACCATTGGGCATATCCACTATACCCACATCAGCTAACATAATGTTTAGGGTTCCGGTTTTGTGGGCGACCACCGCCCCATTACCGACCCCGCTAGGTAACAGGTGATTATTTTCAGTTTCTGTCATAATTCGCAAGAGGCGATCGCGTGATGTCATTGACAGTAAACCCCCTTGGTGAATTTGACTAAAAAGATTAACCATATCCCTAGGGGTAGTTTTATTAGTCCCTTCAATATCAGGTAAAGGGTTACGCGCCATAGTATCTGTCAGACCCCAACTGCGGAACCTTTGATTAAGAACCTGAAACCCTCCCAGGCGATCTATAATCATATTAGTCGCCGTATTATCACTAATTGTCATCATTTTAGTAGCAGTTTCTAAGGCTGTATATTCAGTCCCAGGGGGCTGATATTGCATAATCCCCGCTTCTCCCACCTGGTGATTTTCCGTCATTACCAGCATTTCATCTAGGCGAATTTCTCCAGCATCAACAGCTTGAAAAAACGCCACTAAAATCGGCACCTTAATCGTACTAGCTGCCGGAACTATAGACTGTTCTCTTAAACCGACATATCCGCCAGTATTCAGGTCTAAAAACATCAAAGCCGGGCTAACATCAGGGGATGTAGCCGCCACAGATTCCAGTTGATTTTTTAAGTCTTTGATTTCGCGGTTTAGTTGCAGAGATAGCGGCAAAATCCTAGTAGATATTGGGCTGTTAATCCTAGTTTCCTGTGTTTCCAAATTCTCAATAGAACTAGCGTCAGCGGTAGCACGCCCCAAGGAGTTGAGAATTGAGAGGACTGTTCCTGAAATTACCCCAATACCAATGCCTAAAATCAGCAAACGGGTTCCATAAACTATAGGAGAGACACGACGACGGGTACGCCTTACCACCCGCTTTTTAACAGGGGTAAGGGGTTGCATGGTCGGCTGAAGATTCGGATATGGTTGGGGAGTGATAGACCTATTTAAGGGGACTATGTTAGATGGTTTTCTGCTACTAACTCCCTGACGCGGTGTAGGTTTTCCCCGACGGCGTTTTTTAGAGTTTGGTGGTGGTAGCTGAGGTGTCTGTTTCCGGTTTCTGGTAATGGGGGGTTTTTGTCGGAGTTGATCTAACACGGGGTCTAAATATGCTGTTTCAGGGATATGTATGGGGGGAATTTGACCGGGTTGGGAACGGTTGGGGGATACAGGTCTCCGTGAGGATGATCGTGATTGAGAAGTGGGACTAGGGGAACGGCCACGACGCTGATCACGAGATTGAGGGCCTTTCGACTTCTGGGACTTAGCCCCCCATTGGGAAAAAAAGGATAAAAATGAGCGACGGGGATATCGGTGAGCCACACCTAACACCTAAAAATCATCAAAGAGAACAATAGACTATGGAAATTTCACCGGAGACGGTTATTAATTGTTACCCACTATCGCGCTTCTTAGGAATGGACAGTTGAGCCTGAGAATCAACGATATTGAGATTAGCATTAACTGGGCGGATGTTGCTTAACAGTTAATGCCCATTCTACCTGAGAGATAACTCCCCGTAGCATAGCAACTTCTGTACTAGATGGCTGGGCGCGGTTAAATAAATGCCTAAATTTTTCCATACGACTGCTGACGGTGTGGGGGTATACATAACCGATTTTGAGTAGGAGGGTTTCTAGTTGTTGATAGTATCCTTCGAGTTGGTCGAGGGTGGCTGATAATGGTTCTGATGGTTCTGGGGTGGGTAATGTACTGCTATCGATGAGGGTTTGAGCGCTTAGTGAGAGTTCGTAACAGCAGACGGCTACGGCTTGGGCTAAATTTAGGGATTCATAGGCGCTGCTGCTGGGAATGCGAACTATCCTTTGAGCATAGTTTAGTTCTGTATTGCTCAAGCCACGATCTTCGGGACCGAAAATGAGGGCGGCGGGGCTCTGGAGTAGCCAGGGGAGGGTGGTTCTGGGGTGTTCGAGGGTTCTGTCAAAACTACGATCGCGAGCGGTGGTGGCGATCGCCTTTTGGCATCCGATTAAGGCTTGGGGTAAACTGTCTACTATCTGGGCTGATTCTAAAACATCTTGGGCATGAACTGCCATAGTTTTAGCTTCGCAACTCATGGGGTCACAGTGGGGGCTTACGAGTACCATTTGGGTTAACCCCATGTTTTTCATGACCCTGGCGATCGACCCCACATTTAAGGCTCCCGCCGGCTCAACTAATACAATCCTAATTGTAGTTAATGCGGTTTCCCACTGAGTCTCTAGCATTGTTATAATAACCGCTGATATAATAAGCGAGCGATCAATGTTCTAGTATGGCACGTCAGCGGGCTAAGTCAGACTTGCCTCAGAAAATTTGCCCAGTCTGCGATCGCCCTTTTGTTTGGCGCAAAAAGTGGGCTAACTGTTGGGATGAGGTTAAATACTGTTCCGAGCGTTGCCGTCGCCGACGCAACCAACAGGATTAAAGGGGAAATATCCCCGTAAATTGTACAGCTATGGGTGTTAATGTGCAACCAAAACTAATCATACATGGTGGGGCGGGTAGTTCTCTCCAAGGAAAAGGAGGCGTGGAAACTGTTCGCAAATCTCTCTATCAGGTGATCAGGGAGGTTTATGGCTTACTCGAAAAGGGTACCACTGCTGAGGATGCGGTGATTCGTGGCTGTCAACTTCTCGAAGATGATCCCCTATTTAATGCTGGGGTGGGTTCGGTTTTGCAGTCTGACGGACAGATCCGCATGAGTGCGGCTTTGATGAATGGCAGTTTACAACGCTTTAGCGGGGTGATTAATGTCTCTAGGCTGAAAAACCCGATTGAGTTGGCTAAGTTTCTGCAAACCTCTCCCGATCGCGTTTTATCGGACTATGGGGCGGCGGAACTGTTGCGGGAGTTGAATATAGCGCCTTTTGACCCCCTAACCGATCGCCGTCTTTATGAGTGGATCGAAGACCGCAAGCAGGATTTTAACCGCAAAATGGCGAATGTGGTCGCCGAAACCTCTGATGATGAAGCTGGTCGCGGCACTATCGGGGTGGTGGCTTTAGACCAAAATGGTCGCCTCGCGGCGGGAACTTCTACTGGTGGTAAGGGGTTTGAACGCATTGGTCGGGTTAGTGATTCGGCTATGCCTGCTGGTAATTATGCCACAGCTCAGGCGGGGGTGAGTTGTACGGGTATCGGCGAGGATATTATTGATGAGTGTCTTGCGGCCAAAATTGTGATCCGCGTCGGAGATGGTTTGTCTTTGCGATCGGCTTTTGAACGTTCTTTTGTGGAGGCTAATGATCATCAGCGGGACTTGGGGGCGATCGGTTTGGATGCTTCCGGGGCGATCGCTTGGGGAAAAACTAGCGATGTGATTCTCGCCGCCTTCCATAATGGTCAAACTATGGGCGATAGTTTGGAAATGCTACCCGGAACTCAGGTGTTAGTGGCTTAGTTAGCCAAAATTCCGGCCACTTACCCTCCCCCAGTAGGGGGAGGTTTATTAATACTCCAGAAAACTTAATAATTTTTTTACTTTTGAGATAGTGTGATCTGACCTATGAACTTATATAGTTGTGTTAATTTTTTCAACATTTTTGTAGCAGTTTAACTGGTATAGAATATAATAAAAATTGCGTTCTATCCCAGAAAATTGCGGAAGGGGGAAAGATTTTTTCTCCCCGACAATCAACCAAAATTGAGGTAGAAAAATTGGACAATCAGTTGATTGGGGTTAATAGATAAGTTCAGAGGTGCGGTAGTGAGTTGATAACCCCATTAAATTGGTAGTCTGGGAGGGACGCTTTGTTAATCGGTACCACCACAGCCAGATTGATTGAAACCTAGGCTAAGGTTATGGGAAACCATTAGCGATCCATCAGTCAAAAGCTGTGGGACGAAACCCAGCGTATTAATCCTTAGGAGTCCATAAAAATGAGACGGATTCTAGTTGTAGATGATTCCGCAACCATGCGAAAAATGGTAATGGCATCTCTCAGGGATGTTAAAGATGTAGCTTTTAGCGAGGCAGGGAATGGATTAGAAGCTATTGAACAATTAGAAATAGCGCCGTTTGACTTAATGATTTTAGACTTAAATATGCCAGATATGCACGGTCTGGAAGTCTTGCGATTTGTGCTAAATCACCCGCAATATAGGGAAACACCGATTGTAATTTTAACGACTAAAGGAGATGATGAAAGTCGAACTGAAGCGATAGCGGCGGGGGCGGCTTGCTATTTAACTAAACCATTTCATCCGAAATCGTTATCGGGGGAAATTGTCAATTTATTATCAGAGCCATGTTGGAGTAATGTCCATTAAGAGAGTACCAAGGCGATCGTGTCTAGTCCTACAGAAAGCAACAACTTTTTTAATGAATTTTTAGATGATTATTTTGCTGAGTGTGAAGAGCATTTGGCGGTGGTGCGGCGGGAACTCTTGGCGCTAGAGTCTTGTATGAATCAGCCCCAAATTGAGGGATCGATTCTTAACGAACTGTTCCGCAGCTTTCACTCAATTAAAGGACTTTCGGCGATGGTGGGTGTGCGGGAAGCGGAGAAACTGGCTCACCAAATGGAGAGTTATCTACGATCGCTAAGAGATGGTCAAATCTCCCTGAAACCAGAGGGTTTTGATGCTCTGATGTCAGGAACTCAAATCCTGGAGAGGGCGATCGGAGCCTATCGCACCAAGGAAGACCCCCCGGATATTGACGAAATTATCAGCCAATTGGAAGCCTGTAACCCTCCTGTGGTGGCTGCTAAAACTCTAACGGCAGCTATTACCCCCTTTGAGGTGAAGCTGAAACCAGAGGAAAAGAAACGACTGGAGGCGCTAGTCAGTGAAGGAAAACAGATCTGGCATTTTGTCTTTACTCCTAGTACAGAGCTATCCAAACAGGGCATCGGAGTTAATGCAATTCGGGAACAACTGCAAGCGATCGGTGAATTGATTTATGTGTCTCCCCGTCTAAATGCCAATCAGAAAATCCTGTTTGATTTTATTTTAGCAACCCAGGAGGCGGAAAATCACGATTTAGGCTCTGAATTGAAATATCTGACAGGGGAACCATATCAAATTCCCAGTCCAGTTTCTGAAGCCAACAGTGGCTCATCTAACTTAAAAGTTGAACCCCCAAGGGAACCGGAAGCGCCAGCAACAGCGGAAGCGCCAGGGGAAGTTGAAGCTATAGGGACGGTGGTCAATCGTACCGAGTCAGAGAGGAAAGAGTCAGAAGAGCGGACAGAAACTGCGCCAGCGCCAGCGGAAGTATTGGAGACATCAGAAGCCGAAACCAGTAATAATATCTCTCCGGCTAAGTCAACGAGTCCCCTGATTAGTGGGTCTAACTTAGTACGGGTAGACCTACCGAAACTTGATGAACTCATGCGGATGGTGGGAGAATTGGTAATTACGCGGGCACGACTGGAGGAAAACCTGAAAAATTTACCCCCAAGTTTCCCGGCTGCTCGGCGGCGAACTTTACAGGAGATTAACCTAACTTTAGAACGACAACTGCGGGATCTGCGTCAGGGGGTGATGCAGGTGCGACTGGTTCCGATTGCGGAAATTTTCGCGAGGATGCAGTTTGTAGTTAGGGATCTGATGCGACTAACGGGAAAACAGGTGGCGCTGGAAATTTCCGGGGCGGAGACGGAAATTGATAAGTTTGTGGTTGAGCGCATGATGGACCCGTTATTGCATTTAGTGCGTAATGCAGTTAGTCACGGTATCGAATTAACGGAGGAAAGGCTAAAAGCGGGAAAATCTGCGATGGGAGCGATCGCCTTACGTGCTTCTACGGCGGGGGAAATGGTGATTATTGAAATTGAAGATGATGGTCAGGGAGTCGATATTTATAGGGTGTTAAAACGGGCAAAACAACAGGGTTTGTTGTCGGATTCTGTATCGGAAACTAATGATCCGGATAACTATGATTCCCAGACTATACTCGATCTGTTATGTTCCTCGGGTTTTTCCACCAAAGAAGAAGCGGATCTGGCTAGTGGTAGGGGTGTGGGGATGGCGATCGTGAAAAACACGGTTCAAGAACTAGGTGGTTGTGTGAAATTCACCACTAAAAAAGGAAAAGGCAGTCATTTTATTATTGATTTGCCGTTAACTTTAGCGATTACTGATGCTCTGATTGTAGAAGTCAGTGGTCAAACCTTTGCCATTCCCGAATCCTCTATACAGGAGGTATTATCTGTTGAGCATAAGGGAATTATTCGCCTGGAAGATCAGGAAATAATCTCCTATCGAGGTCATGTTTTCCCCCTGAGATATTTAGCGCGTCTATTTAACTGTGTGGTGACTACAGACGAGTCCGAAAAACTAACTATTGTGGTGATTGGTAATAGCGTTAATTCCACCGGGTTAGTCGTGAATCGGATCTTAGGACTACGAGAAATTGTGGTGCGGCCGTTAACTGATCCATTTTTGCAAAGTCCGGGAATTGCGGGAGCTACAGAATTAGGTGATGGTAGAGTAGTATTAATTCTGGATGTTTCCACATTAATTAGCAGCAAAATCCCTAAGATTATCAAGCCGCAACAATTCATTAATTCCGGTTAATTTAATGATGATTTAGTGAGCCTAATTTTGATTTATTTCAGGGTCATTATATACAGACAATAAATTAGGGTATCAATCAACTTTCATCTTATGAATAAATCAGCAGATACATCTCAACCTTTTATTTTATTTGAACTTGACCATACCACCTATGGTATTCCCTCTGATATGGTTCAACAGATGGAAATGGTCGAGCAAATTACGCCGGTTCCCAACTCTCCGTCTTTTGTGGTGGGGGTGGTATTCTCGCGGGGTCAAGTGATTCCCGCAATTGATTTAAGGGTACGATTTGGATTTGGCAAAATAGCGTATACCCTGCGAAGTAGACTAATCGTGATTAATACTAATGAGCGGACAGTGGGTTTAATTGTAGATACAGCGAGGGAGTTTGTATCAATTCCGGCACAAACTATTCAGCCTTCACCGGAGGGAATTTCTAGCTTGAGTGGAAAATATTTGGCGGGAATTGCTACTTTAGGAGAACGAGTAATATTAATTCTCAATGTGTCGGAATTATTAGTGTTACCAGAATTAGTATCAGAAAGGAGTCCCTAAAGTTGATGGGGGGAGGGTATGGGTCTGACACGGTTTCTGGCTGTATGTTGGTGTTTTTGTTGGTCTTGAGAGTAAATGAGGTTAGTTGAAAATGGGTAAAAAATCTAAAAACCAGAAAAAGGCAGATAATGGTTATCTGGAAGCTGCCAATTTCCAGAATTTCTCAGCATCAGAAGAGAGGGAAAAACTGAAATTGGAAATGGTGGAAATAAGGGAAAATGCCGATCGCGTAAATACAGTGGCGATCGCGATCGCCAAAATAGCGAAACAGGTATCGGAGGGGGCAGAATCTCAACTGCAACTACTCGATCGCACTTCCAACGGGATCAACCAGATGAATAAATCCCTGGGAGAAACGTCACTCCAAGCGGAATCAGTAGCGAGTTCGACAGAAGAATTAGTTTCTTCGGTCAATGAGATGGCCGCATCCATTGAACAGGTGTCGGCGAGTAGTGCGGCACTAGCGACGGCAGTGCGCCAAACGGTAACATCAATTCAGGAGAGTACCAGCAACACAACTAGGGTAGCAGCAAATGCCCAAGAGATGGCGACTTCTGCGACCCAGGTGATCGCTTCGATGACCCAAATGACGACTTCCATTAGAAACGTGAGTGACGACACGGAAAATCTAACGGTATCGGTAAATCAGACGGCTTCTTCTATGGAAGAAATGACGAGTTCGATTGGGGGAGTGGCTAACAATGCGGATGATTTAACGGCTGCATCTGAAGAAACGAGCGCGTCTATCAACGAGATGGCGGCATCTATCGAAGAGGTATCAGCAACTATTGAAAACCTGGCTTCGACTGTAGAAGAGGTATCAACATCTATTGAGGAAATTGCCCAATCAGTGCAGGGGGTAGCCAATAACGCGGAACAAATTACGGAGGTAGCGACGGACTCAGCCACGAGCGCGGAACAACTCGATCACTCTATCCAATCAATTAACGGCTTAACCCAAAAAGCCAATGAAATTACCCGTGCTGTGGGAGTTGATGCGGACAAGGGGGGTAAAACCATTGAAAAAGCGATTCAAGGTTTGGCACGAGTGCGGGAATCAATGGTTAAATCGGCTGATGTAATGCGGGATATGGGTAAACGCACTAATGAAATTAGCACTATTGTTGATACAATTAACTTAATCTCGGAACGGACTAATCTGCTATCGCTAAATGCTTCCATTGAAGCGGCTCGTGCGGGAGAAGCGGGGCGTGGGTTTGCTGTAGTTGCTGAAGAAATCCGCAATTTAGCCGATCGCGCCGCCCAAGCCACCTTCGATATAGCTGCGATTATTAAGGCATTACAGTCGGTGGTGCAAGATGCCGTGAGTACATCTAATGATGGGCTAAGAATTGCGGAAGAGAGTGGGACTCTGGCGGAAGATGGGTTATCGGGTCTTAAACAAATTCTGGGAGGAGTTGAACAAACGACCCAATTAATGAACCAAATTGCGATCGCCTCTCAAGAGCAACTGACGGCTGGACAGCGGGTGGTAACGGCTATTAATACGACTGCTACCCAAGCGAAAGAGGTAGCGATTGCTACCCATGAGCAAGCCAAAACTACTCAGGGAATTGTGCAGTCCACCCGACACATGAGGCAAATTGCTCAACAAGTTACCCAGGCTATGGGAGAACAGGCGCGAGCGGCTAGGGATGTGATTAAGGCGGCTCAAAATACCAATAATTTAGCCGGACAAATTCGTAAGGCTACCTTTGAACAAAATAAGGGCGCTCAACAAATCATGCAGGCGGTAGAGTCGATGCGCCGGGGGGTGATTAGCACGAACCGTGCTTTAGCGGAACAGTCCACAGCAGGGGAGCAAATCTCGAAGGAGTCGGAGCGACTGTCGCAATTAATTACTAATGTGACGCGATCGATGACTGAACAGAGTAGCAGTGCTAACCAAATTAGCCAAGCTGTGGAGAGTATTCAAACGCAGTCGGAACAGGTAGCTAAGGCTATGGAGGAACAAAGTAGGGCGGTGCAGGAGATGAATTTAGCTACTCGTAGTATAGCCAAACAAATAGCTTTGATCCGCACATCTAATTTAGATCATTCGGAAGTTTCTAGTAATCTGCTGGCCCGTATAGACGAATTGCAAACTATTGCCAAAAATAACAGTTCAGGGGTACACAAAACTCATGAAACGGCTCAAGGTTTGCTGTCACACACTCAAGCACTGATGGAGGTTTTAAAGGTTGGCATTTAACAGCTAATAACAGTTAATATCTGCTGACATTGGCACGGGACTGGAATGATTAGGGGTAGGCGGACAGTCTATCCCTAGACTGAACCCTCTCGATTGTTGAGAGGGGGCTAAAATTGATAATTAAAATTGTTAATTGTCGGCCCAAATTAAAACTTACCCCCTTAAAAATATGACGATTAGTATTTTTACAACAGATGATAAATTATTGGTGAGATCCTGGGATTCTCAACTAGCTATGATGAGCGGCTTAGAGGCAGAAGAGGTCTATGATTGTCCGTTGACCGAGATAATTCCTGATTTGGAGTCGAGGGGTTTACTGGCTCGTTTTAATCAGGTTCTGGAAGATGGTACTATCGAAACCCTAGCGCCGGATTTTCATCATTATTTAATTAAGTGCCCACCACGGAACCCGTCGCAATACTTTGACTCGATGCAGCAAAGGGTAACGATCGCACCTTTGCGGGAAAAAACGGCGATCGTGGGTTTGGTGATTACTTTAGAAGATGTCACGGAGCGCATGGAGGCAGAATGGGAATTAGCCAATGCTCGCACAGGGTCAAATGATGGGGAAGAAACGGAATTTGATACGTCAGTCCATGAGTCCCTCATTGCTGCTCTGGCTGACGATCGCTGGCAAGTGCGCCAAAATGCCACCCGTCACCTAACTAATGTTAAAGCGCCAGAATTGAACGCGCAACTGTTGGAATTGTTGCGACAACAACATCACAATCCAAATATCCTTAACAGTGTGATACAGGTTCTGACTCTCACGCAGGTTGATATAGTGCCGGCTCTGATTGATTGTCTGAAGGAACAGGATTCAGATCTGCGGATTTATGTGGTGCAAACCCTAGGACAAAGGAAAGATCCCCGGGCTATTCCTGCCCTGATTGATATGTTGGATGATGATAATGTCAATGTCCGGTATCATGCTATTGAAGCTCTGGGAAAACTACAAGCGCTCGAAGCCGTTGATGGCTTGGTGAAAATCGCTGAGTCAGAAGACTTTTTCCTAGCTTTCCCTGCCCTTGATGCCCTAATGCAAATGGCTAATGCTAAACTGGCTCCTCAACTGGTTCCATTGCTACAAAAAACCCTGAATTGGCAATTGCGCCGAGAAGCAGTTGATAACTTGGCGATAACTGATGACCCAGAAATTATCCGTAGCCTACTGCGATTGATGCGGGAACAGCATCGCAACCCGAATGTTCTGAATGCGACTCTACAAATTCTGGCGCTCAGTAATGTAGACCCAATTCCGGCTCTGGTGGAATGCTTGGGAGAACCAGACCCAGATCTGCGAATTTATACGGCTCTGGCTTTGGGAGAACGCCACGACCCCCGTGGTATTGATCCTCTGATTGGTTTGCTCAATGATCCAGATATCAATGTTCGCTATCATGCCATTGAGAGCTTGGGACAACTGAAGGCGAAGGAGGCTGTGGAGCCTTTGATTGAGATTGCGACGAGTGGGGATTTCTTTTTGGCTTTTCCGGCGATCGAAACTTTGGTGACTATTGGCGATACAACGATTATTCCCAAACTTCTGCCTCTATTAGAGGATGACTTGCTTTGTAGTCCGGTGGTATCGGCTTTGGGTAAGTTTGCGGATGCTGATGCGGTAGGGCCTTTGGTGGCTCAACTTAATCGTCCTTTGACATCGATCGCAGAAATTGTTTTGGCTTTGGCGGAAATTTACGCTAATTATAAACAACTCGAAGAAGGACAACATATCGCTGACCTGACCCGCCAAGTGATACAAGATCAGGGGGTGGAAAATATCCTAGCAGAGATTGAACAAGGATCTTTGTCCGGGCCGGAGTTACGGGCGATGGTGATGGTCTTGGGTTGGCTCGAAGGAGAGAAAATTGAGCAAACTTTAGGAAAACTCCTGAATAATCACGAAGTTCGCGATCAGGTGATGGAAGCCTTGGTTGCATTCGGGGGAAGGGTAACGCCTTTATTGATTATGCAGTTGGAAGCGGGAGACCTGGAAACTCGCCAGGCGGCGGTTATGGCTTTGGGACGTATAGGCAGCACCCAGGCGGTTCCGGCTTTGATGTCTTTGTTGGGTCATGCTGAACCGGAACTGGTGATGGTGACGACTACGGCTTTGGCTCACATTGGGGATGCTCGCGCTTTTGAGGGGCTGTTGGAGTTACTGGCACATCCTGACTCGGCGGTGCGTTTGGGGGCGATCGCTGCTCTCAATTCTTTGGGCCATCTAGCTATGCCTCAACGGATTTATGATCTGTTGGTTGATCCTAACCCGTTGGTACGGGAGTCGGCGGTGAGAATTGCTGGGTATTTTGCTTTTGAGAATTGCAAAGACCGATTATTGGCTTGTACACAAGACCCAGAAGAACGGGTTTGTCGGGCGGCGCTCGAACATTTGCCCTATTTGGAGGATGAGCGGGTTTTGCCGATCTTGGTGCAAACTTTGACTCACCCTTCGCCTTCTTTGCGATCGGCTGCGGCTCATGCTATGGGAGAATTGGAAAATATCGCAACTGTCCCTCATTTACTAAAAGGGTTGGATGACCCGGAATCTTGGGTTCGTTATCAGGCGGCTCGTTCTATTGGTCGCTACGGTGACACTTTAATTGATATCCTAGAATCAGGTTCGATTTCATCCCTACCAGAACCTGTAGCTGAACTCAATGTTGATCAATGGGCTGATAGTGCCTTTGCCGCCCTGAAACAACTGGCTAATCATGACCCGGCTGATCCGGTCAGAGCGATCGCTGCTGAGTCCTTGGGGGCGATCGCTGGTGTGAGAGCTACTCCGATTTTGTCTGGGTTGGCTGAGTTGGAGGATGAAGGCGGAGATGTGGCCCGTGCTGCTTTGAGGGCTTTGGGGCGCATTAACCGCGCTCAGGCTATACCCCCTTTGCTGACGGCTCTCAATTCTCCTAACTCTGAACGTCGCCTTGATGCCCTCCATGCCTTTCGTGAAAGGGGAGGAACCGAAGCCGGGGTAGCTTTGCAGTGGATGGCCGCCGCTGACCCCGAAGAACGTCTGGTTTATGAGGCGATCGAGTCCCTTTCTCGTTTGGCTACTCCAGAAGCCATTTCGGCCTTGCTGGAATTGACCGTTGACCCTAGCACTCGAGAGGCTTGTCTTAATGCTTTGGTCCGGCGCAATTGTCCCGAAAGTTTAGAGGGAGAATATATTGAATTGGTCGCTCAGGGATTAAAACATATCCATCCCGGGGTTCGCTGTTCTGTGGTCGAGGTTCTCAAGCGTTTTAAGCATCCCATAGCTTCCGAGTTTTTGATTGAAGCCTTGGATGATGCTGATAAAAATGTCCGTCTGGCCGCTGTCACCGCTTTAGTTTATCTGGGAAATCACAGTTGCGATGAAAAATTAGCTAAACTCGCTCGCACTGACCCATATCCGGCTATTCGTCGCGCCGCTCATCGAGGTCTACGATCTTCTTAAAATAGTCCATAGAATGGGGAAGTTAATAGTTGTCCATTGTTAACTCTACCCCTGATTTTATGCTTAATTCTCAGGATTTATATGTGATCTATGTCATTTCGCCCAGACTCACTAGAACTATCGGAAAGTACATTTATTATTCTTCGAGATTTAATTCACGAACGAACTGGTTTGTACTACGAATCTAGAAAAAGGGATCTGTTGGCAGATAAGGTTTATCCTCGATTAGTAGACAAGAATTTTGATTCATTTTTGGATTACTATTATCTACTAAAATATGATCCTGATGCTGATGGTGAGTGGAAATGCCTGATGGATGCCCTGTCGGTTTCGGAAACTTTCTTCTGGCGGGAATTTGACCAGGTTAGGGTGATGATTGATGTGTTGTTGCCATCATTAATAGACAAATATAAAGGTGGTTCTAAATCTGATGATTGGCCGATTTTTAGACCTATTCAAATTTGGTGTGCGGCTTGTTCGACTGGTGAGGAACCTATCTCAATTGCCATGGCTTTAGAAGAGGCTGGTTGGTTTGACAAAGTGCCTATTAATATCTACGGTACTGATGCTTCACCTCGGTCAATTAGTAAGGCTAAGGAGGGACTATATCGACAATATTCATTTCGGGCAACTCCTCCTAAAATTCAGGACAAATATTTTGACAAAGAAGGTAATAATTGGCGGATTAAACCGAGTATTCATAAGCGAATTACTTGGCAAGTTGCCAATATTACTTGCCCTCATGAAATGGCTAATTTTAGAAATATTAACTTTATTTTTTGTCGAAATATTTTTATATATTTTTCCGATCAATCCATCCAGAAAACTGTCAAACTACTCTCGGAAAGAATGGCAGAATCTGGTTATTTATTTGTGAGTGCATCTGAGTCCCTGTTAAAGTTTGAAACTGATTTTAAATTGGTGGATATTAGGCAAGCATTTGCCTATCAAAAAAAACGTTAACTGACCTGATATAATATAAAATATAGAGCTACAGAGGAGCCATGAGATGAAAAATATTATTCGAGTTTTGATTGTAGATGATTCAGCATATGTCCGTAAGGTGATTAGACAAATGCTGTCTCGTAGTCCCTTTATTGAGGTCGTTGATGTCGCCCATGACGGTGCGGATGCTTTGGAAAAAATTGAAAAGCTGGGCGACCAGGTGGATGTCGTTACCTTGGATTTATTGATGCCTAAAATGGACGGTGTGGAGTTTATTAAACACCAAATGGCACGCCGTCCCCTACCAGTGATTGTGGTCAGTATTGCTAATGAAGGAGGCGAGAAATTTCTGGCGGCTTTGGATGCTGGGGCGGTGGATTTTGTCCATAAACCTACGGCCCTCGCTACGGAAAAAATGTTTGATATTAGTGATGAATTAATCGCGAAAGTGAAAACAGCCTCGACTGTCCCTATTCAATGTCTCACTAATATTCATGAATTTCCTTCATCAACACCATTACCTCGCCCTCCTATTAGTTCAGGAAAAATTGAATTGGTGGCGATCGGAATTTCTACAGGGGGCCCTCAAGCCTTGGCGTTCTTAATTCCTCAATTGCCGGAAAATTTGCCAGTTCCGGTGGTGGTGGTTTTGCATATGCCTGTGGGATACACTAATATGTACGCCCAACGCCTAGATCGTCTTTGTTCTCTTGATGTTAAAGAGGCTCAAGCTGGAGATGTGGTGCGCCCAGGTGAGGTGCTAATTGCTCAGGCTGGACACCATCTGAGTTTTAAACGCAATCATGATCAAAATGTAATTGTCCATTTGCACACTAAACCTTTTGATTTACCTCACCGTCCATCGGTGGATGTCATGTTTCAATCGGCGGCGGAGATCTATAAAGACCGGGTTTTGGGTGTGGTTATGACTGGAATGGGATCTGATGGTAAACAAGGTGCCGCTTGGATTAAGTCCCACGGTGGCTCGGTTTTTACGGAAGCTGAGGAAAGCTGTGTGGTCTATGGGATGCCTAGAACAGTTGTAGAAGCTGGTTTGAGCGATCGCAGTATTCCCCTTAATCAGATGGCTAAGGCGATCGTAGATGCTTTATAAATTTAAATGTTCTTTAGGGTTTGGGAGTTCTCGTGATGCTGCTCACAGAAAAACAACAGAATGCGCTCATTGGATTTATCAATATGATATTATCCAGACGACCAGCAAGTTCCTTGTCAGCATTAATTCAATGTCCGGTGATTTTGGATGTTTCTAATGTTTGGCTGTATCCTCTGAGTAAATGTAAAACCGAATTTGCTGACTGCTTTGCTAATGAGGTGGCTAATGTCCGTCAAACTTTGTCTGGTTCCTTGTCGGGAGATGCCTTAATACTTCTTGACTATCCCGTGGCAGTAATGTTAACTAATTTACTCCGACACAATTCGAGACAACCTATTGAACATCTGAATATTTCTGCCTGTGAAGTTTTGACAGAAGTTGGCAATATTTTACTGAGTAGTTTTCTAGGGATTTTAGGGAACTTAATGGGAAGTATGATTACCGTTTCCGAGCAGTCATTTTCCATTGACCCCCTAGAATCAATGATTAATTCTCTGATTTTAGAACATCAAGAAATTCGCTATGTTTTAGTTGTCAAAACTAAATTTATTCTCTGTGATAACTCATTGGAAGCATACTTGTTTTTTGTATCTGGGGTTATGCCTCTATCTTGTATGATTAGAGGCATTGAGTCTGTCAGCAATGTGGCAGTTTCTAGGGTTTAGATAATGTGGGGAATCTCTAATTATAACTCATCAGGAGAAAAGGCAGTCGAAAACATAGCAGATATCCGGGAAGTTAACCATCTTGATCAACAATTACATAATTCCTTTCAAAACAAATTTTTAATCGAACCATCACTAACCAGGCTGTTAGTCAGTTTTCAGGCGAAAAAAACTCAACCTATTTATCGTTGGTATAAGTATAAGGAAGCCTTTTCCGCATCTCTAGTTCAACTGTTATTTGCAAAATATGGATTGACTCAAGGCAAAATTTTAGACCCCTTTGCAGGTAGTGATATATGTATGTAAAAAATCCGAACTAATGGGAATTAATAATGTACAATCTATCCTAGCTTTAGGTGAACTGAAAGGAGCCATAGAACCAGCGGGAGCTGATGAACATTGTCAAACAGCACAAGCATCACTAAATCGGATTCGACAAGCATTATATCAAGTGGGATATTCTCCTTATACCTTCTTGGGAAATTGGGGAGCAACTAGAAAATGGGACGCTCAATAATGCCGCTAATCTGAATCGAGAAAATCAAGTAGCATCTATTTCTCGGTGGCTGTGCGATCTGTAGGAGTTGGATTTGAGATCTGGACTGGCTAAAAAAACGTTACAATTTTTGATAGTTCCCAAACTCATCAATTTGATCTCATGAGCGAAACCCTACAAACACAACTCTATGAAATTGCACAATTTGCTAATACCCTAGTGCGCGAACAACTAACCCATGTGGGATGGCCAAGCATTCTCATCCTGTTGGCTGCTGGTTTGCTAACCAGTCTGACCCCCTGTATGCTGTCTATGTTACCGATTACGATTGGCTATATTGGTGGATATGAAAACCAAAATCGCACCACAGCAGCTATTCAGTCTACCTGGTTTGCTTTGGGACTAGCAACTACTTTAGCGGGATTGGGGGTTTTTGCGTCTCTGGTGGGACAAGTTTATGGTCAGATTGGCTGGGGTTTACCGATTGTGGTGAGTGCGATCGCCATTTTGATGGGATTGAACCTTTTAGAAGCCTTACCCCTGCAACTTCCGGCTTTTGATACCATGGGGTGGATTCCTGAAAAGCTCCCCCATTCTGCGCGTTCTTATCTGTTGGGGTTAACTTTTGGTTTGGTGGCTTCTCCCTGTAGTACCCCGGTGTTAGCGACGATTCTGGCTTGGGTTTCTACCACTGGCGATGTCCTTCTGGGGGGGGCGTTGCTGCTGTCTTACGCTGTGGGTTATGTGGCTCCCTTGATTTTGGCGGGTACATTTACGGCTACTATTAAAAGGTTGCTGGCTTTGCGTCAGTGGTCGGGTTGGATTACTCCCGCTAGTGGTGTTTTGCTGGTAGGGTTTGGGGTGTTTTCTCTGTTGTACCGACTGGCTCCGATCGCCTAGTTAACTTTTGTAAAATCTTGATTTAATTATGACTGCTAAAGATGTGGTTTTCTCTAAACTTTATAGTTGGGGAACAGCACCCAGAAAATTTGTCCGTAAAGAATTAGTTCCGGTGTTGGCGGATTTGCGATTAGCGATTGTTTTATTGTTAGCGATCGCCATTTTTAGCATCTCTGGAACTGTTATAGAACAGGGACAGTCCGCCGCCTTTTATCAAGCTAACTACCCAGAAGATCCGGCTTTGTTTGGCTTTTTAACCTGGAAGGTATTACTATTTATAGGGTTAGATCATGTTTACCGGACTTGGTGGTTTTTATCAATCCTAATTGTCTTTGGCTCTAGTCTGACAGCCTGCACTTTCACCCGTCAGTTACCGACCTTAAAATCGGCACAACGTTGGCAATATTACGACAAGGAAAAACAGTTTAAAAACTTGGCTTTAAGTGCCGAGGTAAACAATGTATCCCTAGACCATCTCAAACAGACCTTAGAAAGCCGTCGTTATCTAGTCTTTCAAGAGGGAAATAAACTCTATGCTCGCCGAGGTATAATTGGCCGGATTGGACCCATTGTAGTTCACGCTAGTATGTTGATTATTTTGGCGGGTTCAATTGTGGGTTCAATGACGGGTTTTATAGCTCAAGAACTTGTCCCTAGTGGGAATCTATTTGGGATTCAAAATATCCTAGATGCGGGGCCGTTTTCTCAGTCTAAAATGCCCCAAGATTGGGCGGTTAAAGTCAATCGCTTTTGGATTGATTATACACCAGATGGAACTATCGATCAATTTTATTCTGATTTGTCGGTAGTAGACCGGGAGGGAAAAGAACGCGATCGCCAAACTATTCATGTTAATAAACCCCTACGTTATGATGGTATCACCTTTTATCAAGCTGATTGGGGAATTGCTGGGGTGCGGGTTCGGATCAATCGTTCTCCGGTGCTACAACTACCAATGGCGCAACTAGACACTGGGGGAAAAGGTCGCATTTGGGGAACTTGGGTTCCCACCAAAACTGATTTGAGTGAGGGAGTCTCCCTGCTGGCGAAAGATTTACAGGGAACAGTGTTAATTTATGACAATGATGGTCAGTTAGCCTCAACAGTCCGCGAGGGTATGTCTATTGACATCAATGGTGTCACCCTCTATGTTGATGAGGTGGTGGGAAGTACAGGATTGCAAATTAAAGCTGATCCAGGTATTCCGATTGTTTATTTAGGATTTGGATTACTGATGATTAGTGTATTAATGAGTTATGTATCTCATTCCCAAATTTGGGGACTCCAACAGGGTGACAGGCTTTATATTGGCGGTAAAACTAACCGCGCTAAGGTAGCGTTTGAGCGAGAAGTGGTGGCGCTATTAGACAAAATCGAGTCGGAACAAACCATCAGCTAAACTATCATTCCCCCTCTACATAAGCCAGTTTTGGGGGGGATTTTATGCTCAATTTCCATGATAATTTTTGATTAAATATACCATCAATATCCAGGTTTATTTACAGGGTGGTAATTGCCAAAATTTATGGTATTTTAAAGTTAATTATTTTTGAAAATTACCGATTCAATACTGAAGATATACTGCAGCCAAATTGTGATTATCCTAATCTTTTATCTGCAAATATTATGCTGGTTAAAAAGTTCAACCAAGCCATTATAACACTATTCGGAAATACCTCTATTAGTACAATTTTAATTGTGCCATTTGTAGTCCAAGTAGTGGGAGCGACCGGATTGGTGGGTTATTTATCGTTCCGCACAGGAAAAAGTGCGATCGCCGATTTAGCGAACCAATTAATCGAAGAAGTAAGCGATCGCATTTACCAAAACCTAGAATTATACCTAGAAATTCCGGCTAAGATAAACCCAAAAAAACTGGATGCGATCGAGTTAGGATTTGGAGAATATGATTAATATTATCGAACCAGAGACAGATTTTAGCTTCTATTATTATCATACTAATGACCAAAGCGATCGCACTACTGTACAAGCCATAGTCGAGAACGCAGACCCACGCAAGCACACCATTTATATCACAGCCAAAGAAGCTGGTCAAGCCATCTGGAGTGATGTTTATATCTCCTACTTATAACCCACGCTACTTTTAAGCCATCTTTATCCAGTCTATGATGATAGTAATAACTTCCAAGGTGTATTAATTTCAACCTTACGTCTAGATCATATTTCGGAATTTCTCCATAGCCTTAGTATTGGGAAGTCTGGACAAGCATTTATTATCAAACGTGACGGGACTTTCTTGGCAACTTCCACCTGAGAATTACCCTTGACCATTGATGAAGAAGAACGCCGAGAATTAATGAATGGTTACCAAAGCAATAATCCCATTAATCAAGCAACGGCTAAAGATTTATTTAATACATTTGGCGACCTCAAAACTCTAGGGAGTAACCAAAATAATGAGTTGCGATTGAATGAAAATCTGTACTTTGTGAAAGTTAGACCTTTACAGGATGAGTATAATTTAGATTGGCTGATTGTTGTAGTTGTACCAGAGTCAGATTTTATGTCCGAAATCAACGCTAATATTCGCACTACTATTAAACCTGTTGGTGCGATGATTGTGGCAATTATTATTGGTATGATAACAGCTAGGTGGATTACTTTGCCAATTTCCCGCCTCAATATCGTCGCCAGTAATGTAGCCAAAGGAGACTGGAAACTGTCCCTATATCTGCAAAGAAATGATAGTACAGCAGTCATTTCAAGATTTAACCACCCTCAATGAATAGACTCACCAAATTTTTAAACGTTATTCCGGTAGGAGTAGCTATTTATGCACCGAATGGCGAGCTAATTTATTTTAACAAAACCACCGAATATTTACTCTCACTTGAGGAGGTGAGAGACTTATAAAACCATACTTTCCAGCTAAATAATTATATTAATCAAGGGGGAAGTAATCAATTATCAAGAGTTATCAATCCTCCCTATTATAGAGCCTTACAATGTGAAAATATGGTGTCTAATTATCTATAAATTCAAGTAAGCGATCCCCGTATTACCTGAGAACTGAGAGCAGCTATTATTGTGGAAAAACAAGGCAATATTATCTATGAAATTAGGGGATTGACATTAATGAAAACCAAAAACCTGCCAAATTTTATCATAAATTGCGGCTCTAAACCAAGGTTTAAAAGCCGAAAATTTCGCCTGAAAACCGAATTAAAAGTAGCTCAAAAACTGCCATACATGATTTTACCGAAACCGGAATAATTAGCAGAAATATCTAACTTGGAGGCAGCCGGATTTATGGAGCCAGCGGACGAAGTTGGGGGAGATTATTATGAGATAATACTAGAGTCCAATGGCAGATCAACAGTAGGTATTGGTGATGTAACCGGACATGGTTTAGAAAGGTGTTAATGCTGATGACACCAACAGCAGCTCGGACTTAATCAGCCTGACCATAAGCCGATCAAGTAAAGTTTTTAAATGGAATTAACCAGGTAATTTATAGTAATGGTATGCCGATGAGAAACTATAAAAATTTAACCCTGTCTTTTTTAACATTTCCAGATGATAAATTTCATTTAACCGGACAGCATGAAAGTTGAATTGTAGTTCGTAACCATGGAGAAGTCGAACAAATTGATAGAATGGACTTAGGGTTTCTGATAGGTTTATAAGAAAATATCTCAGATTTTATTAATCAGCTAGAGGTGAAAGTCAATCCAGGAGAAGTGATGGTTTTATATACCGATGGTATCCCGGAAGCCGTTAATGAGCAACAGGAAATGTATGGTATGGAGCGGACTTTGTGGAGTGCTTCAGGAAAACCAAACCGCCACGAGTCAGTTGATAGTATTTGTGAAAGGGTAGCTAAAGATGTCAAGCAATTTATCGGCACACAAAAGCTGTTAGATGATATAACCTTAGTAGTTTAAAAAAAAATAGCATAGCCGGAGTAGAGACCGACTCAGGAAGCCGAGATCCATGCTAATGTTAAAATCTAGTCAACAGATATCCTAGATATGCACTCAGGATCTAAGCTATGGCTGTACTACTTACCTGGATCGCGCTAATTCTGAGCATTCTGCTAACAGAGACATTTTGGCTAGACCCTCTGAGCTTTCTTAATTGGCTACACCTACCGAATTGGACTGGGTTAGCATTTGTGGGGTTAATTGTGGCTTGGTGTCTTGGGGAATAGGTACTAACTTGCCCAAAAAATAGTATGTTGTATCAGAGATTTATTTCAAGGTCTATGGTGCGTCAACTGTCTTTTAACCCTAGGGTCCATTTTACTAGTAGCGATCGCCCGACTGTCCGCAAGGAAGCGCCGCGACCGCTGTATCGTGTTTTACTATTAATGCTGGTAGCCACAGGATTGATAGGTTTGCAGGTTCATCGGCTGGTA
Source organism: Arthrospira sp. PCC 9108 (assembly GCA_016745315.1). Classification (GTDB taxonomy): domain Bacteria; phylum Cyanobacteriota; class Cyanobacteriia; order Cyanobacteriales; family Microcoleaceae; genus Limnospira; species Limnospira platensis. The sequence continues at coordinate 751,996 of CP066886.1, forward strand.
CAACTGCAACTGGTGAAGGGAGCAGAAAACCGACTGAGAGCGGAAGACAACCGTATCCGGCTGATTCCAGTCCCCTCAAATCGGGGTCGAATTCTCGATCGCAATGGTACAGCCATAGCCGATAACCACCAAGTGCGGGGGGTTTTTTTCTGGCCAAGGGAAAAGACCCCAGAACAGTGGAAACAAGCGGCTAACCAACTGAGTGAGTTACTCGATGTACCAGCACACAGCATTTTAAACGAACTAGAACGCATCGGCTACCAATCCGCCACCTCAGTCCGCATTAGCAATCATCTGACTCCAGAAGCCTTTATCTGGTTAGCGGAAAATGCCGAGAAGATGTCCGGGGTGGAAATTAGGATGGAGTCGAGTCGCCACTATCCCCACGGTAATTTAGCAGCTCAAGTAGTTGGCTACATTGGGGAAGCCAACCTACAAGAATTAAAAGCTAACCCCGATTGGCCAATGGGCATGGTAGTAGGACAGTTGGGGATTGAAGCCTTAGCCAATAAAGATTTAGTGGGAGTGTGGGGCGCTCGCTTGGTGGAAGTGAATGCCAAAAACGAGGAACTGCGGATCTTTGGTGAGAAATCCTCTCAAGGGGGTACAGACGTACAACTAACCATAGATATCAATCTGCAGAGAGTGGCGGAACAGGCTCTGGGACAGCGACGGGGAGCAGCAGTAGCCCTGAATGTGAAAACTGGGGAAGTGTTAGCAATGGCGAGTAGTCCACGATTTGACCCTAATTTATTTACTCGCCCCATTACCCCCCAACAATGGGAAGAACTCCAAGGGTTAGACCATCCGTTTCTGAATCGCGCCTTACAGGGATATCCCCCCGGAAGTACATTTAAGATTGTTTCGGCTGCTGCTGGTATGGCTTCTGGCCATTTTAGTCCAGGTTCGGTAATTGCGACCTCAGATTCAATTACTATTGGTGGGATTGCCTTTAAAGAACATAGTGGCGGGCTTGGGATAATTGGGTTTCGGGATGCTTTAGCCTTTAGTAGTAATACCTTTTTCTATCGCCTGGGGATGGCCATTGGCCCGGAAACCATGGCTAAATGGGCTAGAAATTTCGGGATTGGTACTACGGATTTAACATTGTTGGGGTTAACGGAGGGATCTAGTGGATGGGTTCCTACGCCGGAAGACAAGGAAAAAATCTTTGGGGAACCCTGGTATTTGGGGGATACTGTCACGATGTCTATTGGTCAAGGGTCGGTACTAGCTACCCCTCTGGAGTTGGCGGTGATGGTATCGGCGATCGCCAATGGTGGACAGCGAGTTAAACCCCATTTACTCTCTTCGATGACTAATACTCCCGCTACCCAACCTGTACCCACGGGATTGGCTCCTGATGCGATTAAAAAAATTCGAGAGGGGTTAGTTGCTACGGTCCAGTATGGAACCGCTCAGGTAATGAATGGTGGTAGTATCCCTTTAACTGGCGGAAAAACGGGAACTTCTGAGGTTTGGGGACAGCGATCGCACTCGGTTTATGTGGCTTTTGGTGCTGCGGATCAAGCAGAAATTGCCATTGCTGTAGTCGTGGAAAATGGCGGTTTTGGCTCTAAGGCGGCGGCTCCGGTAGCTCTGGAGATGTTCCAAACCTACTTTGCTGATAGAAAATAACCACCCACCCAACCGGGTAACACCAAACCCTGTTAGGTAAGAGGTTTCAGGCGGTGGCTACTTCCTCGGCGGGATATGTATAAATTTTGATAATCATAATCAAAAATTTATATAAGTAAACCCTGGCGTTATAGCGATCGCCTTGCTAAATTAAATCTATAGCAACCGAGGAGGAGCCATAGGAGATATGAATCAACTCAACTTAAATACCCAGCCAAATTTCATCTTAAAACCCATCAAAACCCGGCTCGATATTCAAGTCAAAAATCCCAAAACAGCCCGGTTAATCTGCAATTTAATCCCCGCACAATGCCCCTTTGAACGCACTATCAAAATGTTTGGGCGTACAGTTTTACAAATTCCCCCCCTCTGCAAATTAAACCCTTTTTATGAGGAAGTTGTGGCGATGCGATTTCGTGCCCTTTTCTACTTAGCCGATGAGTGTGGAGAAGATATTTCTCAGTTTTTTGTCGCCTGAGATAACTTGTCTCTAGCCCAAATTTGAGAATCATTGAGGTGCTTTTTAAGAGTTGTTTCTGGTAGAGGTCCTTGGAGGTGACTCCAGGGGAGAACCTGGTTTAATTCCCAGTCTTGATTAACATAAAAATCTATTGGGGGAAGCTGTCCGCGTAATTCCTTAAACCCTCGCCGATAACTTCCGGGACTGTCCCCATAATGGCGGACTTTTTCCAAGAGATAAGATAAACGGCGATCGCCTCGGGAAATTAAAGCCTGAATTACCGACCATCGATAACTTTCCGGGCGAAAATCCATCCCATTCGAGCGCAGTTTTTTCTCTAAAAACTTTAATCTTTTTTCGGCTGCTGGATTAACTCCAAACCACTGAAAAGGAGTGTGAGATTTCGGGACAAAGGTACTACAACCGAGGGTGAGACGTAAACCAGGGGCGGCTTTTTTAATCTCCTGCATCATAGCAACTGTGGCATCTAAATCCTCTGATTCCTCCCCCGGAATCCCCACCATACCATAGAGTTTAAGGCTTTTTAAGCCTCCGGCTTTGGCATTAATAGCAGCTTGGATAATTTCATCATTATCTAGTTTTTTATTGATGATTTTACGGAGGCGATCACTACCACTTTCCACCGCTATAGTAATACTACGAGTATCCCGTTTAGTCAAAGTTTCCGCTAGTTTGACCGTCACCGTATTGGTACGCACCGAAGCTAAACTTAATCTGACATCATCATATTCTGGTTTACTGAGATAATCCAACAATTCGTTAAATTCGGGATGTTGAGTCACCGAAGCCCCCAATAAACCCAGCCTTTTAGTGACAGTTAAACCCCGATTAATTGCCGGAATTAAAGATGATTCAAGATTCGCCGTCCGGAAAGGTAAAGTCAAATAACTAGCCAAACAAAAACGGCACATTTCGGGACAACTGCGAACCACTTCCACCATATAGATATTTTCCCAAGCCGCCAATTCCGTGACTACGGTGGAAGCTGATAGAGTATTTCCGCGATAGGTTTGTTTTTGCACCTGGGGGGAATATCACTATCAATAGGTTTAATAGAAGCGATCGCCCCATCAGCACTGTGATATTTCACCTCATATAAACTAGGGATATAAACTCCCGGAAGTTGTGCTAAGTGGCGTAATTTAGTCTGTCGGTCGGCTTGTCTAACCTGTTGATAGGCGCTGATAAAATTAGGTATTAAATCTTCACCATCTCCCAGTAAAATCACATCAAAAAAATCAGCAAAGGGTTCTGGGTTAGCCGTGAGGACAGGTCCGCCGCCAAAAACTAGGGGTTGTTGATTATCGCGCGAGTGCGATCGTCTTGGTAGCCCTAAATCTTCCAACTGCTGTAAAATGTTACTGTAGTCTAATTCCCACGACAGAGAAAACCCTAATAATTCTGGGTTATTTGGTAGAGGTTCACTCAGATCCGTAAACAGGCGGCTAACTTGTACATCTTGACGAAGTGCTAAAGTCGCCCATACTATCTGATAACCTAGGCTAGTAATTCCCACACTGTATTCATTGGGGAAAGCCAAAATCACCGGAACCGCATTAGTTTCCGGTGTAGCTGGAGTAAATAATAAACGTTCGCGCGCGAATTGGGTAACAGTCACAGTATAAAAATTAGGGTGATCAGATTTAGCATATCCAGATTAGTGATATTTTAACTTAAACCACAAAATAGTCGAAGCCAATACCAAAGTCGCCACATTAGTTAGGATAATCGGTAGATCTTTAATCAGCGTTCCATATACAATCCATAAAAATACCCCGGTACAGAAAATTACGAACATTCCCAGGGAGACATCACGGGTCGATTTAGTTTTCCAGGTCTTAATTGCTTGGGGAAGAAATGCAATAGTCGTCAGCATCCCCGCTAATAGCCCAATTCCAGTAATTATGTTCATAAATTGATGAGCAAATCCTGTGCTTAATTCAATAAAAATCCCACCCAAAACGAGTGGGATATTATCAACACTTGAGTATTAACACTCAGATTTTATGGTTCTTAAATTAGAGTGCAGAACCAACACCGACGTAAGCCCCATAGAAAAACAGACCAACCACAACCAGAACACCAGTTCCGGCTACCGTGGCGATTAACCAAAGGGGAAGTTTAGCATCTCCAGACACAGCTTTATACCTCTCTATTCAAAATTGAAATTACTGGGGAAAAGGGTAAATATCTCCAAGGTATAATGGTACTTCTAGTTAGTTAAAGAAATAACTAGAAAACAGGATACCCAGGACAAAAATCAACAGCAAGCCCAGATACAGAGAGGTTCTGTTCAGTTCAACAGGCTGCTTATTGGGGTTACGACTACGATCCATGTATGTCTCCTATCGTTGAATAAACTGCATAGCGGCGATCGCACCCAGGAAGAAAACTGTAGGAACAGCCAGGGTGTGTACAGCCAACCAGCGAACCGTAAAAATCGGATAAGTTATCGGTTGGTTTTGATTTGCATTCGTCATGTTTTTAAGTTCTCCTGGATCTACTTAGCAATAAATTGTTGAATTTGTGTTTTGCTATCTTGGCGTTCAGTGATAATCGGTAGTTCCTGGCGCTCTTGAGTAAAATACTCATTAGGGCGAGGTGTACCAAAAGCATCATAAGCCAAGCCGGTGCTGACAAATAACCATCCAGCAATAAACAAAGCCGGAATTGTCAGACTATGAATCACCCAATAACGGACACTTGTAATAATGTCACCAAAAGGACGCTCACCAGTAGTACCTGCCATTTAAGTCTCTCCTGTTAACAAATCCACAACTTACAGACTCTCAATCATATTATAATAGGGTAGAGAGTCACTTATAACAAGCCAATTTTACCAACATTTTTTAAAGGCTGGTTTTTCTCTCAACTAGATGCTGAGGTGTTTCCGGTGTATCTAAGTAATGTTCCCCGTTGACCGAGTATAAATCCCCGTTTAGGACTCATAAACTCAATGCGGTAAAAATTGGAGGGAATATCCTCAACTTTCCTGTCTTTTTGCCAGGTTTCACCCCCATCAAAACTACAGAGAAGGTTACCACTACCGCCAGTGACCCAAATCTCTTCGGGGGTACGATAAGCCAAATCCAGTAATCCCCAACTGGTGGAAAACTCTGGCTTAATAGGATCACTCCATTCTTCGGGATCATTAGGGTCGCTAAACCGGATCTCACCGCCACGGGCTAACATCCAGAGTCGGTTATCCTGACCAAAGCCAATTTTTTCTAGGCGTTTAGAACTATAGCGAATGTGGGGAGTCCAAGAGGTCTGTCCCGGTTCCCAAGTCGAGTAAAAATTACCCTTAGCTGAAACGGTAACATATTCGCCTTGTTCCGAGCGAGACAAGCTGCGAATTACTCCCACAGCATCTTCTACCATAGCCTGCCAAGTTTGACCGCCATCTTTAGTTTGATAGATAGCTCCGACATTAGTAGTCATTTCCGCCGCACTAGGTCCGAGGGCGACAATATTATTGGGAGCGCCGGGGAGTTTATTGCTGAGGGCGATGCGAGTCCAGGACTTACCCCCATCAGTGCTATGGAGAAGTACAGAAGGCTCACCGACAACCCATCCTTCCGAGCCGCTAAAACTAACAGAGGTCAGCAGAAGATTAGGTTCATCGAGATCTAGCTGTTTAGTTTCCCAGGTCTTACCGCCATCTTGAGTTTCTAACAAAGTGGCATTGCTACCGACAATCCAACCATGATCGGAGTTATCGACAAAATCGATATCAAATAACTTGGCATCTGTAGCCACGGGGACTAATTCCCAAGGATTATAGCTAACATCTGGCAGATAGTCACAACTTGCACAGAACAAAGCCACAGCTATCAAAATGGCAAATTTTTGCAAAAATTTAGGGAACTGCATTTTCAATCTGGTTAAATCCCTTAACGTAAACCATACAAACTAATAAAAAACAGAAATGCCAAAGCCAGCCCGCCAAAAATGAGAAGACTTTTCTGTTGAGAGGTCAGGGTATTGACTCCCAGGCCAAACCCCAGATTCTCCTCAAATCCAGACGGACTTGAGGAGGAACCAATATTCCTAAATTGGCTGCGGGGCGCACCGCAAACGGGACAACGCCACCGAGTTGGCAGATCTTCAAATTCAGTACCTGGGGGAATATTGCCTGTAGAACTGCCTTTGGAGGGTTCATAGACGTAACCGCAGGCGTTACACTCATATCGGTCTGGAGATTTGACTTCAGTGGCTGGCTCACTCATAGTACGGACGGTCGGGGAGTTAATTATTAAAAGTCTATTACATAATATTACAGAACCTGACAAAGTTAAATCAATCTGTGGCGATCGCCAAAAGACAGTTAAATCGCCAAAAGACAGTTAAAAGGTTGAGCAGTGTCGGTAAGCACGCTAATCGCAGATTTCTGTTAAGATCCAACCTAGCCATAGCTAAATCGTGTCCCACTGAACCGATCAGATCTTTGATTGCTCAGAAGAATGGGTCTAAAACCCTGTTTTTCTAGGACGGCTTTGTTCTAAAATGGAGAAGTCTACAGGCTCAAGAGGCGTTGAAATAGCTACGATGAGAGCGCACCTAGACAGTTCCGATGGGCAATGTTGAACTACATCCCCGAAGAAAACCAGCTTTGGGCTTGAGTAGAATCAAACATAGTCGCCCCAGGGCATGGGGAGACTCTAAACGGACGCAGAGCGAGGGTAAGACTACTTCCGGTAGCACATGGCTGTGAAGCGTCAAGGAATCCTTACTGCTTCAGGCAGGACGAGGAGGTATGTCAAAGGTACAAGTGATCTAATAATATAAAGAACCAGTTACAAAACTATAACTCTGTTGATCTGCTGTGTTTTTTCTCAACGGTTACGAATATTTCCTGGGCTTCCTAATCATCTGTAGCCTAGTCCCGATACTAGCTCTAGGAGCCTCCAAAATCCTCCGACCCCAAAGTAGAAGCGCCACCCGTCGCATAACCTACGAGTCAGGCTGTGAACCCATAGGGGGAGCCTGGATTCAATTCAACATTCGCTACTATATGTTTGCCCTAGTCTTTGTCATCTTTGATGTAGAGACAGTATTTCTGTACCCCTGGGCGGTAGCATTTCATAGATTAGGCCTACTAGCCTTCATAGAAGCACTCATCTTTATTACCATCCTAGTCATTGCTTTAGTCTACGCATGGCGCAAGGGTGCGTTGGAATGGTCATAGGTACGCTACTACAGGTTATAAAAATATGACAACTCAAAGTCCTTCACCGAATACAACTATCATCAACCCCATGGAGCGACCCCAGGTCACTCAGGAATTATCGGAAAATGTGATCCTGACCACGGTTGATGATCTCTACAACTGGGCTAGATTATCTAGTCTGTGGCCGTTACTCTATGGGACTGCCTGTTGTTTTATTGAATTTGCGGGTCTAATTGGTTCGCGGTTTGACTTCGATCGCTTTGGATTAGTGCCCAGGTCCAGCCCCAGACAAGCAGATCTGTTAATCACAGCGGGAACTATCACCATGAAATATTCCCCCATGTTGGTCAGGCTTTACGAACAAATGCCCGAGCCCAAATATGTGATTGCTATGGGAGCGTGTACCGTCACCGGGGGAATGTTTAGCATGGACTCCACCACCGCAGTGCGAGGGGTAGATAAGCTGATCCCGGTAGATGTTTACATCCCCGGCTGTCCTCCTCGCCCGGAAGCGATCATTGATGCGATTATTAAACTACGCAAGAAAATCGCTAACGAATCATTCCAGGAGCGGGGAAATCTCCAACAGACCCACCGCTACTATACGCGATCGCATAATCTGAAAGTAGTCGAACCCATTTTAACCGGGGAATACTTAGAATCAACTACCCGTCAAGTACCCCCGAAACAACTGACCGAGGCGATCGGGATGCCCGTGCCCCCCGCCCTACAAACCGAACCCATGAAAAAGGAGGAACAGCGTGGCTGAGACCGAAACCGAAGCCCCCATCATTGAAGCCGGACCCGTCTCCCAGTGGTTAAGTCAGAATGGATTTGACCATGAATTTCTGGGTCCCAATCATGTGGGAGTCGAGATGATTAAAGTAGACCGGGATTATTTAATTCCCCTAGCTACTGCCTTATATGCCTATGGTTTCAACTATCTACGGTGTCAATGTGCCTATGATATGGGACCAGGGGAAGATTTAGTCAGCACCTACCATCTCGCCAAAGTGGGCGACAATGTGGAACAACTAGAGGAAGTTTGCGTCAAAGTCTTCGTTCCGCGAAGCGACCCAAAAGTTCCCTCAGTTTATTGGATTTGGAAGGCGGCGGACTTCCAAGAACGTGAGTCCTATGATATGTATGGTATCGTCTACGAAGGCCATCCTAACCTGAAGCGCATTTTAATGCCAGAAGATTGGATAGGCTGGCCACTTCGCAAAGACTATATCTCGCCAGAGTTCCATGAGTTGCAAGATGCGTATTAGTGGATGAGTGGGGTGTTATACATAGTCGCCACAGGGCATTGGGAGACTCTAAACGGACGCAGAGCGAGGGTAAGACTACTTAGGTAGCACATTGCTGTGAAGCGTCAAGGAATCCTCGCTCCTTCAGGACGAGGAGGTATGTCAAAGTTTTTATCAGGTCAGACCATAACCGTTATGGGTGTTGACCGTTAAGAACAGTGGGTAGCTCTATAGCGCCCACTACTCCCCAGGGGGTGAAATTAGGATGTCCCCCGTTCACAACCAAATTGCAATCTTTCTCAAAAGTCTGGTATATTTTCTTAGGCTCATGCTGGTATATTCAATGTGGTCTTAAGAATACGCACTCAGAGCAAGCGAGTGTATTCTGTTGAGATTAAGTCAAGGAACATGGACTTGATCTTGCAAAAACTGTCTTAGTCCAACATTTTGGTGGAGGAGTTCAAGCTAATGTCAAACCTTACAGGTACTAGTTTTATAGATGTCAACGGCACCGGGGTATTCGATCCTGGTGATCTGAGAATAGCTAATGCTGCGGTATTCACGGATTTGCCCCCGTTTAATAACGTATACGAACCAGAGCGAGGTGAACGGAGCGGCATTACCAATGAGAATGGAGAGTTTGTAATCACTGATTTACAGACTTTAGGAGCCGGGACTCCGTTCCAACTTCGACAAGTCCTTCCTCCCGATGTCAGCACTGGTGGGAGCAACCTGCCCATCGATTTCAGCGTTCCCGCCGATCCGACCCAGAACCTAGGCCCAGTTTCCATTGTTAACTTGCCTCCGGTTGTCCCTGTCCCTCCAGTTCCCCCAATTACCAGCAAGGGTAACATCCAAGGTCGGACTTTCGTAGATAACAATGTTGATGGCATCTTTAACCTTGACGACGAACCTGTTGTCGGTGGTATTCCTCTGTTCCTTGACTTAGACGGTAACGGACTCTGGACAGCCAACGAACCCATTACAGTAAGCCGTCCTGATGGTTCTTATTCCTTCAACAACCTGGCTCCTGGAACCTATCAACTGCGGCCCCTATTGCCAGGGAACGACGTACCCCCAGGATTAGGTGGTGTAACTCGCTTTGCAGATAGATTAGTTGCCACTAATGATGATCCAAAATTAGTTAACGTTTCCGGCGGTGCTGTTACCTTCCAGGACTTGGGCTATGTAGTTCCCGGAAGCATCTACGGTTTTGTAGTTTCCGATGCCAACAGTAACGGTGTTGCCGATCCCGGAGAACCAGGTATCCCTGGCATTACCGTAGCTGGCGGCGGAAGAACTGCGGTTACAGATGCCAATGGTTTCTACATCCTTGATGTAGATGCAAGATTCCCAACCTTCTCCGATGCAGAGTTGGCCCAAAATCCCTACCTGCACTATGTACTTTCCAACGAGCCTGGGTTGTTGACAGAAAGTTTTGCAGTCGAGGTGGTTAATCCTCCTGGTAACTTGGTAGCTACCGGACCTGATCCTGATTTTGATGTGGCTTTGGGTCGTGGTCAAGCTGCACAAAAGAACTTTTTCTTTAACGTTCCCCCCAGCCTGGTGGGAGGTCCTGGAGTTCCAGATAGTATCACTGGCTTTGTGTTCACCGATGTTAACATTGACAGTGCCTACCAAGTTGGTGAACCCCTCCTCGAAGGTATAACCGTTTACCTAGATCTGAATAAGGACGGAGAGTTAAACAGTGGTCCCCTGCGTGACCCAGTAACCGGGGCGGTGATTCTGGATGCTAACGGCAACCCATTCCCGGCTGAACCGAGTACAGTAACTGGCCCTGGCGGTAGTTTTGGCTTCTTTGATGTCTCCCGCTGGTTGCCCTTTATCGGACCAGGGGATGTTGAATTTATTGTCCGGGCTGAAGCACCTGCTTCCTTACCTTTCCTCACGACTGCCCAGCCAGTTATCTTTGGTGACGGATTGCGAGTTTTGGCGGAAGTGGGCGCGTCTAGCCTAGCCTTCGGTATGTCCCAGTTCCCTCCTGTTATTGCTGCTGCTGATCCTAGTTTTGGCTTTTAATGGTTAGGGGAAGCATTCCAGTAGCCTTGCTCATTAGGGTGTAAAAATAGGCGTAAAAATATAATTGTGATCATCCCAGGCTGAAAGTTGGCTTGGGATGTTTTTTTGTTTTGTATCAAAATACTCAATTTTTGTGGTAAGGAGGTATTATTATATACCGAGAGGGTTAACGGGGGTTTAAAAGATTAAAAGTTGTCTAAACTGTCAACGATCGCAACGTTTCCCGCTAATGTCTTCACCCTGGACAATGGTTTAACTGTCATTCATCAAGAAATTCCAGCTACACCGGTGGTCGTGGTAGATGTTTGGGTTAGGGCAGGAGCCACAAGGGAGCCAGAGCCTTGGTCGGGGATGGCTCATTTTCTCGAACACATGATTTTTAAGGGGACTGAAAAAATCGCCCCTGGTTTGTTCGACTGGGTAATTGAAAGCCGAGGGGGGGTCGCTAATGCAGCTACAAGCCACGACTATGCCCATTTTTTCATTACCAGCGCCGCCCAGTATTTAGAGGAAACCCTGTCTCCCCTGGCTGATTTACTGCTGCACGCGGCGATACCTGATGATGAGTTTGTGCGAGAACGTTCGGTGGTGTTAGAAGAACTGCGCCAATCTCAGGATAGCCCAGATTGGATAGAGTTTCAAGCGATGATGGAAACTCTGTATGGTAATCATCCCTATGGGCGATCGGTTTTGGGGACGGAAGCGACTCTGATGCCGCTAACCCCTGACGAAATGCGGCAGTTTCATCGCTGTCACTACCAACCGGAAAATATGGCGGTAGTGATTGTTGGGGGAGTGTCGGAAAAGCGATCGCAAGATTTAGTTTCGGAGGCTTTTGGCTCATTTTACCACCGGGAAGAATGCCCAACTACTAACGGTTATCATCAACCTCAACTGAGGGGTATTCTCCATGAGGAACTACTACTACCTAATGTAGAACAACCTCGGATCACCATGGCTTGGTCAGGACCTGGAGTTGAAAATATACGACATGGCTACGGACTGGACCTGATATCGGTTTTATTAGCAGAGGGGCGAACTTCTCGCCTAGTGCAATTATTACGGGAAGATAGACAGTTAGTAGACTGTATAAGTAGCGGTTTTTCCCTACAGCGGGAGTCGAGTCTATTTACAATTAATGCCTGTTTAGATATTGACAATATCGAAGAGGTTGAACACCTAATCTGCGAGTGTTTAGGTAATTTAGCGGAAACTCCGATGTCGTCAGCGGAACTCGATCGCTGTAAGCGTTTACTGTGTAATGATTATGCCTTCTCAACGGAAACACCGGGACAATTAGCAGGGTTATATGGCTATTATTTCACAGTAGCGAAACCAGAGATTTCGGTAAGTTATCCCCACCAAATTAAATCTCTAGAAGCTGCGGAATTAAAGGAAATTGCCAAAACTTACCTGAGCCCCGAACGATATGCGATGACTGTGGTCAAGCCCTTATACTAAGTAGGTTGGGTGAAACCCAACAGAGTAGTTAATAATTAATTGTAGGTTGGGTGAAGCGCAGCGAAACCCAACTAAGCAGTAGGTTGGGTGAAGCGCAGCGAAACCCAACAGGAGGGGATGGATGGATGATGTAATTTAGGCTTATGATGTTTGGTTATTATCCTAACCGAGCGATCGCCCCTAGGTGGATGATTGCTAAATCCCCAGTAGGTTGGGTGAAGCGCAGCGAAACCCAACAGGAGGGGATGGATGGATGATGTAATTTAGGCTTATGATGTTTGGTTATTATCCTAACCGAGCGATCGCCCCTAGGTGGATGATTGCTAAATCCCCAGTAGGTTGGGTGAAGCGCAGCGAAACCCAACAGGAGGGGATGGATGATGTTAGGGGATGGATGTTTGGTTATTATCCTAACCGAGCGATCGCCCCTAGGTGGATGATTGCTAAATCCCCAGTAGGTTGGGTGAAGCGCAGCGAAACCCAACAGGAGGGGATGGATGGATGATGTAATTTAGGCTTATGATGTTTGGTTGTTATCCTGACCGAGCGATCGCCACTATGTCCATTATTGCTGAATCCCCATTTAGCCCCGAAGAAATAGCCTCAGAAGGCTTAAAACCCCAAGAGTATGAGGAAATCTATCAAAGACTAGGCAGACACCCCAACAAAGCCGAATTAGGGATGTTTGGGGTAATGTGGAGTGAACATTGCTGCTACAAAAATTCTCGCCCTCTCCTGAGCCAATTTCCCACCAGTGGCGATCGCATTCTTGTCGGTCCAGGAGAAAACGCCGGAGTAGTAGACTTTGGGGACGGTATCCACCTAGCCTTCAAAATAGAATCCCATAATCATCCCAGTGCGATCGAACCATTCCAAGGAGCAGCCACCGGAGTGGGGGGAATTTTGCGGGATATTTTCACCATGGGAGCGCGTCCGATCGCCGTACTCAACGCCCTGCGATTCGGTTCCCTAGAAGACCCCAAGACCCAGCCAATTTTACTGGGAGTAGTCGCCGGAATTTCCAACTATGGTAACTGTTTTGGAGTCCCAACCGTGGGGGGAGATGTATATTTTGACAGCTATTATAGCGGCAACCCCCTAGTGAACGCCATGGCGATCGGCATCATGGAAACCCCAGAGATAGTTAAATCCGGTGCTGCTGGTATTGGTAACCCAGTGCTGTATGTAGGTTCAACCACCGGAAGGGACGGAATGGGAGGCGCAAGTTTTGCAAGTAGCGAACTCAGCGAAGAGTCCATAGCCGATCGCCCTGCTGTACAAGTAGGAGACCCATTTTTAGAAAAATCCCTAGTCGAAGCCTGTTTAGAAGCGTTTAAAACCGGGGCTGTAGTCGCCGCCCAGGACATGGGAGCCGCCGGAATCACCTGTTCCACCTCGGAAATGGCTGCTAAAGGGGGAGTCGGTATCGAACTAGATTTAGACCTAATCCCCGTGCGAGAGACGGGAATGGTCCCTTATGAATATTTATTATCCGAATCCCAGGAGAGAATGTTATTTGTCGTCCACAAAGGACGGGAATCAGAATTAATTGAGATTTTCCATCGTTGGGGACTACAAGCGGTCGTCGCCGGAAAGGTGATTCCAGAAGCGATCGTGCGGATTTTGTTTAAAGGTGAAATCGCCGCCGAAATCCCCTCCACAGCTTTAGCTGATAATACCCCCATTTATCACCGGGAATTGATGTCAGAACCTCCCGAATATGCCCAAACCGCCTGGGCGTGGTCGCCGGAAACTTTACCCGCCACCACAGTATCAGGGATGGAAATAGAAAATCAACTGGTAACTTGGAATCAGGTATTATTGAATCTCTTAGATACCCCATCGATCGCCTCTAAGTCTTGGGTATATCGTCAATATGACCACCAAGTGCAAAATAATACCGTCATTGTACCGGGTGGCGCTGATGCGGCGGTGGTGCGGTTGCGCCCTCAAGAACCCATTGGCAATAATCCGGGTAAAATTTGGCCGGGGGTGGCTGCCACTGTTGATTGTAACGCCCGCCATGTCTATCTTGACCCCTACGAAGGCGCTAAGGCTGTGGTTGCAGAGGCGGCGCGGAATTTAAGTTGTGTCGGGGCTGAACCTGTGGCGGTGACGGATAACCTCAATTTTGGTAGCCCGGAACATCCTATTGGTTATTGGCAATTAGCACAAGCCTGTAAGGGCATTTCTGAGGGCTGTAAGGCGTTTTCTACTCCGGTGACGGGGGGGAACGTTTCTCTGTATAACGAGACTCTGGACGCGCAAGGAAAGCCACAGGCAATATATCCGACTCCCGTGGTGGGAATGGTGGGATTATTGCCAGATCCGGCTCTCGCTTGTGGTCAAAGTTGGCAACAACCAGGAGATTTGATTTATCTGTTGGGGGTGACTAATTGGTTGGCTGATGAGGATCATGGTTATATTACCCTGGGAGGATCGGAGTATTTGGCGGTAATACATAATCTGGTGGCGGGTAAGCCTCATAGGGTCGATTTTGACTTGGAACTAATGGTTCAAAAGGTTTGTCGCCAGGGAATTCGTAACGGTTGGGTGCGATCGGCTCATGATTGCGCTGAGGGAGGCTTGGCGATCGCTTTGGCAGAATGTTGCATTGGCAACCGATTGGGGGCTACCATTAACCTAGGGTTAACCTCAGATCCTTGGCAACGCTGGGATACGATCCTGTTTGGTGAGGGGGGAGCTAGGATTTTGGTTTCCGTTCCTACTCAACACCAGCAGGCTTGGGAGGGTTATCTGCAAGAAATCTGGGTGAGCGATCGCCAATTTTGGCATCACTTGGGTACAGTGACCGCAGTTGACTCGTCTTTGCAAATTCTAGCCGATGATAACACCAGTTTAATTGGGGTTAATGTGGCGGAAATGGCCGATCGCTATAATTATGCGATCGAGCGTCGTCTATCTTAAAATTCCCTCCGGGGGATTTGTTTATCAGCCTATCGGCGATCGCATCTCATTTGCTACCGATATAAGAGATAACTGATAATTGGTAATTGACAGTTATTAACTATCCTATCTCTTGCGGTTTTCACCAACTCAGTTAACATCACAAGATTACCATGATTCCTAATAAGTCCCATGTGACCGATGACCAGTTTCACACCGAGCTAATCCCCGATAAACCAGAGGAAGCCTGCGGTGTGTTTGGGGTTTATGCTCCCGGTCAAGATGTGGCAAAATTAACTTATTTTGGGCTATATGCTCTCCAACATCGAGGTCAGGAGTCAGCCGGAATAGCTACTTTTGAAGGGGAAGATCTGCATTTATATAAAAATATGGGACTGGTTTCCCAAGTATTTAATGAGTCTATTTTACAACAGTTAAAAGGTGATTTAGCCGTAGGTCACACACGCTATTCGACCACTGGCTCTAGTCGCATCGTTAATGCTCAACCTGCGGTTTCCGAAACTAGACTGGGACCCGTGGCTGTCGCTCATAATGGTAACTTAGTTAATACTGCTGAATTGCGGGAGGAAATGAGTAGACGAAAGTTTGATTTTGTCAGCACTACCGACACCGAATTAATTGCTTTGGCGATCGCTTCCGAAATTAATGGCGGTAAGGATTGGTTAGAAGCTAGTATTACCGCTTTTCAAATGTGTGAGGGAGCATATAGTTTGGCTATTGGTACTCCCGTCGGTTTAATGGGAGTCCGAGACCCACACGGAGTCAGACCTTTAGTAATTGGAACTTTGGGAACTAATCCCCAAAGATATGTTTTGGCTTCCGAAACCTGCGGCTTGGATATTATTGGCGCTGAATATCTCCGAGATGTTGAACCGGGAGAATTGGTTTGGATTACTGAACAGGGGATTTCCTCATTCCATTGGAGTCAAAAACCTGCGCGGAAATTGTGTATTTTTGAAATGATTTATTTCTCCCGTCCTGATAGTGTCGTCGAAGGAGAAAGTTTGTATAGTTATCGCATGAGAATTGGTCGGGTTCTGGCGACTGAATCTTCTGTTGATGCTGATATGGTTATTGGAGTACCTGATTCCGGTATCCCAGCAGCGATCGGCTTTTCTCAACAGTCGGGAATTCCTTATGCGGAAGGATTGATTAAAAACCGTTATGTCGGTCGCACCTTTATTCAACCTACCCAAGTTATGCGAGAGTCCGGTATTAAAATGAAGTTGAATACCCTGAAAGATGTCCTGGAAGGAAAACGGGTAATTATGGTTGATGATTCCATTGTTAGGGGGACTACTAGCCGTAAAATTGTTAAGGCTTTACGAGATGCTGGTGCGACTGAAGTACACATGAGAATTTCATCGCCTCCCGTCACTCATCCCTGTTTCTATGGGATTGATACCGATAACCAGGACCAGTTAATTGCGGCGACTAAATCTGTCGCGGAAATTCAAGAACAAATAGGCGTCGATTCTTTGGCTTATCTCAGTTGGGAAGGTATGCTAAATGCTACTAAACAAGACCCCTCGACTTTCTGTTCCGCTTGTTTTACGGGGGATTACCCTATTGATGTACCGGAAACCGTTAAACGCTCTAAATTGATGTTAGAAACGCCTCCGGTTAAAGCCTAAAATTATCCCCGATATCATGGTGCGTTATGGAATATAACCCCAATTCCGCCAATTATTAACTCCTAGATGAAACTGCTTTCAGTCGAACATTTTAACCTCAAGTTACCCGCTAATTTTAACCTCCGAAAAGTGCGCTATATCTCCCTGTCTCTATTCAGTGGAATATTGATGGGGTTGGCTACCGAACCTCTGGGGTGGTGGCTAGTGGCTTGGGTGGCTTTTGTTCCTCTGTGGGTTATGGTGGTGGAAGCCAAAAGACGGGGACGAATACCCTGGGAAATAACCGCTGGTTGGGGTGTTGGCTATTATGGCTTTTCCCTGTTTTGGATGACCGGAATTCACCCCATGACCAGTCTGGGAGTTCCCTGGTTGGCTAGTTTGGCGATCGCTATATTTTCCTGGGTTTTTATTACCCTCTGGGGAACAGCGATCGTCATCGTTTGGGGATGGTTATTTGCGAAATTAATGCCATTAAATATCGGCGCTAAAACCTCGTTAATTAGAATCCTAATAGGGACGGCTTTATGGTGTGCTTTAGAAGCCGTTTGGAGTGGGGGTCCCCTGTGGTGGTCAACACTCGCTTTAACCCAAAGTTTCGGTAATTTGGTGATTCTCCATTTGGGTCAAATCTCTGGACCTAATACCGTTGTGGCTACTATATTAGTCGTCAATGGGACTGTAGCTGAACTCTGGTTAACACATAAACAGCAGAAATCGTCACTCTATTTAATTCCTGTCGGAATATTTGCGATCGCTCATTTAATCGGATTGAGTCTCTACAATATTCCCCTAAATTCTGACCCCGAAACTTCTCTGAGAGTCGGAGTTATTCAAGGGAATATCCCTAATGAAATTAAACTCAATCCCCAGGGTTTTCGACAGGCTTTAAATGGATACACGCGGGGATATTTAGAATTGGCGGCGCGGGGTGTCGATGCAGTCTTAACCCCCGAAACCGCTTTGCCTTTTGTCTGGAACAGACATGACAGCTATCACTACAATTATAGCTTATATAAGGCGATTTTGCCACAAGGTGTTATAGCTTGGGTGGGGGGATTTGGCGAGACCGAAGGGGGATTAACTAATAGTTTATTTACCATTAATGGTGAAGGGGAAATTATCGGTCAATATGACAAAACTCATTTAGTTCCCCTGGGTGAATATATCCCCTTTGATGCCATTCTGGGAAGGGTCATTAATCGTCTGTCACCCCTGGAAGCGCGGTTAGTCGCCGGGGAAAAACAACAAAAATTTGAGACTGGTTGGGGAAAAGCGATCGCTGGAATTTGCTACGATTCCGCCTTTGCTGACCATTTCCGCCGTCAAGTAGC
This sequence comes from Arthrospira sp. PCC 9108, assembly GCA_016745315.1. Classification (GTDB taxonomy): domain Bacteria; phylum Cyanobacteriota; class Cyanobacteriia; order Cyanobacteriales; family Microcoleaceae; genus Limnospira; species Limnospira platensis. The sequence goes on from CP066886.1 coordinate 769,929, forward strand.
AGCAGGAGGGGAATTTATCCTAACAGCCTCTAATGATGCTCATTATGCCACTATGATGCTATCACAACATCACGCCCAAGATGTGATGCGCGCCATAGAAGGCGATCGCTGGACAGTTAGGGCTACTAATACAGGTTATTCTGGCATTATCGACCCCCACGGTCGCACCTTATGGATTTCTGGTATCAATACCTACGAAATCCATGACCATATCATTTACCGCCGCCATAGCCAAACCCTTTATGTCCGTTGGGGAGACTGGTTAACTTTCCTTTTACTAGCCATAAGTGCGATCGTCATTTTCTGGAATCGTTTTCTGTCATTAGCGATACCACAAAATAGGCGCTAATATTAATATCATGGTTAGAGCTGATAAATCGCTGCCAATTTCTTCCTTTGTTAGCCTTAGTCACACAGGAAACAAGAATCGGCTAGATTGCCTTTCCGCCGCCAGCTATAGCTAGGCGGTTTCCCAGCTACCGGAGATATTCCATGACACAATCACAACGCCCCCCAGCCCCCCCGCGTCCACCTAGCCCACCTGCACCCCCTCGCCCACCTGCACCGGGCGCTCAGAAAAGTAGCCCTCCACCTGCACCCGCCCAAGCAGCAAGTCCCGTCGCCGTGGGAATTACCAGCAGAGGACCAGGACCTAGCCCCGGACAGCCAACCTTGCGAGAGATTGTCCAACGCGCCGATGAGTTAGGCGCATCTGATGTTCACTTAGGGGTTAATGAAACACCTCGCCTGAGATACCGAGGCGATATGACCCCCCAAGAAGATTGGCCAGTCACAGACCTTAATAGCTTTATGAGTTGGCTACGGGAGGTCTTAACCGATGAGGAAATCCATCAGTTTCAGGAAAACCTAGACTTTGACGGAGCCGCAGATTTAGGCTTTGTGCGGATTCGGATTAGTATTTTTGACTCTCTCAGTGGTCCGGCGATGGTGCTGCGGCTAATTGGTGCTACCATCCTCACCCTAGAACAGTTGAAATTACCCGAGGTTTTTAAAAAAATCTGTAACTATCACAAGGGGTTGATGTTGATTACCGGCCCGACGGGTTCAGGTAAGTCTACTACCATGGCCGCGATGATTGATTACATCAATAAAAACTACGCCTATCACATCATCACCATTGAAGACCCGGTGGAGTTTGTACACCAAAGCCGAAAATCCCTGATTAAACACCGGGAAGTTGGACGACATACCCTCAAGTTTTTTAATGCTCTCAAGGGGGCTTTGCGTCAAGACCCTGATATGATGCTGGTGGGGGAAATTCGGGACAAGGAAACCATGCAGATTGCCATTAAAGCTGCATCAACAGGTCACTTGGTAGCTGGAACCCTCCACACTAACAGCGCCATTAAGACCCTAACCCGGGTTTTGGATATGTTCTCGGCTGAGGAACAGTTATCAATTAAAACCGCACTGGGGGAAACTTTGGTCGCAATTATTGCTCAACTGTTGTGTAAGACGACAGATGGCAAGCGGGCCGCCTTCCATGACATCCTCATCAACACCGATGTAATCAAAGAGTATATCATGAAGGATCAGTATGAGGAAATTAACCAGATTATGCTCAAAGATACTTATGAAGGGATGACGACTATGAACAGATCCCTTTATGAATTGTATCAAGAGGGGCGCATCACTGAGGAAATTTGTCTGGATGTGTCGCCTTTCCCCAACGAGATGAGTCAGATGCTACGGGGTAGAGTCTAACAAAAGTGTAAAGTTTTGACCATTAGCCCGAACTCTGAAATACACTATAAATGGTCTAATCTTAAATAAGGTTGCTCTCCTGGGCAACCTGAGTCGTTTTTGGCAAACAGTTATAACTGTCAGCACCCCCGGCTGAAGCACGGGGGCTTCGTGCCCCCCTTTCAGGTAGCTGACCAGCTATAGCCTTAACTGGCTCCGTTCAGAGCAAGAGTTAAAGTTCCTACCCGGGAATGCGTGCTAGTTCCAGGCCCTAGAACCGAATCGTTAAACATCTCTAAGGGGTTAAGGACGTGCGATTTGGATAGTACCGACTCTGAACATTGGCGTTCGCGCAGCGTGCGCGTTAGCGCAAGCGCAAACATTACCCCGCAAGGGAGTCGGAGCCAACCATAGCTCCATGGAGGGGCAACCATACCCCTCCACCCCGCAAGGGGGTGCTGGCGGCGGTCAGCCGCTTGAGTCGGTTTTCCTCTCCGTGATCAATCACGGAGCTTCCAACCCTCCCAGGAGTTTTACGTGAGCGCATATCATTGAGTTTTACCCCCTTGGCTGTTCCTAAATTTATGTAAAGGGATTGCACTTTTTACACCGTGTTATACGGCGAGTTTTAATCGTTGAATTGCTCCGATTGCCCATAAAGTGAGAGTTTCAGCCAAAGCACAACCCCCGGTGTAGCGATACTAGCCATTACTGAATGCTATTTTTCAACCGTAGACTTGGTTTGGCCACCTGTGCAGATTGGTGATCAAGTTGGCAATCCCTTGGTTTTAGCAACTTATGATCAACCGTTTCCAGAACTTTGGAAAAATCATGACCTCATTATGAGGTTTAAAACCATGGATAATCAAACCAAATTTTCACACCAAGATAGTGATTCTGGGTCTGACTCCCAGAATCCCACACCGTTGGCATCTGATTCTAATGGTACACCAACCGAAGGATATGTGTTGAGGCTGTTTGTTTCTGGTCACAGTTTAGCCACAGAAAATACCCTGGAAACTTTGCATCAACTACTTGAGCGATCGCTCAATCACCCTTATACTTTGAAGGTGATTGATGTACTCAAACACCCGGAACAAGCAGAAGCTAGTCATATTTCGGCTACTCCTACTTTGATGAAGGTCTGGCCGCAACCTAAGCGCCGGATTGTCGGAGAACTCAATGATGTGGATACTATTCTAGAACTTTTGGGTGTGCTGGAGGATTAATAATTTTGACGGGTAAGTTAAGATTATCCCAAAACCATTTCAATCTCCTAGAAACCTGTCCCCGGAAATTTCAGGAGACCTATTTAGATGGGTTGGTCTCTCCGAGAACCTGGGAACAAGAAGAACATCTGGGTTGGGGAAGTCGTTTTCACCTGTTGATGCAGCAGGGAGAATTGGGTTTGCCAATTCAAGGTTTTATGGCTGAGGATCAGGAGTTACAAACTTGTTTATTAGCCTTGGTTAAAGAGGCTCCCGAGGTTTTTCAGCCTCAGTATAACTATGTATCGGGAGAATTTCGGGAGGCTGAACATTATCGCACCTGGGGTTTTGGGGATTATGTTTTAGTGGCGATTTATGATTTATTAATTGCTCATGAAAATCAAGCTCAAATTATTGATTGGAAAACTAATCAACGCTTAATTAATCGGCAGAAATTGGCGAATAATTGGCAAACGCGGCTTTATCTTTATTTGTTAGTAGAAAGCAGTGACTATAGCCCAGAACAGGTATCTATGACTTACTGGTTTGTGCGTTTAAGAGGGGATGAAGTACCCCAGAAAATTACTTTTGTTTATGACTCACAGCAGCATGAAAAAAACCACCGCGATTTAACTAAATTGTGCGATCGCCTCAGTCATTATCTGCATCAATACCAACGGGGGGAGGCATTCCCCCAGGTGGCATCTTGAGGACTCGACAAGGGAGGCGATCGCCTTTCTAGGCTTTCTAGGCTTTAATTTTCCAAAGCCACCGCGCCGCCAACAACTTCCAGGATCTGCTGGGTAATTGAGGCTTGGCGAGCCTTGTTGTAAGACAGGGTAAGGGTTTTCACCAAATCACTAGCGTTATCGCTGGCGTTGCTCATAGCAGTCATCCGAGCCGCCAATTCACTAGCGGTAGACTCCTGCCATGCTCGTAGCAATTGGTTAGTCAAAAACAGAGGCAACAAGGCATTAAGGATCTCAACCGGATCTTGCTCAAAAATCATATCCTGAGCGAGGGCTTCCGGCTCAACATTAACCTTTTCTCTAGTTACATCAAACTTACCACCTTTGCTAGTGAGGCGAAACACCTCATCATCCTGAGCCTCTAAGCCTTGCAGGTCTAGGGGTAGCAGAGTTTGGGTAACAGGTCGTGAACTAATCAGAGAGACAAATTTAGTGTAAATCAACTCAACGCGATCTACTGCTCCCGACTCAAACCAGGTGAGAATTTCATCAGCCGCACCGGATACCTTTTGTAGATCTGGGGTTTTCTCTGGGTTATCGCGACATTGAGAGATCGGAGCATCCCGACGGGTAAAATGTTGAATAGCTTTGCGACCCACGAGAAGATAGCTATATTCCAGGCCTTCCGCTTTCAATTCGGCCGCCCGTGCTTCTGCCCGTTTAATAATATTACTATTGTAGGCTCCACACAGACCCCGGTTTCCTGCCAGCACCACCAGTCCCACCTTTTTCACCTCCCGCTGTTGCAGCAGAGGACATTCTACATCCTCAAATTGAAGGCGACCTTGGAGACCATAGAGAACCCCTGCTAGACGGTCAGCAAAGGGACGGGTAGCTAACACTTGTTCCTGAGCGCGACGCACCTTAGCGGAAGCAACTAGGCGCATTGCTTCGGTAATTTTTTTGGTATTTTTGACTGACTGAATGCGATCGCGAATCGCTTTTAAGTTTGACATAGTTTTATGATCAGTAATTGTTATCCACAGACTTAGTAGGACTCTGGGAGTTAATCCGGGTTCAAGCAAGAGTTATCTAGTCAATAACAGACTTATATTGAGGAAGGGGGTCAGTTCCCCCTCAGCCCTCAATTGTTGCCTTTCCCGGTTTTAACTAATTGGTGCGCCGCAGCATAAAGCGTTTCGTTTCCACCAATGGCTGATCCCGTGCGTGTGCTACGCGGAAACTAAGAAAGTCTGCTTAAACTCAGAAATTGCCTCTTTCAGCATAGCCTCAGCTTCTTCGGTGAGGACTTTTTGGCTTTGAACAATCTCACCATATTTGGGCTTGCTATTTTTCAGATAATCCCGCAGACCTGTAGTAAAGGCTACAACTTTATCTTCGGGAACATCATCAAGATAGCCATTAATACCAGAGTAAATCACAGCTACTTGTTCAAACAGTTGTAGGGGGGAATTTTGAGGCTGTTTGAGTAATTCTTGCAGACGTTTACCCCGTTCCAACTGGTTACGAGTGGCTTGGTCTAGGTCAGAAGCAAACTGAGAGAAGGCTGCCAATTCGGCAAACTGAGCTAATTCTAGTTTAACCTTTCCAGCCACTTTCTTCATTGCCTTAGTTTGGGCAGCAGAACCCACACGGGAAACGGAGATACCAGCATTCACCGCCGGACGCAGACCGGAGTTAAACAGGTCAGCGGACAGGAAGATCTGACCATCAGTAATAGAAATTACGTTAGTGGGGATGTAAGCGGAAACGTCACCAGCTTGGGTTTCGATGATTGGTAGGGCTGTCATGCTACCGCCGCCGAGTTCATCATTTAATTTAGCGGCGCGTTCTAACAAACGAGAGTGCAGGTAGAATACATCTCCGGGGTAGGCTTCACGACCGGGGGGACGACGCAGCAACAGGGACATTTGACGGTAGGCTTGGGCCTGTTTGGAAAGGTCATCGTAAATAACCAGGGTGGCTTTACCTTGATACATGAAGTATTCCGCCATGGCTGCTCCGGTGTAGGGAGCTAGGTATTGCAGGGTAGCGGGGTCACTAGCGTTAGCTGCGACAACAATGGTATAGGGGAGAGCGCCTTTTTCTTCTAGGGTGCTGACCACTTGAGCGACGGTTGAGGCTTTTTGACCGATCGCCACATAAACACAGATTACATCTTCTTCTTTCTGGTTAATGATGGTATCAATAGCGATCGCTGTTTTACCAGTTTGACGGTCACCGATGATCAATTCCCGTTGACCCCGACCAATAGGAATCATGGAGTCAATAGCGGTAATCCCTGTTTGCATAGGTTCACAAACAGAGCGGCGCTCAATAATACCCGGTGCGGGGGATTCTAGCAGACGGGTATCGGAGGCTTGAATATCTCCCTTACCATCGATAGGACGACCCAGGGAATCAATCACCCGTCCCAGCATAGCTTCTCCCACGGGGACTTGGGCAATTCTTCCGGTAGCGGTCACAGCGGAACCTTCTTGAATTTCCAGGCCTTCGCCCATGAGTACCGCACCCACGTTATCCTCTTCCAGGTTAAGGGCGATACCAACTGTTCCATCGGTAAATTCTAGCAGTTCTCCGGCCATGGCTTTATCTAGGCCATAAATCCGGGCAATACCGTCACCAACTTGCAGTACTGTACCCACGTTAGAAACTTTAACGTCTTGGCCGTACTGTTCGATTTGGTCTTTGATAATATTGGCAATTTCGTCAGGTCTGATGGATACCATAGTTAGTGTTTGTGATCCGTTGCTAAAGGTTAAACTAAGATAAATGGCTAAGTTGTCGGCGAATTATTAACCGACAGTTAGGCTCATACCAATGCGGCGCAGTTGTCCTCGGATGCTGGCATCAAACAATTGGGAACCCGCTTTAATGATGACACCACCGAGGATCTCGCGATCGATTTTCAGATCCAGCTCTACATTTTGCGCCCCAGTTCTAGCCTTGATCTGCTCAACAACCATGTGTTTTTGGCCGTCGTTTAGCTCTACCGCCGAGGTAACTTCTGCCAAAACTGTTTGATTAAGTTTCCGCAACAAAGCCAAGTATTCTTGGGCTATTTCTGCTAGAAATAGGATGCGACCGCGATCTACTAGGAGCATTAAGAAGTTCCGCAAGTAGGGGTGTACTTCCTCTCCTAACATTCGTGTAATCACGGCTTTTTTATCTTCTCCTTTCACCACCGGACTGCCTAAAAAATCCTGTAGTTCGGGGGAATTTTTGAGCAAATCAATAAGCGATCGCATTTGATTGCCAAAATCTTCCGTGAGATTATTTGACTTAGCCACAGACATCAAAGCCGTGGCGTAGGGTTCTACTAATTGACCAACAATTGAACTCATGAACCTCCTCCAAGTAAAGCCAAGGAGCGATCTACCAGTTGTTGCTGGGAATTTTCATCTAGGCGTTCTCTAATTTGCCCTTCGGCGCGTTCCAACGCTTGAGACACAGCCAAAGCCCGCAACTGAGCGATCGCCCTACTTCTTTCCGCTTCCAAATCCTGATTAGCCGTCAGCTTCATCTGTTCAACATCTGCCTTAGCACGAGCTGCAATTTGCTCTCTAATCACTTCGGCACGTTCCACAGCAGAGGCTTTAATTCTTTCAGCTTCCGCCTTAGCTTGAGCCAAATTTTCTTGTTGTTCAGCCAGAGCTTTTTCAGCTTCTTTCAAACGTTGATCGGCTTCTTGAATTGCTTGCTCAATTTGAGCGCGTCTTTCACTCAAAATTTTATTGAGAAAGCCCCGCCCATAGTAAACTAGCAAACCAATAATAATGCCTAAGTTTATCAGGTTAGTTTCAAACAGATTAAAATTCAGTCCAAAACCACCCTCATGACTGGCTTCTGTCGCCAGTAATACAAGATTCACCATCTTCCTCTTCTCATAATTTCATGTGATTGCCCTTTCCTCAACCGCCGACTGGCTTAATTAGGGATGGTATGTAGGCTTAACTTTTCCCCCATTTCTAGGGGATTGAAAATAATTGGTGAGAGGACAGCTACCCAATCATTCCAGCTCCTAAAAGTTTATCAAGAATCTGGCGACTAATAGAGTCTACCTGTTGTTCCAAACCTTTTCGAGCCTCGATTTTATTTTGTTCAATTTCTTGATAAGCTGCTTCTCTAATTTTCTGAGCTTCTTGTTGAGCCGCTGCCATTTCCCTAGCCGCAATTTTTTGAGCTTCAGCCTGAGCATTAATAATTAGTTGTTGAGACTCTTTACGAGTTTCTGCCAACTCCAGCTCATACTGTTTAGCCAAACTTTCTGCCTTGCTCAAACGTTCTTTAGCACTCAGCTTATTTTGGCGAATGTAGTCAGCCCTAGAATCAATGGCATTTCCCAAGGGCTTGTAAAAAATTTGGTTTAAGATAGCTGCCAGAATTAGAAATTGTACAGCCATCAATGGCAGTGTAGCATCAAAATCAAACAGACTACTCTCCGTAGCTGCCTCTTCTACGGCCAGCAGAATTGTCGAGTGTATCATTTTTTTGAAGGGTGTTAACCAATGGGCTTGCGAACTTTCTTTTTTTTTCAGACCACCATAAATGGGTAGATTTCAGATTTGAGACTAGATAAATCCGCCCAAATCCGAAATCTAAGAAATCTGAAAATATCTATACGAAGGGGTTGGCAAACAGCAACACCAGAGCCACTACCAGACCGTAAATAGTCAGTGCTTCCATGAAAGCCAAGCTCAACAGCAGAGTTCCACGAATTTTACCTTCAGCTTCAGGCTGACGCGCAATCCCTTCCACCGCTTGACCAGCAGCTTGACCTTGACCCAGACCAGGTCCAATAGAGCCTATACCTACTGCGAGAGCAGCAGCGATTACGGAGGCGGCAGTAGTTAAATTAGATTCCATAGTTGGTTTTGACCTCAATAAAAAAAGTTGACAAGTGAAATTAAGGGTTGGATTTTTAGCCCCCAAACAATCTTATCAGTTTGTTGGCATTTTAACTGAACAAATTGCTCAAACCGAATCAAACTACTCGTGATGTTCTTCGCCGTGTCCTTCCATGGCTTCCGCGATGTAGTTAGCGGCTAGAGTCGCAAAAATCAGGGCTTGAATTGAACCGAGAAATAGACCCAAAACCATCATCGGGATTGGCACAAATAGCGGCACCAACAGCACCAGAACACCGACTACCAACTCATCGGCCACGACGTTCCCAAATAAACGGAAACTGAGGGACAGAGGTTTAGTAAAGTCTTCCAGAATGTTGATCGGTAATAAGATGGGTGTCGGCTGAATATATTTCAGCAGATATCCCAAACCTCTACGGCTAAACCCTGCATAAAAGTAAGCCAGGGATGTTAGCAGTGCTAAGGCTACCGTGGTATTAATGTCATTAGTTGGGGCTGCCAATTCACTGTTAGGGATTTCAAATACCCTCCAGGGAACTAATGCACCAGACCAGTTAGACACAAGGATGAACAAGAATAATGTACCAACAAAAGGTACCCACGGACGATATTCTTTTTCCCCTATCTGATTTTTCACCAGATCGCGAATAAATTCTAGGGCATACTCCATAAAGTTCTGTATACCGCTGGGGATTGTCTGAATATTTCGCGTTGCCGAAATTGATAGTAGCAGGAGTACGCCAATCACGAACCAGGAGGTCATAAATACCTGTCCATGGATTCGCAGATTACCGATATTCCAGTAAAAGTGTTTGCCAACTTCCAATTCCGCAAAGGGAAGTGAACCAAAGGCGTTTACAACATCAAACATTTGCATTTAGGAGAGTTCCCCTATAGGTCAAGGAGTGGAGAATAATTACAACAGTATTTTTACGTCATGGGTTGGGCCTAACCAATAGGCGTAACGTATAGACTAGCAGGGCGGCTTTATAGGTGAGAAACCCCAGAAAAATCGGTAAGATTTTGAGTTGATTCAATTGAGTAGCCACAATTATCAGGGCTGCGAACACAGCTAAACGATTTTTGCTTGGGGATAATTTTTGTGTCCCAATTCGTTCCACGTCTTTCCCCAGCATTCTCAAGTAGACGACACTCAACAGGGCTCCCAAGAGGTAATTTAGGGCAATGGTCCAGGGATAGAACCAATAAACCACCAGGAAGATTACCACTGCCAGCACAATAGTAGTGAGCAACAACTCCCGTTGAAGCTGATAATACTCTCCCATAGAGGAGTCTGGCTCCTGAACGGGAGACCCCATCTCTACAGTATCCCCGGCATCAGACATAAGTTACAGCGATATGATCGGCACGTTTACCCACGGCGTGAACTCCACGAAGCTCTCTAGTGAAGCTTTGTAAGCCAACACAAATAATATCACGGAACGGAAACAATACTTAAAATAAAATTAATTGTTCCCTGAGTACAGAAATTTACAGAGATTGGCTAATTTTTTGTTGAAGTAGGGAAACTACTTGTTCTATGGGGACTTCGGAGGATTCATGGTCAGCTCGTTGCACTAACTCAACTTTACCGGATTTGATGGCTCTCCCTGTGACTATGCGATAGGGAATCCCCACTAGGTCAGCATCTTTGAATTTTACCCCGGCTCTTTCGTTGCGGTCATCTAGTAGGGTTTCGACTCCGGCTTGGTTAAGTTGGCTGTAGAGTTGTTGAGCGATCGCCATTTGTTGATTATCGCTGACATTAGGAACTGTAATGATGACGTGATAGGGAGCGATCGCCACTGGCCAGATTATACCGTCTTTGTTATATGACTGTTCTACCGCCGCCTGAGCCAAACGAGACACTCCCACCCCATAGCATCCCATAACCAGGGGTAAATCCTCACCTGTTTCGCTGGTATAGGTAGCTCCCATAGCTTGAGAGTATTTTGTACCGAGTTGGAAGATATGACCTACTTCTATTCCCCTGGCGCTTTCCAAGGTTTGGCTTGGGTCATGGATACTGCGATCGCCTTTTTGAGCCTTCCGCAAATCAGCGACCAAATCGGGGAGTTTAAATTCCTGTCCCCAATTAGCACCAACGACGTGATAACCGGACTGATTAGAACCTGTGACAAAGTTCTGCAATTCAACGGCTGTGTTATCAACCAATCGCAGGAATTTCGGGGCTATTTGCTTATTATCGCTGATAATGTAGTCATCTTCGAGTGAGGGGGCGATATATCCCAAGGGCAAAGGTTTACTCGCCCATTTTGCTTGTGTCTCTGGGTCGGGAACTGTGAGGGATAATAAGGCTTTCCCCCCATAGCGACTAGCAGCATTAGTGAGTTGATTGTGCAACTTCACCTCATTGACATCTTGATCACCGCGAATACTAACCAGGACTAAAACGGTGATTCCGTTATCATAGACTGCCTGATATAGCACATTTTTGACAACTTGGGTGGGGGAACATTTGAGAAACTCACAGAGGGTGGCGATCGTAGGGGTATTAGGGGTTTCGAGTTTTTGGTAGGTAGTAAAACCGGAGGCTACCGCATCAGGGGGTAAAGATACAGCCTTTTCGACATTAGCCGCATATTTTCCGTCAGGGGTGTATAGTACCTCATCTTCCCCAGCATCAGCTAAAACCATAAACTCCTGGGAACCAGACCCACCAATAGCGCCAGAATCAGCTTCTACTGCACAGAAATCTAACCCACAGCGTCGCAAGATATTACGATAGGCGCGATCCATATCTTGATAGGTTTGTTTCAGGCTATCTTCGCTGGTGTGGAATGAGTAGCCATCTTTCATAATAAATTCACGGCCACGCATTAAGCCAAATCGCGGGCGGATCTCGTCTCTAAATTTAGTTTGGATCTGATATAAATGTAGGGGCAGTTGTTGGTACGAGCGGATCATGTCCCTGGCTACGGCGGTAATTACCTCTTCGTGGGTGGGTCCGAGAGCGAGAGAGCGATCGCGTCTATCTTTCAGGGAAAACATGATACCTTCTGCTTTCGTGTAGGTATCCCAGCGCCCTGACTCTTTCCATAGTTCGGAGGGTTGAACCTGGGGAAGTAGACATTCCTGCGCCCCGGTAGCGTTCATTTCTTCTCTCACAATTTGGGAGACTTTCTGTAGCACCCGCCACATTAGGGGTAAATAGGCGTAAACTCCGCTACCGATACGACGGATATAGCCAGCGCGGAGGAGGAGTTTATGGCTAGGGATTTCTGCCTCTGTCGGGTCTTCCCGCAGGGTGACAAAGAGCATTTGGGAAAGTCGCATCGGTTTGGTTTCCAGAGATATTACGCAACTTTCCATTATAGCAGATATATTTATCCCCTGTCAAGCATATTATGAGTAATTCCCCAGGGAGATTAGGTGGGGGTAGTGATTTTACCAGGTTACCAGATTTTCCCATCTTTCGATAGTTTTAGGTCCAATACCAGAAACACGGGTAACATCATCTAAACTGGTAAAAGGCTGCTGACTGCGTGCTTCTATAATTCGCTGCGCCAAACCGGGACCGATACCGGGAAGGCTTTCTAATTCCGGCTGAGATGCGGTATTGATGTTAATAATTTCTCCTGATGGATGAAAGGGTGTTTCAATGACACCGCCACAATTTTGTTTTTCCCGTTCAATTCTACTTAAAAGCCAACCAGGAACGCCCAAACTTGAATTTTGATATAAGCGCTCAAATTCCCGTTGAAAATGAGCGTTAACGGTGGGATTATTAACGACTAATAAGGTCTCATCATTGGAGTGATTAGCGGCTCGACTCCAGTTATGGGAACCGGTAATCACGATTTGATCATCAATGACGGCAAATTTATGATGAAGGCGATCGCCTTCAGCCAAATTCGGAACTCCGACGGTAGAAATAGGTTGTGACCAAGGGTTATTTCCGGGTTGATATCGACAATTATTAGGCAAAGCAATCCCCATCATATCCAGGGCTTCGCTATAGTAGCGGTAAGCAAACCCAACCTCAATTAATCCCCGGATTTCCACTCCCCTTTGATGAACTGTTTTTAAGGTATCGGACAATTCCTGAGCCGAGAACACAAATAAAGCAAAATTTATGTCATTTCTAGCTCGTTGTAAGGTTTGAGCAATCAAGCCATTAACGCTATTTTCCCAAGGTCTAGTCGCCGAAATAGGGGCAAACTGAACGGTAACAGTTCCTTGACCGACGGAGACTTGTTTAACTCCCCGATGTGGTTTATTAATCCCAAACAGACTATCATTTTCTCCTCCGGGTCCATCTCCCCACATAATTTCAAATTCCCGGGTAAAAATAGCGGCTAACTCCCGGCTATTGATAGACAGCAAATTATTAGGATTACCCCGGCTTTCGGCGGAGTAAAAATCTCCGTGAATATCACTGGTAGTAAAATTCGCAGAGGTGACAATAACTGTATTTTGGTCAACTATGACAAACTTATGGTGCATCAAACCGCTACCCTTCGACCCATCCTCGGTATCATCGATTAAGGGAACATTAGCATTAGCCAGCATAACCAGAGCATCTCTTTGGTTAATTTCTTCAGGTTCGAGGCGACCATTTTGGTTTAAATCCGCCAAGTGCATAAATTCTTGATAACGACCTTTTTCTCTATCGGAAAAGGCGGCAATTTCGGCGGGGGTAAAATCACTAAAGGGGCGACTATATTCATTTTCAATAATGACGCGCACCCGGACTCCTTTTTGATGTTGATTAACTAAGGCTTGAGCGATTTTGGGTAAACGTAATTCCTGAATGGCGACATCTACACTTTGGGAAGCACTGTTAATAGCATCGACTATAACTTGTTCAAGGTTATCACCGAGTCTAGTTTTGGGGCGATAGGGTTCGGTATAGACGGAAGCCTGGGAATGATTAAAATAAACCCGAATCTGTGGATCTTGAGGTAAGGGGTCAACTAAAGGTTGAACAGAAGCATTATTGTCAGACCTGATGCTATGGGAATTGCAAGCACAGGAGTTGAGTATAAATACCAGACTAGCGCCCAGCCCAAATAAGCGGGTGACAGGAAGCAAACGCACCATTGATAGTTAATTGGATAGGTAATTGAGAGTTACCGAATTTTTTAGCACTTTTCTGTGGTTGTTGGGGGAGATTAAATTAGTTTAACAAGTTGAGACTCGGAAAGTCGCTCTGGTACAATAGTCCAGGGGCTAGGGTTAGTTGTAACCCTCATACTATGCTATGCCAAAGAGAAAAAAGACCTTTCCGTGTGGCCATAAGGGTTATGGCCGTGTTTGTCATCGCTGTGAACAAGTCAAAATAGCCGAGGAACAAGAATATCGGGAGTTAGAAGACAGAAAGAATAAGAAACTGGAGTGGGAGGCTTCATTTGCTGAGGATATTATTGATTTACGGGGATTACCGGACTATGTTGTAATTAGGGCGAGGACTATTATTGATGGACTGACGAGCAACAAAAATTATCGGGAGTTTGGTGGGAAGCGGTTGCGCCATAATCGTTTTGTGATCAGCATTCCTGTAACTCGTAACTATAGGATGTTATGCCAGGATAGTGGCAGTTTTCTGATTCCTCAAAAAGTCCTATCCCATGAGGACTATAACGTTTGTAAACCGGGTAAATTATGACGGGTGTAGGTTTAATGAAGGTTTTTGGTGTGTCTGAGTTCCCTAGTTTGATGATCACTTTGGGGTTAGACTAATGCAAATTTATTTAGATTATAGTGCAACTACTCCGACTTGTGCAGAGGCGATCGCTGCTATGCAAGGGGTATTGACGGAAAGTTGGGGTAATCCTTCTAGCTTGCATGAATGGGGTCAGAGGTCGGCGACGGTTGTGGAAATGGCTAGAACCCAGGTGGCACATTTAATTAATGCGCCGCCTGATGGGATAGTTTTCACTTCTGGGGGAACGGAAGCGGATAATTTGGCTATATTTGGGGTGGTGGGTAAATATGATCAGCCTCAACATCTGATTATTTCTAGTGTGGAACATTCGGCGATCGCTGAAACGGTAGGAATATTAGAAAAACGGGGGTGGTCGGTGACTCGTTTACCTGTCGATCGCCAAGGTAGCATTCATCCCCTGGATTTAAAAACGGCTTTACAACCGAATACGGTTTTGGTGTCGGTGATTTATGGTCAGAGTGAGGTGGGAACTTTACAGCCCATAGAAACTTTGGGGGAAATAGCCCGCTACCATGGGGTTTTGTTCCATACTGATGCGGTCCAGGTGGCGGGAAGATTGCCTATTGATGTGGAAAAGTTACCTGTGGATATGCTATCGCTATCTAGCCATAAAATTTATGGTCCGCAAGGTGTGGGGGCTTTGTATGTGCGTCCGGGGGTGGATTTGATGCCACTTATGGGCGGCGGCGGTCAGGAGTTTAAATTGCGATCGGGAACTCAGGCGGTCCCGGCTATTGCTGGGTTTGGGGTGGCGGCGGAATTAGCGGCGCAGGAACTTTTATGGGAAACTCCCCGATTGATTAAATTGCGCGATCGCTTGTTTGATTTGCTGGCGGATATCCCCTATTTAGTACCTACAGGCGATCGCACCCGCCGACTACCCCACCATGTTAGTTTCTGTGTGGTTCCCCCGGCTGGGGTGACTGGAATTACAGGGAAAACTCTAGTCCGACATCTGAATTTGGCGGGAATTGGTATTAGCGCGGGTTCTGCTTGTCATAGTGGTAAACTTAGCCCTAGTCCGGTTTTGCTGGCTATGGGATATAGCGATCGCGAGGGTTTGGGGGGTATTCGTCTAACTTTGGGACGACAAACTACTGAGGCTGATATTGAGTGGACGGCGATCGCCCTTAAACAAATTTTAGATCGTCTGATTTCTAAGCCTCTAGCGATCGCTTTTTAATTAATTGTAGGGGCGGGTTCTGCGGTCAACTCACCTCCCGAGGAGGATATTAATAAACCCGCCCTCTCCTCCGGGTTCTGCGGTCAACTCACCTCCCGAGGAGGATATTAATAAACCCGCCCTCTCCTCCGGGTTGTGCGCCTCCCCAGGAGGGGCTAGGATAATTAATTGCGTGGGGGCGTTTAGTAATTGTCGGTTAAGGAAAATAAGCGATCGCCTGTGCGTTGATTTTCGGCTGGGGTTCCTATGGTAATTCTCAGACCACCCCCTGTATGGCGAATTAAAGAACCCTGAGATTTGAGAGCCTGTACTATTTGATTTAATCGCTGATCAGAATTATTAGACTTGAGACGACCATAGATAAAATTACCATGACTCGGCCAAACTTTTAACAGAGGATGATTAGCCAACCGCGCCAAGAGGCGATCGCGTTCCCTAATAATTTCCGGGATGACCTGTTGTAATTCTTCCCGGTGAGTTAAGGCTAACAAAGCAGCTTCTTGGGAGAAACTAGGGAGGTTGTAGGGAAGGCGCACCTTTTCTAAGATAGTAGTCAATTCCGGGGAAGTTATAGCATAGCCAACCCGCAAAGAAGCCAAACGAAAAGCCTTAGAAAAAGTCCGTAAAATCACCCAATTAGGATGTTGGGTAATTTCTCCGGCTACTGTGGTTTGGCTAAATTCAAAATAAGCCTCATCAATGACTACTAAAATATGTTCGGGAAGACTCCGCAACCAGTCTAATTCTGCCTCGGTTAAAGCATTAGCTGTGGGGGAGTTGGGATGCACCACAAACACCACTTTAATGGGGGGGTTTTGCTGGTCGGTAATAGCCTGTTTGGCGGCGATTAAATCTATTTCAAAATTCGCCTCGGACCGATTAACTGTGACTACCCGAACCCCTAAAGTTTGGGCGAGAATAGCATACATGGAAAATGTAGGGTTGGCTACTAAAATCGACCCGGAACCATTTAAGCAGGTGGCAATTAACAGAGAACGGAGCAACTCATCAGAACCGTTCCCTACAGACACATAATCAGCCGTTATCGGGGTGGAAACCTCAGAAATGGCAGAATTAACATAATTAGCGATCGCCTTTTTAACGGGCTCGTGGCTGCCGTCTGGATAACGATTGGTTTGAATATCCCGTTGATAGATACTCGCCAATTTCTGTTTCAACTCCCCTGGTAGGTCATAGGGGGACTCGTTAGTATCGAGGCGATCTAAAATTAGATCAGACTTAACCGCACTACCAGAGTCTCCCCCTGGGTGGGGGGTGTAGGCTTGAAATTGATTCAGATCTTCGCGAATAAATGGCAACATATATATAGAGTGATTTGAGAAACTATTACTCAACCCAAGCAACTAGAGGTTTAATCAATGGTTGAAAAACAGATTTTGATGCTGGTGGTTGACTTTGTAGAGGACTGAGTTTGTGAAACTATTGGGAAGGCAAATTATCCATTCCTAGATATCTTTCCCCCTAGCAATAGGCATCCGCCAACCTGTGCCAAAGGCGCGATCGCTAATTTTCAACCCAGGGGGTGCTTGGCGGCGTTTAAATTCCGCGCCCATGACTAATTTTACTATACGTTCGACAGTTTGGCAATCATGTCCGGCTTCAATAATTGTGGGGACAGATTCGTGTCTTTCGATAAGTCGATAAAGAATATCATCTAAGATATGATAGGGTGGCAGAGAATCACTATCAAATTGACCGGGTTTTAATTCGGCGCTGGCGGGTTTAATCAGGACATTATTAGGGATAATTTCTCGACCTCGGCTTTCATTTAACCATTTACAAATTGAGTAAACACGGGTTTTCGGCACATCTGCAATGACCGCTAAACCACCATTCATGTCACCATAAAGGGTACAGTATCCAACGGCGATTTCTGACTTGTTACCTGTGGAGAGTAACAGATGACCGAATTTGTTGGAAATTGCCATTAATAAAGTGCCCCTAATTCGGGATTGCATATTTTCTTCAGCAATGCCAAATTGAGTTCCGGCGAACAAATTATATAGGGTGCTGTCGAAGGCATTCATAACGGACTCAATGGGCAGTGTTTGGGTAGAAATTCCCAGGTTTTTGGCTAAATCCAAAGCATCTTCAATGGAATGTTCGGAACTGTAGGGAGATGGCATCAAAACCCCCAAGACTTGCTGACTTCCTAGGGCTTCGGTAGCAATAGCTGCCACCAGGGAAGAATCAATCCCCCCACTCAACCCAATTACCACCTTAGAAAAACCACATTTTCGGGTGTAGTCTTTCACGCCCAAAACCAAAGCCTGCCAAATCTCGTCATCTGAATCGAGTAATTGTGTATCCTCAATATTGGCAGAATCACCGACAAAAGTAGAGGTGTTAAAATCCCATTCAATTATTTGTAAATCGGTCTGAAAAGCGGCTAAACTTTTAACTACATCTCCTGAGCCATTAATCACTAAGCTACAGCCATCAAAAATGAGGTCATCATTAGCGCCAACCTGATTATTATAAATAATGGGAATTCCGTAGCGGCGGGCGCTGTGACTTAGCATGGCTTTTCGTAATTTTTGTTTACCGGCGCGATAGGGGGAACCGGACAAATTTACTACCCAATCAACATGGCGATCGCTTAAATCTTTCATGGGGTCGCAGCTATAGTTACGCTGTGCCCAAAACTTCTCATCATTCCACAAATCCTCGCAAATACTCACCCCAATTTTTACTATCTCCTCTGACCGAGGTTTTTTGAGTGTGAAAAAATCACTGGTTGGGGCGGGTTCAAAATAGCGATGTTCATCAAAGACATCATAGGTGGGGAGTAAACGTTTATGGAACATCTGTTTAATCTCACCACCCATTAATAATGCTGCTGTATTAAAGAGGGGTTTACCACCCAATTGGCTGGCGGTATGATTCGGGGAAACTGTCCCGACTAAAACGGCTAATTCTACGGGGAGTTGTTGGGCGAGTTTTTCGAGTTGTTGTTGGGCGGCATTAATAAAACTGGGGCGGATTAATAGGTCTCGTGGGGGATAGCCAATTAGGGCTAATTCGGGGGTGAGGAGTAAACTAGCATCCTCGTTAATAGCCCACTGGGCTGCTTCCAGAATTAGTTGAGCATTACCTGTTAAATCACCGACAGTGGGGTTAATTTGAGCGATCGCAATTTTCATAACTTCACTACTACCATTTAGGATTGTGGATAAAGATTACCAGATATGAATTGTTAATTTCCCTAATCTTGGCATCTGGTGGTTAGGTAATCTGAAATAACTCAAATCATGGTTATGTTTCCTGAACTGAAATATCCCCCTTAAATCTTAGTAGCCAGGGTCAGGTTGACTAAGTATGGCAAAATCGGGTTTTGGTCAAGATTTCTGCTGAGTTTAAATCAATTTCTCAGGATTGACTATTGCCAGTCACCATGGTATCATAAATATGAGAAACCTTGGGGAGACTATCACCTAGGGGGTGGCGATCGCCAGGATTCATGAACGGACAAAAACCCTCATTTGAATCATCATAGTAGGAATGGCTGTAGGGCGAGATATCCTCAAATTAACCATTAGTGGCGGCTGCGTCCTGGGTAGCTTGGCATTTCCCCCCCTCGTGGCGGCAGAAGGAATGGTCTGGGGTCCCATCTTAGCAACGGCGTTAGGGAATGTGGCGGCGGGGAATACGGCTAATGCGATCGATGCGCTACTTGACGCAGGAGAGGGGGGAGTCTCCCTAGAAAATCATGACTTAACCAAAGCGGTGGGAAAAGCGATCGCCGCCGTCATTACCCTCGCCGCCAAACAACAGCGCGGCCAAACCCGCCAATATTTAGAAAAAATCGCCGCCCAAGCTAAGGATAACTGGGTCGCGATCGCTCAACAAGAACTCACCCAGCAACGCTACCCGGCACTGCGAGAAGCCAAGCTCGATCAATTCCTTACCCCGGAAGAATACCAACTCACCCAACAAGGCAACCTCACCGCTACAGAATGGGGCGATATTTTCATCCGCCTCAACATGGCTGCTTGTAAAGGGGGTGGGTTTCCCATTCCCGCACAGGTGCGTCAACAAGTCGCCGAATTACTGCATACCACCTTCCCCAAAGCCTTGCGAGAAACCCTCAAAGAAGACTTTGCTAATGATGGGAAAGCATGGGCTGGGTTAACCTTGCAGTTACTCACCCGAATGCAGGCACAACTGAGTCAACTGCAAGCCAGTCAAGGGGGGATGAAGGCTGAGGAATTCAGCCAAATCCTGCAACAATTCCAGGAATTAGAAACCCAGTTACGGGGAACTGTCGCCCAGCAGCAGGCATTTTTTAACCAGATTTCCCACCGTATTGATTCCGGTTTTGCCGAAGTTTGTCACCAGTTGGGGGTGATGGAAACCACTATCACCGGATTGTTACAAAGCCTAGAGGAACGCCTAGAGGAGTTGCGCCAAGAAGTGACGGAATTTCGTCAAGAGGTGCGGCAGGGGTTCGAGTCGCTGCACAATCAACCGGGGGGGCGACAGTTATCTAAACAGGAGTATCGCCAACGTCAAAGTGTATTGACTCAGATGCGAACCGAGGTAGAAAGCCGTTTAACCCAGTCTATCCACCGGGCGGCGATCGTGAATTTGGGCAAGGAACAGCAACCCCAGCAGGTGCAACGTCCTTGGGATATGTCCGTGAAGGTGGGGGAACGACACAACGTTCAGTTACCTCCTCAGACGACGATTCTGGATGTGTTTGATAATTCCATAATTTCCGGCAAGTTCCTGATTTTAGGGAAACCGGGGGGCGGAAAAACCACGACGTTATTAGAGTTAGCGAAAGCCTTGATTGAGCGAGCAAATGGGGATAGCAAGGCCCGGATTCCGGTGATTTTGGAGCTTTCGACTTGGCAGGAGGTGACAAAACCCAAGTTTTTGCCCTTTGGAGATCGGGAAAAATATGACCCTTCGATTAAGGAGTGGGTTTTGTCTCAGCTTATGAGTAAGGGGGTGAGTCAGGAAATTGGGGAAGAGTGGCTCCAGCAGAAGAAGTTAGTGCTGTTGTTGGATGGGCTAGATGAATTGCAACCGGAACGTCAGGGGAAGTGTGTCCGGGCAATTAATCAGTTTTTAAGCAGTGAATTTTCGCCGTTGCATTTGGTGGTGTGCAGTCGCAAGGAGGAATATGAAGACTATGAGGAGATGTTGCACTTAAATGGGGCGATTTGCTTGGAGGATTTAACGAATGAGCAAATTCGGCATTATTTTGCCTCAGTCAATCTAGAGGAATTTTGGGAAAGTATCAAAGGTTCGGAGAAGATTGTTGATTTTATTCGTCAGCCGTTGTTTTTGGCGGTTACGAGTCTTGCTTATCAGCAGATTGACGTTGAGGAGTGGCAGAATTGCAATACAGAAGAGAAGGCGATCGATTATTTGCTGGGTGTTTATCGAGTAAAAATGCTTAATAATGCTGTGGTCAGCAAATGCTACAGAACAGATAAAATCCCTCAAATTAATACCACGCAAAATAGATTAACTGCAATAGCGAGAAACATGGATTTACATAATTCAAAATATTTTCAAGTAAGTTTAATTAAATTAGATTTGCTGCCCTCCAAAATTCACGTAGCAATAATAAATCATATTTGTGGGTTACCGATATTATTTTTGTACATGATGCCTTGGATTTATTTGGGGGTAATTCATTCAATATCATTAATGGATATTTTCTACATTTGTTTGATGAATTTATGGGCTCTTGTGGTGCCACTTGAATACCAGGAGAATATACAGACTTGTCCTGGTCAATCTGAGAGCAGTCCAATTAAGATGGCGAAAGAATGGGTTGGCGACATAAAAAAATTTTTATTTAACCGAAATAATTCGGCATTAGGACTATTTGTGGTTGTATCATGTGTTATGACGTGGATATTTTTATTTCCTATTAATTTCGATGGTTCGTTTTTTAGCACCTTTTTATATGTATTTCAATTGCTTATTATTTCATCTATTGCATGGTTTAGTCGTGAATTATTAAGCTATTTTTTTGGTGTAGAAAGCTGGAATTCACAACCAATAGGAAATTTTTTTATGTTTTTATTTGTGATGCTTATATCATTTAAAATAAGTTCTTCTATCTTAATTATAGATTTAGGAAGTTTATGGATTTTAAATTTTATTTTAAATTCTCTCAAAAATATCATCCTTACAATTTTTACATTTCCTTTTGCTTTTGTATCGGTAATGTTTATTTCGCTTGTGCTGGCATTTTCTGTAGTTCCTTTTTTTATTATTAGTGAATTAATATATTATGTACCCACGGGGTTACTTTTGCGATTAATGCTTTGTTTTACTGATACTATGCCCTGGAATATCACCCGCTTCCTCGACTACTGCACAGAACGCCTCATCCTGCAAAGAGTCGGCAACCGCTACCGCTTTATCCATCGCCTGGTGCAAGAACACTTCGCCAACTTGGAAATCGAGAAAGAGTAAAGCGTATCGAAGAAAATCCTTTCTTAACACCCAGTCAAAATATTACTGTATTATCAACCCCATAAAACCATGAACCAAACTCAATATCAACTTTCCCTAAGTTTTGAACAAGTTTTGAGCCTAGTCAAACAACTGCCAGAGGCTGACAAATTAAAACTCAGTGAAGCGTTATCCAAAGAATTGCTAGATAGCAAACTGACTCATCTTCTCGAAATTTTCAAGACTGATGAAATCTCTTTAGAAGAAATTACCCAAGAAGTTGAAGCCGTGAGGACAGAAATTCATGACCAGCAAACCGCCCATTTTTGTGCATTCTAATCCAGCTACATAGAAACCCAGTTTCTGGAAAATTGACTATAATAGTAGTCACCCCCTTAGCCCCTCCTCAACTTAAATCAGTTTAAGGATGAGTTGGCGTAAATTAAGTACAATTAGAAATCAATCACTAATCGGAAAGACTCATGCTGAACATACAACTAGACCCCGAAACCGAAGCCCGTTTAGTGGAAATTTTAGCCAAGGAAAAAACGACCAGCGATGAATTGATTAAACGCTTGGTTCAAGAACGCTGGTTGAGTTTACAACCCCGCAAGACTATTGTCGAAAGACGTGGGGGACATCCTGAACATCTGTTAGAAGATGCGCCGCCTGATTTGTCCGAAAGGGCTAATCGCAAAAAGGCGATCGCTGACTATTTGAAAAAGAAACATCCTCAATACGATTTGCCATGACCTACTATCCTGTAATTCTTATAGATAGTGGAATTCTAGTCGCTTACTACAGTTCCAAAGACCGCTATCATCAACAGGTACGAGTCTTCTTTGAAAGATGTACCAGTAACCTAGTGACTACTGTTGGCTGTGCTACTGAGGTGATGTGGCTATTAGGTTCAGATTGGCGTACCCAAAATGAGTTTCTTCATGATATGGCGACAAAACTTTATGAATGTATCCCACTGCTGCCTGAAGATTTTTCCCGCATTGCTGAACTGAATCAGCAATATGCAGATTTGCCCGGAGATTTTGCGGATTTGTCTCTAATTGTTATTTCAGAACGGCTGAATATTCCAGCTATTGCGACTTTAGATAGTGATTTTGATGTGTATCGGCGTTATCGAAACCAGGCTTTTGAACGGGCATTTATCCCTGAATCATGAAGCAATTTTTATTTACGGTTATCGATGATTTTCAGGAGTTAGTGATAAAAACTCAAATCAATGCTTGAGTAATGACGGCAGCACCAGGATGGAAGTTTCAAGAGGATTTGTTGTTTGCATTAAAAAAACCAGCTTCTTGGCATTGGGCTACAATAGTATCAACCCTTACCCCGTCCTCAACATGACATTCACCACAGATAATCCTGTAACTTGGCAATACCTAGACATTGATGCTCAAAATCAGGCAAAAATTGCCAATAGTCGCGTTTCAGTTTCCCAACTGATTCAAGAAAAACACGCCCACGGGTGGAGTCCAGAAGAACTGCACTTTCAACACCCAGAAATCCCACTTGCTGCCATTTATTCTGCCCTCAGTTATTACTACACCTATCAACCCCAGATTGATGCTCAAATTGCTCAAGAACAGGAAGAAATTCAGAACCTGCAAGCTGATTTAATTACAATGGGAGTCGGTCATCATACTGCCGATTTTAAACAAAGGCTTCAGCAAAAACGGCAGCAGCAGCAAGGATGAAAATGGCAATCTCTTACTATTTCGATGCTCCAGTCCATCGAGCGATTAAAATTGGTTTACAACTGAGAGGGGTTGATGTTATGACCGCTCAATAAGACAATAATAGTAGTGCTATTGATGAAATAATTTTGAGTCGTTCTGTGCAACTCAAGCGTCCTCTTGTAACCACAGATCACGATTTTTTAGTTTTAGCTAAAAATTGTGTTGCTCAAGGTGAAGCGTTTACAGGGATTTTCTTTTTAAGTCCTAAAGTTTCCATTGGTTATGCGATAGAAGAGTTAGAGGTTTACGCCAAAATTGGAGAATTAGAAGATTTCGCCAATCAAGTAATTTTTGTTTGATGTTGAACTGCTGCCGCTTTATCCATGATGAGGAAAAGCCATGAACTTTGTTGTTTGCATCAAAAATACAGACTGTGCGGCTTCCCTAGAAGTCCGCAAGATTTATCAAGTCTTACCCGACTCAAAAGCTAATCTTCATCAAATGATTCGGATAATTGATGAATCAGGGGAAGATTATCTCTACCCCCACGACTATTTTATGCCCATTGAACTATCCCCTCCTCTGCAACAAGTTCTGGAAATGTCTTAGATTTAGTGGAATCAAAGAAACCGGGTTTCTGTCAAGGTTTCTGTATCCTAACCGAGATATCCATAGAAACCCCGTTTCTCGGCATTTAGCTACAATGGGATGATTTAGCGTAAATCCGGTAGAATTAGAAATCAATCACTAATCAGAAAGGCTCATGCTGAACATACAACTAGACCCCGAAACCGAAGCCCGTTTAGTGGAAATTTTAGCCAGGGAAAAAACGACTAGCGATGAATTGATTAAACGCTTGGTTCAAGAACGCTGGTTGAGTTTAAAACCCCGCCAAACTATTGTCGAAAGACGTGGGGGACATCCTGAACATCTGTTAGAAGATGCGCCGCCTGATTTGTCCGAAAGGGCTAATCGAAAAAAGGCGATGTCTAATTACGAAGAAATTCTGCATCAAGCTCAAACTTTAACCTCAGATGAGCAAAAACTTCTGTTAAAAGATCTAGCCACCCTAGTTTCTCAGGGTGAACCCTCTCAAGAGGCGCAAAACACTACTGAATCACCCCGACTGAACTTGAATCGATGGCGTGGTTTTTTACCCAAGCGTGTCGATGCTCTGAAATTTCAATTAAAACTTCGACAAGAATGGGATGCCGAATAAATACCTTCTGGATACTAATATCCTGATTTATTATTTTAATAATCAGCCTGAAGTTCAGGATGTATTTGAGGAAATTGACATCCGACAAGCAGAGGGATTTTACTGTCCAATTACTTGGATTGAATTGCTTTGTTACCCTGGTCTAACCGAAGAACAAGCCAATGAAATGCGAGAATTTTTAAGGCTAATTAACTGCGTATCATTGACCGAAGCCGTTTTAGATACTGCGGCGATAATTAGACGAACTTATCGCTTAAAACTGGCTGATGGTGTCATTGCCGCTTGTGCTTTAGTCACCGGATGTATTTTGGTAACTCGCAATGTTGATGATTTTAAGCGCATTGACGGGTTAAGTTTATGGAATCCATTTGATAATTGATGTCGTCAATAAACCTGGTTTCTGGAAATTTGGCTATAATAGTAGTCACCCCCCCTTAGCGACTCCTCAACTTAAATCGGTTTAAGGATGAGTTGGCGTAAATCAGGTACAATTAGACATCAATCCAAAATCAGAGGGATTCATGCTGAACATACAACTAGACCCCGAAACCGAAGCCCGTTTAGTGGAAATTTTAGCCAAGGAAAAAACGACCAGCGATGAATTGATTAAACGCTTGGTTCAAGAACGCTGGTTAAGTTTACAACCCCGCCAGACTATTGTCGAAAGACGTGGAGGACATCCTGAACATCTGTTAGAAGATGCACCGCCTGATTTGTCCGAAAGGGCTAATCGCAAAAAGGCGATCGCTCATTATTTGCAAAAGAAATATCCTCAATATGATTTGCCATGACCTATTATCCTGTAATTATTGGATATAAACGGCTGAAATTAGCAGTAAACATTGAAGGATAAAATCATGCCCATTATTAAAATTTCTAAGCAGTATTTAATTGACCAAAATGAGGAATTTATTACCGTAGATGTGCCTGCTTCAGTGGTAGCCCTCTGGCAACGGGATTATGCCAAGGTTGCCCAAGCCAAGGGATTGCTAAAAGATAAGCGAGACAAAATCCGGGCGCATCTCGACACAATTCGTCAGGAGTGGGAGCGATGAAGTATCTCTACGACACCAACATATTTATTGACTACTTGGCTGACGAAGCAGCAATCTTGCCATTTTTCTCAGAATCATTTATCAGACAAAATGAGGTGATTATTTCCTGCATTGTGCGAATTGAGTTGCTGAGTTTCCCAGAATTATCCAATGAGGAAGAAGCGGTCATTACTGATTTGTTGATGCAGTTTGAACAAGTCCCCCTACTGCCCCAAATTGAAGATCGCACCATTCAATTACGGCGACATAACCGCCTCAAACTTCCCGATGCCCTGATTGCGGCAACTGCATTGCACTGCTCTGCTTGTGTGATGACTAGAAATGTGGATGACTTCAAGCGCGTACCTGAGTTAACATTATGTAATCCCTTTGAAGGGGTGAAGGAGGGTAATGATACAGATTAACCATTCCCCACCCAAGCTGCCAAATCATTTGTAACGGCTAATGGGCGAAGAAAAAATTTTGTTTAACGGCAGTTTACTAATACTTAGCTTATGAAAATTACAGCAATTATTCATCCAGCAGAAGAAGGTGGCTATTGGGCATAAGTTCCAGCACTTCCGGGTTGTATTACCGAGGGAGATACTATAGAAGAGGTTCGGCAAAATTTACAAGATGCTGTTCAGGGGTGGCTCACTGTTGCGAATAATAGCCTAAACAAAATAGAGCCAACATAGTCATCGGCTCAAATATCTTGTAAAATTTCTGGCGTTAAGCCTCGTTGTTGTGCTTTGTCTGAAATTTCTGCCATCACCTCAGTTAAACGCTTGTCGTATAAGTTTCCTCGTAAAAATAACTCAACAATATGACTTAACTGTTTCTGGATTTCCGGGTTAGCCTGTTCAAATGCCACCTTAATCTCTTCATCAACTTGAAGAATAATACTAGCCATAGTTTTCTTGTCCATTGTCAAGTTAGGATTAGGGGTCGAGATAGACCTCACGGTCTACCCCTCCCATTCAAAACCGTACTTGAGACTTTCACCTCATACGGCTCCTAGTCTGACCGTCTCTTTGTTAAGAGTACAGCGACATCTCTATGTCAAGAGCTGTCTTATCATCGCGGGTGTGGCGATGTAATAGTTGAAGATTCTTGTATTCATCCTTTCCGCCATGGCTTCTAGGTACAATGTGGTCTACTTCAATTAAATCTGATGGGGTAAAGAATTGCCCACACCAGGTACATCTACCTTTTTGTTTCTTGAGTAGTTTTGCTACCCTAATTGGCGTATCGATTGCTTGTCCTCTCCTGGTTGCCCAGTAAGTCCAATTTCCGTCATAAAGTGTTGCGTCAGGGCGTATCAGGGTATGTCTGACAATCGGAGTCCAATTATGTTTCCATAGTTGGTATCCATCTTTAGTCTGGAACAACCAAGATTCATGTCTTTCTTTCCCATTGCTAAGTTTAATCGTTCCATGTCTGAAATAATTACTTAGCTTTTCGTAGTTCACCCCTTTGCATCTTGATGCTGTCCATGCCCGTAACATTTGCCAGATTATATTGTCTAGTTTAGTGAAGGTCTCTGCTGAGACTACCGCTGAATAATAGTTTGACCATCCCCGAATAATCGGGTTTAGTTTACTAATCAGGGTTGATTGAGGTGTTGTTCTATATTGTTTTATTACACCTTTAATCACTTCTGTGTGGGCTTTGATTGCTTTATTACTGGGTTTGATGTGGGTTTTGTGGCCGATTAATCGGCTTGCTGCTCCACCAGTTTTTCCAGATTTATATTTTCCTACCAGATATTGCCTGATATTGAATCCTAGAAAATCGAACCCTGGATTCTCTGTCTTACCGTCATACTCAATAGTTTTGAGTGTGTGACAGATTCGAGTCTTTTCAGGTTTTATTTCTAGTCCTACAGGTTTTAGCCATTCAGAAATAGCAGTCTTGCACTGTTCAATGATTCCTAGGTCTTTGGAGATGACCACAAAATCATCGGCATATCTTATAAGGTTCACCTGAGTGGTTGTTCCTTTATTAGGATATATTTCTTTAACTAGCCTTTCTATTCCCAACAGTGCGATGTTGGCGAGTATTGGACTTATTACCCCTCCTTGGGGTGTCCCTGTTTCTGTATCCTCGAATACACCGTTATCTAGCACTCCCGCTTTGAGCCATTGTTTCAGGTCTCTTTTTAGGCGGCTTGGACAATGAATTTTGGACAGTAGGTATTCATGGTTCACGGTAAGAGCATTTTGCTATATCCGCGTCAAGAACATAGTACTGTCCTTGATTTATGGCAGTATAAATTCTGCTAATTGCGTCATGGGCTGACCGTCCTGGACGGAACCCATAGCTTGTGCCTTCAAATCTCGATTCCCATTCAGGTTCGAGAGCCGATTTAACCAAGGCTTGCCTTGCTCTATCTTGGATTGTGGGTATTCCTATTCCAGCTTTTTTCATCCCTACCAGGTTTTGGAATCCAAACCCGTCGCAGTGGTTTTGCTTTGAGGTTTCCCTTAATGTTCTTAACAAGCTCAAACCTTTGTCTTGAAGAGATTGCTCTCTTACTCCATCAACTCCGGCTGTTTTCTTGCCTTGACCCGCTTGGGGGGGCGGGTTTATTAAGCTGACTGTTGGGAAGCATGGCTGACCGTGGAACCCGCCCCTACAGTCGCACTGCTAGGAGCCTGGCATAATATGATTTCACCAATAGACGTTGCAACCTTCTTACCTTTGCATCTTGTCCCGATTTAGCTGCTTGGAATATACTCTTTTGGAGCTTGAAAACTTTCCGTTGAACCTTAGTCCACGGGATTGCCTTCCATGCGTTGCTCGTAGTCTTGATTGGTTTTGGTTTCCCAAATCCTTTCTTTAAACTCGCTATCGCCATATGTACACCTACTAGACTCTATTCTTACAATCAAACCGTGACCTGTCAGCGTATCCCTATCATTACAGTCGGGCGTTGGCTTTTGGTCACATCTCACATCCTCTAGGACTTGCGGTTACACTTATCCCTACTGATATCTCGACCAGATAATCAGAGTCCAGGAGGACTTAAAACGTTCCGTTTATATGGGCATTCCATCTTTAGACTTGTCCTTTCCACCGGGGTACTTTAAAAGTCTGTGTAGGTATCTCAAACAAAATCCTACTTTTCCCCTTACTCTTTTGAGCGCAGCGTATCAACCTGTTTCGCTGCCTAATTTTTACGATGGTTCAAGCCGGACATTCGGTTTCCCTAATCATGGATGGTTGGCAGTGGTCTCGATTCTGGTGTTGGGTTACACCTTGGAGCCTTCCGTTCCCCGCTTCAATCCTGAGGTTGTGATTCCCAAAACTGGGGGTGGCTGTTATGGTCGAAAGGGAAGTCACCTTCCCCGACTCCACTTCAAAACCGTACTTGAGACTTTCATCTCATACGGCTCCTGATGTGAATACCCCTTTGTCAGTGGGAACAGGGCTACAACCCCCTGCTTTATGACCTCAACTTTCGGAGCTATATACACACGTAGTCATTAACTCGTTTTCGTCATAACACTCTTAGTTGTTGTGGTCTCTATATCCACACCGTGACTAGTGGGCATATCCTAACCATTACAGTTAGGCATTAGCTTTCAGTCACATCCTTTTCCCTTAAAGGCATACGCTTACACTTTTCGCTACTCCACAAGTACATCCTGCCACTTGAGAGCCAATGAGGGGTTTAAACGTTCCATCTATGCGGGCATTCCATCTTTAGATTCGTCCTATCCACCGGGGTACTTTAAAGGTCTGTGAAGGTGGTGGTAATATACCCCTTCTTTTCCCCGTGCTCTTTTGAGCGCAGCGTATCAACCTATTTCGCTACTAGAGTATTACGATGGTTCAAGCCGGACATTCGGTTTCCCTAATCATGGATGGTTGGCAGTGGTCGCCTCTGGTAGTAGGTTCTACTTCACGCCTTCCGTTCCCCGCTTCAATCCTGGGGTTATGATTCCCAAAACTGGGGGTGGCTATCGCCGTTACTCTCAACCTTACGTTATACTCAAGGGGTTCACAACTCCCCTCTTTTTTTCGCTCAGTCTTGACCTTGAGTCTCTCTGCCTTATCTGGTTGTCGAAGCCAGATGTTGAGACACATAGATAGTTATGGGATGGTCAGGGGTGCGAATCCCTTATATTCCACCAAGGGGTGGAAGTCCCACTAGGAGGTTATTTAAGGCATTGCAGCCCTATTTCACTCCTAAACGTCTCGCACATCGCCGTTACTCTTAACGCAATTGTTAAGGAATCCTTAAGATTTCCGGTTTTGCGTTTTGACCTTGAGTTCCCTGCCTTGTTTTGTATATTTCTATACCAAACGTTGGGACATCTAAACAGTTATGAGGATGTTCAGGAGTGCGCTCCTTATATTCAACTAAGGGGCTGAAGTCCCCACCAGGCGGTTATTTCAGGTATTTCAACCTTATTTCATGCCTGAACGTCTCGCACGTTTGACAAAATTATAGCACCATATCACCCCCCCCGTTTAGCTATCCCTCCGTTACGGTGGTTGTCCCCCAACCCCTCGCGCTCGTGGCGACTGCCGCAATACCTAGAAAGAGACCCGGATTTTCTCTCCATATAGCGACTCGCCAACTTAAATCGGTTTAAGGATTAGGTCAAGAATGAGTCCAAAAATTATTGTATAGACGGGAGTTTGAATCGCTTTTCTCCTGCCCAACGATAACTTCGGGATTCATGCTTAATATAGAACTAGACCCAGAAACCGGATTTCTTGGTATTTTGCTACAAAGGTAAACGATCGCCTTTTGTCCAATCAGCGGCAAGCCAACGCCAAGCAGCCGACCATTGGCAAGCTGAAGGAGTCGGCACCGCCTCTGGCGGCAATTCGGGAGAATTGGCGAGGATTAGGTTTTCAGGTTTGAGTTAGTGTTCGTCTTTTTCAACTAGGAGATAGCTATGATTGCAGCCAAAGAAAAAGGGCCGTACTTTACGCCGGAGGAGTATTTTGCTTGGGAGGAGCAACAACTCGAAAAGCATGAGTTAATCGATGGTCGCGTGTATGCGATGACGGGTGGCACGCAAAATCATAGTGCGATCAAAATTAATATCGTCAGCCTCATCAAAGCGCACTTGCGGGGAAGTCGATGTCGAGTTTTTAATTCGGATCTAAAGGTCAATATTCTTGATACCTCTAACTATACTTATCCTGATTTGAGTGTGACTTGTGACGATCGTGATCGTGAGCATACACAATACATTACCTATCCCTGTCTAATTGTCGAGGTTTTATCCCCCAGCACTGAGGCTTATGACCGGGGCAAGAAGTTTGAAATGTACCGCCAAAATCAGAATTTGGTGGATTATGTATTAGCCAGTTCGGAGGAGATTGCGATCGATATGTATCACCAAAACGAGGCGGGGGATTGGTTAATTCTGAGCTATCGACCGGGCGATGTTGTCGAGCTAAAAAGTATTGGATTAAGTGTGGCGATAGAGGAATTTTACGAAGAGGTTGTCTTCGAGTAGGGCAATGATTCACTGTTGTTATGAGCTAAGAAATAGTTATGATCGCAGCCAAAGAACAAGGGCGCTACTTTACGCCGGAGGAGTATTTTACTTGGGAGGAGCAACAACTCGAAAAGCATCAGTTAATCGATGGTCGCGTGTATGCGATGACGGGTGGTACCAGAAATCATAGTGATGTGGCTGGTAACTTTTTAGCGATTATCAAGCCTCATCTCCGAGGCAGTGGTTGTAAAACCTACAATTCTGATTGTCGCGTAAATGTTCTCAACACTGACAACTATATCTATCGAGATCTGAGTGTTGCCTGCGATCCGAGAGACAATTCTAGCGCCCAATACATTACCTATCCCTGTCTAATTGTCGAGGTTTTATCCCCCAGCACCGAGGCTTATGACCGGGGCAAGAAGTTTGAAATGTACCGCCGCAATCCGAATTTGGTGGATTATGTGTTAGCTAGTTCCGAGGAGATGGCGATCGATATGTATCACCAAAACGAGGCGGGGGATTGGTTAATTCTGAGCTATCGACCCGGCGATGTTGTCGAGCTAAAAAGTATTGGATTAAGTGTGCCGATAGAGGAGTTTTACGAAGAGGTTGTGTTTGAGCCATCGTCTAATGCGGTTTAGTGTACAAGATGGATGACTCCAGTGCGATCACCCATATCTCCACCCGCCACCCCCACCAAAGCAGCCTCAAACCGTGTAACTTCCTGGGTGTTAGAATAATCCCTAATGTTCCAGGCATCAATATGAAGTTCGAGCGCGACACTATCGTAAAATTAACCATCGGTAGCGGGTGCGTCCTGGGTAGCTTGGCGTTCCCCCCCCGTATCGCCGCAGAAGGGATGGTCTGGGGAAACATCTTAGCCACGGCGTTAGGGAATGTGGCGGCGGGGAATACGGCTAATGCTGTTGATGCTTTAATCGATGCACGAGAGGGGAGAGTTTCCCTAGAAAATCAGGATTTAACCAAAGCAGTCGGGAAAGCGATTCTCTACGAGACGCTACGCGAACGCCGCCGTTATCACCCTCGCAGCCAAACAACAGCGGGGCAAAACCCGCGAATATCTCGAAAAAATCGCCGCCCAAGCCAAGGATAACTGGGTTGCGAACGCCCAACAGGAACTAGCCAAACAACGTTACCCCGACCTGCGAGAAGCCAAACTCGACCAATTCCTTACCCCCCAAGAATACCAACTCACCCAACAAGGGAACCTCACCGTCACCGCATGGGGCGATATTTTTATCCGCCTCAATATGGCAGCCTGTAAAAGGAGAAACCT
Organism: Arthrospira sp. PCC 9108; assembly: GCA_016745315.1. Classification (GTDB taxonomy): domain Bacteria; phylum Cyanobacteriota; class Cyanobacteriia; order Cyanobacteriales; family Microcoleaceae; genus Limnospira; species Limnospira platensis. Next base: position 802,441 of record CP066886.1, read on the forward strand.
CACCCAGCAGCAGGCATTTTTTAGGGAGATTTCCGGCACAATTGAGTCCGGTTTTGCGGAAGTCTGTCAACGGTTCGGGGTGATGGAAACCCAGATAACTCAGTTGTTGCAAGGACTGGAAAGAACCCTCGAAAGTTTGGTGGAGGAAATTCGATCGCATTTTGATGCGGCTAACCCCCATCTTTCCTTAGCAGAATGGCGAGCCATTGCCGAGTTAATGCTGCCTAACCGACAGGTATTCTTAACGGCTAATCCGGCATTTAAGCGGGTGGAGATTTATGTGCCGTTGGCATTGGTGGATCTATACCCAACTAAGGAACGGAAACCGGGGCTAAGTCTGGAAAACCGAGAACAGTGGGAACGGGAAGAAGAGAGAATGACTCCTATCAGTGAGGATGAGTTTTTTAATCAGGTTTTGCGACAGGGAAAAACTCCCCAAAGTCAGGGGCGACGGATTGCCGTTATTGGTGAACCGGGGTCAGGAAAAACCACACGGTTACAGGCGATCGCTGATTGGATATTGGCAGAAAATCTGGGCATCCCCATTTGGGTTGACTTGGCACAATTTACCCAACCGACCCTAGTAGATTATCTGGAAAACTGGCTGAAGTCGGCGAGAGTTCAAGGAGCGATCACGGAGCGTGGCGGTAGCCGTATCGCTTCTGTCCAAGACCATAAAGAGAATCTCTGGTTATTGATGGATGGGTTGGATGAAATGGTAGCCCGGATTGAACGGATCCATGTGTCCCAGTTCTTAACCGGGTGGGTGGGGTTAGCAAGGGCGATCGTCTCTTGTCGGGTGAATGTTTGGGAATCCGATAAAAATGCCTTTTCCGGGTTTGATGTATATCGGAATTTACCCTTTCAGTCGGAGCAGATGGAAACCTTTATCCGGCGATTTTTTGCCCAGAGTGATTAAAAACAGTAACTCCTGGCAGTAAAGGCTTGTAGCTTTTTGAGGCTAAGGTGCATATCCCCTTGATTCTGTATAACATCCACCTTTAAAAAAGGCTGAACCCCTTTTTAACATAGTTGCTTTCAGGCAATACACTATGCTTCTTGCTACAATGTTTGTGTAGACTTCAACTTAGGTGCAATATGTCCCCAATGAGCGCCCCAGGAAAATTCCCAGCCACCTCTCCTCCTCTACGTTGGGATGAAGCCGGAGGTATCCGCATAGGTTCAAGCAGAGTGACTCTGGATAGTCTACTTGCTACTTACCACAATGGCTCGACTCCTGAAGAAATCGCTATTCAATTTTCAGTTCTGAGTTTAGAAGACATATACAGTACGATTGCTTATTATCTAAACCATCGTCAGGAAATTGACAGTTATTTAGAGCAACGTAATCAAAAAGCTGAACAACTCAGACAACAACTTACCCAAAAACACAACCTAGTCGATCTCAGACAGCGCTTGCTTACTCGTCAGTCACAAAAATAATTGGAACAAAATGCGCCTTCTTACTGACGAAAATTTTAACGGGGCTATATTGCGTGGTCTAATGAGACGCTTGCCTACTGTGGATGTAATTCGTGTTCAAGACGTAGGGTTAAGGAATACAGATGATCCAGTTATATTGGAATGGGCGGCGAACGAGGGACGTATCTTGCTGAGTCATGATGTAGCCACTATTACGATGTATGCTTGCGATCGCGTCAATCAAGGATTACCTATGCCAGGAGTTGTTTAAGTGATAGCGAGAGCCCCCATTGGCAAGATCATTGATGACTTAGAACTATTTATTTGTTGCAGCGAACCTGGAGAATATGAGGGTCAAGTTCTTTTCATACCTTTCTATCTTATTCCCAAACTTTCACCAATAAAAACCCCGACCTAGGGAATTGGATCGGGGTACAGGGCAATTAAGCTAATTCTATGGGGATTATTACCGCATATCCCAGAGAGCCTTAAAAAGCGTCTCAGCTAGTTTCCTGGATGTGGCATTCCTGGCAGCCTTGAGCGCAGCCCCAGACACTTTGTTCCCTTTGTGGTATGCTCTAGTTACCCAATAAACTCTAAGCGAATGAGCCTCTGGAGATTTTGGTAGGCAATCGTAGGGGGTTGTCGCGATCGCACCTTCGCCCGGTTTCTGTTCACGATGAGTCCCCCTCTCGACTGCCCGAACAACAAACTGATGCAACACCGATCGCGCCTCTTTGCTTCCTGTGAAACTACTCCGAGTGTCAGCCTTTCCAGATTGCACTTGAGTAGACCCCAAACCGCAAAGCTGCCGGAATCGTCTCATAGCCTTAGACTTAGGGAGACATTTAAACATCTCATCAAACGGAACGCACCGGGTAAGTAGCCAGCCCCGTTCTCGGCAGCCAAAACCAAACTTGTCAAACACCCGATGGTAACAATCAAACTCTGGCAGGTTCAGGTAACTTAGCAGCTCCTGCTCTACCATCGCTTCCGACTGATGCCACATACAAATCTGTTGGGCTAGTCGGGCAGTTATTTCACTGATGCCAGTGCCTTCCCCCGCCGCGATCGCCTTCGCGTATTCATTGTCAAACTTGGTTTTAATCCCTTTGGGAATTTCCCAACTACCTTGGGAAGTCCAGCCACAAGCCCAACCCCACCACGCCGGCAGTTTGTCCGGGTCTAATTTCCCAGATTCTTTTTTAACTCTAACTTTTGCTTTGGCTGGAAACTCATAGACCAGTCGAGACTTGGCTTGGTTTATCGTTTGGGTGCGGGGCTTGTTGAATGACCCAATATCTCTTAGGCATTGTTCAATTTTCGCTACTTCTGGCGGCCGCTCCCTTACCCAATACCTGCGATCGTAGGCAATTTGGTAATGCTGGAAGTATGTGGCAACCATGAGCAAAGCATCGTAGGGGTCAGACTTGTTAGACGTTCCCCCATAGCTTTTCCGAGTGTCCTTAATCATCGTCTGATCTACTTTCAGCACAGGGATTCCCTCCCGATGTAAGCAGTCAATCCAGAATCTGCTATAAGTTCGGGTCGGCTCTAATATCACCACAGACGGCTCCAAAGACACAAGAAACTGGATAGACTTTGCATTTGCTTCTAGCTTTCGGTGGCACTCAGCAAATGCGGGAGACTCGTAGAAATCCCGCAACGCACCCGCTGGCATAAATTCTAGCCACACGGCATCGCACCACGATGAGCTAACATCAAGGCCTACAATTAAACTATTCATTTTTAACCTCTAGTGTTGTGGTTAATCGTTCCCACGAAGCTGTTACGGCTCTCGCCCATTCTATCTGGGGGAACAAATCTCCCTAGAATCTAGCCGGGGTTGGAACCCGGCTAGAAGCAATTATTGACTTCTGCCCCCAGTAACAGGTTGGGGAGGGAAACCTCCCATTTCAATTCGGGGGGGCTAGTTATCAATGCGGTGGGAATCACCCGGTTATCCGCGACTTCCCCCCAGGTGTGAGGGGAAAGTTTCGTCCTTTACCGGCTAGGACTCATCAGGCGGTGAAATCTAGATTTTCTAAAGCTGATAGTGTATATTCCAAGTCTGCATAAATTTGATTGTGATACATTTCAAGCTGCATTGCATAATTATGCACATCTTGGAATCGTTCATCATTAGAGATAAAATCGATAACTCTTAGGTGAGTAATGGTGTTATCAATTTCCATTTTGGCTTTAATTAAACAGTTCGAGAAAGAGACTGCCTCTCGTGTCAAATCGACCCACGCGCAAAGAGAATTTTCATCCTCGCCAAACAAGTGACCAGGAAAATCCGCTGATGTTTTTTGTCCAAGCGGTGAAACCCGCTAGGCGAATTGGCGGCCTCGGCTTTTGGTTTGACCATAGGCTTTTTACCTATATATAGGGTGTGCTTTTGCGATCGCCTGACCAACCCCAAGGCGATCGCATAAATCTACCAGCTTCCCCGCTCTCAACATCCGGCTTTTTACCTATCGCGCTCGAATAATGGAAAACCCGCAGCACACTGTACGGGGAAAACAAGAAGTCAGTCTCGATGACGTTAACGGAAACAGCTGTCGGGCTACTGGATCAGATGGCTATGGAGCTAAATCTGAATCGGTCCGAATTGGTGGAACAGATTGCCAGGGGGATAATTTCCAGTCAAGCGGGGAAAGTGTCCCCGGAACAGGCGGGAAAATTCTAGACCTGTTGGAGGAGTTGTTTGCTGGTTTCCATGAGTATGTCAAAAGCCATGAGGCTCGATTAGAGCAAAGACTGCAAGCAAACCGAGACTATCAATCTCAAATGAAAAAACAAATGGAGAACATCCGACAGGAGATTCTCCAACAGGTCTCTAAATAAATTGAGCGCCCCTCGTGCCCACGGGGGGTGCTTTCTATTTTGGCACGCAGTTAAACCCTCAACAAATAGACAATCCATGGCACAACATCTTTCTAACCCTCAAACTGTCACCGGTGAAAAGGCGATCGCTCATAAAGTCACCGATTCCGTCACCCTGGGTGACGCAAAAGTTAAAAATTTAAACGCGCCGTTACGCGCGATCGCTCATAACCCGACCGACACAATCCCAAGCGTTCCCCCAGAAGTGCTGGAACTTCAGTCCTAAGTGCTGGAACTTCAGTCCTAAGTGCTGGAACTTCGAGACCTTATCGGGAGGAATTATGCAGCTTTCCGCCAAGTCGCCCGTTATCTTGATGTGGCGATCGCCCTAATTCATGAAAACCGTCCCTTTCTAGCGAGGCTTTTCTTGGTTCGCAGCATAGCCAAAAACTCACAATCGATACTTTTGGCTATAAATAGTCGAACGATACCTGGGGAAGATGATGATAGGGGGTCAGGCCGATGAAGGGAAAATCTAAGTCACCGGGGCAGCTTTCCCTCTCAATTCCGTCACCCTGGGTGACGGATTCTGAAAGTGTAGAACCATTCGATCCTTTTTGGGATGATATGGCTGTCTTGAAACATCTTAGGGACTGTCCCAATCAAGACCACAAACAACTCGCTCAATCCACTGATATCCCGGTGTCTCGTGTAGTCAAGTCTCTGGAAAGGTTACGCGAGAAAGGTAAGGTTAAGTATTTGGGATGGATAGCCGTCACCCTGGGTGACGAAAATTTATCCCCGGTGAACACTTTTCAGAGCGATCGCCTAACTGTTCGCTGGAAAGCTAAGTCAACCGCCCAAGACACCAACGGGAATAAATATGCTTACCTATATAGGGGAAAAAAGCAGGTTTGTTACCTTGCCGGCCCCCATCTATCGGAAAAAGCTAAAGCGATCGCCAACCAAGTAGAACAGTGGATCGAGTCCGGCTTGTCTCTCGAAGCTATCCTAGAAAAACTTCCCGCACTTAAATCGGGTGGTTGGAAATCCCCAGATAGCAACTCCTAAATTTTCCACAGGGGGAGACTTTACTCCCCCGAAAAATTTTATGATTTTACAGAAAAATTAATGAGCATTTTCCAACCCTAAACAGCGCTATTTGCTACTGTAAAATGGTTAGCGCCGTTGGCTGTGTGTAAGAGTCTTTGATGTTTTAGACAAAATACCAAGCAGCCCGGTTTAGTGCTAAAATTGGCGGAATCTAGGGCAGTTACTTCTCGATCTGTGTTTGGCTAGTAGCACCCACTTTCCTCTGATGTCTGGCAACCTTAAGTCATCGACTGCCTTAGATTTCATCGATCGCGTCTCGGATTTTTTGAGGATCAGCATCAATGTAGCGCTGCAAAGATGCCATAGATTTGTGACCTGTGATAGCCATGATGGTTCTGGTATTGACTCCCTTGTTATAAAGTTTGGTAATGAAAGTGCGGCGGTAACTGTGAAGCGAGTAACCCTCATTTTGTAAACCCAGTTGAGCGATCGCTTTCCGGTGAAAAGAGTCGAACGCTTGAACTGTCACGGGCTTGGATATATCAGATGGGCTGGGAAATAGAAAATCGCCGCCACCGATGCGGTAGGTTCCAAGAATCTCTCTAAGTTTTTGGGAGATGGGAACTTGGCGGACTCCCCCATCTTTCCCGCCCGATCGCTTCCTAGTTTCAGACCGAAAGGTAATTTCTGGTAAGGCAATGTGGGAAGCTGGGGAAACATAAACATCAGGGACTCGTAGTAACCTCACCGCTCCTACTCGTTCACCGGTGTACATCAAGATGGCAAGTAAAGTTTGCTGCCAGGGATATTTACAGCGTTTGATTATCTTGTCGGCGATCGCATCAGGAATGATTGATGCTTTACCAATGCGGTTTTTTTTCATGAATTCGTGTCTGTAGGGAATTTCCCCCAGTTGCCTAGCCGACGAGGCAAAGCGATCGGCTTACCTATATGAATATTGTAGGGTTCGGGCGGGGAGAATATTAGTTTTTGCGCCGACTTGGGGGAAAGTTTGGCGGCGAGCGATCGGATCAGCCTTCTCTATATTTGTTTACTAACCGGTAATACTCTCCCCTATTTTTGTGAATTTACCAATCCTCCCATGGTGAAAACTGCGTTATCTCAAATTCTCCCCCTTGTTTTGGGTCTGTGCTGTTGGGCGTGTAAATGCAACGGCAAAGTCCTAATCCGGGAGCTAAAAAAGAACCTTCAGCTTTAAACAGCAAAATATAGCGAGACAGAGTAGGAGTCAGATTAAAAGCTCCCCCTGTGTCAGGAACTGTAATAACAGAGCATCGATTTGTTATCCATTTTTCAAGATTATCTATGTCAATATGTGAACTGAAAACATTAGAAAACAATGCAACTTGAGATATTGCCATCCACATGGTTTCACGAGGACATAGTAAAATCTCGATATTAGTTCCTTCCTTGATAACAGACGTAGAAATTCCGTCATTCCCAATGTATGCATAAAGATTATTGGTAATATTAAAAACATATTGTTTACCGGGCAAAAAAACATCAAATTGCCAGGCTCTAACTGCTCCCTATGTTGTAGTCCACGTTCCCCAGAACCTATTATAAGTATCTACGTCATCATAATTAACTTGAGAATCAGAACTTATAAACGATGGAAGTTTGTTTATATTGGAATCTAAGGAAATAAACGGTCTAATTGATAAATCTGGGATAGGCATATCGTCCTCTATTTCGCTTCCTATGTTGTAGTCAATTTCCGTATCTTGGCGCACCCAGATAGAGAGAATCTGAGTTGTGGGGCTGCTTGCTAAAACACCAATCCCTCCATCACTCCCATCGGAGTAGAAGCCATTTTCAAAAACAGGTAAGGATAAATCAGACCCTACCCACCGAATAGAAAAAGGATTGTCGGCTTGGATGGTGATTTCCCGACGGACTAATAATGGCGTGGCGGGGACTATTTCAATCTCTTCCCCTGCGGTGAGTTGAAAATAACCTGACTTAATATGGCGATAATAAGCGCCGCCGCCCCCGCCACCGGTAGGACGCATTGCCAATCGAATCGGCATTTATAGTAGAATAAAAATAACCACTTCTATTGTCTCACATGAACATCACTCCGGGAGTCTATCCTGATTTTTCCGAAACCACATTAGAAGCCTTAACCTTAGCTATGGGGCGGCGATTGCTACAAAGGCAAAAAAACTGACGATTAACTTCACAGGAAAAGACGTTATGGATTTAACTCTCAATGAAGAGGATTCTGTTGTCAACCTGGATATTGACGAGCTAGAAACTTATATAGAAGGTGGCGCGATTAAAGTCCAAGAGCCGTTTGTTGATGCCTTTGAACCCGGTATAGGGCAGTTACCCTTTAACCAAACAATTTAGCTAGTGCTTTACTGCATTTAGTTGTACATCAACACATAGCAGAATTTAGTTTCGAGCTAAACCCCGAACCCGCCAAACAACATTGTGATTTTCTATCGACCTAACGTTAGGGAAATGGAACTTATCCATTAATATGCACCATCACTTTAACAGACTATCCGTAATCATTGACTACACTAATGGTATGACTTCAACCGCACAACCATACTTATTGACACCTTAAACTATGGCAGAAAATCGCTGTTCAGAAACCGACACATTTTCATTTGAAATTAATCAAAGTAATGCCAGTAATTATGTTAATGACCCATTAACACTTGGGCTGTTTCTAGTGCGTTAATTCAATATCTGCCAATATTGACCCTAGATGGCTATGGCGGGCTAATGCCTTCCTAGAAAGTCTCACCGCCTCAGTTTGGTGTCCAAGTTTTCCCCGGTCTCCTTATCCTGAATTTTACCCAGAGGATTCGGCGGCAGAAAGAGCAGCTAAATTAATGAAATTAGAGAGTAACCATCCTAAATTTGGGCTGCAATTGCTTAGAAGGAAAAGCGCCACAGGTCCATGGATTGAGGCAGCTTGTCCTATCATTCAAAATCGAGGGAGGCGGTTTTATGTTCCTCTAATTAATCCTTACTTAACAGCAAACGAGGTCAAAATATTTGGCAGTGTCTGACCGCTAGGTTTAAGTTTTAAGGATTATGGCAACGGCATATTAGGGGGCGGTTCAATAGCCAGTAATCGCATCTATGACACTCTTTACATCGAGGGAGAACATAGAGTAGAATTAGATTTAATATTGATGGCTAAACGTCCGGCTAATACAGTGATGAACACAGTCACTGTAAGCCCTAATCCCATGTTAATAGCCCCCGCTAATCTAAGCCGTGCTTATTTTGAAATTCAAAATCAGGGAGAAATTGAGCTCCTTTGGGGTTTTGGCACATTGGGAAGTGACGCGACAAGCAATCCATTCAAAATGCCACCCGGCCAGATTTATTATCCAGGTAATGTAGCCGGATTTATACCAACTGACGCGATATGGGCAAAAGTAAAAGAGGGAACGACAACTGTTCTGATTATGGAGAGTTATTATCAATGACCACAGCTTTATATAGCAGTGAAAATACCGAGGATTTAAGTTATCTACCAGAGGGACAATATGAAGTAGATGCAGTTAATTTGTGGAATAGTGATTTGTCATCAATGCTTTACGCTAAAAAGGTGATATTCAAACGCCACTTTTTGCTTCCCGGTTCTCCATCTGATGCTTTCCTTTCATTCGAGAGTTAAAAGCCTTAGCTAATGTTCCCATACAATACAGGACAATTAATGAATTTCCGAAAACGGATCGACAAACGGATAAAACGGATTCAAGACGCAAAGATAACTATCGTTTTCTTGTTGAGCAATGGTTAGAGAGAATTGAGTATCTATGCCAAACTTTTGACTTTTTAGAAGTGTTGCCAGTCTCTGCCCTGTTAAGGTCTTGGCAAAGCCAATATCTGCCTAATGCTTATGTGATGCTAAAACAACGGGAAACCATTAAGCAGGTTTCTTTGGACATTATCGAGGCGATGGATCCAGAATGTCTGACTGATAATCGGGTGTTGTCTGAGGAGGGATGGAGGCAATTATTTATTAATTGGGATGAGGAATCTTTGTAATGAGAGAGGTAGAAGAGCGTAGCCGAAGGGTGAAAGACATTGTTAGGAATCGCAACTACCGGCAAGCTGTAGATGTAATAGAAAGAGAGGTCAAAAGATTAGAAGCAGACGACAAACCCAGGGCTAGAGTAAGGATTCCCCGTGATGACGGGGATATTGATATAGACGTTGGAGGAATGGTTGATTTTGCCCGGTCGATGTTGCCCAAAGCAAGCATAGAAGCTGAGGATTTACAGGATGGTGGAACTAGGAGAGGGATAAAAACCGAAAAGATTGGCAGCACGGCTCGCGGATTTGTAGACCTTGATGAAGATGGAAACCCCAAAGGTTTTGGGGGAACAATTGACAGTATCAACGATGCAAATGTCTCGGTTTACCTTGGGGAATGCGAGCAATCGATGAGCGTAACTATTGGGGGAAAACGGTTACCTTTGCTAGAAATGTTTGTGAAGATGATAAAGATGAGGGAGCAGACGATAATAAAGGCGGCGGTGATGAAGATAAAGGAGATGAAAGCGATGCAGGTAGGGTTGATTTAGGCATTTCCGGTCCCCTCCAGGTTATACTGGTTGGCTTTGTATGGCTTACTGGGCACATATTCGGGTTTTTCAAACAGATCCTATAAAAAGCCAGTATGCAGATTTAGTTGAGTCATTCGCCGGGAAAAGTTTTAAAAATTTCGGATCTGACATAGAGTTGAACATTTCAATGTATAGCGCCCCTTATATTTCTGCCCCTTTAGTCAATTTAGGTTATACAAATCCAGGCTCCATTACCGCGTTTAGAAGGAAACTGCAGGAGGAAGAGGGGTTCTTACATTCTTCTACTACAATAAAAGAGAGAATATCAGTAACAAAACTGGGGAAATTCGCTAAAGAGAGTTCTCCACGCTATTTTGCTACATCTACCAACCTAGGTCATGACGGGTATTATACCGTTGATTCTATTGCGGCTCCCTGGGTTGCTAATCCAAATGCGGAAGGGTAACCGAAACTTTATGAACATTACTGGATTATTAGACACATTCATCAAATAGGATCGTACTCCAGATATCACCCAGTTTATCCCTGTAAATGGGTGGAGAATTATCAACCAGAGCCACCGCCAAGTCTACCAATATTAAGGAGTGATATGCTTCAATCATGCTGTGAAGATTTGACCAAGATGACTCGGGAAATACATAAAGCCCTAGGGGTCAGGAAGTTGTTAGACAAGAGTTTCCAGGTTCCGTCTAATATGATGATACCAGAAGGTAAAGGTAATCATGCAAATAAGGATTATCTGGAAATCATGTCTGACCTGTTGAAAACCATCGACAATTATGGTTTTGATGCTCCGGTTACTGTTAAAGTTCAGGATACGAATAAAGCCCAAAAAGGCGACCAGTCTATAGAGTTAAAGTTTAACTCGCTGGGGGCTATATTAAAGGCTCAGACTGAACTGTTGATTGAGTTGAAAGGTGATAGTGCTAACTAGGTTAAATATTCAGATTCGCCTAGCTTATATAATGACGAGAATGTATCGGACTTTAGCTAAGTTATATTACAGAACGTCGGCGATTTTGGACGGGTTGGGAATTCCTATTATCTCGAAGGTGGTGACTTTACCGATTGAGTTTAATGTGTTTGGTAAAAAACACTGGGGAGCTGGTAAGGGATTCGGTAAGGATAGTAAAAAGGGTCAGGAGCCTAAACTTGATTTAAACGATGAAGACACGACAGAAGCTATGTTACCCGATTTATTAGAGATTCATGATTATGAAATAGAGGTTGATGAGTTTAGGTTTAAAAGCACTGACCTTTATGAGATAATTTTGAATATGGCAGCTAAAATGAGGACATAATCGTGACCAAAAGAAATCCCCCCCCGTGGTTCCAATCGTCCCCCAAGCGATTCGGGTAGTGGTAAGAAGCCACCATCTGAAAGAGAGAAAAAAGCGGGGTTAAGAACTGATACAAACAACAGAATAGAGGAAGCGATCGCTGTCTTGGATTTTCGGCTACATTTAGACTATTTAAATATGGCTTCAGCCGTTGGGGGCGGCGACTTTGAAGAGTTTAAACGTTCTTGGTTGATGAATTATTATAATGCGATGACGGAACCGAGGTTTAAAGACAAACCCAAAAGTCCTCCTACTAGAGAGGAACGGGCACGTCTCTTAAAAACTAATGATGAGTTGATGATGAATCGCCAAATCAAATCCGACAATTTGTCATCAAGGGAAAATCTAGCTGAATTTCGCCGAAGTAGAGACTTGTTGCCATTCGATTCTGATAATATAGGTTAAAACTATGTCTAATATTGTAGGGATAGACCAGAGAGAACTAACTTCAACCGCTATAGCTGGCGGTGCAATGTCTTCACAGTGGTTTAATGCTTTTTCGACCCCTTTTTATCAGCAGATTCAAAGTTTAAAAGCCTTTGATTTTAAGAAGTGGGCGGGTAGTGTCAAGGGCGGAGCTTTAGTTATTGCAGAAAACATCAAAAAAGGGAACTGGGGTTTTTTCAAAGAATGGCTACAAGAGGCTCCTCTGGTTCCTAAAATAGCCGGGATTGTAGCGGGTGGTTTAATTGCTGGGACTGTGCTGATTGTTGGCGGACAAGCATTAGGGTTTGTTGGTGCGGGTGTAGGGAGTTTAGTAGCAGCCCATCCGGCTTTTGTTGGCGGTTTTTTAGGGGTAACAATACCTACAGTGATGAGCAAATTGACCCAAGGGGTTTCTCAAGCCTATAACTTTGATTGGGCAGCATCTGACAAGAAAATGATGGACGATTTAAAACAAGCGGCTAATGCTTTATATGTTCCCTTGGGGGAAACAGTCGGGAAATCTTTGGCGGCTTTAGTGGTGGGCAAGGTGGGTAGTGCGGCGGCAACAAGTTTAAGGATTCGGGAAGGTGCGATCGCCGCTATGTGTATGATTAACCCGACTATTAAAGAGACTTTGGTGGATGCGTTATCCTCGCTGGAGGTATGCGGTGCAAGAGGTTGTTAAAAAAGCACTGTTTGTTATGACTTACATTAACGCCAGAAAAGTAGCAGCCAGGTTGTTGGATAAGGAAGATACTTGGGGCAAGGAAGGGCAATCACCTTTTATTGTTTCGGAGAAAGTAGAAGAAACTTGGGCGAAAGTTAAAGAAGATGAATATTTTGATTGGGTGAATGAGCAACAATGGGAGGGTATAGAAACAATGACATCTACTTTTTTTGAAACCCTCGGTGAGTTGTTGTCAGAGCAGGGAACTTATGAGGAGTGGATACTAGTATAAATTCATCACCTGAGAGGAGGGATATCAATGGTAGAAGTTGGAAGACTTACTCAGCAAACTTACATCATGATGGCTCGTCAACGGCGTATCACGAAACTATCAGATAAGCGGCCGGAACGAGTCCGAATAGAATTGCAGCCAAACTGGAACGTTTACCAACTACAGCCAGACAGAAAAAACCTAGATTACAAACTGCTGATGGCTGGTTCTGAGTCAGCCTTGGCATTGCAGTTGTCACAACTGGGATGGATGGAGAAGATGATCGAGCATCTTCTCAATGCCAGCGATCTAAAATTCGAGGATTGGTTTGATGTTTGGGCATCGGGTTATCCAGAACTGCGCTACAGAGTGAACCCAAAACTCCCCAATTTAAGAACTAACTATCCTTCATCTAATGTTAAGGATTCCAATGGGGAGACAATAAGCAGATGGAGGAACGAGGTAGGCTCTCGCCCGGCTTACATTGAATGGAAACCTTCAGCCCGAAAAACAGCAAAAGATGTTGGGCTTCACCGCACAATAGAATATTTTCCCGATCGCTCTCAGAACAAATCAGTTGTCTTGACGGGGAACGACAAGGAATTAATTAGGCAAATCCTACAAATCCACTACGAGGGTGGGGGTAGCAGTGAGGGAATGGATAGCACGGTCTCGACGGGTATTAGTTACCGGGGCGCTCCCAAGGTTGTGCTGTACTTTTTGGAACGGATCGAGGATGTGGAAAAAGGCTACCGACAATTAGAGGCAAGAGTGGGATTCCGTTTGGTGGGAAAAACAGAAAACCCGAACGGAACTGGCGACTTGTTAACTAAAGCTAATATCAGAAGTTTGGCACAGAGAATCGTCCAAAACTTTCTACAACCTCAACAATTCCGTCTTCACAAGGGGAGGGAATCGGTTAGCTATAGAGACAAGCGCCAAGGGTTGGAATCTTTCGTTTTTGTCACCAGTGCATCAGAGGGGATTAATCTTTATCAACGAATCTGCCAGGTGATGCAGATAGAGTTTGACAGTTCAAAGGTCTTTACATCGAGCAACCAAAATCCATCCCAAGCGTTTCCTATTACGCCCCCAGAAGTGACGATATTGGGTAACAAAGTCAAACCACCCCGCCGCCGTCCGGTCGGGCACGTCTATTTTAGAGAGGCGAAATTGTTTTTGGAGATGCTCAATGAGCCTATCATACTCTGTGACTACAACGGGCACATATACAAGAATCCCGATTAGAAGACAACCCCAACGATTTTTTTAGATCAAACAAACTCCCTTGTATGTTCGGAAACCCTATAGGTTTCCGTAACTGTTGCACACCCTAAAAATACCTGTTATGAATGTAGTGGTAATCAGTTTTTAAACAACAAGGCAGGTATTCTATGCCCAGTCTAAATAGTTCAAAAATTTATAGCTGGAATTCACCCTCGCCAGGGGGTACGGGAACCATTAAAGTAGCTGCCCGGCTTTCTAATCGGTACAATGGCATTGCTACACATCTCGGAATGACCGCCCACACAGATCCAACAAATGTAAATGCACATATGCTTAAGCCAAATAAAGCTGTGCAGGAGGGTTTCTTAATGAAGATGCGAATTAACTACCGAAAAGACAATAAGTATTTTGGTGCTGATATTTATGTGCCTACAGACAAGGTTACTGAAGCCATCCAAGTGCTACCTAACAAGCCCTGGGATGGTACGGGAGTGATAACTTCATGTCGCGATCGTGGTACGAGTTGATTACCGTTAAATAATATAAAAGGATTCTGAAATGGCAGCTAGAACGAAAATTTGTCAAACAGGCACAGGAGCAACCGCTAGGGTCTTTCGAGCTAGTAATGTAATGTATACAGCAGATAATGCTGATGTTCTAGGGGTTAGAGAGGCAGAAGCCGCAAATTTAAAAGCCCCACTATATGACACTGCTGAACTAATGCGAACCGGGGAATTAGTAAGGATTAATGTACGATGTAGCGCCACAGGAGGCAGAAAAATTAATTATAGAATTTTCTGCGCTGGTGACAAGATAGATGATGCTTTATCGTATTACAGAGCGACAGGAAAAACGCTTAATGGTAGGACAGTAGTAGGTGCTGGTTTAGACCGCCGCCAAGTTGTCAAGTAAAGCATGAGTTTTACAGATGCTTATGGCACATGGGAGGTGATAGCTTCAAGCTATCAGCCAAGTCAAGAGTGGATAATTCACAGCCCCCCAGTTACTCAATACTCATTGTTGAGGTTTAAATTTTCAACTGATTGGGGGCGGTGGACAAATCCCTATGATGGCTATAGGTCAATGCTGCTTATTCGAGGGCATTATTATAATGATTCTGAAAATTCTGACTGGATAACAGGCAAAGGACTGTATACGTTACAGAAGAACCGCAACTGATTAACTATCCACCAGTTCAAGAATTTACAGACAACCCCTCGGTGATTAGAAGGTTGGGAGTCCGCCGCCGTTTTTTCAAAAACGCAACATGGATCGAAAATCATCCTACAATGGATCTAAAGTTTGACGTAACAATTGAGGCTTTTGTAAGTTAACATGGACATCTCTCTTAATCAATTAATCGACCATCTCCCAGATGATTCACAGTTTAAAACCTTACTAGAAACATTGGGGGCAAGCGGTGATAGTGTGGACGCTACCGTAGAATTTTGTCATTTAGTAGGGGCATTATATCAAGCACAGTAAGTATACAACCAACAACCAGGAAATAAAGCAATTAATGTGGTCTCAGCAGTAAGTATTGGGCCGGTAATAGAAAGTTTAGACGGGACATTTTTTAGGAGGTTAGAAAGAACTCTAGCTTTTTTTGAAAAGTATGAAAATAGTATAATTGTCCCGAACGTCAAAAGTTAGTTGGTCGAAAATTTAAAGCTGCCAGATAATTCGGATTCTATCTGCGTTATCTGGTCAAAGTCTTGAAATTAACCCAAGTAAAATGTGATTAAAAATCCACATCAACAGAGGAGTTAATTCCGTCGTGGATATTGAAATTGAGAAAATTACGGTAATTATAAGTTGGATACTTTCACTCATTAGTACGGTCTGGTATGTATCAGTTCAATACACAATAATTAGAGTACAAGTCAACAGAAACAGAGAAGAGCTAAACAGAATATCATCAACGCTTAGGCGAGAAATAGAAGACCATAATAAACTTATATGGATAAACATCAACCACATGGAAAAATACTTAACCAAAAATCAAGATTATTTTCCGTTAAATATCCAAAACCAAAAATATAAAGATTATGGCGACTGATGTTTTACCAGAATTATTACGGGTAGGAAGTGATGGGGTAGTGATATTTTTAGTGTGGTCTTTGATGAAGCAAAACCAAAAGTTAATAGCAGAGGTCAACTCAAGAGACAATGAATTGATGAAGTTGATTTACAAAATACTTAGCAATGAACAGCCAGGGACAAGAGGTAAACGCGATCGCACAATCAAGCCAAAGCCACAAGAATCCGTTAGGACTTGGGAGTAGAGTTGTCTGTGGCCTAACGAATAACGGGTTGTCAAGTAGCCATTACTCATGGCCACAATCATCATACAGAAAAACTAAAGCGATCGCCAGCCAAGTCAGTTAACTCGTATAAACGCTTCTCCTAAACCCCAGTCAAAGCCTAACACTGCGTTGGAGCCGACCGATTGAGAGGTAATCGGTAAGAATCAAAGGTTATCTGCGACAGCTCCACTCCAGCATCTTAATATTCCCATCTACTCCTGCGACGTAGAAGATTTTGAGTTAGACTTGAAGAATCTAGGGGAGTTGGGGCGATTGTGATTTTTAGGGAGCTGTCTATGTTACTGCAAAACCTGAAGGAAGAAGCTATCAAGTTATCACCGAGCGATCGCCTCGCGTTGGTCAGTGCTATAATTGAGTCCTTGCAGAATACCCCAAGTGCAAAGCCTGATCGTTATGGTGCAATTCGACGAATGCGCGCCTTACTCAAAACAGACCAGCCTGCACCAACTGACCAAGAAGTAGCTGTGATGCTAGAAGAGCATCGGGTGGAGAAATACCTTCAGTGAGAGTTTTAATTGATACCAATATTCTCCTAGATTTTCATGGTGAAAACTGATGAAGTTGACTGTAACACTTGACCGTGACGAAGATGGAGTTTGGGTTGTAGAGTGTCCCAGCATTCCGGGTTGTGTCAGCCAAGGTCAAACGAGGGCAGAAGCTCTAGAAAATATCAGATATGCAATTATCGCTTGCCTTGAAGTTCGTGCAGAACGTGGGCTACCCCTAACGATTGAAACCTGCCAAGTAGAGGTAATGGCGTAATCATGTCCTCTACTCTTCCTGTTCTCAGCGGACGTGAGGTAGTCGGAGTATTTGAAACCTTCGGCTTCACCGTTACACCGATTTGATAGATTATCTGGAACAATGGCTGAAGTCGGCGAGAGTTCAAGGAGCGATCGCGGAGCGTGGCGGTAGCCGTATCGCCTTTTGTCGGGTGAATGTTTGGGAATCCGATAAAAATGCCTTTTCCGGGTTTGATGTATATCGGAATTTACCCTTTCAGTCGGAGCAGATGGAAACCTTCATCCGGCGATTCTTTGCCCAGAGTGATTAAAAACAGTAACTCCTGGCAGTAAAGGCTTGTAGCTTTTTGAGGCTAAGGTGCATATCCCCTTGATTCTGTATAACATCCACATTTAAAAAAGGCTGAACCCCTTGCCAGTTAAAGAATTGGGCGAGGAATGAAGTTTTGTGTATGCTAAATCTAGCAATTTTTGACACCTCGATATTTATGTGCTAAAATCCCAGCACAGCTTAGTTATGGAGGGTTCAGCTTCCTAAAGTCTTAGGTATGTTAGGCTGCTAATCGCCGCCTAATTAATAATGGTTATGTCGCCAGCCCTCGGTGGAGTCGTGGCTAAATGCTGTCGGTTTTGCAGCCAGGTTAAGTTAGACCAGTTGGCAGAGAGTTACACAAGATCTTGAGCAAGGATGAATTAACCCAAATGCCTAAAGATATGGTGATCATACAAACTATATTTCTCTAGTTAAGTCAATTGATTCTAATAACCCATCATGAGTACAGATTTTCTACAACCAAATCTTGAGGACTTGCAACAAGACGTAATAAGTCTACTTAAGAAAATCGAAGAGTTAATGTATCGTGCCAGTAATCTGTTGATTTCTGACCCTTCAGGTAAGAAGTATGCCGGGTTTCAAAAAGAAGTTGTAGATGCCAAAAAGAATGTAGAAGATCTTGAGTTAGTCATGGCGATCGTTGCTCCTATGAAGGCGGGGAAGTCTACGATTATCAACGCGATTGTTGGACAAGATATATTACCTAGTCGGGCATCAGCCATGACTACGTTACCCACGGAAATTATTCTTCGTTCTGATAAAGCACAGCCAGTTTTAGTGCTGAAGCCAAATACTATTTCATGTTTAAAGAGGACTCTTTCAACTCTACAGCAGAAAATTAAAACAAACGGTCTAAATCAGGCAGTTACCAAAATGGCAAAGTATCCCCATTTAACTTCACTGATTCCGAAAATTCAAGATGGCTTCTCGATTCAGTCTGAGATAGGGGGTTAGAAGGCATCAAACAAACATTAACGGATTTGAATGACATCGTTCGCGTTTGTACAGTTCTTGAGCCGTTGATAGATCCATTAAATCAAGAATATTTTGACGTTCCCTGCATCTATACTCCTTTCTGGAAAGCCACAGATGCTGGTCAATCTAAATTCTTAGGAAATCTCGTTATTGTTGATACTCCCGGACCTAATTAAGCCGGAGAAAACCTGAGATTGTCTGCGGTTGTAGCAGAGCAATTACGCCGAAGTTCAATGGTTCTAATTGTCCTTGACTTTACACAGTTAAATAACAAAGCAGCAGAGGAAATTAAGCGCCAAGTTGAACCTATTGTTCGATTGTTAGGGAAAGAGAATTTATATGTTCTTGTCAATAAGGTTGATCAAAGAACTGAAAAAGATCCGATGACATCTGAGAAGGTGAAGCAGTTTGTCATTGCTGATTTGGGATTGGGTGAATCAAGTGATGCAGGAAGGGTGTTTGAGGTAGCCGCCAGATGGGCTTTTTGTGCGGCGAGTTTCCTTTCGGAAATGCAACATCACCCTAATATTAAAAAAGAGGAGATGAAAACTGCAAGAGCTTTAGCAGAGCAAGTTTTTGGGATTGATTGGGAAGAGGAACTTGAAGATTGTTCATTGGAACAATTGCAAAAAAAGGCTCAGAGATTATGGAAGAAGTCCGGTTTTGAGCCCTTCTTGGAGAACGCCATCAATGTTCTCATGGAAAGTGCTGCTCCCAGATGTATCAAATCTGCACTTAATCTTAGCCGTCAACGTTTAGAAGAATTGAGAGATGACGTTATACTAAGAAGTAGTGCCATTGCTAAAGACGAAGAGAAACTCAGGTTAGAAGTGGCAGCGTTGGAGCAAGATCTTGAACATCTTGAACTGAGTCGTAAGCGACTTAAAGAAGTTGATAATATCAAGAATCATCTTCAAAAAAATCTTGAAGACTTACTTGGGAAATTAAAGGAAACAGCAGCCATAAGTCTTGAAGATTACTTTGCCAAAGAAGACTATGAGCAAGCTAATTTAATCCAAAGGCTAGACATAGAAGCAAGAAAAATTTTTACGACTCCGCTGGGTAGCTTTGAATTATTTCCTAAATGGATTTCCGAAAGACTGAAAAACGCCGTAGAATTTAAGAGTTCTGGAATCTTGGAATTTAAGAGTGATGATGAAGCAGAGGAATTTGCCAATGGAGCCGTTGCTTATGCCAAGCAACGAGCAGAGAGTCTTCTGGTCGCCTTTCGAGAGGAAACGATTCGCGAGGTTGAGAAAGCACGTTCAAAATTAATGAGTTTTTTGGAACAAGAAACAAACCCCATTATTGAAAGAGCACGTACCCGTCTTAATAAATCTTTTGATATCACCCTTTCTCTACCCCCTCCTGTTGTAGATACATCTGACCATATATCTGTTAATAGACCTCACATTAGAAGCCAAACCAAAACCATAGATCAGGGATATGAAGAAGTAACAGTTCACAAAAGAGTGTGGTGGCATTGGCTTTGGATAATACCAATCGGTCTTACATAAAAACGAAAGCGTCCTAACAAGAATATAGATTATTATACGGTTTCACTAAATGAGTTGATTCCTGAAATAAATTATTCAATGCAAGCGAGTATTACTGCTCTTGAAGAAAGTTTGAATAAGTATCTTGATGATGATTTCCAACAGCGGTTTGATCAATTTTTTGCCTCTTTGGATGCCTATTTAAGTAACTACAGGGATAGCTGAAAGCAGGCTCAGGAAGATCAGCAACTTGCTGCTGAGGAGAAGAAAACGCTTATCAGTGGGTTGAACTCAATTGTCCCAGAGGCAACTGCACAAATAAAAAAGTGTAGAACTTATGCTGAGTATGCCAATTCATTACTCCTAAGACAGTGAGGAGCAAACCATATCGAGGAACTCAAAAAACTAGAGCGTTGAGTTCCTATAGTTAGCGATAAAGCACTGCTCAACTTAGTGAATGGAATTCCCATAAATTGTGACCTTGTACGATTCACAATGTGAAATTAAAAGTGAGTCTCACATATAAACAGTACCGATTGGGAACAAAGCGAATGGGAGTGGTAGCGATCGCATTTCGATGTTTTTTTGGTTAATCTTGACCCCACAATTGGCAGTGAAATTAAGAAAAAACGACCCTGTGCGATTATCTCACAGGATGAAATGAACCTTTATATTGCCACGGTGATTATTGCACCAATGACGACAAAAGGGAAAGCCTACCCGACGGGAATTTCCTGCCAGTTTCATGGTACAGTTTGATCACACCTTGCCATTATTGATATTGTAGGAGTTATTTGTGAAAGCCCGTGACTTGCTCAAGCCAGGTGAAAAGGTGGTTGTTATTTTTACAGCCGAAGGTCGCCAAAACCCAATTCGGTATCTTCCTTGATGTAGCTTTAATTCTGGAAAACTGGCTGAAGTCGGCGAGAGTTGAATGAGCGATCGCGGAGCGTGGCGGTAGCCGTATCGCCTTTTGTCGGATGAATGTTTGGGAAGCCGATAAAAATGCCTTTTCCGGGTTTGATGTGTATCCGAATTTACCCTTTCAGTCGGAGCAGATGGAAACCTTGATCCGGCGATTGTTTGCCCAGAGTGATTAAAAACAGTAACTCCTGACAGTAAAGGCTTGTAGCTTTTTGAGGCTAAGGTGCATATCCCCTTGATTCTGTATAACATCCACCTTTAAAAAGGCTGAACCCCTTGCCAGTTAAGGAATTGGGCGAGGAATGAAGTTTTGTGTATGCTAAATCTACCAATTTTTGACACCTCGATATTTATGTGCTAAAATCCCAGCACAGCTTAGTTATGGAGGGTTCAGCTTTCCACATCTTGGGTATGTTAGGCTGCTAATCGCTGCCTAATTAATAGTTAGCTAGCTCGGTAGCAAAGGGTAAGCCCCCTGATTGGTGAATGACACTTATATGGGACAGCAAATGCTGTTACTGAGTAGTTGCAACTATGGAGTTGGGTTGAGCTTTACTTTGAAGCTGCTCTGGACTAATACATTAGCTCTATCTGTTGTAGAATCCCCTAAAGGTTCAAAAACCTGTAGGAGCACTGGTGCTGCTTGAAAGTTCAAGGATCAAAAATGCGAATAGAGGATGATGCTCCATCACAATCACCACAGAACCTTCGGCTACCACTATTTGGTGACTGTCTCATAGTCAATCAAGACTTTCAAGAGCAATTTGAAAATTATCGAGTAAATAAAAGTATCGCCCCTTTGCTTTTGTTGGGAGATGTTCTTGAAGTCATGAAAGAGCTACCCAGTGATTCTTTCGATTGTTGTATGACTAGTCCACCCTATTGGGGAAAAAGAGAATATGACGCAGGCGGAATCGGATGGGAGCCGGATTTCAAGACTTATGTAGATAACTTATGCTCAGTTTTTTCTGAAGTTCATAGAGTTCTGAAGAAAACAGGCTCTTTTTGGCTCAACATTGGCGATTCTTACTACCACAAAAACTTGCTCGGCTTACCGTGGCGTATCGCCTTGAACTTGACAGATAATCAAGGCTGGATCCTAAGAAATAGCGTTATTTGGAACAAAGTTAAAGGAGGACCAGACCATTCTAAGGATAGATTGAGAAATATACATGAAAACCTGTTTCACTTCGTGAAGTCACCAAAGTATTACTATGATATAGATTCTATTCGTTCTTCACCAAGAAAGACGAAAGTAGTGAATGGTTCTGTTGTTTCGGCGACGGGTGTCACTGGGATTCGCTATAAGCGAAAAATCGAGCTATCCACTGACCTATCTGAAAATGAAAAACGCAATGCTTATCAGGCATTGGAAGAAATTCTTCGTCAAGTTTCTGATGGCATTATTTCTGATTTCAGGATGATTATTCGAGGGCAACAAAGAACCACGCATTCTGATTCTGAGAAAGTTTCTGGTCGGCCAAAGAACTCAAAGAAAAAGGATTTTACTTTCTGAAATATCATCCTAAAGGATCTAAGCCAAGTGATGTTTGGGAAATTCTTCCAGAAGATACTCAAAAACGAGAACTTCACTTTGCACCCTATCCCGTCGATCTTTGTAAAATTCCCATATCTTCTACCTGTCCACCTAACGGAATTATTATAGATCCTTTTTGTGGTACTGGAACTACGATGTTGGTAGCCCAGTTACTTGGCAGAAAGTCCTGCGGGATAGATATTTCCCATCATTACTTAGAGATAGCGAAAGCCAGAAGTGAAACAATTTTATGAGTAAAATAATTGAGATTTTTGGATATTCAATAAATCAACCCGAACATATAGATTGGACAAGTCTTATTCGAGAGCAACATTGTCCATATTTACAAAGGCGTTGTATAAAAGTCCGCAAAAGTCAACCTGATATATCCATATATCTGCTCAGTAATCTATGGCAAAAATGCGATTCCGGTCATCATTTGTCCTCATAGGTTGCTAGAGAGAAAACAGATCTTCATAGACTGCTTACACTTGTTAACGAACCATGAACCTGGAAATGAATTGCATCTGGTTTCAGAAATTTCAATTCCAGGAGGGAATGTGGATTATTTTCTCGTATCTGCCTTAAATAATAAGGTGAAGGATTTTGTTGGCATTGAACTCCAAACGCTGGATACAACCGGTACTGTGTGGCCGGAACGCCAACGGTTACTTGAAGAACTGGGAGTTCCTACAGAAGATAACCAAAGTCAATCCCAAAAGACCTTCGGTATGAACTGGAAAATGACAGCTAAAACAATCCTTATACAGCTACATCATAAAATTGAGACTTTTGAGCATATCAATAAAAAGCTGGTTCTTGTAATTCAAGATTGTTTCCTAGATTATATACAGCGTGAATTTAGCTTTTCACATATCAGTCATCAAGCTCAATTAGGAGATTCTATGCATATTCATGCCTATCAAATGACGGAGCAACCAGACCATTCTTTGAGGTTAGCGTTGGGTTGTCGTTTAAGTACAGATGTGGAGGGTATTGCTAGATGTTCTGGTCTTCAAGCCGAGGCGAATATTGAACTTGAGCAAATCGTAAAGCCTTAGAATCGAAGTTGTCAGTGAACACTGTGTTTACTCCTGTGTAACTTATTGACTAGTTAACACTGCGTTGGTGCGGACGGAACAGAGGTTATCGGTGAGAGTCTGGCAGTTGCCAATTAGCGATCGCTGGCGTTTAGTCCAGTGCTTGTTAACTTCAATTCAACAGGAAACCCTCACCGTGAATTCATCAACAAAAAATGTGAATTATTTTGCGGAGCTTCATCCCTGGACTCAAAGCCTCATTAAAGTCATTCAGTTAGGAACAGAAGAACCCCCAGAACCTTATGTAGACTACTAGAGGAGAAGTACAGGTAAAGCAGGCTGATGCTCCATCAATTGACCGCTTCTTGGCTTGTGGTTACAATGTAGTTACATCCTGCCTTTAAGGCGATCCAAGCATCAGCAAAGTGATTAGAACCCGAATCGTTAAAATGGGCAACTCCCAAAACACGACCCTGTGTGATCATCTCACCCTATGAAATGAACCGTTATATTGCCACGGTGATTATTGCACCAATGACGACAAAAGGGAAAGCCTACCCGACGGGAATTTCCTGCCAGTTTCATGGTACAGTTTGATCACACCTTGCCATTATTGATATTGTAGGAGTTATTTGTGAAAGCCCGTGACTTGCTCAAGCCAGGTGAAAAGGTGGTTGTTATTTTTACAGCCGAAGGTCGCCAAAACCCAATTCGGTATCTTCCTTGATGTAGCTTTAATTCTGGAAAACTGGCTGAAGTCGGCGGGAGTTCAAGGAGCGATCGCCTTTTGTCGGGTGAATGTTTGTAATTGGGGCGATTGGTTTCCCATATAATGTTTCCTTAGTAAACGAACGATCGCCTTTTGTCCCTATGCCTAAATCAGCCCCATCCCCAAAAAATAATATGCCAGTCTTGGTTATGAGGCGGAACTTTTCAAGGCAGCCGACAAGTTACGCGGCAATATGGAGCCCTCCGATTATAAGCACGTTGCCCTGGGGCTAATATTTCTCAAGCACATCTGCGATCGCTTTGAGACTCGACAGCGAGAACTAGCCGAGGAATACCCCGAAGGCGTGGAAGATTCCGATGAGTATACAGCAGAAAATGTGTTTTGGAGTCCTACAGGCGGCGCGGTGGTCGCACCCGCAAGCCAACGCCAAGCAGCCGACCATTGGCAAGCTGATTGATGAGGCTATGCTGGCGATCGAAAAGGAGAATTCCTCCCTGAAGGGGGTTCTGCCCAAGGAATACGCCCGCCCCGCCTTGAATGCCGTAATGCTGGGGGAGTTGATCGACCTGATCTCTAACATTGCCCTAGGGGAGGCGCAGGACACCGCCAGGGATGTATTGGGGCGGGTGTATGAGTATTTTCTCGCCAGTTTGCCGGGTCCGAGGGCAAGCGAGGGGGCGAGTTTTACACCCCGCGATCGGTGGTGCGGGTGATGGTGGAGATGCGTCTACATAGCCTATAACCCCTATTCTACCGTTACTTAGGTGTTACTCAAAACCATAGCAGGATAACAAGTGAGTAAAAAATGAGTAACGATATCAATACCCCCTACAGTAGGGGGAAAGGGTAACTATGACGGGGGCTATGCTAGATTCTTGAAAGCCTATCAGGAGTTTAAGGGTGAGTGTCCTAGGGGGGTTAGCCTTAAAATCCAGAAGTCAGGGCTTAGGTACAATCTCTTATTGCAGTTTAAGCAACCACCTACCGGGAAACGCAGCTCCAAAACGGCTAACCTTGAGTGTACTCCAGAAGGGGTGATAGACGGCGTCAAGAAAGCTAAATTGGTATCTGAAGCCCTAGGGACTATCACTAGCGCTAGTGAATTTTGGGATTGGTACGATAAAACCATCCTAGGGAAAAATCAGATTGAGGATAATCTGATAACCTACCGGGAAATATTTCAACAACTGGAGGATGAGTATTTTGCCGGGTACAACCGCAACACAGGAAGGAAACGTTCTCGCGATATCGTAAGCGATTTAACATCTTACCATCAAAGTAAAGGGGTATATTTTGACCAGTTTCCTAACTGGGATATTCACCCCACGTGGGAGGGCTTTAAAGCTATGCTATACACTCCCCTACAGAACGGAGAACAATTAGTAGGTTCCAAAACATTTAAAGAACGTTACTACATCTTAAAAGCCATAGCTAAGAAATCACCTAACAAAGACCATTTGCTTAAACAGCTTGAGCCTATTAACCCTAAACAAACACGATTCACCGTTAAGCAGCGTATAGGCATTAATGCCTTTAAAGATTGGTGGTTTAACACCAAACAGGAAGCCTATACCATCAGAAACTCACAACATCAATCATCCCGACATAGCTGTTTATGGGTAACGGGTATGACAGTAATGTACGGACTGAGACCAACTGAAATAGCCGCTGCTGTTAATCTAACCAAACGTTATGTAACGGATGATGGTGTAATCATCAAAGCACTATCAGACCCTGATAATCAAGATAATTATCTTGTATTAGGAGATTAATTAGGGGTCGAGATAGACCTCACGGTCTACCCCTCCCATTCAAAACCGTACTTGAGACTTTCACCTCATACGGCTCCTAGTTTGACCGTCTCCTTGTTAAGAGTACAGCATCATCTCTTCATCAAGAGCTGTTTTATCGTCGTGACAATGGCGATGTAATAATTGAATATTCTTATAGTCATCCTTTCCGCCTTGGCTTCTAGGTACAATGTGGTCTATTTCAATTAAATCTGATGGGGTAAAGAATTGCCCACACCAGGTACATCTACCTTTTTGCTTTTTGAGTAGTTTTGCTACCCTATTTGGCGTATCGATTGCTCGTCCTTTCCTGCTTGCCAGTAGGTCCAATTTCCGTCATAAAGTGTTGCGTCAGGGCGTCTTAAGGTATGTCTGACAATTGGAGTCCAGTTGTGTTTGAATAGATGTAACCCATCTTTGGTTTGGAACAGCCAATTTTCGTGTCTTTCTTTCCCATTGCTAAGTTTAATTGTTCCATGTCTGAAATAATTTCTTAGCTTTTCGTGACTTGCCTTTCCGCATCTTGATACTGTCCATGCCCGTAACATTTGCCAGATTGTCTTATCTAGTTTGGTGAATGTCTCTGTTGAGACTACCCCTGAGTAATAGTTTGACCATCCCATAATAATTGGGTTTAGTTTGTTAATTAGGGTTGATTGAGGTGCTGTTTTAAATTGTTTAATTACACCTTTTATCACTTCTGTGTGGGCAACTGCTTTTTGGCTGGGTTTAATGTGGGTCTTGTGACCGATTAATCGGCTTGCCATTCCCCCTGTTTTCCCAGATTTATATTTTCCTGCTGGATATTGCCTGATATTGAATCCTAGAAAATCAAATCCTGGCTCCTCTGTTCTGCCTTCATATTCAATAGGTTTGAACGTATGGCAGATTCGAGTCTTTTCAGGTTTTATTTCTAATCCCACAGGTTTTAACCGTTCGGAAATAGCAGTTTTGCACTGTTCAATGATTTCTAGTGATGGGGATATCACTACAAAGTCATCGGCGTATCTTATAACAGTAGCCTGCGCTCTGTTTGCTTTCTTTGGATACATTGTCTCTATGAACCTAATCATGCCATCCAATGCGATGTTAGCTAGGAGTGGACTTATTACCCCTCCCTGGGGTGTCCCTGATTCTGTATCCTCAAATACGCCGTTATCTAGCACGCCTGCTTTGAGCCATTGTTTCAGGTCTCTTTTTAGGCAGCTTGGACAATGAATTTTGGACAGTAGGTAATCATGGTTTATTCGGTCAAAACATTTTGCTATATCAGCATCGAGTACATAATATTCACCCTTGTTGATACTTGAGTAAATTCGTGCTATTGCATCTTGGGCTGACCGTCCGGGACGGAACCCATAGCTTGTGCTTTCAAATCTCGATTCCCATTCAGGTTCGAGAGCCGACTTAACCAAGGCTTGCCTTGCTCTATCTTGGATTGTGGGTATTCCTATTCCAGCTTTTTTCATCCCTACCAGGTTTTGGAATCCACACCCGTCGCAGTGGTTTTGCTTTGAGGTTTTCTTTGATTTTCTCGGTCATTTCTAGCCTTTGTTTAGGGGATATTGCTATCACACCATCTACTCCAGCCGTCTTTTTGCCTTGACCCGCTTGGGGGGCGGGTTTATTAAGCTGACTGTTGGGAAGCATGGCTGACCGTGGAACCCGCCCCTACAGTCGCACTGCTAAGAGTCGGGCATAATATGATTTCACCAATAGACGTTGCCACCTTCTTACCTTTGCGTCCTGTCCCGATTTAGCTGCTTGAAATATACTCTTTTGGAGCTTGAAAACTTTCCGTTGAACCTTAGTCCACGGGATGGTCTTCCATGCGTTGTTCGTAGTCTTGATTGGTTTTGATTTCCCAAATCCTTTCTTTAAACTCGCTATCGCCATTTGTACACCTACTTGACTCTATTTCTTTACAATCAAACCGTGACCCGTTAGCATATCCCTACCATTACAGTCGGGCGTTGGCTTCTGGTCACATCTCACCCCCTAATAGGCTTACGCTTACACTTTCACTACTGACTTTCTCGACCAGATTATCAGAGCCTAAGAGGGGTTAAAACGTTCCGTTTATATGGGCATTCCATCTTTAGATTTGTCCTATCCACCGGGGTACTTTTAAAGGTCTGTGTAGGTGATGAAGTGATTACCCTACTTTTCCCCTTACTCTTTTGAGCGCAGCGTATCAACCTGTTTCGCTGCTCAATAATGACGATGGTTCAAGCCGGACATTCGGTTTCCCTAATCATGGATGGTTGGCAGTGGTCTCGGTTCTGGTGTTGGGTTACACCTAGGAGCTTTCCGTTCCCCGCTTCAATCCTGAGGTTGTGATTCCCAAAATTGGGGGTGGCTATCGCCGTTACCCTAATTTCCTAACTTTACTTATCCATTTCTGGGCTTACTATAAGGAATTTGTATGGGTTAGTTCGTTTTGACCTTGGGTTCCCTGCCTTGTTTGGTATATCTCTATACCGAACGTTGGGACATATAAACAGTTATGAGGATGGTCACGAGTGCGTTCCTTATATTCAACCAAGGGGTTGAAGTCCCCACCAGGCGGTTACTTCGGGTATTTCAACCCTATTTCATGCCTGAACGTTTCGCACCACTTACTTTACTGACGCAGAAGGTCGGAAAGTGAGTATTAAAACAGGGGGAAGGGTTGTAGCCCCAATTCCCAGTCCCGAAATGTTTGATTTCCTAGAATTGAAACGGCCGTTGTTACCAGAATATAGCCCGAAAAAAGGCAGTCAACCCAAAACCATAGCTGGAGGCTTTGACGCAACGTTTAGTAACAGAATTCAATCTATGAAATGCCCGGTAACCCAGAAATATGCTTTTCGTAGACTGTACAACCTGTTAGGTGAACAATATGGACTACCTATCGAGTTGCGAGCTAGACTTATGGGACATAGCACAATCGTCAATGAGGGTAAATACAAGACAGAAGGCATTGACGCTACCTTAGAAGTTCTCAAAGGGGTTTCTAAGTTACCTATACCATTGAACGTGGCTATAGAACGGTTAACAGCGTTAGGGGTTGATATTGATAGCTCTGAAGCTAAATTATTTCTTAGAGTTATCTATCTGATAGATTAATCTAATCGTCAACCTTTCATAAATTAACACCCCTAGATTAAACCCCTAGGGGTTATTTTATGGCTACAGATTGATAGATCCTGCTATGGTTTTGAGTAACACCTAAGTAACGGTAGAATAGGGGTTATAGGCTATGTATTAGGTTCAAATCCCGCCAGAGCCATTTAACTTAAACCCTTATCCTGACTACTATCGCGGGAATTGCTTTAACCCGATAGTCGTACCTAATTACTCATATATTACTCACAATCTAGTCCTAGCACAGGAAAATAATTCTGTCAATAGGTTGATTACTCAGTCAACAAGCACAACTTAATCAATCTGTCAAATACCCATACCACCCCCCTAACCAAACACCGATAAGGTAACTCTCTCGTGATAGCAGTCAATGGCAAGCCTATCGGTTCGTTACGAACCATTGACTGCTATCACATCGGTCGCACCCCTAAGAGTGTTTGTTTCGGTTAGGGGGGGATATGCTTCCAAGTCAACACGATAGCCGTAGGGGGAACCCACTAGGTTATCAATGTACAACGATACTCCTATCAATGTACAAAGATATCAGACCGCCTACCTGGTTCCCTATGGGAGTCAGATTATTGGTGAAATATTGAGGAGCCTACTCACTACCAACAAAATGCGATCGCATAATCACGACTAACCTGGCTATGACATACTGAAGCGATACCCCCAAACAACTTTTCAACTGGTAACTTGTTTCGTCATCTCTCGCTGATACCTACATAATCCTAGAGAATTGATTCCCCATCGAAACCGATACCTACATACCGCTAGACAAGTCTCCAATTTATAGGGGTACTGGGTTCCGCACAGGATGATTACCCCTAATAGACGGGTTAAGGTTTTGGCTTAGGGTGTTTATTGTGGGTAAACTAGGGGTGGGTTCATATAAACTTCCAATAGACTACTGGCAATAGACTACTGGCAAAAAATACAAACAACCCCTATCATGATAGGACACGATAAGGGTTAAGGTTGTTATTGAGTTAGGGTTAGCTGTTAGGTGTTAGGTGTTAGGGTTTAGGGTTTAGCTGTTACTCATTCTGCACTTAGTAATCATAGCTAACGCTACGTCTGTTAGCTTGTCTACAATGAGTTGGTCAGATTTCCCTATGTAGATGTGATGATTGACGCTACCATCCCACCCTTTGAGGTTCCAGTAGGTAAAACCATTAATTGAGAGTTTTTTGCAAGCTGTAAATCGTTTACCATTAACCTCT
>CP066886.1:837500-2537500 GCA_016745315.1 Arthrospira sp. PCC 9108
GGTGGTTAAAATGGTGAGAGGTGTTAAAAATATCACGGCTAATATCAACGCTGCTAACTGGAGTAACGCCATAGAGTTATTTAACGGGACTACTTTAGAATCATTAATAACAGAAAGATATAAATATGATATCGGTATTTACAGCTATATATCATCGTTAAACGCTAGATGTTACACTCCCAGTATTGCACAATCACAAATCCCCAAAATTTACCCGGAAGATAGCTATTACCAACGGTGGGAAAAAAAACAGGAAGTGTTGCAGGAAGCGGTAGATTTACAAATATTTTATGGGAATATGGCAACAGAAAACGGGTTAAATTTAGGGATTGTCAAATTGCCATATTATGGAGGCATTCACACCGAAAACCTGTTAATTGAATTAATCACTAATCAAAACGAAGGTTTAGCAATTGATAGCAACTCAATAGTTAAAGCTAGGTGTTTAACTCAGTTACATAACAATGATTCTATTAATATTTTGGGCATGGCTGAATATCAACTCGATACAGTTCCTCAAACCCCTACATTGACACAACCCGAAAATTTTGGGGTGACAATAGGCAATACCCCCACATTAGTTAGACCCTCAAATATTAATCGGTATAGGTTGCACTTACAAAACGTAGGTTCTGTAGGGGTATGGTTTTGTCACGGTGATATCAGTAACTGTGTACCTTATCAATGCCTATATTTACCTCCTAACGCTGGGTGGGATGATGAACTAAAATCAACAGCTTCTATCTATGCTATAACTGAGGATAGCGTAACCAATATTGTTGGGTTAGAACAAACAATAAATTGGTAAATTTTACTTTGATTTAGGAGTTTATTATGAGTTTCTCAGTTTATAGTTCTGTTGTCAATTTAGACACTCTAAATATGAGCAGTAAAATACCGGGAACTCCCGAAACTACCGCGATAAGTTTGACTGCTAACACTATCACGGAAGTTGTGCCTATCAATGCTACCAGTAACGGTAGAACGGTGTTTGTAAAGAATCGGTCAAATACCAATGTACATCTAATATTTGACCCTACAGGTGATAGCGTGTCAGACGCTGCATTTTCGGTTAAGCCAGGTGATACCATCTCAATAACGTGGGGTAGAACTGAGTTACAGGCGATAGCAGAATCTAGCGCTAGTATCAGCGTTACAATTATCGAATATATCAATATGTAATCATCAAATGAATGGCTAGTATTAAGTTATTAGCCATTTATTTGATTACTCAATATAGAGGCAGTTATGACTAATTTCAACATTTACTCTAGTAAGTTTGGGCAATCAACCGATGACTTGCCAGAAGGTGAAGTTAATCTGTATTTAACTAATGAACGGATACAAGCAGTTATTGACTCCAATACTAATTTAGTCAAATTAACTGAGTTAATTTGGAATAATATTATTAATAAACCTGGCACTTTCCCCCCATCTACTCATTCCCATAGCTGGACTGAAATAACGTCCAAACCGTCTACGTTTACTCCATCAGAACATACACATACTATTGCTAATGTTACAGGACTTCAAAGTACATTAGACGGTAAAGAGCCTACTTTTACCAAAAGTACAGCATTTAACAAAAATTTTGGAACAACTATTGGAACTGTTACAGAAGGTAACGATGTCAGATTATCAAATGCTAGAACACCAACTAGCCATACACATACCTTATCTCAAATAACAAATTCAGGTAATGTTGCTGCCATTGATACAAATGGCAGTACATCTAACTATTTACGCGGCGATGGTGTTTGGGTAACACCTCCTAATACAACCTATTCTGCGGGAACTGGCTTAACTTTAGTAGGAACTGAGTTTAGAAACACCGCCCCAAACGTATCCACCAACCTCTCTACAAGCACTACAAGCAATACGTTAACCGTTAACAGTTCTGACGGTACTAATGCTGTATTACCTGCTGCTACAACAACCGTTGCAGGTGTAATGTCGAACGCTGATAAGACAAAGCTGGATGGGATTGCGGCAGGCGCACAAGTAAATGTAGCAACTAATTTAGGAGTAACAGCAGGAACAACAGCAGGTCCTGTAGTTACATCATCAACAGGAACTAATGTTACTTTACCTACAGCTAGTGCAACTAATTCAGGGATAATTACAACTGGGAATCAGACATGGACAGGAGTTAAAACATTTAATTCATTAATTACCGGGTCAATAAGTGGAAACGCCGGAACAGCAACAGCACTTCAAACTGCTAGAACAATTAATGGGACTTCGTTTAATGGTAGTGCCAATATAACAATAACTGCCAATACTCCTAATACATTAACAAATGGTACGGGATTAACTGGAAATAATTTTAATGGGAGTACTGCCACAACATGGGCGGTTGCTTATGGCACTACAGCAAACACAGCCTGTCAAGGTAATGATAGTAGATTATCTAACGCTAGGACTCCCACAACGCACACACATTCAAATATTACATTAACTGCAGGTGATGGTTGATCCGGAGGAGGAACTTTAGCAGCTAATAGAACAATTAATGTAGATTCAACTGTAGTTAGAACTACAGGTAATCAAACTTTAACAGGAATTAAAACATTTAACATAACAAATAATCCAGTAACTTTTGCAACTAATGAAAGTTTTCCTGATGGAAATATGCTTATTGATTTTAATGTTTGGAGGGGGTTTGACATCCGCCGGATAGGCTCTAGTGCTGGTTCGGCAAATTTAGTACTAAATAGTAGAGTTGGAGGAAATAGCTGGGCGTTTTCTTATCAGGGGAATTATTCTATGCAATTAGAAGCAGATAATAATCCTAGAGTATTTATATATCATGGTATTAATTTTCATCAAAGCGATGTTTGGCGAGGTGCTCCTGACAATAGATATTCAATACAATTATATAACGGGCAGACATATTTTATAAAGAGCTCAACTCTTTCATCATCTGGAGTACATACTAGATTTAGAGTAGGAGGCACAAATGTATCTTATATTAACGATAATGGAGACTACGTTAAAGGTAGCTCTGATCTTAAATTCAAAACACTTTTATCAAAACCAACTCTAGGGTTAAGCGAAATTAACGCATTGACAGTCACGTGGTTTAAGTATAATGAACTTGCAGCATTTCATGGCTTTAATCCAAGTACAGAACAATTTGGTTTAATTGCTCAAGAAGTACAAAATATATATCCTAACGCAGTTGAAGTGATTAAAAATGACCATACAGATAGTCCTGAAGTTGACGACAAAAAAATAGATTACTTAACAATCATGTATGATAAACTGATACCATTAGTGATTGCGGCAATTCAGGAATTATCAGAAAAAATCGACAAATTGGAAAATATGCTAAACACTCAACAATAAATTAACAGATAATGCCTAATGCACTTGATATATCAGAGGGTAATTGGTTTAAGGTTTATGAACTTAATTTCAGGATAGAAGATGATAGTACCCTACACGGTACTAAAAAATTACCTGACATTTCTGGCAGTAAATTTGTTAGGATATTATTTGACGCTGACAGTGTACCCGTGTACTGGAAAATGGCAGGGTGGTTAAAATTTTACACATACAATGATGTGAAGCAGAATATGATGGTTAAACGTGAAATTATATGGCTTAATGAATATCAAATAATTGAATCACCGCCGTACAGCAATTTTTACGCTTCATTTTCTCCACTAGAAAGGATTAAATGGTTTACACTTCATTTTTGGAAATTAATATAAATGAACTTAATAATAGTTGAATTAGGGTTAATTATTGTCGCGATTATTATCAGTATGTTCATTACGCATACAGGAAACCTAATTATTGAGAATAGGTTAGACGGTATCCAAAATAGCCTAAATTATTTGATTAGATATGTTAATGATTTTATGCCATCAACAGTTTGTAAAAAACAGTTAGAAGATAAAAAGCAATCACCCCCTCTTCCAATTAACAGAGATGATATTGATGATGATGGTTGGAGAAAACCCTAAGCCCTAACACCTAACAGCTACCCCAATAACTTAAATGGCCCCCTCTGGTTTCTGACTGTAGGGGGTGTCTATGTATTTTTTGCCAGTAGGCTATTGCAATAGGCTATTGGAAGTTTATATGAATGCTTGCCTCTAATTTACCCACAATAAACACCCTAAGCCAAAACCTTAACCCGTCTATTAGGGGTAATCATCCCAGGCGGAACCCAGTACCCCTATAAATTGGAGACTTGTCTAGCGGTATGTAGGTATCGGTTTCGATGGGGAATCAATTCTCTAGGATTATGTAGGTATCAGCGAGAGATGACGAAACAAGTCACCAGTTGAAAAGTTGTTTAGGGGTATCGCTTCAGTATGTCATAGCCAGGTTAGTCGTGATTATGCGATCGCATTTTGTTGGTAGCGAGTAGGCTCCTCAATATTTCACCAATAATCTGACTCCCATAGATAACCGGATAGGCAGCCTGATATCGTTGTACATTGATAACCTAGTGGGTTCCCCCTACGGCTACCTACAGCTATCATGTTGACTTTGAGCCATAGATAAATCCCACTGCGATCGCACTCATTACCGTCCTATTATTAGCACTGGTAGCTTTAGGCAATACCCTGCAAAATTGAACCCATACCCTCCCCCTAACCGGAACAGACATATTAGGGGAACTGACCGTTGCGATAGCAGTCAACAGTGACGCTAGGAACCGCTAGGCTTGCTGTTGACTGCTATCGCTAGGGAAGTACCCTATTGGTTGTCTGGTTAGGGGGAGATATAGGTATTTGACAGTTCCCCTAGGTTATGCTAGTTGACTGAGTAATCAACCTATTGACAGAATTATTTTCCTGTGCTAGGACTAGGTTATGAGTAACATTTGAGTAATTCAATAGGATATAGGGGTTGAGTAATAACCCGCTATCGCTGTCAGGATAAGGGTTTATAGTTAACGCTACCCGACGCTGGAGATGCTGCAACCCTACCAGGGGCGCGTGTATGACCCTTGCTGCGGTTCGGGGGGAATGTTTGTGCAGTCGGAAAAGTTTGTGGAAGACCACGCCGGGCGGAGGGGCGATATTGCCATCTATGGGCAGGAGAGCAACTACACCACCTGGCGGCTGTGCAAGATGAACCTGGCGGTGCGGGGGGATTGATTCCGATATTCGCTGGAATTCCGAGGGGGTCGTTTCACAAAAACGAACTGCCCGATTTGCGGGCTGACTTCATTCTGGCGAATCCGCCCTTTAATATTTCCGATTGGGGCGGGGACAGGCTGCGGGAAGATGTCCGCTGGCGGTTTGGCATTCCGCCTACCGGCAATGCTAACTATGCCTGGTTGCAGCATATCTGGCGACCATCTCGCCCCGACGGGTACTGCGGGGGTGGTGTTGGCGAATGGGTCGATGTCGTCGCAGCAGAGCGGCGAGGGGGAGATCCGCAAGGCTATGATTGAGGGGGATGCGATCGACTGCATGATTGCCTTGCCGGGGCAGTTGTTTTATTCGACCCAGATTCCGGCTTGTCTGTGGTTTTTGGCAAAGGATAAGTCAAACGGCATCGCGCGGGATAAGAAGTTAAGAGACCGCCGGCGGGAGATCCTGTTTATTGATGCCCGCAAGTTGGGCTACATGGTGGACAGAACCCGGCGGGAGTTTAGCGATGAGGACGTGGCGCAGATTGCGGATACCTACCACCACTGGCGAGAAGGGAGCCGTTATGAGGATGTGCCGGGGTTCTGTAAGTCTGCCAGTTTAGACGACATCCGGGGGCATAACTACGTGCTGACACCGGGGCGGTATGTGGGGGCGGCGGCGGCTGAGGAAGACGACGTGCCCTTTGAGGAGCGGATGGCGGAATTGACGGGGAAGCTGGGGGAACAGTTTAAGGAGTCGGCACGGCTGGAGGCGGCGATTCGGGAGAATTTGCGAGGGTTGGGCTATGACTTTTGAGAGGATGCCAGAAGGTTATGGCGCGTTGCCCGCTGACCTGAAGCAGCGGATGCGAGCGGCTCAGGTGCGGGCGGATCTGGCGGTTAACCGAGAGTTGGTTTTGTTGTATTGGCAAATTGGGCGGGAAATTTTAGCACGGCAGGCTCAGGAGGGCTGGGGCGCAAAGGTGATTACTCCCCTTCTTGCCCGGTATCAGCAGGAGTTACCGCAGGAGTTGCGGGCGGTTTTGCCCAGTGTGGCGCAGTTGGAGATGGCGTTAAATGAAATTACAGAAGTTGGCGGAGGGGCGAATGATGAGTGACCTAAAAGAAAAACCCAATCTTAATTTACTACGACAAAAACGTGAGGACATTCTCGCTATTGCTCAAAAACACGGAGCAAAGAATGTAAGGATTTTTGGCTCTGTGGCGCGAGGTGAGGCTGATGAGGATAGTGATATTGATTTCTTGATTGACTACGACCTAGAAAAAATTACCCCTTGGTTTCCTGCGGGTTTATTGCTCGATTTGGAGAATTTACTCCAGCGTAAGGTGGATGTGGCTACGGTGGATATGCTGAAAGCCCGCATTAAGGATCGAGTTTTAAGTGAGGCGATCGCTTTATGAGAAAACCAGAGGAGCGCTTACAGGATATTTTAGATGCTATTGAGGCGATCGAGCGATATGTAAGCCAAGGGAGGAGTGCTTTTGAGGATCAAGAATTAGTTCAAGTTTGGATTGTTCATCATTGACAAATTATTGGAGAAGCAGCCAATGATCTACCGCATGAGTTAACTGATATGTATCCACAAGTTCCTTGGGTACAAATTATGGCATTCAGAAATATTATTGTTCATGAGTATTTCCGCTTGTCTTTGAATTTGGTTTAGTCAATTGTTGTTCATGATTTACCGAGGCTAAAATTTCAGGTTATTCAAATATTGTCAGAAGTTGGTGTAGGGGGCGATCTCTGAGTGAATGAAAAGCACAAAATCTGTATTTTGACGCTAGGATGGCTCATGATTTAGAGGAGGTAGATATTGTTGCATATTTGGGAATGTTTGCATTTAGTTTATTGGTGGAGGGTTAATCATGTTAAAAGCAGTAGAAGCCATTATTGAACCAGACGGAACGATTCGCACTTTGGAGCCTTTGCGAGTTGAGGTGGCGACAAGGGCGATCGTGACGGTGCTTGCCCCTCTACCTACCAATGGGGCAGGGAACGGAGCCAAAATTCTGGCATTGTTACAATCACCTCGATTGGCAAACCGTCCTGTAGCTGACCCTTTGGAAGTGGCAAAACGGATTGAGAATTTACGCAATGACTGGGAGCGAGAATGAAAGACGCATTCAGAAATTCTGGCAGATTATGATGATTTAGAGGAGGCGGATATTTTAGCGGATCTGGGAATGTTTTAAATTAATATACAGAGGATGAAACCATGTTTATGCAAGAACTAAAGCTCGAACTACCGTTTGAATTTTCGCCAGATGAAGTGAAACTACTACTGGCAATCAAGCTTTATGAGGTGGGCAGGCTTTCGATTGGACAAGCGGCAAAGGTGGCGGGTTATTCCCAACGACCATTTATGGAGATTTTGGGACATTATCATGTGCCTGTCTTTGCCTATTCTCCTGATGATTTAGCCGCAGAGGTTGACTTATTGTCATGAGTCAAAATCTGGGTCGATTGATTGTGGATGATCTGCAAGCTCGGAAAGTGGCTCAACGCTTGGCGGTGAAAATCACAGGAACTATGGGAATTTTAATTATAGCGAAGAACAGGGGAATGATTGATTCGGTTAAGGGGGTGATTGACTCTTTAGAATCGGTTGGGTTTTATGTGAGCGAAGCTCTGAAAGCCCAAGCGTTGAAGTTGGCGGGTGATGATGAGTCGATGACTGGAACGGTTAACAGCACTGATTCAGGAGAAGTTGGTGGAGGGGGCGATCGCTGAGTGAATGAAAAGCACAAAATCTGTATTTTGACGCTAGGATCGCTGGGGTGGCGGGTTCTCTCGCTGTAAGTGTATTTTATGATTTATTAAAGGTGGCGAGCGGCAATGCCGACGCTGTGCAAACGATGCCTAAAAAGATTGGGGAGTTAAAGGCTATGCTTAGAAAAGCGGCGAAACGTTCAGGCACGCGCATAGGGTTGCAATACCCGAAATAACTGCCCGGTGGGACTTCCACCCCTTGGTGGAATATAGGGAGTCGCTTCCCTGACCATCCCATAACTGTTTATATCTCCCGACGCTTAGAGAAATCTAAGCAAGGCAGGGGACTCAAGGTCAAGACAGAACGCTTGAACGGTGGGAGTTGTGACCCACCTAGTATAGCATGAAGTTGAGAGTAACGGCGATAGCCACCCCCAGTTTTGGGAATCATAACCCCAGGATTGAAGCGGGGAACGGAAGGCCTGAAGTAGAACCTACTACCATATGCGACCACTGCCAACCATCCATGACTAAGGAAATCTGAATGTTCCGACTTGAACCACCGTCATAAGAAGGTAGCGAAACAGGTTGACACGCTGCGCTCAAAAGAGCAAGGGGAAAAGTAGGGGTTTCTCTTTACTACCTACACAGACCTTTAAAATTACCCCGGTGGACAGGACAAGTCTAAAGATGGAATGCCCGTATAAACGGAACGTTTAAACCCCTTTTAGGCTCTCGGCAGGATGTACCTGCACAGTAGTGAAAAGTGTAAGCGTATACCTTTAAGGGGAAAGGATGTGGCTGAAAGCTAATGCCTAACTGTAATGGTTAGGATATGCCCACTAGCCACGGTGTGGATATAGAGACCGCGACAATTAAGAGTTTTATGACGAGTGCGAGTTTAAAGACTACGAGGTTGTATATAGCTCCTAAAGTTGAGGTTACAAAGCGGGGGGTCGTAGCCCTGTTCCTACTGACAAATAGGGTATCTACATCAGGAGCCGTGTGCTGGGAAACTCGCAAGCACGGTTTTCAATTGGAGTTGGGGAAGGTGACTTCTCTTTCGACCATAACGGTGCGGCACTCCAAATACTTAAAGATAAGGAGCAAGGTTAATGATCCCATCTAAATATCGCATCAATATCATCTGGTCTGAAGAAGATAGTTGTTATCTGGTGGAACTGCCGGAGTTTGCCACGCCAATACAGCGCTATTTTACCCACGGGGACACCTACGAGGAGGCACTGACTAACGCCCAGGAGGTCTTGGAGTTGTTACTCGAAAGCTACAGGACAGAGGGAAAGGATCTACCAGAGCCGCAGGTGTTACAAGTTGCTGGGGGAATGGATTAGCTGAATGAGTGGAAAGCACAAAGTCTATATCTTGACCCTAGGATCCCTCAGCTGGCGGGTCTAAGGTGGCGGGTTCTCTGGCTGTAAGTGTATTTTATGATTGATTAAAGGAGGCGATCGATGAGTGAGTGGAATATCGAACCTTTGGGAAAAATTGCTGTTATACAAACGGGTCGTCTTGGCTCAAATGCTGCGGTGGATGGAGGAATATATCCTTACTTCACTTGTTCACCTGTCACCCTTTCTATTAATGAATATAGCTTTGATGGTGATGCTGTTTTACTAGCAGGCAACAATGCAAATGGGATATTTTCTGTAAAGCACTACAATGGCAAATTTAACGCATATCAAAGAACCTATGTAATAACCGTAAAAAATATAGCACTAGTCAATAAGGTTAGGACGCAGCCTTGAGAACAGAATCCATGGCATCATAGAGAGAATCAAACTGCTCACGTGCAATGGCGAATGCGGGCTTTCAACCACGACCAACATTTCTCTATCTTGTTGAGGTCTGGCGAATAAGGCCGAAGATAGAGTAAACGGCATGGAGCTGCCTCCAACAGTTCAGCCTGCCGCCCCCCTTTATGAAACGTTGCATTGTCCAATACTAGAGTCTGACCTGGCTTCAATGTTGGAATTAAGATAAACTCCAACCACAACTCAAACACTGT
The DNA here is from genome assembly GCA_016745315.1 of Arthrospira sp. PCC 9108. Lineage (GTDB taxonomy): Bacteria > Cyanobacteriota > Cyanobacteriia > Cyanobacteriales > Microcoleaceae > Limnospira > Limnospira platensis. Next base: position 847,353 of record CP066886.1, read on the forward strand.
CCGATTACAACAACCCTCAAAGGTAAAGGGAGTTAAGAGTTGTTGATAACACCATGGGGCCATATAGCTCACCCTGCCCTGCCTCTTCCCTGATTTGAGGGCATCGAAGCGTTGTCCTTCCTCGCAGTAACCATAAGGATAATCCTAGTCTTGACTATTCATGCCAGCTTCATCGAGGTAAACCAACCCTTCCGGCTCCATATGTTCAATCTGAGCAATAAACTCCTCTCGCTGTTGCTCATCACCTTCTTGGTAGCCGTAAGTTTTTTTTCTGGTGAAGCCAATTTTCTTCAAGGCTCTGGATATGGTGCGAGGAGAGATGTCGTCATCCCAAAGTTCAGCCATCTGAGCGGAGGTTTTGTGGCCATGCTCTTGGGCAAAAGCCTTGAATTTGTGCCAGTCGGTAATTTGGTGGCTATGACCAGGTGGGCGATTAGGTTTAGGGAGGAAGTCGCCGGTGTGTTCTTTTCTTTGCAGCCAGAGATTGATGGTGTTCCGGCTGACATGGAAAACTTGACTGGCTTCTGTTTTGGGCATACCGTCTAGTTCAATTGCATTAATAACTTTTTGTCTAAGGTCGTAACTGTAGGGGGCTGGCATTTTGGGTCTTATGTAGATATCCTTGCCATTATACGTCCTAACTATTCTGTCTTGTGCTATAGCTCTGAACATTGAAGTACGAAAGCAGGGGGTAGTAACCCTGTTCATCAGACAAAAAGGGTATCCACATCAGGAGCCGTGTGATGGGAAACTATCAAGCACGGTTTTGAATGGGAGGGGGTGAAGGTGACTTCACTCTCGACCCCTACCTTAGAGGGAAAAGGATGTGGGCAGAAGCAAATGCCTAGTTATAATGATTAGGAGTGCGAGACGTTCAGGCATCAAATAGGGCTGCAATGCCCTAAATAACCGCCCGGTGGGGATTTCAACCCCTTGGTTGAATATAAGAAGCTCGCTTCTGACCATCCCTATAACTGTTTATATGTCCCAACGTTTGGTATAGAAATATACAAAACAAGGCAGGGAACTCAAGGTCATAAACAAACTGAGAAATCAGGGAGTAGAGAGTAACGGCGATAGCCACCCCCAGTTTCAGGATACACAATCCTGGGATTGAAGCGGGGAACGGAAGGCTCCAAGGTATAACCTAATACCAGAATCGAGACCACTGCCAACCATCCATGATTAGGGAAACCGAATGTCCGGCTTGAACCATCGTAATTATAAAGTAGCGAAATAGGTTGATACGCTGCGCTCAAAAGAGTAAGGGGAAAAGTAGGAGGCTCCTTATACTACCTACACAGACTTTTAAAAGTACCCCGGTGGAAAGGACAAATCTAAAGATGGAATGCCCATATAAACGGAACGTTTAAACCCCTTTTAGGCTCTGCTAATAAAAAAGAATGTGAGCAATATTACTCACAAGCAGAGCGTGAAAAGTGTAAGCGTATGCCTCCTAGGGGAAAGGATGTGACTGAAAGCTAATGCCTAACTGTAATAGTTAGGATATGCCCACTAGTCACGGTATGGATATAGAGACCGCGATAAGTAGGAGTTTAATGGCGAAAACGAGTTTAAAGACTAACGCATGCATATAGCTCTAAAAGTTGAGGTCATAAAGCAGGGGGTCGTAACCCTGTTCCCAATGACAAAGGGGTATCCATATCAGGAGCCGTATGAGGTGAAAGTCTCAAGTACGGTTTGGAAGTGGAGTTGGGGAAGGCGACTTCCCTCTCGACCATAACTAAGCCCACGTGCCACGGTATGGATGTAAATTCTGCCATGGGTAGGAGTATAATGGCCAGAGCGAGTATAAAGACTACGTGGCGCATATAGCTCTGAACAAAGAAGGACAAAGCAGCGGTTGGTATCGCTGTGCCACTGACAATGTGGGCATCCACACCAGGAGCCGTGTGAGGTGAAAATCTCAAGCACGGTTTTGAATGGGAGGGGATGGAGGCGACTCCATTCTCGACCCCTACCTTGACACTCCCAAGGATTGGCTTCGGGAGTTTGGTTAGCGGTGTGTCAACAATATGGGAGTTATTGGTGGCGTTACCTAAGCTATAGGTCTGACGGACCCTACAGGTAGTGCCTAATATGTAATGATAGAGGTGTAAGTGCGATACGTTCAGACAGGAAATAGGGCTGCAATGCCCTAAATAACCGCCTGGTGGGGATTTAAACCCCTTGGTTGAATATAAGAATCTCGCTTCTGACCATCCCTACAACTGTTTATATGTCCCAACGTTTGGTATAGAAATATACAAAACAAGGCGGGGAACTCAAAGTCAAAACGCAAAATTGGCAATCTTAATGATTCCTTAACAATTGCGTAGAGAGTAACGGCGATAGCCACCCCCAGTTTTGGGAATCACAACCCCACGATTGAAGCGGGGAACGGAAGGCGTGAAGTAGAACCTACTACCAGAGGCGACCACTGCCAACCATCCATGATTAGGGAAACCGAATGTCTGGCTTGAACCATCGTAAATATTAAGTAGCGAAATAGGTTGATACGCTGCGCTCAAAAGGGCAAGGGGAAAAGTAGGAGCCTTTACACACTACCTACACAGACTTTTAAAAGTACCCTGGTGGATAGGACAAATCTAAAGATGGAATGCCCATATAAACGGAACGTTTTAAGTCCTTCTGGACTCTGATTATCTGGTCGAGATGTCAGTAGGGATAAGTGTAACCGCAAGTCCTAGAGGATGTGAGATGTGACCAGAAGCCAACGCCCGACTGTAATGGTAGGGATATGCTGACAGGTTACGGTTTGATTGCCAAGAATAGAGCCAAGTAGGAGCTTATATGGCGCAGGCGAGTTTAAAGAAAGGTTTTGGCAAAACCAAACCAATCAAGACTACGAAAAACCCATGGAAGGCTATCCCATGGGCGAAAGTTCAACGGAAAGTTTTCCAACTCCAAAAGAGGATATTTCAAGCAGCTAAATCGGGACAAGATGCAAAGGTTAGAAGGTGGCAACGTCTACTGGTGAAATCATATTATGCCCGACTCTTAGCAGTGCGGCTGTAGGGGCGGGTTCCACGGTCAGCCATGCTTCCCAACAGTCAGCTTAATAAACCCGCCCCCCAAGCGGGTCAAGGCAAAAAGACAGCCGGTGTCGATGGAAGGATAGTAATATCTCCAAAACAAAGGTTTGAATTAGCTGAGAGCATTAAAGGAAAACTCAAAGTAAAAGCACTTAGGAGAGTATGGATACCAAAACCTGGTAGGGATGAAAAAAGCTGGAATAGGCATTCCTACAATCCAAGATAGAGCAAGGCAAGCCTTGGTTAAATCGGCTCTCGAACCTGAATGGGAATCGAGATTTGAAGGCACAAGCTATGGGTTCCGTCCCGGACGGTCAGCCCAAGATGCAATAGCACGAATCTATCTATGTATTAAGCATAGTAGTTATTATGTGTTGGACGCAGGTGCGAGACGTTCGGGTATGAAATAGGGCTGAAATGCCCGAAATAACTACCCGGTGAGGATTCCAGCTCCGAATCTGGATATAAGGAGACCTCTCCTGAGCATCCTCATAACTGATTATATGTCCCGACGCTTAGGTAACTAAGCAAGGCAGGGAACTCAAGGTCATAAACGAACTGAGAAATCAGGGAGTAGAGAGTAACGGCGATAGCCACCCCCAGTTTTGGAAATCATAACTCCAGGATAGAAGCGGGGAACGCAAGGCGTGAGGTAGAACCTACTACCAAGACGCGACCACTGCCAACCATCCATGATTAGGGAAACCGAATGTCTGGCTTGAACCGCCGTAAAGAGTAAGTAGCGAAATAGGTTGATACGCTGCGATCAAAAAGAGCAAGGGGAAAAGTAGGGTTTTGAGATGAACACCCACACAGACCTTGAAAAGTACCCCGGTGGATAGGACAAATCTAAAGATGGAATGCCCGTATAAACGGAACGTTTTAAGTCCTCCTGGACTCTGATTATCTGGTCGAGATATCAGTAGGGATAAGTGTAACCGCAAGTCCTAGAGGATGTGAGATGCGGCAGAAGCCAACGCCCGACTGTAATGATAGGGATACGCTGACAGGTTACGGTTTGATTGTATGAATAGAGTCTAGTAGGAGTCAAAATGACGAAATCGAGAGACGGTAAAGGATTCGGAAAACGAGAACTTACCAAGACGTGCGTTTGTATGGAGAAGTATCAACTGGGCTAAGGTTCAGCGGTACGTCTTTAAGCTCCAAAAGAGGATATTTCAAGCAGCTAAATCGGGACAGGACGCAAAGGTAAGAAGGTGGCAACGTCTATTGGTGAAATCATACTATGCCCGGCTCTTAGCAGTGCGGCTGTAGGGGCGGGTTCCACAGTCAGCCATGCTTCCCAACAGTCAGCTTAATAAACCCGCCCCCCAAGATAATCAAGGTAAAAAGACGGCTGGAGTAGATGGAGAGATAGCGTGGGAGACGTTTAGGAGTGAAATAGGGCTGCAATGCCTGAAATAACCTCCTAGTGGGACTTCCACTCCTTGGTGGAATATAAGGGATTCGCACCCCTGACCATCCCATAACTATCTATGTGTCTCAACATCTGGCTTCGACAACCAGATAAGGCAGAGAGACTCAAGGTCAAGACTGAGCGAAAAAAGAGGGGAGTTGTGTTATGGTCGAAAGAGAAGTCACCTTCCCCAACTCCAATTCCAAACCGTGCTTGCGAGTTTCCCAGCACACGGCTCCTGATGTAGATACCCTATTGTCAGTAGGAACAGGGCTACAACCCCCCGCTTTGTAACCTCAACTTTGGGAGCTAAATACAACACGTAGTCTTTAAACTCGCTTTCGTCATCAAACTCTTACTTGTCGCGGTCTCTATATCCACACCGTGACTAGTGGGCATATCCTAACCATTACAGTTAGGCATTGGCTTTCAGTCACATCCTTTCCCCTTAAAGGTATACGCTTACACTTTTCACTACTGTGCAGGTACATCCTGCCACTTGAGAGCCTAAAAGGGGTTTAAACGTTCCGTTTATACGGGCATTCCATCTTTAGACTTGTCCTATCCACCGGGGTACACTTTAAAGGTCTGTGTAGGTAGTGAGTTGAGACTCCTACTTTTCCCCTTACTCTTTTGAGCGCAGCGTGTCAACCTATTTCGCTACTTACTCATTACGGTGGTTCAAGTCGGAACATTCAGATTTCCTTAGTCATGGATGGTTGGCAGTGGTCGCATATGGTAGTAGGTTCTACTTCACGCCTTCCGTTCCCCGCTTCAATCTGACGGGTTATGATTCCTCAAACTGGGGGTGGCTACCGCCGTTACTCTCAACTTCGCGCTATAATAGGAGGCTCACAACTTCCTCTGTTCTAACGTTCTGTCTTGACCCTGAGTTCCCTGCCTTGCTTAGATTTCTCCAAGCGTCGGGACATATAAACAGTTATGGGATGGTCTAGGGATAAGAATGAGAGTGCGTCTCCCTATATTTCACCAAGGGGTGAAAGTCCCACTAAGAGGTTATTTCGGGCATTGCAGCCCTATTTCACTCCTAAACGTTTCGCACAAACCCCTTGAGTATAACGTAAGGTTGAGAGTAACGGCGGTAGCCACCCCCAATTTGAGGATTCACACTCAACGGGTTGAAGCGGGGAACGGAAGGCATAATAGAGGAACCTACCTCTCACTCGAGCACTGCCAACCATCCATGATTAGGGAAACCGAATGTCCGGCTTGAACCATATGTAATGCGTCAGTAGCGAAATAGGTTGATACGCTGCGCTCAAAAGGGCGAGGGAAAAAAGTAGGAGGCTGCTATAACTACCTACACAGACCTTTAAAAGTACCCCGGTGGATAGGACAAATCTAAAGATGGAATGCCCGCATAGATGGAACGTTTAAACCCCTCATTGGCTCTCAAGTGGCGGGATGTACCCGTGGAGTAGTGAAAAGTGTAAGCGTATGCCTTTAAGGGGAAAGGATGTGATTGAAAGCTAATGCCTAACTGTAATGGTTAGGATATGCCCACTAATCACGGTGTGGATATAGAGACCGCGATAAGTAAGAGTTTAATGGCAGCGAGTTGAAAGACTAACGCAAGCATATAGCTTTGAAAGTTGAGGTCATAAAGCAGGGGGTTGTAACCCTGTTCCCAGTGACAAAAGGGGTATCTACATCAGGAGCCGTGTGCTGGGAAACTCGCGAGCACGGTTTGGAATGGGAGGGGTAGGCTGTGAAGTTTATCTCGACCCCTAACAAAATGCTCTTACCGTGAACCATGATTACCTACTGTCCAAAATTCATTGTCCAAGCAGCCTGAAAAGAGACCTAAAACAATGGTTAAAATCAGGTGTTTTGGACAACGGCGTGTTTGAGGATACAAAAGCAGGGACACCACAAGGAGGGGTAATAAGTCCACTACTAGCCAACATTGCACTGTTGGGAATGGTTGGATTAATAGAAACAGGGTATCCCAAGAAAAAAGGAAAGGTACAAGCCACCTTAATAAGATACGCCGATGATTTTGTAGTGATATCACCATCACTCGAAATTATTGAACAGTGCCAAACTGCTATCTCCGAATGGTTAAAACCTGTTGGACTAGAAATAAAACCTGAAAAGACTCGAATTTGCCACACGCTTAATCCTATTAAGTATGATGGCAAAACAGAGGAACCAGGGTTCGACTTCCTGGGATTCAATATCAGGCAATACCCGGCAGGAAAACATAAAACTGGGAAAAGTCCACATGGGAAACTATTAGGATTCAAAACCCACATTAAACCCAGCCGTAAAGCAGTTAAAGCCCATACAGAAGTGATTAAAGGTGTAATCAAACAACATAAAACAGCACCTCAGTCAGCCCGGATAAGTAAACTAAATCCGATTATTCGGGGATGGTCAAATTATTATTCAGGGGTCGTCTCATCAGAGACCTTCGACAAACTAGATAACACAATCTGGTTAATGTTACGGGCATGGACAGTATCAAGATGCGAAAAGGCAAGTTACGAAAAGCTAAGAAACTATTTCAGACATGGAACGGTTAAACTTAGTAATGGGAAAGAAAGGCATGAATCTTGGTTATTCCAAACCAAAGATGGATTCCAATTCTGGAAACATAATTGGACTCCGATTGTCAGACATACCCTAGTGCGCCCTGACGCAACACCATACGACGGAAATTGGACTTACTGGGCAATCAGGAAGGGACAAGCAATCGACACGCCAACAAGAGTAGCAAAACTACTTAAGAAACAGAAAGGCAGGTGCACCTGGTGTGGGCAATATTTCACCCCATCAGACCTAGCTGAAGTTGACCACATTATACCTCGAAGCCAAGGTGGAAAGGATGAATACAAGAACCTTCAGCTACTACATCGCCACACCCGCGATGATAAAACAGCTCTGGACAATGAGAGGTTGCTGTACTCTTAACAAGGAGGTGCGAAACGTTCAGGCACGCGCATAGGGTTGCAATACCCGAAATAACTGCCCGGTGGGACTTCCACCCCTTGGTGGAATATAGGGAGTCGCTTCCCTGACCATCCCATAACTGTTTATATCTCCCGACGCTTAGGTAACTAAGCAAGGCAGGGGACTCAAGGTCAAGACAGAACGCTTGAACGGTGGGAGTTGTGACCCACCTAGTATAGCATGAAGTTGAGAGTAACGGCGATAGCCACCCCCAGTTTTGGGAATCATAACCCCAGGATTGAAGCGGGGAACGGAAGGCCTGAAGTAGAACCTACTACCATATGCGACCACTGCCAACCATCCATGACTAAGGAAATCTGAATGTTCCGACTTGAACCACCGTCATAAGAAGGTAGCGAAACAGGTTGACACGCTGCGCTCAAAAGAGCAAGGGGAAAAGTAGGGGTTTCTCTTTACTACCTACACAGACCTTTAAAATTACCCCGGTGGACAGGACAAGTCTAAAGATGGAATGCCCGTATAAACGGAACGTTTAAACCCCTTTTAGGCTCTCGGCAGGATGTACCTGCACAGTAGTGAAAAGTGTAAGCGTATACCTTTAAGGGGAAAGGATGTGGCTGAAAGCTAATGCCTAACTGTAATGGTTAGGATATGCCCACTAGCCACGGTGTGGATATAGAGACCGCGACAATTAAGAGTTTTATGACGAGTGCGAGTTTAAAGACTACGAGGTTGTATATAGCTCCTAAAGTTGAGGTTACAAAGCGGGGGGGTCGTAGCCCTGTTCCTACTGACAAATAGGGTATCTACATCAGGAGCCGTGTGCTGGGAAACTTGCAAGCACGGTTTGGAATTGGAGTTGGGGAAGGTGACTTCTCTTTCGACCATAACACAATCAGACTAGGAGCCGGATGAGGTGAAAGTCTCAAGTCCGGTTCTGAATGGGAGGGGTAGACCGTGAGGTCTATCTCGACCCCTAATCGATAATGTGACGCCAGTTGCTCCACTTGGGGAAACCCCAAGACATGGCTGCTCAAGACAAAAGTAAGGATTAATCAGCAAATGCACTACATTTTATTTAGTACCACTAAAAAAATTATCTAAACAAATTACCTCGCAGCCAAGTGCCAACAAATGTTCACATAAAAAAGAACCAATAAAACCCGCCCCACCTGTTCCCAAAACGCGCTTACGGCAAGACAAATTACTTTTCACAAGGTGACTATTCATCGTTATCTTTACTATCATCCAGTTTTATAAATATCTGTCTTACCCAAAACAGTTGGATATAAGGTAGCTAATTGCCTAATGCCAGCATGCTAAATACCCTACTTAAAAAAACAAAGCATCCACAGCCACTTTTGCAAATTTAGACTTGGGATAGTTAGCATAATTATTAGGCAAATGATGAATTAAACAGCGCGGATCAAGCTGATATTGCTGTTTTATAACCCCTACTAAATTACGGGAATAAAACCCTTTAGGCACTTCTAAATAAGTGATGCCCTGTGCAGCTTTTTCTCTGATACCCCAACGACCAAAATCGGGGCTAGACGATCCCCCAAAAAAATGTTTTTTCGCCAAAGCCCTATCTAATAAATACATCCCCTGATCAGGGGTTGGCAAATTAATAAACTGGTAGTTTTCGGCTACTTCAACACTAGGCGAAGCATTCAAATCTACTGGTGCTACAGTATCTGTTACAAATTTCTCAGCTTTACCTGTTTGGTACTCGTAGCGCACAAAAGAAGGGATAAAAGGCGTATTTTTCAGCTTTTCGCGACCATCTAGCCAATAAGCAAGGTTTTCGGGCGTAACTAGGATGTCATCTTCCAAATACCAAAAATGAGTTATATCTGGATATAACTTAAATTTTCTGCGAAACACCTCAAAATGACACCATGTAAGCAAATAAGGATGCCCCAACAAAAAAGGTACATAAATAGACACATTATTACCCAATCTAGCACATGCTTGTCTAATAGTATGATGATTATCTAAGTCGTTAGTAATGATCGATACATGAATATTGTCACTTAGTAAAGCTAAAGAGGTTGCTACCGTTTTTAGGTAACTTAACCGTGCTTCAACGTAAAAAAAAGTTATTGCAACTTCCAGCTTCATAACATTTCCATTTAAATATTAATGTTTGTTGGACCTTGGGTCTCCTTGCCTCATTCTGTATCAGAATGATACAAAAACTTAGGAACATATAAACAGTTATGAGGTCGGTCAGAGGCGAGCCTCTTATATTCAGCCGGGGGGCTGAAGCCCTCACCAGGTAGTCATTTCGGGCATCTCAGCCCTATTTCATACCTGAACGTCTTACACCAGTTAGATAATGTATAGCACAAGACAGAACATTTAGGACGTATAATGGCAAGGATATCTACAGAAGACCCAAAAAGCCAGCCCCCTACAGTTACGACCTTAGACAAAAAGTTATTAATGCAATTGAACTAGACGGTATGCCCAAAACCAAAGCCAGTCAAGTTTTCCATGTCAGCCGGAACACCATTAATCTCTGGCTGCAAAGAAAAGCACAGACCGGAGACTTCCTCCCTAAACCTAATCACCGACCTGGCAATAACCACAAAATTACCGACTGGCATAAATTCAAGGCTTTTGCCCAAGAGCATGGCGACAAAACCTCCGCTCAAATGGCTGAACTTTGGGATGACGACATCTCTCCTACACCATATCCAGAGCCTTGAAGAAAATTGGCTTCACCAGAAAACAACTTACGGCTACCAAGAAGGTGATGAGCAACAGCGAGAGGCGTTTATTGCTCAGATTCAACATATGGAGCCGGAAGGGTTGGTTTACCTCGATGAAGCTGGCATGAATAGTCAAGACTCGGATTATCCTTATGGTTACTGCGAGGAAGGACAACGCTTCGATGCCCTCAAATCCGGGAAGAGGCAGGGCAGGGTGAGCTATATGGCCCCATGGTGTTATCAACAACTCTTAACTCCCTTTACCTTTGAGGTGAGGGTTGTTGTAATCGGACAGTGTTTGAGTTGTGGTTGGAGTTTATCTTAATTCCAACATTGAAGCCAGGTCAAACTCTAGTATTTGACAATGCAACGTTTCATAAAGGGGGGCGGCAGGCTGAACTGGTGGAGGCAGCTCAATGCCGTTTACTCTATCTTCGGCCTTATTCGCCAGACCTCAACAAGATAGAGAAATGTTTAACAATACCTTGAGACAACCAGTGTCTCGCTTAGTACCCAAGACCTTGTCCTTTTCCAAGTGTTTGCAGAATCACATTGGTGGCATTTGGTATTTTATCCATCACTACAACGCATCATTACCTCTTTAGCACTACCACCCTACAAAAGGATTCGCTTCCGGAGTTTGGTTACTGGTCAAAATTCATCTCGCCGTTAAGCCGCTCGGCTTAACGGGAGTTCTCTTTTGAGATTTAAGATCAGCTTGGGAATTTGTTTAACTTAACTGTGTTAGACTGAATTAAATTCTCCAAAAAAGCCTGCTACAATTTTGGGCAAGAAAATCTCAAATCAGTGTGGCTAAGTCTGACATCGCTGCTTGTTCAGGCGGGCATTGTAAACTTTTATTACGAAACTCATAGATTCTTCAAAAGTGATCGGGAACCCCCATTACAGGTGATGAAGATTAGCTTGTTAACTGATAGGGGTCACTTCTTTAATGAGGGAGTTTCCATATACTAGGTAACAGACCTGAAAAAGTAACCCTGATTATTGATATACTGACTAATTCAGGTATCCCTCACCAATAATTCATGACTCAGATTGCTGATCGGCAACATTGGGAACTGAAAGACTCAAGAGCGGTCTTAACCTGAATCAAGAATTAGCTAGTGCGATCGCCAACCTTAACATCCTGGGAATACTAAATCCTAGGCCCTGTGAGAGCAATTTGTGTTCAACCAAAAGCAACTGAGATCACGATCATGTCAGCCACCAAAGCTTCCCCCGATAAAGAGTCCACCCAAACTTTCCCAACTTCTTCTAAGGACAAGGATATGGAACTACCAACAGATGAACTCATCCGCCTTGACTTCAGTGATGTTGATCTCTCTGAGGCTCACACCAGTAGGCGCACCACGGATTTAGTGCGTCTGTACCTCCAAGAAATTGGTCGGGTTCGCTTACTGGGAAGAGATGAGGAAGTCTCGGAAGCCCAAAAGGTTCAACGTTATGTACAACTGGTGGAATTGCGGGACACGGAGGCGGAAACCAACGGGGGGGTACTCCAGACTTATGTTAATCTCCTGAAAGTCCGCGATCGCCTCTGTGCTAAATTAAGCCATCGTCCCTCTTTAGAGCGTTGGGCTGCTGCTGGGGGGGTTAATCTCGCTGAACTCAAGCAGATTATGGCGGAAGGTAAGCGCTGTTGGGCGGAACTAGCTAACCTGAGTGTGGAAGAGCTAAAACAGGTCCAGAGGGAAGGAATACAGGCTAAAGATCACATGATCAAAGCCAATTTGCGCCTGGTGGTATCGGTTGCTAAAAAATATCAAAACCGTGGTTTAGAACTATTAGACTTAATCCAAGAGGGAACCCTAGGATTAGAACGAGCCGTAGAAAAGTTTGATCCTACCCGTGGTTACCGCTTTAGCACTTACTCTTACTGGTGGATTCGCCAAGGAATTACCCGAGCGATCGCCACTCAGAGCCGGACTATCAGGCTTCCGGTGCATATTACCGAGAAACTCAATAAAATTAAGAAAGCCCAGCGCAAGATTTCCCAAGAAAAAAGTCGCACGGCTACCATTGATGACATCGCCACCGAGTTAAAGATGACCCCGGATCAAATTCGGGAAGTGCTGCTGCGGGTTCCCCGTTCAGTTTCCTTAGAAACCAAAGTCGGAACCGACAAAGATACGGAACTAGGAGATTTGCTCGAAACAGAAGAAAGCACCCCGGAAGAACTGTTGATGCGGGAATCTCTTTACCGGGAACTACAGCACATCCTAGCTGATCTCAGTGGTAAGGAGCGGGCTGTAATCCAAATGCGTTATGGCTTGGGTGATGGTCATCCTTACTCCCTAGCAGAAATTGGCCGTGCTTTGGATCTGTCGCGGGAACGGGTTCGCCAAATTGAGGCTAAGGCTCTGCAAAAACTGCGCCAGCCTAAGCGTCGTAACCGAGTGCGTGATTATCTTGACTCCTTGGGTTAGGTTTTGAGTTTTGGTGGCGGGGTTATCGACTATAACACTCGCCCCCTTAGGTTTATCAGAATTGATTCTCAATAAGCCAGTTTTTTTGACAGGATCTCAAAATCTTGTGTATCATTGTCAGTATTAAGGTTTTATTGATAGTTTAATGATGGTTTTATATACCGCGACTTCGTTTAAATCGGAACTGAATAACAAAGGGTGGCGACTGACTCCTCAGCGGGAAACTATCCTCCATGTTTTTCAAAATTTGCCGAAAGGGAATCATCTCAGTGCTGAGGATCTCTATGATTTGTTAAAAGGTCGTGGGGAGACGATTAGTTTGTCTACTATTTACCGCACACTCAAGTTAATGGCGCGGATGGGAATTTTGCGAGAGTTGGAACTTGCAGAAGGCCACAAGCATTATGAAATAAATCAGCCTTACCCACACCATCATCACCATCTTGTCTGTGTACAGTGTAACAAAACGATAGAATTTCAGAATGATTCGATTTCCAAAATTGGTTTGAAGCAGGCGGAGAAATCTGGGTTACATTTGCTAGATTGCCAATTGACAGTTCATACTGTTTGTCATGAGGCTTTACGGATGGGTTGGCCTTCATTGGTTTCTACTAATTGGTCTTGTTCTCAGGCGATCGCAGAAACCTCCGGTGAGTACGTTAACCCTGATTAATTGGCAATTTGGCGGCGTGATACCAGGAACCGCTTTATATCCCTAGGGCGATCGCCAGCGGGTTGATGCGGTTCCTCAAGGGTTTTGTATTTATTTATTTGTGGAATGTTTGGCGTTGTAGACCGGGCGAGGTATCGGAAGAACTGATGCTGACAGAGTTGTGATTGTTGATATGACCAAAACTACGGCGAGTGACGTTAAATAAGTAGGTCTCTGTAGTTGGTCCAACAATCCCGGTGGTAGTGATGTTATAGGCTTGCTGAAATTGAATCACAGCATTTTGGGTCTGGCCGTCAAAAAAGCCATTAATCGGGCCATTATAGAAGCCTAACTCCCTTAACCGCCTTTGAATACGCCGCACATCTTCTCCGGCGTTACCGATTGTTATGTATGTATTAGGATTAGTGACCACAGGTCTGACGACGGACCCTGGACCGGCTGGAACTACGGGTATGATGGGACGTTGGGTAGTAGCCCTAGCTAAATGGAACTGGGTAGTAGGTCCGACTTGACCTGTTTGGGTGATGCCATTATCCCGTTGGAAGCGAACCACAGCGACGCGGGTAGATTCATCAAAAACCCCATCAATCATCCCTGTGTAGTACCCTAATTGCTGTAATCGCTGCTGAAGTGCAATTACATCTGCTCCTCGACTTCCCAGCACGAGAATTGAGGAGGGATTAGATTGGGTCATGGAAACATTGGTAGAGTTGGAAGTGATACCACTATTACCCAACATTTGTTGACTAGCGAGGAGGCTTTGGGTGGTGGGTCCAATAAAACCAGTGGGGGTGAGACCATTAACCATTTGAAAGTTACGAACGGCTTGGAATGTTACCTCATCATAGAAATTGGTAATTTGACCGGGGAAAAAACCAAGTCGCTGCAATTCTCGTTGTACTAAGCCGACTATAGGGCCAAAACTACCGGGACCGAGGCTAACATTTCCAGCGAGGCTACCGGTTCCGCGATTGAGAATGGCTAGGGTGTCTTCTGTGACTAGACCTGTGGCTGCAATTGAGTTGGCTTGCTGAAAACGAATGACGGCATTTCGGGTGATTGGTCCAAAATATCCGGTGGAGTTGTTGTTGAAGAAACCAAGATTTCGCAGGCGATTTTGGAGGTTGGTAACTCCGGGTCCACTGTCTCCTAATCCTAAACCGATTAATTGGCGATCGCTTACTGGGGTAGTATTGAGAGGGGGGCTGGCGGTGTTCTGGTTGGTTGCTATCAAAGCCACAACGGTATTAGGACCAACTATGCCATCTTGGACTAAACGGTTATCGCGCTGAAACTGAATCACTGCGTTTTGAGTTTCTTCACCAAAGTATCCGGTGGCGTTAGCGCTTAAATATCCCAATTCTCTGAGGCGGTTCTGAATTTGGGTAACTTCGGGTCCGAAATCCCCAATAGCTAAAACTGCCTGGGCTGCATAAGTTATACTCAGAACCAGCAGCATTGTCCCTAGAGACAGAAGCCATCGATAGGCTTGAGTAGATAGTTTTCTATTGAGAATGAGTTGCTGAGGATTTTGGTAACTCAGGGCGAGGTACAGATAAGCATAGGATTCCATCATAATTCTTCAGGAAAATATAGGAATGGGAAACACTGAACCCAAAAAACCCTAGGTTTCGGTTTCCTTTCCATTATATTACTTATACCAAACCTGCGCGATCGCATAACATCGCCACAATTACTGAAAAAGCGGTAATTCCCAAGGCTACCCAAGGACTTTGACCTTGACTAACTGCGAAAGATGTAGCTACTCCAGCCCCTAAGCCAGCGGTCACGGCTGCACCAATGGGATCACGTTCTGATTTGGGTTTATACATAGTTTTTTAGAATGATAAATTCCAATGGCTGCCACTCTAGCACCATGATTGAGGAGGTGGATCGAAAAGTTGCTAAATTGAAATTAAGATTTAACTTTAGATAAGTTTCTTAACATTCGGCGGGGAAATTAGGGTGGTTTTTTAAGAAAGTTAACAAAATTGGCTCTGGGTCAGGAACCTGGGGCTGGTATTTGCTGGGAATTTATCCTCAAAGGTCTAGGGCTATTCCCACCTGTCTAATTCTTGAAGGGAGTTTTGGAATAGGCTAAGAATTTGGTCTCTGCGGGTTTCAAAGTTGGCGGCACCCCAAATAAACATTAATCCGCCGATAAAAACTACTATCCATTTTATAAAGGAATAAACTGAGTTTAAAATTATTAATTGATTGACAATATTAATGATAAATGTGGCTGTTCCAATGTACAAAAAAGCACGAGTTTTGATGGTTAAACCAGCACCAATGGCGATTAAACTAATGATACCGGGAATAATTCCTACCCATTGACTTTCTAATAAGGAGATTACGCAAATTAAGCTAATACTGAGGATACGGATTAGGTGTCGAAGGGGTCGGCGTTGGGAACCTTTTAGGTAGGGTTCAACTTGCAGAATATATAACATTGATAAAGCGGGAGGGGTGACTATCCACAGTAAATAAGTAGCTGCTGGAGTGGCTACAATGGCTTTTAAGATTACCCAATTCAGGAGAAAAAGACTAAGGTAAGTAAACCGAATATTTTGACTTAATTCGGCTAGGAATACATAGAAAATGGCGGTGATGACGGTGGCTATATACCAGGAGGTGAGTTGAGGGGGATTAATGAAACTATGGATAATTGCAATAGATCCTATTGGTAAAACGACTGCATACCGTCGCCAGGGTGTTTGTGACCATCCCCAATTTTCCCAGGGAGATATATAGAAATAATAGGCAATTATAGAAGCGATCGCACCTATCCAGGGAAACAGAATATTTCCCAAATTCAGGACATCAATCACATAATAAACGATGGCTACGGCTTGTAATAAACCTACATAAACCCAGATATTTTGTGGCTGTTGATGGGGCTGAATGCGACCCTGTACGATCGCATAACGACTGAGGAGGATGCCACTTCCTAACCCTACTAAGGGACTGGAATTTCCGGGGAGAAAACAGGATATTACTAATAATACACTAGCGATTAACCAATGACAATGGGCGATCGCTGTAATTTCCCCCGCCACCAGATGCAAAAATCTTGCTAAAGTTGATGATAAGATCCGATACAGATAGACGAAGCTGGTAGTTAATACTGTGAAGGCGACTAATTGATTAGCTAGGGATTGGTAACTGACTTGCTGAAATAACATTTCTCCGGCGGCGATTGATACTCCTACTATTCCCAAATAAACTAGGGGTTTCAAGGAATACTGTCGCCGTCCCACGCCTATTAAAATTAAGGCAAATCCGAGGGTATTTAAACCAGTCCAAACAGCTATTTCATTAAATCTTAGGAGGCTTCCCAGTATGCCATATAATAAAGGAATAACTTGTAAAGATTGAGGGATACTCAAATCCGGGTGTTTTTGCTGCCACCAATCACCGCCTATTTGTACGATAATTCCTAAAGCTGTATTGGCGATCGCCAACAGAATTAAAGAGTGGGGTAAAAATCCCAATATTTCGGATACGAGTAATTGTATCCCCCAAAATGTTCCATAAATACCATTATCAAAACTGCGAGTTGATAGAGTTGCTGTCTGAGTCCGAAAGGCTATGGCTGCTACGGTTAAAGCGATGACTAGGACAGCTAATAAACTCGGTTGTATTTGTTGTTGAAAAACTGACAGAGAATGAAAGGTTAGCAGTAGTAACTGTATCGCCGCCAGTGAAGTTGCCCACAGGTCTGCTGCTTGTCTATAAAGTTTGGCTAATAAGGCTTCCCGGTTGAGTAAATTATGCCGTAATATCCACAAACTCCCCAATGTGATGGCGTTAACGAGTAACCAGTCTAGGTTAGAAAGTATCTGTAATTCCCAGAGTATAGCGGTTAAGAAACTGAGACCAAATCCCAAAGCGATCGCCGCTACAATTAGCCGACGTATATAATAGGAGTTAATGGCAATTATGACGGTGCTTATACCTAAAGATATCGCCCAAATTACAGGTAGTTGGACTGTCAACAGTTGCGCGACTACTGTAGTCACAATGGCTAATTCAGCCGATTGTTTTTGTTGTGAATTGCTACCATATTTGGCGATAAAAGTCAAGCCCAAAGGTGTGATTAACCAGATTAAATTGACAGGTTCAATGCTATTGCTAAGTAGGAGATAGCTACAACCCGCCAAGACTAAACCTAGATAAAAACCACTTTTTCCCCAACTATGATCTGGGGTATCATATCGAGAGAGAAAGTGATGATGGCTGGCGATAGATAAGCCAAATTCTCCTAACATTAGTAATAATAAAATTATCGCCCACTTAGTATAGTTGAGAGTAGGAATTAGCCAGTTGATGCTACTGACGACAGCTAGTAAAGCGGTTATATGGGTTAAATAGACTCGAAATGGGTGATAAGTTCGGCGTTTCGTAACTACGGCTAAGGTTAAAGTTGAGGCGATTAAATTAAGCGATCGCGTGAGAGGATTAATCACCCCCAACAAAGCTAAAACTACTCCTAATAATAATGCGATTTTCTCACCAAATAATGCTAATCTGCGCTTAGGTATTTGATACAGCCACTCAGTAACCGCCAGCATCAAAATCAGATAAGGAAACCAGGTCAAGCTAAGTAGTGACCAAGGGTAATTTTGACTATTAGTAATGGCGGCAACATTGATAATAGCAGTTTGTCTAATGCCACTAGGAATCATGAGTCCTAGTAACCAAATCATCTGTAATCCTATGGCAAATATTACTAATAAATCCCGCCGTCGCCAAGAGTTTCGCAGGTGTTGATTCCAGATATAAATTACTAAGGCGCTAATAACAAAAGCGTGCCCAGGATAGGATATCAAAGAAATCAACCATCCTAAAATTAGTAATCCATAGCCGCTACGATTTATTAATGGCGAGGAAAAAGAGTAGATTAACCAGCCACAAATACCTACAGCCAATCCCAAAGTATCGAGGGGTACTTCGGCGACAAAAATACCGCGACCTAGGATAATAATTAGGCTATAAATTAACAGAGCGATATCACGATTAGCTAAGGGTTGCTGATTAAGTTGTTGGCGACTGTATAATGATATAGAGGCGGTGATAATTACGGCTGAATAAATGGCAATTATGGGAAAGGTTGACCAACTCCACCCCCAGTGAAGGTAACTGATTAGTAATAAATTGGCGAGTTGTAGCTTGTGGGTAACTGATGGTGTAGAATAGAGTTTGATGGTGGTGGTGGATAGGAGAAAGGTGGCGATCGCAATGGTAATCCATCCTAGGGGATATCCCCATAATCCCAAGCCATCCATTGCCCAAAAATTGAGGGGAATTAACAGTAAGGTAACTTGACACAAAGTGGCAGCAGTCAAGGTTAAGTTATTCTGTTTTTCCGTCCATTGGCTACCGCCCCAAAATGCCAAAGTATAAGCAAGCAATACTGTATATTGTGCAAAAGCAGGGAATCTTTCCCACTGACTCGCCGCCAGTACGCCGGAAGATACGACCACCATAAACAGTCCTAAAAATAGCAGCCAACGCACACTGAGTTCAGCTTTGAAAGACTGTAATAATCGGGTGATTACGGGGGGAATGTTTGGCGGTAATGTGGCGGTAAAAGTAGTTTGAGGTTCCCTAATAATAGGTGGTTGAGCTTTCCTAACATGGGGATGATATACGCGGGAAGGTGGCGGTAAGGGTAGGGGTTGACTTAGATGCAGTTTACAGAGTTGTTTAACCTGTTCTTGAGAAATCAAACCTAATTCTAGCCAATATTCCAAACCATACAACAGATCAGGATGATCTGGATTAATTGTAACTTTAATCGCGATCCATCGTTCCAAGGGTGAGGACATAATTGCAGGAAGGTTGATTAATGCTAACAGGTAAGTAAAACTATTCTGGCATCGAAAAATGATTTTGGCAATATTTGCCAAGTCGATCGCCTAAATATATAATGAAGCTAGTATAGGCGAGAGGATGGGAAATTTGTGCCAATTAATGAAGTGGCTGATAATCCATTGCCATTGTTAAGGAAATCAAGCAGTTACATAGATAACAGATTTGGGAATTGTGTCAGGAGAGACCCCAATTAAAACAGTGTCATAATTTCGCTACGGGTAGGGATGAACTGTGAATAGTATAAAAGCATAAACCAACCACCACAGTTCAAACCCAGCCATGATTTCAGCGACTAAACTACCATTTCTCTCTGTTCTTTGTCTAATGGCTCAAATTCGGGCTAATCTTAATATCATGTTGTTAGAACATTATGATCAGCTTACCCAATTATTGATGGTGATACCGAAGTTGTCACTGATGTTCAATGCCATTAGATTAACTCTGGGTTAAAATCACAGTTTCGCCTGTTTCAGCAGACTGTCTAGCGGCATCAGCTACTTTCAGGGTATAAAGACTATCTGCGTTAGAAACATAAAGAGGTGTTCCGTCAAAAAGGTGATCGAGAACCATCTGAGTATCCCGCACAAACAAACCGCTACGACTTCCGACTTCAATAGGTTGAGGGATATCTCCCTGTAGTAGTTGGCCCCCTTTTGGGGTAAATATCAAAGTTCCGGCTTCTCCATAAAGGGTAAAAAGGTTTTCGGACTCCCAAAAGGTTTCGCCTTTTCCGTAGACGACTTCGCCAATGGTTCCACAGGTAAAGTGTAACTGAGTCTGACACCAACAGGAACGATAGCGATCGCGATCGCGATCGACATTCCAAAACTGACTCTGGGCATTTACAGAAGCGACAGCACCAAATAGGTCAGTCAAGCGATGTAGACGGGAAAGGGCCCCCACCAAGGGAAAACCAAACAGAGAATTTTGATAGGTCCAGCGATGAGAAGCGGGACGTTGAGGGTTAATAGTGCTGTAGCGGGCATAAAATACGGTTCCGATCGCCTCTAAAGCTGCTTTGATAGCATTGTGCAATCCCCCCAAAAGTTCGAGATGTTCCACATGAAGGAGTTTTTGGCGGCGTGAAGCCAAGGCGATTAACTCCTGACCCTGTTGAGGGTCAAGACAGAGGGGATATTCAACGACCACGTGCTTATCATTTTCGAGGGCGGCTTTTGCGATCGCCCCATGATCGCGGTTAATGGTGCTAATGATAATCAGGTCTAAATCGTCCCGTTGTACTAATTCCAGCCAATTAGGGACTAATTGGGCATTAAACTCCTGACAGAAGGCTGCTGTAGTTTCAGGGCTATGACCAGTCACGGCGACTAAATGCGATCGCTGATCACTGTAGAGGGTTTGGGCGCGGGACTTAGCAACATACCCAGTGCCCACCAAACCGACGCGAATAGTGGAAGGGTCAGAAATTGTATTAGAAAAATTACTGGCTGTCATCTATAGACTGATATATTTTCGGGGGATATGACGAAGGGTTAAAACCCTAACTCATCCATTATTATCCCTTATGCTGACGACAGTGCAACCACCTGGCCCTATGTAATGGCCACATCAGATATAAGCAATTGGGATGTAATTAGAAAAATTTATAACAAAAACCGTTCATAATATGGCCGTAAAAGGTTTTACAACCTCGTGTTTTTCCTTTAATATCAGAAAGTGAAGAAAACCGAGACCACAGGGAGTCAGCCTAATATTCCCTTGTGATTTATATAGGTTTTTCTTATCAATTTTTTTGAGAACTAGAGAGGAACACTGAATGGCTACTTACAAAGTCACTCTGATTAGCGAAGCTGAAGGCATCAACGAAACCATCGATTGCGATGATGATACATATATTCTTGATGCTGCCGAAGAGGCTGGACTAGATCTGCCCTATTCCTGCCGCGCTGGTGCTTGCTCCACCTGTGCTGGTAAAATCACCAGTGGTAGCATTGACCAGTCTGATCAGTCTTTCTTAGATGATGATCAGATCGAAGCTGGGTATGTTTTGACTTGTGTAGCCTATCCCACCTCCGACTGCACAATCCAAACTCACCAAGAAGAAGGACTCTACTAAGTTTCTCCAACCTGGTCAGAGAAGGGAGAACAGGTTATTTGGGTTACAGTGGATCTGTTCTTCCTTCCCCTATAGCCAGGATTTATGGAGATTGCTGCCCAGTGATTAAATAATTGTTCAGGGGTTCTAGTTGAGTCCCCGGAAAATAAAATTCCAAAATGCGATCGCTAAACCACCCCAACCGGGCGAGTTTATGCGATCCTATTTGGCTGAAACCGACACCATGACCAAACCCGCCGCCGACAAAATTATAGCCTTGGAGAGTTTGGTTAGGGCCATAAATCGGATCAATATAAAATAGGGTACTAATAGGAGGCCAAAAAGCACTTTGGACCTCATCCTTATGGATTGGGATAACACCCCGATCAGTTTGTACCTCCATTTTCAACACCCGGCCAGAGTGGGCTCTTTCCACCACCCTCACCTGTTGAATAGTTTTAAAATCTGCCAGGGGACTTTTGCGACGCTTGAGATAAAATTGCAGATGATTAGTCATGGCCTTGAGATCAGTTCGGTATTGCCAGCGAAAATCACTCCAACCCTCTTCATTAAAACCCTTCCTCAGAGTCATAAACCGCCGGAAGTTCTGTTCATCAGCTAGGCTGTAGCTTTCCAGGTTCCACACATTTTGAGTAGTATCTAATACTGACCTGAGATAGGGGGGCTTGGGTCCATCCCAGACATCATTAAAATTAGCAGTAATGCCACCACTAGAGGAGAAATAGACGGCATCCACCAATTCCCCATCATAGGTCAGCACTAGGCCTTTGGTGTTAGTAATAGCGTTATCAGTGGATGGGTAAACCTCGGTTAATCCCTTATATACTTGACAATCTGTATTGGCACAAATTTGATAATTGTCGGCCTCAAACCGATGCAGATTCCGCAAGACATAGGTACGAGCTAAAATAGCCTGGGCTTCAATAGAAGCAGCCGGAGGCCATGCGCCCATTTCATGGGGTACAACTCCCCGCAAATAGGTTTCTAAGGGAACATGATTAACTAGGGTATAGGTTCCGTAGGCATCTGGCTGGAGTTTTAAACTGCCTCCATAAACTAAAGCCTGGGGATCATCTCTTTTCTTACCTACGGAAATGATATTCTGGGTAGCTTCAATTTTTAACTCTTGGCGGTTGTAACGATAGCCACCTAAGATCCAATAGGGAACGGGTTTCTGTGTGACTGCTTGGCTAGTGAAGGTAGGCTGATAGCCCTGGGCTTTTATGCTTTCTAGCAACCATCGGCGCAACAGGGGGGTTGAGTAAGTTTCCCGAGAAGCCCAAACCTGCCATACATCAGGTTGCGCTAGTTCAACTTCGATTCCCATTTCTTGCCATTTGTTAGCCTGCTGTGCGGCGGTTTCATAGCTGCGGTGACTGCTGAAAATCAGACGCTCCTTAACTTGGGGTTCTGGAAGGGGCTGCATTTCCACCTGAATAACGGCGCTGAGGGTATGCAGGATTTGTTCACCTTGGGGGGTGGCAAAACGCAGGGTTAGATGGTCGCCAGGTTTGGCTTGCAATACGAGGGTATCTGTGGGGGTTTTGCCAAATTGCTGCACTACCCCGACTTCTAGGATAGGGTTAATTTCTTCTTGGGCGATCGCTTTATTCGGTGTCAGTCCTAATAAACATCCGAACATTAAAACCATTGGCCACTTGGCTAAACTCTTAGGAACACATTGATCACTACTCCGGGAGTATAGGTTAGGTTGGGGGGCTGTTGTCGCGTTTATCATCTGGACTCTCAGATATCAGGACATTGATCAATTATGAATGATCAAACCAAAATCTCCCGCTAGAATTGGATCTAACGGGAGATCTGGAGGTAGTTACACAAGATTTCCGAGTGGGATTGAAATTAAGATTTTTGTTCACCTTTGCGACTGACAAGGGAGAAAGCCGCGCCAACTGCTAGGAGTCCTAACACCATAGTAGGTTCAGGAACTTGCACACCTCTGATGGCATTCATATTTTTCTTGCCGATATCAAGGGCAAACACAACATCATTATAGTCTCTGTCACCACCACCGACGATATCTTCAAAAGCTAACACCAGATAGCCAGATTGTTCATAGGCCATCACTTGTTGGAATCCATTTCTGTTCCGGCTGGAGTCAACATATAAACGAGTAGGGTTGCTGCGTCCATAACCATCTGAATTGAGGAAAAAGTCTAGGGTGGTTCCTCCGTTAACTGTACCCAAGCTGACAAAATCACCTGCTTGTAAAGGATTAGCGGTTGGGTCGTTGCGAGAATTTCGATAACCGGTATAAGTTGAGCAACTGCTAGTTAGGCAGACAATATCATCAAACAGAATAGTGTCTGATATGTTGGTAGCCCCCGTAGCGGAAACACCTAATTGGTTGCGGTAATTGGCACCCTCACTGAGGAAATGCACTTTAACTTCATGGTCGAAATCTAATGTGAGTTTACTCAAATCTAGCTGACGACTAGAAACAAATGAGGGGTCTAGGGCTTGATATTCGGTGTGGATATAGTCATTAAAAACACCGGAGTTAATCAGCCCTTGAAATTGTTGATCGGCTCGTTGAATAGTGAATGCAGCAGCGGAACCAGCAACGGCTAGGGTAGTTGTGACGGCTGTAAATGCTGCGAGGATTGTGGATTTCATGGGGGTTGGTCTCCGTAAGTTTTAAGATAACAGTTCAGTAACATGCGAGTCCTGGAAGATTCATAACTTTTTAGCTGATGAGTCCATTATGGAACAGGTATCAGTTATTTGTCCAGCAAAATTAGGAATCTTTACCAAATCTTTAAACAAATTATGGGTTGTATAAAGATTATGATATTTTTTAGGTGAAAATACGGAGAGATAATTGGGAATATTCCCCCTGGGTGTATAGAGAATTGATAATCTTGAGAAACCGGGTTTACAGCCCTTTTAGTAATCATGCAATAGGCATTAAAAGTCCCTCTCCCAAAGTAGGAGAGGGATTTAGGTTACTGAGTGATAAATCCGGTTCCTTTGAACCCCCTAGGGGGGCTATTGTGATGAAACCTCATGGGTTATTTCTCGATTTTGGCGACCTCTAGTAATGTTTTGAGTAGGGAATCAGGATTAAGACTAATGGAATCAATCCCTAAGTCAACCAAAAACCGGGTAAATTCAGGATAATCACTGGGTGCTTGACCACAAATACCAATCTTGCGATCGCGACGTTTAGCAGCTTGAATGACCATTTTAATCATGCGCTTAACTGCTTCGTCCCGTTCATCAAAAATGTGGGCTACGAGTCCGGAATCACGATCTAAGCCGAGAGTTAACTGGGTTAAATCATTGGAACCGATAGAAAAACCATCAAACACCTGACAAAACTGGTCAGCCAATAAAACATTACTGGGTAACTCACACATGACATAAACTTGCAGACTATTTTCGCCACGTTTTAAGCCATGTTTTGCCATTTCTGCTAAGACCTGCTGACCTTCTTCGGGGGTGCGACAGAAAGGAATCATGGGAATGACATTAGCTAATCCCATTTCATCCCGAACCTGCTTGATAGCTTGACATTCCAAGGCGAAGGCTTGGCGATATTTGGGGTCAGTATACCGAGACGCACCGCGCCAACCAATCATGGGGTTTTCTTCGATTGGTTCAAATTGTCGCCCTCCCAGCAAATTGGCGTATTCGTTACTTTTTAAATCGCTCATGCGGACAATAACGGGTTTGGGATAAAAAGCAGCAGCAATAGTGCCAATTCCTTGGGCGAGTTGACTAATAAAATAGTCGGGTTTGCTATTAAATCCGGCGGTGAGTTTTTCGATTTCCTGGCGCGTGGCTTGATCTTGGAGTTGGTCAAAGTGAATTAAGGCGAGGGGATGGACTCGGATCTGATTGGCGATGATAAATTCTAGTCGCGCTAGTCCTACGCCGTCACAGGGTTGAGAGGCGAGGCTAAAGGCTTCTGCTGGGTTGCCAATATTGAGTAAAATTTGGGTGCGGGTTTTGGGTAAATCGTCTAATACGGTTTTGGCGATCGCAAAAGGTACTAAACCCTGATAGACCTTACCGACTTCCCCCTCAGCGCAGGAAACGGTTACGGCTTGACCTGTGCGTAAGATATCGGTAGCATTACCACAGCCCACAATAGCGGGAATGCCCATTTCTCGCGCAATAATCGCCGCATGACAGGTGCGACCGCCGGAGTTGGTAATAATGGCGGAGGCTTTTTTCATAATTGGTTCCCAGTCGGGGTCTGTTTTTTGGGTAACTAAAATTTCCCCTGGTTTAAATTCATGAATGCGCTGGACATTCAGGAGAAGGCGGGTTTTACCTTGACCAATACGATCGCCTACAGCGCGACCCTCGACTAAGACTTCTGCTGTACCTTGGAGGTGATATTGTTGCAAAATGCGATCGGACTTTTGAGATTGGACTGTTTCCGGACGCGCCTGGACAATAAATAATTCCCCAGTTTGGCCGTCTTTAGCCCATTCAATGTCCATGGGGGAATAACAGCCCCGAATTTGGTTATAGTGATCTTCGATAATTTGCGCCCATTTAGCCAGCTTGAGAATTTCCTCATCACTGAGGGCAAATTTTTGTTGTTCAGTTTCTGGGACGGGGATAATGCGGGTAGCTTGATGGCGATCGTAAACCATTTTTACGGCTTTACTACCCAGACGCTTGGCGATAATCGGTCGAAAACCCTCCCGCAACATGGGTTTAAATACCATGAATTCATCAGGGTTGACAGTCCCTTGGACTATGGTTTCCCCTAAGCCATAGGCGGCGGTAATTATGACGGCATTTTTGAATCCGGTTTCTGTATCAATTGAGAACATTACCCCGGAAGTGGCTAAGTCCGATCGCACCATTTTTTGTATGCCAATAGATAAGGCTACATCAAAATGATCGAAACCTTGGAGGCTACGGTAGGAAATAGCGCGATCGGTGAATAGGGAGGCGAAACATTTGCGAGTCGCTTCTAAAATTCCCTTGATACCGTGAATATTTAAATAGGTTTCCTGTTGTCCCGCTTCCGCGTGCGTCACAGCAGCAAATTGGTTGGTTTTCCCAAAGGTGGATCCTGTGTGACGCACCCTACCGTTAGGGAGGTCTTCAGCGGTGGCTGACGATCGCACTGCTACATCTGTTTCATTACCATATAGATCGCACAGTTGTTTATAGGCTATGGCGATCGCCTGTTCGAGATCGGGGGGTAACAAGGTATTAACAATTAGCGATCGGGCTTCTTTCCCGCGCTGGCGCAGGTTTTTAATATCCTCAATATCCAGACCCGCCAATAACCGCCGCAACTCACTTTCCAAACCGCCATATTCAATAAAATAGCGATAGGCTTCCGCCGTGATTGCAAAACCCTGGGGAACATTAATTCCCCGCAATTCCAGTTGTTGAATCATCTCCCCTAGGGAAGCATTTTTACCACCCACTAGGGGAAGGTCAGCCAGTCGCACATCTTCAAACCATAAAATCAGAGTTTTGTTTTGCTTAACTTGGGCTTTTGTATTGGCAAATAGTTTTAACATGGGCTGAAACACTCCAAATCAAAGTTGCCGTCATCAAACTGGCGGCTTTCGGTTTATCGAATTTAATCAGAAACAAATGACGGATGGGATAGAAACCCTTAATCGTCCTTAGCTACGAGTTTTAGGCAGTTATTGAAAATCATTTTTACCTTGATCCCCAATTTTATGTTGTCACAGAAAACTGGTTTTTAGGTATTTCTTATCTAGGTAGACGGTTAAACGTTGTTTTTTTGGTGACTACTTTTATTATATTGCTTTTCTCATAAAACGACATCTCCTGATCACCCTCAGCCATAGTTACCAGACTAAAATCATGATGAATTGTGGGAAATATGGGTTATTCTTAAAAAAGATTAAGCAGATCAGGAGCTTAAAATGAAAGTTAAGAAATATTACGAATCCGTTGCCCCTTATGAACGGGATCAGTGCGCTGAGATCATTTGTCCCATTCAGTTTTTAATGGATATCATTGGCAGTAAATGGTCAGTCCAAATTTTGCGGGAGTTATTCCGAGGCGATATGAGAACCCATGAATTGATTGAAGCCTTACCAGGGATCAGCACAAAGACTCTGACGATCCGATTGAGAGAGTTAGAAAAGTATGGCTTATTAATCCGTACCGTTTACCCAGAAATCCCTCCCCATGTGGAATATTCTCTCACTGCTAAAGGTCGGGAACTAAAACCTGTGATTTTGGCCATGAAACAAGTGGGGGAACAGTGGCTACACCAGGAAAGTTGTATATGTGCTTTGGAATTGAGCGGCTAGAAAAATGATCGGATTTTTGATACAATTTCAAATAAGGTGGTAAAATGCGATCGCTTTTATGTGATTCAAGCCCCAAATTAACCCCTTTTGTACAAAAATCGAGTCTACTGTGACTGATAATCCTCGCCAATTAGCTTTTGTCACCCTCCGAGACATTCAACGACGGGGCGCATTTGCTGATATAGTTTTAGATGAAAAATTGCGTCAAGCTGACCTTAAAGATGCCGATCGCCGCCTGGGAACAGAATTAGTTTACGGTTGTACCCGACGCAGGCGAACCCTCGATGCAATTATTGATCGCCTAGCCAAAAAACCCGCCCACCAACAGCCGCCAGATCTGAGAATTATTCTGCATTTGGGGTTATATCAACTCTGCTTCAGCTCGAATATTCCTCCCTCGGCGGCGGTGAATACCACTGTAGACCTAACCAAAGTCAATAACTTATCTGGTTTGGGGGGATTTGTTAATGGTCTCTTGCGTCAGTATTTGCGCCTGGTGGAGGCGGGAAATTCCCTCGAGTCAATTTTGCAGTTACCGGAAAATCCCGTTTCTCGGCTGGGTATTCTCCACAGTTTCCCCGACTGGATGATCAAATTCTGGTTGGAGGAGTTGGGGGAGTCTCAAACCCAACAACTCTGTGACTGGTTTAATCAGTCCCCTAGTTTGGATTTAAGAATTAACCCCCTCTCGACTACCTTGGAGACGGTGGAAACAGCCTTTCAACAACAGGAAATCATCGGATCGCCTCTTCCGAAACTTCCCCAAGGTTGGCGATTATCTTCTGGTGTGGGGGCGATCCGAAATTTACCCGGATATGATCAAGGTTGGTGGACTGTTCAGGACGCATCCGCCCAATTGGTAGGATATATAGTAGATCCTCAGCCTGGGGAAATTATAATTGATGCCTGCGCCGCCCCGGGGGGAAAAACTACCCATATCGCAGAACTGATGGGGATAATGGTAAAGTTATCGCTATCGATCGCTCCCCTGGACGGCTAAAACCTTTAAAACAGAATATTAACCGGCTCAAGTTGCGATCGATTCAGGTAGAAGTAGGAGATAGTCGTCATTTTCCACAATATAATAATATGGCCGATCGCGTATTATTAGATGCACCTTGTTCTGGTGGTGGGACTTTGCATCGGCGATCTGATTCCCGCTGGCGACAAACTCCTGATCAGATTCGGCAATTGTCTCAACTGCAGGCAGAATTATTAGAGATGGTCAGTCATTGGGTGAAGCCGGGAGGGGTATTAGTTTATGCCACTTGTACTTTATACCCCCAGGAAAATGAATGGGCGATCGCATCTTTTTTAAGTCGTCATCCTTCCTGGCGTGTAGAGGTTCCTAACCTAGATCTTCCGGTGGAACCCACTAAGGAAGGTTGGCTGAAAATTTGGCCCCATCGTCACCAAATGGATGGATTTTTTATAGCTAAACTTAGACACTGATGTTCTACTACTACGGCCGAAAAAAGCAAATAGCAAAGCATTATCCTTCTCCTAATTTTGAAGCGATCGTGGAACCTTTTGCCGGTTCGGCGGCTTATTCATTGTACGGAGAAAACTGGCAAAAAAATGTTTTTTTAGTAGAAAAAGATGAGAGCGTCTCCGATATTTGGAAATGGTTAATTGAAGAAGCAACGCCACAGGTAATCAACAATTTACCTGACTTAGAAATCGGCGAAAAGAGTTCCGAATTTCTTCATATTATTCATGCAGCCACGAAAATGGCATTTCACTATAAAACTATTAAAGTGACTGCAGTTCTAGCTAGAAATTGGCAGATTAGTAAAAGATATATGTGCGAAAACTTATTTAAGATTAAGCACTGGAAGATTATCTGTGGAGATTATACATTAGCCCCCGATATAGAAGCAACTTGGTTTATTGACCCACCCTATAAAGACGCTTCTGGGGAAGGTTATCGCTATGGAAGTAAACTTATTGATTATCAAAAACTAGCCACATGGTCTAAGAATAGGAAGGGAGAAGTTATATTTTGTGAAGGTCATTGTGGTAATTATCTACCGTTCAAGCCATTGCTATACTTAAAAGGTGTAGCCGGAAAAACTAGCAAGGAAATGATCTACTATCGTTCCGATAGTTACCCTCAGCTTTTAGCTAAATCGAAAATTTCATAATCATCTGATAAACCTGTTTATATAGATAATCATCAATTACAGCTACCCAACCTTGTCCCATCTTCTGTTTGCCACTTACTTTCATCCCCGTTACTTTCGTGTTTCTACCTCGTGTTCCACTAATATTTCCCCAATCATCTTGAGTCAGATTATTGGCATAGAAGATAGCCGTAACTTTTGGATAGTTAAAATCCTGTTCATTTAGGACAAAATCCCAAACTAATCCCAATAACTCTTTTACTTCTTGATGATGAGCCTGCCAGGTAATGCCTTCTAAAGCATTGATTCTTGGTTGTCCGGCTCTGAGATTTGCACCTTTAGTTATATTTCCAATAGTACACTTTACCTCTAAACCAACAGGATAATTACGCAATTCTTCCTCCGGCGAGTTTTCACTTCCCTTGGGGATTAGATCGGGATGTCCTTTCTCTATGGGGTTAACGATCGCTTCTGTTACTTCGGCTATAGACTGGCAAAACATGGAACCAACAATCGAACTTGTAGTTTTATAATCAATATTTTTATAAACAGCCGCCGGAATAGTTTCTAGAAATTGATTGGTTTGGGACAGTGCTGAATCTATATGTCTAGCATTGACTTCAAATCCCCCCAAAATATGGAAATTAGGATTAATAATATATGTCATATAATGCTCGTTCCACTTCAGCTATCAAAACACTAGCAGTAGTGTTTAGAGATTGGGAAATCCGAAACAAGACAGACAAAGTGGGTGATTTTAAACCACGTTCTATCTGGCTGACATAGGTACGATGTATACCTGCTCTGTCAGCGAGTTCTTCTTGGGAAATCTTTGCTAGTGTTCTGTACTTAATCAGAACTTGACCTAAAGCCTTGTTAATCTCTGTCATGCTGAAATTATGTCAGCTACAGATACCCTGAGTCTACAGACAATAGTATTCAAGTGAGTCCGATCGCCCAATAGCAAATCAGTATGAGGACTGAACCCAACAATATTAGTGGATGGATCCCAGAGAGTGTCAAGAATTTAGGATAAAATTAGGTGTAAAGCCCAAAAAACACCTGATATGCACTTGATTCTATGTCATACCACAGCAGATTTTGACTCCTTGGGGGCGGCGGTAGGTTTAACTTGCCTGTATCCAGGTAGTAGAATAGTGCTGACGGGGGGATCTCATCCAGCCGTGCGGGATTTTTTGGCTTTGTATCGAGATGAGTTTCCATTGATTGAAAGGCGATCGGTTAATCCTGAGCGGATCTGTAAATTGTCCGTGGTGGATAGCCAAAATCGCGATCGCCTAGGGAAAGCAGCCGAATGGTTAGACTTACCCAATTTGGAAATCCTGTTGTATGACCATCACCCTCACCTAAAATTAGATATCCCCGCTACATGGACTCAAATTGAAGCGGTAGGGGCAACTACTACTTTAATTGTAGAGCATTTGCGCTCTATGGCTAATCCTGTGATTCCCCGACCAGCAGAAGCCACAGTTATGGCTTTAGGTATTCATGTCGATACCGGATCGCTAACCTTTGACCATTCTACTCCACGGGATGCGATCGCCTTAGCTTGGTTAATGGAAAAAAATCCGAGTTTATCTGCGATCGCCGAATATGTAGAACCCGGCTTATCTCCTACCCTACAGGACTTATTAACCACAGCTTTAGAAACTCTACATCAGTCAACTGTCAAAGGTAACACCATATCCTGGGTATTATTGGAAACTGATGATTATGTACCCGGTCTGTCTAGTTTAACCTCCGAATTATTAGACCTGACCGAAAGCGATGGATTATTACTAGCTAATCAATATCGAGTCCGTAGCGGTGGGGAGAAACGATTAACTATTATTGGGCGATCGCGCATTGACCAAACCGACCTCAACCGCCTATTTAATCCCCTCGGTGGTGGTGGTCATCCCCGCGCCGCTTCCGTGATTTTACGAGATGTCGATCCGCACTCCACCTTAGAAACCCTGGTAACTAATTTTAAGGCACAAATTCCTCCATCACCTACCGCTAGGGAATTAATGTCTTCCCCAGTACGCACTATTCGCCCGGGAACCAGCGTCGGGGAGGCTCACCGTATACTACTACGTTATGGTCATTCAGGGCTATCTGTTTTAGACGATAACCATCAACTGGTGGGGATTATCTCCCGTCGTGATATTGATATCGCCTTACATCATGGTTTCAATCATTCCCCAGTGAAAGGTTATATGACCCCGCAACTGCGGACAATTACCCCGGAAACTTCACTCCCGGAAATTGAGTCAATTATGGTCACTTATGATATTGGTCGATTACCCGTTTTAGAAAATGGTAATTTAGTCGGAATTGTCACCCGCACCGATGTATTAAGGTTACTTTATCAACAGCATTGTCTACCCAAACCTACCCCCCGCCGAGGTTGTATTCCGGGTTCTACTTGTAGCACTGTTGATGAACTTTTACAAGAACGTTTAGCCCCAGAACTTTGGCAAATTTTAGCCAAAATTGCCGAACTTAGTCAACAGCGAGGTTGGCAAATTTATCTAGTCGGTGGGGGAGTGCGAGATTTATTGTTAGCTGAACCGACGGATAATCTCTTATTACATGATATTGATTTGGTGGTTGATGGTTGCTATCACAATTCTACTAACAATATATCAGATGAGATAACTACGACAATTTCTCCGGCTGTGGATCTAGCGCGATCGCTACAAGAATATTACCCACAAGCGCGACTAGAAGTGCATGGTCAATTTCAAACCGCCGCCTTATTGTGGCATAATCACCCCGTTTTAAACTCCCTTTGGATTGATATTGCTACTGCTAGAACCGAGTTTTATCCCTATCCGGCGGCTAACCCAGAAGTCGAAGCAAGTTCTATTCGTCAAGACCTCTACCGTCGCGATTTTACGATTAATGCTTTGGCTTTGAGATTAACTGAACCTAAATCCGGAGAATTATTAGACTTTTTTGGTGGGGTTCAGGATTTGGAATTACGAGAAATTAGGGTATTGCATCCTAATAGTTTTATTGAAGACCCTACCCGCATTTATCGCGCGGTCAGGTTTGCGGTGCGACTGGGTTTTAATCTGGAACATCACACTAAGGAATATGTCGATTATGCCATTAATAGTGGTATTTATGACCGCCAGCGACAACAGCGAGATTCTGCTAAAATCCCCGCTTTGGAAGCCAGGCTAAAAAGTGAGTTAAAATATATTCTGCAAGCCCCCTATTGGCAACCGGCTTTACATTTATTAGGGGAGTTAAAAGCCCTGCGGTGTATTCATCCCACTTTGGAGTTAAATCAGCTTCTCTGGCGGCAAATTAGAACCGTAGACCGCTGTTTAAAACGGTTTGACCCTCACCACACTCTCACCCATTGGCAAATTCGCCTGGATGTCTTAATCGCCGCTTTGTCTCCCGAATATCGCCGGGAAGTTGCCGATATTTTTCAGTTTAATTCTCAGCAGGTAGACCGTTTGTTAAACCTAGAAAATGCTCAAAATCGAGTGGCGGATTTATTGCCCAATTGTCAGCAGCCTAGTGATTATTTTCGGGTGTTTGAACCCTACGATTTACCGATGTTGATTTTAATTGCCGCCCATTCTCCTCGGTGGGTGAGAAAGCAAATTTGGAGATATTTAAATAATTGGTGGAATGCTAAACCGATTCTGAATGGTAATGATTTGAAAAAGTTGGGATATAAACCTGGACCGCAATTTCAAATTATGTTAAATGACTTGCTAAATGCTACCTTAGATGGTATAGTATCCGATACTGTGGGGGCAACTAAATTTATAAGCGATCGCTATCCCCATTCCAGTAGTTGACCCCATGAAACCCGGTCGGAATTATCACTAATGTTCATTGCCCAAAGCATGAAGAACTTGCCGCGAACAATGAACAATAATAATAAATCACCGCATTTGCTAATCAACCCTCTCCAATTGCCAGAGGATTTGATTACCTTCCCGTCTAACCCTGGAAACTTCCCAATTGCGCCACGCCCAGTTATCACCGCGACTGGTGACAGCACTGGCGTTAATATCCATTAAATCAGCAAGTTCTGAACTACTGATCAAATAGCCTTTACTAGCAATTTCGTCGGCAATATGCAGGGTTTCTATGAGATTCCTAAGTTGATTAACTCGAAATTCCCGGGGTAAACTCTCATTGGACTCGTTGATTGGCTCAGTCATAGCAAAATTTGATACAGCAAGATTAGAGTCTATCACAAGAAATTGTATCTTGAGATTGTGCAATGGGTCAGTTATCTCTGAAACAATTGCCAAAAATTAAGTTTAAATTTGGGGATTTTCCCCAACCTCCGCCTGGTGGACTAACTCTCACCGTGATACCCGATAACGGCCAAAGCGTCAACAACCAACAGTTCACTCTTCACGCTTTCACTTTTGTAAGGGATTGACCACAGACCCCATAAATAAAATGGTGCCACTGTCAAACTCTCTAATTATAAACATAAATGGTCGATTAATATGAATGCGATCGCGGATGGAACTTCTACTTCCGGCAATTACCCCAGTGGCGGCTGATGCTTCTGTGCCTTTTTCGTCAACATTGACAAAGGCTTGATGCACCACATCATATAAGAAAAATGGTTTTTCGGAACTGATACCAGAAAAATCGGCAATTTCCGTAAAAGCTGATTCCATACCCATATAACTCAGGGTTGACTTGAGATTAAACGATGAGCTAAAATTAAATTTGGGTAGCCATATTTGTAAATTGACATATTCCAGGTTTTGCAGCCAGTTTTGTAAATTAGCGATCGTCATGTTGTCGGCGAAAGTGGGGAGGTCTGTTCCTTCCGCAGGTAGCAGAATTATCATTGATAAATTACCATCAGCGTAGGGGAGTTCAATTATCTTCACTTCCGGTAAACTATGATAACCAATAGAGACATTAGGATGGTGCATCATCGGCACGGAAATAGTTTCTCCTGATGGCAAATTAAAGATGCCATCTTGAGTATATTTCTCTGGAAAAGGTGACAACCAATCTCCCGCAAAATGAACCGCATTAGTCAAAATCAGTCGGGTGAATACATCCAAAGTTCCCGGTGCGATGAGGTCAGTAATTTTGTGGTTAGTTTCCTGGCTTATCCAATCATTAATTGTTTGACGTGACTCTTCATGATTGCCTCGAAAATCTACTTGAGTTAACGGCGCATTATAATGGTTTTTGGTGATTTGTAAAAAGGGTTCCTGAAACCTATAGCCGGACTGTCCCCACAGACGGTTAACTAAATAGAGTTGGGAAGAGTTGCGGCTTTTAATATCATTAACCAGACTGGTAAATTCCGGGTATAAACTACCAGGAGGCTGATGGAAATGGAAAACCTGGGATATTTGCATAGCCGTTTGATTTCGTGACCCTTCATAGGTCATAGCCATAGCAGTGGAAAGGCTATAGGGTGAAAAAAATAAATTGCCTGATATTTCCTTTTTGAGTTGGTTGTATAGGTCGAGAGCAAATTGGTTATTTTGATTCACGATCGCATTAGTATCTACACGAGCAATATTATATGAATTGGACTCTGTGCTGTTGCTAACAGCCTGGGATATGGTGGGTAAACTTACACCCCACAGTAATAGCAGAGAAGCCAATAGGGAACCATTCCGCCGCCCCCAAACTGACAATTTAGACATCATAGGACTAAGTACCATTTTAACTGTTCCATAGTTGACTATTTTCAAATTTAATCATTCCGATGATCACCCAGTTATTGAAAGTTTGAATAAGTAGCCCCTATCATTAGTTATACTGAGATCAGGGCGGGTTGATGATTCTTGGTAAAGCTGACCGGATCACCCGCCCTACAATCATTTATAATTGCCTCACCTCAGCCCAAACCCCACCAGTTAATTATGATTTCAATGCAGATAAAACCTGATCGTGAATCAGTCCATTACTCACCACTATACCCCGATTGTCTACCATTTTAATACTAGAAGCAAAATCTAGGGGTTTCCCGTACATATCTGTGACGCGACCTCCGGCTTCTTCAACGACAATCGCCCCGGCGGCATGATCCCAAATATTTTCCCGGTAATTGGGGTATTTAGGAGAAGGAAGACGCAGATATAAAGCCGCTTGTCCTGATGCTACAACCCCATATTTAGCTTGGGAGTCCATCCGCACCGAGGGGGAGGTAATTCCCGCAGCTTGAGCGATCGCATTTTGACGGGATTGATCACCGTGGGCGGCTTCCACGCTTTCCACAAAGCGCATATTGGCGGTATCTTCAGCTTTCACCACTTGAATCGGGGTAAATTTCCCAGTAGAAAAGGGCATTTTCATCGACCCTTCCCCCCGCACAGCCACAAACAACATTCCGGGAATATCTCCATCAATTGCATAAGCCGGACAGCCCATAATTCCTAGTTTAACCTCCCCGTTTTCAATTAGGGCTAGTGCGATCGCATATTGGTCTTTTCGTAAAAACCCCTTAGTGCCATCAATGGGATCTAGAGTCCAAAATCGTCCCCCACACTGCCATTACCGCGATCTATCCAAGTAGTTACTTGCTCAGGGGTGGCATCAGGTATAATACTCTTAACATAGTCTGTAACTTTCTCCAGGTTGTTCCCCATTTCCGGGGTTTTCAGGGTAGTAGCATCTTCTTCTCCCACTATCGGATCATCGGGGAAGGCTTCTGAGATAGCTTTACAGATAATCGCCTGGGAACCAAAATCGGCAACAGTTACAGGGCTTTTATCCCCTTTTTCCATAGCGGGGGGAATGGCTTGTCGTACTTCTTCGCACAGACGGGAGGCGGCGAGTACGGCATCAATAGCGACTTGTTTTTCGCGATCGTAGGGCATGGAAACTCCTGGAGATATAATTAGTTGAGATTGTATCCTTACATAGCTTTACACTTGGTCTATCACTCGTCAAGTTTTCCCAAAATCACCTCCGGGAACTTTTCACCCCCTAACAACTCATCTTTCCACTATAATTTAAACTCTCAGGAACCCAGGTGATAATTATTCACCAATTACCCTAGTGATTTCTCGGATTATCCTATGCTATGAATTATGTCTTAATCACCCTGATTTTCCAGGGTAAAAATGAATCCTCCCAGTGGTAGGGGGAGATTGATACGCACCAAGTAAAATGGAAATTTTCCCTCCCTCTCGGAGAAGGTTGGGGAGAGAGCCATGGGCTGTTATTGCCCGCGCCGGTGACGCAATGGGGCGGGTAGAGGTTGACAATATTTAATTTTTGTGGTACTAAGTCTGGAGCGATCGCCTGCTATCAAAAGCCAGTAAATTCTCCGCCCCAAATTATCACCAAATCCGATTTAATCTCAACACAAATCCCGGCAAGACATCGCCGCCTGATAGTTCTGTGGGCTCCTCCAAAACTTCGATTTCTTGTTGGGGGCGGTAGATTTCTACCCGTCGATTTTGGGGGTCAATTAACCATCCGAGTCGGGCTCCATTTTCCAAATATTCCCCCATCTTTTGTCGCAGTTCCGATAAGCTATCGGTAGGCGATCGCAATTCCACCACGAAATCAGGACATAAGGGAGCGAAACCTCGGCGCACCTCGGGTGTCAGTGCTTCCCAGCGGGGGCGACTCACCCAAGAAGCATCAGGGGAACGGATCGCCCCGTTGGGGAGAATAAATCCCCCGGACGAGTCAAAAGCAACACCCAACTCTTCGTGGGCTTCATCCCAAATTCCTAGTTGGGTTGTCAATCTGCTATTTTTTTGGCTTGATTCGCTCCCGGTGGGTGGTGTCACGAGCAATTCTCCTGTGGCGGTTCGTTCCAATCTTAAATCGGGGTTGGCGGCGGCGATCGCCTGGAATTGTTCAAGGGTGACGTGGAGAAGGGTGGAGGGTGGTAGTCGCAGGGTGAGGGTGCTGTGCATCAGATTTCCTCCGGGAATGTGGGCGGATATTGTTAATGGTAACTCGGCATATGCTCAGAAATCCTGGCATTGGCTTGGGATTGGGTTATCATATTCCCAGAGAGGGGAAACGCGCCTATGAGTTTATAGGGAGATGAGCAATGGTTTCTCAGCCAAAAATCGCAACTCAGCACGAAATTATCTATCCTGATTCTGACGGTAAACCGATGGCGGAGAATACGATTCAGTTTCGCTGGATTATGACCATATATCACAATCTGGCGTGGTTATTTGCCCTACAGGCGGATGTGTTTGTGGCGGGGGATTTACTCTGGTATCCGGTGGAAGGGAATAATAAGATACGCCAAGCGCCGGATGTTATGGTGGTGTTTGGGGTAGAGAAGGGAGACCGGGGTTCTTACCAACAGTGGAAAGAAAAGGCGATCGCCCCCCAGGTCGTGTTTGAAATTCTGTCTCCGGGGAACCGACCGGGAGAACTGACTCGGAAGTTGTTATTTTACGAACACTATGGGGTGGAGGAATATTATCTTTATGACCCGGAAAACAATGATTTGAGCGGGTGTATCCGTTCGGGCGATCGTCTGGCTATGATTGAGGAAATGCAGAATTGGGTGAGTCCCCGCCTGCAAGTTCGATTTGAGTTGTCCGAGGAGACGTTAACACTTTATCATCCCCAGGGTCAGCCGTTTTCTTCTCCCCTGGAAATCGAGCAACAATTACAACAGGAGCGATCGCGAGCCGAACAACTGACCGCCGAGTTGGAAGAGGAGCGCCGAAAGGCTAAAAGGTTGGAGATGTTGTTGCGGGAAGCGGGGATTGATGGCGATCGCTTATAGAAGTCAAACTGGCTTGTTGCCTGTGTTATAATTCCGAGGTGGGGTGAGGCGATCGCCTGCTATCAAAAGCCAGTAAATTCTCCGCCCCAAATTATCACCAAATCCGATTTAATCTCAACACAAATCCCGGCAAGACATCGCCGCCTGATAG
Source organism: Arthrospira sp. PCC 9108 (assembly GCA_016745315.1). Taxonomy (GTDB): domain Bacteria; phylum Cyanobacteriota; class Cyanobacteriia; order Cyanobacteriales; family Microcoleaceae; genus Limnospira; species Limnospira platensis. The sequence continues at coordinate 885,834 of CP066886.1, forward strand.
TTCTGTGGGATCCTCGCCAACTTCGATTTCTTGTTGGGGGCGGTAGATTTCTACCCGTCGATTTTGGGGGTCAATTAACCATCCGAGTCGGGCTCCATTTTCCAAATATTCCCCCATCTTTTGTCGCAGTTCCGATAAGCTATCGGTAGGCGATCGCAATTCCACCACGAAATCAGGACATAAGGGAGCGAAACCTCGGCGCACCTCGGGTGTCAGTGCTTCCCAGCGGGGGCGACTCACCCAAGAAGCATCAGGGGAACGGATCGCCCCGTTGGGGAGAATAAATCCGGTGGAGGAGTCAAAAGCAACACCCAACTCTTCGTGGGCTTCATCCCAGCGATCGAGTTGTCCGATAATGCGGCTATTTCTTTTTCCCGATTCGCTCCCGGTCGGTGGTGTCACGAGCAATTCTCCTGTGGCTGTCCGTTCCAATCTTAAATCGGGGTTGGCGGCGGCGATCGCCTGGAATTGTTCAAGGGTGACGTGGAGAAGGGTGGAGGGTGGTAGTCGCAGGGTGAGGGTGCTGTGCATCAGATTTCCTCCGGGAATGTGGGCGGATATTGTTAATGGTAACTCGGCAGATGCTCGGAAATCCTGGCATTGGCTTGGGATTGGGTTATCATATTCCCAGAGAGGGGAAACGCGCCTATGAGTTTATAGGGAGATGAGCAATGGTTTCTCAGCCAAAAATCGCAACTCAGCACGAAATTATCTATCCTGATTCTGACGGTAAACCGATGGCGGAGAATACGATTCAGTTTCGCTGGATTATGACCATATATCACAATCTGGCGTGGTTATTTGCCCTACAGGCGGATGTGTTTGTGGCGGGGGATTTACTCTGGTATCCGGTGGAAGGGAATAATAAGATACGCCAAGCGCCGGATGTTATGGTGGTGTTTGGGGTAGAGAAGGGAGACCGGGGTTCTTACCAACAGTGGAAAGAAAAGGCGATCGCCCCCCAGGTCGTGTTTGAAATTCTGTCTCCGGGGAACCGACCGGGAGAACTGACTCGGAAGTTGTTATTTTACGAACACTATGGGGTGGAGGAATATTATCTTTATGACCCGGAAAACAATGATTTGAGCGGGTGTATCCGTTCGGGCGATCGTCTGGCTATGATTGAGGAAATGCAGAATTGGGTGAGTCCCCGCCTGCAAGTTCGATTTGAGTTGTCCGAGGAGACGTTAACACTTTATCATCCCCAGGGTCAGCCGTTTTCTTCTCCCCTGGAAATCGAGCAACAATTACAACAGGAGCGATCGCGAGCCGAACAGGAGCGATCGCGAGCCGAACAGGAGCGATCGCGAGCCGAACAACTGACCGCCGAGTTGGAAGAGGAGCGCCGAAAGGCTAAAAGGTTGGAGATGTTGTTGCGGGAAGCGGGGATTGATGGCGATCGCTTATAGAAGTCAAACTGGCTTGTTGCCTGTGTTATAATTTCGAGGTGGGGTGAGGCGATCGCTCTACTAAAAAAGCCAGTCAATTCTCATCCCCAAATCCGATTCAGTCTCAAAACCAATCCCGGCAAGACATCGCCGCCTGATAGTTTTGTGGGATCCTCGCCAACTTCGATTTCTTGTTGGGGGCGGTAGATTTCTACCCGTCGATTTTGGGGGTCAATTAACCATCCGAGTCGGGCTCCATTTTCCAAATATTCCCCCATCTTTTGTCGCAGTTCCGATAAGCTATCGGTAGGCGATCGCAATTCCACCACGAAATCAGGACATAAGGGAGCGAAACCTCGGCGCACCTCCGGTGTCAGTGCTTCCCAGCGGGGGCGACTCACCCAAGAAGCATCAGGGGAACGGATCGCCCCGTTGGGGAGAATAAATCCGGTGGAGGAGTCGAACCCTTCGCCCAATTCTGGGTTTGCTTCTACCCAAATTCCTAGTTGGGTTGTCAAGCTGAAATTTCTTTTTCCCGATTCGCTCCCGGTCGGTGGTGTCACGAGCAATTCTCCTGTGGCTGTCCGTTCCAATCTTAAATCGGGGTTGGCGGCGGCGATCGCCTGGAATTGTTCCTGACTGACATGGAGAAGGGTGGAGTGCATCGGATTTCCTCCGGGAATTCGGGTGGATATTGTCGATAGTAACTCAGGGGGATGGGAATGCGATCGCCTCTCGCGTAGCACGGGCATCTTGCCCGTGTTATCATGATGAGATAGGGTGATGCGATCGCCGATCAAAGACGACCACTGGAAGACGGGAAAAAAACATGAAAAACTCGGTCAAGAATCAACTTCAAGAATTGTATAAAACCGACGGTTATTTGTGGCTACAGCAAACCGTCGAATTGTTGAAGGAAAAAGACTTCCAAGATTTAGATCTGGACGGCTTGATTGAGGAGTTGGAAAGTTTGGGAAGGAGTGAGTTTAACAAGGCTAGAAGTCTTTTGAGGCAGATTATCATCCATCTGCTGTTGTTGGAATACTGGGAGAAAGAATACGAGCGGAACCATCGACATTGGCAGGCAGAAATTATTGCGTTTCGCGATGATTTAATTCATGAGTTGACGGCAAGCCTGAAAAATAAGCTGATTCTAGAATTGGACTCTATCTATCATGTCGCCGTGAGTTTCGTGAGCAAGAAAACGGGTTTATCTAAAAGTCTATTTCCGGCTAACTGTCCTTATTCTTTTGAAGAATTGTTGGAAGAGAACTGGTATCCAAATCATAAGAGAAGCTGAGGAAATTTACATGATTTCATAAGGAGGAGTCCGAATCTGAATCAGCATCCGAGGGTGAGTGTCATTATTCCGGTTTACAATTGCGATCGCTTTCTCGGGAAGCGATCGATAGTGTTTTAATACAGACTTATCAAGATTATGAAATTATTGTTATTGATGATGGTTCAACGGATCAAACTTGCCAAGTTTTAGAACCTTACAGGAATAAAATTCAATATTTTTATCAAGAAAATCAAGGTTCTGCTGTTGCTCGTAATTTAGGGATTAAGGAAGCTAGGGTGAATTGATTGCGTTTTTAGATGCGGATGATTTCTGGCTGTTACCGGAAAAGTTAGGAGAACAAGTGAATTGTTTTGAGCAACAGCCGAGTCTGGGTAGTGTCCATACAGGCTGGCGAATTGTTGATGAAGCAGGTGATAAAATTATTGATGTAGAACCTTGGGGTGATGTTCCTAATCTAAATTTAGAAAGTTGGTTAATGTATAAACCTGTAAAAACCAGTGGAATGATGATTCGCCAAGACTGGTTAGAAAAGGTGGGGGGGTTTGATGGGGAGTTGCGCCAATCCCATGATGTTGATTTGGTGTTGCGTTTGGCGTTGATGGGGTGTGCAGCCGCTTGGTGGCGACGGGTAGCGGTGGGTTATCGGAGGTATCAGGGGAACACAACCAGAAACACGCAAACTCAAGCTAAATGTTTGCTGAAGGTGTTAGATAAGTTTTTTTCTCATAGGGATTTACCCGCATCTATTCAACAAATGGAGTCTCAAGTGCGTTATCATACTTTAGTGTGGATTGCTTGGTATCAGTATTATCAAGGATTTTATGGGGAGATGGCTCGATTTCTCAAGAGGTCTTTAGAATACACTCCTTACTATAAAGTTGAAACGATTTCAGACTGGGTAGAGCAGTTCAAGAAGTTTTCAGTTCAAAATCGCTTGAGTTTGGATATTTGTTTGTTGACGGATTTACCTGAATGGCAACAACTTATCTTTAAAATTAGGGCAATCTGAGTATAGCCCAATCCAGACAAAAAAACTTTGTGTAAACCAGAACATCCAATAATTTAAAAAATGTCCTGTAAAAAGCATAGATAGTAATTAAATATAAACTACTATTTCTGACAAAAAATTAATATTCTTCTTGAAAAATATTTAGGATCGGTTTTTCTTAGATAATCAATAATTTCAACATTATTAAAATATTTTTCTAATGCTACTGTAAAATTAGAAAGGCAATATTCTTCAGGAAGTGGGTTTGGATGAGGTTGAGGATGTCCAAGTATGCCACCCTGACCATCAGGCATAAACTCAGTAATCACAAATTTTGTACTAATTTTTGATAATTTTTCAGCAATTTGATCAAAGCTTATATTTTGAGAGAGATAAAGATGGTGTGTGAGTGCAAGTGCTAAAACCAATTCTGCTTGTTCAGCAACAGACATAAAAGAGTTGCAGGCAATTTTAAGAGAAATTTCATCGTGTTTCCTCACAAATAAATAAAGTTTATTGAGGGCATATTCATCTAAATCAATAGCTAACCCTTTAAGACCTTCTCTTGCCAGGAGCAAACTAAATACTCCATCATTGCATCCGATATCAATAAAGGAATACGCTCCTGCTGCGAATTTTAGGGCTAAATCAATCACAGCCTTAAATCTAGAGTCGCTAAAGTCGTAGTTTTCTTGGAGCAATTTTCCATTGTATGCCAGCATTAGGGCTTCCTCATTACGGTAGTCAGACCATCGTTCTTTTTGTGGATTTAACCCAAGTTGATCTAATATAAGGCGCAGAGAAGCTAAAGCTTGTCGCCGTTCATGCTGTGGATAAGTCTCGCTAACTCTTAATTGTTCTATATCACCACTAATTTGTATTGCTGTTTCCATACTTATGCCATCTAGTGATTTATGCATTAGATTTCTTATCTGTGGAATATTTCGTTCAATAGAAAACATAATTAATGGTCGAACATAACAACGTACAAATTGACCATAGCCAAATTCTATGTGAGATTTTACATTAGATATTGAACCAATATCACACCACATAGGTATTGCATTATCCATTTGAACAAAATTTCCATAATGTCCATCTAAAAGACCAAACTCGTCTTCTGGAAAATAATCTAACAATATTTCATTAATAGATATAAACGTATAAGCAGCATCACGTAACATTAATATAGGATAATTGGGAGGATAGACAGGAATTCCTGTTGTTGAAAAAGCTATATGTTGGTATTGGTCATGTTTTACTGATTTAAAAAAATGAGATGGTATCATTTTTTCTTTTGAAAATAAATTAACCAAACCAGTATTAAGAACTAAATCTTTAACAATATTTAAATCTTTTCTAATTAATCTAAAGTAACAGTTTTTAGATTTATATACATAGCCTATAGGATCTTTTCCCATACTTATTTTTTTGGCATCCAAGTGATTGATGTCCACATTATCAAATAAAACCATGTAGTTTAAACTTATACCTAGCTTCCTTTTATCTAAAGATAAATTGTGTTCAAAAGGAGATAATAGTTGATTGATTATAAACTTGATTATAATACAATCACTACCAATTAAATTTCGAGGTATAGTTAAGTCAAACCATTTCAAACTACTGACTTTCCACGTCGTTAGAAACTGCTCATTAACATATAGATCAACATCTTGATGATCAATTAAACCGCCTGCAAGAAATCCTTGACAACAAATATATAATAAAAGGTCATTATGGAGCAGTGAAACAATCTGAAAACTAATTTCTGCTTGACTACCATCCGACCAACAGTGGTGTTGCTCAGGAGTTGACCAACCATGAGATAAAAACTTAGCCCCAGGATAACCAGAAAAAAAACAAATCTTGTCACCTAAATGGTATCTATTCATGACTAACTCCAAAAATTACATCTGATTGTTTTGCTAACTAACTGTTATTTTAAACCAAAAAATCGACTTCAGCTTGAATTGTCCGAAGTTTTTTCCATTCAGCAAAAAATTTATCATATTTACCGGAACGTGCCTGTGCTAATAGAATTTCCAAGTTATTTACTAAACTTTTCGCCATAGTTTCCCAATTAAAGTTCCCTGCCTGTTCAATACCTTTTGTTCGGAGTATTTGACGATAGTTAGAATCAGACATTTTGATGAGAGCGTTTTTCATTTCTTCGGTAGATGTTCCACTAATTAGGCAAGCTGCATCCCCTGCCGCTTCTGCCAGAGAACCGTGATGGGTTGTAATAACGGGGCAACCACAAGCCATAGCCTCAATTACAGGCATACCAAAACCTTCATAAAGTGATGGATACACGAACGCATGAGCAGAGCTATAAGCTATTCCAAGCTCATCATCTGTAAGTTCAACTCGCTTACAGCTAACATTTGCAGGGAGTCTTTCTAAAACTTCTGGATCAATTTCTTTTTCTCCACCGACACAAAGAATATCAAAGTTTGCACAAGCCAATTCTAAAAAAGCATCAAAAAAGATTTTACTGTTTTTATATCCGTTATGTTGTGTTCGTGAACCTACAAATAAAAAAAATGGTTTTTGGCATTCAAATTTCTGTTTAAAAGAGGAAATTTCAGGTGCTGAACGTGGATAAAATGCACTTCTATCAATTCCACAGTGAGCAACAGAGACATTATAATCTGGTATTTCTGGATAAAAAGCAAGAAGATCATCTCGAGTATTGTAGCTTATACAGAGATATCTTTGTGCATAAGAGATTGCTATTTCTTTTTCCATCCATCCTTTAACAGTCAGATCAAAATCAAAAATTTCAGGGATCATATCATACACCATTAATAACATAGGTGTATTAATGGGAGTTGTATAATAAGTAGATGTAAAAGCATCTATGTGGTAAAAATCACAAATATTTTGTATAAGCATAGAGTCAGCAGGACAGTAGCATGACTGATATTTTGGAAAAGGAATATAACAAACACCATCAATAATAGGTGCGTTACCACGATCTAGAAAATATATGTCAAAAACTTTCCATCTAGCAATAATACTGAGTAGAGTTTTCCAAACTCTTGCTATGCCAGTATTATTCAATTGGAAAAAAACCCCGTCTATCAGTATTTTTGCCATTGACGTTTAACCCCCTATTAAAATTTATTGTACCTAGCGATGTTACGCAACGCATATTTAGCCATCATATAACGATTTAGGCTACCGTCATCAAGGGAATCAGCAATTCCTATTTTGCTACAAAACTCACTAAAAGGCATAGTCAACATATCTGAAATAAATATTTTGCAAAATCGTTTTGAAATCTCATGAGATTCAACCAAGCCTCGTGTGTTACTACAGGTAGATAAACCTTTTGGATTCTGAAAGTACACAACATGTGGGTCGTTAACTTTATAAAATATTTTTCCGGCATTTAAACATCTCATCCAAAAATCACAATCACCAGCAGACTTATAATTGATATTAAAGTAACCTATCTCCTCATGTAATTTTTTTCTCCACATCGGTGCGTTATGAGGTGAATTGAAACTCATCATGTTATCTTTTGTAACCACTGGAAGATTACTTTGGTAATCATATAATGCAATTTCCTCGTATGGTAAATTTATGTCAAATGTATAATAAAAATCTTGATAAACAATATCCACAAAATCCAGGTTGTCAAGGACTCCCGCTTGGATCTCTAAAGAATCTTGCCTGCGTAAGTCATCAAGATTGGTATTTGTCAGATATTCGCCTTTTGCTACCTTAACACCACAATTCCAAGCGTCATAAATGCCGATTCTATAGTTCATACGCATATAATTAATATTTTTATATGAATTCATATAACGTTGAATTACTTCTGATTCATTTTCGGGTGAGTTAGCATCAATTATAATTAACTCACAGTAATCTTTAAAACAACTTTGTGTTGTAATGTTATCCATGAATTTGTCAATATAGTCTCTGCCACAATAAAGGCTGGCTATTGCCGTTACCAAATATTTTTTTTCTGAAATAATATGAAAACGGTTACAGTATTTTGTCTGTACAGAATCAACTTTTTGATTAGAATATGATTTCTTGATCCAGTCTTTCATGCTTATATACTGAGAAGTACCCATGATATTACATGAAAGACCATCATGGACGGATGGACGTTCATCAATGAGCAACTTAACTGCATCTTGAAAGATTAGTTTTAAGACATCTTGTCTGCTTATTCGATCATTAGCTAGTTCTTTTTCCCATAAATACATCTCCCTTGCATTGCATCCTCTATTAAGCACTGTCCTATAAGCATACTTTATAAACTCACCATCTGATAAATTTTCATATTGTTGAACAGATGAATTAATAATTTGTCTCTCTTCAGAATCAAATGCTAGATGAAAGAATTCCTCAAATTTTAATCCATTTAATAAATTATTTAACCATTCTTCAATTTCGCTTTGAAGTGGCATTCGATTTAGAACAACTTTGTAAACATTAATTATTGCATTTTCTAATGTATATTCTTGAGATTGAGTAGGATTATTTTTGCTTAAATCTTCAATTGAGTTCTCCGTATTTTCTTGTGTTAAATTGCGTTTAGCCATCTCTCTCTCTATCTTGTCTAAAATCCTAGAATTCTCTTTTTTTAAGAAAACTTTTTCGACTGAATTGTTACAGTTATTAATTATTTTAATATTGCTTATAACTATCTGAGTCAGATTTAGATAATCCGAATTATTTTTTACTTGTTTTGTTATATCAATCATTGTTTCAAATGAATCAATATTTAAAGGAGGATTTTTTAACATTTTATATATATTAATGAGTTCATCAAGTGAAAGCACTTCAACGTTATATTTCTTAGATGCAATATGGGAGCAAATAAATTCTAAAAAATTATTTTGATGCTCATCAATATACTTTCGCAAAAAAACAATTGCATTTTTAGAAAGTTTGTTAGCCAATTCCTTGTTTCCATAAATTTCACTTACAGCGTTGCATATATTTTCTGCATCTGCCCTTTCCAGCACATATCCTTCCTGACCATGTTCTACCAGCAACCCCATATTTGCCATCGGTAGTACCACAGGTCGTCCCATTGCAAAATATTCTGGCAACTTTGAGGGTACGCGCTGATCATTAAATAGACCAGTACAACCAGGTTGGACTAAAATATCCGCTGCTGCTAGAATCTCCGGTACTTGATCTCGCTCTACCCAGCCCAGATATTTTTCATAAGCTCCTCCCCAACTCTCAACACCTAGTTTCTGATCATTCAACCCGGTGCGTAATAACACAGTTGGGCATCCCCGTAGATTCAGAATTTCCACAGCCCGATATAACTCCTGTACCTCATCCCTGTTGCCACTATGGACATTACCCGTATAAGCCAACACCAAATGCCCCTCTGGAATTCCCAGAGAGCAACGCAAGTCCAGATTCATAGGCCGAGGATAAAACAATTTCTCATCCACTGGAGCAGGTAACACAAGCTCGGCTACTTGCTGGGTATTAAACCCCTTGAGAGTGTCAGTAATCATTGTCAATCCCTGCGCCCGGTCGAGAAAAGCTCTGCCCTTGATAGGGTGGTAGCGATTGGCGGGGATCAGCCTGTCTAGATCGGCTTCCGGTAGGTTAACTAACTCAGCAAAAGACCTTCCTAACTTAGCTTCAGTCAAGTATTCCTCATTATCTTCCAAATGGATGATCAAAGCAGAAGCATGGCGATCAAGCAGCTTTTCTACAAACTTCCGCACCACCTCACGGGGAGTCCAAGCATAAATCACGTCAGGACTGCGACCATCGGCAAAAGGAAAACGGGTACGGGGTGCAATAACCGCAGAAAATGTCAATACAGAGATGGGGTTTAATCGATGACTTGAAGTTTGTCGCACCTCATCCGCCCCATCAGGAACAGCAAACACACAATCAACTCCTTGCTCGACCAACCTAGCAGCATGGAGTTGAGCCTGATAGCCACTGTTAGATTCGAGGCTCTCATAAAGCACAAACAGAACATTAACGGAAGCACTATCAATTTGCACCCTTGGTTTACCAATCAATTGCAGCACATAATTATCCCAACTTTGCTTAAATACCCTATGGTTTTTATCAAGAATTTGTGCACGAACTTGCCCATTCCCCAGTTTCCGAGTTGCACCCTCCCAATGTTGCAAACTCACCTGATTAATGCAGTAGCATTTTTTTTGCAAATCCCTTCCCAGGCGCAAACAAAAATCAATATCTTCCAGCCCATAATCATAATCCAGGGAAAACCCCCAAGCCATTCAAACTCGACCTTCCGACACAACAAAAACGCCCCTGTCACAGCCGCAGGGAAGAAATCACCTCCAACTTGAGAAGAAACCCAATAATTGCTCAGACTCTCGTGTCGAATCTGCTCAGGCTGGAAATAGCCCCGCTTTTCATTCCACACAAAGTGGATACCTGTATGCTGCACCCCTGCTTCCTTCCCTTTGGGCAGTGATGAAGGGTCATCATCCAAACGCACCCCCACTGCCCCAATACTAGAGTCATACAACTTATCCACCGCTAGAGGCAGTACATCGTCAGTAAAAACAATATCATTATTCAGAAACAGCAGATACGGATACTTAGCCAGACTTGCCCCATAATTACAAGAATCCGAAAACGAAAAATTTTCGCCCCGATTCACATAACGAATATCTCCCTTAATCGCTTGCTTCCGCACCACCTCAGCCGTGTTATCCTCGGAACCGTGGTCAATAATAATTAGCTCGACCGGAAAATAAGTATTCGTGGCGAAAAAAGTAGATAGAAGACGATCCAGTAAAGTCGCACCATTCAAACTGAGAACAATTACAGAAACCCCCTGATCCACCTGACGTAAGACCTGACTTTTTACTTTCTGTTCTCCCCACCCCGAGAAAACAGACGAAACAGAAGGCAACCCCTCCAATAAAAAATTCAAGCGATCCGATAACAACCCTTGATTGGTTGATCTCGCCATAACCGAATCCAAAACCAAGTCCAGTCTCGGCTCATTCTCAGCATAACTAAACTCTGCTACAAACAGTTCTCTAGCCTTGGAACGGAGCCTCTGAGCCTCAGCATCATCGGACAACACTCGACCCAGAGCAACCCCCAAATCCAACTCACTTATCGGAACCACTGCTCCTGACTCAATCACATCTTTTACAGCGACAGTCTGTGACAACAGCACCGTTAAACCCACACCCAAAGCATCCGACAACTTCGCCGGAATCTGGAACTGCGACACTGGAGACTGCCCATCTGGCAATAAAATACAGATATCTCCCACCGCCACCACATCAGGAATTTGGTTAAAGGGCTGATTCTCCAGAAACAGATAGTTCACGCCCTGAATTGCCTGTAATTTCGCCTTCAGGCTTGGATCAGGAAAATCACCCACAATCATAAATACAACATCCTGTCGCCCCAGAGTAGCTAGGGCTTTCGCTGTTGCTACCAGACCCTTGTGTTCCTTTGGTGTACCAAAGAACAGTACCACCTTCTGTTCCTGAGAAATCCCCAACCGTTCCCGACTTTGATACCGACGCTCAGACGAAGGCTCAAAGAGCTTCTCGTCACGCGCATGGCGGATAATCTCACCCCCATAGCGCTTTTGTAAAGCCGGGTTTGAGACCGTTACTGCATCAAACTCTTTAACCAGCCCTACGGCGATCTGTGTCCACTCTTGACCAGTCAAGTTTTTCAGTTCTGGTAACTGACCTTTAGATTTCAGGAACTCTTCTAATTCAATAGGCGTTTCAGCCTGAACAAAAGCCAACTCCTCATCATCAATATCCACAATTACCCGTGCATCCCAGACCAACTTGTACAGCAAGCCAAACAGAATATTGGGCATACGAGGCTTAGACAAATGCACCACATCGTAGGGATGAGATAATACTAGGTTCATTGCCTGTTCAACAAACTGACTTTCATCCTCAACAATGAAACTATGGCAAGGAATAGAAGTCTTGCGTATAGGTTCCCATAGTTCTCGACCATAGTTCGGAAAGATACTACCAATCATTTCCACATCTGCGATCGCTTGATAAAGTTGGGCGAGGGTATAGGCGCGACCTGCTGAATTGTGAGCCAGTTCCCAACTACACACAGCCACTTGAGGACGTTTACCAAGTTGATGAGCAGTATCAACTGCTAAAATATCCCCTTTTATAACTCCCCAATTCCGATAAAAATTAGCCAGCCGTGGCTCAATTTTCACCGCTCGATTACCTGCTTTTTCTGCCTCCTGTAAACGTCCCAATTGTCGCAAAACCCGAATTAAATTAAAATGAGAGCCAGCCCACTCCGGCTTCAACTCAACCACCTGCTGATAAGCCTTAATCGCTTCTTGTAAACGCCCCAACTGCTTAAAAATATCTCCCAACCGATGCCAAGCCACTGCCTGAATTTCATGATTATTAGAGTCAATTTGTAAAGTGCTTTTATAAAAAGTAATAGCCTGCTCTATTTTGCCTTGCTCTTTCAAAACATCAGCCAATTTTAAAGAAATCTCAGCATCTTTGGGGTTTACCTCCAATGCCTTATAATAAAGTTGTAAATCTGTTGGATTATCTTTAATTGCTCTGTGATAGACTTGAGAAATTTCTTCAGAAGAAATCTGAATTTGATTTCGCAGAGCTTCCCCTAGCTTTTCATGAAATTGTGGCAAATTCGGATCTATTTTAACCGCAGAACGATAGGCGGAGATCGCCCCTTCCCACTCCTCTTTTTTAACTAAAATATCCCCTAAATTATAATGCGACCAAACAAAATTTGGATCTAACTCAATGGCTTTTTGATAGGCTGCGATCGCCCCTTCCCAATCTTCTTTTTTAACTAAAATATACCCTAAATTATGATGAGATAACGCAAAATCTCCCTTCAACTTAATCGCATTTTGATAAGCGTCCGCCGCCTCATTCCATCGCTCCAGTTTTAACAGAGCATCCCCCAAGTTATTATGAGACCAAGAGAACTCCGGGTTAAGAGCGATCGCATTTTGATAAGCCTGGGCCGCCTCTGACCATTGTTCCAACTTCGACAGTGCATCCCCCAACAGGTGCCGAGTTTGACTGTCCTCCGGCGACTGTGCCGCCACCCCACCCAACACCTCAACCGCCTCATCCCAGGCTTCCAACTGCACCAAAACCCTACCTAACTCTCGTTGGGGTTCCAGCCAGTCCTTGTCTAAAGCGATCGCTTTTCGTAATTCAATCGCCGCCGGTTGCCAATCTTCTCGCAGCGCTAGGGCTATACCCAACTTCCAGTGAATTTCTGCCACTGTCCTATGTTGCTGTAGGGGTCTAGTGTTTCTGCGCCGACTCTGTGTGATCAGGAATTGAGGAGACTTAATAGACATAAGGGGGATGCTCTCTCTAGTCGCTATAGGACAGGATTTGTTGGTGTTACCCTAGTAAGGCTTGGTTGGGGAACTATTGCTGATGCAACTTGGCTTTCCCAGTCTCGCCTAATTCAGTATAGACGACGCTCATCTAAAAGTGCAAGGCAAAAACCCAAAATTGATGTTGATCACAGTCATACTAAATCACTCATAACTTGAGATTGTGATAGTTTGATGTTTTTTGATGTTAGTATCTTGAGAGTTTTTGTTAAATTAAAAAAAAACCGATTTTATCGATTTTCAATTTGTAGTTACTGGGAATATCTCCAAAATTATATATCCTAAATATATCCCCTTATCCATTATCATTGTTTTCGGTTTCCTGGTAGGCGTACTCCTTAGATTTTTTAAACGCTTCGATCGCCTCATCCACCCGTCCCCAACCCTGCAGAGCATCACCCAACTTCTGATACACCTCCCAATTCCCCGGATTCAACTCCAGCACCCGGCCATAAATCCCCGCCGCCTCCGACCAATTTTCTCGCTCCAACTCCAGGTCCCCCAACACCTCCCAAACCGAGACCCAATCCGGCACCAGAGCCACTGCCCTTTGATAAGCGACGATCGCCTCTGACCAAGCCTGCATCACTACAGAAACATCCCCCAAATGCACCCACATTTCCCCATCATCAGGAGCCAAAGCCACCGCCTTTTGGTAAACCCCAGCCGCATCAGACCATTGCTCCAACGCTTCCAAAGCCTGGGCTAATAGCTGCAACACCTCCAGGCGTTCAGGTTCCCTATCGAGAAGGTGACGGCAAATATCAACACAGCCCTGCCAATTTTCCGCCCCCGCTGCGGCGATCGCCTCTTCCCAGGCTGGCTGACCCGGTGGTGGTGCAGAAGCCACCCCCCCTATAGGGATGTGATTTTGCCGGGTTACAGGTTCTTCTACCCGCCGCTGAGGAGGTTTCTGGCTGTCTACTACCGGGGAACTAACAGATTGCACTGGGGGCAAAACTGCCATGGGTGGAGACGGTAAAATCTGGTGGTGAGAAGTAGGTAACTGAGATTTATAATCTTCCCCTATGGGAGTAGGGGCAAGCCTCCTGCGGTGCCCTCCCAGCCAACTGAAACCAGGAAAACGCTCCCACCAAGGTCGTTGTGGCTGAATTGGTCGGGGGGGTGTCGGTTCCCGACGTTCCGCTAACTCAAAGCAAAGGCGATAATAGGTCATCGCTTCTCCCTGTCGTCCCAAATCATAGAGGGCTTCGGCTAACTGTTGATGAGCTTTAGCACTGTGGGGGTGGGTAGTAACAGCCACCTGATAACAAGCGATCGCCTGAGTTTTTTGTCCCCTACGCCATAACCCCTGAGCCAAATTCAAACATTCCCCCAGGGAAGCTAGTTCCGGTTTTGCCTGGATAGCTTCAAACAAACAGTCCTGTAGGGGCGGGTTCCACAGTCAGCCATGCTTCCGACCAGCCAGCTTTGTAAACCCGCCCCTTCTTTACCCAAAGACCCCCAGGCGCTGGCTAAACTCCGATAAATGCGGGGATGGGGTTTTAACTTCACAGCTTCCTGTAAGCTGACGATCGCCTCTGGGTAGCGTCGCTGTTGCAGACACAATTCCCCCAACTCCTGATGCCATAGGCCATTTTTCGGTTCCAAAGCGATCGCCTTTCGATAGCAGCGTAGGGCTTTACCATATTCCCCCAAACCCACCAGAGCCATCCCCCAGATACCATATGCTCTGGCTTCCCTCGGTCGCCACTGCACCACCTGCTGACATTGCTGGACACAAGCCTGATAGCGCTTTTGCTGATATAACTCCGTGGCCCTTTCCAAAGCGACATCGACATCAGGCGGCGCAAAAGCCCCACCCCCTGGCGGTGGCAACTCTTCCGGTATTTGTCCCCCAGCAATTAAACTCAACACCCGCGCCTGACTAGGAGGTAGGCTTTTGTTACTATGGCGTAAAGCCTTAGACAGATTTTCCAAAGCCATCAACAGGCGGGGATTTTGTTCGAGGGCGCGCCCATAACAGGCGATCGCATCATCCCACTTTTCCTGAGCCACCAGTGCTTGTCCCAAACTGTTGCGAGACTCAAAAGAGTCCGGTTGCAACTCCACCGCGCGCCGATAGGCGGCTTCCGCTTCCGACCACAAACCTTGAGCCGACAGAACCTCCCCCAAATTGTGATAGGCTTGGGAATCGTGCGGCGATCGCCTGACCACCTGACGATAACAAACCTCAGCCTCCTGGAGTCTGCCACTTTGTAAAAGGCTATTACCCACCGCCAAAAACTCGGAGACTTCCCCCTCTTCTGGCTGCAAAATCAAAGCCTGATATCGACAACTCACAGCTTGCTGAGGTTTTCCCAGCTTATGCCACACTTTACCCAAATTCCGATGAGCAGCTACCAAGTCTGGCTGGAGAGCGATCGCCCTTTCATAGCATTTTATCGCCTGTTCCCAGCCTTGCATTCTCGCCGCGAGACTACCCAAATTCGTGTGAATTGTCGCATCTTCCGGGTTTAACTGCACCGCCTTCTGAAAAGCCGCCACCGCCTCCGGTAATCGTTTCATCCCCAACAAAGCCTTACCCAACAAGGCGTAAATATTCGCCGTCTCTGGGTCTAATGCCAAAACCTGCTGACACAGACTCAAAGCCTGCTGAAATTGTTTTTCCTGCAAATTCGCTTCCACCTGTGCCACCATATCCGATAGTGGCTCCGCTATAGTTTGAGGAATCTCTAGTTTCTCCTGACTTGCGCTTTCAGGTTGGGGCGGGGGCGGGGGCGGGTCTTTCCTTTCAACCACAGATTCCCTGTAACCAAGAGTCTGCGCCCTTTGATACCAATATTGTGACCAATATTCATCTCCCCGCTGTTGCCAAACTTTACCCAATAACTGACAGGTGACAGCAGAATTAGGGTCATGGTTGAGGGCTTGTTCACAAGCAGCCATGGCGGCATGAATGTCACCACTTTGGAGATGAAATTCAGCTTGTTTCTGAAACCCGGCGGCTAGGGCGGTTTCGCTCAAATTGGGAAAATTGATCATAGGAACCTTGGACATTGATGGCTGGGTGAGATCATGTTTCTGGCTAGGAGTCGGAAGGCTGGCTGTATCGGTGGTGAGTACAGAGTCTAGCAACTGTAGCAAGGTCTGTGGGTTAATCCAGATATCTTCTGTTAAGGCTGTAGGATACATCAGTTGTCGGAGAGGATAGCAGTCTAACGCTTCTCCGGTGATGTAGTAGTGATGGAGTCCCAGTTGCCGACTTAACCCCCAAAAGTAAGGCCTAATGTAGTGGGGAGACATCAGTTCAATTATCGTCGTTTCAGGCTGACAGAAGATTAAATTGGTTAACCCGCTACCGTGGGATGCTACAATCACTTCTGCTTGGGAAAATACTTGAGCCTGTTCTGCGACAGATAGGGTTTCTGGGCTGATGGTAATAAATCCCCGCTGCTGCAATAGGGCGGCGATCGCTTCTTCATTTAACAACCGCCGATATTTGGCGCTATGACGGCTGATATAGATGAGCTTTGGTGTTTTTTGACCTAATTTGGATTTCTGTGTGTCGGAGAGTTCCAGAAAGCCCTCTGAGTTCAGGTTAACGCCTAGGGTGTCCTCCTGTAGCCAAGTCCGACGATGCCAAGCTAACACCCAGGGTGGTGGATAGCCTACGGGTCCGGCAAAATCAGGCACTAAAAGCTGATCTGCTTGGATATGGGGGTGAATGTCGCTTTCGACTATTTGCGATTCTGGTATACCTAACCGTTGCAGGGTTTCTCGTTGGAAGGGGTGACGGATACTGTTGACTACAATGCGATCGATATCCTGCCAATTGTAGCCAGCCTGTCGCAAAATTTCTAATCGCGGCAGTACATCAACCATCCAATGAAAGTAAACACTACCCGATATTCCTGATACTACCGCAACAGTTCCGGCGATCGCCTCTGCTTCTGTCAGTCCATCCTTCGCCAAAATCGGGTGGCGGCGAGGGTCATGGTTACGGCAACCTGGTAAGGGAGTCGGATAAAATCGGGAAAATTGTGGCAGCATCTCCCCTTCCGCGTTAATTATGGCGGTGGCGTTACAGACTTTCCACCAATTGCGACGCGGATCAACAATCGCCCGCCCCTGGGGTAAAATTGTCACCTTTCCGGTGGGGTTGCATAAAGGTAAAGGCGCTGGGGGTTTCAATTTGTATTGATGGCTGCCTAACTGTTGGGGGGCAAAGTTTTCTATAATAGGCTGTAGGCAAGGATAGCAGTCTAATCCTTGACAGGCTGGTAGGTCGGGGTCAGCAGCCGGTAACTCTGGTATTGACGGAATGGGTTGAGATAGGGGTGGGCTGGTTTCCGGTTCGGCTGTTAATAGTTCTAAACTCTGATTATAATGTTTTTGGGCTTCTTTCAGGCGACCCTGTTCCCTCAGAATATCTCCCCAAGCCAAATGGGCGGCGGTGAAGTCCGGTTGCAGTTTTAGGGTTTTTTGATAGTATTGTTCGGCGGAACCAAAGTTCTGGTATTCTGCTAGGGCTTGACCTAAGTGAAAGTAGGTTTGGGCTAGTGTGATCACACTTACGGATATGTCGTTTTGATTCAGTGCTTGTAGTAGCTGGGCGCAGGCTTTTTGGGCTTCCCCTAAACTGCCATCAACGGCTTGCTTTTCACTTTCGGTTATATAGGCGGTTAACAGGAATTCCTGCCCTTTAATGGCTTCTTTTAAATGGGCGATCGCTTCTGGAAAATCTGCTAATTCCATCAGTGACCAAGCTAAATCACTATGGATACCCGGAAACTCTGGCGCTAGGATTAACACTTTTTGGAAGCAGTCTAGGGCGGCTATATGGCTTCCCTGTTGTTGCAGCGCTTTCCCTAGGTTATGTTGAATTATGGCACTGTCCGGTTGCAGTTGTACGGCTTTTAAAAAGGCGGCGATCGCCCTATCCCAATCCTGTTTTCCTAATAGCGATCGGCCTAGGTTATTATGGAGGCTGGCAGTCTGGGGCCATTTCTTCAGGGCGGTTCCGAGAATCTCTAAGGCGGTTTTATATTCCCCCCTTCCTACTAAAATACCCCCTAAATTACTATAAGCCATGGGGGTTTCCGGTTCCAGATAAATGGCGTTTTGATAGGCGGCGATCGCTTCCATTTCTCGCCCTTGCTTTTGTAGGATTAATCCTAAGTTATAATAGGCGTTCGTGTAGTTCGGCTTGTGGATTATCCCTTGACGGTAAGAGGCGATCGCCTCCTCTATATATCCCAATTTTTCTAAGACAAAT
Source organism: Arthrospira sp. PCC 9108 (assembly GCA_016745315.1). GTDB lineage: Bacteria > Cyanobacteriota > Cyanobacteriia > Cyanobacteriales > Microcoleaceae > Limnospira > Limnospira platensis. The sequence continues at coordinate 904,128 of CP066886.1, forward strand.
CCTAGATTATAATGTACCTCCGGCCACTGAAAATAAACCTCTAACGCCCTTCTATACCAATCTACCGCCTTGCCATAATCTTTCTGCTCCTGACACAATAAACCTCGCTCGGCTAGGGCTTGAGCCGCTGGGGATGGTTGGTTTATCGACTGGTTGCTAACCATCATCATTCATGTATTTTTGTCTGTATACATCGTCACTTTTTACCCATTAATAATAAGTCAAATTTACAGCCATAATCTATCATTCCCAATTTCTCAAAATATCGCTCACCATCTAGGCTAAAACAACCTCGACTATTATCCGGTCAAATTTCACAAATCTTAATTTGTCAAAAACAGCGGAATTTAGATTAAGAAAAGTCTCCCGATCTACCACCTACTCAACCACTAGATTAAATCGAAGCTGTCGGAGTCGAGGTCATCTAAGCCTTCTCCTAAATGCAGAATCGGAATCGCTTGTCCATTGCCGTCAATGTAATATAAAACGCCACTGGTAGAGTTATAAACCAGGTTAGCCCCTCCCGTATTGGTGGGATTGTTCGGATCAAAGTTAGCAATTGTGGTAAACTCACTATCAGCTAGGTTTCCCGCCCCTCCCAACATATCAAAAATATCCGCATCTAATTCGATGCGATCTTCACCCACAGTAAAATCTGTGATGGTGTCGAGTCCAAACCACTCTTGAATACTGAAGGACTCCTTATCGGGGTCACCAGAAACCAGGCTAAAGGTATCAGATCCTTTACCCCCCGTCAGAAGGTCATTACCTTTCCCGGCAAAAATGCGATCGTTCCCCTGACCACCATAAACAGTGTTATCCCCTCTACCACTATGGATAACATCATCACCCTTACCACCAAAGATCAGGTTATTTCCCGGTCCACCAAACACGGTGTTATTACCTTCGACACCGTAAATAGTATCGTTACCAATACCACCATAAATTAGGTCATCACCCTTATCTCCCGACAGGATATTATTACCTTCCCCGCCGTAGATGGTATCATCTCCCTGACCTCCGTGGATGATGTCATCACCCTTACCGCCAGAAGTCAGGTCATTTCCGTCGTTACCAGATAGGGTATTATTGCCTTCTCCAGCGTAGATTGTATCGTTACCTTTACCCCCATAGATGCGATCGTCTCCTGAACCACCATAAACGAGGTCATCTCCCTCATCTCCAAATAGGGTGTTATTGGCTTCTTCTCCAAAAATGGTATCGTTGCCTTTACCTCCGTAGAAGAGGTCATCTCCTAGACCTCCAAATAGGCAGTCCTCACCCTTGCCACCATAGATGATATCGTTACCCTTGCCACCCGCGATCGCATCATTCAGGTTCCCACCAATGATCAAATCACTATCTTCAGTACCCACAAAGCGGTTTTCCTGGTTCATAAACCCTTCGATGATTAAGCCACCATCGATCGCATTGGGATTAGGCCTGCTGCTGTGGGGCTGTGTGGGATTAGGTATTAATTCGGCGGTCATGGTAATTCATTCCTGGTAGATTCACGGTTGTACTCAAAAACGTAACACAGTGATATAAGCAACTATAATACTGCTCAAACACCCGATATATTTAGCGATTAGAGTCTCCTGGATTCCCTGGAACCTAAATCAGCGATCGCAACTAATCCCCCGACCCTTCTCAATCATCCGAGTGATTGGCCGCTGACAAAATCAGTCTAACAGTTACATTATCTACTGGCAATATAGCACAGTGATATAAGCAACTATAATACTGCTCAAACACCCGATATATTTAGCGATTAGATTCTCCGGGATTCCCTGGAACCTAAATCAGCGATCGCAACTAATCCCCCGACCCTTCTCAATCATCCGAGTGATTGGCCGCTGACAAAATCAGTATAACAGTTACATTATCTATTGGCAATATAGCGATGACATCTGATTCAGGTTCTTTGACCGATAATCCTGACAGTTGTTCCGGTTTAACTATTATGTATCAGTCCATACCAGTTCTATTTTATCCTGTTACAATATCAAAATAGTTGAGTCGTTTATGTCAAGCTACAGTAAAGAATGGCTCGACTATGTTAAGTTAGTGTAAAGGTATTAATAAAAGATGATTTTTGATGTATAATTTACGCGGGGAGAATGGCATCAAATTAATCACTAAATATGGCAATTAATTCTCGCTGCCCCCTCCCCCATCGGTTTTATGGTATTTGCTCAACTTCCGCCGCCGGTTCTAGGCTGGGTTGAAGTTCGATCGCCTGGCGTTGTCTTTGGCGAAATTCCGCCGCCGCATCTTGGATATTTTGATTTTGTTGATTTTGGATGAATTCCCCATTCATATCAAACCGACCTTGCTGGACACTGTGGAGAATATCGAACAATGTCCGCTGATTAAGGGTATTAGAGGAGTCGGTAGTGCTATTACGACTATCAAAATCTTGCAGGGGATTAATGGTGGCTTGGGCGATTAATTCAGGTGCAGCCATAACCGCAGACCCGAACCCGAAAGTAGCGATCGCCGAAATACTCAAACCTAGGGTAAGTTTCAAAGGTGTTAATTTCATAGTGGCTATCAGATTCAAACAACTACTGTAATCATACCTCTCCTGTACAGAAGAGGTATGGCAATTTAGAAATTCGTGGGAGTATCAAGCGAACCGACGGCGTAAGAGGGGTTGAATGATTAATAACGAGGCGATCGCAAACGCCAACAATACCACCAAAGCCACCCCAAAAGTTATATCACCAAAAGGAGCCACCATCACCACACTACCGAAAGACCAACTCTCATGGATATAAAGATAGCGAATTGGCTCGATCGCATAACTTAATGGATTCAGGGTAGCCACCACCTGTAACCACCGAGGCATAAATGACAGAGGCGCTAAGGCGGTGCTGGCAAATAATAGCGGTAAATTAGTCACAAAAATCACCGCAATTAGTTCAATGTGACCAGGGAGGGCAAAAGCCAGACCTAAACTTAAACCCGTTACCCCCAAAACCAATAATAACACCACCAGAGCAATCACTGCTAATCCCGCAATTCCTGGCAATCCTGCCCCGATAAATGCCGCCACAGCGACAATCGCTGCAGTTTGAATAAAGCTGAGGGTGACGATATAAATTGCCGAAGCCAAAACAATGGAAAATCGGGAAGCCAAAGGTGCTACCAGTAGGCGATTAAGGAACCCAAATTCTCGGTCAAACATCACCGGCAATCCGGCATTTAAAGCCCCCGCAAAGGCGGTAAATACCATAACTCCTGCCCCCAAAAATTGACCATAATTATCAGTTTCTCCAAATAATCCTTTGGGAGCATTTTGGAATAATGCACCGAAGAGAATTAGCCACATTAATGGCTGAATTACTCCGGCTATTAAAGTTGATGGTCGTCGCTTCAATTGAATAAATAAACGACGAGTTAAAGCCGCTGTTTCCTGAATAAAATCGGCGATATCATTGGATTTTTCCGGTCTAATTTCAGTATTGGATAACTGATTAATGCTGGTACTACTCATGGTTTACAAGTCTCCATTAACGGTTGATTTTAGACAAGTTAACGCATATTGCGCTTTTTCTCCGCTTTCGGGTCGCGAGTGGCGACGGCGGCCATTTCTGCATCCATTAGAGTTTGACCTGTAGCCGCTAAATAGACATCATCTAAACTAGGGCGAGATTGTGCTATCCCAAAGGTGGGTAAGCCAGCATCTTTAAGGGCTTGTTGAATGGTAAATAGGGCATCATTTTGGGATGCAACTACTAGGTTCAGAGAATTTCCCTGAGCCTGATTGATGATTACCTCTTGGACACAGGGGAGGGGCTCCAATAGGGCTTTGGCGGCTTCGGCTTCTGGTAATGGGGAAAACTCCCTAATTTTTAGGGTAATGCGATCGCCTCCTACTCTGTCTTTAAGTTCTGAGGGGGTTCCGGTAGCAATTACTACCCCTTTATCAATGATGGAGACGCGATCGGCTAAAACATCTATTTCCTCTAAATAATGGCTGGTAATCAACACTGTGATACCTTGTTCTCGCAATTGTCGCAGGAAATCCCACACTACTACCCGACTTTCAATATCTAACCCAACAGTGGGCTCGTCGAGTACCAAAACATCCGGTTGATGCAGGAGTCCAGAAGCCAGATCTAGGCGCTTACGAATACCCCCAGAATAAGTCCCGGTTTTTTGATCAATCCATTCCCCTAATCCTAGCAAATTGGACACGGTTTCAATGCGCTCTTTGATGCGAGGACGGGGGATATGGTACAAGGAGGCTTGTAGTTGCAACAGTTCCCGACCTGTGAGAACCTTATCAATGGCTACTTCCTGGGCTACATAGCCAAGGCGCTGTCTAGCTAATTTGGGCTGATCGAGAACTGAAATTCCCGAAACGGCTAACTTTCCAGCGTCGGGAGTGATTAATGTACACAGCGATCGCAGGGTCGTGGTCTTACCTGCGCCGTTAGGACCAAGCAAGCCAAAAATTTCCCCAGGCTGAATTTCTAAGGAAATATCTTTGACGGCTTCTACTGAGCCGTAACGTTTTTGGAGATTTTGGATAAGAACGGCAGGAGTCATGTCACAATTAAGCTAGGTGCTGCCCATATTTACATTGCTCAACATTTTAACAGTCGCCCGTGTTAGTTAGTAAACTAAAGGCCTTGTACCATGAGCCGGATTTTGATTGCTGAAGATGAACCCCGGATAGCTGCTTTTTTGGAAAAGGGACTGCGGGCTAGTGGTTTTACTACTGCGATCGCCAATAGTGGACAAGATGTTTTAGATCAGGCGGGCGGCCAGAATTTTGATTTGCTGATCCTAGACCTGGGACTCCCTGACCGCGATGGTTTCCAGATTTTAAAAGAATTGCGTGGTCAGGGGGAAACTTTACCCATTATCATCCTCACCGCTAGGGATGACCTCAGCGACAAGGTGGCGGGTCTGGAGGCGGGGGCTGATGATTATGTGACTAAACCCTTTCGCTTCGCTGAATTGCTGGCTAGAGTCCGCGCTAGACTCCGCAACCAAACAGGTAAACCGGCTGATGATAATAAGACTCTCTCCACCGCTAATGTCTGCTTGAATTTGTACACTCGTGAGGTACAAGTGGCCGATCGCACTGTCCAACTTTCCGCTAAGGAATTTCTGCTATTGGAAACTTTTCTGCGTCACCCGGAACAGGTACTTAGTCGAGAACAGTTACTTGATCAGGTTTGGGGTTATGATTATGACCCAGGCTCTAATATCGTTGATGTCTATGTGGGCTATCTACGGAAAAAATTAGGAAGCGATCGCATTGAAACGGTTAGAGGTATGGGCTATCGGTTATCTACTTCCCCCGCTTCCTCCCCTCACATTTGACAGTGGTTGATATGATCTGCCATTTTGGGGGGAACAATTGATCTGGAGCGATCATCTTGTTTATAACTGTTTTGGTCGATTCAGATTGTTGAGGGGTTAACTAAAATTAATCCAACTTCCAGTTTCGTTTGATAATCTTTAGGGTGTGTCCAAGCTCAAATTAGCCGTTAATTCCCTACGCATAAAATCCTTTGGTTCTGGGTTTTGTGTGGGTTTTCCTATGGTAAAGCGATCGCACTTTTGTAGATTAATAATTTTCTGACCAAGACTTCATGGATATCTTAAACAATACCCTTATAATGAGGGGTACAAACCGGAAACCCTCGGATTGCTGATCAGCCAAGTTCCTTGGCGACCAACCCCAGCTCAAGATCACATAAAACCGATCTAATGGTATATTACACCATGTCAACTTGTCGTTCTGGAACTATCTGTATATTGAGAGGAGGCCATCTGTTACCATTGCTCAGAAGTTGGACTACAACCCATCTGACTGCTTAGTGGTACATTGAGGACGTTATTATCCCCGATTATGCCGTTACAGCATTATAGGCTGTTGTGAGCCTCAGATGATAACTCTAAGTGATTTACTAGATCACAGATGGGTTAAATTTGAACTAAACCATTAATTGTTAATTATTCCAATTGAGGATTTTTCTAGCATGGACGAAGAACTTTTTACAACAGTATTCCTAGAAGATGATGAGCTTCAGGAAATCTCCGACGATTTCGAGGCAGAAACTCCGTTTTTGTTGCCCATAGAAACTGTAGATGATGCTGCTGAGGTAGAAATTACGACCACAGCCGCCCCCGTAAATCCCCTGAGTGATGTAGTAAATCTTCGGGACTTTATTATTGAACAACTTTTTGATGAGGAAGTTTATCTAGCTCAAAACCCAGACCTCGCACAATTTAAATTAGAACTAGAAGCAGCGGGTTTTGAGTTTAATCTACGGGAACACTTTAGGGAATTTGGTAAGTTTGAAGGTCGCGAATTTAGTGCTTTTTTCAGTGTGACTCGATACCTGGAGAAAAACACTGATATTTCCCTAGTCATCAATCGTGAAGAAGCCTTCAGTCACTTCTTGGATTTTGGTCTGAATGAAGCTCGAGAATTTAGCGACTTTTTTAGCGCCAGTTTTTATGCCGAAGCCAATCCAGACTTAGCTGCTATTACTCAGGAAACTTTAGTTAGTAAGTTCGCTCATTTCTTGGGTGTTGGACAGTTTGAAAATCGCCGGTGTAGCAGAGTATTTGATGCTAATAACTACCTACAACTTAACCCAGACGTTAGTCAGTTACTGCAAGAATCAGCTAACCTAGGTTTACAAATTAGTGCCTTTAGTCACTTCATCACCAGGGGTCGGTCTGAAAATCGGCAGTTTAGCAATATCTTTGATGTGAGCGAATACCTGCAACTCAACCCCGATTTAGTTCCCTTTGTTGAAAGTGGGGAAATTAACGCGATCGACCACTGGGTAAGATTCGGTATTTCTGAACGGCGCGAGTTTAGTCTTTCCTTCACTGTTTCCCAGGTTTTAAGAACTCTCAGTCTCAGCAGTTTAACCGAAATCAACATCTCGGAACTGTTTGCTCAAATAGAAAGCAATCTCGCTTTAATTATTGAGAGTGAAGATGATGTCGATGATGATGTCGATGATGATGTCGATGATGATATCGATGATGATGTCGATGATGATGTCGATGATGATATCGATGATGATGTCGATGATGATATCGATGATGATATCGATGATGATGTCGATGATGATATCGATGATGATATCGATGCTACAGCACCCGAGATTCCACAGATACCCCCATTACCGGTAATACCTCCCATAGCAGAGCAACCCGAACCCGAACCCGAACCCGAACCCGAACCCGAACCCGAACCCGAACCCGAACCCGAACCCGAACCCGAACCCGAACCCGAACCCGAACCCGAACCCGAACCGGAACCTGAACCGGAACCTGAACCGGAACCGGAAGAACCCGAATTACCATTAGACGTTGTTCTGGATGTTGAGCACATTCTGACCACCTATGAATCTCAGTTACAAATAGCTTTTGAGGTTCAAGATGTTACCACGATTTCGACTCGGGAACTCTTAGATTGGCTAGATGAGAATGCTTTAGAAGCTGGTATTAACCCGTCTCCTTTTGTCGATATCCAGTTTTATGTAAGGACTTTCGGTCAGCAATTAACCCAATTTTACAGCGTAACCTCTGTTGAAGAGTTAAGTTACCTGCAAATTGTCAACTTCATAGAAGGGGAAGGCTTAGAACGCGGATTTTCTCCCAGTCCTAATATCAACTTTACTCACTTTAAAGCCACCTACAGCAGCCAAATAGAAGCCTTCTTTAGGACTTCCATTGAGAATATTACTAATGCTCAACTGTTCAGCTATATTGTGGAAGTTGGTCTGGAACAAGGTCAGAGTCCGTCAGTTCTGATTGATTTGAATTTCGTACTGTCAAATCAGCAGTCGGTGACAGCTATTGAATCTCATTTTGGGACAGAAATTGCTAACCTGACTAATGCTCAGATTGTGCGGTTTATCAGTTCCGACGCAGGTTTACAACGAGTCACTCCTTCTACCTTAGTAAGTCTCAACTACTTCCGAGCAGTTCACAGAACCCGCTTAGAAGAGTTTTTTGGTACTGAGATTACCGAAATCTCCAACTCTCAAGTATTTACCTTTGTGAATACCATTGGTTTGCAAGAAGGGTTAAATACCTCGGCTAAATTAGGTTTTAGCTATCTGCAATCTGTCTATGGTGAACGCATCACTGCGGCTCTGGGAGAGGGTGCTAGTCAGCAGCAAGTCCTGGCATTTATTCAACGGGAAGGCTTACCAGAAAATGTTAATCCTTCTGTGTTTGTGCATCTGGATTTTGTGCAACAAAGCCAATCACAAGAAGTTCAGCAATTTTTCAATGTTGAGAGCGCTACGGAACTGTCTAATCAACAGGTAATCAACAGCATTAAAGCTAATGTTCTGGTTGATGTTCAATATGTGGTGACTCAATATGCTGAACAATTGGCTGAGTTCTACGAAATTGAGGTCGAAGAGGTTAACTCTTTAAGTTCGGAACAGGTGATTTCTTTCAGCTTGGGTGCGGGAGCTAATTTGGGTATTAATCCTGCTCCTATTAACTTTGCTGAAACTCGCGAATTATTTGAGACAGAACTGAGAGACTTTTTCCGGGTTTCGGATGTTACAGTTCTCAGCGATAGTCAAGTTAACTCGTTCGTAATCAATCAAAGCCGACTTTCGGGACGGGTTAATCAGCTAGTTGATGTGGTTAATGTTAACTACTACCAGAGTATTTTCTCGGAGGCTCTCACGGCTACTTTTGGCGAAGATTTGACCGAGGAAAATGTAGTTGAATTTGTGTTCGGGGATGCAGCGCCTGCTATTAACACCCGGTTTGCTAAAATCAAATATAAAGCTGCACTGGAACAATATGCACAGTCTTTGGGTCGCACTCTGGAAACTCTGACTGATGATGAAGTTCGCCTGTATTTATTTACGGAAGGGTTTGATGTTGAAAATACCCTAACTCCGTTTAATCTGGAGGTTGTCACGACTGAATATGAGATTCAACTGACAGCTTTTTATGGAGTGACAAATGTAGCGGTTCTCAGTGAACAGCAAATTTATCGTTTTGTGGTTAATCAGGCTTTAGAGCAGGGTCTGAGCCTGGCTGAGGTGGTGGATGAGGAAGCACTGGAAGTCCTGCGGGAAGAGTACAGCAGCTTGCTCATAGAATTCTACGGCGTGGAAAACGTAGAAACTCTCAGCACTAATGTGGTCCTCGATTTCATTTATGGTGGCTTGTCTCGGATAGTTGATTATGACTACTTCCGGTTTACTTTTACTGGAGATGTCGAGGCGACTTTTGGGGTGGAAAGCATCAGCGAAGTTACTAAACTCCAAATTGTAGAGTATCTCTATGAACAGGAGGTTAGTGTCAGTTCCCTACACTGGTTTAATGTTGAAGCGTACTTGGAAGAACATGGTTCGGCGGCGGAAACGGCGATCGCACAATTTTTCCGGGTAAGTTCCATCAATGAACTTTCGGTAACTCAGATTCGTGATTTTGCGCTGAATATCGGTGTTCAACAATTCAGCATTGAAGGTGCGCTTAATATTGAGTATATTCGGGAAACCTTCAACGCGGCCATTGTTTCCAGCGATCTGGCGGTTAACGCATGGTTGGAAAGTTTCTCTTTCCTGAATGTTGATACTGCTTATGTTCAGAGTCAATTGGAAGGGTTACTGCTAGATGAAACCTTGACTCTGGAACAGGTAAATGAGATTTTGGGGACGGAAATTGACAGTTTGGATGGGTTGACCGATCGCCATCTGATTACGTTGGTGTTTAATTCCGATTTCCAAGAAATTATCGGTGATGTGGAAATTCAACTTTTCCAAGAAACTCTCAATATTGACTATGTGCGGACTGTCTTTGCATCGGCGATCGCTCATACTTTGGAAGTTGATATCACCGCTGTTACTGGTGAGGAAGTCCTCACGGTTCCTAATGAACAGCTTGATGAGTTTCTACTGGCTCAGTCGGAACAAATTGCCACAGAATTGGAAATTGATGCCGATGATGTGACTCTGGAAGTGGCTCAAGAGTGGTTTATCACTAACTCGGTGACTACTGTTGAGGGTTTATCTGTTGAGGTTGATATTGCTTACATTAAATATCAATTGCAACAGTCCCTCGATGATGAACAGATATCTCTTGAGGATATTAATTCCGTCCTTGATGAACCTGTGGAGGAATTTGATGAACTCACAGATGAACAAATTGTTACCCTCGGTCTCAATGTTGAGTTTCAATCTCAATTCTCCCTAGAGATTAGTCTGGTTCAAACAGAACTGAGTATCGGTTTTGTGGTTTCTCAATTCTCTGCTGAATTGGCTGACTTCTTCGGTTTGTCTGAGGCAGAATTCGCGGCGAAAGAATTTACTCAAGAAGAAATTATCGAATTCTTTAGCTCTACTCAAGCTCAGGCGATCGCTGAATTTCTTGGGGAAACTGTTGTCGGTGGCGAAGATAATGACGATCTCGGCGACGACCAGGATATCGTTGATGAGTCTAATGATGATTCCGACGACGACGACCAGGATATCGTTGATGAGTCTAATGATGATTCCGACGACGACGACCAGGATATCGTTGATGAGTCTAATGATGATTCCGACGACGACGACCAGGATGATGATTCCGACGACAGTCCAGAGTTTGCAGCCGAGGACGTTCTGGCTTACATCGAACAGTTGATGGTCAATGTCGAGACCGTTACCCAAATGGAAGAAATCGATATCGAGTTTGTCACCTATCAGGTTGGGGAACTGTTCCAGGCTTCTGTTTTCAGCCTCGAAGATGTCAATACGATCTTAGAGACTGAATATGAATCTGTGGATGAGTTAACCACTGAAGACATCACGACTTTGGCGTTTAGCGTTGAATTCCAAGAGGTTCTAGGTGAGGATTTCGAGATTGAACTGGTACAGTCTGAAGTTAACTACAGCTATCTGCGAGCCTCTCAAGCTGAAGCGATCGCTGCTTTATTTAGCACAGAAGAAAATCCGATTACCGTTGAGGATGTCCTACGCGGTGAAATCGAACCTTTGACAGATGCTGAGATTTTGGCAGCCTTTGAGGAGAATTTCTTAACTGCTGATGTCGGATTTATTCGCTATCAAGTTGAGCAACTTCTGGCGGAGACAACCATTACCATTGAACAGGTTAATGAGAGCCTCTCCCTTGAGGAGTCCGTAGAAGCCATTGTAGAGCTTAATGATGCTCAAATCATCAATTTGGTCTACAACCAAGAATTCCAGGCCTTGCTGATGGAAGCAGAGCAGACTATAGAGCTATCTGCTATCAACTACGAGGCATTCATTGAGGCGAATGCAGAAACCTTAATCGCACAGTTTGAGGTGGATGATGTCACAGAGCTGACCTTAGAACAAGTTCATGGGTTCATGTTCAGTGGACAAGTCAGCATTCAGGGATTTGTCAACTTTGACTATCTCCGTGAGACTTTCATCAGTGCGATCGCATCCCAGGAACTGCCAGATAGCACAGTTCTTGACTGGTTTAACACTGATTTCTCATTGATTAACATCAACTTCCTGAATGCTCAATTCAACGGGTTTACAGCAGAAGTACAAACACAGTTGTTGGATTCTCTGGGTATTGAACTTAGCGAAGCCGAATCCCTCAGCCATCAGCAGCTCATCCAAATTTTCTACAGCAGTGAGTTCCAAGCCATTACGGGAATTGAAACCCTGCAAACACTAGCCTTTGATTGGCAAGGGTATGCACAAGCTAATGCCGAAGCCTTGGCTGATTTCTATCAAGCCTTCCTCGTGCCAGCTATCCCAGAAGGTCAGGCTCCTAATTCTGTAGTGGTTGAATTGTCTAATTTCACCGGAGAACAAGCACAGGTAACGGTGACATTAGAAGAAGTGGAAGGAGGCATTCAAGTCACAGTTGACAGTGTGGAACCCATCGCCGATATTAACGGTGTCTTCTTCGATATCGAAGATAGTAGCCTTCTCGATAGTCTGTCTGTAACTGGGGATGATGTCACCAATTCTAGCTTTAGTGGTGATGTCAAACGGGTAAGAAATACCTCTATTTCACCGCTGAAATTTGATGCGGGCGTGCAAATCGGCACTCCTGGTATTGGTCAGGATGATATTCAATCCACAGTGTTTGTGATTACTGCAGATGGCGAAGAATTGAGCCTAGATCAGTTTGTTGGTCAGGAATTTGGAGTTCGTCTAACCAGTGTACAGTCAGGGGGAAGTCGCAGTGCTAGCAGTAAGTTGCGCGGAACTGCAGAAGCTGTTTTTACCGCTGATGGTGATGATGTTGGTGTGATTGATGTTAGTTCCCTTTCTGCTGAACAGGTGTTAAACTTTGCCTTCGGGCAAGGATGGCAATCGGGAATTGACCCGACCGAGTTTGTGGAAGTTGATTTTCAACGACAACAGTTCGCCGTTGAAATCGCGCGAGCCTATAACATTGATGTTAGCGAAGTTGCCTCCCTGGAAAGCTCTTTGGTGCTGGATTATATCTATGGTGGTCTTTCGAGCCAAATTGACTTCGAGTTCTACCGCACTAAATATGCCGCTTCCTTGGAGTCTACCTTTGGAATGAGTGCTGAGAATCTGACCCGCGTACAAATTCTTGAACACGCCTATACGGTAGGTTTGGAACAAGGGTTTAATTTTGTCGCCATTGACTATAATGCGATCGCCGCTCAATATCCCCAAGTCTTTGCTGACTTCTTTGGTATCCCGGTTGAGGAAATTTTCAACCTGGATCTGTCAATTATCCAAAGTTTTGACTTGGGAATTGCCTCGGAACTTGGCATCGATATCACCCAATTTGTTGATATTGAATTCTTCCGCCAACAAGCCAGCCAACAAATTCTTCAGAACTATCGCATTGAAAATGTATTCCGCATTGATTCTCAACAACTGTTTGAGTTTAGTTTGCAAGGCAATTTCAGCACCGCACCGACTATCGATCTCAATTGGGCAATGACTCAATATGCTGATATCTTGGCTGAAAATCTCGCTGATTTTGATCAAGATGGCGATGGTAACATTGATAATTCCGAACTGTTCGATGCTTTGACCGGCCAACTGCTGGAAGCAGGTAACGAAACTTCTGATATCTACAGCTTTGAGCAATATTTCGAGTCGGAAGATGTGCAAGAACAGGTGGCTGAGTTCTTTGGTGTCGAATCCTTTGAGGATGTTACCTTTACTCAGCGCTTAGAGTATATGTTCGGCGCTGGTCTGCAAGCGGGAATTGACCCCTACAGTGAGGAGTTCCTAGAAGCTAATCCGCAAATGGCAATGGAGATTTACCTGGAAGAAAACTCTACGGCTTTGATTGAGTTTGCTGGAGTTCGGTCTATTAATCAGGTGACATTCTTGGATGTTTATAACTTCCAAGCCATCAATGAGATTAATGCTTTCTCTGGCATCAGTAGCATCGATGACATTGATGATATCGATGACATTGTCGATGACATTATCGATGATGGGGATGCCTTCTCTGTGTAAAATATCAGTTAAGTTTACCTTAAGATATAGGGAAACTTACTCGGACAATTAACAGCTAAATTAGAGTGAGGTTGATGATTCAATCTCACTCTTTTTTTGAGGGTATATCAGCGGCAACTTAGAAAGTTGATTGTCTCCTAATTAGCAGGGGGTAACGGCCGTTTAACTGACGGGAGAGAGAAAGTAATCATGAATCACTATTCAAGGGGATTTGAGATGACCTCTAAGCATTCATTAAACCATGCTTGCACATTTTCATTGATTTCTGAGGAATTAAAGGAGTGGGAAAAGGTGCTTAAATTTAGGGCTTCATCCGATACATTAGTCTCCCAACCTTCATCATGGTTGTTGACAATGACCGGGTAAGTATAGGTGATTTGTTGGATTTGGGTTTGCTGGGAATTAAAAACTCCTTCAAAACATGAACCAATATCGGAGTTTTGAATATAAACTAAACCCCGGACATGATTATTTTGGTAAGTTTCAAAGACAATATATTCCGCCCCAACTTGTGTAGGGGATGAAACTGTCCCGCGAAACTGTATTTCTGAGACCATAGAAACGGTTGCCACCCCAAGGGCGATCGCCATTTTGGGGATGACGGTCCAGACTTCCATAATTTAGTCCTGGCTGACAACACCTGATGACTACAAGAGATAAACCGCCAATTCCCGAAATCTTTATCTGTTAATCTTGAATAACTACTAAACTCCCCGTATAGCAAGCTACCCACACCTGTCGAGTTTTGGGGTCGTAAGTAATTCCTATGGGGTTCAAGCCTACGGTGATGGTATCCAGAATTTCCATATCCTCAGCTTGAACTTTACTGACAGTGTGGGAGTAATAGTTGACTACATACAGGAATTGATCATCATCTGATAAGACCATACTACGAGGGGCTGCACCTGTAAAAATTTTCCTGATAATTTCCCCGGTTTCTGTATCAATTTTGGCGACATGATCATCACCATTGAGGGTAACATATAAATATTTTCCGGTGGAATCTAAAACCAGGTGACGAGGATATAAACCTACGTTATACATCCAATTTACTGAGTAGTCCTGTAGGTCGATTTTGGCGATATCGGAAGTTCCCATCACGGCTATATAAGCAGTTTGAGAATTAGGAGAGATGGCAATACCACGGGGGAATCTGCCTACAAATATCCTTTGTATTTCTTGATTAGTGTCGGTATCAATAACGCTAACATCTCCTGAACACCAGTTAGTTACTAACACATATTTACCATTAGGAGAAACCGCGATAAATTTGGGAACTGAACCTACTTTAATCGCTTTTTCAATGGTGAAATTATCGGTATTAATCCCATAGATAAAACTAGGGTCGAATTGTTCTGATGGTAAACAGGTATCATAACCGGGATTATTAAACTCAGGACCATACATCCGATAATTGGAGATATAAGCAAATTTTCCATCTTTAGAAACGGCGGCTTCTACCGGAGAACCTTTATATTTTTCGGCGGGAAAATCTCGATGACCAAACTTAGACAAATTTACCTGATCATCAATTTTTTTAACCTGTTGGAATTGACGATTATAAACAGCAATTGAATGTTCATACATCATATTTTGTACGAAAAACAGTCCGGGGTCGGCATAAACAACCGACTTGGGGGTTAAATTATCACTTTTGATAGTCTTAATGATTTCAAATTGACCGGGTTCTGGAGGTAAAAAAGCGATGGTTTCCTCATATTCAGAGTTATCTAATGAGTTATGATTGCTTAATTTCTGCTGTAGAAAATATATGCGATCGCCTAATTTGAAAATCTCAGAACCCGAGTCAGCGACCGCAAATCGAATCGCAGTTAAAGTCAAAACCACCATAGAAATCGATGCTATAATTAGGGTGCCAGATTTTTGCATCAACATCAAATGGAATTTATTAAATTTGTTCATAATCTCCTTACACCACAAAACGATTAATAAAAACTTACCCAGAAAAACTAGACAGCTAGGTTAATCATGGGTAAGTTAACTGAATCCGAATCTTATATTAATCTTGGAATACCATAACACTGCCAGAATAGCAAGCTACCCAAACCTGTCGCTTGTGGGGGTCGTAAGTCACACCAATGGGTCGATGGTTAGTGCGGACAGTATGAATGACCCTCATATCTTCTGTGCGGACTTTACTCATGCTATTAGAGTGATAATTAACCACATACAAAAATTGACCATCATCAGAAATTGCCATACTTCGGGGGGCGCTTCCTGTGCTAATTCGGCGGATGACTTTACCCGTTTCTAGGTTAATTTTTGCCACAGTCCCCTCACCATTAAGGGTAGTGTATAGGAATTTACCTTGAGGATCTATATTCAAATGTCGAGGGGAACGTCCTACATTATTAAGCCAGGTGAGGGAAAAATCATTCAGGTTAATTTGGGCGATTTGTGTGGAACCCATGACGGCTACATAAGCAAATTCTGAGTTAGAATCAACGGCAATTCCTCGCGGATAACGACCTATTTTGAGCCGTTTAATTTCCTGGTCGATTTGGGTATCAACAATACTTAAATCCCAACCACACCAATTGCTAACTAATACGAAACGACCATCAGGAGTAACTGTATTAAATTTCGGCACGGGTCCGACTTGAATTACTTGTTCTATGTTGAGGGTTTCGGTATTTATTTTGTACATAAAACTATCATCATGCCTCCCGGCTGGAGAACATCTATCATTACCGGGACGAGAAAAGCCGGAACCATACATTTGATAATTGGCAACGTAGGCGTATTTTCCATCAGGAGAAAAGGAGGCTTCTACGGGGGAACCTCTATGATTTCCGGTGAATTTCGAGAAGCCAAAATCTGAGAATTTGATGCTGTCGGGAATAGTCTTGACTAAATCAAAGTTGCGGTCATAGACGGTTATTGTGTGGCGATACATCATATTTTGGGCAAAAAATAAGCCTTGACCTGAATGCACAATTGATTTGGGTGCAATGGGGCCTGTAATGGTTTTAACATGGCTCATTTTTCCAGATGGGTCGCGGGGGGGTGCTTCGACAAAACTGGGATTTTTTAAGAGGGCGATCGCTGTCTGAAAGCCTTTTGGTAAATTATAGTTGATGTTGATAGCTGGGGGTTTGGCGGCTGGGGGTTTGGCGGCTGGGGGTTTGGCGGCTGGGGGTTTGGCGGCTGGGGTTTGGCGGCTGGGGGCGGCGGCTGAGTTGCTGTGGGTTGAGGAGGGGGAGTAGTAGGGACTTCTGGGGTTTTTGGGGAGGGTGGAATTAGGGCTAAAGCCTGGCGAGTTTCTTGTCCGACAATGCCATCGGGTCTTAATCCGCGATCGCTTTGAAATTGTCTAACTGCTTGTTGAGTTATCGGACCAAAATTGCCTAAATTAGGATTATTAAAATATCCCAATTCTCGGAGTCTAATCTGTAATTCGGCTACGTCCTGACCTCGGCTACCGCGCCTTAAAACTGGTGAGGTTGGATTTTGAGTAGGGGTGGCGCGGGCGACTATTTGAGTTTCTCGATTGGTGAGACTCTCAGCAGAGGCTACGGTCACTCCCGTTAATAATAAGGCGATCGCACAAGGGAGACCCAGCATCGACCTTCGGAGAAGGTTAACAGGTCGATAACCGCTAGAATATGATTTAGACTTGGTGATGCAACCGTGGTTATCCATAATCAATTAAGCATGGTTTTTCCCCGCTATCCTAGCGCATTTTGACCACTCAAAGATATGGCGCTACTGTGCCGATGAGTGGCCCTCTGAGAAACCCGGTTTCTGTGAAAATATCGGCATCCTCCCGGACATCTGGTTAAGAAACCCCATTTCTCAACCCCTCCGGAAACCCGGTAGTCAGACTAGGCTTAATAATAGCTTTAACTAGGCGATCGCCAGCCATTCTTCCCCCCGATAAATTCCGAGCCACCGGACCCAAAATCAAAGCCGCTAATCCCCCCATCACAAAGCATTGAGACCCAGGAAGCCGCAAATTACTATCTAGGACAGGTAAACCATTAATTATCTCCGTGGGATAAATTCGTAGCACATCAGCCAGTAAATTATCTTGGTGTGCATTAAATTGAGTTCCCGTACCCAACCAAATCCGATTAAACATTAGTGAAACTTCCCCATTAAGCCTCACTCGCCACTGTTCATCCTCCCAAAGCGCGCCGAGAATCTCAGTATTTTCTAAAATCCTCAATTTACCCTGACGCGCCGCCCGTCTTAACTGTAACATCAGCGCCGGAGTCACCGAACCCCCATCACGAGCCTGTTTAATCATTTCCCAACGACTATACCAACAGTCCTCGGCTTCAAAATCCTTGAGGTATTTTGGCCCTAACCAACCCGGTTCCGCATCAAATAACCTCTCGCGCAACTGTCGCCGCACTACTAATGTCACCATAGCGCCTCGTTTGAGCGCCCCCATAGCCAAATGAGCGCTGGTTAAACCCCCTCCCACTATTACAATATCTTCTCCAGACAGAGCCTTAATTAACCGCAAATCAAGCTGTTGAGAATGACAAAGGCTACTGGGAGGATAGGGGGTCCTGATTTCTTCTACCCACTGGGGAATATTGGGAACCGCCGCCCCCGTTGCTAATACTACCCGGCGCGCAATTAAGGAACTACCATCAGTTAAAACTATCTGAAATCTGGGCTTTTGGGACCATTGAATGGGTAGCACTTGGCTGACTTTTCCCGGATATACCCGGTCTGTTAACTCCCATTTTTTCACTACCTCACCACAGAAATCCTCAAATAGCTGGGTTCCTGGTAGGTCGTAGGGGGGGAACAATTCCATGGACCTATTCTCAGCAAATCGTCTGAGGCTATAGGGGTCGGGGTCGGGGTGATGTACTGCTGGCGATCGCAAATGGGGGATTTCCTGGGCCCTAAATTGATGTCGCCATTGTTCTAACCAAGTCCCGCTGGGGTCTAAGACGATAAATCGATTTCTGAATTTTTGGCGTTTCTGCAATATATGGGTAACTAACGTCAGGGCTTGGGGACCGGAGCCCACAATCGCTAGGTCAATGAAACTCGGTAAAGGGCGATCGAACATATTTTTGGGAATTTTCTCGAATCCTGTGTTATGTTACTATGATAATGATTATCATTATTGTTATCCCATGATTTTTGCGATCGCAGGTCCCCCCGGTGCTGGGAAAACCTACTGGATTCGAGAACAGATAGCCCAAAACCCCCAACCACAGTGCTATTTCACCCCAGAGATTAATGGGGTGTGCATTGATCAAACCTGTTTAGCCACAGAATTTCCGAATCTGCACATCCTATCTCGTGGTCAAGAAACCGAACTATTAACTTTAATTGAATCCGGGGTTAATGTTTATATTGAATTGCCTTGTTATTGGGAACTATCCAACTTTGAACCCTTGTTAAATAACCTCGATTGTCAACGGATTGCTGTCCTGTCTAAATCCCTGAAAAATTCCGAGTTTGAGCATTGGTCAGACCAAATAATTGACCGTAATTCAGATGTAGCCCCCAGCCAGGAATTGTGGCAGAGTATATCTGATGATGTGCAAATTCATCAAGGGTTACTATCCGGCGAAATTATCGATTGGGCGAGTTTGACCGTGTTTTGGTTTGAACTCATTCATGGAGCATACGGTCAGGTAATTAGGGCTAAAGGAATTTTTGATATTGTTAGCGGTGAGTCAATTTATGGAGATTTTGTCTTTGGTACAGCCAATCGGGAGTTTGTCGCCCTTGATTTACCTATCCACACTTCCGGGAGACCTGACCGATTTAGTGGCTTTGAAATTATCGGTCAAGGCTTAGATAAACAGGGGATATCACAAACTCTCAAAGATTGCTGTTTACCAGAATCTCATATTCACTATTATCAGCAACAAATGCAAGAGTCATTAGCTAGGGAACCGGAGGTTTTAGTATGAAAATTGCCGTCATGTCTTGTATTCATGGTAATTATGAAGCCTTGGATACAGTTTTGTTAGATATCGATAAACAAAAAGCTGACCAAATTTATTGTTTGGGAGATTTGGTCGGTTATGGTCCTTTTCCTCATGGGGTAGTTGAGCAAATTCGCTCCTTAGATATTCCCACCGTTCAAGGATGTTGGGATGAGGATATTGTGGAGGGATTAAATGCTTGTGAATGCAGTTATCCATCCCTATTAGCTGAACAAAGGGGGCGCTTGGCTCATGAGTGGACTAATAACAATGTCTACCCAGAAACCAGGGAATTTTTGGCTCAATTACCTTTGAGTTTGAAGAAGGATAATCTCTGTTTTGTTCATGGGTCTCCCCATAGCAACCATGAGTATTTGATGCCCAATATGGATGCTTTTACCGTGTTAGAAAGAGTTTTGTCTACTGATGCTGATGTGCTTTTTTGTGGACATACCCATGTTCCCTATATCCGACAGCTAGAAGCGGGTCAACTACAGGTTAAAATCCGCCATATAAGTGGGGGTGAGAATCAACAGGATTGCAGTTTTCAGACTCCCTTAAAACGGGTTATTAATGTGGGTTCTGTCGGGGAACCTCGCCACGGTCGCCCTAATGCTACCTATGTGATTTATGATACCGATACCCAAGAGGTTACTCTCCGAGAGGTTGAGTATGATTATCGCAAAACTTGTGCCGCTATTATTGAGAAGGGTTTACCGCCTATTTTTGCTTGGCGTTTATCTCAGGGGTTGGAATATGCCGAAAAAGCTGATGACCCCACCCATGTTTGTCAACGTTAAATAAGTTTCCAAAAACCTGGCAACTTGGGCAAATATATGTTATAATAAAATTATTATTTTGCCCAATTGTCCGGGTAGATTAAGCCTGCCAATTGTAGTTTACTTTCACTCCAAAACATGACTTTAGCTAAGGAAATTCCGACCAGTCTTAATGGCAATTTACCAAATTTTAGCACCGAAGCAGCACCTGTAGTTTCTGAGGAAGAAATGCGTCAAGCTGTGCGGACTTTGCTGCTAGGGCTGGGAGAAAATCCCGACCGGGAAGGTTTGAAAGATACCCCTAAACGGGTGGTTAAAGCCTTAAAGTTTTTGACCTCTGGTTATCATCAGTCTCTGGATGAACTGCTAAATGGTGCGGTATTTCATGAGAATACTGATGAGATGGTTTTGGTGCGAGATATCGATATCTTTAGTTCTTGTGAACACCATATTTTGCCTATCTTAGGTCGCGCTCATGTGGCTTATATTCCTGATGGTAAAGTTATCGGATTATCTAAGGTGGCTCGTATCTGTGAAATGTATGGTAGAAGGCTACAGGTTCAAGAAAGATTGACTGCTCAAATTGCGGATGCTTTACAGGGTTTACTCAAGCCGAAAGGGGTGGCTGTTGTTGTGGAAGCAAGCCATATGTGTATGGTCATGCGCGGTGTACAAAAGGTGGGTTCTTGGACTTCTACCAGTGCGGTGCGGGGGGTGTTTTCTGAGGATGCGAAAACTCGCCAGGAATTTATGTCTTTGATTCGCCATACCCCGAATTTTAGCTAGTTTTTGGGGATTTTATCCTCGCCATTTGGCGATCGCAATAGTTGGGTTGGGTTTGCGCCTAACTCAACACCTTATTTTACTTTTAAGTTATGGTTAACTAGAAATGTGGGCTATTTTAAGCGGTATTGAAGGAAATTTGGTGGCTTATCAAGCAGTTGTTAAGGATATCATTAAACGCCAAGTTGAGATTGAACAGTTTTATATTTTGGGGGATTTGGTGGGTCCTAATCCTAACAGTGAATTGCTGGTTGAGATGGTCAGAAATTCCGATGAGTTGGGAGAAATTCAACCCCAAGTTTGTCTGGGGTGGTGGGAGGAACAGTGTTTTAATTTGTATGGTTTGGGGACTAATGTACAGGGTGATGAATTGCTGAACAAATATGGGGGAGATACGGTTAAGTTATTGTGGAAATCGGTTTCTCGGAAAACGGTTGAATGGCTGCGAGAACAGAATTTTGGGTTTTTAGAATTGGACTGTTTGTTAATTCATGGAAGTAGTGTAGGGGTGAGTGATGAACTGACGGTTGATACCCCGGCTTGGAAAATGTTGGATCGCTTGCAAAGGGTTGGCGCAAATCAGTTGTTTTGTGGGCGGTCTGGTCAGGTTTTTGAGTATGAATTGACGACGGGTTCGGTGGCTTCTACGGTTCTAACTTTGGATGAACAACAACCTTCCCAAACTGTGGAATTGAAAAATAAAAAAGTTATCGGAGTGGGGGCGGTTGGTCGCGATTGGGGTACGGCTACCTATACTTTATATAATCCTTATTCTAATCAGGTTAAATTTTGCAAAGTTGACTATGATTAATCAGGGAATTACTATATAATTTAGTTGGGTATTTAATAGGAGTAATTGGAGATTATGACCGGAGCAACACAATCATCATCGGCTTTGATTCCAGATTTACCTAAGCGGGGAATGCCTGTGACAATTATTACGGGTTTTTTGGGGAGTGGTAAAACGACTTTACTTAATCAAATTCTGGAAAATAAGCATAATTTGAAAATTGCGGTTTTGGTTAATGAATTTGGGGATATTAATATTGATTCGCAGTTGCTTGTCTCCACTGATGATGATATGGTGGAGTTGAGCAATGGGTGCATTTGTTGCACGATTAACGAGGGGTTAGTTGATGCGGTTTATCGGGTTCTGGAAAGAAGCGATCGCATTGATTATATGGTGATTGAAACTACAGGGGTGGCTGACCCTCTGCCGATTATTTTAACGTTTTTAGGTACGGAATTAAGAGATTTAACTAACCTGGATTCTGTGATTGGTGTGGTGGACTCGGAAAGTTTTACGCCAGATCACTTTGACAGTGAAGCGGCTTTAAAACAAATCTCCTACAGTGATATGATTATCCTGAATAAAACTGACTTGGCGACTGCTGAGAAGCTGCAAGAATTGGAGGCTTATATTAGCACCGTTAAACGGGGTGCAAGAATTATTAGAAGTGAATATGGTAGGGTTCCATTACCGTTAATTTTGGATGTGGGTTTAACGCCTACTGAAGAGTATCAAGACCACGACCACGACCACGACCACGACCACGACCACGACCACGACCACGACCACGACCACCATCATCATCATCACCATTCCGATCATTTAGCAAATGATGGTTTTGTGTCTATTGCATTTGAAAGCGATCGCCCTTTTGATGTCAAGAAATTCGAGCAATTTTTAACTGAAAAAATGCCAACTGGAGTATTTCGGGCTAAAGGGATTCTCTGGTTTAGCGAGAGTGAAATACCCTATATTTTTCAACTCAGCGGTCCCCGGTATGATATTCAACTAGGGGAAACTTTGAGAAAATCTAAAAACCAGGTGGTTTTTATTGGTCGTCATCTCAATAGCGAGGAAATTAAGCAGCAGTTAAATAGTTGCTTAGTCTGACCTAATTAGGGGGTGGTTTAGTCAGGTTAACGGAATTAATCACTGAATTAATCACTGAGAGTATAACCCCCCCTAGCAGATAATTATTTTAAATAAATTAATAGGTTTAACCCGGGGATGGTGCGAGAAAGGGTCCATAATAGCAGAATCAAATAGAGGACTCCTAAACTCCACTGATACCAAACTAAAGTGGTGACTAAACCGGGGATAAATTCATCACGCATTCGCAGGTCATTAAAGCCAAATTTGAGCAAATTATTCAAACTGAAATCATAGTAATTTAACCAATTCCAACGCCGATCCCATAAAATCGGTAAATACCTTTCACGGAAGAGAGGATAACGCGGCATTATGGGAAGACGACCAATCATTAATCGTAACTGTCGCAGGCTACCATCTTCTGTCAAATAGGAGGTATTCAATAAATTATGATAGCGTCCGCGCCGATAAATAATGCCTAAAATTAGACCCGGAATAGGAAGGAGAAACACACCTAAACAGAGGAGGGTAAGTCCTGGTTGAGTAGAAGCGGAGAAAATTTCTAATAAACCGATCGCCGTAAATATAGCATAACTTCCCAACATCCAAGTAGTTTCTAAAGCGGTGGGAAGAATGGGAGATGGTCGCCAGCGTCTGACCCTATCTACCAGCCAAAACAATAAGCCAAAATAGGCGATCGCCACTATTCCCACCCCAAAAATCAGGGGGAAATTCGTCCCATATCCAGTTAACAATAGCAAAATTTCCAACTGTAACCATTGTTGGATAGTTAACAGTTTTTCGACCCCATATTTGAGATGAGTTATCCTCAAAAAACGCTGCCAACAACTACTATAGTTATCAGCTATAGTCGCTTCTTTACTATTAGCGATCGCTCGATTATATACCTTAATATAAGTCGCTAAATTAATATCTTCCAGCCTGAGAATTTCCACCAAATTCCGAAAAGGTTGTTCTTCCCTAACTCGGACAATAGTTTCCGCCTGTTTTGGTTCAAAACCAATAGCCACCAACCGGGAAGCGGAAGCGGTGTTAATATTCACCCCAAAAATCCGTCCCCACAAAGTATTTAATCGTAATTTAGCCCGCAAAAACTCGATATAATTAGCATCAACAATTTGTTCTTGTTCCCGAAAATTTCTAATCAACTTTCGCAGTAAATTCTCATTCCCCTGAAGAGTTGGAACAGTTATAAATTGACCAATTATTCCGGGATCTCCCATGATTTGAGCAGATTTAGAGTCAAACATAAAATGGTCAATATTCAACATTTTACCCTTATTAAAACCCACATCACTAAAATCCATTAATCCCTCAATACTGGCTTCTCGGAGATTCAAGTTTTCACTAAAGCGAGTATCTCTAAAATCCATAGAACCGGAAAATCGAGACTGATTAAAACTCACCGAGGCATTAAATATAGACTTAGTAAAACTCCCCCTATCCGACCACCAAGACTCACTAAAATCTGTGCTTTCATCCCAAACCGTTTTGTCAAAATCCGCCGCCCCATGAAATCGTACTTTGGAAAAGTTACCCCCCTGAAAATGACTGCCTTGGAAGTCAGTTAATCCTTCAAAATCGGCTTGCTTAAATTGTGCAGATGTGATAAAATAGCTACGTTGAAAATTCACAGATTCTCGAAAACTAGCACCGCCAAAATTCGCCAACAAACTAAACCGACAATCAGACCAATTAGCAGTTTTCTGAAAATTAGCAGAACGACTATCAACCCCTTTGAGAAAAAACGTATTGTGAAAATCAACTTTTCCCTGAAATTGTGTTTCTTCTAATTTCAATCGTCCCCGCCATACGGTTAATTTAGGCAAAGAAGTTGACGAAGATTGAGGAGATTTAAAAATCGATAAATTGACTGATTTGGATTTGATTTGCTCGACTTCTTCCTGGGAAAATACAGATTTAATAGTTTCTTCAATTAGGGGAACTTTCACCCCCAAGTTACCCCCATTAAAATCTCCTTGAATTTGAGAATAACTCAAATCTAATCCCAGAGGTTTAGTTGACTGATTAAGTGTAGTTTGTAATAGTCGATAAAACTGATTCCTAAACTCAGCATTTTCGGGGCGTATATCAATAATTAAATGCTGTAAATTAATGACGGCGACTCCCTCAATATTGCTAGGATTATTTAACCTTTCCTGAAGCAATTCTAAGGTCAATAAAGTGGGTTCTGGTTGACCATTTGCCGCCTGAAGAACAGATAGGGATGAACACAGCATAAAAACAGTCAACAGCAGAACACACAGGGCAATTTTAATTAGCCTCATCAAAACCCACTAACCTTCAGCATTATCATCATCATCTTTATCATTGATAACTAAGGCTAGTTTCCCCTTCATTCCCCCAGCTTCCAATAACTGATGAGAAGCCGCCGCTTCCGCCAGGGGAAAAGTTTGGTTAAGGCAAATATTCAACTTATTCTCATCAATTAACCTGGCACACTGCTGTAAAATCTTAGTTTGGTCTAACTGGTCATCCTCGCGATTTTGCAGCATGGGAGTTAACATCAATTCCAAAGAAATCCGCAGATTTTTAGTTCGGGCATCTTTGAGATTACCTATGCTAAAATCAGGCTCTAATAAAGTGACAATATCTCCATAATTGCGGACTGTGTAAACAGTTTGAAAAAATGTTTCTTTCCCGACTGTATCAAAGGCTAAATCTACGCCTTCACCTTGAGTCCAATGCAGAATAGCCTGGACAAAATCTTCCTGTTTATAATTAATGACTAAATCAGCCCCTAACTCCTGAACAAAAGCGGCATTTTCGGTTGAACTAACGGTAGTGGCTACTTCTGCCCCTTGCAGTTTAGCTAGTTGAATAGCGACATGACCAACACCTCCAGCCCCAGCATGAATTAGCACCTGCTGTCCGGGTTGTAACCTGCCGCGATCGTATAAAGCCTCCCAAGCAGTAATTAATACTAAAGGTGCGGCGGCAGCCTCAGCAAAGCCAAGGGAAATAGGTTTCCGGGTGATAAATTTTTCTTCTACCACTGTTAACTCGGCATAATTTCCGGTCTGTGCGCCGAGTCCGCCATCACAAAAATAGACTTCATCACCAACGGCAAAATCTTCAACTTCGCTACCGACAGCTTCAACTACCCCCGCACCATCACAGCCTAAAATAGCGGGCATTTGGTCAGGATAAAATGTGCCCCGACTGCGGAGTTTGGTATCAATAGGATTAACTCCGGCTGCTTTGAGTCGGACTAAAACTTGGGTGGCTGTTTTGATTTGGGGGTCGGGGACTTCTTGGAGTTGCAAAACCTCGGGTTTTCCAACTTTGCTCATGACAATGGCTTTCATCTGCTTTAATTTACTATTAGTAAAATTTGTCCTGAGTCGGTGCGTCACATCATCACATTGGTGGTTTGACCAGGTAATGATCCGGTGTGACGCACCCTACTTTTTTGGCTGGTGCGTCACATCATCACATTGGTGGTTTGACCAGGTAATGATTCAGTGTGACGCACCCTACTTTTTTGGCTGGTGCGTCACGTCATCACATTGGTGGTTTGACCAGGTAATGATTCAGTGTGACACACCCTACTTTTTTGGCTGGTGCGTCACATCATCACATTGGTGGTTTGACCAGGTAATGATTCAGTGTGACGCACCCTACTTTTTTGGCTGGTGCGTCACATCATCACATTGGTGGTTTGACCAGGTAATGATTCAGTGTGACGCACCCTACTTTTTTGGCTGGTGCGTCACGTCATCACATTGGTGGTTTGACCAGGTAATGATTCAGTGTGACACACCCTACTTTTTTGGCTGGTGCGTCACATCATCACATTGGTGGTTTGACCAGGTAATGATTCAGTGTGACGCACCCTACTTTTTTGGCTGGTGCGTCACGTCATCACATTGGTGGTTTGACCAGGTAATGATTCAGTGTGACGCACCCTACTTTTTTGGCTGGTGCGTCACATCATCACATTGGTGGTTTGACCAGGTAATGATTCAGTGTGACGCACCCTACTTTTTTGGCTGGTGCGTCACATCATCACATTGGTGGTTTGACCAGGTAATGATTCAGTGTGACGCACCCTACTTTTTTGGCTGGTGCGTCACGTCATCACATTGGTGGTTTGACCAGGTAATGTTCCAGTGTGACGCACCCTACTTTTTTGGCTGGTGCGTCACATCATCACATTGGTGGTTTGACCAGGTAATGATTCAGTGTGACGCACCCTACTTTTTTGGCTGGTGCGTCACATCATCACATTGGTGGTTTGACCAGGTAATGATTCAGTGTGACGCACCCTACTTTTTTGGCTGCTGCGTCACATCATCACATTGGTGGTTTGACCAGGTAATGATTCAGTGTGACACACCCTACTTTTTTGGCTGGTGCGTCACATCATCACATTGGTGGTTTGACCAGGTAATGATTCAGTGTGACGCACCCTACTTTTTTGGCTGGTGCGTCACGTCATCACATTGGTGGTTTGACCAGGTAATGATTCAGTGTGACGCACCCTACTTTTTTGGCTGCTGCGTCACATCATCACATTGGTGGTTTGACCAGGTAATGATTCAGTGTGACACACCCAACATCAGATGGGTTTCTACAGGGTTAATGATTGAGGGTTAGTTTCAATCAGTTGGGCGAGATATTGCAGGAAAGCTGCGGCATCTGCGCCGTAGATGATACGGTGATCGCAAGTAATGTTAACCTGCATTTGCCGTTTAATTCCCATCATGCCATCATCGGTGGCGACCACGGTGGGACGAGAGGCACCGATCGCCAAAATTGAGCCCTGACCGGGAGGCAAAATAGCATCAAAGCGATCAACCCCAAACATCCCCAAGTTAGAGAGAGCAAAAGTTCCGCTGCTGTATTCTTGGGGTTGTAATTGTTTGCTGCGGGCGCGGGCGACTAAATCTTTCCAAGTGCGAGAGAGGGAATAAATATCAATCTGATCAGCATTGGAGAGTACGGGAGTAATTAACCCCCCGTCCGGCATGGCTACTGCTACAGCAATATTAATGCCTTTATTGTACTGAATACCAGAGTCCACATAACTGGCATTGACAATAGGATATTTCTGTATAGCGATCGCCACAGCCTTAGCCAGCAAAGCCGTCATCGTCACACCCTTGGACTTAACCTGCTTATAGAGTTTATCCAAGTTGTCGGTAGTGATAGTGTAGCCCACATGGAAAGTAGGAACCTGCAAACTCACCAACATATTGCGGACTACCGCATTTTGTAGAGTATTCATCGCCACAACCTCTCCCAAGGGAACCGGGGCTGGTGCGGGGGTAGGAATGGTAGAAATAGGTGATGGAGTCGCAACAGGGGAAACAGTAGGTTGAGGCGCAACCGTAGGAGTCTGAGCCCTTCCCGTAGCCACTTCCACATCCTCCGCCACAATGCGACCGTGGGGGCCAGTACCCTGGAGATTATTTAAGTCTACATTAAGTTGTTTCGCCAATTTGCGAGCGCGAGGAGAAGCCACAATGCGACCATTACGACGGCTAGGCGTATTCTCTATCGCAACCGTCGCCGCCACTGGTTCTGGGGTCGCTACAGAGGGGGTAGGGGTAGCTTTTGGTGGTGGGGTAGTGGTGCTGGTGGTAGCGGTGGCGGTGGCTTGTTTTTTCGCCTCCTCAATTTCCGCTTCTGTTTCGGCAATGAGGGCGATCGTTTGACCGACCCCAGCGGTTCCCCCTTCAGGAACAATAATCGTAGCTAAAAAGCCTTCATAAAAGGCTTCTACGTCCATATCAGCCTTATCGGATTCTACAATCAGGACGGTTTCCCCTTTCCCGACGCGATCGCCTGGGGATTTTTGCCACGATACAATTTTACCCTCTGTCATAGTCGAACTGAGGGCGGGCATAAACACTTCGTGAATCATAATAGCCTCCTATTAGCTTGGAAAACCCGGCATAAAAATACCGGGGAGGAAAAGCCAGCCATCAATTTTAGCGGCTAGTCAACCTATTTATATCCATGTTTCCCCATTTTAAAATAGGATGGGATAAAATAGGCAATCATTAATGATTGATGGGCTAGAGCCTGCAGAGGGCCTGCCGCCGTTCAGTTAATTAAATATCACCGCGTATTTCCTCAACCACACCATCTCGCAGGAGAATTTCTACCTGCATTTTACTGATTAAGTTATCGCCCTTTTCCACAGTAAATACACTTTCAATTTGACCTTGGCTGACTTCCTGTTCTAGTTCCAAAGTTTGCAATTGCTGAAGTTGTTGGAGGATCTGATTTTTCTGATCAAGAAGTTTACTTTTTTGTTCATTCACCTGATTTTGGATATTCTCAATTTGAGTCAAAGCCTCTGGACCAGGAGGTTGTAGGCTTTGTTTTTTGAGTTCCCCAATCATGTGTTGTCCTTGCATTTCCAGTTGTTGAAGCTGACTATCAAGCTGATTAATTTGAGCTTGTAGCTGTTGTTGTGCTTCTTCTTTCCAGCGAGGGGTAACCACTGCTTTCACGTTGATAGGACGTTTGAGAAGCAGTTGATTTTTAGAAATCTCCATGTATAGTGTCCTGTAGTTTTCACCAATTCAGTAATCGAGAGTCAGGGGGTGTTTTAGACAGTCTAAACCACGAAATAATCATAACGATCGCCAATAACTTATGTTCAGAAGTTGACAAGAGTTAGGCGATCGCAACCCAGCAGAAGTTATCTTAGTTGCCTAAAGGCCATCAAGCCGGCCATGGTTGAGGCAATATTTAACTGCTGACCCCGTTTAATACATCTCGTCAATCATATCGCGGTAACGTTCCATTACAACCGGGCGCTTGATTTTCAAAGTCTGAGTCAGTAGGCCATTATCAATAGTAAAGGGTTCCAAAATCAACCTAAACGGACCAATGCGATCATCAGGTCGGAAACTAGGGCGGTTTTTCACCTGTAGGGTCAACTCCTGACGAAACAGACTTTGTATAGGTTGACTATCGATAGCGATCGCATTTTCAGCCTCCCCCTGTTGTTCTTCCCCAGGTACTTGCAGACCCAAACCCTGCCCACTAGCCCACTGTTTCAGCGCATCCAAATTAGGCACAATTAGCGCTCCCAGGGACTTCTGGTCTTGACCAACCAAAACAATTTGGTCAATATACGGACTACGAACACAAGCATCCTCAATCGGTTGAGGTTCGATATTCTCCCCATTAGTTAACACAATCGTATCTTTAGCCCGTCCCGTCAACACCAAATCCTTCTGAGGAGTCAGCCAACCGAGGTCTCCCGTATCAAACCACCCCTCCGGGTCAATAGCCTTATCAGTGGCTTCAGGATTTTGAAAATAGCCCCTCATCACCTGGGGACCCCGCGCCAAAACCAACCCCTTATGTCCCGGTTCATAGGTTTGGCGAGTCTCCGGGTCAATAATCCTAATTTCCGTTTCAGGGATAGGTCGCCCCGCAGAACCCCGTAAATTATGGCCAGGTCGTCGCGCCGTCAAAACCGGAGCAGTTTCCGTCAACCCATAACCCACTAACAGGTCAATTCCCACAATTTCATAGAAATTTTCCAAGTGCATGGCTAGGGACCCACCACCACTAATAGCAAACTTGAGTTTTCCCCCCACAGCCTGGCGCACCTTCTGATAAATCAATTTATCCCCCAAAGCGTGAACAGGAGTTAACACGATAGTTTGCAATTTAGCCAAAGCTGTCGATGAGTTATTGTTACTCTCTTGTCCGGGAATTGTCAATTTTTGTACAATGCGGCGGGCTTCAATATAGCGGTTGCTCATTCCAAAGAAGAAATTAACCAACTTTTGCCGGGTGGCGGGTCCATCACGAAACTGCTTCTGCGCCGCCTCATAAATCGATTCCCAAATGCGAGGAACACTAACCATGTACTGAGGCTTAAACTCCTGCAAATCCTGCTTAAAATAGCGGATATTAGTGTAAATCACCATCGTTCCCCGGGACAGAAAATAATATTGTCCACTCCGCCCCAAACTATGCCAAGTCGGCAGAATACTCAGGACAATTTCCCCGGTTGTGGCGCAATCACATCAGCAATAGTAATCAGTTGGTGCAAAAAATTCCGGTGAGTTAACATCACCCCCTTGGGTTTCCCCGTCGTCCCAGAGGTATAAAGCAGAGTCGCTAAATCTTCCAGTTTCGTAGTGGGGGGATTTAACAAAGTCATATCCTCACCCTTAGTCATCAGTTGACTAAAATTGACAATCGGTATACTGAGGCTATCCTCTGCAGTTATGTCTTCATCAGACAGCAACACCACAAACCGAATCGGCAAATCTTGGATCGCCTTTTCTAACTTGTGGAGTAGGGCTAGGTTATCTACCACTAACCCGGTACTCCCACTATTTTGGAGAATATAGGCGAGTTCTTGGGGGTCGGCGGTCGCACCTCTCACCACATTAGCAGCCCCGGCGGTGAGAATACCTTGATCAGCAATCATCCACCGGGGACTATCATCAGCAAATAAGGCGACCCGACTAGGTAAGTCCTCGGCGGGTTCAACTCCTAATTGTTGCAGTCCGGCGGCAAATTGTTGGATCTGAGTCCACAGGTCGCTATAGGTGATTTGCACTTCTGGCTGACTGTGGGGGTTAAATAGGGCGACTTGTTGCGGGATCTGTTGGGCGAGAATTGGCCAAATTTCGGGCAAGGATTGAACAGATTGATACTGGGCGGTTAGGTTAGAGTTATCCATCATAAGTTAATTGGGTCTGTAGTTATGTTATTGGGCGATCGCTATCTTTATCGTCCTTAGCAGCATATATTTCGATTATGGTATCCTTATGTAATCACTAAAGATACCCAAGGGGACAGATATATAATTGTCCCTAGGACAGTTAAAACCCAATTTTAGATAAAATTTGTTAATCATAGAAACGGCGATCGGTTCAAACAATCGCATAATATTAATCGATATAGGTTGATCCAATGGGTCGGGAGGATATAAAGGGATGGTTCAGGAAATCCAACGTCAAAACTCTGATGTCAATTTAGCAGAACAAGTACCAATGGAACCATTGGCGATCGATGTTCATGCCGATCAGTTCATTGATGACATCTTTCAGGATATCGATCGCAGTCTCAGTGGTATAACTAAGCTGCCTAAAGACCCTGTACAGCCGGAGTTTGTCTCTCTACAATCTATTAAGGTTCCTCAGATTATTCTGCCTTCGGTGGAAACTGAGGCTGATAGTGAGGTGGCTATTTCCGCAGAAACTCAACTGCGCGATGCCAACGCCGATCGCTCTCATTCCTTTGATAGAATTCTATTAGCCGCCGCCTGTGCTTCCCTGGTTGTTACTTTGTCCCTGTGGATGGCAACTAGAGGCGGTCTAGGGCGACTGTTTGCCCCCGCACCCGTAGCCGTAGATCCTCAATTGAGCCAACAAAGCCAGGCAGATGCTAAATTTGTCAATTATTTACAGCGATCGCTTGAAGCCATTAGCCGCAACAAAGCTGGCGCTACTCAACCAGGTATGGCTCAAGGCATCCCCGGCGCTCCCCCAATGATGGAACTCCCTACCCTAGCAATTCCTGACACTCCAGCCCCAGCCCCAGCCCCTGATACCGCCGCCCTCGCTAATACCAATAATTTAATTGCTGCCATTAACCGAGTCGCTGAGGCAGTTCAAGAAGCCTCTAATCAGACCGCAGCCTTATCTAATCAAGTCATGGCTAGTCTGCAAGCCCAAAATCAGCAAAATCAACAACCAGCACCACAGCCACAGGCTACTACCCCAGGGGGTCAAGCATCGGGGGTAGTTCCTGAAACCACCGCCTCTAGTTCTCCGGCTCCCACCACCACCGAGGAAACCACCGCCTCTACTCCCGTCAGCATTCCTGACCCTCCAGCAATTCCTACCCCCCCCACTGCGCCTCCTGAAGAAACGGCCGCCGTGTCACCAGATACTACTACTTCCCCCGCTGCTGCTATTCATACCTTAGTCGGGATTTTGGAATTAGGCGATCGTTCCGCCGCCTTATTTGAAGTCAATGGAGTAGCGCGCCGTATTTATGTCGGTGAAAGTATTGCAGCCAGCGGCTGGAGTTTATCATCAGTTGCTAACCAGGAAGCCGTCATTCGTCGCAATGGAGAAGTCCGCAGTATCGTTGTCGGCGAGAGATTTTGAACCCAAAACCTCTCCAAATATACAGGCGGGTATATTGTCGTTATTTGACACCATATAACCCGCCTTTTATTTTTCATTCAAGCAAACCGGAAGATATTACTATCTTCTAAATTAACATTTGTTACCCCCTCTAAAATACTCACCATTTGGTCAGTTCCCCTTTCATAAATAGCTGTAGCATTAGTTAATCCCTGTGGGAAATTACCCAGATAATAATTACTCGCATTTCCCGGTAAAATAATTAAATCTTGATTAATTTGGAAGTCAGCCACCACACTATAGCCATCCCCTGGAAATAACATGAAGATATCATTACCTTCTCCCCCTCGCAGAGTATCTATCCCCTGTGTTCCAGCATAGAGAATATCATTACCTTTATCACCCCACAACTCATTATTACCATTACCAGCCACCAAGGTATCATTACCCTGACCTCCAAACAGGAAATTATTGCCATGTTCTCCCCATAAAAAATCATCACCTTTAAAACCTAGCAATATTTCATCCGACATACTACCGGCAATGAAATCAGCATTGTCAGTACCAAAAAACTGATTAGGGAATCCTGGTAAAGGTTCCGTGATTGGGTTCAAATCATCAGGGTTAATCGGTTCCGGGTCAGATTCTATGGGGTTATTAGTCTCAAATTTGATCACATAAACATCATGATTTTCTCCAGAAATTAGGTCAAAATTACCATTACCATTGACATCAATACCGCCCTTAAATTCACCAATCACATAAATATTGCCAGCATTATCAATAGCAATACCATTTCCATAGTCGTTATCAATGCCGCCAATATTGGTAGCCCAAACTAAACCCCCATCACCATTAAATTGGGCAATATAAGCATCCAATTCACCCTCGGAAACTAGGTCAATAATACCATTATTATTAATGTCTAAACCTTCTACAAAAGTCCCCGCTACATACACAGAATCATCGGGATCTACAGCCAGACCATAGCCAAAATTACCACCCAGAGACTCCGCCCAAACTAAACCGCCATCACTATTAAATTTAACAAGATAAGCACCATAATCTAAACCGGGAAGTGGGATAAAAAAGTGACCAGCAACATAAACATTGCTATCACTATCTATAGTCATCCCATAGCCAAATTCAAATATCTGATCTACTGGCAGACTTTCCGCCCAAACTAAACCACCATCACCATCAAATTTGACAATATAAGCACCTCCTAAACCCGGTTGAGAAACTAGGTCAAAATTACCATCACCGTTGATGTCTATGCTACCTTGAAAATCCCCAAGACTATAGATATTGCCATCACTATCTACAGCGATACCATAGTTATAATCCGAATTAGATCCGCCAATACTTTGCGCCCAAACTAAACCCCCATCACTGTTGAATTTAGCTATATAGCTATCAACATTTCCAAAAGTTCCCGCCGAAACTAGGTCAAAATTACCGTCGCCATTGATGTCTGCACTACCGTTAAATACACCACTAACATGGACATTTTCATCAACATCAACAGCGATCGCATAGGTATGAGAATAATCCCCACCAATAGTTTCTGCCCAAACTAAACTCCCGTCCTGATTAAATTTAATGATAAAACTACTGATTCCCTCCTCAGAAACTAGGTCAAAATTGCCGTCACCATTGATGTCTATGCTACCTCCAAAACTTCCGGTAGCATAGATATTGCCATTGGGATCAACAGTAATAGCATAGCCATTAGCAGAGTCACTATTACTTCCCCCAATAGTTTCCGTCCAAACTAGACTGCCAGCCTGATTAAATTTAACAATAAACCCACTAATTCCGTCCTCAGAAATTAGGTCAAAATTGCCGTCATCATTGATGTCTATGCTACCTTGAAACCAACCAGTAACATAAACATTACCATCATGATCAACCGCAATATCTGCACCACCATCCCAACCACTTCCCCCTATACTGTTTGCCCAAGCGAAATCAAAGGGAGCCCCTGCCACAGTCGGGTCAGACCCTTCGCGGTCTGTGACTCCAGAGTTTTCCATATAGTTGCTGGTGTGGTTATTCATGATTTTTTACCAGTTAGATTATATGTTTGATATATTTATTGATTATTATACATGATAAAATTGTCGGATATTTTTTTGCCTTTTCTTTAGATTTGGCTATAGGTTTATTAACATTTATGTTGAGATTAATTAAGTCTTCTTTCAAGATTGGCCCCCCTCCGGTATAATCCCCCTGTGACTGTGAGAGGAAACTCAAACAGGAATAGTTATCAAAGGGGACTCAATACCTAAGTCGCAAAGCTGCTGCTTGTAGAGCCAATTAACTTGATTCACAAAACTGGATTGGGGGTAGATTGTTTAGAGTAATGTGCGGAAAATTATGA
Organism: Arthrospira sp. PCC 9108; assembly: GCA_016745315.1. Taxonomy (GTDB): domain Bacteria; phylum Cyanobacteriota; class Cyanobacteriia; order Cyanobacteriales; family Microcoleaceae; genus Limnospira; species Limnospira platensis. Next base: position 939,445 of record CP066886.1, read on the forward strand.
TTTAATTATACAGAGTAAACCAGGGTTAGGGACTCGTTTTGCTGAGGTCCATCTGGGGGAAAATTGACCTCACATTCAGCATGGAGTCATCGGTAGCACCAGCGCCCAAATCTTGATAAGCAGCAAGACCCCAGTTTTATGGTTCCTTTAATTGCACGATTGCCTCAGTTAAATTAACTTAGATTTAGCTGAATTTTCACGGTTTAGCATCATCATAAAAACAAGGATATTTGGTTTATGCAGATTATTAATACCATACATTTTCGTAATCTCAAAGGCGACCTTTTTGGTGGTTTAACCGCCGCCGTCGTCGCCTTGCCTATGGCCCTAGCCTTCGGAATCGCCTCTGGTGCCGGGGCTTCCGCTGGTTTATGGGGCGCAATATTAATCGGATTTTTTGCTTCCTTATTTGGCGGAACTCCTAGCCTAATTTCTGAACCCACAGGCCCCATGACCGTCATTATCACAGCAGTAATAGCCGAATTAATGGCTAAGAACCCCGAAAACGGTTTAGCTATGGCTTTTACCGTCGTGATGCTCGCGGGTATCTTTCAAATTATCTTTGGGGTCTTAAAATTAGGTAAGTATATTACCATGCTGCCCTATAACGTGATTTCCGGGTTTATGACCGGAATTGGCGTGATTCTGATTTTTCTACAAATAGCCCCCTTCCTGGGTCAAGCCACCCCTTCTGGTGGCGTAATTGGTGTCATCAGAAATTTTCCTGAGATTATTTCTAATATTAATCCTTGGGAAACTTTTTTAGGGTTAATTACTTTAGCTATTCTGTTGTTTTACCCAGCCAATCTCAAAAAAGTTGTACCTCCTCAACTCGTCGCTTTAGTCATTGGCACAATCATTTCCTTGGTCGTATTTAGTGGCGTAGAAATTCGGACAATTTCCACCATTGGTGAAATTACCCCCGGTTTCCCTCAACCGCAAATGCCCACATTTACCCAACAAGATTTGCGGTTAATGTTTGTCAATGGTATGATCTTAGGAATGGTCGGTTCTATTGATTGTCTGTTAACTTGTTTAGTATCAGATAGTCTCACCCGCACCGAACATAACTCCAATAAAGAATTAATCGGTCAGGGTACAGCCAATTTAATTACTGGTTTGTGCGGTGGTATTCCTGGTTCAGGAGCCACCACAGCCACAGTCGTCAGTATTTACGCCGGAGGACGCACCGCCTTAGCTGGCATTACTCGCGCTGTGGTATTGTTAATTGTCGTCTTATGGGCAGCACCTTTAACCTCTGGTATTCCTTTATCAGTTTTGGCAGCCATTGTCCTCAAAGTCGGTATTAATATCATTGATTGGGGATTTTTAAAACGGGTTCACCAAATTTCTTGGAAAGCAGCCGGCATTGTTTATGGTGTAGTTCTCCTCACCGTATTTGTTGATTTAATGGTAGCTGTCGCTGTCGGTGTCTTTATTGCCAATATCTTGACTATTGAACGCCTGAATGAGTTTCAGTCTCAGTCTGTTAAAGCCATTACTGATGCCGATGACCAAATTGTTTTAACTCCTCAAGAAAAGGAAATTTTAGACTTTGCCAATGGCCGGGTTTTGCTGTTCCATTTGAGTGGGCCGATGATTTTTGGGGTGGCGAAAGCTATTTCCCGAGAACATCAGGCTATTAATAATTATGATGTGTTGATTGTTGATTTAAGTGAAGTGCCAATTTTGGGGGTGACTTCTTCTTTGGCTATTGAAAGTTCCATTAAAGAGGCAATTGATGCCGGTCGTGATGTGATTGTAGTTGGTGCGACTGGTAAGGTGAAATCCAGGTTAGAAAAATTGGGAATTGCTGGGTTAATTCCTGGTAATTATTGGATGGGCGATCGCCTAACAGCACTTAAAGAAGGTTTAGCGATCGTTAAGCAAAAACAGCCCAGCATCACATAACCCGATCACTCCTAGGGTGCTGTAGTGCCAGTCAGACCCAATTTTCTGGTGCGTCAGTAATCAATTATTGGGTATTAATTCCAATTTTCTGTATCTGACGCACCCTACAAGCCAACACACCCGGCCCCCCGTACCGAGCCTAAAGCACTGAAACACCCTATAAGCTAGTCAGGGGTAGCTGTATCAGAAAAAATTAAGAAAATATGTAGACAAATATTTATTTTAGCTATATGATTCATCACAATCTATGAATAATAGCCTGTTTATAGATGAATAGCGATAAATACCTGGTTGTTAACTGTTTTCCCTGATTATGCAACTCCTGAATCATATTCACTTTAGAAACGTTCGGGGCGATATATTTGGTGGCATGACTGCCGCCATCATCGCCCTGCCGATGGCCCTAGCCTTTGGTGTGGCTTCCGGTGCTGGTCCTGCTGCTGGCTTATATGGAGCCGTCCTAGTTGGTTTTTTTGCCGCTCTGTTTGGGGGAACCCCAACCCTCATTTCTGAGCCTACCGGTCCCATGACCGTGGTTATGACTGCTGTTATTGCTAACCTCACCGCTGCTAATCCTGAGAACGGCATGGCCATGGCTTTTACCGTGGTGATGATGGCAGGAATTGTCCAAATTGTATTTGGTTTTCTGCGTCTGGGTAAATATGTCACCCTCATGCCCTATACAGTTATCTCTGGCTTTATGTCCGGGATTGGTATAATTCTCGTAGTTCTGCAAATTGGGCCTTTTTTGGGGCAGGCTCCCCCCAGAGGCGGTGTCATTGGTACTATTCAAAATATCCCATCACTGCTGACTAATATTAGCCCCTCTGAAACTATCTTGGGTTTCATCACCATAGCCATTCTGGTGTTTATGCCCAGTAAGCTAAAACGCTTAGTTCCTCCTCAGTTATTAGCCTTGGTTGCGGTTACAATATTTTCCTTAATTGCTTTTCCTGATATTGATATTCGTCGAATTGGTGAAATTCCTACCGGTCTTCCCTCTCTGCAAGTTCCTACATTTAGTGCAGGGCAAATTCAGACCATGTTCATTGATTCCTTGGTATTGGGGATGTTGGGCTGTATTGATGCTCTCCTCACCTCTGTGATTTCTGACAGTCTCACCCGCTATCAACACGACTCTGATAAAGAATTGATTGGTCAAGGATTAGGAAACCTCGCTTCTGGCTTGTTTGGCGGTATTCCTGGGGCGGGAGCTACTATGGGAACAGTCGTTAATATTCAGGCTGGCGGTCGCACGGCTTTATCCGGTCTCACCCGTTCAATTATTCTGTTAGTTGTGGTGCTGTGGGCGGCTCCTTTAACTCAAAGTATCCCTATGGCGGTTTTGGCTGGTATTGCCTTAAAAGTTGGTGTTGATATCATCGATTGGGGCTTCTTGAAACGTGCCCACAAGGTATCTGTGAAAGCTGCCTTGATTATGTATGGGGTGATTGGTTTAACTGTTTTTGTTGACTTGATTATGGCTGTTGGTTTGGGGCTGTTTGTGGCTAATATCCTCACTATTCAGCGCCTCACAGATTTACGTTCTAAGGATGTTAAAGCTATTACTGATGCTGATGATAACATTGTTCTGAGTGCTGATGAAAAAGCATTGCTCAAGCAGGCTAATGGTCGCATTCTACTTTTCCACCTTAGCGGTCCGATGATTTTTGGTGTATCCAAAGCGATCGCCCGTGAACACGCCGTTATTGGTGCTTATGATGTTCTCATTTTAGATTTGAGTGATGTGCCTCTGTTGGGCGTAACTTCTTCTCTCGCCTTGGAAAATGCTATTAAAGAAGCTATTGATCTCGGTCGTCATGTTTTCATTGTCGGCGCTTCTGGACAGTGTAAACAGCGCTTACAGAAGTTGGGAGTTTTTGAAATTATCACTCCCGATCATTTGGTCATGGATAGAATGCAAGCTCTACAGACTGCAGTGGCTATGGTTCGTTCCTCTACTGGTAATATTCCAGAGGTTGCCGAAGTTAATTATCCTCATGGTTCTTCCATTATTCCCGATGATTTGACCATCAATAATTGAACCCTACCCCCAAACCGGGTTTCTCTCCAGGAACTCGGTTTTACCTATTACCTATTATCATGCGATCGCGACTTAATATCACACCCTATTTATTTTTATTACCCGCATTACTAATTTTAAGCCTTACCGTATTTTGGCCGTCCTTACAGGCCTTTTATCTCAGCTTTTTTGATTATGACTTAATTCGAGAACCTCGGTGGGTAGGCTGGGGTAATTTTCACAGACTTTGGCAAGATCAAGTATTTTGGCAAACCCTAAAAAACACCGGACTTTATATAATCGTAGTCGTTCCTATTTTAGCGATCGCACCCTTGGGGTTAGCCATTTTAGTCAATCAAAAACTCCGTGGTATTCACTGGTTTAGAACTGCCTATTATGTGCCAGTTATCATTTCCATGGTCGTAGCAGGACTAGCTTGGAAATGGTTATATGCAGAAAATGGATTACTTAATCAACTTCTCCAATATTTTACCTCATTTTTGCTCCCCTCATCTACTCAATTCCGTATTCCCTGGCTAACCGATCCTAATTTAGCCTTATTTTCAGTTATGGCAGTTACCATTTGGAAAGGGTTAGGTTATTATATGGTAATTTATCTCGCCGGATTACAATCTATCCCCGCCGAACTTTACGAAGCCGCGAGTTTAGACGGTTCCGACGGGTGGCAAAGTCATTGGGATATAACCTTACCTTTAATGACACCCTATATAGTTTTAGTCTCGATAATTTCTGCCATTTCTGCTACCAAAGTCTTTGAAGAAGTTTATATCATGACTCAGGGCGGCCCTTTAAACAGCTCTAAAACCATTGTTTATTATCTCTATGAAAGAGCCTTTCAAAACTTAGATATTGGTTATGCCTGCACCATTGGATTAGTGCTATTTGGGATAGTTTTTAGTTTATCCTTACTACGGTTAATTATTGACCGTTTAACAGGTGGTAAAAACCAGGCCACTTGGTGAAATCATCCCCCAGCAGTAGGGACCGACCCCCCGCCATAATTCATACTTCACCCTAATTTTTTGCTAAATTCCTGAAACTAAGCCATAATAGAAGTAGGTGGAATTGCCCGTCAATATATAGGGTTAGGGTCAGCAGACCCAGGATAAATAATATCTTAACCACACTGAAAGGGGGATTCTTCAACCGTAGTACCAACAACGTAACTTAGGGTCAATAAGGAGAAATATCATCATGGCTGATCTCGACTGGCTGAGAATGTTAATCCCAGCGGTGTTTTATTTAGGCTGCATCTACTTACTGCTAGGTTGGATACCCGAAAACACGGAAAGTTAAAATTTTTCACACAAACAGCCAATTGTTAGACAAAATAGGGTAAGTAAATGGTGTGAGAGACGCAACAAATAACGAATTATGAAAACCAATCGATGGCATATCATACTTACCTTAGTCGCAGCGATCGCAGTTTTGATAACCCACCCATCCCAAACTAGCCCAGCTTTCCCTGTCGGGGAGGCTGGTTTTACAGATGTCCAAAACCATTGGGCGCAGCCTTGTATTAAGGAATTAGCCGATCGCCAAATTATCACCGGCTACAGTGACAATACCTTCCGCCCTAATAACCCCATTACCCGCGCTGAATTCGCCGCCCTGGTTAATCAAGCATTTCCGGCAGTACAACCCACCCGCCGCCGCCAGAATTTTGTCGATATACCCACAGATTTTTGGGCTTATGATGCCATTAATAGGGCGAGTCAAAAAGGGTTTTTATCAGGATATATCGGCAGCGTTTTTAATCCTCTGGTTAATATTCCTAGGGTGCAAGCCTTAGTAGCCATTAGTAATGGTTTAGGATTTAAGCCCCAGCAGTTATCTCCTGAACAATTGGGAGATGTTTTTCTCGATAGCGCCACCATTCCTGATTATGCTAAAGAGGCGATCGCCGCCGCCACCGAAAATTGGTTAGTCGTTAACTATCCTAATGTTAGACAATTGCAGCCTAACCGTCCGGCGACTAGGGCTGATGTCGCTACATTCATCTGTCAAACTATCACTAACTTTGGTGAAAATGCCTTAGTCCCCTCTCAGTATATTGCCCGCATTTCCGTAGATGATCAACCCTTGGCACAAATGCCACTGACCACCCCAGAAACCGAAGCAGTTACCGAGTCCGACCCCCCGAAACCCCATCAATTACCCCTGATATTACCCTAAATAAACCCCCCGAAACCTCATCACCAGAACCTCAACAAATACCCGATTCTCCACCTCCTGAAAACCAATTATTTCAACCACAGGCTGAAGCCTTACCCCCACAAGAACCTATTGAAAAAAACATTGAATTTGATAATTTACTGGCAGAATTTGCTTTTAACCCTCGTCCTACTCCTAAATTTAGCTTGAAAATGACCCGGCGCGGAGAGGTTGTTTTAGATGATAAAATCCCAGAAGATATCCTCAAAAATTTAACATCTAGTAACTTGGATACAATTAGAGTTTTAGATATCCGCACCATCGATTTAGATGGAGATCGGGAACCTGAGTTAATTGTAGACCTCCAAAGTCGCGGTTATTACTCCCTTATTTATCATTATAGACCCTTAGCAAGGCAATATGGTATTATTCCTAAAAGTTGGGGTATTTGGCGCTATGATTTAACCGAAATAACTGATGATGGCTTACCAAGATTTGTGGGGTATGATTACCGATTTGCGCGGGAATTTAATCTACAATCTCAATCACAGGTTCCGATACAAGTTTGGGAATATCGCGGCGGACAATTGCACAATGTTACTGCTAATTATCCGGAATTTGTCACCCGTCGCCTCGCTCGCGTTTGGCGAGATATTGAACAGCGATACCGCCAAAATCAGGAGATTCGCGGGCTTCTGGCGGCTTATATGGCTAATCAATATTCCCTCGGTCAGGGAGAGTTGGGATGGCGGAAAGTGCGATCGCTTTTTGAGGACAGAAATATATCCGATTTGTTAGCAGATTTAACACAGTTTTTGCAAGATACCGGCTATATTCAATCCTAGCAAATTTCGCCTATTTCCTAGCTTAGGTTAATCTCAACTATATTAGCCTAGGCTACAACCCCTATAACCGGATTAACAGTTGCTGAGTTTTTCTAAGTCTTCCGGTCTGTCAATATCAGTCAAAACCGTTAAATTAGCAACCGCTATGTTAAGATGATGACAGATAGAAATAGTTTGTTTCCAGACTAATTCGGTTCCCCAATTCACTCCCTCAAATATTTCGGGGATAAACCTTGATAGTCCGATTAAATAATATCCGCCGTCCGTCGCGGGTCCTAGGACTATATCAAACTGCTGGAGTAGCTGGAAGGCTTGACTAAGTATATGGGAAGTTATGGCTGGACAGTCGGTTCCGATCATCACTACCGGGGTATATTTACGGTTAAATGCTGACTGGAATGCTTCCGACATTCTCTCGCCTAAATCTCCTCCTACTTGAGGATTATAACACAGATCATGCCCTAGCCAATCTTGCATTTTAACTAGGGTAGTTCCTGTGAATTTAATTTCTGTGGAAATTGGACGCAATTCCTGGAGTTTTTCCACTGTGGCGATCGCCTTTTCGGTCATTTGGCGATGTAGTTTCGCAGCGCCTTCAATACCCAGCGCCGGAATTAGTCGCGTTTTGGTTTGAGCGGGTTCTGGGTAACGGGTGAAAACAATTAAATGTTCCATAATTTGACAATTCTACCAGGTCATATAATCACGGTTACAATAGGCTAGGTTTCCCCCAATATAGGTAGCATCAATGCTGCGATCGTCCCCTAAAATCATCAGAGAAAATAGGATTTCGTTGAGTTTTTCCACTGATTCTATGCTATGCTGAGGGTGGCGGAATGCCATTAATGGTGTGGCTTGCCAATTTAATACAATAAAATCGGATTCTTTACCTACCTTAAAGTTGCCGATATATGAGTCTAAATGAATGGCTTTCGCACCACCTAGCGTGGCTAAATAAAAGGCTTGCAATGGCGACAGAGTTTGCTTTTGTAGTTGGGTGACTTTATAGGCGGCTGACATCGTTTTTAGCATGGAAAAACTGGTTCCCGCACCCACATCACTCCCTAAACCTACCGCTATTGGGTGCGCCGGTGATTTCGCCTCTTTCAGATTAAATAATCCACTACCAATGAACATATTGGAAGTTGGACAGAAGGCTATGGCTGAACCAGCTTCGGACAGACGTTTAAACTCGGAATTGCTTAGATAAATGCCATGGGCAAAAATTGAGCGATCGCCTACTAAACCCGCCTTTTCGTATACCTCCAAATAATCTTGACAATTAGGAAACAATTGGGAAACCGTCACTAATTCTTCTGGATTTTCTGATAAATGAGTATGAACATACACATCAGGAAATTCTCGTTTTAGTTGTCCGGCTACTTCCAACTGTTCTGGGGTCGAAGTTATCGCAAACCTTGGAGTAATTGTATAGCACAACCGACCGCGATTATGCCATTCTTTAATCAAATCTTTATTATTGTCATAGGCAGTTTCCGGGTTATCCAGCAGGGAGTTAGGCGCATTCCTATCCATCATCACCTGACCAGCGATCGCCCGAATATTACGACTTTGTGCCTCCTCAAAAAATACCCGAGTTGACTCTGGGAAAACCGTTGTCATTACCACCGCTGTAGTCGTGCCATTCCGCGCCAATTCATCAAAAAAGAACCCAGCCACCTCGCGGGCGTGTAATGGGTCTTTAAACCTTTGTTCACCCGGGAAAGCATATTTTTCTAACCACTGCAAAAGCTGTTCCCCATAGGAAGCAATAATCTCCGTTTGTGGATAGTGAACATGAGTATCAACAAATCCAGGTATAATCAATCTCTGGCTATAGTGGATAATCTCCACTTCTGGATAATCGGTTCGGATATTGTCATAGGAACCGAAAGCCTGAATTTTGCCATCATCAACAATTAATAAACCATCCTGAATATAGCGATAGCTATCCGTGGGAGACACCACAAACGCCTCATCAACAAAATCCAGAAAAGCGCCGCGAACTCCGTACATATTTACAACTCGTGGAAATCATAAATCACAATACCAGACTCCGGGTCATTGGTAATAGTAACATAACCCCTTTTGAACATATCATTTAAAACATTTTCCACCCGTTCAAAGTCCGCCCCAGTTGCCATTACTCCCTGAGTAACTGACAGTTTACCACCCCGCGCCGCCGCTGCCTGTAGTAATCTCATTCGCAGACGTTCCTGCAAGTCCCCAGTCACATTTAACGTCACCGGGTTACTGTGGGGAAGTGGGGAACCGTCCGGCGCAACTCCCAGCTTCGCCTGTGCTTTAGCATTACATTCCTCCACCATACTCGGAATCAAAAATACATCCACCAACTGGCCAACTCGGAACAGTCCCAAAGTACACATCCAAATTACACCCGTGACAATTTGGCCATTGTACAGGCGATGTAAACCACTGATGGGAGTAATCAAGCCGATCGCCCATAATATATAACTCGTGGTAATTTTTTTCACGATAACCTCCAAGTCCTGACATCAAGGGACTATAACCATGATCGCACATCTGAAATATCTTTGGTGCAGATCAGTGGGTGTAGCAATTCTTAACGGAATTGATTGTGCAGGCGACACCATTACTTGCTAGACTGGAATACGTTGCATATTAAACGCTTTTGATTGCAGCCCTCAACGGGTTGGTCATTTTAACTAAAGGGCGATGTACAGCCCATAGTAGCCCATCGCCCACACCAAGTCCCTGGCAATAATTAATAAAACACGAGCATTATGGTAGATTCCCTGAAAAAACCCACATTTGAGGAGATACGTCCTGGAGTTAAGGTTCCAGCTAAGGAAACCATCCTGACACCTCGTTTCTACACCACAGATTTTGAAGAGATGGAAAAAATGGACATCTCTGCTAATGAAGAGGAAATCAGGGCGATCTTGGAAGAGTTCCGCATTGACTACAATCGCCATCACTTTGTCCGTGACGAAGAATTTGAGCAGTCCTGGGACCACATTGATGGTGAAACTCGGAAAGTTTTTGTAGAATTTTTAGAGCGTTCCTGCACCGCCGAATTTTCTGGCTTCCTGCTTTATAAAGAACTCAGCCGTCGCCTTAAAGAAAAAAGCCCTGTATTGGCTGAGTGCTTCTTGCTCATGTCACGAGATGAAGCACGCCATGCCGGTTTCCTTAACAAAGCTCTATCCGATTTTAACTTATCTCTGGATCTGGGTTTTCTGACTAAAAGCCGTAAGTACACCTTCTTTAAACCCAAGTTTATCTTCTACGCTACCTATCTTTCTGAGAAGATTGGTTACTGGCGTTACATCAAAATCTATCGCCATTTAGAAGCTCATCCAGAAGACCGGATTTACCCGATTTTCCGTTTCTTTGAAAACTGGTGTCAGGATGAAAACCGCCACGGTGATTTCTTTGATGCCATGCTCAAGTCTCAACCTAGTCTGTTGAACGACTGGAAAGCTCGCCTATGGTGTCGCTTCTTCCTGCTGTCTGTATTCGCGACTATGTATCTAAACGACCTACAGCGTGCGGACTTCTATGCAGCTATTGGCTTGAATGCTCGCGATTATGACATCGAAGTAATCGAAAAAACTAACGAAACTGCTGGTCGGGTGTTCCCCATTGTCCTTAATGTCAATCACCCCAGTTTCTACCAACGTCTTGATCATTGTGTGAAGACTAATGAGAAACTAAGTGCGATCGCTAATTCTAACGCACCTGGTTTTGTCAAGTTCTTCCAAAAACTACCCCACTACATCTCTAATGGTTGGCAGTTCTTAAACCTGTATCTGCTCAAACCCATTAATGTAGAACCCACTCATGGTGTAGCTCGCTAATTGTCACTGACCCCCCCTCAATTATTTCTGAGGTGGGGGTCTCTCGACTGAATATCAAACACTTAAAAGCAATTACCACCCTATCGGTTATGGCGATCACCCACGTTATTTATGATCTTGACGGTATACTATTAGATACTGAACCTCTCCATGCCAAAGTCAATCAGGCGATCGCTAACCGTTATGGTAAAACCATTGATAGAACCCTACAATATCAACTTTGTGGTCGTAAGTCTAAAGACTCCGCCGCCTTAATTGTAGAAACCCTGCAATTACCCCTAACCGCCGAAGCATTTTTGCAGGAAAAAGACGCAATTATCTATCAATACTATCCCCAAGTTCCCCCCTTACCCGGAATAGTTCGGCTTACCCATCACCTCGCCAACCACAATATCCCCCAAGCCGTCGCCACCAGTTCTGCTACCAGACCCTTTACCGCCAAAACCCAACCCCATCAAGCCTGGTTTTCCCTATTCCGCTGTATTGTCAGAGGAGATGACCCGGAATTAACCAGAGGAAAACCCGCACCAGATATATTTTTAATTACTGCTAAACGACTAGGCGCTAAACCTGAAAATTGCCTAGTTTTTGAAGACTCCCTCGCTGGCGTAATGGCGGCGCGACAAGCGGGAATGTGTGTTGTGGCTATTCCACCGCCAGAAATGGACTACAGCGCCTATCAACAAGCTAATCAAGTCCTGACTTCCCTAGAAGATTTTAACCCAGAATATTGGCATCTTCCAGCTTTTAAACCCCATAATCATCCGGTTTCCCCCGCGAAAGTTTAGGTCATCAACCCCCAACAGCCATGCTCACCCCCCATAACATAAGTTTAACTAATTCATACCGCCAGATGAATTTGATATTACAAAGATTGTTAAGATTTGTTACATTTTTATTGCTAATAGCTCGCAAATAGTTGACGAGATTATAGGGGTTGTGATACACTCAAATAAATCGCACCCAAGGGGTTACTGTGTCTATATGCAAAAATACAGGCTACAACCCTGATTCTATGGCGCTTAAAGTTATTCTCTGAGGAAAAAATTAAGCTGGCGATGCACGAGTTTTTTAGGAAAATGGGACGGCCGATTTTACACCTATTGACAAAAACGCGATTATGTGCATAGCACCTTCACAGAGAGAGGGGGAGTTGATTAATTTTGTCGTTGGGAGGCGATCGCTCTTCGATCCTAGTTTTGGTGTTCAACCCCCAACAGCCATGCTCACCCCCAAAAACATAAATTTAACTAATTCATACCGCCAGATGAATTTGATATTACAAAGATTGTTAAGATTTGTTACAATTTTATTGCTAATGGCTCGCAAATAGTTGACGAGATTATAGGGGTTGTGATACACTCAAATAAATCGCACCCAAGGGGTTACTGTGTCTATATGCAAAAATACAGGCTACAACCCTGATTCTATGGCGCTTAAAGTTATTCTCTGAGGAAAAAATTAAGCTGGCGATGCACGAGTTTTTTAGGAAAATGGGACAGCCGATTTTACACCTATTGACAAAAACGCGATTATGTGCATAGCCGCTTTCCCCAGCCTCTCCCGGACGGAGAGGAAGTCAAAATAAGAGGGAGTTCATTGGTTAATAATTAACAAACTTAGTGAGGAGAACCGGACCGATTAGGTAGTGATGACTCAAACAAGACAAACCCGCAGTATTAGCCAACTGTTCCCTTTTTTTGCGGCTGTACCACCGCAACTTACCAGGAGAGACAGCAACCTCTCGATATTCAGTCCAATCATTAACCGTATAATCAGCCAGATAAAAAACTCCCCCTGGTCGCAAAACCCGTTTAATTTCTGCTAACACCAATTCAGGGTGAGGATAATGGAGAAAACTGATAGTACAAAAAACGGCATCAAAACTCGACTCAGGAAAAGGTAAAGCCTCAACATTCCCCTGTAGAAATTGTAGGCGATCGCCATAGATATTTTTATTTTTAGCCTCTTTAATCATTTGAGGAGATAAGTCAAACCCCGTCCCCTCAAGGTCAGGAAACTGTTTAGCCAAACGCTGTAGCAGTCGTCCTGTACCACAGCCAATATCAAGAATATTAGCCGAATTAGGAAACTCCGCAAACTCCAATAAACGCTTATGTACAGCCTGATAGAAAACCGTTGTTAGCAGGAAATCATAAAAAGGAGCCCAGCGGTCAAAAAACCATTGTTTATTCTGAAAAAAGCTGTCAGTCATAGATTAAAGATATCCCCCACATACAAAATAGTACCGTAGCGTCAGACCCAGCAGCTTTTTGGTCACAAGAAATACTGGCAACTCTGACGCACCGGAATATATCTCTCTAACCCATGTTATCGCAGGGCTATAAATCCCAGAATATCAATTAATTTTGAATCTGGTTAACATATCCCCAGAGACTATAATCACGACTGAGCCAACCATGAAAGAAAGCCATTTGACTAGGCTTTTCCTGAACTCGCTTATAACGATAAAGGATGCGCTCATTCACAATTTGGAGAGCGGTAAACTTATTGTTACCCTGTTCCATAGCCGCGCGAGTTTCGGCATCAAATACCCCCGTTTGTGGCAACCCCAAGGCTTGTTGTAAAAAAGTAATGGAATTATGAATGCCAAAATTAACGGCGGTGTCAAACATGACGATCGCTAAAGCCGGGTGCATTGCGGGAGCGCCGCTACCTCTCCAATAGCCATCATAAATTTCCAGCATTTCCGCATCAGACATTTGTAGCACATCCAAGGGAGGTAAACCCCTGCTGGCACGATAGGCATTATATTCAGTTTGGAGAATACCCCTATAGGTGCGGCCGCCAATATCTGCTGGATGGTCACTAAAGCCACCCTCAAAATAGAGAGTAAATCCCAAAGCGGCATCAAAAAGTCGCTGTTCGTAATCGCTTTTACTGCGGGTACGAGCCAAGGTTTCGTGACCAATCAGCGGAATAGAAATAGCCACCAATAACCCCAAACCGCCAGCAATCAGGCGAGACTTGAGATTCATATGCTTCAGCTTACCAGTTGCTTGTTGTACATTCATAGCTCTAACGAGTCCTTTGGTCTGGTGAGTTCACTCAACTAAGGATAGTAGCAAAGCTGACCAATCCCTGCCAGCCGTCTCCTACCCAGGCTCAGAGGGGAAATACAGAGAGCCGGAAGTAGATGTTATCGGGTCAATAGTACCATGCCTTGACGGTTCCGAGCATCTACGCGAAACTTAACATATAATGAACCTACTGCTTCAGGCATTGATAACTTTTGTCAAGTTCTCAGGGGTTTTTGTTCAACTGATTACCCCTGATGTCTGAACAGTGCAGTCAGAACCATCTGATTTAGCTGACAGCCTGCCTATATCAGAGATCTTCTCTGGTGTCGGTATTGTATTAGACCACTTTGTGCAGTCGATTTAAGCTATGGAAACCCTAGAGTTTATCATCCATCCCGACGGCCGAGTTCAGGAACGAGTCACCGGAATTGTTGGTGCTTCCTGTGCTGAGGTTACGGCGGCGATCGAAGCTGAGTTAGGGGTGGTATTAAATCAGGAGACAACTTCTGAATATTTCGCCCAAGGGAATCACCAGTCTCAGAATGCCACTGCTCAAGTGGGTTTGAGTAACTGGTAAATTCTATCTATAACCGTTCAAGCAATTCATTCACAATTTACCAACTATGTCACACTTTAGCCAAATCAAAACCCAAATTCGGAATCTCACCTCTTTAAAAGCTGCTTTGACTGATTTAGGTATTGACTGGAAGCCAGGACCCCGTGAGGTTCGAGGTTATCGTGGTCAAACTATGGCGGCGGAAGTGGTTATCAAACAAGAGAATGGTTATGATATCGGCTTCGCTTGGAATGGTCAGGAATATGAACTGGTGGCAGATTTGCAATTTTGGCAACAAGCTACCCCGGTTGATCATTTCCTGAGAAAAGTTACTCAACGTTATGCTTTCCACACTGTGGTTAGCGCGAGTAGCGCCCAAGGTTTCCAAGTTTCCGAACAGCACAATAATCAAGATGGCTCGATCCGCTTAGTTGTTCAACGCTGGAGTGCTTAATGTCTCAATTGTCTGCATCATCACAACAGTCTCACTCAGAACGTTCGGGGTTAGAACCGGAATTGGGTGGGTTTTTGCGGGATGCACCTGAGCGTTCTGGTTTTGAGCCAGAGTTGGGGGGTACACTCCGCCAAAAAGGGGTTTATGTTGATGAACCTACTTGTATTGGCTGTAAGCATTGCGCTCATGTGGCTAGAAACACATTCTATATTGAGCCAGACCATGGCCGATCGCGAGTGTTTCGCCAGGATGGAGATTCCGAAGATGTCATTCAAGAGGCGATCGATACTTGTCCGGTTGATTGCATTCACTGGGTTGACTATACCGAACTCAAAGTCCTTGAACAAGAACGTCAAAATCAGGTGATCGCTAGGGTTGGTTTTCCGGCTGAGGCGGCGATCGCCCCCCGGAAACGTAAACAGTCCCGAAGGTAAACTACAATCAAACTAGGGGTAATTCCTATATTATCCCCTCATCCCTAGATTATTACAAGTTAAGCAAAAGTGAGAATATCTTGCTTTTGCTTTTTTGTCGGCTGCATATACCTAAAACATCCCAAATAGGTGCGATCGCTCTCTTCGCTCTCTCTTTAGCCACATCACTATACCAATCCATTCTACCAATTCCTATCACTGTTGACAACAGAGCAGATACTCCCTCAATACCGGACACACCTTAAACAACAGCCGATTTTCTCGAATTTTCGTAACTATATATCGCTGCTGTAAGGACTGTAACCCGTTAATTAAGTCCATTGATGATAACTGTAAACTCTCCGTTAAATCTTCTCTAGTTAAAGGTTTATCTAACTGGCTCAACTCTAAGATAAGTTGCTGTTCTATGGGTGAGAGTCGCTCAAATAGCTGCTGAAAACCAAACTGCATTTCTGGGGTGATTATCAAGCTATTCTCGGCCAAAAAATCAGCGACATGACCATCAAAAATGTTGTGGATGATAAAAGCAATCTGTTTCAAATAACCAGGATTTCCCTGATATAATTGGATTAACTTTAACCAATTATCCTCATCCTTCAGCAGTCCTCCTCCCATATTTCTCAGGATTTCTACATCCTCTAAACCGGATAACTCTAAAGATTTTATGGGATATAATTGCTCATCTAAACACTCCATCTCTCGACATTTCTCTCGACTGATTAATATAACATTACTCTGATGTTCTAAGTCGGCGATCGCCCGGAAAAAGTTTTGATAATCTTGATAGTCTCTTTCGTATTGTCCGACTAATGCGCCTCTCGTAAACAGATTTTGTACATCGTCCAGGATGATTAAACAGTGCTTTTCCGTCAAGAAACCTAATAGTTGTTTAAGGCGATCGCTCACAGTTACTTTTGGTTCTTCTTCGCTAACTTTCAATAAATCATTAACTAGCGATGTCAACGATTCGGGAAATTTTAAGTCCCTCCAAATTATTACTTCAAATCTATCTAAGTGCTTATCTACAAATCTTTTAACTAGAGTCGTTTTTCCAATCCCAGATACTCCTAACACCGCAATCAAACGACTCTTTCCCTTATTCAATAACCACTCTTCCAGCCTCTTTAATTCCGTTTCTCGGTTAGAAAAACAAATAATTTTAGGCGCTAAACTTAAATCGATTTTCTGGAATATATCATCATGTATTTGCTCCCTATTTGAGGGCTGACCAGGATATGAATAAAATTGTAAATTATGACTACTTTCTATGCTATTAATATTAATGAATTGTGATGAGTTAAATTCTAACCGTTCAAAGGTTGAGCGAAAGTTATTTTTTTTTATATCCTCACCTAATGCTTCAGATAATATTTGCCATAATTTATAACCAATATCTCTAACATGACGCTCACTCAAGTGACATGAATCAGCGATTTTATCATAGGTTTTACCTTCCCATACTCCCTTAATCACAGTTTGCTGAGAGTCGTCTAAGTGCTTTTCTGTTTGCTGAAACACTAGATGATCTGCCAATTGTAAAACTTTTGTTACATCCATTTAACTTAAACAGGCTAATCGATTTAATCATTATACCTTAGTTGATGCTCGTCATTTTGCGTCATTTTGCGTCATTGAGTTAATATTTATTCACAAAACTTCCGTCATAATCTGATTTTTAAGTATAGCCAAATACCTAAAGTTTGTGGCATTGTCGTAATTGAGCAAAGTGGAGATTTAACAATGTCAACAAAAGCACTTCATTCACGCCGTTATTTTATCCTGGGTTTAAGCAGTACATCTCTAGTATTGTTGCTGGCAGCCTGTAGTCATGTTTCCGAAAGTGAGCAGCTACGAGCAAAAAGTATTCTTAACAAAAAAATGCCTAATTTTGAAAGTCAAGCTAGAACAGCAATTAAAAATAAAAACCCTAAAGTTATAGGAAGATGGCGTTACAAATTTTCTCGAGACAAAAATACCAACGAAATTTTAATTCAGTATGGTATTCATGGGATAAACTGGCTCCAATTTCTGATTTCTATTATTGTTTCAATTATTACATTAGGGATATTTGAACCAGGATATCAGACCGGATCTTATGTAACAGTTGCGGTGAATTTACAAACGGAAAATGTTCGCTTTGTTTCCAGGTAATTAAGGAATAGTGGGCAGTTTTGAATTAATTACTAAATTACTCACCCGACAAGCATAGCGCTATTTTGAGCTAAACAATTATCTCAACTTAAGCCTTTACCTATCAGTGACTATCATTATAAATAAATGTTAAACCTTTAACAGTAGTAACACATTGAGCTAATTTTTGGGTTGAACATAAAAATGATAAAGAGTTTGTCAGGTATGCTAAAAAACTCTTCTTGTAGCCATACTTAAAATCCACCAACCTTAACAAGTATAATCACCAGATGAAATAGCGATCGCCTCCCTCAAAATTAACCCCAGAATTAACCCCAGAATTAACCTCACCCGAAGCGATCGCAATTATGAAGGAACCTTAATCAACCCTGTTCAGACAAAGCCTTTAATAACATATCGCCCATTTCCCGACAGCCTACCGCCTTCATACCCTCAGACATAATATCCCCCGTGCGGTATCCCCAATCAAGAACCTGTAACACCGCCGAATCAAGGCGATCGCTTGCTGCCGGTTCGTCCAAACCATAACGCAACATCATAGCAGCACTCAATACCTGAGCCAACGGGTTCGCCTTATCCTGTCCCGCGATATCTGGAGCCGAACCGTGTACAGGCTCAAACACCCCAGGACCAGAAGCACCCAAACTCGCCGAAGGTAGCATCCCAATACTTCCCGTTAGCATAGCCGCCGCGTCTGAGAGGATATCCCCAAACAAATTACCAGTCACAATAGTATCAAACTGTTTCGGCCAGCGCACCAATTGCATAGCCGCGTTATCCACATATAAATGAGACAATTCCACCTCTGGATAGTCCGCCGCCAGCGCCGTAATGCGATCGCGCCATAACTGAGAAACATCAAGAACATTAGCCTTATCCACCGAACACAGGCGACCCTGGCGTTTTTTCGCCGTTTCAAACCCCACCCGTCCAATCCGGTCTATTTCCGATTCTCCATAGGCCATCGTATTGACCCCCCGTTTTTCCCCCGTCTCCGTCTCAAAAATACCCCTGGGTTGACCGAAATAAATACCCCCCGTCAACTCTCGCACCACCATAATATCTACCCCTTCCACAACTTCCCGCTTCAGAGATGACGCATCAATCAAGTGAGGCAAAATAGTAGCCGGACGCAGGTTAGCAAATAGCCCCAAACCTGCTCTCAGTGCCAAAAGTCCCGTTTCTGGGCGTTGGTGACGCGGTAAATTATCCCACTTGTAGCCGCCGATCGCCGCCAACAACACCGCATCACTATCGCGACAAGCCTGTAATGATTCCTCTGGTAGCGGTTCTCCCGTAGCATCAATAGCCACTCCCCCCATGAGCGCTTCTTTAAATTCAAAACTTAGGTCTAATTGTTTAC
Source organism: Arthrospira sp. PCC 9108 (assembly GCA_016745315.1). Classification (GTDB taxonomy): domain Bacteria; phylum Cyanobacteriota; class Cyanobacteriia; order Cyanobacteriales; family Microcoleaceae; genus Limnospira; species Limnospira platensis. The sequence continues at coordinate 958,240 of CP066886.1, forward strand.
CAACAGCCTTGAGGACATCCACCGCCACCGCCATAATTTCGGGGCCGATGCCATCACCTGACAGAAGGGTAATGCGGTAGTTTTGGGTCATTTTGATATCGTTTCATATATTGTAGTGCAACCTTATATCATAACAGAAAATTTGATAATTTCATTTGATACTTCCAATAAAGGGGTATGATGAATCTAAGGCGTATTTGGTTCGGGTTATGGAATATTCTAAAATTTTGGTGGCCATTGATAGGTCATCCCAAAGTAAGCTCGTGTTCCAAAAAGCATTTCACCTCGCTAAAGTAGAACAGGCAGAACTGAAGATTTTTCATTGTGTGGGACTGTCTCCTCTGGCTTTTGGTTCTGCTGGGGATATTTATGGACAGGGTTTGGGACGGGCGGCGCAGGTGCAACAAGAACTAATGGCTAAGGAAATTGATGAGATCAAAAATTGGCTACAAACTTTTTTAGATCAGTGTGAACATGAGGGGATTCGGGCTACATCTGAGTATAAAATTGGTGAGGCAGGTTATTGGATTAGAGAGGTGTCTTTATCCTGGAATGCTGATTTAGTCGTCATGGGAAGAAGGGGGCGTTCCGAACTGGCTGAACTGTTTCTTGGTAGTGTTAGTAATCATGTCATCCATCATCTCAGATGTTCGGTTTTAATAGTTCAGAACCCTTAATAAAAAAATAAACATTTGGGGGGCGATCGCCTTTTTAATGATTAGGATATCTCCCCTTCATCAATTATCCTATTACTCCCCCTAGGGTGAAAAAAGACACTTATCATTATACAATAAATTCTCAGGTAATCCCCAAGTGGTCGCCTCAATGCTAAAATTAAGCCACTGAATCTTACACATAACAAACACGCTTTCAATGACTTCATTACAGCAACCTCGCTCGCATCAGAAAGCCAAAGCCCTTAAACCAGGAAGCCGTCGCCCCGCTAAAGCCCTCTGTAGCGAATGCGGTCTTTGTGATACCTACTATATCCACTATGTCAAGGAAGCCTGTGCTTTTCTTAACGAACAGATCGCTAACCTCGAAGAACAAGCCCACGGGAGATCCCGTAATTTAGACAACTCAGATGACCTGTATTTTGGCGTACATCAGGATATGATGGCCGCCCGCAAAAAAGAACCTATACCAGGGGCACAGTGGACAGGCATTGTCAGCACGATCGCCTGTGAGATGCTTAACCAAGGTATAGTCGAAGGGGTGGTTTGTGTCCAAAATACTAAAGAGGATCGCTTTGGACCTATGCCAGTCCTCGCCCGGACCCCGGAGGAAGTTCTCGCCGCCAGGGTCAACAAGCCTACCCTCTCCCCTAACTTATCAGTTTTGGAAGAAGTAGAGCGATCGGGCATGAAAAAATTACTCGTTATCGGTGTAGGATGTCAGATCCAAGCCCTGCGCGCCGTTGAGAAACAAATGGGCTTAGAAAAACTCTATGTTCTCGGTACTCCCTGCGTTGACAATGTTACCCGCGCCGGTCTACAAAAGTTTTTGGAAACTACTAGCCGATCGCCGGAAACTGTTGTCCATTATGAATTTATGCAGGATTTCCGCGTCCACTTTAAGCACGAAGATGGTTCCACCGAAACCGTCCCATTTTTTGGCTTGAAAACTAACCAACTGAAAGATATTTTTGCCCCCTCCTGTCTCAGTTGTTTTGATTATGTGAACTCTCTGGCTGATTTGGTGGTAGGATATATGGGGGCTCCTTTTGGCTGGCAATGGATCGTCGTTCGTAACGATCGCGGACAGGAAATGCTCGATCTGATTCAAGACCAACTAGACACTCAACCCGTATCTTCCAAAGGCGATCGCCACCAAGCCGTTCAACAGAGCATTCCCGCCTACGATAAAGCAGTCACCATACCCATGTGGGCCGCTAAAATGATGGGGGTAGTTATTGAACGCATTGGACCCAAAGGCTTAGAATATGCTCGCTTTTCCATCGACTCTCACTACACCCGCAACTATCTCTATGTAAAACGCAATTACCCAGAAAAACTAGATAATCACGTCCCCGATTTTGCTAAACGGATTGTAGCACAGTACAAACTACCAGACTAAAAAAAAGACCCCCGTAAGGGCTGACTGGGGCAGGGGATAATTAGCCATAAAAAAACTGGCTAATTTTGTCAAAATCCCTGTCTCAGTTCTCGAAATATGTCATTTTTTCAGGAGAAAATCACGCAAATCTCTGTTATGCCAGTCGGAAAGCCAATACTGGAACAATTAAGACCAGCAAAACTGACCAAGGTGCATAAACCAGACTGATCAATAAACAGACAAATGCAGTCCCCCTCGCTCCAACTTTAACAACCTCCTCAGAAGTCTGAAAACTCAAGTAAATCGCCAAGCAAGCGACGGAAAAAGCCACCAAAGAAGGTACAAACATTGTACTTACTCCCTTCAACCAACTGTCAAAATGTGGCGCGTTCCTTCGGGCATGGGTCCCTACTTCCGTCTTCCTCAGAACGTTAAGCAATAACTGGACAAACAGACAGTTAAGTTAACGGGTGGGGGAGATGAACGTTTTGTATATTTTATCAATTATAACACAATTCATAATATGTCAATAACCTTTATTTAAATGGGGGTCAAGATTTCCTGACGGTTCCCTGTCCCCGGCCCAGAAAAATTTAGGGGCGGGTGCGCGCTGTATTGTGTAATAAACAGCTAGAGCAACCCCGCCCACTTAACCCTTGCCACAAGGCAGTTTTAGCTAGGTTTAGCGTTTAACCAACTTTTTACTCACCTTACGCAGACGCACGGACTCAGGAGTAACCTCCACCAACTCATCAGGGCCGATATATTCTAAGGCACGTTCTAAACTCATATCCATAGGAGTCTGTAATTGTACCAATTCATCCCCAGTAGCAGAACGGTGGTTAGTTAACTGCTTAGTTTTGCAGACATTTAACTCCAGGTCTTGGGGTCGGTTGTGTTCCCCAACAATCATACCTTTATAAACCTTAGTTCCTGGGGTAATGAAAAACACACCCCTATCCTCAGCATTTTTCAGGGCGTAGAAAGTGCTAACCCCCTCTTCAAAAGAAATTAACACCCCATTGCGTCGCGCTTCAATATCTCCACTCATGGGACGATATTCTAGGAAGCTATGGTTCATAATCCCTTCACCACGGGTCATCCGCATAAATTCCCCCCGGAAACCTACTAAACCACGGGCGGGAACTACAAATTCCAATTGGCCGCGACCATTAACCCCCATACGCATATCCTGCATTTCGGCGCGGCGCTGACCCAAACGTTCCATACAACTCCCTACAGCCTCTTCTGGAACATCTAAAACCAGATATTCAAAGGGTTCGCAGGGTTGACCGCTAACTTCTCGGTAAATTACCTGGGGTTGGGATACTTGGAACTCGTAACCCTCCCGGCGCATATTTTCAATTAAAATACCTAGATGGAGTTCCCCACGACCGGAAACCATGAATTTATCAGGGGAGTCGGTTTCTTCAACCCGCAGGGCGACGTTAGTTTCTAATTCTCGCATTAAGCGATCGCGCAATTGTCGAGAAGTCACATAAGTACCTTCCTGACCTGCAAACGGGGAATCATTCACCGAGAAAGCCATTTGCAAGGTCGGTTCATCAACCCGGATTAAAGGTAAAGCCTGGGGTTCATTAGGACAGGTAATCGTTTCCCCAATATTTGCATCACTGAAACCAGCCACAGCTACTAGGTTTCCGGCGCTAGAGGATTCTAAATCAATCCGGCTCAGGCCTTCAAATCCCATTAACTTGGTGATTTTGCTACGGACTACCTCGCCATTTTCCTTAACTAAAGCAGCCTGTTGTCCGGCTCTAATCACCCCATTATGGATTTTACCAATCACGATACGGCCGACATATTCGGAATAGTCTAGGGTGGTAACTTGCAGTTGTAGGGGCTTTTCTGGGTCGCCTACAGGTGGTGGTACATGGTCGATAATATACTCAAACAGGGGTTTCATATCTACCCCTTCCTCTTCCAAGTCCTGTTTGGCGTATCCTGCTAAACCTGATGCAAACAGATAGGGAAATTCGCACTGATCATCATCTGCCCCTAGTTCCAAGAATAGGTCGAGAACTTTATCAACTGCGCCATAGGGTTCGGCACGGGGGCGATCGATTTTGTTAATCACCACAATGGGGCGGAGTCCCTTTTCTAGCGCCTTTTTCAGGACAAAGCGCGTTTGAGGCATCGGGCCTTCGTTAGCATCGACAATCAGTATACAGCCATCAACCATACCTAGCACCCGTTCCACTTCTCCGCCAAAGTCGGCGTGGCCGGGGGTATCGACAATATTAATTAGTGTTTCTCCGTAGCGAACGGCGGTATTTTTAGAGAGAATCGTAATTCCCCTTTCCCGTTCAATATCATTGGAGTCCATAATACAGTCCGGGACATCTTCCCCTTCCCGGAAAATACCGGACTGTTTGAGAAGAGCATCTACTAATGTGGTTTTGCCGTGATCGACGTGAGCGATAATAGCAACGTTGCGAATGGGAAGAGACATACTTGATCAGTTGGGATAACAGAGATTATCTGGAAATGCAAAAATTTCACATCTCTTAATAATTTTAACCTATCTGGCCGAAACTCACAAAAAAACCTTTCCTTTCCCCCTCTCCCCCTCTCCCCCTCTCCCCCTCTCCCCAGAGGGCGGGTTTATTCATCTTCGCGCCCCTAGTGAAGACATTAGACAGGTTGAGAGAGAGGGCGGGTTTATTCATCTTCTCCCCCCTAGTGAAGAAATTAGACAGGTTGAGAGAGAGGGCGGGTTTATTCATCTTCGCGCCCCTAGTGAAGACATTAGACAGGTTGAGAGAGAGGACGGGTTTATTTATCTTCGCGCCCCTAGTGGAGGAATTAGACAGGTTGAGAGAGAGGGCGGGCGGGTTTATTCATCTTCGCGCCCCTAGTGGAGGAATTAGACAGGTTGAGAGAGAGGGCGGGCGGGTTTATTCATCTTCGCGCCCCTAGTGGAGGAATTAGACAGGTTTGGAGGGCGGGTTTATTCATCTTCGCGCCCCTAGTGGAGGAATTAGACAGGTTTGGAGGGCGGGTTTATTCATCTTCGCGCCCCTAGTGAAGACATTCGCCGAACCCGCCCCTACATGATATTGCCCTCTCCCAGAGGTAGACAGAGAAGGATTTACATTCCCTATTAATTAACTCATTTCTAACATCCGCTGAATAGGTCGCAATGCCGCCTCTATGGTAGATTGGGGTAAGGTGATTTCTGGCTGTCTATTTTTCATAGATAAATAGAGTTTTTCGAGGGTGTTTAGCCTCATGTGGGGACACTCATTGCAGGCGCAACTGTTCATGGGGGGCGCGGCAATAAACTGTTTGGCGGGAGCCTCTTTTTTCATTTGGTGAATAATTCCGGGTTCTGTAACTACAATAAAAGTGGAATTTGCACTTTCTTTGACGTACTTTAATAAAGCAGTGGTAGAACCGATATAATTAGCATGACGTAAAACTGGGGGTTCACATTCGGGGTGAGCAATAATTTCCGCGCCGGGATATTCAATCTGTAGCTGCACAATTTTCTTTTCGGAGAAATTCTCATGCACCATGCAAGCCCCCTCCCATAATAGCATTTCTCGTTGAGTTTCTGCCATGACATAGCGCCCTAAGTTGCGATCGGGTGCAAAAATAATTGGCTGATCTGCGGGAATTTGGCTAACTATTTTGACGGCATTAGCACTGGTGCAGATGATATCACTCATCGCCTTAATGTCGGCAGTGCAATTAATATAAGATACCACTAAATGGTCAGGATGGGCAGCTTTGAAGGCAGCGAAAGCATGGGGAGGACAACTATCAGCTAGAGAACATCCGGCATTAAGATCGGGGAGTAAAACCTGTTTTTCTGGATTGAGAATTTTAGCGGTTTCTGCCATGAAGTGAACCCCGGCAAATACAATAACATCTGCATGGGTTTCGGCAGCTTGGCGCGACAGTCCTAGGGAGTCGCCAATATAGTCGGCGATGTCCTGAATATCGGGGTCTTGGTAATAGTGGGCCAGCACGATCGCATTTAGGTCTTTCTTTAAAGTGGCGATCGCCTCAAACAAGTCCTCTGGCTTCTCATATTGGGTCGGTTGTCGGTCTAAAGTCGCTGCAAACATCAGTTGACCTCTGGTTTGTGATTCTCTAATTCCTAATTATAGTTGAATTCACCAAAAATAGTAAAGCCAGAAATCTCAACCTGGGGTCGCAACAACTTATCCTAGAAAAAAACGTACTATCAGATACAATGAGCCCATCACCGGAATTAACTATCAAAATTGCCCTAATTGGAGATATCCACGACCAATGGGAACCAGAAGATGAGATAGCCTTAAAACAGTTGGGGGTAGACTTAGCCCTATTTGTAGGTGATTTTGGTAATGAAGCCCTAGAGGTGGTTAAGGCGATCGCTCAGTTAGATTTACCCAAGGCGGTAGTGTTTGGAAACCATGACGCTTGGTATAGCATGACCGAGTGGGGTCGCCAAAAATGCCCTTACGATCGCACCCGGGAAGACCGGGTGCAAACCCAAATTGATCTGCTGGGACCCGCCCACGTGGGCTATGGAAAACGAGATTTTCCTGAGTTAGGATTAACGGTTGTCGGTACTCGGCCCTTTAGTTGGGGAGGGCCACAATGGACTAATCAAGAATTTTATCAAACCCGCTTTGGTGTCAACAGCAACCAAGAATCAAGCGATCGCATTTTAGCCCAAGTTAAAAACGCCGCCTATGACCAGATTATTTTTTTGGGACATAACGGCCCTAGTGGTTTAGGAGACACCCCAGAATCACCCTGTGGTAAAGACTGGAAACCCATTGGCGGTGACTATGGCGACCCCGACTTTGCCGAAGCTATTACCCAAACCCGCAATTACGGAAAAACTATCCCCCTAGTCGGTTTTGGTCATATGCACCACACCCTCCGCCATACTAAAGCCTATCTGCGGAAATCCCTAGCTGTCGATGAACATCAGACTATATATCTTAATGCTGCCAGTGTCCCACGCATTCAAGGCACAGGATCTGATAAATATAGACATTTTGCGATCGCTATACTGAAACAGGGTCAAATTCGGGAAGCCTCCCATATTTGGGTCAACTCTCAAGGTCAGATCATCCAACAACAACATCTATACCCATAGACCACAAAAACGAACCGCCCCCTTTTCTCACAGACCCACACCGACTTAGGGCGCGTTGTCCATAGAAATGGCGGCGGTTATAAATTCTTAGCCTGATTCCTAGCCTAGAATAGTTACATTTTAGCCATCAACTGATTCTCTACTCCAACCTAGTCATAGACTCCGGTATTGAGGCGGAAATCTCCTTCCTGTAGAATCGGCTCTACCGGAGTGATGGTAAACTCACCGATATAGCGTTCTATAATCTCTTTCTGGGCATCGGTTAACCCCGGAATTTCTAATACTTCCTGCACTGAATCATAGGGCGCTGCGTCAATGATCATTTTGGCCAATGTGGGAAACATTCCCGGATATTGACGGAATTCTCGGATTGAGCTATTATTCAAATCCAGTTTTTTCCCAAATTCAGTGCCCAGCTTTGCATCAGCTTTGTTTCTGCGGTTAACTTCCGCCAAAACTGGTGCTGGCAGACTTGGTAATTGAACAAAACTCAAATCCGCTGCCCATGCAGACTGAGGGGCACTCCATCCTAGCAAACCTACCAACAAGCCTACTAACGCTAATACCTGACCCAATCGTTTCATTAAATCTCTTCTCCCATTTGTTCTAAACTACATAGACAGAATCCACAAAATCTGTATTACGAATCCTGCAATATTGTTGAATATACCCCAACACCGGACATTTGCCGGAAAATAATTCGGAATTGTCGATCATGGATCGTTCCACCCCTTCCCCTCTCAATTGTCAATTCCTGCACAATTTGATATTCCTCAACCCGCCACCATTAGGCAATAGCCAATCTCCGGGAATTATTAATTGTTAATTGTCCTCGGAATTATGTTAAGTTTTGTAACAAGCCCCCTCGTCACAAGTAGGGGGGTGGGGGTTGCTTTCTGAGTTTATTTATGCTATTATGCTAAATGATGGGAGTATTGACATAATTTTATTGATGGCACAGATTACAATTATGTAATATATGTCAATATTGTATCAAGATTCGGGGCGACCTGTCAACCCTTCCCATAAATAAAGTTCAGCGATTAGCATAATAATCTAAAGCATAATCCCTAAAACGTTCCAAATCCTTAGCAATAGTAGACTCAACGACACCCCCCAAAAAAAGATTATCCATAATCTTACCTAACAGACCGGGAATAGCATAAGACACGGAGAGGCGGACAATACTACTACCATGGCGATCGTAAAAACGGATAGCGCCTCGGTTAGGCAACCCATCGACTGATTCCCATTGGATAATCTGATGTGGAATCTCTTTAAGAATGCGAGAAAGCCAGCTAAATTCAAAGTTACCACTAGCCAACTTCCACTTAGAAAGTTCTGGGTTTTCTTCCAATATATTCACGGACTCAATCCACTTCATCCACCGTGGCATTTGTTCTAAATCCGACCATAAATCCCATGCGATATCAATGGGAACATTAACTTCTATTTGCACGCTATGTTCTAACCAATCAGCCATTTGAGTTACTTAATTATTAAGGTGTGAGGTAGTTTATATTGAGGCATAGTCCCCGCCCTACTTATAGCAAGCCAGACAGGGACAATATTTTAGCTCTGTACCCCCAGCTTGCTTAGTTCCAAAAAGTTAGGGGCATTTTCCAGGATAACACGGGCAGCCTGTCGCCCGGAGAGGGTAGCACCTTCCATGCTATCAATATAATCCTGTTGTGTGTAACTACCAGCTAAGAAAAAGTTAGCAACGGGAGTTTTTTGGGGGGGACGGTAGGGGTCCATTCCGGGGGCTTCCCGATAGAGGGACTGGGCTAGTTTAACTACACTATACCAAGTCATATTTAACTCTCGGGAAGAGGGGAAAAGTTGGTGAACTTGCTGGAGAACATGATTGGCGATCGCCTCATTATTTTGTTTAATAAAAGGGTCGCCCGGAGTTAAAACCAACTGTAGCAGAGAACCCTGTCCTGAGCGGTAATAATCTCCCGGACTGGTTAAAGCCAAATCAGCAAAACAGGAGAAATCGGCATCAGCAGTATAGAGTAAGTTATCTATACCCACGGCTTTTTCTAACTGTTGGCGTGCGAGTGAGTCTTGGAGTTCTGTTACCCAACCATCAAAGCGTAATTGCACTGTGGCTACGGGAACAGTATCTAACTTGTAAATGTTGTCAAATTCCGGCCATTTTCGCCAAGCCTCTGGGAGCATTTTTTGAGCCCCAGGAACATCACAGGCGCAAACATAAGCATCTGCAATAATGGTTTCTTCGGCTTCCCCTTGGGCGACCACCAAGCCAGTGACACGGGTTTTACCGTCAATTTCTGTAAACTGAATTTCTCTGACCCGTCGTCGCAGATGAATTTTAGCGCCCCGTTGTTGGAGATAGTTAACAATAGGTTTATGGAGATATTCCGCCGGAGACCCTTCCAACATTCGCAAGACGGAGGCTTCGCTTTTGGCTGCGAAAAACTGGAAAATCGTGAGCATACAGCGCGCGGAGATATTTTCAGTATCGATAAAACCCAAAGCATAGGCGATGGGGTTCCACATCCGTTTTAGGCTACCTTCAGACCCTCCCTGGCGGCGAAACCAGTCCGCAAAACTGACTTTATCTAGGTCTCGAATGTTTCTCATGGCTCCCTCAAAGTCCACCAAACCCCGGACAATGGGGCTAGTTCCCAGGGCGATCGCATTTTGCAATTTATCCTGGACGGAAAGCTGAGAAGTGGTGAAAAAGGCTTTTAGTCCGTTGAAGGGTGCGCCAGTAAAGAAGCGAAAATCTAAACTTCCGATCACGCCGCCGGGGTTGACAAAGCAGTGAATATGGTCTTTTAATCGCAGATTCTCAAAGGCTCCCACCTTTTTCATTAAATCAAATAGTTGGTAGTAGCAGCCAAAAAAGACGTGCAGACCCATTTCGACATGATTACCTTCTGGGTCTACCCAACTACCTACTTTACCACCCACAAAGGGGCGGGACTCAAATAGTTCTACTTCATGTCCAGCATCAACCAGATCAACAGCCGTGGCCATGCCAGCTAATCCAGCTCCAGCGATCGCAACCCGCATCCTACATTATCCTTAACAGTTCCTTTACGAATTTTAACAATAAAGTGATGCTACTGATCGATTTTTCGTTCAATTTTCCAGTTATGGGACTTGCAGATTGATTCTAGCATCTCCACAAAGCTGTCGATCCTGGCTTTTCCCGCACCATAACCTAGATTTAAAAAACCGACATCTCCACCAGCAGTGATGACATCAATTTCACAATAGTCAAATTCGGCATAGTTTAAAATTATCGTGGTTGACAAATTGGCGGAAATTCGCGCCGAAAAGGACTCCTCGACTAAGATATTGACATTCCCAATAGTGCGGACAATGACATCAGGGAAGTAGTCGCGCAATTCATGAACTAGCTGATCTAAATAAGAACCCCGTAGGATAACTGTTTGAATATTCATAGGGTGATTGGCTTGTAAATCTTATTACCTGATAGGAGTTCACCGCTGAGAATTAGCCGAGAATTACCCGGCTGTCCTCAAAGTTTCACCTTGGTGGATCTAACCCTATCTCTGTTATTATCCTGCCATCTGGGAGAAAATGATTCAGTTTTCCAAAAAACTTAATATAGTGACCACAGAACCCCAGCCTTAATCATATCCGCCCTCATGCTGAACCAATTGTATAACTGAAAAGTTTTATGTAACTGAGAATACACTGAATGATTATGTCTATGGTACAATGCGATCGGGTTCTCAGTCAATTATCACAACTGGCAACTGGGTTCATATTATCACTTTTGAGAAGTTTTATCACTATGGTACTCAGTCTATGGGTTGAGACTATTCTGATTACCCGCTGTCTGGGGACGTTCTAAGTTGATGTCCATCAAATAAATTGCCGAAATCTATCCAATAAGTTATATTGGTTGTTGCTACACTGGATCTAGGGTAAGATTTATTGAGAACATGGCAGGGCTAATTTACCAACCAGCCCCTAAACTTCCGCCTACCAGATACATGGTTGCTGTCTGAACCCACATTTAATCAACATCAAGGTGCTTATGAAAACAATTTTATTTTTGTCTACAGGAAATGACTATCTGAGTCGATTTTCTGAGTATTTGTTTAATTATTTGGCGGAAACCAGGGGCTTGAGTTGGCGGGCTTATTCGGCTTTATTACCAGTAGATAAAAGCCATTATTCTAGTAATTATTCAATGGGGGCGATCGCCTTAGAAGTGATTTCGGAATTGGAGAAGCGGGGTATTTCCTTAGATTATTCTGTCCGAACCATCAGACCCGTATCCCAAATTAACTTTAAAAATGCCAATAAAATTATTGCCATTGAGGAATCAATATATCGTCCGTTAATGGTTAAACGATATCCTTCCTGGGTGAACACGGTGGAGTATTGGAATATATCCGATGTGAAACCAGCGAGCCGGGAGTTGTCTTTACAGCAGCTAGAAAAGCGGATTAACCAAATCATTGACCAGTTCACACCCAGTCGGGGAAATTTAGCCTCTGTGTGGGCGGGATATGATGACTAATGGCTTATAATTCTCGGCGGGAAAAAATAGCGATCGCCAAGGCTAATAGTAGGACGGTGTAAATGATACCATATCCAGCATTAGCCACGAGAATAGGAACATCAGGGATATCTGCATAAACGGCATCATTTTTGAGATTCAGACGGGCTAAATCCGGTAAAATGACATACATTGCCGTCATCACATTTTCAATGGTTTGACTATCGCTAATTTGACCCAATTCGAGTAAGTCTCGGCTGAGACTTCCCATTACATAAACCGCAAAAGTTAGGAGTGTAGCCAACAGAGAACTGGTTAACACGCCTAACAAAATGCCCGCCGCCCCAATTAGCCCAAACTTAATCCAAATCAACAGATTAGAAATGGCGATACTTGGTGCGGGGTATGGAATTTGGTTAAGACTTAAAACCCCCATATATATGGCTGTCATTACCACGACCAAAACTGCTAAGACCGCCCACAAACCCAAATGTTTACCAATAATCAATTCCGGGCGGCTAACCGGCTTAGAAAGCAGTAAATAAACGGTGCGTTTTTCAATTTCCTGGTTAATTAAAGTGGTACTGACAAAAACTGCCACAATTAAGCTAAGAAGGCTGATAGCAGCCAAACCGAGATCTAAGACAATTTTATCTTCTAAACTAGCAGCGACTTGGGGCATTAGTTCAACTGCTGCGACCATCAACAGCGCAAAGATACCCAAAATATAGAGAACCCTAGCGCGCATGACTTCCCAAAACACATTTTTGGCGATCGCCATTATCCTTCCCAACATGATGCTTGACCCTCCTATAACCACGATGGTTATCACTTGACTAGGATTCTGATACATTTACGCGACATTTATCCGGCTATTGCCTGACAATGCGACGATAGCACTATTACCCGTTAAGGTAACAGAGGCGGTATCCCGCAAAGCTTTTAGAAAGATTCCAAAAGCACCGTTCCAGTCCCTGGGTAGAGTGAACCCACACTCAGGACATCGGAACACTTTTGAGCCACCTAGCTGGGAATGGACATGACCACAGTGAGTACAGGTTTTGCTGGTGTATTCTTCCGTCACATCTACAACTGTGGTTCGAGTTATCTCGGCTTGATGTCTCAGGGTTAGTTTGAATCGATAATGCGCCCATGTCAGCATGGCTCGGGCAGTCTTGGATTTGATTTTCCGCTTGGCTTGGGCAACCATGTTGGAAGTCTCGAAGGTCGGCAGAAAAATTATGCTGTAGTCATTAGTCAAGTAATGAGCAATTTGCTTGTGGGCCTCATCCACTAAATTCCGGATTTTAGTTCTCATTCGTTGAGCCGCTTGCCTCATCCGGCGTCGCCGTGAACGATTAAGTTCCTTGGCGATTCGGCTCATCAAATCATCCAAATGTTGACATAACCTAGTAATGCGTCCTATATCTCCGGAGCCCAATTCCAGAAACCGAGAGCCATCAAACCCGGTCATAAAAGTTCGGACGCCTGGGTCTAATGCAATTACGCCATTCGCTTCAGTTGGGGTAACGGCAACTGGTTCAGGGAAAATCGCCAACCATCGACCTTTGGTAAACACCAACTGAGTCCCTTGCCCGCAAGTTTTAGGGATAGCTTAGGAAACCATGAAAGTTAATCCTTTCGTGAGTCTTGGATACCAACTCCCTGAAGAGAAATTAGTATTATTGAACTTAATCCCTTGAGAGCTGTCACGACAACTTCTAAACCTTGCATCAGGACTGGCGGTCAAAGCCTGATCGGCATCAAAGATGGCATTTTGCCGAATGTGGCCGGGTGTTTCTTTGACCCATTCGGGTAAGTCGCTCTGCATCACTTTGTTGCGTAATTTCAGTTTGCTTAGTCGTTTACCACTCCGGGATAATGCAATTGCTTGGTTGTAGCAATACCGACAAGCAGCCAGCCATTTACGCCAGACTTGATTTAGCTCTGGGCTGGGGTAAATCCGGATCTTCTTTGACCTGAGTTTTATATTGACTCCGTCCGTATAATCGGGAACTGAAGCAGTGGAGGATGGCGAGGATGTCCTCAACCATTTCTGGTTCTCGACTGAGACTTGTCTCGTTGAGAACCATGAGTGAGCACCTGTTTTGCTCACAGAGCCATCGAAACAAGTCCCATCCAAATCTGGCCAATCGGTCTGGGTGGGCAACGACAACCATGCGGACATCTCCTGACAAGACTTGTCCCAGTCAGGCCAGCATTTTCTTTCCCTTGAAGTTGAGCCCGCCTCCGATTTCGGAGACGACTTCTGCTTCGGGGTAGAGGTTGGACAGTGCGGCCACCTGTCGGTTGAGGTCGGACTGCTGGGCGCGGCTACTAACTCTGGCATAGATAACGACTTTGCGTTTGTCACTGCGTGATGGCATCAGAATATGACTCAACGTTGTATCGTCGTTGCCCAGCGGGGGTTCTGATGGTCTCGATTGAGCCATTTTCGTCCCATCTGCGGAGTGTTCTTTCATGGACTCCAAGGATTTAGGCCGCTTCCTTGGGTTTGACATATCTGGCAATAGGTTTATCCTCAACGTTATGGTCGAAAGGGAAGTCACCTTCCCCAACTCCAATTCCAAACCGTACTTGAGACTTTCACCTCATACGGCTCCTGATGTAGATACCCCTTTTGACATCGGGAACAGGGCAACAACTCCCTGCTTTGTGACTTCAACTTTTGGAGCTAAATACAACATCGTAGTCTTTAAACTCGCTCTCGTCATAAACACTCTTATTTGTCGCAGTCTCTATATCCACACCGTGACTAGTGGGCATATCCTAACCATTACAGTTAGGCATTAGCTTTCAGTCACATCCTTTCCCCTTAAAGGCATACGCTTACACTTTTCACTACTGTGCAGTTACATCCTGCTGAGAACCTATGAGGGGTTTAAACGTTCCGTTTATACGGGCATTCCATCTTTAGACTTGTCCTGTCCACCGGGGTAATTTTAAAGGTCTGTGTAGGTAGTGGATGAAAACTCCTACTTTTCCCCTTGCTCTTTTGAGCGCAGCGTATCAACCTATTTCGCTACTTAATAATTACGATGGTTCAAGCCGGAACATTCAGATTTCCTTAGTCATGGATGGTTGGCAGTGGTCGGATTATTGGGAATAGGTTTCCCTCACGCCTTCCGTTCCCCGCTTCAATCTGACGGGTTGTGATTCCTCAAACTGGGGGTGGCTATCGCCGTTACTCTCAACGCCCTGATTTCTCAGTTGGTTTATGACCTTGAGTCCCCTGCCTTGCTTAGATTTCTCCAAGCGTCGGGACATATAAACAGTTATGGGATGGTCAGGGGTGCGAATCCCTTATATTCCACCAAGGGGTGCAAGTCCCACTAGGAGGTTATTTCAGGCATTGCAGCCTTATTTGACTCCTAAACGTCTCGCACTCTTCTCGCTTATTATACCATATTGCCCTAAAATATTAACCTAATTTGAGATTAAATCATGCTCTAAATTTGACGCTCTCATGTCAAGGGTAGCTTGAAACGAACCACAATCATCATTTCTAGCTGCCATCTGTTTAAAATTATGGGCTGGTTGGTAATAACCCCAGGTTAACAAATTTACGAGGGTTTTTGGGACTTAAAGGGCGATGTGGTTACACCTAAATTGGCTTGCTGTTGCCTTTTCACCTAGCAAAGATTTAACAGTTAGGTAAAGGGATGATATCATGTCGATGGAATTCACTCGTCGCGAAAAGGTAAGTTGGCATGGCATCAGTGTCTGTATCTCCCGTTGTACTAATCATATTAGACGGTTGGGGCTATCGTGAACAAACGGACGGAAATGCCATTGCTGTTGGCAATACCCCTGTGATGGATAGCCTTTGGACTGCTTATCCTCGAACATTAATTCAGGCTTCTGGTAAGGCTGTCGGCTTACCAGAGGGTCAGATGGGCAACTCAGAAGTTGGTCACTTGAATTTAGGTGCGGGACGAGTGGTTCCTCAAGAGTTGGTGAGGATTTCTGATGCGGTCTCGGATGGCAGTATTCAGAATAATCGGGCTTTGAGTAAAGTTTGCGAGGAAGTTCGTCAGCGAGAGGGTAAGTTACATTTAATGGGTTTATGCTCCGATGGGGGTGTGCATTCCCATGTAGACCATATCCTGGGATTGCTGGATATGGCTAAGGCTAAGGGGTTGTCTAATGTCTGTATTCATGGGATTACTGATGGCCGTGATACTAACCCTAATGATGGAATTAAGGTTCTTCAACAAATTGAAGACTACACTAAGGAAATAGGGGTGGGGCACATTGCGACTATTAGCGGCCGTTACTATGCTATGGATCGTGATAATCGATGGGACCGGGTAAGGAAGGCTTATTCGATCATGACTACCGATGGACCACAGAGCGATCGCACTATAGCTGAGATCATGAGGGAATCCTACGGAGAGGGTATCACAGATGAGTTCATTAACCCTATTAGAGTAGCACCAGGGGCTGTAGAACCCGGAGATGGGGTGATTTTCTTTAATTTCCGACCCGATCGCGCTCGACAGCTTACTCAAGCCTTTGTGATGGAGGATTTTGATGAGTTTGAACGGGAACTGATCCAGCCTCTGAGTTTTGCGACTTTTACTCAGTATGATCCCAACTATCCGGTGGATGTGGCTTTTGAGCCCCAAGGACTGGATAATATCTTAGGACAAGTAATTGCTGATCATGGGTTGAAACAACTGCGGACGGCGGAAACCGAAAAATATGCCCATGTGACTTATTTCTTTAATGGTGGTTTGGAACATCCTTTTGAGGGGGAAGATCGAGAACTGATTCCTAGTCCGGCGGTCGCCACCTATGACCAAAAACCGGAAATGTCTGCGGAGGAAGTGACAGAAGTTGCTCTTGAGGGTATCGATAAGGGGATTTATTCTCTGATTGTGATCAATTATGCTAACCCTGATATGGTGGGTCACACGGGGATGATGGATGCGGCGGTTAAGGCGATCGAAACGGTCGATCGCTGTTTGGGGGAATTGTTGGCAGGTATTTCTAAAGCTGGGGGAACAGCGATTATTATTGCTGATCATGGTAATGCTGAATATATGTCGGATGAACAGGGTAATCCCTGGACTGCTCACACTACTAACCCGGTGCCTTTTATTCTGGTTGAAGGGGAGGGGCGGAAAATTCCCGGCCATGGTACTGATGTACCTTTGAGAAGTGATGGCTGTTTGGCGGATATAGCTCCGACTATTTTGGAAATACTGGAGTTACCGCAACCTCCAGAAATGACTGGAACTTCAATGATTGTTAAATCTGAGTTGTCGCTGACGGAAAATCGTAGTCCGGTCAGGGTTAGGCTTTAAGGTGAAATTGGTTGAGGGGGGCCGGGATAATTAATAATTAATTGCCCTGTTCCCTGCTAGGCTTAATTCCTCAGAGGGTTGACAGGGGGTGGCAACTAATGATAGTATTTTTATATACCAAAATATAATTGTAATCTATTAACAAAAAATAAAATTGTCAATATTCCCATTATATATAATAATAGCACGAGTGAACGCCGTAAAGCAACCCCCCCAGTGAGAGGAATTTTTTTAACATTTCTTAACTTTTCTTTACAAAAGTTAACATAAGAGAAACATCAGAGATGAGTGGCTCCTAGTCTTCTAACTGGGTAAGGCTAGGCTGTGCATTTTTGATGCGGCGTTCTTGGGAAAGAATAATGAGTGTAGCTAAGGTGGACACGAACAACATCATGAGTGCGGCGACTGAGGCTTGGGTAAAGGCTACACTTTCTGCTGTGGCTTGCCAAATTTGAGTGGCTAAAGTACGAAAACCGATGGGAGAGAGTAAGAGAGTGGCTGGTAATTCTTTAATGGAGGTTAGGAAGATTAACATAGCGCCACTGATCACGCCAGGACGAACGAGTGGTAAGGTGACTTGACGTAGAGTTTGCCAGGGTGTGCGTCCCAAAATACGGGCAGATTCTTCTAGGCTTGGGGATACTTGAAGTAGTGAGCCGCGCAATGTTCCGACGGCTTGAGGAATGAATAAGACTAGATAAGCAAAGATCAACATGGGAAGTTGTTGATAAAGCCAGGGTACATAATTGGCTCCAAAGAAGACGAGGGAGAGTGATACGACAATTCCCGGCATTCCAAAACCGATGTAGGATGTGCGCTCTAAGGTGGCTGTGAGGCGGCTAGGAAAGCGGACGGCGAGAATGGCGATGGGGAGTGCAAACAGGGTAGAAATGATGGCTGCTAGACCTGAGCTATAGATGGAGTTGTAGGCGGCAGGTAACATCATGGTGATTAATTCTATGGGGTTTTGACCTACTCGCAGACCACGCCCTAACCAGAAGAATAAAACTCCGAGGGGCATTACTAGGGAAAATAGTGTGATGAGGATACAAAAACCGAGGGCTAACCAAGTCCAGCGACCTAGGGGAATCAGGGGTTGTTGATGTTGACTAGCTGAACCTCTACTATAATAGGCGGCTCGCGATCGCGCTCGATATTCTAGCAATAAAATCAACCCGACTAAGGCGATTAATACTAGGGATAAGGCGGCGGCCATACTACGGTCAAAACTGGTGCGATATTGTAAAAAAATGACGTAGGTAAAGGACTCAAAGCGCATGAGTGCGGGAGTTCCAAAGTCTTGGAGGGCATAGAGTGAGACGAGTAGAGACCCGGCGGCGATCGCCGGGCGCAGTTGTGGTAAGGTGACTCGCCAGAAGGTTTGATAGGGAGTATATCCGAGAACCCGTGAGACTTCTTCCATGGCTGGGTCCATGCCTTGTAAACTCGATCGCACTGTGAGCAATATGTAAGGGTAGGAAAATAGTGTGGTGGCGATAATTACTCCAGCCCAGCCATAAATAGAGGGTAAGCGTTGGACTCCGAAGGGTTCGAGGAGAATTTGGATCATACTACCACGGGGTCCGGCGAAGGCTAATAGGGCAAAACTGCCTACATAGGTGGGGATAGCTAGGGGTAAGGTGGTGACTACTGACCAAAAACGCCGCCCTGGTAAATTGGTGCGTACTATTAGAAATGCTAGGGGAATGGCAATCAAGGCAGATAGGAGTGTGACAAAGAAGGCCATACCTATGCTGTTAAAAAATACCTGAATGGTGCGGGGTCGGGATATAAGGGCGATGAAGGGGGCTAATCCAATGCCCATTGCCCTAATTACTAGGTAAACGAGGGGTAATGCCATGCCTAAAGCGACTATGGCAGCCATGATGACTAAAAAAATAGGAGGATGCGATCGCCTGGTGGATAAGTAGCTAGTTGAGGATAATGTTTGCTTTAGGTTAATAGTCATTTAATGAAAAAATTAGTGAGGATATTATATGGGAAAGTAGGCGAAGAAATCAGGAAGGGGTCTAGTGCTTCCTGATCAATGGGATGGGATTCTTTGGTTATAAAACCCCTGCTGAACGCAGCAACTCTAGTGTTCCTTCTAAGTCTTCTAAGTCACTGAGATCGATATCTGGGGGATTAATCTGAGCAATAGGAATCTGTCCGTCTGGTGGTTGAATGCCATCAATTAAGGGATATTCACTATTCCCTTGGGCGAAGTGTTGTTGTGCTTCTGGACTAAGCATAAACTCGATAAAGGCGTATGCTGCTTCGGGTTGGTCTGTGCTATCGATAATAGCGACTCCGGCTATATTGATCATAGAACCTACATCGCCGGTGGGATAGTGATAGGATACGGGGAAATTGGGATCTTCGGCTTTAAAGCGGAACAAGTAATAGTTATTTGTCAATCCCAGGTCTACTTCACCGCGCCCCAAGGCTTCGACAAGGGTTGTATTATTGCGATAGACCTGGGGGTTATTGGCTTGCATGGCTTCTACCCATTCTCTAGCGCGTTCTTCGCCTTCATGCTTTCGTAGGGCGGTAACAAAGGATTGAAAGGAGCCGTTAGTTGGAGCCCAGCCAATGCGTCCTGACCATTCGGGTTGTGTAATTTCCCAAATTGAGTTAGGAACTTGATCGCTGCTGAGTAGATCTGTATTGTAGTTAAATACGCGAGCGCGTCCGGTAATACCAATCCATTGTCCTTCGCGAGAGCGGAACCTAGGGTCTACTTGATTGAGTAAGGTTTCTGGAATGGGACGGGTGCGCCCTTCTCTTTGTAGAGCGCCTAAAGCTCCTGCATCTTGAGCAAAATAAATATCGGCTGGGGAATTTTGACCTTCTTCTAAGATGGTGGCGGCTAATTCGGCTGTATCCCCATAACGGACATTGACTTGAATGCCAGTTTCGGCTTGAAATCGCTGAAACATTGGACCAATTAGGTCTTCTGCACGACCAGAATAAACGACTAAGGTTGCACCTGTTGTACCATTGGTGGCGGTTGGATCGATGGTTGTTTGTTGTTGACCACAAGCGATCGAGATGGCACTGGTGGCTATTGCTAACCCAATTAAAGAGATAACTTTTCTTCGTTTCATGTAATTTTTTTCCCAAGTGTCAAGGTGAGCTGATATTCATAATATTTCTCAATTGCTGAGATATGATCGGCTCTAGGAATTGATTTGTTCTGGCACAGCCAGGGTGTTATATGGATATTGATGGTTGGTTGATAGTCTGTTATGAGCAGCACCAAACCTGGGACTTTCCTAAAAATGGGCTACCATTCTGGCTTGAGTCCCACCAGCTAATTCAAAGTTATTATAAATTAGTCTGGACTTTAATAAGAATAGTTGTCAATGTGCTGTCTGTCAATATGGCAGATCTGGAGGATATTAGCTTAGGGTTAGGGGCCAGGGATATGGGGCGTGACAGGGAGGGGACAGGGGGGGTCGCGTTTAACAGCAAATAAGTCTATTGTTGTATAAAGATTTATAAAGTTTTCGGAAACGCGGTCTGCGTTTCATATCTGTTTGA
This sequence comes from Arthrospira sp. PCC 9108, assembly GCA_016745315.1. Taxonomy (GTDB): domain Bacteria; phylum Cyanobacteriota; class Cyanobacteriia; order Cyanobacteriales; family Microcoleaceae; genus Limnospira; species Limnospira platensis. The sequence continues at coordinate 978,797 of CP066886.1, forward strand.
GGAGTCCCATGAAGCAACTTCTGATGCAAGAGCGATTTTTTCTGACCATCCATATCCTGTCCACCCTGTTTGGTCTAGCGGGACTGCTAATAGTTCTACCTAATCCAGAACTAATTATTAACCTACCCCCCATAGGACAAAGTTTCTTTCAACTGAGTATGGCAGGGGGAGGAGTAGCTTATATTGTGTTTGGAGCGATCGCAGTTAGTTTATACGCCTATCGCACCCTAGGGCTGGCTACGACGCTAGGATTTATGGTGCCATCTATTGTCCTATCCCTGAGTAGTGAACTGCTGGGGACTAGCACAGGTTTTCCTTTCGGTCATTACCAATATCTAAACGGTTTAGGCTATAAAATCGCGGATCTAGTTCCGTTTACGATTCCCCTATCCTGGTTTTATATGGGTTTAACCTGCTACCTACTAGCGAGGGGTGGCTTGAAGGTGAGGCTGGGTTCAAGTTGGGTGCGTCATGTAGCAGCTTTAGCGGTGGCGGCGATTTTATTAACGGCTTGGGATTTAGTCCTAGACCCGGCTATGAGTCAAGCACCTTTTCCGTTTTGGCAATTTCAAGATGTAGGGGAATTTTTTGGAATGCCTTATCGTAATCTTACGGGATGGATGGGGACGGGTTTGGTGTTTATGACGGTGGCGGCGGTTTTATGGAGAGGTAAGCCGATTGTTTTATCTCGATCTGTGTTGACTCTACCTTTACTGGTGTATTTGACTAACTTTGGCTTTGGGGCGGTAATTACGGTGGTGGCTTTAGATCCTAAGTTTCTACTACCGACTCTATTAAGCGTATTATTTGGTGTGATTCCGGCGATCGCTTTATGGTGGACTGCAATCGGACCAGATATGGCTACCTTAGAACCGGATTCTGAATCGCCGGAGGTGGCTGATTCTCCTATGAATGCGATCGCTAAATAACCCCAGGCGATGATGATTGTGGTCGGTGGCTTTCCTATGACAATTTAGGATTAACCCCCGACCCATTTTGTGATTTAGTCAAAAATCTACCCTAAATGGCTCTATCCGTTATTAGACGATGGTTAGAGCCATTTACTATGGTGAGCAATGTTGAATAATTAGTCAAGTGTATAGCGACAGAAAGCCATGGAAATAATAATAGGCGATCGCCATAGATTTGTCAACGCCCTAGGCCCTAGGGGGTGAGGATAAATTCAAGAATAGTCCGTCCCCCCAGGCTAAGAAAATGAGCGAGAAACTGCTAGAAACGGAAAGTGGTTCTGAGAGTCCCTACGAAAATATTAGCATTGTGGCTATTGTGATCAGGGTTAGTGACGACAAAGAAGCCGGGAGTGATGGAAATGTAGTCATTGAAGGCATAGCGATAGAAGGCTTCAATATGGAAGGAAGTATCGCGGTCTTCCAAAGCTCCCCGGTCGTGGTTCGTAACTTTGGGGGGCATTCCGATAATAATACCACCCAAATCTCCTTCGCTGAAGGCATCGGGGAAGCCCATAGTGACAGCCCAGTTAAGAATTGTCGCACTATCACTGCCATTTCTTTGTTGATGAGCCCAGGTAGCACCAAACCAGCCACCTAACTGGAATTTGTCAAGGACGCGCCAGTTAAATTGTAAACCTAAGTTATCGCTGCTGGTGGCATTGTTTCCAAAGGGACGCTCAGAAATCCAGCTTCCTGTGCCGCCAGCAATATTCACGTCTTCAGTGCTAAAATACTTGCGGGCGTACTCGACGGCAAAAGCGAGGTTTCGATTGGGTTCATAAACTAACTGAGCGCCAGCGCTATTGCTACCATTAAATAAGCCATTGCTTTGGGTAGCATCAGAAGCATTACCGGCTAAATAAGCTAGATTAAGTTTAAAGCGAGGTTGACTACCAAAGGTGAAGTTAGCGCCAGCACCTGCACCACCGGGTCCTCGAAATACGGCGGGGTTCCGTCGTCCAAACCGAGAAATTGATCCGGCGGAGGCACTTTCAAGGGGTGAGAGTACATCAAGAATATTGTCTATTCCCAGAGCATTAGCGCCTACCCAGAAGCGGGCTTTACCATCAAAAGCGGGGAAACGGTAGTTTAGATCATCTAGTCGGAAACCATTGCTCCTGCCGTCAATGGAAGTGCGAGCCATTAATGTATTATTGAGACCAAAACTTCTCAGGTTGGGAATGTCTACGGCTTCTAAGCGAATTCTCAGCCTGTCTCGACCGCTAAAGCTGCTATCAAAGTTGAGACGGCTGCGGTAGCCGAGATAGGTTTGGGTGGGGTCATCACTGGCTCGGCCAAAGGGTCCCCCTGCTACATTATGACGAGAGCGATCGCCAAAGCTATCTCCTGCCCAAAATACTACTTCCCCACTCAGTTTGGTGGTGGTTGAGAATTGGTTAGCTTCTAATTCGGCGGTTCTGGCTTCTAGGGCATATACGCGACCCCTTAAAGTGGCTAGTTCTGCTGCAAATTCTTCCTGTAGTCGTTGGATAACTGCTAGGTCTTCACGAGTTACGAGATTAGCTACAGAAGCGGCAATTAGTTCATTAACTCGCTCTAAACAGGCATTTAAACCAGCAGCAAACTCAAAACGAGTCATGGCTCGGTTTCCCCTAAAGGTTCCGTCGGGATAACCTGCGATACAGCCATAGCGCTCAACTAAGGACTGTAGGGCTTGGAATGCCCAGTCTGTGGGTTGCACGTCTGACAACTGGGAAACAGAAGTTACCTGTTCCATGGAGTCTTCTAAGCCACTGTATTGGTTGATTTGCTCGATACCTAAGATGGTGATTTCTGGATCGGTTTCTGGCTGTGTTTGAGCTAATTCTACGGGTTGGCTTGGAGGCTCGGATTGATGGGCGATCGCCAGATTAGACTCTGGGCTGATAGAGTCTTCTATGTCTTCAGTAGTTACGGGAGCTACTTGAGATGTAATATCAAATTTAGTGGCTATTTTTTCTGTGGCTAAGGCGGAACCTGCACTTAGAAGCAGGGCTGCACCCACCAAGCTGGGACTGTGCTTGAGGGTCTTCCAAAGAATTTTGTTTGTCATTTCTAATCTCACACCAACGCAAAAACATCTGAAAATGGGTTAATGGCTGTAGTTCTTGGGTCACTACACCATTAATTGAGAGTTTTTCTACAGATTGGGGTTGTCTAATTACTTAGAAACCTTTTCCAGTAAGCATCTGAACCCTTTAAATCATGGATAGGGCTCTGGGTATGGCTCTGGGAACCAATTGCAAATGACTCTCTTTAAGATGTTTATATCATGAAAGTTAATTTTTCAAGCTAATGATTCTCAATTAGTTGACAGCCTTGGCCCAGCCTTGGCAAATTAGTTAAGTTTAGCTAATGTATGGCTGCGAATAGTTTTGATTTTCCAAAGAATGTTAAGAATTCATAAGTTTTTATTGATAACTTCTATCAAAAGATTGAGGAGATGATGGGGGTTTTGGTATGGTGTAGGAAATGGCTCCCAAGGGGTGATTGTGTCTATATGCAAAAAAAGAGGCGGAAACGCCTATTTTTACGGGGTTTAAAATATTTGGTGGCTAAAATTTCAAAATAGCGATGCACCTGTAGGGGCGGGTGCTAAATCAGCCAGGGGAAAAACCCACCCCCGGAGAAAAAGCGATCGCCTAAAATGGGCATCTTGACAAAAATCAGATTGTATGTATAGAGGTTGGGATGTTTTCGGGGTGAGTGGGAGGGGAGGGGGGATAATCGATAAGATTATCATCCCCCTCCGGGGTAATGAGATTAGAAGTCTAACTGCTGAAGCATCCAGAAGCCAGCAAAGGATTCGGAATTAGGGTCAGACTGAATAGCCAAAAAATGCACATTTTTAGCGGAGAGCTTGGCTTGTTCAAAATTCCGGGCTTCGGTCTGGGTTTTAGAGTCGGTGAGGTTAGCCAAAATCCAACTCTCATTTTCCCCGGTTTCCAAAATCAGGCTAGGGCGGGGAGTTTCCAGGAGTCGCAGAAAAGCTAACTCTAACCCAGACATCCAGGCGGCTAGGGGTATGGCGCGGGTAGAGAAAATAATCAGACCGGGAACGAGTGTTTCGGGAGATAGCCCCATCATGGGTAAACTGAAGGCTTCGCCAAAGCCGATATCCCATTCAGGCATATCTTGAAAGGCGGCGGCTTCTAAAGAAACGATCGCCCACTGTTCCCCCTGAAGTGCATCTGGTAGGGGCTGAGGTTCACCGGAGACAAACTGCACTGAGGGGTTAGTTCCTTCCTGATAGTTAGGATAGGTGGGATAAACTTTGTCGATGCGTTCTTGTAGCCACTGAAACAGTGTATAGGTGCGACGACTAGCTGATGCGGGGATATCTAACCCTTCAGCAGCTTTAGAGATCATATTCGCCATGGGACGGCGGAAAAAACGAATTTTGGATGGTGGTAATGGTGCTTGAGCGATCGCTTCTTCAATAGCTCCCTGCAACCAGATAGAGTTAACCTGGGTACTGGGACAAAATTGTGTATAGCGGAATAGAGACTCAGGGCGCGATCGCACATCCAGGGGGGTTTCACAGATAATCACCTCCCATACTTTTTTTCCGTCTTCGTCCCGCAGCGGACGACTGTAAAAATCCAGTTCCCAAATCGTTCCCTTCATTGGATGCTAAAAACTCGCTATGTATACTAAACTCAAACTTCTATTGTCCCATTAAAATGATGGTAACAACAAGGTTGTTCAATTAACCCTGGTTCATGGTATAATGAGAAGTTATGAGTAAAGACAGTAACGGATACAAAATCCTCACCGATAACCGTAAAGCTCGCTATCTGTACGAGATCCTAGATACCTACGAAGCCGGAATTGAACTGAAAGGCACGGAGGTTAAGTCGATCCGGGCGGGTCGTTCTAATTTGCAGGATGGTTATGCGTTGGTGCGGGATGGAGAGGTGTGGCTGATTAATGTTCATATCTCCCCTTATGAGAATACGAGTAATTTCTTTAATCATGATCCGCGCCGTACCCGAAAGTTGTTGCTACATCGCCAGGAAATTAATAAGCTGATTGGACAGGTAGAACAAAAGGGCCTGACCCTGGTTCCTCTGAGAATGTATCTGAAACGGGGACGGGTTAAGGTGATGATTGGACTGGCGCGAGGTAAGAAGTTGCACGACAAGCGAGAGACAATCCGACGCAGGGATGATGCGCGGTCTATGCAACGGGCGCTAAAGCAGTTTTAATAGATAATGGACGGGGAACTTAGGCGATGAATCAGGACATGGATGCTAATATGCGAGTTGAACGCGATAGCATGGGGGAAATTCAAGTCCCCAACGATCGCTATTGGGGAGCGCAAACTCAGCGATCGCTTCATTATTTTTCTATTGGTACTGATTTAATCCCCCCAGAGGTGATCGCGGCTTTTGGTATTCTCAAAAAGGCGGCGGCGTTGACTAATCAAGAGTTGGGAAAACTGCCCCCAGATCTGTCAGAATTGATTATACAGGCGGCGCAACAGGTAATTGAGGGTAAGTTATCGGAACATTTCCCCCTGCGGGTGTGGATGACTGGAAGCGGTACTCAATGTAATATGAATGTAAATGAGGTGATTGCTAATTGGGCGATCGCTTCTGTGGGCGGAAAAATGGGCAGCAAAAACCCTATTCATCCCAATGACCATGTTAATATGTCTCAGTCGTCTAACGATACATTTCCGACGGCTATGCACATCGCAGCAGCTTTGGCGTTTCATCAGCGCCTAATTCCTAAAGTCCGAAAAATGCGAGATGCTCTGGCTCAGAAATCCGCAGAATTTAACGATATTGTCAAAATTGGTCGCACCCATTTACAAGATGCTGTTCCCCTGACTTTAGGACAGGAGTTTTCCGGCTATGTGGCACAACTAGATGCCGACCTAAAACGCATTGAGATGGTTTTACCTGATTTGTATGAATTAGCTATTGGTGGAACCGCTGTAGGAACCGGATTAAATGCGCCGCCTGGGTTTGCGGAAAGGGTGGCGGAACACATTGCCGAAATGACCTGTTTACCCTTTGTTTCAGCACCCAATAAATTTGCGGCTATGGCGGCTCATGATGCCATAGTTATGGCGAGTGGTGCGTTAAAAACTTTAGCCTGTTCTTTGATGAAAATTGCCAATGATATTAGATTTTTAGGGAGTGGCCCCCGCTGTGGTTTAGGCGAATTAATTTTACCCGAAAATGAACCGGGTTCTTCAATTATGCCGGGAAAAGTAAACCCCACCCAATGCGAGGCTATGACTATGGTAGCGGTTCAGGTAATGGGGTATGATACCGCTATTAGTATGGCGGGTTCCCAGGGTCATTTTGAGTTAAATGTGTTTAAGCCAATGATGATTTTTAACCTGCTACAATCGGTTAATATTTTGGCGGATAGTTGTAATAACTTCACAGATTTTCTGTTGGTTGGTTTACAGGTAAATCACCGTAAAATTAACAGCTATTTAGAACAATCTTTAATGTTGGTAACTGCTTTAAGTCCTAAAATTGGCTATGACCGAGCCGCAGAAGTCGCTCATTTGGCTTTGGAGAAGGATGCGACCTTAAAGCAGATTTGTGTCGAATTAGGCTATATTTCGGCGGAAGAATTTGACCAAGTTGTGGTTCCTAGTAAAATGGCACATCCTCATTAATTGAGAGTTAATGTAAACCGACTTTCTAAAATCTATGATTCCTCAAGCTGCTGACGCACCTCATTGATAGATAACCCCAATGCTACAGAAATTTGCTCTACTGTCAATCCCATATTGTCTAATTGAGCAATAGCTGCTAAACGCGCCTGACGTTCTTTTTGTGCTTCCAATTGAGCCTGCTGTGCTAACTCTTCGGCGCTCAAATAACGTCTCCCGTATTGGTCAAACCAAGACAGGATTTCTCGGTCAATACCACCTACTGTAGCTTGAGTTCTACCGATTCCTAAACCGATTTCTGGTAGCCAGTAGGGTTCCCCGCTTTGTAATTGGTACTTACCATCTATTTGTCGATAAATCTCGAAGGGTTGATGGCGATCGCGTTGGTAATATTCTGGGTTATAAATAACGTAATACAATACCCCCAACTTTTCATAAATCGCCATTTTGGACTCATACTCATTTCCCGGAGTCCAGGAAACCACTTCTAACACTAACTGGGGAACCATTCCCCCCTCTTCCCAGACCACATAACTTTTCCGAGATTTATTACCCGGTCGGCGGCGGTTCACTCCCACCGTCAGAAAACCATCAGGAATTACCGGGACTCTGGGGTTTTCCCCGCTGGTGTGATAAATTCCCATATCTACACCGAAATACCAATCATTGCGGTCTTTCCAGATAATTGCTAGAAGAAATAATAGGTAATTGGGGAGAAAATTTTGGTCTTCGTTATCCACAGGAGTATCATCAGAGTCGGGAAGTTCATCACTGGTGGGTAGGTTTTTATAAAGGTCAGTAGAAACCATAGGTCTAAACCAGTAGAAGACAGTTTATCCCCCATTATAGCAGTTATATCGCTAGAATCTATAATTCCTCTAGCTGCTGACGTACCACCTCTACAGATAACCCCAATGCTACAGAAATTTGCTGTACTGTTAATCCGATATTGTCTAATTGAGCAATAGCTGCTAAACGTGCTTGACGTTCTTTTTGTGCTTCCAATTGAGCCTGTTGTGCTTCCAATTGAGCCTGCTGTGCTTCCAATTGAGCCTGCTGTGCTTCCAATTGAGCCTGCTGTGCTTCCAATTGAGCCTGCTGTGCTAACTCTTCGGCGCTCAAATAACGTCTCCCGTATTGGTCAAACCAAGACAGGATTTCTCGGTCAATACCACCTACTGTAGCTTGAGTTCTACCGATTCCTAAACCGATTTCTGGTAGCCAGTAGGGTTCCCCGCTTTGTAATTGGTACTTACCATCTATTTGTCGATAAATCTCGAAGGGTTGATGGCGATCGCGTTGGTAATATTCTGGGTTATAAATAACGTAATACAATACCCCCAACTTTTCATAAATCGCCATTTTGGACTCATACTCATTTCCCGGAGTCCAGGAAACCACTTCTAACACTAACTGGGGAACCATTCCCCCCTCTTCCCAGACCACATAACTTTTCCGAGATTTATTACCCGGTCGGCGGCGGTTCACTCCCACCGTCAGAAAACCATCAGGAATTACCGGGACTCTGGGGTTTTCCCCGCTGGTGTGATAAATTCCCATATCTACACCGAAATACCAATCATTGCGGTCTTTCCAGATAATTGCTAGAAGAAATAATAGGTAATTGGGGAGAAAATTTTGGTCTTCGTTATCCACAGGAGTATCATCAGAGTCGGGAAGTTCATCACTGGTGGGTAGGTTTTTATAAAGGTCAGTAGAAACCATAGGTCTAAACCAGTAGAAGACAGTTTCTCCCCCATTATAGCAGTTATATCGCTAGAATCTATAATTCCTCTAGCTGCTGACGTACCACCTCTACAGATAACCCCAATGCTACAGAAATTTGCTGTACTGTTAATCCGATATTGTCTAATTGAGCAATAGCTGCTAAACGTGCTTGACGTTCTTTTTGTGCTTCCAATTGAGCCTGTTGTGCTTCCAATTGAGCCTGCTGTGCTTCCAATTGAGCCTGCTGTGCTTCCAATTGAGCCTGCTGTGCTTCCAATTGAGCCTGCTGTGCTTCCAATTGAGCCTGCTGTACTTCCAATTGAGCCTGCTGTGCTTCCAATTGAGCCTGCTGTGCTAACTCTTCGGAACTCAAATAACGTCTCCCGTATTGGTCAAACCAAGACAGGATTTCTCGGTCAATACCACCTACTGTAGCTTGAGTTCTACCGATTCCTAAACCGATTTCTGGTAGCCAGTAGGGTTCCCCGCTTTGTAATTGGTACTTACCATCTATTTGTCGATAAATCTCGAAGGGTTGATGGCGATCGCGTTGGTAATATTCTGGGTTATAAATAACGTAATACAATACCCCCAACTTTTCATAAATCGCCATTTTGGACTCATACTCATTTCCCGGAGTCCAGGAAACCACTTCTAACACTAACTGGGGAACCATTCCCCCCTCTTCCCAGACCACATAACTTTTCCGAGATTTATTACCCGGTCGGCGGCGGTTCACTCCCACCGTCAGAAAACCATCAGGAATTACCGGGACTCTGGGGTTTTCCCCGCTGGTGTGATAAATTCCCATATCTACACCGAAATACCAATCATTGCGGTCTTTCCAGATAATTGCTAGAAGAAATAATAGGTAATTGGGGAGAAAATTTTGGTCTTCGTTATCCACAGGAGTATCATCAGAGTCGGGAAGTTCATCACTGGTGGGTAGGTTTTTATAAAGGTCAGTAGAAACCATAGGTCTAAACCAGTAGAAGACAGTTTCTCCCCCATTATAGCAGTTATTATCCTACCATCTATGATTCTTCTAGCTGCTGACGCACCTCATTGATAGATAACCCCAATGCTACAGAAATTTGCTCTGCTGTTAATCCGATATTGTCTAATTGAGCAATAGCTGCTAAACGTGCTTGACGTTCTTTTTGTGCTTCCAATTGAGCCTGCTGTGCTTCCAATTGAGCCTGCTGTGCTTCCAATTGAGCCTGCTGTGCTTCCAATTGAGCCTGCTGTGCTAACTCTTCGGCGCTCAAATAACGTCTCCCGTATTGGTCAAACCAAGACAGGATTTCTCGGTCAATACCACCTACTGTAGCTTGAGTTCTACCGATTCCTAAACCGATTTCTGGTAGCCAGTAGGGTTCCCCGCTTTGTAATTGGTACTTACCATCTATTTGTCGATAAATCTCGAAGGGTTGATGGCGATCGCGTTGGTAATATTCTGGGTTATAAATAACGTAATACAATACCCCCAACTTTTCATAAATCGCCATTTTGGACTCATACTCATTTCCCGGAGTCCAGGAAACCACTTCTAACACTAACTGGGGAACCATTCCCCCCTCTTCCCAGACCACATAACTTTTCCGAGATTTATTACCCGGTCGGCGGCGGTTCACTCCCACCGTCAGAAAACCATCAGGAATTACCGGGACTCTGGGGTTTTCCCCGCTGGTGTGATAAATTCCCATATCTACACCGAAATACCAATCATTGCGGTCTTTCCAGATAATTGCTAGAAGAAATAATAGGTAATTGGGGAGAAAATTTTGGTCTTCGTTATCCACAGGAGTATCATCAGAGTCGGGAAGTTCATCACTGGTGGGTAGGTTTTTATAAAGGTCGATGGAAACCATAGGTCTGAACCAGTAGAAGACAGTTTATCCCCCATTATAGCAGTTATTATCCTACCATCTATGATTCTTCTAGCTGCTGACGCACCTCATTGATAGATAACCCCAATGCTACAGAAATTTGCTGTACTGTTAATCCGATATTGTCTAATTGAGCAATAGCTGCTAAACGTGCTTGACGTTCTTTTTGTGCTTCTAATTGAGCCTGCTGTGCTTCCAATTGAGCCTGCTGTGCTTCCAATTGAGCCTGCTGTGCTAACTCTTCGGAACTCAAATAACGTCTCCCGTATTGGTCAAACCAAGACAGGATTTCTCGGTCAATACCACCTACTGTAGCTTGAGTTCTACCGATTCCTAAACCGATTTCTGGTAGCCAGTAGGGTTCCCCGCTTTGTAATTGGTACTTACCATCTATTTGTCGATAAATCTCGAAGGGTTGATGGCGATCGCGTTGGTAATATTCTGGGTTATAAATAACGTAATACAATACCCCCAACTTTTCATAAATCGCCATTTTGGACTCATACTCATTTCCCGGAGTCCAGGAAACCACTTCTAACACTAACTGGGGAACCATTCCCCCCTCTTCCCAGACCACATAACTTTTCCGAGATTTATTACCCGGTCGGCGGCGGTTCACTCCCACCGTCAGAAAACCATCAGGAATTACCGGGACTCTGGGGTTTTCCCCGCTGGTGTGATAAATTCCCATATCTACACCGAAATACCAATCATTGCGGTCTTTCCAGATAATTGCTAGAAGAAATAATAGGTAATTGGGGAGAAAATTTTGGTCTTCGTTATCCACAGGAGTATCATCAGAGTCGGGAAGTTCATCACTGGTGGGTAGGTTTTTATAAAGGTCAGTAGAAACCATAGGTCTAAACCAGTAGAAGACAGTTTATCCCCCATTATAGCAGTTATATCGCTAGAATCTATAATTCCTCTAGCTGCTGACGTACCACCTCTACAGATAACCCCAATGCTACAGAAATTTGCTCTACTGTTAATCCGATATTGTCTAATTGAGCAATAGCTGCTAAACGTGCTTGACGTTCTTTTTGTGCTTCCAATTGAGCCTGCTGTGCTTCCAATTGAGCCTGCTGTGCTTCCAATTGAGCCTGCTGTACTTCCAATTGAGCCTGCTGTGCTTCCAATTGAGCCTGCTGTGCTTCCAATTGAGCCTGCTGTGCTAACTCTTCGGAACTCAAATAACGTCTCCCGTATTGGTCAAACCAAGACAGGATTTCTCGGTCAATACCACCTACTGTAGCTTGAGTTCTACCGATTCCTAAACCGATTTCTGGTAGCCAGTAGGGTTCCCCGGTTTGTAATTGGTACTTACCATCTATTTGTCGATAAATCTCGAAGGGTTGATGGCGATCGCGTTGGTAATATTCTGGGTTATAAATAACGTAATACAATACCCTCAACTTTTCATAAATCGCCATTTTGGACTCATACTCATTTCCCGGAGTCCAGGAAACCACTTCTAACACTAACTGGGGAACCATTCCCCCCTCTTCCCAGACCACATAACTTTTCCGAGATTTATTACCCGGTCGGCGGCGGTTCACTCCCACCGTCAGAAAACCATCAGGAATTACCGGGACTCTGGGGTTTTCCCCGCTGGTGTGATAAATTCCCATATCTACACCGAAATACCAATCATTGCGGTCTTTCCAGATAATTGCTAGAAGAAATAATAGGTAATTGGGGAGAAAATTTTGGTCTTCGTTATCCACAGGAGTATCATCAGAGTCGGGAAGTTCATCACTGGTGGGTAGGTTTTTATAAAGGTCGATGGAAACCATAGGTCTGAACCAGTAGAAGACAGTTTATCCCCCATTATAGCATATCTTAATTTTAGGGTGATTGATTAATGTTTAATCAAGTCATTTTTCCCATCAATAAGGGTGGGTTAATCAGTCTTATACTTGGTAGTAGCAAGCTGATATTATGAACCCAACCCTAGGTTATTTTATGGGTAAGTGTTATTTGAATATGTTGGACACTTCTGCATGAATGAAGGCAATATTTGGGTCCCGCTGAATTGCTTGATAATAACGCTTTTCTCGTTCGGTTCCCTGTTCATCTACTCGCAGTAGAAATTTGGCTTCTTCTAGGAGTTCGTTAACTTGGTCTAAGGTGACGGGTTCTTTTTCCTCTAGGGTTTCGTCAATTTTGACAATAAATTGGGAAAATGGTCGCAGCCAGCTAAACCAATCATCTCCAATTACTAGCCGGAAAAATTCTCCTTTAGAGGGGATGCGTCCGTAACACTTCTCATAAGTAATGCGTTCGGACTCTAAGAGGTTTTTATGTAAGTTAAGTAAGCCTTTCCGCAACTGACGCAGACGCTTAAATGGTAGATTGAGAGGAGATTGATTTGAGGACATGAATACAAATGCGATCGCTATGGTCTTGGTTATTTTATTATCCCACAGAATGGGTAAATAATGGGTAATTTAATGATAATTTATTCCCCATCTTGGCTAGTATCACAGAGAAAATCATCTGTGATAATATCATCAAATTGGTAAGGACAAATATCGGGAAAAGTTCGCAAAGGCAAACCTGTCTCTCGAAGAGCTAAATCAACCCCAGCCTCGAAGCCATCCTCCAAGGCTTCAGCTATTCGGGACTTTAAACTAGGATTTCGAGATAAATGTCGCCGGGTGGCGCGTCGCTGCTCTCGAATGGTCAAAAACCAACTCCTTGAGCGTTTCTGGGGTTGATATTCCCACTTGAGTAAATGTCCTAACAAGACTGTTAGATGACTGACTAATTCTCGATATTCTTGTCTTCCCAAACTGTCAATTTCAGCGTGTAAATTTTGCCAATCTAGGTTGTTAATGTCCTGTTGGGCTAAGGCTTGTAACTGCCACTGAGTCCAACCGTAAAAGTCCTGTTGATATAGGGAAAGTTTCTGACTATCCATAATCAGGATGCCTATATGTTATAATGGTGCATGAGATTTTAATTAATGATTATGGCATCTATTTCTAGGTCGGAAGTAAAACAACTGTTAGAACGTTTGATTTTTGTTGACGATCGCCCTCAAGATTGGGTAGAGGATGTATGGGGCATGAGTCCGACTTTAGGGGAAACTGCCGCCCGTTTGGTTGATGCTTTTGATGCTGTGATTGAATGTTGTTCGGAGGAAAAGTTAGAGAATCTGTTACAGTCTCTCTATAGCGATCGCCTGGATGGAGACATCTAATCTGATAGCATCTTAGTAGGTCCTAAATACTTAGTAAGATAGGGAGAGAAAACCTCATAAATCAAGGTTAATGGCTTGCCATGATGCCAGAAAAGATAATAACGCCCCCAAAAGGGCCCTGGCTGTCCAAAGGCTAATTCTAAGGCTTTAGAATCCCCATGCTCAATACCTTGCACATCTCGATATAATTCAGTTCTCAGCCTGGCTAAACTTGCCCAAATTGGCAGAGATTTATTTTGTAAATACTCGTCAACGTGGCTATTTTCCCACCAGGAAGTAGCATAAGCTAAACGTTGGCCTGATGCAGTCCGCAACCAGACTTGACGGCGCAACCGAGGGCCAGGGACTGCCTGAATCAATGGCGGCGCACCATCTGGACTCATACCAATGGCAGACATATCAATCACATCGACCTCTGTAGGTTCCCCTGTCAGTAGTTGCAGGTGGCGCGTTGGCGATCCGTCTCCCAATAGCATAATTTGCCAGGCTGGGGATAGTTGGCTGTGGGGGAGTCCTTGGCGGACTATTTCCTGGTTTCCCTGCCAATGACACCGGAGGCGATGCCAGCCAGCAGGCTTTTTAATGGGGTTAGCGGAGTGAATATGGGCAGTCAATGTTTTTTACAATTCTTAACGTTCGTTCTAATGATAGCGCGTCTTTGTGGTAATGGGTTTAGTCCCCTAGGGGGGAATTTAAAGCCAGCCATGGAGTTTCTGAAGTTTTCCAGAAACCCCTATCACGATTATGATTAACACAATCACTGAAATTATCAAGTATTATGTCAGAGCCCATGTCCACCCCTAATGATATCACCTTGACGGTCACAGTTTCCCAGGAGTTAATGCAGGAAATTGAGCAAAAATCCCAGGAAAATGGACACAGCATCACGCAACTGGTGCAGGAAGCGATCCGGGAATATTTAACCCCCAATAATGCCACAGATATAGAACTTTTACGTCGTCAGATAATTGAACTCCAGCGACAACTGTTAAGTTGGGAAAAAATCCCCAAAGATTTAACGGCGGTTGAAACTAGGGTAGGCATATTAGAAAGGCGTTTAGGTTCGCTAAGTGTGACTAATCAACGAATATCTTTACCTAGTATTGCCGAAGATGATGAGGACTTTTACGACGAACCGGACGAAATTCTCACGGATTTTTTGTCTGATTAATTGGTAGGGATTTCGTCGTTTTTTAAGGGCAATTTTGGGCATCTAAAAACTTGAGTTGCTGATATAACATCTGAATGCGAGGTAGATGCACTCCTCCGGCTGTAGCCATTTTTAAGGGATTGCCTAAAATGGCATCAATTTCTAGGGGTCGGCGCTGATCATAGTCAATTTTCATGCTAGTTTTATAGGGGGTCATGGTTTCGGTATGAGACAACATCCGATTAATTATTTCCTGGTCAAGAAAGCGATCGCACCCCTTAGCGCCCTCCAAAACTTCCCCCATAATGTCCTCAACTAAAACCCGAGTTGCTGGATTGGACATCATTTGATCTGTGCGGGCATTTAAAACTACTGATAATCCATTATAGGGGATATTCCACACTAATTTTTCCCAACGAATTGAGAGTAAATCTCCGGCAATTTCTAGGGGGATGCCAGCGGTTTTAAAATCTTCCCCAATTTGTTTTAGTCGGGGCGTAATGCCACCCGATTGGTAATTTTGGTCATATTCGGCTAGTTTCATCATACCATAGTCTAAATGGCGAATATAACCGGGTTTGATTTTATTGGAACAAATTACACAAATCCCCCCTAAAACTCGGTGATTGCCGACAATTTCGGCTATTTCTGGCTCAATTCCCAACCCATTTTGTAAGACCAAAACCACGCCATCAGGTTTTAATACTGGGGGTAAAATTTGGGGTAATAAATGATTTTCTGTGGATTTTATGGCGACAATTACTACATCACAGGGGGGGATTTTTTCGGGGTGATTATAGGCTTTGACTTGGGGGAGTTGAAAGTCACCCCAAACTGATTCTATTTGTAAGCCATGCTGACTCACCCAATCATAATCACTTCTGAGTAAAAAATTAACATCTAGTCCAGATTTCTGAAGTTTAGCGCCATAGAATCCGCCTAATGCCCCCGTGCCAATAACTGCATAACTACGAGGATTGCTAAGTTGGGAAACCAAAGTCATATCATCTAATTAATTGATGGGCAAAAGCTGTTAATATTATGCCACAAATAATTATATTTGTCCAGGATTTAACCATTGTTTAATGGGAGGGGGAAGGGGTTGTCTTTGGCGGGTAGATGGGTTAATTGAGATATGCTTAGTTATACCTTGAGCGATTAATGATTGGGGGTCATCAGCAAGGCAGATTTGATATTCTATCTGAAAGGTATGTAGGCTGAGTTGTTGAGGTGAGAGGTTAATTACAATGCGATCGCCACAATAAATCGGTTGGCGATAGTCCATAGAAGCATGAACAATGGGAATGGCAAAATCGGGGTTATTGACAAAAGTTTTGAGGTTAATACCTAGATTAATTAAAGCGGCTTCATAGGCTTGGTGACACATAGACATCATCTGGGCAAAATAGACAACGCCAGCGGCATCAGTTTCGCTAAAGTAGACAGTTCTAGTATAGGCCACAAAAAACAGGAGAGATTAATAAAGGAGCAATTGACGAGTATTATCCCCCTGAAATCGGGGGAATCAGGGGAATCATAAGTAGAGTAATTAACTATCCTTGGTTTTTGATCATCATAACATCAATAATTTTGGTAGCCATTTCCTCTGATAAATCGAGGTAACTGTAGAGGTCATTAAGTAGGTCTTCTTCCTCTTTGGTAATTTCACCATCAGCGAGAGTGATATCTGTAGCAATGGCAAAGGCTGTTTCGCGTAACTCTTTGGGTAGGACAGCGATCGCCGATTTTAACAAAGTATTGTAGCCGTGGGTTTTAATTTCGGTGAGTAGACGATCTAGCATTTCCCGTTTCTGAGTCTGGGAATAGTCGCTAAAAAGCTGCATCCGCGACAGACTACTATTGAGGATTTGAGACTCACTGGGGACAACCAAACCATCAGCGGCTATGGCAATTAAAGCGATCGCCGCAAAGGCTTCTGGGGGGGAAAGTTTAATAGTAGATTCAGACATAGTTAATTTCTCCTGATTGGGGAGTATTTCCGATCTTGATTATGATGACACTGGATGCCGAATTTTTCCAATCTATTGATCAGCTAGGGCAATTTCCGCCGCCAGAAAATCGATAAACTGTCGCGCCGTCCGTCCCGATCGCCCATTATGCCTTGTCGCCCACTGGCGGGCGCGATAATCAAGATCTTCTGGATCGATAGTTATTCCGGCTTGACTAGCGAGATGCCGAACTATGGTAAGATAGGTTTCCTGGTCTGCTGGTTCAAAAGTGAGGGTTAAGCCAAAGCGATCGGCAAATGATAGCTTTTCCTGGACTGTATCCCAAGCCTGTATCTCATTATGGTCTTGAGGGCGGGGACGTTCATCAAAAAACTCTCGGACTAAATGGCGGCGGTTGGAGGTGGCATATACCACGACATTTTCAGGTCGGGCGGTGATATTTCCTTCCAGGACAACTTTTAAGGCTTTAAAAGCATCATCATCTTCTTCAAAAGATAGGTCATCAACAAAGATAATAAACTTTTGGGGAACTCCCCGCAACTGTTCAATTACTTGGGGTAGGTCTCGCAGTTCGGATTTAGTTACTTCAATTAATCGCAAACCCCGATCGCTATATTGATGTAACAAGGCTTTAACCAGGGAAGATTTCCCTGACCCCCTACTGCCATATAAGAGAACATTTAAGGCTGAATATCCCGCCAATAAAAACTCGGTATTTTTTAACAAAGTTTCTCGCTGTGGTTCATATCCTACTAATTGGTTTAGGTGAATCGGATCAGGATTAGCGATCGCCATTAGTTGACCAGAGCGCCAACGAAATGCTTGGCTTTGGGCAAATTTACCAGTTCCATATTTTCGATAATGGGCGGCGATCGCTTCAATGGCATCTCCCCAATTTTCCGATTGGGATAACTGATTCCGCAGGGGGAGTTCTTCGATTTTCTCAACTACAATGGTTTCATCTTCCCAAACTATTGGCAATTGGGGAATTTGGGCGATCGCCTGTACCCATTGAGCAATTTTTGTCCCCTGACATTTATAGAGGGTCTGTAATATTTCCAAGTCGTGACGGGTAGCAGCAATTAAAGAGGGATTTAATGCCGTTAGGTCGCACTGTTGGGCTTGACGAGAAAAGGGATTATCTGCCCTCAGAATTTGAGTGATTAAGTAATTTTGCCAGCTTTGGGATTGTTCGGCTTGGACTCGAAACCAATAACTATAAGCCTGTAAAGTTTGATGGCTTTCTCCTTGTAACATATAGTCTAATAAGCTCAGAAAGGCTTGACCTATGGGCTCTGCCATTACTTCCTGATAAAGCAGCAGGGATAGGGCTTGATGTTGGCGAAATCGAATTTTAGCGATCGCTTCAGATAAGGGTGAGGACATGAGCTAATTTGGCTTAAACTTAAATCTAAACACAACCACGACACTCTCTGATTATATGGGATAGTGACACCCCCAAAAACGTTAATTTTTACAACATTTGGTTCTGGGGAGGTCTGATTGCTGATAAGTTGCTATTGATGGCAGTTGTTAATCAGTAGGAGTTAGGATTTATGAGTTTAGGTATGATCGCCACTCTGGTCTATGGAGTTTTGGCAATTGTGGGGGGAATTGTTGGATATAAGAAAGCCCAAAGTAAAATTTCTCTCATGGCGGGTGTCAGTAGTGGTATACTGTTATTGGCGGCAGCTTTTGGGCAAGCCCAAGGCTGGGGATGGGCGTTAATTTTTGCCCTAGTTATCTCGGTGGTTTTAGTATTAGCTTTTGTGGGTCGATATGTGAAGACTCGAAAGTTTATGCCTTCGGGTTTAATGGTGATTTTAGGAATTGTGGCGATCGCTGTTATGGTTTATCAAATCATTGGCGGTCTCAATACTGGGTTGATGGTTTAAAACCCCAACTAGGAAGCGGGCGGATTATCTGGTGTAACAACTACCCGCCCTGTGTTAATCGCCCCCGTTAATGATGCTAAAAATCTCAGCTTTCAGGATGGCTTAAAAAAGGAACTGCTACCACTGTAGCGGTTATGTCTCCTAGGGAGACTTGCAAGCCTGCACCGCCAGCTTTAGTGCGGATATAACCCAAGCCAAACCATCCCTCTTGAGTTTCGGTAATGCTGGTAAGTTTACCGACTTTTTCATCATTGACATTAATCACGGTTCCCGGTTCCACAAAACCAGAAAGACGCAAACCCCATAATCGTTGTTTAACTCCTTTATAAGTGTTGAGACGGGCGATAGTTTCCTGTCCGATATAACAACCTTTTTCAAAGGAAATATCACCCCATAATCCTGCTTCTAGGGGGTTATAATCTTCTGTGAGTTCCCGATCTGGTGCTGGGCGACCCTGGAGAATGCGGAGTTGTTCCCAAATGCGATCGCCCAAAGGAACCGCCCCAGCTTCCGTCAGGGAGAGCCACAAATTCCCCGCCGCCTCTGTGGGAATTATCAAAGTGTATCCTTCCGTAGCTAAACCACTACCAACCGCCACACGGAGGGAAGTATTAGCCACCTGATCAACCCAATGATTTCCGAGGGTAAGATGATCAGCAATGGTAGCCCCCAGTTTTGTCAGCAGAGAGGAACTTTCCGGTCCAATAAGACTAAATACCGCCCACTGGTCGCTGATGTCTTTTAAGTTCACCTTATCCATGGGGAAAATATAGCGGTCTAGCCATTGTAGCAGGTGCTGACGGCGATTCGGCGAAACCAGCAATAACACCGCCTCCTCGGTCATGTAAGCCGTTGCTAAATCGATATTTCGGGCGGTGGAGGTGACAAATACCGTATCAGATCCCTGTCCCGGTTGACGATCGCTAATAGAATTGGTGCTTTGGTTGTGGAGGAAAGATAAACGATCTTCCCCCGAAAGTTCTAATAATCCCCAATGGGAGCGATCGCATAACGCGACGGTCTCGCCAGAAGCATTCAAGGCTTCAGTGTCATTACCAAAACTGAGGGGAACCTGACTAGCTTCATCATATCTGGCTTTGTGGTTAGCGTAAATCTCTGGGAGGGTTTTAGTCATGGTTGTGTTAAATTAGCAAAAACTTTCTCGATTAAGTCTTGAGTTTTGCGATCGAGTTTATCCCAATCTACATCTCCTGTATTATCCAGTAAACTGGTATCAATTTCCACCTCCAGGGATTGGTCGGGTGTATGGGTGGGTTGGTAGTCCTGGAAACAGACTTGATAACACAGATCCCAAATATCAATGTTTACTTGTTGGCCATTATGCTCTAATTTAAGTACATAACCGGGATAGGGGGTGGTATGGGTTTCATAGGTCCCCTTCCAGATAGATGTTTCCAGTTGCTTACGAATGTTATCTAGGACTCTGATTAAAGCTGGCTGCATAAGTATTTCAGCTTGATTCCAAGCCAGTTGGTTTTTAATTTTGGGTTTCATGGATATTAGCCACGGAAGGATCTATTGAGTTATGATTTACATCAAGGGAAACCATCAAATTTTGACATACAGTAACCTCAATTTACCATGAAAATTCTTTTAGTGGATGATGATCAATATTTGAATCAACAATTATCCAAATCTCTGAAAGCTCATAATTATGTAGTCGATATAGCGACCGATGGCGAATCGGGATGGAACTATATCGAAAGTTTTGAGTATAGTTTGGTTATCCTAGATATTATGTTGCCGAAACTGAATGGGATTGCACTATGTCGAAAATTGCGATCGCATAATTATCAGATGCCAGTGCTATTATTAACCGCTCGTGATAGCTGCGAAGACAAGGTTTTAGGGCTAGACGCGGGGGCTGATGATTATCTAGTCAAACCGATTAGGGCTGAAGAATTAATCGCCAGAATGCGCGCCTTATTGCGTCGTGCGACCATTTCTTTACCGCCAGTCATCCATTGGAGAGACCTAACTTTAAACCCGGCAAAATGCGAGATTTCCTACCAAAAATCGGTCTTACCTCTCACCCCCAAAGAATATGGATTGATGGAATTATTTATTCGCAGTCCCTATCGTGTTTTCAGCTACGATAGCATCATCGAACATCTCTGGTCAATAGAAGAACCTGCGGCCGATAACACTGTCCGCGCCCATATTAAAAGTCTACGCAATAAGCTAAAAGACGCTGGCGGAGACCCCAAGTTAATTGAAAATGTCTATGGGATTGGATATCGGATTAAATCCCTAGATGACGGGAGTTTTAGTCATCAATATTCATCCTTGAACCGCCCCCCTTTGTCCGTAGATGAAACCGTTACGGAGATTTGGGGAAAAATCAAAGACAAAACCATAGCTAGAGTTGAGAGTATTCAAGCAATAGCTAAAGCCAATTCCAGGAATTTAAATAATGAAAATAACCCCCGGCAATATGCCTATATAGAGGCTCACAAACTAGCGGGTTCTTTGGGAACTTTTGGATATGGTCGCGGTTCCGAAATCGCCCGAAAAATCGAATACTTGTTAGCGGGAGAACAACCCCTAGACACCGACAAGCAAACACAAATTGAGCAATTAACTGAAGACCTCTTAAAGGAGCTGAAAAAAACGCCGACCCAACCCCAAACAAAAGAGATTAAAAAGCACCCCCAAAGCACTGTGCAGTCATTGTTGATTGTTGATCATGATACCATCCTAGGGGAACAAATTATTAGGGAAGCCCATAGTCGTGGTTTAGAGGCTCGATTGGCTCCTGGTGTGGGGATAGCCAGAGCGATGATGGTTGAGTATCAGCCCAGTATAATTTTACTAGAATTGAACTTTCCCAAGCCGGAAGAAGATGGGTTAATGCTATTAGAAGATATCGCCTATCATCACCCAGAAATTCCGGTGGTCATATTCTCAAGGCGATCGAGTTTTATAGATAGGCTGACGGTGTGTCGTTTAGGGAGTCGGGCGTTTCTGCAAAAACCGATGTCTAGCCATCAAATTATGGAGATAGTCACAGGAATCCTCAATCATCATAACATCACTGGAAAAATTATAGCGATTAATGATGATCCGCAAATTTTGGAACTATTAGAAGCCCTGTTGTGTCCCTTGGGATTAGAGGTAAAAACCCTAAATACTCCGCGAAAATTCTGGCAAGTCTTAGAAATATCTAACCCGGATTTACTAATTATTGATGTAGAAATGCCCCATTATAATGGCATTGATTTATGTCAGGTAATTCGCAACGAACCCAGATGGCGTTATCTGCCGATTTTAGTATTAACCAACCACACAGACCCAGAAACTAGAGCGGAACTATTTAGAGCCGGTGCTGATGATTTTATTAGCAAACCGGTAGTCGGACCGGAATTAATAGCCCGTTTATTTAGTCGCTTGCATCGCAGTCGTCTGTGGCGTAATATAGCGGAGATAGACACCTTAACCGGAATCGAAAATCGCTATAAATCAACTGAAGATATAAACCGATTAATTCGGATTGCTGGTCGTCACAAACAACCCCTGTGCTTTGCCATTTTAGACCTGGACAATTTTAAAGATATTAATGACCAATATGGTCATGATACGGGGGACTGGGTTCTGCACCGATTTGGGGAAGTTCTCAAAAAAGCATTTCGACAGGAAGATATAGTAGGAAGATGGGGAGGTGAAGAATTTGCGGTAGCTATGTATGGTACTTCTAAACAAGATGCCATGAACCGACTGCAAAAAGTTTTAGACAAGTGGCGTTTGGAGGTTCTAGTCCCAGAAGATAATATAGCTTTTTCTGTGACCTTTAGTGGGGGAGTAGCTCAATATCCAGAAGATGGGCATGATTTACAACTACTGTATCGAAAGGCAGATGCCACCTTATATGAAGCCAAACAAGCCGGACGCAATCAAATTATGGGATAATTGACGATGAGCCAAACAGTTTTGATTATTGATGATGATGAGGATATTCTATTTGTAGCCGATCGCTGTTTACAACTGCAAGGGAAATGGCAGGTGCTAACAGCTTCATCAGGAACCGAAGGATTTACCATAGCCAAACAACAGCAACCTGATGTCATCCTACTAGACTTAATCATGCCGGGTGTAGATGGAGAGGCGACGATGAAAATGCTCAAAAATGATATAATGACGACGGAAATCCCGGTGATTTTGATGACTGCCAAAAATTCCCCGCAAGAACGATCGCTTTATTTAGGATTAGGAGCGATCGCCATCATTAACAAACCCTTTGAACCCCTAGAAATTTCCGATCAAATCAGTAATGCTCTAGGTAACTAATCGTGTACTGGCCATCCTTAACCAATCAATTCCAGAGCCTCGCCAAATCCATAATTGGCGGTTCCCAAAGGCTGGCAATTTTTGAAGCTGGCTTAATCGGATTCATTTCAGGAATAGCCGCCTTTTTTCTGAGAACAGGAGCCGGGTGGTTAGGGTCTTGGCGAGTCCAAGGTTCCGCCCACTTTTCAGCTTGGCTATTTTTACCCATATTAGGCGTAGTCGGGGGCTGTTGTCTGGTTTCCTAGTCGAACGCATAGCCCCAGAAGCAGCCGGAAGTGGTATTCCCCAAGTTAAAGCCGCCCTAGGAGGAATCAAAACCTCCCTAGATCTACGGGTAGCAGTAGTCAAACTAATCAGCACCATAATCACCATGGCTTCTGGATTCACCCTAGGAAGACAGGGGCCAACAGTACAAATCGGAGCCGCCCTCGCCGCCTGGGTAAGTCGTTGGGTTCCCACCTCTCCCAACTATCGCAAACAACTAATCGCCTGTGGTGCCGCCGCCGGACTAGCCGCCGGGTTTAACGCCCCCATAGCCGGGGTTTTATTCGTAGTCGAAGACCTCCTACACGACATCTCAGGATTAACCCTCGGACCGGCCATTATCGCCTCATTTACTGGGGCCGTAGTATCCCGGCTATTAGGCAACAAAGCCATGGGACTACCTCCCACCATAGAAATACCCCCAGAAACCCTATATCAACAATGGTTAATTGAACCCCTAGAAATCCCCTTTTATATCCTGGTGGGTGTTCTATCGGGAGTATTTGGGGTGTTATTCAGTCGGGGAATTATTACCTGTCAGAAATTTAACCGCCATACCCTAAAATTAGGACTACCCCTGAGTATGGCTGTGGCGGGTCTAATTTGTGGGATCGTTATCTCTGTGCTACCAGAGACTTTTCGAGATAATGCCGGTTTGCGGGAATATATCCTCAAGGGTAATATCCTCTGGACTACCACAGCCCTAGCCTTTGTGGTGCAGTTTTCCCTAACTACCATGGCGGCGGGTTCAGGTGCGCCGGGGGGATTATTTGCACCATCCCTAATTTTAGGGGCCGCTTTGGGGAATACTATTGGCTTATGGCAAGAGGCAGCGATCGCCTTACAACCTCACACTACTTTTGCTTTTGCCGGAATGGGAGCCTTTTTCTGTGCCGTGTCTCGGACTCCCGTCACCGCCGTGGTGATTGTCTTTGAAATCACCACCGATTTTAACTTGGTTCTGCCACTGATGATCTGTTCTGTGGTCTCCTATTTGGTAGCCGAAAAAATCGAAAAAGATTCCCTATACGATCGCCTATTGGCTTTAAATGGCATTGAATTAGAAACCGACCAAAATCCTGACCGTGTAGCCTTAAATATGTTGCACGCTAGGGATGTTATGCAGCGACAGGTAGAAACTCTCGAAGATAAGTTATCCCTAGAACAGGTTAGGTCGGCTTTTTCTCAATCCCATCATCGCGGCTTTCCCGTAGTCAACCAGGGTAAATTGGTCGGTATTATCAGCCAAACTGATATGGCTAGGATTAACCAACAAGACATATCAGAACAAACCCCCCTACATAAGCTGATGACTCCCCAACCTGTTACTATTTACCCTGATGCTCCCCTCAGTGAGGTTCTGTATCTGTTGGGACGGCAAAAACTCAGTCGCCTTCCCGTCGTGGAAGGACGGCATTTGGTGGGAATTATTACCCGCAGTGATATTATTCGCGGTGAACTTGGATATATTAGCGGTAGTCACCAGGTGGGACACCATGCAACTCCCTCCTATGTGGTTTATCAAACTCGCGGCCCCATGGTCGGCAATGGGCGGCTATTGGTGGCTTTGAATAATCCGGCTACCGCCCCGGCTTTGCTACATATTGCGGCGGCGATCGCTGCCGAACGTCATTATGAGCTAGAATGCTTGACTATTATTACCATTGCTCGCCATTTGTCCCCTTCGGAAACTCCGGTAATCATTACTAAACATCGCCGTCTACTTCGAGGGGCCGAACGTATTGCTAAAAGCTGGCAGGTTCCTATTCATACTCAAATTAGAGTCGCCCATGATGTGTCTGGGGCGATTTTGGAGACCGTGCAAGAACGAAATATTGATTTGACTTTGATGGGGTGGCAAGGGGAAAGGTCCGCTACTAATCGGGTTTTTGGCACTGTGGTTGATACCATTATTCGACAAGTACCCGGTGAGGTGGTTTTGGTGAAGTGGGGAAAAGATGTTAACCCCATTTTTAGTGACCCCTCAGATCAGCGATCGCTACAGTTTCCCGTTTGGCGACGGTGGTTGGTTCCTCTGCGAACTGGGGGACCACCACCAGCGGCTATGAGCATTTTACCCGGTTTGGCTAGGTTGAGTTTGCGCCCCGATATCCGACTGTTAACTGTCGTTAAAAATGCTTTGTCCGAGGCGGAAATGGCAAAACTAGACCGCCTAGTTCAGGATTTGCAAGGCCCTATTAATGGGGAGGTGGTGGCAACTGCTGTTTGTGCTAGGTCTGTGGTTGATGTGCTTTTGGATATTGCTAATCATGATTACTGTGATGTGATTGTTTTGGGCGCTAGTGGCGAAAGTATGCTGCAACAGGCGATTAAGGGTAATATCCCGGAGGCGATCGCCCGTGGTTGTCCTTGTACTGTAATTTTGGTACGCCCAGCTCTGATGAATTGACCAGGTTTGGTTTTTCGTTAATAATTCTGCTATAATTTCGGCGGAATTGTCTGACTATTAACTGCCAGGGGCCTTGTCAATTATGACCGAACCCAAAAATCAACAACTGACCCACGCCTTAAATCAACTTATTGGTGATTATGGCATTCAAACTGTTTTGGATTCCCTCGCCGATCGCTGCTTGAAAGAAGCTGATTTTTTGAGGAGCGATCGTAGTACCGACTTAGCCGAAAATTGGGAAGAAATCGGTAAGGGTTTAAAACATATTTTAAGCCGATGGCAAGAATAAATTACCCCAAAAATATGGGCTGATATGCTTGACATTTTGGCTAATTTGTGCTTGTATCAGATAGGGTTATTGCTATTGATTAATTAACCATAAATCCCTTAATCTTAATGGATGTATTCAATGTTAGTTACCGCGCTGCTCATCCTAGGGATGTCCTAGAAATTGCACCACTCATCAGACTGGCTGCCGGGGAGATGATGGATTTTTTACTCCAGCCTCTTCATCAACAATTAACCGTTGAACAAATACTAGCCAGAATGATTCAGTCAGAAACTTCTGTTTTATCTTCTCAAAACATTGAGGTTGCCTATAGTCATGGTCGCATTATTGGCATGGCTAACAGCTATCCGGCTAATCTGGATATCATCACCGAAGAGATGCAAGGGCTATTTCAACCTGAATCTTTGGCTATTATTCAGGCTTTTAATAACGCCAAAGTTGAGGGGAGTTGGTTTCTGAATATTTTGGCGGTTAAGTCACCATATCAACAGCAAGGTATCGGCACATCATTACTCTGGCGAACTAAGCAAAAAGCCTGGGAGTCAGGATATTCTACTTTGAGTTTAGTTACTCAATCCGATAACTTGACCGCGATTCGTTTATATCAAAAAAATGGGTTCCGAGAAGTCCAAAATCTGGTAATTCCTCCCCACCCACAAATAAGCGATCGCCTCAGTTATATTTTAATGAGTTGTGACTTAACTATCTAAATAAATTAACCCCTAATTATGCGACTTCCTAACCCTTCTGAAGGTCTGGCTAATACCTTATATCAGCGTCGCCAAAAACTAGCACAACTGGTAGATTTTCCCGTCCTGTTATGGTCTGGTGGTGTGCGATCGCGTAATTTTCCCGCTAATATTTATCCCTTCCGCGCCAGTAGCCATTTCTTATATTTTGCCGGTCTATCCTTGGTCGATACCGTCATCCATTTAGAAGGGGGAAAACTGACCCTATTTATGGATGACCCAGACCCAGGTAGCGCCCTATGGCATGGGGACAGTCCCTCACGCGATCGCCTCGCTGAAATTATCGGTGCCAACTCCGCTTTTCCTAAATCTGAGTTAACCCTAAAAACCCAGAATGCTGCCACCGTCAGAGTCCAAGACCTAGCCACCATTGGCGAAATGGAACGCATTTTAAAGCGCCCTGTAATCGCTCCAGTCGCCGCCACCGGTCAAGATTTAGCCCTCATCAAAGCCATTATTAACCTGCGTTTATGCCATGATCCTGCTGCCTTATCCGAACTCAAAAAAGCCGCCGCCGTCACCGTCAAAGCCCACCAAGCCGGAATTTTAGCCACCCCCACAGCCAGCCAAGAAAGTGATATTAGGGCAGCCATGGAAGCCGTCATCATCGCCCATAATATGACCTGTTCTTATAATAGTATAGTGACCACAGAGGGTCAGGTATTGCATAACGAATTATACCATAATCCCCTGAAATCCGGTGATTTATTATTAGCAGATGTCGGCGCAGAAACCCCTGGGGGATGGGCTGGAGATGTCACCCGCACCTGGCCAGTTTCCGGCACTTTTTCCCCTACCCAAGCCGATATATATGATGTAGTATTAGCCGCCCATGATGCTTGTATTGAGCAGGTCAAACCCGGCGTAGAATATAGGGATATTCATTTATTAGCCACGGCCGTTATCACCGAGGGATTAGTAGACTTAGGGATTTTACGAGGACAGGTAACAGAATTAGTCGAAAAGGATGCCCACGCCCTATTTTTTCCCCATGGTATCGGTCATTTATTAGGGTTAGACGTTCATGATATGGAAGACCTAGGAGACTTAGCCGGATATGCTCCTGGGCGCAAAAGAAGCGATCGCTTTGGTCTAGGTTTTCTGCGTTTAAATAGACCCCTAGCCCCCGGAATGCTAGTCACCATCGAACCAGGTTTTTATCAAGTTCCCGCCATTTTAAATAACCCCAAAAATCGCCAAACCTATCGAGATATCGTCAATTGGGAACAACTCGAAAAATTTGCCGATGTCCGTGGCATTCGCATTGAGGATGATGTATTAGTTACCGACAGCGGCTGGGAAGTTTTAACCGCAGCCTTACCCAGTCAAAGACATCAAATCACAAAATAAGTGAGACTCTAAAGCCTCACTTAGCCACCACTTAAAGGGGATAGATAATTTATAGACCGGGTAGGTTCAACCCACCAGTCAACTCTTCCATGCGTTCCCGCATAATAGAGGTGGAATTATTATAGGCTTCCTTCATGGCAGTTAAGATTAGATCAGAGACTACATCAGGATCCTCTCCCAGCAAATCAGGAGATACTTCTACCCGGCGAGGTTGTTGGTTCCCACTCAGATAAACCTTCACCAGGCCACCACCCGCTTCTCCGAGGACTTCCAGTTCATCCAAATCTTCCTGAAGTCTTTTCGCCCCTTCCTGAACCGCCTGGGCTTTTTGAAAAGCCTGGGCTAGTTCCTTCATTTTACCCAGGCCGAAGCCATCACGACCGAATCCTTTTCCTTGTGTCATAACTAATTTTCCCTTGCGTCATGGACGCTCTGAGTTTTCCATAAGACCTAGCTTAACCCCAAATTGTACCAGAAGTCTTGATCTAGGAACAATCATGGCGAATCAAACTGGCTTCACGCAGTCAAAATTCTCAGCCTAACAGACTTTGAACTCTCCGAGGATTCTCACCTCTGGCTCTAACAAACAGTACCACTGATGCTGAACTCGCTCTTGAACATGGTGTATCAGTTGAAAGATATCACTAGCGGTAGCCGAGCCGCAATTCAAGATAAAGTTAGCATGGCGTTCAGCTACTTGAGCCCCGCCAATTTGATAACCTTTTAATCCCGTTTGTTCAATTAGCCAACCCGCCTTATGGGGTCCAGGGTTACGAAACACACTACCACAACTAGGTAAATGATAGGGTTGGGATAGCCGTCGCTGTTGGAAATGTTCTGTAGTCTCAGCCATAACCTGTTGTGGGTCATAACCTGGCTGTAACTGGAATGTGGCTTGAGTAACTAAGCGCGAGCCCCCTTGTAAATTAGAAGTACGATAGCGATAGCCCAACTTTTGAGGGGGTAAGACATGGAGAGTTCCCGAACGTTCCAGGATATGGGTATTAATTAAAATATCTGCGGTACAAGAACTATGAGCGCCAGCATTCATAACCACTGCTCCTCCCACAGTTCCCGGAATTCCCACCGCCCATTCTAAGCCACGCCAACCCATGCGAGCAGCTTTCCAAGCCAAGCGGGGTAAAGAAGCACCCGAACCCACCGTAAGCTGTCCAGTTTCCTGGTCAAAGTGAGTATGTCGCAGATAACGAGTACCAATCACCAAACCCCGCAAACCTCGATCGCTCACCAAAAGATTGGAACCGCCGCCTAATAAAGTAATAGGTAGCTCTTCAGAATTAGCCCATTCCAAACAGGCTAGTAACTGATCTAATCTTTGAGGTGCAGTATACCAGTCGGCTGGGCCTCCCACCCGAAATGAGGTTAAAGAGGCGAGGGAAACTTTCGACCGGATCAAACAGTCATTACCCAGGAGGGTGATGGAGCGTTCCGGTTTTCCGTTCACTTGACCTAGAGAGCCAGAGGAAACAGTCATGACCATAATCAAATACTTATTTAATGAGAAATGCCTGTAATTTAATCAGCACATTACATGAGTTAATATCCAGTTACACACCAACAGTGGGATGGATGCCAGAATTGCCATCGGATTGAAAGAATGCCATGACCTCTGGAATTACTCGATTCAGGTTACCAGCACCCAAAAACAGGACCAAATCCCCTGGTTTCAGCAGTTGAAACAAGCGAGTTTTCACGGCATCTAGGGAAGGCTGGTAATCAACATGGGGATGATTTTCAGCAATACGCGCAGCCAATTGTTGACCATTAATCCTGCCCGGATTGGCTTCTCCGGCGCTATAGATCTCAGTGAGCATAACTAAATCTGCATCACCAAAGCACTGAGCGAAATCCTCGAGGAGGGTTTCAGTGCGACTGTAACGGTGGGGTTGGAAAATGGCGACCACTCGTTTAATTTCCGAGCCGGGGTGGATAGGGGTGATGGCTGTTTCCGAGAAAGTAGAGCTAAGACCACTCGAATTTTGAAGCCGACCCCTAGCAGCAGCTAGTGTGACTCGAATTTCGCTAGGGTGGTGGGCATAATCATCAACAAATTGAATACCCCCATAATTCCCTCGATATTCAAAGCGTCGTTTAGTCCCAGGAAATTCAGCGATCGCCTGAGCAATCACAGAAAATTCCCAATTGAGTAATCGACCCACAGCTACAGCAGCCAAGGCATTACTGAGATTATGGGATCCCAGCAATTGTAACTTTAGCAGACCGATCGCCTCGCCTCGCTCATAAACCTGAGCGATGACACCATCAGCAAGATATTGAACAGCATCAACAGTATAGTCGGCATCCAACTCTGGGTTAATGCTATAGCTAATGGTGGGTTTAAGGTAATCTCGAACTATTGGGCAGTCAACACACCCCACAATAGTCTCACATTGATTGGCAAAAATCTTAAAGGTCGAGATCAGTTGATCAAGGTTTTTGTAGTGGTCAGGATGATCAAGTTCAATATTAGTCACAATCCCGATATAGGCTCCTAGTTTAACCAGGGAACCATCAGACTCATCAGCTTCTGCCACCAAATAAGGGCCATGTCCTACGCGGGCATTTCCTTCCCAAGCACTCACCTCTCCACCCACCAGAATTGTCGGGTCCAAACCAGCTTTTAGCAATAGAAAAGCAATCAAGCTGCTGGTTGTAGTTTTACCATGAGTCCCTGCCACGGCAATACTTTGGTACTCAGCCATCAAAGCCGCCAGTAGGTCTGATCTATGAAAAATCGGACAGCCTAACTCTAAGGCGACTTTATATTCGGCATTTTCGGGATGGATAGCTGTTGAACAAATAACTTGCGGAAGTTGCTGTCCTAACTCAGCGCTGGAAATAGATGATTCTATGGGTAATGGTGCTTTCTCTGACGAGATGTTCCCCGATGCCACAGAAGCCATTGACTGCCAATTATGCTTGGGGGTTTTAAAAATGTCCAAGTTGCTGGCATCTTGGCTCCCAAAAATATGAGCCCCCATGGCTTGCAATCGCTCTGTGATATGGCTATTTTGGAGATCTGACCCAAAAACAGGCAAATTTCGCTCGGCTAAAATATGGGCAAGGGCTGACATTCCTATGCCACCAATGCCAATGAAATGAAATGGCCTGCCATTAAAATCGACAGTATTAGGCATTAACTATTCCTCGAGACACCACACCACACCTGCAACAGGCGATTATCATATCAATAATTGCCGCTTGTTGGAAATTCAACCATAGCAAAGTATGGCAATTACAAGATTAAAAGGCGATCGCTCCGATGGCGGCAGAAGGCTGTATGGTATTTGTATACTACATACTCCCCAAAATCGGAAATAACCGGATGCTATCTACATAAAATTAAGTTTAGATCAAGACCAACCGGGGCGGATGCCATATAAGACTCAACACCTGCCATAGCTTCACCCCAGGGCATTTGGGGTCATCATGTCCTCCTTAGATGTGATTACTGAGGCTTATTATCCTAAGTATGCGCCCCTAATCATAGCCGATCGCACCCGTAACCAGAATCCCCCCTAACTATGAGGGAAGGCACAATAGCACACCCAGATCAGCAATTTTGTCTGTACCAGCGGGGATCTAGGGGAATGGACGATTTGCTGTTAACTGACCAGGGACATCAAACCAAAAGTTTCGATACCTAAACTTCAGAAGAGGTCAGCCTTTAGGGTATGATTGGGGTCAAGATAAACTCACGTTATAGAAGGCGTAAGCCTTAGTTGGGCAATACTATCGTTAGGAGAAACAAGGTGATGAAAGTCGCAATCAACGGTTTTGGCAGGATCGGACGTAACTTTCTGCGTTGTTGGCTGACCAGAGGGGAAAATACTAATCTGGAAGTTACGGCTATCAATGACACTTCCGACCCCAAGATCAATGCTCATTTGCTGAAGTATGA
The DNA here is from genome assembly GCA_016745315.1 of Arthrospira sp. PCC 9108. Classification (GTDB taxonomy): domain Bacteria; phylum Cyanobacteriota; class Cyanobacteriia; order Cyanobacteriales; family Microcoleaceae; genus Limnospira; species Limnospira platensis. The sequence goes on from CP066886.1 coordinate 1,010,529, forward strand.
CTCAATGTTGGGGACTTTGCATGATGCCGATATCAAGGCTGATGAGAACTCCCTGATTGTCAATGGTAAGACGATTAAGTGCGTTTCTGACCGTAATCCTCTTAACCTCCCTTGGAGTGAATGGGGTATCGATCTGATCATTGAAGCGACAGGGGTATTTGTTACCGAAGAGGGAGCATCAAAGCATTTATCTGCTGGTGCGAAAAGGGTTCTGATTACTGCCCCTGGGAAAGGTAGTAATATTGGAACCTATGTAGTTGGTGTCAATGACCATAACTATGATCCCAATGCCCATGTTATTGTCAGTAATGCCAGTTGTACTACTAACTGTTTAGCCCCTGTGGTCAAGGTGTTGCAAGATAATTTCGGGATCATCAAAGGAACGATGACCACTACCCACAGTTACACTGGCGACCAGCGTTTGTTAGATGCTAGTCACCGAGATGTCCGACGGGCGCGGGCTGCGGCTCTGAATATTGTTCCTACCTCTACAGGTGCGGCTCAGGCTGTGGCTTTGGTAATTCCTGAGCTGAAAGGTAAGCTGAATGGGATTGCTATGCGGGTTCCCACCCCTAACGTTTCCGTGGTGGACTTTGTGGCTCAGGTGGAGAAAACCACTTTCACCGAAGAAGTCAATAAAGCTCTCCAAGAAGCGGCAGAAGGACGGATGAAAGGGGTTCTGGCTTATAGCGATCTGCCTCTGGTTTCTAGTGACTATCGCGGCAATAATGCTTCTTCTATTGTTGATGCTAGTTTGACAATGGTTATGGGTGGCGACTTGGTTAAAGTTGTAGCCTGGTATGACAACGAGTGGGGATACAGCCAACGGGTTGTAGACTTGGCTGAGATTGTGGCTAAACACTGGTAAGGGCGCTCAGGGGGGATTTTGGTTCTGGTTAAAAGTGCTGAAATCCCTGTTTTTGAGTCAGGATAATTTCTGAGTTAGGGTGCGTACCTGTAAGTAGGATGGTTTGAGTCTCTGTTGTAGTGACACCAATGATGGCACTTCCTGGGATGTGTTTGATCAGTTGTTGGGCACGATCGCATGGTAGACATAAAACTAACTCAAAATCCTCGCCGCCATAGAGTACCCAATCAAGGATGGTCTCTGCTGGGGCTAGTTTTTCCAGGGAGTTAGAATGGGGCAGTTTTTGGGCTTCTATTCTAGCTCCTACTCCGCTGGCTTGGCTGATCTGCACGATCGCATCAGCTAAACCGTCGCTGCTGTCCATACCAGCAATAATTAGGTGGCGATCGCTATCCCATAGCTTTTGTAGGGTTGGTAATATATCTAGTCGCGGTTGCGGATACTGATGATCCTGTTGAAGCGATCGCTTTTCGGTTTCTGATAGGGATGCACCTAAATCATCATTGAGCAGCAATTCTAACCCCGCCCGGGAGTGACCATGAGCGCCGCTGACGACGATCGCCCATTCCGGTTGGGCTGTCGATCGCTTAATGATTCGTTGGGGCGAAACTGTACCAATAGCAGTAATTGAGATGGTATTGATAGGGGAGCGACAAATATCGCCGCCAATAATTGGGGTTTGGAATTGGTCTAAACATTGAGCCATCCCCTCATATAACTGTTGTACCCAGTTAGATGATGTTTCCCCCCTTAACCCCAAAGCTACGGTAATTCCTAGGGGAGAGGCTCCCATGGCTGCCAGATCTGACAAATTAGCGGCTACGGATCTCCATCCCACTGCGGTGGGGGGGTAGTGCGATCGCTAAAATGGCAGCCTTCGACTAACATATCAGTTGTCACCACCACAGACTGATCAGCAACCGGAGTCACCACGGCCCCATCATCCCCCACTACTTCTAGGGGACAAAACCTTTTAACCATTGCTAATAACCCCTGTTCACCGAGATCTCGAATTTCCATAATTAGCAGTCAATTTAGCTATTTTTGTGTTATACTAATGCTCTCAACAGGGCTTGTAGTTTCAGTTGAATTTCGGCTAATTCTTGCTCAGGTTCAGACCCGGCGACTATTCCGGCTCCAGCGAACAGTCTAGCTCGATCGCAGTCTATCAAAGCGGAACGAATACCTACGATAAATTCCCCATTACCGTGATAGTCTACCCAACCCAAAGGAGCGGCATATAAGGACCGGTCAAAGGTTTCGTATTGCCTAATTTGAGCGATCGCTATTTCGCAGGGAGTCCCGGCGGCGGCGGGGGTCGGGTGTAGTTTCGCCAATATATCTAATAGGTGAATATTGGGGGATATGGGGGAAGTTATGGGAGTCCACAGGTGTTGAATATTGGATAATTGCATTAGCCTGGGTTTTGGCGAAGGCGAAGGGGTCAAGCCTAAATGTAATAGACGTTCTATGATAAAATCGACTACGGCTTGATGTTCCCGTAGGTTTTTATCACTTGATAGGAGGCGGTGAGCAATTTCTGCATCTTCCGTTTCCGTTTCACCACGGGGGGCAGAACCTGCCAGCGCATCGGTGCTACAATTACCTTGATTGACTGTAATTAGGCGCTCTGGACTCGCACCTATAAAGTTTTGGCCTTGGCTGTTTCCGGTGGAAAAAATGTAGCAGTCGGGATAAAGCGATCGCAAATTTGCCAGGGAATTGATGAGCCGAAATGGTCGCTCTGAGCAAATATCAAAGGCTTGGGATAGCACAACTTTACTGAGTTTTCCCGTATCAATTAACTGCAAATTCGCCGATACTGACTTATGAAAATCTCCTACTTGTGGATTTATCCAAATGGTTCGGGGGTGTAAAGTGTTGGTTATTTCTGCTGGAATGCTGCCATTTGTCAGATTATTAACTGTGTCAATTTTTGCCGATATAGACAGAGTTACAGCGTCAATATCTGAATTTTTGTCGACCAAAGTATTGATTAGTAAACTATAGCGATCGCCTTTTTGATAGAGTAGGATTGATGGTAAAAATAGAGTGGCGGCGGGAAAGACTGGCTGGGAATGATAGTTATCTACATTCGGGTAATTCCTGAGATAATAATGCTCCGAATTAGATTGATAATTGTCTTGAAAAAACGTGAAACTACAACAAAAAGCTGGGGCGGTCAAATCCGACTCAGACCCAGCGATAATTGTCCGGCGAAACCAACCATCGATAAACTCCTGAGATTTGGCAAATCTTTCCCCGTTGTTAATAGTTAATTTGACTGCAGCATCCCAGCCGACGATCGCCTGTTTTGACTGGGTTTTTTCAAAGTAAAAATGTGGCTTATCCTCTGTTAAGAATGCTTCCAAAAACCGGAGAGGGTCAACGGCATCAATTTCCCGAACAATACTAATAATTTGAGGCTCAGAATTGACAAGACAATTTTGCTGGCACTCACACAGAAAGCGATGCAGTTCCCGGCGGTCTTGCCAAAGCAATTGGGGAGGAGGTACAGCCAGCATAGAATAGAATAACAGATCAATTATAGGAATGTTACCAAGAAAACAACCTTTGCGCCCACAAGGTCAGTTATTAGAGCAATATACAACACTGACTGATATTGGTTCAAGACTTGGGAAGCTTGACCTAGCCGACAATTGGGAAAAATCAGTTCGGGAATTATGCCATTAGGCTTTAGAAAAGGCAATATTAGCGATCGCCTCTGGGTTGTCTGTGGTAATAAACCTTAACAAATCCGGCCCTAGGAGAGGGTCAGAGGGTGATAAGGCGATGGTATTATGAATTGACCCACCCACTGAATTGGCTGAATTTAACCAGACAAGCATGAAACTGCCTGATGGCCCTAGATTAATGTCCCCCCTGCAAATTTTGCAGCTTGTTATTGATCCTCCCAAATACCTAGAAAACTGCGCCGATAAATATGGCGATCGCTTTACTTTGCGGGTTTTAGGCAATAATTCGCCGCCGGTGGTTTTTTTTAGTCATCCACAGGCGATCGAGGCAATTTTTGCCGGGTCTGAGGGTCTGTGTCCGGCTGATCAATTGGAGTTAGGACGCATTACCCATGTATTTGAGCCTCTGACCGGGCCACAGTCTTTAATTGCTAAAGATGGATCGGAACATCAACGCCTGAGACAGTTGTTAATGCCACCCCTACACGGGAAGCAACTTCCCCGCTATGGTGAGGCGATCGCCAATATTGCCGACTCCGTGAGCGAAAACTGGTCTGTTGGTGATTGTATCTCTATCCGCAAGTATACCGCCCGAATGTCCCTACAAACCATTTTACAGGTAGTTTTGGGGTTGGGTCCCGGTTATCTGATGAACCAACTGCAACAGACCCTAGAAACCTATTTAGAGTGGGTAAATTCCCCCCTCAACTCCCTACAGTTTTTTTGGCCGGCTTTGCAAAAGGATCTCGGTGCGGCGAGTCCCTGGGGCAAATTTCTCCGACAGCGACAACAAATTGATGATCTGATTTATACTGCCATAGGCGATCGCCGCCGGGAAGCCACAGGGGAAGATGTCCTATCTTTGCTAATTTCGGCGAGGGATGAAAACGGCGAGGGTATGAGTGATCAGGAATTGCGCGATCAGATTATTACCCTATTGCTCCTAGGTTATGATACCACCGCCTCAGCCACTGCTTGGGTATTTTATTGGATTCATAAATTCCCCTACATTAGAGATCAACTGGTCGCCGAATTGCAGACCCTCGGAAGTGATAGCGACCCGGCGGAGGCGGTGCAACTTCCCTATTTAACAGCAGTTTGTCGGGAGGCTTTGCGTCTTCACCCTATTGCCTTAATTTCTCAGCCTCGTGTGGTGCGTGAGTCTGTGACTATTGGCGGCGATCGCTTTCAACCTGGCACCGTCCTAGTCCCCTGCATTCACCTAGCCCATAGGCGATCGCAAACCTACCCAGAACCCGAAAAATTTCGACCCGAAAGATTTTTAGAACGTCGATTTTCCCCCTATGAATACTTCCCCTTTGGTGGCGGTTCTCGTAGTTGTATCGGCATGGCATTATCTCTATTTGAGATTAAAATCATCGTAGCGACTGTCCTCAGCCGTTGCCAATTTTCCCTAGCTGATTTAGGTCCTGTGCGTCCCGTGCGCCGGGGAATTACCATTGTGCCTTCGGATAACTTTAAACTAATTGTTGAAAATATCCGACCCTCCCTCATTTCCTCCGTTGTTTAAGCCACATATTTAAATAATGACTACTAAACTGATTGCTGATTCTAATTCTAAGCTGTGGGTAGCTGCCATTAAGCCACCTATGTACAGCGTCGCTATTATGCCTATTTGGGTCGGAACTGCCCTCGCCAAGTCGGAAACTGGTTTGATAAATTGGGGCGTGTTTATGGCGTTCCTAACCGCCGCTATTTTCATCTTAGCTTGGGAGAACCTACTTAATGATGTCTTTGATTCCGAGACTGGTATTGATAAAAATAAACATCATTCTCTGGTCAATTTAACCGGCAATAAAGCCCTGATTTTAACTATTGGTAATATTTGCCTCGTGGTGGCGATCGCCCAAATTATGTTAATCTGTTGGTGGCAGCAAGATTTAACCATTTTCGGGTTAATTATCCTCTCCTGTTTTTTAGGGTATCTTTACCAGGGGCCCCCTTTCCGTCTCGGTTATCAAGGCTTGGGGGAATTTCTCTGCTTTTTTGCCTTCGGACCCGTAGGAATGTCCGCCGTTTATTATAGTCAAACCCAAACCTGGTCACTGCTGAATTTAGCCGCCTCTGTTATAGTCGGAATAGCCACCACCTTAATATTATTTTGTTCCCATTTTCACCAAGTAGAAGATGATATCGCCGCCGGAAAGCGATCGCCCATTGTCCGCTTAGGGACCCAACGCGGCGCGCAAATTTTACCCTGGTTTTGTGGTAGTATTTTCGGATTAACTCTCATCGGAGTTGTTGGCGGATTTTTCCCAGCTTGGACCCTATTAAGTTTTGTCGGAGTCTTCCCAGCCATTCAATTATGCCGCCATGTCCTACAATATCATAATCAACCCCAACAGGTTAGTAACTGCAAATTCATCGCCGTTTCCGTTCACTTTTGGAGTTGTTTATTATTGGGCTTAGGGTTTATCATTTAGGGTGAATAAACCCAGTTTCTGGCTCCCACCACAAGTAGATTATAGGCACGTCAATGGCTGTTAAAAAAACCCAACTATATAGTTCCCTGTGGGCAGGTTGTGACGAACTCCGGGGGGGAATGGATGCCTCCCAATATAAGGATTATGTCCTCACCCTGCTATTCCTTAAATACGTTTCTGATAAATATGCCGGGAAACCCAACCCCCTGATTATTGTTCCCCAAGGGGCTGCCTTTAGCGACTTGGTGAAGCTGAAAGGTGATAAAGAAATCGGCGATAAAATTAACAAAGTTATCGACAACCTCGCCGCCGAAAATGACCTTAAAGGCGTGATTGATATTGCCGATTTTAATGACGAGGATAAACTCGGCAAAGGCAAGGAAATGGTTGACCGCCTCTCCCGGTTGGTCGGTATTTTCGAGGGCATTAATTTAAGCGCCAACCGCGCCGACGGCGATGATTTGCTGGGAGATGCCTATGAGTATTTGATGCGGAATTTTGCCACCGAGTCCGGCAAAAGCAAAGGACAATTTTACACCCCCGCCGAAGTGTCTCGCGTCGTCGCCAAAGTCTTAGCAATTCCCCCAGAAACCCGCCAAGATGCCACCGTTTACGACCCCACTTGTGGGTCAGGTTCTCTATTGCTAAAAGTGGCAGACGAAGCCCCCAACGGATTAAGCATATATGGGCAGGAAATGGATAACGCCACCTATTCCCTGGCGCGGATGAATATGTTTATGCACAACCATCCTACCGCCGAAATTTGGAAAGATAACACCCTCGCCGCACCTTATTGGAAGGAAAAAGATGGCAGTCTCAAGCGGTTTGATTTTGCCGTAGCTAACCCCCCATTTTCTTACAAATCTTGGAGTAATGGAGTCGATACCGCCAGAGATGAATTTAACCGCTTTGGGTATGGGGTTCCCCCCGCGAAAAATGGCGACTATGCTTTTTTGCTGCATATCCTCAAATCCCTAAAAAGCACCGGAAAAGCGGCCGTAATTCTCCCCCACGGCGTGTTATTTCGGGGGAATGCCGAGGCAACCATTCGGCAAAATCTAGTTACCCAGGGCTATATTAAAGGCATTATCGGCTTACCCCCTAACCTGTTTTATGGCACGGGTATCCCCGCCTGTATTATTGTCTTGGATAAGGCGGAAGCCGCTACTCGTGACGGCTTATTTATGATAGATGCCAGCAAGGGATTTATCAAAGATGGCAATAAAAACCGCCTCCGCAGTCAGGACATCCATAAAATCGTCGATGTCTTCAATAATCAGCTAGAAATTCCCCGCTATAGTCGCCTGGTCAGTCTGGAGGAAATCGCTGCCAATGACTATAACTTAAATATTCCCAGATATATCGATTCTAGCGAACCGGAAGACCTCCACGACCTCAACGCCCACATCAACGGCGGCATTCCCCAGGGGATATTAATGCCCTCGGTCATTATTGGCAGGTATTCCCCACCCTAAAAGCGGACTTATTCACCGAAACCCGCCCCGGTTATTTTCAGTTATCCATTACCAATTATCAACACTCCATTAAAAACCATCCCGAAGCGGTTGAGTTTGTGAGTGGGACTCTGGCGCTATATCACCAATGGCGGGACCATCACCGGGCGAGGTTGGAAAATATCGCCATAGGGGACAAACCCAAGGAGTTGATTGGGGAGTTATCGGAGGATTTGCTGGGGCGGTTGGCGGCGGCGGACTTGCTCGATAACTATGACATCTATCAGCTTTTGATGGATTATTGGGGGGAAACGATGCAGGATGATGTCTATTTGCTGGCACAAGATGGCTGGGAAGGGGGGAAGGTGTTAAGGGAGTTGGTGGTGTCCAAGGGGCAGAAGTTGACGGAAACGCCGGACTTGGTGATGGGGAAGAAAAAATATAAAGCCGATTTGATTCCCCCCAGTTTGTTGGTGGCGCGGTATTTTGCCGAGAAACAGGCGCAGATTGATGATTTACAAGCGGATTGTGATGGGGTAACGCAGGAGTTGGAGGGGTTAATTGAGGAAAACACGGGGGAAGATGGGGCGTTAACGGATGCCCAAACCGATGCGGGGAAGGTGACTAAGGGGAATTTAACCAAGTTGATTAAGGGGTTGAAAGGGTTGCCGCTTTTTGATGGGTCAGAAGAGGAGAGGCAACAGTTGGCAATTTGCGAGGAATGTTTAGGGTTATTTGACCGGGAAGCGGAGTTAAAAAAGGCGATTAAAGCGGCTCAGGAGGCACTGGATAGGTTAGTGTTTGCCAAGTATCCTAAGTTAAGGGAGGAGGAGATTAAAACGTTGGTAATTGTGGATAAGTGGGGGGCGACTTTGGAGGGGATGATTTTGGCAGAAATTGAGCGGGTAACGCAGCAGTTGGCGAGTCGAATTAAGGAGTTAGATGAGCGTTATGCGGAACCTTTGCCCCAATTAGTGGATGAGGTGGAGAGGTTAGCGAGTCGGGTTGATGAGCATTTGAAGCAATTGATAATTGATAATTGATAATTGATAATTGAGGGAAAAGATGAGCCGTCAAGAATTAGCTGGGAATAACAATCAAGTGCCGCCGGGGTATAAGCAGACTGAGGTGGGGGTGATTCCTGAAGATTGGGAGGTTGTCCGTGTTGGCGACTTAGAACCTTATGTCACAAGTGGTTCTCGTGGATGGGCAAAATATTATTCAAAATACGGTGCGTCATTCATTCGTATTACAAATCTCAACAAAAATTCTATTTATTTAAATTTAAATGAATTAAAATTTGTCGCATTGCCCAATCATGTAAATGAAGGAAAAAGAACTAGACTCAAAAATGGAGATATTTTAATTTCTATTACAGCAGATATTGGAATTATTGGTTATATAAACTCTTCTGTTCCTCAACCTGCTTATATAAATCAGCATATCTCTCTTGTCAGATTCGATCTAAAAAATATAGTATCAAAGTATATTGCATACTTTTTAGTTTGTGAAAAGGTTCAACGCTTCTTTAGAGGATCAACAGATCAAGGAGCAAAAGCGGGGATAAATTTAGATAAAATTCGTAGTTTGCAGTTGGCTATCCCACCCCTTCCAGAACAAAAAGCGATCGCCTCTGTCCTCTCAGACGTTGACGAACTCATCAGCAGCCTAGATAAGCTAATTGCCAAAAAGCGCCACATCAAAACCGCCACTATGCAGCAACTCCTCACGGGTAAGACTCGCTTACCGGGGTTTGGTGGAGAATGGGAAACAAAATCACTAGAATATTTAACAGAATGTCTTGATAATCTTCGTATTCCACTTAATGAAGTGCAACGCGCAAGAATGAAAGGCAATTATCCATACTGCGGAGCTAATGGTATTCTTGACTATGTAAATGAATATATTATTGATGATGATATTATTTTACTTGCAGAAGATGGCGGTTATTTTGATGAGCATACCACAAGACCAATCGCCTATCGTATGAAAGGCAAATGTTGGGTAAATAATCATGTACATATATTAAAAGCTAAACCTGGTTATCACCAAGATTTTTTATTTTACTGTCTTGTCCATAAAAATGTTCTGCCTTTTTTAGCTAGTGGAACTAGAGCAAAACTTAATAAATCTGAAATGAATAAAATTGAGATAAATCTACCAAAGAACTCAGAAGAACAAAAAGCGATCGCCTCTGTGCTTTCGGACATGGACAAAGAAATTGCCGCCTTAGAAAAACGTCGCGCCAAAACCCAAGCCATAAAACAGGGAATGATGCAGGAACTCTTAACGGGGAGAACGCGGTTAATTAAGCCTTGATAGAGATAACACCAACAACCAGAAATCAGCAACCATATTGAGAGGTTGGAAATTGAAGCCCTTTAATAAACCCATCCCCCAAGAAAAACTAAATATTGTCAACAAAACCCGGTCGAACTTGTTTAGTTGGCGGGGTCAATTTTCCCCTCAACTTATCGAAATAATTTTAACACAATATTGCCCACCTGATGCCGTCATATTAGACCCCTTTGCAGGTAGCGGCACCGTTTTACTAGAAGCCGGAAATCTCCAACTTCCCGCCTATGGCTTTGATATTAACCCAGCCGCTTATATTCTCAGCCAAACCTATCAACTTATCAATAAACCCAGAAAACAGGAGTTAATTAAAATCCTGCGGGAATTAGTAGATCGAGAATTTCCTTATAGAATCTTTCAAAATGAGCCAGTGGAAAACCTAGCCGAAAAATTAACCCTAATTAGGAATCAGCTAGACCCAGAAGCCAGCCAAATATTTGAGGCTTTAGTGATTTTGCTCGATGTTGCCAACAATGCTGTTACCAACGAATTAATCCAGTCAAAACTTGCCGATTTAGTTAATCTTATCAAAAATCTGCCCTATTCCGAACACCCCATAAATATAGGTTTATCAGATGCCCGTTGTCTGCCATTACCCAACAACTCAATCGATTTTATCATCACCTCTCCCCCCTATATCAACGTATTTAACTATCATCAAAACTACCGCAAATCTGCCGAACTTCTAGGCTGGGATTTATTAACAATAGCACGGTCAGAAATAGGCTCAAATCGAGCCAACCGCAGCAACCGATTTTATACAGTAGTCCAATACTGTTTAGACATGGCTGAGACTCTCCGAGAACTTTCTAGGGTCAGCAAAAAAAACGCCCGCATTATCTTGGTTATCGGACATCAATCTAATGTTTTAGGTGTCCCTTTTTATAATGCCGATATTATCGAAAAGATGGGGATACAGGCTAACCTTTTCCACAAGCAATTGAGGCAAAAAAGAGAGTTTAAAAATAAATTTGGGCAAGTCATCCGAGAAGATATCATCAATTTTAGCAACCTGAAAAATCCAATTTCTCAAGCCAACCTTAACCAAATTGCGCGCCAAGTAGCCTTAGATATATTAAAAAGCGGTTTATCTTGGGTGTCTCCCGAAAATATAAACCACCTTAAAAAAGCCATTGATAGAGTGCCAGATATTGACAACACCCCCATCTTAGATAAAAGACTTTATATATAGCCACTGACTTAAATTAGTTCACCCTAATCAATACAAAATATATGTCTGATTTATCTCGACCTCATTACACAAAATTAACCGCTTGTCTCCATAACCCTCGCTTACCCGAACCTGACCGAGAAAAGCTAGAAGAAGCCATCAGAAAATATCATTTTTAAATTTTTAACCCTCAAAAATCTGTTGAACCGTTAACTCCAACTCAGGAAAAGCCACAGACTCCACCCTATCATTACCTCGAAATTGTCTAACTTCATACTCCCCATCAACCATTGTATAAACCGAAAGCGTCGGAGATTTAGGTTCACCAATAAAACGCCGCCCCCCTAACCCCAAATAATCGACAATCCAATATTCTGGGATTCCCATTAACTCATAATCTCCCGCCTTTCTCAGATAATCATTTTGCCAGTTATTGCTAACCACCTCCACCACTAACCGCACGGACTCCCCCAAGGTAATAATAGACTCTTTTTGCCAACGGGATTCCTTGCTTAACTCCCCCTTATCCAACACAATAATATCCGGCTGATAACCTGATTGAGTATTCCACGGTTTCAGCAAACAATCACCGGGGATAGAGTAAGGTAACTCGTAACGGTCAATTATAACTCCCAGTTTTAGGCGGATAAAGCCTATAATATTAGAGTGCGCTCCTGTTCCTAAAGGCATTTCGACAATCCTTCCGTTGTGTAGTTCATACTTACAAGTGGCATTTTCTGGATACCAGGCGACAAATTCATCAAAGGATATGGGTTTAGTAATGGTTTGAGTCATAATAAAGGGGAATGAGGAATCTGGAATTGGATGCTGATATTTGGTCGGTTGATTTAATTATAAATTATTAACTGTCAAATGTCAATGGTCAATTAATAATAATTCTCACTATTTTAACGATGTCTAGGACTATGGCTGCTTTGATATTAAATTTAGACCGAGTTTGCTTGAGTGATGAGCAGTTTTATCAATTATGTCAAAACAATGCTGATTTTAACTTTGAACGGACTGCTAAAGGAGAGTTAATTATTATGCCACCGGTGGGAGGGGATAGCGGCAATAGAGAAGCGGATTTAATTATTGATTTGGGAATCTGGAATCGACAAACTAACCTAGGTTATACGTTTAGTTCCTCCACTGTCTTTACATTGCCAAATGGTGCTAACCGTTCCCCCGATGCGGCATGGATTCGCCGGGAACGTTACGCGGCATTAACCCCCCAACAACGGCAGAAATTCCCTCCCATTTCCCCGGATTTTGTCATTGAGTTAAGGTCAGTAACGGATGATTTAAAAATGCTACATAATAAAATGCAAGAATATATGGAAGCCGGGGTAAAATTGGCATGGCTAATTAACCCCCAACAGCAACAGGTAGAAATTTATCGCTTGGGGAAACAGGTAGAAGTGCAGGATTTACCCATAGAATTATCGGGTGAGGAAATATTGCCGGGGTTTAGGTTGAGTTTATCCAGGTATTTGTAGAAGTCTTGATGTAGGAGTTCCCCGACAACCTAACTCCCCGGACTGTTGGCTAAGATTTATTAAATTTCTTGAATACTACCAGAGAAGCAAATCATGATTAAAGTTGGACAAGTTGAACGAGTTACCCAAAACCGCGTTATTAAACTATTTCAAAACCAACTGGGTTATACCTATCTGGGAAACTGGAAAGACCGAGAAAATAACGGCAATATAGAGGCTGAATATTTAACCCAATGGCTCACCCAGCAAGGCATTAAGGACACCCTCATCAATAAAACCCTGAGAGAATTGGATAAAGCCGCCAGCTTGGGAGAAACCCAAAACCTTTATGATGCTAATAAGGCTGTTTATCGCCTGCTGCGTTATGGGGTAAAGGTGAAAGGGGGGCGGGTGAACAAACTCAAACGGTTTGGCTCATTGATTGGGAAAATCCCGACAATAATCGCTTTTATCTGGCGGAAGAAGTGACGATAAAAGGCAACCAGAAGAAACGCCCGGATATTGTGGTCTATATTAATGGTATTGCTGTGGCGGTTCTGGAACTCAAACGTTCCACGGTTTCGGTGGCGGAAGGTATCCGTCAAAATCTGGATAATCAAAAAAAGGAATTTATCCGCCCCTTTTTTACGACGCTTCAGTTAGTGATGGCGGGAAACGATACCCAAGGACTCCGCTACGGCACTATCGAAACCTCGGAAAAGTATTATTTGGAATGGAAAGAAGCGGGAGTTAATGCCTTTGAGAGTCTCCTAGATTGGCATCTTAGCCTACTGTGTGAAAAAAGCCGCCTGCTGGAAATCATCCACGACTTTATTATCTTTGATGCGGGGATTAAAAAAACCTGCCGCCATAACCAATATTTTGGGATTAAAGTCGCCCAGGAATTTATCGATCGCCGTGAGGGTGGCATTATCTGGCACACTCAAGGGTCAGGAAAAAGCCTAACTATGGTGTGGCTGGCGAAATGGATTCGGGAACATCAAAGGCAGGCTAGGGTTTTAATTATAAGCGATCGCACGGAACTCGACGAACAGATTAGCAGCATCTTTAAAGGAGTCGATGAGGAGATTTACCGCACCGAAAGCAGCGCCGACCTGATGAATAAACTCAACCAAACCCAACCCTGGTTAATGTGTTCCCTCATTCACAAATTCGGTCACTCTTCCCAAGAGGCGACGGAGGAATTTATTAACAGCCTCCAGCAACTCCCCAGCAACTTCTCCCCCAAGGGTAACTTATTTGTGTTTGTGGATGAATGTCACCGCACCCAGTCCGGGAAACTCCACACCGCCATGAAGCAAATGCTCCCGAATGCCCTATTTATCGGGTTTACGGGGACTCCCCTATTGAAACAAGACAAACAGCGCAGCATCGAAGTATTTGGGGGGTATATCCACACTTACAAATTTAACGAAGCGGTGAGAGATGGGGTTATCCTCGATTTACGATATGAGGCGCGGGACATTGACCAAACCCTCACCAGTCCCCAGAAAATAGACCAGTGGTTTGAGGCGAAAACTCGCGGCTTGTCAGAATTTGCCAAAACCCAACTGAAAAAGAAATGGGGGACGATGCAAAAACTCCTCTCTAGTAAGTCTCGCCTGGAACAAATTGTTAACGATATTCTCCTAGACATGGAAACCAAACCCCGACTAATGGACGGACGGGGTAACGCCATGCTGGTCTGTAGCAGCATTTATCAAGCCTGCAAAACCTACGAAATTCTCAGCCAAACGGACTTTAAGGGTAAATGTGCGATCATCACCAGTTATAAACCTTCCCCGGCGGATATTAAAGGGGAGGAAACGGGGGAGGGACTGACGGAAAAACTCCACCAGTATGGGATTTATCGGCGTATGTTGGCGGACTATTTTAATCAGCCGGAAGATGAAGCCATGTATCGGGTGGGGGAATTTGAGCAGGAGGTTAAACGGCGCTTTATTGATGAACCGGGACAAATGCGCCTGTTAATTGTGGTGGATAAGCTGTTAACGGGCTTTGATGCACCCCCGGCGACTTATCTCTATATTGACAAAACGATGCGAGATCATGGCTTATTTCAGGCTATTTGTCGGGTTAATCGCCTTGATGGAGAGGATAAGGAATATGGCTATATTGTGGATTATAAGGACCTGTTCCAGCAATTAGAGGGGGCGGTTACAGATTACACTAGCGGGGCTTTTGAGGACTACGAGGCGGCGGACGTGGCGGGGTTATTGAGCGATCGCCTTTCCAAGGGCCAAGAACGCCTAGAAACCGCCCTAGAAGCCGTCCGCGCCCTCTGTGAAACCGTCCCCCGTCCCCGTCACACTTCCGACTATCTCCATTATTTCTGCGCCGCCGACACCACGGATAAAACCGCCCTCGCCGCCAACGAAGCCCAACGGGTCGCCCTCTATCAAACCGTTAACGCCGCCATTCGCGCCTATAGTAACCTCGCCAACGAAATGGAAGCGGCGGGATACACCCCCAGGAAGCAGCCAGCATTAAAGAGGAGGTTAGCCAATACAGCAAAATGCGGGACGAGGTGAAAATTGCCAGCGGCGACTATATCGACAGTAAAATCTATGAACCGGCTATGCGTTACCTGATGGATACTTATATCAGGGCTGAACCCAGTAACCTAGTGGCGGACTTTGAGGAGTTGGGACTGGTGCAGCTTATGGTAAATCAGGGTTTAAAGGCTTTAGATAGCCTCCCGGAAGGGTTGAAAGATGAGGAAGCCATGGCGGAAACCATCGAGAATAACATCCGCAAAATTATCTTAGATGAGAGTCCGATTAACCCGAAATATTATGAGGAAATGTCCGAGCTATTGGATGCTTTGATTGCACAACGTCACCAGCAAGCTATCAGTTACCAAGAGTATTTGGAACAGGTGAAACAACTAGCCCGACAAGTGATAGACCCCACCGGGTCAGCGGTGAGGAATTATCCCCCTTGCTTAAATACGCCCGCCCTCCGTTCCCTCTACGATAACCTGGGCAAAAATGAGGCGATCGCCTTAGCTATTGATGGAGTTGTGAAAACCACCAAAAAAGACGGCTGGATTGGTAATCGTTTCAAAGAAAGAGAAGTTAAAAACGCCGTTGATTCTGTCCTGAGTAATGCTAAACTAGACCCAGACCTAGACCAACTGCTAGAGTTAATTAAACAGCAGCATGACTATCAGTAAATCTCCCACAGAATACCAGGTTACTATTGCCGAAATTCCCGTGCAAGTGATTCGGAAATCCATTAAAAATCTGCATATTGTCGTCTATCCCCCAGAGGGGCGGGTGCGGGTATCTGCCCCCGATCAAATGACTGATGAGAATATCCGACTGGCGATAATTTACCGCCTATCTTGGATTAAGAAACAACGGGCTAAATTTGCCGCCCAACCCCGTCAATCGAAGCGGGAAATGGTATCAGGAGAAAGCCATTATATTTTTGGTAAACGCTACCGCTTAGAAGTCATAGAACGCCGGGGGAAACATGAAGTTAAAATCCTCAATGCTTCCCGATTGCAACTATTCGTTAATCCGGGAACTTCTCGGGACAATCGCGCCCTGGTTTTAGCCGAATGGTATCGCCAACAACTCCGGGATATTATACCACAATTGCTGAATAAATGGCAACCCATTATCGGGGAAAATGTCACCTATTGGGGCATTAAGAAAATGCGGACTAAATGGGGAAGTTGTAATATAACTAAGCGCGGGATTTGGTTAAATTTAGAACTGGCGAAAAAACCGATTGAGTGCTTGGAATATGTGGTAGTTCATGAGTTAGTGCATCTATTAGAACGTTATCACAATGACCGTTTTCAGGCTTATATGGATGAGTATCTCCCCCAATGGCGGCAACGTCGAGAACTCTTAAACCGGGAACCCTTAGAAGACTTCTAAATCCGCTGGAAATGGGGCATAATGACCATTAACCGTCAACTGAAAACTGTCATAGTTCCCATCTTGATTAAAGTACCACAGAAAATCCGGGTCAAGACCGGGAGCATACCAGAGAATATCTGTGATTCCTGAACCATTAAAGTCTCCCGCTACGGGGATATAATAACCATTTATCATAAACAAACGACTCCCATAACTACCATCTGCATGAAAGTACCACATATAATCCGGGTCAAGACCGGGAGCATACCAGAGAATATCTGTGATTCCTGAACCATTAAAGTCTCCCGCTATGGGAATATAATCACCGTTGAGAGGTAACAATGGGTGCATTAACTCCGGCGGCGGGGGTGCAGGTTCTTCTGGTGCAGTCCCATCAACTATCATCCGAATAAAGGCATTTCCAGCCACATAAATAGACCCATCAAGGCCGGTGCTGAGGTCATTTACTCCGTCCCACTCATTGCTTGCTAACAGTCTTATCCATGTCAAAGCCCCATCAGTTTCGTATTTGGCGATAAAGCCATCGGAATAACCACGATTCATTTCCCCAGCCAGGTTGCCTTGAGTCCAACCCGCCATATAAATAGACCCATCAAGGCCGGTGGTCAGGGCATTGGCTTGGTCAGCATTAGGGCTTCCCAACTGCCTTGTCCATACCAGAGTCCCATCCTCCGGTTCGTATTTGCTGATTAAGGCATTCCCGCCACGATTAAAAATTTCCTCGTTGATGTCGCCCTCGGTTAGACCAGCGACATAAATAGACCCATCAAGGCCGGTGCTGAGGGCATTAGCTGCCCCCAACCATTGCTTCCCAACAACCTTGTCCATACCAGAGTCCCATCGGGTTCGTATTTGGCAATAAAGCCATCAGCACCACTCTGATTAATTTCCCCATTCAGGTCGCCCCAAGTCTCACCCGCCATATAAATAGACCCATCAAAGCCAGTGGTGAGGGCTCTGGCACCATCCCAATTACTGGTTCCTAACAGCCTTGTCCATGTCACAGTCCCATCGGGTTCGTATTTGCTGATAAAGGCATCCGTGCCACCATTATTTATTTCCCCACCTAGGTCGCCGTTAGTAAAGCCAGCTACATAAATGGACCCATCAAGGCCGGTGGTGAGGGCATGGGCTATTTCCGACCTATTGCTTGCTAACCGGGTTGTCCATACCTGGCTGCCATCGGGTTCATACCGGGCGAGAAACACATCGTTTTCACTGCTGGGAATTTCGTATGGCTGTCGAGGAATTTCTACAATCTGGTCACTCTGAGTATAGCCCGCCATATAAATAGACCCATCAAGGCCTGTGGTGAGGGCATTACCATAAGAGTTAGAATAGTTGCCTCCCAACAGCCTTGTCCATACCAGAGTCCCATCGGGTTCGTATTTGATAATAAAGCTATCAGTACCACTCTGATTGATTTCTCCATTCAGGTCGCCCCTAATAGAACCTGTCATATAAATAGACCCATCAAGGCCGGTGGTGATGGCCTTGCCACCAGTAGTCCTATCATTGGCTTCCAGTAGCCACGTATTGGCGAACTCTGGTGGCGTTGAAATCTGTACTGTTATCAGTCCTTCTGCTACCGAGATTAATTCGCTATCATCGGCTACAGGGTTTAGCTCATTCCATGACTCAATCATCTGGGTATCCCCCTCAATGAATTGATGCGATTTTTAATGCTGATATTTTTGGGAAATTTCCCATGATAAATATGATAATCTTACCTACCCAGATTGTCAATCCGTTAATCCATGGCGCAGGGCGGGTTTATTATATGGTCGTGAGGAATTGAGAATTGACAGCGGAGGCGCGCCCCTACAATTAACAATTAATAATTATTACAGATTTATCATAATTACTATTGACAAATTCCCGAACTTGACTTACACTAAAAGAATGGGAAACTGTGACGCCATATATATTCTAATTTAAGGTAGGCAGGTGCTGCTGTGAAAGCTCAATTGTCATGATGATCAAACGGCGCTAGACAACGCCAATGCTGCATCCTTAACAATGGAGCAATCTGCGCGTGCGTCACATCATGAAGTTTTTCGTGTCTATGCCAATTATCGGGATGTGGAAGCACCACTAGAGCCCTATGATGGGAAACTATCACCTACGGTTTTGAATGGGAGGGGGAAATGGTGACATCTCTCTCGACCCCTAATCCTAGAATACAGACATCAACTCAAAACTATATTACCTATGCCTAAGTCAAAAAGCGATCGCATTAATCCCAGAAATCTCGACCCAGAACTTTATGAGCGTCTGAAAGCCGAATCCAAAGCACCCTATCGAGGACTGCGACAGTTTATATATGTATCCTTCGCCGCCTCTGGATTAATTGGGGCGGTGGTTTTTTTGGCTCAACTCCTGTCAGGACGGGATGTAGGGACCGCCTTACCCAACTTTGCGCTTCAGGTGGGGGTGGTAGCTTTAATGGTTTGGCTATTTCGCCTAGAACAGCGATCGCCCAAATCTAAGTAACAAAACTTTATGTCCCTAGACAAAAATATATATTTCGCAAACAACTGACAAAAAAATAAAGAAAATATTACGAAATTTGAGATTTGGTCATGATACCTGTAATAATAATGATAGAAGCTCAATTGGGGTCAGCCAAAATAAAGGCCCTAAATATAAATACCCGTTTTCGTTCAATTGGGGTCAGCGATAGCAGGAACCAAGAACTTAGGCAGGTATCAGCCCGTAGTTGAGCCGCTCAAGCACTTGTTAACTCCTGTTTCTGATAAAGACCCTAAACATATTAAATCCAAAGCCAGCTATCCAATTGGGTAGCTGGCTATTTTAACTGCGACAGGTCTAGGGACTGTGAAACCCACCCCTAGAGAGGGCTACTCACCAAATAGGGGGAGTTAATCGCCTGAACTTTCCCGGCGTTGACTAAAGCCTGATAGACAAATGCGGCTACATCGGCGCGGGTGGCCACACGATTGGGGTTGAGTTGGCTTTGGTTAGGATAGTTAACTACCAAATTTCCGGTTGTGGCTCCCGCAACAGAGGGAAGCGCCCAAGCGGGAATCTCGGCTGCATCTTGATAGATGGAGAGGATATCAATATTGTCCGACTGGTAGCCAAGTCCTTGGGCTAAACCAACAATGCTTTGAATGCGGGTAATGGGGTCATTGGGTCGAAACTGACCGTCAGGAAATCCTGAAATAAACCCACCTTGATAGGCGGATTGAATGGCTTGATAACCCCAGAAGTTGCTGGGAACATCAGGGAATTGAGATCCTGATTGTTGGGCGGCGGGGGTAAAAGCATTTTTGACGATCGCCGCAAATTGTACCCTGGTCACTGGCTCATCAGGACGGAAAGAACCATCCTCAAATCCTGACATAATCCCTAGGCTGACTAATGCTTCCATATAGGACTGAGCCCAATGTCCTTGTAGGTCAGAAATAGTGCCAACTTCCAGACCCAAGTTAGGGGGTGTGACAGCGGCCAGTACATATTCAACCACTCCATAAATGCGGCTTTCGTCGATTTCATTACCGACTGCAGAGATGCTGTTACCTCGGGTGGCATTATATACATCGTAGCGCTGGTTATTGCGGATCAGGTTTTGACCCGGATCCCCTGCTGTTCCTAAGTTAGGTTGTGAAGTAGCGATCGCCACAATACCATCGCGCTGATTATTTTCGATCAAGTTATTGCGTAAAATCGGTTTAGCCGTATGGGAAACCATCACCCCGTCCCGGTTGTCCACAATCTGGTTTTCCACAATTTTCGGGGCGGAATCATCATTAATCGAAATCCCAAAACCAGTATTTTGAAACAGATTCCCCCTAATCAGTCCACCGCCAGAACGAGCCACCGAAATACCATTACCATCATTTTGGGCAAAAATATTGTTAGTGATGGTGGCGTTACCTTCCGCACTGATAAAAACCCCATCCCGTTTGCTATTGACAAAAGTTGAGTTACTGATGGTCGGGTTAGAGGATTCAACCCAAATCCCAGTCCCTCTGGTGTTGGGGTTGGTAATGGTGACTCCCAAAATTTGAGGGTCTCCCATAGTTCTGATGGTGACATTTTGACGAGCCAGACTCGGACTGACAAAATTACCCCCACCAATAATCAACACATTCCGACCATTATTAGATTGATCACCCAGTAGGATAACTCCTGGTTGGATGTTAATGGGGAATGCTTCCCCGGTCTCTGGGCTGTAGGTTCCGGGGGCTAACTTAATAGTGGTGCCGGGGGTAGCCCTGGACATAGCATAAGTGATGGTACGGAAAGGGGCTGCTTGAGAACCTGTTACCGTGTCGTTATCGGTTCCGGTGGCGGGGTTGACGTGGATGATTTGGGCTTGTACTAGGTATTCTGGGGAGGTTGGGGAGGTTGGTAATTCATTGGCGATCGCTTTAGGAATTGTCGGTAAATCAGCGATCGCCCCTAAGATCAAGGGGGTAGCTAGTAAACTCATACCCCGCCGCATTGACCATAGCCGAAACCCAAAAGCCTTTGGCTTCGATGTATCATAACTGTGGGCAGCCTTGCTAGTCAGAAAATAGTTATCTTTCATCAAAAATTCTCCGAGAAACCCCCATCCTCGCGTAGCAGGTGGGGGAGGGATAGGAGCGGTGGTTGAGTGGGGTTCAATGCCCCCGAAACCACCAAGTTTGTACTACGCGCAATCAAAGAGACCTTAGAAGCGGTGAATTGACCCAACCGCTTCCAGTTTAGGTCGCTGACAGAAACCTGTCTGTGAGTGTCACCACTCACCCAGCCGACGATAACCCGACCTGCCATTTCAGCACGCACAATGTCGCCCTTCCTGACCCCATGCCGTGTGGTGGTACCGCCATATTTACGACGCACCCCACCTTTGGCCGGAACCATCAAGTGCAGTTGTCTACGAGAAATGGGAGGTCTGCGAATCACTTTAAAGATGGATGGTGTTAACTGAACCAAACCCTTCCAGGTATGACCGTGAGTGTTGGCAGTGTGAAACGGTTCATATTTGACCAACTCAGAACACGCCAGAGTCAGTCCATCCACGGCATGAGTTTCAGGAGTTTGAGCCGACTTGTCTTTTGACTTGACTAACCTTAACGCAGTCCTGAGATTAGCGGTTTCATACCCAAATTGAGTCTTAACCTGGGCTAGTTTTGACAACCAGCCCAGCATCACTTTTTGCCCCACCATTACAGGCGAGAAGGACTTGGACCCTTTTGCCTTTACATACTCATAGACGATATTACTGACAGGGAATAGGCGGCATAGCTCCGTCACCACCCGCAATTCAAGTTGTCGGTTGGCTCGAATACTGGGAGGTAATTTGTTTTGTCTGCGGTTGTTAAAGCGCTTCTGCCGATGGGCGCGCTGGGAATAGGCCCAATTGCGGTTAATCCGTCTCCCACGCCTTCCACGCCGCATCATGCGACGTTGTTTCATTCGGTCTTTGACGGCTGGGAATGGGAGAACCAAGTGAGCCAGAAATAGGGTTGCCTTGGGTGATTGTACCCCAACGCCGCTATACAGTTTCCCCGGGTCAACTCCAACCGCAATCGGTTGAGTCTCTTCCCCAGACGGTTGCTGAGTTAGTTGAACGTAGAACACGCCCAGGTCTGACCATTTCCCCAAGGCCACCCCATCTCGAATCCAGCGCCTTGCTCGACTGGGCTTGGTTGGCATTAATGGTTTCCCACTGGGGGATAAAACCGGAACTCGTAGCATGGTGATAAACCTCTTGCGAGTTTGAGTCTCTTCGCCCACCGAATCAAACATGGCTTGGCTTTCCCAACGCCCCTAACCAGGAGGCTTGCAGATAATCCGACTAGAGAAGCAATCGGAAGTGCGTGGCATGATTCGGCTCAATGGGCTATTCAAAGTTTCAGCAGGGCCCGTTCCCCACTCTCCCACCTCGCGTTAGCAGGTGGGAGTTCTTGAAGTAATTGACGACTTAATATTGGGGTTTATATGCAACCATAGCCAGGTAACTCGAATCGGAAAAGCGATCCAAAGTTCCATATACCTAGCCACTGGGGCATGGTTTTTGAACATCTCTGAGAATTTTAGCTGATGCCGACCACAACTGAACCAAATTGGGGACTTTTCTTAGAAGTTCCTCAAAGCTGCTATCCCTCACCCCATCAGCTATGGAAGCATTTTTTGGAGATTTAGGGAGGCGATCGACAAATTTCGGCAAAAATTTTTGGAACCATCTGCCAACCCCCTCCGTCATTTTTGTAAGTATCAGCGATATAATTGGCCTATTACTGACAGTGCGATCCAAAATAAGGCCCAGGGCATAACCAACTTGCCCTACTTAAACGGAGACAGTTGGCCATTTACTGGAACCCAAGGAATTACAAACCTCAGAAATGTAGTGTTTGTAACTGTTCGCATATAGGGTGTTTAGAGGAGTTTCTAAGTTAAAATCGTTTCAGCCATTGCCAGGGTAACGATTATCTGTTAAGCTAGTTGTGATTTTTTGCGATCTCTCTATAATGTTGAGGAATTCTCTTAAATCATAGTTTGATCGGTAATATGGGCAAAAACCCCATCTAGTTCTAACAGACTTTTCCGGTCTTTTCCCATAACAAATAGGGAAAAGGCTTCCGGGTTTCGCTGGTATGGTTGAGAAATACTGAGTGTAAAAACTGGTTTGCCCAATCATCAGCTTTAGCCAAATTACCGTAAAATTACTCTAAATTTATCGGCAAACCTACCGAATATCCAGACTGCTATTGTAGAATCCCAATTGTCGAAAATTATTCATTTGTCCAACATTTCGTGAGGAGCACTTATGTCACAGGTAGTTGACCCCACCGAGTTTCAGGTAGTTTTTACAGCCAACGGAGCCGTTATAGTCGGTAGTCCCAATCAGTCTAACCGCATTCGGGGAACTGCAGATGCTATCCGCATACAGGGTGGCGATATGGCGGATACCCTAACCGCTGGCGACAACCCCAACATGGTTATCTACGGCTTCAGCGGTAATGACTCAATAGTTGGTGGCGAAGGCGGCAACGAACTATATGGTAACCAAGGAAACGACACCATATATGGCATAGCAGGTAATAACCTAATCTATGGCGGTCAAGGTGATGACCTAATCTACGGTGGTGATGGTAATAGCAGCCTATCCGGTGACAAAGGTAACGATACCCTAGTCGGTGGTAGTGGCAATGACATCATGCGTGGTGGTGATGGAGATGATTTACTCATAGGTGGTGATGGTAACGACCTACTATTTGGGGAGAAAGGCAACGACACCCTCCAAGGTGGTCCCGGCAACGATACCATGTATGGTGGTCAAGGTGATGACCTCATCCAGGGTGGCGATGGCAATGACTTCCTAGCCGGTGACAAAGGTAACGACACCCTAACAGGTGGTGCCGGTGCTGATACCTTTGCTTTAACTGCTAATCCTAACCTAAGTCGCGATGTCATTACTGACTTCAATAGTGCAGAGGGAGACGTAATTGCTCTACGCGCTGGTGCCGGATATAACTTAGACTCCTTCCAAACTGTAGCCACTGCTGCAGACGCTGGTGGGTTAGGCGGTTTAGTTTACATCCAAAGCACAGGCGTTTTACTATTCAACGGCGAAGAAGTAGCCGAGTTCTTAGGTTCTCCAGATATTACAGCTTCCGATTTCGAGCTATTCTAAGGTTAAAATCCTTGGCGTAGGAGTTAAGTCGTATTGGTTCCCATTTTGGAATAGTAGATTGCTCCTCGATTCTCAATAGTAATTAATTTAAAAGTAGGGTTAGTAATAGCCCTACTTTTTTTGTGGCATTAATCACACAGCCTATAGCCAAAGGTATCAGGCAAAAGGCTATAGAAAAGTATTGGACTGTTTTCCGGATGAATGGCCTCTCGCCTAGAGGATAGGAGTAGTTTGATCTAATGCTGAAAATGTCTGCACATGAGATTGAGGACATGACCTGATCAGATATTCTCAAGTCCGAGGCCATCTAACCATCAATACCCTTTTCAGCCTTTTTAACACGATTACACTCAATGGATGGTTTGACCTAAGCCATGAGCCTTTATAAAAGGAAAGTCCCTAACTATGTCACAGTTTATTGAAACCCCTCAAATTGAAGAATTGGCCGACGGAAGTTTAATCTTTCGAGGAGCTACCGACCAGGAAAATGTTTTTGATGGAGGGTCCGGTGATGATAGCATTACCGGCGGGAATAGTGACGACACTTTGTATGGCGGCCCCGGTAATGACACTATTGCTGGTCTTGGTGGTAATGACCTGATTTTGGGAGAAGAGGGTGATGATTCCCTTATGGGTGGTTCTGGTGATGATACTATCTATGGTGGCGAAGGAAACGATACCATCGACGGTCAAGAAAGATCAGGAATAATGGATGATTATTATGTTTGATGTATGGCGGCGGGGGGAAAGTTGTTAATGATGATGATCATCTTTTGGGGGAACAGGATCATAGCCGCCTGGGTGAAGGGGATGACAGCGCAAAATACGAGCGATCGCCATCCATCCCCCCCGAAAAATGCCAAAGCGATCTATTGCTTCCATAGCATATTCTGAACAAGTGGGATAAAAGCGACAAGCGGGAGGAAGCACCGGAGAAATCAATGACTTATAACCCCTAATCAAACCAATTAATATCCGTTTCATATCAACTATCCAACATGACAACTTGGGGAGCTAATACCATAGTATCCTGTTCTTGAATAATGCGTCCAATACCGAGAAACTGACCGGATTGGTCATCCACCCGTAACACTGTATCGACATTTCCCGCCACGGGAACCCGCTGTCCGTGACTCCAACGTTTAGCATCTTCGGAACCGAGGGCGATCGCCTGTAAATGAGTCAAAGCCACAGAGGGGTCAAGGGGTTTAAACTGTTCCCGCTTGACGAGATCTTCCAACTCTTCAATAGTCAAACTATTTGCCAAGCTAAACCCACTCGACTGTAGGCGAACTAAACCCGCCAGAGTCCCCCCGGTGTTCAGACGTTCCCCCAAATCCCTAGCAATAGAACGGATATAAGTTCCCGGACCACAGGCGATCGCCAATTCCACCTCTGGAAACTCCCCAGGTCGCCAACTCAAAACATCCAACCCAAACACCTCCACCGTCCGGGTGGGAACTTCCACCACCTCACCCCGTCTGGCTCTCTCATATAAGCGCTTTCCCCCCACATGAATCGCACTATAATAGGGTGGTTTTTGCTCAATTTTCCCGATAAATTCAGGCAACAGGGCGGCGATATGTTCCAGTTGCAAATGAGAAGCCGATCGCACCTGTAAAGTTTCCCCCTCCAGGTCATCAGTGGCGGTTGTCATCCCAAAGCGAATCACTCCCCGATAGGCTTTCTCAGAGGACAGAAATTGCAGCAGGCGGGTAGCCCTTCCCAATGCAATAGGTAGGACCCCAGTCGCCGCCGGATCAAGGGTTCCTGCGTGTCCTACCCGCTTTAGGTGTAACACACGTCGAACCCTTGCCACACAGTCATGGGAAGTCCACTCCAGTGGCTTATTCAAATTAAGGAACCCTTGCAAATCGGCCATCAATCTTAAATAGTGATCTCATCAATTGCGGTAAAATCCCCGGAAGTGAGATTATCCACACCAACCACAATAGCCACAAAAGCGCGATTAGGATCAAAACTTTGCCTCAGTCGGATAACGGTGCTATCTTCCAGTTCCCCTTCCAGTCCCACGGAAGTACCGGAAACAAACTCTAGGTTAGTAGATCGCAGACCACCCGACAGCAAAATATCATCGTCACTCGGAGTATAATCCATAATGACATCGGCTTCCGGAATGTTGACCCCCCCACTGAGGGAACTTACCACAAAGGAGTCGCGACCTTCCCCACCGATGAGAGTATCAGCGCCAGTATCTCCCGACAGCAGATCATTGCCATCACCGCCATATAGGATATCATCGTTTTTGCCACCGAAGAGGGTATCGTTTCCATCCCCTCCATATAGCCAGTCATTAGCTAAATTGCCAAACAGCAGATCATCTCCGGCTTCACCATAGAGGGTATCTGCTTCTTGACCACCATAGAGGGTATCATTGCCATTGCCGCCATAAAGCAAATCCCGGCCTTGGTTGCCAAATAATAGGTCATTTCCGGCTTCTCCCAACAGGGTATCAGAACCGGGTCCGCCATAGATGGTATCATTATTGCTACCCCCCAATAAGGAGTCGGGTCCGTCACCTCCAAGAATGCGATCGGCGGCACCAGTCCCCCTCACGGTTTCCCCGGCTGAGTCGGTGACAGTAATTTCATTAACTGAACCATTGCTGCTCAAGGTTTCCCCAAAGTCGGGGGTTCCATTTCCCAAATTATTACCGGAATTATTAGTTCCTCCGTTGACGGAACCTTCGGGGGGATAATCAGATCAGCGGGTAAGGTATCCACACTGAATAGCTGCTCTAAAATCTCTGGATCGATTACAACTCCTGTAGATGACATAATAATTCCTCAATGTTGTTTATAAGTTGGTTTTATCGACTGGAATAAATACCCCGTTCCCTTAATTGTTGCATAAAAAACTCTTCGAGGGAAAGGCGGGATAAATTCATGGATATCAGTTGAGCATTAATATCCTGTAAATGGGCGATAAATTCCTGGGGATTTCCTTGCAGATTGCCGCGCCAATAGTCTTGTTCAATTTCCAAGTTGGTTACCCATTCCTCCAGTTCTTGAGGATTACCACCTTTGCCACTCACGGCATAGGTTTCAGTAATTCCTAATAACTCATCCAAAGAACCGATAGAAACGAGTTCTCCCCTGGCTAAAATGGCGACGCGATCGCATATTTTCTCGACATCTGACAGGACATGACTGTTAAAAAATATGGTTTTTCCTTGCTGCTTCAGTGATAAAATAATCTCTCGGATTTGATAACGACCCATCGGATCAAGACCGGACATAGGCTCATCTAAAAATACTATTTCCGGGTCATTAATTAAGGCTTGAGCCATGCCAATCCGTTGTAGCATTCCCTTAGAATACTGTCGCATCTGTTTTTTGATGGCGGCTGATTTTGCCAGTCCGACTAAATCTAATAATTCGGGAATCCTTGGGCGACTAACTGCTTTAGGTATTTGGAAGAGTTCCGCCGCTAACTCTAAAAATTCCCACCCGGTCAGATAGTCGTAAAAATAGGCGTTTTCTGGTAAATAACCAACTCGCTGTTTAACTTGGCGATCGCCAATAGGTTTCCCCAATAAATAAGCCGCGCCAGAAGTGGGACGCACCAAGCCTAGTAACACTTTAAATAAAGTCGTTTTGCCGGCTCCATTTTGTCCCAAAAGCCCAAAAGTTTCCCCCTGATATATACTCAGACTACAATTAATCAGGGATTCGATTTTTTGATTCATCCAAAATCCCGTCCGGTAAAATTTACCTAACTTCTCGGTGCTAACTACCGCCGGGGGTGAAGATTTCGGTGATTGGGGGGGTATGGTTTCAGTCTGATTCATACTTTCTGCTTATATGAAGACGCTCGATCTCAATTTTAATACATAGGTTCATCACTAGGTTTAATCCGGCATCTAAAGCCTTTTGACTGGCTTCTGGGTGGGTGATTCCCAACTGACTCCACACGGTTTTCGCCCCAGCAGCGATCGCCTCATCAACAATTTCTGGTAGATATTGCGAACCTCGAAAAACATTCACAATATCAATAGTTTCCGGGACCGCCTGCAAATTAGGATAACAAGGTTGACCGCTAACCTCTCTCAATAAAGGATTCACCGGATAGACCCGATAGCCCCGGTTTCGCAAAAATTCAGCCACCATGTAACTAGGGCGCGCCGGTTTATTGGAATGACCATAAACGGCGATCGCCTCAGACTCCGCCAACACCTGAGCCATTGCGGTATCATCTTGGTTGAGATCAAGCATATTCTGGATATCCTCAGAATTTAGGGCCCATGGTAAACCCATCGCGGCGTTTTCCGCATCTGGAAAAGGGAAGATCTTGATTGAATCTAGTTGCTACTGGGAGTCGATAACCTTGAACCGATTTACCGATAATCATACCGAGCATCATACCGATAATAATTATGCCCCACCATCACCACCAGACCTAGATGGTTGGTGCTTACAGGGACGAGATCCTGAGTTTGTCCGATCGCTCATGCCAGTTTTGGGATGGTTTTACCAGCACTATTTTCGGGTCAAAATGGACGGCTGGCAGCATCTCCGAGATTCAGGCAGAATGTTAATTGTCGGTTCCCATAATGGTGGCTTGGCTGCGCCAGATATGCACATGGGTTTATATGGCTGGGCCGATCGCTTTGGCTGCGATCGCCCTCTATATGGTTTAATGCACCCCAAAGTCTGGGAAATGTCCCCCCCAGTTGCTACTCAAGCCGTGCGGTGTGGTGCTATTCGCGCCCATCCCCGAATGGCGATCGCCGCCTTACAAGCAGATTATCCCGTTTTGGTTTATCCAGGGGGCCAGAAGATGTGTTTCGCCCCCACAATATGAGAAATCAGATTTATTTTGCCGGGCGGCGCGGGTTTATTAAATTGGCCCTACGCACCGAGTCCCCTATTGTTCCCCTCATTTCCCATGGAGCCCATGATACCCTCATTGTCCTCGCTGATTGTTATCAACAGGTTAAAATCCTCCATGATTTGGGGATGCCTTGGTTACTCGATATTGACCCGGAAGTTTTCCCCATTTATTTGGGACTCCCCTGGGGGTTAAGTATTGGTCCTTTGCCGAATATCCCTTTACCAGGGGAAATCTATATTCGGATCTGTCAACCTATTGTCTTTCAACGCTATGGTCGAGAGGCGGCCGGCGATCGTGATTATGTCGAGTCCTGTTACCAATTGGTCAAAACTCAGATGCAACAAGAACTCGATCGCCTTGTCCTCCAGGTCGAGAAATCCTGAATCTCCCTCTCTGGATAGTTATGCAAATCTTAAATCTTTATTAATTTGGAAAACGGCGATCGACAAAAATTAACACCCCAAATTTAATCACACCAGCTATAATCCCCAATTTCCGCCCTTTCTACCTCAACTACATTGCTCAATAACCATGATTTCCGGTTCGGGATCAAGGTATACCTAGTTAATAGCTATTGCTACCCGGTTCAAAGTCTGGCATAATTGATCAGTAGCTAAACAGAGCGACCCGTTCTTTAAGTTTTTTTAACCTGCTACTAACCATCCGTTAAATATCTCCTCTGAATGTCGTGGTAATCTGGCTAAATTGTCAGGAATTACCCGATAGTTTTGGGGTATATTAGCGCCAAATTTAAACCTAGTAAAAAAACCCATTTAAAATGTCTACCAAACAAATCATTCATTGTCCTAATTGCGGTTCCCACGCCGAACGCTATCACAGCCCTACACTCATTAAAACCCAGTGTCACACCTGTGACTATTTAATGATTACCTGTTCTGAAACCGGAAAAGTCGTCGAAGCCTACGCCCCTGGTCTATATGCCAGTGTATTGCAAGCCGTCAGCTAACCTATCCACTATTTTATGGCCACCCTGTTCCCAGGGTGGTCTCGTTGACAAAGCCTAATTAACTTAATATATTAAGAAATATTACTCATCTCCCTAAGACATATATGACTAATTCCATCGAAATCTATACTTGGAGTAGCTGCCCATTTTGTTTACGAGCTAAGGCTCTCCTCAAACGCAAAGGCTGGGAGTTTACCGAATATGTGATTGATGGAGATGAAGAAGCTCGCGATCGCATGGCCGTTAAAGCCAATGGACGGCGTTCTGTTCCCCAAGTCTTCATCAATGGTCGCCATATTGGCGGCTGTGATGACCTCCACGCCTTAGAAGCCCAAGGTCAGCTTGATTCCCTACTTAGCGCTTAGTTAAACAAAACCCCCGACTCTGTACTACTCAGCAGCAGTCTGGGGTTCATCCTGATAACTTTTAAAATTATTGATGAAATTTGCTTTTATTATTGACCCCATCGCTAATCTAAATCCCGCCCACGATAGCACTGTTGCTATCATGGAAGCCGCCCAAGTAATGGGTCATGAAATTTGGATTACTCAAAGCCATCAACTAAGTGTCATTGCGGGGAAAGCCTGGGGAACCCTAACCTCCCTTCGTTTGACTCCTATTACCCGACGCGATCAGACTTGGGTGGTCCACTCCCCCTGGTTTGAGTTGGGCGCTTCCACATTACAGCCCTTAGAAGCCATGGATGCAGTGTTTATGCGGGTTGACCCCCCCGTAACTGTGTCTTACCTATATACCACTTATATTCTCGACTATATCGACCCCACCAAAACTTTAACCGTTAATGCTCCCCAAGGGTTACGCGCTGCTAACGAAAAAATGTATGCCCTCCAGTTTGCTGATGTCATTCCTAAAACTATTGTTAGCCGCGAAAAAAAGGTAATTCGGGAATTTGTCGAACATGAAGGCGCAGCAGTTTTAAAGCCTTTGGGTGGTAAAGCCGGTGAGGGTATTTTATTTCTGGAACCAGACGATCGCAACTTTAATTCCCTCGTCGAAATCAGCACCCGCCAAGGTGTTGAACCTGTCATGATTCAAACCTACTTACCCGCCGCCAAAGATGGCGATAAACGCATTATCTTGTTAAATGGTGAACCTATTGGGGCCGTTAATCGCATTCCTACTGGTAAAGAGTTTCGCGGAAATATGGCCGTCGGCGGTCGCGTCGCTAAAACTCAAATAAGCGATCGAGAGTTGCAAATTTGTCGCCGAGTTGCTCCGAAATTAATTGAAGCGGGACTATATTTCGTCGGTCTTGATGTCATTGGTGGTTATCTCACAGAAGTTAATGTCACCAGCCCCACTGGGATTAGGGAAATCGATTTACTAGACCATGTAAGTTTGGGTTCTCAGGTGATTGAATGGGTAACTTCTCAAGTAACCCAAATGATTCATCATTCCTGATACATTACCCCGTCGGTTGGCTTTTTCTTAGGGGTTGTGGAGGATAAAAAATTCATATCCATACCATTCGTGATATTCGCGATAGATTTCCACCTCCCGTTTTTCCAGGTCTAAAATTTTCAACGCCTCCTGATTATCTTGATAAATTCGATATAGATGATTAATCCGATCCTCCAAGGGGTTATAGTAATTTAACCACCCCCCCTCTGGTAGGGTGAATTGGTTAATTATTTCATATCCGCAATGACTGATAATCTCCGATAATTCCCATAGATTTTTCATGGCTGGATAATCAGCTTGCCAAAAATCATAAACCTCTGACGGCGGATTTTCCCGTAACCACACTAACTCACTCACCATCATATAACCACCGGATTTTAGATAGGATTTAAATTGCTTTAACCCCGCCTCAAAACCCATAATATACATGGAACCCTCAGCCCAAATAATATCAAAACTAGATGGCGGAAAATTTAGGGATGACATACTTTGATTTAAACAGGTTATCCTCTCCCCAAAACCTTCGGCGATCGCCTTTTGTTTAAGACTGTCTAAATAAGGTTGATGAATATCGATCGCCGTAATTTCTCCATCCGTTAATCTCCCTAATTCCAGAGTGGACGACCCCGGACCACAACCTATATCTAAAATCTTCGGTTTCGACAAACTTGGTATCATCCCAAATCCTTGTCTAGTATACTCATCACCCCCCGGACTTTCCCTTAATAAATCCCTGTGAATTTCCCAAAAAATCTCATTCATAGTTAACTTTTCGCCTGAAAATCTTTAAAAATTGTCTGAAACCCGTACATCAATCTATTGACATTATTAACATCACCAGGAATTATACCACACTCCCATTTTCGCTTCCGACTCGCTAACAACTTCCCCGCTACTTCTGACACACTATTCGACACAAAATAACAATCTCCCGCTACCCGTAACTCCGAGGCTAAAGACAAAAACGCTTGGGCTACTTCTGGCTGTAATTCGGAAGCAGAATATTCACAATTAACCCCCAATAAAATCCGCGACGCGCGAGGTTCACGGCCGTTATTTCGACAAGCATCCGCTTCCATTTTATATAATACGCAAATATCGCAATCATACAAAACTCGCAGCCGCCCATGAACTTTAACCCCCATATGTATTTCTAAAGGTGGCTTATTAGCAAATTCAATCAGTGCGTGGGTGTAGGGCTGTGTTTTCTCATAGATTTGTCCGGGACGCTGACGAAATATTAACCTATCTGTGGCTTGTTTTGTCACATCCTTATAACTGACTTTACCCCCCTCATTTTTTGCCCCAGCTACGATGATATTAAATATATACAAAATAAACAGGTTCCTCAGTTGTTTATGTCTCCTGAGATGGGGGTTAACGATCGCCTCTAAATTTACCTTGATTTCCGTCAACAATGATGGCTGATTTTTGGCGGAATTTACCCGCAACTTTCCTAGGGTCTTTCTGACCTGTTCAGCGGCGGCTAATCTTTCTAAAATTTCCGGCTGATAAAACTTGACAAATTCTGCCTTTTGTGCTAAGTTTGAATGCCAGGATATTTCTGATTTGAAATCTGTAGTCAGTCCTTGATTATCTAAGAGAGTGGCTATTTCTTGCTCCATTTCCACCCCAGAAATCACAGTGCGATCGATAGCATCAATCAGCATTAACAACTGTTCCTGGGGGCTATAATAAGCCAATTTGAGGTCAGGGGATTTTCTCCCCATCACCATTTCCTCAACCGTTTTTCCGGCCGTTAAAATCTCCTCTACCTGTTCAGCGATCCATCCCAATTCTAACTGATTAAGTATTTCGATCAGTTCATCATAAATAGTCCCGCAATTATGTTCGTCCATACTGTTTAAAAACATAACAACCCCACACCTCCACCAGCACTATCTGGGAGGCGACTAATTATATTGTAGCTGATCAATTCAAAAATATGACTTAAAAATCAACTTTTTGGGTAAACCAAAACCCAGGACCCGCAAAAGTCGCCAGGGGTGGGGGTTTTGGTCTAAGTTAAAACTTAGGTTCAGCGGGTTGACTCTTGAGGAATTCGGTATTAACGCCAGACTCCCGCGTGAGAGCGATTTTACCAGTCCGAGAAATTTCGCGGATGCCAAATTTACTCAATACCTGAACGATCGCCACCATTTTACCAGGGTCTCCGACCACCTCAATAGTCAGGGAGTCATCCCCAATATCAACCACCCGCGCGCGAAAAATCTGAGCCAACTCAATAATCTCGGAACGAATAGCACTGTTAGGGGAGTTAACCTTCAATAACATCAACTCCCGTTCAACACAGGGAACCTCAGTAATATCAAGTACCTTGAGAACATTAATCAGCTTGTAGAGTTGCTTAGTCAACTGCTCAATAACGCGATCGTCCCCAGGGACCACCATAGTAATTCGGGAAACCCCAGATTTTTCAGCAGGTCCAACAGCCAGGCTTTCAATGTTAAATCCACGACGAGCAAACAAGCCAGCAATGCGCGTCAGAACACCCGCCTCATCTTCAACTAAAACAGAAAGGGTATGTTTCATGATTTTTTCCCAGGTATGGATGGCCAATTATATAACTCAAGCCGAACCATATTCGTACTGCGTAAGTAATTGTATCCGACAACAGCCTCAGTAGAAAAGAAAAAAAGCCCGGTTTTATTGAACCGAGCCATCAAAATCAATTCACAATCTTTTAAGGATTGACCGTTCAAGCAGTAGTTTCCGGTTCCGTAGCCGTCGGTTCATCATCACGGAAGACCACCCGCAACAAAGGCGGAGCCACAAAAGTAGTCAGAATCACCATCAAGATAATTGCCACATCCAGAGAAGGCGACAAAGCCCCACTGTCAGAACCTACCGCCGCAAATACCAAACCCACCTCGCCCCGGGGAATCATACCGACCCCGATCGCCAATCGGTTGATATTCTCCACGCCAAAGACGCTAAACCCAGAGATAACTTTTCCGAAAATTGCCACAACAATCAGAAAAGAAGCAATCACGAGTCCCTGGCGGTTGTCAGGAACAGCAGGATTAAGAACCTCTAAATTAGTTTTCGCCCCAACGGTAACAAAAAATATCGGTACCAGCACATCAGAAATCGGTCTAGTAAGTTCTTCGAGTTCCTTTCCTGGGTCAGTTTCATCCAAGACTAACCCCGCAGCAAAAGCACCCAAAATCGCCTCTAAACCAATAGCGGCAGCGATATAGGACAGCAACAGCGCCAGAATAAAAGCCGGAATCACAATCCGACCACGGGTTTTGAACTGTTGAGCCAGAGTCACAAAAGTATCATTAAAGAACCTTCCCAATAAAATTGCACCCACCAGAAACACAGTGGCACTGATAATCAGGAAGATAATGTTAGTAACATCGATTTCTCCGGTTTTGGCTAAACTAGCCACCACCGCTAGGACAATAATTCCGAGGATGTCATCCATGACCGCCGCGCCGAGAATAATTTGACCTTCCTTAGAAGACAAGCGGCCAATTTCAGCTAACACACGGGAGGTAATCCCGATACTGGTAGCAGTCAAAGCGGCACCAGCGAAAATTGCAGCCACAGGCGGAACATTAAAGATGAGAATTAAGCCAATGGTTCCGGCGAAAAATGGAGCCACGACCCCCACAATTGCCACCACTAGGGATTGAACCCCTACTTCCAGCAGTTCACGAATATTGGATTCTAAGCCAATTTCAAATAGTAGGACGATCACACCAATTTCAGCGAGAACTGAGATCACCTCACTTTGAGCCTCAAAGGTGGCTCCAGCAGCACTGATATCTAACCCTGCTGTCGATGACAGTATTTGCATGATCACGGAGTCAGAAGCGCCGACACCACCTTCAGGAAATACGACTAAGTGCAGTGCTGAAATACCAATGACTACCCCGCCGACTAATTCTCCTAAAACTGGGGGAAATCCTAACCAGTTGAAGAACTCGCCACCAACTTTACTGGCTGTATAAATGGCAATTAGGCTGAGTAGTACCGCCAATAACACCATATTCCCATCAGCCTCGGGAGCTTCGCTAATTCCCTCGATGGTGTTTGCCAACAGTGGCACGGGATCAACTCCTAAAGATGAAAACATGGAAAATGGGGAGATTATCCCCAAAACTGATAGAACCATCCATTTTGTGAAAACTCGTTCCTGTCTACTGTAGCGAAAAGTGGGTTCGCATAGAGTTATAAAAAGGATAAATCAACTTTTGTATTAGTTATACATAGGTTACGAGTCTCAAATTATTTCCCAATCACCCAGTCTCATGGAGTGCGTCAGAACCCGCCTCGCCAATCAATACAGCCTGTTCAGAAATCATCTGATCACCTCTCAAAGTCCCTCTCCCTCTCTGGGATCCAGATTTAGGGTGAGGGCAATGTATTAAGCGACTGGTGAACAATCAATAATCGGCAACTGACGCACCTTAGTGGCTGATGTGCTAAAATACCCGATGTTTCAGGGATGGCATTTGGCGACGGACCTGTTGGAGGCGGGTGGGTTCAATATCAGCTAAGGCGACTCCTGGCTGATCTCCCCCATCAGCTAGTATCATTCCCCAAGGATCAATAATCATGGCGTGACCGTGGGTGTGGCGGCGGCCATAGTGACAACCAGTTTGGGCGGGAGCAATCACATAACAAGTATTTTCGATCGCTCTAGCTTTTAGCAAAACTTCCCAGTGGTCTTTCCCGGTATAGGCGGTAAAGGCGGCGGGAACAAATAACACCTCGGCTCCCTGTTTAGATAAATGCCGATACAATTCTGGAAACCGCACGTCATAACATACAGATAAACCCAACTGACCCAATTCTGGGGAATTATAAACAGGTGGGAAATCGGTCCCAGCTTTCACTGTGGCGGACTCGCAGTAAGTATTTCCATCAGGTACATTGACATCAAAAAGATGCACTTTTTCATATCGTGCTAACTCCTGACCTGTGGGGTCTACTAACAAGGCGGTATTGCAGACTTTACCTTCTCCTTTGGGAACGGGAAACCCTCCACCCAAAAGGGTTACCTGAAAACGTTGGGCGGTAGTTTTCAAAAATTTTTCGGTTTCTTCGGCAATTTCTGAACCCTGCATAAGTTTATCTTCTTCCTCACCCATAAACGAGAAGTTTTCGGGTAAGCCAATTAATTCAGCGCCTTGACGAATAGCTAGTTCAATTAAATCGCGAGCTTCTGACAAATTTTTCTGCAAATCAGGCAGACTGGTCATTTGGATCGCGGCAGCAGTGTAGGATTTCATCGATACGGAATCAGAAAAATAAGTGATTTTTATTATGGTCAATAATCCCACTAGGGAGCAGGTAGACCAGGACAATATTATAGGGGCAATTTATCATCACCCCTATAAATATCAATCTCTTGTTAATGATGCGATCGCCACTTAGGGCAACCTGCCCATTTTTCCGGTTCTAATCCCTAGAGGGGATGAAACAGAAGGTCGGGGAAAAACCGATTAAATTCGATCAGAATACCAGCAGTAATTAACAGCCAAACCGCTGCCAAAACTGGCACAGTAGACAAATATTTCAAAAAGTCCTGCATGAATTGAGTCTCCTAATTGATATGCCAAACATTCGATACAATTTGGGAAAAATTCCCTTAAACTAAACCGCCAAAGGCTTGAGCTACATCCGCGAATCTCTTAGCGAGGAGAAACGGTGATTTCATTATCCTTAGCAAACATTTCCCCGGTGGTCATTTCTTTGAGAGCAGCCAGAGGCCAGAGAAATCCACCCAGCATCAATTGCACAGCTTTGGGAACTTCGATAATGATTTCCTTTTCGGTGGGCTTTTTATCTTTCTGAGCATACTGGAGGTAAGAACGACCTACCCAACCAATCCATCCGGCGATATACAGGAATAGAACACTGGGGATTAAGAAATCGCCAGCGTGGGACAGGCTACCATCTGTAATCAGGTGAGGTAGGCCATCTTCGCCACAGAGTTCTTGGGAATAGCGCTCGAACCGAGCTTTAGCTTGGTCTGGGTTAGCACTGCGGGCGATAGAAGTTTGGGCCCGTTGCTGAAATGCAGCCGAATCGGAGCAGGGAGTTAGGTTATAAGCCTCGGCGGCTGCGCTACCACCGAACCAAAGACCGAGAGCGAGAACTAGAGCCAACAATCGTCGCATAGATTTGTTTCCTTTTGTTACAAAACAATAAGTTTTTTGTACA
The DNA here is from genome assembly GCA_016745315.1 of Arthrospira sp. PCC 9108. Classification (GTDB taxonomy): domain Bacteria; phylum Cyanobacteriota; class Cyanobacteriia; order Cyanobacteriales; family Microcoleaceae; genus Limnospira; species Limnospira platensis. The sequence continues at coordinate 1,048,001 of CP066886.1, forward strand.
ATCCCAACGGATTAAGGGCTTAGGAGCCATCTTACTTTGAATTCAGACTCTTGACACCCATTTAATCTCTTTCTGGGGATAAGCTACTAGATGTAACTCAATCTTATGATTAAATTTATCAGCCAATGGCAACAGTTTTAGCAATTGAAACAAGTTGTGACGAAACAGGGGTAGCAATTGTAAAGAATCGTAAAGTTTGCAGTAATGTGGTGGCTTCTCAAATCCCTATTCATCGCCCCTATGGGGGGGTAGTGCCAGAGGTGGCCTCCCGGCAACATTTGGAAATGGTCAACCCCCTAATTACCGAAGCACTAAGTTCAGCTAATCAGGACTGGACTGATATTGATGCGATCGCTACTACCTGCGCTCCGGGGTTAGTGGGAGCGCTATTAGTGGGAATCACAGCGGCGAAAAGTTTAGCGATGGTTCACCAGAAGCCATTTTTAGGAGTCCATCACCTAGAAGGTCACATTTATGCGTCCTACCTCAGTGAACCGGATTTAAAACCACCATTTCTCTGTTTATTAGTTTCTGGGGGCCACACCAGTTTAATTCGGGTCATCGGTTGTGGTCAGTATGAAACTTTGGGTCAAACCCGCGATGATGCGGCGGGAGAAGCCTTTGATAAGGTGGCTCGTTTACTCAACCTCGGTTATCCAGGCGGCCCGGTTATCGATCGCCTTGCAGCCAGTGGGAACCCCCAAGCCTTCCCTCTCCCAGAGGGTCGCATTTCCCTACCTGGGGGCGGCTATCATCCCTATGATTCCAGCTTTAGCGGCCTGAAAACGGCTGTCTTACGTTTGGTGGATAAATTCAACCAAAAAGGGGTCGAACTGCCCGTGGCAGACCTGGCAGCCAGCTTTCAGGATACAGTTGCCAGGGGGTTAACCAAACGAGCGATCGCCTGCGCCCTCAATTACCAATTGGATACTATTACGGTTGGGGGGGGAGTTGCTGCTAACAGTCGCCTCCGTCATTTGTTACAGGAAGCGGCTAAGGAAAACCATTTAAGGGTTTTGTTCCCTCCGATGAAATTCTGCACTGATAATGCGGCGATGATCGCCTGTGCGGCGGCGGATCACCTGGAACATGATCACACCTCCCCTCTGACTTTGGGGGCTTATTCTCGTATGGCGATCGCTGATGTGATGAACCTCTATGAGGCTATCTGAAACAATCAGGAAGTCAACAAAATTAGCACAAATGTCGGGGTGGGTTCCTAAATATCCACCACCGACAATATCAATCAACCCGTCCTCACCCAGGAGGGCTTAATCATAAGACATTCTGAGTGGCGATCGGTTGTACAAAACGATGGTTAGCCCGCACAAAACAATTACTCGCGGCCCCTTGTTCATCAGTACGTTCAACATACATCCAGGGTTGGTTTTCGTTATCATAAACAATACCAAATCCGGCCGGACCCAGATTAATCTCAAAATCCTGTCCTTGTTTGATCGTGCCAACTACTGGCCAGTTTTTGATATTCATAGTCACCTGACCCTGGTTAGCCAGAAGTTGGTTATAGCTGCTGAGATTATTAGCCATGCGACAGTTTAAACCGTTGGGGTCTCTGTCTGTCACTTCCCAGGTGGTATGAGTTGAACGGGTATAATCGCCATTATCTCTGGGTCTCGGTAAATTCATACCCCCCTGACCCGGTTGCGCCAGAGAAGGGGGATTTTGAGTTACTGTAGGCATAGGACCGGCTGGGGCGACCTGAATGGCATTATTTTGGGCTTGAGGGTTTTTCTGACAAGCGATCGCACTTACCCAAACCATCCCCAGCAGAGAGACAAAACCGATTGTTTTAAAAATTTTAGTATTCATAGGGTCACATATAACTCAATAGGTTCTCCGGTGAGGCTAAATGCCCGCACCTCTATAATCTTCACTTTCACCAGTTCACCTGAGAGTTCCGCCAAATTCCCTTTAAAAAACGTCAGACGATTACCACGGGTACGTCCCATCACCTGGCTGGGGTCTTTGGGGTTTGTGCCTTCGACTAATACCTCCTCAATGCGATCGCGGTATCTTTGGGATCTTTCCATAGCCTTCACATTCACCAGTCGGTTTAACCGTTGTAGGCGATCGGCTTTCACCTCCTCAGAAAGCTGATTTTCCCACAACGCCGCCCCAGTTCCCGGACGGGGGGAATAAGCCGCCGTGTTCAACAGGTCAAAACCAATATCATCAACCAGTTTTAGGGTATTCTCAAACTGCGCCTCTGTTTCTCCCGGAAACCCGACGATCGCATCAGCACTAATTGACGCATCGGGAATATACTCGCGAATAGTATTAATAATCCGACGATATTTTTCATGGGTGTATCCCCGCGCCATGGCCTTTAGCACATCATTATCCCCCGACTGAAACGGGATATGGAAATGTTCGCACACCTTGGGAAGTTCCGCACAGGCGCGAATTAACCTTTCTGTGAAATAGCGAGGATGACTGGTAGCGAAACGGATACGCTCAATACCGGGTATATCATGCACATAATAGAGCAGGTCTGTCAAAGTGTGTTGGTGACGACCGTCTGGGGTAGAACCGGGGAGGTCGCGACCATAGGCATCAATATTTTGTCCCAGCAGTGTAACTTCTTTATAACCCGCCCTGGCTAATTCTTCCATTTCCGCCCGGATAGCTTCCGGGGTGCGGGACTGTTCGGTTCCTCGGACGTTGGGAACTACGCAATAGGTACAGCGTTCGTTGCAACCATAAATTACATTCACCCAGGCGGTGATATTGCTATCTCGGCGAGGTTTGGTGATGTCTTCCACAATATTAATCGGTTCAGTCGCCACCACCTGGGAACCCTCAAATACTTGCTCTAATAGGTCTTGGAGACGGTTGGCGTGTTGCGGTCCCATGACCAAATCCAGTTCGGGAACCCGACGCAGGAGTGCTTCTCCTTCCTGTTGGGCGACGCATCCCGCTACAATTAGGGTGAGGTTGGGATTTTCCTGTTTCCGTTTCGCTTGTCTCCCCAGGTAGGAGTAGACTTTCTGTTCGGCGTTATCGCGAATGGTACAGGTGTTGTAAAGGACGATATCAGCTTGGTTTGGGTCTTCAACGAAGGTTAACCCCATTTCGTCTAAAATGCCTGCCATACGTTCGGAGTCGGCTTTGTTCATTTGACATCCGAAAGTGGTGATATGGTAATGGCGGGGTTTTGTGGTCATGGTTTGATATTAGGGATAACTTATCGATAATGGTCTATCAGTTGAATGACTATTATAATTGAATGGTTGGGTTTGTGATTTTTTATGTCTAGGCGAATTCAGGTTTTGATGGTTGGTGCGATCGCTTTGCTGTCCTTGGGGGTGGCGACTTGGTACACTCATTTGGAGTTATCCCTACTCACGGGTTTATTATTGGCGATCGCTTCTAAGGGTATGCGGCGGCGAGGCTATCCGACCAGGGATTATTCCTCGGAAGATTCCCCAGATCTTTGACTTCTGGGGCTTTATTATAGACTAATTAGCGCCACTTCCTAAGATATACAAACTTATTAAGGTGCCGCTATTCCATAAACTGTGTAATAACATAGGAGCCCAGAGATTACGCGATCGTGTATAGACAAATCCCAGGACAATTCCTAACACGAATAAAGGCAAAATTTCCGAGACATTCAAATGAGCCACAGCAAACAGCAACCCACTGGCTATAATTGCACCCCACAGGGAAAAATAGCGGGTAAGGGACGGTAACAGAAACCCCCTAAATAACACCTCCTCAAACCAAGGTGCTGCTATAGAAGCGGTAAAGAAAAATATCCCTAAAGCTACCGGATCTCGATTTTCTAAAGCTATGGGTAATATCGGATTACTTCCCCCTTGACCATCCCATAATCTTTGATTGACTAAGGAAGTTAAAATCACTAAGGGTAAAGCTACACAATAGCCACCGAAACCCCATAATAACCAACTATCCCATAATTTGAACCTAAACCAACCTTCCGGGAGAGGGAAAAATGATTTGATAGACAGATATAAAACCCCCAAGCCACCACCCACTAAAATCATATAAGTTATGAGGATATAAAAGGCTTGCAGTCTCACATCTCCCGCCGCCGGTCTTAAACCGAGGAGTTGGAAAATCAATGGGATTAATAACTGTCCAACTAGGAAAAAACCTAAAACAAACACTTGCACAATCGTTTCCGCAGTCCAAGGAACAGACCATTCAACATCAGCATTACGGTTGATAATTGCCTGTTCACGTTTCAGGAACCATTGCACTGCTAAAATGATGGATAGGATAATTCCCGACACCAACCCAAAGCCAGGAATAGCGGAAACAATGGCTAATTTATAGACGGCATTTTCTGACGTTTTCTGCTGTTGATTATTTAGTTGTTGTAAGACATCTTCACGGTTTTGTAAAGTGTAGAGTTGGGCTAAAGTTTGAAAACTGAACCAACCCTCTAAATTTGCCTGTAAAATATCTTCGGCATCAGCTACTATATCTGGTGGTTCTGTCCAGAGTCCTACTAATACTTCCGCTGTGTCACTGGTGGGATAGTTACCATTTTCAGAAATTAGCGATTCCCAAGTAGCGATCGCCTTTTGGGAGTCTCCCAGCACCGCTTGGATAATACCAATTCGCAATTCTAACTCACCTATGGTCTGTGCTAATTCTCCCCGCGAAAATTGTGAGGGTTGATTGGGTTGTAGTCGCTGTAAATTTTGGTAGTTAGACTCCTGTACATTTTGGTATTGTTTCAGGGCAGCATTAACCGGATCTTTCCCGATAATATTATCTCGTAGGGTGAGCAAATTCGCCCGGTCTTCGGTCTGTGGTTGCCACTCAGAAGCCTGGAGAATTAAATTAGTCTGATACAGTTCCAGACGGCTTTGAATTTGGGGCTGACTCCAACTGCCGAGCAGGCTTAAAGTCACATAGAGTATAGAGATGAAAGTCAGAATGCTTAAAATTATCTGTTTTAATTTCATATATTTGGATTGACCGGAAATCATCGATTTTTATGACTTGATTTTACCATTGAGGATTGCTCGCCAAAAGTTCAGCCATTTGAGTAGCTGGTAAAGGCCTAGAAAAGAAATATCCTTGTCCGCTATTACATTCTAGTTCTCGCAGTTGTGCAAGTTGTTCGGCGGTTTCTATTCCCTCAGCTACGGCTACCATATTCAAAGTTTTAGAAATACCAATGATGGCAGGAATTAGCCCCAGATTTTCGGGAGTTCCGTCTAAAAGACTGACAAAAGACTTATCAATTTTTATGGTATCTACCGGGAAGGCGTGTAAATAACTGAGGGAGGAGTAGCCTGTGCCAAAATCATCGAGACTTAAACCGATATGGCGATCGCGAAATTGGGTTAAAATAGTCCGGGCTGTTTGTGTATTTTCGACGATCGCACTTTCAGTCATTTCTAATCTCAGACATTTAGGATTTAAACCACTTTCAGCCAGGATATCATCAACCGTTGCAATTAGATCGGCTTGGGTAAACTGTCTGACAGAGAGATTCACACTCATACTAACAGATTCATCTACCAATTTCTGCTCCTGCCAATTTTTCAGTTGATGACAGGCTTCTACCAGCATCAAAGTTCCAATAGTAGTAATTATACCCATTTCCTCAGCCAAGGGGATAAACATACCAGGTGGGACCAAGCCCCGTTGGGGATGTTGCCAACGCACCAAGGCTTCCATACTCGAAATTTTACCAGTTTCTAAGTTAATAATTGGCTGATAATAAGGGATTAATTCTTGATTTTCAATAGCCCGTCTTAGGTCAGTTTCTAAACCCAATAAATCCAGGGCTTCTTTGTGCATAGCCGGGTCAAAGATATGATATTGTCCCCGTCCTAGGGCTTTGGCACGATACATAGCTGTATCTGCATCTCGCAATAAATGTTCGGGTTGTTCATAGTCTCTATTACTGAGAACTACACCGATACTCATATTAATAAAAATCTCTCGGCTATAGATTTGAAACGGACAAGACATCACCTCAAGAATAGAATTGGCGAGATTCCTTACTGGTTCAATTTCATTAACATCATGTACAATAATGGCAAATTCATCTCCTCCCAAGCGGGATAGTAAATCATTATTTTTGAGTATTTTTTGAATGCGATCGCCAATAGCAATTAACAATTCATCTCCCACTGTATGCCCCAAGGAATCGTTCACCACCTTAAAGCGATCGCAATCCATAAACAGCACCGCAAAACCATGATTATTACCCTCTTTGACACTCTTAATTACTAAGGATATCTTGTCCATAAACAAGGCCCGGTTTGGCAGTTTAGTCAACGGGTCATGTAGAGCCATTTCCAACAATTTATAATTAGCAATTTGTAATTGTTGAGTGCGTTCTTTAACCCTGGCTTCTAACTCAGTATTCAACTCCAGAATTTTCTTTTCCGCCTCCTTCAGCATCAGGTGATTTTGCACCCTCACTAGAACCTCCTCCATTTGAAAAGGCTTAGTAATATAGTCTACACCCCCAGCACCAAAGGCTTTGACCTTATCAAAAACATCATTTAAAGCACTGAGAAATATTACCGGAACCTTAGCTAATGTTTGATTGTTTTTCAACTCTTTACAAACCTGATATCCATCCATTCCCGGCATCATAATATCCAGTAGAATCAAATCAGGCTGCACCGTCTTGACGGCCATCAAAGCCATTTTACCATTAACAGCCTTGCGGACATTGTATCCTTCTAGCATCAAAATTTCCGAGAGAAGGTGTAAATTTTCCGGCTTGTCATCGACGACTAAAATATCTGCTTTTGGTGTATCCACTGATTTTCACTCAATTCGGCATTTGTTGGATCTTAGGTGCTTCCGGTTTGGTTGTTTCTACCAATTCCAGAACTTTATCAAACTGAAAATTTCCCACCCATTCTGTCATTGTATTAGCCAGATTACTGTACGGAGCGGGAATTTCCTTAATCAGGTCTAATAGTAGTAAATCACTACCCTGAGCCGCAGCAGAATAGACCTGCTCCCGCCAATATTCTGGCATTTATCTGATTGCTTCTAAGTGAATTTTTGATGGTTATATATTGTCAGTTTCTTGGGAATAATTCCAATTTGAGGACATCTCCGGCTGTGTATTGTAAATATATTCCACACCCAGATATTGACTCAATTTACTGAGCAATTCTCCTCGCTGAAAAGGTTTTCGCAGCAAATCATTGCACCCCACCTTCATGATATCCTGTCTTTGTTCCTCAAAGGCACTAGCAGTCAGTGCAATAATGACGGTATCCCGACCACCAGGCTGAGAGCGAATTTGGCGGGTAGCCTCGTAACCATTGACGACAGGCATTCGCATATCCATCAAAATTAGGTCAGGGTTCCACTCTTGCCAAATAGCGATCGCCTCGGAGCCATTGTTAGCCGCTCTGACCGAAAACCCCAGGACACTCAGGAGTTCCACCAACAATAAACGATTGCTTTCTCGGTCTTCAACCACCAAAATGCGATAGAGCGCCTGCTTAGGAGCCAAACCGATGACCCTATCCATAATAGATGCGATCGCCTGGTTTGGCTTGTCCTCACTCCTTTGCACTGGAATAGTAAACGAAAAAGTCGAACCCCGATTTAGACAACTACGAACCGTAATTTCATCACCCATTAGTTTGACAAATTGCTGTGCAATTGCCAACCCCAGACCGCTACCCTCGGAAGCATTTAAACCCGTTTCCGTTTGTGCAAAGGCTTCAAACAGTCCTTCACAGTCTTCGGGAGCAATTCCCAGCCCAGTATCTTCCACTTCAAATTGTAATAGATCTGAAGCATCCCGGTTTTGGTGAGAAACCCGAACAGTCACACTACCTTCATCAGTAAACTTAATGGCATTTCCCAATAAATTAATCAACACCTGACGCAATTTTTTCTCGTCAGCTTTAATATGCCTAATCAAACCTTTGGGGCGCTCAAAAATCAGATGTAAATTTTTAGAAGTAGCCCGCAATTTAAACAAATCTTCCAAACCCTGAAGAAACTCATACAAATCAAAGCCATTCACCTGAAGTGTCGCCCGTCCCGCCTCAATCCTAGACATTTCCAAAATATCATTAATCAGACCGAGAAGATGCTCACCCGACCGATTAATAATCTCAATATGTTGACGATTTTCGGGAGCCAGATTCTGGTTAGTAGACATCAGTTGAGCAAAGCCCAAAATCGCATTTAAAGGAGTTCTTAACTCATGACTCATATTCGCCAAAAACTCACTTTTAGAGCGATTAGCCGCATCGGCAATTTCCTTAGCCTGTTGCAGTTGTCTAGCCTGTTCTTGAGTTTTTGCCAACAATTCCGCCTGTTGAACAGCCACCCCCAACTGAGAGCCAATTTGTGTCACTGTGCGAATTTCAGCAGTCGTCCAAATGCGGGGATGATAATTCTGATAGACTGCCAATAATCCCCAAAGTTGATAGCCCGAAAAAATCGGGGTAATAATATAAGCCCTAGCTTGAAACTGTTTTAATAATTCCAGATAACAAGCATCGAAACCCATTTCATAAATATCATTCACACATCTATAACTGACCCCTTTTCCATAAATACCACCTTGATTTTGTTGCAAATAAGTATCCGAAATCACATGGCGATAATTAATTTCCTGAAAAGCACATTTTTCCTGTTCAATAGCGATGCGGGTAGCCTTACTATCTCGTAGAGGTCCGGCCGTAAGTTGCACCCAACCTTCAGCCACGGACTCAGCCATAAATTCTCCACTCCAGTCTTCCCGGAAGCGATAAACCAAAACCCGATCGCAATTTAAAACCTGTCTAAGTTCCCCAGTCGTAGCACTAAAAATCTGCTCAAGTTCCAAAGTTTTTCGCATTTGCTGAACCATTTGCAGAATAGAGCGTTCTTGTTCCGCCCCTTCCCGCAGAGCCTGTTCAGCCATTTTCCGGTCGGTAATATCAGTATGAAATCCCACCATACGATAGGGCTGGTTATGTTCATCCCAAAGAGCCACCCCCCTAGAGCGAATCCAGCGCCATTCACCATGATCTAATTCGGTGCGATATTCCACATCAAAAGCGGGAATTTCCTTAGCTAAATAGCTATTTAACATCTCTTTAACCCACAGGCGGTCATCTGGATGAACAATTTTTAGCGCCGAGTCCAAATTAGAGAAACAATCTAAATCCGGTTGGCAGCCGAACATAATTTTGCCTCGGGGGGACAGATAAACCTCATCGGTAGAAATATCCCAATCCCAAATGCCATCATTAGCACCCTCCACCGCCAGAGTAAATCTCTCTTGACTGCGCCTGAGAGCCTCTTCTGCCTGCTTTTGGTTAGTAATATCACTAATAGTACATATAACCCGCATCACCTCACCTCCCGGCTCGTGTAGTGTGGCATTCACCAATAACCACCGTCGCTGTTGAGTTGTCGGGTCATCAAACCCCAGAACCAGATGATGGACGGCTTCACCTGTGGCGATCGCCCTTTGTACAGGTAAATCTGACAAGGAAATTGGCGATCCATCCTCCATCACCAAATGCCAACCTTCTCCAAACACCTGAAGGCTATCTGGTTCAATATCGAGCCGTAAAAGATCCAAGGCGGCCTGATTAAAAACCAAAATTTCCGCCTTAGCATTCAGCAGCAACATTCCCACCTGCATTTGCTGAATCAAAGTCCGAAACTGCTGTTCACTGTCTTTTAAAACTTTTTCCCGCGCCAATTGATTGACCAATTTGTGATCCCATAACTTAGTTAACACAATAAAAAATAGACAGATCACCGTCCCCAATCCGACTGCGATCGCCAACCCAGAGGGACTCAAATGGGGATTCACAGTCAGACCAGAATCAATAGGCAGATTTAATCTGGGTACAAACTTAGTCGCCGACCTTCCTAGATAGTGCATTCCACTGACACCCAATCCCATAATCATGGCACTGATCACCTTTTGTGGAGTTTTGGCGACCACAGAATCATCGAGTAGTCGAAAAGCCAGCCACAGAGAAATCAAAGCTACATCAATAGCGATCGCCACAGAAAACACCACCAAACGGGCATCATAATCAGGATAAACCGACCCGCCGCCGGTTGTGACACCAGCCCCAGAAATATCCCAGAGGCCATAATAGCCATCAACAAAGACAACAAAGTCATCCACGGGTTATAACTAACCGATAGGGGCAACTCCAGCGCCACCATACCCGTAAAATCCATGGACCAGAAACCAGCCCCCATAGCGATCGCCCCTCCCAACAGCCAAAACTTCCACCGTTTCGCCGTCCATAGATCCTCACGGACTTGTATAGCCAAATCCATAGGGATATAAGAGGTAATCACAGCAATTGCCAAAGACAAAACCATCAAACCCCAATGGTAATCGCCTGTAATCTGATTATTCATAATCAATTTTGCCCAAGTCCTCAGCATTTCAACAGTCCCGTTAATTCAGAATCCTAGATGGGATTTGGCGGGACAGACCCTTAACATCTCTTTACATGATAAAGGAGTCGCCGGAAACTGCCCCAAACAAGTTAAAATGCTTCTGGCGAACCATCGAACTTAAAATTTGAAGATGACGACCCGTGTAATCCTTGTCCGTCACGGTCAGAGTACCTACAACGCCCAAAAACGCATTCAGGGCCGCCTGGATGATTCGGTTCTCACCGACCAGGGCCGCGTTGATGCCACCTGCGTTGCCCAAGCCCTCCAGGGTTTAAGGTTCGACGCTATTTATCACAGTCCCCTACAACGAGCGCAACAAACTGCCCAACTGATTCGAGCCCGAGTGGGTGCGGCCCCTCCGTTGCAACCGACAGATCTATTGATGGAAATTGACCTGCCTCTGTGGGCTGGACTCCCTCGCCAAGAAGTACGCGATCGCTTTCCCCAAGATTATCAATGTTGGCAACAGAGCCCCCATGAATTTTTCATGGTATTAGAATCGGGGCATAAACATTTCCCCGTGTTAGCGTTATTTGAGCAAGCCCAACAATTTTGGCGACACATCCTCAGCCATCACCCCAACCAAACCATCCTAGTGGTAGCCCACAACGGCATCAATCGATCGCTGATTGCCACCGCTTTAGGAGTTCAACCCCAATTCTATCAAAGTATTCAACAGTCTAACTGCGGTATTAGCATTATCAATATTGGTGATGTCACCCCCGGAGAACTACCCAAACCCGCAGCGGTACAATTAGAATCGATGAACCTCACTAGCCATGTGGGGGATAAACTGCCCTCCCTTCGCCCAGAACATCGTGGACCCAGACTATTATTAGTGCGCCACGGAGAAACTGAATGGAACCGAAAAGGACAGTTTCAAGGTCAGATTGATATTCCCCTCAATGATAACGGGCGATTACAAGCTCGCCAAGCTGCCGATTTTCTCCAGGATATTAAAATCGATTTTGCCATCACTAGCCCCATGGCACGCCCCCGCGAAACCGCAGAAATTATCCTGGAACATCACCGGGATATAGAACTACAATTTGAGGATAATTTCCGAGAGATTAGCCATGGTTTATGGGAGGGTAAATTTGAATCGGAAATTGAGCAAGATTATCCGGGTTTATTAAATCAGTGGAAAACTGCACCGGAAACGGTACAGATGCCAGAAGGTGAAAATTTAAATCAGGTGGGAGAAAGGGTAGCCAAAGGATGGGAAAATATCCTTAATAAATATGATTCCCAATCGGTGACTGGATTAGTGGTTGCTCATGATGCTGTCAATAAGGCTCTGTTGTGTCAATTATTGGGCTTATCACCAGAGCATTTTTGGAATTTTAAACAGGGTAATGGTTCGGTGACAGTGATTGACTATCCCCACGGTGCTAAAGGGGAGCCGGTTTTACAAACTATGAATATTACCACCCATTTATCGGGTAGTATTCTTGACAAAACCGCCGCCGGAGCCCTCTAAGACTGGTTGGTAAATATGAGTAGTGAACTCCTGAAACAGGTGCGGGTATTAAACCCCATGGACGGACGAGATCAAGTGGCAGATGTGCTGATTATTGATGGGTATATTACTGCTATTGAATCTCAGATTTATGATTACCCAGAACATACTCAGATCATTGATTCCCACGGTATGATTTTGGGGCCGGGATTGGTGGATATGTATGGCCACACCGGAGAGCCGGGCTTTGAAGACCGGGAAACTATTGCATCTTTACAGGCGGCTGCTAGGGCGGGAGGTTATACCCGCCTGGGGATTTTACCGGATATGCTACCACCGGCTGATAATCTCTCGACTATTAAACATTGGCAAGGTTTAGCACCCCATGGCTTTTATGTATGGGGGGCTTTGACTGAGGGGGCGGCGGGGGAGATGATGACGGAATTGGCGGAATTAGCCACTACTGAGATTATTGGTTTTGCGGATGGATATGCTCATCGAAATCTTAATCTGTGGCGGCGAGTTTTGGAGTATGTTAACCCCCTGAAAAAAAACGTGGCTCTGTATTGTTGCGATCGCACTCTGGCGGACTCAGGAGTTATGCGATTTGGGGAAGCCTCTATTTATAGCGGTTTAACCGGGATTCCTGATTATGCGGAAACTGTGGCTATTGCCGCTGTCCTGGAATTGGTGGCGGCGATCGGCACTCCGGTTCATATTATGCGGGTTTCTACGGCTAGGGGTGTGCAATTAATTCGGGAAGCTAAACAGCGCCATTTACCTATTACCGCTAGTACGACCTGGATGCACTTACTATTTGATACAGAAGCAATTACCGGGCGGGTTTCGGACTGTGGTTTAGGCTTTGCGCCTACTCCCTACGATCCGAATCTCAATGTTGACCCGCCTCTGGGTAATCCAGACGATCGCCAAGCCTTAATTCAAGCTATTGTAGACGGGACTATTGATGCGATCGCCGTTGACCACACCCCCTACACCTACGAAGAAAAAACCGTTGCTTTTGCTGATGCACCCCCAGGGGCGATCGGCTTAGAATTAGCCTTGTCTCTACTGTGGAAAACCTTTGTCCAACAGCCAGACACCGTTTTTAATATTCAATGGTCGCCCCTGCAACTCTGGCGAGTTTTAAGCACCCAACCCGCCCAATGCTTGGCTATTTCTCCCCCAAATGTTACCGTCAACCGAGCCGCCGAATTAACCCTCTTTGACCCCGCACAGTCTTGGAGGGTTGATCACACCACCATCAAATCGCGATCAGCTAATACCCCCTGCTGGGGGCAGGAAATGACCGGAAAAGTCATGAAAACCTGGCTCAGTTGACAGCCCAAAAAGTCGGTTAAAAACTGCGATCGACCCCTCCCAGACGGTCTAAGGGCCAGAACCGGACCACCGCCCGACCGATGATATTCTCTCGGGGGACAAATCCCCAATAGTGACTATCAAAGCTATTGTTACGGTTATCCCCCAGAACCAAAAACTCGCCTTCGGGTATAGTTTCCGGTCCCCATTTATATTGGGGTTCTTCGGCAATATAGTCCTCCTCAATAGGTTCGCCATTGACAAAAACTTGTCCGTCGCGGACCTCTAATGTTTCGCCGGGTAAACCAATAATCCGCTTAATGAAAGCATCGTTGTATTGTAGGCTCAGTTCCTCGGTGGGATTGAAAACTACCACATCTCCCCGTTGGGGTTCGGTGAAACGGTAGCTTAACTTATCAATAATCAGGCGATCGTTGATTTCCAGGGTGGGAAGCATTGACCCAGAGGGAATATAACGAGCTTCTGCGACAAAAGTTCGGATACCCAAAGCCAAAATTATACTTAGTCCAATGGTTTTAATGCCTTCAACCCAAGCATTCTCCTCGTTGTGAGATGGTGATGATGGTGAATTTTTGGGTTTTTGGTCTTGATTGGGGACACTGCTCATAATTTTACGGTCAAAGGACAGAATTAATATTGGCAGTAGGGCCTAGGCTTGGCTAGACAGACAAGATTCCGCCTTGATGCACGGTGGCATCACCTGCCGATGGTCTAATATTCTTGATCATAGCTGACCATCAGCTTTTTTGGCAGGTTTTGAGAATATCCCCTAAACTGGTTGCGATCGCCACAGGATTAGCAATATAATACTGGGATTAAGGATACCTCACTCAATCAATAACAGCCAGGGTCTCCGTCGGAATAATTACTTAGAAAACTGACGGTGATCAACGGAGTTTTAACTAAAAATGGTACAGGATCAAAAATCAACGGTTATAGTCACGGGTGCCTCTTCGGGGGTTGGTTTATACGCCGCTAAAGCCCTCGCCGATAGGGGCGCTCATGTCATCATGGCTTGTCGTAACTTGGAAAAGGCAGAAGCCGCCGCCCAAGAATTAGGGATTCCCGAAGACAGCCGCACTATGCTTCATATTGACCTCGGTTCCCTTGAGAGTGTCCGACGGTTTATCAACTCATTCCGGGCTACAGGTAGAACCTTAGAGGGGTTAGTCTGTAATGCGGCTATCTATATGCCCCTAATAAAAGAACCCCTTCGTAGTCCAGAAGGCTATGAGTTGACCATGACTACCAATCACCTAGGGCATTTCCTTCTCTGTAATGTGATGATGGAGGATATGAAACGCTCTCTGGCTGAGGATAAGCGTATGGTGATTTTGGGAACGGTTACCCATAACCCCGACGAACTCGGTGGCAAAATTCCACCCCGCCCCGATTTGGGAGACCTGGAAGGGTTTGCTAAGGGCTTCCGAGAGCCGGTTTCTATGATTGATGGCAAAAAATTTGAACCCGTCAAAGCCTATAAAGATAGTAAGGTCTGCAATGTCCTAACTATGCGGGAATTGCACCGACGCTATCACGAGGAAACTGGGATAACTTTCACCTCTCTTTACCCTGGTTGCGTCGCGGATACGCCCCTGTTCCGCAATCACTATCCCCTGTTCCAGAAAATATTTCCTATATTCCAGAAATACATTACCAAGGGCTATGTGTCCCAGGAATTGGCTGGAGAACGAGTGGCTGCTGTGGTCCTTGATGAGGAATATCGCCAGTCTGGTGCTTACTGGAGTTGGGGAAATCGCCAGAAAAAAGGCCGCCAGTCTTTTGTGCAACGGGTCTCGCCCCAAGCTAGAGACGAGGAAAGAGCCGAGAAAATGTGGAATCTCAGTCTCAAGTTGGTAGAACTGGCTTATTGATTTGTGCCTGAAAATTAACAGGTTTCCGCCGGGTTTTCCCGGCTTTTTTGTCGTTAACCCACAAAAGCTGCTTTGGGTGAGCTGGAAACCGATTTTTTGCTAGAATCTATCCCGGCCCCGATTTGTTGCTAAACTAAGACATTTATACTAAACCAATATGCAAGCTCGTAGAACAGCCCGTGAACTCGCCCTTTTGGGGATGAGCCAACTGCCGTCAAATCCCCGAAAGCTTGAAATTCAGGAAATGGAAGATGTGATCCTCGCTGCTGTCCGTACCTTAACCACAGAGGGACAAGAATCCCTAGAGACGGCTATGGCGGAATTACAACGGGGTAACGATCGCCTTTTGAGTAGCCAAACTAGGGCGGCGGATTTGCAAAGCGCCCGCACTATGGTCGGTGAGGCGATCGCACTGGCTCAATCAGCCATTAATCGTTTATCTACTGCTGTGGAATTGCCGGAATTGGTACAATTGGCAAGTCAGCAAGAAGTACACTCCTATGCTGTCAAGATTTTGGTGGAACTTAACACTCACCGGGAAGCACTCGATAGTTGCCTGGAAGCGGCGATGGTTGATTGGCAATTGGGCCGACTCCCTCACATCGATCGCGATATTTTAAGGATTGCGGTCACGGAATTGTTATATATGGGGGTTCAAGAACAAATTGCCGTTAATGAGGCGGTGGAGTTGGCTAAACGTTACAGCGACCACAACAGTTACCGATTTATTAATGGGGTTCTCCGTCGTGTTGTTGATCAGATGAAAACTCAGTCCTCCTCTCTCCTCTAATTTCAGTGATGCTGTGGGTGTGCTATTAACAATTCCCGCCTCACCAATACCCAAATCTGTTGTTAAATTCGAGTAATTAGTAAAATGGTTTTTAATTGGTTCCGCCGCCAGTTTAGCGATCGCCCCTCAGCAGACGATACCCAACAAGCTGAACCCTCCCCAACTCCATCAACTCCCGACGAACCCGAAACTAAACAACCGCTATCGCCTACCACTGCTAATGAGGATTATTTGCAGTGGGCTAAGGCCGCCTATCAAAACATTCAGCAACAACAAAAGCCCACAGAATCCTCCACAGAAGCAGCCACAGAAGCGGCTACAGAAGCCCCTGTTGATGATGTTTCCTCCCCCCCCACAGAAGCGCAAGAAAGCACCTCTGAGGCTCAGGAAACCCCCGCAGAATTAACAGAAACCACTGAACCTGTGGCTGTGGTTGAGGAGGTAGCAGAGGAGGTAGCACAGGAAGCCTCAGAAGAGGTCTCAGAAGAGGTCTCAGAAGAGGCGGCGGAAGTTACCGAAACCCCCGAACCTGTAGCAGAGGAGGTAGCACAGGAGGTAGCACAGGAGGTAGCACAGGAGGTAGCACAGGAGGTAGCACAGGAGGCGGCGGAAGTTACCGAAACGGCTGAACCTGTGGCTATGGTGGAAGAGAGTATTGATCAGTTGCCAATTTGGGCCAGAACCCAGGCGGAACGACAGGCGAGAATTGAGAGATTAAAAGAAACGGCGATTTCTGAACCGGAACCGGAAGGGGGGGAAACCACAGCCAGCGGTGAGGGAGAATCGACAGATATAGTATTTGATGAGATGTTCCTGTGGTCGGCGGAAGTTTTGGCTAATCAGGGACGGAGACCAGAGGAAGTCGCGGTAGAGGAAATCACCTGGCTACAAAAGCTGTGGAAAGGTTTGGGACGGACTCGCCGTAATTTGCTGAATCAATTAAAAGCGATCGTCGGTCAGGGACCCCTAAATCAGGCGGCGGTCGAAGAAATTGAGGCTTTATTGCTACAAGCTGATGTGGGTGTAGAAGCTACTGATGTGATTATTGAGGCACTACAAAACCGCCTGCGAGAAGATGCTTTACCCCCCGAAGATGCGATCGCCTATCTAAAACAACTTCTGCGAGATCTCCTCGAAAAACCCTATCAAAATGGCTATAGTCCCACATTTGCCCCCGAAAAGGAACAATTGAATATTTGGTTAATTACCGGGGTGAATGGGGCCGGGAAAACTACTACCATCGGGAAAATTGCCCATATTGCCCAAAAGTCAGACTACCGGAGTTTAATTGCGGCTGGGGATACTTTCCGGGCGGCAGCAGTAGAACAGGTAAAGGTGTGGGGCGAACGTAGTGGGGTAGAGGTGATCGCTAATCCCGGAAAAAATACCGACCCGGCGGCGGTGGTTTATGATGCGATCGCTGCTGCTAAATCCCGCCAGACCGAATTGCTAATTATTGATACTGCTGGTAGATTGCAGAACAAAAAGAACCTCATGGAGGAACTTAACAAAATTCGTCGCGTAATAGACAAACAAGCACCAGATGCTAAGGTAGAATCCCTCCTAGTCCTTGATTCAACTTTAGGCCAAAACGGACTACGCCAGGCTCAAGTATTTGCCGAAGTTGCTCAACTTAGCGGTGTGGTCTTGACAAAATTAGATGGAACTGCTAAAGGTGGTGTGGCTTTAGCTGTTGTACAGCAGCTAGGTCTACCGATTCGTTTTATTGGTGTTGGGGAAAGTATCGAAGACCTGCGGCCTTTTTCAAGCTACGAGTTTATCGAAGCCCTGTTAAGTGGTTAAAGCTCTGTTAAAGTGCCAATATGGCTATTTAAGTGTCATCATGGGGAACAGTTAATCATTTTATAGAGACTGAGATTCCCACATATTGCCATATTAAAAAACACCAGATAAGCGATCGCCTAGGGTAAATATTAGCCGCTGGGGGGGTAGCTCATGATTACTGGTGGTAATTGCCGATTTTGTAGATGGCAGTACCCTGCAGTGTAGCCAGGGATAATCTGTCATGGATAGCCAGAAAACCAGACTTTTGGCAGAGAGACTTTCATTTTTTTGGACTTACTATTGCGCTCTAACCTTCAAAAAATATATACTAATAATATGACTGCTGTGCCACTTCCAAGACGCTCAGAACAACCTTCAGACTCCCTTTCAAGTTCCTCAGATGCTGATGTGACATCAGCCTCTCACTTAAAGCAAATGGTGGCTAGACTCCATCGGGAACAGCAAAATATTAATGAGTTGCTGAGTTCCCTAAGTTTTGCCCTCCGTAGCTTTAACAATCTCAATCAATTCTTAGAATTAACTCCCCTAGTTGCTAGTCGAGTGACAGATGCTGATGGGGGTGCTTTGGTGCTGTTTAAACCTAACGGTCAGGTGCGATTTCAACGGTTACATTGCCAAGATGGTCGTCAGTGTCAGGATGTTCGCGCCATCTTAGAAAGGGCTACTAGAGAGGTGATATCCCAGCCTAATGATAGCACCGCCGTGGGAGTGCTTCCCCAGAGTATGGCAACACAATATTCAGCCAGCCTAGACCATCAAGTAAGTAGTTGCTTGGGGTCGGATGTAAAACTTTTTGGCACGGAAATCCTAGTTAATAATACATCACGGGGGCGGTTGTATGTGTTCAGCCATGATCCTGATTATCTGTGGACACCAACCCGCCAGAAATTAATTAGACTGGTAGCAGATCAAACAGCAGTGGCGATCGCCAATGATGAACTATCAGTTTCATTGCGGGAAAAAGAACGCCTAGACCGAGAATTAGAAATTGGTGCAGAAATTCAACTGCGCCTACTTCCCCGTAAATGTCCGAAAATTCCCGGCTTAGAAGTCGCGGCGCGCTGTCAAACCGCCAACCGAGTCGGGGGAGACTATTACGACTTTATCCCCTCTAATTTCGATAAACATGAACATGAGAATCATTCCGCTGAGGGAGAAGTTGGCGGTCACACACCATCGGAACATTGGAGTATTGTTATTGGTGATGTCATGGGAAAAGGAGTCCCAGCCGGGTTAATTATGACCATGACTCGGGGAATGTTGCGCGCGGAAGTTCTGAACCGCCATTCCCCCTCCCAGATTCTCCAACATCTTAACCGGGTGATGTATGCTGATTTAGAAAATTCTAATCGGTTTGTGACTCTGTTTTATTCGGAGTATGACCCGACCACGAAAATTCTCTCCTATAGTAACGCCGCCCATAATCCCCCCTTATTATGGCAAGCCCAAAGCCGCAGCATTCGTCGGTTAGATACTTTGGGAATGTTGATCGGTCTTGATGCTGATACCCGTTACTACCAAGCCCAAGTGCAACTGTCTGCAGGGGATACTGTGATTTACTATACTGATGGCTTTACTGATGCGGCTAATCAACGGGGCGATCGCTTTGATGAAGATAACCTACAGACAGCCTTTCAATGGGCTTGTCAGAACTCCCAGACTCCTAATCGCATTGTAGATCATATATTTGCGGAAGTTCAGAAGTTTATCAGTCCGAGTAACAGTAATATTGATGACATGACTTTGGTTGTGCTACAGGTACAACCTTCTGAAAGTGGGGAGAATGCCGATTATGTCCGTTGATACTTTATCGATGTTGGTGCAAATTTGCAGCCACGCTCACCCTATCCGCCATATTCTGATTTTAACCCCTCACTGGTCATGGAAGTGGGGGGAAGTCGCGGCTACCCTACCAGTGGTATTTGGTCAACAGGTGAATGTTGATTTATGGACTAATGTTAAGAGTACCTGGAATAATTTGCTGGAAACTGGACAGCTTTGGGCTTTTTTGATTGGCTTGGGGATGGGGTGGTGGGCGAAAAGCCTATTACCTTAAATCATCGGACATATTTTCCCCAGTCCGTTGATGATCAGACATTTATGGGTAATTTACAGATTATAGGACTATGACTCAAGCTCAAACCTGGAGCCAACGATTTGAAAAGGCTTTACATCCAGCGATCGCCACTTTTAACGCCAGTATCGGCTTTGATATTGAGTTAATCGAGTATGATTTGACTGGCTCGGTGGCTCATGCCAAAATGTTGGTCAAAACTGGGATTATCTCCCCCGAAGAAGGACAAGCCCTAGTTAATGGCTTGGAGACTATCCGCGAAGAATACCGCCAGGGTCAATTTAACCCGGGTGTCGATGCTGAGGATATTCATTTCGCAGTTGAACGCCGACTTACCGAAATTGCGGGAGATGTCGGTAAAAAACTCCATACAGGGCGATCGCGTAATGACCAGGTGGGGACTGATACCCGCCTTTACCTGAAAGACCAAATTCAACAAATCCGAACCCAGATCCTGGAGTTTCAAGGGGTTTTGCTGGATCTGGCGACCAATCACGTCCATACTCTCATACCAGGATACACCCATTTACAACGGGCGCAACCTCTCAGTTTGGCTCATCACCTACTGGCTTATGTGGAAATGGCGCACCGGGACTGGGAACGTCTGGGAGAGGTTTATCAACGGGTGAATACTTCGCCTCTGGGGTGCGGTGCTTTGGCGGGAACTACTTTTCCTATTGACCGCCACTATAGCGCCGAATTATTGGGGTTTGACCGGGTTTATGCTAATAGTTTGGATGGGGTGAGCGATCGCGATTGGGCGATCGAGTTTCTCAGCGCTTCTAGTCTCATTTTGGTTCACCTCAGCCGCCTCTCGGAAGAAATTATCTTTTGGGCTTCCCAGGAGTTTGGTTTTATCACCCTTACTGATAGCTGTTCCACTGGCTCCAGTATTATGCCACAAAAGAAAAATCCCGATGTGCCCGAATTGGTGCGCGGTAAAACTGGCCGGGTTTTTGGACATCTACAAGGGCTATTAGTCCTGATGAAGGGTTTACCTTTGGCTTACAATAAAGACCTCCAGGAGGATAAGGAAGCCTTATTTGATGCGGTCAAAACTGTGAAAGGCTGTCTCGAGGCGATGACTATTTTGTTATCCCAAGGGATGGAGTTTCGCCCTCAACGTCTCGCTGAAGCTGTGGCGGAAGATTTCTCGAATGCTACTGATGTCGCTGATTATCTCGCTACTAAGGGGGTTCCTTTCCGGGAAGCCTATAATTTGGTGGGTAAGGTGGTCAGAACTTGTCTGGAGTCTGGGAAACTTTTAAAAGACCTTACCCTTGATGAGTGGAAGTCTTTACATCCTGAATTTGATGTCGATATTTATGACGCGATCGCACCTTTACAAGTGGTCGCCGCCCGGAATAGCTACGGCGGCACTGGTTTTGAACAGGTGAAATCAGCCCTCCAAAATGCCCGCGATCGCTGGGAGGCTGCACAATCATAATTATCCGATTAACCGGGTGTATTTAACCCGGTTTCTTGGGGTTTGCTGTAGTAATATTTGAATGGTCAATGGTCAATGGTCAACCTACTTGATTAATTAGGCTAAATTTATGGCTCCCACTTGGAACGATTCTCTCAAAATTGGCATCCCCTTGATTGATTTTCAGCATCAGCAGTTATTCGACCAAATGGATTTATTGATTGATAACCTTGAAAAACAACGCAGCCCCCAGCAACTTAAATCAACTATAAAATTTCTGGAAATGTATATCAATAACCATTTTAAATATGAGGAATCCTGCATGAATTTATATAAGTGCCCCGTCGCTAAAACTAATCATAAAGCCCATCAGCTATTTGTCTTGAATTTTGAAATGATTAAAACTCGCATCGAACAAGATGATGATTTTAACTCAATTATTCTCAGCATTAAAAAGGACTTGCGCGATTGGTTTATTAATCACATTAAAAGCATTGACACACAACTAAAGCCTTGCCTCCCTCACAAAAATAATGGATAATGTAGGGATGGGTTTGGCTGTGAATTACCTCTAGCAACCGGAAGACTAATAGACCCGCCCTCAATGGATTATGTAATTGATGGCTTTTTGAAAACTTGTATATGTCTACTGATAATCAAGCTGTAGTTTGTCTGAATTTGGGCAATGATTATGTCAAGTCTCAACAATGGGAACTGGCGGCGAATTGTTATCGACAGGCTATCGAAGCTGACCCTAACTTAACCGCCGCCTATACCAGTTTAGGCAGCATTTGGCAACATTGGCAACAACCCCTAAGTTCAGCTAAACAACTCTATCAGCAAATTAGCGAAAATCCCGGTTCTGTTCCGGTGGATTTTTGCTTTCTCCTGGGTGAGAGTTTCGAGAAACATGGGGATAACCAAGGGGCGATCGCTTCCTATAATTTGGCGATCGCTATTAATCCTAAATTGGCAATAGCTCACTATAAAATCGCCCAGGTATATCATAACATAAATCAAGTCGATTTGGCAATAGGTGGTTATCAGAAAGCCATTGAATTGCAGCCCAATATATATATCTATTATGTCGGTTTGGGTCAAGCCCTCAGTAGCCAAAAACAGGACGAACAAGCTATCACAGCCTATCGGAAAGCCATTGAGTTAAAGCCAGACTTTTGTTGGTCTTATCACCATTTAGCAGTCATTTTAACTCGATT
Organism: Arthrospira sp. PCC 9108; assembly: GCA_016745315.1. Classification (GTDB taxonomy): domain Bacteria; phylum Cyanobacteriota; class Cyanobacteriia; order Cyanobacteriales; family Microcoleaceae; genus Limnospira; species Limnospira platensis. The sequence goes on from CP066886.1 coordinate 1,070,398, forward strand.
GGGGCGCGTTGAGGAAGCCATAGCCGCCTATCGCCAGGAAATTACATTAAACCCTGATTTCTATTGGTCTCATTTTCACTTGGGAGATTTACTCAGCCAGCAAAATCAGCCGGAAGAAGCGATCGAAGCCTACCGTCAAGCGATCGCTATTAACCCTCAACAACCAGAAGCCCATCAACGGCTGACGGAGATTTTATCCCGCCACCAAAAAACTGGGGAGGATGCCCTTTTAACGGGGAGGTATGAAGAGGCGATCGCTATTTATCGGGATATGGTGGCAGCTAGACCCGATTATTCCTGGGGATATTATGGGTTGGGTTTAGCATTACTCAACCAGCGACAATGGCGAGAAGCCATTGATGTATTTAATCAGGCAATTAGTATCAATCCTGATTGCTTTTGGTCTTATAATCACCTCGGTTATTGTCTGTTTAAACAGGGTAAAATCTCCCCGGCTATTGATGCTTATAAACAGGCGATCGCCATTGATCCAGAAATCCCAGAAGTCTATATTCGCCTCGGTGATGCCCTCTTACAACAGCCAGATATTGATGGGGCAATTGCCGCTTATTTAGACGCTATTAAAGCCCAACCAGAAGCCGAGATAGCATATCTAAAACTGCGGCATTTACGCACCTATAGTTTTATCAAATTACAACCGGAGCAAATAGAGGCGATCGCCTCTAGTTATCAACAAGCAATTTCCCAGGTTCCCCACTATCCAGAACCCTATATAAATTATGGAGATTTACTCACCGAAATCGGTCAAATTTCCGAGGCTATTTCCACCTATAAACAGGGAGTCTTAGCTAAAACCAAAATCTGTCGCCCCGAATTTTTTAGCAACCACTGGGAAACCGCATCAGTTCAAGGTCCGAATTTTATCATTATTGGCGCTCAAAAAGCTGGCACAACCTCCCTGTATGAATACCTTTGTCATCATCCCCAGGTAATTCCTAACCTCCATAAAGAAGTTGATTTTTTCATTTGGCAATATTACCGAGGTTTAGACTGGTATCTCGCCCATTTTCCCCCCATTCCCCCTGGCGGCGAATTTCTCACCGGAGAAGCCAGCCCTAGTTATATAGTCGATAGTAAAGTATGCGATCGCCTTTACCAAGCCTTCCCAAAAGTCAAGCTAATTGTCACCCTAAGAAATCCAGTAGATCGAGCTTTTTCTCAATATCAAGACCACCGAAATTGGATGGGTCAAGAAAAGCGCACTCTCCAACAGGCCATGATAGATGAAATTGCCATTCTCGATACCATTGACGACCCCACCCTAGCCGGACGGAAATTTTGGGGATGTCAATATGGTTATCTACTGCGGGGAATGTATGTTTATTTTCTGGAAAAGTGGATGCAAAAATTCCCACCCGAACAGCTTTTAATCATCAGCAGTGAACAATTATACACCCAGCCCCAGAACACCCTCAAACAGGTCTTTGAGTTTTTAGGTCTTCCCGACCATCAACTCTCCGAATACCCCCGATATACCGCAGGTTCCTATAATCCCATACCAGAAACATTACATCAGACCCTAGGCGACTTTTTCCGTCCCCACAACCACAAACTCGAGGAATTATTAGGCAAAAAATTCCATTGGTCCCGTAGGGTGCGTCAGACCCCAGCCATTTTGATATTACCCAAAAATTCTGTACTGACGCACCTAATTCTAATTCCCCGTAGGGTGCGTCAGACCCCAGCCATTTTGATATTACCCAAAAATTCTGTACTGACGCACCTAATTCTAATTCCCCGTAGGGTGCGTCAGACCCCAGCCATTTTGATATTACCCAAAAATTCTGTACTGACGCACCTAATTCTAATTCCCCGTAGGGTGCGTCAGACCCCAGCCATTTTGATATTACCCAAAAATTCTGTACTGACGCACCTAATTCTAATTCCCCGTAGGGTGCGTCAGACCCCAGCCATTTTGATATTACCCAAAAATTCTGTACTGACGCACCTAATTCTAATTCCCCGTAGGGTGCGTCAGACCCCAGCCATTTTGATATTACCCAAAAATTCTGTACTGACGCACCTAATTCTAATTCCCCGTAGGGTGCGTCAGACCCCAGCCATTTTGATATTACCCAAAAATTCTGTACTGACGCACCTAATTCTAATTCCCCGTAGGGTGCGTCAGACCCCAGCCATTTTGATATTACCCAAAAATTCTGTACTGACGCACCTAATTCTAATTCCCCGTAGGGTGCGTCAGACCCCGCCATTTTGATATTACCCAAAAATTCTGTACTGACGCACCTAATTCTAATTCCCCGCAGGGTGCGTCAGACCCCGGCCATTTTGATATTACCCAAAAATTCTGTACTGACGCACCTAATTCTAATTCCCCGTAGGGTGCGTCAGACCCCGGCCATTTTGATATTACCCAAAAATTCTGTACTGACGCACCTAATTCCCCGTAGGGTGCGTCAGACCCCAGCCATTTTGATATTACCCAAAAATTCTGTACTGACGCACCTAATTCCCCCGTAGGGTGCGTCAGACCCCGGCCATTTTGATATTACCCAAAAATTCTGTACTGACGCACCTAATTCCCCGTAGGGTGCGTCAGACCCCGCCATTTTGATATTACCCAAAAATTCTGTACTGACGCACCTAATTCTAATTCCCCGTAGGGTGCGTCAGACCCCAGCCATTTTGATATTACCCAAAAATTCTGTACTGACGCACCTAATTCTAATTCCCCGTAGGGTGCGTCAGACCCCAGCCATTTTGATATTACCCAAAAATTCTGTACTGACGCACCTAATTCTAATTCCCCGTAGGGTGCGTCAGACCCCGGCCATTTTGATATTACCCAAAAATTCTGTACTGACGCACCTAATTCTAATTCCCCGTAGGGTGCGTCAGACCCCAGCCATTTTGATATTACCCAAAAATTCTGTACTGACGCACCTAATTCTAATTCCCCGTAGGGTGCGTCAGACCCCAGCCATTTTGATATTACCCAAAAATTCTGTACTGACGCACCGGACTAAGGGTTCCTCACTTCTCAAAGCCCCTCTCCCTTTCTGGGAGAGGGGTTTGGGGTGAGGGCTGTACCTTATAGAGATGAGAAGCGCTATATCCTCCTGGGGAGGGAAAATTGACGGCCGTGGGGCGGGTTTATTTATATCCTCCTGGGGAGGGAAAATTGACCGTTGAACCCGCCCCTACCTAATTAATGGCAATAGTAGCCATTTTTATGGCCGTGGGGCGGGTTTATTTATATCCTCCTGGGGAGGGAGAATTGACCGTTGAACCCGCCCCTACCTAGTTAATGGCAATAGTAGCTATTTTTATGGCCGTGGGGCGGGTTTATTTATATCCTCCTGGGGAGGGAGAATTGACCGTTGAACCCGCCCCTACCTAATTAATGGCAATAGTAGCCATTTTTATGGCCGTGGGGCGGGTTTATTTATATCCTCCTGGGGAGGGAAAATTGACGGCCGTGGGGCGGGTTTATTTATATCCTCCTGGGGAGGGAAAATTGACGGCCGTGGGGCGGGTTTATTTATATCCTCCTGGGGAGGGAAAATTGACCGTTGAACCCGCCCCTACCTAATTAATGGCAATAGTAGCCATTTTTATGGCCGTGGGGCGGGTTTATTTATATCCTCCTGGGGAGGGAGAATTGACCGTTGAACCCGCCCCTACCTAGTTAATGGCAATAGTAGCCATTTTTATGGCGGTGGGGCGGGTTTATTTATATCCTCCTGGGGAGGGAGAATTGACCGTTGAACCCGCCCCTACCTAGTTAATGGCAATAGTAGCCATTTTGATCCGGTCTTTGCTGTTGCTGACCAATGCGAGTCGCACCTATCAGCGTCGAAATGATGATACATCGCTTTTGACCCGGAACTTCAGGATGATGGAGAGCAATGCGTCCCTTCGCCGCCAGAGAAGTTTGGGCGCAGAAATTAGACGGGTTATAGACCGGACAGCCTTGGTGGTTGAATAAAACTCGGTACACCGTCCCCGCGTTTCGGACTTGGTTGGTGTCAGGGTCTACTTTTCGCAGCGTCGTCTCATATTTACCCCTGCTGTTTTTTTCCCGGTTGTGAATTTCTATCCCCGGTTCTAGGTTAGTCCATGAACCTTCTGGGAGTTGACCAGGGGGAGTCTTCGCGGGATGGACTGCTACCTGTACCTGTCCCCCATATTCCCTAATGCTCGCCTGCCATGATGTACTAGACAGTATAGCCTCACTTTTGGTTGAGTGGATAGCCCAGTTGAGTCGCCGGATAGAAGTTTGCAGTTTCTGGTTATTCACGAAACCTAACCACGTCGGAACCGCTATCCCACCTATTATCGATATAATCACCATCACCACCAATACTTCTAGTAAAGAAAACCCAGATTCTGTATGGGGTTTTGGCGATTTTGCACCCTGAAAGTCACTGCTCACGGGTTTTTCAGGCACTAAATTAACAGCCTGTTTCTGAACCAGAAGCAAGTGCTTAATTAATTTATTTTCCATTATTTAACCTGGGTCAAAAGGATACATTTTGTGTATTTAATACACAAATAACCTCACTCGCAACAGGCCTATTTACGGGTGATATCTTTTGTGGTGTATTCTAAACTATCTTGGCGGGAATCGGGGGTAAAGTTTTGTTAAAATATTCAGCCGATAATTAACTTTTTGTGTTACAATAGGTTAGTTACAATTACTCATCAAAGCAAGCATCTCCTTCCCGTTTCTGGGTAGAGACTAGGATAGTTCTGACAAGCACGCAATGTATCACGGTCTCATCAGCCGAAGATACAACTACCCGAAAAGGTTTATCTTCTGTTATATTATTGTTTCGATCTTGCTCTGGTACTATAACTCCTTGATGGTCAAATTCTAGGTGTTCTCGGCTATTGCTTGTTGGTGGAATAACTTGCAGTGTGATTTGTCCCTCGTTAATCTCGCCATTGACATCGAGAGTTTGCCAACCTGCGTTATCGTCGTCCGGTCGTCCACCAGAGGTTAAATAAATTCGATATGCGGGTATACCTTGATGCTCACCAAATTCGAGGGATCTACCTAAACTGGTTAATTGGGCTTGGCTTTGAGCCTCTTGTATGGCGTTATAAACCCGGTCATTAACGGTGCGAACTTTTTGTCTGTTGGCAAACATCAGCCATGTCGGAGCTGCGATCGCACTGAGAATGCCAACCATTAATGCTACCACCAACATCTCAATTATCGTGAAGCCTGACTGGTTTTTTTTGCGCCTATAATCGACCGCTTTTCGGTTAATTAAAATACTCATTTTATGGGTTCCTTTTATTATAAATTGAGGGACTTTATGGGTTAATTTAAAGTGCCGAAGCCTTTAACCAAAAAGCTGGTCTCAGGAAAAAGCGATCGCCGATTCGGGTCGAATGTTGTAGCATTCGGATCAATGCGAAATGCGGCATTCATTCTCAGGTTAACTAAAGCTGCTGTCCTACCGGAGTCCACACATACAAAAAAGCCACTACCCTTATCTCCAGATAGTAAATCAGCTTCAGGTGGATCATCTGTTGCAGTTAAGCCAAGAGCTGTTTTACAGTGATCCTCGGCTAGACCTGCGACGGCGTTTGGATATATGTAATCAATCAGAACTTCTCGTGATGCTCTTTTAATTTCATGGTCGGGATCTCGTTTCCATCTATTCATTATTTGCTGAAGCGTACCTTCTCCAAATGTAGGTAATTGAAAACCTTGATCTTTTATATCGGCCACGCATTCACCACCGTCCTTAGGACAATCTTTGATTTGTAAGCGAGAAATACGCCCCTGACCAGACCAAGTATCAGAAGCATCTGTTTGTAAATAGTAAGCAACTAAAGAGTAAACTTGGGCATCATTGCAACGGTTATCCTGGCAGGGGGGAACAACATTGGGGATAAACTCCTGTTTCCAGAACACCAATACCACATCATCAGAATCAGGAAGTTGGTTCCTCACCCCATTAGCGTCTGTATCTGCAGGGTCCCCATCAAGCCCTTTACCGTCGTAGATATAGATAGCTTGGGAGAGGTCGCGGCGAATGAAATCTGCAGCCGCCTGTAACTCCTGTTCGGATCTGGCTTTGATTTCTTCCCGGGTATCGGTTCGTAAAACATCCACCACAAAAAACAGAATGGGCGTGATGATCATACTAGCCACAACAGCCGAAATCAATAACTCAACCATTGTGAAGCCTAAGTCATTCCCCTGGGTGGTTTTTGACTTACCTTTCAATACACCAATTAACCAAAACCGAACTAGGGACAGCATAACTACCTCTCTACCTGGATAAAGTGACTTTTGCACTCCATGGGAACCATCACCAAACCTATTAATCCCCTTCATCGTGAGATGCATCCTTCCCCTTCCAAACGATCACGCCAATTCTGAAAGACAAAATTAGCACCACGAGGGTTATCTGGATCGTTAAACGGTGCAATCTCCGTTCGCACCTCCACTAGGGGGTCTCTGGGGCTGCCTAAACCGACTCTGGAACTCGCCACATGACCAGACCCCCTCGGTGGTTCCGATTGAGCAAATGCGTCAGCACGATACACCCTGACAATCAACTGATAACCTTCCTCTAGGTTGTTGCTACACTCATTTATGCCAATTCCCTGAACCATCATATCCGTGGGGCTATCGGTTTCACATCCCCCAGTTCCGTCATTATCCACACAGAACAAGTCGTCTCGACTGGTTGGTCCAGCGTTGGGTTCACTGGGATTTAACAGCACCAAGTTCTGATGTTCATTGGTTGGGTCAGCACGGACAGCACTGATATAACTGTTAGCGGCTCTGCTGGCTAGTTCTATGCGTCTAGCCTGTACCCGGGTGGCGAAGGCAAAACCCAACACCGGAGAAATCCCCACCATCAGGATACTGACCACCACCATAGCCATGATGGACTCGAGCAGGGTGTAGCCAGATTCACTGGACTGGGAGAACTTTGGGGATAGTTTGGGGTTGAACATGGTTTGGCTTAGAATGCAACATGATTAAATAGGATGGTCAGTTATGGGTTACTAGGTTCGACTATGAACGACGGAAGAACTTATCAGGGTCTAAAGGACATTCGTCAGGGCGCAACTCATCAGGGAGAAAGTGGTTGCCGTCATTCACTTTTGTGCCACACAGCAGCGTATGAATCCAGTGGTCATCCCGACTCACTTCTCGGAAGTATTTATCTGTGGGCTCGCTGCTGGGAGTCACTAGGCGAGTCGCGAACAGGTCACGAAGTAGGCGAGGCCTCTCTTGGGCATGCAGCCTTCGGAAATCTACCAGACCCACATCATAACCATAGTTCCGGTTAGGGGCTCGGTAGAAGGTAGTTTGACCATCGTCATTACTGTTCATGTAGGGACGATCGCCCGTTGTTCGGCGTGGTCCGAACTTGGTTAAGTCGGAATCATCCTGATCCAAAACTGACATCATTGGTGCAGTGGCGTATTCGCTATGTTTAAACTGGACAAAAGAGCCACTGATATTGACCGTTCTGCCATGCCACATTTCCAGGAAACGAGGGAAGTTATGCAAACCGCCATTGAGTTCAGTCTGATTACCATTGGTTTTCCTGATTGGAGAATCACCACTGGCAATAATCAGGTTAAAAGTAGTATTTGAGCCAGGCCTTTGTAGCCATCGTTCGTTGTTGTTGGCGGAATCTACTGTATTCAGTTGCACCACAGGTTCCCACATGGGCTGTGCATAAAGTACATCATCATCATCATCAGGTGGCTCAGGTTCCCAATGAACCTTCGGCACATCACCGTCCATTTGAAAGTGCAGTGCATTGGCTCTTTTTGTGGTCACCTTGGAAAAAGTTTTCCATTTAAAATTTTCTTCATTATTATTACAAGGGCCTTCATCATATTCACCTTCTTCGTTCAAGGATATTTTTTTGTCATTGTTGTCATTGTTGTCATTGTCGTCGTCATTATTATCCACACAAATTTCAGCATCCTGTAAGGGTGAATAGTTGTATTTGCCATTAACAACACCCAAGGGGATAGTATGACCATTTTTATCTAGCACAAGTTTGTGTGTCTTATCACGAAGAAAAGCAATACGACGGGGATAGATGCGTTCCCACGATGGCAGTATTCTTTGTACAGTTGTTCCTACAGTGGGGTTGTCGTCGCTATTACTGTATGTAAAGGTATCACCAATTCTGTCTGAGGCAAATTTAGCAGGATCGTCGTCGTGTTTACTGACTACCCAATCATCTGGTTCACACATGGAAACTAGAGGTTTGCGACAAATCTCCATCACATATTCAATGCCCTGAGTTCCTCTGCGAGTTTGAACAGGAGTGACAAAGTTGGTTAGATAGGAACTTCTTTCTTGGAAAGCACCATCCATCCAGATTCCTACCCTGTTGTTTGTAGTGTTCCAAAAGTTGGCACTGGTGACAAAGTTGTTGTCATAGAAGCCATTAAGCCTACGCACTGCCGCCAGGGTCAGGTCATTTGGTCCTAGGTTCTCATCCCCCTGATCACCATCTCCATTTAAATCAAAACTGAAGTCAGGCTCATCAAATTTGGGATCACTTCCAAGGCCGAAATCATAGCCATCCTCTAATCTGACTGGATCTAAGCCTCTGCGATTTATATAATCGAGGCTAAGAACCATGTTATTGCGGAGGTTGTAGTCGCCTTCGTTACGAAATCCCTCCCTAAAGTCACCAGACAGTAGAGTTACCGCATCAGACAGAACCGTGGCGGGCCGCCAGAGGTCTTTTGAGACGTCAGCAAAGCGTTCATCTCTAGTGTAGAAGTTACTCCGATTAGGTTCTAAAGTTTTGGTAAACTCCTCCAAGGCATTGCCGCCGGGGGTTTGGTGCAGGTTAAAGCTATTTCCCGTTGCTTTCACATACACAGGCAAATTACTAACCAGGATTAACCCTCTTTCTCGTGGGCTTCCTTGTGGGCGGTTTAACTGTCTACCATTAACCAACATGATGCCGTTGGGGCGGCGGGTTTCGTCTACAACAAAGTCCACCGGATTGGTTCTGGAGTCCCCAGTGCTATTATCTATCAGGGCATCATCACGGGTGGCGTAGACAATGCCACTGTAGGGCAATAAAAACTCATCCGTACCGATCGCTTTTTTGCGTAACTTGTCTAAGTCAATCACGGTGGTGCGAATTTCCAGAGGTTGGCGGTCTTCTATGGCGCGATCATAAGTGCCTTTACCATCAGCAAAGAAACCGTCATCATCCTCCAGGGCTTTCACCTGGCGACCATCCAGTAAAGTTCTTTCATAAATCGTACCATGGTCAATAGTACCTTGTGTGGGAGTCCCTGCCTCATCCGTCAGAATTTTAATCGCACACACAGCCGCATCAATAGCTGACTGATCCGCTAGAGTGCGGTTTCCAGGAGATTTCCGTATGGCTACACGCAGGGGTTCGTTCACCCAACGCCCATCAGGGAATTTTAGACTAGCTTGATATTCCAGTTTCTGTTCCAGAGTAGCCGCGTCCGGGCTATCCTCAGATACTACACCATAGGGATTACGAGGGTTTGTGCTGGGGGTTAATTGACCGATACTCTCAATTTGCGGGGCATACACTATGCCATTGTGAGATTTACCTTCGGCACTACTATCCCAAGGCAAGTCATCTTTATTTTTACCAGTGTTGTCGGTAGAGCTTCTGTAGAAAGTGGGGTCGTAGTAACTGCTGATACAGGCTATGGGATTTTGGCGATCGCCCGGCTCCTCCCAGGGAGTGGTTGTATAGTGATACACCACAGTAGCCCGCATTTTCAGGTGTCCCCTTTGATAACCTTGATCAGGGATATCAAAAGGGTCATCCCATCCCATCGGCATGGTATCTGGCCACACCACATTCCTACCACCCCTGGGCGGAGGCAAAAACGATCCCTCGTCCCAGTAAATCCCTGCCCCAGTAACTACCCGCAGTCCTCCCGCCAGTTCTTTATATTCCTCCCCCGGCTCGAACTCATGTGGTTCTTTGAATTTCTCCGCTGCTGCTCTTTCCCAAAAACCGTTGCGACCTGTATCCCCCAGATCTGGCATATCAAACATTTGAGTCCTGCGGAAGCGAACTGATTCACCAGAAGGAGCCTTATCCCACTCCTTACCCTCGATAAATTGTGCTTCCGCCGCTCCGTTAAACTTATCGTCACCGGTTCTGTTACCGTCATACCATTTAGCCGGTAAACCATTGCCCACCAAAATGCGATCGCCAATCTTCTTCTCTTCTGAATCTTGTCGGACTATATCTGGGTGAGTAGCAGGTAAATTTAATTTGTTGCCATTAGTGTTCAGAGCTAACTCGTTAAGAGGGACGGTGGTGGATTGAGTAGCATCCCCGTCTCTAATATTGTAGGGATAAATCCATCTATCTACCGGTCGCAGGTCATTGTCATTTCCCGAACCTTCAGTCCGCTTATCATAAGTTTGATTGCATCCTTGGGAGTGTTCCGGGTCGGGGGCGGTGTAATCCTCTTCTTCGATATTAGGAACCCGACGAGTTCTAGCCAGGAAGTAGTGTTCTAGGGCTTTCTCCCTATCTGTTCCCCCCTTCACGGCTTCCTTAACTTCATCAGGGTCAGTATCAGCGGATTTACAGTTCTGCTCGAACACTAAGCCACTGATTCTCTCCATATACTCCAATTGGTTAGTAGCCATCTGATTCGGAAAAGCATTCACCGGCTTATTAGTTCTTGTAAAAGGCTCAACCTTAGGTACACCACGTTTGAATAAGTGTACCTTGGCTGTACCTCCAGAATCCTGGTTTAATGACCCTTGTCCGAAGCCAACATTTCCCCCCACTAAAATCTTGCTATTTTCCATTTCATAAGAGCAAGAGTTGGGGCTGCTGACTTGATAATATTCAATTGTTGCCTCGTTTGTGTTAACATGCAACAGATTGCCATTAACCATAATCCGGCCATTCAAGTTGAGTTGTTGACCAGGGGTAATGTCTAAGTCTCCGTCGTAGACCACAGCATTAACAGTGATAGGAACGGCTCGTCTATCTTCCTGCATTTCCACAGCAGCAAAACCCCTACCACTGACGGGTATACTAGCAGAGTAGATAAAAAACGGTTTTTCCAGCAGACCCCCAGATGCGGAATACCAACCACCTGTACCAGCCAAAGTTGAACCTGCACTACTACCACCCGGACAGTCGGGATTTTGGCTGGAGGCTGAACCTAGCTTAGGCAGAGGCAATCCCCTGGCTTCTAGGGGGACTCTGGGAGTTTCATCGTCTGTGGGGCTCCTCAGAAAAATTCCATAAATATTGTATCTGTCTGGTTCGCCGTCACCATTCAAATCTTCTGTGAATCCCCAGGCAGTATCTATCCTTTCCCGAGGTGGTCTAGGGCCATCCTGATCATCTATATCCACCACATCATCTATAGTGCCATTGCCATTTACATCAAACTCTAGGGTCAGTCGTTCTTCACCGCGAAAAGTATAATTATCTCTCCCTGATTCTGGTGGCTTTAACTCTGAAATTAAACTATCTTCTGGAGGGGCTCCTGATGGCATTCTTTCAAACGCCCGATCTAATTTGGCTGTGGCGCGTTCTAACCCCGGTGTCGCCGCTAACAGAACTTCCTGGTTAACCCGCACATTTTGGGCAAACCTCGCCCGGTCTAAGGCTCGGAATGCGATCGCCACCGTTAACAGCACCACCACTAACATCACCATGGTTACTGTCGGCAACACAAACCCCGCCACTTTTTGGCGATCGCCCCTATTCATATTAACCCAGTTTCCCAGGAGCGATCGCTTCAAGCCCCGGATCGCCCGGTTTCCCAACTTCCGGATTTCTGCCAACCATAATCGAATAGGTGACTTAGGTTTTCTGTTATTATGCTCATTGTGCATAAGACGACTTCCTGACCTTAGAGTTTAACTGAATACACGCGCTGACAAATAATAAGCTGACATAAATATAAATACACTCATAGCTGCGGTATTATTACCCACAACTAGACCACTAAATACCCTCGCTACCCCGGTAATGGGGGAACTAGGGTAACTCTTTTTCTATTATGGCAAATCGATTGAGTTAATTGTGAATTGGCGATCGCCTTTTTTTGTGCGATCGATCACATTCAACAACTCGGTTCGAGGGTTATAGGCTTAGGGAGGATTACACCTCACCCTATATCCTAGCATTCCCAACTCCACCCCAAAAACGATCACCTTTCACTGAAATTCTCTACCCCCAGATTATGTTAAGTTTTGTAAAAAAAATTAAGTTTTGTTGCGAAAAAATTTTTTTTCTGGGGGTCTCTTGCTTTGTGCGCCACCCCGTGCTATACTTTTACATAATGGGAATAGTGACAATTTCAGATTTTAGGCACAGATTTTCATTATGTAACTGTCCATATATTATCATAAATGTACAGAGCTTGTCAACCCCGGTATAAATGAGAGTTAAAACGTGGATAAACTCCTAATTGTATCCCAATTGATTGACCGAATGAATGAGTATTTAGGGCGGGTGGTTTCCTGGTTAGCCCTAGTGATGATCGCAGTAGGAACCTGGAATGTAATTGGTAGGTATGTCGGTAGAGCGATCGGTCAAAATTTAAGTTCTAATGCCCTGTTAGAAACCCAGTGGTATATTTTTGATATCATCTTTTTAGTAGGTGCTGCTTATACCCTAAAACACCATAGCCATGTGCGGGTTGATGTCATTCAAAGTCGGTTAAATGTTAAGCAAAAAGCCCTAGTTGAGTTATTGGGAACCGCCTTATTTTTAATTCCCTTTTCCATGATGATTATTTTCTACTCCTGGGGGGCTGTCTCCAACTCCTGGGTAATTCGGGAAGTCTCCCCAGACCCCGGCGGCTTACCGCGCTACCCAATTAAAGCCTTAATTATAGTGAGTTTTGTCTTATTAATTATTCAGGGTATCTCGGAAATTATCAAAAACTTGGCAATTTTCCGAGACAATTAACAATTAACAATTAGGTTCCGCCGTCAATTATCCATCCCCACCAGGATATTAATAAACCCGCCCTCCGGGTTCCGCCGTCAATTATCCATCCCCACCAGGATATTAATAAACCCGCCCTCCGGGTTCCGCCGTCAATTATCCATCCCCACCAGGATATTAATAAACCCGCCCTCCGGGTTCCGCCGTCAATTATCCATCCCCACCAGGATATTAATAAACCCGCCCCACCGCCGATAATTATTAATTGTAGGGGCGGGTTCCGCCGTCAATTATCCATCCCCACCAGGATATTAATAAACCCGCCCCACCGCCGATAATTATTTAATTGTGGGGGCGGGTTCCGCCGTCAATTATCCATCCCCACCAGGATATTAATAAACCCGCCCCACCGCCGATAATTATTAATTGTAGGGGCGGGTTCCGCCGTCAATTATCCATCCCCACCAGGATATTAATAAACCCGCCCCACCGCCGATAATTATTTAATTGTAGGGGCGGGTTCCGCCGTCAATTATCCATCCCCACCAGGATATTAATAAACCCGCCCCACCGCCGATAATTATTAATTGTAGGGGCGGGTTCCGCCGTCAATTATCCATCCCCACCAGGATATTAATAAACCCGCCCCACCGCCGATAATTATTAATTATTAGGGGAGAAACCGGGCTAGAATTGGTAATTGATAATATTGGCATGGGGAAATATGAGCGATCGCACTATCACCCTAAAAGTTAACGGAGAAGCGCAAACTTGCGCCCCAGACACCAGCTTACCTAAATTTTTAGCAGATTTGGGGTTAAATCCCCGTTTGGTAGCCGTCGAGTATAATGGCGAAATTCTCCACCGACAATTTTGGGAAACCACCACCATGGGAACAGGTGATATCCTAGAAATTGTCACCATTGTTGGTGGTGGCTAAACCGGGAGATCCTCACGGGGATTAAAAGTTTCCATTTCCCGGAGTTTCTCGTATAATTCCCTCTCCTCGGAGGTGATCTGTTTAGGTGCGACAATTTGAATTTCCACCAACTGATCACCCCGATCGCCATTTTCGTTAGGATAGCCTTTATTAGCCAGTCTCAGACATTGACCGGAAACCACCCCGGCTGGGAGTTTAATTTTCACCCAACCATCAAGAGTCGGAACTTCTATTTCTCCCCCTAGGGTAGCCTCGCTGGGAGTTACCGGAACCTCACAAATAATATTAGACTCTTCCAGCCTAAAAAACTCGTGGGGTTTTACCGTAATTTTCAGGAATAAATCCCCCCCTTGAATGCCCAAATTTTTCAGGCGAATACGTTGACCAGTAAACATTCCCGGCGGCATATTCACCTCAAGCGATCGCCCATCTTCCAGGCGGATCCTTTCGGGTCCTCCAGTGTAAGCCTTTTCCAGAGGTAAAGTCAACCTCGCCTCAATATTGCGTCGATTTTCCCGAACCGGAACCCGGTGGATTACCCTACTATTAGGGGATGTATAAGGGTCAGAAGAAGTCACACGGGGTGTATCATTAGTGACAGTCCGCACTTCCCGCCGCCGTCCAATCAGTTGATCAATAAAACTATTAAAATCCGCATATTGCTCAAAATCCACCTCAGAAGTTTGAGTTTGGGTGCGACCACGAGCCACCCGACCTCCCCAGGTTTTAAAGCCACTCACCGGGGATTTTTTCGGACTTGCAAACCCCTTTTGTTTCCAAAACTTGCTGTACTCATCATACTGCGATCGCTTTTCCGGGTCCGAGAGAATATGATAAGCCTCACCAATATCCTTAAACTTCTCTTCTGCTTCCTTATCCCCCGGATTCAAGTCAGGATGATATTGTCTAGCCAAACGGCGATAGACCTTTTTAATCTCATCAATAGAAGCATCTCTCGAAACCCCTAAAATCTGATAATAATTCCGAAAATTTTGCATAATTGAATCACAATATAAACTGAGCAGTAACAGCATCTCAGAAAAGGGAGCAGCGAACCACCAAAACCGGGGGAAGCCTGGTGAGAGAACCCCACGCCACAGCCTCCCCTATTACCGTAAACAGCCCACCATTAGAGCCAATCGTCATCATCATCATCCCAATCATTACTTTGGGGATAATATTTTTGACCAGGGCGACCAGTTCCCGTTCCCATGTTATCGTAACGGGAATAGCCAGTAGCCGGAGGCATATTATAGGGGTCACGGATACGGCGATCGCCACCTCCAAAAGTCCGACGAATCGATCCAAACAGATCATCATCATCATCATCAACCGCAAAAACAGACACCTCGCGAGTCAAATCATATAGCGCATCTTGCAGATCCGCCCCAATTTGATCAATACCGCGATCGTCATTTCTTTCCAGACTATCGCGCAGCGCCCTAATTAAAGTCTCAATACGGCCCCGTTGACGTTGAGCAAACTGCATCCCATAATCTAGGGCTACCTCCCTTAACTGTCTTTCCGCCTGATAAGTCAAAGCCTGAGCGCGATTGCGTTTTTCTACCCTTTCCCGTAGCAGCCGGTCCTGGTCTGCAAACTCTTCGGCTTCCCGAATCATCTGATTAACTTCCTCCTGAGACAGAGTAGAAGCACCCTGAATAGTAATGCTTTGTTCGCGACCAGTGGTTTTATCCAAAGCCGTCACCAGGAGGATACCATTAGCATCAACATCAAAAGCCACCTGTACTTGAGGCACACCCCTAGGCGCTGGTGGAATACCCGTCAGCTTAAACCGTCCCAGAGACTTATTATCCTTAGCTAACTCCCTTTCTCCCTGGAGGATATGAATTTCCACCAAGGTTTGATTATTCTCCGAAGTCGAGAAAATATCCGATCGCCTCACCGGGATAGTAGTATTGCGGGGTATGAGTTTTTTCATCACCCCCCCAATAGTTTCCAATCCCACCGATAGGGGGGTAACATCCAATAGCAGGATATCCCGCACTTCACCCCCCAAAATGCCCGCCTGAATAGCAGCCCCCACAGCCACCACCTCATCAGGATTAACCCCCTGATTAGGCTCAAGGTCAATTAGGCTACGCACCAACTGCTTAACAATGGGCATCCGGCTTGCACCCCCTACCAATACCACCTCATCGATCTGGCTAGGTGAAATTTGGGCATCAACCAAAGCCTGTTTAACCGGACGGCGCAACCGTTGAATCAGATCAGCACATAATCCCTCAAAATCTCCCCGAGAGAGTCTAGTTTCCAGGTGTTTCGGTCCGTCAGCATCCGCCGCAATAAAGGGTAAATTAATATCCGTTACCCCCACCCCAGATAGTTCAATTTTAGCCTTTTCCGCTGCTTCTGTCAGGCGCTGAAGGGCTTGGCGATCGCGTCGGAGATCCATTCCCTGTTCTTCCAGAAACTTCTCAGCTAACCAATCGACAATTTTTTGGTCAAAATCATTCCCCCCCAGTTGGGTATCCCCGCTAGTGGACTTAACCTCAAATACCCCATCTCCCACTTCTAACACCGACACATCAAAAGTTCCCCCCCCTAGGTCAAATACCAGAATAGTCCCAAAATCCTGCTTTTGTAGTCCATAGGCTAGGGAAGCCGCCGTCGGCTCATTGAGAATCCGTTTTACCTCTAATCCGGCAATTTTCCCAGCGTCTCGGGTCGCCTGTCTCTGAGAATCATTAAAATAGGCCGGCACAGTAATTACCGCCCCAGTCACCTCCTCCCCCAGATATCTAGTCGCCTCCTCGGCTAATTTCCGCAATACCATAGACGAAATCTCTTCCGGTGCGAAATCTCGCTTCAGTCGAGGACATTTGAGGCGGATATTACCATTGTCGTCTCGACGCATAGTATACGGGACCCGTTTTGAGGCCGGGGTTAGGTCCGCATATCTCGACCCAATTAATCGCTTCACATTATAAAACGTATTCTGAGGATTTAAAACAGCCTGCCGCCTAGCCATTTGTCCGACAATCCTTTCTCCCTCTTTGGTAAAGCCAACGACAGAGGGTGTTGTCCGCATCCCCTCAGAATTGGCAATCACGACGGGTTTACCGCCCTCCATGACCGCTACAACAGAGTTGGTTGTTCCCAGGTCAATGCCGACTACTCTACCCATTCGTTGGTGTTCTCCTTGTCTTGTTGGTGTGGCTAGTAGATCTTTTCTAATTTTATCGCTTCCCATCGTTGTCGCCCTAAATGGGGGGAGATTCTAATTTTATCGAGAGAATGTTACGAGATGTAACCTATAATGAGAACGAAATATAAGCAAGTTATTGAAAGGGTTGTCAATGCGAGTTGCGATCGCTGGGGCGGGTTTGGCTGGCCTGAGTTGTGCCAAATACCTAACCGATATGGGTTATACCCCCATTGTCTTGGAAAGACGAGATGTTCTCGGTGGCAAAGTGGCCGCTTGGAAAGATGAGGACGGGGATTGGTACGAAACGGGACTGCATATCTTTTTTGGGGCCTATCCTAATATGCTCCAATTGTTCAAGGAGTTGGACATTGAGGATCGGTTGCAGTGGAAAGAACACACCATGATCTTTAACCAACCAGATCAGCCGGGGACTTACTCTCGGTTCGATTTTCCCGATATTCCAGCCCCCGTTAATGGCATAGTCGCTATTCTTCGCAATAATGATATGCTGACCTGGCCTGAAAAAATTAAGTTTGGCTTGGGACTAATTCCCGCCATGATTCAAGGCCAGA
Organism: Arthrospira sp. PCC 9108; assembly: GCA_016745315.1. GTDB lineage: Bacteria > Cyanobacteriota > Cyanobacteriia > Cyanobacteriales > Microcoleaceae > Limnospira > Limnospira platensis. The sequence continues at coordinate 1,087,996 of CP066886.1, forward strand.
ATTATGTCGAACAGATGGATAAATATTCCTTCTCGGAATGGCTCAAACAACAAAATGTTCCCCCAAGGGTGGAAACTGAGGTGTTTATTGCTATGTCTAAGGCTCTCAATTTTATTGGGCCAGAAGAAATATCCTCCACTGTCATTCTAACCGCTCTTAACCGCTTCCTCCAAGAGAAAAATGGCTCGAAAATGGCCTTTCTTGATGGATCGCCAACGGAAAGATTGTGTCAGCCTCTGGTAGACTATATTACGGAACGAGGCGGACAGGTGCGATTAAATGCTCCGATTCAGGAGTTTTTGGTCAATGAGTCAGGCCATGTTGAGGGATTCGTGATTCCGGCCCGAAATGGTGCGCCGGAAGAAGTGCTAACCGCTGATGTTTATGTGTCGGCTATGCCTGTTGACCCCCTCAAGCTGATGTTGCCTAAACCTTGGCAGGAGCTTGATTATTTTAAGCAACTTGAGGGTTTGGAAGGGGTTCCCGTGATTAATGTTCATTTGTGGTTCGATCGCAAGTTGACTGATATTGATCACCTACTGTTTTCCCGATCACCTTTGCTTAGTGTCTATGCAGACATGAGCAATACTTGTAAGGAATATGCTAACCCCGATCGCTCAATGTTAGAGTTGGTTTTGGCTCCCGCTGCTGATTGGATTGGTAAGTCAGATGCCGATATTGTAGCTGCAACTATGGCGGAGTTGGAAAAGTTGTTTCCTCAACACTTCCCATCACCGGCTAAGTTGCTCAAGTATCATGTGGTGAAAACGCCGCGATCAGTTTATAAAGCTACCCCTGGCCGTCAGGCTTGTCGCCCAAGTCAAAAAACACCTATCCCTAATTTTTATCTGAGTGGGGATTACACCATGCAACGCTATCTCGCTAGTATGGAAGGTGCTGTGCTTTCTGGTAAGCTGACAGCACAGGCTATTCAACAAGACTTGAGGACTAGCTAAGTCCCCTAATCTCTGAAACGTCTCGAGGGTATTTCCCTGATGATGTTTTGCTAACTGCAAACGCCTATGGCTGATAGCTCAGGCCTGAAAAAAAAACGAATGCTGCAACTCTCTAAATCCCCCTGCATGAGAACTCCGGCAACCCGGTCAGATTCCTATGAACTCTGTCGCCAAATTACCGCACAGTATGCTAAGACGTTCTACTTGGGTACTCAATTGATGCCACTGGCCAAGCGTCAGGCTATTTGGGCTATTTATGTTTGGTGTCGCCGTACCGATGAATTGGTAGATGGTCCCATGGCAAGTTCTACTACTCTGGAAACTCTCGACCACTGGGAAGAACAACTAGAATCGATTTTCGCTGGACATCCTATTGAGCCGGTTGATGTGGCTTTGGTCGATACCCTCGGTCGCTTCCCCCTGGATATTCAACCCTTCCGAGATATGATCGCAGGTCAACGTATGGATCTGTCCCGGAATCGCTACAATACCTTTGATGAGTTGAATTTATATTGCTATCGGGTCGCTGGGACGGTGGGACTGATGTCTTTGGCGGTTATGGGTACTGCTGAACCGGATCTGAGTGTTCCCTGGAATCGTGACCAGTCTATTTATTATCCTAAAGAAGAGGCGATCGCTCTGGGTATTGCTAACCAGCTTACTAATATTCTCCGAGATGTGGGGGAAGATGCTCGGCGAGGTCGGATTTATTTGCCTCTCGATGACCTGGCTCTGTTTAACTATACCGAAGCGGATTTATTGAATGGGAAAGTAGATGAACGCTGGCGTGAGTTGATGCGCTTTCAAATACAGCGGGCTAGAAAATTCTATACCCTCGCTGAGGAAGGCATCGCCGCCCTTCATCCTGACATCCGCTGGCCTGTTTGGACCGCCTTAATGCTCTATCGACAAATTTTAGATGAAATTGAGCGCAACGAATACGATGTCTTTAACCAACGCGCCTATGTCCCTACCTGGAAAAAAATGATGTGTCTTCCTCTGGCTCAGTTAAGGGCTAGGGTTTTGTGACCTTCTTCCCAAATTCTCAATTGATGGATAATGGAGGTAGTTATACAATCGCCAGGATGATGAATTTCCATTATCCATTGTCTACGATTGCATTGATTGAACCTAGAGAAAATAGGGAAATTACCAGGGACGACATTAAGGCAGTCGTCACAATTAATGGTTCATTATTTTGACCGATCGCGATCGCTATTAAAGCCCAAATTGTTACCAATAGATAGGCGGTTTCCTGGTGGCGAACTCTCATAATAATCGCAATAGTGGCCGCTACAATTATCATGATCGCTGTCCAGACTTGGGGAGCCATACCCCAACCATTCCAGTTAATCCAATTTAAGGCGATCGCTACATTCACCACCGTCGCTACACTAATCCAACTTAAATATATACTCAGGGGAATATTAATTAACCAAGATTCCCCCTTGGGAACCCGCCGCCGACCTACATCTAATTTTACATAGGAATATATCAGCGATAATAAAATTACCACCATCGCCAAAATCGACTGGGGAAATAACCTATATAAAAACAAGAATATCCAGATAATTTGAGCTATACTTGCCCACACTAAACCATAACCCATCTCGGCTAAACGTGGGTTATCTCGTTGGCTAGGGAGTAGCTGATAAATAGCCAAGCCGAATAAACCTAAGTAGATTAATCCCCAAATAGAGAAGGCATAGTTAGCCGGAATTATCTTAGTATTAACAAAAAAATTATTGGAAATATCCCCGACAGTTAAACCATTAATCGGGGCAATATTAGTCCATATATTAACCCCAAAAGCCGCGATAATAGACAGTAAAGTTGTCCAGCGCCGCCATATTTCACCCGCAGAAAATGCACCTTTTTTCATGCCATTAACCTAATTAACCCTCAATATTTGCCCTAAAAATAGAGTGAGACGCGACCAGGCGATCGCATCTCCACATTAATTAAAGCCTATCCGGTAAATCAGCCATCTAACTGTTATTGGAAACAGAAGCTGGGCGGCGGCGTTTAATTAGCTTAGGTTTGTTGGAAACGGCATCGTCATCATCTTCGTAATCATCCCTTCCGATACTAGCCGGACGAGTTTGATCATAAGCAAGTTGCAAAGCCGCAGCGGCGATCGCATGGGGATCATACTCCTCGCTTAATTGAGAGACAATAGGCAAGAAAGAAGCCATACGTTCCCCAGCCAAAGCATCCCGCACCCGGTCTTTCAGTCGGTCAATGTAACGCGCCTCAATTTCTGCCCGTTTGGGGATTGACTGAATGCTCAAAGTTTGGCGCAGGTGACGTTCAATATTTCGCAACTTACGGCGATCGATAGGCTGAATAAGAGTAATTGCCTTTCCTTCCCGACCCGCGCGACCTGTACGCCCAATGCGGTGAACATAACTATCAACTTGATCAGGAAGATCATAGTTGATCACATGGGTGAGGTGATCCACATCCAGACCTCGCGCTGCGATATCAGTAGCTACAATCCAGCGCACTTGACGGCGGCGCAGACGCATCAACAGTCGCTCCCGTTGAGACTGATTGAGATTACCATGATACTCGTCAACACTATGACCTGCCGCCTGCAATTGATTAGTTAAATCAGCCGCAGATTGTTTAGTTCGCACAAAAATAATCGCCGATTCTGGATCTTCGAGTTCTAAAATCGGTTCTAGGGCGCGAGCTTTAGACCATCCACGAGGAACCATATAAACAGACTGTTCGATCCGTTTAGGCGTAGCCTTGGGAGTTTCCACCTTCACAGTCACAGGGGACTTCAGGTGTCGTCGCACCAACTTCGAGATGGAAGCGTCCATCGTTGCTGAGAAGAACGCCGTCTGACGATGTTCAGAGTCGGCCGACTCCAAGATTTTTTCCACATCTTGGATAAAGCCCATACTCAGCATTTCGTCTGCTTCATCCAACACTAACCAACGCAGTGAATCAAGTTTCAGTTCACCTCGGTTCAGTAGATCTAGGATACGCCCTGGGGTTCCCACGACAACCTGAACCCCCCGTCGCAGTCGCTGAATTTGTCGATCAATGGACTGACCACCATAAACTGTCAGCACATACAGGGCATTATCATCACTAAAAGTGCGAATAGCTTCCTTCACCTGCATCGCCAGTTCCCGGGTGGGAGTCAAAACCAACGCTTGAATACCAGCGGCATGAACGTCAATCTGTTCGAGAATGGGCAGCGAAAAGGCAGCAGTCTTACCAGTTCCTGTCTGTGCCATACCCACAACATCCCGACCGGATAGCATTTCGGGTATGGCTTGGATTTGAACTGGGGTGGGTTCTGTGAAACCCAGTGTTTCTAAATGGCGAGCGCGTTGTTCGGAAATACCTAAGCTTTCAAAGGATTGACTCATCAAATCTCCAATATGATTGTTTTTCGCCCGGTTCCTTTGGCTGCCCAACTCCAACACAGATATGTCTTGACTCTAATCACTAAAATGAGTTTTAGTCCGGCGTTAAGCCTTGTTATGGGCATCTAGGAACCATAGCATGTAGGTAAGGTCTCCTAATGTTCCCAAATTTACCCTGGTTAACAACCCAGAGGTTGTCCAGCAAATTTGATTTTTTGAGACCATCTGTTCTATAGCATAGCGCTTAACAAACAGAAACATAACCTTAAATTCCTTAAAATTTATCTCCCCTGGCAATTTACCGAGATTTACAATCGCTGTATCTATTGCTGTATAACGCTTTTGCCTGATTTGAAGCCCAATAAAATTTTTTCTGGGAAATATCAGAAAAGACCCTCGATACTAAAGACTAGGAACCGAGGACTAGGGACTTAGGACTCCGTAACACATTAGGAATTGGGGGGTTTGCTGACTGGTTGTGATTCATTTTGCGCCTTTGGGTTAGCCCTAACTATCACTTCGATACTGTTGGCGTTGATTGGCCTGACCTTGGTGATAATGTCCAGCTTTGGTTGTTGTTGACCGTTGAGTTGCTTCGATTGAGTCGGGGTGGGGATAACTGGCGATCGCCTCCTTTGTCTACTAGAAGTCCCAGATACACTACTAGACATAGTGCGATCGGTCATTGACGACTTAGGTTTCATACCCGCATTTGGCTCCATACCAACATTATAAGGTTTACCCGCCTGGCGAGCCAGTCGCTTCAGAAACCCCTGCATTTTTTGGGCATCCAAATATTTACCCTTACCCCGAATATTAACAATGTAAGCAAAGCTATTCCCAATAGTCACAGCCCGCACAAGTTTCACCACTTCCAGAGCAAATTTAACTCGCACCTCTTCCAGTTTATTGCTCACCGCTGTTCTTTCAGGATTATGATTGATAATCGCCTTGATCGCCTCCACTACATTACTGATCAATGTCGGCGACAATTTCACTTCTTCCATCACTTCCGGATTATCTATATTTTTCGGCTTTTTCTGGCTCTTCTTCTTCTTCTTCTTCTTGTCTTTCTCCGTAATAATTACAGTCATTTTCAACTTAGTCTTTTTCACCTTAGATTTAATTTTGACCTTTTTCTTCTTGTCTTTCTTCGCCTGAATTATCGGAATTTTCGTCGGACTCATCTCAACCACCGGAATCACTTCTCGACTGTAGGTATCCGATGCAAATAAACGTTGAATATCAGGCTTTTCTCCCGACTGTTGCACCACATGAGTCAGTTCATGGGCTAGGAGTTTTTTGCCCTCATCACTATGGGGAGCATAAGTATCTTGACGGAAGAAAATATTTCTTCCTGTCGTAAAGGCTTTAGCATTCAAAGAACGACTCAGGCGATCGCTTTCAGTATCCCGGTGAATGCGAACTCGCCCAAAATTCAACCCAAAAGCAGCTTCCATCGGTTCCCGAACCCCAGTAGATAGAGATTCTCCTTCGTTTTGCTGTTCTTCTAAAGCCCTTTCCATTCCCTGCGTTATTGTCGGATTTTCAACATTTACAGATGCCTCTTTTTTCTGTACTTTACCATTTTTATTTTTAGGTTTTTTGGCAACACCAACAATCAGGTATTTCCTCCCTTTTTTAGTCTTTTTATTCTTTTTCATTTTCAGGGATTTAAGTTTATATTTCTTCTTAAATTTTTTCAGCACCTTTTTAACCCGACGAGCTTTCGGGTTTTTCTTGATTTGCCTTTTTAATTTTTTCGCCACTTTCTTCAGGACTTGGGAAGGTTTCTTCTTTTTGCCCTTATTTTTTTTCCGTTTCTTCTTATCCTTTTTCTTAGCTTTCGACTTTTTCCGTTTATCCTTATTTTTTTTCCGTTTCTTCTTATCCTTTTTCTTAGCTTTCGACTTTTGGCGTTTATCCTTATTTTTTTTCCGTTTCTTCTTATCCTTTTTCTTGGCTTTGGTTTTACTTTTTTTAGTTTTCCGTTTTTTTGACTTATTTTTATTAGATTTTTTCTGTTTTTTATTCTTTGATTTTTTCTTATTAGATACTTTATCCTCAAAAGCACCCATCATAAAAGATGTCGGATCCAGCAGACTCAAAACCGTGCCGACCGACGAAAAAACACCCCCCACCACCTTATCAACCGGAGATTTTAATTTAGTAATAACTTTCTGAATCTTATTAGGAATACCTCCTAAACCCAAAACACTAGCTAACATCCCCAAAACCAACGGCAGAATGTCCGCCAATGCCTGTTCCACAGCTCGAGAAATTTGGCTCACTATTTTAGATATAATCGCATCCATAACCTCACCTAGTGCTTCTAAGACCTCCCTAATCATGTCCATATTATTGATAAAAAATATCAGCAGATTAACAATAGCTTTAGCAATTTTAATCACTCCAGAAGCAGGGTTAGTCAAACTCAAAACCCATTGAATCCCCGCTATCACAATTTGAGGAATCACCACCTCAAACATGATGCTACTCATGAACAGCTCTTTCATCGTCGATAAACCGGATTTAATGAAGTCCCACAACACCATCACCCCTTTACTAGGGAACTCCACGATCGCCTTAAAAAAGCTCAACGCCAAAGCCGGTAAATCCTCCGGTATCGATTCCAAATACTCTTTTAACGCCCCCGGGCCCTTTTCAATCAGAGTCGTTAAAATATCGCTCGCCCAATCTGGTAACTCCCCAGATGCCAGTTCCAAAATATAATCTTTACTCAAACCCAAAACTTGCAGGATAATATCCAGAATTCCCCGCAAATCAAACTTATCGGGAAACTTGATCGGCATATCCATTCCCAATAGCCAATCAAACAAAGCATTTTTCAGGTGAGGTACAATATTTTTACCAAAGTTTTTAAATCCCTCACCAACCCCACTAAATAGAGCATCCATAATCCCCCTGGGGTCGTCAACAAACGCATCCAAAAAATCCCCCGCTCGATTTCCCACCCCCGGAATCATCTTAATGACTGGCTCCACAAGTCGTAAAACCTGCCGCAGAATCCACGCCGCCAGCTTCGCAAGAAAAGCCAGGGCTCTAGAAATTAAACTTTTATTTTGGTCTTTTAACTCTTGAATACGCTTATCAATTTCCTTAACACTCGCTTCATATTTCTTAGTTAAATCATCAACCAGTTTATTTTGTCGCTCACTAATATTGCTTTCCAAACTATCAAATTGCGCCTGCACATTCCCCGCTGCTTCCGTGCCAACTTCTTTCAAACTGTCCGGCAAATTAGCCACATAATCCTTCACGCGATCGCGTCCTTCTTGCACCGCATTTTTCGCATTCGTCAATTCTTCTTCAACAATATCCGCAATCCTATATATCCCCGCTTTCTGTTCCTCAATAAATACTTCCCGAGCCACCCCATAAATACTATTCACTTCGTCCGGGAGGTCCGTAAAAAGTTTATTGATCGCCCACAGCGGGCTATTAAAAAATCTTTTCAGATAAAAGCGAACTCTCACATAAGCCCAACCCGTTTTAATCTCTATCCAGGGAAACCACAGCGGGTTCCTGTTATAATAATAATCATGTTTCCACTTTTGAAATAATTCGTGTTGTTTTAGTTCAAATGCCAGCCTCGCTTTCTTATTTGTCGCTTCAAATTCAGCATTAACCCTAGCATCCATCCGTTCCAGGATGCCATTAACATTCACTTGAGTTGTGTCGTAAATTGCCTGAATTTCTTGGGTAACTCTCGCCCGTTCACCTTCATCCTTATGTTGCGCTTCCGCTTGCGTATTAGCAACATTAATAAATTCCTGCGATCGCCCCTCAAACATTTGTTCTTGAGAGTCAAGAACCGACCCAGCTTGCACATCAAGAGTTTCTTCCTGAACCCCCTCTTCTTCTTCCCTAAATTTTTTCCCCGTTTCCGCAACATTATCTTCAGCTTTTTCCACCGCACCCGAAACATTTATTCCCGCTTCCGACTCATACAATTCCAACCGATTTTCATCAAGAACTACCTTCCCTTCTTGAGTCGGTTTTTCTGCCGTAAATCCCTCTTCTTTCCGTTGAATCATCCTTTGGGATTGCACCATCCCAGTATTCACCGAAACCCCCTCAGTTTCCCCTTCTATCTCCTCCTCTTCTGGCGATTCAGTTGCCCCCTCTGGCATCTTCATCACCACTTCCGCCATGCGATCCGCTTCCTGTTCGTATTGATCACCCGCTGCGCCAACAATTAACTTTTTCTGTAGCTTCTGGGGAATTAATTCACCTAGCGCCTCCTGCGTTTCCTCTAAAGGCTTTTCAACATCCTCTTCTGACTGAGATTTCGGAACAGTCGCCTCCGCATCTATCGCCTCTGGAATCGGCGCTTCTCCCGTTTCTTCCATCGGATCTGGCGTAGGAATTGAAATCTTAGGCTCCTCCAGTTCCGGTGCCGGCTCCCGTGTCGCCGACTCTTCCAGTTCACCCCCTGAATCGTCCTTACTGTGTTCAACCTCTTCCAGGATATCTTCCGTAGCTTCAGATGCCCCCTTTCCACCTTCCACATCTTTCTGACTGTCCGGCTTATTTTGCTCTAAAATAGCCAGAAGATTACTGATAAATTCCTCCTTATTAAACTCTTGTACTTCTTTATGCGAAGCCTCTTCCGACTGCGACGCTTCGGCTTCTCGCATTTGCTGCTCAGTATCTACCGAGGCATCTTGCGCCTCTCTCGCTTTGTCCTGGGCTGGTTTGTGGCTACTCTGTTCCGCTGCTAGATGTTCCGTTTGTGTCACTGCCGCTTGAAATGCCGGATCAGCATTAGGCGATCGCGGCGCAGGTTTACCACTCAAATCCGGCGCTTCCACAACACCCGGATCCTTTAATCCTTCCTGAGTTCCCACCGACTCTAAAAAGCCATCTTCCGGACTATTTTCTTTCTGTTGTTCTTCCGCCTCTCCCTCCGGTTTCTCTTCCCCTTCTGCCTCCGCTTCAGCAGCTTTAGCATCCCCTTGTGCTTTGATTTTTTTCGCCTCTTCTAAATCTTTCTTTTTAGTCGCTTCTTCTTGGCTTTCTTCTTTAGTTGCTTTTCCCTGTTCTGATTCAGTCGTTTTATCCGACTCTTTTTCTAAATTTTCACCTTTACTTTTCGCTGCTTCTTCATCCTCAGCGTCCAGCAATTCTTTCGTTTTATCTGCTTGTTTGTCTGTGTTTTTCTGGGTCTTCTCAGCTTCCGAAAAATCTCCCCCCTCCTTTTTCTTACTCTCTATTTCTTTTGCCCATTTGTCACTGACACCTTTTTTGTCTTTTTCTAAATTCTCTTTTTCCTCTTTAGCTTTCTCCTCTTTCTCCTCTTTCTCCTCTTTCTCCTCTTTCTCCTCCTCTTTTTCCTCCTTTTTCCCCTCATTTTTTCCTTGGGAATTATCTTCTTTCTTCTGTTGAACTATCGTCTCCTCTGTCACCTCATCATCTTGTAGTTGATGATTATTTGTATCAGATGTATTTTTACTCTTTTTATTAATCCTTTTTTTCTTATTTTTAGACTGCTGTTTTTTCTCTTCACTATCTCCCTCTTTCGCATCTTTATTTTCTGCCTCTTTATCCTCCTTTTTGTCTTCTTTCTCTTTCTCTTTCTCTTTCTCTTTCTCTTTCTCTTTCTCTTTCTCTTTCTCTTTCTCTTGTTCGTGTTTTTTCTGTGCTTCCTCTCGTTCTTTCTTGATTTTTTCCTCGAACTTGGATTTTAAACCCATCCCAAAAAAATCCGGTTTCCGCTGAATTTTTTGTGTTTTTTCCCGAATTTCCTCCGTCGATTTAGACTTCACTTTCGGCTTCGTTTGTTGTATAGTATGAGTCAGTTCATGGGCTAATAATTTTTTCCCACTCTCCGAGTCCGGCTGATACTCCCCTGTATTGAAATAAATATCTTGACCGTGAGTAAATGCTTTAGCTTCCAGATTTTGATTCATCTCGGCCGCTTCCCCATCAGTATGAATTCGCACTTCTGAGAAATCCTGACCAAACCGCGATTCCATAAACTCTTGCGTTTCCTCTGGTAGAGGATTGCCGCTTCCTTTTTTGGCTTTTAGCTGTTTTTCAATATCTTGACTCGCTGCAAATGCACCCTGATAACCGCGTTTTTTATCCTGTTTAAATCGACGATTATTTTTAGTCTTTTTAGATTTTAGCGTAATATTAACATTTTGCTCATCCTCACTTTCTTCCGTAGAATGAAGAAGACTATAGGGAATAGCCGCACGCCGACGGGGACGGTGGCTATTGATGCGTTGAATAGTCGGAGAAACTACCGATTTTGTCTCCTCTTCCTCCCGTTGAATTGGTGGGGATGTAGCAGGTAAATTCATCGACATCACCAGATCAGCCATGTGATCTGCTTCTCGTTCGTATTTGTCCCCAGGTGCGCCAACTATCAGTTGAGGTTGAAAAGATAAACCCCCAGAATTCCCAGCAAATGGTTTTAAATTAATACTAACATTCTCTTCATCTGAACGCTGAATTGGAGAACTACCCACAGAGGATATTGTCCCCGATAGCGGTTTTAAATTAATACTAACATTATCTTCATCTGAACGCTGAATTGGAGAACTACCCACAGAGGATATTGTCGCCGATAGCGGTTTTAAATTAATACTAACATTATCTTCATCTGAACGCTGAATTGGAGAACTACCCACAGAGGATATTGTCGCCGATAGCGGTTTTAAATTAATACTAACATTCTCTTCATCCGAACGCTGAACTCTGCCGATCGCCTTCCGTTGCATTCGGTTAATTTTCCGAGGGCGATCGCCTCTATATTTCCGTTGAACTCTCGCCCCTGTTTGCTGAATTGTATGGGTTAATTCATGGGCTAATAACCGCCTTCCTCCTACCGAATTTGGGTTATATTGTCCCGCATTAAAATAGATATCATTTTCGTGAGTAAATGCTTTCGCCCTCAAATTATGACTTAGTTGAACCGCCTCACTATCCGTGTGAAGACGAACCCCACTGAAATCATTTTCAAACCGAGACTCCATAAACTCGCGGGCTGGGTCTGGAAGTGGAATGCCGCGACCTTTACGCCGTATAATGCGATTGGCAATCTGAGAAGAAGCCACAAAAGACCCCCCTCCTGTTGGCTGACGTTGTAGTTGCGTGTCCGGCTGTTTGGGTGGGTTTTCCTCCGGTGGGGGGGCGGACGGCGGCGCAAGTTCGTCCATTTCCCCTATCTCTTCTCCACCCATATCCGTTTCCGCTTCCCTGTCTTCCTCTTCTGGGGGAGTTATCAGCCGTTTGGGTTGCAGTTTGGCTGGCGTGTAGTCCAGGATCGAAACTCGGTCAAATTGGTAGCCCGAAACCCGATAAGATTGGGGTTGAATTTCTGGTGGTGTTGGCGGAGAAAAAAACCCCGATCGCCCTTCGCTCAAGGTTTCAGTTGTCGCGGTTTCAGTTTCCCCGGTACCGGTAAACGATCGCCCACGCGGTAAAGTCTTCTTCGTCTGAACTCTCGAGGTCGTGGGTGATGCTTGTGGCGCTTTGGTTCTAATTTTTGACATTTTTACCCCCTTAACCCTTATTATTCAACCCTTTAGGGGTTTGCCACTGCCAGACAAAATCGGCGATCGCATAACCTTTGGCGCTAATTATTATACAGTTTTCCACAGAGGAGCAGCATAAATGTTAACTAAAATTCACAATGGTTAGGAATCAATCCGTATTTTAACTAGAAAAACAGATCGATTCTATCAGTTGAGTTAGCAAAATGCCGGCGTAACCAGCAGAAATACCAGGGTTATTCTCTAACTCAAGGACCAGTTCACCAAAATCTTCAGTTAGGGTAGTTTCTAATTCTTTGATAGTCATATTATATCCAGCCGATGCGGCAATTTTCAGCAAGTCTTGAATGTTGTCAGCCGCCATAATTTTGTTCTGCAATTCTGGATGATTCGCGATCGCTTCTATAAATGCTCGCATATTTATAATTTGACTCCCCAAGATTTAGTATTGATCCAGCCAGGTTGAACCCCTAAATATGCTTTAAATTCTAAAGGTATTCCCCGGCGATAAGTCAGTTTTAAATAAGCTAATCTCCGAAATAAGACACTTTCCCAATCCTCACCCAGAAGTTGAGAGCGCCGCCGTAAAGTGTCCGGCCACTTTTCCGGGGAATCTCTCTCATGGGTCAAGCCCCCAAAACTCAGGATTGCGTCTCGTTTTTGAGGTAGACAAAATCCGGTTTTAACTAAACCATCAAGAAAGATTTGCCAGGCTTGTCGATTTTCTAAATAGCATTCTACCGCTATTTGCTCACTGAGACTATTCCCATCAATTTCTAACTGTAAATTAGTTTTATTTATCCCCACAGATAGCAGAGCTAAAATTGCTCCGATACTATAGCGATCGCCTAACCATCCCAGTTGTTCAAGATACCCATATATTTGTGTAGGAGAAATATCAGCTATATAAAATCTTAGCGCCTGAGAATTTCGACTCAATAAAACCCCACTTTGAAATAATTTTGCCGTTGGAGGTAAAGCCTGGAAAGTCTGGTGAATAATTTGGCTTTGTGCAGAAGTTAACCGACTGTCTAGCCACCAATTGAGATGATTTTCTAAATCCGCCCCCTGTTCCGAACCCCAAAATACACTGGGAATCGGAATGACTCTATCAGTAGTTAAATCCCCCGTTAAATCCCCCGTTAAATCAAATTCCAACCATAAATCATTCACAGTCCGATAAAAGGATGTCTCAGGGTTAGACCATTCCTGGCAAAATAGGCGAATTTTTCGCCATACTGGATGCTCAATTAACCGAGAAGACAGGACGGGAATTGTCGCAGAACCCGCCAACAAATGATATAATTTCGGAAGCGTTTCCACGGCTTCACCGCCAGCGAGGATGTCGCGACCTCCGTTTTCGGGAACCACCCGCAAAAACAGATCAGCTTGAGGTTGAGGGTCTGCTAGGCGACATTCAAACCCCACCAAAGACGCGATCGCACTAGGGAAATGTCCCCCCACCGCCGCCAAATGGCCCAGGGATTCCGGCGAAATTAAATCCGGCGAAATAGCAGGGGCGATCGCCTCCCAATAATCAGTCAGACTTGCCATAGGAAAATCTTTAAATTACATTAAAAAAACCAGGCTTGGCTTTCCTAAGTTCTATAATCAGCCCCATGATGAAAATTGAAACCCAAAAACCATGAATGGGGCATTGGTGGGCATTCTAGCAAAACTTGGGAGTTTCGGCAGTGTCATCCTAACGGCATTATTGTTGATGTCCGGTAGGGCGATCGCCACCTATACCACTTTAGCCCAAATCCGGCAATTACCAAGGCTTAATCGCCCATCTATCCCCCCAGTCAACCTCCCTCAAGCCAGAAATCCCATTTTTCCGAACCATGGGTCGGATACGCTATCAATGTCAGTCCCAGAGCCCCTGCAATCTTTACCCACCCCACCCTCTCCAGATCCCGGAAATTCCGACTCTCTCGAGGGGTTAGAAGATTTCGACTATTGGGTGAATCTTTGTCGCCTATTAGTCGATCGCCAAGAGTATCAAAAAGCCCTCAGTGCTTGCGATCGCGCCATTATTTTAAAACCCAAAGCCCTGGAAATATGGGTAGAACGAACCCGTATTTTATTGGCTATCCAACAGTATACCCAAGCGATCGCCTCCGCTGACCGAATCCTCGAACGGGAGTCGAAATATTCCCGAGTTCTCGCCTATCGCTGCACCGCATTATCTGCTTTAGGGCGCTACCAAGAGGCCATGAAAGATTGCGACCAAGCCTTAGAAATTGACCGCCGTTGGCATGAAATCACCCCCGCCCTTGTCTGGTTTCAAAAAGGGTTAATTCACCAGCGTCAAGGGCAATATCAAGCCGCTTTAGACACTTATCAGCAAGCCCTACAACTCCAACCCAATAATTCTCAAACCCTGGTGCATCAGTGCTATTGTTTCCATCAATTAGACCAACCCTATAAAGCGATCGCCTCCTGCGAGAGAGCCCTGGAAATTGATAACAACTGGGGGGAAATCAGCCCCGATATCGCCTGGAAATATCAGGGATTTGCCTATCTGAATTTAGCAGATTATGAACAGGCAAAGACATCTTTTCAACGCGCCCTGAGTTTGAACCAAGAAGACCCCACTCTCTGGGCTGCTATGGGGTTTGCTTTAACCTCCCTCAACCGCCTTAGCGAAGCCCTGAACGCCTACGAACAAGCCATCAGACTGCGTTCTGATTATTCCTTCGCACTGGTTAATCAGTGTCAATTATTAAACGATTTAGGAGAATATCAAGCCGCCCAAAAAGCCTGCGGAGCCGCCCTAGAAGGAGATGGTTTTTGGGATCAGTGGGGTCCAGCCACCGCCTGGAGCCAGTTGGGAGTCGCCCTCGCCGCCCAGGGAGAACTCCAAGCCGCAACAGTTGCTAATAACACTGCCATCGAATTGCAACCCGACTATCCCCAAGCCTGGAACAACGCTGCCGTTATCCTCTGGTATCAGGAAGATTATCTAGCCGCCTTGGAGTCCGTCGCCCGCGCTATCGAACTTGATCCAAATTTAGCCCAGGCTTGGCAAAATCGTGGTCGGATTTTGGCTTCCTTGAAACGCTTTGAAGAGGCGATCGCAGCCTATAATATGGCAGTGGAAAAAGGCCGAAACAACCCCGAACTATGGTCTAGTCGCAGCGTCGCCCTCTGGGAAGCCCAACAGTATGCTGAAGCCGTCATTTCAGCCAAAGAAGCCGTAATCCTTAACCCTGACTTTTTCCAGGGATGGTATAACATGGGAACCGCCTTGATTGCCTTGGAAAATTACCAAGATGCCCTTTTTGCCTATCAACAAGCCACTCGCATTCAGCCAGAAAATGCCAACGCTTGGGCACTGCGAGGTTATGCTTTACAACAGTTAGGTGAACTCCAAGCCGCTAAAGATGCGATCGCCACCGCCCTAAATTTGAATCCTAACCAACCCATCGCCCGACAACTTCAGGTCAAACTAGAAACTAATCAACAACAACAACTAGATCCTTGAAAAACCCGGCTTCGGGAGAAACCGGGTTAATCATCCATATCGATTAGCAAGCCAGATATTCCCGCACCTGGGCTTTACGACGACGCAGGTGGTTCAAAGCCTGGTTTTCCAACTGGCGCACCCGTTCACGACTGATATTCATCTGTACTCCCACTTTCGATAAAGACATTTCCTTACCGTCGTTGAGACCGTAGCGCAAAGTCAACACTTCCCGCTGCTGGGGAGTCAGATCCGCCATCATATCCTTGAGATCCTGCCGCAACAGTTGTTGAGTAACATAGCTATCAGCAGAAGCCGATTCATCTTCGAGCAGATCTTGCAGTTCCGTATCTTGGTTATCACCAACTCGCAGGTCAAGGGAAACCGGATGGCGGGAAGCTAACAAATAATCCCGAATCTGAGACGGTTCCAAATCTAATGCTTTCGCAATTTCCGTGGGAGTGGCATTGCGACCATACTGCTGGAACAATTCCCGCTGAACTCTTTTAATTTTGTTCAGTTTTTCCGTAATATGGATCGGCAGGCGGATAGTCCGAGAGTTTTGGGCGATCGCACGGGTAATCGCTTGGCGAATCCACCAGTAAGCATAAGTTGAGAACTTATACCCTCGCATCGGGTCGAACTTCTCAACACCCCGTTCCAAACCCAGAGTTCCCTCTTGGATCAAATCCAAAAACTCCATATTGCGTTTTTGGTACTTCTTGGCGATAGACACCACCAGTCGCAAATTCGCCTCAATCATTTTCTGCTTCGCACGACGACCACGATTGATGATATCAGTCATTTCCGACTCACTCAGTCCAGCCTTCGCCGACCATTCCTCTGGAGTAGGATCGCGATCGAGTTCTTTCGTTAACTCATCGCGAACTTCCAACAGATTCATCATCTGCTGTACTTTTTTACCGTAGATGATTTCTTCTTCTCGGGTCAACAGTGGCACTCGACCAATTTCGTGCAAATAAGTCCGCACTGCATCCATGGAAGCACCAGAGCGGGGGTTCCGCGACGTTAATTCAGTTTGTGTGGTTTTAGCAGTTGCCATAGTCAATTTTACCCTCCCTAAACAGCTAATAAACTGGCAGCGACCCCCTAGCAAGGAGTGAGATAGACAGTCAGGATAGTCAATATGCCCTCCGTTATAAAAAATATGATCCGTTGTTTGAAAGCCTTGCCTTCTGGTAGATATGTTGTCCTGATGTTCTGAAGCTAAATTCCTTTTACTTTATCGCCACGAGGTTTTTAGTGTCCGATTTTAAAGCATAGACCCCAACATACTGAGATCCATGGACTCACCTACAAATTTAGTCACCGCGATCGCTCACAACCATTTTCAATGTCAGAGCCTTAGTCATCCACTCTAAGGCCACCCGAGATGCTTATTTTAAACTTAGCTAGGTTTACATCTCTTCACATTATGTCATACTATTCGGTCTAGGTCAAGTCCCCGATGGTAAATCTGTGATTATACCAATTTATCGGGACTCTTTACTATACTGCCCTAAAATTCCTCATATTTGACACCCCAGCAGTTCAGAGATACCCGAACCATTTTTCCCGGTTTTCACCCATTCAACCAGTAGTCCACACCCCCCGATAATTTCAGCCCCACCGGGAAAGACCCCTACTAGGCTGTAGCAAACAGATCTAAAGGAAAATGGCCATAAGTACCGTTCACCCCATTTTCCTCTAAAGACTGACAGGAAACCAGTACCCCCCGATACTTTTCTAGGTAGGGGCTAATATGGTAAGACACACTGCGACCATTAAACTTGATATAGACTGGGCCTTCAATATCGGGAATCTCATCCGAGTTAATCTCAGCGTTGTAACCCAGTTTCGGTAAGTATTCCTTTAATGCTGTTATCGCCTCTGTCCGCGAAGATGCACAAATTCCCAGCATTTGATACTCTGACTCATTCGCTAGAAGCACTAACGCTTGGCGCACCCTTACTGGATTATCTATAGATGCTGTAGCGGTGATATCCATACAAGTGAACTGTTCTAGGAGTCTTTGGGCTTCAACTACAGTTAAATCAGCAGGCGTTTGAGGAGACATTGGGAGTCAGTTTAAAATTAGTTCTATCCTATCCTAGCAAACCTGTCGCGCAAAAAAAAAAGTCCGCTTCCCCTGCCAGACCATAATTTAGGGCGGCTATACACCGCCCTAGTCTGCTGTTCAAGCTGGAGTCAACTCGCGTTTTTTACGGCGAAACAGCGTCGAAAACATCAATCCCGATTTTTGAGATGTAGATGGAGTTTCTGTAGTTTCCTGGTTGGCTTCATTTTCTGCTAAAACCAACATAGAATCAGTAGTCCGCACTACCAGAATACCTTTTGATAGGTCTTCGCGCATCTGGCGACCAATTTTCCAAGCATGGAATTTGACACCACTCCAACGGGGATTGACCGGATATCCAGAAAACCCGGCTCGTAGGGCAGGGATGCAGAATTCTTCAATGGGAGTTGAAACTAATACACCTTCAGTGAGTTGAATGGTTCTGAACTTGGTTTGCTCTTGTTTAACCATAATGTCACCTCCTCTAAGTTTTGTATCGACTATGTGCAGTTTAGGGTCCGAGATTCTTGAGAGCGATTCTTAAAGGCTGTATCCAGTAACCATACTCGATTACGAGAAACTCTTTCTCGCTCTCTTTAATCTCCTTTACTGAGATGCGGTGCGTCGCCACGGGTCTGATTTGTGAGCATCAATGGTCGTCAAAACCAGACGCAGCCTACTTTAGCTGTTCCTTAGTATATTCAGCTCAGTGCAGTATATTCAGCACACCTCTAGCATCGGCATTTACTAACTTACCTGATGCTGTACATTACAAGCAATATTTAGCTCACTTGATTTGACGGAATCAGTACGGGCGAAAATTTTTTTCCCTTGTGGATCAAATGCCAGCCTTCAACACCAATCCTAACATGAATCGAGACTACCTTCAACCGAGCCTTCTCTGGTTATCGAAAACCTTGCAGGAGTCAAGAAACTGCGATATCTTAACTTCCATGAAACTTAACCGTCTGATTCCAGTGTCTGTTTGGGTCTGGGGTTCACTATTTTTGACTCTTGAGACGATCGCCATCTCCAGTCCCCCCCCTAGCAATATACCGGGTTCGTGCCATGACATCAGTTGTGATCAATTGTTCCACACTTTATCAGAAACTTGGCCGGAGTTTAATCTAACTTGTGAAGGCGATCGCATTTTATCCCTACAGGTGTACGAACATCGTAATCGGGGGCGGCGGGTAGTCCTGGCTTGTTGGAATCGGGAAGTAGACGACTATGGCGCACGAGAAGGAAGTTCCCTAATTACCCTGCCTTTTCCCGGAGAAGAAAATCGCTTTCTCAGCAGTTGGCCAGACTCTCAACCATCTGCCGAAGAATTGTTAAATACCTATCCCGAAGAGATTAAAAACATCCGGTTTCAGTGTGCGATCGAAAGCGGGGATATCAATATTTTAGTTTCCGAACACCGACCCGAAGCCGACCTGCAATGTTACTTCCAGGCTGGGGTCACTTTAGTAGATATCGATGGGGATTATGTATCGGACGGGGAGAACAGCCGAGGGACGGGAGTCGATCGCATTTTAGGGACTTTTCCCCTCCCTTAACTATCTACAATTGACCGACATATTTTAAGAGTTTAGTCAAAGGTTAAATGCTGGATTTTATCTTCAGGAACCCCTAAACCCCGCAGCAGAATATAGGTCATTATTTGATGTCCGGCGTGGTTAGGGTGGATACCGTCGCGGGTGAGAATATTTTGCGATCGCCCTCCATAGCGCTGATAAGTCATGATAATATGGCGGAAGGGGGTATGTAGGTCAAGAAACTGTACTTGATTTTGAGCCGCCACATCTCGCATAGCATTAATATATTCAACCATACGGATATTTTCACGACTATTTAAGTCTTCATAAATAATCGTAGGAGATAGTAGCAAAACCCGAATATTTCTAGCTCTAGCCGCCTTGACCATAGCGCTTAATTTTTGGCGATAGATTTCTAAAGGAGATGGGTCTGTTTCTGATTCCGAAGATTTATGAAAACTTTGCATCACATCATTAACTCCCACATTAATCACCACTAAATTAGGTCGGTGTAAGAGGACATCCTGATGAAATCTAGCTTCTAGGTCCGTTGATTTATTTCCCGAAACTCCCGAGGGAATAATCTCAATAGACTCTCCCGGATAAAGAGTATTAAGGTAGCGTCTGAACAACCACACATAACCCCCATATTGTCCTCCCGCTTGGGTGATACTATCTCCGACCACCACAATTTTGTTAGTGCCGCTGAGGGGACTTTGCTGCTGTTCAGAATCAGCTTTTATCGGCTCAGGAACAGCCACAGAAGTCTCTAAACCGATAATAGTGGCAACTACCATCAAAAACGGTAATGCGCCACAGCGTTTGAGCAGGTTTAAAGGTGAGAGAGTACAAATAGATAGCCTAGACATTATCTTAATAACAGCACAAAACTAGCCCCTATTCTACAATAAGGGTGTACTCTTGGCAGTGTGGGGGAAACAAATTGGGTTGCTATCGTCAATTTTTAACAATTCACAACTGGGAGACTCAGCGATAACAGTACAGTTCCGACCCTGATTTTTAGCTTGATAGAGAGCCTCGTCAGCCTGAGCGATTAAACTATCTACAGATAACTCAGAATGGGGAATTTTGCAAGCCACCCCCAGACTCACGGTAACATAATCACTACTTTGAGAACCCGGGTGAGGAACACGGAGATTTTCCACTTGTTTACGGATACGTTCAGCGACTTTGACCGCACCATTGATGGGTGTATTAGGGAGAATAATAGCAAATTCTTCGCCACCATAACGAGCCACCAAATCTACTGAACGTTGAATAGCGCCAGAAATGGCTCTAGCTATTTTATGTAAACAATCATCTCCGGCTTGATGTCCGAAGGTATCATTATATGGTTTAAAATAATCTACATCACAGAGAATTAAAGCTATGGGTTCTTGTTCTCTACCGCAGCGATGCCAATTATAGGCTAAATATTCATTAAAACGGCGACGGTTAGCCACTTGGGTTAAGTCATCATACAGAGCGAGGCGTTGTAATTCTTGGTTAGTTTTTTTAAGGGCAATTCTTGACCTTTCTAGGGCTTCTTCGGACTTTTTGCGCTCGGTTACATCAGTTTGAATGCCAATAAAATTAGTTAATTCCCCCTGTTCATTTCTCACCGGAGAAATAAACAATTCATTCCAGAACATTGTACCATCTCGGCGATAGTTTTTGAGAATGACGCGGCATTCTTCGGCTTCAGCGATCGCCTGTCGAATATCATCTAGGGCGGGTTGATCTCGTTCGTTTCCCTGAAGAAACCTACAGTTAGACCCCAGAATTTCATGGGCTGGATAACCAGTGAGTCTTTCAAACCCAAAATTCACATAAATAATGGGATTGTCGGGCTGATTAGGGTCAGTAATAACCACGCCATTTTGGGTAGCAGCGATCGCTTTTTCCAAGAGTTTGGAGGTAGCCTCTGCCACCTGGCGATCGTGTAAATATATCTGACTGAGGCGGATCTGTTCTTGGAGGGATTGATTTTGCAGTTCCAGTTGTTTTTGGAGTTGATAAAGTCGCAGTTGTGTATTAACTCTGATCAGGACTTCTGAGTTATGAAAAGGCTTAGTAATATAATCGACACCGCCTACTTGAAAACCCTCCATAATCGAGTCAATATCATTAAGGGCGCTCAAAAAAATAATCGGGATTTTGCTAGTATTTTCACTACTTTTTAAATGGCGACATAGTTCATAGCCACTCATCCCAGGTATTCGGACATCCAGCAATATTAAATCTGGCAATTTTGCCCCAACGGAAGTTAGAGCCATCTCAGCATTAAGAGACTGTCTAACATTATAACCGACTTGTCGAAGTAAAGAAGATAAAAGATGGAGATTTTCCGGCTGATCATCAACCACCAAAATATCTGCTTTCCAAGTTTGCTCTGGAATACTACTCATCATATTTAGAGAGTGAAGTCAGGTAGTTCATCCATAACAGAGAATACCCACGCTACGGCTAATTTGATGCCTCCAACCCTAATTTCATCCATAGTTCGTCCTTAATACGACTCAAAATAGAGGCCCCATCTAATGATAACAGAATCCGCCTCACTGCTGCTTTAGGCTTATCTTCTCCCCAGGAAGCCCCATTAGCCAGATAGGTAGTTGTCACCTGACCAATGCCGTAAGTAGAGACCCCCGCCACCGCCGCCTGAGTAAAAGCAACAGACAAATAGGGAGCGAGGGTAGCGCCTCCGGTAGCAGGGGCTGTGAGTCCCAGAAAGCCTTTAAGGGAACTCAGGCCCAAATTAGTAATCAGTTCACTGGCTCCAATACCCCCCATACCGAGGGCAATTTTCCGGAGTAAATCTAAAGCTCCCCGTTGGGTCATAGGGATGCCGTAGAGCTTCGATAAGGTTAAAATCAGGGTGATATCAATAGCGACCCCACTGAGTAAATCAATAGCGGTGAGGGGATTAAGAGCGATCGCCACTGCCTTAGTAATAGTAGCATTCCAGATCACACTATTAGCCTGATCGGCGCGAATTTCTAGTTTCCGCTGCACCACCTGCTCATTGACATCTTCCGCATAGAGCATAGTATTAAGGGCGATTAAAGATTTACCCTCCCGGTCTAAGATATCGAGAATCTTTAATTTGAGGTCATTAATTTGAGGTTCCCCTCGGGTCAATTGAGTTTGAAAACGACCATCAGGGCGGCGCACCGCCGAAGCCACCAAGGGACAGGCCGCTACCATGACAATTTCATCAGGAGAGAGCAATTCCCGCACTCGCTCATCCCTAATTTTTTCATAAATAGCTTGGCGATCGCCAGGTGGATATTGATCAATCTTATTAAACACCAAAAGCATTGGTTTTCCGGCATCTCGCAGCCAGGAGAGGGCTTGATATTCCACCTGGGTGATATCGCCCGCAATCACAAATAGCAATAAATCAGCTTTTTCTGCCACCTGACGCGCCATTTGTTCGCGGGTCTGACCGTCAACCTCATCAATACCCGGTGTATCAATAAGTTCAACCTGAGAAATACGATAAGACATTGCGCCCGTGAGGTTTTCGCCTTCCACCTGCCAGGGTTTAGCTTCTGTGGTCCGAGTAATACCATGGGTGGGACCCGTAGCAAATACCGTTTGACCCAATAGGGCATTCAAAATCGAAGATTTCCCACGGCCCACCATACCAAAAACCGCAATTTGTATAGAGGTATGCTCTAGTTTATCAAGCATCTGTTGTAAGCCACTGAGATCAGATTCGAGTCCCTGACGTTCTGAGGAGGTCAAGTCGAGATTTTTCACCAAGTCCCGCAGGACATCTTGAGCATGACGCAGGTTTAACTCAGCCTCAATATCAGCAAAAGTTGAAATAGTATTGTCTAGTTCTTGATCTATGCTCATCTGAAATAATGGGTAGAAAAACCCAGGCATAAGGACAGCTTAACGATAAAGGAAACGGGTTCTGCTAACTCCGCAAAACCCGTCTCTCTAATATTGTGGCTTATTCTGAAGCTGCTAAAAACTGATGTTTATCTTTACTAATAATCCCGATTAAAACCTCCGCGCTGTCTATTGTTGTCTCGGGGTCTGGCTTTATTGACTTTCAGAGAACGACCCTTCCATTCCGCCCCGTCGAGGGCATTTATGGCGACTTTCTCCTCATCTTCACTAGACATTTCCACAAAGCCAAAGCCCCTAGATCGCCCAGTTTCTCGGTCTGTAGGGATCATTGACCGTTTAACTGTTCCGTATTCAGCAAAAGCTGCGCTTAAATCATCTGGGGTAACGTCATAGGACAAGTTACCGACGTATATCGACATGGAATGACTCCAACATTAACACGCTTGACATAACTCAGTTTCGGAGCAATACCTGCCGACACAGAATAGGCAGAATCTGTAACTAGATCTGTAACCGATTGGGAAGTACAGAACCGAAGCTGACTCACGCAGACAATTCTATCACAAAATTCCTGATCGACAACAATGATTTTGATCACTATGCGATCGCCTTTTCTTCCCCCTCTTCTTTGATTCCCCTAGCGAATAAAGGACAGGTCAACTTTGCCAAAATTGGTAGTCAAAGCCACATTCAAGTTTTCCAGAACCTTCACCAGCCACTGTAGCCCTTGGGTAGAGGATGATTCATAATGGTTGAACAGCACCGAGAACCGTTTTTCTAAGGAAGGCTTAACCTGACGACACAGCAGTACAATTTTCAGTAACAAGCTGACCATAAAGGTCGGACCAATATTGGCGATCAGATCGATAAACACGAAATGCTGAGGTTTTTGGGGACTCTCTACCACCAGGTAGTTTAACAGTTGAGAACAGGTTCTCAACATCAGGAACTCATTAAAAGGTTGCTCATCACTTTGGGGGATAGTATTTTGTAACTGCTTATACAGTTTTTCGTAAAATTGTCTATTCAGGTAACTGGACTTAAAAGGGTTGTCACTGAGGTATTCATACAAATCGGATTTAAAGTCCCTAAAGGTTTGGTGATCATTGGTATGGGAGATAAACCTATGGGCTAAGTCTCGATAAGTATTGGACCCTTGCACTTTACCCACAAATTACTGTAGAGCAAAAAATAGCTCCTCGTTGCTCAGGAGTGTCGGGTTAGTCGCAGCAAGCGTGGCGGTAGTGGTCAGTTCTTGTGGTTTCGTAGATCGGGCGTTTTGTCGCATTTGGTACAAGGCATATTTAGACAATTCCAGTTCAAATTTTTTCTGTTTCTGTAACTTAATTGTCTGAATCATTTGTTGATGTTCGTAGGGACTATCATCGTTAATTAGACAATATCGGTATAAGTATGGATAACGGGGAATTAGGGTTCTCAGGGGTTGACTCTCAATCATACTTGGGCTAGATTGTAATGGCTCACACAAAACCTCAGCAAACCGTTTCATGGTTTGGTACTGGGGGCTGTTTCGGAAGTTGTTAACTAAATAGGATAGTTGCTGAATGTATCGGGACTTGATAGCAGAAGATGCAGTATAAACTGACTTTTGGCTATCAAATAGATCAACCAGGCGATAAATACCTTGTCGGCGTTCTGGGTGGGTGTGCCATCTGTTGATCAGAATGTAGCAGCATCGGTTGATGATAAAATTAAAGTCACCCTCAATGTGTTTCGCCCGTAACAACTTCCGCATCAATTGGACTATCTGATGATTGGGGTAGCCTGTTCCTTGGATAAAAAGCAGCCGGAAGCGCTCCAACAGGATATCTGTACTTTGGGTTTCTACCTGCTCTAGCCAGTGATTATATAGTTCCTGTTCTTCGGGGGATGTAGGTCGATTATGACGATCGCCTGGTATATTATTCATTGAACTCAGGGTTGTATAATTGCGATGGCAAACTTTAGAGTGTTAACAAAAGTTGGCAATTTTTGTGAATTTCAACCCAAACATTATAATGATTTTGGGCTAAATGCCGCCATGGCAATCTTGACTATAACTCTCGGTTATTGCCAAAATTGCCTCTGGTTACTAATTCCTATTGATGGGAGTAGATGCGATCAATTATGTCTGAGCTGTTTACCCTGACCCAACTGTTGCAGATTTTAACAATAAATGGGGAAGTATCCTGTGATGCGTCTGCTAACTTCCCGGTGATTGGTATCACAACTGATACTCGTAACCTCCAACGGGGAGAGGTGTTTGTGGCATTGCCGGGCGATCGCTTTGATGGACATGATTTTGTGGCGGCGGCGATCGCTAAAGGAGCCCTTTGTGCGGTGGTTAGTCGGGAATTTGCTGTTTCTCACCCGGAATTTCCCTTAATTCCAGTGGCTGATACTTTACAGGCTTATCAGACCCTCGCACGCAGTTGGCGCGATCGCTTTCCTATTCCTGTCATTGGGGTGACGGGTTCCGTGGGAAAAACTACTACTAAAGAACTGATTTCCGCTGTACTTTCTCATCATGGTAAGGTTCACAAAACCTTCGGTAATTACAACAACGAAATAGGAGTCCCGAAAACTCTCCTAGAATTGCGCTCTGATCATGATTTTGCTGTCATTGAAATGGCTATGCGCGGACCCGGAGAAATTGCGGATTTAACTCGCATAACCCGTCCTACTGTGGGGGTAATTGTGAATGTGGGAACTGCTCATATCGGCCGCTTGGGTTCGGAAGATGCGATCGCTCGTGCTAAGTGTGAATTGCTGGCGGAAATGCCGGATACATCAATCGCTGTGCTTAATCATGATAACCGCCGCCTCATGTCAACAGCCACTCAGGTTTGGGCGGGAACAACTATTACCTATGGTTTGGAGGGGGGAATTTTACAGGGTGAATTAT
This sequence comes from Arthrospira sp. PCC 9108, assembly GCA_016745315.1. GTDB lineage: Bacteria > Cyanobacteriota > Cyanobacteriia > Cyanobacteriales > Microcoleaceae > Limnospira > Limnospira platensis. Next base: position 1,113,708 of record CP066886.1, read on the forward strand.
TAGGACATGAAACTATCCGGGTGGAGGGAATTGATTTACCTTTACCCTTACCAGGGTCTCATAATGCCTCGAATTTTTTGGCGGCTTTGGCGGTGCTTAGGGCGATCGCTGGTTGGGAGATTTCCGCCGAAGAACTTTATGCACCCATCAGCACTGGCTTATCCCTTCAAATGCCACAAGGACGAGCTAAACGTTATAGCCTGGCTGATGATATTATGTTGTTAGATGAAACCTATAATGCCGGTTTAGAATCGACTTTGGCGGCGTTAAAATTGTTGGCGGAAACTCCGGGTAATCGACATATTGCTGTGTTGGGGACTATGAAGGAGTTGGGTGAGCGATCGCTTGAATTTCATCAGCAAGTGGGGGCGGAAACTGAAAGGCTCAATTTGGATGGTTTATTTATTTTGGCGGATTTGGCTGAGGCTCAAGCTATGGCTGAGGGGGCTATGGGAGTCGATTTTATTGATATTCAAGACCTCGCTTCCCCCCAGGCTCATCAGTTGATGATTGATAAGGTTCTCGCATTCCTTAAACCCGGCGATCGGGTTTTGTTTAAAGCCTCTAATTCTGTCGGAATGAACCGCGTTGTAGAGGGGGTGCGATCGCAATTAATCATCAACCATTGAAGATTACCCTATACAGCCCTCCCAGTAACCTTTTCCCCCTTTCGGTTCCCTTACTATTCACAAAATGTCGTTTTTGTCAAGGGGGGTAAAAAAAGGCGATCGCCTCTCCACCAAAAACTCGTGCATCGTGATTTTTTATTTGTGCTGGGAGAATAACTTTTTTCGCGACAGAATCGGGGTTTTAGCCTGTATTTTGGCAAGTAGACATAGTAACCCCTTGGGTGCGATTTATCTGATGGTAGCACAACCCCCATAATCTCGTCAACTTTTTGAGAGTAATTTGCGATAAAATCGTAACAATTCTTAACAATCTTGAGAAGATTAAATTTATCTGGCGGTATGAATTAGCAAAAGTTATGTAATGGGGGGACCAGCGGAGACAGAGATGAGTCAAAATAACTACCGAGGTGCGATCGCTATGATGGGATTGATAGTTCCCACCCTGGCGGAGAACTGCTACCATAATAAATGTGTAATTTTCGGCATTTCCTAACCCGCGATGAACCCTAAAATAATTGATGTAAGCGGTCTCACGCCCCAACAAATTACCGTTATCGAAGAAGTTGTGGCGGCGTTCAAGTTGGTAGCCCGACAGAAGGATTCATTTTCCCCCTATTTAACCCATCCCCAAAATATCGACAGAAAAGAATTGGAAGAACTCGAACGAGAATTTGATTGGTTGGTAGCCGATATTGGCGCAAAGGACGCGATCGCCAGAAGTGATATCTATGGCATCAACTGAGCAAACTATATACATTTAATGCAGATGATTTTAATTGGCAGACTGAAATCAAAGTCATCATACCCAGTGCTTAAATATCATAAATTCCGGCGGCTTTTAACTGTTTCCCCCGACTGGATAGTTCAGCCTGAGAAGTTTTCTAAAACACTCTGGGGGGGGAAAGTTCAACCGGAAGGTACGGGCTGGAGTGAAGGGGTGAAGGGTGCGATCGCAATTAATCATCAACCATTGAAGATTACCCTATACAGCCCTCCCAGTAACCTTTTCCCCCTTTCGGTTCCCTTGCTATTCACAAAATGTCGTTTTTGTCAAGGGGGGTAAAAAAAGGCGATCGCCTCTCCACCCAAAACTCGTGCATCGTGATTTTTTATTTGTGCTGAGAGAATAACTTTTTTCGCGACAGAATCGGGGTTTTAGCCTGTATTTTGGCAAGTAGACATAGTAACCCCTTGGGTGCGATTTATCTGATGGTAGCACAACCCCCATAATCTCGTCAACTTTTTGAGAGCTATTCGCGATAAAATTGTAACAATTCTTAACAATCTTGAGAAGATTAAATTTATCTGGCGGTATGAATTAGCAAAAGTTATGTAATGGGGAGACTAGACATCTTTGGGGGGATAATTCCAGAGTATCGGGAAAGATTTAACATAGGAAGGCAATAGTTCACCCCCCTTTGAGGGACTCAATCATGTATGCAGTCATTTCTCCCGAAGAGATTAAACTACCAGCAGGCAGTGTGGTAAAGCTACCGGGAACCTGGCAGGAGTATCAGACATTATGCTTGAGCCGGGGTGACGGTTCTATTCCCCGAATTAAGTATCGTTCTGGAGAAGTGTTGCTGATGTCTCCTTTACCCAAACACGGACGAGATGCCAGCCTAATTGCAGACATCATCAAAGTGTTGCTTGATTGGACAGGGCGCGAATATGATTCCTTTACTCCAGTGACCATGGGACTACCAGAACAAAGCGCCATTGAACCGGACTATTGCTTTTATATTAACCATTGGCAAGCAGTTTCGGGTAAGGAACGGATTGATTGGCGCAAGGACCCGCCGCCGGATTTAGTCCTGGAAATTGATGTCACCAGCTATTCAGATATTCTGGATTATCTCCCATATCGAGTCCCGGAAGTGTGGTTATTTCGTCAACAACAACTGTTGATTTACCAACTGCAAGGGGATGAGTATCAGGTGAAATCCCAAAGCCAATATTTCCCGGAGGTGAACCTGGCTGATGTGGTCGCCCGATGTTTAGAAATTGCCTATCAGCGCAACACCAGCGCCGCCATTCGTGACTTAAAGCACCAGTTAGCAGTGTTTTAGGGGGATGCTTAATCTGGCTAAAAAAGTATCAGGCGATTGGGTTGTTTATAGGTAACTGCATCCCTAAAAATTTTGGTGAAGAAGGTAGCACAATCGACCCATTCCTGTATCTTGGTGGAGTTCTAAGTTCAGCTTTTTTAAGTTTTCCATAAAAGGCCATAAATTATAGGTTGTACCCCCCTTGAATGGTTCATTTTCCCGTAGATTCCATTCAGTCCACCAAGGGGGTGATTGCAGACTTTTAGGTGATAAATCTACGGTAAACCAGTAAACTCCACTGGTCATCACCCTGGTATTAAAGTTGATATCGAAATTCAATTTATTGCCGTCGATATTCCAGTTATGGAATTGGATGGGATTGGGATTAAACGGAACAAAACTCCTATCCTCCGAGTTATAGATGCTTGGGGAAACTTCTACTTGGATATCATTAATCGGCAGTAAATAAGGTAAACCTTGATAAGGAATTTGATAGGGAATCTTCTTGTCCTGGCTGTTGGGATTCGTCAACATCAAAATTTCTGTGGTTTGGCGATCGCCTACTGAAACCATGACGTTGCCATCATTGATGGTATGCAATCGTCGAATACCATCAACATTATTAAAGTTGCCGGGATTGGGGTCGATATTTAATCTCAATGGTTCCGATAAAAAGCGAGGATAAAAAATCACAAACTTATCATCTGTAAAGTTTAAACCTTCACTCTGACTGGCGGTTTTTATGCGATCGAAAAAATGGGCTACATTTTCATAGGTTGACAACACCAAAACATAAAAAGGCTGGAAACCTTCCGGTTGATTTTGCGTCGTCCGGTACTGAACCGATTCATTGTTCAGTCCAATATCATAGACGATTCCATCAAATTCACTCTTAACCGCTAAAATGCCGACAGCGAGTCCTTTCTCCAAATAGTTGACTCTCAAGCTATTGAGAACTCTAGCAATTTCCCCATCTTGCTGATACAGATCGACTATGATAATGGAAATTTGCTCTCTAGGGTTGCCTTCCACAGGTGCGATCGCCACATCGAGATCAGCATCTAACAATTTTTCAAGGGTACGATCATAAAACCACGGTTTTTGTGCACTTAAGGAAGAGCTTTCATCCGTGAATCGGCTTCTTGCCATGCCAAAACGGTAGTATTGAGGTGGTTGAGAATTAGCAAAAGCTGTGGTGACAACCGTATCAATCAGCCTGAGAGTGCGAATATAGCGACTGGTGGGAATCGTCACAAACCCCTGCATAGAGGGAGTACCATCAATTTGGATAATGGGGGTAATCGAACTGTTGACTTCCTCGGTTTCCACCCATATCCCCGGCAAGTCGCAATCTTTGGTGATCTGCTTTGGCGCACAAGCAGCCAGAGACAGACAGAAAATCATCATTGTCACTTGAAATCCCTTTTTCAGCATGGTAATAACTCCCGCTTTTTCTAGTCCCGGTTTTGTGTTAAGAATTGTAAAATGTATCAAAATATACAAAAAAAAAGCTGGTTTTGTGTATGGTGATTTAAAAATCATATCATCAAACAACAAATACAGTACAAATTACTGCTAAAGCAGTTTCCAAAAAATGATTGATCTCGAAGGTCGCGGGCTAGAAATATTGCGCTGGTTTTTAGCGATAGCGGCGGGCGCTATTGTAATTCCCATTCAGAGCTGGCTGTTTAGGAGTGGCTCTATTGCTTTATGGGATGTCGATCCGACAAGGTGGGTTGCGAGTATCTTTGAGAGGGCCTCCCTGATTGTATGGTCAGTCTCATTAATTGGCAGCGTGATCTGGTACATGATGGCTGTCCAAATGAGGCGACATTTCGCTCCCAAGGACACCATCGGCGATGGTGAAATGGTGGATTGTGCTGTTGTTGCCGCTGCTGGTTCTAATCGGCAATATCTGGGTATTCGGAAAAGCCAGCACAGCGGCATTCCCCTGGTTTGTGGGTTTTCTGCTCCTCAATATGGTGTTGACGTTCTGGCTTTCCACTGCCGTATCGACTCCTTCACCCCTAGCCCATGTGGTGCCGTTAGCCTTTGAAATTCGCCGTGTTTTGAGGATAGACTAAACTGATGACTGCTTACATTATTGCCATTGGTGGCACGGGAGCCAAACTCGTTGAATCCATGATTCATGCTGCGGCAGTGGGTTTGTTTTCCCATAACGAGAGGAGCGAAGATTTGCAAATTTTGTTAATCGATCCTGATACGGGAAATGGCAATGCCTCCGCTACCAACAACACCCGGAAGATTTACCAAGACTGTCACCAACATTTTAATGTTCATCCATCCCGACCCTGGATGAGTTCAAAAATCGATCCGATTCAAGGTGGAGCATGGTCTGTTTTTGAACGGACGGATGCGACCCTCGAAGATGCCTTCCCATACAGTCAAGATGAAGACGAGAAAAAACTTTTGTTTGATGTTCTTTACCCCAAGGAAGAACGCGACCTCCACCTCACGAAAGGATTTAAAGGCAGACCCGCCATCGGTGCGGCGATTATCAGCCAGTTGACCCAACAAGGGAGAGAGGATGCCAACTGGGACGCTCTGATCCAACAGATTAATGCAGACAGTCAAGGCGGGAACTCACCGAAGGTGTTTTTGTGCGGTTCGATTTTTGGTGGCACCGGGGCGGCTGGGTTGCCCACCCTGGGGCGATTGCTGGCCAACAAGCTGGGACCGGATGGGGAAAATTTACTCGGAAAAATTAAATTTGGCTGCTTGCTCTTGCTCCCCTACTTCCAATTTCATCCAACCCAGGATTATAAAAATGAAAAGGTCTTGGCGCGATCGCAGGACTTTATTCTCCAAACGGAGGCAGCTTTGCGGTACTATGCCAACCAAACTGAACTCAAGTTTGATAGTGTTTATATGCTCGGACTCCCCAGGTTTTCATCTGTAGAAAAATTTAGTCCCGGAGGGAACGATCAGCGGAATCCTCCCCATTTTCTGGAATTTTATGGGGCGTTAGCGCTGCGGGATTTTCTAGTGACAGACAAACCTGCAGCACGTCAGGTGATGCTGCTGAGTCGAGAAAACCCGGAGGCCTTGACTTGGAGCGATATTCCCGAATTCAATCTGGTGCGAAGCCGGGTGGTGGCGGCGACTCGATTCGCCTTTGCATGGCTGGCGGCGATCGCTCCGGATCTCGAACACGCTCGCGACAAACCGAAACAAGTTGCCTGGTCTCTCAAATTCTTTAGACCCAGGGAGCTGAGAGACGAACAAGATCACATTAAAGCCATTAGCGATTGGTGTACCAATTACTTGCAATGGTTGGGTGCGATCGGTCGTTCCGAACCGTCGATTAAATGGTTTAACTGGGAGGTTTTCTTGGATAAAAATGGTTCTCTCAAGGAGATGGAAAGAAATGATTTTTCCAACCTAGTTCCAGACGATAAAACCAAGGAAATCAACGACATTTTATCGAAACTTAACCCTAGGGATATAGATTCGCCCAATAATAGAGGGGCAATTGGTCTGGCAAAATCACTCTATAAAATTATTATTGATCGCGATCTGTAAATCATTCAGTTGTCATCATTGAATTATCATGGTATCAAACCCTGAATCTGCAACCAAATTATTTCTGCCTCCCTTAAAACCCGGTGCGTCTGTCGGAATGGACGGACATGGACAGTGGCAACGTAGCACTAATGTAACATTCGATAGCCTGGCGAACAGCCTCGCCTTGCCAGATGGAAGAGAAACGGGAAATGTTTGTTCAATTCCCGATATCTGGGCACGTCCCCTGTGGGTCGAAATGGTGCTGACGGACAACAGTCCCCATCCCTTGCGTTCGGCTTTTCAAGAACAATGGAAAGGAATGTTAGCGGCGATCGCTCTGGCAGAAGTCCAAGGATTTGACCTTCGCGCCAAATTTTTAGATTTGACTGGGCATCCTCAAGATAAATTGATCAGTTCTTTGCTGGAACTGATTCCGGATCAAAACAGGAGTGTTTATTCCCTAGATGCGGGTCGAACTAATCCTTGGACAAAGATTTTTCTGTTTTTATGGAACGATCGCCCAGTGGGGATGACTTCCCCCAGTACCCTCCTATGTCCGAGTGCTGATGGGGACTGGACTGGCTTGCCTTGGTGGCAGGAAGGAAAGTTGCGATCGCCCCTTACCCCAGAAGATCACCTGACACAGGACGAGAAAATACAACTGTGGCTGTGGCTGGATAACCTGAAAGCTCAAGTCGAAACTTGTTCAAGAGAATCAGGATATGTCAGAACAATCAAAGAACTGGTTAACGAATTTCAAACCGAATTAGAAACAGCCCTGGGAAGCGCGCCAGCCGGTCAACGCCTCAGACCCTCTAAAAAAGCTAATTATTTTGGTGTTCCCATTTACGGAGGACCATTAGGAGCATTCAATACCCCGATTGGGGAGAAAGCCATGCCTTCTAGCGTCCAGTTGATGCCCCGAATGAATATTGGTCAAAAAGCTCTATATATTATTCCCGATCGCCAAACCCTGCTCGATCAATGGATTCATAAAAAACAGAAAGATATCTGGATCTACGACACCAGTTTGGTCAACTTCAACCTAGAGGAGTTTAAAAGAAAGCTTAAAGCCAATGAAGATTATCTCTGCGTCGCCGACATCTTTTTAAAAGACTTCTATTTTATCGAAGAAGCCAATCAATTACCCGGCGGACTAATGCCCCAGGGATATGAAAATGTCACCTATTTAGATTCGGAGAACAACGAACATCACCTCACTCCCCTCCTTCCCATCAATCCCCAACTCCTCAACTACTTTACCCCAGAGGAACTAATTAGCAAAATTGAACTGAAACCCACTCAAATTGGAACGACACCGGGAGTACAAGTCAGCCTCACTCTGCCCTTGTCTGAGGGAGAGTATCGCATTGAGCGAGAGTATCCCATTATCGAAGATCATGCCTTAAACGAGGTTCCTGTCCTGGAAGTTTGGCCAAATTTCCAAGCCACCGGATGGCGAGAGTATTATGCCTTTTACTACTTTAAGAAAGTTGAAACTGAAAAAACTTTCCGAGTACAGTTTCCGAATGTAGAGGCAGTACATCCCCCCGTTATCGATGACTTTCAACTGAGCCGACTGCCAAATTTTCCCGGATTTGTGACCTGCCAATCTGAAGAGTATCCCGACTTAACTTTGGGGGTTATTCTCCTGCAAACGCCACCAAGAATCCCCGACGGAAACCCCAATAAAACCTGGACTGTTGGCATCGATTTTGGCACTTCATTCACTAACGTTTACTATAGCATCAACAATACAGCAAGACCTCTGGAACTATCGCCCTTAAATCTGCAAGTGACAGCAATCATGGGCGGGAAGCGTTCGAGTTTACTTTATCAATATTTCTTCTCTCCTGTTCCCCAAAAATTTCCCCTGGCAACGGTACTCACCACCCTGGGAACGAGAGGAGAACAAGAACGAATTTTTGATGGTCGGATATATATTCCAGAATCCCAAAATCTGGATATGTTTAATCCCGAGCATGATGACATTAAAACAGACCTTAAGTGGAAACGAGGCAACAACGACGACAACCAACGATTTTTGGAAGATTTAGCTTTGGTGATCGCTGCCGAAGCAACCAAGAATCAGGTGAGAATCCTCAAATGGACGTTTTCCTACCCCTCTTCGTTTTCTCCTAACGATAAAAGCCAATATAGAACCAACTGGCAAAGAATCATTGAAGATTTACCCAACCAAACCGGACTCCAATTTGCGCCATTAGATCCGAATCCAAGAATATATTACCGCTCCGAAAGTGTTGCCTTAGCCCAATACTTTTATGCTGAGGAAGGACAAAATTTGCTTTATACCACCTGCATTGACATGGGGGGAGGCAGTTCTGATATCTCGATTTGGGTGAGGCGTAAACTCATTCACCAATGCTCTGTTTTGTTGGCGGGGAATTTGCTCTTCTCCCAATTTTTCAAACAGAAACCCCGATTTGTCCAGCAGCAATTTAAGATTAATATTGACAGCCTGGCTAGTGGAAATAAAGAAGAAGCCTTTTATGCCAAGTTGAATGCGGTTCTGTCTGAGAAAGGGGAAGAATGGCTGAGGAAGCAGCGCGGTTTGATAGATGATGATCCGGACTTGCAATACATCTTGCAGAGAACGGCGATCGGGATTTCTGGGTTGTATTACTATGTCGGCTCCATTTTACAAGCTCTGCACTTAGAAGGAAAATACGATCGCCAAGATAATACACCCGTTTATATTGGGGGCAATGGTTGCCGTATTTTGCACTGGCTTTCACCTGGGGGGCTGTTTGATTCAGACTGCGAGGCTCATCGCTTATTCAGCCGGATGTTAAGTAAAGGATCGAGTTTCCCCGACAGAGGAGAAAGAACGGTTCTGAGCAGTCAACCCAAGGCAGAAGTGGCTTGTGGTTTGGTGTTAGATCAAAACGCAACACGGCTACAGGGTCTTCAAGGGGGAGATGGAGAGCCATTTGCTGGGGAAGATTGTCAGGTCAATGGAGAAGAAATTTCGTGGAGCGATCGCCTACAACTTCCGCAGGAGGTCAATACATTTGAGGTTGCTAAACTGACTTACTTAGAAAGTTTTCTGGAGGACTTTCATCAGGCATTAACTGATTTAAGAATCCAAAGCATTCAGCCCCTAGAAGTATATAGAGATGAAAGAAGACGGGAAGGGCTGCTGAGTGATACAAAGAGAACCCTTGATGTCAAGTTAATGAATATGACAGGTAATGTCAATAATATTCGCAAGGAACCCCCGTTTATTTTGGAACTGAAAGCTTTACTCGAAAACATCAAGTAAATCCAACCCATGAACAATCAGAAACTTCTTTTGAAGACACTTTCCGTGGCGGTGTTATCTGTCAGCCTTCTGGGTGGCTGTACATCACAACCGCCCGACACGGGTAGCAGCCAACTACCCGCCACCTCTCCTGCTACAGAAAACGCAAACGCTCCTTCAGTCCCTTTGAACGATTTGGAGGAGCTAACCCAGAAAATTCAGAATCTTGAATCAAGTCTCAAAGCTCGTAGCTATGAGATGGATAATAGGGGTATTCAGGGGAATGATATTAACCCTATTCCGGCAGATTTTCCAAATCAGTGGTCGGAGTTTAAAGAGAGGTGGGAGAGGTGGGAGACTGATAATCAACTGTTGAATATTAGTCAAATTTCTAGGAACATCATAAAAAAAGACATCGATACAATTGATGGCATATTGACACCAACTGATAGCTTAAATGGTGGATTAAATCCCACCCTAGGAGTTGCCGATATAAATTCATTGACAGAATCTTTATCGAACATCAACAGAAAGTTGGGTCTAATCCGACAGTCCGCCAACCAACAATTAACTCAGTCACCTTCTTCCTCAGAAACGAATCCGGCATCTCAGCAAGTTCAACCAACCCCATCGCAACATACCAACTCCAATAATTCTGTACCGCAAATTTTGGCTACTATAGTAGTCACTATAATTATAATAGTAGTTACTATAGTTATAATTTTTATACTCATCTATTTATACAAGCCTAATTTAATCCGTTCACAAAGAAGACAGCCTCAGACCCAAAATGGACAACCTCCTCAATCTCTACAGAAACCAAGCTCACGTCCTCCTAATGAATATACAAAGATTACCCAGCGCCTAGCCTCTCTTGAAAATACGCTCAATAACATGGTTTTAAATTCATCACGAGATTTACAAATTATCAATGACAATGTATTGAATCATTATAATAAAGGGGATAGTGCTTCATTTTCACTTCATGATATTCAATCTTCAATTAACAATTCATTGTCACAGTTACTTCCAGGATATTTTCTAAACTATTCTAGTTCGACTCAAATTATCCAATATCTGGAAGAGTTAAAACGAACCTTGGATAGTATTGCCGAGACTGCAAATCAGACTCCCGGATATAACCAAAATTTAGGGGGAGTATCGCCACAGTCCGATTATGAAGGAAAACTTGCAGCCCTAGAACATAAAAATCAAGCATTAAATGATCAAGTCACTAATTTATCTAATTCTAATCAAGATCTACAAAAGCAGGTCGAGGATTTGGCTCGGCAAAATAGTGATTATACTCAATTGCAGACAACTACAATACAAAATTTGCAGCTGAAGGTTCAAAGTTTAGAGCAAGAACGAGAAAAAGACGCCTCTGAACAAAAAAAATTAATGAATGAAATTTTTACGTTAAAAGCCGATAAAGAAACGCTCGAATCTGACAAAAGAAAACTTAAGTCTGAAATCGAAATGTTACTAAATCCACCGCCTACTTATGAGCAAAATCAGCCCATTAAAAACCAATTGCCACCTGAAATACAAAAGATTGTTAATGACTATAATGATAACTATTCTTGGTCTCATAATGTATCCATAGTAGCAGTTGATGAACCGGACGAAATGTACAATAAGCGCCGGAGCAATACCGCGCAACCACTAATTTTGAATGCCGCTACCAAAGGTTCATACCAAGCTGTTGCGACTACAGGAAATAGTTCGGAGTTTTGGCTATTTCCAAAATATAGTCAAAGCATGGAGAAGGCTGTGTACGATAGTTCGGGCAAGGATTTGTTTGATTGTCATGGTAATCCTCGGAGTAATCCGTTGAAGTTTAATCTGATTAGACCGGCTAAACTGATTAAAACTAATGCTTCAGATTGGACGCTGTCAGAAAAAGGTGAGATTGAGATTATATAGCGGTTTTGGCTCTCATGGGAGCTGAATGGTTCCCCCAACACCCCTCAAGAAGGGCTGGGCTGTTTGATGGTGGAGTATCTAGGTTAACCAAAAGGACCATTTATAGACGATCGCATCCAGCATCCATATATTTATCTACTTAAAGCACCAGTTAGCAGTATTTTAGCCTCCCACTACCGTCTCAGGAGGGGCTATGCACAAAATGTCGTTTTTGTCAAGGAGGGTAAAAAAAGGCGATCGCCTCTCCACCCAAAACTCGTGCATCGTGATTTTTTATTTGTACTGGGAGAATAACTTTTTTCGCGACAGAATCGGGGTTTTAGCCTGTATTTTGGCAAGTAGACATAGTAACCCCTTGGGTGCGATTTATTTGATGGTAGCACAACCCCCATAATCTCGTCAACTTTTTGACAGCTATTCGCGATAAAATTGTAATAATTCTTAACAATCTTTGGAAGATTAAATTTATCTGGCGGGATGAATTAGCAAAACTTATGCGATTTGGGGATTTTCGGACCAGACATATTTGGGGGAATAATTGCTGATTAGAGATTATCCCACTCTTGAGCAACTGCGGTTTTTTGAGAGTGTAAAACCTCAGTAAATTGAGCCCAATTGACTTGTTCTACTGGCAGGTCATCAACTAACTCTCCGCCGTGAAGATACCAAACCCTAGTGGCGAACTGACTCGCAAAATCAGTGTCATGGGTAGCGACGATCGCCATATTTTCACCCCGATAAAAATCGGTTAAAATTTGTGCCAAAGACTGTTGCTGTTGTGGGTTAAGGTTAGCCGTCGGTTCATCTAATAGTAGGATATCCGGTTGAATAACTAAACCCCTAGCCAGAGATATCCATTGTTGCTGTCGGCTGGAAAGTTGCACGTCGGTTAGGGGTAGAATATCGGGGGGAATTGCTAACCTTTCTAACCAGAGATTAACCCGTGTTGTGATTTCATCTTTAGGGATTTTTCGCAACCGTAAGGGGTAAGCGATCGCTTCATAAACGGTCATCCCCAAAAGTCTAGTTTCCGGTAAAACCAAGGTGATTTTTTGGCGTAAGGAAACCGGGTCAATATTTTGATAATTAGTATCCCCGAAATACAGAGAACCACTACAGGGAGAGATTAACCCATTAATTAATCGCAACAACAGACTTTTCCCCGACCCAGAAACTCCCATTAAAGCAATGCGATCGCCTGGTTGAACACAGGTAGAAATATCCAGCAAGAGGGGTTTAAGGATAATGGGAGATTTGACAGAGACCTGCTGAAGTTTTAACATCAATTTCCACCGGTTAACTCATGGACTCGCCGCCATTGTTCATCTGTAACTTTAAAATTGGTACTGTTGGGGGCACGAATTACTAACAGGGTTTGGAGGATGGGATCTTGTTTACAGTCGGACCGCAGTAGGGGGTTATCTAAGAGCTTGGTAGTGAATTTGATTTGGGCGCAGGGTTTATAACCTAAGCGAGTTTTATCAATCCAGTAGTTGCGATCGGGAATGTCTTTGAGGGGCTCTGCGGGTGCAATCACTTCCGCAATGGCATATACTCCGGCGGCGCTTCCGGCTTTCCAAATTAATACACCATCACCGACGCTGATATCTTTACGGTAGCGGGTGACTAACCAGGGCATTTGCTGGAAATCACGGATACCATCAAGCACCCGATAATATTTGGGATTACCTTGGAATAGCCAGTATGCCATCAAATTGCGCTCTCTCTCTGTTCAGTATCCAACACTCCCACCCGACAATATTGGCATGGGGGATAATCTGATCATACATCTGATCAGCCTTGGGGAAGGTGAGAATTTAACCTAAGCGTTAAAGACGTTGGCAATTGTCCAAATATCGACTAGGATTAACAGGAGAGTGCAACAGAACAGAATTAAATACATCCAGGGCTGAGATAAAGGCCGCACGTCAGTAGTATCAATTCCGGTTTTTTGTTGCACGATCGCCACTAACTTCCCAAAGCCAGCAATTCGCATGGGTAGCAAATAACCTTCCCCAGACTCACTGAGGAAATAATAAACTAATCCGCCTTGTCCGGTGGTTCTCGGACGTAGCGATCGCACCTCTGACCAATTTAAACACCAACCCCGCCGCCAAAACAGTCGCACCCACGCCGGATAGGTTACTTCAATAGTGCGATCGTTCACCACTACTCGCTCACTCAGCGCCCCGTAGACAGCCACACCCCCTAAAATAATACCTCCCCATAATAGTTGGGGAGAAATGGGTGTATCGGCGACGATAGCTAGGAATGGGAGAGGAATCATCAACGCACCATACAAACTTAGCAAGGTTATTCGCACAATTGGGGAAATACGAAAAACCACATTTTCTGAATCCATATTTTTAACGAGTTCTTCACTGCTATCAACACAATATTAATATCAGATCGGGTTGATTGCAGTGGCTCAGATATGGCTCCGGTGCGTCAGTTTTCCATGGTCTGGTGATGATTCGGATTATCTGGGTCTGACGCACCCTACTCTGGTGCGTCAGTTTTCCATGGTCTGGTGATGATTCGGATTATCTGGGTCTGACGCACCCTACTTTGGTGCGTCAGTTTTCCATGGTCTGGTGATGATTCCGATAATCTGGGTCTGACGCACCCTACTTTGGTGCGTCAGTTGTAGATACTCTGGTGATGATTCCGATTATCTGGGTCTGACGCACCCTACTCTGGTGCGTCAGTTTTCCATGGTCTGGTGATGATTCCGATAATCTGGGTCTGACGCACCCTACTCTGGTGCGTCAGTTTTCCATGGTCTGGTGATGATTCCGATTATCTGGGTCTGACGCACCCTACTCTGGTGCGTCAGTTTTCCATGGTCTGGTGATGATTCCGATAATCTGGGTCTGACGCACCCTACTTTGGTGCGTCAGTTGTAGATACTCTGGTGATGATTCCGATTATCTGGGTCTGACGCACCCTACTTTGGTGCGTCAGTTTTCCATGGTCTGGTGATGATTCCGATAATCTGGGTCTGACGCACCCTACTTTGGTGCGTCAGTTGTAGATACTCTGGTGGTGATTGAGATAATCTGGGTCTGACGCACCCTACTTTGGTGCGTCAGTTTTCCATGGTCTGGTGATGATTCCGATAATCTGGGTCTGACGCACCCTACTTTGGTGCGTCAGTTGTAGATACTCTGGTGGTGATTCCGATAATCTGGGTCTGACGCACCCTACTTTGGTGCGTCAGTTGTAGATACTCTGGTGATGATTCCGATAATCTGGGTCTGACGCACCCTACTTTGGTGCGTCAGTTTTCCATGGTCTGGTGATGATTCCGATAATCTGGGTCTGACGCACCCTACTTTGGTGCGTCAGTTTTCCATGGTCTGGTGATGATTCCGATAATCTGGGTCTGACGCACCCTACTTTGGTGCGTCAGTTTTCCATGGTCTGGTGATGATTCCGATAATCTGGGTCTGACGCACCCTACTTTGGTGCGTCAGTTTTCCATGGTCTGGTGATGATTCCGATAATCTGGGTCTGACGCACCCTACTTTGGTGCGTCAGTTGTAGATACTCTGGTGATGATTCCGATAATCTGGGTCTGACGCACCCTACTTTGGTGCGTCAGTTGTAGATACTCTGGTGGTGATTGAGATAATCTGGGTCTGACGCACCCTACTCTGGTGCGTCAGTTTTCCATGGTCTGGTGATGATTCGGATTATCTGGGTCTGACGCACCCTACTTTGGTGCGTCAGTTTTCCATGGTCTGGTGATGATTCGGATTATCTGGGTCTGACGCACCCTACTCTGGTGCGTCAGTTGTAGATACTCTGGTGATGATTCCGATAATCTGGGTCTGACGCACCCTACTTTGGTGCGTCAGTTGTAGATACTCTGGTGGTGATTGAGATAATCTGGGTCTGACGCACCCTACTTTGGTGCGTCAGTTTTCCATGGTCTGGTGATGATTCGGATTATCTGGGTCTGACGCACCCTACTTTGGTGCGTCAGTTTTCCATGGTCTGGTGATGATTCGGATTATCTGGGTCTGACGCACCCTACTTTGGTGCGTCAGTTTTCCATGGTCTGGTGATGATTCCGATAATCTGGGTCTGACGCACCCTACTTTGGTGCGTCAGTTGTAGATACTCTGGTGATGATTCCGATTATCTGGGTCTGACGCACCCTACTTTGGTGCGTCAGTTTTCCATGGTCTGGTGGTGATTGAGATAATCTGGGTCTGACGCACCCTACTTTGGTGCGTCAGTTTTCCATGGTCTGGTGGTGATTGAGATAATCTGGGTCTGACGCACCCTACTCTGGTGCGTCAGTTTTCCATGGTCTGGTGATGATTCCGATAATCTGGGTCTGACGCACCCTACTTTGGTGCGTCAGTTGTAGATACTCTGGTGATGATTCCGATTATCTGGGTCTGACGCACCCTACTTTGGTGCGTCAGTTTTCCATGGTCTGGTGGTGATTGAGATAATCTGGGTCTGACGCACCCTACTTTGGTGCGTCAGTTTTCCATGGTCTGGTGATGATTCGGATTATCTGGGTCTGACGCACCCTACTTTGGTGCGTCAGTTTTCCATGGTCTGGTGATGATTCCGATTATCTGGGTCTGACGCACCCTACTGGTTAATCAATAGAACTCAAAGCGGGAGTTGTTAAAACTGAGGGCTTGGCTCCAGAACTGCGACCTGTGACCCTTTCATGGTAAGCTATAGCTGCGGCACTGGGGTGGACTTCATCAATGGCTGGGAGTTCTTGGTCAATTTGCAGACGATCGCAGGGAATCTTATCGGATAGAATGGAACTAGCCATTTTTCCTGTGTGAATCTCTAAAAGTGCTTCTGGTATAGCTTCAAACACTAAACGCTGACCGGGAAACACCACCCGCTCAAAATACCAATTAGGGACATTGCTAATTCTGGCAATCTGAATATTGCTAGTAGCGTTAACGTAGCAGCAGAGAACTCGGCCAGGACTGTTATAGGGTAGGGGATCAAGAATTTGAGCCATGTTAAGGAGTATTGCAATATGAGTTTGGTATACAGCCAAACTAACACTTTGCGATCGCTATTGGTTGTAATCCGGACTACCAATCGATCATGATTTTTTCCTTGAACCCACCCACTCTCATATATTTGACCAATCACCCAATCGGCTCAAATTAGGCGATCGCAGCAAATTCATCAGCCACAGCTAATGATTGTAAGATGAAAACAGCCAGCTATATTGTTAAGTTATATTAATAAGCAAGCCATTCACTCATTTAAAATCATGGACCAAAAAATCCTATACGTTCGCCTCCCTTGTAACCCCATCTTCCCCATAGGGGTAGTTTACCTAGCAGACCATGTACATAAGCTATTTGGGTCTGTAGAACAGCGAATCTTTGATTTAGGGACTGTTCCCCCCCTAGACTATAGTGTAGCCCTCAATAGCTGCATTGACGAGTTTAAGCCGACGCTGTTAGTATTTTCGTGGCGGGATATCCAAATTTATGCTCCCGTGGGTGGACGGGGCGGAAATCCTCTGCAAAATGCCTTTGAGTTTTACTATGCCAAAAACCCCCTAGTTAAGTTGCGGGGTGCTTTAGGGGGATTACGGTTAGCAGCATCCTACTATAACGAACTGTGGCGCAATACCAGTTTAGTACGGCAGGGACTCAACCGAGCCAGACGCTATCAACCCCAAGCGCGCGCGCTAGTAGGTGGCGGCGCGGTGAGTGTGTTTTATGAACAATTAGGGGAGAGTCTCCCTGATGGCACAATTATTTCTGTGGGGGAAGGAGAGGCTTTATTAGAAAAATTATTGAGGGGTGAAGACTTCAGTAATGAACGCTGTTATGTGGTCGGACAAACTCAACCACGCGATCGCATGATTCATGAAAAACCGACTAATATTGAGAAAACCGCCTGCAACTATGATTATATCAGCGAAGTTTGGCCGGAGTTTGACTACTATTTTCAGGACGGGGATTTTTATATCGGTGTTCAGACTAAGCGTGGTTGTCCCCACAACTGCTGTTATTGTGTCTATACCGTAATTGAAGGTAAACAGGTAAGGATTAATCCCGCTGATGAAGTAGTCGCAGAAATGAAGCAACTTTACCATCGTGGCATTCGGAATTTCTGGTTTACAGATGCTCAATTTATCCCCGCCCGTCGATTTATTGATGATGCGGTCGAACTGCTACAAAAAATCCTTGATGCTGGCATGAATGATATCAATTGGGCGGCTTATATTCGGGCTGATAATCTCACCCCCCAATTGTGTGATCTGATGGTTAAAACCGGAATGAATTATTTTGAAATCGGTATCACCAGCGGCTCACAGGAATTAGTCAGAAAAATGCGGATGGGATATAATCTGCGGGTAGTATTAGAAAATTGCCGCGATTTAAAAGCAGCCGGATTTAATGATTTGGTGTCTGTTAACTATTCGTTTAATGTAATTGATGAAACCTTGGACACTATCCGCCAAACCATTGCTTATCATCGGGAATTGGAGGCAATTTTTGGGGCGGATAAAGTCGAACCTGCCATCTTTTTTATTGGCTTACAACCTCACACCCATTTAGAAGAATATGCCTTTAAAAACGGTATACTCGATCGCAATTATAATCCCATGAGTTTGATGCCTTGGACAGCCCGGAAACTTCTGTGGAACCCAGAACCCTTGGGGTCCTTGTTTGGGGAAGTGTGTTTAGAAGCGTGGAAACGAAACCCTAATGATTTTGGACGGGCGGTAATGGATATCCTAGAAGAACGTCTGGGGAAATCATCCCTAGAAGAGGCTTTGAGTGCGCCGGTCCAGAGCGATCGCACCGCTGACAAAGAACTGGTCAAGGCGGGTTAAAGTAATTGACAGTGGGGGAGAGTGGGCGGTTTTGCTCACTTTCTTCGTAAAATAGCAACCATAAACCCTAATCTCTGAATTATGCAACTCAAACGCCTAGGTCATGTGGCCATCTGTGTCCAAGATATTAAGACTGCTGCCAATTTTTACCAAAATCTGGGTATGGAATTAGTATGGCAAGATAGCGATTGGGCCTATTTAAAGGCGGGAGATGATGGACTCGCCTTGCTAGGTCCAGGCTACAGCCAAGCCAGATCCCATTTTGGGTTTGTCTTTAGCGATCGCACGGAAATAGAAACAGCCTATCAGCAATTACAACAACAAGGGGCAGAAATTACCCCCATTCACGAACACCGAGACGGTACCGCTTCCTTTTACGGTCGCGACCCGGACGGTAACGCCTTTGAATATCTCTATGAACCCATCAAAAAAGGTGATACCTAAGTGATTTGATTGTACCTGTTTCCATGGGTAGGTTAAAGTTAAACAGTTAAACAAGCGCCAAATTATATGTTTTTCAGAGCCAGATTAAAAAGTTATAGGCGATCGCCCCTAGCACCTTGGGCAGAAATAGACTGGTTTTTATTACTCGCCTGTGTCGCCCTCACCGTGTTAGGCGGCATCATGATCCGTAGCGTAGAAATCAACCAAGGACTGACAGACTGGTGGCAACACTGGATCACCGGAGGTATAGGGTTAATCCTAGCGATGATAATTGCCAGGAGTAACTATGAAAGACTAATCGATTGGAAATGGATAGTTTATATTATCGTTAACCTATCGCTGATTGCCGTTCAATTTATCGGAACCACAGCCCTAGGAGCCCAACGCTGGATTAATATTGGTGGTTTTCACGTCCAGCCCTCCGAATTTGCCAAGGTGGGGATAATTATTGTTTTGGCAGCACTTCTGCACGAGGTCAAGATACCCAGTATTCCAGACACCATCAAAATGCTGATTATCGCCGCCGTTCCCTGGGCGTTAGTATTAATTGAACCCAACCTAGGAACCTCCCTCGTCTTTGGTATGATTACCCTGGGAATGTTGTATTGGGGCAATGTCCATCCCGGTTGGTTAATCCTGTTATTGTCCCCCATTTGTGCAGCTATTTTAACCACAGTCTATCAACCTGCTGGAATTATTTGGGCTGTAGCCATGGGGTTTGTCGGCTGGTGGAGTTTACCTTGGCGCTGTGTGACCGGACCTCTAGCCTTGGGTATGAATTTGGGAGCCGGAAAATTAGGAGATATTTTATGGGGGTTTCTGCAAGATTATCAAAAACAGCGACTGATTGGATTTTTAAACCCAGAGCAAGACCCCCTAGGAGCAGGATACCACTTAATTCAATCTCGCATTGCCATTGGTTCGGGACAGTTATATGGCCGAGGTTTGTATCAGGGCACTCAAACTCAGCTAGATTTTATTCCCGAACAGCATACCGACTTTATCTTTTCTGCCATTGGGGAAGAATTGGGGTTTATAGGTTGTATTATTGTTTTGGCGGTATTCTGGATAATTTGCCTGCGATTGGTGATTATTGCCCAAACTGCTAAGGATAGTTTTGGCTCCTTAATTGCGATCGGGGTATTGTCAATGTTGATATTCCAAGTATTTGTAAATATTGGCATGAATATCGGACTAGCACCAGTTACAGGTATCCCTTTACCATTTCTAAGCTATGGGCGATCGGCACTCCTAAGTAATTTTCTAGCCATGGGATTAGTTGAATCCGTTGCTAACCACCGACAGCGAAAACGAATGTTCTAGGCTCAAAAACTCCTGGGCTTCTTGGTCGGATTCAGTCAGCCAGTCCCCTCACCCATTTTGGGTAAGCAGTCGCCATTTTTCCCAACCCATCATTTTAGTCAACAGGAGAGTGAACCCCCGTGTTCCAAAACTTCAAACATGATTTAAAAAATGATTTAATTGCCGGGTTGCTGGTGGTAATTCCCCTCGCGACAACTATCTGGCTTAGTATTACCGTGGCTACAGCGGTGATTAAATTTCTCACCCGCATTCCTAAACAAGTTAACCCCTTTGATGGCCTTAATCCTATTCTGGTCAATCTACTTAATATTTTAGTGGGGTTAGCCGTTCCATTAATGGGTATTCTGTTCATTGGTCTGATGGCTAGAAATATCGCTGGTCAGTGGTTACTTAACCTCAGTGAACAGATTTTACAAGGCATTCCCTTGGCGGGGTCAGTTTACAAAACCCTCAAACAACTTCTGGAAACTCTACTCAGAGACTCCAATGATAAGTTTCGGCGGGTGGTTCTGATAGAATATCCCCGACGGGGAGTCTGGACTCTGGCTTTCGTGACCGGATCAGCAGACTCTACCATTCAATCTCACCTATCGGAAGATATGATTGGTGTTTTTGTGCCGACTACTCCTAACCCTACCAGTGGCTGGTATGCTATTGTTCCCCGCCATGAAGCGATCGACTTATCCCTATCGGTAGAAGAAGCATTCAAAATTATCGTCTCCGGTGGTATTGTTAATGCTTCCACTTCTCTAAAGCCTAGCGCTAGTCCTCCTGTGGAAACTCCCCTAGACCCTATTATCTCTAAGAAAAATGCGGAACAACCTGTCACCATCGAAGAACAACAATTTGCTCCTTAGGTTTACACGACGGAATAATCAGCCTATAGATTTTCCGGATTCATAACACCACTTTTGAAAAATAAAAGGTAGGTCATTGGATAGGATAACTATGGCTGGTGAATCTCCGTTTACCCCTCACAATCAATATATTTCTGATAAACCGCAGCAGCATCAGTCTTACCGTGGCCGTCTGCATCGTGGTATTATCCTGCTGTTGTTGATTACTGCCGGGTTTTGTTTGTACACTGTTCAACTCGCTAATTTACAATTAGTTCAAGGAGCTATCAATTGGGAGAGAGCGGAAAATAACCGACTGCGCCTAGTTCCTATTCCGGCGAAACGAGGGGAAATTTTCGATCGCCATAATCAAAGACTCACCCGCAGTCGTTTGGCGCGATCAGTTTATATTTGGCCTAGGGAACAGTCACCCCAACAGTGGCAGGAAATTGCTACCCAACTGGGTCCGATTCTTGATATCACTCCACAAGAAATTATTAATCTTATCGAAAATCAGGGCTATAATTCCCATCTTTTTGTGCTAATTAAACAGGATATTAGCCCGGGAATGTTTATTGCTCTCGCCGAACGTTCTGAGTATTTGAAAGGGGTAGAAGTTCGCGGGGAGTCTCAACGTTATTATCCACACAATCATCTGGCTTCCCATATTTTAGGATATATTGGCGCTGCTAGTTTACAAGAATTAAAGGCTAATCCTCAATACCCTATGGGAATGCTAACCGGGAAAATGGGGATAGAACGTATAGCTAACTCTTCCCTTGAGGGAGTGTGGGGAAATCGATTAATTGAGGTTAATTCCCAGGGAGAAGAAATTCAGGAGTTAGGTATTCAAACACCTGAACCTGGTCAGCCACTTCAGCTAACTTTAGATTTCGCACTACAAAAAACTGCGGAAACGGCTTTAGGCGATCGCTCTGGTGCGGTAGTAGTCTTAGATGTCAAAACTGGCGCGATTTTGGCTATGGTTAGTCATCCTAGCTTCAATCCTAATATATTCTCTGGTCCGATGACTGCACAACAATGGGAACAATTACAAAGCGGCGAGAATCCTATGTTAAATAGGGCTGTACAGGGCTACCCCTCTGGTAGTACCTTTAAAATTGTTACGGCGATCGCTGGTATAGAATCGGGGAAATTTTCCCCTAATTCAACTGTACCCACTGCGGCGGCTATTACCATTGGTGGGGTGAGTTTTCATGAGCATAGTAATAGTGGTTATGGTACTATTGGATTTAGAAAGGCACTGGCTGTTAGTAGTAATACCTTTTTTTATCAGGTGGGAATGGCAGCCGGACCTCATCAAATTGCTAAATGGGGGAAAGAATTAGGTATTGGTGGCACTATTAATTTGGATTTATTGGGACTTGATGGTGCTAATCATGGTCAAATCCCTACCCCAGAGGAAAAACAAGCATGGTATAATGAGCCTTGGTACACGGGAGATACTGTGACTATGGCGATCGGTCAGGGGTTGGTTTTAGCTACTCCCTTAGAATTGGCGGTTATGACCAGTACGGTGGCGAATGGCGGCTATCGAGTACAGCCTCACCTGTTGGCTTCCCAAACTAATACCGATGAAACTAAACCCATTAAAACTTCGATTTCGGCGGGTAGTTTAAATGTGGTCCGACAGGGGTTAATTGATACGGTTAAGGAGGGAACTGCTAGAATTTTGAATGATGGTTCTATTCCTTTAACCGGAGGGAAAACTGGAACGGTAGAAATTCCCGGACACCCCAACAACTCTATGTATGTCGCCTTTGGACCTGCTGATAAACCAGAAATTGCGATCGCTGTTTTGGTGGAAAGAGGTGGTTATGGTTCTGTATCCGCCGCGCCTATTGCTAAGGCGGTTTTTCAGACTTATTTCGATGGTAGAAAATAGTATTTTATTTGGCGAGCGCTCCTATTTGACCCCCACCAGCTAACGAAAAGGAAACCCTTTCCGACGACTCAACCAGATGAGAAATTTAGTCCCACCCCAGCCAAGAATAGCACCTGCAAAACTGGCGAAAAGAGCGATCGCAAAAGGATGGGAAATTCCCCCGCCATTTTCAGGTTGGGGAAAAATCCTCGGTTCTTCAAACATTAACCCGGAAGTTGAAGCGATAATGGCTCCCGTCCCAATGGCTACACCCCAAGCCTGAATTTCGTCTTGGAGTTGTTGGTTTTGTTGTTGGCGGGTGCGATCGCGTTGGGTTTGTTCAATCTCCACTATACCACGAATTGAGGCGATCGCTTTATCCGCTAAACTCGAACCTTCCACAAAGTAGTTAAGTTCGTCCCCTATGCGGGTTTGGAAATAGGGAGAAGTGCGATCGCTAAACTCCCCGAAAACATCCATTTCCTGCTGTTGTAAATTATAACCCTTCTCTTGGAGGATATTAAAAATCTCCGTCAATGTTACTTGATAGTTTTTCGTATTGATGCTAATCGTATTGCGACAATGCTTATAGTTTCGCAACAGTCGCGCATATTCCAAATCTAACGCCGCCAATTCCTTTAACACCTTTTTCAGGTCTTCCAGTTGCGCCTCAGTCAACCCTAGACGGGTTTCATTTTGGGTTAATTCTTGCTTAAAAGACTTGACTTTATGCTCTAACTGTGTATAGGCGCTGTAGGTTTTGCGGTACAGTGTCCGCGTTTCCCGGTAGGCGGAAAGCACCTTATTTCGATAGTAAAATAGATTGATAAATTGGCGATAAGCATCGATGAATTTTTCACTGGCTAAATCGTCCCGAAACAGGAAGATGATGATATGGGGTTGCACCTGCGCTTCCCCCTCTAAATTCCCGTCAACAACTTGACCGCCAAACTCAAAAAACGGGCTACCGAACAACTCACCCAGCTTGTGCAAAGGTGGACGTTCAACCTTACGGGAAGGCATCACCTGTGCCAAGCAATTGCGGGCAAAATTTTGTAAATCTTCCGGCTTTTTTGTGCGTTCATGTACTGGCAAAAATGCCGTTAATAGTAATGTTTGACCGAGCGAGCTTTTGATAAAATCGGGTAAAAAAACCAGGCTTTCTGTATTTAAATTGCGCCAAAATGAAATATTGACCTCTGGAGTTTTATCGCCATTTTCCTGTTCTGGGCGGCGCAAATTAACCGTTAAGCTATAACTATCATTCAGTCGGTGGGTGTAGATATTACCCGTTATTTTTAATTCAGAATTAGGCAGAGTTCCCGTGAGGTTGAGACGGTTATTAGGATTCAGGTTAATTTCCGCGCCGAGGGGTTCTGGGGAGTTTTCTGGGTAGCCGTAAATGTCGAGGCGTTCCGTAAAACCCAGCGCCTTTAAAATATCATCTCCCCTTTCCCATAACTGTTTCGGGTGCGGCGCAAGGGAATCCGTTTCCCCCGTCAATCCTCGCCACAGATGAAACGCGAAAAGGTGCAAATTGGGAGCATAAACCGTGTGGGAAATTATTTTTTTTGAATCCATCGACTCAAACTTTCCCGAACATAGATAAACAAGGAGATTTGGGGGGAATTAGGAGCCGGAGTAATAATCACCAAGGTTTCCGTTTCTTCGATGATTTGGAAGTTGGGAATTGTGTATTGTATCTCATCGGGAGAATCTTCTTCGAGTTCGTCGGCTTGTTTGCGGGTTCTTTGTCGCCGGGCTTTTTTCAAGTGATTTTGGGCTTGCGGAAATTGTCCGATCCAGTCTATAATCATATCTGATGCCTGATTGATATCGGCTTCAGATAGATTCTGCAAGTTGGCTGCCAATTCCTGAGCGGGTTGCACAGCCTCTGGCGGTAGGATTGGCGGTTCAGCTTCGAGGAGTTCGGCTAACATCAGCAGGGTTTCGGTTGAGTCTTTCATGGTTGTCTGGTTGATTTATCTTCCTATTGTCCAATCTTCTATGACCAATCCTGTCACTTTGCTAAAACCTCGATGATTACGGGTTAATAAAATCATAGACCTCGACAGTGCGATCGCTACAATTCTAGCATCCATCCTGTTCGGTGCATCCAATACAGACTCATTCCCTCGACGAATGGCTTGTCCTAGTGCTAGGATTTCCTCAAAAGCCGGTTCATCCTTGAAAGACCTGGTGATTTCGCGTAACCCATTCATCGATTGAGTAGGGGCAATCTGTTCTATAATTGGGGTGGTGGCTGCTTCGACGGCGGCTAGGCGTTATTCTAATGAACTGTTGCTGGTCATGGATTTTCAAAGGTGGGTCGAGTCTCTAACTATAGATTATGGGTTGGGGGGTGTTGGGTTGCGCTATCGCTTCACCCAACCTACAATTGATAATTGATTATTTGCTGGGTGTTGGGTTGCGCTATCGCTTCACCCAACCTACAATTGATAATTGATTATTTGCTGGGTGTTGGGTTGCGCTATCGCTTCACCCAACCTACAATTGATAATTGATTATTTGCTGGGTGTTGGGTTGCGCTATCGCTTCACCCAACCTACAATTGATAATTGATTATTTGCTGGGTGTTGGGTTGCGCTATCGCTTCACCCAACCTACAATTGATAATTGATTATTTGCTGGGTGTTGGGTTGCGCTATCGCTTCACCCAACCTACAATTGATAATTGATTATTTGCTGGGTGTTGGGTTGCGCTATCGCTTCACCCAACCTACAATTGATAATTGATTATTTGCTGGGTGTTGGGTTGCGCTATCGCTTCACCCAACCTACAATTGATAATTGATTATTTGCTGGGTGTTGGGTTGCGCTATCGCTTCACCCAACCTACAATTGATAATTGATTATTTGCTGGGTGTTGGGTTGCGCTATCGCTTCACCCAACCTACAATTGATAATTGATTATTTGCTGGGTGTTGGGTTGCGCTATCGCTTCACCCAACCTACAATTGATAATTGATTATTTGCTGGGTGTTGGGTTGCGCTATCGCTTCACCCAACCTACAATTGATAATTGATTATTTGCTGGGTGTTGGGTTGCGCTATCGCTTCACCCAACCTACAATTGATAATTGATTATTTGCTGGGTGTTGGGTTGCGCTATCGCTTCACCCAACCTACGGTTAAATTCCGATCGCACAAAAAGCCCCCCAATGGATAGGATGTTTATAGGGTCGGTAATCCGGGCGTTGAAAACCTAACCCCAAGTTATCTCGGAGTTTCGCCTTGGGATGACAGTTTCCCGCCGAGTCCTGCTCATTCAGCCACGCGGTTAACTCCTGCTTCGTGACTGCTCTCATCCACTCTTGGGCCTGTTTCAAGGCTAAGGCAACCGAGGGCTGGGTCTGCATTTCCTCATACAATTTTACCATCAAAATCGCCGTCGAGACATCATTCACCGCCCACAGGCTACAAATCACATTCGCCGCCCCCGCATACAGAAACCCCAGCCCCAAACTGATATACTCTTCCAAGTCGGGGGAAAAGTCCGTTAACCCGGTTTCACAAGCCGAGAGAATCACCAGGCGACAGGTGGGTAAATACAGCTCAAACAATTCTCCCAAAGTGTAACATTTGCTCAGGTCAATCTGCGTGCCTTTGCGCCAGGGGAGAAAACGAGTTTCCGCCGCTTCAGAGGGGGCGGTTTCCTCCGAGAGGGTTCGGCCTTCTGAGTCACTGACGGAGACTTTCGCCCCGGCTAACACCAGGGGAGACAGGAGGGGACTGTTGAAATTGAACGCCCCATGGCCGGCAAAATGGAGATAGTCCGCCTCTTGGAAGGCTTGGCGGTGGGGGTCTTCATTCAGGCTGGTTTTGCTGGCTTGCTGGCGGGCGAGACGGCCGGCGTTGGTGGAGAAGTTGGCTAAAATGGCTTCAACCTCTAAGTCGGCATAGTCTAGGTCTTCGGTGGGATTTTGGATAGCAAAGAAGCGCTGGCGGTTGCTGGTTTGGCGCTGGCGTTGGGAGACTTGCAGGAATTGACAACTGGGGCTATAGGTGACTCCCAGGGGGAATCTATCGGCGAGATAGTCGGGTTCATCGTCATCCCCCAGGGGTAAGGCGTGGAGGGGGAATAAATGCAACTCCCGATAGGGTACGACAATCAGGCGGCGGTAGGTGGGGGGAATTTGGGCGAGGAGTTGGGGTAATTCCAGGATATCCCGCAGACGGCGCAGGAAGTCATTCAGATGGGTTTCCCAGTCGTCGGAGTGGTGGCGTTGATAGGTGTGGAGATAGGTGTCGCGCAACTCCTGTAATTGCTCCAGGTTTTCCGGGGGGGAAAGATGCACGGAAATTTCCCCGGTTTCGCCACTGACGATAAAGGTATAAATTCCCCGGCGGCTGAGATACCATTCCATCAACAGGGTATCCTTATCCAGCAACTCCTGAATTTTCGAGAATTGGATGGGTTGGACTCGTTGGGTGAGGCTGAAGTTGGGGTCGTAGGTGTTGATGGTTTCCAGGAGTTGGGTTAAGGCCTGTTGCGCCTGTTGGTATTGTTGACGCAGGCTGTCCATGACTTCGGGGGTGAAGCTGGCGGCACTGCTGCCCCGTTGTCCCAGTCCGCCGATGTCCTGATTATCGGGGTTGGTGGGGGTTTCGAGGGTTTCGAGGAGTCGCTGTTTGGCGGTGACTTCCCGACGGAGGCGATCGAGTTGTTGCCGGATTTTTGGGGGAATGTCGCCTTTGGGGTACAGGTCGCGGTTGCTGAGGAGTTCGATGAGGTTGCGGGATTTGCTGCGTTCGACGCTGGCTAAGGCTTTGCCGATATCTTCGGCGTTGATGCAGGCTTGCACGAGTTGGGGATAGAGGTCTAAGGCGGCTTCCCGGCGTTTTTGTTTCTCGCTGTAGGAGTCGGTGAAGCTGCAACGGGTTTCGACGGCTTCAATGGCAGCCTCATAGCCTTCGATGGCGGTTTCCCAGTCTTGAACCTTAAAGGCAGCATCGCCTAATCTGCGACCGATATCCAAGGCTTCTAGGGGGAATCGCTCTGGGGGACAAATGGCTAGTCCTTCTCTCCAGGCGGCGATCGCTTCAGGAATTCGGTTAAAGTGTTGATAGACAAAGGCGAGAAGATTGTAACTGGTTGCCATGCCGGAGCGATCGCCCAATTCGGTTCTCAATTGCAAAGATTGCCGATACAGACGCTCCGCCTCATCCCAGTTGCCGCGATTTCGCTCGATATCTCCCAACTGTCCCCAAGAGCTTGCCATGCCGGAGCGATCGCCCAATTCGGTTCTCAATTGCAAAGATTGCCGATACAGACGCTCCGCCTCATCCCAGTTGCCCCGATTTCGCTCGATATCTCCCAACACTCCCCAAACGGCTGCCATGCCCGAGCGATCGCCCAATTCGGTTCTCAATTGCAAAGATTGCCGATACAGACGCTCGGCCTCATCCCAGTTGCCGCGATTTCGCTCGATATCTCCCAACAGTCCCCAAGAGGTTGCCATGCCGGAGCGATCGCCCAATTCGGTTCTCAATTGCAAAGATTGCCGATACAGACGCTCCGCCTCATCCCAGTTGCCCCGATTTCGCTGGATATCTCCCAACAGTCCCCAAGAGCTTGCCATGCCCGAGCGATCGCCCAATTCGGTACTCAATTCCAAAGATTGCCGATACAGACGCTCCGCCTCATCCCAGTTGCCCCGATTTCGCTCGATATCTCCCAACACTCCCCAAACGGCTGCCATGCCCGAGCGATCGCCCAATTCGGTTCTCAATTGCAAAGATTGCCGATACAGACGCTCCGCCTCATCCCAGTTGCCGCGTTTTCGCTCGATATCTCCCAAGACTCCCCAAGAGGTTGCCATGCCCGAGCGATCGCCCAATTCGGTTCTCAATTCCAAAGATTGCCGATACAGACGCTCCGCCTCATCCCAGTTGCCCCGATTTCGCTGGATATCTCCCAACACTCCCCAAGAGCTTGCCATGCCGGAGCGATCGCCCAATTCGGTCATCACTTCCAAATATTGCCGATACAGACGCTCCGCCTCATCCCAGTTGCCCCGATTTCGCTGGATATCTCCCAACACTCCCCAAGAGGTTGCCATGCCCGAGCGATCGCCCAATTCGGTCATCACTTCCAAAGATTGCCGATACAGACGCTCCGCCTCATCCCAGTTGCCCCGATTTCGCTCGATATCTCCCAAACTTGCCCAAGTTGCTGCCATCCCGGAGCGATCGCCCAATTCGGTCATCACTTCCAAATATTGCCGATACAGACGCTCCGCCTCATCCCAGTTGCCCCGATTTCGCTGGATATCTCCCAACACTCCCCAAGAGGTTGCCATGCCCGAGCGATCGCCCAATTCGGTCTCAACTTCCAAACATTGCCGATACAGACGCTCCGCCTCATCCCAGTTGCCGCGATTTCGCTGGATATCTCCCAACTGTCCCCAAGAGGTTGCCATGCCTTTGCGATCGCCCAATTCGGTCTCAACTTCCAAACATTGCCGATACAGACGCTCGGCCTCATCCCAGTTGCCCCGATTTCGCTGGATATCTCCCAACAGTCCCCAAGAGGTTGCCATGCCCGAGCGATCGCCCAATTCGGTTCTCAATTGCAAAGATTGCCGATACAGACGCTCGGCCTCATCCCAGTTGCCGCGATTTCGCTCGATATCTCCCAACACTCCCCAAGAGCTTGCCATCCCCGAGCGATCGCCCAATTCGGTCATCACTTCCAAATATTGCCGATACAGACGCTCCGCCTCATCCCAGTTGCCCCGATTTCGCTGGATAGAACCTAACTGTCCCCAAGATTTGGCGATGCCAGCCTTATCCCCGATTTCGTGATACAAGGCGAGAGACTGTTGCAAAGATTCCCAGGCTTGGGGATATTGACTCAGTTCATACTGTTGGAACCCTTGCTGCAATAGAGCATCTGCTGCCAGTTTGGTGTCTAGCCGAGGTAACTCATAGTCAACCGCTGCGATTTTCCCGGCAAAATTCCGCAACCAGCCTGCATTCCCCTGTCCCTGTTCCGCCATCATTTCTGCGACAGCCCGCATCACCTGCACCAATCCCTCATCCACCAGTTCCGGGTGATTCCTCAACCTCGCGGCTTCCTCCCCACTGGCACAGGTGAGCAGTTCTTGAATCAGGGAGAGATAGGCTTGCACTCGTTGTTCATCCATAGCCACGCACCGAGTCGGGATAATATCCCCATATTACCTCATCCCTCCAGGATGCAGAACAGACCCTATCGTGTGGGGGCGATCTTCAATTAGCCTGCGATCGGCAATACTAGATAAGGTAAGTATCAAGTATTGGCTAGGGTAACCATGACGGAATTACTCGAAAGTGCGATCGCTCGGTTACAAAGTCCGAGAGTGAGCAGAATGCGATCGCTCCTTCAGCAATGGCTGAATATCATGCTGGTAAAAACCGGGTTTCTTTACCCCCCCAGACTTTCAGAAACCCCGTTTCTTAGGGAAATCTTTTGTGACTGCCCAGCTTTGGCTACCACGGGAGTTATAATTGCCAGATGGATAAATTGCCTAATATATCGATTATAGCTGCCCAGATTCTGGAGATTGTCTACAGAATTATCTTTGTGGAAGTGGGGGGGATACCCTTAATTGTGGTCTGGTTTATGGCGGGTGGTCTGGTTTTCACCCTGTGGATGAGATTTGTTAATCTTAGGGGTTTCACACACGCTATTAAAGTGGTTTTGGGAGTCTATGATAACCCCGAAGATGAGGGGGAAGTTTCCCACTTTCAAGCATTGGCTACGGCTTTATCGGCTACTGTGGGATTAGGAAATATTGCGGGAGTGGCGATCGCTATTGGTTTGGGAGGTCCGGGGGCTGTGGTTTGGATGACTCTGGCGGGTTTTCTGGGAATGAGTAGTAAATTTGTGGAATGTACCCTCGCTCAAAAATACCGCCTCGTTAACCCAGATGGTACGATCGCCGGGGGTCCTATGTATTATCTATCGGCGGGTTTACAGGAGTTGGGACAAAAAAACTTGGGTCGGGTTTTGGCGGCTATGTTTGCTGTTTTGGCGATCGGCGCCGCCTTGGGGAGTTCCAGCATCTTTCAAGCTAATCAGTCTAAGGTCGCGATCGCACGAGTTTTTCCCGTATTCGCCTCTCAGGGGTGGCTCTATGGCTCCGTTTTGGTGCTTTTGGTCGGATTGGTCATTATTGGGGGGATTCGCCGTATAGCTCAAATTACGGCGGTTCTGGTTCCCTTCATGTGTGCTATATATGTAATCGCCGCGCTGTGGGTTCTGCTGGTCAATTGGGCAAAAATTCCTGATGCGATCGCTACTATTTTCGCCTCGGCTTTTGAAGATCAAGCTGTGGTGGTGGGAGGTTTGGCAGCCTTAATTCAAGGGTTTAGAAGGGCGGCTTTTTCTAATGAGGCGGGCTTGGGAATTGCGGCGATCGCTCATGCTGCCGCTCGCACAGATGAACCTATCCGAGAGGGAATAGTCGCCACCCTGGAACCATTAATTGATACCGTCATTATCTGCAATATGACCGCGTTAGTTATCATTATTACGGGAGCCTATAATAACCCCGCCTGGGCGAATTTAGGAGGCGCAGAAATCACATCCGCCGCCTTTGGTTCGGTGATTCATTGGTTCCCTTATGTGTTGGCTGCCGCTTTATTTTGCTTTGCTTTCTCCACGATGATAGCCTGGGGATATTATGGGGAATTGTGTTGGCAATATTTATTAGGACAACGCTGGGCGATTATTTATAAACTCCTATTTTTAACCGCCATATTTTTAGGGGCGATCGTCAATCCTCAAGCGGTGATTAAATTCAGTGATGCCATGTATCTAACCATGTCAATTCCTAATCTATTGGGACTATATTTTCTAGCCCCCACAGTGGCGCGAGATTTGACTGACTATTGGCAAAAATTAACAACATCTAATCAGGTCGCCCAAAACAGTTAAACTATAAAAGGAATTTTTTGCCCCATAATCGAGGAGTTGCTATGCTTGCTAAACGCATTTTACCATGTTTAGATGTTAGAGCCGGTCGGGTGGTCAAGGGTGTCAATTTTGTTAATCTCCAAGACGCTGGCGACCCGGTGGAATTGGCTGCCGCCTATAATGACGCGGGGGCTGATGAATTGGTGTTTCTGGACATTACCGCTACCCATGAAGACCGCGATATCATTATTGATGTGGTCTATCGTACCGCTGAACAGGTGTTTATCCCTTTGACCGTCGGGGGGGGTATCCAAAACTTAGAAATGATTAAAAATTTGTTAAGGGCCGGGGCTGATAAGGTCAGCATTAACTCGGCGGCGGTCCGTGACCCAGATTTAATCAATAAAGCCAGCGATCGCTTTGGTGTTCAGTGTATTGTAGTCGCTATTGATGCCCGTCGGCGCACTGACCCAAATAATCCCGGTTGGGATGTTTTTGTCCGTGGTGGTCGCGAAAATACCGGACTTGATGCGATCGCTTGGGCGAAAGAATTGGCGCAACGAGGCGCGGGAGAACTTCTGGTGACCAGTATGGACGCAGACGGCACACAAGCAGGCTATGACCTGGAATTAACCCGGACTATCGCTGAAAGTGTCGAAATTCCCGTGATTGCCTCTGGGGGCGCGGGAACCTCTCAGCATATCTACGAAGCCTTAACCGAGGGACGCGCGGAGGCGGCTTTATTGGCTTCTCTGTTACATTACGGACAGTTAAGCGTCGCTGAAATCAAATCCTATCTCGCCACTCGCCATATTCCCGTCCGTCCCCACGCACTCCCCCACGTCTAATGGTTTCCCCACGGGAGTTTTACCTAAACAAAAGATTAAATTTTCCGCATTACCGGCTCAGTTACGAAACTCCTGTTAGAATGGAAGAAATGTTACAAAACGTAACTTATGCTGATTTCTATTCTAATAATTGATATAGCTCTGGTAGCCTGGTCTGTACATCTGATGCAGCAAGCGGCTCGATATCGAGAGTCTTCCTTTGTCCTGGCCGGTATATTAGTGGCTATTTCCGCCGTCGCTATGGTTGTGGTTTATTTTCTCATGGGTTCGTGTATCGACCACCTTACCCAAATGTCTCATCATGCTTACTCCTATATGTGATCTGGTGCGATCGTCTACAGTCCCACCTTTAGACCCCGTGGGGCGACCATTACCAGTGTGGGGCGATCGATTTTCCTCCCTTTAGCGCCTAGAGGATATCAAAAAATTTTTGCCAAAATCATTGACTTAACCAATCATCCTGTGATACATTAAAAGATGTCTTTGGGGTTATAGCTCAGTTGGTAGAGCACTGCAATGGCATTGCAGGGGTCAGCGGTTCGAGTCCGCTTAGCTCCATTTCAGTTGAACCCTTATCCTAACGGCGATAACCGGGAAACACTCAACCCGATAGTCGTACCTAATTACTCAGATATTACTCACAATCTAGTCCTAGCACAGGAAAATAATTCTGTCAATAGGATGATTACTCAGTCAACAAGCACAACTTAATTAATCTGTCAAACACTCATACCACCCCCCAACCAAACACCGATAGGGTAACTCCCTTGTGATAGCAGTCAATGGCAAGCCTATCGGTTCGTTCCTCACCATTGACTGCTATCACATCGGTCGCTTCCCTAAGAGTGCTTGTTCTGGTTGGGGGGGAGGTATGTTTCAAAGTCAACATGATAGCCGTAGGTAGCCATAGAAAGGGACTTATTAATTTATCAATGTACAAAGATATTAGGCTGTCTTTCTATGGACTAGACCTATAGGTAAACCTATGTGCGATCGCAAAACCTGAACTATCATCTACCGGAACCAACCCGATACCCCTAAAAAACTTTTCAACTGGGGGAGATTACCGGGATGGGTCGATACCCACATAATTCTCAGCAAGTCTCCAACCTTTATTGGCAATCACCCCGTGCGGAAACCGATACCAACATAATCAGTTCACCCCCAAAATCTTAGCCGTAGGTTGTAGGTAAAGCTATCTGTTGGGGGTAACTTAGTTCTGGGTATTATGTGGACATAATAGGGTGAGCATTCATATAATCTAATTCTCATAATGAGTTCTCATAATGAGAGTAAAAAAATATGCAGACACCCCCTACAGTCAGAAACCATAGGGGGCCATTTAAGTTATTGGGGTAGCTGTTAGGTGTTAGGGCTTACGCCAACCATCATCATCAATATCATCTCTGTTGATTGGGAGATGGGGTGATTGCTTTTTATCTTCTAACTGTTTTTTACCAACTATCTGATCTAACTAATTTTTCAAAAACTCAAACAATATGTCTAACTTTTTATTGTTTAAATCTAGTTTAGACTCAATTATTTTATTGCCTCTCAATGAATAAATGCCAAAATAAATAATAACAATTACCACTAATGCAACCTCTAGTATTATTATACTCATTGCATTAATCTCCAAAAATAAAGGGTAAACCATTTAATCCTCTCCCAGGGTTCAAATATTGCGTAAAAATTCCTATATAGTGGTGATTCAATTATTTGATATTCATTTAGCCAAATAGTTTCACGTTTAACCATCATATTCTGCTTAACACCATTGTATGTGTAAAATTTTAACCATCCTGCCATTTTCCAATAAATAGAAACCTGGTCTGCATCAAATAATATCCTCACAAATTTGCTACCTGATATATCTGGCAATCGTTTACTTCCGTGTGCTGTATCATCCTCTTTGATAAAGTATTGGTTGTAAGCTAAAAACCAATTAGTTTCAGATATATCATATTTGTTAGACATTATCTCACCTGTTTGATTACATTATCGTTATCCGTGTCACACCATAAATCACCTACACTTAAACCTGTAGGGCTTGTCGGTAAATTACTGATATTACCATTTGTAGATGCTATGGGTTTACCTAGTGGGTCTAATTTTTGAGATAATTCTTGAATCCCTGCTACTAATAATGGAACTAATTGATAATAACTAATAGTTAGATAATCTATCATTTATTATCGAGTTCAGGCTCATTTGTGTGGTCGTTTTTAACCACTTCAACTGCATCCGGTTAGTGCTCTTGAACTTCTTGTGCGATTAAACATATTTTAGTTTATTGTGTAGAAAATCCATTGCTGCTAACTCATTATATTTAAATTTAATTACATTTAATTTTTTTAAGTAAATTCAAGCTTATTAATACTCTCATTAAAAACTGTTTTAAACCTAATATAATAAGCGCCTTTAACATGATCTCCACTCTCGTTAATAAAAGATACATTTGTGCCTCCTACTCTAAATCTAGTATGTACTCCAGATGATCAAAGAGTTGAGCTCTTTATAAAATATGTCTGCCCGTTATATAATTGTATTGAATATCTATTGTCAGGAGCACCTCGCCAAACACCGCTTTGATGAAAATTAAGACCATGATATATAAATACTCTAGGATTATCACCTGCTTCTCATTGCATAGAATAATTCCCCTGATGAGAAAACGCACAGCTATTACTTCCAACTCTACTATTTAGTACTAAAGCCGAACTAGCAGTAGGGCCTATCCGGCGTATATTAAACCCCCTCCAAACATTAAAATCAATAAGCATATTTCCATCAGGAAAACTTTCATTATTTGAAAAAGTTACTGGATTATTTGTTATGTTAAATGTTTTAATTCCTGTTAAAGTTTGATTTCCTGTATTTCTTACTACAGTTGAATCTACATTAATTGTTCTATTAGCTGCTAATGTTCCTCCTCCTGATAAACCATCTCCTGCGGTTAATGTAATGTTTGAATGTGTATGCTCTGATGGAGTAAACGTTGTCGGTTTACTTGTAACTTCAGACCAAGTAGCCACCTTGTTGCGGTAGCAGGCGCACTACTGATGTCGCCCCATATATGACCGTGACCGGATGGCGCGAAATTAGTATTTGAGTCAATAACTGCTTGTATCCGTTCATTAGTTAAATACAGATTAACTTCACCTTCTGGCAAGTCATCGGTTGATTGCCCAAATTTACTAGAGTAAATGTTGAAATTAGTCATAATAAAGATTCCTAAAAAAAGGGGGATTATCCCCCAACTATTTAATCTACAGTGACCAGCTCAACCAAGGTCACTGAAATATCAGCAACTGATTCGGCAATAGCTTGTAGTTTACTAGCGCCAATAGTGAGCATAACAGTATCACCCGGCTTCACAGAAAATGCGGCATTAGCTACAGTATTTTTTGTGGGGTCTAAGATTAAATGAACGGGTACATTAGACCGATTTTTGATAAATACATTACGCCCGTTTGTGTTAGCATTTACTGCCACTAATTCGGCAACTGTATTAGCCGTTAAACTAATAGCGGTTGTAACGGGAGTACCCGGTATCTTAGCAGTAATATTGAGAGTGTCTAAATTTAGAGCGCTACTATAAACTGAAAAACTCATAATCACCTACCTCCTAAATAATTCCATTGTAGCCGGTTAGTAAGTGATTGTCTGCTCTAACCCGACAATCTGCGAAACACTATCCTCTGTTATCCCGTAGATACTAGCAGTAGATTTTAACTCGTCATCCCACGCAGTGTTAGGCGGTAGCCATAAACATTGACCTGGTATGCAATTGCTGATGTGTCCATGACTAAACCAAACCCCAACGCCGTGTTCTGTAGGTGTAAGCGATATCTGTAAGTATTGGTGGCGCGGATAAGTGTAGGGGTATTACCTACGGAAATACCAAAATTTTCGGGTTGAGTTAATGATGGTGTTTTGGGTAAGGTATCAAGTTGGTATTCTGCCATACCAAAAATATTAATTTAATCCTTATTGTGCAATTGATTTAAACATCTAGCTTTTCATACAGAATGTGAATCTATAGCTAATCCTTATGTCTGATTGGTAATCAATTCGATTAATAAATTTTCGGTATAGATTCCCCCATAATAAGGGAGTTTTATGATACCTACATTTAACCCGTTTTCTGTTGCTAGGTTCCCATAAAATATCTGTAAGTCTATAGAACCTTGTAACACATCTTGTTTCTTAAACGAATAAACACATTGCCAGAATGGCTAATGTACAGATTTGACATCGATGATGAAAGATGGGGTGAATTTGAAGTTAAAGTAGAGATTGATGATGTCAATCTAATGATAAAAGCAGAAGAAAAAGCCGAAATAAAATTACCTAACTTAGCTGAATCAATTGCTGAAATATTTGGTATGGTAATGGAAATTTCTATCTCTCATCAGGTTACAGAAAACGCTGTTTTAACGGCGTTATATGAAGCAGGTTTGGCTCACGCGGCAGCCTTTAAAGCTGGTAGTGAAGTATCTAAAATAATTGATTATTTAGAATTTGCTACTGAGAAAAAATACGCAAAAATTAAAACAGCCTTTACTCCAGAAGCTGATAATTTTGAGGAACTACTAGAACCCAATAAAAGCCAGGTTAAGATTACCAACCAGAAGGATGCGAAAGAAACATGACAAACAACATTAAATCAAATTAAAGAAATATTTGCTTACGTGCTCAAGGTACTTTACAGGTGAACAGTAATGACCCAGCCAAAGACATATTAGCCGATTTAACGCGGTTATATGATTCAATGAAAAAACAAGACGATATCAGAGAACAGGAAACCAAAAAAGTACAAGAATTATTGAAAAAAGACTTTCCTGATATCAAGATAGAAACCGAATTGATTGACGGCGATAACCCACTAAGAGGGACTTTGTAATGGTTGCCAGAAGTGCAAGAATGCTAAGGAGTACTCGTAGCTTGTCTAGCCGTCAAACCCGTAGCAGTATAGGTAGGAATGGCGTTAGACAAGTTAATTTAGCCCAGAGAACATCTACGGGTTGGTTTGGCACATTATGGGCAAAAGTTTTGGAGGTTGGCTATGGGAAGGAATTACTAAGTTTTTATCTAACTTTAGCTTTGAGAAAGTAGCGACATTTATTACCTCTAATTGGGACAGCTTTTGGAATTTTAATTGGAATATTAGCGATAGTGATATTGATAGAAACATCCAAAATATTGCCGGACAATTTATAACCACCACGGCTGGGTTTTTAGGTAATATGGCTGGGAAATTAGTATGTGGTGTTTTACCAGTAGCAGGTCTTGCATTTCTCAATAAAGCGGCCGCTATGCATGTAGCATTAAGCAAGGGGCATGAAATGCTTATGGAAGTATCTACAGCTGTCGGTTCATACGTTAAACAGTCATTTAACATGGCTATGAAAGCAATAGCATGGACGTTATTTAAACACGGTAGACGGGTTGTTAAAATGTTTTTAGATAAAAGTCCTTCAACACTTGCAACGGCTATTGTTTCAATGGTTACTGCTGGTAAAGGAACGATTGAAAAGTGGGGTGACGAAAAAGGTGAAGAATGGAGTTTCGGTAAACAGAGAAGGGAAGCTAGGGAGAAATTACCAGAAAGCTATGACGGAAATATTAACACTATTTGGAACCAAGACAGTTCCGAGGAATTCGGGGATGAGTTTAGCGAGAACTGTAAAGAGGCTATTGTGTTAGTCGCTCAAGGTTTAGATGAATATATGGCATTACAAAGAATAGAAGAAAATAGACAACAACAATTAGTTAACGCGGTTATAGAAAACAATGGATAAAGATTTAGACTAGTGTCAAGCCTGCGTAATTTACCGGAAAACGTAACTAATGCTTGGGCTCAAACTGAAATACTAGGAAATAGAGATATAGGGCAATTTGTAGGGTCAGGTGATTTTCCGGAAATCAGTACGTCAGCTAATCTTAAAATACAGTTAACTTTGGTTTTGTACAACTACGAAAAACCTCCATATTGGACTAAAAATAGGCAGTCAACACTGCAAAAAACTCAAATAGAGTTACCGTCGGTTAGTAGGGATAAAATTACATGAGATAGGTTACAAAGGATATTTACTCAACCCAGTCAGCATTTACTAAAGAAAATATTAAAGTTAATTGCACTATAAATAATGGTAGAAAGTTTGCGTGTTTTTATTAATGAATTTAGTAAGAATGAGGCAGAAAATATCTGTAAACAATTAGTTGATTTAACTGACGCTAAAATCGTGTATCCTATTACCTTCGAGGAAAGGAAAGGTTTTGGCGGTAGGGAAAATGCGAAAAGAATCAAAGAGAGCAAAATGTATATCAGTGAAGTGAAAATACTTAACTGGGAATTAATTGATAAATTTGAACAAGCTAAAATCGACTTAGGTGAAAGTAGTGCCTTGGCGATGTATCAAGACCCTAGAAAAACCCAAGTCAAAATTCCTCTACATTTCCAGAGAAAACCTAGTTGGGTTGATAATGCCATACGGAAAGCTACGAGGACATCGTTAGAGTTAAAAACTGGAAATCAACCCCCAACTACAACCTAATCATTGAGTCATATCAGTCACTAACTATCATCCACGATGAAAGAGATTACGAACATACTTAGACATGGTTAAACTGGTAGTTAGCGTAATGTTGGTATTGGTAGCGTACCGTCGCGTTTAACTCAAAAGCTGCTACATATATGTAGCTTCTGTTGAAAGAACCATAGCAGCCACAATCAGCAAATACACTGCTATAGTCTAGGTATTGAATAAAATCAAGGTGAGATTATAGCTACTAAGAAAACGCTAGGTGCTGCGACACTGGAAAACCAATTACTTGAAATTATTGAGCCAACCCAACGAATGCAATCGACTGCAAGTAATAATCCTGATGGTGCAACCGTAGTCACTGCTTATACCCGAAATATGGCTACAGGTCTCGTAACTGTTTCATTGTCAATTCCAACAGACGATGTTTTAGACCCTACTGACGGCAGTATTGATGTAATAGCTACAGAGCTATTTGTTGATTAATAGATATCGGGTAGGCACTAATATCATCGTTTTACCTACCCTGACTTAAATCATGTAGAACAAGAGAGTTATTATGCCTTTAAGCGACGCATTTAACAGAGACAAAGAAGACTGGGTAGAAAAGTTAGCCACAGCCAAAGGCTCACATTTAGGTCGTAGTCTAGTAGTTGAAGTTCCAGTAGATGCAACTTCAAAAATAGGCGTACCTATGCCTATGCTTTGACTCCACGTTTTAAGTGGAGGGTCAGTATCTAATGAACCAACGGCCGTCAGGAACTTAACCATTTGGACACCACCTGTTAGGAATACTTCCACGCCTAATACTAACAGACGTAATATCATAAAAGGCAGTCGGGTAAGAGCATACAAGAAGGCTGAATACACTCGTTTCTTTGTTGAGGCCCGGTTAATCCTGGCTATTGGCGTAAATACACCCAAACACGGGTAGGCGAAAAAATACTGAGATTTATCAGTATTAAAGCACCTCCTATCGTTTCTGTTAGTGGCTTGTTATATGTATTTGCTCACTATTTTACTATCAAGCCAGCATCATTAAGAACCTATAACAGTATGTTCAGAATTCCTAGCAGCGATGGGCTGGCCCTAGCTAACCTGGGTGAATTAACTGTTGAGAGAAGTGAAGCACCAAACCAAGTACAGGGTGATCTTCCTGCTAATGCTCCTGTTAAGTCACCTGGCAGTAAGAGTAAGAAAAAATAAACCGCCAAAAAGTAGACAAAGAGAATTGACCACTATATAAAAAAATAGTGGTCTTTTGTTTGAGTTGTATGTGGCGATAATTTAAACATTTCACAATTATGGTATAAAGTCAATAATTCTTTTATTTTTTGGGCTTATATATTTCTGATTTATTTATAAGTATTAATTAGGTTAAAAATAATAATCATAAACAACCAAAAATATCAAAAACAGTGATTTCCAACTCAATAACTCAATCGTATTTTTTAAAAATGATTTTGTCAATGAGTTGAAAATAACTGACAGATGCGTAAAAACCAAAATACATTAGTAGACCAAAATACCGCTATTTACCAGATTGACAAAGACAGCGTAAAAACCAAGGATACACATGGACTCTCACCTAGTGAATATCTGGCAATCTTAAAAAGGTTCAGCAACTTTGCCGGATTTCTTGACCAAGTAGTTCCTTATCTGCCATATCCCAAAACATCACCTATCTACACATTAAAAGAAAAGTTAGTGTTTGCATCTGTAACGGACGAAAAGGACTTTAATCTGGAATTAACCTACTCTGAGATTATCGCGTTAAAGAATAGCATTAAAGCTATTCTAACTCTGATTAAACTTGGTGGTGGTGTCAAGATGCCACGTAAAGTTTCTGGTGCTATTGCTGACGATATCGCTGCCTTGGAGGGTCACTTTTTTAATCTCTCCGATAATCATGTTGGGCCGGATATCCCTGAGTTATCAACCGACCCTGACCCATTTTCAGTCTGGCTTCAGGGTTAATCCCTAACAGTCTAATTACAGCAGTCTAATTGGGAAATAGAAAAGGCTACCCGTAAAAAGGTAGCCAATACACCAAACATCGAGGACTATCACCATGATATCAAAGCACTGGAAAGAAGTGCGGTTAAATCTCAGGAATATTAAACTTGACCCGTTGATGTATATGGGAATGTCGTTTGCTATAAAGGTTCCTAACTATGCAGGAAGAGGAAAACTTCAATGGCAATTAACAGCCGTTAAATTTTACCATGAATTTCTGGCTTATTATGTGGGAAAAATGATGAAAAAAATTAATCCCATTACGCCCAGATAAAATTGAGGAAATTCTCAATAAAGCACTTGAATATTGCCGGGAAGAATGGAGGATTTATCAAGCTGAATCTGGTGGCGATAAAGAGGAGGTAAATAATGATGATTAACAAGTATCACGCCAAAGGACAATATGATGAGGGGCATTACTTTGCATCAACGCTAGAGAGCAAGGTGTATCACCTACTCAAAAAGTATGATGACAACCTATCAATACACCCCCGATTAACTTTGGTTGATCACTGTAATGATTGGAAGTCAATTACATGGAAGCCAGACTTTTATAGTCCAGTTTTCAACCAATACATCGAAGTAAAGGGAACGCTAACAACCGAGTTTAAACTCAAGATGCAATTGCTTAATTACCTTAATCCCGGAATGATTGAAGATATTTGGTTTGTCACTCGGAACAGGTCTTATCGTTGGCCAGGTATTTATTTAATGAATATCGATGAGTTCCAACGACATCTGAAAGCACAATAATTTAAGTTAATAGGAGAACAGCAACCGTGATAAATCTACACTATAAAGGCATATTTAGCCTCAATGGTGAACTTGTGCAAAGCCATTATAACCCCCATAAATTTGACCAAAATACAATCATTGTGGCTTATCAAGTCTTGACACATATTGAGGAACACAAAACACCTGAAGTCAAGAATATTACCTATCAGGTAATGGGTAGTTACAGACCACGTGGTGATTATCAAGGCTCTGCAATTATTAAGCTAACTAAACAATCACAGTTTAGAGTTCAGCTATCCGGTAAGGTAATCCAATGTTTTGGTATGGTTGTCGCCAAATTGCAGCCAGAATCAAATCACCTAACACAATCAACAATCAACAATTAACTAAGGAAGAGTAATCATGAGTATTGGATATTACGGTAAAAGAGATGACGATAAATTCGCGTTTTGTAGTGCAGTTAAATCTGGAGAATCAGGCACATTCCTGGAAATTACTAGCGCTATGTTTCTCGTACAGCAACCTCACCTATGGCTCGTTGGTGTCGGATTAAGCGGTGATTTTCAGAACTTTAATGACAGAAGCTGGAAATTTGAGGAACAATTAATTGCTGTACGTTTCTGCATTGAAGAATATTCAAGCGAGTATCAAGGGAAAAACGGAAGTACAAGCCAACCTCAGTAGAATTAGCACTACTTCACCTAGTCGAAGGTGACAAGCTGCTAACTAACGGCACGATGATGTTTACCGGAACTGTAAATCTAGGACAATCAGCCACACGGGTAGCCGAGCGACTCCTTGAATTAGATAATACCACTGATTCAAATGATTTTGATTCAGCCAAGAATAAGCACGATTTAGCGGAATTTATTCTTGAATACAGTACAGCGTTAGATACCTTTGAATCTACTATTTCTGGCTACACTCTACAAGAAGCCATTGATTTTGTTGAGTTAAAGTCTGGCAAAAAAAATGGTGGCTTTGGTGGTAAACCCAAATCCAAAACCTGGGAATAACGAGTATATTTTACTGCTAAAATCCTTGACTATGAACATGATTTTGACAGCTTATACAACAAGGTTCAAAAATTAGACCCTGATACCCTAATCGCGTTAATTGAGCTGATGAAACTCAGCTAATTAACATAAAATATCCCCCCAATATTGGCGGGATAACTACCAGACAGCAAGCCAACACACTAAGAGGTTACTACCATGTCTGAGGACTATGTTGATTATAGACTAATACGCGATTCAATGGCAGATGAGTTAGAGGAAATAATTGTTGACGGTACATTAGGGACACAAGTTGAGTCAATATGTAGGGCTTGTGCTATCCTACCCTATCCGGATGTTCAATTCCCAATTATTACTAGCTTTATTTGCTCACCTGTTACGCTAATGTCAACCGCTGGGTGTCTGTTTCTTTGGGGGTCTAGTGGAACGGGTAAAAGCCAGATAGCTACTATTGCGGCTTCACTGTATCGCACCGACACAGTGTTAGCTAACAGCACATTTGCTTCACTGAGAAACAAGCAAGATACAGCCAGAAAGATATTGATATTACGACCCGTTACAAAGGGAGTTTGAACGTAATTTTTTATTGGTTTGGGAGGATATCACCCCCCAATTTATTAATTGAAAATGAAAATATGCTTTCACTGTTTAAAGTCTTAAACAGGAAAAATAGTCGAATAACAATTAGCAGCCAAACACCCGGTCACAACATGATTTTTAATGCTTTCGCTTTAAAAGTAATTAACTCAATACATCCTTTATGGACGTTTTGGGAACTTAACGAACTTAAAATAAGGATGTTTACTATGTGGTTTAAAAGAGACAATCAATGACAAGTTAAGAATCTGCAGGGAATCAATTTGAATTGTCAGAACTTTCGGATATTGAGGATATAAATCTTGGTAATATATCATCTCGCTTAGAAATGTTTTGGAGAGATATGAATAATTGCACTAATTACGCTAAAACCAAAAGAGGACTACAAAAAAGGAAACAAGATATAGCTAACTACAGATTATCCATTGATGTAATTGCTACTCATTCAATGATATACAAAACATCAATAGATAATTAAATCAAAGCATTTAACCGTTACTGGGAATTAGCAGAAACCAAAATATTCGCAGTATCTAGCGGAACAGAACAATTCTTAGACCATTTTATCGCTCCAAGTATTGAGAGCAAAACTAAGCAAAATAAGCAAGCCACAAAAGCAGGTTTTCCTGAATTAATCGAACCAGTTACAGACATTGATCCTAAGACTCTGAAGATGGCCATAGAAAAAGCCAAAAATGATGGTTATTTAGATTCAAGGGTTACTGTTAATGAATTAACCAATTTCATGAAAAACAGAGGATATCACATGATTAATGTCAACGGTAAAAACCTGTGGAAGCAAATCATTTGACTTCCAATTAGTTCATTGACCTAGGAGAATAACACAATGATGGCAGATATCAACAATCAGATGTTTGTGAAGTTTAATACTATGGTAGACAGTTTAGTTTACAACATTAATAAAGAAGATGGTTTGGCAACATTAAAGTCAATACTAGATGATTGCGAAAAAGAATTAACCATTAC
The DNA here is from genome assembly GCA_016745315.1 of Arthrospira sp. PCC 9108. GTDB lineage: Bacteria > Cyanobacteriota > Cyanobacteriia > Cyanobacteriales > Microcoleaceae > Limnospira > Limnospira platensis. The sequence continues at coordinate 1,158,100 of CP066886.1, forward strand.
TGAACTTAAAAAGCAATTGCTGATTAAGGAACTGAATTACACAAAGCACTTAATAGATAAAGTCCAGTAAATACCCGTCCGCGATGACGGTAAACTACGGCAAACAACACACTAATAGGATAAAACCATGACAATTGACTTGGGTAAACTACTTAACCCAAATACCTATCTTAGTGATAGGTTAAGCAGCAAGCTAGTCTCTATATTGGACGCTGTAGAACTTGCCGATTGTCCTACACAATTTGATGAATGTCGTCTGTTGGAGCTTGAAAGCACTTTTCTGGTTATGCACAATTCCTTGATTACAGCAATCAATTAATTGTTGGACTAAAAAATCAAGCAATACGAAGAAGAAAATGACGATGAGTTTTAATCATGCCATAAATCCTCAAGTAAGTTAAATAATTTCGTCAAAACAGGAAACACAAAACCATGAACTAAGAACAAGCAAGCTTAATGGTTATCGCGGAATTAGCACGTGATATTTACGCCCAAATTATGTCACGAGATATCCCCTACGCTAACCAAGATACCAGGGTGAAATTAGCCGAAATAGCTCATAACGCCGCTGTTGATTTTATGACGGTATAGAAAAAATGGGTATCGTCTCAAGAGACAGTTATTCAACCAGTATCATTTATGTCCGACTTTAGTGGCAATGGTTACAGTAGCGATATCTTTATGGGGGGGTGACTTCAATGCCTAAGTTATTACCAGTAATCAGCCTACATACTGGAAATTTCAGCAATTTTCTAAGGGCCGGTGGAACTTGTGTAGAACTAGATACACCCGAATGGTTTGACTACCTGAGAAAAAACAAGTCATTCTCTGTTGAGTTAAACGGCAAAAGGTTTACGGCTTGCAAAAAAACATCTATCAACAATTTCGCGTACTGGAACCTGAAGGGCTGGGACGGTAAAATCAACCATCACATCTATATCGGAAAATCTGACCAGACTACCAACGAAAAGATTCAACAAGCTGCTATAGCTATGTTTTATCGGTGTAACCCTAAACAAGCGTAAACCCTAACAGCTAACAGCTAACAGCTAACCCAATAACTTAAATGGCCCCCTATGGTTTCTAACTGCGGGGGGTGTCTATGTATTTTTATTAGGGGTCGAGATAGACCTCACGGTCTACCCCTCCCATTCAGCAGCAGAACCGTACATGAGACTTTCACCTCATACGGCTCCTAGTTTGACCGTCTCCTTGTTAAGAGTACAGCATCATCTCTTCATCAAGAGCTGTTTTATCGTCGTGACAATGGCGGTGTAATAATTGAAGATTCTTGTAGTCATCCTTTCCGCCTTGGCTTCTAGGTACAATGTGGTCTATTTCAATTAAATCTGATGGGGTAAAGAATTCCCCACACCAGGTACATCTACCTTTTGGTTTTTTGAGTAGTTTTGCTACCCTAATTGGCGTGTCGATTGCTTGTCCTTTCCTGGTTGCCAGTAAGTCCAATTTCCGTCATAAAGTGTTGCGTCAGGACGTATTAAGGTATGTCTGACAATTGGAGTCCAGTTGTGTTTGAACAGATGTAACCCATCTTTGGTTTGGAACAGCCAATTTTCGTGTCTTTCTTTCCCATTGCTAAGTTTAATTGTTCTATGTCTGAAATAATTTCTTAGCTTTTCGTAACTTGACTTTCCGCATCTTGATACTGTCCATGCCCTTAACATTTGCCAAACTGTGTTGTCTAGCTTATTGAAGGTCTCTGTTGAGACTACCCCTGAATAATAGTTTGACCATCCCCTAATAATTGGGTTTAGTTTGTTAATCAGGGCTGACTGAGGTGCTGTTTTATGTTGTTTAATTACACCTTTTATCACTTCTGTGTGGGCAACTGCTTTTTGGCTGGGTTTTATGTGAATTTTGTGTCCTAATAGTTTCCCATGTGGAATTTTCCCAGTTCTATATTTTCCTACAGGATATTGCCTAATATTGAAACCTAAGAAATCAAATCCGGGTTCCTCTGCTTTGCCGTTATACTCAATAGATTTGAGTGTATGGCAGATTCGAGTTTTTTCAGGTTTAATCTCTAATCCAACAGGCTTTAGCCATTCAGAAATAGCAGTTTTGCACTGTTCAATGATTCCTAAGTCTTTGGATATGACTACAAAATCATCGGCATATCGTATGACCGTGGCAAATGGTTTGTTGTTGGTATTTTGGGGATACATTTTCCTATTAACCTACCCATCCCCAACAGTGCGATGTTGGCGAGTATTGGACTTATTACCCCTCCCTGGGGTGTCCCTGTTTCTGTATCCTCGAATACACCGTTGTCTAGCACTCCCGCTTTGAGCCATTGTTTCAGGTCTCTTTTTAGGCGGCTTGGACAATGAATTTTGGACAGTAGGTAATCATGGTTCACGGTAAGAGCATTTTGCTATATCAGCATCAAGAACATAATATTGTCCCTTATTTATGGCAATATAAATTCTGCTGATTGCGTCATGGGCTGACCGTCCTGGACGGAACCCGTAGCTTGTGCCTTCAAATCTCGATTCCCATTCAGGTTCGAGAGCCGACTTAACCAAGGCTTGCCTTGCTCTATCTTGGATTGTGGGTATTCCTATTCCAGCTTTTTTCATCCCTACCAGGTTTTGGAATCCAAACCCGTCGCAGTGGTTTTGCTTTGAGGTTTCCCTTAATGTTCTTGACCAGTTCAAACCTTTGTCTCGGAGAGATTACTCTTACTCTATCAACCCCGGCTGTCTTCTTGCCTTGACCCGCTTGGGGGGCGGGTTTATTAAGCTGACTGTTGGGAAGCATGGCTGACCGTGGAACCCGCCCCTACAGTCTCACTGCTAGGAGCCGGGCATAATATGATTTCACCAATAGACGTTGCCACCTTCGTGCCTTAGCATTTTGTCCCGATTTAGCTGCTCGAAATATACTCTTTTGGAGCTTGAAAACTTTCCGTTGAACCTTAGTCCATGGGATGGCCTTCCATGCGTTGCTCGTAGTCTTGATTGGTTTTGGTTTCCCAAACCCTTTCTTTAAACTCGCTATCGCCATTTGTACACCTACTAGGCTCTATTTCTTTACAATCAAACCGTGACCTGTTAGCATATCCCTGTCATTACAACCGGGCTTTGGCTTTTGGTCACATCTCACCCCCTAATAGGCTTGCGCTTACACTTTTTACTACTGACTTTCTCGACCAGATTGTCAGAGCCTAGAAGGGGTTAAAAACGTTCCGCTTATATGGGCATTCCATCTTGAGATTTGTCCTTTCCACCGGGGTACTTCTAAAGGTCTGTGTAGGTATTATGAAGAAACTCCTACTTTTCCCCATACTCTTTTGAGCGCAGCGTATCAACCTGTTTCGCTACCTGATAATTACGATGGTTCAAGCCGGACATTCGGTTTCCCTAATCATGGATGGTTGGCAGTGGTCGCGTATGGTAGTAGGTTCTACTTCACGCCTTCCGTTCCCCGCTTCAATCCTGGGGTTGTGATTCCTGAAATTGGGGGTGGCTATCGCCGTTACCCTGATTTCCTAACTTTTACTTATCCATTTCTGGGCTTCCTATGAGGAATTTGTATAAGTTAGTTCATTTTGACCTTGGGTTCCCTGCCTTGTTTGGTATATCTCTATACCGAACGTTGGGACATATAAACAGTTATAGAGATGGTCAGGAGTGCGTTCCTTATATTCACCCAGGGGCTTGAAGTCTCTACCAGGCGGTTATTTCAGGTATCTCAACCCTATTTCATGCCTGAACGTATCGCACTCATTTACATAATGTAAATACATTATGTAACTTCTAAAATATGAATGCCTACCCTATCATGTCCAGATATTACCCAGAACTAAGTTACCCCCAACAGATAGCTTTACCTACAACCTACGGCTAAGATTTTGGGGGTGAACTGATTATGTTGGTATCGGTTTCTGCTCGGTAATTGTCACCAGTTGAAAAGTTGTTTAGGGGTATCGGGTTGGTTCCGGTAGGAGATAGTTTAGATTAGGCGATCGCGACTTTTAATATCAGCCAGATGATAGCCCATAGTTTCCCCTCACCGAGGATTATGAATCAGACCCATAGATAACCCGATAGGCGATCGCTCATAGGTTTACCTATAGGTCTAGTCCACGGAAAGGCGGTCTGATATCTTTGTACATTGATAGGGGTATCTTTGTACGTTGATAGCTTGGGGAATTATCTTCTGCTGTTGTCGTGGTTGATTTGGAAACATATCCTCCCCCAACCGGAACAAACACTCTTGGGGGTGCGACCGACGTGATAGCAGTCAATGGTGAGGAACGAACCGATAGGCTTGCTATTGACTGCTATCACAAGGGAGTTACCCTATCGGTGTTTGGTTGGGGGGGTGGTCAGCAATTCTCATTTTGGAAATTCAACTGCTATCGGGTGGGATGTCTAACTCGAGACCCTCAAGCATAAAGGTCAGAAGGTGGTCCCAACTGTCGAAGTACAGTCTGGGTAAGCGCGCGCAAATCATTAAAGAAGGTTTGGCGCTTCGGTAAGTGCGCTCGTAGCAACTGGTACTTGTTATCGAGCAACTCCTGCGAGGGTGTGGAAGAGCAGCGAGAGGATGTTGATGGTCCGGAGCAAGGAAGAAAGATGCTGCTTGTCATGGCCAAAATTGTGTTCGAGATGGTAGCCCTTGGTCTTGAGAGTGTTGTTGTTCTCATTCTCAACTTTCCAACGAGTCCGCCCGGCCTGAACCACCTCGGCTACATTCTCATCGCTGAGAGGATAATTCGTGGCCAAGGAGTTGTGATAGGTTACCTGGCCATCAGCGGTGGTGACAGTAAGTTCGCACCAGTTAACCAACAGCGCCTCATCGCTATCTTTGAGGGGGACTCCGTTGAGATAGCGGTAGGTATAGGTTTTCTCGACTTTACCAGTCCACTTCTTGGTCGTGAGGGTCGGGAGTTCGATGCCCTCTAGGTGTTCATAGAGGGTAGTATGAGACTCGGGGCGACAGACGACGATGAAGTTAAGTTGCTGCTCTAAAAACTGCTGACACAACGGTTGGTGGCAATAGAGGTCATCCCCTCAAACCGTGACATTCAAAGCCCTCAAGCATTGTTCTTGCCTCGATAGCCAGCGTTTGGCGGCGGCATTCTCACAGTCTTGCTTATCATGACCATCTTGGGGCACGATAAATTCGGGGACTAAGGGAATCACATGATTCTGTCCCGGACAGACGATGACTGGAGTGACAACACTATGGAAGTAATGGGTTTTTCCTGACTTCTGGGTGCGCGTTGAACAGTGGGGACAGTGAATTTGGTCGGAACTGAAGTATTCGGTGCCATCCAACGCGACTAATAGACTGTCCCCTAGGCAACGGAAGTCTTCTAACTGCCCCTGGGCTTCCAAGACTTGTAGGATATCCTCAAACACTGGAAACAGGTGCTCTGGGGACACGGCATCTAATAAGTCCCGAATCTGGTTATCACAGGGAATTCGATGAACTCCAAACAGACTTTGGGCATTGCTCTTGCCTTTACTCCCCTCCATCAGACGTTGATAAGCCAGAAACGACGGAGTTTGAGTAAAAAACACACTAAACGCACTTAAAGCGGCATCCTCCATTCCATAGCGGCGATTTTTACCCCGGCGCTTGTCCGGTAGCGATGACAAGCACTGGCGGAAAGAACCGACTAGAGTCTCAAAGCCACCTGGCTTTTTCAACGGCTCTGGCGCTCCTGGGTTTCTTGGATGTCATTACGATACAGGGATGCTGGGGACTTGAACAGGTTTTCGCCAAAATGAGAATTGCTGGGGGGGTGGTATGGGTATTTGACAGATTGATTAAGTTGTGCTTGTTGACTGAGTAATCATCCTATTGACAGAATTATTTTCCTGTGCTAGGACTAGATTGTGAGTAATATCTGAGTAACTAGGTATAGTTATCGGGTTAAGTAAATCCCGGTTATTCCTACCAGCATTAGGTCAGTTAATAGTGGGCAGAGTCGGACTCGAACCGACATGACCGAAGTCGCCACATTTTGAGTGTGGTGCGTCTACCAATTTCGCCATCCGCCCGAATTGGTTACTTTATCATTATACACGATTTTTCGAGATTGCAACAAAAAATTATAATCGGGGCTACTGGCCCACCGATAGATCTCTCTGGCCCTTAGTACAGGTAGAGGATGGGTGAGTTGAGCGGTTTGGGCTTGTTTAAGTAACTCTCCCAACTCATCACTACTCATTTGATCATAGGCGATCGCTTGTTCAAGAAAAGCATCCAAATTGAGTTGAGGGCAAAGTTGGGGAACCTCCGGACAACTTCATCAAAACCGACATGACCACTCTAGGGTCTTGGGTAGCCAACAATGCAGCGCGATCGCAAGTAAACTCAGCACAGCGGACCCATTCAAGAATCTGAGTTTGTAGGGACTGAACCAAAAGCGCACCCAAAGTAGAGAATTGACCCGCCGCCAAAATAATCAAATTCGCCAAAGTCAGATAAACGCCATGCTCACACTTGAGATGTCCCAACTCATGACCAATCACGGCTTGAATTTCTTCAGGAGTCAACAAATCCACTAAAGAGGTATGTAGGACAATAAAAGGCTGTTTTCCCCGCATAGCCAAAGTGTAAGCATTAGGGACTGGGGAAGACCTAACATAAAGTTGTGGCGGTTCCAAGTCCAAAGTATCACAAGCCGACAACAAGAGATTATGGAGATGTGGAAGCTGTTTTTGACCGACGAGAACACTGGAAGCAATATTTTCCAAATAGAAAAACTGCTCACCGACGGAACCGAGCAACTGACGGACGATCACATCTAAACCGGGAATTTGCTTTAAAGCATTAGTCGCCTGTAAATCAAGGGGATGGCGGAAATGATCTGCTTTCGTGCCAATGAGAGGATTAGGAGACAAAGCCATAGTATTGAATCAAACATTGGGGAAATACAACAAGGGGCGGGTTAGCAATACCTAGGGAGTACCTGGAGGTTAGCTATCGGGCCCCTATAGTTAATTATTACCCTAGTTTACTGATCTTGGGAAGAAGAATTTTCCGATTCAGGTAGTGGCTCTATACGTTCTATGCGAGCCCCTAAATCTTTCAACTTGAGATCTATGCGTTCATAACCGCGATCGAGATGTTGTAAATCGGAAATGGTAGTTTCACCCTCAGCGGCTAAAGCAGCCAATACTAAAGCAGCTCCGGCTCTTAGGTCTGTAGCCCTTACTGGCGCACCAGATAAAATAGGAACACCACTAACGATCGCCGTATTACCCTTCATGCGGATATCAGCCCCCATGCGAATCAACTCAGCCACATGGTGTAGGCGGTTCTCAAACACAGTTTCCGTAATCAGACTATTACCCTTACTCAGAGTCAGCAAAGACATAAAAGGAGCCTGCATATCTGTAGGGAAACCAGGATAGGGGAGGGTTTCGATATCTGTGGGTAGGATTTCCGGACCCGGAATAACCCGAATCACTTGATTATCTTCGGCGAGAATAGTTGAGCCAGTTTTCCGTAACTTAGCAATCACGGCGGTGAGATGATCGGGAATAACCGGAGCCAGGGTTAGTTCAGAGCCAGTAATGGCGGCGGCTAATAAAAAAGTCCCCGCCTCAATGCGATCGGGGATGATAGAATAATCCACCGAGTGCAGATGGCTAACTCCAGAGATGACTAATTTCTTAGTTCCCGCCCCCTCAATTTTAGCGCCCATAGCCCGACAGAAATTAGCCAGATCAATAACTTCGGGTTCTTGAGCCGCGTTATCAATAATAGTTTCCCCATCTGCTAACACTGCGGCCATCATCAGGGTTTCCGTGGCTCCCACACTGGGATAATCCAGATAAATCTTAGCGCCTTTGAGACGGCGATCGCTCCCAGTCACGTATGCTTCAACTATGCCATGATCAATTTGCACATGAGCGCCCATCGCTCGTAGTCCCTGAACATGGAGATCCACAGGTCTAGCACCAATAGCGCATCCTCCCGGTAGAGGAACCTTAGCTATCCCTAAGCGAGCCAAAAGCGGTCCGATAATAAAGAAACTAGCTCGAAGCTGACTAACTAACTCATAGGGTGCTTCAGAGTGAGTAAGTTCTCTGGCATTGATATCAATAATGCTACCATCTCGTTTGAGGTCTACCCCCACAGCCGATAGAATTTGCCCCATAGTGCCGACATCAACCAATGACGGAACATTCCGTAGCCGGCAATCTTCCGAACACAGTAGAGCGCCAGCCATGATGACTAGCGCCGCATTTTTAGCACCGCTGATAGCTACCTGTCCTTTCAGGGAAGAGCGGCCCGCTATTTTGATAATAGGCTGATCGGCATCATACGCCGTAGGAACCTTAGATGAATTGAGAGTGAGTGTAATGGGTTTACCCTCCACAATTGGGTTTTGACTGTGCATTGGTGGTTAATTTTTTTGTTCTGATTCTACCGGAAAGATTCTAAATGTCTAGGGGTAAAACAGGACACCATTCGTATAGATGGGGTTAAAACCCCTATTATACAAGGATTTGCGGCAATAATAAAACAGTATTAAGTTGGATGCCAATTTACCGTCGCCCCATAGACAAGGTAAAGATATCCCTGGGGAGGGGGGGTTGAATGTAGGGGCGGGTTCCGCTAAACGCTCGCCACCACCGCAGCAATTTGGTAAACCCGCCCCGGCTTATAGGGGGTGTTTCTGGGAGGTGCGCCACCACCGCAGCAATTTGGTAAACCCGCCCCGGCTTATAGGGGGTGTTTCTGGGAGGTGCGCCACCACCGCAGCAATTTGGTAAACCCGCCCCGGCTTATAGGGGGTGTTTCTGGGAGGTGCGCCACCACCGCAGCAATTTGGTAAACCCGCCCCGGCTTATAGGGGGTGTTTCTGGGAGGTGCGCCACCACCGCAGCAATTTGGTAAACCCGCCCCGGCTTGTAGGGGGTGTTTCTGGGAGGTGCGCCACCACCGCAGCAATTTGGTAAACCCGCCCCGGCTTGTAGGCGATCGCATTATAGTGACATACCTCCTCGTCCTGAAGGAGCGAGGATTCCTTGACGCTTCACAGCAATGTGCTACCTAAGTATTCTTACCCTGGCTCTGCGTCCGTTTAGAGTCTCCCAATCCCCTGTGGCGACTATGTTTAATTGTACTCAAGCCCAAAGCTGTTTGTCTTCAGGGATGTAGTTAAATATTGCCCCTCGGAACTGTCTAGGTGCGCTCTCATCGTAGCTATTTCAACGGGTCTTGATCCTTATGACTTCTCTATTTGAGAACCAAGCCGTCCTAGAAGGCTATGCCTGAGTGTCATCGAAGTGCGATGCAGTGAGCTTGTCGAAGTGACGGGGTTTTAGACCCATTCTTCTGATAATGGTATTGATGCAGAGGTAGTACACAACAAGTTCTAATGTCGGAACTCGGTTTGTCGGGGCGATTTTTTGGCACTTTTGGTCTTAGTCCGGTGTTTTCAAGATAACCCAACCTATCGGATCTGCTGGATGCCAGAAAGCCAATGCTAGGCTATATTTTACCTGGTTGCCACACCTGCAAGGAATTTGTAGGGTGTGCAGTTCGGACATTCTCAGAAAATTAAGGTTGAGGTTATATGGAAATTGGTGTCCCCAAAGAAGTTAAAGATCAGGAATTTCGGGTGGGATTAAGCCCCAGTAGTGTCCGAGTCTGTTGTGAAAAAGGCCATCAGGTTTTTGTGGAAACACAAGCGGGGGTCGGGGCGGGATTTTCTGACCAGGACTATCTCGAAGCAGGCGCTAAGGTGGTTTCCTCACCCACAGAAGCCTGGAATCGTGAATTGGTGGTCAAGGTCAAAGAACCCCTACCCTCAGAATATCCCTTTATTCAGAAGGGACAACTTCTATTCACTTATTTACATCTGGCGGCGGCTAGGGAATTGACCGAACACCTGATTAATAGTGGCGTGAATGCGATCGCCTACGAATCAGTAGAATTATCAGACCGACGCTTACCACTACTCACTCCCATGAGTATCATTGCGGGTCGCCTTTCCGTACAGTTTGGAGCCCGATATCTGGAACGCCAACAAGGGGGGCGAGGGGTTCTCCTGGGTGGTTTCCCCGGTGTGAAATCCGGTCATGTGGTGATTTTAGGTGGTGGTATCGTCGGCACGGAAGCCGCCCGCATTGCGGTTGGTATGGGTGCTATGGTGACAATTATTGATATTAATGTCGATCGCCTCTCCTATTTAGAAACTTTGTTTGGTTCCCGGGTAGAATTGCTTTACAGTAATTCAGCCCACATTGAGGCTACTGTTCCCCAGGCTGATTTACTCATTGGTGCGGTCTTGGTTCCAGGTTTTCGGACTCCGATTTTAGTTTCCCGTGAATTGGTCGCTAAAATGCGCCCCGGTTCTGTATTAGTTGACGTGGCGGTTGACCAAGGCGGTTGTATTGAAACTCTGCGGCCTACTTCTCACACTCAACCAACTTATATTGAGTATGGGGTGGTTCATTATGGGGTTCCCAATATGCCGGGGGCTGTACCCAGTACGGCTACCCAAGCCTTAAATAATAGCACCTTGCCTTATGTTCTCAAATTAGGCGATCGTGGCATTCGCGCTTTAGCTGAAGATGCCGCTTTAGCTAAGGGTTTAAATGTCGAAAATCACCAACTTGTTCATCCCGCCGTTAGGGAAGTTTTCCCTGATTTGGCTTAGGTTTAACTATCTATCTATCGCCGCCAGTTACTGATGGGGTGGTTGGCTCAACTGCCCCATTCTCTAAAGTTGATTTTTTATTCAAAAAAAAAAATTTTGTTCGGCCCCCTGAGCAGAGGGTTGACAACAGCCGGGAACTAATGATAAGATATTAAGATACAGTCTTATAATGTAAATATGTTTAATAATTTCAAAAAAGTCACCACTCCCATTATTTAAATGGTAGCACGAGCCCCCGCAAAAGCAACCCCACCCCCCGAAAAAAAAAAATTTCGCAACAAAACTTAATTTTTTTTTACAAAAGTTAACACAAAGTTATTGACGCATATTGCGCTTGAGTTGTTCGAGTTCGTCATCCATTTCCCACTGACGAAACTGCTGTTCGAGTGGGTCAGGGGTGGCTTGAAAGCGAGTGTAATCATTTCCTTGGTTCCATCCCTGGGTTTCCCAAGATTTAGTTTGGGTAGTTTTAGCACTGTTGATTTTTTATTCAAAAAAAATTTGTTCGGCCCCCTGGGCAGAGGGTTGACAACAGCCGGGAACTAATGATAAGATATTAAGATACAGTTTCATAATGAAAATATGTTTAAAAATTTCAAAAAAGTCACCACTCCCATTATCTAAATGGTAGCACGAGCCCCCCGCAAAAGCAACCCCACCCCCCGAAAAAAATTTTTCGCAACAAAACTTAATTTTTTTTACAAAAGTTAACACAAAGTTATTGACGCATATTGCGCTTGAGTTGTTCGAGTTCGTCATCCATTTCCCACTGACGAAACTGCTGTTCGAGTGGGTCAGGGGTGGCTTGAAAGCGAGTGTAATCATTTCCTTGGTTCCATCCCTGGGTTTCCCAAGATTTAGTTTGGGTAGTTTTAGTGCGGTTGGCGGCGGATTCCTGCTGTTTAATTTTAACCTCTTTGCGTCGCTGTTGAATCTGGCGATAGAGTTCCTTAGACTTTTCGATGCGGTTTTTAACGCCCTGCATTTGTCCCCAGCGCTGATTTCCCTGTCGCAATAGGGAGGCTTCTCTTTCTTGTGCGGCTTCAGCGAGGTCAGGGCGGTTGGCGGCTTGTGCTTTAGCGACCCATTTATGCCATTTTTGGATATCTTGTGCGATCGCCAAAATTTCTTCAGTGCATTTCTTTTCCTCACGCTGTAGGTCAGCAATTAATCGGAGGGTGTCCTCTTCCTGTTGACGCAACTGTTCCTCAAGGGCTTGCAATTCCAGATCAGGATGATCTCGCAAAAATTCCTCTAGGCGGGTTTCCAGAAAGCGGCTGAAATCTTCAAATAAGCCCATAATGATTGTCGGTGATGGCTATGACGGCTAATTATATTTTAGCGAAATCTAGGGAGATCTCAACCAAAAGGAATAAGTTATTGGTAGGGTTGTCAGTACCTAGGCCATAGATGATAGTGAACCAGGGGAAGATTTAGGGGAAGCTGTGGTAGCTAATGCGACGACTCCAGCTACTTTAATTTTTCTCAACTTCAAGGCTTGAATAGCAGCATTAACCGTAGCCCCAGTGGTATAAATATCATCAATAATCAACACAGAACTGCGAGGGGGAAGGGTGTCTTTTCCGACTCGTAAAGCCCCCAGCAAATTTTGTTCTCGTTGTTGTCGGGATAAGCCGTGCAGGGCTTCGGTATTTTTGACCCTTTGTAAACCATGGGGTTTTATAGGTAAACCTGTAATTTCACAGAAGCCGCGCCCCAATAATTCTGCCTGATTAAAACCCCGTTTTTTGAGTTTATCGGGATGTAGGGGAATAGGAACTACAACTAAATTCTGGGGAACCCGGTTGACAGTATTGAGCCACCCCTCGGCTAGACAATAGCCTAACATTTTGGCGATTTGTGGGTTGCCATCATATTTTAAAGCAGCGATCGCTCGTTTGAGGACTCCCCCATAGCGACCCCAAACAAAAATCGACACCTGACCAGGGAATAGTCCTGGGTGGGTAAATTGACATTCTAACAATTGTTGTTGACAATAGTGGCAGAACTCCTGATCTGTAGGTCTTGCACAGAGGGGACATTCTGGCTTTAAAAAGAGATTAAAGACAGATTGAAGAATAGAATTAGTCATGGCGAGTTAAAAAACAGAGAATCAGACAATTGCGGTGTTGGGCAATTTTGGTGGATAATCATAGATTAAACCAAGGTTAACTGGGACTGTGCAGATTAAACAAGTCATCATTGCTCATAAATCTAGGGATAGGCTGAGTCAGCGTTGGGCGCAACAATACGCCCGAGAATTTGAACGGCGGGGATGTCAGGTTTTGATGGGACCGAGTGGGGCGAAAGATAACCCCTACCCGGTGTTTCTAGCTTCTAGTAGTAGTCCTATCGATTTGGCGGTGGTATTAGGGGGAGATGGAACGGCTTTAGCAGCGGCGAGACATTTAGCGGAAGCAGGTATCCCCATTTTAGCGGCAAATGTGGGGGGCATTTAGGATTTTTAACTGAGTCCTTTGAGGATATAGAGGATACGGAAACGGTTATAGCTCGTTTATTTGAGGATCGCTACGCTATTGGACAGCGGATGATGTTACAGGCGTGCGTTTTTGAAGGTTCCCGCGATCACCTAGAACCGTTAAGCGATCGCTTTTGGCCCTAAACGAAATGTGCATCAAACCGGCTTCTGCGTATCGAATGCCTACTTCTATCTTAGAGATGGAGGTTGACGGGGAAGTAATTGATCAATATCAAGGGGATGGCTTAATTGTGGGAACCCCCACGGGGTCTACCTGTTATAATGCGTCTGCAGGCGGTCCGATTGTGCATCCGGGGATGGATGCGATCACTGTTAGTCCCATTTGTCCCCTCAGCTTTTCCAGTCGTCCTGTGGTAATTCCTTCGGGGTCAGTGGTCAGTATTTGGCCCCTAGCTGACCTCGAACATGATACTAAATTATGGACTGATGGGGTATTGGCTACATCGATTTGGCCGGGACAGCGGGTTGATGTGAGGAAAGCAGACTGTCAGGCTAAATTTATCATTCTGCGGGAGGACTATTCGTTTTATCAAACCCTGCGGGAAAAATTGCAATGGGCGGGGGCGAGAGTTAGACATATTAATAATCACCGGAATTAATGCAATTAGACTAGGGTGATCAAGGTTTTCCAACTTCCACATTTTGATAAATGGTGACGGGATGATCAATGCCTTTAAAGGTGTAATCTCCCATTAGAGCAAATTGCTCAGGCGATCGCAACATTTGATAAGTCGCCTGACTAATGACACACTTTCCTGGGGGACAAATCGGCTCCATTCTCGCCGCCAAATTAATTGTTCCCCCCAAGACGGTATAATCTACTCGTTGGGAGCTACCGACATCCCCAACTACCGCCCTACCGCTATTAATAGCAATACGCAGTTGTAGTGGTTCTGATAACTTACCTTCAGCGTTGAGTTTTTCTAGGCGTTCTAACATTCCTAAAGAGGCATGAACAGCGCGTTCTGCGTGGTCTGATTGCGCTTCAGGCGCGCCAAAAAACGCCATGATACAATCACCAATAAACTTATCTAAAGTTCCTCCCAGGGCAAAAACTTCCTGCAACATTTCCTCAAAAAAAGCATTAAGTAATGTCGCTAATTCCTGAGCAGGTAAGCGTTCAGAAAGGGCAGTAAAACCGACAATATCAGCAAATAAAATACTAATTTCAGCATCTGTGGAAGGCAAACGGCCATTGTCTAAAGCGCCCACATTGATTAAGTGCTGTACGACCGCCGGGGTATGGTAGCGTTCCAGACGTTCACGGATAGTGCCTTCCCGCTGTAATTTTTGAGTAAGTAACCAACGTTGAACACTAGCCGCGACTAAATTTCCTAAGGCTGAGAAAAAGCTCAAATCTTCATCTCCGCCACGAGTCCAGTAGTCAAAGGAAAAATGAGCATCTCCATATAAAACACCTACGACATGATCCTCATCCCATAGGGGAACTGCCAGACAAGATCGGATATCTTTAACTAGAATACTGGGTTCACTTTCAAAGCGTGTATCCTGTTGAGCATCAGCGGTTTTAATAGCAATTTTATCACGAAAAACTCGCTGACAAATACTGCGACTAATCCAGCTTCCATCAATAGATATATCTGGGTTGTTACCGGATTTTTTCGAGGCTACTTTGACGAGTTCTAGTTGTCCGTCACCATTGAGATCAACGAGTAAAGCCAAGCGTTCAATAATGGGGATATCATGAAAAATCACGGACTGAGTTTGTGAGAAAATGGCATCAATAGACTCAGCACTATTCAAACATTTAGCAATTTCTACTAGGTCTTGTAGGCGGGCTACAGAGCGACGATAATTATTAATATCCTCATCAAATTGGGTGTTACTTTGAATCCATTGTTGTTTAAGATCCTGAACCCGACCAATTAAATTAGTTCCTTCCACCAGAGTCCCAATTTTGCGCCCGCCATTTTTCTTGGTATCTGGTGCTAGGATATCTAAGCGGATCTGATCAATTCGCAACTGGTCGTTAAGTTTGAGGGGGTGAGGCTGGGTTAAGGATATATCATTTAGACAAGTGCCGTTTTTACTACCTAAATCTTCCACCCACCAACCACCATCAGTCCCTTTATAAATGCGGGTATGACGGCGCGATACTTCAATAAAAGGCAGTTGCAGGTTACACTCAGGCGATCGCCCAATAATAAATTCATTGCGATCGACCGGAATTAGCCTTTCGGGTTGGTTTTCAAGAATTAGTCGCAGCCTGAGTTCAGCCATGAAAAATGATTAAAATAAGAATGTGGTACGCAAAACACCGATTACAACTGTGTCATTATTGGCATTATGTTCTGGATTGGTGACCATAAATACACCCGGTGTCACCCAGATATAATCACTGACACGGAAACGGTAGAAAGTCTCGAAGTGTAAGGAGGTATCGCGATCTTCTCCCAAGGGCAAATTACGGCCGGCTACCAGTTTAGGCGGTTGACCAAAGATAAAGGCAAATAGGTCGCCATTACGGCCGAAGGGTTCAGACCAACCGAGAGAAAGGCTGTAGGTGGTAGTGTTGGCATAGGCGTTGCTGGTAGTTGATTCCCCAAAGGTCACGCCTCCAAAGGCGGCGAGGGTAATATTCGATTTGATGCGCCACTGGAAGGACCCCCTACTGCATTAAAGTTCATGGGTTCATTGAGTAACCCGGAGGTGTCGGCGCTCAAACTTCCGGTGAGGGTGTCTAGGCGACCATTGGCAGAGTAGGCGTTAATATAGGTTAAACCTGCCAAGGTGTTAGCACTGGGTTTGAGTAACAATTGTACTCCTAAAGCACTATGATCGGAATGACTAATGCCGAGTGTGGCATCGGAGCTGCTGCGAGCGCCATAGGCTACCTGTAGTCGCACTTTATCGGAAACTAACCAATCAAACCCAGCGCCTCCGTCTAAAGCGCCCATTTTAAATAGGGGGCTACCCTCGCCAAAGCGGGAAATGGCCGCGACCGCTATCGAAAAAGGGTGAGTTAGCAGTGAGGACGTTGCTGAGACTAAATCCTACGGGGCGGACGGTGAAGACTACCCGGTTATTAAAGGCGGGAAATCTGTATTCTAGGTAATCGAGGAATAGTTGATTATTGCTATCAGTTTGGTATGACAGCAGGGCCATATCTCCCAACCCTGGATCTTCTACGGTTCCGGCTAATCCTCTATTTTCAAAGTTACCGGAAACGAAGCCTATGCGGAGGCGATCGAGACCACTAAAGGAAGATACGGTTCCGAGACGCAGGAGATAGTGGAGGGTAGCTTGATGGTTGTCTCCGGTGTCGGGAGGGTCTCCGCCTACAGACCAGCAAAGCCGAAGATGGCTTCACCACCGAATATGGTGGTAGTGGAAAATTGGTTAGCTTCTAATTCTGCGGTTCTGGCTTCTAGGGCGAAGATACGACCTCCTAAGGTGGCGAGTTCGGCGGCAAATTCCTCTTGGAGACGTTGGAGGACGGCGAGATCTTCACGGGTAACTCTATCAACTACGGAGGCGGCGATCAGTTCGTTAATTCGCTCTAAACAGGCGTTGAGTCCGGCGGCGAATTCGTAGCGGGTCATCGCGCGGTTGCCTCTGTAGGTTCCGTCGGGATATCCTGCTATACAGCCATAGCGTTCAACAAGGGATTGTAGGGCTTGAAATGCCCAGTCTGTGGGTTGAACGTCTGAGAGTTGGGAAACGGAGGTAACTTGTCCCTGAACTTCTACTAGGTCATCGGTGCTAATGATGTCTTCGGAGAGTTGGGCGATCGCTGTATTGGTATGGATAATAGAAGCGATCGCACTGGTAAGGGGAAGAATCATTGCTACTTTTGACCAGAAACTATAGCCCCATAATTTGCTCATTTGACAACACTCCTCAGAATTAACAGCGTCTATATAGCCTACAACCCCTATTCTACCGTTACTTAGGTGTTACTCAAAACCATAGCAGGATAACAAGTGAGTAAAAAATGAGTAACGATATCAATACCCCCTACTGTAGGGGGAAAGGGTAACTATAATGAGAGTTACACTAGGTTCGTGAAAGCCTATCAGGAGTTTAAGGGGGAATGTCCCAAAGGAGTGACACTCAAACTACAAAAGTCCGGGGCTAGGTACAACCTACTATTGCAGTTTAAGCAACCACCTACCGGGAAACGGCTACCCAAAACGGCTAACCTTGAATGTACTCCAGAAGGGGTTATTGATGGAGTCAGGAAAGCTAAGTTGGTATCAGAAGCCCTAGGGACTATCACTAGCGCTAGTGAATTTTGGGATTGGTACGATGCGACTATCTTAGGAAAGAACCAGATTGAGGATAATCTGATAGCCTACCGGGAAATATTCCAACAACTGGAGGATGAGTATTTTGCCGGGTAAAACCGCAATACAGGACGACCGCGTTCTCGCGATATCGCTAGCGACTTAGCGTCTTACGAGTCTACTAAAGGGGCGCATTTCAGGCTGTTCCCTAACTGGGATGAATATCCTAGCTGGGAGAGTTTCAAGGCTATGCTATATATTCCCCTACGGAACGGAGAACAATTAATAGGCTCCAAAACCTTCAGGGAACGTTACTACATCTTAAAAGCCATAGCTGAGAAATCACCTAACAAAGACCATTTACTCAAACAGCTTGAACCTATTAACGCCAAACAAACACAATTCAAAAAGAAACAACGGATAGGCATCGATGCCTTTAAGGATTGGTGGTATAGCGCCAAACAAGAAGCCTATACTGTTAAAGGTCACCAACATCAATTAACAAGGCATAATTGGTTATGGGTGACTGGTATGGCGGTAATGTACGGGTTAAGACCTACTGAGATAGCCGCCGCCGTTAATCTAACTAAGCCATTTGTAACGGATGATGGTATCACTATCAAAGCACTATCAGACCCCGATAATCAAGACAATTACTTGGTGCTAGGTGACTATGTTTACTTTACTGACGCAGAAGGTCGGAAAGTGAGTATTAAAACAGGGGGAAGGATTGTTGCTCCCATTCCCAGCCCTGAAATGTTTGATTTCCTAGAATTGAAACGACCGTTATTGCCAGAATATAGTCCTAGAAAAGGTAGTAAACCCAAAAGCATAGTTACAGGCTTTGAGACAATATTTAGTCAACGACTTCAATTCATGAAATGCCCGGTGACCCAAAAATATGCTTTTCGTAGGCTGTACAACCTGTTAGGTGAAAAGTATGGACTACCTATCGAGTTGCGAGCTAGACTTATGGGACATAGCACAATCATTAATGAGAGTAACTATAAAACAAAAGGGATTGACGCTACCTTAGAAGTTCTCGAAGGATGCTCTAAGTTACCTATACCGTTAAACGTAGCCATAGAACGGTTAACAGCGTTAGGGGTTGATATTGATGCTCCAGAAGCTAAATTATTTCTCAGAGTTATCTATCAGATAGATTAATCTAATCGTCAACCTTTCATAAATTAACACCCCTAGATTAAACCCCTAGGGGTTATTTTATGGCTACAGATTGATAGATCCTGCTATGGTTTTGAGTAACACCTAAGTAACGGTAGAATAGGGGTTACAGCTTATGGGTTAGGAAACTCTCCTTTCGCCTGCATTGCCTTTAAACCCTTATCCTGACAGCGATAGCGGGTTATTACTCAACCCCTATGTCCTATTGAGTTACTCAGATACTACTCACAATCTAGTCCTAGCACAGGAAAATAATTCTGTCAATAGGTTGATTACTCAGTCAATAAGCACAACTTAATCAATCTGTCAAATACCCATACCACCCCCCAACCAAACACCGATAGGGTAACTCTCTCGTGATACCCGTCAATGGCAAGCCTATCGGTTCGTTACGAACCATTGACTGCTATCACATCGGTCGCACCCCTAAGAGTGTTTGTTTCGGTTATGGGGGGAGGGTATGGCTCAAATTTCAAAACCCATAGGGGTAGTCAGATTATTAGTGAAATATTGAGGAGCCTACTCACTACCAACAAAATGCGATCGCATAATCACGACTAACCTGGCTATGACATACTGAAGCGATACCCCTAAACAACTTTTCAACTGGTGACTTGTTTCGTCATCTCTCGCTGATACCTACATAATCCTAGAGAATTGATTCCCCATCGAAACCGATACCTACATACCGCTAGACAAGTCTCCAATTTATAGGGGTACTGGGTTCCGCCGGGAATGATTACCCCTAATAGACGGGTTAAGGTTTTGGCTTAGGGTGTTTATTGTGGGTAAATTAGAGGCAAGCATTCATATAAACTTCCAATAGCCTATTGCAATAGGCTATTGGCAAAAAATACATAGACACCCCCTACAGTCAGAAACCATAGGGGGCCATTTAAGTTATTGGGGTAGCTGTTAGGTGTTAGGGTTTAGGGTTTACGCCAACCATCATCATCAATATCATCTCTGTTAATTGGAAGAGGGGGTGATTGCTTTTTATCTTCTAACTGTTTTTTACCAACTATTGATGCCATAGAATCATTAACATATCTAATCAAATAATTTAGGCTATTTTGGATACCGTCTAACCTATTCTCAATAATTAGGTTTCCTGTATGCGTAATGAACGTACTGAGAATAATCGCGACAATAATTAACCCTAATTCAACTATTACCAAGTTCATTTATATTAATTTCCAAAAATGAAGTGTAAACCATTTAATTCTTTCTAGTGGAGAAAATGAAGCGTAAAAATTGCTGTACGGCGGTGATTCAATTATTTGATATTCATTAAGCCATATAATTTCACGTTTAACCATCATATTCTGCTTCACATCATTGTATGTGTAAAATTTTAACCACCCTGCCATTTTCCAGTACACGGGTACACTGTCAGCGTCAAATAATATCCTGATAAATTTACTGCCAGAAATGTCAGGTAATTTTTTAGTACCGTGTAGCTATCATCTTCTATCCTGAAATTAAGTTCATAAACTTTAAACCAATTACTTTCAGATATATCAAGTGCATTAGGCATTATCTGTTAATTTATTGTTGTAAGTCATAAGTCATTTTAGTTCTCCATTACAGTTTTGTTAGGGCTAAACACTCACTTTCACTAAGAGCGCGAGGGTAGTAGCGGAAATCTTTACATATACCAGTTTCAACAACACCATTAGCTCTTCTTAATATAAGAATTTCAGAAATAGGTTGATAAGATGTTACTGTATTAGGTGCATCAACCACTTTATCACCGTTAATAAATAACTTTTGCCGACCTTGCTCTAAAACAGATAATATCTTAAATGATGGTGCGTCCAATCTAGTTATTAAGGGTGATGAATAAGTCAACACACCACCAGACACAGTTCTAGTGTCTATACCGAAACCTGCACTGTCGTCGCCGTGAAGTATCAAGTTGGTATTATCTGAATTAGTACCTAAAATAGCACCAACTCCTGTCAACTTGTTTGGTGTATATTCTATATAAAAACTACCTTCACTCGGGTTAAACTCATCCCCCAACACTCGACTAACCGCATCAGAAGCACGTGTTACGCTGGTGGCTTGAGTAGGGGTGTAAGGGGATGGTGTTGATGATGCTTCTAGTTGTGTACCCCAAATGTAGATACCTGAAATGCCATCACCTGTGTAAAGAATGCTAGACCCATTATTCAAGTAATGCACTATTGTTGCAGTAGCAGTTGATGATGCTGTTGAGGTAATTGAGCATCTATACCATCCGTTTCCCATAGACGTTACTGATGAAGAAACAAGTCCTCCTCCTGCTGTAATTGCTCTAGTCAGTAAATTGAAATTTGCGAAAGAATTGGCGGGAAATTGAGTGGCAAATGCAATTACAAGAATCGAGCGTTCTGCGGCTTTAGCATATATGGTTAATGTATATGTTGTCCCAGATGTTGCAGAAAATGTACGATTTACATGGTGGGCGGTGTTTGTGCTTGAATCCTCAACTAACTTGTCACCAGTTAAATTTCCATCAAGCGCAACAATTACATTTGGCGTAATACTTGCTCGTGTTTTTGTCCAAGTCGCATTATCAAAATCCTCACTCCACGATACCAAATTAGTCCTCTGTTCCTCCACCAACGACCCTAACCGTTCACCCGTTTCAGGATTAAATGTGTATCTAGGCTTATTCACTGCGGCTGTACGAATCCTGCCTGCTGCGTCTACATACGTTGCCGTAGATGCTCTAGTAACAGTGTAAGTGTCTGTTACAGGTTCTGTTATCCATTCTTCACCATTGTAGCGTGTGTTGGATTTACCAAACTGAGTTGAAAGGGTAGGTTCTATAGAGATGCGAGGTTCAACGTTATACGTATTTGAGTCAATAACTGCTTGTATCCGTTCATTAGTTAAATACAGATTAACTTCACCTTCTGGCAAGTCATCGGTTGATTGCCCAAACTTACTAGAGTAAATGTTGAAATTAGTCATAACTGCCTCTATATTGATTATTTAATTAAATGGCTAATAACTTAATACTAGCCATTCATTTGATGATTACATATTGATATATTCGATAATTGTAACGCTGATACTAGCGCTAGATTCTGCTATCGCCTGTAACTTAGTTCTACCCCACGTTATTGAGATGGTATCACCTGGCTTAACCGAAAATGCAGCGTCTGACACGCTATCACCTGTAGGGTCAAATATTAGATGTACATTGGTATTTGACCGATTCTTTACAAACACCGTTCTACCGTTACTGGTAGCATTGATAGGCACAACTTCCGTGATAGTGTTAGCAGTCAAACTTATCGCGGTAGTTTCGGGAGTTCCCGGTATTTTACTGCTCATATTTAGAGTGTCTAAATTGACAATAGAACTGTAAACGGAGAAACTCATAATAAACTCCTAAATCAAAGTATAATTTACCAATTTATTATTTGTTTTAATCCAACAATATTGGTTACGCTATCCTCAGTTATAGCATAGATAGAAGCTGTTGATTTTAGTTCATCATCCCACCCAGCGTTAGGAGGTAAATATAGGCATTGATAAGGTACACAGTTACTGATATCGCCGTGACAAAACCATACCCCTACAGAACCTACATTTTGTAAGTGCAACCTATACCGATTAATATTTGAGGGTCTAACTAATGTGGGGGTATTGCCTATTGTCACCCCAAAATTTTCGGGTTGTGTCAATGTAGGGGTTTGAGGAACTGTATCGAGTTGATATTCAGCCATGCCCAAAATATTAATAGAATCATTGTTATGTAACTGAGTTAAACACCTAGCTTTAACTATTGAGTTGCTATCAATTGCTAAACCTTCGTTTTGATTAGTGATTAATTCAATTAACAGGTTTTCGGTGTGAATGCCTCCATAATATGGCAATTTGACAATCCCTAAATTTAACCCGTTTTCTGTTGCCATATTCCCATAAAATATCTGTAAATCTACCGCTCCCTGCAACACTTCCTGTTTTTTTTCCACCGTTGGTAATAGCTATCTTCCGGGTAAATTGTGGGGATTTGTGATTGTGCAATACTGGGAGTGTAACATCTAGCGTTTAACGATGATATATAGCTGTAAATACCGATATCATATTTATATCTTTCTGTCATTAATGATTCTAAAATAGTCCCGTTAAATAACTCTATGGCGTTACTCCAGTTAGCAGCGTTGATATTAGCCGTGATATTTTTAATACCTCTCATGATTTTAACCACCTATTAATAAATTATTTGTTAGTATAATATTACTACTTTAATGTGATTATTTAAATGGTTAGAAACACAATTAACCCATGGGACCCAGGTCCTACTAGGGAGCCACCAAAGAGAGATGAACCAAAGGGAGGTAAAAAACCGCGTGGGTTTGGTAGGAGACCTGGTTTTGGGGGTGGCAGAAGCGGCGGCGGTGGTGCTGGTAACAGTTTTGGCGGTCCTAATAGCGGTGACGAGGTAGATGATGATAAAGGAAGGCAACCACCAAAACCGGGGAACGAAATGCCAGACCCTCGTGATTATCCTGTTAAAAATAATAATAAATGGCATTTAATGATTTTTGCTCAAATAGTAAATAGTAGACTTAGCAGTGGAACATCTAGTATTAATAGGCATTGGTGGAGAAGGCAAGAAGCAACAACGTCAAATTTTAGACTTAATAAGATTGGATTAGATGTCTTTATAGAGTGGGAAGAATCATGGCATGATTCAGAGTACAATTACGAAGAGCCGATAATTGTACATAATGATTATATTAAACATCGTAAGTTATACCCGTTAAAACCTTACTATATGAATTCAGGTTGTGAAAGAGTTTCATTATATGGAAGTGGCTTTAATAGTTTTTATAACTCTGAATATAACGCTTCATGTCGTGATCCAAATAGGCTTATGATTAGTCCATTATTTGGGTCTATCTTTTACCGTTTAACTCCAGCCACAACCTGGACAGACGTAACAACTGTTTGGACTAAAGACCCGGAAGCAATGTTAGAATATATACATTTATGGGAAGTTCCATATATTGATAGAGGTCATCAATCATACTACGAATATGAGTCTGACGTATTGTGGGACGCCTATCGAGGTAGGTCGTATGAAAATACACGCTGGTATCCAGTATTTCCTACGAGTACTAGATTAAACTATACTTCTTTAGACGGTCCACGAATTTGGGAGAACACCCGTAATTATAGCTATAAACTATGGATTCTGTCTGAAGATAAAGATTATTTGCCGCCAGAAAACAACGTTCGTCAAATCACAATACCAGACAGACATGAATGAAGAATGCTGTGGAATGATTAGAAGGATTTACGAGTTCCTAGACCCTGAATCCTTTCCGGCTGAAATGCCTACAAAAATAACAGTAGATGCCGATAATCCTGATAATGGAATTAAAGAAATTAAAACATTGCCAGAGTGGTTAATGTACAGATTTGACATCGATGATGAGAGGTGGGGGAATTTGAGGTAAAGGTAGAAATTAATGATATCAATCTTCTATCAGAAGAACAAGAAGAAGTAACAATAAAATTGCCTAATATTGCAGAATCTATAGCTGAAATTTTCGGGCTGGTTATGGAAATTGCCATCTCTCATCAGGTTACACAAAACGCTGTGTTAACCTGCTTACATGAAGCAGGTTTGGCTCACGCAGCAGCCTTTAAAGCTGGTAGGGAAGTCTCGGAAATATTAGACTATTTAGGCTTTAAAACTGAGGAAAAATACGAGAAACTAAAAACAGCTTTCACTCCAGAGGCTGATAATTTTGAGGAACTACTAGAACCTAACGAAAGTAAAGTTAAAATCACTAATCAAAAGAACGCGAAAGAAACACTAGAGACAGCCTTAAATCAAATAAAGGAAATATTCTCAATAGTTAGAGCGCAAGGTACTTTACAAGTTAATGGTAATGACCCATCAAAAGACATATTAGCCGATTTAACGCGGTTATATGATTCAATGAAAAAACAGGATGAGATTAGAGAACAGGAAACCAATAAAGTCAAAGAATTGCTCAAAAAAGACTTTCCTGATATCAAGATAGAAACCGAGTTAATAGACGGCGATAATCCACTAAGGGAGACTCTGTAATGGTAGCCAGAAGTGCAAGAATGCTAAGAACAACCCGTGGCTTATCCAGTCGTCAAACTAGGTCAGCAATTGGACGGAATGGAGTTAGACAGGTTAATTTTTCTCGACGAACATCAACCGAGGAAATGGGATGGTTTGGGAAGCTGTGGACAAAAGTCACAGGAAAAGTAGTTCAGTGGGGTAAATCATTTGCGGGTTGGTTATGGGAGGGACTTACTAAGTTCTTTTCTAGCTTTAGCTTTGAAAAAGTAGCGACATTTATTACCTCTAATTGGGACAGCTTTTGGAATTTCAACTGGAATATATCAGATGAACAGATAGACAAAAATATGATGAATATTGCTAATCAATTTATTAGTACTACCGCCGGTTTTTTGGGTAATATGGCAGGTAAATTAGTTTGTGGAGTATTGCCTACCATTGGTATTGCATTTATCAACAAAGCTGCTGCTATGCACATTGCCTTAAGCAAGGGACCTGAAATGCTTAGGGAAGTATCATCAGCTTTTGGTTCATACGTTAGGCAATCATTTAATATGGCTATGAAAGCTATAGCATGGCAACTGTTTAAACATGGTAGACGGGTTGTTAAAATGTTTTTAGCCGCAAGCCCTTCAGCGCTTGCGAAACGTATCGTTTCGATGGTTCCCGGTGGTAAAGACAGGATGAAAAAGTGGGGTGACGAAAAAGGTGAAGAATGGAGTTTTGGGAAACAGAGAAGGGACGCTAGAGAAAAATTACCAGAAGAATATGACGGCAAGTTAAGCACTATATGGAACCAAGATAGTTCAGAGGAATTTTGGGATGAATTCTCAGATAATTGTAAAGAAGCGATTATTTTAGTCGCTCAAGGCTTAGATGAATATATCGCGTTACAACGCATTGAGGAAAATAGACAGCAACAGTTAGTTAGCGCGGTTATAGAAAACGGCAGCGAACGTTTTAGATTAGTATCAAGTTTGCGTAATTTACAGGAAAATGTAACCAACGCATTAGCTCAAACTGAGATATTAGGAAATAGAGATATTGGTCAATTTGTAGGGTCGGGTGATATCTCTGAAGTTCCGAATAGCAGTAATTTAAAAATTCAGTTAACCTTCATTTTGTACAATTACGAAAAACCTCCATATTGGACTAAGGAAAGACGGTCAAAACTACAAAAAACTCAAATAGAACTCCCATCAGTAGAAAGACACGAAATAACCTGGGATAAATTACAAAGGATATTTACTCAACCTAGTAAATCGGCATTTACCAAAGGCAATATCAAAGTAACCTGTAATATGCGAAATGGTAGGAAATTTTCATTTTTTGTGAATGAAAGCTCTAAATCTGACGCTGAAAGAATTTGTAAGGATTTAGTACAATTAACAAGTTCCTCAATTGTTTATCCTTTGATATTTGAGGAACGTAAAGGTTTTGGCGGTAGGGAAAATGCGAAAAGAATCAAAGAGAGCAAAATGTATATCAGTGAAGTGAAAATACTTAACTGGGAATTAATTGATAAATTTGAACAAGCCAAAATCGATATGGGAGAGAATAGTGTTTTGGCAACGTACAAAGACCCTAGGAAGTCTAAAGTAAAAATTCCTTTACATTTTGAGAAGAAACCTAAGTGGGTAGATGACGCAATCAGAACAGCTACTAGAACGTCGTTAGAAATGAAAACTGGGAGTCAGCCACCAACTACAGCTTAATGTAGTTTTCATTGAATAGAAGCTACATATATGTAGCATCTGATATATCAAATAGTTAACAGACAAATTCAGTTAATGATGCTAGGCTCTATGTATTAACTGATTAAAGGTGATGATTATGGCTAGTCCAGTAACTCTTAATATGCCACTCTCGAACACCAATTGCTAGAAGTTATCGAGCAAGTTCAACGTGCACAGATAAACGCAACTAGAAACCCTAATGGTGTAACGGTAGTTACAGCTTATACCCGCAACATGGCAACTGGAGCTGTGACAGTATCCCTAACAATCCCTACTGATGATGTTTGGGATGCTACTGATGGCTCTATCGATGTACAAGCCATCGCTGTTTTTGTTGACTAGGGTTCATTAACTAGGTAGACATTAACACTATTGTTGTCTACCTATCTAAAGTTTTGTTTGATAATTAATGAGGTTAAATTATGCCATTAAATGATGCTTACGATAAATATAAAGCAAATTTTGTTGCTAAACTAGCGGAACCGAAAGGCACTTGTATCGGCAGGAGTTTGATGGTTGAGGCTCCAGTAGACAAGACATCAAAGTATGTTATCCCAATGCCTATGTTGCTGCTTTATACGCTATCCGATAACGCCGTAACACAGGAACCCGTCCTGGTGCGAGACTTAACTATCTGGAGACCTCCCGTTAGTGGAACTACATCAACTAATGCTAATAGGCGTAATATCATACCAGGGGCTAGAGTTAGGTCATGGAAACGTATAGAGTACACAAAGATTTTTGTAGAAGCTCCTGCTCTATGGGTGGAGTATGGAGAACATATCGCACATCAGGAACTAACGCGGGTGATAGGAAGCTAAGATTTATTGGTTTAAAAGTTCCTCAAATTTTCTCGATTAATTCTTTGCTATATGTTTTTGCTCATTACTGGAGCAAAAAAACCCGCGAGTATTAGAACCTATAACTCAATGTTTCGTATTCCGGCTGAATCTGAAATTACCCTCGATAACCTAGGAGAACTAACCACAGGTAAAACTGAAGCACCTAATCAAGTACAAGGAAACCTTAGCGCTTTACCTGAGAAAACAGGCAACAAACCATAATAACTATCTTGTTGCTAATTATATACCCGTTAAATCACAAAATAGGATTAACGAGTTTTTTGTATTGGTTATTATTTGTACATTCTATATATACTTAATGTAATACTTGATATTTTTATAAATAAGTGTAAATTGTATAATTTATGTTTATTTTTAATAAATTAATTAGATAAGATAATTTTAATTAAATACAGTGAATTCAAAAGAGCAAGGTAACTATACAGTTACAGAATCAATTGAAGGTAGCGTAACTGTAGAAAATGTAACTAATGTCAATACTAATAAAGTATTGACTCCTACAGAATACCAAGAGACGTTGAGTCGGTTTAATCAGTTTACTAAGTTTCTGGAGTTGGTTAATACTTACCTTCCTTACCCCAAAACTTCATTAATTCAATCATTGACCAACAAACTCCAAACGTCGGAGATTATCAACTCAAATACCTTTTATCTGACATATTCAGAGATTGCCACACTTAAACGAGTCACCAACGCAATCCTGACGCTATTAAAAGCAGGTGGAGTAAAGCTACCTCGTAAGGTTACGGGAGCCATACAGGATGATATTAATGCACTAGAAGACCATCTATTGGGCTCTGAGAGTGATTTAGAGGATGAAGATAATGAAGTCAACCCATTTTCTAGTTGGTTAGATTAATCCCACACCAAAAACAAAACCGCTTATGTGTAAATTTTTTAGGGACTCTATTTTAAAAGCACATAAGCGGTAGCCACTAAGCATTAGGAAATTATAGCATGATACCACGTCATTGGTCCGAGGTTAGGCTTAACCTACGAAACATCACGTTAACCCCCTTGATGTATATCGGTCATTCCCTATATATCAAAGTTCCAATTTCCAGTGGAAAGTCAGGAATAACGCGCCATCAACTTTAGTTAAGTTTGATAAGGATTTTATCGCTTATTTTTTAGGTAAAATCATTAAAAAATTAATACCATTAAACCCCGAAAAACTTGAGGAATTAATGGAGGATGCACTTGAGTATTACAGAGAAGAATACAGCATCTATGCGGCGGAAAATGGCTTAGACAAAGAAATTGATAACCCTAGCGGAAGTTTCGGAGTGCACCCAAAAGATGAGAAATAAATACAATGCTAGAGGACAAAAAATAGACAGCTATTATTTTTCAAGTGCATTTGAATGTAGGGTTTATCACCTTCTACGAAAACATGATAATCAATTAATTGTTCACCCTAAAATGACATTAATTGAACATGCAAAACCTTGGAAAAATATCACCTGGATTCCAGATTTTTAGAGTCCGTTCTTTAATCGTTACATCGAAGTTAAGGGAGTATTAACTGATTCATTTAAGCTAAAAATGCAGTTATTGCAGTACCTTAATCCTGGTTTAGTCAATCAGTGTTGGTTTGTTATAAGGGGGACATCCTACCGATGGCAAGGCATCTCATTTATCAATATCGACGAGTTTAAGGGGCTTTTGAAAAACTTAGAGATTCCAAGGGTAAACAATGAATAAACTGCACTACAAGGGGTTATTTTCCATTGACGGTGAGTTAATAAACACCACCTATAACCCACACCTATTTGAGTCAGAAACCACTCAAATAGCCTACCGGATACTAACCCCTATAAAGGAACATAAAACCCAGGAAATCCTTGATTTAGCTTATTCCTATATGGGTTGTTATAGCCCTAGGGGGGACTACAGAGGTCACGCTACAGCAAGGTTGACAAATGAAGGCAGCCTACGAGTATCAATTGTTGGTAACCCTCAATTTTGGGAGGTATGCAAAAAAATTTCAAACGTCATAATCAATCATCAAAGGATAATTAATCATGAGTATCGGATATTACGGCAAAAAACAGGACGATAAATTTAGTTATTGCAGTGCAGTTAAGCCCGGTGAAACGGCAACCTTTCTAATTGTTGATTATGCATAATTCCGAATTAAGTCACCTCATTTATGGATATTCGGGAAAGGTGTATCAGGGGATTTTTCTAACTTCAATGATAGGGATTGGAGTTATTCCAAAGGTGATAAATAATTAATTGCTGTACGGTTTTGTATTGAAAAATACGAGACTGAATATAACGGCAAAAAACGAGAATACACCCCTACATCTCCAGAACTCGCATTGCTTAAAATAGTCGAAAGTGACTCAATGCTTACAGACGGTTCTGTGATGTTTACAGCAACAATAAATCTAAGTCAATCATCAGTCAGACCTTCTGACAGGATATTAGAGGGAAATATCGGAGACGATAATTTAAACTCTGATATTTCTAATATCTTAGAAATTGAATGTATTAATCCATTCAATCAATCTTTCGCTACTTACTCAATCGGAGATATTGACGCTTTCATTGAATCCAAAACTAAAAATAAAGCAGGATTTAATGGAAAGGCAAAATACAAAACCTTCGAGGAAAGGTTAACAGAAGGGGCTAAGGTTTTGGATTGTGACCCTAGCTTTGAGAGTCTTTATAACAAGGTTAAACAACTTGATTCTAATGTATTAATTGCATTAATTGAATTACTGCGATTAATGTAGTCACAAATAAATCCCCCCTAAATATTTAGGGGGAATAACCACCATACCATGTCAACAAGTCAAGAGCGATAAGAGGTTACTACCATGTCTGAGGACTATATTGATTATAGACTAATTAGAAGTCAGATGTCATCTGAACTAGAAGAAATAATCACAGAAGGCAACCTGGGTGAGCAATTAGAGTCTGTTTTACGGGCTGTCTGTGTTCTACCATATCCTGATATTCAGTTTCCAATTATCGCCTCGTTTATAGCGTCTCCAGTAACCCTTATGAGTACAGCTGGCATCCTGTTCCTTTGGGGGTCTAGCGGTACTGGAAAGTCACAGATAGCTACCGTAGCATCTGAACTATACAAGACAACCTCGGTGCTTGCTAATAGCACTTTCGCTTCACTGAGAAACAAGATACAACATGAACGATTTTATGACCCCCTTCAATGTGAATTTGAGAAAAATTTTATATTGGTATGGGAAGATATCACCCCTAGCTTATTAATTGAAAATGAGAATATGTTATCGCTTTTCAAGGTGTTAAACCGCAAAAATAGCCGAATAACCATCAGTAGTCAGACACCGGGAACTAACATGATTTTTAATGCTTTCGCTTTAAAGGTGATTAATTCAATACATCCATTGTGGACATTTTGGGAGTTAAACGAACTCAAAAGACGGATGTTTCCTATATGGTTTAAAAAACGAGAGACTATGACATCAGAGGAATATAGAGGGAATCATTTTGAATTAAACGAATTAAGCGATATTGAGGATATAACGCTAGACAAGCTATCATCTCAATTAGAGATTTTCTGGCGAAATCTCGATAACTGCAATCAATACAGTAAAGCTAAGAAACTGTTACAGAAACATAAAAAAGATATCACCAATTGTAGGTTGTCATTAGAGATTATCGCGACACATTCATTAATATATGAATCACCTTTGAGAGAGTCAATTAAACAATTTAATGATTACTGGGAGTTAATAAATGAAAAGGTTTTGACAATATCATCGGGTACTGAACAATTTTTAGACAGCTTTATAAGCCAAAGTATTGAGGCAAAAATGAAACAAAACAACCAGGCAATTAACGCGGGATGTCCTGAGTTAACCGAGGTTGTAACTGATATCGACCCGAAAGCGTTAAAAGAAGCCATTGAGAGAGCTAAAACAGATGGATATCTTGATAGTCGCGTTAATGTTTCAGAGTTGACTAATCTAATGAAAAGCAGGGGCTATTCAATGATTAATCAAAACGGCAAAAACGTTTGGAAACAAATTATTTAAGGAGGGAATTAAAATGACTCAAAATAACATTGACGCTATTACTCAAACAAGGTTTAAAACGTTTAAACAAATGGTAGACACCACGATTTACAATGCTACCAAACAAGACGCTAAGGATACTTTGATAACAATAATGAATGATTGTCAAACCGAGTATTCCCTGGCAGTCGCAAAGGAACAATTACTCCTAAAACAGCTTAATTATATTAAGCATTTACTAACCAAAATTGAATAATTTAAACCCTTCCGAAATGACGTTAAACTATCACAACTTAACCACTATCAAAGGATAAATCCATGTCAATCAAATTAAGTACACCCGGATTAAACGTAGTAGAATATAGCTACATGAGTAATCGATTAAATCCTAACGTTGTAGGATTACTTGACTTAGTAGAACTTGCTATCACATCTGAACAATTCGACGAAATTGTCGAATTTATTCAAATCCACAGGCATTTTTTAAACACGGAAATCGAGTTACTCAAAGGTATTGAAGCCTTGCTTGATGCAAAAATTACAGAACACAACAATAATCAAAATCACCCCGATAATGATGATCACAAGTTCAATTAATCAATAGGAAATAAAGCCATGAATGAGTTTGAACAAGAAAAAATGATGGTTATTGCAGAAATGGCTAGGGAGATTTTTGTCAGATTAGCTGGCAATAATTTAACAGCAACTCGTGAGGATAGAATCACGATAGCAGAAATTGCTCATAATTACGCTATTGACTTTCTGGCAGTACACGAGAAATGGGTAGAATCTCAGTATCCAATTATTACTCGATTCGATTCAGACGTAATATCACCTGAATGTAACCTTAATGGTTATAACAGCGATATCCTACTGGGAGGTGATTTTCATGCCTAAGCTACTCCCAGTAGTCACACTAACAGGGTCTTACAAAGGGTTTCTGGTAGGTCATGGTAATATCTGTATCGAAGTAGGTTCTTTAGAATGGTTTAAATACCTAGAAACCCATAAATCTTTTTCAGTAGAGGTTAATGGTAAACGATTTACAGCTTGCAAAAAACTCTCAATTAATGGTTTTACCTACTGGAACCTCAAAGGGTGGGATGGTAGCGTCAATCATCACATCTACATAGGGAAATCTGACCAACTCATTGTAGACAAGCTAACAGACGTAGCGTTAGCTATGATTACTAAGTGCAGAATGAGTAACAGCTAAACCCTAAACCCTAACACCTAACACCTAACAGCTAACCCTAACTCAATAACAACCTTAACCCTTATCGTGTCCTATCATGATAGGGGTTGTTTGTATTTTTTGCCAGTAGTCTATTGCCAGTAGTCTATTGGAAGTTTATATGAACCCACCCCTAGTTTACCCACAATAAACACCCTAAGCCAAAACCTTAACCCGTCTATTAGGGGTAATCATCCTGTGCGGAACTCAGTACCCCTATAAATTGGAGACTTGTCTAGCGGTATGTAGGTATCGGTTTCGATGGGGAATCAATTCTCTAGGATTATGTAGGTATCAGCGAGAGATGACGAAACAAGTTACCAGTTGAAAAGTTGTTTGGGGGTATCGCTTCAGTATGTCATAGCCAGGTTAGTCGTGATTATGCGATCGCATTTTGTTGGTAGTGAGTAGGCTCCCCAATATTTCCCCAATAATCTGACTCCCATAGATAACCGGATAGGCAGCCTGATATCGTTGTACATTGATAGGAGTATCGTTGTACATTGATAACCTAGTGGGTTCCCCCTACGGCTACCTACGGCTATCGTGTTGACTTTGAGCCATAGATAAATCCCACTGCGATCGCACTCATTACCGTCCTATTATTAGCACTGGTAGCTTTAGGTAATACCCTGCAAAATTGAACCCATACCCTCCCCTAACCGAAACAAGCACTATTGGGGAAACGAACGATGTGATAGCAGTCAATGGTGAGGAACGAACCGATAGGCTTGCCATTGACTGCTATCACAAGGGAGTTACCCTATCGGTGTTTGGTTGGGGGGTGGTATGAGTGTTTGACAGATTAATTAAGTTGTGCTTGTTGACTGAGTAATCATCCTATTGACAGAATTATTTTCCTGTGCTAGGACTAGATTGTGAGTAATATCTGAGTAATTCAATAGGATATAGGGGTTGAGTAATAACCCGCTATCGCTGTCAGGATAAGGGTTTATAGTTAACGCGCTTTGACGGATTAACCCTGCCAACATATTAAGCCGTATGCGAGAGCTACGCCAACCTCGGCTATCAAAGAGGGTTGCTGGTACTCAAGGCGCAGAGGTTGAACATTAGCGCTCAGGGACAATAGTTTCTCGGTGAAAATATAGCCGGCTGTTTAGTCAATGGTAATTGATTGAGGCCATTACTCGATCCATTATTGTCTCGGTCAGAGGTTGAGGAAGAGACTGGGGTTCCGGTTTCCTTTTCTAACCAGCTTTTCACTGGGTCTTCTGATAAGTTGAGTCGCAGGACGCTAGAGACAAAGCCACCCAAAAACGAGATCGGATCTTGGGTAAATTCTTTGAAGATGGGTGTCAGTTCATCCATGATTAGAGAAAGCTCCTGTAAAGAGATTTATTGTTATTCTGACTGAATTTTAGCTGAATCGGCAAAAATCAGTAAACCGGCCTGCCTACGCACAGGGAGTGGTTAGTAGTAATAGCCATCATTTCCATAGTCGCTGGAGTTATTAATATGTTTGTGGTAGTCATCATCATCACGACGAATGGCGGCCGGTCCAGTTTGTACCCATTTAGGTTGATGGGGTTGGGCTTTAATGGTTCCCTGGTGGCTGTCGAGGTCGGGAAGTTGGGGAAACTCCTCAACGGGTAAATCCTCAACTACTCGTTTCATAAACTCACGCCAATTAAAGGCGGCGGTACTACTAGCGCCCCAAGTGCGATCATTGTTGTCGTTTCCTAGCCATACTCCGGTCACCAGTTGGGGAATATAACCAATAAACCACAGATCCCTAGCTTGTTCAGAAGTGCCAGTTTTACCGGCGACATCGCGATCGGCGAGGTAAGCGACCCACCTGTGCCGTTGCGTACCACATGAGTTAGCATCCAGGTAGTAATAGCGGTGCTGTCGGGGTCAAGGACTTGTTTAGGTGTAAACTGAGCCTGATAGATAGTTTCGCCTTTCTGGTTGATGACTCGACGGATACCATGAGCGGGGATATATTGGCCTTGGGCGGCGAGGGTTCCGTAGGCGTTAGTTAGTTCCAAAAGATTAACTTCATAGGCTCCCAAGGCGAGGGAATAGGTGGGTTGGAGTTCAGATTTGATACCCATGCTGGTACTGAGAGAAATAACGGGTTCAAAGCCGACATCAATTAGGACTCTAACGGCAATAACATTAGTGGAATTACTGAGGGCGTTAAGCATCGATCGCCAACCCCCGTAACGGTTACCATAGTTTTGGGGGCGATATCCATCAACTCGATAGGGTTCGTCATTGTAACTATCATAGGGAGAGAAACCTGCTGCGATCGCCGCCGCATAGACCAACCCTTTAAAAGTCGATCCTGGCTGTCGTTGAGCTTGGGTAACGCGATTAAACTGACTTTCCCCATAATTAGCACCCCCTACCATAGCTTTTACCTCACCTAGTGGGGTCGATCGCTACTAATGCGGCTTGGTCAAACCCCGCCGCGCGCCCGTCTATTTCTACGGCTTCTTTAACGACCTGCTCGGCTATTTCCTGCCATTGTAGATTTAAACTGGTTTCCACCACCAAGCCCCCAATTTCTAGGGCTTCTGAAGATACATATAATGGTAATTGCTTTTGAATAAAATTAGCAAAATAGGGAGCTTTAACCTGTAGACGTTTATGGGGGCTAGGATTTACAACTAGGTCGCTTTGAATCAGTAAATTTGCCCGATTCTCAGAAATCATACCCATTTCCTGCATTCGGCGCAGTACGACGTTCCGGCGTTCGGTAGCCAGGTCTAAATTCACCAGGGGGGAGTATTGACTTGGAGCGGGAGGCAAACCCGCCAAGGTAGCCATTTCCGAGAGGGTGAGTTGTTCTACGGGTTTACTGAAATAGACCCAGGCGGCATCAGCGACCCCATAAGCTCCCGAACCCAAATAAACTAGATTAAGATAGCGTTCGAGGATTTCTTCTTTGGTGAGAGTTTTCTCAAGTTTTTGAGCGAGGAGAGCTTCCCTAAGTTTACGAGTCAGGCTGCGTTCATGGTCTAAAAACACCATCCTAGCCAATTGTTGGGTGATGGTACTACCTCCCTGGACTACACCTGTAGCCATTACATTAGCGGATAGGGCTCTGATAATACCTTGGTAGTCAATGCCGCGATGCTCATAGAAACGTCGGTCTTCTATGGCAATAAATGCCTGGAGCAACTGCTCTGGGATCCGGTCGAGAGATACCTGCTCCCGGGTAGATGGTCCGGTTTGCATGATAATTGTGCCATCTGCGGCTTGAATGGTGAGGGTTCCATCTCGGTTGTAGGCTGATAGATCAGAAATTTCCGGTAAACTCTGTTCAAGGCGATGGAAGTGATAAGCTGCTAATGCGATCGCACTTCCGGCTATAGTAATTATGCCAACGCCTATCCACAATTTAGGGCGAGGTTTCCATTGCCAACGCCTAATGATACGGCGATGGGGTCCTCCCCCTGGGGGTTTCCGAAGGGGGGTGGCGCGATCGCCTCCGAGTCTTGATGCAAAACGGAGGTAGGGGGTATAGTATTTTGACTATCCCTAGATTCGTCGGTAATTTTTGGGGAAAATTCTGTCACGTAAACCTCCTGAGTTGGGAAGCCCCTTGCTAAAAGGGGAGGAAAAACGACTGGTGGCTATAGTTAAGATAGAATCTTGAAAAGCCTTATTGATAAACGATTGTAGGGTGCGTCAGAGAAATCAGTGATATAGGGAAATGGAAAATCTGGTTCATCTGACGCACCAATTGCTCCCCCTAAACTGCATGACCTAGGGCTAAACCCACGACTAACATTCCTAACACCAGGAAAGGTTGAGCGCTTGCCTGATATTTAACATCATTTTCGAGGGGATTGCGAAGAAAATACATATCTTGGAAGGTAATTTGTGGAATCACGAGTAATAAAAGGATGGTGGCATACAGGTTTTGCTGAATGCTGATCAAGTATAGGGCAACTCCGGCTTGAAAAATGTCGATCATTAATACACAGATCCAGGCGGCGGTGGTTACGCCAAACATAACGGGGAGGGATTGTAAGCCAAGTTGGCGATCGCCTTCGACACTCTTAAAGTCATTGACAATGGCAATACCTAGCCCCGCCAAGCTGTAGAATAGGGTGAGTACGACAATAGTGGGGTTGAGTTCTCCAAACAGGGCATGACCCGCCCACCAGGGAAGGGCAATATAACTAGCTCCGAGGGCATAGTTGCCTAACCAGCCGTTTTTCTTGAGTTTTAGGGGAGGCGCAGAGTAGATATAGGAAACGAAAGCGCCGCCAATACAGAGAACTGTGACCATGGGGAATTCATGACCTGCCCAAATATCCAGGATATAGGCAAGACCAATACCCGCACCTAGGAGAATCAGAATTTGGGATACGACTTGGGGGATGGAAATTGCACCGGAGGGAATGGGGCGATAGGGCTCGTTAATGGCATCTAGGTCGCGATCGTAGAAGTCGTTGAGGGTTTGGGTGTACCCTGCCATTAAAGGACCCGACAGCAGCATACAGGCGGCTGCTTTGAGGATATCTTCTAGTGTCCAGCTATAGCCTCCAGAGGAAGCCGCACCACAGACTACACCCCAAATTAGGGGAATCCAGGTGATTGGTTTCATCAGTTGCAGGCGAATTTTCCAGATGGAGGTTTCTCCGGGGGCGGCTCCTTTCATCCCTAGTAACTGGCGGGTTTTTGACCCGGAGTTGGGGATGGCTTCTGAAGAGGTTTCGGGGGTTGGGGAATCAGACATAGTATTCTTTTAGCTATTATTTCGAGGTTATCGCTAATGGTTTTTGATAAGCCTTGCCTTATCCCAATAAACCAGTGTCGGGATTGATTGGCAAGGCACAGATTGACAATTACGAAAAAACCCGAAGAGAATTTTAGCGCATTATCGTAGGGTGCGTCAGACACATCAATAATATGGGGAAAGGGAGAATCTGGCTGCTCTGACGCACGGATACCAGAGCCAATGGATTAATCTAACAATTGGCGAATGCGGGTTTTGTTGTCTGGGGAGGCTTGAGATTGGGTTTCTAACCATGCGATCGCTTCAGATCTTCCTTGTTGGGCAACTAAAATGAGAGCGCCCCAGGCTTGCAAATCAGGTTCTTCTGGGTTTTCCAGGAGGGCTGCTTGAATGCGGTTTTTGATTCTTCCCCCGTCAGCTTGTAGGAGGTTTAACAGTTCGGTTTGATTAAGGCTGGAGCTTTGAACCACATTTAGGGCTTCACTCCAACGACCATCAATGAGTCCGGCGAGTACCTTTTGACTAGGACTTGCCCAAGCTGCGGTGGCCTGAGCATCTGTAATGCTGGCATGGAACTGAATTAATTGCAGTTGTGCCTCCGCTAATGCTGGCCAGTTTTGGGGATAATCGCCACCAGTACCGGAATTTTTCTTGAGGGGTTCCATCAAACTTAAAGCCGGAGACCACAAACCGCTGCGAGCTAGTCTAATAGCTCTTCTATAGGCATAGTGGTCAACAACTTCTTGATCTAGGGAGATACTAACTAACTCAATGGGGTTAGGAACAAAGCGACGGGGTCGGACTTGATAAATGCTGAATTGCGGCTCAAGTCCCATGGTTTGTTCAACTAACAATTCTGGGTAAGGTCCCCCGGTGACGTTTTCCCAGATAGGATGCTCTCCAGCAGCACTTTTCCACTCCAACATGGAACTGAGATGATAATGTTTGGGGTTGTAATGAATGATATGTCCGTAGGGAACTTGGGTATCCCCCACCAGACGGTTTCCATATAGGTTAAACCATACCCCTGATTCAGGAACTTTATTTTTGAAGGTGGTAATATCAGTTAAGGGCAGTGGTCTATTACCGCCCTGCTGATTAGCACGAGTTCCAATCAAAGATGCCAGTACAAAAGACTCTGCTGGTCCGTTAACAGGTAGTTGATAAACTAGGCGGTATAACTCAGGAGTCCCTACGGCTTGATAGGGCGTTTGTACTGATTTATAAACTCGCAGTTCCACAATTTCTTTACAACCTGTGGGACAGGGAGTGGTTGTACTAGATTCGCGGGTCTGCATTACTGGAATTAACAGATCTACGGGTGCTTGTACGAGGGATTCATGGGGGAGCAGGAATGAGCGCCAAGGTTTGAGATAGGGATTTTGGGCGAATAACCTTTCCTCTAGCCTGGCTGTGGTCACACTATTGCTCATATCCCCTAAAACTTCTCGATTAGGAAGGGGTAGGGGTTCGCCAAAAAAACGACCCACCGCTTTTAGTTCTTCTCGGATTTCCTCTAGGCTATAAAGGTAATCATTTGGTTGTAGGGGAATTTGGGTACTTGCGGGTAGAAATTGATTGAGCCAAATGCCTACGTCAGGATTGAGAATCAGTTGGTAACTAAACCAAGCGCTGACGCTGAATAGGGCTGAACCACCAAATAGCAGGCTAAAGGCTAAACTATCGGCTAACCACTTTTTTAGTGCTACTGATAGGGGGTTTGGAGACCGACGGCTGCTGACAGTTGGCTTGTGTTTTTTCTGGCTTAGGGCGGGTGATATTAGTTGGCTGGTTTTTCCAATGGCGGATCTAGAACCTGCCCCTACACCCTCGCCCCTACCAGCTACCTTGGGCTTTT
This sequence comes from Arthrospira sp. PCC 9108, assembly GCA_016745315.1. Taxonomy (GTDB): domain Bacteria; phylum Cyanobacteriota; class Cyanobacteriia; order Cyanobacteriales; family Microcoleaceae; genus Limnospira; species Limnospira platensis. The sequence goes on from CP066886.1 coordinate 1,197,159, forward strand.
TGGCTAAGGGCTGCTTGGAGGGCTGCTGTGGTAATGGTTGTTTCTGCTGGCGGGGCGGTCCGGCTTGGCGTTTCTGATTAGTCCCCTGGGATTTATTGTCTATGGGTCGATTAGCTCGGATTGGTCTATTGTTCATATTTTGCCACTGACTCCCCTACTCTATGGTGATCACCTTCAACCGATGAGGACTTGTTCATAGCGCTGACCTGCTCGTTCCCAAGTATATTCAGTTTCGATGAGCGATCGCGCTTTTTGAGAAAGTTCTTGTCTGAGATCAGCGTTTTCAAACAGTCTGGCAATCTGTTGGACATATTGCTCAACTGTGTTGGCTCGTAAAGCCCGCAGTTCGACTCCTTCGCCATCGACGGCTAAACCTTCTAAACCGCGATCGCTCCCCACCAGGGGAACTCCGGCAGCCATAGTCTCTAGGGTTTTGTTTTTGATGCCGAACCCGGTTCGCATTGGGATTACACAGACTGTCGCTTGATGTAAACATTCTGCCATTGAAGGTACACGACCTGTTACATTAACTCCTGGACAATAGGCTAGTTCTAACACTTCTGGTACGGGTCTAGCTCCTACGATAGATAAGGTCGTATCTGAAGCGCGTTTTTGGATCTCGGGTAATATCTCTAGGGCGAGAAATCTAGCTGCGTCAATGTTGGCGATGTTGTCCATGGCTCCGACAAAGATGAGTTTATGTCCACCTGGGTCGAAAGTTCGGTAGGGAAACTGCTCAAAGTTTACGCCATTTGGGATGATTTCGACGTTCGCTATGGGGTTAAAGTTTTGCATCTGTTCGCCGTCCTCTGGAGTGGTGGCAACAATTGAGGAAAATTTAGTACAATATTGTTGCTCATAACGATAAAGTAGGGGAAGGTTAAGGCGATCGCGTAGCGGTTTCTCTGCCGTTTGGGTCTCTAGCTGCTGCCGACAGGTTGCATAAACTGAACTGTGGACATTAACGACTGTTTTTAAGCGGTCTTTCCATTGGGGACGCACATAACTCTCATTAATGCTATGTTCGCAGGTGATGACATCACAGCCTTGGTCTTCAACTACTTGATCAATCCACTCCTGCATATCAACCGAGTAGATTGATCTAACATTGGGAGGGCTGCCACTGACTAGAAATTGGCCAAATCGAGAGATTTTGCCGAAAATACCCCAGTTTGCTTCTGTGGGTTCACTTCTGGGAAATACCTGGAGCCTATCTACGCACTGACTGAGTTCTTCAATGTCATCATCAGTGACATCTGGGGTGCGTTGTGTTACAAGAGTAATAGGGTGTGTCTGGCTCAAAAATTTGAGTAGGTTAAAGGTACGGACTTGGGTTCCTCCTTTGGTAGGAGGATAGGGGAATGTGGAAGAAATCATTAAAATTTTCATCGGCATTTGGGTTGATGGGAAAATCTCGGTAATTAACTGGGTAATTGTTAATTCAAATTAGTTCTGATTAAGGAGTTACCTCAATGGCATCTTGTGGTATTTATACTTTAGCAAATGATGTAGTTTTTGATCAACTGGTAGCTTTTTTAAATAGCGTAGAGGTTAATGTTAGTCCAGATATACCTGTTTGTATTATTCCCTATGATGACCGTATGGAGCAAGTGCAAAAGGAAATTGGCGATCGCCCCAATGTTAGCATTTATGAAGATCAGCAAGAGATTCAGCGCTGGGAAGATTTTGCTAAAGAAGTGTGGCTAAACCATCCCCTAGCATCCGAAAAAAGTGATGCTAGACTCGTCAGTTCAAGGATACGTTTTCAAATAAAAATGGTGGCTTTTCAAGGAGACTTCGATAAGTTTGTCTTTTATGATGCTGATACTTTAGCCATGAAACCGGTAGATGATATATTTCTGAAACTAGATACCTATGATTTTGTATTTAATGATTGGGAACACGCCAAAACTAGATTAACGGCTCTTGATATTCCTCGGATTGAGGCGACAGGGGAGTTAACCGAATCCCAGATTAGACCTAAGTTGCACTGTTCAAGTTTTTTTGCTTCTCAAAATGGTTTATTTTCTACAGAAGAGGTTAATCAACTCAAAAACCGTTTAATTCAGAATCGAGAAATTGAGTGGATAAATGGTATATCAGATGCTTTTTTGTTTAGCTATTTAACACTGCGAGGCTACTCTATTTTTAACTATACACTCAGTCCCAACGGTCAAGATAGAACCGGAAACTGTGCCGACGCTGATCCGTTTGTTAACCAGGATAATGTTTTGTATAATGAGCAAGGCTTAAAACCTATTCATCGCATCCACTACATGAATTTTTCCGCTGCTGATTTTGCCAGAGTTAGTAAAGGAGAAGATGTTAATATTCCCCATCGTGATGTATTTCTGCATTATCGTTTTCTGAAACAACCCAACGCCAAACCCAGTAATTTTGCCGAACCAGATTTATTTACTAAAATCGGACGTTTCAAAGATAAAGCCCTGAAAAAAATCAAACGTGCTATCACTTAGTTAATTTGTAAATTATGGTAATTTTTTGATTGTTGAAAATCTGAAAGAGGTTAATCGTTGATATTGGGTTTTGTCGTGCCGATTAAAAGTCGTAAGATATCTAAATCTTGGGATAATCTTTCTCTCCTATTTGAAAGAACTGCTAAGTCAATGTGCAATCAGACTCATCCTGATTTTCGGATGATTGTAGTGTGTCAATATCAGCCTCATATTAAGTTTGAACATCCTAATTTACAATATCTGACAGTGGATTTAGGTTTACCTGTACCGATAATATTATTAGAAGTGATTTATATGATGTCTCAGAAGCCACGTTAGCAAGAATTCCTGATTCCATAACATCCCCTAATCAAATTCCTCAAGACATTCATGATTTCTACTATTGTCATAGATATTTTGCGAGGGCTGTAGAGTCGAAAGGAGCCCACCTTGAGCCGCTTCCTTTTGTTGGGTCTATTTATATTTTAGGAAATCGTGAAAATCTATCTTCTGAAGATGTCGTTAATATCGAAAAACGGAAAAATATGTCTCTAAAAGTTAGACTGCTGAACCTGAAAGCCAGTTTATTAGATTACCGGAAATTAACCCCGGCAATTCGACAAGAATTTGGTCTTTATGATCTAGAACTAATCAATCCCTAGTGAAAAAGACGAGGACATATTAAACTTGATAATGTCGAGTGAAAGTTAAGCTAATTCTGTGGCTAAAATTACTGTTTGTATTCCTACTTATAACCGGGTTCACCTGTTACAGATCGCCATCGCCAGTGTTCTGGATCAAACGGAACAGGATTTTGAGTTAATTGTCTGTGATGACGGTTCAACTGATGGGACGGTGGAGATTATGTCTCGCTATGAAGACCCGCGATTGCGCTATATTCGCCATCAGAAAAATATTGGCAAAAGTAATAATATGCGATCGGGTTTTGATGCAGCTACGGGGGATTATTTTATTAAATTTGATGATGACGATCGCCTGACTCCTGAATTTCTCGAAAAAACCAGTGCAATTTTAGACCAAAACCCTACCGTTGATTTGGTGGGTACTGACCACTGGATAATTGATATTAACAATAACCGAGACCAAGCCGCCACAGATATTAACTCGGTCAAATGGGGACGCAGCGAACTCCCAGAAGGTATAGTTAAAAATCTGTTAGAAGTAGTATTTATTCAGCAAAGTTTTCAAATAGGAGCTACCCTCTGTCGTCGCCAAGCCTTAATTGATGTGGGGTATATGCGCCCAAATATTCAAAACTGCGAAGATAATGATTTATTAGTGCGTCTCGCCTTAGCCGGAAAGCAGGGATATTATCTTCCCCAAAGGTTGATGGAGTATCGGGTTCATGCTGAACAACAAGGGTTAAACCGGGCTATTCCTTATTTACGAGATCAAATAACCTATTTAGAAAATTTCCAATTTACATCAGAAAAGCTGGAAAAAATTAGGCGATCGCGCCTATCTGAATCTCAACTTTTATTGGGGTTGCGACTGGTAGAAACAGGCGAAACGCAAGCCGGACGAGCCTTAATTGTAGCCGGACAATCAGCATCACTCCCCAAAGCCTGGACAGGGTTGGCTATTTCTGTGCTTCCTCAACCTTTACGGAAACAAATCTTTACCCTTCTACGACGGGCTAAAAGCTAAAATCGTCCCTAGGAGTTTAGGCTGTGATTGGTTTTGGTTAATTTACACCACCAGCCTAAACCCAACAGCTATAGGAGATGCTATGGTTATAATTAAAGTATTACGGCTCGCCAAAATCGAGCTGAGAACCTAGCGCGTAAGTCAGTACCCTGCCATGCAGTTAGGTGGCTTCACGCTTTTTTTAGTAGCAGCATAGATATAGATCGCCATTTTCACTATTTCACTATTGATACAACCATACAACTAGAGAAACAGTAGAGACATTCAGGTTAGGTTATGAATATTATTGCCAACTTACCCGGTTATCAAATCACAGAAGAGTTATATACAGGGAGTCGCACCCTAGTTTATAGAGGTATTCGTAGTAGTGATCAGCAACCTGTAGTTATCAAAATTTTACGACACGAATACCCTAATTTTAACGAACTTGTCCAATTTCGCCATCAATATACTATTGGCAAAAATCTCGACTTTCCCAGTATTGTTAAACCCTTAAATTTAGAGGTATATGGTAATAGCTATGCTTTAATTATGGAAGATGGTGGTGGAGTTTCCCTATCCCAATATTTAGAAACATCGCAAAATAAACATAGTAAATATCACTATTTTAATTTGGAGGATGTTCTGAAAATTGCTATTCAAATTGCGGAAACTCTAAATTATCTTTACCAAAATCGAGTAATCCACAAAGATATTAAACCGGCTAATATTCTAATTAATCCAGATACTAAACAAGTTAAATTAATTGATTTTAGTATTTCTTCATTACTACCTTGGGAAGCGCCAGAAGTTGAAAATCCCAATGTTTTAGAGGGGACATTATCCTATATTTCTCCAGAACAAACAGGTCGCATGAATCGAGGGATAGATTATCGAAGCGATTTCTATTCCCTGGGAGTTACCTGCTATGAATTGCTGACCGGAAAACTGCCGTTTAAATCGTCAGATGTGATGGAGTTAGTACATTGTCATCTTGCCAAACAACCCCGACCAATTCACGAAATCAACCCAAATATTCCTATAGTTATCTCAGAAATTGTTAGTAAACTGATGGCGAAAAATGCGGAAGATCGCTATCAGAGTGCCTTGGGAATTAAATATGATTTAGAGCAATGTTTACATCAATTACAAGAAACAGGTAATATTGAGAGCTTTGCGATCGCACAACAAGACATAAGCGATCGCTTTATGATTCCCGAAAAACTCTATGGTCGAGAAGCGGAAGTTCAGCAACTATTAGCCGCCTTTGATAGAGTCAATATGAATCAAACTGAAATGATGCTAGTGGCGGGTTTTTCAGGAATTGGTAAAACTGCCGTTATCAACGAAGTTCATAAACCCATAGTCAGACAAAGAGGTTATTTTATTAAAGGTAAATATGACCAATTTAATCGTCATATACCTTTGGCTGCCTTTGTGCAAGCATTCCGGGATTTAATGGGTCAAATTTTATCAGAATCTGATTCTAAAATCCAAACCTGGAAAACCCATATTTTGGAAGCAGTGGGAGAAAATGGTCAAGTTTTGATTGATGTTATCCCTGAGTTAGAACATATCATTGGTCCGCAACCACCCGCCCTAGAATTATCAGGTAATGCTGCCCAAAATCGCTTTGATCTACTGTTTCACAAATTCCTGCAAGTTTTCACTAATAAAGAACATCCCCTGGTGATATTTTTAGATGATTGGCAATGGTCAGATTCAGCATCATTAAACCTACTCAAGATGCTAATGCAAGAGACTCAAGGATATTTGTTAATCTTAGGAGCCTATCGAGATCATGAAGTTTCACCAGTACATCCGTTTATTTTAACAGTTAATGAGATCATCCAAACTGGAGCTACAGTTAATACAATTACCTTGTCACCTCTGCCAGAATTAGATATCAATCAGTTAGTAGCAGATACCCTGAATTGTCAATTATCTATAGCTAAATCCTTAGCTAAGTTGGTTTATCAAAAAACCCATGGTAATCCTTTCTTTGCTACCCAATTACTCAAGGCTTTACATGATGAAAATTTAATTGTATTTGAGCCATCCAAGTCACCATTTAAACCGGAAGTCAGTCAAGGAGGATGGCAATATGATATTGCTAAAGTGCAAGCCTTAACTCTCACTGATGATGTGGTAGAGTTCATGGCATTACAATTACAGAAATTGCCTAAAGATACTCAAGATATTTTAAAGTTAGCCGCCTGTATTGGGGCAGATTTTGATTTCAATACTTTAGCAATTGTTAGTCAGAAGCCAACCAATGTAACGGCTGTAGCTTTATGGAAAGCACTACAAGAAGGTTTAATCATTCCGACTACTAAAGTTTATAAATTTTTGGCTGAATCCGAAGATCAAGAAGTTTTGAATAGTGCAGCTAATCCTACCTATAGATTTTTGCACGATCGCATTCAACAAGCTAGTTATTCTTTAATTCATGACGACCAAAAACAAGCCACTCATCTGCAAATCGGACAATTACTACAGCACAATTTATCACCGACAGAAGCAGAAGAAAAATTGTTTGATATTGTCGGTCATTTGAATTTAGGTCATGGTTTAATAACCGATACCAAAGAACGGGAAACCTTAGCTCAAATCAACTTATCAGCAGCAAAAAAAGCCAGAAATTCTACAGCTTATGTGGCTGCGAGAAATTTTGTCGAAACAGGACTAGAGTTACTGGCTGCTGACTGTTGGCAAAGTCAGTATAAATTAACTTTAAATATTTATGTTTCTGCTACCGAAGTCGCCTACTTAAATGCTGATTTTGAGAGGATGGAAAAGCTGTCAACTATAGTGCTAAAATCTGCTAAATATATCCTTGATAAGGTTAAAATTTACGAGATTAAAATCAATGCACTAACGGCTCAGAGTCGGATGTTAGAAGCGATCGCTGTAGCGGACAATGCACTTAAAGAACTAGGAGTTGAGTTTTCATCCCAACCTGATGAAGCCTTAACCGCGAAAACATTAGCAACTATTTCTCAGCAACTAGAAGGTAAAAAAATTGAGGATTTAGTGAACTTGCCAGTTATGGAAGATCCAGAAACCTTGGCGGCTATGGAACTCTTAGGAATTTTGTTTGCTCCCATTTTCTTAGGAAATCCTACTATACTACCCTTGCTGGGGTTCACTATGGTTAATCTATCTCTGAGGTTTGGTAATGCACCTATATCAACCATTGGTTATGCAATTTATGGTATGGTACTTTCCGCATTTTTAGGAGAGGTAAAAAAAGGTTATCAATTTGGGCGAGTAGCCTTAATATTACTGGATAAGTTTAATGTCCGAAAATTAAAAGCCCTCACCTTACTGCTATTTGGTACTTTTCTTCAGCATCGTCAAGAACCATTAAGATCCGCCATTCCCACCCTCAAAGATGGTTATATGTCAGCCATAGAAACTGGTCAAATTCTCTATGCTGGTTATAATATATTTAACTACTTTTATGATAATTTCTTCGCGGGAGTGCGGCTAGATGATTGGGAACCAGAAATTGATAATTACTGTGTAGTTTTAGAGAAAGCCAAACAAGATTCTCCCCTGACCTACCTGAAGATTAAAAAGCAGATGGTGTATAATTTTAGGGAAATTGTCGATTCACCCGATTTATTGAAGGGGAACGACTACAATGAAATAGTGATGATTCCTAAGCATCATCATGATAATGAATTAACGGCTCTGGCTGTGGTATATATTTATAAATTGATTCTTGCTTATCTGTTTGGTGAATATCATAATGCTGAGGAATATATTTCTCAAGCTGACCAATATTTGATGGCAGTAGGGGGGACAATTTATATTCCGGTTTTCCATTTCTATGCTGGTTTAACCTATTTGGCTTTATGTTCCACAAATTCAAAAATTGACCAACAGCATAGTCTGGATATGGTCAAAATTCATCAGGAAAAATTATCTGAATGGGCAGAGTCTTCCCCCACAAATCATCAGCATAAAGTTGATTTGTTAGCGGCTGAAAAATGTCGATTATTCGGAGACAAAGCAGAGGCTATTGATTTATACGATCGCGCTATTACCGGAGCCAAAGAGAACAAGTATATCCAAGAAGAAGCCTTAGCTAATGAACTAGCGACTAAATTTTACCTAAATTGGGGTAAAGCTAAAGTTGCCGCTGGGTATATGCAAGATGCCTATTATGGTTATGCTAAATGGGGTGCAAAAGCTAAAATTGCCGATTTAGAAAAACGCTATCCTAAACTGCTGAACCCGATTTTACAACGACCTCGTGCTACTAATTTATTCAAGGAAACTATTGCCAGGGGTATGATGACTTCCACCAATACTTCTAGTAGCATTTCCGAAATCTTAGATTTAGCAACTTTGCTGCAATCATCTCAAGCTATTTCTAGTGAAATTGAATTAGATAAACTGATTAATAATTTGTTAAAAATAGTCATTAATAATGCTGGTGCTAATAAGTGTGTATTGCTGCTGAAACAAGATAATAAATTTAATGTGGTTGCCATATTAGAACCAGGAAATCCACCTAGAATATTGCCATCAATACCCCTAGAATCTAGTCAAGATTTGCCGATTAGTGTAGTTAATAATGTTAAACGTACTGGCAAGCCTTTAGTCCTGGTAGATGCCAGAATAAATTCCAGGTTTTATGCGGATACCTATATCCAAAATAACCATCCTAAAAGTGTTATCTGTATCCCCATTCTCAATCAAGGTAAGTTGATGGGAATTTTGTATTTGGAAAATAATTTAACTGTGGGAGCCTTTACGAGCGATCGCGTTGAGTTACTCAAATTTCTCTGTTCTCAAGCTGCTATTTCTCTGGAAAACGGGCGACTTTATGAGGAATCACAGAATTATAATCATCAACTGAAACAATATGTAGAAAAACTAGAATTAAGTGAAGCGCGTTATCGTTATTTAGCCACTGCTACATCTCAAATTATCTGGCTGGCTAGTCCTGAAGGAGAAAACCTAGATACAGTTCACTGGATTGCATATACTGGACAAACCCTGGAAGAAGTCAAGGGAAGGGGATGGCTGAACGCTTTGCACCCTGATGATCTCCCTCACACTACTAAAGTGTGGCAAAAAGCGGTGGAAACTAAGAGTTTATATAAGACCGAATACCGCATTCGTGGCGCTGATGGTATTTACCGTTATTTTGCTGTTCAAGGAGTCCCTATTTTGGCAGAAGATGGCAGTGTTAAAGAATGGATTGGCACTTGCACTGATATTGATGCGCGCAGACGTGCTGAAAATAAACTGCGTGAAAAATCTCAGCAGTTAGAGCAAACTTTACAGGAACTACAAACTATGCAACTGCAACTAGTGCAGAATGAAAAAATGTCAGCTTTAGGAAATTTGGTGGCAGGTGTTGCCCACGAAATTAACAATCCAGTGGGTTGTATTAAGTGCAATATTCCCCCCGTGATTAATTATATTAAAGATTTGTTAGGTTTGATTGATTTATACCAACAAAAATATCCAGATCCCGATGAGGACATTACAGATGAAATGGAAACGATAGAACTGGATTATATCCGAGAAGATTTGCCGAAATTAATTAGAGCAATGCGGGAGGCAGTGGGACGCATTCAAGACCTAAGTGTGAGTTTAAGAACTTTCTCCCGTGCGGATACCGATCGCCCTGTTGCTTGCAATATTCACGATGGCATTGATAGTACATTGATGATTCTGAAGCATCGCTTAAAAGCCAACCAGATGCGCCCAGAAATTCAAGTAATTAAGGAATATGGTAATCTGCCAAATATTAAATGTTATGCTGGACAGTTAAATCAGGTATTTATGAATATTTTGAGTAATGCTATTGATGCTTTAGATGAATCAAATAAAGGGCGAGATTATGGGGAAATTAATAATCAAATTTTGGTGAAAACTGAGTTATCAGGTGACGGAAACTATGCAAGAATTCGGATTCAAGATAATGGGGTAGGTATTAGTGATGCTGTGAAAGTTAAAATATTTGAGCATTTATTTACTACCAAAAATGTTGGTAAAGGTACTGGTTTGGGATTGGCGATCGCTAGACAAATTGTAGTTGATAAACACTCTGGGATGCTGGAAGTAAATTCGACTGTAGGTGAAGGTACAGAATTTGTGATTTCTATTCCTTGTTAATTGTTTCAGATGGTTGATGATTGCCAATTGTCCTATATCCCAGATATTTTTCGATGAAATTAAAGCAAAAAATCGCCGCCACCTATATCGCTACCCTATCCATTGCTATCACCGGAACTACTATCGGTTTAATGGTGGGTCATTACTATCAAAAAAAGGCTATAATCAACCGGGATGCTGTGGTTCAACAATACGCACTTCTGAACCACTTGCAAGTTAAGATATTGTACAACCGACCTGGTAAACAACTGTCTCCCTATCTGCCAGATCCAGAGGGATTTCGGGAAGCTATTAATGCCTTTATCCAAAGGTTAGATGAAATTAGTAATTTGCTAACAGAATATGAAAAACTTGCTCAGGATACCAAAACGCCTGAACTGGAATTACTATTTTCTGAATATCAGGAAACCGTGGCTATTTTTGCTGAAAGATTAAACATATTTGCTACAGCAGTAGAACGATTGAATTTTGCAGACAACCAAATACAAGCAGCACAGCAAGAGTTAATCGAACTTATCCAAAGCCCAGAATTTGCTGATTTTATCGGATTCCCCGACCAGCTAACTGATGTAACTAATCGTACTCAAGAACAGCTACAACTGGCGGAATTAGAGTTAGCACAATCCCAAAATTTTCGCAATTATATTGCTACCAATAGCCTGCTATTATCGGTAGCGATCGCATCTTTAGCCGGAATGCTTCTCAGTCGAGCGATCGCTCGTCAGGAATTAGCCAATCAAGCTGAACGCGAACGATTACAATTAGCTTTAGAATCTGCCAATATCCTCAGTTGGGAATGGAACCCACAAACCCAACAAGTATATTTTGATAGTCGTTGGAAAACCATATTAGGCTACCAAGATGATGAAATTAATGATTCCTTAGAATCATGGGAAAGTCGTGTACATCCAGAGGATATAGAGTTAGTTCATGAACAAATCCAAAAACACATCCGAGGTGAAATACCAATTTATGAAAATGAACATCGCCTGCGCTGCAAAGATGGTTCCTATAGATGGAATTTTGCCAGGGGTAAAGTGGTAGAGTGGAATCAGCAAGGAAAACCCATCAGGTTTATTGGCATTAATTATGATATTTCCGATCGCAAAGAAGCTGAAAATAAATTGCGTGAGAGTCAAGGAATTTGGCGAACTCTATGTGATGTAACTCCTGCGGCGATCGCCATGTTTGATACTCAGATGCGATACCTAGTCGCTAACAAGGCCTGGTATCAACAATATGGCTTAGAAAATCAAGAAATTATTGGGCGATCGCACTATGAAATTTTCCCCGATGTTCCTCAAAATTGGAAAGATATTCATAGCCGTTGTTTAACAGGAGTAACCGAGAAATCCGAAGCCGATTTATGGATGCGTGATGATGGAGGTTCAGACTGGGTATGTTGGGAAATTCGTCCTTGGATTGATCGGAATGGGAACATTGGTGGCTTATTGATGTATACAGAAGTCATTACCGAACGCAAAGCCAATGAAATCACCCTTTCCGAACTTAGTCAACAATTAAAAAAAGCCCAAGAAGTTGCCCATTTAGGTTACTGGTCTTTTGATATTACCACCAAAAAAATTACTTGGTCTGAAGAGGTTTTTCACATTTTTGGCTTAGACCCAGACCAAGGAGAGCCAAGTTTTGAGCAAAATCTCCAACTTTATCACCCCGAAGATCGTGACTTCTTTTTAGAGAGAGTTGCGGAAGCTAACCAAGGAATTCCTCAAAACTTTGACGCGCGTATTATCCGTCCTAATGGAGAAATTCGCTATACCAATAGTCGCATTGAATTAGAGTTTCGGGATAGTCAACTGGTGCGGATGTTTGGCATTGTCATAGATATAACCGATCGCCAAACAGAAGAAGCCTTACGTTCTCTGCTCACCCGCACTCAACTGTTAAATCATATTAGCACAGAAATTCGCAATTCCCTCAACTTAGACACAATTTTACAAAATGCAGTTAATGCAATTTTTGCGGAACTGAAAGTAGATATTTGTAGCTTTGGTTGGTATAACAATCATTCTGATTCCACCATCTGGGAAGTAGTAAATGAGCAGAAAAAGCCGGAATTTCCCAGTTGGATTGGTCATTATCAATTAACAAATTTTCCCCGGCTATTTGAAATGATCATCAAGGAAGAATTCTATAGTTTGGATATTAGAAAATCAGAAGATAAAGAAGAAGTGGATTTTTGTCAGGGTATGGGGATTACACTTTATTTAGCCTTACCCATTCATACAGCCAGCAAAATTGGCGCTTTTGAATTAGGTCGTAGCCAGGGAGATGAACCTTGGCAAGACGATGAGATTGACCTATTAAAAAACATTGCTAATCAAGTGGCGATCGCTATTCAACAAGCCCAACTTTATCAAGAATCCGAAGCCAAAAGCCAAGAAATTCAACGTGCTTATCGAGAACTTCAAAATACCCAAATCCAGTTAATTCAATCAGAAAAAATGTCAAGTTTGGGTCAATTAGTTGCCGGGGTTGCCCATGAAATCAACAACCCAGTTAGTTTTATTTATGGCAACTTAACCCACACCTGTCAATATACCGATGATTTATTATCCCTACTCCAATTATATCAACAATCTTATCCAGAAAATCCCACCCATATTAACGATTTTATCCAAGACATTGATTTAGATTTTATTAAAGAAGATTTACCCAAAATCATTAATTCCATGAAAACCGGAGCCGAGCGAATTCGTGATATTGTCAAATCCCTGCGAACCTTCTCCCGCTTAGACGAAGCTGAATTAAAAGCAGTAGACCTTCATGAAAATTTAGAAAGCACCCTAATTATCTTACAAAATCGGTTAAATGGGAGAGCCGGAAATACCCCCATAGAAGTGATTAAAGATTATGGTTATTTACCACATTATGAATGTTATATTGGCTTATTAAATCAGGTATTTATGAATTTATTAGCCAATGCTATACAGGCTATTGAGGAGCGACAAAATTATCAAACAGACCCCGATTATGCTGGTAAAATAACCATTACTACATCTTTAGATTTACTGGCTATATTAATTTCCATTAAAGATAATGGCATCGGTATGAGTCCAGAAGTTCAAGGCAAAATTTTTAACCCATTTTTTACCACCAAACCCATTGGTCAAGGCACAGGCATGGGATTACCCACCAGCTATCAGATTATCACCCAAAATCACCGGGGCGAGTTAAATTTTACCTCAGTGTTGGGGGAAGGAAGCGAATTTATGATTAAGCTACCCCTGAGTTGAGATAGCCTCTGACAAATCCCAGATCCCCTTAATTCTCCTCAATCCCGCAGTCAAGACCCTATACTAATCACCATTGCTTATGGAGTTTTACCTTGAATATCTTATTTATGATTAAAACCCGACAGCGACGCAGCCTCCTGATGCTGTTTATAGCGGGTCTATGCTTCTGGTCTGCCATAACTACATTGCTACCCACCCTCCCCCTGTATATTGCCTATCTGGGGGGGACTAAGCAACAAATAGGCTTAGTTATGGGGGCTTTTGCCCTAGGACTGCTACCCTCCCGCATCGTCCTCGGTCCCCTAGCAGATAAACGAGGCAGAAAGCTAGTCTTGCTCATCGGGACAATAGTCGCGACCGTAGCACCCCTTGGCTATCTATTCACTGATTCTATGGCCTTAATGGCTTTATTAAGGGCTTTTCATGGCATCAGCATAGCAGCCTTTACCATTGGCTACACAGCCTTAGTCACAGATTTAGCCCCGGAAAACCGTCGCGGCGAAATAGTGGGTTATATGAGCTTGGTAGCCCCCATTGGTATGGCTATTGGTCCAGCTTTAGGCGGTTTTATCCAGGCGGGAATGGGTTATGGTCCTCTGTTTATCAGTGGTACTGTTTTTGGGCTATTATCACTTTTGGCAATTTCTCAGGTATTAGAAGCCTCAAGGAACCCAGAACTTAGCGACCAGTCGGAAGCGAAGGGATCACCCATAGCTAATTATCTCAAGCGCCTGGGAAGTCCGGCATTAAAAATCCCAGCCCTAGTTTTGTTGATGGTGGGGCTAATTTTCGGCACTTTAGTAACTTTTATCCCGCTATATATCCAAGATGCTGGGCTAAGTCTCAATCCCGGGCTATTTTATACGATGAAAGCGATCGCCAGTTTTGCCGTCCGTCTACCCATGGGTCGCGCCTCCGACCGCTATGGTCGCGGTATTTTTATCACCACAGGTCTGATATGTTATCTAGTTTCCATGGCCATCCTAACTATCGCCAATAACAATTTTGATGTTTTGCTGGCTGGTTTATTTGAAGGCGCAGCCGCAGGAATTACCATTCCAATGATGTTAACCCTAATCGCCGATCGCTGTTTACCCCAGGAAAGAGGCCAATTTTTCTCAATTTGTTTAGGGGGATTTGATTTAGGATTAGCCCTAGCTGGACCTATTTTCGGTTCCATCGCCGACGCTGTAGGATATCGTAACCTATTCACCATCAACACAGGTTTAGCCACCCTAGCCCTACTATTATTTATCACCCAGTCTAGTCGCAACCCGCGCGAATCTTTCCGATTTGCCCTTGGTCGTGGTAAAGATAGTTATGCTATTAACTGAGCTTTAACTGACTTTCTCAACACCGAACCCCTGGTATAATCATTACCATCAAGGATAAAAACATTGGCAATTTGAGTCACCGTGGAAGACCAACCTACCATCACCACAGAAGCACTACTACCAAAACAGCGCTGGCATATTTTCCCAGAACGCCCCGAAATTGCCCAGAGTCTATCTGAAACTACCGGGGTTCACCCTATTATTGCCCAAATCCTGATCAACCGGGGAATCGAAACCACAGAACAAGCCGAAGCCTTCCTTAACCCCCAATCCCAAACTCTCCCGGAACCTATGGAGGAGTTCCCTGACTTACCCAAAACCCTCCAATTGCTGCAAAATGCCATTGAAAATCAACAAAAAATTGCCATCTGTGGGGACTATGATGCTGATGGGATGACGAGTACAGCCTTATTAATTAGAGCCCTTTCTCAATTAGGCGCAGATATTACATCAGCAATTCCTAGTCGGATGCAAGAAGGCTATGGTATTAATAATCGCATTGTCGAGGAATTTCACGAGCAGGGTATCTCCATAATTATCACTGTGGATAATGGTATTTCTGCCGTCGGTCCGGTGGCTAGGGCGAAAGAATTGGGGCTAACTGTGATTATCACAGACCACCATGATCTTCCCCCCAAACTCCCTAACGCTGATGCTATTCTCAATCCCAAATTACTGCCAAAAATTTCCCCATATTATGGCTTGGCTGGAGTTGGTGTAGCTTATATATTAGCCCTATCCTTAGCTAAACTCCGAGGAGAAGTGGACAGTTTGCGCTGGCAGTTATTGGAACTATTTACCCTAGGAACTATCGCTGATATGGCTCCTTTAAATGGAGTAAATCGCCGTTGGATAAAACGGGGTTTGAAAATTTTGCCGCAGTCTAAAATTCCGGGAGTGCAAGCATTAATTCAAATAGCAGGATTGGCTAACCAACAGCCGAATTTAAACAATTCTACTACTCCGATGAAACCAGAAGATATCGGCTTTCGCCTCGGACCTCGGATTAATGCGATCGGACGCATTGGGAATCCCCAGGTGGTGATTGAACTTTTAACTACTGACCACATGGGAACTGCATTAGAACAGGCGAAAGAGTGCGAAGAAACTAACCTACTACGCAAAGAACTTTGTGCTGATATTGAACAGGAAGCTATTGATTGGTATGAAAATAGTAATATTAATCTTGAACAAGAACGGGTTTTAGTTCCCTGTCAAAAAAATTGGCATCATGGAGTTATTGGAATTGTGGCTTCCCGACTGGTGGAACGCTACGGAGTTCCGGTGTTTATTTGTACTTATGAAGATGAGGAAAATCTGCGGGGGTCGGCGCGCGGTATTCCGGAATTTCATGTGTTTGAAGCACTGCAATTTTGTCAAGATATCCTCGGTAAATTTGGCGGACATAAAGCGGCTGGTGGCTTTTCTTTACCGGCGGCTAATTTGCCTAAGTTTAAACAGCGCTTGAGTGAATTTGCTCATCAATGTCTGCAAGTGGAACATCTTCGACCTTTAGTTAATGTTGATGTTCGCATAAATTTGATGGATATTAACTATAAATTATATGACCAAATTGATAAAATACAACCCTGTGGGATTGAAAATAGTGAGCCGGTTTTTTGGACTCCTAAGCTGCGAGTTCTTCATCAAAAAATAGTGGGGAAAAGTCATATTAAACTAACTTTATCTCAAGATTTGCCACCGGAAATAACTATGGCTGTTTTACCTACTATATCTGCGATCGCCTGGCGGTGGGCTGATTATTTTCCCCTCCCTTCCCCCCTGGATTTTGCTTATAAATTACGGAAAAATACCTGGAATAATCAAACGGCGATCGAGTTGGAAATTGTGGGGGTGAGACTTCCTGAAAACTCGGTTCCTCTAAATCGCCGCCTGGCTGAGTTTAATTATGGCGATCGCACTTACAAGTGTAATATAACTCCTATTGGAGACAACTGGGAATTAAGAATTCGCAACCAAAAGGGAGAGGTTCTAGCTATTCAAACTGGACAAAAAACCGGGTTATTAGGAATTAGTCGCTCACAAGCCAAAACTGTTGATATTTCGCACCCCTTTTTCATGAAATTAATCGAAGCCGCCCAAGCCGCCCTGGATGTTAAATTACCATTTTTTAATAATTAACCACCTGAAATCAAAGACCCTTGTAGGGGCGGGTTCCACTGTCAATTAAATTTCCCACAAATAACATTACTAAACCCGCCCCACCCGACCAGATAATTCATTATCGATTGTCCATTGTCCATTAATTCGCGCTTTGAGGAGATAATTGATAACTATTCAAGCAGAGATTAGATTATTATGCTATACCAAAAGTAGCGATAGCATTGATGTAAATTGATGAATCATAACACTATGACCCAAAACCCGCTTTTAATCGGAAAAGGACTTCCCCCCTTTGCAGATATTACCACAGATCATGTAGTCCCAGGAATCACCCAACTTTTAGAGGAACTAGAAACCACCCTTAGTCAACTAGAAGAAAACCCCGAACCCACCTGGTCAGGATTAGTGGAACCTCTCCAGGAACTCCAAGAACGTCTGGTCTGGAGTTGGGGTATAATTAATCATCTGATGGGTGTTAAAAATAGCCCAGAACTGCGAGAAGCCCATCAAACAGTACAGCCCCAAGTGGTTCAATTTATCAACCGCCTGAACCAAAGCCAACCCCTATACAAGGCATTTAAAGCCTTAGCAGAATCACCCGATTGGGATTCCCTAGAACCCGCCCAAAAACGGATTGTAGAAGCCACTATTAGGGATGCTGAATTATCTGGGGTAGGATTAACCGGAGAAATATGCGATCGCTTTAACGCTATTGAACTAGAATTAGCCGAACTTTCCACCCAATTTTCTAACCAAGTTATTGACGCAACCAAAGCCTTTAGCCTCACCCTAACCACCCCAGAAGAAATAGACGGTTTACCCCCCAGCTTACTCAGTCTCGCCGCCCAAGCCGCCAGAGAAGCCGGAGAAGAAAACGCCACCCCAGAAAACGGACCCTGGCGAATTACCCTAGACTTTCCTAGTTTTGGGCCGTTTCTTAAATATAGCACCCGCCGAGATTTACGCGAAACCGTATATCGCGCTTATATCAGTCGCGCATCCGAGGGAGAACTTAACAATTTTCCCTTAATTGAACGGATTTTAGAACTGCGTAAAGAAAAGTCAGAAATTCTAGGTTTTTCCAGTTATGCAGAACTGAGTTTAGCTAGTAAAATGGCTCCCGATGTCGCCGCCGTTGAAGAACTCTTAGAAGAATTGCGAACAGTTAGCTATGATGCAGGAGTTCAGGAATTTGAAGACCTTAAAGCCTATGCTAAATCCCAAGGAGAAACAGCCGACCTGAAACATTGGGATATTAGCTTTTGGTCAGAACGCCAAAGGTCAGAAAAATTTGCCTATACAGATGAAGAACTGCGCCCCTATTTTCCCCTCAATCAAGTTCTGGATGGCTTGTTTGGACTGGTGCGGCGTATCTTTAATATTACCATTACACCCGCTGATGGTTTAGCCCAAATTTGGCATCCTGATGTCCGCTATTTTCAAGTAGCTGATAACCAGGAAAATGCGATCGCCTATTTTTACCTAGACCCCTACAGTCGTCCCGCCGAAAAACGAGGCGGCGCTTGGATGGCTGACTGCATTAACCGCGCCAAAATCATCGAAGATGGCATCACTAAAATTCGCCTTCCCGTCGCCTATTTACAATGTAATCAGACCCCCCCTGTAGACGGAAAACCCAGTTTAATGACCTTCTCCGAGGTAGAAACCCTATTCCATGAATTTGGTCATGGTTTACAACATATGCTGACCACCGTTGATTATCCCGGTGCATCCGGTATTAATAATGTAGAGTGGGATGCAGTGGAATTACCCAGCCAATTTATGGAAAACTGGTGTTATGATCGCTCTACATTATTTGGGATGGCTAAACATTACGAAAACGGGGAAACTCTCCCAGAACATTATTACCAAAAAATACTCGCCTCTCGCAATTATATGAGTGGTACAGCCATGTTACGACAAATTCATTTTTCCTCTGTAGATTTGGAATTACACCACCGTTACCAACCCGGTGGTAAAGAAACTGTCAATGATGTACGTCAACGCATTGCGGCTCAAACCACGGTTTTACCACCTCTTCCCGAAGACGCATTTTTATGTAGTTTCGGTCATATTTTTGCCGGAGGATATGCCGCCGGATATTACAGCTACAAATGGGCTGAAGTTCTCAGCGCCGACGCTTTTGCCGCCTTTGAGGAAGCTGGATTAGATAATGATTCCGCCGTGGTTTCTATTGGGGAAAAATTCCGCAATACGGTATTAGCTCTGGGCGGAAGTTTGCACCCTATGGAAGTCTTTAAATCTTTCCGAGGACGAGAACCTAGTACCAAACCATTACTGATTCATTCGGGGTTAGTTACCGCTAGTTAAAATCAGCTTAGTCTCCCGGAAAATTGGTGCGTCAGATACCTATGACGCACCCCCAAAAAATGGACAACTACAATATTTATAGGGCTGTATTTTCATCGGGAATCGAACCATCTGGCATAATTGTACCTTCTAAAAGAACACCCCGTAAATTAGCATTAACTAAATTAGCCCCTTCTAAGTTAGCGTGACTGAGATTAGTAGGTTTTTGAAATTCTCGGAAATAGAAACTATGCAGGTCAGCTTCCCTCAAATTACTATCAGCTAAATTAGCATATTCTAAGTTGGCACTTTGTAAACTAGCCTGCTGTAAATCAGCACTAATTAGGTTGGCTCCCCAGAGTGTGGCTTCGATTAAATTAGCACTGGTTAAATTAGCTCCCTGTAAATCAGCTAAGGTTAAATTAGCTTTTAATAGTTCGGAGTTACTGAGATTAGCACTCATTAAATTAGCATGATTGAGGTCGGCTTCAAAAAGTTTGGCTCCCTGTAAATTAGCCCCCTGTAATTTGGCTCCACCTAGTCGCGCTCTCTGTAATATAGCATTTTGTAAATTGGCTCCTTGTAAATTGGCCCTAGTTAGGTTAGCACCAGTCAGATCAAGTTCTTGGAGATCAGCACCCTGTAGATCACACACTTTCCACAAGAATGAGACACAGACATTCTGTTTAAGTAAGCGATCGCGATCAGATAAATTGGCAGCATTGACGGGGGTCATCAATCCCCAGGTCAGTGCAATACAGAGTAGAATTGATATTGCCAATTTTCGCAGTTTCATTATCCTTAAATTAAATAGATCATTACATTCTATGATAACGTTTATGTGTATAACATAACCGGAAGTGCGATCGCCAGAATTATCATAATTATTAATCCACCCAGGAGGGTTATGATTAAGGAAAGCTAAATTGCAGGTGCCTATACTAATGTCAAACCAAGTGTCAAAGCAAATATCCCCTAGTTCCAACTCTTCTAACTCCTTTGAATCCCAAGTTTCCCCCTGGTTAACCCCTCTAACTTACTTGATCATGGGTCGAATTTTCATGCCTCTATATTTCCAAAAAATTGAAGTAGAGGGTCAAGAGCATATTCCAGCCGAAGGACCAGTAATTTTAGCCCCCACCCACCGTTCGCGATGGGACCCCCTCGTCCTAGGCTACGTTGCGGGAAGGTCAGTTACAGGGCGAGATTTGCGATCGATGGTTTTATCGGAGCAAACCCAAGGACTCCAGGGGTGGTTTGTCAAAAAGTTGGGAGGATTTCCCGTTAATCGCGAAAATCCAGGAACCGCCAGCATTAGATATAGTGTCGAACTTCTCCAAAATCAGGAAATGTTGGTGCTGTTTCCAGAGGGACATATTTTTCAAGATAATCAAATTCACCCGATTAAATCAGGTGTAGCCAGAATTGCACTACAAGCGATCGCTAATCAACCCAATTGTAAGTTACCAATTATTCCCATCGCCATTGGTTATGATCGACAACCTCCCATTTCTAAAGGAACGCGAGTTAAGGTAAAAATTGGCGATCCCATTTGGGTTTACACAGAAGATGGTGAATCAAAAAAAACAGCCACCAAAAGGATTACAGCTAATTTAGAACAGGCTTTAAAAATACTTTTTTCTGACTCCCTACAGACTAGCCACAACCGCCCGTAGATTGGGATATAATGCTAATATGTTCGACAATGTTTGTAAGTTCCTAGCTGAGACGTTTCCGGCGGATTTAGCCCAGTGGTTATTGGGAGAACCGATTCCCCTAACTGAACTCAGCCCGTCGGAACTTTCCCTAGAACCAATTCGGGCTGATAGTCTGATCTTGCTGAAATCAGAGGGAGTCATCCTTCATCTGGAATTTCAGACGCAACCGGACCCAACTATTCCGTTTCGGATGTTGGATTATTGGGTGCGGGTCTATCGTCGTTTCCCAGAGTGCCAAATGCGGCAAGTGGTGATTTATTTAAGGGAAAGTTCCTCGGATTTAGTCTACCAAACCCAGCTAGAAATAGCTCAAACTCGTCATAAATTTCAGGTAATTAGACTCTGGGAAGAATCTGTAGATACGTTTATAAATGTGCCGGGATTATTACCTTTTGCGATACTAGCTCAAACGGGCGATCGCCAAAAGTTATTAGAGCGGGTGGCTGAAAAAATTAATGCGATCGCTGACCGGAGAACCCAAAATAACGTGGCAGCATCGACAGCGATTCTGGCAGGTTTGGTATTAGACAAAGTGTTGATTAAACGATTATTGAGGCAAGAAATTATGCAAGAATCAGTAATTTATCAAGACATTTGGGAAGAAGCCCTTGAACGAGGATTACAACAGGGATTACAACAGGGGGTGACTGAAGGAGAAAAAGCCCTAATTTTACGGCTGCTAAATAGGAGATTAGGCAGTTTACCAGAAACGGTCATTGGTCAAATCAATCAGTTACCATTACCCGCATTAGAGGAGTTAGGAGAAGCATTACTAGACTTTTCGGAGATAGATGATTTGCTGGAATGGCTACAAAGCCATCAGCCCGAATAAATATCAACGGGAATTTCCACCTGGGGGTAATTTACTAATTACCCCAACATGATCAGGATTACAGCTAATTTAGAACAGGCTTGAAAAATACTCTTTTCTGACTCCTTACAGACTCCCCACAACCGCCCGTAGATTGGGATATAATGCTAATATGTTCGACAATGTTTGCAAGTTCCTAGCTGAGACGTTTCCGGCGGATTTAGCCCAGTGGTTATTGGGAGAACCGATTCCCCTAACTGAACTCAGCCCGTCGGAACTTTCCCTAGAACCAATTCGGGCTGATAGTCTGATCTTGCTGAAATCAGAGGGAGTCATCCTTCATCTCGAATTTCAGACGCAACCGGACCCAACTATTCCGTTTCGGATGTTGGATTATTGGGTGCGGGTCTATCGTCGTTTCCCGGAGTGCCAAATGCGGCAAGTGGTGATTTATTTAAGGGAAAGTTCCTCGGATTTAGTCTACCAAACCCAGCTAGAAATAGCTCAAACTCGCCATAAATTTCAGGTAATTAGACTCTGGGAAGAATCTGTAGATACGTTTATAAATGTGCCGGGATTATTACCTTTTGCGATACTAGCTCAAACGGGCGATCGCCAAAGGTTATTAGAGCGGGTAGCTGAACAAATTAATGCGATCGCTGACCGGAGAACCCAAAATAACGTGGCAGCATCGACAGCGATTCTGGCAGGTTTGGTATTAGACAAAGTGTTGATTAAACGATTATTGAGGAAAGAAATTATGCAAGAATCAGTAATTTATCAAGACATTTGGGAAGAAGCCCTTGAACGAGGATTACAACAGGGATTACAACAGGGATTACAAGAAGGATTACAACAGGGATTACAAGAAGGATTACAACAGGGGGTAACTGAAGGAGAAAAAGCCCTAATTTTACGGCTGCTAAATAGGAGATTAGGCAGTTTACCAGAAACGGTCATCGGTCAAATCAATCAGTTACCATTACCCGCATTAGAGGAGTTAGGAGAAGCATTACTAGACTTTTCGGAGATAGATGATTTGCTGGAATGGCTACAAAGCCATCAGCCCGAATAAATATCAACGGGAATTTCCACCTGGGGGTAATTTACTAATTACCCCAACATGATCAGGATTACAGCTAATTTAGAACAGGCTTGAAAAATACTCTTTTCTGACTCCTTACAGACTCCCCACAACCGCCCGTAGATTGGGATATAATGCTAATATGTTCGACAATGTTTGCAAGTTCCTAGCTGAGACGTTTCCGGCGGATTTAGCCCAGTGGTTATTGGGAGAACCGATTCCCCTAACTGAACTCAGCCCGTCGGAACTTTCCCTAGAACCAATTCGGGCTGATAGTCTGATCTTGCTGAAATCAGAGGGAGTCATCCTTCATCTCGAATTTCAGACGCAACCGGACCCAACTATTCCGTTTCGGATGTTGGATTATTGGGTGCGGGTCTATCGTCGTTTCCCGGAGTGCCAAATGCGGCAAGTGGTGATTTATTTAAGGGAAAGTTCCTCGGATTTAGTCTACCAAACCCAGCTAGAAATAGCTCAAACTCGCCATAAATTTCAGGTAATTAGACTCTGGGAAGAATCTGTAGATACGTTTATAAATGTGCCGGGATTATTACCTTTTGCGATACTAGCTCAAACGGGCGATCGCCAAAGGTTATTAGAGCGGGTAGCTGAACAAATTAATGCGATCGCTGACCGGAGAACCCAAAATAACGTGGCAGCATCGACAGCGATTCTGGCAGGTTTGGTATTAGACAAAGTGTTGATTAAACGATTATTGAGGAAAGAAATTATGCAAGAATCAGTAATTTATCAAGACATTTGGGAAGAAGCCCTTGAACGAGGATTACAACAAGGATTACAACAAGGATTACAACAAGGATTACAACAGGGATTACAACAGGGATTACAACAGGGATTACAACAGGGGGTGACTGAAGGAGAAAAAGCCCTAATTTTACGGCTGCTCAATAGGAGATTAGGCAGTTTACCAGAAACGGTCATTGGTCAAATCAATCAGTTACCATTACCCGCATTAGAGGAGTTAGGAGAAGCATTACTAGACTTTTCGGAGATAGATGATTTGCTGGAATGGCTACAAAGCCATCAGCCCGAATAAATATCAACGGGAATTTCCACCTGGGGGTAATTTACTAATTACCCCAACATGATCAGGATTACAGCTAATTTAGAACAGGCTTGAAAAATACTCTTTTCTGACTCCTTACAGACTCCCCACAACCGCCCGTAGATTGGGATATAATGCTAATATGTTCGACAATGTTTGCAAGTTCCTAGCTGAGACGTTTCCGGCGGATTTAGCCCAGTGGTTATTGGGAGAACCGATTCCCCTAACTGAACTCAGCCCGTCGGAACTTTCCCTAGAACCAATTCGGGCTGATAGTCTCATCTTGCTGAAATCAGAGGGAGTCATCCTTCATCTGGAATTTCAGACGCAACCGGACCCAACTATTCCGTTTCGGATGTTGGATTATTGGGTGCGGGTCTATCGTCGTTTCCCAGAGTGCCAAATGCGGCAAGTGGTGATTTATTTAAGGGAAAGTTCCTCGGATTTAGTCTACAAAACCCAGCTAGAAATAGCTCAAACTCGCCATAAATTTCAGGTAATTAGACTCTGGGAAGAACCTGTAGATACGTTTATAAATGTGCCGGGATTATTACCTTTTGCGATACTAGCTCAAACGGGCGATCGCCAAAGGTTATTAGAGCGGGTAGCTGAACAAATTAATGCGATCGCTGACCGGAGAACCCAAAATAACGTGGCAGCATCCACAGCGATTCTGGCGGGTTTGGTATTAGACAAAGTGTTGATTAAACGATTATTGAGGCAAGAAATTATGCAAGAATCAGTAATTTATCAAGACATTTGGGAAGAAGCCCTTGAACGAGGATTACAACAGGGATTACAACAGGGATTACAACAGGGATTACAAGAAGGATTACAACAGGGGGTGACTGAAGGAGAAAAAGCCCTAATTTTACGGCTGCTAAATAGGAGATTAGGCAGTTTGCCAGAAACGGTCATAGGTCAAATCAATCAGTTATCATTACCGGCATTAGAGCAGTTAGGAGAAGCATTACTAGACTTTTCGGAGATAGATGATTTAGTGGGATGGCTAGTCTCAAACGCGCCATAAATTTCAGGTAATTAGACTCTGGGAAGAATCTGTAGATACGTTTATAAATGTGCCGGGTTTATTACCTTTTGCGATACTAGCTCAAACGGGCGATCGCCAAAGGTTATTAGAGCGGGTAGCTGAACAAATTAATGCGATCGCTGACCGGAGAACCCAAAATAACGTGGCAGCATCCACAGCGATTCTGGCGGGTTTGGTATTAGACAAAGTGTTGATTAAACGATTATTGAGGCAAGAAATTATGCAAGAATCAGTAATTTATCAAGACATTTGGGAAGAAGCCCTTGAACGAGGATTACAACAAGGATTACAACAAGGATTACAACAGGGATTACAAGAAGGATTACAAGAAGGATTACAACAGGGATTACAAGAAGGATTACAACAGGGATTACAAGAAGGATTACAACAGGGATTACAAGAAGGATTACAACAGGGGGTAACTGAAGGAGAAAAAGCCCTAATTTTCCGGCTGCTAAATAGGAGATTAGGCAGTTTGCCAGAAACGGTCATCGGTCAAATCAATCAGTTACCATTACCCGCATTAGAGGAGTTAGGAGAAGCATTACTAGACTTTTCGGAGATAGATGATTTGGTGGGATGGCTAGTCTCCAACTCGCCATAAATTTCAGGTAATTAGACTCTGGGAAGAACCTGTAGATACGTTTATAAATGTGCCGGGATTATTACCTTTTGCGATACTAGCTCAAACGGGCGATCGCCAAAGGTTATTAGAGCGGGTAGCTGAACAAATTAATGCGATCGCTGACCGGAGAACCCAAAATAACGTGGCAGCATCTACAGCGATTCTGGCGGGTTTGGTATTAGACAAAGTGTTGATTAAACGATTATTGAGGCAAGAAATTATGCAAGAATCAGTAATTTATCAAGACATTTGGGAAGAAGCCCTTGAACGAGGATTACAACAAGGATTACAACAAGGATTACAACAGGGATTACAAGAAGGATTACAAGAAGGATTACAACAGGGATTACAAGAAGGATTACAACAGGGATTACAACAGGGGGCAACCGAAGGAGAAAAATCCCTAATTTTACGGCTGCTAAATAGGAGATTAGGCAGTTTGCCAGAAACGGTCATCGGTCAAATCAATCAGTTACCATTACCCGCATTAGAGGAGTTAGGAGAAGCATTACTAGACTTTTCGGAGATAGATGATTTGCTGGAATGGCTACAAAGCCATCAGCCCGAATAAATATCAACCGGAATTTCCGCCTTGGGGTAATTTACTAATTACCCCAACATGATGGCGATTACTTAGTTTTAGCTTCTAAGTTTTCTAGGCGACTTCGTAGTTCTTGATTTTCCTTTTTCATTTTGTCGAGTTCCTCGCGTAACTGCTTAATAGCCTTGTCTGAACCAAGGTTTTTTTGGACTTTTTGCACAGCCTCTTCCGCCCTGCGCCTGACCCGTCCATCCATGGTGTGTTCTGCTAGGTCATTCAAAATCGCGATCGCCTTGGGAGTTTCCATCTGGCTTAAAGCGGTTACCACAGATATCTGAGTTAAGAAGAAATCTTCTTTAGCTAGTTCTTCAAGCCGTTGAATAATACGTTCAAGATTGATGTTATTTTGACCTGTGGAAATGCGACCTAGACTAGAGATTGCATTTAAACGCAGGGCTTGAGGAACACCATTAGCGGTATATTTCCAAATCAGATTTAAAGCCATTTCTGAAGTTTTCATTTGACTCAAACCCGAAATCGCCCCAGACCGGACTACCTCATTCCAACCAGCCCTTTCTTGTAATACCATTTCTAACAAAGCGATCGCCTCAGCTTCTGTAGGTTCATCCTCCGTGTTTCCCGCCGCTATTTTCGCGATCGCCTGTATAGCACTAGCCTCCACATAATAACTAGGATCACCATTTTCCACCAGAGGTTTAATCGCCTGATAACTTGCAGCCGTGTGAATTTCTGCCAAAGCATTAACCACCGCCCGCCGCACTCGTGGATTTTCATCTTTTAAACCAGCAACCAAGCCATCAAAAGACTGATCAAGTTTAACCTTCACTAACTGTTTAGCTACCTCAACCCGGACTCCCCAGAAAGGTTCAGAAACCATCGCCTCTCCCAAGGCTTTAGCCGATGCCAAATTCCCTTTTTTAGCTAAGGCTTGGGCGGCATAAATCCGGGAAATTGGGTCTGGGTCAAACTGAAGCTGTGCCTTTAACTCAGCTACTGGATAATCTAAAGTCACAGTTTTTAGGAAATTATTACCCACATCAAAACTGATAAAGTTAGGTTTCTCTTCCAAAGGAAAGTAAAAACTCTGTTCGCGATCGCTAACTTGTACAGTCACCGTTTTCAAGTCCACCTCAGTGGATTTCTTTTTGGATTTTCCCTTAGATTTTTTAGTGTAGCCAAAACCTATAGGGATTTTCAAATTAAACAAATTCGCCTCACTGAGTTTCTCACTATCTTTCGCCTGGGTTTGTTTAATAGTCACCTTAGCAATTTTGCTATCATTATCCCAGGAATAGGAAACCTTATATTTAGGGTGTCCACCACGATAGACATATTGATCAAACAGGAACAGCAAATTTCGTCCTGTCGCCTTTTCGATCGCCCTCAATAAATCCACAGTTTCCACAGTTTTATGGGCGTTATCCTGCACAAAAGTATGAATAGCTTTCGCAAATAACTCATCTCCCAATTCTGCCCGAATCATGTGATAAACACAAGCACCTTTTTCATAAAGATGGCGATCATAAAGTTCAATCGCTTCTCGGTAAACGTGAGTTACAATGGGACGACTATAGCGGGAAGAATCCTCAGAAAAATAGCTACGGGCTTCATTTAATCGGTAATAAGCCGCCTCATCGGCACCATATTCATGTTCAGTCCAGAGTACCTCGGAATAAGTAGCCATTCCCTCCTTAATCCAAGCGTGAGACCAATGGGCAATTACCACTAAATCACCAAACCATTGATGGGCGAGTTCATGGACTACCAGGCTTTCTGTATTGCGGTTATCTACGGTAGCGCGTTCGTCCAACAAACAGCGATCGGTTAACAGAGTTGTCGAGGTATTTTCCATACCTCCAAAAATGAAATCCTCAACGCAGACTTGAGCATATTTGGGATAGGGATAATCATAGCCAAAAGTTTGAGATAAAAACTCAATCATAGCTGGGGTTTTACCCAGACTACGTTGAGCATCTTCCTGGCGATTTTTTTCCACATAATAAACCACCGGAATCTGATTATACTCATCTTTTATTTCCGCAAACTTACCCACAGCTAAAGTTATCAAATAACTGGGGTGAACCTGCTTTTGTAACCAATGATAAATTTGGTCATCGCCCTTAGTTTTCGTGGCGATTAATTCACCATTAGCAATAGCCAAAAATTCCTGGGGAACCCGGACTTTAATTTCTGAGGTGGCTAACTGTCCAGGATAGTCAAAGCAGGGAAACCAGAAGCGGGAATCTTCATCTTCTCCTTGAGTCCAAACTTGAATCGGTTTATCAGGATAATCTGAATTGGGTCCGATGAAATACAGACCTCGTTGAGGATGATCAACAGTGTAGTCGATCGCTATTTTCAGAGTTTGATTAACCTCTGTGGGTTGGTTAAGATGAATCTGTAATTGTTGACCATCATGGTCAAAATCTACCTCATGCTTACCAATTTTGACTTGATTAATTTCCATATCTACCGCATCGAGGGTGAGGGTATTAATACCACTGCGGATCGGATTTAGGGTAATAGTACAAGTCCCCTGAAAACTTTGGGCGGGAATATCGAAAACTAGGTCGAGAAAAATATGCTCAACCTGACCAGGGCGATCGGGGTTATAGTGAGGGCGTGCCCCTGGTAACTCGAAGGATTTAGAATCGTTGCTGTCTGAATCGAAATAGGAATACAACATTAATGAATCTATAGATCGGAAGTCTAACATTTGATGGTTTACCTTTTTTGAGATCATGTCAACCGGACTTGATGGGATGACAGACTTATGGAACAATGGGACTCAGCACAACTGTAGTCAGATGGTTGACAAATTACGCAATATGTGATATAGCACCCTGAACTAATTGAAAAAATGTCATCATTGCCCAACAATTAGGCTTGCAGACATTCATCACCCGCCGTAGAATTTCTAGTTTAAGACTACTAAAAAGAGTAATTTGATATGAAGCTGGCAGCCCGTGTAGAACAGGTTCCCCAATCTGTCACCCTAGCGATATCAGCCAAGGCTAAGGCCATGAAAGCCGAGGGACTCGACGTTCTCAACTTCAGCGTTGGTGAACCGGACTTTGACACACCCCAACACATAGTCGCTGCGGCTAAAAAGGCACTCGATGAAGGAAAGACACGGTACGGTCCAGCAGCGGGAGAGCCCAAACTGAGGGAATTAATCGCTCGCAGTCTGACTCAAGAGGTGGGTATTAATTATAGCGCCGAAAATATCATTGTCACCAATGGCGGGAAACATTCCCTGTCCGAGTTGATGATGGCGATCATCGAGGCTGGGGATGAAGTGATTATACCTTCCCCCTACTGGTTAAGCTACCCAGAAATGGTAAAACTGGCTGATGGGACTCCGGTCATTGTGCCCACCGATGCAGCTACCGAGTATAAGATTACCCCAGAATTACTGCGACAAGCGATTACCCCGAAAACTAAACTATTTGTCCTTAACTCGCCCTCAAACCCGACGGGGATGGTTTACACCCCGGATGAACTGAAAGCGTTAGCGCAAGTGGTGGTAGAGTCGGGGATTTTGGTGGTCTCTGATGAGATTTACTCCCAAATTCTCTATGATGGCGCGCAACATCTGAGTATAGCAGCGACTCACCCAGAAGTCCATAAACAGACGCTGATTAGCAGCGGTTTCGCTAAGTCCTTTGCTATGACTGGATGGCGTTTAGGTTATCTGGCTGGGGATAAAACTATTATTGGGGCGATGACCCGGATTCAAAGCCATAGTACCTCTAATGTCTGCACTTTTGCTCAATATGGAGCGATCGCTGCTTTGGAAGGTCCCCTCGACTGTGTAGAAACCATGCGACAAGCCTTTGCTGAACGCCGGAAGGTTATGTATGAACTACTTAACGCTATTCCCGGAATTAGCTGTGTTAAACCCTACGGCGCATTTTATATGTATGTCAATATCGGGAAAATCGGCTTAGGGTCGGTAGACTTCTGCAATGCTTTGTTAGAAGAAAAGCAAATGGCTACAGTTCCTGGCTTGGCTTTTGGAACAGATGATCACATTCGCTTATCCTACGCCACGAGTTTAAAAAATATTGAAACTGGACTCAAGCGCCTAGAAGAATTTGTTGAAGGTAGGCTCTAATTTTATCTAAGTCGCGCTATGGGTGATTTTGAGGCTAATGGTAGAGAATATCAAAGCTGTAGAGTCCTTCGGCTCGCTGATACTCTACCTTAACCTGTGTAGGTTGAGCGGAGGGAGGTCCTTGGTGACACCATTCAATCATTGTCTGGACTTGGGCTTGACTACCCTCAAAAACTGCCTCGACCCGACCATCGGGCAAATTTTTCACCCAGCCGTTGACTCCCTTTTGAGTGGCAACTTGGCGAGTATAATACCTGTAACCGACACCTTGCACCCGTCCAGAGATGAGTAAATGGGCGCGAAGGAGGTCGGGTTTTTCGTGAGTTGTGTTAGACACGATTATAATCTGGTAACGTATTTAGATACTCTGGGGACACACAGCTATTAGAAACTGGTTTGATTAGATGATTGCTCTATAACTTTACCAAAAATTGGGAGATTAGCTATGGATTTGATTAGTTTACTGATTATGTTAATTATTGGCAGTTTGGCTGGGTTAGGGGTTAGCTATACTGTGTTAGAGCGTCGCCTGACCCAGCAGAGAGAAGAATATGAGCGACAAATTCGCCTCTCGGCTGAGGAATTAGAGAAAGCCCATCAAGTCAGGATTCAGGAAATGGTCCAGTCCCTAAGAGATGATTACGATCGCCAACTGCGAGAGATGACAGAAACGCTAAAACAAGAACAGGAAGATGAATTGACAAAAAGCAATGAATCCCTAACTCAATATTATCAGTCCCATATTGAGGAGCTTACCAACCAGGTACAAAGCCGTGAGGAGGAACTTCAAGAAGCTAACCAGCAGTTGAGGGAGTATCAGCAAGAGTTGGGAAATTTGACTGAGGAATTATATAGCCGTGAACGCAAGGTTGAGGAATTGAATGAGTTTTTGAGTGGATATCAGACTCAATTAGAAGAGGTCAATCAAGATCTACAAGCCAGCCAAACTCGCCTTCATGAAATGGGTGAGTCTTTAACAGGCTATGAAACTCAACTTCATGATATGGATCACGAGATTAGCGAAAGTCAAGATCGCACTCAGAAGATGGAAGAATATATCGCGACTTATGATAACCAACTACAACAACTTGAGCAAGACAACTATACTACTAAGGAGGAAATTCGCGAAACTCTCAAAAATATTCAACAGCACAGTGAACAAGAAATTCAGAAGCTACGGGCTGATCTTGAACAAGATCAGGAGACTCAGATTCAAAATGCTATTGATAACCTGGAAGAACAATATAATGATGAAATTCGCGCGGGAACTGAAGAACTGGTGCGAGCTATGCAGTCTCAAACTGAGCAGATGATAAAGTCGCTGCATGAGCGTTTGGAATTTTTGCCTGAGTTGTTGGCAGAAAGTGAAGCGGAAGCAGCTACAGAAGCGGCTACACCAGAAGAGACACTAGAAGAGACGGAAGCGGTGGCGGAAGTGGCGGAAGTGTCGGAAGAGGTAGAAGAATCGGCGATCGCTGATGATGTAATGGTCTCCCAGACACCGACAGAAGCGGCTACACCAGAAGAGACACTAGAAGAGACGGAAGCGGTGGCGGAAGTGGCGGAAGTGGCGGAAGTGGCGGAAGAGGTAGAAGAATCGGCGATCGCTGATGGTTTAATGGTCGATTTAGTCGATTTAGTCGATTTAATGGTCTCCCAGACACCGACAGAAGCGGCTACACCAGAAGAGACACTAGAAGAGACGGAAGCGGTGGCGGAAGTGGCGGAAGTGTCGGAAGAGGTAGAAGAATCGGCGATGGCTGATGGTTTAATGGCAGTAGGTTCGGTTAAGCCTCCGCTAAATCTGAAAGTTACTGGACATAGCAGGGATGAGAAGGAGGACTTGCTGATAGCGATCGCTAAAATTGGAGAATCGCAAAACCTGGCAGCTATTGCTAACTTGGTTGGCTATACTCGACACGCGGATACAGAAATACGCACTCAATTGGCGGCGACTTTGGGTAGACTAGCAAGCACCCACGGCTTACGTGCAGAAATCCAACAAGCGATTCCTACGCTAACTCAACTGAGCCAAGATAGTAACGCTCAAGTGCGTCAAGAGGCAATTTATGCCTTGGGTATGATTAAAAGCGATCGCGTGATTCCCATACTTAAACAAGGTTTGCGAGACCCCGATCCGTCTGTAGTGCAGGCAGCGAGTATGGCGATGGAGAAATTTAAGTTTTATCACGAAACGGATAAGCAAGCCAAACCGATCGCGTCTGTTTTTCAGAAACCGGAGGATGGCTCGAAAGGTTGATAGTTCCCGATACATGGGAGGTTGACTCAAAGGCTGTACAGACAAGGCTTGCCTTGCCTGTACACTCTCAGAGGGTTAAATTTCTGGAGCATCGGCTATCAAAAGCTCATATTTAACCATCTTTTATGGGTGTGATATCGATGATTATCAAGGGATGGCTAGATACACCAGAATGTAGAAGGCAATTTGATGGTAAGCCTAATTAGCTACAGTTTCTGGCATTAAGGATGAATGGTGATGATCAATTAACCATTCACCATCCTTATAGACATAAACATAGGAAAAGCGGGCTACTTCTTGGGTGGTTTGACCTTGGTCATCTGTAAATGTAAAGGTATAAACTCCCACGTCATAAGCCTTGTTACAACCAAGGGCAATAGTCCGGGTGTTAATCACTCCTTGGGGATTATTTGGCAGAAAGTCCACAAAATAGTCTCTAATGCTTTCATGGTCGGTGCGGGGAGTGTTGGAAACGGTTGGCAGTAATACGGCTGTGGGGCTATAGTTAGCTACTACTTGATCAGGATCTAGGGTAGCTAGGGAAGTATTCCAGCGATCGAACAATGCTGCGATTTCGGCTTCGGTGACTTCGGCGCAGGAAACTCCGGCAGTTTCAGCAGCCTGAGTACAACCTGACATAGTAGCTGCTAAAAAACTAGCGGACAGGGTGGAACACAAAATTTTTTTGATCATGGTTAAATCACCAGATATTCCCGGACAAATAAAGGTTAATGAATAGATGATAACACAAAATTATCTATTGGGAAGAAACTAACTAATTTTTGATCCACAGGGATTTGTCGGCTAATTTTATGTGGTTTTCCTCAAAATAAGCAAACATACCCCAGACCCTAATTTTAGCAAAAGGGTTATTTTTGGGGTAAATGAACATTGGGATAACAAACTGCTCCCAAAAGTTAGTCCCATTAATGCAATAGTGGGAACTTGTGGGAGGGATTGAATCCACAGACAAAAATAAATGGTTTTTATTTTATCATAGATTTGGAGATTGTGGGAAAATTTGATGACTAAGGGGGGTTTTGGGGTGATGTGGTGGCGATCGCATGATTCGCATTACTAGCATGATTCGCATGAGTAAGGGTGACTATGGCGGTGTGGGTAGAGAGTTATGCAGCAGAGAGCAGATTTAAATGGAGTCAAGAGGGGGAGGGGTTTGGGAGTGTCTGAGTCGCCCCAAACCAGGGATCAAGGCGGGTGAATGGTGGATCTGATTCATGGTAAGATTAGCGAGCAGAGGGGAGATTTTACCGACAAGGGGAAAAATCCCATGGATATTTTGGCGGCGCTTCTGGCCCTAGGAGTTTAGGCTCGGTATCGTTAGAGCCCAACAGATTAAATCTGTCCCTTTGGGGGTAGATCGCTGTAACCCAAATCGTGAGGTTTGGGAGTCCCCGTCGGTTTGAGGGCGGGTATGATATCAATGTTCACCATTTCTGACACTCAATAACCCGTGGTTGCACAACTATCTAATAATACTTACGAACCCAAAACCCAAGAAATCGCCCAAGAACTTCTAGGGGCGACACAACAGAAAAAACAGTCTCTGTTTGGTAAAATCCAAGACCAGATGCGTTTGGATGACAAAATCCTGGACTGGGCGATGTCTAACCCCGGTTTGCGGGTGCAATTGTTTCATTTTATTGACTGTTTACCGGCGCTGCGTAGTAAACCGGAAATTGCGACTCACCTTCAGGAATACCTAACGGCGGAAGAGGTGGAACTCCCGGACTCGCTGAAAAAGCTGCTTAATTTTGCTAACCCGGACTCTGTAGCTGGGAAAATGGCTGCTACCACAGTAGCTCCGGCGGTAGAAACTCTGGCTCAGAAATATATCGCGGGGGCGGATATTCCGCAAATTATCAAAACTCTGGAAAGGTTGCGTAAAGATAAACTGGGGTTTACTGTAGACCTGCTCGGGGAAGCGGTGATTACGGAAACGGAAGCGGAATCATATCTGAATAGTTACTTGGAATTAATGGAAAAACTGTCGGCGGCGGCGCAGCGCTGGTCAACAGTTCCCCTAATTGATGAAGCGGACGGAAAGGCTATTCCTAGGGTGCAGGTTTCGGTGAAGTTGACGGCTTTTTATTCGCAGTTTGACCCCCTTGATGCTAAGGGAAGTGAGGCGAAGGTAAGCGATCGCATTCGCACCCTATTAAGACGGGCGAAAGAAGTTGGGGCGGCGGTGCATTTTGATATGGAACAATACGCCTATAAGGACCTAACTTTAAGCATCCTCAAAAATCTGTTAATGGAAGAGGAATTTCGCGATCGCACTGATATCGGCGTAACGGTTCAAGCGTACCTACGCGATAGCCCGAAAGACTTAGAAGGGATTATTGAATGGGCAAAATTGCGGGGATATCCGGTGACAGTAAGACTGGTAAAAGGCGCTTATTGGGACCAGGAAACTATCAAGGCGATGCAAAATGACTGGCTACAACCAGTATTTAATGATAAGGCGGCGACTGATGCTAATTACGAAAAGCTGACCCAATTAATGTTGGAAAATCACGCCTATATTTATTCTGCTATCGGTAGCCATAATGTGCGTTCCCAGGCGAAAGCGATCGCCATAGCGGAAACGCTCAAAGTACCCCAACGCGCCTTTGAGATGCAAGTTCTCTATGGTATGGGAGACCAACTCGCGAAACAATTGGCGGCTAAAGGTTATCGAGTGCGGATGTATTGTCCCTATGGTAAACTACTACCGGGGATGTCTTATCTAATTCGGCGACTGTTAGAAAATACGGCTAATTCTTCTTTTATTCGCCAAAGTTCAGAACAGCGACCTTTAGAAGAACTATTAGCGCCTCCTGTTGGTGATAATGATAGCACAATTCACCAGACTTGGAAACCTGTATTTCCGAATGCGGCGGATAGTGATTATGCGGATGCAATTATTCGCGATCGCGCTTTGGCTGCATTGGAAACTGTGCGATCGCAGTTGGGTAAAACCTACTTACCTTTGATTAATGGTAAATCGGAAAATACAGAGACTTTTGTGGATTCCGTTAACCCGGCTAAACCTACGGAAATAGTCGGCAAAATTGGTTTGGCTAATATTGAACAAGCGGAAAAAGCGATCGCCGCTGCTAAAGCTGCATTTCCTAGCTGGAAAAAGACCCCCGTTAGCCGACGCGCCGCTGTCTTACGAAAGGCGGCAGAATTGCTCGAACAACGTCGCCATGAATTATGTGGCTGGATGGTTTTTGAGGTAGGTAAAGCCTTATCTCAGTGTGATGCGGAAGTGTCGGAAGCCATTGATTTTTGCCGTTTTTATGCGGCGGAAATGGAACGGCTAGACGAGGGTTATATTTATGATACAGCGGGGGAAAGCGATCGCTATTCCTATCAACCTCGTGGTATCTCCTTAGTCATTTCTCCCTGGAATTTCCCCCTAGCTATTCCGGTGGGGATGACTGTCGCTTCCTTAGTCACCGGAAATTGTACCCTGTTAAAACCGGCGGAAACTTCTGCTATTATTGGTGCGAAAATTGCCGAGATTTTGGTGGAAGCTGGGGTTCCTGATGGGGTGTTTCAATTTATCCCTAGTAAGGGCTCAACGGTGGGGGCTCATTTAGTTAAACATCCTGATGTTCAGATGATTACTTTTACAGGTTCTCAGGAAGTCGGTTGTTGGATATATGCAGAGGCGGCGATTTTGCGACCGGGACAAAAACACCTGAAGCGAGTAGTGGCGGAAATGGGTGGCAAAAATGCCATTATTGTTGATGAAAGTGCAGACCTTGATCAAGCGGTGGCGGGAGTTGTTTATTCGGCTTTTGGTTATACGGGTCAAAAATGTTCTGCTTGTTCGCGGGTGGTGGTTTTAGAGCCTGTTTATGATGTGTTTGTGTCGCGGTTGGTGGAGGCGGTGCGATCGCTTAATGTGGGTGATCCGGCTGATCCTAGTACCTTTGTGGGTCCGGTGATTGACCATAACGCCCAAACCAAGATTAAAGAATACATTGAGATAGGTAAACAAGAAGCAGAAATGGCGATCGCCTTAGATACACCAGACACAGGTTATTTTGTCGGTCCGACCGTGTTTGTTAATGTTTCTCCTACTGCGAAAATTGCCCAAGAAGAGATTTTTGGTCCTGTGTTAGCGGTGATGAAAGCCTCAAATTTTGATGAGGCGATGGATATTGCTAACGGGACTAATTATGCTTTGACGGGGGGTTTGTATTCTCGCACCCCCTCTCATATTCAGCAAGCTAAGGCTGATTTTGAAGTGGGAAATCTCTATATTAACCGGGGAATTACCGGGGCGATCGTTTCCCGTCAACCCTTCGGTGGCTTTAAACTCTCTGGTGTGGGTTCCAAGGCGGGGGACCTGATTATCTCCTGCAATTTTTGGAACCTCGCACTATTACCGAGAACATCCAGCGACAAGGTTTTGCACCTATTCAAGGGGTGGATTAATTACCTTGATAAATGGGGCATTATGCTCCATAATTAAACCATTGGTATGGGTGGTTATATAGCGATTCGGTGGATTGGTGAGGTACTTTTCAAAGCCCCCTTCGACAAGCTCAGGACAAGCCTCTCCCGTATGGGGAGAGGGGTTTGGGGTGTAGACGCGCAGCGGCTTCTCTTTGAGTGGGCTGTACCTTATGGATATGAGAAACGCTATATCAATTATCAATAGAGGGCGGGTTTATTAGTCTTCTCGCCGAGAGATTTAATTGACAGCAGAACCCGCCCCTAGGCGATCGCTTCTAATTTCTGGGCTACCATCCCTTGAGTTAGTAACTCCTGCGCGTGTTTCAGACCTGTTTCTATGTCCGAACAAACTCCCGCACACCACAGATAAAAACCCCCATTCCAAATAGCAGCCTGCATTAATTCTCCCGGTTCCCCCTCCAAGACAGCCTTGATATTATTAATCAGTTCATCTAGGGAATTAAGAGGAACTTCTTTCCCCCCATAACCATAATCATGGGGATGCAATAACAGACGTTCAAAAGTCGAGGTTTCCGGGTTGTCTATACTGGGGCGGTTGATGCCAATAATACAGGTGCGATCGCGGGGTAAATCACAACTGCCTTCTAATCCCTTAACCGTGATAAATTGCCGCTGATTTCGCAATTCTAGAGCGGTTCGGAACATTGATTCCGTGGGAGGGTGAACATAGCCACAGGCGATAGTTGCATCTCCTAAATAGGGAGACCACATTAACTCTAAGGTAGCAATAGGCGGACGTTTCCCAATTTCTCGGCGGGGTCCCACTAGGTTCATAGCTAGGGGAAAATGGGTGGGAAGATGAATAAAGCCTAAACCGGTGGTCTGGAAGATTTCCTGCATTCTAATTAGGCTAATTCCTTCCCAATTTATGCCTAATTTTTGCCAAATTTCATGTAAACAAATCCCCTCTTTGGTCGGCATTCGATCGCCTCCATGCAAAATGGTCGGGACTCCGGCGGCGCTGAGAATTAACCCGGTGAGAATGGTCATGGGAACAGTACGCGATCGCCCATCATAGGGATGAGTTAAAATCATCGGAGGACGCACAGCATTAGTTAAATGGGGTCCTAATTCTGCATAAACATCTAGCATTCCCGCCAATTCTTCTCCCGTGGGTCGCCGAATGCGGTGGGCGATTAAAAAAGCCCCTACCTGTACGGGTGTTGCTTCTTGGTGTAACATCATGCGTAAGGCTTCGGCGGCTTCTTCGCGAGTTAGGGCTGCGCTGGTGTGGGTTCCGCTTCCCACTTTTTTCAGTAATGTTCTAAAGCGATCGCTCATTTAGTTGGTTGGTGTGATATAGTGAACAGAAGAGAAAACCAGTATAATCGAAAGCGGATACTTTGAGGAATTGTTAGCCATTTGATGTTAACCAATTAAGCATTTTATCCCCAGTTCTTCTAACTCCGAGTCTACCTCTGGGGGGATTAATTCATGTACCAATTTCCAGAAATATTCAATGGGGGGAATTTGCAGGCGATCGCGGGTGGTGACAATGGCAACTTCACGAGTCCAATTCAAGTCAGATCCGCCACTATAAAAGGAACCTGATTTACTATTTATAGTCCCTTCAAAAGGTGCGATCGTTCTAATCGCTAAACTGCTATCGTTGACTGCTTCTACTAATGCTGAACGTGGTAACAGAGCAATTACTTCCCCCTGACGCACTACACCCCGAAAAGCATCCAGCGTATTTAACTCTAAAACCGCCTTGAGAGTAGCGCCAGCTTGAGCAAATCTTTCCTGTACTAAACGCCGCATTCCATAACCATCTTTAAATACCACTTGAGGATAGATAATTAACTCGGTCCAAGGTACTTGATTATATCGCGCCAGGGGGTGATTTTTCGCCATTAATACTTGTATCGGTTCTTTATAGAGAATATCCACCAATAAATCGGAACTAGCCGTAAAAGCACGATTATTCATGACAAGTGCCACATCAACCAATCCATCTTTCAGGACTTTTAAAGCGCGATCGCTTCCTAATGATGTTACCCGCAATTGTACATCAGGATAAGCATAGCAAAACTTTTGTAATACTGGGGGAGATAAGACGCACAAAGGGAGTGAATAGCCGCCACGCATAATTCCGGCTGCTGTCCCGCTAATAATGACGCTAATTCCTGTTGGGCATTTTCCCAAGCCTGACAAATTTTCCGCGCATAGGGCCAAAACCTTTCACCTCCCACCGTCAATTTAGCTTGGTTACTACGGTGAAATAGGGGTAAACCTAGTTCCGTTTCTAGTCCCTGTATCTGGCGACTAATCGTTGATTGCGTCACGTTGCAATTGATTGCTGCTTTTTGAAAACTTCCGGTTTCGGCAACAGATAAAAAGGCTTGAAGTTGCTCTAAACGCATAGAAATTGGGGATTTAATATGGCAACGATAGCATGGGTTTCATCTTAACCAATTTCTCGATATAATTTGGTAAAAATTGCTACAACTGTTGATTCTGTATGGTGTGTTTATGCTGCATTTTCAATACTCGTCCCTAATTAACGCCCCCGTTGATGTGGTTTGGAATTTTCACGCCCGATCTGATATCCTAGAGTTGCTGACCCCGCCTTGGCAACCTGTGGAAATTATCCGCCGGGAAGGGGGTTTAGAGGTGGGGGCTAGATCGGAATTTCTCTTATCTCTTGGTCCGGTTTCGGTGCCATGGGTGGCGGTGCATACTGAGTGCATTCCCCACCAACTGTTTACTGATGAACAGCAACAGGGTCCCATGGCTATTTGGGTACACCGACACCAGTTTTCTGAGGTGAATAATCACACTCGGTTAACTGATGCGATCGCCTTTAGTTTACCAGGTGGCTCCCTGTTTGACAAGGGCTTGAGTTGGTGGGTTTATTCCCGTCTTCAAGATATGTTCCGCTATCGCCACGATATTACTAAAGTTGAGTGTGAAAATTATGCAAAATACGGCTGAATTTACCTGCGCCTATTGTGGCGAAAGTAATGTCACATTTATCGATTTTAGTGCCGGAGGTCAACAGTCTTATATTGAAGATTGCCAGGTTTGTTGTCGCCCGAATCTTCTTTATATCAGCATAGATGAGGATACATTGGATGTCGAAATTTACACCGAATACGACGGTTAAAATCTCCATGATATTTCTTGGATTTTTTCGGCTAAGTCTTGGTGCAATTCTTGATTGTGTTTCCGGTTGGTCTGCACTTCAATAATCGCTGAAGTTTGGGAGGCGATCGCCTGTTGATAATCTCTCACAAATTCCTCCTGTGTTTTGGGGGAGAAATATTTGATATTAAACAATTGGGCAGCATGGTCAAAATTGAGATGGTGCGGAGTGCCAAAATAGTTTTCAAATACATCATTAAATTTAGCAATCGGTAAAAATGAAAATATCCCGCCCCATTATTATTAATAGCAATAATCCACAGGGGATGATTCAGGGCATTAACCATAGATAAAGAGTTGAGGTCATGGAGAAATGCTAAATCTCCAATTAGCAGAGTTGTGGGAGTATTTAAACCCTGACCAAACCCAGTAGCAGAGGCGATAATTCCATCAATGCCGCTAGTACCTCGGTTGGCTGCTATTCTGACTGAATTTCCCCCATAAATTCCATATTCATTCATATCTCTAATCGG
The DNA here is from genome assembly GCA_016745315.1 of Arthrospira sp. PCC 9108. Taxonomy (GTDB): domain Bacteria; phylum Cyanobacteriota; class Cyanobacteriia; order Cyanobacteriales; family Microcoleaceae; genus Limnospira; species Limnospira platensis. The sequence continues at coordinate 1,237,827 of CP066886.1, forward strand.
CATACTATTGGCTAAAAATAAGCCAGTGTCGGCGGGGATATGCCGCGAGACCAAATTGGCGATCGCCATTTCATTTAACGATGATTCATTAATTAAATAGGTATCAATCGTTTCGCGAATTTTCGCCGATTTTAGCCATAATTTATCTTGCCAATCTTGGCAAATATTCGGATCTAAAAGAGGGGATAATTCCTCACATAATTGTTCGATATTACTTTCAATGCGATGGGAAACAATATGGGCGGGGTCATGGCGGCTGGGTTCGTCCGCGATCATAATATAGTGACGAGGTGGGTGGATTTCCAAATACTCTAAAAACCGTTTTGATAAAATGCGATCGCCTATTTGTATCACCGTTTCCAGGGGTTTATAACTCTGTCGAATATCCGTCAATAATAGCTGTTTATCAATCTTATTTCCCAGTCTGAAACCTGAACGAATATCAGCAAATACAGGGAATTTCAGCCGTTTCGCCAATTCTGACACTGCCTGTATTTGTGATATAGAGCTTAATCTTCCCAACGCCAAAATACCTGTTTGGCTATTGTTTAAAATCTCCGATATCTCCTTAATATTATCTGCTGTTTGCCTCACCAGGGGAGTGGGGTAATCCGTCCAAGGACTACCACTACTTAGCCAACGCTTCAGAGGGAGAGTATAACCCAATGTAATAGCTGAATTAGTCGGGGCGAGGGGTTCGCGGAACATACAATTAAGGTGAACAGGTCCTTGAGGCGATCGCTGGGCACGATAAACAGCTTGATCAATAGTCGTCAAAACAAACGTCGGCGAAATCTTTTCATCAGGACAGGGAATATCAAATTTCCAACGCACATAATCACCATAAAGATTGACCTGATCAATAGTCTGATTAGCCCCCGTTTTTCGCAATTCTGGCGGGCGGTCAGCCGAGATAATAATCATCGGTAAATTATCCGTAGCCGCCTCAATAATAGCCGGGAAATAGTTGGCAGCAGCCGACCCAGAAGTAGATACCAAAACCGCTGGCTTTCCTGTCGCCCTCCCGTAGCCGATCGCATGAAAAGCCGCGCCCCTTTCGTCAAAAAAAACTCGCCGTTGTGCTTGATAATTACGGGCGATCGCCACAGTTAAAGGAGTCGATCGGGAACCAGGAGATACAATAAAATAACTCACCCCATGGCGAACTAACTCCTCGACAATGAGGTTTCCCCAAAGTATATTAATATTGGCTGCGTCAAACAAATTCAATGGTCAAACCTCAGTAAATTGTCAACGTTATCATAAATCTGCTATCTGGGACAAGTGTTATAGCCAACTGGCGGCAAGTTTGGACACCTGTAGACTAACAAATATAGCCACAGCAGGGAGTTGATGCCACAACCGCCCTTATAATACTTTTATCCTACAGTAGATTTCAAATATCGCTCCCTATAATCTCCTATGCAAAACACTCGTTTAAACCGATTTACTGATGCGATCGCCCAGCAAACCTTGCAATGGTTTCGTAACCCCTGGCGGCGCATCTCTGTATTATTGATTAGCCTATTTTTCGGCTTCTTCCTGGGAGTGGCGATCGCCACCATCGTTGGACAAGTCGGAAGTTGGGATGTCAGCGTCGCATTTATCACCCTGCTAGTCACTGAATGGATTAGTTGGTTATCTTACCGCAAAGTGTCTCGTAGTGAAATCAATTCTTTATGGCTTGACCTCCTCAATAGCATGAAAATTGGCATGACTTATAGTTTATTTTTGCTTGCATTTTTACTGGGTTCTTAGACCGGATTTAATCATGATGGAAATTTTACAATCTTTGGAAACTGATACCGAACCGACACCAGAACAATGGCAACAACTGCTGAGACAAGAATTAAATAATCCCCAGCAAATGGCGGCTTTTGGTATCAATCCAGAACAGCTAGAAACAGCAATTAAACAACGTTATCAATTATGGCGATCGCTCCTTAAACATAACCCAGATTTACCGATTCTCTGGGAACAGCTACCCACATTATGGCACTTTTGGCTACCGTTTGCCATACAATTATCTCAGTTAAAAACCATCCTTAATCGTCCTTTAGTACAGGGAATATTAGGCGGACAGGGAACCGGAAAAACCACCCTATCAACCGTCATTTCTCGGATTCTCAATCTCCTAAATTATCAAGCCATTAGTATTTCTATTGATGATTTATATAAAACTTACGCCGATCGTCAAAGGCTGCGAGAACAAGATCCCCGTTTAATCTGGCGAGGTCCCCCGGCACCCATGATATTGACATCGGAATTCAACTTCTTGACCAACTCCGAAACCCTACACCCGGAGAAAAAATAATGATTCCCCGGTTTGATAAGTCTCTGTGGAATGGAGAAGGCGATCGCATAGAACCCCAACAAATAGAAGCACCTGATATCATCTTATTTGAGGGCTGGTTTGTGGGATGTCAACCCGTAGAAGACCAGGCGTTTAATCATCCACCCCCCCCTATTATTACTGATAGCGATCGCCAATTTGCGCGACAAATAAATCACCAATTAAAAGAGTATTTACCCCTCTGGGAACGTTTGGATAGATTAATAGTTCTCAACCCCGTTGATTATCGTTTATCCAAACAGTGGCGCGCACAAGCTGAACAGGAGATGAAAGCCTTGGGTAAGTCCGGAATGACCGACACAGAAATCAATCAATTTGTCGAATACTTTTGGAAATCTTTGCATCCCGAATTGTTTATTACTCCTCTGCTAACAGATAGCGATCGTGTTGATTTAGTAGTCGATATTCAGCCAGATCATTCAATCGGTCAAGTTTATCAACCGCCAAAAACTTGACAAATTCCCCATCAATCAGCCATAATTAATCACCGTAAATCCATCCTATGAGGCTAAAAAATAAAACTGGGCGGAATAGATGCTGTGAATTTCCTGCTAGACAAATTTAAATATGTCCTCAACTCACCATAATTAAATATACCATTATTCCCATTAATCATGATTTTAATATTTACAATATATCGGCATTGCTAGGAATAAATATGACCCAGATTATTCTAGGTTTACAGGGTTGGGTTTTAACCCTTACTTATATAGGGTTAGGATTAGGTTATATTCCCGGTTTACGGATGAACCGTGCCACCATAGCTTTAGTAGGTTCAGCCCTGTTAATTGCCATAGGAACCTTAACCCTAGAACAGGCTTGGGATGCCATTGATCCTCATACCATTGTGTTTTTATTAAGCATGATGGTGATTAACGCTTACCTATCCTACTCTGGTTTTTTTAACCTAGCATTAGTTTACCTATTACGATTCATTCATAGTCCCTTGGGATTGCTAGTTTTATTAACATTTGGCACAGGTATATTATCAGCCTTTTTCCTCAATGATACTCTAGCATTAGTTAGCACCCCCCTAACCTTAAAATTAGCCCGATCGCTCAAATTAAATCCTGTCCCGTATTTATTAGCGATCGCCGCCTCCACCAATATCGGTTCCCTCGCCACCCTCAGCGGTAATCCCCAAAATATCCTCGTCGGTTCCTTTTCCGGAATTAGTTATCTACAATTCGCCCAGACCTTAACCCCCGTCGCCATAGTAGGTTTAGGGCTACAAATTGGCCTCTTATGCCTACTTTATCCAGAAGTGCGAATATCACATCCTCTCCCCTCAAATTCCCTCACTCAATCACCATTATACTTACATCGTCCCCTCCTGATTAAAACCATAATTGTCACCACTCTTTTATTAACCGCTTTTATCATCAATCTTCCCCTAGCAGAATCAGCATTTTTAGCCGCCGCCATATTATTGATTACCCGCAGGATTAAACCTCAGCGAGTCTTACAACAAGTAGACTGGTCATTATTAGTAATGTTTTCGGGACTATTTATCCTCACGTACTGTGTGCAATCTTTGCAACTGTTAAATCATCTGTCAACTTGGGTATCCTATCCCCTAGGTTTATTAGTTATTACCGCCTTATTATCCAACATAATTTCTAATGTCCCCACCGTCTTACTCCTACAATCATTTATTCCCCCAGATGCCACCTCAAGCTGGATTCTCCTAGCCGCCTCAGCCACTCTAGCCGGGAATCTCACCCTATTTGGTTCTGTAGCCAATCTAATTACCGTAGAAGCCGCCGCATCTGGAGGCGATCGCCTATCATTTTGGGAACACCTCCGTTTCGGCTTTCCCTTAACAGTCATAACATTAACGATTACTTACATTTGGGTGATCTTTTGACAGTCATCTGTGCTATACTCCAATTTAGCTAAACTGAGTGCATCTTAGTAGCCACTAATTCAACTAAAATCCTCGGAAATCAACCTCAATTAATAAGTATAAATACTCACTCTCTAACCATTGATTGATTGAGATAACTTATGGCATTGACAAGTAATTCTTACCTAAAACCATTGCTTTTTTACTATCCATAATGTGATAATGATTGAAAAAATATCAACCCGATGTTTAGGAGGGTGTATTAATGGATCATTATATAGCTTACGGACTTTTGTTAGCTTTGGTAAACGGCGCTATCTGTATCTCCATCCCCGCGTTAGTATCTTACACAAAGCGCAAAAGCCACCCCCAAGCCACCCCAGATGATACCGCCGCCACAATCAACCTGAAAGAACTATTGTCTCAGGAAGCCAACTAGGAGAGCTTTTTTGAGTGACAGCCAAAAACCCGGCAATTTCGGGAGATAACCTAGGATTCGCAATGGCTTCTCAGGTTATCCCTGTTGTTTGGTCTGCTGATCGAAAGTCAATCAATCGCAGTAGAGAGTCTCGCGGGTATCGCGTCCTGTTACTGGATTTGTACCGTCCGCCACTTCACAAAGCAGTTGTTGCTGATCTCGACGCAACATGACATCAGTAAAATCAGCCCCAGTAATAATCGCCCCACGGAAATCCGCATTGTAGGCGTAGGCTTCCTCCAGCAAAGCATTAGTGAGATTAGCCCTAACTAACCGCGCCGTGTCTAGGGTAGCAAAACGTAAATCAGCAGACTCTAGGTTAACATCCTGCATTTTCGCCCCAAATAGGCTAACTCCCCGTAGGTCGGTATGACTGAAATTGCTACCCTGTAGGTTAGCAAAATCAAACTCGGAGTCCTTGAGGTCCTGTCCTGAGAAGTCCACACCTATCAGATTGCGTTTTTCGTAGTTTTCCGCGATCGCCGGCGATGTGGTAATAGTAGCTATTAGTCCCCAACCCATCCCTAAAATTAAAGCGATCGCTGCTATACGCGAGAGAATTGTCCTATTGATTATCCTGGGAAACGAGAAACCCATACCTTTTGATCTATCTATCCAAAAATCTATATTGAGTTTACTGTAATGTCGCGTCATATAGGAACATTGGGAGAACAACTCGTCGCACAATGGTTACAACAAACGGGCTGGCAGATTTTATACCATCAATATCATTGTCGTTGGGGAGAAATCGACCTCATTGGTCATCGAGAAACCGCCCTAATTTTTGTAGAAGTCAAAACCCGCAGTCGAGGAAACTGGGACGCAAACGGTGCTTTAGCCATTACTGCGACCAAACAAGCCAAACTGATCCGAACCGCAGAACACTTTTTAAGCGCCCATCCCCATTTCAGTAATCATCCTTGTCGATTCGATGTCGCCCTAGTTAGATGTCAACACCAGAACCCAGCAACAAACAACCCGATCGCAGCATCACCTCAGATTGTGACACCAGGTAAATCCATTCATATAGAAGCCTATCAGCTTACCCTAGAAGACTATATCGAATCAGCCTTTTCCTGAGCGTGCATTAGCGAAACTTCCAGCAAAACAATCAAGTTAAACCTCAGGCTAAAGCCTCTGGACAATAGCCCAGACCCCTAACAAACTGAGTGCGGAATGTTTCAATATCCTCTCGATTTGGGCTACCATGAGAAACCACCGCCACCTGGTAGCGACGCATCACACTCAAGGGAGATTGTCCAGTTTCCAGAGCCCACAAAGCCATCTGAATACGAATGTCCGGTTCATAGGGAATCCCCAATTCGTACATAAAAGCCCTAAAATCACCATGTTGGTGGGGCGTTAAATACTCACTCATCTTAACTTTGATGATCCAGCCGTCAATTTGATGAATCACGGTCATAAACTTGACCGGAAGGTGAGTCTGACCCCTAAGAAAATCAACAACTCTCAGTGTTAAACTCGTGTTGGCAAGGTAGTATAGATATTCCATTCCATTGTTTCTCCCGCGTCTTCCTGTCTCCCCCCACCCGCTTGCAACTCCTAAATGGTTAAGGACTTGTTACCTGCTGCGGTGGTAACCCAATAGTGATCAGGGTATCGGTTACTAGCTTTCGAGTGTCCGGTGTTAGCTGTCAGCCGCAGGCTTTCAGAAAAATTCCTTACCCCCTGTTCCAGTTTTCCTTATCCCCTGTTCTGTATTTCCTATTTTGACAAGGCTATACTTATATCATTGCGGGATATTACCCCTTTTAATAGGGGAAAATTACCCGTTCTGATCTGGGGGATTATACCCAAGTTTACCTCAGAAAGCGCGATTTTAGTGTTGGGAATGACAGAAGTAGTGGACAAATTAGATAGAACTTTGCAGGGGTATGATTATGAATTACCTCCCGATCGCATCGCTCAAAATCCAGTAATCCCTAGGGACTCATCCCGCCTGTTAGTGGTGGATTCGCCCCAGTCCCATCAACACCGTTTATTTCGGGATTTACCAGATTTATTACAACCACAGGATTTACTGATTCTCAATAATACCCGCGTACTCCCCGCCCGTCTCTACGGTCGCAAGAGTCGATCGGCGGCGATCGAGATTTTATTGCTACAGGAGCAAGCCCCAAACTGTTGGTTAGCTTTGGTCAAGCCCGGAAAACGGTTTAAGATAGGCGATCGCCTCGAGTTTCAGTCCAAATCTGGCGGCGAAATACTTTATGCTACCGTTATCGATACTAACCCCAGTACGGGCGGAAGGTTGCTCAAGTTTGAGGTTCCCCAAGGCCAATCTTTGGTTTCTATTTTAGATCAATTTGGCGAAATCCCTTTTCCTCCCTATGTTACTGATTCTCAGGCTTTAGCCGAACAGTATCAAACTATTTATGGCGATCGCCCTGGGGCCGTGGCCGCACCTACAGCCGGGTTACACTTTACAGAAGAACTATTTCAAAGACTCTCTCAGCAACACATTGATCACGCTTTCGTCACCCTTCATGTGGGCTTAGGAACTTTTCGTCCCGTGGAAGTTGAGGATATTACCACCCACCAAATGCACGCCGAATGGGTCGAATTGCCTCCCGAAACCGTCGAGAAAATCAATCAAACCCGCGCCCGTGGTGGTCGCATCATTGCCGTGGGAACTACCGTAGTGCGGACTTTGGAAGGTATAGCAGCCGCCCAAAATTCTGGCGATCGCTCTATTCAACCTTACTGCGGCGAAATTAACCTATTTATTTATCCCGGCTATCGCTGGCGCGTCATTGATGGACTGATTACTAATTTTCACCTACCGCGATCGAGTTTACTGATGTTGGTATCAGCTTTAATTGGTCGTGAAAGACTCATGAAATTATATCAGGATGCCTTAGAACAACCACCCAATGATTTCGGCAACCGATATCGCTTTTACTCTTTTGGTGATGCCATGTTGATTCTGCCAGCAGCCGTTCAAAAATAACCCCAAAGCCGGACATCAACAAAAACTGACATCCGGCTTTTCAACCAACATCCCCGGGTTATTCCTCGTCGCCCTCCTCATCATCTGTCGGATAGACGAAACTTGCAGACCGACCTGTAAGGACCGATTTACCTAGGGATAAGGCTTTTTCGGCTTGGACTCTAGCTTTGCGCTTCCAAGTCGCTTTTCGCATATTCCGCTTGGATTTAGAGGTTCGTTTCTTTGGAACAGCCATGACCAGATTAAACTCAAATTTAACAAGACAAACTCTGATTATATCACATTCGGCGACAATATGGTATCGGCTACACTCAACCCCCAACCCCCAACCCCCAACCCCTCAGCTAAACCCCAACACCCAATTAATTGATAACTATTATGATTGAATGCCCTTAATGACGCGACCTGCAATGATTCCTAGGGAGTTTCCTAGCTGCTTTTTGATCCGCCATTTAGCAAAGTCTTTATCGTATGCTTCTCCCTGAGTTTGATAGGCTTTCCAGGCTTGCAAACTCAATCCTAGACCCCATAATAAAGCGATCGTTAAAGCAAAAGCCATACCCTGGGTAGTCACCAGATTTAATAAAATTAGGAAAGAGTTAACGATCGCATATTTAACAGCATCTTGCCGTAATTTTTGCCGACGTTCCTGATTAAATACCTGTTTTTCGGTTAACTCCACTTTCCGAGTCTGCCATTCTAATTCCGCCGCCTGTAAATTTTCCGAGCTAATTCCCAACTCCATTGCCATTTCCTCCAACTGGGTGCGGGTGAGTTCCCCAGTTTCTTGACTGCGAGCCATAGCAATTTGTAGAATTTCTTGGGCATCTTCTTGTTGGATAGAAGTGGGACTGATGTTTGTATTTAGATTATTTTCCATAGCCAATGTCTTGATAAGTGTTCTGATAACTGCGATTTTAGCAAGTTTTGACTAATTTGAGCAGTCGCCACACTCCCCGATTATCCGAACACCAGAGATATATTCAGTTATACTATAGCTAAAATTACGGTAATTTACATGATCATATCACACATAATCCTGAAAAATTGGCGCAACTTTCGTGCCGTTGAGGTGGACTTATGCGATCGTATATTTATAGTCGGTCCCAACGCCTGCGGTAAGTCCAACTTTCTCGATGCTTTCAGATTTTTAAGGGATTTAGCCAAACCCGGCGGCGGTCTCCAAAAAGCCGTAGGCGATCGAGGTGGAGTTTCTAAAATTCGGAGTCTTTCCGCCCGCCGTTATCCTAATGTAGAAATCGAAATTCACCTATCCCAACCAAATGCCACAGCACCCCTTTGGAAATATGCCATAGGATTTAAACAGAGAAAAGGTGGCAAAAATGAACCAATTATTGCCTATGAAAGAGTCTGGCATCACCACCAACAAATTATCAATCGACCTGATGGAGATGATCAACGAGATGAGTTAAGACTTACCCAAACCTATTTAGAACAAATTAATGCCAATGCCCAATTTCGAGACATTGCCAAATTTTTAGAATCGATTTTATACTTACATATAATTCCCCAATTGGTTCGCCACCCCGAAGCATTTGCTACCCCCGGACTTTTCGAAGATCCCTTTGGCAGAACTTTTTTAGAAAGGGTAGCCAAGACATCAGAAAAAACCCGCAAATCACGACTAAAAAAAATTGAAGAAGCCCTCAAGTTAGCCGTACCCCAGTTAAAAAATTTAACCGATACTAAAGACGAAATGGGTGTCCCTCATTTAGAGGCTATTTATGAACATTGGCGACCCCAAGCCGGAAAACAAAGGGAAGACCAATTTTCTGATGGTACATTAAGACTCATTGGACTACTATGGTCTTTGTTAGAATCCGATTCCTTGTTATTACTAGAAGAACCAGAATTATCATTAAATTCGGGAATTATTAACCAGCTACCTCCCCTAATTTATCGACTACAACGATCCAAAAAACGGCAAGTTATTATTACTACCCATAGTGCCGATTTACTTTCAGACCAGGGTATTGGTGGCCAAGAAGTTATCTTAATGATACCTAAGCCGGAGGGAACCGAAGTTAAAATAGCTTCTAGTGATGACAACATTAGACTGCTATTAGAAGGAGGTTTAACTATAGCAGATGCTGCATTACCTCAGACAGTCCCCCCTCAAATTCAACAACTAAGTTTATTCCAATAAGTTGATATCAATGACAGATATTCCCATTAATTTAGCCTGTGAAGATATCCTGAGTGAGGCTGTGTTAAAAAAAATGATTCAGCATTCTCAACGTCCTTTTTTGATTGGTCATTGTTTTCACAAAAACGGATATGGTTATCTCAAAAAAAACTTGTGCGGATTTAATAATGCAGCCAAAGGAATGGCTTATTTAGTCTTAACTGATTTAGATAAATCTGAATGTCCATTGGCGATTATTAATGAATGGTTAAAATCTCAGCCCAAACATCCTAACCTGCTTTTTAGAGTAGCTGTGAAAGAAGTAGAATCGTGGTGACTGGCTGACCGAGAAGGATTTGCTAAATTTTTAGGTATTTCACCTAATTTGATTACCACGGATGTTGATGATATAGACGACCCGAAACAGTATTTAATCAACCTCTGTCGTAGATGCAGAAAAAAAGCCTTAAAAGATGCCATTGTACCCCCAGCAGAAAGCACTGCCAAAGTCGGTAAAGATTATAATAATCCACTGATTAAGTTTGTACAAGAATCATGGGCAATAGAAGGGGCTAAGGTTAATTCTGCTAGTCTCAGGCGGGCCATGGATGTAATCATAGCCTTTCAGCCTACATGGAATTAATACAGACTGATAACTCGGTTGAGCCAATTTTACCAAAATTTTACATATTTAGAGCAGCACTAGGACAAACCCTACATAATTGTTATGATATAATCATAGTAGATGATCACAGCACCCTCAATCCTTAATCAATTCATATAATTATGTTAAACTCCCATGGCAAAAATCACCCGGAATCGCAGTTTTCCCCCAAAGGTTCTCTGACCAGAAAAACCTTATTTCAGATTACTGTATGTGCAGTTTTAATAGTGACAGGTAGTGCGATCGCTAATTATATGCAAGCGATATCAGCATTGAGAAATCAGAAATTAACGCAACTAGAAGAGTCTGTGGTGGAAAGAGTAGCCAGAGAACAGCAAATCTTTGATTTAGCGGTTGATAATCATGCTATCCTGAAAGCCGAAATTCTGAGGGAATTTGCACAACCATCCCCCGCTAATTTAGAAGAGGAATTTAATAATTTATTCATCCGATACCCGGACGGGGTTATCCGTAACAACCCTGTCAATTTTGATGGTGAACGCCAGGCGGGAGTGTATATTGATAAATCCTTAGAAATCACCCCAGAAATTCGTCGGAAAGTCATTGATTTACAAAGGTTAATCGAATCCTACGGGAGGGCGTGGCATAATCGTTTTGATAGTACCTTCATTATGACCCCGGAGAATATTACAATTGTTTATTGGCCGGAAGTTCCTAATTATGTTAAAGAAGCTGATGCTAACTTTTATATGCCCCAAAAACCAGAGTATTTAGTCGCCACTCCTGAGAATAACCCGGAAAGAAAAACCGTTTGGACTACACCTTATTATGAACCAGTTAGTCAGCTTTGGTTAGTCACGGCTTCAACCCCCGTTGATTATAATGGTCAAACCATAGGAACTCTTGGTCATGACATCACCCTAAATCAGTTAATCGAAAGAACAGTTAATGTGCATATTGAAGGAGGATATAACCTAATTTTTAGAGGGGATGGTCAGTTAATCGCTCATCCCCACTTAATAGATAAAATTCAAGATAGCACTACCACGGTTAAGATCCAAAATTTGCAGGATAGTAACTTAATGAATATATTTAAATTAGTTACAAATGCTCCCCCAAATCAATACATAATACCTAATTATGAAGATAATCAATACCTGGTTTTTCGCCAAATGCCGGGTATTGACTGGTATTTTGTAACTGTTTTTCCTCGGTCAATTTTAATAAAAAAATCCGTAAATTTTGTGTTAGCAAATATCCTGATTGAAGTAATTTTACTATTATCATTAATGCTCCTAGTTTGGGTGGTTTTAAAACGACAAGTATCTGCACCATTGCAACAACTAATTAATGGGACTCAGAAAATTTCGGCAGGTAATTATAATGTGTCTATTCCAGATAATACACAGGATGAACTAGGTTGTTTGGCTCACTCTTTTAACCTCATGGCTGCTGAGATATCTACCAGAAGTCAAGAATTACAAGGAACACTACAAAATCAGAAAATGTTAGTGCATTCAGTCACTATAACTATGAATGAGTTAAACAGTTCAGCTAGGGGTTCCGCTGAACAGGCTTCTAAGGCAGCATTAGCGGCTAAACAGGTATTATATTTGATTAAAGGTTATCGGGAATCTGATGATAATTATTGCCAGGATGGCTTACAAGAAACGGTGAATAAACTTGCCTATAAAATCTCGGATTTAAGTAATAAAATTGTCAAAATTGGCTTAATATCTACTATAGTCAGTAATTTAGCTAATCAAACTAATATATTGGCTTTAAATGCTGCAGTTGAGGCGGTACAAGCTGACCAGAATAGTGGACAAGGATTTAATGTGATCGCCAATGAAATTCGGAAACTGGCTGATCAAAGTAAATCCTCAGCAGCAGAAATTAACAATTTAGTACATGATATTCAAAAAGCGATGAGTTCTACAGTCCGAGTCACAGAGGAAAGTAAAACCGGATTTAATGAGGTGGTTAATGGGATTAACAGTATAGTAGAAAATTCTCAGACTATTTCTCTCAATATTAATCAGCAATCAGTAGCTATTGAACAGGTTTTAGAGATGATGAATGATTTAAATTTAAATTATTAAATTATCCCCATATAAATCGGGTGAAATTTATGGGGAAGTCCAGAGGGTTTAGACCCATGAAAGATAAAATTTTTTTACAGACTTTCCACAAATTTCTTGATGGTTTCCCGATAGCGATCGCCTCCCATTTCTTTGACATGATTGTGATCAGCATCAGGAATCATCAGCAGTTGTTTGGGTTCAGGACAAGCCTGGTATAACTGCTCACTCATACTGGCGGTAACCAACTCATCAGCGGTCCCATGGGTGAATAAAATCGGCATTTTCAATTCCCGAACTTTCGCAAGAGAATCAAATCGTTGATGCAATAACCAATTAATTGGAAAAATCCGATATTGTTTCTTTACCTTGACCATATCGAGGATAGAAGTAAAGGAACTTTCGATAATCAATCCAGCAATTTGGGGGTGTTTCGTAGCCAATTCAATAGCGATCGCACCTCCCAAAGAATGCCCAAATACGACAATTTTATCAGGGGGGATGTTTCGAGAATTAACCAAATAATTAAAAGCTAACTCGGCATCTTCATAAACTCGTTGTTCACAGGGAAAGCGATCGCTACTACAACCATAACCTCGATAATCTATCAAAAACACGGAAAATCCCAGATGATGAAATTGTTTAGCATAGCCTAAATTGCCACCAATATTACTACTGTTCCCATGCAAATCCAAAATCACTATGTCGGAATCGCCAGGAATCCACCAACCATTAATCTGTTCACTTTCTGATGTGGAATCGGGTAATTTTAACCAAACCTCTTGATATAGCATCCCTAACAAATCGGGAGTTTTTTCAATGGTCTTAGATGGGAAAAAAATCAACCGATTTTGAAACAAAAGCAACCCGACACAAATAATGAGATAACTAACTATAGTCAGGACAGTGATAATTAAGATAGCTTTAGGGAACAATGAAATCATAGAATTAAATCTGATGTATATTTTTTCAAATTAATACCGATGCGCCGATCACGACTAGTAGATCTAAGCTAGATCTAGCGTCTTGCATCTTGTCAGACCCTGTTTTAAGATCACTAATAGCAAGTCGAGAGCCAAAACCAGGCCCTTATGGATGAGATAATTCCAACCACCCGACCCCACACTACTGTTATTTTAGCCATGAGTGCTGACGGCAAAATTGCTGATCTGATGCGATCGCCTGCCCGATTTGGCTCTAATGCTGATATCATTCACCTAGAACGACAAATTGCCCAAGCCGACGCTGTACTGTTCGGAAACGGCACTCTCGCCGCCTATGGAACAGTTTTAAGGGTGTCTTCAACGGAATTGTTAGGCGATCGGGAAAAAAAACGGAAAACCCCCCCAACCGGTTCAAATAGTCTGTTCCGCATCAGGAAAAATTAACCCAACCCTCAAATTTTTTCAACAGCCTGTTCCCAAGTGGTTACTGACCACATTCTTAGGGGGTCAGCCTTGGAAACGATTTTCCGACCACTTCGACCAAGTGATCGTCGCGGACGACTCCAATGGAGTGATAACCTGGTCAGAAGCGTTACAGCAACTCAGAGACCGGGATATACAAAGACTAGCGGTCTTAGGCGGCGGTCAGCTAGTAGCATCTTTAATGGCCCACCATGCGATCGATGAGTTTCACCTGACCGTCTGTCCCCGAATTTTGGGGGGAACCACATCACCGACTCCCGTGGACGGAGAAGGATTTTTATCTCGCTTCGCACCCCATTTACAATTGTTGAGTGTCCAACAGGTAGATGATGAGGTATTTCTGCACTATCGGGTTAAATCTCCCCATTAAAATCGCTAGAATATCATAGCGCTTTTAATTTTCAGCATGAATACCTTACACTCAAATCAATCACCGTATTCGGTAGCTTGGATTAATCAAATTTCCGAAGTCCCTCAGTCGGAGTGGGATCGACTCGCCCAACCCCTGAAAACTCCGTTTTTTGAATGGGACTGGCTGCATAATTTGGAGGCTTCTGGTAGTGCGACGGGACAGGCGGGTTGGCTACCCAATCATCTGACAGTATGGCGAGATTCTCAATTAGTCGCGGCAGCCCCATTATATCTCAAAGGTCACAGTCGCGGTGAGTTTGTCTTTGACCACCAATGGGCTGATTTGGCTTATCAATTGGGGATTGAATACTATCCTAAAATGTTGGGGATGTCGCCTTTTACGCCAGCAGAAGGCTATCGATTTTTAGTGGATCCCTCTGAGGATGAAGACGAAATTACGGGGTTAATGGTGCATGAAATAGATCGCTTTTGTATTAACCATAAAATTTCTGGCTGCCATTTTCTTTATGTGGATCGTCAATGGCAGTCTACTCTGGACAAACAGGGATTTACCCCTTGGCTACACCATAGTTATATCTGGCAAAATCAAGGATATAATAGTTTTGATGATTACTTGAAAATCTTTAATGCTAATCAACGCCGTAATATCAAACGAGAACGAAAAGCCTTAGACAAAGTGGGTCTACAAATGCGGATTGTGACGGGTGATGATATCCCTAAATCAATGTTTTCCCTGATGTATGATTTTTATGGGAGTACCTGCGATAAATTTGGCTGGTGGGGAAGTAAATATCTGACTCGGAAATTCTTTGAACAGTTACATCATGATTATCGTCACCGGGTGGTTTTTGTGGCGGCATATAATGAATTAGACGATCGCCAACCTATGGGGATGTCATTCTGTTTGACTAAAGGCGATCGCCTATATGGTCGCTATTGGGGAAGTTTACAAGATATCGATTGTTTACACTTTAATGCTTGTTATTATTCCCCTATTGAATGGGGGATTAATCACGGGATTCAATCCTTTGACCCTGGGGCGGGAGGACGACATAAACAGCGTCGCGGTTTTCCAGCCAGACCTAACTACAGTCTCCATCGTTTTTATGATGGTCGTCTCTCTCAAATTCTCCGCAACTATATTCACCGCATTAATGACATGGAAAAACAGGAAATTAACTACCTTAATCAAGATTTACCATTCACCGATAATAGCTTAACTAATTTTTCGGGATAGCCACGAGACCTCCCCCAGACTGGCTGTGGTTGGTCTTAACCCGCCATAGCCTAGTCGTCATAGTTAGTTAGAAAATATCCCCCCACAGATAGATAATAATTCCGACCAAATTTGCTATAATTTAACTGGTGTGCAAATCTATAAACAATAATTATGTCAAATTCCCCCAGATTACAAGGAACTGATCTAGTAAATTGTGCGAAATCCAGTGCCAAACAGGGACTAGAGGAAGCTGCCCGCAATTGTGGATATGGAGAAGATATAGAAGCCTTCCAAAGCAGCTTAAAAAAGGCTTGTCATGATATGGGAATCAAGAACATTGAAACCCTCAGCGATCTAATTACCGATCGCCAAAAAATAGTGCAGCAAGGAGGGGTGGAAATTGCCCCAGACAGTGCCAGTTCCCTATAACTGCTAACTCAACCGGATAAATCCTAAATCCTCAGAAGTAAGGAATGGGATAGGTTCAGACTCCTACCCAGTCAATACTTCCATAGGTGCGCCATGAGTCTAGTTAAAAATTGTTTGCGTCCGGTGCAAGCTATAATAGCAGCCGGAGTAATCACCCTGTTATCTGTCAGTAATGCGATCGCCCTAATGGCGGAAGATATCGATCGCATCAGTCAGCACCCCGTACTGAAGTAACGGGGCTTCATGCCTCGGATTCCTCAGTTAGTTGACCAGTCTAAGCCTTAACTGGCTACGTTATTTAAGCCATGATACCTTGAGGTGCTTGCCAGCCTCTCGCTCTATCGTTAACTATTAAACATCTTTACAAGGGGTAAGGAAGTGTAGTTAGCCCAAAAAGCTTTTATAACATTGACGAGGCAAACTTTACCTGCTTTGCAGAGTTGGGGGCAACCATACCCTCACATTTTTAAGGTGACGAGCAATCAGAAGAGACGCAACAATGTCTAATCATATTTTCGTTTTAGATACCAACCGTAAGCCCCTGACCCCCTGCCAGCCAGGGGTCGCACGGTTTCTACTCAAAGCCGGAAAAGCATCGGTATTTCGACGCTACCCATTCACCATTATTCTCAACAAGGAGGTTGATGCGAATCCTGAACCGCTCGAACTCAAATTAGACCCAGGTTCTAAAGTCACTGGAATTGCCCTGAAGCAAGGGAATCGAATCATCTTTGCTGCCGAGTTGCAGCACCGAGGACAGCAGATAGTAGAAGCCTTACGGTCTCGTCGGCAACTGCGACGTTCTCGACGAAACCGCAAGACCCAATATCGGCCGGCTCGGTTCTTGAATCGGACTCGTCCCCAGGGTTGGTTGGCTCCGAGCTTGCAGCATCGAGTCGATACCCTGATGACCTGGGTTAACCGATTCCGTAGACTTGCCCCAGTGGGCCGCATTGTTCAAGAGCTAGTACGGTTCGACCTACAATTGATGGAAAACCCTGAGATCTCAGGTGTTGAGTATCAGCAGGGAGCCTTACAAGGCTACGAAGTCCGGGAATACCTGTTGGAAAAGTGGGGCCGAACCTGTGCTTACTGTGGTGCTAAACATGTACCCCTTGAAGTTGAGCATATTCAGCCCCGGTCTAAGGGGGGCTCTGACCGGGTGTCTAACCTGACGATCGCTTGCCACTCATGCAATCAAGCCAAAGGCAATGGGGACATTCGGGATTTTTTATCGGGCCAGCCTGATGTCCTGAGTCGTCTTCTGAGGCAGGCCAAATCACCCCTTAACGATGCGGCTGCCGTTAACTCGACTCGGTGGGCCTTGTTCAAGGCTCTCAAAGCCACAGGACTTCGGGTCACCACAGGAACCGCCGGACAAACGAAGTTCAATCGACTTCGGCTTAACCTACCCAAGGCTCATTGGCTTGATGCTGCCTGTGTTGGAGACGTCGAATCACTCGATATTGTCACGTCAAAACCGTTGCTGATTCTAGCGAAGGGGCATGGAACTCGTCGGATGTGCGGGACGAATAAGTACGGATTCCCCACTCGTCACCGCTCCAGGAAGCAAATTCACAAAGGTTTTCAGACTGGCGATATCGTCACGGCTACGGTCACGGCCGGGAAGAAAATTGGCTCCTATGTAGGACGGGTTCTCTGCCGTGCCTCTGGCAGTTTTGATATGACCACCGCCTCGGGACGGGTGACAGGCATCAACCACAAATACTGCCAACCTATTCACCGAAAGGATGGTTACGCCTATGCTTGAAAGATTCACGGGGACTAAAGTCCCCCGGTCCCGTTTCCTCCCCGGTCTAAAGACACGGGGCTTCCACGCTCCCCAGAGGTTTACGTGAGGGAGACCTGTATTATGTACTGACCGCTAACCATGTTGTCCGCAGTCCCGATGAATACATAATTATCACCCATGACGGCCAAAAATACGCCCTAGACTACGATCGCGTCATTAGACTACCGGGAATCGACTTAGCAGTTTTAGCCTTCAGTAGCGATCGCACCTACCCCCTGGCACAAATTGCCGATTATGATTATGATGCCGAGTCCCGACACATTTTCATTTCCGGCTGGCCAGAATTTCAGCCCCGCCTATTTACCGCCGGGTTACTAATTAGCGAAGCCTACAAACTCGCCTTTGTCAAAGAACCCACCACCCGTGGCTATGACCTATTTTATACCAATTTCACCCAGGTAGGTATGAGTGGGGGGCCGATTTTAGACACCCAAGGTCAGGTAATTGGTATTCATGGAATGTCAGAAGGTCAAATCCTCATAGACCAGATCACCGGAACCAGCAATCGAGTTACAGTAGGCTACAGTGCAGGTATTCCCGTAAACCGATTTTTGCAATCAGGGATTCCCCTTAACCTCAATATCAGCGATCGCCAGCCAGACCCCCCTACTCCCCGGGAATTACAATCTATTTCCGCTTATATGCAGGTTCCCCAAGTTAGCGATCGCTTTAGCGCCATCGACTGGACTAATCGCGGAAATCAGCTTTATCGCCACGAAAGATGGCGAGACTCCTTAGAAGCCTTTGAAAGGGCGATTAACATACAGTCTAATTTTTATCCGGCTTGGTATGGTCGCGGAAATGCCTTATCTTCCCTGAGTCAATACGATGAGGCGATCGCATCCTATGATCGCGCTACCCAACTCCAACCTAATTTTCATCCCGCATGGCGTGATCGTGGGGCGCTATTAATGTCTATCGGTCGCCATGAAGAAGCCTTACAAGCCTTTGACCGCCTCCTACAAATTCAACCTGATGATTATGGGATTTGGTATTTACGAGGCAATATTTTAATGAATCACCTAGATGACTACCCAGAGGCGGCGAAATCTTATACTCGCGCGATCAATATCAAACCTGATTTTACCCCCGCTTTGACAGCTCAAGCCCAAGCCCTATTTCGCCTCGGAGACTATGGAGAGGCGATCGCATCGGTAGACGAATCTCTCCATCACAATCCTCACCAAAGAGAAGCCTGGGTTTTAAGGGGTCAAATCTTTATGGAAATTAAACGTTACGCACAAGCCCTTAATGCCTATAATCGCGCTATTTATCTTGATAGTAACCACTCCCAAAGTTGGTTAGGTAAAGCGATCGCCTATCTGCGACAGGGCCGCGACCAAGAAGCTAAAGATCGCGACCAAAGGGCATTAGAAATCAATCCTGGCGACCTAGAAATTCAACAATTTCTACAAACACTCCCCTAAAAATCAGTAGGGGCAGCTTTGAGCCGCCCCTATGACCAAACTACATTGATGTACCTACACTTTCGCGATCGCCATTTCCCCCAATTGATTTCAACTTTCCGAAAAATTAGTCTCCTCAATCAACTGACGGAGTTTCTTCCATTTTGGTAACCACTCCCAAACCCCATCTGTGTGTTCAATTCTAGTCACAACTCTTTCAATGAATACTTCCTCTGGGTGGTTTTTATTTGAACTATCTTCAAATCCCCAATCACCGAGTTTGTCTCTCATGGCGTAGAGTAAATCCTTCCCGCAAAATAATGGAGATAATTTTGAAAACGAGATCCTGCTGATTTGAATTTAGGAAGTAAATCCCTGAATTTCCCTTGCACATTTTCGGGTGACACAATTCTCTCGCCCTTATATTCTCTAACAATTTCAGCTATCCTTACTTCACAGTAATCTTCGCCTAGTTTGGGCGGGAATGAATGTCCTTGTCGAACTTTGTCGCCCCAAAAATTCTTAAACTTTTCGCAATCTAAAGCAGTTCTTGCCGCCTAATATGCAGCAATTTTCTCCGCTGCTTGGTCTAAAGCATTCTGATACTCAGAGTTTGATGGTGCTTTCTTTCCTAATGCGTTTCGGACGACTACCGGATCGATTAAATAGTTTTCAATCTCTTTTCTTTCCCACGCCCAACCGACCCATATTTGATCATATACACATCGAATGGGTTCATTGGTTATTTCCCAATCTCGACAATCGAAATCATGATCGACCAAACAAGCTAAATTGGGTTGTCGGTCACGGTCGGCGATAATACTACTCAGAAAGCTGGACGTTTTGCCCCCGAGAGGGCGAATTTCACATTTGGGTAATAACTGACGAATAACTCGAATATCAATGCTTTTCGGACTTCCTTCGCAGTAAAGATTCGTTACAGACACAGCGTTCCTCCCGGTAAACGGTAGGTTTCACTTTCTCCAACAACATTGCTCACCGAGTCAGAGTGAGTGGTAATAATAAATTGACAGGTTGGTTCAATTTTCATCAGTTGGGATACAAAATATTGAGCAGCCGGAGGATGTAAGTTCAAATCTATTTCATCGATTAAGACCACCGAATAAGCAATTTGTTGCCTCACAAATTCATATAACAAAGGAAAAACAGACTGTTCTCCGGCTGACATTTCTTGAACGTCATAGGTTCGATATCCATCATTCAGCAGAAAATAAGTTTCTGAACCTGTCGGATCATTTTGACTGGGCATTTTTTCTATCCCAGCAAATGAGCGATCGGGAAAAACTTTTTTATAAAGTCTTTCTATCTGCAATAAATAACTATTTGAATAATCGCCAATTCCTGATTCTTGGTTTCTGTGCCAATCAATCAGGTATTGTCGTAAAATCCCGACTCCCACATCAAAGGATGCTTCACTACTACTTTCGTTGAGATTGTCTCTGCTACTGTCTGGCTTGGAATGGGAACCTAAGTTCCTGAACTGGTCAAACCAAAAAACTCCGGGAAGTTTGGCAAAATAATGTCGGACAGATTGCTCTCTCCTATTGATCAACCATTGAGCATAATATCTTCCTCTAAATTGGGCGCGTTCTGCGGGAGTATCTCCCGCTTTCCAAAAATCACCGTTTAACAGAAGGCTCACTCTCCGGCTATCTCCCGGTTCGACAAATTCCCGCATTTCTTTGAATTCGTCAGGTTGAGCATCGTACCATTTTTTTGCCAGTTCAGAAGTGGTTTTTAATTCTTCCTCCTCAAATAAAATCTGCATCTCAATCTTTGGTGATCCCCACCTAAAATGGCGACCGGGAAGGAAACCGATCCAGTTAAAATCTGCTACATCTCGAATCCGACCAGTTGCTAAGGCTAAAGGAAGGGCGATCGCCTGTAAGAGGGTCGTTTTACCTGTTCCGTTATCGCCGAGGATCAGATAGCGATCGCTCACCTCGTCCAGAATATTATTCTTGAATGAAATTTCTAGGTCCTGAAATCGTTTGAAGTTTTCGATTTTAATCGATTCTACTTTCATATAATTAAATTTTTTCTGTGCGTGCATCCTACAGCGGTATCTCGGAGATGGCTACCCTTCTCCCGTCACCAATTTTAACCGGAACAGATCGCCTATGTGGATCTCCCAAATTTGAGGCGGCGATCACTTATACTCGCGTGATCAATATCAAACCTGATTTTACCCCCGCTTTCACCGCTAAAGCCCAAGCACTATTTCTCCTGGGAGACTATGGAGAGGCGATCGCCTATCTGCCACAGGGCCGCGACCAAGAAGCTAAAGATCGCGACCAAAGGGCATTATAAATAAATCCTGGCGACCTAGAAATTCAACAATTTCTACAAACACTCCCCTAAAAATCAGTAGGGGCAGCTTTGAGCCGCCCCTATGACCAAACTACATTGATGTACCTACACTTTCGCGATCGCCATCCTCATTCGTGCCTTCATAACCACTTTGAACAACTAGACCGTGGTTGTTGAAGCTTTTCCAGGCAGGCGAATTAGGCGAGGAGATCGCCGCCACATCAGAAACCAAAGCTAGACCCCCACCCGTCGAAGCCACTAGCCCGAGTAACACAATTATTTTCTTCATTTTTCGATGCACCCTGATTTTCTACCTACCCAGTTTTGACCTGGCTGGGTAGCCCCCAGTGGGTTATAGCTATCTCCCACCCGACAGCAAAATTAATCAACTCATAACCCCGGACAGAGGCAGTCCTCTCACCAGAGATTTGTTAACCAATTACCGCTTCGAGCCTAAGTTTATATTGTCTTATACACCTATAGGTTTTGGGTAGTGGGCAGTAACCCATCAGGGGGATAACCACTGATAATCTCAATTTCAAATTTCGATAAACTTATACTTAGTTAGCACGGGGGTCCGGGAGACTAAATATCAAGCAATTGGCAGTTTTTCTGAAGAGGCAAAAAACTTGATGGGAGCCAATTATACTGACTCCCCAGACCTGCTAAATCTTTCCGGTTAACTGTAAATATTGGCAACGGATTTTTCAAACTCCATGCGCTGTTTAGCTTTGTTGAGAAAATATCCATTCATCATCGCAGAAGCTAGAAGACGACCAAGATTTTCACGGCTAGTAGTAATTGTCACATCAAAATGGTCAGAAGGCAATCCACCAAGGATTTGTAGTAGATTATGTTCCATCAATTGAGCTACATCCGGATCAGCTTGGGAGAGTTGGGCTATTGTTTCCGGGGGCATTGATTTCACATATTGCCACAATCCATTACTGCCGGAAAGGCGATCGCCACAAAACTCAGGAACTCCATTTGATTTGTTATTCATTTGCCAGATCCTGTAATAATCTATCTTTAACTACACTATAGCGATATCAGTAGCACCATCGACAGTGATTAAAACCGAACCTCAGTAGACGGCTACCGTAACTAATTTCCCCCCTGATAACGTTCGACTAGGATAATTGCCACGATATCATCAATGGGTCTGGGGGGAACCCGCATCCCCTGGGGTAACAGACGAGATAGACCCTGGGGGGGATACATTTCCCAATAGCGATCGCGTGCTTGCAAAGAACTATAACGCTCATCAACTTCCACTATCTGAATAGACTCGGGAAGAACCGCGCGCATTTGTTGTTTCCAGGTCCGGGAAGTGGTTTGATTTCCCATCACCACCAGTTGCACCGAAAACTGACTACAGAGTGATTCTACCGTGGCGATCGCATCATTCGCCGCCACTACTTGATGGTAATAAACCTGTTGATTGTCCCCTACCACCGCCACCCCGCATTTATCCCGACCCGGGTCAAAACCCAAAATCACCACCGCCAAACCTCCGCCCAATCAATATCATCAAGTTTTCGGGTCTGTTGACGAGTGCTAATCAACACCTCCCCGTTATGACGCGCCAACAAATCCAAGCGCAGGGGACCGATAGTATAAGTATCCTGCGCCGCCACCGCTTGTAGTTCCAAGGTTTGATCATACTCCTCCAACCGCTGAATAAAAGAAATCAGAGTATCTATGCGATCGTCACTCATTTCTATCGAACCATTTACCACCCCTACAAAACGAGCCCTAAAACTCGAAGCATCCAAAAGCTGTTGTAATTGCTGTTGCAGCCTTTCCGAAGTCATAGTAGCCGGATTTAAAGAAGTTCCCGCCACAATTTGACCACTGCTAAATAACAGTTGATTCAGCTCCGCCCTAGTATAAACTGCCACCCGTTTTTCACCCACTAAATAATTAGCAGCCGCGACGATTTGTACCACATACTCCTCACCATCATTAATTTCCTCAATCAGTTCTTCAACCTCAGCTTTAGTAATCATAACTACCATATCTTGATTAGCACTTTGATTACCCATTTGCACAAATCTTAGGGCATTGCGGTTAGCTTCTTGTAGCAGTCTATTTACCGCATCTTTAGAACTGTCTTTATCCCCAATTCTCACCAATCCACTCGCCAGAACTTCACCCCGTTTGAGAGCTACACTACCCTCTCGCAGCATTTGAAAACCCCGTTGAGCATTAGCTTTTTGTTCTTCCAATTGCTGTTGAGCTATTTCCAATTCAGATAAGCGTTTTTCCCGTTCAGCAATCACCATGTCTTGGTCAGCAATTTGGCGATCGCGATCTTCTATCTGAGCCGACACCCTCTCCCGCTGCTCGATTAAATCTTGACGTTCTACTTGTAGTTGATCTATTTCTGTTTCCAGCTCTTTTTTTTGCTGGTATACTTGACTTAATTGAGATTCTATGCTATCTACTTCCGCCTCAATCTCAGTTTTCGCCGCTTCCATTTGACTGAGTTGATTCTGAAGTTGATGCAATTCACTCTCCGTATTTTCCAGGCGACTTTGAGCCCTTTCCAATTCTTGCTCACGTTCGGATACTTCTACCTTAGCATTATTGAGAGAAGAATTAATTTCGTTTAAGTAATCAACCGCTGCTTGTAGTTCATTTTGAGCCTGTATTAACTCCGATTCTACCCGATGCTTTTCTACCTGAGCCTGGGTCAAATCCTTACGAGCCTGATTGAGTCTATCCTGAATTTGGTCAATAGTAAACACACCCCGGCGCAGAGGTTTACTGGTCGCGAATAAAATCACTAAGGTTAAGGCTGAAAGCATAGTTCCCGTGGCCATAGTCACCACAGCCGCCGTTTTTTTGGGGCGCATTTTAAATAAACTGAGGCGAGCCTTACCAACCTTAGTCCCGAGGCGATCGCTCACCACCGCGATCACCCCTCCCAGAGTGAGAATAGCAATAACAAAAATAAAAGCAGCGGTCATATCAGTTTCAAGGCTAGGGGTTAGAATATTCGATTAATCCTCCATTGCTATCATCTTCCATTGTGAAGCTAATTTTTCCAAGTTGCAATAGTTATGGACTATCCCGGCTCAAAAAATCGGGAAGCCTGGGGAGTAACGAATCGAGATCATCCCCAAAACCAGAACGGTATATGATTATTGTTAAGCTCAAGCTGAGAGCAACTTCTGGTGAGGCTGTGACAGCCAGCGGATAATTTTTCAGGTAAATTGTTGGCTCAGGGTAACAGGATTATGAACAGTAATTTTCTTTTTATAAATCGAGATCATATTTTTCTGTCGTAAGTCTCCCAAAAGTCGAGTTACAGTCACTCGTGTTGAGCCAATAGCCTCAGCGATCGCCTGATGGGACAATTTGAGATCAATACGAATCCCATCTCGACCGGGAACCCCAAAATCTCGACACAAAATCAATAAAAAACTCACCAATCGCGATCCCATATCCCGATGCGCCAAAGTTTCGATCATCATCTCCGTTTGCAGAATGCGAGACGACAGACCCCGCAACATCACCATAGACAATTCGGGATCACTTTTCAGAGCCTTTTCCACCTGTTCAATGGGAACAGAAAGCAATTCCACCTGGGTAAAAGCCACCGCATGGTAAAACCGATCAGACTTATGACCCGTAATCAGCGAGAGGACACCAAAGACACTATTTTCCCTAAGTAGAGCCACAGTGATTTCCTCTCCCGCCTCATAAACCCGAGACAGCTTCACGGCTCCCTTAATTAAGACATAAACCCGCTCGGCTGGATCACCGGGGAAAAATATAGTTTTACCACGGTCAAAACTCTCCACCACAGGGGGAAACGCTCCGCCACCAATTTGACGGAACACTGATGCTAACGGTCTATCATACGTCACTGACCCGATTCCTTCCACTTAACCACTGCGCTAGTTTGACTCTGACTTGAACTGACTTTAAATGTTCACCGACTCGATGCTTTCAAATCTGGCGACCAAAACCCTCGTGCAGATTAAACTCTATTGACATCCTCCCTCGTTAAGCGAAAGATTATAATGGGAGATCCCCTAACACTCACCTAGAGTCATTCCCTGGCACAAAGGTTTTTACCCTGACCTGGAATCAAAATTGTGAGTATCTCAGTACGTCCATTTATACAGGTCATTGGTTTCATGTCTACCCAGAGTATATCTAAGCCAACGGAGTTGGTGTCGAAAAAACGACTCAATTGCCATATTTTGGCGATGCCAAAGATTTTGACCTGAAATTAGCCACCTGCGATCGTGAACTGGGTGCATACTATGCCCGCCGGCTCCTGATTCATCTAGGCACGCCAAAGGGATTCTACCACCAAACCTCTTGTTTTCAACCCCCAATTGTGGGAGTTTTCTCGTCCCCTTTTCAAATACAATAATCTACTATGTTGGATTTAAACGGAAAAAACGCACTGGTCACTGGCATTGCTAACGAGCGTTCCATCGCTTGGGGTATTGCCCAACAACTCCACTCCTGCGGTGCTAACCTAGGAGTCACCTATCTACCCGATGACAAGGGACGGTTTGAAAAAAAGGTTCGCAGTCTAGTCGAACCACTCAATCCCAGTATCATCATGCCCTGTAATGTCCAGGATGATGCACTGGTAACATCCCTATTTGATACCATTCGAGACCAATGGGGGAAACTCGATATCCTCATCCACTGTCTGGCTTTTGCTGGTAAGGAGGAACTATCGGGAGACTTTAGCACCGTTTCCCGTGAGGGTTTTACTCGCGCCTTAGATATTAGTTCCTACTCCCTGGTACAGTTGAGTGGCGCTGCTAAACCCTTGATGACCTCTGGTGGTAGTATTGTCACCCTCACCTATTTAGGGGGAGTTAGGGTAGTTCCCAACTATAATGTCATGGGAATTGCTAAAGCTGCCCTAGAAATGAATGTCCGCTATTTGGCGGCTGAATTTGGACCCTTGGGGATTAGGGTTAATGGCATCTCCTCTGGACCGATTCGGACTTTGGCTTCCTCAGCCGTTGGCGGCATTTTAGATATGATTCATCATGTCGAGGAAATTGCCCCCCTAAAGCGGACTGTCACCCAGACTGAAGTAGGAAATACCGCCGCCTTCCTATGCAGTGATCTCTCCAGTGGGATTACTGGCCAGATAATTTATGTCGATTCTGGTTACTGTATCATGGGAATGTAGCCACAAATCCTAATGGTTATCATGGGACTCGGGGAGCGGTGAAATTAACTGTTCCCTGTTCCCACTCAGTTAAAGCTCCCTAAATTATTGACTATGCAAACTCGCGATCGCCCATCAACTTCTACACCAGGAACTAACCCTAATATCAAGCATAACCGCATTGCCACTGTTAAGCGTACTACTGGGGAAACTGATGTTTCTGTGACGGTAAATTTGGACGGTACAGGTAGCTGTGATGTGGCTACCGGAGTGCCTTTTTTAGACCATATGCTACACCAAATTGCCTCCCACGGTTTATTGGATTTGGAGATTAAAGCCGTCGGGGATACTCATATTGATGATCATCATACTAATGAGGATGTGGGCATTACCTTGGGTCAGGCTTTGGCAGCAGCTACAGGCGATCGCAAAGGAATTGTCCGGTTTGGGCATTTTGTCGCCCCCCTTGATGAAGCCTTAGTACAAGTATCCCTAGATTTTTCCGGTCGTCCTCACCTTAGCTATGGCTTGGAAATTCCCACACTCCGGGTAGGAAACTATGATACCCAGTTAGTGCGAGAATTTTTTGTGGCTGTGGCTAATAACAGTTTAATGACCCTTCATATTCGCCAGTTGGACGGGATCAATTCTCACCATATTATTGAAGCGGCATTTAAAGCCTTTGCGCGATCGCTCAGAATGGCCCTAGAAATCGATCCACGTCGTGCGGGTACTATTCCCAGTTCCAAAGGCGTTTTATAACTCATCGAAAACTTGGGGTGGGAAGGCGACCCACCCTACACCAGGGAGAGACGGCTATCAAAGAAGGTGCGTCCCCAGTCTACTTATCTCTTTTTCCGTTAGTTATGAGAAGGTGACGCACCCTACACTGGGGAGAGACAGAAGGTCTACATTTGATACCTCAATAAATCAACGGCTTCTTGATATTGGGGGTCGGCTTCTGTTGCTAATTGCGATCGCATTAAATTAGGACTTTTCACAACGCGATCGGGCATAATTCCCTGTTGGTTAATATCAGTATGGTTAGGGGTTTCATAATGAGCCACTGTCACCGCCAACCCCGCACCATCAGACAAATCAAACAGGGATTGAATTAAGCCTTTCCCAAAGGTTTTTCACTCCCCAACCCATAGGCACAATTCCGGTCGGGACAATTAACTTATCGAATTATCTGCTGTGTTTAAATCATCTCGATCCGATAACGGCATGGTTTGGGCTAACAAAGGTTGGCAATTTTTCCATGCAGTCTACCTATTTTAAGTCCGGCTTTGGGGATTTCTGTTAACCCTTAATTTGACGAACTACGAGACGATAGAGGATGAGTAAAACCCCCCAATCAACACCAAGGGGAAAGCCACCAGACCCCCGACAAAACACAGCATCAGATGAAGTTTACCCCGTTCGGAGAATTTTACCAGTTTTTTCAGCCAATTAGGAATGGGGTAAGCATCAAGGGGTAAATTCAGTTCTTGATAAATTTCTATGGCTTGCTGTGAGGCGGCAAACCCCTCTTGGTAGCGTCCTAGGGCCTTGTAAGCGTTGCCTAAACCGATTAAAGAATTGGCTTCACCCCGTCGGTCGCCGATGTCCTGTGCGATTTCCAGAGATTGTTGGTAAAAGGCGATCGCCTCTGGGTAGCGTCCTAGGGAATAGTAAGCATTGCCTAAATTGTTTAAAGAAGCGGCTTCACCCTGTCGGTCGCCGATGTCCCGTTTAATTTCCAGAGATTGTTGGTGAAAGGCGATCGCCTCTTGGTAGCGTCCTAGGGCATTGTAAGCGTTGCCTAAATTGTTTAAAGAAGCGGCTTCACCCTGTCGGTCGCCGATGTCCCGTGCGATTTCCAGAGATTGTTGGCAAAAGGCGATCGCCTCTTGGTAGCGTCCTAGGGCATTGTAAGTGTTGCCTAAACCGATTAAAGAATTGGCTTCACCCTGTCGGTCGCCGATGTCCCGTTTAATTTCCAGAGATTGTTGGTGAAAGGCGATCGCCTCTTGGTAGCGTCCTAGGGAATAGTAAGCACTGCCTAAATTGTTTAAAGAAGCGGCTTCATTCTTTCGGTCGCCGATGTCCCGTTTAATTTCCAGAGATTGTTGGTGAAAGGCGATCGCCTCTTGGTAGCGTCCTAGGGCCTTGTAAGCGTTGCCTAAACCGATTAAAGAATTGGCTTCACCCCGTCGGTCGCCGATGTCCCGTGCGATTTCCAGAGATTGTTGGCAAAAGGCGATCGCCTCTGGGTAGCGTCCTAGGGAATAGTAAGCATTGCCTAAACCGATTAAAGAATTGGCTTCACCCCGTCGGTCGCCGATGTCCCGTGCGATTTCCAGAGATTGTTGGTGAAAGGCGATCGCCTCTTGGTAGCGTCCTAGGGAATGGTAAGTGTTGCCCAAATTGCCTAAAGAAGTGGCTTCATTCTTTTGATCGCCGATGTCCCGTGCGATTTCCAGAGATTGTTGGTAAAAGGCGATCGCCTCTGGGTAGCGTCCTAGGGAATAGTAAGCACTGCCTAAATTGCCCAAAGAAGTGGCTTCACCCTGTCGGTCGCCGATGTCCCGTTTAATTTCCAGAGATTGTTGGTGAAAGGCGATCGCCTCTTGGTAGCGTCCTAGGGAATGGTAAGTGTTGCCCAAATTGCCTAAAGAAGTGGCTTCATTCTTTTGATCGCCGATGTCCCGTGCGATTTCCAGAGATTGTTGGTAAAAGGCGATCGCCTCTGGGTAGCGTCCTAGGGAATAGTAAGCATTGCCTAAATTGTTTAAAGAAGCGGCTTCATTCTTTCGGTCGCCGATGTCCCGTGCGATTTCCAGAGATTTTTGGTAAAAGGCGATCGCCTCTTGGTAGCGTCCTAGGGCATTGTAAGTGTTGCCTAACGAAGTTAAACAGGCCCCATATCGCCAATCGTCTCGACGGGGCAGATTTTCGACTAATTGCTGGTAGAGTTCTGCAAGGAGTTCATTATTACCCTGTAAACTCAGGAAGTCAGCGACATCACCCCCATTCCGAATGACATCAAACGCCGCCTCATACTCTCCCAACTCACAGCGATGATAAAACACCTCCAAATATTCCCGCACATCCTCCACTGTCTGCCACTCCGCCCGAGGCTTCATACCACTCATATAAAACTCGATCGCCTGTAAATGCGCCTCCCACAAATCCCCCAAGCGAAACTTGAGATACTCCGCAATAAAAGGGAGGAATCGATACCCCTGAGCCTCTGCCAGTAAAAACCCCCGTTTCGCCAACCCCCGCAACTCAGAATGAGCCACCGTCTCCCCAATCATGGCACTGGCCACCGTCCCATCAAAGGCTTGACGCAACACCACCAACGACAGCAACAGCCGCCGCCATTTCTCCGACAAGCCGTTAAAATTCGCA
This sequence comes from Arthrospira sp. PCC 9108, assembly GCA_016745315.1. GTDB lineage: Bacteria > Cyanobacteriota > Cyanobacteriia > Cyanobacteriales > Microcoleaceae > Limnospira > Limnospira platensis. The sequence continues at coordinate 1,267,872 of CP066886.1, forward strand.
TCCAACACCGCCACCAACTGCACCACCTCCTGACGGTGGTATCCCCTTAACCGCGACATCAACAGCCCCACATCCGCAATTCCCAACCCCGCCAACTGCCCAATCGTCGCCTCATCCCCCAACTCATCATGCAGCAACCCCGCCACCAGTTTCAGCATCAGGGGATGTCCATTCACCTGGTTAACAAACTCCTGCAATTCCGCCTCGGTTCCCCCCACCGCCAACTCCCGCAACAGTTGCGCCCCCTCCCTCGCTGAGAGTCCCCCTAGGGCTAATTCTGTGGGGTTCTCCTGCACCAACTTAGGCGCAACTTGAGTCGTCACCAGAATTTCCGTCTGATGACAGGCCCCCAGCCACCGCTGCAAAAAGTCTTGATAGGCTTCATCTTGCAATACCGACTCCAAATTATCCAACACCAGCAAAAAGCGCCGCCGTTGCAGACAATGAACCAAGACATTGGTTAAGCGAGTCTCTGGGATTTGTTCCAACTCCTGGGGGAGAGTTTGCCCAACTCCTGCAATATCCCGCGAGCCACAAGGGAATAACTCGGACGCTGTCCCAAATCCAGCCACAATTTATCCTCAAAATCCGTCCGCTCCCGAAACAACTTCGCCGCCAGGGTAGATTTGCCCATCCCCGGCAATCCCACAATCACCCCCAGTTTCGTATTCTCATCATCCAGCCAACGGTTAACTTGGCTCAATTCCTCTTCCCGTCCCTGCCAATTCGTCACCTTGGGCGGGTTGGTATCCAAGCTGAAGGAAATAGCTTGAATCCCCGATGTATCCCGCTCGAAGAACGCCACAACCCTCTCGAAGCCCGTTTCGAGCGTTTCTTGTAACTGTTGATTCTGTTGGCTGAGATTGCCCAATCCTTCCCTGAGCGTTTCCTGCACACTCTGTAATTCCTGTTGCAACTCAGCCCGCATCTCGTCAATTTTCCCCTGAGTGATGCCCAACTCCTGCAACACCTCCCCAAAGCCAGACTGAATCTGGTTTCCCAACTCCTGGAACCGTTGCGAATCGGTCTCTAACTCCTGTCGCAGTCGCGTCACCGCCGCTAATTCTGCCTGTAAGTCCTGTATCTGGGTTTGGGAACTGGTGTTGAGCAACTCCTCCAAAATCCCCTGCATTTCCCCCAGCAGGGAGAGCGTCAAGCCAGCGAAAGCCCGTCCCCCTTCTTCAAAATCCCCTTTCAACACTTCCCGCAAGGCGAAAGCAAACTTCTCTCGCAACTGGGTCGCCACTTCCTGCACGACATTTTCGGGCAATTCCACCTTAGCCCCCGGACAGAGCCAATGTTTCAGTAATATCTGCCAATCCTCTGCGCTCAAGACGGTTTGAGCGACATACTCCCGCGTACCCCCTCGAAATAGCTCTGTAAGCTCCGTTTCTTGGATTGGGTTAAAATTAACCTTTTTCCCCTTTTTTAAGGCTTCCGCGACTTCCTGCCAGGCTTTGAGGGTATATTTAGCCAGGGCTGCTAGTTTTTTAGTGGAGTGGGGATAGGTTCCGGCTTCGGCGATGCTTTTGATAATCAGGGAGATAGCCAACCCGGTCGCCTGGGTTAAATCATGGTTGCCTAATTTGTCTTGACTCCCTTTCAGGCGAACAGCAATATGCTTGAGGTGTTGGGGAACCATATCATTGGCGACAATGCCCCCAGCCACGGAGGTGGCGATCGCTCCTAGGGAGCCACCGCACACCGTCCCACCCACCAATACGGCAGTCGCGATCAATAATCGATGCTGAGGCTTAGTGAGAATATCCACTGCTCTCTACTGGTCAATGGCGGGTTTTTGGGGGGATTCTCACTGATTATACACTATAAATCACAGTTGGGGACTCAACGGCGATCGCATCCAAACTATCAGCCCTTTTGTGAGAATTTACCTCTCCCAGAGCCAGAGGGTTTACATTATTTGCCCTCTCAATAAATCAACGGCTTCTTGATATTGGGGGTCGGCTTCCGTGGCTAATTGCGATCGCATTAAATTAGGACTTTTCACAATGCGATCGGGCATAATTCCTTGTTTGTTAATATCAGTATGGTTAGGGGTTTCATAATGAGCCACTGTCACCGCCAACCCCGCACCATCAGACAAATCAAACAGGGATTGAATTAAGCCTTTCCCAAAGGTTTTTTCACCCACCAATAAAGCCCGGTGGTTATCCTGAAGCGCACCCGCCAGAATTTCGCTGGCGCTGGCTGTACCACCATTAACTAATACCACTAACGGCGCATCAGTTAAAGCCGATCGCGTCGAATCAAAACCTCCTAAAGACCCTCGCCTATCTACAGTATAAACTATCGCCCCTTGATTTAACCACAACCGAGCAATTTCTACCCCCGACTGTAGCAGTCCACCCGGGTTATTTCGCAAATCCAAAATAAAACCCTGAGCCCCAGCATTGATTAGGTTATTAATCCCATTAGTCACCTCACTGGTCGCATTGGCGCTAAACTGTCGCAAGCGCAGATAACCAAAAGCTAAATTATCCTCCGTTTTTCTCAGTTCGTAAACCACCGGATTTAGTGTAATGTGGTCTCGTAATAATTTGAAATCCTTAGTTGACTGATTTTCCGCAGATTTTACAGTTAAAACTACCTGAGTTCCAGGGTTGCCTCGCATCTTCGCCGCCGCCTCATCCAAGGTCATCTTATCAGTCGAAAAACCATCAATTTTCAGAATGCGATCGCGCGGCTTAATTCCCGCATCATCAGCCGGAGAACCATCAAGGGGAGTCACCACCACCAGCGCCCCCGTCTCAGCCTCCTTAGCAATTTGTAACCCCACTCCCGTCAATTCTCCAGAGGTACTAACTCGCAGACTCCGATATTGTTCCGGTCTCAACAACCTGGTAAACGGATCATCAAGACTCGCCAACATTTCCTCAATAGCCAGATAAGTTTCCTCCCGATTTCTGAGAGGTTTCTTAATTTGTTTTTCCCGCAATAACCACCAATTTTGATGATTAAAACTCTCATCAACATAGGCGCGGTTCACAATACCCCAACTCTCGCTCAGAAGTTTCTGTTCATCCGTCAGCGCCCAAGCCGGTTGCACAACTACTCCCCAAACTAGGATAATCGGTAGCAAGGCGGCGAGGACACAAGAAACCAATCGTCTCGGCATAATAGCAAATTTTATGTTCTTTTCCAACATTGATGATGAGATGTTATCAATTTTAGCAAATCTAAATGATCCGAAACTCCGCCATATATGGCTATAATTGTTTCAGGCTTGGTAGGCTAACCCCCCCCATGGAGGAACTGACATTGACTGTAACTTCTCTTGAAAACCAAAACAAGTCCCCGATCCAGTTTACCTTTCGATGGGCGGGGAATGGGCGATGGCTATCACTATTGCTCCTGGGAGGATACTTAACCTTAACATCCCCACTCGCCCAAGCACAACAGCAACGCTACGGGGTCTATGTCTCAGGGGATAATCCCCTCCTGCTGGAAATAGTCCAACAGGTACAACCAGGAGCCATAATCAAAAGATATGGCGATCGCATTGTAATTGATGCCGGCATTTATTTCAATCAGACCCAAGCCCAACAACTCGTATCAAGTCTCAGACAAAGGGGAGTTCAAGCCCAAATTACCGATTTCCGCAATACTCCCGAATTTCAGAACTCCATAAATGTCAGCCCCCTGGTAGTTCCCCCACAACGAGGGTCAACCCCACCCATTCAAACCAATATTAGACTAAATACTATTCGCCCCACCACTGACCTAGGACTTTATCAAGTCTATATCAGACCTGGTGCAGCATCCCTAGACCAAGTGCGACAGGTATCCCCCAATGCACAAATTGTTCAATATCAGGGTGTCCCCGTAATTCAAGCCGGTAGTTTTGTCAACTTGTCCAACGCTGAACAACTCCTCAGTCAACTAATTCTCAGACGCATTCGAGGAGAAGTCGTCGCCTCTCGCGGACAATTGGAAATTTTACTCGGTTTACCCACTCAGACCCCTACTCCTATTCCCGCAGCGTCAGGTATTAACCTGGGACTAAGTGATACTGATGGCTATTTTGTATTAATTCCCACACCAGCCGCAGAACTATCTAGGACCGCTGAAAATGCCATCGCTTTAGGTGTACCTCAAAACAGCATTATCATTCGTGACCACTTCGCTGACCCCTTGGTAGCCGTTGGACCTTTTGCTGATTTGGGACTCGCCCAAGAATGGGAAAATTATCTCACAGATTCGGGAATTGGCTCCGCTCAAATATATTTTGGCAGATAGTCCCATTACTGTTACCATGATTAACAATGGCAGGCACTCCTAATCATTTTCAACTTATCCAACAGTTCGCTGTGACCGCAGCCCAAATGCAAGCCATAGAAACTCGCATTTTTGACGCAGGAATGCCGGTGGCAGCTTTGATGGAAAAGGTCGCCCTCAATATTACCCGCCGCCTATTGTCGATTGTACACTCTGAGCATACCAGCACACCAATCAAGTTAATTGGGGTTTTGGTGGGACCGGGGCATAATGGGGGTGATGCTTTGGTGGTGGCGCGGGAATTATACTATCGCGGTTATGGGGTTCTGTTATATTCTCCCTTCAGCCAACACAAGCCACTCACCGCCGATCATCTTCGATATGCTGCTAGTCTCGGTATTCAAACTGTAGAGGCGATCGCCCAATTAGCACATTGTGATCTAATTATCGATGGGATGTTTGGCTTTGGCTTAGAACGTCCTATCCAGGGGGATATAGCACAAATAGTCGAAACTGTCAATAGTTGGCATCAGCCCGTTTTTAGCATTGATATCCCATCAGGTATCCATACTGACACAGGATTAGTCCTCGGAAAAGCTATTAAGGCAACAAAAACTTTCTGTTTGGGGTTATGGAAATTAGCCTTTTTGCAGGAACAAGCCCTACCATGGTTGGGAACTTCCGAGTTAATTGATTTTGATATCCCTTTAACTGATATTCATGCCGTCCTGGGGGTGTCTCCCCCACTACAGCGACTAACTCCCCAATGGGCGATATCTCATTTACCTATCCCCCTCCCCCAAAATACCCATAAATATAAACAGGGGCATTTATTAATTATTGCCGGTTCCCGTCGTTATACCGGGGCGGCGCTATTGTCAGGCTTGGGGGCGCGAGCTAGTGGCGTGGGAATGCTATCAATAGCTGTCCCGGAGTCTATCAAGCCTCTGTTGAGTTTTCAACTACCCGAAGCCTTGATTATCGGTTGTCCAGAAACCGAGCTGGGTGCGATCGCCTCTATTGCTGATCATATAAACTTGGATAGTTATGATGCGATCGCCTGTGGTCCAGGTTTAACCCCTGAGAATGTCTCCCTCATTCAGACAGTATTAAATAGCCATAGACCCCTAGTCCTAGACGCTGATGGCCTGAACCTGTTAGCCCAACTAGACCCCGTGACTACCCTATCTAACCGTCAGGCTGCCACCATTCTCACCCCCCACCGTGGAGAGTTTAAACGCCTGTTTCCCCAACTAAATGATAAATCACATAGCTCTATGGAAGGGAGTAGGGCAGCAGCCCGTTTAACTGGCGCTGTGGTCATTTTAAAGGGTGCGAGAACCTGCATTGCTACTCCCCAGTCAGTAATCATTAACCCAGAAAGTAGCCCCGCCCTAGCCCGTGGGGGCAGTGGCGACGTTCTCACTGGTTTGTTAGGGGGCTTACTCGCTACCCAGTCTCGACAGTCACAGCCCCCAGAATTAAGCGCTCAAGTCGCTGTTTGGTGGCACTCAGTCGCTGGTATAGTGGCAGCAGGCGATCGTACTGAATTGGGAGTCGATGCTTTTACCTTAACTAAGTATCTCAACTTAAAGCAGTTGTTAACACATTTCCCCCAGTTCACTCCTAATAGCAATGTACCTATATACAACAACTAACAGCTTAATTATGGTTTACCTTTCCTACTCCCTATCCTTCCCTGCCTAGATACAGCTATATCATTAATTCCTTAACTTAAACTTAGCCAAATACCCGGTAACTAATCATGAAAATTATCATACAACAGAACACCGTCTTAAAACAGAAACCTGTCGCATCCAATGAACTCAACTCCGCTGATAAAATCTCTATCTATGCTGGCAACCAATACGAAATTACCGACTATAAATCAGCCGGATATGGACACTTAGAAATTAAATTTAGACCACCCTATCCCGGACAACGGGAAACCTGGTATATATTCGCCCCTCACATTCAACTTATAGATGATAAAATAGGCAGCATTAATCAGCCCGTAAACATTAACACTCCCGTAGATACCAATAGCCCGGTCAGCAGTCCCAAACCCGCAGCTACCGTTTCCAGTAGTTGGAAATGGCCGATGCGCGGCACTAGCATGGGACCTAGAACTGAGTTTGGTTATGCAAGGGGGAGACTTCATGCTGGCGTTGATATTGGCGGATATACTCCTGATGAATGTTATGCTGCTAGTAATGGGGTTGTGGAGTATGTTAAAAATAATACCAGCGGCGCAGATGGTCGGTCTATTCATATTCGCCGCCCTGACGGTTGGGAACATCGATATTTGCATTTGCGGTCAATTAGAGTCAGGGTAAATGATCACGTTTCCCAAGGACAATTAATCGGAATTAGAGGCGGTTCTGGTTTTGGCTACGAAGGGCGAGAAATTGATGGCGGCGGCTATTCTATCCATCTCCATTTTGAAATTCGCCGACCTGACGGGACTCCCGTAGACCCCCGCCTATTTCTTCCTAATGATGGTAGTGTCCCTATTGTCGGATAATCGACAAGTGGCGGCGGGCGATCGCAAATCGCCATATTTCCTGGGAATTGGAAATTTACCCCGTGCCTATGCCTGAAGAAAATCTAGTAAAATTAGGCGGTGAGGTTCGCCGATCGCTTTCAACATTCCCGCTTGTTTAGAATAGGCTTGTCCGGCTATAATATCACCACGGCTTACCAGTTCCATATCCCACCCCTCCCCTAAAATCAGTTGCTCAAGACCTACTTCTAGGGGTCCGTGAAATACATGGCGCACTACCTCTTCTGTCCCATAAGTGCCAAACTCATATAGGGAGGTCGGGACATAGCCAATTTCTTCGAGTAATTCCCTTTTCATGGTTTCTAGGGGGGTTTCCATGGGTTCTATATGACCCCCAAACATCCCCCAAACCCCAGGATAAACTATGGTGGGGATATCGTCCCTTAGCTGTAGGAGAATTTTGTCGGACTGGTACAAAATGGCGATCGCTACTTCTCGAGCCGGTTTTGACATCATCTGGTAATATGGGTTCTATGGTGGTTATCATTGGTGCTGTTTGGAGATTTTAGCCACTAGGCGGTCAAAGTACCAGTTAAGTCCCGGTGATACCAAGCTGTGAAGGCGGTTCAGTAGCGTCATTTCTATTCCCGGAGTGATCGCAAACTCCCCCTTTTCCAGACCTCGGACAATAGCCTCGGCGACATCTTCTGGTTTCCAAATTCCAGCCGTCGCGGTTATCTCTTGGGTTTCTGGGGGTTTAGTCAAGTTTTCTGTCCTCAGTTGTGGCGTATCTGTGTCGGGTGGGTATACTACTGCTATCTTTATTCCCAATGGCTTTAATTCGCCCCGTAAAGCCTCCGCTAACCCCCGTAAGGCAAATTTGCTAGGAGAGTAGGCGGCATAGCCATAAAGCCCCATTAAACCCGCCCCAGAAGATATCAAAACTACTGTCCCTTTTCCCCGTTTTACCATCAGCGGCACTACTGCTTTTACTGAGTATAGCGCCCCAAAATAGTTCACTGACATTGTTTGTTCAAAGACTTTTACGGGCATTTCGAGGAAATAACCAGGATAGGCTACACCCGCTGATATCACCAATATATCCGGTGTACCTAGCCGATCGCATGAGTTCATCATAGCAGCTTCTATCTCCAGGCGATCGCTCACGTCCGCCACCAAGGTCAACACCTCTCGCTCAGGACACAACTTCTCTAGTTCCCTCGCCGCCTTTTCTAATTTTTCACCATCACGGGCAATTAGGGTAATATTAGCCCCTGCCTCCATTAGCAGTTTCGCTGTCTCTAAGCCTATCCCACTAGAACCACCCGTGATTATTCCATGTTCTACTTTCATCATAGAATTAATTTATCCACAGAGGCGATCGCCAATTGACACTCTCGGCAACTCATGCTACTATGTATGTATAAAGTTTAAAATTGAAACTTGTGTGTTTTTTAAATAATAGTCAATATTCCCATTATGATATAGACTATCACAGGCGCGACCGAAAAGCAACCCCTCACCCAAAAAAAAGGGATTTTTTTTACATTTCTTAACAAAACTTAACACAATGAGATTGATTGAAGGTGCGTCAGTCAGTGGGTGGTTGGGTGTTGATATAGTCCTGTGCTTCTGACGCACCCTACCATAAGGAAGGAAGGTTGGGGAAGGTTGGGGAATTTTCGGGGTTATAGGCTGACACACTCTACCATAACCATTGAAGGTGCGTCAGTTAGTGGGTGGTTGGGTGTTGATGTAGTCCTGTGCTTCTGACGCACCCTACACTATGGAAGGTTGGGGAATTTTCGGGTTATAGGCTGACACACTCTACCATAACCATTGAAGGTGCGTCAGTTAGTGGGTGGTTGGGTGTTGATGTAGTCCTGTGCTTCTGACGCACCCTACACTATGGAAGGTTGGGGAATTTTCGGGTTATAGGCTGACACACTCTACCATAACCATTGAAGGTGCGTCAGTTAGTGGGTGGTTGGGTGTTGATGTAGTCCTGTGCTTCTGACGCACCCTACACTATGGAAGGTTGGGGAATTTTCGGGGTTATAACCTGACACACTCTACCATAACCATTGAAGGTGCGTCAGTTAGTGGGTGGTTGGGTGTTGATGTAGTCCTGTGCTTCTGACGCACCCTACACTATGGAAGGTTGGGGAATTTTCGGGGTTATAGGCTGACACACTCTACCATAACCATTGAAGGTGCGTCAGTTAGTGGGTGGCTGGGTGTTGATGTAGTCCTGTGCTTCTGACGCACCCTACACTATGGAAGGTTGGGGAATTTTCGGGTTATAGGCTGACACACTCTACCATAACCATTGAAGGTGCGTCAGTTAGTGGGTGGCTGGGTGTTGATGTAGTCCTGTGCTTCTGACGCACCCTACACTATGGAAGGTTGGGGAATTTTCGGGGTTATAACCTGACACACTCTACCATAACCATTGAAGGTGCGTCAGTTAGTGGGTGGCTGGGTGTTGATGTAGTCCTGTGCTTCTGACGCACCCTACACTATGGAAGGAAGGTTGGGGAAGGTTGGGGAATTTTCGGGGTTATAACCTGACACACTCTACCATAACCATTGAAGGTGCGTCAGTTAGTGGGTGGCTGGGTGTTGATGTAGTCCTGTGCTTCTGACGCACCCTACACTATGGAAGGTTGGGGAATTTTCGGGTTATAGGCTGACACACTCTACCATAACCATTGAAGGTGCGTCAGTTAGTGGGTGGCTGGGTGTTGATGTAGTCCTGTGCTTCTGACGCACCCTACACTATGGAAGGTTGGGGAATTTTCGGGTTATAGGCTGACACACTCTACCATAACCATTGAAGGTGCGTCAGTTAGTGGGTGGTTGGGTGTTGATGTAGTCCTGTGCTTCTGACGCACCCTACACTATGGAAGGTTGGGGAATTTTCGGGTTATAGGCTGACACACTCTACCATAACCATTGAAGGTGCGTCAGTTAGTGGGTGGTTGGGTGTTGATGTAGTCCTGTGCTTCTGACGCACCCTACACTATGGAAGGTTGGGGAATTTTCGGGTTATAGGCTGACACACTCTACCATAACCATTGAAGGTGCGTCAGTTAGTGGGTGGTTGGGTGTTGATGTAGTCCTGTGCTTCTGACGCACCCTACCATAAGGAAGGTTGGGGAATTTTCGGGTTATAGGCTGACACACTCTACCATAACCATTGAAGGTGCGTCAGTTAGTGGGTGGTTGGGTGTTGATGTAGTCCTGTGCTTCTGACGCACCCTACACTATGGAAGGTTGGGGAATTTTCGGGGTTATAGGCTGACACACTCTACCATAACCATTGAAGGTGCGTCAGTTAGTGGGTGGCTGGGTGTTGATGTTTTGGTGTGCTTCTGACGCACCCTACACTATGGAAGGTTGGGGAATTTTCGGGTTATAGGCTGACACACTCTACCATAACCATTGAAGGTGCGTCAGTTAGTGGGTGGCTGGGTGTTGATGTAGTCCTGTGCTTCTGACGCACCCTACACTATGGAAGGTTGGGGAATTTTCGGGGTTATAACCTGACACACTCTACCATAACCATTGAAGGTGCGTCAGTTAGTGGGTGGCTGGGTGTTGATGTAGTCCTGTGCTTCTGACGCACCCTACACTATGGAAGGTTGGGGAATTTTCGGGTTATAGGCTGACACACTCTACCATAACCATTGAAGGTGCGTCAGTTAGTGGGTGGCTGGGTGTTGATGTAGTCCTGTGCTTCTGACGCACCCTACACTATGGAAGGTTGGGGAATTTTCGGGGTTATAACCTGACACACTCTACCATAACCATTGAAGGTGCGTCAGTTAGTGGGTGGCTGGGTGTTGATGTAGTCCTGTGCTTCTGACGCACCCTACACTATGGAAGGAAGGTTGGGGAAGGTTGGGGAATTTTCGGGGTTATAACCTGACACACTCTACCATAACCATTGAAGGTGCGTCAGTTAGTGGGTGGCTGGGTGTTGATGTAGTCCTGTGCTTCTGACGCACCCTACCATAAGGAAGGTTGGGGAATTTTCGGGTTATAGGCTGACACACTCTACCATAACCATTGAAGGTGCGTCAGTTAGTGGGTGGCTGGGTGTTGATGTTTTGGTGTGCTTCTGACGCACCCTACACTATGGAAGGTTGGGGAATTTTCGGGTTATAGGCTGACACACTCTACCATAACCATTGAAGGTGCGTCAGTTAGTGGGTGGTTGGGTGTTGATGTAGTCCTGTGCTTCTGACGCACCCTACACTATGGAAGGTTGGGGAATTTTCGGGGTTATAGGCTGACACACTCTACCATAACCATTGAAGGTGCGTCAGTTAGTGGGTGGCTGGGTGTTGATGTAGTCCTGTGCTTCTGACGCACCCTACACTATGGAAGGAAGGTTGGGGAAGGTTGGGGAATTTTCGGGGTTATAACCTGACACACTCTACCATAACCATTGAAGGTGCGTCAGTTAGTGGGTGGCTGGGTGTTGATGTTTTGGTGTGCTTCTGACGCACCCTACACTATGGTTGGGGAATTTTCGGGTTATAGGCTGACACACTCTACCATAACCATTGAAGGTGCGTCAGTTAGTGGGTGGCTGGGTGTTGATGTTTTGGTGTGCTTCTGACGCACCCTACACTATGGTTGGGGAATTTTCGGGGTTATAGGCGATCGCCAATTGACACTCTCGGCAACTCATGCTATTATTATGTATAAAGTATATAATTGGAATTTGTGTAATTTTCAAATAAAAGTCAATATCTCCATTATGATATAGACTATCACGGGCGCGACCGAAAAGCAACCCCTCCCCCCAAAAAAAAAGGATTTTTTTGACAAAACTTAACAAAACTTAACATTTGGGCGAAATAAGTGGGAGTGTTGTGGGTGATAAAGGCTAGACCTGGCGGTTGGGTTAGCACCGGTTGCGGGAGTTATGAGATAGAGTGTGGTGCGTGTGAAATTTTCTTGTTGAGTAACTTCAGCCATTTGATGTAGGGGAACTACCCTAATTTTCTCATCAGGCCATCCGAGACGATAACAAATAGCGACCTGTGTTTCGGGGGGTAATGTGCGATTAACTTATCTTGGGCGGCGGTGACATGGCGCGCGCTGAGATAGAGACACAAACTAGCTTTATGGGCTGCTAAACTCGCCAACTCTTCTGAGGGAGGAACACCTGTGGCGCGTCCACTGACGCGGGTTAAAATGATAGTCTGGACTAATTCAGGAATAGTCAACTCCAGCTTGAGTTTAGCGGCTGCATCTTGAAAAGCGCTAATACCGGGGACTATTTCAAAATCAATACCCATCTCTGAGAGTTGGCGTATCTGTTCATAAATAGCCCCATATAGGCTAGGGTCTCCCGAATGTAGGCGGACAACCGATCGCCCTTTTTGGACTCTATCTATCATAACAGGTAGGATATCCTCAAGGGTAAGATTAGCGGTGGGGATAATTTCTGCATCCTGACGCACACCGACTAACATTTGCGGGGGTATCAAGGAATCAGCAAACAGAATCACATCAGCTTGAGTCAAAAGTTTTTGGGCTTTAACTGTGAGCAATTCTGGGTCGCCTGGTCCTGCCCCTACAATGTACACCATTGGTGGCAATGATTTTCGGGTTGTGCCATTCATAGCAAAAATTTTTGCCCTACCAGTAATTTCTTTCCGGATTATATCAGAGTTAGGTGGTAACTAGGTATGGTAGATGCACCCTGGTTAATGCCCTGGAGAAAAACAAACTCCGGGGCGTTTTTTATATTTTATCATTCTGGGAGGCTGTTGGCAACCAATGGCAATCAAGGGGACTCTGGTTAGGGTGGGTTGATGGCTAGAAATCAGATTTGACGACATCAGGTAAATGGCGTTGGAAAACATATAACCATAGTAGACCTGTCATTGCCAATAGGATACCGCCCAGGCTAATTAATTGGGCTATTCTAAAGGGTCCTAACATAAGGCTATCAGTTCGGAGTGCTTCAATCCAAATTCGTCCAGAACTGTAGGCGATCGCATAAACTAAAAAAATAGTGCCTAATTTGAGGGGAGGCTTTTGTTGTAGGTCTCGGAAAAACAGGGTTAACAGTAAGCCAAAGACGAGGAAATTCCAGATTGACTCATAGAGGAAAGTGGGATGAAAATATTGATAGTCCTGATAACCCAGAGGTCGGTAGGGGGGAGATATGTATAACTTCCAGGGTAAATCTGTCGGACCGCCAAAGGCTTCGGAGTTAAAGAAATTTCCCCAGCGTCCGATAGCTTGACCTAAAATCAAGGCAGGCGCGACCAAATCAGCTAACAGCCAAAAGGAGACCTGATTAATTTTGGCGAAAATGACCGCCGCCAGCATACCTCCGATAATCGCGCCATGAATAGCGATGCCACCTTTCCAAATGGCAATAATACTAGCGGGGTCGTTAGCATAATTTTGCCATTGAAAGGCAACATAGTAAAGTCGGGCGGCGGGAATTGCACCAATGACCAACCAAATCACCAAATCCCCCATTAACTCTGGGTTGACATGGCGGCGGCTGGCGAGATACTGACAGAGGGTGACACCAATTAATACCGCTGAAGCAATTAGTAAACCATACCAGCGAATTGATATGGGACCGACTTCTAAGATAGTCGGTCCGGGAGATGTAAATTGAAACCCCACAGGGAGATATTGAATTAGCATTGATTATTCAGTTTCCCCGACCTCAGTTTCGGTGGTAGCTTCGGGGGAAGTTTCCATAGTTGGGGAGGTGGGTGTCATTCCTGCCTGTAGTTTAATTTGATCTCTAAAGCCGGCAGGGGCTAAGTCTATGGCTTCCGCAAATAGTAACTCAGCATCGTCAGGATTTCCCTGTTGTCTGAGTATGATAGCTTTAGCTAGGACGGGGCGAAAGTCTGACTCGCTGTTTTTGATAGCCTCATCATAAACGGCGATCGCTTCTTGGTAACGTTGCTGTTCGGCGTAAACCTGCCCTAAGATTAGTTGGATGGAGATTTCGTCAATACTTCCGGCTTGGGCTTGATTAATCTGTGGTGCTGATTTGAGGGTATCTTCTAATAAGCCAATGGCGGCTTCGGGGCGGTCTTGGGAAATCAGAAGGCTAACGAGTCCCTGGAGGGCTTGGACTTCTCCGGGTCGCTGTTCTAAAATTCTTCGATAACTTTGAGCTGCCGCTTCCGGATCGCCTGTATACTCTTGAGCTTGGGCTAATAGAATCCCATATTCTGGAGTTTCCGGGTGTAATTGCGCCAACCTCTGTAAAGGTTCAACAACATCTCTTACCTGTCCTTGACCTTGACTGATTAACTCAAATTTAGCTTGCAGAAATCCCCGTAGGGCGGTCTCATTATCAGGTTCTCTTTGTAAAACCAATTGATAACCCCTGGCTTGGTCTTCGAGGTCTTTGAGTTGAGCGCCGCTAATATTGGAAACGGCGGTTTGATTAGGTTCAGACTCGGATGAATCAGTTCTTAGGAGTCCTCCCAGCAAGGGGGCCATGGAAAATCCCACAAATGCGATTAGGGATAGAACTAAAATTACCCCAATCACGCCACGACGTTTATCTACCATGACTTCTAAATTCCTCTCTCCCAGCTAACGGCTTTGCTGATCACATGGTAGCAGAACGGATCACCGGAATGGGTGACGGATTTCCTGTTGTCCCATGGGATTTAGTACAATAGGCACATTGGTGTAATTGCTATCAAATAGGCGATCGCCATAGTGCTACCTGATGAGCTGTAATCTATCCTAGCCACCGATAGGTCTAGTTCTGTTGATGTGGAGTCGGTTATTCGGGTATTATTTACCCGAATATCTGACTTGATTAACGCCGACTAGGTTCTGATGGTACTGTATCACCTAGAAAATCATGCAGTTTGGCATGGTATGTTTCTCCTACTCTGAGGTTTTATGAGTCCTTCTCCGAATAAATTCCCCCAAGTCCCCGATTCCCCCCCTATCCCACCCCAACCAGGTGTTGATCAGCCAGAGGCGGAAAGTTCTCTAGTTGAACAGATAGATGATGCGGCAGTGCCTAACTTGACTGAAAATACCCCTTTATCTACCCCAGATAATCATGTTAAACAGCTATCAGATGAAGATGATGGTTTAGTTCACCCTATACCTCCCCCTAGTGAGCCTCGCCAATATAGGGCGATCGGTTTGGTGCGCGGGTGTTATCATGCTTCGGGTGAACAGTTTACTCAAGGCATTCTTCGCACTGTCGAGGGTGCGGAAATTGATGCGGTTCTGTTAGGACGGGTCATGAGTTTGGTTAAAAAACATATTGACCTAGAGGCTGAACATCTCTGGGTGGTTTATCCTCGCACTCGCCAGAAACAAGATGATCTGCACGTGCAAATTATGGGAGTTTGGGAACCACACACCCTGACTAAATCTGATGATGACTCTATGGCGGTTGATAAGATATCGCCGGATATTTCCCCAGAGCATCAGGCTTTACCGGATATTGAACATGGTTATTTTTCGATTCGAGGTGAGATTGTTTATCAGTCTCAGGATGACCCTCAATATGCGATCGTCAAAATCCGACAATCCTCTCGTCATGAAAACGAAAAACCCAAGTTCTTTAAATTAAAATTACTGGGGATGGTGGGTCTGCGACCTGTCGGACATTTTATAGACCTTCACGCACGTCTGATTGGTAGTGATTTAGTGGTTGAGGAAAGCCACGATATCGGGGCTTTACCTATTAAGGGTAAAAGACCGTTTAAACCAGGTAAACCCAGGGGCAGTTTCCCGCGATCGCCTCGTCCTGATACTAAGCCCCGCCGCACTTCGGCTTCCGGTTCCCCCACGCCAAAACCTATTCCCCGAAAATCTCCTAAAACCCAAGATTAGTTAGACCCGGCCAATAGCTTACATATCACAGCCCACAGTCCTCTCGGTCTGTCTAACACACTTAGGGGCAATTCCTTAATTGTCCCTAATGCACATTTTGGTAATTTTGTCAATCCCCCCTCAAAACGCCCAAAAAAAACTCGTGCATCGCCAGCAAATTCGCGAATACGAGTGAGGGTGATGGGTGGGGTAGGTGAGGCGAGAAAATGCAGGTTTGAGGCGATCGCTTTCTACCGGAAATCGGCTACAGAGCCCCTATAGATACAACAAAGGTATTTTCACATATAACGTTATGTTATCAGAACCCCAAAACGGTGTCAAGTGCCGATTCTCTCGTGACGCAAATGATGACTATTTCCCCGGAAATTTGTGGTGACTGATTCAATGTTTAAAATTGTCTGCCGAAATAAATAAGTCACAGCTATAGCAACGGTTGAGGATGCACATTTTAGTAATTTTGTCAATCCCCCCTGAAAACGCCCAAAAAAAACTCGTGCATCGCCAGCAAATTCACGAATCAGAGTGAGGGTTATGGGTGGGGTAGGTGAGGCGAGAAAATGCAGGTTTGAGGCGATCGCTTTCTACCGGAAATCGGCTACAGAGCCCCTATAGATACAACAAAGGTATTTTCACATATAACGTTATGTTATCAGAACCCCAAAACGGTGTCAAGTGCCGATTCTCTCGTGGCGAAAATGATGACTATTTCCCCGGAAATTTGTGGTGACTGATTCAATGTTTAAAATTGTCTCCCGAAATCGATAAGTCACAGCTATGGCAACGGTTGAGGATGCACATTTTAGTAATTTTGTCAATCCCCCCTGAAAACGCCCAAAAAAAACTCGTGCATCGCCAGCAAATTCACGAATACGAGTGAGGGTGATGGGTGGGGTAGGTGAGGCGAGAAAATGCAGGTTTGAGGCGATCGCTTTCTACCGGAAATCGGCTACAGAGCCCCTATAGATACAACAAAGGTATTTTCACATATAACGTTATGTTATCAGAACCCCAAAACGGTGTCAAGTGCCGATTCTCTCGTGGCGAAAATGATGACTATTTCCCCGGAAATTTGTGGTGACTGATTCAATGTTTAAAATTGTCTCCCGAAATCGATAAGTCACAGCTATGGCAACGGTTGAGGATGCACATTTTAGTAATTTTGTCAATCCCCCCTGAAAACGCCCAAAAAAAACTCGTGCATCGCCAGCAAATTCACGAATACGAGTGAGGGTGATGGGTGGGGTAGGTGAGGCGAGAAAATGCAGGTTTGAGGCGATCGCTTTCTACCGGAAATCGGCTACAGAGTCCCTATAGATACAACAAAGGTATTTTCACATATAACGTTATGTTATCAGAACCCCAAAACGGTGTCAAGTGCCGATTCTCTCGTGACGCAAATGATGACTATTTCCCCGGAAATTTGTGGTGACTGATTCAATGTTTAAAACTATCTCCCGAAATAAATAAGTCACAGCTATAGCAACGGTTGAGGATGCACATTTTAGTAATTTTGTCAATCCCCCCTCAAAACGCCAAAAAAAAACTCGTGCATCGCCAGCAAATTCACGAATACGAGTGAGGGTGATGGGTGGGGTAGGTGAGGCGAGAAAATGCAGGTTTGAGGCGATCGCTTTCTACCGGAAATCGGCTACAGAGTCCCTATAGATACAACAAAGGTATTTTCACATATAACGTTATGTTATCAGAACCCCAAAACGGTGTCAAGTGCCGATTCTCTCGTGACGCAAATGATGACTATTTCCCCGGAAATTTGTGGTGACTGATTCAATGTTTAAAACTATCTCCCGAAATAAATAAGTCACAGCTATGGCAACGGTTGAGGATGCACATTTTAGTAATTTTGTCAATCCCCCCTGAAAACGCCCAAAAAAAACTCGTGCATCGCCAGCAAATTCACGAATCAGAGTGAGGGTTATGGGTGGGGTAGGTGAGGCGAGAAAATGCAGGTTTGAGGCGATCGCTTTCTACCGGAAATCGGCTACAGAGTCCCTATAGATACAACAAAGGTATTTTCACATATAACGTTATGTTATCAGAACCCCAAAACGGTGTCAAGTGCCGATTCTCTCGTGACGCAAATGATGACTATTTCCCCGGAAATTTGTGGTGACTGATTCAATGTTTAAAATTGTCTGCCTAAATCGATAAGTCATGGCTATAGTCGGAGGAGGGGATAAAATCAATCTAAACGTATTTGAGAACCCCAAATATCTTGGGGGATAAAAGACCTGTCCATAGGGATAGGAGCGACAGGTTCAGTGAGGGTAAAATTGCCAGACTCTATCCATTCCTTGAGTTCCTCCGCCACCTGTCGAGAGCGGGAAATACTGGCGAGGGGGGCGGTGCGGACGGTTTTACCCTCAATTTGGATACGACCGCTTTTGAGTTGAGCGTATGTTACCAAACCGAAAGTAGGGCGAACCCGGCGGGGGATAGCAAAATCGACCACTGGGGCGACAATATCCTCATCAGCAATAGTGGCGCGGGAAACCACTTCTTCGTTAAGCACAGGTAAGGGAATGCCAATGCCTAACATGAGAGAGGGTCCGTGTTGTTTAAAATAGCAGCCTCGCACCCAATAGGGGTTCATTTGTTTGGCATCCCCGATAACGGCGAGGGTGGCGGCGGGTCCTATGGGGGTGCGGTTAGGCAATCTTTTTTGGATGGGGAAATGTTGGGTTCCTTCCCAGGTAATATATCCAATTCCTCCCCCCAGGAAAATGCGAGTTCCTATGCCGATTAATTGTAGGTCGGGGTCATTGAATAGGGGAGATATCGCGCCAGAGTTGGAGTAAACGGCATTACCTAAAAATGGTTGTAGGGGTCCGAGGTAAGTAAATAAAGGGCGATCGCCACCATTAACGCCAATGATAAAATTCTGGTATAAATTGCGGGGATTAAATAGATAAAACTGGTTAATTGTCTCTTTGCTAATGGAGGTTTCTAGGGAACTTCGGGGGTAGCAGTCGGAGGGAGTACCAACAGCTTGAAGATGGACGGTTTTTCCAGCGATTAAATCTTCGATAACATGACCGCCACCGCGATCGCTGGGTTCGTCTCCTTCTTTGACCATTTGGGTAGCGCCAATATATATATCTACTGCGCCAAAACCACTGTAGGCGGGTACACCGTTAAGCCAGCAGGTGCGAATATTGATGGGGGGGTCTGTATGTCCGAGGTTGATAATTGCACCGGAAGATTCCATGGGTTCAAAGGTTCCGGTGGTGATGACATCGACTTCTTGGGCGACTTGGCTGATGCTGGTTTCTTTGACTCTGGCTTTGAGTTCTTCGATGGTGCAGACAATGGCTTGCTGCTGATTGATTTTGTGGTTGATTTCGGCTATGGTTTTCACTGGTGATTATTCCTGGGATTATGCTCTGGGAGGGTTTCACTGGTTAGGAGTGAGGGTTGGTCGGTGACGGGTTTCAGGGGAGGGGGATTATCCCAAATATCTAGGATATCTCGAATCAGGATTTCTTTGATCAGAACTTGACCGACAACGGCTAGGGGAAGGGCTAAGATGAGTCCGCCAAATCCGAAGAAGGTGAGGAAAAATCCTTGGGCGAGAAGGGTGATGGCTGGTAGTAGGGAGACTTGGTGAGCCATTAAATAAGGCATGATTACGGCGGTTTCGATTTGCTGGATGATGATATATAACATCACTACTAATGTGGCTTTCCAGGGGGAGTCTAAAAGGGCGATCGCCATTGGGGGAATGACGCTAACAGCAGGACCTATATTGGGAATTAGGTTGAGGAGTCCGGCGAGAATGGCATTGGCGAAAATTAAGGGGACTCTCAGTATCCACAAGCCGACTACTGTTAGTAGGGTGACACCAATCATGTTGAGTAAGGCACCGATTAGCCAACGACCTAGGGCTATTTCGCAAGTATCGAGAATGTCGTTCATTCGCCTTCGGTAAAAGGCGGGAATTAGTTGTAAGCTGCTGCGACGGTAGGCTTGGGGGTCGGCTAAAAGCATGAGGGTGAGGACGAGGATTAATAAGATGCTGACTAATCCTTCTACTGTGGTTCCGACGACGACCCCAAAACCGCCGATTAATTGATTGCTGAGGGCTTGGGCTTGTTGGATAATTTGTTCGATGCGGATCTGTCTCAGGTCGCGACTGACTTCTGATAGATATTCCCGTAAGGGTCCGTTGAGGTCGGTGCGTAAATAGTCAATTAACAGGTTCAGCAGCTTTAGACCTTGTTCGAGACCGGCGGGGACCTGTTTGGCTAGTTGTTCTAATTGGTTGATTAGGGGGGGACTACCAATAAAAAGCCGATGGTAATCCCTAAGAAGAATAGACTAATGGATAGGAAGACGGCAAGCGATCGCGGTAGTTTCAGACGCTGGAATTGACGGGTGAGACGGTTTAAGGCGGTGGCTAGGACGACGGCGGCGAAAATCATCAGCAGGGCTTGTTTAATCCGCCACAGGATGTATATAGCGATTAAGAAAGCTGTGAAGCCTATCCATGTACCTAGGGTCATTGCGACTGTTGAGGGTGAGAGAATTTGCTTTTCTACAGGCGATCGCCTGTACAATAGTTATCTATCATAGAATACTAGATTCTGTGGTGGGATTCCACCAAAGCCAGCCAGCTACCTATGACGCAACCCAGATATGATGAACAGGAAAATATATCTCGCCACGCAGCGGTAGATGAAGGATGCTGCGAGGATATGGAACGAAAATATGGGTGGAATCTTGTGCGAATTGAGGTAACCTCAGATCCTATCCTTGAGGTTGATTGCGTATTTCTGGGGAAAACGGAGTTTCCTCGGCCCTATAATGAAACTGATAAGGAGGAAGATTGATGCGAAAATACATCATTTTTCGGGCTGATAAGGGTGAACCTGGTTGGAAAGAACGTAAACTCCAACATACCCAGGGTTTAACTAGAATTTTGGCTGAACATTTCGACTCTTCTGATCAACCTATTCCTGAGTTGGGATATCGACCGAGGGAGTTTATTCGTATTGATGGGTTGCATAATCCCACTGAACATGGCTACAGCACCCATTATCGTCAGGGTGACTGGGAAGTAACTAGGGTAGAAAGTTACTCTCCTGATGTGTCTATGGCTGAGTTTGATATGATCGTGATTTGCTTTTGCAAATATAGCCCTGTTAATGGTCCTGTGCAACCTATGCCAGAGCGTCGAGTGTCTGTAGATGGGTTCGCTGGGGATGAGAAGCGGTTGGAGCAATGGCACGAGTCCCAAAAGAAACCGACTGAGGTTTAGTTGGTCCCCGGTTTGCTTATTTGACTAGCCAGATTCGCCACGACAACAGAACCGCCAGCAGGGAAGAGGGGAATAGAACCGCGAAAAGAGCGATCGCATTGGTTTGGGGAATGGCGAAATTTGGCCCGCCATATTTGATCAGTAAGGATAGCCCTAGGGATAGGATCAGGATTTTGGCCACCAATAACAGTTTGTTGTCCATTTATATATAGGATGCGATGGGATGCGATCGCCTATATTTTACCAATTGGTGGCCGCCTTAACCCCCTAAGCCCTATGTCTGACACCCAGTCACCCCAACCGCCTTAGTCGGTATTCCCCACTGGGTGGGCGATACACGATTTCCCGGAAAAATTGAAAAAAAATTTTGTGGCAGGTGATATGATTTGCGATCGAGGTGGGTAAGTTAGAACTACGGAAAACAAATAACCTCATTTCACCCCGAGGAGAACGAATTATGAAGACTGAACTTAAAGCCAAATTCCTGCAACATATCTCTCAGAAAAAAAGAGACGGTGGTTTCACCTTAATCGAACTGTTAGTTGTAATTATCATTATCGGTATTTTGTCGGCGATCGCTCTGCCTTCCTTCTTAAACCAAGCTAACAAAGCCAGGGAGTCCGAAGCTAAAACATACGTTGGTTCAATCAACCGGGCTCAACAAGCGCGTTTGATGGAAACTGGCGAGTTTACTGCCTCAATAGCTCAACTGGGTCTGGGTGTCAGCAGCGCAACAGCAAACTACACTTATAATCTCGCCGCTGATGCTTCTGGTGCGGTGGTTAATGCCAAAGGTATAGCTAATCTCCGCGACTATGGTGGTCTGGTCTGGGTAGGTACTACAGTAGGAGGGGAGCGTACCACTTTGGCTAAACTGTGCGAAGCGCCTGATGCAACCACCGAGGCAACTTTTACACCGGGCGCTAATAGTTGTGGTACTTTTAGAGAAATTTAACAGATAATCTAGCAGTTTAGGTTTCAGATGGAGTCAGCTAGGGTCTTTAACCCCATCGTCAACTATAAGATGGAGAGATGGCATACGGTGACACTGTTAAAGCCATAACTATATTGCTCTTGTTGATAAAATCAGAAACTGAGGCCACTTGAGAGTATTGTAAATAGGTAGTACAGTAGTGCTACCTATTTTGTTTTAAAATAACTAATTGAGTTTATCGCTGGGACTATGGTTGATAATCAGATGTCGGAAAAGCAGAATATTTTATCAGCAGAAGCTGATATTTACTTGCATAAAAGGGATTATCAACAAGCAGCCATTTTATATGAACAAGCCATCAATCTCAATCCCGACTATAAATATAATTACTGGAAACTGGGGTTAACCCTGCTGCTACAGGAGCGGGAGGAAGAAGCCCAGACCACCTGGCTGGTGGCGATGAGTGATGGAGACCCAGAACAGATTGACCAGTGGACGATAGACTTACTCGAGGTGCTATCATCAGAAGCCGATGCACGAACCTCCGCCGAAGACTATTCCGTGGCTTGGGGGATTCGCCAACACATTTTAGAAATAAACCCCCATGGTATTGATAATATATTAAAGTTAATTGATTTGTCAATTACCCTGACAACCTATACCGGAAATGAGATCGCAGAATATGGACTGGTTCCCTTACTGCAACAGGAGTCCATCAATGTCAATCCAGATTTACTACTGCACCTGTGGAAAAAACTCCTAGTTGTAGATGCAATTAATCCCCTATCTCTGGAATTGGGAGAGGCGGTGATTAACCATCTTGGTGAGCAACCGGAGTTTGTCACTAGCTTAATCCCTAAATTATACGATATTGCCTATTCCTTTGGTGAAATAGGTATAGCCAAGGGCTATGGAGAGTTGTTGTTGAACCTGGCACCGCATCATCAAGAGTTGCTGAGGGCTCTGGCTCAATTTTGTATTCAATTAACCGAGTATGACCATGGCATTGAATATGCCAGACGTTCCTATCATCTCACTGAATCCCCAGATCAGCAAGCCCTGGATAGCAATTTTATGATCAGTGGTCTGATGTCTCAAGGGGGATGCACAAAGCAAGTGCGAGAGGTGGTCAACCATCAGGAATCATTGCTGGATGCTATGCTGAAAGACCCGCCCCTAGACTTGGGAACTGGGGTTATGCAATTATATAATACCAGCTTTTTCTTTCCTTATGTTAGAGATTCACCTGCTGTCAACTCACAAATAAAAGCCCAAGTTGCTCAAATTTGCCAAGCCAACTTAGAAACGGCTCAGGCAGAAAATATCGCCACATATCAAGCCAGGAATTTACAGAAACGCCATCAATCCGCCACCAATCAACCCCTAAAAATTGGTTATATATCTTATTGTTTCCGGCGGCATTCTGTGGGTTGGATATCTCGCTGGTTATTTCAACATCACGACCGCGATAAGTTTGAAATTTATGCCTATATGATTGGGGCAGAAAATCGACAAGATGCTCTCCAAAACTGGTATACAGAACAAGCCAACAAGTCTTATCGATATGGAATGGTAAGCACAGAAGTTGCCGAGCAAATTTCTGAAGACCAGATTGATATTCTCATTGATTTAGATAGCCTGACATTAACCAATACCTGCGCCATTATGGCACTTAAACCCGCACCTGTACAAGTCACCTGGTTGGGATGGGATGCCTCTGCTATACCCACCGTTGACTATTTTATTGCTGACCCCTATGTTTTGCCAGAAAATGCCCAGGATTATTACTCAGAAACCATCTGGCGACTACCTCAAACCTATGTGGCCGTCGGTGGCTTCGAGGTCGGCATTCCCAGTTTGCGAAGAGAGGATATCAATATTCCCGAAAATGCCATTGTTTATTTTACCGCCCAAAGGGGGCCGAAATACAACCCAGAACTAGCCCAATTGCAAATGCAAATTCTGAAACAAGTACCCAATAGTTATTTGGTAATTAAGGGATTCGATAAAGAGCAATCTATCGCCGGTCTGTTTTTTGAGTTAGCAGAAGAACAGGGAGTTAGTTCAGAACAGTTGCGGCTGACGGGTTCAGTATCGACCGAGCAAACCCATCGCGCTAATTTACTTATAGCAGATGTGGTGCTGGATAGCTACCCATACAACGGCGCAACCACCACCCTGGAAACTCTGTGGATGGGTATTCCTCTGGTGACTAGGGTGGGGGAACAGTTTGCAGCCCGCAATAGTTATACAATGATGATGAATGCTGGTATCACCGAGGGTATTGCTTGGACTGATGAGGAATATGTGGAGTGGGGGGTTCGTCTGGGAACCGATGAAAGACTCCGCCAGGATATCTCCTGGAAATTACGCAAGTCTAGGCGGACTGCTCCTTTGTGGAATAGTAAGCAGTTCACCCGCGAGATGGAGAAAGCCTATCAGGAAATGTGGAAAATATATACTAGCGGACAATCATAAATTATCAATTTTTCATAGTCTCATGACTCCCAGGAGTTGATGAGCCAGCATCAATTGAATTCAAGGATAATAGGTATTGTGAAAATGACCAGTGATTTAGTAGCCGAAATGCGTCAGCAAGCCCAAAAATATCTCGATAATTGCCAATACCAACAGGCGATTAGATATTATGAAGCAGCTATTGAGGCAGAACCTAATAATAAGTATTATTATTTTTATCTGGGTTTGATGTTGCTGTTAGAAGGTCAAGAGGAAGAAGCTCAAATCACCTGGTTGTTAGCTATCAATGAGGAAGATATAGAACCGGTTGAGTATTGGAGTGATGAATTAAGTAATATTCTCGACACAGAAGCTAATCGACAAGCCCAATTATCAAATTATCAATTAGCCTGGGTGATTCGCCAACATCTTAGAGAACTGAATCCCACAGACATTAATAATTTGCTGGCTTTAATTGATTTGTCAATTGCCATTAATGCTTATACCCCAGATATCATCAAAGACTATGGAATTATTGACATCTTACAGAATAGCTCCTTGAGTGAAAATATTAATCAGGATTTATTAATCAGAGTTACTGAAAAAGTCTTGCAGGTTGCCACCCTAGAACCCTCATCTTTAGAGTTGCTAACAGCGATTATCCCTTATGTTACTAATGAGGAAGAATTTATCAGAGTTATTATAGATATAGCCTGTGATTTAGCCCGTACTGCACATGAACATTTGCAAGCCATAAAGTTATGCCAGATGGGTTTACAGTTAGCACCAAGAAGTAGAGCATTAATTAATTCTGTGGCCGCAATATTTACTGATATGGGGGACTATGCTCAAGGTATAGAATATGCCCAACGCGCCTATTCAGTCGTGGAAACTATACCGGAAAAACTTTGCCAAAGTTTCAGCATTCTCAAAGCCCTACTCACTGCGGGTGGATACTGGGATAAACTGTGGGATTTTTGGGAACAACACAAGCTATTAATTGACCAATTGATTGTTGAACATCCTAAGAATCTAGGTACTTCATCAATGGGAGTTTGTCTTTATACAACCTCTTTTTATTTTCCCTATATAGTAGATAATCCTCGGGAAAATATCACGATCAGACAACAAATTTGTCAGGTATGTCAATCTAACGTGGAAATAGCCTTTCCGGAGCTAATTACCAAATTTAGGGGTCGCCATACCAGTTTGCGTCAGGGGGTACAACCATCCCCCAGGAAACTAAAGATTGGGTATGTTTCATCTTGTTTTAGGAGGCACTCGGTCGGTTGGCTGGCTCGTAGTTTATGGAAATATGGCGATCGCCATAACTTTGAAATTTATACTTACATGACCGAATCAAGAGTTTTTTACGATCAGATTCAAGAATGGTATATTGCTAACTCTGACCACATACATAAATATAGTTCTGTCAAGCTAGAATTAGCCGAGCAAATTTATGCTGATCAAATAGATATATTAGTAGATTTGGATAGCTTGACTACTTCCAATATGAGTGCAATTATGGCACTTAAACCAGCTCCCATACAAGTGACTTGGCTCGGTTGGGATGCTTCAGCAGTGCCAACAGTTGATTATTTTATTGCTGATCCCTATGTGTTACCAGAAAATGCTCAAGAATATTATCAGGAAACTATCTGGAGGCTACCTCAAACCTATTTAGCTGTGGATGGTTTTGAAGTATCTGTACCCACCATTACCCGTGCAGATTTAGCAATTCCTGATGATGCAATAGTTTATCTAGGGTTGCAAAGAGGCCCTAAGTACAATCCCCACATCGCCAAGTTGCAATTGGAAATTTTAAGGGAAGTTCCCAATAGTTATTTTTTAGTCAAGGGATTTGGTCAACAAGATTCTTTAAATCAGTTCTTTTTTGACATCGCCAATCAACAGGGAATCACTAGGGAGAGAATTAAATTTATTGCGCCAGTAAAATGGGAAGAAGAACACCGCGCTAATTTACTTATAGCAGACGTGGTGCTGGATACCTACCCCTACAACGGCGCAACCACCACAATGGAAACCCTGTGGATGGGTATTCCTCTGGTGACTAGGGTGGGGGAACAGTTTGCAGCCCGTAATAGTTATACAATGATGATGAATGCTGGTATCACCGAGGGTATTGCTTGGACTGATGAGGAATATGTGGAGTGGGGGGTTCGTCTGGGAACCGATGAAAGACTCCGCCAAGATATCTCCTGGAAACTACACAAGTCTAGGCGGACTGCTCCTTTGTGGAATGGTAAGCAGTTCACCCGCGACATGGAAAAAGCCTATCAGGAAATGTGGCAGCGGTATATTGACGGTGGCGGTTGTTAGCACATAGGCTATTTTAGCCCCGTGTTAAATTAGATGGAGATTAAATCCCAATGTCAATCATAAATGAATCAGACCTACAACGGAAAATTCGGGAGCAGTTCGACTTCACCCAGTATCCTAAAATCCCTGTAGAGGAATCCCCCCAGACTGATTATGAACGCCTTTATATTCATAACTTGGTGACTCCCTATTATCTAAGAAACCAACAGGTTATTAAAACCGAAGGTAAAGTTATTTTAGATGCTGGCTGTGGTAGTGGATATAAGGCTTTGGCATTAGCATTGGCTAATCCTGGTGCTAAAATTGTGGGTATTGATATATCCGAAAATTCCGTAGAAGCCTCCCGGGATAGATTGAAATATCATGGCATAGAAAATGCCGAATTTCATGCCATGTATATTGAGGAATTACCCAGCTTAGGTTGGGAGTTTGATTATATTAATAATGATGAAGTTCTCTACTTACTACCGGATATCGTAGAAGGGTTGCAAGCCATGAAATCGGTGCTAAAACCCGATGGTATTATTAGAACCAATCTACACAGTGCTTTCCAACGCCAAAACTATTTTAAATTCCAGGAATTTTTTAAAATGATTGGGTTAATGGATGAACAACCCGGAGAAATGCAGATAGAAATGGCGCGAGAAACCATGAAATCTCTTAAAGACCAGGTATTGCTTAAACAGCAAACCTGGAACACACAAAAGGCAGAATCCGAAGAGTATCTTTTAAGTAATCATCTATTGCTGGGTGATAAAGGTTTCACTATCCCCGATGTTTTTGCTGCCTTGAAAGCTGCTGATTTAGAGTTTATCAGTATGATAAATTGGCGACATTGGGAAATTACAGATTTGTTTAAGGATGAAGATGATTTACCTGTTTTTCTCGGGTTGGGTTTGGCGGAAATGTCTACGGAAGACAGGTTACATTTATTTGAACTCCTGCAACCGATGCACCGTTTATTAGATTTTTGGTGTGGTCATCCTCACCAAGGTCAAGATTTTATCCCGGTTTCCGAATGGAGTGATTCGGACTGGCAAACCGCCAGAGTCAGCCTACATCCTCAGTTAGCTAACCCCCAGTCCCGGGAAGATTTAATTAATTGCATTACCAACCACAAACCCTTTGAAATTAGCAAGTATATCAAGTTACCTGTTTTTCTACCAATTCATCTTGATAGTGGCATAGCAGCTTGTTTATTACCACTGTGGGAGAGGGTTTGTACTGTTGAGGAGTTAGTGCAGCGGTGGCAGCAAATTCGACCCATAGACCCCATTACCCTAGAACCTGTTAGCCACGAAAAAGCCAGGGATGAAATTAAGGAGTTATTAGACACCCTAGACCCATTTTTATATGTGCTGTTAGAACGTTGTGGCTAAACTCTTAAAAACCGTAGGTTGGGTGAAACGCAGTGAAACCCAACATCATATCAACTGGTGAAGAAACGGTAGGTTGGGTGAAACGCAGTGAAACCCAACATCATATCAACTGGTGAAGAAACCGTAGGTTGGGTGAAACGCAGTGAAACCCAACATCATATCAACTGGTGAAGAAACCGTAGGTTGGGTGAAACGCAGTGAAACCCAACATCATATCAACTGGTGAAGAAACGGTAGGTTGGGTGAAACGCAGTGAAACCCAACATCATATCAACTGGTGAAGAAACGGTAGGTTGGGTGAAACGCAGTGAAACCCAACATCATATCAACTGGTGAAGAAACGGTAGGTTGGGTGAAACGCAGTGAAACCCAACATCATATCAACTGGTGAAGAAACGGTAGGTTGGGTGAAACGCAGTGAAACCCAACATCATATCAACTGGTGAAGAAACCGGGTTTCTCAGCCGAAACGGTGAGGCGGGTTTATTATAGCGTTTCTCATATCCATAAGGTACAGCCCTCACCCCAAACCCCTCTCCCAATAGGGGAGAGGCTTGTCCTGAGCTTGTCGAAGGGGGCTTTGAAAAGTACCTCACCAATCCACCGAACCGCTATAATATAGTCGTGGGGAATTGATAATTGACGGCAGAGGGGCGGGTTTATTAATATGGTCGTGGGGAATTGATAATTGACAGCAGAACCCGCCCCTACATTAGAAACGGTGGGGCGGGTTTATTAATATGGTCGTGAGGAATAAGTAATTGACGGCAGAACCCGCCCCTACAATTAATTATTAATTATTACACATATCGTAGGGTGCGTCAGAGGGATAACCTATCGGGTCAACGGCAAATTTCTTTCATCTGACGCACCGCTGCCATATCCTGGTGAAGAAACCGGGTTTCTCAGCCGAAACAGTGAGGCGGGTTTATTATAGCGTTTCTCATATCCATAAGGTACAGCCCTCACCCCAAACCCCTCTCCCAATAGGGGAGAGGGGCTTTGAAAAGTACCTCACCAATCCACCGAACCGCTATAATATGGTCGTGGGGAATTGATAATTGACGGCAAAGAGGGGCGGGTTTATTAATATGGTCGTGGGGAATAAGTAATTGACGGCAGAACCCGCCCCTACAATTAATTATTAATTATTATCGGGTTCAACTACCGGAATAGTATCAACTTTTAGCTTATCAATTACCTCCTGATTTTCATGGTCTAATTTAATCCGACCCTGTAACTTAGAAATTAAAGCCGACCACTGCATGGGACTCAACTCGCCAACCAAGACAATTTCCGGCCCACCATCAAACTCTATTTCCTCCTCCATTAACAAGTTCATAGCCACACTAGATAAGACTAAATCAGCCTCTTCTGGGGTAATGTTGCTGTTATCTATCAATAAGGTCATCTCGGCTTTATCGGGATGATTAACGAGGGTTTTAATCACCTCTTGTAATTCTAATCCGACAGTTTCTTCTGATTGTGACCAGTCGGGGAAAATGATAAAATTCACCCTCTGAAGATTTAGACGTGCTAAAGTTACCTGAATTAAAGCTGAACTCATAATTTCCGCCATTTTCACCCAAGAAAACTGTTTGGCTTGTGTCAAACCTGCGGTAATTAAAGAGCTACGCACTGGGGATTTTTGCACTTCACACAAGGCATCTGTTAAACTATCAACATCATTAGCATCAACATAGATAGCCGCCTCTCCTGCGACTTCTGGAATGGAAGCGTTGGCACAAGTAATCACCGGACAACCACAGGCTAATGCTTCTAAAACTGGCATCCCAAAACCTTCGTATAAGGAGGGATAAACTAAAGCCACAGCACCAGAATAGGCAATTTTTAATTCTTCATCACTGAGTGTTAATGAATGAACCACAGTGCCGGAGGTATATTGTCTGTATTCGTTAGCGAGGGTGACACCGCTACCGGTGCAAATGATTTCAAAGCCTTGTTTGGTGTGAAGTTGGTCAAAGGCACGGAAAAATAAGATGGCATTTTTGTAGTTACTACCAGCACCAACTAACAAGAAGTAGGGTTTACTAATGCCGTATTTATGTTTAAAAGTGCTGATTTCTGTGGCTGTAGCTGGGGTGAAAATGGGAGCGACACCACAATGAGCAACGGTAACTTGTTCGATGCTAATATCAGGGAAAAACTTAACTAAATCTCTGGCGGTATTTTCGGAGATGGCAGCGTAAGAACAAGCCTGACGGATAGCATGATGTTTTTCTCGCCACATGGGTTGATTTAAACTGCCTCCCAACACTTCTGGTATCATGTCATAAGCCATAAATACAGAGGGGGTAGATAGGGGGGTGGTGTAATAGGTGGAGATGAATAAATCGGCTCCTTCTTGGTCACAGACTTGCTGTAGCATTTGCTTATCAGCATCGGTGTTATTGTAACTATAGGCGGGTATAGTTAGATAGCGGATACCAGGTATTTTGGGGGCGCTATTGGCGCGGTCTAATACAATAATATGGCCAGCAAATTCTGTGTTTGCCCATTCTTCTAAAAGAGTTCTCCACACCCTAGCAATACCTGTGCTATAGAGTTGGAAAAATACACCATCAATAATAATAGTAGGCGATCGCATTTCTATCTGTATAGATTTTTGCAAATCTTCTGGAGGCAAAAATTTCCAGTTGCCAGTATTGATATCTTTTTGTATAATTGGTGTAACTCCCAAGGCTTGAGCGCGATCGACCATAGTGCGATCGCCTACCCAACCAAAGTATTCCCGTAAATAAACAGGGAACTGGGTTTGTGATTGCAAGGACTGCCATTGACTGACGGCATTTTTGTAACCGTAATACTGTTCTTTAAACTTCAATTGTTCTGGGGTTACATAAGCAAAATGCTGGAAAATTAAACCCTCTTTTTCTGTTTCCCCGTGCATAAAAGGATTAATTGCCGCCACATTCTTCTGTTGACCATCTTCGCAAGTTTCCACTAATATCGGAGGTTCGTGGGCTGCCCAAACGCATCCAGGTTTAAACCTCCAAGTCCGCAACCAATCTTGGCGAGGATTTTGTGCATAGCAGTTGCGACTACTAATAATCATATTTTCTCCCACAAAATACCAACACCAATAAAATGCGGCAGTTTTGTCAGGATTCTTAACAAATAGTTTACGAGTTTGGCAAATCTGCTCTAAAGTCCAGATCTCATCAACATCCACCTGCCACAGCAAACATTCTTCTTTGATATTTGCCAAAGGCGCATTAACCATTTCTCGTTTACCATCCCAAAATTTTCCTTCGGGTTTGCGGTAAATAGTGATATTCTCTGGATACTTTTGAGCCAGTTGATCTAAATATTCTGATGTGCCGTCCTTACTACGACCATTTTTATGGATTTGGTCAGTAATTTGACCGCCCAACTTTAAACACCAACTTGTATCATGTTTTAAGTCGGCTACACCTTCAATAATATGCCAATGCCACTTAAAAGGAAGTTGCTTAAATACTTCTATATGGTAATGGATAAAAGGTTCGCCATTGAGAACAATAGTAAAGAAATGAATTGGCAGTTCTCGGAAAGCGATGTAATTCTCATAAAAAGAGTTTGAATCTAAAACCTTATCTCCGATTTCACCATTACTTGTGATCCGATGACACTCATAACCATTTTGAATTAAAATATCAAATGTATCTTTGGCTTTTCTGTTTAATCCTTCCAGCATCTTTTGGGATATTTCAAATTGAATAAACCTAATAGCATTTTTTTCTAATAATTGTTTCGCCCCTAAAAGAACATCATATTCAGCACCTTCGACATCAATTTTCAAATAATCTATGGATTCAATAAGCTGTTCTTCGCAAAAAGAATCTATAGCAACTGCTTCGACCATTTCGGTTTTGACAATGGGGATTTTTTCCTGGGGATTTAGGGGGTTGTTCATATCAGGAACCCCAATGCTATTCCACACGGAGTATTCCTGTGGAAATTCATTAAATTTTATAATTTGATTACTCGAAAAAACGGCTTTTTGGAATAAATTAACATTACTCAAATCCCGCTCGTTTATGCGCTCTCTTAGTTTTTGAAAAATAGCTGGGGTTGGCTCAAAAGTGTAAACTTTTCCTGATTCACCTATCAGTTTGCTAAATAAAATAGAGTAATCCCCTAGATTGGCTCCTACATCAAATACAGTCATCCCAGATTTAACTATATTTTTTACAAGCTTTTGTTCGTTTATTTCATTTAAGAATAAACTACTTTTGTCGCCAAAAATAGCATAACCGTTCCGAAGATTTTTGTTTTCCTTAATTAACACATATTTTGGATCTGCAATGAGTTGATTATAATTATCATAATTTTTAAAAGTATTAATATCATCTAATAGAATAAATTTAGCCCCATATATTGCTTTTAGTTCTGCCTTTCCTGTAAATTCAGAACCATCAATTAAGACCACATCAAAAATGTCTATATTGTTTTCTTCTTTAATCAGTTCAATTCCTCCGCCATTAACTCCTGAAGTTCTCAAGTATTCTGTATCTTGATTCCACCAATTTAAAACTTGTTCTATGGGATATACATTAAGATTTGTTCGATTGTTTTGATAGAATTCTCGAATTTCGTTTTCTGTCGGGAAACTTTCTAAAGGAACTGATGATACATTATAACAGTGCACAAAAGAATAATCTTCATACCTCTTTCTTAAAGCATCAAACCTGCTTTTAGAGATTTCCATACAAAATAGTAATGGCTCATTAGAATTATTGACTAAACCTTGTACAAAGGCTTCTGTGCTTCCCGAACCCGATGAAGAACCAATTTCTAAAACTGTTTTAATATCTCCTTCTGTAGCAATCTGTTGGATAGCTTGATAAAATTCATCATTCTTAATTTCTGGAGGGATTAATTGATCCAAAGCAGATGGTAATTTAGACATTGACTGTATCTCCAAAACAAGAAAACCGGACCGGAAAAATTTACTTTTTTTTCTGACAAAACCAAGTCAGATAGGCAGGTTGCACAATTCTACCACACCATGGCAAAAAAGCGATCGCCTCCCCGCCACTGAAACAACACTTAACATTCCTCCAACCGTTCCGCCAACTCTCGTAACCCCTGGACAAACTGCCGCACTTCCGACTCGAAACAATGCCAGACTTGAGAATAGCCTTGCACAAGATCTTCCACCCGTTCCGTCTCCAGTTCAAAACCGTAGATATTGCGGACTATATGACGAAAACCGAGATACTCCCGGAGACTCAGCACCGTTTCCGAACTCAGAACTGGGGGGAGTCCTTCTCGTTCCACACTCATGCGGTTGAGGAGTCGCTTGTGCCAATCAAAACTCGAAGGTAACGCACCATTGAGTTCAGAAACAATCAATTGAAAAATCCTCTCGCAGCCCGTATAAAAATTATGCAATTTCAGTGCTAAACTCTCATAAAAAATCCCCGATAGTGTCGGATAGCGATCGATTTCCTGGCGCACTTGAACGATCGCATTTTCCAACTCTCCCAAACGCGCTAACTCTAGTTCAATATCCGTCGCTAACTCCTGTAACTCACTCGGACTAACCTCCCTCATAAACACATTCCCCCGTTTGCAATACCCGATCGCCAAAATGTGGTTCTAAATCCTCCAAAGGCTTCAAATCTACCCATCGCCGCGTTAAATCATTCGCCTCCGCCAACGCCAAAAAATAATCTTTTTTTCTCAACCCTTCCACCGCCAAATCAATATCCGAAGTTTCGCTAAAACCTCCCCTCACCAACGACCCGAATAAGATAACCCGCCTCACTCCAAACTTACTCACCAGCATTTCTACAATTATATCCACATCCGATCGCGCCTGGTTTGCTAATTTTTGATTTTGCGCCGCTTGCTGGGCTCTTCGTTTTTTCCAATAGGCTAGGCGATCGCTATTCACAAATTCCTGATTCATCATCTTTCCCCCACAATTATACCCTCATATCCTTAATTTACGGAAACCAATTTTCATCTAACACCTCCTCTAAGTTGGCGATCGGAGTCGAGGGAAAATCGCTCACCGATAAACCCGAAATATCAGAAACCAACTCTCGCGCATCTTCGTAGATATCAACTAATTCCTGGGATAGGTAATTTTGGAGGCTGGGACTATCCTTTAAATGTCGCTTAATTTGTTTACGGAAATTACGGATTTCTCGCCGCCAGTGATTTGGATTATTGTCTGTTTCAGAATGCCAATATTTGAGTTTGAGTAAATGCTCAAATAAAAGAGTCAACAGACTGGCCAACTTTCTTTTATCCCTTTTACTCAAGTCTAGCACCTCTTCGATTAGGTTCTCTAAATCCACCGCCTCAAAATCACCTTTTTTGAGGTGTTTAACCGTTTCCAGAACCCAGAGATGATAATCCGTATCATATAGACTTTTGAGTGATTCGCTTAACTGTTGCATCGTTAAGTTATGCCTCCATTATATCAGCCTTTAATTACTACTTACTCACCGGAGGAAACCAATTTTCATCTAACACCTCGTCTAAGTTGGCGATCGCCTTTTCCGGGAAAGTATCTAGGGGGAGTTGCGTTTTAGCCACCACAATTTTTAAGGCATCTTCGTAACAATCATCAAAGATTTCTGATAGGTAATTTTTTAGGCTAGGACTATCCATTAGTATCCCTCTGATTTCCATCAGAAAATTGGCAATTTCTCCCAGCCAATAGCCTCGATTTCTTTCCGTTTCAGCCTCCCAGTATTGCCACATTAGCAAATGCTCAAATGACAGCCTTAAAAGATTCCTTAACTCTCTTTTGTCCATCGCAGCCAAGCCTAGAATTTCCGCGATTAAGTTCTCCAAATCCAGAGCCTCAAAATCGCCTGTTTCTAGGTGTTTAACCGTTGCCAGAACCCAAAGATGATAGTCCCTATCATATAAGCTCGCTTCGTCGCTGAGTTGATTCATGAGTAGCCAGATATTAACTAATCTGCAACCGCTGGCTGTGTATCAGTTTTTAACTGTTTTAAGAGGTTTTGATAATCCTCAACATCGGGATATAAATTAACTAACTTTTCCAAAGGTGCGATCGCCTCTTCCAGTTGATTTTGTTCCAAGCGAACCATCACCAACCCTTCCAAAGCTGTTTGATTTTCCGGTTCCCGCTGCAAAACCGACTGATAACCACGTTCTTGGCGTTCTAACTGTGATATAATTGTAGCAGCTTCCTCCGCTTGGTTGACTTCTGAGGACTGGGAATTACTGCGAAACATTGCACCCAAACCCGAAGACATCATCCCCAGAAAAGCTGCCGTCGAAATGAACATCATCACCTTCTGTAGTTTTTTGCGGCGCTCCATGCGGCGAGCGATCGCCTCTCCGTAGTGTTTTCTCAGAGAATCGGAATTTTCGACAGTTCCCATTTTCTCAATACCTCCCTAAACCAGGTCACATAAACCCATATATAATCATCTTACCCAACTTGAGCGCTATTGCGATCAGGTGGGTGTCATTTAGCGATCGTGTTTTAGCGCCTGGTTTAAGCCTGCGGGAAGGGGTCATATCATCTAGCTAGTCACCTCAATTTCTGCTAAGGTAGAATAGGAGGCTTTATCTGGCGTTGAGGGAGTATCTCGCTCTACTAATACTCCCGCTATTCCCGCTGATTTTGCACCCTGATAGTCCGCCGTAAAACTGTCCCCAATATGCAAAACTTCTCCTGGCTGAAAATCGTATTTTTCTAGTGCTACCGCAAAAATTTTGGGGTCAGGTTTTGCCGCGCCAACTTCTGTAGAAATCGTCACCGTCGAGAAAAATCCCCCTAAACCCAAAACTTCTAACACTGGATATAACCGGGAATCAAAGTTAGATAAAACTCCCAATTCTATACCACAATTTCGCCACTTTGTCAAGGTGGGAATTACATCAGGATAAACCACCCAAGGTTCAGCCGTAGCAAACTCTTGGTAAAGTTGCTCAAAAAACTTGGGGAAGTCCGAAAACTCCTGAAAAACTCCCACAGCCTTAAAACTTTCGGCGGCAATATCGCGCCACCAGGCTAGTTCTAATTGGGGAATTTCCGCCATATCTGCGCCCGGAAAAGCCATAGGTGTAGCGGCGCTAAAACTCTGATAAAATGCCTGATTAAGGGTTTTGGCACAGACGTTAACTCCCCATTTTTGGGCAATTTTGCCGTAAACATCACCCACAGTTTCTCGGACACCAAAGAGGGTTCCCACTGCATCTAGTAAGATTAATTTAGGCGAGAGAGGGCTATGATTTATCATCGGCATCTATTTATTATTGATCATTAACTCTTGAAAAGGGCGACTTATCCAGTTAAAGGCTACGCGCATTTGATGTTCCCAGGTCGGTAAACGATACAGATAAATGAGGCGGCGGGCGACATGGGCTAACTGTCCATCGAGTTTAATTCCTAAACCTGTGAGAGTCGCGTTATCTTTCCCTAAAGTCATCATTTCTCCTAGGGCTTGATAATGGAAAGATAGCAGGGGTCTCCCGGTTAAAGATGCCCACAGATTCCAGCCCGCATAATCCGCTTGTTGAAAGGCAGCTTGGGCGGTTTTGGGAACTTTTTTACCTTCCGCATCATGGGAGTCGGCGAGGTCTCCCAGGGCGAATATTTCGGGGTGTTCAATGACTTGTAATTTGGGATTGATGATGATTTGATGTTCGCTGTTTTGTTTCAGGGGAAGCGATCGCACTATATCGGGGGTCTGGGTTCCCACAGTCCACATAACAATATCAACAGGTAAAGTATCTACCTGGTCGCGATATTCGAGGGTAATACTTTCGGCATCTAGGGATTTAACCGTAGTTTCTAAATCCAGCCAAACCTGTCGTTCTGATAGAGCTTTTTGAGCAGCTTCCCGGTTAAAGTCGGGGGCAGATTTGAGGATTTCTTCTCCTCTGTCCACGAGGCGCAAACGCCCGCGTTTTCCGAGTCTTTCCGCTAATTTACAGGCTAATTCTACACCACTATAACCGCCGCCAATGATGGCTACTCTAATTTTTTCCGCGTCCGAGGCTTCCAGGAGGCGCAGACGTTCTTGTAAACGATAAGCATCCTCCACCCGACGAAAAGGTATGGCGTATTGTTGAGCCCCTGGTACGATATCAAGGGGGGTTTCTCCTCCCATGGCTAAGACTAGGCGATCGTAATCGAGAAATTGACCATCTTGTAATTGCACCTGTTGGGCGGTAATATCAATATCGGCAACAGTTCCCTGAATAAACCGAATTGGTGTGTCTTGCAGGAGTTGTTGAAAGGGTGGGGCAATTTCCCAGGCTTGGAGTTCTCCGGTCACCAGTTCATACAGTAGGGGCGCAAACACAAAGCGGTCTCTGGAGTCAACTATAGTAATTTCCGGGCTTTGTGTGGGTAGCCACGGTAACTGGGTCAAACGTAGGGCGGTATATAGCCCACCGAAGCCACCGCCGAGAATGCAAATGCGAGTTGGTTGTTCTGTCATAGGTTTGGGAGTAGGTATCGCTTCTAGGATAGCAAGGCGATCGCTATTTCGGCAGTGGCTGGGACAATGGCTGCTGATAATATCCTGATTTTCCCCCCGTTTTACTCAACAGATGAATTGAGCCAATTTCCATGGATTTATCTAGGGCTTTGGCCATGTCATAGAGGGTTAAGGCGGCGATGGAAACGGCGGTTAGGGCTTCCATTTCTACCCCGGTTTCGGCGATGGTTATGGCTTCGGCGCGGATTTGATAACCTGGGAGTTGGGGGTCGGCGGTGAATTTAACATCTATTTTAGCTAGGGGGAGTGGATGACACAGGGGGATTAATTGGGCCGTTTGTTTGGCGGCCATAATTCCGGCAATTTTGGCGGTTCCCAAAACATCTCCTTTGGGTGCGTTTCCCAATTCGATCGCTTTTAGGGTTTCCGGAAGCATTTTCACCCATCCACTGGCGATCGCCACCCGTCGAGTTTTGGCCTTCTCTGACACATCCACCATCTGCGCTTCTCCCCTATAATCAAGGTGGGTTAAGGATTGGGGAGAATTTTCTGAAGAATTGCTTGTCATTTTCGGAAAGTGTGTTATTATCTTAAATGGCGGTGAAACAAGTCTAAGTTTAACGCCAACGGGGGCTTGTAGCTCAGTGGACTAGAGCACGTGGCTACGGACCACGGTGTCGGGGGTTCGAATCCCTCCTAGCCCGTTTTCTCTCAACTCTTATTCTAACGGCGATTATCGGGAAAATCAACCCGATAGTCGCCCTGTGGCGATCGTATTTCCATCCCCAGATTGATAATTGATAATTATTAATTGATAATTGTAGGGGCGGGTTCTGCTGTCAATTTTCCATCCCTAGGACTATCTGAATAAACCCGCCCCCCTCTGTGGCTGTCAATTTTCCATCCCTACAACCATATGAATAAACCCGCCCCCCTCTGTGGCTGTCAATTTTCCATCCCTACAACCATATGAATAAACCCGCCCCCCTCTGTGGCTGTCAATTTTCCATCCCTACAACCATATGAATAAACCCGCCCCCCTCTGTGGCTGTCAATTTTCCATCCCCAGGACTATCTGAATAAACCCGCCCCACCCCCGATAATTAATGTGGTGCGTCAGAGCCATAAAATTGGCCGTTGACCCGATAGGTTATCCCTCTGACGCACCCTACGAACTGAGAAACCGGGTTTCTTGACCTCGGCGATAATTGTAGGGGCGGGTTCTGCTGTCAATTTTCCATCCCTAGGACAATATGAATAAACCCGCCCCCCTCTGTGGCTGTCAATTTTCCATCCCCAGGACAATATGAATAAACCCGCCCCCCTCTGTGGCTGTCAATTTTCCATCCCTAGGACTATCTGAATAAACCCGCCCCACCCCCGATAATTAATGTGGTGCGTCAGAGCCATAAAATTGGCCGTTGACCCGATAGGTTATCTCTCTGACGCACCCTACGAACGATAATTGAGAATTGAGAAACCGGGTTTCTTGACCACGATAGGGGTGGTGCGTCAGATGAATAAAATTGGCGGTTGACCCGATAGGTTATCCCTCTGACGCACCCTACGAGGGTGATAATTATTAATTGGAATCGTCCAAAATCTCGATCGTCCCCCGGTAGCCATCAACCCGGACCCGTTGACCTGTTTTGAGGCGGGACATGGCTTGGGAGACATTCATCACCGCCGGAATGCCATATTCGCGGGCGACGATCGCCCCATGGGATAACTGACCCCCCACCTCAGAAATAATCGCTGTCGCCCCCATGAGTAAAGGAGCCCAACCCGCATCAGTATAGGGGACTACGACAATGGGCTTTTCGATCCCATTTTCCAAGCCTTCCGCCAAATTCCGACAAACCTGTACATAGCCTTCCACGGAGCCTACACTGGCGGGAATTCCCTGTAAAGCGCCTTCGAGGGGTTCTGGTTTGGGTTCGGGTAACAAATTCCCATAAACCACGGAAGGGACGGTGCGATCGCGATCGCATTCATGCTGTTGTCGCCGCCGTTTGACGACTTCCCGCCATTGCGGATCAATTCCTGACTCTATCCAACTGCGAATTTCCGATAATTTCAAAAAGAAAATATCCCCCGGTTGCGTGAGGATTTCTGACTCTAAGGCTGCCGCTTCAATTGCCAAGAAAGTCCAGCGTAAATGAGCTAATAACTTCCCATAGACCTCGGCGATTTCACCCTTAATGATAGCTCGTTTATAACAACGATTTAGCCGCCATTTTTGCCATAAACTAAATCCCCCCAAATTGCGATTAGTGCCACTGGCTGGATTTTCCGCCATAGTGAATAACATCTGCCGAAATGTCTGGGGTTGTTCCCACCAAGTGGCGACGGAAATATCGGTGCCAACTTCACTTAAATATCCATACTCGCGCAACCATTGTTTAAACTGTTGTTGCAACTCCGAATTTTGAGAAAACTGCTCTGCTAATACCTGTAAATTTTCCCCTTCCGGGAGGCGATCAGCAATTTTCTGTAACTCGCGCATCGAAGCGACTTCGGGGGAATTACCCACGGGCAGCCATTCCTCTGGGACTTGAAAAAGCGATCGCCGAATTGCCAAGCCAATGGGCCCTAATATATTGTAATAAGTCGCTGATTTCAGTAGTTCTTGAATGCGGTCAACTCGTTGGATTAACTGTGGTAAAGACAGAGAACTTGGTAGGCGAGTTTCATAATAACTATCAGCTTCTAATCGTTGTAAACCCGGAGCGAAAATCTTTTGGCGATCGCGTTCAAATTCATGAACTAGCGCCAACTCTCTCTGTACCAATAACCATAAACCTGGCACAGAAGCCAACATAGTTTTTAGGGGTGGTTTCCCCATATTTTCCCCCCGCAACAGAAACTCTAAACCCTGTTCCGGTAATCCCATCATCCTAAAAATTTCCCCCAACAGGGTGGCATTAAAATAGGCGTGGGAACCCAAGAGGGTGGCGGTTTCTTTAAAGTCTAGTTTAGTGGCTTTTTTCCCTAAAACTATGCTAAAAATTTCCCCCCATACTCCACAGGTCAAAGGCTGATTAATTGACCAAGTGAGGGGAGGAATTACCCCCGGAATTACCTCGGCGGCAATTTTCCTAGTCCAAATT
Source organism: Arthrospira sp. PCC 9108 (assembly GCA_016745315.1). Classification (GTDB taxonomy): domain Bacteria; phylum Cyanobacteriota; class Cyanobacteriia; order Cyanobacteriales; family Microcoleaceae; genus Limnospira; species Limnospira platensis. The sequence continues at coordinate 1,308,414 of CP066886.1, forward strand.
GGTCGCAGGTTGGTAATGGGTCGAGTTTGCAAGATCCAAATTTGTTCGCCATCCCAAACCCATTCGATATCCTGGGGGAAACCATGATAAAATGCTTCGATCGCCTGTGCTTCGGCTACTAAATCCCCTAGTAGCGATCGCGATAATAAACCATCATCTCCCAGTTGATTTAAACTCTCATAGGTAGCCGTTTCTGTGGCGGTGTCTATTTCTAAATGTACGGGGGTATTTTGCCCAGAAACTACCACATCTCCCTCTCCAGCTAAGGCTTCAATCACAACTTGGGAACCGCCATCTAAGGGATTCCGAGTAAACATGACGCCAGATATCTGGGCGCTGATATAGGGTTGAATTAAAACCGCAATTCCGTTACTAGATAAATTTCTTTGGTGGCGATAGGCTTTGGCTTCGGCACTCCAGTAGGAGTCTCGACAACGGGCGATCGCCGACCGCAAGTCTGCTTCGGATGTAATCGGACCAACGGTGGTATATTGTCCGGCGGCGGAACTGGTATCTCCATCTTCTCCCAAGGCGGAAGAACGGACAATTAAAGGATAATTATAACTCGGTGTGGGTAGTTCAAAATAGTCGATTTCGTCTTGATGTTGTGATTGGCTATCTCGGGAAATTTCTTGATTGCCTATAGTGGGCAAAACCCAGCCGGAAGGAACTTTAAATCCGGCTTGTTTGAGTTGACTAAGCCGGGTGGCTTTTTCGCCACAGCTATCAATATCTAGGGAGTCATTTAAGGATAATAATTCCTGTTTCATAAATAAGCCAAAATCATCACCTTGGCGCAAGTTAATAATAATCAACACCAAGGCTAAAGCGATCGCTGCTAGGAGTTCTCCTAATGATAAATCACGATGTTCAGGGAGACTATGCCAAGCTGCCAACCAGACGGGACTACTTAAACAGGCGAAACGCATAGCCCGCAGTCGGGCGCGGGTGGGTTGACTCGGCCAAATAGTTAGGGCTAACCGCCACAGCAATAGGCCGCTAATCCCTGCGGAGATGGCAACTGGGGGAGAATAGACTAACACCCCCCAAGTGGCATTGGTGACACCGCCGCCTTTGGCGATCACATATCGACCGACTACCAGGAAAACTAGGGAAATTAGGGCTAAGGGTTCCCATTCACTAGGAAATAGCGATCGGGCAGCAATTACTGGGATAATACCTCGGAGGGCTTCAGCTACAGCAGCGAAAATACCCGCGACTCTCCCGGCTTGGGTAAAAGCGGCCGCAACCCCGACGTTACCGCTACCCTGCTTGGCTAAGTCAATGCGAGTTAACCCTTTGACAATCCAACTGGTTAGGGGAAGTCCCCCTAACACAAAGCTACCGACAATCATCAGTAATCCAGCAACCCAAGGTGGCATTGGGAATTTTTCCTCTAAGTGCGCGCAATGTATTGCAGTTTAACCCCAAATGTATCTGAAAGACTCCTAGGCTGTTAGATCCGGTAGGATAATAGTTAATACATTGCTGAAGTGAAAGGAAATATCTATGATGGAAAATACCCTTTGGATTCCGGCGGCTGTCTTGGTTGTGGGTTTTATTGCTGCCGTGAGTATTGGCTCGATCGCTTGGTATAATTCTAAACGACCCCCCGGTTGGGAAGGCAAGGATCGCCCCGATTTTATCCCTAAAGTTGGTAAGGATGATCCCAAATCCTAACTCCCTCTATCCGGTGGGTGGTAGTTGACTGCTGATGGGCCTATTGTCTAGGCCCTAGTTTCCCGGTGCTGACCACCAACTCACGATTAACCCCTTTTTCCTTGGGGAAATTGGTTGATTTGTGCTGAACCGTAAAAAATTAGGGACTGATTCTGAATCCGCATCCGATCAACCCGCAATTGTGTACCTTCTAGGGCAAACTTATCGAGATCAAGTAAATTGTTGACGTGATCAATCATGGCTTTACCTAGGTTGACAGCCTCTTGGTCTCCGTTATATTGGACGTTGACAAATTGAATATGCCGACGTTTTTGCACTTCGACCTGGGCGCAAAAGTCTACACAGGTTAAACTCCGAGAGTCGCCAATCCTGATCTGAGACTGAAACCCCAGGGTATTGTCTGGGTTGACCTCCATTTGGGTTTTCTGAAACTTTAGGGGTTCGCCCTGATACTGGAGACGTTGTAACTTGTCTACAATGAAGGGAGTATTAAAGGATTCTGTGAGATCTTCTTGGGTCAAAACTACTCGCATGACTGCCATTGTGGGTTGTCGGAGTTTGACTTTACCGGAAAAAATGGCGCTAAAGTCGATCGCCACTGCTTCTAGGTAGAGTTCCATCACTGCGATCCGCAGACCATTGTACATCAGCATTCCTTTGCCAATGAAGTCAAATCCGTCCACGCTTCCCTGTAACAGCTTGGCCACGGGTTCGGCACGGACGTTAGCTTCTATGTGATCAGAACGTTTGAATAATGAGGCGATCGCTGCCCCGACAACTTTACTGACCAGGCGATCGCCACTGGGGGCCTGAATCGGACTGCTTCCAAACAAAGCCTGTACCATTCCCTTTGCTCGCTTGCTATCGCCCGCTATTATAACGGAATCTTAAGATATGTTAAATACTTTGTCGCGATCGTCTCCATATATAACCCTTATATCCCACATAAGACAGGGTTTTTCAGCTTTGCACTTGACAAAATCATACTGTACAGTCTATCCTAATAATTTAGTAGCACTCAAATAGCACTCAAACGGTAGAATCTAGCAAGTATCAGGGATTTATGGATATATTATCACTAGCGCTGCTACTGGGGGCTATTGTGGCTTCCGATGAAATTTTGAACCGCAACTGGCAACTGTCGCGCCGTCTGCTGGAATGGATCGATAACTTAGGGAAACAGTCGCGCCAGGCAGACAAAAATCTGCCTCGTTAAGGTTGGGATTTTCCTCGACCCGTATTCTCAGGTATATTTGGGCGCTTTCCTGGGCGCAATTATAGCAGGTTTGGTCGATGTTGTCAAGTCATAAATCGGAATAATTGATCATCCCAAATCAAATCAGTTTTGGATTTGTTGAATTACCGATTTGCGGTTAATTTTCCCTCGGTCATTGCGGGGTAATGTATCAACTGCGATCCAGTTTTTGGGATGTTTATAACGACTGAGACGATCGCCTAAAGAATTGGCTAATATTTCAATAGATACTGGGGGGTAGTGGGGAACATAAACCGCTGTGACTACTTCTCCCCAGTGGCGATCGCCAATTCCCACCACACAAACATCAGCCACCATTCCCGTAGCTAAAATAGCGGCTTCGACTTCGACGGGAAAAACATTTTCACCCCCAGTAATAATTTTATCTCCCTGTCTTCCCACCAGGGTTAAATATCCCCAATCATCAAAATATCCCAAATCATCAGTTACCAACTGGCTGAGTCTAGGTTGATTTATGTGTGTGTCATGACCCCAACTGAGAGAATTAGCCTGAATTTTAATCAATCCAATTTCGGGAGATTTTACCGGTTGACCCTGTGGATCTACAATCATGACCTTAGCATGGGGAAGGACGCGACCGCTGCTATTGTTTCCGGCTAAAAAATCATCAGGTTTGAGGGTGACAACCCCGGAGGCTGTTTCGGTCATTCCGTAGGTGGGAGAAAGTCTAATTTGGTGTTGTCTGGCTTGGTTGAGCAATTCTAACCAAGGGGGACTTCCCCCTAATAAAACGGTGGTAAATTTCGATAACCAATTAGCGGTTTGGGGATGGTATAAAAGGCGGTGTAGTTGGGTGGGAACTAGGGAAATAAAAAAATCGGAAATATCTAGTTGAGGATAGTCACCTTTTTCTAAATTTTTCCCCGACCAAATTACCAACTGTCCCCCAGTAATTAGCGAGCGCACAAATTGCATTAACCCGCTTACATGAAATAGGGGTAAGATACAGAAACTATTAATCTGGAATTTGTCAAAATACTGTTGAAATCCTATGGCGGAAGCCGTGAGGGTTTCCCAGGTATGAACGGCAAATTTTATGGTTCCTGATGTACCTCCTGTGGGAATTAATATCGACCCAGACGGAAAAAGCGATCGCCTCTGATTTATGGGATTATCCACATCATCAATCTTGGCAATATGGGGAAGATTTCCAAATTGTAAATCGGTGTTACCTATGGAATTAAACACCTGTTCCCATTCATAAATACCCCAATTGGGATTAGCTAAAATCACGGAACAGTTAGCCATAATACCTGCCCAAAATGTCCCCAAAAATATGACTGGATAAGGTTCTGCGATTAAAATAGTCGCTGTTTTCCCATATTCTTGATAATAATTCATCAATTTCTTGAGACGTTGATGGGCAATGTTTAGGAATAAATCCCCGTTTTCAGCAATCAAAAAATTGTCAGGGTTAGGGATATTTAAAGCCGGCAAATTAGGAGATGTTTGATAATCCATATATTACAGCAAGCCAGACATTTCATAAAGTCGGCGGACTAAAGCCACAATGCGATCGCCATATTGAGGGTCATCAGACCATCTTCCTCCCAAAGAAAACACAGAGGGAGCGACCCCCCTAGTGATATAATCAAAACGAGGGTCTACAATTTCCTGAACAATAGGTTCATGGGTAGCGTAGGCTTTCAGGTGTTGAATATGTGCCCTAACCCCTTCCTCAGTAGTAGCAAATGCCGCAATTTCTGAGGAACCCCCAACAGTTCCCAAACCGGCAAAATTATAGTCTGAAGGTTTAACAATTCCGCCAAATTTGAGGAAATCCGTCTCCAAACACATCTGACAAAAAGCCACATCATAATTAACCCCTTCCACCATAGCCTCACGGCGATATAATTTGGCAATTTCGGGAAACTGATTAGGCGCATCAGGATTTTCCGACTTCAGAAATACAATCATTTGTACTTCCGTGGTATATCCTCCCCCCATAATGCGATCGATTTGGTCGTTATAGAGTCGAGAAATCGACCGTAAAACCACCGTGCGATTAGGATTATCCCAACTGACAGCAATGCCAAAATTCCGCAAGTCGATCGCCTTAATATAAACAATATTATTATATCGAATCCGAATCACCCTAGCCAATTGGGTTAAGTCAATTCCTAGGCGGTCTACCAAATCCATAGGTATATAAGAATTACCATTAACCAAAAGTCCCCTTTCCCCATAAACCTGACCATTAATTCTAATCCCAATCGAACCATAAACCCGATTTCCTGGGGGTAAAGGAGGAGTGGGATTAATATGTTCACTTTTCACCCAAGCCACCAGACCATCAGCCAGACCGGTAGCGATATCTGCGCGGCGGCTTTGTAAAATATTCCGGTCATTAGGATTAGTCAAATAACCGATTTCTATATATAAGGAAGGTATAGCAATCCACCGGCAAAAAATCAAATGTCCGAGTCCGGTTTCCGTGTCCGGTTTAGCGCCACGACTGGGAAACTGAGGAACCCGCCGCAATAAGGACCAGAGAATCAATTCGGCATCTTTTTTACGTTGAGAATTATATGCTATATGAAATACAGTAACGCCTCGATTAGAAGGATTAGGAGAGCCTCCCGTGTGCAATTCAATCGCCACATCACCACGATGGGAATAAGTATTAATCCAGTCAATAGTTTGGACCTGAGATAGATCATCAGGAACCGCCAAAGCCTGAACCCCACGAGAACGCAATTCTGATAATAATATATCTCGAATTCGGATCATTTCTTGAGCTTCAGTAGTTCCCCCGGCTACAATACCAGGGTCTCTAACGCCATTCTCAAAACCTCCATGACCAGCAGATATAAAAATTCGCGTCATTGTTCTATTAATTAAGTTATCTAGTGACAGCCATCAATGATATTAAGACTAGATTACGCCGATCGCCTGATCCCAAAAGTAACTATGATGATCAAGTGTAATCAATCCCCCAGTTTTCAAGTGTCCAAATATGGTTTTACACTGTCACGCCGCCGTTGTCACCATCTCGACCCCTAATCTGGCCAAACTTAGCCAATTTTATAGTGATTTATTGGGGATGGGACCCCATATCTATATTGAGGGAGTGTATGCGGAATTTCAACTACCAGGTTTACAATTAGGGATATTTGAACCCAGAGGGGGCGATCGCCAAGAATTTAGTTCCCCAGGTGGCGCAATGAGTTTATGCTTGCAGGTATGTTACCTGGAAAAAGCGATCGAGAATTTGGTCGAGTTAGGCTACCCGCCACCGGGCGAAATTATCACCGCCTCCCACGGTCGGGAAATTTACGCTTATGATCCTTGCGGAAACCGGATCATTTTATACGAATCCCAAACTAATCCCAAACTTGACAGTTGACAATTAACAGTTATTAATTAACCCTGTCCCATATATTCCTACTTTCCTAAAACTCTGTGTCAGAATCACCACAAGTCACCCGGTCCCTGGTGGGAATTGCCACCATTGTCGCCATAGCCACTCTGATTAGTAAAATCTTTGGCTTAGTGAGACAACAGGCGATGGCTGCAGCCTTTGGAGTAGGACCGGCGATCGATGCTTACAACTACGCCTATGTAATTCCGGGCTTCCTGCTGATTTTATTAGGCGGCATTAACGGCCCCTTCCATAGTGCGATCGTCAGCGCCTTAGCCAAACGCAAGCGGGAAGAAATCGAACCCCTAGTAGAAACGATCACCACCCTAGTGGGGACTATCTTGCTATTTGTGACGGTGGGATTGATCATTTTTGCCACCCCGATGATTGATCTAGTCGCCCCAGGACTAAGCCAGACCCCAGAAGGTATAGAAATTAGGGCGATCGCCATTCAGCAACTCAAAATCATGGCCCCGATGGCCCTTTTATCTGGGTTAATAGGTATTGGCTTCGGTAGCCTCAACGCCGCCGATATGTATTGGCTACCCTCCATTAGTCCCCTATTTTCCAGCCTCGCCCTGATTGGCAGTTTAATCGCCCTCGCCCTATATTTGGGCGAAAGTATCACCCAACCGGAATACGCCCTGTTAGGAGGGCTAGTATTAGCCGGAGGAACCCTATCTGGGGCTATCTTACAGTGGATAGTACAACTTCCTGCCATGTGGCGATCGGGACTGGGTAAACTGCGGCTGCGTTTCAACTTCCGACAGTCGGGAGTCCGAGACGTAATGAAAGTAATGATTCCCGCCACCCTCTCATCAGGGATGCTACAAATTAACGTCTATACAGACCTATTTTTCGCCTCCTACATACCCCAAGCCGCCGCCGCCATGGCTTATTCCGGGTTAATGGTACAAACGCCCCTCGGCATCATTTCCAACATGATTTTAGTGCCATTCCTGCCCCTGTTTTCCCGCTTGCGAGACCCCAGCGACTGGCCAGAATTAAAAGACCGTATCCGTCAGGCTTTAACCCTAACTGCCATTACCATGTTACCCTTGAGTGCATTAATGGTAGCCTTAGCATTGCCTTCTGTGCGGGTGGTATATGAACGCTACGCCTTTGACCTAGCCGCCTCGAAATTTGTAGCTTTAGTGTTAATGGCCTATGGTAGCGGAATGTTTGTCTACCTGGGGCGAGATGTTTTGGTCAGAGTCTTCTACGGTCTCGGAGACGGACAGACTCCCTTTCGGGTTAGTATCTTTAACATTTTCCTGAATGCACTATTGGACTACATTTTAGTTAATGCTTTCGGTGCGCCCGGTTTAGTTTTGGCTACCGTGGGAGTTAACTTAGTGTCTATGGTGATGATGTTATGGTTATTGCATCTGCGCCTAGGTGGTTTACCATGGAAAGAGTGGAGTCGGCCATTTCTCGGCTTGGTGGCTGGTAGCATAGTCGTCGGCTTATTGGCTTGGGTAATTCGTCTCGGCTTAGAGGAGTGGTTAGGTAGCCGAGGATTTTTTGCCATATTATTGGAACTGTCTATTCCTGGATTTATTGGTTTAGGAGTCTTCGCTGTTTGGGTGTCACGGATGAAATTACCGGAGGTGGATTTACTGGTTTCCCGAGTTAAAAAACGCTTCCAAAAATAGGAGATTTGAATCCTAGGGCTTTTTGGGAGGGTGATCATATTTCCCGGTTGCCAAAATATCCGGCAGGGTTTATGGTGGTGAGAGGTCATAAATTTTCGGAGAGTTAAACAACCACCATGAGCCAAAAAGAACAACTGATTTTAATGGCAGAAGATGAATTAACGGAGTATAGTACAGAAGCGCGCAAAATGGAGAAACTGCGCCGTAAATTTAGCTTTGCAGTCCCCTATCCCCAACAGCATAAAATCCGCGAAGAAATTATGGCGGAAATACCTAATAATTTTTTGGCGAAATTAGTGGAAGAAAATCGGCAAATGGTAGCTTTGCCATTTTGGGGAATTGCTGGCTTAGGTTTATTGTTCGGAATTTCCTGGTCACAGCCTCTGGATTTTATCGCTACAGCGGTGGGGTTTTATGCGGCTTTTTCGATTCAGCAATTAGGATGGAAACTACAAGCGAAACGACTGGTGATTAAGACTTTAGACCAAATTGAAGAAATTGTGACTTCCCCAGAAGAGAAAAGCGCGGAGACTAATTCTTAGTTACGCCATAAATACCGGCCAACAGTAACCATCCTAACAGATTAACCCGAAAATCAAAGATGGTGACATCGACTAAATTAAATAAAACACAGGCCCCAAATGCTACGATATAACTAAATAAAACCAAGCGATCGCCTTTAGTCAAACTCCCTGCCTTCATCAATTTAACACCATCTAATAATACCCATCCCACCCCAGCCCAAAAAGCTATAGTTATGGGAATACCCACTTCCGCCATCATCATTAATGGTAGACTGTGAGGGTGTCCCATCCAAACATTCATTTGAGCTTCATAAACGGGGGTAAAATTTCGCAAACCCCAGCCGGTAATTGGTCGTTGTCGGGTCATTTCCCAAGTAAATCGCCACTGAGTTATTCGGAGAGTTTCTAGGGGGCGATCGAAGTTTTCATCGGTTAATCTTTGCCAAAAATAACCAGGAATAATTACCCGTAAACCATCCCGAATAGGAGAAGGTGCAAAAGCCGCCCCTAACACCGCAGCCACGACTACCCCGACCAACCCTAACAACCAATTCCAACCCAAATATATGGCGTATGCTAAACTAATACAAACCGCCACAACCCAAGCATTACGGGAGTTAGTGACAATTAAACCCAACCCAGAAAATATAGTTGTGGTAGCAGCAATTACCAGAAAAAACCCAGGATTAACATTATTTAAAAGCCTATTTTTGTCGGGATTAATATCAGTTATTAATCCCAATTCTGCGACTAGCAAACCCAAAGCCAAGGCGAAAACAATGACTAAATAAGCAGCCAAAATATTCGCATACATGAAGACAGAAGCCATCCGCCCTGGTGGGTTTCCTCCTGGTGCTAATACCCAGCCGATAACGCTGTGTAATATTTCAATACCAGACCAACCCAGAAATTGCTGTCCTAAGCCTAAAATTACAATAGGAATTCCTGGTAAAATCAATAACCAAGACAGCCATCGAAGTTGTGCCAAATTCTCTAGGACGATGGCTAAGGCAGCAAAGACGATAAAATAGGGGATAAAATTAGCAGTGCCCAAAATGGCATCAACGGGATTTTCGGCAAAAATAACGGTTAACAGTAACAGTCCCGCTAATCCTAATAAGCCTCGGATTTTAGGTAGATTAAGTATCTGTTGATATCTGTGTTTAAGGGTAGTAATGACGGCTACAAAGATGGCAATAGCCCCTAAATTCGGGAATAGGGGCAAGGCTAATGCTCCCAACTGTATGCAATTCCAGGCAGTTTGTAAAGAGCGATCGCTGTGAGTTTTAAACCACTTCCCGGTCATATAAAACCATCACACCATTTGCCAACTATAGTCACCACGAGTTAACCGAATTTGCGCCAATGCGAAAATAGTCGGAATAATCCTCGCATAATTAGTAGCAATGGCGCGCCAACCCAGGTCAGCTAAAAACCAAGTCCACAACACGGGACCCAAAAACCCCAAAATACTGCGGGTAGCGCCATAACGGGCGGCGGTCAAAGCCATACCCCGATTAGCAGCCTGGGCCGCGAGATGTCCCTGAATTTGGGTAGCAGCCACTGTCCCCCCTTGAATTAAGGTTTGGCGGGCGACTTGATATTTAGCAAAATGCAAGGCAAACTGATGGGCAATATGACCCAGAATAACAGGTCTGACTACAGAACTAATAGCTACAGCGCTTCCGGCTTTAAACAGCAGCCCTAAAGGGTCTTTCTGTACAGATATCGGTAAAGGCTGCATAGGTTTGGATTTAGCTAAAGCCTCTTGTACACGGCGGGTCAGGTCTTGCTGTTCGGATACCGGGAGACGGTCCCAAGCGCGACCCAATAGGGACAGAAAAATTTCCGCCTCCAAATCAGTAGTAGACAGTTGTCTGGAATAGGAAATCTTGAGATACCGACAAACCTGGATCAAGGTTTGACGATAGGTTACTTGTTGGGTTTTTCCCCTCAAGACAGTCATTCCGTCTGCAGCCAGATAGCGAAAACGTTGTTCCAAAGAATCTAACCACGCATGGCGATCGCGACTCTGCACGTCAATAGGTTGGGGTGTGTTAACATAATCCAACGGGTTAAAGCGACGGCTAAATAGAAGTTCAGTTAACTGTTGTAACTCATCTTCGGTTGCCAATTCTAATGCTGTTCTCAGTTCATCCAAAATCGATGCCCTCCTCAGCCCCAGATAATATCATATTCCATATTTTACATGAGCCCGGCTATCAAAAGTTAAACAGGAGTTCAGGGAACCCTTGACGGTAGCCATAGAGTCAATAACATTGATTGGCATCAAGGTAGTGGTGTTCCCTAGGTATGGAGTCCCCTGGCTAACCTAATTGACCAGATTTCCCGAAAGTATCTACTATTTGCATTTCGATTATGACCCAAGTTGATATAATTGTGATTGGTGCAGGGATTGCCGGATTAATTTGCGCCCAACAGTTGCGGCGGGCTGGGTATTCGGTGGTAGTTGTGGAGAAGTCTCGGGGAGTTGGGGGACGCGCAGCTACTCGTCGGGTAGGTGAAGATAGGGTTGATCATGGTTTACGGTATCTCGAACCCACGGGGGAAACTGTGGGAAAGTTAATCACGGCTATGGGGTCGGATCTGCAACTGTGGACTGATAGGATTTATCAGTTTCGGTCGGGAGAATTTCAGGCCTTACCAATGCAGGGCTGTTATATTTGTCCCCAGGGAATGAATGGGGTGGGGAAATTCTTAGCGACTGATTTGGATATTTGGTTTGGTCGCCGGGTAGAGTCGATTACTCCCCAGGATAATGGCTGCTGGTTTTTGGATTTGGCAATAACGGCTGATAACTACCCGGAAACTCCCAAAGATATCGCTGCTAAAGGGGTGGTTGTAGCTATTCCTGCACCCCAAGCGTTAATGTTATTAGAATCTCCAGGGGCGCAAATTCCGGCGGATATGATTGCACAAATACGATCGCTTAATTATGATCCGTCTCTGGCAGTGATGGCGGGTTATAGTGAGGATAAATGGGCGGCATTAGACAACAGAAATCCGCTCTGGAAAGGGGTAGAATTTCCGGAAGGCGATCGCCTGGAGTGGGTCAGTTTGGACAGTAGCCGCCGCCAGAACCCGAAAACACCTATTTTGGTTTTCCATAGTACCCCGAAATTTGCCCGCCAATATCTTGATGTGACTGATTTAGAAACCCCCGGAAGAATGCTCCTACAAACTGCGAGCGATCGCTTATTTTCTTGGTTAAACTCCCCGGAATGGATGCAGGTTCACCGATGGCGTTATGCTTTTTGTCAAGAGTCTTTATCAACTCCCTGTATAACTACTATAACTCCCCTGCCTTTGGTGGGGGCCGGAGATTGGTGCAGCCCCAAATCTATTGATGGTGTGTTACAATCAGGAATGGCGGCGGCTGATTGGGTCAATTCCCAGTTACAAAAACGCCCCTTGCCTGGTCAAAAAATCTGGCAATTATTGGCTGCTAATTAGGGTGCTTCTGTCGATTTAGTCCCGTTTGGTTACAGTATATAATGAGTTACCCAAAATTCGGCTTCAAACATTACTTATTGTTGGCTACTGCTTTAGTGTTGGCTATGGGTGGATTAATTCGCGCCCAGGCTAACTCTCCCCAAACTTATAGCTTCTCGACTGAGTTTAAAGGGGGGATTCTGGAAGGAAAATTTACCGGATATGATGCCAACAATAATGGTATTTTAGAACAGGAAGAGTTGACCAGTTTTGTGGCTACTTATAATGGCTTTAATACTGAACCTAAAACCGCTAATTGGCATCAATCCCATATCCGCCGATTTCAAATGGATCTCAACTCTCAAAAAATTATCCTATTAGCGATCGCTACTCAAGATATACCACAATCAGGGGTTAATTGCAGCCTGGAATTTATTTTGCGTCTGGGGGGATATGTGGAAGGACGAGATTTAATTGAAATTGAAAGATCATCGGGCTTTTTTAATCAAGTCTGTCTGGATCAATTTCCGAATTTGAGAAACCATGAAACTCAGTCTTTACAGGTTAATTTGATTAACTAATCTCCTGTCCCCCCCTCCCCCCAAAATCAGTGGGGGGGTTGACAGCTACGGGCATTAATGATAGTATTTTAATGTATAGCCTCATAATTAAAATCTAAGTGCTAATAAAAAAAAGGGATATATTCCCATTATCTAGCATAATACCATAAGCCCAGCCAAAAAGCCAGCAACCCCCCCCAAAAAAAAATTTTTTGTAACATTTCTTAATTTTTTGTTACAAAACTTAACATAACCAGGTTAGGTATCAGGAAAGATAGGTATATTTTCTGAGTTCAGTAACAAAAGGAATAGTATTAATTCCATGCTTGACAGCTTCGGGATTGTTTTCTAAAGATTGAATAATACAATCAGCAAAATTGTAACGGCGATCGCTAAGACCATATCGCTTAGTTAAATAGCCCAAAAGTTCCAAAGCGTAATCATAAAAACTCAACATATCAGCGAGACAGGCTAATTTAAGAATCCGGTCTGGGGTTTTAAGGTGATGATTTTGGTCAGGTCGAATTAAATCACGGAAATAATAGCCATCAGTCCAGACAAATTGTCCGCGATGTTGTCGGGACATGAGACTAATTCCCTGTCGCAAGCCATGCCATTTTTGACCGATATCAAACAAAGTAAATTGAGAGTTTCTCAGATATTGATCAACATCTGCAAACAGAGGTTGATGCTTGTATAATTCCACAAAATTCACCTCTACCACGGCGGCGAGGACATCAGGGATAATGTGATTTTTACCTCCGAGTAAAACATTCAATTCTCCGCCTTGTACATCCAATTGTATCAAATCAATGGGACTTTGTAAATTCACAAAAAAATTATCCAATGTAGTGGTAGCAACCTGAGTAGTGGAGATTAACTTATGGCGATCGCTATATTCTGATAATCGGTCAATAACGACATCATTAGGGGGATATAGGGAGGAACAACCGGGATGTTGAGTAACATATAAAGAAGCGCCTTGACAGTGATTCCAGAGTGCGAGGGGGATATGTTTTTCAGTCCAAGTAATATTTTGAGAAGCGAGTTCAGCATTACGGCGATCGCAGGCTTCTTGGTCAGCATCAAAGCCATAAATAGTCAAATTAGGGGCAAAGATTTCCCAACCTTGGCGGGAATAATCCGAATCAGCAAACTCATCTATTTTCCGGGACCCGACAATACAGAGGGTGAGATGAATAGAATCTAAATAACCCCATTGTTTTAAAGTTGGTACAAAAAAGGACATTTTGGTAATCTCAAATCCGCGCTTTAATGATATCTGATGGGCTGTGTAGGGTGCGTGATAATTGACGCAACCTACAACAGGATTATGGATTATCCAATAGTAGCAGCCCGCTTGTAGGCTTCATCAAGAACTTCTGATAAAGTCGGGTGTGTGTGGACTAGAAAGGTTAAGGTATTGACAGATTGACGGAGGGCGATCGCATTAGCAGCCTCTTGAATCAAATCGGAAGCATGGAGGCCAAAGATATGAACTCCGAGGAGTTCCCCGGTATCTTGGCGGTAAATAACCTTAGCAACCCCCTCGGTATCGACCTCAGCGATCGCCTTAGAATTACCCTTAAAATAGCTTTTGACACTAGCGACCTCAAAGCCTTGAGATTTACCCAACTCTTTAGCGGCGGGTTCAGTCATACCGACATAACTAATTTCTGGGTGAGTAAAAGCAGCAGCGGGGATACTGAGATAATCGACCTGGCGATCGCGTCCACAAATAGTTTCCACTACGGCGACTCCTTGGGCTGATGCAGCATGGGCTAACATCATTTTACCAGTAACATCACCAATAGCCCATAGATGTGGTACTCGTTGGGTCCCGGAGAGAACCCCCAAATAATTATCAACGGGAATAAATCCCCGTTGAGTTTCCACGCCGAGAGTTTCCAATCCCATATTTTTACTAACAGGAATGCGACCAGTAGCGACCAAACAAGCATCAACTTCTAAAACCTGTTCGACCTGTTTAGTTTTCGCATCAGCCAGTTCAATCAACACGGGAGAACCGGGAGTAACTTTCAGGGCTAATTTACCAGAGAAAGTTTCGACATCGCGGGATGAAAGAAGGACCCGTTCAGCTAATTTAGCAATATCGGGGTCAAAAGTAGGCATCAAATTATCGAGGGCTTCAATCATGGTCACTTCACAACCCAAAGCGGTATAAATATCGGCAAATTCCAAGCCAATATAACCACTCCCGACAATAGCAATCCATTGTGGTAGTGATGACAATTTCAAAGCATCATCACTGGTAAAAACGGTTTGATGGTCAATTTCAATACCTGGGGGTACAAAGGGGACAGAACCGGGGGCGAGAATGATATCCTTAGCGGTGATAATTTTTTCGCCGTCCTCAGTAGCGATCGCGACTTTTTGGGGTGCCGCCACTTTACCCCAGCCATGAAATGTATCAACTTTCAGGCGTTTAAGGCTATTAGTTAAATCCGATCGCAGTTTAGTAACAATATTTTCAGCGTGGTTAGCAATAGTTTGGCGATCGAAATTAACCGCCCCCACCTGAATTCCTAGGGACTGCAAATGGTGGGCGTTGCGAAGTTCCCGGACCCTTCCAGAAGCCGCTAATAAGGCCTTAGAGGGGATACAGCCACGGTTAACACAGGTTCCCCCCATAAGGTCGGCTTCCACAATTGCGGTCTTTAAGCCACAGTTGACGGCGTGGATAGCCGCCCCATGTCCTCCCACACCCGCGCCAATAATTACCAAATCATAATCAAAACCTTGGCTCACAATCACTCTCCTGGTGCGATTCTATTCACAATCATTTTCACAATCATTGTTAACCAGAAAGGGTACATCAGACAAGACCATCTGAGGATCATTCTCGCAATTGGTCTATATTTCCACTGGCTAAAACTTCAAGATGGGCGGTAATTTTTGAGGCTTCCCAATCCCACCAGCACAATTTTTGTAGTTGTTCTATTACTGGATTTGGGAAGCGTTGCCGAATTATTTTAGCGGGATTTCCACCGACAATAGTATAGGGTTCTACATCTTTGGTAACTACAGCATGGGCGGCTATTATCGCGCCATTACCTACTTTAACACCGGGCATAATAGTAGCTTTGTAGCCTATCCAGACATCATTTTCAATGATAGTATCTCCTCGGCTATATTCGGAATCAGGCTGAATTTTTTGCCAACCATGACCGAAGATTTCAAAAGGATAGGTGGTAAAATTATCTAAACAATGGTTACCGCCATTCATAATAAATTCTACATGGCTGGCGATCGCACAAAATTTGCCAATAATTAATTTATCCCCGATAAAGTCAAAGTGATAGCGCACATTTTTCTCAAAGTTTTCGGGATGGTCAAAATCATGATAGTAGGTGTAATCTCCGACAATAATATTGGAGTTTTTTATAATATTTTTGAGAAAGCACAACTGCCCATAATTGGCTAAAGGATAGGCTAGGTTAGGGTCTGGTCCCCATTCTTGGTTGGTGGTCATGATGGTTGAGGTGGTGATTTTTAGTGGAACGTTCAAAATTCGTGGCAAAATTATTTATATATTAGCGATCGCCCCCAAAATCTAAAGTCAAGCCAAAATATGCAATCAACCATTACAGCCCAATCAGTTGTGGACTTTTTAGGCTCAGAAATTGTCCCGAACCAGAAAACCGACAAAGTAGCCATTTTACCAATTCCCTTTGAAGCCACCACCACTTATCGCAAAGGGTGCGAAAACGGGCCAGGAGCCATCTTAGAAGCCTCCCAACAACTAGAATGCTATGATGATGAACTGGAAGCGGAGGTGGGGTTACAGGTGGGAATTTACACCCATGAAGCCATTGCGGATACCCGCGAGGGCCAGTCGGTGTCACTGGAGGAAATGCTGCGGGTGACGACAGAGACGGTAAAATCTCTAGCTGCTGAAGGTAAGTTTGTGATCGCCCTGGGGGGGGAACATGGCATCACGGCGGGAGTGGTGGAAGCCTACCGCCAAAGGTCAACGGAACCATTTACAGTAGTCCAAATCGATGCTCACGGTGACCTACGCCACGAATACGAAGGGTCTATCTACAATCATGCTTGTGTGATGCGTAGGGTGGTAGAGATGGGTTTACCGACGGTACAAATAGGGATTCGTAGCCTATGTAAAGCCGAAGCTGATCTAATTCGAGATCAGGAAATGAAGGTAATTTGGGGCCGCGAAATTGCTAGGGGGTCCGATTGGATAGAAAAAGCGATCGCCAGTATACAGACCAGGCGGGTATTTCTGACCATAGACCTAGACGGTATCGACCCGAGTATCATACCGGGAGTAGGGACACCAGAACCGGGAGGACTTTCCTGGTATGATTTAATTGCCTTTCTGCGACAGTTATTTATATGCCAGGAAGTGATTGGCTGTGATGTAATGGAATTAGCACCTGTTGTGGATTCGGTAGTTTCTGAATTTACCGCCGCCAAACTGGTCTATAAACTGGTAGGGTATCAGGCGTTAGCCAAAGGTTGGATTCATTGACCCGAAATTCCGCACCGCCTCCGGCGCGTGTAGCAGTTGGCTGGTCTTTTTCCTGGCTGACTCCGGCACGCGCCCCGACAAGGAACTTGCTCCCAGAATCGTAAGCGCGATAATGAGAGGTGGTTCATAATATCGACCTTGAGCGATCAAACTTTGAACTGCTATGAAAGGTACTCTGATTAACAGCTATGCTCCTGACTTTGAATTACCTGGGGTGGATGACGAAGTTCACCACCTAGCCCGGTATCTGCAAAAATTTCAGGTTGTCATCGTTATCTTTATGTCAAATTCTTGCCCCTACGTTCAATCTTATGTAGGCAGAATGAAGGCACTGCAAACCTATTTGCAAACGGTGGGAGCGACTATAGTGGGGATTAATGCTAATGACCCATTACAATCGCCGTCTGACAGCTTTGAGCAGATGAAAATCTTTGCCCAAGATCATGATCTGAATTTTCCATATATTCGGGATGTGACCCAGGATGTGGCTCACTGTTTTGGCGCGGAAACTACCCCGGAAGCCTTTGTCCTGGATAACCAGGGAATTTTGCGCTACCGAGGTGGCTTGGACGATAACCCGGAATCCCCAGAAGCGGTAACTATCAACTATCTCAAAAACGCAGTATCTCAATTATTGGCAAGTGTTGCGATTGCCCCGGAAACTACCCCGCCGATTGGTAGTCCGATTCAATGGCGAAGATGATGGTCTACCTCACTGGGATGATTCCCTCTCAGAAAAAATCTGATATCAATAGCAGCTTTCTGGTATCTTGAATTGGGACCGAACCTTATATCTGCGTAATCCGTAGATGGTATATAGCCATTGTCAATAGGGGATCTAAATGGGGACAAAATATAAACGGATCTTACTGAAACTCAGCGGTGAAGCCCTTATGGGTAGCCTGGGATATGGCATAGACCCGATTGTGGTTCAGGAAATCGCCCAGGAAGTTGCTGATGTGGTCAATAAAGGGGTGCAGGTGGCGATTGTGGTGGGCGGGGGTAATATCTTCCGAGGAATGAAAGCAGCTTCTGCGGGAATGGATAGGGCGACCGCCGACTATGTGGGTATGATTGCTACAGTGATGAATGCGATCACGTTACAAGATTCCCTAGAACAAATAGGAGTGCCAACTCGTGTACAAACGGCGATCGCTATGCAGGAAGTGGCTGAACCCTACATCCGACGCAAAGCTATTCGTCATTTGGAACTAAACCGGGTGGTGATTTTTGGGGCGGGTTCGGGTAATCCGTTTTTTACCACGGACACGACGGCGGCACTGCGGGCGGCGGAAATTGATGCCGAGGTGATTTTTAAAGCCACGAAGGTAGATGGAATTTATGATTGTGACCCGGCAGTTAATCCTGATGCTCGTCGCTATAATACTCTTACCTATGGCTATGTGCTGACCCATGACCTACGGGTGATGGATAGTACGGCGATCGCCCTGTGCAAAGAAAATAATCTTCCTATTATTGTATTTAACCTGACTGAGCGTGGCAATATTGGCCGGGCTGTGGTGGGTGACACTGTTGGAACTTATGTCGGAGGTTCTTGTGAAGTTAGCTGATGTTGAAAACCTGATGAAAAAAGCCTTAGAATCTACGGGGCGATCGTTTAATACGATTCGCACCGGACGGGCTAATGCTTCCCTATTAGACCGGATTACGGTAGAATACTACGGGAGTCCGACTCCTCTCAAATCTTTGGCAAGTATCAGCACTCCTGATGCTTCTACTATTACTATCCAACCTTTCGATCGCAATTCTCTAAACAACATTGAGAAAGCTATTTCTATGTCAGATGTGGGACTGACACCTAATAACGATGGCTCAGTTGTACGTCTGAATATTCCGCCGCTGACGGAAGCACGTCGCCAAGAATTTGTGAAACTGGCGGGAAAATACGCCGAAGAAGGCCGGGTGTCGGTTCGTAATGTCCGCCGAGATGCGATCGACTCGGTTCGCAAACAGGAAAAAAGCGGGGATATCTCTGAGGATGAATCCCGCGATCTTCAAGACCAGATTCAAAAACTTACTGATAAGTACACAGCTAAGGTTGATGAACTACTCGAAGCCAAAGAAAAGGATATTATGACGGTCTGAGGTATTCTGATGGGGGTTAATCCCCCAAAACCACCCGCACCCCCATTGATGTAAACAAAAGTTAATGGCTGAAATTTATGTTTGACTGTATCATTGTCGGAGCAGGTCCCGCTGGTGGGGCGGCGGCTTATCATCTCGCTAAACGAGGGCGCAATCCTCTGGTGGTGGAAAAAAACTCCTGGCCGCGAAATAAGCCCTGTGGTGGTGGGGTGTCTCCGGCGATCGCTTCCTGGTTTGATTTTGATTTTACTCCCGCGATATCCACTACTGTTGATAAAATCCGTTACACTTTCAAACTGGCTGACCCCGCCGAAACGGCTATATCAAAACCTATGTGGATGGTGCGCCGAGATGTTTTTGATGCTTTCCTGATGCAGCAGGCTCAAGATCAAGGCGCTAGTTTCCAACCTAATACAGAAGTTACTGGTATTAAGTTTAAAGGCGACAGTTGGCAATTAACTACTGCTAATGGTGAAACCCTCACAGGTCGCTATCTGATTGCAGCAGATGGCGCAAAAGGACCTGTGGGCTCATGGTTGCGCCTCAAACAGTCTAATCCTCGACTGGCTATGGTCACGGAAGCTACTCAATTATCAGATGTGCCAACTTTTGAATTTGGTATGGTGAAAAATGGCAGTCTGTGGGGGTTTCCCAAGGCTGATGGTTACACGGTTAGCGCTGCTACTTTCCGAGGAAAAGACCCTAAAAATTTGGGCCAAGATTTGAGCCAATATCTGAAAGCGTTGGGGTTAAATCCTAATTCCCCTATTGTTGAACATCCTCTGCGACTTTGGGATGGCGATCGCACCCTTCATGGTCAAAATGCTCTCATCGCCGGAGAAGCTGCTAGTATTGTTGACCCCCTCTCTGGGGAAGGTATCCGCCCGGCTATTTTGACTGGGGTGAAAGCCGCAGAGGCGATCGATGCGGCGATCGGTGGAGACCAAAGCGCCCTGGAAAAATATACCGAAATTATTCGGACTGAATGGGGTGTAGATATGGTTTGGGCTTCACGGTTGGCTGGTGTATTCTACAGTTTCCCTGGTATTGGTTATAAGGCGGCGGTTAAAGTTCCTGCTGCTACTGAGTTGATGAGTAAAATCCTTTGTGGCGACCTTCGCTATGGCGATGTGGCTGGTCGCGCCATCAAGAAATTGAGTCCGTTTTAATTTTCACGGGGAATCAGTTTTGCTAATTTAGGGCTTGACAAGCACCGGGAACTAATGGTAAGATGTTCACATACTTTTAAATAATCGAAATCTGTGCATAAAAAATAAAAATGTCACTATTCCCATTATCTAAAAGTATACCAGAAGCCGCCCGCCAAGGCAAGCACCCCCCAAAAAAAAAATTTTTCGCAACAAAACTTAATTTTTCGTTACAATACTTAACATAACCGTAATCATGAGTTATCCATTGTCCATGATTGGGATTAAGCTAAAATGAAGTTCCCAGGGGAGGTATTGAATGGGAATCTCCGATAGTTTTGTTAGAATAACTACAATCGAAATATCGTAGCAGCCACCAATGTTCTGAAAAGAGCAGCCATTTTAAATCAGGAAAGCAGCCCCATATCTGCTAAAAATAGTCAAACCTAATTTTGCATTGTAGCTAAATAGAGGGAATCTTAGCCGGATTCTCGAACTCCCCCAATCAGGAAATTTATGTACACCGTGGAAACCGCACAAGACCTTCAATCTCAACTAGATCATCAAGTTTTGCTACGTCGAATCATTAGTCGGATTCGTCAATCATTGGAACTGCCAGAAATTCTGAAAGCGACAGCAGGGGAAGTCCGTTCATTTTTAGGAACGGACCGGATTATGATCTATAGATTTGATCAAGACGACAGTGGTGAAGTGGTGGCAGAGTCCATTTATGACGATCGCCTCCCGTCCCTGCTAGGGTTGCATTTTCCGGCCGATGATATTCCGGAAGAGGCACGCGATCGCTATGTAAAACTTAGACAGCGAACCATAGTTAATGTTCACTCTGGAACCATAAGTATAAGTCCCCTAGACTGTCCAGAAAGTGGGGAACCGCTACCGACGACAGAAATCAAATCGAGATCTGTAGATCCTTGTCATATCAGTTATCTGACCGCCATGGGAGTTCAATCCTCGGTGGTTGTACCGATTCTGTACAGTAGGGGAAAAAATCATGATAAATCGCGATCTGGTCAGTTTTCAACCTCATCAAATAAATTGTGGGGGTTATTGGTTTCTCATCATTCTGAACCACGGGAAACTTCGCCATTAGAATTGCAGATTTTGCAATTAGTGGTCGATCAGATGACCATTGCCATTGGTCAAGCTGATATGCTGGCTCAAACCCGCAAACAGGCGATGTTAGAAGCTGCTATTAATAAGGTAGCTTCTCTGTTACATGAACAACCGACGATTGAGTTACAGGCGGCTTTAGAGGCGGCTGTGGAGGACTTTGAGGGTTCAGGAGGGCGACTATATATCCAATCTCATCCGGAAAAGACCCCGGAGGTATTTTATTGTGGTGAACAGCCGACGATGCCTTCATGGGAAACCAAATCAATCATCGAAGAACATCCCCTCTGGCAAAAGTGGCTGATAGAGGGGTTTAAATGTAACAGTAACAGCGGGAAGCGATCGCTTGATGGTAGTGGCGGAAATATTTGGGCAATTACGGATTTATATAAAGAACCCCAACTGCGAATTTTTACCCCAGCTTTTAAATCTACCGCCATTCGGGGTTTGTTAGTGTTTCCGATTAAATATCGCCATAATAACCTAGGATGTCTGACTATTTTTCGTGATGAAATTGACACAGAAACCATCTGGGCGGGACGCTTTGATCCTAGTTTAAAACAAATGATGCCCAGACAATCATTTGAAGTGTGGCGGGAGTTCAAACAAGGTCAAGCCCAACCTTGGACAGCGGATGAGATTAGCTTAGGTCAAGCCTTAGGGAAACATTTTTCGATGGCAATTCAACAATATCTGTTGTATAGAGAGGTTCAAGACTTAAACAGTACCCTAGAACAACAGGTACAGCAGCGGACGATTCAACTCAAACAGTCTTTAGATAATGAACAAGCGAAAACCGAACAGTTAGAAAAGACTCTGGATGAACTGAAACGCACGCAAAGCCAACTTATTCAAACTGAAAAGATGTCAGGCTTGGGTCAGTTAGTGGCTGGAGTCGCCCACGAAATAAATAACCCGATTAACTTTATTTTTGGGAATTTAAGCTATGTGAGTGAGTATAGCGAAAGTTTACTTCAACTCATTCTCCTTTACCATAAATACTATCCCCAAAGACACCCGGAGATTGAAAACTATGAAACGGAAATCGAACTAGATTTTCTTCAGGAAGATTTACCGAAAATTCTGGCATCAATGCAGATAGGCTCCCAAAGAATTCGCCAACTGGTGTTATCTCTGCGGAATTTTTCCCGTCTGGAGCAAGCCGATCGCAAATCGGTTGATATTCATGAGGGTATTGATAGCACTCTGTTAATTCTGCAACATCGTCTGAAGCCTAGACCTCATCATCCTACTATTGAAGTAGTTAAAAATTATGGTAATATTCCGCCTATAGAATGCTATGCGGGATTACTTAATCAGGTGTTTATGAATCTGCTAAGTAATGCCATAGATGCTCTGGAATTTCATGTTAAACAGCATCCAGAGGATGATTTTTCACCGGAAATCAGGATTAAGACTGCTTTAATTTATGATGTAAATAATGGTCAAGATTGCTTGGAAATTTCTATATCTGATAATGGTCCAGGAATCCCCTCAAACATTCAAGCTAGTATTTTCGATCCTTTCTTTACGACTAAACCTGTAGGATTAGGTACAGGTTTGGGTTTGTCGATCAGCTATCAAATTGTGGTAGAAAAGCACCAAGGTCAAATCAATTGTTGTTCGGAACCTGGTCAAGGTACAGAGTTCAGGATTACGATTCCGGCTTATAATATATCTCGAACCAAGTCTAAATAAGTCCCAATAAGTCGAAGTAATGGTAGAAGGCGATTAACCGAAATTGATGATCATGAGAAATCTATTAAGTATTTTACTGGTGAGTGTTAGCCTATTGTGGGGGTGTTTAACACCTATGGCGATCGCAGATAATCTGAATTTTGATCAGGGGGCTGAGATTTTTAGCGTCCACTGTGTGGGCTGTCATGCTGGGGGTGGTAACATCATTAGGCGGGGTAAAAATTTGAAACAGCGGGCTCTCCAACGCAATGGCTACGACTCCATAGAGGCGATCGCAGAAATTGTGTCTAATGGTAAAAGCAATATGTCGGCTTATTCTGACCGTCTGAGTGTCTCAGAAATCAAACAGGTCGCCGCCTATGTGTTAGACCAGGCTGAGAAAAACTGGCGTTAATGGACTGTTGCAATTAACTGCTGGCGGTAACGGATAACCCTTCGACAATAACAGATGGAGTATAAATAGAACCATTCCAGTTAGCATCTCCTCCGACATTAACTACTTGCTTTAAGGCGGTGTAGACATTTCCAGAAACCATGGTATTTTTAACCCGACCGACAACGTGACCATTTTCAATGCGATATCCCAGATCGACATTAACGGAAAATTCCCCAGTAATTCCGGCCGCCGCTCCTAACATCTGATCAATAATTAGACCGTGGTCTAGCTGTTTAATTAAGTCTTGCATAGAGTCGCGTCCGGGTTCAATTAACAAATTGAATAATCCGGGGGTAGGATAACTATTCAAATTGGCTCGAAACCCGTTCCCTGTGGTACCACTACCGAGGGTGCGCCCGGTAGTTAAATCAGTATAAAATAGCTTGAGTATGCCATCTTGAATAAAGACAATGGGACGGGTGGGAATTCCCTCATCATCAAAGGGGCAGCTAAACGGCCCTAGGGCGGGTTTCTGAGAGAGGGTAAGGGAGGTAGACACAACTTGGGTTCCGAGGCGATCGCTCCAGGGAGAAGACCGTTCTAGGACTTGTTTACCATTGAGAGCAGCGGAAACTGTACCCCATAACATATCTGCGGCTTTGGCGGTAAATAAAATGGGGACGCGCCCAACCAAGGGGGGTGCGTTTTCCCTAGCCCATTCCAGGCGCTGGAGAATG
Source organism: Arthrospira sp. PCC 9108 (assembly GCA_016745315.1). Lineage (GTDB taxonomy): Bacteria > Cyanobacteriota > Cyanobacteriia > Cyanobacteriales > Microcoleaceae > Limnospira > Limnospira platensis. Next base: position 1,332,629 of record CP066886.1, read on the forward strand.
CGTTGGCTCAATAACTGTGGTTCAAGGCTACCCCGTTGAGTCTGACCGTCGGAAATGTAGAGAAAATCATTTTCCTGGACTAATTCGGTTTCCAAATAAGCGCTGAGGGTTGTATCGGTGTGGCTACAATCAAGACCTCTGGAATTAATCAGGCGGGTTGATTCGACTTCACAATCCCATTCTCCTGAGCAGATAATATCTGGGTAGATGTCTCGAATGCAGCTAATGGTCTCTTTTCCCCAGGCCATAAGCTGTTCTAGTTCGATGGAATTTCCGATCGCCGGATAGTGATTTAGGGAAGTATCATCGGCTATGGTAATGGTTTCGGGGTGATTAAGAGCTGATAGAGCGATCGCTCGCTCGACTAATTTTTGAGGGGGAACTGCACCGTGGGCGACAGCCAATCCGGGGCGGCCATCGCGCCACAATCGCAGAACAATTCCCTCTGATTCAATCCGTTCGATTTGTTTGAGTCGGTTAGCTTCAAAAAAGAGGGGGCGAGCTTGGGACGTAGCTCGGAATACCTCCGCCACTTCTGCTCCGGCTTTTGCCGCCAACTCCAGAAGCTGTTCGGCTATCTGGTCATGGGTCATGGATGGTCGATTCTGCCATAGCTTTCACATCGTTACATCCTACCCTGTGGTGAGCCACAAAAACCGGGTATTTTCCAGAGAGATTACCAAAGGGGGATTAATCGCTCTCCTGGGGCCCAAATACCATTTGCAGAACCATGGCTTCACCTCCGGTCTGATGATAGCGATCGGCCCACTGGCGAATGATCTCATCTAACTCTTCTAAGGCTGACTCAATGCGATCGCTGGGAATATCCAATTCCTCCAAAACCCGCATTACCTTGGGCTGACGTTCCGCCCAGTCCCTCATTAAACGGAAATACCTAGCGGTATCTTCCACCATAATATAGGTGCGTTCTTCCTGATCTTCGGGAGAATAGGAAGCGCGGGTCAGAGCATAGAAAGGCATCCCCCAAGGAGAATCTATTTTAGTGACTGTCCCAGAGTAGATCAAGCGTCGCTTAATATGTTCTGTTAAGGCTTCACTTAATGGCATCCGCCTACTAGGTTCGATGTCTTCTTGAGAACGTCTATGGAGAAACTCAATCAATTCCATAAACTGAAAAGAGTTGATCAATTGAGCATCGGGTAAATACTTGGGTAAACGACTTTCAATTACCCGTTTTTCTTCTTGAGTTAAACTGCTACCCGGGACTCTGGCTTTTCCCGGTTGCCAAGGGTACTGCTCTAGCCACACATAGGGAAACTGAATCAGATAGCGAGGTTCCGTAGAACCCAACATTTTTAAGAGCTTCCCCTCGGTCAGTGCTTCCCGGACTTCCTCAACAATCACTTTCACCCGTTTGGGTTCAATATGATGTAGGTGTCCGGTCATGCGGAGGTTTTCACCCTGCTCAATATAAGTTGTATAGATAGCACATTTAGCGGCAGTTGCCGCCGCATCTAAAAATGCCCCATGTCTATGCCCACTGGTTCTCATGGCGCTAAAAGCCAAATAAAGCATGATCTGATCCATTCCACTGGGGCTAAGGCTTTTGATCAGATCTGTATCTTTTTTCATGACAATCCCTGGAATTTCATAATATATGAGAGGTTAGTGACCCCCCCTTTCGTGATCATGGATGATCTTACCCAGTTTATTGCCGGGTACATAAATAAACGACTGGAGACCGCGCAGTTTCTATCCCTGATGCTAGTATGGGTCTGCCACGGGGAATTCTGACCGGGCGCAACCTATTTGATTAGACAACTTACCTGGCCTTTCCTCAATTGGTAATATAGTAGTTTGGACGCACCCTCGGCACTCAGGGCTTTCCAATTGAGATTAGTTTAGTTTAGATATGCTTATTATACACACAAAACCGCCCAACCTCCATAAACTAATGGAAATGTTCGGCAGTTGTGATCTCTTTTGATTGGTTGTATTTGTTGACAAATGCTCGGATTTATGTTCTCAGAATTATTCGGGATCAAACATGACACTAGAAAGGGATTTTCCTACCGGAATCATGAGTCATTGATTAGCGGCCACTGCCACGATGGGGAAACAGTGATTCTGATTGAGATTGATTATTGAATGTCTCAGCAAATCCCCGTCTGGGTGTTCCTTCCCAAGGACTGCGGGAGCCATGATGACCCGTTTGTGCTGATAGCATATATTGATTAGTCATCGATTCTAATTGCTGTGTGGTTGGGGCTAGTTCCATGGCTTTCGCGGGACTGGCAATGCCTAACAACAGCAACATAGAAAAGCCAAAAGTAGGGTTGAGTTTCATGGAAATGTCCGTATTAAAGCGTCCATTTCCTGATACCAATCTAATAAGCCTATATCAGGATAATCTGATAATTTTTTTGTTCACCCCTACGGTACTGGTGGCGCTGACATCTACGGCTAGGGGTTGACAGCTCTCGGACAGTCATGATAATATGAAAAAAGTATAGGTTATAATATAAATCTGTTAACTTTTTAAAAAAATGTCAATATTCCTATTATGATATAGACTACCACGGGGATATCGCTTTTGTCAACCCCCCAGTCATAAAAGGCGATTTTTTTTGTTACAAAACTTAACATAACTCTTTGATGACTTCGACGAGTAGCCAGCGACCGGCGGAGTTGTGTCGTCCGCAAACAGTGATGGGGGTAGCGGTAGGGATGGTTTGTAATTGTTGATTGATGTGTGGGTGTAGGGTGACGAGACTCCAGACCTGACCGAGGAGTGAGTGAGGTTGAGAGAGGGTGAGGGTATATTCTTGGTCTGGGTGGCGGTGAAATTGTCCGCTAAATTCAGATAGTGAGGGTGATATGAATTGGGGAGGGTTGGGGGAGGGTTGGGGAATTTCGCCAGTTATGGGATAGGCTTGTGGGTGGTCTAAATAGTATTGTTGCCATTTTTGCCAATCGGGGCGATCGCCTGTAAGGTTAAACAGGGGAATAATGGCGGCGGGGGCTATGGGGTCAGTTAATAGTGCTTGTTGAAGCGATCGCACTGATAGCATTCGGGGAGATATGCGCTGTTGGACAGATAAAGCCGCAGCCATTCCCGCCGCCTGTCCGATACCCAAAACCACAGGTTGTAGACGGGTAGCGCCATTAGCGATATGGGAAACGGAAATATTTTTCTCAGCCACAATTAAGCCTTCTGTAGTTTCTGGAATTAGGGTACTATAGGGGATAGTAAAGGGGGTTCCCGTCCAGCGACCTCCCCAGCGCAGTAGTTTAAGTTTAACTGGTAGTAACCCGGCGCTGTAGTGATGATCATTGGGATAATTACCAATGGCGATCGCCTCACATTGTCCATTGTGGTCTATAGGTAAGGGGGCGACGCGACCCTCTGAGATAGGTAAAATATGATTTTCTGTAATAGTTTGGACTCCACACAGGCGGCGACTTTCGCGGTAGTAGGGGTGAATAGCAAAAGCGCCCAGTTGCTGAGGAGTTAAGCCTAGGTCAGTTTTCCAAGCTGATAGAGTATGGGGAAATATGTTCTCAGCCAACCCGTAGCGCCTTCCTAGGTGCTGTTGAATAAAGGCGGCGAAATTTAAACTATGCTGTAGACTTTCCCGCCAGAATGCCTGTTTTTGTGGGGCTGAAGCCATCAAACGATTTAATCCTACTCCGTAATCATTACCTTTATGGGGCCAGTTAATCATAATTAACCCCCCAGGTAGGCGACCATAGTTGAGGAATTGTTGGGGGTCGTAACCATCCCAAGCCCCCTGAAATTTGCTAAAATCTGCTTCTGGGGTAGGTTTAATGGCTGGGGCTTCTGTGCCAAAATCTTGTAATAAGACTACCCAGGTGGGATCTTGTACTGGACAATTATCGGTAAATTGGTTAGGTTTAATGGGAGCGCTAGGTTCAAGCCATTGCTGTTGCCATTCCCAACCCCAGCGATAGGGAATTTCAGCTTGAGCTAAAATATCCCCTAATTCCGTGGCATCAATGGTAACTTGGGCATTAATGGTAAAATCTTTGAATCTGACCCCAGTAATGCGATCGCCTTTCCGCAATACTTCTAGGGGTGCATATCCAGAAATCCAATGTAGATTTTTTGGGGATTTTACCCAGTCTGACCAAATTTGCGCCCCTATGCGGGGGTCATAATTAAAAAAGCTAACCCATCCCCAGTCTAAACCAGTGGGTTGTTTTTGTCTAAGTTCTCTTAAAAAAGCACCCCATAAACCTGTCTGAAAGGCTACTAATTCGTTACCGTCTGGTGCAGCTACTCCGGCGGAGGTTAACATTCCTCCTAACCAGGAAAATTCACTGACTAAAATAGTATGAGCGCCACGACGGGCACTCTGGAGGGCGGCGGCGGTTCCCCCTGTACCTCCACCAACTACTAAAACATCTGTGTTCAATTGTTCCATGAATCCCGGCAACTGTCAATCACAAAATATATTTATAACACAATTCGGCGATTCTGAAAATAGGCGGATAATTTTAAATGCACAATATCATCAAACATAAAATCCTCAAAAACGGGTTTATTTATAAAACCGAAAACCTCTATTTTTTCCTGTTCAAAGTCTCCGGTGTTTGTTTAACCTTGCTGTTGATGCCTCTCCCAGCTTGGGGGCAGTTTTTACCACCGCCACCCATGCCGACAATTAATAATGGGTCTAATAATAATGGGTCTAGTAATTTGTCTCCTGTGTTATCTGGGGAATATATTTTAGGGTCGGGTGATAGCATAGAAATTGATATTTTTAATGTGCCGGAATATAGTGGGGAAAGAGGCCGTCATCAGGTGTCAGTAGATGGAACTTTAAACCTCCCGTTAATTGGGAGAGTGGCGGTTCAGGGAATGACGATAGAGCAAGTTTCTGACCTGCTAAAAGAACGATATGGGGAATATTTACAAAGACCACTGATCACGGTAAAATTATGGGAGAGGAGACCTGTTCAAGTGGCGATCGCCGGAGAAGTTAAAAGACCCGGTTCTTATACAGTATCGGGTAATTCCCAGCCGCAAAATATGGGGGGTGTTTCTAGTGCTGCTACAGTAACGGGGGTTTTGCGAATGGCTGGGGGAATAACTACTAGCGCCGATATTCGCCAGGTAAAAATCCGTCGTCCTGGGGTGGGAGGTGAGGAGACTATTGTTAATCTTGATTTGTGGGAACTTCTCCAAAATGGTGATCTGAGTCAAGATCTAGCCCTGAGAGATGGAGATAGGATATATATTCCGACTGTTACAAATATTAATCGCCACGAAGCGCGTCAGTTATCTAGTGCTAATTTTGCTAGTAATGCTGACGGACCGATTAATGTGGCGGTGGTGGGGGAGGTGAACCGACCGGGAACCCATATCCTTAGCATTGACACCATGGCTGCGACTGAGGGGGAAAATGTATCGGAGTTGCGAGGTATAGCTGGAGTTGATTTGGTTGGGGTGTTTACAGTCACCAGGGCTATTAAAGTGGCGGGAGGAATTACGCCGGAAGCAGATATTCGACAAATTCGGGTGCGGCGCATTAGTCGCACCGGGACGGAACAAACTGTTATAGTTGACCTATGGCAACTTCTACAAGAGGGGGATCTCCAGGAGGATATTACTTTACAGGGAGGGGATACAATTATTGTGCCTAAAGCCCAGGCTGTAGATGCTACAGTTTCTGGTAATGTGGCAACAGCTAGTTTTTCTCCGGGTATAATGCGTGTTAGTGTGGTGGGGGAGGTTCTACAGCCGGGGACAATTACGGTGCCGCCTAATAGTTCCCTAAATCAGGTGATTCTGGCGGCGGGGGGTTTGAAACGGGGTCAGGCTGACTCCAATGGGGTAGAACTAATCCGTATATCTCCGGATGGGACTGTTTCTCGAAGGGTGATCTCGGTTAATCTATCGGATGATGTGAATGAGGCTAATAATCCGGTTCTGAGAAATAACGATGTAGTTATGGTGAACCGTTCAGGGGGTGCGGCTTTTCGGGAGGGTGTGGGTACGGTTGTCAATACTTTAAGTCCGATTAATAATGTTTTGGGTTTTCTGCGGTTTATAAGTATCTTTTAGGGCGGGGATTTTCAGACTGTGAAAAACTCATTTTATAATTAGTTAGCGCACCTAAATAGTAAAGGTTAAAGTAGCATCATGAAGAAGGCTAGACGTTCTCAGTTATCGATGATTTATACTCGGAGTTCACCTAGGGGAGGGATGGAATTTTCCCCCTGGTATCAGGGAGATTTGGAAGCGAGAAATGTTGAGATAATGACGGCTAAACAGAGGGGAATATTTGGGAAAATTGCGGATCTGTTTTGTCGGCGCTGGTTGGTGGTGTTGGGTGTGGCTGCGACAACAGTAACGGGGGTTTATTGGTGGACGGTTGAACAATTACCTGAGTATAGAGGGACGTTTCAACTGTTAATAAGTTCCTCAGATGAACTGGGGGGGTTAGACGAAGCATCTCAGTTAAAAATGCTAAAAAGTCCCCAGGTGATGGCTGATATTTTGGAGAATATTCAAAGTCGCTACCCGGAAGTTGATTATCGGTTTCTATTTAATGATAACTCTGGGAGTCCCTTGGAATTGCAAATGCTAGAGGGTACTAAGATTTTAGAGGTGAGTTACCAAGATAGTGAACCGCAAAAGATTAAGTTTATTCTGGAGGCGATCGCTTCGGGATATCTGGAATATCATCGGGGGTTACAACGTCCGTCGGAAACTAGCCAAAAGCTGGAGATGATTAACCAGAAAATTAATCCCCTAGTGACCCAGGTAAATAACCTCAAACGAGAAATTGTGAATCTTCAGCAGGAACATCTGATGATTACGCCGGAAGTTACCAGTCGTCAAATAAGCGATCGCTTAGGGATGATAGAAACGGAAAGACTACAAACCCAAACCCAACTCCAAGAGGAAAATTCTCGGTATTTAACTCTACAACAACAGCTAGGACTGGACCCCCAACAGGCGATGATGGCTTCGGCTTTAACAAATTCTCCTCGCTATCAAACCCTACTACAAAAACTCTTGGCTGTGGAAACAGAGGTAGCTGTAGAGTCGGCTAGGTTTAAGGAAACATCCCCACAAATTCAATCTTTGTTAGACCAACGCAATCATTTATTACCATTACTCCAAGAAGAGGCGGTGCGGGTTTTGGGTCAAGATTTAACTACTGTAGACCCCAGTATTTTAAGCCACCAAGACTCGCTGCGAATGGGATTAATTCAGCAGATGATGGTAACAGCCCATCAGATAGAAATGCTACAGGTACGCGATCGCGTTTTACAAACAGCAGCGACCAGTTTACAAGAATACTCTCAAAGTTTACCGGAAGTCATCCGCCGCTACAGGGACTTAAATCAGGAGCTAGAAACCGCTACCACCCGACTAAATGACTTATCGGATCGCCAGGCGGAACTAGAATTAACTATAGAACCGCCTATTAGATCCTGGCAATTAATCGCCCCCCCAATGATTCCTCGCCTACAAGCCGGACAACTAGAGACGGTTTCGCCGAATATTCCCCTAAATCTGGCTTGGGGAGGATTAGCGGGTTTGGGCCTGGGAATGATTATAGCTCAATTGGTCGATCGCCTTAATAATGTGTTCCACAACAGCGAAGAAATAGCCGAGAATACTCCCATTCCCCTGTTAGGGGTAATTCCAGCCAGCGATGATGCTTTGATGCTTCCGGCTAATTCTCGCTTGACTGGGGAGAGCGATGTTTTACCAAATTTGTCGATGGTCCCCTGTTCTGTGTTTCACGAGGCTTTCCGATCACTTACGGCTAATTTACGCCAATTGGCTACGGAATCACCAATCAACTCCTGTGTGATTAGTTCCGCACGACCTGCAGATGGTAAGTCTACTGTAGCCCTAAATTTAGCGATTGGGGCGGCGGCGATGGGTCAGCGGGTGTTATTGGTAGATGCTGATTTGCGTAACCCCCGTATTCATTCGATGTTGGGGGTGTCTAATTTACAGGGTCTCAGTGATGCGATCGCTGGTAATATGGAGATCGAGAGTTTGATTAGGCGATCGCCATCGGACGAAAATCTGTTTGTTTTAACTTCTGGTCCTTTACCAGTTGACCCGACTCGAATGCTGGCTTCCGCGCGAATGCAGCAAGTTATGGCTGAACTTCGACAACAGTTTGATTTAGTTGTCTATGATACTGCTCCCCTGTTGGGTTTAGCTGACGCTAATTTGCTGGCTTCCCACACCAATGGGTTGATGATGGTGGTGGGGTTGGGAAAAACTGATCGATCAGCTTTTGGTCTGGCTATGCGAGAGTTGGAAATGGCTGGAGTCCCCATTTTGGGTATGGTTGCTAATGGCGATCGTCAGGAAACTAATTATTATTACAGTCAACGCTAAAGTTCAACTATCCGGGGAAGCTACTACACAAAATGTCGTTTTTGTCAAGACCCCCAAAAATAGCCCCCGGATTTTTCGGAAAAACTCGTGAATCGCAAATTTAATATTTTGGTCAGAGAATAACTTTTCGGGCGATAGAATGCGGGTTGTAGCCTCTGTTTTTGAATCAAGGCATAGTAACCCCTTGGGTGCGATTTATTTGAGGATACCACAACCCCTATAATCTCGTCAACTATTTGCGAGGGATTTTCAACAAAATCGCAACAATTCTTAACAATATTTTGCGATTCAAATTTATCTCCCCAGACAAATTAGCAAAACTTATGTTATGGGCAGGATTTTGATGAGTATCTTCACGGTTGTAGACCATCATCAACGGAGGGTAAATTAACCGTAAAAGAAGCGTGATTTTTCGCTAGAATATGCGATCGCAGAGTTAAGCATCAATTGAGTAGCTTCTTCAGCAGGTAAAGCCTTAGAAAACAAATTATTATTTATTACCGTCAACCCTGAAGTTGAACTACCCGGAAAACGTCTACGCACAAAATGTCGTTTTTGTCAAGACCCCCAAAAATAGCCCCCGGATTTTACCCAAAAACTCGTGAATCGCAAATTTAATATTTTGGTCAGAGAATAACTTTTCGGGCGATAGAATGCGGGTTGTAGCCTCTGTTTTTGAATCAAGGCATAGTAACCCCTTGGGTGCGATTTATTTGAGGATACCACAACCCCTATAATCTCGTCAACTATTTGCGAGGGATTTTCAACAAAATCGCAACAATTCTTAACAATATTTTGCGATTCAAATTTATCTCCCCAGACAAATTAGCAAAACTTATATTATGGGCAGGATTTTGATGAGTATCTTCACGGTTGTAGACCATCATCAACGGAGGGTAAATTAACCGTAAAAGAAGCGTGATTTTTCGCTAGAATATGCGATCGCAGAGTTAAGCATCAATTGAGTAGCTTCTTCAGCAGGTAAAGGTTTAGAAAACAAATAACCCTGACCATAATCACAGCCAAGATGGTGCAAAAACTGCATCTGTTGTCGAGTCTCAATACCTTCGGCGGTAACTTCTAGCCCCAAGTTATGAGCGAGGGAAATAATAGCCTTGATAATTTGCTGAGGCTGATTGTATTTATCGATATAATGACTGGGTTCTTCCTGTAATCGCTGTACAAATGATTGGTCGATTTTCAAACTTTTAAGTGGTAATTGATGCAGATAACTCAAAGAGGAGTATCCCGTCCCAAAATCATCAATAGCTAGGTGAATTTTGCGTGCTTTTAGTTGTGCTAAAGCAATCAAAGCCGTCTGGAAGTTCTCAACTAACATACTTTCGGTAATTTCCAGTTTGATGCTTTTCGGGTCGCAATTAGTTCTGGCTAAGATGGCATCAATTTGTTCTATAAAATTAAGCTGATTGAGTTGCTTACCAGACAAATTGACACTGATAGTTAAGGTAGAATAAACGGATTGGGGAGACCTATCCCAGCTTTGAAGTTGTTGTTTCCAACTACTAAGCTGACGGCAGGATTCTTCCAGGACCCAAGCGCCTAAAGGAACAATTAATCCGGTCTCTTCAGCTACAGGGATAAATTCAGCAGGTGACACTAATCCTCGGCGAGGATGTATCCATCTCACCAAGGCTTCAAAACCGACTATCCTACCAGTAATTAAACAGACAATTGGCTGATAGTGAATGATAAAGTCATTTAAACTGGGGAGTTGATTAGGCATGACAGATACATCAGAGATGGCTGAGGCTAACGGGTTGGACTCTGAGCTAGAGATGTGATGGGGTGTAAGATTAAGTTGCTGATATCCAAATATGGCTTTACGCAAATCAGTTTCTAATTGCAGAAGGGCGAGGGTTTGGGTGTGCATTGATAAATCAAAAACTTCTGATCGCGCCTTTCCCTGTTCTTTAGCATGATACATAGCGATATCTGCATCTCGGAGAAAATCTTCAGGATTGTTATATAATAAACAGTGATAGTTGTCGGTGTTTGCTGATTTTTTCAAGGCGTACCCGCGACTGGGTACAATACCAATACTAGCAGTAGTAAAAATTTCATGACCTTGGATATAGAAAGGCTGGCTGAGTTCTTGATGAATTTTTCCGGCTAATTCTAAGGCTTGTTGGGGGTCGGAAATGTGATCAACCAAAATGGTAAACTCATCCCCCCCTAATCTGGCGATGGTATCCCCAGGGTTGGTAACACAGACTTCTAGGCGATGAGCAATTTCTATGAGCAAGAAATCACCGATGATATGACCTAAACTGTCGTTGACAACTTTGAAGCGATCTAGATCCAAAAATAGAACCGCAAATTGATAATTAGAGTCCTGTTTAGAACGCCGTAAGGCTTCGGAGAGTTTTTGGTTAAATAAACTGCGGTTAGGGAGTTCAGTTAAAGGGTCATAAAAGGCAGCTTGGAGTAGTTGGGCTTGGGCTTGTTTGCGATCGCTAATATCGCGGATAATGATTTGAATGGCATCACGACCATGATAATTAGTGGGAATTCCGGCAATTTCCACATCAATCATTTTGGCATCTAAGCGGATTAATTGTTGTTCAAAAAGACCCACAGATTGACGGTGTGACTCTCCGGGTAATTTTTGGTTGAGAATAACTGCGGTCTGGTCATAATCGAGAAAATCATAAATGGAACGACCGATGATATCTTCGGGTTTTTCAGCCCCGAACAATTGCCACCCGGCGCGGTTAATATAAACAATTTGCTCATCGCAGTAAATAGCAATGGTGTCGGGGGAGAGTTCTACTAACATCCGATAACGTTCTTCACTTTCTCGCAAGGCTTGTTCAGCTTCTCGTTGTCGCTGTTCAATTTCTTGGGCGGCGAGGAAGTCTCCTAAACCCTGTGCCATCAATTCAATAATTTCGCGATCTTCTGATTTAAAGGGTACAGTTCTCTGTGGTTGGTGAACAAAACTCAGTACCCCATAAATGCGATCGCCTACCCAAATGGGAGTACCGATATAAGATTCTAATGTAAGTGTCTGGTAGGCTTGGACTTGACTCCATTCCGGGTCAAGACCGGCTTGGGTTTGGGTAACGGTTTCCTGAGTGTGATATGGTTTAGCACAAAAGGTGTCGGCGATGTTCGCAGTTTGACCGATGGTAAATAAGTCGGAGTGAGGATAAACAAATTCTAAGCTATAGACTCCGGCGGAGATTTTACCAATTAAACCTGTTGACATTTGCAGCAATTCACACCCGGTCTGTAGATAGTCTTGAAACCTAGCTTCTAGGCTAGGATAAAGACGGGTAGTAATGCGATGTAGTTGTTTAAGTTTGCTGCTAAACTGCGCCAGGGCTTGGGATTTCGATAACAGGGTAACTTCCGCCTGTTTGTGATCGCTAATATCGGTTTGAATGCCTATAAAATGGGTGAGAAAGCCTTGACTGTTGTAGACGGGAGAAATTGACAATTCATTCCAAAAACTGCTACCGTCTGGGCGATAGTTTTGTAATTCAATATTACATTCTCTGCCCTGTTCAATGGCATTCCGTAACTCCGCCAAGGCTTTGGGGTCACTGTCTTTACCCTGAAGAAATCGACAATTGCGACCAATGACCTGATGGCGAGAATATCCGGTAATTTTCTCAAAGCCTGAGTTAGCAAAAATCACCCGGTTGTCTGAGTCGGTAGCATCGGTAATAATAATGCCATTGCGACTGCTGTTTATGGCTCGTTCCATCAATTGTAGCCGTTCATCAGCCCGCTGTCTCTCGATCGCCGTGGCGAGAATGTGAGCGATCGCCTCTAAAAAATGTACTTCATTTAAGGTAAAGTTATGAGGTCGGCGGGTATGTACACTCAACACCCCCCAAGGCTTGGAGTTAGCCCCTTTGGGTCCGGGAATAATCACACTCAAACCGCTGACAATTTTGTGGTTGTGTAGCAGAGGGGTTCCAGGGAAACGAGTTTCTACTCGCAGATCCTGAACGATTACGGCTTCACCCTGTTGGAGAGTGTAACCCGCCTGGGAATTAGGGGAGGCGGTAATTTGAGCAGACCCCACTAGCCCTGGTCGCCAACCGATACCCGAATGTAGTAAAAAAGCCTGATGATTGGGTAGTAATTCCAAAACCATGCAGCGACTAATTTTTAATGTTTCCTTGACCTGAGTAATCAATTTCCCGATCAGAGAGTCAAGGTCAGGGCTGGTGAGAGCAATTTGTCCAAATTTGGCGACGGCGGCTTGATAACTAGCCTCATTGTCTAGCTGCTTTTGGTTGGGGCGGCTTAGATTAGTCTTAATGTGTGAGAAAATTGTCAGAATAACCGGTTCAGGGGTTAAAGGTAGCGATCGCATAGATAGGCATACCCAACCAGTCCGCCGATCTGACAGGCGGATTTGAATTTCCACCGAGTCTATGACATTGCCTTGCTCAAACTGTTCCCGAATCTGCTGATAATGGTTAATTGATGTATAAATGAAGGATTCTTGATGTCCGATGAGATTTTCTCTTGACCCCTGCCATATTTCTAGCAAAGCTGTGTTACAATAGATAATGATGCCATCACCGTCACTCACCATGGCTGGTTGAGGTAGAGACTCGACCAGCATTGACATAATTTCTTGAGGGGTTTGTGACACTTTCTCACTCTCCGAGGAAAATTCTGTGTGATGGCGATCGCTCTGTCCCTTGGGGTCTATAAATTGATCTTGACACGCTTTTTGATGTTGGCCAGCCACTTTGGGAGTCCTGAAAATTATTGAATCAACAACCGCAACGGTAATAGCTTGTGATTACCGAGCAGATGCCCATGTAGTCTAATGCTTCCTATATTACACTATAATTTTACTATTTTTCTGGCAAATACACCTAGATAGTTAGACAAATTTACTAAATTTTAACAGATTGGGGATCAATAGCCCATCTATATAATCAAAGTTAATATACAGATAATCTGGGCGGTAATTGTAGTATAATATTAGTCTACTAGCGTTCATAAATTGTAGTGGCAGCTTCCGGTTCAGGCAAATTCTTCTCGGCAATTTGTAGGGTATTTTCAGCAGCAGAAAATCACCGAACCAAGGAGGTGATGAGAAGTGGAGGCAGCCAAAATCGGGAAATGTTGCCTAAAATACAGTTTTATGTGACTCGATATTATGTGGCTAATCTAGTTTCCAATGGAGCCCAGCGGGGAAATGAAATTATTGATGGTCAAAGCCCAAAGGGGAAACCATGAGATGGAATCAGAAGGATAATGGGTCAATTATCCTAGCCAATTTTGATGGATTCTAGGTAGCATAAAATAATCAAACGACAAGGAGAACAGAAGAATGATAGAAGCGTATCGTCAACAGGCCGCCGAACGCGCCCAACAGGGAATTCCGCCATTACCCCTAACTGCGGAGCAAACCTCAGAACTGTGCGAACTGCTGAAAAACCCACCGTCGGGGGAAAAAGAGTTTCTGATGGAACTATTGCGCGATCGCATTCCCCCCGGAGTAGATGAAGCGGCTTATGTGAAAGCGGGATTTCTGACAGCGATCGCCAAACGGGAAATCAGCAGTCCCCTCATCTGTCCCCAAGGAGCGATCGACCTACTAGGTACAATGGTAGGGGGGTATAACGTGCAATCCCTGGTAAGTTTCCTCAAGTCTTCCGACTCCAATATTGCCAGCGAAGCCGCCAACGCCCTAAGCAAAATCACCCTAGTATTTGACGCATTCAACGACATTCTAGCCCTGTCAGATATCAACCCTTACGCCAAACAAGTCCTAGACGCTTGGGCTAACGCCGCCTGGTTCATTCGCAACCCGAAAGTCCCCAAAGCCATAACCGTCACCGTCTTCAAAGTCCCTGGGGAAACCAACACCGACGACCTTTCCCCCGCCCCCCACGCCACCACCCGACCAGACATCCCCCTGCACGCCCTAGCCATGCTAGAGTCAAGGATGCCCGAAGGTATACAAACCATCGCCCAACTCAAACAAAAAGGCTATCCTGTAGCTTATGTTGGGGATGTAGTGGGGACTGGTTCATCCCGCAAATCTGCCATTAACTCAGTCCTGTGGCATATTGGGGAAGATATCCCCTTTGTACCCAACAAACGGCGGGGAGGCTATATCCTAGGTGGAAAAATCGCCCCCATTTTCTTCAACACCGCCGAAGACTCCGGCGCATTCCCGATAGAATGTGATGTCAGCAAAATAGAAACCGGGGACGTGATTACCATTCACCCCTACAAAGGCGAAATTACCAACGAAGCCGGGGAGGTTATTTCCACCTTCACCCTAAAACCGGAAACTATCCTAGACGAAGTACGCGCCGGGGGTCGAATTCCCTTGTTAATTGGTCGCAGCCTGACCGACAAAACCCGCGAAGCAATGGGACTAACCCCCAGTGAACTTTTCGCCCGTCCTGCTATGCCAGAAGATACCGGAGTTGGCTTTACCCTAGCGCAAAAAATGGTTGGGAAAGCCTGCGGACTCCCCGGAGTCCGTCCAGGTACCTCCTGCGAACCGATAATGACCACCGTAGGTTCCCAAGACACTACCGGACCAATGACGCGGGATGAATTGAAGGAATTAGCTTGTTTAGGGTTTTCTGCTGACCTGACTATGCAGAGTTTCTGTCACACCGCAGCCTATCCGAAACCTGTGGATATCAAAACCCACAAGCAACTTCCCGACTTCTTTGCTACCCGTGGCGGTGTGGCTTTGCGTCCGGGAGATGGTATCATCCACTCCTGGCTAAACCGGATGCTGTTACCCGATACGGTGGGGACTGGTGGCGATTCTCATACCCGTTTCCCCTTGGGTATTTCTTTCCCGGCTGGTTCGGGTTTGGTGGCTTTTGCGGCGGCTTTGGGGGCGATGCCTTTGGATATGCCAGAATCGGTTTTGGTGCGCTTTAAGGGGCAATTACAGCCGGGTGTGACGTTGCGGGATATTGTTAATGCTATTCCCTGGGTGGCGATGCAGCAAGGTAAGCTGACCACAGGTAAGGAGAATAAGCAAAATGTCTTCAATGGCCGGATTATGGAGATGGAAGGTCTACCTGATTTGAAGGTGGAACAGGCTTTTGAGTTGACTGATGCTACTGCGGAACGTTCCTGTGCTGGCTGTACGATTAAGCTGGGAACTGAGACTATTTCTGAGTATTTGCGATCGAATGTTGCGCTAATGCGGAATATGATTGCTCGTGGATATCAGGATGCTCGGACTTTAACCCGTCGGATTGCTAAAATGGAACAATGGTTAGCTAATCCTGAGTTGATGGAAGCTGACCCAGATGCTGAGTATGCGGATATTCTTGAGGTCAATTTGGATGAGATCGTTGAACCTATTGTGGCGGCACCTAATGACCCTGATAATGTGAAACTGATGTCTGAGTGTGCGGGTGACAAAATCGATGAGGTGTTTATCGGTTCTTGTATGACTAATATCGGACATTATCGCGCTGCTGCTAAGGTGTTAGAAGGTGCGGGTCCGGTGAAGGTGCGTCTGTGGATTTGTCCGCCTACTCGTATGGATGAACAACAGCTTCGGGAAGAGGGGGTTTATGGTACTTTTGCGGCTGCTGGGGCGCGGACGGAAATGCCTGGATGTTCTCTATGTATGGGAAATCAAGCACGGGTGGAAGATAATACGACGGTATTTTCTACTTCGACTCGCAACTTTAATAACCGTATGGGTAAGGGGGCTCAGGTTTATCTGGGTTCGGCTGAATTGGCGGCGGTTTGTGCGCTGTTGGGTCGCATTCCTACGGTTGAGGAATATATGGAGATTATCACCCAGAAAATCGACCCGTTTGCGGGGGATCTTTACCGCTATTTGAATTTTGATCAAATTGCTGGGTTTGAAGATGAGGGTCGGGTGATTCCTATTGAGCAAATGCCGAAAATTGAGGATGTTTTGGGTATCCCGGCTGGTGCATTAAGCAACTAGCTTATCTAATGGTGGGGAGGCGATCGCGCCTTCCCGGCTTTGGTGTAGAATGGTGGGGAGGCGATCGCGCCTTCCCTGCACAGTGATAAAGAAAGACGATGCCAGCGAAGGATCTTTACCATGATGCTGTCAAAAATGCACGGATAAAGGACGGGTAGACGATTACTTTCGACCCATATTTCATCAAGTATGCAGAAGTCAAATTGATGGCAGATTTAGCTGGCAAAAAATCGATTTCCGCGACGAAAGGAGGGCGACAGATCGTCATCGAAGTGAAAAGTTTTATCGGGCGTTCTCCGATGGGCGAATTTGAGACGGCATTGGGTCAATATTTGATTTATCAAACTTTTCTTTCTGTCACCCATCCTGGAAGTCCCGTTTACTTGGCAGTTGGTAAAAGCATTTATGAAAAATTTTTTAAGCAGGTTGCGATCGAACTAATTTTGCAAAAATTTCAAGTTTTAATGTTAGTTGTTGATATTAAAAATGAGGAGATTGTAGAATGGATAAATTAGCCCATT
The DNA here is from genome assembly GCA_016745315.1 of Arthrospira sp. PCC 9108. GTDB lineage: Bacteria > Cyanobacteriota > Cyanobacteriia > Cyanobacteriales > Microcoleaceae > Limnospira > Limnospira platensis. The sequence continues at coordinate 1,349,442 of CP066886.1, forward strand.
ATCAAAATATCATCAAAGACGTTCTGAGTCAATATGATAAGCTATCATCCCAAATCCCCGATCCAGACATCGATGAAATCCTGATATTTGACGATGAAAGAAGTCAATATCTTTGGTTTAATGTAGGTTGGAAAAATAATCGGCGAGTGAATGCGGCTTCTGTGTATGTTCGGATCAAAAATGAGAAAATTTATATTGAGGAGGATTGGACGGAGGAGGGCATTGCAACTGAGTTGTTGAGGGAGGGTGTACCGAAGGAGGATATCGTGTTGGCGTTTCACGATCCGGAGACTCGCAAGTTGACCGAGTTTGCTGTAGCTTGAAATGCCAGCAATTAAGGATATTTTCTGATATATTTGTTTCAGTGCAAGGGAGTTGCGTAAAATAGAAGAAAATGTACAAGACAACCGATAGATTTTATGGGGGTTTTTACATGAATACTTCGGCGGTGAAAGATGTCTCGTTTGATGAGGATTCGATAAAAGTCTTTTTGATGGATGGCCGTGCAATTTCCGTCCCTTTAGTTTGGTATCCTAAGCTATACCATGCCACGCCAGAACAGCGAGATGCTTGGGAGATTTGCGGCGGTGGATATGGTTTGCATTGGGAAGAAATTGATGAAGATTTGAGTACAGAAGGGATGCTGCGGGGCGCTCCTGCGCCCAGGGTCAGAAAATCAACTAAGGTCTCGGCATCAAAATTTGGTTAAAAAGAAATGGAAATTACAGAGATTACTCGTCGCGATATTGTTGAAAACGTTGATTGGGAACAATATTCTTGGCACGGCAGATTACCTGAAATAGACTTCTTGAACCGGCTTTATACCCTCGAAAATTTACCCTCAACAGATTCTCGTTTTGAGAATGCACAAAGTGATATTTGGCAGCATCGTATAAACAATGATGATTGGGAAAATGACTGGATATTCTACGATGATCGTTTCAGGCTAAATGATTATCAGGATAGCAGTTATTTCCTAAACTTCTTGTGTGAAACCTTGCATCCCATCGTCAGACATTTTGATGAAGTTCAAAAAATCCTTGAAATTTACAATAAATATTTGATGCTTGATGGATGCAAGCTACTCCCACAAGAATATATATCAAGCCGACCAATTTTTCAATATATTCCGTGTGAAAAGTCCAGCATAATTCCGGCATCTCTAAAATTAGAATACCAGATAGATGAGTTAATTAGAGTCGTAGCTATAACGTTTGCAAACGAGGGCGATACGGACATTGTTGCCATTCTTGTAGATTCTGATCCATATATCGAACTCAACAATAAATCACAAGAAAAAATTCTCAAGCTAGAAGTCCCGCTATACATATATGGAAAATTTAAAGAACGTTCTAATATAGGTGATTATGAATCAAAAATACACGTTGTCGTCAAGGATATTGTCAATCGGACTTTTAATGAGAATGTTAATGGTGTAACAATTACACCAAAGCTTGAGAGCAAACCCGAATGGAGAAAAGATGCTTGGCAATGGTTATTTGGTGAATCCGGTAAAATCAACAATCAAGGTCGCGTCAGGTCAGACAACATAGCTTCGCGAAAATGTGATGGTCTTTTATTTCGTTCTCCTCCTGAGATCAATTTATATAAAGCATTACAAACCCAAGAAATTACCTTTGCTCCTCTACCAGTGTTTGTTCGAGGAGGTTGTAATAGAAAAAGAATTGAACCTGATTTCGTTATTGTTCGAGAAGGTGTTTTTATGATTGTTGAAGTAGATGGAGATACTTTCCACACAGAGTCACCAGCAAAAGCTCATGAAAGAACTGAGATGCTTCATGGAGAAGGAGTTTATGTTGAAAGGGTTCAAGCAAAAGACTGTATGACAGAGGAAAAAGCGATTGCTTGTGCCGAAAAGATTTTACAGAGATTGAAACAAATAAAACGTAGTCGATGATAGCATCATTTAACCACTTCATGGCCAATGGTTAGATTGATCGGGAAAATTTTGTGATCGCTTTTTCAACCCGTTTAATTTTTGATACGATCGCACCCCCGAAACCAACAGCCCAGAAGTGCGATCGCCCCCCCGAAACCAACAGCCCAGAAGTGCGATCGCACCCCCGAAACCAACAGCCCAGAAGTGCGATCGCCCAATCTTTCAGGCTATAATAAACTTGATTAAGTCACCAGAATTATGATACCATCGCCATCCCATATCAAACAGCTTTACGATCGAGACTATCTCCAATGGCTGGAAGTGACGATCGCCCAGTTGCGATCGCGCCACTATAATGACGTAGATTGGGACAATTTAATCGAGGAAATCGAAGACATGGGACGGCGGGAACGCCACAGCCTTGAGAATAATTTGGTGGTGGTATTGCTGCATTTACTCAAGTGGGAATTTCAACCGAAATGGCGAACCGGAAGCTGGGAGGGGAGTATTATCGAACACCGTCGGCGTATCCGTCGGGCGTTAAAATCCTCTCCGAGTTGGCAGAATTATCTCGCCAGTGTCGTGGACGAATGTTATGCCAGTGCGCGAAAACAAGCGAGGGCGGAAACTCAGTTACCATTGGAGGTGTTTCCGGCGGCGTGTCCCTACGCGATCGCGGATATTTTAAAGGATGATTTTTTGCCGGGAGAGGATGAGAACGGGAGATAAAGATTGGCGATCGCACTCAAAACAACCATTATATCATCCAAAAAAATGATCGAATCAGAAATTCTGAAAAAAATACAAGGTACATCGATAGAAGAGCGTATCCTGATTATTGAAGCCATTTTGAAAACGGTCAAAAAGGATATGCGATCGCGACAGCCTTCCTGCCAAGATCAACCCCTGCATGGGAAGGTGATTCACTATGACGATCCCTACCAACCCGTCGCAGCAGATGACTGGGAAGCATTGCTATGATCGTTCTAGACACTCATATCTGGATTTGGTGGGTGGATGAAAACCCCAAGTTATCTCCCCAAAACCAGGAGAGCATTCAAACCCATCAAAAAAGTGGTCTGGGGATCAGCATCATTTCTTGTTGGGAGGTTGCTCAATTAGTCGAGAAAAACCGATTGAGTTTTAGTTGTTCTGTCGATGAATGGCTAGAACTTGCTTTAAGCTATCCGGGAGTTCAAATTTTAGAACTGAGCCTTCCAATTATACTTCAATCAAGTCAATTGTCTGGATTTCATTCGGATCCTGCCGATCAAATTATCGTTGCCACAGCCAAAGTTTATGACACATTCTTACTCACTCAAGATCAAAAAATATTGAATTATTCTGAAGTCAAAACTTACACAAAGGGCGATCGAACTTCCGAAACTCAGAATCAACCTTAAACCCCGTATCGGCGATCATCGGATATGACGTTATCGAAACAGCAATTGACAACACTTTACTGCGAAGATTACGTCCTCTGGATTGAGGAGACATTGGAACAATTGCGCGATCGCAATTATGACCAAGTGGACTGGGAAAACTTGCTCGAAGAAATTGAGGATATGAGTAAGCGGGAACGCAGCAGTCTTCGCAGCAATTTGGCGATGACGCTATTGCACTTACTCAAGTGGGAATTTCAACCGGAGTTGCGGACGGGAAGTTGGGCGGGAAGTATCACCGAACATCGCACGCGAATTTTAGATATTTTGGAAGATTCGCCGAGTTTGAAGAATTACTTACCGGAGGCGATTTTGTGGGCGTATCCCCGGACACGACGACAGGGGAAGGACGAGACGGGGTTGCCGTTGGAGGTATTGCCGGCGGAGTGTCCCTACGCGATCGCGGATATTTTAAATGATGATTTTTTGCCGGGAGAGGATGAGAACGGGAGATAAAGATTGGCGATCGCACCCCCGAAACCAACAGCCCAGAAGTGCGATCGCACCATCTTTCCCGCTATAATTGGGATAATCTAGTCTGTGCATGAGCCGGGGAGAAGCGGAAATTTGATTATTCTCTGTACTCATAACGATGGCGGGGTGGGAAAAACCACGTTAGCCGTCCATATAGCGGGTGTCTTACTCAGTCGGGGATATAGCGTCCTTCTCGTTGATTGTGATGATCAAGCAGACCTTTGGCAATTCTTCACCAAAGGTAAAATACCCACACAGTCCAAAGATTCAGAAGACCTAGAAAATAGTAAACTGATTTGGGATAAAGATAAAGGGTCACTCAAAGGAAAAGCTAATCCTGCTTATTTCGATCATGTCGTTTTAGATATTGATACCCCTCTTCAAAATACAGTTCAGGTGATACTGTGAAACGATCCAGATTTAATTTTGGTTCCCATCAATAAGTCTCAAAAAAAGAAGGCTCTGCGTAATCTTCCGAGAACTCTAAAAGTGATCTCGAAACTCGAATCTAAAATCGGGTTTAACCCCAAAGTTATTATTGTACCTTTAGGTATACCAGCCGAATCAGTTGAGGATGTTGTATCCCGAATACCATCTGACGAAAAACCTCGAAACTGTCGAACTGCTTCCCAGATGCCAGATTTGCAAGATGAAATTCAAGATGCAATTTATGAAGAGTATCAATATATTTGGGATGATGAACAGCATCAAGAATTATACTCTTATTTTGCTGAGTTTATAGAGGATTAATTGTAGGAAAAATAGGAGCCAATACAATGGTTAAAAAAGATTCATCAAGCACGAGGATAGAAGATGAGGCGATCGCCCAAGGTATTCACAACTTTGAGCGCCTAAAAAACCAGGAAAATCACAGCATAAAATATCAGTTAACCGAATCAGAAATTAACAAAATAGTCGCGCTCTCCAAAGCGCTGAGGACTGGAACTCAACAGTTGCCAGATTGGGCGATCAGCTATATTCATTTTGTCAATCAGCAAATCCAAGCAGAACAAACACAATCCCAAAAAGACTTGGCAGAAAATTGGACAAAATGGAAACAAAAACAAATCCAAAACTATCGACATGATTTGAAGATTCAACAAGACAGGATCAGTCATCCAGCCCAACAGAGCAGATATCATCGATCGCTCGAACTAAATACAGAAATATCTGATAAACTGGAAGCATTGGGCATGAAAGAAAATATCGATGAATGTATTTTTCTGGGAATCAGTTTAATGTATGAAAATTTAATCCTAGGTGCAACTTTGCCGATTGTCAAGGACAAACAAGTTTAGGGATATGGATTATTTGGAAATAGGTGCTTTAGTTAATGGCATCATTGCTTCATCAGAAGCAGTCAAGCAAGACTTGGGGCGGCGTTTTGCTGCTCACCTCGGTTTGCATCCCGGTTCCCCAGGAAAGGATGGCGGAATTGATGGTTATGGGGTACTTGGTAACAAAAAAATATATTTTCAATGCAAACTTTATCGCATTCCTTTAGATGCTTCATTTACTGCGGATTTTTGTGGTAATTTGGTGATTCACAATGCAGATATTGGCATCATGTTATCGGGAGTTGGCTACACCCAAGGATATTCGGATCGTTTACAAGCATTTCACGATAATTTTCCGGGAAACATTCCAACTCACTTATTGAAACTCGAAGATATTTTTGCCGAAACTCCGGCTTGGAAAAAGGCTCAATTTGAGTTGCCAGAACTTCGAGATTTGAGCAATGGGGAATGGTCTAAAATTAGATGATATCTGCCTAGAAGGGTGAAACTCAACTCGGGTAACAAGGATCATGATACGATCGCCCCCCGAAACCAACAGCCCAGAAGTGCGATCGCGGATTTTCCTACACTCTTTGGACTGGCGAGGAGTTGAACACCAAAATAAACGAAGCCTGGGGAATCAGGCGTTTCAAGCATTGCTGGTATGATATGCGATCGCCCTTCAAAAGAAAGCCTTACTTATCAGGAATTGAGCATACCATTTTGCATAGCCAGGATAACAGCCTGGGTGCGATCGCGCACATCCAACTTTTGCAGGATAGCGTGGACATGGACTCTGACGGTACCAGGTGAGATATAAAGGGCATCGGCAATTTCCTGGTTACTTTGGCTCTTAGCCATCAGAGCGAGAATTTCTTGCTCACGCTTTGTCAGAGGTGGCAGGTCAGAGGCGGTATTGTTAGACTCAGGACTCGAATCGGAGATCTCGAAAGCCGCTTGAATTTCTTTAGAGGCGATCGCATCCCACCAGGTAGCGCCGGCAGCGACCGAGCGAATTGCCAGGACTAAAAGCGTCTACATAGCCTACAACCCCTATTCTACGGTTACTTAGGTGTTACTCAAAACCATAACAGAGTAACAAGTGAGTAAAAAATGAGTAACGCTACTGATACCCCTACAGTAGGGGGAAAGGGCAACTACGATGAGAGTTACGCTAGATTCTTGAAAGCCTATCAAGACTTTAAAGGGGAATGTCCCAAAGGAGTGACACTCAAACTACAAAAGACCGGGGCTAGGTACAACCTACTATTGCAGTTTAAGCAACCACCTACCGGGAAACGGCTACCCAAAACGGCTAACCTTGAATGTACACCTCAAGGGGTGATAGACGGCGTTAGGAAAGCTAAGTTGGTATCAGAAGCCCTAGGGACTATCACTAGCGCTAGTGAATTTTGGGATTGGTACGATGCGACTATCTTAGGAAAGAACCAGATTGAGGATAATCTGATAACCTATCGGGAAATATTCCAACAACTAGAGGATGAGTATTTTGCGGGTTGCAACCGCAACACAGGAAGACCGCGTTCTCGCGATATTGTTAGTGACCTATCATCTTACGAGACTACTAAAGGAATATATTTCAGGCTGTTCCCTAACTGGGATGAATATCCTAGCTGGGAGAGTTTCAAGGCTATGCTATATATTCCCTTGCAGAATGGAGAACAATTAGTAGGCTCCAAAACCTTCAGGGAACGTTACTACATCTTAAAAGCCATAGCTGAGAAATCACCTAACAAAGACCATTTACTCAAACAGCTTGAACCTATTAACGCCAAACAAACACAATTCAAAAAGAAACAACGGATAGGCATCGATGCCTTTAAGGATTGGTGGTATAGCGCCAAACAAGAAGCCTATACTGTTAAAAACCCTCAACATCAATCATCCCGGCATAGTTGGTTATGGGTGACGGGTATGGCAGTAATGTACGGGTTAAGACCTACCGAGATAGCCGCCGCCGTTAATCTAACTAAGCCATTTGTAACTGAAGATGGCGTAATCATCAAAGCACTATCAGACCCTGATAATCAGGATAATTACTTGGTGCTAGGTGACTATGTTTACTTTACTGACGCAGAAGGTAGGAAAGTGAGTATTAAAACAGGGGGAAGGATTGTTGCTCCAATTCCCAGTCCTGAAATGTTTAAACTTCTGGAATTGAAACAGCCGTTGTTACCAGAATATAGCCATAAAAAAGGCGTTCAACCCAGAAGCATAATTGGAGGCTTTGACAAAAAGTTTACCAACATAATTTTCTCTATGAAATGCCCGGTAACCCAGAAATATGCTTTTCGTAGGCTGTACAACCTGTTAGGTGAAAAGTATGGACTACCTATCGAGTTGCGAGCGAGACTTATGGGTCATAGCACAATCGTCAACGAGAGTAAATATAAAACAAAAGGGATTGACGCTACCTTAGAAGTTCTCGATGGATGCTCTAAGTTACCTATACCGTTGAACGTAGCCATAGAACGGTTAACAGCGTTAGGGGTTGATATTGATAGCTCTGAAGCTAAATTATTTCTTGGAGTTATCTATCAGATAGATTAATCTAATCATCAACCTTTCATAAATTAACGCCCCTAGATTAAACCCCTAGGGGTTATTTTATGGCTACAGATTGATGGATCCTGTTATGGTTTTGAGTAACACCTAAGTAACGGTAGAATAGGGGTTGTAGGCTATATAGACGCTTCCGATCCGACCCTGGCTCCTTTAGCTTTGCGGGTTCTATTTGTATTTACCTGTGCAGCTATTTGGGTCGGGTTGTCAGGATCATTGCAAACGATTATCCGAGAAGCAGCTATTTATGCCCGCGAACGTCTTGTTAACTTGGGTTTGTTTCCTTACCTGGGATCCAAAATTATGGTTTTATGCTTTTTAGGATTAGCACAAACATTGTTAATGGCTGCGGTTGTGCTGCTGGGTTTTAAATCTCCAGAACCCACATTAATGCCTTGGATTATTGGACTCAGTATAACCACCTTTCTAACCTTAGTTACAAGTGGTTGTTTGGGTTTAGCAGTTTCCTGTTTTGTTCATAATGAGACTCAAGCTAATACAGCCCTTCCTCTATTGTTACTTCCTCAAATTATTTTTTCGGGAGTATTGTTCAAAATGGAAGGAATAGGAAAAATTATTTCTTGGTTGATGTTAAGTCGTTGGTCGGTGGGGGCTTATGGGGCTTTAGTCGATGTCAATGCTATGGTGCCGGAACCGATGAAAGCTCCCGACGGGAGCATTATTCCTCAACCTTTTGAGGTGACACCTGTTTACGATCCAACCTGGTCGAATTTGAGTTTAAACTGGTTTTTACTTGGATTGCACGCGATTGTTTATTTGACATTGGCATTGTGGAAACAAAAGCAGAAAGATATTTTTTAATCTCTCCACAGTCATTGCGTGAATGCCACATCAAATGAGAGTATAGCATTTTGAATCTATGAAACTATACTCCCATCTGCTCTTGGGAAAAGGATCCACGCAGATTATGAGATGCTTCCAATAGAAGTTGCCATCCGACTTCGATATATAATAATTTCACCTTTGTACTGTATGGGAGAAGAAATCCTCAAAATTTTCAACTTTCTTCATAAAGCAGTAACTTCAACCGTTTCAGCAGTCCCTCAATTTCAGAACGTTTTTGAGGGGATAGCCTAGCCTTTGAACGTCGGAATTGTTTCGCCAGGTCGGATATCTCGGTTTCCAATTGGTCTGGCAGTTCTGATACTTTGCTTTCCCTCACCAATTTCTGCACCTGTCTCAAGGTCAATTTTTGAGCGATCGCCTTTTCCAGCAGCGCCAACCTTTCCTCCTCGGACTTTAACTTGGCTATTTCCTTCGCTTTGGTGTAATCAATATCGCCCTCACCCAGAGCTTTCAGAATTTCCGGTGGCAGTTTCAACAGTGGTAATTGATTGCTCACGAATGAATCCCACGACATTCGACCCAGAGAGTCAAATGTGGATTTGACAATTTCGGCTTCCGATGTACCCATAGCGCTATGGGTAGTTACTTTTTTCTTAGCGTCGTTTTTCATTCGGCGCAGTAGCGATCGCACCTTTTCCACTGAGTCATTTAAGTTGATAGCCAACAGCCGCAAAATCGCCTCGGTTTCTTCAATCGGGTTCAAATCCTCCCGCTGGATATTCTCAGTCAAAGCGCACTGCAAAGCCTCAGCATCGCTCATCTCCTTAACTTGGGCCGGTATCGTCTCAAGTCCCACAATTTGAGCCGCTCGATAGCGACGCTCCCCCGCCACTAACTCGTACTTACCCTTATCAATCGGTCGCACAATCAAATCCTGCAGGATGCCACTGCTTTTAATACTGGCAGCCAGTTTATTGATGCTTTGCTCAGAAAAATACTTTCTCGGTTGCACTTTCGAGATCACGATTTGCTTGATGGGAATTTGACGACGATCGCCAAATTTTCTGATTTGATAGTTTGGTAGAGTTTTCATCGGTCCTTTAGCAGTGAAGTGGTTTTTGGGTTTCCCTAAAATAGTTATCGGATCGAAGCGAGAAATTTACGCAATTTAGCACCCGAGTTTCCAGTCACTCTCGCCTTCCCACCCATCAAGGAAAAATGACTAGACAGGCGATCGCACTTTCCCCAAGTTGAGTAGGTTGGGTTTCGTTACCTCAACCCAACGCCACTATATCTAACTGCTGCCTTTCACCCAACCTACATGGCTGATATTTTACCTTGACAAATACCCGGATTTGACCTACACTATAACAATGGTAAATTGTGGCACCATATATATGGCTTTGACAGTGGCAAAACCCAAAGCCACGGTTTTAATTTAAGAAGTCCGAGAAAATCAGGCGATCGCCTTTTCACCGGTGACTTTTCTGTTGGAGAGTGCGATCGCATTTCCCGCCGCCTTTCTTGGGGAGAAGTGCGATCGCCTTTTCACCGGTGACTTTTTTGGGAAAGAGAGCGATCGCCTTTTCACCGGTGGCAGTTTTGGGAATGCTCCGCTTAGTGGGTGGGGTGTCTGAGAGAGAGCGATCGCATATCGTTTGGGACGGATTATATGACTATCCCGCCGCCTTGTGGTTAAGTAAAACCTTGTGCAGTTTGGGAAGGCGATCGCTTTTCGGGTGAGGTAAAGAAACCGGTAATTTCCCCGCCGCCTTGTGGTTAAGTGAAACCTTGTGCAGTTTGGGAAGGCGATCGCCTTTCGGGTGGTTGTGCAGTTTGGGAAGGCGATCGCTTTTCGGGTAGTTGTGCAGTTTGGGAAGTTAGGTGATCGCTTTTCGGGTGGAGAGCGATCGCTTTGTCACCGGCACCTTCCTGTTGAAACTGTTGTTTGCTTTTATGTTCACAATAGTTCACAATAGTTCACAATAAACTTGACGCATAAAAATTCATTTGCCATACTAAATATACTTTAAATAATTAAAAGCCTAGTATTATGCTTTCTGAGATTATTACTGAGAACGGACTAGACTTGGGTATCGCTACACCTGGGAATAATTATATCATCGTGTCTCAGCTTCCTCCAGGGCAAATCGCCCATTTCAGCGCTTCACCTTTCCAGAATGCGATCGCACTATTGGAAGGAGACGATTATCTCGTTAATGACAATAATGCAAAGATTATCTACGGCAACCAAGGGAATGACACCATTATTGGCGGTGACGGTAGTGATACCATCTTTGGGGGTCAAGATAATGATTTGCTAGAAGCTGGTAATGGTAACAATATCCTATTTGGCAATTTGGGTAATGACACCCTAATTGGAGGACCTGGAAACGATAGCCTGTATGGTGGCGCGGGTAATGATGTGATTATCGGAGGTCCTGGAAACAGCATTATTTCTGGTGACAAGGGATTAGACACCTTAACTGGTGGTAATGGCGCAAACCAGTTTATCCTACAATCATCGGGAGCTGACCGGGATGTAATTACTGATTTCAAATCCGGTATTGATAAGATGCGTCTTCCTACAGGTCTTACCTTTAATGATTTAGAGGTTCGAGGTGCTGGTGCTAACACGGAGATTGTCCGCAATGGTGAAGTTGTGGCAATTCTCAATGATGTGATGTCTTCTTCTATCAACAGCAATGATTTTATCACTGCTGGACAAGAAACACCGCCTCTACCTCCTATACCAATGCCACCTGCACCACTCCCCGTTGGAGATCCCCCGCCCCCACCGGGTACCACCCTTGCACAGGCTCGTGAATTGGGAATATTAACTGAAGATGGCTTTACAACTCGAGATTTTGTAGGCAGGGAAGATCCTGTCGATGATTATCGATTTACACTTCCGACTAATGGTCGCATCTCTGTTGTTCTTGGTGGTGTCACACAATCCGCAGAAGTTCGACTAATTAGAGACTTTAATAACAATGGAGAGATCAATCAAGGAGACGGTGATATTCTGGCATTGTCAATAGCTTCTTCTACGAATAATACTAATATTCAACGAGCTATACAAGCAGGGACTTATTATGTTCGAGTCGTACCTAGGTCTGGTAATAATACTAACTATGACTTAGAATTAGGCTTCCTCTCTCAACCGAGTACCACCCCAGCTAATCCTGGTAATACGTTAAGAAATGCTTTAAATCTTGGGACTTTATCACCAAGGGAAACACTCAGTTTCACTGAATTTGTAGGCGTGACTGATAGTAGTGATATCTATCAATTTACAGTTAACTCTAACAGTGATGTCAGGATAAATCTTGGTGGTGTCACACAATCCGCAGAAGTTCAACTAATTAAAGACTTTAATAACAATGGAGAGATCAATCAAGGAGACGGTGATATTCTGGCATTGTCAATAGCTTCTTCTACGAATAATACTGATATTCAACGAGCTATACAAGCAGGGACTTATTATGTTCGAGTCGTACCTAGGTCTGGTAATAATACTAACTATAATTTAACTATCTCTATTGAATAGCTTGTAGGTTGGGTTGAGGCGCCTCAACCCAACACCAGTATCTCTAACCTCTGTTCACTGTGTTTCATCCAACAGAATTTTAAAAAAATAACTTGAATGTTCAAAATTTCTCCATACCAAATGATAAAATTTGAGCTATGTCTACTCCTGAAAAAAACTTCATTCTCTCAATAAAAAAATGGTTTGAGTTAGGTCTTATTCAACTTCTCTTGCTTTCCACAGTCCCCATACCCATTGTTAAAGCTGAAATTCCATGTAGTTCTGAGAGGTTAAGAATTCTTGCCAAATCTTTAAGAAATGAATCGCCACCCTCTCCTGAAAGCCGAGAAATTCGCTCGGATAGGCATCGCTTTAAATTTCAAATTCCAGCAAACTATCGAGCTGTCATATCGGGAGATAACATTTTGATTCTTTCTCCAGAAGCCTATGAATTTCATCAGTGCCAACCTCGTACTACCCTATGGTACTCCGCCGCCAAAATTTTGGTAACTAACTCTAGTTTGCACCCGAGTGCTTCACTACAGCAAGTGTTTGAACGGCAATCACGTCGTGGACAAGAAGGTATTTTTCAACAAGTTAGTATTGCTGGAGAACCTGCATTACGTTATCATAGCCAAAGTCGCGATGGTCTCACCCGAAGTTATTTTCTCTTCTCACCTCAAAGAACTCAAACAATTACTATTTCCTCCTGGGTGAATTCAGTTAATGATCGGGAACCTGAAGTATTATCTCGCATTACGAATAACTTTGAGATTTTGTTTTCAGTTACAGAAAATCCGATCAGAATTGGTATTGTTCCGACATTAGAGTTTTGTGGTCTAGCCGTTTGGAAATATGCTGATGATAATTTGACGCATCTCTTAACTGCATCAGGTAGTGAGTTATCTGCTAACTTGAGACTTGACAATCAAATTTTGCAATTGAAATCGACAGGTTCAGAGATGTCATCAAGACAAACTAAGCCTCCCTCTAGTTTGACTTTTCAAAATTCTGATGGCTCCATTATTACAACTTTACAAGAAGATTGGAAAATTCAGCATCCTGGTACAAGTTATGGATGGGTTACTGATAATGCAACTCTTAAAGTGATTCAAGGAAATCAAACCACTGAATTGTCTGTGTTTGCAAGTTTTGGATGTCAGTTTTTATTCTATTGAATAAAGCTCTCGAAAGATAAAGTGAACGGGTGTGCAGTTTGGGATATATGAATCTCTCATAACGGAGGCGAGAAGTAGAGTGACTGTAGTTTTAGGCACTGTTCATCCTCATCGATTATCTAATTTTGTTGTTATTCTGCTCTCCATCAAAAATTAATCTAATGAAAATACGACAATTGATTTTTCCATTACCTATTTTATCTTTGCTTTTCGGGACAATTTACACAAATGCGGGAAAGTTAGAACCAACAAGCGGAGAGTGCTTATTTTTTAGGAATGGACAGCTTGAAAAACGTCAAAGCTGCACCTATTTCGGCTATTCATGGACTGGCGGTGGTTTCACCCAACTAGAATGGGAAGATGGTGTCAGTACCGTGATTAACTTTGGTGTACAGGGACGAGGAGAGCGTCCTTGTCCAGAAGTGGGGGTTGATGGAGTCTGTGGAGAATGGGGTTTTCGAGATGCGGCTACGTTGGCTCCACTTAGCCAGCGGACTCTCCGGCGGATGAGTAATGGAGGTCCAATGTTCCGATGTGTCAATGTCAATAATAATTCAGTCTGTTGGCGTTAAAATTTGTCAATGATGACTCGTGTTATTCATTCAGAGTAAGTTGCCATGAGAGATTATTTAAAACTACCCACAATCCTGTCGCTGATGAGCCTCAGTCTCATCTTCGTGACTCCAGCTCAGGCTCAACAGTCGGCTCCCTGTTCTAATGATAACCAAGAACAGCCATCCCAAGCTCGTCGTGAAATCACGAACGAGGAATATGGTTTGCGATTTGAGATTCCTGCTAACTACAGGACTGAACTTCAGCGTGATTCGCGGTCCCATCAACGGTTATCTATTGCGGTTCGGAACCCAACTGATGTGGAATTTATTGACTGTGCAATTCGTAACCGGATGATTGGAGCAGGACCAATTTCTGATGTCATTGTTAGTATTGAACCTCGTCCTAGACATATCCGTAATGTCCGGGATATTTTCCGGGAGGAATCGGAATCTGGTATCACGGGACGTGAAATACTAGAATCTAGTTTTACAACAATTGCTGGACAAGATGCTGTGATTTATACAGTACAAACAATTTATCCTTATCGCCATCAAGCTGCACGGCTAATTCACCCGAATGGACAATATATAATTGTTATTCGGGCTGGAAACCATGGTGAAGAGATCGATCCCATTGATTTAGAAGTCATGGACATCATTATGTCTTCATTTAGAATTGACTAATAGAAGATATTGAGATTGACGACTAGATGGGACTGACCACTAACTACTCTTTTTCAAGGTGAGGCTGATGCGATCGTTCATTTTACTAAGTAGTCTGACAACCTTGGGATTCACCCCTCTTGTGGCCGAAGCAAATCCCAACTGGATAACCGTTCGTTGCACGTTCACCAGTGGCGAGAATCGCTTGCGTGATTCTTGTGAACTCAACCAAATTGATGATGAGTCGGGTCGCCGGGTGGGGTCTCAACTGAGGTGGAGCGATGGGGTGCTGACAGGAATCGAAGTGCTGACGATTAACCGAGAACCCCGCGATCGCGTTTGGTCTCGATTTGGTTTAGCTGAAATTGATGGTGAACTTAGCGACTATAAAGTTTTTAGCGATGGTGGAGTCTGTTTTACCATTCGCCGAAACCAAAATACGATTTGCTATCGTTAGGCTTCTGGAGTTATCGCTTCTACTCATCCCACCTAACTCGCGTTTCCTGTGGCTCATGGCTAGATTAAAATTTATCAAGATGAATTACCATGAAACCTTACATCCAGCTTAAAACTTCGTTGCTTTTTACTTTCATCAGTCTGGCAGGATTGGCGATGGCCACGACTGCGATCGCTCGACTGTAATGGTAGGGATATGCTGACAGGTTACGGTTTGATTGCCAAGAATAGAGCCAAGTAGGAGCTTACATGGCGCAGGCGAGTTTAAAGAAAGGCTTTGGCAAAACCAAACCAATCAAGACTACGAAAAACCCATGGAAGGCTATCCCATGGGCGAAAGTTCAACGGAAAGTTTTCCAACTCCAAAAGAGGATATTTCAAGCAGCTAAATCGGGACAGGATGCAAAGGTTAGAAGGTGGCAACGTCTATTGGTGAAATCATATTATGCCCGACTCTTAGCAGTGCGGCTGTAGGGGCGGGTTCCACGGTCAGCCATGCTTCCCAACAGTCAGCTTAATAAACCCGCCCCCCAAGCGGGTCAAGGCAAAAAGACAGCCGGTGTCGATGGAAGGATAGTAATATCTCCAAAACAAAGGTTTGAATTAGCTGAGAGCATTAAAAGAAAACTCAAAGCAAAAGCACTTAGGAGAGTATGGATACCAAAACCTGGTAGGGATGAAAAAAGCTGGAATAGGCATTCCTACAATCCAAGACAGAGCAAGGCAAGCTTTGGTTAAATCGGCTCTTGAACCTGAATGGGAATCGAGATTTGAAGGCACAAGCTATGGGTTCCGTCCCGGACGGTCTGCCCAAGATGCAATAGCACGAATCTATCTATGTATAGCATTAGTCAAGGTGGTTAGGACGCAGCTGGGAGAACGGAGTCCATGGCATCATCGAGAGAATCAAACTGCTCACGTGCAATGGCGAATGCGGGCTTTCAACCACGACCAACATTTCTCTATCTTGTTGAGGTCTGGCGAATAAGGTGGTAGATAGAGCAAACGGCATTGAGCCGCCTCCACTAGCTCAGGAATCCGTCCCCCTTTATGAAACGTTGCATTGTCTAGCACTAGAGTCTGACCTGGCTTCAGTGTTGGAATTAAGATGAACTCCAACCACAACTCAAACACTGTCCGATTACAACAACCCTCAAAGCGATCGGGGGCTAAGAGTTGTTGATGACACCATGCGGCCATATAGCTCACCCTGCCCTGCCTCTTCCCTGATTTGAGGGCATCGAAGCGTTTTCCTTCCTCGCAGTAACCATAAGGGTAATCCGAGTCCTGACTATTCATGCCGGCTTCATCGAGGTAGACCACTTCTTGTGGCTCCATATGTTCAATCTGAGCAATAAACTCCTCTCGCTGTTGCTGATCACGTTCTTGGTAGCCGTAAGTTTTTTTTTCTGGTGAAGCCAATTTTCTTCAAGGCTCTGGATATGGTGCGAGGAGAGATGTCGTCATCCCAAAGTTCAGCCATTGGAGCGGAGGTTTTGTGGCCATGCTCTTGGGCAAAAGCCTTGAATTTTTGCCAGTCGGTAATTTTGTGGTTATTGCCAGGTCGGTGATTAGGTTTAGGGAGGAAGTCTCCGGTCTGTGCTTTTCTTTGCAGCCAGAGATTAATGGTGTTCCGGCTGACATGGAAAACTTGACTGGCTTCTGTTTTGGGCATACCGTCTAGTTCAATTGCATCAATAACTTTTTGTCTGAGGTCGTAACTATAGGGGGCTGGCATTTTTGCTCTTCTTAGTCATCTCGTCCTCTCCATTATACGTCCTAACTTTCCTGTCTGGTGCTATATATCCACACCGTGACCTGTGGGCATATTCTAATCATTACAATTAGGCATTGGCTTCTGGTCACATCCTTCACCCTCCAGGGGTAGGGGTCGAGAGTGAAGTCACCTTCACCCCCTCCCATTCAAAACCTTGCTTGATAGTTTCCCATCACACGGCTCCTGATGTGGATACCCTTTTGTCATCGGAACAGGGTTACTACCCCCTGCTTTCGTACTTCAATATTCAGAGCTTTATGCAGCACGTAGTCTTTCAACTCGTTCTCGCCACTATACTCCTAATAATCGCAGTATCTATATCCACACCGTGACAATTGGGCATATCCCAACCATGACAATTGGGCTTTAGCTTCTGGTCACATCCTTCACCCTCTAACCATGCGCTTACATTTTTCACTACTGCCTTGTCAATAGCATTACTCACTTGTTTATAGGCAGAGCATTAGAGGGGTTACAACGTTCCGCTTATATGGGCATTCCATCGTTAGATTTGTCCTCAGAACCGGGGTACTTTAAAAGTCTGTGCAGGTAGTCGTATGAGCCCCCTACTTTTCCCCTTGCCCTTTTGGGCGCAGCGTGTCAACCTATTTCGCTGCTAATGTATTACCATGGTTCAAGCCGGACATTCAGTTTCCTTAATCATGGATGGTTGGCAGTGGTCTCGATTCCGGTATTAGGTTACACCTCGGAGCCTTCCGTTCCCCGCTTTAGTCCTAGGGTTGTGAGTCCTAAAACTAGGGGTGGCTATCGCCGTTACCCTCTGCTCTGTGATTTCTCAGTTCGCTTAGGACCTTGGGTTCCTTGCCTTGCTTAGTTCCCTAAGCGTCGGGACATATAAACAGTTATGAGGATGGTCAGGAGAGGTTTCCTTATATCCAAACTCGGGGCTGGAATCCTCACCGGCTAGTGATTTCTGGCATTTCAGCCCTATTTCATACCCGAACGTCTCGCACCTTACGCTTACACTTATCACTACTGCCGTGAGTAATATTGCTCACTTGTTTATGGGCAGAGTCTAAGAGGGGTTACAACGTTCCGTCTATGCCGGCATTCCATCTTTAGATTCGTCCTATCCACCGGGGTACTTTAAAGGTCTGTGCAACTCTATATCGAAATATATTGTTGTTTAAGATGGCCTATACATACCTCTTCTTTTCCCCATTCTCTTTTGAGTGGAGCGTGTCAACCTATTTCCCTACTAGAGTATTACGATGGTTCAAGCCGGACATTCGGTTTCCCTAATCATGGATGGTTGGCAGTGGTCGAGTGAGAGGTAGGTTCCTCTATTACGCCTTCCGTTACCCGCTTCAACCCTGGGGTGTGAATCCCAAAATTGGGGGTGGCTACAGCAATTCTCATTTTGGAAATTCAACTGCTATCGGGTGGGATGTCTAACTCGAGACCCTCAAGCATAAAGGTCAGAAGGTGGTCCCAACTGTCGAAGTACAGTCTGGGTAAGCGCGCGCAAATCATTAAAGAAGGTTTGGCGCTTCGGTAAGTGCGCTCGTAGCAACTGGTACTTGTTATCGAGCAACTCCTGCAGGGTGTGGAAGAGCAGCGAGAGGATGTTGATGGTCCGGAGCAAGGAAGAAAGATGCTGCTTGTCATGGCCAAAATTGTGTTCGAGATGGTAGCCCTTGGTCTTGAGAGTGTTGTTGTTCTCATTCTCAACTTTCCAACGAGTCCGCCCGGCCCGAACCACCTCGGCTACATTCTCATCGCTGAGAGGATAATTCGTGGCCAAGGAGTTGTGATAGGTTACCTGGCCATCAGCGGTGGTGACAGTAAGTTCGCACCAGTTAACCAACAGCGCCTCATCGCTATCTTTGAGGGGGACTCCGTTGAGATAGCGGTAGGTATAGGTTTTCTCGACTTTACCAGTCCACTTCTTGGTCGTGAGGGTCGGGAGTTCGATGCCCTCTAGGTGTTCATAGAGGGTAGTATGAGACTCGGGGCGACAGACGACGATGAAGTTAAGTTGCTGCTCTAAAAACTGCTGACACAACGGTTGGTGGCAATAGAGGTCATCCCCTCAAACCGTGACATTCAAAGCCCTCAAGCATTGTTCTTGCCTCGATAGCCAGCGTTTGGCGGCGGCATTCTCACAGTCTTGCTTATCATGACCATCTTGGGGCACGATAAATTCGGGGACTAAGGGAATCACATGATTCTGTCCCGGACAGACGATGACTGGAGTGACAACACTATGGAAGTAATGGGTTTTTCCTGACTTCTGGGTGCGCGTTGAACAGTGGGGACAGTGAATTTGGTCGGAACTGAAGTATTCGGTGCCATCCAACGCGACTAATAGACTGTCCCCTAGGCAACGGAAGTCTTCTAACTGCCCCTGGGCTTCCAAGACTTGTAGGATATCCTCAAACACTGGAAACAGGTGCTCTGGGGACACGGCATCTAATAAGTCCCGAATCTGGTTATCACAGGGAATTTGATGAACTCCAAACAGACTTTGGGCATTGCTCTTGCCTTTACTCCCCTCCATCAGACGTTGATAAGCCAGAAACGACGGAGTTTGAGTAAAAAACACACTAAACGCACTTAAAGCGGCATCCTCCATTCCATAGCGGCGATTTTTACCCCGGCGCTTGTCCGGTAGCGATGACAAGCACTGGCGGAAAGAACCGACTAGAGTCTCAAAGCCACCTGGCTTTTTCAACGGCTCTGGCGCTCCTGGGTTTCTTAGATGTCATTACGATACAGGGATGCTGGGGACTTGAACAGGTTTTCGCCAAAATGAGAATTGCTGGGGTGGCTACCGCCGTTACTCTCAACTTTCCGCTTTGTGTTATTATGAAGCCACAACTCTTCATAAAAGGCGGTCTGTCTTGACCTTGAGTCTCCCTGTCTTGTTTGGTTGTCGAAGCCAAACGTCGGGACACACAGACAGTTATGGGATTTTCAGTGTTACCACTTATATCGAACCAATGACCTCCTGGTGGTACTTTCACCCCTTGGTGGAATAAAAGGGACTCGTACCCTGACCATCCCATAACTGTTTATATGTCCCGACGCTTGGAGAAATCGAAGCAAGGCAGGGAACTCAAGGTCATAAACAAAACTGAGAAATCAGGGCGTAGAGAGTAACGGCGATAGCCACCCCCAGTTTCAGGATACACAACCCGTCAGATTGAAGCGGGGAACGGAAGGCTCCGAGGTGTAACCTAACACCAGAACAAAGACCACTGCCAACCATCTATGATTAGGCGTGAGCCGAATGTCTGACTTGAACCATCATCAGTATAGAGCAGCGAAACAGGTTGATACGCTGCGCTCAAAAGAGTAAGGGGAAAAGTAGGAGGCTGTTACAACTACCTACACAGACCTTTAAAAGTACCCTGGTGGAGAGGACAAATCTAAAGATGGAATGCCCATATAAACGGAACGTTGCAACCCCTCTTAGGCTCTGATAATCTGGTCGAGAGAGTCAGTAGTGAAAAGTGTAAGCGAAAGCCTATTAGGGGGTGAGATGTGACCAGAAGCCAACGCCCTATTGTAATGATAGGGATATGCTAACGGGTCACGGTTTGATTGTAAAGAAATAGAGCCTAGTAGGTGTATATATGGCGATAGCGAGTTTAAAGAAAGGGTTTGGGAGACCACAACCAATCAAGACTACGAACAACGCATGGAAAGCCATCCCATGGACTAAGGTTCAACGGAAAGTTTTCAAGCTCCAAAAGAGTATATTTCAAGCAGCTAAATCGGGACAGGATGCAAAGGCTAGAAGGTGGCAACGTCTATTGGTGAAATCATATTATGCCCGACTCTTAGCAGTACGGCTGTAGGGGCGGGTTCCACGGTCAGCCATGCTTACCAACAGTCAGCTTAATAAACCCGCCCCCCAAGCGGGTCAAGGCAAGAAAACGGCTGGAGTCGATGGAGTAAGAGTCATCTCTCCAAGGCCAAGGTTTGAGCTTGTTGAGAG
Organism: Arthrospira sp. PCC 9108; assembly: GCA_016745315.1. Lineage (GTDB taxonomy): Bacteria > Cyanobacteriota > Cyanobacteriia > Cyanobacteriales > Microcoleaceae > Limnospira > Limnospira platensis. The sequence goes on from CP066886.1 coordinate 1,370,046, forward strand.
CATTAAGGGAAACCTCAAAACAAAACCACTGCGACGGGTGTGGATACCAAAACCTGGAAGGGATGAAAAAAGCTGGAATAGGAATACCCACAATCCAAGATAGAGCAAGGCAAGCCTTGGTTAAGTCGGCTCTCGAACCTGAATGGGAATCGAGATTTGAAAGCACAAGCTATGGGTTCCGTCCCGGACGGTCAGCCCACGATGCAATATCCAGAATCTACCAAAGTATAAACAAAGGAGGTTATTATATACTGGATGCGGACATAGCTAAATGCTCTTACCGTGAACCATGATTACCTACTGTCCAAAATTCATTGTCCAAGCAACCTAAAGAAAGACCTGAAACAATGGCTCAAAGCTGGGGTGCTAGACAACGGTGTATTTGAGGATACAGAATCAGGGACACCTCAAGGAGGGGTAATAAGTCCAATACTCGCCAACATCGCACTGTTGGGCATGGTTAGGCTCATAAAAACAATGTATCCCAAGAAAGCAAACAGAGCATAAGCTACTGTTATAAGATACGCTGATGACTTTGTTGTGATATCCCCATCACTAGAAATCATTGAACAGTGCAAAACTGCTATTTCCGAGTGGCTAAAACCTGTAGGACTAGAAATTAAACCTGAAAAGACTCGAATTTGCCACACACTCAATCCCATTGAGTACAACGGCAAGACTGAGGAACCTGGGTTTGATTTTTTAGGATTCAATGTTAGGCAATATCCGGTAGGAAAATATAAATCTGGGAAAAGTCAAAAAAGGTTCAAAACCCACATCAAACCCAGCAATAAAGCAGTTAAAGCTCATACAGAAGTAATTAAGGGTGTAATAAAACAACATAAAACAGCACCCCAATCAGCTCTGATAAGCAAACTAAACCCAAGTATAAAGGGATGGTCAAACTACTACTCAGGGGTAGTCTCATCTGAGACCTTCAATAAACTGGATAACATAGTCTGGTTAATGTTACGGGCATGGACAGTATCAAGATGCAGAAAGGCAAACTACGAGAAGCTAGGAAACTACTTCCAACAAGGAACGGTTAAACTTAGCAATGGGAAAGAAAGACATGAATCTTGGTTATTCAAGACTAAAGATGGATTTCAACTATGGAAACATAATTGGACTCCGATTGTCAGACATACCACAATACGCCCTGATGCAACACCATACGACGGAAACTGGACTTACTGGGCAACCAGAAAAGGACAAGCAATCGACACGCCAATTAGGGTAGCAAAACTACTCAAAAAGCAAAAAGGCAAGTGTACCTGGTGTGGGCAATACTTTACCCCATCAGACCTAATTGAAGTAGACCACATTGTACCTCGAAGCCTCGCTGGAAAGGATGAATACAAAAATCTTCAGCTATTACACCGCCACACCCGCGACGATAAGACGGCACTTGACAAGGCCAACGCTGTGTCCTTAACAATGGAGCAGTCAAACTAGGAGCCGTGTGAAGGGAAACTTTCACGCACGGTTCTGAATGGGAGGGGATGGAGGCGACTCCATTCTCGACCCCTAATCGGGGACTTGAACAGGTTTTTGCCAAAATGAGAATTGCTGGGGGGTGATATGGGTATTTGACAGATTGATTAAGTTGTGCTTATTGATTAACCCGTCAATAATTAAAATTTGTTGCTAAGGGATATGCACTAATTGTCCCGTGTGCTAGGACTGAATGGAGTGCATTTTGAGTGTAACGGTACGAATATCGGGTTGAGCGATATCACGCGATAGTAGTCAGGATAAAGTCTTGTCGGGAATGCGCCCTACTGGAATCGAACCAGTCTGAAGGCGAATTATGAGTTCGCTGCCTCCCCAATCGGCCAAGGGCGCACAAATCGGTAGGGGTCGAACGGGAAGTCACCTTCCCGAACTCCCATTAAAAACCGTGCTTGATACTTTCGCATCACACGGCTCCTGATGTGGACACCCTTTTTCATAGGAACAGAGTTACTACCCCCTGCTTTCGTACTTCAACTTTTGGAGCTTTATGCACCACGTAGTCTTTCAACTCGCTCTCGCCATTATACTCCTACTAATCGCAGTATCTATATCCACACCGCGACCTGTGGGCATATCCCAGCCATTACAGATGGGCATTGGCTTATGGTCGCATCCTTCACCCTCCAGGGGTAGGGGTCGAGAGTGAAGTCACCTTCACCCCCTCCCATTCAAAACCTTGCTTGATAGTTTCCCATCACACGGCTCCTGATGTGGATACCCTTTTGTCATCGGAACAGGGTTACTACCCCCTGCTTTCGTACTTCAATGTTCAGAGCTTTATGCACCACGTAGTCTTTCAACTCGTTCTCGCCACTATACTCCTAATAATCGCAGTATCTATATCCACACCGTGACAATTGGGCATATCCCAACCATGACAATTGGGCTTTAGCTTCTGGTCACATCCTTCACCCTCTAACCATGCGCTTACATTTTTCACTACTGCCTTGTCAATAGCATTACTCACTTGTTTATAGGCAGAGCATTAGAGGGATTACAACGTTCCGCTTATATGGGCATTCCATCGTTAGATTTGTCCTCAGAACCGGGGTACTTTAAAAGTCTGTGCAGGTAGTCGTATGAGCCCCCTACTTTTCCCCTTGCCCTTTTGGGCGCAGCGTGTCAACCTATTTCGCTGCTAATGTATTACCATGGTTCAAGCCGGACATTCAGTTTCCTTAATCATGGATGGTTGGCAGTGGTCTCGATTCCGGTATTAGGTTACACCTCGGAGCCTTCCGTTCCCCGCTTTAGTCCTAGGGTTGTGAGTCCTAAAACTAGGGGTGGCTATCGCCGTTACCCTCTGCTCTGTGATTTCTCAGTTCGCTTAGGACCTTGGGTTCCCTGCCTTGCTTAGTTCCCTAAGCGTCGGGACATATAAACAGTTATGAGGATGGTCAGGAGAGGTTTCCTTATATCCAAACTCGGGGCTGGAATCCTCACCGGCTAGTGATTTCTGGCATTTCAGCCCTATTTCATACCCGAACGTCTCGCACCTTGCGCTTACACTTATCACTACTCCGCAGGTAAATCCTGCCATCTGAGAGCCTAAGAGGGGTTACGACGTTCCATTTATGTGGGCATTCTATCCTTAGATTCGTCCTTTCCACCGGGGTACTTTAAAGGTCTGTGTAGGTATAGCACAAAATTATCCTACATCTTGAAGATGGATTGTTAAAACCTCTTCTTTTTCCCCTTGTCCTTTTGGACGCAGCGTGTCAACCTATTTCGCTGCTTCATAATTACGATGGTTCAAGCCAGACATTCGGTTTTCCTAATCATAGATAGTTGGCAGTGGTCGAGTAGGAAATAGGTTTTTCCATTACGCCTTCCGTTCCCCGCTTCAACCTAAGGGTGTGAATCGTTAAATTGGGGGTGGCTACCGCCGTTACTCTCAACTTTCTGCTATATTGGGGTCATAACTCCCTCAAACAGTCCGTATATTGACCCTGAGTTCCCTGCCTAGTTTGGATTCTCATCTCCAAACGTTGGGACGCATAAATAGTTATGGGATATTCAAAGAGTTTCAGCCCTCTTTTATTCAACCAAGGGGTTGAAATCCCACTAGGAGGTTATTTCAGGCATCTCAGCCTTATTTGGTCTCCTAAACATCTCGCACTTAGTGGTTTATGATAGCATAGCACATCGAGAGTATGCAAGACTCAAACCCAAAGTCCTAATTGGCCATTACCTGCTAAGGACATTGACAAGTAGGGGTCGAGAGAGATGTCGCCATCTCCCCCTCCCATACAAAACCGTACTTGAGACTTTCACCTCATACGGCTCCTAATCTGATTGTTCCATTATTAAGGATACAGCGTTGGCGTTATCTAGCGCCGTCTTATCATCATGACAGTGGCGGTGTAATAATTGAAGGTTTTTGTATTCATCCTTTCCACCAAGGCTTCGAGGTACAATGTGGTCTATTTCAATTAGATCAGATGTGGTAAAGTATTGTCGGTAGGGGTCGAAAGGGAAGTCACCCTCCCCAACTCCCATTCCCAACCGTACTTGAGACTTTCACCTCACACGGCTCCTGATGTGGACACCCCTTGTCATGGGAACAGGGTTACGACCCCCTGCTTTGTAACTTCAACTTTCAGAGCTGTATACAACCACGTAGTCTTTAAACTCGCTCTCGTCATAATACTCCTACTAATCGCAGTATCTATATCCACACCGCGACCTGTGGGCATATCCCCACCATGACAATTGGGCTTTGGCTTCTGGTCGCATCCTTCACCCTCAAAAGGGTAGGGGTCGAAAGGGAAGTCACCCTCCCCAACTCCCATTCCCAACCGTACTTGAGACTTTCACCTCATAGGGCTCCTGATGTGGACACCCCTTTGTCATGGGAACAGGGTTACGACCCCCTGCTTTGTATAGCACTAGTCAATACGGTTAGGACGCAGCCTTGAGAACATAATCCATGGCATCATCGAGAGAATCAAACTGCTCACGTGCAATGGCGAATGCGGGCTTTCAACCACGACCAACATTTCTCTATCTTGTTGAGGTCTGGCGAATAAGGTGGTAGATAGAGTAAACGGCATTGAGCTGCCTCCACCAGTTCAGCCTGCCGCCCCCCTTTATGAAACGTTGCATTGTCCAATACTAGAGTCTGACCTGGCTTCAATGTTGGAATTAAGATAAACTCCAACTACAACTCAAACACTGTCCGATTACAACAACCCTCAAAGGTAAAGGGAGTTAAGAGTTGTTGATAACACCATGCGGCCATATAGCTCACCCTGCCCTGCCTCTTCCCTGATTTGAGGGTATGGAAGCGTTGTCCTTCCTCGCAGTAACCATAAGGATAATCCGAGTCTTGACTATTCATGCCAGCTTCATCGAGGTAAACCAACCCTTCCGGCTCCATATGTTGAATCTGAGCAATAAACGCCTCTCGCTGTTGCTGATCACGTTCTTGGTAGCCGTAAGTTTTTTTTCTGGTGAAGCCAATTTTCTTCAAGGCTCTGGATATGGTGCCAGGAGAGATGTCGTCATCCCAAAGTTCAGCCATTTGAGCGGAGGTTTTGTGGCCATGCTCTTGGGCAAAAGCCTTGAATTTTTGCCAGTCGGTAATTTGGTGGTTATTGCCAGGTCGGTGATTAGGTTTAGGGAGGAAGTCTCCGGTGTGTTCTTTTCTTTGCAGCCAGAGATTGATAGTGTTCCGGCTGAGATGGAAAAATTGACTGGCTTTGGTTTTGGACATACCGTATAGTTCAATTGCATTGATAACTTTTTGTCTAAGGTCGTAACTGTAGGGGGCTGGCCTTTTGGGTCTTCTGTAGATATCCTTGCCATTATACGTCCTAACTTTTCTGTCTTGTGCTATAACTTCCCTGTTTGATACTTAGGTATATTCTGGCTATTGCATCTTGGGCAGACCGTCCGGGACGGAACCCGTAGCTTGTGCCTTCAAATCTCGATTCCCATTCAGGTTCGAGTGCCGACTTAACCAAAGCTTGCCTAGCTCTATCTTGGATAGTGGGTATTCCCATTCCCGCTTTTTTCATCCCTTCCAGGTTTGGGAATCCACGCCCGTGTAGGGTGCGTTACATTGAGAGACTTGGCAGAGAAACGAAAAACTTTCTGGTAACGCACCATGTAGGGTTTTGCTTTGAGATTTCCCTTAATATTCTCAGCTAAGATTAACCTTTGTTTTGGCGATATTACTATCATTCTATCGACACCGGCTGTCTTTTTGCCTTGACCCGCTTGGGGGGCGGGTTCATTAAGCTGACTGTTGGGAAGCATGGCTGACCGTGGAACCCGCCCCTACAGCCGCACTGCTAGGAGCCGGGCATAATATGATTTCACCAGTAGACGTTGCCACCTTCTTGCCTTCGCATCCTGTCCCGATTTAGCTGCTTGAAATATCCTCTTTTGGATCTTAAAAACTTTCCGCTGGACCTGAGACCAAGGGATAGCTTTCCATACGTTATTCGTAGTCTTGATTGGCTTTGATTTCTCAAAACCTTTCTTTCAACTCGCTTGCGTCATTTGTAAACCTACTAGACTCTATTCTTACAATCAAACCGTGACCTGTTAGCATTTCCCGTCCATTACAGCCGGGCGTTGGCTTCTGGTCACATCTCACATCCTCTAGGACTTGCGCTTACATTTGTCACTACTAACTACCTCGACCAGATAGTTAGAGTCCGGGAGGACTTAAAACGTTCCGTTTATACGGGCATTCCATCGTTAGATTTGTCCTTTCCACCGGGGTACTTTTAAAGGTCTGTGTAGGTAGTAATGGTAACCTCCTACTTTTTCTCCTTACTCTTTTGATCGCAGCGTGTCAACCTATTTCGCTACTCTGTATTTACGATGGTTCAAGCCGGACATTTGGTTTCCCTAATCATGGATGGTTGGCAGTGGTCTCGATTCCGGTGTTGGGTTACACCTCGGAGCCTTCCGTTCCCCGCTTCAATCCTGGGGTTATGATTCCCAAAACTGGGGGTGGCTTTCGCCGTTACTCTCTACTCCCTGATTTCTCAGTTGGTTTATGACCTTGAGTTCCCTGCCTTGCTATAATAGTTATCTACCATAGCGTCGGGACATATAAACAGTTATGAGGATGGTCAGGAGTGCGCTCCTTATATCCAACCGAGGGGTTGGAGTCCCCACCAGGCGGTTATTTTGGGTATTACAACCCTATTTCATGCCTGAACGTCTCGCACATAGTATATATAGTATCACAGGAGATCAGCTTGAATTCAACAGTAATCATGACAATTGTACTGCTGGTTATGATGTTTGGAGCGGGTATCTTCAGTTCTTCGACAGGATATAAACTCGGTCGTGATGCACTCAAGGAAATCACTCAGCCAGACGTGCGACCCAGCAACATTACCGATCGCATTAATAACTCATCTTCCCGTCAAGAAGGAGTTAAACTACTCAGAGAAGAAGATATTATCGCTCAAGTCAAAAAACGCATAGCAGCAGGGGGTGTTGATCCAGATCCCCCAGATCAACCCCAAGCCCAGGAGAAACCCGAAGAAGAGAATCAGGCGCAACCGGAAACCACTAACCAAGTTGTATTTCCTATTGTTAGCCGTGATGGGGGTGTAACTCTGGAAATCACCTCTACCCAACGCCGCAGTAATTCTTTACAGCTAAATGTCAATCTCAAAAATGAAGGTGATCAATCAGTGCGGTTTCTTTACAGCTTCCTGAATGTAACTGATAACCAGGGACGAGCTTTAAGTGCTAGTGTAGATTCTCTACCTGGTCAACTACCACCAGGAAGTCAAACTTATACTGGAACTATTGCCATCTCTACCGCTTTGCTAGATAATGTTCAGGAACTCGCTATCAGTTTAACTGACTATCCAGATCAAAAATTGCAATTACAAATGTCGGGTATTCCTGTTGTTCAATAAACAAGTTAATCATCTTGTATATGGGAACATCTCCCGGTGTTCCCTATCAACAATAATATGAAATTTAGTAATCTTTGCTACAGCGTATACCCCGTAAGTCTCGGTAAAAAAGGAGAGGATATCTGGCAGATATTTAATGGTTTGATGTCGGTCAATAAAAAGCGCACTTAATGCTAGAAATGGAGATGGTTTTTGGTCAATTTAGCGAGACAAGTGCCTTGGCTGACCTATCGGGATTAACACTGACGGCTCAAGATATTTTTGGGCGATTATTATCGGTGTTTTTGCTGATTGCTATTAATGCCTTTTTTGTGACGGCTGAATTTTCGATGGTGTCCGTAAGACGATCGCGAATTAGCCAATTAGTTGATGAAGGAGATCTACCAGCCCTCACGGTTCAACATTTACAAAGACGCATCGATTTACTGCTGTCTACTACCCAATTTGGGATTACTCTGTCGAGTCTGGCTTTAGGTTGGATTGGTGAATCGACAATGGCGGTGTTGATTCGCCAGATACTTACTAAAATTCCTCTACACCAATTCCAAGTGGCGATCGCTCATTCCCTGGCGATTCCAATTGTCACCTTTTTTATGCTGGCTTATCTGCAAATTGTTCTGGGGGAATTAGTTCCCAAATCTCTGGCGCTATTATATCCCGAACAAATCGCGAGAATGTTGGCTCCTTCCTCTTTGGCGATCGCTCGATTTTTTAAGCCATTTGTCTGGTGTTTAAATCAGTCTACCCGGTTTTTATTACGTCTGTGTGGGATTAACTACACCGGACAACCTTACACCCGCGTAACCCCTGAAGAATTACAACTAATTATCACTACATCTAGTGAATCTATGGGTTTGGAAGCCGAGGAAAGACAGTTACTTAATAATGTGTTTGAATTTGGGGATGTACTAGCTGAAGAAATTATGATTCCCCGAACCAGTATTGTCTCCCTTCCTAGCACCGCCACCTTTCAACACCTCCTGGAAGAAATGGCAGTTTGTAATCATTCTCGTTACCCTATTACCGGGGAATCCTTAGATGATATTTTGGGGATTTTAGATTTTCGGGACTTAGCCAAACCTTTAGCCGAAAGACAGCTTTCTGAGGAGACACCCATCCTAACTTGGATTCGGGCTGCTAGGTTTATTTCTGAGCAAATGTTACTCAGTGAATTATTACCCCTAATGCAGCGATCGCAACAGGAAATGGCTATTGTTGTAGATGAGTTTGGCGGTACAGCCGGACTGGTAACCATTAACGATTTAATCTCCGAAATTATTGGGGATGGCTCCGAATTAGCCGAACATGAAGATGTGAATATTCAGTTTGTCGATGACCAGACCTTTTTAGTACAGGCGCAGTTGAGTGTTGAAGAAATTAACGAACTGTTGAATTTGGATTTACCCCTCAATGAGGAGTATCAAACTTTGGGAGGTTTTCTCACCTATTACCTGCAAAAAATCCCCGCCGTTGGCGAAGTCTTCACCTACAAAAATATCCAATTTAAAGTAGTTTTAGTAGTCGGTCCCCGTTTGGAACAAATCCAAATTTATCAGTCGGAAACTGAAACCACATCAGATGCTGATCAGACCATTGCGGAACTGTTAGAGTCGGGAGACTCTGACGACACCGGAACCGATAGTTTAACCGCCATTGATGAAATCTCACCCCCACCGGATAATCATACCTCCGACAGCTCCGATAATTCCGCATCAGAAAAAACCGAGACTGATTATACCATTGCGGAACTGTTAGAGTCGGGAAACTCTGACGACACCGGAACCGATAGTTTAACCGCCATTGATGAAATCTCACCCCCACCGGATAATCATACCTCCGACAGCTCCGATAATTCCCCCTCCGAAAAAACCGAGGCTGATCATAACCGCAACCCTTAAACCCTTCCCCCTCTGAGAAGGAAGCCGACGAGGGGGAAAACTGTTAACTATCAGCCTCTGCTAAAGTTTCTGGTTCCTGGTTATTGGTTTGAGGAATCACCGTCGGCGCGAGAATCTTTAAACCGTTGGGAATACATTTAATTTCCAGGGGTGTGGTGCCGATAATTTCACCATCTAGGACAACTTTTTGAGGGGGTTCAGTTTTCACCTTAACGTTACTGGCGCGTAACCCAATCATATTATCCCGCTGGGTTCCAGTTTTCAGCAAAGCCGACCCAAACAGTTCTACCATACCAGCGATCGCCCTAACCTTAGTAAATTTCTGATTGTCGTTTTCGTTAGTAGCAAAAATCAACACCTCTAACTTCCCATCGTTAGGGATAACCTCTCCCAAACCTTGAGCTAAAATTGACGTGGGGGGAGCCGCATTAGCAACAGTCACAGCACCCGAACGAACCCGACTGGTAGTTCCATCAATCTCAATTTCCGTGTCAAAAACGACTTGTTCATCGAGTTGTTGTAATCCCGCCATTATATAAGCCAGAGCCCCCCAACGCTGCTTAGTTTCTCGATCAGCCTTATCAATGGTTTCGGCTTCATAACCAATTCCAGCCAATAGAATCATAGGGCGATCGTTACAAGTAGCCATGTCAACCGTGCGAGTTACCCCAGCGATAATATTATTACAAGCCCCCCGAATATTCCCAGGAATCCCCATAGCCATACAAAAAGCATTAGCTGTTCCGCGCGGAATGATACCCAGAGAGATATCTGTTCCCATCACCGCACCAGCCACCGCTGAGACCGTCCCATCCCCTCCAGAAGCAATAACCATATCCACCCCGGAATCAACCGCTTCCTGAGCCAACTGTTGGGCGCTAATGGTAGGAGTCGTGAAGGATACCTTGAGATAAATATGGGGTTCTAACAATTGTCGAATTAAAACCAGGTCCTGTTGAGAGTTACCCGTCCCCGAAACCGGGTTAAAAATCAGATGAGCCGACCGACTACGGGTGAGACCGCTTAACATAGCCCTAGCAGTAGCGCGGTTGGTGGCGAGCGGTACATTTTGCAGGTTACAAGCGCGAATCAATACTTGAATTTCTGGGGAGGATAAGTTAAAACCAGGATCGAGGAAGAAAATTACAGCCGCGATTTCCGTTTCCTGTAGGATGCGATAGGCTAGTTCAATATCTCCTCCGTGATGGAGAGACGATAGCACCTGCACCTCTACTCCGGTTCCCTGTAGGAGGTATTGGGCGGTTCTTTCTGGGGCGATTAGTTCGTAGAAGGACAAAGCCACAGTATTCTCTTCTACAAAGCTGACCAGTTGCTCCCGTTGGCTGTCATGGGCGATTAAGGCGATGGTTGTAGACATGGGGGGTTAATAGTTGACAATTGAAAGTTGATGGTTGACAGTGAACAATTATCAATTATTTGGAGATCAATTTCACAAATTCCCGTAAATGTTTCTGTCCTCACTGTTCTGGGGGCTGTTTCTCCCCAAATATCCATCATTGGCTGATATCTAAGGTATCCATTCTATGCAATTAAATCCCCAAACTATATCAGAGCAGCAGTTAACCTCAACTACCCTACCTACCCAGACGATTATTTTGGATGTTGGGGGAATGAAATGTGCTGGTTGTGTGATGGCGGTAGAACGCCAATTAAACCAGCAGCCAGGGGTGATTGCTGTCCGGGTTAATTTAGCCACAGAAGTGGCGACGGTTGAATGTGAACCCGGTACAGTCGATCCACAAAAACTAGCTGATATTCTAACAGAAACGGGATTTAATAGTCAACTGCGTTATGGGTCTGCTGCTAACCAAAAGCTAACTTTTAAGGAACGTCACCGCCAAGAAATGCGCGACCAAATTGGGCGGGTGGTTATTTGTGGTGTGCTGATTTTTCTGTCGGGAATTGGTCACTTTCATCAAATGGGTTGGGGACCGATTCCGGTAGTGAGTAATATTTGGTTTCACTGGGGATTAGCAACTTTAGCTTTACTGTTTCCCGGTCGATCGCTTATTGTGGATGGGGTGCGTAGTCTGGCGCGAAATGCTCCTAATATGAATACCCTCGTGGGACTGGGTACTATTAGCGCCTATACTGCTAGTTTGGTGGCTCTGTTATTTCCCCGGTTGGGTTGGCAATGTTTTTTTGATGAACCTGTGATGCTGTTGGGGTTTATTTTACTGGGAAAAACCCTCGAACAACAAGCGAGATTTAGGGCGGCTCAGGCTTTTGAGTCTTTGTGGGCTTTGCAACCGACAACGGCTCAGGTGATTCTGTCAACACAACTGCAGGAAACCACTCAGGAAAATTCGGCGATCGCCTGGTCATCTCCGACGGTGGAGGTTCCGGCTGAACAGGTGCGGGTGGGGGATTTGGTTAAGGTTTTTCCGGGTGATAAAATCCCCGTTGATGGTAGGGTGATTATGGGGAGTAGTACGGTCGATGAGTCCATGCTAACCGGAGAGTCTTTCCCGGTGACTAAACAACCGGATTTGATGGTTTGTGCGGGAACTTTAAACCAGTCGGGGGCGCTGATAATTGCCACGACTCGCACGGGAGAAGAAACTACGGTTTCCCAAATTATTAGTTTGGTAGAAACTGCTCAAACTCGGAAAGCGCCCATTCAATTTTTGGCGGATAAGGTGGCGGGATATTTTACTTATCTGGTCATGGGTTTGGCGGCGCTGACTCTGATTTTTTGGTACACAATTGGCACTTATATTTGGCCGGAGGTGATGACCTCGGGAGGGGTGAATTTGGCGGTTGATGCGCCTTTGCTATTGAGTCTAAAATTGGCGATCGCTGTTTTGGTGATTGCTTGTCCCTGTGCTTTGGGACTGGCTACCCCCACCGCCATTTTAGTGGGTTCTGCTATCGGTGCGGAACGGGGTTTATTGATTAAAGGTGGTGATATCTTGGAGAGGGTTCACCAATTGGATACTGTAGTTTTTGATAAGACCGGAACTTTGACGACCGCTTCTCCCCAGGTGACTACCTGCGTCAGTTTGTCTCACGGCTTTAGTGATGACCGGATTTTACAATTGGCGGCGGCGGTCGAACAGGGAACCCATCACCCGATCGCTACCGCTATCTGTAGAGCCGTAGAAGGGCGTAACCTGCCTACCATAGATGCCGAGGGTTTTGTGACTCAGACGGGGCTTGGTGCGGCTGCTATGGTCGATGGAGAGAGAATTTGGGTGGGTAGTGCAGAAGGTTTGAGCCGCTGCGGGGTGACTTTAGGGGAGTCGGTGTTATCGATAATTCCACCAGGACAAACGGTGGTCTATGTGACTGTGGCTGAGGAGTTGGTGGGGGTGATTGGTATTTGCGATCGCCTCAAGTCTGATGCTAAAATGACGGTGGAACGACTCCAACAAATGGGGTTAAATGTAGTTTTACTCACAGGCGATCGCTTTTCGGTAGCCGAGGCGATCGCTTCTGAGTTAGAATTATCTCCTGAGTCTGTGCGGGCAGAAGTGCGACCGGAAGATAAAGCTAAGGCGATCGCTTCTTACCAACAGCAGGGACACCGGGTGGCTATGGTGGGAGACGGCATTAATGATGCTCCGGCTTTGGCTCAGGCTGATGTGGCGATCGCTTTGGGAAGCGGAACTGATGTGGCGATCGAAACTGCTGATATTGTACTCATAGGAGACGCACTCATGGACGTGGTGGAGTCTATTCGCTTGAGTCAACAAACATTCAATAAAATTCGCCAAAACCTCTTCTGGGCTTTTGCTTATAATACCATCGGTTTACCCATGGCGGCCGGTGTCCTCCTACCAGGTTTTGGCATAGTTCTCAGTCCGGCGGTAGCAGCCGCTTTTATGGCTTTTAGTTCCGTGAGTGTAGTCACCAATTCCCTACTGTTACGCCGCCAGTTTCATTAGGCAGATTTTACCCCATCAATAAAATCCTAGCCGGAATAGCTGGTTATATAACCGCTGAAATTATCGCCGCCACCGGAATGGTAAGATCAGGAAAAGCCAGGGGCGAAACTTCTCCAGAAGTCAGGGTTATTTTAGAACCATATTCCCGTCCCCTCGGTTCCCGGTTAATAATTAACTCCCCCGTTTGTAAATTCACCAGCCAATATTCCGGGATACCAGCCTCAGCATAGAGATGATATTTCACTGTTTTATCTTTCTGTAGGCTGCTGTTCGCATATTCAATCACCCAGAAAATATTTTCCGGGTAGGGGTGATGACTCAGATATTCTCGACCCAGAGGCGCGACAATAGCGATATCCGGTTCGGGTTCGGAGTCGTTGAGGAGGGTAATGGGTTTGGCTGGACTGACTAGAGCGCGATCGCCTAAAATACGAGTAAGATAAGATCCAGCCGCGCGACTAAAAAAGGCATGGGATTCACCTTCTGGGGACATTTCGACAATTTCTCCGGCTAGTAATTCCACAGGACGACCTACCAGCAACCCCGTTTTAATCATGTGATGATAATCGTCTAAACTCCATTTTAGCGTTGAGAGAACCATATTTTTTGTATTGATAGGCTGTATCTAGGGCGTGACGGATTATGCCACCCTATTCTAACATAATTTAACCCAAATTCCATCTTTTGTTTAACCAACTTGAGGATTCATCTCCGTATTTTCCGGGTGATATACCGGTTCGCTGGATTGGTGAGGTAATTTTCAAAGCCCCTCTCCCCTATTGGGAGAGGGGTTTGGGGTGAGGGCTGTACCTTATGGATATGAGAAACGCTATATAATCAGACTGAGAGTTAAAATCTCACCTGTAGCTTGCACTCAATCCTAGTTATTCGCCAAAATGAGTACATCTCCTCAACCGCCTAAATACGTCAGTGATTTAATGGAACTCTATGGTAGTTCCTATGGAAAAATCGTAGATTCCGGGGTTTTTTATGATATCCTGGAGCCAGAAGTTGACCTGGAAAAGGTAGCATTCGACCATCTTAGGAAGTTTGTAGGACCTAAGTTTTTTGAACCCAATGAATTAGGCTGGCGGCGTGGCTGGCAGCTACTTTATCGCCGCCCGGAAGGGGAACCTGGTAATATTGTCAAAGAGTTTGAAGATGTTTATGATATCCTGGAAAGGGTTTTGGAAAGGTTCCTGAATCCTTTGGGGGGAATGATTACGAAACAGCACCCCTAAAATTGGCGATCGCCTTTGATAGTCCAGAGGTTACGGATTTAAGAATTTATCAAATCCATGATGAGGATATCCTGAATGGACGCTTAATCATTAGTCGCCGCGCCAATGGTGAGACCACCACCCTAATTTTTATCTGTGACTAAACCGGACAATAAACCCAGTTTCTGGGTAGTAATCACAGATTAGGATTTCCGGGGTCAATTTTTCTTAAAGTGGCGATCGCCCACCTACGGGTATATTCAGACTGAGTATTTTGAATAACTTGAACTAACCCAGCGATCGCTTCAGGATTTCCGACACCGATTTTCTCTAAACTATTAGCCGCATCCCTACGGATATATTCATTCTGACTATTTTGAATAACTTGAACTAACCCCCCAATAGCTTGAGGATTTCCGACACCGATTTTCTCTAAACTTGCGATCGCCCGCCTACGGGTAAGTTCATCCTGAGTATTTTCAATAACTTGAACTAACCCCGCAAGAACTTCAGGATTTCCGGGGTCAATTTCCCCTAAACTATTAGCTGCCAGCCTACGGGTATATTCAGACTGAGTATTTTGAATAACTTGAACTAACCCCGCAATAGCTTGAGGATTTCCGGGGTCAATTTTCCCTAAACTATTAGCTGCCAGCCTACGGGTATATTCAGACTGAGTATTTTGAATAACTTGAACTAACCCCGCAATAGCTTGAGGATTTCCGGGGTCAATTTTCTCTAAACTTTCAGCCGCCTCCCTACGGGTATATTCATCCTGAGTATTTTGAATAACTTGAACTAACCCCGCAATAGCTTCAGGATTTCCGACACCGATTTTCTCTAAACTCTCAGCCGCCTGCCAACGGGTATCTTCAGACTGAGTATTTTGAATAACTTGAACTAACCCCGCAATAGCTTCAGGATTTCCGACACCGATTTTCTCTAAACTCTCAGCCGCCTGCCAACGGGTATCTTCAGACTGAGTATTTTGAATAACTTGAACTAACCCCGCAATAGCTTCAGGATTTCCGACACCGATTTTCCCTAAACTATTAGCTGCCAGCCTACGGGTATATTCAGACTGAGTATTTTGAATAACTTGAACTAACCCCGCAATAGCTTGAGGATTTCCGGGGTCAATTTTCTCTAAACTTTCAGCCGCCTCCCTACGGGTATATTCAGACTGAGTATTTTGAATAACTTGAACTAACCCCGCAATAGCTTGAGGATTTCCGGGGTCAATTTTCCCTAAACTTTCAGCCGCCCGCCAACGGGTATCTTCATCCTGAGTATTTTGAATAACTTGAACCAACCCCGCAATAGCTTCAGGATTTCCGACACCGATTTTCTCTAAACTATTAGCCGCCCACCTACGGGTATCTTCAGACTGAGTATTTTGAATAACTTGAACCAACCCCGCAATAGCTTCAGGATTTCCGACACCGATTTTCTCTAAATTATCAATCGCTAGCCAACGGGTATATTCATCCTGACTATTTTGAATAACTTGAACTAACCCCGCAATAGCTTCAGGATTTCCGGGGTCAATTTTCTCTAAACTTTCAGCTGCCAGCCTACGGGTACGTCCATCCTGAGTATTTTGAATAACTTGAACCAACCCCGCAATAGCTTCAGGATTTCCGGGGTCAATTTTCCCTAAACTTTCAGCTGCCAGCCTACGGGTATCTTCATCCTGAGTATTTTGAATAACTTGAACCAACCCCGCAATAGCTTCAGGATTTCCGACACCGATTTTCTCTAAACTCTCAGCCGCCTTCCTCCGGGTATTTTCATTCTGAGTATTTTCAATAACTTGAACTAACCCCGCAATAGCTTCAGGATTTCCGACACCGATTTTCCCTAAACTTGCGATCGCCTTCCTCCGGGTATTTTCATTCTGAGTATTTTCAATAACTTGAACTAACCCCGCAATAGCTTGAGGATTTCCAACGCCGATTTTCTCTAAACTCTCAGCCGCCCGACTACGGGTATATTCATCCTGAGTATTTTCAATAACTTGAAGCAACTTAGCGATTTCTTCATCCTCAACCGTCTTGATGACAGGTAACAACTCGCGGGGAATGGGAATCTTAATCTTGTCACTCACAGAAACCACCCCGCCCTCATTCGGTAACTGGGCAATTTCTGCCTTTGCTTCTTCAAACTTCTTGCGTCGATAATGCCCCATTGCCCTGGCAAAAATTCGCAGGCGGTCAAACTCTTCAATTGGTTGATAAATCATCTCCGTCAGCGTCGAAAGTCGCATCAAATCCCTAGGATTTTCTTCATACGCCCGCCGGAAAGCCTCCGCCAATAACTCCACTGATTTCTGAGGTTTGGCATAAGCCCAAGCCGCCCAACTTTGCGACTCGGCAAACTCCCGGTCATAACTATCCTGACTGTCTAAATCTTTCTGCACATACTGCAATAAAAAACACGCCACTTCCTTCAGGCGTTTCTCTGTAAATCGAGGATTAGCTTTCAACTGGTCTAACAATTCTTGGCGGACTGTCGCATCCATTTCATACAATTCATGCCCCACCTCATCACACAAACTCGATAGAATTAAATCCGAAACCGCAATCCAAGGAATCTCGATAAATTCCCCCTGAATATCCCGCCGAAAATTCGTCCAAATCTGATACAGCAAATCGGGAGTTATCGCCAAAGGTAACGCCGCATGATAAGCTAAAAAAAGGTGAGGCTCCTTAAACCTTTTCTTAAAAGCATTAATCCGACGTATAGCAGCTTCTAGTTCCATGAGTGGGAGTCCATTTTAATCGTTTACTGATTGCCAAAATCTGACAAACTAATCGCCTCTGCTATAACTTTTTCCCGAATAAAATAATGTAATGATTTAGTCGTGACTACATCAACTTTGCGATTTAAGAGTTGTTCTAAATCTTGAATCAGTCCCACCGGAAACCAAGAGGATATTTTAGCTAAATCATAATCAATCAAAAAATCAATATCACTATCCTCCCGTTCTTCCCCCCTCGCCACCGACCCAAATATCCGCACATTGAACGCCCCATGCTGTTGTGCAAGGGCTAAAATTTCATCTCGTCTTTGTTGCAATTGTTCTTTAATTTTCATGATGAAGTGCCGATAAGATTACTAATATTTTTTGTTTCAATTCGGGTAAATTCTGTTCAACAACATTCCAAACTTCTTCTAAATTAATATCGTCGTAGTCGTGAATCAGCACATCTCGCCATCCCGCCATTCTGCGCCAAGGAATCTCTGGATAACTTTGCCTCAACTCTGGAGAAAGTCGCTTAACGGCTTCTCCAATCACTTCAAAACTACGAATCACCCCATCCTGAATCAAAAGAGATTGCATAAATTCTATTTTCCCTCCCTCAGAATAAGTCTCAATCCGACAGATGCGATCGTAAATATCTTGTAAATATATTTCATCATCTGTCATAGCGGAATCGCCTGATTGATAATCCGTTCTCTAAAATACTCCCGTAAGTTTTTAACCGTCGTGACATCAACTTTTCGGTTTAACAAGTCCTCTAAATCTTGGATTAAGGCAATTCTATCCAATAAACTGCAATTACTGTTCATTTCCACCAAAAAATCAATATCACTATCCTCCCGTTCTTCCCCCCTCGCCACCGACCCAAATATCCGCACATTGAACGCGCCATGCTGTTGTGCAACCGCTAAAATTTCATCTCGTCTTTCTTGTAATTCATCTTTGAGTTTCATCGCGTCATCCTATCCTCCGTAACCAGTCGAATCATACGGGGATGCAATTCCTCATCGGGAAAATGGCAACGCACCGCGTCTCTAACTTCTAATTTGAGCCTATCTAAATTATCAGCTTGAGTGATAATTGATTCTCCTAATGCTTGAGCTACATATCCTTCTTCTGCATCACATTCCACCCAAAAAATAATTTCATTCATGCCTAGACAACCTCTTAAACAATTAATCATAACTACCCAGTTAATCCCGTTCAGTTATCCCTTGACAGTCTGCCTAATTAAGATTTATAATGGGAATGGTTGCTCTAATTTTATGACCAACTCACTGGATTTCCCCGTAACACCTTAACGGCATTTTGTAACCCAAGGCGATCGCATTCAAACATCGGGATTAACTTACCGATTTCCCCAGCCGTAGACATTGCCCACCGTTCCCTCGGTACAGGATTCACCCACACCAGATAACGTAAGTGTTGCTGACACTGCCCCAGGAATCTCTCAGTCAATTGTAACCTATCCTCACTATATCCCCCCCGTGCCGCGCCAGCATCGCTAAAAATCAGCAGACAAGCGCGATTGGGAGATAATCCCCTTAACATCTCCTCCACCCTCACCGCCTCAGAATATCCCGGCTTCCCATAAACATAATCCACCGGACAATTATGGAAATAATAAACCCGCGATGCGCCTAACTTTCCCCCCCGCGTCGCAGTTTCTTTAAGTCTATCCCCCAAAGGATGAAAAGCCACCATTGAACCATCAACATCCAACAACAAAACCAACTCAACCCGATTCCTTCGTTGCGGCACCAACACCGGTTCTAAGAAAAACCCATCCCGGATAATCTTTTCTATGGTTGCGGTCACATCTAATTCAACTAATGGACCCTCCCGAATCGGACGGCGTAAATAACGCCAAGTTTGTTTCATTTTCCTTTTCGTTAACGGCAAATAATCCGAATATAACAAAAACTGTTCACTGGTTATGGTTTTCAGTAACTGTACCTCATCATCTATTTCTACCGCCACCTCTTGCGGCATAAATTCAGATTCAGCCGGTTCTGATTTTTCAGCTTCCGAAGATGGCTGAGTTGGTGGTTGTTCTTGAATTTCTGGAATCTGTTGATTTTCTGGTTCTAATTGTTGATTTGTTAATGGCTCATTAGTCGGTTTGGTGATAATTTTTTTGAGAGAGTCTAACCAGGACCTCAGTAGAGACTTTGATGGTGTCAATTGGACTGGTGGCTGTGTTATCGGAATCGCTGGTTTTGCGGCGGTAGGTTTCTCGACTGTTACCAATGGATTATCAAGGGGTTTAGACATCACCTCCTTAAAATAAGAATTGAAAATTTTTTCATCTTCAACCGACTTCACCCACAAAGTTTTACAGAGTCTTTTTAACGCCGCTTCATCCTCAATGCCAAACCCTTTCATCAACGCTTCTAACAGCAGTTCATATTCATCAATCCCCAACACCCAACCCGCTTGACGCAGTTTATCAAATAACTCTCGCAGGGGTAAATCATTAATTTTCATCCTTCCCCCTACAATTTGCTTAAATAAAGTCGGTGGTCATCCCAACTTTTCAGTAAAACCCCCAAATAGGGAAGTTTACCCTGTAACTGTTTCAGCACCTCATCATGAGGATATCGACGCAGGACATCAAACCAATCAATCAACTCACTGGTACTGATATTTTTACCCCTTTGTCCTTTTTCCTTATCCAACAACTCCCGCAATTCCGAGAACTTCGCCACCGCTGCTTCAATCAACTGATTTTCCGGTTCTGGAATCGTTGATTTATCTTCGGTAACCCCAAAAAAGCGAGCAATAATAATCTCAATTAACCGTTCTTTATTGGGAAACTGAATATAGTGAAATAAACAG
Source organism: Arthrospira sp. PCC 9108 (assembly GCA_016745315.1). Lineage (GTDB taxonomy): Bacteria > Cyanobacteriota > Cyanobacteriia > Cyanobacteriales > Microcoleaceae > Limnospira > Limnospira platensis. Next base: position 1,390,080 of record CP066886.1, read on the forward strand.
CGCCTTAAAAAAGCATCCGGTAAATCTCGTTCCTGATTACTGGTAATCAAAATAATCGGAGGATGTTTAGCAGTCTTTTCCTTTTTCGTTTCGGGGATAGTAAAGCGTTTTTCGTCTAACTCCAATAATAAATCATTGGGGAAATCAATATCCGCCTTGTCAATTTCATCAATCAATAAAACCGTGGTTTTATCGCTGAGAAAAGCCTCCCCAAGTTTACCCAATTCTACATAGGTTTTAGGGTCTTTAATCCGCCGGATTTCTTCCGGGTCAGTAATTTGACCTAACCCCAGTAGTTGAGAGTCCCGCAGTCTGGCTAAATTATTATAGGTATAGAGTCCATCTTGGGCGCGACTGGTGGATTTAATCGTCCAGCAGAGATAGGGTAAGCCCAACTCATAGGCGACAGCTTGGGCTAATTTCGTTTTACCACAACCGGGTTCACCTTGCAGCAGCAAAGGACGCTGTAAAATAATGGCTAAATTAACGGCTTCCACAAGTTCATCACTGGGTAAATAGGGATAAACTCGCTGTCCATTCTCCTTATGGTCTGTAGGAGGATGCTTTTTTCCGGTATAGCGTAAGTTGTCTGGAGGTGTTGTTAATATTTCATCCATTTTGATGCACAGTCTTCCCATGAAGTTTTACAGAGAGAGCAGATTGTTTCAAGGATACATTGATGAAGTCCATTTTGACTGTCTCGAAAAACCTCATCAACTAAACTATCAGTATATTCGAGTAGTTTTTCGGCACCACAACATAATTCTAGCCAAATTGATAATTGTCGGCGTGTTATGGGTTGTATGTCCATCAATTTAATCAGAGTTTGGGGAATTAACTCTGAGGTCGGATCTTGAGTATAAGCAATATTCCAATCATTGGGATATCCATCTTGATCTAGCAAAAATAAAAGTAAACTGTAGTTTTCATTAGTCGTCCCTCTCTCACGAGCTAACTGGGCTAATGGTTGCCAAAAATCTTGCAAAAATTCCTCAAGATAAGATTCTTCAACATCCTTAGTATTTTCAACAATTAAAATCACCGTTTCAGATTGCCACACTTCCCAAATTTTTTGATGAATGGCTGTGACTGAACTGGTGATTTCTATTTGAAATTTACGACTAATCTCTTGCAAAACAGTATCTAAAGAGCTAGTATAAATCCGGCGAGAAAACTTGATTTTTTGCACACAATTACAATTATATGTGTTGCCGTTGGGAACATGGCGAATCAAACGATGGAGCAACCAACGGGGTGCGCTTTCATACGAACCGTGAACTAAACAAGCTCCAATTTGATGATTTTCCACAAACTCTTTAAACAAATTCGCCTGTTTATCATAATCTAACTGTAGTAAGGCTTTCAGTAGTTTCTCCTTGGTGGTTTCGCGAGGGTGAGGCTGCATCATCTCCTTGATATCGTCGAGCTTTTTGGATTGCTCGTCGAGCTTTTCGGAGATTCTTTCCTGCTGCTGTTGGGTTCCGGTTAACTGCTGTTCTATCTGTTCGAGTTTTGCCAAGAAAATTGGGGCAATTTCACCCAGTTGGGCTACTTGTTGCCGAATTCCTGTTATAAGTTGAATCATTAACCCAGCAAAGGCTTTACCATCGGCTTTAAAGTCCTGTTTTAAGGCTTCTCGTAAGACTCGCGGAAATTCTTTCTGGAGTAATTCCGCAACATATTGGCGCACATAATCCGGCAAATCAACGCCTTTCTGTGACTCTACCGCCTTTAAATCTAATTTGGCTAAAATATTCCGCCACTCTTCAACGGTCAAAATTTCCGCTTGAGTTAACCCTTCTTCTGTGGGGGTAATAATTAAGGGAATTTCTCCCTCGGTTAACTGTTGATATTTAGATTGAGCAAATTCACAACGCGCCAATTCTACCCATTTTTCTGTAGCTTGGGCGGCTATCATTTTTAGATGTTCGGAATAGTCTTTATTATAATCTTTGAAATTGCGGTTATTATACTGTTGGGCAGCCAGTAAAATAATTTGAGCGATCGCCTTTCCACAAACGCGAATTAAATCCTCATTCTCTAACCGAACGTGATCAGAACCCCTTGGGTCAAAATTATCAATAGCATTAGCCGTGTTACCCGCCGTCACACTGCTAATCATTTCGCCCACTTTGGTCAAGATGTCTTGGCCTTTGTCAGTCGATAAAAAAGCGACCGGGAGGGCTAACTCCGGCAATAAGACGGAAGCCCCAAAACATATTCCCCCATAAATCGCTACCCGACAAAGCGATCGCCCAATGGTCATAAGTAATTGACTAGAAAGCCCCCCCATTTTACCACAATAGGCGATCGCCTATTGAGGAAATCGACTTATTGATTAGCGATCGCATAATCAATCAACTGTGCCATTCGGAGGCGGAGAGTTTCCAAACCCAGCGCATTAGCAGCAGAAATAAACACAGCTTGGGGGTATTCTTCCTGGGCAAAACGGAGAGTTTCCCCATCCACAGAATCGATTTTATTAAAAGCCAATAAAGCCGGACCCGGAGTAATCGGCATTTGAGTTAAAATCTCCATCACCGATTGAATTTGTGCCTGCCAAGCCGGGTGAGATAAATCTACCAAATGCAGCAGCACATCAGCATCAGTCACCTCCTCTAAAGTAGCCCGAAAAGCATCAATTAAAGCCGGGGGTAATTCATGAATAAACCCCACCGTATCAGTAATTACAATATTTTGGGGTTCTTCCGTCACCGCATCCGGGATAGTTAGGCGGCGGCTAGTCGGGTCGAGAGTAGCAAACAATTGGTCAGCCGCGTAAATTTCCGAAGCCGTGAGAACATTAAGCAAAGTAGACTTACCCGCATTCGTATAGCCCACAATAGCCAATGTAGGAACCTCCTGGCGTTGGCGACGTTGGCGGAGACGGGCACGATGGGCCTGTAGTTGGTTAACCTCCTGCTGAAGGCGGGCGATGCGCCGCTGAATGGCTCGTCTTTCCGTTTCTAGTTTAGTTTCCCCAGGTCCACGAGTACCAATACCGCCACCTAACCGAGACATAGCCTGACCCCTTCCCGTGAGACGCGGTAGACTGTATTCTAGCTGCGCCAGTTCAACCTGTAATTTTCCCGCCCCAGACTGGGCGCGTTGGGCGAAAATATCTAAGATAACTTCCGTGCGATCGACTACTCGGACTCCAATGCGGGTTTCCAAATTACGGACTTGCGCGGGAGATAAACTGCGATCGAAAACAATTAACGTCGCCCCCAGAGTTTGCGCCGCCAGGGCAATTTCCTGAGTTTTTCCCTCTCCGACTACCGTTTGGGGATGGGGACGCGATCGCTTTTGGCGCAGAGTTTGCAGGACAATACCCCCTGCAGTATCCACCAGGCGGGCTAATTCGGCTAACCCTTCTTCAAATCTCTGGGTGGAAATTTTGTCAGTTTGTACCCCCACCAATAGCACCCTATCTTGGTCAGAGTTGACATCAAGGGCGACAAATTCCCGCTGAAATTCCGCTTCTAGTCCATCTACCAAATCCAGGAAATCTTGGTTAGAGAGAACATCAAGACTCATGGGGGATGAAACATAATAGGGTACTGGAGCCAGAGGACTATCAAGTTGGGTCTGGTTTTCCCCTTCCCCTTGGGGTAACAAATGGGCGAGATAGGCTTCTTTCACATAACCTGTGCCACCCCCCCCTCGACGTTCAAACCCGCTTCCGGTCAGGGTCAAAATTGCCAAAACATCTAACCGTTGCATAGCCATGGCCGTTAAGACTGACTCCCTAGGTAGATCAGATTTTAACTGGGTGGCTATACACCGAATACCACTGAGGCGACCGTTACCGTAGCGGGGCAATTCTAGGGCAGGAATGCGGGTCTGACTGACAGTGCCTACTCCCACCCTAATCACCTGCCCACGGCGGTTTATATAGGCGCAGACGGGCTCCTTGATGTCTGTACTTACCCCCGCTAGTCGCTGGGCAAATTCTGAAGTGGTAATGCGATCGCCTGGGAGTTTTTGATGGTACAGGCGTTGCAGTTGTTTAAGCTGACTCGGTTTGAGACCTTGCAGGTTTCCGTGTATGGTTTCGATTGGATCTCCTTTTTGTTGGCTAACTTTTCCCTAAGATATAACAAAAAAATGAGTTTTGAGAACCGATATGGGGTCGCTCAAAACTCAAGGCGCTAACATCTGAATGGAACCGGGCTTAGAACTGGAATGTCGTTCTCAGGGTTCCCACGAAAATGGTCGCATTGCGATCGTTATGACCAGGATTGGTGATAAAGTATCCTCCCGGAGTAATCGAAATATACTCGCTGAAGGGGAAGTGATAGAAGGCTTCAATGTGCAGCGAAGTATCACTATTTTCTAGGCTTGGTCTGTCATGGTTCGTAACTTTAGGAGGCATTCCCACAATTAATGCGCCTGTGTCGCCTTCTCGGAGTAAATCGGGGAAACCAAGAGTTACCGCCCAGTTGAGAATAGTCGCGCTATCACTGCCATTATTCTGTTGGTTAGCCCAGGTAGCACCGAACCAACCCCCTAACTGGAAGCTGTTAGCCAGCCGCCAATTAAATTGCAAACCTAGGTTATCACTGGTGGTGGCGTTATCACCAAAGGGGCGATCGGCAATCCAGCTACCAGTCCCGCCAGCTACCTCTACACCGCCGTTAGTGAAATACTTGCGGGCATATTCTACCGCAAATCCCAGTTTTTCCGTCGGTTCAAACACAAACTGAGCCGATGCTGTATTACTACCGTTAAATAAGCCATTACCAGCAGTAGCATCCGATGCGTTACCAGCTAAATAACTCAGATTCAATCGGTAACGGTCTCGATCGCCAAAGGCAAAGTTAGCCCCTACCCCGGCTCCTTCTGGACCTCGGAAAATCGCCGGGTTGCGCTGTCCAAACATGGAAATTGAACCCGTACCGTCACTATTAAAGGGGGTGAGAATTTCCATGGTGTCATCTAAATCGAGGCTGTTAGCACCGATAAAGATTTGCGCCCGGTTATTGAAAGCTGGGAAACGGTAGTATAAATCATCCAGCTCTACCCCGTTGGAAGTCCCATCAAAGGGAGTCCGAGCCATCAGGCTATTGGTTAGGTCGAAGTCGCTCAGGTTCGGATTGTCGTAAACCTGTAAACGGGTTTTTAACAGATCCCGCCCGGTGAAGCTAGTATCGAAGTCTAAGCGAACTCGATAGCCAAGATAGGTTTGGGTCGGGTCACTATTGCGGCGGCTAAAGGGACCTCCAGCCACGTTATGTCTAGCGCGATCGCCAAAGCTATCACCCGGCCAAAAGACGACTTCCCCATGCAGCTTGGTTGTCGTGGAGAATTGGTTAGCTTCTAATTCCGCAGTACGAGCTTCTAACACCGTTACCCGTCCGCGAATGCTGGCTAATTCCGCCGCGAACTCTTCCATCAGTCGCTGCATTTTTGCCAGGTCTTCCCGAGTCACTAGGTCCGCTGTGGCGGCGTTAATTAATTCGTTAACCCTTTCCAAACAGGCGTTAACCCCCGCTGCAAATTCAAAACGGGTTAAGGCACGGTTTCCTCGGAATGTCCCATCTGGATAACCTGCAATACAACCATAGCGCTCAACCAAGGACTGGAGTGCTTGGAATGCCCAATCTGTAGGCTGTACGTCCGACAACTGGGAAACTGAAGTCACCTGAGACTGTCTCCGGCTTTGTCCTTCTCGACCGTATTGATTGAGCTGATTTAGGGTATTCCCATTGGCGTTGGGAGCATCTAGGTCAGCGAGGGGAATTTCTTGGTACGCTTTGCCCACGACTGAGTTAGCCTGGGAAAATGCACCGCCAGCATGGGGGTTCACTGGAACTTGAGCTAGTTGCTGCGGTAAGTCTGCTGTCACATCCTCGATAGATGCGATCGTGATAGCGTTGTTTGTCGTTAATTCTGTTTCTCCTGTCTCAGTAGCCGAAATTTCCGCCACCGCAGGTAGAGAGGCTAATAGACTAGCTCCCAATACTGCTGGACTGAGCAGCCAAAGATTTAATGATCGTTTCGACACTCTCTCTCTCCTCACACGGATAACTTGGTTGATAAGGTTTCGCAACGAGGAGATCAAAACCTCCCCTCGCTATTTTATACACCCTAGATTCGCCTTCCGGAAGCCCAGGTCTATAATATAACCAATTTACGCGCTACACCCTCCCGTCATCGAATCCAAGATTACGATGAGGGCTTCCCTACCTGATACATTTACGCGACATTTTTCGGGTTGTTCCCGGACAATGCGACGATAGCACTATTACCCGTTAAGGTAACAGAGGCGGTATCCCGCAAAGCTTTTAGAAAGATTCCAAAAGCACCGTTCCAGTCCCGTGGTAGAGTGAACCCGCACTCCGGACATCGGAACACTTTTGAGCCACCTAGCTGGGAATGGACATGACCACAGTGAGTACAGGTTTTGCTGGTGTATTCTTAGGTCACATCTACAACTGTTCAGTTATTTCCGCTTGATGTCTCAGGGTTAGTTTGAATCGATAATGCGCCCATGTCAGCATGGCGCGGGCAGTCTTAGACCTGATTAGACGCTTCACCTGACTGGCCATATTGGCAGTCTCGAAGGTTGGCTAAAAAATCAGGCTGTGTTATGGGATGGTCAGGGATGCGACCCAATCAACCAAGGGGTTGAAGTCCTCACCGGGTAGTTATTTCGCCCATTTCAGCTCTATTTCATACCCTAAGGTCTCGCACCATACTTGGTATTATACTGTATTGCCGTAAAATGTTAACCTAATTTGAGATTAAATCATGCTCGCGATAAGGCATTCCTGTTTCCTTGGTCTTCCCTAGCAGTTCGTTGGTACAAGTGGCCTAAGCCTCCCAACATTGTTGCCCCGTTCCGATACCTCCACAGGCATTATCACCCAGAGTCCCTGGGCTATTCAAGCATCATAGCAGATACAAGACTCCCTTCTTACGGTTAGGTTTTTACCTCAGCACCGCAGCGGGAAATATTAGGGGTCGAGATAGACCTCACGGTCTACCCCTCCCATTCAGCAGCAGAACCGTACATGAGATTTTCACCTCATACGGCTCCTAGTTTGACCGTCTCTTTGTTAAGAGTACAGCAACATCTCTTTCATCAAGAGCTGTTTTATTGTCGCGGGTGTGGCGATGTAATATTTGAAGATTCTTGTATTCATCCTTTCCGCCTTGGCTTCTAGGTACAACGTGGTCTACTTCAATTAAGTCTGATGGGGTAAAGTATTGCCCACACCAGGTACATCTACCTTTTTGCTTTTTGAGTAGTTTTGCTACCCTATTTGGCGTATCGATTGCTCGTCCCTTCCTGGTTGCCCAGTAGGTCCAATTTCCGTCATAAAGTGTTGCGTCAGGGCGTATTAAGGTATGTCTGACAATTGGAGTCCAGTTGTGTTTGAATAGATGTAACCCATCTTTGGTTTGGAACATCCAATTTTCGTGTCTTTCTTTCCCATTGCTAAGTTTAACTGTTCCATTTCTGAAGTAATTCCTTAGCTTTTCATGGCTTGCCTTTCCGCATCTTGACACTGTCCATGCCCGTATCATTTGCCAAACTATGTTGTCTAGTTTGTTGAATGTCTCGGTTGAGACTACCGCTGAATAATAGTTTCACCATCCTCGGACAATCGGGTTTAGTCTGCTAATCAGGGCTGACTGAGGTGCTGTTTTATGTTGTTCTATTACACCTTTAATCACTTCTGTATGGGCTTTAACTGCTTTTTGGCTGGGTTTTATGTGGGTTTTATGTCCGATTAATCGGCTCTTAGGTCCCCCTGTTTTTCCAGATTTATATTTTCCTACTGGATATTGCCTGATATTGAATCCTAGAAAGTCGAACCCTGGTTTCTCTGTTTTATCATCATACTCAATAGGTTTGAGCGTGTGACAGATTCGAGTTTTTTCAGGTTTTATTTATAAGCCTACAGGTTTAAGCCATTCGGTGATTGCAGTTTGGCACTGTTCAATGATTCCTAGGTCTTTTGAGATGACCACAAAATCATCGGCGTATCTTATGACATTCGCATACGGGCGATTGTCTGTTTTCTTAGGGTACAGTTTTTCAATTAACCTAATCATCCCCAACAGTGCGATGTTAGCGAGTATTGGACTTATTACCCCTCCTTGAGGTGTCCCTGCTTCTGTATCCTCGAATACACCGTTATCTAGCACTCCCGCTTTGAGCCATTGTTTCAGGTCTCTTTTTAGGCGGCTTAGACAATGAATTTTGGACAGTAGGTAATCATGGTTCACGGTAAGAGCATTTTGTTAGGGGTCGAGATAAACTTCACAGCCTACCCCTCCCATTCCAAACCGTGCTCGCGAGTTTCCCAGCACACGGCTCCTGATGTAGATACCCCTTTTGTCACTGGGAACAGGGTTACAACCCCCTGCTTTATGACCTCAACTTTCAAAGCTATATGCTTGCGTTAGTCTTTCAACTCGCTGCCATTAAACTCTTACTTATCGCGGTCTCTATATCCACACCGTGATTAGTGGGCATATCCTAACCATTACAGTTAGGCATTAGCTTTCAATCACATCCTTTCCCCTTAAAGGCATACGCTTACACTTTTCACTACTCCACGGGTACATCCCGCCACTTGAGAGCCAATGAGGGGTTTAAACGTTCCATCTATGCGGGCATTCCATCTTTAGATTTGTCCTATCCACCGGGGTACTTTTAAAGGTCTGTGTAGGTAGTTATAGCAGCCTCCTACTTTTTTTCCCTCGCCCTTTTGAGCGCAGCGTATCAACCTATTTCGCTACTGACGCATTACAATGGTTCAAGCCGGACATTCGGTTTCCCTAATCATGGATGGTTGGCAGTGCTCGAGTGAGAGGTAGGTTCCTCTATTACGCCTTCCGTTCCCCGCTTCAACCCGTTGAGTGTGAATCCTCAAATTGGGGGTGGCTACCGCCGTTACTCTCAACCTTACGTTATACTCAAGGGGTTCACAACTTCCCTCTTTTTTTTCGCTCAGTCTTGACCTTGAGTCTCTCTGCCTTATCTGGTTGTCGAAGCCAGATGTTGAGACACATAGATAGTTATGGGATGGTCAGGGGTGCGAATCCCTTATATTCCACCAAGGGGTGGAAGTCCCACTAGGAGGTTATTTCAGGCATTGCAGCCCTATTTCACTCCTAAACGTCTCGCACGCTATATCTGCATCTAGCACGAAATATTCACCTTTGTTGATACTCTGGTAAATCCTGGCTATTGCATCTTGGGCTGACCGTCCGGGTCGGAACCCATAGCTTGTGTTTTCAAATCTCGATTCCCATTCAGGTTCGAGAACCGACTTAACCAAGGCTTGCCTCGCTCTATCTTGGATTGTGGGAATTCCTATTCCAGCTTTTTTCATCCCTACCAGGTTTTGGAATCCACACCCGTCGCAGTGGTTTTGCTTTGAGATTTCCCTTAATGTTCTTAACAAGCTCGAACCTTTGTCTTGGAGAGATTACTTTTACTCCATCAACACCGGCTGTTTTCTTGCCTTGACCCGCTTGGGGGGCGGGTTTATTAAGCTGACTGTTGGGAAGCATGGCTGACCGTGGAACCCGCCCCTACAGTCGCACTGCTAAGAGTCGGGCATAGTATGATTTCACCAATAGACGTTGTAACCTTCTTACCTTTGCATCCTGTCCCGATTTAGCCGCTTGAAATATACTCTTTTGGAGCTTGAAAACTTTCCGTTGAACCTTAGTCCACGGGATTATCTTCCATGCGTTGTTCGTAGTCTTGATTGGTTTGGGCTTGCCAAATCCTTTTTTTAAACTCGCTATCGCCATTTGTACACCTACTTGACTCTATTTCTTACAATCAAACCGTGACCTGTCAGCATATCCCTACTATTACAGCAGGGCGTTGGCTTCTGGTCACATCTCACATCCTCTAAGACTTGCGGTTACACTTATCCCTACTGATATCTCGACCAGATAATCAGAGTCTAAGAGGACTTAAAACGTTCCGTTTATATGGGCATTCCATCTTTAGATTTGTCCTATCCACCGGGGTACTTTTAAAGGTCTATGTAGGTAGTGTAGCGATGCTCCTACTTTTCCCCTTACTCTTTTGAGCGCAGCGTATCAACCTGTTTCGCTGCTCAAATTTGACGATGGTTCAAGCCAGACATTCGGTTTCCCTAATCATGGATGGTTGGCAGTGGTCTCGATTCTGGTGTTGGGTTACACCTCGGAGCCTTCCGTTCCCCGCTTCAATCCTGGGGTTGTGATTCCCACAACTGGGGGTGGCTATCGCCGTTACCCTAACTTCCTAACTTCTACTTATCTATTTCTAAGATTACTATAAGGAATTTGTATGGGTTAGTTTGTTTTGACCTTGGGTTCCCTGCCTTGATTTGTATCGTGGGATACTAATCGTTGGGACATATAAACAGTTATGAGGATGGTCAGGAGAGATCTCCTTATATTCAATCAAGGGGTTGAAGTCCCCACCAGGCGGTTATTTCAGGTATTTCAACCTTATTTCATGCCTGAACGTCTCGCACCTCTACCTAATTTCTAGCACAGAACACGATAACCTGAATTGTCAAGTGACACCTATTGTTAAGTTTGATCACGTCCCTGTCAACTTCGGAATATCTGCCACAGAGATGAGGATAAGGCACATTAAGCGATCGAAGATACTAAAGACCAGAACAGGTTCCGCGTCCCCATTGACCATCATAGGATACGGAAACTTTAGTTCCGGGTCTAGGTTGAAACTCTGCCAAATCAATTAAAGTGACACTAGCCATACCGCTGACATTGCCACGATAAAGCCGTTGACCCTGATCATTTGTGCGATCGAATTTTAAACGGGAAGATTGAGCGATACCCGCACCCGTCCGAGCATTACGAAACTCTACTTCCTGTTCAAAGCCAGTATTAGGACTCCAGGGAACAGAAAAAGATAGGTTATCTGCGTCGGTCCGGAAAATAGTTCCCCGACAGACAATATCAGCCAAGGCTTTAGGAACAGCAACTCCTAAAACACTTATACCAATAATAGTTGGGGTAGCGGCAATGAAATTTAATGTATTTGTCCACTGCATTGGAATTACTCCTCACCACAAATTAATTCAACCTTGTAGCATACTCTGTCGGGTTCACTCTAGCCACATTAACAAATATTAACATCCGAAATAGTTTCTCAAACCTCAATGGCAATTCAACCATATTGATCATGGTATAGAGCCGGATTTCCATCAGAACTTATGGAGCATAAATATATACAAATTTGAGACACTATGCTATAATTACCCAGTCGATAGTATAGAAACCCAATTTTCTCTAAGTTAGACTAATTAACCAAGGGGGAGTCAGAAAGACTAATTTTGATGTCCTGTAGCACTAAGTAATAATCATGAGCAATCCGCAACCAAAGCCCGAGATAGATCCGATCACAGTAACAGTGGTGTTAACAGCCCTGATATTAATTCCCCTAATTATTGCGGGATTCTCGCCCTAAAGGCTAATTAATCAGGTAAAATAGCGCCCCGCAAATCAGCATCACGCAAATTAGCGCGGTAGAGTACCGTGTCCAACATGACAGCCTCAATCAAATTAACGCCACTGAGATTAGACCAATTGAGTTTAGTGCGATAAAGTCGGGCGCGACTCATATTAGCCCCCCTTAAACTGGTCCAACTGATATTAGCCGCCCGTAGGTTGGCTTCACTGAGGTTAGCATCAGTTAAATCAGCCCCCACCATAGTAACCCGACTCAAATCAGCTTGATGAAAATTTGCTCCCATCAGCATCGCGCCACTGAGGGTAGCATTGGATAAATTAGCACCCTCAAGGGTAGAATCGCGCATAATCACATTAGTAAGATTAGCCCCATCCAAGTTAGCACCACTCAAATTTGCCTTTAACAAATTAGTTCGGATCAAAGTGCTGTTAACAAGATGAGCCCCAATAAAATTGGCTTCAGTAAAATTAGCCTCAGCCAAATTAGCATCAGTAAGATTAGCCATATTTAAGGTGACATTTTTGGAGATAGACCCCCGCATACTAGCCCCGGTTAGATTAGCCCTAGAAAAATTAGCATCAGTTAAATTAGCGCTAATCAGGTTAGCATCAGCCAGTTGAGCATCAGTGAGATCGACTCCCATCAATTTAGACTCACGGAAATTAGAGCCACTTAGATTAGTATTAATGAAGCTAGTATTTTCGAGATTAGCCCTGATAAAGCTAACCTCTCGCAGATCCATATCGCTGAGATTGACCCCAACCAGGTTCACAGACCGAAACATTCTTTCACCTGCGGCATATTGTTTGAGTAGCTCCTCAACCTCCATGTTTAATTAACCTCATTATCAGTATTGCAGTATTAACCAGTTGTGGGCTAAAACCCCTCAGAATTATGATTTCAACAAGTTTCCCGACTTTCAGGGCTATATGTCCAATCGTGTAGTCATAACCTGTATATAAACATCATCTCCTGAAAATGGCACATCTGAGGTGATAGTTTAGAATTTGAGGGACACTGGTGATTATCTGCCCCAAATTAGCGATCGCTATAGCATCACGAACCTGGTAAATTATAGGATCATTAGGGAAAGATACCAGAAAAAACAGGTCAACCCCCCAAGATTTAGTAGAAACAGGAAAGCAGAGATGTCAGATAATTTCAGAAGTAAAGCGATTACCCAGGGCAACCAGCGAACCCCTAACCGGGCTATGTTAAGGGCTGTAGGCTTTGGTGATGAGGATTTCAATAAACCCATTGTGGGCATTGCTAATGGTTATAGTACCATTACTCCGTGCAATATGGGCTTAAATGATTTAGCATTGCGGGCAGAAGCGGCCTTGAGACAATCGGGAACTATGCCCCAACTGTTTGGAACCATTACTATCAGTGATGGTATCTCTATGGGTACGGAAGGGATGAAATATTCCCTAGTGTCGCGGGATGTAATTGCCGATTCCATAGAAACTGTCTGTAATGGTCAGAGTATGGATGGGGTGTTAGCTATTGGCGGATGTGATAAAAATATGCCTGGGGCGATGATTGCCATTGCTCGCATGAATATTCCGGCAATTTTTGTTTACGGGGGAACTATCAAACCGGGTCACTACAATGGCTGTGACCTCACTGTGGTTAGTGCCTTTGAAGCGGTGGGACAACATAGCGCTGGGAAAATCCCTGATGAGGAATTACTGGGGATTGAACGTAATGCTTGTCCTGGGGCGGGTTCCTGTGGTGGTATGTTTACGGCTAATACTATGTCGTCAGCTTTTGAGGCTATGGGGATGAGTTTGATGTACTCTTCGACTATGGCGGCTGAAGATGCGGAAAAAGCCGAAAGCACTGAACAATCGGCGTTTGTATTGGCTGAGGCGATTCGGAAACAGATTTTACCGAGCCAAATTCTCACCCGTGATGCTTTTGAAAATGCTATGGCGGTGATTATGGCTGTGGGGGGTTCTACTAATGCGGTGCTACACTTACTGGCGATCGCCAGTTCTATGGGGGTAGAACTAACTCTGGATGATTTTGAAACTATGCGACAACGGGTTCCGGTATTGTGCGACCTCAAACCTAGTGGTCGGTTTGTCACTACGGAATTTCACCAAGCCGGGGGAGTTCCCCTGGTGATGAAAATGTTGTTGGAACATGGTTTGTTGCATGGTGATGCTTTGACAATTACTGGTCAAACTATTGCCCAACAGTTGGCTGATATCCCGACTGAACCTGACCCTAACCAGGAGGTGATTCGCCCTTGGGATAATCCTATGTATGCTCAGGGACATTTGGCTATTCTTAAAGGTAATCTGGCTTCAGAGGGGGCGGTGGCTAAAATTACTGGGGTGAAAAATCCTCAAATTACTGGACCGGCTAGGGTGTTTGAGTCGGAGGAGGAATGTCTTGAGGCAATTCTGGCGGGTTCAATTAATCCCGGAGATGTGATTATTGTCCGCTATGAGGGACCGAAAGGAGGTCCGGGAATGCGGGAGATGCTTGCTCCTACTTCGGCTATTATTGGGGCTGGTTTGGGGGATTCTGTGGGGCTGATTACTGATGGTCGCTTCTCTGGGGGAACCTATGGTCTGGTTGTGGGTCATGTGGCACCAGAGGCGGCGGTGGGAGGTGCGATCGCCTTAGTTAAGGAGGGCGATAGTATTACTATTGATGCTAAAGCCCGCCTATTACAAGTTAATATCACGGATGAGGAATTACAGGCGCGACGGGAAGCATGGCAGCCTCGTCAACCTCGCTATACTAGGGGAGTCCTGGCTAAGTATGCTAAGTTGGTATCTACTAGCAGTCGCGGCGCGGTCACGGATTCTAATTTGTAACCTCGGTTCGACTTAATCATTTTCGTAGGGTGCGTCAGAAGCAGGCTATCTAAATCCTCACCGAATCATTATCGGCGCTACGCACCTCAATCAATTATCCGGGCTTTGATGATAATTCTCGGTGTCTGGTGCGTCAGAAATCAATTATCCGGGCTTTGATGATAATTCTCGGTGTCTGACGCACCCTACGGTACTCACCGAATCATTATCGGCGCTACGCACCTCAATCAATTATCGGGCTTTGATGATAATTCTCGGTGTCTGGTGCGTCAGAAATCAATTATCCGGGCTTTGATGATAATTCTCGGTGTCTGACGCACCCTACGGTACTCACCGAATCATTATCGGCGCTACGCACCTCAATCAATTATCCGGGTTTTGATGATAATTCTCGGTGTCTGGTGCGTCAGAAATCAATTATCCGGGCTTTGATGATAATTCTCGGTGTCTGGTGCGTCAGAAATCAATTATCCGGGCTTTGATAATAATTCTCGGTGTCTGGTGCGTCAGAAATCAATTATCCGGGCTTTGATGATAATTCTCGGTGTCTGACGCACCCTACGGTACTCACCGAATCATTATCGGCGCTACGCACCTCAATCAATTATCCGGGTTTTGATGATAATTCTCGGTGTCTGGTGCGTCAGAAATCAATTATCCGGGCTTTGATGATAATTCTCGGTGTCTGGTGCGTCAGAAATCAATTATCCGGGCTTTGATGATAATTCTCGGTGTCTGGTGCGTCAGAAATCAATTATCCGGGCTTTGATGATAATTCTCGGTGTCTGGTGCGTCAGAAATCAATTATCCGGGCTTTGATGATAATTCTCGGTGTCTGGTGCGTCAGAAATCAATTATCCGGGCTTTGATGATAATTCTCGGTGTCTGACGCACCCTACGGTACTCACCGAATCATTATCGGCGCTACGCACCTCAATCAATTATCCGGGTTTTGATGATAATTCTCGGTGTCTGGTGCGTCAGAAATCAATTATCCGGGCTTTGATGATAATTCTCGGTGTCTGACGCACCCTACAGTATGATTAGCTGGGAGTGTCAAAAAAAAGAGTCAACTGTTTGGTCGGCAGTAATGGTAGGGGAAAAGCCCTGCTGTGGTGTCCAATGTAGTGCCCCATCTCGCCCAGTCCAAAATAGTTGAATGTTAAGATTTTCAAGCATTTGAGATGTTTCAGGACTGAGGGTATGGGTGGTGGCGATCGCTACTTGAGGTTTGAGGGTGTCTAGTAGTTGAGAATCCAAATCGTTACCTAACCACCAGAGGACATCAACGGCGGATAAATCGTGCTGTTGTAACAATTGTGATTGTTGTTCTTTGGGGATATTTCCCATGAGTAACCAGCGGCGATCGCTCATGATAAATTCCACCAGAGGCACATCAGGATTAATCAGTTTAACCTGAGTTTCACCTAAATCTAAGTTTTGCTGAACTGGGAGCGTTAGATATTCCCCTTGGGCAGTAACAATTTTATTTTGAATAGCCTGGGCGCTAACTTGATAAGCATTCTTAGAAGCGGGAGTATCATAGAATTTCTGAATTGGTAAAGTGTCTAAAATATGTGGGAAACCGATAGTTAAGCCTAGCTGAGGGTGAGTCAGGATAGCCCAATCAATTTGATTAATGCCCTGCCTTAGTAAAAAGGGCAAAACCGTAAATTTAACTGTGCGTTCATCCCCGGCATTTACTAACAAAACGCGATCGCGGTCTTCCACCACAAGAATAGGTTTTTCGGCGGTAGCTAAAACGGTGACTCGAAATTGGGTAAATTGAGCATAAGCCATGGGCAGAGTTATGATAGCGATCGCCGTTAATATACCAGCCAAAACCTGATAAAATCGGGCATTAATTCTCGTTCTTTTATTATGGTCAGTTTGACTTACTTTGGCTGGCTTGATTATCGGCGATAAGCACAGCCATATATTAATACTATATAAACCGATTAATTGTGCCAGAGACAGAGTGCCTACGGCGATGGAATTACCAGGTAAATTATTAAAAAATTCGACTATATAAATTAACCCTTGTAGGGGGTAATATAAAGCGGATACTAGAACCGAAGCCGCCCATGGCCAGATGAGAGCTACCACTGCGGTTAGCATTCCTCCTAGGGTAATTACCGTAATGAAAGGCACGGCTAAAATATTGACAAAAATACTGAATGGTGATACCAAATTAAACACATATATTTGTAGGGGAAGAATCCAAATGGCGGCGGCGATAGGAACTGCTATACAACTAGCAATTACAGGGGGAAGCCATTGTAGCGATCGCATCAAAGGTGGTACAGTCACCAATAGCCCCAGAGTTGCCAAAAAGCTAAATTGAAAGCCTAAGTCTTGAATTAATAGAGGATTCCATAATAATAGGAAAACTGCCACAGCCAATAACACCGCCAAGGGTCGCACCTGTCGGTTCATGACGAAACCTACCAAGGCAGCTAACCCCATTAAAGCGGCTCGCAGCACGGAAGCTGAACCGCCAGTTAATCCGACATATAACAATAGGATAATTGCACCAAAAACAAATCTCAACTTAGGAGACCAGCGGGCTGTCAAAGCCAGGACTACGCCCAGAAGTAAAGAGACATGAAACCCAGAAGCGGCTAAAGTATGAGCTAAACCGACTCGGACAAAGCGATCGCTAATTTCTGGGGAGATATCCACAGCCCGCCGCCCCAAAACCATGGCTGATAATAGTGTGCCTTTGGTAACATCCAAACCTTGAACCTGAGCCCTGACAATTCGCTGTCGCACCCTAGACAGTCCCCAGCTAGGGGTGGTGTTAATAGAGAGATGGCGACCATACATTCCCGCAAATCCCCCTTGTCTGGCGAGATAGGCTTTAAAATCAAAGCTACCAGGATTTAAGGGGGGTTTTGGTGCATATAAAGTTCCGGTCACAGAAACAGTTTCGTTGCCTTGTAAGCCTGTGGCTTGTAGAATTGGCACGGTAACATAAAGTTTACCTGTAACTGTTTTGTTAACCTGAACCGGGCTGTTCTGATCATTACTGGTAATCTGGTTAACAAGGTTAGCCTGTAGCCAAAACTGAATATTTCCTGAACGAGTGACCCGTGGTGAACTAATCACCCTTCCCCAGACGGTCATTACCAGGTTTTCGGCATTACCACCGCTGACAATTAATCTGCTAATGTCATTAGGTCCTGGTTGTGGAGTTTGTAGTTGAAAATATAGGGTAGCGAGGAAGCCTATTAATCCAGCTAGTAGCCAAAGGGTTCTAGGGATAGGAGGTCGGGGGATGTAGCGCCTATCTGGGTCGGATTTCCTTTGTCTAGCTTGCCTTAAAGAGCGGTTTCTGGTGGAAGTGAGTTGATCGCTGAGACGGCGACGGAGTTTATATTGCCAAATGGTTGTCAGAATTGCCATGGCTATCCCGACCCCTAGGAGAAAATATCCTCCCCAGGTAAAGTTCGCCATGAGTAATCCAACAATATAGGCTAATCCTAGGGCGATCGCAGCCGTTTGGTTCATCTGTCCTGGAAGTCTTTAAGGACTGGTTAGGGTTGGGTTAGAAACCAACCCTGATTGTTTGCTAAATGGATAATCCCAATTTTAGACCGAGTACGGTGTGAATCACCATCACTAATAGGGCGACACTGCCAATATAAGCATGAGCCTTGCGCCATTGGTCTTGGTTTCCGCCAAATTTGCTGAGGGAAATAGCGCCGTTGATTCCTAATAGACCCAAAACTGCGGTACTGGTCCAAAAATGGGGACTTTCAAAAATCGGTTGTCCCTGCATAATTAAGGATAGTAGCCCGCCGCTAAAGCCTAAAGCCATAAATAGGGTCATAAAAGGGGCAAGTTTTCGGTGGCTAGACCGAGAAGCGATCGCCGCCTCTTGGTCTGTGGCTAAACGTCCCTGCCAGCCAGTATAACCGACAAAACTACCCATCACAAAAATTACAATTCCCATCATTAGGGGGTGTCCCCAGTGAACAATGGGTTCGGGAACTCCTAAACCCGCAAAAAAATTGGCGATCGGTTCTAATAAGCCTCTGATGTCCATACTGGATCTGGTTCTCTTCTCTATCCGCTATCAATCCAGATTATAAATGTTTGTTGAGCCATTATCAATCTTTGATTAACTGAAAACCCGCCCCCACTATTGACTAATAAGGGCGGGTTTATAAGTATGGTGTGAGTGAAACCTTGTCTATAGTTAAACACTCACATCAAGCCAAGTTAAAACTTATTCGACCACACCAGGTAAAATTACCGTGTCAACGGCATGAATAACCCCATTGCTGCCTAAAATGTCAGCTTGAATGACACTGGCTTCATTCACCATTACAGTACCGTCCATAACAGTAATAGTTAAGGGCATTCCGGCAACGGTTTCAACAGACCCATCACTGATGTTAGCAGACAGAACTTGGGAGGGGACAACGTGATAGGTAAGAATTTGAACCAGTTGATCACGATTTTCGGGTTTGAGAAGTTCTTCAACTGTGCCTTCTGGTAGAGCCGCAAATGCTTCGTCAGTGGGAGCAAAAACGGTGAAAGGTCCTTCCCCAGAAAGGATTTCGGCTAATTCGGCGGTTTCTAAAGCCGCTACCAGAGTGCTGAATTGGCTCTCGCCACTAGCAATACCGACAATGGTTTCTGTGGGGTCTGAGTCAACTACAGCAGCCATTTCTTCCCCAGCGGGTTCTGCTTGGGCTTCGATAGTTTCATCAGAAACGGTTTCAGCGGTTACTGGTTCACTGGTTTCGGCAATTTGTTCGGTGGGTTCGCCTTGGGTTTCGGTGGCAGTAGGTTCGCCACAAGCTGCCAAAAATGCTGTACCACCTAGGGTAACTAACAGGATCAAAAGCCGTTTAGCCATCAAAGTCATAGTTTTCCTTATGAGAGTTTTCTACAGAATTGTTTACATATTCTTCACTTAATTCAACTTATATTAACACAACTTTACTCTCTGTCAAGTCCCATGCTTGTTATCCTTTACCCATGTCCGCTGTTCTCTGCCCTAGGGTATTGGTTGGCAGGATTAACGACGGTCTTTGAGCCAGAATGTCACCATTTTGCCTCTTCCTTTGACATCAATTACACCCCGTTCCTCAAAAATAAAATTATCCTTGAGTATGGCTTTGGTGGCGGCGGTGATCTGAATTCGTCCTACTTCCCCTTGAGACTCCATACGGGAGGCGACATTGACAGCATCCCCCCACAGGTCGTAGATAAATTTGCGAGTCCCAATTACCCCGGCGACCACGGGTCCGGTATTAATCCCAATGCGTAAATTGAAGGGTTCGCCGTCTTGGCGACGGAAACGGACAATTTCTCGCTGCATATCTAGGGCCATGTGAGCGATCGCCTCTGCATGATTCTCTACAGGAGTCGGTAAACCTCCCACTACCATATAGGAATCTCCAATAGTCTTAATTTTCTCGAGTTGGTGTTTTTGAGCTAGTTCATCAAAACAGGAAAATATATCATTGAGTAAATCCACCAATTCGGTGGGGGATATCTGGGCGGAAAACCCGGTAAAATTGACCAAATCTGCAAACATGACTGTTGCTTGGTCAAAGCGTTCTGCAATCGAATGTGGGCTCTGTTTTAAACGTTCCGCAATAGAGCGAGGCAAAATATTCAACAGCAGCCGCTCAGATTTTTGTTGTTCAACCCGCAAAGCATCTAAAACCCGGCGGCGCTCCGTAGTATTACGAGCCACCCAAATTACGCTATTGTCTGGCATAGGGGAAACTGTCGCAGCAAACCACACCAGATCAGCATCAGTTGCAGAGGGTAAGATATTAACAGGCCCCTGCTGTCCGGGTTCTGGGGGTGCTAATTGCATACTGTATTCTAGGTTAATGGTTTCTCCAGTTTGAATCACTTTCTGGATATTTTCGTAAAAAAGTTGTGCTTGGGGAGTCGGAAATATGTCAAATACTGTTTTTCCGAGTAAATCGCTACTAGGTGTATAGACTACTTCCGCGTTAGTGGTGACTATTTTCTTATAGCGTCCCTCTCCATCAAAAACGGCGATCACGTCGGTCATGGCTGCAAACAAGGCTCGCAATTCGGCTTCTGAGGCTCGTAAGGCTGCTTCTATCCTTCGTCTTTCGGCCACTTCTATGATTAGGTGATGGTTGGCTTCTTGTAAGGCGGCGGTGCGTTCGGCTACCCGATTTTCTAGTTCGTCTTTGGCTTGTTGGAGACCGATTTGTCCTAGTTTGCGATCGGTAATATCTTCGACAGTTCCTTCATAATAAAGAATTTCTCCCTGGGGACTACGGACGGCGGTGGCATTTTCCGAAATCCAACGAACTTGACCATCTATCCTTCGAATTTGGGACTCAAAATCTACTACGGAACCTTGGCTTTCTAAGAGATCAACAAATTCCTGGCGGCGCTTGGGGTCGATATACAGTTGGGATTGAATATCGGTTAAATTGGTCATTAATATGGTCGGGGATTCGTAGCCGTAAATCCTGGCTAAGGCGGGATTAGCGCTGATATAACGACCTTCTGGGGTGGTTTGAAATATTCCTTCTAGGGCATTTTCAAAGATGCTACGATAGTTGGATTCTGCCTGTTTTAAGGCTTCTTCTGCGCGCCGACGGTCTGTAATGTCAATACCTACAAAAAAGGCAGCACTACCGCTGTTATATTTGCGGGCGGCAATTAGGTAATCTCTGGGTTCATTTTTAATATAAGATGTCACTTCTTTATAGGCTTCAAAATTCCCACTATTAAAGAAATCTTCCACAAATCCATTAAATTCGGGACTAGCTTTCAGAAAACCGATGTGCTGACCAATAAATGCCTCGGCGGGGAGGTCGAAGGTTTGGGCTAGGTATTGATTAACCCCTAAATAACGTTTGTTAGAATCAATCCAAGATACTGTTCCAGGTACCACATTTAACACCGCTTCTAACTGGTCTTGAGTCGTTTTTAAGGCGGCTTCTGCACGTTTGCGATCGCTAATATCAATTCCCACCACAAAAGCTGCTTGATTATTATTATACTTGTGAGCAGCAATCAGATAATAATATTCCTCATTTTCTCGGGAAGATGATATTTCTTGATATGCTTCTAATTCCGGACTTTCAAAGAAATATTGGAGAAAATCCTGAAACTGAGAACCTCTCCCTAAAAAACCAATATGTTGATGAGAAAATGCTTCTCTGGGTAAGCCATATAAATTAGCTAATTTTTGATTCACTTCGATATAGTGCAAGTCTGATGTCACCCAGGAAACCGTACCAGGAACCGCTGCTAAAACCGCTTGTAAACGCATATTAGCTTGGCGGAGTTCTTCCTCAGCTTGGCGACGTTGAGTAATATCAATTCCCACCACAAATACAGCTCGATTATTATCATATTTTTGAGCTACAATTAGATAATGGCGTTCTTGATTATCCACATGAGTCCGCACCTCGCGATGAGCTTCTTTTTCAGGACGATTAAATAGGTCACTAACAAAGTCATTAAATTCCGAACTCGTTCCCAAAAAGCCAATATGTTGATTGGCAAAAGTTTCTCGTGGCAGTTTAAATAAGTCTGCCAAAGATTGATTAACTTCCAAATAACGTAAATCGCTACTAATCCAAGAAACCGTGCCAGGTACAGCTTCTAACACCGCTTGCAGTCGAGCATTAGCCATTCTGAGGGCTTCCGCAACTCTGGTACGCTCGACAATTTCTTGCAGTAGTTGATTGTTAGATTCTCGCAGGGCGGCGGTGCGTTCCGCAACGATATTTTCTAAGTCTTCATTAACCACTTGCAATTGAGATTCTACCTGTTTTCTGATTTCAATTTCTTGTTCAAGTTGCTTTCTGGTTTCTTCTAATTCGCGGGTTTTTTGTTTGAGTTTTTCGGCACGTTCTATACTTTGGCTCACCTCAGCAAGTAAGCCAATCACAATTTCGGAAGCATTAAAACTGTTGGCTTCAAACCCTAACCAGGGCAAGGGTTTAATGCGATGAGGACTCGTGTAAATAATCTCAAACTGACCATCAGATTTAGCCCTACCAATGCGGCATAATTTCCTAATATGATGGTTGGGTTCCATACGGATAATGCCACTGGGGGCTGAGAAACTTTGACCGTATGTAGCAATTCGTACCCTTTCCGGGTCGAAAGATTCGGCTAACTCTACGGCTTGTTTCCATAGATAAACTTGACTATAGGCGGCTTCTATGGGGTCGCTAGTAACGCGATCGCTTCCATATCTCGCCTTAAAACATTTAACAAAACGACGATTTTCGGGAGTCTCTAAACTCTGAAAATAACTCCAACAACTCAGATGACCCGTCGCCGCATTCCCGATGCTTTTTAATTCAGTTTCCGAAACAGAAATAGCCAAAACGGGGATTTGTTTAGCGCTTAAACCTGCCGCTTGAAATTGTCGATAAAATGCTATATTGCTATCACCAGTCAGCGTATTAAACACCACATCAGGTTTAGCCCGCACAATACGCGCAATAATCGAACTAAAATCCTTAGCCCCCAAAGGTTGATATGCTTCCCCCACTACATGGCCTTCATTTTGCTGAAGCTGAATTTTGATCAGTTTACTTACCGTATGGGGGAATGTATAATCGGAACCGAGCAAATAAAAGCGCTTGCCGATATTTTCCAACAACCAGGAAACCGCAGGTTCAACCTGTTGATTAGCACAGGCCCCTGTGTGAAAAATGTTGGGGGACTCTTCTAGTCCTTCGTATTGGACAGGATACCACAACCCCACCCCCAATTCTTCTAAAACGGGTTTGACAGCCTGGCGACTGGCTGAAGTCCAACACCCAAAGAGGGTGACAACCTGTTTGTCCTGAATCAGATTTTTGGCTTTTTGAGCAAAGCAAGCCGGATCTGATTGACAATCTTCAATAACAGGTTCAATAAACTTTCCGAGAATTCCTCCACTTTGGTTAATTTCTCGAATGGCCATCAACTCGGCATCTCTGAGGGGCGCTTCGCTAATTGCCATTGTCCCACTCAAAGAATGCAGTATCCCGACTCGTACACCTGGCATAGCTACTGCTTAACGGTTTATAAAATTGATATCAAGGGAACCTCCGACCTGGCTGCACCCAAATTTTCGGGCCGGGGTCTAGCTAGTCTAATATAACTATATTAACTAACTATGGCATAATATGCTCTAGTTCCACCCCTGGCTCCTCAAATATTTGCCAATCATGATTTTAAACAGATAGATGTAATCGTGAACCAGTAGCAGTTTTAGTGACTTCTATTTTGGCTTGAAATACCTCTTTCAGGTAGGGAATGTGGGTGACAGCTAAAATGCAGGAAAAATCTGGGGCGATCGCATTGATGGCAGCAATTAGGCGATCGCATCCTTCCGCGTCTTGGGTGCCAAACCCTTCATCAATAATCAGCATTTGCAGCGCACATCCCGCCCTTTGCGCTAATAATTTAGCTAGGGCTAATCGAATCGCAAAATTAATCCTAAACGCCTCGCCACCAGAATAGGTTTCATAGGGTCTAGTTCCCCTAGCATCAGCAATTAATATATCCAGTGTATCAATTAACTTAGTCTTTTTCCGTTTCGCCGTAACACTGCGTCCACTCCGTTGAGTAACAAACTGTACATGGAGTTGATTCGCCGAAAGTCTCGCTAAAACTTGGTTAGTTTCCGCTTCTAATTGCGGTAACACATTTTCAATCATTAACGCTTGAATACCATTTTTCCCAAAGGCTTGGGCTAATTCCTTATAAATTAGGGCTTGGTGACGACATTCGGATAATTCCTGTTTTTGTTCCCTTTGCTGCTGGCTAAAATTTTCTAAATGGCTTCGTTGTTGTTGCAGCTTTCCCAATTGACTTAAATATTGGTCTAGTTGTTGTCGCTGCTGTTGAATTTTTCCCTCTAGGTTACTAATATATAAGCTAGGATTGGGGGTATCTTCCAACTGTTTAGTTAATAGTAATATCTGTGATTTTATCCCCGCCAAATCCTGCGATCGCACTTGATTTAATTGCCGTAACTCAGCCAGCCGTTGTTGAATTTGTGGATACTGACTTTCCGCCACTTTCAATTGTTCTGCTTTCCTCACCCATTCCTGTGCCTCACGCAACCGAACCCGGACTTGATTATGGTCTTCCAAATTATAGCCACTCTCATTTAACTGTTGTTTTAGCTGAATAATCCTCTGCTGTAATTCCGAGGCGCTTTGTTCATAAATTATCTGGTCTAATGCCGACTGTAATTGTGCTACCATTGGCGGTTTTTCCGCTTGTAAATGCCCTAGTTTGTGCTGGGTATCCCGAATTTGTATTTGCTTAATTTCTGCCCACCTCCAGCGCTTTTCTTCATTCCTAGCCAGAGCGTGGCTTTGTTCATTATAATCTAGTTGTTGCAGTTGCTGATCTAGTTGTTGCAGTTGCTGATACAGTGTGGCGGCGTGACTTCCATCAGATAGCGATCGCTCAATTTTACTAGCTTCCTCTCTCAACTGTTGTAGTTGCAATTCATCATTAATGAAACCCTCTAAGCGTGCTTGTAATTGACCTCGTTTTTCCCGGAATTCTTCATAATTAGATATTTGCCTTTGTAAGGTTGTATATTCAATCCGTAACGCAGCTATTTCCTGTTCAGCACGCGCAAAATCTTCCCTAATTATCCACAGGCGATCGCGAATTTCCTGTTGTTGGTTTTGGTGTTTACCCATCACCAAATTCCAGTGATGTTCATCTAAAGGGCGATCGCATAGGGGACAAACCGGCGCTAACTCTCCCTTATTTTCATCACTAAAAGAACGCCCTAACATTTCCATTTTTTGGTCTAATTCAGCCAACTTTTTCTCATACTCCTGCTGTTGATGAGCCAATTTGTCTAATTGATTATGGTGTGATTGACCCTTAGCTGTCACCCGCGTTTGATAGGTGCGTTTTTTCTCAATTTCTTCAATTGTTTGATGAAGATTTTGTAACTCTTTTTCCGACTCTGGGCGGTTGTCTTTAAGACGGTTCTGGATTTTATTAATCGACGCATACAGTTCATCCAAACGGGCGCTAAGACGAGCTTGAGCCCGGTCTATTTCCCCCTGTATCCGTTGATGTTCTTGCAGAATAGGGGTAACTACAATTTGTATTTTATCTAACTCATTCAGGCGGAGACGAGCCTGAGAAAGCTGGGCAATTCCTGCTTCTACTTCTGGCAGTTCAACTAGCACCTTTTGATATTCTTGTTCCTGTTTGTGCAGAGATTCCAGGCGAGTTTCAATCGTGTCTTTATCCCGTTGTAATTGGTGGATTTTGTCCTGTTGTTGCTGCTGAAGTTCCCGGAGTTGCTGTTGGATTTTTTGGTGACTTTGAAACTGCAAACTCATCGTTTCTTCTGTAGCTTGTAGCGTCTGAAATTCCACAATACCGGCCTTAATTTCTTCCTGTTGTTGCCGAATACTCTCTAATTGTTGTAGTTGAGTTTGGGTCGCGACAATTTCCTGTTCAAGGCGATCGCATTCTTGTTTCGTAGTGCGATATTGTTGTCGCTGTCCCTCTAGCAGTTGTTCACAGGTTTGGCGATATTGTTGTTGTTCTCGCCGGGTTTGCAGTTGCTTTTGGTCAGACTCTTGTTGTTTCTGAAGTTTACCAAGGGTAGCTTCTAACTCAGTGATTTGAGCCACTATTTCCGGCAGTTTTTGTGTCTCCAACTCTCCCATAGTTAAACTTTGTTCTAATTGCTCAATCTTGAATTTATATTCCTTCGAGATATCTTTGGCTTTCTCCACTAAAATATCATATTCATCTAACTTAAGTAAGCTGCCTAAAACTTCTTTGCGATCGCTGGGACGTTTTAACATAAACTCATCAGCTTTTCCCTGACGCAAATAGGCAGAATTAATAAAAGTATCGTAGTCTAGCCGCAGATGTTCTAAAATCTTTTGTTGTGTGCTACGGATTCCCCCTTGACTCAGGGCAGTAAACTTAATTTGCTCCGCTTTTTTGTCCGCTTCTAATGGTGCGATTTGAAAATCCAGAGTACCCGACTGACCTCGGCGGCGAGTCCTAATTACCCGGTATAAGTTACCATGACTAATAAAGATAAAATCTACCCGCATTTGGGTTTCGCCAATTTGAATTAAATCATCTTCAGTCCCCGCCCGACTCTGACCCCAAATCGACCATGCGATCGCCTCTAACAGCGAAGACTTACCCGCCCCATTCGGTCCACAAATGCAGGCAGTATGCAAGCCACTAAAATCTAGGCTTGCGTCGCGATAACTGAGAAAATTCTTGAGGGTGAGTTTCTGTGGGATCATATCGCGATATTCAGATTAAATTCAGTTTGATATCAGTTTGATCGAACCTACCATAATTATAGCACCAATCAATCCCAGATGTTAACCTAGACCCATCCGGCTGCTTATATTAATTGTCTCACTCGGTGTTCTCCAACCATTGCTAACCAAGACATCAGCAAATCAAAAGGTGTCGATCTGAGGTCAACCAACCTGTTAAAATCGTAATATTGTTATTGTGGGCAGCGATTATGACAGAAGATTATCGATCGCCACCGGAAATAGTAAATCAGTTTCAAGCATTGCAACATCAACTCCGAGAGTCTTTCAGTCAAGGGGGAAACCTGAGATTTGAGGATTTTGATGTATTAGTCATTCCATCCCTCACCTTAGATCAGCAGCAATTGCAGAAAATTCCCGGAGTTCATCAGTATGAGGAGAGATTTCTGTTTTCTCTGACTCGTTTACGAAATCCTAGAGTTAGATTAATTTATGTCACCTCCCAACCCCTTCACCCCAGCGTTATTGACTATTATCTGCATTTAATGCCTGGGATTCCCTTTTCTCACGCCCGCGATCGCCTACTATTATTTTCTACCTACGATTCCTCTAATCGATCCCTCACCGAAAAAATCCTAGAACGTCCCCGGTTAGTCGAAAGAATACGCCAAGTCCTGCGACCTAAACGCACCTATATGGTCTGTTTTAACTCTACTCAATGGGAACGAGAATTATCAGTTAAATTACAAATTCCCCTCTGGGCTTCTGACCCAGATTTAGCCTACTGGGGAACCAAAAGCGGCAGTCGTCAGATTTTCGCACAAGCCAATATTCCCCACCCAGACGGCAGTCAATTAGTCTGGAATGAAACAGCTTTAGCCGCAGAAGTTAACGCTTTATGGGAACGACAACCCCAGTTAAAACGAGCAGTAATTAAGCTCAATGAAGGCTTTTCTGGCGAAGGCAATGCTATCCTTAACCTCCAAGGAATTGCTGACATTCCCCCCCATCAAAGGATCGCCAAAATTCGCGATCGCTTCGTGAATTTAAGTTTTCAAGCCAGCCATGAAACCTGGTCGAGTTTCCGTAGCAGAATTCCCGACTTAGGCGCAATTGTCGAAGCCTTTATCGAAGGAGACATTAAGCGATCGCCCAGTGTTCAATGTCAGATTTACCCTTCCGGGGAGGTACAAGTTCTATCTACCCATGATCAAATTCTCGGAGGTCCAGATGGTCAAATTTTCGAGGGTTGTAGTTTCCCCGCTGACCCAGCCTATCGATTACAACTGCAAGACTTAGGCGAAAAAGTTGGTAAAATCTTAGCCCAAAAAGGAGCCCTCGAAAGATTTGGTTTAGATTTTATTGCCGTTCGTCCACCACATACACCAGAGGCTCAATGGGAACTCCAAGCCATTGAAATTAACCTGCGGCGAGGTGGCACAACTCATCCCTTTATGACCCTCCAATTATTAACTAATGGTCAATACGATCGCCATACTGGCTTATTCTATAGTCAGCATAAACAACCCAAATACTATATCGCCTCAGATAATCTTCAGAACCATCATTATCGAGGTCTTTTACCCAATGATTTAATGGATATTATCGCCCAATATCATCTGCATTTTAACAATCGAACAGAAACCGGAACCGTGTTTCACTTAATCGGCTGTCTGTCTCAATTCGGGAAACTCGGTTTAACCTGTATTGGCGACTCTCCCACACAAGCACAGGAAATCTATGATCGCATTGTAGCGGTTTTAGATCGAGAAACTCAGGCGATCGAACAGTCAGAAGACACATTAGAGCCATCCCCAAACCCGGGAACAGTCTCTAAGCATTTATCAGAATCTGTTTATTAATTAGGGTTGTTTCGGTTGATAATGATTACAGCTAGAACAGGGACCTGTAGGATTAACAGCACATAGCAAAAATGCTGAGTTAGCGTTAAATTTACAGGTAGCCTGTTTATTAACCGTCTTTGATAGCAGGTTATAACGCTGTTCGTGATGTTCTATAAACCGTTTGATTTGTCGATGGGACTGTAGCCGCATCCTTTCCATACCTAGGTTATTCATCGCCGAGTTTTGCGTAAATGATCATAATATAGACTCTATCTATATCTTATCCTATCGGCTGGTGTTTTTCATCACAAAAGCCCCCAGGTGTCTTAGACTATCAGCCAGAGCTTCCTGGAAACGGGTTAAGGGGTAGTCGTGATTACCACCCCAACCCGCCGGATTGGAGTTAAGCTACTTTGAGCAATTCTAACTCCTGTTTTTTCTTAACATATTCAGCCAGTTGTGATTCGATTTGCTGGCGCACTTCTTTTCGATAGTCGTAGAAGTGTTCAAAGTGAGCGCACATGACTAGATACATTTCCACAACACCGGGATTTTTACGGATAATATCCAGTAGATAAATCCAAAAAGTCCAGCGAGTTTTGCGGACTACTCCCTGTCGCCACAGCAGAATTGACAAGGCTTTTATAGTTTTCCAACTTAGGGTTCTTCCCCCGGCTTTTTTCCGACGAGGTGCGCCCAGTTTCAGATAATAGCGGTGGGTGCGATCGAGAAACACTTGCGGATCGTATAGTTTCCAAAAACCGTCTATATATTCCTGTGCAATTTCCTCAATGGGACGAGTCGGAACAAAATTCATCAGAGTAGTCTGGTTAATATTGGCGGTTTCCGATCCTTCCAGCAGTCTCCCTTCTTTCTTTAAACGATGCCATAATCCCGTATTAGGGAGAACTTGTAGCATACTAAACATAGCCACTGGAATAGCCGTAGTTTCTACAAATTGGATAATGCGATCGCCCGCCCCAGATTTTTCCCCATCAAAACCAATAATAAAACCAGCCATCACCCGCAGCCCCGACCTGGTAATATTATCCACAGCATCAACTAGGGAATTACGGGTATTTTGGAATTTTTTAGTCAGCGCGAGACTAGCTTCGTCCGGGGTTTCAATTCCCAGGAAAACCGCATAGAAATTCGCCTCTACCATCATGTTCATTAATTCTTGGTCTTGGGCGAGATCAACTGATGCTTCTGTCATCATACGGAAGGGATAGTTATTTTTTTCCATCCATTCTTTCAACACCGGAAGCAGCAATTTTACATTGCGTTTATTCCCAATGAAGTTATCATCAACTAAAAAGATAGTTTGAGTAAATCCTAGTTCCAGGAGGCGATCTAGTTCCGCCACTAACTGCTCCGGCGCTTTCGTGCGAGGTTTGCGACCATATAG
The DNA here is from genome assembly GCA_016745315.1 of Arthrospira sp. PCC 9108. Taxonomy (GTDB): domain Bacteria; phylum Cyanobacteriota; class Cyanobacteriia; order Cyanobacteriales; family Microcoleaceae; genus Limnospira; species Limnospira platensis. The sequence goes on from CP066886.1 coordinate 1,419,875, forward strand.
GACAATAATATCGCAGAATTCGCACTGAAACGGGCAGCCCCTGGAGAATTGTAAAGCCATCATATCATAGGCTTGTTTCTCCAACAAATCAAACCTAGGAATTGGGGTATTAGTGACATCAGGTTTTTCGCCATTAGCGGCGCGTAATATTCCCTGAGTTTCCCCTCTTTCCAGGGCTGCTACAAACATAGGGAGGGTAATTTCTCCCTCGTCTAGCACTAGAAAATCAGCCCCCATTTTTTCGGCTTCGTGGGGGAGTGCGGTCGGGAAAGGCCCCCCAACAGCGACCATTTTGCCGCGTTTTTTGGCTTCCTGAATTTGGGCAAGGAAATCATTTTTTTGGACGATCATGGCCGACAAAATCACCAATTCTGCCCATTCCCATTCTGCTTCTGTGACCGATCGCACATTGCGATCAACCAGCTTAAATTCCCATTCTTGGGGGAGAATAGCCGCTACGGTCACTAAGCCCAAAGGCGGTAATAGAGCCTTGCAATCGACCAAATCTAAGGTTTTTTCAAAAGACCAAAAACTTTTGGGGAAAATTGGATAAACCAGTAAGACTCTCATGAAATGCACCGAATTAAGGATAAACTAGAGATGGAAATTGGGTGATAGATCAGAGTTTTAAGAAATCGCCATTTTCGCAATTTCTTCCGTGAGAATTTCCACTGTTTGATGAATTTGTTCTTCCGTATGCTGACAGGTCACAAAAAAACGCAGACGGGCTGCATTTTGAGGAACCGAAGGATAGAACATAAACGGGACGTTAATACCCCTATGAAACAGATTTTGGGACAGTTGCACAGAAGCCAGGGAATCGCCCACAATAATCGGAATAATGGGCGAATCTTTGCTGGTTCCTGTGTTTAAATGATGTTGTTTAGCGAGATTCAGGAACAATTGACCACGATCGCGCAGTCTTTGCACCCGTTCTGGTTCTGATGTTAACACATTAATCGAAGCCAAAACCGATGCCGCGTTAGGTGGCGAAATACCCACACTGTAGACAAAACCGGGGGCCGTATATTTCAAGTATTCCACCAAGGCACTAGACCCCGCAATATATCCCCCACAACTAGCGAAAGATTTGCTCAGGGTTCCCATCCACAAATCTACATCATTGGGGTTAACGCCAAAGTGTTCACTCAGGCCTCTGCCCTGTTGACCTAATACCCCAATAGAATGGGCTTCATCCACCATCAGAAAGGCTTTATATTCTTGTTTTAACTCAATAAACCTGGGTAGCTCAGGAATATCACCATCAGTGCTATAAATGCCTTCTATCAGGATTAAAGTCCGTCTATAACGGTGGCGGCGGTCTTGGAGAATTCGGCGCAGGCTTTCCCAATCATTATGGGGAAAAGCAATAGTAGTGGCTCCCGAAAGCAAACAGCCTTGTAATAGACTATTATGGCTGAGGACATCATGGAGAATCAGGTCATTTTGTCCAAACAGATGACCAACGGTGGTGACATTGGTAGCATGACCGCCAACATAAACGATGCTGTCTTGGGTGCCGATAAAATTGGCGATCGCCTTTTCTAACTCCCGATGAATAGGTTTTTCACCCGAAAGCAGGCGGCTGGCGGAAGCCGATGTACCATAGCGGTCTATAGCATCCTTCGTAGCTTGGGAAACTATCGGATCACCAGACATCCCCAAATAGTTATAGGTAGCATAGTTAATTAACTCACGACCGTTAATAATCGTCGTGTTGCTGGCGATACCTTCTTGGGGGGTAAAAAAGGGGTTATCAATCCCCAGAGCCGCGATTTCCTGTTGTTGCTGTTTGATTTTCAGGTATTCTGGATACAGTTCAAACCGATAGTATTCCGGCGGAATATCAGGTAGGGTTTGGGTCGTGGCTCTTTGGCGCAACAATTCGGCTAGGAGATCCCGTTTTTGTTGTGGTGAAAGGTTAGCGGTGCGATCGGATATATTGGTCATTAATGATTTTCCTGTTCAGACAACATTGAATTCAGCAGGGAGTCTACTTCAGCATCAGACATTTGGTTAAGTCTTTCCAGTAGTTGCTGTGCCTGTTGTGGACTCACAGACTGACCGCTGCTGAAAGCTGTCGCCATAGGGGTAGTATCCTGGGCTAGATAATCAGCGATCGCCTTAATCGTGGGATAATCCCAGAGCAAGGTAGGGGGAAGTCTACGTCCAAATTGATTTTCCAGATCTCCAGATAAATTAACCGCCTCAATAGAATTAAGGCCGTAATTGGCAAAATCTTCATCAACATCAATCTCATCTGCATTTAACCCCAATCTCTGGGCTAGTTGGTTAATTAACCAACCTTGGATCGCTTCCGCATCAGGGGACAACCCCACAGACTTAGGCGATTTAGATTGGCTACCCAGTTGGTCAATATCTTTTCCATTCCAAGAGTGGTTCAACACTTGCACTATTCACTCCTCCATCACATTTTAGGCTGGCTATGCAAGATTCCGGGGCAGATTAGGCAGCCCGTCGGCGGTGAATCTTAAATCGCACCTAGACGGTTATTGTGCCACGAAGCCGATCTGATCAATCCTTTGCTGTTTCTGTTACCTCTAACGGACACAATAAGTTCAGTCTTCGACTACCTCCAAAGTCCCCGCTAGGAAACCAGCACGGCAAGCATGACGTTGGATCTTACCACTTGATGTTTTGGGAATGCTTCCAGGTTTTAGTAGCAGGGTAGTATAAACTTGCAAATCATGGTTTTGGGAAACGGCACGGCGGATTGATTGAATTAGATCCTTGGTGCTAAAGGATTCCTCCCTGGAAACACCCCTTGAGGTTTCACGACTAGGACTAGATTGCCGTTTCCAATAGTAGCGTTCTACTTCTGCAATCACCACTAACCTTTCTTCCCCCCCTATATCTACGGAAAATCCTGCTGCACAACTAGGACGGATCAAGGGGTGACTTTGTTCAACCGTCCATTCTATGTCTTGGGGATAATGGTTGCGGCCGTTAATGATAATTACATCTTTCAGGCGACCAGTAATAAATAGTTCGCCGTTTTCGATGAAGCCTAAATCTCCAGTCCGCAAAAATGGTCCTTCTCCGGTGGTGGCTAGATATTGACTAAAGATGGACTCGGTTTCTGATGGTCGATTCCAGTAACCTTGGGCGATACTTGGTCCTGATACCCAAATTTCTCCTACCTGTCCGGGTTCACAGGGTATCCCCGTGGATGGGTCCACAATGGCGATCGCCTGATCTTCCAAACTTGAGCCACAGCCTACTACTGTACGAGTGTTGTCTGTGTGACCATTGGTGGCGATCGCCTGATGTTGTTCTAGGGATGATGCTTGAATCGTTTTCAACGTCGGTAGTTGAGTTTTATCGCCGCCACTGACGATTAGGGTAGCCTCCGCCATACCATAGCAGGGATAGAAAGCCTGGGCATTAAATCCACAACTAGCAAAAGTGCGGGCAAATTTTTCTAGCACTTCATGGGATATCGGTTCAGCCCCATTAAAAGCTAAATCCCAACTACTCAGGTCTAGGGTTTCTATTTGGTCTGGCGTGACTCGGCGCACGCACAAATCATAAGCAAAGTTTGACCCCCCGCTGGTAGTCGCACCATGTCTTGATATCGCTTCTAGCCACCTGATAGGACGTTGTAGGAACATTAGCGGAGACATTAACACCACCGGAAATCCTCCATATAGGGGCTGGATAATCCCCCCAATTAACCCCATATCGTGATAGGGCGGTAGCCAGATCATCCCTATGCTGTCCTTGTTGTGACCGAATTTCTCATAAATCCAGCCCGAATTGTGCATCAGGTTCTCGTGGCTGATCATTACCCCTTTCGGGGTTGCCGTTGAACCTGATGTATATTGTAAAAACGCTAAACTCTCCGGGTCGATGCTTACAGCCTCATAGCGATCGCTCCAACTTTCCCCTATCTGATCGGTAGCTACCCAGTTCAGTTTCTGTAGTTCCCAAACCTCCCCAAATTGCCGCTGTAGACTCGGTAGCACAGATTCTGTGGTTAGGGCTAAGTGAGAGTCCGCGTCTTCTAAAATCCCCATTATCCTAGACAGAGAACGATTGGGGCGCGGCGGATAGGCAGGAATTGGCACTATACCCGCGTACAAACAGCCAAAAAATGCCGTAATATAATCTAGGCCCGGTTGGTATAGTAGTAATGCTCTCTCTCCCCGTTCGCTGATGCTTTGGAGATGGGCGGCGATCGCTCGACATATTCTGTCTAACTTTTGGTAGGTTAAACTGATGGTTTCAGTTTCTCCATCCACTAAAAATTTATAAGCAACTTGATGGGGTTGATGGATGGCTCGACCCTTTAATATTTCCATTAACGTTGCTGCATCAAACGGATGTTGGAAAGCAGTCATTAAGTCTTAATAAGTGATTGAGTAAGCGAAAAAGTTTCCGGTCTCTTGGATAATATAACCTATTTTAATTTTTTGGCAACTTTTTTGTTGATTGGATGCTGACATCATCTTTTCCGGCTGACCCTAGGGACTATAATTACATCCCTAGAGTCTACAGGCTTATAGCCCGCTTCAAGTTTACGCCGTTTTTTGATTAATCATTATACTGGCGATAAATTACCCCGGGTTACTGTCGGGAATTTTGTGGATCTCTCTGCCATACTTGGTCTAGGCGATCGTTCCATTTTTTCTGATTCGCCGTCGCTTCCTGAATGTATGGAGAAGCCGCAATTACTTTAATCAATAACTGATTAACCGCCGACAAAGGAAACTTTAATGGTCGCACAATATCCAAGAATAATACTACCCGAATTCCATCAGTTTCATTCCACACCTCATGGGGAAATGAATCATCAAATAACATACATTTTCCCTCTTCCCAATGCCGGATTTCATCCCCTACTCGCAGGCGGCATTTTTCCCTAGGCTCCGGCACTTTTAAACCTAATAAACACCGAATTACCCCCTTGTAAGGTCCTCGATGTTCCGGGATATGTTTACCCGGCAATAATATCGAGAAAAATGCCGTTTTTAAACCGGGTATTTTTTGGATAATTTCCGCCGTTTGCGGACAGCGATCGCAGCTTTCCGCCGATTTAATTCCATAGCCATATAAACAGTACGTTTTCCACAGATTATCGGTACTCGCATTATAGGCTTGATCCGGCGAAATATCTTGAAAATTAGGCAACTCATCCCGATATTTTAACAGTTCGTCTACCTCCTCGCGGATTAAATGCCAATGGCTTTCTAACAGCTCCACCCATTGGAAATGTTCCGGGTATTTGGCAGCGTCAAAAAATGCCGTATCCCCAATTTTGGAAGATTTACCAATCGATGTTTCTAACCCTCTTAATATCGGTTCCCCAATGCCATAAATTAAGAAATTTCGCAGTTTATCTTTAAAATTGCTCTGTAACCCTACTTCAGTCATAAATAGCACTTTTCCTGATTTGATTAATCACCTATATAATAGTATAGGTATATTTAATTATACAAGACCAGGGGCAACCAAAGATATCTGGTTGCGATCGCCTGGCCTAAGCTAGTTGCTCTTTGTTGATTAACTGTTAACTCCCTCTCGCCGCACCAGATCGGAAATATTGCTTTGTTGCAAGTTTTCATATTGCCATTGTCCGACCACCTCCAGAGTCCCCGCGAGAAACTGACGGCGACAGACTTGGCGTTGAACCTTACCGCTGGTAGTTTTCGGGAGAGTTCCAGTCTTCAGTAATACTACCGCAAAAACATCCGCCAGATGCTGATCAGCGATCGCTTCACGGATAGCCCCAATAACCTCCTCCACATTCAGCTTTCGCAGAAATTGCCGTTGTACCTCATAAGCGATCACCAGACGTTCTTCCTCCTCAACTTCAATCGAAAAAGCCGCCCCACAGCCAGGACGTAACTGATCATGACAAGTTTCCAAAGTTTGTTCAATATGTTGGGGATAATGGTTGCGACCCCAGAGAATCATCATCTCCTTCATTCTACCCGTAATAAATAATTCCCCATTCTGCCAAAACCCCAGGTCACCCGTCCTCAGAAACGAACCCTGATTGTCTAATTTAGCCTTAAACGTGCGATCGCTTTCCGAGGGGTTATTCCAATAACCCAAACCAATACCCCCGCCACGCAACCAAATTTCCCCTACTTCTCCCTCAGCACAACGGGTGAGCGTTTCCGGGTTAGCAATAGCAATTTCATCCCCTAGCCAACCGCGACCACAGCCCACCACAGCTTTCGCGCCAGGATGATCACTCTCCACAGCTACCACCTTATTCTCCTCCAAAGCCGTGCGATCGACATAGCGAATCACCGGAAGATCTGCCTTTCGACCCCCAGAAATAAATAAAGTCGTCTCCGCCATACCATAACAGGGATAAAAAGCCTCCCGCCGAAAACCGCACTCAGCGAACGTTTTCGCAAAATTATCTAAAGTTTCCGCGCGGATAGGTTCAGCCCCACAAAATGCCACCTCCCAGCTACTTAAATCCAATTTTTTGAGATCACTAGCGCTCGCCTGTCGCCACAGTAAATCATAGGCAAAATTCGGCCCCCCGCTCGTCGTCGCTGCGTACCGAGATATCGCTTTTAACCAGTTCATTGGTTTCTGTACCAGCGCCACCGGAGACATTAACGTTACCGGAAAACCACCATATAGCGGTTGAATGACCCCCCCAATAAGTCCCATATCGTGGAATAGGGGTAGCCAGATCAAGCCTTGACTTTCCTCGGTATGTTCAAAGGCTTGATCAATAATTTCCGAGTTGTGTAGGACGTTTTGGTGAGTCACCATCACTCCTTTTGGTGTTCCCGTAGAACCCGAAGTATATTGCAGAAATGCTAGGGTTTCCGGGTTGATGTCTGGCGGAGACCAGGACTCTCCTAGGTTCGGGTTTAGGGTGTCTGTAGTTATCCAGGGGAGTTGCTCGAATTTCGGCCCTAATTCCGGGACTTTTTTTAATAGTCCTTGTATATGGGATAGCAGCGGTTTACTCGTTAGCGCTATTTTCGCCTCTGATAATTCCATGCGTTCTTGCAGTTTTCCTAATCCTTGGCTAGACCGGGGTGGGTTATCCGTTACCGCCACTACCCCCGCATACAGACAGCCAAAAAAAGCCGCGATAAATTCTAGTCCCGCCGTGTAAGGATACACTACTAATACATGGGTTCCGGGGGGGACGTGGCGACGAATTTCTGCGGCGATCGCTTTCGCTTGTTGGTCTAATTCCCCATAGGTTAAGCGCCCCGACTCCGTTTCTCCGTCCGCTAAAAATGTATAGGCGTTTTGGTCTCTCAATTTTTGGGCGCGATCGCCCAGTAGGTCTACTAACGTTTGATACTCAGTCATTTGGTCTGCATATCCCATCTTTTTGATCAAACCACATTTTGCCACTTCCTACCCCCCTTTAACTTCCCTCACATTTTTACCAAAATTATCCATTTTCTATTGACAAATATCAGGACTTGACTTATTATATAAGCATGGGAATCTGTGCCGGCATATATATAGAAATTTTGCCCATATCTTCATATCCCAAGAAGTCAAGACCCAAATTTTCCTGGGTATTTGCTAGTTTTTCAACCCTCCCCTACAGACCTTAATGGCGATCGCATAATGATCGCTACCGATACCGCTGCAGTTTGACGCGCCCTGCATTTAATTAACCTTTAAACAGTTGACAAACCGCCGCACTTGACATATAATGTTATTGTGGGAATCTGTGCCGACATATATATGGCTTTTCAGGGCCGGGACCCCTTCGATATCATTTAGAAATCCGAAAAATCCCCACAAAAGCCTCACCACAACCTCATCTTATTGCTCTTATCCCAACACCATAGTTCATCTCAGGTCAGTATTAGCTCTTTTCTTCCTGAATAGTCCCCAAAGTTACCGAAAAAGCCGACAATAGGGAAATCGTTGTCAATAAATGCGAGGCAATGACAAACCCACTTGATTGACAGGGACTCAGGGAAGCTATTACTATTTGCTGGCTGACTTTGTTTTTCCCGCATCTGCCAATTTTCGATAAATCAATAGACTATGCAAATCTTCTTGCGAATCTGGTTAGGACAAATTATCTCCGTAATCGGCACATACATCACAGACTTCGCTTTAGGGGTGTGGGCTTATCAGACCACAGGTTCTCTAACTCTGTTTGCTCTGATCATGGTGTTAGCCTATCTACCCAACCTGCTAATTTCCCCCATAGCAGGGGTGCTAGTAGATCGGTGGAACCGACGTTGGGTGATGCTAATTGCTGATTCTACCACAGGTGTGACAGCAATTGGGATGATGATTCTGTTACAGTCCGGCAGCCTGGAAATTTGGCATATCTACATAGCCGTTAGCATCAGTTCCGTAGCTAACGCCTTCCACATTCCAGCTTATATGGCAGCGATCGCTCAAATTGTCCCCAAACAGCATTTAGGTCGAGCTAACGGCATGGTGCAGATATCGCGGGCACTCGCTAGGATTTTAGGTCCGACCATTGCCGGCTTTTTAGTAGAAGCAGTCCAGTTGCAGGGCGTATTAATCTTTGATTTTGCCACCTATTTACTAGCCACCATTGCTCTGCTGAGTGTGAGGCTTCCCGATCCGAAACCAGCAGCATCAAGCGATCGCAAAACCTTTAATTTTGAACAGCTCTGGCAGGAAATTAGCTCCGGTTGGGATTATGTAGCCGCGCGTCCGGGACTGTTAGGGTTAATGCTATTTTTTGCAGTCATTTATCTAACAGAAGGAATGATCCAAGTTCTTTTCTGGCCGATTATTCTAAGTTTTGCATCTAGTTCCCAATTGGGGATAGTGTTATCTATTAGTGGTTGCGGGATGTTATTCGGTAGCCTAGTAGTCAGCGCCTGGGGAGGATTAAAACGCCAAGTTAATGGAATTCTCTTGTTTGTCACCCTGCAGGGACTCTGTTTATGTTTAGGAGGATTTCAACCTACCCTATTTTTAGCAGCTATTGGCGGATTTGGTTATCTATTCTCCCAGCCCATTGTCATCAGCAGCAACCAAACCATCTGGCAATGCAAAGTTCCTGAATATCTGCAAGGAAGAGTTTTCGCTTTACAAGGGTTATTTGAAAAATCCTTATTAGTTGTAACACAACTCAGCGTCGGACCTCTCGTTGATGGCATTTTTGAACCCATGATGCAGCCTGGGGGAATATTAGCAGATCGAGTCGGACATATTATCGGTATGGGACCCGGACGGGGAAGCGCTTTGCTTTTGTGTGGGGTCGGTTTGATTAATATTGCTGCCGTCATTATTGCCTATCGCAGTCCTCGTCTCCGTCGTTTGGAAGCCGAGGTTCCGGATCGCGATCGCTCCTTCTGCTAATGTAGTTTCTAGTTAACCTTAAACTAGACCCCGTAATGCTGCCAACTCTTCCACAATTAAAGGGGGTTCATATCCTAAATCAAACGCTTGGGAACTGTCTAGGGATGTATCGGGAGAACGAGGGGCGATCGATTTAACATCCTGTTGCTTTCCTGGCGTAATTCTATCCGCTGGTAAATCTAGCACCTGCGCCATTAGTAAGCCAAACTCATAGCGAGATATCCTCTGTTTTCCCCCTAGGTGTAATATCCCATTCACCTTTTTTTCGATCGCCAACAGTAACCCCTTCGCCGCCGTTGTGCCGCTAACCGGCGTGCGAAACTCATCCTCAAACAGATTGAGGAAATTTCCCGATTTTAGGGTTTTGATAAATCCCTGCATAAAACTACCCCCATGGGGTGACGCTATCCCATACATTAAAGGCATTCGACAGATAGCAGCTTGGGGATATCTGGCTAATATTTCCCCCTCCGCTTTCACTTTCTGTTCCCCATAAATGTTAATCGGACAAACTAGATCAGTTTCTCGATAGGGAGGGTTCAAACCATCAAATACTAGGTCAGTCGAAGTAAACACATAAGGAATTCCGGCCGCGCCGCACAAACTCGCCATATCCCCAGCCGCTACCACGTTAATTTTATGAGATATATCTGGGTTCTCTTGGCAAAAATTCGGTTTTGAAGCCGCCGCTGCATGAATTACCGCATCGGGTTTTATTTCTTCCCATACCTCCTTTAAGTCTCCTAACACGGTCAAATCAGTTTTGATAAATTTGACACCACTATCTGTCACCGGACTGGAATTATAGGTTCCGTAAACTTCCCATCTTGATTTGGCTACCTGGCATATATTCCAACCCAAGAAACCACTCGCACCTGTCACTAACAGTTTTTGATTCATCGCTTTTCATTGCCTGGCTTTTGGTGCTGTTATCTTCCCGCCTAATAGTCGATAGTTTTGGGGATAATCCTATATATATGCCGCCACAGATTCCCATGCTTCTATAATAGGTCAAGTGCCAGGGTTTGTCAATGCTAAATCATCATTTTTTGGGGATTTATTTCTATGGGGAAATGTACTTAGTTCTTCAACCCCCTAACCGCCAGATGAACCTTAATGCACATAATGGCGTTTTTGTCAATAGCCAGATTTTTGGCCGTCCACTTTAGCCCCAAAACTCGTGCATCGTGATTTTAAGTTTTAGCCAGAGAATATTGATAATCCGCGATATAATCAGGGTTGTAGCCTCTTTTTTTGCGTCAGGACACAAGAACCCCTTGGATGCGATTGTTTACAGCATACCAAAACCCCCATGAATTCGTCAAGTGTTTGAGAGTAATTCTCAATAAAATTGTAACAATTCTTAACATACTTTTAAAATTCAAAACCTTGGGGATTTATCTATCAGCAAAACTTAACTATGCCCGATAATATAAGGGGATAGGTGAGGGGGGCGGGTTTGTTAATATTGTAGGTAGTAAGTTTAATTAACTGTGAAACCCGCCATTACCGGACAATTGAGAATGGATAACTAAACCCTAGCCCTAACTACTTGTTGTAATACAGCTTCAAACATTTTAATACCATCAGTATTACCCAACATAGGGTCAGCAGCTCTTTCCGGGTGAGGCATCATACCAACAACAGTACCGGATTGGTTACAAATTCCGGCAATATTATTGAGGGAACCATTAGGGTTATCGCCTTCATAGCGGAACACGACCTGGTTATTATCTTCTAATTGTGCCAGAGTTTTTTGGTCGGCATAGTAACACCCCTCACCGTGAGCAATAGGAAGAGTAATCACCTCATTAGATTGATATTTTCTAGTCCAGGGAGTTTTATTATTGACAACTCTGATGGGAACACGATCGCAAATAAAATGCAGATCCCGATTACGAACTAAAGCCCCAGGTAAAAGTCCGGCTTCGGTTAAAATTTGGAAACCGTTACAGATACCGATCGCAAATTTACCAGCATTTACATGGTCAATGGTAGCGCGAATAATGGGAGAAAAACGGGCGATCGCACCACAGCGCAGATAATCACCATAACTAAACCCGCCAGGAATGACTACCACATCAATATCAGAAAGGTCTGTATCTTGATGCCACACCATGCGGGTGGGTTTGTTTAACAGTCCCTGTGTCACCCAGGCGACATCGCGATCGCAGTTAGAACCAGGGAAAACTAGGATACCAAATTTCATATCTAATGGGCTGTAGTGGTTGCAGTTTCCGATAGGGGGGTTAAATCAAAACGATAGGTTTCGATGACCGGGTTGGCTAAAATGCGATCGCAAATTTGATCAAGTTGCTGGACTGCTTCCGCTTCGTCCGCCGCCTGGAGTGTCACCTCTATATATTTACCAATTCGGATTTGTTCGACATTTTGATATCCCATCTGCTGAACGCCGGAACGAACCGCCGTCCCGGCTGGGTCTAACACTGAAGGACGAAGGGTGACGTAAACTTTAGCTTGAAATGTTTGTGCCACAAAACTACCCATGTTGTTTAACTAACAAATCTTATTATCCACCAAACCCGGATCACAAGAAACATCCACGAATGATAAACTGGGACAAGGCTTATTGTGGCTTCTGGCAAGTGTCACAAAATCTTCATAAACATGACACAGGGCTGTAACAAGGGGTGACTATTCTTAAAACTGTAAGCAAGTTTAGTAACTCGCTCCTCACACCATCATCCTTTGTTGTTCCACCGTCACCGCGTCGGTGGATTTTTTTTGGCTGCTAGGTTGATTTTTTGTTCAATTTTTAAAAAAATGTACGGCCAGGGTGGCTGTGGGGGTTGACAGGCGGCGGGAACTCATGCTAATATATTGACATTTCTTTAAATAATGAATTATATTCAAAAATAAAAAAAGTTTAAATATTCCTATTATCTAAAATAATATCAGAAGTCAACCAAAAAAGCCAGGAAACCCCCAAAAAAGAAATTTTTTGTAACATTTCTTAATTTTTTGTTACAAAAATTAACATAATTCGGTTCACACTGGTAAGGGGTTATACTATTGTATGAGCGCATAAGTGGAGGAAAAACAACGGTTTACACACGCCCCTTAGCCCGTCTAATCGAACAGTTCCAGAGGCTGCCCGGTATTGGGCCAAAAACAGCCCAAAGACTTGCTCTTCATATTATCAAACGGCCAGAGGAAGAAGTACAGGCCCTAGCGAGGGCGTTGTTGGAAGCGAAAAAACAGGTAGGTTTGTGTCAGGTATGTTTTCACCTGTCGGCGGAACCTGTTTGCGAGATTTGCCGTAATCCGCAACGCGATCGCGAAACGATATGTGTAGTTTCGGACTCACGGGATGTAATCGCGTTAGAGAAAACCCGTGAATATAGGGGATTGTATCATGTTTTGGGGGGAGTAATTTCTCCTATGGATGGTATTGGGCCAGAACAACTAACAGTTCAACCCCTAGTGAGGCGGGTAAGTCAACAAAAGTTTAAGGAAGTGATTATCGCGGTTAACCCAAGCGTGGAAGGGGAAACGACGACATTATATTTAGGTCAATTACTGAAGCCTTTTACGAGAGTAACTCGTATTGCTTTCGGTTTACCTGTGGGTGGGGATTTAGAGTATGCTGATGAGGTGACGTTAGCGCGGGCGTTAGAAGGGAGACGGGAGTTAGACTAATGGAGGGGGCTGTGACAGTTATCACCAGCTATAAGTGTTTTAACTCACCAAATTACATCTGTATAATCACTGATTGTCTGATAGCAGATCACGGATCTAATCTGAGAAATGGAGGATGATAAAAGTGTCGAGTTCAAAACGCACTTATGTCTCCAGTCAAACTACTTCCGGGCGCACTCTCAGAAATCATTGCATCGGTAACTGAAACGAGATCTTTGACTAAAGCCGATCGCTATGGTCTAATGGCAGCGGTACTAGATGAATCCTTAGAAAAAGAAGAACTACGAGTGATAGATCGTCTATTGTACTCAATTCGGCGGGGACGAGTCCAGCTAGTAGACGAAATATAAGTAACGCTATGAATAAATCGAGTCGATCAACAGAATGAACTCGACAGCTTTCTGTTTATCCCAGGAGAGTCCGCTTATGCGGACTCTTTTTGATCTGCGAAATCAGTAGCGGGGTACGGTATCATCAACGATTACAGAGTAAGCATCAATGCCGCCGGTAATATTTTTAACATTAGTAAAACCCTGTTGAATGAGCCACTGACCCATTTGGGCTGAACGTCTGCCATGATGACACATTACCCAAGTTTCCTTATGGAGGTCAAGTTGAGTCAAAATGGATTCTGACCACTGCTGATGTTCACTCAAGGGGTAATTAACAAAACCATCAATACTAGCGATCGCCAATTCTTGAGGTTCTCGAACATCAATAAGCTGCACCTCTTGGGTAGGCTTTTGTAGGTAGTCAGCAACGGTCTTGACATCAATTTCAGGTAAGTAAAAAAATTGAACCGACATATAACTAGGGTATTTTTAGTTCCTGTATCAATTTGAATAATTATGGCAGATTCTGGAGAAGGTTGCGGAAAAGTTGTAGGGGCGGGTCCTGTAGGGGCGGGTGCTAAAGCCAGCCACAGCACACAGGATAAGACTGCTGCACCCGCCCCAAGACAGCCACAGCACACAGGATAAGACGGCTGCACCCGCCCCAAGACAGCCACAGCACACAGGATAAGACGGCTGCACCCGCCCCAAGCCAGTCACAGCACACAGGACAAGACTGCTGCACCCTCCCCAAGACAGCCACAGCACACAGGACAAGACTGCTGCACCCTCCCCAAGCCAGCCACAGCACACAGGACAAGACTGCTGCACGCGCCCCAAGCCAGCCACAGCACACAGGATAAGACTGCTGCACGCGCCCCAAGCCAGTCACAGCACACAGGATAAGACTGCTGCACGCGCCCCAAGCCAGCCACACACAGCACACAGGATAAGACTGCTGCACGCGCCCCAAGCCAGCCACAGCACACAGGATAAGACGGCTGCACCCGCCCTAGGGGATAAAAGATTGCTAAAAAACAATAGTATCAGGGTGATTGGGTAACTTTAGTTGAACCAATGGGGGATTCTGACGATAGATAATCGCGCCACTACAGCCAGTAACGGGACCTTGAAACAAAAGACGCTGACCATCAGCAGCTTCGACAAACATATTACCAATACAGACCCTACCGCCGCGACTATCAACCTCAATTTGTAGAGTCTTGAGAGTATGGAGGTCGGTAATTGTCGCTTTGAGGAGGCGATCGCGTTTAACTACGCGCACTTCCATCGAATCAATACGGAAACTATAAGCATGACCATCAGAAGAGGAAAGATTGATCTGTACTCCAGGGGGCAATCCTTGGACAAGATTGATAGCACTCTGCTGGGATTTATGGGTTGTCAAACGGTCTATGGGTGGGAGATCGGTAGGTAAAGCGTCTAAATCAATCCTCCAATCGGAGGCTTTGCGGTTAATTTCCTCACTTATAGCGGTAGCCCGCCGAGGGTCAACGTTGGCGGCATAATTTTGTTGTTTAATTTTATTAACAATCCAACGTTGTCGAGCAAACACCTTTAAATGGAGGTTTTCGGCTTCAACAAACTGCTCATAAAATCTTAAAGTCCGCACTAAATCGCCAATTCTTTCGAGGACTACGCCGACTTCCGGAACTGCTAGATAGGCTTTCCAATCGGAATTGGATAATACTTGGTCTATGAGGGTCATATAGCGAGAGCGAGCAATACGCACCTGTTGTGGGGTCAAATTAGAGCGAGCGAGTTGTCGGATTAACTCAAACTGTAAGCCTTTGATTTCGGATCGAGAACACTCTTCTAAGGCGGCGATCGCATCAGACCATTGTCGGGAGCGCATCAAATATTCTACCCAGTCGCGGTAGCGATTTTGTGCAAGTAAGGCGCGTCTAACACATTCGCCATATTTTAACCACTGGGCGGTGACGGGACGACCGGCGCGTTCCCATTCAGCAATAATGCGATCGCTATTTCCGGCTCGTTCCAAATAAGCCAAACCTTCTGGGAAGCCTAATACATCAGCTAGAGCAATATTATATTCCCGTCGGTCAGTAGACCCACAACGCTGCCAACAGCGGACGGCGCGCCGCAAGTTTTTAGCTCGATAGAAGCATTCCCCAGCAATATCTAGGAGGCCATCATATTTGGCTTCATCTAAGGCTTCCAATACATCACCAAATCTTTGCCACACAGGGAGAGATAATCGCTTTTCGGCCATCAAGCGTTTGATTCTGCTGGCATATTCAGAAATGGCTGCTTTCCAGGGTTTGCGGTTGTGGTCCGGCGTGCGAGAACCGAGGTGGGGGTGATGAGGACTATACTCGGTGGTAGGATTTAATCCTGCAGAAGTGTCTAAATTGACTGTTCCCAGATCGGTGGTGGATTTTTGTGCTATGGCTTCTTCCAAAAATAGGGTAAATTGCTCGACTACAGCTAGGGTTTTGGTGGGGGTTGCCATAAATTCGACTAGGGGACGTTCTGCTGGTCTTGATTCAGGAAATTGGTGATACCAGTCGAGTAGGGCTTGCCAACATAGACCATGCCAGAAACATTCCCAGGCTGCGTCGTTTTGACCATAGCGACTAAATAATAGCCCGGCTTCTCGAAATCGGCGATCGAATCTCAGGGCCCAGGCTTCACATAATAGGGCTTCTGTTTGCTTTCCGAGTTCGAGATAAAACTGTTTAGCCCGTCGTAGGGAAACGGGATCTTTCTGCATTCGGCCATTTTCTTCAAATTCTTGGGCTTGTAATTCCCGGTGATCAAGATCGAGATTTTCGAGACTATCCCCCCAATTTAAACCGCCTATATAGCCTTCCCAAATCTGGCGATCGTCTGATGCAGCTAAACATTGTTCTAGTTGGTATGCAGATTGGTGTAACCAGTCTGTGGTTGCATATTGCCAGAGGAAACGATCGCCGACTTCTGTATCAATGACTATTAGGTTAGTGATTCCTCGACTGGCTGCTACATATAATTTATTGAAAAAATACTCTAATTCTAAGGGATGTTCTTGGTCTAAATTGATATAATCCCAAAGCGATCGCCCAAATTCCTTGGCAAACTGTTCGCCAAATTTATATAAAATTACTAGGGGGAATTCCAAGCCTTTGGCTTGAATGGCACTTAACACATTTTTCGGGGGATTGGTTTCGCTGGCTCCCGGATATAACGAAGATAAAAAATCATCATTTTTAATATATGTTAATTCGCCGTTTGCTTCACACGGTACAATAAAAATGGGGGATTTTTCGATGTGGCTTTTGAGGTCATTTACGGAAAAATTACGCTGACCAAAGATGAATTTTTGGGGATGACGAGCATTGGCTATTGGTTGCCATGCTTCCTGGGGTTTGAGTTTGGGGATTTTAAAAACTAGATGCCGCCATAGATGAATTAAATTGGTCATTTTGACTATGGCTGGGCTGGATCTATAATTGGATTCTAGTTCATAAAATGACATTCCTAGATTGAGTTTTTGGTCAGGGTCTAGGTGAGAAATTACCTGATCAAAAAAGGTGGCTTTGACACTTTGCCAACGAAATCCGGTGGGGTTAAGGGTCTGAAATGGATCCCCGGCAAAGGCAAAGGGTAAACTGGGAATGGGGGGATACATAACTGAGTCAGAAAATAGAGAGAGTTTGACGATTAGCAATAGTTCTAATTTGGTGAAATCCTGGGCTTCATCACAAAAAATTGCTGTATATTTGGGGAGGCTATCACCTTTGACTTGCAGGACTCGCCGGATTAAGTCTTGGTCATCCCAATAGCCATCATCATGGGTGAGTCTATAGTACCACGGCCAAACCTGTTTATAAATGGCATCAAAGACTTCTGAGGAAATGGTTTTTTCTCGGCGGGGAACATCATCATAATCCTCTGGGGTCATGTATTCATCGTTTTGATTGACGAGGCTATAGCCTTTGATGAATGTGCGGATAATATGCCAGCATAATTCTGGAGAGTAGCGTTTTTGGCGATGGGTAAAGTTTTGGCGGAAGTCGTAAAAGGAGATATAGCGATCGCGATCAAATTTATCGCTTTCTTCTGGAGGAAGTAAATTAATTAGAAAATCTTGGAAGGATTGAAAGCAAGGTTCTAAGGGTGGTTTTTTCTTCAGGTTACTGCTGTTTAGCATGAACTTATAGTTAGTTATTAGCAGCTTTTCTACTCCTTGTTTTGCGCGAGTTAGCAGACGTTCATTATAAGTCAAAAATAGTGGTTTAATGACTTTTTCTGGCAGTTTTTGAGCATAAATTTTCCGGTAGCGATCGCAGTATTCAGCAAACAAATAAACCAACATGGTTGATTTGCCACTCCCCGCGCGACCATTGATAAATAAGGGTAGAGAATTTTCAGAATCAGGGCTAGAAAGTTCATGTAAAATTCTTTCTTCTTCCACAGAAAGGGCTAAATTAATACCATTATCTGCTTCAATTTCTAGCCAAATTTCCCTATCTAGGACTAAATAGTCTGGATAAGCGCGACGGGTATAACGCGAGAGAATATCATAAGTAATGGGTGTGGAAAAAATACCCTGGGGAAAGTCAAGAGTTAACAGCCGGGTCTGTTGTAGCACCGCCTCAATATCGGCTGGCTGGGGTAGACCATCAAAACTGGCTACTAAGAACACTACCCGACGAGGTAAGCCGTCGGCTGTCTCTAAATGGCTATAGAGGACATAATTACTACTGTCTGGTTTGCAGGTTAAGTATAAATTTGGCCAGGGAGTGTGCTGTTTTTCTTCCTGTCCTTCGACAATGGCTAGGACAATTTCACCATAACTCTGCCATTGGTCGCGAGTTTCCTGCTGCTGAAACTGTTTGACCCAGACCTCACCTTCACAAATAATGCGATCGTCTGTCTTGCGAGTCCAGGTAGGTCGTTGTAGCCAACCGTGATAGATTTCTGGTAAAAATTGTTGACGGAAAGGCCCTTTTTTTCTTTCTCGTTGGCCTTTGATACTATTTTCTAGGTCGGTATAATCAACTAGAGGGTCTAAATGCTTTTTCCCGTAGTCTTCTGGGTTTTGCAGAAAAGACTCATATTCATTACCCCCCCTAGTCAAAACATCGAGTAAACACAATACTCGCTCATTCTTAAAAGGAAAGATTTTCCCCAGTAGTCTGAGATTACGGACAGGCCGCTTCAGATAGGGATAATTCCAGTTAAAATAGGCATGGACAGCAGAACTGCCCTGGGTCTGAATGGCTACTACTAATTCTGCAATCTGACCCTGAACACCAAATTGTTTGGCTTGTTGATCAAACCTGGGGGTAGTGTAAATATACATAGCTCTTGCGGATTTCCAATTAACCCAGGGGTGCAAACGAATCACACCAAATCTAACTAATTATACTTACAGATACCCACTAATTGTGTGATAATGGCTGTGTCAGTATCAGAAACATCCCGGCTCAGGTCTAAGGTAACAGGCTGAAACCTAAGCAGGGGTATGATTTCATAAACTGCTGTGCCTTGTCTCGCGCTGAACATAAATTGGGCTGTGGGGGGGTCACTTAAATAATTAGGCCGACGCTTCCCATTTGATGCACATGGTATCAATTAAAGATGTTCAGGGCGACTTAAAATATGCACAACTTGGTTTTTTGGGAACGGCTGTTTTAATTAGGTTTGAGAATGCAATCAACTTTCAACCAAAATTCTTTGCGGGAACAACAACACCCGTTAATTAGCCGATTGGCGAACAGTATTGAACGCCTATGGGGTCAGTATTTGGATCTGCAACCCTATCATCTGCCTGATGATTTAGGATACATTGAGGGGCGATTAGAAGGGGAAAGGTTGACTATTGAAAATCGCTGCTATCAAACTCCACAGTTTCGTAAGATGCACTTGGAATTGGCTAAGGTGGGTAGCGGTTTGGATATTCTCCATTGTGTGATGTTTCCCCGCAGTTCATTCGCTCTGCCTATGTTTGGTACGGATTTGGTGGGGGGACGTGGTAGAATTGGGGCGGCGATTGTGGATTTGTCGCCCCTAAGTGGCGATCGCACTTTACCGGAAAATTATCATCGGGTTTTGCAAGAATTACCCCAAAATCAGTTTTCTCAACCCCGTGATATTCCCGCCTGGGGGGATATTTTTTCGGAGTTTTGTCTATTTGTGCGTCCGGCTAACGAGCAGGAGGAGGACTTGTTTCTGAGTCGGGTTGAGACTTATATGGAACTACACTGTCAAAGTGCGATCGCTCAAACTCCGGTTTCCCCAGAACAACAAATTCAGATTATCAACGCCCAACGCCACTACTGTCAACAACAACAGCAAAACGACAAGACCAGGCGCGTCCTCGAAAAAGCCTTTGGCGAGGAATGGGCAGAACGCTATATGACCACAGTTTTATTTGATACTCCTGAAGACTGAGACCAGCCACAGTTAAGGGGTAAAATGAGTGTTACCACTCGAAGCAGTTTTACGGCGTTTAGACTTGTTGCGACTTGATGCTGGTAAAGGAGTTTTACCTTGACTTTCCGGGAGTTTCCGATTAGTACGGAACGTAACATTCATGCCTTCGTTAGATTGTTCTAACACTAATAGGGGAGTAGGTTTGGCTTTTTGGTCCCATTCAATATGGGCAATTCTCCCCTGAATTGTCGGTTGCCAATTATCATGGTCATCCGAGGGACTCAAATAGGTTTCCAAGCAGTCAATAATCTGATTAATAGTCGTTGAAGTTGCTTGCGTGGGTAATTTCATCAACCTAATTTGTATCCGAAATAATACCCGTTTTTTGCTATGTTCATGGTCTCCTGTGTCGTATTCAACATCAAAAATTGAATCAACTTGGCGGCCTTGACCAGCATTACTTTTTTCTCCCACAGCCGCCTGTGTAGGTCGCATAGCCACAGCGATTTGCTGCTTGACCTTCATCTTAATTTGAACAATGATGGCATAATGGAAAACATCCTCAGACATTCTCATCCTGAGATAATCAAGGTTAAATTCCCTGGAGTGAATTAAGTCTGGGTTTTTCTCCATTTTAGAAATAGTTGCCAAAGCCAATTTATATTTTTTATGGAGTTCTTTATTTCTAAATGTCTCCATTTTTAACTTCTTGGCAAGACCTTTGTTTTTAGAGTTATAAATGACTGAGACTACAATCAGTATTATTAGCATCAAACCCGTGGCTCCCATCCACAACATTTCTGAGGTGACTTTATTACTCAGATTAGTGGTAGGATTTTCGGAAGGAGTTTGTGCTAATATAGATTCAACGAAATTTGTACTATTATCCATCAGCAATCATCAATAAGGTTGACATACTTCCCCAGGGGAATTTTACATTTAAATATTGACTATTTAAGCCGGGGGACAGGGATTCCTCGAAGGTATTTCGGATCTAGCAGTTTCCTGGACTTGAGCGAATAAGTGACCAAACGCACCCCTTATATCTACTCGTGATAGGTGATTAGTTCTGTTGGTCAAGTGTATTTCTCTAATTATACAAGCAGAAAAGCCACTCGTGGTGGTGAGAAACGGGGCCATCAATATACAAGCCCACCTAGCCACAAGTGTCCAAAAAGATGAAGTTAAATTAATTTTTAGATATATAGCGCTGATTGCTATTGGCATATATACACCCGATCGCAATTGTAGCGAAATTGAGCGGGTGAACTAAACACGCCACACCGCCAAGGCGGTTGGCGTTTCCACTATGATCACAGCAGTCCTGTATTAGTTCCCGGCTTCCCAGTGGCTAATTCAACTTTGACAATTTTTCCACCCATTTTCATAATCCGTTGCTGTTCCCGGAACCAGTTGTCATAGGGAACCAGCTTAGTGAAATAGGTATTTTGTAACTCACGCTGAGTGCGAATCCGTGTTTGGCTGGGAACGCAAGCTGTTACTTTGAAAGATCTCATGATTATCTTGCTCCTGAGTTAAGTCAGCAATTTTGACAGTATTTGACAGTAATATTTATCAAATGACTAAAGGCCGGGAGTCATAAGCCAATACTAGCTCGCTAAAACTTATCAATGATACAGACAAGCCTTTGGCGGTCTAGCACTCACTTCAGACTTCCCTGGCCCTAAGTTTATAGGAATTGAAGAACCAAGACTGTAGTATTTCCAAAGGGGATGACTACATTCTAGCTTCCTCTGTGAGCAGTCTTAGCTCAAGCCAGAGCAGATGTAATCAAAGTAAATGCCCATTTCCTTACCAGCATCAGCACCAACTAAGCCAGCAGTAACTTCTTTCATAGCTTGGATAGCTTGAACGGTAGCGCCAATGGGTACACCCAAAGAGTTATAAGTTTCTTTCAGGCCATTGAGTACACGCTCATCCAGGATGGAAGGATCGCCAGCCAGCATAGCATAGGTAGCATAGCGGAGGTAGTAGTCCAGGTCACGGATGCAAGCAGCATAGCGACGAGTGGTGTACATATTACCACCGGGACGGGTGATATCGGAGTACAGCAGAGACTTAGCAACTGCTTCCTTAACGATGTTAGCTGCATTAGCGCTGATGGTGGTTGCTGCACGAACGCGCAGTTCACCAGTAGCGAAATAGGCTTTCAGTTTTTGGATAGCGCTAGCATCCAGGTATTTACCTTGAACGTCAGAGGAGTTGATTACGGAAGTGATTGCGTCTTGCATGATGGTTTCGTTTGCTAATGGTCGCTTGATCTAGGAATTGTTTAGATGAATCTTGGTCGATTGATAAGAGATAATCGCCAGTGCTTATGACATTGCACCAATTAGGTAGTCGAAGTAAGCACCTGCTTCGGCCGCGTCTTCTCCAGACAGCAGGGAAGTGGCTACACTCTTCATAGCCCGTACACCTTCAGCTACTGCTTCGATGGGAGTACCAAGAGATTTGTACATTTCGCGAACACCTACAACCCCGATTTCTTCAATGGGGGTAACATCGCCAGCAACAATTCCGTAGGTGATCAGACGCAGGTAGTAGTCTAGATCCCGCAGGCAGGT
Organism: Arthrospira sp. PCC 9108; assembly: GCA_016745315.1. GTDB lineage: Bacteria > Cyanobacteriota > Cyanobacteriia > Cyanobacteriales > Microcoleaceae > Limnospira > Limnospira platensis. Next base: position 1,442,166 of record CP066886.1, read on the forward strand.
GGCAGTCATTTCCTCACCGTAGGCATTTCCACCGGGAGAGACTACATCAGGACGTTTTTGGAAAAGTTGGTTTCCTGCTTCCTTGATGATGCGCTCACGAGCACCTGTCATGGTTTCAGCAATCCGAACCCGGCGTTCGCCAGAGGTAACAAAGGATTTGATCCGATCTAATTCACCAGGGCTCAGATAACGCGCTTCAGCGTCTGCATTGACGATGGATTTGGTAACGATACTCATTTTCTACCACAGGGTTTAGCTAATGTGTTCATGATGAAGCCTACGACTTTCGGTCAGCCCGGTGTCGTGGCTCCTCAGCTTTGGGAAGTACCATTTAACCTGCCACAGGTGGCGGTTAGCAGGCAACTTCTCCTGAGCAGGCAACTTTTGGCTATTACCAAGATTGCCGAGTCATTTATCGATCGCGATCGGGCGTATTTGATTATACGCCGCCACGAGTTTCGGGTGTCCCTATTTGGTCCCCCAAATGAAACCTCATGACATGACTACCTCGAAATGTATTTTGAGGCATTATGTTCACATTATTAGTATATTTGTAATAGTTTTTAACATTTCATGGGGAAAAACTTAATAATTAGGGACGAGGGACTGAGGGAAATGGCCAAATTCGGCGGTGATTTTCCCGATACTGGCTGAATATTCGGGTCATAATCTTGGCGATCGCTGTTGTAAAATGTCGTTAAAAGATTGTAACAATTCCGAAAGCTAGGACTCTCAATTAACTGATGACAGTGCTGAACTCCAACCCAATAACATTCAACCTCCGACTCATACCCAGGGGCTTACTAATCATGGCCTTAGCTGCCTTGCTAACGTTAACCCTGGGAACCGGTCCAGCTTTAGCAAATATTGACGATGATAAGTTTGATGGCAACATTTTTGCGCTATATGGCGGTAATGGGTCTCTAGTGCCGCCACGAGTTGAACTGTCCCAGTCTTTGAGACTCCATAAACCAGCATTGCTAGTTTTTTTTCTGGACGACAGCCGCGACTGCAAAGTATTTTCGACAACAGTATCGCAACTGCAAGAGTATTACGGAAGGGCTGCGGACTTTATCCCAGTTAATATTGATTCAATCCCCATGGACTCGTCCCTACCTCCCACGGAACCGGGTCATTACTATCGAGGATATGTTCCCCAAACAGTGATAATTGACCAATCAGGAGATGTCGTGTTAGATGAGGTGGGGCTAGTCGCCTATGAAAAGGTAGATGATGTATTCCGGGAAGTATTCGACTTATTACCCCGTGAGAAATCTGTAGAACTGCGACGCAAACCCGTTAATGAGATTAATAGTGAAGCGTTTACCTTTGTCTTGGAATTGTAGAAGTCCAGATTGGTGTCAAGGGACTTAATGTGATCGCTTTTTTGTCCTAACTGGGAATTTGTACTTATTTTGTCCATTTTCCCAGTAGGCTGCCTTCCATTGGGTCAGTCTGATAACTCACTCCTTGCTTTCTGCCCTGGGACGGTTAATCCGGCTAGTGCGATCGCGTTTACCTCTTGTCCCTGGCTGTTCATTGCTAAGTATTTTGTAAATCAACTTCATCAATTCATTGTCTCTTGAGTTGACCTCTGCTATTAACTTTTGGTTTTGCTTCATCAAAGACCACACTAAAAATATCACTACCCCATCACTTCCTACCCGTAATAATTCTGGTAAAACATCAGTCGCCATAATCTTTATATTTTTGGTTTTGGATATTTAACGGAAAATAATCTTGATTTTTGGTTAAGTATTTTTCCATGTGGTTGATGTTTATCCATATAAGTTTATTATGGTCTTCTATTTCTCGCCTAAGCGTTGATGATATTCTGTTTAGCTCTTCTCTGTTTCTGTTGACTTGTACTCTAATTATTGTGTATTGAACTGATACATACCAGACCGTACTAATGAGTGAAAGTATCCAACTTATAATTACCGTAATTTTCTCAATTTCAATATCCACGACGGAATTAACTCCTCTGTTGATGTGGATTTTTAATCACATTTTACTTGGGTTAATTTCAAGACTTTGACCAGATAACGCAGATAGAATCCGAATTATCTGGCAGCTTTAAATTTTCGACCAACTAACTTTTGACGTTCGGGACAATTATACTATTTTCATACTTTTCAAAAAAAGCTAGAGTTCTTTCTAACCTCCTAAAAAATGTCCCGTCTAAACTTTCTATTACCGGCCCAATACTTACTGCTGAGACCACATTAATTGCTTTATTTCCTGGTTGTTGGTTGTATACTTACTGTGCTTGATATAATGCCCCTACTAAATGACAAAATTCTACGGTAGCGTCCACACTATCACCGCTTGCCCCCAATGTTTCTAGTAAGGTTTTAAACTGTGAATCATCTGGGAGATGGTCGATTAATTGATTAAGAGAGATGTCCATGTTAACTTACAAAAGCCTCAATTGTTACGTCAAACTTTAGATCCATTGTAGGATGATTTTCGATCCATGTTGCGTTTTTGAAAAAACGGCGGCGGACTCCCAACCTTCTAATCACCGAGGGGTTGTCTGTAAATTCTTGAACTGGTGGATAGTTAATCAGTTGCGGTTCTTCTGTAACGTATACAGTCCTTTGCCCTGTTATCCAGTCAGAATTTTCAGAATCATTATAATAATGCCCTCGAATAAGCAGCATTGACCTATAGCCATCATAGGGATTTGTCCACCGCCCCCAATCAGTTGAAAATTTAAACCTCAACAATGAGTATTGAGTAACTGGGGGGCTGTGAATTATCCACTCTTGACTTGGCTGATAGCTTGAAGCTATCACCTCCCATGTGCCATAAGCATCTGTAAAACTCATGCTTTACTTGACAACTTGGCGGCGGTCTAAACCAGCACCTACTACTGTCCTACCATTAAGCGTTTTTCCTGTCGCTCTGTAATACGATAAAGCATCATCTATCTTGTCACCAGCGCAGAAAATTCTATAATTAATTTTTCTGCCTCCTGTGGCGCTACATCGTACATTAATCCTTACTAATTCCCCGGTTCGCATTAGTTCAGCAGTGTCATATAGTGGGGCTTTTAAATTTGCGGCTTCTGCCTCTCTAACCCCTAGAACATCAGCATTATCTGCTGTATACATTACATTACTAGCTCGAAAGACCCTAGCGGTTGCTCCTGTGCCTGTTTGACAAATTTTCGTTCTAGCTGCCATTTCAGAATCCTTTTATATTATTTAACGGTAATCAACTCGTACACGATCGCGACATGAAGTTATCACTCCCGTACCATCCCAGGGCTTGTTAGGTAGCACTTGGATGGCTTCAGTAACCTTGTCTGTAGGCACATAAATATCAGCACCAAAATACTTATTGTCTTTTCGGTAGTTAATTCGCATCTTCATTAAGAAACCCTCCTGCACAGCTTTATTTGGCTTAAGCATATGTGCATTTACATTTGTTGGATCTGTGTGGGCGGTCATTCCGAGATGTGTAGCAATGCCACTGTACCGATTAGAAAGCCGGGCAGCTACTTTAATGGTTCCCGTACCCCCTGGCGAGGGTGCATCCCAGCTATAAATTGTTGAACTATTTAGAGGGGGCATAGAATACCTGCCTTGTTGCTTTAAAACTGATTACCACTACATTCATAACAGGTATTTTTAGGGTGTGGAACAGTTGCGGAAACCTATAGGGTTTCCGAACATACAAGGGAGTTTGTTTGATCTAAAAAAAATATTGGGGTTGTCTTCTAATCGGGATTCCTGTATATATGCCCGTTGTAGTCACAGAGAAGGATAGGCTCGTTGAGCATCTCTAAAAACAATTTCGCCTCTCTAAAATAGACGTGCCCGACCGGACGGCGGCGGGGTGGTTTAATTTTGTTACCCAATATCGTCACTTCTGGGGGCGTGATAGGAAACGCTTGGGTTGGATTTTGGTTGCTCGATGTAAAGACCTTTGAGTTATCAAATTCTATTTCCATCACCCGACAGATTCGCTGATAAAGATTAATCCCCTCTGATGCGCTAGTTGCAAAAACAAACGACTCTAACCCTTGGCGTTTATCTCTGTAGCTAACCGATTCTCTACCCTTGTGAAGACGAAATTGTTCGGGTTGTAGAAAGTTCTGGACAATTCTCTGAGCCAAATTTCTGATGTTAGCCTTAGTTAACAAGTCGCCAGTTCCGTTCGGGTTTTCTGTTTTTCCCACCAAACGGAATCCCACTCTTGCCTCTAATTGTCGGTAGCCTTTTTCCACATCCTCGATCCGTTCCAAAAAGTACAGCACAACCTTGGGAGCGCCCCGGTAACTAATACCCGTCGAGACCGTGCTATCCATTCCCTCACTGCTACCCCCACCCTCGTAGTGGATTTGTAGGATTTGCCTAATTAATTCCTTGTCGTTCCCCGTCAAGACAACTGATTTGTTCTGAGAGCGATCGGGAAAATATTCTATTGTGCGGTGAAGCCCAACATCTTTTGCTGTTTTTCGGGCTGAAGGTTTCCATTCAATGTAAGCCGGGCGAGAGCCTACCTCATTTCTCCATCTGCTTATTGTTTCCCCAGTGGAATTAGTCACATTCGACGCGGGATAGTTAGTTCTTAATGTGGGGAGTTTTGGGTTCACTCTGTAGCGCAGTTCTGGATAACCCGATGCCCAAGCATCAAACCAATCCTCGAATTTTAGATCGCTGGCATTGAGAAGATGATCGAGCATCTTCTCCATCCATCCCAGTTGTGACAACTGCAATGCCAAGGCTGACTCAGAACCAGCCATCAGCAGTTTGTAATCTGGGTTTTTTCTGTCTGGCTGTAGTTGGTAAACGTTCCAGTTTGGCTGCAATTCTATTCGGACTCGTTCCGGGCGCTTATCTGATAGTTTCGTGATACGCCGTTGACGAGCCATCATGATGTAAGTTTGCTGAGTAAGTCTTCCAACTTCTGCCATTGATATCCCTCCTCTCAGGTGATGAATTTATACCAGTATCCACTCCTCATAAGTTCCCTGCTCTGACAACAACTCACCGAGGGTTTCAAAAAAAGTAGATGTCATTGTTTCTATACCCTCCCATTGTTGCTCATTCACCCAATCAAAATATTCATCTTCTTTAACTTTCGCCCAAGTTTCTTCTACTTTCTCCGAAACAATAAAAGGTGATTGCCCTTCCTTGCCCCAAGTATCTTCCTTATCCAACAACTTGGCTGCTACTTTTCTGGCGTTAATGTAAGTCATAACAAACAGTGCTTTTTTAACAACCTCTTGCACCGCATACCTCAGCGAGGATAACGCATCCACCAAAGTCTCTTTAATAGTCGGGTTAATCATACACATAGCGGCGATCGCACCTTCCCGAATCCTTAGCGTTGCTGCATTAACCGACTGCCTACCTTCCCCGCCACCAAACTAGCCAATGATTTCCCGACTGTTTCCCCCAAGGGAACATATAAAGCATTAGCCGCTTGTTTTAAATCGTCCATCATTTTCTTGTCAGATGCTGCCCAATCAAAGTTATAGGCTTGAGAAACCCCTTGGGTCAATTTGCTCATCACTGTAGGTATTGTTACCCCTAAAAAACCGCCAACAAAAGCCGGGTGGGCTGCTACTAAACTCCCTACACCCGCACCAACAAACCCTAATGCTTGTCCGCCAACAACCAGCACAGTCCCAGCAATTAAACCACCCGCTACAATCCCGGCTATTTTAGGAACCAGAGGAGCCTCTTGTAGCCATTCTTTGAAAAAACCCCAGTTCCCTTTTTTGATGTTTTCTGCAATAACTAAAGCTCCGCCCTTGACACTACCCGCCCACTTCTTAAAATCAAAGGCTTTTAAACTTTGAATCTGCTGATAAAAAGGGGTCGAAAAAGCATTAAACCACTGTGAAGACATTGCACCGCCAGCTATAGCGGTTGAAGTTAGTTCTCTCTGGTCTATCCCTACAACATTAGACATAATCTTAACCTATATTATCAGCGTCGAATGGTAATAAGTCTTTACTTCGGCGAAATTCAGTTAGATTTTCCCTTGATGACAAATTGTCGGATTTGATTTGGCGATTCATCATCAACTCATCATTAGTTTTTAAGAGGCGGGGGCGCTCTGTTTTACTAGGAGGACTTTTGGGCTTGTCTTTAAACCTCGGTTCTGTCATCGCATTATAATAATTCATCAACCAAGAACGTTTAAACTCTTCAAAGTCGCCGCCCCCAACGGCTGAAGCCATATTTAAATAGTCTAAATGTAGCCGAAAATCCAAGACAGCGATCGCTTCCTCTATTCTGTTGTTTGTATCAGTTCTTAACCCCGCTTTTTTCTCTCTTTCAGATGGTGGCTTCTTACCACTACCCGAATCGCTTGGGGGACGATTGGAACCACGGGGGGGTTTCTTTTGGTCACGATTATGTCCTCATTTTAGCCGCCATATTCAAAATTATCTCATAAAGGTCAGTGCTTTTAAACCTAAACTCATCAACCTCTATTTCATAATCACGAATCTCTAATAAATCGGGCAACATAGCCTCTGTCGTGTCTTCATCGTTTAAATCAAGTTTAGGCTCATGACCCTTTTTACTATCCTTACCGAATCCCTTACCAGCTCCCCAGTGTTTTTTACCAAACACATTAAACTCAATCGGTAAAGTCACCACCTTCGAGACAATAGGAATCCCTAACCCGTCTAGTATAGCAGAAGTTCTATAGTACAACTTAGCTAAAGTCCGATACATTCTCGTCATTATATAAGCTAGGCGAATCTGAATATTTAACCTATTAGCACTATCACCTTTCAACTCAATCAACAGTTCAGTCTGAGCCTTTAATATAGCCCCCAGCGAGTTAAACTTTAACTCTATAGACTGGTCGCCTTTTTGGGCTTTATTCGTATCCTGAACTTTAACAGTAACCGGAGCATCAAAACCATAATTGTCGATGGTTTTCAACAGGTCAGACATGATTTCCAGATAATCCTTATTTGCATGATTCCCTTTACCTTCTGGTATCATCATATTAGACGGAACTTGGAAGTTCTTCTCTAACAATTTCCTAACCCCTAGGGCTTTATGTATTTCCCGAGTCATCTTGGTCAAATCTTCACAGCATGATTGAAGCATATCACTCCTTAATATTGGTAGACTTGGCGGTGGCTCTGGTTGATAATTCTCCACCCATTTACAGGGATAAACTGGGTGATATCTGGAGTACGATCCTATTTGATGAATGTGTCTAATAATCCAGTAATGTTCATAAAGTTTCGGTTACCCTTCCGCATTTGGATTAGCAACCCAGGGAGCCGCAATAGAATCAACGGTATAATACCCGTCATGACCTAGGTTGGTAGATGTAGCAAAATAGCGTGGAGAACTCTCTTTAGCGAATTTCCCCAGTTTTGTTACTGATATTCTCTCTTTTATTGTAGTAGAAGAATGTAAGAACCCCTCTTCCTCCTGCAGTTTCCTTCTAAACGCGGTAATGGAGCCTGGATTTGTATAACCTAAATTGACTAAAGGGGCAGAAATATAAGGGGCGCTATACATTGAAATGTTCAACTCTATGTCAGATCCGAAATTTTTAAAACTTTTCCCGGCGAATGACTCAACTAAATCTGCATACTGGCTTTTTATAGGATCTGTTTGAAAAACCCGAATATGTGCCCAGTAAGCCATACAAAGCCAACCAGTATAACCTGGAGGGGACCGGAAATGCCTAAATCAACCCTACCTGCATCGCTTTCATCTCCTTTATCTTCATCACCGCCGCCTTTATTATCGTCTGCTCCCTCATCTTTATCATCTTCACAAACATTTCTAGCAAAGGTAACCGTTTTCCCCCCAATAGTTACGCTCATCGATTGCTCGCATTCCCCAAGGTAAACCGAGACATTTGCATCGTTGATACTGTCAATTGTTCCCCCAAAACCTTTGGGGTTTCCATCTTCATCAAGGTCTACAAATCCGCGAGCCGTGCTGCCAATCTTTTCGGTTTTTATCCCTCTCCTAGTTCCACCATCCTGTAAATCCTCAGCCTCTATGCTTGCTTTTGGCAACATCGACCGGGCAAAATCAACTATCCCCCCAACGTCTATATCAATATCCCCGTCGTCGCGGGGAAACCTTACTCTAGCCCTGGGTTTGTCATCCGCCTCTAATCTTTTGACCTCTCTTTCTATTACATCTATAGCTTGCCTGTAGTTGCGATTTCTAACAATGTCTTTCACCCTCCTGCTTCGCTCTTCTACCTCTCTCATGACAAAAATTCCTCATCCCAATTAATAAATAATTGCCTCCATCCCTCCTCAGACAACACCCGATTATCAGTCAGCCATTCTGGTTCCATCGCCTCGATCGCTTCCAAAGAAACCGAATTAATCGTTTCCCGTTTTTTTAGCATAAAATAAGCATTAGGCAGATACGGGCTTCTCCAAGACATTAACATGGCAGTGACTGGCAACACTTCTAAAAAGTCAAAAGTTTGGCATAGATACTCAATTCTCTCTAACCATTGCTCAACAAGAAAACGATAGTTATCTTTGCGTCTTAAATCCGTTTTATCCGTTTGTCGATCCGTTTTCGGAAATTCATTAATTGTCCTGTATTGTATGGGAACATTAGCCAAGGCTTTTAACTCTCGAATGAAAGGAAAAGCATCAGATGGAGAACCGGGAAGCAAAAAGTGGCGTTTGAATATCACCTTTTTAGCATAAAGCATTGATGATAAATCACTATTCCACAAATTAACTGCATCTACTTCATATTGTCCCTCTGGTAGATAACTTAAATCCTCGGTATTTTCACTGCTATATAAAGCTGTGGTCATTGATAATAACTCTCCATAATCAGAACAGTTGTCGTTCCCTCTTTTACTTTTGCCCATATCGCGTCAGTTGGTATAAATCCGGCTACATTACCTGGATAATAAATCTGGCGGGTGGCATTTTGAATGGATGGCTTGTCGCGTCACTTCCCAATGTGCCAAAACCCCAAAGGAGCTCAATTTCTCCCTGATTTTGAATTTCAAAATAAGCACGGCTTAGATTAGCGGGGGCTATTAACATGGGATTAGGGCTTACAGTGACTGTGTTCATCACTGTATTAGCCGGACGTTTAGCCATCAATATTAAATCTAATTCTACTCTATGTTCTCCCTCGATGTAAAGAGTGTCATAGATGCGATTACTGGCTATTGAACCGCCCCCTAATATGCCGTTGCCATAATCCTTAAAACTTACACCCAATTGGTCAGCACTGCCAAGTATTTTGACCTCGTTTGCTGTTAAGTAAGGATTAATTAGAGGAACATAAAACCGCCTCCCTCGGTTTTGAATAACAGGACAAGCTGCCTCGACCCATGAACCTAGGCGCTTTTTCTTCTAAGCAATTGCCACCCAAATTTAGGATGATTGCTCTCTAATTTCATTAATTTGGCTGCTCTTTCTGCCGCCGAATCCTCTGGGTAAAATTCAGGATAAGGAGACCGGGGAAAACTTGGACACCAAACTGAGGCGGTGAGACTTTCTAGGAAAACATTAGCACGCCATAGCCATCTAGGGTCAATATTGTTAGACATTGAGTTGACGACATCAGAGACAGCCAAAAGTGTTAATGGGTCTGTAACATAATTACTGGCATTACTTTCATTAATTTCAAATGAAAATGTGTCGGTTTCTGATCAGCGATTTTCTGCCATAGTTTAAGGCGTTAATAAGTATGGTTGTGCGGTTGAAGTCATGCCGTCGCTGTAGCTAATGATTACAGGATAGTCTGTTAAAGTAATGGTAAGTATTAATGGATAAGTTCCACTTCCACGAATGTTAGGTCCTATGGTAAACTCACAATGTTTTCTGGCGGGTTCGGGATTGAGTGTGGGGCTAAATTCGGCGGCGTGTTGATACATTACCAAATGCAGTAGAGCGCTACATAGATTTTGTTGATTAAAAGGATAGCTACCCGTTCCGGGTTGAAAGCCCACAAGAAATGGTTCTACTACTGCGATCGCACCGTCATCAATAAAACCTTCTAACTCGTCAATATCCAGATTAACAACAGAAGCCTCCTCATCCAGAGACAGATCCATAATATCTTTCCCGGTGATATTAACGACTAAGTTTTTCTGCCTTTGCAACAATTGCCGCCCCATTGCTAAAACTAAGGCTTCTAAGGTAGTTTCAGAAAAATCGGGATAAAGTCCCGGCGTGATGTTCATATGCGACAATAGAGACAACTCATTCCATTTTACTATAAATGCCTATTCGGTTTGAAATGCGTCCTACCTATGGCGGGGGCGGCGGCGCTTATTATCGCCATATTAAGTCAGGTTATTTTCAACTCACCGCAGGGGAAGAGATTGAAATAGTCCCCGCCACGCCATTATTAGTCCGTCGGGAAATCACCATCCAAGCCGACAATCCTTTTTCTATTCGGTGGGTAGGGTCTGATTTATCCTTACCTGTTTTTGAAAATGGCTTCTATTCCGATGGGAGTGATGGGGGGATTGGTGTTTTAGCAAGCAGCCCCACAACTCAGATTCTCTCTATCTGGGTGCGCCAAGATACGGAAATTGACTACAACATAGGAAGCGAAATCGAGGACGATATGCCTATCCCAGATTTATCAATTAGACCGTTTATTTCCTTAGATTCCAATATAAACAAACTTCCATCGTTTATAAGTTCTGATTCTCAAGTTAATTATGATGACGTAGATACTTATAATAGGTTCTGGGGAACGTGGACTACAACAGAGGGAGCAGTTAGAGCCTGGCAATTTGATGCTTTTTTGCCCGGTAAACAATATGTTTTTAATATTACCCATAATCTTTATGCCTACATTGGGAATGACGGAATTTCTACGTCTGTTATCAAGGAAGGAACTAATATCGAGATTTTACTATGTCCTCGTGAAACCATGTGGATGGCAATATCTCAAGTTGCATTGTTTTCTAATGTTTTGAGTTCACATATTGACATAGATAATCTTGAAAAATGGATAACAAATCGATGCTCTGTTATTACAGTTCCTGACACAGGGGGAGCTTTTAATCTGACTCCTACTCTGTCTCGCTATATTTTGCTGTTTAAAGCTGAAGGTTCTTTTTTAGCTCCCGGATTAGGACTTTGCCGTTGCAGTTACACGCCCAACAGCACAGACCCAAAACAAGGGGGAGAATTTGAGATAACGCAGTTTTTACCATGGGAGGATTGGTAAATTCACAAAAATAGGGGAGAGTATTACCTATTAGTAAACAAATATAGAGAAGGCTGATCCGATCGCTCATGCCAAACTTTCCCCCAAGTCGGCGCGAAAACTAATATTCTCCCCGCCCGAACCCTACAATAGTCATATAGGTAAGCCGATCGCTTTACCTCGTCGGCTGAGCAACTGGGGGAAATTCCCTACAGACACGAATTCATGAAAAAAAACCGCATTGGTAAAGCATCAATCATTCCTGATGCGATCGCCGACAAGATAATCAAACGCTGTAAATATCCCTGGCAGCAAACTTTACTTGCCATCTTGATGTACAAGTTAGAACGAGTAGGAGCGGTGAGGTTACTACGAGTCCCTGATGTTTATGTTTCCCCAGCTTCCCACATTGTCCTGCCAGAAATAACTTTTCGGTCTGAAACTAGAAAGCGATCGGGCGGGAAAGATGGGGGAGTCCGCCAAGTTCCCATCTCCCAAAAACTTAGAGAGATTCTTGGAACCTACCGCATCGGTGGCGGCGATTTTCTATTTCCCAGCCCATCTGATATATCCAAGCCCGTGACAGTTCAAGCGTTCGACTCTTTTCACCGGAAAGCGATCGCTCAACTGGGTTTACAAAATGAGGGTTACTCGCTTCACAGTTACCGCCGCACTTTCATTACCAAACTTTATAACAAGGGAGTCAATACCAGAACCATCATGGCTATCACAGGTCACAAATCTATGGCATCTTTGCAGCGCTACATTGATGCTGATCCTCAAAAAATCCGAGACGCGATCGATGAAATCTAAGGCAGTCGATGACTTAAGGTTGCCAGACATCAGAGGAAAGTGGGTGCTACTAGCCAAACACAGATCGAGAAGTAACTGCCCTAGATTCCGCCAATTTTAGCACTAAACCGGGCTGCTTGGTATTTTGTCTAAAACATCAAAGACTCTTACACACAGCCAACGGCGCTAACCATTTTACAGTAGCAAATAGCGCTGTTTAGGGTTGGAAAATGCTCATTAATTTTTCTGTAAAATCATAAAATTTTTCGGGGAGTAAAGTCTCCCCCTGTGGAAAATTTAGGAGTTGCTATCTGGGGATTTCCAACCACCCGATTTAAGTGCGGGAAGTTTTTCTAGGATAGCTTCGAGAGACAAGCCGGACTCGATCCACTGTTCTACTTGGTTGGCGATCGCTTTAGCTTTTTCCGATAGATGGGGGCCGGCAAGGTAACAAACCTGCTTTTTTCCCCTATATAGGTAAGCATATTTATTCCCGTTGGTGTCTTGGGCGGTTGACTTAGCTTTCCAGCGAACAGTTAGGCGATCGCTCTGAAAAGTGTTCACCGGGGATAAATTTTCGTCACCCAGGGTGACGGCTATCCATCCCAAATACTTAACCTTACCTTTCTCGCGTAACCTTTCCAGAGACTTGACTACACGAGACACCGGGATATCAGTGGATTGAGCGAGTTGTTTGTGGTCTTGATTGGGACAGTCCCTAAGATGTTTCAAGACAGCCATATCATCCCAAAAAGGATCGAATGGTTCTACACTTTCAGAATCCGTCACCCAGGGTGACGGAATTGAGAGGGAAAGCTGCCCCGGTGACTTAGATTTTCCCTTCATCGGCCCGACCCCCCTATCATCATCTTCCCCAGGTATCGTTCGACTATTTATAGCCAAAAGTATCGATTGTGAGTTTTTGGCTATGCTGCGAACCAAGAAAAGCCTCGCTAGAAAGGGACGGTTTTCATGAATTAGGGCGATCGCCACATCAAGATAACGGGCGACTTGGCGGAAAGCTGCATAATTCCTCCCGATAAGGTCTCGAAGTTCCAGCACTTAGGACTGAAGTTCCAGCACTTAGGACTGAAGTTCCAGCACTTCTGGGGGAACGCTTGGGATTGTGTCGGTCGGGTTATGAGCGATCGCGCGTAACGGCGCGTTTAAATTTTTAACTTTTGCGTCACCCAGGGTGACGGAATCGGTGACTTTATGAGCGATCGCCTTTTCACTTAAGTGACAGTTTGAAGGTTAGAAAAGTGTTGTGCCATAGTCCATTTGTTTCTTGAGGGTTTAGCAGCGTGCCAAAATAGAAAGCACCCTTCGTGGACACGAAGGGCGCTTAATTTATTTAGAAACCTGTTGGAGAATCTCCTGTCGGATGTTCTCCATTTGTTTTTTCATTTGAGATTGATAGTCTCGGTTGGCTTGCAGTCTTTGCTCTAATCGAGCCTCATGGCTTTTGACATACTCATGGAAACCAGCAAACAACTCCTCCAACAGGTCTAGAATTTTCCCGCCTGTTCCGGGGACACTTTCCCCGCTTGACTGGAAATTATCCCCCTGGCAATCTGTTCCACCAATTCGGACCGATTCAGATTTAGCTCCAGAGCCATCTGATCCAGTAGCCCGACGGCTGTTTCCGTTAACGTCATCGAGACTGACTTCTTGTTTTCCCCGTACAGCGTGCTGCGGGTCTTCCATTATTCGAGCGCGATAGGTAAAAAGCCGGATGTTGAGAGCGGGGAAGCTGGTAGATTGATGCGATCGCCTTGGGGTTGGTCAGGCGATCGCAAAAGCACACCCTATATATAGGTAAAAAGCCTATGGTCAAACCAAAAGCCGAGGCCGCCAATTCGCCTAGCGGGTTTCACCGCCTGGACAAAAAACATCAGCGGATTTTCCTGGTCACTTGTTTGGCGAGGATGAAAATTCTCTTTGCGCGTGGGTCGATTTGACACGAGAGGCAGTCTCTTTCTTGAACTGTTTAATTAAAGCCAAAATGGAAATTGATAACACCATTACTCACCTAAGAGTTATCGATTTTATCTCTAATGATGAACGATTCCAAAATGTGCATAATTATGCAATGCAGCTTGAAATGTATCACAATCAAATTTATGCAGACTTGGAATATACACTATCAGCTTTAGAAGATCTAGATTTCACCGCCTGATGAGTCCTAGCCGGTAAAGGACGAAACTTTCCCCTTACACCTGGGGGAAGTCGCGGATAACCGGGTGATTCCCACCGCATTGATGACTAGCCCCCCGAATTGAAATGGGAGGTTTCCCTCCCCAACCTGTTACTGGGGGCAGAAGTCAATAATTGCTTCTAGCCGGGTTCCAACCCCGGTTAGATTCTAGGGAGATTTGTTCCCCCAGATAGAATGGGCGAGAGCCGTAACAGCTTCGTGGGAACGATTAACCACAACACTAGAGGTTAAAAATGAATAGTTTAATTGTAGGCCTTGATGTTAGCTCATCGTGGTGCGATGCCGTGTGGCTAGAATTTATGCCAGCGGGTGCGTTGCGGGATTTTTACGAGTCTCCCGCATTTGCTGAGTGCCACCGAAAGCTAGAAGCAAATGCAAAGTCTATCCAGTTTCTTGTGTCTTTGGAGCCGTCTGTGGTGATATTAGAGCCGACCCGAACTTATAGCAGATTCTGGATTGACTGCTTACATCGGGAGGGAATCCCTGTGCTGAAAGTAGATCAGACGATGATTAAGGACACTCGGAAAAGCTATGGGGGAACGTCTAACAAGTCTGACCCCTACGATGCTTTGCTCATGGTTGCCACATACTTCCAGCATTACCAAATTGCCTACGATCGCAGGTATTGGGTAAGGGAGCGGCCGCCAGAAGTAGCGAAAATTGAACAATGCCTAAGAGATATTGGGTCATTCAACAAGCCCCGCACCCAAACGATAAACCAAGCCAAGTCTCGACTGGTCTATGAGTTTCCAGCCAAAGCAAAAGTTAGAGTTAAAAAAGAATCTGGGAAATTAGACCCGGACAAACTGCCTGCGTGGTGGGGTTGGGCTTGTGGCTGGACTTCCCAAGGTAGTTGGGAAATTCCCAAAGGGATTAAAACCAAGTTTGACAATGAATACGCGAAGGCGATCGCGGCGGGGGAAGGCACGGGGATTAGTGAAGTAACAGCGCGACTAGCCCAACAGATTTGTATGTGGCATCAGTCAGAGGCAATGGTAGAGCAAGAGCTACTAAGCTATCTGAACCTACCAGAGTTTGATTGCTACCATCGGGTGTTTGACAAGTTTGGTTTTGGCTGCCGGGAACGAGGCTGGCTACTTACTCGGTGCGTTCCGTTTGATGAGATGTTTAAATGCCTTCCCAAGTCTAAGGCTATGAGACGATTTCGACAGCTTTGTGGTTTGGGGGCTACTCAAGTGCAATCTGGAAAGGCTGATACTCGTAGTAGTTTTACGGGAAGTAAAGAGACGCGATCGACCTTGCATCAGTTTGTTGTCCGGGCAATCGAGAGGGGGACTCATCGCGAACAGAAACCGGGTGGGGGTGCGATCGCGACAACCCCCTACGATTGCCTACCAAAATCTCCAGAGGCTCATTCGCTTAGAGTTTATTGGGTAACTAGAGCATACCACAAAGGGAACAAAGTGTCTGGGGCTGCGCTCAAGGCTGCCAGGAATGCCACATCCAGGAAACTAGCTGAGACGCTTTTTAAGGCTCTCTGGGATATGCGATAATAAGCCCCATAGAATTAGCTTAATTGCCCTGTACCCCGATCCAATTCCCTAGGTCGGGGTTTTTATTGGTGAAAGTTTGGGAATAAGATAGAAAATGCAGCCCGAAATATAGAAATGGTCGGCATGGGGCATCGGCACGACCTTAAATGGACACAGAGGGAAGATAAGACTGGCTTGCAAGCACATCGAGCGCGAAGTGTCAAGAATCACCGTAGCTTCAGCCCGGTGAGTATGTCAACTAAAACCCAATTTTGAATTAGGTTGTTGACCTGTTCGGGTATTTCATCATGGGGACAGTGACCAGCATTTAAAAAATATTCCGTCAGTTGGGGGTAATATTCACGAAAGCGATCGCTTCTCGCGCGACAGTTCATCCAAGGATCTCCTTCTCCCCATAACATCAACAGTGGACAGCGAAGACGCGATAATAAAACATCTACCGGATCTCCCTGACGACTCTTAAACACCGATGCAAATACCTTAGCCGCGCCGGGAGTGCAGGAAGGACGATATATTTCCTCCACCAGGCGATCGGTAACAGCACTTTGATCCAAATAAACTTTTTGCAGAGTTTTCCGAATTACTGAACGTCGCCTAGTCCATTGGAAAACCAAAAAAGTCGTCCAGTCCTGAATTAGGAGCGATCGCATCATTCTCGAGGTCTTTTGTTTCCAGGTAGGCGGTTCTATCTTAGTCTGAGTATCCGAAAACGGACCCGCACTATTCAATAAAATCAACCCCGCCACCCCATCAGGATAATCCGCCGCCACGCACAGACTAGCATAACCCCCCAACGAATTACCCGCCAAAACCGTTGGCCGTCCGATCACCTCGGTCATAAAATCATGAAGCTGATCGCGCCACAACTGTCCAGTATATTCCCAATCAGGTTTAGCCGATCGCCCAAACCCTAACAAATCAATAGCCCACACATCAAACTCAGAACTTAATCCCTCAATATTCTTGCGCCAGTGGTCTGTCGATGCACCGAACCCATGCACCAACAATAAAGAGGGGCGTTGGTCAACCTTTGTCGTTGCCACATCCTCACCCGCTGAACCTCCTCTGACATAATAAATCAATTGATCGCGCCACTTCCAATAAGTCCCCTCATAGGAGTTCGAGTCAGTTACTAAAGTAGTTTGCATTTTACTGAAATTCGTTGATTTTA
The DNA here is from genome assembly GCA_016745315.1 of Arthrospira sp. PCC 9108. Classification (GTDB taxonomy): domain Bacteria; phylum Cyanobacteriota; class Cyanobacteriia; order Cyanobacteriales; family Microcoleaceae; genus Limnospira; species Limnospira platensis. The sequence goes on from CP066886.1 coordinate 1,459,014, forward strand.
TTGGATGTTATACAGCAAAGATTGATTAATAACCACTTATTGATTCTCTCCAGGTAATCCACGCCAAGGCTGGTATTCTTCCAAATCAATCTCATCAAGAGTTGGTCCCTCTGAAGGATCAACCGTCATATTTGGATGTTGCACCACACAAGCAAGATGAGCCCCTTGTAAACCCCGTTTAATCCGTTCTGGAGTTTCTGCAAACAGCACAAATAGGGGGTAAATATTTTCAGCCTCTTGGGAATACAAATAACTGTAATGATGAGGCATCACCCATTCATAGCCACTATCCAAGTAAACCTGAGTTAATCTCCACCGCCTCAGTAAATCCGAAAGATCTTCGTGGGGTTTATGAATAAAAATCAATATTTCCGAGCCGACTTTAACCTTCCATTCTGGATCGCACATCAACACCGCAATATCACAGGGAAGACAAACAGCTTGATTTGGGCTAATAGTAATATGATTATGCCCCGCATAGGAAACACCATTGCGTAACCTGACAATAGGTAGCGGCAGAGTGATCAAACTTTCTTCCGGGCGGCGCAGACTGGGAATCATTTCCCAATAAGGTCGATGCTGTTGCAAAAGATTAATCATTGTATTTGCATAGCTGTATTCAGACAGCAAAGTTTCATAATGGGATTGTTGAACTGGCATTTTTTAAAAACCTGGTAACATCTTTTCCGACCACAGGAGAAATTAATTTCCCCGGCGATTTGGTGTCGTAGCACTTATAAACTCTCAAACACCTTAAACATTGGCAGATACATCGACAGCAGTACAGAAGCCACAATACCCCCTACTACTACAATCATTAAAGGTTCTAGCGCACTGGTTAGAGATTTTACCGCCTCCTCAACTTCCGTTTCATAGAAAGCCCCTACTTTCATTAACATTTTATCAAGTTCCCCAGATTCTTCTCCGATCGCAATCATTTGAATTGCCAAACCTGGGAACACATTTTCTTCCTGTAAAGCCAGACTGATTAATCCCCCCTGTTGAATCTCATTTCTGGCATACTCAATGGCATTAGCGATCGCCTGATTACCAGCTACATCGCGGACAATTTCCATAGAGTTCATAATCGGCACACCCGAACGAGTCAGACTACCAAAAATAATACAGAAACGCGCCACCGCTGACTTTTCCAGAATCGCACCAAACAGAGGCAGTTTCAAGTAAATCTTATCAAAAAATAACCGCCCAGAGTCAGTTTTATAAGCCACCGTATAGGCAAAATAAATACCAATCAATCCTCCAATTACTATAGCTTGGGGAATAGGTGGCCAAGTCGTACAAAAAGCACTAATTTTGAGCATCATCACCGTAAACAGAGGTAACTCCACCCCAATTTGCTCAAAAATACCCGAAAAGGTAGGCAGCAAAAATGTAGCCATACCAAAAAACACAGCTATCGCAATAAACAATACTGTTTTCGGATAAGAAGTTGCCGACTTAATCTCACTCTGAGTTTTATGGTTTTTTTCCATCATCACCGCCAGACGTTCTAGAGTTTCATCCAAAACCCCCCCAGTTTCTCCCGCCCACACCATACTCACAAAAAGCTGGTCAAACACATCAGGAAACTTCCTCATTGACAATGATAATTCCTCCCCCTCCTCCACATCAGCACGCAGAGTATTAATAGCCCTTTTTAGCTTGGCATTTTCACACTGTTCTCCCAACACACTTAAACAGCGAGCCATCGAGATACCCGCATTAAACATAGCAGCAAACTGACGGGCAAATATCGCCAGATCCTTAACCGTAATCGATGCCATCGCTACATTAAGGTCTTCCTCTAATTTCTTGAAGTCAAAGCCTTGTTTTCGAGAGTGGCTTTTGACCATCTTATTAGTTGTCATATCTCACCTCTACTGATATAGATATAATTGTCTACTTGTAATTCTCCCATAGCACACCACATTCGCAACTATAGCAATCCGAAAAAAGGTAGTGAACCACCCCACTTGTATGAGAGAGTACAAGCAGGGGGAGCTGAAAAACTTTCCCTTGTGAGGATGCTTACCTACCTAATTTTGTGGGATTATGCTTTCACCTTCTGACTCTTACCAGCCTTAGGCTGAGGACCAATGAGCCGTTCAAGTTCATCAGGTTTAGAACTCTTACTCATAGCAGCTTCCCAAGTAACCTTACCCTCTTGATAAAGTTGTGCTAAAGACATTTCCATAGTCCGCATTCCCAATTTAGCCCCCATTTGGATCTGGGAGTAAATTTGAGAAGTTTTTCCTTCCCGAATCAAGTTACCCATAGCCGGAGTATTAAGCATAATCTCCATAGCCGCACAACGACCGCCGCCAATTCGCGGTACCAGGTTTTGACTACAAACCCCCACCAGAGAACCCGACATTTGCGCCCGCACCTGGGGTTGTTGAATAGGGGGGAATACATCCAGCATCCGGTCTACTGTTGCCGAAGCCGAGTTAGTGTGCAAGGTTCCAAATACTAAGTGACCCGTTTCTGCCGCCGATATTGCCAGACCAATAGTTTCCAAATCCCGCATTTCCCCCACCAGAATAATATCTGGGTCTTCACGCAAAGCCGCTTTTAGAGCATTAGCAAAACTCTTGGTATCCTCACCCTTTTGGCGTTGGTGAAACAAACTCTTAACATTAGGGAAAACATACTCAATGGGATCTTCCACAGTCAGGATATGTTCTGAGCGTGTACGGTTGATCAAGTCAAGTAAAGCCGCCATTGTGGTAGTTTTACCCGAACCGGTCTGTCCCGTCACCAGAACCATACCACGAGGTCTTTCCGTCAAATCTCGCAGGATTTGGGGAACCCCCAACTTATCAGCATTGGGAATTTGGGAAGCCAAAGCTCGCATACAAGCGGCCCAGCAACCCCGTTCCCGATAGACATTGACCCGGAACCGAGCCAGTCCCTTAACCCCATAGGCGCAGTCTAGTTCCCAGTTTTGCTCCAACTGCTTACGCTGCATATTATTGAGCATCTGGAAAATCAAAACCTGCACCTCTTCAGCAGATAGAGTTTCTCCAAATTGGGGTTGTGGAGTCAGTTTACCGCTGACGCGGTAAAAGATAGGCGCTCCTGCTTGAATGTGAATATCTGAGCCTCCTTGTTCAACCAAAGACTCCAGAACATCCTCAATCATCAAACCACGCATAGATAAACCTCCAATGGAATTTTGGTTGTTAGTTGAAATCGATCGCTTAGGATGATCCCAATATACCCAAGGGGTAACATAGCCAGAATTTTTCTCTAATCCTTAGCCACCTCCTTATATTGTGAATGATTTTTTGTGGGATTCATCAAATCCTCTCCGAGAAACCCCCATATCGGTACAGGTGGGGGAGGGATAGGAGCCCTGGTTGAGTAGGGTTTGATGCCCCCAAAACCAGCAAGCCAGTATTTCTCGCGCTTCACGAGACTTTCGTGGTGAACTACGAAAAGACCATCAAAGGCTCCCTACATCGCAAACCGAGGAGTCAAACAATAGGGACAGTCCAACCATTCCGGCTTTAATTCCGCCCCACATCCTTTACAGGTCAAACCCTGCTTTCGTTTAGCCTTCAACTCTGATTCCAGAGCCGAATCTGTAAAGGTCACCCGTTCGACCTCCTCAAAAGTTGTATGGCCTTCACGCACCAACTGCAAACTGTAGGCTAAGAGAGTTTTCATCCCTTCCTCAACAGCAGCCTCCTTAATTTGTTCAGTGGGCGCTCCCTTAGTAATCAGAATTTGCATCCGCTCCGTTACTTTAAGGAATTCATAAACCCCAACCCGGCCCTTATAGCCTAGACCACCACATTTTTTACATAACTCGCCGCGATCGCCGAGTTCCCGGCGTTGATCTGCTGGAACAGTATTTGCCTTATAGAAAGTAATACCCACCTCCCCAGAAGCAGAAAGACCATAACGACCCAATTCTTGGGGAGTAGGGGTATAGGGTATACGACATTCAGTGCATACCCGCCGCATCAAACGTTGAGCCAGGATACCCAACAGAGCCGCAGAGACCATGAATGGTTCAACTCCCATCTCATCCAAACGAGCGATCGCCCCCGCCGCGTCATTAGTGTGAAGAGTAGTTAATACCAAGTGTCCAGTCAGAGCCGCTTCAATAGAAGTTTTTGCAGTTTCCAAATCCCGCGTTTCCCCCACCAGCAAAACATCAGGGTCTTGTCGCAAGAATGCCCGCAGGATATTAGCAAAAGTCAAATTTTTCTCTCGAATCACCTGACATTGGGTAATACCAGGTAAAGCATACTCAATGGGGTCTTCCGCCGTACTAATATTAATACCCGGATCATTGCGCTCTGCCAAAACCGAATACAAAGACGTAGATTTACCAGAACCCGTAGGTCCTGTTACCAAAATCAACCCAAAAGGACGACTAGCAGTTTCCCGGACCATTTCCAAAGTTTCCTGGTCCGAGATCAACTTATCCAAACCCAATTGAGTCGAAGAACTATCAAGAATCCGCAGAACAATCTTTTCCCCATAGCGACTCGGCAGGCTATTGACCCGAAAATCCACCGTCCGGCCCTGATAAATCCGACGAATCCGACCATCCTGAGCTTGGCGACGTTCAGCAATATCAAGATCCGCAATAATTTTAAAGCGGGAGGTAATAGCAGAAACCACCTTTTTCGGGAAAGTAAAATACTCCTGCAAAACCCCGTCTTTACGCATCCGAATCCGCATATCATGCTCTTGAGGTTCCACATGGATATCGGAAACCCCCTCCGACAGAGCTCTAGCCAGAATCACATTCACAGCCTTAATAACTGGTGCAGTTTCCGCCTCTTGTAGTTGTGCATCGAGGTTCATGTCCCCCATGTCCTCGGAGGCTTCTACCAGTTCTACATCCTCAAACTCACCCTCACCAAACTGGAGTTTTCTTTCCTCTTCCCGAGCCGCTTCTACTTGCTTGCGCTTAACTTCCTCCTCACCGTAGGCTGTGATCAGTTTGTCATAATCTTCTTGAGTAATCACCCGTCGCTCTAGCTTAAACCCTTTGGGACGCAGGATTTGGTTTCTCAACTCATCCAAAGCACTCAGGTTATCTGGATCGACCATTGCCATCATCACGCTAGGAGTTGGCTCCGACTCGATGATTTTCCAAGGCACAAAACGATGTCGTTTGCAGGTCTCAATAGAAGTTTCCAGCTTTTTGATGATTTCTTCTAGTTCAGCCACCGAAATCTGATCTATTTCTAGGTCAAAGGCCTCAACCCCATAGACAATTTTTAACTCAAATAGCTGTTGTTTTTTATAGTGACGGGCTAATTCCGGGGGTAGAGGTTGACCGGTAATCGATTCGAGAACCTCCGTTAGAGGTTTTCCGCCACGAGAGTCCTGAATAGCCTGCTGTAGTCGCTCAGGGTCAATATACCCTGACTGAATCAATTTATTACCAAAGGGAGTTGCACTTTGAGCAACAAGAGCAGTTCGCCGGGGGGATGATGTATTGGTCATAGCTGCAGTCAAGTCCTTATGTCTAGGCTTCCCCAAAAAGTTGGGAAAGTTTCTTGGGTGAGTATGGAAGTATCACTGTTGATTTACAGTTTAACCGCTGCTGCTATATCCACAACTAGGGACTGAGGACATTCGCCCTATTTACCTGGTGCATTAGCTCAACTTGCCAACGGGTGAATATGTTTTCCTACCTCCGTCGGTGATAGCTTGATTTTCACACTTCTCGCCCTAAAGGGTCGAGGATTCTTCGTTCATAGACTTAACTTGCTCTAGCAGGATTACTCAAACCAGAGTAGAGGTCAAATCTCCCCAAGGGTTTGGATTTATTATCCAAGTTCCCACCTGCCCCGTGGTACTCAAGACAATTTCTTTGGTAAGGTAACTGATCGCCGGGTAATTGTGATTATATGCAGCCGAGGGCATGAAAGTTTGACCAGGGGGTGATTTGAGGTATTTTAACCCGATTTTATAGCTGAACGAATCGCACCTGTAGTATTAAAATGGATCAAGAACACGAAAGCACGTTAACGGAGAGCGGAGTTTTCCCTAGGCTGTAGGCTTAGGGATGCCGTCGCTCGATTTTCTATTATGGACGATAACAAGCAGGAAGACATGGTTCCTAATTCGACAAGTGACAAAACGGATGAGACTACAGAACCTGTAGCATCAGATCCGGGTTCTGTTGAGTCTGAACAGATTGATCAACAGACGGATACTGAATCTGATTTAACATTGGAGCAAGCAACGATCGCTGATGATGGCGAGGAAGCTACGGACGCGGAACTGAGTTCCGATCCGATTTATATTGCCAATGAACAGCTTAATGAGCAGTTGCAGACCATAGCCCAAGCGCGAGAGTCCCTTCAGACTCAACTGATGGATATGACGGGTCAATATCAGCGACTAGCTGCTGATTTTGAGAACTTCCGTAAGCGCACACAGAAGGAAAAAGAAGACCTCGAACTCAATATCAAGTGTTCCACGATCGGGCAGCTTTTGCCAGTGATCGATAACTTTGAGCGAGCCAGAGCCCACATTAAACCCCAAAATGATGGTGAAATGAACATTCACAAAAGCTATCAGGGGGTTTATAAACAGATGGTGGAGTGTCTCAAACAAATTGGAGTCTCCCCCATGCGCCCGGAAGGTGAACCGTTTGATCCTAATCTCCATGAGGCGGTGATGCGCGAACCGACGAGCGAGTATCCAGAGGGAACAGTCATTGAAGAACTGATGCGGGGGTATATACTAGGCGATCGCGTCTTACGTCATGCCATGGTGAAAGTAGCTACAGAACCAGAACTCTCAGATACCACAGAGGAGCCACCAGCAGAAGGTTCTGAGGATTAATCGCCTAAATCAACTCAATGGGCGCAACTACTGCGCCCTAAGTGTTATACAGCCAGGGAAAGGGGGTAGACTTATGTAGTAAGTGGGTCTAGCTTCTAGGCTCTTATGTTAGAACGGGGATGGCTCTACCATTCATTGCACAAATTTATCGATGAGGAGCTATGGGAAAGGTCATTGGCATCGACTTAGGTACGACTAATAGTTGTGTGGCGGTTCTGGAGGGGGGTAAACCTGTAGTTATTTCCAGTTCAGAAGGGGGACGGACTACACCCAGTATTGTGGGTTTTGGTAAATATGGTGATCGCTTAATTGGTCAGCTTGGTAAACGACAGGCTGTGACTAATGCCGAGAATACCATCTTTAGCATTAAGCGATTTATTGGCAGGCGCTGGGAAGATACGGAAGTGGAGCGATCGCGAGTTCCCTATAAGTGCGTCCCTGGTAAAGATAACACAGTAGACGTAAAAATTCGTGATCAGGTCTACACGCCGCAAGAAATATCGGCGATGGTGTTGCAAAAACTCAAAGAAGATGCCGAAGCCTATTTAGGGGAAACTATTGATCAAGCGGTGATTACAGTTCCGGCTTACTTCACAGATGCTCAACGCCACGCCACCAAGGACGCTGGAACCATTGCGGGTTTAAATGTGTTGCGTATCATCAACGAACCCACGGCGGCAGCCCTATCTTATGGTTTAGATAAACAAGACCAAGATCAAACCATCCTGGTGTTTGACTTAGGGGGAGGCACTTTTGATGTATCTATCCTCCAGTTGGGAGATGGAATTTATGAGGTAAGATCGACATCTGGGAATAACCACCTAGGAGGGGATGACTTTGATAATTGCCTGGTGATGTGGATGGTAGAAACCTTTAAAAAACAAGAAGGGATTGATCTAATATCGGACAAAATGGCTCTGCAACGGATGCGTGAAGCAGCGGAAAAAGCGAAGATCGAACTTTCTAATCGCAGCAAAACCTCGATTAATTTGCCATTCATCAGTGCTGATGATTCAGGACCAAAACACCTAGAACTAGAACTGAGTCGCTCGGAATTTGAAACTTTAGTGGCAGACTTGGTAAAAAGTACCCTCGGACCAGTAACCCAAGCGCTCAAAGATGCGGATTTAGAACCCCAGGAGATTGATAAAATCATTTTGGTGGGAGGTTCAACCAGAATTCCCGCAGTACAGCAAGCAATTAGTAAACATTTTGGCGATCGCAGTCCCGATCGCTCTGTTAACCCTGATGAAGCGGTAGCCCTAGGAGCAGCAATCCAAGCCGGGATTTTGGGAGGAGAAGTCAAAGACCTACTGCTTTTGGATGTCACCCCTTTGTCCCTGGGTTTAGAAACCCTAGGGGAAGTGTTCACCAAAATCATCGAACGCAATACTACCATTCCCACCAGTCGTTCCCAGATGTTCTCCACCGCCACCGACGGACAAACCTCTGTGGAAATTCATGTGCTGCAAGGGGAACGAGCCATGGTTAAAGATAACAAAAGCCTGGGTAAGTTCCTACTGACTGGCATTCCTCCGGCTAAACGGGGTGTGCCACAAATTGAGGTGTCTTTTGATATTGATGCTAATGGGATATTGAAAGTATCTGCTATAGATCGTGGCACAAGCCGAGAGCAAAGTATTCAAATCACCAATACCGGAGGACTGAGCGAGACGGAAATTGAGCGAATGCGACAGGAGGCAGAGCTTTACGCCGAGGAAGACGAAGCCCACAGACTGATTGCCGAGTTGAAAAATCAATCCCAGACCCTGTTCTATAATTGTAAGGTGACATTAAAGAACAATGCCAAAGCAATTAGCAATGAACTTAAAGAGCGAACCCGAACGGAAGCAGCGGCTTTAAAGAAAGCAGTTAACGACCCCAAAATCTCTTTAGGGGATATGCAACGACAAGTTGAGAGTTTCCAAAATTTGCTCTATGAGCTAGGTTCTGCGGTTTATGCAGCACATGAGCACGGAGATTTGGAGAATGGGTCAGCGACTGAAGAACCCCAGATGCTAGACTCAGAAGAAGATGAAAGCACAGACTCTAACATGGACTCTGAAATCGGCAATAGTGACGAGACAGAATCTAAAGAATTAGAGGGCTCTGAGAGCCAAAGTCTGGGTGGTTCATAGAGATAAGTTGACCGCTAACGGTTAAATGGTCCCATTAAAGGTTGGGATGTGGGATGATGTAAAATAGGGGTTTCCCTAAACGGTGGGGTTGGTAGTTTATGCTTAATCCAACCCCTAGTTAAGGAAAGACCTAACTCTAGGTTTGTTCTGTAGTTTTAGTAATTAATTTTTAGAAAAAAGCTTTATGGCAGGCGATTACTATGATGTCCTCGGTGTCTCCCGCGACGCAGACAAGGAAGAAATTAAACGAGCTTACCGTCGTTTAGCTCGTAAATATCACCCGGATGTAAATAAAGAGCCGGGGGCTGAGGAAAGGTTTAAGGAAATTAACCGCGCCTATGAGGTGCTTTCGGAACCGGAAATCCGCGCCCGTTATGATCGTTTTGGGGAAGCTGGGGTATCTGGTGCAGGTGCTGGAGGCTATGGTCAGGACTTTGGCGATAGTTTTGCTGATATCTTTGAAAGTTTTTTCAGTGGTTTTGGTGGGGGTATGGGCGGCCCTACGGCAGCCAGACGACGCACGGGACCCACGCGAGGGGATGACCTGCGCTTAGATTTGCGCTTGGAGTTTAAAGAGGCTATTTTTGGCGGGGAAAAGGAAATCCGTATCCGTCACTTAGAAACCTGTGAGACTTGTAATGGGACGGGGGCGAAGCCGGGAACTTTTCCTAAAACTTGTTCTACCTGTGGGGGTAGTGGTCAAGTGCGACGGGCGACTCGTACTCCCTTTGGTAGCTTTACTCAGGTTTCGGTTTGTCCTACCTGTAATGGTACTGGACAGATGATTGAGGAAAAATGCGTCAGTTGTGGTGGAGAAGGCCTGAAAGAGGTAACTAAAAAGCTGAAAATTACAATTCCGGCTGGGGTAGATAATGGCACGCGGTTGCGGGTATCTAATGAGGGGGATTCGGGAAAACGAGGTGGCCCGGCGGGGGATTTGTATGTATTTCTGTCGGTGGACTCAACACCGAATTTCAAACGTGATGGTATTAATGTCCTGTCAGATGTGAAAATCTCTTACCTGCAAGCGATTTTAGGCTGCACTTTGGAGGTGGAAACGGTTCAGGGTACGACTTCTTTAACTATTCCGGCGGGGACACAACCGAATACGGTGCTGACTCTGGAAAATCAGGGTGTCCCTCGTTTGGGAAATCCGGTGAGTCGGGGAGATCACTTGATTACAATTTTGATTGATATTCCTACCCGGATTACTAATGAGGAGCGAGAACTTTTGGAACAGTTGGCCCAAATTAAGGGAGAACGTACCGGAAAAGGAGGCCTGGAAGGGTTCCTTGGTAATTTGTTCCAAAAGTAAAACATTCGATTGATGGCTTGGATTGATTGTTCCTTTTGTGTGAAGAGTCTATGACTGGTTCAGATACTTATTCGGCTGATGCTAAACTTGATTTGCGCGGCACCCCCTGTCCGATTAATTTTGTGCGGACTAAGTTGCGTCTGCAACAAATGACACCGGGGACTTTGCTGGAGGTGTGGTTAGATGGCGGCGAACCTATTGAACAGGTTCCTGATAGCTTGGTGATGGAAGGATATGCTATTGAGGAGGTTTGCGATCGCGGAGAGTTTTTTGCGATTATGGTTCGTTGTCCGCCTGTGAAGAGTTTATGACGGCTGATCGCATAATGGGAACGGTAGTTGCTGGTCAGGCTAATTTTTATCAGGTTTGCCTGAGTCCTGACCAGTCTCCGTCCGGGAATGGGGCCGGGGGGGAAGCTAAACCTATAACTTTGCTTTGTACCTGTCGCGCTCGTTTAAAGAAAATTGGTCAGAAGGTGATGGTGGGCGATCGCGTGGTGGTCTCCTGTCCAGACTGGCAGGGGGGTACAGGGGTGATTTCTGAGATTTTACCCCGTAAAACTGAGCTGGCGCGCCCTAGTATTGCTAATGCAGACCATTTATTATTGGTGTTTGCAGTGGCTGAACCAGACCCAGATCCGGTGACTCTCAGCCGCTTTCTACTCAAGGCGGAGTCTACTGGGTTGGAGGTGAGTTTGTGCTTTAATAAGTGCGATTTACTGCCCCCTGATAGCCTCCGAGAATGGTACGATCGCATGAGAGGGTGGGGATATGACCCTTTGATGATTAGTGTCTATCATGGGGTTGAATATCGCTTTGAGGGCGATCGCATGGAAATTTCGCCGACTCTGAATTTATCATCAAATTCGGCTGGGTTGGACAAACCCGGTTTCGGGGAAAGTTCGCCTTCCCTCACTAGAGATGGTGATAGAAACCTGGTTTCTGGCACTGCTAATTCTCTGCTGGATCGCTTGCGCCTGAAAACTACGGCTATTTCTGGTCCGTCTGGTGTGGGGAAGTCTAGTTTGATTAATAAACTGATTCCTAATAGTCATTTGCGGGTGGGGGAAGTGTCGGGAAAATTGGGGCGAGGACGGCATACTACCCGCCATGTGGAATTGTTTGAATTACATAACGGGGGTTTCCTGGCTGATACTCCGGGGTTTAATCAACCGGAATTGCAATGTGACCCTCACCAGTTGGGTAATTATTTCCCGGAAATTCGCGATCGCTTAACTAAGGGTAAGTGTCAATTTGATGATTGTTTGCACCGCGAAGAACCATCATGTGTGGTGCGTGGAGACTGGGAAAGATACCCCCAATATCTCCATTTTCTTGAGGAGGCGATCGAGGCTTGGGAAACGTCTCAACATCAACCACTAGAGGAGGATCGCCTCAAATCTAAAAGTAAATCTGGAGGGGGAAAACAATATGAACCTAAATTGCAGTCTAAAAAATATCGCCGATCTTCCCGTCGCTTAGAACACCAAAATTTACAACAACTTTGTGAAGATTTGGATGAGGTCTAAAACAACTTATCTATTAAATGGAGTAGCCGAGCCATGTCAGATTCTCCAACTACTACAGGCGCAATAACCACCGGATTAGTGATTGGTTTATTGTTTATGGGGGGCTTTTTTTTGGTAGGCTATTCGCTGCCATTTAGTCTGCTGTGTAGCTTTTTGGGTGGTGTATCTACTTATCAATTAATAACTTGGTGGCATATAGACTCTCTGCCAAAGATTGAGGAGTCTAATTCCTCGAACCCAGAAGTTGGCAAGGTGTACAAGTCGATTCATAAATTTTTGTTTAAATCTCAGTATAATAAACAATCAAAAAAACTTGCCAATGAGCCAGTTTCTAAAGGTCCTGTGTCTCTGATGGGATGGGTTTTAAAAGAACATTCCAAACGCAATACAGATAATTAATCATCAGGAGAAACCGGGTTTTTGGGTTGCTATGGCAGGAAAAACCCGGTTTTAATGATTAATCATGTACCCTCCCAGCGGAGGTATTTAGACGGGAATAGTTGGGTTGAGTTGTTGTTGGTTAGGTTGGGTTTGTGAAGTTGGTAATAATTCGGGGTTAACTATTGATAATTGTACGGCACAGGCTTTTAATTCGGGTTGTTTAGACTCCGGACAACATTGAGGGTGAGTCATGGCGTTGGCTTCGGTATTATCTCCCCATAAAGCGCCCCAGTGCATGGGTACAAATACAGTTCCCGGAACGATCGCTTTAGTAATTTGAGCGGGAAAATAAGCCTTTCCACGGCGCGATCGCACTTGCACTAAATTACCGGATTCAATGCCTAATTTATGGGCATCTTTGGGGTGAATTTCAATAAAAGGAGCGGGGTGCATTTTGCGGATTTTCTCAATTCTCCCGGTGCGGGTTTGAGTGTGCCAATGACCGTATAATCTCCCGGTTGTCAACACTAAAGGATAGTCAGGATCTGGGGGTTCAGCTAATCCTTTGGAGTAATAAGCGCCAAATTGTGCGCGACCGTCTGGGGTATTAAATCGTAAATCAGTATATAAACGTTTCGGGGTGCGATTAATTTCGGTTTCGGTCTCAGGACAAGGCGATTGAATAGGACCAGAAACCATTAAACGATCATGACTCAACCCGGATAAATCGCAGGGACGGTTACGAGTTAAGCGGACAAATTCCTGGTAAACTTGAGCGGAATTAGCGAAATTAAATTGTTTGTGAAAGCCTAACCTGCGCCCTACTTCGGCGAAAATTTCCCAGTCGGGTTTAGCTTGTCCTATGGGGTCACGAAAAGCTGGACATAGAGTAACGACCCGTTCGGAATTAGTCATAGTCCCGGTTTTTTCTCCCCACTGGGCGGCGGGTAGTAAAATATGGGCATATTGGGAGGTTTCCGTAGGATAATAAGCGTCCTGATAAATGGTAAAAGGCGATCGCATTAAAGCAGCTTTAGTCCTTTCTAAATCGGGCATACTGACTGCTGGATTAGTCGCCGCCACCCATAATAACCCGACGTTACCAGTTTCTAAGCCAGTAATCATTTCCCAAGCATTCAAACCTACTTGGTCAGAAATCTGACCGGGTTCTAGTTCCCAAGATTCCTCAATTTCTCTTCGGTGTTCGGGATTTTTTACAACTCGATAACCGGGCAAAATATGGGCAAGTCCTCCGGCTTCTCTACCTCCCATAGCATTGGGTTGACCTGTTAAAGAAAAGGGACCCGCCCCAGGTTTACCAATATTTCCAGTCATCAAATGAAGATTAATCAGAGTCCGCACTTTGGCAGTTCCTTCGGAGGACTGATTGATGCCCATTGACCACATAGATAAAACCCGTTTAGACTCACCCCACCACCTAGCGGCTAGTTCAAGATCATCAAGACGAATACCACAGGTTCTGGCTACCAATTCGGGGGATAAGATTGGATTACCTGCATATAATCAGGGAATCCTTTGGTACATTCATCAATAAATAAAGAATCTATAAAACCCCAACGCATTAAGAGGTTGGCTATACCATTAAGTAGGTCAATATCGGTGCCGGGACGGATGGCTAAATGTAGGTCTGCGGCTTCAGCGGTTTGGGTGCAGCGGGGGTCAACCACAATCATTTTGACTTGGCGATTTTTCTTATGGTGAACCCGCAAACGATTAAAAACGATGGGGTGACATTCAGCGGTATTAGTACCGATTAAAAAGGCACAGTCGGTTTTTTCTAGGTCGTCATAACAACAGGGGGGACCGTCTGAACCGAAACTTTTGATATAACCGGACACGGCGGAAGACATACAAAGGCGGGAATTGGCATCAAAATTATTGGTTCCCAAACAGCCTTTAATTAGCTTTTGGGCGATGTAATAGTCTTCGGTTTGGAATTGACCTGAACCATACATACAGATGGCATCAGCGCCCATAGTATTGCGGACGGTTTGAATGCGGTTGACAATAAGGTTATAGGCTTCATCCCAGGTGGCGCGGCGAAAGGGTTGATCGAGGGTGTCTCGGATCATGGGATATTTGAGGCGATTTTTGTCTATGGCTTCGGCAATTGTTGCACCTTTTACGCAAACTTTACCGAGACTTGAGGGGTGAGTGCGATCGCCTCTAACTTGCCAAATTGGATTTCCGAGTGAGTCTCTATTTGTGGCTTTTCCTGGTTGGGCGGGGGGTAAAACTTCTAAGCCGCAACCAACACCGCAGTAAGGACAGAGAGTTTTTGTCGATTGAGTCATTTTAGATTAATGGGTGGTAATTGTGGCAGTTTTTATTATAGGAGATCAGCCACCTATTGGCTGGCAATTGCGGGGGGAGTTGACTGTGATTAATTGTCTGCTAAAATCAGCCAATTAATTAATCAATCCACCCCAACCGGAAGTTAATCACCGTAACCACGGAGGATAGTCATCTGGGAAGGATAGGGAATTATTGTCGGTTCAGGGGCGAGTAGCTAATTTAATGCTAGTGAATAACCCGCCCCTATTTGGGAGTTATTTAGCGACAGGGATCAGGTCTTCGTTGGTTTGTAATTCTCCTTCATGATGTTCGGCAAAAGATCCTTGAGGTTCTTTGAGGAAAAACCAACAGATGAAAGCGACAATCATGCTAGTTACTCCTAACATCTCGAAGAAAATTCGGTTGCCAATATCACCTTGTGGAAATAGGCTAAATAGTGTTAGATAAACGACTGCGCCGACATTTCCATAAGCGCCGACATTTCCGGCAATTTGTCCAGTGACACGACGTTTAATGAGGGGAACGATCGCAAAACTTGAACCTTCCCCGGCTTGTACAAAGAATGAACAAGTCATGGTTAAAAGTACGGCGACAGGTAGCAACCAACCACCATGAACTCGACCCATAATTAAATAAGCAAATGCCATTCCCGCTGTCAGAGCTGCCATGGTATTTTTACGGCTACCTAATTTATCAGAAATTAGACCTCCACCAGGGCGAGACATTAGGTTCATGAAAGCATAACTAGCAGCTATCATTCCAGCGGCTGGTTTACTGAGTCCGAAAGTCCCCTCAAAGAAAGCGGGAAGCATTGACACCACAGCTAATTCTGAGCCAAAGTTGACAAAATAGGTCAATTCCAAAATAGCAACTTGGGAAAAATTGTAACGGTCTGCGGGGGGATAGTGTTTTTGACCAAGGATTAATTCTTTATTAGCTTCCCAGCAGTTATAACCTTGGAAAAGGTATAAACCGAATAAGGCTACCCAGACGATATAAAGTTGAGGTTGGGTCAAGAAACCCACTTTACTTAAACGCCAAGCTAGGATACCCAAAACACCAACTAGGGGAATATTCATAATCATCAAAAACCAGAAGTCTTTGGGGGTGGTAACTTCTAAGCCTCTGGCGCGTTGGGGTTTGTGATAGACTTTTCCGGGGGGGGTATCTTGGACATTAAAGAAGTAGAAAGCACCATACACAGCGGCGATAATTCCTGTTAATGCTACGGCTACTCGCCAGTTAATTACGCCGCCAGAACCGAAGGTTAAAATGGCTGCTAGAGTGGGTAAGCTAAAGGCGGCAGCGGCGGAACCAAAATTACCCCAACCGCCATAAATTCCCTCGGCTAAACCGATTTCTTTGGGGGGGAACCATTCGGCTACCATGCGGATACCAATTACAAATCCTGCACCAACTATGCTGAGGGCTAAACGGGAAATTACTAATTGATTAAAGTTTTGGGCTAAGGCAAATGCTGTACAGGGAATTGCTGCATAAATTAGCAGTAATGAGTAGGTGATTCTGGGGCCGTATTTGTCTAGCAGCATCCCAATAATAATCCGGGCGGGAACTGTGAGGGCGACATTACAAATGGCGAGGGTACGAATTTGACTTATTTCTAAGCCCATATCCTCTTGAATTGCTGTGGCTAAAGGCGCGAAATTGAACCAGACTACAAAGGAGAGAAAGAAGGCGAACCAGGTTAGGTGTAGGATTTTGTATCGGCCTTTTAAAGACCATAATTCGGTTAGCATTTTGATTAAATGGTGGTGGGTTAAACAACAGGGGGAATTAGCTTGAGTGATGACTGAATAAGTTGGGCCTAATTACTCAATCCTAAATCCAGGTAATTGATGAGGGAATATTATTCGGCAACCCAAGGGTTAACTTGTAGACTGCCACTGGGGGCCATGACTACGAGAAATTCAGCCTGGGGTTGGTCGGAGGTGGTGGCTTGACTTAATTGGGGAATGGGGGTCTGATTAAGATATTTGGCGGCGGCGGGGTTGATGGTTTTGTATTGGGCGATCGCACCTGTTTGATTGACTGAGACCTGATAAACTAGGTTCTCGGTAAAGGTGGGGTACTGTTGCCAGTTTTGGTCAATTTGGGTGTATAATTGGCTGGTTAGCTGGGCGATCGCATTCGGATCGGTTATGGGGGTTACGGTGGCGGCTACTGTTGGGGTTTCTACGGTTTCTGGGACAACTTCGACAGCAGTTACAATGGTTTCGGCTTGGGGTTGCTGTTGTGCGTAATGGTTGGATAGTAGTTGCTGCCAACTGTTGATGTAAAATCCTGAAAAGGCAATTAAACCAATTACTGATCCGATTTTGAGACCGACAGAAGAGGTTAATGAGTTGGGGGTGGTTTGAATGGATGTCATGGGGATTTTCTGATAGTAAAGTTGACTAGCACGGGGCTACATTTCCCTAGGTTGATGAGCGATCGCCTCTTGATTTGATAATAACTTTTATGGCTTGGGCTATATCAAAAACTAGGATAAGCACATCAAAACTAGCCATAAATTTAGGATAACTGTATAAACAGCAACCTATATATAGGTGATTGGGGGAATGAGATCCGCAAATTTAACTACTCCTAAAGCCGCCGAAAATTTGAGCGATGACTTTAAGAATTAATCAGTAGGTTAAAGCTGAAAAATCAGTTAAAGTGTAGCTAATATTACAAAATCCTAAGTTTGATGAACTTTTTGCATATTAACAATGTTATTTTTGCATGATGGGGTAAATGGTGGTCATGATTAGTATTCCCAAAAGCGATCGCTACTGGCTAAAAAATGCCCATATTCCCTGCTGTTTATTGGAAGTAAGCCAACCGGACTGGTTAAGCCAGCAGACGCGGGAGGGGCTAATATTAATGGATGTGGAAATTGCATCGGGGAAAATCAGCCAACTGCGACCGGCTGGAAATAGGGAGGTGGCTGATATCCCCTGGGTAGACCTGCGGGGGGGACAGCTTTGGCCCTGTTTTGTGGACTTACACACCCATTTAGATAAGGGCCATATTTGGCAGCGATCGCCTAATCCCGACGGGACTTTTACCGGGGCGCTAAATACCGCGATTTCTGACAGTGAAAAATACTGGAGTGCTGAAGACATCTATCAGCGGATGGAATTTGGTTTAAAATGTAGTTATGCCCATGGGACCCAGGCTCTCCGCACCCATTTAGACTCAGCCGGAAAACTCACAGAAATTAGCTGGGAAGTATTTAACAGTCTGCGGAAAAAATGGTGCGATCGCATATTTTTGCAAGCTGTATCCCTCGTATCTCTGGATTATTACTTAACCCCCCAGGGAGAAAAACTAGCCGATAGAGTAGCAGAAATGGGTGGTATTTTAGGGGGTGTCGCTTATATTAACCGTGACCTTGATCAACAAATTAAGCGAGTATTTGACCTAGCCAAAGACCGGAATTTATCCTTAGATTTCCATGTAGATGAAAATGGCGACCCTGATTCTAACACCTTATATAAAATCGCCGAATATGCAGTCAAATCTCAATTTGAGAATCCGATAATTTGCGGACATTGTTGCAGTTTATCCGTCCAGAATCCCGAAGTAATTAACCAGACCATTAATCTCCTCAAAGCATCTAATATAGGGATTGTCAGCTTGCCCATGTGCAATTTATATCTGCAAGATAGACAATATGATAACCATTCACATACACCCCAAACTCCGAAATGGCGAGGTGTGACACTTCTGCATGAATTAAAACAGGCAGGAATCCCCGTAACAGTAGCCAGTGATAACTGTCGTGATCCATTTTATGCCTTTGGAGATCATGATGTTTTAGAAGTCTTCAAAATGTCAGTCAGAATCGGTCATTTAGATCATCCCTATGGTGACTGGCCCCAAATCGTCACCAAAACCGCCGCCGACTTAATGGGATTATCAAATCGAGTTCGGCTTGGGGTAGGCATTTCCGCCAATCTCATCGCTTTTAAAGGCAGAAATTTCAGTGAATTACTATCGCGATCGCAGCATGATCGGGTTATCATCAGAAATGGTGCATCAGTATCAGCCTCTATTCCCGACTATTCTGAGTTAGACAACTTAATAACTAGCCACTTCAGAGAATAGCCGTTACCATGAGGAAGAAAGCCTCAGCCTTTAACTCATTGTCAACTGTATATTTTATGTTTGATACTGCCAATGTATTGACTCTCACCTATGACTGAGCCATCATTTCAAGCTAATACAACTAATCCTGTCAAATCTTCCCAGGCTACAACAGTGATGAGTTGGGGGTTAATGTCCCTATTGATATGGCATACCAGCACACCTATCAGCCTAGCCCAAACTCAACCTTCTATCCCCACCATTACCCCCGCCTCAATTCGTGTTCCTGATGCCTATACCCTCGGTCCAGGAGATTTGCTAAGGGTAGATATTCTCGATGTTCCTGAATACAGTGGCGAATACCTAATTTTGACTGATGGCACACTCAATCTGCCCCTAATCGGTCAAATTAGCGTAGCTGGGCTATCAGTTTCTCAACTGACTGAGAAAATTTCCGCCGCCTATACTCCCTTTGTACAGCAACCATTCCCCAGCGTGAGAATTATTACACCCCGTCCCATTAGCATTGCCGTTGGGGGGGAGGTGCAACGACCAGGAACATACATTCTACCCCTTTCTACCTCTAACACCGTTGAGCGACAATTTCAGTTCTATACAGTAACTCAGCTTCTCCAGCAGGCGGGTGGGATTACTCAATCAGCAGATATTACTCAGGTTAAGGTGCAGCGACAAGACCCCATTAGGTTAAATATTGTCGTCAACCTCAAGGAATTGCTGGAAAATGGAGATTTAAGCCAAGATCTGGTTTTGCGCGATCGCGATACAATTGTAGTACCTACCGCCGAAAATCTTGATCCTGTCGCTATTCGACAGATTAATTCTGCTAATTTTGCGCCGGAAGAGGTCGCCCCTTTTCAGGTAGTTATCGTCGGGGAAGTATTTAATCCGGGAACCTATATTATGGGGGAAGGAATGGCCAATTTACCCGAATTACCGACCATTACTCAAGCTATACAAAGGGCGGGAGGTATTAAGCCTCAAGCTAACCTGCGTCGCATTCAATTACAAAGACTTACTCAGGCGGGTGAATTAAAGACTATAACTGTCGATTTGTGGCAATTACTGACCACAGGTGATGCTACTCAGGATATTAGTTTACAGCCGGGAGATTCTATTATAATTCCTACCGCTAGTGCAGTGCCTCCCGATGAGATTATTTCCCTAGCAAGTGCTAGTTTCTCCCCGAGAACTATGATGGTTAATGTGGTGGGAGAAGTGACACAACCGGGGGCGCTTCAAGTACCAATTAATACAACCCTTAATCAAGCTATCTTGGTGGCGGGGGGGTTTAATCGGCGGCGGGCGAATACTGGCTCCGTGGAACTTCTGCGTTTGCGTCCTGATGGTACGGTTTCCCGTCGTCAAATTTCTATTGATTTTCAAGCCGGACTAAATGCACCCAATAATCCCGTTTTACAACGAGATGATGTGGTGGTGGTGAATCGTTCAGCTTTAACTGAGGCGGCTGATACTTTTGAAGAGGTGTTAAGACCTGTGGGTGGTCTAATTGGGGTCTCGGCTTTACTGAATATCATTCATATTTTAACAGAGGATAGAGATAATAATAATTAAATTTATTGATCAGATTGTGTTCTTGTCTATAAGAGGTAATGGTTATGGATTTTAGTAATATTGAACACCGAGAATCTATTGATTTAGATTTGGGCAGATATTTACAAACATTGAAACGCCGATGGTTTTGGCTGCTGGGGGTTTTTGTGCTAACTGTATCTGGGGCTGTATATGCTACCCAATTCTTGAGCCCAACTTATCAAAACTCAGGCAAAATTTTATTTAAGGTAGACCGCACTTCTTCTTTAGCTGGTATTGGTGAAGGGTTGGGGGAATTGAAAGCACTATTGGCGGATCAGACTCCTTTGAGTACCCAGATAGAATTAATGCATTCTAATCCTTTGCTAGAAACTGTGATTGAGCGCTTGAATTTAACTAATGAAGATGGTGATCCAATTTATCCAGAGGATATTAGACGCAATTTAGATATTAGAATTATCGGCGGGACGGATATTGTTCTGTTAACCTATCAAAGCAAAAATCCTCAAGAAGTTGCTGATGTGATTAATACCATTATGGAGGTTTATATTGAGGCGAATGTGTCTGGTATTCGACAAGAAGCCTCGGGGGCAAAAGAGTTTATTCAGGAACAACTACCTAGGGTACAACAGGAGTTGTTTCTGGCGGAAAAATCTATTCAAAATTTTAAGGAA
Organism: Arthrospira sp. PCC 9108; assembly: GCA_016745315.1. Classification (GTDB taxonomy): domain Bacteria; phylum Cyanobacteriota; class Cyanobacteriia; order Cyanobacteriales; family Microcoleaceae; genus Limnospira; species Limnospira platensis. Next base: position 1,479,846 of record CP066886.1, read on the forward strand.
AGAAATGAGATAGTAGACCTGGGAACGGAGTTTGCTATATCAGTACAGGAAATGGCGCAGTTAAATCGCAATATTACTACCTTAGAAGCTGAATTGAATGCGGTGCAATCTTTGGTTAATTCCTTGGGAAATCAAGTGGGCTTGAATCTGGAAGAGGCTATAGCGGTAAATACTTTAAGTCAGTCTCCGGTGGTGCGATCTGCTTTACAAGAATTGGAGAACGTGGAGGGTGAGTTGGCTCAGGAACAAAGACGTTTTCGAGATGAAAATCCCCGGATTATTTCTTTAAAGGGAAAGCGAGATAATCTGGAGAGTTTGTTACAGAGAGAAATTCAAGTTTATTTGGGTAGTGGCAGAGCCTTTTCTCGCGGGTTGCTCAGGGTTATGGATGTCAAAAATAACAAGATTGAAGAGTTTGTTAATGCGGAAATTAGGCGAATGGATTTGACTAAGCAGCTTGACTCTCTCTATGAGGCGCGTGATGGTTTGGAAAGAAGAGCTAGTATCTTGCCACAATTAGAACAACAACAGCAGGAACTTGAGCGCAAGGCTGAGGTGGCTCGTCTGACTTATCGGACTTTACTACAAAATCTTGAGGAAGCGCAAGTGGCAGCCAATAAGATTACCAATAATGCCAGAATTATCGAAACAGCTAACGTTCCAGACGAGGGAAGAACGGCAAAAATACAGTTGTTGGCTTTGGGGGTCATGGGGGGATTGGTCGCCTCAACTACTTTATTGCTGTTGATGGAAATGGGCGATAAATCTCTGAGGACGGTGGCGGAAACTAGGGATTTATTGGGATATACTTTGTTGGGTATTATTCCTTCTTTTGCAGATCCGCCTTTTTACCGCTATTTTACCGGAGGCGATCGCTCTTCTGTACAGGTTCCAGTAGTGGATACACCCGGTTCCTTAATTAGCGAAATTTATCGGATGATTCAGGCTAATTTGAAGTTTTTGGGCTCCGATCGCAAGGTGCGGGTAATTGTGGTCACCAGTTCCGTACCACAGGAGGGAAAATCAACGGTTTCCGCTAATTTGGCGGCGGCGATCGCCCAGCTTGGACATCGGGTGATACTCATTGATGGGGATATGCGACAACCGATTCAACATCATATCTGGGGTTTAACTAATGCGGTGGGATTAAGTGATGTACTCGTGGAAGAGGCGACTCTTTCCGAAGCCGTGAAGCCGGGAATTGACCAACTCGATATTTTGACCGCTGGGGTGACACCACCCAATCCGTTAGCACTTTTGGATTCTCGACGCATGACTTCCTTAATTCGGAATTTTTCGGAGGAGTATGATTTTGTAATTATTGATACACCACCATTGGTATTAGCCGCCGATGCTTTAACTTTAGCTAATATGGCTAGTGGGGTGTTAATGGTTGCTAGACCCCGAATTCTTGACCGCGATAGTGCTAAATCGGCTAAGGAAATATTAGGGCGATCGGGTCAGCGGATCTTGGGGACAGTGATCAATGGGATTAGCAAGAATGAGTCCACTAAGTATTTCTATCATGCTCAACGCTATTTCCCTCTCCAAAAATCCCATCGGCGCGATCGCTCTGGGTCCCCACAGAAAATATCTTCTAAGAATTCTTCTTAGATATCAGACCACCCCGATACCCGGTTAATTAAGTCTGGGGACTCCCTCAAATCAACAACTTTACCAAAACTTTACATAATCTACATTAATTTTTACATTTCTATCTGACTTTCACTAATCAAAATGCTATGATGCACAGCAGGTAACAGGGTGTTGATTTAGACAAAAAACATCAATATTTTAATGGAAAAATACTTAAAATATGTGGAATCGAGTTTTACGGTTTTTGCCATTATTCACTATAGCGCCAACTGGTTGCCTCTGATTTTATCTGGCGGCGCAAGCGAGGGTGATGGTACAGATATCAATTCCTTTGATTTTAGATTAAATGTTCTGCTGTTTCTGCTGACTTATTTAGTTTCTGTCGCTTTACTCCTGCTGCGGTGGAAAAAGTTTTTAATTGCTGCTAAAAGAGGGCCGGTTATCTGGGTGATGATTTTGATTGCGATCGCCTCCTATTTCTGGTCAGATTTTCCGGCTCGTACCCTCAAAAGTTGTATTGGCTTAATTGGAACTACACTATTTGGTATTTACTTAGGTAGTCGTTATACCCTCAGAGAACAACTGAAACTTTTGGCTATTTCCTATGGAATTATTGCCGTCCTCAGTGTGGTTTTTGCGATCGCATTACCGCGTTATGGCATTGAACAAGCCGTTCACTATGGGGCTTGGCGAGGCATATATAACCATAAAAATCTTTTAGGAAGAGGCATGACATTAGGTGGTATAGTATTAATTTTATCACCCGGTCTTTTTGAGAAAGGAAAACGCTGGATGGCTCATGGGGCGATCGTCATTGCTTGTTTGCTATTGGTCATGGCAAAATCATCAAGTTCCCTGATTAATTTTACAGTTTTATTTACCAGTATCATAGCCTATCGGGTGCTGCGATTTCGCTATATTTTACTGATTCCTTCATTTTTAGCCATTGTCACTTTAGGGGGTACTATTTTTTATATCTATACTGAAAATATTGATGAAATACTGGGATTAATTGGTAAAGACCCAACCCTTACCGGTCGTACTGAACTGTGGGTTTGGGCTAGAGAAATGATTGAAAAACGTCCCTATTTGGGATACGGTTATACCGCTTTTTGGCAGGGATTAGATAGTGCATCAGCCTATATTATTAGATCTGCAAGATGGCCGGTTCCTTATTCCCATAATGGAATACTCGATATGTGGTTAGACATCGGCTTATTAGGTGTTATAACTTACTTTTTAGGGTTTACAATTAACTTGTTAAGGGCAGTTTTTATGGCCCGATTTAGTGTCGGAATAGAATACTTTTGGCCCTTAATATTTCTAACTTATTTACTATTAACTAATGCAACTGAAGGAGGTATAATTTCTCAAAACAGTATATTCTGGGTATTATATACAGCTTTATCAATTTCAATTATGGCACCCATTGAAAAACCAAAACCATCTCATCCTCAATTTGATGCATCAAGATCATCAAAACTACTCCCTGACTTGAATTGATTTAAATCTCAATTAAAATTATGAAGATCACGTCTCAACCTCCTGGCTCAGAATACAGCTTTTGTTTGATTACACCGAGTTATGCACCGGACTTTGAGAGATGCCAATTTTTGTGTTATACAGTTGATAAATTCATACCTTCATCAACAAAGCATTATATTATTGTTGCTCGAAAAGATTTATCAATGTTTCAATCACTCCAAAATAATCGCACAGAAATTCTAGTTGTTGAAGAAGTGATTCCTAGGTGGATAAAAAGGATACCTTTTGTCAAAAATGGTTGGTTTAGCTTCAAAAGTCCTCCCATTAGTAACTGGCTGCTTCAGCAAATTATTAAGCTGTCAGCGGCTAAATTTGTGTCTGAAGATGTTTTGATGTTTGTAGACTCAGATGTTGCCTTTGTGCGTCCTTTAAATCCACAGGAACGATTTGTTAAGGATGGAAAAATTCGCTTTTATCGAGAGCCTAACTCAATTCCTCGCCTTTGGGAGTCTCATTATAGTTGGTATAAAACTGCTAGTCAATTACTGATTACTCCCATGATGGATTTTCCGGCTCCTAACTATATTGGTGACTTGATTACCTGGAAAAGAGATAATATTTTCAAATTATATGAACACCTAGAGAAAGTGTCTGGACGTTATTGGGTGGAAACCATCTCTAATACTTGGAATTTATCTGAGTATATCCTCTATGGAATGTTTTGTGATTATATTCTAGCCCATGAAGCAAATCATTATATTGATGAAACCTACCCCGGCTTACGCTATTTTGGGACAGAAAATTTATCAGAACAACAAATCAAGGATTTTTTGTCTGAAATTGAGCCAGATTATGTCACAGTTATGATTTCAGCCAAAGCTGGTATTCCGATTAAACGCTATCAAAAATTACTGGAAAACATTAATTAGTGTGAAATCAAGTAAACTATTTTTCTAGGATTAAATTAATTGTAATGGATACAGACACTCAAAAACCTAAGTTAAAAGCAGCCGTTATTGGTACCGGGTTGATTTCTAAGGAACATCTCAGTTTTTTGTCTACCTCGGAAAGGGCTGATTTAGTAGGAGTTTGTGATATTTCCCAAGCTGCTGCTAACTATGCGGTTAAAAGATTCGGTGCTGAAACTGCTTATACAGATTATCATCAAATGCTAGAGCAAGCCCAGCCGGATGTTGTGCATATTTTAACACCGCCTCAAATCCATAAAAAAATGTCTATGGATTGTCTGAGTGCTGGGGCTCATGTGATTTGTGAAAAGCCGATAACTCCCACTTATGATGAGTTTAAAGAACTATGGGATTTTGCTAAAAAATGCGATCGCCATTTAATCGAAAACCAAAATTATCGCTTCAATCAGCCCATTCTAGCATTGCAAAAGCTAGTTGAAGATGGAACCCTAGGAACAATCGGCGAAGTAGAAGTCCGCATGGCATTAGACATCCGCAGTGGTGGACGATACGCAGACCAAAATCTACCCAGTCCAGTCCATAAACTGCCAGGGGGTGTAATTCATGACTTTATTACCCACTTGTGTTATCTTGCCTTATTATTTATACCAACTTTTGATTACGTCAAAGCCGGATGGAATAATCATGGTGGCGGCAATTTATTTAAGTATGACGATTTAGATGCACTGATTTTTTCCGGTCATCAACATACTCGCATACGGTTTAGTGCTTACACTCAACCCGATTGTTTTTCCGTGACAGTTCGCGGTTCCTTGGGTTATGCAGAAGTTGATTTATTTCAACCCTATATTCGCTGTGTAGTCCCTCGTGCCGTTGGTAAACAGCTTTCCCCTTTGGCTAATCAGTTTGCTAACGGTTGGACTTTCATGAATGCCAGCTTTACTAACTTTCGTCGGAAACTTTTACAAAAGACTCCCTATGAAGGTTTACATAGTTTATTAGAGCAGACTTATCAAGCCTTACAAGAAGATAAGCCGCTACCAATTAGCTTTGAAGATATGGATAAAACCAGCCGTTTAGTTAACGCATTAATTGCCGAGGAGAATCATCTATGAAATTGTTTATCACTGGCGCATCTGGATTTTTAGGACAGTATATTGTCACGGAAGCCTTGCGACGGGGACACCAAGTAAAAGCCGTACTTCGTCCCCAAACTGATGAGACCAAATTCTCTTGGTTTAATCATCCTAATGTAGAAATTGTCCGCATAGATTTAAGGCAATCATCAGGCTTGGTAGAAAGTCTGCAATCTGTGGATGCTGTCATTCATTTAGCCGCCTCCAAGTCCGGGGATTTTTACACCCAGTTTGCTGGTACAGTCATATCTACAGAAAATGTCTTAATTGCTATGCAAAAAGCCGGGATTTCTAAGCTCATAGCCATTAGTACCTTTTCAGTTTATGATTATGTAAAAATGCGATCGCATCAAATTTTAGACGAAGATTCTCCCATTGAAGCTGACCCCTTAAATCGTGACGAATACGCTCAAACCAAGCTAATTCAAGAACAACTTTATCGAGATTTTGAGCGAGATGGTGGACAAGTTGCCATTATTCGTCCGGGGATGATTTACGGTCGAGATTATCTTTGGAATGCTTGCTTAGGTGCCGAAATAGGGGATAGTGCCTGGTTAAGAATCGGAGGTAATGCAATTATGCCTTTAACCTATGTCGAAAACTGTGCCGAAGCCATTGTCATCGCCGCCGATAAAGAGGCAGCCTTTGGACAAACCTTAAATATTATCGATGATAATTTACCTGCTCAAAATGTCTATGCCCAAAAACTCATAGAAACCATGGATAAAGTCCCCAAAATATATTTTATAAACTGGTTTTTTATGGGATTAATTGCCAATATGGCTTGGCTATTTAACCGCGTATTTCTTGAGGGTAAAGCTCGTTTACCAGGTATTTTAGTCCCCGCCAAACTACAAGCTCGTTTTAAACCACTGCGATATAGCAATCAAAAGGCTAAAAAGATTCTAAACTGGCAGCCCACCTATTCCCTAGATCAAGCCTTTGAACGTTCCTCTAGCACCGAATATTTATTAGCAGTTTCTGTACCAAAATCAAGTTAGTCTAAAGTTAAATTTGGTAGCCATTCAAGACGTAAATCACGAAAAATATATGTCATATTTTACTAATTTGCAAGAACAAATTAAGAAAATCACGCAAAAGTCATTAGTCCGAAATACTTTATGGATGTTTTTGGGTAAAGTCATCAGTATTTTCATGCAAGCTACATACTTTATATTGATTGCTAGACATCTGGGTTCTGAAAATTTTGGTATGTTTATGGGAGTAACAGCACTAGCCTCGATCGCTGTTCCATTTGGAACATTAGGTAGTACAGATATTTTAATTAGAAATGTTTCAAGAAATAAAATTTTATTTAAAAAATATTTGGGTGATGCTCTTGTAACAACTTTTTTTTGTAGTTTTTTTGTAATTTGTTTATCATTTTTAATAGGCAAATTTATTTTGCCAAAATTTATTCCTAACGTCTTGATTTTATCCATACTTATTTCTGATATTTTAGGATTGTCTATTTGGAATATATGTTGTGGCGCTTTTTTAGGACTTAATCAGCATAAAAACACGGCTAAATTACAGATTTTTTATAATTTTGTGAAAGTCTTATCTGCTATAGCTTTAGTTATATTTTTTGATGATCCTAATGCTATCAATTGGTCTATTTTATATGTTTTTGGTACAACAATAACGGCAATTTTTTCATTCTTTTTTGTTTGTTTTTCTCTGGGTTTTCCTGAATTAGAATTATCCCATATCAATCACAACATTTTTCAAGGTATATACTTCTCTCTAGACCGATCAGCTGCCAATATCAATTCCAGTATTGATAGAACCATGTTAAGCAGTCTTTCAACTCTAAGTATAACTGGTATATATTCTGCTGCTTATAGATTGATAGAAGTTGGCTATATACCAATTTTAGTAGTATTTAGTTCCACATACACAAAATTTTTTGAAGAAGGTGCTTTGGGTATTAGTAATGCTTTTAAATTTGCCAAACGTTTGATTCCGCTTATCTCTATATATGGTATTTTTGTTTTTATAGGTTGTATATTTTTTGCGCCTTTTATACCTTATATTTTGGGAGAAAGCTATATAGATTCAGTGCCAGTATTATACTGGTTAGCTCCCATGCCACTAATTATTGGTATGCAATTAGTGGCAGCAGATACCCTTACCGGATCTGGATATCAAAAGTTACGAGGGTTGGTTCAAATTAGTGCAGCTTTAATTAATATTAGTTTAAATTATTTTTTAATCCCCATCTTTTCATGGAGGGGTGCAGCTTGGGCGACCTTAACTACAGATTCTTTAATTCTCCTGTGCTACTGGGGTGCAATCTGGCGACTAAATTATCAAAATCTCAAAAATTCTAGTTAACTTATTTAAGCTGGTGCATATTTATAAGTACCATAAACTGGCAATCCTTATAGTGTTTGCTACTTAATTTTTTCAACACTTTAAGTTAACTTTTATTAATCAAAACTTGATTGACATTAATATAAAAATGATGTACTATATTACTCAAAAGTAAAATCTTACATGGGAGTAATTTTTGATATGAAAATCTCAGATTTTTTTGATAAAATTTATGTTATTAACTTACCTGAGAGGGTTGATAGAAGACGTGAAATGGAGAAAGAAATAAAGAGTATAGGCTTAAATTTTGATTCTGAAAAAGTAAACATTTTTCCCGCTATCAGACCCACGGAAAAATTAGCTTTTTCGAGCATTGGTATGTTAGGGTGTTACCTGAGTCATTTAGAGATTATTAAAATTGCCAAAAGAGACCAACTCAGTAATATATTAGTCATGGAAGATGATCTGGCTATTTCTAGTAGATTTTGTTCTGTACAAACACAATTACTTGATGAACTTAGTCAAGTAAATTGGGATCTATTATTTCTAGGATATTTTGCTTATCATAAATTAAAGCTATCAGACTATTATAATTTTTACGACCCCGAGATATCAACAACTTGGACTCACTTAAAAAAAACTAATTATCCAACATTAGGTACACATTTTTATGCTGTTAATCATACAGCTTATGATCCTTTGATATTCTTTTTAGAAGAACTGTTGAAAAAACGTTCTCAAACTTGTTTTTTTGAAAAAGATCCTAATTTTGATGACCTGGATGGAGCCTATATTGATACTGCATATTATCTATTCCGAAAGCAAAATCCTGAAATTGTATCTTTAATTGTATGTCCGTCTCTTGGGTGGCAACGGAGTAGCCCCAGTGATATTAGTCCTAGGATGATCAGCAGTTATTTAGATCAAGTTGTATTTCTCAAGCCATTGGTAAGTTTTCTAAAGTTAATCAAATTAAAATTAAAGAAGACTTTAGATTATCTAAAGCCCGAGTTATTTGATTGGTGGGATATTTAATTGGTGCGAAATAATGGTGACTCAGACTAAAAGTAAATTAATCGTTTATATTCAGTCAATTTTTTCCAATAAACTGTATTAGTTAACTACCACATATTTTGTATATCAAAAAATGACTTTAAAATCATCATCTATGCACTTAATTGCTTTAGAAAATGAACCCTCATCAACCCTTGGCGGTCAGGAGTTAAATCTACTAGGCATTTGTGAAGGTCTTGCTAATTGTGGACATCAGGTTAGTTTGGTTTACACCAAAGAAGGAGACCTCCTAGAAACCTATGGCAAATTTTGCCAAGATTTAATTCCGGTTAAGCGCTACCAAGCCAACCGCAAAAATCCCCTCGATATGGTCAAATTTGCTGTAGAGTTTTTTAATGATATTTCCCCTATAAAAAAAACGTCTGACTCTATTATTTTTTCTAATGAGTCTAGGTCAATATTTTGGGGCTATGCTTTATCCAATATCCACAAAGTCCCTTTAGTCTGTTATTTACAATTACCCGGAACTCCATTTAAGTTCAAGTGGCGACCTGGGTTGTCAGGGGTGAATCAATTTATGACGGTTTCTCAAGCTAATAAAGACACATGGGTTAATTTGTGTGGTATTGATGCTAATAAAATTGATATAGTTTATAATTGCATTGACCCGGAAAAATTTAGTCCCTACTCCGTTGATGAGTATCAGCAATTATCCCTCCGTCGTGATTTTAATATCTTAGGAAACAGGCGAGTTTTTTCGTTTCTGGGGAGACTCAACCCTAATAAAGGAATAGAAGTCCTAATTAAAGCCTTTGCGTTACTGGCAAATCACCAACCAGATATTTGTTTATTAATTGCTGGAAATGTGATTTTGGAACCTACAGAAGATTCACCAGCAGCGCGTATTCACTACCTTAAATTTTTAAAAGATATGGTGGATGACCTAGGGATTAAAGAATTAGTCCAGTTTATAGGTCATGTTCCCAATACACCGGATCTTTATCGGGTTAGTGATGTTACCATTGTTCCTAGTATTTGGCCTGATCCTTGTCCGAGGGTGGTTTTAGAATCTTTATCAACTGGTACGCCTGTGGTCGGTAGTAGAGTCGGGGGAATACCTGAAATGATGACAGGTGAATTAACCCGTTATTTGGTTGAACCTGGTTCTCCTGAACAATTAGCAGAAGTTCTTAACCAGGTTACTAATTGGCGAGATGATGACCCGGAACTGGGCCGGCGTTGTCGTGATCATGTACTGGATAATTTTAGCCCTAAAGTTATGATTGATCAGATGGAGATGGTCTTATTGAGAACGATTAATCAATACCATCAACATTAATGATTGTGGGTCTTTTTTGATGGTCAAGTTTCAATGGGTTACTATTTGGGGGTTTGATTGGAGGTAAGCAGAGAGTCAATTTGAGAGAGGAAATTCTCAATGACGGGAGATCCAAACATTGACTCTAGTAAAAGGCGATCTGGGATGTTGGGTTGCTGTTCAGCCAGACAATTTAGAATTTCATTAGTGTATGATGACGCATCAGATGCTACTCGGAAATATGGTTTCGCGGCTTCTGGTAAACCTGACAATCCTTTGGGTCGAGAAACAATGGGTTTACCGATCGCCAACATATCAATAGATTTGATACTAACACCACTTCCAGTAGCTACAGGGTCGATTAATACTCGACCAGAACGGTAAATTTTGGCAGCAGATGGCGGGTTAATTATTAATTCTAATCCGGGTTTATTTTGACAAATATCTTTGATTTTTTGCACGGGGTTGGAACCGGAAATCAGAACTTTAATACTAGGCGATCGCTGTTTTAACATTGGCCAGACTTCCTCCACAAACCAAGTCACACCCGCCACATTATTTTCCGAGTTCAAATTCCCCAGAAACACCACATCATAGGCAGGTTTTTCTGACTCAGAATCAGTTAAGTTATCCTCTTGATTATGGTAGTCACTAAATTCGATTAAGGGAGGCAAAAAGTAGCCATTATCAAATCCTTGTTGTTGCCAAAATTGTAAATCATCTCGGGAAATATCATAAAATGCCAAACTTTTTTTTAGTAATGATTTCTCGAATTTTTCTAAGTGATTAATAGATAATAATCTCACCAGTTTTTTAGTGCCTTTTGCACATTGAAAATAATAGCGATAATGTAAATGTTCAATATCATGCGATCGCACAATCATGGGAATATCCAGAGAGTCACTCAATTTAGATGCCACCCAACCACTGTGAATCTGATCGCAGAGAATCACATCAGGCTGAAAAGACCCAACAGATGCCAAAATCTGCTTCCATTTCTCACCTCTAACGATTCTCGATGTCACTTCTAAAGGGTATGATAATAAAGCGATCGCCCGCCGGAGATAAGAACCCATACCACGCTCATAAATAATCAGATGAAAGTCTTTCACATATTGATTAATAACCTGCAAGCTATCGCCATCTACAGGCGTACCAGACCAACAGATTAACTGTATTTCCGTTCCCAATTCCGCCAACATTTTCAGCCGTCGCCAGACATCAACTCGGCCGCCATGAATAGGAGGATAGGGAATTTCCATCGCTACAATAGTAATTTTCATTTTGTCTCCTCAACCCATAATTAACCCATCAAATAATTGTAGCATATTCTAACCGAAACCTCTAGTTTGTAAGACCCGCCCAACATCAAATAGAATCAGATAGCCTTAATTAATTAGATAAAGATAGTGGCTGATGATAAATCGGGCTATATCCCGGCAAAATTTTGACCGTATCTTGAGCCACTCTTAAAGTCAAAGACAGACGCACCTTCCCACTGCTATTGTAAACCGAACGATGGATAACTTGGTCAGTAAATAAAACAAATTCCCCCGCCTTCAAAACCACCGGGATAACTTGGTTTTTCACAGAATTAGGAACCTTGTAGAAATGATTACCACTGAAAGGGTCCGTAATTTGCTTGGGACAATTTTCCGCTTCAGTTTTGGGGATATATTCAAAGCCATTCCTGTCAGTAACTTCAGTTAAAGCAATATAGATATTAATAGTTTTGCCTTCCCCAGCCAATAATTTAGGGTAAATATCTCGATGCCAAAATGGGATTAATTGACGGGAGGGATAATTAACCCATAATTCCGAACGCCATAGGCGCAAATTATCCCCCAGATGTTTTCTGAGAATCGCCAATAAGTTCTCGTCCTTACACAACTTTAATAATTCAGGCGAATCTAAATGTCTTTCCATGTAAAACTGTCGCTTATAACATTGCACGAACAACAACATAATCGAGCCAAATTGTAGTTTTAATAACGCAGTTAATGCCGAAACCAATAAAACTTTAATCGGTGGCTTAGGTAAGACTTCCTTAAAAATATGTTGGCGAATTGTAGCGATTTCTTCCGGGGTTAATTTTAAGCTATAGGGCCCCCAAACTTCATCACTACCATCATAATTAATGGTCTGGGTTCCCACAGGTTTATTGCCACCAGTCCAATCTAAACTTTGTTCCCACAATTGTTGACATAACTGATTATTTAAAGCTAAGGGAGGCAAAGGAATTTCCTTGCCTTTGGGGTCAAAAAACTTACCAGTGATTAATTCACATTCGGGAAAAGTAGCACAGAATAAGCTACTATAACAGCCTTTTTGGGGACTAATTCCGATACCCAAAAATTTACTCAAGCGATGACCGATGGTAATATTAGATTGGACAAAGCCGGGATGCACGGCGTTAACAGTAACATGGCTTGATTGTTGAGAAAGTTGTCGGGTTAACAGTAATAAACAGAGTTTAGATTGATTATATAGTTCGATAAAGTTGAAGGGGGTAGATTTCACAAATAAATCCCATTTAATTGTCGTGGGTTTTAAGGCGAGGTCTGAAGACACCATAACCACTCGACTAGGGGCAGATGTTTGTAATTTCTCCCAGAGTAAATAAGTCAGCAAAAAATGCCCCAAATAGTTAGTACCCCAAATCACCTCAAATCCTTCTGGGGTGACACCGCGATCGCTGAATATTCCGGCGTTATTGATTAAAATATTTAGGGGTAAGTTTTTGGCTAAAAACAGTTCAACGCATTGACGAACAGACTCCAGGGAAGCCAGATTTAAGGGCAAATATTCGATGTTAGGGTTGCCAGTTTTTTTAGAGATATAAGCAATAGCTTTTCTAGCTTTGGTGTGGGAACGACAAGCAATAAAGACATGATAGCCTAATTTAGCTAAACCCACCGATGTCATTAACCCGACACCGGAGTTGCCACCTGTGACAATACAGACTTGCATAAATTTATAATTTTTAGTTAAGATGAGCAGATAAAAATAGGGGAGGGGAGCGATTTCCTCCCACTAAATTATCGAATTAAATTGGGGTGTTAGCCTAACTTTAAATCTACGGCAATGCGGTGGGCACAGGCGAACCCAGAAAAGGCGACAGCATTTAATCCTTGACCAGGAAAGGTGCTATCTCCAACGCAATACAGACCGGGAATAGCGGTGCGATTAAAAGGCATTCCTAGGAGTCCCCGCAGTTGGCGGCTAGGAATAGGGCCATAGGTTCCGTCATCCCGGTTAAGAAAGCGACGGTGCGATCGCGCTGTTCCCACTTCCATATAATCCAAACCCGCATCTAAACCGGGAAAAATCTTCTCCAGACGGTCTACAATTCCCCAGGCTGCCTCCTCTTTTTTTTGTTCATATTCTGTCGGTGGTAAATCTTCCCAATTATCAATCCAACTAGGGGTAAAAGCATGGATGATATGATAGCCGGGCGGGGCTAAATCCGGGTCAAGGAGGGTAGGAATAGAGACAAAAATTGTCCCCTCTGGCTCCTCCATTTTTTGCCAATCTTCAACTATGATGTGGTGACAATCTGTTTCTGGTGTTAAAACGGAGGCTTCTACCCCTAAATGTAAGCTCAGAAAACTGGGCGATTTCTGATAGCGTTTGCGCCATTTTTTCTCAGAAGATGGCATCATTTTTTCAGGGATTAGTTTACCAAAGGTATCCCAGCGGGTAGCATTAGAAACAATGCGCCGAGCGCGGTAAACCCTACCGTTAGTGAGTTCAACCCCCACAGCTTGCCCATTTTCTATTAAAATCTGTTTAGCCCTGGCTTTGTATTGAATGGTTCCTCCGGCTTTCTGTAAGCCTTCAGCCAGTTTTTCGGCGATTTGACCTACTCCCCCCTTGGGGTAGTTTATCCCACCGTAGTGGCGGTCAGAAAACACCATCCCAGCGTTAATCATGGGAGTCAAGTCAGCGGGAACCACAGACCAGCAGTAACACTCAATATCAATAAATTTGAGTAATTCCGGGTTGCTGATGTGTCGTTTGGCGACTTCGCCCACATTTTTGGGTAGGTATTGAACCAGTCCCAGACAAGCGCCTGGGTTCTGGAAGAAAACCCGCATCAGATAACGGGGTTCCTCCAGGGAAAGGAGTTCCATGGCGTTCAAGCAGTTAAAGACCTGCCAACATTCGTCATAAAACTTACGAATTCCTTCTCGTTCATCGGGGAACTTTTCCCCTAGTTCTTGCAAAAATTTCTCATAATCTCGGTGAACTCTAACTTGGAGTTCCCCAGGTAGGTGGTAGTTAATTTGAACTGGGTCGGGGATAGTTTCTAATTTGACGTTAACAGCTTCTAGGGCGCGGGTGAGCAGGTTAGTTGTGCCTTGGTCACCAAATCCAAAAATCATTGATGCTCCGACATCAAATCGATATCCCTCTCGCTCAAAGTAACCAGAACTACCACCGGGGATGATGTAACTTTCTAGGACAAGTACATTCGCGCCTTTGGCTGCCAGTTGAGTGGCTGTGACTAAGCCTCCAATACCGGAACCGATGACAATTACATCAAAGTCTTGAGTCGGTAGGGGTTCATCAGCAAAGGACTGGTGGGTAATAACAGGCATCGGATCAACTCTCTTCCAGAATTTCCTGACTCTACAGTGTAACGCTTCACCATACTTGTATAACGTTCACAAGCGACAGTTCTGTGATCACAATGATGAGATCAGCCCTGCCCCAGCCATTTTAACAAGAAATGCGGGAACGGTTTTTTTATCAACCGCCCCCGTCTGCCGATCCTTTGATTTGAGAGGAGAACACTGAGAATCTACTTTAACCTTGTTAAAAATAATTGTCAATAAGTTTGTAACATTTCTTAAAACTATGCGGGGGTAGTCTGACTGGGTAGGCGGGGGAGTATGATGGAAAGGAAAAGCCGAATTTGGTTAACTATCCCGCTAATGACTCTGCAACTGCGCGTTTACGTCCCTCCCCACCCCCTAATTAAGCATTGGTTGGCGATCGCCCGTGATGTCTCAACTCCGCCCGCCCTATTCCGCAGCGCCATGACGGAACTGGGACGGTGGCTAACCTACGAAGCGACTCGCGATTGGTTCACCACCGTGGAAGCTACGGTACAAACTCCCCTCTGTGAATGTCCAGCTACCTATATCAACCCAGAAGCGCCTATGGTGGTTATACCCATTCTGCGGGCGGGATTAGCTCTGATGGAAGGTATCCAAAGCGTCGTGCCGTTAACGTCGGTGTATCACCTGGGAATGGTCCGCGACGAGGAAACCCTACAAGTGAGTTGCTATCTCAATAAACTTCCTGATGGTTTTGACCCTCAAACCCGGTTAATCGTTAGCGAACCGATGTTGGCTACGGGGGGAACGATTATGGCGACTATGGCTGAACTGACCAAGCGGGGCATTGATCCGGGGTTGATGCGAATTATCTCGGTGGTAGCAGCTCCCCAAGCCTTGCAGTCCCTTAGCCAAGAATATCCTAGCCTGCAAGTTTATACGGCTATTATTGATCAAGGTCTCGATGAACGAGGTTTTATTGTTCCTGGATTGGGAGATGCGGGCGATCGCACTTTTGGAACTTAAATTTTTGATGATGAGGTGAATCTAAAACTATGGCTAATCGAGAAGGCTTTACCAGCGGACTGGTATTAGGGGCTGCTTTAGGAGGTCTCGTTGGTGGTGTATTGGGGGTTGTCCTCTCCTCACGACTATCTGGGGATAACTCCGACAGCGCTAATTCCCTAGGAGACAATAAGCGCAACCGCAATAAAGGCGATCGCTTGACCCCCGAAAATGTGGAAACAGCCCGTTTGAACTTAGAAGACAAAATTTCTCAACTCAATCAGGCGATCGATGATGTACGCCATCAACTTGGGGGAGTTAATGGGACTATCTCTGCTGAGGTTCACGAATCACCATCAGCCGAAGATATCTAGCATCAACTACCGCCCAAAGTATGATATAATTAGCTGCTACAGTTTACATTTTCATAAACCCCAGTTAAAAGTCAATCATACTAATCACTCAGGGAGACGGTCGAACCAGCCCAGATTTTAGCTAGTTGACTATTCCCAGACCCTTGAGGTCACACCATAAGCCATTTCCCAGTTATTCGGAGATATCCCATGAGTTCACCATTATTTCTACTTGCCAATACAGTTGCACAATTCCTGAACATTTACATGGTTCTAATTTTTATTAGAATCCTGCTTAGTTGGTTCCCCAATGTGAATTTATACGATGGTCCTTTATCCATTATTACCCAACTAACTGACCCTTATCTTAATCTTTTCCGTTCCTTTATTCCCCCCTTGGGTGGCATTGACTTTTCCCCCATCATTGCCATTTTCCTGCTTCAGTTTGTGGCTCAAATTGTGCCGAGTTTACTTTACAGCCTAGCCTAAAGTTTCACACATCTGTAATCTGGGTGCATTTGTAGTGTTGTGGTTAACCAATTAACTACAAATGCCCAGGGTTTTCTGTCATCAATATCAATCATTGAACCCAGGGTCATATCTGCTCAAATTATGGGTTTATTGTGGTTACGAACTCAGCATAATTCCCAAGAATGCCACCACCCCTAAAATCGCCAGAATCACAGCCACGGTCAGGGCTTGAGATATTCTAGGAGTGTATAAATAGTCATCTCTACAGATGCGTTTAAGTTCTTGGCGGTGGTCAATAGAAGCTGTAATTAGTGCTAAAGTTCCCAAGGCGATAAATGAGAGTCCAAGGAAGCGAGAGAGACGCAGAGGATTAAGGTAAGCATCCCCTGTTTCTTCGTAGATAACCGTCACAATTTGGTCAATACCAAAGCCAAAGCCTATCAGTGATAAACAGGTACGAATCCACGCCATTAAAGTCCTTTCAGAAGCGGCGCGGTTGCGTTCTTTCGCCAACTCATTATTCAGATTTTTAGGCGGCGGGTTAGGGTCAATTGAGGTCATACTTCTGAGAAAATCAAGGTAGATAATATCCGGTTAATTATGTTAACCGCTAGTGTTTAACCAGGGTAGGGTAATGGCTCAGGAGAGATTTAGCCAGTCATCAGCCCTATTTTTAAAACATTTAATCATGGGGGGCTACCAGTTGCGAAGTCTGACTAATTTATGTTAAAATGAATGGATTTTGTCGCCGTGGGTCAGGCTGGTTACGACTAAAAAACCTTGAGATGGTTTCCTGATCTCAGGGGAAAGTGCTATAGTTAAATCTAAGCCTGAGTCAATATATGTAATCAGTTGAGTATTTTAGCTGATTAAGTTTATAGACGATCGCAATTTAACCGAGTTTCCCTGTGTGAAAATCGGAATACAGAAGCCGATATTTGACGAGGTTAATGCCAATATAACACGGTGATTTTAACATAACACAATCTGATTGTTCTCAATATAGATGCTAATATAGGAGCCTCGCCGATGACCATGACCCATGACCCCCGCCAAGACATCCATCACTTACAAGGATTAACTCCCCCAGAGGTAGAAACAAGTCGCCAAACTCACGGTAGTAATGTCATGACTCCCCCCCCAAGGGAACCAGCTTGGCGACAATTTTTGGGAAAGTTTGATGATCCGGTGATTCGGATTTTGATTATTGCGGCGGCGATCGCCATTAGTTTAGGAATAGTTAATGGCAATTATGTAGAGGGAATTGGTATTATTGTGGCGATCGCTTTAGCTACTACCCTAGCCTTCCTCAACGAGTATAAAGCCAATCAAGAATTTGATATTCTCAACCGGATGAATGATGAAGTCCCCATCAAAGTCATCCGAGATCATAGTTTTACCACCATTCCCAAAAAAGATATAGTAGTCGGTGATCTGGTCATCATCGAATTGGGGGACGAAATCCCCGCCGATGGTCAATTAATTGAAGCCGTTTCGCTGCGGGTAAATGAAGCCAGCTTAACCGGAGAATCGGAAGCCGTCAAAAAGTTAGCATCATCAGAATTAGTAGCTAGTGCGGAACTTCCCGATAGCGCCTATCCTCGTGATCGCCTATTACGAGGAACAGTAGTTACAGACGGTCATGGAACCTTTCAAGTAACCGCTGTTGGCGATCGCACAGAAATCGGTCAAACCGCGAAATTAGTGTGCGAAATCACCAATATAGACACCCCCCTAAAACAGCAATTAGATCGCCTCAGTCGCTTAATTGGAGTCCTAGGGTTAGCCATTGCCGTTTTAATTGATATAGCCTTAGTAGTGCGGGGTATCGTCACCGGAAACCTTAACCTGAGCCTAGGACAGTGGTATATAGTCGCCCTAGCTGTTAGCAGTTTAATCATTATCCTAGTTAGGGTATGGTTACCCATTGTTTATGATGGCTTAGAAATCTCAGGTTCTCAGGCGACCGTGCCAGAATGGTTAGAAGATGATCACGCCATAGGCTGGGTGAAATCAAGTTTAATAGGTTTGTTAATTTTTGGGGTGGGAATTGCGATCGGTTATGGAGGCAATTTTATTCCCCGAAATCTTAGTGATTGGATTCCCGCATCAGCCGCCACTGAGTTTGTCACCTACTTTATGATTGCGGTGGCGGTGATTGTCGTCGCTGTCCCGGAAGGTCTGGCGCTAAGTGTCACCCTCAGCCTCGCCTATAGCATGAGGAAAATGACCAAACAAAATAACCTCGTGCGAAGGATGCACGCCTGCGAAACCATTGGGGCGGCTACGGTTATTTGTTCTGATAAAACCGGAACTTTAACCATGAATAAAATGCAGGTACAAGAGATAAATTTTCCCAGTTTCAGCAACAATATTCCCAGTGATTTATTAACCGAAGCCATAGCCGCCAACAGTACCGCGAACTTAGAACAACATGAGAACCAAAAATCTAAGGCGATCGGGAATCCCACGGAGGCGGCGCTGTTGTTATGGTTAGAACAAAATCAGATTGATTATCTCTCCGAACGCAATAGGTTTGAGATTAAACAACAACTAGCTTTTACCCCCGATCGCAAATATATGGCGACCCTAGGAAGATCCCCTATCGATAACCAGGAGATCATGCACATTAAAGGAGCCCCCGATATTGTCCTAGGTCATTGCTATTCGTATTTGTCAGAAAATGGGGTAATTTCCCTCACCAAAGAAACCAGAAGATTGATTTCTCAGGAGTTAAAAAACTGTGATGCGGGGGGAATGCGAACCTTGGGATTTGCTTATATCCCTCAACCCCAACTCGAAGGGGATGATTTGAATGTAGAAGATCGCCAAGATGTGGTATGGTTAGGATTCGTGGCGATCGCCGATCCGGTACGTCCAGAAGTTCCCGAAGCCGTCCGCCAATGTCGCCAAGCCGGAATTGATATTAAAATGATTACCGGGGATAGTCTGCTAACCGCCGCCCAAATTGGTAGTCAAATTGGGATTATCGATGAAAACGACACCAGCGAGGCTTATATTACCGGAAGCCAACTCAGAGACATGGATGATGAACTCGCCAGTAAAACCCTGAAAAAAGTGCGGGTAATAGGTCGCGCTCGTCCTCAAGATAAACAGCGCATCGTCCAGCTATTACAGGCTCAAGGAGAGGTAGTAGCCGTTACCGGAGACGGAACCAATGATGCGGCGGCTCTGAATCAAGCCCAAGTGGGTTTAGCCATGGGTAGCGGCACTTTTGTCGCCAAAGAAGCCAGCGATATTATCCTGTTAGATGACTCTTTTCGCAGTGTCAAACAGGCAGTTTTATGGGGGCGATCGCTCTATCAAAACATCCAGAAATTCATCTTGTTTCAACTCACAATTAATGTCGTCGCCTGCATTATTGCCTTGTTAGGACCTTTTATCGGCATTAACCTACCCTTTACCGTAATTCAGCTTTTGTGGGTTAATCTGATTATGGATACCTTCGCCGCCCTCGCCTTAGCCACAGAACCCCCCACAGAAAGGGTAATGGAAGTACCACCGAGAAACCCCCAAGACTTTATTATCTCCAAAGCCATGTCATCCTCAATTTTCACTGTCGGGGCAGCTTTTTTAGTTATTCTGGTCGGGTTTCTACTGTATATCCAATCTGATGATCAGGTAACAGCCTATGAACTGTCACTATTTTTCACCAGTTTTGTGATGCTGCAATTCTGGAATTTATTTAATGCCAAATGCTTCGGTTCCAAGGATTCCGTCTTATCCCAACTCTGGCAAAATCCTAGTTTTTTGGCGATCGCCGGGGTAATTTTCATCGGACAAATTCTGATTGTTCAATTTGGCGGCAGCATTTTCCGAACTGTTCCCCTGTGTCTGACAGACTGGTTATGGATTATAGGCGGAACCTCCCTCGTCCTGTGGATTGGTGAATCAAATCGGGCGATCGTCCGGTGGAGAAAAAGTTAATCAACTCTGAGAAACCCCGTTTCGTATCTCAATCTTAGGTACAGCTTGTTCACCAGTCGCTTAATACATTGCCCTCACCCTAAATCTGGATCCCAGAGAGGGAGAGGGACTTTGAGAGGTGATCAGATGATTTCTGAACAGGCTGTAAGAGACCAAAGCGATCGCCCAAACCCCCTTTCTTTTGCTGCCCAAAATTTACGATCGCACATCCATCGGATGCATTGCCGTCACTTCCCCATAGCGGGCAAAATCCCTGATATTAAAAGTCAGAATATGAGTCAATCCATGTACCAGCATTGCTGCCACCAACCGCGCATCATGGACATTAACTCCCCTCACCCCATAAGTCAGCACCAACCTTTCCCACTCCGAATAAATGGCTAACCTATCCGGTAATAGCAAAAAAAGCCCTTTTAATCGATTGACTTCAGCAGCCGCTTCCCTTGGGGTATGTCCTAAACCATTCTTATCTACAGGGCGGGTGTAAACATTCCAAAACTCGATTAAATTTTGGGGAATGATACAAACATCTCCCCCTTGTGCAAGCAGAATATTTGTCGCTGTTACTGCATCGGCGTGCATGGAATGGTTAGCGTCTGCACTCCGCAACAGAATATTAGTATCAATCAAAAATGACATTAACCCCTTTCTCCATAAATGCTTTCTCGGCTAATCGCTTCATCGGATAAAGAGGGCTGGTTGCGCGGGTGACTTGCTGCCCATTCCCGAAACGCTTTCGCCCTTTCTTCTGGAGTGGCGGTTTCATAAAAAGGACGATCTTTCCCCGCCGCTGAGGTTTCCTCCTGGTGTGCTTTCAGCTTCTCCGCTAAAAGCGATCGCTCTTCTGGGGAAAGCGATTGAACCACTAGGGCTAAAGATTCCACTAATTTAATATTCATAAACTCTCCTATCCCTGAGAAACCCCGTTTTTTATCTAGTTAGCTAAAGTCTCCAAGCGATCGCGATGTTGTTGTGATTCGCCCCTAGTGCGCGTCACCCACTCCTGAGCATTTTCTCCCAGCATTGGATAAGGAGCATTTCCAGCAATATCTAGCCACTGTCGCTGAGGCTTTTTGTGAGTCACAGTCTCGCGTTTTACCAGCTTCGTTGCATGGCTAATCACCTGCAATTGTTCCCCTGGGTTCAGTTGCTCAATTTCCCGTCACACTTGCCCTAATAACCGACTCATAACCATAACCTCCTGAGATTTTCCTAACTCGCTACCTCTAATTTAGCAATTGCCGCCACCGTTGCGTCCTAAGCGATCGCCCAAACCGGGTTTCTTTAGCCCAAAAATCGCTCCCCAAGGCTGGCCACCATTTGGCCAGGGACTTCCGTATTTTTACGGAGTAAATTCTGTCCTGGGGTATTTGGGTGAAATTTTGGGTAGTAATTTAAAAAAGTTGCACAAATCGGATATAAATTTCCAGGAAAGTCGGTTATGATAGTTTCAGAGCCAGAACCATCAGGGTGAAATTATCACCCCCACCAGTTCAATATATATGCTCTAATATTTATATTTTTCCCAAGAATTATGGTGATCAACCCCATCGCAAAGTAGGTAATATTTTGCGGATGTGGGGGGGGTTTTCTATGGGAAAAATTGATACAAAAGGGTGCGGATTTTGGTGGACAGACAAATATAGAGGTATCTTCAATGATTTATCAACTGTTGATCCGCCATCTCCGTTATGGGGAGATGCAATGCACTGAAAGCGCTTATGGCTGATTTATGGATTTATTGAGGATTGCCATACCAGGGTGTTGATATGGATTTATTTCTTTGGAAACAAACATCATCAACCATCAGAAAATGAATAGACAAAATCATAGTAGCGCTCAACTACCTGTAGAGTTTTGGCAACAATGGCTAGAGCATCAAGACTATCTCTGGCGTTGTTGTCTGAGACAAATGGGGAACCCCATTGAAGCCGAAGATGCCCTCAGTGAAGCCTTGTTGAAAGCCCAAGAAAAACTGACAAAATGCACCCGACCGATTCGGAATTGGAGGCATTGGTTAGTTAAAGTCACCTGGAATCATTGTACAGATATCCTCAGACAGCGACATCGCCAACGATTAAAAGTTGAGAATGTCGATGCGATCGCTTCCTTGTCCGAATGGGGAAGTCCCGAACCCACGCCGGAACAGATTTGTATAGGCTGGGAAATGCAAGAATTTCTCGATCACGCCATGGAGGAATTACCGCCGAAGTTGCGGGAAACCTTGATTCTCCATGTGAAAGAACAGCAGTCTTACCTAGAAATCGCCCAGCAACTTCTCGTGTCCCCGATCAACGTCCGTAAGCGCATTTCCCAAGCCAGGGGGATTTTGGCGGCTCGCCTGGTAGACTACTACAGCAGCAGCGGGAGCAAACGGCGATCGGTCCAGTTAGAACCGGAAACCATCGTCCCCCTCAAGCCCAAAAAAAAGGGGAAAAAAAATTCACTTCCATCATATACCCATTGTTGGGTTCCGTTGCACTTCACCCAACCTACAAAACTGGAAAGCGATCGCATTTACCTGGGGGGAAAAAAAATTCACTTCCATCATATACCCATTGTTGGGTTCCGTTGCACTTCACCCAACCTACAAAACTGGAAAGCGATCGCATTTACCTGGGGGGAAAAAAAATTCACTTCCATCATATACCCATTGTTGGGTTCCGTTGCACTTCACCCAACCTACAAAACTGGAAAGCGATCGCATTTACCTGGGGGGAAAAAAAATTCACTTCCATCATATACCCATTGTTGGGTTCCGTTGCACTTCACCCAACCTACAAAACTGGAAAGCGATCGCATTTACCTGGGGGGAAAAAAAATTCACTTCCATCATATACCCATTGTTGGGTTCCGTTGCACTTCACCCAACCTACAAAACTGGAAAGCGATCGCATTTACCTGGGGGGAAAAAAAATTCACTTCCATCATATACCCATTGTTGGGTTCCGTTGCACTTCACCCAACCTACAAAACTGGAAAGCGATCGCATTTACCTGGGGGGAAAAAAAATTCACTTCCATCATATACCCATTGTTGGGTTCCGTTGCACTTCACCCAACCTACAAAACTGGAAAGCGATCGCATTTACCTGGGGGAAAAAAAATTCACTTCCATCATATACCCATTGTTGGGTTCCGTTGCACTTCACCCAACCTACAAAACTGGAAAGCGATCGCATTTACCTGGGGGGAAAAAAAATTCACTTCCATCATATACCCATTGTTGGGTTCCGTTGCACTTCACCCAACCTACAAAACTGGAAAGCGATCGCATTTACCTGGGGGGAAAAAAAATTCACTTCCATCATATACCCATTGTTGGGTTCCGTTGCACTTCACCCAACCTACAAAACTGGAAAGCGATCGCATTTACCTGGGGGAAAAAAAATTCACTTCCATCATATACCCATTGTTGGGTTCCGTTGCACTTCACCCAACCTACAAAACTGGAAAGCGATCGCATTTACCTGGGGGGAAAAAAAATTCACTTCCATCATATACCCATTGTTGGGTTCCGTTGCACTTCACCCAACCTACAAAACTGGAAAGCGATCGCATTTACCTGGGGGGAAAAAAAATTCACTTCCATCATATACCCATTGTTGGGTTCCGTTGCACTTCACCCAACCTACAAAACTGGAAAGCGATCGCATTTACCTGGGGGGAAAAAAAATTCACACATCCCCCCCAAAAACGTCTAATAAGTGAAAGCCAAAAAACTCTTGTGGAGCCAGGGCTTGGCTGAATCGCCTCGATAGCATATCTGGAAAGCGATCGCATCTACCTGGGGGGGAAAAAAAATTCACACATCCCCCCCCCCAAAAACGTCTAATAGATAGATCCGAAAAACCTCTTGTGGAGTACAAAAAAATATGATTCGTCGTTTTGCTGCCATTACCGGTCTCGTCGTCCTGAGCACCTTGGGAATTTCCACCACCGCCCGGGCTAGTCAAGGTGGGATCGCTGGTAGCGCAGCTTTCACGATTGATGGTGGTAATGTCACAGGTGTGGCCGTCTCCGCCGCCGTGGGTAAGGAATTTGCTGCAGCTCACTCTTTTAACTACGACGGCAGCAACGCCAACGGCCTACAGAACTCCGCTTTTGCGATCGGTACTGCGGGTGCAGTCAGTCTGAGTGGTCTGGGCGACCCGGCGGGCTTCACTCTCGACACCGTAGAAGACAGCGCTCGCGGCACGGCCCAGGCCAACGAATTTACTACCGGATACACCATTCAAATCGGTACGATTGGCGGAAACTCTTTGGTTACTGTCCCGTAGAACTGCGCCAGCCTGTAGGTTGGGTAAAGCATCGCATCACCCAACACCCTGCCTTGTTGGGTTCGGTTGCACTCCAGCCAACCTACAAGAGTCTATAGGATACCTGGAAAGCGATCGCATCACCCAACACCCTGCCTTGTTGGGTTCGGTTGCACTCCACCTAACCTACAAGAGTCTATAGGATACCTGGAAAGCGATCGCATCACCCAACACCCTGCCTTGTTGGGTTCGGTTGCACTCCACCTAACCTACAAGAGTCTATAGGATACCTGGAAAGCGATCGCATCACCCAACACCTGCCTTGTTGGGTTCGGTTGCACTCCACCCAACCTACAAGAGTCTATAGGATACCTGGAAAGCGATCGCATCACCCAACACCCTGCCTTGTTGGGTTCCGTTGTACTCCACCCAACCTACAAGAGTCCGACAAGGCTCTATAGGATACCTGGAAAGCGATCGCATCACCCAACACCCTGCCTTGTTGGGTTCGGTTGCACTCCACCCAACCTACAAGAGTCTATAGGATACCTGGAAAGCGATCGCATCACCCAACACCTGCCTTGTTGGGTTCCGTTGCACTCCAGCCAACCTACAAGAGTCTATAGGATACCTGGAAAGCGATCGCATCACCCAACACCCTGCCTTGTTGGGTTCGGTTGCACTCCACCTAACCTACAAGAGTCTATAGGATACCTGGAAAGCGATCGCATCACCCAACACCCTGCCTTGTTGGGTTCCGTTGTACTCCACCCAACCTACAAGAGTCTATAGGATACCTGGAAAGCGATCGCATCACCCAACACCCTGCCTTGTTGGGTTCCGTTGCACTCCACCTAACCTACAAGAGTCTATAGGATACCTGGAAAGCGATCGCATCACCCAACACCCTGCCTTGTTGGGTTCGGTTGCACTCCACCCTGCCTACAAGAGTCTATAGGATACCTGGAAAGCGATCGCATCACCCAACACCCTGCCTTGTTGGGTTCGGTTGCACTCCACCTAACCTACAAGAGTCTATAGGATACCTGGAAAGCGATCGCATCACCCAACACCTGCCTTGTTGGGTTCCGTTGCACTCCAGCCAACCTACAAGAGTCTATAGGATACCTGGAAAGCGATCGCATCACCCAACACCTGCCTTGTTGGGTTCCGTTGCACTCCACCCAACCTACAAAACTAACTTTTATTTATATCTAGGATAGTTTCATGATGTCACCCAGGTTTGATGCCACTAAAATTGTTTCTGCTCCGACCCCACTGGTTTTTATCGATACCGGAGTCGAAAACATTGAACAACTGATTGAGGGGGTGATTTCCACCGCCGAAGTTTTTCGGATTGAAAAAACCGCTGATGGGGTCGAGCAAATCACCCAGGTTTTACAACAGCGTCTGAATGTCGGCAGCGTTCACATTATCTCCCACGGTTCCCCCGGTTGCCTGTATCTGGGTGACGGCGAACTGAGTTTGGACACCCTGAACCGCTACAAGCCCCAACTGCGACGCTGGGGTGTGGACAACATCCTGCTCTACGGCTGTCGGGTGGCCGCCGGGGATGCTGGGGAAGAATTTATCGCCCAATTGCGACAACTGACCGGAGCCGACATTGCCGCTTCCAAATCTCTGACGGGGGCTGCTCTCAAGGGCGGTAACTGGGAGTTGGAAGTGAGGACGGGAGAAGTGGAATTAGCCCAAGTCTTGACTGGGGAAGTTGTCGCCAGTTACCAAGGGGTGTTGATGCCGGGAGAATTAATCCCCGTCTTGTTCAAAGATATCAACCCGGGGACTGGGAATTCCAATCCCTCTAATTTCACCGTGTTCAACGACACCCTGTACTTCCAGGCTAACGACGGCACCAACGGCACAGAGCTATGGAAGAGCGACGGCACTCAGGGGGGTACAGTCCTGCTCAAAGATATCAACCCGGGGACTGGGAATTCCAATCCCTCTAATTTCACCGTGTTCAACGACACCCTGTACTTCCAGGCTAACGACCCCACCAACAGCACAGAGCTATGGAAGAGCGACGGCACTCAGGGGGGGTACAGTCCTGCTCAAAGATATCAGGCCGGGGACTTGGAGTTCCAATCCCTCTAATTTCACCGTGTTCAACGACACCCTGTACTTCCAGGCTAACGACAGCACCAACGGCACAGAGCTATGGAAGAGCGACGGCACTCAGGCGGGTACAGTCCTGCTCAAAGATATCAACCCGGGGACTGGGAATTCCAATCCCTCTAATTTCACCGTGTTCAACGACACCCTGTACTTCAGGGCTAACGACCCCACCAACGGCACAGAGCTATGGAAGAGCGACGGCACTCAGGCGGGTACAGTCCTGCTCAAAGATATCAACCCGGGGACTGGGAATTCCTCTCCCTCTAATTTCACGGTGGTCAACGACACCCTGTACTTCACGGCTAACGACTAGCACCAACGGCACAGAGCTATGGAAGAGCGACGGCACTCAGGCGGGTACAGTCCTGCTCAAAGATATCAACCCGGGGACTGGGAATTCCTCTCCCTCTAATTTCACGGTGGTCAACGACACCCTGTACTTCAGGGCTAACGACCCCACCAACGGCACAGAGCTATGGAAGAGCGACGGCACTCAGGCGGGTACAGTCCTGCTCAAAGATATCTGGCCGGGGAATGGGGGTTCCTTTCCCTCTAATTTCACCGTGTTCAACGACACCCTGTACTTCCAGGCTAACGACCCCACCAACGGCACAGAGCTATGGAAGAGCGACGGCACTCAGGCGGGTACAGTCCTGCTCAAAGATATCAACCCGGGGACTGGGAGTTCCTTTCCCTCTAATTTCACCGTGTTCAACGACACCCTGTACTTCCAGGCTAACGACGACACCAACGGCACAGAGCTATGGAAGAGCGACGGCACTCAGGCGGGTACAGTCCTGCTCAAAGATATCAACCCGGGGACTGGGAATTCCTTTCCCTCTAATTTCACCGTGTTCAACGACACCCTGTACTTCCAGGCTAACGACAGCATCAACGGCACAGAGCTATGGAAGCTCATTCCCAACGATATCAACGAGTCTCCCACAGACCTAACACTAGACAACACCAGTATCGATGAAAACGTAGCGGCAGGTACGGCAGTTGGCAGTTTCACTACCACCGACCCGGATACAGGAGATACGTTTACTTACGAGTTAGTAGCAGGTGCAGGAGATACGGATAACGCCGCCTTCAGCGTCAGTGGCGACCAACTCTTAATCAACAATTCCCCGGACTTTGAAACTCAGTCTATTTATAACATCCGAGTTCGCACTACGGACTCGGGAGGACTCACTTATGAGAGAGAGTTGACCATCAATATCAATGATATCAACGAGCCTCCCACAGACCTCACACTAGACAACACCAGTATCGATGAAAACGTAGCGCCGGGTACGGCAGTTGGCAGTTTCACTACCACCGACCCGGATACAGGAGATACGTTTACTTACGAGTTAGTAGCAGGTGCAGGAGATACGGATAACGCCGCCTTCAGCGTCAGTGGCGACCAACTCTTAATCAACAATTCCCCGGACAGGCTTACTTATAACATCCGAGTTCGCACTACGGACTCGGGAGGACTCACTTATGAGAGAGAGTTGACAATTGACGTCAACATTGAACCAATTTACGCCACCGAGGGAAACGACATTATCCGAGGGACTGATGGTCCTAATATTATCTACGGCTTGGGAGGGAGCGATCGCCTTTATGGTAACGCCGGAGATGACTACATCGACGGGGGAGAAGGGGACGACCTCCTCTATGGCGGCGATGGAAACGATACGTTGATTGGCGGTCGGGGTAGCGATCGCCTTTATGGGGAGGCGGGAGATGACCTCCTCGACGGGGGAGAAGGGAATGATATCCTCTATGGCGGTCCAGGAAACGATACGTTGATTGGCGGTCCGGGTAGCGATCGTCTTTACGGAGTGCCCCGGAAATGACCTATTTATCCTGCAAGAAGGTATGGGTTCCGATATCATCTACGACTTTGGAGATGGTACTAATCAAATACAAGTGTTGAATGCTGGCGGACAAACGTTAAGTTTCAGCGACCTGGACATAAGCACACGCAGTGGCTCAACTTTAATTCAGTACGAGGTGCACCCTAGCCACCCTACAACGATTCATCGGAGTTAACGAGAGTCATTTTGTAGCGGCCGCAATACCAGAGTCGTAGGTTGGGTGAAACGAAGTGAAACCCAACACCCTGCCTTGTTGGGTTCGGTTGCACTCCACCCTGCCTACAAGAGTCTATAGGATACCTGGAAAGCGATCGCATCACCCAACACCCTGCTTGTTGGGTTCGGTTGCACTCCAGCCAACCTACAAGAGTCTATAGGATACCTGGAAAGCGATCGCATCACCCAACACCCTGCTTGTTGGGTTCCGTTGCTCTCCACCCAACCTACAAGAGTCTATAGGATACCTGGAAAGCGATCGCATCACCCAACACCCTGCCTTGTTGGGTTCCGTTGCACTCCACCCTGCCTACAAGAGTCTATAGGATACCTGGAAAGCGATCGCATCACCCAACACCCTGCCTTGTTGGGTTCGGTTGCACTCCACCCTGCCTACAAGAGTCTATAGGATACCTGGAAAGCGATCGCATCACCCAACACCCTGCTTGTTGGGTTCGGTTGCACTCCAGCCAACCTACAAGAGTCTATAGGATACCTGGAAAGCGATCGCATCACCCAACACCCTGCTTGTTGGGTTCCGTTGCTCTCCACCCAACCTACAAGAGTCTATAGGATACCTGGAAAGCGATCGCATCACCCAACACCCTGCTTGTTGGGTTCGGTTGCACTCCACCCTGCCTACAAGAGTCTATAGGATACCTGGAAAGCGATCGCATCACCCAACACCCTGCCTTGTTGGGTTCGGTTGCACTCCACCCTGCCTACAAGAGTCTATAGGATACCTGGAAAGCGATCGCATCACCCAACACCCTGCCTTGTTGGGTTCGGTTGCACTCCACCCTGCCTACAAGAGTCTATAGGATACCTGGAAAGCGATCGCATCACCCAACACCCTGCTTGTTGGGTTCGGTTGCACTCCAGCCAACCTACAAGAGTCTATAGGATACCTGGAAAGCGATCGCATCACCCAACACCCTGCTTGTTGGGTTCGGTTGCACTCCAGCCAACCTACAAGAGTCTATAGGATACCTGGAAAGCGATCGCATCACCCAACACCCTGCTTGTTGGGTTCCGTTGCTCTCCACCCAACCTACAAGAGTCTATAGGATACCTGGAAAGCGATCGCATCACCCAACACCCTGCCTTGTTGGGTTCGGTTGCACTCCACCCTGCCTACAAGAGTCTATAGGATACCTGGAAAGCGATCGCATCACCCAACACCCTGCTTGTTGGGTTCCGTTGCTCTCCACCCAACCTACAAAGCTGGCAATGATTTACGTCCCCAAATCTATCCCCAAACTAACTTGGAAATCTGTTAAGACATACAACTGGAGTTTTGTGGTTGCTTTAGCTGTCCTTAATGTGGCTGGCATCCCCGCAGCCTTAGCACAAACTCCCCTCCCATCAGCCATACCCGACCCCGGATTAAATAAAACCCCCAAACCCTCTCAGCCACCGTCGGACCCTGACTATATCATCCCCCCCTCGCGTCGCTCCTAACGACGAAATTAGCGCCTTTACCACCACTTTCACCCTCAATGATATCCCCATCAGCCACCTAACTCAATGGCAGGTGAGCGGCGTGCAAGCCTTCGCTGATACCACAAATAGCGACATGGTTTGGGACGGTACTTTTAAACTCCACGCCGAGGTCATCGAAAGCCTCAGCCGAACCAATATTTACCGGGTAGACCAGCGGGGGAGTTATCTGCAACTGCGGACTGCGCCCTGGAAAGGCGGGTAACTACCACCACCACCCAACCTCAAACCATGACCGGGTTGGAAATTCAAATGAGTTTGACGGGAGTCTGTTTTTTACCGAATGCTCCCCGTGACCAACAATGTACTTATATGCCGGGGTTGGTCATCGATCGCAATAGCATTGACCCAGACTTGTTCGTGCCGACCCGGGTTTTTCAAACCTCCCAAGTTGGGGATATCTTGGCACCGGAAACCTTGGCTTTTATGGAGCTTCCAGGTTTTCAAGGGGGAACCGCCAGCCAACCTATCGGGCTAGATTTTTACTTTCCTAATTCTGGCACTTTTCCGGGAAATAGTCAATCACAAAGAAGCACAATTGACCGCCAAGAAGAAATCGACCTGACGATCGCCGGTACTTTTTCCCGGGTGCGCCAGGTGGTCAAAGCCAACGATACCCAAGCGGTTTTGGGGCGCACTATTCACGGATTTACACTATTTTGGGATGATGAAAATCGCTGGCTAAATACGGTTATCCAAGCCGGGGCGCAATTGTTACCGGACTTCATTCCTGACCTCGAAGGTAGCGAAAATCCCGCCAACACCAGAATTAACCGGAACTTATTTTTTGCTGCTAATAATACCCGTTTACCTAGCAGTAGTTTTACGATTTATTCCGCTGGTCTGGGGCGGGCGGAAAGTTTGACTCCCAATATCAGAAGTTTGAGGGAAATTCCTGGGGCGAGTTATCACAGCCTCTGGCTGGGGCTGTCTCCGGTTATGGATCGCAACTTTGAGGAAGATCGCATTTTTTACCGGGCGACGGGTCCCCAATTGGCGATTAATGGGGGAGGGGAAGGGGGAGAAGATGCCGATCATAATGTGCAGTTATTATCGGCGGTCAATCAAGATATCTTTTCCACCGACAATATACAGAACTTTTACGCCCAAGTTTATATCAGTTTTTTGCGCCAAGATGTCAACTTCAACCGACAAAGTGTTTACCGAGAACAAAGGCGCTATTATCCCCACCTTAGTTTAACCGGAAACTGGACAAGAAGTCAAGACATTTTCCGCTACTACACCGGGGTTATTGCTTCGGAAACGGTGAAAGTTTATTTAGGGGCAGATTATACATTTAACACCACCGACGGCTGGAGTTTTCGGGGAGGCGGTGTCGGCTATCTCAACCCCGACCGGGACTATTACAGCCAGATTTTTGGGAATGTTTCTAAACGGTTTCGCCTGGGGAATAATGGCAATTTAATCCTGTCGAGTTTTTTCAATTATGCGATCGACCGAGAAACCCGCATTGGGGATGTAGTTAGCATTTCTCCAGCCAGCGAATTGGCATTGTCGGGACGTTTAAACTGGGGTATTTTTTCCCTGGGTTTAACCAACTATTTCGGGGATATCCTCCCCAATTCCTACGACGATCGCCTACTGATAGAATTCGCAGTCCGCCCAGTCAATAATATCACATTATCCGGTTATATCGCACCTATCGATAAAACCTCCAGCCGCTCAGTTTACGGTAGCAGTATAAATTGGAGACTGAAAAATCAGCCCAACAGTCCCACCCTATCGGCATCCTGGCAACATCAAGAGTATGATTATGGAAACGATATATTTGGGAATAGTCTGTTGGTGACAGACAATATTTTTACCATCCTTTTCCGGGTAGGAAGTTCCCCCAATCCATTCCCCCGTTAAAACCCAGATCAACCAGATTGAGAGTATATCGAGTGAACTTCCTGTTGGGATGTGGGATTTTTTCAGCAAAAAAAATTTACATAAGTGGTATAGACTTTAATCAAGCGATCGAGTATCATATTACAGACAAGCCAAAAACCTGATCAAAATTCGGACTGATCTACCAAGGTCTAAACGAGCATATACTGTCGTTGTCCTCCCGGTATAAAAGGGTGGAGGCAAATTAGATGGAAGCCAACCAGGCTCCGATCGCCAAAACCATTGATGTTTTGAATCCCTCGTACCTCTTATGGAAATTAAAGACCCCATCAGGCGATATCGTTCCCCGAAAGCAAACGATGTCCAACCCTTGAAACAGCCAGAAGAACAAGAACTATTAAATCGTCTTTCAGAAGGGGAAATGAATGCCTTCTGGCCTCTCTGGTATTACCATCAAAACTACCTTTTTCATCGCTGTATTAGTTGGATGGAAAATAACCGGACGGAAGCGGAAGAAGCCCTCAGTATAGCCATGTTAAAAGCCAGGGATAAATTACCAAAATACGCCCCAAAAATCACGAATCTCCGAGCTTGGCTAACCCGCTTAACCCATAATCTATGCCTAGATATTCACCGAGAACGTCGCCGCAAATCAATCAGTATCGACAACATAGAAGATTCATATATTCAAGCAAAAGAGGTTATTTTATGTAGTTGTGAATCCCCAGAATCGCAAATTTTGAGGCATGAGTTAAGGCAGTTTATTCAGAGTGTTGTCAACCAACTACCTGAACGGCTTCGCATCCCTTTCATTCTCCGTTATGACCGAGAACTGTCTTATCCAGATATCGCCGAAAAACTCGGCATTTCCAGAGACAATGCTTACAAACGCATTCAACAGGCACGAGATATTATCGCCCAGAAGGTGAGAAGTTATCTTTCAGGGGTAGATCCTTTTGAATCAACTTTATCTGAGAGTTTTTACGTCACCAATAATTTGTTAATAGAAGACTCAAAAATCGACGATTTATCTGGTGTCGAGTGTAAATCGGTGGTAGTCAGTTATCACTTAACCGCGACCTGCCTAGACCAACTGTCTCATACATGGCATTTTTTGCCTGGTTTTGTGGCTTATAAAAACCGGCATCAGTCCACTTAATTGGAAAATTCAAACACCCAAAATAATTCGGTGATAGACAGTTATCGATTGGACTTGTGAACACCGAAGGATAACCAGGTGCATATCTGCAATAATCAAACACCACCAAATAGCGAGATGTCTAAAAAAACCTTTTCATGTATGGTATCTGTCACCCTACTTTCCGGGAGTGAGAGAAATGTGTATTTGGTTTTAGACCAAAAACCAACCCGAATCAACCAGAAGCTAAAAACCTTAGATCAGTACATACAAAAATATCCATCGGGATGGAAAAAGCGGCTAGAATTGGCGAATCTGTTGTATGCGACGGGTGATTGGCAACGGGCAATCGAAGAGTATCACCAAGTTATTGAGCGACAACCCCAATTGGTTGAGGTGTATTTAAACTTAGGGAAAATGTTGCAGCTAATGGGGCAAGAAGCGGACGCAGTGGCAGTTTATGAAAAAGCCTTATCCCAAGTTCGCCACGAAGCAACTCAACAGCATCTCGGCGGATTAATTGCCGTCTGTCGGCATGACCTGGAAGCAGCCATTGTCGCCTTTGAGTCAGCCACAGCCCTAGAACCGGACAACATGACGCACTGGCTGGCATTGGGGCGGCTACAGATGCAGAAAGAAGATATATCTGGGGCTTTGGGAACATTTGATCACATTTTGTCAGTTCATCCCAATGATATTGTGGCGCTAATTGACAGCTACGATGCTTTGATGATTCTGGGGGATGTCGGGGAAGCGGAGGTGCGGTTGCTGCGGTTGCTGGAATTAGCCCCGGACGATTGTCAGGTTCTCAAGCGACAGATAGAGACTCGTTGCCGGATGGGTTTGGTATGGGAAAAGGAGGGGAAGCAGACTAAAAAAATGATTGACACGGCACGGCAACGGATGGCTACGGTGGAGGGTTGGGAGTTGCTGGCTTATTATCACATCGCCCGAGAGGAGTTTGCGGAAGGAGTCAAAATTTTGGCTCGGTTAACGGAGGAACACCCCAATAACCCCAAGAGTTGGCATTCCTACGGTTGGGGTTTGTTCCATGCCGGACAATATCAGAAGGCGGCATCAGCAATGGAGACCGCTTACAAGCTGTCTGGCGAGGATGCCAAAATTTATCGGGATTGGTGCAAGATTTTACAGGGGACGAGGCAGTCACAACAACCGGCAAAACTGGAAGCAAGAGTTGCTTGTGTATGAATGGCGATCGCGGTTCGGAAAACCACCCCTGATAATTCGCCAAATTCAGAATTTGACGACTGGCATCGTCTTAAGAACAGAGAAGCGAAAAAAATAATTTTGGCTTTTTTAAGGAATCAAGATTAGACAATTAACCGGGATAATAATCATGACGAACTATCTTCTTATCGTTTTTGGTGGCACCACAGAAGATCAGGTGGTTTTTGAGACTAAGGATTCAGCGAATGATTCACAGAATTTTCCTAATCTAACATCTTCTAATCTCTTTTCAAAAGAAGACTTGGACTCTAATAATGTAGATGTTTTACAAATAAACTTGCTGACCATCAATCCCAGTCTAAGTTTTCGTGCGAACACAAACAGTTCCTTAAAAAATCTCAATGGAGTCTGGCTAACGGCAAAACCACAAGCTGGTAGCCGATACTTAAAATCTGAGTACCCTCACAAAGCGGATTTATTAAAATATTTAGAACCTCTAGGTAAATTAGGTCAATCTATCGATTCCGCTAATTGGAGTGAGAAGAATTATACTGAAGCATCGACTGCAAGAGGAATGACTGTCAAAGTATTTAATGACTTTGCAGGACGTTCAAAGGACTTAATCACCGAGTTCTTAAACAGCCAAGGACAAAAATATGATTCTGTATTTATGTTGGCTCATAGCCGAGGGTGTGGATTGGCTCTTCAATCATTGTCGCAGAACGATGTGAATAGCAAATCTGATATTGATATGCTTCAATTGTCCGATAATGTATTAACCCATAAACTCCAGCGAGTTGTACTCTTAGATCCAGTCTCAAAAAATGCAACGGACAAGTACGGATTTGGGACAAATGCCAATAAAATAATCCCACCAGCTAATGCCAAAATTGTGGCAGAACTTAGCAACAAAGACAAGGAAATACATATTGTTTCTAAATCAAAATCAACAGTCCATGATTATGATAGTTATGTTGATATTTTGGTCGGAGAACAAGGTGACAGAAACTATGAGCTTAATTTCAGGAATGTTTATGTCCATATTGCTGATATGGCTCATGAAGGAATGCTATCGAGTAAATTACATGACCACTTCACAGAATACCTAAATATTATCAAAAATCAACCGTGGCAGACAACTTACTTTAACAAAGAAGAGGTTTCTCTTGATAATTTATATCAATTGAATGAAAAAATCGAAATAGGCGATCGGAAGCAGGCGTTCTATCATTGCTTTCAACGTAAAAACAGCAATTAATCTACAAAAACAGGGGGGCGATCGCTCCCTTTTTTTATGGGGCTTCATTTGGGAAAATACCATAACTAAAAATTTTCCGAAATTGAATTAAATCCGCGTTTTAGGGGTGTAGATAAAGCCAGAGGTCTAATCGATGAGTCAGATGGGTAGGAAGTCGCGGTAATAGCCGAACCATAGCCGCTTTGGCGGAATATGTATGCACCAATCCTAATGTGCAAGGTTTTGAAGGTTCCCAATGTGATCGAAAAGCTCAGAGAAAGCTGGGTGGTGCCGATCCAGTGACTGTGCTGAAAGAGGAAGCGCAAGCAGCCACAGGTTCCCTCGCCAAACTGGTGAATTTATTTTACTAAAAGCCCACGGTTCTGCATGAGTGCGATCACCTGGTAATTTCTGGAAAATGTTCCGGTGCGATCGCACCTTTTTTGGGGACATCGAATCGATTAATTAATTTGAGAAATTACGAAAGATATTAACAGAAGATCCAAGACATCAAAAAATCACCGCCTCAACCGTATCGCTCCGGGTTGTCGCGGTCTAATTTTGCCAGTATTTTCCGATCGCCGCCCAGATTCTCTTTCCCAGCTAGACCTGGCACGGCAAATCAATCAAGCCCTTGAACAAGGTGCCCATGTGATTAACATTAGCGGCGGTCAACTGGCTCAAGCAAATGAGGCAGACCCCGCTTTGTTGCTGGAAAAAAATAACGGATTAACTTTAAAAGATATTGCCGTACTCTCCATCGGAACTGGCAACACCACTTGTCCCTACAGCTATGAAGAAATCAAGGGATGGAGTTCTCTGGGTTGGGTTCAGCGTCTACCGGACATCTTCTTAAATCCTGCTTCCCAAAATTCCGAAGATATTGGCAATCAAATTCTCGATAGTGTTGGGAGTGATATATTACGTTTGGATTTCGATCTCAACGATCGCTTGCAAGTGAAAAAGCAGCCAGGTCGTTTGCGATCGCTCCTCGAAAAGCCCCACAATCGATGTTATGGTCGAAAGGGAAGTCGCCTTCCCCAACTCCAATTCCAAACCGTGCTTGATACTTTCACATCACACGGCTCCTGATGTGGACACCCTATTGTCAATAGGAACAGGGTTACAACCCCCTGCTTTGTGACTTCAACTTTGGGAGCTATATACAACACGTAGTCTCATGGATTTCTCCATTACTCTCGCTTTCGTCATAACACTCCTACTTATCGCAGTCTCTATATCCACACCGTGACTAGTGGGCATATCCCAACCATTACAGTTAGGCATTGGCTTTCAGTCACATCCTTTCCCCTTATAGGCATACGCTTACACTTTTCACTACTCAATAGACACAACACTACTGAGAGCCTAACAGGGGTTTAAACGTTCCGTTTATATGGGCATTCCATCTTTAGATTTGTTCTATCCACCGGGGTACTTAAAAAGGTCTGTGTAGGTAGTAAATACAAACTCCTACTTTTCCCCTTACCCTTTTGGGCGCAGCGTATCAAACCTATTTCGCTGCTTATTTATAACGATGGTTCAAGCCGAACATTCGGTTTCCCTAATCATGGATGGTTGGCAGTGGTCGCATCTGGTAGTAGGTTCTACTTCACGCCTTCCGTTCCCCGCTTCAATCCTGGGTTTGTGATTCCCAAAACTGGGGGTGGCTATCGCCTTTACTCTTTCCCATAATCGCCCCAAGTGGATTTTACTCCTCCTAAGTTCACCTGGACGGTAAATTTTGCGATTTCTTAAAATGGGATTGACCTTGAGTTTCCTGCCTTGCTCGTTTTAAGCCCGAGCGTTGGAACATATAAACAGTTAAGGGGTAACTGGGTTGAATCAGTTGATTCCCCTCTAGGAGGTTATTTCGAGCATTGCAGCCCTATTTCACTCCTAAACGTCTCGCACATATTTTTAAAAAATATCAAAAGTATCAAAAGATTGGCGAAGAAATTGACAATCCCGAAAATTGCCAAGAGTTGATCGAGGCGGCGAAATGCTTTCTCGATTGTGGCGAAGTCTATGATCAGAAGCCAGGGGTGCCAGTGCGAGATGCAATCCCACAATTTATCAAATTACATTGAGCATTCGTCGAGGTAAATATTGGCGATCGCCCACCGTTAATTGGCGATCGCCCACCGTTCATATTGACAATATTACCAACCATTCACCCCAAATCAAACAACACAAATGAGTAAAACTTGGTACGCCATCCTCACCACTTACATGATTTTGTTTTTTGTGACTGGTTATATCAACTTTTTTAGCAATAATTATTTTGCGACAACTCCAGAAATTATTGACAAAATAACTCGCGATTCTGACTCCTCAGAAAAAATGAATTGGGTGGCAGAACTTCTGCTAGAGGATGCCCAAACTTATCAAGACGAAAATAATATTGCTTCCCAGTCTTTCAATATTGTCTTGGGTTCTATTGTTTCTTTTTTGTCCGCCACTGTCAAACAAAAACAATAAATTTACAATTATTTGAGATGAGGCTATGAAGAATCTTGATCCAGAAGACAAATTTTTACTTCCTCCTGAATATGATGATTTTAATGCAGATTTTTAATCGTGGAATCATCAGCAATAATTAAGGCGAAAATTTAGTAAAACTTGGCATATAATTATCTGCGTATATGCCCTATTATTGAGTTTAACAGGTGGCGTAACATTTTTCTATAATCATGGATTTTCTGCGAGAGAGGAAAATATCAAAAAAATGGAAATGATGACAACATCGGAGCAATTCAATACCTACCAATTATTATTAAAAAAGGAGAGAGAAAATATGAGAAATATCAACCAAATAGCCAATCAATCTTTTAATGTTGCTCTGGGATCTTTGTTGGTTTTTTTATCTGCTCACTTGACAAAATCCCATGCTGATAACAATGAATATTTAGACAATATAAATATTTTCATCCTATCGATAATAATTGCAAAATGCCAAAATTCAGAATCCTTAGTTTCAATTCGTTATTTCCATGAAATCAAATCTGAAACCTGCAAATAACCATGAAAACAATTGTCGCCAAAACTAATACCAAATTCAAAAAACTGCCTATCCAGTCCTCGGAACTGAAACCTGATCAAATGGTCGCGGTTACGGCGGGAAAAACCTACGGAGTCCAAGCATTTGAACCTGCTGAAAATCGACATATTAAGGTCACTTTAGCCGCCAATAGTGGAACCTTTTATGCCTTTAGTAAAGATTGGGATGGACTGCCATCGGTAATGCCAGAAGGGGCGGAAGAGCCATTGATTACTCAGAAAGAAGCCGAGGCGATTTTTGGTAATTTTATCCGTGAAGATGAACTAGCAGATCTGAATCGTTGTCTGCATTTTTATCAAATCAATACCCCCCCTAGAATCTGTCATTTTATCAGTCAAATTGCCCACGAATCCGGGGGATTGAAGTTGTTAAAAGAACTCAGTGATGGGTCTTATTTGGAAGGGCGCAGCGATTTGGGAAATACTTGTTCTGGTGACGACCCCAAATACAAAGGTTCGGGGGCGCTTCAGCTAACCGGACGAAACAATTATAAAGCCTTCTGCGATGCGCTGGGCGATGCCAAAATTATGGAAGGTTGCGATTATGTGGCGGAGCATTATCCGTTTACCAGTGCCGGATTTTGGTGGCAAAATAACCGCATGAATGAATTGTGCGATCGCGGCGCAACCGTGGAAGAAATTACCCTAAGAGTCAACGGGGGTTACCATGGCTTAGAAGATATTAGGGGTCGAGATAGACCTCACGGTCTACCCCTCCCATTCAAAACCGTACATGAGACTTTCACCTCATACGGCTCCTAGTTTGACCGTCTCCTTGTTAAGAGTACAGCATCATCTCTTCATCAAGAGCTGTTTTATCGTCGTGACAATGGCGGTGTAATAATTGAAGATTCTTGTAGTCATCCTTTCCGCCTTGGCTTCTAGGTACAATGTGGTCTATTTCAATTAAGTCTGATGGGGTAAAGAATTGCCCACACCAGGTACATCTACCTTTTTGTTTTTTGAGTAGTTTTGCTACCCTAATTGGCGTGTCGATTGCTTGTCCTTTCCTGGTTGCCCAGTAAGTCCAATTTCCGTCGTATGGTGTTGCGTCAGGGCGTATTAGGGTATGTCTGACAATTGGAGTCCAGTTGTGTTTGAACAGATGTAACCCATCTTTGGTTTGGAACAGCCAATTTTCGTGTCTTTCTTTCCCATTGCTAAGTTTAATTGTTCCATATCTGAAATAATTACTTAGCTTTTCGTGACTTGCCTTTCCGCATCTTGATACTGTCCATGCCCGTAACATTTGCCAGATTGCATTATCTAGTTTAGTGAAGGTCTCTTTTGAGACTACCGCTGAATAATAGTTTGACCATCCCCGAATAATTGGATTTAGTCTACTTATCAGGGCTGATTGAGGTGCTGTTTTGTATTGTTTTATTACACCTTTTATCGCTTCTTTGTGGGCTTTAACTGCTTTGTTGCTGGGTTTTATGTGGGTTTTATGTCCGATTAATCGGCTTGCTGCCCCACCTGTTTTCCCAGATTTATACTTTCCTACGGGATATTGCCTGATATTGAATCCTAAAAAATCGAACCCAGGTTCCTCAATCTTGCCATTATACTCAATAGGCTTGAGTGTGTGACATATTCGGGTCTTTTCAGGTTTAATCTCTAGTCCTACAGGTTTTAGCCATTCAGAAATTGCAGTCTTGCACTGTTCAATGATTCCTAGGTCTCTTGATATGACCACAAAATCATCGGCATATCTTATAAGGTTTACCTGAGTGGTTGTTCCTTTGTTTGGATACATTCCTTTGACTAGCCTTTCCATACCATCCAGTGCGATGTTGGCGAGTATTGGACTTATCACCCCTCCTTGAGGTGTCCCTGCTTCTGTATCCTCAAATACACCGTTATCTAGCACGCCTGCTTTGAGCCATTGTTTCAGGTCTCTTTTTAGGTTGCTTGGACAATGAATTTTTGACAGTAGGTAGTCATGGTTTATTCGGTCAAAGCATTTTGTTATGGTCGAAAGGGAAGTCACCTTCCCCAACTCCACTTCAAAACCGTACTTGAGACTTTCATCTCATACGGCTCCTGATGTGGATACCCCTTTGTCAGTGGGAACAGGGCTACAACCCCCTGCTTTATGACCTCAACTTTCGGAGCTATATACACACGTAGTCATTAACTCGTTTTCGTCATAACACTCTTAGTTGTCGCGGTCTCTATATCCACACCGTGACTAGTGGGCATATCCTAACCATTACAGTTAGGCATTAGCTTTCAGTCACATCCTTTTCCCTTAAAGGCATACGCTTACACTTTTCGCTACTCCACAGGTACATCCTGCCACTTGAGAGCCAATGAGGGGTTTAAACGTTCCATCTATGCGGGCATTCCATCTTTAGATTTGTCCTATCCATCGGGGTACTTTAAAAGTCTGTGTAGGTAGTTATAGCAGTCTCCTACTTTTCCCCTTACTCTTTTGAGCGCAGCGTATCAACCTGTTTCGCTACTGACGCTTTACGATGGTTCAGCCGGACATTCGGTTTCCCTAATCATGGATGGTTGGCAGTGGTCGCATTTGGTAGTAGGTTCTACTTCACGCCTTCCGTTCCCCGCTTCAATCCTGGGGTTATGATTCCCAAAACTGGGGGTGGCTATCGCCGTTACTCTCAACCTTACGTTATACTCAAGGGGTTCATAACTTTCCCTCTTTTTTTTCGCTCAGTTTTGACCTTGAGTCTCTCTGCCTTATCTGGTTGTCGAAGCCAGATGTTGAGACACATAGATAGTTATGGGATGGTCAGGGGTGCGAATCCCTTATATTCCACCAAGGGGTGGAAGTCCCACTAGGAGGTTATTTCAGGCATTGCAGCCCTATTTCACTCCTAAACGTCTCGCACGCTATATCAGCGTCTAGCACATAATAACTTTCGTGTTTGATACTTAGATATATTCTGGCTATTGCATCTTGGGCAGACCGTCCAGGACGGAACCCATAGCTTGTGCCTTCAAACCTCGATTCCCATTCAGGTTCGAGAGCCGACTTAACCAAGGCTTGCCTGGCTCTATCTTGGATTGTGGGTATGCCTAACGGGCGTTTTTCATCCCTACCAGGTTTTGGAATCCACACCCTTCGCAGTGGTTTTAATTTGAGGTTTCCCTTAATGTTTTTGACAAGTTCTAACCTTTGTCTTGGAGAGATTACTCTTACTCCATCAACTCCGGCTGTTTTCTTGCCTTGATTATCTTGAGTCACTCGACGCACTGCTAAAAGCCGGGCATAATATGATTTCACCAATAGACGTTGCAACCTTCTTACCTTTGCATTTTGTCCCGATTTAGCTGCTTGAAATATACTCTTTTGGAGCTTGAAAACTTTCCGTTGAACCTTAGTCCATGAGATTGCCTTCCATGCGTTGCTCGTAGTCTTGATTGGTTTTGGTTTCCCAAACCCTTTCTTTAAACTCGCTATCGCCATTTGTACACCTACTAGGCTCTATTTCTTTACAATCAAACCGTGACCTGTTAGCATATCCCTACCATTACAGTCGGGCATTGGCTTTTGGTCACATCTCATCCCCTAATAGGCTTGCGCTTACACTTTCACTACTGACTTTCTCGACCAAATTGTCAGAGCCTAGAAGGGGTTAAAACGTTCCATTTATATGGGCATTCCATCTTTAGATTTGTCTTATCCACCGGGGTACTTTTAAAGGTCTGTGTGGGTAGAGTGAAGAATCCCCCACTTTTCCCCTTGCCCTTTTGAGCGCAGCGTATCAACCTATTTCGCTACTTAATATTTACGATGGTTCAAGCCGGACATTCGGTTTCCCTAATCATGGATGGTTGGCAGTGGTCTCAATTCTGGTGTTGGGTTACACCTCGGAGCCTTCCGTTCCCCGCTTCAATCCTGGGGTTGTGGTTCCCAAAATTGGGGGTGGCTATCGCCGTTACTCTCTTTCGCAATTGTTAAGGAATCTTTAAGATTTCAGTTTTGCGTTTTGACCTTGAG
This sequence comes from Arthrospira sp. PCC 9108, assembly GCA_016745315.1. Taxonomy (GTDB): domain Bacteria; phylum Cyanobacteriota; class Cyanobacteriia; order Cyanobacteriales; family Microcoleaceae; genus Limnospira; species Limnospira platensis. The sequence goes on from CP066886.1 coordinate 1,522,398, forward strand.
TTCCCTGCCTTGTTTTGTATATTTCTATACCAAACGTTGGGACATATAAACAGTTATGGGGATGGTCAGGAGTGCGCTCCTTATATTCAACCAAGGGGTTGAAGTCCCCACCAGGCGGTTATTTCGGGTATTGCAACCCTATTTTATGCCTGAACGTCTCGCACCGTCACCAATATTATAACAAAGCCTGTAAAGTGACAGAGTCGCGCCCAATAGCCTCCTCTCCTGCCAATTCAGAACCTGCCAATTCAGAAGCGGCTGTGAAGATTAAATTTATCCACACCACAACCCTCCGCTCCGCCATTGAAGACCTTTCCGAACTCTCAAGCGATCAACAAGTCGAAATTAAAGAACAAAGTGTTTATCCGATTCACTCCTATGCCTACCAAACCGGAGATTACCTGAAATTTGCATTTTTTGGTCAATCATTTAAGGGAAAGAATACTTGGTTTGTTCACAGCAGAGATGTGGAGATATACAATCAGAATCTCCAGATTAAACCCGATAAAATTTTACTACCTGTTCCTTGGTTTCCGCAAACTGACAACTATCGAGATCCAGAAAGAACTTGTAATTCATTGTCTTGTGCCATGTGTTTAGAATATTTCAAGCCGGGAACTTTACTCGGAACCACTGGAGATGATATCTACTTAGAAGTGGTTTTTAAATATGGAGATACCACCGATCATACAGTGCAAACCCAAGCCTTATCAGATTTGGGTTTAAAAAGCACTTGGCACACCGATCTGGATTTTGATGATGTTTATCGAGAACTAGAAGCGAAGCGTCCTGTTGTGATTGGTATTTATCATCGGGGGACGACGGAACATCCTTGTGGCGGTCACATGATTGTTGTCCGGGGGCGCACTGAAAACGGGGATTTTGTTGTTAATGATCCTTATGGTTCTCTTAATGATTGCTACACCGGAGCGGTTGAAAATGGTAAGGGTGCAATTTACAGCAAATATGAAATGACCTATCGTTGGACAGCAGAAGGACCCGGAACTGGTTGGGGCAGACTTTTTCAAGCCTAGGAATTAATGGATTAAGATGGAATCGGCGATTTGATCACCAAGGAGAATCAAATCGCCTGAATTCCAAGGCTTCCATTATGAAGCCCTTAGCTAAGATTAAGACATCTGCTTAAAAAAGGCGATCGCCTCTTTCAACGCCACCACAAAGGCATCAATATCCTCGTGGGTATTGTAAAAATAACAACTCGCCCGCGCCGTAGAATTAACCTTTAGATACTTATGTAAAGGTTGGGTGCAGTGGTGTCCTGAACGCACCGCCACCCCCGAATCATTCAACAGCATTGATAAGTCATTAGGGTGAATTTCTCCCGCTGAAAATGATGCTAATGCCGCCCGTCCTTTACCCTCAGGCGTCGGGGAGGGTCCATACACAGTAATATCGGGAATAGCACTTAATTTATGGAACAAATAAGCCGTTAATTCCTGTTCGTAGGCGTGGATTTTATCCATGCCAATTGTGCTTAAATAATCCAGGGCTGCACCTAAAGCGATCGCCTCCCCAATCGCCGGAGTTCCCGCCTCAAACTTATGGGGTAATTCCCCACAGGTAAAACCCTCTAACGACACCTCCCCAATCATCTCGCCACCCCCTAAAAATGGTGACATCGACTCCAGTATTTCCCGCTTACCATACAAAAACCCAATCCCCGTCGGTCCACACATTTTATGACCCGAACCCACCAACCAATCACAATCAATTTCCTTGACATTTATCGGTAAATGTGGTAAACTCTGGCAGGCATCAACCAACACCTTTGCCCCATATTGGTGGGCAATTTCCGTAATTTCCTTAACCGGATTAATGCAGCCCAAGACATTAGACATTTGTAGGACAGCCACCAACTTAGTCCGAGGGGAAATTAAGCCTTTAAACTCCTCAAAATCAAACTCCTGGTTAGCCGTTAATCCCACATACTTAATCACCGCCCCAGTTTGATTAGCCAACATTTGCCAAGGCACTAAATTACTGTGATGTTCCATCACCGACAAAATAATCTCATCCCCAGCCTGTAGATTTTCCCTCCCCCAAGAATAGGCTACCAAATTCACAGCTTCGCTCGCGTTACGGGTATAAATAATTTCCTGGTAGGAATCAGCATTAATAAACTCAACCACTTTCTGGCGGGCTTTTTCATATTCGTCAGTCGCCTTAGCGCTAAGGGTATGAATACCCCGATGAACATTAGAATTATATCTTTGATAATAGTTTTGGATAGCATCTAAAACCACCTGGGGTTTTTGAGAAGTCGCGGCATTATCCAAATAAACCAGAGGATGTCCGTTTACCTCCTGATGTAGAATGGGGAAATCTCCCCGCACCTTTTCTCCTAGTGTTTTCTCTTTAATAAGTGTCATTTTGTCTAATCCCTAAATCTAGCAATTGTCAACCAGCAACCCTCAAAGCATCCCTGGTAATTCCCCCATCATCAACATAGCAGAGGTGAGGGGAGATAGTTGATTAATCATCAATTAATTTCCCCTTAACCCCCTTTACATTTCCCCTTCGTCAGTGCGACAAGCCACACAACGGGCTAAAATTTGCTGGAGAGAAACCAAAGGCAATTTATCCAAAATTTCCGCCGCAAAAGCATCAATTAACAGGTTCCGGCTGGTTTTTTCATCCAGTCCCCGACTCCGCAGATAGAAAATCTCATCCGCTTCTAATTGGCTCACAGTTGCGCCGTGGGCACATTTGACATTATCAGCCACAATTTCTAATTGAGGCTTCGTATTAACCCGCCCTTTAGCCGATAACAACAGATTACGATTCAGTTGAGTCGCATCAGTCATTTGTGCCGCTTGGGGAACCACAATCCGACCATTAAATATACCATGGGCGCGGTCATCCACAATAGCCTTATGTAATTGATTGATGACACCATGGGGATGGTTCAAAAATACCGCGCTATGGGTATCAGCGACCTGTTGACCATTCACCAGAGTTAAACCATTAAGCTGAGTTTCGGTTCCTGCAGCGGTTTGGTGAATATCGAAGTTATGGCGAGACAATTTCGCCCCCAAACTAATCGCGTTACCAGTATAACGGCTATCGCGCCCTTGGGAAACGACAGTGCGACCAATATGGAAAGATGAAGCCAATTCTCGTTGAAGGCGAGTATGTTGTAATTCCGCATTATCACCAACCCATAACTCCGCCACCGTGTTAGTGAAATAAGGAGTTTTTTGGGTGCGGTCTGAACAACCTAAAATATTCGCCGTCGCGTAGTGTTCAATTACCGTCGCTTTGCTTCCGGGTTCAGCCACAATTAAAAGCCGAGGTTGACTCGTTACTGGCTGGCTGCTACTGAGGGAAATAAACAGCAGATGAATGGGCGTATCAATTACTTGATTTTGGTGAACCCAGACCACCGCCGCATCAGCCAAAGATGAAGTATTTAGGGCGGTAAAAACTTCCTGGCTGTCGGGTTGTTGGGTTAGGTAGTTCCCCAACTTATCCGATAATGGTTTATCGAGTTGTCCTAAATTCCCGACAAATACTCCATCAGGAAGATTATCTAAACAGGACAGTTGAGGGGAGTAAAAACCATTCACAAAAACCAACCTAGTCCCTTTAACTTCCGGTAGGATTAAAGGTGAAATCTCCTCGCGGGAAAGTTCTACCGCCGTGGCGGCTTGAAAAGGCAATTCCAACAAAGCCGAAAGGTCGGTAAATCGCCAATCTTCATGGCGGCGGGTAGGGATAGCTAATTCCTTAACCCAACTGGCGGCATTATCACGAATATTTTGTAACTGTTCGGCAATGTTTCTTTCTAAAGGGAAACTCGCCGGAACCGGAAGGGAACCCGTTACCTGATTAAGTAACTGATTCAAATAGGAAACTTCTGGTTTTTCTTGAATCTGAATCATTAACTACACCCCCACTGTCGCTGCTTCAATTATATCATCATAGCCCTGTTCTTCCAACTCTAGCGCCAATTCCTTAGCACCAGTTTTAATAATTCTGCCATCCGCCATGACATGAACATAATCAGGAACAATGTAATCCAATAAGCGCTGATAGTGAGTAATCACCAGCATGGCATTTTCAGCATTAGCCAATTGATTCACACCATTAGCGACAATTTTCAGCGCATCAATATCTAAGCCGGAATCAGTCTCATCTAAAATTGCTAATTTCGGTTCTAATAAAGCCATCTGCAAGATTTCATTGCGTTTCTTCTCACCACCGGAAAAGCCCTGATTAACGCTACGTTCCAGAAACTCTGGACGCATTTTAACTACTTCTAATTTCTCCTGGATTAAATCCTCAAAATCAAACACATCCAACTCGTCTAAGCCCCGATGTTTCCGTTGAGAATTGTAAGCCACTCGCAGGAAATCCAGATTACTAACCCCAGGGATTTCGATGGGATATTGGAAAGCCAAAAATATCCCGATTAAGGCACGTTCATCAGCTTCTAATTCCAGGAGATTTTGTCCTAAAAATGTGACTTCGCCTCCGGTGACTTCATAAGCCGGATGTCCCGCCAAGATTTTAGAAAAGGTACTTTTTCCCGACCCATTTTGACCCATAATGGCGTGAATTTCCCCGGCTTTAACTTCCAGGTTCAAGCCTTTTAAAATAGGATTACCATCAATGGTAGCGGTTAAATTCTTAACCGACAAAATCACTGGACTGTTTTCTTGAATCATTCTTAACCTCTCAATGTGTGTGTTTGATTTGTGTTAGTGGATGAACTCACCTCATTAGGGGGTTTCCATTGACCTGAGTTATTGACAACTTCCCATCAAAGGTAAACCCCAGACAACGGAAATAGATAGTTTAACCGACAGCGCCTTCTAGTTTGAGACTCAGCAGTTTATCGGCTTCGGCGGCAAACTCCATGGGTAATTTATTAAACACATCTTTACAGAAGCCGCTGATAATCATAGACACAGCATCTTCTTCGGCAATTCCCCGTTGAGTAAAGTAAAACAATTGGTCTTCCCCAATTTTAGAAGTCGAGGCTTCATGTTCAACTTTGGCGGTATTATTTTCGACTTGAATATACGGGAAAGTATTAGCCTGTCCACAGTCGCCAATTAACATAGAGTCGCACTGGGAATAATTCCGCGCCCCGATAGCTTTCGGACCCATTTTGACTAAGCCACGATAGCTATTAGCAGACCGACCCGCCGAAATACCCTTAGAAATAATAGTGCTGCGGGTATTTTTGCCAATATGAACCATTTTAGTTCCTGTATCAGCCTGTTGACAGTTATTGGTGAGGGCGACGGAGTAAAATTCCCCGACGGAATTATCACCGACCAACACACAACTAGGATATTTCCAAGTAATGGCTGACCCGGTTTCTACCTGAGTCCAGGAAATCTTAGAATTTACGCCTTTGCAAAGTCCCCGTTTGGTGACAAAGTTATAAATTCCGCCTTTTCCATCTTCATCCCCAGCAAACCAATTTTGCACGGTAGAATATTCGATGGTGGCATTATCCAAAGCCACTAATTCGACGACGGCGGCGTGTAATTGGTTGGTGTCGAACATGGGGGCGGTACAGCCTTCTAAATAGGTGACAGAACTGCCAGATTCTGCTACAATTAAGGTGCGCTCGAACTGCCCAGATTCACCGTTATTAATGCGGAAATAGGTAGACAAGTCCATCGGACATTTAACGCCTTTGGGAATGTACACGAATGAACCATCACTAAACACGGCTGAGTTGAGGGCGGCGAAGTAGTTATCACCGACAGGAACTACACTGCCTAAATATTTCTCAATCAGTTCTGGGTGGCTTTCTACGGCTTCGGAAATTGAGCAGAAAATTACGCCTTCTTCGGCGAGTTTTTCTTTAAAAGTGGTGGCAATTGAGACACTATCAAAGACGGCATCTACTGCGACATTAGCCAGCCGTTTCTGTTCGGATAGGGGAATCCCTAATTTTTCAAAGGTTTCTATTAAGGTGGGGTCTACTTCTTCTAAACTGCCTTTTTTCTTCTCAACTTTGGGGGCGGAATAGTAGATAATATTTTGATAGTCAATGGGGGGGTAGTGAACATGGGGCCAGGTGGGTTCAGCCATTTTCTGCCACTGCTGATAGGCTCGGAGACGGAAATTTAACATAAATTCCGGCTCATTTTTTTTGGATGATATCAGCCGCACCACATCTTCACTCAGCCCCTTGGGGATGGTGTCGGACTCAATATCAGTGACAAAGCCGTATTTATAAGGCTGGTTGACTAGGGTTTTGACTGAAGCACTCATATATTTTGTGTTCTCTTGTGTTCGTTTGGTTTACGGTCTGATGTCCCGGTCAATCGCCTGGACAAACTCCCACGGGATGGCAGATCCCAAGTCCCACTTCCGGGGACTTAAACAACCTATTTGTTATTTAAGTCTATTTTAGGTTACATTAGCAACAACTGTATTGTCAAAGTCAAAATTTTTTGAATTTTTATGAACATGATGACCACGACCCAACAGCATTCGACTAAGCAGGACATCCTCCAATATCTTCTGAAACGTCATCAGGCTAGGGCTCAGGAACTAGCGGAGGCTCTGGATATCAGTCCCCAAGCCACCCGCCGCCACCTCAAGGATCTGCAGGGGGAGGGGTTGATCAATTATGAGTCTGTACAGATAGGGATGGGACGGCCGCAACATATCTATCGGCTAACGAGCCAGGGACGCGATCGCTTTCCCAATAGTTATGATCAATTTGCAATTTCTTTCCTGGATACTTTGGCTGAAACTGTGGGACCAGAACAGGTTAGCCAGATTTTACACAAACAGTGGCAAAGAAAAGCGATCGAGTATCGCCAACGGGTGGGGACTGGTCCGGTAGGCGATCGCGTGGCTAAATTGGCGGAAATTCGCCAAGCGGAAGGTTATATGGCTGAGTGGTACGCCGTAGAAACCCAAGGGGAGGCCGCCACGGGTGAGCAACGCTATATTTTAACAGAACATAACTGCGCGATTTCTAGCGTGGCTGAGTCTTTTCCCAGTGTCTGCGGCCATGAGTTAGAGATGTTTGCGGCTGTACTATATGATTGTACTGTAGAACGGACTCATTGGCTAGTTAATGGTGAGCATCGTTGTGGTTATCTAATTATTAGTCATTAACGGGATGGCGTTGCCACTTTGTCCAAATAGTATAATTATCTAATTATGATGCAGACAGATCGAGAATTTTTAACCCCAGAAGAAGCGGTTAAGGTAGATGCGGCTTTGTTGTCATCTAAGGAGAAGTTTGCCACCCGTTTGGCGATTTATGCGCTGCGCTGTTTAAGGGAAATTTCCCAGCAACAAGAATGTGCGATCGCCTCGATAACTCCGGACCAAATTACCCAGTGGATTGAGCAGGATACGAACCTCCATGATAAACTAGAAATAGATGGCAGTTTTACCAGCTTTTTTAGTCGGTTGGTTATGTCCTCGATGAAACCCCTCAATCGCATCTCGGAGGAGTTGCAAATACCGGTGGCTAACTTAACAGTTGACCAGGTAGTGGCGGGGTTCGAGAAAGACAGTCAAGTTAAGCGATAAGCCCTAGTTAGGGTGATGTAACTAACTAAATAAAGAAAGCTGTTTTTCTGGTGGTTGATAACCTAAATGTTGCCAAGCCTTGGGGGTGGCGATTCTACCGCGATGGGTACGTTGTAAAAAACCAATTTGCATAAGGTAGGGTTCTTGGACTTCTTCGAGGGTTTGGGCATCTTCGCCGCTGGCTGCTGCTAGGGTTTCTAAGCCGACGGGTCCCCCCTGAAAGTTCTCGATAATGATGCGGAGTAAATGCTGATCTGTCCAATCTAAACCGAGGGGATCTACATTAAATAATTCTAAGGCGATCGCGGCAATTTCTCCAGTAATAGCCCCGGATGCTTTGACTTCCAAATAATCCCTTACCCGTCTTAATAAACGATTAGCAATGCGGGGAGTTCCTCGGGAACGTCGGGCAATTTCTAGGGCTCCTTCGGGAGTAATGGGAGTGGTTAATAGTTTAGCTGTACGGTTGACAATTTGGGCGAGTTCGTCCACTTCATAAAAACGCAAACGTTGGATTAAGCCAAAGCGATCGCGCAAGGGAGAAGTTAAAGCACCGATTCTGGTAGTTGCGCCGACAATAGTAAACTTATTCAGGGGAATGCTGCGCGTCCTCGCACTACGTCCCTGACCAATAGTGATATCTAAACGAGAGTCTTCCATAGCGGGATAAAGGATTTCTTCCGCCATTTTAGAGAGGCGGTGAATCTCATCAATAAACAAAATTTCTCCGGGTTTTTGATTAACCAAAAGTCCGGCAATATCCCTGGGTTTTTCCAAGGAAGGCGCAGTGGTAATTTGGCACTTTACGCCCATTTCTGTCGCCAAAATTAACGCCATGGTAGTTTTACCGAGTCCGGGAGGTCCATAAAGTAACAAATGATCGAGGGGTTCTTGGCGAGACTTAGCAGCGGCGATCGCAATTTCCAGGACTTGTTTAAGATCTCGTTGACCAATATAGTCGGCTAGTTGTTGGGGTCTAATTTTTTCTTCGGGTTTGGGATGGTTTTTTTCCTCGGAGGTGGGTGATGGTATCAGTAGGGACTCGTCGTCTGGTGGCTTGACCTGATAGGTAGATGAAGGTTCACGGGCAGGTTGATTTGGGCGGGAATTGTGAGAAGATATAATTGCCATAGTTATGCAATACCCCAAAACATTTCAATTAGTTTGATCATGATCTATTCTGTCTCAATCCCGGAAAATATTACCTTTGAAGATGCGATCGCCATTACCCAATCTCTGATTGATCAATCCCAAGCCGGAAGCATCTCGGACTCAGATTTGGCGGCGGCTATATCGCAACTGGTCGAGTCGGAAAATGGGGCGAGGGGATTTTTTGTTACCTACCTAACGGATACTCGCCCTATCCCTGAACAAATGACACCAGAGACCCAAAAAGCGTTAGAATCTTCTCCTGAGATAGTCTCGGAGTTATTGGTGAAAAATTTGGCGATGTCCGCCGCCATGGTAGTCTATCATCATCGCCACCAAAATGAGGACATGGCGGCGAGTTCGGACTTAGTGCGATCGCGCTGTATTGAGTTAATTCAAGCCCTGAATTTACCACCTGTCAAATCTTTACTACAACAGCTTCTGGAAACTTCCCAAAGGGGAGAGGGACCCTATCAAGACTTTTTGGAGAGATGGGGATATGATACCGACCAACGAGAAGCGATCGCCGCTTCTGTACATTTAGCGATCGCATAACCTTGTTGGGTGGGTGAAATGCAATGTCACCCAACATTTCACCCGGCTTTGTTGGGTTGCGCTTCGCTTCACCCAACCTACGAACCCAGCATAATTTGTAGGTTGGGTGAAATGCAATGGAACCCAACATTTGACCGAATTTGTTGGGTTGCGCTTCGCTTCACCCAACCTACGAACCCAGCATAATTTGTAGGTTGGGTGAAATGCAATGGAACCCAACATTTGACCGAATTTGTTGGGTTGCGCTTCGCTTCACCCAACCTACGAACCACGAACCCAGAGCGATCGCATAACCTTGTTGGGTGGACCCAATGCAATGTCACCACACATTTCACCCGGCTTTGTTGGGTTGCGCTTCGCTTCACCCAACCTACGAACCCAGCATAATTTGTAGGTTGGGTGAAATGCAATGGAACCCAACATTTGACCGAATTTGTTGGGTTGCGCTTCGCTTCACCCAACCTACGAACCCAGCATAATTTGTAGGTTGGGTGAAATGCAATGGAACCCAACATTTGACCGAATTTGTTGGGTTGCGCTTCGCTTCACCCAACCTACGAACCACGAACCCAGAGCGATCGCATAACCTTGTTGGGTGGACCCAATGCAATGTCACCACACATTTCACCCGGCTTTGTTGGGTTGCGCTTCGCTTCACCCAACCTACGAACCCAGCATAATTTGTAGGTTGGGTGAAATGCAATGGAACCCAACATTTGACCGAATTTGTTGGGTTGCGCTTCGCTTCACCCAACCTACGAACCCAGCATAATTTGTAGGTTGGGTGAAATGCAATGGAACCCAACATTTGACCGAATTTGTTGGGTTGCGCTTCGCTTCACCCAACCTACGAACTACGAACCCAGAGCGATCGCATAACCTTGTTGGGTGGACCCAATGCAATGTCACCACACATTTCACCCGGCTTTGTTGGGTTGCGCTTCGCTTCACCCAACCTACGAACCACGAACCCAGAGCGATCGCATAACCTTGTTGGGTGGAGCGAATGTAATGTCACCCAACATTTGACCGAATTTGTTGGGTGTCGCTTCGCTTTACCCAACCTACGAACCCAGCATAATTTGTAGGTTGGGTGAAATGCAATGTCACCCAACATTTGACCGAATTTGTTGGGTGTCGCTTCGCTTTACCCAACCTACGAACCCAGCATAATTTGTAGGTTGGGTGAAATGCAATGGAACCCAACATTTGACCGAATTTGTTGGGTGTCGCTTCGCTTCACCCAACCTACGAACCCAGCATAATTTGTAGGTTGGGTGAAATGCAATGGAACCCAACATTTGACCGAATTTGTTGGGTTGCGCTTCGCTTCACCCAACCTACGAACCACGAACCCAGAGCGATCGCATAACCTTGTTGGGTGGACCCAATGCAATGTCACCACACATTTCACCCGGCTTTGTTGGGTGTCGCTTCGCTTTACCCAACCTACGAACTACGAACCCAGAGCGATCGCATAACCTTGTTGGGTGGACCCAATGCAATGTCACCACACATTTCACCCGGCTTTGTTGGGTTGCGCTTCGCTTCACCCAACCTACGAACTACGAACCCAGAGCGATCGCATAACCTTGTTGGGTGGACCCAATGCAATGTCACCACACATTTCACCCGGCTTTGTTGGGTGTCGCTTCGCTTTACCCAACCTACGAACTACGAACCCAGAGCGATCGCATAACCTTGTTGGGTGGACCCAATGCAATGTCACCACACATTTCACCCGGCTTTGTTGGGTTGCGCTTCGCTTCACCCAACCTACGAACTACGAACCCAGAGCGATCGCATAACCTTGTTGGGTGGACCCAATGCAATGTCACCACACATTTCACCCGGCTTTGTTGGGTTGCGCTTCGCTTCACCCAACCTACGAACCACGAACCCAGAGCGATCGCATAACCTTGTTGGGTGGACCCAATGCAATGTCACCACACATTTCACCCGGCTTTGTTGGGTTGCGCTTCGCTTCACCCAACCTACGACTAATTCCCTGTTACACTGACATATTGAGCCGCACCGTAAGCAGCACTGTCTAGGAGCGTATCAATAGACCATTCCACCCTTGTCTGGGTGAGATGGGGGAAACTATGGTCAATTCCCTGACGAATGCAGGCGATCGCATCCTGTTTAAATCGTTGATAGGCCCCATCGGATGCCGTTTTTTCCCTTTCTTGCGCTCCCCCAGAAATCACAATCAGGTCACAGCCTACCGTATTGACCACATTACGAGCCGCTATACCCAGGCTGGTAAAATACTCTTGCCAAATAGCGACAACATCCGACAGAGGCTCATCCATTTGACCCAAGCCACGCAGGGTTTTCGCCACCTCCATGGGATCTCCTTGTAACGCTTCCGGCACATTCCCCTTGGCCTGTCGGTGTTTAACCATATTTCTCAGACCCAATAAAGACGCTCTCGTTTCCGCACATCCCCTCGCACCACATCCGCAGAGGTCGGCATTTTCCGAGCTATCAATACAAATATGACCGAATTCTGCGGAAACTGCCGGAGCCGACCAGATTTTCCCGTTGATAATCAAAGCGCCACCTAATCCGGTTCCGGTAATAAACTGAGCCATCACAGAAGAAGCCTTATTTTGAGCCTCGCGGATCCTGTATTCCCGGTAAGCGGCCGCGTCTCCATCATTGAGGAGGAGAGCGGGTAACTGGAGAGTATCGGAGAGTTTTTGGGCAATATTCACCCCTTGCCAAGAGCGATCGATATTGGTGGGATAAACACACATTCCCGAAGCATCAATAGGAGCGGGACAACAAGCACCGATCGCTTTTAAATCCTGGAATTGTAGATCATTGGCTTCGAGTAGCTCACTGGTGGCGGTTTTAATCACATTTACGGTAGCGTCGGGACCCTCAGAGGCGCTGCTGGGACGATCTAACCTTTCTCCGATGATCCCTTTTTCTGGATCAAATAATCCCAGTTTCACGGTACTAGCACCAATGTCAATCCCCAAGTAAACGCTCATGATTCTTTCCTAACATCCAACTCCTTTGGATTATAAACTTTGTGGGTTGGCTGAAATGCAATGTCACCCAACATTTGACCTGAATTTGTTGGGTGGCGCTTCCCTTTACCCAAGTTTGTAGGTTGGGTGAAATGCAATGTAACCCAACATTTGACGGAAAAACCGGGTTTCTTGACCCGTTTCTTGACCCGCCACCGAGAAACCCCGTTCACTTATCCTTTGGTCGTCCCTTTTTAATCAATTTCTCGGCGACCCACCACGCACCCCATGAACAAAATATGCTCCCCAACAATGCAATAATAAACGGGTGGGGAGGTAGCCAAAAGCGATCGCTATCAGGAAGCTGCCAAGGTTCAGTCATTAACCCGGAAGTTGAAGCGACGATCGCACCCGCCGCAATTCCCACACCCACGGCTTGGATATGGTTTTGTAAGTCCTGGTTATCCTTTTGTTGCTGTTTGTAATATTTCGCTTCGGCTTCTTGGCGTTGGCGATCGCATTTCGCTTGTTCCAGTTCAGTGGTGGCACGAATGCTGTTAATCAAATCGCTGAATAGGACTTGACCCGGTTCGAGATAGTCGATATAGGTTTTGATTTGCTGGAGACGCAGGGGAGCCGTTTTCGTGGCAAAATCTGACCAGTAGGAAAGGCGATCGTCTGCTTTTTCATCCCGGATATGGGACAGAGAAATCTGAAAGTTTTGCCCATTCACCTCAATTGTGGTATAATGTGCCTTGATGTCGCGCAATTTACAGTTATAGTCCAGTAGCCTTTGGGGAATTGTTTGTAACAGTTGATCGAGCTTGTTTAGGCGTTCCTCCGGTGTCGGCAACAAGAAAACCTGGTTAAACTCCTGCACCTGTGCTTCTAGCTCACTGTAGAGGTGTCTAGCGCCTTGATAACCCGCTTTCGCCAGTTTCCCAACCACCACACTTTTCTGATAAGTCCAGAATAAATTCCGCAGATTATAGTAGTTATCTTGGGCGCGGTCTAAGTCTATAGTATCGGGTTTAGCCAAGGAAATTAAAATCGTCAGCGAGTCAGCCGCGAAGATAAACAGCGGGCAATTAAACAGCCTATCTTCCGTGATATATTCAGCCTGTGGACACAAGTTTTTTGCCCACTCTTTGGCGCTGCTCAATTCCAGTTGATTCAAATCCTCACTTTCCCCACTCAACCATAGCACCTTGCCCAGACTTGCCCTCACATCGATTAACGCTTGGGGTTGAAATATCCCCGCATTTTCTGGGGAAAAATCAGCCTCTTCATCCTCCACAGACAGGTTTAAATCCGCACTATAGGTGTCGTTCATCTTAAACGTGCTGAGGTTTCCCCCTAGGGAGATATCATCAATTTTAATCACTGCAAAATCGAGGTTATGTTCTGGGTTCGCCTCCGTGGGTTCCGTGAACTTTGTTAGTTGAGGAAACGGGATTTTTGCCGACAATCCTCGCAAGCTCTCCCACAACAAACCCGCATCTGGGCTGTGGGTATCCGGTGCATCATCTAAGGATTGGCAGAGGTGGAAAGCAGCGAGACTAAGATTGAGGTTTTTCACGGTTTGGCGCTGGAGAAGGGTCGGAATTCTCTAGGTTGGTGGGTTTTTTAACCGCTTGGTCAATCAGTTCAGCTAAAGATTTATCGTTTCCCGGGGGTTTGGTTCCCGGAAAACTCATTTCATTGTTGCTGAGGCTGGAAGTGCGTTTGGAGGTTGCGCGTTTAGCCCTGTATTCGTTGTATAAACTCTCCCTCTCTTTCAGCCAAGATTCAATCGCTTGGGCATTTTTTTCGTCATCCTCACCGAGTTGCTGCTGTAATGCGAGTAAACTTTCCCGGTGGTTAGCAATCCAGTTATGGGGATTTTCTTCCAGGAGGGCGGTAGAGGCGGCGATTTTTTTGGCATCACTAGCCGTTGTCTTGTTCTCCTTGTCCAACAATACAGAATGCAGCCCAGTGGTATGGGGATTGATAGGGGCGAGAATTTGTCCCCTCCTCTTCATTCTGGCCCATCTGTGCAAAATCATATTTTAGTTCTTCGCGCCACTCCTCAGAAAATAGGGGGCATTGTTGTCGCCATTGCTCAAAGCCGCTGACGGTGGTTTCTCGGAGCCACTTTTGAGCCCCTTGCAGGGATTGGGCGAGTTGACCCGGTTGTTGTTGCAGCAGTTCGTAGGTTCTAATCAGCAGCAGGGCGGTAGAAACCTCATTGACGGACCAGAGGCTAACCAGGACGCTAGGGCTACCCGCCAGGATAAAGCCACTGGAGAGGCTGATATATTCGTCGGTTGTGTCTAGGGCGACTTGTCCGGTTTCGCAGGCGGAAAGGGTGACCAGGCTGCAATTGTTGAGGTTCAGGTTGGCGATGATGTTTTCGAGGGTGAGAACGCCATCGGCAAGTTGTAAGCCAGAGTCTAGGGGGGAGTTAGGGTTAAAGGAGGCGTGACAGGAGAAGAACAGGTGATGGATTTGGCTGAGGAGTTCCTGGCGTTGTTTGTCCAGGAGTTTGGCGGTAGTGGCATTTTTCCCCGCGAGGGTGTTCCGGTCAGGGAAGAGGGTGCGGATGATTTCGATTTGTACATCAGCCCAGTCCAGGTCTTTGGTAGGGTTTTGGATGGCGAAGAGGCGGTTAAAGTGGGGGCGTGAGCGATTTTGGGCTTGTTGCAGCAGTTGGCAGTTGGGGGCGTAGGTGACTCCTTTGGGGAACAGGTCTTGTAGGAATTTGCCCTCACCCTCTCCTGTGGCAACGGGTAAGGCATGAAGGGGGAACAGGTGCAGGTAACGGTGAGGGATGAGGATGAGTTTTTTACAGTTGGGGAAGTTGTTAAACAGGTTCGCCAGGATTTCATCGAGATGCAGGATTGGGGCGAGGGTTTCTAGGCGTTCCGCAAGGGGATTTTGCCAGATGTCTTGAGCTTCTTTGAGCAGACGTTCTGCTTGTTGTTGTTCAGGTTCTGTTTGGGCTGCTTGTAAGGCTTCTATCGCTTTTTGTAGGGATTCTTTGGCCTGATAGTAGGCGTTTAAATAGTTGTTTCGCCAGTCGCCTAATTGTTCTAAGTCTTCCTCGGAAGATGTCCAGAGGTTGAGACTTTCGGCGGTGAGGGTGAAGGTGAGGAATTTACCGGGCAGGATGTACCATTCCAAAATGGCGGTTTCTTCATCCAGTAACTCTTGCATCGCCTCGAAATGCAGGGGTTTGTAGGGTTCGAGTTCCTGCTTTTCTTGCCGCAATAGGTTGAGGCGGCTATAGTCTGGGTTCTCCTCATCTTGCAGGCGGCGGTCTTCGTGGTTAATAGCGATTTTGAGGGATTGCAACTGTTGGCGGATGTTCTCGGGAATCACGCCCCCCGGATATGCATCACGGGTAGCCATGAGTTCGACCAAGTTACGGGCTTTACTACGGTCTACATATTCAATAGCATCCTGGTATCGACCCAACTCTAGGCACACTTCCACCATACCGCGATAAACTCGGTTCCATTCTTCATTAAAGTTGCGTTTATAGCCCTGACTATCGGCTCCAGTTTCCCCCCGCAGATATTCCACCCGTTCCAGGGCTTCTTGAAAGCTACGGTAGGCATTTCCTAGGGCTTGTTGTTTCTGGGTGGAACTGTTTCCAGCTAGGCGAGATTGAGCTTGGTAGGCAAAACCCAAGTTATTCAAAGTCCTTGCTAAGTCGCGGGCTAACCCCAACCGCCGACTAATTTCTGCTGCTTCATCCAAGGCGGCGATCGCACTTTCGAGATGGGCTGCCGGGTTGATGCCCATTTCAGCTTGGGTGCTGCGGGCGTTTCCGAGGTTAGTCAGGGTAGCGGAGAGGTCTTTGTCTAACCCCAACCGCCGCCGAATCTCTGCGGCTTCATCGTAGGCGGCGATCGCACTTTCGAGATGGGCTGCCGGGTTGATGCCCATTTCAGCTTGGGTGCTGCGGGCATTTCCGAGGTTAGTCAGGGTAGCGGAGAGGTCTTTGTCTAACCCCAACCGCCGCCGAATCTCTGCGGCTTCATCGTAGGCGGCGATCGCACTTTCGAGATGGGCTGCCGGGTTGATGCCCATTTCAGCTTGGGTGAGGCGGGCATTTCCGAGGTTATTCAGGGTAGAGGAGAGGTCTTTGTCTAACCCCAACCGCCGCCGAATCTCTGCGGCTTCATCGTAGGCGGCGATCGCACTTTCGAGATGGGCTGCCGGGTTGATGCCCATTTCAGCTTGGGTGAGGCGGGCATTTCCGAGGTTATTCAGGGTAGAGGAGAGGTCTTTGTCTAACCCCAACCGCCGCCGAATCTCTGCGGCTTCGTCGTAGGCGGCGATCGCACTTTCGAGATGGGCTGCCGGGTTGATGCCCATTTCAGCTTGGGTGAGGCGGGCAACTCCGAGGTTATTCAGGGTAGAGGAGAGGTCTTTGTCTAACCCCAACCGCCGCCGAATCCCTGCGGCTTCGTCGTAGGCGGCGATCGCACTTTCGAGATGGGCGGCGGGGTTGATGCCCATTTCAGCTTGGGTGCTGCGGGCAACTCCGAGGTTATTCAGGGTAGAGGAGAGGTCTTTGTCTAACCCCAACCGCCGCCGAATCCCTGCGGCTTCATCGTAGGCAGTAATTGCACTTTCGAGATGGGCTGCCGGGTTGATGCCCATTTCAGCTTGGGTGAGGCGGGCAACTCCGAGGTTAGTCAGGGTAGAGGAGAGGTCTTTGTCTAACTCCAACCGCCGCATAATCTCTGCGGCTTCATCGTAGGCGGCGATCGCACTTTCGAGATGGGCTGCCGGGTTGATGCCCATTTCAGCTTGGGTGAGGCGGGCAGAACCGAGGTTATTCAGGGTTCTGGAGAGGTCTTTGTCTAACCCCAACCGCCGACTAATCCCTGCGGCTTCATCGTAGGCGGCGATCGCACTTTCGAGATGGGCGGCGGGGTTGATGCCCATTTCAGCTTGGGTGAGGCGGGCAGAACCGAGGTTATTCAGGGTTCTGGAGAGGTCTTTGTCTAACCCCAACCGCCGACTAATCCCTGCGGCTTCATCGTAGGCGGCGATCGCACTTTCGAGATGGGCTGCCGGGTTGATGCCCATTTCAGCTTGGGTGCGGCGGGCATTTCCGAGGTTAGTCAGGGTAGAGGAGAGGTCTTTGTCTAACTCCAACCGCCGCCGAATCTCTGCCGCTTCATCGTAGGCGGCGATCGCACTTTCGAGATGGGCTGCCGGGTTGATGCCCATTTCAGCTTGGGTGCGGCGGGCAACTCCGAGGCTATTCAGGGTAGAGGAGAGGTCTTTGTCTAACCCCAACCGCCGCCGAATCTCTGCCGCTTCATCGTAGGCGGCGATCGCACTTTCGAGATGGGCTGCCGGGTTGATGCCCATTTCAGCTTGGGTGCGGCGGGCAACTCCGAGGCTATTCAGGGTAGAGGAGAGGTCTTTGTCTAACCCCAACCGCCGCCGAATCTCTGCCGCTTCATCGTAGGCGGCGATCGCACTTTCGAGATGGGCTGCCGGGTTGATGCCCATTTCAGCTTGGGTGCGGCGGGCAACTCCGAGGTTAGTCAGGGTAGAGGAGAGGTCTTTGTCTAACCCCAACCGCCGCATAATCCCTGCGGCTTCATCGTAGGCAGTAATTGCCCTTTCGAGATGGGCTGCCGGGTTGATGCCCATCTCGGCTTGGGTGAGGCGGGCAACTCCGAGGTTATTCAGGGTTTGCGCCCGTCCTTCGGGACTATAGATTCCTAGATCTAACACCACCCCATAGCCGCGAATCGCAATCTCTAACGCTTCCGCATACCGACCATAGGGGAATTGTCGAATACTGATGCAGGTATTTTCAACTAAGCCTGCCACCCCTTCAGCTTGGCCGGGATTCTGAGCCAGAACTCCTTGCACAAACTGGGCAATCACATCCCCTAGGTTCGGAACAATCAACCCCATATTTTGCCGCATCACCTGATGGACTGCCGCTGTGTCGCCCTGTATTTGCGCTTGCAGCATTTGTTGCCAAAATTGTCCTAATGCCGCTTGCTGATTTCCGCCAGTCCCCTGCTGCGCCAAATACGCCCCCACCTGTTGCGCCACATTCCGCAAGAACCCTGCATTATTCTCTTGTCCCGCTTGCTGCAACTGTGCCGCCACCAACTCGCACACCTGCACAAACCCCTCATCCACCAACTCCCGATGACCGTTGAGGACATCATTTTCTTCCCCACCCGGACATTCCAGGAGTTCTTGAATCAGGGAGAGATAAGCCTGCGATCGTTGTTCATCCATAGCGGCGCACCAGGAGACAGCCCCCCCATTTTACCCCCTTGCCTACCCTCAGAAACCGGGTTAATTTCTTAAATTTTTATTAAGGAATCGCTATCCTGCCATAAACTGGGTTTTTTTGCCCCGACCTGCTGCTATTTGAGGGATTTTACCTGCAAAATTCCGCTACATTCCCGTTAAAATAGATGGCATCCAACCCATGGAATTACCCCCTGATGGCACTGACCGGAATCACCCCAGAGGGAACCGCAACTATTCCCCCATAAATTATGGAATGGCTGCCATGAAAACCAGGCGATCGCATTAATATCGCCATTGACCCGCTATGGCAAAGTCTATTTATAACCCGCCCCCAAAGCGGCTAAAATTGATGTCGGAACCGGCTCGGGCTGTCTCTCTTACCCAGACAGAAAACCGGTTTCTTTAGCATCAATGAAAGAAGCGATCGCTCAAGGTGCGATCGCCTAATTTGTATACCTGAATTTGTGGGGTGTCGCTTGGCTTTACCCAACCTACGACTCACGCCTCCAACTCACTGACTAACAAAATCTTTAACTCCGCTATGGGCTTTAGTTGAGCATCATTAGTCAAAAATGCCTGACAGCCAGCATTTAATGCCGTTGCAATCTGAAAAGCATCTGGTAGTTGCAGATTGTAGCGGACTCTAACCCTTGCCGCCTCACGAGCGATCGTTAGGTTATTCTCCAGAAACAGCACATCATCCCGTGTGAAAATAGCCACATAGGCTTGTTCTAAATTTGTTAAGCCCATCTGTAACGCACCCACTAAACACTCGGCAACCGTCACCGATCCCACTACTGGTGTAATCTCAGACTCTAATCGCTCAAATATTGGATCGACCCGATCAACAAAGCTAGGATTCCTTTCTACAAAGTAAATGACCGGAGCTGTATCTAAAAATAACCGAGATACTCCTGCTAGTGCTGCATCAATTTTCATTATTCGCCTCGCAATACCTGGCTCCGATGCTCATCTGCTTCTCTGCGGGTGCGTGAAACCCAATCTTGAGCATCTTCTCCCATCATTGGATAAGGAGCCATCCCTTTTAAATCAGCCCATCGAGGCTTTGCTGTGACGACCTCCTCGGACTTTTTAAGCCCCTGTGCAATCTGCCTAATCAACTCTAACCGATCTTCCGGGCTTAGTTGATCGACTTGCTGCAATAGTTGTTGTAGTAAAGGACTCATAAACCCAACCCCCGCCAATTTTCCGGCATCGCTGGCTCTAGTCTACCACTTTCGACTCCTGACTCCTTAGCTATAAGTTGGTTGGACCGAATGCAATGCAACCCAACATCTTACCCGGATTTGTTGGGTGTCGCTTGGCTTTACCCAACCTACGAACTTGAGAAATGGGGAGCGATCGCCTAATTTGTATACCTGAATTTGTTGGGTGTCGCTTGGCTTTACCCAACCTACGAACTTGAGAAATGGGGAGCGATCGCCTAATTTGTATACCCGGATTTGTTGGGTGTCGCTTCGCTTTACCCAACCTACGAACTTGAGAAATGGGGAGCGATCGCCTATTTGTATACCTGAATTTGTTGGGTGTCGCTTCGCTTTACCCAACCTACGAACTTGAGAAATGGGGAGCGATCGCCTAATTTGTATACCTGAATTTGTTGGGTGTCGCTTGGCTTTACCCAACCTACGAACTTGAGAAATGGGGAGCGATCGCCTAATTTGTATACCCGGATTTGTTGGGTGTCGCTTCGCTTTACCCAACCTACGAACTTGAGAAATGGGGAGCGATCGCCTAATTTGTATACCTGAATTTGTTGGGTGTCGCTTCGCTTTACCCAACCTACGAACTTGAGAAATGGGGAGCGATCGCCTAATTTGTATACCTGAATTTGTTGGGTGTCGCTTCGCTTTACCCAACCTACGAACTACGAACTTGAGAAATGGGGAGGCGATCGCCTATTTGTATACCTGAATTTGTTGGGTGTCGCTTGGCTTTACCCAACCTACGAACTACGAACTTGAGAAATGGGGAGCGATCGCCTAATTTGTATACCCGGATTTGTTGGGTGTCGCTTCGCTTTACCCAACCTACGAACTTGAGAAATGGGGAGCGATCGCCTAATTTGTATACCTGAATTTGTTGGGTGTCGCTTGGCTTTACCCAACCTACGAACTTGAGAAATGGGGAGGCGATCGCCTAATTTGTATACCTGAATTTGTTGGGTGTCGCTTGGCTTTACCCAACCTACGAACTTGAGAAATGGGGAGCGATCGCCTAATTTGTATACCCGGATTTGTTGGGTGTCGCTTCGCTTTACCCAACCTACGAACTTGAGAAATGGGGAGCGATCGCCTAATTTGTATACCCGGATTTGTTGGGTGTCGCTTCGCTTTACCCAACCTACGAACTTGAGAAATGGGGAGCGATCGCCTAATTTGTATACCTGAATTTGTTGGGTGTCGCTTCGCTTTACCCAACCTACGAACTAAACTGAGAAATGGGGAGCGATCGCCTAATTTGTATACCTGAATTTGTTGGGTGTCGCTTCGCTTTACCCAACCTACGAACTACGAACTTGAGAAATGGGGAGCGATCGCCTAATTTGTATACCTGAATTTGTTGGGTGTCGCTTGGCTTTACCCAACCTACGAACTACGAACTTGAGAAATGGGGAGCGATCGCCTAATTTGTATACCCGGATTTGTTGGGTGTCGCTTCGCTTTACCCAACCTACGAACTTGAGAAATGGGGAGCGATCGCCTAATTTGTATACCTGAATTTGTTGGGTGTCGCTTGGCTTTACCCAACCTACGAACTTGAGAAATGGGGAGGCGATCGCCTAATTTGTATACCTGAATTTGTTGGGTGTCGCTTGGCTTTACCCAACCTACGAACTTGAGAAATGGGGAGCGATCGCCTAATTTGTATACCCGGATTTGTTGGGTGTCGCTTCGCTTTACCCAACCTACGAACTTGAGAAATGGGGAGCGATCGCCTAATTTGTATACCCGAATTTGTTGGGTGTCGCTTCGCTTTACCCAACCTACGAACTTGAGAAATGGGGAGCGATCGCCTAATTTGTATACCTGAATTTGTTGGGTGTCGCTTCGCTTTACCCAACCTACGAACTTGAGAAATGGGGAGCGATCGCCTATTTGTATACCTGAATTTGTTGGGTGTCGCTTCGCTTTACCCAACCTACGAACTTGAGAAATGGGGAGCGATCGCCTAATTTGTATACCTGAATTTGTTGGGTGTCGCTTCGCTTTACCCAACCTACGAACTTGAGAAATGGGGAGCGATCGCCTATTTGTATACCTGAATTTGTTGGGTGTCGCTTCGCTTTACCCAACCTACGAACTTGAGAAATGGGGAGCGATCGCCTATTTGTATACCTGAATTTGTTGGGTGTCGCTTCGCTTTACCCAACCTACGAACTTGAGAAATGGGGAGCGATCGCCTATTTGTATACCTGAATTTGTTGGGTGTCGCTTCGCTTTACCCAACCTACGAACTTGAGAAATGGGGAGCGATCGCCTAATTTGTATACCCGGATTTGTTGGGTGTCGCTTCGCTTTACCCAACCTACGAACTTGAGAAATGGGGAGCGATCGCCTAATTTGTATACCCGGATTTGTTGGGTGTCGCTTCGCTTTACCCAACCTACGAACTTGAGAAATGGGGAGCGATCGCCTATTTGTATACCTGAATTTGTTGGGTGTCGCTTCGCTTTACCCAACCTACGAACTTGAGAAATGGGGAGCGATCGCCTATTTGTATACCTGAATTTGTTGGGTGTCGCTTCGCTTTACCCAACCTACGAACTTGAGAAATGGGGAGCGATCGCCTATTTGTATACCTGAATTTGTTGGGTGTCGCTTGGCTTTACCCAACCTACGAACTACGAACTTGAGAAATGGGGAGCGATCGCCTATTTGTATACCTGAATTTGTTGGGTGTCGCTTCGCTTTACCCAACCTACGAACTTGAGAAATGGGGAGCGATCGCCTATTTGTATACCTGAATTTGTTGGGTGTCGCTTCGCTTTACCCAACCTACGAACTACGAACTTGAGAAATGGGGAGCGATCGCCTATTTGTATACCTGAATTTGTTGGGTGTCGCTTCGCTTTACCCAACCTACGAACTTGAGAAATGGGGAGCGATCGCCTATTTGTATACCTGAATTTGTTGGGTGTCGCTTCGCTTTACCCAACCTACGAACTACGAACTTGAGAAATGGGGAGCGATCGCCTAATTTGTATACCTGAATTTGTTGGGTGTCGCTTCGCTTTACCCAACCTACGACTACGACTAGAAACCCGGTTTCTTTACCCCCCAGGGAGAAACTGGGTTTCTTTACCCCTAGGTATTTCCCATTAGGTAGCCAATATGTGAAAGGTTGTTGATGTGGATTATTATAGTTTAAAATGGTGGCGATCGCCCTCACTAGATCTGACTGCGGCGTAGCCGGCGCGTGGCTTTGGGACTCCCATATAAAGAACCCGGCGGAAAGGCTCCGGTGTTATTTTGTGTCAAAATGGTTGATAGAAGTGTTGATGGATAGGTTGAAATCGTGGCTTTCAAAATTGGTTTATTGGGATTGGGAACCGTCGGTCAGGGAACTGCGGCAATTTTATTAGATCGCTCTGGTCGCCATCCCCTGCTGCAAGAAATAGAATTGGTGAGGGTGGGGGTACGATCGCTTTCCAAGTCCCGGACGATCGCATTACCAGAAAACCTATTAACCACAGATTTAGAAGCGATCGTCACCGATCGAGAAATAGATATTGTGGTAGAACTAATTGGGGGACTAGAGCCAGCGCGATCGCTCATCCTCAAGGCGATCGACCATGGTAAACATATTGTTACGGCTAATAAAGCGGTAATCTCCCGTTATGGGGCGGAAATCTTCTCAGCAGCAACCGAAAAAGGTGTTTATGTTCTCCTAGAAGCGGCTGTAGGTGGGGGGATACCAGTTATTCAACCTATGAAGAAATGCCTGGGGGCTAACCGGATTGATACGGTTATGGGTATTGTCAACGGTACAACTAACTACATCCTAACTAGAATGCAGGCAGAGGGGGCGAACTTTGACGAAGTGCTGCAACAAGCCCAAGAGCTAGGTTATGCGGAAGCAGACCCGACGGCTGATGTGGATGGGTTAGATGCAGCAGATAAAATCGCGATTTTGGCATCCCTAGCCTTTGGGGGAAGGATTAAACTGGAACAGGTATATTGTGAGGGCATTCGGGGAATTAGTGCTACGGATATTGACTATGCCGATCGCCTAGGTTTTACGATTAAACTATTAGCGATCGCCTCTCGTAGGGCTGAATCTGAGACCAACAATATATCGGTGCGAGTGCATCCTACCTTAGTGCCGCAACTGCACCCCCTAGCGAGTATTAACGGGGTTAATAATGCCATTTTCATCGAAGGGGAACCTATCGGACAAGTGATGTTTTTCGGACCGGGAGCGGGAGCGGGACCGACGGCCAGCGCGGTAGTTTCGGACATTCTCAATATTGCGGGAATTATCACCACCAGTAGCAGCGGAGTGGGGGGTGCGGGGTCTCCCCATCCTCTGATGACTTGTAGCCACCAGCATTACTGTGAACTCGCCCCCATGGAAGAATTAATCACCCGATTCTACGCCCGATTTATTACCCGCGACCTACCAGGAGTGATTGGAAAGCTGGGAACCTGTTTTGGTAACCATGAGGTGAGCATAGAGTCAATTGTGCAAATTGACACCCACGGTAAACAAGCCGAGATTGTAGTGGTTACCCATGATGTGCGAGAGGGTAATTTCCACGCCGCCCTAGAGGAGTTAAAACAACTGGATATAGTCGATCGCTTTCCCAGTTTGTTGAGAGTTTTATAGTAACAGGCCCCCCCCAAGGTGGGGGATTAGGGTCGCTTCCAGACTTTCACCTCACCATCCCAGTCCCCACTGAGAATCATGGTCTGATCCGAACTGATAGCAATGGCGGTTACATAGCCGGTGTGACCTTCTAGGTTGGCTTCTATGGTGCCGCTGGTAAGATTCCAGACTTTGACGGTTTTATCCCAACTCCCACTGATCAGAGTTTGGTTATTAGAAGCGATCGCCACTGACCAAACCCCGTCTCTATGTCCGCTGAGACGGCGGATCGGTTGTCCGTTGTCTAGTTTCCAGATGGTAATAGTCCCATCAGCACTACCAGAGGCGAGAATTTCTCCATTTGGACTGATAGCTAGAGATAAAACTGAGAGTTCGTGACCTTCTAGGGTCCGCTTTAGCGCTCCTGTTTCTAAGTTCCACAGGCGAATAGTACGATCGCGACTACCTGTGGCTAAGGTTTTACCATCGGGACTAATGGCGATCGCTCCGACGAGTTGGGAATGTCCCTCTAGGGTCTGTTTTAGGGAACCAGTTGGCAGATCCCATAATTTAACGCTACCGTCCCAGCCGCCACTGGCTAGGGTTTTGCCGTCGGAACTAATGGCGATCGCTAATATGGGGCTATGATGTCCGGTCATGGTTTGTACAGGAGAAAAGCTACCTGCTTGTAAACCCGCCGCCAGATCCCAAATTCTAATGTTCCCATCTTCTCCGGCGGTGATTAGTTGCTGACCATTAGGAGTGACTAACACCCTGGTAGCTTCCCTGTTATGGGCACGAAAGGACTGTCTTAATCCCCCTGTGGCTAAATTCCAGATGTCAACTGTGCCATTGCTATTGCCACTAATTCCCAGGGAGTCTGTGGTGGCGATCGCCATTATTTGTCCTGATGTTTGTTTAAACCGGGATGCCATGGCAAATCCTCCCTCAGCAGCCGATGGCGCGCCATTCGCACCCCCTGTAACCTGCAATTCCGGGGGGGATACTACTGTGGGTATATCCTCTCTAGCGACCTGCTGAGGCGGTGTGGGGATAGATGGCAATGTTGCTGTTTTCCGCCACTGCCAAAATCGATTAATTTCAATAGCTGCGGCGGCAATGGTATCGGGGTTTAGCCCAAATTGAACAATACCATTAATGCCAATCAGATTACCGCGAGAGTCTAAAACGGGACCGCCACTCATACCACTGCGGACTAGATTGGTATACACTAGGCTATAACCCTGTTGGCGATTTTGGCGGTGGGTAACTTCTCCTTGGCTACTGAAAAAAAGCCTTTGTCCTAAACTACTACCCGATCGCGGCCATCCTGCTACATGGACGGTATCTCCCACATTGACGCTATCAGGGTTAGCCATGGTTGCGATCTGATAGCGTTGGGAGCTACTGAAGGGGGCGATCGCTAAGTCTAGTCCGGGTATCCGTTGAATTAGGCTATAGTAGACTGAGTGACGACGACCGTCTGGGGTGATGATTTCATAGTCCCCAATTTGGTTGACTACGTGCCAGTTAGTTAGCACATAGTAGGTGTTATCCTGTTTTTCGACAATCACCCCAGAACCGCCTTTGGGACCTTCAATGCGGACGGTGATCTCGGCGGCGATCGCATTAACTTCTGTGGCTGTTAGTTCATTCGTATTAGCACTACTTACGGTGATTGCCTCTGTGGCGATCGCCCACCCTAGCCAGGGAAAAACTACCGCTAGAATACCTAAACTTGAGGCAGTCAGACTAATTAATAATAATTGCCAATTTCTAATCTTAGTCATCTGACACACCTATATATAGCAGAGCAGGTGCGTCAGTTGGTCGGACGCACCTAGTCGCCATTTACATATCTTTTTTAAACTCTTCCAAAACCTTCATTAAATCGGCAATTACCTGGTTAGGAATTAGATCCGCCAGGGAAAGGGTTGTTTTACCACCCCCCAACTTAACAGGGGTATCTTTCAGAATGTTAATGACTATTTCTTCGTCTAAGTCGGCGCCATCTTCTAATATGGGATAGAGTTTTTCGGCAACGGGGGTGTGTAAATTGGCATCACCCAGGTATAAATTCCACTTGGTGATATCCATATAGACGTTTTCGCCAATTTCGGCGGCGAGTTTTTCGATCGCTTGGGTATTGCCAGAATTAGACATTTAGGAAACTCCGGTGATTTGCAAAAGGTGTTGGGTTCCGCTACGCTTCTCCCAACCTACTCTGTTGGGTTCCGCTACGCTTCTCCCAACCTACTTGGGTGTTGGGTTTCGCTACGCTTCACCCAACCTACTCTCCCAACCTACTTGGGTGTTGGGTTTCGCTACGCTTCACCCAACCTACTTGGGTGTTGGGTTTCGCTGCACTTCTCCCAACCTACTCTCCCAACCTGCTCTGTTGGGTTTCGCTGCGCTTCTCCCAACCTACTCTCCCAACCTGCTCTGTTGGGTTTCGCTGCGCTTCTCCCAACCTACTCTCCCAACCTGCTCTGTTGGGTTTCGCTGCGCTTCTCCCAACCTACTCTCTACTCTCCCAACCTACTTGGGTGTTGGGTTTCGCTGCGCTTCACCCAACCTACTCTCCCAAACTGCTCTGTTGGGTTTCGCTGCGCTTCTCCCAACCTACTCTCCCAACCTACTTGCTACTCTGTTAGTTTTTGGTGGCGCTGGTGGAGGTGTAGTTAGCAATGGCAAAAATATAGATCATGTGCGCTAATAATATTGACAGCCAACCACCTGTTACCCAAACAGCCCAAGACCATGAGGCTTGGGATAGGTTGTTGAAAAACCACAGTCCTGAGTTGCAGGCGGCGAAAATAGCTACATGGACGGCGAAATTCATGCGATCGTCTAGGCGACGGTAGTCGGGATCTTGGCGATCGGGTTCACGGGGCCAACGGGGAGGCATGGAGTTTACATCCTTAGCATTTGCATTTACCTATTGTAGAGGAAAATGGCTGTTTTGACATTTAATCATGGTACGCTCCCCCCCCTCTGACTCTGGGAGAGGTCTGGGGAAAGGGGAAGAGGCGGTTTAATGGTTTTTGGGGACTGCTAGGGGCGGTAATTTTTGGTGATAACGGCGTTAGAACTGGGGCGAATTTGGTTCCCATATCTCCTTGACCATATTTTAGTAAGTTCTGCCCCTAATAGAAAGATTTGACAGGAATAGAATATCCACAACAGAAGGACGACGAAGGAACTGGCGGCACCGTAAGCGGAAGCCACAGTAGCGCGTCCTAAATAAAAGCTAATGAAGGTGCGACCGATAATAAATAAAATCGCGGTAATACCTGAACCTACGGCTACGTCTGACCAGGCAATTTTGACATCTGGTAAAATCCGATAAATTTGACCAAATAAGATGGTAATTAAAATAAAAGAAACGCCGTTATCAATGAGCGATCGCACAAATCCAGGCATTGATATAACCTCATCTAACCAATCACTCATCCCAGATAAAAATGAGCTAATTGCCAGGGAACTTAACAGCAATAAGCCGACAATTAAAACCATGATGATGGATAAAATTCGACTGCGGATAAATTCCCATATTCCTTGCCCGGGTCTGACTTCAACGTGCCAAATGATGTTGAGGGATTCTTTTAATTGAGCAAATATTGTGGTAGCGGCAAATAGGAGAGTCACCACACCAATGATGGTGGTGATTATGCTAGAACTAGGCTGAAATTGAGATTGGATAGCATTAGCAATAACTGAGGCTCCTTGTTCACCCATCAAAGTTTCTAGTTGGTCAATAACTTCTTTTTGGGCTACGGCTTCCCCGACAATGGAACCAGCTACAGCAATGACAATCATTAACAAAGGGGCTAGGGAAAATACCATATAATAGGCTAGGGCGGCAGCGAGAATAGGAACTTTGTCTTTTTGCCATTCGGTGATGGTTTCTTTAAACAGACTTTTGGCAGTAGCTAGATTCACGGCTAATATCCTATTATATGAATAAACAGAAACTACAATCCTATAGCATTAATTATCTGTCAATGGTAGCATAGGTGTTTGGTTGGCTTTGGTGAAAGTTGTTGAGATACTGTCAAACTTTGGAAAAGCATTGGCTTTCCCGCTTACAGAATGATTATCCTCAAGCTAGTCCTGATACTTGGTCAAGTGTCGTGGTTTGGCTGTTGGGAGAAAATCCCGATCGCTGGGATACTTTGGAACCCGATCGCCGTCAAGCCTTGGAAGCTGGGTTAAATTTTCGTTATCGGATTCTGAAAGAACGTTATTGGGGGGTTTCCTCAAATCAAGCCTATCGGAATTTGATGCAACGTCTGGGGGGTTTGGTTATCCTGCGCCAGAAAATTCAAACCTGGGTGGCTACGAGTCGCGATCGCCAACGTCAGGTGGTGGATGTCCTACAAGAGGTGATCCAAAATATGTTGGATCGCGATCACTATCTTAAACAGCAAATTCAGTGGATCGCTCAATGTACCGATGATCCGCGACTGCGTAATAGTTTGTTATTGACCACAGTTGAGGAATATTGTCTGCGTCCCATTCGCAATCAACCCCTACTGGTCTATCGGTTTGTTAACTATCTTTATCGGTCCCAACGAGGGGGACTGACTCAGGTCCCGACAGGAGAGTGGGTTAAACAGATCTCTGAGGAAATTGTGTTGGGAGATAAGGATGAACCGATCAGCCTATTGGATGATTCGGCGATCGCTCAATATCAGGAATCTCAGTATTTGGAGGAACAAAAAGCCCAGCGGGTATTCATCCAAAAACAGTTTCAAGCCTATCTGCAGGAAAATGTCGATCCGATCGCCGCCCAATGGCTAGAATTATACCTGCGCGGCTACAGTCAAGAGGCGATCGCCCAAAAGTTGCAGCTACCCATCAAACAGGTATATCGAATGCGGGAAAAGGTCGGTTATCATGCGACGCGCAACTTTGCTGTGAAAATCGCCCCAGAATTGGTTATGGACTGGCTGGGAATTTCCCTGGTTAACCATCGCCTCGGTCTGACTCCCTCTCAGTGGGAAAAGTTCTATCAGGATTTGACCCCCACTCAACGTCGGCTTATTGATCTCCTCAAAGCTAACAATTCTATTGATGCGATCGCCAAAACCCTCAATACCAAGGTTTCCCGGGTACACAGTGAATGGTCAAAAATTTACCTCGCCTCCCAGGTTATTCGCAATAATGACAACCCGCCATCAGCCTAAGTGTATCCTAATCCCCTTTGGGTTAATAAATAAACCGCAAAACTCCCCAACCAATGACTTCCGGCGTAATCACACAGAGAAACGGGTTCTAACCCTACTCGACGATGTACCGCCGCCACGGCTTGTAAACTGCTAATGCGTGGATCATCAGGGGGAAGTCCCGCGATAATTCCCTCTAACATCCAAGCGCGACTTAGGTTGAGACCATCAAAATGGGATTGTTGATAGTCGGTGGGGTTGCTGGGAATTACTGGAGATAACCAGTCTATTTCAGGGGTTTCTGGGATGTTTGGGAGAAATTCCCCCAGCCAATTAGCGAAGTTTTCGGCATCTAAAAAACGCCTCATTAAATCGGCTTCGGCTAAGGTCGGAGAGAGGAAATCACAGCCTAGGGGCTCTATATGTAAGGGATAGTTGCGATCGCCATGATAAAACATCTTAGCTCGTTCTTTGACTAAACCAGCCAGATCTTGATTATCGGTAGCTTTCGCCCAATCCCAAATTAAACCCATAGCAAAGGCGGTTTGAATATGGGTCCCACTGCGGTTAGGACAGGCTAAATCTAACAGCCATTGTCGCAGGTTATTAACTGCTACTTCTTCTAAGGGTTGCAGTATTTCCCCCCACTGTTTTCCTTGGCTATCATTCCAGCCCCGCAATTCGGCGGTTAATTGTAATAACCACCCTAAACCATAGGGACACTCAAACTCTGGTCTATCTTTCAGATAATCGGCTTCTTGGGCGATCGCTTCTGGGGTCAAGTTTTGGCTGACTTTTTCCCTGGCTTCTTCGCTCAATTCCACTTCCGGAAAACACCGCATCACCCGCACTAACAGCCAATGATTGTGAACCGCAGAATGCCAGTCTAAACAACCATAAAAGGCTGGGTTGAGTTGACGATGAGGTACTAAATCATTTTCCTCAGATAAACCATAGAAATGCACATGGGGATATTCCCTATGTATACATCCTAAAGCACATCTAACAAAAGGCAAGACTACTGTGGGATTTACCTGGTCAGTTTTCACAAATATTTATCGGGTTTTAGCAGTGAACATTCCGGGGTTTTAACCAGTGGGGATATATTCCCTACACCAGATAGTTAAATTGGGGTGTCCTCTGGCTAAGGCGAATAAGCGATCGCCCCTCAATCTACACCTTATATAATCCCGTAACTTAGCCGTTTTGTTGACATTCAACACCTGCCAAATTCCGGCTTTTTTTCTTATCCATAAACCCGCAAAAACAGCCGCATTTTTTACAGAAATATAATCGGATTTTCGGCTGACTTTTAGCCGTCTATTGCCGGTGGGACAGGTTGAATATTGATTAATAATAATTGTCTCAGTGGCTGCTAGGTCGCGTTCCTGTTGTAGAGTTAATTGATAGGTAGTGTTTCCATAGAGTGCCGCTATTTCTAGGACATAAACACCTGCGGGTAAATTAAAGGCGATCGCCGACCCCTCATTAGGCTGCACTAATTGGCGACTTACTAGGCGACCCCTAGCCGTTTTTAGTCGCAACTCCACCCCAGCACTAAAGCCTTCCACAGAACAGTTTAACCATCCCTTAACCGGATGATTAAAGGTGTAGATGTCTATGGCATCTCTCCCCATAAACCCTACATAAACGCCATGATTAGCTAAATTTCCAAGTGCAAAAGTGATGGCAGCAGCCATAATTACAGCCCCAAGTTTTTCGTCAAACTTCCTATGGAATTATACCACAGTTTACACATTATATAGCATTCCACAGCAAATTAATTATTTTTCTCCAGCTACAGCAGGTTAATCGTCCCCCAGACCCTAGGCTGAGATTTTTAATCATTTTTCAACTATTGTCGCGCTAACTTGGTGCTAAAATTCTCTACAATGATAATCATTCTCACCCACGGAGTCCCACACCCAAATCAAAAGCCATTATTCCCGTGGAGTGAAAAGCATGATCAGCAGTTAGTAGGAGGTTTTGATGATTTCCGGATCTCGATTATTTGGACGTTTAACAGTATTGGTCGCTTCCACAGTCGCCCTAGGTTTAGGGGGTTGTGGCCCTACAGCTACCACTAGCGAGACAGAAACACCAGAGACTCAAGCTACAACTGTAGCCACAGAAGCACAGTTACAGGTGGTGACCACATTCACACCCATGACACAGTTTACCAGGGCTGTGGTAGGCGATCGCGCCACAGTAGTGCAACTAATGCCGACTAATGTCGGACCCCATGATTTTCAGGCGAGACCAGGAGATATACAGGCGATCGTCAACGCTGATGTCTTGGTGAAAAACGGCCTCGAAATGGAGTTTTTCCTAGATAGTTTGATTGAGAATGCCCGCAATGATAACCTAGTAATTATTGACTCTAGTAAAGGCATCCCTACCGTTGCTAATGAAGATCATGATCACGGTCACGGTCACGGTCACGGTCACGGTCACGGTCACGGACATGATCACGGTCACGGTCACGGACATGATCACGGTCACGGACATGATCATCACCATCATCACCATCATGGAGAATTTAACCCCCATATTTGGCTAGACCCTAAACGCGCAATTCAACAAGTCCAAAATATTCGAGATGGCTTAATAGCCGCTGACCCAGAAGGGGCCGAAAAATACACAGCCAATGCGGCTGCATTTATCGAAAAACTGCAACAACTTGATGCTGAGATTACCCAAAAACTAGCACCTTTTTCTGGACAAACTTTTGTAGTATTCCATGATTTTGCCCCCTACTTTGCCGAAAGCTACAACCTTCAAGTTGAATCTTTTGTGGGTATCCCCGAACAAAATCCATCCCCCCAAGATGTGCAAAGAGTTATGAATACCGTTGCCGAATCAGGACTACAAACTATCCTCACTGAACCCCAAGTAGATCAGGATATGTTTTCTACGATCGCCCGAGATATGGGAATTAGTGTCGGTGTATTTAACCCTATGGAAACCGGAGGACCTGAATCCATTGAACCCGAATATTACCTGCGTGTTATGCGGGAAAATGCTCAAAATTTATTAGATGCTTTCGGCGGACAAACACAGTCATGGCTACCTTTATCAACCCCTAAATCTGTCGCAGTTATCCCCCAACCTGTCGGCTTACGCTTCTAGGTTATTCCCTCTGATATTTCCGGGGTATTTACCCTGGAAAATCATCATTAAATTGCACCCTCTTAAAGGAGAATAAAATTGAAAAATCCCGTGTTAATGGTGGATAGATTAACAGTTTATCATGATACCTATTTGGCTGTTGACAATGTTTCTTTTAACTTAGAAGAAGGAACCGATATGGCGATTATTGGACCTAATGGGGCTGGGAAAAGTACATTAATTCAGTCAATTTTAGGTATTTTACCGCGCCAAAATGGTGATGTATTTATCCTAGGACAGTCTTTGAGTCGCTCAGGATATTTGCCTAATTATGTCCGCCAAGAAATTGCCTATTTACCCCAAAATTTTATGTTCGATCGCCGCATTCCTATTACCGTTGAGGAATTAGTCGGTTTGGGATGGGATAAATTAGGTCTAAAACTGCCTTGGGTGGGTTCCAGAAGCCGTTATCAGGCTATTAGACAAGCCTTAATTAAGGTGGATGCTTGGAAGCTGCGCCATAACTTGATTGGCGGTCTTTCTGGTGGTGAAATGAAGCGAGTTTTATTAGCTTATTGTGTGGTGCGCCCCCGCCGATTGTTAATACTTGATGAGGCTTTAGCCGGCTTAGATTTTCAGGGAGAGTTGGATTTTTACCAATTATTATATCAACTCAAAAAAGAAGAAGGTTGGGCAATTTTGCAGATTTCCCACGACCTCGATCAGGTGAGAAAACACTGCGATCGTGTACTCTGTTTAAATCGCATGGTCTTATCAGAAGGAACCCCAGAAACTATCCTCTCCCCCGAAAATATATCCGTCGCTTATAGTTCTCAATTACGATTAATCAGTAATAACAATACGCCCTATAAAATTACTGGTTAACCACCCACAATTCATGGCTTTATTAATGTTCTAAATAGACCAAATAGAAGGAGATTAACCCTTGACAATTCCAGCCGAATTAACTCGTATTATTCAACTTTTTCAACTGCCTTTTATGCAGCGAGCCCTCATGGGTGGCATTCTCACCGGGTTGATGGGGGGAATGTTAGGCAGTTTCACCATTTTAAGGCAGCTTTCATTTTTCAGTGATGCTCTCGGACATTCGGCATTATTAGGCATTAGTATTAGCCTATTATTAAGGCTTGATCCGTCTTGGGCTATACTACCTTTTGCCGTAGTATTTGCCCTTGGTGTCACCTATTTTATGGAACGTACCCAACTCTGGACTGATGCTTTATTAAATATAATTTACTCTTCATCTCTGGCTATTGGCATTATTATCCTGAGTTTTAGAGACAATTACCGAGGGGGAATTAATAATATTTTATTTGGCGATATTTTGGGGATTCGGGAATCGGATTTAATCTTGTCTGGTTTGTTACTATTAATCTGCATTGCATTTATTACCCTCACTGTGCGATCGCAGATGTTACTAACCTTAAACGAACCTTTAGCGATTGCGCGCGGCGTGGCTGTCACACCCCATCGCACTTTCTTTATAGTCTTATTATCCCTACTGGTCGGAATATCCATAAAGGCGATCGGTGTATTACTAATTAGTGCTTTTGTGGTAATTCCCGCCTGTGCCGCTAGGTTACTAACCCGCAATTTTATCAGTTACATAATAGTATCATCCGCTTTAGGTGGATTTAGTGCGGTTTTAGGCATGATATTATCAGCATTATTAAATTTGCCATCCGGTCCCAGTATTGTCACCATGCAATTAGCCATTTTTCTGCTGGCTATTCTGATTCCCAATCTGAAACTTTTAGCATCCTAATATCTGCCATAGATACCATTAAAGGTCTGTTAATGTAGCGATCGCCGCCAGTTAAAAAACTTATTTAATAAACTTTGCTGCCATTTACTTTCGGCAAATTTCCATTTTTTCAATAATAAAGCCGCCTTACTATTCACCTCCGAAAGAGTCGGGTAAACGTGAATACCTGTTAACGCCGAAACCTTCAAATTGTTAGCCATTGCCAAAACCACCTCATGGATTAATTCCCCCGCCACAGGTCCGACAATATGAGCCCCAAGAATTTCCCCATTTCCGCGAACAATAATCTTCCCAAACCCCGCAGTTTCTCCCTCGGCTTGGGCGCGATCCACATCAGAAAACTGTTGTTTAAGAATATAAACATCATCCCCATAATGACCCCTCGCCTGTGCTTCTGTCAACCCCACCCGCGCCAATTCTGGGTCAGTAAATGTCGCCCAAGGAATTACCCGATAATTGACCTTACTTACTGGGAAAAATAGGGCATTAGTCAACACCACGACTGCTTCATAACCCGCCACATGGGTAAACTGATAACCCCCAATGACATCCCCACAGGCATAAATTCGAGAATTGGTAGTTTGCAGCTTTTCATTTACCTTAATTCCCCCTTTATCTACCAGTACCCCCGCCGCCTCTAAATTCAGGGATTCCACATTAGGCGATCGCCCTGAAGATACCAAAATCTCATCAACAATAACCGTATTATCCCCCGATTTAATCAGTTTTTTATCCTGTGCAATTTCCACAGCTTCCGCGCGGGATTTCGGCAAAATTCGGATACCTTCCGCCTCAAATTGCTGTTCAACTACCCTAGCTGCTTCCGGGTCTTCTTTCGGTAAAATATGATCGCGACTGGAAATAATTGTCACCTCCGAACCCAACCGAGAAAACGCCTGTCCTAACTCACAACCAATAGGACCCGCCCCAATGATAGCAAGAGATTTAGGGCATTTTTCCAAGGAAAATACCTGCTCATTAGTGAGAAAACCAGCCTCTGTTAAACCTGGTATATTGGGAATAGCCGCACGGGAACCCGTAGCAATCACAAACGCCCTAGCTTTTAACTGTTTCCCATTGACTGCAAAGGTTTGATAATCAATAAATTGACCATCCCCAAAAATCACCTCAACTCCTAATCCCTCAAAACGTTCTGGGGAGTCATGGGGTTCTATATTTTTAATGACTTGTTGAACATGAGCGATCGCTTCCGCAAAATTAATCGTTGGTGAGGTTGTATGTACACCAAATCTAGCCGCATTTTTGACTTGATAAGCCATGCGAGAAGCATGGATGAAAGACTTGCTAGGAACACAACCAAACCAGAGACAATCACCCCCTAAGCGATCGCGTTCCACTAGGGCCACTTTAGCCTTTAATTGGGCGGCGGCACTAGCCACAACCAAACCCCCGGAACCCCCACCAATTACGATAATATCATAATCCACAGCCATAATTTTTTACCTAATTCAATCACATCAATTTGCTACCCTCAGAATATGATAAACTCATCAATCTGAAGGTAGCCTGAACCTTAACCGAGTAATAACTAAAAATTACCCCAACTTCTGATTAACTCACAGATGGATCTGTGGTAGTTTCTGACCCGCCACCCGCGAAAAATTGGCGAGTTACAGCAGCAGTAATAATGTGGGAAAGTAAACCCATGGGACCCGCAAATAAACATAAAATCAGAGAATGAATTGTCCAAACTCCGGTTTTTTGTCCTTCCCAATATATCCAACGTCCCACAAACAGATCTAAGATTAAAAAGTGAACCCACCCTGCGGCTGCGATCGTTTCATCTCCGAAAAACTTAGCGATATCTGCTAATTGGGGGTTAGATAAAGCCGCCGCACTTTCGGGGTTTATGCTACCCGCAAACAGATACAGATATGTTAACGCCAACAGGATAAAGGGAATATATGATTCCATCACTTTTCGGGTAACTCCCCAATTGGGAAGAAACACCATTAGACTCCAAAAAGGAAGTACAAATATGTTGGCGACATTAAAAATTTGGTCAACTGGTAAATTCAACATGGCTGACTTGTGAACAGTATTAAGTAACTATAACAAATTTTGGGGAGTTTGTTAATCATCAGGCTGTCTATAATGTGGCTAGATTAATTCCGGTGAGTTAATTAAATAAACTCTGATGCTCAATAGTTAAAATTGTGACGGGATTTACCGGCGCAAATTTGGTCAAACTCCCGCTGGAAAATGAACGGGAAATATGCACTTGTAAAAGATGATAATTCCAGCTTTTTTCAGATTGGATCTTGTATTTGACCCACTCTAAGGCTAAATTTAGATGTTCTAAAGTTCTCAGGACTACCACTATCCTACCTCCCGGAGAAAGTCGAATGCTACAGGTTCCTAAAATCTCCGGTAAATTGTTGTCACTATTTCCCATAAAAATGCGATCGGGGGTTCTTAAATGATGCAATATGGCGGGGACTTCCCCATTGATTGATATGACATTTTTTATCTGAAATCGGCGACAATTCTGCTCTATTAAAGACGTTCCAGATGCCGTTTTTTCGATGGCGTAAATTGTGGAGTTGGGAAATAATCTCGCCATTTCTACTGACACTGAACCCGGACTGGCTTGCATATCCCAAATGACTTGATTTGGCTGTAACCCTAGTTCGCCTAATGCTAATATACGCAGTTCCCGTGGGGTGCTTAATTCGGGTTCGTTGGTATTACCAAAAAATAGGTTATCTGGGATTCCTAAGCTGGGAATATTCGCTAAATTGACCTCATTTATAACCTCTGGTAAATCGGGTAATAATATAACCAGGTTTAAGGGTGAAAATTGATAGTTATTTATCCGGTCTACCGGATAGGGTTGTACTCGCTCATTTTCGCCCCCTAAATTTTCGGCAACCCAGAATTGATAAACTCTGGGTAAATCTAGGGATAAGATTAATTGGGCGATCGCTTGAGGGGGATAATCTACACTTGTGAAAATGCCTATCTTTGTCACCCCGTCTTTTAAAGCCTGAGTTAAACTATCTACTGACTGATTATTAAGGGTAATTAATCTCGCATCTTCCCAAGGAATTTGCAGGCGATTAAAAGCCAACTGCATTGAACTAATATGGGGATGAAAAATTAACTGATCTGGCGGAAATTGAGCTGTTAATACTCCCCCAATATCAAATAATAACGGGTCGCCAGATACTAAAAATATCACTTCTGGGTTGGTCTGATAATTTCTTTCCCAATTGGTTAGCCATTGTTTGAGTTCCGACAGGGTTTCCACCAGGTCATTTAGCAGCAATTTCGGAATAGTCTCATGGCTAAAATAACCCAAATTACGAGAGTTACCGACTAACAGATTACCCCGTTTAACTACCTGGCGCACAGACTCCGACAGTCCCGCCAATCCATCTAAGCCAATGCCAATAATATTTATTGTCAATTATCTATTTTCGGTAAAATTTGCCAGTTCCCAGTTGAGGAATTGTTAACTGTTTAGGAATAAGGTTTATGGGTAGATAACCCACTAAATAGGGTTCTCTTAAATGGGATAATTGGTTAGTGCGTCATTAGCCAATTTTGCTCTAATTGAGATTCAAAAAGTAACTGGATATGACGCACTCCGAAAATCTTAAAAAATAAACCTTGGCCAGTGAGGTTCTCGTTGATAAGCCATCATGTCTTCAAACTTCCTAAAATCGGCTTTTTTGATGAAGATTTCTTGGGAATTATCCAGCCATTGATGGTTAAATTCAAAAAGTTGTTGACTCAAAGTTTCTCGGTCTAAATCATTAGGGATAGAGCCAAAATAACCCAAAGTTACATGAGCCACCAAGTGATATTGCTGCTCAATTCCCAAAGCCATTAAATTAGGGTTCTGATAAATAGACCTGCGGAATTGAATCAACAAATTATAAGCCTCCTCATCCCTAGGAACCAGACAAACAACGATCGCTCTAGTCATTACCATCAAACCCAAAACCTGCCAAGCAAAAGGCTTGGAGATTTTCTGAGATTCAAAAATGGTAAAAGATTCGGCGATCGCCTCTTGAACTTTACTTTCAAAATCTGGTATTTCCCGAGAAGCCTCTCGATATAAATCATCCCAAATCAAATCAGCCAAAGTAAAATGAAGGCTATCTGGGGGAATCTTCACAAAAAAATCAGGGTCTAAAATTTGTGCCAGTTGCTGTTGACAATCCGTCAAATTTTGATAAAAATCGGCATTATCAACATCTTCCCCCGCCGGAGGTGTAATCACACTGTAACCAGGAAAAGGAACCGGCTTCCTCTGACCTTGAGCATCGAGGGTAAACTTAGGGGATTCCTGAATGTGTTCCAGTTGTGATAGATAAGCCGGCCCTAAAGTCATCCTGGCCACACGATTGACATAGGTTTGATAGTTATCGTCCAACTCTGTTTTCCTCGTTATTAAAAGACAATTTGTTATGCCAATTTACCTGTACTGGGGGGACGACGACTTCTCCCTGAGCAAAGCAGTAGACACCTTGCGGGAATCTGTCGTTGATCCCAATTGGTCTAGTTTCAATTTTGACAAAATTCTGCCCGATACACCAGATTCGGTCATTTCTGGACTAAATCAAGCTATGACTCCACCATTCGGCTTGGGACATCGTTTGGTATGGCTAGTTAATACACCCCTGACTCAGCATTGTTCTCCAGAAATTCTACAGGAGTTAGACCGAACCTTACCCGCTATTCCCGAAACCACCACCTTATTATTTAGCAGCCCCAATAAACCCGATGGCCGCCTCAAATCCACCAAACTCCTACAAAAATATGCCCAAGTTAAGGATTTTTCGGCAATACCACCCTGGAAAACTGACCAATTGGAACAGCGGGTCCGAGAAGTAGCCCAACAACTGGGAGTCAAACTTAAACCAGAATCAGTGGAATTTTTAGCCGAAGCGGTCGGAAATGATACCCGCCAACTCTATGGCGAAATGGAAAAACTCAAACTATATGCTGATACCATAGACCGTCCCCTAGACATCAAAACTATTACTCCCCTAATCCACAGCAATACTCAGAATAGTCTAAAACTGGCGATCGCCATTAGAGAAGGCAAAACTAGCCAAGCCCTAGGGTTAATTGCCGATTTAATCGCCCACAATGAACCCGCCCTCAAAATCCTAGCTACCCTAGTCGGACAATTCCGCACCTGGCTATGGGTCAAATTGATGCTCGAAACCGGAACCAGAGATGATCAAGAAATCGCCCGCCTAGCCGAAGTCGGGAACCCCAAGCGCATATACTTCCTTAAAAAAGAAGTGCAACCCCTTTCCTTACAGCAACTTCAACAAACCTTACCCAAACTGCTGCAATTGGAAATTAGCCTTAAACGTGGCGCAGATGAACAGTCAACACTACAAACACAGATAATCGAACTTTGTCGCTTATTTCACCGTTAGTGTATGATACATTATCATGGAGTGGCACAGTTCGCCGTTTCAGTCTGGGTCTGGTATCTTTACACCCGGGTAATATCCGGTGTAAGGGCAGGCTAAAAGCCCCAATCCCGACCCCCCCCGTTTTTGATCTGTGTCATGTCGCAGGTATCACCGAAAATTTTCCCCCAAGGTTCTCGTGAGGGTTAGCCATGCCAAACCAAAGCCAAATGGAACTAGCCAAGCAGGGCGATCCCCAGGCGATTGCCAATGTGATTAACAATTCCCTAAAAGCTAAAAACATTAATGCCGATGTCTGTGGGGAAGATAACTCCCTACACATAATGCTAGAAGGGGATGCGGTTCCTAACAATCAACAATCATTGGTCAATTTTGTTCGCAATGGGATGACTAAGTTAGATGTCCCCTCTATCTATACTGTCAAAATCTATGGACGACAATTAGGGGATGATCCGGCCTGGGAAGAAGAGATCGTTTTGAAGGAGCCACCACAAACGGCGATCGACCCGGAAGATGATATGATTCCCCCTGATGTAGTTGATATCGAGGACGATTTTAGCGAACAAGATACCCTCCTCGATCAGGATGATCATATTGATGATTATGTTGTCGATGATGATGACATCGACCCTGACGACATCGACCCTGACCAAGAAATTGACGATGATGACGAGTATCGCTACATTCCAGAAGAAGATGATGATCCTGATGAGGATGATGAGGACAAAACCCAAGAAGTACAACCTTCTCAGCCGAAAAGTAATAAAGTCCTGTTACTGATTCCGATTATATTATTGGTGGCGATCGCTGCTTTGGCAGGATTGCATTTTGCTGGTATCTTCCCTCTACCCTTCCTCCCCGGTGGTAGTTCAGAAATCACCGCCGACCCAACCGAACCAGCCGAACCAGCCGAACCAGCCGACCCAGCCGACCCAGAAACTCCCCAAGCGGCCGACCCAGCCGACCCAGAAACTCCCCAAACGGCCGAACCCGCAGCTACCCCCACGGTGGCGACTGACCCTTGGCGTGAAGGCATTAATGCGGCCATGAATGCGGCGACCCTAGGCCAGAGCGCCCAATCTCAAGCTGAATGGAATGCGGTAGCCAGTGAGTGGCAAAAAGCCAGTGAACTCATGAGCCAGGTTCCACAGGACAGCGAAAACTATCAGGCTGCTCAAGAGAGGGTTAGCCAGTATGCTGAGAATCAGCGGATAGCCGAACAACGTGCAGCAACTGCGCCCTAGGGAAGATAGGAGGGTATACCCGTGACTAATAAACAAGCCAGATCACAGAGATATCATCGCAGCGGCCCCAAACCATGGCCGGGCAGTATCCAACCGACTCATTATACCCTGTTGGGCTTGCATCCCTCGGCATCGTCTATGGAAATTCGGCGGGCTTACCGAGAACTGAGTAAACGCTATCATCCAGATACAACAGATTTATCAGAAGATGATGCTAAAGCTAAATTCCAAAAGTTGAATGAAGCATATAGCATTCTGAGTAATCCCGATCGCCGTCAAATGTATGATCAAACCATTAGTACAAACAGGGTGATCACTCCCCCCACGGAGATTAATTATCGGAACCATTCGAGACCCCCAAAATCGAGGCATTCCAGCGCCACAGAAGCGATCGCCGCTGAAAATCGGCCTTTATCCCCCGGAGAACTATTTGCTCTGTTAATGATGGCAGTCAGTTTGATAAGCTGTTTAGGATTAGCAATAGCGATCGCCCTGTTTCGTTCAGATATAACCCTTTAAGCGAGCCCCTAGAAAAATTTTCAACAGCAATCAATTATGACCTTACCAAGTCCCAATACCCCCCTATATAACCATCCCCTACCAGAAATAGAAGACTGGTTACGCTCCCTGGGCGGTGAACAAGACCTCCAGGAACTCCATTGTTGGCAAGTAGAAAAGCCCACCTGGAAAGCCGACCTATGGTTGGATATTGACCAAATAACAGTACGTTACATTGGCGCAGGTACAGACGGCCAAGATATTCAACGCTCCTTTAAATACTCCCTCAGTCGTCAAGATATCGAACAAGCGGTTTTTTCCGGTCCCTAATTCAATCACGAGTACCCACCTTACCAAATCGACGCTCTCGCTGCTGATAAGAACACAGGGCCAGGTGAAACTCATGGCTGTTAAAATCCGGCCAGAGAGTGTCAGTCACATAAATCTCAGCATAGGCAATTTGCCAGAGCAAAAAATTACTAATCCGTAATTCCCCACTGGTGCGAATCAATAAATCCGGGTCACAAGTTCCGGCTGTATACAAATACTTTTCAAATAAAGCCCCATCAATGGCTTCCGGTTCGAGAGTACCCTGTTTAACCTGATTGGCGATCGCCTGACAAGCCCTAACAATCTCCTCCCGTCCCCCGTAATTAGTAGCCACAGTAAACAAAATCCCCTCATTATTGCGGGTAGTCTCCATTGACTTCTCAATGCACTCCCTCAGAGAAGCAGGAAGCCGATGCAAATTACCCACAAACCTAATCCTAACCTCCTCCTCCATCATCTCCTCAAGTTCCCGCATGAGAACCCGCTCAAACAAAGCCATCAAAAAATCTACTTCTTCTAGGGGTCGCCCCCAATTTTCGGTGGAAAACGCATAAACCGTTAAAGCATTAATTCCCCAATCACGACAGTAACGGAGTAAATTCTTGAGAGCATCAATCCCTCGCCGATGCCCCATAGTGCGTGGTAGTCCCCGACGTTTCGCCCAGCGACCATTACCATCCATGATCACCGCGACATGGTTTGGGAGGCGATTTCGGTCAAGGTCAGCAGGTAACTCATGTATAACCCTTGGCTTTCGATTCATTTTTTCTCCCGAGAAGCTGACGAACGAAAACGGAACACCTTGGAAATGAACGACAACCTCTTTAATCCTATCCGCCGTTTAAGGGTATCTATGGAAATAGGAGGCTTAGTTTTATCATCCCCCGCTAGAAAAGACCGAGCTTCTAATAACTCCTTGAGTTTACTACTGGTTAGGGGTCGGTTCAGTACACCCTTATCAGCCAGAGAAATTGACCCAGTTTCCTCGGAAACCACAATACATACACACTTAGCAACCCTTTCTGTAATGCCCATAGCTGCTCGATGGCGGGTTCCCAACTGTCGCGAGGCTATCCGTTCAGACAGGGGCAAAATCACCCCTGCAGCAGCCACCCTAGAGGCTCTAATCAGCACCGCACCATCATGGAGTAGAGTTTTAGGCTGAAAAATCGTCTGTAGCAGTTCCCTGGAAACTTCCGCATTTAAACGCACACCCGGAACGGAAAAATCACGCTCATCAATGGGACTGCCTATTTCAATTATAATCAAAGCCCCAGTACGGTTTTGAGAAAGTTCTTTGACCGCCTCGACAATTTGATCAATGACTCCATCGGATTCAGGGATACCTTTTCGGCTGGCAGCAAACAGTTGCAGCACCTCCCCTCGCCCTAATTTTTCCAGAAATTGTCTAAACTCTGACTGCAAAATTACAGCCATAGCCAC
Organism: Arthrospira sp. PCC 9108; assembly: GCA_016745315.1. Lineage (GTDB taxonomy): Bacteria > Cyanobacteriota > Cyanobacteriia > Cyanobacteriales > Microcoleaceae > Limnospira > Limnospira platensis. Next base: position 1,565,724 of record CP066886.1, read on the forward strand.
TGCGGAACCAGTTACCAAACTATTTAGGGCAATATAAAGCAGTCTCAGATTAGCCCAATTACTGATGGCCGTTGCCAACATTAACACAATGAAACCTCGAACCATCCACAAGGTTCGACGCTCTCCAATAATCACAAGGACGATATAGGCGACGGCAAAAACCAGTCCAATATCGATGCTGTTAACCAACCAGGACTCAAGCCAGGCAGGGTCTTGACTTTGACCCGAACTCATTGAACGCGATATGAGGTTAAAACTATTGACATCTTCCCGAACTCCCAACTTATCGATAATGAATTAATTATCTATATTGCTGGGGACTCGATTCCTCATCCTCAAATGGGGACAGGCATGATGCGGGGCGATGTCTAACCCCGCGTTAGTTACTTAAATTAAGGCATCAAGGGCGATCGCCAAGCCTTTCGGGTAAACGATCCTGACGAATCAGATCTGAATAGGTCTCCCGTTGAATAATGATCGTACTTATTCCCTCATTCACCAGAACCGCTGCCGGACGAGGCAGACGATTATAGTTAGAAGCCATACTATAATTGTAGGCTCCCGTTGCCATTACCACCAAGATATCACCAGTTTGACAATCTCCGGGGAGATGGGCTTGTTGGATTAAGATGTCCCCAGATTCGCAATGTTTGCCAGCTACTGTTATGGTTTCGGTTAATGGTGCGGACATCCGATTAGCAATTACCACTCTGTAGACAGATTGATAAGTAATCGGACGGGGATTATCTGACATTCCCCCATCCACTGCTATATAAGTTCGCATATCTGGAATCTCTTTGCGCGAACCAATCGTGTAAGCAGTGATCGCCGCCGGACCAATAATCGATCGCCCTGGCTCACACAACAGCTTAGGTAAAGGGATCTGGCGTTGTTCACAGGCGGCGACGACCGATGAGGCGATCGCACTCACCCAACTTTCAATACTGGGGGGGTCATCATCTTCTGTATACCGAATCCCTAAACCTCCCCCCACATTAACTTCCGTAATATTTAAACCATACTGACTGCCTTTAGTGACCGCATCCATTAGCACCCCAGCCAAGTCTTGATGGGGTTGCAGTTCAAAAATCTGAGAGCCAATATGAGCGTGAATTCCCTCGCAGCATAGGGATGGATTGCTACTGACAAATTTAAACACCTCATCGAGTTGATTAGGATCAAACCCGAATTTACTATCAAGATGTCCCGTCCGAATATACTCATGGGTGTGGCACTCAATACCCGGCGTAAATCTGATCATCACCCGCACGGGAGATGTTACCGACATTTGATCTGCCAACTCCACCAGGTTGGTCAGGTCTAGCCAGTTGTCAGCCACCACAGTACAGCCAGTGCTAATGGCTAACTCCAGTTCTGATCGCGATTTGTTGTTACCATGTAGGTAAATCTTATCGGGACTCACCCCCGCCATGTTTGCCGTGTATAGTTCCCCACCGGAAACCACATCAGTCCCCAAACCTTCCGAGGCAACTATTGCACAAACCGCTAAACAATTCCATGCCTTAGAAGCATAAAGAATCAGCGATTCTCCCGGGTAGTATTTTTCCCAAGCCTCCCGATATTGACGGCAAGCAGTACGGACCGTCACTTCGTCTAATATATACAGAGGGGAACCAAACTGACTGACCATTTCCGCCACATCACAACCGCCAATTTCTAGGTGATCTTGGTGGTTGACCGTAGCCGTGAGGGGTAACAGTTGTTGGTTAGGCGATATCGAGGTTGTGCCTTTTTCCGAGTTGAGTAGGTACTGAAGTCCAGAATTTTCCACAGTTTTAGTATCAATAGTTAGTTTATTTATCGGCGCGTGTATCTGCGATCGTACCAAATTTCTGTCACCATTGTTAATCTTAATCTATCTATTAGCTTTCACCCCAGCCTCTGTGACCATCCTACAACTCAAACTTCTCACCCCCGACTTATTACCCGCAGTAGTAGAACTCGATCGCCTCTGCTTAGGTGGATTATGGAATCAATCTGGATATCAAAGGGAATTAAATAGCGCCAATAGCGATCTGGTCATCTGGACACATCCAACCTACGGACAACCCTTGTCCGGTTTACAGACAATTTCCGTAGAAGTCCCCCAAACGCCACCCCTACCAGTCATAGGCATCGGTTGTCTCTGGGCTATTGTAGACGAAGCCCATATCACTTTACTAGCCATTCATCCCGATTATCGCGGCTTAGGTCTAGGGGCCGATTTACTGCGGGCTTTACTGCAACTCGCCCAACAGCGAGGATTATCCCACGCTACCCTAGAAGTTAAGCCCTCCAATCATATCGCCCTATCTCTATATCAAAAATTCGGCTTCCAAATTGCCGGAAGGCGCAAAAAATACTATGCCGACACCGGAGAAGATGCCCTAATACTTTGGCTTTCTGGTCTGCCAAGTCTTATTTGAGATTGTGCTAAAATCCGGGTCAGAGACAGACAACCACGATACAGAATCACTGATTCCATTTCGGGTACTTTGTCCCTATTCGGCAGATCCCGTAGTCATTGGGGATTACTCAATGGCCAAAGACGAGCCGATCGCCAACCTAAATACCTCATCCCGTAGATACAATTAAAAATGAGTCAATCCCATAAGTAAAACTTGTTGAGCAACTTTCGGCATAGTTTTACCCGATCATTGAAAATATCACGCTAAAATTAGCATACGAGCCAGCAGCAGGTGATAAAAATTAGCCATGTTTGAACGCTTCACAGAAAAAGCCATTAAGGTGATCATGTTAGCCCAGGAGGAAGCACGCCGCCTGGGACATAACTTCGTAGGAACAGAACAGATCCTCCTGGGTCTGATTGGCGAAGGGACTGGCGTAGCAGCCAAAGTCCTGAAGTCCATGGGGGTCAACCTCAAAGATGCTCGGATCGAGGTCGAAAAAATCATCGGCCGTGGCTCCGGGTTTGTAGCCGTTGAAATTCCGTTCACTCCGCGCGCCAAGAGGGTTTTAGAACTTTCCTTGGAAGAGGCTCGTCAACTCGGGCATAATTATATCGGCACAGAACATTTGCTTCTGGGTCTGATCCGAGAAGGAGAAGGAGTAGCCGCTCGCGTCCTGGAAAATTTGGGCGTTGACCTGTCGAAGGTTCGCACCCAGGTAATTAGGATGTTGGGTGAAACGGCGGAAGTCACCGCCGGGGGAAGTAGCGGTCGCACTAAGACCCCAACCCTCGATGAGTTTGGCTCTAATTTGACCCAAATGGCCGCTGAGGGCAAACTTGACCCGGTAGTGGGACGACAAAAGGAAATTGAGCGGGTGATCCAGATTTTGGGTCGGCGTACCAAAAATAATCCGGTCCTAATTGGAGAACCGGGTGTCGGTAAAACAGCGATCGCCGAAGGTCTCGCCCAGCGCATTGCTCAAAATGATATTCCCGACATTCTGGAAGATAAACGAGTTGTTACCCTCGATATCGGTCTATTGGTGGCGGGTACTAAGTATCGGGGTGAGTTTGAGGAACGACTCAAAAAGATTATGGATGAAATCCGCTCTTGCGGTAATGTCATCCTGGTAATTGATGAGGTTCACACCCTCATTGGTGCAGGTGCTGCGGAAGGAGCTATCGATGCGGCTAATATCCTCAAGCCAGCTTTGGCGCGGGGTGAGTTGCAGTGTATCGGTGCTACTACCCTCGATGAGTACCGCAAGCATATTGAACGGGATGCGGCCCTAGAACGTCGGTTCCAACCCGTGATGGTCGGTGAGCCTTCGGTACCGGAAACCATTGAGATTCTCTATGGACTGCGGGAACGCTATGAGCAGCACCACAAACTTAAAATTATCGATGAGGCTCTCGAAGCAGCAGCGAAATTGTCCGATCGCTATATTAGCGATCGCTATCTCCCCGATAAGGCGATCGATTTGATTGATGAAGCCGGATCGCGGGTGCGCCTGATTAACTCCCAACTTCCCCCAGCCGCTAAGGAACTCGACAAGGAATTGCGACAAGTCCTCAAGGAAAAAGACGACGCGGTGCGCTCCCAAGACTTTGACCGAGCCGGAGAATTGCGCGATCGCGAAATGGAAATTAAATCCCAAATTCGGGCGATCGCTCAAAACAAAAAATCCGAAACTCGCACCGACGACGATGATTCCCCCATGGTAACAGAAGAGGATATCGCCCAAATCGTGGCCAGTTGGACCGGGATTCCCGTTAACAAACTCACCGAGTCCGAGTCCGAGAAACTCCTGCACATGGAAGACACCCTCCACCAGCGTCTTATCGGTCAGGAAGAAGCTGTCAAAGCCGTTTCTCGCGCCATCCGTCGTGCGCGTGTCGGACTCAAGAACCCCAACCGACCCATCGCTAGTTTCATCTTCTCTGGACCCACAGGCGTAGGTAAAACCGAGTTGACTAAATCCCTCGCCGCCTACTTCTTCGGCTCAGAAGAAGCTATGATCCGCCTGGATATGTCGGAATTTATGGAGCGGCACACCGTTTCTAAACTCATCGGTTCTCCTCCCGGCTATGTGGGTTACAACGAAGGTGGACAACTCACCGAAGCCGTGCGCCGTCGTCCTTATACCGTGGTGCTGTTCGACGAAATCGAAAAAGCTCACCCCGATGTCTTCAATATGTTATTGCAGATTTTGGAAGATGGGCGCTTGACCGATGCTAAAGGTCGCACCGTAGACTTTAAAAACACCCTGATCATCATGACGAGCAACATTGGCTCTAAGGTGATCGAAAAAGGTGGCGGCGGTCTTGGGTTCGAGTTTGAAGAAAATCAAGCTGATGCTCAATATAACCGCATCCGCAACCTGGTTAATGAAGAACTTAAACAATACTTCCGTCCTGAGTTCCTTAACCGTCTTGATGAAATTATCGTCTTCCGTCAACTCAATAAAGATGAGGTCAAGGAAATTGCGGTAATTATGCTTAACGAGGTGTTCGGTCGCCTCACTGAAAAAGGCATTCGCCTGGAAATTACCGATCGCTTTAAAGAAAGACTGGTAGAAGAAGGTTATAATCCCAGCTACGGTGCGCGTCCCCTGCGTCGCGCCATTATGCGTTTGCTGGAAGATAGCCTCGCCGAGGAAATCCTCTCTGGTCGCGTCAAAGAAGGCGATACGGCGATCGTTGATGTTAATGAGGACGGTCAAGTTCAAGTCTTACAAGGCGAAAAACGGGAACTGCTCCCCCAAGCCGCTGACTAATTGCTAGGCGTAGGTTTTTAAGCCTATTGTTATTGCATCGATAATATATGTAGGGATAATTCGTGAATTGTCCCTACTTTTTTTTAGAATGATGTAGTAGCGTTTTCACAAAAATCATGAATAATAAAAACTCGGGGCGCTTGGTTTGGAATCACTCTACCCACCTTCAGGGCTTGATCCCTGTCTTAGATAGATTAACCAAGTATCAGGGAATTCATACGATTACCCCGGGAGTAATTACTAGGGCTAAGGCTCATTGTCCGCACATGAAGTTAAGAGTATCTGTTCCTATTCGCGGCGGCTTTAAGGTCCTGGCTAGGGCGGGAAAAACCGTTCAGGAAGTCTTTTTTGTGACTAGCCTCTCCCAAAGCGAATTAGAAGGAGCGATCGCTAATGCTCTGAGAAAATGACTTAATATCCTAGACTTTCCGGGTAACCGGGTTCCTACCCGAAAAGGAGTCACGGAACCCGTTACACCCGGTCAAAGTATCAGAAACCAGGTTTCTCAGTCCTCTCTCTAGCCTCCAGCCACAGCCGGAACAATACTCACTTCATCACCATCAGCTAAGGCGGTATTCGTACCATCTAAGAAGCGAATATCCTCACTGTTGACGTAGAAATTCAAAAAGCGCCTCGGTTTTCCTTCATCATCACAGAGACTTTTCTTGATACCCGGACAACTAGCTTCCAGGGAATCAATTAGTTCCATAATGTTCGTCCCCTCGCACTCAAGGGTAGCTTGGTTGTTAGTGAACTTTTGCAGGGGAGTGGGAATTAAAACTTTAACAGCCATTGTTGATTAATTGGATAGAAAATTGCCGTCAAAAGGAGAAGGCTTGCACCTTCCCCCAAGATTTCACATCTTACCCGATTTTGGCTAATCTTAAACCAAAACCTGTTGCCATTCTAAGCGATCGAGAGTCCGTGCGCGTTCGATCGCCACTTCAAAGCTATCTAGTTTCGGGTCAATGGTCAGAGGTTCGCCAATGTAGCCGTGAACCGCCTCCTGAGTTTTTAAGCCATTTCCAGTAATGTAAACAACAGTAGTTTCATCGGGGTCAATTTTACCCGCTTCCACCAGTTTTTTCAACACCGCAATCGTAGTTCCGCCAGCCGTCTCTGTAAAGATACCTTCAGTTTCCGCCAGTAATTTGATACCCTCGATAATTTCAGCATCATTAACTGACTCCACACTACCGCCAGACTTTTTGGCTAATTCTACTGCATACACACCATCAGCCGGATTACCAATAGCGATAGATTTAGCGATCGTATTAGGTTTAACTGGCGTAATAAAGTCGCGATTTTCCTTGAAAGCATGGGCTACAGGAGAGCAACCTTCCGCTTGTGCGCCACTAAAACGCACGGGTTTATCTTCCACTAAACCCACCTTAACAAACTCTTGGAAACCTTTATGAATCTTGGTATATAACGAACCAGAAGCGATCGGCGCTACTACATGATCTGGCAGTCGCCAACCTAACTGCTCTGCTACTTCAAAACCCAGAGTTTTAGAACCTTCCGAATAATAGGGGCGCAGGTTGATATTAACAAAACCCCAACCGTAGGTATTAGCTACTTCTGAACAGAGGCGATTAACTTGGTCATAATTGCCCCTAACTGCCATCAGAATCGGATTATAAATTAATGTTCCTAACACCTTCCCAGCTTCTAAATCGGAGGGAATAAATACACAACAATCTAATCCCGCTTTAGCTGCGATCGCCGCCGTAGAATTCGCTAAATTTCCCGTACTCGCACAGGAAACCGTCGAAAAACCTAACTCTCTAGCGCGGCTGAGAGCCACAGATACCACCCTATCCTTAAAGCTAAGGGTAGGCATATTAACAGCATCATTTTTAATATAAAGATTTTTAAGACCTAGGCGGCGGGCTAACCGTTCCGACTTAACCAAGGGAGTCATCCCAGTTCCCACATCAATAACATTATCTGTAGCTACCGGTAAAAAGTGACGATAACGCCAGATCGAATTTGGGCCAGCTTCAATAGTTTCGCGAGTTACCAGTTGGCGAAGGTTGTCATAGTTATAGTGAACTTCCAGGGGACCAAAACACACCTCGCAAACGTGCTTGGCTTCCAGAGCATATTCCGCGCCGCACTCTTTACATTTGAGTTTATCAAAAGTAGCTCCGGCGGTGGGGGTGGTGGTGTGGTTATGGGTTGCCTGGGTCATGACACTTACCTCTGCTTTTTCTGCTGTTCTAACTGTTGGATGAAGACTATCACAGTTGTCAAATTCCCGTCAACCATACCCGACTTTTTTTGTCGGGATTAACAAAAATTCCCTTAAATGGGGAGTTTTAGCGGGTACAGTCCGGGGAGCAGGGTAATCCAAATTTGGGGTAAATAATTTCCGCCCTCACGATAGGATTAAGAAAGATGACCCAAGTCGTACTTTAAAAGGCATTGAGATTAAGACATGGAATTTAGAGCCACAGATACTAACCGCCTAGACTGGAGTGGAGATGTATTAGCGATAGGTCTGTTTGAAGGACAAGTCCAACTGAGTGGGGATTTAGCAGAACTCAATCAAAAACTCGGTGGGACCCTACAAGAACTTATCGAAGAATCAGACTTTCAGGGAAAAGCTGATAGTAGTGCTTCTGGTCGTGTGGGTGGCAATAGTCCCATTCGTAAGGTGGTTTTAGTGGGGTTGGGGTCTGCTGAGGACTACACCCTAGAAGCTATCCGACGTGGTGCGGCTGCGTCAGGACAGGCGGCGAAAGCACTCAAAGGTAAAACCCTGGGTATCAGTTTCCCGGTGGGTAATGCGTCGGAGACGGTGGGGGCTATTGTAGAAGGATTAGAGTTAGTTCTGTATCAGGATAATCGCTTTAAGTCGGAAACTAAGGACAAAGAAATTAAAGTCGAGTCTGTAGATCTGCTAGGGTTTCCGGGTACAGAAGCAGCCATTACCCTGGCTCAACAGGTCTGTTCTGGGGTGTTCTTGGCGCGGGAGTTGGTGGCGGCTCCGGCTAATGAGGTTAACCCCATAACTATGGCAGAATTGGCTAAATCTCTGGCTGCTGAGTATGGGTTGGAACTGGAAATTTTGGAACGGGAAGATTGCGAAAAATTGGGAATGGGAGCATTTTTAGGGGTGGCTCAAGCCTCGGATTTGCCTCCTAAGTTTATCCATCTCACCTATAAACCCCAGGGAACACCGACCCGGAAACTAGCTATTGTGGGTAAGGGTTTGACTTTTGATTCGGGTGGTTTGAACCTGAAACCCACGGGTAGCGGCATCGAAATGATGAAAATGGATATGGCTGGGGCGGCGGCGACTTTTGGCGCGGCTAAGGCGATCGCCACCTTAAAGCCCACAGTTGAGGTGCATTTTATCAGTGCCGTAACCGAAAACATGATTAGCGGCCGTGCTATGCGCCCTGGAGACTTCCTGCGCGCTTCTAATGGCAAAACTATTGAAGTCAATAATACGGACGCTGAAGGGCGTTTAACTTTGGCTGATGCTTTGGTGTTTGCTGACCGCCTAGGGGTTGATGCTATGGTGGATTTAGCAACTCTCACCGGAGCCTGTATCATTGCCTTGGGAGATGATATCGCTGGGTTATGGAGTCCTGATGATCAACTGGCGCAACAGTTACAATCTGCTTCCCAAAAAGCTGGGGAAAAATTCTGGCGGATGCCAATTGAGGAAAGATATTTTGAAGGACTCAAGGCTATTCATGCTGACATGAAAAACACGGGACCTCGGGCGGCGGGTTCGATTACGGCTACTCTGTTCCTGAAACAGTTTGTTAAGGATACCCCTTGGGCTCATTTGGATATTGCTGGCCCAGTTTGGACAGATAAGGATAAGGGCTATAATAAAACTGGTGCGACCGGATTCCCTGTCCGAACCCTGGTGAATTGGGTTCTGGCTAATTCCTAACCAGGATGGCAATTCCCCTATGCAGTTCGGAGGCGATCGCCTGGGGGATTGCTCCCATTTTGCACCTTTTCTGGTTATGGCAATCAATGCTCCATTTCCCCGCCAACCGCCAACCCCTTGGTTGGTGACTAAATGCCTCCCATTCCGGTATCTTCTGGAATCGGGTTGTATTAACTGTCACCTATTATCACCATTACTATAGACATCTCAATATTTGGCAACTAATTTGCTAGGTTAATTATGCTTTTCAATGGGGATAACCACCGAATTATGGGTGCTTATAGATAGGTTTTCCCCTAGTGGACAAATATCTGCTCTCTCTGTTGACGGGAAGCGAACCCCAAAAAATAATTTAACAAATGCTAGAATTGTTGGTATATGTTTTTACCCAATTATTAACCTTTGAGCCTCATATAATGCTCAGGGGGTATAGCTTTTCGCCAGAATCACTATCAAACTGGCTACATTTGTGGTTAACTGCTGCGATCGCATTGGTTAGTTACTTGTCAGCAGGTATGCTCAACAATAGCTTATCAATCTATGGCGATCGCTGTCAATTTTCAACCCCAAATCAACCCTTTTGGCGCGGCGGTGGTAATTTCATCGGTAACTCTGGGTTACTCAGCTTGGGGTTAGTCATGGCGGGAAATTTTCAGATCCTGGACACAGAAATTCCCTGGTATCCCGTCGGGGGAATATTTGTAGTGGCTATCTTAGCCATTTTAGGATTACTCGCCACTAGCTTAATATTATTTTGGCTGTGGTGGTTTCAGATACCTATGTTAGGGTTTATTCGCCGCCATAATTTGGCATCTAGCCTAGATAATTCAGCTACCAATAACTCCCCCAACTCCATTAATAACAATCCATTAACTATCAAAGTAAATGCCAATATCAATAACTGGTCTGCGGAAGATACCCTATCCCTCACCCAATTTTCTATTGATAAAGCCGCCGATGCGATTTTTTGGATTGGGATAGAAGGACAAATTATTTATGTGAATGAGTCAGCTTCTCGCCTGTTGGGTTATTCCCCCAAGGAGTTATTGTTATTGACGATTCATGATATTAACCCGGATTTTCCGCGAGATTCTTGGCATTTGCATTGGCAAATTCTGCGGCGCTGTGGGTCTTTAAAAATTGAGGCTCGTTATCGGACTAAACATAGTCGCCTAATTCCCGTGGAAATGATGATTAATCATCTCAACTTTAAAGGTGAAGAATATCAATGTGTGTTTATCCGAGATATTAGCGATCGCAAACAAGTTGAGAGAATGCTGCGGGAACGTCAGGGAGAATTTCGCACCCTGGTTTCTAATATTCCTGGTGCAGTTTATCGGTCTAATTTAGACATCGATCGCACCATGACTTTTATGAGTCCGGGGGTGGAATCTATCACTGGTTATAGCCCTAATGATTTGATTTTAAACCGGCAGATTAGCTTTGCAAGTCTGATTCATCCTGATGATAAACAAAGGGTTATAGACGCGATTCACACATCTGTAGAAAAACGAAATCCCTATATTTTAGAGTATCGGTTACTGCGAGCCGATGGTTCCCAAAGATGGGTTTATGATAAGGGTCAAGGTATCTTTGATGATGACCAACAAGTTTTATGTTTGGCGGGGGCAATTTTTGATATTACCAAACAAAAACAAGCCTCGGAAGCTCTGCGGATTAATGAGGAAAGGTTACAGTTAGCATTAACCGGAACTAATCAGGGTTTATGGGATTGGAATTTAGCCACTGATGAGGTCTATTTTAGCCCTCAATGGGGTCAAATGCTCGGTTATGACATGGAGCATATAAACACCCATGCTCGCTCTTGGTTGAAGTTGGTGCATCCTCAAGACCGCCATCAGGTAATTTACTGCTTAAAACAACACTGGCAAAATCTCACGACTTTTTGTGAGGTTGAACACCGAATGTTTACCCACAATGGGGGTTGGAAATGGGTGCTTAATCATGGTCAAGTGGTGAGTCGAGATGAGCAAGGTAAACCCCTACGCATGACCGGGACAGTTAGAGATATTAGCGATCGCAAACAGGCTGAAGATGCTTTGCGACAGTCGGAAGCTAGGGAACGCGCCAGAGCCTTACAGTTGGAACTAACCCTCAAAAAACTCCGACAAGCTCAATCACAATTAATTCAAAATGAAAAGCTGTCCAGTTTGGGTCAAATGGTGGCAGGAATTGCCCATGAAATTAATAACCCAGTTACCTTTATTTATGGTAATATTAGTTATGCGTCTCAATATGTGCAAGACTTGTTAGCACTGATTCGATTATATCAGCGATATTATCCACAGCCAGCGGCGGAAATTAGCGATCGCATTGAAGAAGTAGAACTGGGTTTTATTATAGAGGATTTACCCAAAATTTTAGAGTCTATGGAGGTCGGCGCAAATCGGATTAGGCAGATTGTTTTGTCTCTCCGTAATTTTGCCAGACTTGATGAGTCGGAAATGAAACCCGTCAATATTCATGAGGGAATTGAGAGTACATTATTAATCCTACAACATCGGCTCAAAGGACGACTTCCCACCTTAGAAAAACATGAGTTTCCCGAAATTAAAGTAGTTCGCAATTATGGGGATTTGCCGAAAGTAGAATGTTATGCGGGTCAACTTAATCAGGTTTTTTTGAGCATTTTAAGTAATGCAATTGATGCGATTTTAGAGGTGGAAAAACTCGAAAATGGCTTGGTTGACTTCGAGCCTACTATTCAAATTAGCACCGCATTAATTAGCTCCGATTGGGTGTCAATTAAAATTTCTGATAATGGTTTGGGTATGGAAGAAGAAGTGCTACATCGGTTATTTGAACCATTTTTTACTACTAAACCCGTGGGTCGTGGGACTGGATTAGGATTAGCCATGAGTTATCAAATTGTGGCTAAACATGGGGGAAATTTAACCTGTCGGTCTGTACGAAATAAGGGCTCAGAATTTGCGATCGAAATTCCCCGGCGACCTTCTGGGTTAAGTAAAACCGGACGATATTATCTCCCAAGTGAACATTATTCTAAGACAGAATATGAACGGGACTCTCTTCAGAGTTGAGGAGAGCCAAATTAACTATAGCATCCCCTTGATTAACTAAGGGATTTTGCTGATTTCCGATAACTAATCCATCAGCAGGAGACCTGACTTTGACGCTAGTATCACCAAAAGCATCAGATATAACACCTAGTAGTTGGCGCTTATATACCCGTTCCCCCAACTCAATAGATAGTTGTAATATCCCACTACGAGAAGCACGCACCCATTGAGTATTTTGCACTTCTATAGGTTCGAGGGGAAAGTTATCAAATTTGAACTCATACATATCTAAGGTTTCCATCACCCGTAGGATACCTTGAACGCCAATATAAATAGCATGGGAATTAAATCGTAGTGCTTCGCCTCCTTCATAAAGAAGAACCGGAATCCCTTTTTGAGTGGCGGCTTGACGTAGGGAACCATCCCTAAGTTGGGAGTGAATAATCACAGAGGTTCCAAAAGCGCGCGCACATTGGTAGGTGACAGGATCATCTAAGTTGGCTCGAATTTGTGGTAAATTATTACGGTGAGCTGAGGCTGTATGTAGGTCAATCCCATGGGTGGAGTGATTGACGATTTCTTGGACGAATAAATTAGCTAGACGGGAGGCGAGGCTTCCTCTTTTGGAACCGGGAAATGAGCGGTTTAAGTCTCGGCGGTCTGGTAAATATCGAGATTGTTCGATAAATCCAAAGACATTGACAATGGGAACAGCAATTACAGTCCCACGCAACCGCTTGGGGGAAATTTTTTGCATAACTTGATGAATGATTTCAACGCCGTTAATTTCGTCCCCGTGAATAGCCGCACTGAGCCAGAGTATTGGTCCGTCTGTATAGCCATTGATGACGATAACGGGTAGGGAGAGCATGGTTTGAGTGGGAAGACGAGCCACGGGAATTTCAATGCGCTTAGTGCGTGCGGGGGGAATTGGGGTGCGGCAAATTTCAATCATTAACGGACGATCGCTGGTGAGAAATCGGAACTATAAGAATAAACTTAATACCATAATTATAGCAGATAATAGCTCACTCATTACTGAGTTTTTTGCCTCTGGAGATATTCCCAGGCTAAAAAGATGGCGGCAATGGTTCCGGCTACTTGAATCTTGTGGCTGGCGATCGCATCTATAACTTCAGCCACTGGTATCAGAACCACTTGGATATCTTCGGTGGGGTCCAGTTGCTTCTCGTGTTGTAACTGGACATTTTCCGCCAAAAATAGATGAATAGAATTAGTGTCTTTGACGGGATTATCGTATAGGGTAGCTAGGGGAATTAAAGACGAGGCGACATAACCTGTTTCTTCCCTAAGTTCCCGTAAGGCGGCGACGGTAGGGGTTTCGGTAGCGGGGTCAAAACCGCCAGCGGGGAGTTCTAATAAAATCTGCTCGACTCCATGTCGGTATTGGCGAACAAAAATCACCTGCTGGTCTTCGGTGACGGCAAAAACTAAGGCGACATCAGGCCGAATATTGATAAAAAAATCATCTATAATGTTTCCATCGGGAAGGGCGATCGCATCTTGGCGCACCCGACACCAGGGATGGTCTATGATCATTTGCGATCGCAATCTTTGCCACTTTTGCATGAGTTTCAGAATCTAGGAGTTAGGCTTGCATTCTCACCCAAAACATGATAGTAACTCCAGAGATGAGCTATAGTAACGATCAGCTTTTCTCAGAACACTTTTTTTGATGTGGCGATCATGCAAAACAAGTATAGACCGTTTCCAGTGTCACTTGGTTTTTCCAGTGCCGCGCCAACCCAACCACTCCCCACCGGGAAATTGACACGGCGGCGGTTCCCTAGTCTTTTTAAATTAGGTCTAACTACAGCGATCGCCACTTTCATAGTAGCTACAGAGGCGATCGTCAACACAGTTGTAGCCGTTACCGTTCCCCAGTGGACCCTCAACCCCAATAATGGAACCGTTCAAGTCCAACTACCAGAAGGAGTTAGACCCCGACTAGCCGTCATCCAACAACCCAGCCGCATTATTATCGACCTACCAGATACAGATTTAGGCGTTAATGTCACCGAACTCTACGAGTCCGGCTTAGTGCGTCGGGTCAGCGTTAGCCAACTGGAACCCACAGTAGCGCGAATGACAGTTGATTTCGCCCCCGGCTTCATTCTTGATGACAGAGAAATTGACCTGAGACGAGTTGGCGTAGAAAATCAGTGGGTATTGCGTCCCGTGTTGTTAGCCCGTCGTCAACCCCCCGCAGAAAATAACTTAACCACAACCACAGCAGCCCCGACAACTCCCATAAGCCAGTCTCCCACCTCCGCCAATATTTCCCCCCAATTCACCTCCCAACCTCGCCCCATCAGCGCCTTACCCAATCCTCAACCCGAAACTTTCCCAGATGTTGAGTTTCTGCGAGTTCCCCTAAATCGCCCCACCCAAACCAACTTGGTGAGACCAGATACATTCAGTCAACCAGTCGGAACTCAAATTCTCCCCATGTCCACCACCACTGCGGCTATCCCCTATGGTCAACCTCTACCCACAGAATTACCACCACCTAGCCAAAGTTTTCGACCCCTACCCCTACCAGAAACCCAACGCCCCGACCGTCGTATCCTATTACCCGTCGGCACAACTATCACCCTCCAATATCCTGGAATTGACGATGTGCGCCTAAAATCTCAATTCAACCGCCAAGATGTTTTACTGCTCCAAGGGGGAATTGTAGACGCAGCAGGTAATTTTGTCGTACCTCCAGATACCCCCGTAGTCGGAAGGTTTGAAACCACTAATCAGGGAACCCGTTTTGTCGCCCAAGCCATTAACTTAGAAGGTCGTAGCATTCCCTTTGTGGCTGAATCAACTTGGATTCCAGGTGCCAGACCAATTAAGCCGGAAAATGTGGCTATTGGGTCAGGAATTGGCGGTTTGGGAGGATTCCTCATTAGTGGTTTTGATGGATTAGGATTCCTAGCTGGGGCTGTGGGAGGGGCTGCTGTTGGGGCTATTAGTTCCCCTCAACAGCATATTCTTGAACCGGGTCAGGTTGTCCAAGTCCGATTGGTTCAGGAATTAGCCCAAAATGACTTTTTGCTGGGAATTACCCCAGCTTTGCCCACTGGCCCACGATTTTAAAGGATTTTAAAAGCGATCGGACTCCGGTCTAGGACGGTTCGGGACTAGACCCGATTGATTGAGAAAATCGTTCTGGGCGCTATTGTTTTGGTAGATACAGCTTACCTCTGCATCATCGTTCAGGTCTCCCGTATAGCCAAAGGTGTTCATTCGGTGTTTACAGTCTCTTTCCTCTTCCACGGTGATCAGGTTCCGCTGTCTCAGTAGAGCCCAGTTACTGGTCCGCAGAACGCATCCTGGTTGCATCCTAGGTTGACCGACGAAAACGCTAAAGGGGTTCAGGGTGACAAATACCCGTAAATCTGTCACCATGGCACTGGCTCCGAATTTAACACAGATTTCTGGGTTGGGAGCGCTGCGATCAATGAATTCGCTGGATGCTACATTCTGGGGGGTTAGGGTGGCGGTGGAACTTATCGCCATACCTATACCAATTCCCAACACCAGAACGCCTGCTATCACGGCCATAGCGGTATAGTTAAAGGCGGAAGCTATGGGAGATGTGGGCTTAGTTCTACGTTTCATGAGCTTTTGGAATACCGTGATCAATTTTTATTCTCTACCGAGAGCTGCATTTTAACGCTCTGCCTCCTATTGTAGACATGACGATCGCTCTTTGGTATTTGGCGGCGATAATTTCAGCGGTTAGGGTTTTTCAGCGCTAAACTTTTCTACACACCGCACAAACATTTCTACCCCCATACTTAGGGCGGTTTCGTCAAAGTCAAACCGAGGATGATGGTGCGGATAAGCTAAATTGCGATCGCTATTAGCAGACCCCATGAAAAAATAACACCCCGGTACTTCTTGCAGGAAAAATGACATATCCTCACCTCCCATAGTCTGACATTTTGGCACTATCCCCGCTGGTGTTTCTACCACACATTCTGCTACACTTCTGACCAAATTGGCTAGGGATGGATCGTTAATTACTGGGGGATAAGTTCGTTGATAATTTAACTCATATCTCGCCCCATGACTTTGACAAATTCCCGCCACAATTGACTCTATTCGGTTGCTAAAATAGTCATGTAATTGACGATTAAAATAGCGGACTGTCCCCTTTATTGTCGCTTGGTCAGCAATCACATTATGAGCATCTCCAGCATGGAAATAACCCACAGTCACCACAGCAGACTCTAAGGGGTCAACATTCCTGGCCACAATGGTTTGCAGGGTATTAACAATTTGGGAACCTAACAAGATTGCATCTATGGTTTGATGCGGCATCCCTCCATGTCCCCCCTTCCCAAATATGCGACATTCAAAAATATCTACTGCCGCCATTAACGCACCAGCGCGCACCCCCACCGTCCCCAATGGCAAATTATTCCACAAATGCAACCCCACAATTGCCTCAACATCAGGATTTTTTAACACCCCGGCTTTAATCATGGGTAATGCGCCGCCCGGCCCTTCTTCAGCAGGTTGGAATATGACTTTTATTGTACCACAAAAATCCTGTTTGTGTTGGGATAAATAATAGGCGGTTCCTAGGGCGATCGCTGTATGTCCGTCATGACCGCAAGCGTGCATAATTCCATCATGACAAGATTTATAACTTACCTCATTTTGTTCTTGAATAGGTAAAGCATCAAAATCCGCCCTAATTGCTAAAACTGGCCCCGGTTGACGACCTTCAATAATGGCTACAATTCCGGTTTCGGCAATTTGAGTTTGATGATTAATTCCCCACTCCCCTAGTTTTTCGGCAATAAACTTAGCCGTTAATTTTTCTTGAAATGCTAACTCTGGGTATTGGTGAATATGTCGCCGCCAGCTAACTAACTGAGGCTGTAGTGCTTGAATTTCCGGGCGAATTTTCTCGGTGATCACCCGGTGGGGAGTGGAGACAGTTGCAGTCATAGATGATTGATAATGGCAGTGGGTGTACTAATTTAATGATAATTTTAGCAGATGATCAGCCCTAGGGGAATTTTGCCTGTTTCTGGCTTCGGGCGATCAAAACCGACAGCGATCGCGATAAAATTGGAGTGGTGCTATCCTGGGTAATTATTAGCCCGGCTAACCACCATCACCATTATATGTCAGATTAGACCTATGTTAAATTATTCGCGGATTTTCTTAATCTCAGCATTAGGACTGGGAACCTTCTTCCCCAACCAAGCTATATCAGTTCCCCATATAGTTACTGGATCTCCATTGCTATTAGCCCAAAATCAGCCATTCCAAATTAGTGGCATCCAAATAGTTAAAAATGAAACCCTAACAGCGGGAAGTTATACCGTAGAAGGGCGACTGATTAATTATAGTTCTGACGTAATGCGATCGCTACAAGTAGTTTATCGTTTATACCGCCAGGAAGGTGATACTTTAGTAGAAGTCGAAAGCCACGAAGCTACCGTTATTCCCGGGGAGTTACAACCCGGAGAAACTGGGAAGTTTGGCTGGGCTTTTTCCGAGGTTCCCCAAGTTTTTTTCATAGAAGCGATCGTCTCCGAAAACGGAACCACAGAAGTTAATCAGTGCTATGCTGACGGTTTAGCTAGGCGAGAAATGTGCAGACTTCAGCTTAATTCTCAAGCCGTTTATCCCCTTACTATTAAATACTAATTGCCAACCTTCTGATAACTCGAAAATGAACCAACTTTACCCTCCCATAGAACCCTACGCCGAAGGAAAACTACAAGTTAGTTCCTTGCATACCATTTATTTTGAACAGTCCGGGAACCCAAAAGGTAAACCCGTTGTCATCCTTCATGGCGGACCCGGCGGCGGATGCTTACCAGAATATCGTCAATATTTTGACCCGGAAAAGTGGCGAATTATCATGTTTGACCAACGGGGATGCGGTCAAAGTATCCCCCATGCAGAATTAGAAGAAAATACGACTTGGCATTTAGTAGAAGATATCGATCGCCTGCGAAATCACCTAAATATTAACAGTTGGGTGGTGTTTGGTGGTAGTTGGGGAAGCACCCTATCCCTAGCCTATAGTCAGACTTACCCCCAGCATTGTCGGGGGTTAATTTTGCGGGGTATTTTCATGTTAAGAAAAGCCGAACTACAATGGTTTTATCAGGAGGGCGCAAGCTATATTTTTCCAGATGCTTGGGAGGAATATATTAAACCTATTCCCCCAGAAGAACGTCACGATTTAATCTCGGCTTATTATCGTCGTTTAACCAGTGATGACCCCCAGATACAATTGGCGGCGGCTAAGGCTTGGTCAATTTGGGAAGCGAGCACCAGTAAATTATTACCAGATCAGCATTTAATCGAAAGATTTGGTGATGGCAATTTTGCCACGGCTTTCGCTAGAATTGAATGCCACTATTTTGTCAATCAAGGTTTTTTTGAATCGGAAGACCAACTATTAGTTAATGTTGAGAGTATCCGTCATATTCCAGGGGCGATCGTTCAGGGTCGTTATGATGTAGTTTGTCCCATGAAAACCGCCTGGGAATTGCATCAGGCTTGGCCAGAAGCGGAGTTAATTATTATTCCTGATGCTGGACATTCCATGAGTGAACCAGGTATTCAAAAAGCCCTAATTGACATATCAGATAAATTTGCCACTTTATAGGTTAACTGCCCTCTCCCAGTGTAGGAGAGGGGTTAGGATGGATATAACGGGGGTATGATGCACCGGAGGGGGGATTAATTCAGGTTTTCGAGTTTGATGCGAGGGTCTACTGATTTTAACAATAAATCCGCCAAAAGATTACCCAGAATCAGCATAACAGCACCCATCATTAAACTAGCCATAACTAGATAAAGGTCTTGTTGTCTAACTGCTTCTAAAGTTAACCTTCCTAGTCCCGGCCAGTTAAAAAAGGTTTCGGCAATAAAAGCGCCACCTAACAAACTAGCGAATTCAAATCCTAATAAGGTAATTAAAGGATTGATGGCATTTCGGAGAGCGTGAACATAAATAACTCGGTTTTCTGGGAGACCTTTAGCGCGCGCAGTTTGGATATAGTCTTGACGTAAAACATCGAGTAATTGACCGCGCATAAGTCGCTGTAGACCGGCGAAACTGGTGATACTTAAAGCCAAAGTTGGTAAAATCATGTGCCAAGCAATATCACCGATTTTCCCCAGGAGAGACAAATCAGGATAGTCTATGCTGGTCATACCTCCAACGGGAAAGAGGGGGGAGGTTTTTTGTGCTAAAAATAGTAACAGTAAGGCGGTGATGAAACTGGGGAATCCTTGGCCAGTGTAGCTGATCACTTGTAAGGTGCGATCGACTCGGCGGTTTTGATTAACTGCGGCTAAAATTCCTAGGGGAAGTGCGATCGCCCAAGTTATAATTAGGGAAGAAATAGCTAACAACAAGGTAGCGGGGACTCTTTCCCAGAGTAAATCAGTGACCGATCGCTGATTTTCAAAACTATAGCCAAAGTTCCCCCTAGTGACAATTTGGGTAAGCCAATTCCAATATTGGATAATAGGAGGTTGGTCTAATCCGAATTGTTCTCTAAACTGATTGAGAGTTTCCTGGGAAATTTGGGGATTATTGATATATTTATCAAGATAATCACCCGGAGCCAGTTGGACGATGACAAAACACAGTACAGAAGCCAATAGCAGAGTAATCAGCGCCTGAAAAAGTCGTTTCGCCACATACAAGAAGTTATCATAGTCAATGCTCATATTTCAGTCATAATCAATTAAAGTGACAATAGGGACATCAGGTAATTGATTTCGTCCCCCCAAAGCCTTTAACTCGATGATAAAAGCAAAACCCACCAAATGACACTGAGCCTCTTGTACCAATTGAGCCGTCGCCGCTGCCGTCCCCCCGGTAGCTATCAGATCATCAACAATCAGAACCCTGCTACCTGGCGGCATGGCATCAATGTGCATTTCCAGGCGATCGCTCCCATATTCTAACTGGTATTGTGCAGCGATGACCTGTCCTGGTAACTTGCCAGGTTTTCGCACGGGGATAAACCCACAACCCAACTGATAAGCCAGGGGAACCCCAAACAGAAACCCACGAGACTCCATACCCACGACATAATCCGGGGAGAGGCGATCGCACTTATCCTTCAAAGTATCAATGGTATAGCGCAAGCCCTGAGAGTCCCTTAACAGGGTAGTAATATCTCTAAAGACAATACCGGGCTTAGGAAAATCTGGGATATCGCGAATAAAAGATTTAAGATCCATCAGGGTAATGTAAATATTAGGAGATTTGCTAACCAGTCTTTAACTATATATTGTCTTGGAATCGATGTTGCTGTGAGCATAATGCAAGTACAACCCTACCAAACTAATTTAAACCCAGTCATATTAGACAGTTTGCCGGATATACCCATCTCCGACAAAGGATGTCCCCGTCGGGCGCGATTACAAATCGACCTGATGTTACTAGCCATTGAAGCCCTGGCCCTAGGGAGTTCGGAACGAATGCTGGTCAAGATATCGGAGTTAGAATTGCAAGGAATTATCCCCAATCGAGTCGTGTTATGGCGACTGCGTAGCACCAACCCCCTGCGACGCTACAGCCAACGACAACCCCTGACTCTGAAAGAAGCTAAAGCCTTAGTGGTGATTATTGCTATGATGAGTCGAGAGTTAACAGTGAGAATCCGCCAGTTGCTGATTGACTTTGAGCAAATGCAGCGCAAGCAAATCCCCATAGAACAGCATTTGCAATTGTATAGCTATCTGGAAAGGTTCCAGGCTCACTTCCGTAGTCGGATGAATCCGAGGCGCGCGGGTGTAATTGCTTACAACTCCCCAGAGAAAGTAAATGATTTGGCGATCGCTTTGCTGGGAAAATTGCTATTCTGTACAGGCACTGCAGGGATGCAACGGTTTTGGATCAGTCTGTTTGATGGAGAGATAGCATGACGATTATACGTCAGTACAGTTTGCCTAACTGCAAGCTGATTTTGCATGGGTTGAGTAGTCCCACAGATAATACCTCAGAAACTCGGCCCCGTTTATCGCTATTGATGAATGCGGAGTGCCATTTTGTCGGTTATCCTCAGCCTATTGTGGGGGGGAAAGAGTTTTTCGAGTGTTTACTGCAACAGGTGAATCAATACGCCCAAGAGTTTCTCAGCGGCGTATCACATCCCCCCTCTGCTAACACTGCTGCTGAGGTTCCCATGGTGGAGTTACGCAGACTAGACAGCAATTTACACCGCCTGATTGTCCGTAATACCCCCGTTGATGGGGATTCCCAGATGAAAACCGATCCTACATCCCCTGTGGAATTAGATTTAACCACGGTGCAGTTATTTGATTTGGTGGAAGCAGTGGATCAGTTTTTAGCTGATTCTGGGACTTTACCTGAGCTTTCGTTACAGTTAAAAGCTATTCCTAAGCGTTATACTAAACCAGAGCAATCTGTTGCCCAAAGAGCTATACCAGCAGCGGTAGGTGTGTCAGGATTGGCTATTGCGGCGATCGCATTATTTGCTCTGCCAGTTCCAGAGTTGAGGCGACCCCTAGAACCTAATCCTCAAGAGTCCACAGAAACCCAACCCCCATCAGAAACTGAGGGACCACAATCAGCCGAACAATCTCCACCACAGGGAGTTAATACAGACCCAGACGGGGAAAATCTCACTGTCGGTGAACCCGGTGCTACCATTCCCTTACAACCCAATTTAGTCTCACCCCCATCTATTGATGACCCCCAGGAAATTGAGAGATTACAGCGAGAATTGTTTGTTCAGATAAACCAGGCATGGGTTGCTCGCATTAACCGAACCCTAGTTTATCGGGTTACAGTAGCCAGTGATGGCAAAATTATAGATTATGAAGCAGTTGACGATGTTACCCCAGAGGAAGAGGCTCCTATTCCTTTATCAGAGTTACGCTTTCAGCAGGTAGGACCTGACCCAGCAGAACCCCAAGCAGATATGATGGTGATATTTAATCATCCCGGAGGTCCGTTAGAAGTGCGTCCTTGGCAAGACTGATAACCATTCGCAAGGCAATTGAGGGTAAATTCATGGCAGATCCAAAACCAAGTAAATCTTCCCCTAAATCCAATTCCGGGGTTTTGGTGGGGCTGTTGTCCTTCATTTTTCGTCTGTTATTGTTGGGGGTAGGCGGTGCTGTGGCTTGGCTACTGGGAATGGCTGTGGCTCAAGTTTACCCAAACACCAGTTCGGAAATGCCCCTAACTGAACAGTTACTGAGGCGATCGCCAGAATATCAACCCTCTTTCCCAGCCTCAGAAACTCCGTTGACCCCGACTCCGACCCCGCCGCCTACGGGATTAACTCCAGAAGTCCAACAAACCTTACAACCCCAACTCCAACAATTACAGCAAGATCTCAATGCCTTGATCGGTCGCACCGCCGCCCTAGAAATTCAAATCGGTAATAGTCGGCCCGCAGAAACCTTGGAGAGGCGCTTACAAATTATAGAACAGCAATTAACAGCCCCTAGTTCCCCGGAGGCGGAAAATATACCGCCACCAACTCCCCGCACTGCTAGGTCTAGATCTGGAAATGGTTTGATCATGACTTTACCCAGTGATATTTTATTTAACCCAGGTAGTAGCACATTGCGCCCTGGGGCTAATGTTATCCTTGATAACTTGATTCCAGATCTGCAAAACTATCGGGGGGCAGTAGTGCGGGTGGCAGGTCATACTGATGATAGTGGCAGCCGTCAGCAAAATCTGGTTTTGTCCTCGGCACAGGCTGAAGCAATTGTGCAATACCTATCTAATGCTGTGGACGATCAGGCTTATCATTGGGTGGCGATCGGTTATGGTATGACTCGCCCAGCGTTGGAAAATACCTCGGACATCAATAGACAACTTAACCGCCGCATTGAAGTTGCCATTACCCCCCCCTGAAAAACCTAAATCTAAACACAAAGGAAAGTTGATACATGAGACTGGTTTTTTTTGGTACGCCTGAGTTTGCTGTGCCTAGTTTGCAGCGATTATTGACTGATGAGCAATTTCAGGTGGTTGGGGTGGTTACTCAACCAGATAAACGACGGGGACGTGGTAGCAAAACTAGCCCTTCCCCGGTAAAGGCGATCGCCATGGGTGCAGGTTTACCGGTTTGGCAACCCCGTCGCATTAAAAAAGATCCACAAACTTTAGCTAACTTGCGGGAAGTTGAAGCTGATGTTTTTGTGGTAGTCGCTTATGGACAAATCCTATCCCTGGAACTTTTGCAGATCCCTAAATTAGGATGTGTCAACGCTCACGGCTCGATTTTACCAAAATATCGCGGAGCGGCACCTATTCAGTGGTGCTTATATCATGGGGAGACTGAAACCGGAATTACTACCATGTTGATGGATGAAGGCATGGACACAGGCCCCATGCTATTGAAGAGTTACACCCCCATTAGTTGGGAAGACCAAGCGGCTAATTTGGCCGAACGTCTGGCTCATATGGCGGCGGAACTTTTAACCGAGACTTTGCTACAAATGCGATCGCAAACTATACAACCTATTCCCCAAGATCATACTCAAGCTACATTAGCGCCTCTCATTAAGCCAGAAGATTATCAACTTGATTGGTCAAAATCTGCACCCGCCCTCCATAACCAAATTAGAGCCTTTTATCCCCATTGTGTCACTACCTTTAGGGGACAAAGTTTGAAAATTAGCGGCTCGGTTCCCTTGGGTTCTGTTCCCCAAACAGAATTGCCTCCACCATTGGCTCGTTTGTCTACCGCCGATATTAACCCCGGTAAAATTGGCGAAATTGTGGCGATCGCCAAACGCTTCGGCCCAATTGTTCAGACCGGGTCAGGATACCTATTGGTTTCCGAAGTCAAGTTACCCGGAAAACGGGTTCAGTCCGGTTGGGATTTTGTCAATGGCACTCGTGTAGCGATCGGAGAAATTCTTGATTAAAATTAGAACTATGCAACCCCAATAATTTGTGTAAGTTTAAATACACCTACTAGCATTAAGAGACTAATATGGTCAGTCCTAGCCCAGAAGTTAATTTTCCTGTCCATTTTCACAACAATAAAGCCTGGGTCAAAATTCCCCATCGTCTGAGTATATTGGAGGCTGTTGATTTTAAGTCAACTTGTCATAATCTGGTTTTGGGAGATCAGGTTCCACAGGCTATTATTCTCGATTTTAGCGAGACTACATTTATCGATAGCAGCGGAGTCGGTGCCTTAGTCAGTAACCTCAAAGCCGCCAAAAACAAAAATGTGGAACTTTTGCTAAAAAATGTCAGTCCCCAAGTAATGGCGGTTTTTTCTTTAACATCCCTTGATCAGGTTTTAACCTTTCAACAGGATGAACCCGCACCTCCTGGGGATAATAGCCAATTACCCGTTACTCATCCTTCCGTTCGCTCTGTGGTTAAACGCTCTATTGATATTGTCGGCGCTATAGTGGGATTGGGTATTACTGCCGTTTTATCTATTCCCATTGTCATTGCTATTCGCCTTGATAGTCCCGGACCGATTTTGTTTGGTCAAATTCGTTGCGGTTGGATGGGTAAGCGTTTCCGTATGTGGAAGTTTCGCTCTATGGTGATTAATGCCGAAGAACTCAAAAGCACTATTCCTAATCAGGCAAAAGGTCAAATATTTAAAAATGATAATGACCCCAGGATTACTAAAGTAGGTCGGTTTTTGCGGCGCACCAGTCTCGATGAATTGCCTCAATTCTGGAATGTTTTAATGGGAGAAATGAGTCTAGTTGGCACTCGACCACCTACTCCTGATGAAGTGGAGCGTTATGAGGTTCCCCAATGGCAACGCCTAGATGTTAAACCTGGTATGACTGGTGAATGGCAAGTAGGCGGGCGATCGCAGATTAAGGATTTTGAAGATATTATTCGCCTTGATCTCAAATATCAGGAAAACTGGAGCTTGATGTATGATCTAAAAATGATTGTCCGCACGATCGTCATTTTGTTCAAAAAAAATAGTGGTGCAATGTAAGATTAATGGAAGATGAAAATCTACTAATGCGATCGCATCTTAAAGTAGGTACAGATCTACTGTTTTTAGAGGAAGTATTACAATGGTTTGAGCAGATAACTACTCCCTTTTTGCCTCCCGATCTGAGCTACGAATGCAAGATTGCTATTACCGAAGGGTTCACTAATGTGGTTCGTCATGCACACCATGGATTATCTAAAAACACTCCCATTGATATTCAGGTGAAGATTTTATCTAATTCTATCGAAATCAAACTATGGGATTTTGGTCAACCTTTTGATTTCCCCAAAACCCTGCATTTTATTCTTAACGAAAAGATTGCACCTTTGGAAAAAGAACAAGGTAGGGGTTTGATTTTGATGTATAAACTCACTGATGAAGTCACTTATTGTCGCCTGGATGACCATCGTAACTGCCTAACTATGCGACGGCATTTCTCTTAACTTTCAGTCATTATATAGAGTGCATCTACTAACTACACCCACCCTCAACTAATTATCTGAGATCATCTCAGACTGTGACGTTATATAATATAATGGATTTGTGATAAGTACAAAATATTGATTTAGTCAAACACTAAACCAGAGTTATGGTAGCCTCACCTACGACTACACCCAGTCGTTCTAGTCAAACCGTCCGTAAGCCTTACCCTAACTATAAGGTGATTGTCCTTAACGACGATTTTAATACCTTTCAGCACGTCGCTAACTGTCTGATGAAATATCTTCCCGGAATGACTAGCGATCAAGCCTGGGAGTTGACCAACCGCGTCCATTATGAAGGTCAGGCGACTGTGTGGGTTGGCCCCCTAGAACAAGCCGAATTGTATCATACCCAACTCAGTCGCGAAGGTTTGACAATGGCCCCCTTAGAAAAAGCCTAATCATTACCTTCGGCATCTGACATCATAGCCGATCGCATTAATCCCGGCCAGATCAGCAGGAAAAATCCCATCCAGGTCAGGACGGGAACCCCTACAATTACCGATAGCCAAACCTGATGAAATATTAGCCAACTGCCACTAATTAGGCTAACTCCCGTCAGCAGAATTGACCAAGGTTGACACCACCAAGGTTTATAGTCCCAAGGATTATCACTTGAGGGTTGATTTTGATTCATTAACCACCTTTTTGCAATTGATTAACTAGATGAACTAACTCTGGTAAAATCAGCTTTTCCATAGCTAGTTTAACCGCTCCTTGGGAACCGGGAACCGAAAATAATAGAGTTTCCCGATATACTCCCGCCGTGGCGCGAGAGGCGATCGCACGGGAGCCAATCTCATTATAACTCAGAAACCGAAACAGCTCCCCAAAGCCGGACAAAGTTTTTTCTAGTAACCCTTCAATAGCATCATAAGTCGTGTCTCGTGGTGCTATTCCCGTTCCCCCATTCACAATCACCGCCTGAATTTTAGCATCACCACAGCATTGATTAAGCGCCTGAGTAATCAAGTCCGGTTCATCTTTAATTATCACATAATTACCCAGATGATGACCACTATCTTGCAGCATTTGCTTAATCAAATCACCGCTTTTATCCGTTGACTCAGTGCGAGTATCACTGACAGTTAAAACTGCACAATTGACGCTCAAACTACCGCTATCAGGGTGAGGAATTGAGCTACTCATAACCATCCTTAACTCTCATGCTAACATCAAGCCAGTTCCATAACCACATCTAAAGTATGTCCTAAAGATTCATAGACTTTGTGCTGTTCAAATACACTTAAAATATCCCCATTAATCTTATTCGCCGCCGCTTCACTGCGGAGAATTTTTAGAGCCGTAACCGTAGGAACTCCATGCTTATAAGGTCGATCGCCTGCTGTTAGTGCGTCATAAATATCAGCGATCGCCATCATTTGTGATTGTAGGGGAATTTGCTTTTTGGTTAATCCCAAAGGATAACCACTACCATCTAACTTTTCATGATGTCCATAGCTAATCTGCGGCACATTTTCCAGTCCCTTAGTCCAGGGAATTTGCTTTAAGAAATTATAGGTATGGGTCACATGACCTTCAATAATTTCGCGTTCGGAAGCCGTCAAATTACCCTGAGTTATTAACAATTGTTCAACCTCTTCTGGTGTCACCAGGGGCTTAATATTGCCATCTATATCCCGATAGGTAATCTTTGATAAATCATGGAGTTTTTCCAGCGGTTCAGAATGTAAAATCTCCGGTTCGTTGGCTTCCTGCACCATCTCCCAAAACCCTTGCAACTGCTCAATCTCCTGATTCATTTCTAAATCCATACGTTCCAGAGTTTGACAGTGGGGGCATTCTGTGATACTCTGGGAATGGTTGCTGCTGTACTCTAAAAGCAGTTGATATTTCCTTTGCAGGTAGTCTATCTGTAAACTCTGGCGAGCCATAGCGAACCGTTTTTTCATCATTTCCAATTCCCAAGGATAAAGTTTCTTAGCCTTGTTTAAAACTGGTTCAGGAACGCCCACTTTGCCAAAATCATGAAGTAATGCCGCATAACGCAACTCTTGGATTTGGCGATCGCTAAATTGTACCGCCCCCAGGGGACCATCAGAAACCTGATTAATTTCTTCCCCTAAACGCACCGTCAAAACCGCCACCCTTTCCGAATGTCCGAAAGTGCAAGGGTCTCGCGCCTCAATCACCTGCACCGAGGTTTTCACAAACCCCTCAAATAGTAACTCAATACTCTCTTGTAAATTGCTGCGTTCGATAGAAATTGCCGCCTGAGAAGCCAGACTCCGCAAAATCCTCTCTTCCCAATCAGAATAAGGCTGGGTGTACTCCATCGTATTTTCAGGAGTCAGCACCAGATCAGATTTTCGCTTGCGGTTAATCAGTTGTAGCACCCCCAGGGTTTCCCCTTCCCGGTTTTGCATGGGGAGAACTAAAACCGAGCGAGTCCGATAACTGATATTCTCATCAAAACTGCGATCGAGACGATAAGGCTGTTCCTGTGGTAAATTGTACGCATCATCAATATTGAGGCTTTTCCCACTCAAAGCCACATGGCCAGCCAGACTTTTATCAGTCAGAGCGATCGCAAATTCTCGGAAAGACAAATTTGGCAAAGACTGATTTTGAGCCACCTTAAACAGCAGCTTAGGGCGATCATCACTGTAATCTACCAGATAAACACTTCCCGCATCGCTACAGGTAATTTCCCGACTCTTACTAAGTATCAGGTTTAACAGCTTTCCCAAATCCAGAGTCCCCGAGAGCGCCGTACCGATATCTAACAACTTCTCAATCAGCAGCGACTCTTCACTAACCCCTACAGACACATTAAGATTATCAAAAACCATAATCCCACATCAGAACCAACCAACCAACACCTACCCAACTGTGTGGAATTCTAGCCGATTTTGGGGCAGTTTGTATAATCTAGCTCAAACTGGAAATTTTCTCAGCCATAGCAAAATCATTCTTAGTCAACCCCCCAGCATCATGGGTAGTCAGGGTAATTGTCACCTTATTATAGGAAATTTCCAAATCCGGGTGATGACCTGCTGCCTCTGCCGGTTCCACCAGTTGATTAACAAAGGCTACCGCTTCCACAAAACCCTTAAAGGTTTTCACACACTTGATGGTTTTACCCTCAACAGACCATTGGGGAATCTGAGTCGCCATTTGTTGGATCTCAGTTGCACTCAGTAGTTCAGCCATATCAAAACTATACCAAATTCTTTCGTTTAAAAAAAACTATCCGCTCTCACGGATAACTAAGCCTTGGATACTACCAGGACATCAGTCAGCGATATGAGAGCGGTCTAGCGGGTCTCTGTTATTGGAACCTGACTGCCGGAAGGATCTCTCCAATCCAGCCAGACCATATTAGTAGGCTTTTCGGCTCCTAGTCAAAGGAACCTAGGCCGAATTTTAGAGGTCAGCCCCGGCGCACAGCCGGCGTTCTCCAACACAGTGACCCATGCGTTTACTACTGTCACTCATGGGCATCACCTCCTGGATATCCTAAACTTGGAAACTAGGATAACACAAAATTCTGAAAGTGCAAGCTCGCCGTTGTAGAGGTGACTATTTTGTGATTAATAGGCGATCGCCCTTTCCGGACAGAGATGCTGAAATCAGCCACCAGAGAAGACTTTAGTCCAATAATGGTTATAGTCCATCAGATCACCCGTATCATTTTCCAGGAAATAGTGACCCACCCCAAGCTGAGTGAAATTAGGATTAAGAATATTATCACGATGTTCTGGACTGTCCATCCATGCTTGAACCACTGACTCCGGCGTAGTATGACCCGCAGCAATATTTTCGCCCAATGGCACTATCAATGTAAAGCCTGTGGCCCTAATCCGGTCAGTTAAATTAGACCCATCCCTTCCGGTATGACTAAAAAAGTCTTGCAGTGCCATATTAGTGCTATGGGTAGCCGCCGCCTGCGCCAGCAAGGGGTTAATCCTTAGTGGTTGTAAATCTTCCCTAACTCGTTCTTCATTGACCAATTCCAGCACTTGCTGCTCAAAATTACAATCCGAACCACTCTCACCTAACGATAGTTCAATATCGCCATAATTGGCGACTCCCAGTTCCCCGATAAAGTCGCCAGCAGTGATTAATTCAATATCGACATTTTCTAGGGTTGCCAAGGTCTGACCATGGAGTAAAATCAAGGTAGAAGTGCCTGATTGTTTAATCCGTAAATCAGCAATGGTGACTCCATCAGGAACCCACATTTTATCAATACCAGGCTTGAAGTCGGTAATCAGATCTTGATTAACAGTCGATGATGGTAAAATAAACTGATTAATTCCACTGCCTCCGGTGAGAGTGTCTAAACCTCGATCGCCTGATAAAACATTATTACCAGACCCTCCGACAATCCAATCATTACCGACACCGCCATAAATGGTATCATTGCCAGAACCACCAATTAGAGTATCATTGCCCCGATTACCAAATAATATATCATCACCAGAACCCCCTTCTAAGTAATCATCATTTTGACCGCCATAAATGGTATCATTGCCGGAATTACCGATAATCGTATCATTCCCCTGATGTCCTAAGAGAATGCGCCCTTGTTCATCGTTGACCAAATAATCATTACCCTGCAAAAGAGCGATCGCTTGTGGTAATCCTGGACTTGACAAACGTGCCATTTGCTCGGCTGGGAGTTCTGAGACCATGATGAAATCGTCAGATGGGCTGGCCATGGCAAAAGTCAACCCGTCTGGCGTGATGATATCGGAAAACATAATTATAGACCCTGTTTATGACTATGATAAATATTTTTTTTACCCATTGTCTATATTTATTCATCAAGAATTATATAGATCCGAATTGAATCCCAGCGTAATAATGAGTCGGTAGTGTTCCCGATTGAATAATGCGATCGCATTTATGCCCAAATTTGACGATTTGGGACAGATTTGTGTTAAGATCCGTAAAGTGTGCGGGTCAAACCCCGTTGTGTCGTCCGGTGGGGGTGAGAATATAGAAAATTATTAGGGAGTTCGGGAGAAAAAATTGTTTTTCCTCGTCAGTCTGACTATTATCGTGCCAGGGTAAGAATTGCTGATACAGGAATACTATAACCTCCGTCAACAGACTTGATGGGTGGTGTTGAGCATCCCTCGCTGTCATGTTTGTATGAGCCCATAGGTATAACGCCAATATGGAAGCGTGGGGGAGATATCAAGAAGAACTACTATTACGATCGCAACTTGAGAACATGATTAAATCATTTTTCCATTTGAGCCTGTTACTGGGAGTTATCAGTGGCAACTTGTTAATGAGTCCCACCCTGCCACCCGGAACCGTGGGAGCATCCCTACTGGGAACCCAGGCTGCTGAAGCACTGACATTAGAGGAAATTCAGGCAAAATTACGCCCAGTCCCAGTATTTACAATTACCGACCCTACCGGTTCCCCCCTAGTGGCCACAGTTCCCGCCGGAGAAAATGGCAGCGGTACTGCTGCAGTAGCAGGGATATTTATTAGCCGTCAGGATGCCCTCAGATTTGTAGAAAATCTGAGAAACAATAATCCTGAATTAGCGAACTCCGTAGAGGTAACAGCAGTTTCTCTGGGGGAAGTGTACCAGATGAGCCAACAGAGCCGCAACCGTGCTGATGATATCCAATTTGCTTATGTTCCGGTGCAGCAAGAGGTAGAGTCAGCCCGCGCGGTAATGCAGCAAAGTGGTCGATCGCCCAATGAATTTAATGGCGTGCCTCTGTTTATGGCAAGAGGAGGCCCAGACAATGGTTATTTAACCATCCAACGTGGCAATGACCAAGTGATTCCCATGTTCTTCTCTAAACAGGACTTAGAGGGAATGTTATCCCAATTTCGGGAAGAGCAACCGGACTTAATATCCTCGGTAACAGTGCAGGTGGTTCCTCTGGAAGCCTTATTAGAAGCCTTCCGAACTGATGATAACCAATTTTTAGACCGGATCATCTTAGTTCCACCACGGGAAACCCTGGAATTTTTGAGAAATAATCAACGTTAGGGCAAGTTTTGGGGGGAATTGATGGTAAAATTCCCCCCATATCATCAGCCTACAGCCTGTTCAGAAATCATCTGATCACCTCTCAAGGTCCCTCTCCCTCTCTGGGATCGAGATTTAGGGTGAGGGCAATGTATTAAGCGACTGGTGAACAAGCTGTAAGCAGGTTTTCAGGTGGTGCGAAATGGTGGAAACAGGGGAAAGTTACTATATATCTGGTGAGGAACTGCGACAGTGGCAAAAACAGGCGAAAATTGATGCGATCGCCGCCGAAATTTCAGCCATAGAATTAGATCAGTTTCTGGAAGCACTCACCGATCTGACTCACCTGGATATTAGATTAGACTCCTTTGGCGATCGCCCTAGTATTCAACTAAATCAGCCCTGGTCAGCAATTGTCAAACTCTGGGAACGTCGCATCACCGAACGAGTCCCTCTACAATACCTATTAGGTGTAGTTCACTGGCGAAATTTTGCCCTAAAGGTCTCTCCTGCAGTTCTCATCCCTCGTCCAGAGACAGAATTAATCATCGATATAGCAGTTTCTTATCACGCCGCCTCATCAGAAGCTATTAACTCTATCTGTCAGCCGGGGTCAGGAAATTGGGTAGATCTGGGAACAGGTAGTGGTGCGATCGCCCTAGGGTTAGCATCCGTATTCCCCCAAGCCATGATTCATGCTGTCGATTGCAGTTGGTCAGCTTTAGCGATCGCTCTGGAAAATGCCCAAAGTCTCGGTTATCAAAATCGGGTAAAATTTTACCAGGGGTCTTGGTGGGCTCCCCTCCATAGCCTGAAAGGCAAGGTCAGCGGTATGGTGGCAAATCCGCCCTATATTCCTAGCCAGGAGCTGCCTAACCTGCAACCGGAGGTTGTCTATCACGAACCCCATCAAGCACTCGATGGCGGCGAATCTGGCTTAGATTGCATTCATCATTTAGTACAAACAGCACCCCAATTTTTGCAACCTGGGGGTATTTGGATCGTAGAAATGATGGCCGGACAAGGCCAAGCCGTTACATCTATGTTAGAATCAGCAGGGTGTTATCGGGATATTAAAATCCTCCCAGACCTGGCTGGTATTGATAGATTTGCGATCGCTTATGTACAATGGTAGTTTATTGGCACAGGGTTAAATGATCGGATCAGATTCAGACCGGATTCCTAGCGTATCTGTTAGCGATCGCCATCATGGGGACGCTTCTAATCATAGTCATAGTCATCCCCATCCCCATGTCCATAGTGATGAATCACTCAGACGTATTATCAATCGACTCTCTCGCATTGAAGGACATATTCGCGGTGTCAAAAATATGGTCCAAGAAAGTCGGCCTTGTCCCGATGTACTCGTGCAAATTGCCGCCGTTAGGGGGGCTCTCGATCGCGTCGCTAGAATTATCCTAGATGAACATTTAACCGAATGTATAGCCAGGGCTGCTAAAGAAGGTAATATTGATGTGGAAATTGAGGAACTAAAAGCCGCTTTAGACAGATTTCTACCATGATTGTATCTAGCCAAAAATCTCTCGGAATTTCTCAAATCGCCTTAACCATGGTCTGGTTTACCTTGGTGATTTATGCCTTTTTCTTAGCGCCGCCAGACCAGCCAGAAATTACTTTTAATTTGATTAAAAACCTGACTGTAGGGAATTGGGAGGGGATTAATCCCCTGATTATCTCCCTGTTTAATCTCATGGGAATTTGGCCGTTAATTTACTGCTGTGTGATTTTTGCCGATGGTCAAGGTCAAAAAATCCCCGCGTGGCTTTTTGCGATCGCATCTTTTGCCGTCGGTGCTTTCGCCATTTTACCCTATTTGGTGTGGCGAAAACCTAACCCCGAATTTTCTGGGGTTCCCAATCTCTTCATCCGCATTTGGGATAGCAAATTCACAGCTTTAGTCTTAATGTTAGGGGCGATCGTCCTAGTTTTTTATGGTATCACTCAGGGAGATTGGCGTGACTTTATCTATCAATGGCAAAATAGCCGTTTTATTCACGTTATGAGCCTCGACTTCTGTTTATTATCAGTATTATTTCCCGCCTTATTAGGGGATGATATCGCGCGGCGCGGCAACCAGGCTGCGACTTGGTTATGGTTGGTGACACTCATTCCCCTATTCGGACCTTTACTATATCTCTGTGTG
The DNA here is from genome assembly GCA_016745315.1 of Arthrospira sp. PCC 9108. Taxonomy (GTDB): domain Bacteria; phylum Cyanobacteriota; class Cyanobacteriia; order Cyanobacteriales; family Microcoleaceae; genus Limnospira; species Limnospira platensis. The sequence continues at coordinate 1,599,450 of CP066886.1, forward strand.
CGCTCTCCCCTGTGCGATCGTCTTTGAGTCACCATCCGTAGTTTTCATCAAAGCCTCATTAATTCAGTTAGAAAACCGCAAGAATCCGCAGGCAGTAGTGTAAAATCTCAATAATAGGTATCAGGGTCAACCCAAGAGTTAGGCTAAAATTCACCTCCAAACCTGATACAATCTCCTCATCAAATTGCGGGATCGTCCTATGAACAAAACACTATGGAAAACTAGCGCATCTCTACCGCTGCTATTATTATTTGTACTCATCAATGCTTGTTCAGCAGAACCTCAAGCCATTGGTCGCCCACCCGTCCCCGTCAAGATAGAAAACGTAGATACTACCGATGTTCAATCCAGCAGCGAATATAATGCCAGGGTTGAAGGTATCGAAAACTCTATCATCAGACCCCGAGTTAGTGGATTAGTAAAAGAAGTATATGTGCGCTTAGGTGATCAGGTAACTGTAGGAGATCCGATAATTCAAATTGATGGTTCCCAACAGTTAGCCAACTTTGAAGGTACGATCGCCACAGTACAAGCCAAACAAGCTCAATTAATTGGTGCCGAAGCCCAATTAGAATCCCTCAGAGCCGACTTAACCAGAACCAGAGCCGAACTATCATTTCAATCCCAAGGAGCCAATTTACAGCGTTCCGAACGGGAGTTAGAGGCTCAGATGGAAGAACAGGAAAGACTAGAATTTGAACTACAAAATGCCCAAGACAACCTAGAAGGAGCCCGTCGCGAATTAGATAGACGCGAAGCAGTGCGACAACAGCGACAGGCTACCTACGAGCGCTACGAGAGATTATGGCAGGAAGGGGTAGTTTCCAGTGACCTATATGATGAAAAACTGCGGGACAGACAAACCAGCGAGGCTGAGGTAGCTAATCAAGAACAACAAGTTCTCGCCGCCACCGCCAGAGTCCAATCCGCTAGGATGAATTTATCTCGTCAAGGGCGCACCATTGAAGCAGCTAGGGCGAGTGTGGAAAGTTCCCGCCGAGATCTAGAACGCCAAATTGCTACCCTAGAGGCTCAAATAGCCAGCCAGGAGAAAGCTATTGAAGCCCAGCAAGCACAGATAGCCCTCATAGGTAGAGAAATCCAAGGGGCTCGGTCTGGGGCTGTCGCTCAACAAGTACAGTTAGATTATTATAGTGTGGTGGCTCCTATTTCCGGCATTGTTGGTAATGTGCCGATTAAAGTAGGAGATTTGGTCGACAGCCAAACTACTGTTACCACTATCCGCCAAAATCAGAACCTAGAGGTTAACATCAATATCCCCATTTCCTTATTACCTCAATTGAGGGTGGGAATACCTGTGCAGCTAATTAGCCAAGAAACTGGGGAAGTCATTGGAAACACCAGCATATCCTATATTGCTCCTGACGCAGGAAGTGGCACTCAGACCATTTTGGCTAAAGCTATTTACCCCAATACTAACAATGAACTCCGCACCGATCAAGTTGTCCGAGCTAGGGTAATTTGGCAACAAGAAGCCGGGGTTACGGTTCCCACTAATGCCGTCACCCGCATTGGTGCCCAGAGTTTTGTGTTTTTGGCACAGCAACAGGCTACCCCCTCTGGGGAAACCATTTTAGTGGCTAGACAAGCTCCTGTGCAACTGGGAAGCATTCAAGGACAGAGTTTTGAGGTGCTTTCTGGGGTGCAAGCAGGCGATCGCGTTATTACCGAAGGTATACTACAATTGCGAGATGGAACCCCGATACTAGATACCACTAGCCAATAATTCAGCCATAATAACCAGAAAATTGCCATAATCGAGTATTATCAACTTTCATGTCAGGGAGAGTTGGCTTGGTTTATGACTGATAACATTGATAATCAGGCTACTTTCCCCCCTCGCTCTAAATTAAGTTCCTTATCTCGATCGCTATCCTTAACCAACACCTAATATATATGATTTTATATGCTGTTATTTGTTAGCAACTTCATCAAACGCCCCGTTCTCACCACAGTTTGCTCAATTCTAATTGTATTGGTAGGCGTTATATCTATTCCGCTGCTACCTATTTCTCAACTACCACAACTGGCTAACACTCAAATCAACGTAACCGCCGTCAATATTGGTGCTGATGCCGAAACCACAGAAACCACTGTGACGAGCATCTTAGAACGGGAAATCAACGGCGTTGATAACATGAGATATATCTCATCAAACACCGCTAATAATGGGGTTGCTAATGTCTCTGTAGCCTTCCCTGTCAACGTTGATCGAGATATTGCCCAGGTTAACGTTAACAATAGAGTATCTCAGGCAGCATCAAGTTTACCTGATGTCGTTCAACAGGTCGGTATCACCGTCGAAGCATCTTCACCCAGTATCCTGTTGGTACTGGGATTTTATTCAGATACTGATCAAAATAACCAGCCGATTTATGACGATGTTTTTATCAGTAACTTCCTAGATTTAAATGTTCTTGATGAAATTACCCGCGCTCCTGGCGTGGGGAGTGTAACCATTTTGGGGGAACGTAGATATGCCATGCGTATTTGGCTAAACCCTCAAAAAATGGCAGCTAGAGGATTAGTTGCTCAAGATGTAGTCGCCGCCTTACGACAGCAAAATATTCAGGTCGGCGCTGGTAAAATTGGTCAGGCTCCCACCCCCCCGGATCAAAGATTTGAGATCCCCTTGCGGGCTCAGGGTCGCCTTCGAGATGTCTCCGAATTTGAGGAATTGGTGGTCGCAGTCGGAAACGATGGCACTCTGATTAGAATTACAGATGTAGGTCGGGTAGAGTTAGGTGCACAGGACTACAACCTTGACGCAACCTATAACAATCAAGCCGCCGTGGGGATGGCTGTTTACCAAAGACCCGGTAGTAATGCCTTGGAAACAGCCGAGGCGGTCAAGTCAAAGATGCAAGAGTTGAGTGCATCTTTCCCCCCAGGGGTTAGATATGCCATTCCCTATGATACAACTCTATTTGTGCAAGCCTCCCTACAGGAAGTGGTGATCACCCTCCTGCAAACTATTACCCTGGTAATTTTGGTAATTTTTGTGTTTTTGCAGGATTGGCGCACAACCCTGATTCCTACTATTGCTATCCCGGTGGCACTCATTGGCTCAATGGCAGGTCTCAAGGTGATGGGGTTTGAACTCAATACCCTAACACTTTTTGGCTGTACATTGGCGGCGGGTTTGGTGGTTGATGATGCGATCGTTATTGTCGAAGCAGTTTCTAGTAAAATTGCCCAGGGCATGAAGCCACGACAAGCCGCCTTAGACGCAATGGAAGAACTCACTGGCGCTACCATATCCACTTCCTTAGTATTGCTGGCTGTATTTATTCCCGTTGCCTTTTTCCCCGGAACTACTGGAATCATCTTTCAGCAGTTCTCCCTAACCATTACTTTTGCGATTATCTGTTCCACATTTAACGCCCTCAGCTTCTCTCCGACTATGGCTGGGGTGCTATTGCGTCCGGCTAAGAAAACTAAAGGACCTTTAGGATGGTTTTTTGAGAAATTTAACCAAGGTTTTGGCTTCATACAAAATCAATATGCCAAGTTGATTCGGTTTCTGGTGCGGATTAATACCCTGGTGATGGGGATTTTTATCGGTGGTTTGGTGCTGACTGTCCTGATGTATGGCTGGGTACCTACTGGATTTGTTCCTCAAGAAGACCAAGGCTTCTTTTTGGTAATTCTACAGGGTCCTGATGGTGTATCTCTTAACTACACCGCTGATGCTGCTGAGGAAATTACCGATCTGATCTTAGAAGAACCAGAAGTTGAATCAGTATTCGCGGCGGCGGGGTTTGGTTTTGATGGTCTTAATCCCTCCCAGGGGGTGATGTTTGTTCAGCTAAAGCCTTGGAGTGAAAGACCTACCCCGGAACAGTCGGTTTATGGGGTTCTCGGTCGCATTAATCGCTCTTTGAGAGGGGTTACAGCAGTACAGGCTTTTGCGGTTAATGCTGCTCCGGTTCCTGGTATGGGTAGCACTGGGGGGGTGGAAATCCAGATTCAAGACCGCAGTGGTAATCTACCCATTTCTGCTTTGGTAGACAATGGTAATCGCTTACTAGCTGAGTTGAACTCTGATAAATATCCGGCTGTGGGTAGGGCTTTTAGCCAGTTTTCTGCTTCTAAGGGTCAGAAAAATATCCAGGTACTACGCGATCGCGCTCTGGCTCTCAATGTCAATATCAGTGATATTTTTAGCACCCTACAGATTTATTTTGGCTCCCTATATGTAAATGATTTCGTCCTCGGACAACGACAATACCGGGTTGTGGCTCAAGCAGAATCAGAGTTTAGGGCTGATCCTTCTGATATCAACCGCCTATCAGTGCGATCGCTTGATGGGAACTTAATTACTTTGGAAAACTTGGTTAAGTTTGAAGAAATAGTCGGGCCCGAAATTATCACCCGCTTTAATCTTTATCGATCTATGAGAATTCAGGCTGACCCCGCTCCGGGTTTCAGTTCTGGACAGGTCATTGCAGCTATTGAACAAGCCGCCGCCGAGACCCTTGACCCATCTTTCGGCTATGCTTGGCAAGGAAGCGCTTTAGAGGAAAAAGCTGCTGGCGGTGCGGCGATCGTCATCTTTGGACTCGGATTTGTCATTGCCTTCTTAGTGCTGTCCGCACAGTATGAAAGCTACATTGACCCCCTCATTATTATGTTAGCCGTCCCTCTCGCCGTTTTGGGCGCTTTGGCTGCCATTTGGTTCCGTTCTAATGTCTTGATGGCTGGGGGAATTTGGCCTGTAGTTAACAATGATGTTTATGCTCAGGTCGCTCTCGTTATGTTGATTGGTTTGGCTTCTAAAAACTCCATTCTCATTGTCGAGTTTGCCAACCAACTACGAGACAAGGGACTTAGTATTAATAAAGCAGCAGCATTAGCCGCAGAGCAGCGCTTCCGACCTATTCAAATGACCGCGATCTCCTCCTTAGTCGGATTCTGGCCTCTAGTAATTGCCTCCGGTGCCGGTGCGTCTAGTCGTTGGTCTTTGGGAACTGCTATTTTTGGCGGAATGTTAGTCGGAACTCTATTGAGTCTGTTGATTACTCCTAACCTCTATATCGCTATTAAAAACCTTGAGGCTCGTTTCCTCAAAGCTGAGAAGTCTCAACCTTCTGACGGTTCTGGGTCTAATGGTTCTGGGTCTAATGGTTCTGGGTCTAATGGTTCTGGGCCTAATGGTTCTCAAGCCAATGGACATCAACAACCTTCCCAACCAAGTCAATCCTTAGATCATACCCTTACCGAAAATTAGCACCTAGATGACAAAACTATCACACTGATTATGTCTGAAGATACACAGGAATTTGAATCTACCGATCTACCTTCTGCAGATCCTACCCCTTCCCTAAATCCACCTCTCGAAAACCCGGAAACTTCCCATGCTCCGGTTAGTTCCTCCTCCCTGGAGGAAAGAGTTACTAAATTGGAGGATACTTTAGCCCAGATTTTGTCTTTGCTTAGTGATAAATACCGTTACGGACGCTTACAGAATTTGCTGGCTGAGGGAAATTGGCGAGAAGCAGATTTAGAGACTACTAAGGTGATGTTGGAAATTGCTACCCAGGCTCATCATGATGATTTGAAACCTGATGATGTCATGATTTTTCCCTGTAGCGCCCTACATCTTATCGATAGCCTCTGGGTCAAGTATAGCAATAATCGCTTTGGCTTTAGCGTTCAACGACAAATTTATACCGAGTTGGGGGGAGGTGATGATATCTCTAATATTGACTTAGATTTACTCACTCAAGTCAGCGATCGCTTAGGGTGGCGCGAAGACCATAAATGGTTAGACTATCAAGACCTTAACTTTACTATATCTGCCCCCCCTGGATGTCATCCTTCTAACTGGTGGCGATCGGCTTATGGTGCTAAAATGGCAGTCTATTTCCTCGCCAGATTGATGCGCTGTGGCGTTTAATCCCCCGCTTCTGGTGCTTTTAGTGCGTCAGCTATCTATATTCCCGTCAATATTAGATTTTATCCTTCTGACGCACCCTACCATCAAAATCTCTTCTGGTGCGTCAGTTATCTATATTCCCGTCAATATTAGATTTTATCCTTCTGACGCACCCTACCATCAAAATCTCTTCTGGTGCGTCAGTCACTTATCTATATTCCCGTCAATATTAGATTTTATCCTTCTGACGCACCCTACCATCAAAATCTCTTCTGGTGCGTCAGTCACTTATCTATATTCCCGTCAATATTAGATTTTATCCTTCTGACGCACCCTACCATCAAAATCTCTTCTGGTGCGTCAGTCACTTAATCTATATTCCCGTCAATATTAGATTTTATCCTTCTGACGCACCCTACCATCAAAATCTCTTCTGGTGCGTCAGTCACTTATCTATATTCCCGTCAATATTAGATTTTATCCTTCTGACGCACCCTACCATCAAAATCTCTTCTGGTGCGTCAGTCAGTCACTTATCTATATTCCCGTCAATATTAGATTTTATCCTTCTGACGCACCCTACCATCAAAATCTCTTCTGGTGCGTCAGTCAGTCACTTATCTATATTCCCGTCAATATTAGATTTTATCCTTCTGACGCACCCTACCATCAAAATCTCTTCTGGTGCGTCAGTCAGTCACTTATCTATATTCCCGTCAATATTAGATTTTATCCTTCTGACGCACCCTACCATCAAAATCTCTTCTGGTGCGTCAGTCACTTATCTATATTCCCGTCAATATTAGATTTTATCCTTCTGACGCACCCTACCATCAAAATCTCTTCTGGTGCGTCAGTCAGTCACTTATCTATATTCCCGTCAATATTAGATTTTATCCTTCTGACGCACCCTACCATCAAAATCTCTTCTGGTGCGTCAGTCACTTATCTATATTCCCGTCAATATTAGATTTTATCCTTCTGACGCACCCTACAGGTCTACCCACCTATTGAAAAAAACCGGATTAGGGGTTATAATATAGCACCCTTTACCCCATCAAAATCAACCCTTATTAATCGAGCAATTAACTAATGTTTAAAGATTGGTCATCCGATGATTGGATTAATCATATACTCTTCTTTGGTACACTTTTCATGCTGATTGGTTCCTTTATCTTTCTCTAGGCAATTTTCGCGATAGGTAACGCTAACTAGCCGACCCAAATTGAGGGAGTATGGTTAATTTTCGTTAATTTTTGGCCCCTATAGCATGATTCTCTGTTACGGTGAAGATAGCCGGTTTACTTGTAAAGCCGTGCTGAAAGGACGGGGTTTCCGACCCAGGAGTTTCTATGAATATAAGGCTAGTGATTTTTTCGGGAATTATCATGGCTGGTATAGGGTCTGTGTTTGGTTTGGCTGTTTCTCATATAGCAGCAAAACCCTATCAATGCTGTGGCGTTGTTTCTGTTCATAATGATGTTGGCTACAGTCAGTCCCGACATCCCCAAACCTATGCTGTAGCAGGTAGCATGATGGGATTTGTCGCCGGGTCAGTTTTGGAAGCCTTGCGACAGGCTGAACTGGAACATAAACAGAACTAGATACCCTAGGAACCCGAAGGTTAACGGGTTTCCCAGAGTTTTTTTCCCTATCCCCATTTTTAGGATGGGTTGGCGATAAATCGTTCCGTCATTTCGTATGCTTCGTCATCAACTAACTGTTTTGGTGGATGCTTCATAAAAAAGGATGAGGGAGAGTCCAAAACTCCACCAAGACCCCTGTCTAGTGCTAATTTACAGCAGCGGATAGCATCTATAACTACTCCGGCTGAGTTAGGAGAATCTTCTACAGACAAACGTAATTCGATGTTCATGGGAACATCTCCAAATAGTCGTCCTTCCATGCGGATAAAGCAAACTTTGTTATCCTTTTGCCAGGGAACATAATCGCTAGGTCCGACGTGGATATTTTCGTTGGCGAGACGTTCTCGCACCACACTCTGAACTGCCTCAGTTTTGGACTCTTTTTTAGAGTCGAGGCGGCGGCGGTCTAACATATTCAGAAAGTCTGTATTTCCGCCAGTGTTAATTTGGTAGGTGCGATCGATTTTGACTCCTCGCTTTTGGAATTGATTAGCTAAGGCGCGGTGAGTGATGGTTGCACCTAATTGGGATTTAATATCATCGCCGATAATGGGAACCTTATTAAGTCTAAATTTCTCCTCCCAGAGAGGGTTGCTGGCGATGAACACGGGAATACAGTTGACGAAACCGACCCCGGCATCTAAGGCACATTCGGCATAAAATTCGGTGGCTTCCTGGGAGCCAACAGGCAGATAATTAACTAGAATTTCGGATCGGGAGTCTTGTAAAATTTTGACTACTTCTGCTTTCGAGGGTTGGGGTTTATCGCTGGGTTGAAAGCTGTAGCGTTCGTCTACATCAACCATGTGTTCTGCTACACCATCGAGAATGCGACCCATTGACACATTAACCCCAGTTGGGGGAACATGAGAACAGAAAACTGTGGTGCAGTTAGGGGGGGCAAAAATTGCCTCTGCTACATCTATACCAACTTTTCTGCGATCAATATCAAAGGCGGCGACAACTTCCATATCAGAAGGTTTGTAGCCGCCAATTTCCCAGTGCATAAGTCCGATGGCATCTTGGGGATTTTTGTCGCGATAATATTCAATCCCTTGGATTAAAGAACTCGCACAGTTACCAATACCAACAATGGCGATCCTAATTTTTTCCACAAGCAATCTGTTCCTCGACTCCTAAGTTAAAATAAGTCATGCCTAGATGCCAAATTTAGGATATTGACAGCCCAGACAGATCTGTTAATTAATCAAACAGCCATTGTACCTTGGAAGCACCAGGGTTATACCAAGCCTAGGGTTGGGAAAGGTGATTGATCAAAAATTTTTAAATCTCTACCATTAATCAAGGGTTTTGTCAAGTGTGGGTGTAGGGAAAACCAGGGCAAATCCAGCGATCGCTAACCGGGTGAAATCTGGATGGTGAGTCAATTTTGCCCTAGTTTAGCTGTGAGCCTCCCTCAGTTGCTATCAGGAAATTTTCAACAATTCCACATCAAAAATCAAGGTAGCATTAGGAGGAATCACGCCACCCGCACCGCGATCGCCATATCCCAAATCAGCAGGGATAATCAGTTTTCTGCGTCCCCCCACTTGCATAGAGGCGACTCCCTCATCCCAGCCTTTAATGACTTGACCGACCCCAATTGTAAAGGAAAAGGGCTGATTGCGATCGCGGGAACTGTCGAACTTAGTGCCATCTTCAAGAGTTCCGGTATAGTGAACCGTAACTGTCTGACCACGTTGTGGACTAGCACCAGTTCCCTTCTGTAAATCCACATACTGGAGGCCGGAATCTGTTGTAACTAGGTTTTCTTCTGTATTTGTCATATTTTGAGCAATGGTGAAATTAGCTGTCGGTGCTGCTATACCTCCTGACAGCAAGGAATTAGTAGAAACCTTCTTTTCTTGAACAGGAATCGAGGTTTCAGGTGTGACCTGGGTTCCCATATTGGAAGCATTAGCTTCTTGTCCAGAATAGGTAATTTGAGCAACAATGAGAACCAGGGAACAGGCTACAATTACCCCAAAGCTGATCAAAATTTCTCGCACCTTTTATCGTCCTCCTAAGTGAAGTTAGGGAAAATCATTTTACCAAAAATCGGCTAACTCTGTTGATTCAGATACATCAAGGGGAGTCATTCCGCCATGGGGACATAGCCAAGGGTTCTGGCTTCCTAAGTTTTGATGAACATGACCCCATTGAGTACACCTGAAGTTTGCCAGAAAAACCGATAGTGACTATTCCAGTTTGACAGCTTATGGTTGTTAGCGCCAGTGGCGATTTTCCAAATCTCGCATTTGACGTTCTAAACGGTCCAAGCGTCCCCGCAACTCATCAAGTTCTGCCTGGCGGGGAACACCGATATCCTGCATCATATTTTTAATCTGACGCTGCATCAAATCTTCCAGGCTTTGCTGATCCATTTTCAGGCGCTGCATCATCTCGTCAATAAAGCGTTTAGCATCATCTGGGTTAAGGGTTCCCTCTTTGACCCACTGATCTGTAACCTCCTGCAATTTCTCGGCTACCAGGGAGGTGGTGCCAATACCAATCATCAAAAGCTGTTTGAGTAAATTGTTGTCATCCATAGGTTTTTAAGTATCTAGTAAAATTTAAGCTAGATTTACGGTCAAACAAACTGTATCACTTTTCACTTTTTTTGTTGAAAGCCCCCTACTGTCGATCGCTATTGATTTTCCTATGCCAGAATGTCCCCGTTGTCGTCAACCCGTTGATTCTCAGGCGATCGCCTGTCCTTACTGCAAATATGAACTCAAGGCCTTTGGTCATCCGGGTATTCCGTTACACCGCGCTGATCAAGGGGAGTTTCTCTGCCAGAGTTGTCTTTATCATCAAGACGACACCTGTAATTTTCCTAAGCGTCCTTATGCCAGGGAATGCACACTCTATCAAGACCAGAGTAAACCCATTGTGCCTCAGCCTTCACTCAACAGTCAGGTGAGATTTCCACACTCTGTGGGTGAATGGGTGCAAAGAAACGCCCTAGGGGTGGCTATTGTGATTATTATCATCATCAGTGTATTACTAGCTTTGTAGCCGGGGAAGGATCTACGATCGCACTACGGAACGGATTTCGTGCCAGAGGCGCTGATATTGTTGCATACTGGCAACAGTTAGGGGCAGCAAAAATTCACTGCGATCTAAAATGTCGGTATCTGGTAACAGTTGCGGATTTTCCCGTAAATCCTTGGGTAAATCGGCTCGTGGCATTCCCCAAACTATGGGGGAGGTTGCGCCAGTCAATAATGACATTTGGGTGGCTATTTCGGGTTGCCAACAAAAATCAATCCAGGCTTGCACTAGGGGGTTATTAGTGGCACTGGTGGCTTTAGGTTTGACCCACACATCTGACCATAGGGCCGTACCGGATTTAGGGATAGCGATCGCTATATTATGTTGTCGTTGCAGTTGGGGGGAAATATCTCCTGACCAACCGACAGCCAGCCAAGTATCGCCCAAAATTAGGGGTTTGAGATAATTATCAGAATCATAGAGGCGGACATTTTGGTGTAGTTGTTCCAATTGTGCCTTCAAGTCGGGAACTAGATCGAGATCAGGGGTGTTGTAGGAGTAGCCCAATTTTTTCAGGGTTAAACCAATCACCTCTCGCCCTTGATTTAATAGGGAGATGCGACCCTTGCACTCGGACCGCCATAGGTCTTCCCAGTCGGTGGGAGTCCAGCCTAATTTCTCAAACTTATCAACCCGATAAGCGATCGCTGTTGTCCCCCAGCGATAAGGGGCCCCCCAAATATTACCTTCTAGGGAGTCGCTCAATTCTCCGTTTTGGTTTCGTCTAACTAGATTTTGCCAGTTTTGGGGTAATTGCTGCCACTGGGATAAATCCTCTGGGTTGAGGGGTTCGATTAACTCCTCTCTAATGGCTGCTGATAGCCAATAGTCGCCAATCATGACTAATAGCGCGGAGTTGCTAATGGCTTCGGCTTGTAATTGCTGGTAGAGGTCTTCGAGATTAAATTTGGGTACAAAATTTAACCCCGGCCGCTGCGGGTGTTGGCGGCGAAAGCGGTTTACCAGTTGAACGGGAACAGAACCATTTAGCAACTCGACCCGAAAATCTGTGGGCGTATCACATCCCCCGATTAATTCCACCAGTGCTAATAGACTTGTTCCCCACAGGAAAGATCGTCGGTTCACTAAACCCTTTTTGATAAATATTGTCCGATCATGTTTTGCGGATTCATTTAAGCTGAACATTCCTTAGCATTGATTGACAATGCCTGGAAGGGGCTAACTTCCCTTTCCGCGTGCGTCACATCAGAAAGCGTTTCCTTTCCCCCAATGGTTGATCTATGTGACGCACCCTACGGGTTATTTCAGATATATCAACCCTGTTTCACCTCTAAACGTCTCGCACACATATAACCATTGTACTCGGTTCTGAGCAATAATTGTCAAACTTGAGCCCGGCTTTTGGGGCGATCGCAACTACAACAGAGTTCGGTGCGTCAGATCTCAATATTCGGGTAAGTGTCAATTTGACACCCTACAGAAGCTCAATGGAGCTGAATCTGCTGTTGAGGTAGTGTCATTACTGGCTTAAATCTCATGGCGCTAACATTTCGTAACATCAGGCACAACACTGGGTTTAATTATCCGGTTTAATTCCGTCAGAGCGTGTTAACTATAAACCCTTATCCTGACAGCGATAGCGGGTTATTACTCAACCCGATAACTATGCCTAGTTACTCAAATGTTACTCATAACTTAGTCCTAGCACAGGAAAATAATTTTGTCAACAGGTTGATTACTCAGTCAACAAGCACAACTTAATCAATCTGTCAAATATCCATTCCTCCCCCTAACCAAACACCGATAGGGTAACTCCCTTGTGATAGCAGTCAATGGCAAGCCTATCGGTTCGTTCCTCACCATTGACTGCTATCACATCGGTCGCACCCCTAAGAGTGTTTGTTTCGGTTATGGGGGGAGGGTATGGCTCAAATTTCAAAACCCATAGGGGTAGTCAGATTATTAGTGAAATATTGAGGAGCCTACTCACTACCAACAAAATGCGATCGCATAATCTGAACTATCATCTACCGGAACCAACCCGATACCCCTAAACAACTTTTCAACTGGTGACTTGTTTCGTTATCTCTCGCTGATACCTACATAATCCTAGAGAATTGCTTTACCAGCGACAACGGTTATCCACATAATCCTAGGGAATTGACTCCCCATCGAAACCGATACCTACATACCGCTAGACAAGTCTCCAATTTATAGGGGTACTGAGTTCCGCACGGGATGATTACCCCTAATAGACGGGTTAAGGTTTTGGCTTAGGGTGTTTATTGTGGGTAAATTAGAGGCAAGCATTCATATAAATGATTTCCAGGCCTGGAAAACCAGGCCTGGAAACAAAAAATATGCAAGCACCCCCTACAGTCAGAAACCATAGGGGGCCATTTAAGTTATTGAGTTAGCTGTTAGCTGTTAGGGCTTAGGGTTTAGGGTTTACTGCACTTAGTAATCATAGCGTTAGCTACATCTATTAACTTGTCTACAGTAACTTGGTCAGATTTTCCAACGTAGATGTGATGATTGACGCTACCATCCCACCCTTTGAGGTTCCAGTAGGTAAAACCATTGATTGAGAGTTTTTTGCACGCTGTAAATCGCTTTCCGTTAACCTCTAAAGCAAAAGATTTATTGGTTTCCAGATATTTAAACCATTCTAAAGAACCTACTTCAATACAGATATTACCATGACCTACCAGAAACCCTTTGTAAGACCCTGTTAGTGTGACTACCGGGAGTAGCTTAGGCATGAAAATCACCTCCCAGTAGGATATCGCTGTTATAGCCGTTAATGTTGAAATCAGAGGCAATAATGCCTGGTTGAGGTTGAGAGATAATTGGATACTGAGATTCTACCCATTTTTCGTGTACCGTCATAAAATCAACAGCGGCGTTATGAGCTATTTCGGCTAATGTCACCCTAGTATCCTGGTTAGCGTAGGGGATATCTCGTGACATCATTTGAATGTAAATCTCCCTAGCCATTTCTGCAATAACCATCATTTTTTCTTGTTTAAACTCATCCATTTTTCTATCTCCTATTGATTGTTATCTGGAATTAAAACTCGTCATAATCTTCCCCATAGTCTCCATTTTCGATTTCGTAATGATTCTGAATCTTTGCTTTAAGTAGCCTTTCGATACCTTTTAAAAGTTCCATTTCCGCCGACAAAAAATGTTCGTGGATTGCAATAAATTCCTCAATCTCATTAAATTTTTTGGGAGTTTTGGCAAGTTCTACTAAGTCGAGCAATCCCACAACATTAGGGTTTAATCGATTGCTCATGTAGCTATATTCTACTACGTTTAATCCGGGCGTACTTGATTTGATTGACATGGATTTATCCTTTGATAGTGGTTAAGTTGTGATAGTTTAACGTCATTTCGGACGGGTTTGTTACTCAATTTTAGTCAGCAAATGTTTAATGTAATTAAGTTGTTTTAGGAGTAATTGTTCCTTTGCGACTGCCAGGGAATACTCGGTTTGACAATCATTCATTATTGTTATCAAAGTATCCTTAGCGTCTTGTTTGGTAGCATTGTAAATCGTGGTGTCTACCATTTGTTTAAACGTTTTAAACCTTGTTTGAGTAATAGCGTCAATGTTATTTTGAGTCATTTTAATTCCCTCCTTAAATAATTTGTTTCCAAACGTTTTTACCGTTTTGATTAATCATTGAATAGCCCCTGCTTTTCATTAGATTAGTCAACTCTGAAACATTAACGCGACTATCAAGATATCCATCTGTTTTAGCTCTCTCAATGGCTTCTTTTAACGCTTTCGGGTCGATATCAGTTACAACCTCGGTTAACTCAGGACATCCCGCGTTAATTGCCTGATTGTTTTGTTTCATTTTTGCCTCAATACTTTGAGTGATAAAACTGTCTAAAAATTGTTCAGTACCTGATGATATAGTCAAGATTTTTTCATTAACAAAATCCCAGTAATCATTGAAGCGTTTAATTGATTCATTGATAGATAATTGATAAATCAATGAATGAGTGACAATAATTTCACTTGATAACCTAGCGTTAATGATATCTTTTTTGTGTTTCTGTAGTTGTTTTTTGACCTTGCTGTATTGATTGCAGTTATCGATATTTCTCCAGAAAATTTCTAATTGAGATGATAATTTATCAAGCGTAATATCCTCTACATCGTTTAAATCACTTAACTCGTAACTATTCCCCCTATATTCCTCTGATGTCATAGTCTCTCGTTTTTTAAACCATATAGGAAACATCCGTCTTTTGAGTTCGTTTAACTCCCACAATGTCCACAATGGATGTATTGAATTAATCACCTTTAAAGCGAAAGCATTAAAAATCATGTTAGTTCCCGGTGTCTGACTACTGATGGTTATTCGGCTATTTTTGCGGTTTAACACCTTGAAAAGCGATAACATATTCTCATTTTCAATTAATAAGCTAGGGGTGATATCTTCCCATACCAATATAAAATTTTTCTCAAATTCACATTGAAGGGGGTCATAAAATCGTTCATGTTGTATCTTGTTTCTCAGTGAAGCGAAAGTGCTATTAGCAAGCACCGAGGTTGTCTTGTATAGTTCAGATGCTACGGTAGCTATCTGTGACTTTCCAGTACCGCTAGACCCCCAAAGGAACAGGATACCAGCGGTAGACATTAACGTTACTGGAGACGCTATAAACGAGGCGATAATTGGAAACTGAATATCAGGATATGGTAGAACACAGACAGCCCGTAAAACAGACTCTAATTGCTCACCCAGGTTGCCTTCTGTGATTATTTCTTCTAGTTCAGATGACATCTGACTTCTAATTAGTCTATAATCAATATAGTCCTCAGACATGGTAGTAACCTCTTATCGCTCTTGACTTGTTGACATGGTATGGTAGTTATTCCCCCCTAAATATTTAGGGGGGATTTATTTGTGACTACATTAATCGCAGTAATTCAATTAATGCAATTAATACATTAGAATCAAGTTGTTTAACCTTGTTATAAAGACTCTCAAAGCTAGGGTCACAATCCAAAACCTTAGCCCCTTCTGTTAACCTTTCCTCGAAGGTTTTGTATTTTGCCTTTCCATTAAATCCTGCTTTATTTTTAGTTTTGGATTCAATGAAAGCGTCAATATCTCCGATTGAGTAAGTAGCGAAAGATTGATTGAATGGATTAATACATTCAATTTCTAAGATATTAGAAATATCAGAGTTTAAATTATCGTCTCCGATATTTCCCTCTAATATCCTGTCAGAAGGTCTGACTGATGATTGACTTAGATTTATTGTTGCTGTAAACATCACAGAACCGTCTGTAAGCATTGAGTCACTTTCGACTATTTTAAGCAATGCGAGTTCTGGAGATGTAGGGGTGTATTCTCGTTTTTTGCCGTTATATTCAGTCTCGTATTTTTCAATACAAAACCGTACAGCAATTAATTCTTTATCACCTTGGGAATAACTCCAATCCCTATCATTGAAGTTAGAAAAATCCCCTGATACACCTTTCCCGAATATCCATAAATGAGGTGACTTAATTCGGAATTATGCATAATCAACAATTAGAAAGGTTGCCGTTTCACCGGGCTTAACTGCACTGCAATAACTAAATTTATCGTCCTGTTTTTTGCCGTAATATCCGATACTCATGATTAACTATCCTTTGATGATTGATTATGACGTTTGAAATTTTTTTGCATACCTCCCAAAATTGAGGGTTACCAACAATTGATACTCGTAGGCTGCCTTCATTTGTCAACCTTGCTGTAGCGTCGTGACCTCTGTAGTCCCCCTAGGGCTATAACAACCCATATAGGAATAAGCTAAATCAAGGATTTCCTGGGTTTTATGTTCCTTTATAGGGGTTAGTATCCGGTAGGCTATTTGAGTGGTTTCTGACTCAAATAGGTGTGGGTTATAGGTGGTGTTTATTAACTCACCGTCAATGGAAAATAACCCCTTGTAGTGCAGTTTATTCATTGTTTACCCTTGGAATCTCTAAGTTTTTCAAAAGCCCCTTAAACTCGTCGATATTGATAAATGAGATGCCTTGCCATCGGTAGGATGTCCCCCTTATAACAAACCAACACTGATTGACTAAACCAGGATTAAGGTACTGCAATAACTGCATTTTTAGCTTAAATGAATCAGTTAATACTCCCTTAACTTCGATGTAACGATTAAAGAACGGACTATAAAAGTCGGGGGTCCAGGTGATATTTTTCCAAGGTTTCTGGCAATGTGTTTATTCGTTTAATTCTGTTCTCTGGATTATCAGCATTAACCGTTATTTTTTCCGGCATTTCAGCCGGAAAGTATTCAGGGTCTAGGAACTCGTAAATCCTTCTAATCATTCCACAGCATTCTTCATTCATGTCTGTCTGGTATTGTGATTTGACGAACGTTGTTTTCTGGCGGCAAATAATCTTTATCTTCAGACAGAATCCATAGTTTATAGCTATAATTACGGGTGTTCTCCCAAATTCGTGTACCGTCTAAGGAGGTGTAGTTTAATCTAGTACTCGTAGGAAATACTGGATACCAGTATGTATTTTCATACCACCTACCTCGATAGGCATTCGAAAATATGTCAGACTCATATTCGTAGTATGATTGATGACCTCTATCAGCATATGGAACTTCCCATAAATGTATATACTCTAACATTGCTTCCGGGTCTTTAGTCCAAACAGTTGTTACGTCTGTCCAGGTTGTGGTTGGAGTTAAACGGTAAAAGATAGACCCGAATAATGGACTAATACTAAGCCTATTTGGACCACGACATGAAGCGTTATATTCAGAGTTATAAAAACTATTAAATGAAACATTTTCACAACCTGAATTCATATAGTAAGGTTTTAACGGGTATAACTTACGATGTTTAACATAATCATTATGTACAATTATCGGCTCTTCGTAATTGTACTCTGAATCATTCCATGATTCTTCCCACTCTATAAACACATCTAATCCAATCTTATTAAGTCTAAAATTTGACGTTGTTGATTCCTGCTTTCTCCACCAATGCCTATTAATACTAGATGTTCCACTGCTAAGTCTACTATTTACTATTTGAGCAAAAATCATTAAATGCCATTTATCATTATTTTTAACAGGATAATCACGAGGGTCTGGCATTTCGTTCCCCGGTTTTGGTGGCCGCCTTCCTTTATCATCATCTACCTCGTCACCGCTATTAGGACCGCCAAAACCTCTACCAGCGCCACCCTTTCCCCTAGGTTTTTTTCCTCCCTTTGGTTCATCTCTTTTTGGGGGTTCCTCGTCTACTCGTCGTGTGTCATCATCTACTCGTCGTGCCTCGTCTTCTCTTTTCCACCTACCATGGTCTTCTGGGTTAATTCCACGCGGCACTCTGGTAATTGGGTCCCAAGGATTTACTAATCCGGGAACACCTCCTCTATCTCTTTCCCTTGCATACGGTAAACCCCTACCAAAGTCCATTGTTGAAGATGTTTGGTCACCTAAATCTCCTGCTAAACCTGAACTTACACCGCCTGACCTACCAACCCCGCCTGACCTACCAATATTCCTGGGTGTGCTTGACCTAATAGTATCTTTAATTTTTATAGTGTCTCTAACCATTTAAATAATCGCATTAAAGTAGTAATATTATACTAACAAATAATTTATTAATAGGTGGTTAAAATGGTGAGAGGTGTTAAAAATATCACGGCTAATATCAACGCTGCTAACTGGAGTAACGCCATAGAGTTATTTAACGGGACTACTTTAGAATCATTAATAACAGAAAGATATAAATATGATATCGGTATTTACAGCTATATATCATCGTTAAACGCTAGATGTTACACTCCCAGTATTGCACAATCACAAATCCCCAAAATTTACCCGGAAGATAGCTATTACCAACGGTGGGAAAAAAAACAGGAAGTGTTGCAGGAAGCGGTAGATTTACAAATATTTTATGGGAATATGGCAACAGAAAACGGGTTAAATTTAGGGATTGTCAAATTGCCATATTATGGAGGCATTCACACCGAAAACCTGTTAATTGAATTAATCACTAATCAAAACGAAGGTTTAGCAATTGATAGCAACTCAATAGTTAAAGCTAGGTGTTTAACTCAGTTACATAACAATGATTCTATTAATATTTTGGGCATGGCTGAATATCAACTCGATACAGTTCCTCAAACCCCTACATTGACACAACCCGAAAATTTTGGGGTGACAATAGGCAATACCCCCACATTAGTTAGACCCTCAAATATTAATCGGTATAGGTTGCACTTACAAAACGTAGGTTCTGTAGGGGTATGGTTTTGTCACGGTGATATCAGTAACTGTGTACCTTATCAATGCCTATATTTACCTCCTAACGCTGGGTGGGATGATGAACTAAAATCAACAGCTTCTATCTATGCTATAACTGAGGATAGCGTAACCAATATTGTTGGGTTAGAACAAACAATAAATTGGTAAATTTTACTTTGATTTAGGAGTTTATTATGAGTTTCTCAGTTTATAGTTCTGTTGTCAATTTAGACACTCTAAATATGAGCAGTAAAATACCGGGAACTCCCGAAACTACCGCGATAAGTTTGACTGCTAACACTATCACGGAAGTTGTGCCTATCAATGCTACCAGTAACGGTAGAACGGTGTTTGTAAAGAATCGGTCAAATACCAATGTACATCTAATATTTGACCCTACAGGTGATAGCGTGTCAGACGCTGCATTTTCGGTTAAGCCAGGTGATACCATCTCAATAACGTGGGGTAGAACTGAGTTACAGGCGATAGCAGAATCTAGCGCTAGTATCAGCGTTACAATTATCGAATATATCAATATGTAATCATCAAATGAATGGCTAGTATTAAGTTATTAGCCATTTATTTGATTACTCAATATAGAGGCAGTTATGACTAATTTCAACATTTACTCTAGTAAGTTTGGGCAATCAACCGATGACTTGCCAGAAGGTGAAGTTAATCTGTATTTAACTAATGAACGGATACAAGCAGTTATTGACTCCAATACTAATTTAGTCAAATTAACTGAGTTAATTTGGAATAATATTATTAATAAACCTGGCACTTTCCCCCCATCTACTCATTCCCATAGCTGGACTGAAATAACGTCCAAACCGTCTACGTTTACTCCATCAGAACATACACATACTATTGCTAATGTTACAGGACTTCAAAGTACATTAGACGGTAAAGAGCCTACTTTTACCAAAAGTACAGCATTTAACAAAAATTTTGGAACAACTATTGGAACTGTTACAGAAGGTAACGATGTCAGATTATCAAATGCTAGAACACCAACTAGCCATACACATACCTTATCTCAAATAACAAATTCAGGTAATGTTGCTGCCATTGATACAAATGGCAGTACATCTAACTATTTACGCGGCGATGGTGTTTGGGTAACACCTCCTAATACAACCTATTCTGCGGGAACTGGCTTAACTTTAGTAGGAACTGAGTTTAGAAACACCGCCCCAAACGTATCCACCAACCTCTCTACAAGCACTACAAGCAATACGTTAACCGTTAACAGTTCTGACGGTACTAATGCTGTATTACCTGCTGCTACAACAACCGTTGCAGGTGTAATGTCGAACGCTGATAAGACAAAGCTGGATGGGATTGCGGCAGGCGCACAAGTAAATGTAGCAACTAATTTAGGAGTAACAGCAGGAACAACAGCAGGTCCTGTAGTTACATCATCAACAGGAACTAATGTTACTTTACCTACAGCTAGTGCAACTAATTCAGGGATAATTACAACTGGGAATCAGACATGGACAGGAGTTAAAACATTTAATTCATTAATTACCGGGTCAATAAGTGGAAACGCCGGAACAGCAACAGCACTTCAAACTGCTAGAACAATTAATGGGACTTCGTTTAATGGTAGTGCCAATATAACAATAACTGCCAATACTCCTAATACATTAACAAATGGTACGGGATTAACTGGAAATAATTTTAATGGGAGTACTGCCACAACATGGGCGGTTGCTTATGGCACTACAGCAAACACAGCCTGTCAAGGTAATGATAGTAGATTATCTAACGCTAGGACTCCCACAACGCACACACATTCAAATATTACATTAACTGCAGGTGATGGTTGATCCGGAGGAGGAACTTTAGCAGCTAATAGAACAATTAATGTAGATTCAACTGTAGTTAGAACTACAGGTAATCAAACTTTAACAGGAATTAAAACATTTAACATAACAAATAATCCAGTAACTTTTGCAACTAATGAAAGTTTTCCTGATGGAAATATGCTTATTGATTTTAATGTTTGGAGGGGGTTTGACATCCGCCGGATAGGCTCTAGTGCTGGTTCGGCAAATTTAGTACTAAATAGTAGAGTTGGAGGAAATAGCTGGGCGTTTTCTTATCAGGGGAATTATTCTATGCAATTAGAAGCAGATAATAATCCTAGAGTATTTATATATCATGGTATTAATTTTCATCAAAGCGATGTTTGGCGAGGTGCTCCTGACAATAGATATTCAATACAATTATATAACGGGCAGACATATTTTATAAAGAGCTCAACTCTTTCATCATCTGGAGTACATACTAGATTTAGAGTAGGAGGCACAAATGTATCTTATATTAACGATAATGGAGACTACGTTAAAGGTAGCTCTGATCTTAAATTCAAAACACTTTTATCAAAACCAACTCTAGGGTTAAGCGAAATTAACGCATTGACAGTCACGTGGTTTAAGTATAATGAACTTGCAGCATTTCATGGCTTTAATCCAAGTACAGAACAATTTGGTTTAATTGCTCAAGAAGTACAAAATATATATCCTAACGCAGTTGAAGTGATTAAAAATGACCATACAGATAGTCCTGAAGTTGACGACAAAAAAATAGATTACTTAACAATCATGTATGATAAACTGATACCATTAGTGATTGCGGCAATTCAGGAATTATCAGAAAAAATCGACAAATTGGAAAATATGCTAAACACTCAACAATAAATTAACAGATAATGCCTAATGCACTTGATATATCTGAAAGTAATTGGTTTAAAGTTTATGAACTTAATTTCAGGATAGAAGATGATAGCTACACGGTACTAAAAAATTACCTGACATTTCTGGCAGTAAATTTATCAGGATATTATTTGACGCTGACAGTGTACCCGTGTACTGGAAAATGGCAGGGTGGTTAAAATTTTACACATACAATGATGTGAAGCAGAATATGATGGTT
Organism: Arthrospira sp. PCC 9108; assembly: GCA_016745315.1. Lineage (GTDB taxonomy): Bacteria > Cyanobacteriota > Cyanobacteriia > Cyanobacteriales > Microcoleaceae > Limnospira > Limnospira platensis. Next base: position 1,621,245 of record CP066886.1, read on the forward strand.
AAACGTGAAATTATATGGCTTAATGAATATCAAATAATTGAATCACCACCATATAGCAATTTTTACGCTTCATTTTCTCCGCTAGAAAGGATTAAATGGTTTACACTTCATTTTTGGAAATTAATATAAATGAACTTGGTAATAGTTGAATTAGGGTTAATTATTGTCGCGATTATTATCAGTATGTTCATTACGCATACAGGAAACTTACTTATTGAGAATAGGTTAGACGGTATCCAAAGTAGCCTAAATTATTTGATTAGATATGTTAATGATTTTATGCCATCAACAGTTTGTAAAAAACAGTTAGAAGATAAAAAGCAATCACCCCCTCTTCCAATTAACAGAGATGATATTGATGATGATGGTTGGCGTAAACCCTAAACCCTAACACCTAACAGCTAACAGCTACCCCAATAACTTAAATGGCCCCCTATGGTTTCTGACTGTAGGGGGTGCTTGCATATTTTTTGTTAACAGACTGTTGCAGCAGACTGTTGCAACGGACTGTTAAAAATTTATATGAATGCTTGCCTCTAATTTACCCACAATAAACACCCTAAGCCAAAACCTTAACCCGTCTATTGGGGGTACTGGGTTCCGCCTGGGATGATTACCACCAAAAATTGGAGACTTGTCTAGCAGTATGTAGGTATCGGTTTCGATGGAGAATCAATTCCCTAGGATTATGTGGATAACCGATGTCGCTGGTAAAGCAATTGTCTAGGATTATGTAGGTATCAGCGAGAGATGACGAAACAAGTCACCAGTTGAAAAGTTGTTTAGGGGTATCGGGTTGATTCCGGTAGATGATAGTTCAGGTTAGTCGTGATTATGCGATCGCATTTTGTTGGTAGTGAGTAGGCTCCTCAATATTTCACTAATAATCTGACTACCCCTATGGGTTTTGAAATTTGAGCCATACCCTCCCCCCATAACCGAAACAAACACTCTTAGGGGTGCGACCGATGTGATAGCAGTCAATGGTGAGGAACGAACCGATAGGCTTGCCATTGACTGCTATCACAAGGGAGTTACCCTATCGGTGTTTGGTTAGGGGGAGGAATGGATATTTGACAGATTGATTAAGTTGTGCTTGTTGACTGAGTAATCAACCTGTTGACAAAATTATTTTCCTGTGCTAGGACTAAGTTATGAGTAACATTTGAGTAACTAGGCATAGTTATCGGGTTGAGTAATAACCCGCTATCGCTGTCAGGATAAGGGTTTATAGTTAACACGCTCTGACGGAATTAAAGCGTCTACATAGCCTACAACCCCTATTCTACCGTTACTTAGGTGTTACTCAAAGCCATAACAGGATCCATCAATTTGTAGCCATAAAATAACCCCTAGGGGTTTAATCTAGGGGTGTTAATTTATGAAAGGTTGACGATTAGATTAATCTATCTGATAGATAACTCTGAGAAATGCCTTAGCTTCTGGAGTGTCAACATCAAACCCTAACGCTGTTAACCGTTCTATGGCTACGTTCAATGGTATAGGTAACTTAGAAACCCCTTTGAGGACTTCTAAGGTAGCGTCAATCCCTTCTGTTTTATATTTACTCTCGTTGACGATTGCGCTATGACCCATAAGTCTCGCTCGCAACTCGATAGGTAGTCCATACTTTTCACTCAACAGGTTGTACAGTCTACGAAAAGCATATTTCTGGGTTACCGGACATTTCATAGAGGAAATGCGTTGACTAAACACGGCTTCAAATCCTGTAACTATGCTTTTGGGTTTACTGCCTTTTTTAGGGGTGTATTGAGGCAATAAAGGTTTTTTCAATTCTAGGAACTCAAACATTTCAGGGCTGGGAATTGGAGCAACAATCCTTCCCCCTGTTTTAATACTCACTTTCCGACCTTCTGAGTCAGTAAAGTAAACATAGTCACCTAGCACCAAGTAATTATCCTGATTATCGGGGTCTGATAGTGCTTTGATGATTACGCCATCTTCAGTTACAAATGGCTTAGTTAGATTAACGGCGGCGGCTATCTCAGTAGGTCTTAACCCGTACATTACCGCCATACCAGTCACCCATAACCAGTTATGTCGAGATGATTGATGTTGGTGATTTTTAATAGTATAGGCTTCTTGTTTGGTTTTAAACCACCAATCCTTAAATACATCAACAGCTATCCGTTGTTTCTTTCTGAATTGTGTTTGTTTGGCGTTAATAGGCTCAAGCTGTTTAAGCAAATGGTCTTTGTTAGGTGATTTCTCAGCTATGGCTTTTAAAATGTAGTAACGTTCCTTGAAAGTTTTGGAGCCTATTAATTGTTCCCCGTTACTTAGGGGAGTATATAGCATAGCCTTAAAACTCTCCCAGCTAGGATATTCATCCCAGTTAGGGAACAGCCTGAAATATGCCCCTTTAGTAGTGTCGTAAGACGCTAAGTCACTAGCGATATCGCGAGAACGTTTCCTTCCTGTGTTGCGGTTGTAACCCGCAAAATACTCATCCTCTAGTTGTTGGAATATTTCCCGATAGGTTATCAGATTATCCTCAATCTGGTTCTTTCCTGAGATAGTCGCATCGTACCAATCCCAAAATTCACTAGCGCTAGTGATAGTCCCTAGGGCTTCTGATACCAGTTTAGCTTTCTTAACCCCGTCTATCACCCCTTCTGGAGTACACTCAAGGTTAGCCGTTTTGGGTAGTCGTTTTCCGGTTGGTGGTTGCTTAAACTGCAATAGCAGATTGTACCTAGTCCCGGTCTTTTGAAGTTTGAGAGTTACCCCTTTGGGACATTCCCCCTTAAACTCCTGATAGGCTTTCAAGAATCTAGCGTAACTCTCATTATAGTTACCCTTTCCCCCTACAGTAGGGGTATCAGTAGCGTTACTCATTTTTTACTCACTTGTTACTCTGTTATGGCTTTGAGTAACACCTAAGTAACGGTAGAATAGGGGTTGTAGGCTATGTAGACGCTTTAATTCCAGTCGAGTGTTTAGTGAAGTGCTGTAGCCTGGGAATTGGTGGGGTGATTAAAGCCTTAAACCGTAAATATACTCATGGGAATAGGATGGGGGTTGGTCTCAGGTTTGATGGGGTGAATAATCTCGCCCGTCATGGGTATATGTATGGGAAAAATCTTTAAGTTATATTAAGGTTTGAATGGCTAGAGATTGGCTGTGGTAGGGGTGTTGATCGCCCTAAGAATTGTGGAAATTTGTATGTCAAGTTAAAAGGTTAAATAAATCGGAAGTAATCAGGGGTGAGCGGAATCTTGTTCTAGGATGGGAGCATAGCAATCACCTACATGGAGTATCTATGGATATGTTAGCAGAACAGGTCATGACTTTAACGAATAAAGTGGATGCGCTGTATGAAGTAGTCATGCAACTACGCGGGAATATTCCTAGGGATGATTATGGTTTTTCGGAAATGTTTTCATCGACTAGGACTGATGAAGAAGCATTGACAGATACCTGTGTGGTGATGGAAGAAGCAGATATCGATGCTCCTCAACACAATGGTAGATTATACGCAGTTCCTTGCCAATCAATTCCGGTAAAAGGTGAGGACTACCAGGGGACACACAAAGATATTTTAAGTGATGATTACTATGTCAATAGCAGCACTATGGTTAGCAAAGAAACCATGTTAAGTGCGGATGTTCAGATCCAGCGCTTGACAGCCCAGCTTACTGCTGCTTACAATCGCATTGCAGCCCTAGAAGAACAGTTATTGTCTAAGCGGATGCGTGCTTGAGAGGGTGAGGGGATCAGAGATGGCGAGCAAGTTGTTCGATTTGTGTAAGTAACTGGCTCGATGTCCATTGGCGGAACAAATAGGAAGCGATCGCACATCCTCCCGCACCGACACCTTCTTTAACATATCCTTGTTCAAATGCTTGTAGTTGGGGGTAATGGGAATGGGTAAAATCGAGTTGGGTTGCCAATAAGGGAACCGGACCGATCGCCTTTGCGAGTCCGACAGTGTCCCCTGTGGTATCTTCTGCGACCCAGCGAGTAGTACCAACAGCGACCCGTCCCGGACACCAGGAAAGATTTTTAGCAGAAGCGATCGCTTCAGCCAAAGCATAAACGGCCAGCATTTGGGTTCCCCCAGCCAAGAGAACCCCGACCCGGCGACTAGCAGCAATAGTCATAGCAGCAACGACAATTTGCATAGGGTCGCCAACAGCAGCAACCAGTGTCAGGGGATCGACTTGACCTGGGGTAATTTTCGCCGCCCGGAGTCCGGTGGTAACTATGGTTAATTTTTGGTCATGGTTACACTGGGGGTGGCTACTGTTGACTTTACCGGCGGCGGGAATTCCCAAACCCATCAACACAGCCAGGGCGGTGGTAGTTCCCCGACGACACATTCTCCGATGATCACATAACTATGATCAGCCTCAGCCGCAATGCGATCGCCCCAAGCCAACCCAGACTCAAATAGATGTTGAACTATGGTAGAGTTCAAAGCAGCGCCGGAACTGAGGCAATTAGCGGGGACTCCTCCGAGATCGATGGTGGGTACAGAAGGAATTACGGGAACCCCAGCATTAAATAAATATAAGGGAATATTCAGCGCCGCCACTACGGCTCGCGAAATCAGGACGGGGGAAGCGCCAGCCACCAAAGGCGGTAAAGGATAACGAGGAGATGGCACAGGACCCAAGGCCAGAAATTCAGCATCTGCGAGATAGGTGCGGCGGCGATCTGCAGGATTGGCCCCAGCGGCGGAAATTCCCGGAATTAAACCCGTTTGGGTAAATCCCAAAACACAGGCAAAAATAGGCTTTTGATTGCGATAGTTGCGTAACCAAGCCTGACCATTACGGGGCTGTGTATAAATTCGGATTGCCATTATTCGTCATAGTCGAGCAAAATCTGTACCCAACGGGGAGGGCGGGGAATAGGACTTTTAAGGCGATCGAGCATCAACAGAGACACCAAATGCACCACAAACAGATAAACGATATTATTAGCCAAAACCATCAATACAGCGAAAATCTGAATAAATAGTAAACTTGGGGGTGCAAGTACCCCCAAGCGAATAAAGATAGACTCTAGCAGTTGTGCAATTTGGGTAGTGGCATAAACCCACAAATCCCGACCCAAGAGAATTGACAGCAACCAGTAACGGAAAAAGAAGCCAATAGCGCCAATTAAGGAGCCGATCGCCACAGTCACCGGCCACATAGCGCCTCGTTTCCACAAACCCCCCAGCACCACACCCATCCAACCATAGGGGATAACATAGAGAATGCTGCGTGTAGGACCCATTAACACGGTCAAAAGTAACCCAGAGGTTACAGCACCCATAATCGCCGCCCGTCGGTCCCAGCGCAAATATAGCAAGGCAATAGGTAGGGAGAAAAAGACTCGCAACAGAGGACCGAGGGGAAAGTAGTAGTTGATAAACCAAATCAAACTGGCGGTAGATGCGAGAAATGCTGTTTCCACCATAACGAGGGGGGACACAGAAGGGAAGCGATCGGATGTTTTAGGGGAAGGTTGGGGGCTATGGTTAGAAAAATCACTCATGCTATCAAGTTTAAATCACGGACGAGGTTAGGCAGGGCCATGGTAGGACCAAGACCGCTAACCTATTGTTAAACCAACATCCTCTCTAGGGCGTGAACATCGGGAATGCTGAGAAGATCGCGATCGCGATGAATTAATCCCTTTTTCTCAAGTTTACTGAGTACCCGAGTGACCGTTTCCCGAGCTAGTCCGCTCAAACTGCTGAGTTCTCGGTGGGGTAAATTAGGAATTGTGGTTCCTGATTCTGTGGTTTTTCCTTGTCCCTCCGCCAAAAACAGCAAAATATCTGCCACTCGTGAAGCACTATCTGACTCACGCAACCGTAACCGCCGATTGACTTGACGTAGACGGCGGCCCATTAACTGAGCCAACCTAATACCTGCCAATGGTTCAGTGTTAATCAGTTGGACAAAATCCTGAGCTGGCATATTGCCAATCATGGTTGGGGCGAGGGTGATTACATCTGTTGATCGGGGGACTTCATCAAGGGCTGCCATTTCTCCAAATAATTCACCTTTCCCCAAAATATTGAGGGTGACTTCCTTACCATCAAGGTTGTAGGTCCTAATTTTGACCCAACCATCTAAGATAAAATATACTGAGCTACCCCAATCATTCTCCAGCAAAATCACTTGATTGGGGGGTGGCTTCGACCCACCACATGAGAGAGAGGTGGCTCTTTCGGCTACCTCCTCAGGTAAACCCTCAAAAAAGGCAGTCGAGAGAATCATCCGGGTGATATCTGATTGTGACTCGCGGGAGAAGTACCGATCTTCCATTGGGCTATGATGTTTGAAATTAGCGCTTATCCGTGGCTAGTTAGCAGGAGTTGTCCAATAGACAATTCACTGTCACCATTCACAGAGCCAACTTTAGTCAAACGATACCACTATTATTGTGGGGTTTCGATGTACTTAACTACAATAGCTAAGGTTTGACTATGGATTTAATCCAAGATTGGCTTTCATTATAATTGAGGGCATAAGCCTACACAGGTAGACTAACCAGGGATGAGTTGGGAACTAGATTGGCACAGGCAGGTTATCATTTTAAAGGGATATAGAGTCAAAATCACTGTATCCTAGCAAAATTAACCTAAATTGGATGTTCACTTACAAATCGGGCCTGGGGTGGTTATCCCTAACTTTTGGCCAAGCATCGAGCTACGCTTACTCATTGGAACACTATTTTAAAGGTTAAATCTGGACTATTGAAACTCAAACTATATTGATATCCCGGTTAAATTTTCTCGTCAAACGCTAGTAAATTGAGGTCCCTCCCTTGACTTCTCATCAGGATCAAATTCAGACTCTTATTGCTGAAATTGACGAGGTACTGAGTCAACCCAGCCCCAGGCTACCTTGGGTGGCTTTTGGGGAAACCGTGACCCGCGCCCGTCAAGTTTTGCAGCGTGTTCGGAATTATCTCGTATCTCTTCAACAAGATATTGATGACTCTTCATTGTCCCTGAGATCTACAGGTTCCGCTGACCCATCATCTCTTTCGGAGTCCCAACAGCAGAATTTTTGGCAAGCCTTGCGCGAAGAAATGGGTTATTTGCGATCGCGACTTTCGGCTTTGCTAAAGTCTGAGGTGGAAGAATTACGCCATGAGCGACAACTACTATTACAGGATATCAGAGCTTTAGAATTGCGGCGACAGGAAAATCTGCTCTCAGCTGACCAATCCCACGAACAGCAACAAATTATTACAGAGTTCCTGCAAGAATTGATGAATCGTCTTCAGGAAAGTCTGACTGAGAGTGTCAGCGAAACCCTGAGTAACCTTGAGGAACAGGTGCTTAATGCGCTACTGTTGGGGGATACTGTTGAGACTACCCCCAGTGAGTCTTCCCTCACGGCTTTGAGTCGTGGACGAGGTGAAGGCGCAAACAGTGGCGATGTAAGGGTTTTCTCTGATGCTGGTGGGGACTATGCTGAGGAGTTGGAAACTTCTAAGATGTTACCCCGACTCACTCCAGCCCAACGACTGGAACAAATGCGGACTCTACAGGCTCAGTCTGATCAGATGCTGATGACCCTTGATTCTAGTTTAAGTGTCATTTTTGAGGCCCTACAAAGCAATTTACAAACCTATCAGGAATCTCTGTCCCAAAATATTGAGAAAATGCACGGTTTGGGACAACAGGGAGAGGTGATTTTTTCGGCTTGGATTAATTATCTCACCCAGCAGTTGAGTCAAGCTACAACCTCTCAACTTCAATCTTCTATACACCTAGATGATCGACAAACTAGACCGGCTACTCCCACGGTTCAACCTAATGCGATCGGTCAGCAGGGGGTGGCTATGACTCCCCAAACTCAACCGTCTCCAGAGATATCTTCTGTTCCCGATCACGATGATTTCTTTCCTTTTGCGGGGGTGGAACTTCCCTTACCCACTAGAGTTTCCGAAACTCCCATCGAATCAAAACCACGACCGGAACCAAAAGAGGATATAGTCGCGGAAACTGCTGCTGATATCCCCCTGAATCGGTAGATGAGGGGAATTGGGATGCTGATTTATTCGGTGATGATGAGGCTGATGATAGTGATGATATAGTGGCGGAAACTGCTGCTGATATCTCTCCTGAATCGGTAGATGATGGGGGTTGGGATGCTGAGGATTTATTTGGGGATACCTCAGAGACATCTACAGAGACATCTACAGATTTATCAGAATCAGAACCTGATGAGGAAGATCTGAGGTTGGATACTCAAGATTTGTTTAAGGATACCCCAGAGGAAGAGCTACCAGTGGCGAGAGAAACTCGGAGAAATGTATCTTCTGCGGGGGGTGGAAATGGTAGCCAGTCAGACCCGTTTGATGGCTTCTCTATGTCGGAAGAATTAGATTTATACGGAAGTTTACAGCCAGATGATGCTCAGGAACTTCTCTGGGAGGATGACGATATTTTGAGCGAAAATATCAATCAAAATCAGCCAGTAGAGATGAATAGAGACACGCCCAATCAAAAGGCTTCTCCATCTGCTAGTCAGGATACTTTTGAAGATTTTAGTAATATCTTTGAAGAACCCAATTTAAAGGAGGATGAACAGTTTATCTATGCTTCTCCTGATGAGAATTTGCTTCCGGGTGTTGATGATGATAGCGATGATGATGAATCGATGGATTCTCGGCTGTTAGTTGATCAGAGTACCCTGGAACAATTAGAGGCAGAATTGGCTAGGTTAGAGAGCCCGGAATCTAATGAGATTGAAGATATCTTAGCTGAAGATTCCGGGGAGGATTATCAACCGATTTCTATGCCTTCTGAGGAGGAAATGATTACTTTTGATAACTTGTTTGGCGAGCTAAATTCGAGTCTTAAAATATCGCGTTCTGCTGCTTCTAATTCGGCGGGCAAACCCGAAAAATCGGCAACTGTATCAGATAATTCTTTGACGGAATGGGGTGATTATGATGTAACTCTTGATGATCTCTTGAGCAGTTTTGAACAGGCGGAAAATGAATCATCATCACAAATCGATGATAATGATGAATTTTTGAGTTTAGAATCTTTGAGTCAAGAAATGAGTAAAAGTAACCCGAAAAAACGCGATTAATTGAGGTGGAATTGGAGATGACAGGTTGTTGGGAATTGGCTGAAAATATTACCCTAAGCCTCAATACCTCTCCCCAGGTGGGAGAGGGACTGCGTGGGGTGTATTACATGATTAATCAAGTAGCATATAGGAGCGATCGCACTATGTTAAATAATCCCTAATCTACCACTAAAGAGAGGGTGGGAGATGGCTATTTGGGAGGATAAAAAGGTGCGATCGCTTTGGGGTGGGGATTTCTTGGGGTTGGGGGTTGGGGATTGACAATTGACAGGCTTTGATTCGTCGGTTTCAGCAATTGTTAAATTAATCTTAAAATTCTGGGTTTTTTACTGGGAATAATGATGGGAAAATCTTTAGATTTATGATGTCAGCGGAGAGTGTATACTGCCTGAGAGAGGATTGGGTTCGCGTCTTGTACAGCCGTTCCGCGATCAGCTACCCTCTCCAATAGGGGGTATGCTGTCAGTGGCGGGTTGTGCTGGCAGAATGATAGTAACACTAACTAGAAATCGGTGAAATTCAATGTATACACTGCATCAAATTAACCTTAAATATCGGCGATCGCCACTAGCCAAATTACTAGGAAATAAAGGCATTTATCAACCCTGGGATTTCGGGAATTTATTCAGGAGTTATGTGTTATGTTTAGTCCTGTTAGTTTTAATTGTATTCGGCTTTCCTGAACCGTCTCATGCTGAGAGAATAGCCGTTGATGTTGAAGTGGAACAGACCAAATATAACAATGAGTCTTGGGATATATTAAATGGAGCCCCGGATTTGGCAATTTGTTTGTATAACGAAAGATTGGGAACTGTTTGTCTTCCTGATGGTTCTACACCGGACGATATTGGTAACCCTAACTGTCCCAATTCTTATCTATGCAGATTTAGCGTCAGTGCGCCGCCAAATGCCGAATTTAAAGTCTCTGTAGTTGATGTAGATGTGATGTTTAATGATCTGATAGGAGCGGGTTGGTGTCATCAAGGAATTACTTGTGAAATCGGACAAGCTAAAGTAACTATTAAGTGACGGTTAAACTTGTCTAATTGTTAGCCATAATAGTTAATTACTTCTGTGGTTTTTCATCATAGTTTAATTTCGCTTCATGGTCAAATATCAGAGGCGATCGCATAATGATATGGCTGTCCCAATAGGTGCGATCGCACTATGTTAAATAATCGCCAAGCTACCACTAAATAGAGGGTGAGAAACGGCTATGGGGGACCAAGTGGAAAGTGATTTCTCCAACAGCCACGGGTGTGAGTCCAGGGTTTGGGTCGGGGGGGGGTGGTTAAAAAACTTAACACAGTTCACAATTAATTTCCGCCCTGTGAGATAGTAAATTCTGAAGGCATTAGGGGTTAGATATCTGTTGTGTCGTTGAAGTATGCTCTGGTCCATGAATGGTTAACGCCGAAAGCCACAGGGGGGTCAGAGTTAGTGGTGCGAGAAATTCTCAAGCATATTGATGCCCAAGTTTATGCGCTGATTGATTTTGAATCAAGTAATCCTGAGAGTTATCTATATGGGCGAAAGATTGGGACCACATTTTTACAGAACTTTCCCTGGGCGAGAAATGGTGTACAGAAATATTTACCGCTATTACCGTTAGCGATCGAACAGTTAGACCTGCGGGAGTATGACGTAATTTTATCTTCATCCCATGCTGTAGCCAAGGGAGTGATTACAACGCCAGGGCAAAGGCATATTTGCTATTGTCACACTCCCATGCGCTATGCTTGGGATCTCACCTTTGACTATCTCAGAGGTAGCTCTGTCGGCTCAGGAGTCCCCGGTATGTTAACCCGTGTGTTGCTGCACCAACTACGGCAATGGGATGTGATTTCAGCCAACCGGGTTGATTATTTTATTGCTAACTCTCAACATACGGCTCGGAGGATATGGCGATGTTACCGTCGTGAGGCGAAGGTAATTTATCCCCCGGTGGCGATGGACAATATGAAATTTCAGGCCCAAAAAGAAGATTTTTATCTGACCGTTTGCCGTCTGGTGAGTTATAAGAAAATTTCCCTAATTGTCAAAGCCTTTAACGAATTGGGTTATCCGCTGGTAGTAATTGGTACAGGTCCTCAATGCGATCGCATCAAGAAAATTGCCAAAGACAATATCCAGCTTTTAGGTTGGCAAAGTGATCAGGCAGTAGGGGAATATATGTCCAAAGCCAAAGCATTTGTCTATGCCGCCTGCGAAGACTTTGGAATGGCGATCGTAGAAGCCATGGCTTGCGGAACACCTGCGATCGCCTATGGAGTAGGAGGCGCGACAGAAACCGTGCGAGATATTCGTAAATATCCCGACTCCGGGACAGGGTTATTATTTACGCCGCAAACAGAAACAGGTTTAATGGAGACAGTCCAAGTCTTTGAAAGTCTCAATGGGCAATTTCATCCGGAAATTATCCGAACTCATGCGAGTCAATTTGATCAAAGTCGGTTTCGGGAGGACTATCTTAATTTCGTAGATAAGTGTTTGAACAAAAATAGCGACGCATTCCCCCACCTCGCCGAACGGCAGGTGGGGGCAAAGGATCTGCCGATCTGACAAGCCTTGGGGTAACAAGCGCGTGATGGCACAAACCACATCAATCATCCGTACAGACCGATGGAATCTTAACCCGACAGCAGCAGCGCGAGTGCTTCTGAGCCAAACGGTTGAGGTCTCCCTAGGTGTCTGTCGGCATTTGATGGGAATTCTCTTAACCCATTGGCCGTCTATCGGAGGGTTATCGAGTCAAAAACGGGTTCTAGCCGTTGAGAAACTGATTCACCAAACCGCCAAGAACCCCAACCCCAAATACTGGCAATTTGACCAGACCTTTTACAAGTTCCCCAGCTACTATCGAAGGGCTGCCATCGTCTTCGCCGCTGGCCAAGTCAGTAGCTACATGACCCGATATCGGGAATGGCAATCGGGAACTCGTCAACGTCGGGATGCCAAACCTCCCGTCCTCAATCCCAACAGTGGCTGTTATCCGACCCTGTATCGAGGTAATTGCTATAAACGACCTGGCTATGACCGCATCGAAATCAAGGTCTTTAACGGAACCGATGGGGTCTGGACAAACGTTGGCATAACCAGCCTACGAGAACGGCATACCGTGGACAGCAACGTGCGAGATGTTCAGGCATGAAATAGGGTTGCAATACCTGAAATAACTGCCTGCTGGGACTTGCACCCCTTGATGGAATATAAAGGACTTGATGTGAAAGTTAAGAAACCTTGACAATCCCATAACTATATATGTGTTCCAACATCTGGGTGCGAGACCAGATAAAGGCAGAGAGACTCAAGGTCAAGACTGAGCGGAAGAAAGAGGGAAGTTGTGACCCCCTTGAGTATAAAGCAAGGTTGAGAGTAACGGCGGTAGCCACCCCCAATCTTAGGAATCACAATCCTAGGATTGACGCGGGGAACGGAAGGCGTAACAGAGGAACCTACCTCTAACTCGACCACTGCCAACCATCCAAGATTAGGGAAACCGAATGTCCGGCTTGAACCATCGTAACTACGGAGTAGCGAAACAGGTTGATACGCTGCGCTCAAAGAGTAAGGGGAAAAGTGGGAGTTTGTTGCAGCTACCCAGAAGCAACGTTTCGTTGTGCACAGACCTTTAAAGTACCCCGGTGGATAGGACGAATCTAAAGATGGAATGCCCGCATATATGGAACGTTTAAACCCCTCATTGGCTCTCAAGTGGCAGGATGTACCTGCACAGTAGTGAAAAGTGTAAGCGTAAGCCTTTAAGGGGAAGGGATGTGACTGAAAGCTAAGGCCTAATTGTAATGGTTAGGATATGCCCACTAGTCACGGTGTGGATATAGATACTGCAATCAACAAGAGTTTAATGGCGAAAGCGAGTTTAAAGACTATCGTGTGCATATAGCTCTATAAGTTGAAGTACGAAAGCAGGGGGTGGTAACCCTGTTCCCGATGTCAAAAGGGGTATCTACATCAGGAGCCGTGTGATGTGAAAGTATCAAGCACGGTTTTGTATGGGAGTTTGGGAAGGTGACTTCCCTCTCGACCCCTACCAAGCTGCTGTCACCGTCCCTTATCTTCAATGAGCAAAAGAGGACTTGTCATCTCTCAGTTCCATTTGAGTGTCATCCACCTCAACGGGAGGGAGAGGGTCGAGTTGTAAGTGTTGACCTGGGTATCAACACCACCGCTACTGTGGCAGTCGTGAATTTTGACGGCACTGTAACCTATCGGGAGTTTATTCACCCAGCCAGAGACATAGACGAAGTCGCCGCAGCCGCTCGAACCTGCGTCCAGCGGAACGGCGACCGTCGAGATAAGCGGCTGAAATCGGTATCTAAACGAGCTAGTAAGACGATGGGGCTAGGTGGAAGTCTCCAGAAAGGCTTCTGCTCTCATACCTACCGCAAATGCCGTAATATCAACCGTCAAATTGGGCAAATTGTCTCGAAGCGTATCGTGCAGATTGCCCAACAGTTCAATGCCGATGCTATTGTCTTTGAGAACCTGAAAGGATGGAAAGCTAAGGGGGGGGCGCAAGCGCTCTAACCTTCGCCAACGCTTTCATGGATGGCTTAAAGGTATGATTCGAGATTTGACGGAGATGAAGTGGCAAGAGATAGGCGGTAAGGTCATTGATGTCGTAGCTCCACCTAAAAGTTGGCTTATGACGGTAGTGGAGTCGAAAGGGCGAGACTCCAAGAACTATGCTCTGGCTAAATTTTCCTCGGGCAAGCGATACAATGCAGACCTCAATGGGGCGCTCAATATTGCTGCACGAGGCATTCTTCAGCTCACTCGCCGAAAGGACAGTGAGGAGCCCTCGATCCAACGTTCGAGGGCGATCGCCTAGAAGCTGGGCTTGTTTGTGTGACCTGTGGACTAGCACAGTTCGAGGTTAGCACCGACACCCCCACCTGCCTTGGGCAGGTGGGGTGAGCTTCATGACAATGGACTCCCAAAATTTCAGCTAAAATGCCAAAGTATTTAAGAGAACCAGAAAAGCTGAAAACCCCTAATTTAGGTGGATTGTCCAGACTGGTTCCCCGGTGACGACCTGCCATCTGGGATCTTAGTATATGGGTACAAGATACTCAATCATCCTTATTGAGTGTCTCAAGGCTTTATGATCATGACTGTGTGTGGTGTGAATTGAAGGAGTAAGATGACTGCCAATAGCCAACTTATCTTCGGTAGGGGACTTCGACGTGCATTTACAAGGCGTGGCTTTGTACCCTTAGTGCGTCCGCGTCAGCAACGAACCCTGTCTCTGGTACAGAGTCTGAACGGAGATTTTTTTAAGCGTTCATTTGACATTGTGTTTTCCCTATCGGTTCTGATTTTGTTTTCTCCGGTTTATTTGATACTGAGCTTGTTAATTGCCCTGAGTTCCCCTGGTAGCGTGTTTTACGTCCAGGAAAGAGTCGGCAAAAATCGCCAACGGTTTGGGTGTATCAAATTCAGAACCATGGTCAGTAATGCAGATGAGGTGCTGGTGGAGATTATGGAAACCTCTCCTAACCTGCGCCAAGAGTTTCAGGATACGTTTAAACTTAAACATGATCCTCGAATTACCTGGATCGGTAGATTCTTGCGTGTGACCAGCCTTGATGAGTTTCCCCAGTTCTGGAATGTTCTCAAAGGTGATATGAGTGTAGTAGGCCCCAGACCTCTGGTGGCCGAGGAATTGCATAAATATGGTCGTCACATGGATAAGGTTCTAACCATCAGACCGGGAATCACTGGACTATGGCAAGTCTCAGGGCGCAATGATATTCCCTATCCTCGTCGAGTTCAGATTGATTTGCACTATGTTAATTTCAAGAATTTCTGGATTGACCTATGGATCATTATCAAAACTATTGGTGTGGTAATTTTCCCCAAGGATAATGGTGCTTATTAACCTGGAGGGGTGAGTCATCGTAAATTATCTAGTCCTACCCGGTTTCTGAGTTAAGATATTTATGGTTCTTGTCAAAGTAACCGGGTTTTTTATGATAGAGGTGGCTGGGAAACTTGCCCCACTAGGGAATAATCATGAGGGTGCATAATAGAGTATAGACAACCGCCATGGGCGGGCTGCTTCGTATGGAAAGGAAAATCATCAGATGTCAAACAATAAACCAGCGTTAATTACGGGTATCACAGGTCAAGATGGTTCATATCTGAGTGAGTTACTGTTAGAAAAAGGCTACGAAGTTCACGGAATTATTCGGCGTAGTTCTAGTTTTAATACAGACCGCATTGAACATATTTACAAAGACCCCCATCATCCTAATGCTCGGTTATTCTTACACTATGGGGATTTAACAGATGGTACGACTCTGCGCCGTATCCTGGAGGAAGTTAAGCCGGTAGAAATTTATAATCTGGGGGCTCAATCCCATGTGCGGGTGAGTTTTGACTGTCCAGAATATACTGTTGATACGGTCGGTTTAGGGGTATTAAGACTATTAGAAGCTATTCGAGATTATCAGCACCGCACAGGGATTCAGGTGCGTTTTTATCAAGCAGGTTCTTCGGAAATGTTTGGGAAAGTGCAGGAAATCCCCCAGAAGGAAACCACACATTTTTACCCTCGTAGTCCCTATGCTTGTGCGAAGGTTTACGGACACTGGCAAACGGTTAATTATCGGGAATCCTACGGTTTATTTGCCTGTAATGGTATCCTGTTTAATCATGAAAGTCCCCGCCGTGGTCCGACTTTTGTTACCCGCAAAATTACCCGCGCTGTAGCCAGGATTGTGAAGGGAATGCAGAAAGAACTTTATCTGGGTAATCTGGATGCTAAACGGGACTGGGGCTATGCTAAGGATTATGTGCGGGGAATGTGGATGATGTTGCAACATGATCAACCGGATGATTATGTTTTGGCAACTAATGAAACTCATTCAATTCGCGAGTTTCTGGATGTGGCTTTTAATTATGTTAATTTGGATTGGCATGATTATGTAAAATTTGATGAACGCTATTTACGCCCGGCTGAGGTGGAATTGCTGATTGGGGACTCGAGTAAAGCCCAAAATGTCTTGGGTTGGAAGCCGTTAGTGTCTTTTGAGGAGTTGGTAAAGCTGATGGTTGATAGTGACCTAACACTATTAGAAGAACCTCATCAAGAGGGAGACCATTTTGATTAATTCTTAGACTAAATAATGGGTAAATTACATGAATACTCTGGATTTACAAAACCAACGGATTTTGGTGACGGGAGGGGCTGGTTTTCTGGGAAAACAGGTGATTGACCAGCTTCTGAAGGCGGGGGCGAAATCGGAAAATATTTCGGTACCGCGATCGCATAATTGTGACCTGCGAAACTTAGAAGCCTGTCAACAAGCTGCTAAAGGTCAGGATATCATTATCCATTTGGCGGCCCATGTGGGGGGTATCGGCTTAAATCAGGTAAAACCGGCTGAGTTGTTCTACGATAACCTGATGATGGGGACCCAGTTGATTCACTCAGCCTATCAAGCAGGGGTCAAGAAATTTGTCTGTGTAGGGACTATCTGCGCTTATCCCAAATTTACCCCGGTTCCCTTCCAGGAAGACGACCTCTGGAATGGCTACCCAGAGGAAACTAATGCCCCCTATGGAATCGCCAAAAAAGCCCTATTGGTGCAATTGCAAGCCTACCGACAGCAGTATGGGTTTAATGGCATTTACTTATTGCCGGTGAATCTCTACGGCCCAGAAGATAATTTTAATCCGAAAAGTTCCCATGTGATTCCGGCTTTGGTGCGTAAGGTCTATGAGGCGCAACAACGGGGGGATAAACAGCTTCCGGTGTGGGGTGATGGTAGTCCTAGTCGCGAGTTTCTTTATTCGACTGACGCGGCGCGGGGAATTGTCATGGCTACCCAACATTATGACGAACCAGACCCGGTGAATTTGGGGACTAATTCTGAGGTGACGATTCGGGACCTGGTAGAGTTGATTTGTGAGTTGATGGAGTTTCAGGGAGAAATTGTCTGGGAAACTGATAAGCCTAATGGTCAACCGCGCCGCTGTTTAGACACAAATCGGGCTAAGGAAAGGTTTGGGTTTGTGGCTGAGGTGGAGTTTCGCCAGGGTCTGAAAAATACTATTGACTGGTATCGACAAAATCCTGATCTGTGAGTAAGTCTCAACTACGCCGCCGTTTGTTAAGCGATCGCCAATCTCTAGCCGCGACTGTTTGGCGACAAAATAGCGATCGCATTACTGACCATCTACAGGCTTGGTGGCGATTTCAGCAAGCCAAGACTATCTTGGCTTATTTTAGTTTTCGCCAAGAACCCGATTTAAGTCCTCTCTGGTACGTCTCCCCAGAAAAAGTCTGGGGGTTTCCTCGCTGTGTGGATGGGTCTTTAATTTGGCATCACTGGCGGCCGGAAAATGCCCGCCAAAGGGGGTCTTTTGGTTTAATGGAACCGCACCCCCGCTTACCGGTTTTGCAGCCGTCTGAGGTCGATTTAATCCTGGTTCCGGCCGTTTCCTGTGATGACTGTGGCTATCGGTTGGGATATGGGGGAGGATTTTATGATCGGATGTTGAGTCAGTCTGAGTGGTCTAAAATTCCTACGGTGGGAATTGTGTTTGCGGCCGCCAGGGTGGATACTCTCCCTAGGGATAGTTGGGACCAGCCTTTGGCGGCGGTTTGTACAGAGGAGGGTATATGGGAGTTTCCAAAATAACTTCTGGTGGGGGGGCAAATTATCGGGCGATCGCCACTTATATGGTATTAATTGCTATAGCGATCGCTATGCTATTTCCCCTATTTTGGTTGGTGGGAACTGCCTTTAAATCCCCTACCGAAAACATCTTTCAGGTTCCCCCCCAGTTTATTCCAAGGGAACCTACTTTCACTAATTTTGTCAGAGTTTGGCAAACCAATCCCTTTGGTCGCTATTTATTTAATAGTACCCTCGTCGCCGTTTTAACCGTCGGGTTAAATCTGCTATTTTGTTCCTTGGCGGCCTATCCTTTGGCGCGCTTAAACTTTTGGGGTCGCGATTTTCTCCTAAGTGCGATCGTTTCCACCATCATGATACCCTTTCAGATTGTCATGATTCCCCTGTATATTCTAGCAGTACAGTTAGGATTAAGAAATACTTATTTAGGCATTATTTTTCCATCTTTAGCCTCCGCTTTTGGCATCTTTCTATTGCGACAGGCATTTATGGGAGTTCCCAAAGAGTTAGAAGAAGCCGCCAGAATTGATGGCTGTTCAGAATTAGGGATTTGGTGGCATATTATGATCCCCTCAGTCCGTCCCGCCTTAATGACCTTAGCCATTTTTGTATTTATCGGGTCTTGGAGTGATTTTCTCTGGCCCTTAATTGTAGTCGATCGCCCAGAATATTATACCATCCCTTTAGGCGTGGCAAATCTAGCCGGAACTTTTTCTCTCGATTGGCGGATAGTCGCCGCCGGTTCCGTCATTTCTATCGCTCCTGTGTTACTACTATTTTTAATCGTACAACGGTATATTGTGCCTACAGATACAGCTACGGGGGTTAAAGGTTGAGGATTATTAATCTCAGTCCTAATAATCAAAATCATATCCACCAGGCGGCGACTTTATTAGTCGCAGAATTTCGGGAAAATTGGCCGAATGCTTGGCCGACTTATGAACGTGGTTTAGCCGAGGTTATGGAGTCTTTTGGCGACGATAGAGTTAATCTAGTCGCCGTCGATGAAAATGATAATCTTCTAGGCTGGATTGGTGGTATTAGCCAATATCAAGGCCATGTTTGGGAATTACATCCTTTGGTAGTCAAAAGCGATTATCAAGGGTTAGGAATAGGGCGAAAATTGGTCGCCAATTTAGAGGATTATGTCCGCTCACAAGGAGGGTTAACCTTATGGTTGGGTACCGATGACGAAAATAATTTAACCTCCCTATCTGGTGTCGAATTATACCCCCATTTTTTGGAAAATATTGCTAACATAAAAAACCATGGTCGTCATCCCTATGAATTTTATCAGAAATGCGGTTTTGTGATTATGGGAGTAGTCCCCGATGCTAACGGTATCGGGAAACCTGATATTTTGATGGCTAAATCTCTGAGAATTGACAATCATCCTAAATCCAACTGAGGAATCATGAATCATCCCACAACTAAGCATCAAAAAATTACATCCTGTTACTGGGGAATTTCTGAACTACCTGGGTTAGATACAGGTAATATTAAACTCCTGAATCAATGTGGTATTGAAAACACCCAGCAACTGCTCACGCGCGGGAGTAATAATGCTAATAAAATCGCCTTATCTAACCAACTAGGTATCAACATCAGAGATATCAGTAAATGGGTCGCAATGTCCGACTTAGCCAGGGTTCCCAGTATTGGCTATCAATATTGTGGTGTCCTTTTGCATAGTGGCGTAAGTTCAGTTAACCAACTATCTCAGATGTCTATTCAACAACTGCATAAACAGATTTTACGGCTCTATGTAGGAACCTTGCAATCTCGCCAACTCTGTCCATCTGTTGATGTCATCCAAACCTGGATTAAACAAGCTAAAATTTTGCATAAAATTAATTAATAATTACTAGATGAAATCATGAATTTTTCCGAAGATTTGCGACAAAATGCACCAGCCACCGAAAGAAACCGCGAACCTATTTTAGAGGTCTTAAAAAGGGTGTTGCCCGCCACGGGAACCGTTTTAGAAGTAGCCAGCGGCACAGGACAACACGCGGTTTTTTTTGCTCCCCGTCTCTCCCCTAGGCGGTGGCTACCTTCCGACCCGCAACCTTTGTTACAACAGAGTATTAAAGCATGGCAAATTCATTCACCTTCAGATAATCTTTACCCTCCCCTACAGTTAAATGTAGAAGCTAATCCTTGGCCAGTGGAAGGGAATGATTTACCCTGGGAATTATCGGAATTTCCCATCACTGCTATTGTAGCAATTAACCTGATTCATATTTCGCCTTGGTCGGCTTGTGAAGGGTTAATGGCGGGAAGCGATCGCATTTTGAAACCGGGGGGAATTTTATATCTCTATGGACCCTATAAAATAGCTGGAAAACACACCGCACCTAGTAACGCTTCCTTTGATGAATATTTGCGAACTTCTAACCCTAAGTGGGGTGTCAGAAACCTTGATGATGTGGTAGAATTAGCCAAGGGTTATAACCTAGAATTGGTGGAAACAGTCCCTATGCCTGCTAATAATTTCTCGGTAGTTTTTAGGCGTTGTTAATACTGACTGAGAATGGGAATAATTAAACCATAGCAAATAGTCGGAGTATCGACCGCCACAAACTGACGAGGAAATTTTCAGATTGACGGGAGGATGTCGGCTGCTGATAACCAGTGTAGTAGGGAGGTAGTTGGTCAGTCATGAGGGTGACACCATTGCGGGTTTCTTGCACTCCAATAGGTATTGAACCCCCACTAAACGTGAGAAAACCAACATTAGCATAACTCAGGGATGAGTCAATGTTAATAAATCCGGGAATATCTGCAAATCTGCCATTTAAAATCAAGCCGCCTAATACCTCTGTTTTACCGCCATTAATGGTTTTTACCAAAGTTCCCTCATCCTCGGTTTTATATCCAAGAATCCACAGAGACCCGCCATCATTGGTAATCCTAGGACTATGTATAGTTTCCGGGTTAATTTGACGCATCCACACATTTTGATTAGTAAACACCCATGGACCGCCGCCAACGTCTTCAATATAGACATCTCCGCCGTTTCCTTGGGTGCTACTATAGCGATTGACAATAGAACTAGAAATAATCAAAGTGCGATCGCTTTCATGTACAATAGAAATAGAAGCCGCTTCTACTCTTTCTATAATCACCGTCGGGGATGTTCCCTGTGCCACCCTAATGACACCATCACCAACAATTCTAGCCTCCGTAGCAATTAACCGCTGTACATTACCCCTTAATTCCAAAGTTCCATTAACATCCCAAACCCCATTAGGAAGATAAACAGTTTTCCCTCCTGAATCAATAGCTGCTTGTATCGCCTCTGTATCATCAATTCCATCATTAGGATTCCCCCCATAAGCCAGGGGACTTACCCAGTCTGATAAATCATGCCAAGGCAATTCTGGAGTTTCTTTAATCGGCAGATTTAGCATAGTTTGGGGACTGTCAAAAAGACTCTGAAACTCTCCCCTAGCTATCCACTCCCTCACATAACCATCAGGTTGAGAAGCATTCCCACGACCTTTATCATTCTGCAAAATTGCCTGTTTATATCCCGAAGTCCTCAATTGGCGAACATACATAGCTTTTTGGTTATGAATAGCTGGTAATTCGGAAGCCGAACCCAATCCAGTTAACTCAGAATCAATCAGCGTAAAAACACTACCACCATCAGGCATATTCCAAACTGCTGTCACTTCATTGGTACTCTGCAAACCTCGGACAAAAACATTTTGATTAAAGTTTTTCCAGCCGTATTGGTTTTGGTTTTCCAGGGTAATATTTTCGAGGGTTTGACTGGCTGTCGGGTTCCAGGTTTGGATACCGATATCAAATCCGACTACATGAATATTTTTAGCTAATAGGGGCCCATTTTCATCAATGGAAAGGTTTAAGCCGATTCTCCCTTGACCATCTCTTGAGATGATTTTAACGTTGCGAATTAAACCCTGATTATTGGCAATAAAATCTATCCCATTAACGTTAGGGTTACCGCGACCAATATCAACGGTCAGGTCTCGAATACTGTTCCGAAATCGCTGCGCGGGTGGGGAACCTGTCCAAATTACCGATGTATCTAAACCTGAGTTATCATCAAGTTTAATAATAGTTCCGTCGCGGCTTTGACCTTGTAGAATGTTCCGTTTTTCGGTTCCCGCATATCTAATTTGACCGCTAACGTTATATACTCCATCGGGAAAGTAAAAAATATGATTTCCGGTTGGGTGGTCGTTTAAAGCCCGTTGAATTGCCTCTGTGTCGTCTTTGCCATCGTTAGGAATAGCGCCATAGGTGGTCACGTCTACTACACCCGCATCTGCTGGAAAAACGATGGCTGCATAGACTAGAGGAATTAACATGATTTTTGCTTGGGGAAAAGGGCAATCTGGGTATCAATTATACAATATTTATTTGGCTTTGATGGGTTGGGGGGTTGACAGGCTGCGGGAAATCATGGTAGTATATTGACATACTCTTATATTATAATCGAGATGTTTTAACAAATTCTGAAATTGCAAATATCCCCATTATATAATATAGTAGCATGAGAATCTGGAAAAAGCAACCGCCCCAACCCCAATGAGGCGGGGGCCGTTACAAAACTTAACATAATTCCGGCGAGAGGATGTGAACTATTTACCTTTACGTCCGGCGGTAGTGTCGATCGCCTGTAGTTCGGAGAGTCTAAAAGTGACTAATTTATCCCAATTTCCGCCTTCAAATAAAACGGCAGCTTTGCCGTCAGCGACTCTTTGGACTTGTCCTTGAAACTCATAGTAGGTATCATTTACATTAACAACGCGAACGGCGGAACCTGGTAAAATCATGTTTTTATTATCCTGAAAAATGGTGGAATATAAGGCAGGCGGCCAGAGAAATTGATGATGGTCAATTATCCCTGGTGCCGGGAAGGGGAGAGAGTTAAGCCAAAGCCATAACTGAGACCCTAGCGGCGATTTTTTGTGCGATCGCAGTCAACTCCTGAGCGGAGGCGGAGTCGGGGTGAGAGATCACAATAGGAACCCCAGAATCCCCCCTTGTCGGACAGGCATTTCGAGGGGAATAGCGCCCAAGAGGGGTACTCCCAACTCATCAGCAGTTTTCTGACCGCCGCCGGAGCCAAAGATATCATACTTGCGATCGGGGAGATCTGGGGGACAAAATAGGTCATATTTTCGACAATACCCAAAATAGACACCCCCAACTGTTCAAACATTTTTAAGCCTTTGCGGGAGTCCAAGAGAGAGACTTCTTGGGGGGTAGTAACAATGACCGCCCCAGACATAGGAACAGCTTGTGCGAGGGTTAACTGAGCATCTCCGGTTCCGGGTGGCATATCAACAATGAGATAATCCAACTCACCCCAATACACCTGATAGAGAAACTGTCGGATAATGCCATTTAACATAGGACCACGCCAAATGACAGGTTGATCGCGATCGATGAGAAAAGCCATGGACACCAACTTAACGCCATAGTTAAAAGCGGGTTCCAAGCGATCGCCTTCAGGGGTTTGCTGAACCATGACCTGAGTATCAGCGAGGCCCAACATAGTGGGGTCATTAGGGCCATAGATATCAGCATCAATCAAACCGACCTTAGCACCGGTAGAGGCGAGGGCGACAGCCACATTAACCGCAACGGTACTTTTACCAACCCCCCCCTTACCGCTAGAAATAGCGAAGATATTTTTCACCCCGCTAATTCCCTGACGGTCTGGGAGAGATTTTTGTTGTGGAGTTTCCGCCGTGACATCTACTTCGACAGTTTCGACTCCGGGAAGCTGTTTAACAGCCTTTTGACAATCTTCGACGATAAACTCGCGCAGAGGACAAGCGGGGGTAGTCAAAACCAGGGTAAAACGGACATCTCCGCCAGTGATTTCCACATTACGGATCATGTTCAATTCGACCAAACTCTTTTGTAGTTCGGGGTCTTGAACGGGTCTTAAAACTTCGAGTACGGAACTGGCATCTAACTTATCTGGCATGATATATGGCTGTCACTATCTGGTAATACTGCTAATAGTTTAACTGGGAAAGGGTGTTGTTACTGGTGGTAGTAGCAAATAGTAGTCCCACCGGGAAGGTTTCCATAGTTAACTGTTAAGTTATATGGACTTATGGGTTAAACAACTTGACCAAGTAATCCATAAGCCGGGAAGATAAACTCATTTCGCTTTCGATAGGGTTGATGGCTCATCAAGTGCGAAAATATAAGATACAAGAGGTTAATTAGATTATGACAGTTTCGACGGCTTCTGATACGGCTATAGTTCAATCACCCCCTCCGGCGGACTCCCGGGAGCGTGTGAGTCACTGGATGAAACAAATTCAGGATGAAATCTGCGCGGGATTAGAGGGACTAGATGGGGCTAAAACCTTTGTTGAGGATGCTTGGGAGCGCCCGGAAGGGGGTGGCGGTCGGACTAGGGTGATCCGAGAAGGTAATGTGTTTGAACAAGGGGGAGTTAACTTTTCGGAGGTATGGGGCCAGAAGTTGCCACCGTCGATTTTAAGCCAGCGTCCAGAGGCGGAAGGTCATGGATTTTATGCGACGGGAACTTCGATGGTGCTACATCCCCGTAACCCCTATGTGCCAACCGTTCACCTGAATTATCGCTATTTCGAGGCGGGTCCGGTTTGGTGGTTTGGTGGGGGTGCGGATTTAACTCCCTACTACCCATTTGCGGAGGATGCAGCCCACTTTCATAAAACTTTAAAGGAGGCTTGCGATCGCCATCATAGCGAGTATTACCCGGTATTTAAACGCTGGTGTGATGAGTATTTTCATCTGACACACCGCAATGAAGCCAGGGGAATTGGTGGGATTTTCTTTGACTACCAAGGCGGTGAGGGTTTACTATATCGTGGGCCTTATACTGAAAGCGAGGCGGCGATTTATAGCGATCGCATGGGCGCACCGGAATCACGGGACTGGGAGGCTTTGTTTAGTTTTATCCAAGACTGTGGTAAATCTTTCTTACCTTCATACGGTCCCATTGTAGAGCGTCGTAATTCTATGGAATATGGCGATCGTGAACGGAATTTCCAGCTTTATCGTCGAGGAAGATATGTAGAATTTAATTTAGTCTACGACCGAGGCACAATTTTCGGGTTGCAAACCAAAGGTCGCACCGAGTCGATTCTCATGTCTCTACCTCCTTTGGTAAGATGGGAGTATGGTTATCAACCTGAAGCGGGTACGCCGGAAGCTGAACTCTATGAGACGTTCTTAAAACCTCAAGATTGGTCTAACTGGACGGCTCCTGACTCACAGGCCTAAGTTCAACCGTAAGTCTCATGGGACTTGTGAACGGGGACTAAGTGCCAGAATCAGGGAAAAGGACAGAAATCGATCTTAATTTGGTCCCCGGACAACAGCTAATCTGATAACCGGAATGGTATTCTTGGTCAAGGGTCGATGCTCTTGCTAGACCCAAGTTTGGCCGATATTGGCCTGATGCTGACTAGAAGGCGCTTGGTCAACAAGGATCTGTGGTTGGGAAGGTTTGCACCTCTGTTGGGGTTATACTTTCTGAGGGATGGGGTCTTTGATAGCTCCAAGAACTTTCATTTTCTTTCGGCTTGAGGCTACCTAAAAATGCCATAGGGTGACTTCGGTGAATACTCAGCAGCCAGTAGGTTACTGTATAAATCACCGAGCCAAATCCCCGTCACAGTTTTGGCGGGGACTGTCAAAGTCAAAGAAGCAACCATCGCAAAATCAAGAATTTCAGAGGGGACGGTCAGTGATTCATATCGATCAAAAGGAACATACGACCCAGGATGGCACTAAGGTCATAGTATTAGCACCAACAGGACGCTTAGATATCACCACCGCTTGGCAGTTTCGTCTCAAACTGCAAGAATGTATATCTAAGCTGAGTCGTCATGTGGTCGTGAATTTGGGTCAGGTGAACTTTATCGACAGTTCCGGGTTGACCTCCCTAGTGGCTGGTATGCGAGATGCTGATAAAGTTAAGGGTAGTTTCCGCATCTGTAATGTTCACCCAGAAGCTAAACTGGTGTTTGAAGTGACGATGATGGATTCTGTGTTTGAGATTTTTGAGACGGAAAAGGAAGCCTTAGAGGGCGGTGTCAGAGCTAGTTAAGGCGGTGAAAGTTGAAGTTAGGCAAGAATGGCCGGGGGTTCATCTACGAAGTCCCGGTTGTTGGTGCTAATCATTGCTGATTGCTATAACTACTATTCTCAGTCTTGGCAAATGTACCGTCTCAGGGGACAATTAGTTTAAGTCCCTCCCGGTCACATAGACGCGGGGCTTTTAGAAATTTTAACCGTGAACAATATCCGCACTGTTTCAGATACCAAGCGAGCGTTTTACCACATCCATACTCGGCCGATTAACTCTATCTATCGTCGCGTGGTTGAGGAGTTAATGGTGGAAATGCACCTATTGTCGGTCAATGTCGATTTTAAATATGACCCCATTTATGCGCTGGGTGTGGTCACGGCCTTCGATCGCTTTATGCAAGGATACACCCCCGAAACCGATAAATTGTCGATTTGGGCGGCTTTGATTGGGGCTCAAGAAAGCGACCCTAATCAATATCGCGCTGATGCTACGGCTTTAGAGGCTCAAGTGGCATCCCTTGCGGTGAAAGATTTGACCGACAAGGCTAAGATGGCTCAGGAAAGCTCAGGGGATGACCCTTTGCAGTCCTGTTTTCATGCGATCGCCAATAACCCTAAATTCAAATACTCTCGGCTACTTGCCATTGGTTTATATACTCTCCTAGAAAAAAGTGATGCCACAGCGGCTCAGGACTCGGAAGGGTTAAAAACAATCCTCAGTGACTTTAGTGAGGCTTTAAGGCTGCCTAAAGATAAGCTGGTGAAGGATTTAGACCTGTATCGCACCAACCTAGAAAAGGTAGCTCAGGCGCGGTTAATGGTGGATGAGATGACCCAAGCGGAACGCAAGAAGCGGGAACAACGGGCCGCCCAAACCCAAACTGCCGCCTCTGGTAGCAAGAACCCTAGCAAAGATGATCAGGTGTCTGATTCCTAAGCCAGTGGTTATCGGTGGCGATCGCAATAGGTGTATTAATTGGCACCAACGATCGCGATCGCCTTCGATTAGCTTGGGGTATTAGTTTCGTGATCCGGTTCGTAGTCTTCCGCGTAAGCCTTCAGTAAACCGCTCATTTGTCCCAATAGAGAACTGTCGGATATCTGGCCTAAAACTTTTTGGTTTTGGGCGGCGCGGTCTAAGTTTCGTGCAATAGCCTCTTTCACCTGGCTAGCAATGAGGGCTTGTAGTTCCTCCTTAGCGCGAGACCTCTGATATTGTGCCCCTTCTTCTGTGGTAGCATACAGTGGCGGTAAGCGGTTGAGGGCATAGGCGGCAATATCCCCCACATCCAAAGACTGCTCACTTACCTCGTCAATTTGGGCGACTTGAGCGATCGCTTCACTGAGAACCAACTCTTCCATCACATTAATAAACTGCTTGCGGGGTAACACAACCACCTCCCCCGTCAACAAAGCACCCATAAGGCGATCGAGCGCCATATACTCCTCGATGGATAATTCTGAAGCTGTATTACATATCCGCCCTACCTCTGCTTCCATAGATGGTGTCAAATAACCATCCTGTAAGGCTTGATCGACAATTCTTTCAATACTCATAACGTTTCCCATCTTATCGCCATATTAGTTCTACACCAATCAACCACTGATTAACTCAAACTCCACAAAACTAAATTGTCTAATCACCATCGACAGAATAAATTATTCTATACCGTCAAACCGCCAAGGCACTGGATCCACACATTGGCCGTGAACATAAAGACCCCAATGAAGGTGTGGTCCCGTAGAGCCCCCGTTGATCCGATCGCCCCAATGGTCTGGCCTGCTGTCACCATTTGTCCTTCCTGCACATCAATGCGACTCAAGTGAAGGAAAATACTGGTAACTCCCTGACCATGATCAATACCAATAGTGTCACCGTGGATTTCAAATCCTTGGGACTCACGCCCCACCAAAACCACCCGACCCGCTGCTGGTGCTATCACCGGAGAACCCGTCGGGGCTGCATAATCAACCCCTCGATGATAATAGTTTGGGGCGAACTCCCCGTTATAGTATCTTCGGACCCCATAAATTGTCGTCACCTCACCGGAACTTGGACGTAAAAAAGGCCCATTCCAATGTCTTTCGGGAGTAACAATTCGTTTAAATTCATCAACCCGGTCAAACTCATAATCAGTACCTCTGCGCCCCGCGCTATCTGGTGGTAGCCAAATTGACTGGGTGGGAAAACGGCGATCGCGCAATTGAGAACGCTCACATTACTCTGTTGGCTACCGTTGCTAATCTGAATTGATTTCGCACCCGGTTGGTCTAGGGGGTCGTCGGAATTAAAGCCCGATAGCGATCGCCACCCACCGAAAACAGAGGATAGTTTTTTCCTCCCATGGTCACTGTTGGTTGCGAGTCCCCGCTATTCACCCCACTGATCACCACCGAAATAGTATCTCCCAACTGAGGGGACGTAGGGCTAACTTGAACTTGAAAGGCTACCGCCGGCTTAGTTACAATCAGCAACACAGCAGCAAGTGCTAAAAACAAGCTGCTGGTTAGTCGTTTGATTTGACGGCTTTTTCCGTAAACACCAGTCATGGCATACTCTGGTAATTGTATCATTAATCTCTCTTTCTTCTGTTAACTCATCAATTCGGACTTATTGTAACCAATCCGATCATTTTTCCAGAGTTTGAGTGTAGCGTTTCCGCGATCTTCTATGTTGTCTACTTCTGATCAAAATCTGTCGCGCCTCAGTTTAACTATTCGTGGTGCTGTTCAAGGTGTCGGGTTTCGGCCTTTGTCTATCGACTCGCTACCCAACTCAACCTCAAGGGCTGGGTAAATAATTCTGTCGGGGGGGGTTTTTATTGAAGTCGAAGGCGTATCTGAGAGTCTTGAGCGCTTCCAGCAGCGCCTGCAAATAGAAAAACCACCAATATCTCATATTCACAGTTTAGAAGCCGTTTGGCTGCCTCTGGTTGGCTATTCTCACTTTGAGATTAGAGCTTCTCAGTCAACCCTTCAGGGCGCTAAATCAGCCATCGTTTTGCCAGATCTCGCCACCTGTCCCCAATGCTTACAAGATATTTTTGACCCCCCATAACCGCCGTTTCCGCTATCCCTTTACCAATTGTACTAATTGCGGGCGCGCTACAGCATTATTAAAACTCTCCCCTATGACCGGGAGAATACTACTATGGCCGCCTTCCAAATGTGTCCTAATTGCGATCGCGAATATCACCACCCCGGCGATCGCCGTTTTCATGCTCAACCTAATGCTTGTCCCGTCTGTGGTCCCATTTTAGAATTATGGAATCATCAGGGACAGGTTTTGGCTAACCGCCATCATGCCTTATTACAAGCCGCCGCCGCCATTGGTCGCGGTCAAATTGTCGCCATCAAGGGTTTGGGAGGCTTCCAGTTACTTGTAGATGCTACTAATGCCGCCGCCGTTGAACAATTGCGAATCCGTAAGCATCGACCCCATAAACCTTTTGCCGTAATGTATCGCAGTATACAGCAAATATCCCAGATTTGTGATATTTCCGCCGCCGAGGAACAATGGTTGCGATCGCCTCAAGCCCCCATTGTCCTATTATCAAGGCGGCGCGGTGTATCCCCCGTCGCCGATAATGTCGCCCCCGGTAATCCTAATTTGGGCGTAATGTTACCTTATACCCCCCTCCATCATTTATTGATGGGCGAGTTCGATTTTCCCATTGTTGCCACCAGCGGGAATTTTTCTAACGAACCCATCTGTACCGACGAGACAGAAGCCCTCCAACGTTTGGGGAAAATTGCCGATATCTTTCTCGTTCACAACCGCCCTATCGCCCGCCCAGTAGATGATTCCGTCGTGCGGAGTGTTTTGGGTGAACAGATCGTTATTCGCCGCGCCAGAGGTTATGCACCCCTACCTGTGACAATTTTAGACACAAATAGCCACAATACAACACTTAATTCAAGTCTATCACAAACCATTTCTAATTGTCAATACCCATTTATTTTAGCAGTAGGTGGACACTTAAAAAACACCATTGCTATTGCCGTAGAAAAACAAGTTTTTATCAGTCAATATATTGGCAATTTGCAAAGTCCACAGGCGTTTCAGGCGTTTAAGGAAGCAATTAATAGCCTTAGTAATATCTATGATTTTAAGCCTGATGTGATTGCTTGCGATGCACACCCAGACTATCTTTCTACTCAGTTTGCGTATCAATTAGCTGCTGATATTTTCCAACAAGAAAAACGGCAAGTTCCCGTCATTCCAGTACAACATCATTATGCTCATGTTTTAGCCGTTATAGCAGAACATAAATTATCATTTCCCGTCTTAGGAGTAGCTTGGGACGGCACTGGTTATGGACTAGATGAAACTATCTGGGGGGAGAGTTTCTCCTAATTAATAAAATCGGCTTTCAGCGCGTCGGACATTGGCGCACTTTCCCACTTCCCGGAGGTGATAAAGCCGTCCTAGAACCCCGACGATTAGGCTTAGGATTATTATATGAATTGTGGGGGAACAGTTATCTGAGTATGGGGATGATCAGAAAATTAGCTTCGGGAATTTCCCACAGTTAAAGCTAATTTTGCAAATGCTGAACCGGAAAGTTAATACACCTAGAACATCTAGTGTCGGCAGGTTATTTGATGCGATCGCTTTTTAGTCGGTCACGGCGAAAATATCAGTTTTGAAGGACAAGCCGCCATGGGGTTAGAATTGGCGATCGGCGATTTAATTACTGACGATTATTACCCAATTCATTGCTGCCAAAGTTCAGGTAAAATCATTTTAGATTGGGAACCCATGGTCAAGCAGATAATTAAAGACTTTTACAATCATGTTCCTGTCAGCTTAATCTCCGCTAAATTTCACAATACCTTAGTAGAAGGAATCATCATGGTATCTCAAAACTTTCCAGAGGTTCCCCTTGTCTTAACTGGAGGATGTTTTCAAAACCGCTATTTATTAGAAAAAGCTATTCAGCGACTAACTTCAGAAGGAATTATTCACTATTGGTCTAAACAGATTCCTACCAATGATGGCGGGTTAGCATTAGGACAAGTTATGGCTATTATAATGAATCATCCACAATCAAATTAACCGTATTATCAATTATCCATTAATTTACTGGTGGGGTGAGGGCGGGTTTATTTATATTCTCCTGGGGAATTTATGATTGACTGAGAAACCCGCCCCTACGAAATTATCCATTAATTTACTGGTGGGGTGAGGGCGGGTTTATTTATAGCGGTTCGGTGGATTGGTGAGGTACTTTTCAAAGCCCCTCTCCCCTCTTGGGAGAGGGGTTTGGGGTGAGGGCTATACCTTATGGATATGAGAAACGCTATATCCATTAATTTACTGGTGGGGTGAGGGCGGGTTTATTGATATTCTCCTGGAGAATTTATGATTGACTGAGGAACCCGCCCCTACGAAATTATCCATTAATTTACTGGTGGGGTGAGGGCGGGTTTATTTATAGCGGTTCGGTGGATTGGTGAGGTACT
This sequence comes from Arthrospira sp. PCC 9108, assembly GCA_016745315.1. GTDB lineage: Bacteria > Cyanobacteriota > Cyanobacteriia > Cyanobacteriales > Microcoleaceae > Limnospira > Limnospira platensis. The sequence continues at coordinate 1,652,527 of CP066886.1, forward strand.
TTTCAAAGCCCCTCTCCCCTCTTGGGAGAGGGGTTTGGGGTGAGGGCTATACCTTATGGATATGAGAAACGCTATATCCATTAATTTACTGGTGGAGTGAGGGCGGGTTTATTGATATTCTCCTGGAGAATTTATGATTGACTGAGGAACCCGCCCCTACGAAATTATCCATTAATTTACTGGTGGGGTGAGGGCGGGTTTATTTATAGCGGTTCGGTGGATTGGTGAGGTACTTTTCAAAGCCCCTCTCCCCTCTTGGGAGAGGGGTTTGGGGTGAGGGCTATACCTTATGGATATGAGAAACGCTATATCCATTAATTTACTGGTGGAGTGAGGGCGGGTTTATTGATATTCTCCTGGAGAATTTATGATTGACTGAGGAACCCGCCCCTACGAAATTATCCATTAATTTACTGGTGGGGTGAGGGCGGGTTTATTTATAGCGGTTCGGTGGATTGGTGAGGTACTTTTCAAAGCCCCTCTCCCCTCTTGGGAGAGGGGTTTGGGGTGAGGGCTATACCTTATGGATATGAGAAACGCTATATCCATTAATTTACTGGTGGAGTGAGGGCGGGTTTATTGATATTCTCCTGGAGAATTTATGATTGACTGAGGAACCCGCCCCTACGAAATTATCCATTAATTTACTGGTGGGGTGAGGGCGGGTTTATTTATAGCGGTTCGGTGGATTGGTGAGGTACTTTTCAAAGCCCCTCTCCCCTCTTGGGAGAGGGGTTTGGGGTGAGGGCTATACCTTATGGATATGAGAAACGCTATATCCATTAATTTACTGGTGGGGTGAGGGCGGGTTTATTGATATTCTCCTGAGGAATTTATAATTGACTGAGAAACCCGCCCCTACGAAATTATCCATTAATTTACTGGTGGGGTGAGGGCGGGTTTATTTATAGCGGTTCGGTGGATTGGTGAGGTACTTTTCAAAGCCCCTCTCCCCTCTTGGGAGAGGGGTTTGGGGTGAGGGCTATACCTTATGGATATGAGAAACGCTATATCCATTAATTTACTGGTGGGGTGAGGGCGGGTTTATTGATATTCTCCTGGGGAATTTATGATTGACTGAGAAACCCGCCCCTACGAAATTATCCATTAATTTACTGGTGGGGTGAGGGCGGGTTTATTTATAGCGGTTCGGTGGATTGGTGAGGTACTTTTCAAAGCCCCTCTCCCCTCTTGGGAGAGGGGTTTGGGGTGAGGGTTATACCTTATGGATATGAGAAACGCTATATCCATTAATTTACTGGTGGGGTGAGGGCGGGTTTATTGATATTCTCCTGGGGAATTTATAATTGACTGAGAAACCCGCCCCTACGAAATTATCCATTAATTTACTGGTGGGGTGAGGGCGGGTTTATTTATAGCGGTTCGGTGGATTGGTGAGGTACTTTTCAAAGCCCCTCTCCCCTCTTGGGAGAGGGGTTTGGGGTGAGGGCTATACCTTATGGATATGAGAAACGCTATATCCATTAATTTACTGGTGGGGTGAGGGCGGGTTTATTTATAGCGGTTCGGTGGATTGGTGAGGTACTTTTCAAAGCCCCTCTCCCCTCTTGGGAGAGGGGTTTGGGGTGAGGGCTATACCTTATGGATATGAGAAACGCTATATCCATTAATTTACTGGTGGGGTGAGGGCGGGTTTATTTATAGCGGTTCGGTGGATTGGTGAGGTACTTTTCAAAGCCCCTCTCCCCTCTTGGGAGAGGGGTTTGGGGTGAGGGCTATACCTTATGGATATGAGAAACGCTATATCCATTAATTTACTGGTGGGGTGAGGGCGGGTTTATTGATATTCTCCTGGGGAATTTATGATTGACTGAGAAACCCGCCCCTACGAAATTATCCATTAATTTACTGGTGGGGTGAGGGCGGGTTTATTTATATTCTCCTGGGGAATTTATGATTGACTGAGGAACCCGCCCCTACGAAATTATCCATTAATTTACTGGTGGGGTGAGGGCGGGTTTATTTATATTCTCCTGGGGAATTTATGATTGACTGAGGAACCCGCCCCTACGAAATTATCCATTATTCATTACTCATTGATAGTACATCAACAGTAAAACCAGAAGTTTTTAACTGTTGTACGATCGCCTCTTGGTTTTCTACCCAGAATTGTGACCCAAAGCGCACCAGTCGTTTAGGCGAAACTTGACCATCAACAACGGCTTGAATAGGAACCCTTCTTAACTCCTGATTACCTCGATATTCTTCTAAAATTACTTTCAGGGTTTGTAACCTTTCTAATTGGCAAATTTCTTCAGGAGTTAAATAGAGTTGAATAATCGAATCAGCCGCCAAATTAGGTGTAATTTCCGAGGGGGAACTTGGCTGATTATTCGGTTTAACTAACTCATCAGCAGACTTGATAGCCTCCACAATAATTTGAGTCTGATCATCCCGTTTTTCCACCTTACCCTCAATCACAACAACCGCATTTTCTTTTAACTCCTGTTGTACCGCCTCATAACTACTAGGAAACACCACAGCATCAATTTGTCCCGTCAAATCTTCTAGTAATAGAAACGCCATGCGATCGCCTTTTTAGTCAAATGGGGCTTAATATTAATTAAAGTCGCCGCCACCTTAACAGCAGCTTTTGACTTTTGTTCTGACAGTTTATCCACAGTCACATTATCTGGCAGTACCCCTGAGTCTAACAAAGACTTGAGAGGGTGATCCGAAACATAAAACCCTAGTAATTCCTTCTCAAATTGCAACTTATCTTTAGGCGCATAATCATCACTTTTAGGAAAAGTAGGTTCCCCAGAAGGTGAATTACTCTCAGTATTTGCATAATTGACCAAATCAAACAAATTCGTTTGACCAATTTCCCGATTTTTCGCCCTATCTTGCGCCCAAGGAATAACTATATTCAAATATTCAATTGATTGCTTGCGGTTAGCATGGAGACTATCAAAAGCACCCGATTTAATTAAAGATTCCAAAGCGCGACTATTAACCATTTGTAAATTAATGCGATCGCGACAAATCCGCCAAACTCCGAAAAGGTCCCCTTCCTCTCGTACAGATAGCAAATGTTCAATCGCACCATCTCCCACATTTTTAATCGCCGACAACCCAAACACAATCCGATTTTCTATAGGCGTAAAATCCACATTAGAGCGATTAATATCAGGGGGAACAACATCGATACCCAAATGCTTACAGGACTCAATATAAGCCTTAACCTTGTCAGTATTGCCACTATTCTCCGTCAGCAAAGCCGCCATATACTCTGTCGGATAATTAGCCTTTAAGTAAGCCGTCTGATAAGTAATGTAACCGTAGGCTGTAGAATGGGATTTATTAAAACAATATTCCGCGAACTTAACCATTTGGTCAAACAAATGTTCTGCGATATTTTGAGGGACCCCATTGCGCGTCGCACCATCAATAAAAGTTTCCCGATGCTTCTGCATTTCCGATGCTTTCTTTTTCCCCATAGCACGTCGCAGCAAGTCCGCCTGACCCAAAGAATACCCCGCCAAATCTTGAGCCATTTTCATAATTTGTTCTTGATAGACCAAAATTCCATAGGTCTCATTCAAAATAGGTTCCAAAAGTTTATGCTCATAGCGAATTGGCTCTCGTTTATGCTTACGATTAATAAACTGAGGAATTAAACCAGCGTCTAAAGGTCCCGGTCGATACAATGCCAAAATAGAAGAAATATCCTCAATACTGGAAGGCTTTAAGTCCTTCACAATCTGACGCATTCCCGAAGATTCTAGTTGAAATAAACCTTCCAAATCTCCTCGTTCCAAAATCTTATAGGTTTTCGCCACATCCTCCGGCATTTTTTTCACCGAACCTTTAGCCAGAATATCCATGGCTTTACGTTCCTCAGCGGCTAAATTATAGGGATCAATATCTAGGTGATGATTTTGGGAAATATAGTTTAAAGTTCTTTGAATAATCGTCAAATTTTTTAAGCCCAAAAAGTCCATTTTTAACAGACCCAAGGATTCTATATCTTCCATAAAATATTGAGTAATGACCGACCCATCATTATTCCTTTGAAGAGGGACAATTTCATCTAAAGGCTGTTTAGAAATCACCACACCCGCTGCGTGAACTCCAAAGGTTTTGTTAGTTCCCTCAATACGAATTGCCATGTCAACCCACTGACGCACAGCAATAGTTCCCACTTCCTCACCCGCATCATTTTTAATGGGTACAAAGTCATTATCGTATGCTTGTTTAAATTCCGGGGATGGACTCTGATCAGAAATCATCACCTTTAATTTAGTCGGTTTACCACGAGATACCGGAATCATTTTTGCCATTTGATCAGATTTGCTATAGGGTATTCCTAACACCCTAGCCACGTCCTTTAGCACCGCCTTAGAAGTCATCCGGTTAAAGGTGATAATTTGAGCAACTTTCTCTTCCCCATATTTGGAGGTAACATATTTAATCATTTCATCACGGCGGTCTATGCAGAAATCTGTATCAATATCCGGCATAGATTTTCGTTCTGGGTTCAGGAAACGCTCAAATAGTAACCCGTGATGAACCGGATCAATATTCGTAATTTGTAGGGCGTAGGCGACCAAAGAACCCGCCGCCGAACCCCTCCCAGGACCTACGGGAATATGATTATCTCTGGCGTGTTTTATGTAATCCCAAACTACTAAAAAATAGGTAGCAAAACCCATTTTTTGCATCATTTTTAATTCATATTCTAGCCGTTCTCGATAGACGGGCTTAATTTCCGATCGCCCTTGAGCATTTAATCGTTTTTTCAAGCCTTCCCAGGCGATTTCTTCTAAATAAGTATCAGCCGTATGATTCGGAGGTATCGGATAATCAGGAATACGAGGTTCCCCTAAAATTCCCGTATAGGGTTCCACTTTTTCCGCCACTTCTAAGGTATTAGCGATCGCCTCTTTAATCACCTCATCCGGGAGATGATCTCGAAACAGTTGCATCATCTCTTCAGCGGATTTTAGGTACTCCGTCCCACTATAACGTAATCGGTTATCCTCAGTAATTAACTTTTGTGTATTAATACATAATAAAGCATCATGTGCTTCCACATCATTACAGGAAATAAAGTGTGAATCATTAGTCGCCACAATTTTGACTTCAAATTCCCTCGCCAGTTGCACCAAAGCCACATTAACAATGCGGTCTTCTGGGGAACCATGATCTTGAATTTCTAAATAGTAATCATCCCCAAAAACCCTTTTATACCATTCCACAGTTTGGCGTGCTATATCCATGCGCCTCTGAAGAATAGCTTGGGGAACCTCACCCCCCAAACAAGCACTGGTAACAATTAAGCCTTCGTGATACTCTTCTAATAGTTCCTTATTAATACAAGGACGAGCAAAAATCCCCTTTCCTTGAAAACCTTTTAAGTGAGAAATAGTAGTTAATTTAACCAGGTTTTTATAGCCTTGGGTATTTTTAGCCAAGACCACTTGATGATATTTTTTAATTCCTCGCTGTTGAACCGTGACATCAGCATTGAGGATATACATTTCATTGCCAATAATAGGCTTAATACCCTTACTGCGGCAGATTTTAATAAGTTCGATCGCCCCATACATCACCCCATGATCCGTCAGAGCGATCGCTGGCATTCCTAATTCCACAGCGCGACTGACCAACTGTGGGAGTTGAGAAGCGCCATCAAGGAGACTGTAGTCACTGTGGATATGCAGTCCGACAAAAGACATAATTAAACTTCTCCAACCATTAATTTGCGATGTACAATCCAAGCCAAAACGTTAAGATAGTGGCGGAATTAATAAAGGTTCTAATTTCCCTTCACTGTCTAACTGATAGAGGTCATCACAGCCGCCGATATGCTGATTATTGATAAAAATTTGGGGAACCGTGCGCCGACCGTTAGCCCGTTGTGCCATAGCTTCTCTAGCATTGTTATCCCCATCTATTTGATAATCAATATAGTCAACCCCTTTCCACCACAGCAGCAGTTTAGCGCGGATACAGTAAGGACAGGTTTGCCAACTGTACACCTCAACCTGAGCCTTAAATTTTTCGGGATTTCTGCCGAGAATATTATTCAGCAAATCTAGCATTTTATTAACTCCTATATTTACCCAAAAACTAGATTAATTATAATTAATATAGTTCATATTTTTAACTTCTGCACGCAGTCGAGACATCAATTTTTGCTCCTTATATATTGATGTATAATAGTGGAGCATAAAAACTATATTTATACCAAAAAATAAAGAAGTTAAAATTGTTCTAATAGCCGCCGCCAAACTCAACTCAGAAACCACCGTAAATAGAGCAAATACAATAGAACAGAGACCAAAACCAGCAGCAAATGCACTGATGGTTAACAATCGAACTTTGAGCATCATAAGTTCAAAGAATGAGAAGTTAATTTATGCTTACCAATGGTCACAACCCCAAACAACATAAGTAGGTGCTGGATTCGGATTCACAGAGATTATTGCTGATTTAGTCCCCAAAGTCAAAGAATTTAGCGGCACTGAGATCTAGGGAAGATTTAGGGAGCAGGGAACAGCTAAAAGCAGGGGGCTACACCCCACGCCCTAAAAAACCCTACACCCTATTACTTCCCGGTTTCCTTTCCCAAAGTTGAAGTTTCCGAGACAGCAACTTATTTGTTAAGTTCTCTACGCAACTCTTCAAGTTCGCTGTCAATCTCGGAATTATAAGCCGAACTATCACTAGGCGCAGAAGGTGACAATTGAGGCTGGTTAGCAGGAGCCCCAGCCAGTTGAGCCTTCATAGCCGCCAACTCATCATCAACATCACTTCCCGCTTCCAGAGCGCGGAATTCTTCTTCCAAACCACCACCAGTCAACTCAGCCGCAGCAGTAGACCTGGCTTCCATTTGCAGAACTTTTTCCTCCATGCGTTCAAAAGCCGAGGTAGCACTACTGGTATTAAGACCACCAAGAACATTATTGAGTTGTTCATTAGCCTTAGCCGCCTGAGCTCTAGCCTTGAGCATATTTTTCTTAGTCTTGGCTTCGGAAATTTTACTTTCTAAGCTAACCAAGTTCCGCTTGAGAGTGTCTACTTGTTCAGTTTGCTGCTTGAGACTCATTTCCAGGGTATTAGCGGTTTCGATGTAGCCCTTTTTGCGCTGAAGAGCCTCCCGCGCTAGGTTTTCATCACCCTTTTGTAAAGCTAGTTGTGCGCGAGACTGCCACTGGTTAGCTTGGGACTGGGCTTGATTATACTGCTGTTGGGAACGTTTTTGCTGGGCGATGGTCTGAGCGACGGCTTGGCGCAACTGGATCAGATCCTCTTGCATTTCAATAATAGCTTGTTCAAGGATCTTTTCGGGGTCTTCTGCCTTATTCACCAAGTCGTTCAAGTTGGCCCTTACCACTCGGCCGATACGGTCAAATAATCCCATGACGCTGTTTTTCCTTAAATGGTGTATAATTGACTGAGGATGATCAGTCTAGTTAAAGTCAGCTAGTTTGAGGGTATAGGCTCGAACCTTCCCTCACTAGAACCGATAGCTATAGTTTAACTTGTTAATCGAGACTGTTTTAGGATCGCTGTTCGATCAAATCAAATAAACCCTCATCGAGATCGTAACCTAACATTTGAGCCATAGATTGAAGCCGAGAGCGACTTGGTAATCCCATATCCTGGAGCCAACGGGTGATCACAAAAATTTTCTGCATCAGGAAAATCTCCAGAGCCTCTGGGTTGTATTGTATGCCTTCCGAGGCGTGAAACTGATGGGGAACTAGCATAGCCACATAACGAGGCAACTCTCCAGATCGCCAGTCTAAAACATAGGGTAGCCAGGGATATTGGCTATCAACACAAATAAACCACAGTCGAACTTCTGGAACCTCAGACAACTCGCGGGGATCTTGGTCATCTAGGGGATAGTCAATCTCAAAGCTGATTTCTGGTTCCGCTATCATGGGTTTTGATTCCTGAATCAGTTGCTTAACAACGTTGTCAACAGGTGAGAGATCCAGATGATTGATGCAGTGGGAGTCTAATGTGATTCTTATGGTCATTAAGTTTAACTTGGGCCGAGCTACAATTAGCGGGTTAGCTTAATTTTATCATTGCTTGACCCGCCCTACTGGGTTTAGATAATATCTTAGGGTTTCGCTGGCGGTGAGGATTGACTTAGTAACAATGATGCTCAAAGGGAATTGATCTGTTAACATCAAATTGCCCTAGAATGGTGTTTTTAAGTGACCTTGGGCAGAACCAGGGGACCACTCAAGGAACTCACCCACCAATCTGGTTAGGCTGAACCTAAAGCACCAAAGGAAGATGAAGTCATGGCAACTCCCCAATTTGAACACTCTAGCCAACCTGCATTAGAAGCAAGTGCATCCAGTGATGTGGTTATCTCTAGTGATGCGGGAATCATTCCAGAAACCAGTCAACCTATAGTTTACCCGAAAAAGCGAGGCAGAAGGCCTGGTGTCCCCAAGGGTTTTTGGGGATGGCAACTGCTGTGGTTAGTGGTCCTATTAGGGTTCGGAACGACGGCAACGGGTGCATTACTATGGCTACTGACTACGCCGCCACCTCCTAATTGTGAAGAAATATCAGCAATTTCGGCAGCAGGCGATCGCCTATATTGTGCAGACAAAAGTACACAATCGGGTAAATTAGAGGATATTCAAGCAGCATTTGCCCTAGTTAACGGTTGGCCAGAAGACCACCCCCTGCAAAACCAGGGAAGACAGATGATGCGAGAATGGTCTCAGAGGCTGATATTCTTCGCTAATCAAAGACTAGAAGCGGGAGACTTGCAGGGAGCCTTAGATTTGGTGGCTGTGGTTCCGATTGATAGCCCCGCCTATGAGGAAGTACAGCGAGCGATGGCAGCTTGGCAGAATCATTGGGATGAGGGCTTAAATTTAGCCCGACAAGCGGAAAATGCGATGAAATCCCAGGACTGGAATCAGGCTTTCCGCTATATTCAAGCTGTGGGTAAGCTCAATAATGTACACTGGAACACGAAGCGCTTTAATGAACTACTCGATCGCCTCAGCTTAGAAAGGCAAGGGGAACAGCGCCTGAAAGAAGCTGCTAATATTGCCAAGCGATCGACTCCTGAGAGTTTAGTGGAAGCTATAGCACTGGCTAACAAAGTGGATGAGCAACTGTTTATAGTCTCCTTAGCCAAAAAAGAAATTACCTCCTGGAGTCAGGAACTCATAAAGTTGTCAGTATCGGCTACTGAGAAACAAAATTTTGCTCAGGGCATTAAAATCGCTCAAATGGTTCCGTCATATTCTCCGGTCTACAGGGAAGCCCAGGATGTGATTCTACTAACTGAGCTGCAACAGGTGATTTCTAACCAATCCCTAGGACAACCTCTGCTACAAATCGCCACGTTAGTTGAGGGTCAAGCCGCCCTAGAAAGAATACCAAGCGATCGCCCTCTGTATCAAGAAACTAAAGCCATGCTCGATGATACATCGGGCAAAATTCAGGATTTAGTAGGGATACAATTAGCCAGCACCATAGCTAAAGTCAACCATCCCTGGGCTTTACAATTGGCTATAGATCAAGCCCAGATGATTGCCCCAGAACGTCCCCGTCGCATTCAGGCTCAAACCTTAGTAGCACATTGGCGCAATGAGGTACAACGGATACAAGATAGACCCTATATCCTCATAGCTAGAGAAAATGCCAAAACCGAAACCCTTGATGGTTTTAGGACAGCGGTAGCCTATGCTGAAAATGTGGCACTGGGGCGACCCTTACGCATTGAAGCCCAAACCCTAATTGCTGAGTGGACAAAACGGATTCAGATTATTGAAGATCAACCCATTTTTAGTGAAGCATTAGCCCTAGCTCAAGATAATAAATTGAGTGAGGCGGTGAAAAAGGCTTCAGAAATTGGCCGAGGTCGCGCGTTATATAACGACGCTCAGGATAAAATTGCGGGATGGGTGACAACCATCCAAACAGCCGAAGATCAGCCAATTTTGGATAGCGCCTACTCATTAGCAAGTCGGGGTAGTCTGACAGCAGCTATTAACGAAGCCTCTAAGATTGGTTCGGGTCGGGCTTTATATGCTGAGGCTCGAAATGCGATCGCCCGATGGTCAGCAGAACGCAACGCTATTTGGGCAAGTCAGCGAGCAGCAGAGGAATCTTACCGCGCTCCGGCTCGTGAATCTTACAATAACTGGAGTTCAAACGAGCCAAGTTACTCTGATAACTGGAGTTCAAACGAGCCAAGTTACTCTGATAACTGGAGTTCAAACGAGCCAAGTTATTCTGATAGTTGGGGTTCTCAGTCGTCAGGTTATTCTGATTATGTAGCACCAGCGCGCGCCTATGAGCCAGCACCAGCGCGCGCCTATGAGCCAGCACCAGCACCAGCGCCCGCCTATGAACCAGCGCCAGCGCCTGCCTATGAGCCAGCTTTACCTGCTAGTTCTGGAGATTACAGCGCTCCCGATTCTAATTTTTTCTTGGAGTAACACCAACTACTTTCTGAGAAGGTTTCCCAGGTTATTTGGGCCTGTAGTTTGAGGCTCAAAAAATGGTTCATTTTCTGGTTTTGCTTGGGTACTGATGCCATCAGGTCAGGTAGAAGTCCCTGAGAAAAACCACAAAAATACTTTGATTATTTTGCTCGGATTTGATATGAGCCAATCGATTATTCAACTGCTGCTGATTGATGATGATCCTATATTTAGAATGGGAGTCAAATCAATTTGTGAGCCATTTTCTGACCTGGAAGTTATTGCAGAAGCCGTCACCCTAAGAGAGGCTTTAGCAGTGCTAGATAATTGGGTAAAGCCACCAGTCGCGCCGACTTCGGGAGTGATTCGGGAGACTGTGAAAGTAGCGATTTTGGAGTTGAGGATTAAAGATTTAAGTCCCCATCAAAATCAGGGGATGTTGAATCAGCAACGGTCAGCGATCGCATTTTGTCAGCAAATCCAAGCCTCTTATCAAAATATCCCCCTGTTGCTATTTACCTCGGAGTCAGATCCTAACTTACTAATCTCTCTGCGGGATTTAGGAGTGCCGGGTTATTGTCCCAAAGGAGTGGGATTAGAAGAACTTTTGATCGCCCTTCGACAAGTAGCAGCAGGAGAACGCTATTGGGTCAGTCCCATTTCTGGGGCGGCGCTATCTTCCCAGGGAAACCCACAGCGCGCCCTTACCAGTTGGCAAAGATTTCGCTATGGTTTAGTTAAACCGGGGCTAAAATCCATTGAACAAGCCCTACAAGAATTAACCAAAGAACTCCAGGATAGTGAATCTATACCTAGGGGTGATAAGGTTATGATGCTCAACTTACTGATTACTAGGGGTCGCTATCGGGAGTTACGCGCCGCCAGGTGGCTGGTGAGTCAGTTAATGCCACCATTACCACCCCCAGTTAATAATCCTCCCTCATCGCCACCCCCTCCTAATCAACCATCATCCCCAGGAATTAACCAACCCCCCAAGTCTGGTCAATTAGCTACCACAAACGATTCTAGTTTAGTATTAGCTACTGAGACTTCTACGGTGGATGTGCAGTCGCTATTATTTGATGTGACTGTGGCTAAACTGCAATCAGGTTTGGTTAATTATACTGGCATCCCTTTAGAAATAGATATCCTTAAACTGACAAAAAAACAAGAGCTGATTTATACAATCTTGCGGAAATGTGAGGATTTAATCAGTGAATTACGGCTATCGGAGATACAGCCAGAACAGCTAGATGGTAAAACTGAGAGCCTGATTAGAGATTTGTGGACTGAAGCGATCGCCGATTTTTTGGGGAAGTATTATTCCCTCAAGGTCAGAGATGCCCAAGTGGAAGTAGTGCCAGTATTGTTGAGGGATGCTCCCACAGTGGAAAAGGAAATTCTTAATCATATTCCCATGATTAGGGATTTACTGGCTCATTTGTTATTAGGAGAATCCCTAACCATTGATAATCAAGTTTATGCCCTAGGTAGTTGGGAAGCTACACGACGGGCGGAAGCCTTGTTGCAACATTGGGTGATTCAAGTGGCTAATGGGGTAATGCAGCCATTACTCAATCATTTTGCAGATCTTGAGGAAGTTAAACAAACATTCTATGATCGGCGGCTGCTGTCAACTAGGGAAATTGAAAAATTTAGGAATAACTTATCCTGGCGATATCGCTTGAGTCGCTATATGAGTGAACCCCAGGCGATTTTTGAAAGTAGCTACACATTATTTATTTTAGGCGATCGCGGGATTCAAAAGCTGACCATCTATGCCTCCCGTCGCCAAGAATTAGAACAACTTTCCGGCATTCAGTTAGCCGTGACATTGGTCTTGGAAGGTCGCGATGCGATCGCCCCTAGGGTGAGAACAGCTATATCCTTTATTGGTAGCACAGCAGTTTATTTATTAACTCAGGTACTAGGTCGCGGTATAGGCTTGATTGGCCGCGGTATTATTCAAGGTATTGGTTCTTCCATTCAAGATAGTCAGTTTAGGAAAAAATAGTCCTCATAGTCCCGGATTCTTTGGTAGAATAGGTCTAAGGCGGTATTTCTTTCCGCGCTTTAACCCGTGTGGGTATTATTCAAGGGTTCGACCTACAGAATTTTGAGATGACACAACTGCCAACTACCCTATCTGAAGCGATCGAACAAGCCAAACAAGCAGCAACTGCTGCTCTCGAAGATGGCTACAAATTGATTCAAGTTGAACTGGTATTCCCAGAAATTGAACTTCAAGCTCAGTCGATCGCCTCCCAGTTTATCCCCGCCCTCGAAAAACCCGACACCCTGCTTAAAGTCTTTTTTCCTGATGCAGGGTCGGCAGCTTTGGCACGTCGAGATTGGGGAGAAACTCCTTTCCGAGTCACCGATATAGGAACCAGTCGTTCCCCCGTAGAAACTCGCCTACAACCCGATGATGGGCAGTTTTTGGTGGTGTCTCCATCTCCTGTAGAAGTTAACCAAGTGGAAAATCTGCATAAATTGGCAGGCGATCGCTCAGTGGTTCTTCTTAATCCCCGTTTAGAAGATGTTGCTATCATAGGCATAGGATACGCGGCTCGCCAACTGCGCGAACGCTTCCTAAATACCATTGAGTCTTGCTACTATCTCAAGCCTCTCGATGGTGCGGCTTTGTTTCGCTGCTATCCAGGGACTTGGGAGGTTTGGCTGGAAATTGACGGGGAATACCAAAAAATTACTGAACAATCCACTAAACCTGTGGGTGATCAGCTAGAACAAATCTTGGCTCGTGCCACCCAGGGTGATGACCCGTCATCTGTTACACCCAACCTACCACCTGCTAAGAAAAAAGGTTTTCTGTCCGAACTGCAAAGTTTTATCAATGCTTTGAGTCGATAAGCCACCTTTCACTCAGGGCAATTCATTGAGACATAAAGAAAAATGTCTAAGCGGCGCATTGTTATTGGTGATATACACGGCCACTATAAAGGCATGATGGCCCTTCTTGACAAGGTGGCTCCCAATAGTGATGATGAGGTCTACTTTCTTGGAGATCTCATTGATCGCGGCCCGAAAAGCGCTCAGGTGGTTGAATTTGTCAAAAATAGCCCCTATAAGTGCTTAATGGGCAACCATGAACAACTCATGTTGGAAGCCCTCCCGGAAGTAGGCAGAAATCAACAGGCTTGGCAGGCTTGGCTTTATAGTGGTGGCCAAACTACCGTCGCCTCTTATCAAGAGGCAGAAATTATCCCTCGCGACCATCTGCACTGGATGCGATCGCTACCCCTATTTCTCGACCTCGGAGATACTTGGCTGGTTCATGCCGGAGTTAACCCCAGGCGACCAATTGAACAGCAAACTGCTTCTGATTTTTGCTGGATTCGTAAAGAGTTCCATTCTATCCCAAAACCCTATTTTGACAAAAAACAGATTATTATCGGTCACACGATCACTTTTACTTTTGATGGGGTAGAACCAGGAAATCTTGTCCAAGGACAAGGTTGGTTGGGTATAGATACAGGGGTTTATCATGCTAAGAGTGGGTGGCTAACAGCCCTGGAACTTGATACTAATACCGTGTATCAGGTTAATGCACTCCATTATAAGTTTCGTGTCTTACCCCTAGAAGAAATTGTCACTACCCTCAAACGACCCTCTATTTTTGATAAGTTGCGTTATGTAAGGCCTCAAGCACATTAATTTACTCCCCTCCCTTATTAAGGGCGGCGGTTGTGACTTTTGTTAACCAAGTCTCGATTCCCCGTTTCGTGGGTTTTCCTGATTCGGTAAATGCCCAAATATCCCGCTTATGTTGGGGACCATAACTAATATGAATCGGGCGATCGCATCCATAAAAATATAAAGAGTCGAAAGGTAGATGGTGATCTATAATCCAATCAACCAGTTGGTTACTTTCGAGATTTCTGATCATAAAATCACAGGAAGCCCCTAATCGAGAACAGTAATATTTGCCTTTCTGATTAAGTTCATGGGCTAGGTGTTGGTCTAGGTTAGGGGCAACCCTACCGTTTTTGATTCCGCTGATCGGGTCTTTTTTGTCTAGGTATCTTTTCAAATCCCTAGAACAAAATCCATAGGTTAACTCAAAGCGATCGCGCCCAAATTCATCAATAATGGGGTCGATAATTGCTTTATTTAAGTCCTTCATCGCCTCGATACTTTCTGGCTGTTGTGGGTAAGGATTAATGCGATCGCTATATTTAGCATAGGTTTTCGTACAAGTACAAAACTCTTCTAAAAACAGATATTTCCCCAGTTTAATATTCTCCATAAATCATTACCCTAAGCCTATCCTCCCTTTCCCAGAGGGCAGGTGTATTCACCTGATCGCCCCCAGGGGAGAAACTAGCGGAAACTCCCTCCCAACAAATTATTAACTATTAATTGAAGAGGAGGGGGGATTTATTAATCTTCTGTTGACCAGAGGTAATTAACAGCCCAACCCGCACCCTCCCCTACATGATCTTCCCCATTATCCATTTTTTAAGGCGCAAGCTACCGCCTCACAGGCTTGATTAACTTCCGCCTCCGTCACAATTAAAGGCGGTACAAATCGCACAACTTTCGGACCTGCTGGCACCAATAAAACCCCTTGTGCGATCGCCGCATTTACCAGATCAATAGAAGTCAATTCCACATCTGGTTTTAATTCCATCCCATTAATTAAACCCCAACCGCGAACCTCAGCAATTAAATCAGGATACTGAGAAGCGATCGCCTGTAGGCTGTTTCTGAGCTGTTCTCCCCGCTGTTGTACATTGTTAAGGATATTTTCCCTTTCCAGAGTTTGACACACCGCCAAAGCCACACCACAGGCGAAAGGATTACCCCCAAACGTACTCGCATGGTTTCCCGGTTCAAACACATCACAGAAAGACTTACACATCAGCGCACCGATAGGAATACCCCCACCGAGTCCCTTAGCCGAAGTAAAAATATCCGGTTCTATACCCAGATTTTCATATCCCCACCAGCGACCAGTGCGACCCATTCCCACTTGTACCTCATCGAGAATCAGCAAAATTCCCTTTTCATCGCAAATCTGGCGAATTTTTTGGAAGTAAGCCACATCTCCCGGACGCACTCCCCTTCACCCTGTAGGGCTTCTAAAAGGATAGCCGCCACCCGGCGACCGTTTTGGTCAACTTCTGCGATCGTATTTTCCAAAGCCGGAAGGTCATTATAGGGAGTATAGACAAAACCCGGAACCAGGGGACTAAATCCCTTTTGATATTTAGGTTGTCCAGTCGCCGTAATTGTAGCCAGAGTGCGACCATGAAAACTAGCGTGGGCGGTAATGATCACCGGATCTTCAATATTAAGGCGATCGTGGGCATATTTACGCGCCAGTTTAATCGCCCCCTCATTAGCTTCTGCGCCAGAGTTACAGAAAAAAACCCGGTCTGCTGCGGAATGCTCAGTTAACCAAGCCGCTAACTCTCCCTGTTCCGGGATATAGTAGAGATTCGAGACATGATGCAGCTTTTGGATTTGCTCAGTGACCGCTTCTATTAACTTGGGGTGCGCGTGTCCGAGGGTACAAGTAGCAATTCCCGCCACAAAATCCAGATACTCTTTCCCCTCTGTATCCCACACCTTACAGCCGGAACCTTTTTCCAGGGCGATAGGAAACCGCCCATAAGTGTTCATAACATTCGCGTTGAAGCGATCGATACTGAACTGTTCAGCCCCCGTTCCTAGACCGTCATCTCTGATTAAAGTTTCTGGACTCACAAATCGCTCCTTCAGTCTTGATAATGCTGATATTGTTAACCATCATATATCAGCCTTTATGGGGGCGCGTCACCGATTCCCGATATCCACTGAAATCGCAAAGGGTTTACCAACACTATCTTCTGCTGAACCCTAGCAATGGCTAAACTTGAGTTAAACTATCAAAATCAGTAGTAGTGGGTGAGTTTATGCGATCGCGATTCTTTTCAGTTATCTTGGCTTCTGTGATGATCGGTTTCCTCAGTTGGCTGTGGACTCCCCCCGCGTGGGCGATGATTCAGATCGAGTTATTTGATATCGGTTATCAAGATTGTCCGGCTGAGTTATCAGAAGGCCTGGTTTCTAGTGGTTCTATCCAAGAGGCTGACTGTTTTATTGTTACCGGAAAAGCTAACAATACCTCTGGTAAAACCGTTGTTGATGCCGATATCTTCGGGCGGATCTATGATGCTAACGATAATCGGGTCATGCAGAACCGCACCCGTCTCGGTAGTATTGATGTTGTACCTCCAGGTATTAGCGATTTTGAAATCCGCATTTCTATAGCCTCTAACCTGGAAAAGCCCTTTAAATTTAAGCAATTTAAGGCTTCTGGCTTTACCGGTCGTATCGGCCGATAATTATCAGTTATCAAGATATGGCAGTTAATTTGATTCTATCGGCTGGCTGAAACTCGGTCAAGTTATGAGTAAATATACCCCAGGCGATCGCAAATTCGGTGCATGGTTAGATCGCACCATGAAACAAATATTTAAAGCCCCCGACATCATTAAAGCCGCTAACTATCAAACCTGGCAACATAGTTTTATGCGTCAGCGTCTGGGTTTGGGCTTATGGCTGGCTTTGTTTGTCTATTTAACCTTTTCCCTATCCCAAATCAAGA
This sequence comes from Arthrospira sp. PCC 9108, assembly GCA_016745315.1. Classification (GTDB taxonomy): domain Bacteria; phylum Cyanobacteriota; class Cyanobacteriia; order Cyanobacteriales; family Microcoleaceae; genus Limnospira; species Limnospira platensis. The sequence continues at coordinate 1,669,579 of CP066886.1, forward strand.
ATTGGCTATTCTATCCCCAAGATTTTCGCCCCGGGTGGTTAATTACCCAGGTGTGTGTACAATTGGGCGTACTGGTGGGGTTGGTGTTATTACGAACCGCGATCGGTCGTAAATACCCAGGTTTGATTTTTCTGTTATTATCCTGGATTGTGACACTCAGCCCCCAAATTCGGGCAACATTTTTGGGTATATCTCAACCCGCCATCATTGAATGGCCCCTCATGTTCTTTTCCCAAGCTACCCTGCTTCCCGTCTGCTGGTCTTTACATCTCATCTCTCAATTGGGGGTATTAGCTTATTATTTTGGCACCCAAATTATCCTAGATCTTCCCCTCAAGTTACCCGTGGATTGGATGACTCAGGATTTTCTGATATTATACTTTTTCTGGATCTGTGTCATTTGCAATCTATCGGTTTATTTATATGACCGTCTCGCCTGTTCTGAGTTTAACTCCCGCAAAGCCTTAGTTACTGCCTACGAACAGGTTAAACAAGAACAGGAAAAGTCCGAAAAACTACTACTTAATATTCTGCCATATCCCATCGCCGAACGCCTTAAACAAGACCCTAAGACTATTGCTGATGATTTTACTGATGCGGGGGTGCTTTTTGCTGATATTGTCGGTTTTACCGAGATTTCAACCAGGTTTAGTCCCACGGATTTGGTGCAGTTGCTAAATGGTATTTTTTCCAGATTTGATGGGTTAGCAGAACAACATGGTTTGGAGAAAATTAAGACTATTGGGGATGCTTATATGGTGGTTTCTGGGTTGCCTTTACCTAGGGAAGATTATGCCGAAGCGATCGCTGATATGGCCCTGGATATGCAGCGGACTCTCCGGGAGTTCAACCGACAAAATCAACAAGGTTTTAAAATCCGTATTGGTATTGCTACGGGTCCCGTTATTGCCGGGGTAATTGGCTTGAAAAAGTTTATCTATGACCTGTGGGGAGATACCGTTAATATTGCTTCCCGAATGGAGTCCCATAGTATCGCAGATGAAATTCAGGTGACAGAGGAAACATATATGGCACTTCGCGATCGCTATATATTTGAAAAGCGCGGCACAATTCCCATTAAAGGCAAGGGTGAAATGACCACTTATCTCCTTAAAGGCAAACATGAATAAACACGGCAAAAAATCTGCTTTCTGCCCCATCTTGTCAGGATAATGCACCCAGATTAATTAAACTTTAATACCTAGTTCTTATAGGTAATAAAATCACCCCGAACCCAACCACGAGCCTTAGACGCTGGAAACTCCACATAATACCATTTATAGCCATTAACTACCCTTTCATTAATCACATCAACATAATCTCCCGCATAACCATAATGAGCCACAGAATAGTTAGTTCCCGGTCCTGAACGAATGTTAATTTGAGACCCAGCATCATTCGCAAATAAACGCGCCGGATAAGCCCAAGCCGGAACTACAGCAGCAGCTATTATAACCATAGATAGACCAGCAGACACCAACAGTTTTTGAGGACTCATTGATTGACACCATTATTAATAGGTGAAATATTCAGCCAGCAATGGTTTAAATAATTAAGCCCATGTTCCGGCTTAGTCCTATTATCATCCGCCAATTAACCAGCGTCATCAGTATAATCACTGACTTTTGTCACCCTGTGGTTGGTGTTTTGGTGTTGGGTTTCACTACTCTGTTGGGTTTTACCTAACCTACTCTGTTGGGTTTTACCTAACCTACTCTGTTGGGTTTCACCCAACCTACTCTGTTGGGTTTTACCTAACCTACTCTGTTGGGTTTCACCCAACCTACTCTGTTGGGTTTTACCTAACCTACTCTGTTGGGTTTCACCCAACCTACTCTGTTGGGTTTTACCTAACCTACTCTGTTGGGTTTCACCCAACCTACTCTGTTGGGTTTTACCTAACCTACTCTGTTGGGTTTCACCCAACCTACTCTGTTGGGTTTTACCCAACCTACTCTGTTGGGTTTTACCTAACCTACTCTGTTGGGTTTTACCTAACCTACTCTGTTGGGTTTCACCCAACCTACTCTGTTGGGTTTCACCCAACCTACTCTGTTGGGTTTCACCCAACCTACTCTGTTGGGTTTCACCCAACCTACTCTGTTGGGTTTCACGCTCGCTTCACCTCCACCCATAATTGTATCGGGGTTGTTAAATTACATCCTTGCGTTTTTGCACCACTAATAACAAGCCAAACATCACCATAATTAACCCAATTAAAATCCCCCAATATTTGCCGACATTGACATTAAACATTGAACCATAGTCCTGGAAAAAACGCTTAATGGTTCCTTCGGCTTCACCTAAAGCCCCCTCATATTTACCTCGCCATTCTCCATACTCATCCTGCCATTGTTGAATAGCTGTCTGGTACTCATTAACCCGGTCTTGGTAGGCTTCCATATCAGCTTGATATTGATCCATCTCGTCTTCATAGTCTAGTTGCGCTTGAAAAGACTGGTTATCAGGTCTAGTAGGTTGTTGGGGAGGGTCGCCAGGAGATTCAGGACGGACGGGTTCTGGCTGGTCAACAGCCGGATTATACTTAGCTAAAATGCCGGGAAAACTGCATTGATTAAATAGGCTAGTTCCTAAACAAATACAGTCCTGTTTTTGGGCATCAGTTAAGGCATCGCGTTCATCCTCATCTAACTGCCAACAGGGGTCTTCCGCTACATCTCGACCTACTCCAGTGATAGTAACAAAGGATTCAAACGGCCATTTAGTTAGGGTGAGATGATTAATGATCAGTCCTGGTAGTCCCAAGGTGTTAATAGGTAGCATTCCGCCACCAAAAGTAATTTGAGGAACTAAAAAGATAATGGTCAATAAAGGGGCGATATTCTGGTTAGGAGAAATGGCTGAAACCAATAATCCCATGACCATTCCTGCCATGGTTGCCAAGACTAAGGTTATGTACAAGGAACCATAAACGGAAAAGTCTCCGGGAATCTGAACAGCTATCAGTTTAAACAATAGGAAAATTGCGGCTTGATATAAGGCGAAGACTGAAGCAATACAAACCTTCGACAGAATATAGGGAAGAATTTGTAAACCAATAGTCCTTTCCCGGCGGTAGATATCGGCTTCTTTGACAATATCGCGCATGGTGGCGATACTACCGACCATGACGGCGACTAAGGCGGTAACAAATAGCATGGTAATTACCTGCCCAAAATCGCCTTTGGTATCGTCAAACATATAGCGATTCCAGGTAAACCAGTCAAGTATACCGAGAATAGGGGCGATCGCCAACATTAAGATTAAACTAGCTCGATCGCGCATTAAAATCGACCAATTCCGATTCGATAAAATCAGAAACTGTCGCCAAGCGGAAACCCGTTTAATGGTCGCGCCGGGAACCTGTTGCGATCGCCTATTACCATTAGTTTCAGCCTGAACATTGGTGAGAGTCTTTTGGCGTTGAACCACAAACCTTTGGTATTGGGAAGAGTTGAGATAATCTTGCTGCCAATCTTGAGGCGATCGCTCCCTTTCTACCTTGTGATAAATTTGATTAAAGCGCTCAACCCCAAAATATTGCAGCGCCTCTTGAGGAGGGCCGAAATAAGCAATCCGACCTCCCGCACCTAAAAATACTACTAAATCACACAGCATGACATTATCGGTAGCATGGGTAATCAAAATTACCGTCCTACCTTGGTCTGCCAGATTTCGCAGCAGATTCATAATATCAGCTTCCGTACCCGGATCTAAGCCAGAGGTTGCCTCATCCAAAAAGAATAAACTAGGCTTAGTCAACAATTCCACCCCAATAGATACCCGCTTGAGTTGACCGCCACTGAGGGCTTTAATGGGAACATCCCGACGGTGAGACAATCCCAAATCCTGGAGAACCTCATCAACCCGTTTCTGTCTTTCTGCTAAAGTGGTATCAGCCGGCATTCGTAATTGGGCGGCATAATCCAAAGCCTGAGTCACAGTTAACTCAGTATGGACAATATCCTTTTGGGGAACATAACCAATTTCCGTGCGGTAGGCGTTATAGTTTTTGTACAAGTCAACGCCATTGACTAATACATGGCCTCCCGTAGCTGGACGAAAGCCGTTGAGGGCATCAAGAAGGGTAGATTTACCGCCGCCACTAACCCCAGCCACTACGACAAATTCCCGCGCCTGTATCGATAGGGAAATATCATTGAGTAGGTTAACTTCTTTGGAAACCTGTTTATTTAAGCCTAGCGCATCGAGGCGCAGATTACCTTCTTCGTTGACCTGTACTAAAGTTTCATCAATGTTTAAGGTGAAGCGACAAGGACCGATGCGAATATTGTCTCCCACCGTCAGGGTGCGATCGCCTGTAATTACTTTACCATTGACAAAGGTTCCATTGGTAGAGCTGAGGTCTGTTAAAACAAAAGACCCGTTTTTCCGGGCAATTTGGGCATGGTTGCGAGACACGGAAGGATGATTAATGACTGTATTATTACTCGCATCTCGACCAATAGTAATGAGATCCTTTCCCCGTAACTCTAGGGTAAAACTTAGGACTGTGCCACTGCTTTGCCCTATAGTATTATCAACTACTGTTTCTTCTGATAGGGCTGGGGCGGCGGCTTGGGTCGGGGCTACAGCCAGGGAGCTAAAGCAAAAGGTTAGTTTAGCATCCCCTATTTGGATGGTGTCATTATTGGCTAAGGGTTGCGGCGTTTTGGGGGGAATTGTATCTGCGTTTAGCAGTGTGCCAATGGTACTGCCTAAATCCACAATTACATAGCGATCGCCCTCTAGTCTAATCTCGGCGTGGTGCCGCGAAACACTCATATCTGTTAATACTACTGTGTTATCGGGGGCGCGACCAATGGAAGCTATCCCATTATCAATGACTATTTCAGAAACAGATGTGCTGCCGTAAATTTTGAGTTGGGCATTGGTTGATGAGAAACTCATGTAATATCTCCATTAGCTGGGAAACTGACTAGCTGTTTTGGCTACCACTATTGATAGTAGTGGGATCTGCTACACTCCTTATAATTGGCGAGACAGCTAATCTAAACGCATACCTTCCCTCAAACCTTAGCACAATCACAGTTCTCCGACTCAAGTCCCCCGTCTTCTTGATTAGTAGACTCAATTGGCGATCGCCTGGTCTAACCTCCATCAAGGCTAACATCAAAAAAAGCGATCGCCCTCGAATGAATTTTAGAGCGATCGCTGGGCTTTTTTTAAACAACCAGTTGCTTCTATTATAATGCCAAAATCAACAAAAGTCAACAACTCTTTCCAATTTATTAATGGGCGAAATCCTCCCGCAATTGATTAATTATTGAAGTTTGGGGACTGGCTAGAGGATTTTATTTGCTGTTCATGAACCCACAAAATTAACTTTATTTTGGTTCATCGTCAGGTTTAATAGAGTCACCTTTGCGCTTTAATAATGAACCAGTTACTAGGGCTACTGCCATCAGTCCGAAAATTGTTCCCGGTTCAGGTACGGAACGCTTAGTAGCTGTCCAAGTTCCCGACTCACTATACCAAGCAAAGTCTGGAATTCGAGATCCCCTCAACCACGATGACCACTGGGTTGCATTCATGAGAGCCCCAGCAGAAACTTCTGATCTACCAATGCCATCATACCAGATATTATCCATGAAAAATAACCTTCTTCCAATACAGTCTCTAGTCCTACATGGAACCACACTAGACAGTAAATTATCATCAAATGGTCGCCAGAAAAGATAAGTCTGATGGTTATTGGGGTTATTAAGGAGGAATTCAAATGATAAACCTCTGACATCAGAAACAAAACTGGTGACTTGGAAAAATTGGTCACTTGCGCTGATGTCCAGGGGAATATTACAAGATAATTGATTGACACATAAATTGATGACTCCAGCAAAGGGATGTTTTTCGTGGCTAAACTCTCCAGTACCTACTAACTGACCTTCCGTATCAAAAAAATGGAGGTCGTAGAAAACTAGAGATTGAGCAGGTAGAGAAAAAGCTAAAGCCGAGGCTAATCCTATGCCGGAAGCTAGGGTTAAATTTGCCAAAAGTTTTGTCATGGCCATGGCAGGTTTTAGGTTGAGTGATTGATGCGGAGTTTAAATAATTGTAGATAAAGACTATCTGGCAACGGATTCAATTAGAATTAATGTTCTAGGGAGTCACGCTATCAAATTATTTAATCCCCGTGAGGATGATTAAACACCAAGGCCAGATGAATTTAACAGGGAGTTATGTAAAAAGAATGGGAATTTTGGTGAAGATTGTGTAAAATGATAGCATCCTAATCTAGGCTCGTAACTGCGACCCGTGGGGACGAAGTTAACCCAGATTAGTGGTCAGGGAATTTGCATCAACGGTTGGGAAACCCATCAGCAACCTCTAGGAACTCTAGTTATGTCTGAACCGCTGATTTCTGCTATCATTTGTACCCATAATCGAGCTAACTACTTAGGGGCGGCGATCGATAGCTTGCTAGACCAGGAATTTGATAACTTTGAAGTGATCGTGGTAGATAATGCTTCGAGCGATCGCACCCGTGAAATAGTCGAAAGCAAACTCGATCACCCTAAACTCCGTTATATATACGAGCCGATCACAGGTCTGTCTGTCGCCCGCAATACCGGAGCCAAAACCGCCCAGGCTCCCATTTTAGCCTACCTAGACGATGATGCCGTTGCTAGTCCTCAATGGCTAAGGGTACTCTACACAGCCTATCAAGACAACCAGAAACTAGCGGTAGCAGGGGGTCGCGTTACCTTAATTTGGCCAGAAGGCATCACCCCTCCCCCATGGCTATCCCCCGGTTTAGCCGAAAACTTAGGAGCATATAACCTAGGAGATGATATCCTTTATATCAGCAATCCCGGCTTAACCCCCAGAGGACTAAACTACTCTATCCGCCGCACCTTTCTCGACCAAATTGGAGGGTTTGACCCTAATCTAGGTAGAGTGGGAAAACGGCTGCTTTCTAACGAAGAACTGGTGATGACAGAAGAAGCTCTCAACCGAGGCTGGGAGGTGGCTTATATTCCCGATGCTTTGGTGGCTCATAATGTCGCTCCGGAAAGAGTTAAGCGCAGTTGGTTTATGGAGAGAGGCTGGTGGCAGGGAATTAGTGAGTGTTACCGTGAACAACTGTCGGGACGCGCCAACTGGGGACAATTAGGGCGGGGCGGCGAGAATATGGTCAGAGGACTTTACAAATCCCTAAAGTATTTTAACGATCCAGCTACCCGATTTGATAATTTGGTTTATGCTTATGGTCAAATTGGCTATTTAGGAGCGGCGATCGCTGGTTTGTTAAACATCAACAATACAGCCACCAAACCCAAAACATGAGAAATCACCTATCTTAATGGTCTACTTATCAACATTGTGTTATGAGCATTACTGCATCCAAAATTCCCGTTTCCGTGCTAATTCCTGCCAAAAATGAACAGGAAAATCTCCCCGCGTGTCTGGCTAGTGTGGCTGTGGCTGATGAAATTTTGGTGGTCGATTCTCAAAGTAGCGATCGCACTGTGGAAATTTCCGAAAGTCTCGGAGCTAAAGTGGTACAATTCCACTTCAATGGTCAATGGCCGAAAAAGAAAAATTGGTCCCTGGAAAATCTCCCCTTTCGTAATGAATGGGTGCTAATTGTGGACTGTGACGAACGTATCACCCCGGAATCTTGGCAAGAAATTGCCCAAAAAATCCAAAACCCCGAATATTCTGGCTATTACATTAATCGTCGGGTATTCTTCCTAGGGAAATGGATTCGCCACGGCGGTAAATATCCCGACTGGAACCTGCGTCTATTCAAGCATAAATTGGGTCGCTACGAAAATCTAAACACCGAGAACGTCCGTAATACCGGAGATAATGAAGTACACGAGCACGTAGTCATCTCTGAGGGGAAAGTCGGTTATCTCCAAGAAGATATGCTTCATGAGGATTTCCGGGATTTGTTCCACTGGATAGAACGCCATAACCGCTATTCTAACTGGGAAGCACGGGTTTACTACAATATCCTCACAGGTCAGGATGATAGTAAAACCATTGGGGCTGATTTATTTGGAGATGCAGTCCAGCGGAAACGCTTTTTAAAAACCATTTGGGTGAAACTGCCCTTTAAACCTCTGTTGCGATTTATCCTATTTTATATTATCCAACTGGGTTTTTTGGATGGTCGCGCTGGCTATATTTATGGCCGACTGTTGAGCCAATATGAATATCAAATTGGGGTGAAACTTTACGAATTGCGTAAATTTGGCGGTCAGTTGAATGTGGCGAAACCCACCACCAAGACAGCCACGCCTCAGTCTGTACCTCAAACAGTGGAAAAATGACCAAAACGGAGACATCGACAGAAGCCTGGGTTGATCTGCGAAAGTATGATCAATCTGGGTTTGACCGGGGGAAGCCAGGATGGTTGATTTTACTATGGTGGTTGGTTCAGGCGATCGCCTTTCCCCTGACTCCTCACCCGTTTAATAACATTCGCTGCGGGATTTTGCGGCTGTTTGGGGCCAAAATTGGTCAAGGGGTAATTATTCGACCTACCGCTAGGTTGACTTACCCCTGGAAAGTGGCGATCGGTGATTATAGTTGGATTGGTGATGATGTGGTACTTTATAGCCTAGACCGTATCGAAATCGGTGAGCATTGCGTGATTTCTCAAAAGTCCTATTTGTGTACGGGAAGCCACGATATCCATGACCCCGCTTTTGGTCTACAAACCGCCCCAATTGCGATCGCTCCTGGGGTGTGGGTAGCTACAGATTGCTTTATCGGACCGGGAGTGGCGATCGGTGCTAATACCGTTGTCGGCGCTAGATCCAGCGTCTTCAGTGACCTACCAGCCGCCCAAATTTGCTTAGGAACCCCCTGTCGTCCCCATTCCCCCCGAAATCTCATATCCACAAAAATAATCGATAATTGACAATTTCGTAGGGGCGGGTTCTGCTGTCAACCCGGCATCCCCACCAGGATATGAATAAACCCGCCCTCTCACCCAGCGGACAATTAATAATTAATCATGGTAGGGGCGGGTTCTGCTGTCAACCCGGCATCCCCACCAGGATATAAATAAACCCGCCCTCACCCACCATAATCAACCCGGCATCCCCACCAGGATATAAATAAACCCGCCCTCACCCACCGGACAATTAATAATTAATCATCGTAGGGGCGGGTTCTGCTGTCAACCCGGCATCCCCACCAGGATATAAATAAACCCGCCCTCACCCACCATAATCAACCCGGCATCCCCACCAGGATATAAATAAACCCGCCCTCACCCACCATAATCAATCATCAATTCCCCACCAGGATATAAATAAACCCGCCCTCACCCACCGGACAATTAATAATTAATCATCGTAGGGGCGGGTTCTGCTGTCAACCCGGCATCCCCACCAGGATATGAATAAACCCGCCCTCACCCACCATAATCAACCCGGCATCCCCACCAGGATATGAATAAACCCGCCCTCACCCACCATAATCAACCCGGCATCCCCACCAGGATATGAATAAACCCGCCCTCACCCACCATAATCAACCCGGCATCCCCACCAGGATATGAATAAACCCGCCCTCACCCACCATAATCAATCATCAATTCCCAAGCAGGATATGAATAAACCCGCCCCAACTATTGGCTTTTTTTATTCATTCATAGTCTTATAAGTCGATACTGCTGAAGGTGAGCTGCGGTTGAGATAGCGGAAAATCCAATACTTAAATACCGCATCTAATATAACCGGAAATGTCGCAATAAACAGAAAGTTAAAATCTCGGCTTTCTGCTACTCCCAAATGTCTAGCCACACTTTCCAGAATTACCTCCCAACCGTGGGGGGAGTGGAAACCTACGAACATATCAGTTAACAAAATCAGGATAAATGCCTTCGCGCTATCACTGAGGCCATAAATTATATCCCCCATAAATGATTTCACAACTTGCACTTCTGCCTTGTTGTTAGACAAAATCAAGACAAACGTAAACACTGATATGATATCAGCAAAAATATTTTTAATAGAATTAGCACTTAATGAGCGATATTCCTCAGCAATTTTGATAGCTTTGGCTTGGGTTCTTTCCTCTAACTCTTCCGGGGTTAATTCTGGTATGAAACCCACCATCATCTCAAACTTTAACCTAGACTCATATCTCTCAATTTCCATTAAGGCTTCTTCTTCCATGTCAACATTCATAAATAGGGGGGTGTTTTCATTAACCCAAAACCTATCAACTAAGGGACCAATCACAAAGTTTTTCGACAATTGCTGAGTCAAAAGTGGCACTAAAATCAAGATGAGAATAAATCTAATCGCAATAATGGTTTTAACTTTCGATTTCCGATAATCTTTAATCACCTGTTCTTCCGACTCTGGGTTAAGTTCCCGTTTAATCCGAGTCACAGTTCTGAGCAAAGTTCGAGGTAGAAAGCTAGTGCCGGAGTTTTCAGATTGGAGGTTGTCTTTAAGATTATTTTCGGCTTTTGGTGGAGAAATGGGAATATCGGAACTGAGAATAGACTTAGACTTTGTGGGAAGCGAAACCAGTCCATTCTCTGGCTGATTAGGTATCAGAGAACGACTTTCTAAGTCTTCGACTTTTACCAAGGATTTAGATGGTGATGGTACTTGTTTGGGGGATGGTTTTTTCTGATAACGGTTAGTGACAGCATCAATAAATTCTAGTTTTTCACAGATTATGTCAATGGTATCGGCATCTTGATTTCGGTCATAATTGCGGTCATCAATATCATCCGGATTCCGCAACTTGCGATTAAGTTCGGCGGGGTCTATTTGTTCAGAGATACCTAAAATAGAGCGGCTAGTGTTAAATTCTGCTAACCGCATTTGAATGATTTGTAAATACTTATTAACCTCGGATTTAAAATAAGACAAGACTCGATCGCTATATTCATCCGAAGACGACCCGATCGCCTCACCATGAAAATGCTCATTTTCCAGAGATCGTATTTTTAGAGCTGCATCATAAGCCTGATCTAAAGCTCGATCAGGAGTATCACGAAACCACTGATTAGCACGATTGAGAAACCGCTTAAACTGAGTCCAATTTGAGGATGTCATAGTGAGTTGCCAAAAACACCTATTTGAGGTTAGGCGCGAAACAATGGTAATGTACGGGGTATATTAGCACTTTTAATAACATGGCTGTGGTTTGGGAATCACTGTGGATTACCGGAGGCTCACGAACAGGTAAAACTACCCGTTTGGTAGAGCAATTTTGTCTGTGGAGTCAAATGTATGTAGGCGCTCTCAACGCGCCCTATTCAGCCCCATTTCAACCCAAGCACCCTCTACAAGGCTTGCGTCCCCTAGTTTTGGCCGCCAATGGAACCAATAAAAGGCATTTAGTTGATAGGATAACCCAAGCGTCGGCTGGACAATATCCATTTTCCGCCATCACCATTATGGGATTTTTTCAGGCGGAAGTGCTTTTGTTCTGGCCTTTACTCATTGAAGCCCTAGACCTGAGAGCCCAATTTCCCCAGAGGTTGCGTCCTGAACTAGAACAGGAACTTGCCAGCCAACTTTGGAGTCCTGAAATCGATAGTGGAAAACTCACGGACTTTGGGAGAGGGCGCGATCGCATTGTCCGTACAACCCTCGACCTATTACAACTAGCAGGACTCAGCGGCACGCCTGTTGAAGATCTGCCTAGTATTTTAGAACGCCATCAGGCTTTTGATGCCATTGGTGAGACCACCTACACCTGTATGACCGAGATGCTGCTACGTTGGCAAAATTGGTGTCAGCAAAGGGGATTACTAACTTATGGCATTATAGCCGATTTATATTGGCGACATTTGTTGAAGCATCCCACCTATCAACGGCATCTGCTCCATCAGCATCGAGTTATTTTAGCCGATGATGTGGATGAATACCCAGCGATCGCCCGCCATTTATTCGAGTTTCTATTAGAGAATCAAGTGATGGGAGTATTTACTTACAATCCCCAAGGTGCAGTCAGACTAGGTTTAGGGGCAGATCCTAAATATCTAGCACAGTTGCAAGATCGCTGTCAGATAGAACAGCTTTCTCCGGTCGAGGGTTTAGCAGAAACTCTGGGTGCTGAGGTTTTGTCATGGCTCAATCAAGATTATGGTAACTTTCCCGACTTGAGTCACTCTCAGCAGTCAGTTTTGGCGATCGAAACCACTTCTAGGGCTGAACTATTGCGGCGGACGGCTACAACCATCATAGAAGCGGTTAAAAATGATCAGGTACAGCCCCAGGATATTGCTATCATCGCTCCGGGGTTAGATGCGATCGCCCGCTATACTATTCGAGAAATTTTAACCCATGAGGGTATTGCCCTAGAAGAAATTCAACCACAGCAACCGCTGATCACTTCTTCGATAGTGCGATCGCTGCTGACCCTACTCGCCTTAGTATATCCAGGCTTAGGGCGGTTAGTAGATAGAGATGCGATCGCCGAAATGCTGACCATTATCAGTAGCCATATCCCAGAGAGCAAACACAGCAGCACATCAGACCCCGACTCACCCGCCGCCAATTTTCCCATCCATAATGCGATCGATCCAGTGCGAGCCGGTTTATTAGCTGATCACTGTTTCGCCCTTGATTGGCAAAATCCGAAATTATTGCCAATTAATGCCTTTCCACGCTGGGACCGCCTCGGCTACCGTGCCGCCAACACCTATAAATATATTTGTGAGTGGTTATCCCTACAGCAACAGAAGTATCATCAGAACCTCCTCCCCAGTCCTGTCGCCTTATTAGACCGAGCCATCCAGGAATTTTTCATTCCTAGGGTTACAGGTTCACCAGCGTTAATCATAGACATGAATCGCCCAATCCTAAAAGCCTTCGCACAAATCGACCTGTTGCGGGAATTAATGGAAACCGCCATCCACTTTTGGGATATTTATACCAGAGACAAACCCCAGCCATCACCCTTAGAAACCGTCGAAATCACTCGCCAATTTATTGAACTGTTGCGCCGAGGAGTTGTTACCGCCAACCCCTACCCCGTGGGAGAAATGGCTGTTAAGGCTCCTGCTGTCACCCTCGCCACCATTTTCCAATACCGTGTCAATCACCAATCCCATTCCTGGCACTTTTGGCTTGATGCAGGTTCCCCCCTCTGGTTCCAAGAGGGAGCTAGTAGCCTTTGGGGTGCGCCTGTGTTTCTCCAAGATATTCAACAGCAGAGACAGCCTTGGACCAGTGAAGATATGATGGCAGCCAATCAGCAAAGACTACAAAGGATTGTGTGGGATTTATTAAGTCGGGTTAGCGATCGCCTTTATCTCTGTCATAGTGAATTATCAGTTAATGGTCAAGAACAACTCGGACCTCTTCTACCCCTTGTCAGTAGTGTACCAACGCGGTAAAAATGGGGGTAATATGAATCCAATTCAATTTCTGAAATCCCGTTCAATACCCCCCTAAGTTCATGAGAACATCCCCAAAACACAAAAAATTTGCATCTGCTAATTAATTACCAATTCGGCTATAATTAACCATTAAAAGTCAATTTTAATTGTGTTTCCATGAAAAACATCCTCAATAATACATCTTAATTGACCCTAATCAGTCACCGAGAAATCTGAATAATTTATGATTAAAAGTCACAGTTTCTGCGATATTTACGCTAGTAGGATTGACTGATCCATCATTAATCTGTTTAAATTGATACCCATTCATCTTATGTCGATGACTTCAAATCACCGATGTGGCTACCTTGCCCAAATCAAGCCCCAAAATCATAACCATTAGCATCAATTGACATAGCCTAATCGTTAAAATAACCCCTTGTCTATGCCAAAATTCCCAAGTCATCATCAATTAGGAGTCACGCCATGACCAGTTCAACCATTCCCACCACCCCTGCTCAACTTGCGTTGCGAGTATCTCCTGGAGATCAAATTCTCAGCCTCAACCAAGTTGTTCTCATCTTTCCCGCCGAACCAATACCCAACAGATTTGAAACCTTCCCAGGGTCCATCACCAACATATTACCGGCCTCCAACGGCTTAGGGGATACCCTACTGGGAGAGGGAGGAATCACACTATTTGTTCCCGATGAGCCAGGCTTTGAAGCTACAATTCAAGGTAGCAGTGAAACCGTAATAGTAGTGAGAGCCGGCGGACAAGACCAAGGATTCCTCACCGTTCTAAATCGAGAACCCGGTAGACTCCAAAGCCGTGCAGACGGCTCCTTTGTCTTTATCCCTGACGATGCAGGAGACCCAGAGCCAGACCCAGGGACTGACCCATCACCAGATCCAGGAACTGACCCAGGAACTGACCCAGACCCAGAACCCAGAGAAAATCAACCTCCCATAGCCAACGATGTTTTTGTCACCACCAGCCAGGGACAAGACACCTTTTTTGATGTACTCTTCAACGACACAGACCCAGACGGAGATACCCTCAGCGTTCAAAACTTCAGCAGCACCGCCAACGGAAGCCTAATCTTCAACGGTGCCGGAATATTCACCTATCGACCCAACCCAGACTTCTTTGGTACTGATGGCTTTAGTTACAATGTCACCGACGGCACAGACTCCGACCTAGCGCAAGTGGTGATCTCAGTTCAACCAGGCGACTTTGCCCAAATCATCGAAGGAATAGGTCAAGGAACCACCGGAGATGACTCTATTATCGGCTCATCAGGGGATGATGTCATTAATGGTTTAGCTGGAAACGATACCATCTTCGGTTTAGCTGGAAACGACCTCCTACAAGGTGACGAAGGCGACGATCTACTCTTCGGCAACCAAGGCAACGATACCCTAGACGGCGGACCGGGTAATGATACCGCCTATGGAGGTCAGGACAATGACCTGATGATTGGTGGAGATGGTAATGACTTACTATTCGGCAACCTCGGCAACGATACCCTATTGGGGGGACCTGGTGCAGATTCTATGTATGGCGGGGACGGCAACGACTGCATTCGGGGTGGTGTTGGGAATGACTTGATTTTTGGCGACAAAGGTAATGATATCCTCTGGGGAGATGACGGCAACGACACTATTTATGGTGGGGAGGGAGATGATTTAATCTTCGGTAATGATGGTGCTGATCTATTATTTGGGGGAGTTGGCAACGATACTATTTTTGGCGGACCAGGAAACGATACTATCATCGGCGGGGAAGGCGATGATCAAATTGCTGGAGAAGTGGGAGATGATTTATTATTCGGGGGTCCCGGAGCTGATACCCTAACAGGTGGTTCCGGTAGTGACACCTTTGCGATCGCCGAAGGTAGTGGCGGCGGTAGCGTAGAAGAAGCTAATGTCATTAATGACTTCACTGGTGGGACTGATAAAATTGGTTTGTTGGGGAACCTCACCTTTGAACAACTCAGCATTACCCAAAGCGAGGAAAACGCCGGGAATGCTATTATCCGTAATGGTAGTGATGGAGAGTTCCTAGCAGTTCTCATTGGGGTTAACAGCAATAACCTAACCGCCTCCGATTTTGTCCCCGTCGTCGGCTTGGACATCGGCATACCCACACCACCCACACCGACACCACCGACACCACCGACACCACCGACACCACCGACACCACCGACACCACCGACACCACCGACACCACCGACACCCACACCGACCCCTCCTGTACCTCCACTTCCGCCACCCCCACCCCCTATCAACTTGCCACCTAACGCAGTTGATGACCGGGTGAGACGAGGGGTAAACCAACCAGTGACCTTTGACGTACTCGCCAATGATAGCGACCCTGAAGGGGAACCTATTAGGGTGATTGAATTTACCATGACCACTGGGGGGGCTTAATCCAAAGTCCTGCTGACCCCAGAGGCGGAACATTTACTTATACTCCTAATCCTGGCTTTGTAGAGCCGGAAACCTTTACCTATACCATAACTGATGGTAGTGGTAACACTGCCCAAGCCACTGTATTTATACAGGTTAATCAACCGCCAGAATTAGTAGTTAATCGCGGGATTATCCTACTGCCAACTCAGCAACAAACCATCACAGTTAATAACCTATTTGCCGAAGACCCAGACAATCTTCCGACTGAGGTATTTTATGAGGTATTAAGAGAGCCTCAAGCTGGTATTATGCAGAGATTGGGGACCACCTCCACCGATCGCATTAGAACTGGCGATCGATTTAGCCAAGAAAGCATTAATACTGGTGCTATTATCTACACCTCTGGTAGAGAGTCTGGCGTAGATGATTTAGTATTCCGACTCACAGATAGTGTCGCCACCTTACCCCAGCAAATCTTTAGTATCTCAGTCGTGGATGACTTCATTCAGGGAACTGATGAAGATGACAACATAGTTGGTACAGCCTTGAGTGAGTACATTCAAGGATTTGGTGGTAATGATACCCTTGTGGGTGTTGGCGGTCGAAATATCCTCGAAGGAGGTCCGGGAAATGACTCCCTAGTGGGGGGAAGTGGTAATGATGTCATTGATGGTGGAGAAGGAAACGATACCCTATTGGGTAACGAAGGTAACGACTCTATCTTTGGTGGACCCGGTAACGACTCCATCATTGGTGGTAGTGGAATTAACAGCCTATTTGGAGAAGGTGGAGACGATACCATTATCGGCGGTGATGATGGTAATTTACTCAGTGGTGGTGTTGGTAATGACTCCCTCACTGGTGGCACAGGTAACGATACCATTTTTGGTGGTGATGGTGATGACACCATAATTACTGAGCGAGGCGATAACCAATTATTTGGAGATGACGGCGACGATTTCATCTGGGGTGGAATTGGTCGAGATCTAATTCAAGGAGGACCGGGCAATGATACCCTCATTGGTGGCTCTGGTAATAACACCATTTTTGGTGGACTGGGTAACGATTCTATCGTTGGCGGCAAAGGAGATGACACCCTGTTTGGTGGTGAAGGTAACGACACCATTGAGGGAAGTGCTGGTGATAACAGCATCTTTGGCGGCGCTGGGAATGATTCGATTATAGCCGGACCAGGTAATGATACCGTATTTGCTGGACCAGGTAACGATCAGGTCTATGGTGGTGATGGTAACAACCTCATCTTTGGAGACAGTGGCAATGATACCCTCTATGGTGGCAGTGGAGATGATACCATATCTGGGGGAGCCGGTTCTGACCTACTCACAGGAGATTCCGGTAACAATGTCTTCTACTACCTCAACCCCGGCGAGGGAGTCGATATTATTACTGATTTTAAAGATCCAGGAAACGATCGCTTCTTAATTCTGTCTGGAGAAAACAATTTTGAGGGGTTAGTTCCCACCGTTGGCACCGCCGCCGCACCCCTCCAAAGCGCTATCATTAGCGCTCTCGGCTCAGAAGGTACTGACATTAGCGGACGACAATTAATTATCTTCCAAGACACCTTTGATAATATTCAAGCCGTTAACGCCGCCCTCAAAAATCAAAGGGGTTCAGATGGCGGTTCCGCTTTGATACTCTACCGGAATAACCTCACCTATCAAGGCTTCCGAGGTAACTATATTCTCGGTTTTGACCCGGACTTATCTGATGACAGTTTACCCGCCTTTGACTTGGCTATTCTGGAATCAATTGATCCTTCGACGGATAACATTAGTACCATTATCGGCTCTAATGATTTCACTATTATCTAGCCATAGTTCCTGATTTACCAAACCAGGGGAGAACACTTAAACCCATATCCTCCCCTGTTTCCATCTTCCCCCTAATACTTGATCACTATTAAGGAGTCCCATTATGACTGGTGTTAATATCCCGACCACCCTCGCTCTCATATCTCGCCGAGTTATTCCCGGTAATAGTCTACTAAGCACTAATAATATTGAATTAATTTTTCCCGCTGACCCCATTCCTGGTAAATTTCAAACCTTTGGGGGGGCGATCGGGGATACCATGACCGGAGCCAATGGGGAACTCTTATTTATTCCTGAACAACCAGTTTTACAAGCTGTTTCGATCGCTACCAGTTCCATTGTTTATCTTGAACAAACTGACTCAGGCTTGCAAAGCCTCACCGGACAAGCCGGAGAAACTTTACCTGGTGGTGGCGGGGAAATTCTCTTTCGACCAGAGGGTTTTGAGTTTCCCGCACCAACTCCCGCACCAACTCCCGCACCAACTCCCGCACCAACTCCCGCACCAACTCCCGCACCAACTCCCGCACCAACTCCCGCACCAACTCCCGCACCCGACCCAGACCCGGAACCAGACCCGGAACCAGAACCCGCACCCGACCCAGAACCAGAAATCATCACCATACAAGGTTCAGGAGTTGGTACAGAGGGAAACGATACCATTCTCGGTAGTGATTTGAATGATGCGATCGATGGCTTGAGTGGTGATAACATCATTTTCGGCTTAGGGGGAGATGACTTTCTGCGAGGAGGTGATGGCGCAGACTCCATTAATGGCAATGCCGGTAATGATACCATCTATGGTGGCGGCGGAGATGATTGTCTGCGGGGTGGTCAAGGTAATGATTTAATTTTTGGTGAAGGTGGGAATGACCTGTTATTCGGCGATAAAGATGCTGATACCCTCTTCGCTGTCTCTGGTAATAACACCATGTATGGAGGTCAAGGTAATGACAGCCTCATAGGGGGTGAAAATGACGACCTGATGTTTGGCGATAAGGGTAACGATACATTAGTAGCTGGTGGTGGTAATAATACCCTTTACGGTGGTGCTGATAATGATTTCCTGTTTGGTGGGACTGGTAACGATTTACTCTTTGGTGATGATGGTAATGATGAACTCGTCGGTGGAAAGGGAAATGATACTATATTTGGCGGTCCCGGTGACGACATAATTTTTGGCGGTGATGGTAATGATATATTAAGAGGCGGAAAGGGTAACGATCGCATCTTTGGAGATGAAGGTAATGATTTACTAGAAGGCGGTCGTGGTGTTGATACCCTCACTGGTGGTGGTGGTAGAAATATATTTGTTGTTGGCTTAATTGTCAGTGCGTCTGAAGGTGGCGGTAGTGTAATTACAGCTACCACTGGCGGCGCTTCCCCAGAATTAGCAGATTTGATCACCGACTTTCAAGCTGGTGTTGACAAAATTGGATTAACCGGAGGACTCACCTTTGCAGATATCGAAATTCGTCGTGGTGAAGGTGCCAATATCAGAAATACATTGCTAATAGACCGCAATACCGGAGACTTTTTAGCAGTTTTATTAAATATAGATCCAGCCATGCTGGATGAAACAGATTTTATCATCGATCCAGACGGACCCTTAGTAGATCCTGAACCCGAACCCGAACCCGAACCCGAACCCGAACCCGAACCAGGACCAGACCCCGAACCAGGACCAGACCCCGAACCAGGACCAGACCCCGAACCAGGACCAGACCCCGAACCAGGACCAGACCCCGACCCCGAACCTAGTCCAACTCCAACTCCAACTCCAACTCCCAGTCCTAGTCCTAGTCCCGAACCTACTCCCACCCCTCCGGTTCCCACTCCCCCCCCGGTTCCCACACCAACACCAACACCAACACCAACACCAACACCAACACCAACACCAACACCAACACCAACACCGACTCCCACCCCTTCTGATGGTATTTCAGCCGGAAATGATACCCTTAGTACAGCACAAAACAGTTCCTTAAACGTTAATAATTCTACTCTATTAGAGAATGATAGTCCGTCAAGACCAGGGGATATTCTCACCATCATAAATCTACCTTCAACTACCAGCGAAGGTGGCACAATCATCGAGGATACTAATTCATCTTTTGTCTATACACCACCCAGCGATTTTGTGGGGGTAGATAGTTTCGTTTATACAGTTATAGATAGTGATGATCAAACCGCTAATGCTACCGTTTTCATTGAGGTAGAATTAGTTAATGATCCTCCGGTAATTGACCTCAATTCTGCTGATGCTGGTAACGATTTTAGCACCAACTTTACCGAAGGAGATGATCCTGTTTTCATTGGCGCACTTGGTAGCATTAGCATTAGCGATCCAGATGGTGATGATATAGTTTCAGCCACTGTTACTATTACCAACCCAGCCAATGGAGAAGAAGAAGGTTTATCAATTACCGGGTCTTTATCTCCCAATATTACCGCCGATGCTTATGACCCAAATACGGGAGTTTTACTACTCAGTGGAACTGCGCCTGCGGTAGCTTATGAAGATGCAATTTCCCGAATAGTTTATAATAACACATCCCCAGCACCAGGTACAAGCGATCGCCTAATTACCGTCATCCTTAGTGATGGTATTGAAGACAGTAATCCCGCCAACTCTATCATTAGGATTACTGCCATTAATAACCCCCCGACCAATACAGTTCCCGAACCACAAGAAACCGATGCAGAAACCTCCTTAGTATTCAGTGAAGAGAACAACAATTCCATTAGTATTTCCGACCCTGATGCTGGTAGTAACCCAGTAGAAGTTAGCCTAGTTGCCACCAACGGCATTTTAACAGTCGGCACCAATACAGAAGGCGTGCAAATTAATGGCAGCGACACCGAAACCCTAACCCTGACAGGTGTAATAGGTTCAATTAACCGCGTCCTAGATGGTTTAACCTTTACCCCCACCGACCAATTTAACGCTCAAAACGGAGAGTTAGAAATTACCACCAACGACCTCGGAAACACCGGAGAAGGCGGTCCTTTAACCGACACAAGTACCATCACCATTAACGCTCTTAATTTACCTCCCAATGCACTAGATGATGTAGCCACAACAGTTACCAATACACCAGTGATTCTGGCTCCCGAAGAACTTATCGCTAACGATAGCGACCCCAACGAAGATGAACTAACCCTAACTGAAGTCGGGAATGCCGTAGGTGGAACCGCTCAACTCACCAGTGATGGCATTCAATTCACCCCAACTCCCAATCTACAAGGTCGAGCAAGTTTCGATTATACCATTAGTGACGGCAGGGGAGGAACAGACACAGCAACAGTTACCGTAGTAGTAAAACCATCACTAGAAGAAGCAGACGACATTCTAGCCAATGATATTTTCAATGTCGATGCTGCATCAGGTCTTCTCGCCAGTGATACTCCTATCGAAGAAGATACACTCAGTATCGTAGACTTTGACCAAACCAGTGAAAGGGGAGCCTCAGTACAAGTTAACCCTGATGGTAGTTATACATTCGACCCCAGGGATGTCAATGCTTTTCTACAGTTGCGAGAAGGGGAACAGATTGTAGACACATTTAGTTATACCATTAGCAATGGTCTAGGTAGTACCGTTACCGCCACCGTCAGCATTACCGTAACCGGAGTTAATGAACCTCCTGTAGCTGTCGATGACAGTAATAGTACCCTAGCTAATACAGTCTTAACCGTGAGTGAGACTGAGGGAGTTTTGGTTAATGATACCGACCCCGAAGGCGGTCCGTTAGAGGTAGTTGATTTTAACCCTAATAGTTCTCAGGGTGCTACAGTTACCGTTAATCCTGATGGTAGCTACACCTACGACCCAACCACAGTAGAATCATTTGTAGCATTGCGGTTTGGTGCAACCTTAGAAGATACCTTCACCTACACAGTAGCTGATGATATGGGTATTACAGCCACCGCTACTGTCACCATTACCGTCACCGGGGTTAATGAACCACCCAGTAACAACCTACCAGAAACCCAAGCCACTAATGCTGATATACCCCTAGTATTTAGCACAGAAACTGATAATCCCATTACCATTGCTGACCCAGACGCGGGGGATGACCCGTTAGTGGTGACTATATCGGCGACCAATGGGACAGTTACCCCAGGGGAAAATACCGAAGCCGTGGAGGTTACTGGGGAAAACACGGAAACTCTGACCTTAACTGGTACTCTCTCAGCTATTAACCAAGCCTTAGAAGGGTTAACATTTACCCCATTACCAGAGTTTCTCAACGAAAATGGTAGCTTGGAAATTACGACTAATGACCAAGGTGGTGGAGATCCTGATAATCCTTTAACGGCTACAGATACCATCACCATTGAAACCCTAAACCGACCACCCGTCGCGGAAGATGATCAGGTTGATGCTTTACTAAATACTGCCATAAACATCCCTGGGGAAACTTTACTAGCTAATGATAGCGACCCTGATGGTGATGTTCTCACTATCATAGAAGTGGCTAATGCTAATAACGGTACAGTAGACCTAGACCCAGAGGCGGGTGATGTGTTATTTACTCCCGACTCGGACTTTCTCGGAGCAGCTAGTTTTGAGTACACCATTAGTGATGGACGTTCAGGTACTGACACGGCTACGGTGACGGTGCTGGTAAAATCTCTCCCTACGGCTGTTGATGACGAGAATAACACCTTTGCTAACCAAATTTTGAGTGTTGAGTCATCGGAGGGGGTTCTCGCCAATGACTTCGATTTAGACGGGGATGCGTTAACGGTTGTGGCTTTTGATGGCAGGAGCGTTCAGGGTGCTACAGTACAAGTTAATCCCGATGGTAGTTATACATTCGACCCCAGAAATGCTAATGCTTTATTGGCGTTGCGGGAAGAACAGGAGATAGTTGATACTTTCACGTACACTATCGAGGATGTTGATGGTAATCAGGATACGGCGACGGTCAGCATTACTGTAACTGGAGTTAATGAACCTCCTGTAGCTGTCGATGACAGTAATAGTACCCTAGCTAATACAGTCTTAACCGTAAGTGAGACTGAGGGAGTTTTGGTTAATGATACCGACCCCGAAGGCGGTCCGTTAGAGGTAGTTGATTTTAACCCTAATAGTTCTCAGGGTGCTACAGTTAACGTTAATCCTGATGGTAGCTACACCTACGACCCAACCACAGTAGAATCATTTGTAGCATTGCGCTTTGGTGCCACCTTAGAAGATACCTTCACCTACACGGTAGCTGATGATATGGGTAGTACGGCGACGGCTACTGTCACCATTACCGTCACCGGGGTTAATGAACCACCCAGTAACAACCTACCAGAAACCCAAGCCACTAATGCTGATATACCCCTAGTATTTAGCACTGAAACTGATAATGCTATTACCATTGCTGACCCAGACGCGGGGGATGACCCGTTAGTGGTGACTATATCGGCGACCAACGGGACAGTTACCCCAGGGGAAAATACCGAAGCCGTGGAGGTTACTGGGGAAAACACGGAAACTCTGACCTTAACTGGTACTCTCTCAGCTATTAACCAAGCCTTAGAAGGGTTAACATTTACCCCATTACCAGAGTTTCTCAACGAAAATGGTAGCTTGGAAATTACGACTAATGACCAAGGTGGTGGAGATCCTGATAATCCTTTAACGGCTACAGATACCATCACCATTGAAACCCTAAACCGACCACCCGTCGCGGAAGATGATCAGGTTGATGCTTTACTAAATACTGCTATAAACATCCCTGGGGAAACTCTACTAGCTAATGATAGCGACCCTGATGGTGATGTTCTCACTATCATAGAAGTGGCTAATGCTAATAACGGTACAGTAGACCTAGACCCAGAGGCGGGTGATGTGTTATTTACTCCCGACTCGGACTTTCTCGGAGCAGCTAGTTTTGAGTACACCATTAGTGATGGACGTTCAGGTACTGACACGGCTACGGTGACGGTGCTGGTAAAATCTCTCCCTACGGCTGTTGATGACGAGAATAACACCTTTGCTAACCAAATTTTGAGTGTTGAGTCATCGGAGGGGGTTCTCGCCAATGACTTCGATTTAGACGGGGATGCGTTAACGGTTGTGGCTTTTGATGGCAGGAGCGTTCAGGGTGCTACAGTACAAGTTAATCCCGATGGTAGTTATACATTCGACCCCAGAAATGCTAATGCTTTATTAGCGTTGCGGGAAGAAGAGGAGATAGTTGATACTTTCACGTACACTATCGAGGATGTTGATGGTAATCAGGATACGGCGACGGTCAGCATTACTGTAACCGGAGTTAATGAACCTCCTGTAGCTGGCGATGACAGTAATAGTACCCTGGCTAATACGGTTCTAACTGTGAATGCGCCTACAGGTGTGTTGAGTAATGATACAGACCCGGAAGGCGGTCCGTTAGAGGTGGTTGATTTTGACTCTAATAGTTCTCGGGGTGCTACAGTTAACGTTAATCCTGATGGTAGCTACACCTTTGACCCAAGGGAGGTAGAATCATTTATAGGATTGCAGGAAGGGGAGACTTTAGAAGATACCTTCACCTACACGGTAGCTGATGATATGGGTCTTACAGCCACCGCTACTGTGACTATTACTGTGACAGGGGTTAATGAACGTCCTGTTGTGGATCTGAGTCCTGATGATTCGGAAACTCTGAATTTTGCGACTACTTTCACGGAAAAACAGCCACCAGTGACGATCGCCTCTGCTGATGGTATTAGCATTACCGACCCTGATAATGATAGCCTAGTGGGGGCTACTGTCAGGATTACTAATCTGTTGGATGGGGATTTTGAGGAATTAGCAGTTAATACAGGTGATACCGATATTACGGCTAATTATAATCAAGGTACGGGGGTATTAACACTCTCTGGGGAAAATTCCCTGAGTGTTTATGAACAAGTCCTGGCAACGGTAACATATATAAATCGTTCCCTCGATCCCAATACAAGCGATCGCCGGATTGAAGTAGTGGTAAATGATGGCAGGGATAATAATAACCCCCTAGCTGTTAGCACTATTTCTGTGGTGGCGGTTAATGACCCCCGGTGATTGATTTAGATACGACTAACAGTGTCGCTGGCGGTAACAACTTCGCTACTACCTTTGAAAGGGGAGGAGAGCCAGTGGCGATCGCTTCTAATAATGTCAGCATTACCGACCCAGATAATACTACCATCCAATCCGCAACTATTACTCTGACCAATCCCATCAATCGGGAAGATGAGGGTTTATCCGTCATTGGCGGACTTCCGGGGGGTATCACCGCCGAAGCCTATAATCCAGAAACGGGGGTTCTTAGCCTCTCTGGTAGTGCATCTTTCGCCAACTATCAAACAGCTATTTCCCGCGTGTTTTACAACAATACCTTAAATCGTCCTGACACTACAAACCGCATAGTAACAGTGGTTGTTAATGATGGCAGTGATGACAGTAATGAACCTCGGACAACTATTGATATCCTGCTTATAAATCGGCCTCCGGTGGCTGTGGATTATGGTCCAGTTTACACCAACGCTAGAACTCAATTCTCCTTTAACCCTGTTTCTAATGATACCGATCCAGATGAAGATCCGCTTACCTTAGAAAGTATCAGAGGCACGTCTGACTTCGCACTGGTAACTCCTAGCGGCAATTTCATCAATTATACTCGACTTAGTAATGACACGCTAACTGATGAGTTTTCCTATGTCATTAATGATGGACAGGGTGGAACCGCCACCGCTATGATTAGCGTTGAATGGCTACCCCGACCTACTGATGATCCACAAACAGTTACAGGGGGTGAATTTGGTGACTTCTTAACTGGTGGCGCTGGTAATGATACCCTAATTGGTCTAGGGGGTAATGATACCTTATTAGGATTGGGTGGTAATGATACCCTAGTCGGTGGTTTGGGGAGTGATTCTTTGGTAGGAGGAGCGGGAAATAATCGCTTTTTATACCAGAGTCCTGATGATGGTGGCGGCACAGCATTTAATGCTGATAGCACAGGTAGTATTAACGAACAAATTGGTACGGGATTATATGATACGATCGCCGATTTCACTGGTCTGGGAGAGGCGGAAGGAGATGCGATCGCCTTTTCTAGTGGTTTTATTCCCAATACTGACCGCATTCTCCTAACCGTTCAAACTGATATTTCATCTAATGTCTTGGATGGAAATAATCTGTTTGCTTATGATGATGGTAACCATACCTACATAATTTATGATGGTGATGGTGATAATACCACCGGGGAAGACTCCCAGATTTTAGCCAGACTCCAAAATATCACAGGGGTAACTGAGTTATCACCCGATGATTTTATGATTTTTTAGAGAGTCTGACCCGCCTCTTATAGGCGGGTAGCTCTGGCTTGTGGTGAGGAATATAGCTACCTCCATAACCACCCCTACTGGTGGATATGGTATGATCTCACTTCAAGCCCAACCTTTTTCGTAGCCAAGTCGCACCCATAAATAATAAGGGAGTTGCGATGAGCCCCACACTGATAAAATGTAGGGGAAAATGGAAGTAACAATACCATAAAATCAGAACTCCATAGGTCGAGTCTATATGGTCAAACAGATAGGTAATCATATTCGCTTCTTCTCCGGGCGCAATATTTAGCCTTCGTTTGATATAAGAGTTGGGTAATTCAGACAGGTTAAACACCAACCCAGTCAGTAAACCAAATTCAACGCCATTAAAATCTTGGAAATGGATGGCAAAATTTGGGTTAATTTCCCCCAATGATTCTAGGAATTGAAACGCAATTACACTCACCATAAAAGTCAGGGGAAGGCTAATTAGACCCCGCCATTTTTTGTTTTCACCAAACCATTCTTTTTGCACCGGGAAGTTGAATAGTTGAAACAGGGGAGTTTTCCATAAGAAGGCTTCTAAAACTCCGGCTACAAATAGCCCGCAGGCTATCCACATCAAATTAAGTAAGTCCCAGGTTAGCATTAGTAATGTATCAGATAATTCCATGTCCAGAGATTAATAGAGTCAATCCATTATCCATTATCCCGCGCCCTAGGTAGTGGGAAACGGTAATCACATTACCGACTCCCAAGCATATCTGGGGGCTGATTCCATCTATCTCCAAAAAAACTTGACATATCAACTCCTAAGATATATAGTTAGAGATGAGGTAAGAAAATGTCTCGTCCGCTTTGAGAATTGCCGCAACCCAGGGGGCTGGTGAGCCTCTACTACAAACCCTCTGGGTTCTGAAGTTGCCGACTCCCAAGCATATCTGGGGACTGGTTGCATCTACGTCGAAAAAAACTTGACATATCACCCCCTCTAAAAACTCTAGTCAGAGGGAGGGGATATTTGTCGTGGATAGTCTTGAGAATTGCCACAGCCCCCTGGGCTGGTGAACCTCTGCTACCAACCTTCTGGGTTCTGAAGTTCACCGATTATGGCTTTTTCAGGAACTGTATTTTACCTAACTCATTTCATGTCTAATCCCAAAACCCTCACCATTCCCTACTCCCGTCATTTCCTAGAATGGCTAGACCAACAGCAACTCAGCCTAGGACTGACCACCTATCAAACCAACCGCCTTTGTCTAATCGGTATCCAACCCGACGGCCAAATTTATACCCCCGTATGGGAATTTGACCGTCCCATGGCACTTCATGCCACCTCAGACCGCCTCTACCTCGCCACCCGCTATCAAATTTGGCGACTGGAAAACGTCCTCGAAGCTGGTCAACTGCTGCAAGACAAATGCGATCGCCTTTATGTCCCCCGAGTCGCCCACACCACCGGAGACCTAGACATCCATGCTATAGCGATCGACCCCAACCAAAACCTAATTTTTGCCAACACCGAATATAGCTGTTTAGCCACACTCCACCCCCAACACAGCTTTACCCCCTTATGGAAACCCGAATTTATCTCCAAACTCGCCCCCGAAGACCGTTGTCACCTCAACGGAATCGCCACAGTTAATGGCATCCCCCGCTATGTTACCGCCATCAGCCAATCAGACGTAGCCTCCGGTTGGCGACACCAAAGGCGAGACGGAGGAATCGTCATCGACATTCACACCAACCAAATCATCGCCCAAGGTTTATCAATGCCCCACTCTCCCCGGTGGCATCAAAACCAACTCTGGCTACTCAACTCAGGCACCGGAGAACTCGGCTATATTGACAACAACCAATTTATCCCCGTCACCTTCTGTCCCGGCTACGGACGGGGGTTAATCTTCATTGGCAATTATGCCATAGTCGGACTCTCCAAACCCAGAGACTATCACTTCTGTGGCTTATTACTCGAAGAAAAACTACAACAAAAACAAGCCGCCCCCCGTTGTGGCATCGTGATCATCGACATCACCAGCGGGGACATCATCGAATGGCTAGACATGGACACCGAGGCCAGCGAAATCTACGATGTCGCCATTCTACCCCAAGTCCGTTGTCCCATGGCATTAGGATTCAAAACCGGGAACATCTCCAAACTCATAACTATCGGACAACCCATCAACTTAACCCCACCCCAAACCTCCCCCAACTCCAACCCAGAAACCCTGCTATTTCGAGGCATCAACTGTCAAAACTCCCAGCTAACCCCCGCCATAGCCCTAACTAGCAACCTCAGCAAACAACCAATTATTGACCCCCCACAAGCCACCTTCAGCCCCCATCATCTCCCCCAAAAACACAACCTATCAACAACACTTTGAACAAGGTCAAGCCCTCAAAAAACAGGGTCAATTAGCCGGCGCCGAAACCTGCTTTAAAAAAGCCATACTCGCCAACCCCAACTATATCCCCGCCCACAATAACCTAGGTACATTGCTGCAACAACAACAGCGATACAACGAAGCCATAATCTGTTATCAAAACACCCTGAAACTGAACCCCAACCTCCCCGAAACCCTCGCCAACCTCTGCTCAATTTATCTGCTGCAAGACCAACTCCAACCCGCAGAAGCCGGACTCAAACGCGCCCTAGAAATGAACCCCCAATGTGTTCCCGCCCTGTACAACCTCGGCTTACTGTACAAACAACAAGCTAAATTAGAAGCAGCCATCAAACTCTTTCAAGCCGCCGCCAGCCACCAACCCAACTACACAGAAGCCTACTTCCAACTCGCCGAAATTTGGGAATTTCAAAGTCAATTTACCCTAGCTAAACTCGCCTACCAACGAGTGCAACAACTCAACCCGAACTACCCCGCCATATCACATCACATCGAATTTGTCAAGCTCAATTTATGTGATTGGGAAAATTACCACCAATTTATCAACAATATAATCCAAAGCGGTGCTATTCTGGCTCCCTTTCAACTAAACGCCCTTCCCATTCCCCCGGAACTATCCCAGAAAGTCGCCCAGAAAAAAGCCGCCAGCATTAGCCAAGCCATTAGCCAAAACCCCCTGAAATTCAACTACCAGAAAACCGACAAATTGCGACTGGGTTATATCTCTCCCGAATTTTATAGTCACGCCGTCGGGCGACTAATTAAAGACATATTTAAACAGCATAATCGCGGGGAATTTGAAGTCTTTAGTTATCACCTATTAAGCGCCCATGATGAAGTCACCGACCAGATAATTCAGGGCGGCGATGAATTTCGGCATCTCGACTCCCTCAGCGCCCCGGAAGCCGCCCAGCAAATCAACAATGATGGCATCCAAATCCTCATCGATTTAGCGGGATATACCGGATACAATAAACCGGAAATCCTAGCCTATCAACCCGCCCCAATACAAGCCAGTTTTCTAGGATATCCCAACACCATGGGAGCGGAATTTATCCAATATTTAATCACCGATAACTGGGTAGTTCCTGATAGCTTATCCCCATTTTATACCGAAGAAATCATCTATCTACCCCATCAATTCATCTGTTCCCAGATGGACATAGATGACCAACCCTTAAACCGCTCGGATTTCGGATTACCAGAAACCGGATTTGTGTTTGCCTGTTTTAATCGCCACTACAAAATTAGCCCCGACTTATTTCAAGTCTGGATGCAGCTATTACAGGAAGTAGAAGGCAGCGTCCTGTGGCTATCCTTAGCCGTAGAAGAAACCCTCAGCCACCTGCGCCAAACTGCCAAGGCTGCGGGAGTAGACCCCCAACGGCTAATTTTTGCGCCCAAAATCCCCCCATAACCAATATTTAGCCCGTATGGAATTAGCCGATTTAGGACTAGATACTTGGAACTATAACGGCGGTTCCACCACTATTGCCGCCCTGTATGGAGGCTTACCCGTCTTAACCAAACCAGGTGTCACTAATGCCTCCCGAATGGGAGCCAGTATTTGTGCCAGTGCCGGAGTAACGGAAATGATATGTAACAGCGCCGTTGACTATCAAGAAAAAGCCCTACATTGGGCAACTAATCCCCAGGAATTGCAGCAGTTAAGGCAGCGGATAAAGGGTCGAGATAGCCCCTTATTTGATGTCCCCCAATTCGTCAAGAATTTCGAGACAGCTTTGCAGCAAATCTGGCATCGTTAAACAGTCCATTGAAA
This sequence comes from Arthrospira sp. PCC 9108, assembly GCA_016745315.1. Classification (GTDB taxonomy): domain Bacteria; phylum Cyanobacteriota; class Cyanobacteriia; order Cyanobacteriales; family Microcoleaceae; genus Limnospira; species Limnospira platensis. Next base: position 1,699,636 of record CP066886.1, read on the forward strand.
TCCATGTATTTTTTAATATTAAGGACAGATATTTATGTCGAACCAAGCACCCCAACTAACAACTACCAACTTCACCCTAACAGCAGTTAACCACAAGACCACCGACCCCACAGGAGATAACCTAGGGACAATAATTGACAGCATCATCGTTGATAGACCCGTTGCCTTCAGCCTCAATACCAATATCTCCCTGGCGGGTGTTTACCGTAGTTCCGTAGCCACAGCAGACTTCAATGGCGACGGCGATATCGACATCCTGCTCACCGCCGCAATAGTAGATTTCAACCCATCAGCCGAGTGTATCTCAACGATGGCAGTGGGGGATTTACCCAGGCCACCAATATCTCCCTGACCTAATGTTGACTTTAGTTCCGTAGCCACAGCAGACTTCAATGGCGACGGCGATATCGACATCCTGCTCACCGCCGCGGTAGTGGCGATAACCGCATCAGCCGAGTGTATCTCAACGATGGCAGTGGGGGATTTACCCAGGCCACCAATATCTCCCTGACCTATGTTTACGTGAGTTCCGTAGCCACAGCAGACTTCAATGGCGACGGCGATATCGACATCCTGCTCACCGGGCGCGGTAGTGGCGATAACCGCATCAGCCGAGTGTATCTCAACGATGGCAGTGGGGGATTTACCCACGCCACCAATATCTCCCTGACCTATGTTTACTATAGTTCGGTAGCCACAGCAGACTTCAATGGCGACGGCGATATCGACATCCTGCTCACCGGCCGCGATAGTAGCAATAACCCCATCAGCCGAGTGTATCTCAACGATGGCAGTGGGGGGATTTACCCACGCCACCAATATCTCCCTGACCTAATGTTTACCGTAGTTCGGTAGCCACAGCAGACTTCAATGGCGACGGCGATATCGACATCCTGCTCACGGGCATGGATAGTAGCAATAACCGCATCAGCCGAGTGTATCTCAACGATGGCAGTGGGGGATTTACCCACGCCACCAATATCTCCCTGACCTATGTTGACTTGAGTTCGGTAGCCACAGCAGACTTCAATGGCGACGGCGATATCGACATCCTGCTCACCGCCGCGATAGTAGCAATAACCGCATCAGCCGAGTGTATCTCAACGATGGCAGTGGGGGATTTACCCACGCCACCAATATCTCCCTGACCTATGTTCGCTATAGTTCGGTAGCCACAGCAGACTTCAATGGCGACGGCGATATCGACATCCTGCTCACCGCCGCGATAGTAGCAATAACCCCATCAGCCAAGTATACACCAATGACACTGTATTTGCCTCACCCGCCAAAGCCATCTATGAAGCTGACAGCAGCAACGGCACCTGGCAATACAGCACGGACGGCGACACGACTTGGGTAAACTTCCCAACAGTTAGCGAAACCAACGCCCTACTCCTGGACGGCAGCAGCCAAGTCCGGTTTGTCCCCAACCCCGACTACAGAGGAGAAGCCACTTACAACTTCCGCGCCTGGGACCAATCAGATGGACTGTCAGTGGGGACTACGGCCGACGTTAGCACCAATGGCGGGACCACGGCTTATAGTGGCGATACGGCCACCGCCACCATCACCATCAACCCGGTCAAACAAGCACCAATTCTCAGTCAAACGGAGTTTACCCTAACAGCAATTGACGAAGACAGCACCGACCACACAGGAGATAACCTAGGGACAATAATTGGTGACAGCATCACCGTAGATGAACTGACTAACATCTTAGACTTCAGCCTCAATACCAATATCTCCCTGACCTATGTTTACTTTAGTTCGGTAGCCACAGCAGACTTCAATGGCGACGGCGATATCGACATCCTGCTCACCGGCCGCAATAGTAGATTTCAACCCATCAGCCGAGTGTATCTCAACGATGGCAGTGGGGGATTTACCCACGCCACCAATATCTCCCTGACCTATGTTTACTTGAGTTCGGTAGCCACAGCAGACTTCAATGGCGACGGCGATATCGACATCCTGCTCACCGGCCGCGGTAGTGGCGATAACCGCATCAGCCGAGTGTATCTCAACGATGGCAGTGGGGGATTTACCCAGGCCACCAATATCTCCCTGACCTGTTTACGTGAGTTCCGTAGCCACAGCAGACTTCAATGGCGACGGCCATATCGACATCCTGCTCACGGGCATGGATAGTAGCAATAACCCCATCAGCCGAGTGTATCTCAACGATGGCAGTGGGGGATTTACCCACGCCACCAATATCTCCCTGACCTATGTTTACTTGAGTTCGGTAGCCACAGCAGACTTCAATGGCGACGGCGATATCGACATCCTGCTCACCGGCCGCGATAGTAGCAATAACCCCATCAGCCGAGTGTATCTCAACGATGGCAGTGGGGGATTTACCCACGCCACCAATATCTCCCTGACCGGTGTTTACCGTAGTTCGGTAGCCACAGCAGACTTCAATGGCGACGGCGATATCGACATCCTGCTCACGGGCATGGATAGTAGCAATAACCGCATCAGCCGAGTGTATCTCAACGATGGCAGTGGGGGATTTACCCACGCCACCAATATCTCCCTGACCTATGTTGACTTGAGTTCGGTAGCCACAGCAGACTTCAATGGCGACGGCGATATCGACATCCTGCTCACGGGCTTCGATAGTAGCAATAACCGCATCAGCCGAGTGTATCTCAACGATGGCAGTGGGGGATTTACCCACGCCACCAATATCTCCCTGACCTAATGTTGACTTTAGTTCCGTAGCCACAGCAGACTTCAATGGCGACGGCGATATCGACATCCTGCTCACGGGCCGCGATAGTAGCAATAACCGCATCAGCCAAGTATACACCAATGACACTGTATTTGCCTCACCCGCCAAAGCCATCTATGAAGCTGACAGCAGCAACGACTATCCGGCAATACAGCACGGACGGCGACACGACTTGGGTAGACTTCCCAACAGTTAGCGAAACCGACGCCCTACTCCTGGACGGCAGCAGCCAAGTCCGGTTTGTCCCCAACCCCGACTACTACGGAGAAGCCACTTACAACTTCCGCGCCTGGGACCAATCAGATGGACTGTCAGTGGGGACTACGGCCGACGTTAGCACCAATGGCGCACCACGGCTTATAGTGGCGATACAGCCACCGCCACCATCACCATCAACCCGGTTAATGATGCCCCGGTCCTCGATAATAGCCAGGACATCGAATTTGCCTTTAATGAAACCTTAGAAGCTACCCCCCCACCGGAGAGGTCGGCTGGCTAATTAGCGAAATAGTCACCCTTGGTGAAAACGTCACTGATGTAGATAGTGACCCAGTTACAGGTATCGCCATCACCGCCCTAGATGAAACCAATGGCACTTGGTACTACAGCCTTAATAACGGCACAGAATGGACAGCAGTGGGGGCCGTCTCGGACACCAGCGCCTTGTTACTCCCAGACAATCCCAATACTCGCCTATTCTTCTCGCCCAACGCCAACTTTCGTGGCACAGTCAACAACAGCATCACCTTCCGCGCCTGGGACCAAACCTTTGGTAATGCCGGAGACTCGGAAAATGTCAGCATCAATGGAGGTACTACGGCCTTCAGTGCGGAAACCGACACCATCACCATCATTGTAGAACCCCTGCCCCGCATTGCCAGTGTTAGCGTTCCCACGGCCAATAACTACGGCATTGGACAGGAACTCGAATTTACCGTCACGTTCTCACAAGCGGTGACTATCTCTGGTGAAGTCTCCCTGCCCATTACCCTGGATACCGGGGGTGTGGTGAATGCCGCCCTGGTGGGTGATGGGTCATCTGCTACCACCCACAGCTTCCGTTACACGGTTGCCGAAGGAGATGAAGACTTAGACGGGATAGAAGTAGGGGCAGAACTGATTGTAGCAGATGGAGCTACCATTGTCAATAGTAATGGCATGAGTGCAGTTTTAACACTCAATGCGATCGATGATACCACTGCCATATTAGTCGATGGCATAGCACCGGATGCACCAACGATTACCACTACTGGCGCAACCAAGGATACCACCCCAGAAATCACGGGAACCGCAGAACCGGGAAGCACAGTAGAGATATTCCTAGATGGTACAAGTCTTGGGACAGCCACTGCTGATGATTCAGGGAACTGGACATTTACCCCAGCCACAGCCTTAGCAGAAGGTGAGTTTAGCTTCACGGCATCTGCCACTGATGCTGCGGGTAACACATCAGATGAATCGACTACAGTTAGCTTAACTGTCGATACTAGCGCACCGGATGCACCAGAAATCACCACCAGTGATATCACCAACGGTGTGATTGAAGGAACCGCAGAACCCGGAAGCACAGTAGAAGTCTTCCTAGATGGTAACTCTATCGGTACAGCCACTGCTGACGGGGATGGTAACTGGACATTTACCCCAGCCACAGCCTTAGCAGAAGGTGAGTTTAGCTTCACGGCATCTGCCACTGATGCTGCGGGTAACACATCAGATGAATCGACTACAGTTAGCTTAACCGTCGATACTAGCGCACCGGATGCACCAGAAATCACCACCAGTGATATCACCAACGGTGTGATTGAAGGAACCGCAGAACCCGGAAGCACAGTAGAAGTCTTCCTAGATGGTAACTCTATCGGTACAGCCACTGCTGACGGGGATGGTAACTGGACATTTACCCCAGCCACAGCCTTAGCAGAAGGTGAGTTTAGCTTCACGGCATCTGCCACTGATGCTGCGGGTAACACATCAGATGAATCGACTACAGTTAGCTTAACTGTCGATACTAGCGCACCGGATGCACCAGAAATCACCACCAGTGATATCACCAACGGTGTGATTGAAGGAACCGCAGAACCCGGAAGCACAGTAGAAGTCTTCCTAGATGGTAACTCTATCGGTACAGCCACTGCTGACGGGGATGGTAACTGGACATTTACCCCAGCCACAGCCTTAGCAGAAGGTGAGTTTAGCTTCACGGCATCTGCCACTGATGCTGCGGGTAACACATCAGATGAATCGACTACAGTTAGCTTAACTGTCGATACTAGCGCACCGGATGCACCAGAAATCACCACCAGTGATATCACCAACGGTGTGATTGAAGGAACCGCAGAACCCGGAAGCACAGTAGAAGTCTTCCTAGATGGTAACTCTATCGGTACAGCCACTGCTGACGGGGATGGTAACTGGACATTTACCCCAGCCACAGCCTTAGCAGAAGGTGAGTTTAGCTTCACGGCATCTGCCACTGATGCTGCGGGTAACACATCAGATGAATCGACTACAGTTAGCTTAACTGTCGATACTAGCGCACCGGATGCACCAGAAATCACCACCAGTGATATCACCAACGGTGTGATTGAAGGAACCGCAGAACCCGGAAGCACAGTAGAAGTCTTCCTAGATGGTAACTCTATCGGTACAGCCACTGCTGACGGGGATGGTAACTGGACATTTACCCCAGCCACAGCCTTAGCAGAAGGTGAGTTTAGCTTCACGGCATCTGCCACTGATGCTGCGGGTAACACATCAGATGAATCGACTACAGTTAGCTTAACTGTCGATACTAGCGCACCGGATGCACCAGAAATCACCACCAGTGATATCACCAACGGTGTGATTGAAGGAACCGCAGAACCCGGAAGCACAGTAGAAGTCTTCCTAGATGGTAACTCTATCGGTACAGCCACTGCTGACGGGGATGGTAACTGGACATTTACCCCAGCCACAGCCTTAGCAGAAGGTGAGTTTAGCTTCACGGCATCTGCCACTGATGCTGCGGGTAACACATCAGATGAATCGACTACAGTTAGCTTAACTGTCGATACTAGCGCACCGGATGCACCAGAAATCACCACCAGTGATATCACCAACGGTGTGATTGAAGGAACCGCAGAACCCGGAAGCACAGTAGAAGTCTTCCTAGATGGTAACTCTATCGGTACAGCCACTGCTGACGGGGATGGTAACTGGACATTTACCCCAGCCACAGCCTTAGCAGAAGGTGAGTTTAGCTTCACGGCATCTGCCACTGATGCTGCGGGTAACACATCAGATGAATCGACTACAGTTAGCTTAACTGTCGATACTAGCGCACCGGATGCACCAGAAATCACCACCAGTGATATCACCAACGGTGTGATTGAAGGAACCGCAGAACCCGGAAGCACAGTAGAAGTCTTCCTAGATGGTAACTCTATCGGTACAGCCACTGCTGACGGGGATGGTAACTGGACATTTACCCCAGCCACAGCCTTAGCAGAAGGTGAGTTTAGCTTCACGGCATCTGCCACTGATGCTGCGGGTAACACATCAGATGAATCGACTACAGTTAGCTTAACTGTCGATACTAGCGCACCGGATGCACCAGAAATCACCACCAGTGATATCACCAACGGTGTGATTGAAGGAACCGCAGAACCCGGAAGCACAGTAGAAGTCTTCCTAGATGGTAACTCTATCGGTACAGCCACTGCTGACGGGGATGGTAACTGGACATTTACCCCAGCCACAGCCTTAGCAGAAGGTGAGTTTAGCTTCACGGCATCTGCCACTGATGCTGCGGGTAACACATCAGATGAATCGACTACAGTTAGCTTAACTGTCGATACTAGCGCACCGGATGCACCAGAAATCACCACCAGTGATATCACCAACGGTGTGATTGAAGGAACCGCAGAACCCGGAAGCACAGTAGAAGTCTTCCTAGATGGTAACTCTATCGGTACAGCCACTGCTGACGGGGATGGTAACTGGACATTTACCCCAGCCACAGCCTTAGCAGAAGGTGAGTTTAGCTTCACGGCATCTGCCACTGATGCTGCGGGTAACACATCAGATGAATCGACTACAGTTAGCTTAACTGTCGATACTAGCGCACCGGATGCACCAGAAATCACCACCAGTGATATCACCAACGGTGTGATTGAAGGAACCGCAGAACCCGGAAGCACAGTAGAAGTCTTCCTAGATGGTAACTCTATCGGTACAGCCACTGCTGACGGGGATGGTAACTGGACATTTACCCCAGCCACAGCCTTAGCAGAAGGTGAGTTTAGCTTCACGGCATCTGCCACTGATGCTGCGGGTAACACATCAGATGAATCGACTACAGTTAGCTTAACTGTCGATACTAGCGCACCGGATGCACCAGAAATCACCACCAGTGATATCACCAACGGTGTGATTGAAGGAACCGCAGAACCCGGAAGCACAGTAGAAGTCTTCCTAGATGGTAACTCTATCGGTACAGCCACTGCTGACGGGGATGGTAACTGGAGTATCACGAGTGAGGAGCTCAGTGCCGGAATTTTGACAGCTACAGCCACTGATGCTGCGGGTAACACATCTACTGTATCAGAGGATTTCGAGTTAGAGGAACCTGTAGACGAGGAACCCGTAGACGAGGAACCTGTAGAAGAGGAACCTGTAGAAGAGGAACCCGTTGATGAGGAACCTGTTGATGAGGAACCTGTTGATGAGGAACCTGTTGATGAGGAACCCGTTGATGAGGAACCTAGACGGTGAAACTCCTGTTGACGGTGAAACTCCCGTAGACGGTGAAACTCCTGTTGATGGTGAAACTCCTGTTGACGGTGAAACTCCTGTTGACGGTGAAACTCCTGTTGACGGTGAAACTCCTGTTGACGGTGAAACTCCTGTAGACGGTGAAACTCCTGTAGACGGTGAAACTCCCGTAGACGGTGAAACTCCTGTAGACGGTGAAACTCCCGTAGACGGTGAAACTCCCGTAGACGGTGAAACTCCTGTTGATGAGGATGAACCCGTAGACGGTGAAACTCCTGTAGACGGTGAAACTCCTGTTGATGGTGAAACTCCTGTTGATGGTGAAACTCCTGTTGATGGTGAAACTCCTGTTGATGAGGATGAACCCGTAGACGGTGAAACTCCTGTAGACGGTGAAACTCCTGTAGACGGTGAAACTCCTGTAGACGGTGAAACTCCCGTAGACGGTGAAACTCCTGTTGATGAGGATGAACCCGTAGACGGTGAAACTCCTGTTGATGAGGATGAACCCGTAGACGGTGAAACTCCTGTAGACGGTGAAACTCCTGTAGACGGTGAAACTCCCGTAGACGGTGAAACTCCCGTAGACGGTGAAACTCCCGTAGACGGTGAAACTCCTGTTGATGAGGATGAACCCGTAGACGGTGAAACTCCTGTAGACGGTGAAACTCCTGTTGATGGTGAAACTCCTGTTGATGGTGAAACTCCTGTTGATGGTGAAACTCCTGTTGATGAGGATGAACCCGTAGACGGTGAAACTCCTGTAGACGGTGAAACTCCTGTAGACGGTGAAACTCCTGTTGATGGTGAAACTCCCGTAGACGGTGAAACTCCTGTTGATGAGGATGAACCCGTAGACGGTGAAACTCCTGTTGATGAGGATGAACCCGTAGACGGTGAAACTCCTGTAGACGGTGAAACTCCTGTTGATGGTGAAACTCCTGTTGATGGTGAAACTCCTGTTGATGAGGATGAACCCGTAGACGGTGAAACTCCTGTTGATGAGGCTCCTGTGCAAGATGATGTGATTCCCACAATTCCTTTTGTGTTTGTGATGCCTCAAATGCCACCCAATGAACCGACTCGTGGACCTATTGTTGAGGAGACTCAAGAAACACCGACACCGCCGGTGACACCACCTGGGGTTTTTACGTTGTACAACCCGGCTAATTTCGTTGCTCCTATCTCCTTCCCTGTGTTGTTATCGCCGGAAATGATGCCACGGGCTTCGGGAGTTTTCACCAGTGATGATGGCGTAATTCAGGGAACACAAGGGGATGATGTGATTGTGGGTACTGAAGAAGATGATATTATCCTCGCGGGTCAAGGGGATGATATTGTTATTGCTGGCGATCGCAATAATTTGATTTTCGGCGAAGCGGGTAACGATACCCTCATTGGCGGTCCGGGAAATGATACCCTGTTTGGCAACCAAGGAAATGACCTGATTTTTGGTGGCTCGGGCAATGATGAAATCTATGGCGGTCAAGGAAATGACACTATTTCTGGTGGCGGCGGAAATGACCTGATTTTTGGTGGTCTGGGTGATGATTTCATCGAAGGAAATGAGGGTAATAATACCTTGTTTGGCAACCAAGGAAATGACACCATTTTCGGTGGTTCAGGAGATGACCTTATCTATGGTGGTCAAGGAAATGACCTGATCCATGGAGGTTCGGGAAATGATACCCTATTCGGAGATGCAGGAAATGACACTATCTTTGGTGAAGAAGGTGATGACCTGATTTTTGGTGGAGAAGGTGATGATATCCTAATTGGTGCGGAGGGTAATGATACCCTCACCGGTGGAGAGGGTCGCGATCGCTTTGTGATTGCTGCTACCCATGGCACTAATACGATTACTGATTTCACCGTTGGTCAGGATATGATTCTCCTTGATGGTGGATTAACTTTTGAGGAATTGACGATCGCCTCTGTTGGTAGTCAAACCCAGATTATCTTAGGGTCTCAAGTGCTGGCGGAACTTTTGGGTGTGGACGCTAACGCCATTACCCAAAATGACTTCGACACTTTTGTATACTAACTAGGTACTTGTGGGGGCTTTTTGCCCCCACTGTCTCTGGTTATGGTCTCCCTAATATGTTCCAAGCTACTCGAAGACGTTTAGCTTCATGGTATACTGCTGTAACTGCGGTGTTGTTGGTCTTATTCGCTAGTGGATTTTATCTGTATGTCCGCAATACGTTAATCGATCGCATTGATGACACCCTCAATCATGTAGTAGAAGTAATTGAGCGATCGCTTGTCATTGAACCCGTTAACAGCCCCATTTCTCCATCTTCAGCTATGGGGGTGGGGCTTTATCAGGTTAATGTCGAGGCGAGTTTTCGCAATAATGTTGATGCTGCCGCCGATGACGATCATATTGATTTAGAATGGTTCAGCCCTACCGGAGAGTTATTATGGTCTACCCTCTCTGAACCCCTTGATATTCCCCTCCATACCCACCGCAATGGCGAAACCGTCCGGTTAACTGATCATCATTGGTCTTTGATTACTCAACTGTCCGCAGATCCTAACCCCACTTCCCAGAAAATGGTATTGCGACAGGTGACAGACCGCGTAGAAAGGGGTCGCCAGGTGTTGGGATATTTGCGGGTGAGTCATCCCTGGTTTGAGGTGACAAAGCCTATTCGTCAATTATTAACCGATTTGGCTATGGGGGGGGCGATGATTTTAATTTCCGTGGCGGCTATTGGTTGGTTTTTATCGGAATTAGCGATCGAACCTGTGCGAGAATCCTATCAACATCTTAAACAGTTTACCGCTGATGCTTCCCACGAACTCCGTAGCCCGATCGCCACTATTCAAACTAATGTGCAGGTGGCTTTAGCAGAACCTGATCTTAATGCAGATATTCATCAGCAATTACAAGTAATTGAACGTTTGACTAGGCGCTTAGGTCGCTTGGTGGATGATTTGCTATTTTTAGCCCGAACTGATGGCAAAATTGTCGAATCTCAGTTTACTTCTGTTCCCCTCGATGCTTTGCTAATGGAGGTGATAGAAGAACAATCTGCTAACGCCGAGGCCGCTGATATTAATTTATCACTAAATTTAGTTGATCCTCCTTCCCTGTGGTGGGCGGGTGATACCTTACCCCCAGAAACAGAAACTGATTGGTTTACGGTGGAAGGCGATCGCCATCAATTAGTTCGGCTGTTGATTAATTTAGTTAGTAATAGCCTCCGCTATACTCCCACGGGCGGAGAGGTGTCTTTAACCCTGCAATATCTCCCCAAAAATAAGCGATCGCCACGTCCTACTCACTCCAGAGAATGCTACCATTGGCAAGAACAGTTTGAAGGCTTGCAGGTCATAGTCAAAGATAATGGTATTGGTATCCCCCCAGAAGCTATTCCCCACATTTTCGATCGCTTTTATCGAGTAGATCCAGCCCGCCCCCATGTAGAAACCGCCCAACCCCCAGGCGGTAGGGGAATCGCCGGTTCCGGGCTAGGTTTGGCGATTGTATCAGCGATCGTTGAGAATCATCGAGGTAAAATTGACGTGGAAAGTCAAATTAATCAGGGAACAACAGTTACTGTCACCTTTCCCGTCCCACCAACTAATTGATCATCTGGGTGTGTGGTAGTGGGTAAGGGCGGGTTATGGCATCAACGCCAATCACAAGTCCTCAGAACCCGCCCCAACCAGGGAATAGGGGATATTACATTGAAGGAAAATGAGTGCCGATTTTCTGACCGTCTGGCATATAAACCTGTAGGGGAATCCTAGCATTATCGCTAATAGACTCCAAAGCTACAATAAGCGTATTAACATGGTTTCTCGCCTGCGATCGCGGCTGTGGATTTCCCGCCCTATCTCCAGAAATTGCCGAGTTTTTAATTTGCTGAACATACTCAGAAGTTAACCGGACTGTAATCAAATCACGACTAATGCCATAGTTGCAAATTTTCGGATTTCCGGCACAAGTGCGACTGAGATCCCCCCGTGCTTTTTCCAATCGTGACTCAATTTGAACCTGAGCCTGCACCTGTTGCCATGCTTGATTATAACCTGGTATTAGGGACTGCATTTCCAGGTAATAGGAACTACTCTGAGGAACATTGTTAGCAAAAGAAACCGCCCGACCCCAGGCGCGAGAGGCTTCATTCCAGGCTTCCCTTTCTTCAAAAATGCGGGCTTGGTCGGCATTATTTACAGCTCGGTTATAGGCTTCTAAACCCACCTGTTCAATAGTTTTGCGATCGCGAGAATCTTCTAAGCTGGACTGATAACGAACCAGTAATAATTGAGCCTCCTGGTGAGCCATAGTGCCCGGTGGAATCGATGCCAGAATATTAGTCGCACTTTGCCAGGTATCATAGACCGATTGCCAACTCTCCGCGTGTCTAGCGACCCCCTGACGCGCCCTAGCGACCTGTGCGGTGTTTTTTGCTCTTTCGAGGGTTTGCTGGGCTTCTCGCTCCAATGAGAGCCGCCCACGCACTGTAGCTAAATTGGCACGATATTGAGTTACGCGGGTTTCGGCAAAGGGATAAATGATGCTCTCTGGGGGGACTTTTTGTAGTTGAGCGATCGCATCTTCCCATAACTGCTGCATTTTCTGCCAATCATCCAGAGGGTGGGGGGGATTTTGACTCATTTGCGCCGCCACCCCAGCCATAGTCAAAGCCGTGACCACAGAAGTTAAATTCTGTTGTTCGTGTTGATAATCCCTCAATAGCATCCGCGCCTCCAAATGATGAGGAGACCACCAGGGAATAGTTTCCAGTAATGCGATCGCTCCCACCAACTCCTGACGAGCCAATCCCGGCGCTCTAGCCGTCGGTATAGTTTCGATAGTATTTTGGGATTGTTGAGCCAAACTCCTCGCCTGGTGAATTTCCCGACATTCTCCAATCACACAGGGACGGGTGAGAGTATACAGACAAGCCAAAGCCACCACCACACCCACCCCCATTTGAGGAGACAGCAGAATTTTCCTGAGTAAACCCGGAGATTTCTCAGAGCCACTGTCCGAGTCAACAGTGATAACCACACCTTCGAGATCCTTCGGGTCAAAAGGATTTTCAGCATCATCGATAGCAGTATCATACTCCGACTCATGCTCAAAAGGATTGGGCAAATCAGGGGCTGTAGATGTATCCCTTGTAGTCAGATAATTTCGAGTCAATGATGGTTTTTCTTGAAGGGTTGCCTTCATATTCACTCCTAACGTATAATAGGAAAATTGTTAGATTACCGAGCCATTAATTTAAGCCTAGTTCCCGCTTGAGCAAATTAATCGACTTGCTACCGATATAATTTTCACAGCAGACCAACTGAGGGGGGCGGATAATCTCCTCACGATTAGCGAGTATGGCATCCTTAACAGATTTAACACTAGCCTGATCGCAAATCACCACCTTAGCACCGCGAACAATAGCATTAATTTTATAGTCATCTGGCAGTTGAGCAGTCATAACCAATACATCATCCCCCCGCAGACTGTGAATAATCACCTCCGTGGCTCGTAACAACCCCGAGCTGAGGCTAACAATTCCCAAATAAGTCCCTTTGGGTAACTGTTGAACCAAAGCAATTTCCTTAGCAAAATCATAAATATCAACGGGAATGACCCGCACAGACCTCGGACCCGCTACAGCTTCCGCTTCTCCGATAAAATAGCGACTGGTGACAACAGTTCCCGACGGAACCTGTTCTATGGTTTCTGCTAGTTTTTCAATAGGTACGAGTTGGACGGGAATTTTGAGAGCGACCTCTAACTCCTGAGCCATTAGCTGACCAATACCAATATCTTGGGTGGGGGCTGTGACCAAGACGCGGGCGCTACAACGTAACCGCCAGTCAATTTCGGCTAAAAATAGTTCGCGGGCTTCATTGAGGCTACAGCCTTGGGATAATAAGTTATCTAAACTCTGTTGAATAATTTGGTTAGCTTGTGGGTAATACTGCAAAATGGGGGAACTAGCCCGGGAGGGGCCTTCATGACCCAAGGCTTTGACATAAATTCCTGACCCGGCTTGGGCTTCTACTAAACCATGATCTTCGAGTTGTCGATAAACTTTACTAATGGTATTGCGGTGTAGTCCTGTCTGCATGGCCAGTTGGCGGGTGCTGGGTAAGCGGTGCCCTGGGGGAAACTGGCGAGAAGCTATAGCAAACCGAATTTGGTTAAAAAGTTGATTGGAAGCGGGAATTTCGCTGTCGGGTTGAATGTAAAACTGAACCATAACCAATCTCCAGAGGGTCGGTATGAGCAGACTTGAGCCTGCGGTGGGGTTTGACGGTTAGGGGAACTGTCAGGTTTGATAAATACTATAGTTGGAAAGTTGAACCAGTAAAGCATCATCAGCCCATGAATGATTTTGGGAGTGGCTTTCCTGTGTTACCGAAAATAACTGAATCATGGAATTATGGCAGATTTAGAGATTCGTACCAATCATGTTACCGTTAAAAATGGCGATCTGAATATCGCGGCTTATCTGGCGGAACCCACCCAGGGGGGACCTTATCCGGGTGTGGTGGTGATCCAAGAAATTTTTGGGGTCAATTCCCATATTCGAGATGTTACCGATCGCATTGCTGGGTTAGGATATGTGGCGATCGCTCCTGCTATTTACCAACGCTTGGCTCCTGGTTTTGAGGTCGGTTACACCGACGCAGATCTGCAATTGGGGCGCAAATACAAGGAACAAACTACAGCCCCGGAACTCCTCAGCGATATTCAAGCCACTATTGATTTCCTCAAACAGCGAGATAATGTCAAAAATGCGCCTTTTGGTGCCATTGGCTTCTGTTTTGGTGGTCATGTAACTTATCTGGCTGCTACCCTCCCTGATATTGGCGCGACGGCTTCCTTCTATGGCGCGGGAATTGTTACCGGAACTCCCGGCGGCGGACCGGCTACCGTCACTCGCACTGCCGAAATTAAGGGAACTCTGTATGGCTTCTTTGGTACCGAAGATCCTTTAATCCCTAATTCTGAGGTTGACCAAATTGAGGCGGAACTGCAAAAATGTAAGATTCCCCATCGCATTTTTCGTTACCAAGCTACCCACGGTTTTTTCTGTGAGCAGCGAGATAGCTATAATAAAGATGCGGCTGAAGATGCCTGGAAACAAGTTAGGGAACTTTTCGCTCTTGAACTAACAGGCTCTTAGGAACTTGGGGACGCTTGAGGGGTTGGCGATCGCATATCGCTTAACCCTTTCAATTCCGTCTACTAAATGGCTTCTCATCTTAGGATATCTTAGACTTTTGTTCCCAAAGAGAGCAGCCAAAACTCGGAAATCAAGGGAAAGCGCGAGAACCGGTTAAAGTGTGAATTTGTATTGGGTTGGTTTATTTTATGACGACAGGAAATCAGTCTTTTTCAATTGATGATTTTGCCAAAGCCCTAGAAGCTCATGATTATGATTTACAAAAAGGGCAAATCGTGACAGGTCGGGTATTTGAGTATGATTCTAATGGTGCATATATTGAAATCAAAGGTGGTAAATCACCCGGATTTTTACCCATGTCCGAAATCTCCTTCACAGCAGGGGATAATCTATCGGAGATTTTACCCCTAGGTGAAGAACAAGAGTTTTTGATTATCCGTGACCAAAATTCTGATGGTCAAGTTTTACTGTCTCTGCGACAATTGCAAGTTGAAAAGGCTTGGGATAATTTGTCGGAAACCTCCGAAAATTCCGAAAGTTTACAGGTGCGAGTTACTGGAGTTAATCGCGGCGGCGTAACTGTCGATGTCGATTGTTTGCGGGGATTTATTCCTCGATCGCATCTCCTGGATCGAGAAAATTTAGAGGCTTTGGTCGGCGAAACTATCACCGTGACAATTATCGAGTTTAATCGCGATCGCCAAAAGCTGGTACTGTCTCAACGTATGGCTTCTCAATCCGTTTCCTTTAGTCAGCTTCAAGTTGGTCAACTCGTAGAGGGAACCGTCGGAAGTATTAAGCCTTTTGGCGTGTTTATCGAACTAGAAGGCGTAACTGGGTTGATTCATATTAAGGAAGTTAGCCAAAAATATGTCGGTTCTCTCCCTGATATATTTACCCTTGGTCAAACCGTGAAAGCCTTAGTTATTAGCCTAGAAGAGGGTCGCCAGCGCGTATCTCTCTCCACTCGACTTCTGGAAAATTACCCAGGTGAAATTGTCGAGAAATTCCCCGAAGTGATGGATTCTGCCGAAGCGCGCGCCGAGAGGGCTCGCAAGTTGATTACAGCTTAAATATCCCTGAAAAATCGGGCAGCTTGTAGTTGCCCGAACTAGGTATTAACTGATAAATTGATGGTAATTTATTGATGATTTATGGACTGGGAATTGATGGGGGTGGCACTAAAACTGTTTGTCTGTTAATTGACGATCGCTATCAGGTCTTAGGTAGGGGAGAAGCCGGACCCTCTAATTATCAAAGTCTCGGTTTGTCAGCCGCTGAAATCGCTATTAAAAACGCTATTTCTCAAGCCGTTAGCTATCACCAACCCGGTATTTCTATTGGTAGTTTAGGATTGGGTTTGGCGGGGGTAGGTCGCCCCGAAGATGTCGAAATTGTCCGGGAATTGGTGCAACAAATTCAGTCCGATGAACAACTACAAATTGACTGGAATATTGCACCGGAAAATCTGTTCATTGGCGGCGATAGTCTCATCGCACTGGTGGGGGGGTTAGGTCATAATGTGGGAATTGTCGCTATGGCTGGGACAGGTTCTCAGGTGTTTGGACGTAACCACCACGGGAAGATAAAAAGGGTTGGTGGTTGGGGTTATATTTTGGGTGATGAAGGCGGCGGTTATGATATCGCTGTCCGAGGGTTGCGCGCCGTTATGCGATCGTTTGATGGCCGTTTACCGCCAACTCGCTTGACTCAAGAATTACTCAAGGAACTCGGTTTAAAGTCTCCTGAAAGGCTCATAGAATCCGTTTATAGGCGTGGTTTGGGGGTGCGAGATATGGCAGCATTATCTACTATTATTGACCGCGTGGCAGCCGAGGGAGACCCCGTAGCAGAAACTATCATAAATGATGTGGCTGAGGAATTCATTTTAGCTACTCAAGTGGCGATCGCCGATTTATTTAATCCCGGTGAATTTTGCGAAATTGTAACAGTAGGTGGAATTTGGCGTGGCTGGTCAAATTTACGGTCTCAATTCATCACTGGAATTAATGCGATCGCTCCCCAAGCTGACATAGTATGGCCCCGTCATGAGCCCGCATTCGGAGCCGCATTATTGGCTATGGAATTCAAATAACTTAACCTGAACCTTAGATAGATACAGCCTGTTCAGAAATCATCTGATCACCTCTCAAAGCCCCCTTCGACAAGCTCAGGACAAGCCCTTCGACAAGCTCAGGACAAGCCTCTCCCAGAAGGGACAGGGGTTTGGGGTGTAGACGCGCAGCGGCTTCTCTTTGAGTGGGCTTTACCTCATGAGTCTGAGAACCGCTATATATAGCGATCGTCATTTGGTATAATAGGAGTAAGCCTATAGCCAAAAACGGCACATCTGCACAGTAGAGGCGGAAGCAATTTAATCATACTTACACATTCAACACCTCCCAACTAATTAAACCCATCCCCTCTCAACAGATGACCTATAACTGCTGAATAACCATTAAATTAATGACAACTCAAAAACCACATTTAACATTCTTTCAACTCATCAATATGAGTGTCGGATTTTTCGGCATTCAGTTTGGCTGGGGGTTGCAAATGGCAAATATGAGCGCCATTTTTGAACACCTAGGCGCTCAAGCTCACCAAATCCCCATTTTATGGCTCGCTGCACCCCTAACCGGGCTATTGGTTCAGCCAATTATCGGTCACATGAGTGACAACACTTGGAACTTTTTAGGACGCAGAAGACCTTACTTTTTAGTCGGTGCTATTCTCAGTGCGATCGCCTTAATTTTCATGCCCACTTCCTCCAGTCTGTGGATGGCTGCTGGTCTCTTATGGATACTAGACACCTCCGTTAATATCAGCATGGAACCCTTTAGGGCTTTTGTTGGGGATTTACTACCCGAAAACCAGCGAACGCGAGGCTTTGCTATGCAGAGTTTATTCATTGGTTTAGGGGCCGTAGTGGCTTCCGTATTCCCCTGGTTTTTAAACCATGTTTTTGATGTCTCATCAGTCGGAATAGACGGACAAGCCATTCCCTTAACCGTCAAATTTTCTTTTTATATCGGCGCGGCAGTTTTTTTGGGCACCGTCCTCTGGACTGTCTTAACCACCGAAGAATATCCACCCCAAGATATCGAGAATTTTAACAATCAAAATAAAGGCGGTATTCTCCAAGGCATAAAAGACATTTGGGATGCTTTCCGAGATATGCCAGAAACCATGGTACAATTGTCCTGGGTACAGTGGTTTACCTGGATGGGAATGTATTGTATTTTCCTGTATTTTCCCCCAGCAGTCGCCCGGAATATTTTTGGTGCAGTTGATCAGGATTCGTTATTATATTCTGAGGGGATAGAATGGGCGGGACTTTGTATCGCCGCTTATAATGCCGTCTGTTTTGGGTTCTCGTTTATCTTACCCCAAATAGCCAAATCAACTAATCGCCAAATTGCCCATTCTTTCTGCTTAATATGTGGGGCGGTGGGATTATTTTCTCTGGTGACAATTGATAATCAATACCTCCTATTCCTACCAATGATTGGTATAGGTATTGCTTGGTCTAGTATTCTATCTATGCCTTATGCTATGTTGGTGGGATGTCTACCACCAGACCGCACAGGTATATATATGGGGATTTTCAATTTCTTTATCGTCTTACCACAAATCACCGTCTCTCTCGGATTTGGTTGGGTGATGCGAAATCTCCTGAATAATGACCGCCTATCTGCTGTGATTATTGGTGGTGTATTTTTCCTAATGGCGGCGGCTTTAACTCAGCGGGTACAACCAGCATCAACTATGCTTGAAAGTCCTAAGCAACCTGTCACCCAAGCTGATATTACCTCTACTTAATTGATGGCTGTTTCTCTCGCTGGTGAATCTCTATGAGGCTGGGAATCTACTTTAAAGATGCCGATATGGTTTAATAGGGTTGGGGGTAGTGTTGTTGCTACCCTACAACCATAGACCATTTACCTGGTTCTCAATTATGAAACTCAAAAAAGCGCTTTTAGTAATTAGTATCTGCTGCTGGGGATTACTTTTTCCGGTGTGGAATTGGGGGATAATTCCCCCGGCTGAGGCTGCCAAAACACCCGTAATTATTACCCCCAGCGAGGAAGTTTCCCAGGGTGTTGATCAGTTTATTCACAAGTTGCCCCGCGACTATTATAACATAAATAAAGTCGCCCAGGTCAAAAAACTTTCCCAAAGCGATCGCGCCTTATTTATTGATGTGCGGGAACCCTCCGAATACAGGCAAGGTCACATCCAAGGAGCCATTAATATTCCCCTACGGACTCTCACCGAACGCCTAGACGACATTCCCCATGACCGCCAGGTGGTTATTTACTGCTCAAGTGGCTACCGGACAGGCATTGCCGTAGCTTCCTTACAACTATTAGGCTACAACAATATCAAAGGATTTGCCCCCAGTATCAATGCCTGGAAAGAGGCAGGAGAACCCTTAGAAAAATAGTCCTCAATCCTCTATTTTTTCATCGGAAAACTGCCTCTTATGGAACTATAAGAAGTCATGACTAATCAATAAATTCCTCCGAAAATTGCTCTGGATTTTCGATAGAATCCTGTAGTTGTTGAAGTATTGAGCCAGAATGTACCTCTGGTTGCGGTTGCGGTTGTGGTTCCGGTTGCGGTTGTGGTTCCGGTTGTAGTTCCGGTTGGGGTTGTGGTTCCGGTTCGCGGACACTTTCCGGGGCTAATTCTGGGTTAAATTCCTGTTGTCGTTGGGGTTGTGGTTCCGGTTCGCGGACGCTTTCCGGAGCTGGGGCTGGGGCCGGAGCTGGGGCCGGAGCTGGAGCTGGGGCCGGAGCTGGGGCTGGGGCTGGGGCTGGGGCCGGAGCTGGAGCCTGAATCGGAGCCACCGACTGGCAATTCTCGCTATCGAAATTAAAATCATACTGATAAGCCATGGGGCGACCCTGACCCTCAAAGGGAATATCGGCAATAGCTGCGATCGCCGCATTATCCAAAATCGGATAACCCGTTCCTCTCAATAACCGGGGTCCAGCAATTACGCCACCACCAGAACCAATCATCACCCCAACCAAGGCTTGACCGCTGAGATTTTGGTCACAGGCTTCTGCTGGATATAGTGCCGAGATACTGCGAGGTCGGGTGGTGTCCAAGTCAGGATAATCCGGCAGCATCGACAGCACCCATTCTGCATAGGCTCCCCCACCTTCTAACATGGCATACTGACTATCAGAAACCTGTCCGGTAGGGGTAGATGGTGCAACGGCATCATCAGAAGACGGAGAACCAACAGCCTCGGCACGACGCTGGTTGTCTGCCTCTAGTCTAGCTAATATTGAACCCCGCCCATCAGGTTGTTGTACTTGGGTTTCCGGGGTAAACTCTTGGGTAGGTTCCCCAGAGTCCTGAGATTCCCTAGGTATTCGCGGAGGTTGATTATAGCTAGGGTCATGTTCAGGAAACCGAGGTCGAGGTGGAGGGGGTGGCAACATGGAAAACTGCTCTTCGAGTAATCGTTGTTCCTCCGGTGACAGATGACTAAATCGAGGATTATTTTGTAGTCGCGACAATTGCTCACGGTTTTGGTTTCCGGGAAAACTGGGTTGACCGGGTGGAGTTTGATAAAACTCAATGGGTGGTGGCGGACTAAATTGAGTAGGTGGCGGGGGGGAAGTTTGAACGGGGGGTAAAAATGTACTATTGCTGGGATTGTTGAATATCTGGGGGGGTCCACTGGGGGCGGCACCAAAAGGATTATCCCTCGGTTGTGACAATGTGGAGGGAAAAACGGGAAGTTGTTGGGCTGAGGGAGGAAATGGGGATGGGGTAGGGGCACTACCCCACATGGGTAAAGATGGAGGTTCGGCAAAGGGGGTAAAGGAAAATTGGGGCGGCGGTGCTGGAAAAACCTGGTCAATTTGACTAGGAGATAGTTCCACCAGTTCTACACTGGGGGGTAATTGCACAGTATTTGGATAGAGACGGATATTTTCCAGGTTGAGAGCAAATAAGGCGTGTAGACCAAGGGATGCAAGCACAGCAACCGTGGTGGGTTGACGGACGAGTGAGGGAATGTAAGAAATGGCGGAAGTGGTAGCAGTCATGGTCAAACCTGTTGTTAAATCCAAATCAATATCGGGAGCTGTTGCTGTACTCGATCGCTTTTACTGTTTTAGCACGATTAGTTTTAATCGTGGGGTCTTAATTAATCTTTAATCTGTGGTTTTGTCTAACACAACTGTGGAATATCCAATTACAATAGAAATGCGATCGCGCATAGAAGCAAGTCGCTCCCTGGTGGTAGCACTATGACGCGAGGCTTTCAGAAATCTTAGGTCTAACCCCAACAATCGCATCTGCTTATGGGTTTCTGTGATGTAGGACTGAAGTTGCGCCAGGCTGTCACTATCGCCTAGCTGCATAATCCGACTCTCAAACACCCTCTGAACCTCGCCAAAGGCTTCAGTCATCTGATTTACATCGGATTGGTCAGAAACCATGGTTTTTTGGAGTCTTTCCAAAGATTGCCTGAATTCTGTGATCGCTTTATGGAACTCCTTTGTTAACATAATGTTAAGAAGTTTGTCTATTATTTAACCATCATAGACAAAAATTGTACCTAAGCGCGACTGGGCTCACCCCAGGTTAATCTGGGTTAAATCTGGGTTAATGGTGATCCCTATGCAATTAGCATCCAATTGGGTTAATTGTTATGGTTCTGAGATATGGGCGATCGCCCTATAGGAGAATACAGGGATATGTGGGGAATATCTGGGGGATAAGTTAGGATATTTCCCAAAGCCTGAAAATATCCCGTACAAAGGTGCGATCGCACGGCAATCACCCAGGTAACAGCCCCTGTGTGCAAGTGTGAATCGCTAACCTAATAGTAGCATCGCCGCCGGGGTTGTGGAGACTCCAGCGGTTCAATGATCAATTATTTTTTTCACACTGACTGCTGTTAGTCAGGAGAAAGCCCTATTTTACTCTGGGTCCGTCGTCCCACATATTTTGTATCGAAAACTACAGAGTCATCAAGTATCTGTAATTGAATAGGCCTAAATACCATGAACATCAAAACTCTATCATCCTCAAACACCTACGAATGCTTAGTGCCTGACTGGCTACAACATTGTCTGGACAACTCCCAAAGCCTGGAGTCATCAGATACCCCGTCATTTTCTCCAGACAATGATCTGATCTCGCGGGCTTTCCTATTTGCTTATCAACTGCATAAGGGACAATACCGCAAATCGGGGGAACCCTATATTAACCATCCCATTGCTGTAGCAGGTCTACTGCGATTTTTAGGTAGTGATACCGCTATGGTGGCGGCGGGGTTTCTACATGACATCATCGAAGATACTGATGTCACTCCGGAAGAATTAGAAAGCAACTTCGGACCGGAAGTCCGCCATTTAGTGGAAGGTGTGACCAAACTATCTAAGTTTAACTTTTCTAATACCACAGAACGCCAAGCTGAGAACTTCCGGCGGATGTTTCTGGCTATGGCTCAAGATATTCGAGTGATTGTGGTTAAACTAGCCGATCGCCTCCATAATATGCGAACTCTGGAATTTATGTCAGAATCGAAACAGCGAAGTATTGCTTTAGAAACGCGCGAAATTTTTGCCCCGTTGGCTAACCGTTTGGGTATCGGTCGTTTGAAGTGGGAATTGGAAGATTTAGCTTTTAAATATATAGAACCGGAAGCCTACCGAGAAATTCAAATCCGGGTAGCTGACCGCAGGGCTATTCGGGAAGAAAAACTAGCAGCCTTAGCGGATATTTTACGCGATCGCATGGAAAAATCTGGGATCCGATGTTATGAAGTAACAGGTCGTCCCAAGCACCTTTATGGCATCTACAAAAAGATGCAAGAACGCCACAAGCAGTTTCATGAAATTTATGATATTGCTGCCCTGCGCTTAATCGTAGAAACTAATGAGGAATGTTATCGGGCTTTAGCGATCGTTCATGATTCTTTCCGCCCCATTCCCGGACGTTTTAAAGATTATATCGGACTGCCAAAAGCTAACCGTTATCAGTCTCTACACACGGGAGTTATTGGGAACACTGGTCGCCCGGTAGAAGTGCAAATTCGCACGGTAGAAATGCACCATATAGCGGAATATGGAATTGCTGCCCATTGGAAATATAAGGAAACTGGCGGTTCAGAATTTGGCAAATTAACAGAAACCGATGAGAAGTTTACCTGGTTGCGGCAACTACTAGAATGGCAAAGCGATCTCAAAGATGCTCAGGAATATTTAGATACTGTTAAAAACAACCTTTTTGATGAGGATGTTTATGTATTCACCCCTGATGGTGATGTGATGGCTTTAAGCAATGGTGCCACTACGGTAGATTTTGCCTATCGGGTGCATAGTGAAGTGGGTAATCATTGCAAAGGTGCGAAGGTGAATGAACGGATGGTTCCCCTAGATACGGTGTTAAAAAATGGGGATATTGTGGAGATTTTAACCAATAAAAATAGCCATCCTAGTTTAGACTGGTTGAATTTTGTCAGAACTAGCACGGCTAAAAATCGGATCCGTCAATGGTATAAGCGATCGCATCGTGATGAAAATATCGCCAGAGGTCGGGAACTTTTAGAGAAAGAAATGGGTCGCAATGGTTTAGAATCTTTACTGAAATCCGCGCCAATGCAGACAGTAGTTCATCGCTGCAATTATCACAGTGTTGATGATTTATTAGCTGCTTTGGGTTATGGAGAAATTACCCTTAAACAGGTGGTGCATCGACTCCGGGATGTGGTGAAAGCTAATAGTCCGGTTCCAGAAGTTTCGATGGAACAGGCGGCTAATAACCTACAAATGCAGAATTTAGCCCCTAGAAATACATTACATGGGTCTGTACCTACTTCTACATCTACTAGCAAATCTCCGATCGCGGGGGTTGAGGGGTTAATGTACCATATCGCGGGATGCTGTAATCCGATTCCTGGAGAGCCAATTATTGGGACTGTGACCCGGACTCGTGGGATTTCCATTCACCGCCAAGGCTGCCATAATGTTAGCAAGGTTAGTGGCGATCGCCTAGTTCCAGTTAGTTGGAATCCTACCCCCATTGACCAAGGACGACGGAAAACTTATCTGGTGAAAATTCAGATTGAGGTATTAGACCGGGTGGGGGTACTCAATGACATTTTATCTCGACTGAAAGACAACAATATCAACGTTCGTAGCGCTCAGGTTAAGACCTTTCGCGACGCTCCGGCTTTGATAGAGTTGGGTATCGAAATATGCGATCGCAATCAATTTGAGCAAACCTGTCTACAAATTAAAAACATCAGTGATGTTCTCAACTTGCGTCGCATGAACCGAGGCGATCAAAGCTAGGCTAAATTCGCCAATCTACAGAGGTGAGGGCGGCTTCCCACATTAAATGGGCGACTTCTGGGCGAGCAATATCGCTATGAGCGCCCTGGGAACCGCTACCCTCGCGGATAAATTCATCGGCGTTGATATTATAAATGGCTCCGGGAACTAAGGGATAATGGGCATCTATGGGTAACATATCGCAATTAACTGCTCGGAATTCGTGATCACCACTAGCCCCAAATGCTCCTAAAGCTCCATATTTAGGCAGGTTGTCGGTTGAGTAGAAACTAATCGATCGCCTGATTAAACTCGCAGCGGAAGCCCCTAGCGGATACCATTTACCTAGGGCGGTGTCCCATTTCGAGTGAGTAATAGCGATCGGACCTTTGACCAGGCTGTTGGTGATGATACCATGAAAATAACCCGGCACTCCTGGACTCAGGGGAATATCAGGAGAATAGGACCAGTGAGATAACGCCCCCTGTACCAGCAACAGGGAGTTAATGGGGTGGTGATTTCTCAAGTCGGTTCCCGACCCCGCCAAAGCCCCAGAAACGACGATACAGCCAAAACTATGACCCATGAGATGGAAACGCAGGCGATCGCCTCCCGCTTGTTGTAGTTGGGCTAACAGGTGAAAAGCGGCATTTTCCCCAAACTCCCGGGCGCGGTCTTTCATTTTCCAAAAGGAGAGGGTTCGCAACGGCGCTAGAAGTCCCCCCCAACTAAATCCGCTAAAACTGAGGGCTTCGGTTCTGGCGGCGGCAAAGGTAATTTCTGGATCAAAGGGATCGCGATCGGCACTGGGGGCGGCGGCAATGCCTATGGCTTGTAAACCAGCTTCGCGGTCTAATATTCGATAAGCATTGAGAACGTCTATAGGCAGGGTTTCTGGGGCTATATTTTCAGTGGCGGCATTAAAAATCACTTCTAGGGCGCATCTGGCGGCGGGGGTGTCGGCAATATTTTCCGCATAGCGATCGACCATTTCATCAACTACAGATAATCGCTGATTTTCCAGGTTCTCTTGGGGGGAATTATTCAAATTCATCGATAGGGGGGATTCTCCTAATTCATAATCTCCCCAAGGCATACTAGGCCAGTGTAAACCAATGGCTAGGGGATAAAATCCCGGTTGTACTTGCTGAAAACGTGCTTGATCATCTTTCTGCTGAATAACTGCTTCTATCCATCTTGTATACTGTCTCCGGGAGGCGGGAATATCACTTAACCAACCGTGGCTAAACAAAAATACATCGGTAACGGGTTGTTGCTGAATGACTTGTAAAACTCGTTCACTCATGAGACCGTCCGGGTCGTCAGTGCGTTCGTTTCCGTCTTTATCAAAGGCAATTAGATAATAGATAAAATCGCTGTTAGGGATAGTTTCAATGGGCATTTAATTTAAGAGGTGCTTATCATAATTAATCATAGCAAATCGGTTAATGATTTGGCAATATCGATAAATGGGCGGTTAGGGGTCAGCAGGGGAACCGGACGGATTAGAGATAGGCTTGATTACTTTCGATTATCTATCCCCCGGATTTTTTAAGCATCTGTAGCCCTATCTAAAACCAGGAAAAGGCTGTGGCTGCATCAACTAACCACAGCCCCTAGGTGATTAACTGGCTGGGGATTTTTTAATTATTTGTAATCCTGTGGGTAAACGCAGCATTTGTAAACCGATATTTACCCGGGTAGGATTATAATCTAAGTTGGTATTTTCTAGGTTAGCCCCTGATAAATTCGCCCCTTCTAATTGGGCGGCTGAGAGATTGGCGGCTGTTAAATTCGCCCAAGTTAAATTAGCATAGTTTAAGTTTGCACGGCTGAGGTTAATATGAATAGCTTGACAGTGACTGAAATTCGCACCTACTAAGCTAGTTTTATAGAAGTTCGCCCCTTCTAAATAGGCGGCGGTGAAATTAGTGCGATCGCATTTACTACGGCTAAAGTTAGCGTTAAACAAGCAAGCATAACTCAAATCACTGTCTTGTAACTCACAATTAGCCAGGACTAAGTGACTTAAATCTAACCCTCGCAAATCCACGCCTTCCACAATTAGATTATTGAATCGGCGTTCTCCCCCCTGTAAGCGATTAATAAACTCGCTGCTACTGATGGGATTTTTTACGGGTTCAATGTCGTCAATTTCGGAGATATCAATATCGGCAGATTGGGATTTTTTGCCACTATTAAATAATTCATTCAGCCAGTTAAACATTGGTTTATCCTCCATGGTATCAATACTCTACTGAACCCCAGAATTGGGGAACTTGACGGGTGACGTTTTCTCGCAGTCGGGGAATTAAGAGCATCACAGTGATATAAAGGTCTTCAATTCCAGTGATTAAAGTGATTAGCTTCAAATCAGGATTAGGATAGCGACTGAGTTGATTTT
Organism: Arthrospira sp. PCC 9108; assembly: GCA_016745315.1. Classification (GTDB taxonomy): domain Bacteria; phylum Cyanobacteriota; class Cyanobacteriia; order Cyanobacteriales; family Microcoleaceae; genus Limnospira; species Limnospira platensis. Next base: position 1,725,985 of record CP066886.1, read on the forward strand.
GCAGAGCTTGCGGGCGCAGATATTCCTGTAAGTAAGACAAACCGTAACGCACATCATTAACTTGCTTAATTAAGGTCAAATAACAAGAGGCAAAACCTTCCTCAAATCCCGGTTCTGGAGCATCGGGATGATTCCTGGCGATCGCAGTTAAACGCTCCAGAAATTCGATAGTTTCAGTCAAGCTATCCAGCAACTCAAAACGCTGCTTTGAGTCGGGTTGATTGCCATTTTTAATGTTTTCACCAAAATCTGATATCAAGGCGCTTAAACTGTTAAATAAGCCTGGTAGAGATGATTCTATATGGTCTAGGTCGGACAATAATGCGCGGGCTTGTTTGGGGGATGTCAGTTGTCGTTGATAAGCTAACCTGGCGATTTCTTGCAATTGGGGGAGAGATTCACAGCGCCCAGTTTTGCGGTAGTTTTCCAAGAACCTGATCAGCAGAATGCGATCGCTAATTTCAGCGGGGAAAATGTCGGGTTTATTCTCAATGGGAGTAAGATGAGAATTGTTCAGATTACGATTAGGTTGTTGCATGGGAATCACTTTCATGGTTGCTAAGGATTTGAGCCAATGGCGGTGGGATAGTCTGTGAAAATATCCTGGTAAATTGAGATAGTAGAAAAGCACCCTAATTTGGCTGGTTATTTTTGGGGGGAATTATCCGGCAAATCTGCACCACTAATAAGATATTCGAGATAGGCTTCTATGGCTTCTCCCACTGCATCATCCCGCGACATAATCACATCCTCGCGGCGGGCGTGGGCGAGAGTCATCCAACAGGCGGCGGTGCTACTGACCACGGACAAAACCATCCAACCGAGGGAAATTCCCAACCCCGCAATATCAAAGCGCATGACTTTATAGGTGAGGTTTAACATGGCTAACCGGATGATTTCAGTGCCAGAGATTAGCTGATAATTATCATCAAAATGTCGGTCAAATAATTGGGGCATTTGTTGAGCCACAAATAGGACATCATCGCCGATTTGATGACGCTTGGCTAATTTATTTGCCCAGTCCTGCTGTGCTTGTTGTTTGATGGCGATCGCCTCTTGTTGTAGCCGCAACATCCGCTGTTCTACGGGCAGATTTTCCGTGGGAACCGTCCGCCAATTGCGATCGCGATCGGCCCAGGAGCCGTATAATTTGACATATAAAGTATCCCAATTAGGATGATTGCGGGACGTGCTTTGAAACTCTTGCCGTAACTTTTGGTACTCTTCGCGCGCGCTTTCATAGGCGGGAGTTGTAGCCGGAATATCCGCCAAATTCTGAGTTTGTGTCTCGATGATTTCCAGGGCTTTTAAACTGCTAAGTTCCGGGCGATTATTGAGGGCTTCGCTACCTATTGCCGCCGCCAGAGATTGCAAGATTGACATAGCGATCATTGCCGCCGCCCCGGCTTTTGCCCAGTCCTGGTTGCCCCGTTTTCGTCCCGCCACAGCAGTACCATTTTCGTTAGTGAAACGCACCAGTAACAGGTTCAGCATTGGGCTAAAAATGAAAGCCAAAACGCCAAATTCCTTTAAAGCAAAAAACAAAATTGGTTGATTGGTTATGGCATTAACCAGACTAGCAGTGCTAATTACCCCCGCCGTGAGTTGGGAGTGTTCGACCAGTTCATTAGTGACCCATTTTTTGCCATAGAATTGTTTGGGATTTGCCCAAATGAAACCTAGGAGAAATAAGCCGATCTTCTTTGGAGTCTGTTGGGAATTATTAGCTTGGGGGCGAGGTTCTAACAGTTCTGGGTGCAGTTCCCGTAAAGTTTCGGCTGCCTTTTTTGCCTCTTGTTGAGGTTCGGGAATAGCAAAGGATTCAAAAGGTTGACTCATGGTGGGTGTTTTTTTGCTAAGATGGGCGAAATAGCCCCCCCGTGATTCAGCAAGGGGGACTCCAAATACTTATCAGTCCAATGACACTGAATTTATACAGTGATAGTCAATTCAGTTTCATCAACAGCCATTTCAGAACATTTCGCCAATCGACTTGAACCCTATGTGCAGCCGCACCTTCATGATTTAATTATCGGTTGGGGCGGGTTTATTAATATCCCGGTGGCGATGCAAAATTGACAGCAGAACCCGCCCCTACAATTATCAATTGTCCGGTGGGGCGGGTTTATTAATATCCTGGTGGCGATGCAAAATTGACGGCGCTGGGGCGGGTTTATTAATATCCCGGTGGCGATGCAAAATTGACAGCAGAACCCGCCCCTACAATTATCAATTGTCCGGTGGGGCGGGTTTATTAATATCCCGGTGGCGATGCAAAATTGACAGCAGAACCCGCCCCTACAATTATCAATTGTCCGGTGGGGCGGGTTTATTAATATCCTGGTGGCGATGCAAAATTGACGGCGGTGGGGCGGGTTTATTAATATCCCGGTGGCGATGCAAAATTGACAGCAGAACCCGCCCCTACAATTATCAATTGTCCGGTGGGGCGGGTTTATTAATATCCTGGTGGCGATGCAAAATTGACGGCGGAACCCGCCCCTACGCGGTGGCTTTGTTCAAAATGAGATTACCAAACTAACCTAGCTTAACAGTTGAATGTTAGAGAAGGTAAAGCGATCGCTCCGATCGCTTTCTGGGTTGTGGATAATCCGCTCACTGAGGATTTGATACTTGCCTACTGGGGTATAGGAATCTTCAAAATCGCTTTTTTCCCCCTTCTGTGCCCCCGTTTTGGGGTCATGATAAACAGAATCATAACGGTGGGAAAGATAACCCTCCGGCGTTTGGTGGCTGCTGTGGGTGTAGATCGTCACTACCACCCCGTGAATGTGACGATGCACCATGCAAACCTCATTATTGCGGAGTTGGTAGCGATCGCCTTCCCCCTTGCCGCCGATAATGATTTCTACCGCCCCCGTTTCGTCCGTTTCGCCATAGCTAAACGTATTTTCTCCATGCACCGCCTCAAAATCTCGACGTACCCGGTGGATCGCCGTTTCCCACAGTTGCCCATGGATAGCCTTTTGCGCCGCCTCGTCAGCAACATCTAGCACTTCTGCCTTCATATCCGACCCGACCTTCGCCCGACCATGAATCACCTGGCCATCATGTTCGTAGGTGACATCAGCAGTGTAGCCTGGGAAATCCGCATCCCAGGTGTAACGATTTTCATAAGCAGCGCGGAAAAGTTCGCGAGCAGAAACTTGTGTAGCCGTCATAAATACTCCGAGTGTGAAGATGAACAATTATCAATTAGTATAAACCATTACAAGCAGATCGCCTTGGTGGGGCATTGCGCCCTGGCGATAGGGTTTCCCTCCCATTCCCGGTTTTCTTCTCAACCCCTGTCTGGTAACGGTCATTCATTCACGCCAAAACTACCTCCCCCGCTACAGTTTCCGGCAGGGGGGTCACAAACCAGGAGTCAGAAACGGGGTTGTATTTCTATTTGAGAGATTCGCCCATGAGGGTAAAAGCTGCCCAATGTTTGGGTTGAGGATATTCTTCCATAGTGGTCAACATGGCTTGTCGTAAAGCCACAGCCCGATCGCCTTTTTGGGGTAGAAGTCGATAAAATTCCTGCATTAATTTGGCGGTGGGTGCATCCTCTGCTTGCCATAGAGAGACAATCACACTTTCAGCCCCGGCACCAATAAAGGCACGAGATAATCCGATGATACCATCACCTGTAATTCTGCCGCCACCTGTGTTACAAGCACTTAAAACCACTAAGGAAGCTGTTAAATTCAATCCCATGATTTCCTCAGAAGTGAGAAACCCCCGATCGCCATAACTTGGAGTTAGTGCGATCGCCCCTAAAACACCCCCAGACTCGCTAAAATCATCCAGTAACCCGTGGGTTGCCAAATGCACGATCGCCGCCGAATTAATGCGTTCCAAAACCTCTGATTTCGTCGCTGCACTACCAATTAACGCTTCTGTATTCAACATAGAGGCGATGGCGATCGCTTCGGCTTCTGCACCGGGTAAATTAGCTAATCTCTTGGGTTCTTCTCCCGGTTCTATAGACAATTTTGGCATCACCGGATTGCCCACTACTAGAGCATTGGCGGGGTTATTTGTCCTGTTAATTCTCCGGTTTTCTGCCAGTTGGCGAGTCAATTGTAACACCTGAATGGCTGGGGCGGTTAGAATAGTATGGTTGAAAATTAAATAGCGATCGCTTTCATCGATTAACGCCGGAAACGGCACAAACAATAACTCCTGGTGGGGGATAAATATCACCTTATCTTCTGGATTTTGCGGCAGTAAATCGGCAATCGGTTTTATCAGTAAATCGTGCAATTGTTGCAAGTGACTATTTCTGAGATTGCGGGTAGAAATGCTGGGCAGAGTTTCCGTGATTCCCTGGCGAGTTCCCCGCACCAAAGCCGTTAATAAACCTTCCGCTTCCGAGTCCGTACCCTCCGCCAAAAAAGGCACTAAAGTCTCCCTAAACGTTTCTAATTGGCTTAAATTTACTTCCCGAAAAGTGATGTTTCCCGTCGGCTGCACCACCCAAATAAATAAAGCGGAATTGTTGCCGAAATTATCACTAATAATCGAATATTGAACTAGGGTAGCATTTTGCTGTCCTGCCACTTTTTGAATGTCGGAAATCCTCATAGGCGGATTATTTTGCCGGTCATATTCTTGCACCGCTTCAGGAGATAGTTGTTGGGCGATTAATTCCAGGAAAGCACGGGCGCGACCTCTCTCGGCAATTTCTAAGGCGATTTCCGGTTTATTTTCGCTAATTAATGCTTTTTGTAGTATACTATAACTAGACCGATATTTATCAAAAATCGAGACTTTATTGGCATCGCTCAAGCCGGGTCGCAGAGATTCTAATGCGTCAATTGCCGCGTATAAGGTTTGGGTAGCTTCCGCGATTTTTCCAGCTTCAAATAAAGCGACACCTTTATTGTTTAGGGTGACAGCAATTCCGGCTGTATTCCGTAAATTTCGCCGAATTTCTAAGGCGCGATCGTAGAATTCTATGGCTTGGGAATAGTCCCCCATTAATCGATGAACTGAACCGATATTATTCAAGGCTTGACTCTGGGCATCTTCTTCACCGATCGCCCTCATAATTTCTAATCCTTGGTTGTACAATTGCAACGATTGGGAATAGTTGGCTAATTTCTCATAAGCCGCCCCCATATTTAACAGGGTTTGACCAACCCCGACAGCATCTCCGATTTCCGAGGCGATCGCTAACCCTTTCCCATAGAATTCTAACGCTTGGGAATAGTCCCCCATAGCATGATAAACCGCCCCCATATTAGCGAGAGTAATTCCCACCGCAAAATCATCATCTTCTTGTGCAAATAGCGCCCCGGCTTGTTGAAAATAAATCAGGGCTTTTTGAGGTTGTCCTAAAGCTCGATAAATTTGCCCCATATTATTAAAAATAACAGCCGATCCATAGGATTCTTCTGCTGGCAAAACTGCCAAGGCTTGCTCATAAAAATTGATGGCTTGGGGATAGTTAGCTTGGGAGGAAGAAAGCGCCCCCAAATTAATCAGAGTTTGGCTAATTCCCTGTCGGTCGTTAAGATTTTGGCGAATAGTTAAAGCCTCGTTTAAAAAATGCCCAGCCTGGGGATAATTGCCCAAATTGCGATAGACAACACCGATATCATTTAAAATCAACGCTTCTAGTTGGCGATCGCCTTCCACCCGCACCTTATGCAAAGCGCGATCGAAGGTTATCAACGCTTCTTTCAACTCACCGCCAGCGACCTGTTTATCTCCGATTTCATGCAATTGAATCGCCTCAATGACCAGATCTTCTCCCCTTTCTTGTGCCAAAACTGGCAACCCTGTTACCGGAAACCAAAGAAATTTGATAAACTCAATTTTACCCAGAGTCATAAACGCAATCAGAAACAGACAGGATGAAATGTTTTTTAGAGGCATTTTACTTAAATGATTAATGGCCAATTACAATCGCTCATTACCGAGACTTGTCGCCACCCTCCCGGAAGCCTAAAACGCCAGCAAGGGTTAACTCAACTGTATCGAATGATTGTCAAATCAGGCAAGCTATGGCGAGAAAATACCCCCTATTATGAGGAAGTCTGGCAACAAACTTGGCTATATTTTTGCCTAAATCTCTGTGAAGCCACCACCGGGAAAGATAAATATGATAGCGATCGCAGTAGCATCACCACCTGGCTAAATGTTTACCTAAAAATGCGCCTCAAAGATAGGGCTATTAAACACCAAAACCAGAAACAACAAATGGTTTCGGCTTCACAACCGCTATATGATGATGACACCCTCACCTTTTTGGATACCTTTGAAGCCCTCCCAGATATCCCGCCGATCCTGCAAGCTACCCGCAAGTGGGCGGAAACTGACCCAGAGGGAGAATTGCAGCGTCTCCAACTCCGGGGTCGAAAAGATGTTACCTGTCAACTGTTGATTTTACGTCGTTTACCCCCCGAAACTACCTGGGAGGATCTTTCCGCAGAGTTGGGTTTACCAGTTTCTACCCTCAGCAGCTTTTATCAGCGGAAATGTCTGCCACAATTGCGTAAATTTGGCGAATCAGCCGGATATCTATAAAGAGGTCATTCAACCAATAACAATTATGGCTAATCATACCCAACAAACCGAAAATTCTGCCTTACCCATGTTGATCGGCACAAATTCGCGCCGCCTCGCCCAACAATTTGCGAGGGAACAACCCAATCGCCAAAAAGCTGAACAGGTTTATTTTAACACTCTGGCGGTTTGTGTGGTGCGTAATTATTTGGAGTGGATGGGAATTGCTACCCAACTCAATGCTGGTGATAGTTGGAATCCGATCGCCCGCTTGGCTAGTGATGTGGCAGATCTACAGGTGACCGGATTGGGGATTCTCGAATGTCGTCCGATCCGCGAAAATCAGCAAATTTGCCGAATTCCCCCGGAAGTTTGGGGCGATCGCATTGGCTATGTAGTCGTGCAAATTGAAGATTCTTTAAAAGCCGCCAATATTCTGGGATTTATTCATAGCATCGATCGCCCAGACATCCCCCTGAGTCAGTTGCAACCCGTAGAAACACTGTTGACCACTTTATCTGGGTTGCGTCGGCAGAATTTGGTCAACCTTAGTCAGTGGTGCCAAGGAATCTTTGGGGAAACGTGGCAGGATTTGGGCTCAATATTTAGCACTCCAAATCTCGCCTATAATTTTCGCACTTCTCCACCAGATAGACAAGCTGAGATAGAAAGGGGAAAATTGATTGATTTGCAAATGCAGTTGGGCAGTCAAATGGTAGTATTGTTGGTGGCGCTAACACCAGAATTTGATACTATGGCAGTCAGAGTGCGACTTTATCCCCCTGATGGAGAAATTTATTTACCGCCGAATTTGCGGTTAGCATTACTATCAGACCAGGCAGATACTTTACAAGAAGTGCGATCGCGCCGTCATGATAATTATATCCAACTGCCCCGATTTACCGGAGAAACGGGGGAACGCTTTTCTATTCAAGTTGCCCTAGAAAATGCCATGATTATAGAGAACTTTGCTATTTAATGACCAGTCCCAAAAAACCAACTATTGTTGTCATTAATCTAGGATATGGGAATTTGCTATCCGGTTTTCCCCATGTCACCGCCCTACTTTGGGAACCGGAAAATCCCCGTCCGCTAAAATTTACTGGCGCGTTACCTCCCGCCCAGGAATTAGATGGGATTTATCGTCGTTGGAATTTGATTTATCAAGCACTTTATCGCCGTCCGGGATGGCATCCCCGCATCAAAATAGATCGGGAAGATATCACCAATGTTTCTCAGGTAGAATTTTCGGATATTTGCCAGCAGTATCTTCAGGTTATTAATGAGTGGCTGGGTGCTGAGAAATTTAGAAATATTGATCGCCAATTGCGATCGCATCTCAACCAGAATGACGAAATCCAATTAATTCTGGAAACTGATGATGAATTAGTGCGGCGTTTACCTTGGCATTTTTGGGATTTTTTGTCTGATTATCCCCAAGCCGAAATTGCTTTAAGCGCCCCAGAATATCAGCGAGTGCAGAAGTTAAACCGAAGAAAACAGATTAGAATTTTAGCTATTTTAGGCAATGATAACGGCCTCGATCTGGCGGAGGATCGCCAAGTTTTGTCAGAAATTGCCGATGCGGAAACTGTTTTTTTGGTTCAACCTTCCCGTCAGGAAGTTGACCAACATTTATGGGATGATCGCGGTTGGGATATTTTATTTTTTGCCGGTCATAGTGAGAGTGAAGAAAATGGTAACGGGGGTTTATTGTCGATTAATGCCACTGATAAAATCGGCATTTCTCATCTAAAATTAGCCTTAAAAACGGCTATCAGCCGTGGCTTACAACTAGCGATTTTTAATTCTTGCCAGGGGTTATCCTTAGCTGCGGAATTGGCTGATTTACATATTCCCCAAATTATTGTGATGCGAGAACCCGTGTCTGATCGGGTAGCCCATGCCTTTTTAGTCGGATTTATTCAGGCTTTTTCTAGGGGTTATTCCTTTTACTTGGCAGTGCGACAAGCCCGGGAACGTTTACAGGGTTTAGAAGATAAATTTCCCTGTGCTAGTTGGTTGCCAATTATCTGTCAAAATCCCGCCGAATTACCGATAGTTTGGCGACAGCAACAGCCCCCAATAAAACCTGCTTTTTCCCAAGGGCGCGATCGCACTTTTTGGTTAAGCAGTTGGGGATAGCTTTAATGATTCTAATTATCCGCCAATTGGGAATTTTACAAGGGGGGGAATTGAAACTCTATGATCACTTAATGCGATCGCGTCCTCCCGAACCACCCGACCCCCGAATTGTAGTCGTTGAAGTGACGGGAAATGATGTACAATCACGACAAGAATATTCTATCTCTGATGGCACGATTAGTCAAGTATTGCAGCAATTAGAACCCCATCAACCCAGGGCGATCGGGTTAACCATTTATCGAGATTTTCCCGTCCCTCCTGGGGATGCAGAATTGCGAACACAAATGCAGCAGCAAGATAATTTGTTTGCTATCTGTAGTTTCCCCCGGGCTAATGAACCCGCTGTGCGATCGCCTGATGTCATCCCCAATAATCGCTTAGGATTTGATGATGTCCTCGTCGATCCTGATGGAATTTTGCGACGACACCTATTTTTTATGAGAGCTAACTCCGACTGTAACACGGGTTTTTCCTTGAGCTTTCAATTAGCCCGAAAATACCTAGCGGCTGAGAATATTTTTCCCGATAATCAAGGCAATCAAAACAACCCCTTACAATTAGGCGAAGCGATTTTTAATCCCCTGGGAAATACCCATAGCGGAGCATACAAAAATCTACCGACAGGGGGATGGTATGTGATGTTAAATTATCGTTCTTTTCCCATAGCCAGAACTCTGACCCTAACCCAAGTTTTGCAGGGAGATTTTGACCCTAACCTAGTCAAAAACAGAATTGTGCTGATTGGTTTTACCAGTAGAGTCAACGCTAAATTTTTTAGCACTCCCCACCGCGCCGGACAATCTCCCTCTGATCAAGTACCAGGAGTGATGGTGCAAGCACAGATGGTCAGCCATATTCTCAGTGCGGCCCTTGATGGTCGTGCCCTGATTGGGGTATGGGTTTGGTGGCAAGAAGTGATTTGGGTGGTAGTGTGGTCAATGGCCGGAAGTGCGATCGCATTGTACATCGGCAACAGTGACATCGTGATGATTACAGCCATCGTCATAGCGATCGCCATTCTATATATCCTCTGCTATCTGCTACTGCTTCAAGGCACTTGGGTTCCCCTACTCCCCCCAGCATTGACATTGGCGATCGCTCCTTTTTTGCGTAAATTTCTCCCCCCATTGCGATAAGTAAACATAACCCCAACTACCCAGGAGTAGCAGCTTGTCCAGTCCTTTAAGAAAACCGCCGCAACCCGGCAAATTGCAGTTATCCATCGCCTTGATTCTCCTAATCGCTATAGTGCCAATACAGCGAGTTTACGGCACTTATAGCAGGGAATTACGCCCGGAAAATCATCAATTGCCATTACCCGATGTCCTGGTTGCCACAGCCTTTGATGCACCAGACCCCCAACCCCCAGAAGATCGCGAAGGTTCTGGGAGTCGCACCTCCTGTCCCGCCGTGGATAAACCTCTGACCGCATTAATTCCCAGTCAAGTGAACTACACCCTATCGGGACATCCCACATTCTGGTTTTATGTGCCTTATTCCTCGGAGCTGACCCGTGAGGTAGAATTTGTGGTCTTGGATGAACAAGAAACCCAAGTTTACCAAACCGTGGTCAGGATTACCGACACACCGGGAATTGTGAGTTTCCGCCTACCGGAAAGCCTCCCCCCCTGGAAATTGGCAAAAAATATTTGTGGCAATTCTCCTATCGATGCAATCCGAGAATTCGGGCTGAGGATGACTATGTACAAGCAATGGTGGAAAGAGTTGCCCCCTCAAGAACCCTAACCAGTCAGCTAGAAGTGGCAACAACACCCATGCAGCGGGTGGAAGTCTATGCGGCGAATGGGTTATGGCACGAAACTCTAACCACTCTCGCCGAATTGCGTCGCGATAATCCAGGAAATGCAGATATCGCGGCCGGGTGGACGGAACTTCTGGAATCTATTGGTTTGGGTCATCTAGCGGTGGAGGCGATCGGGGGTTGTTGTCGTTAGTCTCGAGGGGAGAAACGGGGTTTCTGGGCTGTTTGAGGATTAACCCCAAAAATTTTTCCCAATTTGCGTAAAAGTTATCCGCGAAGGCGATAGGTAAGTGTAACCTGCAATTTCAGGAGTGATGCCGATTGTCAATTTACAAGCGATCGCGCCCTGCTTATGTATTCAGGAAATTCAGTAAAAATACTGATGTCTGGAAACATAAGAACGGCTTTAATGGATAATTAACAGAACTTATGATTGACGTTAAAAGGCGATCGTTCCCTCTGTCCAGTCCGTCCCACTCACCGAGTCAGCCCCAGCCAAGAGTAGCGATCATGCAAACGCCCTTAAATAATCAGCATCAACTTATAAATAGTCGCTATCAAGTTATAAAATCCCTGGGAACCGGTAGTTTCGGCGAGGTATTCCTGGCACAAGACACCCAGATGCCCTTGCAGCAAAACTATGTGATCAAGCAACTCAAGCGCCAAGTTCAACGCCAGTTTAACAATATTGTGAAAGAACGATTCCGGCAGGAAGCGGCAACATTGCAAACTTTGGGGGAGCATCACCAGATTCCTCGGTTGTACGCTTACTTTGAGGAGCTGAACAAGTTTTACTTGGTGCAGGAGTATATCGAGGGTGAAACACTAGAAGCGAAGGTGCAAAGGGAGGGTAAACTCAGCGAAAGTGCCGTGAGGGCAATTTTGACCAGTCTGTTGGGAGTGCTTCAATACATACACGACAAGCAAATAGTCCATCGCGACATCAAACCGGACAATATTATTTTGCGCCAGGAAGATGGCAAGCCAGTGTTGATTGACTTTGGTGCCGTTAAGGAAGCCATGAGTACCCAGCTCAATACCCAAGGAAATGCGGTTAACTCGATTGTAATTGGTACTCCTGGGTTTATGGCTTCTGAACAGGCAATCGGTAGACCTGTTTATTCTAGTGATTTATATAGTTTGGGACTGACGGCAATTTATTTGTTAACAGGTAAGCTGCCGCAAGATTTGGCGATCGATCCGGGGACGGCAGAAATCCTTTGGCGACAAGATGCACCAGAAGTCAGTGGCGGTTTAGCCAATGTGTTAGATAAAGCAGTTCGCACCCGCGCTGGCGATCGCTACTCTAGCGCCGCAGAAATGCTCAAATCTCTTACGAATACACAGATGCAGCCCAATAATATTCCCGCTTCTGTACCACAACCCACATCAACACCAACATCACCAAAACGTGGGCTATTGGTTCTATCGACAATTGTTTCTATAGTTGTTCTAGGGTTGGGGTGGCGATCGCTTCCCTACCTGTGGAAACCGAAAGTACAAGCCCAATCCTTAACAATTGGCAGTTTAAGCAATCCCAAGTACAACACCGACCTAGTAGATTATTTACGACAAGAGTTAATCCCCAGTAATTTTATTGATTTTTTTCTGGGTAAAAAAGTAGACTTGGCGATCGATGGTGACCATAATCTACCTTACCAAGAAGCCAAGGATCGAATAGCCAAGAAAGAGTGGGATGTCGTCTTTACCCTGTCTCCGATCATTTCTGTTGCTGCCCAAGATAACAGTTATACGTTTGCCGCTTTAATGTTTCCTGAACGTCCGCCTTATTATTATTCTGCATTGTACGTCAGAGCGGACAGCCCAATTCAATCTATCAATGACATAACACCAAGCACCGTAATTGCCTTGGGCGGGTTCAACTCAGCATCGAGTTTTTATATGCCCGTTTACGATTTGTATGGCAAAACTCTAACCGTAGATATGGGACACCGAGGGCAGAATATTCGGGAAATGGTGAAGACCGGAAAAGCAGATTTGGGTGCGGGGGCTTTAGGTGATACAGTCAAAAACGATCCAGATATCCGTATCATCCACCTGAGTCGAGCTATTCCGGGTGCAGGAGTATATCTCTCTCCCGAACTTTCAGAATCAGACAAAAAGGTAATCAAAAGAGTTTTGTTCAACGCCCCTCCAGGCCTTCAAAAACAAGCCAACTATGGCCCAGGCTCAGAATCAGATTATACCAATTTCAGAGGAATTATCCGGAGAACCGAAGAAATTTTAGTTTGTTCTGATTTTGGGAAGAATCCCGTTAATTTCTTTTGTGCAACTGAGGCGGGTACAGTTCCGACAACAGTTACTCATGGCGGGAATGTGATCAGGGGTCGAGTCAATGGCTGGAGGCGGCCGACTGTTGACACAGTTTGGTTAAATTTGATGGCAGAAGGTAATCAACTTTATCGGGTGGTAGTATCTTCGCAAATTCTCAATCAAGTTCCTGGTGGTACGAATTTGCTGGAACTTCAGAATAAAGAGATTAAAGTTCTGGGAGTAGTCCCGAATCAAATAAGTGATGGCATACTGGAATTAAATATTCAGAATTCAATGGAATTGGAGGTTTTATAAAACAAAATATCTATACCGAGGAATAAATGGGGTATATTCCCCATCATAAGGTTAGTTATCGCGGAGGTTTCCGAAAGCAGGTTTCTTTTGGGAACGCCCATAAACCCCCCTTGTTTAGGGAAAATTAGGCGATCGCTCATCTGATCCGAACATAACTAAGGCGCGATAATAAACACACCCAGAACACAATCAGCAGATTCCTTGACTTTCTGGGTGTATTCCTCCTCAAAGGGGATTACATAGCATCAGGGTCAATGCCTAATTCCCGCAGTTTTTCGGCGAGGCGGTTAGCGCGTTCTGCCTCCTGTTGGGCGCGTTCTTCGGCTTGTTGGCGATCGCTCTCTAATTCGATATAAGTCGAGAATTTCCGCCCATCGGGACGATACAATTCTAACCCCGACTCCGAGATTTCAAATCGTACCCCTAACCGGGGAGAAATCCAGCCGTTTATAGTTTCAATAAGCGTGAGTTGATTCTCTGTGCGAATCCAGCCACAGCAGTCAATTTTATCGGGGTCATAAATATAGTATTCTTCCACTCCATAACGCTGATAAAATTCCAGCTTTTTCGCCATTTCCGTTAAGGTATTTCCGGGAGATAAGACTTCAAAAACTACTTGGGGGGCGATATTATTTTCCTGCCATTGTAAATAAGACCCCCGTTTTCCTTTCGGTCGTCCCAAGGCTACCATCACATCTGGAGCCACTCGCAGTTTATTGTTGCCTTCTAGGGGATACCAGAGTAAATCTCCGGCTACGAATACGTTAGGGTCATCTTTAAAGAGGGCATCAATTCCTCCTTGAATCGTGACAATCCAGCGGAATTGTTCGGTATTTTCTGCCATAGGTTGACCGTCGCTTTCGGGGTAGATAATTGGGGTTTTAGGGGTGGTTTTAATCTCTGTAACCATGTCGCCTCCTTGGGGTGGGTTCTGATTGGTGGTTAAAGGGGATTACATAGCATCAGGGTCAATGCCTAATTCCCGCAGTTTTTCGGCTAGGCGGTTAGCGCGTTCTGCTTCCCGTTGGGCGCGTTCTGCTTCCCGTTGGGCGCGTTCTGCCTCCTGTTGAGCGCGTTCTGCCTCCTGTTGGGCGCGTTCTTCGGCTTGTTGGCGATCGCTCTCTAATTCGATATAAGTCGAGAATTTCCGCCCATCGGGACGATACAATTCTAACCCCGACTCCGAGATTTCAAATCGTACCCCTAACCGGGGAGAAATCCAGCCGTTTATAGTTTCAATAAGCGTGAGTTGATTCTCTGTGCGAATCCAGCCACAGCAGTCGATTTTATCGGGGTCATAAATATAGTATTCTTCCACTCCATAACGCTGATAAAATTCCAGCTTTTTCGCCATTTCCGTTAAGGTATTTCCGGGAGATAAGACTTCAAAAACTACTTGGGGGGCGATATTATTTTCCTGCCATTGTAAATAAGACCCCCGTTTTCCTTTCGGTCGTCCCAAGGCTACCATCACATCTGGAGCCACTCGCAGTTTATTGTTGCCTTCTAGGGGATACCAGAGTAAATCTCCGGCTACGAATACGTTAGGGTCATCTTTAAAGAGGGCATCAATTCCTCCTTGAATCGTGACAATCCAGCGGAATTGTTCGGTATTTTCTGCCATAGGTTGACCGTCGCTTTCGGGGTAGATAATTGGGGTTTTGGGGGTGGTTTTAATCTCTGTAACCATGTCGCCTCCTTGGGGTGGGTTCTGATTGGTGGTTAAAGGGGATTACATAGCATCAGGGTCAATGCCTAATTCCCGCAGTTTTTCGGCTAGGCGGTTAGCGCGTTCTGCCTCCTGTTGAGCGCGTTCTTCGGCTTGTTGAGCGCGTTCTGCTTCCCGTTGGGCGCGTTCTGCCTCCTGTTGGGCGCGTTCTGCCTCCTGTTGGGCGCGTTCTTCGGCTTGTTGGCGATCGCTCTCTAATTCGATATAAGTCGAGAATTTCCGACCATCGGGACGATACAATTCTAACCCCGACTCCGAGATTTCAAATCGTACCCCTAACCGGGGAGAAATCCAGCCGTTTATAGTTTCAATAAGCGTGAGTTGATTCTCTGTGCGAATCCAGCCACAGCAGTCAATTTTATCGGGGTCATAAATATAGTATTCTTCCACTCCATAACGCTGATAAAATTCCAGCTTTTTCGCCATTTCCGTTAAGGTATTTCCGGGAGATAAGACTTCAAAAACTACTTGGGGGGCGATATTATTTTCCTGCCATTGTAAATAAGACCCCCGTTTTCCTTTCGGTCGTCCCCAGGCTACCATCACATCTGGAGCCACTCGCAGTTTATTGTTGCCTTCTAGGGGATACCAGAGTAAATCTCCGGCTACGAATACGTTAGGGTCATCTTTAAAGAGGGCATCAATTCCTCCTTGAATCGTGACAATCCAGCGGAATTGTTCGGTATTTTCTGCCATAGGTTGACCGTCGCTTTCGGGGTAGATAATTGGGGTTTTGGGGGTGGTTTTAATCTCTGTAACCATGTCGCCTCCTTGGGGTGGGTTCTGATTGGTGGTTAAAGGGGATTACATAGCATCAGGGTCAATGCCTAATTCCCGCAGTTTTTCGGCTAGGCGGTTAGCGCGTTCTGCCTCCTGTTGGGCGCGTTCTGCCTCCTGTTGGGCGCGTTCTGCTTCCCGTTGGGCGCGTTCTGCTTCCCGTTGGGCGCGTTCTGCCTCCTGTTGGGCGCGTTCTGCCTCCTGTTGGGCGCGTTCTTCGGCTTGTTGGCGATCGCTCTCTAATTCGATATAAGTCGAGAATTTTCGACCATCGGGACGATACAATTCTAACCCCGACTCCGAGATTTCAAATCGTACCCCTAACCGGGGAGAAATCCAGCCGTTTATGGATTCAATCAAAGTGAGTTGATTCTCTGTGCGAATCCAGCCACAGCAGTCAATTTTATCGGGGTCATAGATATAGTATTCTTCCACTCCATAACGCTGATAAAATTCCAGCTTTTTCGCCATTTCCGTTAAGGTATTTCCGGGAGATAAGACTTCAAAAACTACTTGGGGGGCGATATTATTTTCCTGCCATTGTAAATAAGACCCCCGTTTTCCTTTCGGTCGTCCCAAGGCTACCATCACATCTGGAGCCACTCGCAGTTTATTGTTGCCTTCTAGGGGATACCAGAGTAAATCTCCGGCTACGAATACGTTAGGGTCATCTTTAAAGAGGGCATCAATTCCCCCCTGAATCGTGACAATCCAGCGGAATTGTTCCGTATTTTCTGCCATAGGTTGACCGTCGCTTTCGGGGTAGATAATTGGGGTTTTGGGAGTGGTTTTAATCTCTGTAACCATGTCGCCTCCTTGGGGTGGGTTCTGATTGGTGGTTAAAGGGGATTACATAGCATCAGGGTCAATGCCTAATTCCCGCAGTTTTTCGGCTAGGCGGTTAGCGCGTTCTGCCTCCTGTTGGGCGCGTTCTTCGGCTTGTTGGGCGCGTTCTTCGGCTTGTTGGCGATCGCTCTCTAATTCGATATAAGTCGAGAATTTCCGCCCATCGGGACGATACAATTCTAACCCCGACTCCGAGATTTCAAATCGTACCCCTAACCGGGGAGAAATCCAGCCGTTTATAGTTTCAATAAGCGTGAGTTGATTCTCTGTGCGAATCCAGCCACAGCAGTCAATTTTATCGGGGTCATAAATATAGTATTCTTCCACTCCATAACGCTGATAAAATTCCAGCTTTTTCGCCATTTCCGTTAAGGTATTTCCGGGAGATAAGACTTCAAAAACTACTTGGGGGGCGATATTATTTTCCTGCCATTGTAAATAAGACCCCCGTTTTCCTTTCGGTCGTCCCAAGGCTACCATCACATCTGGAGCCACTCGCAGTTTATTGTTGCCTTCTAGGGGATACCAGAGTAAATCTCCGGCTACGAATACGTTAGGGTCATCTTTAAAGAGGGCATCAATTCCTCCTTGAATCGTGACAATCCAGCGGAATTGTTCGGTATTTTCTGCCATAGGTTGACCGTCGCTTTCGGGGTAGATAATTGGGGTTTTGGGGGTGGTTTTAATCTCTGTAACCATGTCGCCTCCTTGGGGTGGGTTCTGATTGGTGGTTAAAGGGGATTACATAGCATCAGGGTCAATGCCTAATTCCCGCAGTTTTTCGGCTAGGCGGTTAGCGCGTTCTTCGGCTTGTTGGGCGCGTTCTGCCTCCTGTTGGGCGCGTTCTGCCTCCTGTTGGGCGCGTTCTTCGGCTTGTTGGCGATCGCTCTCTAATTCGATATAAGTCGAGAATTTCCGCCCATCGGGACGATACAATTCTAACCCCGACTCCGAGATTTCAAATCGTACCCCTAACCGGGGAGAAATCCAGCCGTTTATAGTTTCAATAAGCGTGAGTTGATTCTCTGTGCGAATCCAGCCACAGCAGTCAATTTTATCGGGGTCATAAATATAGTATTCTTCCACTCCATAACGCTGATAAAATTCCAGCTTTTTCGCCATTTCCGTTAAGGTATTTCCGGGAGATAAGACTTCAAAAACTACTTGGGGGGCGATATTATTTTCCTGCCATTGTAAATAAGACCCCCGTTTTCCTTTCGGTCGTCCCAAGGCTACCATCACATCTGGAGCCACTCGCAGTTTATTGTTGCCTTCTAGGGGATACCAGAGTAAATCTCCGGCTACGAATACGTTAGGGTCATCTTTAAAGAGGGCATCAATTCCCCCCTGAATCGTGACAATCCAGCGGAATTGTTCCGTATTTTCTGCCATAGGTTGACCGTCGCTTTCGGGGTAGATAATTGGGGTTTTGGGGGTGGTTTTAATCTCTGTAACCATGTCGCCTCCTTGGGGTGGGTTCTGATTGGTGGTTAAAGGGGATTACATAGCATCAGGGTCAATGCCTAATTCCCGCAGTTTTTCGGCTAGGCGGTTAGCACGTTCTGCCTCCTGTTGAGCGCGTTCTGCCTCCTGTTGAGCGCGTTCTGTCTCCTGTTGGGCGCGTTCTGCTTCCCGTTGGGCGCGTTCTGCTTCCCGTTGAGCGCGTTCTGCCTCCTGTTGGGCGCGTTCTGCCTCCTGTTGGGCGCGTTCTTCGGCTTGTTGGCGATCGCTCTCTAATTCGATATAAGTCGAGAATTTTCGACCATCGGGACGATACAATTCTAACCCCGACTCCGAGATTTCAAATCGTACCCCTAACCGGGGAGAAATCCAGCCGTTTATAGTTTCAATAAGCGTGAGTTGATTCTCTGTGCGAATCCAGCCACAGCAGTCAATTTTATCGGGGTCATAAATATAGTATTCTTCCACTCCATAACGCTGATAAAATTCCAGCTTTTTCGCCATTTCCGTTAAGGTATTTCCGGGAGATAAGACTTCAAAAACTACTTGGGGGGCGATATTATTTTCCTGCCATTGTAAATAAGACCCCCGTTTTCCTTTCGGTCGTCCCAAGGCTACCATCACATCTGGAGCCACTCGCAGTTTATTGTTGCCTTCTAGGGGATACCAGAGTAAATCTCCGGCTACGAATACGTTAGGGTCATCTTTAAAGAGGGCATCAATTCCTCCTTGAATCGTGACAATCCAGCGGAATTGTTCGGTATTTTCTGCCATAGGTTGACCGTCGCTTTCGGGGTAGATAATTGGGGTTTTGGGGGTGGTTTTAATCTCTGTAACCATGTCGCCTCCTTGGGGTGGGTTCTGATTGGTGGTTAAAGGGGATTACATAGCATCAGGGTCAATGCCTAATTCCCGCAGTTTTTCGGCTAGGCGGTTAGCACGTTCTGCCTCCTGTTGAGCGCGTTCTGCCTCCTGTTGAGCGCGTTCTGCCTCCTGTTGGGCGCGTTCTGCTTCCCGTT
The DNA here is from genome assembly GCA_016745315.1 of Arthrospira sp. PCC 9108. Classification (GTDB taxonomy): domain Bacteria; phylum Cyanobacteriota; class Cyanobacteriia; order Cyanobacteriales; family Microcoleaceae; genus Limnospira; species Limnospira platensis. The sequence continues at coordinate 1,744,829 of CP066886.1, forward strand.
GGGCGCGTTCTGCTTCCCGTTGAGCGCGTTCTGCCTCCTGTTGGGCGCGTTCTGCCTCCTGTTGGGCGCGTTCTTCGGCTTGTTGGCGATCGCTCTCTAATTCGATATAAGTCGAGAATTTCCGACCATCGGGACGATACAATTCTAACCCCGACTCCGAGATTTCAAATCGTACCCCTAACTGGGGAGAAATCCAGCCGTTTATAGTTTCAATAAGCGTGAGTTGATTCTCTGTGCGAATCCAGCCACAGCAATCGATTTTATCGGGGTCATAGATATAGTATTCTTCCACTCCATAGCGCTGATAAAATTCCAGCTTTTTCGCCATTTCCGTTAAGGTATTTCCGGGAGATAAGACTTCAAAAACTACTTGGGGGGCGATATTATTTTCTTGCCATTGTAAATAAGACCCCCGTTTTCCTTTCGGTCGTCCCAAGGCTACCATCACATCTGGAGCCACTCGCAGTTTATTGTTGCCTTCTAGGGGATACCAGAGTAAATCTCCGGCTACGAATACGTTAGGGTCATCTTTAAAGAGGGCATCAATTCCCCCCTGAATCGTGACAATCCAGCGGAATTGTTCCGTATTTTCTGCCATAGGTTGACCGTCGCTTTCGGGGTAGATAATTGGGGTTTTGGGGGTGGTTTTAATCTCTGTAACCATGTCGCCTCCTTGGGGTGGGTTCTGATTGGTGGTTAAAGGGGATTACATAGCATCAGGGTCAATGCCTAATTCCCGCAGTTTTTCGGCTAGGCGGTTAGCGCGTTCTGCCTCCTGTTGGGCGCGTTCTGCCTCCTGTTGAGCGCGTTCTGTCTCCTGTTGGGCGCGTTCTTCGGCTTGTTGGGCGCGTTCTTCGGCTTGTTGGCGATCGCTCTCTAATTCGATATAAGTCGAGAATTTCCGCCCATCGGGACGATACAATTCTAACCCCGACTCCGAGATTTCAAATCGTACCCCTAACCGGGGAGAAATCCAGCCGTTTATAGTTTCAATAAGCGTGAGTTGATTCTCTGTGCGAATCCAGCCACAGCAATCGATTTTATCTGGGTCATAGATATAGTATTCTTCCACTCCATAGCGCTGATAAAATTCCAGCTTTTTCGCCATTTCCGTTAAGGTATTTCCGGGAGATAAGACTTCAAAAACTACTTGGGGGGCGATATTATTTTCTTGCCATTGTAAATAAGACCCCCGTTTTCCTTTCGGTCGTCCCAAGGCTACCATCACATCTGGAGCCACTCGCAGTTTATTGTTGCCTTCTAGGGGATACCAGAGTAAATCTCCGGCTACGAATACGTTAGGGTCATCTTTAAAGAGGGCATCAATTCCTCCTTGAATCGTGACAATCCAGCGGAATTGTTCCGTATTTTCTGCCATAGGTTGACCGTCGCTTTCGGGGTAGATAATTGGGGTTTTGGGAGTGGTTTTAATCTCTGTAACCATGTCGCCTCCTTGGGGTGGGTTCTGATTGTTGGTTAAAGGGGATTACATAGCATCAGGGTCAATGCCTAATTCCCGCAGTTTTTCGGCTAGGCGGTTAGCGCGTTCTTCGGCTTGTTGGGCGCGTTCTGCCTCCTGTTGGGCGCGTTCTGCCTCCTGTTGGGCGCGTTCTTCGGCTTGTTGGCGATCGCTCTCTAATTCGATATAAGTCGAGAATTTCCGCCCATCGGGACGATACAATTCTAACCCCGACTCCGAGATTTCAAATCGTACCCCTAACCGGGGAGAAATCCAGCCGTTTATAGTTTCAATAAGCGTGAGTTGATTCTCTGTGCGAATCCAGCCACAGCAGTCAATTTTATCGGGGTCATAAATATAGTATTCTTCCACTCCATAACGCTGATAAAATTCCAGCTTTTTCGCCATTTCCGTTAAGGTATTTCCGGGAGATAAGACTTCAAAAACTACTTGGGGGGCGATATTATTTTCCTGCCATTGTAAATAAGACCCCCGTTTTCCTTTCGGTCGTCCCAAGGCTACCATCACATCTGGAGCCACTCGCAGTTTATTGTTGCCTTCTAGGGGATACCAGAGTAAATCTCCGGCTACGAATACGTTAGGGTCATCTTTAAAGAGGGCATCAATTCCCCCTTGAATCGTGACAATCCAGCGGAATTGTTCCGTATTTTCTGCCATAGGTTGACCGTCGCTTTCGGGGTAGATAATTGGGGTTGTGGGGGTGGTTTTAATCTCTGTAACCATGGTCGCCTCCTTGGGGTGGGTTGGCTAAAATCAGATGTGGAAAGTTAGAATGAATATGTTGCCTATGTTGAGGTTGATATGCTATTATTTAGTATAGCAATGTCTGCCCTAATTGGATTAGAGGGGTTGAGGTATTTGATTGTACCGATGGATATTAGGGGACGCTAAATCGGTAAAATTGTCTAGGGAAAGAATGGGAAACACCCAGATCACAAGAGATAGAGGAAAGTCGGAATCAAAGATTGTGTGGAAATTTGATCGCCTCTGTAAATCTGATCACGATCGCATTATTTAAACGCCGAAAAATCTATAAAAACCATGGCTAAATAAGAGACGAGGGATTATTCCTCGTCTCCCAAGATCAACTACTTAGCCGTTAGTGGTGGCATATTCAGGAAGCCGACGCAGACGTTCTTCACCCGTGATCACTTTGACCTGTCCATCATCATCCAAGTCTACCAAAGCCTGATCACCCGGTTTAAGTGTACCCGATAGCATAGTTTCCGCCAGGACATCTTCTAAGAGGTTCATAATCGCACGACGGAGGGGACGAGCGCCATAATTAGGATCATATCCCACCTCAACAATATGATCTTTAAAGCGATCGCTCACTTCCAAGACAATCTCCTTATCCCGCAAACGAGCAAACACTTCCTCCAACAGGATATCAGCAATCTGTTTAACCTCATCTTTCGTCAACTTACGGAAGACAATAATCTCATCAAGACGGTTAATAAACTCCGGTCGGAAATACTGTTTCAACTCCTCATTAACCAAATTGCGAATTCGAGTATATTGAGCATCTTCCGGTGATTCCTCAAACTCAAAACCGAGACCGCCGCCACCCTTTTCAATCACCTTCGATCCGATATTCGAGGTCATGATAATCAGAGTATTTTTGAAACTGACAGTGCGACCTTTAGCATCAGTAAGTCGTCCATCCTCCAAAATCTGCAATAGCATATTAAAGACATCCGGGTGAGCCTTTTCGATTTCGTCAAACAGAATCACCGTATAGGGACGACGACGCACCGCCTCCGTCAGTTGTCCACCCTCATCATAGCCAACAAAACCGGGAGGGGAACCAATCAGCTTAGAAACTGTGTGGCGTTCCATAAACTCCGACATATCCAAACGGATCATCGCTTCCACGGAACCAAAAAAGTAATAAGCCAAAGCCTTAGTTAGTTCGGTTTTCCCCACCCCGGTTGGACCGGAAAAGATAAAGCTGGCGATCGGTCGGTTGGGGTTTTTCAGTCCCACCCTGGCGCGACGAATAGCGCGGGAAACGGCGCTAACAGCCTCATGTTGACCGATCAGGCGCTGATGTAGGGTATCTTCCATGTGCATCAGTTTATAGGACTCAGATTCAGTCATTTTAGTGACCGGAATTCCCGTCCAAGCCGAGAGAACATCAGCGATATCCTCTTCGGTAACAATTAAGTTAGTTTTGATGCTAGTTTCCACTTGAGAAGCAGCTTCAATTTGGTCTTTGCATTGCAATTCACGATCGCGCAATTCTCCAGCCTTCTCAAAATCCTGAGCTTGAACAGCCGCATCTTTTTGTTTAACAATGTCCGACAGTTCCACTTTCAGATCTCGCACTTCTGGGGGTAACTTAGAGTGCATCACCCTCACTCGCGAGCCTGCTTCATCAATTAAATCGATCGCCTTATCAGGAAGAAAGCGATCGCTGATATAGCGGTGAGATAGTTTCGCCGCCGCCAAAACCGCCTCATCAGAAATAGTCAAGCGGTGGTGTTGTTCATAAGCCGACCGCAACCCAAATAGAATCTCGATAGTTTCCTCAACGCTAGGTTCTCCCACCATTACCGGCTGAAATCGGCGTTCTAAGGCAGCATCACGCTCAATATACTTGCGGTATTCATCCAGAGTCGTTGCGCCGATACACTGCAATTCTCCCCGTGCTAAAGCCGGTTTAAGCATATTAGCAGCATCCATAGTTCCCTCAATAGCTCCCGCTCCCACCAGGGTATGGATCTCATCAATTAATAGGATAATATTGCCACTGGCTTTAATTTCCTGAACAATTTTTTTGAGTCGTTCTTCAAACTCTCCCCGGAAGCGGGTTCCCGCCACCAGAGTTCCCATTTCCAGGCTCACCACTTGGCGATTTTCCAGAAGTTCCGGCACATTGCCGTTAATAATACGTTGAGCCAGTCCTTCTGCGATCGCTGTTTTACCAACCCCCGGTTCACCAATTAGCACTGGGTTGTTTTTAGTACGGCGACCAAGTATTTGAATCACCCGTTCTATTTCGCGATCGCGTCCTACGATAGGATCTAGCTTTCCTTGAGCTGCTAACTGAGTCAAGTTAGTCGAAAACTCATCGAGGGTAGCCGTTTTGCGCCCCGAACTGCGGGAGGTTCCCCCGGCTGAGGCGGGGACTTCCTCCCCTAAATTCTTAATCAGTTCTGTGCGTAATTGTCGGCGCTCAATACCTAAGTTTTCCAGAACCTTGGCTGCTACACCTTCTTCATCTTGCAACAGCCCTAGCAATATATGTTCTGGCGCAATATAATTATTGCCCAACTGCCTAGCCTCTTTCATCGCCGCCTCAAACACCCTCTTAGCGCGAGGTGTAAACGGAATTTCTGGTGGCATAAAACCAGAACCGCGCCCAATAATAGATTCAATCTCCCGGCGGGTATTATCCAAGTTTAGGTTTTGGTCTGAGAGTACCTTGGCGGCGATACTGGTTCCTTCCCCAATAATACCCAGTAGCAGTTGTTCAGTCCCAACGAAGTTATGTCCTAAACGTCGTGCCTCTTCCTGAGAGAGCATCACGGCCTTGATCGCTTTATCTGAAAAATATTCAAACATTTTGTGCTTTTCCCGTCGAGCTATTGTACTTACCTAACCCTGGGGTGTGCTTTTGGTCCGTGCAGGAGGAACATCACACCACCAAGATTTGTAAACTTTTATGTATTTTGCCTATCCTTACTCTATCGCTACTCTAGCAATAATGTAGTAAGGATAGCCGTAATTTTGCTGAAACGGGGACTAAGGGCTAGGGAAAGGGTTGATCAACCCGTCCCCAATTTTTAGGCCTTACTCAGCCAAGAACTTTACCGTAGCAAAATAATTGCTAACGGATCAACCAGGTTTCTTGGTGGCGGTTGATGTCAAATTAACCGCCTAATTATCAATTATCCCTACTCAATTATCATGCTCAAATACCATGATACCTGAACCTGATGCGTTTTGGAAGGTCATCACCAAATTATTACCATTAGTCCGAAACTCTTGCACCCCCTCTAAAGCCTGCATAAACTGCGATTCTTGAGTCATTAACTCTGGTTCACAAGCCATGGAAGTTGAGGCTAAGGTGGTAATTTCTAATTGCTGGTCTTTCACCTCATAACCACCGATTAAACGATTACAACCACCAGTTCCAGAGATGCGATTTTCGGCAAACTCCAAGGTAACTTCACTATGGGCGACGACATCAATCATAGAGTCAGATTTTGTCCAAAATAACAACCGCCACGGCTTATTTAACATTGAGTCCAAACTGGCTTGCTCATGCTTGGTAAACACCATAAAACCCGACCCTGAATCATTTTGGTAATTCATGATTAAATTATCACCATTTACCCGAAACTCTTGCACACCTTCTAAGGCTTTCACAAATTGGAACTCTTGGCTCATTAAGGGTTCTTCGCAAGCCATTCTCGTGCCACCTACCCCACTAATTTCTAGGCGATTATCATGGACTTTATAGCCTGCCATTAAACGATTACATCCCGCCGAACCACTAACTCCATTTTGGTCAAAAGCTAGGGTGATTTCACTACCAGAAACCACATCAACTAACCTATCAGCTTGACTCCAGAATGAGAGTTTCCAGCTACTATCTGCAATGGGGTGATTCATAGCTATATATTGTTCAGAAATATTTTGATTAAACACTGACCCAGACTGGGCTATCCCTTGATTAGCAAACCATAAGGGAGAAGCGATCGCACAGGTAGCTACGACCATTAAACTCTTCCATTGACTTAGTTTTAACATCTTTTTTCACTCCTTAGCAATTCACGAATTAACCATCTAAGTAGAGGAAATCCTGTGGGTTTCTGACCCACGTTTTTAAATCACACTAACCGTAAATTTGGCATCATCTAACACCAGGAATTATTGGGCTTAAATCTCTGGATGCTGTCAGTTTGCTTAATTTTTTCCATCCATCTTGATGATAAGACATAAGTTGACATCTGCCCTCACCATTTTAGGTAATGCGATCGGGTGATTACAATGTGTCAAAAGTCAACAGTCAATAGTAAACAGTTAGATATAGCCAAAACCCAATGACCAAGCCCATGAGAGATGGGGTTAATAACTAAGAAACTGATCATTGTGGTTGGTGTTAGTTAAACAGTTGTTGAGTCAATAGGCGAGGCATAGGTAAAATAATGGTTAGTAAAACTGCCAAAGTAATCAATCCGATTATATCTCGGATCTCATCAACTTCACTAACATCATTAAGGGCTGGTTCATGATTAAGGGGTAAAAAGAATAGCAGGATGGCTAAAATCATAAATTCCGACTGAATTAAAGCCACGAATAACATCAAAAAGCGGGTAATTTGACCAATAATCAGACTCAGGCGCTGACCAAACATAGCATGGACCATGTGGCCTCCATCTAATTGACCAATAGGAAGTAAATTAAAAGCGGAAATCACTAAGCCTATATATCCAGCGATCGCCACCGGGTGTAAATTGATAGCCATACCCCGGCTTAAAGCATCTCCTAAAGCGAGTTTTGCCAAGATAGTTAAAAACATCGAAAACCTAGGATTAAGGGCATTAAAGGTCAAAATTCCCGACTTATCAGGCACAATATCGACGACTTCCGAATGAGCAAATCCCCAGAATAATAAAGGAATAGTCACCAGTAAACCAGCCCAGGGACCAGCGACACTGACATCAAATAAAGCGCGGCGGTGGGGATATGGCGATCGCGTTTGAATAAAAGCGCCAACAGTTCCGAGAAAAAAGGGAACTGGAATAAAATAGGGGGGGGTGACCTGAATCTGATGGTATCTAGCGGTCAAATAGTGGCATAACTCATGAACCCCCAAAATCGCCATTAAAGCGACAGCATAGGGAAACCCGGTCAACAATAGGGAAGGATCATCCTGCCAATCCTGATTTGATATTCCCATAATTGTGCTTCCCGCGACAGTAGTGGTAAACAGAGTAATCACCATGAGCGCCAAGGCTAACAGAGGCTGACTCAGCAGGTCTTGATCAGATTTGGGAGTCCCGTCGGGGTGACGTTGGGGATTTGGGACTAGGGCGAATAGGGGTTTATCAGATAAATCTCGTTGAAATATTACCAAAAAGCGATCGCCAAAATTTGCCTCAATTTTCTCTCGTACCGTTTGATAAGCTATATCAGGTTGCGATCGCAATTGACCCCGACAAATCACCGCCTGGGGTCGATATTCCACATCATGCAACGGAAACACAGACCAAGGGAAACAAGCCCTTAATTTAGTCTCCTCACTCTGGCTGATAGGTGACACAGGTTCTGGAGTTTTGGTAGTTTCTGACACAGACGAATCTGTTTCACTTCCGGCATCTTCTGGGGTAGGATATTGCCGACCAATATGCACCAAAATCCAATATAGACAAGGACAGACAATAAATGGAATAATCACCAGTAAAGCCGGAATCGGGGCCTGTTTGCCATAAATTATCACCCAGCCACTCCAGATAAAAGCAGGTGCCATCATCACCAACCACAATATCCAAACCGGAGTCCTGGTAATGCGGGTGACACTTTGGCGCAAAACTAAATAAGTAACAAGTCCTAGAATTAGTAGTAATAAAACCATAATGATATTTTGATCGCAGGGAACACCGTAACCGGGAATCAGGGAAACCATAAAAGAGGATCTGGTATAGTTTACCGATAACTCGTTGAGATTCAAAAATAGCCCATAGCAACACCAAACAGCGTAATGGTCCAACAGCAGTCTACAACCAAACCACCGAAACCTATTTTTGAAACAATTTATGGATTTTCACCAAACCGAGATACTCTAGGTGGGACAGCTTACCTTATTGTAGAAAATTCAGGTAATATCTTGATCGATGCTCCCCCTTGGACAGAAACTGAGCAAAGGTTTATCCAGGAACAGGGGAGCCTACAATGGTTAGTGATCACCCATCGCGGCGCTATGGGTAAGGCTAGGGAAATTCAGAAAGCCACTGGCTGTCGAATTTTGTGCCAAGAACAGGAAACCTATCTGTTACCAGAAGCTGAGGTCATATCTTTTGAAAGGGAATTTTCCCTAACTCCTGAAATGACGGTGATTTGGACTCCTGGACATTCTCCCGGTTCCTCCTGTGTTTATACTTCCCAGTATGGGGGGATATTGTTTTCAGGTCGCCATCTGTTACCTGATGCTAAGGGTAAGCCTGTCCCCCTGCGAACTGCTAAAACTTTTCACTGGTCGAGACAACTTCGCAGTGTGGGGGTTCTATTGGATAGATTTACGCCGGAAACGTTACAATGGATTTGTCCTGGGGCTAGTATTGGCTTATTACGGGGTAAGTTGGCGATCGCTCAAGGTTATCACCAAATCGCTGATAGCATTAGGGAATAGCTAACCTGAATTGTCCTTTGCCGCTTTTGTGGCAAAATATTCTATAGCTGTTGCTAAATTTATCCCCAAATAATTATGACTTCTGCAACTACACTTTCCGATGCTCCTGATTTGACAGGTGATGATTACATTGTCATTGGTTTAGCCCACTGCTTTATTAAAGAAGATGGGGAAGTCCAACCTGTTACTATCGCCGAACCCATCCCCTCAGCCGCCTTAGAAGCTATTATCAAGGGTATTCCTACCTCCTATAAAATCGCCTCTGCTGTGACCCTGGGAACCTTACTCACCGATGAGTCTGTTACACTTCCTCAAGCCTTCAGCCCAGACACTCAACTTTGCGACGACTTTAGAGAACGTACCATCGCCGCCGCGCGTACCTACAAACGCCGTGAGGTGGCTAAGTCTCATATTCCAGTCGGAACTACCTTCGAGAAATTGAACTTTTCCACCGAACGCAAACGCCTACTTAATTCTGAACGAATTGTTAGCACGGAAGATAACGTTAAGCAACACGCCTACACCCACCAAGTTCTCTAGTTGCACTTTAGCGGTATATATATTCTGAACTCCAAGCCGCCTTGGGGTGGGGAAACACAAGCGATTTCACCACCATGCTTTTCAAGCACTAGGTGATGGGCTATAGACAATCCTAGGGCGGTTCTTTGACCACAGGTAGGCGTGGCTAGTAATGGTTCAAATACCTGTTGAAAGTCCTCTGGGCTTAAACTCAGACCATTATCAGCTATGGAAATCATCACCCCTTTTTTGTCTTTCGACTCCACTATAGTAGTGGTTACTGACAGGGTAGGATGAGCTATGCGATCGCTTCCTACCATCGCCATTTCTAGCCGATCTATATGGTAGGTGATCAGATTCATAAATACCTGATTTAATTGTCCGGGATAACACTCGATTAACGGTAAATCTCCATAGGTTTTTACCAGTTTTATACTCCCTCGCCCTCCCTTAGCCTGTAGGCGATTTTGCAAAATCAGCAAGGTACTATCTAAGCCCTCATGAATATTCGCCGCCTTCATTTGGGCTTCATCTAGGCGGGTAAATACACGCAGCGATCGCACCACGTCCCTAATGCGTTCCGCTCCCACCTGCATAGATTCAAACATCTTCGGTAAATCTATTTTAATAAAATCATAACCTATCTCCTCCATTTCTTCCTCAATTTCTGGCGGGGTTTCTGGATAATACTGTTTATATAAATCTACCAATCTCAGTAGATCCTCAATATACTTATATCCATGACCCAGATTCCCAAAAATGAAATTAACCGGATTATTAATTTCATGAGCAATTCCCGCCACTAATTGTCCCAGAGAAGACATTTTTTCAGTTTGCACCAATTGGGTTTGGGTGCGTTGTAACTGTACTAAAGCCGCTTCTAACTCGCTACGGCGGCGAGTTTCCTGTTCCTCACTTAGGCGCAGTGCAATTTCCATATTACGGCGTTCGGTAATATCTAACCCAACAAATACCGCCGCCGCGCCTCGATGATATTTTTGAGCTACAATTAAATAGGTGCGTGGTTCACCCTTAACATTAGCAATAATTTCCCGCGAACTTGTCCAGTTATTGCTATCAAAAAAAGCATAGACAAATTGATTGAATTCTGGGCTGGTTTGCAGAAAACCTACCTCTTTACCGATGAATTGATGGGTGGGTACACCATAAGCATTAGCTAGGTGTTGATTAACCCCTAAATATCTTAGGTCTGAACTTACCCAAGACACTAACCCTGGTACCGCATTCAAAACAGCTTCGAGTTGGTCGCGCGACTCGGTAATGACTGAGGAAGCCGCTTGACGTTCGGAGATATCTCTAGCAAACCAACAGAGTAGTGGTAAGGTGGGAGAATGGCGATCGCCTGTTTGTATGGCAGTATTAACTTTAATATTAATATCTGAGGGTTTAACCTCCAAATAGTTAACATTCACTTCCACAGGACAAATTATGCCATGGCGACAACTATGGCGTGATTCAAAAGTTAGCGAACCTTTATGGCGAATATCCTCGCACTGGACAGACCAGATAGTTGGGGATAGGTCAGGGTCAATATCGTAGATTTTCAGTTTGAGTAATTCCGCCCGGGAATAGCCTAATAGCCTACAGGCGGTGTCGTTAACATAGCATAACCTACCATCAAGGGTAATCCACAATACCGCATCCGCCGCCCTATCCATGGCTAATTGGGTCAGTTGTAGGGTATCTTTTAACTGTTTCGATTCTGTAATGGCTTCTAACGACAGGATTAAACCAGCGATCGCCCCGGTTTCCGTTTTCCAAGGCTTGACAACCCATTTCACCCATTCTATACTGCCATCACTCAGGCTCAGACAGGTTTCTAATTCCCAAATGTCTAAGGTTCCTGCTAAGGATGCCTCCGCGTTTTCATGCCAGCGATCTGATAAGTTGGGAAATAGCTGATCATGGCATACACCCAGTAAATTCTCGGAAATTTGACTATCACTATAGTGGTCTTGCCATGGCTGGGATATAGCCACATAACGCATTTGGCGATCGACCATAGCGATCGCTGTCGGCATTGATGCCATCAGTTGATTAAATAGTATATCTCCTGATCTCCCTGGAACTGCTGCACTATACATAGAATTATAGCTACAATTATAGCCATTGCTAACTGATGCCGCCTCCTGGGATGAAAAAGATTGTGTGGACTGGTTATTCACAATTCGCGATACTCCGGTTAATTGCATCTAGTTGGCACAGTTAGAAATTACAGAGGAACATTGGAGCGTTTCGGATCATTTATGTTCTATTTCTGTTCCATTTCTACGTTCCATGTCAATTATTATGGGGGGTCTCACCCTCCATTGTATTCTTTGTTACTGATTTTGTCTATATCCCTTTTCAGCCTATGTTCCACGCCCCTATAGCCAGCGGACTGGGTAGGGTGCGTCAGAAGCGGACTCTCTGAATCCTCACCGGACAATTTGCGCCTGACGCACCACAGCTTAATCATATAATCCGTAGGGTGCGTCAGAAGCGGACTCTCTGAATCCTCACCGGAATTTGCGCCTGACGCACCACCTATTAATATAATCCGTAGGGTGCGTCAGAAGCGGACTCTCTGAATCCTCACCGGACAATTTGCGCCTGACGCACCACCTATTAATATAATCCGTAGGGTGCGTCAGAAGCGGACTCTCTGAATCCTCACCGGACAATTTGCGCCTGACGCACCACAGCACAGCGATCGCCATGGTGCGTCAGAAATCCATTTCTTCCCTTGATGATAATTATCCGTATCTGACGCACCCTACAGGTTGACATCTATTTTAGGCTGACGCACCACAGCACAGCGATCGCCATGGTGCGTCAGAAATCCATTTCTTCCCTTGATGATAATTATCCGTATCTGACGCACCCTACAGGTTGACATCTATTTTAGGCTGACGCACCACAGCACAGCGATCGCCATGGTGCGTCAGAAATCCATTTCCTCTTGACATCTATTTTAGGCTGACGCACCACAGCACAGCGATCGCCATGGTGCGTCAGAAATCCATTTCTTCCCTTGATGATAATTATCCGTATCTGACGCACCCTACAGGGTTACATCTATTTTAGGCTGACGCACCACAGCTTGATCATATAATCCGTAGGGTGCGTCAGAAGCGGACTCTCTGAATCCTCACCGGACAATTTGCGCCTGACGCACCACCTATTAATATAATCCGTAGGGTGCGTCAGAAGCGGACCATATGAATCCTCACCGGACAATTTGCGCCTGACGCACCACAGCACAGCGATCGCCATGGTGCGTCAGAAATCCATTTCTTCCCTTGATGATAATTATCCGTATCTGACGCACCTTACAGGTTGACATCTATTTTAGGCTGACGCACCACAGCACAGCGATCGCCATGGTGCGTCAGAAATCCATTTCCTCTTGACATCTATTTTAGGCTGACGCACCACAGCACAGCGATCGCCATGGTGCGTCAGAAATCCATTTCTTCCCTTGATGATAATTATCCGTATCTGACGCACCCTACAGGGTTACATCTATTTTAGGCTGACGCACCACAGCTTGATCATATAATCCGTAGGGTGCGTCAGAAGCGGACTCTCTGAATCCTCACCGGACAATTTGCGCCTGACGCACCACCTATTAATATAATCCGTAGGGTGCGTCAGAAGCGGACCATATGAATCCTCACCGGACAATTTGCGCCTGACGCACCACAGCACAGCGATCGCCATGGTGCGTCAGAAATCCATTTCTTCCCTTGATGATAATTATCCGTATCTGACGCACCCTACAGGTTGACATCTATTTTAGGCTGACGCACCACAGCACAGCGATCGCCATGGTGCGTCAGAAATCCATTTCTTCCCTTGATGATAATTATCCGTATCTGACGCACCTTACAGGTTGACATCTATTTTAGGCTGACGCACCACAGCACAGCGATCGCCATGGTGCGTCAGAAATCCATTTCTTCCCTTGATGATAATTATCCGTATCTGACGCACCCTACAGGGTTACATCTATTTTAGGCTGACGCACCACAGCTTGATCATATAATCCGTAGGGTGCGTCAGAAGCCGACTATATGAATCCTCACCGGACAATTTGCGCCTGACGCACCACAGCACAGCGATCGCCATGGTGCGTCAGAAATCCATTTCTTCCCTTGATGATAATTATCCGTATCTGACGCACCTTACAGGTTGACATCTATTTTAGGCTGACGCACCACAGCACAGCGATCGCCATGGTGCGTCAGAAATCCATTTCTTCCCTTGATGATAATTATCCGTATCTGACGCACCTTACAGGTTGACATCTATTTTAGGCTGACGCACCACAGCACAGCGATCGCCATGGTGCGTCAGAAATCCATTTCCTCTTGACATCTATTTTAGGCTGACGCACCACAGCACAGCGATCGCCATGGTGCGTCAGAAATCCATTTCCTCTTGACATCTATTTTAGGCTGACGCACCACAGCACAGCGATCGCCATGGTGCGTCAGAAATCCATTTCTTCCCTTGATTATAATTATCCTTATCTGACGCACCCCACAGGTTGACATCTATTTTGCCTGATTAATTACCCCATATTTAATCTGTCTAACTGATGGTAATTAAACATAATTTTCTGAATTTTGGCGAAGACCGAACCTAATTCTATTTGGTCAATAGGTAGTAAATCCAGAACCTCTAAAACCCGTTGCAATCCCAAAATAATTTCTGCCCGCAAGTGTAGGGCGGGAAATCCTGGTAATAAATCCTGCGCCCCTTGTCTGATAGCCCAAAGACGTTCTGCCTGTGAGACTTTTGCGGCGGTTTCATGGGTTAAAATAACTTGAACTTCGGGATAGTTAAAATTACACCAACGACAAAATTCATAGGGGCTTTGTTCTTGCTTTATAAAATACATGACATCAACAATACATAAATCAGGGAGCTGGTTTATCAGAGATTTCTTCTGCAACAATAACTGTAAATGGGAGGATTTATAGTAGTTGTAAACTGATAGACCTTGGGAAGACAAGATTAAATTCCAAATCATTTGCTGTGGCTTCGAGATTTGAGCAACTAGGACAGTTTTAGGAGGGTTATTTATCATACAAAAACTCACTTTTTGTTAATCAAGCACAATCCCATCAGTCGAAATAAATCAACCTTCAGTAATAGCTTTTAATGGTTTTTGTAGAGACACCCTTAACCTAAATAACAAGAATCACCAAATCTTGAAATCCGACTGACTAAAATTTAGACTCCGTGTTATGATCTATAAAATAGCCGTTTTTAAACTCAACCCCAAGTGCTAATTATAGCATGGGGACTGGTAATCTTAATCTCAATCAACTAATTAGTTGCCAATGCCTGAATTTCATCAATTCCTAAATTTGCCATCTATTTCTCGCCGACAAGCTATCAAGATTTTAGGAGTCAGTATAGCTGGTGGAATCCTAGGCTATTCCCGATTCAAAAAACCACAACCCACTATCACAGAAAAAGACTCAATTGCTCTTCCCTATAGCTTAAACAACCCCAAAAAAGTTGTTGTAGTCGGTGCCGGATTAGCAGGTTTAGCCTGTGCCTACGAACTCAGCCAACGGGGGTTTGCAGTGACCTTATTGGAACGATCGCCCCAACTCGGTGGCAAAATTGCCAGTTGGCCGATTCAGGTAGGAAACCAGACGTTTATGATGGAACATGGGTTCCACGGTTTTTTCCCCCAGTATTATAACCTGAACAGCATCATTGAGGAACTCCACATCAGAGATAATTTTTTATCTCTTAAATTCTACTCGGTAGTTCTGAGAAATAACACTTATGATCCGGAAGTGTTTCGCCCCAATCATTCAGCCTTTCCCTGGAATATAGTAGATTTAGCGATCGCATCACCCAACCGACTCCGGTGGGGAATTAACCTCACTAAACGCCAACACTGGGAAGTTTTCCGAGAAATTGGTGGTTTTGCTATTCCCGACAGCTTTGAAAGACTAGATCAGATTTCCGTCAGCGACTGGGTAAAGGGAGAATTTCCCCAGGGTCTTTATGACTTGTACTTTCTCCCCTTCGCTAAGTCTAGCCTAAATGCGCCGGATTCTCTGAGTGCGGGAGAACTTATGCAGTTTTTCCATTTCTACTTTTTCGGGAACCCAGAAGGACTAGCCTTTGACGGGACTCGCGAAGATATGGGTAGCAGTCTCGTCCAACCCATAGCCGATGCAATTATTGCTAAAGGGGGTAAAATTATCACCGGAGTCGCAGTCTCTGAGGTGAAATGGCGGGACGGACAAATTGACTCCCTCACCTACACCACCGGAGACCGTCACGGGTTAGCACCTTTTTGGGTAGATCGCCATGTCAGTTTAGGAAACACTGGGGAATATTTTGGCGCGGCGGATGAAGTTTATGCTGTTAACCCCGACAAAACGGAAGCCATTTCCCTCACCTGTACTCACCAAGGTTGTACAGTTAATCAGGAGTCTGATGGACGTTTTTACTGTCCCTGTCATGGCGCTATTTATGATCAACAGGGTCGGGTGATTTCTGGTCCCCCTAAACAGGATTTACCCCGCTTTAAGGTTCTCCAATATGACACTACTCGCCTACAGTTAATTGCTGAAAATAACAAACCCCCCAAGGGTAGGGGGGATAATAGGGAGCTAAAACAGGAGGTAAGCTCGCTCTACTCTAAAATGGCGGATTCTGAACTTTCCGTTACATCTGTTACACAATCTACGATTAGTTTAGCAGCGGACTATTACATATTTGCTACTGATGTTCCGGGGGTTAAATCTTTATTTTCGCTGTCTGCAGGGGATGTTAACCCACAGGTTCAACAACAGATCGAAAAATTAGCGATCGCTGACCCCTTTGCGGTGTGTCGATTCTGGTTTGACCGCGATTTTCCCTGGGAACATAGCGATTTTACCTCGGTATCGGGTTATCAATTAACCGATAGCATTACCCTATATCATCGCCTTCAAGACACTTATAAACAGTGGCATCAACAGACCGGAGGAAGTGTGGTAGAACTCCACGCCTACTGCTATAAAGAAGCGGATTTCCCCACTCAATCAGCCTTGCTGACTACCTTTGAACAAGAACTATATGAAATAGTCCCGGAACTGCAAAATGCCACGCTATTACATCGAGAATTAGTCAATCAAAAGAACTTTTCCGGCTATCCACCGGGTAGTTATAGCGATCGCCCTTGCACAAATTCCGGTGTTCCTAATCTCCAATTTGCGGGAGATTGGGTAAAAATGCCTTTTCCCTGTGGTTTAATGGAAAGGGCGGTTAGTAGTGGCTTATTGGCAGCCAATCATATTATACACGAAGAAGGATTGCAAAGGCGGCCATTATTATCAGTCCATCCCAAGGGGATTTTCAGCATTTAACATCACACATAAAAACCTTGACAATTGGAGTAATTTGTGATAATAAACAACCCAGAAATTGAGGTTATTTGTTAAGTGCATCGATGGAAAACCTCATGAAACCTAGTATTGGTATCACCACCCATAATTATGACAAATAAACCAGAACCCAACCCCAACTCAGAAACTGACTATCAATTAGACAGAGATATTCTTTCGGGTCGTCAATTCACCTTGGCTGATGTTATCGGTAGGGAAGGAGGCAGTTTTTTAAAGGGGGAATCACCCATCCCCATTTTAACCCAGGCTATCAATGAAATCAATGGATTTATTAGCAAAAATCTTTCGGACTCCCCTGGTGCATTAAAAATGGTTTTGCAGACTTGGGTAAAAAATGATTCAGGAGTTACAAAAAAGGTAAATCAACCCCTAATAGCGTTGCGCGATATCCTAGAATCCATTACCTCTAATTTAGAATTACTGTATGAATTTGTGCGACAAGTTGATTTTAAATGGGGACAAATGTATGATGAATTACCTCACTTTCAGCAACCCGGACAAGAACCCCATCCTGATGATGAATATACCCATGAATCGGTCAAAAAACAATTAACTGACTTATTAGAAAAGGTGAATAATCACCTATCAATATAAACCGGGGTTAATTCGGGCAAGAATATGGTCTATATGCCGACATATACAGCAGCTTTTAATATAGGGATAGGGGGCTGTTTAAGTAACCTTTAATAGAAAGGCTTGATGACAGGTAGGAAGTCACAAAAAACGGGTTTCTGGCGTTTAGGGCTAAGTCTTAATTTCCCTAGCCCAAATGTTCATAGAAACCCGATATTAAGGTGGCGATTTAACTTTCGTCGATCGCCTATGACTTGCTATGGTGTCCGCCAGAATTTAGTAGATAAAAATACCTCCAGTTGATTGAATATTAACAGTGCGTAACCCAGCTTGGTCGCCACTAGGTCTGACTGTGAGGGTGATGTTGTTATTAACAACTTCGAGGTTATATTGCAGACTCAAAGAAGTAACTAAGGGGTTAATCACGATATAAGAGTCTAGGGGAAGGTTGTTATAACTAATACTTTGTCCATTAGCTAAATTGGCGGTTCCCGTGGTGGTCAAACCATACTCCAGGGTAACACTAGATTGATTAACGAGGGTTAGGTTAACCGACTGTTGTGGATTAATTCGGGCGACAGGTTGCCAAGGTCCGGGGTTATAGGTAGAAGCTGCTGGGGGATTTTGGGCTAGAATAACTCCTGTAATTGTTTCGGAAGCATTAAGGGTTTTTGGCTGTACTACCAATGATAAACACAAGGTAGTTGCTACACCCAGTCCGGCTGCATTAAGATGACGGTTCATTTTATGATTCTCCTGAATACAGGCTAACATCAAGTGCGAGGAGTTATCTGTATTATTGCCCAATCTGGATGTTTTGGATAGCCAATTAACTAGGAGTTTATTGGAGGTGGGCGAAAACAGTGGCTTTTTGTACGCCATTTTCCCGACCCCTGGCGCTGATAGTAAGCGATCGCAAATGATTAAAGAAAGGTTGGGCGGATAATTCCACCAATCTTAGTAAAGGCATTTGTTGGCGTAAAATTGGCCGACTGACATCCCAATCAATATAAAAATAGCCATCATTTTTCCCAGAGAGTAATTTGATGCTATTGCTAAATTCTGGATTAGTCAGAATGTTTCCAGTTTCCACCCTATGGATAGCTGCATCCATTGCCTCAACAGAAGTGGTAAAAATTTCGTAATCCCCAACCGTCGCGTGAACCCCCATGGCTTCCGCTTCAATCACCTGTTTTTTGGGGCTGGTCTTATTTTTAGACTTAATGGGAACAGTTTTAAGTTGTGTCCAAGCCCATAGGGTATAGTCCCCTAATACAAAACTCCCGACACTGTAACCCCTCTCAGTTGCGATCGCATCTAAAGCCTCAATAGCAGTTGCGGCTAAAGGGGTGCGTTTGGCGACAAATACCCAATCATTGCGATCGCCTATGGGGTGGGGGACTAGGGCGAGGGCGTATTCTTCTGTTACCCAATTAAAAATATCTTCGGGTAAATCAACACCCCAACTTTCTTGTATGGAAACCCGCGCGCGTGTTAAAACTCCCCCCAAGGTCTCATTACTCCCGATAGTCCCGGAGGTTTGCGCCCACAAATCGTTTAAATCTCGTCCGGTCACTACTAGGGGACTATTGGCGCTGATATAGTTTAAAGCCTTGGGGGGTTCTGACAATAACGGCGGCTCAAATTCTTCGCTGGTGGTAGCAATTATGGCTGTATCTGCTAATAATCCTTGGGGGTTTAGGGTCAGTCCGAGGGCTAAACTTGGTTGAATGGGTAGGGCGTTAATTTCATCGGGGGTTAATTCCCAATTCCCTAAATTTAGAAATACTAATCCAATTTGGCTGGAGTCTAAAGCGGCGATCGCTTTTTGATAAGTCTGGGAGTTGGCTAGGTTTAGGGTTGATACCTGGAAATTATTAATGGCTTCCCGCAATACTTTGGGATAGTTAGCAAATAAAATAAAGCGATCGCTTAATACTGCTGTCGCTAATGTGGGCGCTAATTCTACCGACTCCCTTTGGCGGTAGGTAATACTTACGCCTCGATAGGTTTCCGAGGTTACCATTACTCCCGACACCGCTTGTCGTTGCCAAAATAATTCCAGAAATTCCTGACTCTGTTGGGGATTTTGGCTGGTGAGGGCGAGAAGATATCCCGGTTGTTTATCATTGCTACTGTCGCGATCAATATCTGCGGCTATCAGAGACAGGGTTATTTCCCCCCCTAACCACGGTTTAATATCCCGTTTGTAGTTGAGTCCTGTATTCCCTAGTAATATCTTTTTAAATCGGTTAAATTCCTGATGCGATCGCTGTCTTTGTTTCGGTTCAGCTAATACCTGGCGGAAGGCTTCCAGGCGGTCTGGGTTCACCAACAACGATGCCGTAAACGGCGCATTTTTGGGCACAAATACTGTCGCTGTAGGAATGGTTTTGGCATTCGCCTTCAATAACGATAGGGGAGTTTCACCTAATAGCGTCAGGAAGAAACTCACCCCCACCAGTAGCAGGGTCGCAGTGGCGATACCTAACAGAATGAAAAAGGACTTCAGCTTCATATTAATCTGAGTTTACGGGGGACGGTTGATTGATCAACATAGTCTCACCAATATCTTCTCACAGATGGGAGTTTGGCGAACCTAATCACCAGATTTTTTCCTGGGAGGTTCGCTGAACATAAACCACCACAATTCTAACCCAATTAAGCCTATCCCTGCTAGGGTGATACCTAGTTTTAAGCCTAGGGGTTGTTCGATTTTACTAAATTTACCATATTCGCCACCACCATGATGATGATGGTGCGGTGATGCGATCGCTTCCACCGGAATAGATGCGATCGCACCTAATAACATTAACATCATGAAACAATTATTGATTCCTCTAACTTTCATCATCTTGTGCGCCTCTGGGTTTGTTTACTAGCTAAGTGAAGCATGATTAATTAGTAGGTGATTGGGGATTTTTTCTATAACCGAGTTCGCTGCAATCTTAACGCATTTGTCACCACAGAAAGCGAACTCATAGCCATCGCCGCCCCTGCTATAATAGGATTAAGTAACCAATTGGTTAGCGGGAATAAAACCCCAGCCGCGAGGGGGATACTGGCTGTATTGTAGAAAAAGGCAAAAAACAGATTTTGGCGGATATTCTTCATGGTAGCACGGCTGAGTTTAATCGCCGTCACAATCCCCTGTAAATCTCCCGAAATTAACGTAATATCTCCGGCGGCGATCGCCACATCAGTTCCCGTCCCGATCGCCATTCCTACATCAGCTTGTGCTAAGGCTGGCGCGTCATTAATTCCATCTCCTACCATCGCTACAATCGCCCGTTTGTTAGACTTTGTAACCCTCTCCTGTTGCAGAGATTTAATAATCTCTGATTTCCGGTCAGGACGGACTTGGGCAAATACCCTATCTATCGCTACCTGTTGAGCGATCGCTTCCGCCGTTTTCTGATTATCTCCCGTTACCATTACCACCTGTAATTCCATCGATTTTAAAGCCTTTACCGCTGCCACTGAAGCCGGTTTAAGACTATCTGCAATCCCCAATAATCCCTCGATTTCCCCATCAATAGCAATCCAAGCCGTCGTCTGTGCTTGCGTTTCCCAACTGCCTTGTTTATCTTTAAAAATACTCGTATCAATTCCCAACTCTTCCATCCATACAGAAGTACCAATTTGGATTAAGCGATCGGACACATTCGCCTGTACCCCCATTCCCGCCATTGCTTCAAATTCCACTACTTCCGGTAAAGGTAATTCCACCTCCTGAGATTTAGCATATTCCACAATCGCCTCAGCTAAAGGATGTTCTGATTTGGCTTCCACCGCCGCCACCA
Organism: Arthrospira sp. PCC 9108; assembly: GCA_016745315.1. Lineage (GTDB taxonomy): Bacteria > Cyanobacteriota > Cyanobacteriia > Cyanobacteriales > Microcoleaceae > Limnospira > Limnospira platensis. Next base: position 1,765,988 of record CP066886.1, read on the forward strand.
GCCGCAGCAGTTTTAACTCATGATTATTAGTCGTTCCTCCCACCGTGATATAATTAATTACTCTCGGCTTACCCTCCGTCAAAGTTCCCGTTTTATCTAAAACTATAGTCTGGATTTTGTGGGCTAATTCTAGGCTGTCTCCCCCCTTAATTAAAATACCATGTTCTGCCCCCAAACCCGTCCCAACCATTACCGAGGTCGGAGTCGCTAATCCCAACGCACAAGGACAAGCGATAATTAATACACCTACCATAGTCACTATAGCTAGGGTAATATTTTCCGTCCAATTAAACCAGATCACAAAAGTAGCGATCGCTATAGCTATCACCACCGGGACAAACCAGCTAGTTACCTGATCTGCTAATGTTTGAATCGGTGCTTTTGAACCTTGCGCCTGTCGTACTAACAGCACAATTTGCGCCAAAACAGTTTCTTCTCCCACCCGTGCAGCCGTAAACTTAAAGCTACCAGTTTTATTAATTGTCGCCCCAATCACTTCATCACCAATCCGCTTTTCTACTGGCACACTTTCCCCCGTAACCATCGATTCATCTACCGTCGATCGCCCTTCGATTATCTCTCCATCAACCGGGATTTTTTCCCCCGGACGAACTATCACAATATCTCCCACCTGCACCAATTCAATCGCGATATCTTCCTCCTTACCATCACGAATCACGCGGGCAGTTTTTGCTTGTAATCCTATTAATTTTTTGATGGCTTCTGACATTTTCCCTTTGGCGCGATGTTCTAACCATCTCCCCACTAAAACCAACGCAATAATCATCGCCGCCGACTCATAATAAACATCGGGACTCAATCCCTGACCCAACAAAACATTAGGAAATAACGTCACAAACACCGAGTACACATAAGCCACACCTGTACCAATCGAAGTTAGAGTATTCATGTCGGCGTTACGCTGCTTAAATCCTTTAATTGCACCCGTAAAACAACCTTGACCACACCAAAACATCACCGGAGTAGTTAACACAAATTGCAGCCAGGGATGATGCAGCCAACCCGGTATAAAATGGATGTCTAAACCTGTCATCATTGGTAAGCCACCAATCATCAAGAATAAACTCACAAATCCCGAAAATGCCACCTTCTTAATTAGTGCTTTTTCCTCGGCATCACTCTCCGACTCTCCAGGCTTTTCTAACTTTCCTAAACCCCCTAAAGGTTTGGTTGTATATCCAGCGTCAGAAATCGCTTCTTGAATTGCCTCTAAACTGACCGCTTCTGGGTTATAATCTATGGCAGCTTGTTCAGCACCAAAGTTGACTTGACATTGATTAACTCCATCAAGTCTATTCACTACTATTTCAATGCGGGATGCACAGGATGCACAACTCATCCCCCCCACTTGTAAATGAGTGGTTTTCATGGCGAAAATTTACCTTTGACAATTTTATACATTGAGTTTAAAGTCTCCTGTGAACTGGAGAGTCAACAAAAAAACCCGATTTCTCCCAGACCCCTTGACAAACTCAGAGCGATCGCTTATCATGGTCTCGTGGGGGTAACATGGCTATACGCTTGATTTTTTATTCAACACTACCCCCTCAAAAAACCCGATTTCTCCCAGACCCCTTGACAAACTCAGAGCGATCGCTTATCATGGTCTCGTGGGGGTAACATGGCTATACGCTTGATTTTTTATTCAACACTGCCAAGAAACCCGATTTCTCCAGTAAGACTTAAAAAGGTACGTCATCTTCACTGTCATCATCTTCTGGAGAATCAAACTCTATAGTATCCTCGAATTCCACAGAAGAAGAAGAAACAGTTGTCACCTGTGTATTTTCCGTAGACAAAGGGATAATTTCCCCATCAAAAAACTCCGCCAGTTTTTCAGCCGCCATAGCCACATCATCAACCGGAGTATTATTTAAATCATGATCTACGTTAACCGAAACCTCCGCCGTCTTAGGAGTTGTTAATTCGGGCGGTTTATCAGTTTCTGTTTCCCTAGTAGGTGGTGGCGGGGGTTCCGGTGGAGGTGGTGGAGGCTGTACCCTCTCAGTCATCGGTTTTGTTTCAGGCTCAACCCCAGGAGAAATCTGCCCCATTCCCACTTCTAAATTTACCTGAATTTTAGTCTTAAAAACCTTCTGACAAGCAACTTCTAAACTAGCAATTTTCGTCTGGGCTATTTTTAATAATGGAGGCGATTTAATCCCAATACAGACTACATTACCATGGTGCGATCGCAAACAACCATGTTGACGCATCAAAGCCTGAGTTCCAAATTGTTCGATCGCACTAAGTATCTGTTCCCAAAGTTCCCCCAGACCATAGTTTACAGGTTCCTCTTGATGAGCAGTAGTAGGCTGTTCTAATGGCGGCGGGGGTGGTGGCGGCGGCGGGGGTGCAGCAGACACAGGAACAGCTTCTGAGGGAGCTTGAGTAGGCGCAGGAGGCTTATAAACAGGCTGTGACCTCATTTTTGAGGTAGGCTGAGGCTGTACATTTACCACCTCTGTAGATACAGTTTGAGGACGCAAAGCCTCCGGTAATAACCCTAATAAAGTCACCTCCAACCATAAACGCGGCTGAGTGGTATTTTTAATCTGTACCTCGCTATCGCGCAGATGTTTTTGACCAGCCAGGATAATTTCATGTTCCCAGCGTTGGGAAAACGCACATAAACTTTCCCAAGTCGGTTGAGTAAGTTTCACTAAATCCTGGCGATTTGGTGCGCTTTTAGCGATTAATAAATCTCGGTAAAATTCCCCCAGATTTTGCAGCACAATTAAAGGTTCTCGACCCCGGTTAAGTAACTCCCTGGTTTGGTCTAAAATCCCCGTCGCGTTACCCTCTGCGATCGCCTCTAATAAAGTCATCAAATCCCGTTCAGGAACCGCCCCCACCAAGTCCCAAACCCGTTCTACAGTAATTTCACCTGACAGTAAACTTAATTGGTCTAACAGGCTTTCCGCATCCCTTAATCCTCCCTGAGCAATTTGAGCCACCATCATCACCGCTTCCGGTGTAATAGCAATGTTTTCCTTAGCGGCGATAGTTTCTAAATGAGTCGCCATGGCTTGTAAAGGAATGCGCCGAAAATCAAAGCGCTGACATCGAGAAATAATCGTCGGGAGAACCCGTTGAGGGTCCGTAGTCGCCAGCACAAACACCACCCGATCGGGTGGTTCTTCCAAGGTTTTTAGTAAAGCATTAAAAGCCGCCGTACTCAACATATGGCAATTGTGAACTAGCAGACCATTCGCCACAAAATTATGATTATGTTCTACCTCAATATCATAGACATGATTAACCCCTAACTTTTCGATAGATTCTACCTCTTGTAATCCCGTATTGACAGCCACATCAATTTCCGGTGATAATATCTTCATATTGGGGGTAATATCTGCCGCCTTTACCCAGCCTTTATCTGTCCTAATCAGATGATTACCAGTGCATTTAATCTCAGTCCGAATAGTTTTAATTTTCCAAGTCTCACGAACCCCCTGGTCAAGCCAGCGTAAAACCTGCTGCCATTCCCATTGTTGAGTAGACTCATTATAACTAAGAACTCGACATTCTTCGAGAGTCCGATCATCAATTCTCAGCCATCCGCGATCGCTTAAAATCAGAGCATCACCCGTCAGACATTCATCAATTACATAGACCTTATAGCGACATTGAACCGGGGAAAACTGCGTCCGTTCAATTAAATCCCGGATATGATCAACTCCCGTATTACTAGCAGCATCAATCTCCACAAAATCTAACGTCGCTCCCGTAGTGATACCCCGACAGACCTCGCAAATACCACAGGGAGTTTCTGTCGGGTTAGAACTTTGTAGACAGTTAAGAGATTTCGCTAAAATCCGCGCACTAGAAGTTTTACCAGTACCCCTCGGACCGGTAAATAAATAAGCCGGAGCAATACGCCGCGACCGGATCGCATTAGTCAGAGTTTGAGCGATCGTCTCTTGACCCACCAGAGCAGCAAAAGTTTGGGGACGATATTTGTGGTGAAGCGGTTCGTAGGTCACAGTAAAATCCCAACATCCCAAAAGCAACTAATTATTAACTAATCCCTAAGTTTACCCTCGCCAGACTAGCCCTAGCAGAAACCGCCGGAGTTTCATCATTATTAACCATCCCCTCCAACCTTTCAGCAACCTGTGTAAACCAATTGGGCTTATCCACCTCAGAAGCCGCCAAACCTTCCAAACCCACAACCGTCGCATAACGAACGATCCATTCCGTATCTTCAGAAGTATGCAGCAGAGTTTTTAGGGTTCTTTCCTTAGCCTCAGACACCACTTCTGATGACATATCCTCCCAGTGAATTGCTCCCAAACCCCGCGCCGCCGCACGACGCACACTCAGAGCAAAATCACTACCCGCCGCCTCCAGCAAAACATCCAAACCCCTAGGATCACCAATACCAGACAAAGCCCGCACCGCCCAAGCCCTAGCACCATAGTTATAACCATCTAACCTCTCTAGTAGCCCCACCACAGCAGGTTTACCAATGGCTATTAATCCCTCAACCGCCGCCACCGCCGCCCCAGGGTTGTTGTAACCCAAAACACGAATTAACATTGGTACTGCATCCACAGAACCCGTCGCCGCCAATTGTGACACCGCCCCTATCAGTTTTCCCGCAGAGTCCGCCTGTTCAACCGCTAAAATTAGTTCCTCAACCCTTGTCATAATAGAGAATCCATCAGCTTCATGATTTTAACTGCCTCTTCAGATAGGCATTTGTCGCCAATTTGACTGAGATGATGTTCCAGAATTCCCTGTAAAGCAATTAGTTTCAGGCTATTTTCAGCTAGGGTATTGGCGATAGGTTCCGCCGCCTCAAGGTATCCGATCGCCCCTAAATCCATTAAAGCACTGCGTCGCAATTGTAAATCTTCCCCCCCAAAGCCACAATTAAGCGATCGCCATAAACCCGATCACCCGTAAGCTGATACATAGCCCTCAAAGCCGCATATTGTATTCTAGCGATCGGATGGTTTATAAAAGGTTCAATATCAGCTAACGCCTCAGTTGCACCCAGGGTTCCTATGGCTTCAATTACCGCATCATAAGGCTGTTTTAAATGGGGTTTACCCGCTATCGGTTCAGTATCTTCTACTCCACCCACCAATAACCCACGCAAAGCCGAAGCACAACTAGAGTCTCCCAGACCTTCCAAAGCCTGAGCCGCCGCCTCTCGTACATAAAAATCTGGGCAATCTAAGCATTTGACTAGGGGAGTCACCGCGCGCCGCGCGCCCAATTTACCCAAAGCCCGAGCCGCATTTCTCCGTAAAGGGTAGCCCCCGTCGGCCGTGCGATCGGACTCATCATCCAAAGCCCTAATTAACGCATCAACTGCGATCGGTTCATCAACACGAAAACGCCCCAACCACCAAGCCGCATAATAGCGACGATTTGGTTCTTGATGGTTTAGGGCGGCGATCGCCTGTTCTACTGTCCAAGCATCACCCCCTTCAGCTTCTCCCCCAGTTAAAGGCGCATTATCTGCGCCCACTAGGGGGGATGCACCTGGGGTTTTTGATTCAGAATCCTGCATGAAAATCAGAATTGAATGGTCTAAATTATTCGCCCTCAGCTTCAGACACCGTATTATCGGTAGTCATCGGCTCAATGCTAACAATTTTACCACCCATGCGGTTAATCCGCTGCATTTCCTGATTCATCCGATTGTAAGGAACAATTACAAATTGACTCCCACTCGAGCGAATCTGATATTCACTCTTGTCGGTTTCGTCATTCTGACGTATTCCCACCACTTCGTATTTAAAGAAGCGAGCGCCCGAAGGACTACTCCCCATTTTTCCAGCACTGATGTAACCCAACATTGTTCCTATTAATCTCCCAAAACAATCAAGTTTTCTCTTGCCATTCTAAATAGGCGTAATGCTGGCAATTGTGCCACCTTGGCGCTGAATTTCCCTCAGTTGTGCCGAAAGCTGCTCATAAGGAACAATGAAAGCCTTACTGCAACGACGTACTCTGGGATAACGGCGCTCACGAATTCCAGAAACCTCCAGACGGTAAGTCCGTCCCGCTTGCAGAACTCCACCTTGGCTGAACCCAGTGCTAGGAGTTACACTCTGTCCAGATGGACGATAGGACCAACCATCCGAATCCCCAGAAGGAGCCACTACCACAGAAGCGCGGTTAGAACCTAGTTCCTGCGCCAGACGAGACATAGTGCCTTCACCTTGGGCGCTATCACTGTTAGCATAACCCCGATACAGACGGAACATCCGGGTGAAACCAACCGTTTTTTGTCCCCGCTGAGTCTCGAAACCACGGTAGTAAGGAACAATATTCTCGCCGAAGCTCTCCAGATATTCTGGAGAATCAATATAAGAATCGATATCGGCATCGTACCCTTCGTTTTGGTATAAGTCTAAGTGGAAAACCACCTCTGACTCATCATAGGGAGCCCGACCCAACAGGTGTTTGTAATTTAGTTCAATTACACGGGTCTGGAAATTCGGGTAAAAGAATTTCTTTTTATAAAGTTCTGACTTCGCCACGCACCGCACAAATTCGCGTACAGTGATGCTACCATCGCACAACAGCGACTCCGCACTGATGAGGCGCTCAGAACTCATCAGATAATCATTACCCAGCAATTGACGGTATACCGCACGAATTACCTCTTGGGCATTTTCACGACTCCAATTGGGACGCAACTCTACCGGAGAACTCTCCTGGAAAGCTGTTGTCCCTAACCGAGACGATTGGGTTGTAATGGCCACTTAAATCCTCCTATAATCACAACGGAATTACTTGCGGCTTTAGTCCTAGACAATCTAACTTGATTATGCTATTGTTATTAACTGGTTAACAGTTAACAACTTGCTGTTCTAAGCAGGGGTCACGCTGATGACCCGTCCGCCCATGCGGTTGATCCGCTGCAACTGTCCTGAAAGTTGCTCGTAGGCTACTGTGTACTCTGCTGTAGCTTTACGCATTCTCGGTGTCAACTGCGTGGGTTTTTGTACTACTACCACACGATATAATTGACCGCGATCGCCACCATTGGCCCCCACCAGAGCCTGTCCGCTACCTGCTGGACAAATCGGCGAAGAAGTATTGCGAGCGACTTCCCAAGTTAAACGTCCTTGGGTTTGGTTCTGGGCGCGATCGCTATTCGCGTATCCCCGGTAAAGTTGGAAAATCCGGTTAAATCCCACAGTCCACTGACCCCGTTGGGTAGCAAAACCACGGTAGTAAGGGACCACATTTTCACCGAAACTCTCCAAATACTCAGGAGAATCCAGGTAAGAATTAATTTCCGCCTCGTAGCCTTCCTCGTTATACAGATCAACGTGAAACGCCATTTCTGACTCATCCAAAGGAGCCCGACCCAGCAAATGCTTATAGTTCAGTTCAATAAACCGAACTTGGCTATTGCCATAAAAAAACTTTTTCCGGTACAGTTCCGAAACAGCTAAGGCTCGCACAAAATCCCGCACCGTAATTTCACCCTGGCGCAACAAAGACTCAGCACTAGTTAAGCGCTCCCGTTGCATCAGGTGTTCATTACCCATCACCTGACGATATGCAGCCCAAATCACAGCTTGGACATCACCCTCGGTGAAGTTAGGGCGCAGTTCCACTCGCTCAGACTCTTCAAAAGCTCTGATTCCTAGGCGACTTGCTTCTGCTAAACCAACCATTATTAATCTTCTCCCGATTTTTTTACGTTATAGAGAAAAAAACTCTTTTTAATCGGTTAGGTAATCTCGGATACCGATTTTACCAAGCTCATCCCGCTTTAATAAAATATGCCCGGACTGCTAAATAACTGATAACCCAATTGCTAACAGCTATTTACCGTTCCGGGCAACGCAAAAAAGGACCTAGCTCAGGGCGTTGATCGCGTAGTCGAGGTAGGAGTTAGCTTCAACAGCAGCGTCACCAGACAAACCGTGGTTAGCTTTGATGTATTTCAGGGCTTCAATGTACCAGCTTGGAGAAAGCTCGAAAGTCCGGTTGATTTCATCAATACCGGCAATCAGGTACTCATCCATGGGGCCAGTTCCACCAGCAATCAGGCAATAAGTTACCATCCGCAGGTAGTAGCCTATGTCACGAGCACATTTGTCCTTACCGCGTTGGTCTGCCGCGTAGTTAGGTCCCTGCATTTGGGTGGTGTAGGGGAACTTGTTGTACACTGCTTGGGCAGCACCACTGATCAGACTATCAGCTTTAGAGGTCAAAGCTTTAGCAGCTTCCAGACCAGCTTTGGCTTGACGAAAACGGCCAAAAGCTACTTGGATTTCGGTGCTGCTTAGGAAACGACCTTGGGAATCAGCGATAGAAACTGCTTCGGTTAGGGGGGTTTTCATTCTCGAGTTATCTCCCGATTGGTTTACAAAAAATTAGGTAACAAACAGAAGTCCAGTCACTTAGACTTCAGCTAAACTGTTTCAATTGTTATATGCTATGGATCTGCTTGATTAGGAAACTGCTGCAGCAGCACGGTCAAAGTAACCAGCGATTTCTGAAGCCAAAGCGCTACAATCACCAGGAGTGATACCTGCGGGATCGTTAACGATCGCCAGAGCAGCTTCTTTCATTTTGCCAACACCGACAGCAACGGAAGAACCGGGAGTTCCCAAAGCCAGGTAAGTTTCACGCAAACCGTTCAAGCAACGATCTTCGAGAACACTTGCATCGCCAGCAAACACAGCGTAGGTTACATAGCGCAGGATGATTTCCATGTCACGCAAGCAAGCAGCCATACGACGGCTGGTGTAGGCGTTTCCACCGGGAGCAATCAGTTGGGGTTGCTCTGCGAACAAAGAACGAGCAGCGTTGGAAACAATGGTGGAAGCGTTGCTGGTAATGCGGTTAACAGAATCCAAACGTTTGTTGCTTTCAGCAACCATTTGGCTCAGAGCATCGATTTGAGCTGTACTCAGCATTTCGCCGCGAGTATCAGCTTGAGAAACCACCTTGGTGAAGGCATCAAACATGGATTTATCTCCTACTTGTTGACTTGCTTAGAGTTGAGTTGGGATTGGACACACCATGAATGATCACGACAATCAATCCATCGGTGTCACCTCCTAAGACCCCTTCCGGGGCGAACCATCGACAAAGGCTTTTAACAATTGCCCCGTGGTTCATTTCTTCAGTATCCTAGAACACTTTCCGAAATCTTAAAAGATTGTACAGGGTTTATGAGAAGAATTTTATATTTTGATACAAATGTTAATCAAACTTCATAAATCAACATTCGCCTTCCTTCTCACCCCTTCAAATATCCTTTATACACTGCCAACGCCCTTTGGTTTGTTAAAATTTATTAAGAAAAATAACTAAGTATTAATAACTAAGTATATTTTCTGACAGGGAATTAATAGCGAATCCGTGGGTCAATACAAGCATTCAAAATATCGATCGCCAAACTAGCCGCCACCACAATAACGGCCAAAAATACCACCACCCCTTGAACCGTGGGATAATCCCGCAGACGGATAGCCTCATACAAGCGATTAGCCAATCCCGGCCAAGAAAAAGTGACCTCAGTTAAAATCGCCCCCCCAACAAGGCAGCAAAAGTCAGCCCCAACACAGTAATAACGGGAATCATGGCATTTTTGAGAGCATGAGCCAGCAAAATCCGTAACTCCGGCACTCCTCGCGCCCGTGCCGCCTCGACATAATCAGCTTGTAGAGTTTGTCTCAAATTGACGCGGACAATGCGCTCAAAAATCCCACTGAGCAAAATGCCCAAAGTCACACAGGGAAGACACAGATAATATATAGTCGTCCAGAAAGTCCCCAAATTGCCACTCAACAAACTATCAACGGTATAAAGTCCGCTATAAGTAGGAGGAGGAGTCACGGTCACCGGAAAACGATTCCCCAAAGGAAACCAGCCCAGCCAGACTGCAAAAATCAACTGCAACAGCATCCCCGCCCAAAAAGCGGGAACCGAATAAGTAATAATTCCAAATAAGCGTCCCCCAGTGTCCCAAATAGTATTAGGTTTAAAAGCGGCCACAGCCCCGACAGTAATTCCCACCACGACCGCCACCAACATACTAAAAACTGCTAATTCGACGGTAGCGGGAAAATGATCACTAATAATCTGCCAGACCGACTGTCCTTGAGTAGTTATAGAAGTGCCCAAATCGAAGCGCAGTAGAGCCCCCATATAACTTATATATTGTTCTAGCAACGACCCCCCCAAACCCAACTGCGATCGCAACGCCTCCTTAGCCGCACTAGGGGCTCTAGGGCCAAGAATAGCATCGACCGGATCACCTGGTGTCGCCCGCAACAACAGAAACACCACCGAAGTAATCGTCCACAACATTAGTGGAGCCAATAACAGGCGAGTAATCACATAAAATTGCAGCGCTTTAGCACGAGACATCAGATCAAGCCACGAAACAACTCGCACCCATCAGCCAACCGGATCAAGAGTGCGATCCCAAATCATATCAATAGTTAACTATTTATGGCACACCATCATGGGGCGGGTTTCTTCTGATTTTCCTGAAACCACCCGCCACCCGCCATGTACCCATTAAGCATCAAGTAACGACTCAAAAGTAGTCCGCAAAGACTTCAAATCAGCCACCCGCGCCACCAGCAAATTCTCGTGACCAGCATCCTCAAGTCTGCCTTTCCAATACTGGATACTCTCAGAATTATTCATCCAAAAATTAATCACCGTATCCACAACGCGATCGCATTGCCATCCCTGCTTCGATGCCACCATTTCCACCGATTCAAGAAACATATCCAGGGTACACTGACGATGACCCAGATATTCAATGCCGCTGGTCTGTTGTTCCTGTTGCTGCTGTTGCTGGTAAAAAAACGAAAGAATTGGAGAAACTCCCACCAGATTAAATGTATATTGCATACTTGCCTCCAAATCATCTGTGAAATGGAACTTAGTTATATCAACTAACCTGCCCACAAAGGGGTAAAATTAAATACAATCTAGCCCTGTACACTCAAACTTTTCGGCGAAATTCATAAAAATTTATGATTGGGCAGCATTCAGTGAGCAAAACCAAAATGAATCTAAAGAAAAGCTAAATCTTAGCCGGAAAAGTTTAAGATTGTTTTTAATAAGCCGCCAGGAGGAATTATGAGAGCAGTGCTGATGGCTGGGGGGTCAGGAACGCGACTCAGACCTCTTACCTGTGATTTACCCAAACCAATGGTGCCTATACTCAACCGCCCCATTGCCGAACATATCATTAACCTACTGAGGCGGCACCACTTCCAGGAAGTTATCGCTACCCTGCACTATTTACCCGACATCATGCGGGAATACTTCCATAATGGCAGCGACTTTGGCGTTCAAATGACCTATTCGGTGGAAGAGGATCAACCTCTGGGAACTGCAGGATGTGTCAAAAATATTGCCGAACTCCTAGACAGTACCTTCTTAGTGATCAGTGGCGATAGCATTACTGATTTTGACCTCAGCGCCGCCGTTAAGTTTCACACTTCCCAAAAATCGAAGGCTACGTTGATATTAACCCGGGTTCCCAACCCCCTCGATTTTGGCGTGGTGATTACGGACGAGAATCAACGCATCAAGCGGTTTTTAGAAAAACCCTCCACCAGCGAAATATTTTCCGATACGGTCAACACGGGAATCTATGTCCTAGAACCGGAAGTCCTGGAATATCTGCCCCCTAATCAGGAATGCGATTTTTCCAACGACCTTTTTCCGCTTTTATTAGACAAAGGGGTTCCTATGTATGGCTTTATTGCAGACGGTTACTGGTGCGATGTGGGTCATTTAGAAGCCTATCGTGAATCCCAATATGACGCATTACGCGGAAAAGTTAAGCTAGATTTTCCCTACGAAGAGCGATCGCCAGGAGTCTGGGTCGGGGAAAACACCTACATTGATGATTATGCCCGCATTGAAGCCCCAGTCATTATTGGTAATAACTGTAGAATTGGACCGCGATCGCAATTAGAAGCCGGAACTATCCTCGGAGATAATGTCACTGTAGGGAGTGATGCTAACCTGAAACGCCCCATTGTTTGGAATGGAGCCATTATCGGTGAGGACGTACATTTACGCGCCTGTGTGATTGCTAGAGGAGCCAGGGTAGACCGCCGCGCCCACGTCCTGGAAGGGGCAGTAGTCGGCTCCCTATCCACCGTAGGAGAAGAAAGCCTGATCAGCCCCAATGTCCGCGTTTGGCCTAGTAAAAAAATTGAATCTGGGGCTACCCTCAACATCAACCTAATTTGGGGAAACACCGCTAGGCGTAACCTTTTCGGTCAACGGGGGGTTCTCGGACTCGCTAACATTGATATTACCCCCGAATTTGCGGTTAAACTAGGAGCCGCCTACGGGTCAACTCTCAAACAAGTCGCCACCGTTGCGGTATCCCGTGACCAACGGCGGATTTCTCGCATGGTAACGCGATCGCTAATTTCGGGCTTGATGTCCGTGGGAGTCAATGTCCTTAACCTAGAAGACACCGCTATTCCCGTAGTCCGCACCGTGATTCGTAACCTCACCGTTGTTGGCGGTATTCATGTGCGCCTATCTCCAGATCGCTCCGATCAGATTCTGATTGAATTTCTCGACAACAAAGGCATTAACATCACCAAAGCCAAAGAGAAAAAAATTGAAGGTGCTTACTTCAAGGAAGACCTGCGACGCGCCGGAGTCTCCGAAATTGGTAACATGACCTACCCCAGCGAAGTGATCGACACCTACCGCACCGCCTTTGAAAGACACCTCAATATCGAAAGCCTGCGCCACAGCAACGCTAAAGTGGTGATAGATTACGTCTATGCAGTATCGGGAGCCCTTTTACCCCGACTACTGGCTAAGTTTGGTTGTGATGCGGTCGTCCTCAATGCTAGTCTGAATCAAATTGCTATTTCCCCAAGCGATCGCGAAAACCTACTCGATCAACTGGGCCGAGTGGTGGAAGCCCTGAGAGCTAATTTCGGCGTTCAAGTCTATGCTAACGGCGAACAGTTTATTTTAGTAGATGAAAGTGGTAGCCTAATTAGGGGAGAAGAACTAACCGCCCTGATGGTGACTATGGTTCTGACCGCTCACCCCAGAAGCACGGTGGTAGTACCCGTTCAAGCCTCCTCCGCCGTCGAACAAATCGCCCGACGACACGATGGCATAGTTATCCGCACTAAAGCCAACCCCACGGCTTTAATGGAAGCCTGTCAAGCTCATCCTAATGTCGTACTCGGCGGTAGTGGTGATATGGGGTTCATCTTCCCCCAAATGCACCCCGGTTTTGATGCCATGTTCTCGATTGCCAAAATGATTGAAATTCTGACCACACAGGAGCGATCGCTCGGTCAAATTCGCACCGATCTCCCCCATGTCATACACCGTCGCTATACTGTTCGTTGTCCTTGGTCTGTTAAAGGCGCACTCATGCGACATCTAGTAGAAACCCATGCCCCAGAAAACTTAGAATTGATCGATGGAGTCAAACTCATTAACTACCAAGACGATAATTGGATTTTGATCCTTCCCGATGCCGGAGAACCCCTAATCCATATCTATGCCAACAGCGACGATCGAGATTGGGCTGATACTACCCTCAGAGAATACCGAAATATGGTACAAGATTTTGTAAATCAAGTTCAAGGTATGAACCGAGAAGACTATTAGCCCTGATTCAGAGCTCTAAATCTGTAACCTACTGTTTTCAAGAGACATAATTTTCATGAATAGCTGTATTTTGACCGCTAAAATTATTCAGGAACCACAACTGCGCTACACAGCCGATAATCAAATACCCATTGCCGAAATGTTAGTCGAGTTCAGCAGTAACCGACCCAATGACCCCCCATCACACTTAAAAGTAATTGGATGGGGAAATACGGCCCAAGAAATTGGACAAAACTATCATGTGGGCGATTGTGTACTCATCGAAGGTCGCTTGGGGATGAACGTGGTGGAAAGACCCGAAGGCTTTAAAGAGAAGCGAGCCGAATTGGTCGCGACGCGGATTTATACTATCAGTAGTTTGATATCTGGCAACCCAGAAACCCCAATCAACACTCATTCCGCCCCCAGTTCCGCCCCCAGTTCCGCCCCGAGTAATGTGGTCCCCCTTGGTAGTCGTAACCGCACGAGCCCTAATCCCCCAACCTCTGGATTAGAATATGAGCTACCTGCAACTCGCTCTCCCGTTACTCCTAACCCTGAACCATCAGGGTCAGATACTCCGGGTGATGACGATCCGATTCCCTTCTAATCTCAAATCCCCTTGAAAGACTCACCGTTTCAGAGAGGGGAAGTTTTTAAGCAACTTTGGTTCTGCTATACAAGGAAATTGCAGGGTGAATAAACTGCCTTTTCCGAGTTCACTTTTGACCGTCAAAGAACCTTGATGATGATAAGCGATCGCCTGTGCTATGGCTAGTCCTAATCCGGTTCCCCCAGTTGGGCGAGAGCGATCGCTATCCACCCGATAAAATCTCTCAAAAATTCGAGTTGGGGCGGCGATCGGCCATGCCAATCCCTGTATCTTGGACTGTAATTAAAGCCGTGCGATCGCGCACCATTAAACTCACAACCACTTCCCCTGCTATGGCGCGTATATTGAATGGCATTAGCGATTAAATTGGACACTAAACGATAAAGCTGAGATTCATTACCTAACACATAAATTTCCGGAGCCGGAACTTCTTGCATTAGATGAATTTCCGCGCCTAGTTGCAAATTCTGCATATTCTTCAGTTAAATCATGAATTAAATCATTTAAACAACAGGGTTTAAAGGCTTGGCTGGAGGATTGATGTTCCAAGGTACTGAGAAATAATAAATCGGCGATTAAATGGCTTAAACGTCGTCCCTGTCGTTCAAGGGTTTGTAGCATCGCCTGCATTTGCTGGGGATTTGATGGGGGAACCCGTAAAATAGCCTCAATAGTTGCTAAAAGAGTCCGGAGGGGAGAGCGCAGTTCATGGTCCGGATTGGCAGTAAACTGTTGTTGCTGTTGATAGGATTGGTAAATCGGCTGCATCGCTAATCCAGACAGCCACCAACCAGCCACCACGACTAAACCTAACGCCAAAGGAAACCCTAAACCTAAAATCCACCTCATTCGATTAACTTCTGCATCAAACATCGCGCTTCGTGCGTCCAATTTGGATATATCCCCAAGAGGAATCTAAGTGCATTGGCGTTTGAGGATTAACCCCCGCACTGTGGAGAATGGTAGTGAATTGATGGTAGCGCGTCCCTCTCGCACTGCGAAAGGTTTGCCAATCGGGGGGGTTGAAGGTTTGGGGTAAGGGGAGAGGATGGTTGGGGGAAAAGGCTAAGAGTTCACCGCGATGATTGAACACCCGGATATAGTAGGTACTGCGATCGCTAATGCCAATGGTATGACGTTGAATAAATCGGGGATGATGGTAACAATCGGTTTTCCTTTTAGACATAAATCGGGAAAAATTTGCCCTTCTCCGACCCGTTGGATCTCCAGATTGAGGGAGCATCGGTTCCAAACTATCATGAAGTGTCCCAGCAATCGATTCCATTTCCCGTTCCATCGCCGCCGGTCCTCGACTGAATCAGAGAGCGATACACCCCAAACCCTGATCAACCCAAAATCCCACCCATCACTAACGCATACCAAAGGGCCAGACGGATTCTGCTATGGCGAAACAGTTGATAGCTATTCATCGCGTCGGGCGGGGTGAACTACCCCAAAGAGCCTTCTGACGAGGATGGGGCTTCGGGATTCAACTTAAAACGATAGCCCTGACCGCGAATAGTTTCAATGGGGCATACAAGCGCCATAACTCGCTAGTTTGCGCCGTAATAAGCGCATTTGCGCCGCCACCACATTACTGATGGGTTCTTCCTCCCCCTACCAAAGTTGATAGCGGATTTTACTCCCCGGAATAATGCGATCGGGATTTTGCATTAAATAGGCAAAAATCTGAAATTCTTTGACCGTTAAGGGAATCATTGAGTGAGGTTGGGTGAGTCGATTACAGATAGTATTGTTCGTCGCGCCGATGCGCATAAATGCTCATCAAGTCAGGGTTTGGGGTTGGAGGGTGGGCGATCGCCGCGGTCCGTGCGCGCAACCCTTGCCAATAATTCCGCCATCACAAAAGGTTTCACCAAATAATCGCCGCGTAGGTGCTACCTACGTCCAGTAATTCGATGATCCGGTTGTCCCAGAGCCGTTAACATCAAAATGGGTAGAGGGTGCGGGTTCGCGCGGATGCGTTGACATAACTCCAAACCCGACAACTCCGGCACAAGCCAATCGGCCAATCGCCACCGTGTAATCCGTCCACTGACTTTCGATCGCAATGCCAGGCCTGCACTCGGCCGCGTCACCCAATCGACAATATATTTCTCATTGACCAGAACTTGCGCGGTCCGCCTATCCTAATTCCGCTTCATCTTCGACCAACAGAATTCGCATCGTGTGCAAGGGGGAGACGACTGCGATCGAGGTTAACAGACTGCGAGAAAAAAGGGGTGAGATTTCACCTAGATTTCATCTCCTCTTTGGCACACTGGGGAAGATTTGGCAGAAAACCCCATGTTTTTGTGAGGAGGTCTAATGAACACAACTTCTATGATTGGCTCAATGTTCGCTCTGGGCTTAATTTTCGGCACACCCACCCTAACCCTAGCCCATGTGGGACACGGCCCCGGGAGTTTCAAGCCGAAGGCGGGATTGACCGAGTTCCCGTCAACCCAGAAACCGATCCCCTCCTCGGGACCCGTCGGGCTCCCATGCAAGTGCGCCTTTGATGGCAGTTCCCGCGTTCTTGTTCATAGCAAGCGCCTTAGTCGATGCGTAGGGGAAACAGTTAGCCTTTGTCTTGTATGGTAGTTTTTATGAACCCTCCGGAGTGCAAATCGGAGCAACAAACGGGGAATGGGTCGAAGTCACAAACGGGTTATCCGTTGGGGAACAACTCGTGAGGTGGGGCAGTTTATCCCTCTATGCTGAATCCCGCAAAACCCAAACCGCAACAACGGTACCGGGTCCAGAAACCGCCACCACTCCCACCGATGAAGTTTCCCCCCAAAACCAGACACCCATGAGGACAATACAGAGCGCAATGTACCTTACAAGCCACTCAGTTTTCCCTAATGAACACTAGCCGCCGCCCGTGGAGGAGTTTTGCTCTTCTGTGGTGGGATTTTCTTCTGGATCCGGAAGTCGTCGGAACAAAAATCTCTTCTCTGACAAATAAGGGAGGTTGATAGCCCGTCGATGTTTAACACCATTCAAAATCCGCCGCTAAAAAATTCCATTGCTCAACGGTGGTTAATGGTGATTGGATCTCTGGTCATCACCATCTGGGGGTTGGTGACAATTACTCAAATGCCCGAGTATGTTTTCCCTCCCTTTGCTCCCCCTCAAGTAGATATCCAAACTGAGGCGGTTGGTTTGGCTCCGGAGTAAGTAGAGGCTCAGATTACGGTTCAGGGTGAAACCAGGCAACCGTGAATGGCTTACCCAGTGTCACCGTTGTCTGGTTCGTTCGTCCTCCAATTGGGGACTCTCTATGGTTCATGTTGTCTTTGACCAAGAGGCTGATATTTACCAAGCGCGGCAGGCTGCAGTTGGACCGACTCCAACAGAATCCGAACCGGAGTCAACTGCCCCAAGGGATTCATCCGCCGGAAATTTCCCCCTTAGTCTCTCCGTTGGGAACGATTCTGCAATATGCCTTTACGGTCAATGGTCAGGGAGAAACCTCTCTGATGGATTTACGCCGTTTGGTGGATGTTACCCTCAGAAATCAGATTCTCCGGGTGCCAGGTGTGTCTCAGGTGACTATTTATGGGGGGGATGAACGGGAAAACCAGGCAACCGTGAATCCACAACTGTTGCGATCGCGCCAAGTCTCCCTCAATGAAGTCACTGCCGCCGCACGGTCCGCCCCTTCCAACGCCCCGGGGGGGTTCGGCGAGGGGGGGGTCAAGAGTTACTCGTCCGAGGGATCGGACAGATGAACACCGACGCCGACTTACAGCAGTCAGTGGCGGCCGTTCAAGACGGCGAACCTCCAAAGCTCCAAGATGTGGCGGAAGTCAAAACCGGAGCAGCACTTAAACTCTTAGATGCCAGCTTCAACGGACAGCCGGCTGTTGTATTGATGATTAACAAGCAACCGGATGTAGATACCCCCACCGTCACCCAAGCGGTGGAAGCGGTGATGAACTCCCTACAGTCCACCTTTCCCGCCGATGTCCGGGTTCAACGCACCTTCCGCCAGTCAAACTTTATTGATTCTGCTATTGGCAACGTTAGCGGCTCCCTCATTCAAGGCATCATCATCGTGTCGGTAATTATGTTGCTCTTTTTAATGAATTGGCGCACGGCTATCATTACCCTGAGTGCCATTCCCTTATCTCTCTTGATTGGCTTAATGTTCATGAAAGCCTTTGGTTTAGGGATTAATACCATGACCTTGGGGGGCTTAGTGGTGGCGATTGGGTCAGTTGTCGATGATGCCCCCCCAGGATATGGAAAACTGCTATCGCGGTTTACGGCGGAATCAAACCCAAGAAAACCCCAACCCCCCCTTTCTCGGTTGTCTGGTTTATGAAACTTCGGTCATGGTGGCGTTGGCTGTCATTTTTTCCACGGTTATTATCATCGTCGTCTTTGCCCCCATTTTTACTTTAACGGGGGTAGAAGGGCGGATTTTTGCCCCCATGGGTTGGGCTTATTTGCTCTCCATTGTCGCTTCTACCTTGGCCTGGGGACCCTTTCGGCCGCCCTCTGTGCTATTTTATTGGCTCATCATCAACTCCCCCAAGAAGGCACATTTATTTCACGTGGGGCATCCGCGTTTGTATCGCCCACGGCGAGACTTGTCTGGTCCGGACTCCCCAACTGATTTTAGGATTAGCCTTAGCCTCCTACGTTGTCTACATAGCGCCGTTGTGCCTTCCTTGGGACGGGTTTTCTGCGCCTGATTTCAGGAAAAATCTATGGTGAACTCTATGGTTTTATTTCAGTCGGTCTCTTTGGAGATGACCAATCGGGCGGGAATGGCTCTGGCTCAATCCCTACAAGATCATCCCCTTTATGAATGGGTACAAGTTCGTGCTGGACGCGCTCCGGGGGATGCTGATGGGGCGGGGGTGAACATGGCCCATGTGGATGTGGAGTCTCGTTTTCTTGCCCTACAAGACCGAGAGGCGGCTGTTCAACAACTGGCTTGCGAAGTTTCTGCAATTGCCCGGTGTTGCGCCTAATATTGGCGGTTTTATTTCTCACCGCATGGATGAAGTTTTATCGGGGGTCAGAAGTGCGATACGTGCTACGCACACGCTACGCGAACGCTGTCAAAATTTTTGGCCCCGATTTAGTCCAGTTGCGTCAAGTCGCTTAACAAGTCCGAGATGCTATAAAACCTATTGCGGGAGCCCTTCGACTTACAATTAGAACCTCAATTACCTATCCGCGGGGTTCAAATTCATTATGACCGCCAGTTGCAGTCTGGTTATGGTTTAACCATGGCTGCCATTTCTGAGGTGGTGGAAACCGCTCTCAATGGTCAAGTGGTGTCCCAAGTCCCGGAAAATCAACAACTGATTAATATTACCGTCGGTTGCACTTCGCCTCACGCAATAATTTAGATGCCATTGGGGCGATTCCCCTCTCTACCCCCACGGGACAAATGATTCCCCTAGCGTGCTGTGGCTAGAGTCTCGTCAAGGTATGGGGGCTAATGTGGTAGAACCCGAACTTGAAAATGTGTCTCGTTTAATTGTAGTGTCCGCGCTACAAACGCAAACGCGAGACTGAGTCCGTGTGGTGAGTGACATTCAGGCTGCTATCCGCCAAAATGTCCAGTTACCCAATGGCTACTTTATCCAATATGGCGGACAGTTTGAAGCGGAACAAAAAGCCACCAATAATCTGGTCTGGTATAGCATCCTAGCCGCGATTATAATTGCCATTTTGATGTTCTTCGCTGGCGCGTGTCTCTCAGGCGCGACTGTGGCCATTATGCTCAATCTTCCCTTGGCCTTGGTGGGGGGTATTATCTCGATTGTCCTAACGGGGGGGGGTGATTTCTATCGCTTCTCTAATCGGTTTTATTACGCTGTTTGGGGTGGCTGTCCGCAATGGTTTACTGTTGGTGGATAACTACAACCAGAATCCGAACCGGAGAGGGATGCACTTCAAAGAAGTCATCACTCAAGGCTCCCCGCGAACGTTTGCACGCTATCGGTCAGACCGCTTTAACTTCTGCTCTGGGAATGCTACCCTTGGCGATACTTCTGGCGGGCACGCTGCGCGAACGCACAGAATCCGAACCAGAAATGAAGTTCTACAACCCCTCGCCATCGTGGTATTAGGAGGATTATTCACCTCTACGGCTTTGACCTCCCCCGTCATTCCAGCCTTATATGCCCAGTTTGGCAAGTGGTTAATCCCCCGACTATCTCCTAATCAATGGGAGGAAACTTTCCGCAAGCACTCGCTGCTACCCCAGCAACTCGCTTTCAAAATCTTAGTTTTGATGGGCTCATCCCCCCTTGTGGGGCTCCTTTGGCTCAAGTTATGGCATCGCTGTGCCTACACCTTTTCGGACCCTTGTAATCAGGCGAGGGTGACTCCAAAAACTTCAGCAAAACAGGCGGCGAGAACATCCCGGACTTGCTCGATGGAAATATCCGGGACTAATTCAGCCAGACTCCCTACGGGGAAATCAGAAATACCACAGGGAACGATCGCTTTAAATCCAGTTAAGTCAGGACAAACATTCAAGGCGAACCCGTGCATGGTAATCCAGCGACTGACCTTAATCCCAATGGCTGCTACTTTAGTTTCCCCCACCCAAACCCCTGTCAAACCCTCGATGCGCTGGGACTCAATTCCCCAAACCCTAATTGTCCGAATCAATACTTCTTCTAGTTGGCGCAAATACCAATGTAAGTCCATTTGATGCCGTCGCAGGTTCAAAATCGGATATCCTACCAACTGGCCAGGACAGTGATAGGTGACTTCCCCCCCTCGTTCAACTCTGTACAGTTCATATTCAGACTCATGGGGGTCAAACTTGAGAAATTCAGAACTAGCCCCCTGTCCCAGGGTATAAACGGGCGGGTGTTCTAATAAAATCAAAATATCCTCTAAATTTGGACAATTAATGCGATCGGCCACTAAGTCTTGCTGCCATCTCCAAGCCTGTTGATAAGAAATTAGTCCCAAATTATAAAATTGGCAATAAACCTCATTAGTATCGACAATAGCAACAGGAGTGTCGTCGGGCATGGTAAAATATTCTTATATGAGCGAAACGTTCAGGAGAAGAAATAAGGCTGCAATGCCTGAAATCAACTCCTGGTGGGGTTCCAGCCCCGAGTCTGGATAAATGAAGGTGACATGAACACCCAATAACTGTTTGTATGTCCCGACGCTTGGACTCACCTCCAGGCAAGGAAGGGAATCTCAAGGTCAATATACGGACTGCTGCTGTTAAACGTAGAAGTAGTTATGGTCGAAAGGGAAGTCGCCTTCCCCAACTCCAATTCCAAACCGTGCTTGATACTTTCACATCACACGACTCCTAATGTAGATACCCTATTGTCAGTAGGAACAGGGCTACAACCCCCCGCTTTGTCACCTCAACTTTGGGAGCTAAATACAACACGTAATCTTTAAACTCGCTTTCGTCATAACACTCTTACTTGTCGCAGTCTCTATATCCACACCGTGACTAGTGGGCATATCCTAACCATTACAGTTAGGCATTGGCTTTCAGTCACATCCTTTCCCCTTAAAGGTATACGCTTACACTTTTCACTACTGTGCAGGTACATCCTGCCACTTGAGAACCTAAAAGGGGTTTCAACGTTCCGTTTATACGGGCATTCCATCTTTAGACTTGTCCTTTCCACCGGGGTAATTTTAAAGGTCTGTGTAGGTAGTGAGTTGAGACTCCTACTTTTCCCCTTACTCTTTTGAGCGCAGCGTGTCAACTTATTTCGCTACTTACTTATTACGATGGTTCAAGTCGGAACATTCAGATTTCCTTAGTCATGGATGGTTGGCAGTGGTCGCATATGGTAGTAGGTTCTACTTCACGCCTTCCGTTCCCCGCTTCAATCTGACGGGTTATGATTCCTCAAACTGGGGGTGGCTACCGCCTTATCTCTCAACTTCCTGCTTTACTAGATGGGTCACAACTCCCATCGTTTAAGCTATCAGTCTTGACCCTGAGTTCCCTGCCTTGCTTAGATTGCTCCAAGCGTCGGGACAGATAAACAGTTATGGGATGGTCGGGGATGAGAGAGTCAATTCCTATATTCCACCAAGGGGTTAAAGTCCCACTAGGAGGTTATTTCGGGCATCGCAGCCCTATTTCACTCCTAAACGTTTCGCACGTACTCTACAAGTATAGCAGAAAGTTGAGAGATAAGGCGATAGCCACCCCCAATTTGAGGGCTTACAACCTCAGGTTGAAGCGGGGAACGGAAGGCGTGAGGTAGAACCTACTACCAAGATACGACCACTGCCAACCATCTATGATAAGAGAAATCGAACGTGTGGCATGAACCCAGTAGGGGTCGAGAGAGATGTCACCATCTCTCCCTCCCATACAAAACCGTACTTGAGACTTTCACCTCATACGGATCCTAATCTGACTGCTCCATTGTTAAGGATACAGCGTTGGCATTGTCAAGTGCCGTCTTATCATCATGACAGTGGCGGTGTAATAGCTGAAGATTTTTATATTCATCCTTTCCACCTTTAACTAGCCTTTCCATTCCCAACAGTGCGATGTTGGCGAGTATTGGACTTATTACCCCTCCTTGGGGTGTCCCTGCTTCTGTATCCTCAAATACACCGTTATCTAACACGCCCGCTTTGAGCCATTGTTTCAGGTCTCTCTTCAGGCTGCTTGGACAATGAATTTTTGACAGTAGATAATCATGGTTCACGGTAAGAGCATTTCGTTATGGTCGAAAGGGAAGTCGCCTTCCCCAACTCCAATTCCAAACCGTACTTGAGACTTTCACCTCATACGGCTCCTGGTGTGGATACCCCTTTGTCATTGGGAACAGGGCTACAACCCCCTGCTTTATGACCTCAACTTTCGGAGCTATATACAACCACGTAGTCATTAACTCGCTCTCGTCATAAACACTCTTAGTTGTCGCAGTCTCTATATCCACACCGTGACTAGTGGGCATATCCTAACCATTACAGTTAGGCATTGGCTTTCAGTCACATCCTTTCCCCTGAAAGGGTTAGGGGTCGAGAATGGAGTCACCACCATCCCCTCCCATTCAGAACCATACGTGAAAGTTTCCCTTCATACGGCTCCTGGTGTGGATACCCTGTTTTGTCAAAGGAGCAGAATCAACAGACCTGCTTTTTACTTCGATGTTCAGAGCTATATGCAGCACGTAGTCTTTAAACTCGTCCTCGCCATTATACTCTTACTGACCGCAGTATCTATATCCCCACCGTGACAATTGGGCATATCCCCACCATGACAATTGGGCTTTAGCTTCTGGTCACATCCTTAGCCCTCTAAGCATGCGCTTACATTTTTCACTACTGCCTTGTGAATTGCATTACTCACTTGTTTATAGGCAGAGCATTAGAGGGGTTAATTAGGGGTCGAGATAAACCTCACGGTCTACCCCTCCCATTCAGCAGCAGAACCGTACATGAGACTTTCACCTCATACGGCTCCTAGTTTGACCGTCTCTTTGTTAAGAGTACAGCAACATCTCTTTCATCAAGAGCTGTTTTATCATCGTGACAATGGCGATGTAATAATTGAAGATTCTTGTATTCATCCTTTCCGCCTTGGCTTCTAGGTACAATGTGGTCTACTTCAATTAAATCTGATGGGGTAAAGAATTGCCCGCACCAGGTACATCTACCTTTTGGTTTTTTGAGTAGTTTTGCTACCCTAATTGGCGTGTCGATTGCTTGTCCTTTCCTGGTGGCCCAGTAAGTCCAATTTCCGTCATAAAGTGTTGCGTCGGGGCGTATTAGGGTGTGTCTGACAATTGGGGTCCAGATGTGTTTGAATAGATGTATCCCATCTTTGGTTTGGAATAGCCAATTTTCGTGTCTTTCTTTCCCATTGCTAAGTTTAATTGTTCCATGTCTGAAATAATTACTTAGCTTTTTGTAACTTGCCTTTCCGCATCTTGATATTGTCCATGCCCTTAACATTTGCCAGATTGTATTATCTAGCTTATTGAAGGTCTCTGTTGAGACTACTGCTGAGTAATAGTTTGCCCATCCTCTTATAATTGGGTTTAGTCTACTTATCAGGGCTGATTGAGGTGCTGTCTTATATCGTTTAATTACACCTTTTATCACTTCTGTGTGGGCAACAACTGCTTTTTGGCTGGGTTTTATGTGGGTTTTATGTCCGATTAATCGACTCTTATATCCCCCTGTTTTTCCAGACTTGTATTTTCCTACTGGGTATTGCCTGATATTGAATCCGAGAAAATCAAACCCAGGTTCTTCTGTTTTGCCATTATACTCAATAGGTTTGAGTGTGTGACCAATTCGAGTCTTTTCGGGTTTAATCTCTAATCCTACCGGTTTTAACCATTTGGTGATAGCAGTTTGGCACTGTTCAATGATTCCTAGGTCTTTGGAGATGACCACAAAATCATCGGCATATCTTATAAGGTTCACCTGAGTGGCTGTGCCTTTATTTGGATACATTCCTTTAACTAGCCTTTCTACTCCCAACAGTGCGATGTTGGCGAGTATTGGACTTATTACCCCTCCCTGGGGTGTCCCTGCTTCTGTATCCTCAAATACACCGTTATCTAGCACGCCTGCTTTGAGCCATTGTTTCAGGTCTCTTTTTAGGCAGCTTGGACAATGAATTTTGGACAGTAGATAATCATGGTTCACGGTAAGAGCATTTCGCTATATCTGCATCAAGTACATAGTATTGTCCTTGATTTATGGCAGTGTAAATTCTACCAATTGCGTCCTGGGCTGACCGTCCGGGACGGAACCCATAGCTAGTGCCCTCAAATCTTGACTCCCATTCGGGCTCAAGTGCCGACTTAACCAAGGCTTGCCTTGCTCTATCTTGGATTGTGGGAATTCCTATTCCAGCTTTTTTCATCCCTACCAGGTTTTGGAATCCACACCCTTCGCAGTGGTTTTGCTTTGAGGTTTCCTTTGATTTTCTCGGTCATTTCTAGCCTTTGTTTAGGGGATATTGCTATCACACCATCTACTCCAACCGTCTTTTTACCTTGACCCGCTTGGGGGGCGGGTTTATTAAGCTGACTGTTGGGAAGCATGGCTGACCGTGGAACCCGCCCCTACAGTCGCACTGCTAAGAGTCGGGCATAATATGATTTCACCAATAGACGTTGCAGCCTTCTTACCTTTGCGTCCTGTCCCGATTTAGCTGCTTGAAATATACTCTTTTGGAGCTTGAAAACTTTCCGTTGAACCTTAGTCCATGGGATGGCCTTCCATGCGTTGTTCGTAGTCTTGATTGGTTTGGGCTTGCCAAATCCTTTCTTTAAACTCGCTATCGCCATTTGTACACCTACTAGACTCTATTCTTACAATCAAACCGTGACCCGTTAGCATATCCCTACCATTACAGTCTGGCGTTGGCTTCTGGTCACATCTCACCCCCTAATAGGCTTACGCTTACACTTTCACTACTGACTTTCTCGACCAGATTATCAGAGCCTAAGAGGGGTTAAAACGTTCCGTTTATATGGGCATTCCATCTTTAGATTTGTCCTTTCCACCGGGGTACTTTTAAAGGTCTGTGTAGTTATGACATTGAAGTTCCTACTTTTCCCCTTGCTCTTTTGAGCGCAGCGTATCAACCTGTTTCGCTGCCCAATCATTACGATGGTTCAAGCCGGACATTCGGTTTCCCTAATCATGGATGGTTGGCAGTGGTCTCGATTCTGGTGTTGGGTTACACCTTGGAGCCTTCCGTTCCCCGCTTCAATCCTGGGGTTGTGATTCCCAAAACTGGGGGTGGCTATCGCCGTTACCCTGACTCTCTAACTTCTACTTATCTATTTGTAGAATTTGTATAAGTAATTTGTATGAGTTAGTTGGTTTTGACCTTGGGTTCCCTGCCTTGATTTGTATCGTGGGATACTAATCGTTGGGACATATAAACAGTTATGAGGATGGTCAGGAGAGATCTCCTTATATTCAACCAAGGGGTTTAAGTCCCCACCAGGCGGTTATTTCAGGTATTTCAACCTTATTTTTTGCCTGAACGTCTCGCACCAACGTTCCGTTTATATGGGCATTCCATCGTTAGATTTGTCCTCAGAACCGGGGTACTTTTAAAGGTCTGTGTAGGTAGTCGCACGAACCCCCTACTTTTCCCCTTGCCCTTTTGGGCGCAGCGTGTCAACCTATTTCGCTGCTAGTGTATTACGATGGTTCAAGCCGGACATTCAGTCTCCTTAATCATAGATGGTTGGCAGTGGTCGAGTAGGAGGTGGGTTCCGACCTACGCCTTCCGTTCCCCCGCTTCAATCCTGGAGTTATGATTTCCAAAACTGGGGGTGGCTATCGCCGTTACTCTCTACTCCCTGATTTCTCAGTTCGTTTATGACCTTGAGTTCCCTGCTTTGCTTAGTTCCCTAAGCGTCGGGACATATAACCAGTTATGAGGATGGTCAGGAGAGGTCTCCTTATATCCAGATTCGGAGCTGGAATCCTCACCGGGTAGTTATTTCGGGCATTTAAGCCCTATTTAATACCCGAACGTCTCGCACCATACGCTTACACTTTTCACGCTCTGCTTGCGAGTAATATTGCTCACTTGTTTATTAGCAGAGCCTAAGAGGGGTTTAAACGTTCCGTTTATATGGGCATTCCATCTTTAGATTTGTCCTATCCACCGGGGTATTTTCAAGGTCTGTGTAGGTAGTGTAAGTAAACTCCTACTTTCCCCTTGCTCTTTTGAGCGCAGCGTTTCAACCTGTTTCGCTACTATAAATTGACGATGGTTCAAGCCGGACATTCGGTTTCCCTAATCATAGATGATTGGCAGTGGTCGGGTTATTGGGAACAGGTTTCCCTCACGCCTTCCGTTCCCCGCTTCAATCTGACGGGTTGTGAGTCCTGAAACTGGGGGTGGCTATCGCCTTTACTCTCAACTTCCTGCTGTACATAACACCAGCGTTCAGTCTTGACCTTGAGTTCCCTGCCTTGTTTGGATTCCTCCCAACGTCGGGACATATAAACAGTTATGGGGATGCTCAGAAACGAGATACGAGTTTCTTGTATTCAACCAAGGGGTTGAAGTCCCCACTAGGAGGTTATTTCGAGCATCTCAGCCCTATTTCATTCCTAAACATCTCGCACACTCACTTATTTATTAGCAGAGCCAATGAGGGGTTTAAACGTTCCATCTATGCGGGCATTCCATCTTTAGATTTGTCCTATCCACCGGGGTACTTTTAAAGGTCTATGTAGGTAGTTATAACAGCCTCCTACTTTTCCCCTTGCCCTTTTGATCGCAGCGTATCAACCTATAGCACCAGACAGGAAAGTTAGGACGTATAATGGAGAGGACGAGATGACTAAGAAGACCAAAAATGCCAGCCCCCTATAGTTACGACCTCAGACAAAAAGTTATTGATGCAATTGAACTAGACGGTATGCCCAAAACAGAAGCCAGTCAAGTTTTCCATGTCAGCCGGAACACCATCAATCTCTGGCTGCAAAGAAAAGAACACACCGGCGACTTCCTCCCTAAACCTAATCGCCCACCTGGTCATAGCCACAAAATTACCGACTGGCATAAATTCAAGGCTTTTGCCCAAGAGCATGGCCACAAAACCTCCGCTCAAATGGCTCAACTTTGGGATGACGACATCTCTCCTCGCACCATATCCAGAGCCTTGAAGAAAATTGGCTTCACCAGAAAAAAAACTTACGGCTACCAAGAACGTGATCAGCAACAGCGAGAGGAGTTTATTGCTCAGATTCAACATATGGAGCCGGAAGAGTTGGTTTACCTCGATGAAGCTGGCATGAATAGTCAAGACTCGGATTATCCTTATGGTTACTGCGAGGAAGGACAACGCTTCGATGCCCTCAAATCCGGGAAGAGGCAGGGCAGGGTGAGCTATATGGCCGCATGGTGTTATCAACAACTCTTAGCTCCCTTTACCTTTGAGGGTTGTTGTAATCGGACAGTGTTTGAGTTGTGGTTGGAGTTCATCTTAATTCCAACACTGAAGCCAGGTCAGACTCTAGTGCTAGACAATGCAACGTTTCATAAAGGGGGACGGATTCCTGAGCTAGTGGAGGCGGCTCAATGCCGTTTGCTCTATCTACCACCTTATTCGCCAGACCTCAACAAGATAGAGAAATGTTGGTCGTGGTTGAAAGCCCGCATTCGCCATTGCACGTGAGCAGTTTGATTCTCTCGATGATGCCATGGATTCCGTTCTCCCAGCTGCGTCCTAACCACCTTGACTAATGCTATAACATCCACTACAGCAATTAGGATACGGTCAACTTCCGCACTTATACAACAAATTACCCCAAAAAGCAAGAGGTTTTTGACAAAACTTTACATAGATTTATGTCAGTCTGGCTGTCGGTGATCAGGTGAGCAGATTGTGGTAACATAATAGGATATCCGCTCAGGTTGCAAGACCTTGGGTTCAGAAAAGATCTACTAAAACATGGCGGATCTTGATGGACCTAAAAAAGTAAGCCAAAGTAGTAGCGATAACACTGTAAAAAGCTAGGCTACACCTAAAAGTGCGAGACGTTCAGGCATGAAATAGGGTTGTAATACCCGAAATAACCGCCTGGTGGGGATTTCAGCCCATCGGTTGAATATAAGAACCTCGCTTCTGACCATCCCCATAACTGTTTATATGTCCCGAAGCGAAAAGCAAGGCAGGGAACTCAAGGTCAATCCCACAAAGAAAATCGTAATGCTCAATTACACCATAAGGAGGAGTATTAAAACCACTTAGGCGATTGTGGGAAAGAGTAACGGCGATAGCCACCCCCAGTTTTAGGAATCACAACCCGTCAGATTGAAGCGGGGAACGGAAGGCGTGAGGGAAAACCTATTCCCAATAATCCGACCACTGCCAACCATCCATGACTAAGGAAATCTGAATGTTCCGACTTGAACCATCGTCATTAGCAGGCAGCGAAATAGGTTGACACGCTGCGCCCAAAAGGGTAAGGGGAAAAGTAGGGTTCTTTATATAACACCTACACAGACCTTTAAAGTACCCCGGTGGATAGGACAAGTCTAAAGATGGAATGCCCATATAAACGGAACGTTTTAACCCCTCTTAGGCTCTGATTATCTGGTCGAGATAAACAGTAGTGAAAGTGTAAGCGCAAGCCTATTAGGGGATGAGATGTGACCAGAAGCTAACGCCCTGCTGTAATGGCAGGGATATGCTGACAAGTCACGGTTTGATTGTAAAGAATAGAGTCTAGTAGGAGTCATTATGACGAAAGCGAGTTTAAAGAAAGGGTTTGAGAAATCAAAGCCAATCAAGACTACGAGTATATGGAAAGCTATACCATGGGCGAAAGTTCAACGTAAAGTTTTCAAGCTCCAAAAGAGGATATTTCAAGCAGCTAAATCGGGACAGGACGCAAAAGCAAGAAGGTGGCAACGTCTACTGGTGAAATCATATTATGCCCGACTCTTAGCAGTGCGGCGAGTGACTCAAGATAATCAAGGCAAAAAGACAGCAGGTGTCGATGGAATGAGAGCAATCTCCCCAAGACAAAGACTGGAACTAGCTAAGAGTATCAAAGGAAATCTCAAAGCAAAACCACTGCGTAGGGTGTGGATTCAAAAACCCGGAAGGGATGAAAAATGTCCTCTGGGAATACCCACTATCCAAGATAGAGCAAGGCAAGCCTTGGTAAAGTCGGCACTCGAACCTGAATGGGAATCGAGGTTTGAAAGCAACAGCTATGGGTTCCGACCCGGACGGTCAGCCCATGATGCAATATCCAGAATCTTTCAAAGTATAAACAAAGGAGGTTATTACATACTGGATGCAGGTGCGAGACGTTCGGGTATGAAATAGGGCTGAAATGCCCGAAATAACTACCTGGTGAGGATTCCAGCTCCGAATCTGGATATAAGGAGACCTCTCCTGAGCATCCTCATAACTGATTATATGTCCCGACGCTTAGGTAACTAAGCAAGGCAGGGAACTCAAGGTCATAAACGAACTGAGAAATCAGGGAGTAGAGAGTAACGGCGATAGCCACCCCCAGTTTTGGAAATCATAACTCCAGGATAGAAGCGGGGAACGGAAGGCGTGAGGTAGAACCTACTACCAAGACGCGACCACTGCCAACCATCTATGATTAGGAAGACCGAATGTCCGACTTGAACCATCGTAAAGCACGAGCAGCGAAATAGGTTGACACGCTGCGCCCAAAAGGGCAAGGGGAAAAGTGGGGGATTCTGCATTCTACCCACACAGACCTTTAGAAGTACCACGGTCGATAGGACAAATCTAACGATGGAATGCCCATATAATCGGAACGTTGTAACCCCTCTAATGCTCTGCCCATAAACAAGTGAGTAATGCAATTCACAAGGCAGTAGTGAAAAATGTAAGCGCATGCTTAGAGGGCTAAGGATGTGACCAGAAGCTAAAGCCCAATTGTCATGGTTGGGATATGCCCAATTGTCACGGTGTGGATATAGATACTGCGGTCAGTAAGAGTATAATGGCGAGGACGAGTTTAAAGACTACGTGCTGCATATAGCTCTGAACATCGAAGTAAAAAGCAGGTCTGTTGATTCTGCTCCTTTGACAAAACAGGGTATCCACACCAGGAGCCGTATGAAGGGAAACTTTCACGTATGGTTCTGAATGGGAGGGGATGGTGGTGACTCCATTCTCGACCCCTAACATATAGCCAAATGCTCTTACCGTGAACCATGATTATCTACTGAACAAAATTCATTGTCCAAGCAACCTAAAGAAAGACCTGAAACAATGGCTTAAAGCAGGAGTGCTAGATAACGGCGTTTTCGATGATACAGAAACAGGGACACCCCAAGGAGGGGTAATAAGTCCACTCCTAGCCAACATCGCACTGTTGGGAATGGCTAGGTTAATTGAAACAATGTATCCTCAGAAAAATAATAGGGCTCAAGCCACTACAATAAGATACGCCGATGATTTCGTAGTAATATCACCATCACTCGAAATTATTGAACAGTGCAAGACTGCTATTTCTGAATGGCTAAAACCTGTAGGACTAGAGATTAAACCTGAAAAGACTCGAATTTGTCACACACTCAAACCTATTGAGTATAATGGCAAAACAGAAGAACCCGGGTTTGATTTTCTCGGATTCAATATCAGGCAATACCCGGTAGGAAAATACAAGTCTGGGAAATTAGGGGGACGAAGGAAAGGTGGTTTTCTACTTAATAAAACCCCTCACAAAATGTTGGGATTCAAAACCCACATTAAACCCAGCAATAAAGCAGTTAAAGCCCATACAGAAGTGATTAAAGGTGTAATCAAACAACATAAAACAGCACCTCAATCAGCCCTGATAAACAAACTAAACCCGATTATTCGGGGATGGTCAAACTATTATTCAGGAGTCGTCTCATCAGAGACCTTCGGTAAGCTAGACAATATAATCTGGCAGATGTGACGGGCATGGACAGTATCAAGATGCGGAAAGGCAAGTTTACGAGAAGCTAGGAAACTATTTCAGACATGGAACAGTTAAACTTAGCAATGAGGTAGAAAGGCATGAATCTTGGTTATTCCAGACCAAGGATGGACACACACTATGGAAACATAGCTACACTCCGATTGTCAGACATACCACAATACGCCCTGAAGCAACACCATACGACGGAAATTGGACTTATTGGGCAACCAGAAAAGGACAAGTAATCGACACGCCAACAAGGGTAGCAAAACTACTCAAGAAGCAAAAAGGCAAGTGTACCTGGTGTGGGCAATACTTTACCCCATCAGACATAGTTGAAATAGACCACATTGTACCTCGAAGTCTCGGCGGAAAGGACGAATACAAGAATCTTCAACTACTACACCGCCACTGTCACGATGATAAGACGGCACTTGACAATGCCAACGCTGTATCCCTAACAATGGAGCAATCAGACTAGGAGCCGTATGATGGGAAACTATCACGTACGGTTTTGTATGGGAGGGGGAGAAGGTGACTTCTCTCTCGACACTACTAAGTTGCGACAATTTCCTTATTTTGGGGGAACCAAAGGGCATCATCAAAGTAATTCTTAACCGGAGTCTACCGCTGTGGAAGGACTGAAAAACCAGGTGATAGGTCGGCCAGTTATATTCTGGACAATCATGGATGATTGAATAGGATGATCTGTGAATTGACCCATCAAGAATTGTCAAGAGATGCAAAGGATTTTAAAGAAATTACATTTCTGAAATGCAAAATGTTAAGGTGAAGTTAAGCCCACACTATGATCGGGAGGGAGCTGTATGAAGCTTGTTATCCAGGGTAAAAATCTTGAAATTACCGATGCTATTCACGAGTATGTACAACAGAAAATTGCCAAAGCTGTTAGTCACTTTCAGCAATTGACAAACGAAGTGGATGTCCATTTATCTGTGGCTCGGAACCCTCGGATAAATCCAAGACAAACTGCTGAAGTCACGATTTATGCCAATGGCACAGTTATTCGTGCTCAAGAAAGCAGTGAAAATCTCTATGCCAGTATTGACCTAGTAGCAGATAAAATTGCTCGTCAATTGCGTAAGTACAAAGAAAAACGCATGGCGAAACAATATCAGCTTCCTAAGACTGGTGAAGTGGTTGCACAGAAGCCCATTGTTGATGATTTAATTGGCGATCGCACTGTGAAACTTCCAGAAGAAGTGGTGCGGACGAAATATTTTGCCATGCCTCCCATGAGCATTCAAGAAGCATTAGAACAGTTGCAGCTTATTGATCATGATTTTTATATGTTCCGTAATGCTGAAACTGATGAGATTAATGTAATCTATCAGCGATCGCATCATGGTGGTTATGGAGTCATCCAACCCCGCAATGGTAGCGTTCCGACCAGTAATGGTAAAACTGGTGCGGAATTGACAGAACGGGCTTCGACCTCTCCTTAAAGTAGGTAGGTGAAGCCACATAATATAGTTGACACTCCCATTAGGGTTAGTGGCGGGTTTCGCCTGTCGCGCCTGTCACCGGGGAGTTAGGCGGCGCGAGGGCTTGGTTTGAGGAATCAGGCCTTAGTTAGTTGGGATTAATCAACCCACCCTTGGATAAAAGATTGACACTCCCCGGCCTCAAAGGCGCGGGGATTCGCAGTTCTACGGGAGTCCAACGACTTTACCCTCACCGAGCTTCTTGACGGTAAGCCCTGCCGCTGCAATCCCTCGGTTCCGAATGACTTGGGCGGCGGCCACGTCGCGATTGGTGATGTAGCCGCACTCAGGACATTTATGAACCCGGATACTGAGGTCTTTCTTGACCGCTGTTGAGCATTGAGGGCACTCTTGACTGGTGCCTGCTGCTTCAACCTTGGCAAAATACACGCCACGCTTCCAGCACACCCATAGTAGGGGTCGAGAGAGATGTCACCATCTCCCCCTCCCATACAAAACCGTGCTTGAGACTTTCACCTCACACGGCTCGTAGGGTGCGTCACATCCAGATATAGCATTAGTCAAGGTGGTTAGGACGCAGCTTTTATAACGGAATCCATGGCATCATCGAGAGAATCAAACTGCTCACGTGCAATGGCGAATGCGGGCTTTCAACCACGACCAACATTTCTCTATCTTGTTGAGGTCTGGCGAATAAGGTGGTAGATAGAGCAAACGGCATTGAGCCGCCTCCACTAGCTCAGGAATCCGTCCCCCTTTATGAAACGTTGCATTGTCTAGCACTAGAGTCTGACCTGGCTTCAGTGTTGGAATTAAGATGAACTCCAACCACAACTCAAACACTGTCCGATTACAACAACCCTCAAAGCGATCGGGGGCTAAGAGTTGTTGATGACACCATGCGGCCATATAGCTCACCCTGCCCTGCCTCTTCCCTGATTTGAGGGCATCGAAGCGTTTTCCTTCCTCGCAGTAACCATAAGGGTAATCCGAGTCCTGACTATTCATGCCGGCTTCATCGAGGTAGACCACTTCTTGTGGCTCCATATGTTCAATCTGAGCAATAAACTCCTCTCGCTGTTGCTGATCACGTTCTTGGTAGCCGTAAGTTTTTTTTTCTGGTGAAGCCAATTTTCTTCAAGGCTCTGGATATGGTGCGAGGAGAGATGTCGTCATCCCAAAGTTCAGCCATTTGAGCGGAGGTTTTGTGGCCATGCTCTTGGGCAAAAGCCTTGAATTTATGCCAGTCGGTAATTTTGTGGTTATTGCCAGGTCGGTGATTAGGTTTAGGGAGGAAGTCTCCGGTCTGTGCTTTTCTTTGCAGCCAGAGATTAATGGTGTTCCGGCTGACATGGAAAACTTGACTGGCTTCTGTTTTGGGCATACCGTCTAGTTCAATTGCATCAATAACTTTTTGTCTGAGGTCGTAACTATAGGGGGCTGGCATTTTTGGTCTTCTTAGTCATCTCGTCCTCTCCATTATACGTCCTAACTTTCCTGTCTGGTGCTATATTTATTAGCAGAGGTGCGAGACGTTCAGGCATGAAATAAGGTTGAAATACCTGAAATAACCGCCTGGTGGGGACTTCAACCCCTTGGTTGAATATAAGGAGATCTCTCCTGACCATCCTCATAACTGTTTATATGTCCCAACGATTAGTATCCCACGATACAAATCAAGGCAGGGAACCCAAGGTCAAAACAAACTAACCCATACAAATTCCTTATAGAAATCATAGAAATAGATAAGTAGAAGTTAGAGATTCAGGGTAACGGCGATAGCCACCCCCAGTTTTGGGAATCACAACCCCAGGATTGAAGCGGGGAACGGAAGGCTCCAAGGTAGAACCTAATACCAGAATCGAGACCACTGCCAACCATCCATGATTAGGGAAACCGAATGTCCGGCTTGAACCACCGTAATAGATAAGTAGCGAAATAGGTTGATACGCTGCGCTCAAAAGAGTAAAGGGAAAAGTAGGGTTCTCTATGCAACACCTACACAGACCTTTAAAAGTACCTCGGTGGAGAGGACAAATCTAAAGATGGAATGCCCGTATAAACGGAACGTTTTAAGTCCTCCTAGACTCTGATTATCTGGTCGAGAAAGTCAGTAGGGATAAGTGTAACCACAAGTCTTAGAGGATGTGAGATGTGACCAAAAGCCAACGCCCTGCTGTAATGGTAGGGATATGCTAACAGGTCACGGTTTGATTGTAAGGAATGGAGTCTAGTAGGTGTACAAATGGCGATAGCGAGTTTAAAGAGAGGATTTGGCAAACCCAGACCAATCAAGACTACGACCAACGCATGGAAGGCAATCCCATGGACTAAGGTTCAACGGAAAGTATTCAAGCTCCAAAAGAGTATATTCCAAGCAGCTAAATCGGGACAGGATGCAAAG
This sequence comes from Arthrospira sp. PCC 9108, assembly GCA_016745315.1. Taxonomy (GTDB): domain Bacteria; phylum Cyanobacteriota; class Cyanobacteriia; order Cyanobacteriales; family Microcoleaceae; genus Limnospira; species Limnospira platensis. The sequence continues at coordinate 1,801,500 of CP066886.1, forward strand.
GTTAGAAGGTTGCAACGTCTACTGGTGAAATCATATTACGCCCGGCTCTTAGCAGTGCGGCTGTAGGGGCGGGTTCCACGGTCAGCCATGCTTCCCAACAGTCAGCTTAATAAACCCGCCCCCCAAGCGGGTCAAGGCAAGAAGACAGCCGGTGTTGATGGAGCAAGAGTAATCTCTCCAAGACAAAGGTTTGAACTGGTCAAGAACATTAAGGGAAACCTCAAAGCAAAACCACTGCGAAGGGTGTGGATTCCAAAACCTGGTAGGGATGAAAAAAGCTGGAATAGGAATACCCACAATCCAAGATAGAGCTAGGCAAGCCTTGGTTAAGTCGGCTCTCGAACCTGAATGGGAATCGAGATTTGAAAGCACAAGCTACGGGTTCCGTCCCGGACGGTCTGCCCACGACGCAATATCCAGAATATACCAAAGTATAAACAAAGGAGGATACTACATACTGGATGCGGACATAGCAAAATGTTTTGACCGAATAAACCATGATTACCTACTGTCCAAAATTCATTGCTCAAGCAGCCTAAAAAGAGACCTGAAACAATGGCTCAAAGCAGGCGTGCTAGATAACGGTGTATTTGAGGATACAGAAGCAGGGACACCACAGGGAGGGGTAATAAGTCCAATACTCGCCAACATCGCACTGTTGGGGATGGTTAGGTTAATAGAAAAAATGTATCCCAAGAATACCAACTACAAACCTTTTGCCACGATAATACGGTACGCCGATGATTTTGTAGTCATATCCAAAGACCTAGGAATCATTGAACAGTGCAAAATTGCTATCACCGAATGGTTAAACCCTGTAGGATTAGAGATTAAACCCGAAAAGACTCGAATTTGTCACACACTCAAACCTATTGAGTATAATGGCAAAACAGAAGAACCTGGGTTTGATTTTCTCGGATTCAATATCAGGCAATACCCAGTAGGAAAATACAAGTCTGGAAAAACAGGGGGATATAAGAGTCGATTAATCGGACATAAAACCCACATAAAACCCAGCCAAAAAGCCGTTGTTGCCCACACAGAAGTGATAAAAGGTGTAATCAAACAATATAAAACAGCACCTCAGTCAGCCCTGATTAGTAAACTAAACCCGATTATTCGGGGATGGTCAAACTATTATTCAGCGGTAGTCTCAGCAGAGACCTTCACTAAACTAGACAATATAATCTGGCAAATGTTACGGGCATGGACAGTATCAAGATGCGGAGAGGCAAGCCATGATAAGCTTAGAAACTATTTCAGAAATGGAACGGTTAAACTTAGCAATGGGAAAGAAAGACATGAATCTTGGTTATTCAAGACCAATGATGGATTCCAACTATGGAAACATAACTGGACTCCGATTGTCAGACACACCCTAATACGCCCCGACGCAACACCATATGACGGAAATTGGACTTATTGGGCAACCAGGAAAGGACAAGCAATCGACACGCCAATTAGGGTAGCAAAATTACTCAAAAAGCAAAAAGGTAGATGTACCTGGTGTGGGCAATACTTTACCCCATCAGAATTAGTTGAGGTAGACCACATTGTACCTAGAAGTCAAGGCGGAAAGGATGAATACAAAAATCTTCAACTGCTACATCGCCACACCCGCGATGATAAGACGGCGCTCGATAATGCCAACGCTGTGTCCATAACAATGGAATAGTCAGACTAGGAGCCGTATGAGGTGAAAGTCTCATGTACGGTTCTGAATGGGAGGGGATGGAGGTGACTCCATTCTCGACCCCTAATCCAATGAGGGGTTTAAACGTTCCATCTATGCGGGCATTCCATCTTTAGATTCGTCCTATCCACCGGGGTACTTTAAAGGTCTATGCACAACTTTCGTTGCTTCTGGGTAGTACCAACAGACTCCCACTTTTCCCCTTGCCTTTTTAAGCGGCAGCGTTTCAACCTATTTCGCTGCCCAATAGTTACGATGGTTCAAGCCAGACGTTCGGTTTCCTTAATCATGGATGGTTGGCAGTGGTCGCATCTGGTAGTAGGTTCTACTTCACGCCTTCCGTTCCCCGCTTCAATCTGACGGGTTGTGAATCCTGAAACTGGGGGTGGCTGTTATGGTCGAAAGGGAAGTCACCTTCCCCAACTCCACTTCCAAACCGTACTTGAGACTTTCACCTCATACGGCTCCTGATGTGGATACCCCTTTGTCATTAGGAACAGGGTTACAACCCCCTGCTTTCGTACTTCAACTTCCAAAGCTATATGCCTGCGTTAGTCTTTAAACTCGCTTTCGCCATTAAACTCCTACTTATCGCAGTATCTATAGCATTAGTCAAGGTGGTTAGGACGCAGCTGGGAGAACGGAATCCATGGCATCATCGAGAGAATCAAACTGCTCACGTGCAATGGCGAATGCGGGCTTTCAACCACGACCAACATTTCTCTATCTTGTTGAGGTCTGGCGAATAAGGTGGTAGATAGAGCAAACGGCATTGAGCCGCCTCCACTAGCTCAGGAATCCGTCCCCCTTTATGAAACGTTGCATTGTCTAGCACTAGAGTCTGACCTGGCTTCAGTGTTGGAATTAAGATGAACTCCAACCACAGCTCAAACACTGTCCGATTACAACAACCCTCAAAGCGATCGGGGGCTAAGAGTTGTTGATGACACCATGCGGCTATATAGCTCACCCTGCCCTGCCTCTTCCCGGATTTGAGGACATCGAAGCGTTGTCCTTGCTCACAGTAACCATAAGGATAATCCGAGTCTTGACTATTCATGCCAGCTTCATCGAGGTAAACCAACCCTTCCGGCTCCATATGTTCAATCTGAGCAATAAACTCCTCTCGCTGTTGCTGATCACGTTCTTGGTAGCCGTAAGTTTTTTTTTCTGGTGAAGCCAATTTTCTTCAAGGCTCTGGATATGGTGCGAGGAGAGATGTCGTCATCCCAAAGTTGAGCCATTTGAGCGGAGGTTTTGTGGCCATGCTCTTGGGCAAAAGCCTTGAATTTATGCCAGTCGGTAATTTTGTGGTTATTGCCAGGTCGGTGATTAGGTTTAGGGAGGAAGTCGCCGGTGTGTTCTTTTCTTTGCAGCCAGAGATTGATGGTGTTCCGGCTGACATGGAAAACTTGACTGGCTTCTGTTTTGGGCATACCGTCTAGTTCAATTGCATCAATAACTTTTTGTCTAAGGTCGTAACTATAGGGGGCTGGCATTTTTGGTCTTCTTAGTCATCTCGTCCTCTCCATTATACGTCCTAACTTTCCTGTCTGGTGCTATATATCCACACCGTGACTAGTGGGCATATCCTAACCATTACAGTTAGGCATTAGCTTTCAGTCACATCCCTTCCCCTTAAAGGGTTAGGGGTCGAGAGTGAAGTCACCTTCCCGAACTCCCATTCAGAACCGTGCTTGATAGTTTCCCATCACAAGGCTCCTGGTGTGGATACCCTATTTGTCAAAGGAGCAGAATCAACAGACCTGCTTTCTACTTCGATGTTCAGAGCTATATGCAGCACGTAGTCTTTAAACTCGTCCTCGCCATTATACTCTTACTGACCGCAGTATCTATATCCCCACCGTGACAATTGGGCATATCCCCACCATGACAATTGGGCTTTAGCTTCTGGTCACATCCTTCACCCTCTAAGCATGCGCTTACATTTTTCACTACTGCCTTGTGAATAGCATTACTCACTTGTTTATAGGCAGAGCATTAGAGGGGTTACAACGTTCCGATTATATGGGCATTCCATCGTTAGATTTGTCCTCAGAACCGGGGTACTTTTAAAGGTCTGTGTAGGTAGTCGGACGAACCCCCTACTTTTCCCCTTGCCCTTTTGAGCGCAGCGTGTCAACCTATTTCGCTGCTAGTGTATTACGATGGTTCAAGTCGGACATTCGGTCTTCCTAATCATAGATGGTTGGCAGTGGTCGCGTCTTGGTAGTAGGTTCTACCTCACGCCTTCCGTTCCCCGCTTCTATCCTGGAGTTATGATTTCCAAAACTGGGGGTGGCTATCGCCGTTACTCTCTACTCCCTGATTTCTCAGTTCGTTTATGACCTTGAGTTCCCTGCCTTGCTTAGTTCCCTAAGCGTCGGGACATATAACCAGTTATGAGGATGGTCAGGAGAGGTCTCCTTATATCCAGATTCGGAGCTGGAATCCTCACCGGGTAGTTATTTCGGGCATTTAAGCCCTATTTAATACCCGAACGTCTCGCACCATACGCTTACACTTTTCACGCTCTGCCGTGAGGCAGAGCCAATGAGGGGTTTAAACGTTCCATCTATGGGGGCATTCCATCTTTAGATTCGTCCTATCCACCGGGGTACTTTAAAGGTCTGTGAAGGTGGTGGTGATATACCCCTTCTTTTCCCCGTACTCTTTTGAGCGCAGCGTATCAACCTATTTCGCTACTAGAGTATTACGATGGTTGAAGCCGGACATTCGGTTTCCCTAATCATGGATGGTTGGCAGTGGTCGCCTCTGGTAGTAGGTTCTACTTCACGCCTTCCGTTCCCCGCTTCAGTCTGACGGGTGTGAACCTTGAAACTGGGGGTGGCTACCGCCGTTACTCTCAACTTCCTGCTGTACATAACACCAGCGTTCAGCCTTGACCTTGAGTCTCCTCGCCTTTATCTGATTCTAAATCCAATTTAGCCCAGATAATTGGAACACATAGATAGTTATGGGATGGTCAGGTACGCTCACCTTAGATTCTACCAAGGGGTAGAAGTCCCACTAGGGGATGATTTCAGGCATTGCAGCCCTATTTCACTCCTAAACGTCTCGCACACCGCCGTTACTCTGAACTTCCTGCTATACTTGAGGAGTCATAACTTCCTCTTTCTAGCGCTCTGTCTTGACCTTGAGTCTCTCTGCCTTATCTGGGTGTCGAGTCCAGATGTTGGAACACATAGATAGTTATGGGATGGTCAGGGCGCACTCCTTATATTCTACCAAGGGGTAGAAGTCCCACTAGGAGGTTATTTCAGGCATCGCAGCCCTATTCCACTCCTAAACGTTTCGCACGGTGGTTGCTATTGTAACAGGTTTTTGGTTTGTGTGTAGGTTTGAGGAAGTTTTTTGTTACTAGCAAGCACGTCGTCAACTCCGACGTTTTAGACGAAAGCGCCAGACCCGATATCGGCGGGCTCGGTTCTTGAATCGGACTCGTCCCAAGGGTTGGTTAGCTCCGAGCTTGCAGCATCGGGTAGATACCCTTATAACCTGGGTTAACCGATTCCGTAGACTCGCCCCAGTTGGCAGCATTACTCAAGAGCTAGTACGGTTCGACCTACAATTGATGGAAAACCCTGAGATATCAGGTGTTGAGTATCATCCGGGAGAATTATAGCAAAAGACAGAAAAGTTAGGACGTATAATAGCAAGGATATCTACATAAGACCCAAAAGGCCAGCCCCCTACAGTTACGACCTTAGACAAAAAGTTATCAATGCAATTGAACTATACGGTATGTCCAAAACCAAAGCCAGTCAATTTTTCCATCTCAGCCGGAACACTATCAATCTCTGGCTGCAAAGAAAAGAACACACCGGAGACTTCCTCCCTAAACCTAATCGCCCACCTGGTCATAACCACCAAATTACCGACTGGCACAAATTCAAGGCTTTTGCCCAAGAGCATGGCGACAAAACCTCCGCTCAAATGGCTCAACTTTGGGATGACGACATCTCTCCTCGCACCATATCCAGAACCTTGAAGAAAATTGGCTTCACCAGAAAACAACTTACGGCTACCAAGAACGTGATCAGCAACAGCGAGAGGAGTTTATTGCTCAGATTGAACATATGGAGCCGGAAGGGTTGGTTTACCTCGATGAAGCTGGCATGAATAGTCAAGACTCGGATTATCCTTATGGTTACTGCGAGGAAGGACAACGCTTCCATACCCTCAAATCAGGGAAGAGGCAGGGCAGGGTGAGCTATATGGCGGCATGGTGTTATCAACAACTCTTAGCCCCCGATCGCTTTGAGGGTTGTTGTAATCGGACAGTGTTTGAGTTGTAGTTGGAGTTTATCTTAATTCCAACATTGAAGCCAGGTCAGACTCTAGTATTTGACAATGCAACGTTTCATAAAGGGGGGCGGCAGGCTGAACTGGTGGAGGCAGCTCAATGCCGTTTACTCTATCTTCGGCCTTATTCGCCAGACCTCAACAAGATAGAGAAATGTTGGTCGTGGTTGAAAGCCCGCATTCGCCATTGCACGTGAGCAGTTTGATTCTCTCGATGATGCCATGGATTCCGTTCTCCAAGCTGTGTCCTAACCACCTTGACTAATGCTATAAAAATGTAGCGCTTGAAATTGAGCATATCCAGTCCCGGTCTAAGGGTGGCTCTGACCGGGTTTCTAACCTGACGATGGCTTGCCACTCATGCAATCAAGCCAAAGGCAATGGGGACATTCGAGATTTTTTATCAGGCCAGCCTGATTTACTGAGTCGTCTTCTCAGGCAGGCAAAATCACCCCCTTAAAGATGCAGCAGCGGTCAATTCAACTCGATGGGCATTGTTCAATGCTTTGAAAGCAACAGGACTCCCAGTAACCACAGGAACGGGCGGACAAACTAAGTTCAATCGAATTCGGCTCAACCTACCTAAAGCTCATTGGATTGATGCTGCCTGTGTTGGACAAGTCGAATCACTCGAAGTTCTTGCTTCCAAACCGTTGCTGATTTTAGCGAAGGGGCATGGAACCCGTCAGATGTGCGGGACGGATAAGTACGGATTCCCAACTCGTCACCGCTCAAGGAGACAAATTCACAAAGGCTTTCAGGCTGGCGATATCGTTACTGCCACTGTCACGGCAGGGAAGAAAATTGGCTCCTATGTAGGACGGGTTCTCTGCCGTGCTTCCGGCAGTTTCGATATTACCACTGCCTCGGTCAGAGTGGCAGGCATCAGCCACAAATACTGCCAACCAATTCACAGAAAGGATGGTTACACCTATGCTTGAAAGACTGACGGGGACTAAAGTCCCCGTGTCGCGTTTCCTCCCCGGTCTAAAGACACGGCGCTTCCACGCTCCCGAGAGGTCTACGTTAAATTCGGGTACAACTACACGAACAAGTGCGAGTTTAACCGAATCAGTGGTAGTCTGTTGGCGATCGCCAGTTTCGGCTAACCCCCTTACCCTAATGACTACCAGCCCTTATGCAATTAAATTTTCCCATTCGCGTTAACCTTGACCAGGAATTCGCTATAATCTGTGGATATTTTAACCGTTGACCCACAACTCACCCCAAAAACCTTAATTCCATTCTGTGAGGAAATATGAATGAACATACTTGGAATCTCGGCTTACTATCATGACAGTGCAGCCGCTCTCGTGCGGGATGGAGAAATTATCGCCGCCGCCCAAGAGGAGAGATTTTCGCGCAAAAAACACGATGCCAGATTTCCCCAAAACGCCATTCGCTACTGTCTTCAGGAAGCGAATATTACCCTATTCGATGTCGATCGCATCATTTTCTATGATAAACCCTTAGTCAAATTCGAGCGCCTGCTAGAAACCTACATCAGCTATGCTCCCCGTGGGTTTCGGTCTTTTCTAGCCGCCATGCCAATTTGGTTAAAAGAAAAACTTTATCTGAAAACCGTATTAAAAAAAGAACTTTCAGCCATCATGGGGGTCAAAAAAGCCAAACTTCCCCCCCTCATGTTTACCGAGCATCACCAATCCCACGCCGCCTCAGCCTTTTTTCCCAGTCCCTTCCAAAAAGCAGCCGTCATGTGTTTAGACGGTGTAGGGGAATGGGCCACCACTTCCGTATGGTTAGGCGATGGTAATAACCTGACCCCCCTGTGGGAAATCGACTTTCCCCACTCTCTCGGTTTACTGTACTCAGCCTTCACCTACTACACCGGCTTTAAAGTCAACTCTGGCGAATATAAACTCATGGGGTTAGCGCCCTATGGTCAACCTCGCTATGTTGATCGGATTTTAACCCATTTAATCGACCTCAAAGATGATGGCACATTCCGGTTGAATATGAAGTATTTCAACTATGCCACCGGGTTAACCATGACCAACAAGAAATTTGACCTGTTGTTTGACGGACCCCCTCGGAAAGCCGAAGGCCAACTCACTCAACGGGAAATGGATATCGCCGCTTCTATTCAAGTCGTCACAGAGGAAGTAGTGCTGCGCCTAGGTCGGACCGTACAAAAAGAACTCAATGTTGATTATCTCTGTTTAGCTGGCGGAGTCGCCCTCAACTGTGTCGCTAATGGTCGCCTATTGCGAGAAGGTCCCTTTAAGGATATTTGGATACAACCCGCAGCAGGAGACGCAGGAGGCGCATTAGGGGCAGCTTTGGCTGTTTGGTATCAATATTGTGAACAACCCCGCCTGGTGAAGCAACCAGTCACCATAGAGAACGAAATCGAACTCGAAGCCGCAGCCGGAACAGAAACAGCAGTCGCGACTATAACTCCTCGGGTTATTCCTAGCACCGCCCCCGCTGATATGATGAAAGGCTCCTATTTGGGTCCATCTTTCAGCAATTCCGATATTCAGGATTATCTCAATTCTATTGATGCTAAATATATGTATTTGGCAGATGTTGAATTGATGCCTAGGTTAGCCGAAATTTTGGCTGATGGTAATGTCGTCGGCTGGTTCCAAGGTCGGATGGAATTTGGGCCGCGTGCTTTGGGTGGAAGGTCAATTATCGGCGACCCTCGTAACACTAAAATGCAGTCCGTCATGAATCTCAAAATTAAATATAGGGAGTCTTTCCGACCCTTTGCGCCTTCCGTTTTAGCCGAGCGTGTCGCTGATTATTTTGAACACAATACCCACAGTCCTTATATGTTGATGGTCGCTCCCGTTAAGGAGTCTCGCCGGATTCCTATGACCTCCGAACAAGAACAACTTTTTGGGATTGAAAAGCTGAATATTCCCCGGTCGGAAATTCCCGCTATTACCCATGTCGATTATTCGGCACGCATTCAAACTGTACACCCCGAAACTAACCCCCGCTATCACAGTTTAATTAGTCATTTTGAACAACTTACAGGCTGTGGTCTAGTGGTTAATACCTCTTTTAATGTGCGGGGTGAACCCATTGTTTGCACTCCCGAAGATGCCTACCGCTGCTTTATGCGGACGGAGATGGATTATCTGGTTTTGGAAAATTACCTACTCGCCAAAACTGCACAAACTCCCTGGTCAAAAGATGAATCTTGGAAAAATGAGTTTGAGTTAGATTAATCCCTAGGAGCCACTTCTAGTGGCTTCCCTCTGGTAGGATATCTGTTTTTCCCAGTTTTCTGTTCTCTGTTATATAATTGGTTGCAAAAATTCACTATGACTGATCACGATATCCCCAAACTTGATAGAAAAGGCTTGCGGGAATTTGGCTTGACAACGGGTGCAATTTGTGCTGGCTTGTTTGGCTTACTGTTGCCATTAATTTTCCGCCACTGGCCGCCCCCTGCTTGGCCCTGGGTGGTGGCGACTATTCTCTGGGTGTGGTCTTTCCTGTCTCCGTCAACTCTTAATCCGATTTATTATACTTGGATGCGGATAGGCTTGGTTTTAGCCGGAATTAATACCCGAATTATTTTGGGGGCTGTGTTTTACGTTATGATTGCACCGATGGGGGCGATTAAGCGTTTATTTGGCTCTGATGCCATGAAACGAGATCTAGATCCTAATGTATCAACCTATCGGGTTCCCAGTCAAGTCCGTTCAAGAGTAAGTATGGAGCGTCCTTTCTAGTGTTTGAAGCAACATTAGATTTTCTGAAAGATTTGTGGGGTTTTCTGCGGGAGCGCAAAAAATATTGGCTGCTACCGTTGATTATTACTATGGTGTTGTTGGGGGCTTTGATTGTCCTTAGTCAAGGGTCGGCGATCGCACCTTTCATTTATACTTTATTTTGATACTGTATTAGCGTCGAAATTGTTGGCAATTGGGGGAAAGAGTAATTTTCTAACCCCCTAATTTCTTGATTTTCCTGACCTGGATTATATGAAAAATCTGCCATTATTTAAACGACCATCAACCCCCATTGAGGAAAAATCCGCTAAACGGGGGGTGGTTAATCGAGAGTTGCTCGGAATTGTCGGCATTAATTTAGCCCTAATTTTACTCATCTTAGAAGTCGTACCTCTCCTGTTTTACCTAGTCACAGAACAGCGGTTTATTTATACTCATAATCGTGATAAAACCGCCACAAATCAACTTCTAGAACAGATAGGGGTGAGGGAACAACCTACCGGAAACAATGATGATAAAAATGCTATAGTCGAGCGTTTTCACCCCTTTTTTGGCTATGTATTAAAACCCGGCTTATTTGCGGATAATCCCTTTGGCTTGCGGGTGAATAACTACGGATTTTTTGGTCTCCATGATTACCCCTTGATCAGACAAAATGATAATCAGTTTATTATTGGTATTTTTGGGGGTTCTGTCGCCGTTGACTTTGCCAATTATGAAGTTACTCATAAGGAATTATCAAATACTTTAATTAAACAACTCAGAACAGTTCCCGAATTAGCCAATAAAGAATTTATTATCTTAAACTTTGCTCATGGGGGTTATAAACAACCTCAACAGTTATTAATTCTCAACTACTTTTTGTCAATTGGTCAGGAATTAGACTTAGTGGTTAATATTGATGGTTTTAATGAAGTTGCATTACCACCATTAAATAATCAAGCATCTGTCCCAGTTTCCATGCCGAGTTTCCAACACATTCAACCCCTAACCGCCTTGGCTAATACTAATATTCCTGTCGTTTTAGCTTTGGCGGAAATGAACGAAACCAGGGAAAAATTAGTCCGTCAAATTCAGAGGTTAGAAAACTGTAAACTCGCCTCTTGTTACGCTTGGAATTCCTATCAAGTTAATCAACTCACTAGAAAATATCAAAGCCAGGTCGCAGCCTTAGATGCCATGCAGATTGAGTTACGCCAAAATGAAGATGATTTAGCCAATAGTTTAATTTCCATACCCCAAAATACCCAGGTTTTACCAGATGACATAGCCTTTGATAAAATGGTAGATATCTGGTTTAACTCTTCCCAAATGATTCATCAAACTTTAGCAAATAAAAATATCCCTTATTTTCATGTAATACAGCCTAATCAGTATCATCCCACCCAAAGAACTTTCACCGCCGAAGAAATTGCCATTTTTGATGATAACCCGTATATAGAAGGAGTTATACAAGGCTATCCTCGGTTACTTGCTAGAGGGGAAGATTTGCCAAATTTTGGGGTTAATGTTATCAATGCTGTGACAGTTTTTGACACCCAACCAGAAACGGTATATAGAGACAGTTGTTGTCACTATACACCCAGAGGTCAAGAAATCTTTACTGAATATATTGGCAATTCCATTGTTAACCGTCTCCAGTCAATAACCCCCTAAGTATTCGGCTATAACTTATATATGAGTTGCTAATGTTTGACAGTTTCGATGATTATCACCTCCTATTAATCTATGATAATGAAACACAAATTTAATCGCAAGCAAATCAAAGAAGTTGGGAAAATCACTTTAATTAACCTATTGTTGTTAGGGTTTTTTGTAGAATTGGGTTCCCTGGGTTTTTATTTAGTCCGCCATAACCAGTTATTTTATACTCGTCAACGACCAAGCATTGAAGAAATGGGTTTGAACCTAGAAGGTATGAGGATGGAAATTTCTATCGTAGAAAGACTACATCCCTATTTCGGATATGCACCTAAACCGGGTCCTGATTTTCGTCCGGGGTTCAAATATAATAACTATGGCTTTATTTCTCCATATAATTATCCCTTTGTGAAAACTAACGAAAATCAATTTATAGTGGGAGTGTTTGGGGGGTCAGTGGCTTCTAACTATTCTATCTATGAGATTCAAAATGGAATTTTAGAAACCAAACTTAGAGAAGTTCCTGGCTTAGAAAACAAAGAATTAATTATTTTATCCTTTGCTACGGGAGGTTATAAACAGCCACAACAGCTTTTGATTTTGAATTATCTGCTGTCTGTGGGTCAAGTGTTTGATATGGTGATTAATATTGATGGGTTTAATGAACTGGCTTTATCTAGTGTTAATAATGAACAAAAACTGGAATTGACAATGCCAAGTGCATCTCATATCCAACCTTTAACTAATTTAGGTAATCAGAGTTTATCTACGAAAGCCTTAGAAAGTTTACTGAAAATTAAGCAAGCTAAACCTCGAATTAATCAGGTTGTTTCTAACTTAAAAAATTGTCGGATGGCATCTTGTTATACTATCAACAATCTGGCTATCCAAGGATTAATTAAAGATTATTACCAGGAGGTTGCACGCTTTCAAAGATATCAACAAATTCCTGATGATGACGGCGGAGAAGGCAGCGTATTTTTATTTTATACTCAAGAGTCAGTTTTACCGGAAGAGAAAGCCTTGGCTAAAATTACTGATACATGGGTGAGAACTTCTACGGTGATGAATCATATTTTATCTGCGAAAAATATTCCCTATTTCCATATTCTGCAACCTAACCAATATCATGCCACTAATAGGGTTTTTAGTAGCGAAGAAAAAGCGATCGCATTTAGTGAGAATACCCCTTACCGCCAGCCTATTGTAGCAGGTTATCCTCTACTATTAAATCGAATTGCTGACTTGGAGGCGGCGGGGGTGACTATTTTTAATGGGGTCAATATTTTTGATGCTGCGCCAGAAATCATGTACATTGATAACTGTTGTCACTATACCCCGGCTGGTGAACATATCCTTTCGAGTTATGTGGCGGAAAGTATTAAAAATATACTTAATCAACGCCTAAACCCACCAAATCTTAACTTGGCTAATGAACCTCTAACTGACTAACAACAAGGAGGATTGATGATTCCCAATTTACAGCCAGAAGATACTATAAATTCCGATTATTTGGGATTCTTGAATCAGTTAGAAAAAACTGGTTTTTCGGGAGAGGTTAAGGGAGATTTTGCGACTCGTTTAGTAACCGCAACTGATAACAGTATTTATCAGATACTTCCCCAGGGAGTAGTTTACCCAAGAAACCATCATGATTTAGTGATTCTGTTTAAACTAGCTAATCAAACTCCCTATCAAAATATCACCTTTTCTCCCCGAGGAGGGGGAACCGGAACTAATGGTCAATCCTTATCTAGGGGAATTATTATCGATTGTTCTAAGTTTATGAATAACATCTTAGAAATCAATTTAGACGAGGGATGGGTCCGCGTTCAGCCTGGAGTAGTTTTAGACCAACTTAACTCATGTTTAAAGCCTCATGGTGTCTTTTTTGCTCCTTCGGTAGCGCCTAGTAATCGGGCGACTATTGGGGGAATGATTAACACTGATGCTTGTGGGAAGGGGTCGCGAATTTATGGGCGAACCAGTCCACACATTTTGGAGTTAGCCTGGGTGTTACCAGATGGCACTGAAAGCATTTCCACCCCTATGGATACTATAGCATTAAACCGCCTGAAAAAGCAAGGGGGGAGAGTGGGAAATATTTATAATCGTCTGGCTGACCTTCTCACGGAAAACGAAGAGAAAATCAATCAGGTATTTCCTCAACTGACCCGATTTATGACTGGCTATAACTTGGCTAAGGTCTATTCGGAGGATAAACAAACTTTTAACCTGAATTATTTATTAGCAGGGGCGGAGGGAACTTTAGGAGTTATCACGGAAGCCAAACTTAAACTTACCCCAATTCCCCAGGCGAAAAAACTACTGGTTATTCATTATGAAAGTTTTAATTATGCCTTGGAAGGGGCTATGGATTTATTGACCTCGGAACCAGGGGCGATCGAAACTATTGATGAGACGATTCTTAATTTGGCTAAACAGGATGAAATCTATGATGCAGTTAAGGATTTTATCCCGGCATCTGGGACTATAAATTTAGTGGAATTTGTGGGAGAAAGCGAGGCTGATATTCAACCCAAAATAGACTCAATTATTGGGAAAATTACAGGGGAAAATCAGGGGACAAATGGTTATTATTTGGCAAAGGATAATCAGGAAATTATTAATCTCTGGAAACTTCGTAGTAAGGGGGCGGGACTTCTGGGAAATCAACCGGGAAATCGTAAACCGATACCGTTTATTGAGGATACAGTGGTTCCTCCGGTGCATCTAGCTAAATATATTGGAGAATTGCGGGATTTATTAGCAGAATATAATCTGATTTATGGGATGTATGGTCATGTAGATGTTGGTTGTTTGCATTTGCGTCCGGCTTTGGATTTAAAGGTTCCCGCTGATGCAGAATTAGTCCGCGAATTATCCGATCGCATTGTGGCTTTAGTGCGTGAATATGGGGGAGTATTTTGGGGAGAACATGGTAAAGGTTTTAGGAGTGAATATACACCGGAGTTTTTTGGGGAGGAATTATATCAAGTTTTGCGAGAAGTGAAAACTATCTTTGACCCCAAAAACCGACTAAATCCGGGTAAAATTGTCACGCCTATAGATAGTTTAGATACGGTAGTTAAATTAGATTCACCCATGCGGGGAGAATTTGACCGCCAAGTTAATCCTAGCCAAATTAGTGAATATGAAGGGGCGTTTAACTGTAATGGTAATGGCGCTTGTTTTAACTTCGATCCTGATGATGTGATGTGTCCTTCCTATCGGGTAACTCGCGATCGCATTCATTCCCCAAAAGGGCGATCGAGTTTGTTGCGGGAGTGGCTAAGACTCCTAGAAAATCATGGTGATGAAATTACCGAAACTCCGACAACTTTAATAATGCGCCTCTGGAATACCCTCAAACACAAACAATGGCGGGGAGATTATGATTATTCCCAGGAAGTTTATGCAGCTATGAATGGCTGTTTATCCTGTAAAGCCTGCGCTAGTCAATGTCCCATTCATGTGAATATCCCGGACATGAAATCAAAGTTTTTATATCTTTATCATACTCGATATTTGCGACCCTTTAGAGATTATCTAATCGCCCATATAGAAACCCTGTCAAAGTGGCAATCTTTGCATCCAAAAATAGCCAATATATTAAGCCAAAATTCTCTATCAAAAGCGGCGACTAAAACTCTGTTAAATATGGTAGATCCTCCGGTAGTGAGTCATCCCACCCTCCAGGAAGGTTTACGGACGCGCCACCACCCCAAATTTAATCTGGATAGGCTGGAAAATTTAAGTGGGTCGGAAAAGCAATGTAGTGTGATTTTGCTACAGGATGCCTTTACCAGTTTTTATGAATCTTCCCTGGTATTAGCAGTCTATGATTTTCTGCATAAATTAGGATATAATGTTTATATACCCGATTTTTTCCCCAGTGGTAAACCCACCCATGTTAAAGGATTTTTGCGAGAGTTTAAAGCGATCGCTTCCCAAAACTGCCAATGGTTGCAACAATTAAAATCCCTAGAAATTCCCCTAATTGGCATTGAACCTAGTATAGTTTTAACTTATCGGGATGAATACCCGAAAATGCTTAATTTTAGTCAAGCCTTACCAACCATTAACTTACTGCAAGAGTTTCTGATAAAATATGGCGATCGCTTACCCAAACTCAGCGCCAATCAGCCTTATTTCCTGTTCGGACATTGCCAGGAAAAAACTGCCGTTTTAACCTCTCAAAAACAATGGCAACAGCTATTTGAAGCCATGGGATTAGAATTAAATATCATCAATACAAGCTGTTGCGGAATGGCGGGAATATATGGTCATGAAGCCGAACACTATCAGCAATCCCAAGAAATTTATAATAGTAGTTGGGGGCGAATTATCTCAACCATAGATAATCCCGATCAAATCTTAGTCACAGGTTATTCTTGTCGATCGCAAATTCACAGATTTAGTCATTTTACCCCCAATCATCCTATCCAAGCATTACTAAAATTACTGTAAATCCAGAGGTATGGTGAAAATTGATGACCTTGATCAATACTAAGATACGCTTAATATCCCTTGATGTATTTAGAGGTATAGCGATCGCCGCCATGATACTGGTGAATAACCCCGGAAGCTGGGGTTATATGTATCCGGTATTGCAACACGCCCAATGGCATGGCTGCACTCCCACCGATGTAGTTTTCCCCAGTTTCCTATTAATTGTGGGAGTAGCGATCGCCTTTTCCCTGTCCAAATTTTCCCCAGAACATCGTTTAGGTGGCGACGGAGTACCCCCATCAGTTTATAGTCGAATAGGGCGGCGATGTCTGCTACTGTTTCTCTTGGGGTTAATCCTAAATGGTTTTCCCAACTATGACCTAGCCAATATCCGGATCATGGGAGTATTACAACGAATAGCGATCGCCTATGGACTAAGTGCGATCGCCATTTTAAACCTCTCCCGACGGCAATTGTGGCTAATTTCCATTTTCACCCTCATAGGTTACTGGCTGGCTATGACCATGATTCCCGTACCTGGTTATAGCCCAGGCAACCTATCACCAGAAGGCAACTTAGGCGCATTCATAGACCAGACAATTTTAGGTTCCCATCATTTGTGGCGAGGCGGTCCCTACGACCCAGAAGGATTATTTAGCACCGCACCCGCTACAGTTACCGTAATCATCGGCTATCTTACCGGAGAATGGCTAAAATCCCAACCCCGCAATAGTCTCACCGTCATTAACCTAGTAATGTTTGCCCTCAGTAGCCTTGTGGTCGGCTATTTGTGGGGGATATGGTTTCCCATTAATAAGGCACTGTGGACCAGTTCCTATGTATTAGTGACCGCCGGGTGGGGACTGCTATTATTAGCCTTCTGTTATGGGGTCATAGAAGTTAAAAACTGGCGACGGTGGGGGAAACCTTTTGAAATCATGGGAGTTAATGCCATATTTCTATTTGTGGCTTCCGGCTTACTGGCCAGGATATTAATACGGATCCGGGTAGGTAGCGAACCCGTTAGCCCGAAT
This sequence comes from Arthrospira sp. PCC 9108, assembly GCA_016745315.1. Classification (GTDB taxonomy): domain Bacteria; phylum Cyanobacteriota; class Cyanobacteriia; order Cyanobacteriales; family Microcoleaceae; genus Limnospira; species Limnospira platensis. Next base: position 1,818,356 of record CP066886.1, read on the forward strand.
CTGAAAACCTGGATCTATGAAAATATATTTGTATCCTGGGCTGGATTCCTCAATGGATCGCTGATGTATGCTGTAGCTACAGTCATATTTTGGTGGGCGATCGCCTATATCATGTATAATCGTCGGTGGTTTCTGAAAGTCTAGGCACAGAAAATCGCTACAATAGATCAACAGTATCTATTAACAGTCTTAGCAGCACGTTATGATTCCAACCGTCATCGAACAATCAGGCCGTGGTGAACGCGCCTTTGATATTTACTCCCGACTCCTGCGCGATCGCATCGTGTTTCTAGGAACCCAAGTTAACTCAGATGTTGCTAACTTAATTGTCGCTCAACTGCTATTTTTAGACGCAGAAGACCCCGAAAAAGATATTTATCTATACATCAACTCCCCAGGTGGGGGGGTTAATGCGGGATTAGGCATCTTTGACACCATGAACCATATTCGTCCTGATGTCTGCACCGTCTGTCTGGGACTAGCAGCCAGTATGGGGGCATTTCTCCTCAGCGCCGGGGCTAAAGGAAAGCGTTACAGCCTCCCCCACTCCCGGATTATGATTCACCAACCCCTCGGAGGCGCACAAGGACAAGCTACTGATATTGAAATTCAGGCCAGAGAAATTCTCTATCTGAAACGGCAACTTAACGAAAATCTCGCTAAACACACCAGCCAACCCCTATCCCGTATCGAAGAAGACACAGAAAGGGATTTCTTTATGTCTGCTGAAGATGCGGTTAATTACGGCCTCATCGATCAAGTTATTAGTCGCCGTCCTTCTGCATCTAATCCGGTTGACAGTTAATATAGAACATTGCACAGTCGAAAGCCCCTCTCCCTCTGGGCTCTAATGTAGGGGTGGAGCCCCGCTAGTTCCTCGCCTGCCACCCAGAAGCCCTCTAGGGTTGGGGGTTGGCGGGGGAACTATCAAACATTCTAAATCGATTGTAAATAGTGTAAAAAGTCCAGCAATTCTTCAGAAGTTAACTGGTGGCGCGATCGCTTTCCGTAGGTCTTGAGTAGATGTGTAGAACCCTGTTCCGCTGTCCAACCTAACCTTCGTAACTCAATATTGGTTTTGGCAATATCGTCAGACAGATCATCATTATAGGGAATCTCTAGGGAAACCTTAACAGATGGCGGTTATGGCTGATGAATAATCCTATTTTCTGAGGTTTCTAGTTCATCGCTGGGCAAATGGGGCAGAGAAGCCCCTCGCCCTTTGGTTGAGGGCTGGTTCTGGGTAGTGGTAGCATCAGGTAAAGATTGAGACCCGGCTGGAGGTTTAATATAGGTGGCAGATAGCCACTCATCAGAAGGCATAGCCATCGAGTCAAGCCCCAGAGTTTCGCCGCCAGTGGTGAGTGAGTCCACAGCAGACTGATTTGGTGTACTAGGGACAACGGGAGGCGGTAAAGTATCTGACAATATGGGGAAATCAGCCTGGGGTAAATTCTGCCTGATTTTCTGTAACCCCAAATCCAAACACTTTAGCGATCGCTCTCTGGCTCTATCCTCAGCCAACTCCACAGTTTCAGCCATACCCAGTCCCGATGCCAGAGTTACCCCTGCTACCTGTACCAATACCCGAACAATATATTGATTGTTCTCAATAGCAATTAACTCCAAGATAAGTCCCCCAGTGGGATAGCGGCTTCTAAATTGAGTCAACATAATCTTAGATTAAGGTGATAGCATATAATTAGCTCGAATGTGGTGGCCGACGCAGCCCGTCTGCCCCTGACAACACTTTTCCACCTGTGGGGCATCGTTGTACATCCCCCCCTTAGCATTTTTTTGTAAGGTTGCCGAGCGCTCTTAACTCAAATTGTATCACTGTCTTTCTGGGGTGATTCGTCTTGGCATGGTGGGAAAAAGTGAGTCCTGGAAAAGTGGCTGAAACTAACAAAGGCAGAAGTTGCGTTAGAACCACCCATAGCCATCGACATCACATCACGAAGGAAAATCGCTACATGGAATTTTCAATCGCTACACTGTTAGCCAACTTCACAGAGGATAAATCTGTAGCCCCCAAGGCCCTAGAAAAAAAACTGACCTCTGATGAAGAGAGTCTGCGAAAATTTCAGATCGCCATTGATGCCCTAGAGCGGATTGGCCTTTTGGAAAAAGATAAGGGCCGCTATCGTCGCATAGAACAGGAGAGTATTGTAGAAGCCAAATTGCGATGTTCCAGCAAAGGCTTCTGCTTTGCGATTCAAGACGCGGAAAGTGCCGAGGATGTCTACATCCGGGAAAGTCACCTGAGTACCGCCTGGAATGGCGATCGCGTCCTGGTGAGAATTATTAAAGAAGGCTCCCGTCGTCGTTCCCCCGAAGGAGAAGTCTACCTAATCCTAGAACGAGCTAACCCCTCGGTACTCGCTCGCGTCAAGCAAACCAAAAAAGGATATCGCGCGGTTCCCTTAGATGACCGATTGCTGTTTGAAATGAATCTGGTTAACCCCCCAGAGGAACTCGTTGATGCTGTCGATCACCTAGTTCATGTCGAAGTAGTGCGCTATCCCCTGGGTATTCATCGCCCTGTTGGTAGGGTGGTACAAGTTCTGGGTTCTGATGCTGAGGAAGCAGAAGACCTAGATATTGTCTGTTGTAAACATGATTTACCCCGGTCCTTTCCCAAAACTGTACTACAGGAAACCGAAATCCTCCTAGCTGCTAGTGCTACCCTCAAAAAGAGCGACCTGGAAAATAGACTGGATCTGCGCGACGAGCCCACTCTTTCCTTTAGCCCCGATTTGGGCAATCCTGAATTTTCAGTCCTCAAGCCAGAAGACGAACCCGCTCAATATACCATTGACCACGCCCTCAGCCTGAAAGAAACCGATTCGGGGAACTGGAAATTAGCCATTCATATCGCCGATAGCTCCCATTATATTCAACCAGACACCGCTTTAGATCGCGAAGCCAGGCGGCGAGGTATCGGCATTTACTTGGCTGATAAATATATCCCTATTCTTCCGGCTTCCCTTAGCTGCGATCGCATTTCTTTAGTTCCCGGAGAAGATCGCCTCGCTTTATCCATCATGATTGAACTAGGTCCGACTGGAAAAATCCTAGAATATGAAATTCAGCCTAGTATCGTCCGCGTTGACCGACAAATAACATATCAGGAAGCCCAAAGCATTCTTGATGGCGAATCTTCCGAAGATAATCGCATTATAGAAGACCTCCTAGAAGTCAGTCGCGCCATTCGACAAATGCGGGAGTTGCGCGGTGGTTTTGAAATGAACCTTCCTGATACCCATTGTCATTTTAATGATGAAGGGGAACTTGGGCCCATGATTTCTGGCACCAAATTAGTGTCTCAGGCCATGGTATCCGAGTTGATTATTTTAGCTAATCAGGTAGTCGCCAGCCACTTGCAATCTCTTGGTGTTCCCGCTATCTATCGCGTTCAAGGCTCCCCAGACCCCGCTGATGTCGCTGAATTGGTCAAGTTGTCGATTCATCTCGGTTGTGAACTTGATATTGATGATGAAGCCGAAATTCAACCCCAAGATTTTCAAGCATTTACCCAAGCCATTAAAAACACTCGAGCCGAGAGGGTATTAACTTATCTGCTTGAAGATAGTCTCAAGCCTACTGTTTATAGTACAGTTCCTAAACTGCATTTTGGCTTGGCATTACCCGCCTATACTCACTGTACCTCACCCATTTCTCGCTATTGTGACCTGCAAATTTGTCGGGTTCTCAAAGCCGTATTTGAGGAAGGACGCGATCGCCGTTCCAGTCGTTCTAAAGAACCAGTTAACCTCCATCATTCCTCATCAGAGGGTAAAATTTCCTGGAATGTCTTACCTCCAGAGTTACAACATGATCTCGAAACCCAGTTAACTCAACTCGTCGTTCACCTCAGCGAAAGGGAAAGCGTGGCGGCTGATGCTGAGGAAGACCTAGAGGGACTCAAAAAAACTGGGTTTATGAAAGAACGCACAGGTCAAACTTTTGTAGGTTTGATTACTGGGGTTCAGTCCTATGGCTTTTTTGTCGAGATTGAACTAGAGTCTCCTGGTGGTTCAACTCTCAGGGTAGAAGGGTTAGTTCATGTGTCTTCCCTTAAAGATGACTGGTACGAATACCGTTCCCGTCAGCAAACCTTAGTCGGTCGCAAAAACCGCAATCAGTACCGTCTTGGCGATAATGTGGAAGTTCAGGTCAAGAGTGTAGACTACTACCGTCAACAAATCGATTTGGTTGCTGTTGGTGGCGGTAGCGAAGCTATTGATGAACACGAGGATAGCTTTTAACTTCCCTATTTCCGTGGGGTGCGTCAGACCAGAAAATGCCGATAAAAACCGATAATTTTAGGCTGACGCACCATCAGACTCTGGTTTTGGGGGCGGGTTAATTAAGGGGCGGGTTAATTAAGCTGACTGGTGCTAAGTCTAATTAACTCCCGAACCCGCCCCTGCATGATGTCGCTATCTGCTATTGAATTATTTTGAAGGTGAAATAATTGGGCTTAGACTCGTTTCGGGGGCGGGTTAATTAAGCTGACTGGTGTCAAGTCTAATTAACTCCCGAACCCGCCCCTACATGATGTCGCCCCTATTTCCGTAGGGTGAGTCAGACCAGAAAATGCCGATAAAAACCGATAATTTTAGGCTGACGCACCATCAGACTCTGGTTTTGGGGGCGGGTTAATTAAGCTGACTGGTGCCAAGTCTAATTAACTCCCGAACCCGCCCCTACATGATGTCGCTATCTGCTATTGAATTATTTTGAAGGTGAAATAATTGGGCTTAGACTCGTTTCGGGGGCGGGTTAATTAAGCTGACTGGTGTCAAGTCTAATTAACTCCCGAACCCGCCCCTACATGATGTCGCCCCTATTTCCGTAGGGTGAGTCAGACCAGAAAATGCCGATAAAAACCGATAATTTTAGGCTGACGCACCATCAGACTCTGGTTTTGGGGGCGGGTTAATTAAGCTGACTGGTGCCAAGTCTAATTAACTCCCGAACCCGCCCCTACATGATGTCGCTATCTGCTATTGAATTATTTTGAAGGTGAAATAATTGGGCTTAGACTCGTTTCGGGGGCGGGTTAATTAAGCTGACTGGTGTCAAGTCTAATTAACTCCCGAACCCGCCCCTACATGATGTCGCCCCTATTTCCGTAGGGTGAGTCAGACCAGAAAATGCCGATAAAAACCGATAATTTTAGGCTGACGCACCATCAGACTCTGGTTTTGGGGGCGGGTTAATTAAGCTGACTGGTGCCAAGTCTAATTAACTCCCGAACCCGCCCCTACATGATGTCGCTATCTGCTATTGAATTATTTTGAAGGTGAAATAATTGGGCTTAGACTCGTTTCGGGGGCGGGTTAATTAAGCTGACTGGTGTCAAGTCTAATTAACTCCTGAACCCGCCCCTACATGATGTCGCCCCTATTTCCGTAGGGTGCGTCAGACCAGAAAATGCCGATAAAAACCGATAATTGTAGGCTGACGCACCATCAGACTCTGGTTTTGGGGGCGGGTTAATTAAGCTGACTGGTGCCAAGTCTAATTAACTCCCGAACCCGCCCCTACATGATGTCGCTATCTGCTATTGAATTATTTTGAAGGTGAAATAATTGGGCTTAGACTCGTTTCGGGGGCGGGTTAATTAAGCTGACTGGTGTCAAGTCTAATTAACTCCCGAACCCGCCCCTACATGATGTCGCCCCTATTTCCGTAGGGTGCGTCAGACCAGAAAATGCCGATAAAAACCGATAATTGTAGGCTGACGCACCATCAGACTCTGGTTTTGGGGGCGGGTTAATTAAGCTGACTGGTGCCAAGTCTAATTAACTCCCGAACCCGCCCCTACATGATGTCGCTATCTGCTATTGAATTATTTTGAAGGTGAAATAATTGGGCTTAGACTCGTTTCGGGGGCGGGTTAATTAAGCTGACTGGTGTCAAGTCTAATTAACTCCTGAACCCGCCCCTACATGATGTCGCCCCTATTTCCGTAGGGTGCGTCAGACCAGAAAATGCCGATAAAAACCGATAATTGTAGGCTGACGCACCATCAGACTCTGGTTTTGGGGGCGGGTTAATTAAGCTGACTGGTGCCAAGTCTAATTAACTCCCGAACCCGCCCCTACATGATGTCGCTATCTGCTATTGAATTATTTTGAAGGTGAAATAATTGGGCTTAGACTCGTTTCGGGGGCGGGTTAATTAAGCTGACTGGTGTCAAGTCTAATTAACTCCCGAACCCGCCCCTACATGATGTCGCCCCTATTTCCGTAGGGTGCGTCAGACCAGAAAATGCCGATAAAAACCGATAATTGTAGGCTGACGCACCATCAGACTCTGGTTTTGGGGGCGGGTTAATTAAGCTGACTGGTGCCAAGTCTAATTAACTCCCGAACCCGCCCCTACATGATGTCGCTATCTGCTATTGAATTATTTTGAAGGTGAAATAATTGGGCTTAGACTCGTTTCGGGGGCGGGTTAATTAAGCTGACTGGTGTCAAGTCTAATTAACTCCTGAACCCGCCCCTACATGATGTCGCCCCTATTTCCGTAGGGTGCGTCAGACCAGAAAATGCCGATAAAAACCGATAATTGTAGGCTGACGCACCATCAGACTCTGGTTTTGGGGGCGGGTTAATTAAGCTGACTGGTGCCAAGTCTAATTAACTCCCGAACCCGCCCCTACATGATGTCGCTATCTGCTATTGAATTATTTTGAAGGTGAAATAATTGGGCTTAGACTCGTTTCGGGGGCGGGTTAATTAAGCTGACTGGTGTCAAGTCTAATTAACTCCCGAACCCGCCCCTACATGATGTCGCCCCTATTTCCGTAGGGTGCGTCAGACCAGAAAATGCCGATAAAAACCGATAATTGTAGGCTGACGCACCATCAGACTCTGGTTTTGGGGGCGGGTTAATTAAGCTGACTGGTGCCAAGTCTAATTAACTCCCGAACCCGCCCCTACATGATGTCGCTATCTGCTATTGAATTATTTTGAAGGTGAAATAATTGGGCTTAGACTCGTTTCGGGGGCGGGTTAATTAAGCTGACTGGTGTCAAGTCTAATTAACTCCTGAACCCGCCCCTACATGATGTCGCCCCTATTTCCGTAGGGTGCGTCAGACCAGAAAATGCCGATAAAAACCGATAATTGTAGGCTGACGCACCATCAGACTCTGGTTTTGGGGGCGGGTTAATTAAGCTGACTGGTGCCAAGTCTAATTAACTCCCGAACCCGCCCCTACATGATGTCGCTATCTGCTATTGAATTATTTTGAAGGTGAAATAATTGGGCTTAGACTCGTTTCGGGGGCGGGTTAATTAAGCTGACTGGTGTCAAGTCTAATTAACTCCCGAACCCGCCCCTACATGATGTCGCCCCTATTTCCGTAGGGTGCGTCAGACCAGAAAATGCCGATAAAAACCGATAATTGTAGGCTGACGCACCATCAGACTCTGGTTTTGGGGGCGGGTTAATTAAGCTGACTGGTGCCAAGTCTAATTAACTCCCGAACCCGCCCCTACATGATGTCGCTATCTGCTATTGAATTATTTTGAAGGTGAAATAATTGGGCTTAGACTCGTTTCGGGGGCGGGTTAATTAAGCTGACTGGTGTCAAGTCTAATTAACTCCTGAACCCGCCCCTACATGATGTCGCCCCTATTTCCGTAGGGTGCGTCAGACCAGAAAATGCCGATAAAAACCGATAATTGTAGGCTGACGCACCATCAGACTCTGGTTTTGGGGGCGGGTTAATTAAGCTGACTGGTGCCAAGTCTAATTAACTCCCGAACCCGCCCCTACATGATATCGCCCTCTCCCAGGGGTAGAGGGAGGAATAATTATCAATTATCTATTGTCCATTATGGGGTGGTGGCTATCAGTCCTAGGTGATGTTATTATTAATAGACTACTCCTAGGCTGATCACTAAAGAAGGAGCGGGGTGTTGATATTTGGGCTCTGAAGTAGACAGATTTTATGAACTTATCTCTGCAAAAAAAAGTCTTGTTTGGCTTTGTGGTTTCTTCTGTTTTACTACTGATAGTTACTTACAGTGGCTATCACACTTCTAAGCAATTGGCTAATCTGAAAGAATGGGAAATACATACTAAGCAAGTATTAAGATTTTTGGAGGAAATTTCGACAGATTTATCAGATGCAGAAACCGGTCAAAGGGGTTTTTTGCTAACCCTAGAACCAGAATATTTAGAACCTTATAATCAGGCAGTTAAAGAGATTGATCAAGATTTATCCGTTCTCATATCTTTGACCAGAGATAATCCGACTCAGCAAAAACATCTTGATGATTTATCCACATTAATTTCCCAAAAATTAGAGGAACTTCAAATGACAATTGAACTGGCTAAATCTGGGAATACTCAAACAGCAATTGAATTGGTTAAAACCCATCATGGCAAAAATTTAATGAATGAAATCAGGCAGATTTTAGATACTATGAAAGATGAGGAAGAAAGATTGTTTGAGATTCGGTCAGATGCTACGGATGAATTAATTAAAAATACTTTCTTGGTCTTCGGTATAGGAATAGTTTTTGATTTAGGATTACTGTCCGCTCTTTATTTGGTAATATATCGGGAAATTCATCATAAACAAATCGCTCAACAACAGTTAATTTCCTTAAACAAAGCTGCTTTTAGATTTGTGCCACAAGAGTTAATTAAAATTTTAAATAAAGATAGTATAATCGATGTTAATTTGGGGGACTATACCGAACAAGAAATGTCTATAATGTTTTCAGATATTCGTGACTTTACATCCATAAGTGAACGGATTTCTCCCCAAGATAATTTTAATTTAATTAATGCTTATCTTTCCCGTATGGCACCATTAATTAATGAACATTATGGATTTATTGATAAATATATTGGTGATGGTATTATGGCGCTTTTTGGTCGGAGTCCAGATGATGCTGTACAAGCTGCTATTTCTATGTTATCAAGTTTAAAGGAATATAATAAACTGCGAAATGAGTCTGGCTATATTCCCCTAAAAATAGGCATAGGAATTAATACGGGAAAATTGATATTAGGAACAGTAGGATACCATAATCATATCGAAGGTACTGTGATTAGTGATGCTGTTAATTTGGCTTCCCGAATTGAGCAACTAACTAAAGTTTATCGAGTTCCTTTATTGATATCAGAGTCTACATTTGTGAAGCTCAAACATCCCCATAACTATGGGATTCGTTTGGTTGATAAAGTTCAGGTTAAAGGGAGGTCAGAAATTGTGAAAGTTTACGAGGTTTTTAATCATGATTTCTTCCCGGAATTATCAGCCAAACTATCTAATTTATCAGTATTTTCGGAAGGGGTTTCACTCTATCATCAGCAAAATTTTCAGGAGGCTTTTAAGGCTTTTCAAGACTGTTATCATCAAAATCCCAATGATTCGGTTGTCCAAGTTTATTTGCGGCGTTTAAAAGGTGATTTATTAAGGTGAAATAATTTTCATCATAAGATTACCACTTTTTTGGAAATGGTAGGGGACTGATTGAATTTCGACAGCATATTTTAAAGCTGTTAATTGCTGAATTAATCTTGGTAAAAATCTGGGAGTATCTCCCCCAATACTAACTAGGGGAAACAGAAGAACCATACTGGCTACCCGGCATAATTCTAGAATAGCATCTCGATGGAACTGTTGGGAAAGTCGATCGCTATAGGAAAAGAGAAAATGAGCCGATAAAGCTCGGTCAAACTGACGGTCAGCAAAAGGCAAATGCGGCAGTTCTGCGTCGATATAACGCCCGGTTTGTCGTCCTTGGGCAAAATCCGCCAAAAACTCATTCATCGCTTCTTGGCGGACCTGTGCGAGGTGTTCTGGGGATTTTATTTGATGCCAGATGTAGTCTTCCCGGTTAGCTTCTACCTGTTGGATAACCATAGGCAAAACCAATTGAATGCGATCGCTAATTTGGGCAGAGGAAAACCGATAAAGAGGGTCACAGGAAGCCACAGAATAACCCCGACGGGTCATCACCGCATTAAAACTCGCCGGACCCCCAGCACAGTCCAAATAAGAGTAGTGCAAATCATCCTCACTCAGAGCAAACATTTGCAAATACTCATCAAAACTGCGTCCCCAAGGAATCACTTGATCAACCGTAAATCCCATAATTTTGCCTAGTTCCCAAAACTCCTAAATCATGACACCCCAAACACCCACCTTGTCGCATTTCCGATAGTTAGAGAATCGTCGGGCGTGGCGGTAGTGCTTGGGAAAATGCCACAAAAAAACAGGGGTGAGGCTGAGAAATTACAGATCACCCCTGTCAGATAATCTAGGCAACGTTTTCGTTACTTTCGTTGGCCACCCGTTCCTTAAAGGCTTTCCCAGCTGAGAAAGCTGGAACAGTAGTAGCAGGAATAGTCATCGGTTGTCCAGTGCTAGGGTTACGGCCCTCACGAGCCTTGCGGTGGCGAGCCTCAAAAGAACCAAAGCCCACCAGAGTGACCTTTTCCCCATCAGCTACAGCATCCATGATGCACTCACAGATAGCCGAAATAATCGCATCTGCTTGTTTTTTGGTAACACCCGCCTTGATAGATGTTTCCTGAACCAACTGCTCTTTATTCATCGAAATACCTCCAGAATCATTTTCAGTGGGTGATTTTGCCCTAATTATGGCTGTTCTAACACAGACTTATCAGAGATTGACAAGTATATACCTTAAAATTCTCTGTAGTTTCACCCAGAAGGCACTAGAGAATGGTTTTTTCGTTGCACTGAGCCGAAAACACTACCATCAGGTTTAGCCGGTAGGTCTTCGGCACAGATTGGCATTTCCACGGTCAGGATACAGCATACAACAGCATTAAGGGCAATTTTAACCATCACCCCAGGCGAGATTACTCAATTCCCTCAATGCGGTCTTCAACCTCTTGGTATAACTCCCGGAGGCGATCGAGATTTTCTTCGCTAGTTTCCCAATAGCCCCGGCCATTAACCTCCAGCAGAGTTGTCACCATTTTACGGAAAGAGTGGGGGTTAAGATTCATCAGACGTTGCTGCATGGCCTCGTCCTTGATAAAGGTTTCGTTAGTTTCCTCATAAACCCAATTATCCACAGCCCCAGCGGTGGCACTCCATCCCATTGTATTAACCAGACGCTTAGACAACTCTCGCACACCCTCATAACCATGAGAAAGCATCCCCTCATACCATTTAGGGTTGAGCATCTTCGTCCGTGCGTCTAGGCGCACAGTTTCCGAGAGAGTCCGCACTTGAGCGTTAGCGGTAGTTGTATCGGCGATATAGGAAGCCGGTTGTTTCCCGTCTTTACGCAAGCTGGCGATGGTTTTGGTGGGGTCAGAGTCGAAATAGTGGGAAACGTCAGTTAAGCTAATTTCCGAAGAATCCAAGTTTTGGAATGTGGCATCAGCAGTTTTTAGGGAAGCCTCAAACATCTGACGGTTATCACCCATCATCCCCGGATTATCGGAATTAAAGGCAAAAGACTTGCGGTTTAAATACATTTCCTGCAATTCTGCCTCACTTTCCCAGGTGCTATTTTCCACAGCCAGGTTAACATTAGCGGCATAGGAACCGGAAGCATTAGAGAAAACACGGGTAGCAGCCTGTCGGAGGTTGATACCTAGCTCGGCGGCTTGTTGTAGGGCGTGTTTGCGAACAAAGTTCATTTCCAGGGGTTCATCGGCTTCGGCGGCCATTTTAATGGCTTTATCGAGCAGATTCATTTGGTTGATGAACAGGTCGCGGAACACTCCCGAACAGTTAATCACTACGTCAATGCGAGGGCGGCCCAATTCTTCAAGGGGGATTAACTCCAACTTGTTGACGCGACCCAAAGCATCGGGAACTGGTTTAGCCCCGACCATCCACATAACCTGGGCTAAGGATTCGCCATAGGTTTTGATATTATCAGTTCCCCAGAGAACAACTGCAATGGTTTCTGGGTACTGACCGCCGTTTTCCATTTTTTGCCGCTCTAGGAGTCGGTCTACGACGATTTGAGCGGATTTAACTGCGGCTACGGTGGGGATAGACTGAGGGTCGAGGGCGTGCATATTCTTCCCAGTGGGGAGAACGTCGGGATTGCGAATGGGGTCGCCGCCAGGTCCGGGAAGGATATATTCCCCTTCCAAAGCGCGCAGCAAGGCTCCTAATTCGTTATCGGCGCAAACCTGTTTTAAGCAAAATTCCAGATACTCAAACAGGGGTTTCATGGGTTCGGGGTCGATCTGGGTGTAGCCTAAGTCGTGTAAGGCTTGTAACCAGGGTTCTTTTTTACCCATGTTAAAGAAGTTGAGTTGGGAGATTTTGGAAACTCGGCCCTCTGCGTCGGTTTGCTCTTGAACTAAAGCAGCGATCGCCGCACGGGTAGCATTTGTGATGTGCTGCAACAGGTCAACGTCGGCGAGAATGCCTTGGTTACTGTTGCGGTAGAGTTCCTCAATATCCCGATTGATGCTATTGGCGATAATCCGAGGTAAACTGACGATCCCTTCTTCTTCGCGGTCTAAGCTGGCAATATTGACCAAGGTGGCGATCGCCTCTTCAGCGCTCGGAGGCTTACCAATAACGTGCAACCCACAAGGAAGCAGGCGAGACTCAATTTCCATCAGTTTCCGGTAAACCTGTCCCACCACATTATCGCGTTCTTCCTGGGTCAGTTCGCCTGGGTCTTGTTCCGGGAGAGCCACATCCTGATCCAAGTTCACCATACGGGATTTTTCGATAATGGTGCTGACAATTTGCACACCGCGACCACTATCTTTAAGAGTTTGGTAAGACCCAATCAACTCGTTAAGTTCCTGCAAACCCTTATAGAGTCCCGCATTTTCCGCCGCCGGAGTCAGATAAGAGATAGTTTCCGCATAGCTACGGCGTTTAGCAATAGTCGCCTCACTGGGGTTATTAGCAGCGTAATAGTACAGGTTAGGAATAGTACCAATCAGGTTATCCGGGTAACATTCCCCAGACATTCCCATCTGTTTTCCAGGCATAAATTCTAGGGAACCGTGGGTCCCAAAGTGCAGCACAGCATCCGCGCCCCATACCTGTTCTAGGTAGGTGTAGTAAGCCGCGAAACCGTGGTGAGGACTCGCAGACCGGGAGAACAGCAAACGCATGGGGTCCCCTTCATAGCCGAAGGTCGGTTGTACCCCGATAAACAGATTTCCGAAGGATTTTCCGTAAACTAACAGATTCTCCCCATCCGTGTTCAGGTGTCCCGGAGGTGGTCCCCAGTTTTCGTGCAGACGTTCCGAGTAGGGAGTCAATCGCTCATATTGTTCTACCGACATTTTATAGGCGATATTCAGTTCTGGGCTTTGATATTGAGCAGTAGCATCATGGATGACCTGCTGCATTAAAGCACTGGGAGACTCTGGGATTTCGGGGATATCATAACCGTTATTTTTTAAGGCTCTCATCACCTCATAGATAGAACCGAATACGTCCAAATAGGCGGCGGTTCCGACGTTCCCTTTATCGGGGGGGAAACTGAAAATGGTAATGGCGACTTTTTTATCAAGTTTTGGTTTTTTCCGCAGGTTAGCCCATTTCAGCGCCCGCTGACAGATGGCTTCGATGCGGTCTTGGAGGGCGATCGCCTTTCCGGTGGCTCCGTCCCTTCCCGACACAATAATTGGCTCAATAGCCCCATCCAATTCCGGGATAGCAATTTGTAGGGCGACTTGGATCGGATGTAACCCTAGTTCGCTTTCTTCCCATTCTTCCGTAGTTTGGAATACCAGGGGTAGGGCTACCATATAGGGACGGTTGAGCCGTTTTAGGGAGTCGATCGCTTTCGGGTGGTCTTGGCGAGCCGGACCTCCCACCAACGCGAACCCCGTCAGGGAAACCACGATATCAACCAGAGGTTGAGCCGGAATGCCTTTGGGTGGCGTATCCCAGAAGTAGGTATCTACAGGCTTGGAAAAGTCCAGACCTCCCGCAAATACTGCCACCACTCGCGCCCCCATAGCTTCCAGTTCCTGCACCATAGCCACATAATGGGCATCATCTCCCGTGACTAGGTGGGTACGTTGCAGCACCAAGCCTACACAGGGTGCTAGGGGGTCTTTAGTGTCATCGGGGATATCTTCGCGCCCGTTATACCAATTCAGATAGTCATTGACATCCTCGAACATTTTGGGAGCCAGGGGATGCCAAATTCCCATATCGGGATAGGTGACAGGTTCGGCAAAGTGCAGTTTTTCTTGGCCCTTAAAAACATATTTCTCTGCCAACATGAGCAGGAAGTTTTCCAGGTTTTCTGGAGAACCACCCAGCCAATATTGGAAACTCAGCATAAAGTTCCGCGCGTCCTGAGCCTTATCAATAGGCATATATTTCAGGACTTTGGGGAGGGTTTGCAGAAGTTTCAGCATTCCGTCCTGGAAGGAGGAACCGGATTTTTCCTTCCGTTTTTTCATGAACTGGGCGATCGCACTTTTGCTCTGTCCCAGTTGTGCCATGGAGAAGCTGCCCATTTTGTTCAGGCGCATTACCTGTGGCATGGAAGGGAACACCACCGCCACATCCAAGCGATCGCGGTAGGGAGTTACCGCTTCCACTACTTTATCAGCTAAATCTTCGATAAAGATTAATGAGGCGATGAAAACATTGGCCTCGGCTAGGTCTTTTTTCAGGTTTTCGTAATTTTCCGGGTCCCGCAGTTCCTCGATCAGATAACCACTGATCTCGATCGCCAAGTTCGGGTTTTTTTCATTTATAGCCCGCACTGCTGCTGACAAAGCGCTCTGGTACTGGGCCTCTAGCACGATATAGACGACTTTTAAACGTGATCGTCCGTTGAGGGAATCAGGTTTAATGTGTCTAACGGTAGGCTTGACGTAGGTAAACATATTTAGTGTTCGTTCCTCGGTGTTCTGCTCTAAAGCTGTCTGGATAGGTAGACTATTGTGGATCAGCGATCGATCCCGTCAACATTTGGCAACGTCCTACATGGGATGCCGTCCCGCTAGGAGACAACCCTGATGACTTCACCATTGAGTATTATTACCAGAAAATGAGCCAAAGTGGTTAGTGGAAGCCACTTTTTGACACAATTCGACAAAATTTTGGCCAATCTTTGCAACAAAAATTTATAAATTGCCCAGTTAACAGTCTTGATTATATACACAAGTGTTAAATTTTATGATCTAGGATAAAGTTTTCTATATAAAGTTTGACACCTCTTATGACTGTACCAAGAACTATTTGTCTGGGCTTCTTAGCAGTAATTGCGATCGGCACATTCTTATTATGGATGGATGATACCATTTATCACAGTAGTTTTGGCAATCCTATTACCGCACTATTTCTCGCCACTTCTGCCGTCTGTGTCACGGGTTTATCAGTTGTTGATGTTAGCAATTTTTATTCCTTTTGGGGGCATTTTTGTTTACTTAGCTTAGTGGAAATTGGAGCCTTGGGCTACATGACCGCCAACACCATGCTTCTGCTATTAATTGGCAGAAAATTTGGACTCCGAGATAAATTAGCACTCCAAAAATCTTTGGATACCGCCGGAATCGCTGGAGTCATGCCACTGCTCAGATCTATTATAGCGACCATGGCCTTATTTCAAATTGCCGGAGTTATCTTATTAATGATGGTTTTTCTTCCGGATTATGGCTTAAAAAATAGTCTGTGGCTGGCTATATTTCATAGTGTAAATGGCTTTAATAATGCCGGATTTAGCTTATTGGAAGAGAGCTTAGTTGATTATGTATCCTCTCCCATCGTCAATATAACAATGAGTATTTTAATTATTTTTGGTGGTTTAGGATATCAAGTAATCATGGAACTTTTTTTGTGGATTAAAACTACATTAAATAAAGAACCAATGCGTCGGGATTTTTCTCTACACTTTAAAGTCGTCACCAGTACCACTATAATTCTGCTATTTTCCGGGTCTTTCCTCTTTTTTATCACCGAATTTAATAATCCTCAAACCTTGCAGAGTTTAACCATATTTGGCAAAATGCAAGCAGCCTGGTTTCAATCTGTCACCAGCAGAACCGCTGGATTTAACACCATATCTATAGGAGATATGACATATTCATCAATTTTGATTACTATGATCCTAATGTTTATTGGTGCTAGTCCAGGAAGTACAGGAGGCGGCTTAAAAACCACTACATCAAGAATATTGGTAAACTGCACAAAAGCAGCCCTACAAGGTCGAGATGAAGTCTTATGTTATCAGCGCAAAATTCCCTCCCCTTTGATTTTAAAAGCCGTCGGAGTTTTGGTCGGTTCCATTACTGTGGTTTGTGTAGCCACATTATTAATTGTGATTATGCAACCAGAATTAGGATTTGGTAGCATCTTTTTTGAAATTGTCTCAGCCTTTGGAACCGTAGGTCTGTCTACTGGCATCACTGGAGATTTTTCCATGCTGAGTCGATTAATTATTATTGCCACCATGTATATTGGTCGGGTGGGAGTATTATTGCTAATGTCTGCGGTTTTGGGCGATCCTCAACCCTCATCAATTGATTATCCAGAAGAAAACCTATTGGTGGGTTAACTATTGATTCTCTACCAGGTAAACTATAGAAATGGTAAAATAAAAAGATTATTCTTTCCATAGGATTGTTAGTAAATCATGAATCTTTCATCTCTTAACTTTTTTCGGAATTTACGCGCCGAAAAACAACAATTTGCAGTCATTGGCTTGGGTCGCTTTGGACAGGCGGTTTGTTCGACTCTCAATGCTTCAGGTTATGAAGTTCTCGCGGTTGATAATGATGAAAAAAGGGTCAATGCGGCTTTAACCGATCGCATTGCTACCCATGCTTTACTATTAGACTCAACCGAAATGTCAGCCTTGCGAGAGGCGGGAATATTTGAACTAGACACCGTAATTGTCGCCGTCGGGAGTTTCCTGGCTGAAAGTATTACCACCACCCTTAACCTCAAAGAAGCCGGGGTGGCGAATGTGGTAGCTAAGGCTTCCTCGGAAACCCATGTTAAATTGTTAAAAAAAGTGGGTGCAGATTTAGTTGTGTTCCCCGAAAGACAAATGGGACAGGAGTTGGCGCGACTACTGACTAAGCCTAGACTGGTGGATCAGTTTGAACTAGACCCGGATCATAGTATTGTAGAAATGGTGGTTCCTGATGATTTTGATGGTAAAACGATCGCTCAATTAGAACTCCGTAGCAAATACGGTTTGAACCTCTTGGCTATACGCAGTGAAAATCAAACACTAGAAATAAATCCCCTACCCAACAAACGTTTAAAGAAGGGGACTATTATGGTGGTTTTGGGGTCAAACCAGGATATTAACCGACTTCCAGTTTAAGGGAATTATTCCTTACCAGGATTGGACTGGGGAATGATTTTCCCTAAACTCAGATCATCTAAATCAATTCCCTGAGACCCTCGTTGCTCTAATTGATCTAATACACGGGTGAACTGAAACCATACCGAACCCGCCATCATTATGGTGACGGGAACGGATAAGGCGTAAGCCACACGGCTAGAAATTGCAAATATCTGCAAACAGGAAGCTAAGAAAACACAGATCCCTACTGCGGAAGCTAAATAGGGGGCGAGCATCCTAAATCCCCGTAATTGGGCGATCGCACGACTAGATTTATTAACTTTCCAGTCCTTTACCAGTTGCTTGAGGGTCGCCACAAAGGGAATACAGCAGATAATACCAACCCATAAGCCAGCAGCTAACAGAAAATATGGCGGATCGTACATTATGATAATTCCATCGAATTGCTTGATATAGCAATCCTAAATGATTTGTCACCCAATAGGCGATCGATTTGTCAACCGCATACACCACACCAATCAACACCCCAGAACTCATCATTACTGAGAACTTCAGAGTCTGGGATGTTTGACCAAATATGCAAAAACCTAAGCCTCAACCGGAGACTTAGGAATTGCTGGCTTGAGCAGATAGCATCTGTTTTAGCTTTTCTAATTCATTCGCCCAGCGAGGGTCAGGCTGAATGGACTCGGGGTTACTACTAGAATTGGCGTTAGAAGACCCTTGTTGATTCCGATTAGATTTTTTCTTCTTACCACCACCACTTTTTGTGGGTGCAGAAGTTGGGCTAGAAGTGGGAGACTGGTTAACAGCACCAGGCGTAGCTGTAGCTGTAGCCGTAGCCGTAGCCGTAGCCGTAGCACCATCAGAACCACGACCCTCTTCAGACTCTGGTTTGTTTTTCTTACGAGGTTGCGCCCTTTCAATTTTTAGCGCATTGTCCCCGAACATAAAGCCGTTGTACTTCTCAACGATTTGATCTGCTAAATCATCACTTTGGACGGTGACAAACCCGAAACCACGACATTTTCCAGTCTTGCGATCGGTTATTACTTTAGCCGAAATCGTGTCGCCTTCCTCTGCAAATACAGCTTGCAATTCTTTGCGATCGAGTTCTTTGGGTAAATTACCAACATACAATCTAACGGACATTAGTGATACCTCCAGTAGGAAAAATTTGATATTTGAGTTGAAAAATCCTGTTGAGTTCAGACCACGTTAATAAATCATCATGATTAAACTCAGCCTTGACTTGACTTAAAAGACAAATTGGTGTTACTTCCAGCCTTAACTCATTGAGTATGATCATTGGCTTCAATATATAAATGAGTTTCTTGGCTGGCTGGGATTAGCAGCCTCAAATATCCAAAAGATTGAGATTGATTTGAACGGTCGAGTGAGATTTGAGTCATGCTTCAAAAATATCTGCTATAGCTGTTCCTATCACTTTTGTCAATAGGTTTTAAGTTTAGGGTTTCTATAGCTACGATCGCAGTAACTAATGTCAAAGGAATTCAACTTCAAACCTGTTAAATGCTTCTTTAAGTTTAGTATGTTTTGGCGAAACAAAATCACAAATTTTATGGAACGACTAACTTGTTTGGCAACCTTTGCAGTCAGATCACTGCCGCAACTGATGATCTACATAGACTTTTGCCATTGCTAAGACCACAGTAGTAGCAGACCATCTTTCAACATATCACAGATATCGCCTATGTTCACGATGTTAACAAATGTAACACTGTTTGGGACAAAATGCAAACTTGAGATATTAGAAATTCTAATGTTAATTGTATTTAAAGTCTACCGCTGGAAATGATACTAGCTCCCCAAAAGGCTAGTGATCCGGCTAGAATGACTGACCACAAGGGATGTCCGCCATAGATACGGCGACGATCTGCCAGATTTTCCAGTTTTTCTATATCAATCCAGGGAGTAGCCCCCCGTCGCCACCATCCAGTTATTTTAACGGAATTACCAATTAAGTCGGTGGGATGGATAGATTTGGGCCAGAAGTTAGCCACAGGTGTCCACTGGGGGATATAGTGGAGGGGAACTATACCGGTGGCGGTTTTTAACAGGAGCTGTTGACCCATGATATTACTAATTCCCGACCGTCCGATTAACTGACCTTCTATACAAATGGGTTTGTTGTCGATGGGGATACTGTCGGGATTACAGTATAAATCGCGGAGATTGGGATTGTGAATGATGGCGGCGGGTTTAATGTCTGGGAAAAAGTGATTATTTCTCCAAAATATACCTAAACTGATACCAATGGGAACACAACCCCACAAAATAGCCCTATCCCCAAATAACCATTCTAGTTGCCAAATCCCTAGCTTGCCGAAAATTGCCCCGAATAGCCAGATTAGCAACCCGATCGCTAATCCGATCGCTAATCCTAAATAAGGGGCGGCTTGCATTAAAAGTTTAGCGCGATCGCCTCGGGAATCAGACACGGGCTTAACTTCGAGGTTTAACTGAGTTTCTATTTGCCAAAATTTGCCATAACTGTTGAGAATCAGTAGGCGATCGCCTAATAGGGGATGAGAATTGCTCATCTGTAACCAGTAGCGATCGGGATTTCTCAGATCCCATGTTAATAGGGATTCAATGTCGCCGCCGTGGTTAAGCCCGATAAGTTGACTCTGGGGGGAAGCCACTAATATACTACCGAGAGTCATCCCCTGGGTAGGTGCGATCGGGGTTAATAAGTCAAACCCTTCTAATAAA
Organism: Arthrospira sp. PCC 9108; assembly: GCA_016745315.1. Lineage (GTDB taxonomy): Bacteria > Cyanobacteriota > Cyanobacteriia > Cyanobacteriales > Microcoleaceae > Limnospira > Limnospira platensis. Next base: position 1,838,367 of record CP066886.1, read on the forward strand.
AAGGTAGTATTGTCTAACTGGGGTGATGTCTGCGAGATACCAATAGCCATTTTTAGCAGCGCCCTGGTTAAGCCATTGGGATTTCCGGTTAAATTACAACAGATGCGATCGCTATAATAAACCCGCCGCCTCGAAATCCACAAAGCTGGAAACCGAAGAATCTGATAAACTCCATAAGCCAATACGGAAACCGGGAAAGCTATCACCCGCAGAATGTAGGTGGCTGGTTTTAATATAGATAGGGCTACATCAGGAATTAATGGGGGTTCCGACCTAACTCGCTGAAAACACCATTGCGCGCCGATAGCCGAATATTGATAAATCAAGTAGGGAATTTGCACTAATAGGGTAATAAACGACATCACCATAAAATCCCAATTTCCCACACTGGCGATTTCTCTGGCGTAAATGGTAGCTATTTCGTCAGGGGTTAGGGTATCGAGTAAACCCTGGCTAACCACAATCCGCACAAATCTTGGCCAGCATCCTAATGTCATGGCGATCGGGGTAGCCGTTGGTAACACTCGCAGCGCCGGAAATTTCCAATTTTGCGCTTTACAGTAGTTTTGTAGGACGCGACCTGCTTCTGGAGACAATGATAATAATTTCGTCCGGGGGAGGGTTTGTTGACCGTAACAGATTTTTAGCAAGCCGTCCCATAGCCAGGGGGAGACTATAAATAATAGTCCTAAAGTCCAGTACAGCCATTGGTTAGGATTGCGGTATAGCCATTGAATGGGTCGGACAACGGGTAGGGAGATCAGGATATTATTGGCGTTTCTGAACAAAAATTCCACGAGGCGAGGACTTATCCACAGCAGGATAAATACGGTTAGGAATTGTTCGATCCTCAATCTGGTGAGTTTGAGTTTCCCTATTTTCCGCCACTTGGTCGCCCTTTCGGCTTCTTTCCATTGATAGGAATGTGAAACTGTCTCAGGTTGGGTGGGGGGGTAAAGGTTTGCACTTCCTCTGGGGGACTCTCTGGGACAGAATTGCTAATTACTTGGGGCTGTTGTTTCGGGGGTTGATCTGATTTGACCTCAATTGGGGGCGCCTTTAATGGGGGGGTGGGTTTAGGTTTAGGTTTCGGGGTGGTTGATTGAACTTTGGGCGGTTGTAAGTTGGGGTCGAAGGGAACAAATCCTGTCTCTACTGTAGGGGGGACTGAGGGGTTAGGCTGGCGACTTTGGAGTTGCTGGAGTTGATTACTAGCCCAAGTTCTAATTTTTTCTGGGGTCTCTAGTGTGAGGGTTTGACATAAGGAAATAGCGCGATCGCTTTGTCCGCTGCGATCGTATGCTTTCACCAAGCCAATTTGGGCTTTTAATCCTGCTTTGGTATGGGGTTGAGAGTCGGCGATGGGTTCTAAAAGTGCGATCGCCTGTTGATATTGTTTCTGTTTAATCGCTGCTAACCCCAACTCTAGGGAATTTAAGTCGGGGTTTAGTTCTTCCTTACTGCGATCGGTAGATGACATCAGCCTATCCTCAATCAGCCTCCCCTTTAGAGTATCCCAATTTACAACATCTGTGGCGGATCAATTCCCTGCTGCTTCAATAACTCTATCAATCGTTCATAGCGTTGACGTTCCTCTTGTAACTCAATTTCCGTCTGTTGCGCTTTTATGCGTTCCTGTTCATAGCGTTGACGTTCCTGTTGTAACTCAAGTTCAGCTTGTTGAGCCCTTTCACGTTCCTGCTGTCGTAACTTATCTAATTCCACTGGTGTTAAAAATTTATCCCCATCTGGCCGATAAATTTCTAGCCCAGTTTCTGTTAATTCAAACCTAATTTGTAACCGAGGACTAACCCAACCTTTCATGTTTTCAATCGATTCTAGCCAATCTTCTGACCTTAAAAAGCCAGTTATCTCTTGTGACTGAGGGTCATATAGATAATATTCGTCTACGCCATAGCGTTGATAAAATAGTAGTTTTTCCGCCATTTTTTTCGAGGTATTTCCCGGCGAAAGAATTTCAAATACTACCTGTGGCGCGATATTATCCTCTTCCCATTGTCGATATGAGCCTCTATCCCCCTTGGGACGACCACAAGCTACCATAACATCTGGCGCAGTACGGATTTTATTATTTCCTTCCACTGGATACCACAGTAAATCACCCGCCACAAAGATATTTTCATCCCCGGAAAACAATATTTCCAGGTTTTCTTTGATAATCACAATCCAGCGAAATTGTTGCGTGTTATCAGACATGGGTTGACCGTCACTTTCAGGATAAATAACTGTCGGTTGGGTTTCGGGTATAACTTGTTGTACCATAATCGATTATTCCCAGATATTCGCGACTTCCTAAGATTGTAGCATTTTGGGTGACTACTATACTTGGGATATTAATAAATCTTCCCAAACTTGATGATTGGGGTAGTCAATTATCAGTAAAAACCGTAACATCAATATTGGGATGGTCGTCAAAGAGTCTAGGGATTCTAGTGTTAGATATAGGTGATACTCTGGGAGGGGCGATACTACTGCGTAGTGGCTGGGCGATGATGGGCGATCGCTCACTGATGATACACCCGAAATTATATTCAGGCTGATGGTATCTTGTATTAATCTGGCACTCCCATATTAGAATAATGTCAAGCTAGGGGTCGTTTATGGGATATAAACAGAAATCAACCACCCAAACAAATCCGTGAAAATATCCTTAAATTACCTCAGCTACTCACGTTAAACTGATAAAATAGATGATGTCTTGGCAACGTCCCGATGGTAGAGAGCGCGACCAACTGCGCCCGGTGCAGTTTGAGCTAGATTATACTCAATTTGCGGCTGCTTCAGTCCTAGCAAAATCCGGTAATACTCAAGTGCTTTGTACGGTAACAATTCAACCGGGAGTACCCCGATTTTTGCAGGATACCGGAAAAGGTTGGTTAACCGCAGAATATCGGATGCTTCCGGGGGCGACTCCCCAACGTCAACCCCGGGAATTGATGAAACTATCGGGTAGAACCCAGGAAATTCAACGCTTGATTGGTCGCAGTTTGCGCGCGGCGGTAGATTTACAGGCTATGGGGGAAATCACTGTTACGGTAGATGCTGATGTGTTACAGGCGGACGCAGGAACCCGCACCACGTCGATTAATGGGGGGTTTGTCGCCCTGGCTCATGCCTTTAATAAAATGGTAAAACGGGGAGAGTTAAAGCGATCGCCTATTATTCATCAGATCGCCGCCATTTCTGTGGGAATGATGCACGGGGAAGCCTTACTTGATCTCAATTACCAGGAAGACGTAGCAGCCGATATCGATTTTAATGTGGTGATGCGGGATGACCTGGGAATTATTGAACTTCAGGGAACAGCAGAAGCAGAAAGTTTGAACCGAAATCAGTTAAACCAAATCTTAGACTATGCCGAAAAAGGCATTACAGAACTCTGTCAATTACAAAGGCAGGTTTTAGGGCTAACTGATTAATTAAATGATTAATCATCAAAGCTGATTTAGGGGCGGGTTATCCTGCGAATTAATTATCCCCACAGCCCCATTAATAAACCCGTCCCGACTCACCTGATGAATCTAAATAAATATTCCCAAACCATTGTGAACCCTGGCAGCCGTATCAGGAGTGCGGTTAAGTAAATGCCCACCCAGCACCAAACTGGTAGAACTGCCACCATCCAAATTTATAGCATCGATCGCCCCTAATTGCTGCATCAATTTTGCCATTTCTGTTAAACTAGGTCCCGCCCCATTCACCCGGTTATGAACAGTCACCATAAGCAGTTCTCCGGTCGCTGTGACACCCACAGCACTGCGGATAGCCAACTGTTGACCAAACCAATAATTAAACCCTTCCGCCTCTGCATTAACCACAATATTGCGATTTTGCACCAACAGAGGTCCGCCACCCATAATATTCGGAAAATCTATAAACTCAGGGGGAGTAGTTGCGGCGGTAATTGTTAACCGAGAACCGACCCCAAAAGCACTAACAGCACTCCGAAAAGAACGGAAAACCAGCAGATAACCATTAGTGGGGATAGCTGTGGGAGTTTGATCATCAGGTAGTTCAATTTGTCGAGTTACTTGGTCTCCGGAAACTACCACGACAATTTCATTGAGAGTTAGAGGTAAATAATTCGCCCCCCATTCGGAAGTATAACGAGCAATTCCTGCCTTGACATATCCAGTATTTAGCAGGTCTACCTCAAAGCGTTGTCCGGTAGAAGTTACAATAGTTTCTACTAACTTTAATCGCCCCATTCGCACCCTTCCTGTATTATCCCAAGCCATAGCACCCCGATTAAGAATCGGCCCGGAAAACCACTTATTATCCTTACGAATAGCCCCTAAAGGCAATAAGTTATTACGGTTAAAATAGCCGCCATTAATACCGCCTAAACTTGACCAAGTTTGGGCAATGGACAATAAAGAGTTAGTCCCCCGCATCTGATTTTTTTCGGTCCATATCGCGGCGATTGACAACCCCGACCGAGGAGTTATGGTTAACCAAACTGCGGGGAATTTATCACCTTCTAAAGTTAAATATTGCTGTCGCGATCGCAGTCCTGGATAAACCGAAATACTGTGTTCTACTAAAGCATCTCGCCGCAGTTCAATTACCAGGCGATCGCGATTATTAAGGGTTTGGGTGCGGACTCTATACCCATCAGGTAAAGTTCCCTTAATGACTGTTTGAGTTGCTGAAATGCGAACGACAATGGGCGATGGTTTCTCAGAACTGCCGCTAGTTTCCCCCTCATTTTGTTGTTCTTGATTGCCAGATTTAGGGGGTGGGGTTGGAGTTTCGGGAAACCGAGCAGCTAGAGATTGATCAGCGATCGCATCTAACACGACTTCCCATTCCCGACTTTGTTCGTAAAGTTCCCAAGGGGTAGCTTTACTTAGTTGTATCTCAATCCGGCAAATATCCTGGTTTTCATTAACGGTAATATCGTCAATTTTAGTAGGTACGGAAAAGATGCGTAAAGTTTGGTTATCGATAACCATTTCCCAATTTCCCACGGGGGCGATATCGTCCAAATTTAGATATCGATATTCCCGATCTAGTTTAGTTTTGAGGCGGTAAGATTTGCCAATAGTTGAAAACCACTTGACGGGCTGAAGGTTGACATCATCAGTATTGAGTAACTCCATACCTAAAACCAATATCGCCCCCTTGTCGCTAACTCCCGTATAAGTGCAAATTCCCGAACTCCACTGACCCCAAGCCGCCCGCCAAGTCCGACCATTTACTGATAGGTGAGTCCCCCGCCGAATTACTCCAGGGTTAGCAAGTTCGACAATATGCGGGGAAGCTACTATAGGGTTTTGCTTGAGAAATACTCGCGCCTGGTAAATGCAAGCCGCCACTTCTCCCCTAGTAGCCGGACGGTTAGGGTTGAAAATATCAATGGTGGGGGCGTTTACTACTAAGCGGCTTTGGGTGGCTGTGGCGATCGCCTGTTGGGCGTAGTCGGGAATATTCCCCCCATCGTTATATATAGCAGCTAAAGACACAGATGCTCCCGCCTGCATCTGTAAGCCGGACACTAAAGCCAGTAAAACGTGCAACCGGGAAATATTCTGACCTGGAAGAAACCGACCATCAGGAAAACCACTGATAAATCCGGCTCTAAAGGTATTGCGGATGGCTTCAGCAGCCCAAAAATTGGCGGGAACATCTGTAAAGGGTATATAATCCCGCCGGGGTGCTAGGGAAAAGGCTGCTTGGATAATGGCGGCAAATTCCGCCCTGGTCATGGTTTGGTCGGGGCGAAAGGTTCTATCTTCAAAGCCACTGACAACCCCTTGGCGTTGCAGAGGTCTGATAAATGGATAAGCCCAGTGTTGGCTGATATCGGTGAATGAGGCGACTGTGTTGTTCATAAATATTGCGATCGCAAAGGTGAAACCTTAACCCAATATTCTAATTGTTTCACTACTCCGACTCCCCATAAAAAAAACGCCCACACTCATAAAGTGTGATGGGCGCTTGAATCAGGGTGCATCTACTATGATATGTAGTATAACCCCTGATGGGTGAAACCCTACACTGGCTTAACAAAACTTTACAATTGCCAATTTCTCCTATACCATAAATTATTGATTTTTTATTCAACGCCGCGTCGCCGCCTTTTTGCCCCAACCCCCTTGACAAATTTCTGGCGATCGCCTATTATTTATTATTGGTAACATGGCTATACGCTTGATTTTTTATTCAACGCCGCGTCGCCGCCTTTTTGCCCCAACCCCCTTGACAAATTTCTGGCGATCGCCTATTATGTCGTATGGCTAACATAGCTATACGCTTGATTTTTTATTCAACACAGTCCCATCAAGAAACCAAACTTCTCCGATTAACCCTGGGGTAACGCTGGCTTTATCAATGGTAGTTGGTCGGGTAGAAAATTATGAATTTTTACTTGTGAAAATTATCTGCTGTCCCTTCCTGCCCAGGTGTGCAGCCGTAGACTTGTCGTTTAAATTTCATCGGTTATAATGGTAGTAGAGGTAAATAAAATCTATAATCAACAGAGGTAAAGACCATGTTACAAACTCTTCATAAAACCCCAGTTAAAATCCCTCAACAGTCCCGGACTTTCAACGAGATTAGACCAGAACGCAGTCACACTAAAGCTCTCACCGAAAAAGGCAAACTCGTTGGCCATTGGCGCACTGATGACCAAGGAAAACTCTATTGTCAGTGGTTTCGGGAATGAGTGTTTCTGATTAGAGGGGGATTGACAAGTAATTTCAGGAGATTTCCGGAAATATTCTTCCAGTTATGGTAGTAATTAGGGGTCGAGAGAGATGTCACCATCTCCCCCTCCCATTCAAAACCGTGCTTGAGACTTTCACCTCATACGGCTCTAGTGGTGCTTCCACATCCAGATAATTGGCATAGACACGAAAAACTTCCTGATGTGACGCACGCGCAGACTGGTTATGGTCGAAAGAGAAGTCACCTTCCCCAACTCCAATTGGAAACCGTGCTTGCGAGTTTCCCAGCACACGGCTCCTGATGTAGATACCCTATTTGTCAGTAGGAACAGGGCTACGACCCCCCGCTTTGTAACCTCAACTTTAGGAGCTATATACAACCTCGTAGTCTTTAAACTCGCACTCGTCATAAAACTCTTAATTGTCGCGGTCTCTATATCCACACCGTGGCTAGTGGGCATATCCTAACCATTACAGTTAGGCATTAGCTTTCAGCCACATCCTTTCCCCTTAAAGGTATACGCTTACACTTTTCACTACTGTGCAGGTACATCCTGCCGAGAGCCTAAAAGGGGTTTAAATGTTCCGTTTATACGGGCATTCCATCTTTAGACTTGTCCTGTCCACCGGGGTAATTTTAAAGGTCTGTGTAGGTAGTAAAGAGAAACCCCTACTTTTCCCCTTGCTCTTTTGAGCGCAGCGTGTAAACCTGTTTCGCTACCTCTTTATGACGGTGGTTCAAGTCGGAACATTCAGATTTCCTTAGTCATGGATGGTTGGCAGTGGTCGCATATGGTAGTAGGTTCTACTTCACGCCTTCCGTTCCCCGCTTCAATCTGACGGGTTATGATTCCTAAAACTGGGGGTAGCTACCGCCGTTACTCTCAACTTCGCGCTATAACAGGAGGCTAACAACTTCCTCCGTTCTAACGTTCTGTCTTGACCCTGAGTTCCCTGCCTTGCTTAGATTTCTCCAAGCGTCGGGACATATAAACAGTTATGGGATGGTCAGGGAAGCGACTCCCTATATTCCACCAAGGGGTGGAAGTCCCACCGGGCAGTTATTTCGGGTATTGCAACCCTATGCGCGTGCCTGAACGTTTCGCACCTCCATTGTTAAAGATACAGCATTGACGTTATCTAACGCCGTTTTATCATCATGACAGTGGCGGTGTAATAGCTGAAGGTTTTTGTATTCATCCTTTCCACCGAGGTTTCGAGGTACAATGTGGTCTACTTCAACTAAGTCAGATGGGGTCAAATATTGCCCGCACCAGGTACACTTGCATTTTTGCTTTTTGAGTAGTTTTGCTACCCTATTTGGCGTTCCGATTGCTTGTCCTTTTCTGTTTGACCAGTAAGTCCAATTTCCGTCGTATGGTGTTGCTTCAGGTTTGATCAGGGTGTGTCTGACAATTGGAGTCCAGTTATGTTTCCATAACTGAAGTCCATCTTTAGTTCTAAATAACCAGGTTTCATGTCTTTCTTTCCCATTACTGAGTATGACCGTTCCCGGTCTCAAATAATTCCTCAGTTTTTCGATGTTTGCCTTTCCGCATCTTGATACTGTCCATGCCCTTAACATTTTCCAAATTATGTCATCTAGCTTGCTGAATGTCTCGGATGAAACTACTCCTGAGTAGTAATTTTCCCACCCCCGAATAATCGGGTTTAGCCTGCTAATCAGGGCAGACTGGGGTGCGGTCTTATGCTGTTTTATCACACCCTTAATCACTTCTGTATGGGCAACTGCTTTCTTACTGGGTTTGATGTGGGTTTTGTGACCGATTAATCGGCTCGCTCTCCCACCTGTTTTTCCCGATTTATATTTTCCTACAGGGTATTGCCTGATATTAAATCCTAAGAAATCAAAACCTGCTTCTTCTGTTCTGCCCTCGTATTGTATGGGGTTAAGTGTATGACACACTCTAGTCTTTTCAGGTTTAATTTGCAATCCTACAGGTTTTAACCATTCGTAAATAGCATTTTTACACGGTTCAATGATATCGAGTGAAGGTGATATTACTACGAAATCATCGGCGTATCTTACTAACGAGGCTTGCACTCTATTAGCTTTCTTGGGATACATTGTTTCAATTAACCTAACCATTCCATCCAGTGCAATGTTGGCGAGTATTGGACTTATGGCACAAGACAGAATAGTTAGGACGTATAATGGCAAGGATATCTACATAAGACCCAAAAGGCTAGCCCCCTACAGTTACGACCTTAGACAAAAAGTTATTAATGCAATTGAACTAGACGGTATGCCCAAAACAGAAGCCAGTCAAGTTTTCCATGTCAGCCGGAACACTATCAATCTCTGGCTGCAAAGAAAAGCACAGACCGGAGACTTCCTCCCTAAACCTAATCACCGACCTGGCAATAACCACAAAATTACCGACTGGCATAAATTCAAGGCTTTTGCCCAAGAGCATGGCCACAAAACCTCCGCTCAAATGGCTCAACTTTGGGATGACGACATCTCTCCTCGCACCATATCCAGAGCCTTGAAGAAAATTGGCTTCACCAGAAAAAAAACTTACGGCTACCAAGAACGTGATGAGCAACAGCGAGAGGCGTTTATTGCTCAGATTGAACATATGGAGCCGGAAGGGTTGGTTTACCTCGATGAAGCTGGCATGAATAGTCAAGACTCGGATTATCCTTATGGTTACTGCGAGGAAGGACAACGCTTCGATGCCCTCAAATCCGGGAAGAGGCAGGGCAGGGTGAGCTATATAGCCGCATGGTGTCATCAACAACTCTTAGCCCCCGATCGCTTTGAGGGTTGTTGTAATCGGACAGTGTTTGAGTTGTGGTTGGAGTTCATCTTAATTCCAACACTGAAGCCAGGTCAGACTCTAGTGCTAGACAATGCAACGTTTCATAAAGGGGGGGCGGATTCCTGGGCTAGTGGAGGCGGCTCAATGCCGTTTGCTCTATCTACCACCTTATTCGCCAGACCTCAACAAGATAGAGAAATGTTGGTCGTGGTTGAAAGCCCGCATTCGCCATTGCACGTGAGCAGTTTGATTCTCTCGATGATGCCATGGATTCTGTTCTCAAGGCTGCGTCCTAACCGTATTGACTAGTGCTATATCACCCTGGTAGGGTGCGTCAGAGGGATAACATATCGGGTTAACGGCTAATTTGGTTCATCTGACGCACCACCCATATCGTGGTCAAGAAACCCAGTTTCTCAGGGAAAACGGTGGGGCGGGTTTATCAAAACCTGGGTGGGGAATTGATAATTGACGGCAAAACCCGCCCCTACAATGAATAATTAATAATTAATAATTATCACCCTGGTAGGGTGCGTCAGAGGGATAACATATCGGGTTAACGGCTAATTTGGTTCATCTGACGCACCACCCATATCGTGGTCAAGAAACCCAGTTTCTCAGGGAAAACGGTGGGGCGGGTTTATCAAAACCTGGGTGGGGAATTGATAATTGACGGCAAAACCCGCCCCTACAATTAATAATTATTCATTATCAATTTAGCAAAGGAAAGCGCATCTAAGCGATCGCCTTTTAAAGAGGATAACCGCACGAAATCATTAACCCAGTCTAGGATAGTTTGAGTCGTGAATTGGAAAGAAGAATATTTGAGAGACCGTTGGAGATGTTCAACCGCTGCGGCTGTATCTCCGGTGGTGTAGGCGTGCCATGCTTGCCACGTTTGCGACCGATAGCGAAGCCTTTGGCTGACGTTTTGTACCCCTTTTATCACCTCCTCACCCTGAGCAAATTCATCGCTTATGGGAGCTGATATAGCTTGCTGAAAGATGTTTATAGTTTCCCTAAGCATCCGTTCTTCCCGAAATAGTTGTTGGGCCCTCAGTTTGCTGGCCTGTCCCATAGCTTGTCGCAGTTGAGGATTAACGGCCCATTCTTCGAGAGTGTGGGCGAGTTCCCGCGCCGTGGCGGCTGGGTCAACATTGGGGTTAGGTAATAGCTTACCGGTTCCCCCTAAACCTTCAGGAATGCCACCGGCGGCGGAAGCGACAATAGGTAAACCCTTAGCCATAGCTTCCATAACGGCGAAGGAGGGGGCGGCTTCTGAATAGGAGGTTAACACAAAGATATCACAGGTATCTAGCCAGTCGGGAACATCCCAGCGTTGACCCAGGAAAATCACCTTTTCGGCTACCCCTAGCTGTTGTGCCATTTCCCTAAGTTCGGGTTCCACATCACGATCGCTACCTTTTCCGGTTCCCGCCCATACCAGATATAGTTTTGACCAAATCGGGGAATTTTTCAAGTGGGCGATCGCTTCTAGTTGATGACGGTGGCCTTTAATTGGGGCGAGTCTGGCTGAGGTAAAACACATTACTGCATTTTCGGGAATGCCAATTTCCTGGCGCAACCGTTTTCGCACTTCTGGGTTAGGGGGGTTAAAGTATTTTGGCGATCGGCCATAATAAACCACATTGCCTTTATTTTCAGGTAATTTAAAATCCTGATGGAGAATGTTTAAATGTTCCCGCGCCGCCACATTGACCACCCGCGCCAAACCATATTGATAGCGCACAGCTTCTCGATATGGGATATCATCACCCATGGAAAAATCGGCGTGTTCACTTATGGCTAAACCTAGGGCGATCGCATAGGGAATTTTTTGTTCAATAGCCACCTGTTTAGCCGCAAAATGGGAATAGGGCCAGCCGTCACTAAAGATAATAAAATCCGGTTTCAGTTGAGAATACAATGTTTCGTAATCTTGGCAATTTCTCAACACTCTAGCCAAATCCGAACTGGTACTATAATCTAGCCAAAACTGTTGCACTCCGAAACTCCCTTCTTGTTCCACTAAAGGGCTAGTATGTTTCGGTCTAACTGCTGTGACTTGATAACCAATTTTCGCCAATTCACACATAATCAGATGATCATATTGTGCCAGTCCGCCAATACCAGGATCATCTGTATTAATTAAAATAATGTGTTGATTCATTAAAACCGATGTTGATAAATTTAACTGTGATTTTTGGCGGAATCTTGAACCCCCGATAAAGACTGTATAAATCTCCTGCCATTCGGGACTCTTAATTAGTTGCTCAATCAATAACTTTTCCCCATACTCTTGGGAGATATTCTGAAAGGCATTTGTCCAGTGTAGTAAAGTCTCTACCGAGGAAGCATCACTATATTCCAAGGACTTCTGTAAACATTCTACCATGAATTTAGGGTAGCCATCTCGATACATTCTCCATGCTAACCATATCCAGCGCTCATAGCGTTCTTTTCTTTCCAGTTTACGGATAGATATGGGTAATTCTGGGCGGCGGAAAAACTCATTCATTAAGGCTTCCGTATTGCGGATGACTTTTTCCCCTCCAGACATCAAATTACAATCATGTTGGCGGTAGCAGGCGTGCATTTTTTTCAGCCAAACGGTGCGACAACCCATTAAAGATAACCGCAGGACAAAATCTAGGTCTTCTGTGGGGGGATGACGATGATCAAATCCTCCCACCTTTTCCCACCATTCCCGCCGCATAATTAAGGCGCTAGGACGGACACATTTATATAAAACCCAGGTTTCTAAGTTCAAGACTGGTGCATTTTCCCAGGGTCTAACTTGGGCTAGGAATTGAGAATTTTGGTCAACCACAATCCAGCCACTTTGGATTAAATCAATGGAGGGATTTTCCTGGAAGTGGGTAACTTGTTCGGCGAGTTTTTCGGGCAAAAAAAAGTCATCACTATCTAAAAACGCGAGAAATTCTCCCCGCGCTAAACTACAGCCATAATTTCTGGCTTTGGCAGCTCCCTGGTTGGTTTGATAGTGATAGGAAATTACGTCTAAATAGGGTTCGAGAACCTGCCGGGTGTTGTCGGTGGAACCGTCATCAATTACGATAATTTCATAGTCTGTATAGGTTTGTTCTAGGGCGCTTCGGACACACAGTTCAATATAGCGATCGCAATTATAAGCGGGAATAATTACACTAACTTTAGGGGTAGTTTTGGGGAGGGTTTCATTGAGGAGTTGTTGCCATTCTGGTTGTTGTCTAAAGCTGTGGGTATCCATTAATTCACCGAAGCCACTATAGTAGCCGATGAAGCGCTTAACCCAGATCGAGAGGGTGATGGGGTGGCCGTAGGGAGTATAGGAAAGCGATCGCCTGAGAAATTCTGCCATTTTGGTCTGATGACCAGTATAATAAAATCGCCAAGCCATCCAGGTTAATGATTCATAACGGGTCTGCCTCTCTAGTTGGCGGATAGAGTCGTCCAGGTCTGGTTGTTGGAAAAAGTTTTCTAGGATGGCATTAAAAGCCTCTAACTGTTTGGTAGGATCAGAAACGGACATGGCGCGATCGTGTTGGCGGTAGCCCACGGTTATCTGTTTTAACCAGGTGGCTTTGCATCCCATTTTGGCTAGTCGCAGCACAAAGTCTACATCGTCGGCACCGTCAAACCGCGAGTTAAAGCCTCCCGCCTTTTCCCACCATTCTCGCCGGAACATCATCGCACTGGGTAAAATGGGGGTATCAGTCAACCAGCTTTTTAGGGTGAGACTGGGGGTATTATGCCACGGTTCAATATTTGATTGGGGTGTACCGTCGGCACTAATGATTTGCCAACCACTGTTGACCAGTCCTACCCCAGGGTGAGAGTCGAAGCAGGCGACCTGGGCGGTCAATTTGTCCGGGAGGAAAATATCATCATGGTCTAATAGGGCGATTAATTCTCCCTTAGCGGCTGCTATACCGATATTTCTGGCTGCTGCGATGCCACCATTAGTTTGGGATATACTGTGAATACGTGACCCGTAGGATTGGAGAATTTCTGGGGTGCTGTCGGTAGAGCCGTCATCGACTACAATGATTTCATAGTCCTGATAACTCTGGCTGAAAATGCTGTTGATGGTTTCAGCAATGTAGCGATCGGCATTGTAAGCGGGAATGATGACACTGACTCTGGGTTGGCGAGTAGTTGCTGACATGATTGGTCCTTGGTCAAAAAAACAGAAGTTGATGGTCTCTAAGGGATTGGGGTATTGTTACACTCAGATTAACTTAATCTCAGTATCGCCAAAATTGAGGAAATAATAGCATGGGCAAAAGAACATACATTAAAGACAAAAAATTGCTCAATACTACCCTGAAAAAGGATATTAAGTGGACTCCTACTAAAATCATTCTTGCGGCTTTGGGATTTCTGATTCCTTATGGGGGTTTTGTATATTATAGTACATCAATTTCTCTGATTTTTGCGGGGTTATTGATAGCAGGTCCTGTCATGGCTGGGGCTCTTTATGGTTTCATATATTTTGTGAACCGGGATCTATTCTAAGTACCTCATAATTTAGGTGTTTAGAGTCAATGCTGGTGGGTGAGAATGGCCTATACAACTAAGGCATAAAGTTGGTCGAGTTTGGTTGAGCAATTAGTTATTTTTGAAAATGAGTTTATGTCTGTACCTAACCCGGAAGCAGAGGCTTTAAGTTTACACGAAAAGGCAGAAAACTATTTAGATCAGGGAAAGCTGGAGAAGGCGATCGCTTTTTACCAAAAGGCGATCCAGCTAAACCCTGATTTCTCCTGGTCTCACCATAAATTAGGGGATGCTTTCTCTCAACTGGAAAGGTGGGAGGATGCTAGGTCGGCTTACCAAAAGGCGATCGCTCTGAATTCGGACTTTTTTTGGTCTTATAATAATTTGGGCAATACTCTGATTAAACAGGGTCATTGGTCGGCAGCTATTCAAGTATATCAACAGGCAATTTCTATTGAGCCTCATTTTCCCTGGTGTTATTATAACTTGGGTAATGCTTACAGTTATATCGGTGAATGGGAAAAGTCTATTGATGCCTATTTAACAGCTTGTCAACTTGATGAAAATTTGCCCGATATTGATGAAAAGTTAGGTAATGCTTTGGCGGGATACTGTCAGGGATATCTTGATAATGTCATCGAAAACTTAACTATTTTGCCATCCTTTCAAAATATCACAATTTATCAAAAGTTAGCCGATAATTTAGCCCGCAAAGATTATTGGTTAGGAGCAATTATATTATATCAAAAAGTTTTGGCTATTGACCCAGAAAATCAAGATATTTTACCAAAACTCAATCAGACTTGGGAACGTCAACGGGAACTTGAACATCAGGTAAATATTCAAAATCAGATTGTTAAACAGCATCCTGATAGTTATGATGTCTATTACAGCTTAGGAAATGCTTTATTTCAGGTGGGAAAATGGCATCAGGCGATTGAGGCTTATTTACGGTCTATGGAATTAAAGCCGAATTTACCTCCTTGGTTATATAAGGATTTGTGGATATTGCTTAAAGCTGAAGGACGCTTAGGGGAGGTGGTGGATTTATATAAAAAAGCCATTGTTAAAAATCCCAAATCCTATGAATTGTATATTAATTTAGGAGAAGTTTTCGCCCAACAGGGAAACCTAGAAGCAGCCATTAATTGTAACTGTCAAGCCACAAATATTAAGTTTAATCAGGAGTTAATTAACCCTGGAGTTCCGCCTAAATTTATGATTATTGGCACTCAAAAAGGTGGGACTACTTCCTTATATTATTATCTCGAAAAGCATCCACAAACTGCCTTATCTGTCATCAAAGAAATTGAGTTTTGGTCTCGGAAGTTTGACCGAGGCTTGGACTGGTATTTGAGCCATTTTTGTACTATGCCGAAAGCTAATCGGGTTATGACTGGGGAAGCCACACCTAGTTATTTGGACTGTCAGCCTGTAGCAGAACGTCTGTTTAATTTTTACCCTGATATAAGGTTAATTGTGCTGTTAAGAAATCCCATAGATAGGGCTATTTCTCATTACTATCATTGGGTTAATATTGGTTGGGAGTCGCGAGATTTATCAACAGCGATCGCCTCAGAAATAAACCGCTTTAAACAAGGTAATCGTCAGATTTGGGACTGTCCCCATAGTTATTTGGCGCGTGGTATATATGTTGAATTTTTAAAACATTGGTTATCTATCTTCCCGAAAGCAAATTTTCTCATTCTCAAAAGCGAGGATTTATATAATAGTCCAGCCGCCACTTTAACGAGAGTACAGAAGTTTTTGGGTTTAACAGATTATTCATTAAAAACATATCCAAAATACAACTCTCGATTTTATCCTGATGTGACTGAACTATGGCGCTATAAGTTGGCGAAATTCTACGAACCTTACAATCAAGAATTAGAGGATTTATTAGAGGTAAAATTTGGCTGGGATAGCGGTTAATGACTGAGTTTTAACCAATGTAAATAATTGGCAAGATTAGTATATAATTATAGTGAGTCTAGGGGTGAGTGAATAATATGGAGCGTGATTTTCAACTTCCGGGGGAATTAGTGAGTCTTCATCAACAGGCGATCGCCTATTTAGAAGAAGGAAAATTTGATGAGGCGATCGCAAAATGTCAACAAGTGATTCAACAGCAGCCGGAATGGGTTATGGCTTATAAAACTTTGGGGTTGGCTTTACAAAAAAGTAACCGCCTAGAAGCCGCTGAAAATGCCTATAAAAAAGCTATCAATCTTGACCCTAATTTGGTGGCTGCTTATGGAAATCTTGGCAGTCTTTACGCGCAACAGGGAAGGTGGGAAGAAGCGGAAACCACCTTAAAGCAAGCCATCAATATTGACCCTAATTTTCGGGGAGTATATCGCAATTTGGCGAGGGTTTTAACCCAGAGAGGACGACCAGAAGAAGCTCAAATTTACTGGAAACGGGGACTGCAATTAGATGGCATTTTAAAACAGCGAGGACAGGAGGAATTACAGATAGGAAATACCTTGGCTGAAGCCGGTAAATGGTCGGAGGCGGTGTCAGCATTTCAAAAGGCGATCGCTTACCATCCTCAGTTATTTTTAGCCCACCATAAATTGGGGTTAGGTCTGATGCAATTAAATCAGCCAGCCGAGGCGGTGTCGGCTTTTGAGAAGGCGATCGCTATCCAACCGGATTTTAGTTGGTCTCATCACCATTTAGGAGAGGCTTTTCAGGCGTTAAATCAACCAGCTTTGGCGGTGTCGGCTTTTCGGAAAGCGATCGCTATCAACCCAGATTTTTGTTGGTCTTATTATCAATTAGCCAAAGCTGCCACCCAACTCCAGCAGTGGGAAGATGTAGCAGATGCTTACCCAAAAGCCATTCAATTAAAGTCAGACTTTCTGGAGTTTTATTTAGGCTTATCTAAGGCATTATTTGAGTTAAATCGCTGGGAAGATTTGGTGAAATTATACCCATTAATTTTATCACAACAGCCTGATTTTATCAAACACTATTATTCCCTGGCAGAAACTTTAATTGAGCAGGAATGTTGGGATGCTGCTTTAGTCATTTATGAGACCATCATTGAACACAACCCAAGTTTTTTAGAATCTCCCAATAATCGAGTTAATTGGGGTAAGATTTTAGTCAACCAAAATCGTTATGAACAGGCAATATATCAGTATCAAATTCTGGTTAATCAAAATCCTGATTCCCAATGGTTTTATGGATCTTTAGCAGATGCTTGTTATCAAAATCAAGACTGGTTAAAAGCCTTAGAAAATTATCAAAAAGCCATATCTATAAATAGTAATCATGACTGGTTTTATAATGGCTTGGGGAATTGCTTACAAAAATTGGGTGATTTGGACCAAGCCATTGAGGCTTATAGAAATGCTATTAACATCAAAAATTGTACTTGGTATTATGAAGAAATTATTAATGTCTTCATGTCTCAGCAAAAGTGGGAAGAAGCCCTAAAAGTCTGTTTTGAATCACTGAAAAATGACCCCAATCATTATCAAGCATACACCCAAATTAAGCTCAATTTAAAACACTTAGGAAGACATGAAGATGCTCACAGATGCAATCATTTACAATTACCTCATGATCTGCTTTCTAAATTCTGTAATTTACCAAGTCCAGAAAAGTGGTTAATCAATAGTAAAAATTGTAGTCATGTTCAAACTATCGAGATATATCCATCTACTTCTGTTAATTTTAAACAGCCAACTACAGTTTCTAATAATCTTTTGGGTTTCACAAGTCATCGAACCCAGCAACCAGCCAGTTCCGTGAAAATATTGCCACAAGCTAGAGGCTTAAATACTGGTTTTTTACACACAATAATAACCGCCAATAATCAGGTTGTTAAAGATTTATCTTCCGACAACTCAGGAATTGCTTTAGCTGCTCATAATTTACCAGAGACCATACACTTAAAAGGAAATATTGCTTTTGTATCTGCTTATTGTGGACAAAACTATTTTCATTGGATGGTTGAGGTAATACCTAGGTTGCATCTGGTGTTAGCCAGCGGACTCCCCATTGATAAAATTGTGGTTAATAAGTTTGGTCACAAATATGAGGATGAAACTTTAGCTATGTTTGACATTCCCGAAAACCAAAAAATGTTTGGCTGTTTTCGTCACGTTGAAGCTGATATTTTGATGGTTCCCTCTCGCACTTTATCAACACCCAAATGGGCTTGTGATTTTCTCAAAGATTTAGTTTTAAAACATCCATTACTGGAAGAGGATAATCGATGCAATTACTCTAGTAAAATTTATATTAGTAGAGCTAATGCTTATATTCGCCAAGTTATCAATGAACAGGAGTTGATGGATATCCTGAAACCATTAGGTTTTCAAGTGGTCTATCTTGAAAATATGTCCGTGAAAGAACAAGCATTGTGTTTACATCATGCGGAAGTGGTAATTTCTCCTCATGGTGCTGGGTTAACTAACTTAGTTTTCTGTGAACCTGGAACTAAAGTAATTGAGTTATTTCCTCCCGGAGCCTCATTTCCCTGTTACTGGACTATGAGCGAAATTTGTGAATTAGATTATTATTACTTAGTGGGCGAATTCAATCCAGAATTTCCCAAGGAAATAGATGATGAGATGGATAGAAATCAAAATTTTTATATAGATATCAACAGTTTATTAAAAACCATGGAAATTGCTGATATAATTTAATGAGTTGTTTGAGTGTAAAAATTGCGGATGAGTTTATCAATGAATGCCCAAAACTATGCTTTTATACACCATAACCAAGCCATTGATCATCTCAAAGAAGGCAAATTAGAGGAAGCGATCGCCTGCTGTAATTTAGCCTTAGAAATGCAGCCTGATTGGGCAGATACCTATAAAATATTGGGACTGGCTTACCAGAAACAAGGCGAGTTTGAGCCTGCCTTAATTGCCTATACAAAAGCATTAGAAATTAAACCAGATTTTGGTGAAGTTTACGGGAATTTGGGCAGTTTATATGCCGAACATAAATTATGGGAAGATGCTGTACAAGCCTATGATGTGGCTTTGCGTCTTAATCCTGATTTGGTGGGGTTATATCGTAACCTGGCTCAATTATTAATTATGTTTGGAAAATATGAAGATGCTATCAGTTATTGTCAGCAAGCGATCGCCAAACAACCTGACTCATTTAAAGCCTATTATTTATTAGGAAATGCGCTCAGTAATTTAGAAAAATGGTCAGCAGCAGAAGCAGCTTATCAGCGTGGTGTTGAACTTAACCCTCAATGCGATCGCATTCATGTAGACCTAGGAAATATGTTGGCTCAACAGGGAAATTGGCAACCAGCGATCGCCGCCTATAAAAAAGCCATTGAAATTAACCCCCAAAACGAACTCGCCTACCATAAATTAGGAAATGCTTGGTTTCGCTTACAGGAACCAGAAAAAGCGATTTCTGTTTATCAAAAAGCCATGCAAATCAACCCTAACACCCCTTGGTCTCATCTCCCATTAGGGCGATCTTTGTTGGAGGTTGGTAAAGTTAAAGAAGCGATCGCTATTTGTCTTCGAGCCATTGAATTAAACCCCAACTCCTACTGGGCTCATGAAAACTTGGGGGATGCTTTAAGTCAAAACGGATGTTTTTCGGAAGCCATTCCTATATATTTACAAGCCTTACAAAAAGTTCCCGAAGACAAGCCAGGAGTTAGTAATAGTTTATATCGTCAATTGGGTTATGCTATGCGGGAACAGAGTCAAGCAGACGTAGATAAGGCTAGTCAGTGGTTGTCGGAAATGATTAGTCATCCACCGGATCACAATTGGCAAAAGTTAGGCTTTAGTCAACTGTACCCGGAACCCTATTTAAATTTGGGAGAAATGTTAGCTAAAAATTATCAGTTTGAAGGAGCGATCGCCTTTCATAAACTCGCCTGTGAATGTCAACCTAAGAATGCTGAAATCCTGGAAAAATATCAGAATATCTGTCAACAATACCAGGAGTTTGAGGAAAAAATTAGCTCCCTAAAACGCGCCACCCAGGAAGACTCTAACTCTCCTCAACCTTATACAGAACTTGGTAATTTATTATCTGAACGTAACCGCCTAGACGAAGCTGCTAGTTATCACAGCACCGCCTTAAAACTGCGGGGATGGTATTTGAGCGAACAACGCAATTATCGATTTACCCGAGACTGGTTTAGTAGTAATATCCCCACCTGGGAAAAACATTTACATCATCTGGCGGGTATTCCCGGCTTTCAAGCCTTAGAAGTTGGTAGTTTTCAGGGGATGTCAGCCTGTTGGCTTCTTGATTATGTGCTGACTCATCCGACGGCACAAATTACTTGTATTGACCCCTATTTTCAACCGGAATTTAATAGCAATATTGCTAAAACTAATGCTGGCGATCGCGTGATTAAAATAGTCGGATATTCTCAAAATATTCTCAATTCTCTGGCGGCTGATTACTATGACTTAATCTATATTGATGGTTGTCATTTGGCGACCGTAGCTTTCCGAGATGCTTTGCTATCATGGCGACTGTTAAAGGTGGGAGGAATGGCGATTTTTGATGATTATAATGTCTCGGAAGAAGATAACGAAGAACAAGAAGCGAAACGGGGAATTAATCTATTTTTAGAAAAGGTTAAAGACTGGGTAGATATTGTATATGAAGGGTATCAATTATTTTTAGTGAAAACTGGAGATGGCTTCCAGCCTGGTGAATTGGAAATTTTGTTATCAGAAATTGCCGGACCTAATCAATCCTACTATTAATTATTACCATCAGGATTATTTATGACTCTACCTCCTAAATTTTTGGCATTGCAGCTTCACCAGCAAGCTATTATATACATTAATAATAGGGACTGGGATGCGGCTATCAAAGCTGCTGAACAAGCCTTAAAACTGTACCCGGATTTAGCGATCGCCTGTAAAACTTTGGGGATAGCTTGGCAATGTAAAGGAGAGTTAGCTGAGGCGGAAAAATGGTATAAACAAGCCTTGAAAATTCAACCACATTTTGCGGAAGTTTACTCAAATTTAGGCAGTTTATATGCGAAACAAAGCCAGTGGGAACCTGCTATTATAGCCTATCAAACTGCGTTAAAAATTAATCCTAATTTAGCCGGAGCTTATCGGAATTTAGCCAAGGTATGGACTGAGTTAGAGGATACGGATAATTTTATTAAATGTCAATATAAAGCTCTGAAATTAGAACCGGAAAAAGGCAGTGCAGATGATTATATAAAGTTAGGAAATTTGTTGCTAAAGTCGCGCCAATTTACTAAGGCGATCGCCTGTTATCGACAAGCCATTAAATTATATCCTGATACCTCTGAAGCCTATCATAACTTAGGGGAAGTTTTGAAGGCATTAAAAAGACCGAAACAGGCAATTTTGTATTATCAAAAGGCTCTGGAAGTTAATCACCAGTCAACTATGACTTATCGTAGCTTAGAAAAAATCTTAATTCAGCATCATCAATGGGAGGAAGTTATTAAAGTTTATTGTCAACATTTAACCGTAGATTATAACTGCTTTGAAACCTATCGCAGTTTGGGTAAAATTTTACTGTAAGAAGGTCGGACTCAAGATGCTATGAATGCCTTTCTTAAAGCCATAGAAATTAAACCTGATTTTGCTTGGTCTTATTGGAACTTGTGGAATATTTTAGCTGAATATGAACAGCTAGACCAAGCCAGGAAAATTTTAGTAGCAGCCATTGACCGTTTTCCCGATTCTGAACAAGTTAAATTGAATTTGGGGGAACTTCTCAGCTATCAAAAAAAATTCCAGGAAGCTATGGTAGCATATCGGGATGCTGCTGTTCAAAAAACGCGGCGATCGCATCCTGAAATCGTGGCTAAATCAGCAGATAAATCCTCTCCTCTCCCGCCCAATTTTATCATTATTGGCACTCAAAAAGGTGGCACTACATCTCTGTATCGTTACTTAGAAGAACATCCTCAAATGGTAGGTTTTATTAAGAAAGAAACTCATTTTTGGAATCAACATTGTGACCGAGGTTTAGACTGGTATATATCCCACTTTCCCCCCAGTATTTTCGATACTAATATCATCACCGGGGAAGCCACGCCGAATTATTTAGAATCCCCGAAAGTTCCTGAGCGTATATTTGAGGAATTTCCTAGTATTAAATTAATTGTATTACTTCGTAATCCCATCACGAGAGCCTTATCTCAATATCATCATTGGGTGAGATTAATGCGGGAATATAGACCATTAGAAATCGTGATAGAATCGGAGTTAAACCTAATCAAAAGTAACTTAGAATCGGAGAGTAAGCTAATTCAATATCCCGGATATATTTGGCGAGGATTATATCTACCATTTCTGGAAAAATGGATGTCGATTTTCCCCAGGGAACAGTTTTTAATTATCCGCAGTGAAGATTTTTATCAAAATCCCTCCCAAGTTTTTAATCAGGTTTTGGATTTTTTAGGCTTACCTAGCTATGAACTCTCTAATTATTGTTCCTATAACTCAGGACGTTATCCCCAAATTGAACCTTCAGTTTATAGCCAACTCCGAGATTATTTTTATCCTCATAATCAAAGATTACAGGATTTTTTAAATTTACAGTTTGATTGGGATTAAATTAATGATTGGTCAAGGGTTGACATTTGGCGAATTTTATGATATGTATATGAGTTGTAAGGAGATGTTAGAAAAGCATCCTGGAAGTTTCCCAAAAATTGAAAGTAATAATGCCATTCTCGGAAGAAATCATAGCATTACAGCTATATCAGCAAGCTAACACATATCTAGCGAAACAGCAATTTTCAGAGGCGATCGCTTCCTGTAAAACTGCCTTAGAATACCATCCTAACTTAGCTCCAGCATACAAAATTATCGGCACTGTTGAACAGCTACAGGGGGAGTTTGATCAGGCGGAAGCCTCCTATAAAAAAGCCTTAGAAATCGAGCCAGATTTTGCAGAAGTTTACGCTAATCTTGGCAGTCTTTTTGCTCAACAAAATGAGTGGCAATCAGCCATTAGTTTCTATGAAAAAGCTATCGAAATTAAGCCAGATTTTGGCGGTGCTTATCGCAACTTAGCCAAAGTATTTGGACAAATAAATCAACCCAATAAAGCTAATTACTGTTTATTAAAAGCCATCGATATTGAGCCTCAAAATATTAAACTTACTGAATATATTGAGGTTGCCCAAACCCTTGATAATCAGGGAAAATTTACCCAAGCGATCGCCCTTTATACAAAGGCGATGGAAATTTACCCAAATGTGGCAGAAATCCACTATAATTTAGGGGAAACTTTCGTCAATTGTCAACAATGGAAATCAGCCATAACCGCCTATAAACAGGCTCTGGAAATGAACCCAGATTTGTATTATGTTTATAGTCGTTTGGGGGATGTTTTCACAGAACAGCAAAACTACCAGGAAGCGATCGCCGCCTATCAACAATGTGTTAAACTGAAGCCAGACATAGATTGGATACATTTTAAGCTGGGGGAAATCTGCAAAAAACAAGGAGATATAAAACAAGCGATCGCCGCCTATCAAAAAGGCATAACCCTCCAACCACAATTAACATGGCCTTACTTAAAATTATTGGAACTTTTAAACCAACTGGAATCATGGCAGGAAATTTTCAGTAACTATCAGGAACTCCTAAATAACCATCCTGATAAATCGGCAATAATTTACCAAAAACTAGCCGAGGTAGCCGTGAGATTCAATAAGTGGAATCAGGCGATTAAAAATTACCAAAAAGCCATAGAAATCGACCTAGAATGCTTCGATGCTTGTCTGCAATTAGCCCAAATATTTCTGCGTCAAGGACAACCTCTCAAAGCCATAGAAGCCTATATAAAAGCCGTTAATATTCGACCTTATTTTTATTGGTCATATTGGAATCTGTGGAATTTATTAGCCGAACACAATCAACTTGATGTCGTCATTGATATCTATCGCCAGAAACTCCAAGATTTTGGCGATTTTCATATAGTTTCTATGAACCTAGGAGAGGCTTTAAGTCGTCAAGGAAATATCCAAGAAGCCATCAGCCATTATCGAAATGCCAGCCATAAAAAACTGTTAAAAAATCGACCAGAAATTGCTAGTCAATATTGGGATAATAACCATCCCATGCACCCGAATTTTTTAATTATTGGCACTCAAAAAGGCGGCACAACTTCCCTGTACAACTATTTAAGTAAACATCCGCAAGTATTACCCTGCATCAAAAAAGAAGTTTACTTTTGGACTATGCTGTTTTATAGAGGCTTAGACTGGTATCTTTCCCATTTTCCCCACCTGGCGACCTCAGCCAAATTTATCACTGGAGAAGCGACTCCTCACTATTTAGAAACCCTGGAAGTTCCCCAGCGGGTCTGGGAAGTATTTCCGTCCATGAAACTGATTGTGTTGTTAAGAAATCCGATAATCAGGAGTTTTTCACATTATTATCATTGGCAGAGATTAATGTGGGAAAAGAGGTCTTGGCAAGAAGCCTTTGCCTCGGAGTTAGAAATCATGTCTAACCTAGACGATATCGACTTTTTCAATGCTCCCGCCTTACAAGGGCAAAAGAAATATCTAGCCAGAGGAATATATATCGATTTTCTGGAAAATTGGATGTCAGTATTTCCCCGGGAACAGTTTTTAATTATTCGTAGTGAGGACTTTTACGAACATCCCCAAGCCATTTTAAATCAAGTCTTAGAATTTTTAGAACTCCCGCCGCACCAACTCCATAAATATCACCCTTTCAACGCTGGAGAATATGAAGTCGATCGCCAAGATGCCGTTTTCCAGCAACTCCAGGAATTTTTCCGACCCCATAATCAGAAACTAGAGGAATTTTTAGGACGACAATTAAATTGGCATTGATGATGGTCCGAAAGCGCTATCCTTGAGGATAATATCAGCCCTACCCCAAATTTCCTAAGCATAATGCGGTTGCAGCGCCAGTTTAATGGAAAAATCATCACCCTCGACACCAGAAACCCCATTGGGAGTGGTGGTGAGGGTCGCATCTACGTTGTTGCCAACGACCCCACCCTAGTAGCCAAAATCTACCATAACCCGACAGACGAAGACGCAGACAAACTAACCCTAATGTACAACGCCCCCCCTGCCAATTTAGCTGTAATGCCGGGGATGACCTTAATCGCTTGGCCAATAGACCTGTTGCGAACTCTCGATAACCGGCCCCACATTGTCGGGTATCTAATGCCGCGCGTCACCGCCGCCGCACCGATCCACACATTCTACACCCCCAAAACCCGCCGGGAACAGAAACCCCTATTTAACTATCTCTACCTACACCGTACCGCACGCAACCTAGCAGCCGCCTTTAACGACATTCACAGCGGAGGCTATGTAGTAGGAGATGTCAACGAATCCAATATTCTAGTCAGCGATACCGCTATTGTCACCCTAGTAGATACAGACTCGTTTCAAGTGTGCGACCCCTATACTAAGCTGACCTTTCGCTGTCCGGTAGGAAAAGCGGAATTTACCCCCCCAGAATTGCAACATCAGACTTTCCGAGATATCGATCGCACCCCAGAACACGATCGCTTTGGTTTAGCCGTGCTGATATTTCAACTACTAATGGAAGGAACACACCCCTTTTCAGGAGTATATCAAGGCAGTGGTGACCCCCCAGCCATAGAAGCGCGCATCAAAGCCGGTCATTTCGTCTATGGGAAAAAACCAGTCCCCTACCAACCGATGCCCTTAGCCCCCACCTTCAAAACCCTTCACCCCAGCCTACAGGAGCTATTTATCCGCTGCTTTGAAGACGGCTACCGCTACCCGGAAAAACGCCCCACAGCCATAGATTGGACACAAGCCCTCAAACAAGCAGAATCGGACCTAAGCACCTGTGCCAAGAATCGACAACACCGATACAATAACTATCTAAAATCCTGTCCCTGGTGCGATCGCACCCGCCAACTAGGAGGACGCGATCCCTTCCCCTCCCGAGAAGCCGTGCGTTCCGGTGAACACCTAGAACCACTAAAAATCAAAAAGCGCCATCGTCTCACCCTCAACTCTCGAGTTACCCGTCCCCAACAACCATCGCGAGTCATCACCCCCACCACCAAAAGCCCCAGACGAGTTCTCAAACGTCCCCAACCTCCCGCCATTATCAGATCACCGCGCACCTGGTTAGCCATTTGGCATATTACCGAAGGCGCAATAGTTGGCGGTGTTTGGGGAGTTACCTGTTTATCAGCGATAGTGGCTATAATTTTTGCCCTCTTTGGACCCACCAGCGGCATACTGGGAGCCATGATCGTCGGTAGCATTTGGGGCTGTTTTTTCGGTGCCACCGCCGGGTTATTCATACCCGAACCCATTACCGGACCCAGCAAAATCCCGGTAATCATTGGGGGTCTATGTGGAACCTTCATCGCCGCCGCCATAGCTGGAGTCATTTTTGGGGCTTTAGAACAAGATGCCCTCATTGGTCAGGCGATTCTGTGGGGGGCGTTTATGGGTATGGTGTGGGGTACCATCTGGAACCTATTTAAACCCCCTCTATCGGTTCCCAAAGGCCGTGTACATGGTAAAAATGGTATGGTTCTAGGTGCTATATGGGGAGCATTTTTGGGTACAGCGATCGGTAGTGTTTTAGGGGCGATCGCTGTGGTCGCCATGGAAATAGACCAGCCTGGTAACTCCACCCCAGAAATTATCTCCCGCCTCTTTGTCACGGCCATTGTCGCGGCCGGAATTGGTGCCTTGGGGGGGATTCTATCTGGTGCCACTTTTGGCAGCATTGGCGGCGCACCACCCCTCCCCACTGCTATACGATTAGCTGGACGACGGGGAGCCTGGGTCGGTATGGTTTGGGGTAATTTCCTGGGAGTAATTACTGGCGCTTTTTTAGGGGCGATCGCATCTACCCTATTTCCTCAATTGCTGCAAACCAACCCCTCAGACAACAGCACCCCCCTATTATTAGGAGCCATTATCGTTTCTGCCGGCATTGGTTCAGCCTGGGGCATATTTTCCGGCATGATTTGGGGAGGACTCGGTAAATTTTGAACTCAAATTGTACCCAGTACAGATGCCAACTGTCAAAACTCCGTGATAAAGTCATCCCCAAACACCACCATTATACAAACATATCTGAATGCACATTGCTTGGCTTGGAAAAAAATCACCATTTTGCGGTAACGTCACTTACTCCCGGGAAGTAACCAATATGCTGCTTGACCGGGGATATCAGGTTAGCTTTATCCATTTTGCCCAAGAAACCACCCACCCCGAACGTCGAGAACAATGGTCGCTAGAAAATGGGCACTGGAAAATTCAAGCCCAAGATTTCCAGTTTAATAGCGATTCTTTCGGTGACACTCAGAGGACCAAAGAAGTGCCACTTCCCTGCCTCTATAAGTCTCAGATCTACACCATACCTACCCTCAAATCTAGTAAGGTACTGATGCGGTCTCTGCAAGCATTAAAGCCTGATCTGGTTCATGCCTCCCTAACCCTGTCTCCCCTTGATTTCCTCCTCCCAGAAATTTGCGAAGAATTAAATTTACCCTTAGTAGCCACCTTTCACCCCCCTTTCGATCGCAAACTCCGCAACCTCACTTCTGGGACTCAGCATCTGATGTACCAGATTTATGCTCCCTTCCTGGCTAATTATGACCGGGTAATTGTCTTCTCTCAAATTCAGAAAGATTTACTCGTTAAACTCGGAGTTACCTCGCCCCAAGTCGCCATCATTCCTAATGGCGTGGATGTACAAAAATATTCCCCCGGACCCTCCCACCTGAAATCTCAACTTCAAAGCGATCGGATTTTCGTTTATCAAGGACGCATCGCCACCGAAAAAAATATCGAAGCCATGTTAAAAGGCTGGAAAAAAGCCAGCATGGGTGAAAAATGCCGCTTATTATTAGTAGGAGATGGACCCTTAGCCTCTTCCTTACAAGGCTTTTATGGCTTAGAAGACGGCATTATCTGGGCAGGTTTTATCGGCGATGAAGATAAACGTATCGAAATTTTACGCGGCTCCGATGTGTTTATTTTACCCTCCTTAGTAGAAGGACTATCTCTATCTCTACTAGAAGCAATGGCCTGTGGTATCGCCTGCATAGCCACCGATGCTGGGGCTGATGGTGAAGTCTTAGAAAATGGCGCGGGTGTCGTCTTAAAAACCCAAGGCGTTAGCACTCAACTCCAAACTATATTACCTGTGTTTAGAGACCATCCTGAAATGGCAACTATTTTAGGACAAAAAGCTAGAAATAGGGTGCTAGAAAAATACACCCTAGATGAGAATATCAGCCAGATCGAAAAGTTATATATGGATGTCGTCAAACATCCCAAAATGGTGATTAAACTCAACTTAAATTAGTCACAATTTATCTAGTAATTGACCGCTAATTAACTGTTAATCCCTGAGAGGTTCAATGTCTATCCAAACCCCCGTTTTAGGGAGATCTGGAATAAATTCTACCCTCAGTTGAGGTAAACAACTCAAGCGGTCATCCATCAAAACCCCCGCCCCTTGCAAAGTCAAAGCATCTAAACAAGCCCCAGCCAAATTATCAATATCAGAATTAGTCCGATGATTACCAAACAAACGGATAGTCACCGCCGCCCGTCTGATGGGAAATCTGTTGGTTAAATTGCGTTCTGATATCTGGCGATATAATTCAACTTCCGCCCGGTTCCGCCACTCCCGATATCGAGGAGGTAAATAAGTCCCATTACTGGTAACCCGGGGACGCGCCTTCGGAACCACAGCCCCCTCAAGTACAAAGCTAATCAGTTCCCTCTTGGGTGGTATTTCCTCCCCTGGAGGAACCGGGGTAAATTCTACATCAATAGGGGTATCATAGTCCTTGACCTCCTCTATGGGGGGTTCTACCTCCTCTATGGGGGGTTCTACTTCCTTCTGGGCTTCTAATTCCAAAGGTTTGGGCTGTAGTGAATATTCGTCAATATCAGCAGCCTCTATCTCTATTTCCCCACCCAGAAATCCTGGCCAAGTGCGAGCAATCTGCATATAAGTGTCAGCACTTTGGGCAGAAATATCAATCGACTCTAGCCAACCTTCCCAGTCGGTTGAGGTTAATTGGGTTTGTGCTTGTAGCAATAAAACTCCCGCATGGTAAGCCGGAACTAACGCCGTCTGGGGACTTCCTAGACACCGCTGATGTTCGTAGCTAATGGCACGCGCCAGATTTTCTAATTCAGAAATTTTCGGTTTCAGTTCAGTTAACACAATAATCTCAAGTACACTTCATTAGTTATCAATTTTCCTCTACTAGGGGGTTCTCAGTACCCCATCCCCAGGTCAGTATCAGTAGTTTAACGGATTCACGCTACAGCTACCAGGCCGAGCATTTCCTACCCCATAGAAATAACAGGCTGTTTGGGAACTGTTAGTTCTAATCTAGCCTCCTGCATCTTACTTCAGCAGGATAATTGGCGGTCAAATTGTCGGTGTCAATTGACAGAAGAGGAAAACTCACCGCCATGATTACCATTTTGGTCTAATAAATGATGATAGCCTTGATGCCACAAAGTTTGCTGAGGAATGCCAATTTTAATCCCTTCACGGTCGAAGGCTTCTTTGACCCGACACCGAAACTCTCGACCGACTTCCCACTGTTTCACAGGTTGAGTAGTAATCCAAATGCGGACTAACATTCCCCGATGACTCACGGCATCAACTCCCAAAACTTGGGGTAATTCTAAAATCAAATTCCGCCAATAGGGTTCCTGTAGCATTTCTTCTCCGACCCGTTTCATAACCTCCATGGCTTTGCGGATATCGGAATCATAGGCTACCTCAATAGTAAAATTAACTCGCGACCAATTTTTGGTCATGTTTTCCACAAGGGAAATACTGCCATTAGGAATGGTGATTAAATTGCCATCAAGATTGCGAATTTGGGTAATATAAAGATTGATATACTCAACCAAACCACTTTTATTTTCCACAGCAATTACATCACCGACAGCATATTGATCAGTCCACAAAATTAGACAGCCATTTAAGACATCTTTAATAGTGCTTTGAAAGATGTAAGTCAAGGCAAAACCAATCACCCCCACCCCGGTTAAAATTTCATTGATCTGAATATTAAAAACGGAACTGAGAATAGTATTTAAGGTTAATACAACACCAATGAAGTAACTGGTAAATGATGCCAAACCTTTGAGGGCTGCCGTATATGTGATTTGTCGTGACAGAAATCTTTGCTGAGAATTGGGATATTTAAAGAGAGATTGATTAACCCATTCTTGCAAAGAATATTCAATGGACAAATGACTGATTTTAATGGCGGCAATGACAATCAGATAATAAACCAACAAAGATAGGGGAACTCCCCCTAGGGCTACACCTATAGCGCGGGTAGCTGGATAGTAATATAAAAGATAAGCTAATCCTCCTAACCAAATAAAAATTTGTCCCCACTGAGTTACCTGCCGGAGGAATTGAATAACTTGCTTTTGTTGATTAGGAGAAAGATTGGGTAAACGACTCCAAATCTGATTAAATCCAAATTTCAACCGGGATTTAGGTATGATTTTAGGGTCATAGTTGGGGTCAGCTTCAATAATATCTGTGGCGGTTTGAGATAAATTTTGGATGCGTTGATTTTCTCGGTCAATGATTTTCTGGACTTGCCATAATATCCAGCTACTCAGGATGATTATCCCCAAAAATAGGAGGGTAAAGGGAAGTTTGCGATTCCAGAAATACTGTTGAAAGGCGCGGCGTTCTGAGATGGAATGGTACAATTCTTGATAGATGGTATCTCGCCACTGTTTAGCGATCGCTTTTTTAGATTGTCCTTGATGAAGGGAGTCAAAATCAGTAATTGTGATGATCACCTGATCCTGTATTTGCGGTTGTTCAGGAGCATACACGACAGTTTCATCATTGCGGATACCCACTTCAATTCCGAGGGTGTCGGGATTTTCTACCGCCGCCACAATGGACATCAAAATTTTTTCAATGCGTTGAACTCTCTGCTGAACGTCAAAATCTTGAGGATGATCTGGGGAGATAGTCGGTTGAGAAGTGACTTCAAGGATGCTGCGATTATCGAGTCTAACCGGGGCACAAAATAAGTTAGCACAGGCTCTAGCTCGAATCCGAGGGTTACTGACTCTCGTGATATCCTGAAATGTGGGAAGGGGTGGCAATTGTGCGATCGCTGCAGTTCCCCAAGGGGCGAACATCCCCACGGCTAATAAACCGATCGCAAACCATTTAATTACTCGATGAAACCTATAAAATTTTCCTTTCATCATATAGCCGATAGCACCTCAAGAGAGTCAGGACAAGACAAAACTCTGATATTATAGCGCTTGCTAATTTTATGTTAAGCCCCTAAGCTGACAACAGGCTGAAAGGAATATCTCAAAAGGCATAGCTGATTAGTGGTCCTGGGGGTGGGCTGGCTGGTGATCTGGGGGTCTCCCAAATGCACCCATGATACATCCCCAGATTGATCGGTGTTGACAGACCGGGAATCTAGTAATCTTAGGCACGGTGGTATGTCAAAATGAAATATTGGTCGAGGAGCTGTGATTTTGCGATCGTCGGGTGTTCAAACTTCCCGATTAAGCCAAAACCCGCTAAACCCTAGCCAGTAGAGAATTTTAGACACTAGCCTTAAAAATCAACAGAGTTCTGACAATCCCAATGATTGAACGCTATACCTTACCCGAAATGGGTTCGCTGTGGACAGACAACTATAAGCTAAAAACGTGGCTACAGGTGGAAATTGCCGCCTGTGAAGCCCAAGCCGAACTCGGCTATATTCCAGAGTCAGCCGTGGAGGAAATTAAAGCCAAAGCCAATTTTGACCTAGCGCGCGTCCTAGAAATTGAAGCCCAAGTGCGCCATGATGTGATTGCCTTTCTCACCAATGTTAACGAATATGTTGGGGATGCTGGACGCTACATTCACCTAGGGTTAACGAGTTCCGACGTTTTAGACACAGCCCTAGCTTTGCAACTGGTAGCTAGTACGGATTTACTTCTCGAACAGGTAGAGACCCTAGCCCAAGCCATTCGCTATCAGGCGCAACAGCATCGAAATACCGTGATGATTGGTCGATCGCATGGTATTCACGCCGAACCCATCACCTTTGGCTTCAAACTAGCCGGATGGTTAGCCGAAGTCTGTCGCAACCGGGAACGTCTCATACGTCTGCGACAACAAATCGCTGTAGGTAAGATTTCCGGGGCGGTGGGAACCTATGCTAATGTTGATCCGAGGGTAGAGGCGATCGCCTGTCAAAAACTGGGACTGCAACCCGACACCGCCTCAACTCAGGTAATTTCCCGAGATATTCATGCTGAATATGTGCAAACCCTCGCCTTGCTGGCTGCTTCCATTGAGAGATTTGCCGTAGAAATCCGCAACCTGCAACGTACAGACGTTTTAGAAGTAGAGGAATTTTTCGCACGGGGTCAAAAAGGCTCATCTGCTATGCCTCACAAACGCAACCCTATCCGTAGCGAACGCCTCACCGGACTAGCCCGCATTGTGCGTGGTCATGCGATCGCCGCCTTAGAAAATGTGGCCCTCTGGCATGAACGGGATATTTCCCATAGTTCTGTCGAACGCATGATTTTACCCGATGCCTCCATTATTACCCATTTCATGTTAGTAGAAATCACAGATTTGGTGAAAAATCTTCTGGTTTATCCTGACAACATGAAGCGGAATATGAACCTCTATGGTGGCGTAGTCTTCAGCCAGCGCGTCTTACTTACCCTAGTCGAAAAAGGCATGAGTCGGGAGGAGGCTTATCGCATTGTTCAATCCTGCGCTCATCAGGCTTGGAATACTCCTGACGGGGATTTTCATAAATTAATTAGCCAAGACTCTGCCATCCAGTCTTACCTATCCCCAGAAGAAATTGAATCCTGTTTTCGGGCTGAACATCACCTGAAACATTTAGATGAAATCTATCAAAGATTAAGCATCTAAGTCCTCTGGCTCAGGGAATTTACTCTTAGTATCCATATCAATACTTAGTTAATAATTCCCTGATTGCAGATTAAATTGATCTACATTTAACCCCCTAACATCTTGATAAAAGGCAGGTAATATGGTCAGAAAAATCCCGTTAATTATCATTACATTTTTCCTGGTATTTTGGTCATCTAACTTGTGGGCAGAACCAGCTTACAGCCAGCCTTTAATCGCCCAAACACCTCCCCCTAATCTAATTACAGATTATAGTCAAGTTTCATCAGCTAATCGACTGGTAGATATTCAATCTGTCAATCGCAATATTCGCTTAGATATTCGCTATGCAACCGCCAATAATTTTTTAAACCGAACCCTTTACCCGGTGCCTCGATGTCTCCTGCGTCTCCCTTTCGCCCAAAGACTTTCGGAGGTACAAAAAGACCTAGAAACCATGGGATTAGGGTTAATGGTTTATGATTGTTATCGCCCTTGGTCTGTGACCTGGCAAATGTGGCAAATTCTCCCAGATTCCCGTTATGTAGGTAATCCGGCGCGGGGTTCCCGTCACAATCGCGGCGCGGCGGTTGATTTGACTCTAGTAGATTTGAGAACTGGTCAACCTCTGGAAATGCCTACAGATTACGATGATTTTACCGAGAAAGCCTGGAGAGATTACACAGGCAATGAACCCCAAGTCCGTCGCAATAGCAACTTATTAGAGTTGAAAATGAAACAATATGGCTTTGAACCATTAATGACTGAATGGTGGCATTTTGATGCTCAAGGCTGGGAAAGGTATGGTTTACTTAATGTCAGTCTTGACCGAGTACCTTAAAAGTAAAAATACCCCTGATAGTTCAGGGGTATTTTGTCCATTACCGGGAAGTGAGACTATCAGGAATGTGGAGTTTATATAGTTTTAATAGACCCAAAACAATTAAGATTTGTAGGCTCCAGTGTGCAAAGGCGAAACCCCATATAAAACAAACAATTCCGGTTAATCCTGCCAAAACAAAGGGAATATCTTCGGATGTTTGCATATACACCAAAAGAGAGCCAAATGTTAATATAAGTAGTGCTAGATACACTGATGGCATAATTTCTACCTCCAGGGGGATGCAGGGTTTGGGCTACAACATCAAGCCTAATGGGAAAATATGAAGATCCCGTGAATAACGCCAAACTCTTTACAGAGCTTTACCTGGCTGCGATGGTAGAGTTCCCTAGCATCGGGTCAGCGACCGGACTATTTCTATCCTACATTCAAACTTTCAACAGTAAAAAGCCCCGCTTGACCAACAAATCAGCGGGGCTTTTTCCCAATAACACATCTATAGCACCAGACAGGAAAGTTAGGACGTATAATGGAGAGGACGAGATGACTAAGAAGACCAAAAATGCCAGCCCCCTATAGTTACAACCTCAGACAAAAAGTTATTAATGCAATTGAACTAGACGGTATGCCCAAAACAGAAGCCAGTCAAGTTTTCCATGTCAGCCGGAACACCATTAATCTCTGGCTGCAAAGAAAAGCACAGACCGGAGACTTCCTCCCTAAACCTAATCACCGACCTGGCAATAACCACAAAATTACCGACTGGCATAAATTCAAGGCTTTTGCCCAAGAGCATGGCGACAAAACCTCCGCTCAAATGGCTCAACTTTGGGATGACGACATCTCTCCTCGCACCATATCCAGAGCCTTGAAGAAAATTGGCTTCACCAGAAAAAAAACTTACGGCTACCAAGAAGGTGATGAGCAACAGCGAGAGGAGTTTATTGCTCAGATTCAACATATGGAGCCGGAAGGGTTGGTTTACCTCGATGAAGCTGGCATGAATAGTCAAGACTCGGATTATCCTTATGGTTACTGCCAGGAAGGACAACGCTTCGATGCCCTCAAATCAGGGAAGAGGCAGGGCAGGGTGAGCTATATAGCCGCATGGTGTCATCAACAACTCTTAGCCCCCGATCGCTTTGAGGGTTGTTGTAATCGGACAGTGTTTGAGTTGTGGTTGGAGTTCATCTTAATTCCAACATTGAAGCCAGGTCAAACTCTAGTACTGGACAATGCAACGTTTCATAAAGGGGGGCGGCAGGCTGAACTGGTGGAGGCAGCTCCATGCCGTTTACTCTATCTTCGGCCTTATTCGCCAGACCTCAACAAGATAGAGAAATGTTGGTCGTGGTTGAAAGCCCGCATTCGCCATTGCACGTGAGCAGTTTGATTCTCTCGATGATGCCATGGATTCCGTTCTCCCAGCTGCGTCCTAACCACCTTGACTAATGCTATACCTCGATGAAGCTGGCATCAATAGTCAAGACTCCGATTATCCTTATGGTTACTGCCAGGAAGGACAACGCTTCCATGCCCTCAAATCAGGGAAGAGGCAGGGCAGGGTGAGCTATATGGCCGCATGGTGTTATCAACAACTCTTAGCTCCCTTTACCTTTGAGGGTTGTTGTAATCGGACAGTGTTTGAGTTGTGGTTGGAGTTTATCTTAATTCCAACATTGAAGCCAGGTCAGACTCTAGTATTGGACAATGCAACGTTTCATAAAGGGGGGCGGCAGGCTGAACTGGTGGAGGCAGCTCCATGCCGTTTACTCTATCTTCGGCCTTATTCGCCAGACCTCAACAAGATAGAGAAATGTTGGTCGTGGTTGAAAGCCCGCATTCGCCATTGCACGTGAGCAGTTTGATTCTCTCGATGATGCCATGGATTCCGTTCTCCCAGCTGCGTCCTAACCACCTTGACTAATGCTATATCTGATGGGTTAACTCATCTGTCCATTAGGGACTCGATACCTGCTCATGATTGGGTTAACCCGGCTTTTCCCTGTCTCCGCTAGCCGAAAAAAAAATTTCGCTCAGGTTATTGCTTTTTATTTGATGTCTGTGCTACGATTACTAATCGTATGGCGGGCGTAGCCAAGTGGTTAAGGCAGAGGATTGTGGTTCCTCCACTCGTGGGTTCGAATCCCATCGTTCGCCCTGAAGTCTATCACCTTATCCTAGCTGCAATAGCGGGATTTACTTAACCCGATAGTCGTACCGTTACACTTAATATGCACTCCATTCAGTCTTAGCACACGGGACGATTAGTGCATATCCCTTAGCAACAAAACTTAATTATTGACGGGTTAATCAATAAGCACAACTTAATCAATCTGTCAAATATCCATTCCTCCCCCCCAACCAAACACCGATAGGGTAACTCCCTTGTGATAGCAGTCAATGGCAAGCCTATCGGTTCGTTCCTCACCATTGACTGCTATCACATCGGTCGCACCCCCAAGAGTGTTTGTTCCGGTTGGGGGGAGGATATGTTTCCAAATCAACACGATAGCCGTAGGTAGTCGTAGAGGGGAACCTTCTAAGTAATCAATGTACAAAGATATCAGACCGCCTTTCCGTGGACTAGACCTATAGGTAAACCTATGAGCGATCGCCTATCGGGTTATCTATGGGTCTGATTCATAATCCTCGGTGAGGGGAAACTATGGGCTATCATCTGGCTGATATTAAAAGTGCGATCGCCTAATCTAAACTATCTCCTACCGGAACCAACCCGATACCCCTAAACAACTTTTCAACTGGTGACAATTACCGAGCAGAAACCGATACCAACATAATCAGTTCACCCCCAAAATCTTAGCCGTAGGTTGTAGGTAAAGCTATCTGTTGGGGGTAACTTAGTTCTGGGTAATATCTGGACATGATAGGGTAGGCATTCATATTTTAGAAGTTACATAATGTATTTACATTATGTAAATGAGTGCGATACGTTCAGGCATGAAATAGGGTTGAGATACCTGAAATAACCGCCTGGTAGAGACTTCAAGCCCCTGGGTGAATATAAGGAACGCACTCCTGACCATCTCTATAACTGTTTATATGTCCCAACGTTCGGTATAGAGATATACCAAACAAGGCAGGGAACCCAAGGTCAAAATGAACTAACTTATACAAATTCCTCATAGGAAGCCCAGAAATGGATAAGTAAAAGTTAGGAAATCAGGGTAACGGCGATAGCCACCCCCAATTTCAGGAATCACAACCCCAGGATTGAAGCGGGGAACGGAAGGCGTGAAGTAGAACCTACTACCATACGCGACCACTGCCAACCATCCATGATTAGGGAAACCGAATGTCCGGCTTGAACCATCGTAATTATCAGGTAGCGAAACAGGTTGATACGCTGCGCTCAAAAGAGTATGGGGAAAAGTAGGAGTTTCTTCATAATACCTACACAGACCTTTAGAAGTACCCCGGTGGAAAGGACAAATCTCAAGATGGAATGCCCATATAAGCGGAACGTTTTTAACCCCTTCTAGGCTCTGACAATCTGGTCGAGAAAGTCAGTAGTAAAAAGTGTAAGCGCAAGCCTATTAGGGGGTGAGATGTGACCAAAAGCCAAAGCCCGGTTGTAATGACAGGGATATGCTAACAGGTCACGGTTTGATTGTAAAGAAATAGAGCCTAGTAGGTGTACAAATGGCGATAGCGAGTTTAAAGAAAGGGTTTGGGAAACCAAAACCAATCAAGACTACGAGCAACGCATGGAAGCGCCATCCCATGGACTAAGGTTCAACGGAAAGTTTTCAAGCTCCAAAAGAGTATATTTCGAGCAGCTAAATCGGGACAAAATGCTAAGGCACGAAGGTGGCAACGTCTATTGGTGAAATCATATTATGCCCGGCTCCTAGCAGTGAGACTGTAGGGGCGGGTTCCACGGTCAGCCATGCTTCCCAACAGTCAGCTTAATAAACCCGCCCCCCAAGCGGGTCAAGGCAAGAAGACAGCCGGGGTTGATAGAGTAAGAGTAATCTCTCCGAGACAAAGGTTTGAACTGGTCAAGAACATTAAGGGAAACCTCAAAGCAAAACCACTGCGACGGGTTTGGATTCCAAAACCTGGTAGGGATGAAAAAAGCTGGAATAGGAATACCCACAATCCAAGATAGAGCAAGGCAAGCCTTGGTTAAGTCGGCTCTCGAACCTGAATGGGAATCGAGATTTGAAGGCACAAGCTACGGGTTCCGTCCAGGACGGTCAGCCCATGACGCAATCAGCAGAATTTATATTGCCATAAATAAGGGACAATATTATGTTCTTGATGCTGATATAGCAAAATGCTCTTACCGTGAACCATGATTACCTACTGTCCAAAATTCATTGTCCAAGCCGCCTAAAAAGAGACCTGAAACAATGGCTCAAAGCGGGAGTGCTAGACAACGGTGTATTCGAGGATACAGAAACAGGGACACCCCAGGGAGGGGTAATAAGTCCAATACTCGCCAACATCGCACTGTTGGGGATGGGTAGGTTAATAGGAAAAATGTATCCCCAAAATACCAACAACAAACCATTTGCCACGGTCATACGATATGCCGATGATTTTGTAGTCATATCCAAAGACTTAGGAATCATTGAACAGTGCAAAACTGCTATTTCTGAATGGCTAAAGCCTGTTGGATTAGAGATTAAACCTGAAAAAACTCGAATCTGCCATACACTCAAATCTATTGAGTATAACGGCAAAGCAGAGGAACCCGGATTTGATTTCTTAGGTTTCAATATTAGGCAATATCCTGTAGGAAAATATAGAACTGGGAAAATTCCACATGGGAAACTATTAGGACACAAAATTCACATAAAACCCAGCCAAAAAGCAGTTGCCCACACAGAAGTGATAAAAGGTGTAATTAAACAACATAAAACAGCACCTCAGTCAGCCCTGATTAACAAACTAAACCCAATTATTAGGGGATGGTCAAACTATTATTCAGGGGTAGTCTCAACAGAGACCTTCAATAAGCTAGACAACACAGTTTGGCAAATGTTAAGGGCATGGACAGTATCAAGATGCGGAAAGTCAAGTTACGAAAAGCTAAGAAATTATTTCAGACATAGAACAATTAAACTTAGCAATGGGAAAGAAAGACACGAAAATTGGCTGTTCCAAACCAAAGATGGGTTACATCTGTTCAAACACAACTGGACTCCAATTGTCAGACATACCTTAATACGTCCTGACGCAACACTTTATGACGGAAATTGGACTTACTGGGCAACCAGGAAAGGACAAGCAATCGACACGCCAATTAGGGTAGCAAAACTACTCAAAAAACCAAAAGGTAGATGTACCTGGTGTGGGGAATTCTTTACCCCATCAGATTTAATTGAAATAGACCACATTGTACCTAGAAGCCAAGGCGGAAAGGATGACTACAAGAATCTTCAATTATTACACCGCCATTGTCACGACGATAAAACAGCTCTTGATGAAGAGATGATGCTGTACTCTTAACAAGGAGACGGTCAAACTAGGAGCCGTATGAGGTGAAAGTCTCATGTACGGTTCTGCTGCTGAATGGGAGGGGTAGACCGTGAGGTCTATCTCGACCCCTAATAAAAATACATAGACACCCCCTGCAGTTAGAAACCATAGGGGCCATTTAAGTTATTGGGTTAGCTGTTAGCTGTTAGCTGTTAGGGTTTACGCTTGTTTAGGGTTACACCGATAAAACATAGCTATAGCAGCTTGTTGAATCTTTTCGTTGGTAGTCTGGTCAGATTTTCCGATATAGATGTGATGGTTGATTTTACCGTCCCAGCCCTTCAGGTTCCAGTACGCGAAATTGTTGATAGATGTTTTTTTGCAAGCCGTAAACCTTTTGCCGTTTAACTCAACAGAGAATGACTTGTTTTTTCTCAGGTAGTCAAACCATTCGGGTGTATCTAGTTCTACACAAGTTCCACCGGGCCCTGTAGAAAATTGCTGAAATTTCCAGTATGTAGGCTGATTACTGGTAATAACTTAGGCATTGAAGTCACCCCCCATAAAGATATCGCTACTGTAACCATTGCCACTAAAGTCGGACATAAATGATACTGGTTCAATAACTGTCTCTTGAGACGATACCCATTTTTTCTATACCGTCATAAAATCAACAGCGGCGTTATGAGCTATTTCGGCTAATTTCACCCTGGTATCTTGGTTAGCGTAGGGGATATCTCGTGACATAATTTGGGCGTAAATATCACGTGCTAATTCCGCGATAACCATTAAGCTTGCTTGTTCTTAGTTCATGGTTTTGTGTTGCGATACGTTCAGGCATGAAATCTTACTTGAGGATTTATGGCATGATTAAAACTCATCGTCATTTTCTTCTTCGTATTGCTTGATTTTTTAGTCCAACAATTAATTGATTGCTGTAATCAAGGAATTGTGCATAACCAGAAAAGTGCTTTCAAGCTCCAACAGACGACATTCATCAAATTGTGTAGGACAATCGGCAAGTTCTACAGCGTCCAATATAGAGACTAGCTTGCTGCTTAACCTATCACTAAGATAGGTATTTGGGTTAAGTAGTTTACCCAAGTCAATTGTCATGGTTTTATCCTATTAGTGTGTTGTTTGCCGTAGTTTACCGTCATCGCGGACGGGTATTTACTGGACTTTATCTATTAAGTGCTTTGTGTAATTCAGTTCCTTAATCAGCAATTGCTTTTTAAGTTCAGTAATGGTTAATTCTTTTTCGCAATCATCTAGTATTGACTTTAATGTTGCCAAACCATCTTCTTTATTAATGTTGTAAACTAAACTGTCTACCATAGTATTAAACTTCACAAACATCTGATTGTTGATATCTGCCATCATTGTGTTATTCTCCTAGGTCAATGAACTAATTGGAAGTCAAATGATTTGCTTCCACAGGTTTTTACCGTTGACATTAATCATGTGATATCCTCTGTTTTTCATGAAATTGGTTAATTCATTAACAGTAACCCTTGAATCTAAATAACCATCATTTTTGGCTTTTTCTATGGCCATCTTCAGAGTCTTAGGATCAATGTCTGTAACTGGTTCGATTAATTCAGGAAAACCTGCTTTTGTGGCTTGCTTATTTTGCTTAGTTTTGCTCTCAATACTTGGAGCGATAAAATGGTCTAAGAATTGTTCTGTTCCGCTAGATACTGCGAATATTTTGGTTTCTGCTAATTCCCAGTAACGGTTAAATGCTTTGATTTAATTATCTATTGATGTTTTGTATATCATTGAATGAGTAGCAATTACATCAATGGATAATCTGTAGTTAGCTATATCTTGTTTCCTTTTTTGTAGTCCTCTTTTGGTTTTAGCGTAATTAGTGCAATTATTCATATCTCTCCAAAACATTTCTAAGCGAGATGATATATTACCAAGATTTATATCCTCAATATCCGAAAGTTCTGACAATTCAAATTGATTCCCCGCAGATTCTTAACTTGTCATTGATTGTCTCTTTTAAACCACATAG
The DNA here is from genome assembly GCA_016745315.1 of Arthrospira sp. PCC 9108. Classification (GTDB taxonomy): domain Bacteria; phylum Cyanobacteriota; class Cyanobacteriia; order Cyanobacteriales; family Microcoleaceae; genus Limnospira; species Limnospira platensis. The sequence continues at coordinate 1,879,550 of CP066886.1, forward strand.
TAAACATCCTTATTTTAAGTTCGTTAAGTTCCCAAAACGTCCATAAAGGATGTATTGAGTTAATTACTTTTAAAGCGAAAGCATTAAAAATCATGTTGTGACCGGGTGTTTGGCTGCTAATTGTTATTCGACTATTTTTCCTGTTTAAGACTTTAAACAGTGAAAGCATATTTTCATTTTCAATTAATAAATTGGGGGGTGATATCCTCCCAAACCAATAAAAAATTACGTTCAAACTCCCTTTGTAACGGGTCGTAATATCAATATCTTTCTGGCTGTATCTTGCTTGTTTCTCAGTGAAGCAAATGTGCTGTTAGCTAACACTGTGTCGGTGCGATACAGTGAAGCCGCAATAGTAGCTATCTGGCTTTTACCCGTTCCACTAGACCCCCAAAGAAACAGACACCCAGCGGTTGACATTAGCGTAACAGGTGAGCAAATAAAGCTAGTAATAATTGGGAATTGAACATCCGGATAGGGTAGGATAGCACAAGCCCTACATATTGACTCAACTTGTGTCCCTAATGTACCGTCAACAATTATTTCCTCTAACTCATCTGCCATTGAATCGCGTATTAGTCTATAATCAACATAGTCCTCAGACATGGTAGTAACCTCTTAGTGTGTTGGCTTGCTGTCTGGTAGTTATCCCGCCAATATTGGGGGGATATTTTATGTTAATTAGCTGAGTTTCATCAGCTCAATTAACGCGATTAGGGTATCAGGGTCTAATTTTTGAACCTTGTTGTATAAGCTGTCAAAATCATGTTCATAGTCAAGGATTTTAGCAGTAAAATATACTCGTTATTCCCAGGTTTTGGATTTGGGTTTACCACCAAAGCCACCATTTTTTTTGCCAGACTTTAACTCAACAAAATCAATGGCTTCTTGTAGAGTGTAGCCAGAAATAGTAGATTCAAAGGTATCTAACGCTGTACTGTATTCAAGAATAAATTCCGCTAAATCGTGCTTATTCTTGGCTGAATCAAAATCATTTGAATCAGTGGTATTATCTAATTCAAGGAGTCGCTCGGCTACCCGTGTGGCTGATTGTCCTAGATTTACAGTTCCGGTAAACATCATCGTGCCGTTAGTTAGCAGCTTGTCACCTTCGACTAGGTGAAGTAGTGCTAATTCTACTGAGGTTGGCTTGTACTTCCGTTTTTCCCTTGATACTCGCTTGAATATTCTTCAATGCAGAAACGTACAGCAATTAATTGTTCCTCAAATTTCCAGCTTCTGTCATTAAAGTTCTGAAAATCACCGCTTAATCCGACACCAACGAGCCATAGGTGAGGTTGCTGTACGAGAAACATAGCGCTAGTAATTTCCAGGAATGTGCCTGATTCTCCAGATTTAACTGCACTACAAAACGCGAATTTATCGTCATCTCTTTTACCGTAATATCCAATACTCATGATTACTCTTCCTTAGTTAATTGTTGATTGTTGATTGTGTTAGGTGATTTGATTCTGGCTGCAATTTGGCGACAACCATACCAAAACATTGGATTACCTTACCGGATAGCTGAACTCTAAACTGTGATTGTTTAGTTAGCTTAATAATTGCAGAGCCTTGATAATCACCACGTGGTCTGTAACTACCCATTACCTGATAGGTAATATTCTTGACTTCAGGTGTTTTGTGTTCCTCAATATGTGTCAAGACTTGATAAGCCACAATGATTGTATTTTGGTCAAATTTATGGGGGTTATAATGGCTTTGCACAAGTTCACCATTGAGGCTAAATATGCCTTTATAGTGTAGATTTATCACGGTTGCTGTTCTCCTATTAACTTAAATTATTGTGCTTTCAGATGTCGTTGGAACTCATCGATATTCATTAAATAAATACCTGGCCAACGATAAGACCTGTTCCGAGTGACAAACCAAATATCTTCAATCATTCCGGGATTAAGGTAATTAAGCAATTGCATCTTGAGTTTAAACTCGGTTGTTAGCGTTCCCTTTACTTCGATGTATTGGTTGAAAACTGGACTATAAAAGTCTGGCTTCCATGTAATTGACTTCCAATCATTACAGTGATCAACCAAAGTTAATCGGGGGTGTATTGATAGGTTGTCATCATACTTTTTGAGTAGGTGATACACCTTGCTCTCTAGCGTTGATGCAAAGTAATGCCCCTCATCATATTGTCCTTTGGCGTGATACTTGTTAATCATCATTATTTACCTCCTCTTTATCGCCACCAGATTCAGCTTGATAAATCCTCCATTCTTCCCGGCAATATTCAAGTGCTTTATTGAGAATTTCCTCAATTTTATCTGGGCGTAATGGGATTAATTTTTTTCATCATTTTTCCCACATAATAAGCCAGAAATTCATGGTAAAATTTAACGGCTGTTAATTGCCATTGAAGTTTTCCTCTTCCTGCATAGTTAGGAACCTTTATAGCAAACGACATTCCCATATACATCAACGGGTCAAGTTTAATATTCCTGAGATTTAACCGCACTTCTTTCCAGTGCTTTGATATCATGGTGATAGTCCTCGATGTTTGGTGTATTGGCTACCTTTTACGGGTAGCCTTTTCTATTTCCCAATTAGACTGCTGTAATTAGACTGTTAGGGATTAACCCTGAAGCCAGACTGAAAATGGGTCAGGGTCGGTTGATAACTCAGGGATATCCGGGCAACATGATTATCGGAGAGATTAAAAAAGTGACCCTCCAAGGCAGCGATATCGTCAGCAATAGCACCAGAAACTTTACGTGGCATCTTGACACCACCACCAAGTTTAATCAGAGTTAGAATAGCTTTAATGCTATTCTTTAACGCGATAATCTCAGAGTAGGTTAATTCCAGATTAAAGTCCTTTTCGTCCGTTACAGATGCAAACACTAACTTTTCTTTTAATGTGTAGATAGGTGATGTTTTGGGATATGGCAGATAAGGAACTACCTGGTCAAGAAATCCGGCAAAGTTGCTGAACCTTTTTAAGATTGCCAGATATTCACTAGGTGAGAGTCCATGTGTATCCTTGGTTTTTACGCTGTCTTTGTCAATCTGGTAAATAGCGGTATTTTGGTCTACTAATGTATTTTGGTTTTTACGCATCTGTCAGTTATTTTCAACTCATTGACAAAATCATTTTTAAAAAATACGATTGAGTTATTGAGTTGGAAATCACTGTTTTTGATATTTTTGGTTGTTTATGATTATTATTTTTAACCTAATTAATACTTATAAATAAATCAGAAATATATAAGCCCAAAAAATAAAAGAATTATTGACTTTATACCATAATTGTGAAATGTTTAAATTATCGCCACATACAACTCAAACAAAAGACCACTATTTTTTTATATAGTGGTCAATTCTCTTTGTCTACTTTTTGGCGGTTTATTTTTTCTTACTCTTACTGCCAGGTGACTTAACAGGAGCATTAGCAGGAAGATCACCCTGTACTTGGTTTGGTGCTTCACTTCTCTCAACAGTTAATTCACCCAGGTTAGCTAGGGCCAGCCCATCGCTGCTAGGAATTCTGAACATACTGTTATAGGTTCTTAATGATGCTGGCTTGATAGTAAAATAGTGAGCAAATACATATAACAAGCCACTAACAGAAACGATAGGAGGTGCTTTAATACTGATAAATCTCAGTATTTTTTCGCCTACCCGTGTTTGGGTGTATTTACGCCAATAGCCAGGATTAACCGGGCCTCAACAAAGAAACGAGTGTATTCAGCCTTCTTGTATGCTCTTACCCGACTGCCTTTTATGATATTACGTCTGTTAGTATTAGGCGTGGAAGTATTCCTAACAGGTGGTGTCCAAATGGTTAAGTTCCTGACGGCCGTTGGTTCATTAGATACTGACCCTCCACTTAAAACGTGGAGTCAAAGCATAGGCATAGGTACGCCTATTTTTGAAGTTGCATCTACTGGAACTTCAACTACTAGACTACGACCTAAATGTGAGCCTTTGGCTGTGGCTAACTTTTCTACCCAGTCTTCTTTGTCTCTGTTAAATGCGTCGCTTAAAGGCATAATAACTCTCTTGTTCTACATGATTTAAGTCAGGGTAGGTAAAACGATGATATTAGTGCCTACCCGATATCTATTAATCAACAAATAGCTCTGTAGCTATTACATCAATACTGCCGTCAGTAGGGTCTAAAACATCGTCTGTTGGAATTGACAATGAAACAGTTACGAGACCTGTAGCCATATTTCGGGTATAAGCAGTGACTACGGTTGCACCATCAGGATTATTACTTGCAGTCGATTGCATTCGTTGGGTTGGCTCAATAATTTCAAGTAATTGGTTTTCCAGTGTCGCAGCACCTAGCGTTTTCTTAGTAGCTATAATCTCACCTTGATTTTATTCAATACCTAGACTATAGCAGTGTATTTGCTGATTGTGGCTGCTATGGTTCTTTCAACAGAAGCTACATATATGTAGCAGCTTTTGAGTTAAACGCGACGGTACGCTACCAATACCAACATTACGCTAACTACCAGTTTAACCATGTCTAAGTATGTTCGTAATCTCTTTCATCGTGGATGATAGTTAGTGACTGATATGACTCAATGATTAGGTTGTAGTTGGGGGTTGATTTCCAGTTTTTAACTCTAACGATGTCCTCGTAGCTTTCCGTATGGCATTATCAACCCAACTAGGTTTTCTCTGGAAATGTAGAGGAATTTTGACTTGGGTTTTTCTAGGGTCTTGATACATCGCCAAGGCACTACTTTCACCTAAGTCGATTTTAGCTTGTTCAAATTTATCAATTAATTCCCAGTTAAGTATTTTCACTTCACTGATATACATTTTGCTCTCTTTGATTCTTTTCGCATTTTCCCTACCGCCAAAACCTTTCCTTTCCTCGAAGGTAATAGGATACACGATTTTAGCGTCAGTTAAATCAACTAATTGTTTACAGATATTTTCTGCCTCATTCTTACTAAATTCATTAATAAAAAACGCAAACTTTCTACCATTATTTATAGTGCAATTAACTTTAATATTTTCTTTAGTAAATGCTGACTGGGTTGAGTAAATATCCTTTGTAACCTATCTCATGTAATTTTATCCCTACTAACCGACGGTAACTCTATTTGAGTTTTTTGCAGTGTTGACTGCCTATTTTTAGTCCAATATGGAGGTTTTTCGTAGTTGTACAAAACCAAAGTTAACTGTATTTTAAGATTAGCTGACGTACTGATTTCCGGAAAATCACCTGACCCTACAAATTGCCCTATATCTCTATTTCCTAGTATTTCAGTTTGAGCCCAAGCATTAGTTACGTTTTCCGGTAAATTACGCAGGCTTGACACTAGTCTAAATCTTTATCCATTGTTTTCTATAACCGCGTTAACTAATTGTTGTTGTCTATTTTCTTCTATTCTTTGTAATGCCATATATTCATCTAAACCTTGAGCGACTAACACAATAGCCTCTTTACAGTTCTCGCTAAACTCATCCCCGAATTCCTCGGAACTGTCTTGGTTCCAAATAGTGTTAATATTTCCGTCATAGCTTTCTGGTAATTTCTCCCTAGCTTCCCTTCTCTGTTTACCGAAACTCCATTCTTCACCTTTTTCGTCACCCCACTTTTCAATCGTTCCTTTACCAGCAGTAACCATTGAAACAATAGCCGTTGCAAGTGTTGAAGGACTTTTATCTAAAAACATTTTAACAACCCGTCTACCGTGTTTAAATAACGTCCATGCTATTGCTTTCATAGCCATGTTAAATGACTGTTTAACGTATGAACCGACAGCTGTAGATACTTCCATAAGCATTTCATGCCCCTTGCTTAATGCTACATGCATAGCGGGCGCTTTATTGAGAAATGCAAGACCTGCTACTGGTAAAACACCACATACTAATTTCCCAGCCATATTACCTAAAAACCCAGCCGTGGTGGTTATAAATTGTCCGGCAATATTTTGGATGTTTCTATCAATATCACTATCGCTAATATTCCAATTAAAATTCCAAAAGCTGTCCCAATTAGAGGTAATAAATGTCGCTACTTTCTCAAAGCTAAAGTTAGATAAAAACTTAGTAATTCCTTCCCATAGCCAACCTCCAAAACTTTTGCCCCATTCAACAACTTTACCAGTAACTTTTGCCCATAATGTGCCAAACCAACCCATCTCTTGAGTAGATGTTCTCTGGGCTAAATTAACTTGTCTAACGCCATTCCTACCTATACTGCTACGGGTTTGACGGCTAGACAAGCTACGAGTACTCCTTAGCATTCTTGCACTTCTGGCAACCATTACAAAGTCCCTCTTAGTGGGTTATCGCCGTCAATCAATTCGGTTTCTATCTTGATATCAGGAAAGTCTTTTTTCAATAATTCTTGTACTTTCTTGGTTTCCTGTTCTCTGATATCGTCTTGTTTTTTCATTGAATCATATAACCGCGTTAAATCGGCTAATATGTCTTTGGCTGGGTCATTACTGTTCACCTGTAAAGTACCTTGAGCACGTAAGCAAATATTTCTTTAATTTGATTTAATGTTGTTTGTCATGTTTCTTTCGCATCCTTCTGGTTGGTAATCTTAACCTGGCTTTTATTGGGTTCTAGTAGTTCCTCAAAATTATCAGCTTCTGGAGTAAAGGCTGTTTTAATTTTTGCGTATTTTTTCTCAGTAGCAAATTCTAAATAATCAATTATTTTAGATACTTCACTACCAGCTTTAAAGGCTGCCGCGTGAGCCAAACCTGCTTCATATAACGCCGTTAAAACAGCGTTTTCTGTAACCTGATGAGAGATAGAAATTTCCATTACCATACCAAATATTTCAGCAATTGATTCAGCTAAGTTAGGTAATTTTATTTCGGCTTTTTCTTCTGCTTTTATCATTAGATTGACATCATCAATCTCTACTTTAACTTCAAATTCACCCCATCTTTCATCATCGATGTCAAATCTGTACATTAGCCATTCTGGTAATGTGTTTATTCGTTGAATTATGTTCTCTGGATTATTAGCATTAACCGTTATTTTTTCAGGCATTTCAGCCGGAAAGGATTCAGGGTCTAGCAACTCGTAAATCCTTCTAATCATTCCGCAACAACATTCTTCGTTCATATCTGGTATTGTTATCGTTCGTATATTTTCAGGTTCTTTTTATTTTCAGGTTCTCCTCCTCCGATGCCTGGCGGGATATCTTTTGTGCTCGCGGAAAAGTTGGGAATTACATAATCAAATTCTGTGCATTCCATCCACGAATCACAAAATGCACCTACACTTTCATACATTAAATCAGGGTCGCCGTATGCCCACTCAGACTCCCACCGTCCTTGCCTATAAAAAACCTCTCACTTCCTGTTGGTTGAGGAGTTTCCCCCCACCTCGGATTCCCACCCATGTGACTAACAAAAGTGATGCTACTTCTACTTGGTGGAGGATTACGGCATCCCCCGCTACCCATTTGTCTGTCGAACTCTTCAACGCTGTACTTTTCATCAGCTTTTATGGTACAACCGATATTGCCATTTCCGCCATTTCCATTGTCTGAATCATCATCTGAATCATCATCTGAACTATCGCCTGGTCGCCTTCCTTTATCATCATCAATTTTGTCACCTGAATTAGGACCCCAAAACTTCTCCCGCTACCACCACCGCCACTTCTGCCGCCGCGTGGTTTTTTACCTCCCTTTGGTTCATCTCTCTTTGGTGGTTCCTCGTCTACTCGCCGCGCATCATCTTCCCTTTTCCACCTACCATGGTCTTCTGGGTTAATTCCACGCGGCACTCTGGTGATTGGGTCCCAAGGATTTACTAATCCGGGAACACCTCCTCTATCTCTTTCCCTTGCATACGGTAAACCCCTACCAAAGTCCATTGTTGAAGATGTTTGGTCGCCTAAATCTCCTGCTAAACCTGAACTTACTCCTCCTGACCTACCAATATTCCTGGGTGTGCTTGACCTAATAGTATCTTTAATTTTTATAGTGTCTCTAATTTTTAGAGTGTCTCTAACCATGCTGAATAATTATTGAAGGCTATTAATAAATTAGAAATATTATATAATATTACAAAATAATTGAGGACTATCCATGAAGGGAATTAAAAATATGGCTACGGAAATTAATGCCAGCAATTGGCATAACGCCGTAGAGTTATTTAATGGCGCGATTTTAGAAGGCTTGATAACTGACAGATGTCGTTATGATATTACCGCTTACGCTTATGTCTCTAGCTTGAATGCTAGGTGCTATATCCCTAGTCTCAATCAATCAAAAATACCCAAAATTTATCCAGAATATAGTTATTATCAAAGATGGGAAAAGAAACAAGATGTGTGACAAGGTTCTATCAGCTTACTAGGTATTTTATGGGAACCTAGCAACAGAAAACAGGTTAAATCTAGGTATCGTAAAACTCCCTTATTCTGGGGGGATTCACACAGAAAACCTATTGATTGAGTTGATTACCAATCAGACAGAAGGATTAGCTATAGATTCACATTCTGTATGAAAAGCTAGATGTTTAAATCAATTGCACAATAATGATTAAATTAATATTTTTGGTATGGCAGAATACCAACTTGATACCTTACCCAAAACACCATCATTAACTCAACCCGAAATTTTGGTATTTCCGTAGGTAATACCCCTACACTTATCCGCGCCGCCAATACTTACAGATATCGCTTACACTTGCAGAATACGGGTAGCGTTGGGGTTTGGTTTAGTCATGGACACATCAGCAATTGCATACCAGGTCAATGTTTATGGCTACCCCCTAATACTGCATAGGATGACGAGTTAAAATCTACTGCCAGCATCTATGGAATGACAGAGGATAGTGTTTCGCAGATTGTCGGGTTAGAGCAGACAATCACTTACTAACCGACTACAATAGAATTATTTAAGAGGTAGGTGATTATGAGTTTCTCAGTTTATAGCAGTGTTTTAAATTTAGACACTCTCAATATTACTGCTAAGATACCAGGTACTCCCGTTACAAGCACTATTAGTTTAACGGCTAATACAGTTGCCGAATGAGTAGCAGAAAATGCTAACACAAACTGGCGTAATGTATTTATCAAAAACCCGTCTAATATACCCGTTCATTTGATTTTAGACCCTACCGGCGATAGCGTGTCAGACGCTGCATTTTCGGTTAAACCAGGTGATACAGTTATGCTAACAATTGGTGGTAGCGATTTACAAGCTATCGCGGAATCTAGCGCTAACGTATCAATAACTTTAATTGAATTTGTTACTGTAGGTTAATAATAATTAGGGGGAATCCCCCTAAGATGAATATAGAGGCAGTTATGACTAATTTCAACATTTACTCTAGTAAATTTGGGCAATCAACCGATGACTTGCCAGAAGGTGAAGTTAATCTGTATTTAACTAATGAACGGATACAAGCAGTTATTGACTCCAATACTAATTTAGTCAAATTAACTCAGTTAACTTGGAATAATATTACTAATAAACCTGGCACTTTCCCCACATCTACTCATTCCCATAGCTGGACTGAAATAACGTCCAAACCGTCTACGTTCGCGCCATCCGGTCACGGTCATCTATGGGGCGACATCAGTAGTGCGCCTGCTACCGCAACACGGTTACCTACTTGGTCTGAAGTTACAAGTAAACCGACAACGTTTACTCCATCAGAACATACACATACTATTGCAAATGTTACAGGACTTCAAGGTGCATTAGACGGTAAAGAGCCTACTTTTACCAAAAATACAGCATTTCATAAAAACTTCGGAACAACTACTGGAACTGTAACCGAAGGTAACGATGTCAGATTATCAAATGCTAGAACGCCAACTAGCCATACACACGGTAACATTAGCAATACCGGAACTATAGGTTCTACGGCTAATTTACCGTTAATTACCACCACATTAGGCGCTGTTACTACTGTACTTTCGGTAGCACGGCAAATACATTTTGTCGTGGTGATGATAGCCGCCTTTCCACCAACCTAAGCTACACTACCGGGGCAGCCCAAGGGACGGTAACAAGCAGTACCGGAACTAACGCTACTATTCCAGCAGCTACGACGAGCATCGCCGGTTTATTAACTTCTGCTGATAAATATAAATTGAATGGAATAGCCGCAGGCGCACAAGTAAATGTAGCAACTAATTTAGGAGTAACAGCAGGAACTACAGCAGGTCCTGTAGTTACATCATCAACAGGAACTAATGTTACTTTACCTACAGCTAGTGCAACTAATTCAGGGATAATTACAACTGGGAATCAGACATGGACAGGAGTTAAAACATTTAATTCATTAATTACCGGGTCAATAAGTGGAAACGCCGGAACAGCAACAGCACTTCAAACAGCAAGAACAATCAATGGAACAAGTTTTAATGGAACAGCAAATATTACTACTGTAAACTGGGGAACTGCTCGGACTTTAACAATTGGTTCTACAGGCAAATCAGTAAACGGCTCTGGAAATGTAAGTTGGAGTTTAGCAGAAATTGGTGCTTTACCAAATCTTTCAATAACTGTAACAGGAGATTGGAATGATGTGTTAACAACAGGTTTTGCTCAAGGGAGTTCTCTTTTAAATCAAAGTCCGGGAAGTTCATGGCGTTTTTGTACTGTACAAAGACATAAGAATTCTGCGATTTCTCAAACAATGATACCTTTTGGAGGAGAAGATATTTATCAAAGAAATCGTGTAAATGCAGTCTGGAGTAGCTGGCAACAATTAGCTTTTACAAGCTCTAATATTACAGGTAATGCAGCAACTGCAACCACGCTTCAAACTGCTAGAACAATTAATGGGACTTCGTTTAATGGTAGTGCCAATATAACAATAACTGCCAATACTCCTAATACATTAACAAATGGTACGGGATTAACTGGAAATAATTTTAATGGGAGTGCTGCAACAACATGGGCAGTTGCTTACGGCAAGCAGGCACAGCCTGTCAAGGTAATGATAGTAGATTATCTGACGCTAGGACTCCCACAACGCACACACATTCAAATATTACATTAACAGCAGGAGATGGTTGATCAGGAGGAGGAACTTTAGCAGCTAATAGAACAATTAATGTAGATTCAACTGTAGTTAGAACTACAGGTAATCAAACTTTAACAGGAATTAAAACATTTAACATAACAAATAATCCAGTAACTTTTGCAACTAATGAAAGTTTTCCTGATGGAAATATGCTTATTGATTTTAATGTTTGGAGGGGTTTGACATCCGCCGGATAGGAGATAATCCAATTACGGCTTTAGTACTAAATAGTAGAGTTGGAGCAAATAGCTGGGCGTTTTCTCATCAAGGGAATTATTCTATAGAATTAGAAGCAGATGCTAATCCTAGAGTATTTATATATCATGGTATTAATTTTCATCAAAGCGATGTTTGGCGAACTGCTCCTAGCGATAGATATTCAATACAATTATATAACGGGCAGACATATTTTATAAAGAGCTCAACTCTTTCATCATCTGGAGTACATACTAGATTTAGAGTAGAACACACAAACGTATCTTTGATTAACGATAGTGGAGATTATGTTAAAGGTTCTTCGTATATTAGACTTAAAACAGTTTGTGCTCAGAGTATTAATGGCTTAAATTTACTTAAAAAATTAAATGTAATTGAATTTCAATATAATGAGTTGGCAGCCATGGATTTTCTACACAATAAACAAAAATAGGTTTAATCGCACAAGAGGTTCAACAGTCTTATCCTGATGCAGTTTAATTGGTTAAAAATGACCACACATATAGCCCTGAAGTTGACGACAAAAACATAGATTATCTGACGATTCTTTATGAAACATTAGTTCCTTTATTAGTGGCAGGGATTCAATAATTATCCCCAAAATTAGAGGCACTAAGTAAATCAACAGCATCTACAAATGTTAATATCAGTAATTTACCGACAAGCCCTACAGGTTTAAGTGTAGGTGATTTATGGTGTGACACGGATAACGATAATGTAATCAAGCAGGTGAGATAATGTCTAACAAATATGATATATCTGAAACTAATTGGTTTTTAGCTTACAACCAATACTTTATCAAAGAGGATGATACCCCACACGGAAGTAAACAATTGCCAGATATATCAGGTAGTAAATTTGTGAGGATATTATTTGATGCAGACCAGGTTTCTATTTATTTGAAAATGGCAGGATGGTTAAAATTTTACACATACAATGATGTGAAGCAGAATATGATGGTTAAACGTGAAACTATTTGGCTAAATGAATATCAAATAATTGAATCACCACCATATAGTAATTTTTACTCAATATTTGAACCCTGGGAGAGGATTAAATGGTTTACCCTTTATTTTTGGAGATTAATGCAATGAGTATAATAATACTAGAGGTTCTGTTATTGATCACTGTTATTGTTTATTTGGGCATTGATTCATTGATAGGCAATAAAATAATTGAGTCTAAACTAGATTTAAACAATAAAAAGTTAGACATATTATTTGAGTTTTTGAAAAATTAGTTAGTTCAGATAGTTGGTAAAAAACAGTTAGAAGATAAAAAGCAATCACCCCATCTCCCAATCAACAGAGATGATATTGATGATGATGGTTGGCGTAAACCCTAACACCTAACAGCTAACACCTAACAGCTACCCCAATAACTTAAATGGTCCCCTATGGTTTCTGACTATGGGGGTGTCTATTTATTTTTTGGCTAACGGACTGTTGCAACGGACTGTTAAAAATTTATATGAATGCTTACCCTATCATGTCCAGATAATACCCAGAACTACTTTACCCCTAACAGATAGCTTTACCTACAACCTACGGCTAAGATTTTGGCTTAGGGTGTTTATTAGGGGTACTGGGTTTTGAACGAAATGAATACCCCTATAAATTGGAGACTTGCTGAGGATTATGTAGGTATCAGCGAGAGATGACGAAACAAGTCACCAGTTGAAAAGTTGTTTGGGGGTATCGCTTCAGTATGTCATAGCCAGGTTAGTCGTGATTATGCGATCGCATTTTGTTGGTAGCGAGTAGGCTCCTCAAGATTTCACCAATAATCTGACTCCCATAGGGAACCAGGTAGGCGGTCTGATATCTTTGTACATTGATAGGAGTATCGTTGTACATTGATAACCTAGTGGGTTCCCCCTACGGCTACCTACGGCTATCGTGTTGACTTGGAAGCATATCCCCCCTAACCGAAACAAACACTCTTAGGGGTGCGACCGATGTGATAGCAGTCAATGGTTCGTAACGAACCGATAGGCTTGCCATTGACTGCTATCACAAGGGAGTTACCCTATCGGTGTTTGGTTGGGGGTGGTATGGGTATTTGACAGATTGATTAAGTTGTGCTTATTGATTAACCCGTCAATAATTAAGATTTGTTGCTGAGGGATATGCGCTAATTGTCCCGTGTGCTAAGACTGAGTTGAGTGTATTTTGTGTGTGACGGTACGACTATCGGGTTAAGTAAATTCCCGCTATCGCCGTCAGGATAAGGAAATAGAAAAAACGGGACTGACGGGGCTCGAACCCGTTTTATAGCCTATAACCCCTATTCTACCGTTACTCTAGTGCACTCAAAAGCGATCGCACATTTAGGAGTTAGTGCAAAGGAAAACCCCCTAGGTATTTAGCCTAGAGGGTATTGTGTTGTGGGTTTATTGGGGATTAATCATCAAGCTGGTAAAGAGCTCTGATAATTGCCTTAACCTCTGGTAGGTCTGGATTAATGCCGATATTAATCAGGACTTGTTTCCCCATCTCTAGCGGTAATGGTTGCCTTTGATGTCTTGTTAGGATGCCTAACTCTGTCGCAAGATGGCGACGTTTTTTGTACTTGCCATCATTAACTGACACCGAGTGACCAAACGAACGCGCTCTGATTTCCTGTGGTATCCCGTTCATCTCCCCTAGTTGGTTTCCAAGGTGTCGAAAGGCATAGGCTTGAGTTAGTCCCCAATTATGTCGTGATAACCAGTTGCGATGATTATTATTAAACATTTTTGGATTTTTAGACTCAGTAACAGGTAGATAAACGTTATGAATCCCTAGGCGGTTAATTAGAACCTTGTCTTTACTCATTGGGATAGCTAACCGCCAACCCGTTTTGGTACTGCCGCCAAAATTAGTAAACTCACCAATCACTAACACTAACTCAGTGTTATTGGGGTCTGAGATAGCCGGAAAAGTAATACCATCAATCTTAACTGGCTTAGTTAAATTTTGACCTGCTGCTACTTCAGACGGTCGTAATCCGTATAGGGTACACATTGCACTAACCCAACACCAACCATCACGCGCATTATTGTCTACAGATGTTCTGTAGTCAGTGTTGCGTTTTTTATCTAACAAGCCTAGCAAGGTATCTAAATCTACACTTTGAGACTCCGTAAATACTGTTTGGGTTGGGTCAATTTTTTCTAGCTTGTCCAGTGCTTTTTTGCAGCCAGCCCGTTCCGCTACCTGCCTTAACTTGTAATATCGGTCTTTAAAATCCTTGTGCCCCACCGGACTGCTACCGAGTAGGGGTCGAGAGAGATGTCGCCATCTCCCCCTCCCATACAAAACCGTACATGAGACTTTCACCTCATACGGCTCCTAGTTTGACCGTCTCCTTGTTAAGAGTACAGCATCATCTCTTCATCAAGAGCTGTTTTATCGTCGTGACAATGGCGGTGTAATAATTGAAGATTCTTGTAGTCATCCTTTCCGCCTTGGCTTCTAGGTACAATGTGGTCTATTTCAATTAAGTCTGATGGGGTAAAGAATTGCCCACACCAGGTACATCTACCTTTTTGTTTTTTGAGTAGTTTTGCTACCCTAATTGGCGTGTCGATTGCTTGTCCTTTCCTGGTTGCCCAGTAAGTCCAATTTCCGTCGTATGGTGTTGCGTCGGGGCGTATTAGGGTATGTCTGACAATTGGAGTCCAGTTATGTTTGAATAGATGTAACCCATCTTTGGTTTGGAATAGCCAATTTTCGTGTCTTTCTTTCCCATTGCTAAGTTTAATTGTTCCATGTCTGAAATAATTACTTAGCTTTTCGTGATTTGCCTTTCCGCATCTTGATACTGTCCATGCCTTTAACATTTGCCAGATTGTTTTGTCTAGCTTATTGAAGGTCTCTGTTGAGACTACCGCTGAGTAATAATTTGACCATCCCCGAATAATTGGATTTAGTCTACTAATCAAGGCTGATTGAGGTGCTGTTCTATGTTGTTTAATCACACCTTTAATCACTTCTGTGTGGGCTTTAACTGCTTTGTTGCTGGGTTTTATGTGGGTTTTATGTCCGATTAATCGACTCTTAGGCCCCCTGTTTTCCCAGATTTATACTTTCCTACGGGATATTGCCTGATATTGAATCCTAGAAAATCAAACCCAGGTTCCTCAATCTTGCCATTATACTCAATAGGATTGAGTGTGTGACATATTCGGGTTTTTTCAGGTCTAATCTCTAGTCCTACAGGTTTTAGCCATATAGAAATAGCAGTCATGCACTGTTCAATGATTCCTAGGTCTTTGGAGATGACCACAAAATCATCGGCATATCTTATAAGGTTTACCTGATTGGTGCTGCCTTTATTTGGATACATTTCTTTGACTAACCTTTCTATTCCATCCAGTGCGATGTTGGCTAGTAGTGGACTTATTACTCCTCCTTGGGGTGTCCCTGCTTCTGTATCCTCAAATACACCGTTATCTAGCACGCCAGCTTTGAGCCATTGTTTCAGGTCTCTCTTCAAGCTGCTTGGACAATGAATTTTGGACAATAGGTAATCATGGTTTATTCGGTCAAAGCATTTTGCTATATCAGCATCAAGAACATAGTATTGTCCTTGATTTATGGCAGTATATATTCTACTTATTGCATCTTGTGCTGACCGTCCGGGTCGGAACCCATAGCTTGTGCCTTCAAACCTCGATTCCCATTCAGGTTCGAGGGCCGACTTAACCAAAGCTTGCCTTGCTCTATCTTGGATTGTGGGTATGCCTAGTGGGCGTTTTTCATCCCTACCAGGTTTTGGAATCCACACCCTTCGCAGTGGTTTTGCTTTGAGGTTTCCCTTAATGTTTTTGACAATTTCTAACCTTTGTCTTGGAGAGATTGCTCTTACTCCATCAACCCCGGCTGTTTTCTTGCCTTGATTATCTTGGGTCACTCGCCGCACTGCTAAGAGCCGGGCATAATACGATTTCACCAATAGACGTTGCAACCTTCGTGCCTTTGCGTCTTGTCCCGATTTAGCTGCTTGAAATATACTCTTTTGGAGCTTGAAAACTTTCCGTTGAACCTTAGTCCATGGGATTGCCTTCCATGCGTTGTTCGTAGTCTTGATTGGTTTGGGTTTACCAAATCCTTTCTTTAAACTCGCTATCGCCATTTTGACTCTTATTAGACTCTATTCTTACAATCAAACCGTGACCTGTTAGCATATCCCTACCATTACAGCAGGGCGTTGGCTTCTGGTCACATCTCACATCCTCTAGGACTTGCGGTTACACTTATCCCTACTGATATCTCGACCAGATAATCAGAGTCCAGGAGGACTTAAAACGTTCCGTTTATATGGGCATTCCATCTTTAGATTTGTCCTCTCCACCGGGGTACTTTTAAAGGTCTGTGTAGGTAGTAAAAAAAAACCCCTACTTTTCCCCTTACTCTTTTGAGCGCAGCGTATCAACCTATTTCGCTACTTACTCTTTACGATGGTTCAAGCCAGACATTCGGTTTCCCTAATCATGGATGGTTGGCAGTGGTCTCGTTTCTGGTGTTAGGTTGCACCTCGGAGCCTTCCGTTCCCCGCTTCAATCCTGGGGTTGTGATTCCCAAAACTGGGGGTGGCTATCGCCGTTACCCTAATTTCCTAACTTTTACTTATCCATTTTTGGACATCCTATAAGGAATTTGTATGAGTTAGTTTGTTTTGACCTTGGGTTCCCTGCCTTGATTTGTATCGTAGGATACTAATCGTTGGGACATATAAACAGTTATGAGGATGGTCAGGAGTGCGCTCCTTATATTCAACCAAGGGGTTGAAGTCCCCACCAGGCGGTTATTTCGGGTATTGCAACCCTATTTCATGCCTGAACGTCTCGCACTCTTTTAATGGAGTATACAAGGCTTCTTTTATACCCTCCCAAGTGACGTAACTATCCCAGTCTGTAACTTTGTCAAATACATCTAAGAAACACCGTTTAAATGAAGCTCTGTCACTAGCCATATCGCGAGAGCGCTTCCGTTTAGTGTTCTTGTGTACCCCATTAAAGTAATCATCTTCCATCTCTTTAAACACTTGGCGATAGGTGATTAAGTCGTTTTCCAAAGGGGTTTTGTTTTCATCAAGGATAGTAGCCTTGTACCAGTCGAGCCATTCAGACACCGACTGAAATTGTCCGTCAAGGGATTTATGAACTAACCAGGCCTTATCAACGGGCTTACGGATACCCTCAAAAGTGAACTGACAATTACATCCTCGCTGCTTACGCCCTCCCGTCTCCGGGTCAGTAGTGATGTCTAGCTGAATTGTCCCCCGGTTACGCTTAATCCTGACACCTTTGGGACATTGTTTGCGGGATAGGTTGAAAAACTCAAGAATATCCTCAAAGCCTTGATATGTACCACTATGTGTACTGTTTGTACTTGCACTCATTTGGCACTAACTCCTAAATGTGCGATCGCTTTCGAGCGCATTATAATGGCGGTAGAATAGGGGTTATAGGCTATCCTGATGACTTCTGAATCCCATCGTTCGCCCTGGGGCTGAATTCCCCCTGTTTTTTTGTGTGACTACTACTCACGGGACGACCTATGGTGGAGTCCTTCGTTGGAAGTCTCCAGACTCCCCATCCCTGATTTTAGATGGCGATCGCTTCTAACGAACAAGCCTTCTCCAGGTAATCATACCAGGCTTCCATACCTTCCCCAGTACGAGCAGATACCTCCAAAATCTCAGCTTGTGGTGCAATGCGGCGGATATTGTTAATCGCAGTTTCGCGATCGAACCCTACCGCTTCCGCAATGTCGATTTTATTGATGATGGCTATATTGGCAGTTTTGAACAGAGTCGGATATTTTAGGGGTTTATCTTCTCCTTCCGTCACCGACAACACAGCTACCCGCAAATTTTCCCCCAGGTCGTAGGCGGCGGGACAAACTAGGTTCCCCACATTTTCGATAAATAATAATTGCAGATTATCCAGGTTGATTTTACTTAAAGCCTGGGAGATCATTTCCGCTTCCAGATGACAGACGCTTCCCGTCGTAATTTGCACTACCTGCATTCGAGTTCGTCGCAACCTTTGAGCATCATTATCCGTTTCCAGGTCTCCCACAATCACCGCACTATTGAGACGGGAACCCATATCTGATAAAGTGCGTTCCAGCAATGCTGTTTTTCCTGAACCGGGAGAAGACAGCACATTGATCGCAAAAAGTTTTTTTGCTAAAAAGAAACCTCGATTTCTTTCCGCGAGTCGGTCATTTTTGGAAAGGATGGCTGTGTGAACATCCACCGTTTGATGTTCGGTGTGCTGATGATCATGGCTATGATCATGGTTATGATCATGGTGGTGGTGATGATCGTGACCATGGTGGTGATCGTGACCATGATCGTGATCGTGATCTATGGCGTGACTGTGAATGTGGATGTTTCCTGGTGTGACGGCGCAACCGCAATTGGTACACATAACTACGAAACCTCTAAGGATGTCAGTTCTAATTCTCTTCCTTGGCGAATGTCAAGACTGGGTTCGCCGCACTGGGGACATTCATAAAACCAGGTTTTGGGTTCAAATTCCTGATTACAGTGCTGACAGTAACAGCGAACCGGGAGATAGTCGATCTCAAATTTGGCTTTGGCGGCGATCGTTCCAGCAACCACGACATCAAAAGCAAATTCTAGGGCTTCTACGGCTACTCCAGAATCAGCGCCTACTGTCATTTTAATACGGTGAATCTGATTAGCGCCTTGTTCTTTGGCTTTTTGTAAGGCGATCGCTAGGGTTTGTTCCATAATGCCAACTTCGTGCATCGCCATTGACTCCAATTATAGATGAGAGGAAACCAGAAACCCGATTTTTGTGAAAACCGGGTTTCCCTAAAATGGGTTCGCGTAGCCTCTGGAAACCATAGGCGCACTTGGTGACTACAGCAAGCCGTCAGCCTTAGCCATAGATAGCATTAGGTCAATTACACGACAGGAATAACCCCATTCGTTATCGTACCAAGATACTATTTTAAAGAAATTAGAGTTCAGTTCGATTCCCGCTCCCGCATCAAAAATGCTAGAATGACCGTCCGTAATAAAGTCCGAAGAAACTACATCTTCATCTGTGTATCCTAAAATGCCTTTCATCGCACCTTCGGAAGCCGATTTCATCGCTGCACAAATCTCGTCATAGGTCGTGGCTTTTTCTGTGCGGAAAGTTAGGTCTACCGCTGAGACGTTAGGAGTGGGAACCCGGAAAGCCATACCAGTTAAACGGCCTTTTAGTTCTGGTAATACTAGGGTAACAGCTTTAGCCGCTCCGGTGGAAGCCGGGATGATGTTTTGAGTCGCACCACGTCCACCACGCCAGTCTTTGCGACTAGGACCGTCTACCGTTGGTTGAGTCGCCGTCAAAGAGTGAACTGTGGTCATTAGACCTTCTGCTAACCCAAAGTTGTCTTGAATAACTTTAGAAATCGGCGCTAAACAGTTAGTGGTACAACTAGCATTGGAAACAATGGGGTGAGAAGCTGGATCGAAGTCTTGATGGTTAACCCCAACCACTAAGGTTTTGACTTTTTCTGGGTCTTTGGTGGGTGCGGAAATAACTACCCGTTTAGCACCTGCTTCGATGTGCTTATAAGCGCCATCATAGTTGGTAAATAAGCCAGTAGATTCTACTACATAATCTACTCCTAGTTCCTTCCATGGTAGTTGGGTGGGGTCTTTGATAGATGTACAGCGAATGGTCTGTCCATCCACAACAATGGCTTCATCTTCGGATTCTACTTTACCGTTAAAGCGTCCGTGGGTAGAGTCGTATTTTAACAGGTATGCTAAGGCATCAGCCGGAACGAGATCGTTAATGCCGACAAACTGAATGTCAGGGTGTTGGCTACCATAGCGCATTACTAAGCGTCCGATGCGACCAAAGCCGTTAATACCTACTTTAATTGCCATGATTTAGATAATCCTCCGTTGGGATAATACTACTGTATTAACTGCTGTTAAAAAATAGATTTTAACAGCGAAATTTTAGGGCTAGATTTATTGACTAGCCGAGAAAATAGCAACTCTGGGACTGAGTTTAACTGCTGGTATTCTACCACAGTGAGCGGGTTGGTAATGCAGCTTAAACAATTATTAATTGTTCAACAAGTATGCGATCGCCCTAGGGGGAGATTACCAGATCAACCTTACCACAGCTATATGCTTTTACCAAATTTCGGTCAAGGGAAGGAATCTTAAATTAATCTTAAATTTGTGGTCTGATGTCAGGATTTCCTCAAATTTCCCGATATCATTTATGCACAATTATGGGATTTTGTCAACTCCTAGATAAGTGGCGATCGGCTGATACGATCTAGTTGTAAAATTTGAGTAACGGGGTTTAAACCCAGGTTAAGAAAAACTAAAAAAAACCAAAATTATACATCCTTTGGTGTGATTGGCTGTAGGATTTGAAGTGTGACGGTAACAACGGCTCAATGGGCTCGAAGAACTAAAGCCCAGACTAACCAAGATAGCCCAGTTTAACGGGAAGATTGCCCATATCCCTAAAGACAGGTTGCATAAGTTGACGACCAATTTGGCAAAAACCAAAACTAGATTGGGATGGAAAACCTGGAACTGTCCGGGAGAAGGCGATCGGCAAGAATTGAAGTTCCTAACTTTTGGAGGCTTACATATTATGACTAAACGTAAGCGTATCGGGATTTTGACCAGTGGAGGAGACTGTCCCGGTCTGAATGCAGTAATTCGCGCTGTCGTGAATTATGCTACTTGTGAATATAATTGGGAAGTACGGGGCATTCCCTATGCCACCCAGGGCCTAATTGAGCGTAAAAGTGTTGTGTTGAACCGCTATGGATTAGAACGCCATGGGATTGACCCGTTACTGAGTATGGGTGGGACTATTCTGGGGTCCATTAATAAGGGAGATACCGAGGCTCAAGCTGATGAGGTAATTTCTGGCTACCATGACTTGGAATTGGATGCTCTGATCGCTATTGGTGGAGACGGTAGCCTTGCCATTTTGCACAAATTGGCGAAAAAGGGCAATATGAACCTGGTAGGGGTTCCCAAGACTATTGATAATGATGTCGCTTGTACGGAACTCTCGGTGGGTTTTAATTCCGCTGTGAGTACAATTTTAGATTCCCTCGATCGCCTTAGCTGTACGGCTGCGAGCCATGATCGGGTGATGGTTGTCGAAGTTATGGGTCGCACCACCGGACACTTAGCTCTACATTCTGGAATTGTTGGCGGCGCAGATGCTATCTTGATTCCAGAAATTCGCTATTCTGTCTCTGGTTTGTGTAAACGCATACAGCAGTTACGTAATTTATGGGAGCGCAAATTTGCGATCGTCGTCGTCGCTGAAGGTGCTAAAACTACCAGCGGAGAGTCCCGGTCTTATAAAGATGCTTTGGGAGAAGTACGATTACGCGGTATAGGTGAATATGTGGCTACGGAAATCGAAACCACACTGGGGGTAGAATCGCGAGCTACAGTCCTTGGTCACGTCCAGCGCGGTGGTGCGCCTTCCGCTCAAGATCGCTTGCTGGCTACGGCTTTTGGTAAAACTGCTGTTGATGTGATTGCCGCTGAAAACTATGGCAAAATGGTGGCTTGGAGTAACCACCAAGTTGTCACCGTCTCCCTCGAAAAGGTATTTCAGAATAGCCCCCGCCTACTTGACCCTAATGGATTTTGGATAGAAACAGCCAGGGCTCTTGGTGTCTATCTGGGAGAAGAATCAGAAATACACAGTACCTGTTCCACCAGCCAAAATGGTCATCAGGATAATGTCAATATTGAAACCCCAGAAACTATACTGAACTGATATCTGAGAAATTAAAGCGATCGCTTTAAATTACGGAGGCGATTCGAGAAACTTCTCATTACCAGTAAAGCAAATAGGGGGGTCTGTTGAATGGCGAATAAAAATCGCCGTTCATCCATTGTTGCCAGTTTACAGCCAGTTTTGGCTATGGCTGTAGAGGCGCGAGTTTTCTCTGGATGAACTAGGGCTCCTTCCCCAAACACATCCCCCTTTTTCAGGGTTTCAATTACTTTTCCCTTCACCACAAAATCTACTTCCCCCTCAAGAATACCGTACATTAAATCGCCGGGTTCTCCTTCTTCAAAAATTACCTCTCCGGCCGATAAAATCTGCTCCGGTAGGTTTTCAAAAATTTGGACAGTTTGTGCAGGTTCTAACATAGCTAATGGATAATTGAAAATTGACAATGGACAATGAGAAACAGGTAATAAAACTCCCTATCTTACTCCCTCTCCTTCTGGGAGAGGGCTGGAGACAGGGGGAGTAGTCCGACCATCCTTATTGTCATCTAAATCCTGAGAAACAGCATCGGTTCCAGCCCATTCTTTACGGGTGATAAATCCATCTCCATCGGGGTCAAAAACAGGTCATAACTCTTAATCCGCATGGGTTAAAGTTTCCTAACTTTCGAGGATAGTTAATCGTTCGGCGAGTAGGTATTCCAAGGATTCTAAAGCCTTAGAAAACCCCTTGATTCCTTCCTCTAATTTGTCGAAAGCCATCGAATCTTCCTTGTGCATTTTAGCAAAGGTTGACCCATCCATTGAGATTTTTTCTATGTCCGATGATTTAGCTAATTCGGGGTCGAGTTTGCGGGGTAAATCTCCCGTTTTAGTATCAAGTTCTTCAAGAAGACTCGGAGAAATTGTGAGTAAATCACAGCCAGCCAGTTCAGTGATTTCGCCAATATTACGGAAACTCGCTCCCATCACTTCCGTGGGATAGCCGAATTTTTTGTAGTAGTTATAAATTTGGGTAACAGATTGCACCCCAGGGTCTTCATGAGGGGCATAATTTTCCCGTCCGGTCTTCTTTTTATACCAGTCTAAAATCCGACCGACAAAGGGGGAAATTAGCGTCACTCCAGCTTCAGCACAGGCGACGGCTTGATGAAATCCAAATAATAGGGTAAGATTACAGTGGATCCCTTCTTTTTCTAAGATTTCGGCGGTGCGAATTCCCTCCCAGGTCGAAGCAATTTTAATCAAAATGCGATCACGTGAAACACCGTGGGATTCATATTCAGAAATCAGATAACGAGCTTTAGCGATCGTGCCTTCAGTATCATAAGATAAACGAGCATCAACTTCTGTCGAGACGCGACCCGGAATAATTTCCAGAATTTGTAACCCAAAAGCCACGGCTAAACGGTCCGTGGCTCGGGTAGCTACATCTTTCGGAGTCGCTTCGGTTCCTAGTTCAGCGCGAGCTTGTTTCAGGGTATCATCAACAATACCTTGATATTCTGGCATCCCTGCTGCTGCTGTAATCAAAGATGGGTTAGTAGTGGCATCTTGGGGGGTAAAGTTGTGAATAGCTTTGATATCCCCAGTATCAGCAACAACAATAGTAAAATCTCGCAGTTGTTTTAACAAAGTGTTGGACATTTTTAGCTCCTAGTTTCATCCATTATAGCAATCAGCCATGATTGATAACTGTTCATGGCTGCTCATCCCCTGGTCAAGTGAGTTGGCCTTCTAGCTACTACCCTGATGAATAGCCCCTCAAACATCCATTGACTACTGAACATGATTCACTATTTATTAGGGGTCGAAAATAGAGTCACCTCTATCTCCTCCCATTCAGAACCGTGCGTGAAAGTTTCCCTTCACACGGCTCCTGGTTTGATTGCTCCCTTGTGAAGGATACAGCGTTAGCGTTATCAAGTGCCGTCTTATCATCGCGGGTGTGGCGGTGTAATAGCTGAAGATTCTTGTATTCATCCTTTCCGCCGAGGCTTCGAGGTATAGCACAAGACAGAACAGTTAGGACGTATAATGGCAAGGATATCTACATAAGACCCAAAAAGCCAGCCCCCTACAGTTACAACCTTAGACAAAAAGTTATTAATGCAATTGAACTAGACGGTATACCCAAAACCGAAGCCAGTCAAGTTTTCCATGTCAGCCGGAACACTATCAATCTCTGACTGCAAAGAAAAGCACAGACCGGAGACTTCCTCCCTAAACCTAATCACCGACCTGGCAATAACCACAAAATTACCGACTGGCAAAAATTCAAGGCTTTTGCCCAAGAGCATGGCGACAAAACCTCTGCTCAAATGGCTCAACTTTGGGATGACGACATCTCTCCTCGCACCATATCCAGAGCCTTGAAGAAAATTGGCTTCACCAGAAAAAAAACTTACGGCTACCAAGAACGTGATCAGCAACAGCGAGAGGCGTTTATTGCTCAGATTCAACATATGGAGCCGGAAGGGTTGGTTTACCTCGATGAAACTGGCATGAATAGTCAAGACTCGGATTATCCTTATGGTTACTGCCAGGAAGGACAACGCTTCGATGCCCTCAAATCCGGGAAGAGGCAGGACAGGGTGAGCTATATGGCCGCATGGTGTTATCAACAACTCTTAACTCCCTTTACCTTTGAGGGTTGTTGTAATCGGACAGTGTTTGAGTTGTGGTTGGAGTTTATCTTAATTCCAACATTGAAGCCAGGTCAGACTCTAGTATTGGACAATGCAACGTTTCATAAAGGGGGCGGCAGGCTGAACTGGTGGAGGCAGCTCAATGCCGTTTACTCTATCTTCCGCCTTATTCGCCAGACCTCAACAAGATAGAGAAATGTTGGTCGTGGTTGAAAGCCCGCATTCGCCATTGCACGTGAGCAGTTTGATTCTCTCGATGATGCCATGGATTCTGTTCTCAAGGCTGCGTCCTAACCGTATTGACTAGTGCTATATATATGGCGATAGGTGCGAGACGTTCAGGCATGAAATAAGGTTGAAATACCTGAAATAACCGCCTGGTGGGGACTTCAACCCCTTGGTTGAATATAAGGAGATCTCTCCTGACCATCCTCATAACTGTTTATATGTCCCAACGATTAGTATCCCACGATACAAATCAAGGCAGGGAACCCAAGGTCAAAACAAACTAACCCATACAAATTCCTTATAGAAATCATAGAAATAGATAAGTAGAAGTTAGAGATTCAGGGTAACGGCGATAGCCACCCCCAGTTTTGGGAATCACAACCCCAGGATTGAAGCGGGGAACGGAAGGCTCCAAGGTAGAACCTAATACCAGAATCGAGACCACTGCCAACCATCCATGATTAGGGAAACCGAATGTCCGGCTTGAACCACCGTAATAGATAAGTAGCGAAATAGGTTGATACGCTGCGCTCAAAAGAGTAAAGGGAAAAGTAGGGTTCTCTATGCAACACCTACACAGACCTTTAAAAGTACCTCGGTGGAGAGAACAAATCTAAAGATGGAATGCCCGTATAAACGGAACGTTTTAAGTCCTCCTAGACTCTGATTATCTGGTCGAGAAAGTCAGTAGGGATAAGTGTAACCACAAGTCTTAGAGGATGTGAGATGTGACCAAAAGCCAACGCCCTGCTGTAATGGTAGGGATATGCTAACAGGTCACGGTTTGATTGTAAGGAATGGAGTCTAGTAGGTGTACAAATGGCGATAGCGAGTTTAAAGAGAGGATTTGGCAAACCCAGACCAATCAAGACTACGACCAACGCATGGAAGGCAATCCCATGGACTAAGGTTCAACGGAAAGTATTCAAGCTCCAAAAGAGTATATTCCAAGCAGCTAAATCGGGACAGGATGCAAAGGTTAGAAGGTTGCAACGTCTACTGGTGAAATCATATTACGCCCGGCTCTTAGCAGTGCGGCTGTAGGGGCGGGTTCCACGGTCAGTCATGCTTCCCAACAGTCAGCTTAATAAACCCGCCCCCCAAGCGGGTCAAGGCAAGAAGACAGCCGGTGTTGATGGAGCAAGAGTAATCTCTCCAAGACAAAGGTTTGAACTGGTCAAGAACATTAAGGGAAACCTCAAAGCAAAACCACTGCGAAGGGTGTGGATTCCAAAACCTGGTAGGGATGAAAAAAGCTGGAATAGGAATACCCACAATCCAAGATAGAGCTAGGCAAGCCTTGGTTAAGTCGGCTCTCGAACCTGAATGGGAATCGAGATTTGAAAGCACAAGCTACGGGTTCCGTCCCGGACGGTTTGCCCACGACGCAATATCCAGAATATACCAAAGTATAAACAAAGGAGGATACTACATACTGGATGCGGACATAGCAAAATGTTTTGACCGAATAAACCATGATTACCTACTGTCCAAAATTCATTGCTCAAGCAGCCTAAAAAGAGACCTGAAACAATGGCTTAAAGCAGGTGTGCTAGACAACGGTGTATTCGAGAATACAGAAACAGGGACACCTCAAGGAGGGGTAATAAGTCCAATACTCGCCAACATCGCACTGTTGGGTATGATTAGGTTAATTGAAAAACTGTATCCTAGGAAATCAAACTATCGCCCTTTTGCGAGAGTCATAAGATACGCCGATGATTTTGTGGTCATCTCAGAAGACCTAGGAATCATTGAACAGTGCCAAACTGCAATCACCGAATGGCTTAAACCTGTAGGCTTATAAATAAAACCTGAAAAAACTCGAATCTGTCACACGCTCAAACCTATTGAGTATGATGATAAAACAGAGAAACCAGGGTTCGACTTTCTAGGATTCAATATCAGGCAATACCCAGTAGGAAAATACAAGTCTGGAAAAACAGGGTGACCCACAAGCCGATTAATCGGACATAAAACCCTCATAAAACCCAGCCAAAAAGCAGTTAAAGCCCACACAGAAGTGATTAAAGGTGTAATAGAACAACATAAAACAGCACCTCAGTCAGCCCTGATTAGTAAACTAAACCCGATTATTCGGGGATGGTCAAACTATTATTCAGCGGTAGTCTCAGCAGAGACCTTCACTAAACTAGACAATATAATCTGGCAAATGTTACGGGCATGGACAGTATCAAGATGCGGAGAGGCAAGCCATGATAAGCTTAGAAACTATTTCAGAAATGGAACGGTTAAACTTAGCAATGGGAAAGAAAGACATGAATCTTGGTTATTCAAGACCAATGATGGATTCCAACTATGGAAACATAACTGGACTCCGATTGTCAGACACACCCTAATACGCCCCGACGCAACACCATATGACGGAAATTGGACTTATTGGGCAACCAGGAAAGGACAAGCAATCGACACGCCAATTAGGGTAGCAAAATTACTCAAAAAGCAAAAAGGTAGATGTACCTGGTGTGGGCAATACTTTACCCCATCAGAATTAGTTGAGGTAGACCACATTGTACCTAGAAGTCAAGGCGGAAAGGATGAATACAAAAATCTTCAACTGCTACATCGCCACACCCGCGATGATAAGACGGCGCTCGATAATGCCAACGCTGTGTCCATAACAATGGAATAGTCAGACTAGGAGCCGTATGAGGTGAAAGTCTCATGTACGGTTCTGAATGGGAGGGGATGGAGGTGACTCCATTCTCGACCCCTAATCGAGTTTAAAGAAAGGGTTTGGGAAACCAAAACCAATCAAGACTACGAACAACGCATGGAAAGTAATCCCATGGACTAAGGTTCAACGGAAAGTTTTCAAGCTCCAAAAGAGTATATTTCAAGCAGCTAAATCGGGACAGGATGCAAAGGCTAGAAGGTGGCAACGTCTATTGGTGAAATCATATTATGCCCGACTCTTAGCAGTACGGCTGTAGGGGCGGGTTCCACGGTCAGCCATGCTTCCCAACAGTCAGCTTAATAAACCCGCCCCCCAAGCGGGTCAAGGCAAGAAAACGGCTGGAGTCGATGGAGTAAGAGTCATCTCTCCAAGGCCAAGGTTTGAGCTTGTTGAGAGCATTAAGGGAAACCTCAAAACAAAACCACTGCGACGGGTGTGGATACCAAAACCTGGAAGGGATGAAAAAAGCTGGAATAGGAATACCCACAATCCAAGATAGAGCAAGGCAAGCCTTGGTTAAGTCGGCTCTCGAACCTGAATGGGAATCGAGATTTGAAAGCACAAGCTATGGGTTCCGTCCAGGACGGTCAGCCCAAGATGCAATATCCAGAATCTACCAAAGTATAAACAAAGGAGGTTATTATATACTGGATGCGGACATAGCTAAATGCTCTTACCGTGAACCATGATTACCTACTGTCCAAAATTCATTGTCCAAGCAACCTAAAGAAAGACCTGAAACAATGGCTCAAAGCTGGGGTGCTAGACAACGGTGTATTTGAGGATACAGAATCAGGGACACCTCAAGGAGGGGTAATAAGTCCAATACTCGCCAACATCGCACTGTTGGGCATGGTTAGGCTCATAAAAACAATGTATCCCAAGAAAGCAAACAGAGCACAAGCTACTGTTATAAGATACGCTGATGACTTTGTTGTGATATCCCCATCACTAGAAATCATTGAACAGTGCAAAACTGCTATTTCCGAGTGGCTAAAACCTGTAGGACTAGAAATTAAACCTGAAAAAACTCGAATTTGCCACACACTCAATCCCATTGAGTACAACGGCAAGACTGAGGAACCTGGGTTTGATTTTTTAGGATTCAATGTTAGGCAATATCCGGTAGGAAAATATAAATCTGGGAAAAGTCAAAAAAGGTTCAAAACCCACATCAAACCCAGCAATAAAGCAGTTAAAGCTCATACAGAAGTAATTAAGGGTGTAATAAAACAACATAAAACAGCACCCCAATCAGCTCTGATAAGCAAACTAAACCCAAGTATAAAGGGATGGTCAAACTACTACTCAGGGGTAGTCTCATCTGAGACCTTCAATAAACTGGATAACATAGTCTGGTTAATGTTACGGGCATGGACAGTATCAAGATGCAGAAAGGCAAACTACGAGAAGCTAGGAAACTACTTCCAACAAGGAACGGTTAAACTTAGCAATGGGAAAGAAAGACATGAATCTTGGTTATTCAAGACTAAAGATGGATTTCAACTATGGAAACATAATTGGACTCCGATTGTCAGACATACCACAATACGCCCTGATGCAACACCATACGACGGAAACTGGACTTACTGGGCAACCAGAAAAGGACAAGCAATCGACACGCCAATTAGGATAGCAAAACTACTCAAAAAGCAAAAAGGCAAGTGTACCTGGTGTGGGCAATACTTTACCCCATCAGACCTAATTGAAGTAGACTACATTGTACCTCGAAGCCTCGCTGGAAAGGATGAATACAAAAATCTTCAGCTATTACACCGCCACACCCGCGACGATAAGACGGCACTTGACAAGGCCAACGCTGTGTCCTTAACAATGGAGCAGTCAAACTAGGAGCCGTGTGAAGGGAAACTTTCACGCACGGTTCTGAATGGGAGGGGATGGAGGCGACTCCATTCTCGACCCCTAATCGGGGACTTGAACAGGTTTTCGCCAAAATGAGAATTGCTGCGGGGCTTGTATCCCATTAGCTTTGGTCAAAAGTAGGGTAAACTTAAATATTGTGATACTCCAGCGCTCCAGATAGCCCATCCCATTGTGATCGGGTCAGATGAATTGGTGCGGTGTGTGCTACCATGTTCAAGCGTAATTATAACCAGCGGGGACTGCTATCGTCACATTTGGAGAAAATATTGGATAGTGGGGCTAGGCGGAATACTCACTCTAAAAGGCTCAAACCCGATAAGCGGTGGTAATACACGAGCTTGTGGGAGAAGCCCGCACCATAATCTGGCATCAGTGTCGGGAGTACCTCACTAAAGGTCAGTCAACAACCCACTGTTAAGATCGAAAACCAGAATATGATTAAACCTAGGAATAAAGCTTAAACAGCATCAGAGGATAATCACCGTGCTTTATTTAGCGGAAGTACAAAAGCAGAAAAGTGGTTTTATAGGTGGCGGTCGGGCTGAACTCAAGTTGCTGGTTTGTCAGCGGGGCGAGAACAATTGGAGCGCCGTACCGGGGGACGATCTGGTTCCGGCGGAGGATGCCAACAGCTATAAGGATGGCGCTCTAGTGTTAGTCGAACTCAATGCCAGCAAACAAGTTCAGCGCATCGAGGACGGCAAAAAACTGGTCAGAATTCTTGAAGATTTTTCCCGATTGCAAGACAGATTCAAAAATCAACAAGAAGAAATCGAACAGTGGAAAGAATCCCTCACCTACCAAACTCAAGAACTAAATCGCCGAGAACAAGAACTAAATCGTCGAGAAATGGAAATGGAATCTCGGCGAGAACAGATGGATCATCTGGAAGCTGAACTCGATAAGCTCGAACAACAGCGACAGAGCCTGGAAAGGAGCAAACAACAAGAGGAGAAACTGCGAGCTGAAATAGACAAGGCTCGCCACGAAGTTGAGAGTAGCCGATCGCAACTTGAAGAAGAAAAGCGATCGCTTGAGGAACAGCGGGCAGAACTGGAAACCCATAAAGGATTAAGCCCAGAAAAAGCCCAAGAAATGCAAGCACTTCTGGAGCTACTCTCAGGTGGTAACTCTATCGAGTCTCTCAGAGAATTGATAGAGCGAGCCCAAAACCAGATCAATGATGGCATCTCTGTAGGACAAACCTACCGTCAGCAAATGGAAGAACACCGCAACCGTGCTTCTGAGTTGCAGCAGGAGGTAGACCAAGTGACTACACTGCGCCATCAGTGGTCAGAATGGCATCAGTCCCACATCACGTTGTTAAATGATCGGGCACAACTGAACTCCCGCCAAAATCTGTTGGAATTCAATGAACAACAAATTCAGCGATTAGAACAAAATATTGAATACCGACAGGCCCTGTTAGAGCAACTGCAACGTCTTTCTGAGTCGGTTGCTAGTCGTTCCACTTCTGGAGTTAAGGTAGATACGGCACCCTTGCAGAAAATGCCCATTGAACAACTACAGGCGGAAGTTCAACGCTTGCAGGAAGAATGGGATCGATGGTTCCGCATGGTTAAAGAACAAGAAGAGGAACTCAAATATAAACAAGAGGAAATTGAGGAACTTCAACAGGAAATTAATCGGGCTTCTGGGAGCGTTCGCGCTCAGAAAGAATCGGATCTAGCCGATGAACAAGATGCCTATCAAATGCTGAATAAAACCCTAGAAGGACAGCGTCGGACTTTGGGGGAAAGGGAAGACCACATGAACCAGTATCAAGCGGTTTTGCTACAACGACAAGGTAGCGCCGGAACTGTTGATCTGGGGGTTGCTCTTGGCTTTCCGTCAATTCTGGCTGCTATTGAAAAACAGCAGCAAGCCAGCCGAAGTGAACTTGAGCAGTTGCGCGATCGCACGGAACAATTAAAAACTGAAATTTCTAACACGGACGCGCAATTGTCCCAACAAGAAACTGAACAGGAACAGAAACGTCAGCAACTAGAAGCCCAAGAACAGAGTTGGATTAAACAAAAACAAACGTTAGCTGAAATTCAAGGTCGCGCTAATCTCTATGAAGAATTACTACCATCCCTTGAGGAAAACTGGAATAATTTACAAGAGCAGATCGAATCGTTGTTAACACAATTTAATCAAATTCAGGAACTCAGCCAACAGCAAACTCAAACACAAGGAGAACTTAGTCAACTAATATCTGGTCTGATTTCCTAAACTGAGGATGAAACCCAGAAACAAGTCATAAGTGCGAAACCTTCAGGCATGAAATAGGGTTTAAATACCTGAAATAGCCGCCTGGTGGGGGTTTCATCCCCTAGGCGGAATACAAGGAACGCACTCCTGACCGACCCCATAACTGTTTATATGTCCCTAAGTTTTGTATCCCAAGATACCAAAATTAGGCAGGGAACCCAAGGTCAACACGCTCTGTAACAAATCGGGTAGGGGTCGAGAATGGAGTCACCTCCATCCCCTCCCATTCAAAACCGTGCTTGAGATTTTCACCTCACACGGATCCTGGTGTGGATGCCCACATTGTCAGTGGCACAGCGATACCAACCGCTGCTTTGTCCTTCTTTGTTCAGAGCTATAGCACAAGACAGAACAGTTAGGACGCATAGCATTAGTCAAGGTGGTTAGGACGCAGCCTTGAGAACGGAATCCATGGCATCATCGAGAGAATCAAACTGCTCACGTGCAATGGCGAATGCGGGCTTTCAACCACGACCAACATTTCTCTATCTTGTTGAGGTCTGGCGAATAAGGTGGTAGATAGAGCAAACGGCATTGAGCCGCCTCCACTAGCTCAGGAATCCGTCCCCCTTTATGAAACGTTGCATTGTCTAGCACTAGAGTCTGACCTGGCTTCAGTGTTGGAATTAAGATGAACTCCAACCACAACTCAAACACTGTCCGATTACAACAACCCTCAAAGCGATCGGGGGCTAAGAGTTGTTGATGACACCATGCGGCTATATAGCTCACCCTGCCCTGCCTCTTCCCGGATTTGAGGGCATCGAAGCGTTGTCCTTCCTCGCAGTAACCATAAGGGTAATCCGAGTCTTGACTATTCATGCCAGCTTCATCGAGGTAAACCAACCCTTCCGACTCCATATGTTCAATCTGAGCAATAAACTCCTCTCGCTGTTGCTCATCACCTTCTTGGTAGCCGTAAGTTTTTTTTCTGGTGAAGCCAATTTTCTTCAAGGCTCTGGATATGGTGCGAGGAGAGATGTCGTCATCCCAAAGTTGAGCCATTTGAGCGGAGGTTTTGTGGCCATGCTCTTGGGCAAAAGCCTTGAATTTATGCCAGTCGGTAATTTTGTGGTTATTGCCAGGTCGGTGATTAGGTTTAGGGAGGAAGTCTCCGGTCTGTGCTTTTCTTTGCAGCCAGAGATTGATAGTGTTCCGGCTGACATGGAAAACTTGACTGGCTTCGGTTTTGGGTATACCGTATAGTTCAATTGCATTAATAACTTTTTGTCTAAGGTTGTAACTGTAGGGGGCTGGCATTTTGGGTCTTATGTAGATATCCTTGCCATTATACGTCCTAACTGTTCTGTCTTGTGCTATAATTATTAATTATTCATTATAGGGGCGCGCCTCGGCCGTCAATTCTCAATTCCCCACCCAGGTTGTGGTAAACCCGCCCCACCGTTTCCCCTGAGAAACCCGGTTTCTTGACCACGATATGGGGGTGGTGCCGTGGTGCGTCAGATGAACCAAATTGGCCGTTGACCCGATAGGTTATCCCTCTGACGCACCCTACGAGGGTGATAATTATTAATTATTAATTGTAGGGGCGCGCCTCGGCCGTCAATTCTCAATTCCCCACCCAGGTTGTGGTAAACCCGCCCCACCGTTTCCCCTGAGAAAACCGGTTTCTTTGAGAAACCGGGTTTCTTGACCACGATATGGGTGGTGCGTCAGATGAACCAAATTGGCCGTTGACCCGATAGGTTATCCCTCTGACGCACCCTATGGACTAGAATGATGATTCGGTTATTATCTGTATTTGGTAGTCTGAACCACCCCGGTATATGAAAAAAGCGCTAATTTGTGGAATATCTGGACAAGATGGGGCTTATTTAGCCTCACTGCTGTTAGATAAAGGCTATGCCGTATATGGTACTTCCCGCGATGCTCAGATGTCCTCATTTCGGAACTTGAAAAGGTTGGGAATTTATGACCGAGTGAAATTATCTTCCATGTCTCTCACCGACTTTCGTAGTGTTCTTCAAGTTTTGACCCAGGTTGAACCACAGGAAGTCTATAACTTGGCGGGTCAGAGTTCCGTTGGTCTATCCTTTGACCAACCTGTGGAAACCCTCGATAGTATCGCCGGGGGAACCCTCAACCTCTTAGAAGCGATCCGATTTACTGGCGCACCTATTAAACTCTATAATGCTGGGTCTAGTGAGTGTTTTGGTGATACCTACGGCGAACCCGCTGATGAAAATACCCCCTTTCGTCCTCGCAGTCCCTACGCAGTCGCTAAGTCCGCCGCCTTTTGGGAAGTCGCTAACTATCGGGAAGCCTATGGTTTATTTGCTTGTTCTGGAATACTATTTAACCATGAGTCGCCCCTGAGACCCCCCCGGTTTGTGACTCAGAAAATTATTCATGGAGCCTGTGCGATCGCCTCTGGAAATCAGGATAAACTATATTTGGGTAGAATCTCCGTGCAGCGAGATTGGGGTTGGGCTCCTGAGTATGTCGAGGCTATGTATTTGATGCTTCAGCAGTCACAAGCCGATGATTATGCGATCGCTACCGGGGAAACTTACTCTCTCCAGGATTTTGTCAAAACCGCTTTTGATTGTGTCGGTCTAAACTGGGAAGATTTTGTCGAAACTGACCAAAGCCTCTACCGTCCCACAGATATCGCTGTCGGTCGCGCCTCCCCCGCCAAGGCTAAACATCAGTTAGGATGGGAGGCTAAGTTTAAAATGCCTGATATAGTCAGAATGATGGTCCAAGCACAACAGGAGCGATCGCCATAATACCATATTATAGATATGATATGATACAACAGTCTGTGCTGACACCTCTGATTTTTGATTAACTATTTACTAATGGCTAAAAACAAAGAAGTTCACATTCTGGAAGTTGTCTTAGTCCCTAAAGAGGACTGTGAGTCCCTGCTGGGTTTTATGATTGATAGACCCCAAGCCGAAGCTAAACTTAACTCTTCCCAAGTCGAGTTTTCCGGTTGGGTATTGGGTAAAACTTCCCCCGCTATTGCTGTGGAAGTCCTACAGGGGGAAAAGATTGTTAAAACTATTTCCGTCAGTGATTCTCGTCCTGATGTCGCCAGGGTTTACCCAGACGCACCAACCGCCAGTATTAGTGGCTTTAAAGAAAGCATTGATTTGGGGGAATTTTCGGGAGAAAATGAACTCACTGTACAGGCAATTTTGCGGGATGATAGTATTATTACTATCGGACAGGTGCGATTCCAAACTCCTGAATCGGCTCAAGTTTCCGAATCCGCCACTGTCGTATCATCTGAAAGGCTCGAACGTGCTAAGGCTGATTTAGAGCGATCGCGTCAATTTTTGGAACAGGTAAAAGCCGACTTAGCCAAATACGAAGTTAACCCATAACCACAGCTATATCGTCATTCCTCCTCTGGGAAACCCCTAGGAACCCTCCCCGTTTGTTGATTAACGCCACCCACATCAACCTATTTTGTGAGTCAAGCGCCGCCAAACCTACCACCTCCGTTTCCCGGAATGGTCCGTGTTGGGTTCCACCTCCTTTCACCCCCCCAACCCAGGGGAATTAGAATTGTATGTGGTCGCCATATTTAGCCCGCAAACCCTCCCAGGCTTCCACCTGTCCCGGTTCATATTCTCCCGGTTTTCCCCATTGTAAAAAAGCACTTAAAGCCGGTTGATTTTCAGCATCTAAAAACCGAATCGCATAGGTAGTAAAATTCCCGCGCTTCGCTTCTCCTGTCTCGAATTTCACCGCTTTAATTTGGTCAATATTTAGGTGAAATTCAAACAAATCACTGTGCATATTAGCATACATTCCTTTAGGAAGTTCTGCATAAAATAGCTTTTGAATTTTCCCTTTAACTTCCAGAACCGCAGCACTACTGGTCACAATTAACCGCAAAGTTCCCAAACTTTCGCAAGACTCTAACAACTCTTTTAAATCAGCCATAGTTATTTTCAGCTATTACCTATCCAGCAATAGTAATTTATTTTTCATGTCGTTCATAGGCGGCGACAATCCGCTGAACCAGAGGATTCCGCACCACATCCGCCTGAGAAAACTCGCAAAAAGCAATCCCTTCAATATTTTGCAGAATCTTGAGGGCAACTGTCAACCCCGAAGATTGATTTATGGGTAGATCGGTCTGGGTAATATCACCCGTTACCACCATGCGCGATCGCGACCCCAAACGAGTCAGCACCATTTTCATCTGTCCAGGAGTCGTATTTTGCGCCTCATCAAGGATCACAAAAGAATTATTGAGAGTACGTCCTCGCATATAAGCAATAGGTGCAACTTCAATAACTCCCCTTTCCATCAAATTAGCCGCTTTTTCTGGGTCTACCAACTCATAAATCGCATCATAAAGAGGTCGCAAATAAGGATTAACCTTTTGCTGCAAATCTCCCGGAAGGAAGCCTAGACGCTCCCCCGCCTCCACCGCTGGACGGGTAAGGATTAACCTTTCGTATTGGTCAGAAAGTAACGCCTGAAGCGCGATAATTGCTGCTAGATAAGTTTTACCAGTTCCCGCTGGTCCAATGCAAAAAGTCAAATCATGGGTACGGATAGCTTGAATATATTGGCGCTGACGGAAAGTTTTAGCGCGTATATCCTGACCTCGGCGAGTTCTCGCTAAAACATCCTGCTGAAGTTCCCGCAGATTAGCTTCTTGGTGGGTATTAATAGCATGACGAGCCGTCAGAATATCGGGGTCTGTGATAGTTTTACCATTTTCCCAAAAAGGTTTGAGGGATTCTATCAAAACTCGGCACAATTCCACCTGTTTAGTCGTACCACTAATCAGCAAATCTTGACCCCGCAAAACTATCTGAGTTCCAGTTTGTTTAGACAGAGTTTTTAGATTATCCTCTTGATAACCCCCCAAGGCGATCGCACTTTCGATAGTAGGTAACTGAATCGTCAATCGCTCAGTCATTCAAAGTATCACCAAACATTATCTATACACCAGACCAATACAGGACAATCAATCGGGAAAGCGACAGACAGGCGATCCTCACGTCGCTTTCCTTAGCAACAGAAAACTATCCGTCTCGATGAATTGGTCCCCTAGGGGCGGATGGACGAGTAGGGCGGCTGGTACGTTTCGGAGACGGACGGTTTCCTGAAACCCTGGGAGGGCGACCTGGGGTAGGACTGTCTTCGTAAATATCTAAATACACCGATTCTCCAGCCACTCTAGCGATCGCAGATAGAACATTACGAATCGCTTGGATATTATGTCCCGAACGACCATAGACACGGCCCTTATCTTCCGCCTCAAAAGCCAATCTCACCCAAATTTTGCGGTGAGCTGGCGATCGCTCACAATCAACCCGCAGCGCCTCTGGCGACCCCAAAAACGGGCTAACTAAGAATCGTACCAACTCCCCATAATTAGGATTGACTGACAGGTTCTGCGGTGCTGGGTTCAGCGATGACTCCGGACTTGAGTTGTTCAAATACATTGGCTTTTTGCAGAATGTTACGCACAGTTCTAGTAGGTTGAGCCCCTTGTTTCAGCCGTCGAATAATAGCCGGGGTATCCAATCTAGTTTCATCCGTTCTGGGGTTATAAAAACCCAACTCTTCCAGGGGACGACCTTCACGACGCGACAGACTATCTATCGCCACAATCCGATAACTAGCTTCTCGTTTCTTACCGTAACGTTTTAATCTCAGTTTGATCATTTGGATCTAATCAACTCTCCTTATCAATTTTAAGCTATTGTAGCAGTCTAGGACAGACTGACCACCAAATCCGCCTCTGAATCGGGGAAGAATGGGGGAACTTACTATTATAGCATTCCCAGAACCCAGCAAAAGTAAACTCCCACAGTCACAGTTGACCAAAACCCTTTTTCTTTTTGGCTTTCTTCTTCTTCTTACCGCCAGCCATACCCGGCATTCCCATACCCGGCATTCCCATACCCGGCATTCCCATACCGGGAAACTGACCCCTACCCATTTGTTGCATTAAACTCCGCATCCGCTGAAAATCGCTCACCAAACGCATCACATCCTTCTCAGCATATCCAGCCCCTTTAGCCACCCGCTTACGTCTTGACGGCGAATTGGACAGCAACTCAGGATTCTTACGCTCCTCAATAGTCATAGAATTAATCATAGCTTCCGAGCGTTTCAGTTGGCTTTCCCCCGCGTCCAACTGCTCCTGAGAAATTTTATTCATCCCCGGAATCAGTTTAACCAACCCCCCAAAGACCCCATATTTTTCATCAACCGGGTCTGCTTGAGAAAATCCGTGAAGTCAAACTTAGCCTCTAAAATCTTCTCCTGCATCTTCTCAGCATCGGCGATATCAAACTCTTCCTCAGCCTTTTCCACCAATGTGAGGATGTCACCCATCCCTAAAATTCTCGATGCCATACGTTCCGGGTAAAAAGGTTGTAGAGCTTCCACCTTTTCCCCCACCCCGACAAACTTAATCGGAGCCCCAGAAACACGCCGAATTGACAGAGCCGCGCCGCCGCGACTATCCCCGTCCATTTTAGTGAGGATAGCACCAGTAATGCCAATTCGGTCATTAAAGGTCTGAGTCAGGGTAGCCGCTTCCTGACCCGTCATGGCATCAACTACTAACAAGGTCTCGTGAGGTTGAACCGTCTCCTTTATTTGAGCCAGTTCCGCCATCATATTCTGGTCAATTTGTAACCGACCAGCCGTATCAATGATAATTGTATCAATACCCTGGGCTTTGCCGTACTCAATACCCTGGCGAGCAATTTCTACCGGGTCGGCATCTTTCCCTAACTCGAATACGGGAACATTTATCTGTTTCCCCAGAGTCATTAACTGGTCAATAGCTGCTGGTCGGTAAACGTCCGTAGCTACTAACAGGCTGCTGCGATTCTCTTTTTGTAGGTGCAAGGCTAACTTAGCCGAAGCTGTGGTTTTACCAGTTCCCTGCAAACCCGCCATTAACACGATGGTTGGTGGTTGTTGGGCTTCAGCCAGGGGAACATTGCTTTCCCCCATGACTTTGACTAACTCATCGTGAACAATTTTGATAAACTGTTGACCGGGTTTCACGCCGGATACTACTTGCGAACCCTGGGCTTGAACGCCAACCTCTTTGATAAAATCTTTAACTACCATCAGGTTAACGTCCGCTTCCAATAGGGCGCGACGAACTTCTTTCAGAGCTTCCTGGATATTGGATTCTGTAATTTTGTCCTGACCCCGGAGTTTTTTCCAGGCGGACTCTAAACGTTCAGAAAGGGCATCGAACATAAATAATAATGCTTTAGTGAAAGGTTCTGGCTGCTATAATTTTGGCCATGGGGCGATCGCATTTTACCACAGCAACCTAACGAAAAATGTCTCCCTCCCCGAACGCACCTCCAATCAGGCGAGTAATTGGGTAGGATATCCGGTTAAGGCTATGGCCGGCGATCGCATTTAATGCCGTATTTTTGGAAAAAACTCCCCGGGTAGGATTCGAACCTGATACATAGCCTATAACCCCTATTCTACCGTTACTTAGGTGTTACTCAAAACCATAGCAGGATAACAAGTGAGTAAAAAATGAGTAACGCTACTGATACCCCTACAGTAGGGGGAAAGGGTAACTATGACGGGGGCTATGCTAGGTTCCTGAAAGCCTATCAAGACTTTAAAGGGGAATGTCCCAAAGGAGTGACACTCAAGTTACAAAAGACCGGGACTAGGTACAACCTACTATTGCAGTTTAAGCAACCACCTACCGGGAAACGGCTACCCAAGACAGCTAATCTTGAGTGTACACCTCAAGGGGTGATAGACGGGGTTAAGAAAGCTAAACTGGTATCAGAAGCCCTAGGGACTATCACTAGCGCTAGTGAGTTCTGGAACTGGTACGATGCGACTATCTCAGGAAAGAACCAGATTGAGGATAATCTGATAACCTATCGGGAAATATTCCAACAACTAGAGGATGAGTATTTTGCGGGTTACAACCGCAACACAGGAAGGAAACGTTCTCGCGATATCGTAAGCGACTTAGCGTCTTACCATCAAAGCAAGGGAGTATTTTTTGAGGACTTCCCTAACTGGGATGAATATCCTAGCTGGGAGAGTTTCAAGGCTATGTTATACACTCCCTTGCAGAATGGAGAACAATTAATAGGCTCCCAAACCTTCAGGGAACGTTACTACATCTTAAAAGCCATAGCTGAGAAATCACCTAACAAAGAACACTTACTTAAAAAACTTGAACCTATTAACGCCAAACAAACGCAATTCAGAAAGAAACAGCGTATAAGCATTGATGCCTTTAAGGATTGGTGGTATAGCGCCAAACAAGAAGCCTATACTGTTAAAAGCCCTCAACATCAATCATCTCGACATAACTGGTTATGGGTGACTGGTATGGCAGTAATGTACGGGTTAAGACCTACCGAGATAGCCGCCGCAGTTAATCTAACTAAGCCATTTGTAACGGATGATGGTATCACTATCAAAGCACTGTCAGACCCCGATAATCAAGACAATTACTTGGTGCTAGGTGACTATGTTTACTTTACTGACGCAGAAGGTCGGAAAGTGAGTATCAAAACAGGGGGAAGGGTTGTAGCCCCAATTCCCAGTCCCGAAATGTTTGATTTCCTAGAATTGAAACGGCCGTTGTTACCAGAATATAGCCCGAAAAAAGGCAGTCAACCCAAAACCATAGCTGGAGGCTTTGACAAAAAGTTTACCCACACAATTTTCTCTATGAAATGCCCGGTAACCCAGAAATA
This sequence comes from Arthrospira sp. PCC 9108, assembly GCA_016745315.1. Lineage (GTDB taxonomy): Bacteria > Cyanobacteriota > Cyanobacteriia > Cyanobacteriales > Microcoleaceae > Limnospira > Limnospira platensis. Next base: position 1,919,952 of record CP066886.1, read on the forward strand.
TGCTTTTCGTAGGCTGTACAACCTGTTAGGTGAAAAGTATGGATTACCTATCGAGTTACGAGCTAGACTTATGGGACATAGCACAATCGTTAATGAAGGTAAATACAAGACAGAAGGCATTGACGCTACCTTAGAAGTTCTCAAAGGGGTTTCTAAGTTACCTATACCATTGAACGTAGCCATAGAACGGTTAACAGCGTTAGGAGTTGATATTGATAGCCCTGAAGCCAAATTATTTCTCAGAGTTATCTATCAGATAAATTAATCTAATCATCAACCTTTCAAAAATAACGCCCCTGGATTAAACCCTAGGGGTTATTTTATGGCTACAGATTGATAGATCCTGCTATGGTTTTGAGTAACACCTAAGTAACGGTAGAATAGGGGTTATAGGCTATGTATCAGGTTCGAATCCTACCCGGGGAGTTTAGTATAAACCCTTATCCTGACAGCGATAGCGGGCTATTACTCAACCCGATAACTATGCCTAGTTACTCAAATGTTACTCATAACTTAGTCCTAGCACAGGAAAATAATTCTGTCAATAGGTTGATTACTCAGTCAACAAGCACAACTTAATCAATCTGTCAAACACTCATACCACCCCCCAACCAAACACCGATAGGGTAACTCCCTTGTGATAGCAGTCAATGGCAAGCCTATCGGTTCGTAACGAACCATTGACTGCTATCACATCGTTCGTTTCCCCAGGAGTGCTTGTTTCGGTTGGGGGAGGATATGGCTCAAAAACAACCCATAGGGGAACCCACTAGGTTATCAATGTACAACGATACCCCTATCAATGTACAACGATATCAGACCGCCTACCTGACTCCCGTAGGGAACCAGGTTATTGGGGAAATATTGGGGAGCCTACTCGCTACCAACAAAATGCGATCGCATAATCACGACTAACCCGGCTATGACATACTGAAGCGATACCCCCAAACAACTTTTCAACTGGTGACTTGTTTCCTCATCTCTCGCTGATACCTACATAATCCTAGAGAATTGATTCCCCATCGAAACCGATACCTACATACCGCTAGACAAGTCTCCAATTTATAGGGGTACTGAGTTCCGCACGGGATGATTACCCCTAATAGACGGGTTAAGGTTTTGGCTTAGGGTGTTTATTGTGGGTAAATTAGAGGCAAGCATTCATATAAATTTTTAACAGTCCGTTGCAACAGTCTGCTGCAACAGTCTGTTAGCCCAAAAATACACGCACCCCCTACAGTCAGAAACCATAGGGGGCCATTTAAGTTATTGGGGTAGCTGTTAGCTGTTAGGTGTTAGGGTTTAGGGTTTTCTCCAACCATCATCATCAATATCATCTCTGTTAATTGGAAGAGGGGGTGATTGCTTTTTATCTTCTAACTGTTTTTTACCAACTGTTGATGGCATAAAATCATTAACATATCTAATCAAATAATTTAGGCTACTTTGGATACCGTCTAACCTATTCTCAATAAGTAAGTTTCCTGTATGCGTAATGAACATACTGATAATAATTGCGACAATAATTAATCCTAGCTCAACTATTATTAAGTTCATTTATATTAATTTCCAAAAATGAAGTGTAAACCATTTAATCCTTTCTAGCGGAGAAAATGAAGCGTAAAAATTGCTGTACGGCGGTGATTCAATTATTTGATATTCATTAAGCCATATAGTCTCTTTTTTAACCATCATATTCTGCTTGGCATCATTGTAGGCATAGAATTTAAGCCACCCTGCCATTTTCCAGTACACGGGTACACTGTCAGCGTCAAATAATATCCTAACAAATTTACAGCCAGAAATGTCAGGTAATTTTTTAGTACCGTGTAGAGTACTATCATCTTCTATCCTAAAATTAAATTCATAAACCTTAAACCAGTTACTCTCTGATATATTAAGTGCATTAGGCATTATCTGTTAATTTATTGTTGAGTGTTTAGCATATTTTCCAATTTGTCGATTTTTTCTGATAATTCCTGAATTGCCGCAATCACTAATGGTATCAGTTTATCATACATGATTGTTAAGTAATCTATTTTTTTGTCGTCAACTTCAGGACTATCTGTATGGTCATTTTTAATCACTTCAACTGCGTTAGGATATATATTTTGTACTTCTTGAGCAATTAAACCAAATTGTTCTGTACTTGGATTAAAGCCATGAAATGCTGCAAGTTCATTATACTTAAACCACGTGACTGTCAATGCGTTAATTTCGCTTAACCCTAGAGTTGGTTTTGATAAAAGTGTTTTGAATTTAAGATCAGAGCTACCTTTAACGTAGTCTCCATTATCGTTAATATAAGATACATTTGTGCCTCCTACTCTAAATCTAGTATGTACTCCAGATGATGAAAGAGTTGAGCTCTTTATAAAATATGTCTGCCCGTTATATAATTGTATTGAATATCTATTGTCAGGAGCACCTCGCCAAACATCGCTTTGATGAAAATTAATACCATGATATATAAATACTCTAGGATTAGCATCTGCTTCTAATTCCATAGAATAATTCCCTTGATGAGAAAACGCCCAACTATTTGCTCCAACTCTACTATTTAGTACTAAATTTGCCGAACCAGCGCTAGAGCCTATCCGGCGGATGTCAAACCCCCTCCAAACATTAAAATCAATAAGCATATTTCCATCAGGAAAACTTTCATTAGTTGCAAAAGTTACTGGATTATTTGTTATGTTAAATGTTTTAATTCCTGTTAAAGTTTGATTACCTGTAGTTCTAACTACAGTTGAATCTACATTAATTGTTCTATTAGCTGCTAAAGTTCCTCCTCCGGATCAACCATCACCTGCAGTTAATGTAATATTTGAATGTGTGTGCGTTGTGGGAGTCCTAGCGTCAGATAATCTACTATCATTGCCTTGACAGGCTGTGTTTGCTGTAGTGCCATAAGCAACCGCCCATGTTGTGGCAGTACTCCCATTAAAATTATTTCCAGTTAATCCCGTACCATTTGTTAATGTATTAGGAGTATTGGCAGTTATTGTTATATTGGCACTATTTGGCTAACAGACTGTTGCAGCAGACTGTTGCAACGGACTGTTAAAAATTTATATGAATGCTTGCCTCTAATTTACCCACAATAAACACCCTAAGCCAAAACCTTAACCCGTCTATTAGGGGTAATCATCCCGTGCGGAACTCAGTACCCCTATAAATTGGAGACTTGTCTAGCGGTATGTAGGTATCGGTTTCGATGGGGAATCAATTCTCTAGGATTATGTAGGTATCAGCGAGAGATGAGGAAACAAGTCACCAGTTGAAAAGTTGTTTGGGGGTATCGCTTCAGTATGTCATAGCCGGGTTAGTCGTGATTATGCGATCGCATTTTGTTGGTAGCGAGTAGGTTCCTCAATATTTCCCCAATAACCTGGTTCCCTACGGGAGTCAGGTAGGCGGTCTGATATCGTTGTACATTGATAGGGGTATCGTTGTACATTGATAACCTAGTGGGTTCCCCTATGGGTTGTTTTTGAGCCATATCCTCCCCCAACCGAAACAAGCACTCCTGGGGAAACGAACGATGTGATAGCAGTCAATGGTTCGTTACGAACCGATAGGCTTGCCATTGACTGCTATCACAAGGGAGTTACCCTATCGGTGTTTGGTTGGGGGGTGGTATGAGTGTTTGACAGATTGATTAAGTTGTGCTTGTTGACTGAGTAATCAACCTATTGACAGAATTATTTTCCTGTGCTAGGACTAAGTTATGAGTAACATTTGAGTAACTAGGCATAGTTATCGGGTTGAGTAATAGCCCGCTATCGCTGTCAGGATAAGGGTTTATACTAAACTCCCCGGGTAGGATTCGAACCTACGACCAATCGGTTAACAGCCGACCGCTCTACCACTGAGCTACCGAGGAAAGTGGGTTGTGGTTATCTTAGCCACAGTTAACTATAGTAACCCAGTGGTAAAATTTTGTCAAGCATTTTGCTCAAATTTATTTTAGCCCCATCCGCAACTGAGCCAAACGCCTTTGAGACTCAGGGTCTAGGGAACTGTCAAGAAAGCGACTCCTCGATCGCTTTGGAGTTTGGTGGCGACGTTGGCGCTGTCGATTAGAGGCCTCAACAGCTTCCGATAGCTGCATTGCAGACATCCATTCAGCACCGTAGCCCATGACAGTCAACTGTTGTGCGCGGTCTGAGGTAGCCACCAGCAACCGCCGCCGTGACAGTCGCAATTTATGACGCAGGGACGCACACATTTTTTCTATATAAGTGTCAGCAGTTTGACCATAAGCTGTATAGTGAATCAACAGATTACGGCTGACCTTTTCACTGACACCGGGAGTATTCTGATAGTGAGCATCGAAGACAATGCGAGCATCAAGACCTTCAAAAGCACTGTAATTAATCAGACTTTCGATCAGATGTCGCCGGGCTGACTCCGTGCTTTCCCCGTCGCGCTTTTGTTGCAGACCGGGCCAAATTCCGATGATGTTATAACCGTCTACAAACAGGACGGCATTGGTTAAAGAGCGTGACATGATTTATTACTGGAAAGCTCATATTGAACAGTGGACAATTTTTGCTTAGTTTCAATAATGGCATTTTTTTCGTTAGGTAGGATGAAAAAATCAAGTTTTCCAATCTAGGCTTGATGATTTTGCATCAATCGGCGTTTTAGGGGTTCAGGGTTTCCCTGAGCCACGACACGGCCGTTTTCCAACAAAAAAGCACCATCGCTGTAGTCAAGTTCATCGAGGCGGTGTGTCACCCAGAGGGCGGTAATGCCGCGATTTTTGACTAAATGGCGAACTTGAATAACCAGGTCTCGCTGACTGTCGGGGTCTAGTAGGGCGGTAGGTTCATCAAAAAGTAGGACTTGGCAATGTCTAGCGATCGCACCTGCAATAGCTATACGCTGTTTTTGTCCTCCGCTGAGGGCATAAATAGGGCGGCGTTGCAATTCCAGCAATTTCACCGCCCCCAAAGCATCCTCAACCCGCCGTCTAACTTCTTCTAGGGGGAGGCGGTCTTCCACCAAACCAAAGGCCACATCTGCCCCCACAGTAGGCATAACCAGTTGGTGATCGGGATTTTGGAAGACAAACCCCACCCGTCCCTGAATGTTAATCTCACCGGACTGGGACTGCAACAGTCCCGTCAGTAGCCGCAACAGGGTTGATTTGCCGCTGCCATTAGTACCAAGCAACATCCAAAATTCCCCTTTAGGGACGGCTAGGGAACAAGAAGTCAGGACTCTAGCACCTCCCGACCATTGAAAGTTCAGGTTTTTTACCTCAATAGCCGGGTTGGTTGTTTCGGGTATGGCAGATTGGCTCATTCTGTTAAGGCTACAAATCCAGGAGATCTACCTGTGGCTGTGGTGCCAGATTTTTCGGAAATCTGCACGGCCGAGATTTCGCTGCTGAGGACAGCTACTTTTTTATCGGTCATTTTCTCGCAGGTTAGCTCTAACAGTTGCCGATGGTCTGAGCGCATCATGTCTAGGACCTGGTTATAGACCCCTACAGCGTCCTCTTGGGTCTTTCTTTGTACCGATAGGGGAACCGGGACATATTTAACGATGATGTCAATGGTGAACATAGAAAAGTCTTAAAAAAACGTTAAGTTTAACACCGACTCTCATCAGTATGGCAGATATCGGCACTGTCTGCTTGACATCATAACTCTTACCTCGCCAGGAATCAGGCGATCGCATCACTTCTGGACTATTACCGATCCCCAGTAGTACCCTCGCCATTAATTTCATTCTGGGACTTGCCAATCTGAGAATTTATGTTTATACTGTTAAGATAGGTAAAGAAAAGTTAACTGCATCGATCATATTCCTAACTTTCTGTTAATAACGGGAAGCTAGATTTTACAATAGAGATCAGTTGGCTGATTTACTGGAAATTATAATTTATTCGGAGATTTGGGTTTATGACAATAGCAGTCGAACGCCCCCAAGTCACTAGAGGATGGTTTGATGTCCTCGATGACTGGCTGAAGCGCGATCGCTTTGTATTCGTAGGATGGTCTGGTATCCTGCTGTTCCCCTGTGCCTATCTATCTATCGGCGGATGGCTCACCGGAACCACCTTTGTTACCTCTTGGTACACTCACGGACTCGCCAGTTCCTACCTCGAAGGCTGCAACTTCCTGACCGCTGCCGTCAGCACCCCCGCCAACAGTCTGGGTCACTCCCTGCTGTTCCTGTGGGGTCCCGAAGCTCAGTGGGACTTTACCCGCTGGTGTCAATTAGGGGGTTTATGGGCTTTTGTAGCTCTACACGGAGCTTTCGCGCTGATTGGGTTCTGCCTGCGTCAGTTAGAAATCGCCCGGTTGGTTGGCATTCGTCCTTATAATGCGATCGCTTTCACCGGTCCTATTGCGGTGTTCGTGAGCGTATTCTTAATGTACCCCTTGGGTCAATCTGGATGGTTCTTTGCTCCCAGCTTTGGTGTAGCAGGCATCTTCCGGTTTATCCTATTCTTCCAAGGATTCCACAACTGGACTCTCAACCCCTTCCACATGATGGGAGTTGCGGGCATCCTGGGTGGTGCGCTACTCTGTGCTATTCACGGTGCTACAGTAGAAAACACCCTGTTTGAAGACGGAGAAGGTTCTAACACCTTCCGAGCTTTTGAACCCACCCAAGCGGAAGAAACCTACTCCATGGTGACAGCTAACCGCTTCTGGTCTCAGATTTTTGGTATTGCTTTTTCCAACAAACGCTGGTTACACTTCTTCATGCTGTTTGTTCCTGTAACAGGGCTGTGGATGTGTTCCATCGGTGTAGTAGGTCTAGCTTTGAACCTGCGGGCTTATGACTTCGTGTCCCAAGAACTGCGGGCGGCAGAAGATCCTGAGTTTGAAACCTTCTATACTAAGAACATTCTACTTAACGAAGGTATTCGCGCTTGGATGGCTCCAGCCGATCAACCTCACCAAAACTTTGTATTCCCCGAAGAAGTTCTACCTCGCGGTAACGCTCTGTAATCTGGGACTACTCACATAACCAATTAACCCCCTTTCCTCAACGGATTGGGGGTTTTGGTTTGATTATAGATTCAAAAGGCTTCTGATGGTTTCGATCCGATCGCGATTAACTCCCAAATCTGACTCTCCCAGTCGGGAAGCCGATCGCACTTGAATCAGCGCCGCGTGATCATCTAAATAAAATTCTACATCATCCACAAAGCCCATAATCGCCGAGGTAAATTCGGCATTAAGATAATGGTCATCCGCCGTCACGATTTTGGCGTTGTCCATACTCTCGACCACTTGTTTGATTTGAGCCAATGCTTCCTCCCCAGAGTTGGAATAGGTGAAAGGTTCGATATAATGAACCGCGTCCTGGCTTTGGGTGGAAACGCAGTTAGGGGAATCGGGACAATCGGAGAGATGGCCGTCGTGTACTCCTAGGTTATCGGGTCGCTGTCCTGAGAAGGAAAACAGACTCCCTAGGACGCTGGGATGGGTAGGCGCAGCCAGCGCCACGGTTTCCCCCCCAAAATATCCAACCAGTCCCAACCATAAGGCGATCGCGATCGGTAGTAGTTTTTTGTGCAAGAATCCTAGGGGTGAAATCTGCATTTGACATCCTCCCCAGCCTAAAGGCGTGGGGATTCCTCGTTTGACCATTAGATAGCCTCCTGACGGGTAGACAAACAAGCCACTGCCCCAGGCTGGGGTCTAACATAGCTTAACGTTTGCCCATTCAGGTCGGCAAGCCCTGCCGCCAAAATATTTACACTGGCGTTGATATCGCGGTCCTGTTCTGCCCCGCAATTTAAGCAAAGCACAGACCGGATCGAGAGGTCTAGTTTGCCCCAGCGATCGCCACAACATGAACAAGTCCCAGAAGTGGGTTCCCATCGACTGATGACCCTCACCTCTCGCTCATTAATCATGTTAGCCTTGGCTTCACACAGGGTTCTAATCTGTCGCCACCCGGCCCGACTGATGGCCCTGGCTAGACAGCGGTTTTTAACCATACCTGAGACATTCAAATCCTCCAACACCACGACGCTGTTGTCTCCCACTAATCGAGTCGCCAGCTTTTGGTTGAAGTCTTGGCGAATATCGGACTGTTTCGCTTCTGTACGGGCGATCGCCACCCGTAAACGCCCTCGTCCCCTAGAGCCTTTAACAGACCTAGCTAGTTTACGCTTACCCTTGCGGATTTTGCGGTCTAAGGTATTGGTGTTAGATGCCTTCACCTTCTCACCCGTGCTTAATGTGGCTAAGGTTTCCAGTCCCAAATCTACGCCGACCCCTTGGTTTTTAGGTTCGACGGTGATGGGCTGAATCTCCACTACGAAACTCACAAAGTAACGCCCTGCACAGTCTTTAATCACTGTCACTGAACTAGGCTCAGAGGGCAGGGGTCTCGACCACTTCGTTTTTAACTCCCCAATTTTGGCGACATAGACTTTAGAGCCTTTCAGTTTAAATGCTGCTTTGGTAAAACGAGCAGATTGCCGGTTTGTCTTCTTTTTGAATCGAGGGGGTTTACCCTTGGCCCCTTGCGTTCGCCCTTAACGGATTTAAAAAAGTTACGGTAGGCAATGTCTAAGTCCTGGAGAGCTTGCTGCAATGGAACGGAGGAAACATCACCAAGCCACGCCCTTTCCATAGTCTTCTTTGCCTCGGTCAACCGCCCTGAGAGTACCTTAACCCCCGGATACTGCCCAGACTGTTTTGAGAACGCTAACCCATCATTAAAAGCTACTCTCACACAGCCAAACAGTTGAGCAAGGCTTTGCTGCTGTCCGACGGTGGGGTAGATTCTATACTGATAGCGTGCTTTCATCGCTGTAGGCTCAGTGGTTTTGTAGTATTATACTAACTTAGCTTACCAAATGCTGTAGTCGGTGGAGCATTCCTTGATGTGCTCAAGGCTGATATTGAGAATCAAGAAAAGCCGTCCTAGAAGGACAGGGTTTTAGACCCATTTTTCTGATAACTGTCCAGTTCAATTGATTGATATCGATACTTCCCCGATTCTATCGCAGGAGGGCGGCGGGCTGGGAATAGATAATCATCAATCACTGAGAAGCCGGGAGTTTCCGCCTCATTCAGCCGGAACTAAGCGCGTCACCTTCAGCCGAAAATTTCCGCCTCTTACTTCTCCAAAAGCACGAACTCTCACAATGTAATCCCCTCCCTCCATAATGTGAGCAACTAGGAGAGAGTTGGTTGTCCCGTCCGGGCGATCGTCATTTTCGGCGATCGCTATACCATCAGACGATAACAACACCACAACGGTATCAAAATCATCGGACATCAGATCAACCATCACTGTATCATCGGTTTCCAGGCGGATGCGATAGTCCCGCAAAAAGCCTCCATCTCCGATGGGAATATCTTGTGGTGAGAGGATGTCCTCTACCACTTCACCAGAAACCATGGGAATCGGTCGATACATGGGCTGTTGCGCTCGTACCGGAACTGTTGCCAATCCTAATGTACAAGCTGTGAGACCAGCCAGTAAACCTGAAGACCAAGAGGAAATAGACGGGTTTTCCATAGAGTTGAGGAGAGAGTGACCGTGGTTAAAATCAGATAATCTGCGCCTGGCGGGCTGAAAACTTTTCCAGTGGCGACAAACCTGGTTGATGACCCCCTGAGCGACAACTATCAACCAACTATCAACCGGGTTTCTTGGTGGCCGGGAATATATATGGCGGCACAGTTTCCCATGGTGTTATATTACCTCAAATTTCCCCACAAGTCAAGCCTCAATCCCCAAAAATTTCCCCACCTGTAAACCCCCTCCTGGTTGGGCTTTGGCTCCGTCGTCGTCCCTCCCTCAATCCCATGGTGCATAAAAAACCGGTCCGGAATCGATAGAACAGTTGTAGGCAGGATTTTTGACCCTGTTAGTATATGAGTGAGAGTAAACATCTCCGAGGAGTTGGGAATATGGCGACAACCTTAGCACAGGTGGCGGGTTTTCTGGATAATCGCCGATGGCGCTACCACAGCGACACAGACCGAAATCGCATCATTACCGGAGTCAAGTCGGAACAGGTGGAGGATTTTATGATTGTGATTCAGGTGCAAGAAGACGGGGAATATTTGGCCCTGTTTGCGCCGCAGCTATTGAACCTGAAAGACCATGTATATAAAGGCGTGGCGTTTCAGACCATGTTAACCATCGCCTGGGAGGAGAAGCTATTGCGGTGGGAATATGACCCCAGTGATGGAGAAGTGCGAACCAGCACCGGGATAGCCTTGGAAGATGCCACCCTGACGGAAAAACAGTTTAACCGCCTGCTGTCGGGGTTAATTCAACTCACCAATGAGGGCGTGGAAAGGTTGCAGGGGGTGTTGGCGACGGGAAATGACCCCGGAGGAAAGACCACCACCGCCCAAATGATGGCGGCGTTGCGGGAGATGTTGTCCGCTGAGGGGTTGGCCGAACTTGAGGCGCAACTGCAACAGTTACAAGGTGAGGGGGATTCGGTTTGATGACCCTTTGAATCCATGGCCAGCACAGCCAGTTTCCCCTGGGGACTGTCCTCTGTGCATCTGTTTCTGAGAATTTCCATCCAAAAAACGAGGACATGATGAAACCATTATTTGAACAAATCCGTCGCTTTTGGCGGACCCTGGAGGGAACCCTGCAAATTGCCCAACAGGGACGGGAACAACTGCGGGGAGTATTGGAGACGGGGAAGATAGCCCGGAGAGAACAGCATTATTTGAAGCCTTGCTGCAAGCCGAAATCAATGGGGGTGCTGAAGCGGTTTATCAGGAATTGGATCAACGGGGTGGCAGACTTGACCCTCAATTACCTGATGCAGCGAAAACCTTTCTCCAACAAGATCACATCTTGGGAAATAAGGAGATAGAAGCAGCCGTCGTTGGACTGATTGAAAACATCGCTATTTGTCTTCAGGACTATCCCCGAGGTCGCCGAGAACAGAATGTAGCTATTGCCATTTTACTCTATGGGTTGGTACTGGAAGCACGACCCCCAGAACGCCTCCCAGACAAGTGGGCACAAACCCAAAACAACCTGGGTTCTGCCTACTTATACCTCCCCACAGGCGATCGCGCTGCCCACCTGCAACAGGCTATCAAATGCTACGAAAATGCCCTCACCGTCAGGAAGCCCGACACCGCCCCCTTAGATTGGGCGATGACCCAAAACAACCTGGGTTTAGCCTACTTATACCTCCCCACAGGCGATCGCGCTGCCCACCTGCAACAGGCTATCAAATGCTACAACAAAGCCCTCACCGTCTGGAAGCCCGACACCGCCCCCTTAGAATGGGCGACCACCCAAAACAACCTGGGTAATGCCTACAAAAACCTCCCCACAGGCGATCGCGCTGCCCACCTGCAACAGGCTATCAAATGCTACGAAAATGCCCTCACGGTCAGGAAGCCCGACACCGCCCCCTTAGATTGGGCGATGACCCAAAACAACCTGGGTTCTGCCTACTCTGACCTCCCCACAGGCGATCGCGCTGCCCACCTGCAACAGGCTATCAAATGCTACAACAATGCCCTCACCGTCTGGAAGCCCGACACCGCCCCCTTACAATGGGCGACGACCCAAAACAACCTGGGTTCTGCCTACTCTGACCTCCCCACAGGCGATCGCGCTGCCCACCTGCAACAGGCTATCAACTGCTACAACAATGCCCTCACCGTCTGGAAGCCCGACACCGCCCCCTTACAATGGGCGACGACCCAAAACAACCTGGGTAATGCCTACTTATACCTCCCCACAGGCGATCGCGCTGCCAACCTGCAACAGGCTATCAAATGCTACGAAAATGCCCTCACCGTCTGGAAGCCCGACACCGCCCCCTTACAATGGGCGACCACCCAAAACAACCTGGGTTTAGCCTACTCTGACCTCCCCACAGGCGATCGCGCTGCCCACCTGCAACGGGCTATCAAATGCTACGAAGATGCCCTCACGGTCAGGAAGCCGGACACCGCCCCCTTACAATGGGCGACGACCCAAAACAACCTGGGGAATGCCTACTCTGACCTCCCCACAGGCGATCGCGCTGCCAACCTGCAACAGGCTATCAAATGCTACGAAGATGCCCTCACGGTCAGGAAGCCGGACACCGCCCCCTTAGATTGGGCGACGACCCAAAACAACCTGGGTAATGCCTACTTATACCTCCCCACAGGCGATCGCGCTGCCCACCTGCAACAGGCTATCAACTGCTACGAAGATGCCCTCACGGTCAGGAAGCCGGACACCGCCCCCTTAGATTGGGCGACCACCCAAAACAACCTGGGTAATGCCTACTTATACCTCCCCACAGGCGATCGCGCTGCTAACCTGCAACAGGCGATTCAATGCTACGAAAATGCCCTCACCGTCTGGAAGCCCGACACCGCCCCCTTAGATTGCCTGACAACCGCTCGCAATTGGGCAAACCTGGAATTTAATCAAGGGCATTGGCAACAAGCCTTAAACCAGTATCAGACTGCCATTGCAGCCATTGAGCAATCTCGCCGTGGGGCGCTCAGTGAAAGTCGCCGCCAGCAGATTATCCAGGAGTCGATTTATGTCTATGAAAATGCCATCCAAGCTGCCATCAACCTCGACGACATCCCCACCGCCCTGGAAATTGTGGAACGGGTGAGGGCGAAACGCCTGGTAGACTTGATGGCAACTGCTGACCTTTACGCCGACGGCAATATTCCCCCCAGGTGCAGGAGTGGCTACAACAACTCGATCGCCTCGATGACCAAATTGCCCAAAAACGCCAGGAATTTCAAGACGACTCCGGGGAAACGAAACCCGACGGACTCAAAACCCGCCAACTCCGCGCCGCCACCGCCGTCTCCGCTGACATTGCCGAAATCGAACGCCAAAAACAAGACATCCTCGACCAAATTGGTGGCGTTGATGAAGTGGTCGCCAAACTGCGACAAGTTCAACCCCCCAAACTCTCGGACTTTCAACCCCTACTCTCGAAAAAAACCGCCCTCGTCAGTTTCTACACCACCCGCAACGACACCCATATTTTCATCCTGCGACCCGGAGAGTCCCAACCCCATTGTTTCACCTGCAAAGGACAGGGACTAGAAACCCTACAAATGTGGTTAATAAAAACTTGGGCGATACCCTACCTCAGCGACAAAACCCAGTGGCGGGAACAAATGCCGGACACCCTGGCGGAAATTGCCCACCGCCTGCAACTCAACCGCCTGATCACCGAACACCTCCAAGACATGGAGGAATTAGTGATTGTTCCCCATCTGTTTCTCCATCAAATCCCCTTTGTGGCGTTACCCATCAATCTCTCCTCGCCCACTGGGAGAGGGGCTGGGGGTGAGGGTTATCTGGGCGATAAATTCCTGCTCCGATACGCCCCCAGTCTGCAAGTTCTGGGCTTCTGTCACCATCGGGGTCCGGTCTCCATGAGCGATTATGGCACGGCAGAAAATGCCACCGATGACCTACCCTTTAGCGGTTTCGAGGGGTCAAAGGTGGCGGAATTGTTCAAAATTGACCCCCAACGTCGCCTGATTGGTGCCGCAGCGACCCGCCAAAACTACCGGCAATTACTGGCACAAGTTAACCGCCTGGTCAGCACCCACCACGCCCAAAGTCGCTTTGACAATTCTCAGGAGTCGGGATTAAAATTGAGTGACGGCACCATCAGCGTCAGCCAACTGTTTTCTCCGGGTTGGCGTTTCCCGAAACTAGACGAGGTGTTTCTCTCCTGTTGCGAAACGGGGCTATTTTCGCCGAGTAGTGCCATTGATGAACCTGTGGCATTAAGTACGGGTTTTCTCTGTGCGGGGGCGCGGGGTCTCATTGCCAGTCAGTGGTCGATTTACGACTGTTCGGCGGCGCTGTTATCGATTCTCTATCATGAACAGCGCCAAGGGGGGTTAAACCGGGTTCGGGCTTTGCAAGCGGCACAGCAAAAAATGCGCCAAATGACGGGGGCGGAGTTTAAGAAACAGTATAAAGAGCCGGTGGAAAATCATCTGAAAGCTGAGAAGAATCGACTGGTTAATCACGGACCACTCCTCACCCGCGTCTACAGGGCGGAAAGACTGGTTAAAATGTATGCCAACGACAAAGGTTGTCCGTTTGAGCATCCGGTGCATTGGGGGGCGTTGGGCTGTTACGGCCTGGGGTAAAGATTGACCCTCACCCACAACCTCTCTCCTTAAACGGGAGAGGGGATTACCGGATTTGAGAAATCATTAGAAATGGTTTTTTTCTCCCTACGAGAGATGTTGAGAAACCGGATTTCTGACTCACCCAGTTTATCTATAGCGTTTTTCATATTCATAAGGTAAAGCCCTCACCCCAAACCCCTCTCCCAAAGAGGGAGAGGGGCTTTGAAAAGTACCTCACCAATCCACCGAACCGCTATAATCGAACTAATTGACAGATAATTGGCGTTGAGAAGTGACGCAATCTTGGAGGTAAAGATTAATGAGTTCCTGATAAGATACCCCTTCTTTTTGAGCCATATTTTGAAAATATTCGATCACATCAATTCCCAGAGAAATTGTGACTTGTTTTGTTAAGGGCTTGGCAAAAGGATTTGGTCTCCTTTTCATTTGGGAAAGATCCTATTCCGGTTCCATGAGTTTATCTCCGATATTCTTGGCTGAGGTTGATAAACCCGGTTTCTTGACCACGATAGGGGCTATATATATGCCCGCACATTCTCCCATGCTGTTATGATATGTCAAATATGGGAAAAAGTCAAGCCTTAATCAGTAACAATTTCCCCCTGATTAAGAAGGGTATCGGAAAGGCGATCGCACCCTACGATAATGTGGGATAATCTCAGCAGCAGCGGCGGTGCGTCAGATGAATAGATTTCCCGCCGATTAAGAAAGGTGTCGGAAAGGCGATCGCACCCTACGATAATGTGGGATAATCTCAGCAGCAGCGGCGGCGGTGCGTCAGATGAATAGATTTCCCCCTGATTAAGAAAGATGTCGGAAAGGCGATCGCACCCTACGATAATGTGGGATAATCTCAGCAGCAGAGGCGGTGCGTCAGATGAATAGATTTCCCCCTGATTAAGAAAGATGTCGGAAAGGCGATCGCACCCTACGATAATGTGGGATAATCTCAGCAGCAGCGGCGGTGCGTCAGATGAATAGATTTCCCGCCGATTAAGAAAGATGTCGGAAAGGCGATCGCACCCTACGATAATGTGGGATAATCTCAGCAGCAGCGGCGGTGCGTCAGATGAATAGATTTCCCGCCGATTAAGAAAGATGTCGGAAAGGCGATCGCACCCTACGATAATGTGGGATAATCTCAGCAGGTCTACCAAGTGGAGGAATGTGGCAATGACAGAAGATTCTAAATGTCCCCATGAGGAGGTAAAAGACATTTTGCGTCGGGCGCTAAAAGCCAAATCTGCTAGAGAAAGCAAACGCCTGCGACGGGAGGCGATGCGAATGATGATGTCGGCACCGGAACACTGTTTTTGGAAGGGAGAACCGCCCCAATATCGGGATGATTTACTGTATGTTGAAGCGGTGGCGGTGGCTTGGGATTATATAGAACGCAAAATTCATGGAAATGTTCGGGGTGGGAAAGTTTACGACCCCGATATTGACAACGCTGCTAGTCCCTTCACTCTCTGGGATATTCGCTGTAAAGGGGAGTATAAAAACCGACTGCAACAACGGCGGGAGTTAATCGATGATAATCCCCCCAAACCCGATCCGGAAACACCTTACAATATTGAAAATGAACCGCAGCCCCCGGTAGATATTCCCCGGTTAGAAGGTATCCGCCGGGAAATTGAAAACGACCCGACGGGAGAGTTAACGAGTTCTTTTGTCCGCCAAACCCCACCGCCGCCCATTACGGTTCAAGATGCTTTATTGTTCATTTACGATCGCGTCTCTAAGGGGGAAAAATACACCCTAAAATTGGTCGCCGAACATTTTAAGATACCGCCGGGAGTCGTCAACGGGGCTTGGAGTCGCACCATCAGTCCCCTGTTGAAAAAGATGGGCGATCGCCTTTCTCAGGAACTAGATTTAGATGGGGATATTTACCCCTATACAAGCTGTTAACCAGAGCCATATATTAACACCATGAACACTCAAGAATTATTCGGTCAACTGATTCCGATTCCGCCCAAAATAACCCAGTATTTACAAAGGCTTTCCCGTGACATTGAACCCTCCCAATTTTCAGAGATTGCCAAAAAAGCGATCGCTGTTTGGGTGGTGCATCGCTATCTAAAAAGGTTCGATTATCAATCGGATTTCCGCACCAGTAGCGCCTGGAATGTCGCCGCCCAGGTTTTGACAGATTTGGCGGATTTAGAAATCTTTGAAGATAGCCGCAGTTTGGGAATAGTTGAATGTATCCCCCTAGCCGCTGATGCCGAAAGTTTGGAGATTCCCGAAGGGTCAATAATAGGCGATCGCATTGCCTATATTGCCGTAGAAATTAACCCGCCCCAAACCTGGGGAAAAATTGTCGGATTTACCCCCGCCCTAGAAACAGAATATCCAGAACCGAGTATCGATCGCCAAGACCTGTTAGAATGCGATCGGCTGTTGGATTTATTGGAACTCGCCGAACCCCTCGCCGACCCGTCCCGATTTGCGGAATTAGAGTCCTATTGGTCCGGTTGGGGTGAATGGTCTGCGGAAGCACGCCAAGCAGTTGTCGCCCAACTGGAAAAAGCCCTATTATTAGAAACCAAGGAACCCCTACAAGTGGAGTCCGCCGCCCAGGAATTGGAAGCCTTAATCGCCCAATCTGTAGCCGACTCCGAGCGAGAATTGGCAATGCGAGAAGATCCAGAAAATGAGTCCCGCCAACAACTGCGATCGATTTTGCGGCGGTTATTCGAGTCATTGCGGGCAGCAGAAGATTAATCACCAGTTCCCCTACCCCCCAAGGGATGTCAAGGCTCTGGGAGGCTCCTGGGGCGTTTTGGTGGCGATCGCTGTTGAGGGTGCAACCAGCCCCTGCATAAAAAAATCATCATTTCCCAGAGTTAGTTATGTAAGGGGTTCCCCCCAACTATAACTATCAAATCCAAGGCAAAATCATGGAACACATTGCCAACATTCTGCCCAAGCTGATTCCCCATACCATCACCGCCCAAAATAGCCTTTTATATCCCGTGGTGGAAAATGCGATCGCCTCTTCTCAAATCCGCCTTGATAGGTTGCCCTACGCCGTGCGCTGGCACATTCCCGCTCACAAATATTCACAGGCTCAAGGCTTTATCCAACAACTGACCCAACCCGCCGGCGGCTACAACACCACCCTTTCCCATGGCAATTGGCTCAATCCCAGGGAGAAAAATTGGGTGGGGGAACCTATCGTTTTGGTGAAATCTTACATGACGGCGGCGATGTTGCAGCGACACCTCGGCGCGATGGTGCGGGGTTCCTACCGCATGGGTCGCACACTGGGAGAAGAGGCGATCGCTCTGGAAATTATCACCAATAATACCATGCTGATCATCCCCACAGACCGTCGGATCTCCCCTTGACTCCAGAGCGCTGTACCCCATCATTCTCCTGAAGCCCGCACCTATCCTAACCGGTGGGTGTCGGGAATATGTCATCGTATGCCAATTTTTCGATAAGATGAGAACTATAGACCGACAGTGAAACCGGAAGCAGAGACCATGGCTAAAACCGTTGCCGATGTAATGACCCCTAATCCCCTTGTGATTAGTCCTGATGCGCCCTTAACTGATGCGATCGCCCTACTAGCCCAGAACCGAATTGGGGGGCTTCCCGTGATGGATAACACGGGTAAATTGGTGGGCTTTATCTCGGAAACTGATATTATCTGGCAGCAAAGTGGCGTGACCCCACCAGCCTACATCACTATTCTCGACAGTGTGATTTATCTCGAAAATCCCTCTCGCTACGAAAAGGAATTACACAAAGCCCTCGGTCAAACCGTGGGAGACGTAATGAGTAACGGACCCATGATCACCATTAAACCAGATTGCTCTCTGTCAGAAGCAGCCCGGTTGATGAACCAAAAACAAGTGCATCGCCTGCCAGTTTTGGATGGGTCCAAAAAATTAATCGGTATTTTGACCTGTGGGGATATTATCCGAGTCATGGCTATAGGTACTGATGACGACTGAAGCCCATCGGTTTCCCCAGTTGTTGTTAGTTTTTTGATACATTTACGCGGCATTTTTCCGGTTCCGGATAATGCAACGATAGCACCATTACCTGTTAAGGTAATGGAGGCGGTATCCCGCAAAGCTTTTAGAAAGATGATCCAAAAGCACTGTTTAGCTTGGTAGTCTTAGACCTGATTTTTCGCTTCACCTTGGCAACCATGTTGGAAGTCTCGAAGATGAGCACAAAAAATTAGGCTGTTTTATGGGATGGTCAGGGATGCGACCCAATCAACCAAGGGGTTGAAGTTCTCACCGTCGGGAGTTATTTCGCGCATTTGGGCTCTATTTCATACCCGAACGTCTCGCACCATTGGTATGGTAGCGCATCGCCCTAATTGGTGGTTCAACTAATCTGCGATTAAATTAAGCTCTCATCGCAGAATAAGATGGGAATAGTCCTTAAAGGTTAGTTCTCCCCCTAGGGTGAGAGTAGCCCCGGACCTTAACCGACAGCAACTGCTTAACTGTTTAACCAAAATGACTATTACTCCAGAGTCCATTGTGCAACAACTGAGTTCGGAAAATCTTGGCGATCGCTTACGGGGGGTTAACCAAATCCGTCAACTCGAAAAAAGTATCGGCTTTGAATTACTGCAAAGGGCGATCGCTGACTCAGATACCCGAGTCCGATATGCAGCAGTTAGCCAAATGGCCAGCCTCGGACACCAAGATCGCGACCTCTCTTTAAACCTATTGCGCGATTGTCTGCTTAACGATCCAGAACCTGATGTCCAAGCAGCCGCCGCCGATTCCATCGGGGCTTTGAAACTCACAGAAGCCTTTGAAGACCTCCATCAGGTTTACCATAATACCTCCGAATGGTTGGTGCAATTGAGCATTATTGCCGCTTTAGGAGAATTGGGAGATCCGCGCGGTCTTGAACTCCTCGAACATGGCCTGATTCATGGCAACGAATTGATCCAAACCGTTGCGATCAGCGCTTTGGGAGAATTAGGCGATCGTCAAGCCATACCCCTATTAATATCCCGTGCATCAGACCCAGATTGGCAGATCCGCCACCGCATCGCCCAAGCCTTATCTCGCCTGGGGGGCGAGGAAGTTCAAGAGGTTTTGCAACAATTGGCTACTGATGAAGTCTCCCAAGTCGCCCAAGAAGCACAATCAACACACAATTCCTAAAATCTGGGTTTATCAGACGGTGCAATTTCTGGTAGCGTAAATATAAAGTACGAGCCGAAAAGGCTGATCTCGGCTAATCTATCGTTATTTGTACTTACGCTTATCCTTTTTGCTTGGGAGAAAAAAATGTTAACACTTCTGTTTCAAGTGCTTTTGGCGGCTTTGGTGATTGTGTCCTTCCTCATGATTGTCGCGGTTCCTGTGGCTTATGCTTCTCCTCAAAATTGGAGTCAGTCTAAGCCCCTCATTTTTATCGGTTCTGGCCTGTGGGCGGTGCTGGTGATTTTAGTAGGAGTTTTTAACTACTTAGTTGTTTAGCCCCCTCGGCTATTGACAATTAACTTAGTAGAGGTCAGAGGAATGGGGAAATCTTCCACCCCAAACCTCTATCCTCAAATACTCAACAGATAATTTAGACTATTTTATTATGACGGTTTTTGAAGGTACTTTTACTCAGCTTGAGTCCGTAAAGTTGGCGATCGTAATTGGTCGGTTTAACGATTTGATTACCACTAAACTACTAGAAGGGTGTCAAGATTGTTTAAAGCGACATGGGGTAAATCCTGACCCCCACGGGACTCAGGTTGATTATATTTGGGTTCCTGGTAGTTTTGAAATTCCCATGGTGGCTAATCAATTAGCCCTCAGCGGTCGCTATGATGCCATCATTTGTCTGGGGGCGGTCATTCGCGGACACACTCCCCATTTTGATTATGTGGCGGCGGAAGTGTCTAAAGGAATTGCGGCTTCTGCTTTCCAAACTGGCGTACCTGTGATATTTGGTATCTTAACTACTGATTCCATGCAACAGGCTTTGGAACGTGCCGGAATTAAAAGCAACAAGGGTTGGGATTATGCTATGAATGCCATGGAAATGGTAAGCCTAATGCGACAAATGCGCCATCAAGGACGCTCAGGGCCTTATTTACCTAATACTATTGGCGCAACATCAACTCCGGTTTTATCAGCCGGTGTTGATACGGATGAATCCTCGGAATTGTCCACAGAATCCGGCGATCGCTCTAATCCATAACAACCTAAATCAGATAATTAGGTAATTTCCCAATATTTAAGCTGTCAATTATCGGGTATTTGCGGGATGAGTTACCATGAAAATTAAACAGGCGATCGACCTCCATAAATTCTTGACTTTTCTAGTCGTCCTGGGGTTGATGGTGGCATATAATAACTTTACCATCGGCCCCTGGGTTTATCTCGCTCTCCACGGAACCTATGGGATTTTGTGGTTGTTAAAAAGCCGTATTTATCCAGATAAACAGTGGGAAGAAGAGGTGACTTGGTGGAAGGGAGTGGCGGTGTTTACCTTTTTAATATCATATTGGGTGGCTCCATTTCTATTAGTTAGTAGTTACTCAGAACCACCCCCTATATTGATTTCTGCCGCCATTTCTATTAACCTATTGGGCGTATTTTTGCACTACACCAGTGATGCTCAAAAATACTACACCTTAAAATATAAATCCGGATTAATTACGGAGGGATTTTTTGCCCGTTCTCGTAATATTAATTATGGGGGAGAAATTCTGATTTATCTCAGTTTTGCGATGTTAGCACAACATTGGCTACCGTTTGTGATTCTGGCATCATTTGCGATCGCTATTTTTATCCCCAATATGCTCAAAAAAGATAAATCCCTCTCCCGCTACCCGGAATTTGAACAATATCGCCAAAATTCTGGGCTACTCTTACCCAAATTATGGGGAAAAATCCCCGACTCTAACCCTAGTGCGATCGCCCCAAATAATGATGGATGATTCCCTGAATTTAATCAGACTGTTAAAAATAGTAAAGATATAGGGATAAAACAGACATATTGGGGGACAATGTGTTTAGGGAATACCACCAGAGGTAGTCCCGGATACCGTTTAGTTATTTACCCGATTAATTGGGTAGGGGGTTATAATATGGTACAAGCTGTTATTCATAGTACCGTCAAATATTCCATTAAAGTCATTCAAGACGAGGCGCGTAACCTGGTAGAAAAAGGATTAATCGATCGCCATCAACCAATTTACACCATGTGCCAGTATATCCCAGCCCGTGAGTGGGATTGGGTCGAGTGTGAATTAGAACAAAATGATTTTTTGCTCAGAGATAGGGTCATTGACCTCTTAGGTCGTGAGGATTGGAAGGAAGACTAGATTGATAAATAGGCATATTAGCGTGAATGTTCGCGTCAGCTTGATTAGGGCGCTGGCTAATTGCGCCCTGGTGACTGCTATTTGTGTATTTAGGGCTCCGTCAGAGAATCATTATTATTCTTGAATGGGGACGGTGGGCGATCGCTACTCCAAGCCCACCAAGCACAACCACATTGACAGTGATAAAATTCTTGCCACTTGCGGCGGTTATTATCCCCATATACAGGCGATCGGCGATTAATCCACACCTGTTGAGCTTCTAAACTGCTGGCCGAACATTGGGGACAGCAAAACTCGAAGGCGTGAACAGCATCACTGGTCCAGTTAGGCGGTGTTAGCTGAAAAGCATCCATTTTAATCAGACTTTTTGCCCTATTGTAGATTGTATTTGGCTGCCGCAACATACCTAATTCATATATATTTGTGTTTCAACCGGATTTGGTGCAAGATTCGTAGTAACCAAAATCCTCAGTATCCATTTATCATCTGGTGATAACTTAGCCCAGAGGTGTACATCCACCCCTTGATAAGTTATGGCATATTTAGATTTGAGGCGAAATTGGAGCCGATGGTTTCCGGGCAACCCCCCAACCCATCAATCACTATAGTTGTGGGTGCAGCTTCTCCAATTATTCAGTTTCCGCACTTAGGGAAAGATTTATGAATCCACTGCTGAATTTAATTTCCCTACTGGGAATTGCTGGTTTGTGCTTTATTGCTTGGTTAACTTCCGAAAACAAGCGCGTCATCCCCTGGAATGTGATCATTTGGGGAATAGGCTTACAAATGGTTATTGGACTCATTGTATTTGTCTTAGGTAGCCAATTAGTCGAGGGACTCAGCACCCTGCTTAACTCAATTTTGGACGCTTCCGAAGCTGGGGCGCGATTCTTATTTGGTGGACCACAATCAATTTTGGTAGCTGACCCAGACTTTCGCGCTGGTCCGGGTCCCGCTGGACGTTGGATTGCTAGGGCTGTGGGAACTCCCTATGTCGCAGTCCCAGGCGATCGCATTGGCCCCGATAATCTTAACCCCGGTTTTGCCTATGTTCTAGCATTTCGCGCCCTTCCTCAAGTCATTTTCTTTGCCGGTTTGGTCAGCTTATTATATCGACTGAATATCATTCAGCCAGTCGTGCAAATTTTCGCCAAAATATTTCAGAAAACCATGGGAATTAGTGGCGCTGAATCCCTATCCGGTGCCGCTAATATTTTTGTTGGTATTGAATCGGCGATCGCTGTTAAACCCTATTTATTAGACATGACCCGCAGCGAACTATGTGCCATTCTCGCCAGTTGTTTCGGGTCGATCGCTTCCTCCGTTTTAGCATTATATGCCGGATTTCTCAGGCCGACTTTTCCCAACATCACCGGACACCTAGTTTCTGCCTCCTTAATGACAATTCCCGCCTGCTTTGTCATTGCCAAAATTCTAGTACCAGAAACTGGTCAACCCAAAACTATGGGCAAAGTTCCCGAAGAACCAAAAACCGATAAAGCCAGCCTTCCTAACCCTATGGATAGCTTAATCGGTGGTGCTTTAGATGGCGTGAAAATGGCAGTAGGAATAGCCGCCGCCTTGATTGCCATTTTGGGAATGGTGGCGTTAGTTAATTTGGTCTTTCAGACTTTGGCAGGATTGTCCGACAGTAATTTTTTCCTCCTTAGTTGGATAGGTAATATATTTCAGGTCATTACCCTACAAAACATTTTGGGAGCCTTATTTTTACCTCTCACCTTTTTAACGGGTGTCTCCCTAGAATGGCAAGAACTCTGGCAGTCTTCCCTGTTAATTGGCAGAAGGCTTTTGGAAACTAATATACCCCCCTATCAAGCCCTCGCTCAACTTAATGCTAACGGCGAAATTAGCAACCGCGCCATGTTAATTGTTAGCTATGTTTTGTGCGGATTTACTCATTTTGCCTCCTATGGAATTTTCGTCGGTGGTTTATCTTCCTTGATTCCCAGCCGACGTTCTGAAGTCGCGTCTTTAGGGTTTACTGCCTTATGGGCGGGTACTTTAGCAACTTTAATGACAGGCTGTATGGCGGGATTATTTGACTTTGGAAATCCGGCTATTTTTGGCAAGTAATTAAATGGATTAATTCGGGCTTATTTTGAGGAGGAATTATGCAACCAAAACGCCTGAAAATTATAGGCTTGGGACTCATCACTGCTTTACTTTTACTCGTGTTCGGTAATATGGATCGCCTACCATTTACCAACATACCAGCAGAATCGGCGATCGCTCAACAGACTACTCCGACACCCACTCCGACACCCACCCCAGAACCTGCACCACCGCCGCCGGAACCCACAAATTCTGTGGAACCATTACCCCTAAGTGGTAGCACTTTTAAGGACCCCCAAGGTCGTTTTGAGGTAGGACTTATCCAGGATTTTAGTGTGGGGTTTGCGGGCAATTTTCCCCTGTTTGAGTCCCCAGATGGTAACTTGGCTTATACTGTCGTAGCTAGATATCGTGAAAGCGATCGCGCTTTACCCGAATTAGCGATCGCCCAAATTGCGATCGAAATCTTTGAGCGCGGCGAAGGTTTTAAACCCGGAAATTTTCAAACTTTGGGCACCGGAGAAGTGCAAATGCCTTGGACGGGAACCTTAAAAATCGGTGGCAGAAGCCAACCCATGTCGGGAGCGATTGTTGCCCGTCAAGCTGGTAATCAAATCCTGGTTTTATTGGTTTCTGCTACAGCAGCAGGAACCCCTAATATAGAGGGTGCTGTCGCGGCTTTGTCCGACACACTACAACCCCTGTAAAAGTAATTAATAATTATTAATTGTAGGGGCGGGTTCCGCTGTCAATTTTCCATCCCCACCAGGATATTAATAAACCCGCCCCACCGTTTGTTGACCACCATATGGGGTGGTGCGGTGGTGCGTCAGGTGATAATAATTAATTATTAATTGTAGGGGCGGGTTCCGCTGTCAATTTTCCATCCCCACCGGGATATTAATAAACCCGCCCCACCGTTTGTTGACCACCATATGGGGTGGTGCGGTGGTGCGTCAGGTGATAATAATTAATTATTAATTGTAGGGGCGGGTTCCGCTGTCAATTTTCCATCCCCACCGGGATATTAATAAACCCGCCCCACCGTTTGTTGACCACCATATGGGGTGGTGCGGTGGTGCGTCAGGTGATAATAATTAATTATTAATTGTAGGGGCGGGTTCCGCTGTCAATTTGCCATCCCCACCGGGATATTAATAAACCCGCCCCACCGTGTTGACCACCATATAAAGTGGTGCGGTGGTGCGTCAGGTGATAATAATTAATTATTAATTGTAGGGGCGGGTTCCGCTGTCAATTTTCCATCCCCACCAGGATATTAATAAACCCGCCCCACCGTGTTGACCACCATATGGGGTGGTGCGGTGGTGCGTCAGGTGATAATAATTAATTATTAATTGTAGGGGCGGGTTCCGCTGTCAATTTTCCATCCCCACCGGGATATTAATAAACCCGCCCCACCGTTTCTTGACCACCATATGGGGTGGTGCGGTGGTGCGTCAGGTGATAATAATTAATTATTAATTGTAGGGGCGGGTTCCGCTGTCAATTTGCCATCCCCACCGGGATATTAATAAACCCGCCCCACCGTGTTGACCACCATATAAAGTGGTGCGGTGGTGCGTCAGGTGATAATAATTAATTATTAATTGTAGGGGCGGGTTCCGCTGTCAATTTTCCATCCCCACCGGGATATTAATAAACCCGCCCCACCGTGTTGACCACCATATGGGGTGGTGCGGTGGTGCGTCAGGTGATAATAATTAATTATTAATTGTAGGGGCGGGTTCCGCTGTCAATTTTCCATCCCCACCGGGATATTAATAAACCCGCCCCACCGTGTTGACCACCATATGGGGTGGTGCGGTGGTGCGTCAGGTGATAATAATTAATTATTAATTGTAGGGGCGGGTTCCGCTGTCAATTTTCCATCCCCACCGGGATATTAATAAACCCGCCCCACCGTGTTGACCACCATATGGGGTGGTGCGGTGGTGCGTCAGGTGATAATAATTAATTATTAATTGTAGGGGCGGGTTCCGCTGTCAATTTGCCATCCCCACCGGGATATTAATAAACCCGCCCCACCGTGTTGACCACCATATAAAGTGGTGCGGTGGTGCGTCAGGTGATAATAATTAATTATTAATTGTAGGGGCGGGTTCCGCTGTCAATTTTCCATCCCCACCGGGATATTAATAAACCCGCCCCACCGTTTCTTGACCACCATATGGGGTGGTGCGGTGGTGCGTCAGGTGATAATAATTAATTATTAATTGTAGGGGCGGGTTCCGCTGTCAATTTGCCATCCCCACCGGGATATTAATAAACCCGCCCCACCGTGTTGACCACCATATAAAGTGGTGCGGTGGTGCGTCAGGTGATAATAATTAATTATTAATTGTAGGGGCGGGTTCCGCTGTCAATTTTCCATCCCCACCGGGATATTAATAAACCCGCCCCACCGTTTGTTGACCACCATATGGGGTGGTGCGGTGGTGCGTCAGGTGATAATAATTAATTATTAATTGTAGGGGCGGGTTCCGCTGTCAATTTTCCATCCCCACCGGGATATTAATAAACCCGCCCCACCGTTTGTTGACCACCATATGGGGTGGTGCGGTGGTGCGTCAGATGAACAAAATTTGCCGTTGACCCGATAAATTATTCCTCTGACGCACCCTACGAGGGTGATAATAATCAATTATTAATTATTAATTGTTAACTATGAATCCTGATAAAGAAATTCGTCATCTATTAGATTTAATGCCAGCCTCCGGTCGCATGATGGCTAGACTAAAAAGTAATCCTCGACAGTCTACTGTGATTGAATATGAATTTCCCCTTCCTTGGAAAACTACCAGACCGATTTTGATTAATTTTGACCTGTGGGAACAGCTATCAAGACCACAGCGAGATTTATTGTTGTTGCGGACTGTTAGCTGGGTTACTAATGTGCAATGGTTTAAACCTGACCTGAATCAAGCCATTGTGGTGGCGGGAATAGTCGGAACTGGGATACAATTTATACAGCAGGATGCTGTTGGTGTTCTCCTGGCCGGAGGATTAGCTGCTGTAGGTTTGCGTAGGCTCTGGCAGGCTAATCAACGCTCTGAGATGGAATTAGAAGCTGATGATCTCGCTATTAGGGTAGCTGGGCGACGGGGTTATGAGGAAGCGATCGCAGCAGCCGCTTTAGCAGAGGCGATCGAAGTTGTGGCTAAAATTGAGGGTCGCCGAGGATTGAGTTTTATGGAATTAGTCCGCTGTCAGCACCTCAAGGCGATCGCCAACTCTTCTAAGTAAGCGCCATAATTGATACGATCGCACCATTCGCCAAGCTTGAATAGCCTAACTTACCAGAGGGGAGAATCAACTCCCCTATATTTTCAACGTCGCCAAAGGGTTTCGCCGCCGGGACGGTCAATGAGGGTAACACCACTAGCCTGTAATTGGTCACGAATACGATCGCCTTCCGCATAGTTTTTAGCTTTTCTAGCGGACTGTCGTTGTTTAACCAAATCCTCAATTTCAGCGTCGCTAATTCCCTGAGTCGCCGCTGGTGGTTGTGCTTGTGTTACAGCTTCCAAGCCGAAAACTCCCGCTAACTCCACCAAAGTTTTCCAGATGGCATAAATGCGATCGCTCTGGGTATCAGTCTTCCCTTCATGAGCCAATAAATTCCCTTGGCGGCGCAACTCTTTAGCCAATTCAAACAAGACAGCCAAACCCCCAGGAGTATTAAAATCATCATCCATAGCCACCCGGAAGCGTTGGAGTGCATCTTCTGTCGTGTCGTATTTACCAGGGGAGGAATCATCAGACCATCCCAAGGGTGCGCCGTATTGTTGAGCAAATAATAACCCATCTTTCAAGGTTTCCCAGCCATTGTTAGCCGAGGCGATCGCCTCATCAGTAAAATCGAGAGGTTTACGATAGTGACCCTGTAGAATAAATAAGCGGACAACCATAGGGTCTACAGGGCGATCGAGCAATTCACGAATCGTCGTAAAATTGCCCAAAGACTTAGACATTTTTTCCCCACCGACCGTCACCATACCATTGTGCATCCAATATCGAGCCAGAGTCTTACCAGTCGCCGCCTCAGACTGAGCGATTTCATTTTCATGGTGAGGAAACACCAAATCACCGCCGCCGCCGTGAATATCAATAGTTTCTCCCAGTAGTTGTCGGACCATAGCCGAACATTCAATGTGCCACCCCGGACGACCGGGACCCCAGGGAGAATCCCAGGCGGGTTCTCCGGGTTTAGCAGCTTTCCAGAGAGCAAAATCCGCCGGATTTTTTTTCTTGAGAGTTTCCGGGTCAGCCACAGCTACGCGACCACTAGCCCCCATTTGTAGGTCTTCGAGTTGTCGTCGGGAGAGTTTACCATAATCGGGGAAGTGACCGACATTGTAATAAACGTCTCCATCGACAGCATAAGCGTGTCCTGTCGCGGTGAGTGTATCAATAAGTTGGTGAATTTCCTGGATATGATCTGTCACCCTAGGATAAGCGTTAGCATCCCGTACATTTAGCCGTCGCAGGTCTTCAAAGTAAGCGTCTATAAAGCGTTGGGAGACCTCCTCCATAGTGCTGTCATGTTCTTTAGCGCGGTTGAGGATTTTGTCGTCAATGTCGGTAAAATTCTGGACGTAGTTAACTTCATATCCTGACCACTCCAAATAGCGGCGTACCACGTCCCAGGTGGTGTAGGATCGTGCATGACCTAAATGGCAATAGTCATAAACTGTCACCCCGCAGCAGTACATTTTGACTTTTCCGGGTTCTAGGGTGGTAAAGGTTTCTTTTTGGCGGGTTTGGGTGTTATAGATTTTTAGAACCATGTTGAGTCTTAATAGTGTAAATGCTTAGGCTGGCTAGGGTTTAGCTAAGGATGGCTGATTTGATGGGGACGGCGTTAAAGAAACAGGATCTAACCCCCGTGTGACAGGCTACGTCCCCAATTTGCTCGATTTTGAGCAGGAGGACATCAGCATCACAATCGTAGTATAGGGCTTTGAGCTTTTGAATGTGTCCTGATGTGGCCCCTTTGTGCCACAGTTGCGATCGCGATCGACTCCAATAGTGAACTTCACCCGTTGTTAGGGTTTGTTGCAAGGATTGGCGATTCATCCAAGCCATCATTAATACTGTACCGTCTTTATGGTCTTGGGCGATCGCTGGAATTAAACCTTGTGGATTAAATTTGAGGCTATCGATCCATAATTGGTCTTGGTTCATGGTTAGGGATTTCGTGTAAACATCGTTGTAGGTCTTGTGTGAGGGTTTGGCGGTTCAGGTCTCGACCGATAAATACTAATTGATTTGGGGGTTCGCCGCGAGGATAATTAGGGGTAAGCTGATAGCGTTTTCCACTGAGTTGGAATAGGTGAGAGGAGTTATTACCTTGATACCAGATAAATCCTTTGGCGCGAAATACATTCGTTGGTAGACGATCGCTTAAGAAGGTCTGGAATTTTTCCACACTCAGAGGGCGATCGCTGCGAAAGGATACAGCCACAAATCCATCATTAGCTAGATGTTCCGAATGGTGATCATGGTCTGGTATATTCCCAAAGTCCGGGTGGGAATATTCTATTCCCCAAATAGTGGCTAAGGGAACCTCACCATATTCGGTGGTAATTATACGAGCATCTGGTTTAAGCTGGCGGATCTGTTTTTGGATGCGATCGCATTTTTCTGGGGCGACCAAATCGATTTTATTGAGCAAAATCAGATCACCCCAAGCAATTTGGTTAAGGGCTGCTTCACTGTTAGCTAATAGGTCTGGGGAAAACGTATCAGCATCTACCAGGGTAAAAATAGCATCAAGTCGAGTCAAGTTTCGCAGTTCCGTCCCCCCAAAAGTCATAATAATCGGTAACGGGTCTGCTATTCCTGTGGTTTCAATGAGTAGATAATCTATGTGGGGATTCCGTTGTAAAACCTCGACAATCGTATCTGCTAGGCGGTCATTCAGGGTACAGCATATACAACCATTATTTAACTGCACCATATCATCTTCTAGGTTGATCAGCAGTTGACCGTCAATACTAATCTCCCCAAATTCATTCACAAAAACCGCCACTTTCCGACCATTACGGTGACTCAGAATATAATTGATTAAGGTAGTTTTGCCACTTCCCAAAAATCCGGTAATTACAATTACAGGAACTTCCCGATTTATGGTTAGTTTTTCCCTCGTAGTTTTCACGGTTTTTGTGACCTAATATACTTGACAAAATTCCCTTTATATGCTCCCCTTACTCCCCGCAAGCACTAGCCTGTTTTTGCAGGGTTTTAAAAATGTTATAAAACCCATTCGCACGGGAGGGAGTCAAACTAGCCTGTAGCCCAGTTTCTTCAATAAAATCGGGTTTTAATTGGCTAATTTCCTGAATAGTTAACCCATTCATTCCCTTAATTAACATAGCCAATAATCCCTTAGTTAATTGAGAGTCAGAATCTCCCTGAAATTGAATACAGCCATTCGAGTCTAAACTAGCGGTCACATAAACCTGAGAAACACAACCAGGAACCTTGTTTTCTGGCAATTTTTGCTCCTCTGGAAATTCCGGCAATTTTTGAGCTAAAGTCAGTAGTTGCTCGTAACGCAGCTTATTAGAGGAGGCGCGTTTAAAGCGTTGAACAATGCGATCAAGTGCAGGGGGCCGTTGAGTCACAGGTGAAGCCATGATATTCTACGAGCATAAATATACAACAAGTTGAGAAGATTGATTTTGTATTTTAACGCAAATTTTCCTATTGTTGATGTAGACTTTTGGCGATCGCCACCGAAATCGGGAGGGTTCACCAGTCACAGCGGAGACCCCCCCAAAAGTTTAGCGAAGGATTAGGGCAACTTCCTTAGCGAAATAGGTAAGAATCAGATCGGCTCCGGCTCGTTTCATGCTGGTAAGGGTTTCTAGCATCACCTTTTTCTCATCAATCCAGCCCATACGTCCGGCCGCGCGAATCATCGCATACTCACCACTAACATTATAGGCCGCAACAGGTACATTTGTAGCTTGCCGAACCTGGGAAATAATATCAAGATAGGCCAGGGCGGGTTTCACCATCACCATATCGGCTCCCTCTTGCACATCTAACATAACTTCTTTGATGGCTTCGCGGCTATTGGCGGCATCCATTTGATAGGTTTTCTTATCGCCAAATTTGGGAGCAGAGTCTAAGGCATCCCGGAAGGGGCCATAGTAGGCGGAGGCATATTTAGCCGAGTAAGCCAGGATACCAACGTTTGTATAACCTGCTGCATCGAGTCCTTGACGAATTGCGCCGATGCGTCCATCCATCATGTCCGAGGGGGCGACTATATCTGCTCCGGCTTCCGCGTGGGATATCGATTGTTTAACTAGAACTTCCACGGTTTCATCATTGAGGATTTCACCGCTATCACTGACGATGCCATCATGACCTTTACTAGAAAAGGGGTCTAGGGCGACATCCGTGATAATCATGATGTCGGGAACCGCTTGTTTGATGGCGCGGACGGTACGCTGTACCAGTCCTTCGGGATTATAGCTTTCCGTGCCGGCGTTGTCTTTTTTTTCTTCGGCTACTAGGGGAAATAAAGCAATGGCCGGAATCCCTAATTCAGATGCTTCTGCTACTTCTTTCAGTAATAGATCTAGGGTGTAGCGGTAGCTTTCCGGCATTGAGGGGACTTCCACTTTCTGATTTTCCCCTTCCATCACGAATAGGGGATATATCAGGTCATTAACTGTTAGTTGCGTTTCTTGCACCATCCGCCGCAGGGCATCGGTACGACGGAGACGACGGGGACGTTGGACAAGGTTTAATCTATGGTTTTCTGATGACATGAGATAACGGTTGTTTTATTTTATACAGCCAAATTGACTGTTAATTATCCCATCGATCGCCCCTGGTTTGGGCCTGTTGATACAAATCAATACAATCTGCTGAAAAGTTGATTTTTTATTCAATTAAAAAAAAATTGTTCGGCCAAATTACCGTGGAGGGGGTTGACAGCTAGGATAACTAATGATACGATATAGACATATTTTACATAATGGAAATATTAATTAAAATAAAAAAATTGGCACTATTCCCATTATATAAAATAATAACACAGAACCCGCGAAAAAGCAAGCAACCCCCCAGAAAAAAAATTTCGCAACATTTCTTAACATTTTGTTACAAAACTTAACACAATTCCGCTAGTGATTGATTAAGTGATTAAGCGATCGCCTGATGAGCAGAATTAACTAGAACCGAATTTGGGGTATTTTGAGGTCAACGGGGTTATTGTCACCAGGTGTGAAACCTTCAAGGGGGGGAAGGGAATGGCGATTAATCTGAATGGGCTCGAATAATGATTCGAGGTATTCTTGAGTATACTGAAAGTCCTGATCCAAATCCGTGCCACCCATAGGCATAGCCAACCGAGAGGGGTCGCGACCAATGCTCAAGTTATCGCCGCCAAGGTCTTCGAGGGAACCGGTAGCAACAGGGGGGGTAATTCCGATAATAGGTTGCAACATTTGAGTTTCTTGCAAATTAGCCCCAGCGAAAGTTGCTCCTGTTAGTCGAGCCTTAATCAGGTTAGCACCACTGAGGTCAGCTAAATCGAGAACTGCGTCATTCAATTCGGCTTGATTTAGAAATGCACCGCTCAAATTAGCACCAGTTAAATTTGCCCCTTTAAGGTCTGCGCCTTCGAGGTTAGCATTAGCTAAGTTAGCATTTTCGAGGTTAGCATTTCGGAGGTCTACTCCAATGAGATGGGCTCCTGATAGATCAGCCCCTCTAAGATCGCAACCTTGACAAAATCTGGTCTCTAGTAGTTGTCTCAGGTGTGCTGGATTTTCAGCCCGAATTGGAGAGGCGAAGCCTAGGGATACTATGGTTGTGGCTGCCCCTAGAATCATGACTGTTGATAAAGTTTTCATCTGTTTGTCCTCCTGAATGGACACATGGGAATTATGTATT
This sequence comes from Arthrospira sp. PCC 9108, assembly GCA_016745315.1. GTDB lineage: Bacteria > Cyanobacteriota > Cyanobacteriia > Cyanobacteriales > Microcoleaceae > Limnospira > Limnospira platensis. Next base: position 1,952,385 of record CP066886.1, read on the forward strand.
ATTCCTCATGTACTCTAGGATACACCATAACGGAATTTGATAGGCGATCGCTTCTCCCCTGAGACATAAATTTTAACCTTGATGAAATCCGGTAATCGGCGAGTATATCAGTAATTATCTCTATGATTTAGGGGATAATATCTGATGTTCAAGGGGTTAGTGAGACCTACAGGCGATCGCCCCATGGCGGGTGGATATTGAGTCAGGGGGAAGAATATTGTGAATTTTAGCGAGGTAGGTTGTCGTGGGTAAAATAAATATGACCGAGGGTGCGATCGTTGTAGGTTCGTTTAGTGAAGCGCCAACCCGGTTCTAAAAAGATTTTGGTAAAGCCACTAGAGCGACCAAAACTGCGACCGATAATAATGGGTGGTGCGTAGACATCAGCGCGAGAGTTAGCGACAAGTAAAATTTCTCCTGGAATAGCTTGGACGGTGAGGCTGTGGCTGAGAGCGAGGTCTTGTCCTCCCATGCGAACGGAATAACCGTTGCTGTCGGTGGCGCGTCCACAAATTCCGCTAAAGTCGAAGTTAAGAAGTAGGGGTTCAACTTGAACGGGACGGCTGCCATTTTCACTCCAACAGGGTCGAGAATCAGAAATTTGTTCAACGACTACTAGGGAGTAACCAAAGGCGCGGGGAACAGCCATGGCTACGAATCGATCTTGATCAACTTCCTGTTGACCAAATTGGACTGCATTTGCCGGGGAAAATCCAGTGATCATGGAGAAGGTAGCTGCTGCTAGGGTGATAATGGTTTGTGTTAGTGAAATCTTCATCTTCCAAATCTGTTCAACTGTTGAGTTTTAGAACTAGGGACTGTGCGATCGCATCTGTAGGTAAGAAGTTTATGCTCCGAGGTTTAGTTTAGCGCTTCAGGGGGAACCTAGTATTTTGTGGCTAAAAAATTGTAATCCGGTACTCCAGACCAAATAGCCACGATCATTGAGATGTAGACCATCGGTGCTGAGTTCCGGGCGCAGGTTTCCTTTTTTGTCGGTGAATAGAGGGTGTAGGTCTAGGAAATAAGCACCATTGGCGATCGCGATCGCTTCTAATTCTCGATTAAGTCGGCGTATACGACGATTAGGAATTTTGAGCAGGCGATCGCGTCCTTCCCAACTAGCATTTTGATCACTGTGGGGTAAAATGGACTGAACGACCACTTGAGCGCTGGGATGAACCCATTGCACATCTCTAATAATTTCCTGCCAGTTGGCTAAAACGGTTTGGTCATCAATTCCCCGTAACAGGTCATTGATGCCGATCATGATAAATACAGTTTCTGGTTGGGTCAGGTCAAATACCTTGAGTCGTCGTAGTAGTCCGGCGGAGGTTTCCCCGGATATGCCTTGATTTAACCAGGTTCTGTCTGGGGGTAATAGTTCCGGGGGAAACCATAAACTTAATGAGTCTCCGGCTAAAATAGTTAGGCGATCGGGACGATTATGGGCGGCGAGAAGTGCTTTTTCTTTTAGCTGTTCTACGGAGTCTTCATAGGTCAAGCGATATTGTGGCTGAAATGAGGAGTTGGTGGAGTTGGGCTGAACTTCATTGGTCTGTTGGGTTTGTACTGCTGCACCAACTTGGTTTTCTTCTGAGGTTTGGGCTTGGGCTTGGGAAGTGTCGGAGAATGATTGTCCCCTTAGCAATAGTAAGATAATCACCAGAGTTAGTATCCCGTTACCGATGAGGGATAACATCGCCCAAGCTGGAATGGTTTTTAAGGGAATCAACACGAGAATCTGAGAAACGCCCTAAAGTTGTCTATTTATATGTTGACACTCTACCTTTCATTTTAGGAAAGCGTAGATTCTGGGTTCGCGCTACTCGCCGACCAGTCGCAGGTTTAAACCAACAGCAATCGCCTCGTCTATAGCTTGGTGTTGATATTTTCTAGCACGAACCCGGAACTCGTGGACAATCATTTGTGGACCGAGGAGGGACAATATCAGCTTAAAATAACATAAAATGGTGCGAATTGCCATAGTGTTATGTAGGGAGCTAAAGTCGCGCCTGTCGCTTTTCCACCCTGCTCGCTCAGAGATGGGGCGTGATCTCGCTCCCTTGTTGTTTTGGGTGGAAAGAAAAAATCGCCTCCTGTAGGGGCTATGTGCCAGTTAGGAGACGATTTGTTACCAGATGAGATTAGGAGTTTAATAGCTTCTGCTAATTCCATCTTCACGGCTAGGAATACCAGGATCAATACCTCCGACACTGGCTGGGCCTACTTCTTTGAGGAATCCGTTATAGGCTTCCATACCATGTTCGGCGATGTCGAGTCCTTCATATTCATGTTCAGGAGTGACGCGGATACCGACGAGGGCTTTTATGGCTAACCAGAAAATGCTAGTCATGACTACGGTAAATCCACCGATGGAGAGGATACCGAGGATTTGAATGCCGAGATTAGCACCGCCAAAGATGCCGACGGCTAGGGTTCCCCAAATGCCACAAACTAAGTGAACAGAAGTAGCACCTACGGGGTCGTCAATCTGAATGCGATCGAAGAAGGCGACCGAGTAGACTACTATAACTCCGGCGATCGCACCAATGACAACTGCTGCCCATAAAGGTACGGCATCACAGCCGGCGGTAATTCCGACTAAACCGGCGAGAATGCCGTTGATAATCATGGATAGGTCTGGTTTACCATCCTTAATCCAGGAGGTAAGGGTAGCAGATACACCGCCAGCAGCGGCTGCTAGGTTCGTGGTGAGGGCGATATAGGGAACGTTCTCATTAGCGGCTAATTCGGAACCGGGGTTAAATCCAAACCAGCCGATCCACAGAATTAAACATCCCAGGGTGGCAATACTCATGTTATGACCAGGAATCGCCCTAGGTTCACCCGATGGACCGTATTTGCCCATGCGGGGTCCGAGGAATGCTGCCCCCATGAGGGCAGACCATCCACCCACGGAGTGAACTACGGTTGATCCGGCAAAATCATGGAAGTCCATACTTGCTAACCAGCCGTTATCAGTCCAGACCCAGTGTCCGGTAATGGGGTAGGATATTCCGACTAGCAATAGGCTAAATAGGAGGAAGGCGACAAATTCGATCCGTTCGGCTACTGCGCCGGATACAATAGTGGCGGCGGTACCTGCGAAGGCAACCTGGAACAGAAAGAAAACTTCTTTGGGCAATCCTTCGGGGAATGGGTCAAGTCCGTAAACGCTGGGGTCTCCGGTCAGGAAGAAGCCACCACCACCGATGAAGGGGTTTTCACCTCCGAACATGACGGAGAATCCAAAGAACCAATAAATTAGGGTGGCGATCGCAAATACGATTAGGTTTTTTGCGAGAATGTTAACGGCATTTTTGTGACGACAAAATCCGGTTTCTAACATCCCGAAACCAGCGTTCATAAAGATTACCAAAATACTGGCAATCACAATCCAAATTGTATTTAAAACACCCTGCACATATTCAGGAGTTATGGGTTGTGCATCCTCTTGGGCGACTGCTGCTAAACTCCAAAATGTAATAATCAGCGCAGTTAGAGGAATGCAACCTAGCAGGCTAGGAGATAGCCATCTGGGTCTTTGGGGCTGAAAAATTGACGAAGTAGGCTGAGGCGCAGAGCCAACTACCTCAGCAAATTGCCGATAACTTCTGGTTCTCGACTTTTGGCGTTTCAACATTTGCTTAGAGTTGTTCAATTTACGTTAATATGGAAGGGATGAGGCGGCAAATGATAGCCGTCTGGTTAGAGAGATGCTTAATCTTGATGCCAACTTATAGCTGCTAATTTGGTAATTAGCCGGACTTTGACAGGTGAGGTTAACCGACAAAACTAACACATCTGTACTCAACTGAGTTGATTTTATAACAGGTGGATCTACCATTTAACCATAACAAGTACAGATAAACTACAACAAATTTCGAGGGATAGTCAGATTCTCTTATGTCCTAGGCTAGAACTTTAAGCTACGATTTTTATCTACTTTCTTAACACTATATTAACCTAAATTCTGTATTCCATGATACAGAAATATATGGCAAATTGCTATACTTGCGCTGAGAGATTATGAGCCAGGTATGATTATGTACAAACTGGTGTAACTCAGGGGTTTTGCTATTACATTTGTTTCAGGTATTCTTGATATCCAAACTGTGCAAGGAGAGTTTGTTTTTCGAGTACAGATTCGGTTAAATCTTGTCGATAGGCTTGGACTTTTTCCATGAGTTGAGGTTGATGAGAAGCCAAAATCTGAACGGCGAGTAGACCTGCATTTTTAGCGTTTCCGATCGCTACTGTAGCCACGGGAATACCGGCTGGCATTTGCACGATAGAATAGAGAGAATCGAGTCCCTGAAGGTTACGGGTGGGGACGGGAACCCCGATCACAGGTAAGGGGGTGAGAGATGCAACCATTCCGGGTAAGTGAGCCGCGCCGCCTGCACCAGCTATAATAACTTTTAATCCGCGTCCTAGGGCAGTTTTGGCATAATCAAACATTCGGTCTGGGGTACGGTGTGCTGATACGATCGCCACTTCCCAACTAATGCCAAAGTCTTGACATACGGCGATCGCTGCTGACATGGTAGGTAGGTCAGAATCACTGCCCATAATAATACCAATTTGAGCAGGGGAGGAGTTAGGGTCCTGAGAGATTGAGTCCATAGCAGTTGTTAATAACTAAGTGAAACTACAGACCCAGATTATAGCATTAGGGGTGGAGATAGTTGGGAGTAACTACGTCTGTTAAGGAATTGTCCCCCCCAATTGAGCTACAATGTTTATAATCATGAGAGAGGCGAAATACGAGGGTTGACATTGCGCCAGTCTGGTTTGACGACAAGCCAGCAGCAGAGGGACCCGGAAGCATCCACTATTATTGAGAGGTAACAGTAAATCATGCTAAAAAGTTACGAAGCGATCTACGAAAACGGTGAGTTTAAATGGTTGTCAGACCAGCCAGACCTGAAAAAAGCACGAGTGATTGTGACCATCCTTAAAGAAACAGAATCACCACAGAAACGACGCAGATTTCCGGTTCCAGAAGCCGGAAAGGTAGAAATTATCGGTGATATTGTTAGCCCGATTGTTGATGAAGAGGATTGGGAATGTCTGAAATAATTGTGCTAGATACTCATGTCTGGATTTGGCTGATTAATGGGAACTTTGACCGTTTCCCATCTCAGTGGCTAGGGCAGTTTGAATCAGCTTCCAGTCTGGGAGTTTCGCCAGTTTCGTGCTATGAAATCGCCCTAGCTTCTCAGCGGGGTCGTCTGAATTTATCTAAGGGTATGGCAGAGTGGTTTAGGATGGCTTTAGCCCCTGCTGGCATAGAATTACTGCCTTTGAATGCGGAAGTTGCTTGTCAAGCGGTGAATTTATCTACGATTCATAAAGACCCTTTTGATAGGATAATCATAGCAACGGCGTTAGTTTATCAAGGTCAATTAGCCAGTGTCGATCGCCAGTTTAGTAGATATCCAGAATTAACAGATTATTTAATGAGATAAATTTGGGGAAAGCGAGAGTCAGTTTAACCCAGTTATAAATCAATGATTATGTAAGATGATGCATGACAGCCTCCAGCCCCATGATGTGTCAGTAGATTTAATTAACAGTCAGATTCTAGGTAAACCTGGATTACATACCCTACAAATTCGTGATGGTGTAGTGAAGACGATCGCCACGAAACCAGACCCCGCCGCCGCCGTGATTGATGTCGGTGGTGATTGGATTTCTCTAGGGGGGATAGACCTACAGATTAATGGTGGGTTAGGGTTAGCTTTCCCGGAGTTAACGGGGGAGAATCATCAACAACTGCAAGGTATTTGTGAGTATTTATGGCATCAGGGGGTTGACGGATTTTTGCCTACTATAGTGACAACCACGGTGGAGAAATTTAGGCGATCGCTGGCTATCCTTGGGGAATTTCAAGGGGACCGGAAGGGGGAGGCGGCGGAGATTTTAGGAGTTCATCTTGAGGGACCATTTCTGAATGAGCAAAAACGGGGCGCACATCCTGAAAATTGTCTATTACCGCTGACGATAGATAATGTCAAACGGGTTTTAGGGGATTATGAAAAGGTGGTTAAGGTGATGACTCTAGCCCCAGAATTAGACCCCACAAAGACAGTTATTCCCTATTTGAGGAGTTTAGGCATTATCGTCAGTCTGGGTCACTCTCAGGCTAATTTAGCTGTGGCTAATGAAGCATTTAACCAGGGGGCGACAATGGTAACTCATGCTTTTAATGCGATGCCTCCCCTACATCACCGGGAACCGGGACTATTGGGGGCGGCTTTATGTCGGTCGGAGGTATTTTGTGGGGCGATCGCTGATGGACATCATGTTTGTCCAACCATGCTGGATTTACTGTTACGGGGGAGTAAGGGGGAGATTTTTGTAGTTAGTGATGCTTTAGCGCCTTTGGGATTGGCGGATGGGGTTTATCCGTGGGATGAGCGGCGCATTGAGGTGACAGGGGGGGTGGCTCGGCTGGAGGATGGAACTTTGGCGGGAACTACTTTATCCCTGTTGAGGGGGGCAGAAAATTTAGTCAGGTGGGGGATTTGTTCTGCTGCTGAGGCGATCGCTTTGGTAACAGAAACCCCCCGTAGAGCGATCGCCTTATCAACGGAAATCATCGGTCAACCGATAACCCGATTATTGCGATGGAGAGAGGATCAGGGATGTCTGAGGGGACAAAGGTTGAGAATTGGAGTCAGGATTTAGCTAAAATAGACAACTATCTCCCCTCCCTAACCTGCTAGGAATGGGGATAGTTAGTAAATTGGTTGGAAGCGCAAAAATTATGGGTGAAGCTAAACGTCGTAAGGAAATGATGGGGGAAAAGTACGGTAAGGAGGAATAGTGCGATTCGTTTGGTAGAAACCAGCCTAAAGCCTACTTGGTTATAGGTTTGGGGGATTACCAGCGGGGACAGAAAAAACCGAAAAAACTGTTCCCTGACAACTGAATTACCTTGAGGGTGAAAGTCCCTCCCGTCAGGTGTAGACGTGACAGCATCATCCCCACTGAGGCGATCGGATTATCGCGACTTGGTGAAGCGGGATGAAAAGGCAGCTCTGCTGGTAGCCTAAACTGGCACTCTGTCGAGCAGGTATCTATGGATAAGGAAATCTGAAGATGTGATCAAAACGTCGTCACCTTAAACCAGCGAAAAGGCTGACACGCTGGAGCCAAAAGGCTAAGGATCAATGGGGTTGGCTGATTGTTCACAGACCAACATACACTCCCTATAAACCCGGCGTAAAGCATCGTCCTAAAGGTACAACCAAAGGTAATTCGGAACGAAGTAACCCATATATATGCTCTCAGGTATTGGTCGATAACTGAGTAGGTAACCAGCCGCAAGCTGTATGTGGTAAGGATTGGGACAGAAGCGAAGGTCTAGGGTAATGCCTAGAATAGGCTGACAGTTCCACGATGTTACGGAATATAGAGTTGCCAGTAACAGGAAATGAAATCTGAAACGAGTGTAAAGACTACGGAAAGACTGGAATGGGGTGGCATCAACTGGAAAAAGGTTGAACGTCGCATATTCCGCCTGCAAAAACGAATCTATAAAGCCTCAAAGCGTGGTGATTTCAAAGCAGTTCGCTATCTCCAAAAGTTGTTATTAAAGTCCTGGTCAGGGAAGCTATTAGCGGTTAGATGGGTAACTCAAGCTCATGAAGGTAAAAATACGGCGGGTGTGGACGGGGTAAAATCCCTATCCTGGAAAGGAGAAATAAACCTGGTGGGAGACCTGAAGCTAGGTAGTAAAGCCAAGCCTACCCGGAGAGTAGACTTGACAGAAACGGTCGGGGATGCTCCAAGTCGGAATGGAGACCAGACTATATTTGACCGTGCGGGTCAGGGTTTGGTGAGACTAGCATTAGAACCGGAATGGGAAGCCAAATTTGAATCTAACTGTTATGGATTTAGACCGGGACGCTCATGCCATGATGCCATAGAAGCAATATCGAATCATCTGGAGTCAGAGCCTAAATGGGTGTTAGATGCCCAGATAACTAAGTGCTTGGGCGATCGCATTAATAGCGATCGCCTGTTGGATAAATTAGGAACATTCCCTAGATTACGCCGACAAATACGAGCATGGCTCAAATCCGGTGTAATGGATGGAAAACAGCTATTTCCGACCAAGGAAGGCACTTCCCAAGGAGGTATAATCCAGCCATTACTGGCAAATATTGCCCTCCACGGAATGGAAGAAGATCTGCTGAAGATGGCTGATCAGCTATCTGGAAGAAAGCCAGTTAACCGCAATGAACTATCTGTAATTAGATATGCGGATAAGTTGGTTATACTTCACGAAGATGGTGCTGTAATCCATCACTGCCAACAGGTAATCAGGGAGTGGTTAAAGCCATGGGGTCTTGAATTAAAACCAGAGCCAACGAGGATAGCCCATACTCTTGATGGGGAGGATGCAGGTTTCGACTTCCTCGGTTTCCATATTCAACAATACCGAGTGGGAAAATATCACTCTGGAAAAGACATAAAGGGCAACTCTCTGAGTTTCAAGACTATGATCAAGCCATCCCGAAAGGCAGTCAAAGAACACTATGAGCGACTGGTTAGGGTAATTGATGCTCATCAAGCTGCCCCTCAAGCAGCACTCATCAGGAGATTGAATCGAATCATTATCCGATGGAGTCACTATTACTCAACAGTAGTCTCTAAAGAAGTGTTTAATGAGTTGGATTATCTGCTATTCGGAAAGCTGAGAAGATGGGTAAATCGACGTCATCCCAATCAGACCGGAAAATGGGTGGCTGATAAATACTGGCAGAGTATTGATAACAGAAATTGGGCTTTTGCTGTCCGAGGACATGAGGAAATAGCTCTCTTAAAACATTCCCAGAAACCTATGGTTAGGTATGTTAAAGGCAAAGGGGCAGGCTTTCCTAATGGTGGCAATTTAAGCTATGGGAGTATAGGCAATTGTTGAAATTATCAGTGATGGTAGCTGAGGTGATCATGACAAGATCTGTAACATTGAGGAGCCGGATGAAGGGAAACTTTCATGTCCGGTTTTGAAGACGAGTTAGGATGGTGACATCTTGGCTTAGTTTAACTATCTTGCCTTGGGTACCGATTACTAAAACCCAAAGCGAACAGTTTATGCAATGGACTACTAAGGGGGCTTGGTTTGGAATTAGCTTTTTAGTGATTTTTTGGCTAACTATTCGGTTGGTTGGTCCGGCTTTGGGCTGGTGGACGGTTGATTAGCTAATGCGGTAATTAGCACGCTGAGAATCAGCTAATCATCTTACCTGTAGGGTTAATTGATTAATTAGCCTTACAGGTTGCCAGCCTAGGGGTGGACTTCCCGAAAAGATTGAGTTTTGTTAAATTTAGTTATGTTTATCATAAGGATTTGTTTTAGCTATGGCAAAACTCGAATCACTATGCTAGATCTGAGAAGGCTATCTCTAAGCCTAATGCCATCAAGGATTTGGGAATAACGCGATCGCTTTGTTTTCAAGTTGTTTTCAGTTGATTCAGGCTCTGGTTGGACTGAAATATTCAACGGATCATGGTGAATTAGGTTAGTAGAAGTGATACTTTACCAACATCGAGATACCCAGTCCTGAGATTATGTTAAATTTTGAAGATAATCTAAAGATTGTGGTGACAGGAGAAAAACTATGTTTATCAGACTTGCGGAGCAACATCGAAAATTCGTTCAGGATTTGGTGATGAATCTCCAAGCCCTAGCTATTGTGCTGGAACGACGGGGCTACCTGGCTTCCTGCTATACTTGTGGGGGTCAAATGAACAGCGCCTCATTTATGGTCAGCCTGAGTGAAAATCATCTGATCCGGTTTTTGGTGTCGGATTATGGGATTACCTGGACGGAGATGCGCGACGATCGCGAATTGATGAAGTTGGAAGGTGCAGAGGCGATCGCTCAATTAGAGGAACTCGCGAGTCTGGTCAAGCATGATATACTCGGACCGGCGGCTGTACCCCAAAGCATTCATCAGGGATAAGGGATAATTACCAATCCAACCGGGTCTTAAAATGCTAATGTAAATATATAGGTGCGAGACGTTTAGGAGTCAAATAAGGCTGCAATGGCTGAAATAACCTCCTAGTGAGACTTTCACCCCTTGGTGGAATAAAAGGGACTCGTACCCTGACCATCCCATAACTGTTTATATGTCCTCAAAGCGAAAGCTAGGCAAGGGACTCAAGGTCAATCCCATAAAAGAAATCGAATATCCAATCCAAGTATACCACAAGGAGGAGTATTAAAACCACTTGGGCGATTATGGGAAAGAGTAACGGCGATAGCCACCCCCAATTTCAGGAATCACAACCCTGGGACTGAAGCGGGGAACGGAAGGCGTGAAGTAGAACCTACTACCAAAAGCGACCACTGCCAACCATCCATGACTAAGGAAATCTGAATGTTCCGACTTGAACCATCGTTATTACTAAGCAGCGAAATAGGTTGATACGCTGCGCCCAAAAGGGTAAGGGGAAAAGTAGGGTTTTCTACATAACACCTACACAGACTTTTAAAAGTACGCCGGTGGAAAGGACAAGTCTAAAGATGGAATGCCCATATAAACGGAACGTTTTAAGTCCTCCTGGACTCTGAATATCTGGTCGAGATATCAGTAGTGACAAATGTAAGCGCAAGTCCTAGAGGATGTGAGATGTGACCAAAAGCCAACGCCCAGTTGTAATGGCTGGGATATGCTGACAGGTTACGGTTTGATTGTAAGGTTAGAGTCTAGTGGGAGTTACTATGACGAAAGCGAGTTCAAAGAAAGGCTTTGAGAAATCAAAGCCAATCAAGACGTGCGTTTGTATGGAAGGCTATCCCATGGGCTAAGGTCCAACGGAAAGTTTTCAAGCTCCAAAAGAGGATATACCAAGCAGCTAAATCCGGGCAGGATGCAAAGGCTAGAAGGTGGCAACGTCTACTGGTGAAGTCATATTATGCTCGACTCTTAGCAGTGCGGCTGTAGGGGCGGGTTCCACGGTCAGCCATGCTTCCCAACAGTCAGCTTAATGAACCCGCCCCCCAAGCGGGTCAAGGCCAAAAGACAGCCGGAGTCGATGGAGTGATAGTAATATCGCCTAAACAAAGGTTAAAACTAGCTGAGAGCATTAAGGGAAACCTCAAAGCAAAACCCTACATGGTGCGTTACCAGAAAGTTTTTCGTTTCTCTGCCAAGTCTCTCAATGTAACGCACCCTACACGGGTGTGGATTGCAAAACCTGGGAGGGATGAAAAAAGCTGGAATAGGAATTCCCACAATCCAAGACAGAGCTAGGCAAGCCTTGGTTAAATCAGCGCTCGAACCTGAATGGGAATCGAGATTTGAAGGCACAAGCTATGGGTTCCGTCCCGGACGGTCAGCCCAAGACGCAATAGGCTGAATAAATTCAGCCATAAATCAAGGAAATTACTATGTTCTTGATGCAGGTGCGAGACGTTCGGGTATGAGGGCTGAAATGCCCGAAATAACTGCCCGGTGAGGATTCCAGCTCCGAATCTGGATATAAGGAGACCTCTCCTGAGCATCCTCATAACTGATTATATGTCCCGACGCTTGGAGAAATCTAAGCAAGGCAGGGAACTCAAGGTCATAAACAAACTGAGAAATCAGGGAGTAGAGAGTAACGGCGATAGCCACCCCCAGTTTTGGAAATCATAACTCCAGGATAGAAGCGGGGAACGGAAGGCGTAGGTCGGAACCTACCTCCTACTCGACCACTGCCAACCATCCATGATTAGGGAAACCGAATGTCCGGCTTGAATCATCGTTAATACGGAGTAGCGAAATAGGTTGAAACGCTGCGTTCAAAAGAACAAGGGGAAAAGTAGGGTATTTATGTCATCACCTACATAGACCTTTAAAAGTACCCCGGTTCTGAGGACAAATCTAAAGATGGAATGCCCGTCGAGACGGAACGTTTTAACCCCTCTAATGCTCTATTGCGAGTTGCACTCGTAGTAGTAGTGAAAAATTTAAGCGTATGCTTAGAGGGTGAAGGATGTGACCATAAGCCAATGCCCAACTGTAATGGTTGGGATATGCCCACAGGTCAGCAGGGTGTGGATATAGATACTGCGATTAGTAGGAGTATAATGGCGAGAGCGAGTTGAAAGACTACGTGCTGCATAAAGCTCAGAACATTGAAGTACGAAAGCGGGGGGTAGTAACTCTGTTCCTATAACAAAAAAGGGTATCCACATCAGGAGCCGTGTGCAGGGAAACTCGCCGGCACGGTTTTGAAGGGGAGGTGATGGAGGTGACTTCATTATCGACCCCTACCAGAGCATGATGTTCAAGCTCTTTGGCAATCCCAAGCTGCTGCTAGTTCTCTAAGAATCGATGTGGTTTGGGGTAGTTTTTTGTGGCAGTATATGACAGGTTTGCAGTCTGGGTGGGAACACCTATATGTTGAAACGAATAACATTCACCTTCATTCTGTAACCCAAGGACAAGGTGAATTGGTTGTTTTGTTACATGGTTTTCCTGAGTTTTGGTATGCTTGGCGTTATCAAATTCCGGCGCTTTCTCGTTATTTTAAGGTGGTTGTGCCTGATTTGCGGGGTTACAATGACTCAGATAAACCGGAAAGTGGTTATGATCTCGATACCCTTAGCCAAGATATCCGAGGATTGATTCAGCGCTTGGGATATGCAAAAGCCCACATTGTTGGTCATGATTGTGGGGGGGCGATCGCCTGGAATTTAGCCCAAAAATTTCCAGAATCAGTTAACCGTTTGGCTATTTTAAACGCACCGCCTCCCCATAGGTTTGTTCAGGAACTTATGGGCAATTTTGATCAAATTCGTCGCAGTTGGTTTGTGTTGGCTTTTCAAGTTCCGGGGGTTCCTGAATGGCTAATTCAGCAAAACTTGAAAGAGTTTATCCGTGGTTTTCTGCGAGAACACGCCATCCGCAAGGGGGCTTTTAGTGCCGAAGAAACGGAAATTTATCAGGCGGCGTTAGAAAAGCCGGGAGTATTGCGATCGGCGATTAATTACTATCGTCAACTCCTGCAACCACCGGGCTTATTTTCCAGTTGGATGCGTCCCACGGAAATCAATGTACCCACATTGGTACTATGGGGAGAAGATGATTCATTTCTGAGTCAGAAACTGGTTGAAGGTTTAGATAAATTGATTACTGCACCTTTTCGACTACAATTGGTTTCGGACTGCGGACATTGGATGCAACAGGAAGTCCCCCAACTGGTTAATCGGGAATTATTGAGTTTTCTCAGGAACTAATGAACTCCTCCCCCTGACTATAGTGGGAGACAGGGGTGGGGAGTGCCGGACTTCAGGGGAGGCAATTAATTGCCTTTTTCCACTGGTTAAAGGGGACTTGATTTAACTAAATTAATGATTTATTCCTCATCAGTATTCTCGTCAATGTCTTCGACATCATGATCATCTGTGTCAGGATTATCATCAAGTTTAACAACAGAGGTGGCTGATACAACTGCACCCCCTGCTAAAGCGGCACGGACTCGTTTATCAATTTCTTCGGTAAATGCTGGGTTTTCCTGCATATAGGTGATGGTGCGATCGCGTCCTTGACCGATATTCTCGTTGTTGTAGCTATACCAAGCGCCCTTACGTTTAATCACTCCGGTTTCTTCTGCGAGGTCAATCAAACAACCGATAGTTGAGATTCCCTGGCCGAAAATAATATCAAATTCAGCGATTCGGAAGGGTGGCGCGACCTTATTTTTAGCCACCTTAACTTTAGCGCGAATGCCATACTCGTCCGAGCCTTTTTTCAGGGTTTGGGTGCGGCGGATATCAAGACGGACCGAGGCGTAGAATTTAAGGGCATTCCCCCCGGTGGTAGTTTCTGGGTTGCCGTAGACAATACCAATTTTTTGGCGTAACTGATTCAGGAAAATAACTGTACAGCCAGATTTACCGATATTTCCGGTAATTTTCCGTAGGGCTTGACTCATTAACCGGGCTTGTAGTCCCATGTGAGAATCCCCCATATCCCCTTCAATTTCAGCACGGGGAACTAAAGCAGCTACCGAGTCTACCACTACAATATCAACCGCTACCGATCGCACCAATTGATCTACTATTTCTAAAGCCATTTCCCCGGTGTCAGGTTGGGAAACTAGGAGGTTTTCAATATCTACTCCCAGGGCGGCTGCATAGGTAGGGTCGAGGGCGTGTTCAGCGTCCACAAAAGCTGCTATTCCGCCAGTTTTTTGGATTTCGGCGATCGCATGGAGAGCCAAAGTAGTTTTACCGGAACTTTCTGGGCCATAAATTTCAATCACCCTTCCCCTCGGCAAACCACCACCAAGGGCCAAATCCAAGGTTAATGCGCCACTGGAGATAGTTTCCACCTTCATACGGGCGGAGTCTCCTAGGCGGACAATAGACCCCTTACCAAAACTCTTTTCGATTTGGTTAAGGACTGAATTTAGGGCTTTCTGCTTTTCGGAATTCTCGGTTTTGCTGGCCATTAGCTTTGAATCCTGCTCAGAGTAAAAATTGGTAAAATTGCGGATCAAAAATAGATCTATGTGATCATCTGAAGATCTACCCCACCCACTCGCGGTGGGAGAGGGTGGAAGTTCCATTTTATGTTAGCAGTTGGATCACATTACTGGTAAAGGTAAGGCTGAGGGGATGTAACCCCAGACAAAGAGGTGCGTCAGTTGGCAATTTTCAAGTTTCTGACGCACCGGAGTAGGAGATAGCCCGTGGCCAATTTTCTGGTTAATAGGCGATCGCCCATTGCTATAGGTTAGAAGTAGCGAATGATAGCTTCGGCGAATTCTGAACACTTGAGGGGTTCAGCGGGGGGTTCCATGAGTCGGGCCAGATCATAAGTTACCTCACGGTTAGAAATCGCCGCCCCCAGACCTTTTTTAATCAAGTCTGCCGCTTCTTGCCAGCCCATATATTCTAACATCATCACCCCCGAGAGGATTAAGGAACCGGGGTTAACGCGATCGAGTCCAGCGTGTTTAGGTGCTGTACCGTGGGTAGCTTCAAAGACCGCGCAGGTGTCACCAATGTTCGCACCGGGTCCCATACCTAACCCTCCCACCATAGCAGCGGCTGCGTCTGATAGGTAGTCTCCGTTAAGGTTCATGGTAGCCAGGATAGAGTATTCGCTAGGACGGGTTTGGATTTGTTGGAAGATGCTGTCAGCGATGCGATCGTTGACCATAATTTTATCTTTCCATTTACCATTACCGTGACTTTCCCATAGCGCCTCCAGAACCCCCTTCACCTCATCGCAGATTTCTTGGCGTTTTTCTGGGGTCAGCGCATCAAAACCAGGTTCTACCTGGCGCGCGTTATCTTCTAGGGAGATGTCTGGTTTATGTTCCTTGTTGCCGAGAATCCATGATTCTCGTTCCGTGATACATTCTTCCCGAAATTCCGTAGTTGCTAGTTCATAACCCCAGTCTCGGAAAGCCCCCTCCGTGTATTTCATGATATTGCCCTTATGCACCAGAGTCACCATTTGCTTATTTTTGGGGAGGCGCAGGGCGTGTTTAATGGCGCGACGGACTAGCCGCTGGGAACCCGTTTTACTGATGGGTTTAATACCGATACCCGAGTCTAGGCGGATCTGTTTTTTGCCATGTTCCGGGGTAGCCGGGATTAGGTCATTGTTGAGGGTGTCGATGAGTTTTTGGGCGATTTCCGTACCCTCGCGCCATTCAATGCCTAAGTATATGTCCTCCGTGTTTTCCCGATAGATGATCACATCGAGTTGTTCCGGGTGTTTGTGGGGGGAGGGGGTGCCGGGATAGTAACGACAGGGACGGACGCAGGTATATAGATCGTTGATTTGGCGTAGCGCCACGTTAAGGGATCTGATGCCGCCGCCTATGGGGGTGGTTAGGGGGCCTTTGATGGCGACACCATATTCTCGGATAGCGGTGAGGGTGTCTTCAGGTAAGTATTGATAAGTTCCGTATTGTTCGCAGGCTTCATCCCCAGCGTAAATTTTAAACCAACTGATCTGGCGTTGGCCGCCGTAGGCTTTGGCCACTGCTGCATCTATTACTCGTTCTGTCGCTGGCCAGAGGTCTACACCGGTGCCGTCGCCGCGAATGAAGGGAATAATTGGGTTATCGGGAACAATAGGTTCTCCGTCAGAGAAGGTGATTTTCTCGCCTGTATCGGGGGGGGTAATTTTTTCGTACATGATCTGTTCTTAACTCTAAACCTGAAGGTTTCCCTTATTGTGTCATGATTTTTGACTGCACTCGGCAGCGATCGCCACAGAAATTTATCTTTTCTTTAGAATTACCCCTTCCCAAACCTAGGGAACATAAACTATGATTGAGGAAATTTCCGTGTTCTATGATGCAAAATCTGCATTCGGAATTATAACTTAAACAAATGCAATAAAAGTACAATTAGCTCTTCAAAAAATGTAACCTCACAAATTAGGCGATCGGTGTATGATTTTTTTAAGGTGGAGGTAGATCCAACCAAAAACATTGCCAAGCACAACTACCTTCATGCAGATGAGAGCGGGCATTGAGAATCAACACCAAAATCGAAAATATCGTTTCCGAACTTCAAGCTCAAACTTTCCATTGAGGATCAACTTCTAGCTGAGTGTACATAATCTATATATTCACAGGCTAAGTTCGGTGTAGGGGGTTGTTATTAGAGCCACAGTTGTTGGGGTCAGAGTTGTAGGTTACTTAATTAATGTTCCCCAACCACTTCAAAAATAGTTGCCCGTAAATACTTCACTTCAAAACCACTAGAGGTTATCAACTATGGATAGCGTAAATACAGTAGATCGTAGTGATTATCAAAACATTTCAATTCCCAGCCTAATCAATAAAAGATTATCGGACCAAGGACAAGACTTCCCAGTAGCTAACACCGGAAAATATGTCGAACGTCGTCTACAGGGTGATCTCACCTATGGACTAGAAAACCTAGGCTTAAAAAATTTAGGTCATGTCTATCATAATCTACCAGTTCCTATTCTGATTGAACACGCAGTAGCTAGGGGGGAAGGTGTCTTAGCTTCCAATGGTTCCCTTTGCGTAAAAACTGGTAAATATACAGGTCGTTCTCCTCACGATAAATTCATTGTTGAAGAAGCGAATAGTCGGGACGAAATCCACTGGAGTAAAATGAACGTCCCCATTCCTGAAGAAAACTTCGATCGCCTATGTCGGCGGGTACGTTCGTACATCCAAGGTCGCGATTTATATATCTTTGATGGCTTTGTCGGAGCAGATCCCCAGCGTCGTTTTGGTGTGCGGATCATCAACGAGCTGGCATCTCAAAACCTGTTTGTTCACCAACTGTTTATTCGTCCGACAGACGAAGAACTACAAACCCACAATTCTGACTTTACAGTAATTGCAGTTCCTGGACTCCACGGCGATCCCGAAGATGATGGCATCAATAGTGAAGCCTTTATTGTACTTCACCTGTCCAAACGGCTAGTAATTATTGGTGGTTCCAAGTACGCCGGAGAAATCAAAAAATCAGTTTTCTCCCTGATGAATTACTTTATGACCAAAGCTGATGTGCTACCCATGCACTGTGCAGCCAATGTAGATGACGCTGGTAATACTGCCTTATTTTTTGGTCTATCAGGAACCGGAAAAACCACCCTTTCTGCTGATCCAGACCGCTATCTAATTGGGGATGATGAACACGGCTGGTCAGAAGATGGTATCTTCAACTTTGAAGGTGGTTGCTATGCGAAAACTATCGCCTTGTCGCGAGAAAATGAGCCCCAAATTTGGGATGCGATCCGGTTTGGTTCAATGATGGAAAATGTAGTGCTCGATCGCTACACTCGGATTCCCGACTACAATGATGGTAGTTTAACAGAAAATACCCGGGTTGCCTATCCCATTGACTACATTCCCAATGCGGTTATTCCTAGTGTTAGTGGTCATCCCAAAACCATTCTATTTTTGGCTGTAGATGCTTTCGGAGTTCTACCCCCCATCTCTAAACTGACCCGCGAACAAGCGATGTATCACTTTATGTCTGGTTACACCAGCAAGGTAGCGGGAACCGAACGGGGTATCAAAGAACCAGAAGCGACTTTCTCGGCTGGGTTTGGTAAATGTTTCCTACCCTTAGAAGCGGCGATTTATGCTACTTTGCTAGGTAAACGCCTTGCGGATCACCCAGAAACCAATGTATATTTGGTGAATACTGGCTGGTCTGGTGGTGTTTATGGAGTTGGCAGTCGTGTTCCCATCAAATACACTCGCGCCTTAGTGTCGGCGGCGGTGAATGGAGACTTGGATAATGTGAAATTCCATGAGCATCCGATCTTCAAGATTTGGGTTCCTGATGCTGTACCAGGAGTTCCGACCGAAATTCTTGATCCGGTGAAAACCTGGTCTGATTCCCAAGAGTATGAAAAACAAGCGAAACAATTGGCTAAGTTGTTTGTGGACAACTTCAGTAAATATGTGAATGTACCAGAGGAAGTAACCGCCGCTGGTCCCCTTGTCGATTAATCAAGGATTGGGGGATAATTCCCCCAATACCCTATTCTCAGGTCTGAAAGTAGGTCGCGGCGTTGTCGTCGCGATTGAAATCATACTAAACCCGATCGCAAAGCGACTACAGCAACCATTACCCGGTCATCAACGGCTAATTTATTCATAATCCCCCGAACATGAGTTTTAATAGTGTTAGGACTTAAATAAAGAGCCTCAGCAATTTCTGGGTTACTCTTACCTTCTACCATAAGTTTAAGCACCTCTAACTCGCGGGGGATAAGGTACCCAAGTTGGTTTGGGGTGTGGGTGGCTTGAGGTGTTCCATGACCACACGAGCAACTTGAGGATCTAGATAGGTTGCACCTTCATAGGCTGCCTGTATTGCTACAATCAAACTATCAACACTAGCTCCCTTAACACAATAAGCATCAGCGCCACTAGAAAGGGAAGCAAGTACCTCCGTCTCTGCTGTGTGGGAAGTGAGCATCACGACTCTGATTTCTGGTAGGATTTCTTTAATCTGTTTGGTAGCTGCAATGCCATCAAGGCGAGGTAACCCGATATCCATAATCACAATATCAGGTTTTTTCTCTTTGGCGGCTTCTACGCCTAAATAACCATCTTCAGCAATACCAACTAGGGTAATATCTGGACAGTCTGATAAGACTTGCTCTAACCCTAGTTGCATCATAGGATCGTCTTCAACAATTAGAACGCGCATTATTGTTCACAGGAATGTTATAATAGCAGATTAGTCAACAGTTAACCAAGCCTAGGCTGGGCTAACAGTTTAACAGTTAAGGATGACGGCGGAAACTATAGTCAATATAATATTGGCGATTAGTGTTGATACTTCCCCGTTCAATGAGAGATGTAAGGGGGGTCCTGTGAAACCAAGCAGACCGAAAATCTCAACGGACTTTGAGAATTTGGACAAATTCCCCGGCTTGAGTGCAGGTCTGACCGACTGGAAGCATAGCGAGGGCGTTGGTTTGGGCGAGGTTAATCAGGTTTCCAGAGTTTTGACTTCCTGGGGCGAGGATAAATTGGGTTTCGCCATTGACCGATCGCAGATTTCCCCAAAGGTAGGTTTCTCGCTTACCCCCCGATCGCAATTCGGTTGACGATCGCACTGGCCACCACTCTGGTCCCCAAAACTCACCCGCGAGTCCGCTTCGTTTTTTCAAAGCCGGTTGGACAAACCGCCAGCAGGTGACTAAGGCTGACACGGGGTTTCCGGGTAAACCAAAATACAAACAATTGGGAAAGGTCGCGAAGGTGAGGGGTTTTCCGGGTTTGACGGCTACTGAGTTGACCAGAATTTCCCCCCCAAGGTCAGCGAGAATTTGACCAACATAATCATAATCCCCGACGGACACTCCCCCGGTTGATAATACTATATCAGCGGTGAGTAGGGCTTTGGCGATCGCAGTTTTGAGGGCTTGGGGTTCATCGGGAATAATCCCTAAAATAAGGGGTTCTGCGCCCATTTGCATCACCCAACTAGCTAAAGCATACTGATTAGAGTCTACTAGCTTTCCTGGGGCTATGGGATGCTCTGGGGGGATTAATTCATTCCCGGTTGATATCAATGCTACCTTGAGTTTAGCATAAACTGGGACCGACACACATTTGGCGGCGGCTAAAACTGCGATTTCTGCAACTCCTAAGCTAATTCCCGGAGGTAGCAGAGGGTCTCCGGCGCGACTATAGGACCCCTGATGACGCACAAAGGCTCTCAGTTGGGGGGTGGTTAGGATTTTGATGCGATCGCCATCAGGTTGGGTATCTTCCTGAATTACAATGGTATCAGCCCCAGGAGGTAAACAGGCTCCGGTAAAAATGCGCGCGGCTTGTCCGGGGGCGATGGTTTTTTGGGGACAATATCCGGCGGGTATTTCTTCTATGACTTCCAAGGTAACAGGATGTTCGGCGCTACTGTGGGCGACATCAGCATAACGGACAGCATAACCGTCCATGGCGGAGTTATCCCAGTGGGGGAAGTCTAATTCACTGGTAATCGGGGCGGCGAGAATGCGTCCGGTAGCCTCGGATAATTTGACGAGTTCTATATGTTGTTGGTGGGGTGGGGCTACTTGTTCTAAAATAATTGCTTCTGCGGCTTGGGCTGATAACATACAATCTCACCATGGGGATTTATGGGTTTTCCTGTCAATACTCTATAGCAGCTTTAGCCGCCTCTATGCTAGAGTTAATCATATCTTACTCAGTGATGCGATCGCTATGGAAACTACGGGTTTGACGGCGGAACAACACCGCCAAAAAATGCAGCGCCGCAAGGAAATTCAAGACCAGCGGGTAGCTGATAGACAGGTGGAAAAGGGTTTGATTATTGTCAATACTGGCAATGGGAAGGGTAAAACTACGGCTGCTTTGGGGATGGTTTTACGATCGCTTGGTCATGGCTATAAGGTGGCGATCGTCCAGTACATCAAGGGCGCATGGGAACCAGCAGAAAAGGCGGTTTTCAGTCTCTGGCCGGAACAATTACAGTTTCATGCTTTGGGGGAAGGTTTTACCTGGGAAACTCAAGACCGCGATCGCGATATCCAAAGGGTTCATGAAGCCTGGAAACTTAGTCTATCTTTAATTGAAAATCCTGAGATTAAGTTAGTCCTTTTAGATGAAATTAATATTGCGATAAAATTGGGATATCTCACTGTAGAAACGGTTTTGGAGGGTTTGGACAAGAAACCTCACGACTCCCATGTGATTTTGACGGGTCGTGGGGCTCCCCCTAGTTTGATAGAACGGGCGGATCTGGTTACGGAGATGACTTTGGTTAAGCATCCTTTCCGGGAACAAGGGGTTAAGGCTCAACCGGGTATCGAGTTTTAAGTTATCTATAATCAGGGGAATTTAATGAGTCCTTTTCGAGTGGGAATTGCTGGACCTGTGGGGTCGGGTAAGACGGCTTTACTTGATGCACTGTGTAAAGCCTTGCGCGATCGCTTTCAAATGGCTGTGGTTACTAATGATATTTACACCCAAGAAGATGCTCAGTTTCTGATGCGATCGCAAGCCTTAGAAGCCGAGAGAATTATCGGCGTGGAAACGGGAGGCTGTCCCCATACCGCTATCCGTGAGGATGCTTCGATTAATCTTAGTGCTATTCAAGAGTTGGAGTCTACTTTTCCTAATTTGGATGTGGTGTTTTTAGAGAGTGGTGGCGATAATTTGGCGGCGACTTTTAGCCCGGAATTGGTCGATTTAACTCTCTATGTTATTGATGTGGCGGCGGGTGATAAAATCCCCCGCAAAGGTGGACCGGGAATTACTAAGTCGGATTTATTGGTGATTAATAAGATTGATTTAGCTCCCTTTGTGGGGGCGGATTTAACCGTCATGGAAAGAGATACTAAAAAGATGCGCGGAAATAAACCTTTTGTCTTTACTAATCTCAAGGAAAAGCAAGGATTAACTACTATCCTCGATTTTATTCAGTCTCATATCATTAACTGACCAAACCTTAATATCTATACCACATCACAGACACCTATAGGCGATCGCCTCCCCCCTATTATTGGCTCAAAAAGTTAAGTTTTGCTAATACTTCCAGCCAGATAATTTTGATGTTCCGAACGACATTAAGAATTAATAAGTTTTTATTGAAAATAGCTCGCAAAAGGTTGACGAAATCATAGGGGTTCTGGTATCCTAGAATAAATCGCACCCAAGGGATTACTGTGTCTATACGCAAAAAAAGGCGCTGAAACCCTTATTATAGCGCCCATACAAATATTTTCTGGCTAAAAAATATAATTCACGAATCACGAGTTTTGGGTAAGTAAGGGACGGCCAAAAATCGACCTCTTGACAAAAACGACATTTTGTGCATATCCCCAACCAACCCAGAATTGAAGTCGGTTAGCGAATAGAGGCGCGAATAGCAGGTTGAGGAAACATAGACTCAAAACTATGCTGTCGTTCTGCGAGGGGTTCGGCGGCGTGGTCCCAGAGACTTTCATAGAAAAAGAAAGCGACACCGAATTGGCGATCGCGGGCGGCGCGAACCTTGGACTGGATGAAATTGATAGGAACTGGTCTAGTTCTCAAACCGGTGAGAATACCAACGCCGGTAGAAATCTTGTTTTGTGCGGCTTTCATTTCCGGGCGGTTCAACTCAGTAATAAAAAAGTCCAATTCATCCCGATAAACCTGCACGACCAACTCATCAACAAGACCATCTCTAACCCAAGTAACCCAATCCTGTAAATGACCGTTATAGGCGATATGATAAGGGTTGGGACTAACGGAAATAATGCTATGAGGTTTTTTGGCTTTAATAGCGCGGTGCAATTGTCTCATAAAAGCGGTGATTTTATTAGCACGCCAACGCACCCAGGCGGGGTCTTGGGGGTTACTAGGTGGGGTGCGATTAGTCTCTCTTTGATAAAGAGAAATGGTATAAGGGTCATATCCAAATGCACTAGGTAAACTGGTATGGTCGTCAAACTGTACGCCATCAATATCGTAGTCTGTAACGACCTCTACAATTAAATCAGTCATAAACTTCTGGACTTCTGGGTGAAAGGGATTTAACCAAACCACTTCCCCGGCGGCGCTCATGGAAGTTTTAGTTCCATTTTGCTGTTGAGTGAGCCAGTTGGGATGTTTTAAAGCTAACTCGGAAGTGGGGGGAGCCATAAAACCGAACTCAAACCAAGGAAGCACTAATAAGTTATGACGATGAGCGCGTTCAATTAAATCAGCGAGCATATCTTGTCCTTGGAAACCTCGGCGGACAAAAGGCTGAATTCCTGCTTCTTTAACTACAGAACTTTTATAGGTGACATAGCCAGAGTTCCAAACCACTGGATAAATTGTGTTAAAATTGAATCGGGCGAGTTTGCTGACTGCTTCTTCGAGTCTAGGCTGATTCATTAACACATCTGTATCATTGGTGGTCATCCAAACGCCGCGAATTTCGGTTTTGGGAATTTGGGGAATGGGTGGGGGGGCGATCGGCGGTTCGGGAACTGGTGGAGGTATATCAGGAACTGGTGGGGGTGTAATGGTTTCCTCAATAACTGGTGCGGGAGGAGGCGTGATGGTTTCCTCGATAACTGGTGCGGGAGGAGGTGCAATGGTGGGCTGTGGCGGCTCTAGGGGTAGGGGTTCATCAAGAATTTCTGGGGGAAGTAGGGGTAAGTCGGAGGGGGTCGGTGGTGTCCGAAAAGCTGGCGGGAGTGCGATCGCTGGAATTTGTATGACAGCAATTAGGCTGACCAAAAATAAGGCAATGAGGAAACTGGTTTTTTTGACCAAGGTTGATTTCATGGTTGTAGTTTGGAGCAAACGATATTAAGTTAGTTAAGCTAAATTGATGTGATGGTTATAATTGCACTTTCGGGAGTTTAGCAGAAAATTGGAGGTCTGGGATCTAATCTCAAGGCATAGCTGCTAATTTGATAATTTGAGGAGGATTTGAGATGATGGCTAATTTTTCGAGACTATTGTGGCTCCTACCAATTGTGACTATTACGGCTGGGGTCGGTTCTGATGGCATAGCGATCGCCTCTAATGGAACTATACAAGAAAATGCGATCGCTCAACGGCGGCTCAGGGCTCCCTTTTTTGAGGAAACCCAAGACCCTGGGTTTACTAACACTTTTCTTGGGGATGCTTTAGGGGGTGTTGCTAACCCCTTAGAGAGTAGTGGTGGTGATAGCGTAGAAACCATTAACATGGGATCTGATTCCCTACAGACCATACAAAACAACGTCAATAGGAGTCGGGGAGACTTGAATGGCGGTCTATCTCCTGGTAACGGAATTGATTCTAGAGTAACTCCAGGTAATGGCAGAATACCCACAGGTAGAGGTATTTTTAGGTCTTTACCCCCTTCTAGTCGCTAAAAATTAATTGATAATAAACCATGATGTAGGGGCGGGTTCTGGTGTCAATCTTCAATTCCCAGCGACAATATTGATAAACCCGCCCTCTGGCCGGTTGTGGTGTCAATCTTCAATTCCCAGCGACAATATTGATAAACCCGCCCTCTGGCCGGTTGTGGTGTCAATCTTCAATTCCCAGCGACAATATTGATAAACCCGCCCTCTGGCCGGTTGTGGTGTCAATCTTCAATTCCCAGCGACAATATTGATAAACCCGCCCTCTGGCCGGTTGTGGTGTCAATCTTCAATTCCCAGCGACAATATTGATAAACCCGCCCTCTGGCCGGTTGTGGTGTCAATCTTCAATTCCCAGCGACAATATTGATAAACCCGCCCTCTGGCCGGTTGTGGTGTCAATCTTCAATTCCCAGCGACTCCCAGCGACAATATTGATAAACCCGCCCTCTGGGAGAGGGGGGTAAGGATAAGGATAATCTTAGAAAATCAGAATTGAGGAATCATCTCTTACTGTATCTGAGATATTGGGGAAAGCACCAGATTCGTCGGGGGTAAACTGAGCAATAATAGATCCTCCCCCGAGTCCGTCAGCATTACTATCATAGATTAACTGTCCGGTTAGTCGTTCATAAATAATTACAGGTTGCGATACGGGTAGGGTATCGAGTAGGGTGTCAGCTTCGGTGAGTGTATCAGTGACCACAAATAAGGGGTCAGCCAAGATAAACTCATCGTTAAACTGTAAAGTATCGCGACCGGGGACAAAATCGGTAATCAAATCAGAGGCTGATAATAAGACATCATTAGTAGAGGAGTAGAGGAAAACATTATTTCCTCCCAAACCTGTGAGAGTATTACCACCAGACCCTCCGACTAGGGTATCATTACCAGGACCACCGATGAGAACATCATCGCCAAGACCACCTATAAGAGTATTATCACCAGGACCACCAACTAAAGAATCATTACCCTCATTACCCAATAGCAGGTCATTACCGAAGGCGCTACCTAGAAGAGTATCATTACCAGGACCGCCAATTAAAACAATAGGACCTAAGTGACCGGCGAGAAAATCATCACCTGCATTACCATCAATGGTGTCCACTGTTGCGATACTAACGCTAACCAAAGCGGAGGCGGTATTTCCTAGGGAGTCTTGTGCGGTATAGGTAAATTGACCACCAAATGGTCCTGGGAGAAGGGGGATAAACTCAACGGAGGTATTACCTGGGAGAATATTAACTTGTCCTCCGCTGACACCACTGATGCTATTAATGGTTAATCCACCGACGGGACTATCATTGTCTAGTACAGGAATTTCAATGCGGTTTAAGCTGGTGCCCTCTGCGAAAATAGTATCATTTCCGGGAGTACCTATTACGAGACTAGGGGTGGTAGCAAAGTTGGGGTTAGCGATTAAAGAGTCATCAACAAAAGTTTCGTCGTCGTCGGGAGGTGTCAGTGTATCTGTGGTGGTTCCAATGAGCAATATATCATCAATAGATAATGGAGGATTACCGATAAGTGTAGCGACGGTTACGGGGGGTTGTACTCCTGAAGCGTCGGGGTCATATATGAGGGTTCCGGTTTCTAATTCATAGGCGAGAATGGGGCTGCTAATGGTGCCGAGATTATCGGGATTCAATTCTCCGGTTTCGAGGAAAATAAATTGTTCAGGACTGAGGCTATTTTGGGGGGTAGTACCTATTTGAGTGAAGCGGAATTGATCACGGTCAAATAAAAGGCGATCGCTTCCGGGGGTAAAATCAACAATTAGGTCAACTCCTAAATTAATTTGATTAGGAGATAGATAAGCAAAGGTATCGCTTCCTTCACCACCGACGAGGGTATCATCACCAGCACCACCAATTAAACAATCATTACCAAGATTACCAAATAGGGAGTCATTACCATCAGAACCAATGAGGGTATCATCTCCTAAATTACCATCTATGGCGGTGAGAATATTAACATTAACGGGAACTCTAATTAGATTTCCTTGGGAGTCGATCGCTTCATAACTAAAACTGCCAATATTTCCGCCGGGGAGGGTGGGAATAAACTCGGCGGCTGTACCGCCTTCTAGGATATTCACATTTCCGCCGATTAAATCGGTGATGGTATTTATGACGGCGATGCGTTCATTATCAGAAGCGGGAATGGTGACGGGAACCCCAACAAAGTCTACAGCATTGATGGTATCAGAAACGGCGATCGCATCATTTCCGGGAGTACCATTAATTAAGGCGAAGGCGGTGACATTTCTAGGGTCTTCATCTGTAGGATCATCATCATCTATGTCTGGTAGGGTATCATCTCCGGCTATACCAATCAAGATGATATCGTTAACAGATAGGGTAGGTGTTCCTTGTAAATTAGCAATAATTTCGGGGGGTTGTGTTCCTGAACCGTCGGGGTCATAGATGAGGTTTCCGGTCTGTAATTCATAGGCGAGAATGGGACTATTTATGAGGCTGAGATTATCTTGATAAGTTCCGGTTTCGACGAGAATAAATTGTTGAGGACTCAGGCTATTTTCGGGGGTAGTACCTATCTGAATAAAGCCGAATTGCTCCCGGTCAAATAAGATGCGATCGCTTCCGGCTTCAAAGTCCAAAATTAAATCAGTTCCGGTAGTGATTTGACTGCGAGAAATATAGGCAAAAACATCATTTCCAGCACCTCCAAATAAGGTATCATTTCCGGCACCTCCAAAGAGGGTATCATCTCCATCATCTCCTAATAGGAAATCATCACCCTGTCCGCCATAGATAATATCATTACCAGAACCTCCATATAGCAGGTCATTTCCCAGACCGCCATAGAGTACATCTTCACCACTACCACCGACTAGGGTATCATTACCACTATCTCCGAAAAGGGTATCATCGCCGGCTTCTCCGAATAGGGAATCATCACCCTGTCCGCCATAAAGGAGATCGGGTCCTGAACCACCATAAAGGAGATCATTGCCGCCGCCACCTTTGAGGGTATCGGCACCACTACCACCGACTAGGGTATCATCGCCTGTTTCTCCGAACAAGCAATCATTACCCGCGCCGCCATAGAGGAGATCGGGTCCTGAACCACCATAGACTACATCATCACCATCTCCACCGGAAAGGGTATCGGCACCACTACCACCGACTAGGGTATCATTACCACTATCTCCGAAAAGGGAATCATTACCCGCGCCGCCATAGAGGAGATCGGGTGCTGAACTTCCGACCAAAACATCATCGCCACCTAAGCCGTTAATACGGGTGACGGGAAGGATATCGATAAATACATTAGCACTATCTTGGGTGTTGCCATCACTGGCGGTATAGGTAAAGCTGGCTTGGGTTCCGCCTGGTAATGTGGGGGTAAATCTGACAATGGTGTTATCATTGAGTAGAACTACGTCGCCGCCGGTGATGTTGCTGACGCTGCTGATAAATAGACCTGTCTCAGGACTATCATTGGCTAAAACTGGAATTTCGACGGGATTAAAGGGTTCTGGTGCGATCGCAAAAATGGTATCATCAGAGTCGCTGCCGTTTATTTCCTGGGGAGTGGCGGCGCGAACTTCTCTGGCGATGATGTTGACGGTTTCGGGGCGAGCCAATGAAACGGGATCAACTAGGATAATATCATTGGGGGATAAATTGGGGATGCTACCATCTTCTGATTGTAACTGTGCGATCGCTATGGGTGGAGAGGTTCCCAAGCCGTCTATGTCGTACTCGAGAAGTCCGGTAGTGGTATCGTAAAGGAGAATGGGGATTTCTGTATCTTCGGGTAGGGATTCTCGATTGGTGGTAAACTGTTGGGGGTTGAGGGTTTGGGTGTCGCTATTGAGAGCGGATAAACCAAAACCACCTTGGTCTAGGGATTGACTTTGAAAAACTAGGCGATCGCTATTTGGTGTAAAGTTTAAGATGCGATCGGGTTGCGTTCCCCTATCATTAGGAGACAGGTAAACTAAGGTATCATTTCCTGTCCCAGCGGTGAGGGTGTTTACGCCAGCACCACCTTCTAGCCAATTATTCCCGCCACCACCAGATAAGCAATCATTCCCCTCGCCCCCAAATAAGGAATTATTACCAATACCCCCAACAGGGTATCATTACCCGCGCCACCATCAAGGATATTATCTCCTGAGCCGGCTTGTAGGAGGTCATCCCCTAAACCCCCAAATAGAGAATCATTACCAACACCCCCCAACAGGGTATCGTTACCCACGCCGCCATAAAGGAGGTTATTACCTGAGCCGGCTTGTAGGCGATCGTTTCCACCTTGACCAAAGAGGGTATCATCACCAGGACCCCCTAAGAGGGTATCGTTACCACTTCCCCCTAAGATAGAGTCGTTTCCGGGGCCGCCGTCCAGGGTTTGGTCGAATTGATCACCAATTAGGGTATCATTTCCATCTCTCCCTTGCATGGCTGTTACTGGCCGAAAATTAATGGTGGCGGTAGCAGTAGCAAATTGGTTGTGGCGATCGCGCAATGTATAATCGAAGCTACCAAAACCGCCAAGGGAGGTTGTATCGGGGATAAATTCTACTCCGACTCCCCCAGGGAGAATGGTAGCACTGCCGTTATTGACATTACCAATATTAGTGATAACTTTTTCGTCGCTAATAAGATCTGGCGGTAGGGGTATAGTTAATCTGGGTTGTGCGGCTTGGAGAAAATCATTATTTTGTGTACTTACAACTAAGGTGGGGGTTGAGGTGATAATGGGGTCAGCAATTAGAGTGCTAAAATAGGAGATTCTAATATTATCTATGGCTAATTCGGTGGCTTCGGAACCAATGGCAATAATTCCGGTGTTAGGAGGTAGGGTGGTACTAAAGCGCAGAAATTCGTTAAAGGTTTCTCCGGGGGTGGAAAATAAAACGCCACTCCCTAGAGAATTGCCTTCTCGGTCAAATATTTCGACGATATGTTCTCGGTTAGGGGAGGTATAGAAAAAGGAAAAGTTACCCCATCCTATACCTGATGGTGATAAATTTCTGAGGTCAATGGTAATGCGATCGCCTGTGACTAACTCATTGACTTCTATCTGTTCGGAATCTTCGGCATCTTCGGTGTTAATAATCGCCTCGGCATAGGATATAACCGTGGTACCGGGGGGGAAGTTCTGGTAGCATTAAATAAGCCTTCTCCCTCTTCATCAAGGCTAACCAAAGCTATGGCATTGGGGGAAAATCTCACCCCATCGATTGTGCCAATGGGTGCAAAGTTTCGAGTTTGGAAATCTTCAAAATCAAAAAATAGTTCCCGCATTTTATTGGCTTAAAAAAATATATATGTTTGCTGATAATTAACCTAAGTTAACCCCTGGGGGATTACCTTATCACATTTAACCGACTTTGGCAAGGGCTCCACCTCAAGATTAAGTTAATTGGTTGACAGAAAGAGTTATTGAACTTATAATTGAGAGGTATATAGAGCAGCAGTTTATCAATAGCAAGCCCGGTAGCGAAAAACAATGGCAAGCAACTCATCATATACGCCGACAGAATTAGAAAGCGCGATTATTAGAGAGCCGTTATTAGTAACAGTAGAAACAACGGTGAGGGAAGCGATCGCGCTGATGAGTGAAAGTCGCACCAGTTGTAGTATATCATCAAAAGCCAGTGTTCTATTAGAGGAAGTTTATGGAGAGGCGCGTTCCAGTTGTGTCTTGGTAGTAGAAGGGGAGCAATTAGTAGGTATTCTGACTCAGGGAGATATCATCCGACTCTGTACAGAAAAAAGACCCTTAGAGCAGTTATTGGTAGGGGAAGTCATGACCGCCTCAGTATTAAGCTGGAGGGAGTCAGAATTGAGCAACTTTTTTGAAGTGATTGATTTGCTGAGGAAAAATCAAATCTGCCACCTACCGCTAGTGGATGATAGCGATCGCCTAGTAGGGTTAATAACCCATGAAACTCTGCGTTATATTAGCCACCCCATAGACCTGCTGAGATTACGAACGGTAGAAGAGGTAATGACAACAGAGGTTATTTGTGCTAGTCCTGAGAGTAACCTGCTAGAAATTGCCTGTTTAATGACACAATACCGGGTCAATTGTGTAGTTTTAGTAGAAACCGATTTCGTGAACAATTCAACGGATGTCAATGTTCCGGTCGGGATCCTGACCGAGGGAGATATTGTCAAGTTTAATACCTTCTGCTTAGACTTAGAAAACTATAGCAGTCAACAGTTAATGAGTACCCCAGTGTTCTCGGTAGCAAAAAATGAGAATCTGTGGAGAATTCATGAGTTGATGTCATCCCAATATATCCGGCGAGTTCTAGTGACAGGTTCCCATGGTGAACTGTTAGGGATAGTGACCCAAACCAGTATGCTAAAAGTGCTAAATCCTCTGGAACTGTATAAAATGACGGAGATTTTAGAGGGTCGCATATCGGAGTTGAAATTAGAAAAAATTAGGCTTTTAGAAAATCAGGCGCACCAGCTAGATGAGCAGGTCAAAAAACGGACTTTAGAACTAGAACAGGCGCACCATAGAGAACAACTGGTATTTGAGATTACCACCCGGATTAGGTCTTGGTTAAATTTACCGGAAATTTTGGATGAAACGGTTAAACAAGTCCGCATTTTGTTAAATTGTGATCGGGTGTTAATCTACCAATTTAAGGCAGATTTTAGCGGTGATATCGTAGCGGAATCAGTAGTCGAACCCTATACATCCTGTTTCGATAAAAATATTAAAGATACCTGTTTTGAGGACAACCTATCAATCTATCAAGACGGAGATATTTTCGTAGCAGCAGATATTGATCAGGTGGGATTAAGTGAGTGTCATTTATCTCTGTTAAAACAATTGGAAGTGCGAGCGAATTTAGTAGTTCCTATTGTTTTATCTAACCATGAAGCGGAAAGCCCATCTCAGAGTTTGTGGGGTTTATTTGCGATTCATCAATGCAGTAATACGCGGCTGTGGTCATCAGAAGAAATCCAGATGGTGCAACAGTTGGCGCTACAGGTAGCGATCGCTATTCAACAAGCGATCGCCTACGATGAATTACAAAAGGAACTACAAGAACGCCAAAAAATTCAAACCTATTTACAAGAAACAGAAGAACGTTATGCGACTCTGACAGATTTAATCCCGGTGGGAGTTTTTCGGACGGATAAGGAGGGTGATTGTATCTATGTGAATGAGGAATATTGTCAGATGACGGGACGTATTCCTGGGGAAACAATTGGTTTATCTTGGCAAATTTCTGTACATCCTGAAGATAGCGATCGCATTAATGAAGCCTGGAAACAGACTCAAGCAAATCATCACCCATTTAAGGAAGAATATCGTTTAGAAGCCGGGGAAAATCAGTTGTGGGTGTTTGGTCAAATTGTCCCGGAATTTAGTGTAGAAGAAACAGTAAATGGCTATGTTGGTACTATTACAGATATTAGCGAACAGAAAGCGGCACTTTGTGAACGGGAAAAAGCGGAAACCGCATTACAAGATCTTAATCAATCTTTAGAAGCGACGGTCAAACAGCGAACCCAGGAACTTTCTCACCTAAGCGATCGCCTACAATTAGCGATTAAGTCAGCCCAAATGGGAATTTGGGATTGGGATATTTCTCAGAATCATCTAACCTGGGATGATCAGATGTATAAAATTTATGGAGTCTCACCTTTAGAGTGTCCCCAGACAGTGGAATTATGGAAAAACTCCCTACACCCAGAAGACGCTGAATTAACTCAGGCAATTTTACAGGAAAGTCTGCGAGGGGAAAGGGAATTTAATCCAGAATTTCGGATTGTACGTCCTGACGGTTCTATAGTTTTTATTAAAGCAAATGCTCTAATTATTCGCAACCCCGAAGGAGAACCTCAAAGGATGATCGGTACTAATGTTGATATTACCGAGAGTAAACAAGCCGAGTCCGACCGCCAACAATTACTAAGGGAGTTATCAGATCTAAAGTTAGCCATAGACCATTCAGCGATCGTCGCTGTTACTGATGCTAGTGGAGTGATTACCTACGCCAATAATCGCTTCTGTGAAATTTCCGGTTATTCCCAGGAAGAATTAATCGGTAAAACCCATCGTATCATTAACTCAGGATACCATCCCCATAGTTTTTTCACGAATTTATGGCGGACTATTTCTAGTGGTAAAGTTTGGCATGGAGAAATTTGTAATCGCTCTAAAAATGGTTTTATTTACTGGACGGAAAGTACCATTGTTCCTTTTTTAAATTCCCAGAAAAAAGTCTCTCAATATTTAGCTATTCGCTTTGATATTACCGCTCGTAAACAGGCGGAAGCTAGACTATTAGACTATTCCCATGAAATTGAAGACCTATATAATAAGGCTCCCTGTGGCTATCATTCCCTCGATGCTGAGGGTCGCTATGTCAAGATTAATGATACGGAACTGCAATGGTTAGGATACTCGCGTGAACAATTACTTGGGAGACGTTTAGCAGATTTTCTCACCCCTGAAAGTGGAGAGATATTTGAGAGTAATTTTGAGTTATTTAAACAGCAAGGATATCTCAAAGATCTGTTGCTGGAGATGATTAGTAGTAATGGTCATGTTTTCCCGGTACTATTGAATTCTAGCGCCGTTTATAATCCCCAAGGTGAATATCTTTATAGTCGTTCAACTTTATTTGATATTACCGACCTAAAATCGGCGCAAATAGCCTTACAAAAAAACCATAATCTCCTCCAGTCAATTACTATCGCACAATCCCAGTTTATAACATCCGAAAATCGCCTAACTATTTTTGAGGGTTTACTTAGCAGCTTGCTAACTTTAACTGATAGTGAATATGGCTTTATTGGCGAGGTAATGTTCCGAGATAATGGGGGAGCAACCATGGAAGAAACTTTCCTCAAAATTCGGGGAGTTCCTTATCTAAAAACCCATAGCATAAGTAATGTGGCTTGGGATGAAGCCACGGAGAAATTTTATCAAGAAAACCATGAAAAAGGCATGGAATTTGATAATATGAATACCTTATTTGGGGCGGTAATTATGACCGGGAAACCTGTTATAGCTAACAGTCCTAGCAGCGACCCACGCCGGGGAGGGACTCCTAATGGTCATCCGCCTTTAAATAGTTTTTTGGGGTTGCCGTTTTTTAGCGGTTCTACCATGGTGGGAATAGTGGGAATTGCCAATAAACCAGGTGGCTATCATGAGGAAATGATTGATGATTTACAAGCCTTTTTAGTGACCTGCGGCAATTTAATTGAAGGGTATCGTTTACACAGGAAAAGAAATGAGGCGGAAGAGGCTAAGAAGGCGGCTGAACAGGAAATTGCTAAACAGTTGGCGAGTATTGAAGCGGCGGGGGATGGTATTGGCATTGTTCAGGATGATTTGTATCAGTATGTAAATCACGCTCATTTGGTTATGTTTGGTTATTCTGAACCTGAAGATTTAGTGGGTCATAGTTGGAGAAAAATCTATTCTCCTACAGAAATTCAACGCTTTGAAAATGAGGTTTTCCCGATTTTAATGCGCGATCGCTACTGGACTGGAGAAGCGATCGCCACTCGTCAAGACGGGACGAGTTTTGCGGAAGAATTATCTCTGACCCTAACGGAAGATAAGCTGTTAATTTGTGTCTGTCGAGATATTAGCGATCGCCAAGAAACCGAAGCCAAATTGCGCCAGACTAATCAGGAATTGATGCGCGCTACCCGTCTGAAAGATGAGTTTCTCGCCAATATGAGTCATGAACTACGCACCCCCCTTAATGCTATTTTAGGAATGACCGAGGGTATGCAAGAAGAGGTATTTGGTACTGTAGGCGATCGGCAAAAACAAGCATTACAAACTATTGAACGCAGCGCCAGCCATCTCCTGGAATTAATTAACGATATTTTAGACCTGGCTAAAATTGAAGCCGGGGAAATGAAACTAGACCTTAATTATACTTCGATTCGCCCCCTGTGTCAATCTAGTATAGCTTTTATTAAGCAGCAAGCCTTTAAAAAAGGGATTTCCATTAATGTACAAATTCCCCAAGCCTTACCAGACTTATATATTGATGAACGCCGCCTGCGTCAAGTGTTAATTAACCTCCTCAATAACGCGGTTAAATTCACCCCATCCCGAGGTAAAATCAGCCTGGAAGTTAAGTTACAGCCACCCCCGATAGACAGCGATAAATCCCGAGTCCGTTTTGCTGTGATTGATACGGGAATTGGTATTAATGAAGAACAATTATCAAAACTGTTTAAACCCTTTACTCAAATTGATAGTGCGCTCAACCGTCAATATGAGGGAACAGGTTTAGGATTATCCCTAGTTAAACGCATTGTAGAAATGCACGGAGGTACTGTTAATGTGATTAGTAAAGTGGGGTCAGGAAGTCAGTTTATTTTTGAGATTCCTTGTGATGATATCTTAACTGGAACTAACACCCCCCACCTATCATCTAATACCTCGGAGTTCCTGACGACAACTGAAGAGGTGGCTCAAGTTTCTCCCCTGATTTTAATTGCTGAAGATAACGAAGCTAATATCATGAGTTTGTCGAGTTATTTGGGTGCTAAAGGCTACCGTTTAATTATTGCTAAGGACGGTCAACAGGCGATTGATTTAGCACAATCAGAATCTCCTAATTTAATTCTGATGGATATTCAAATGCCGGGAATAGATGGCTTAGAAGCGATTAAGCGTATCCGCCAAATCCCCACCATGACCGAAGTGCCAATTATTGCCTTAACCGCCTTGGCTATGACAGGCGATCGCGAAAAATGCCTAGAAGCTGGCGCAAATGATTATGTAGCCAAACCCGTTAAATTAAAACAACTCAACGCCAAAATCCAGGAAATTTTAGACTTATAATTGGAGACTTATAATTGATGCAGCATTCAGGAATATGAAACTATTGTGTTTAAGTAATGGTCACGGGGAAGATATCATCGCTGTCAGAATACTGCAACATCTGCGAAAACGAGTTAATAACCTAGCCGCTTTACCCTTAGTAGGGGAAGGGAAAGCCTATCAGCAATTACCGGATATTCCGATTATTGGTAGAGTCCAAAAAATGCCCTCTGGGGGATTTATTTATATGGACGGTTCCCAACTCCTGGGAGATTTAAAGGGGGGGTTATTACAGTTATTATATTCCCAGGTGCAGACGGTGCGCCAGTGGGGGAAAGAGGGGGGATTTATTTTGGCGGTGGGGGATATTGTACCCCTATTTTTAGCCTGGTTAAGTGGCGCAGAATATGCTTTTGTGGGGACGGCAAAATCTGAATATTATTTGCGGGATGAAAACGGCAAGTTATCTCGCCAGTCCTGGTGGCAAAAATGGGAGGGGTGGTCAGGTTCGGTATATTTACCCTGGGAACGTTGGTTAATGACTCATCGTCGTTGTCGGGGGGTGTTTCCCCGCGATGGACTGACGACGGAAACTCTGCAAAAGTGGTCAATTCCGGCTGTTGATTTGGGTAATCCGATGATGGATAATTTGGAACCTGGGGGAATTATTGCGCCGTCGCCACCAGGTGTGTTAAACTTGACTTTATTACCGGGTTCTCGTAGTCCAGAAGCCTATGAGAATTGGCGGTTAATTCTAGCAGCAGTATCGCAGCTAAAAATATCACCCCTCCGGTGTTTGGCTGCGATCGCACCTAGTTTGGATTTAGACCCCTTCTGTGAGGTCCTCCAAGCTACTGGGTGGGATAAAGTGCATGGTCATAGCAGCAAGGAACAACAATTGTTTCAGCGTGGCGATGATATCACTATGGTGCTGACCCGTGAGGGGTTTAATGATTGTCTCGACCTGGGAGATATGGCGATCGCCATGGCGGGGACGGCTACGGAACAGTTTGTCGGTCTGGGAAAACCAGCGATCGCTATTCCCGGAAAGGGTCCCCAATTTACGCCAGCTTTTGCTGAAGCACAAAGTCGCCTACTCGGTCCGTCACTAATTCTCGCTGAAAATCCCCAAGCAGTGGCAGGAGTGGTGCGATCGCTTCTACAGGACCCCCCACAACTAGCCACTATTGCCGTTAATGGTCGCCGCCGTCTCGGTGAAGCCGGGGCAGGCGATCGGATTGCTGACTATCTCATATCAAAAATTTTCCCAAATGTCAAGGGTTAGCCATGACGTTTTTGATGCCACTGCCAAGCATGGCTAATGATATCGTGAATTTGGGAATATTGAGGATTCCAGCCTAAGATTTGCTGGGCTTTTTCGCTAGTTCCCACTAAACTGGGGGGGTCTCCGGGGCGGCGATCGCATTCTACCGTTTTAATCTCTCGTCCCGTGATTTCCCTGGCGCTTTCAATCACTTCTTTAACCGAGAAACCCTTACCATTTCCGAGGTTAAAAAACTCAGTTTTCCCCCCCGAAAATAGATGTTGTAACCCCAAAACATGAGCATCTGCTAAATCACTCACATGGATATAATCGCGGATACAAGTACCGTCAGGAGTCGGATAATCAGTCCCAAAAATAGAGATATGATCCCGTTTTCCTAGGGCTGTAAATAACGTGAGGGGGATTAAATGAGTTTCCGGGTCGTGGTCTTCTCCCAGTAATCCATTGGGGTCAGCGCCAGCAGCATTAAAATAGCGAAAACTGACCGATCGCAAATTATAAGCCGCGTCAAAATCCGCCAAAATTCGTTCAACCATTAGCTTACTCGCGCCATAGGGACTAATGGGATTTTGGGGGTGGTTTTCAGGAATCGGAATAATTTGGGGAACCCCGTAGGTCGCACAGGTAGAAGAAAACACAAATTTATCAATTCCCGCTGAGTTCATCGCCGCCAAAAGGGTGAGAGTTCCCACCACATTATTACGATAATATTTCTCAGGATTAGTTACCGACTCTCCCACATAAGCATAGGCGGCGAAGTGCATTACCGCGTCAATTTTCCGGCTAGAAAATAGCTGATCTAATAAAAGGCGATCGTTAGTATCTCCCTCGATTAATTCCACCTTCAGCACATTTTCCACCAATTCTTGATGTCCGTAAACCAAATTATCAAGAACTATCGGATTATAACCCGCCCGTTGCAAAGCCAACACCCCATGGGAACCAATATAACCCGCCCCTCCTGTAACCAAGACATTTAGCTGATTTTCAGACACTGTTAAACATCCTTTAACTGATATTGTCAATCTTCTAGGACTCGGGAGGAAACATCAACCGCCTTAACATCAATAGTCCCTGGTGGAGTAAGGCGGGTAAAACGTCCCTGTTCAATTTGAATAGGTTCACCACAATTCGGACATTGACATTGAGTCTGATTTAGGGCTATAAACTCATGGGAACAGACCGGACAGGAATCCTCAATCAAATTCCGGTTTAGCCACCAACGCGCCCCAAACACTAAAATAATGGGGGTGATGACAGCCAGACCAAT
Organism: Arthrospira sp. PCC 9108; assembly: GCA_016745315.1. Taxonomy (GTDB): domain Bacteria; phylum Cyanobacteriota; class Cyanobacteriia; order Cyanobacteriales; family Microcoleaceae; genus Limnospira; species Limnospira platensis. The sequence continues at coordinate 1,990,072 of CP066886.1, forward strand.
CAGAATGAGAATCGAGTTTACCAGCCAGCCCAAACCAACTGAGGCTAGTAAACCCATGATCCCTATAACAACGATCCAATTGCCAATTCCTGACCATTTCAATTGTAGGGTTGGTCGTTCCTGGTTCACAAAATCATCTCCTTGAGAGTTCAGGGCTGCTATTGACCATCAATCTAGCCTCACCCCATTGTAACACCAGAGCCGATTATTTTGTCAAAATCATTAATTGCTCAATTACCTGAATTAAGCCATTTTCTGTCTGAATATCAGAATCAATACTATGAGACCCTTCAACTGTGATAGTTTCCGAACCCACCTCCACCGGAATCGACAAATTTTCCTGAGTTGTTAAATATCTATAGATTAACTCCTCCGAGGTCATGGCATCGCTGTCATATCCATCATACCTCATAATCCTAATTAACTGTTCGATATTATTTCCTTTGAGGAGATTTTCTAAAACCGTCCGGGGGAGTTTAGAAAAGGCTTCATCCGTGGGCGCTAAGATAGTAAACACACCATCTTTTCGGAGAACATCCATTAATCCCGTCAGTCTTAACACAGTGGCTAAGGTACTAAAACGACCATCATTTAGCAGTAGATTAACCACATCTTGATTAACAGCCCGTCTAACGCGATCGCTCGGAAATTGGGCAAATTCCCCCAGATTTTCCGATTCCCAATTAAACTGTAATTCTGGGGAACTTTCAGCGATCGCCCTCCCAGTCCCCACCGACATACTGAGAACCATTCCCATTCCCAGACACACAGCAATTTTTCCCAGATAATTCGTGCCACTACAGATAGCCATATTTTTCACTCCCCAATGAAGCTGATAGTTGATTAATCCATTCTAGTCATCATTACAACAATTATTTCCCCGGTCAGGGATAATTGTCTGCACCCCACCCTGAAAATCTCCACCATTAGCCGAACTATTAAAATTATAGCTCATCACCCCCCATAGTCAACCCATCATCATTAAGCTGGCTCCCAGTCAAGGTTAAAGTGTCGCTATTAACATTCCTAATAGTTGTATTAGTCATCACATCAAGTCAGTTATCAACGGGAACAAAATCGCAGTTATTAACGTCCCCGCCACAGTCTGTAAGGTAGGGCGGGTTTATTCATCAAGTCGTGAGGATGAGAATTGCCAGCAGAACCCGCCCCGACAATTATTAATTATTAATTAATGGGGTGAGGGCTGTAATTCCCCTGTGGGGTAGGGCGGGTTTATTCATCAAGTCGTGAGGAATTGAGAATTGCCAGCAGAACCCGCCCCGACAATTATTAATAGAAGCCATATTACCTTTATTAATAGCTAGATTCTAAAGTTTCCTCTAAACTAAACGGCGATTCCTTTGGCAAAAAATTTAACTTAATTCCTGTTTCATCGGACGCTTTTAGACGTGCTTTTTGATAACAATCTTTAAATAATGCTGAAAGTAGAGGTTTCAAACTGGGACTGTCTTCTAACAAACCTTCAATAAAAATGCGTTGTTCTGTCATGGTGCTGCGCCAACTCTCACTCCGTTTGGTGGGTTGATAGTACCATTTTAATAAGTGCATTAATAACACAATTAAACGGCTTTTTAATTCCCGTTTTTCACTTCTTCCCATACTTTCAATTTCTTCAATCAAATTGGCGATATCAATTTGAGTAAATTGATTTTCTTTTAACTGTTCAGCCGTGATTTGTGTCCAGAGGTAAAAATCTTCTTCATATAAATTATTTGATGTTTTCATAGAATACCCATATCCTTGGCGATCGCTCAACCTGCCATATAGCAGTTGCTCAAGTCATAAACTACATTCCGAAGCCCCTTTCTGGGAGAGTAATTACCCGGTGAGGTAGGGCGGGTTTATTAATCAGGTCGTGAGGATGAGAATTGCCAGCAGAACCCGCCCAGACAATTATTAATTATTAATTGATGCCGAACTATTAAAATTATAGCTCATCACCCTAATAGTCAACTCATCATCAAGCTGGCTGCGAGTCAAAGTTAAAGTGTCGCTATTAACATTCCTAATAGTTGCATTATTCATCACATCAAGGAAATTATCAACCGGAACCAAATCGCAGTTATTAACATCTGCAGCCAGAGTTTTATAGTGGGTAGGAATCACCAATCTAGGATTGAGGGAAGCAATTACCGCCGCCGCTTCCGTGGGAGTATAAGCCTTCGGACCTCCACCCACAGGAATTAACAACAAATCCGGGCGACCAATCAAAATCCTTTCTTCAATATTAATAGGTCCTGCTAACCCTCCCATGTGCAGAATTCTGATGCCACTCTGAGTCCATAACCAGGCGACATTCTGACCAAATCTGCGACCTTGTTCACGGTCTTTAATAGTGCGAATACCCTGAATTTGGGTACCATTAAATTGATAAACCCCCGGTTCATATAATAGCGCCGGATTATTAGGAAACCCATCAATCGACCCTTCATCAAGTAAGCGACTGCTAATTAACACCAGGTCGGTCTCTATTTTCGGGCTACCAAATCCGGCGGTACATCCAATTTGTCGAAACGGATTTACCAGTATCCGCAAACCCTCCCCAGTAAACAGAAAACTGGTATGTCCAAGCCAGCGAATAGTCAAGTTAGATTCATTGGGTGTCTGGGCTTGGGAAACCTGCCACCGCGCCCCCAAACCGCCAGCCAAGGTAACTAGGGCACTGGTTTTAGCTAGGTTGATAAACTGTCGCCGTTTCATAGAAATTATATGACCAAAATATTACCGCAAATTTACCGCAAATTGATTAGCTTTCAACTGCCATTAACCGACAACTGTTGAGGAAGTTCTTTAGTAAAGTTTTTCCCGCAGTTGTTAAAATGCTTTCCGGGTGAAATTGTACACCCTGAATATGGGAATAATGGCGGTGTTGAACCCCCATAATTGTACCATCATCCACCCAGGCGGTAACTTCTAGGACTGACGGACAGGTTTGGGGGTCTATGACTAAACTATGATAGCGCGTCGCGGTAAAGGGGTTCTCTAAATCGCGAAATATCCCCTTGCCATTATGATGAATGGGTGAGGTTTTGCCGTGCATCAACTCTGGGGCTGAGATAATCTTGCCACCGAAGGCTTGACCGATGCTTTGATGTCCGAGACATACCCCTAAAATCGGTAAAGTCTTGCCTAATTCTCGGATAATGGCTAGGGAAATTCCGGCATCTTCTGGGCGACCGGGACCGGGAGAAATGACTAAACCATCGGGTTTTTTCTGTCTAATTTCTTCAACGGTGATGCCATCGTTTCGGTAAACTTCTATGCGATCGCATACAGGGTTTTCTGACCCTAATTCCCCTAAATATTGCACCAAGTTATAGGTGAAACTATCATAGTTATCAATAACAATTATCAATGTCTATACTCCTTGCAGCCAAACTTGCATCGCCGTTAACAAAGCTGGCAAAATCAGCACTCCCGCCACCAATAAAGCCGCCAAAGACGAGATTAACACAGCACCCGCCGCGCAGTCTTTAGCAATGCGTGCCAATTCATGGTAGGACTTTCCTACTGTTAAATCAACCACCGACTCAATAGCTGTGTTTAACAATTCTAAAGCCATCACCGCGCTGATAGTTAAACCAATAATAGCAATTTCTACAAAGTTAAGATGCAACCAGAAACCGAGACTGACCGCTAAAGTCCCTATGGCTGTATGGATGCGAAAATTTCGCTGGGTCCTGAATGCGTAAGCCACACCATTCCAGGCGTATTTAAAGCTAACCAATAGGTTATTGGCGATCGCCCAAGACTGAGATACTCGGTGGTTGGTGGTTTTAGTCTCTGGGGGGGTAGGAATGTAAGCGTAGTTGGCGGACCTAGTTACTAGGGGGGTGGGAAGTGCCGAAACACAGGTTTTTTTAGGTTTCATGGTTGGGTATCCTTAAATCAGCATTCAAGAGAAGTATCAGGATTTCTGATCAATTCTGGGTGCAATGTAGCACAATCGTGGCTTAGTTCAGATTTTCTTCCGAGTCCCAGGCGTAACCTGAACCAATTTGTAGGTTAACCTTCTGTAAGAGGGCTTTTTGTTGCTCCAACATTCGAGTTAAACTGCGATCGTCGGGATGATCCCACCCTAGTAGGTGTAATAAGCCATGACTCGTCAACCATGCTAACTCGGTTGTAAGGTTATGTCTGGCCTGTTGTGCCTGTCTAAATGCTGTTTCGACTGAGATGATTATATCCCCAAGATAGCAGGGATGCAATGAGAGGTGTTCTGCTGGCATCACAAGGCTGGTTTCTAGGGCGGCGAAGGAAAGTACATCTGTAGCCTGGTCTAACTGCCTATATTGGGCGTTAAATGCCTGTATTTCCCTATCGTCAGTCAAACGCAGACTAAGTTCATATCCCTTAGCTGGGGGTAAATACGGATCAAGTTGTTGTAACCACTGCTGAAACCATGATTCCCAGGTTTCAGATGCGATCGCCTTTTCTCCTCGTCCCCCAGAAGTCATAGACTCTCCATCTTTCCCAGACCAGAAATTATCTTCAATATTAACTTCTAACTGCACCTTCTCACCCCCCTACAGCACTTAATGTTTAACGGGTAAGATAGGCGAGACCCACCAGCAGGCCAATTAGACCCATAGTAGTCAAGAAAAAGTGAAATAGGGATTTTGAACCTTTCCTAACCATATTCCGCATTGCCAGTTTAACATAACTCGGTTGCGGTTCAGTAGCCGAAACCGGAGTTTCTGGGTTAGTAGTTTCATTCGTAGTAGTCTGGTTAGTCATGGTCTAACGTTAAAAAATTCAATTAGTGAGTTGTCACCAATTGTAAGCCATATTCGGAATTTCACAACTCCGGGGATACCCCCCACCTATCCCCCAGCCCCTCATCATCAAGTCTCTACCACCAAAATATCAAATTTGATTAATAATTGATGATAGTTATATCTGGATAAAAGCAGTTATAATAATTTCCGCACCAACAGTTAAACCAGTTGAACCACCTTACCCCCATAAGTTACCCATTTTATGATGTTGAATCATAATCTTGGTTTCTCATGTGTATATTCATATAACTTTATGGAAATATCCCAAGTAAAGACATGAATAATTCCACTCGCCGTCACTTTCTGCAATTCCTAGGTGCAGCCCTAGCCACCCTAGGAATTGACCCCGTTTTATTTCACCGACAAACCCAACGCCATCGCCAAGTCTTAGCCCAGAGTACCTCCCGCAAACTCGCCTTGCTAGTGGGAATTAACAGCTATTCCCAACATCCCTTAATCGGCTGTATTAACGACATATATTTACAGCGAGAACTACTCATCCACCGCTTTGGTTTTCACCCCCAAGACATCTACATATTAGAAGACAAACAAGCCACCAGAGACGCCATTTTAACCGCCTTTGAAGAATACTTAATCAAACAAGCCAAACCCGGAGATGTCGTAGTTTATCACTATTCTGGGCATGGTTCTCGCATTTTTGACCCCCAACCCATTTTCCGAGAAGTAGGAAGTACCCAACAACTCAACGGAACCTTTGTTCCCGTCGATAGTGATTTACCCCCTGGATATCCTAACACACCAGGAAGCGTCAAAGACATTATGGGGCACACCTTATTTTTATTAATGTCCGCCTTACAGACCGAAAACGTCACCGTTGTATTAGATAGTTGTTTTGCCGGAGGTGCCACCAGAGAAGCGCGAGTCCGGTCTCGTGATGGTGGTCAAAACGTCCTAGTTTCCGACTCTGAAAGAAGCTATCAGCAAAAGTGGTTATCACGCCTAAATATGTCACAGGAAGAATTTGTTAACGGTTACCGCACCGGAGTTGCCAAAGGCGTAGTATTATCAGCCACAGCCCCCCACCAACTAGCGAGGGAAGTTAATGTCAATGGTTTTGACTGCGGCTTATTTAGTTATTTATTAACCCATTATATGTGGAATTCTGATAGTAATATACAACAGATATTTACCAAAATCATCCCCGAAATTCCCAAAAACTTCTATCAACAGCCCCGTTATGAAGTCAAAGTAGGTAGTGGTTATCAACTTCAAACTCCTTATTTTATCAATAATCCGAACCCGCCAGCCGAAGCAGTTGTTACCCAGGTAAGTGGTAGTAACGCCCAATTATGGTTAGGGGGGATTGATTTACGAAATGTCAGCAGTGGCACAATCTTAACAGGGGTAAATAGTACAGGAAAAGTCCGAATAATTGACCGGAATGGCATAGTAGCACAAGCCGAAATCCAGGAACCAGTAACCGTAGGGACCCTATTGCATCAGGGCAGTTAATAGACTTATAACCTTCATGTATCCATTATCCCCCTGTCGCCCTCACCCAGCTTGATTCGTAGCTTAATTCGTAGGTTGGGTTGAGGCACGAAACCCAACATTATGGCTGGCTTCTGTTGGGTTTACGTCGTCAAATAAAGCTAGATTGTGATGCTTTCACTGCACTATTAATTATGCTCAAAAAAAACCAAGTAACCCATGATTAAACCACATAAATTCATCAAAATCGGATTAACAGCAGTCACCTTATCAGTGATTCTAGGGGAGTCAGTAGTGGCGACCTCATCACAGCTTTATTCGTAGGTTGGGTTTCGTGCCTCAACCCAACATTATGGCTCAAATCGCGGGGATTGACTTACTCAAAAAAACCCAGATTTTCTAGCTTTTACTTTTCCATAAATTGTCTGCAAAAATAAAGGAATGAACCCATGATTAAACCACATAAATCCATCAAAATCGGATTAACAGCAGTCACCTTATCAGTGATGCTAGGGGAGTCAGTATTGGCGACCTCATCACAGCTTTATTCGTAGGTTGGGTTGAGGAACGAAACCCAACATTATGGCTCAAATCGCGGGGATTGACTTACTCAAATAAACCGAGATTTTCTAGCTTTTACTTTTCCATAAATTGTCTGCAAAAATAAAGGAATGAACCCATGATTAAACCACATAAATCCATCAAAATCGGATTGATAGCAGCCACATTATCCGTGATGCTAGGGGAGTCAGTAGTGGCGACCTCATCACAGCTTTATTCGTGGGTTGGGTTTCGTGCCTCAACCCAACATTATGGCTCAAATCGCGGGGATTGACTTACTCAAATAAACCCGGATTTTCTAGGTTGTAATTTTCCATAAATTGTCTGCAAAAATAAAGGAATGAACCCATGATTAAACCACATAAATCCATCAAAATCGGATTGATAACAGCCACATTATCCGTGATTCTAGGGGAGTCAGTAGTGGCGACCTCATCACAGCTTTATTCGTAGGTTGGGTTGAGGAACGAAACCCAACATTATGGCTCAAATCGCGGGGATTGACTTACTCAAATAAACCGAGATTTTCTAGCTTTTACTTTTCCATAAATTGTCTGCAAAAATAAAGGAATTAACCCATGATTAAACCACAGCAAATCATCGAAATCGGATTGATAGCAGCCACATTATCCGTGATGCTAGGGGAGTCAGTAGTGGCGACCTCATCACAGCTTTATTCGTGGGTTGGGTTTCGTGCCTCAACCCAACATTATGGCTCAAATCGCGGGGATTGACTTACTCAAATAAACCCGGATTTTCTAGGTTGTAATTTTCCATAAATTGTCTGCAAAAATAAAGGAATGAACCCATGATTAAACCACATAAATCCATCAAAATCGGATTAACAGCAGTCACCTTATCAGTGATGCTAGGGGAGTCAGTATTGGCGACCTCATCACAGCTTTATTCGTAGGTTGGGTTGAGGAACGAAACCCAACATTATGGCTCAAATCGCGGGGATTGACTTACTCAAATAAACCGAGATTTTCTAGCTTTTACTTTTCCATAAATTGTCTGCAAAAATAAAGGAATGAACCCATGATTAAACCACAGCAACTAATCAAAATCGGATTAACAGCAGCCACCTTATCAGTGATTCTAGGGGAGTCAGTAGTGGCGACCTCATCACAGCTTTATTCGTAGGTTGGGTTGAGGAACGAAACCCAACATTATGGCTCAAATCGCGGGGATTGACTTACTCAAATAAACCGAGATTTTCTAGCTTTTACTTTTCCATAAATTGTCTGCAAAAATAAAGGAATTAACCCATGATTAAACCACATAAATCCATCAAAATCGGATTGATAACAGCCACATTATCCGTGATGCTAGGGGAGTCAGTAGTGGCGACCTCATCACAGCTAAAAACCAGTTCATCATCCCTTGAGTCAACGCCTATAATTCTCGCCCAAAATAGCAGTAATTCAGAAGCCGATAGATTGCGGCAAGAAGGATTACAACTATTTCAACAAGGAACCGCCGAATCATTACGACAAGCCCTAGAAAAGTGGCAAGTCGCCCGCCAACTCTATCGCGCTGCTGGGGATAGAAGGGGGGAAGCTGTCACCCTGCTGAGTATGGGGAGAATTAATGATTTATTAGGAGAAAAACAAACAGCCCTAGACTACTACAACCAAGCTTTACCCCTGTATCGGGCTGTGGGGGATAGAGGAGGGGAAGCTACTACTCTCAGCAATATTGGTGCTGTGTACGACTCCCTGGGAGAAAAACAAACAGCCCTAGACTACCTTAACCAAGCTTTACCCCTATTCAGGGCTGTGGAGGACATAGGGGGGGAAGCTGCTACTCTCAACAATATTGGCCATGTGTACGACTCCCTGGGAGAAAAACAAACAGCCCTAGACTACTACAACCAAGCTTTACCCCTAAGAAGGGCTGTGGGGGATACAGGGGGGGAAGCTGCTACTCTCAACAATATTGGCCATGTGTACGACTCCCTGGGAGAAAAACAAACAGCCCTAGACTACTACAACCAAGCTTTACCCCTAAGAAGGGCTGTGGGGGATACAGGGGGGGAAGCTGCTACTCTCAACAATATTGGCCATGTGTACGACTCCCTGGGAGAAAAACAAACAGCCCTAGACTACTACAACCAGGCTTTACCCCTATCAAGGGCTGTGGGCGATAGACGGGGGGAAGCTGCTACTCTCAACAATATTGGCCTTGTGTACGACTCCCTGGGAGAAAAACAAACAGCCCTAGACTGCTACAACCAAGCTTTACCCCTATTAAGGGCTGTGGGGGATAGAGGAGGGGAAGCTACTACTCTCAACAATATTGGCGGTGTGTACGACTCCCTGGGAGAAAAACAAACAGCCCTAGACTACCTTAACCAAGCTTTACCCCTAAGAAGGGCTGTGGGGGATAGAGGAGGGGAAGCTACTACTCTCAGCAATATTGGCGCTGTGTACGACTCCCTGGGAGAAAAACAAACAGCCCTAGACTACTACAACCAAGCTTTACCCCTATTAAGGGCTGTGGGGGATAGAGGAATGGAAGCTACTACTCTCAGCAATATTGGCGCTGTGTACGACTCCTTGGGAGAAAAACAAACAGCCCTAGACTACTACAACCAAGCTTTACCCCTATTAAGGGCTGTGGGGGATAGAGGAATGGAAGCTACTACTCTCAGCAATATTGGCGCTGTGTACGACTCCTTGGGAGAAAAACAAACAGCCCTAGACTACTACAACCAAGCTTTACCCCTAAGAAGGGCTGTGGGGGATAGAGAGGGGGAAGCTACTACTCTCAGCAATATTGGCGCTGTGTACGACTCCTTGGGAGAAAAACAAACAGCCCTAGACTACCTTAACCAAGCTTTACCCCTATCAAGGGCTGTGGGGGATAGAGGGGGGGAAGCTACTATCCTCACCGGTATGGCTTTTCTCCAACGTTCCCAAGGCGAACTCACCGAAGCCCTGGTTAATATGGAAAAGGCGATTAACTTGACTGAAGAACTCCGCAGCTTAGCCCCTCCAGGCGAACTCCGCCAAACCTTTTTCTCCACCGTTCAAGACCGTTACCAATTATATATTGAATTGTTAATGGAACTGCATCAACAAAACCCCCAAAAAGGATATGATGCCCTAGCTTTTCATGCCAGCGAACGTAGCCGCGCCCGCCGCCTTTTGGAACTTCTCGCCGAAGCTGGTGCTAATATTCGTGAAGGCGTAGACCCTCAACTTTTGCAGCAGGAACAAAGCCTAATACAACAACTCAATGCCATAGAACATCAACGGTATGAACTCACCCAGGGTCAATTTACCACAGAACAAATCGATGCACTGAAAACTCAATCCCAATCTCTCATTAATCAACTCAATCAACTACAAACCCAAATTAGGGTCGTCAGTCCCAACTATGCTAACCTGCAATATCCCCAACCTCTGAACTTAGAACAAGTGCAGCAACAGGTACTTGATGATGATACCTTGCTGTTACAATATTACCTAGGAGAAGAACGCAGTTTTCTCTGGGCGGTGACTAAGGATAGTATAACCAGTTATATTCTGCCTGCTCAAGGGGAAATCGAGGCAGTAGCTGCCCCTTATCGAGAAGCTATTAACCGTGATAATACCACCACAGTAGCCCAGGGATTACCCCTGAGTGAAATCTTAATTTCACCTGTAGTTAATCAACTGAATAATCAACGGTTATTGATTGTCGGAGATGGGATTTTACAATTCATTCCTTTTGCCGCTTTACCGATACCTTCTCAACCCGATACCCCCCTGTTAGTCGAACATGAAATTGTCACCGCTTCCTCAGCTACTCTCATTGCTATTCAACGAGAACAATTAGCAAATCGGGACACTGCTGCTAAAATTGTAGCGGTATTAGCTGACCCTATTTTTGAATCAAACGACCAGCGATTAAATCAAATCACCTCTGATAATAACTCCCCAAGTCTTGATGATTTAGCCTTAGCTAGGGCGACCAGAAGTTTAGGGTTAGGGGATACAGCCCCCCAGTTAAATCGATTAAAATATAGCCGTGTTGAAGCGGAAAATATTGCCGAATTAGTCCCGGAAAATGAAAGAATGAAAGCCTTGGGTTTTGAGGCTTCCCGCTACCTAGCCACTCACCCCAATTTATCTGAATATCAAATCATCCACTTCGCGACTCATGGGTTAATTGATACAGTCAATCCAGAATTATCTGGATTGGTGTTATCATTATTTAATTACCAGGGAGAATCGGATAATGGCTTTGTGCGTTTAAATGATATATTTAACCTGAATTTACCCGCCGAATTAGTAGTATTAAGCGCTTGTCAGACGGGCTTAGGTCGGGAAGTAAGAGGAGAGGGTTTAGTAGGTTTAACTCGCGGTTTTATGTATGCGGGGGCGCGACGAGTGGTGGTGAGTTTATGGAATGTCAATGATTTAGCAACTTCCCAGTTAATGACTCGGTTTTATCAGGAGATATTGAATGAGAATCAACAGCCAATTATAGCTTTAAGAGAAGCACAATTAGAGATGTGGAATTCCGGTCAATGGCAGTCTCCCTATTATTGGGGTGCGTTTACTATTCAAGGAGATTGGCGGTAATTAATTAATACAGCACCCTCACCCAGCTTTATTCGTAGGTTGGGTTGAGGCACGAAACCCAACATTATGGCTCAAATCGCGGGGATTGAATTACTCAAATAAACCCAGATTTTCTAGCTTGTACTTTCCCATAAATTGTCTGCAACAATAAAGGAATGAACCCATGATTAAACCACAGCAACTCATCAAAATCGGATTAACAGCAGTCACCTTATCAGTGATTCTAGGGGAGTCAGTAGTGGCGACCTCACCCAGCTTTATTCGTAGGTTGGGTTGAGGCACGAAACCCAACATTATGGCTCAAATCGCGGGGATTGAATTACTCAAATAAACCCAGATTTTCTAGCTTGTACTTTCCCATAAATTGTCTGCAAAAATAAAGGAATTAACCCATGATTAAACCACAGCAACTAATCAAAATCGGATTAACAGCAGCCACCTTATCAGTGATTCTAGGGGAGTCAGTAGTGGCGACCTCATCACAGCTTTATTCGTAGGTTGGGTTGAGGCACGAAACCCAACATTATGGCTCAAATCGCGGGGATTGACTTACTCAAATAAACCAAGATTTTCTAGCTTTTACTTTTCCATAAATTGTCTGCAAAAATAAAGGAATTAACCCATGATTAAACCACAGCAACTCATCGAAATCGGATTAACAGCAGTCACCTTATCAGTGATTCTAGGGGAGTCAGTATTGGCGACTTCATCACAGCTTTATTCGTGGGTTGGTTTGAGGAATGAAACCCAACATTATGGCTCAAATCGCGGGGATTGACTTACTCAAAAAAACCCAGATTTTCTAGCTTGTACTTTCCCATAAATTGTCTGCAAAAATAAAGGAATTAACCCATGATTAAACCACAGCAACTCATCGAAATCGGATTGATAACAGCCACATTATCAGTGATTCTAGGGGAGTCAGTAGTGGCGACCTCATCACAGCTTTATTCGTAGGTTGGGTTGAGGAACGAAACCCAACATTATGGCTCAAATCGCGGAGATTAACTTACTCAAATAAACCGAGATTTTCTAGCTTTTACTTTTCCATAAATTGTCTGCAAAAATAAAGGAATGAACCCATGATTACACCACAGCAACTCATCGAAATCGGATTGATAACAGCCACATTATCAGTGATGCTAGGGGAGTCAGTAGTGGCGACCTCATCACAGCTTTATTCGTAGGTTGGGTTGAGGAACGAAACCCAACATTATGGCTCAAATCGCGGAGATTAACTTACTCAAATAAACCGAGATTTTCTAGCTTTTACTTTTCCATAAATTGTCTGCAAAAATAAAGGAATGAACCCATGATTAAACCACAGCAAATCATCGAAATCGGATTAACAGCAGTCACCTTATCAGTGATTCTAGGGGAGTCAGTATTGGCGACTTCATCACAGCTTTATTCGTGGGTTGGTTTGAGGAACGAAACCCAACATTATGGCTCAAATCGCGGGGATTGACTTACTCAAAAAAACCCAGATTTTCTAGCTTGTACTTTCCCATAAATTGTCTGCAAAAATAAAGGAATTAACCCATGATTAAACCACAGCAACTCATCGAAATCGGATTGATAACAGCCACATTATCAGTGATGCTAGGGGAGTCAGTAGTGGCGACCTCATCACAGCTTTATTCGTAGGTTGGGTTGAGGAACGAAACCCAACATTATGGCTCAAATCGCGGGGATTGACTTACTTAAATAAACCCAGATTTTCTAGCTTGTACTTTCCCATAAATTGTCTGCAAAAATAAAGGAATTAACCCATGATTAAACCACAGCAACTCATCGAAATCGGATTGATAACAGCCACATTATCAGTGATGCTAGGGGAGTCAGTAGTGGCGACCTCATCACAGCTAAAAACCAGTTCATCATCCCCTGAGCCCACGCCTATAATTCTCGCCCAAAATAGCAGGAATTCAGAAGCCAATAGATTATTAAATGAGGGATTACGACTATTTCGGCAACGAACAGCAGAATCATTACGAGAAGCCCTAGAAAAGTTGCAAGCCGCCCGCGACCTCTATCGCGCCGCTGGGGATAAAGGAAAGGAAGCCACCACCCTACTGGGTATCGGCACAATTAATGACCTATTGGGGGAAAAGCAGCAAGCCGTTACATAAGACTTACCCAAAGCTGCCCATAACTAGACTTTTCTATCTAAGATAACTTCTACTAGGGGTAGTTGGCGCTCATTTCCTGCTTCATACAGAACTGTCGGCAGCACTCTGTCCACAGGCTAACACCGTCTAACTGACGGCTTTCTCCAAATTGATGGAGGCATTCAAATCACGATCAATTTCTAGGCCGCAGTGGTCACACTTGAACACTCTTTCAGATAGGAAGAGTGTTTCTTTCTTTGTATGGCAGTTTGAGCAAGTTTTGGAGCTAGGGAACCATCGGTCAACTACTACAAATTCAGAACCATGCAGCTCACACTTGTACTCAAGCTGTCTATGAAACTCATAAAATCCCATATCTGCGATCGCTTTAGCTAGATTACGATTCGCCAACATACCAGATACATTCAAATCCTCAATCCCAATCTTGCCGTGGTTTTTGGCGAGGTAGGTGGTCAGCTTGTGTAATCTATCACGACGGATATTGGCAATCTGGCGATGCAGTCTAGCTATCTTTATTTGAGCCTTTTTCCAATTGTTAGACCCTCTAACTTTGTGTCGATTTAGCCGTTGCAACCTAGAGAGTTTATTCTCATATTTTCGGTAACTCTTAGTCCCTTCAAACACTTGACCAGTTGACAAAGTTGCCAGTGTTTTAACTCCTAAATCCACCCCGACAACTCCGACTAATTTAGGTGTGTGGGTTGGTTCAACTTCAATTTTCCAGCTAACAAACCATCTATCAGCCGTTCGACTAAACGTGAAAGATTTGGGTTGATATTGTATGGGTAAACGCTCATAAGTTTTTAGCCAACCTATCACGGGAACTTTGACACGGAAATGGTCAACTGCCAATGACCCATCGACAGTGAAGCTATCAGCACGTCCTTTTTTCTTGAACTTTGGGGGTTTCTTTCCCTTCTTAAATGCCTGCTTCCAGGCTTCTGCAAGATGTCTCAAAGCATATTGAGGAGCGCATTTACTCACTTCGTAATACCAGGAACACTCAGGCTTAACGATGGCGACTAGCCATTTATGAAGGTCTACCGCAGTTGGGAACTTAATCTTGTCCTGGGGATTAGCTTTATTGTGGTCAAGGATGTTTTTGGTTAATGCTAGTCCCCAATTCCAAGCGTGTCTAGCAACTCCACAATGCTTGGCTAGAGCGTTGCGTTGCTGGTTATTTAGTTTGATTGCCGTTTGAAATCCGAGTAACATGGCAACCCCTTAAATCCATTCCCATTTATGTTTGAGACATATTAGCACCTGAAGGTGCGGTAATTAATCTTTGTCAAAATCTTTAGCGCCTTCTAAGACAGGATTAAGGTCAAACCAACTACCATCATGATCGCAATATTCAAAGACAAATAGACTGCGGAGGAGAGTTTGATATTCTTCCTCACCTCGGACGGTTTTCTGCTGCGAAACTTGGCGGAGAAGTTCCCACTCGTCGGAGGTGATGGCTTTGCCTAATTCGTTGCGTCTCTCGCTAATTACCCGTTCAATCATGGTGCGGGTGAAGGGTGGATCGTCTTTTTGTAGACAATTAAATAGTAAAATTAGCAGGTTTCGTACATGACCACCACTCATCTGACAGAGATAATCGAGGGTGCTGGTAGAGTCAAATAATTTAGGGATTTCACGAAGGCGTTCTGTTTCGTTTAATTCGGGAAATGCTCGTGCTAATACCATTTGTCTGAGCAGATTAATTCCGGGTTCGCAGTCGCTACCGTCTCGTTCTTTGACTCTGACCATTGGTAGCAGTTTGGCGGGGGAACCAAAGCGGTTGCTGACGGCTTCTTTATCGTTGGAAAAGGTGAGAATTAGGGGAATTGTATAGATGACATGGCACAGCAGTTTATTGAGTTGTTCCCCCTATCTACAAATAGATATTCTGGCTGGGTACGGATGCCGAATTTGGCTTTATTATCGATGCGATCGAGGTTGTCAATAATCACGACTAATCCCCCTTGTCCCCGTTGCTGTAGTTGTTGTTGAGCTGGGGTGATTAATTCCTGGTTAATGACTTCAATAATGTTATTAACTCGGGGTTCTAGGTGTTGTCTTAATAGCGATCGCACATCTCTGGAGTCTTTGGCTTTGGCGGTAATTTCACCAATCCCAAAAGCCAGGGAAAAACCCTCGGAGTCTTGGCTAACACCAATATCACCGACGACGGGAATATTGCTCCGAAAACTGGTAATTTCTGTATTCAGAAGGTTGGCGGCGCTTTTCAGAATGCCTTGAAAGCGTTTGGGTTGCAGACAGACACCACTATTTTCTAAACTTTGGGAAACTTGGCGGCGATCGCCAGTAAGATGTCACTAATATCGACATCCGCCATATCTAAGTCCTGGGAAGACTCGAAGTAAACTACATGGAATTTTTCGGCTTCTAATTCAGTTTTTAATCGTGATAATTCCGTGGATTTTCCACAGCCTATATGTCCGGTAAATAATTGACAGGTAGGTTGATGGTCAGAAAAGGTGATCGTCCGTTTCAGTTCCCGAATTACATTAGAACCCCGAACTGGTGCAAAATCAATATAGTATTGTCGATCTTCAGGTTTCGATATATTCAGAGTGTATCGCGGGTTACAGGCTCGAAAGAATCGTCCAAGGTTTAGGGACATTTAATTTCTCCCCAGAATTTTAGGTCTACCTACTATTATCTACGATCGCAGCAGTTACATATCAGCATCTGCGATTAATTTCCAACGGACTGGCCGGACTCGAACCGGAATTACAGCCTACAACCCCTATTCTACCGTTACTTAGGTGTTACTCAGAGCAATAACAGGATAATAGGTGAGTAAAAAATGAGTAACGACATTAATACCCCTACAGTGGGGGGAAAGGGTAACTATGACGAGAGCTATAGCAGATTCCTGAAAGCCTATCAAGACTTTAAAGGGGAATGTCCCAAAGGAGTGACACTCAAGTTACAAAAGTCCGGGGCTAGGTACAATCTGCTATTGCAGTTTAAGCAACCACCTACCGGGAAACGGCTACCCAAGACAGCTAATCTTGAGTGTACACCTCAAGGGGTGATAGACGGGGTTAAGAAAGCTAAACTGGTATCAGAAGCCTTGGGAACCATTACTAGCGCTAGTGAATTTTGGAACTGGTACGATGCGACTATCTTAGGAAAGAACCAGATTGAGGATAATCTGATAACCTATCGGGAAATATTCCAACAACTAGAGGATGAGTATTTTGCGGGTTACAACCGCAACACAGGAAGACCACGCTCCCGCGATATCGCTAGCGACTTAGCATCTTACGAGTCTACTAAAGAGGCATATTTCAGGTTGTTCCCTAACTGGGATGATTACCCTAGCTGGGAGAGTTTCAAGGTTATGCTATACACTCCCCTACAGAACGGAGAACAATTAGTAGGTTCCCAAACATTTAAAGAACGTTACTACATCTTAAAAGCCATAGCTAAGAAATCACCTAACAAAGACCATTTGCTTAAACAGCTTGAGCCTATTAACCCTAAACAAACACGATTCACCGTTAAGCAGCGTATAGGCATTAATGCCTTTAAAGATTGGTGGTTTAACACCAAACAGGAAGCCTATACCATCAGAAACTCACAACATCAATCATCCCGACATAGCTGGTTATGGGTAACGGGTATGACAGTAATGTACGGACTGAGACCAACTGAAATAGCCGCTGCTGTTAATCTAACCAAACGTTATGTAACGGATGATGGTGTAATCATCAAAGCACTATCAGACCCTGATAATCAAGATAATTATCTTGTATTAGGAGATTAATTAGGGGTCGAGATAGACCTCACGGTCTACCCCTCCCATTCAAAACCGTACTTGAGACTTTCACCTCATACGGCTCCTAGTTTGACCGTCTCCTTGTTAAGAGTACAGCATCATCTCTTCATCAAGAGCTGTTTTATCGTCGTGACAATGGCGATGTAATAATTGAATATTCTTATAGTCATCCTTTCCGCCTTGGCTTCTAGGTACAATGTGGTCTATTTCAATTAAATCTGATGGGGTAAAGAATTGCCCACACCAGGTACATCTACCTTTTTGCTTTTTGAGTAGTTTTGCTACCCTATTTGGCGTATCGATTGCTCGTCCTTTCCTGCTTGCCCAGTAGGTCCAATTTCCGTCATAAAGTGTTGCGTCAGGGCGTCTTAAGGTATGTCTGACAATTGGAGTCCAGTTGTGTTTGAATAGATGTAACCCATCTTTGGTTTGGAACAGCCAATTTTCGTGTCTTTCTTTCCCATTGCTAAGTTTAATTGTTCCATGTCTGAAATAATTTCTTAGCTTTTCGTGACTTGCCTTTCCGCATCTTGATACTGTCCATGCCCGTAACATTTGCCAGATTGTCTTATCTAGTTTGGTGAATGTCTCTGTTGAGACTACCCCTGAGTAATAGTTTGACCATCCCATAATAATTGGGTTTAGTTTGTTAATTAGGGTTGATTGAGGTGCTGTTTTAAATTGTTTAATTACACCTTTTATCACTTCTGTGTGGGCAACTGCTTTTTGGCTGGGTTTAATGTGGGTCTTGTGACCGATTAATCGGCTTGCCATTCCCCCTGTTTTCCCAGATTTATATTTTCCTGCTGGATATTGCCTGATATTGAATCCTAGAAAATCAAATCCTGGCTCCTCTGTTCTGCCTTCATATTCAATAGGTTTGAACGTATGGCAGATTCGAGTCTTTTCAGGTTTTATTTCTAATCCCACAGGTTTTAACCGTTCGGAAATAGCAGTTTTGCACTGTTCAATGATTTCTAGTGATGGGGATATCACTACAAAGTCATCGGCGTATCTTATAACAGTAGCCTGCGCTCTGTTTGCTTTCTTTGGATACATTGTCTCTATGAACCTAATCATGCCATCCAATGCGATGTTAGCTAGGAGTGGACTTATTACCCCTCCCTGGGGTGTCCCTGATTCTGTATCCTCAAATACGCCGTTATCTAGCACGCCTGCTTTGAGCCATTGTTTCAGGTCTCTTTTAGGCAGCTTGGACAATGAATTTTGGACAGTAGGTAATCATGGTTTATTCGGTCAAAACATTTTGCTATATCAGCATCGAGTACATAATATTCACCCTTGTTGATACTTGAGTAAATTCGTGCTATTGCATCTTGGGCTGACCGTCCGGGACGGAACCCATAGCTTGTGCTTTCAAATCTCGATTCCCATTCAGGTTCGAGAGCCGACTTAACCAAGGCTTGCCTTGCTCTATCTTGGATTGTGGGTATTCCTATTCCAGCTTTTTTCATCCCTACCAGGTTTTGGAATCCACACCCGTCGCAGTGGTTTTGCTTTGAGGTTTTCTTTGATTTTCTCGGTCATTTCTAGCCTTTGTTTAGGGGATATTGCTATCACACCATCTACTCCAGCCGTCTTTTTGCCTTGACCCGCTTGGGGGGGCGGGTTTATTAAGCTGACTGTTGGGAAGCATGGCTGACCGTGGAACCCGCCCCTACAGTCGCACTGCTAAGAGTCGGGCATAATATGATTTCACCAATAGACGTTGCCACCTTCTTACCTTTGCGTCCTGTCCCGATTTAGCTGCTTGAAATATACTCTTTTGGAGCTTGAAAACTTTCCGTTGAACCTTAGTCCACGGGATGGTCTTCCATGCGTTGTTCGTAGTCTTGATTGGTTTTGATTTCCCAAATCCTTTCTTTAAACTCGCTATCGCCATTTGTACACCTACTTGACTCTATTTCTTTACAATCAAACCGTGACCCGTTAGCATATCCCTACCATTACAGTCGGGCGTTGGCTTCTGGTCACATCTCACCCCCTAATAGGCTTACGCTTACACTTTCACTACTGACTTTCTCGACCAGATTATCAGAGCCTAAGAGGGGTTAAAACGTTCCGTTTATATGGGCATTCCATCTTTAGATTTGTCCTATCCACCGGGGTACTTTTAAAGGTCTGTGTAGGTGATGAAGTGATTACCCTACTTTTCCCCTTACTCTTTTGAGCGCAGCGTATCAACCTGTTTCGCTGCTCAATAATGACGATGGTTCAAGCCGGACATTCGGTTTCCCTAATCATGGATGGTTGGCAGTGGTCTCGGTTCTGGTGTTGGGTTACACCTAGGAGCTTTCCGTTCCCCGCTTCAATCCTGAGGTTGTGATTCCCAAAATTGGGGGTGGCTATCGCCGTTACCCTAATTTCCTAACTTTACTTATCCATTTCTGGGCTTACTATAAGGAATTTGTATGGGTTAGTTCGTTTTGACCTTGGGTTCCCTGCCTTGTTTGGTATATCTCTATACCGAACGTTGGGACATATAAACAGTTATGAGGATGGTCACGAGTGCGTTCCTTATATTCAACCAAGGGGTTGAAGTCCCCACCAGGCGGTTACTTCGGGTATTTCAACCCTATTTCATGCCTGAACGTTTCGCACCACTTACTTTACTGACGCAGAAGGTCGGAAAGTGAGTATTAAAACAGGGGGAAGGGTTGTAGCCCCAATTCCCAGTCCCGAAATGTTTGATTTCCTAGAATTGAAACGGCCGTTGTTACCAGAATATAGCCCGAAAAAAGGCAGTCAACCCAAAACCATAGCTGGAGGCTTTGACGCAACGTTTAGTAACAGAATTCAATCTATGAAATGCCCGGTAACCCAGAAATATGCTTTTCGTAGACTGTACAACCTGTTAGGTGAACAATATGGACTACCTATCGAGTTGCGAGCTAGACTTATGGGACATAGCACAATCGTCAATGAGGGTAAATACAAGACAGAAGGCATTGACGCTACCTTAGAAGTTCTCAAAGGGGTTTCTAAGTTACCTATACCATTGAACGTGGCTATAGAACGGTTAACAGCGTTAGGGGTTGATATTGATAGCTCTGAAGCTAAATTATTTCTTAGAGTTATCTATCTGATAGATTAATCTAATCGTCAACCTTTCATAAATTAACACCCCTAGATTAAACCCCCTAGGGGTTATTTTATGGCTACAGATTGATAGATCCTGCTATGGTTTTGAGTAACACCTAAGTAACGGTAGAATAGGGGTTACAGCTTATGGGTTAGGAAACTCTCCTTTCGCCTGCATTGCCTTTAAACCCTTATCCTGACAGCGATAGCGGGTTATTACTCAACCCCTATATCCTATTGAGTTACTCAGATACTACTCACAATCTAGTCCTAGCACAGGAAAATAATTCTGTCAATAGGTTGATTACTCAGTCAATAAGCACAACTTAATCAATCTGTCAAATACCCATACCACCCCCCAACCAAACACCGATAGGGTAACTCTCTCGTGATACCCGTCAATGGCAAGCCTATCGGTTCGTTACGAACCATTGACTGCTATCACATCGGTCGCACCCCTAAGAGTGTTTGTTTCGGTTATGGGGGGAGGGTATGGCTCAAATTTCAAAACCCATAGGGGTAGTCAGATTATTAGTGAAATATTGAGGAGCCTACTCACTACCAACAAAATGCGATCGCATAATCACGACTAACCTGGCTATGACATACTGAAGCGATACCCCCAAACAACTTTTCAACTGGTGACTTGTTTCGTCATCTCTCGCTGATACCTACATAATCCTCAGCAAGTCTCCAATTTATAGGGGTATTCATTTCGTTCAAAACCCAGTACCCTAATAAACACCCTAAGCCAAAATCTTAGCCGTAGGTTGTAGGTAAAGCTATCTGTTAGGGGTAAAGTAGTTCTGGGTAATATCTGGACATGATAGGGTGAGCATTCATATAAACGATTTATAGTCTATAAATTATAGTCTATAAATGAAAAATACGTGCGAGACGTTTAGGAGTGAAATAGGGCTGCAATGCTCGAAATAACCTCCTAGAGGGGAATCAACTGATTCAACCCAGTTACCCCTTAACTGTTTATATGTTCCAACGCTCGGGCTTAAAACGAGCAAGGCAGGAAACTCAAGGTCAATCCCATTTTAAGAAATCGCAAAATTTACCGTCCAGGTGAACTTAGGAGGAGTAAAATCCACTTGGGGCGATTATGGGAAAGAGTAAAGGCGATAGCCACCCCCAGTTTTGGGAATCACAAACCCAGGATTGAAGCGGGGAACGGAAGGCGTGAAGTAGAACCTACTACCAGATGCGACCACTGCCAACCATCCATGATTAGGGAAACCGAATGTTCGGCTTGAACCATCGTTATAAATAAGCAGCGAAATAGGCTTGATACGCTGCGCCCAAAAGGGTAAGGGGAAAAGTAGGAGTTTGTATTTACTACCTACACAGACCTTTTTAAGTACCCCGGTGGATAGAACAAATCTAAAGATGGAATGCCCATATAAACGGAACGTTTAAACCCCTGTTAGGCTCTCAGTAGTGTTGTGTCTATTGAGTAGTGAAAAGTGTAAGCGTATGCCTATAAGGGGAAAGGATGTGACTGAAAGCCAATGCCTAACTGTAATGGTTGGGATATGCCCACTAGTCACGGTGTGGATATAGAGACTGCGATAAGTAGGAGTGTTATGACGAAAGCGAGAGTAATGGAGAAATCCATGAGACTACGTGTTGTATATAGCTCCCAAAGTTGAAGTCACAAAGCAGGGGGTTGTAACCCTGTTCCTATTGACAATAGGGTGTCCACATCAGGAGCCGTGTGATGTGAAAGTATCAAGCACGGTTTGGAATTGGAGTTGGGGAAGGCGACTTCCCTTTCGACCATAACATACACGCACCCCCTACAGTCCAGCAATTCTCATTTTGGCGAAAACCTGTTCAAGTCCCCAGCATCCCTGTATCGTAATGACATCTAAGAAACCCAGGAGCGCCAGAGCCGTTGAAAAAGCCAGGTGGCTTTGAGACTCTAGTCGGTTCTTTCCGCCAGTGCTTGTCATCGCTACCGGACAAGCGCCGGGGTAAAAATCGCCGCTATGGAATGGAGGATGCCGCTTTAAGTGCGTTTAGTGTGTTTTTTACTCAAACTCCGTCGTTTCTGGCTTATCAACGTCTGATGGAGGGGAGTAAAGGCAAGAGCAATGCCCAAAGTCTGTTTGGAGTTCATCGAATTCCCTGTGATAACCAGATTCGGGACTTATTAGATGCCGTGTCCCCAGAGCACCTGTTTCCAGTGTTTGAGGATATCCTACAAGTCTTGGAAGCCCAGGGGCAGTTAGAAGACTTCCGTTGCCTAGGGGACAGTCTATTAGTCGCGTTGGATGGCACTACGAATACTTCAGTTCCGACCAAATTCACTGTCCCCACTGTTCAACGCGCACCCAGAAGTCAGGAAAAACCCATTACTTCCATAGTGTTGTCACTCCAGTCATCGTCTGTCCGGGACAGAATCATGTGATTCCCTTAGTCCCCGAATTTATCGTGCCCCAAGATGGTCATGATAAGCAAGACTGTGAGAATGCCGCCGCCAAACGCTGGCTATCGAGGCAAGAACAATGCTTGAGGGCTTTGAATGTCACGGTTTGAGGGGATGACCTCTATTGCCACCAACCGTTGTGTCAGCAGTTTTTAGAGCAGCAACTTAACTTCATCGTCGTCTGTCGCCCCGAGTCTCATACTACCCTCTATGAACACCTAGAGGGCATCGAACTCCCGACCCTCACGACCAAGAAGTGGACTGGTAAAGTCGAGAAAACCTATACCTACCGCTATCTCAACGGAGTCCCCCTCAAAGATAGCGATGAGGCGCTGTTGGTTAACTGGTGCGAACTTACTGTCACCACCGCTGATGGCCAGGTAACCTATCACAACTCCTTGGCCACGAATTATCCTCTCAGCGATGAGAATGTAGCCGAGGTGGTTCGGGCCGGGCGGACTCGTTGGAAAGTTGAGAATGAGAACAACAACACTCTCAAGACCAAGGGCTACCATCTCGAACACAATTTTCGCCATGACAAGCAGCATCTTTCTTCCTTGCTCCGGACCATCAACATCCTCTCGCTGCTCTTCCACACCCTCGCAGGAGTTGCTCGATAACAAGTACCAGTTGCTACGAGCGCACTTACCGAAGCGCCAAACCTTCTTTAATGATTTGCGCGCGCTTACCCAGACTGTACTTCGACAGTTGGGACCACCTTCTGACCTTTATGCTTGAGGGTCTCGAGTTAGACATCCCACCCGATAGCAGTTGAATTTCCAAAATGAGAATTGCTGCCTACAGTCAGAAACCATAGGGGGCCATTTAAGTTATTGGGGTAGCTGTTAGGTGTTAGGGTTTAGGGTTTTCTCATTCTGCACTTAGTAATCATAGCTAACGCTACGTCTGTTAGCTTGTCTACAGTGACTTGGTCAGCTTTCCCTATGTAAATGTGATGATTGACGCTACCATCCCACCCTTTGAGGTTCCAGTAGGTAAAACCATTGATTGAGGTTTTTTTGCACGCTGTAAATCGTTTACCATTAACCTCTACTGAAAAGGATTTATGGGTTTATAGGTATTTAAACCATTCTGAAGAGCCTACCTCAATGCAGATACTATGACTTACTAAAAACCCGGTATAGCTTCCCGTTAACGTTACTACTGGGAGTAATTTAGGTATCAAAGTTACCTCCCATAAAAATATCGCTACTGTAACCATTGCCGCTAAAGTCGGACATAAATGATACTGGTTGAATAACTGTCTCTTGAGACGATACCCATTTTTTCTGTACCGTCATAAAATCAACAGCGGCGTTATGAGCTATTTCGGCTAATTTCATCCTGGTATCTTGGTTAGCGTAGGGGATATATCGTGACATCATTTGAGCGTAAATATCACGTGCTAATTCCGCGATAACCATTAACCTTGCTTGTTCTTCATTCATGGTTTTGTCTCCTATTGATTGCATTGCAGTAACTGATTAATTGAACTCATGATAATCATTGTCAGGGTGATTTTGACTATTGTTGTGTTCTGTAATTTTTGCATTAAGCAAGGCTTCAATGCCTTTGAGTAACTCGATTTCCGCGTTTAAAAAATGCCTGTGGATTTGGATAAATTCGATAATTTCATCAAATTGTTCAGGCGTGATAGCAAGTTCTACTAAGTCAAGCAATCCCACAACGTTAGGGTTGACTCGATTGCTCATATAGCTATATTCTACTACGTTTAATCCGGGTGTACTTGATTTGATTGACATAGTTTTATCCTTTGATGATGGTTAAGCTGTGATAGTTTAAACCCGTCCGAGACGACGTTAAACTATTCGATTTTGGTCAGTAAATGCTTGATATAATTAAGCTGTTTAAGCAATAATTGTTTTTTTGCTTCTGCTACAGATAACTCAATCTCGCAATCATCCATAATACTGATTAACGTATCTCTAGCGTCTTCTCTGTTGGCGTTGTAGATTGTAATATCTACCATTTATTTAAATGTTTTAAACCTTATTTTTGCAATAGCATTTATATTGTTTTGGGTCATTTTTGGGTCTCATAAATTATTTGTTCCCAAACATTTTTGCCGTTCTGATTAATCATATTATATCCTCTATTTTTCATTAGATTATTTAATTCATGCACAGTAACTATTGAATCTAAATAACCATCATTTTTGGCTCTCTCAATGGTTTCTTTCAGAGTCTTGGGGTCAATATCAGTTACAACCTAGATTAATTCTGGACACCCCGCGTTAATAGCTTGTTGATTTTGATTTGTTTTGGCTTCTATACTTTGAGCGATAAAACTATCCAAAAATTGCTCAGTACCTGATGATATAGTCAAGATTTTTTTAATAAAAAAATCCCAGTAATCATTGAAGCGTTTAATTGATTCATTGATAGATAATTGATAAATCAATGAATGGGTGACAATGATTTCACTTGATAACCTAGCGTTAATGATATCTTTTTTGTGTTTCTGTAGTTGTTTTTTGACCTTGCTGTATTGATTGCAGTTATCGATATCTCTCCAGAAAATTTCTAATTGAGATGATAATGAGATGATAATTTATCAAGCGTAATATCTTCTACATCGTTTAAATCGCTTAATTCGTAACTATTCCCCCTATATTCTTCTGATGTCATTGTATCTCGTTTTTTAAACCATATAGGAAACATTCGTATTTTGAGTTCGTTTAATTTCCAAAATGTCCACAATGGATGTATTGAATTAATCACCTTGAAAGCGAAAGCATCAAATACCATGTTAGTTCCCGGTATTTGACTACTGATGGTTATTCGGCTATTTTTGCGGTTTAACACCTTGAAAAGCGATAACATATTCTCATTTTCAATTAATAAGCTAGGGGTGATATCTTCCCATACCAATATAAAATTTTTCTCAAATTCACATTGAAGGGGGTCATAAAAGCGTTCGTGTTGTATCTTGTTTCTCAGTGAAGCAAATGTGCTGTTAGCTAACACTGTGTCGGTGCGATACAGTGAAGCCGCAATAGTAGCTATCTGTGACTTTCCAGTACCACTAGACCCCCAAAGGAACAGGATTCCTGCTGTACTCATAAGGGTTACTGGAGACGCTATAAACGAGGTTACAATAGGGAATTGGATATCAGGATATGGCAGAACACAGACAGCCCTACACACCGATTCTATCTGTTTACCTAAATTGCCATCCGTGATTATTTCGTCAAGTTCAGATGACATTTGGCTTCTGATTAGCCTATAATCGATATAGTCGTCGGACATGGTACACTCCTATCGCTCTTGTATTGCTGACATGGTATGGTGGTTATCCCCCCTAAAATTTTAGGGGGGATTATTTGTGACTACATTAATCGCAGTAACTCAATTAAAGCTATCAAGACATCAGAATCAAGTTTTTTAACCTTGTTATAAAGGCTCTCAAAGCTAGGGTCACAATCCAAAACCTTAGCCCCTTCTGTTAGCCTTTCTTCAAAGGTTTTGTATTTCGGTTTACCACCAAAGCCACCATTTTTTGGGTTTTGGATTCAATGAAAGCGTCAATATCAGCGATAGAGTAATTAGCTACCCGTTCATCAAATTCTTCTATATCCTCAATATAGAAGATATTAGAAATGTCAGAGTTGAAATTATCATCTCCGATATTTCCTTCTAATATCCTGTTAGAAGGTATGACTGATGATTGCCCTAAGTTTATTGTTGCTGTAAACATCACAGAACCGTCTGTAAGCATTGCGTCACTTTCTATTATTTTAAGCAATGCAAGTTCTAGCATTGTAGGGGTGTATTATCGTTTTTTCCCGTTATATTCAGTCTCGTATTTTTCAATAAAAAACCTGACAGCTAATAATTCTTCATCACCTTTGGAATAACTCCAATCCCTATCATTGAAGTTAGCAAAATCACCTGATACACCTTTACCGAATATCCATAGGTGAGGTAAATTAATTCGGAATTGTGCTTGACTAATCACTAGGAATGTGCCTGATTCTCCAGATTTAACTGCACTACAAAACGCGAATTTATCGTCATCTCTTTTACCGTAATATCCAATACTCATGATTACTCTTCCTTAGTTAATTGTTGATTGTTGATTGTGTTAGGTGATTTGATTCTGGCTGCAATTTGGCGACAACCATACCAAAACATTGGATTACCTTACCGGATAGCTGAACTCTAAACTGTGATTGTTTAGTTAGCTTAATAATTGCAGAGCCTTGATAATCACCACGTGGTCTGTAACTACCCATTACCTGATAGGTAATATTCTTGACTTCAGGTGTTTTGTGTTCCTCAATATGTGTCAAGACTTGATAAGCCACAATGATTGTATTTTGGTCAAATTTATGGGGGTTATAATGGCTTTGCACAAGTTCACCATTGAGGCTAAATATGCCTTTATAGTGTAGATTTATCACGGTTGCTGTTCTCCTATTAACTTAAATTATTGTGCTTTCAGATGTCGTTGGAACTCATCGATATTCATTAAATAAATACCTGGCCAACGATAAGACCTGTTCCGAGTGACAAACCAAATATCTTCAATCATTCCGGGATTAAGGTAATTAAGCAATTGCATCTTGAGTTTAAACTCGGTTGTTAGCGTTCCCTTTACTTCGATGTATTGGTTGAAAACTGGACTATAAAAGTCTGGCTTCCATGTAATTGACTTCCAATCATTACAGTGATCAACCAAAGTTAATCGGGGGTGTATTGATAGGTTGTCATCATACTTTTTGAGTAGGTGATACACCTTGCTCTCTAGCGTTGATGCAAAGTAATGCCCCTCATCATATTGTCCTTTGGCGTGATACTTGTTAATCATCATTATTTACCTCCTCTTTATCGCCACCAGATTCAGCTTGATAAATCCTCCATTCTTCCCGGCAATATTCAAGTGCTTTATTGAGAATTTCCTCAATTTTATCTGGGCGTAATGTGATTAATTTTTTTCATCATTTTTCCCACATAATAAGCCAGAAATTCATGGTAAAATTTAACGGCTGTTAATTGCCATTGAAGTTTTCCTCTTCCTGCATAGTTAGGAACCTTTATAGCAAACGACATTCCCATATACATCAACGGGTCAAGTTTAATATTCCTGAGATTTAACCGCACTTCTTTCCAGTGCTTTGATATCATGGTGATAGTCCTCGATGTTTGGTGTATTGGCTACCTTTTTACGGGTAGCCTTTTCTATTTCCCAATTAGACTGCTGTAATTAGACTGTTAGGGATTAACCCTGAAGCCAGACTGAAAATGGGTCAGGGTCGGTTGATAACTCAGGGATATCCGGGCCAACATGATTATCGGAGAGATTAAAAAAGTGACCCTCCAAGGCAGCGATATCGTCAGCAATAGCACCAGAAACTTTACGTGGCATCTTGACACCACCACCAAGTTTAATCAGAGTTAGAATAGCTTTAATGCTATTCTTTAACGCGATAATCTCAGAGTAGGTTAATTCCAGATTAAAGTCCTTTTCGTCCGTTACAGATGCAAACACTAACTTTTCTTTTAATGTGTAGATAGGTGATGTTTTGGGATATGGCAGATAAGGAACTACTTGGTCAAGAAATCCGGCAAAGTTGCTGAACCTTTTTAAGATTGCCAGATATTCACTAGGTGAGAGTCCATGTGTATCCTTGGTTTTTACGCTGTCTTTGTCAATCTGGTAAATAGCGGTATTTTGGTCTACTAATGTATTTTGGTTTTTACGCATCTGTCAGTTATTTTCAACTCATTGACAAAATCATTTTTAAAAAATACGATTGAGTTATTGAGTTGGAAATCACTGTTTTTGATATTTTTGGTTGTTTATGATTATTATTTTTAACCTAATTAATACTTATAAATAAATCAGAAATATATAAGCCCAAAAAATAAAAGAATTATTGACTTTATACCATAATTGTGAAATGTTTAAATTATCGCCACATACAACTCAAACAAAAGACCACTATTTTTTTATATAGTGGTCAATTCTCTTTGTCTACTTTTTGGCGGTTTATTTTTTCTTACTCTTACTGCCAGGTGACTTAACAGGAGCATTAGCAGGAAGATCACCCTGTACTTGGTTTGGTGCTTCACTTCTCTCAACAGTTAATTCACCCAGGTTAGCTAGGGCCAGCCCATCGCTGCTAGGAATTCTGAACATACTGTTATAGGTTCTTAATGATGCTGGCTTGATAGTAAAATAGTGAGCAAATACATATAACAAGCCACTAACAGAAACGATAGGAGGTGCTTTAATACTGATAAATCTCAGTATTTTTTCGCCTACCCGTGTTTGGGTGTATTTACGCCAATAGCCAGGATTAACCGGGCCTCAACAAAGAAACGAGTGTATTCAGCCTTCTTGTATGCTCTTACCCGACTGCCTTTTATGATATTACGTCTGTTAGTATTAGGCGTGGAAGTATTCCTAACAGGTGGTGTCCAAATGGTTAAGTTCCTGACGGCCGTTGGTTCATTAGATACTGACCCTCCACTTAAAACGTGGAGTCAAAGCATAGGCATAGGTACGCCTATTTTTGAAGTTGCATCTACTGGAACTTCAACTACTAGACTACGACCTAAATGTGAGCCTTTGGCTGTGGCTAACTTTTCTACCCAGTCTTCTTTGTCTCTGTTAAATGCGTCGCTTAAAGGCATAATAACTCTCTTGTTCTACATGATTTAAGTCAGGGTAGGTAAAACGATGATATTAGTGCCTACCCGATATCTATTAATCAACAAATAGCTCTGTAGCTATTACATCAATACTGCCGTCAGTAGGGTCTAAAACATCGTCTGTTGGAATTGACAATGAAACAGTTACGAGACCTGTAGCCATATTTCGGGTATAAGCAGTGACTACGGTTGCACCATCAGGATTATTACTTGCAGTCGATTGCATTCGTTGGGTTGGCTCAATAATTTCAAGTAATTGGTTTTCCAGTGTCGCAGCACCTAGCGTTTTCTTAGTAGCTATAATCTCACCTTGATTTTATTCAATACCTAGACTATAGCAGTGTATTTGCTGATTGTGGCTGCTATGGTTCTTTCAACAGAAGCTACATATATGTAGCAGCTTTTGAGTTAAACGCGACGGTACGCTAC
Source organism: Arthrospira sp. PCC 9108 (assembly GCA_016745315.1). GTDB lineage: Bacteria > Cyanobacteriota > Cyanobacteriia > Cyanobacteriales > Microcoleaceae > Limnospira > Limnospira platensis. Next base: position 2,020,025 of record CP066886.1, read on the forward strand.
CAATACCAACATTACGCTAACTACCAGTTTAACCATGTCTAAGTATGTTCGTAATCTCTTTCATCGTGGATGATAGTTAGTGACTGATATGACTCAATGATTAGGTTGTAGTTGGGGGTTGATTTCCAGTTTTTAACTCTAACGATGTCCTCGTAGCTTTCCGTATGGCATTATCAACCCAACTAGGTTTTCTCTGGAAATGTAGAGGAATTTTGACTTGGGTTTTTCTAGGGTCTTGATACATCGCCAAGGCACTACTTTCACCTAAGTCGATTTTAGCTTGTTCAAATTTATCAATTAATTCCCAGTTAAGTATTTTCACTTCACTGATATACATTTTGCTCTCTTTGATTCTTTTCGCATTTTCCCTACCGCCAAAACCTTTCCTTTCCTCGAAGGTAATAGGATACACGATTTTAGCGTCAGTTAAATCAACTAATTGTTTACAGATATTTTCTGCCTCATTTTTACTAAATTCATTAATAAAAAACGCAAACTTTCTACCATTATTTATAGTGCAATTAACTTTAATATTTTCTTTAGTAAATGCTGACTGGGTTGAGTAAATATCCTTTGTAACCTATCCCATGTAATTTTATCCCTACTAACCGACGGTAACTCTATTTGAGTTTTTTGCAGTGTTGACTGCCTATTTTTAGTCCAATATGGAGGTTTTTCGTAGTTGTACAAAACCAAAGTTAACTGTATTTTAAGATTAGCTGACGTACTGATTTCCGGAAAATCACCTGACCCTACAAATTGCCCTATATCTCTATTTCCTAGTATTTCAGTTTGAGCCCAAGCATTAGTTACGTTTTCCGGTAAATTACGCAGGCTTGACACTAGTCTAAATCTTTATCCATTGTTTTCTATAACCGCGTTAACTAATTGTTGTTGTCTATTTTCTTCTATTCTTTGTAATGCCATATATTCATCTAAACCTTGAGCGACTAACACAATAGCCTCTTTACAGTTCTCGCTAAACTCATCCCCGAATTCCTCGGAACTGTCTTGGTTCCAAATAGTGTTAATATTTCCGTCATAGCTTTCTGGTAATTTCTCCCTAGCTTCCCTTCTCTGTTTACCGAAACTCCATTCTTCACCTTTTTCGTCACCCCACTTTTCAATCGTTCCTTTACCAGCAGTAACCATTGAAACAATAGCCGTTGCAAGTGTTGAAGGACTTTTATCTAAAAACATTTTAACAACCCGTCTACCGTGTTTAAATAACGTCCATGCTATTGCTTTCATAGCCATGTTAAATGACTGTTTAACGTATGAACCGACAGCTGTAGATACTTCCATAAGCATTTCATGCCCCTTGCTTAATGCTACATGCATAGCGGCCGCTTTATTGAGAAATGCAAGACCTGCTACTGGTAAAACACCACATACTAATTTCCCAGCCATATTACCTAAAAACCCAGCCGTGGTGGTTATAAATTGTCCGGCAATATTTTGGATGTTTCTATCAATATCACTATCGCTAATATTCCAATTAAAATTCCAAAAGCTGTCCCAATTAGAGGTAATAAATGTCGCTACTTTCTCAAAGCTAAAGTTAGATAAAAACTTAGTAATTCCTTCCCATAGCCAACCTCCAAAACTTTTGCCCCATTCAACAACTTTACCAGTAACTTTTGCCCATAATGTGCCAAACCAACCCATCTCTTGAGTAGATGTTCTCTGGGCTAAATTAACTTGTCTAACGCCATTCCTACCTATACTGCTACGGGTTTGACGGCTAGACAAGCTACGAGTACTCCTTAGCATTCTTGCACTTCTGGCAACCATTACAAAGTCCCTCTTAGTGGGTTATCGCCGTCAATCAATTCGGTTTCTATCTTGATATCAGGAAAGTCTTTTTTCAATAATTCTTGTACTTTCTTGGTTTCCTGTTCTCTGATATCGTCTTGTTTTTTCATTGAATCATATAACCGCGTTAAATCGGCTAATATGTCTTTGGCTGGGTCATTACTGTTCACCTGTAAAGTACCTTGAGCACGTAAGCAAATATTTCTTTAATTTGATTTAATGTTGTTTGTCATGTTTCTTTCGCATCCTTCTGGTTGGTAATCTTAACCTGGCTTTTATTGGGTTCTAGTAGTTCCTCAAAATTATCAGCTTCTGGAGTAAAGGCTGTTTTAATTTTTGCGTATTTTTTCTCATTAGTAAATTCTAAATAATCAATTATTTTAGATACTTCACTACCAGCTTTAAAGGCTGCCGCGTGAGCCAAACCTGCTTCATATAACGCCGTTAAAACAGCGTTTTCTGTAACCTGATGAGAGATAAAAATTTCCATTACCATACCAAATATTTCAGCAATTGATTCAGCTAAGTTAGGTAATTTTATTTCGGCTTTTTCTTCTGCTTTTATCATTAGATTGACATCATCAATCTCTACTTTAACTTCAAATTCACCCCATCTTTCATCATCGATGTCAAATCTGTACATTAGCCATTCTGGTAATGTGTTTATTCGTTGAATTATGTTCTCTGGATTATTAGCATTAACCGTTATTTTTTCAGGCATTTCAGCCGGAAAGGATTCAGGGTCTAGCAACTCGTAAATCCTTCTAATCATTCCGCAACAACACTCTTCGTTCATATCTGGTATTGTTATCGTTCGTATATTTTCAGGTTCTTTTTTATTTTCAGGTTCTCCTCCTCCGATGCCTGGCGGGATATCTTTTGTGCTCGCGGAAAAGTTGGGAATTACATAATCAAATTCTGTGCATTCCATCCACGAATCACAAAATGCACCTACACTTTCATACATTAAATCAGGGTCGCCGTATGCCCACTCAGACTCCCACCGTCCTTGCCTATAAAAAACCTCTCACTTCCTGTTGGTTGAGGAGTTTCCCCCCACCTCGGATTCCCACCCATGTGACTAACAAAAGTGATGCTACTTCTACTTGGTGGAGGATTACGGCATCCCCCGCTACCCATTTGTCTGTCGAACTCTTCAACGCTGTACTTTTCATCAGCTTTTATGGTACAACCGATATTGCCATTTCCGCCATTTCCATTGTCTGAATCATCATCTGAATCATCATCTGAACTATCGCCTGGTCGCCTTCCTTTATCATCATCAATTTTGTCACCTGAATTAGGACCCCAAAACTTCTCCCGCTACCACCACCGCCACTTCTGCCGCCGCGTGGTTTTTTACCTCCCTTTGGTTCATCTCTCTTTGGTGGTTCCTCGTCTACTCATGCGCATCATCTTCCCTTTTCCACCTACCATGGTCTTCTGGGTTAATTCCACGCGGCACTCTGGTGATTGGGTCCCAAGGATTTACTAATCCGGGAACACCTCCTCTATCTCTTTCCCTTGCATACGGTAAACCCCTACCAAAGTCCATTGTTGAAGATGTTTGGTCGCCTAAATCTCCTGCTAAACCTGAACTTACTCCTCCTGACCTACCAATATTCCTGGGTGTGCTTGACCTAATAGTATCTTTAATTTTTAGAGTGTCTCTAATTTTTAGAGTGTCTCTAACCATGCTGAATAATTATTGAAGGCTATTAATAAATTAGAAATATTATATAATATTACAAAATAATTGAGGACTATCCATGAGGGGAATTAAAAATATGGCTACGGAAATTAATGCCAGCAATTGGCATAACGCCGTAGAGTTATTTAATGGCGCGATTTTAGAAGGCTTGATAACTGACAGATGTCGTTATGATATTACCGCTTACGCTTATGTCTCTAGCTTGAATGCTAGGTGCTATATCCCTAGTCTCAATCAATCAAAAATACCCAAAATTTATCCAGAATATAGTTATTATCAAAGATGGGAAAAGAAACAAGATGTGTGACAAGGTTCTATCAGCTTACGGTATTTTATGGGAACCTAGCAACAGAAAACAGGTTAAATCTAGGTATCGTAAAACTCCCTTATTCTGGGGGGATTCACACAGAAAACCTATTGATTGAGTTGATTACCAATCAGACAGAAGGATTAGCTATAGATTCACATTCTGTATGAAAAGCTAGATGTTTAAATCAATTGCACAATAATGATTAAATTAATATTTTTGGTATGGCAGAATACCAACTTGATACCTTACCCAAAACACCATCATTAACTCAACCCGAAATTTTGGTATTTCCGTAGGTAATACCCCTACACTTATCCGCGCCGCCAATACTTACAGATATCGCTTACACTTGCAGAATACGGGTAGCGTTGGGGTTTGGTTTAGTCATGGACACATCAGCAATTGCATACCAGGTCAATGTTTATGGCTACCCCCTAATACTGCATAGGATGACGAGTTAAAATCTACTGCCAGCATCTATGGAATGACAGAGGATAGTGTTTCGCAGATTGTCGGGTTAGAGCAGACAATCACTTACTAACCGACTACAATAGAATTATTTAAGAGGTAGGTGATTATGAGTTTCTCAGTTTATAGCAGTGTTTTAAATTTAGACACTCTCAATATTACTGCTAAGATACCAGGTACTCCCGTTACAAGCACTATTAGTTTAACGGCTAATACAGTTGCCGAATGAGTAGCAGAAAATGCTAACACAAACTGGCGTAATGTATTTATCAAAAACCCGTCTAATATACCCGTTCATTTGATTTTAGACCCTACCGGCGATAGCGTGTCAGACGCTGCATTTTCGGTTAAACCAGGTGATACAGTTATGCTAACAATTGGTGGTAGCGATTTACAAGCTATCGCGGAATCTAGCGCTAACGTATCAATAACTTTAATTGAATTTGTTACTGTAGGTTAATAATAATTAGGGGGAATCCCCCTAAGATGAATATAGAGGCAGTTATGACTAATTTCAACATTTACTCTAGTAAATTTGGGCAATCAACCGATGACTTGCCAGAAGGTGAAGTTAATCTGTATTTAACTAATGAACGGATACAAGCAGTTATTGACTCCAATACTAATTTAGTCAAATTAACTCAGTTAACTTGGAATAATATTACTAATAAACCTGGCACTTTCCCCACATCTACTCATTCCCATAGCTGGACTGAAATAACGTCCAAACCGTCTACGTTCGCGCCATCCGGTCACGGTCATCTATGGGGCGACATCAGTAGTGCGCCTGCTACCGCAACACGGTTACCTACTTGGTCTGAAGTTACAAGTAAACCGACAACGTTTACTCCATCAGAACATACACATACTATTGCAAATGTTACAGGACTTCAAGGTGCATTAGACGGTAAAGAGCCTACTTTTACCAAAAATACAGCATTTCATAAAAACTTCGGAACAACTACTGGAACTGTAACCGAAGGTAACGATGTCAGATTATCAAATGCTAGAACGCCAACTAGCCATACACACGGTAACATTAGCAATACCGGAACTATAGGTTCTACGGCTAATTTACCGTTAATTACCACCACATTAGGCGCTGTTACTACGGTACTTTCGGTAGCACGGCAAATACATTTTGTCGTGGTGATGATAGCCGCCTTTCCACCAACCTAAGCTACACTACCGGGACAGCCCAAGGGACGGTAACAAGCAGTACCGGAACTAACGCTACTATTCCAGCAGCTACGACGAGCATCGCCGGTTTATTAACTTCTGCTGATAAATATAAATTGAATGGAATAGCCGCAGGCGCACAAGTAAATGTAGCAACTAATTTAGGAGTAACAGCAGGAACTACAGCAGGTCCTGTAGTTACATCATCAACAGGAACTAATGTTACTTTACCTACAGCTAGTGCAACTAATTCAGGGATAATTACAACTGGGAATCAGACATGGACAGGAGTTAAAACATTTAATTCATTAATTACCGGGTCAATAAGTGGAAACGCCGGAACAGCAACAGCACTTCAAACAGCAAGAACAATCAATGGAACAAGTTTTAATGGAACAGCAAATATTACTACTGTAAACTGGGGAACTGCTCGGACTTTAACAATTGGTTCTACAGGCAAATCAGTAAACGGCTCTGGAAATGTAAGTTGGAGTTTAGCAGAAATTGGTGCTTTACCAAATCTTTCAATAACTGTAACAGGAGATTGGAATGATGTGTTAACAACAGGTTTTGCTCAAGGGAGTTCTCTTTTAAATCAAAGTCCGGGAAGTTCATGGCGTTTTTGTACTGTACAAAGACATAAGAATTCTGCGATTTCTCAAACAATGATACCTTTTGGAGGAGAAGATATTTATCAAAGAAATCGTGTAAATGCAGTCTGGAGTAGCTGGCAACAATTAGCTTTTACAAGCTCTAATATTACAGGTAATGCAGCAACTGCAACCACGCTTCAAACTGCTAGAACAATTAATGGGACTTCGTTTAATGGTAGTGCCAATATAACAATAACTGCCAATACTCCTAATACATTAACAAATGGTACGGGATTAACTGGAAATAATTTTAATGGGAGTGCTGCAACAACATGGGCAGTTGCTTACGGCAAGCAGGCACAGCCTGTCAAGGTAATGATAGTAGATTATCTGACGCTAGGACTCCCACAACGCACACACATTCAAATATTACATTAACAGCAGGAGATGGTTGATCAGGAGGAGGAACTTTAGCAGCTAATAGAACAATTAATGTAGATTCAACTGTAGTTAGAACTACAGGTAATCAAACTTTAACAGGAATTAAAACATTTAACATAACAAATAATCCAGTAACTTTTGCAACTAATGAAAGTTTTCCTGATGGAAATATGCTTATTGATTTTAATGTTTGGAGGGGGTTTGACATCCGCCGGATAGGAGATAATCCAATTACGGCTTTAGTACTAAATAGTAGAGTTGGAGCAAATAGCTGGGCGTTTTCTCATCAAGGGAATTATTCTATAGAATTAGAAGCAGATGCTAATCCTAGAGTATTTATATATCATGGTATTAATTTTCATCAAAGCGATGTTTGGCGAACTGCTCCTAGCGATAGATATTCAATACAATTATATAACGGGCAGACATATTTTATAAAGAGCTCAACTCTTTCATCATCTGGAGTACATACTAGATTTAGAGTAGAACACACAAACGTATCTTTGATTAACGATAGTGGAGATTATGTTAAAGGTTCTTCGTATATTAGACTTAAAACAGTTTGTGCTCAGAGTATTAATGGCTTAAATTTACTTAAAAAATTAAATGTAATTGAATTTCAATATAATGAGTTGGCAGCCATGGATTTTCTACACAATAAACAAAAATAGGTTTAATCGCACAAGAGGTTCAACAGTCTTATCCTGATGCAGTTTAATTGGTTAAAAATGACCACACATATAGCCCTGAAGTTGACGACAAAAACATAGATTATCTGACGATTCTTTATGAAACATTAGTTCCTTTATTAGTGGCAGGGATTCAATAATTATCCCCAAAATTAGAGGCACTAAGTAAATCAACAGCATCTACAAATGTTAATATCAGTAATTTACCGACAAGCCCTACAGGTTTAAGTGTAGGTGATTTATGGTGTGACACGGATAACGATAATGTAATCAAGCAGGTGAGATAATGTCTAACAAATATGATATATCTGAAACTAATTGGTTTTTAGCTTACAACCAATACTTTATCAAAGAGGATGATACCCCACACGGAAGTAAACAATTGCCAGATATATCAGGTAGTAAATTTGTGAGGATATTATTTGATGCAGACCAGGTTTCTATTTATTTGAAAATGGCAGGATGGTTAAAATTTTACACATACAATGATGTGAAGCAGAATATGATGGTTAAACGTGAAACTATTTGGCTAAATGAATATCAAATAATTGAATCACCACCATATAGTAATTTTTACTCAATATTTGAACCCTGGGAGAGGATTAAATGGTTTACCCTTTATTTTTGGAGATTAATGCAATGAGTATAATAATACTAGAGGTTCTGTTATTGATCACTGTTATTGTTTATTTGGGCATTGATTCATTGATAGGCAATAAAATAATTGAGTCTAAACTAGATTTAAACAATAAAAAGTTAGACATATTATTTGAGTTTTTGAAAAATTAGTTAGTTCAGATAGTTGGTAAAAAACAGTTAGAAGATAAAAAGCAATCACCCCATCTCCCAATCAACAGAGATGATATTGATGATGATGGTTGGCGTAAACCCTAACACCTAACAGCTAACACCTAACAGCTACCCCAATAACTTAAATGGTCCCCTATGGTTTCTGACTATGGGGGTGTCTATTTATTTTTTGGCTAACGGACTGTTGCAACGGACTGTTAAAAATTTATATGAATGCTTACCCTATCATGTCCAGATAATACCCAGAACTACTTTACCCCTAACAGATAGCTTTACCTACAACCTACGGCTAAGATTTTGGCTTAGGGTGTTTATTAGGGGTACTGGGTTTTGAACGAAATGAATACCCCTATAAATTGGAGACTTGCTGAGGATTATGTAGGTATCAGCGAGAGATGACGAAACAAGTCACCAGTTGAAAAGTTGTTTGGGGGTATCGCTTCAGTATGTCATAGCCAGGTTAGTCGTGATTATGCGATCGCATTTTGTTGGTAGCGAGTAGGCTCCTCAAGATTTCACCAATAATCTGACTCCCATAGGGAACCAGGTAGGCGGTCTGATATCTTTGTACATTGATAGGAGTATCGTTGTACATTGATAACCTAGTGGGTTCCCCCTACGGCTACCTACGGCTATCGTGTTGACTTGGAAGCATATCCCCCCTAACCGAAACAAACACTCTTAGGGGTGCGACCGATGTGATAGCAGTCAATGGTTCGTAACGAACCGATAGGCTTGCCATTGACTGCTATCACAAGGGAGTTACCCTATCGGTGTTTGGTTGGGGGGTGGTATGGGTATTTGACAGATTGATTAAGTTGTGCTTATTGATTAACCCGTCAATAATTAAGATTTGTTGCTGAGGGATATGCGCTAATTGTCCCGTGTGCTAAGACTGAGTTGAGTGTATTTTGTGTGTGACGGTACGACTATCGGGTTAAGTAAATTCCCGCTATCGCCGTCAGGATAAGGAAATAGAAAAAACGGGACTGACGGGGCTCGAACCCGTTTTATAGCCTATAACCCCTATTCTACCGTTACTCTAGTGCACTCAAAAGCGATCGCACATTTAGGAGTTAGTGCAAAGGAAAACCCCCTAGGTATTTAGCCTAGAGGGTATTGTGTTGTGGGTTTATTGGGGATTAATCATCAAGCTGGTAAAGAGCTCTGATAATTGCCTTAACCTCTGGTAGGTCTGGATTAATGCCGATATTAATCAGGACTTGTTTCCCCATCTCTAGCGGTAATGGTTGCCTTTGATGTCTTGTTAGGATGCCTAACTCTGTCGCAAGATGGCGACGTTTTTTGTACTTGCCATCATTAACTGACACCGAGTGACCAAACGAACGCGCTCTGATTTCCTGTGGTATCCCGTTCATCTCCCCTAGTTGGTTTCCAAGGTGTCGAAAGGCATAGGCTTGAGTTAGTCCCCAATTATGTCGTGATAACCAGTTGCGATGATTATTATTAAACATTTTTGGATTTTTAGACTCAGTAACAGGTAGATAAACGTTATGAATCCCTAGGCGGTTAATTAGAACCTTGTCTTTACTCATTGGGATAGCTAACCGCCAACCCGTTTTGGTACTGCCGCCAAAATTAGTAAACTCACCAATCACTAACACTAACTCAGTGTTATTGGGGTCTGAGATAGCCGGAAAAGTAATACCATCAATCTTAACTGGCTTAGTTAAATTTTGACCTGCTGCTACTTCAGACGGTCGTAATCCGTATAGGGTACACATTGCACTAACCCAACACCAACCATCACGCGCATTATTGTCTACAGATGTTCTGTAGTCAGTGTTGCGTTTTTTATCTAACAAGCCTAGCAAGGTATCTAAATCTACACTTTGAGACTCCGTAAATACTGTTTGGGTTGGGTCAATTTTTTCTAGCTTGTCCAGTGCTTTTTTGCAGCCAGCCCGTTCCGCTACCTGCCTTAACTTGTAATATCGGTCTTTAAAATCCTTGTGCCCCACCGGACTGCTACCGTCTTTTAATGGAGTATACAAGGCTTCTTTTATACCCTCCCAAGTGACGTAACTATCCCAGTCTGTAACTTTGTCAAATACATCTAAGAAACACCGTTTAAATGAAGCTCTGTCACTAGCCATATCGCGAGAGCGCTTCCGTTTAGTGTTCTTGTGTACCCCATTAAAGTAATCATCTTCCATCTCTTTAAACACTTGGCGATAGGTGATTAAGTCGTTTTCCAAAGGGGTTTTGTTTTCATCAAGGATAGTAGCCTTGTACCAGTCGAGCCATTCAGACACCGACTGAAATTGTCCGTCAAGGGATTTATGAACTAACCAGGCCTTATCAACGGCCTTACGGATACCCTCAAAAGTGAACTGACAATTACATCCTCGCTGCTTACGCCCTCCCGTCTCCGGGTCAGTAGTGATGTCTAGCTGAATTGTCCCCCGGTTACGCTTAATCCTGACACCTTTGGGACATTGTTTGCGGGATAGGTTGAAAAACTCAAGAATATCCTCAAAGCCTTGATATGTACCACTATGTGTACTGTTTGTACTTGCACTCATTTGGCACTAACTCCTAAATGTGCGATCGCTTTCGAGCGCATTATAATGGCGGTAGAATAGGGGTTATAGGCTATAAAACGGGTTCGAGCCCCGTCAGTCCCGTTCTAAATAATTAACAATTAATAATTAACAATTAATAATTAACAATTAATAATTAATGCTGCGCCGTTAATTGATGGATAAATAATTAAAGATTAACAATTAATAATTGATGCTGCCCCGTTGATTGATTTGTAAATAATTAACAATTAACAATTAACAATTAACAATTAATAATTAATGCTGCCCCGTTGATTGATTTCTGGGAAGGCAATGGGCAATGGGCGATGGCTGGGGATAAAATCATCAATGCGATCGCGCTTATTATAGGTTTAATTCAAGCATTTTCTGGGATGCGATCGCTATGGCATCTTCACGGGTGGATATTTGACCCTCAGCCTTAGCAATTTGTATCTCTTGGAGTAGATCCCCTAATAAGGGACTGGGAGAGAGTCCCAATTTTGCCATTAAGAGTTTCCCGCTAATGACGGGTTGGGGGTGAGCGATCGCATCATCGGGATTCAGATAATGGTTAATTAGGGTAGTAAACTCCTGTAGTGATGCTCCGGCGGCTATGGACAGGACTACTAAGGCGGGGAAAAATTCCCCCACATTAGCAAATAGAAAATATTGTTGGCGTATGGATAGATCGGCTATGGGGGTGGGTTGTAGTTGCTGAAAGGTTCCCAGTAAAGCCAGAACTCCCCGGATCTCAACTCGGCTATATTTGAGGGTAATTAACTCGGCTTCGGCTTGGTCCCGATCCTCGCTGGTCATGGTGGCTAATTTGGCGATCGCGAGTTGGGACATTTTAATGGTTTCCCGCACCGACTCGCTCAAGGGTTTGGCTAATGGTGGATAGGTTTGTGAGACGGCGGCGGCGACGTGATCAAGATTTTTGAGGCGATCGCATCTATCTCCCAAACTGCTAAACCAGGGGGAGATCAGACCGATTTTCCAGGCTTCAATTAATTTCGGCACTCCCAAGGGGGTATTGAGTAAATATCCTAACTCAGTGCGGATACGTTCTGCTGCTACCCGTGGTAATAAACTGGCTAAATCGGCGATCGTCTGTTTAGTTTCCGGTTCAATCACAAAGCCTAACTGCGCCGCCTGTCGATATCCCCGCAGCAACCGCAGGGGATCATCAGCTAAATTTTCCCGACTGATCATCCGCATCAGACCCTGTTTTAAGTCTTGTTGTCCCTGATAGGGGTCGAAAAAAGTTTTGGTTATGGGATGATAGGCGATCGTATTAATTGTAAAATCCCGCCGCCCTAGATCTACCTCTAAACTTCCTCCCTCAGCTTGAGCAAAATCTACTGTTACCCCTGGGAATACTACCCTAGCAATTTGTCGCTCCGCATCTAACAACACAAATCCGGCTTGATAATGGGAGGCGATGGTTTTGGCTGTGTTTACTGCTTCCGACAACACCACAAAATCTAAATCTAAATCACCCACAGCGCGACTCAATAAGGCATCCCGCACCGCACCCCCGACTAAATAAGCTGATTCGGGTAGATTTTCTAAACCAAACGGCCAGTTTTCGGGAGATAATGGGGATGTAATAGCAGCAGACATATAGCAAGCAATACCTATCTATAGAAGAATCCGCAGATCGCAAATAGTCAATCAAATTACCAAAGTCCACCAAGTTCAAGTGTTCAGATAACGATAACTTTCTCAGGTGACTTTCTTGATGTTGCCGAAAGGGACTATTTTTGACAAAGCTCAGGATATGGGATTAGGGGTCGAGAATGGAGTCGCCTCCATCCCCTCCCATTCAGAACCGTGCGTGAAAGTTTCCCTTCACACGGCTCCTAGTTTGACTGCTCCATTGTTAAGGATACAGCGTTGGCGTTATCTAGTGCCGTTTTATCATCGCGGGTGTGGCGATGTAATAGCTGAAGATTCTTATATTCATCCTTTCCACCGTGGTTTCGAGGTATAATGTGGTCTACTTCAATTATATCTGATGGTACGAAATACTGTCCACACCATGTACACCTACCTTTTTGCTTTTTGAGTAGTTTTGCTACCCTATTTGGCGTTTCAATTGCTTGACCTTTTCTGGTTGCCCAGTAAGTCCAATTTCCGTCGTATGGTGTTGCGTCAGGGCGTATTAGGGTGTGTCTAACAATCGGAGTCCAATTATGTTTCCATAGTTGGAATCCATCTTTGGTCTTGAATAACCAAGATTCATGTCTTTCTTTCCCATTGCTAAGTTTAACCGTTCCTTGTTGGAAATAGTTTCCTAGCTTTTCGTGGCTTGCCTTTCCGCATCTTGAACCTGTCTATGCCCGTAACATTTGCCAAACTATGTGGTCTAGTTTAACGAAGGTCTCTGATGAGACTACCGCTGAATAGTAATTTGACCATCCTCGAATAATCGGGTTTAGTTTGTTAATCAGGGCTGACTGGGGTGCTGTTTTATGTTGTTTTATTACACCCTTAATCACTTCCGTGTGGGCTTGAACTGCTTTCTTGCTGGGTTTGATGTGGGTCTTGTGACCGATTAATCGGCTTGCCATTCCCCCTGTTTTCCCAGATTTATATTTTCCTGCTGGATATTGCCTGATATTGAATCCTAGAAAATTAAACCCTGGCTCCTCTGTTTTGCCATCATATTCAATAGGTTTGAACGTATGGCAGATTCGAGTATTTTCAGGTTTTATTTCTAGTCCTACAGGTTTTAACCATACGGAGATAGCGGTTTTGCACTGTTCAATAATTTCTAGTGATGGTGATATCACTACAAAATCATCGGCGTATCTTATAACAGTAGCCTGCGCTCTGTTTGCTTTCTTGGGATACATTGTTTCTATGAACCTAACCATTCCCAACAGTGCGATGTTGGCGAGTATTGGACTTATTACCCCTCCCTGGGGTGTCCCTGATTCGGTATCCTCAAATACACCGTTGTCTAGCACACCAGCTTTGAGCCACTGTTTCAGGTCTCTCTTTAGGCTGCTTGGACAATGAATTTTGGACAGTAGGTAATCATGGTTCACGGTAAGAGCATTTCGCTATATCAGCGTCGAGAACATAGTATTGTCCTTGATTTATGGCAGTATAGATTCTACCAATTGCGTCTTGGGCTGACCGTCCGGGACGGAACCCGTAGCTTGTGCCTTCAAATCTCGATTCCCATTCAGGTTCGAGAGCCGACTTAACCAAGGCTTGCCTTGCTCTGTCTTGGATTGTGGGTATTCCTATTCCAGCTTTTTTCATCCCTTCCAGGTTTTGGAATCCAAACCCGTCGCAGTGGTTTTGCTTTGAGGTTTCCCTTAATGTTCTTGACCAGTTCAAACCTTTGTCTTGGAGAGACTACTCTTACTCCATCAACCCCAGCTGTCTTCTTGCCTTGACCCGCTTGGGGGCGGGTTTATTAAGCTGACTGTTGGGAAGCATGGCTGACCGTGGAACCCGCCCCTACAGTCTCACTGCTAAGAGTCGGGCATAATATGACTTCACCAGTAAACGTTGCAACCTTCTTGCCTTCGCGTCCTGTCCCGATTTAGCTGCTTGAAATATCCTCTTTTGGAGCTTGAAAACTTTTCTATGAACTTTCGCCCATGGAATATGTTTCCATCCAAACGCACCTCTTGATTGGTCTTGATTTCTCAAAGCCTTTCTTTAAACTCGCTTTCGTCATAGTAACTCCTACTAGACTCTATTCTTTACAATCAAACCGTGACCTGTCTGCATATCCCTACCGTTACAGTTGGGCATTGGCTTCTGGTCACATCTTACCCCCTCAGAGGCATCCGTTTACATTTGTCACTACTAACTATCTCGACCAGATTGTTAGAGCCTGAGAGGGGTTATAACGTTCCGTTTATATGGGCATTCCATCTTTAGACTTGTCCTCTCCACCGGGGTACTTTTAAAGGTCTGTGTAGGTATCTAATAAAAAACCCTACTTTTCCCCTTACTCTTTTGATCGCAGCGTTTCAACCTATTTCGCTACTTTGTATTTACGATGGTTCAAGTCGGAACATTCAGATTTCCTTAGTCGTGGATGGTTGGCAGTGCTCGCGTCTGGTAGTTGGTTCTACTTCACGCCTTCCGTTCCCCGCTTCAATCCTGGGGTTATGATTCCCAAAACTGGGGGTGGCTATCGCCGTTACTCTCAACGCAATTGTTAAGGAATCATTAAGATTCTCAATTTTGCGTTTTGACCTTGAGTTCCCTGCCTTGATTAGGGGTCGAGATAGACCTCACGGTCTACCCCTCCCATTCAGCAGCAGAACCGTACATGAGACTTTCACCTCATACGGCTCCTAGTTTGACCGTCTCCTTGTTAAGAGTACAGCATCATCTCTTCATCAAGAGCTGTTTTATCATCGTGACAATGGCGATGTAATAATTGAAGATTCTTGTATTCATCCTTTCCGCCTTGGCTTCTAGGTACAATGTGGTCTACTTCAATTAAATCTAATGGGGTAAAGAATTGCCCGCACCAGGTACACTTGCCTTTTTGCTTTTTAAGTAGTTTTGCTACCTTATTTGGCGTATCGATTGCTTGTCCTCTCCTGGTTGCCCAGTAAGTCCAATTTCCATCGTATGGTGTTGCGTCGGGGCGTATTAAGGTGTGTCTGACAATTGGGGTCCAGTTATGTTTCCATAATTGGAGTCCTTCTTTGGTCTGGAATAACCAAGATTCCTGTCTTTCATTCCCATTGCTAAGTTTAACCGTTCCATGTCTGAAATAGTTCCTCAGCTTTTCGTAGTTCACCCCTTTGCATCTTGATGCTGTCCATGCCCGTAACATTAACCAGATTATGAGGTCTAGCTTATTGAAGGTCTCTGCTGAGACTACCGCTGAGTAGTAATTTGACCATCCCCGAATAATCGGGTTTAGATGTTTTATCAGGGCTGACTGAGGTGCTGTTCTATGTTGTTTGATTACACCTTTAATCACTTCTGTATGGGCTTTAACTGCTTTATGGCTGGGTTTTATGTGGGTTTTATGTCCGATTAATCGGCTTGCTGCCCCGCCTGTTTTCCCAGATTTATATTTTCCTACTGGATGTTGCCTGATATTGAATCCTAGAAAGTCGAACCCTGGTTTTTCTGTTTTACCATCATACTCAGTAGATTTGAGCGTGTGGCAGATTCGAGTTTTTTCAGATTTTATTTCTAAGCCTACAGGTTTTAGCCATTCAGAAATAGCAGTTTGGCACTGTTCAATGATTCCTAGGTCTTTGGAGATGACCACAAAATCATCGGCATATCTTATAAGGTTCACCTGGGTGGCTGTGCCTTTATTTGGATACATTCCTTTAACTAGCCTTTCCATTCCCAACAGTGCGATGTTGGCGAGTATTGGACTTATTACCCCTCCTTGAGGTGTTCCTGCTTCTGTATCCTCAAATACACCTTTATCTAGCACTCCCGCTTTGAGCCATTGTTTCAGGTCTCTTTTTAGGCTGCTTGGACAATGAATTTTGGACAGTAGGTAATCATGGTTCACGGTAAGAGCATTTTGCTATATCGGCATCGAGAACATAATATTGTCCTTGATTTATGGCAGTGTAAATTCTGCTAACTGCGTCATGGGCTGACCGTCCTGGACGGAACCCGTAGCTTGTGCCTTCAAATCTCGATTCCCATTCAGGTTCGAGAGCCGACTTAACCAAGGCTTGCCTTGCTCTATCTTGAATTGTGGGTATTCCTATTCCAGCTTTTTTCATCCCTACCAGGTTTTGGAATCCAAACCCGTCGCAGTGGTTTTGCTTTGAGGTTTCCCTTAATGTTCTTGACCAGTTCAAACCTTTGTCTTGGAGAGATTACTCTTACTCCATCAACACCGGCTGTCTTCTTGCCTTGACCCGCTTGGGGGGCGGGTTTATTAAGCTGACTGTTGGGAAGCATGGCTGACCGTGGAACCCACCCCTACAGCCGCACTGCTAAGAGCCGGGCATAATATGATTTCACCAATAGACGTTGCCACCTTCTAACCTTTGCATCCTGTCCCGATTTAGCTGCTTGAAATATACTCTTTTGGAGCTTGAAGACTTTCCGCTGAACCTTAGTCCATGGGATTGCCTTCCATGCGTTGTTCGTAGTCTTGATTGGTTTGGGCTTGCCAAATCCTTTCTTTAAACTCACTATCGCCATATGTACACCTACTAGACTCTATTCCTTACAATCAAACCGTGACCTGTTAGCATATCCCTACCATTACAGCAGGGCGTTGGCTTTTGGTCACATCTCACCCCCTAATAGGCTTACGCTTACACTTTCACTACTGACTCTCTCGACCAGATTGTCAGAGCCTAGAAGGGGTTAAAAACGTTCCGTTTGTATGGGCATTCCATCTTTAGATTTGTCCTCTCCACCGAGGTACTTTAAAGGTCTGTGTAGGTGTTAACAAAAATACCCTACTTTTCCCTATACTCTTTTGAGCGCAGCGTATCAACCTATTTCGCTACTTAGAATTTACGATGGTTCAAGCCGGACATTCGGTTTCCCTAATCATGGATGGTTGGCAGTGGTCAAGTTTGGCAGTTGGTTCTGCTTCATGCCTTCCGTTCCCCGCTTCAATCCTGAGATTGTGATTCCCAAAACTGGGGGTGGCTATCGCCGTTACCCTGACTTCCTAGCTTTACTTATCCATTTCTGGGCTTACTATAAGGAATTTGTATGAGTTAGTTCGTTTTGACCTTGGGTTCCCTGCCTTATTTGGTATATTTATATACCGAATGTTGGGACATATAAACAGTTATGAGGATGGTCAGGAGTGCGCTCCTTATATTCAACCAAGGGGTTGAAGTACCCACCAGGCGGTTATTTCAGGTATTTCAACCCTATTTCATGCCTGAACGTCTCGCACTTTGTATATTTATATACCCAACGTTGGGACATATAAACAGTTATGGGATGGTCAGGGTACGAGTCCCTTATATAGCACTAGTCAATACGGTTAGGACGCAGCTGGGAGAACGGAATCCATGGCATCATCGAGAGAATCAAACTGCTCACGTGCAATGGCGAATGCGGGCTTTCAACCACGACCAACATTTCTCTATCTTGTTGAGGTCTGGCGAATAAGGCCGAAGATAGAGTAAACGGCATGGAGCTGCCTCCACCAGTTCAGCCTGCCGCCCCCCCTTTATGAAACGTTGCATTGTCCAGTACTAGGGAGTTTGACCTGGCTTCAGTGTTGGAATTAAGATGAACTCCAACCACAACTCAAACACTGTCCGATTACAACAACCCTCAAAGGTAAAGGGAGCTAAGAGTTGTTGATGACACCATGGGGCCATATAGCTCACCCTGCCCTGCCTCTTCCCTGATTTGAGGGCATCGAAGCGTTGTCCTTCCTGGCAGTAACCATAAGGATAATCCGAGTCTTGACTATTCATGCCAGCTTCATCGAGGTAAACCAACCCTTCCGGCTCCATATGTTCAATCTGAGCAATAAACTCCTCTCGCTGTTGCTCATCACCTTCTTGGTAGCCGTAAGTTTTTTTTCTGGTGAAGCCAATTTTCTTCAAGGCTCTGGATATGGTGTCAGGAGAGATGTCGTCATCCCAAAGTTCAGCCATTTGAGCGGAGGTTTTGTGGCCATGCTCTTGGGCAAAAGCCTTGAATTTATGCCAGTCGGTAATTTTGTGGTTATTGCCAGGTCGGTGATTAGGTTTAGGGAGGAAGTCTCCGGTCTGTGCTTTTCTTTGCAGCCAGAGATTGATAGTGTTCCGGCTGACATGGAAAACTTGACTGGCTTCTGTTTTGGGCATACCGTCTAGTTCAATTGCATCAATAACTTTTTGTCTGAGGTCGTAACTATAGGGGGCTGGCATTTTTGGTCTTCTTAGTCATCTCGTCCTCTCCATTATACGTCCTAATTTTCCTGTCTGGGGCTATATTTCACCAAGGGCGAAAGTCCCACTAGGAGGTTATTTCAGGCATTGCAGCCTTATTTTGACTCCTAAACGTCTCGCACTTAATATATACTATACAATACCATGAGACCAAAAATATTTTGAGGGAAAATGGATCAAGCTATACCGCCAGAATTAGAATTCAGTAATCCTCTTGGTTGTCTCCCATGTCCTGATAGTCCGCTGTCTCTGGATTCTGCTTTTTATGTGGAGCGTCCCCCCATCGAAATTAGAGCCTATCAGCAAATAACCCAACCTGGTAGTGTTATGCGAATTAAAGCACCCCGAAAAATGGGAAAAAGTTCGTTAATGCTAAGGTTGATTAACCACGCCAACAGTTTAGGATATAGTACCGTCTTAATTGACTTTCACCAAGCGGATTTAGGGATTTTTGAAAGTTCGACCAAATTTTGCGTTGGTTATGTAGTAATGTCACCAGACAGTTAGGAATAGCCTATAATATTAATGATTATTGGGATGAAGACATCGGCGACAAAGTGAGCTGCACGATGTATTTTGAAGAATACTTAATTCCCCAAATTAACGGACCTTTTTTATTGGTTTTTAATGAGGTTAATTTGCTGTTTGAGTATCCCAAAATCTTCATGAACTTTCTGCCATTATTGCGATTTTGGCATGAGAAATCTGCACATTCAACAATTTGGCAGAAATTGCGCCTGGTTTTGGTTCATTCCACAGAAGTTTATGTTTCTTTAGGGATTAATCAATCTCCCTTTAATGTAGGTGTATTGATTGATTTACCTGAGTTTACGCATCAGCAAGTGGGAGAACTAGCCGACAAATACCAACTCACTTTAACCGAAAATCAGTTACACAAATTAACCTGCTTGGTCGGTGGACATCCCTATTTAATTCATCTAGCTTTTCATTATTTATATGATCATCAAACAAAATTTGATGATTTTTTTCATCGAGCTTCTACCGATGCAGGTATTTATAAAAATTATCTGAAAAGATTCTGGATATTAATTCAAAAAAAGCCACAATTAGTGGAAATTATGCAGCAGTTAATCGCCGCCAAAAAAGCCTTAAAAATTGAGCCAATATCAGCCTATTACTTAGAGAGTATAGGGATAATTAAAAGCCTAAATAATCATTATCTTTTGGCTTGTGATTTGTATCGTGTTTACTTTAGCTATAAACCGATATTCCCCCAAGTGCCTAGTTCTATTTATATAGAACAATTGGAACGTGATAACCAATATTTATCAAATTTAGTTTATGTTGATGAACTCACTAAGGTGGCTAATCGCTCACAATTCCAGAAGGCTTTTAAAATGGAATGGGAATGTATGGCTATCAAACATAATCCCCTGGCATTAATTGTCTGCGATATAGATTACTTTAAACTATATAACGATACTTTTGGTCATCTAGCCGGAGACGTATGTTTACAAAAAGTAGCCCAAGCTATTCAACATAATTTACAACGTCCCAATGATTTATTAGCTAGATATGGTGGAGAAGAGTTTGTGGTGCTTCTACCCCAAACTGATGGGAAGGGAGCCATGTTTGTGGCGGCAAAAATTTGCCTCGCGGTCAAAGAATTAGCTATAGCTTCTGGAGTGCCTAAATCTGTAGATTCTCAGCATCCGGTAGTAACGATAAGTATAGGAATTGCCAGCATAATTCCTAGCAGTGATTATCATCCAGAGACCCTGTTTATGGCAGCAGATCAAGCACTGTATGAATCCAAAAAAGCTGGACGCGATCGCTATACTATGAGTTCAGAATTTAACTTTAAATACTAAACCGATACCCATGAAATTCCCAGAAATTGGCATCAGGTTCGAGATCGGGTAAAATTGTACTGAGGGGGGTTAAGCCAGTATCATCCCCCAGTCTGAGTCAGAAACAGCCGTAACAGTCATCTGTTGGCGCAAAGGTGCTTGAGATAGTGGCTAGACCAGGATAACAGTAGGCTAGACCCATAGCAGCATCAGCAAGAATCGATTAATATAAGCTAAATTAGCAGAAAGGGAAATCAAGTAGTCAATCCTTTTGAAAATATACAGAGGATTTTGAATATGTGTATTTGTGTTAACTGTTACTATGTCGATCGCTGTATCACCTACCACGCGGTAGAAACCCAGCATCAGGAACGCCATGTTAGCGAAAATCCCACCTTTGACCCCGTTGAACCCAGCATCAACGTTAATATTCGCACCACAGAAGATAGCATCGAGATGGAATGGGATGTAGTTGGCTGTGAGAGCTTTAAACAAGAAACCGGAAAATGGTCAAAATTGCGACCAGGAGAGCCTATCCCCACCTAATCACCAGCGGACAGCCATTAACAATTGGGGGTCAATCGTCACCCCCATCTTTAATTTTTTTTAACATCCTCAGATTATGAGTTACTGTTTTAATCCCCACTGTCCCAATCCCGAAAAACCAGGTGAGGGGGAGTTGTGCCAACACTGTGGCGCTTCTGTGAAACTATCGCCGCCAATGGCGGGGTCAGCCAATAGCCGTTATGCTGCGCTGGAACTCCTGGGACAAGGGGGATTCGGTCGCACATTTTTAGCGGTTGATCAACTGACACCCCACCATCCCCAAGTCGCCATTAAACAGTTTTTTCCCCAGGGAAATAATGCCAAGGGAGCGGCGGAGTTATTTCGTCAGGAAGCGCAGCAACTGGAGATTTTAGGGGAACATCCCCAAATCCCTAACCGGGTGGCTTATTTTGAGTCGGAACCCTATCAATATTTGGTTCAAGAGTTTATTGAGGGTAATAACCTGGCTCAAGAATTGATGCTCAAGGGTCCGTTTACGGAAAATCAAATTTATCAGGTTCTGGATGAATTGTTACCTGTGTTACAGTTTATTCACAGCCATAAGGTGATTCATCGAGATATTAAACCGGAAAATATTATCCGTCGCCACCGTAGCAGTAAAGGCTCAGAAAATACCTTGGTTTTGGTGGATTTCGGGGCGGCTAAATTGGTGACAGGGGGGCTATTACCTAAAACCGGGACTCTGATTGGTTCGGCTGCTTATACCGCCCCAGAACAGTTGATGGGAAAGGCTGTCTTTGCTAGTGATATTTATAGTTTGGGGGTAACTTGTATTCATTTGTTGACGGGTGTTACCCCTTTTGATTTGTTTGATGGTCATGAGGGTAATTGGGGCTGGCGTAGCTATTTAAAAAGTCCTGTTAGTGACGAATTAGGTGATATTTTAGATAGAATGTTGGCGGGGGCGACTAGCAAGCGTTTTCATTCGGCGGCGGCGTTACTGCTCAAGTTGCACCCTACTCCTAAATATATTGAGGCTATGCCGGGTTTCCAGTCGGAATCGGAAACTGGTTTTGTGGCGATCGCCACTAATCAAACCCCGATTAAACAGCCAATAAAACCTAGTAAACTCCCCCAGGAAGAACCACAAATCACTGAGGTTCTGCAAAAGGCTCTCAAATTCTATCAAGTTAAGGTGCAAGTTAATCGGATTAGTAAATCCAAGTTAACTATTGTGATTAATCGTGCCGCCCAACAACAGGTTGATTATCCCCAAATAGCTAAGGCGATCGCCTCTGAATTAACCCAATTAAACCTCAAGAATATTGTCCGGGTTAAGTTATTAGGTAGAGTCCAAAATCGAGGGGTTCCTGAATGGCAAATGGTACTCAAATTAGACCCCAAAGCTAGACGCAAAAATCAGCGCCTGCGGTTTAAGCAATATTGCCATAACTTGATTAGCAGTGAACATTGGCGCAAAAGAATCCACAGTAAACAGTTCTGGATGGATACATTAACTATGGCTATGGTCGCCTATATTTTTAGCAATAACTTGATAGTTTTTACGCCATTTGTAGCACTGCTAATTTCTCCAATGTTTATCATTTTTAAAAACTGGATAAAACCATATCATGACGTGGACGAAAACCAAGTTTTTGCCATAGTTGTCGGGTTATTCTTGGTGCTGGAGTTGCTGCAATTAAGATGGGTTCGTAACGACCTTTTTGGTATCATTATCGCTGGGATGTTTGTATCTATGCCACTGTTTTCCAACCGGAATAATTAATAATTAATGCTGCCCAAAGGCGTTGATTAACTTCCGGAAAGGGAGTGGGCGATCGCCTCTCCCATAACTTTGATGCGCGCCCCTAGTTGTCAGCACGAGATGACAAAATTTGCTGAATTTCCTGCAATGGTAAACCCAACATTTCGGCGATCGCTTCCGCGCTATTTCCCAAATTTGCCAAACGCACAACAATATTTATCCTTTCCTGTTGGAGACCTTGTTGGAGACCTTCTTGGCGACCTTCTTGGCGACCTTCTTGGCGACCGTCGGCAAATGCTTCTTGATAGAATCGGGTTTGTTTTAAATCGGTGATTCCTAACATTTGGGCAATCTCCTCGCGACTTATTTGGGGTAGTTTGTAAATAACTATAGTTTCGATGATATCAATGATATCCCGTTGAATTGATTCTGGGGGAGGGTTTGTTGGGCTTGCTCGATCAGGTTTATGGCTGATGCGATCGCCTCCGATGATGTTGGGTTTCACTGCCCTGCACCCAACCGACGGACAGTTACTGAGGTGGTCGGGAGAAATACTCCGTCGAGGCGGAAGGCTAGTTGTTTGACTTCTACAGAGGTGAATTGGTAGCGATCGCTTTCTTCGGGTGGACGGTTCGGCAGTTCAAAGAAGCTGCGGGGGTACTGTTGGAAAATATTGAAAATTGATGTGGGGTGGCAATGGGTTACACACAACCCACGGAAAGCTAGTTGGGTTTCACTGCCCTACTACGCAAAGCTGTGGATGTTGGGTTTCACGCTCGTTGCACCCAACCTACGGACAGTTACTCAGCAGCGGATATCCACCTTAAAAAGAACTGCCATCACCTATCAGAATTAAAGGCGACCAATAAAAGGGATGTATGGCTTGTTGGGCGAAGGTTAATTTCGCCTGCCGTAAGGCCTCAACTTTGGTCATTCCCTGGTTGACATTCTCATAAAATTGTGTCATAATTAAGAGGGTTTTGTTGTCCTCGGCATTCCATAAACTGGCAATCACCGCATCGGCTCCCGCCCGTTCAAATAAGTAGGCGATCGCTGCAAATTCGCGGCCGTCTGATTCGGCTTCCATGGCGGTTTCACAAGCACTTAAAACCACCAAGTTAGTTTGGTTTAATCCCAACAAAGCGGCATCAGCAATATTGAAGGTTTCACCATTAGCAAATAATATGTTATTTGCCTCTAAATTTAGCCCCGGACATCCTTGCCTTTGAAAGCAGCCGTGGGTCGCCAAATGCAGGATATTAAACCGGGCAGAATCGTTATAAAAACGGTGGCGGGTGGCTTGTTCCCGCAGCCAATATTCCCCTGATAAAATTTCGGTAACTTGGCGGGCTTCCTGTTCGGCTCCCGGAAGTTCTCGGGAGGTGGGGGTGGGGTTGCCAAAGGCTAAAACATTGGTGGATAATCGGGGGTTATTTGGGATATTGCGGGTGGCGGAAATGCGGGTGAGGTAGTGGATGGGGTATTTTTCAAGGAGGTATTGTTCGCTTTGATTATCATAGAGGGTTTCAAAGGGAATATAACGGAGTTTTCCGGTGGCAATGATGGCGATTTGTTCGGGAGAATAGGCAGCAATATCCGCCTCGACGGGACGAATGAGATAATCATACAGTAGTTCTTGATTGCCAGCGTAGTTGTCGGAGTTTGGGTTTTGGAGTTGGGCGCGATATTCGGTGAGGATGGCATCAAATTCGGTGGGGTTAATGGGAATGGTGCGGACGAGGGTGGCTTGGTCGCGGCTGACTAAAAAAATGCCGATTTTATCCTGGAGGTTACGAATATTAGTTAACAAAACGGGTTGAATCACTAGGGTTCCGGGGGCGATATTTGCCCGGAGAGTTTGGATGTCTTGGGGGGTGGTTTCAAAGAGTTCGGCAACTTGGGTATATTGGCGGGAGATATCCTCGGCTAGTTGGCTATTTTCGGCTTGTAATTGGTTGATTTGTTGGGAGAGTTGGGGTGTCCAGTCCTGGTCAACTTGGGCGTAAAGTAATTGTAGGCGTTGATGGTTTTGATTCCATTGGTCAATGAGTTTTTGGGCTTCTGGGTCGCCAACTTGGGCATCGATAAGGCGGGTATAGTCGGCGAGGTCGAAGGTGGTGGCGAGGTTATACCATTTAAAGGCTTGGTCGGGTTGGTTTTGGTCAATGAGAAGGTCTACAAGGGCGACGGATCTTCCTCGGTTACTTTCTAGGAATGTTTGGCGGTTTTCCTGTTGCAAACCTGCACGCATTTCTAGGGTAATTTGTACGGATTTTTCCAAGTTTTCGATGGCTTCCTGGGGTTGACCGATATCGCTGTAAACTGCACCGATATTATTGAGAGTAGCCGCTTCCCCGGCGCGATCGCGCACTTCCCGGCTAATGGTTAATGCTTGCTGGTAGTATGTTAAGGCTTGCTGGGGTTGACCGATAGCGCGGTAAACTAAACCGATATTATTGAGAGTAGTGGCTTCCCCGGCGCGATCGCTCACTTCCCGGCTAATGGGTAATGCTTGCTGTAAGTATGTTAAGGCTTGCTGGGGTTGACCGATAGCGCTGTAAACGAAACCGATATTATTGAGAGTAGTGGCTTCCTGTCTGCGATCGCTCACTTCCCGCAATATGGGTAATGCTTGCTGGAAGTATGTTAAGGCTTGCTGGGGTTGACCGATATCGCTGTAAACTGCACCGATATTATTGAGAGTAGTGGCTTCCCCGGCGCGATCGCTCACTTCCCGCCTAATGGGTAATGCTTGCTGGTAGTATGTTAAGGCTTCCTGGGGTTGACCGATAGCGCTGTAAACTGCACCGATATTATTGAGAGTAGTGGCTTCCCCGGCGCGATCGCTCACTTCCCGCAATATGGGTAATGCTTGCTGGTAGTATGTTAAGGCTTGCTGGGGTTGACCGATATCGCCGTAAACTGCACCGATATTATTGAGAGTAGTGGCTTCCCCGGCGCGATCGCTCACTTCCCGCAATATGGGTAATGCTTGCTGGTAGTATGTTAAGGCTTCCTGGGGTTCACCGATATCGCTGTAAACTAAACCGATATTATTGAGAGTAGTGGCTTCCCCGGCGCGATCGCGCACTTCCCGCCTAATGGTTAATGCTTGCTGGTAGTATGTTAAGGCTTCCTGGGGTTCACCGATAGCGCCGTAAACTCCACCGATATTATGGAGAGTAGCCGCTTCCCCCCTGCGATCGCGCACTTCCCGCCATATTGGTAATGCTTGCTGGTAGTATGTTAAGGCTTCCTGGGGTTCACCGATAGCCCTGTAAACTGCACCGATATTATTGAGAGTAGTGGCTTCCCCGGCGCGATCGCTCACTTCCCGCCTAATGGTTAATGCTTGCTGGTAGTATGTTAAGGCTTCCTGGGGTTCACCGATAGCGCCGTAAACTCCACCGATATTATTGAGAGTAGTGGCTTCCCCCCTGCGATCGCGCACTTCCCGGCTAATGGTTAATGCTTGCTGGTAGTATGTTAAGGCTTCCTGGGGTTGACCTATTTGGCTGTAAACTAAACCGATACTATTGAGAGTAGTGGCTTCACCGGTGCGATCGGCCACTTCCTGCCTAATGGGTAATGCTTGCTGGTAGTATGTTAAGGCTTCCTGGGGTTTACCGATAGCGCTGTAAACTAAACCGATATTATTGAGAGTAGTGGCTTCCCCCCTGCGATCGCGCACTTCCCGCCTAATGGTTAATGCTTGCTGGAAGTATGTTAAGGCTTCCTGGGGTTGACCGATAGCGCTGTAAACGAAACCGATATTATGGAGAGTAGTCGCTTCCCAGTTGCGCTCATTAACTTCTTGAAAGAGTCTAACAGCTTGATGATAGAAGTTTAAGGCTGCCTGGGGTTCACCGATCCGATTATAGTTGAAACCCAGAAAAAGATTTGCGAATGCTTCCCCTTCTCGATTTTGGATACTTTGGGCAATAGCTAGGGCTTGTTTAAGGGTTTCTATGGCTTGTAAAGGTTGCCCTTGCTGAGTTTGCTGTAATCCCAAATCAATCAGTTGTTGCAATTGTGCCGCCTGAGTCTGGGAGGTTTGGGCATAACTGCGCTGTGCCAGAATTGGCAATATGGCGGGAGTCGCCAATAGCATTGTTACTCCCAATAAACCACCCATCATTAATCTTTTCATGGCATCACCTATTATTAATTGAAAATTGATGTTGGGTTTCACTGCGTTGCACCCAACCTACGGGAAGCTGCTAAATCAATCAGTTGTTGCAATTGTGCCGCCTGAGTCTGGGAGGTTTGGGCATAACTGCGCTGTGCCAGAATTGGCAATATCGCGGGAGTCCCCAATAGCATTGTTACTCCCAATAAACCACCCATCATTAATCTTTTCATGGCATCACCTATTATTAATTGAAAATTGATGTTGGGTTTCACTGCGTTGCACCCAACCTACGGGAAGCTAGTTGGGTTTCACGCTCGTTACACCCAACCTACGGACTGCCAATAGAGAACCAATTATTAATCTTTCCATGGCATCACCTAATCTAAGTTTATTCAGCCACATTTGAAAGTTGATGTGGGGTGGAACCTTGCCTGTCAATTTTACAGTAATTGTTAACTGTTGGGTTGACCGGATTTCTCACCCCACCCGAAAACCTCAATCCATCCCTAAATATCTCCCCCCTTCAACTTGCCAATATTCCCTCATAAATAACTGCCATCACCTATCAGAATTAAAGGCGACCAAGAAAAGGGATGTAGGCCTTGTTGGACGAAGGTTAATTTCGCCTGTCGTAAAGCCTCGGCTTTTGTCATTCCCTCGTTGACATTCTCATAAAATTGTGTCATAATTAAGAGGGCTTTCTTGTCCTCCGCACTCCATAAGCTGGCAATCACGGCATCGGCTCCCGCCCGTTCAAATAAGTAGGCGATCGCTGGCAATTCGCGGCCGTCTGATTCCCTTGTCATCGCGGTTTGACAAGCACTTAAAACTACCAATTTAGTTTGGTTTAATCCCAACAATGCTATATCCGCAATATTTAAGATTTCTCCATTGGCAAATAATATCTGATTTGCCTCTAGCTCCGCACATCCCTGGGGGTTCAAGCAGACTGGGTTGGCTAAATGGAGGATATTAAACCGGAGATAATCGTTATAAAAACGGTTGAGGGTCGCTTCTTCCCTCACCCAATATTCCCCTGATAAAATTTCGGTAACTTGGCGGGCTTCCTGTTCCGATCCGGGGAGTTCTTGGGAGGTGGGGGTGGGGTTGCCAAAGGCTAAAATATTGGGGGTGCGGGTGGGGTTGCTGGGGATATGGCGGGTGGCGGAAATGCGGGTGAGGTAGTGGATGGGGTATTTTTCTAGTAGGTATTGGTCGCTTTGGTTATCATAGAAAGTTTCCCAGGGAATATAACGGAGTTTTCCGGTGGCAATGATGGCGATTTTTTCGGGAGAATAGGCAGCAATATCCGCCTCGACGGGACGAATGAGATAATCATACAGTAGTTCTTGATTGCCAGCGTAGTTGTCGGAGTTTGGGTTTTGGATTTGGGCGCGATATTCGGTGAGGATGGCATCAAATTCGGTGGGGTTAATGGGAATGGTGCGGACGAGGGTGGCTTGGTCGCGGCTGACTAAAAAAATGCCGATTTTATCCTGGACGTTACGAATATTAGTTAACAAAACGGGTTGAATAACCAGGGTTCCGGGGGCGATATTTTCCCGGATAGTTTGGATGTCTTGGGGGGTGGTTTCAAAGAGTTCGGCAACTGGGGGATATTGGCGGGAGATATTCTCGGCTAGTTGGCTATTTTGGGCTTGTAATTGGTTGATTTGTTGGGAGAGTTGGGGTGTCCAGTCCTGGTCAACTTGGGC
This sequence comes from Arthrospira sp. PCC 9108, assembly GCA_016745315.1. GTDB lineage: Bacteria > Cyanobacteriota > Cyanobacteriia > Cyanobacteriales > Microcoleaceae > Limnospira > Limnospira platensis. The sequence continues at coordinate 2,048,388 of CP066886.1, forward strand.
GTAAAGGAATTGTAGGCGTTGATGGTTTTGATTCCATTGGTCAATGAGTTTTTGGGCTTCTGGGTCGCCAACTTGGGCATCGATAAGGCGGGTATAGTCGGCGAGGTCGAAGGTGGTGGCGAGGTTATACCATTTAAAGGCTTGGTCGGGTTGGTTTTGGTCAATGAGAAGGTCTACAAGGCTGACGAGTGTTCCTCGGTTACTTTCTAGGAATGTTTGGCGGTTTTCCTGTTGCAAACCTGCACGCATTTCTAGGGTAATTTGTACGGATTTTTCCAAGTTTTCGATGGCTTCCTGGGGTTTACCGATAGCGCGGTAAACTGCACCGATATTACTGAGAGTAGTGGCTTCCCCGGCGCGATCGCCCACTTCCCGCCTAATGGGTAATGCTTGCTGGAAGTATGTTAAGGCTTGCTGGGGTTGACCGATATCGCGGTAAACTGCACCGATATTATGGAGAGTAGCCGCTTCCCCGGTGCGATCGCGCACTTCCCGCATTATGGGTAATGCTTGCTGGAAGTATGTTAAGGCTTCCTGGGATTTACCGATCCGATTATAGTTGAAACCCAGAACCAGATTTGCCAATGCTTCCCCTTCTCGATTTTGGATACTTTGGGCAATAGCTAGGGCTTGTTTAAGGGTTTCTATGGCTTGTAAAGGTTGCCCTTGCTGAGTTTGCTGCCATGCTTGTTGCATCAGTTGTTGCAGTTGTGCCGCCTGAGTCTGGGAGGTTTGGGCATAACTGCGCTGTGCCAGAATTGGCAATATCGCGGGAGTCCCCACTAGCATCGACACTCCCAATAGAGAACCAATCATTAATCTTTTCATGGCATCACCTAATATTAATTGAAAATTGATGTTGGGTTTCACTGCGTTGCACCCAACCTACGGGAAGCTGCTAAATCAATCAGTTGTTGCAATTGTGCCGCCTGAGTCTGGGAGGTTTGGGCATAACTGCGCTGTGCCAGAATTGGCAATATCGCGGGAGTCGCCAATAGCATTGTTACTCCCAATAAACCACCCATCATTAATCTTTTCATGGCATCACCTATTATTAATTGAAAATTGATGTTGGGTTTCACTGCGTTGCACCCAACCTACGGGAAGCTGCCTAACAATTTCTTCGGATATCCATAATGGTTGGTTCACTTTGCTAATTCCCGCAACGCATTCTTGTACTTATCAGCGATCGCCTGATAAGCCGCGATCGCCCGACCCAATTCTACCTGATTATTGGCAGTATCATTATCTGGAATTATTGGTTTTTTCGGTCATTTATACAGCGTAAAAATGTCAGAACATCTGGCAAAACATCATCGGGTAGTTCTCTGGCTAGGTCAATAATTTCTTGACGGATATCGGAATTCATGATGATCTCCTCTTGTCTATTTAGTCTACTTGAGTGGACTTTTGCTATCAGCCTTCAAATTCATTTCAAGGCGGGTCTAAAATTAGCCGCTCAGTCCGAACCGCTCTGGCGGTTGCTATATAATCCTAGAAAGTGTTAGTTGGGTTGCACTCCCCTGCACCCAACCTACGGGAAAGCTATTCGGAAGGGGATAGCAATTTCGCCGTGATAATTAACTCGGAATTCTGGGGGGCGAATTCTATGGCAGTCACCACATAACGACTATGAATTATGTTCTTCATTCCCCTGGGAATGCCCGGTTGATCATCTACTGCGATAACGGCTTCTGGTACGATCGCCAAAAAGCCTTTATCTGCATCTTCCCAAACTAATCCATCCACCCGCACCCGGAAGCGTCGGGGGTTTCCGCCTGTGTTCTCATGGTCGCCGCGAATCACTATCCGACCGTCGGAAGTCGGCCACCAAATATCCCCCGAAATTGCACGCGGGAAACATTGGCGATCGCTTCTTGAGCGCGACTGTCACCTCGTGTTACAATGAGATATTGAGAGTTAATTTCAACCAGTTGACCGGAGCGTTGACCGCCATTAACCAAACTCACCGCCGCCGAGGTCGGCAAGGAAATCGGAATCGGTTGATTTTGGGCTTGGTTTTGGGCTACCAGCACGGGGAGTGCGATCGCTCGTGGAGTGTCAGCGGTGGGTACTGTCAGACCAGCCAGCACTAGGAAAATCATCAGTTGAGGGGTTTTCATGGCAGGTGTGAGATAGGATATGAACTAATACTAACATCTTCACGCTCGCTCCACCCTTTTTCGGAAACTTCGCACAATTTCACCACACCCACACCATCCCATCATTAACGTATTGAAAGTTATGGGCGATCGCCTCTCCCATAACTTTGATGCGCGCTCCTAGTTGTCAGCACGAGATGACAAAATTTGCTGAATTTCCTCTAATGGTAAACCCAACATTTCGGCGATCGCTTCCGCACTATTTCCCAAATTTGCCAAACGCACAACAATATTTATCCTTTCCTGTTGGAGACCTTCTTGCACCCCTTCTTGGCGACCTTCTTGGCGACCTTCTTGGCGACCTTCTTGGCGACCTTCTTGGCGACCTTCTTGGCGACCGTCGGCAAATGCTTCTTGATAGAATCGGGTTTGTTTTAAATCGGTGAGTCCTAACATGGATAATTGATAATTGATAATTGATAGTTAAGGCTGCCCAAAGCAGTTCATTAACGTATTGAAAGTTATGGGCGATCGCCTCGCCCATAACTTTGATGCGCGCTCCTAGTTGTCAGCACGAGATGACAAAATTTGCTGAATTTCCTCCAATGGTAAACCCAACATTTCGGCGATCCGGATCGCGCTATTTCCCAAATTTGCCAAACGCACAACAATATTTATCCTTTCCTGTTGGAGACCTTCTTGGCGACCGTCGGCAAATGCTTCTTGATAGAATCGGGTTTGTTTTAAATCGGTGAGTCCTAACATTTGGGCAATCTCCTCGCGACTTATTTGGGGTAGTTTGTAAATAACTATAGTTTCGATGATATCAATGATATCCCGTTGAATTGATTCTGGGGGGAGGGTTTGTTCGGCTTGCTCGATCAGGTTTATGGCTGATGCGATCGCCTCCGATTCGGATTCGAGTACCAATTTGATGATACCAACTCCCAAACGGTTTTCACTTTCCAACTCGTCGAGATAAACCCGAGTCACCCGGTCTGAGTTCAGGAGTTCCCGGAATTGGTGGGACTGTTCCCGCTCAATGCTACGGTTGGGATAGATAACGACCACCTGCCACGGGTGGGGGGTCGGTATTGTCGCAGGTAGAGGAACAGTTCCGCGAAAATGCGATAATAGAGGTCGTCGTCGGGTTGAAATTGCACTTCCGCTAGGTAGAAGGGGCGATCGCCTTCTGAGGTCGTCGGCAGAAATACTCCGTCGAGGCGGAAGGCTAGTTGTTTGACTTCTACAGAGGTGAATTGGTAGCGATCGCTTTCTTCGGGTGGGCGGTTCAGCAGTTCAAAGAAGCTGCGGGGGTACTGTTGGAAAATTCGGTAGAAGATACTATCAGTTTTCACGGGGGATAATGGCTCGATAATAGGGGTTAAATTGCCTTGATTTGCCCTGGTCTCCTTGGCAGTTTTGTTTTTGATTGTAACCCACTGGTTAACTGATAGGTTTTCTGGGTAGGCAGGCAATGAAGGCGATCGCCTCGCCCATAACTTTGATGCGCGCTCCTAGTTGTCAGCACGAGATGACAAAATTTGCTGAATTTCCTCCAATGGTAAACCCAACATTTGGGCGATCGCTTCCGCACTATTTCCCAAATTTGCCAAACGCACAACAATATTTATCCTTTCCTGTTGGAGACCTTGTTGGAGACCTTCTTGGCGACCGTCGGCAAATGCTTCTTGATAGAATCGGGTTTGTTTTAAATCGGTGAGTCCTAACATGGATAATTGATAATTGATAATTGATAGTTAAGGCTGCCCAAAGCAGTTCATTAACGTATTGAAAGTTATGGGCGATCGCCTCACCCATAACTTTGATGCGCGCTCCTAGTTGTCAGCACGAGATGACAAAATTTGCTGAATTTCCTCCAATGGTAAACCCAACATTTCGGCGATCCGGATCGCGCTATTTCCCAAATTTGCCAAACGCACAACAATATTTATCCTTTCCTGTTGGAGACCTTCTTGGCGACCTTCTTGGCGACCGTCGGCAAATGCTTCTTGATAGAATCGGGTTTGTTTTAAATCGGTGAGTCCTAACATTTGGGCAATCTCCTCGCGACTTATTTGGGGTAGTTTGTAAATAACTATAGTTTCGATGATATCAATGATATCCCGTTGAATGGATTCTGGGGGGAGGGTTTGTTGGGCTTGCTCGATCAGGTTTATGGCTGATGCGATCGCCTCCGATTCGGATTCGAGTACCAATTTGATGATACCAACTCCCAAACGGTTTTCACTTTCCAACTCGTCGAGATAAACCCGAGTCACCCGGTCTGAGTTCAGGAGTTCCCGGAATTGGTGGGACTGTTCCCGCTCAATGCTACGGTTGGGATAGATAACGACCACCTGCCACGGGTGGGGGGGTCGGTATTGTCGCAGGTAGAGGAACAGTTCCGCGAAAATGCGATAATAGAGGTCGTCGTCGGGTTGAAATTGCACTTCCGCTAGGTAGAAGGGGCGATCGCCTTCTGAGGTGGTCGGCAGAAATACTCCGTCGAGGCGGAAGGCTAGTTGTTTCACTTCTACAGAGGTGAATTGGTAGCGATCGCTTTCTTCGGGTGGGCGGTTCAGCAGTTCAAAGAAGCTGCGGGGGTACTGTTGGAAAATTCGGTAGAAGATACTATCAGTTTTCACGGGGATAATGGCTCGATAATAGGGGTTAAATTGCCTTGATTTCCAAGGGTATCATTAACTGTTATAGCGGTTCGGTGGATTGGTGAGGTGCTTTTCAAAGCCCCTCTCCCGTATGGGAGAGGGGTTTGCGGTGTAGACGCGCAGCGGCTTCTCTTTGAGTGAGTGGGCTGTACCTTATGGATATGAGAAACGCTATAGCATAAGTAGTGATTCCCCTCCCCCAAATCATGGTCATGGGTTTAATGGGCGATGGAGGTTTAATGTTTAGTAGATTAGCCAGTTTATTAACTATATTAGGAGTCGGCTTGTATTTTACGGGCTGGATTTACCGCTGGGCATATTTCGGTTATTTTCAAATTGAAATTACCACGTTGGATTTGCCGATAGAATCGTTTTTTATTGCCCCGCTTCAGGTCTTTTTTGGCAACTTTGCCAGCGGCGAGTGGTCTACGTTTTGGCGAACATTTCGAGTGGCGATCGCTATCAGTTTGCTAATTTATCTTACTCTCAAATTGCTGGAGTGCAGTAGCGGCAAATTCGCTCATTTTATCAACGCCAGCCGTGATTATCTGTTAAAAATTAGCCTCAAACAGCGCCGCTATCGAGCGACTCGCACTTTGCAGATTTTCCCGGACTTACAACCAATTGACTATGATAAAAACTTTTTAAATGAATTCGTGATTGCTGGTTGGTGTTTGGCGGGTTTATTTTATCTAGGTCAAACTCAGGGAAACCTAGACGCGATTCGAGATGCCCATAACCATACATCAATGCTGCCAGTGGTAACTGTAATTGCTCCAGAAAATCGGCTGCCCCTAGGTCGCAAAATCAACGACCTGACTGATGACCCAGCGGTGGGAAATTTTCGATTTATCGGAGATTTGGAACTTTATAAAACCTTACTAGATCGAGATTATAACGATAAAACTCAGCCGGATCAACAAATTGTCTGGCGGCTGTTAATTGACCGAGACAGTCAATATTATATTTTCCCATCATTGCCTGAAAATGCCCCCTCTGATACCCGCCCTCCCCTGGTGATTATTCAGCAAAGCACAGCCGGAGAATATGTTATTATTCTGAGTCCAGAACCGGGCCAGCGAAATCCTTAATTATTGTCGGTTATAGCTTTTCTCATTGATGACCTAACTTTGGTAAACTGGATTTACATGGGCTTTATGCAGAAAGTTACACTTATTAGGATAGCATAATATCAGTGAGTTACACAAGGTACACTAATGGCAAAAAACTATGGTTTGGCTATCCATACCAGTAGCCCAGAATTGGGTTTAGCTATGGGGAAGTTTGGGGAACCTGTGCGCTGCCAAACTTGGCATTTGGGCAGGGATTTATCAACCCAACTACATCAACATATATCGGAATTTATGCCCCCTCAAACTTGGTCGGATTTACAACTAATCGCAGTGGCGCGGGGGCCGGGAAGTTTTACGGGGACTCGCTTGGGAGTGGTGACGGCGAGAACCCTCGCACAACAGTTAGATATTCCCCTGTTTGCGATTTCTACTTTGGCGGCGGCTGCCTATAATTTAGCGGGGGATTATGCGGGGAATATTGCCCTAGAAATGCCGGCACAACGGGGACAATTATTTGTGGCTATTTATCAGGTTTCTTCCCAGGGTTTGGTGACAGAATTGGCTGATAGTGTTATGTCTCCCTCACAGTGGGAAATGCTGTTATCTCAACAAGATAAACCATTAAAAAAAATCTTGCTGACGGGTGGACTCGGACACACAAGTTGTGCTATATTAGAATGGGCTACTCTGTTATGGGAACAGGGAAATCGCCCGCACTGGTCGGATGCTTTACCATTTTATGGACAGCATCCGGTTCAGAATTTGATGGCAGATTAATCCCACCATTTGCGGTTAAGTGGAGATGGTGGAAAGGGTGACAAATAGGGTGGCTAACATTAAACTGATTCCGAGGGCGATCGCACTAGGAAAATCGGTCAAAAACTCCCAGGGTTTATGGGTTTTGTCGGGGATTCCATAACCTCGCAATTGCATGGCTTTATAGACCTGTTCGGACTGTTGATAACTACGAATTAATAAACTCCCGGCTAAGGCTGCGTAAATCTGTAAATTTCGGCGACTGAATTGGTGGGGTTGAAAACCTCTTAATATGGTGGCGCGTTTCATCATTTGCAACTGATGGCTGAGTTCAAATATATATCGGTAGGATATTAATAACATATCCGCTAAAATGGGGGATAAACCAAGCGATCGCATGGCTTTAATTAGGGTGATAAATGGACAAGTCCCTAATAAGACAACTCCAGTGGTAAAAATTGCCAAAAATCTACTCGCAATTAGCAAGACGGCTAGACTTCCTTCCTGGCGAATAATCACGGGTCCCCAAGACCATAATACAGTCGGACCGGAAATAAATGGCAATAAGCCAACTAACCCGAATATAAACAGTCCGGGATATTGTAGGCGATCGCCTAAAAAGGATAGGGGAAGTTTGGATATGGTATATAATATTAATGTGACTAGCAACATGGGGGGGACTAGCCAGAGTTGTTGAACATTAGCAAAAGCAAACATTAATATTCCCAACCCAATTAGCTTTGATTGGGGGTTCCATCTATGAATAAATGAATCGAGATTAGCATACTCATCTATCCTAAATTTCATAGTTAATCTCTCCGGTTTAGGAAGGGTGAGTTAGGGGGATTATTCAGACTCCCTCATCAATACAGTCTGTTCAGAAATCATCTGATCACATCTCAAAGTCCCTCTCCTCTCTGGGAGAGGGATTTAGGGTGAGGGTAATGTATTAAGCGACTGGTGAACAAGCTGTAATAGGGGTTATTGGGTTAATAACTCTGGCTTGACTCGACTTAGGAAATTCACCACCATCGCGGTAAATACTCCCTCAATAAACATCAGGGGAATATGGGCGATAATTAGGGCGATAATTGCAGCTTTTTCCGCTGGACTTTCCAGGGTCGAGGGAAGATTGGTAATCAGTATCACTAAAAATAAGATGGTGGAGAAACCTACACTAGACGCACCTGCTAAAAAACCGAATAAATTTAGGCTGATGGTAGGTTTCAGGTGATGACTAAATCGATGTCTACTTTGAAAAATTACGGCGGCTATTATAGCTGGAATCCCCATAATTATCCCATTAATCCCCAGGGTGGTTAATCCCCCATGTCCGAAGATAATCGCCTGGAATATTAAGCCGATGAGAATAGCCGGAAAAGCATAATAACCTAAAATAGCCCCCAGAAGACCATTTAAGACTAGATGAACACTGGCGGGAGGGATGGGGATATGTATGGAAGAGGCGACAAAAAAGGCGGCGGTTAAGAGGGAGGCTTTGGGAATGTTGGCGGTGGGGTTGGCTTGGCGGTTGATTTGACGCAGAGAATACCAGGTTACTAAGCCGGTGATTCCATAACCAGCCAGACAAATTTGGGCGGGAATAATTCCCTCAGAAATGTGCATAAGTTGATGATATTTGTCAGGTTTGATGGTGGGTTAGTTTTGCGATTCTTGAGAGGTTATATGGGGGCTGTCGTCTCCAACATCATCAGAGGGTTTTAATCGGGTAAAAAATAGGGCGGTGCCGATAAATCCCCAAATGACGGCGGCGGCGGCTACCCATTTTTGCACAGGGCTTGATGCGGAATTGGAGGCGATCGCATTTTGGGTGCTGTCGGATACCTCTTCCCCTGGGGGACTCACCGGAATCGCAATTAACGCCCCATGTCCGGCTTGACGGACGGTGGCTTCCCACAAACCGCTATTATCGTGGTCGGGAATGAATAAAAATTGACCATTATCATCGGTGTTTCCGGTCATCCAAGGGGTGCTAGGGTCCTGGGGGGTGTAGATTCTCACCTCGGCGTTAACCATGGGTGTCCCTGAGTCGTAGGCGGCGTTAATTTTGATGGCTGAGGTGGTTTGAGATTGGACGATGACTCCATGGGCGATCGCTGATTCTGGTATGGCGATCGTCCAAAATAGTAGGGATATACAAAGTTTCCAGTTCATTAAATCATCTCCTGATTATTCAAAAATAGTAAATTATGTGGGAGTTGATCAATCTTTTCGACTCATGGGCTTTTCGGCGCAGTGACCCTCACCCACATGGGCTAAATTCGGTAAAATTGCCATGATTCTCTGATAATCTTCCGCCGCCAGTTGTTCTCTGAGTGTATCTAAATTGGCATCTAAACCCTCTGGGGTGGCGATCGCTGCTAGGGGTTCAAAACCTAATGCACCAGTATTAATCTCCGCCTCCGCCTCCGCTTCTGGGTCTCCAAATAAGTGATCAAAATGAAAGGTAGCTTCTAGGTCTGCGCGACCCCCTGGCTGTAAAGTTCCTTTGCGTTCTTCTCCTACATAATCACCACAACTAAACGCCATTTCTTCATTGAATCTCAGGTTAAATGGTACAGTTAGACCATCTTTTGATGCTGTCCCCACTAACATTAATGAATAACCCGCCGCCATACCATCTACCGCCGGAACCATTTGCCACGAAATCGCATTATAGCGCCCTGGTGGTGCTGGAACTTCATTAACTAAAATAGTTGCAGCACTCTCGTCTCCTGCTGCTAAATCTACGGTTTGGAATTCTACTAAACTAATGATTTGTTGGGCTTGAGGTTCCACTCCCGTATCGGGATTATAGGGGATTAAAGTTTCATAGGCTTGGGCATTGGCAATGGTTACATAAACATGATTAAATGACAGTTCCCAACCGTCTTTACTCACAAAACCTTCCCGGATAAAATCTTCTCCATTGGCGCGAAATTCTATAGTCCCAATTTCGGCTGACCCTGGCTGTATAGCAGTGGTTTCCGACGGTGGAGTTTCTGATGTTTGACTCTGTAGGTTTTGGGTGTCGGCACAAGCACATAATGCGATCGCCCCCAGCAATAATATATTGCCTAATTTTAACAACTGTTTTTTCATCTTCCCAGCCCTAATCAGGTTGAACACCCACATTATACATAAAACTAATGGAATTTTGTATAACATACATTGTCTCTTTTGACAATGCCCTTGGGGGGCATATTTATTGACTATAAATTTAAGGATAGTCAAGAGAGTAAATTTTGTGATTATTAATTATTGCCCCCGCCATAGAATTATCTGCACAGGCAGTCAATAATTGTAGATTAACCCGCCTATATTGGCGGCATTTATTAAAGTTTGACAGGTTCCCTAAACGGGACTGCTTAACCACTCAGACCTTGATTAAAGTTGGGATTTACCCCTTGACAAATGTTGTTTTTCATGGTAAAAATTAATCCGAATATCTCTAATGGCATCTCAACCTACCAGCCGCAAATGTTAAGTCGTGCCATAATGTCCTATAATCGTTATGGAATGATGGGGGTTGGGGAAGTTATCAAACCCCGTCCCTTTGACGGAGGCGATGTCAAGCGGGATTCACAGACTAATAGAAAATTATGAGAGACCTTGACCAGGACAAAACCATTGAGCTACTTAACTCCATCATGGAATTTGAGTTAGCTGGGGTGGTTCGATACACTCACTATTCCTTAATGGTGACCGGACCGAATCGTTTACCAATTGTACAGTTTTTTCAAGCTCAAGCTACCGAGTCCCTCACCCATGCTCAACAAGCGGGGGAAATTCTCACAGGATTAGAAGGACATCCTAGCCAAAGAATTGCTCCCATTGAGGAAACTTATCAGCATTCGGTACAGGATTTATTGGCGGAAAGTCTCAACCATGAGAAAAAAGCTCTATCCCTGTATAAAGAATTACTGGAAACTGTAGAAAATGCCAGTATTTACCTGGAAGAATATGCTCGCACTATGATTGGCCAGGAAGAACTACACAGCATCGAAATTCGCAAGATGTTGCGCGATTATAGCTGAGGTAATGTCCGCAATTTAAAGCGATCAATAGCCTAGGTGGTTGAAAGTAACCAGACCACCTGGGCTAAACTATTATCAAGACTCTGGGAGAAGTTTTGATGTTATGATTAATTTGAGCTAGACCCCAAAGACGGCTATAACCCTACTATCCCATTTGAGATAAACACCCGCCATGAAACTCCAGGATATCATCAATACAGATAAACGGTACGATGTGAAAGATATCGCCGAAGATGAAGAACTCACCCGTCAGATTCAAAATATTTTGGTGAGTTTTAATTTACTAGACCCCCCAGTTGATGGCATTTATGGCCCCAAGTCTAATGCGGCTATGCACCGTTTTCAAACCTTGTTAGAATGTCAGGAAAGTGGTTTTTTAGGAACTATCACAGCCCAAAAATTACTGACGACGAAACCAGAGGATATTCGCACAGATATACCCATCCTGAAAATCACTAGGGATACAATTCTCAAGCTGAGACCCGTTGATTCTGCTCAATTAAATGAATCGGAAAAACAAGGTGCTAAAGCTGGGCAAGAATTTCAGTTATTAGCCTTTGAACCAGACCGAAATCACATCAGAGTTGCTCTCAGAAGTGAAACTTTTAAACAGCATTCAATCTGGTATATTTTTGATAAACACGGGGAAATATATCAGGGGAAAAAGTTAGTTTATCCCAAGTTATTACCAGCGGAAGTGAGATTGCGGAACTTTCCCTATTTTTCTCAACTCGATAACTGGTTTAATCCTACGGGATCATGTAATGTTACCTCGATCGCTATGTGTCTGAGCTATTATGGGGCTCGTCGTCGGGTTAGTTATGGTCAATTTGAGGATGAGTTATATGAATATGCTCTCAATAAGGGCTATAGCCGCCACAGTCCCCAAGATTTAGCCAAAATTGTCCGAGAGTATGGCTGTAAAGACTACTTCACGACTAACGCGACTATTGATGATGTAAAAGAATGGTTGGCGGAAGGAAAACCTACCGTAATCCATGGTTATTTTACCTCCTTTGGTCACATCATGCCAGTAGTAGGTTATAATAGCTCTGGCTTGATAGTTCATGACCCCTATGGCGAATGGTTCTCTAGTGGATATCGTACTGATTTGAGTGGCGCATATCTGACCTATTCTTACTCTTTAATCCGGCGGCTGTGCCTCCCGGATGGCAATTTTTGGGTTCACTTTATCGCCCCATAATTCTAGGGATGATTGAGGCACAAAACTATAACCAGAAATTCCGGTTTTCTGTGCCTCGGTCTTCACGACTACCAAATGGGTCCACCAGAAGGGGGATTATTTCCTGGGGTGGCGGGAGTAGATGGGGTGGCGGGAGTCGATGTGCCTTCTACTGGGGTGGCTTCCAGAAAATTGTTAAAGTCAATATACACGCCGCTGTCGTCTTCGCTTTCAAATAGGGGACTACTGGCTCCGGCGCGCACATTAAAAAGCTGTTGTACAGTAGTCACAGGGTCTGAGCCGGGTTTGAGAGTGAATAAAACACGATCGCCTGAACAGGGAATGGCATTGTCACTAGCCACACATACGACATTTTGGCGATTAACTATGCCGTGGGTAATGTAATTTAACCAACCCAAACTGTAAAAGTTTTGGAACCGCGCGGAAACTTCCCGACAGCGTTGTTCAGAGGTATAGCCGGAACTACTGAAATAGTCCGAATACCATTTAATCACAGGAACCCGTCCTCTGGGTGTGACTGCATAGGTGGTAGGTAAACCGTCTGGCCCTTGTTCACAGATAAACTGAGTTCGGGAAACGGTGGGAGGGTTCACCATAGCCTGGTTAGAGGAATTATCATTAGTTGGTATCGGCTGAGTTGTTTCCTGGGGGGGTTTGTGCTTTGGATTCCTAGGGGAATGAGTCCGGGGGGTAACAAAACTCGATCAATCACAACAATTACACTATCATTAGGACCGGGAATTGGTAACTGATCAGCGTTAGCCTCGTTAAGCATTAGTTTTTGGTCTCTGGGGTTGCCACTAATGCGAACAGTGTTCCCTTGCCGAGTCGTGATTTCCCCGGATTCTACCTGCTGCTGGGTGATGCGACCAGCGACAACGTGATAGTTTAAAATCTCTCGCAGCATTCCCTGATTTTCTGGCCGGAAAAGGCGATCGCGAATTTCACGAGGCAGATTAGCAAAAGCTGCGTCTGTTGGTGCTAAAATGGTGTAAGTTTCCCCCTGGAGTTGTTGGCTCAAACCGGTGTCTTGTAAGGCTTTCCCCAGTGTCCTCAATCGGTCCTGTTTACCTATAACCTCTGCTAACCCTAAATCGTCTTCTGACTCGTAGTAGGAAGACATGGGGTTAAAAAAGCTATAGTAGGGATAATACTGAGCTAGACTCGGTGCGACACTGTGCAGAGCCAGAATGCCTAACGCTGCTGTGCCTACAGACCAATGTTTAAGACTGATAATATTCATAGTTTTTCTCCTAATGCTGCTGAAATAGATAGAAAGGTCGAGGCTATCACTACTGACGACCTCACCAGGGGGATATCATTTAACCTAGCGTGATTATCTATTTCCATACGACTGTACGACCCCTGACGCATGATCGCCGCCTCTGTGTTCCATTGTGGCACATTCCATTAACTGCTATTCTACCCAACTAAATCACTAAATAGGTAATCTCACTCATATTTTCTGAATCAGTGGGGGATTTACCAGTGGCGATCGCTTTTTGGCACTTGACAAAAATGGCAAAATGTGCATTATTTATCCATGGTAGCGAATTGTTGATTTTTGTCTGGGGTCAGCATCAAAGTTCTAAAAAGAGAGTATACAATGGTAAGTGTACAGTCAATAGCCGATTCAGAGTGAGAGGATAACAAAAATGCCGACAATTAATTGGGCATGGGAAGAGTTAATGATCCAGGCAGATGGGCGTTATCTAAGCGACGCAGAACTCAAGCCCTTTCAGCAATATATTCAAACCCTCCCGGCACGGACAAAAACCTATGAAATTATGCGGGCGAAATCCCCCGAACTGATCAAGATTGCCTTGAAAAAGTTTATGCTGATTCACCCGGAAGTAATGCAGCAACACTCGAAGCGCTGTATTTACGATATGAACATGGCGATCTGCTTAATGTCGGTGGCTATGTTACGGGATGACCCCCGCTATTTTCGGGAGTCGTTGATGTTGTGGTTAGCTAATATTCTGTCTGCCTACCAGAGAAACGTCGCCTGCTTAAAAGCCTATCACTGCTTGGAAGAAACCATGCAGGAGAAACTTCCCAGCGTTTGCAATCAACTGCTTAAACCTTACATGGATATCATTATGGAAGTCTTAGACATTCCACCTAAGTTGATGGCAACAGTACAACGGGGCGCAGCCAGCTCTAAAGGTTAATTAGTTAGTGTTTTTTGGATGTGATTTTTGGATGCGATTAAAGCATAATAGGAGCGGAAAGTATGCCCTTACATGAAACCATCACCACTACCCATGATGCGTCCGTTGAAGAGCGCACATTTGTGCTGAGTAAAATCTATCAGCAAGTCTTAGAACGTCAGCCCTATGATTCGGAACGTAAGCAATTATGGGATTTAGAAAGGGACTTCAAAAAAGGGAAACTAGGAATCCGCCACTTCCTGAAAAGTTTAGTAGTGCGACCGGTTTATTTAGAACATTTCTATGAGAATAGTTCTAACCTCAAGTTTATCGAAAATGCCTGTAAGCATTTTTTAGGGCGCACACCCCACGGAGATGAGGAAATACACAATTGGGATAACATTCTGCTGCGACATGGTGTAGGGGCATTGGTTTCGGATATGGTGGACTCAGAGGAGTATCGTAAATGCTTCGGCTATTTTACGGTTCCCTACTGGCGTGAACAGGCTTTGTATCAGTCCGCGACTGAATATTTAGAAAATGAGCGCCTCGCACATGAACACCCCGGACAGCGAGGCTGGGGTATTCCGAATCACTACCAACAAAAGCTACATCTGAACTCTGATAGTGAGGGTCAGGGGGCTCCAACTGAAGAAACACCGCCAGAGGAGTTACAACCATCTCCGACGGTGGTGGTGGGGACGATGACGGAAACTGAGGCGGAAAAAATTATGGAGTGCATCCAGGAAATTTCTAAAATCCTGTTTGAAAACCGCATTCCCGAACAGCGAATATCTCGCAAACGCATAGAAAATGGGATTCGACAACAGGTGTTGGAGTTTATGACTCCAGAAGATGCCGTTTTACTGGGTGATTAGTTATGGTGGTCTGGTGCGTCAGATGACGCACCGAGGGGAACCCCTGTTAACTGATTTCGACATTAGCCGCGCTTAAATTAGCGCCTGGTGGGTCAGTATCGATGATAGGATTACGGGCTTTAATCAAAGCGATCGCCCGATTGACACTCTCAGGTAAAATCACCACCAGAGACTCCTTGGGAGCCTGTTCTAAGGCCATATTAATGGCATCGGTCTCATTAAGGACAGTCTCATACTTAACCCGAGGATCGCGAACAGGTGACAGAACCTCCTCAATTCCCTGAGTAATCAGAACCGCTGCATCTCCCGGAGGTCGTCCTCGGGTATCATCATCTTCCTTCACGATAATCCGGTCAAACATCTTAGCGGACAATTTACCCAGAGTCACAAAATCCTCATCACGGCGATCGCCTGGACCTCCTACCACCCCAATCCGAGGCCCCGGCCAATTGTTAACAAACCCCGACAAGGCTTCATAACTAGCGGGATTATGGGCATAATCGATCAAAGCATGATAACTGCCCATATTAAACAGATTCATGCGTCCGGGAGTTTGGTCAGCCGAAGCAATGAAAGTAGCCAAAGCGGTGCGAATATGCTCAATTTTCACCCCTTGAGCAAAAGCGGCGACACAAGCTGCCAAAGCATTAGCAATCATAAACGGAGCCATACCCCCCATAGTCAGGGGAACATTAACCGCCTGTTCAATCCGCAGAGTCCAATCACCCTTGAGAATTGACAGATAGCCATTTTCATAGACCGCCGCCAATCCTCCGGCTTCCGTATGGCGCACAATAATCTCATTATCGGGATTCATGGAGAAATAAGCCACTTGAGCTTTCACCCGTGCGGACATGGCAGCCACTAGGGGGTCATCAGCATTAAGGATAGCATAACCGCGATCGCTGACGGCCTCAGCCACCACACTTTTAACCTTAGCCATTTGTTCAATGGTATCGATATCTCCCAAACCCAGGTGATCAGCCGCCACATTAAGGACGACACCGATATCACAGGTATCAAAACCCAGACCCGATCGCAAAATTCCCCCCCGCGCACATTCAAGGACTGCGACTTCTACGGTGGGGTCACAGAGGATCAGGTGAGCGCTTTGGGGTCCTGTATTATCCCCTGGTTCGGCCATATAATCGCCGATATAAGTGCCATCGGTGGTAGTATAACCAACCACCTTTCCTGTCTGCTTCATAATGTGGGCTAACAGGCGAGTGGTGGTAGTTTTGCCATTAGTGCCGGTGACCGACAGAATGGGAATCCGACTAGGGGTAGACCCTGGGAATAGCATATCCATCACCGCCCCGGCGACATTACGGGGTAGGCCTTCACTGGGGGCGACGTGCATTCTAAATCCTGGGGCGGCGTTAACTTCCACAATCACGCCATCCACCTCCCGCAGGGGTTTAGAAATATCTGGGGTAACTACATCAATTCCGGCCACATCTAGGCCAATAATTTTGGCAACCCGAGCAAATAGCCAGATATTTTCTGGGTGGACTTCATCAGTGCGATCGATAGCACTGCCCCCCGTACTGAGGTTAGCCGTAGCCCGCAAAAAGCAAACTTCCCCCTTTGGTAGGACGGAATCGATAGTATATCCGGCTTCCTCAATCATAGAAAGCACCGTTTGATCAACCACAATTCGGGTCAGGACGTTATCATGTCCATCTCCCCGGCGAGGGTCTTTGTTCGTTTCCTCGATTAATTCCTCAATGGTGGATTTACCATTACCAACCACATGGGCGGGGACCCTTTCCGACACTGCTACCACCCGACCATTGACGACTAAAACCCGATGATCTCGACCTTTGTAGAATCGCTCAATAATCACACTACGGGTTTTTGAGGCTTCACTGGCTGCATCATAGGCCGCCTGAGCCGTTTCCCAACGAGTCACATCTAGGGTAATACCTCGGCCGTGGTTGCCATCTAGGGGTTTAATGGCAATAGGATAGCCCCCCACATCTTCGATCGCATCAGTGAGGTCTTCAAAGTAACGAATTACCGTCCCCCGTGGTACAGGAATCCCCCCATCCCGCAGCACTTGTTTAGTGCCTTCCTTATCGCAGGCCAGTTCCACCCCCAAAATACCAGTGCTACTGGTGAGGGTAGCTTGAATGCGCTTTTGATTGACACCATAACCAAACTGGATCATAAACCTGGCGTTTAGTTGCATCCAAGGGATATGGCGAAATTCAGCCTCTTTGATGATCGCTTCTGTACTCGGACCGAGGGCAGCTTGGGCTTTTAATTCCTTGAGGTCTTCGATATCCTGAGTTAGTTCTTCAGCCGGATAAGTGCCAGTTTCGGCAATACTCTGACACAGACGCACCGCCGCCCGCCCTGCATATCGGCCCGCCTGTTCATTTTCGTACTCATAGACCACCTGAAACACTCCCGGAGTCGAGGTTTCCCGCGTCCGACCAAACCCCACAGGCATTCCCGCTAGTTGTTGAAGTTCCAGGGCCACGTGCTCTATAATATGACCCATTAATGTTCCCCGTTCCACCCGACTGAGAAAGCCACCCCGCACTCCCGGAGAACAACAATGCTCTACTAAACTAGGCAAAACGGAGGTTAAACCTTGATAAAATCCGGGAATATCTGAGGAGTAGCGTTCTGATAATTCTTCTAGGTCAAGACGCATTACGATCAGCTTGTGTCGTCTGATACTCCAGTAGTTAGGACCTCTGAGAGTTAGGATTCTAAGAATTTTCATATCTGTCTCGGTGGGTGATCCAGGAATTATTTTGGTGACAAGTCTCTGTGTTATTCAATGTCAAACTTCAAAGACCTCAAAACTGTTCGCATTGAACAGTTTTGCGACCTGAATATGATACAGCAATCCGAACTATAAGCTGGCTGCTGCTGGGAAGGCGGTGTGGGTTCGCATATTATAACTGTCACCGTGGCAGAGAATATTGACCCGCAGGTTAAATAAGCTCAGTGGGTCCGTAGCCCCCGCCTGGGCTACATTGGTATAGGATAGATCTTTAGCATCTATTATGGTCACGGTTCCCTTACCAATTACCCGCACTCGCCCTTCTCCTTCAAACATGGCGCAGGTGTCTTCATCAATGCCAATCCCCATTTTCTCGGGATGGGCGGCGATCGCACTAATTAGACGAGAGAAGCGGTTGCGATTATGAAAATGTTGGTCTACGATCAAATCCGGTAGAATGTCCAGCCCGGTAGCCATATCCACTAGCGATCGATTAGGAGATTCCCCACTACCACCCCCAGCGATCATGTGATGGCTCATCACCGCCGCCCCGGCACTGGTTCCCGCCAAGGCTATTTTACCCGCCCTAGCTGCCACCCGAATTTTCTCCATTAGGGGCGTATCTGCCAACAAACTGTAGAGCCTTAACTGATCTCCTCCTGTCATGAACACCCCTGTACAATTTTCCAAATAATCGTGCCATTGTGGATCTTCACAGTGATGTCGCTCCCGAATATCAAATACTTTCAGAGTCTTTGCTCCCATAGTCTCAAAAATTTTCTGGTAGCGTTCCCCTTGAATACTCGGTTCTCTGGAGGCTGAGGGAATAATTGCCAGTTGGGCATTTTCCCCCCCAGCACGACTGAAAAAGGTTTGCAGAATCTCACGTCCATGAACCTTATCTTCGGCTCCTCCAATGACTAAAATTGAGGTTTGAGTTTTTTGATTAATCATCTGTTCAAGGGCTTGAGATGTCAACTGCTGCATATTGTTCTCCTCATGATAGGCATGAATTCAACTTAGCGGGCTTCTTTGGCGGACTCCAGATTCTGCACCACCACCCTTTTCCGGGTCTGCTTTTACTTCACTGCCTTCTGACATAAATTTGGCATAAAAGGGGACAGCAAAACTTTGTCTCTTGTGAAGTTGCCCTCCTCGGTTGTAGGTGAGTGACACTAACTATCGCCCTAACCAGAGGATATTTACCCAATTTGACAACGAATCTGGCTAGTTTCCCAATGGGTTATGGTTCTTTCTCGATTCATCCCCCATCACCTGCCCTGATTCCCCCGTCTCTTGAGTTAGAGATGCTCGAATTTAACATTTGCTTAATAGCCAATTTAACTTAAATCCTGCCAGGGAACCCGGATAAATTTGGACTTGAAGGTGATCACACCAGATTCTATTTGCTTGGCAGACCCTCGGTTAATCTCCTTTTGCCGGAAATGCACACAAATGCTGCCACGAAAAATTACCAAATTAGCGGAAATATTAGCATTTTAGTATATTTTGATACGGATTTAAACAATTCTTTAGACTAAGGATATGCCCTCACCCCTAACCGAGTCGCTAGAGTCAGAGACCCACCGGACTTTCCCAGATTTTCGGGATGGAGGGTGCTACACCCAGCCCTCCTGCCCGATTGTATAACAAGGAGTTCACGGATCACATCTGTTTTTGTCCTTTTGGTTCCTTGGCACTAAGGCTCAAGTTGTCTAATTGCTGTGACTAAAAGTCTCACTTGCCCATCTTTTTCAGCCATAGTCTGTACCAATTTGCTACAATGATTCTATCCGCTAACTACGCGCGAGCGATTGAGAGTTAAAGTCAGGCATTGCCGGGACCTCTCAACTCCGGGAACGGTTTGCACAAGTCAGCCGTGAGACACACGGTAAAGCTGCCTGTCGAGGTATCTGAACGGGGCAACACTGTTGGGAGATACATATCGCTTGTACCAACAACTGCTAGGGAAGACCCATGAAGCAGGAAACTCTCAGGAGCGATTCTGGGAACCAGGTACTAACCCTAGCGGGTCGGTGCCTGGAATATGTCACCAGTCACTGGCTTGGTTTGAGGTTCCGTGCGATTTGACATTATTACCCTATTCCCTGAATTTTTCTCTAGCCCTCTACAGTCAGGACTTCTAGCTAAAGCAATAGCTCGCCAGATCGCGGCGGTCTACTGCACTAATCCTAGGGATTTTGCCCTGGACAAGCACCGAAGAGTCGATGATGAACCATACGGCGGCGGGGTGGGAATGGTCTTGAAACCTGAGCCGATTTTTGCGGCGGTTGAGTCCCTTCCCTCTCTTCCCAGACGAGAGGTGATTATGTTGACCCCCCAGGGCGAAACTATGCAACAGGGACTATTTCGCGATTTGGCTACTGGTTATGACCAACTTGTGTTGATTTGTGGACACTACGAAGGCATCGATGAGCGGGTTATGCACCTGGTGACTCGGGAGGTGTCTTTGGGTGATTTCGTCCTAACTGGGGGCGAAATTCCAGCCCTGGCTTTGATTAATGGTGTGGTGCGACTGCGACCGGGTACTGTGGGTAAGGTTGAATCCCTCAAGGCGGAGAGTTTTGAGGATGGACTACTAGACTATCCCCACTATACCCGCCCGGCTCAGTTTCGGGGAATGCGTGTCCCTGATGTTTTGCTCTCTGGTAATCATGCTGATATTCAACAATGGCGACGAGAACAACAACTTCAACGCACCCAACAGCGCCGTCCTGACCTGTTATCGGATCTGGAACTTCCTAAGCCGGAAAATTGAACTGACAAAACCCCTAACCCCCTCTTAACGGCGATCGCAACTATCTGTGAAATCCCATGAATCACTCACCTGAGCAATATATTACCGCCATCGATCGCGCTTTGAGTCAGGATAATTTCCATCAAGCCGCAGATTTAGCTGGCGAAGCGTTTAAGTCTTATCCTAACTCTGACAAAATTAAACGATATATGCAGGTTTTTGGACCGAAAACCTTGGAGTTTCACCGCTTACCACCTAACCCTGAGATGTCTTTGAATTTTAACTGGGTTGTCCAAAACCGCCAGGACTACCGAGGTAGATGGGTAGCCCTAAAAGGCGGGAATTTGGTGAGTGATGCAGCCTCCCTAGATGAGTTAAAACAACAACTGGGCGATCGCGTTAATTTTTTGTTCTGTACGGTGGTCTACTGACGGGGTTGATCTATCCTAAGACCAGTAATTCGGGTTTAGCAATCATCACTAATCCAAAGAATACCATAAAGGCTCCCGCAAATAGTTTCAGTAATCGCCCTTTTTCTTCCGTGAGCCGATAGGATGAAAAAGAGTAGATAAAACTGATCAGAATCCCTAAGAGCGGCAGAATATAGACTACACTATAAAAGGCAGTCCACACACTATAACACAGTAAAGCATTGGTCTGACAATAGTTGACTAGGGTGGCCATATATACAGTGGGTAAAATCGCTGTACATCCTAACTCTACTAGGTTGACGAAAATTGCTAATAAAACTGTAGCAAATAAGGCGGCGGCAAATTTGCGGCGATCGCTTTTAGCTGATTGTAATTGGTTGACGATGTTTCGGGCTTTTTTGGTAATCTCAATTTGCTGGTCTTTGGATAAAGACAGAGACACAGATTTTTTGAACCAAAAGAAGTCCTTGATGTTAATTAAGCCAGCAATGGTGATCACTGTACCCAATATAATCATCACTATTTGACCATATTTATCTATGAAAATTGAGCCCACTAATACCATGGCCATGATAAACACAAAATACATGACCCCTGATGTCACCACAAAGGTGGAACCCACTAGGGCCATATCTCGCCTACTTTTGGTATAGGTCAGCAGCGATAATAGGATAATTAACACTGTAAAAGCACAGGGATTAAACCCGTCGGCTAAGGCGATGATAAATACAAATAGGGGGAAGGGTAAAGCAGCCGCAAATCCTCTAATTACTGCATCTGGGGTAAATGCGATCGCTAAAAATAGACTAACCATAATTACACCTGTTAGTCCCCCCAACCATAATCGCTTCGTTTCGACTGGTTTATCTTTAATGCTGAAAATTGGGTAGGTGACTACATAAGCTAGGGGTAAAAATGATAAAACCCAGACAGGTATACCTTGTGGTGAAGGTGGTGGAGTCTGTGTAGCTTGTGGAGTGGGTGTAGGTTCCACATTAACCGTTTGACCGGGAATGATAATAGCAGTTGCTAACTCGGCTTCAATAGCATTAATAATTTGGTTCTGATAGCCTATATAAGCCTGATAGGATGGGATAAATTCTAACTCTCCTGGGTCTGGGGAGAAACCGATAAAGGATTTATCACCAATTATCGTTCGGGGAACTGCGCGACTACTCAGGTTATTTTCCTCAAGAAATCCTTGGAATTTTTCCGGCTGTTTGTCAACATCAACCATAGTTAGAGTGACATTATCATTAGCTTCTACTAGGGGAAGTAAAAAGGCTTTTTGTTGACGACAATAGGGACAGTTTTCGCTGGTAAAAAATAACACATCTACGGAAGTCACATCATTAGCAGATATGGCTCCGGCTGTTACGGTTAGTATTCCCAGTAATAGGGAAAAACAGAATATGATAGTTTGACGCAACCAGGTTTTCTTCAACATAAGACTTAGCCTGTTAATTGATGAATGCTTCAAATGGCGATCGCTCCTCAAGTGGCCGACACTTCAACCAAAATTGTGGCTCCCCCTAGACGATTATGGTAAAATCGGTTATGCTTACAAGTTAGGGGTAGTTAGCCTACTACCAGCGGTAGCATCACCAAGCCAAAGCATCTACTAAGAACTTGACGAAAATTTGCACTGACTGGTTCTCTGCATTTACTATAACTTGATTTACTGTTAAAATGCCAAATTTTAACCTTTCTTAACCTTGTCGCCATTCTCCATATCATCAGACCAGCGATAATTCAGTTATAAAAAAGGAAGCAATATGAAACCCATGCGATCGACTGATAGTGATTATCAATATTTTTGTGTGCGTCTCCAGCCCTTACTAGAAATTGCCTACGAACCTGCCACAATTCCGAGTATTTTAGACCGTCTATTTGCCGTAATTGGCGACAATTTATATATACCAAACGGCAATGAAAACCCCAATAAATGGACAGAAAACAACGTCACATTAATCACCTATGGCGATAGTATTTGTAGCCGGGATACTGACCAAAAACCCCTAGAAGTTTTGGCAAAATTTTTAGGAGAACACCTGCAAGATACCATCACCGGGGTGCATATTTTACCCTTTTTTCCCTATACCTCAGATGATGGATTTGCCGTCAGTGACTATTTAAGCGTTAATCGGGAACTCGGAGACTGGGAAGATATCAAAACCATTGCTAGTCAATTTAACTTAATGGTAGACGTAGTGCTTAATCATGTTTCCAGTAAGCACCAATGGTTCCAACAATTCCAAGCCGGAGAAAAACCAGGCTCTGATTATTTTATAGTGGTTGAACCCGAAACCGACCTATCAGAAGTTGTCAGACCCCGCAACAGTCCCGTATTAGTCAAAGTAGAAACTGTCCATGGAGAAAAGCACGTTTGGGCAACTTTTAGCGAAGATCAGATTGATGTTAATTTTGCCAATCCTGATGTCTTAATTGAGTTTTTGAAAATCATCAGATTTTATATAGTGAATGCCAAAGCCAGATATATTCGCCTAGATGCTGTGGGTTTTATGTGGAAAGAAATCGGCACATCTTGCATTCATTTACCCCCAACCCATGCCATTATTAAACTACTGCGGGAACTGGTAAATATGATAGATCCAGAAGTAGCTTTAATTACCGAAACCAACGTACCAAACCGGGAAAATCTCAGCTATTTTGGCAATCGAAATGAGGCGCACATGATTTATAACTTTAGCTTGCCGCCACTGTTGTTAAATGCGATGCTTCAGGGTAAATCAGACCATCTCAAAACCTGGATGATGAGTATGCCACCCGCCCCCCTAGGCTGTGCTTATTTTAATTTTACGGCTTCCCATGATGGCATTGGTTTACGTCCGGCCGAGGGTTTACTTTCCGATGATGAATATCAAAGCCTGTTAACCACTATGGAGAAATTAGGCGGTAAAATTAGCATGAGGAAAAAGCCAGATGGTAGTGAGAGTCCCTATGAAATTAATATTTCCTTATTTGATGCCATGAAAGGCACAGTTAAAGGAGAAGATACCTGGCAAATTCAACGCTTTATTTGTTCCCAAACTCTGATGATGTCTTTAGAGGGGATTCCGGCATTTTATATTCATAGTTTATTGGCTACTCCCAATGATTATGACAGGTTAAAAGAGACGGGAATGAATCGGTCAATTAATCGCTATAAGTGGCAGATTGAGGATTTACAAAAGGATTTAGAGAACCCCCATTCTCCTCGATCGCTTGTATTCCGCGAAATCTGTCGGCGCATTAAAATCCGTCGCCAACAGGGTGCTTTTCATCCTAACGCCACTCAATACACCCTACAATTAAAGCGATCGCTATTTGGGTTTTGGCGACAAAGTATGACCAGAGACCAAAGCATTTTCTGTATCTTTAATCTGACCGATAAACCCCAACAACTCAATTTAAGAGATGTCAACCTGATCTGTATAGATCCTTGGTTAGATTTAATCAGTGGGGAAATGATTACCGATATTTACTCCAAGTACATCTTACAACCCTATCAAGCCGTGTGGATTACCAACAAATTCTAGTACAGCATGATCAGACTCAGAGCGATCACTAAGAATTTTGAGAGTTAACCGTGCAATCTGTGATAACCTAGCAAAACCTAGCTAAAACCCGCCTAAGTTCAATTCACCCTTGATATGGAACAATTTTTAAACCTAATTCCAGAGAGTCCAATAGTCCCATTTACAATTCTGATCCTAGTCAGTTTAACCATTCCTCCCATTTTCGAGCGTCTTCGACTCCCCGGTTTGGTGGGTTTATTATTTGCGGGAGTAGTATTAGGACCCAACGGAATGCAAGTTTTGTCTCCTGACTCCGAAATTATGAAATTACTTTCGGATATCGGCAAAATTTACCTAATGTTTGTGGCGGGTTTAGAAATTGACCTAGAAGAATTTAGGCGCAAACGAAATAGATCCCTATCCTTTGGTCTGATGACCTTTGCTTTCCCTTTAACCGTAGGAACCGCAATTGGTTTATCAGTTGGCTATGGTATAAACACATCAATTTTAATGGGTTCTCTACTAGCTTCCCATACCTTATTAGGTTATCCCATTGTAGCACGATTAGGAGTAGTTGCCAATGAATCAGTAGTCGTCACTATTGGAGCCACTATTTTTACTGATATTGCCGCTTTATTGGTGCTGGCTATTTGTATTTCCATTCATGGGGGAGATTTTTCCGCTACTTCCATAATTATACAATTAGCAGCCCTAGGAATTTATGCTGCTATTGTCCTGTTTGGTTTAGATTGGGCTGGAAAGGAATACTTTAGGCGTACAGGAAATGAAGAAAGTAATCAGTTTCTGTTTGTCATGCTGGCAGTTTTTTTGGTCTCGGTAGGCTCACAAATTATCAATGTTGATCAAATTGTCGGTGCATTTTTAGCAGGCTTGGCGGTTAATGATGTGATCGGTCATAGTCCGGTAGAGGAAAAAGTGGAGTTTGTAGGTAGTACCCTATTTATTCCCTTTTTCTTTGTGGGGATGGGATTACTCATTGATGTTCCGGCTTTTATTCAAAGTTTAACAACTGGTATTGGCTTAACTTTAGCTATTGTTTTAGGCTTACTAGGTAGTAAGTTAATGGCTGCTACTGGGATGAAATTACTGTTTCGTTATAACTGGAACGAAACAATGACTATGTGGGCTTTATCTGTTCCCCAGGTGGCTGCTACCCTCGCCGCCGCCTTAGCCGCTGAACGGGTAGGGTTGATATCTGAGCAAGTCTTTAATACGGTGATTGTGCTAATGTTGGTCACTTCAGTTTTGGGACCAATATTAACCGCTCGTTTTGGGAGTCGATTATCTATCCCCAAACCTAATTTACAAGCACCCAAAGAGGCTTGGATACCTGAAAAACATTCAGAAATAGGCTTAGAAAATCCCTGGAATCAATTTACAGTTGTCGTGGCTGTATCTAACCCTATGTCGGTGCGGTATTTAGTGGAAATGGCGGGTTTATTGGCGCGTCACGAGTCGGGTTTAGTGGTTCCCATCACGATTACCCAAGCTCATGTACAAATGGATGAACCTCAGTTAGATGTTACCTTGCGTCAAAGCGATCGCCTCTTAGAAAAAGCCGCAGAAGTGGCTAAGGAGTTTGGTGTCCAAACTGAAACTAGACTCCGTATCGATGACGATATTGCTGAAGGAATTAGCCGCACCGCTAGGGAATTTGACGCGAGTTTAATTGTGATTGGTTGGAATTCTAACACTAGCCTACGAGCCAGACTTTTAGGTAACTTAATTGATAATGTATTTTGGTCTTCCCATTGTCCGGTGGCGGTCTTAAAGCTATTGGAAGCACCTATTGACATCCATCGGATTTTGGTTCCGGTTAAAAATATTACCCCCCAAGCGATTAGAACTATTCGATTTGCTCAACTGTTTGCTGATAGTAACCAAGCTGAGGTAATGTTATTGCAAGTTTGCGATCGCCGCACTTCTAGGGAACAGGTGAATGAGTTGGAGTCGGAATTATCCACAATTCTAGCATCAGGACCCCAGGTCAAATCTGATATTCAGGTCTTAGTCCATGACAATGTATCTGATGCACTTCTCAAAGCCTCTCAATCCTTTGATTTAGTCGTATTGCGATCGATGCGTCGTCGCACCGCTGGGGGTCTGGCTGTAAGCGATGTCACTACGGAAATGATTAAGAGTTTGACCTGTTCCTTTATCCTATTTGGTGAACCACACTCTTGATTTTTGGCGAGGAACCTGCTACAATGACTCTCAGGTGTGCGAGACGTTCAGGTATGAAATAAGGTTGAGATGCCTAAAATAACTACTTGGTAGCGACTTCAACCCCTGGGTTGGATATAAGGAGCGCACTCCTGACCATCCCTATAACTGTTTATATGTCCCGACGCTTAGGGAAATCTAAGCAAGGCAGGGAACTCAAGGTCCTAAGCGAACTGAGAAATCACAGAGCAGAGGGTAACGGCGATAGCCACCCCTAGTTTTAGGACTCACAACCCTAGGACTAAAGCGGGGAACGGAAGGCTCCGAGGTGTAACCTAATACCGGAATCGAGACCACTGCCAACCATCCATGATTAAGGAAACTGAATGTCCGGCTTGAACCATGGTAATACATTAGCAGCGAAATAGGTTGACACGCTGCGCCCAAAAGGGCAAGGGGAAAAGTAGGGGGCTCATACGACTACCTGCACAGACTTTTAAAGTACCCCGGTTCTGAGGACAAATCTAACGATGGAATGCCCATATAAGCGGAACGTTGTAACCCCTCTAATGCTCTGCCTATAAACAAGTGAGTAATGCTATTGACAAGGCAGTAGTGAAAAATGTAAGCGCATGGTTAGAGGGTGAAGGATGTGACCAGAAGCTAAAGCCCAATTGTCATGGTTGGGATATGCCCAATTGTCACGGTGTGGATATAGATACTGCGATTATTAGGAGTATAGTGGCGAGAACGAGTTGAAAGACTACGTGCTGCATAAAGCTCTGAACATTGAAGTACGAAAGCAGGGGGTAGTAACCCTGTTCCGATGACAAAAGGGTATCCACATCAGGAGCCGTGTGATGGGAAACTATCAAGCAAGGTTTTGAATGGGAGGGGGTGAAGGTGACTTCACTCTCGACCCCTACCCCTGGAGGGTGAAGGATGTGACCAGAAGCCAATGCCTAATTGTAATGATTAGGATATGCCCACAGGTCGCGGTGTGGATATAGATACTGCGATTAGTAGGAGTATAATGGCGAGAGCGAGTTGAAAGACTACGTGGTGCATAAAGCTCCAAAAGTTGAAGTACGAAAGCAGGGGGTAGTAACTCTGTTCCTATGAAAAAGGGTGTCCACATCAGGAGCCGTGTGATGCGAAAGTATCAAGCACGGTTTTTAATGGGAGTTCGGGAAGGTGACTTCCCGTTCGACCCCTACCGATTTGTGCGCCCTTGGCCGATTGGGGAGGCAGCGAACTCATAATTCGCCTTCAGACTGGTTCGATTCCAGTAGGGCGCATTCCCGACAATACTTTATCCTGACTACTATCGCGTGATATCGCTCAACCCGATATTCGTACCGTTACACTCAAAATGCACTCCATTCAGTCTTAGCACACGGGACAATTAGTGCATATCCCTTAGCAACAAATTTTAATTATTGACGGGTTAATCAATAAGCACAACTTAATCAATCTGTCAAATACCCATATCACCCCCAGCAATTCTCATTTTGGCGAAAACCTGTTCAAGTCCCCAGCATCCCTGTATCGTAATGACATCCAAGAAACCCAGGAGCGCCAGAGCCGTTGAAAAAGCCAGGTGGCTTTGAGACTCTAGTCGGTTCTTTCCGCCAGTGCTTGTCATCGCTACCGGACAAGCGCCGGGGTAAAAATCGCCGCTATGGAATGGAGGATGCCGCTTTAAGTGCGTTTAGTGTGTTTTTTACTCAAACTCCGTCGTTTCTGGCTTATCAACGTCTGATGGAGGGGAGTAAAGGCAAGAGCAATGCCCAAAGTCTGTTTGGAGTTCATCGAATTCCCTGTGATAACCAGATTCGGGACTTATTAGATGCCGTGTCCCCAGAGCACCTGTTTCCAGTGTTTGAGGATATCCTACAAGTCTTGGAAGCCCAGGGGCAGTTAGAAGACTTCCGTTGCCTAGGGGACAGTCTATTAGTCGCGTTGGATGGCACCGAATACTTCAGTTCCGACCAAATTCACTGTCCCCACTGTTCAACGCGCACCCAGAAGTCAGGAAAAACCCATTACTTCCATAGTGTTGTCACTCCAGTCATCGTCTGTCCGGGACAGAATCATGTGATTCCCTTAGTCCCCGAATTTATCGTGCCCCAAGATGGTCATGATAAGCAAGACTGTGAGAATGCCGCCGCCAAACGCTGGCTATCGAGGCAAGAACAATGCTTGAGGGCTTTGAATGTCACGGTTTGAGGGGATGACCTCTATTGCCACCAACCGTTGTGTCAGCAGTTTTTAGAGCAGCAACTTAACTTCATCGTCGTCTGTCGCCCCGAGTCTCATACTACCCTCTATGAACACCTAGAGGGCATCGAACTCCCGACCCTCACGACCAAGAAGTGGACTGGTAAAGTCGAGAAAACCTATACCTACCGCTATCTCAACGGAGTCCCCCTCAAAGATAGCGATGAGGCGCTGTTGGTTAACTGGTGCGAACTTACTGTCACCACCGCTGATGGCTAGGTAACCTATCACAACTCCTTGGCCACGAATTATCCTCTCAGCGATGAGAATGTAGCCGAGGTGGTTCGGGCCGGGCGGACTCGTTGGAAAGTTGAGAATGAGAACAACAACACTCTCAAGACCAAGGGCTACCATCTCGAACACAATTTTGGCCATGGCAAGCAGCATCTTTCTTCCTTGCTCCGGACCATCAACATCCTCTCGCTGCTCTTCCACACCCTGCAGGAGTTGCTCGATAACAAGTACCAGTTGCTACGAGCGCACTTATCGAAGCGCCAAACCTTCTTTAATGATTTGCGCGCGCTTACCCAGACTGTACTTCGACAGTTGGGACCACCTTCTGACCTTTATGCTTGAGGGTCTCGAGTTAGACATCCCACCCGATAGCAGTTGAATTGCCAAAATGAGAATTGCTGAAAAAACTTCCTCAAACCTACACACAAACCAAAAACCTGTTACAATAGCAACCACCGTGCGAAACGTTTAGGAGTGGAATAGGGCTGCGATGCCTGAAATAACCTCCTAGTGGGACTTCTACCCCTTGGTAGAATATAAGGATTGCGCCCTGACCATCCCATAACTATCTATGTGTTCCAACATCTGGACTCGACACCCAGATAAGGCAGAGAGACTCAAGGTCAAGACAGAGCGCTAGAAAGAGGAAGTTATGACTCCTCAAGTATAGCAGGAAGTTGAGAGTAACGGCGGTGTGCGAGACGTTTAGGAGTGAAATAGGGCTGCAATGCCTGAAATCATCTCCTAGTGGGACTTCTACCCCTTGGTAGAATCTAAGGTGAGCGTACCTGACCATCCCATAACTATCTATGTGTTCCAATTATCTGGGCTAAATTGGATTTAGAATCAGATAAAGGCCAAGAGACTCAAGGTCAAGGCTGAACGCTGGTGTTATGTACAGCAGGAAGTTGAGAGTAACGGCGGTAGCCACCCCCAGTTTCAAGGTTCACACCCGTCAGACTGAAGCGGGGAACGGAAGGCGTGAAGTAGAACCTACTACCAGAGGCGACCACTGCCAACCATCCATGATTAGGGAAACCGAATGTCCGGCTTCAACCATCGTAATACTCTAGTAGCGAAATAGGTTGATACGCTGCGCTCAAAAGAGTACGGGGAAAAGAAGGGGTATATCACCACCACCTTCACAGACCTTTAAAGTACCCCGGTGGATAGGACGAATCTAAAGATGGAATGCCCCCATAGATGGAACGTTTAAACCCCTCATTGGCTCTGCCTCACGGCAGAGCGTGAAAAGTGTAAGCGTATGGTGCGAGACGTTCGGGTATTAAATAGGGCTTAAATGCCCGAAATAACTACCCGGTGAGGATTCCAGCTCCGAATCTGGATATAAGGAGACCTCTCCTGACCATCCTCATAACTGGTTATATGTCCCGACGCTTAGGGAACTAAGCAAGGCAGGGAACTCAAGGTCATAAACGAACTGAGAAATCAGGGAGTAGAGAGTAACGGCGATAGCCACCCCCAGTTTTGGAAATCATAACTCCAGGATAGAAGCGGGGAACGGAAGGCGTGAGGTAGAACCTACTACCAAGACGCGACCACTGCCAACCATCTATGATTAGGAAGACCGAATGTCCGACTTGAACCATCGTAATACACTAGCAGCGAAATAGGTTGACACGCTGCGCTCAAAAGGGCAAGGGGAAAAGTAAGGGGTTCGTCCGACTACCTACACAGACCTTTAAAAGTACCCCGGTTCTGAGGACAAATCTAACGATGGAATGCCCATATAATCGGAACGTTGGTGCGAGACGTTCAGGCAAAAAATAAGGTTGAAATACCTGAAATAACCGCCTGGTGGGGACTTAAACCCCTTGGCTGAATATAAGGATATCTCTCCTGACCATCCTCATAACTGTTTATATGTCCCAACGATTAGTATCCCACGATACAAATCAAGGCAGGGAACCCAAGGTCAAAACCAACTAACTCATACAAATTACTTATACAAATTCTACAAATAGATAAGTAGAAGTTAGAGAGTCAGGGTAACGGCGATAGCCACCCCCAGTTTTGGGAATCACAACCCCAGGATTGAAGCGGGGAACGGAAGGCTCCAAGGTGTAACCCAACACCAGAATCGAGACCACTGCCAACCATCCATGATTAGGGAAACCGAATGTCCGGCTTGAACCATCGTAATGATTGGGCAGCGAAACAGGTTGATACGCTGCGCTCAAAAGAGCAAGGGGAAAAGTAGGAACTTCAATGTCATAACTACACAGACCTTTAAAAGTACCCCGGTGGAAAGGACAAATCTAAAGATGGAATGCCCATATAAACGGAACGTTTTAACCCCTCTTAGGCTCTGATAATCTGGTCGAGAAAGTCAGTAGTGAAAGTGTAAGCGTAAGCCTATTAGGGGGTGAGATGTGACCAGAAGCCAACGCCAGACTGTAATGGTAGGGATATGCTAACGGGTCACGGTTTGATTGTAAGAATAGAGTCTAGTAGGTGTACAAATGGCGATAGCGAGTTTAAAGAAAGGATTTGGCAAGCCCAAACCAATCAAGACTACGAACAACGCATGGAAGGCCATCCCATGGACTAAGGTTCAACGGAAAGTTTTCAAGCTCCAAAAGAGTATATTTCAAGCAGCTAAATCGGGACAGGACGCAAAGGTAAGAAGGCTGCAACGTCTATTGGTGAAATCATATTATGCCCGACTCTTAGCAGTGCGACTGTAGGGGCGGGTTCCACGGTCAGCCATGCTTCCCAACAGTCAGCTTAATAAACCCGCCCCCCAAGCGGGTCAAGGTAAAAAGACGGTTGGAGTAGATGGTGTGATAGCAATATCCCCTAAACAAAGGCTAGAAATGACCGAGAAAATCAAAGGAAACCTCAAAGCAAAACCACTGCGAAGGGTGTGGATTCCAAAACCTGGTAGGGATGAAAAAAGCTGGAATAGGAATTCCCACAATCCAAGATAGAGCAAGGCAAGCCTTGGTTAAGTCGGCACTTGAGCCCGAATGGGAGTCAAGATTTGAGGGCACTAGCTATGGGTTCCGTCCCGGACGGTCAGCCCAGGACGCAATTGGTAGAATTTACACTGCCATAAATCAAGGACAATACTATGTACTTGATGCAGATATAGCGAAATGCTCTTACCGTGAACCATGATTATCTACTGTCCAAAATTCATTGTCCAAGCTGCCTAAAAAGAGACCTGAAACAATGGCTCAAAGCAGGCGTGCTAGATAACGGTGTATTTGAGGATACAGAAGCAGGGACACCCCAGGGAGGGGTAATAAGTCCAATACTCGCCAACATCGCACTGTTGGGAGTAGAAAGGCTAGTTAAAGGAATGTATCCAAATAAAGGCACAGCCACTCAGGTGAACCTTATAAGATATGCCGATGATTTTGTGGTCATCTCCAAAGACCTAGGAATCATTGAACAGTGCCAAACTGCTATCACCAAATGGTTAAAACCGGTAGGATTAGAGATTAAACCCGAAAAGACTCGAATTGGTCACACACTCAAACCTATTGAGTATAATGGCAAAACAGAAGAACCTGGGTTTGATTTTCTCGGATTCAATATCAGGCAATACCCAGTAGGAAAATACAAGTCTGGAAAAACAGGGGGATATAAGAGTCGATTAATCGGACATAAAACCCACATAAAACCCAGCCAAAAAGCAGTTGTTGCCCACACAGAAGTGATAAAAGGTGTAATTAAACGATATAAGACAGCACCTCAATCAGCCCTGATAAGTAGACTAAACCCAATTATAAGAGGATGGGCAAACTATTACTCAGCAGTAGTCTCAACAGAGACCTTCAATAAGCTAGATAATACAATCTGGCAAATGTTAAGGGCATGGACAATATCAAGATGCGGAAAGGCAAGTTACAAAAAGCTAAGTAATTATTTCAGACATGGAACAATTAAACTTAGCAATGGGAAAGAAAGACACGAAAATTGGCTATTCCAAACCAAAGATGGGATACATCTATTCAAACACATCTGGACCCCAATTGTCAGACACACCCTAATACGCCCCGACGCAACACTTTATGACGGAAATTGGACTTACTGGGCAACCAGGAAAGGACAAGCAATCGACACGCCAATTAGGGTAGCAAAACTACTCAAAAAACCAAAAGGTAGATGTACCTGGTGCGGGCAATTCTTTACCCCATCAGATTTAATTGAAGTAGACCACATTGTACCTAGAAGCCAAGGCGGAAAGGATGAATACAAGAATCTTCAATTATTACATCGCCATTGTCACGATGATAAAACAGCTCTTGATGAAAGAGATGTTGCTGTACTCTTAACAAAGAGACGGTCAAACTAGGAGCCGTATGAGGTGAAAGTCTCATGTACGGTTCTGCTGCTGAATGGGAGGGGTAGACCGTGAGGTTTATCTCGACCCCTAATTAACCCCTCTAATGCTCTGCCTATAAACAAGTGAGTAATGCTATTCACAAGGCAGTAGTGAAAAATGTAAGCGCATGCTTAGAGGGTGAAGGATGTGACCAGAAGCTAAAGCCCAATTGTCACGGTGGGGATATAGATACTGCGGTCAGTAAGAGTATAATGGCGAGGACGAGTTTAAAGACTACGTGCTGCATATAGCTCTGAACATCGAAGTAGAAAGCAGGTCTGTTGATTCTGCTCCTTTGACAAATAGGGTATCCACACCAGGAGCCGTGTGATGGGAAACTATCAAGCACGCTTCTGAATGGGAGTTCGGGAAGGTGACTTCACTCTCGACCCCTAACCCTTTAAGGGGAAGGGATGTGACTGAAAGCTAATGCCTAACTGTAATGGTTAGGATATGCCCACTAGTAACGGTGTGGATATATAGCACAAGACAGGAAAGTTAGGACGTATAATGGAGAGGACGAGATGACTAAGAAGACCAAAAATGCCAGCCCCCTATAGTTACGACCTTAGACAAAAAGTTATTGATGCAATTGAACTAGACGGTATACCCAAAACAGAAGCCAGTCAAGTTTTCCATGTCAGCAGGAACACTATCAATCTCTGACTGCAAAGAAAAGCACAGACCGGAGACTTCCTCCCTAAACCTAATCACCGACCTGGCAATAACCACAAAATTACCGACTGGCAAAAATTCAAGGCTTTTGCCCAAGAGCATGGCGACAAAACCTCTGCTCAAATGGCTCAACTTTGGGATGACGACATCTCTCCTCGCACCATATCCAGAGCCTTGAAGAAAATTGGCTTCACCAGAAAAAAAAACTTACGGCTACCAAGAACGTGATCAGCAACAGCGAGAGGAGTTTATTGCTCAGATTGAACATATGGAGCCGGAAGGGTTGGTTTACCTCGATGAAGCTGGCATGAATAGTCAAGACTCGGATTATCCTTATGGTTACTGTGAGCAAGGACAACGCTTCGATGTCCTCAAATCCGGGAAGAGGCAGGGCAGGGTGAGCTATATGGCCGCATGGTGTCATCAACAACTCTTAGCCCCCGATCGCTTTGAGGGTTGTTGTAATCGGACAGTGTTTGAGTTGTGGTTGGAGTTCATCTTAATTCCAACACTGAAGCCAGGTCAGACTCTAGTGCTAGACAATGCAACGTTTCATAAAGGGGGACGGATTCCTGAGCTAGTGGAGGCGGCTCAATGCCGTTTGCTCTATCTACCACCTTATTCGCCAGACCTCAACAAGATAGAGAAATGTTGGTCGTGGTTGAAAGCCCGCATTCGCCATTGCACGTGAGCAGTTTGATTCTCTCGATGATGCCATGGATTCCGTTCTCCCAGCTGCGTCCTAACCACCTTGACTAATGCTATAGATACTGCGATAAGTAGGAGTTTAATGGCGAAAGCGAGTTTAAAGACTAACGCAGGCATATAGCTTTGGAAGTTGAAGTACGAAAGCAGGGGGTTGTAACCCTGTTCCTAATGACA
This sequence comes from Arthrospira sp. PCC 9108, assembly GCA_016745315.1. Taxonomy (GTDB): domain Bacteria; phylum Cyanobacteriota; class Cyanobacteriia; order Cyanobacteriales; family Microcoleaceae; genus Limnospira; species Limnospira platensis. Next base: position 2,083,313 of record CP066886.1, read on the forward strand.
AAGGGGTATCCACATCAGGAGCCGTATGAGGTGAAAGTCTCAAGTACGGTTTGGAAGTGGAGTTGGGGAAGGTGACTTCCCTTTCGACCATAACAGCCACCCCCAGTTTCAGGATTCACAACCCGTCAGATTGAAGCGGGGAACGGAAGGCGTGAAGTAGAACCTACTACCAGATGCGACCACTGCCAACCATCCATGATTAAGGAAACCGAACGTCTGGCTTGAACCATCGTAACTATTGGGCAGCGAAATAGGTTGAAACGCTGCCGCTTAAAAAGGCAAGGGGAAAAGTGGGAGTCTGTTGGTACTACCCAGAAGCAACGAAAGTTGTGCATAGACCTTTAAAGTACCCCGGTGGATAGGACGAATCTAAAGATGGAATGCCCGCATAGATGGAACGTTTAAACCCCTCATTGGCTCTGCTAATAAATATAGCACCAGACAGGAAAGTTAGGACGTATAATGGAGAGGACGAGATGACTAAGAAGACCAAAAATGCCAGCCCCCTATAGTTACGACCTCAGACAAAAAGTTATTGATGCAATTGAACTAGACGGTATGCCCAAAACAGAAGCCAGTCAAGTTTTCCATGTCAGCCGGAACACCATTAATCTCTGGCTGCAAAGAAAAGCACAGACCGGAGACTTCCTCCCTAAACCTAATCACCGACCTGGCAATAACCACAAATTTACCGACTGGCAAAAATTCAAGGCTTTTGCCCAAGAGCATGGCGACAAAACCTCCGCTCAAATGGCTGAACTTTGGGATGACGACATCTCTCCTCGCACCATATCCAGAGCCTTGAAGAAAATTGGCTTCACCAGAAAAAAAAACTTACGGCTACCAAGAACGTGATCAGCAACAGCGAGAGGAGTTTATTGCTCAGATTGAACATATGGAGCCACAAGAAGTGGTCTACCTCGATGAAGCCGGCATGAATAGTCAGGACTCGGATTACCCTTATGGTTACTGCGAGGAAGGAAAACGCTTCGATGCCCTCAAATCGGGGAAGAGGCAGGGCAGGGTGAGCTATATAGCCGCATGGTGTCATCAACAACTCTTAGCCCCCGATCGCTTTGAGGGTTGTTGTAATCGGACAGTGTTTGAGTTGTGGTTGGAGTTCATCTTATAGCACAAGACAGGAAAGTTAGGACGTATAATGGCAAGGATATCTACATAAGACCCAAAAGGCTAGCCCCCTACAGTTACGACCTTAGACAAAAAGTTATTAATGCAATTGAACTAGACGGTATGCCCAAAACAGAAGCCAGTCAAGTTTTCCATGTCAGCCGGAACACCATTAATCTCTGGCTGCAAAGAAAAGCACAGACCGGAGACTTCCTCCCTAAACCTAATCACCGACCTGGCAATAACCACAAAATTACCGACTGGCATAAATTCAAGGCTTTTGCCCAAGAGCATGGCCACAAAACCTCCGCTCAAATGGCTCAACTTTGGGATGACGACATCTCTCCTCGCACCATATCCAGAACCTTGAAGAAAATTGGCTTCACCAGAAAACAACTTACGGCTACCAAGAACGTGATGAGCAACAGCGAGAGGAGTTTATTGCTCAGATTGAACATATGGAGCCGGAAGGGTTGGTTTACCTCGATGAAGCTGGCATGAATAGTCAAGACTCGGATTATCCTTATGGTTACTGCGAGGAAGGACAACGCTTCGATGCCCTCAAATCCGGGAAGAGGCAGGGCAGGGTGAGCTATATGGCGGCATGGTGTTATCAACAACTCTTAGCCCCCGATCGCTTTGAGGGTTGTTGTAATCGGACAGTGTTTGAGTTGTGGTTGGAGTTCATCTTAATTCCAACATTGAAGCCAGGTCAGACTCTAGTATTGGACAATGCAACGTTTCATAAAGGGGGGCGGCAGGCTGAACTGGTGGAGGCAGCTCAATGCCGTTTACTCTATCTACCACCTTATTCGCCAGACCTCAACAAGATAGAGAAATGTTGGTCGTGGTTGAAAGCCCGCATTCGCCATTGCACGTGAGCAGTTTGATTCTCTCGATGATGCCATGGATTCTGTTCTCAAGGCTGCGTCCTAACCGTATTGACGAGTGCTATAATTCCAACACTGAAGCCAGGTCAGACTCTAGTGCTAGACAATGCAACGTTTCATAAAGGGGGACGGATTCCTGAGCTAGTGGAGGCGGCTCAATGCCGTTTGCTCTATCTACCACCTTATTCGCCAGACCTCAACAAGATAGAGAAATGTTGGTCGTGGTTGAAAGCCCGCATTCGCCATTGCACGTGAGCAGTTTGATTCTCTCGATGATGCCATGGATTCCGTTCTCCCAGCTGCGTCCTAACCACCTTGACTAATGCTATACATCTACCCACACCGTCAAAAATGGACGGATTCACAACGACAAACAACGGTTCAAGTGTCGTGATTGTGGACGACAGTTTGTTGAACACCCCCACCCAAAAGGTGATTGACCAAGAAACACGGTCTCTGATTGACCGTTTGCAGCTCGAGAGAATTCCTCTTGCCGGAATAGCACGGGCGGTCCAAGTGTCTGAGCCCTGGCTGCCAAACTACGTCAATCAGAAATATGCCTCTGTGCCCCGCCAAGTCCAGGTGAGGCGCAAAAAAAAGGGGAGGTTAACGATATCAATGTGATGAATTGTGGTCTTTTCGTACCCTGAGGAAACAAACAGTGGATTTGGTTAGCTCTCGACGTAAAAATCCGTGAGATTGTCGGTGTTTACATTGGTGCACGGGATGAAGCCGCAGCCCGCCAATTGTGGGAGTCATTGCCTCCATATCGCCAATGTGCGGTGGCTTATACCGATTTCTGGGGAGCCTATGAGGCTGTTCTACCGAGTAAACGTCATCAAGGGGTTGGGAAGGATACAGGTTTGACCAGCTACATCGAAAGGTTTAACAATACCTTGAGACAACGAGCGTCTCGCTTAGTACCCAAGACCTTGTCCTTTTCCAAGTGTTTGCAGAATCACATTGGTGGCATTTGGTATTTTATCCATCACTACAAGGCATCATTACCTCTTTAGCACTACCCTAATATTTTCACAGAAAGTCGTCCTACAAGGACGGGGTTGAAAACCCAATTTTTCTGATAAGTATTTGGATCGATCGCTACTGGTGCAAACGTTTGTCGAGAGGGATCTGCATTTATTTCACTCCTAGGGGCTGATTTACCTGGACTGGGCTGATTATCGATGCGAGGCTGGTCTGTCCTATTTGTAAGAAACCGAGTTTGGGGGAGATAATACCTGATCTAGTTGGAAGCGAATATCCTCAATGCGGAATTTTTGGCTGAGGGTAGCCTGAATTTGGGTGAGTAGGCGATCGCCTTGTTTTAGGTCGATATCTATTTTTAGGGTGGCTTCGACGGCATAATAACCTGGTGCGATCGCTACTATGACCAAATCTTCGACGGCGACAATTCCGGGAAAGTTGGCGATCGCCTCTCGGACTAACTCCTTATCTACGGCGACAGGAGATATATTTAACAAAATCGCCAAACTGTGGCGGATCACAGGTAGTGATCCCAAACCGACCAACACGGACACGCCCAAACCGACGGCACCATCAGCCCATGTACAATCTGTTAACCAAATAGCGATCGCCGCCACAATAGCACCAACAGAACTGAGGGTATCAGCTAAGATATGAAGCAAAACCCCCCGCATATTCAGGTCCTGTTGAACATCTCGATGCAACAGCATGATATTAAAGCCATTGACCCCCAAACCAATGATCGCAACTATCAACATGGGGAAACTCAAAATGGTTTCCGGGGGATTTTGTAAATGTCGGATCGCCTCGACACCAATGGCGATCGCCATTACCAGAAGTCCCACCCCATTCAAGAAAGCCGCCCAGACCTCAATTCCCCGATAACGTCGCGCCACCGAAGCGGCTAAAATCGCTAAGGCGATCGTCAACCCATCCGCCACCATGTGACCAGAATCAGCCGTCAAAGCCATACTATGACTAACCCATCCCACCACCGCCTCCACCCCAGCAAAACCCAGGATCGAAATTAAAGCTATCCCCAACAGGCGCAACTTTTGGGGAGACTTCGACAACCTCACTATTTCACAGCAATCACAACTCACCGACTGTATATCCTCCGTTTTAACTTTTTATAATTAACACCAATCCCATAGCCATTTCAGGTCATCCGTAAGGCTTTCTCATAAATCCGGCGATTAGCTTCTACCGACTCTTGCAGATCCACCATAGGATAGGGATAATCCACCCCCAAACGCACCCCAAACCTGATCTGTTCTTGATTAGATAAACGCCAGGGAGAGTGAACCCTACCATCAGGAATAGACGCTAATTCTGGTAGCCAATGTTTCACATAATCCCCCATTGGGTCATAATCCTGGGACTGTTTAGCTATATTAAAATAGCGAAATCCCCTCCCATCATTACCCACCCCCGCCGTATAATTCCAATTACCCCAATTACTACAAACATCATAATCAATCAGGACAGACTCAAACCACTCCGCCCCCATTTGCCAATTTATGCCCAAATTCTTAGTTAAAAAACTCGCCACATTTTGCCGTCCCCGATTCGACATAAACCCCGTCGCCGCCAACTCTCGCATATTCGCATCTACCAGGGGAAACCCCGTCAGTCCCTGACACCAAATCTGCCACTGTTCCCAATTTTCTCCCCAGGGAATTTTGACACCCTGTAAACCAGACTTATAGAACACCTTAGGGCCATGTTTTAGACAAATAAACCGGAAATAATCCCGCCATAATAATTCAAATACTAGCCAATATGTCGAATCATTTTTAACTCGTTGGTGTTGATAATCCTGCACTTGTTGATAAATCCAGCGGGGCGATAGACAGCCATTAGCTAACCAGGGAGAAAATTTCGACGAATAATCCGACCCTAACATTCCATTACGGGTTTGTTTATAGTTTTTCAGACAATCTCGCCGCCAAAAATAATCATTTAACCGGCTTAAACCCGCTGTTTCTCCACCTGCAAAATCTAAGACAGACCGCTCATCAAAGGGTGCTGGTGTGATACCAAGTTCGGTCAAGGTCGGGATTTCTCCGGGTTCAATATCTGGGAATTGTGGTAATTGATTAGGGGGAGTATATGGGGGATAAATAACTGATTTTTGCTCGACCTGTTTACGGAAGTTGGTAAAAAGTTCCGGCAGTTTTTCAATGGGAAATGGTAACTCTTTCAGATGATATAATGTGGCTCCCCAGAAAGATTTTACCTCAACTCCCAGGGGGGTCAAGGCTTTCTCTAGGGCGGTTTCTACTGCTAATTCTTCGGCGGTGACTTCCTTATGATAATAAACAGCATCAATATTTAATTGTTTAACCAGGTCAAATATAACCCTTTCTGGCTCACCTATTCTCACCAATAAGTTACTGCCAATTTTTTGGAAATTATGGCGCAAATCTGCGACACTTTCTAACAGGAATTTACCCCGAAATCCCCCCGTTTTAGGAAAACCAAAGGAAGTTTTGGCAAACTGTCTGGGGTCAAAACAGTAAAGGGGGATAATTTGCCCTTGAGTTGAGGTAGCTAAATCTAGTGGTTCATGGTCATGTAACCGCAGATCATTCCGATACCATAAGATAATTTTTTGAGGATTAGCAGCCATTCAATTGCTAGTTAAAAGTTGAATTTTTCCCTATTATACATCATCCTAAAGCGGTTTGAGATTTACTTATGGGAGCGAGTTTTTTTGAGGCACTTTTTCAACAGTTCGGGAATTTGAGAGGGACTAGAAGCCACGGGAATTTTAGCTTTTTCAAATACCGAAATTTTACTTTGAGCCGTCCCTGGGTGAAGGTCTTGGGTAAATTTAGAAGTAATAATTGTACTAGCATGACTAATCAATTGAGCTTTGGGAGCATGAAGACCTGTGATATAAGCCACCACTGGTTTATCAATAGTTTCGGCAATATAAGAGGCTGCTTCTTCTTCACTAGAGCCGCCAATTTCTCCCACTAAAACAATGGCATCTGTATGGTCATCTTCATCTAAAATCTGTAGCCATTGAATAAAGGAGGAACCGACAATTAAATCACTACCAATACAGACGCTAAGAGACTGCCCCAATTTGGCATCAGTCAAGGCTTGAGCGACTTCATAAGTGAGGGTACTACTGCGACTAATTAAGCCGATAGAACCGGGGGTATAAAATTGGGGAGGATGAGTTCCCAATAAGAGTTTACCGGGGACAATAATACCCGGACAATTAGGACCGACAACTAAAGTTTCGGTAGCTTCTGCCTTTCTGACCAAACGCACCATATCGAGGGGTGGCATTCCTTCAGTCACAATTACAAGCTGTCTAATTCCGGCATCAATAGCCTCTAATGCCGCATCAAGAACGTCATAAGGGTGAACCAAAATGACGCTAGTATCTACAGGTCCAACGGCTGCCTGAGCTTGTTCTACTAGGTCATAAACGGGGATTTGATGGATGATCTCCCCACCTCTTCCGGCGCTGACACAGGCGACGATATTAGTGCTATATGCTTTCATATTGAGAGCTACTTTTAGGGAAGGGTCGGAATCCCTCAACCCCTGAATTATGACTTTACTATCTGGAGTTAAATTCATATTTTTTCAAGCTATAATTAATCACAAACCATGCCATCTACGGGCGGGTTAAGTTATTGATGAACCCGCACCTACCGAGATAAAGCCACGGTTCGTTTAACCGCTTCATCCAAAGTTGCCACAATTTCTACAGGTAATCCAGCAAATTTAGCCAGTGTACTCTCAAGTTCAGTCACGGTCAAACGGAGGACAAAATGAGGGAGAGTCTCGATAGTCTTTTGGTGCTGTAAAAAGTTGGCGATCGCCTCAGCGATTTGATCAGCAGTAGTCTGGTGTCCCAGCCAGTTAATCATCACGACTTTAATGCGATCGGATGCCATCACCGATGTTAATCCGTCCGATAAATTCTGCAACAGTGTTTCTGTCACCTCAAAATGATCTTCTCCTCCCAAGTTAAGGAAATTAGCCGGCTTTCCTTTAGTGGCTATGATCTGATCTAGGGTAGTCATAGTTAAAGCAGCCCCATTGCAGATGATACCAATATTGCCGTCAAGTTTGACAAAATTGGGTTGATTGGTGGGTAAATCCGTTGGCTCAATGGCGGCAGGATCTGAACATTGTTCATGAACCAACATAACTAAATCCGGGTGTCTCTCCAAGGCCTGATTATTAGCGACCACCTTCCCATCAAGAGCCATTAACTCCCCTGTAGAACTAATTCCCAGGGGGTTAATTTCCACCAAATCTAAGTCTTTCTCGACAAATAGCCGATACATTTTCTCCAAAATGTTACTGACAGATAGGATCAGGTGTTCTTGTAATCCCATTTTGACCATCAGACGGCGAGCATAAAAAGGGGAAAATTCTTGATCCACCACGACCTTTTGAATATGGAACATGGTAGCCTCAACGTTAACTCCCCCCTGCACAGAGCCTAATAATAGGGGGCGGCGAGTCACCGGATCAAGAATCACCGCCAGATATACTTCCTGATCGGCATCATATTTAGCTTCAGCCAGTAGGACTTGGGGATATTCATCTTGAATAGCCAAATTAAAAATACATTGAGCGGCAGCCACTGCATCAATGGTATTTTCCACAAACTTGATACCACCAGCTTTTCCCCGTCCCCCAGCCCGCACTTGGGATTTGAGAACTACGGGATAGGGAATGGTTAATCCTTTGAGGTCATGGGCGAAATCAATTCTCTGGGAAGGCAATACGGGAATTGCCATCTGACGAAATAGGGTTTTAGCTTGGTACTCTAGCAAATCCATGGGTGTTTCCTCATTGATTATTCTTGAGGGTAGGGGTTCCTTGATGAACCGTCTTGACCCATTTCAGGCGTTTGGGACGCACACTGATCCGGGCTGTGGCACTGGCAACAACAATGAACCAATGAAACATATACACGGTACCACGCAGGGTTTGGAACAATGTAGTCATGTAAGAAAGTGGGGGATAATATTGGCGATCGCCATCTGTGGTTAAGTTATCAGGTGAATTGGTTTTGTGGGATGCCACATTTCCACCGCTAACAGTACGCCGCAAGCCGATAAACATTCCGATCAGCGACAAACTAACTGCCAAGAGAGTCAGGGGGCTGGTAATGGGGGGGCGGCGGAGAATAAATGACAGGAGTAAATCGGGAATGGCAGCTATGGGTAGAATGTACTGGGTAATCAAAAACCCGAATAAATCAAAGGTTTTGCCAACTCCCATACGGTTAGTGATGATGAATTTGCCATAGTCGAGATATCTTTGATATCCTCCCTCGGCCCATCGGTTCCGCTGATGCCAGAGAGCAACCCAATTGGTAACTCCTTCTTCCAAGACGACGGAGGTATCCAGAAATTCGATATCCCAATGGTCTAGGTGCAGACGAATGGTTAAATCGAGATCATCGGTAATGGTTTCTTCACACCATCCACCGCAGCTTTCTAGGGCGGCGCGACGAATAAACTCCCCATTTCCCCGCAGTTCTCCAATACCGCCTACAGCCACTCGCTGTTTCTGGAAAAAGGCATCTAAGGCCATCTCTGCCGATTGACAACGGGTTAACAAGTTGAAGTTACTATTGGCGATCGCTTTTTGGAGTTGAACGGCTCCGACTTGTTCAGCCTCAAATTTGGGAAGCACCTTTTGTAGGAGATCTGGAGCCACTTGAGCATCGGCATCAAAAACCCCTAATATTGTGCCACGGGTAAGAGGTAGGGCTTGATTGAGTGCGCCGGATTTACCACCAGTAGCGTTTTCGTCTCGGTGCAGAATGTGCAGTTGTTGATACTCTTGGGCTAATTCCTGGAGAACTATGGGAGTGCGATCGCTACTATTATCATCAATCACCCACAGTTCATAGCAATGACTAGGATAGTTGAGATTGCATAGATTCTGGACTAAATTGCCAATCACAGCTTCTTCATTTTTCGCCGCTACCAGTAGGGAGACAAAGGGTAGTTCTTCTGGGGTGAGTTCGGGGTTAATATCTAACCCACCGGGATCGGCAAACACAATGCGGATAGCTTGAATTACTAATAACCCAGTTAATCCCAGAATTAACCAATATCCCCAGGGAATCAAGTGCCCGATAATCGTCAGACTCCAGATCAGAGCTAGGGCGACTGCTGCTTTGCCTCGCCGATTCTGATAAAATTCTGGGGGGATATGAAGTTTATTAGCTTGATTAGGTTTCCGGGGTTGGGAACCCCCTAATCCCTGTCGACGGGAAAGAAGACGAAAACGCCTAATCCCCGGAGGGAATCTATAATTTTGACTACTGGAGTCTGTAACTCCCGAATCACGATGGTTATGGTGCATATCCAATAACTCCGTTGCACCTCTACTGGTTTGATGTTGACGCTGATGGTTCAGCCAAGATTTCTCTGGCATCGATAAGTGTGACTTTAATTGTTCTCTATCATTGTGCAGTATTTCACCTTTTTGCAGCCATTGATCCAAGAATTTGCTCCCCAGGGAATAATTGCCAGACCAGGTTGTTGGCCCGATGGGGGGACAACGATCATAATCAATTGTCCTTAACCCCTACAGTCTTAACCTCTATACCGAGTTTCCCAGAACCGCTAAGATGGAGTGATACAATGAGCAGGAATTTAATTATGAGTGATTCGGCTGCTATTCTCAAAGACCTCAAACTGGCTGAAAAACGGGACTTGGTGGTTTATCTACCCTATTATGATGAAAAGAGACGGCGATATTTGCCTTGGTCTATGAGCCTTTACCAACACAAGAGTTTGGAGGGGGCACGGAAAATCGAGGGGGGTGAGGATATTCCTTTTGTGGCCACCTGGAATACTTCTATGCTTCCGGCTGACCTTACTCGATGTCGGGTGATGTTTGAGCATAATGCTGATCTAACTTATGAAGTGATGATGCCCAATTATGAGTTTATGAAGCATTTGATTCAGGTGGTCTACAGCTTCAAGCATCATCATGTGATTGATTTTTCTCAGGAATTTTATAAAAAATTGCTACACATGGAATGAAATAGCTGGACTCAAGTTAAGGGAGTGAGTCTAGTGGGGGTGTTGGTTATGCACAACATCTGTGCGCTACAGTGTCAAAATTAAATCTGATTTTATAAGTTTAGGAGTTGCTGGTGTGGCTAAACCCGTCAAGTATGTATTAATTGGATCAATTGAGCCTTCTAGTGGTAAGTCTGCTGTCGCCCTCGGTTTAGTTCCTCAATTGCAGAATCTGGGGTTTGATATTGGTTACGGGAAACCTTTGGGAACTGATTTTGATGATGATTGTGATCATCAAGTTGATGCTGATTGTGAGTTTATTGCTAAAACTTTGGGGCTTTCGGAAGTTTATATGCGATCGCCTATTTTAATGATTGATCAGGCAACAATTGATAAACATCTATATCATCAAGATCTCAATTATTATCACCAGGCTTTGACTAACTATCACCACCATAAGGTTGGGGATTTGGTTTTACTCGAGGGTCCCCGCACCTTGCAGGAAGGGAGTCTGTTTAATTTATCTGTACCCCGAATGGCTGAGGTTTTGGATACGGCGGTTATGTTGGTGGTTCGTTATCACTCCCATAGTCTCTTGGATGAGGTACTATCGGCGAAAGAACGTTTGGGTACGCGCTTAATCGGAATTGTGATTAATGATGTCACCGACGAACAGGTTTCTAAGGTGGAAACTCAGATTAAGCCTTTTCTCGAGAGTGTGGGGATTCCGGTTTTGGGTATCCTTCCTAGAAATGCGCTGCTTCGTAGTGTCACGGTGGGGGAATTGGTGACGCAGCTTGAAGCCCAGGTGGTTTGTGGTCAGGAACGTTTGGATTTGATTGTGGAAACTCTCAGTGTGGGGGCGATGAATGTTAGTTCCGCCATGAAGTATTTTAGCCAGTCACATAATATGGCGGTGGTGACCGGCGGCGATCGCACTGATATTCAAATGGCGGCTTTGGAGCAGTCTACCCATTGCTTGATTCTCACCGGTCAACTTCCCCCGGCTGAAATTGTGATTACCCGCGCTGAAGAGTTGGAGATTCCGATTTTGTGTGTTGACCTCGATACCCTCACCACTGTGGAAAGCATCGATCTCGCTTTTGGTCACGTCCGTATCCATGATCAGGCTAAGGTTGAGTGTATCACCCAAATTATGGCGGAAAAATTCGATACCAGCCGATTTATCCAACTCCTCAACTAGCAGATTATCAGGCGATCGTAGTGCGGCGAGCTGGCCCCATCGCCTCTTGTTCATAGCCCATGCTCTGTGTCACACATTTTTTCAGTTCAGAAACTGTGTCCTAGGTTACGAAACATTAAATTTTTCGGGAGGCGATCGCTTATTCTCTGTTTTATGGCGATATAATAGGAGAGGAGGCAAGATTAAACTATAAACTTGACATCAAAACCCCTGATCATGAACAAAAATTTTAGACAAGAAGTCAACCAGCTATCCCAAACCCATCGCGCTAACATCCAAAAACGTCTGGAATATAGACTTGAGGTAGCTAGAGCCAAAGGAGATGAAAATTTAGTCCGAATGCTGGAAGCTGAAATGCGCCAAATGTAGAAACTTTGAAGCTGTTAATCAAGTATAAAAATCCCTCTCTGGCCCCCTCTCACTCTGGGAGAGAGCCGGGGAGGGTTTCGGCTATTTGATCAACAACTTCCATTAATTCTGGAAAGTACGATTAGCTGCATCTTTTATCACCTCTTCCATCCAACCATTAATGCTTTTTCCTGCTTTAGCAGCCGCCAAAAAAATTTTTCGGTGTAGATCTGGTGTGGTCCGAAACGGCAATTTTCCAGAGAAAGGCTTATCAGGTTTTTCCCCTAACTCTTCGCAAAACTCCAGATAATCATCAACGGAGTCACGAAAGGCTTGACTCGCTTCCTCAACAGTTTTTCCCTGAAAAGTAATCGTATCCTTAATATCCAACACGCGACCAAACAGGATGCCGTTTTCTGTATCAACTTCAATGTGACCACTGTAACCCTTATATGTCAGCATATTTCCCTCAGTTCTTGAGCGTCTAAATGGTACAATTAAGTTTTTAGGATAATCTGTAGAATTGTGTGGCACGATCGGGCAATGGCTGCACTCGGTAGTATATTTTTGAGTCACTTTGGGTAGGGGCAACATTGCTCGTTACCCCCTTTCTAATAGATATCTTACTCAGACATGGGGGCAACTCCCGCATCTTCTAAAAATTCCCGGACGCTTTTAACAGCACCCTTACCCATCTCTTTTTCCGGGTGTGGTTCGTGAAAAACAGCTTTGACACCGTTCAACGCCACCCGCACCCGAGAGCCTCTCCCTTCGCGGGCGATCGCGCCCAGCGCTACAAACAGACTTTCAACATCAGTCCAGACAATATCTGACCGAACCGGGTTTGTGTAAATTGCCTTAAAAGTGCGACGATGTTTCTATCTTATTCCCAAACTTTCACCTGTAAAAACCCCGACCTAGGGAATTGGATCGGGGTACAGGATGATTATGCTAATTGTATGGGGCTTATTATCGCATATCCCACAGAGCCTTAAATAGCATCTCAGCCAGCTTTCTGGATGTGGCATTCCTGGCAGCCTTGAGCGCCGCCCCAGAAACTTTGTTCCCTTTGTGGTATGCTCTAGTTACCCAATAAACTCTAAGCGAATGAGCCTCTGGAGATTTTGGTAGGCAATCGTAGGGGGTTGTCGCGATCGCACCCCCACCCGGTTTCTGTTCGCGATGAGTCCCCCTCTCGATTGCCCGGACAACAAACTGATGCAAGGTCGATCGCGTCTCTTTACTTCCCGTAAAACTACTACGAGTATCAGCCTTTCCAGATTGCACTTGAGTAGCCCCCAAACCACAAAGCTGTCGAAATCGTCTCATAGCCTTAGACTTGGGAAGGCATTTAAACATCTCATCAAACGGAACGCACCGAGTAAGTAGCCAGCCTCGTTCCCGGCAGCCAAAACCAAACTTGTCAAACACCCGATGGTAGCAATCAAACTCTGGTAGGTTCAGATAGCTTAGTAGCTCTTGCTCTACCATTGCCTCTGACTGATGCCACATACAAATCTGTTGGGCTAGTCGCGCTGTTACTTCACTAATCCCCGTGCCTTCCCCCGCCGCGATCGCCTTCGCGTATTCATTGTCAAACTTGGTTTTAATCCCTTTGGGAATTTCCCAACTACCTTGGGAAGTCCAGCCACAAGCCCAACCCCACCACGCAGGCAGTTTGTCCGGGTCTAATTTCCCAGATTCTTTTTTAACTCTAACTTTTGCTTTGGCTGGAAACTCATAGACCAGTCGAGACTTGGCTTGGTTTATCGTTTGGGTGCGGGGCTTGTTGAATGACCCAATATCTCTTAGGCATTGTTCAATTTTCGCTACTTCTGGCGGCCGCTCCCTTACCCAATACCTGCGATCGTAGGCAATTTGGTAATGCTGGAAGTATGTGGCAACCATGAGCAAAGCATCGTAGGGGTCAGACTTGTTAGACGTTCCCCCATAGCTTTTCCGAGTGTCCTTAATCATCGTCTGATCTACTTTCAGCACAGGGATTCCCTCCCGATGTAAGCAGTCAATCCAGAATCTGCTATAAGTTCGGGTCGGCTCTAATATCACCACAGACGGCTCCAAAGACACAAGAAACTGGATAGACTTTGCATTTGCTTCTAGCTTTCGGTGGCACTCAGCAAATGCGGGAGACTCGTAAAAATCCCGCAACGCACCCGCTGGCATAAATTCTAGCCACACGGCATCGCACCACGATGAGCTAACATCAAGGCCTACAATTAAACTATTCATTTTTAACCTCTAGTGTTGTGGTTAATCGTTCCCACGAAGCTGTTACGGCTCTCGCCCATTCTATCTGGGGGAACAAATCTCCCTAGAATCTAGCCGGGGTTGGAACCCGGCTAGAAGCAATTATTGACTTCTGCCCCCAGTAACAGGTTGGGGAGGGAAACCTCCCATTTCAATTCGGGGGGCTAGTTATCAATGCGGTGGGAATCACCCGGTTATCCGCGACTTCCCCCCAGGTGTAAGGGGAAAGTTTCGTCCTTTACCGGCTAGGACTCATCAGGCGGTGAAATCTAGATCTTCTAAAGCTGATAGTGTATATTCCAAGTCTGCATAAATTTGATTGTGATACATTTCAAGCTGCATTGCATAATTATGCACATTTTGGAATCGTTCATCATTAGAGATAAAATCGATAACTCTTAGGTGAGTAATGGTGTTATCAATTTCCATTTTGGCTTTAATTAAACAGTTCGAGAAAGAGACTGCCTCTCGTGTCAAATCGACCCACGCGCAAAGAGAATTTTCATCCTCGCCAAACAAGTGACCAGGAAAATCCGCTGATGTTTTTTGTCCAAGCGGTGAAACCCGCTAGGCGAATTGGCGGCCTCGGCTTTTGGTTTGACCATAGGCTTTTTACCTATATATAGGGTGTGCTTTTGCGATCGCCTGACCAACCCCAAGGCGATCGCATAAATCTACCAGCTTCCCCGCTCTCAACATCCGGCTTTTTACCTATCGCGCTCGAATAATGGAAAACCCGCAGCACACTGTACGGGGAAAACAAGAAGTCAGTGTCGATGACGTTAACGGAAACAGCCGTCGGGCTACTGGATCAGATGGCTATGGAGCTAAATCTGAATCGGTCCGAATTGGTGGAACAGATTGCCAGGGGGATAATTTCCAGTCAAGCGGGGAAAGTGTCCCCGGAACAGGCGGGAAAATTTTAGAGCTGTTGGAGGAGTTGTTTGCTGGTTTTCATGAGTATGTCAAAAGCCATGAAACTCGATTGGAGGAAAGACTGCAAGCAAATCGAGACTATCAATCTCAAATGAAAAAACAAATGGAGAACATCCGACAGAAGATTCTCCAACAGGTTTCTAAATAAATTAAGCGCCCTTCGTGTCCACGAAGGGTGCTTTCTATTTTGGCACGCTGCTAAACCCTCAAGAAACAAATGGACTATGGCACAACACTTTTCTAACCTTCAAACTGTCACCGGTGAAAAGGCGATCGCTCATAAAGTCACCGATTCCGTCACCCTGGGTGACGCAAAAGTTAAAAATTTAAACGCGCCGTTACGCGCGATCGCTCATAACCCGACCGACACAATCCCAAGCGTTCCCCCAGAAGTGCTGGAACTTCAGTCCTAAGTGCTGGAACTTCAGTCCTAAGTGCTGGAACTTCGAGACCTTATCGGGAGGAATTATGCAGCTTTCCGCCAAGTCGCCCGTTATCTTGATGTGGCGATCGCCCTAATTCATGAAAACCGTCCCTTTCTAGCGAGGCTTTTCTTGGTTCGCAGCATAGCCAAAAACTCACAATCGATACTTTTGGCTATAAATAGTCGAACGATACCTGGGGAAGATGATGATAGGGGGTCAGGCCGATGAAGGGAAAATCTAAGTCACCGGGGCAGCTTTCCCTCTCAATTCCGTCACCCTGGGTGACGGATTCTGAAAGTGTAGAACCATTCGATCCTTTTTGGGATGATATGGCTGTCTTGAAACATCTTAGGGACTGTCCCAATCAAGACCACAAACAACTCGCTCAATCCACTGATATCCCGGTGTCTCGTGTAGTCAAGTCTCTGGAAAGGTTACGCGAGAAAGGTAAGGTTAAGTATTTGGGATGGATAGCCGTCACCCTGGGTGACGAAAATTTATCCCCGGTGAACACTTTTCAGAGCGATCGCCTAACTGTTCGCTGGAAAGCTAAGTCAACCGCCCAAGACACCAACGGGAATAAATATGCTTACCTATATAGGGGAAAAAAGCAGGTTTGTTACCTTGCCGGCCCCCATCTATCGGAAAAAGCTAAAGCGATCGCCAACCAAGTAGAACAGTGGATCGAGTCCGGCTTGTCTCTCGAAGCTATCCTAGAAAAACTTCCCGCACTTAAATCGGGTGGTTGGAAATCCCCAGATAGCAACTCCTAAATTTTCCACAGGGGGAGACTTTACTCCCCCGAAAAATTTTATGATTTTACAGAAAAATTAATGAGCATTTTCCAACCCTAAACAGCGCTATTTGCTACTGTAAAATGGTTAGCGCCGTTGGCTGTGTGTAAGAGTCTTTGATGTTTTAGACAAAATACCAAGCAGCCCGGTTTAGTGCTAAAATTGGCGGAATCTAGGGCAGTTACTTCTCGATCTGTGTTTGGCTAGTAGCACCCACTTTCCTCTGATGTCTGGCAACCTTAAGTCATCGACTGCCTTAGATTTCATCGATCGCGTCTCGGATTTTTTGAGGATCAGCATCAATGTAGCGCTGCAAAGATGCCATAGATTTGTGACCTGTGATAGCCATGATGGTTCTGGTATTGACTCCCTTGTTATAAAGTTTGGTAATGAAAGTGCGGCGGTAACTGTGAAGCGAGTAACCCTCATTTTGTAAACCCAGTTGAGCGATCGCTTTCCGGTGAAAAGAGTCGAACGCTTGAACTGTCACGGGCTTGGATATATCAGATGGGCTGGGAAATAGAAAATCGCCGCCACCGATGCGGTAGGTTCCAAGAATCTCTCTAAGTTTTTGGGAGATGGGAACTTGGCGGACTCCCCCATCTTTCCCGCCCGATCGCTTCCTAGTTTCAGACCGAAAGGTAATTTCTGGTAAGGCAATGTGGGAAGCTGGGGAAACATAAACATCAGGGACTCGTAGTAACCTCACCGCTCCTACTCGTTCACCGGTGTACATCAAGATGGCAAGTAAAGTTTGCTGCCAGGGATATTTACAGCGTTTGATTATCTTGTCGGCGATCGCATCAGGAATGATTGATGCTTTACCAATGCGGTTTTTTTTCATGAATTCGTGTCTGTAGGGAATTTCCCCCAGTTGCCTAGCCGACGAGGCAAAGCGATCGGCTTACCTATATGACTATTGTAGGGTTCGGGCGGGGAGAATATTAGTTTTCGCGCCGACTTGGGGGAAAGTTTGGCGGCGAGCGATCGGATCAGCCTTCTCTATATTTGTTTACTAACCGGTAATACTCTCCCCTATTTTTGTGAATTTACCAATCCTCCCATGGTAAAAACTGCGTTATCTCAAATTCTCCCCCTTGTTTTGGGTCTGTGCTGTTGGGCGTGTAAATGCAACGGCAAAGTCCTAATCCGGGAGCTAAAAAAGAACCTTCAGCTTTAAACAGCAAAATATAGCGAGACAGAGTAGGAGTCAGATTAAAAGCTCCCCCTGTGTCAGGAACTGTAATAACAGAGCATCGATTTGTTATCCATTTTTCAAGATTATCTATGTCAATATGTGAACTCAAAACATTAGAAAACAATGCAACTTGAGATATTGCCATCCACATGGTTTCACGAGGACATAGTAAAATCTCGATATTAGTTCCTTCCTTGATAACAGACGTAGAAATTCCGTCATTCCCAATGTAGGCATAAAGATTATGGGTAATATTAAAAACATATTGTTTACCGGGCAAAAAAGCATCAAATTGCCAGGCTCTAACTGCTCCCTCTGTTGTAGTCCACGTTCCCCAGAACCTATTATAAGTATCTACGTCATCATAATTAACTTGAGAATCAGAACTTATAAACGATGGAAGTTTGTTTATATTGGAATCTAAGGAAATAAACGGTCTAATTGATAAATCTGGGATAGGCATATCGTCCTCGATTTCGCTTCCTATGTTGTAGTCAATTTCCGTATCTTGGCGCACCCAGATAGAGAGAATCTGAGTTGTGGGGCTGCTTGCTAAAACACCAATCCCCCCATCACTCCCATCGGAATAGAAGCCATTTTCAAAAACAGGTAAGGATAAATCAGACCCTACCCACCGAATAGAAAAAGGATTGTCGGCTTGGATGGTGATTTCCCGACGGACTAATAATGGCGTGGCGGGGACTATTTCAATCTCTTCCCCTGCGGTGAGTTGAAAATAACCTGACTTAATATGGCGATAATAAGCGCCGCCGCCCCCGCCACCGGTAGGACGCATTTCAAACCGAATAGGCATTTATAGTAAAATGGAATGAGTTGTCTCTATTGTCGCATATGAACATCACGCCGGGACTTTATCCCGATTTTTCTGAAACTACCTTAGAAGCCTTAGTTTTAGCAATGGGGCGGCAATTGTTGCAAAGGCAGAAAAACTTAGTCGTTAATATCACCGGGAAAGATATTATGGATCTGTCTCTGGATGAGGAGGCTTCTGTTGTTAATCTGGATATTGACGAGTTAGAAGGTTTTATTGATGACGGTGCGATCGCAGTAGTAGAACCATTTCTTGTGGGCTTTCAACCCGGAACGGGTAGCTATCCTTTTAATCAACAAAATCTATGTAGCGCTCTACTGCATTTGGTAATGTATCAACACGCCGCCGAATTTAGCCCCACACTCAATCCCGAACCCGCCAGAAAACATTGTGAGTTTACCATAGGACCTAACATTCGTGGAAGTGGAACTTATCCATTAATACTTACCATTACTTTAACAGACTATCCTGTAATCATTAGCTACAGCGACGGCATGACTTCAACCGCACAACCATACTTATTAACGCCTTAAACTATGGCAGAAAATCGCTGATCAGAAACCGACACATTTTCATTTGAAATTAATGAAAGTAATGCCAGTAATTATGTTACAGACCCATTAACACTTTTGGCTGTCTCTGATGTCGTCAACTCAATGTCTAACAATATTGACCCTAGATGGCTATGGCGTGCTAATGTTTTCCTAGAAAGTCTCACCGCCTCAGTTTGGTGTCCAAGTTTTCCCCGGTCTCCTTATCCTGAATTTTACCCAGAGGATTCGGCGGCAGAAAGAGCAGCCAAATTAATGAAATTAGAGAGCAATCATCCTAAATTTGGGTGGCAATTGCTTAGAAGAAAAAGCGCTACCGGTTCATGGGTCGAGGCAGCTTGTCCTGTTATTCAAAACCGAGGGAGGCGGTTTTATGTTCCTCTAATTAATCCTTACTTAACAGCAAACGAGGTCAAAATACTTGGCAGTGCTGACCAATTGGGTGTAAGTTTTAAGGATTATGGCAACGGCATATTAGGGGGCGGTTCAATAGCCAGTAATCGCATCTATGACACTCTTTACATCGAGGGAGAACATAGAGTAGAATTAGATTTAATATTGATGGCTAAACGTCCGGCTAATACAGTGATGAACACAGTCACTGTAAGCCCTAATCCCATGTTAATAGCCCCCGCTAATCTAAGCCGTGCTTATTTTGAAATTCAAAATCAGGGAGAAATTGAGCTCCTTTGGGGTTTTGGCACATTGGGAAGTGACGCGACAAGCCATCCATTCAAATGCCACCCGGCCAGATTTATTATCCAGGTAATGTAGCCGGATTTATACCAACTGACGCGATATGGGCAAAAGTAAAAGAGGGAACGACAACTGTTCTGATTATGGAGAGTTATTATCAATGACCACAGCTTTATATAGCAGTGAAAATACCGAGGATTTAAGTTATCTACCAGAGGGACAATATGAAGTAGATGCAGTTAATTTGTGGAATAGTGATTTATCATCAATGCTTTATGCTAAAAAGGTGATATTCAAACGCCACTTTTTGCTTCCCGGTTCTCCATCTGATGCTTTTCCTTTCATTCGAGAGTTAAAAGCCTTGGCTAATGTTCCCATACAATACAGGACAATTAATGAATTTCCGAAAACGGATCGACAAACGGATAAAACGGATTTAAGACGCAAAGATAACTATCGTTTTCTTGTTGAGCAATGGTTAGAGAGAATTGAGTATCTATGCCAAACTTTTGACTTTTTAGAAGTGTTGCCAGTCACTGCCATGTTAATGTCTTGGAGAAGCCCGTATCTGCCTAATGCTTATTTTATGCTAAAAAAACGGGAAACGATTAATTCGGTTTCTTTGGAAGCGATCGAGGCGATGGAACCAGAATGGCTGACTGATAATCGGGTGTTGTCTGAGGAGGGATGGAGGCAATTATTTATTAATTGGGATGAGGAATTTTTGTCATGAGAGAGGTAGAAGAGCGAAGCAGGAGGGTGAAAGACATTGTTAGAAATCGCAACTACAGGCAAGCTGTAGATGTAATAGAAAGAGAGGTCAAAAGATTAGAAGCGGATGATAAACCCAGGGCTAGAGTAAGGTTTCCCCGCGATGACGGTGATATTGAGATAGATGTTGGGGGGATAGTTGATTTTGCCCGGTCAATGTTGCCCAAAGCAAGCATAGAAGCTGAGGATTTACAGGATGGTGGAACTAGGAGAGGGATAAAAACCGAAAAGATTGGCAGCACGGCTCGCGGATTTGTAGACCTTGATGAGGATGGAAACCCCAAAGGTTTTGGGGGAACAATTGACAGTATCAATGATGCTAATGTCTCGGTTTACCTTGGGGAATGCGAGCAATCGATGAGCGTAACTATTGGGGGTAAAACGGTTACCTTTGCCAGAAATGTTTGCGAAGATGATAAAGACGAGGAAACAGAGGAAGATGAAATTGAGACAAGCGAAGATGAAAATGATCTTAGACCTCCTAAGCTCGATATCCCTCGACCTCCGGCTGGATATTCTCGCCAGTTAGGGGAACTCTATCTAGTTAAAAAAGTATTCTTTTTGTGGGGGTGGTTTCCAACTTTTACGGAAGCAGGATTAAATTTTATAGCGGAGGGTGAGGGTACAATAACATCAAAATCAAACTTAATACGCTCTCTTGAATTTCAAAATGAACGTTGGGCGTTCGAGTCTATAACTTTTATGGGAATAGTGCCAGTTTCGGAGACTAGACAGCTTTTTGGGAGATGGGACAGAAGACAGTTTAGAGATGTTCAAGTTGGAGTATACTTTAACACTGTTAAAGCGGTATTTCAACTAGAATATATCAAGAAATCTCCTACATGGTTTCCCCAGCGTGTATGGACATCATACCCGATGCTTTCACCTAGTTATTTGAAATCAGCCCAGCAGATTAATGTTGCGGTGGCTCCGATAGTTTTTAACCAAATAGAACCAGAAACTGGTAACTATATAAGCCATCAACTTTATCGTAGATATATAGACTTATATTTACCCTTATGGCCTTATACAGAGAATTTACCTGAACCAGAGCCACCGCCAAGTTTACCAATATTACCAGATGATATGGACAAAAACTGCTGTGAAGAGTTGATTAAGATGACTCGGGAAATACATAAAGCCCTAGGGGTCAGGAAATTGTTAGAGAAGAACTTCCAAGTTCCGTCTAATATGATGATACCAGAAGGTAAAGGTAATCATGCAAATAAGGATTATCTGGAAATCATGTCTGACCTGTTTAAAACCATAGATAATTATGGTTTTGATGCTCCGGTTACTGTTAAAGTTCAGGATACGAATAAAGCCCAAAAAGGCGACCAGTCTATAGAGTTAAAGTTTAACTCGCTGGGGGGCTATATTAAAGGCTCAGACTGAACTGTTGATTGAGTTGAAAGGTGATAGTGCTAACCTAGTTAAATATTCAGATTCGCCTAGCTTATATAATGACGAGAATGTATCGGACTTTAGCTAAGTTATATTACAGAACGTCGGCGATTTTGGACGGGTTGGGAATTCCTATTATCTCGAAGGTGGTGACTTTACCGATTGAGTTTAATGTGTTTGGTAAAAAACACTGGGGAGCTGGTAAGGGATTCGGTAAGGATAGTAAAAAGGGTCATGAGCCTAAACTTGATTTAAACGATGAAGACACGACAGAAGCTATGTTGCCCGATTTATTAGAGATTCGTGATTATGAAATAGAGGTTGATGAGTTTAGGTTTAAAAGCACTGACCTTTATGAGATAATTTTGAATATGGCAGCTAAAATGAGGACATAATCGTGACCAAAAGAAATCCCCCCCGTGGTTCTAATCGCCCTCCGAGCGATTCCGGTAGTGGTAGGAAACCACCATCTAAAAAAGATGAAAAAGCCGGGTTAAGAACTGATACCAACAACAGAATAGAGGAAGCGATCGCTGTCTTGGATTTTCGGCTACATTTAGACTATTTAAATATGGCTTCAGCCGTTGGGGGCGGCGACTTTGAAGAGTTTAAACGTTCTTGGTTGATGAATTATTATAATGCGATGACAGAACCGAGGTTTAAAGACAAGCCCAAAAGTCCTCCTAGTAAAACAGAGCGCCCCCGCCTCTTAAAAACTAATGATGAGTTGATGATGAATCGCCAAATCAAATCCGACAATTTGTCATCAAGGGAAAATCTAACTGAATTTCGCCGAAGTAAAGACTTATTACCATTCGACGCTGATAATATAGGTTAAGATTATGTCTAATGTTGTAGGGATAGACCAGAGAGAACTAACTTCAACCGCTATAGCTGGCGGTGCAATGTCTTCACAGTGGTTTAATGCTTTTTCGACCCCTTTTTATCAGCAGATTCAAAGTTTAAAAGCCTTTGATTTTAAGAAGTGGGCGGGTAGTGTCAAGGGCGGAGCTTTAGTTATTGCAGAAAACATCAAAAAAGGGAACTGGGGTTTTTTCAAAGAATGGCTACAAGAGGCTCCTCTGGTTCCTAAAATAGCCGGGATTGTAGCGGGTGGTTTAATTGCTGGGACTGTGCTGATTGTTGGCGGACAAGCATTAGGGTTTGTTGGTGCGGGTGTAGGGAGTTTAGTAGCAGCCCATCCGGCTTTTGTTGGCGGTTTTTTAGGGGTAACAATACCTACAGTGATGAGCAGATTGACCCAAGGGGTTTCTCAAGCCTATAACTTTGATTGGGCAGAATCTGACAAGAAAATGATGGACGATTTAAAACAAGCGGCTAATGCTTTATATGTTCCCTTGGGGGAAACAGTCGGGAAATCATTGGCTAGTTTGGTGGCGGGGAAGGTAAGGCAGTCGGTTAATGCAGCAACGCTAAGGATTCGGGAAGGTGCGATCGCCGCTATGTGTATGATTAACCCGACTATTAAAGAGACTTTGGTGGATGCGTTATCCTCGCTGAGGTATGCGGTGCAAGAGGTTGTTAAAAAAGCACTGTTTGTTATGACTTACATTAACGCCAGAAAAGTAGCAGCCAGGTTGTTGGATAAGGAAGATACTTGGGGCAAGGAAGGGCAATCACCTTTTATTGTTTCGGAGAAAGTAGAAGAAACTTGGGCGAAAGTTAAAGAAGATGAATATTTTGATTGGGTGAATGAGCAACAATGGGAGGGTATAGAAACAATGACATCTACTTTTTTTGAAACCCTCGGTGAGTTGTTGTCAGAGCAGGGAACTTATGAGGAGTGGATACCTAGTATAAATTCATCACCTGAGAGGAGGGATATCAATGGTAGAAGTTGGAAGACTTACTCAGCAAACTTACATCATGATGGCTCGTCAACGGCGTATCACGAAACTATCAGATAAGCGGGCGGAACGAGTCCGAATAGAATTGCAGCCAAACTGGAACGTTTATCAGTTACAACCTGATAGAAAAAACCCAGATTATAAGCTGCTGATGACTGGTTCTGAGTCAGCCTTGGCATTGCAGTTGTCACAACTCGGATGGATGGAGAAGATGCTCGATCATCTTCTCAATGCCAGCGATCTAAAATTCGAGGATTGGTTTGATGTTTGGGCGGCGGGTTATCCAGAACTGCGCTACAGAGTGAACCCAAAACTCCCCAATTTAAGAACTAACTATCCTTCATCTAATGTTAAGGATTCCAATGGGGAAACAATAAGCAGATGGAGAAATGAGGTAGGCTCTCGCCCGGCTTACATTGAATGGAAACCTTCAGCCCGAAAAACAGCAAAGGATCTCGGGCTTCCACCGCACAATAGAATATTTTCCCGATCGCTCTCAGAACAAATCAGTTGTCTTGACGGGGAACGACAAGGAGCTAATTAGGCAAATCCTACAAATCCACTACGAGGGTGGGGGTAGCAGTGAGGGGATGGATAGCACGGTCTCGACGGGTATTAGTTACCGGGGCGCTCCCAAGGTTGTGCTGTACTTTTTGGAACGGATCGAGGATGTGGAAAAAGGCTACCGACAATTAGAGGCAAGAGTGGGATTCCGTTTGGTGGGAAAAACAGAAAACCCGAACGGAACTGGCGACTTGTTAACTAAGGCTAACATCAGAAATTTGGCTCAGAGAATTGTCCAGAACTTTCTACAACCCGAACAATTTCGTCTTCACAAGGGTAGAGAATCGGTTAGCTACAGAGATAAACGCCAAGGGTTAGAGTCGTTTGTTTTTGCAACTAGCGCATCAGAGGGGATTAATCTTTATCAGCGAATCTGTCGGGTGATGGAAATAGAATTTGATAACTCAAAGGTCTTTACATCGAGCAACCAAAATCCAACCCAAGCGTTTCCTATCACGCCCCCAGAAGTGACGATATTGGGTAACAAAATTAAACCACCCCGCCGCCGTCCGGTCGGGCACGTCTATTTTAGAGAGGCGAAATTGTTTTTAGAGATGCTCAACGAGCCTATCCTTCTCTGTGACTACAACGGGCATATATACAGGAATCCCGATTAGAAGACAACCCCAATATTTTTTTAGATCAAACAAACTCCCTTGTATGTTCGGAAACCCTATAGGTTTCCGTAACTGTTCCACGCTCTAAAAATACCTGTTATGAATGTAGTGGTAATCAGTTTTAAAGCAACAAGGCAGGTATTCTATGCCCCCTCTAAATAGTTCAACAATTTATAGCTGGGATGCACCCTCGCCAGGGGGTACGGGAACCATTAAAGTAGCTGCCCGGCTTTCTAATCGGTACAATGGCATTGCTACACATCTCGGAATGACCGCCCACACAGATCCAACAAATGTAAATGCACATATGCTTAAGCCAAATAAAGCTGTGCAGGAGGGTTTCTTAATGAAGATGCGAATTAACTACCGAAAAGACAATAAGTATTATGGTGCTGATATTTATGTGCCTACAGACAAGGTTACTGAAGCCATCCAGATACTACCTAACAAGCCCTGGGATGGTACGGGAGTGATAACTTCCATGTCGCGATCGTGGTACGAGTTGATTACCGTTAATAGAGAAAGGAAAATATATCAATGGCTAGAACGAAACTGTGTCAATTAGTAGATGACACTAAGGTTCGAGTATTTAGAGCCAGCAGTGTAATGTATGACGATAACACTGTAGCACATTTGGGAATAGGTCCAGTCTCTGATGCGAATAAGAAAGAGCCAGTTTATGATACTGGGGAATTAATGCGAGCCGGTGTTTTAGCAAGGCTTTGCATTACCTGCAACAATGGAACGACTAAGCCACCAATTACATATAGAGTATTTTGCGACGTAGAAAACATAAATGCTGCTTTGCATCATTATAATAGTGGCGGTAAGACCCTAAACGGTAAAACCGTATTGAGGGCTGGTTTAGACCGTCGTCAAGTTATCAAGTAAAGCATGAGTTTTACGGATGCTTATGGCACATGGGAGGTGATAGCTTCAAGCTATCAGCCAAGTCAAGAGTGGATAATTCACAGCTCCCCAGTTACTCAATACTCATTATTGAGGTTTAGATTTTTAACTGATTGGGAGCGGTGGACAAATCCCTATGATGGCTATAGGTCAATGCTGCTTATTAGAGGACATTATTCTAATAATTCTGGAAATTCTGACTGGATAACAGGGCAAAGGACTGTATACGTTACAGAAGAACCGCAACTGATTAACTATCCACCAGTTCAAGAATTTACAGACAACCCCTCGGTGATTAGAAGGTTGGGAGTTCGCCGCCGTTTTTTCAAAAACGCAACATGGATCGAAAATCATCCTACAATGGATCTAAAGTTTGACGTAACAATTGAGGCTTTTGTAAGTTAACATGGACATCTCTCTTAATCAATTAATCGACCATCTCCCAGATGATTCACAGTTTAAAACCTTACTAGAAACATTGGGGGCAAGCGGTGATAGTGTGGACGCTACCGTAGAATTTTGTCATTTAGTAGGGGCATTATATCAAGCACAGTAAGTATACAACCAACAACCAGGAAATAAAGCAATTAATGTGGTCTCAGCAGTAAGTATTAGGCCTGTAATAGAAAGTTTAGACGGGACATTTTTTAGGAGGTTATAAAGAACTCTAGCTTTTTTTGAAAAGTATGAAAATAGTATAATTGTCCCGAACGTCAAAAGTTAGTTGGTCGAAAATTTAAAGCTGCCAGATAATTCGGATTCTATCTGCGTTATCTGGTCAAAGTCTTGAAATTAACCCAAGTCAAATGTGATTAAAAATCCACATCAACAGAGGAGTTAATTCCGCCGTGGATATTGAAATTGAGAAAATTACGGT
This sequence comes from Arthrospira sp. PCC 9108, assembly GCA_016745315.1. Taxonomy (GTDB): domain Bacteria; phylum Cyanobacteriota; class Cyanobacteriia; order Cyanobacteriales; family Microcoleaceae; genus Limnospira; species Limnospira platensis. Next base: position 2,109,599 of record CP066886.1, read on the forward strand.
AATTATAAGTTGGATACTTTCACTCATTAGTACGGTCTGGTATGTATCAGTTCAATACACAATAATTAGAGTACAAGTCAACAGAAACAGAGAAGAGCTAAACAGAATATCATCAACGCTTAGGCGAGAAATAGAAGACCATAATAAACTTATATGGATAAACATCAACCACATGGAAAAATACTTAACCAAAAATCAAGATTATTTTCCGTTAAATATCCAAAACCAAAAATATAAAGATTATGGCGACTGATGTTTTACCAGAATTATTACGGGTAGGAAGTGATGGGGTAGTGATATTTTTAGTGTGGTCTTTGATGAAGCAAAACCAAAAGTTAATAGCAGAGGTCAACTCAAGAGACAATGAATTGATGAAGTTAATTTACAAAATACTTAGCAGTGAACAACGAGGGACAAGAAGTAAACGCGATCGCACAATCAAGCCAAAGCCACAAGAATCCGTTAGGACTTGGGAGTAGAGTTGTCTGTGGCCCTAACGAATAACGGGTTGTCAAGTAGCCATTACTCATGGCCATAATCATCATACAGAAAAACTAAAGCGATCGCCAGCCAAGTCACTTAACTTGTATAAACGCTTCCCATTTAACCCATCTACCACTTGCAGTTTTCGATATTGATTAGTCTTTGGAGGAAGTGTCTGCATTATCACCGATGTTGATAACAGTTTATTGATATCATTAACTGATATCAGTTGTCAAGGGGTACGCTCAGAAAACCACCAAATCAACATTCCCCATTCACTAAAAAAGCCCGGTACGCAATGGATCGGGCTTTTGTTAATTATTTTGGTCTATCTATTTGGCTACCTATACAGCCTATGTGGTCGCCAAAGGGATCATCCTGTAGAACTTCACCCGGTGTGATAGTTCTTTGTAGTACAAATTCAGAATTGCCCCTAACTTCCAAATCCACCGTTTCACGTTTTACACTCTAACTGCACCCCATAACCGCTCTACAACCCCGCAAACAGCGACTATGACAAGTCTACCGGAATCGGAGTATCTGAATCAACGGATCAACACCAAGGGCGATCGCAATTTCCAGCTTTTTGCTATTTTCCGCACCCTTCCGCACTGTCCCCGTTCTGCCAACAATTTTAAAAATCCCAGCAGATCTCGTGCCATTGTTTTTGAGTGTTTTTAAGTCGCCGTTCTCTATATATGACACGCTCCGAGCGATCGTGTTCTTTTTAAGCAGCGGAGATAAATAAAGTCTCACCTCGGGTGTCTGGAATTTTAATACCAATCCTCCACCAACCTAGGATCGGGAATACCCCACAGTCGTTCAGCCTTATCTATTGGATCTTCATATTCTGGTTCATATCCATAGTAGTCGAGTAAACTGGCTGGCTGAGAGTCAGAAGGTAAATTCAAATGACGGTAATATTGCTTTGAGGATTGATATGCAAATCTTTTCAAGGATGTCCATGGCATTTCATTAGCCGTTTGTGAATTCCATACTTCTTGAAAATCAGTATCAGCTCGTTCTTCCTCATTTTTGTATTTTCTGGCATAAACTCTTGAGATTTTACTTTTAGTCATTTGAAGCTGAATTATCTCATCCAGACTCTCAAATTCATCATCAACATACTCTATCAATCCTGCAAAAAAGTTCTAATATAAACCCAAGGTTTTTTGATCCAGTCATACCCTAAAACTTGCCCATTATGGTATTCAACTACCACATCACTTCCACCTGGAATATGAGATAGAGGATTAGTTCTATATCTACGATCAACCCACAATATCTTGTTGGCTAGATGTCGTGGTAAGCCGATATAAACTCGTATAGGTTCATTTAGAGATGGTTCGTCAACTTCAATTTCATCATGATGATTGAAATCATGACTCAAAAGACTGTTAATGTCAATTTTATCTAGATTTTTAAGGTTTTTTATATCATTTTCTATTTCGGTTGAATCTTTAATTTGGCTATAGTTATCTGGTAATATGAAATATTTGATTAAGTGTTGATGACAGTTTAAATCTTTAAAAATCAATAAACCGATCGCCCGATAAATTTTTTTCGACTCAATCTCCTGGAAACCTGTTACAAAAATTTGCTCGTCCTCACCAAAAAAATCTTGTATTGATGATTGAAAATTTTCTCTTTCATCTGAGTTGTTTGATTGGTCACAGAAATTATCCAATTCATCTGAACCCAAGAAAATTGAACTAAGCGGTTTCTTTGTGATCAAAATATTTTCCGACAAAAAATCTTCAATGACATAGATATTCTTTGGATTTTGAGGGTATAAAATGGAAAGTTTTTCGGCAAATATTTTTTGTGTGAGAGGTTCAACCTTAAGCGTAGAATCATCGGAATTGATATTCAAATTTTTGGAACTTGTAAGCTTATCGATAGTCTGCCGAACTAACATTGGATCTATTCCCAGCATATCGGCGATTTCATCTGTTGTTGGAGAAGGACTAAGATCGAGTGCAGATTTTAAGACAAATTCCTCAAATATATCTGCTGTCCGGGTTTTGCTTATTGCCACCTGTACAGTAGTTTGGCGCACTTGATAGCGAAGATAACCTCCATTGACAAATAATAGATCGGGAGATTCAAACTTTTCTCGTAGCTGTTCTAACAAAAAATCCATAGGTCAATTAAAGAAGGGTAGAAACATCTATAAAACCTTGATACTTATGAACCACTTTTGCGACTTCTTGATAAATTTGAACTTGGGTAAATAGATCGTGACATCCTACAATAATCAATAACTCTTTTGCTCTGGAAAATGCCACATTAACTCGCTCTGGAGTTTTGGCAAATCCGACTCTTCCTTGCTGATTGTTGCGAACCATGCTAACGATGATAACTGGTTTTTCCATGCCTTGAAATCTATCAACTGTTCCCGTTCGTATGTCAAGGTTAAGATAAGTGTCCCCCCAGAAATTCGCTCATCAATAAGTCTTAACTGAGCGCCATAGAAGGTAATTATACCGATCTCTTTTTTGGGTTGACCGTTGGCAACCTTGTCAGCCCAAATTTTGTTTATATTTTCGCAAATTTTTTGTATGCAAATAACTTCTTTCTCATTTTGATAAGAAGTTCCGATGCGTTGTTCTCTAAAATTAGCGGATGCTGGAATTTTGACCCATCCTATATGTTGATCTTCACGAATAAGCTGACAGTCCAAATGATGTGCACGCTGGTTGTCTGGGTCTGGCAATCCACAACTTAAACCTCCATCTCCTTCATCATAAAACTGGTTGATAGCTTCCATGATTTGAGGGTGCATACGGTACTGGATATTGAGCTTTTGTGTTATCCCTTTGTCTGCATTTTTTGCCATTTCAAATTGCTGCTGAAACCAAGACTTTTCTAAAAATTCAACTCTTTCTCTGGGAACTGCAAGCTCCTCTGCCAGTTCATCCAAATTTTCCTCTGTCAGAATAGGAGGTAATTGGCGATAGTCGCCAATCATGACAATCTTTTTCCCTTTTAGTGCAGGAATCAACAATTCTGGTGGAGTGCTTTTACTAACTTCATCAACAATGACAACATCAAATTGGCTAAATCTTTGAGAAAAACTCCATTGGGCTGCTTTCATACAGGTTATGCCAACCACATTGACATTATCTAAATACTGTTTTTCGATTGTTGCCAAATCATCATTTGATGGATTGCGTAACCGCTCAATCCATTGAGTCATAGTATCTTCATACCTTTCAAGATACGATTCGGCTTGAGTAAGATATTCCCCCCAAGGTTCAAAATACTGCTGAACATTTGTTAAAGAATCGGTTAAAAATATTCTTTCAGTATCAATCTCTGGCTTTAAGCTGTCCGGAATATTATCCCAGATATTTTTCCACCACGTCCTTTGTTCGGTCAGATTTTTATTCAAAATCCGGATGCTTTCATTACATTCACTGATTTCATTGTTGAGTTCTACCATTTCATTATTTATTTCATCGCGATCATTTTGTAATCCATTGAAGTTTTCAGTCAAATAATTTTTGATTTTGTCAAGTTCAGAAAACTGATTTTGTATCTGATCTAAATTATCAATTTCGGTCTGAATTTCAATCATTTGAATGTCATTTTCACAATTTATTTCTTCCAATATTTGTTGTGTTTTTATTTTCAAATTTACCACAAAACGGGCTACAATATCCGATAATATTAGCTCGGCATCAACTGGTTTTGGGGGAGCGGTTATTTCTCTGTTCCACCTTTTAATTGCAGCCAAAATTAATGCTTTATCATACAAATTTTTTGGAGCATCAGAATCATATATTGATTGAATTGTTTTGAGTAAAAAGTTTAAAATTTTTCGACCGTCAGTTATATTTTTATTTTTCAATTTTTCATACAATCGGTTGATATCGCGTTCGCGAGGATGGTGACTATCTATATAATTTTGATGTTTAAAAATCAACCAATATATCTCATTATTGATTGTGCAAAATTCATCCCAACTTTTCCATGTAGATATCAACTGATTCATTTCCATAAAAAGAGTGTTTAAAATATCTTTTAAAGGCGAATATTGAAATCTATTTTTGTCGAAAAAAGCAATTATCTGAGGTGGGAAATACAAAGATTTGTCGTCAATTAATATGCGACGATTTAAGGATTCTTGTAACACCTTAAAAATATTTTGGTTTGCTACATTTTCGTAGTCACTAATTTCACTGAGAGCGGTTCGTAATTCGGCTTTTTTTTTGTTCAAAGAATCCAATTTTGTCAACTTTTCAGAATGAAAGACTGCGTTCGATTTAATTAGCGAATTTAGATACGCAATCAGATTACCTACTTGTTGACATTGTTGATCAATTTTGTTCAACAAGTTATTCTTCTCGTTGCAAACTTCTTCTAACTCTGTTTTTCTAGATCTCAGTATTCGCTCTTGTTCGGGAAAATTTATCTCTGTTTCTAGATAGTCTTGAAATCGGATTAAATGGGTCAACAATGGGCGCAATCCCAAGAAAATTTCCTGCTGTTTTGATAAACGTTTTTGGCAATCATCAATAGTTTTTTCTAACCATCTTTCTATGACATTATGAGTCAAAAAAGGCTCTCCTTCTCGACCAACTTTTGCACGGGTATCTCCCTCTCGCAACGGACGCAATACCGGGTGGTGAGTTAAGCGACTCAGAGCATTGTCTACGGCAAGGTTAGCTTGAGATACCACTAACGTGCGCCCTCCCCGACTTGCAACTTGATAACAGATTTCAGCAATCACCGTAGTTTTACCCGTCCCCGGGGGACCTTGAATCAAAATCAAATCCTCGGCATTTAAAACAGCTTCTACTGCGTTTATTTGACTGGCATTAGCTTCGGGCAATAATAAATCTGCTTGGGATATTATAGAAATTTCAGATAGCGCCCTGGCTTTAGCCGCATCAAAGAAAAACTCACCTAGAAAAGGATTGTGGGTTTGACCCTCCTGCAAGTTACTCAATGCTTTTTCTTGCCAGCGGATCTGAACTAGACTGCCAATATCTTCAAAAAACAAAAAACCGGTTTCAGGTAACTCTAAATCTCCATCGTTTAGAGACTCAGCAATATTAGGATCAATCTTAATTTTTATCTTATTTTTGGTACTTTCTATGACTTCAATTTCCCCCAATTCTTGTCCACATTTCTTATCGCTTATTAAATCAGAGCTTGTAAATAATTTTACCGATCCGTTTCTGGCTGCGCCGGCTCGCTGCCAAAACTCCTCTTTAGTGAGTGACAGTGATCCATTGCTTGTTGCCAGATCTGAATTGATTTGAAAAGTTATACGTTTATTGGATGCCGGATAGTTGTGTTTCACAAAAGGTATGCAAAATTGTCGTTTTTCGGCTGTCCGGCGTTCAATTTTTAAATACTGTCCCCATGCGTTTACTTGCTTTTTCGTAGGTACATAATCGCTACAGATGGGCATGGTCACTATGTGTTCCCATGCTTCGGTCGGAATACCAAGATTACTTGGTACATGGGGTAATAGATGAATCAAAAAAGGGGTAGAAAACGCATTCCTTTCTCCTCTGTATTTATCGACAAAATTAATTCTATTTATCTCCAGGCATCCACTCCCATCTTGCCGAATAGTCGTCCAAAATTGCAATATCTTTCGACGGCTTTCCAATTTTTTTGGTACGGAAAAATCATCATTATCTGTTGCTATAGTCAGTTCTATGATTTCGTATTCAGGCTGTCTTGCTCCTCCGTGTCTTCGGACATAAAAAAGACAAGGATCTGACCCTAACAGCTCATTAATTAACTGATCAGCGCGAGCGTGCCTATCTCTAAAATCGGGATACTGATTAAGTGCGTCTGACCCTTCCATATAGCAGATAAAGCGATCGCTTGCTGCTCCTATGTACCTATAGCACCAATTATTAGACATGATATCCGATGAATTAAACGTGAGTTAACCCGTACCTTATTATAAGTTAATTTTAATTCTATTCTTGGTCAGGTATTGTTCTTGTTCAACACCTTTTTAACTTTACTTAATAATATATTTTTATCACGGACTCGATTTTATCATGATGTTATCTACTTTGTCCAGAAGTACACTCAGAAAACCGCAAAATCAACATTCCCCATTCACTAAAAAAGCCCGGTACGCAATGGATCGGGCTTTTGTTAATTATTTTGGTCTATCTATTTGGCTACCTATCAGAATCAGAGGGGCCATTCATCATGGTTTTGAGCAGACTTAAACCCCGTTTAACTCGCCGAGAGACTGTAACGGCGCTAATTCCCAATTTTTCGGCTGTTTCTTTTTGGGTGAGGTCATAGAGAAACACAAACTCTAAAACTTTGCGAGTCCCGTCTTCTAAATGTCCCAGTGCTTGCTGGAGACGAATTTGATCTTCTTGGGCTAGTTGGAAGCTGCGGTAACGAGTATCTGGGACTAAATCACCCAGGCTGGTTGATCCTTCTTCTTCGTCCTGAATGGGTGCATCTAAACTCAACAGAGATCTATTTTGGGAAGCCAGTTTAACCTGGTTCCATTCCTCTACGGAAATTTCTAGGGCTGAGGCTATTTCGACATCGGTGGGTTTGCGTCCCAACTTTACTTGTAGCTCTTGAATACATGGGGTGGCTTTACGCAGTAGAGTTAGCCACTGACGGGGAACCCGCACCGAGGGGCTTTTATCGCGCAAATAGTGTTGAATTTCCCCGCGAATGTAGGGAATCGCAAAGGAGCTAAAGGCATGACCCTTAGACATATCAAACCTTTCTATGGCTCTAATCAAGCCAATACAGCCCACCTGTAACAAATCATCATAGCTTTCCGTACATTGGTTGAGCCAGTGGTGGACTTCTTTACGGACTAATCCAATGTTAATTTGAACGAGTTGATTACGGATACTGTTAGACGGGGAGTGCTGGTACTCGCGCAGCAACTCCAGGCTTTCAGATTTGAGTTGGTTACTAACTGTGGTCTGCATGGCGAGATCCTGAATTAGGTTAAAGCAGGGATATAGGTTGGGCTGTATTGATTATAACCCAGTTAGAACTAAATGGCAAGAGAAAACTGTTTTCAATGTCGCAGTTTTCGGATACCAAACCCTAGGGATTGATCTGGCTTGACTTACGCACAGGCGATCGCCATAACCACAACATAGACAGTGAAAACTAATGCTAATGTTCTATTTGATAGGGCAGTCTAAAACAAAACGGGAAAAATTGCAAGTTCTGCCCCCCAGTCTTAGACCAGATTGGTTTTTGACAGGTTTATTCCCCTTCGACTAAGACCCTATATTCATCAGCAGATAGGGCATCATCAAGGTCTGATTCATCGCCTATGCGGACTTTCAGCAGCCAACCTTCTCCATAGGGGTCATCGGCTAATTCCTCGGGTGCTTCTACGATCGCATCATTACGTTCCACAACTGTACCACTAACGGGAGCCTTGAGTTCCTCAACGGCTTTGACCGATTCTACATTACCAAAGGTTTCGCCTTTCTCTAAGGCATCATTGACATCGGGTAGTTCTAAGAACACAATATCACCTAATTGGTCAACGGCGAAGGCGCTAATACCAATGGTAGCAATTTCGCCATCAAGACGCACATACTCGTGGCTATCTAAATATTTTAGGTCGTCGGGAAATTCCATTGCCATGTTAGGTCCTCATCATCTATGAATAATGCCAAAATCAGAAAATGGGTTATTGGAGACTTTTCTCTGCGCCGGATAGTTACTTCCATCTTGGCGATTTATATAATAGTCGGTGTTTGGGCATATTTTAAAAGCGATCGCCTGATTTTTTTGCCTCGTCCGCCCAGTTATGAGAAAACCGAGGATTTGACTTTCCTGACTACCTTGGACGGAGTGCCCATTGCTGCTTTGTATCTCCCCAATCCCACCGCTCAGTATACCATTCTCTACAGCCACGGCAATGCTGAAGATTTGGGGGATATTCGGCCTCGCCTGGAGAGTCTACGGGATATAGGTTTTTCTGTATTCGCCTATGACTATCCCGGTTATGGGCTTAGTGGCGGCACACCCTCCGTGGCGGGCGCTTATCAAGCCATAGAGGCCGCTTATTACTATCTTACCCAAGTTTTGCAGGTTCCCCCTGAGCGTATTATTGTCTACGGGCGATCGGTCGGTAGTGGTCCCTCAACCCACCTGGCGGCGCGGAAATTAGTGGGGGGTTGGTGATTGAAAGCGGTTTTATTAGTACATTTCGGGTGGTAACACGGATTCCTATTTTTCCTTTTGACCGTTTCCCTAATTTGGCTAATCTTCAAAATGTCGAGGTTCCGGTTTTGATTATACATGGCGATCGCGATCGCGTGATTCCCTTTGACCATGGACAGAGGCTTTATGATGATTTTGCCGGCCCGAAAATGTCTCTCTGGGTTGAAGGGGCTGGTCATAATGATGTGCTGGAGGTGGCTGGCGATCGCTATGTAGAAACCTTGCTCAAATTTACCGAAATGTTATCAAAAAAATCAGATGATTAATTTGGGGAGATTTGATTTATAATTCAGATGGTCAGTTGTCAATCCTTTTCCAGGTGCATTTACCGCTTCATTAACCCACATAAGGAGTGTTGAACCATGAGTAAATGGCGGCGGATTGGAATAGGATTATTATTTTTAGGGGTTGCTTCTCTCCTGACTATTAACCATAGTGTGGCGGTAGCCAGAGAGTCGATTTGGCAAAGGTATCGGGATGAAAGCAATAGCCAGACACAAGCAGATCAGAGGTCAATTGCCCGCGTCTGTATTGTCGCTGATCCGACTGATACTCCCCTGAATGTTCGGGCTACCCCTCGTGGTAGAATTATTGGTAGTCTGCCGGATGGTGTGGAGGTGGAAGTGTGGGAACGATCGCCTGATGGTAAGTGGGTTTATATCTATACCCCTGTCATGGAAGGATATGTTTGGGAAAATTACCTAAAATGCTAGTTTCCAGATAATCCCTAACAGGTAAGGGCAACTATTTATGGTTGCCCGCCTGAATAGTTACCTTAATCTATAATTGATCAAAACTTCCCAGGCTGGCTGTGTCTTAATGGCTGTCTGGGTCGGTCTGGCTTTGGAAATAAATCTAAACTATGGAAAATCCCTCATCTCCAACAATCACACCACTATGGATAACTGGTATCATTTGGATGGTAACAGGTTTGGGTTTATTAGCGATCGGTGCAATTCTATGGTTTCACCTGCCTTATCTGCTATTCTTAGATGAATGGCACGCCCTATGGGCGATGGTTTCCCTGACTATCGGATTATTTACGGGTCAAGTCCTGTTCGATCGCCTAGTTGACTGGATCAGAGAACCTCAAACCGATACACCCCATCCGATTTTAGCACGATTTGGATGGATTACCTTAGCTATTATGTCCGTGGCGATCGCGATCGGTTTTACCATCAAATTCCTAGGCTGGGGAAACGCCATGATTGGTTTACTTAACCTCAGCTTTGGCATAGCTTTTCTGTGGAGTAGTCGTCAATTTTGGCGATTTCATACCACCAATAATTAATCCTGAAAATCCCCACAGATTTAATAGATAAATTCCACCGTTTTAACTTTATATCAAGTGATGACTCAACCGGAAATCAAACAAATTACCTTACCCCCCCTTAATATCACCATACACGCCGACCAAAAAGTTAGCTTAGAGTGGCTGCATCAACAGCCTCTTCCAGTCAATAATCAACCTCCATCACCAAAATTATCTGACCATTGGCAACAGTGGATCGCAGTTAATAAACTCATGGATTTTCCTGACCATATTTTAGTCGAGAAAATGGTAGAACAGGGAATAGATATCAAACTAGCTTTAGAGGCAGTTAATCAAGCCACAAGTCACCCTTATTTACAAGCCGGAAAGCAGTTTGTCCAACTCTTGCAAAAAGTCGAGTCAATGCTGACCATTCAGAGTCAATTAGCGTCTCTCTCAGAAGTCTCTCCCAGCATTGACCGCAAACCCTGGGTATCTCGGTCGGAATTTTTGGAGAGTTACTATTCCCAAAATACCCCCTTGATTTTAACTGATATCATGAAGAATTGGCGGGCGTTAGAATTATGGAATCCAGAATATCTTAAACAGAATTACGGACAAGCCACGGTCGAAATTCAAGCCGGAAGAGAAGCTGACCCCGACTATGAAATCAACCTACAGCGCCATCAAAAAACCGTGCTATTTGCTGATTATATTGATTCGGTTGTTTCCGGTAAACAAACCAACGACTATTATATGGTAGCTAATAATCGAAACTTAGACCGTCCTGAACTCAAAGGATTATTAAATGATCTCGAAATATTCACAGAGTATTTAGACCCCACGCAAACATCAGGTTGCATCTTCTTCTGGTATGGACCCGCCGGAACTGTTACCCCATTGCATCACGACCCGGTTAATTTATTATTAGCCCAAGTTTCTGGTCGTAAATTGGTAAGAATGATTCCTCCCTATCAAACACCTTTTTTGTATAACTATATCGGGGTTTTCAGCCAAGTAGATTTAGAAAATCCTGACTATCAGAAATATCCATTATTTCAAAATGTGAGACCCATGGAATTTATTTTAGAACCCGGAGAGGTAATTTTTATTCCCGTGGGTTGGTGGCATCATGTTCGGTCTTTAGAACCCAGTATCTCCGTTTCTATGACCAATTTTGTATTCCCCAATACATACGAATGGAAATATCCACAAGTCAAGCGATAGACAATGACAATTAGTATGGTATACTTGACTGGTGATGTCGAATCATGCTATCATGTTAAAATCAAGTTTTTTGGTGGAATGGGTAAGCATTAATCAGGCTGTTAATCAGTCTAATTAGTGAACAATGGAAGCTGACAGCATGACCTGTCTCTGGTTTAATTTTTACTGGTTATCTCGAATTATTAACTATGTGTCGTTTACTGGGCTATATCGGATCTCCGATTCAACTTGAGCAAATTTTGTGTCAGCCGGAACATTCCTTAATTGTGCAAAGTTACCAACCCAAGGAAATGCGGGAAGCCTTGCTAAATGCCGATGGTTTTGGAATGGGTTGGTATCATCCCACCGCCGATACAGAACCCTATCGATATCGTAATATTCAGCCAATTTGGAGTGATTTAAACTTAACTCCTCTCAGTCGCTATATTGAGTCCGGGAGAATTTTAGCTTATGTTCGCAGCGCCACTCCTGGTCAAGCCGTCAACTTGAATAACTGTCAACCTTTCCAGTCAGGAAAACTGATGTTTATTCATAATGGTTATATTCAGGATTTCCGAGAAACTCTATATAAACCAATTCGCGATCGCCTCACAGACCAAGCCTATCGTTTAATAGAAGGTAACACCGACTCAGAACACCTATTTGCCCTGTTTAAGGATAGCCTACAAAGTCAAGGAATAGCCGATCTAATTTCCGCCCTCGAACAAACATTATATACCATTGAGAAAATCGCCCATAAAATGCAGGTGCGGGTTCTGGCTAATATGATTATTTGTGATGGAAAGCAAATGGTAGCTTCCCGGTATGCTGTAGCCGGTACTCCTCCCAGTCTTTACTGGTTAAAGAATGATAAAAACTTCCCAGAATCAGTTATCATTGCTTCGGAGCCTTTATTTCCGGGAAAGTGGCATCTTTGCCAGAACAAAGTATAATTAGCGTCGGAGAAGATTGTGATATCCATATCTACCCCCTCACTCAAACAGACCATTTATCACGCCCTGCATGAATGCCGTCTCGAAGACCTTAAAACTCATTGAAGGAATTAACCGAGAAACCCTCTGTGCCCAACCTCACCCCGACTTTAGCCCTGTGGGTTGGCATTTAGGGCATATAGCCTTTACAGAAGCCTATTGGCTATTAGAAGAATGTGCAGGATATCAACCATTATATCCCGAATATAGGCAACTGTTCACCGCTGATGGTCTCCCCAAAAATCGACGAGTTCAGCTTCCTTCCTTAGAGTTTATTTTAGAGTATTTATCCCTGGTGAGAATCCAAGTTATCAAATACTTAGAAACCGCACCTATAGAAACACAGGAAAGGCTATGGCGGTTTATTATCCAACATGAATCTCAACACGGAGAAACCATCGCCATAGTCCTACAATTATATAGATTTGAGGTACAAAACAGCGATTTTTCCCTATTTTATGATGTTCCTATGTTGTCAGTTTCAGAGGTAGAAATACCCGCCGGAGAGTTAACCATGGGAAATAAAGCCATTGACGCAATGGATAATGAACGCCGCCTTCATAGTTGTTATTTAGATCAATATTGGATTGATACTTACCCCGTCACCTGCGGTCAATATCGCCAATTTATCGAAGCGGGAGGCTATCATAAAGCTAAATGGTGGTCTAATGATGGTTGGGAGTGGCTTAAGCATAACCATAACCAACAACCTCTTTATTGGACTGATAACCCTAGTTTAGATAATCACCCCGTTTGTGGTGTGAGTTGGTATGAAGCCGAAGCCTATTGTAATTTTGTCGGGAAGAGACTTCCCACAGAAGCCGAATGGGAAAAAGCCGCTAGTTGGGATAGTAAAGCTGGTAAAAAACGCACTTATCCCTGGGGCGAAGAACCCCCTACACCAGAAAATTGTAACTGTAATTCCCTGGGTAAAAATATTACTAATCAACCCCTAACTACTCCCGTTGATAGGTATTCTTCAGGAGTGAGCGCCGCTGGAGTTTATGATTTATTAGGTAATGTGTGGGAGTGGACTAGCAGTAATTTTATGGGTTATGAAGGATTTGAGTTTTATCCCTATCGTGGTTATTCTGAAACTTATTTTGATAACCAACATAAAGTTTTGCGGGGTGGTAGTTGGACAACTCGTCCCTGGGCTATGCGTTGCAGTTTTCGAAATTGGTATTATCCCCATGTCCGCGAAATTTTTGCTGGTTTTCGTTGCGCCAGAAGCAATAATTAATAATTGATAATTAATAATTGGGTAGGGGCGGGTTCCGCTGTCAATGTTGTGATTAACGACAGTCTAAATAAACCCGCCCCCAACCGCCGTCAATGTTGTGATTAACGACAGTCTAAATAAACCCGCCCCCAACCGCCGTCAATGTTGTAATTAACGACGGTCTAAATAAACCCGTCCCCAACCTCCGTCAATGTTGTAATTAACGACGGTCTAAATAAACCCGCCCCCAACAGGTGTCAATTTGGTGATTAACGACAGTCTAAATAAACCCGCCCCCAACCGCCGTCAATGTTGTTATTAATGACGGTCTAAATAAACCCGCCCCCAACCGCCGTCAATGTTGTTATTAATGACGGTCTAAATAAACCCGCCCCCAACCATGTATAATGGTGATGTAGGGGCGGGTTCCGCTGTCAATTTGGTGATTAACGACGGTCTAAATAAACCCGCCCCCAACCGCCGTCAATGTTGTAATTAACGACGGTCTAAATAAACCCGTCCCCAACCATGTATAATGGTGATGTAGGGGCGGGTTCCGCTGTCAATGTTGTTATTAATGACGGTCTAAATAAACCCGCCCCCAACCGCCGTCAATGTTGTTATTAACGACGGTCTAAATAAACCCGCGCCCAACCGCCGTCAATGTTGTGATTAACGACAGTCTAAATAAACCCGTCCCCAACCATGTATAATGGTGATGTAGGGGCGGGTTCCGCTGTCAATTTGGTGATTAACGACAGTCTAAATAAACCCGCCCCCAACCGCCGTCAATGTGGTAATTAACGACGGTATAAATAAACCCGTCCCCAACCTCCGTCAATGTGGTAATTAACGACGGTATAAATAAACCCGTCCCCAACCTCCGTCAATGTGGTAATTAACGACAGTCTAAATAAACCCGCCCCCAACCGCCGTCAATGTGGTAATTAACGACGGTCTAAATAAACCCGCCCCCAACCGCCGTCAATGTTGTTATTAACGACGGTATAAATGAACCCGCCCCCAACTCATGGGGGGTGGATGAATTAATTTATATTCCTCACAAAATCATGGGTAACTTTTATAAAACTTTCGGTTTTTTCGTAGGGTAAAACATTACGACCAGGAATTACTATAGACTTGGCTTTTTTCCATCCTTCTTCGTAGAATTTGCCGCGCTTATCTACGGTTTCTGACTTCCCACTGCGACTAATACTAGAGGCTTTATCGCCAAAAACTACTAGGGTCGGTTGGGTCAAATTTGCCATGTCTTGGGTATAGTCTTGTCGCCAAAATCCTGCTAAAAATGAAAAGACTGCATAGCGACTTTTGGGGTCTTTTGAACCTATTGCTAACAGGTCTAACCATTCGCGATCAACGTCTTTGGCTTCAGCAAATAATTGTTTAATTGAAAAAGACTGTAAAAACTGTTCCCGACAAGCATAATTCCAAAATAGTCGCCCGGCTGGGGTATCAAAAAATAGGTTCCACAATAAACGCTGTTTAGTGGGTGATGAAGCCTCGGTCATGACTCGCCAAGCTGGGGGACCTGATAACACTATTCCCCGCACACTTTCTGGGTATGTTTTACTGAGGACGATCGCCACTGGTAATAAAGCACCCTGTGCTAGTAAAATCACTGGCTGCTTGATTACTGTTTCAATTAAACACTGTAGTTGTTCCGCCCAGTCTGTGATTTGATAAGCTACTGCTGGTTTATCACTTTCCCCACACCCCAGCAGGTCTGGGCTGTATATGGGGTTATTATATCCCTGCCACTTTTCACAAAATCTATACCAAAAACGCCGAGATAATCCTACTCCAATAGGATGGATTAATAGTAGGGGAATATCTGCGGATATTTCCGAAGATGAGGGATGAAATTCATAGGCGCATTGATAGCCACGCCATTGGTAGTATTCTAAGGGTTTTTTAGTCGGTTGGGAATTACTCATAATCATGATTGTCAGTGCTGTTTATGGGGGTTTAATCGAGGCGATCGCTTGATTCGCTGGTCTCGGTTACAGGTGCTTCCTTGGCTTCAGTTTCTGGTTGGTCTCGCACAATTTTAGGTAAGGCGGCTGGAGTCCCAGGTTCCGTTTCTATTTGAGTTAATCCCGGAATCTCAAAGCTGCTGAAAAAGTTTTTAATTTGCTCTAAAATCGGCGTTTCTGAGTCATTATTGGAAAATTTGGGTAGTTGCAAGTTTTGCCAAAGTTTCTGTAATTGGTTTCCGGCTACTGGTTCGGAACTTTCTGATGTCGGATTTTCTGGGGGTAAAGGTTCCCTTGGCGCTACAAGTTCAGGTTCTGAGACTTCCTGTTCCTCAACGACTATAGGTTCAGGTTCTGAGACTTCCTGCTCCTCAACGACTATAGGTTCAGGTTCTGAGACTTCCTGCTCCTCAACGACTATAGGTTCAGGTTCTGAGACTTCCTGCTCCTCAACGACTATAGGTTCAGGTTCTGAGACTTCCTGTTCCTCAACGACTATAGGTTCAGGTTCTGAGACTTCCTGTTCCTCAACGACTATAGGTTCAGGTTCTGAGACTTCCTGTTCCTCAACGACTATAGGTTCAGGTTCTGAGACTTCCTGTTCCTCAACGACTATAGGTTCAGGTTCTGAGACTTCCTGTTCTCATTTGTTCCTCAACGACTATAGGTTCAGGTTCTGAGACTTCCTGTTCCTCAACGACTATAGGTTCAGGTTCTGAGGCTTCCTCAATTTCAGGAGAGGGGGCTAAAGTTGGGCTGGTATAGTTCGCTTCAACCAAACCCCTAGCCTGGGATAGAGATAATTGACCGCGAATTAGTTTAGATAGGGTATCTTGGCTTTTGGGGTCGTAGGTGAGAACTCTTGCGGTGTTGTTGTAGACGTTATTCAGGGGTTCTCCGAGTTCGTCTAAAAATTCCAGTTGTACCCAGTTTTTACCGGGTTGGAATCCTTTTAAATATATGGGTTCCCAGCGTTCGATAATAAAACTTTCGCCGTTAACAGTAACGCGGATACGCCAATCGATGATTTCATCTTCTGGATCTTCTTGGGCGATTAAATGTAGGGGGGCGTTGTCTAAATAGAAGTCCAGCAAAATGGGTTCAGCACCATAGGTTCCTTGGGGACGGTTATAGGTAAGTAAGGGAAGTTTTGGATCTGGGTTGTTATTGGGGGTTTTGGTGTAAATGTGAAATGTGGCGATCGCACTTGAACCATCATTTTTGAAACTTTCGCCCCAGGGATAGACAGCAAAAACTCGCAGGGTATGGGTTCCTGGTTTCAGGTCTGATAGGATAATCGGTTCCGTGGGATTGTAAATATGGCGATCGCTATCGTTGTCGATAATTAAATGTAAGTGGGGACCATCACCTAGTGTTTCGTCTCGGAAGGTGGGGAAGTCCAAAACTTGTAGTTGGACTGTGACATTATTATCCTGTAGCAACTCGTCTGGTTGAGGACTGATAATTTGGACTTGAGGTTGATAGCGATCGAGGGCTGGGTGTAATTTTTGAATGATATCTGGGGGGGATACTTCCGAAATACTCTGCTTAACAGTTTTCGCTGATGATGTCTGGGTAATTGATGGATCAGTCGGTTCAGAGTCACCACACCCAGTCATCTGAAACGTTATTACTGCGACGAGTAAAATAGTCAGCAGTTTTTTGATGGGAGTCCACCAGAACTTGTTCACAGACACAATCACACTCCTAAAACCCAAATCGTCCAAAGAAACCGTATAGTATGCAACTATAGCCCAAAACAGACCCGATCCTTAATATGGATCTCCAACAGATATTGATAAAATGCCGATTATCCTTAACATTTTTATCTATGTCCATGAGCTGTCACGAGCCAGCCACTGGTCCCTCTAGCGCCTGTATATCAAAGTATTTTATGGCAGCAAATTTTAAGTTTTGTAACGGTTCAATGCAGATCTTTACAGAGTTTTTCGGCTGATATGGGCTAAATCCAAGATTTTATAGGGGTTTTAGGAATTCTTAATTATTGTTACCGACTCCCCCATGTGACTCGGAAAGATGATATACAATTTACAGACAACAGCGGCTGACGGCAGAATCAAAAACTGTTGTAGACAGAAGCATACAGTTGTCGTTATAATATGCCTTTAAATGCCCAAGGCAAAACTAAGGGTTTGTTGTTGCCCCCAACAAAAGTTAAGAACACTCTCAACTTTTGTGAAGGATGATGAAGGGGCTTAAAAAATCCCGTTTCAGAATCTGCAACAATATTTTTGTTATTTGTGATACGGAGAGGAGAGTCTAAATGACCATCAGTCCTCCAGAGCGGGAGGCAAAAGCCAAGGTCACGGTAGACAAGGACCCAACTCCTACCTCTTTTGAAAGGTGGGGAAAACCCGGTCATTTTCGCCGCGATCTTGCCAAAGGTCCAAGTACGACAACCTGGATTTGGAACCTGCACGCCGACGCTCACGACTTCGATAGTCATACCAGCGATTTAGAAGATATTTCGCGCAAAATCTTTAGCGCTCACTTCGGCCATCTGGCAGTAATCTTCATTTGGCTGAGTGGTGCATATTTCCACGGCGCGAAGTTTTCCAACTACGAGGCTTGGTTAACAAACCCAACAGGGATTAAACCGAGCGCACAAGTTGTATGGCCCATCTTTGGCCAAGAAATTTTGAATGCCGATGTAGGTGGTGGCTTCCAAGGCATCCAGATCACCTCTGGATTGTTCCAATTATGGCGAGCTTCCGGTATCACCAACGAGTTCCAACTCTACTGCACAGCGATCGGTGCATTGGTGATGGCGGGTCTGATGCTGTTCGCTGGTTGGTTCCACTACCATAAACGTGCTCCCAAACTGGAATGGTTCCAGAATGTGGAGTCAATGATGAACCATCACCTAGCTGGACTATTGGGCTTAGGCTGCTTGGGTTGGACTGGACACCAAATTCATGTGTCTTTGCCAATTAACAAGCTGCTGGATGCCGGGGTGGCTCCTAAAGACATCCCCCTGCCCCATGAGTTCATTCTGAACTCCAGCTTGATGGCGGAACTGTATCCGAGCTTTAAGCAAGGACTAACCCCATTCTTCACATTAAATTGGGGAGTTTACGCAGACTTCCTAACCTTTAAGGGTGGTTTAAATCCTCAGACTGGCGGTTTGTGGCTGTCCGATACAGCTCACCACCACCTAGCTCTAGCAGTTCTATTCATCATTGCCGGTCATATGTACCGGACGAACTGGGGTATTGGCCATAGCATGAAGGAATTATTAGAAGCTCACAAAGGCCCCTTCACTGGAGAAGGCCACAAAGGGCTCTATGAAATTCTGACAACTTCTTGGCACGCTCAACTAGCTATTAACTTAGCGATGTTGGGTTCATTGAGCATCATTGTGGCTCACCACATGTATGCCATGCCTCCCTATCCCTATATCGCAACAGACTACCCCACTCAACTGTCTCTGTTCACTCACCATATGTGGATTGGAGCATTCTGTATTGTGGGTGCTGGTGCTCACGCTGCCATCTTTATGGTGCGGGATTACGATCCGGCTAAGAATGTTAACAACTTACTAGACAGGGTAATCCGTCATCGGGATGCCATCATCTCTCATCTAAACTGGGTTTGTATCTTCCTGGGCTTCCATAGCTTTGGGCTGTACGTCCATAACGACACCATGCGTGCCTTTGGTCGTCCCCAAGATATGTTCTCTGACACAGGAATTCAACTGCAACCTATCTTTGCTCAGTGGGTGCAAAACCTGCACACTCTAGCACCGGGCAATACAGCCCCCAATGCCCTCGCCAGCGTTAGTCCTGCCTTTGGCGGTGATGTAATTGCTGTGGGTGGCAAGGTCGCAATGATGCCGATCGCATTGGGTACGGCGGACTTCATGGTTCACCACATCCATGCCTTCACAATTCACGTGACCGTTTTAATTCTGCTCAAAGGTGTTCTGTACTCCCGCAGTTCTCGCCTAATTCCCGATAAAAGCGAGTTGGGATTCCGCTTCCCCTGCGACGGCCCTGGTCGTGGCGGCACCTGCCAAGTATCTGGTTGGGACCATGTGTTCCTTGGCTTGTTCTGGATGTATAACTCCCTGTCAATTGTGATTTTCCACTTCAGTTGGAAGATGCAGTCTGACGTTTGGGGAACCGTCGCCTCTGACGGCACGATTAGTCACATTACCAATGGCAATTTTGCCCAAAGTGCTATTACCATTAATGGATGGTTGCGTGATTTCTTGTGGGCGCAAGCCTCTCAGGTAATCAACTCCTATGGGTCAGCCCTTTCAGCCTACGGCTTGATGTTCTTGGCGGCTCACTTTGTATGGGCCTTCAGCCTGATGTTCCTGTTCAGTGGCCGTGGCTACTGGCAAGAACTAATCGAGTCCATTGTTTGGGCACACAACAAGCTCAAAGTGGCTCCGGCCATCCAACCTCGCGCTCTGAGCATCATTCAGGGTCGTGCGGTGGGAGTAGCTCACTACCTTCTAGGGGGAATTGTCACCACCTGGGCATTCTTCCTCGCCCGCATCATCTCCGTAGGATGAGGGTTCTTCGCTCGGGAATCGGGGTAACTGCCTCGATTTCCCTGGGCGTACTTAATGAGAACACCATTTAGTTAGGACTTATGGCAACGAAATTCCCAAAATTTAGCCAGGATTTGGCTCAAGATCCGACCACTCGTCGGATTTGGTACGGGATTGCCACAGCCCATGATTTTGAGACTCATGATGGAATGACCGAGGAGAATCTTTACCAAAAGATTTTTGCCTCTCACTTTGGACACATCGCCATCATCTTTCTCTGGACTTCTGGCAGCCTGTTCCACGTCGCTTGGCAAGGCAATTTTGAACAGTGGATTAAAGATCCCTTAAATGTACGTCCCATTGCTCACGCTATTTGGGACCCCCAATTTGGGCAACCCGCTGTTGACGCATTCACCCAAGCTGGCGCTTCTAACCCCGTTGATATCGCATACTCTGGTGTTTACCACTGGTGGTACACCATCGGGATGCGGACCAATGGAGACCTCTACCAAGGTTCTATCTTCCTACTTCTACTGGCTGCAGTCTTCCTGTTTGCTGGTTGGTTGCACCTGCAACCCAAGTACCGCCCCAGTCTGTCCTGGTTCAAAAACGCTGAATCTCGTTTGAACCACCACTTGGCAGGTCTGTTCGGTGTTAGTTCCTTGGCTTGGACTGGTCACTTGGTTCACGTCGCTATCCCCGAATCTCGCGGACAGCACGTGGGTTGGGATAACTTCTTGAGCACTCTGCCTCACCCGGCGGGTTTGGCTCCCTTCTTTACTGGTAACTGGGGAGTTTACGCTCAGAATCCTGACACCGTTCGTCATGTGTTCGGTACTTCTGAAGGTTCAGGGACTGCGATTCTGACTTTCTTAGGTGGATTTCATCCCCAAACCGAGTCCCTGTGGCTGACCGATATGGCTCACCACCATCTGGCGATCGCCGTGATTTTCATCATCGCGGGCCATATGTACCGGACTAACTTCGGAATCGGTCACAGCATCAAAGAAATGTGCGATGCCAAAGACTTCTTTGGTCGTCGTCTCGAAGGTCCTTTTAATATGCCTCACCAAGGCATTTATGAGACCTATAACAACTCTCTCCACTTCCAGTTAGGATGGCACTTGGCTTGTCTGGGTGTAATCACCTCCCTGGTTGCCCAGCATATGTACTCCATTCCTCCTTATGCTTTCATTGCTAAGGACTACACCACGATGGCTGCTCTTTACACGCACCATCAGTACATTGCTGGCTTCTTAATGGTCGGTGCTTTTGCCCACGGCGCTATCTTCCTGGTTCGTGACTATGATCCTGAGCAAAACAAAGGTAACGTTTTAGCTCGTGTTTTGGATCACAAAGAGGCAATCATCTCTCACCTGAGCTGGGTGTCTCTGTTCCTCGGTTTCCACACTTTGGGCATTTATGTTCATAACGATGTTGTGGTTGCCTTCGGTACTCCTGAAAAGCAAATCCTGATTGAGCCTGTATTCGCTCAGTTCATTCAGGCTGCTCATGGTAAAGCGGTTTATGCAATGGATGTGCTGCTTTCCAATCCTGAAAGCATTGCCACCACTGCTTGGCCTAACTACGGTAACGTTTGGTTGCCTGGCTGGCTGGATGCCATCAACTCCGGCACTAACTCTCTGTTCTTAACCATTGGCCCTGGCGATTTCTTGGTTCACCATGCGATCGCTCTCGGTCTGCACACCACCACCCTGATTCTGGTCAAAGGTGCGTTGGATGCTCGTGGTTCCAAGCTGATGCCCGACAAAAAAGACTTCGGCTATGCCTTCCCTTGTGATGGCCCCGGCCGTGGCGGTACTTGCGACATCTCCGCTTGGGATTCCTTCTACCTAGCTATGTTCTGGATGCTGAACACCCTGGGCTGGTTAACTTTCTACTGGCACTGGAAGCACCTGGGTATCTGGCAAGGTAACGTTGCTCAGTTCAACGAATCTTCTACCTACCTGATGGGATGGTTCCGCGATTATCTGTGGTTGAACTCTTCCCAGTTAATCAATGGTTACAACCCCTTCGGAACTAACAACCTCTCTGTTTGGGCCTGGATGTTCCTGTTCGGACACTTGGTTTGGGCAACTGGTTTCATGTTCCTGATTTCCTGGCGTGGTTACTGGCAAGAACTCATCGAGACCATTGTTTGGGCTCATGAGCGCACTCCTTTGGCGAACCTGGTTCGCTGGAAAGATAAGCCAGTGGCTCTGTCCATCGTTCAAGCTCGCGTTGTTGGTTTAGCTCACTTCACCGTTGGCTATATCCTCACCTACGCAGCCTTCCTAATTGCCTCAACTGCTGGTAAGTTCGGTTAAACTGAACCCTAATGTTAGGTAATTAGTTGCAAGTCCTCCACCATTGGTGGGGGGCTTTTTTTTTACTAATAATTAATTGATGGACTAATTAAAACCATGTTCGCTGAGAAATTCTGGGGTAATTTCTGGGGTAGCTGTGAGAGATTGCTGATGATAAATATTCACGGAATCGGTGGAATTTATACTGAGAAATTTAGCGACATATTTACCCAAAATATCTGCTTCCAAGTTGACTAAACTACCAGTTTCCAAGGTGCAAAGATTGGTATTTTGGTAAGTGTGAGGGATAACAGCGACTGCAAACCAACGACTATGACGATCGCATTCGGAAATAGTCAAACTCACCCCATTAACGGCAATACTACCCTTAGCAACCAAATAGGGAGCAATCTGTTGATTCCACAGATCAGCATCACTGGGGGGAACAAAACGCATTTCCC
Source organism: Arthrospira sp. PCC 9108 (assembly GCA_016745315.1). Lineage (GTDB taxonomy): Bacteria > Cyanobacteriota > Cyanobacteriia > Cyanobacteriales > Microcoleaceae > Limnospira > Limnospira platensis. The sequence goes on from CP066886.1 coordinate 2,132,233, forward strand.
AGGAATTACCCACAGACACCGCCGCCTCCATGGTGGCGATCGCATCAACATGACCCGTCACAAAATGTCCTCCCAACTTACTCCCCGCACGCAGGGAAGCCTCCAAATTCACATAACCATTTAAATCACTACCCAAAGTAGTCCGACCCAAAGTTTCCGGGGAAGCCTCCGCCACCAAGCCACGGGGCATAATTTCCACCACTGTTAGACAAACCCCATTAACCGCCACACTATCACCGATCGCCAAATCCCCCAAAATCAGATCAGTTGCACCCACCTGACAAGCGATCTGAAAGCGCGATCGCCCCAAACTCTCAATCGTCCCCAAGGCCTGAATTAATCCGGTAAACATAACTTTTTTCCCGTATCAAGTGAACGTTAAACAAACAAAACCAATCACCTAGGTGGTAACTCCCATGACCAGGAAAAATCCCTAGCGATTACCTTCCCAGTAAGCTAGAATGCCCATTAAACCTAGATTTTTAGGCTAACATCAGTTAATTATCCGGCATTGTTTGACCATATTCACCAACGAGCTGTCCACAATTTCAGAGCAATTGTCGTCAATTCGGGTAAAAATCAAGGCATACTGGAATTGCTGGATTCTTACTGGCGGGTCTAACCACTTGTTGTTTGTCTATCGTATTTTATCGAGGCTGAACCGATGATTGAAATGAAAGTCGCCGGAATTGCACTAGACGCTACCACACGCAGCCCTATTGTGTTACTCAGAGATGCGTCTGAGCGACGAGCCTTACCTATTTTTATCGGTCAGGATCAGGCTAAATCGATAATCGGCGCTTTGGAAAACCATCAACCCCCGCGACCCCTAACCCATGATTTATTTGTCAATCTCATGGAAACCTGGGATATGGTTTTAGAGCGGATTGTGATTCACTCCCTCCAAGACAATACATTTTATGCTGTCTTGATTGTACGTCAAGGGGAGAATCGTAAAGAAATTGATGCGCGTCCTTCTGATGCCATTTCCATTGCACTGCGTACCGATAGCCCGATCTGGGTCATGGAAGAAGTCATCGCTGATGCTTCTATCCCTGTCGATCGTGATGCTGACGAAGCCGAAAGACGCGCCTTTCGCGATTTTGTTGCTAACCTGAGTCCAGAAGAGTTGATTAGACGGGCAGATTTTCGCAAAGACGAAGCTCAATAACTAAAATCATGCGTTATCGACGCTTTGGTAAAACCAATTTACCTCTATCAGTCTTTTCCCTGGGAACAATGCGCTATTTAGCATCCCCGGAAAATGCCCACCAAACTATAGAAAGGGCAGTTTCCATGGGAATTAACCATATAGAGACTGCCAAAGGTTATGGGAAAAGTGAGGAGTATCTGGGAGCGACTTTGCTAGGTGGTCTACCTGTGGAGCGATCGCAGCTTTATATTACTACCAAGATCCCACCGATGTCTGATCCTGATGCTTTAGAAAAGGCGATCGATGATTCCCTAACCAGGCTTAATCTTGACTATGTGGATGGTTTGGCGATTCATGGTATTAATACCTCCGAACATCTCACCCAGGCGATCGCTGGTATTAGGGGTATTGACAAAGCCATTGCAGATGGACGGGTCAGACATCTGGGGTTCTCGACCCATGCTCCGGTTGAGGTGATTCTGGAAGCGATTAATAGCGATCGCTTTGAGTTTATCAATCTCCATTATTACTATTTTTTCCAGCGCCATGCTCCCGCCATCACCCTAGCATCTCAAAAGGACATGGGGATTTTCATTATTTCCCCAGCCGATAAGGGGGGACAACTCTACACCCCCCCAGCTAAGTTAACTCAGCTATGCCATCCATTTTCCCCCCTCCACTTGAATTATCGATTTTTATTGAGCGATCGCCGCATTACGACCCTCAGTTTAGGAGCCGCTAACCCTCAAGAATTGGATTTACCCCTACAAGTAGCCGATTCCGTAGAATCCCTCACTGAGTCGGAACAAAGCGCCTTCATGGCTCTGGAAACTGCCTTAGAGGAAACATTAGCAACCGATACCTGTAAACAGTGTTATCAATGTTTACCATGTCCTGAACTGATTAATATTCCCGAAGTGCTGAGGTTACGAAATTTGGCGATCGCCTACGATATGACCCAATTTGGTAAGTATCGCTATGGTATGTTTGAGAATGCCGGACATTGGTTTCCTGGACGTAGAGGCGATCGATGTACCGACTGCGGCGACTGTTTACCTCGCTGTCCTCAAAATTTAGATATTCCCCGTCTGTTGCGAGACACTCACCAGCGACTGGGAGGATATCAACGACGACGTTTGTGGGACTCTTAGGAAAGATTGCACAGATCCGATTTTAGTCAAATTCATCTGGGAAGTTCGCCGGTTTTAGCGCCGGAGTTTCTGGGTCTGGTTGCGCCGATTCAACGTTATTGATTTTGGCTTGGTCTAAAAAGTCAATTAAAATATATTCAACTTCTTGGATAGTTTCATTATTTTTGAGTTCGGAACGTAACACATCTAAAAACCTGTTAACTAATCGCTGTTGCAATTCTTGCGCGATGGGATCTGGTTGTTTATTTTGTGCCGAATAATAGGATTTTTGGGGCTGCTGGGAGATAATGGCCGCGATGCGTTTGACTAGATTATCACTCACCTGTTCAGGAAATTTCCGAATCACCGGAATTTTCTGTAAACGGCGATAAATTCCTGATTGTTTAACAGACTGACTCACCTGATAATGAAGATAGGCTTCTAAATCCTGTTGAACTTCTGGTAAAACATGACAAGCAGTAACTTTTAATAATTGTTCGCTAATTAGTTTAACTTGACTCGGACTCTCTGGTTTAGTGATATTCATCGATTTTTGTTGAGATTTAAAAATCATTTTTCGCAGTTTTCCGCTGCGGACAGTTGCTTTAAGTTGGCTAATGCTTTGGTTAACTACCACCTGGATTAATTCATTCCCAAAACTAGCAATAACTTTGAGGCGAATTTGAGCCCTAAGTGTAGCCATATTAGGTAATTTGGCTCTTTCTAAGTGAATGATAACTGGAACTATCCGAATTAGGCGAATAACCCCAATCAGTAAAAATACGTCATACCAGATCATCCTAATACATGGCCATAAGCCTAGGTGCGGATAGCGACGACGAATAAAGGAGAGTTCCACTAGAAAAATTAGCCAAAAAATAATTACCCAAGGTAAATCAACTAGCCAAAAACGGTCAATAAATTCGCCATCTATTCCCAGGTGACGGAAATACATCTGACGCATTAAAGTAGCTATTTGATTGTCAAAAAAATCGAGTTCTGTTTCCCATCCTTTTTGGCTGAGGTTATCAATACTCCAGAAGGTTCTAAAGGCTTCTCTTGAGGACTGATCTACCCAAATAACTTCGGGTGCGAGGATACTTAATATCCTCATTGAATACAAAAATTTTAAGGTGGGTGTTAAGTGATTAGTCGTGGATGGATCGCCACCGTGGATATGTTCTACCATCCTATATTTCATATGAGTTATTAACCCTAAAGTGTTGTCAATTTGGGGGATATAACTGCGGTCTATCATCTCGGTGCTGAGTTGCTGAAGCTGTTGTAATAAGGGTTCAACTTGGGGCGATTCTAAACCCTCATATTCTAAAATGGCTTGCAGATCTGCTACGAGCATCAGATAGTTTTGGGAGGGTCGATAGGCTTCGACTCCCTTAATGATATCATAGCTTAATTGAGGTTCATATAGTGTAAATAGATGTCGTAAATTGATATTAAAAAATCTCAGGGAATTTTCCCAACCATTATTGGTGAAATATTCTCGACTCCAAAAGGTATTGATGGCTGTTTCCAGGTCATCGGTGTTGAGATGTTCCTGGAGTCGGTTGTTAATAGCTGCTAAAGTTCCGTGGGAGTCTTGAACCCGAAATGGTGGTTGTTCTATGAGAATTTCGAGGCTAAATTGTCTGATTTCGGCTAAGATAGGGTCAACTTGGGGAGAGTTTAAGCCTTGCTGTTCTAGGGTGGTTTGGAGACTATCTACGAGTTGTAAATATTTCCTTTGGGGAGTGTTAGAACGTTGTTGGCGATAATCATCAAAGCGTATATATAAATTGCGGTTGCTGAGGTAGATAAAGTCAAAAACGACTAAACTCAGGTTAGCCAGAATTAAGATAGCGATCGCCCTATCCATCAATAGCCGAAAATGCGATCGCCAAACCTTTCTGTTGACAGCAGATTTTGGTCGGAACCCAGATAATGATAAAAAATAAATCAGTTGGCGACCAAACACCTCCCATCTCCTTGCTTGCTGTTGATGACTATACCCGAAAGTATCCCCAGCCAATTATAGCCGAAAACGCACCCGTTTAAACATCAAGGAACTGGCACAAAATCATAACCCAATCCCGATCGCCTTCCCTGTTCAACCTTAACCAATTCGGCCGCTTGGTTGCGATCGCCAGAAGGCAAAAAACGGATATTTGCGCCACCCCCCTTAGCCGAAAACCCCGGTTCTGATAGTGTCCTTTGAACTCCCTGGCGGCTAGAATCTCCAGAAATACCAGCAATCAACGCTTTAGTGGCATCATAGGCCATAGTAGTCCGCCAGTTAATATCACCACCCCATAACTGAGTCGCCGCCTCTGGAAACCCCGAATTAGTGTGGCTGAGAATATGCCAGGGAATAGCCACCACCATACCCTCGCTATCGCCTCCCACCTGTAGCACTTCAGGTCTGTAGAGACTATCTCCCCCCAAAACAGGCAAGTTTCTAGCATTAACACGCACCACCTGTAAAGCCTGACTAACGGTTTCCGTATTAGCCAATAATACGATCGCCTCTGCTCCCTGCTGGGTAACTGATTCTACCGCATCAAAGCTATTAAAATTCCCCTCAGCCAGATTAATCTCCGCCACCACAGCGCCGCCATCTCCATATAAAGCCGTAGTAAACTCATCTTTGAGAGAACGACTATAACTACTATTCTCGTTATAGAAAATAGCCGCCTGGTTGAGATTCAGGTTATCTACCATATATTTTGCCAGGGCATTAGCCGTAAAGCGATCGCTCGGAACCGTCCGAAAAATGAAATTCCCCGCCCTAGATAACTCCATCGACGTACTGGTAGGAGAAATCGCCACCAACTGACCCTGCTGATAAACCGGGGATGCCGCCACAGTCACATCACTAGCAAAATGCCCCACCACCCCCAAAACCTGGTCATCAGCCACTAGAGACTGAGCCACTTGTTCAGCCACATTAGGATTATTAGCATCATCAGCAATCAGCACCCGCAGCGGAACCCCGTTAATACCCCCGGCTTGGTTAACTTCATTTTGAGCCTGAGCCACTCCCCGCAGGATTTCCTGGGCTGCATTTTCCGCCGTAGTGATAGGAACAGAAACGGCTATTGTATGGGACTGTCCAGCACCAATGCGGGCATTATTGAGATAAATTAGGGCTTCTGGATCATTGCGATTTTGCTGTAGGGAGGCTTCCAACTCGGAAACAGCCCTAGAATAATCTCCCGCCGCCAAAGCCTCAATTCCCTCTTGTTTAGCCGGGGAAGTTGTGCTCGCAACCAATAACTGTTGCCCAGCACTGATCGCCCTAGGTCGGGAGTCATTCCTAGCTGTTGGGGAACTCGGAGATGGTCTAATGTCTGCCTCAGTTTGTGATTGCCACTGGGTAAAGGCAAAATACCCAACGGCTAATAATCCTCCCGTAAGCAGCAAGGCTACAATCAGAATCGCTGTTTCGTTTTTTTGAGACATTATCCAATCTCCAATACCGTTTGTGCTTCTAGTTCAACTCATGAAATGAGCCGTTTCAGAATCCCGTAAATTAGACGAAATAGGGAAGTTGCCACGACGGCTGATAGTGCTGTCAATATTGGTAAAATGATGACCTGGGCAACTTCAAGATTACCGCGTGTAGTGCCAACCCAAAACACGATCGCAAAAGATATGCCAGCCACAATCAGCAGATCCCATTTTTCAATCCAACGGCGCACTTGAGCTAATAGTAACCCCGCTAACAGCAAGCCAGCAATCCCCAAACTCAAAGGTATTGTATCTAACAACGACCACAATACCATCACCAGTAATCCCCCATCAAAGCCGGTAAATGCTGCTGATGCTAGAATTTCCAGGATCGAAAAAGGTCGCCTGACGGTGGGGGTTGGCGCTTGAATTTGAGTAGCTACTGGTGCGGACACAGGCGCGCTTTGAGGAGTTACAGAAGGCGCAGGAACTACGGGAGGAGGTGGCGGTGGCGGCGAAATCGGTGGCGGTGGCGGCGAAATCATGGCATTGAGGGCTGTTAATACCTCTGTAGCCGCGCCAAAGCGATCGCTAGGGGTAGGTTGTAACATTCGGTCAAGAATGTTAGTTAGGGAATCAGAAATTGTCACCTGATCTTTCCAAAGCCAAGCATTGCTGTAGCTATCAAACAAATCTTCAGGATCTTTGGCTGTTAATAACATAATTGCTGTTACCCCCAAAGCATATAAATCCGTAGATGGATAGACACTGCGACCTCGCATTTGTTCTGGGGGAGCAAATCCGGCAGAATAGATACCGGTTGATTTATTTCCTGGTGCTTGTGTGACTTCCTTAACCGCGCCAAAATCGAGCAAATGCAGAGTGCCAGAGCGATCGCGCATAATATTAGAAGGCTTAAGATCGCGGTGGATGACATCTTCCCCGTGGACAAATTCCAGGACATTCAGAATTTCCCGCATTACTTCCAGCACTTCAGTTTCCGAAAACGGACCCCGGCTTGATAGTTCCTGTTCCAGGTTCTGACCGTCGATATATTCTTGAACTAGATAGAAAAATTGCTGAGGGGTGCGAGTTTGCCAACCTGTTGCTTCCAGGGGAAAATAGGCTAACAAATTGGGGATTTGAGGATGTTGGTGTCCGAGGCGATCGAGAACCTGGGCTTCCCGTTCAAATAGTCCTTGGGCGATCGCTAATTGTTGGGGGTCCAAGTCTCCGGCTGGGAGAAACTGCTTAACAACACAGGTGCGTAAACTGGGCGATCGGCGATCGCGCGCTAAAAACGCCGCCCCAAACCCCCCCTGACCCAATAGACGTTCGGTTAGGTAGCGCCCATCTAAAATCAGGGGCATACCGCAGGTAGTACAATACTTCTGTTGTACCGTTTTGAGGTTGGCATGATCATCAAGGTCAGGATATAAGTTATCTGGCTTGGGACAACCGGGGCGAGTACAGTGGATTTTCATCAGAAGTTAGGTTGGGCTTATGGCCTGAATTGATTTTCACTGAAAAAGTGCGGCTACCCTAGGATTTTGGCAAAAATCCACCGTGGGGTCAATTCATCCGCTGCTCAGAATTACAAAATAGAGGTAAAATCTCGCGACTGAAGGCTTCGGCGGCTTTAGATTGATACCGATTAGGATTAACAATTACTGATAACATCCGTTTAACCGTTACTGAATCAATGGTGGCCCGATGCAGCATCCCCATTTGTAGCTCTTTTTCAATAGCCGAAGTAGACACAAAAGCGGCTCCCAGTCCCGCTTGCACAGTATTTTTAATAGCCTCAATCGAGTTAAGTTCCATTTCAATCCGTAAGCGACGCGGATCAATATCATAGCGACTGAGGACTTGATCAATCACCTTGCGAATAGTCGATTGAGCATCTAGGGCGATAAACTTGAGGTTATACAGGTCTTCCTTTTGAATAAAGTCTTTTTCAGCCAAGGGGTGAAACACAGGCAAAACTAGGGCTAGTTCATCCTCAATATAAGGTTGAACGCTGAGACAGTCCTGCAATTCTGGCGGGATCTCACCGCCAATGATGGCTAAGTCAATTTGTCCGTTAGCAACACTCCAAGCCGTGCGACGGGTAGAGTGGACATGGAGTTGCACAGCTACATCTGGGTATTTTCGCCGAAACATCCCAATCATCCCCGGTAGGAGATAGGTTCCGGTAGTCTGGGAAGCACCAACAATTAGGGTTCCCCCTTGTAGGTTTTGTAAGTCTTCGATCGCACGACAGGTTTCTTGACATAGGGAAAGGATCTTTTCCCCATAACTAATCAGTAAATGTCCAGCCTCGGTAAGTTTAGCCCGGCGACCAGCGCGATCGAACAGCGGAACATTTAATTGTCGCTCTAAATTCTGTACTTGTAGGCTGATCGCAGGTTGGGAGACATAGAGACTATCGGCGGCTCTTTTAAAACTCCCTTCAGAGGCGATCGCCTTCAGAATTCGTAATTGATCCAGGGTGAACGGAACGTCTGACATCACTAAGTAAAATTGCTATTTGATGTGCTAATGTGGTGGAAGTCGAACCCCTAGTCCAGACTACAAGGGCATCTGTTCTGAGGTAGGTTCGTTAGCCAACCCAGCAGAAATATCTAAATTTTCCGGTGGGAGTTGTGTACTAGAGAAATTCGGTAAAATCTCCTTTATGAATACAGATGCGGCTTTAGATCTATAGCGTAATGGGTTATAAATCACTGATAACATCCGTTTGATAGTGACTCGATCAATTTTAGGAATTTGCAATACTCCCATTTGTAACTCTTTCTCAATGGCGGATGTGGAAACGAAAGCCACCCCTAGACCTGACTGCACCGCATTTTTGATCGCTTCAATAGAACTTAGTTCCATTTCGATTTTGAGGCGACTGGTATCAATCCCAGACCGACTCAATACCTGGTCAATCACTTTGCGGATAGTCGATTGAGCATCAAGACTGATAAACTGCAAGTCGTATAAATCATCATGTTCGATAATCTCCTGTCCGGCGAGGGGATGGGAAACCGACATGATCAGAGCTAGTTCATCTTCTGCGAAGGGAACCACCTCTAATGATTGCGCCAATTCCGGGGAGATCTCCCCCCCCACGATCGCCAAATCAATTTGTCCGTTAACCACACTCCAAGCCGTGCGACGGGTAGAGTGAACATGAAGTTGTACCGACACATCGGGATATTTTGAGCGAAACATCCCAATCATCCGAGGTAGCAAATAGGTTCCCGTAGTTTGGGAAGCACCGACAATTAGCGTCCCTCCTTGCAGGTTTTGTAAGTCTTCGATCGCACGACAGGTTTCTTGACACAGGGAAAGGACTTTTTCCCCATAACTCAGTAATAGATGACCCGCTTCTGTCAGTTGGGCGCGACGACCTCCTCGATCAAATAAGGGTACATTTAATTGGCGTTCTAGGTTCTGCACCTGCAAACTCACTGCTGGTTGGGATACATATAAGCGATCGGCCGCTCGCTTAAAACTTCCCTCGGAAGCGATCGCTTGCAGAATGCGTAACTGATCTAAAGTGAATGGAAGATCGGACATGGTGTTAACCTCATCGGCAGACAAAAGATCCGAGAATAGCTATGTGAGGATCGTCTTCTTTGAGCATACTGCGAGATGATCTGTATTGGAGTTAACTTTATTATCCGTTGGAGAAGTCAAAATGTCTGATCAATGGCTCAGTCTTAGCCATTTCGTGATGGTGGGGTTACTGCTATGCTTTGCGATCGCCCATAGTGGTCTAGCTGCCCTCCGACCTGTTGTCGAACAGGTTATCGGTCCCCGGTTATATCGCATTTTTTTCGCTCTGGTCAGTTTATCCCTGGCGGTCGTCTTGATTATCTACTTCTTTAATCACCGCTATGATGGCCTACAACTCTGGCAACTCCAGGGTGTACCCGCCCTTAAACCTATCGTTTGGGTTCTCTCGGCTATCTCCTTTGTGTTTTTATACCCCTCTACTTTCAATCTACTCGAAATTGCTGCGATCGCTAAACCACAAGTCCATCTTCATCAAACTGGCATTATCCGTATTACCCGACATCCCCAAATGGTCGGACAAGTCATCTGGTGTATTGCCCATACCCTATGGATTGGTACCACCTTTACCCTCGTGACCTCCATTGGTTTAGTTTTACATCACCTCTTTGGAGTTTGGCATGGCGATCGGCGTTTACAAGCCCGTTTTGGCCAATCCTTTGAAACCCTCAAATCCCAAACCTCCGTAATTCCCTTTTTGGCAATTATTCAGGGACGGCAAACCCTAGTTATACAGGAATTTCTCCGTCCCGCTTATCTCGGTGTTGGCATTTTCATTATCCTACTTTGGCAAGCTCATCCTCTATTAATTCGTGTCACAAGTAACGTAGGCTGGTAGCATGATCCCAGGGATATAAAATGTTCGTTAATAAAATTTAGAGCCATCATGCTTTTATCGGTCAGTGAGCAGCAATTTTCTAAAGAGGTCTTGAGTGCTTCTACACCTATTCTCGTTAACTTCTGGGCTCCCTGGTGCGGCCTGTGTAAACTTATTGTCCCTCAACTGGAACAGTTCCAGACCCAGTGGACAGGTCAGGTTCAGGTATTGGGTATTAATGCTGACCAGAATTTAAAGCTGGCCAGTACCTATCGACTTCAGAATCTACCCACCTTAATTCTCTTTCATCAAGGAGAACCACTCTACCGTATTGAACATTTACTAGGACGTGAAGACCTACTCAAGACCCTCAACGGTTTCATGCTTAACTATCAACATGACTGCTACACCCGTCCTTTGAAAACCCCTGAATATCTCCATTTAGAAGCCTAATGGGGTTGTCAAAATCTACAATATGTCGCGACAAATTTAACCGGGTTTCTTATACATGGCTATCGGAAATCCGGTTTTTTTCTTGAAATCACCTTTTTTTGAGGGTGAGATTAAAGGATAATTTGCCTTCCTGATTCAATCATTGTTATGTTAAAAAATATGCGGTTCCCCAAAACTTTATCCGGTTTTAGCCTCTTATTTTTCCTGACTTCCTGCCACAATGTCAATAATTTATCATCGAATTTATCCCCTGTAGCCCCATCAATTGCACCCCCTACCCACCCAGAAACACCAGTTACATGGGAACTAAAAACCGTTAATCACCCCGGCGGCTATTTCTGTTCTAATGGTGAGATGGCTTCAGGACCTCTCACCCAAAACATGATTAATAAATGTCTCCAATGGGGCGGCGGTTCCGCTTGTTTCAATAACCAATGGTCGGAAACATTATTTCGCCGAGCATACGGAAATAATATCTGTCCAAATGGTTCTCATCTTAATGCCATTACTGGTTATTGTATGGAAGGAAACGACTCTTTGGGACCCTTTCCTCAAGATTTAATTACTGCTTGTCAACAACAAGGTGGCGGTAATTCCTGCTTATCTAATCGTTGGGATTCACAGTTTCTATTAAGTTTAATTGCTCAAGCAGGTTTGATTAATCTCCCTAGTCGCCCTCCTCAATTTGTCCTGCTGGCTTTTGACGGTTCCCGTTCTCTGGAAGCATGGCAAAAATCTCGCCATTTTACTAAACAAATGGCAGCTAAAAATATTCCCCTCCGCTTTACTTATTTTATCAGTGCTGTGTATTTTGTCAATACTGGCGATCGCCTACTTTATCACCCACCTGGCCGTCACCGGGTCGGCCATTCTGCGATCGGTTGGGGAGGAACCCCAGAAGAAGTTAAACAACGCCTAGAACAGCTAAATTTAGCCTATCAAGAAGGTCATGAGATTGCCTCCCATGCAGTAGGTCATTTTGATGGTAGTCGCTGGACTGAGGCGGACTGGACGCGAGAATTTAACTATTTTGATAAGTTTATTTTTGAAGCCTACCAAATTAATAACCTAGAAGGTAGTCTCGCCTTTGATAAAACCGCCATCCAAGGATTTCGCGCCCCCGAATTGGGTCAGGGTCCTGGTTTATATCAAACCCTACAAAAAAAAGGATTTCGTTATGATACCAGTAAAGTGGCTCAATCTAACTACTGGCCGCAAAAACCAAACGGCATCTGGAATTTCCCCCTCGCTAGTTTAACTACCGCTAAAACCCGTAAAAATGTCTTGTCAATGGACTATAATTTCTATTATGCTCATTCTCAAGCCAAGCCGAACCCTGCTAATGCTCAATTCTACGAAGAAGATACTTTCCAAACCTATCTAAACTATTTTCAGGCTAACTATACAGGAAATCGCGCCCCTATCCACATTGGTCATCATTTTTCCGCCTGGAATAATGGCGCTTATTGGAATGCTATGTTCCGCTTTGCTGAAGCCGTTTGTGGTCAGCCAGAAGTTAAATGTATCACCTATCGAGAATTGGCGGATTTTATGGATTTACTCACCCCAGAACAAATTGCTACCTATCAAAAAGGTGACTTTCCCAAATGGTCTGCTAAGGAGTCAGTTAACACGGATTTAATATCTGATGATTTATCGGGTTTGGGGGTTAATAATCCTCAATTTGCTGCCGATGATTTTTGCGGCACAGTAGCAGTATCTCACCCTAACCGAAGATAATATAACCCCCTCTGGGGTGGGGGCTTTACCCTAGCCCATTAACTGAGTAAACCCCGACCATTTTGGTGAAACTCTTGTACAGTTTGATTTGAGAGTTCATGGGTGGTTAAAGATTGCAGAATATCCCAGGGGAGAGTGAGGTGATAAGCACCAGCTTTGAGGGTGGCGACGGCTTCCTCTGGGGACTTGATGCTGGCGGCGAGAATTTTGGTTTCACTTCCGGCGAGAATTTCGGCCATATCTTTAACTAGGGTGATTCCATCTCCTAAAAATCGGGTGGCGCGGTTTACATAGGCGATCGCATATTTTGCCCCCGCTTCTTTAGCCACAGCCGCTTGAGATGCACTATAAATCCCCGTCACAGAACAGGCAATTTTAGGGGATATATGAGCCACTACTTGAAAGCCTAAGCTAGTGGCTGGAACTTTTAAAACTGTTTGTTCTCCCAAAATATTATAAGCTGCCCAAGCCTCCTCAAGCATACTATCAAAATCTAAGGCAGTTAACTGATAGTAAATCTCCCCCCGGAACAGTTGTTTAAGTGCTTTTAAAGTTGCTTGTGGGGATAGGTCACTTTTAGCCAGTAAAGTGGGATTAGTGGTAACTCCTTTCACCCAACCCAATTGACTAGCTGCTTCAGCTTCCGACACAATAGCAGAATCCAGATATAAAGCCATAATTTCTGTTTAATAATTTAACCGATTACCAATTTTGACTAAGACTGTCCCACAATATCTATGAAAATTACCACAATGGCAAGTGGCGATCGCTCTATTTTTCCCTAGCTACATTTTTGCGCCTGCATCAAGCTACCCACCTATACCCTTAGCCTAGATGTTAAGCCCCTTTCATTCGGTCGGTCTGACTGGCAGAATAATCAAAATTGCCATCATAGCACCGTGACAGCGCCTAAAGTCGCGCCCGTCGCTTTTCCACACTGCTGGCTCAGAGACCGGGCTACCCATCTACCAAACTTTTCTGGTGTTCACTGCCAGAGTTGGGGTAAGTAGAGACCAGATCTTGGTATGATGGAAATTGCACAGGCGGTAGAGATAGCCGAATAGGCTGGATCGATTACTGCCCGACAGTGGCAGAAAAAGTCTGTGTTGGCGGAGAACATTCCCTAGATATTTGGCGATCGATCAATTTAGTTTCAAGTCCCTTGCCTGATAGTCCCTCAAAATGAGATGATCTCAGATGCAGTCTGAGGGCGATTCCAGAGCAATTCTGAAAATAGAACCATTATCATCTGGTTTCTCTACTCCGGCACTCACACTTTAGAGCGAGTATATAGAAAAACACAACTATGGCTGTTGCAACCCAATCACTTGAACAACTCTGCATTAACTCAATTCGTTTTTTAGCTATTGATGCAGTAGAGAAAGCGAACTCAGGCCACCCCGGACTTCCTATGGGTGCGGCTCCGATGGCCTTTGTACTCTGGGATCGCTTTATGCGTTATAACCCCAAAAACCCTAAATGGTTCAACCGCGATCGCTTTGTGCTATCGGCAGGTCATGGCTGTATGCTACATTATGCCCTTCTGCATCTGGCCGGCTATGATAGCGTCAGCATCGATGATATTAAACAGTTTCGTCAGTGGGGGTCGAAAACTCCAGGACACCCAGAAAATCACGTCACCGAAGGGGTGGAAGTGACTACCGGACCCCTAGGACAAGGTATTGCTAACGCTGTGGGTCTGGCTTTGGCTGAGGCTCATCTGGCGGCGCGTTTTAACAAGCCTGATTGTACTGTGGTAGACCACTATACCTATGCCATCCTAGGGGATGGCTGCAACATGGAAGGTATTTCTGGAGAGGCTTGTTCTTTGGCGGGACACTGGGGCCTCGGTAAGCTGATCGCCTTCTATGACGATAACCATATTTCTATTGATGGATCTACGGATATATCGTTTACTGAAGATGTGTGCAAACGCTTTGAAGCCTATGGCTGGCACGTTCAGCACGTTGCTGATGGTAATACAGATTTGGAAGCGATCGCTACCGCCATTGAGAAAGCAAAGGCGGTCACTGATAAGCCTTCCTTGATTAAAGTTACCACCACCATCGGTTTTGGTTCTCCTAACAAAGCTAACAGCCATGACGTTCATGGTGCCGCTTTGGGTAAAGCAGAAGTACAGGCTACCCGTGATCATCTGGGTTGGAGTTATCCTGAATTTGTGATTCCTGATGATGCAATTAAGCATTTCCGCAAAGCAGTCGAGCGGGGTGCGAATTATGAGGATGAGTGGAAAGCAGCTTTTGAAACCTACAAATCTAAGTATCCTGAAGAGGCGGCGACTCTGGAACGCTTGCTGAGTGGGAAACTTCCCCAAGGATGGGAAAAATCTCTGCCTACCTATACGCCGGAAACTAAGGCTGATGCGACCCGTAACCAGTCCGGTGCTACTCTAAATGCGATCGCTGGAGTCCTTCCCGAATTGGTTGGCGGTTCTGCTGATTTGGCTCCCTCTAATAAGACTTTACTCAAAGGTTTGGGAGATTTCCAAAAGGGTCAATACCAAAATCGTAACCTCCGGTTTGGGGTGCGTGAACACGCTATGGGAGCCATTTGTAATGGTATCGCCCTGCACCGTTCGGGTCTGATTCCCTATGGCGCGACCTTCCTGGTGTTTACGGATTATATGCGTAATTCTATCCGGTTGTCGGCTCTGTCGGAAGCTCCCGTGCTGTGGGTGATGACTCATGATTCTATTGCTTTGGGTGAAGATGGCCCGACTCACCAACCCGTTGAACATATCGCTTCTCTGCGGTTGATTCCTGATTTGACTGTGATTCGTCCCGCTGATGGTAATGAGACTTCTGGAGCCTATAAGGTGGCGATCGAAAACCGTCACTATCCCACTTTGATGGCATTTTCTCGCCAAAATCTGCCTAACCTCGAAGGTAGTTCTATCGACAATGTGGCTAAGGGTGCTTATATCCTTAGTGATAACAGTGATGGTACCCCTGATATTATTCTGATTGGTACTGGTGGGGAAACTTACCTCTGTGTTGATGCGGCGGTTAAACTCCGGGAAGAGGGTAAAAAAGTCCGCGTGGTTTCTATGCCTAGTTGGGAATTGTTTGAAAAGCAGGATGCTGCTTACAAGGAGTCTGTTTTCCCCGCCTCTGTTAAGAAACGTTTGGCGGTGGAAGCCGGTGTTAGTTTTGGCTGGTGCCGCTATGTGACTGATGAGGGTGCTACTATCAGTATTGACACCTTCGGCGCGTCTGCTCCTGGCGGTGTGGTGTTGGAAAAATTCGGCTTCACCGTTGATAATGTGGTGGCGAAAGCTAAGGAACTTCTTGGTTAATTAATTACCTAGGTGCGTCAGTCAGAAGAGTTTATGAGCATTTCATCATCAAAATTCTCCCGGTCTGACGCACCCTACCGTATTAATCGGCAAGGGTGCAACATTGTTTGTACCCTTGTTTTTTTATTTGTACCCGTGAGTATTGATTGATTAACACTGATAAAATAGGGCATAGGGCAGGGAAGATTATACATAACAATAAGCCTAAGTCGCAGTATCTTTGTCTCATATAGTCTATGATCATAGTCACAGACAACGGCAGTATTAACCAATATTTTAGATATCAATTACAGTTGAATCATACATATTTTAGATATGATTTTGATAAATTGTGAACTGACAAAACCGACAATGATATGATTTCTGATGGAATAAATTAGAGAATAAATTATTATGAATATGGGCCTAACTAAGGTGACAATTTATACAGACGGAGCCTGTAGCGGGAACCCTGGGAAGGGAGGATATGGGGCTGTGTTGATGTGTGGTAGTCACCGAAAGGAATTATCAGGAGGCTTCCGACTAACTACTAATAACCGCATGGAAATGATGGGAGCGATCGCCGCTTTACAAGCCCTCAAATTTCCCTGTTGTGTGACTCTCTATAGTGATTCTAAATATCTCGTAGATGCTATGACTCAGGGGTGGGCTAAACGTTGGCAAAAGAATGGATGGCGACGTAGCCAGAAGGAATGGGCGAAAAATCCGGATTTGTGGGCGCAATTATTAGCTTTGTGTGAGGAACATCAAGTCCGATTTGTCTGGGTAAAAGGTCATGCGGGCGATCGCGAAAATGAAATTTGCGATCGCCTTGCTGTCGAAGCTACTCATGGAGATAATTTACCGCCAGATTTAGGATATGAAAACCCACCCCTACCTCAAGACATCGATTCTATGAGTTAATGTAATCTTAGTGTAATCTTAATTTAATCTTGTGGTTACTCCGTAGAAATTGCCGATAATTTGCTAATCAATTGGCTATAGTTTCTCAATTATGCCTTTAACTGGAATGGTCTGTTGACTTTAAGATAGGGAAGTTGCTTTGTAAATCTTGGAAAAATGGCCCGTTTAGCTCTATTAAGTGTATCTGACAAAACTGGACTGATTGACTTAGCCCGAAGTCTTGTGGAAGAATTTGGCTTTGACCTGATTAGTAGTGGGGGAACTGCTAAAGCTATCCAAGAGGCGGGACTACCTGTTACTAAGGTTTCTGACTATACAGGATTTCCCGAAATTCTGGGGGGACGAGTTAAAACCCTGCATCCTCGCATTCATGGGGGTATCCTTGCGCGTCGGGATATTCCCCAGGACGTGGAACAATTACAACAGCATGAGATCCGCCCCATTGACCTGGTAGTGGTTAATCTGTACCCATTTGAACAAACTATTGCATCGGAAAATGTTACCCTACCAGAGGCGATCGAACAAATTGATATCGGTGGCCCTACGTTGCTGCGGGCTTCTGCTAAAAATTTCGCCCATTTGACTGTCCTGTGTCAGCCTAACCAATATGGGGACTATCTCGAAGAAATGCGAAACAGCGGCGGCGAACCTAGTTTAGAATTTCGCCAAGGCTGCGCTTTACAAGCCTTCCGTCATACTGGGGCTTATGATCGGGCGATCGCTACTTATTTAGAACATCAAAACACCACCGAAACTAATCCCCTCCCGACTAGCTACACTGTCGCCGGAAACCAAATACAAGCCCTCCGCTACGGCGAGAACCCCCACCAACCCGCCGCCTGGTATCAAACCGGAACTGTCCCTAATGGCTGGTCGGCGGGTAAAATTTTGCAGGGAAAACCCCTCAGTTACAATAACTTGGTGGACCTGGAAGCGGCTAGACGGATTATTTGCGAGTTCACTGATGAACCGGCGGCGGCTGTTCTTAAACATACTAACCCCTGTGGAGCGGCGATCGCTAATAGTTTATCTGAGGCTTATCAACGGGCTTTTGCTGCGGACTCGGTTTCTGCTTTTGGGGGTATTGTTGCGCTCAACCGTCCCATTGATGCGGCGACGGCTACAGCCATGACCAAAACTTTTTTAGAGTGCATTGTCGCCCCCAGTTGTGAACCAGAAGCTGAGGCTATTCTCAAGAAAAAGGCTAATTTGCGGGTGTTGATTTTGCCGGATTTAGTTTCGGGTCCCAAAGAAACTATTAAGCTAATTGCTGGGGGCTTTTTGGTCCAGACCTGTGATGATGAAATCGATATCCCTGACCATTGGCAATTAGTGACCGAAAAAAAACCTACCTCGGCACAATTGGCTGAGTTATTGTTTGCTTGGAAAATTGCCAAGCACGTTAAATCTAATGCGATCGTGGTCACCAAAAACCGCACCACTATAGGGGTAGGAGCCGGACAAATGAATCGCGTAGGAGCCGCTAAAATTGCCCTAGAACAAGCCGGAGAAAACGCTAAGGGGGGATTCCTTGCTAGTGATGGTTTCTTCCCCTTTGATGACTCGGTAAGGACGGCTGCTGCTGCTGGTATTGAGGCTATTGTTCAACCGGGCGGCAGTATCCGAGATCAAGATTCCATTAATGCCGCTAATGAATTAGGTCTGGTTATGGTAATCACCGGAATGCGTCATTTTCTCCATTAAAATAGCCATTCCCCATTGATGTACATCTAAACTCCCCTCTCCCACCAATGGGGAGGGGTTAGGCGTGAGGGAATTTAGTGGCTAGGGGAACTGACAAAGTTAGACAAAAGTTTGATATAGCCACTTTGATAATAAATGGCGGGTTCGGTAATTTCCCAGGCTTTTTTGCGGGGGTCATTTTCATCAAAATATGCCTTCATGGGAGGCTCACCAACAGGGGGTTTAGATGAGCCAGTATAATATTGATTTGGTCCCCCTACTAAATAGCCAGGAGCCGGACCACTGGGAGAGTTTAAAGCATGATCATAAATGCCCCCGCCGAACCACTGATGATACATTTTGTTAGCGGATTTTTCGGCTCCGTATTCATACATATTGCTTAAATAAACCATGCTTAATGGGTTGACACCGTGCAGGTAATGGAGATGGTCTAAGGCTCGGATTTTATAGCTGTCGGCGTGGTCTGGGTCTACCTCATACAGCAAGACATCATAGTTGGTATTACCATAGTTTGATTCCACTAGGTTACTACCCCAATGATATTGAGGGTCGCTCATATAAGCACGGTATGGGTCGAGGTCAGAATTACCGTAGGATGCTTTATTACTTAGCACCATTTCCCGAAAGCGATCGCTTATTTGTTGTTGGATATTGTCATCGCCATTGGCTAGTTGAGTGTACAATAATAGGGCATCCCCTTCATAGGAGCTATACCTTGACCAAGTATCATCTTTAAAGGGTTGAGTTTCCGTTAAATTGGCGCGTATATATTGATTATATTTGGTGTCTCCGGTGAGTTGTAATAAATAAACCGCCGCCGTTACAGTTCCCCCTTTTTGTTCCCGTTCGGTTCTATCTGCATCCCCAGATTTAATCGTCTGGGAATCACAATCAGTCCGTTTGGGGTTAGATTGAAACCAGTCCCAAGCGGCGATCGCTCTATTTTGCAGGTCTTCTGCATACTCATTAAGAACTGGAAATTCCCGAAAAACTAACGCAGTATGGGCGAACATTCCCGCCGTCGATATACTAGCAGAAGAACATTTAGGAGCATAATAACGGGGCCGTTGATCAAGACTAGGAATCTCTGGATTATTATGATCAATCGTACCCAGTTTAATAAACACTCCCCCATCATCATCCTGCATCAGTTTTAACCAATCAATCTCATACTTAATCTCATCGATGATATCTGGGAGATTATTCCCCGATTCGGGAATGTTAAAATCATCAGTCCAAATCTCCCGATTGTGGGAGTAAGCATCTAAAAGTTGATGAATTACCGGAGTCGCAAAAGTCACATATTTATTAGTATCTCCCGCATCAAACCAACCGCCACGCATATCGCGAGCCAAAGCCGGGTTATCTTTGTCATAAACATAGCGCGCCTCTGTATCCTGTCCGGGTCCTAAAAAAGCCGCGCCATCAGTCCATCTAGGGTCAGCTAATGGGGGTTGTTTGGGAAAGCCACTGCGCTGATAAAAAAAGGTACGGACAGCAGTGATAAGAACCTGTTTATAGACATCATCCCTAATCTCAAATTCAAAAGAACGTTGTTGATTGGCGGCATCTATGATATAATAGGAACCTGGTTTGTTGAGCGGGGAAAAGTCAAACCACCAACCGCGATCGCCTGATTGAGAATGAACTTTACCATCCATCCAGAGCTGAATTTGACCCGAATAAACTTGTTGATGAGAATTAGCATCCCGAACCTCGTAGGTAGTCCCTGGTGAGAAGGATTCCTGGGCATTAAAACCCACTTCGGGAGTGGTAATTACAGCGACTTTATGATCTTGGGGACGATAACCAAACTGATCAACTTTAATATATGGTCCGGGTGTCATATCGATTTGAAGACTTGGCTGACTCTGGAGGTCAGCATCGCTGATGACTACTATCAAAGCAATAGTTAGCACGAAAGAGAGAAACCACCTGAACATTGGGTCTACCAATTCAATCTAATTGGATATTATCACTTCTCGAAATTAAAGCCCACCCTGGTTATGCTCTGACCAGAATGGGTTTTTGTTAAGTTTTATTCAAATCGATTTTATTTTGGAGGATTGATATTAATTATGCGCCAATTGGTTCTTCCACTGCTGCAAGTCGCTGGGAAGAGTAGCCAATACCGCGAACCGTGAGAATATACTCAGGATTACGCTGATCAGTCTCAATTTTAGCTCGTAGGCGAGCCACATGAACATCAACAACGCGCATATCGGCAATGCGGCGGGGGGTGTAACCCCACAATTGTTGCAGAATTTCGGAACGAGAAACCGCTTCACCAGAACGCTTAAACAACAGTTCGAGCAAGTTAAACTCGATATATGTGAGGGGCAACAATTTATCGCCTTTGTAAACCCGTCGTTTAATGGTGTCAATGCGGAGAGTATCAACTTGGATGACTTCGGGACTTAGATCATGGGAAGATGCGTTATCTTTGAACCGACGGAGGATAGCGTGAATGCGGGCTTCCAATTCTTTGGGAGAAAAGGGTTTAGTGAGGTAATCATCAGCCCCCAATTCTAAACCGGTAATGCGATCGGCCACATCTCCCAAGGCGGTTAACATAATGATGGGAATATCAGAAATTTCTCGAATTTTTTGACAAACCCCGTAACCGTTAAGTCTTGGCATCATTACATCCAAAACTACCAGGTCTGGACTTTCGCGATCGAACATTTCAATAGCTTGTAAGCCATCTGCTGCTGCGACAACACTGTAACCGACCATTGACAGACGGGTTGTCAAAATACGCCGAATTGCAGACTCATCATCGGCGATGAGGATTTTTTCAGGATTGCGCCGTTCGTCAAGCCGTGCTTTTATGGTCATGTTTGCTCCCAGTAATTTTTATCGATCGGCCTTTGAGCAAAACTGGCTAGGGACTCTCTCAGTCCCCGGGCTCAGTTGGACAGGAGATATTGGGTTTGATGATAACATATGTTTTCGTAATGTTATCAATTTTTGTTTAAGGTTCTTTACATAACTTTTGGTTATGCAAAAAAACTTTACAAAAAACCGTTTACAAGAATGGAGATCTTAGCTTTACTGTTAATAAATTAACAGATCAGACCAAGATTCTTTTCACTCGATGTCAAAAGAAGTCCCACACTACGCCGTTGGGTTAATGATAGGCAGTGTAGCAAGAGACTGATATTATTAACACACTGTTGGCATTCATTGTCAAAAATGCAATTTTATTGAAACTATGCCCAATCCATTCCTAGGTGTCAGGATTCCTTCTGAGGTACACGAAGCACTCATGGCGCGGGTAGAAATCACTGGACAATCCAAGTCAGATCTGGTCATTGATGCCTTGAGATCCTATCTGGGAATATCATCTCAGCAGGAAAAACTTGATCAATTAGAAGTTAGACTATCCGCCTTAGAATTTAAACTAGAACAGTTGGGGGAAGAGTCCCATTCCGATGATTAGACCGACCATGAGCCATTTTAATCAGAGTAAATCTGGTGATTATGGGCGGTTTTAAGTTGCCAGATTTTGAGATTTGATGTTTCCTAATTTGAGGGATTATCAGTTAGGGTAAAGACCGTAAAATAATGTGATCAATGAGGGAACCGCAATGGTCATTAAGAGGGTGAGAAGAAAGCCAACTCGTGTAAAGTCGGAGAATTTATAACCTCCGGGACTATAAACCATGGTATTAGTTTGGTAGCCAATGGGGGTCATAAAACTACAGGAAGCGGCGAGAGTGACCGCAAACATAAAGGCATAGGGATTTAATTGCAGGGTTTCAGCTACTCGGACAGCAATGGGAATCATGAGTACTACGGTGGCATTATTTGAGAGAACTTCTGTTAATAAAACTGTGATGATAAAGAAAAATGTTAACACCCAATACCCGGAAAGATGACCGCCGACAGACACTAAATTATTAGCCAGCCATTCAGTTGCGCCGGAATTTTCCATAGCAATTCCTAGGGGAATTAATCCGGCTAATAGAAAAATTACATCCCAACGAACAGCACCATACATTTCACCGGGTTTTAGACATCCAGTGGCGACCATCAAAATCACTCCGGCTAAAGCACTAACTAAAATGGGAACTATTTTGAAGGCTGCTAGTGCAATTACGCCTAAAGTAATGCCAATGGCTATTCCGGCTTTCTCGGTGCGTAAGTTGTCGATGTCGCGCTGTTCTAAGACTAAAAGTTCCCTAGTAGTTTGTAAACCAATAAAACTTTCTTTTGGACCTTGGACTAATAATAAGTCACCAAATCTGAGTTTGATTTTTCCTAAGCGTCCTTGGACTAATTCGGCACCGCGACGGATGGCTAATACGGTGACATTATACCGCTGTCTAAAGCGTAAATCTTTGAGGGTAGTACCAATTAAACGGGAGTTGGATAAAATCAAGACTTCGGCGATTTTTTCTTCTCCAGAACTCAGGACTGTTTCTAGGGATTGTTCCCTAAATTTGACATCAGGTAAAAGATCTAAACCTCTTTCGTTTTTAATTTTGAGTAAATCTTCACGGGTGCTACGAATAATCAGAATATCTCCGGATTTTAAGACTTTATCGGCTACGGGTTGGGGGAGGTGAATTTTGTTGCGAACTAACTCTAATACGTCTAGGTCAAATTTGCGTTGAATTTCACTTTCCCGGAGGGTTTGTCCGACTAAACTGGATGTATTAGTGACGACTACTTCACTGAGATATTCCTGCAAATCATAGCTGTTTTCCATGGCACTATTGATGCGTGATTCTCGTTTGGGTAGGAGCTTGGGGGCAATTAAGGAAATGTATAATAACCCAATTAAAAAGGTTAATAGTCCCACGCTTGTAAACTGGAAAATATGAAAGTTTCCATAACCTAATTGTTCAGATATTCCGCCAGCGAGAATATTAGTTGATGTGCCAATTACTGTAATCATTCCTCCGAGAATTGAAGCGTAAGAAAGAGGAATGAGAAATTGGGAGGGGGAGGTTTTTTGCTGTTTACACCAATCTTCGATGATGGGTAGAAAAATAGCGATGACTGCTGTATTATTAATAAAGGCGGAAATGGGTCCGACTAAGCTACCCATGACAAAAAGCTGTTGATTGATGCGCTTTCCACCCCATTTAATTAGCCGATCGCGTATAATTTGAATGACTCCAGTGCGGGTAATTCCGGCGCTGAGGATAAACATAGCCATAACGGTAATGGTGGCTGAATTGCCAAAACCAGAAATTCCCTGTTCGGGAGTGACTAAACCCAGGAACATTAATAAAACTGTAACGGCGATCGCTGTTAAATCTACAGGTAGCCATTCGACTATAAAACTAATCAGGGCGAGAACAACTATAGACAGAGTAAGAAAAACTTCCATGGGTAAGGATATGCTAAAGTGGCTGATCACAAAGGTAACGTTTGATCATACAGCCAATCAGAATGGGTGTCAGGTATAGGGGAGTTAGTGACCCCAGACCTGCTAAAAAGGACGATCAGCTGATCGTCCTTTGAATTCAAGTCTGAGGGTTAAAACGAGTTAGCTTTTGGATTTGCTATTTCCGCCGCCGCCATTGCTATTATCAGCAACAGTGGCTAATACCCTTTGGGCTAGTTGTTCGGGGACTTCCTGTAAATGGTCAAACTTCCAGTTAAAGTAACCGACCCCCATAGTTAGCGATCGCAATTCCACAATGAGATCCTGCATTTCCACCTGTGGTAAATAAGCCGACACCTGATCCCAACCTTTCCAGTCAGCCACAGGTTCATAACCCAAAATTTGACCACGGCGAGTAGTAATCAATTGGAACAGTTGAGAGGTAAACTCATTTGGGGCGCATACCTCCACCGTAACAATAGGTTCGAGCAAAGTGGGGTTACATTTAGCCATACCCGTTTGCATAGCCAGCCTGGCGGCTTGTTTAAAAGCCTGTTCGGAACTATCCACAGAGTGATAGGAACCATTGGTCAGGGTGACAGAAACATCAACGACGGGGAAACCTAGGGGACCTTGTTGGAGGTATTCTCGCACGCCCATTTCCACACCGGGAATATATTGTTTTGGCACCGCGCCGCCGACAATGGTTTCATTAAAGTTAAAACCTTCACCACGAGGTAAGGGGGTAATATCTAAATAAACATCACCAAATTGTCCATGTCCGCCGCTTTGGTGTTTGTAGCGCCCGTGGGAGTTGGTATTAGAACGGATGGTTTCTTTATAGGGAATTTGAGGCGGCGAGGTCACTATGGGAAAGTTGTACTTGCGGCGTAGGCGATCAAGGGTTACTTTCAGGTGAATTTCTCCCTGTCCCCAGAGGATAACCTGGTGAGTGTCGGTGTTTTGTTCCCAAGTTAGAGAGGGATCTTCCTCGATCATTTTGGTGAGGGCGGCGCTGAGTTTTACTTCATCTTTGCGATTTTCAGGGGCGATCGCAAATGCCAATACTGGTGGCAATACCTGGGCTGTAGGTAAGGGTGCTTTGAGGCGATCGGGTTGAGTGGTCAAAGTATCACCGGTTTTGATGCCCTCCATACGCGCCAAGGCGACAATTTCCCCAGTTTTGGCAAGTTGCACGCCCTGGGTTTGTTGTCCCAGCAAACGGTACATTCCAGCCGCGCGTACACCATTAAGAACAATGCCTTCGGTAAGTTCTCCCTGCCAGACTCGCACTAGGGAGAGTTTACCACCTTGGGGGGTGTAAAAGGTTTTCAGGACTTGGGCGATCGGGATATCACTTGTTCCTTTGAGTCCCCGACGTTCGGCCGTTAAGC
Organism: Arthrospira sp. PCC 9108; assembly: GCA_016745315.1. GTDB lineage: Bacteria > Cyanobacteriota > Cyanobacteriia > Cyanobacteriales > Microcoleaceae > Limnospira > Limnospira platensis. The sequence continues at coordinate 2,157,189 of CP066886.1, forward strand.
TGGGTTCTGGGGCTTCTCGGACTAGGGCATCAAGAAGCGATCGCACTCCATATTCTAATTCAGCCGCTCCGAAAAATACCGGAACAATCAAATCCGCCCCCAATTCCATTTTTAGGTCTTTGACAATTTCCTCGGTGGGGGGTTCAATTTCTTCAAGAAGTTCTTCCAACAAGTGATCATCAAAGTTAGATAATTGTTCTAACATCTCCTGGCGGGCGGCGTGTTCCAACTCTTTAAGTTCTTCGGGCATGGGAACTGGATCTGATGCCGCACCGGGATGGTAGTTATAGGCTTGTTCTGTAACTAAATCGATAAAACCAATTAATTCTGAACCTTTGGCGATCGGATATTCTTGGGGAACTATGGGGCGACTCGATACAGTTTTCAGGGCATTTAATAACTCTAAAAAGTTGAGGTTGCAGCCTTCTTCATCAGAGAAAGCCCGATCCATTTTATTAATGAACACAATATGGGGAATTTCCCAATCATCCAAAAATTTGAATAGGGGCGATAGGGTGAGAATGCGACTGGGTTCCGGTTCACAAACCACTATTGCTAATCCCGCACCCATGAGGCCGTTATAGGTTTCTTGGGCAAATTCTACCGAACCTGGACAGTCGAGGAAGGTAAAGTTAATGCCGCCATATTGAGTATAAGCGGCATTGATTTCTACACTCATATTGCGATCGCGAGCCTCAGCTACGCCATCTCCGATACGGTTGCCTTCTTTAGCCGTACCTTTACGGGTAATTGTTCCTGTGGCAAACAGCAGACTTTCTAGCAAAGCCGTTTTACCACTCAAATAGGGGCCGACAATGGCGACATTACGGTTTTCTGATGCAACATTACTTGTCATAGGACGCTCTCCTGAAACCGGATAAATCAATGATTATAACACGGTGGCAATTGTGATTTTTTGACCGAGAAATCCTTTCTCGGAAAATTCCGATTTTTTCAACAATTCACAACCGGGATACCGTGGGACTTCGCTGCTCTCAGTTTCCCTTAGTCTCCGGTTAATATTAGGATAGATACTTCCGGTTAGGGATTGAGAGTGAACTACCTTTTAATTTAGGATATTTTGTCACCAATTTTACAGCTAGTTAATCAAACAAAACATTATTAAATTTTGCGAATTTTTGTAAATCAATATGGCGTTTTTTAATTTTAATTTAATATTTGCTCTCAGACACAACACCCCCCATGCTGACGCGGAGGACAGCACTAGGGGGGTGAAGGGGGGTGAGGGTTAAGATCAACTAACTCGATAAACCCATCATATCGCTGTTATCGTGACCGGGGGCTACCATCGGGTAACAGTCCTCATCACGGGTAACCCGAACATCTAGGATCATCGGACCGTTGTGAGACAGGGCTTTAGCGATCGCCTTTGGCAAATCGGACCGTAGGCGGACAGTCATAGCCTCAATGCCATAAACATCAGCCAACCGGGCAAATTCTGGGGTTCCATCTTCGAGGTTAGTAGCCTCATAGCGATCATTATAAAACATATGTTGCCACTGGCGCACCATTCCCAACCAGCCATTATTGAGAATAATCACCTTAACCCCAATACCATACTGAGCAATAGTTCCCAATTCTTGCATATTCATTTGGAAACTACCATCACCGCTAATACAGATAACCGTATCATCAGGATGAGCCACCTTAACCCCCACAGCAGCAGGTAAACCGTAACCCATAGTCCCTAAACCGCCGCTAGTCATCCAACGTCGGGGGCCATTTTTCACGAATTGCGCCGCCCACATTTGATGCTGACCCACATCAGTAGTATAGAAAGCATCAGGACATTGATGGCTAAGTTCCACAATCACCTCTTGGGGAGAGAGACCATTTTCCGGGTGAGGAATAGTCAGGGGGTATTGGTTATACAATTGCTGAAGGCGCGAGTGCCATTCCTGGGTTTGTTCCGGCTTAATTTCCGTTCCCAACTGATAGCTACGTTGTAGCATATCCCCCAAAACCTGTCGCACATCTCCCACAATAGGAACATCAGTCGTGCGATTTTTGCCCACTTCCGCCGGGTCAATATCAATATGAATCACCTTAGCGCTATGGGCGAATTTATCTCCGGTTCCCGCCACCCGGTCATCAAAGCGAACCCCCACCGCGATCAGCAAATCACATTCACTCACCGCAAAATTAGCATAGGCGGTTCCGTGCATTCCCAACATTCCCAGAGATAGGGGGTGATTTTCATCAAAAGCACCTTTTCCCATCAAAGTGCTAGTAACTGGTATTTGGAAGCGTTCCGACAATTCGGCTATTTCAGCATGAGCCCCCGCCATAATTGCACCTCCCCCCACATATAGGAGGGGTTTAGTAGCTTGAGAAATCAACTGTAAAGCCTGATTAATTTGTCGAGGATTTCCCCGCACCGTGGGACGATATCCCACCCGTCGCACTGACCCTGGCTCTACCGGAATATAATCAATTTGAGCATTACCCACATCTTTGGGAATGTCAATTAACACAGGTCCCGGTCTGCCACTACTGGCTAGGTGAAATGCCTCAGCCACAATTCTCGGTAATTCCGAAGGTTCGCGGACTAGATAGGAATGTTTAACAATGGGTAGGGTAATCCCAAAAATATCAATTTCCTGAAAAGCATCTGTCCCCAAGGCGCTGCGAGGTACTTGTCCAGTAATGGCTACCACCGGGACAGAATCCAGATAAGCCGTGGCTAGACCTGTAACTAAATTAGTGGCTCCCGGTCCAGAGGTGGCTAGACATACCCCCACCTTTCCGGTACTCCGGGCATATCCATCGGCAGCGTGAGCCGCTCCTTGTTCGTGGCGCACCAGATAATGTTTGATTTCCCCGGCTTGTTCGGCTCTATATATCTCGTCGTAAATGGGTAAATTTGAACCTCCTGGATAGCCAAAAATATGCTGCACACCGTGGCGGCGCAGGCTATCAATCAGGGCAAAGGCTCCTGTTACTCTTTTTACGGCTTGTTTTTGGTCCTGCATAACATTCTCCATCTCTGATGCCTAGGATAAATTATGGTTGGGATTACCTGAGAAATTGTCATCAATTTTTTATATTTGTGACAATTTCTGCTTAATACTCTTGCTATTATTGCCATTTTATGCTATGGCAATCATCGCATCCCTAGGGGATTATCACTGTCTATTTTACAGTGAGGATTCGGCTAATATAACTGAATTGGATGGGGTTTGCTGTTGCAACATTAAGCCATATTCTAAACCTTCTACGACCGCTTGATAGGATGCGTCTAGGATATTAGTAGAGACTCCTACGGTAGTCCAACGCTGATGACCATTGCTAGATTCTACCAATACACGAGTTTTGGCAGAAGTTCCCGCTTTACCATCCAAAATCCGCACTTTATAATCGCGCAGTTGAAATTCGGCTATTTCTGGGTAGAAATTTTGCAGGGCTTTCCGCAAGGCTGCATCTAAGGCCGAGACAGGTCCGTTACCTTCGGCTACTTCTAAAAGTTCGCGATCGCTTACAATTACCTTCACCGTAGCTAGGGAGTTACAGGTAGCCAGACTCGACTTGTCACAATGCACTTGAAAACCGCGAATTTCAAACCACTGTTTCCGAGTCCCCAAAGCTGACCGCATCAATAACTCAAAACTCGCCTCCGCCGCCTCAAATTGATAACCCTGATTTTCCAATTCTTTCAACTGTTGCAAAAGTTGCCGACTGGTTGGATTATCCCGTTCTAAGTTAATACCATAGTTTCGCGCTTTCGCCAAAACATTACTTAATCCCGACTGGTCAGAAATCACGATTCGCCGTTTATTTCCCACCTCTTCCGGGGCGATATGTTCGTAGGTTAACGGGTTGCGTTCCACTGCGGAAACATGAATCCCCCCCTTATGGGCAAAAGCCGATAAGCCCACAAACGGGGCATGGTCATCTGGGGCTAGATTAACCACCTCACTAATAAATCTACTAGACTCCGACAGTTTACTTAAATGTTCATTGGCGATGCAAGAATAGCCTAATTTTAACTGTAAATTAGGTATCAAAGTACACAAATCGGCATTGCCGCACCGTTCCCCATAACCGTTAATGGTCCCTTGAATCATGGTAGCACCTTCCATGACTGCTGCTAAAGCATTAGCAACGGCGGTTCCTGAGTCGTTGTGGGTGTGAATGCCTACCTGTACGGAGGTTTCACCCCAATTGGCTAGGGCTGTAACTACGGTTTTGGCGATCGCAGTTACCTCGTGGGGCAGTGTACCACCATTAGTATCACATAGCACTAACCACTCAGCCCCCCTGCTACAGCCGCTTTTAGCGTTTCTAGGGCATATTCTGGGTTGTTTTTATAGCCATCAAACCAATGTTCAGCATCATAAATTACCCGCCTCCCTTGGCTGCGGAAAAACTCGATTGTATCCTGGATCATTGCCAGGTTTTCCTCTAGGCTGGTTTTCAGGCTTTCGGTAACATGGAGATCCCAAGATTTGCCAAAGGTGGTAATCCAGATGGTTCCGGCTGATAAAATCGGTTTGAGGCTAGGATCTTCTGCTGCGGTGGTATGGGGGCGACGGGTCGAACAAAAAGCCACTATTTCCGCTTGGCTGAGGGGTTCTTCCGTCAGTCGCCAAAATAATTGTACATCTTTCGGGTTAGCGCCGGGCCAACCCCCTTCAATAAACGGAATACCTAGTTGGTCTAGTTTCCGCGCTATATGGAGTTTATCTTCTAGGGAGAGAGAGAGTCCTTCGCGCTGGGCTCCGTCTCGTAGGGTTGTATCATAAATCCAAAGTTGCTTACTCATAGTGGTCTGTCTTTGGTAGTTGGTGCTGTTTTCAACCATGCGGTGGTATTTCATGCGATCGCTCTTTCCCCCCGCTCTCTAGTATGTCCCCAATTTATCCCATTGGTCTAATATCTAATCTTATTTTCACATTTGATGATCACCCCGTCAGTCCCTGGACTGTCCCCCTCCTCCTCGTAACCAATAACCTTTCCGTAGGGTGCGTCAGAACCCGGCTCTCTCAATTCTCACCGGACAATTATCTCCTGACGCACCACTTTCCGTAGGGTGCGTCATAACCCGGCTCTCTCAATTCTCACCGGACAATTATCTCCTGACGCACCACTAACTAACCCGGTTAGTCTTTCCGTAGGGTGCGTCATAACCCGGCTCTCTCAATTCTCACCGGACAATTATCTCCTGACGCACCACTAACTAACCCGGTTAGTCTTTCCGTAGGGTGCGTCATAACCCGGCTCTCTCAATTCTCACCGGACAATTATCTCCTGACGCACCACTAACTAACCCGGTTAGTCTTTCCGTAGGGTGTGTCAGAAACCGACTCTCTCAATTCTCACCGGACAATTATCTCCTGACGCACCACTTATTAATATAATTTGAGTTAATATAAATTGATTTCTACAGTGTTGCCACCATCAGCAAAACCCACCACAGTTCAACTCTCAATTGTCGCTCCCTGCTACAACGAAGAACCTAACCTCGATTACTTATTATCTAGGTTGCTGGCTGTGATTCAACCTTTGCATATTACCTATGAAATTATCTGTGTTAATGATGGCAGTCAGGATGATACCTTAGCCAAACTTATTAAACACCACCATTTCAATAATAACATTAAAGTGATTAACTTGTCAAGGAATTTCGGCAAAGAAATTGCTTTGACAGCGGGTTTAGATCATGCTAGAGGTGCAGCAGTCATTCCTATTGATGCTGACCTACAGGACCCACCGGAATTAATTGTAGAAATGCTGGAAAAGTGGCGAGAAGGTTATGATGTAGTTTACGCGAAAAGGCGATCGCGACATGGAGAAACCTGGCTGAAACAGATAACCGCCAATGGTTTTTATCGGCTTCTGCAAAAGATGACTCCGGTTCACATTCCCCAAGACACTGGAGATTTTCGATTGATGGATCGTCAGGTAGTGGAAGCCTTAAAAAAACTCCCCGAAACTCATCGATTTATGAAGGGTTTATTTGCGTGGGTAGGGTTCAAACAAACCGCCCTAGAATATGACCGCTTACCGAGATATAAAGGTCGGACAAAATGGAACTATTGGCAATTGTGGAATTTGGCGATCGAAGGGATTACCTCTTTTAGCGCCCTCCCCCTCAAAGTTTGGAGTTATATGGGATTATTGATATCATTTGGGGCTTTTATTTACGCCCTATTTTTAATAGTAAGAACTTTAATTTTTGGCATTGATGTTCCCGGTTACGCATCCTTAATGGTAGCCATTCTATTTATGGGAGGAGTTCAACTTATTAGTTTAGGTGTAATTGGTGAATACTTAGGCAGAATTTATGCGGAAGTTAAAAGAAGACCTCTCTATTTGATTCGAGATACCTATGGCATTGTTGATAATGAATAAAAAAAGCTGCCCATAAACTAAGGCATTTTCCTGGTGCGTCACATCATCAAGTTTGGCGTTTTTTTATGAAGATGATCACTCTGTGACGCACCCTACAAGGATTATAGTTTCCTGGTGCGTCACATCATCAAGTTTGGCGTTTTTTTATGAAGATGATCACTCTGTGACGCACCCTACAAGGATTATAGTTTCCTGGTGCGTCACATCATCAAGTTTGGCGTTTTTTTATGAAGATGATCACTCTGTGACGCACCCTACAAGGATTATAGTTTCCTGGTGCGTCACATCATCAAGTTTGGCGTTTTTTATGAAGATGATCACTCTGTGACCCACCCTACAAGGATTATAGTTTCCTGGTGCGTCACATCATCAAGTTTGGCGTTTTTTTATGAAGATGATCACTCTGTGACGCACCCTACAAGGATTATAGTTTCCTGGTGCGTCACATCATCAAGTTTGGCGTTTTTTATGAAGATGATCACTCTGTGACGCACCCTACAAGGATTATACCCATGTCAGGTTAATTATTCCTAGTTCAAGTTTCCTGGTGCGTCACATCATCAAGTTTGGCGTTTTTTATGAAGATGATCACTCTGTGACGCACCCTACAAGGATTATAGCCATGTCAGGTTAATTATTCCTAGCTCAAGCACAAAAAAAGCTGCCCATAAACCAAGGCAGCTTGTGCATTACTTGAGGTTATAATGGATTCTTACTAATTTAATCATCTAACATGGTCGGAAGTGCGACATCCTACGATCGCATGACCTGATCGGGTGATATTTAATAACTAACTGATCCTAACAGCCACTTATTTCTCGCCCAACGATCCAAACGCTTACGCAGTGACAAATCAGCCGTTTTAGTTATGGGTAATCCTAACTGCTGCTGAAACTTACCCACATATTCCTCAGTCCGATGATCATAAATCTCGCTGTAAGCAATGAGAGGACGAGGTTGGAATATTAAGTTTAAATTGTGCTGAAGATTCCGAACAATTTTCGCTAAAATTTCCTGGGTTTCTGGGTTGGCTGTCCCGGTTTGAGGTATATCATAATCTCGCTGAAATGACGAAATATTAGCATATCCTAAGCCTTTAATTGTCTCGGCAAAATCTTTAGGTAAATAAATAGGCTTAACTGGATCTGGTTGGGGTCGATTTTCCCACCAATAGGCTGTATCCTCTAACTTATCGCGGACATAGGTATCAGCCACCCCAGTTACGGGTAAATCATACCTTTTCTGAAAATCCTTAACGGCGGCGGTAGTTTTCGGACCATAAAACTGATTTCCCGGTAAGGGAGGATTCGGCCGTACTACAATATTAAGATGATTATGCAGACTGCTGACAATGGCAGCCATCTCAGCTTGGGTCTTGTCTCCGACAATTCCATCAACAACCAAATTGCGATCGTGTTGGAAGGCGCGAATGCCTTGTTGAGCGATCGCATCTGTGGGAGAATCATTATTCACTGGGACACCATAGCCCAAGCCATAAAGAACAAAACGTAGTTCTCGGTTCGTATAGTTACGCCAATCTACCATTGGTCTAGCCTCACGGTTTGTATAATATGATTCAGTTTAAACCCTCAGCAATACAGGCGATCGCGATCGGGTGACTGAAACCCTGGAAGTCTTCTGCAAACTTCCACCGACCGCCCCCGGAATATTTCCGCCTTTTTGTTGCTATACTAATACCCAAATTACCATGAAAGCACTATTTCCCTTCACCGCCAGCCTCATTCTCGCAGTGGGAATGACCGCCGTTGCTATATTATCCGTCCAAAATGCCACCCCGGTTTCCCTACAGTTTATGATATTCGAGTCAATTAACATACCTGTAGGGGTAGTTTTGGCCTTCAGCTTGGCGATCGGCTTAATTACTGGTGCGATCGGTATATTTATCTACCATCAAAGGTAAACTCTCCAAATTTCCCAATTGTCATATTTAGGTCATCTTTCTTTAATAAGGTATATTTCAACCCCCAAGAAAGAAACAACTGAGATGGCTTTTAGCGAGTTATTCCCCCTTGATCACAACTTTATTCCTGGTGCGATGGTTTCTGGGACCGTCGGTAGTTTAATTGATAACGGCGATGACTTTCTATTCTATCCTATCAACGGTTCAGAAGTCATTGTTGATGTCTCCCCTCTCCCCGCATGGCAACTTGGTTTAATGCCTGGAGAAATCATCACTCTCCAAGTAGGAGAATGGAATGGTCGCGAAATCGACACTAACAATATTATCCGTCCTGATGGGTCTACGGTGTTAGGTTTATCTAACATTCCCCCCATGACTATACCACCTAATATAGACCCTTTAACAGGTGTCGGATTAACTACTTTCTCAGGTACAGTAATTAGCCAAACTGAACCGGATAGCTTTTTCTTCCAAAGTGATATCGGACCGATTTTGGTAGATGCTATTCCCCAAGGTGAAGGAATAGTTACTGTCATTCCGGGAGAAATATTAACCATTGTTGGAAATTTTGATGACTATGATTTTGATGCTTACAGTTTGACCCGTCTGGACGGTTCGCCGGTTCTACCTAACCAGCCACCAATTATGGGTTTTACACCCCCTTCAATTCCTCCGATAAATCCAGAATTTCTGACTCTCTCAGGTACAGTAATTAGCCAAACTGAACCGGATAGCTTTTTCTTCCAAAGTGATATCGGACCGATTTTGGTAGATGCTATTCCCCAAGGTGAAGGAATGGTCACTGTCATTCCGGGAGAAATATTAACCATTGTTGGAAATTTTGATGACTATGATTTTGATGCTTACAGTTTGACCCGTCTGGACGGTTCGCCGGTTCTACCTAACCAGCCACCAATGATGGGTTTTACACCCCCTTCAATTCCTCCGATAAATCCAGAATTTCTGACTCTCTCAGGTACAGTAATTAGCCAAACTGAACCGGATAGCTTTTTCTTCCAAAGTGATATCGGACCGATTTTGGTAGATGCTATTCCCCAAGGTGAAGGAATGGTCACTGTCATTCCGGGAGAAATATTAACCATTGTTGGAAATTTTGATGACTATGATTTTGATGCTTACAGTTTGACCCGTCTGGACGGTTCGCCGGTTCTACCTAACCAGCCACCAATGATGGGTTTTACACCCCCTTCAATTCCTCCGATAAATCCAGTATTATCCAATCGTATTCAGATGGAAATTACTGATATTAATAATCCCGAATTTGCGCCAATTAATAACATTCCTAACCCTCCCTTAAATCCGGGTAATAGGACATCCCCAACAGTAGGCGATCGCGATTATAATTATGATCAGCCTGATTTTGACTATGACCACGGTAGATCTCGTCGTTTTAACTAATAGTTTCAGCCACTATCATCTATAAACTAATCCCGGCTTTTCATTTAACACAAAAAACATTGATTTAGGAGATACTTCGATGAAACCTTCCTGGAAAATTGCGACCCTGTTATCCTTCGCTGCTATTATCGGTTTTGCGGAAGCTGGTCAAGCCGCCATAAATCCCCCATCACTAACCCCCGTAAATCGCATTCAGATCGACATTGAAGACCTACCCAATATCCTACCTGGGGAGGATGCTAATTTACTAGCAAATCGTTTTAATAATAGCGATCGCGATTTTAATTATGACAATGATCGAGGTCGGAATTCCCGCCGAGTTAACCGTCCTAATGCTGGTCGTTTTAATGGTCAAACTCCCCGCCGAGTTAACCGTCCTAATGCTGGTCGTCGTCAAAGATAGTCACCACTTGATAAACATTGATAAATTTGTCAATTTAGGCTATACTTAGGGTAATCATAAATTACCATCTCAATACTCAAATTTAACTCTTTAGGAGATGCTTCGATGAAACCTTCCTGGAAAATTGCGACCCTGTTATCCTTCGCTATTATCGGTTTTGCGGAAGCTGGTCAAGCCGCCATAAATCCCCCATCACTAACCCCCGTAAATCGCATTCAGATCGACATTGAAGACCTACCCAATATCTTACCTAGGGATGATGCTAATTTACTGGCTGATTCTGATAGAGATAATGATGTCGATTATGATTATGATAATGATAAGGGTAGTGCTTCCCGTAACCGTCGTAGCAGATGGTCTTAACTAAATGATTAGTCTTGAAATGTTGTGAATTTAGGCTATACTTAGGGGGATTAATCTCCCCCTAATGGTTATTAAAATTTCGTTTTCTATCTATCAATGCAGACCTTAACCGAATTATTGCACCCTTTACCAATTAGCGAATTTTTCGATAAATATTGGACTGAAAAAGCTGTGCTAATTCCTGGTGATAATCATCAAAAATTTGCCAATTTGTTTTCGTGGCAAAAACTCAATAATTTACTCAACTATTATCCCTTAAAACACCCAGAAATCAGATTAGCTAAAGCTGGGGAAACTTTGCCAGAAATTACCAACAATGAACAGATAATTAAACAATGTCAGGAAGGCGCTACTCTTATTATCGATCGACTTCATGAAAAAATAGAAGCGATCGCCAAAATGGTAGCCTTATTACGCATAGAAATCGGACATCGTAGCCAAGTCAATAGTTATTGTTCATTTCCCGGACATCAAGGCTTTGCTTGTCATTACGACTCCCACGAAGTTTTCATCCTGCAAATTTCCGGTAGAAAACACTGGCGAGTTTTTTCAGATACCTTTATTTATCCCCTGAGTGAAAATCGATCTTCCCAGTTTTCTCCCCCTGATACTCAACCCTATATAGACGCAATTATTAACCCTGGCGATCTGCTTTATATACCCCGTGGACATTGGCATTATGCTATAGCAATTGATGAACCTTCTTTGCATTTAACCCTGGGAATTGACTGTCAAACTGGTATTGATTTTAGTGATTGGTTAACCAGTCAATTGCAACAACATCCACAATGGCGAAAAAATTTACCTTTATTAAATAAATCCCATCGAGAAAACTGCCGCCAACATCTACAAAACCTAGTCCAAAACTGGCTAGAAATATTGGAGTCCGAGGATTTAATTAATCGCTACTTAGATGAACAACTTTTACAAGGACAACCTGACTTACAATTAGGCTTTCCCAGTCAAATTGGCTATGATATCTTCCCCCAAGGTAAGCAGACTAAATTCTATCGTCCTCAGCAACCCGTCGATATTACTCAATTAACTCCCACGGGTAAATTTGAAATTAAAACTGGGGGTAAGAAAATATCTCTGATCGGACTTGACCAAGATATATTAGAGAAAATTTTTACATCCACAGAATTTAGTGGCTTAGACATACAACAATGGTTACAAGATTTTGACTGGGATACAGAAATTGTTCCCCTACTGTCGCGTTTGGTTAAAGCTGGAATTTTGCTGGTTATCTCCCATCCATAAACGGCGTTTATTAATCACAGCTTTTAGGTTGAAAAGCTATTATATATGTCGGCACATTTTCCCATGATAATATAATAGAGCAAGTCGGCTAGTTTGTCAAGAGGAAATCATCAGAAATTTGGGGAGGATAAACGTGATCAATTTCGGCGACCAACCAAGAACCAAAAGTTGCCAAAAAATCGACAATTTGCTGGGGTGAATCAAGGGGATTAATTGACCAATTTAAGGCTTGATACATGAGTGTTTGTTGTGCGGGATAATATTCGGAAAAAATCTGATAACAAGGATATAAATCACGGGTATAACATTGATGACGTTCCATGACAATTTCTAAGCCAGACCGGAGGATCCTTTTCATAATCCACTGACCGAGTTTATGAACATAAGCAGTTTGTTCATTAGGTGGCTTTTGAGGGGTTGTATATAATAGGTCAAAACTGACTTCCTGGATATCTTCGGACAAGTCAAAAGCATGACTAACCGCATCGATATCAGGCTTAAACTTTGGCAATTCTGGAGAGATATCTTGTCCGTAAACACAGGCGGCTTGAGTGACAATTAGCATTCGCAAACCCTCATAACCATAATCATCAAAATCCCGTAAGCGATCGCCTGAAATAGGTGACAATTCGACTCCCTTACAGAAGGGATATTTTTGGCTAACTTGCTGATTAAAAGCATCAAACCAAGCGCGATCGCAGTGTTTATAATTCCCGGAAACGACGGCGAAACTATCAACATCAGAAATCAAGGGAATAGCTTGTCCTACGGCGACAGACCCGCGAATATAAATGCTATGAACTTGGTCAGACCAATGATTAAGATAAGCTGTGACAATTTCATCAACTAGCGATCGCCAAGGTTCCACAATTTTGTCAATATTAGCTTTCCGAATAATAAAGCCTTGTTCATCAACTCCCAAAACCGAGCCAATTTGAGCAATTTTAGCCATAGTTAAATCATCCCGTAGTTAGAGTTAATATTATCACCCAAGTTAATCATAACTGTAATGCTGATCACCAATTAGCCGCTGTCATTTTTTGGTCATATTTGCAGTTTACTATGTAAGGCAGTGCAGTCACCATCAAACTTTATGAAAGCAACTATTACAGCCTTACTAACTTCCGCACTATTAACTATAGGCGTTCCAGCCGCGAATGCACAAGTTTCTATTCAAAATTTACAGCGTCATTCAGGAGTTACTATATCTGGTACAATTCGCAGTGTGGTAGGTAATGACTTTATCTTAGACGACGGAACCGGACAAATTATTGTTGATGCTGGACCCATGCGCCATCATCAACTGAATTTACAACCCGGAGAACAGGTCACAGTCACAGGTAAATATGATGACTATGACTTTGATGCTTTCACTATTACTCGCAGTAATGGCGAAGTGATTTTTATTCGCGATCCACAGGGTCCCCCACCTTGGTCAGGTGGTTACAGAAGACGAAATTCTGCTTCCCAAAGCTCTCGATAACAGCAGTTCATAAGCATTAATTACCGTCAATTCCTGTCCTCTCCCTCACCGGGAGGGGATAGCTTGACATGGCTGCCAAAATTTAGCTATTAATATAATAACTATATATAGTCTATTTTGGTATAAGTACAAATGCGGATTTTATTGGTAGAAGACGACCCAGAACAACGGGAGCCAATTCATGCAGCTTTAACTCGTTATGGACATATTGTTGATGGGGTAGAAGATGGCACAACCGCCTTGTGGTTAATGAATGAAACTGACTATGATCTGTTGATTTTAGATTGGATGTTACCGGGAGAAGATGGTATTATTTTATGTGAAAATTATCGCCAAATGGGGAAAACATCACCAGTGTTAATGCTGACAGCTAAAGATACGACGGCTGATAAAGTTATGGGACTGGACGCTGGCGCAGATGATTATTTAGTTAAACCAGTAGACCTACAAGAATTGTTAGCTAGAATTAGAGCTTTAAGAAGGCGATCGCCTCTTTGGGTGGGGGATATCTTAGCAGTACAAGGATTATCATTAAATCTCGATACTATGATTTTAACATGGGGGAATGATAGCTTAAAGCTGAAAAGCCGCGACTTTCAACTATTAGAATATATGATGCGTCATCCCCACCAAGTCCTCACTCATAATCAAATAGAACAAGCACTATGGGAATGGGGAGAAGAACCGGAAAGCAATGCGGTAGTAGCGAGAGTTAAACGACTCCGCAAAACCCTGACAGCCATAGAAGTTGACAGTTGGATTAAAACTGTTTATGGCATGGGTTATCGCCTCGAACCTCCGAATAATTAAACATTACAAATATCTATGGTTAAGCTAATTACTAAACTCCAAAAACGTTGGATATCTCTACCTATTAGATGGCGAGGTACGGCAATTATAGCGATTCCAGTGAGTTTTTTATTGGTAGTATTATTAGCTTTTTCTTGGTTAAAATTTAACATAATTGAAGACGAGGCTTGGGTACAACATACCCAGAATGTTAGATTAGAAACTAAACAACTTTTAAACGCTTTACTTGATGCAGAAACTGGAGTGAGAGGATATGGACTGACTCAACGAGATGAGTTTTTAGAGCGTTATCATCATGCTCAAAGTATAATTCCTCGAGTTTTAGACACTTTACAAGATTTGGTACAAGACAATGCTGAACAATTGGAATACTTGGAAGATGTCAGGTTTTATATTGATGAAAATATCGCTAATTTTGAAAAAAAAATAATCCTCCAACAAGAATTAATTAGGATTCGCGGACGCAATGATACTTTAGTACCCATTGAGTCTTTATATGATTGGCTGGCTAAAGGTCAAGAAACGATGAATCAAGCACGTCAAGCTATTGATATCTTTGCTGAAAATGAAGAAAAACTACTAATTGAACGCATCCAACATCGAGATGAATATCGACAATTAACCTGGATTTTCTTATGTTTTTCTGGGGTGATTAGTGCGATCGCTACTATGTTCACTATTCATCTGTTTTATCAATTAGAACAAGAATTGTCCCAGCGTCAGATTAACTTAAAAATCACTAATCAACGGTTAGAAAATGTCTGTGACCAACTGCAAAGATTTACTGCTAATGCTTCCCATGAATTAAGAGCGCCTTTAGCGGCTGTATTAAGTAATGGTCAGGTGGCTTTACTAGAATTAGAGGATTTGGATGAAATCCCCCCATCATTGCATCGAAGACTAGAAAACATTGTCAAAACTACTAAACAGATGAGTTCCTTAGTCAGTGATTTATTATTTCTCGCCAGACATGAAGGCTTACTAGCACCTGAGTCTATACAAAAACTTGATTTAACTCAACTGATATTCCCGATCGCCTCGGAGTGGATAACTCCGCTGAAAAGTCAATCCTTAGAATTAATAACTAACCTACCATTAACCCCCATTTGCGTATTAGCCGATCGCAGTTTGTTAAAACAAGTGATCACCAACCTTCTCAGCAACGCCGGTCGCTACACTCCCCCCGGAGGAATGATTAAAATTAACTTGCACAACTCGGAAAAATATGCTATATTGGAAGTAGAAGACACTGGAATTGGCATTGCTGCTGAAGCATTGCCCCATGTGTTTGAGCGATTTTATCGAGCGGATCTAAAGCGTTCTAAAGCCTCTGGTGGTTGGGGGTTAGGATTGGCGATCGCCCAACAAATTGTCAAAGCTCATGGGGGCGAAATTAACGTAGCTAGTACCCTAAACAAAGGTACTAAATTTACGATAAAATTGCCCCTGATTCACTAATTGAGTAACTCCTAAGACTTCAAGCCAGGTAAACCCCAACTCTGAACCACCTTAGCGATCGCATCCCTGGTAGCCTCGGCTCCAAAACCCCAAGCCATGAGAGTAAAATAGTCCCGAGAAGGGTTAGCGCCAAAAGTCGAATTAGCCACATATAACTCAGTAAAACCGGCTCCGGCTAATAGCACCACCGCCAACGCATAACTCGTCCAAACAAAGGCTCTAATCCGCAAATTAGCCGACACTGCTTGTTCACTCCAAGAAGCGTTGTAATGAGTAGCCGGAGGGAGAGCCACTAAAGACAAACCGGACATAAATCCTAATCCTTTAGAAACCAAATCCGACTCAGCCAGACTTTGTTCATCTACCTGAACCTTTAGCTGTTCTAACTGACGACCGACAGTTTCATCTTTTTGTAACTCCATGGGGGTTAAACGGTCAACCTGGCGATCGAGTTGGCGAATAATTGCAGCCAGAGGCTTTTGGTCATCATCACTTTCAACGGGGAGGCGTTTTTGTAGTTCCTCAATATCCTTTTTTAAAGGAGCATAACTGTTAATTTGTTTGGCGATCTCCTCCAACTTCTGACGCAATTGAGGCGGACCTTCCAACTCTGGCGCAGTGTTCAGAGCATCATCTAAATCCCAAGTTACCATCCGCACAAAGGTAGTGGTAGCATCATAATCCTCTAACTTCTGTTTGAGGCGATCGCTATATTCAAACTGCGCCAACCAATCAGACCTTCCCATCACCCAACGCCGCCAAGTTCCCTCAGCGCGATCAATAATCAGCGCCGCTTCTTCCCAGCGTTCCCCCTGAAGTTCCATCTTCACTTCAACTAAATAAGCATTGATGCGACCCTTAAACTCCTTAGCCTTATCGATATCTGGATCTTCTTCCATCTGAGCATAAAGCTGTCCTACCCGCATCAAAATCTGATCTCTCGGTCGTCCTTCGTCGCGATAAGCAGAGATGACAATTCCTAATCCTGTCCCAAATACCAGCATTACCAGGGGTAAAAACCAATGGTCTTTAACCCTTAACGTCACCGGAATCGCCAGTTGTCCCCCAGAGTAACTTAGCCGCACAGTTCCCACAAATTCACCACTATCAGGAGCCTGGCGTAAGTTAAACACCACGGGTACAATCACCTCATTCGCCTTACCCAGAATTGGCTGCATTTCCCCAGCGGCGATCGCCTCCCCAGGAAACACCGACACCCCATTAGTTCCACTGAGGTCAAACGGAAGCACCTGTAAATCTCTGACGGCGCTATCGGTTCTAATGTAAAGCTGGCGGACTTGTTTTGATGTGCGATCGCCAGCAATGGTCAATTGCTCCGGTTCTACAGTCTGAGCGATCGCCACATCTCCCGTCAACAAGGCTATGGCGGGAATTAGACAACTAGCCAAAACAGATTTAAACGACTTCATCCTAGATTACCCTCCAGCGTCCATAAATCAATATCCAGCTTTTCGATTAAACCTTCTGTATTTTCCCGGAATGTTTTAATATGATCCGCCGCCATGTGTTGTTCCCACAACAAACGACTTTCCCAGTTCTCATAAAACAAAAATAAAGTCGGATCATCAATCGACCGATGTAAATCATAATTGAGACATCCACTTTCAGCTAAAGTCAGCGGAATGAGTTTCCGTAACTCCTGATGAACTTTCTCTTGTACTCCGGCTTTAGCTTTGATTCTCGCTACAACTGTTAATTGACTCATGGCCAGCGTCCCCAATCCGTGAACTACCCTACCCTACTTCCTTAGTTTAATTTCCGCAACAACCCATCACCACCATAACTCCCACCATTCCCCTTTCAGGCGATCGCCGATTGAGCCAAAACATAAATGTTAAAAATAGACTTGACGAAAGCACAGATATCACATACAATCAAGAATCGTGATCAAATTGCAGTATAACTGTTGGCGTAAGGATAGCTAACCTATAGGATTTGCCAAGCATAGGCAACTACTTAGTTAGGAATTCTCCTATGACATCAATGGCTCTAAGCTACAGCAGCTTCGCCGAAATTGCCAAGCGCTAACAGTAAACTCGGTCAAACCTGATGCTAGTTTGACCCTGAGCAACAAAATCAACGGATACTGAGTAGATATCTGCTCAAGTCCTAGCGACATCGGGCCGCACTGAGGCTTAGGCTTCAGTCTGGGAACAGCTTAAACAAGTTGATAGCCTGAATATACTTCCAGGCAACCACGCACGTCTATCCTAGCGCCTAAGCCGGAGAGACGGTGGGTTTGTCTGCCCAAAATCGGGTTTAAATTATGATGCCACAAGCATCGTTAACTGGCGGGTTAACCATGATTTAGTCAGTGGAAAATTCCGCCCTATTGTAATGCGTAGAAAAGAGAGGCCAGTTTAAGTGTCTGTAGGTATCCTCGGCACCAAGCTAGGCATGACTCAGGTATTTGACACAGAGACCGGAAAAGCGATTCCCGTCACCGTAGTTCAAGCCGGGCCATGCACAATCACCCAAGTGAAGACCGAAGCCACCGATGGCTATACGGCCATCCAGCTAGGTTATGGTGAAGTTCCTAACAAAACCCGCAAATTAAACACCCGCAAATCCCCAGATAAAGAGGTTAATAAATACCTCAGCCATGCTGAACAGGGACACCTAACCAAATCCAACAGCCCCTTAGTTCGTCACCTTAAAGAATATCGGCTAGAAAGTACCGATAACTTTGAACTAGGTCAGGAAGTCAAGGTAGATGCCTTTGAACCCGGACAAATAGTCGATGTGACAGGCATTAGCATGGGTCGAGGTTTTGCGGGAAACCAAAAACGTAATAACTTCCGACGCGGACCAATGGCTCACGGTTCCAAAAACCACCGCCTACCAGGTTCCATCGGACCCGGAACCACACCAGGCCGCGTTTATCCCGGCAAAAAAATGGCCGGACGTTATGGCGGGAAACAGATTACCACTAGGAAACTGACAATCGTGCGGGTTGACCTAGAAAGGAACCTGTTGCTAATTAAAGGATCAATCCCCGGCAAAACCGGTGGCTTGCTTAATATCAAACCAGCCAACCTGGTGGGTGGCAAGTAGAGAGAAGACAGGGGGAAAAATGGTTGACTGTATAATTCGCAACTGGGACGGGGAAGAAGTCGGACAGACGACCCTGGAACTGAAAGTTGCTAAAGAAGAAAATGCCTCCCACATCGTCCATAGAGCCTTAGTACGTCAGCAGGCAGCAGCTAGACAGGGAACAGCCAGCACTAAAACTCGCTCGGAAGTGCGGGGCGGTGGCCGTAAACCCTGGAGACAAAAAGGAACAGGACGGGCGCGGGCAGGTTCGATTCGTTCTCCACTATGGCGCGGTGGTGGTGTGATCTTTGGGCCGAAGCCGAGAGATTACAGCGTTAAAATGAACCGCAAAGAACGTCGGTTGGCTTTGAGAACGGCGTTTCAGAGTCGGGTAGACGATATCGTGGTGGTGGAAGAATTTGTTACCCAACTGCCACGCCCGAAAACTAAAGACTTGACGGCGGCTTTGGAACGTTGGGGAGTTTCATCATCCGCTAAAGTGCTGCTGGTACTACCTGAAAAACAGGAAAATGTCTATTTGTCGGGTCGGAATGTGGAGAAAATGAGAATTTGTCTGGCAGATAGCTTGAATGTCTATGATGTTCTGGCAGCAGACAAAATAGTAACCACTGCTAATGCCCTGGCGAAAATTCAGGAGGTTTATGGTGACTGAGTTTCAAACCCGTGATTTAGCTGATGTGATCCGACGACCAATTGTAACTGAAAAAGCCACAATTCAAATGGAGCTAAATCAGTTTACTTTTGATGTCGATCCTAGGGCGGATAAACCAACTATTAAAGCGGCAGTTGAACTGCTATTTCCGGTTAAGGTTCTGAGTGTTAATACCCAGAATCCTCCCCGGCGACAACGTAGGGTCGGCCGTTTCGTTGGGTATAAACCCCGCTATAAAAGGGCGATCGTTACCCTCGAAGACGGGGAAGCCTTGAGAAAAGTCCTCTTCCCTGAAGTCTAATGGTGTCGGGTACAACGGGGGTTGGCCGCATTCTGAATACCTATAAAAAAATGCGATCGCTTGCGCCCCTGTGCGTAGCACATATCGGGTATATAGTGACCCACCTTGACCCGGGTAATTCTTGAACACCGACATTACAGCGATCGAGTTTTCTGGCCCTATCCGGAAATCTAGATCTCTAACTTCCACAGAAACAGACAGAGGATCGACTATATGGCAATTCGTTTCTACCGACCTTATACTCCAAGCACACGCCAACATACTGTCTCGGAATTTACAGAAATTACTAGATCCGAGCCAGAAAAATCTCTAACCCTCTCTAAACACCGCCTTAAAGGTCGTAATAATCGCGGTGTCATTACCTGCCGCCATAGGGGTGGTGGACATAAAAAACTATATCGGATTGTTGACTTTCGCCGGGATAAACATAATGTGCCCGCTAAAGTCGCTGAGATTGAATACGACCCCAACCGTAACGCTAGAATTGCCCTACTTAACTATGTGGATGGCGAAAAACGCTATATTCTCCACCCTGTAGGCTTGGCTGTCGGGACGGTGATTGTATCTGGACCTGATGCCCCCATTGAAGTGGGCAACGCCCTACCCCTATCCAAAATTCCCTTGGGAACATCAATCCACAACGTGGAAATGATTCCCGGTAAGGGTGGACAAATGGTAAGAGCAGCCGGAGCCTCCGCTCAGGTTATGGCTAAAGAAGGGGATTATGTCACCCTGAAACTGCCATCGGGTGAACAACGGAAAATCCCCGCCCGTTGCTATGCCACCATTGGACAGGTGGGCAATGTGGATGCCAGAAATATCAGCATTGGTAAGGCTGGACGTAATCGCTGGCTCGGTAAACGTCCCACCGTGCGCGGTAGTGTCATGAACCCGGTTGATCACCCCCACGGTGGTGGTGAAGGACGCGCCCCTATTGGTCGCAGTGGTCCGGTTACGCCTTGGGGTAAACCAGCCCTGGGAGCTAAAACTAGAAACAAGAAAAAACGCAGCACAGCTTTAATTGTCCGCCGCCGTCGGAAATCCTCGAAACGAGGCAAAGGTGGCCGTCAGAGCTAATCAACCGCCGACTAAAGAGCGAATCATTGCAATCCTAAACATATACCATGTCTCGATCGCTAAAAAAAGGTCCATTTGTGGCCGATCATCTGCTGGTCAAAATCGAAAAACTCAACGCTGACAATCGTAAGGAAGTGATCAAAACTTGGTCGCGCTCCTCCACCATTGTTCCCCAAATGGTTGGTCATACTATCGCTGTTCATAACGGCCGTCAGCACGTCCCCGTATTTGTCAATGAACAAATGGTGGGACATAAATTGGGAGAATTTGCTCCCACTCGGACATTCCGGGGTCACGCTAAAAGTGATAAAAAAGCCCGCCGATAAGTGGCGCATCCCTCGCCTGATTGACGGTGGAGTGGCGGCGGGTTCTGCGGTTTTTGACGAAAAAACAGTAGGGGCGGGTTCTTTTGTGAAACCTAATTCCCCACCAGTGTTTTGAAAAACTTGCGAAGGGAGAAAGCGCCCGCATTGTTGACCGACCCCCCCCCCACACCTACATCACGCCTGAATCAAGGAGAAACCTATGGCAGTTAGCACTACATCAGAAGTAAAAGCGATCGCTCGTTACATAAGAATGTCCCCCTTGAAAGTCCGGCGGGTACTTGATCAAATTCGCGGACGTAGCTATCGCGAAGCCCTGATTATCCTGGAGTTTATGCCCTACCGCGCCTGTACTCCTGTCTTGAAAGTTCTGCGATCGGCTGTTGCTAACGCTGAACATAACCAGGGTTTAGACCCGGCCACTCTGATCGTTTCCCAAGCCTTCGCCGACGCGGGACCAAGCCTGAAACGCTACCGCCCTCGCGCCCAAGGTCGAGCTTATCCCATTCGCAAACCTACCTGTCACATTACCGTGACAGTCGCCCCTGCGGAATAGGGAATAGGGAAGATTAGCATTACCCATTACCCATTACCTGTCGTACAGACTAAATTATTAAGCTGCTATGGGACAAAAAATACATCCAATTGGTTTCCGCCTTGGAGTTACCCAAGAACACAAATCTCGCTGGTTTGCTGATGCTGGTCAGTATCCGCAACTTTTGCAGGAAGACTACACCATCCGTCAGTACATTCAGAAAAATCTCAGCAATGCTGGCATCTCAGATGTTCGCATTGAACGCAAAGCTGATCAAATTGACCTGGAAGTGCTGACCGCTAGACCAGGTGTGGTCGTTGGCCGTGGTGGTACCGGAATTGACTCCCTCCGCCAAGGACTTCAGAAAGAACTCGGCAGTAATCGCCAGATCCGCATTAACGTTGTGGAAGTATCCCGGGTTGATGCCGATGCTACCCTCATTGCTGAAAATATCGCAGCCCAACTTGAAAAACGGGTTTCCTTCCGTAGAGTTGTCCGCCAAGCTATTACTCGCGCCCAAAAAGCTGGCATTGAAGGCATTAAAATCCAGGTCAGTGGCCGCTTAAACGGAGCGGAAATTGCTCGGACTGAGTGGACCCGTGAAGGTCGTGTTCCCCTACACACCTTACGAGCTGATATTGACTATGCCTATTGCACCGCTCTCACTATTTACGGCATCCTCGGTGTCAAAGTTTGGGTGTTTAAGGGAGAAATTATTCCCGGTCAGGAAGAAACCCCCGCACCTAATACAAGAGCGCCGAAAAGCCGCCGTACACCCAGACGGCAAAAGTATGATGACCGCTCTAGTGATACATAAAAAGTTCTAGTAGGCGCGATCTGGGTAGGTTGATAACCCACACCCTAAGACTTATCTCCCTGTCGGGTAGCCCTCTGTCCCATTAACTCCACTCACTACTATTTGCGATCATGTTAAGCCCAAGAAGAACTAAATTCCGCAAACAACAGCGGGGTCGAATGCGGGGTCAGGCAACTCGCGGCAACAATATCAACTTTGGTGATTTTGCCCTACAAGCCCTTGAACCCTCTTGGATTACCTCCCGCCAAATTGAAGCAGCCCGTCGGGCAATGACTCGTTATATTCGCCGGGGTGGGAAAATCTGGATTCGTGTATTCCCTGATAAACCTGTCACTATGCGTCCCGCAGAAACCCGTATGGGTTCCGGTAAAGGTGCCCCAGAATACTGGGTCGCTGTTGTCAAACCTGGACGCATCATGTTTGAAATTGCCGGTGTTTCTGAAGAGGTCGCCCGCGAAGCTATGCGCCTAGCCTCCTTTAAACTCCCGATTAAAACTAAGTTTCTCACACGGGAAGATTCACAATCCTAGTAAGGTCTGGCTCGGCTCCTGCCTCTACTAATCACATTAACCCGCAAAACTGCCCGCTAATTGTACCGAGGAAATAATTATGGCTCTTCCTAAAATTGAAGATGCCCGACAGTTAAATGATGATGACCTGTCTGAGCAAATCCTGGAAATTAAAAAACAACTCGCTAATCTGCGCCTCCTGAAAGCTACAGGACGCTTGGAAAAACCTCATGAAATTAGACACACCCGACATCGATTATCACAGTTACTGACCGTGGAAAAGGAACGACAACTCAAAAATCAGAATCCGGCTTAGTTATCCCTAATTCCTAAGTAGATTCGATCGCCCTTGTTTATGACTCTTAATAGAGCCTTTCTCATGTATCAGCAACAATCATTGATCTTTCATTTCTCACAATCATGGCAGTTAAAGAAAGAGTTGGCGTAGTCGTCAGCAATAAAATGCAAAAAACTGTGGTGGTAGCTATTGAAAACCGCTCCCCTCACCCTAAATATGGAAAAATTGTGGTGAATACCAAACGGTATAAAGCCCACGATGAGGAAAATACTTGTCAAGAAGGCGATCGGGTTCGGATTCGGGAAACCCGCCCCCTGAGTCGCACTAAACGCTGGAACGTAGTTGAAATTATCAACAAAACTAACCAGTAATTCTCACCTGTTTCTGTTTATCTTGAACCCCAAATTACGCTATAACCGCGAAATACCATGATTCAACAGCAGTCCATACTTAATGTGGCAGATAACAGCGGCGCACGCAAACTTATGTGTATCCGCGTCCTGGGTGGGGGAAATCGTCGCTACGGCACTATTGGTGATGTGATCATCGCTGTGGTTAAAGATGCAATTCCCAACATGACCGTCAAAAAATCCGATGTCGTTCGAGCTGTGATTGTTCGCAGTCGCCAAGGACTACGCCGAGATAGCGGTATGAGTATTCGCTTTGACGATAATGCAGCCGTGATCATTAACCAGGATGGCAACCCCAGGGGAACCCGTGTATTTGGACCTGTGGCACGGGAACTGCGGGACAAAAATTTCACCAAAATTGTTTCCCTTGCACCGGAGGTACTCTAAACTATGCCCAAGCGTCAGCGCAAATTGGCTCCGCCCCGGGGCTACAAAATGCACGTCAAAAAAGGGGATACTGTTCAGGTAATTGCTGGACGAGATAAAGGAAAAGTTGGAGAGGTGATATCCACTTTACCTAAATTAAGTAAAGTGGTTGTCAGAGATGTTAATGTCCGTACCAAGCACGTTAAACCTCAACAAGAGGGTGAGGGCGGCAGTATTGTCAACTTTGAAGCTCCTATTCACAGTTCTAATGTGATGCTGTATTCGACCAAAGAAAAAGTCGCCAGTCGTGTTTCCTACACCTTTACGGAAGACGGGCGCAAGGTCAGAATGCTCAAAAAAACCGGGGAAGTTATTGATTAATCAATAGCACACTTTCTCCCCCGGGGTGGGTTGAAAAACCGCCCTGACTGGACAGGTGGACTCTGTTAAAAACTCGTTTTTATTATCCCTGACCAAGCCCAGGGAATGTATCTAGGACAGACAGCAACTATGACATCTCCACTCAAAACTACCTATCAGGAAACCATCGTTCCTAAATTGATGGAACAGTTCAAATATGAGAACATCCATCAGGTTCCCAAGGTTGTTAAAGTTACGATTAACCGAGGACTGGGTGAAGCATCCCAAAATGCCAAAGCCCTAGAATCTTCAGTTAATGAATTGGCGATTATTACCGGACAAAAACCAGTAGTGACCCGCGCTAAAAAAGCGATCGCCGGCTTTAAAATCCGTCAAGGAATGCCCGTAGGGGTAATGGTGACACTTCGTTCCGATCGGATGTATGCCTTTATGGAACGTCTAATTCACCTAGCCCTACCTCGCATTCGAGACTTTCGTGGCATTAGTCCCAAAAGTTTTGACGGTCGGGGTAACTACAGTCTGGGAGTCAAAGAACAACTGATCTTCCCTGAAATCGACTACGATCGCATCGATCAAATTCGAGGTCTGGATATTTCAATTGTTACCACAGCCCAGACAGATGAAGAAGGGCGTGCCTTACTTAAAGAAATGGGAATGCCCTTCCGGGAGAACTGAGGCAGTAAAATAACGAGACAACTATGGCGACGAACGACACTATTGCAGATATGTTAACGCGCATCCGCAACTCTTGCATGGCGCGGCATCAAACCACAGAAATTCCATCCACCAAAATGACCCGCAGTATTGCCAAAGTCCTTCAGGATGAAGGCTTTATTGCCAACTTTGAAGAAGCAGGTGCTGGGGTCAAAAAGCATTTAGTGGTTTCACTAAAATACAACACCAAAACCCGCACCCCTACTATCCGCACCCTTAAACGAGTTAGCCGTCCAGGTTTGCGCGTTTACAAAAACCGCAAAGAACTCCCCCGCGTTTTAGGTGGAATTGGAATTGCGATCATTTCTACCTCCCGTGGGGTAATGACCGACCGAGAAGCCCGCCTTCAGGGCTTAGGCGGAGAAGTGCTTTGCTATGTGTGGTAAATCCATTACCCACAGCCACCTATCTCCTGCACCCCTAAACACTGCTCATCGACCATTAAACAAGGATTATGTCTAGAATTGGTAAGCGTCCAATTCCGATTCCCGCCAAAGTTACCCTAACCTTAGACGGCCAAAAAGTCACCGTCAAAGGACCAAAAGGGGAGCTTTCCCGCGTATTACCCAACGAAGTTATCCTCTCCCTCGAAGGAGACACACTAATCGTTAAGCGTCGGGATGAATCCCTCGTCGCCCGTCAGCGTCATGGTCTCTGTCGCACCCTGGTAGCCAACATGGTGGATGGAGTTTCCCAAGGATTTGAACGGCGACTGGAAATCCAAGGCGTGGGATATCGGGCTCAGGTTCAAGGTAAAAACCTGATCTTAAATGTCGGCTACAGCAAACCGGTGGAAATGGTTCCCCAGAAGGTTGCAGCGTAGCCGTTGAAAATAACACCAATGTCATTGTTAGCGGAATTAATAAAGAACTTGTCGGCAACATGGCCGCTAAAATTCGCGCCGTGCGACCCCCAGAACCCTATAAAGGTAAAGGCATTCGCTACGCCGGAGAACAAGTCAGACGTAAAGCTGGTAAGGCAGGGAAAAAATAGATCATGAAACTTACTCGTAACGATTCCCGTCAGCGCCGTCACCGTCGAGTTCGGCGCAAAGTCCTAGGAACTTCAGAGCGTCCTAGATTGGCTGTGTTTCGCTCTCACAAGCACATCTATGTGCAGGTGATTGACGATAGCCAGCAACATACCTTAGTAGCCGCCTCTACCTTAGACCCCGAAATAACTGCTGACTTGAAAACCGGGGCCACCTGTGATGCTTCTGTTAAAGTTGGTCAACTAATCGCTCAACGCTCCTTATCCAAAGGAATTGAGCGCGTCGTCTTTGACCGGGGAGGTTACATCTATCATGGCCGCGTTAAAGCCTTGGCAGACGCAGCTAGAGAGGCCGGGTTAGAATTTTAATAAGCTGACGGGCAATTTATAATTGCCCTTAACAATCAGGAACTAAAAGTATGGCAGAACAGCAACGTCGGAAAAAAAATACTCGCACCAAAGAAAAAGAATCCGAATGGCAAGAACGGGTCGTTCAAATTCGCCGTGTAACTAAAGTAGTTAAAGGCGGTAAAAAACTGAGCTTCCGTGCCATTGTTATCGTTGGTAACGAAAAAGGTCAGGTTGGTGTCGGTGTCGGAAAAGCAGCAGATGTTATCGGAGCCGTTAAAAAAGGTGTCGCCGATGGCCGCAAAAATGTCGTCGAGATTCCCCTAACCAAATCTAACTCTCTACCTCACCCCGCCAATGGTGTGGGAGGTGGCGCTCAAGTTATTGTTAGACCTGCGGCCCCAGGTACAGGGGTAATCGCTGGGGGAGCTGTCCGCACCGTGCTAGAACTAGCCGGGGTTAAAAACGTTCTAGCTAAACAGCTAGGCTCTAGTAATCCCCTTAATAACGCCCGCGCCACCATTAACGCTTTATCAGGATTGCGGACTCTATCCGATGTGGCCAAAGAACGGGGTATCCCCATCGAACAGCTTTATGCTTAATCTGAATTGGACTATCGGGGCAATTCCTAAATTGCCTCTCACTGATAACCCATTAATTACACTGCACTGAGACAACCATGAGATTACAAGATGCCAAGCCCAAAGCTGGCTCCCAAAAACGTCGCCGTCGCCTTGGTCGTGGGGTTTCTGCCGGACAAGGTGCTAGTTGTGGAAAAGGAATGCGTGGTCAAAAATCGCGTTCCGGTGGCAGCACCCGACCCGGATTTGAAGGAGGTCAAAACCCCCTCTATCGACGACTACCTAAATTAAAAAGCTTTCCTCTGATCAACCGAAAACAGTACACTACCATTAATGTGGGTCGTCTGGATTCTCTGAGTGCCAACAGCGAAGTAACTCTATCCTCTCTAATTGCGGCCGGAATTATTACCACTGACCGTGGACCGCTCAAGATTTTGGGAGATGGAGAACTAAATGTGGCACTTCAGGTTAAAGCAGCAGCCTTCACCCAAAGCGCTCGATCTAAAATTGAAGCAGCCGGGGGAAGTTGTGAAGTCTTAGGAGCCAGAAACACCAGCCCGGAAGGTTAAGCATTAGCTTGCTCTGTACATTCCCAATAGTGTTTTCAAGAGGTAGTCCTTCATGGTCGTCAGTCGAGAAAAAACGCCAACTGCACAGGAAACATTTATGCAGATGGCTCAGGCTGCTGGTTTACGGGGTCGTATTCTCGTAACCATTGGTCTGCTTATTCTAGTCCGTTTGGGCGTGTTCCTGCCTATCCCAGGCATTGATCGGCAAGCATTTAGCCAAAACATTCAAAACACCCCCTTTATCGGTTTTCTGGACCTATTTTCCGGGGGTGGATTTTCAGCCCTGGGTATTTTTGCCCTGGGAATTCTACCCTATATTAACGCCTCCATTATCATGCAATTGATGACGGCGGCTCTCCCCACTTTAGAAGATTTGCAAAAAAACGAAGGGGAAGCCGGACGGCGGAAAATATCCCAAATTACCCGCTATGTGGCTTTGGGGTGGGCGATATTGCAAAGTATTGGTATTGCCATTTGGGTCAGTCCCTTTGCTCAAAATCCCAATCAACCACAGTTCATAGTTATGGCTGAAGTAGTCCTGGCTCTAGCCGCTGGGTCTATGTTTGTCATGTGGGTATCGGAACTGATTACAGAACGGGGTATCGGTAATGGCGCTTCCCTGCTCATTTTTATCAACATTGTGGCAGTTCTACCCCAATCCTTGGGCAGTACCATTGAATTGGCTCAAAGTGGTGATAGCGCTATTGTAGGACGAGTTGTGATCTTGTTATTGATTTTCCTAGCCATGATTGTTGGGATTGTTTTTGTACAAGAGGGAACCCGTCGTATTCCTATTGTTTCGGCTCGCCGCCAAGTGGGTCGCAAACTCTATCGCGAAAAAAGTAGCTATCTGCCTTTGCGTCTAAATCAAGGCGGGGTGATGCCGATTATCTTTGCTTCGGCAGTTTTGATTCTTCCGGCTTCTATCTCCCAGTTTGCTAATAATCCGATTCTGGTACAAATTTCTACTTATCTGAGTCCCGGAGGACCTGCTCCTTGGGTCTATATTGCCTTTTACTTGCTGATGATTCTGTTCTTTAGCTATTTCTACGCTTCTTTAATTATGAATCCCGTAGATATGGCTCAGAACTTGAAGAAAATGGGAGCTAGTATCCCCGGAATTCGTCCAGGTCGCGCCACCAGTGAGTATATTGAGCGGGTTCTGAATCGCTTAACCTTTTTGGGAGCGGTTTTCTTGGGTTTAGTAGCAATTATTCCTACTGTCGTGGAAAGCGCTACCAGAGTTCCTACTTTCCGAGGCTTTGGTGCTACTTCTCTACTGATTCTGGTTGGGGTTGCTATTGATACCGCCAAGCAGGTTCAGACCTATGTAATTTCTCAAAGATATGAAGGGATGGTGAAAAAATAATGCGGGAATTGATTTTTTTGGGGCCGCCTGGTTCGGGAAAGGGAACCCAAGCGGCTCGTATGGCTCAGATTATGAAAATTCCTCACATTTCTACTGGAGAGATTTTGAGGGATCATGTCTCTAAGCAAACTACCCTAGGTCAACAGGCTAAAACCTATATGGATCTGGGTGATTTGGTTCCGGATCAACTGATTTTGGATATGGTCACTCATCGCTTATCAGAGCCTGATGCTGAAACGGGTTGGATTCTCGATGGGTTCCCTCGTAATGTCAGCCAGGCTCAGTTTGTCCAAGAGCATTTGTTGGCGGTTGATGAGAAAACGGGCAAAATTCCAGATAAAGATCACGTCTGGGTCATTAACTTAGAGGTTCCAGATGATGTCATCCTGAAACGATTGCTGGTGCGGGGTCGTGAAGATGACCATGAAGAAACGATTCTGCATCGCCTTCAGGTTTATCGGGAACAGACGGCTCCGTTGATTGAATTTTACAGCAGCCGTAACCAACTGCATCATATCAATGGCGATCGCTCTATGGAAGAAGTAACCGATAGTTTAAAAGAGGTAATTACCAGCTAATTATTGGCATGGAGAATCCAGGTTCACCAATCTGGGAACAAAATCTCCCCCCGGCGGTTCTCATCCTGGCTTAGTCATTTGTGTTGATTTCATAGATGATTACCAGATTTTGATAAGATATGTTAACACGCTCAGGCCCATGCCCGGACGCAATTCTACCTGGTTGGATGATTTTAGTCGCCTACTGGGGGGTTTATTTACCGAATTGAGGAACTAACAGTTTGTCTAAACAAGACTTAATAGAAATGGAAGGAACTGTGACCGAGTCCCTTCCCAACGCCATGTTTAGAGTCGATCTTGACAATGGTTTTAATGTACTAGCACACATTTCGGGTAAAATCCGGCGCAACTACATTAAAATTCTACCGGGCGATCGCGTCAAGGTAGAATTAACCCCCTACGATCTCAGCAAAGGTCGGATCACCTATCGACTAAAAAAGAAATAGGTTCCTCTCATCGCTGAATCGCTCCAGGTTGATTTACCTCAATCCTGGCTGAAAATTTTTAGCCTGTGGTATAATTAAGAATTTGTTGTAAACTACTATTAGTAGTTAGTGTCGTTCTATATAGCGTCAGCACCCCCCTGTAAAAATATGACTGTTGAACAGCCATGTTTCCGGGGAACTAAGTTATGGACAATAGTTGAATTTCCTAGGGTATAGGGGGGTCGCTAATCTCAAGCACTCAAACCAAAGAGTTAAAAATCAACAACGGGACTACCTGGGCGTAGGGCGTAGTTGTCAAATAATACTCTGGGGAAAGTACCGCCGACCAGTAACACCATAGTAGCAAACTAACTTTGTGCTGAAAAAAGCCTACATCAGGCTAACGATAGAAAGATACAGCACCTCTGTCTTTCTTTCCGCGTAGGGCTAGAGCAATTCATGATCCATAAAATTGTAATCGGCCAGCTAAATCTAGTGGTTTCCAAACTCCCATGAGGTTGACATGAAAGTTAGAGCATCAGTGAAGAAAATTTGTGAAAAATGTCGCGTCATTCGCCGTCGAGGGCGGGTGATGGTGATTTGCTCGAATCCCAAACATAAGCAAAGACAAGGATAGTTAGGATGAGGGTAGTAAAGCGCGTCAGATAGCCATAATGACGCATATTCAATTATTATTGATTCTTCTGGCGCACCCTACCCATCTTAACTGTTGATGTCTATTGTACACAGACCGGTAAAAAAGGAAAGTAGCGGGAAACCTAAATCAAGTATCCCGTGAACCCAAGCCAGTGATACCCTCGTCAAAGGAAGTTAATGACTGTTATTATGACCGATCACGGCAGCTCAGTCACTAAGCACTGTAATTAATTTTGGCACAGCACGATTATTAGGGAGAAAAAAACGTGGCACGGATAGCCGGAGTAGACCTTCCACGCGATAAGCGTGTCGAGATTGGTCTGACCTATATCTATGGAATTGGATTATCTCGGTCCAAAGAAATCTTAGCGGAGACAGGTGTCAACCCCGACACCCGAGTTAAGGATTTGAGTGATGCGGACGTAGCAGCTTTACGTTCTGTAATCCAAACCAACTACCAAGTAGAAGGAGACCTGCGACGCTTAGAAGCGATGAGCATTAAGCGTTTGATGGATATTGGTACTTATCGTGGTCGTCGTCACCGAATGGGATTACCGGTTCGGGGTCAGCGGACTAGAACTAATGCCAGAACCAGGCGTGGAGTTCGCCGAACTGTAGCAGGTAAGAAAAAAGCTGCCTCCAAGAAATAGTATATGGAGAGGCTTTGCACGGGCCAACTGTATTAATCAATTATTCAGTAGGCAGTTAATCAACTCAATAGGTCGTTAAAGAGACAACTATGGCGCGACAAACTAAAAAAACTGGACCCAAAAAGCAAAAACGGAATGTCCCCAACGGGGTGGCTTACATTCAGTCTACGTTCAACAACACGATTGTTAGTATTACGGATCAAAACGGGGAAGTAATATCTTGGGCCTCGGCCGGGTCTACAGGATTTAAGGGAGCCAAAAAAGGAACTCCCTTTGCAGCCCAAACGGCGGCTGAAAGTGCTGGCCGTCGAGCGTCCGACCAAGGTATGCGGCAAATTGAAGTAATGGTCAGCGGCCCTGGATCAGGTCGAGAAACAGCAATTAGAGCATTGCAGGGAGCGGGACTAGAAATTACTCTAATTCGTGATGTCACCCCAATTCCTCACAATGGTTGTCGTCCCCCCAAACGTCGTAGGGTGTAAAAAAGCCTGGTGGCGTGCGCCCAAACTAAAGCCGTAACAGGTTTGGAAAAATGAGAAGTTACATCCCCGATACTTTTCATTTTTCATTGGTAATGGGTTAGGTCTAATTTTTGGGGTAAGAGTCGAACGGAGGTCAATCGGTGGCGCAGTTTAAGATTGAGTGTATTGAATCCAATATAAGCACTGACCGTAGTCAGTATGGCAAATTTGTCCTGGGACCGTTAGATCGTGGCCAGGGAATAACCGTTGGAAATGCACTAAGGCGGGTGCTGCTGTCAAATTTAGAAGGGACTGCCATTACGGCGGTCAGAATTGCTGGGGTTAACCACGAATTTGCAACGATTGATGGGGCTCGGGAAGATGTCCTAGAGATCATGCTGAATTTGAAAGAAGCAGTTCTCAAAAGCCATACCCATCAGAAGCAAATTGGCCGTCTCTTGGTGCAAGGTCCAGCAACCGTAACAGTCGGCCATTTCGATTTACCCTCGGAAGTGGAGGTAGTCGATAAAAATCAATATATTGCTACCTTATCCCCGGGGGCAACTCTGGAGATGGAATGTCAGATTGAAAAGGGGACAGGGTATCGAGCGGTTGATAGACATCGGGATGATTCTGCGGCTTTGGATTTTCTCCAAATTGATGCAATTTTCATGCCGGTGCGGAAGGTAAACTACACTGTAGAAGATGCCCGCGATGGCGGATCTTTAGAGAAAGATCGGCTAACGTTGGAAATCTGGACCAGTGGTAGTTTGACTCCCCAAGAAGCTATCAGTCAAGCGGCGGCGATTTTGGTGGACCTATTCGGTGCCCTGAAAGATATCAACCTAGAATCAATTACGAGCGATCAAAGGGATGATATCGATCCTACCAGCCAGATCCCCATTGAGGAGCTACAACTTTCGGTTAGGGCTTATAACTGCCTCAAACGAGCGCAAATCAACTCGGTGGCGGACTTACGAGATTATACGGAGGAAGATCTCCTAGAGATCAAAAATTTCGGTCAAAAGTCTGCTGAAGAGGTGATCGAAGCTCTCCAAAATCGCCTAGGAATTACTTTACCTAAAGAGCGAGCTGCTAAATCTTGAGGCTGGTAGTGCCATAGAGGCTCACGGCTCGGGGTGAGTTGTGAATACCTGTTTATGGCTGGTTTCGGAACTAAATCTAAGTAACTTATCTAAATAATTTGTCATGCGTCATCGTTGTCGTATTCATCAACTTGGTAAACCTGCGGACCAGCGAAAAGCTCTTTTGCGATCGCTGACTACTGAACTCATCCGTCACGGTCGGGTAACTACGACTAAAGCACGAGCTAAAGCTGTGCGCTCTGAAGTAGAACGGATGATTACTCTGGCCAAAGATGGCTCCCTAGCCTCTCGCCGCCAAGCGATGGGCTATATCTATGACAAACAACTGGTTCATGCGTTGTTTGAAGGAGCAGCCCAGCGCTATGGCTCCCGTAAAGGGGGATATACTCGCATTGTGCGAACGGTTCCTCGCCGGGGAGATAACTCGGAAATGGCAATCATTGAGCTGGTTTAGAGCGATTGTCAGGGAGTTGGGGACGGGAGCTGAACTCAAGGGAAGGCGGATTGTCGATGACTGATAAACAGCGCATTGCTCTGATTATCCAATACGATGGAACCCACTTCCACGGATGGCAGCGTCAACCCAATCAGCGCACGGTTCAGGAGGACATAGAAACAGCTATTAGCAAGGTGTTAAAGCAGGAGCGTGTCCCCCTCCATGCAGCAGGCCGGACGGACTCTGGAGTTCATGCAGCAGCGCAGGTGGCTCATTTTGATGCCCCAGCCCATATTCCTGCCTATCGGTGGGCAACTATTCTCAATGGCCGATTGCCGGCAGATGTGCTGATTAGGGCATCTGCTCCTGTGCCCAGCGATTGGCACGCCAGGTTTGACGCTCAATGGCGACGCTATCGCTATAGCCTGTACACGGATGCTCGACCTAACTTGTTTATCCGTGAGTTTACCTGGCACTACTATCATCAGCGTTTGGATGAAAGCCTAATGTTGGCAGCTCTTAAACCATTACTGGGCTATCACCATTTATCAGCATTCCAACGAGCTGGTTCTAGTCGCCCCCATGCTTGGGTGGATGTCCAGGATGTGGAATGTTGGCGGAGCGAAGCATTTATTCATATTGAAGTTCAAGCGAGCGGATTTCTGTATGGAATGATGCGATTACTGGTGGGGCTGCTGGTACAGGTGGGGGCTAAGGAGCGATCGCTAGAAAACTTCCAAGATATCTGGGTCAACGAACGTCGGGAAATTGTCAAATCGGCAGCCCCTCCCCAGGGGTTATGCCTGCTACGGGTAGGCTATCCGAATTTCCCCTTTACTCCTGATATCTGGTTCGATACTTTTCCTAAATTTATCCTAGGAAAAACTGAACCACAATCACCATTAACTTAGGAGAACTGCAAGATCATGATGACTAAAACCTATCTGCCGCCGGTTGACTCCATTGAACGCAAATGGTACGTCATTGACGCGGCGGATCAAAGACTGGGCCGCCTGGCTACGGAAATTGCTCAAATCATTCGTGGCAAAAATAAACCCACTTACACCCCCCACATGGATACAGGGGATTTTGTGATCGTGGTTAACGCTGACAAAGTGGCAGTAACTGGCAAAAAAGGGGAGCAAAAAATCTATCGTCGCCACTCGGGTAGACCGGGAGGGATGAAGACAGAGACTTTTGATCAACTGCAAAGCCGAGTCCCGGAACGAATTATTGAGAAAGCAGTTAAGGGAATGCTTCCCAAAAATGCGTTGGGCCGTCAACTATTTACAAAGCTAAAAGTTTATTCGGGTCCAACTCATCCGCATCAGGCCCAAGAACCTGAAGTGCTGAAAATTGACACAATTCCGACAGGAGGTAAATAATGCAGGCTATAGATACAGGTAAAGCAGTTTACTGGGGTACGGGTCGCCGGAAATCAGCGATCGCTCGTGTGCGTTTAGTTCCGGGCAGTGGCCAGGTAATTATTAATGGTCGCGAGGGCGAATTGTATCTGCAATTTAACAGCAGCTATCTTTCGGCGACTAAAGCACCTTTAGAAACTTTAGGGCTAGAAAATGATTACGATGTTCTGGTAAATGTCCAAGGTGGCGGTCTGACAGGTCAAGCTGAGTCGATCCGCTTAGGGGTGGCTCGTGCTTTATGCGAGTTAAGTCCTGATAATCGGCAACCACTGAAAGCAGAAGGCTATCTAACCCGTGATCCTCGTGCTAAAGAGCGGAAAAAATACGGTCTGCGGAAGGCTCGTAAAGCTCCCCAATACTCGAAACGCTAGAGAGTTTTGGCTATCAATCCACCCTCTAAGCGATCGTGTAAACTATCCTAGACAGGGGGTGGTACTATGGCCAATACCCAGGTGAGTGCAGAATCTCAATTGATTAGATTTTGTGACTCGGCTTGTCCGGAGCCAATTATGGCTATAATAGAAAGAAAGTAAAATTTGTTGATTTTGACTTGGTAGCTTAAACCATGCCTAAACCTGATATTCATCCCGAATGGTATCCTGAAGCTGAAGTGATCTGTAACGGCGAAGTCGTTATGAAAGTGGGTTGCACTCAGCCATCACTGCACGTTGATATCTGGTCTGGAATCCACCCATTCTATACTGGAACTCAAAAGATTATTGACACAGAAGGACGAGTGGAACGCTTCCTGCGTAAGTATGGCATGATTGATGAGAGTCAAGCCACAGCAACGGAAGCTGATCAATCTAAAAAATAGCCGGGTTGTTGATTGTTTGTCGTCTGTTGTCCGTAGCTTCTGACTACTGGCAACCGACCGCTTTTTTGTTTCCGGTTTATCCCTAATATTGAGCAGTGTAAAATAAGTTGTAAACCCCCATTAACTAAGGATTTATGTGGCTGGTGTAAATAATCGCCGCCCCGAATTACTGAATATTTACTAATGGGAATAATCAACGGGATTATTTTTATGGTAAAAAACTGCGAACTTTCCGATATTTAACAAAATGTTGCGGAATTCCCCTTCCTCGCTTGCAGGGAGGGGATGAATAGCAACCAATAAACAAACTGAGCGATCGCGAATCCTCGGATGAGCAGCTACAATTTTATCGGCAACAGCAAATAAAGATAATGTATAAGGCATACAAATATCGCATCTACCCAACCGACGACCAAAAAGCATCTCTCGCCAAGGCCTTTGGATGCTGTCGTTGGTATTGGAATTTTGCACTCAACCTATGCCAAGAAACATATCTCAAGACAGGCAAAGGATTATCTCGTGGATATATCCAGGGTCTGTTACCAGGGTTAAAAAAGGAATACCCTTGGCTAACGGATGCCTATTCCCAGTCTTTGCAAGTTGTTGCTCTCAATCTTTCCATTGCCTACAAAAACTTCTTTGAGAAGCGGGCGCAATTGCCCCGTTTCAAGTCAAAGCATGGTCGGCAGTCATTAAGTTATCCCGCCAACGTTAAGTTTGAGGGAGACTATATCAAACTACCTGGGAAGATTGGGCTAGTCTACTGCCATCGTCATCGAGAATTTGAAGGGACAATCAAAACTGTAACTGTCTCCCAAAATTCTGATGGACAATACTATGCTTCGGTATTGGTGGATGATGGGAAAGAAACTCCGAGTCAGTCTACCGAAGGTAAAGCAGTTGGCATTGATGTTGGATTGACTCATTTCGCCATTACCAGTGATGGGTCAAAGTATGATAATCCCCGTCATGGCGACAAACATCACCGTAATCTTAAACGTAAACAACAAAAACTATCCCGGAAGCAAAAGGGTAGTCAGAATAGAACTAAAGCCCAACAAAAAGTAGCTAAGGTTTATAGCAAGACTGCCCGTTGCCGTGAGGACTTTCTACACAAACTATCCCGCAAGATAGTCAACGAAAACCAAGTTATTGCTGTAGAGAATCTGAACATAAAAGGGATGGTACGAAACCCCAAACTAGCCAAGGCGATTAGTGATGTAGGCTGGGGAATGTTTACCACAATGCTTAAATATAAAGCGGAGTGGGAAGGAAAAACCTATATTGAGGTTGACCGTTTCTTTGCATCCTCTAAAACCTGTCACGTTTGCCTCAACCGAGTAGATAGTTTGTCGTTAGATATTCGTCAATGGCAATGTCAACATTGTGGGACTTGCCATGATCGAGATGTCAACGCGGCACAAAATATCAGAAATGAAGCCTTGCGGATACTTCGACTATGCTCAGTACAAGTACTTCGACTATGCTCAGTACAAGTATTGTCGTTGGTAACCAGCGATACTGCCTGGGTCGGGAGTGTAAGACAACCTGGCAAAACATCAGTTTTGTTAGATGCAGTTCCCGTTGAATCAGGAAGCCCCATCCTCTAGGGCGGCAGGGTGGGGTAGTTCACTATATCCTTATACGCTGGGTTAAACACGGAAGCAGAGACAATTTTTTTGGCGAAATTATGCTTCGACAACCGACTACTGACAAGAGGCAACCGAACGATGGCAGAAACTTATTTACTAGATAAACTTAAATCTGTTGAGCAAACCTTTCAAGAGCTAACTCTGAGATTAGCGGATCCTGAGATTGCGACAGATCCTGACGAATTTCAACGGGTAGCTAAAACTAGATCTTCCCTAGAAGATGTGGTTAATGCCTACCAGGAGTGGAAAACAACTCAGACGGAGTTGGCGGGGGCTAAACAAATCCTCCGAGAGACAGGGAATGATCCTGAACTCAAGGAAATGAAAGAAATGGCAGCTTTGGAGGTGGAAGAACTAACTACAAAGTTGCAAGAGTTGGAAACACGGCTGAAAATTCTCCTGCTGCCCCAAGATCCTAATGATGATAAAAATATCATGTTAGAGATTAGGGCAGGTACTGGCGGGGATGAGGCAAGTATTTGGGCGGGGGATTTGGTGCGGATGTATTCCCGCTATGCTGAAACTAAGGGTTGGCGGGTAAGGCTACTGAGTGAGTCCCTGGCTGATATGGGGGGATTTAAAGAGGCGATTCTGGAAATTCAAGGCGATCGCGTTTATAGTCAGCTTAAATTTGAAGCGGGAGTTCATCGAGTCCAGCGAGTGCCAGTAACGGAAGCAGGGGGAGGGTTCATACTTCGACGGCAACGGTGGCAATAATGCCAGAAGTTGATGATGTGGAAGTGCAAATTGACGCTAAAGATATTGAGATGACCACGGCTAGATCGGGAGGTGCAGGGGGTCAGAACGTAAACAAGGTGGAAACGGCAGTTGATTTGTTCCACAAACCGACGGGTATTCGGGTATTCTGTACGGAAGAACGCAGTCAGCTAAAAAACCGGGAACGGGCTATGCAGATTTTGCGGGCTAAGTTATACGAGGCTAAACTGCGGGAACAACAGGATGCTGTGACTTCTATGCGGCGATCGCAGGTGGGGACAGGTTCGAGGTCGGAAAAAATCCGCACCTATAACTATAAGGATAATCGGGTGACAGACCATCGTCTAGGTCATAATTTTTCCCTAGCCCCAGTATTGGAAGGGGGAATAGGAGATTTGATCCAAGCGTGCGTGATTCAGGATCAACAGGAACGATTGGCACAATTAGCAGAATCAACTACTCCTGCATCTGTATAATAATGGCGATCGCTCTTTTGTAACCAAAGATCAACTATGATTGGGGAAAATAAACCGGGTTGATGTGAGAATTTTTCGTTCCTCATCAAAGATTTAACCAAGGAACCCGGTTTCTAGTCGGGGGGGTTCTGCGATCGTGTTACGGGAAACAGAGCTGAGTGGAAAAACAGCACCATTACTCCCGAGATAGCAAACAGTGCAAGTGCAGTCTGATGTTGAGAAATGGGTAAAAACAAACTCAAACTGATGGTAGTTGATGACGAACCCGATAACCTCGATTTGCTGTATCGGATATTTCGCCGTGAATTTCAGGTATTTCGAGTAGATAGCCCAACGGAGGCTTTACAATTACTGGAAACTGAAGGGGAAATGGCGATCATAATTTCGGATCAGAGTATGCCAGAAATGACCGGACTTGAGTTTCTCAGTAAAACTGTGGCCCTTTTTCCAGACACAATTAGGATTTTGCTGAGTGGATACTCCCCAGAAACTCTAGAAGCGTCCGGCGAAAATTTAGAGGCGGCGCAATTGTTTCAGTGCATTACTAAGCCCTGGGACCCGACAGTGTTCGAGGCTACCATTAAAGATGCTAAAGCAGTTTACCAGCAGCGACAAGGTGCAGAAAATTCGTCAACAACCAACCCCTAATTTGATAACCTTTAGCCATAACTCCAGAAATGGTTGATTTTTGTTAAGATCGAATGCGGGTATGTGATTTTTGGCTTTGATGGCAGTGTAGGAAGATATTGCATAATCTTCCTAGGAAACGGATCTAATGGAGAAACCGCCGCCCGTACACGGTTGTCAGTTAGTTTCCCCTGTCAAGATTTCCTGGCCCCACTGTTTAACATATTTTCGTCCTAGGAGACTGTTGATGCTGCGACTAGAACATATTAGCAAAATCTATCCCACAGGTACTATTCTTAAAGATATTAACTGGGAAGTTAAACCAGGCGATCGCATTGGTTTAGTGGGGGTAAATGGGGCGGGAAAGTCTACCCAACTGAAAATTATAGCCGGAGAAATTGAACCCACATCGGGGGAAGTTATTAAGCCATCAAGTCTACATATCGCCTATTTAACCCAGGAATTTGAAGTTGATCCGGCGCGCACCGTCCGAGAAGAGTTTTGGACGGTTTTTGGTGAGGCTAACGACACCCATGCAGCTTATGGAGAAGTTCAGCGAGAGATGGAAACGGCTGATCCGGATCGCCTCGATGAGTTAATTCATAAGTTGGATAAACTCCAACGTAAATTTGAATCCCTTGATGGCTACGGCTTAGAAGCTAAAATTGAGAAGATTTTACCGGAAATGGGGTTTGACTCGGAAGATGGCGATCGCTTAGTTAGCGCCTTTAGTGGTGGCTGGCAAATGCGTATGAGTTTAGGTAAAATTCTTCTGCAAGAACCAGATTTACTGCTACTGGACGAACCGACAAACCACCTCGACCTAGAAACTATCGAATGGCTAGAAATTTACCTCAAGGGTTTAACTACCCCGATGGTAATTGTTTCCCATGACCGGGAGTTTTTAGACCGTCTCTGTACTCAAATTGTGGAAACTGAACGGGGAGTTTCTCGGACTTATTTAGGGAATTATTCCGCTTATTTGCTACAAAAGGCTGAGGCTGAGGCAGCTCAATTAAGTGCCTATGAACGCCAGCAAAAGGAACTCGAAAAACAACAGGAATTTGTAGAAAGATTTAGGGCGAGTGCGACCCGTAGCACCCAAGCTAAAAGTCGCGAAAAACAGTTAGATAAAATCGAAAAAATTGAGGCTCCTACAGCTTCTTTAAAAACGCTGAAATTCCACTTCCCACCGGCTCCTCGTAGTGGTCGGGATGTGGTGAATATTAAAGATTTGGTGCATACCTATGATGATAAAATTCTCTTTTTGGGGGCGGAATTGCTGATTGAGAGAGGCGATCGCATAGCTTTTCTGGGTCCTAATGGTTGCGGTAAATCTACCTTACTTCGCATGATTATGGGGTTGGAAACCCCCAGCGAAGGAACTGTATCCCTAGGAAAACATAATGTGATTCCGGGTTACTTTGAACAAAATCAAGCGGAAGCCTTAGACTTGAGTAAAACAGTTATGGAAACTATCCATGATGAGGTTCCGGACTGGAAAAATGAGGAAGTCCGCACCCTCCTCGGTCGGTTTTTGTTTAGTGGTGAAACTGTATTTAAAAAAGTTGGTTCTTTGAGTGGTGGTGAAAAGGCGCGGCTGGCTTTGGCTAAAATGTTGCTGCAACCGGTGAATTTGTTGATTTTGGATGAACCAACTAATCACTTGGATATTCCGGCTAAGGAAATGATGGAATCAGCTTTACAGGAGTATGAGGGAACGGTTTTGCTGGTCTCCCATGACCGTTACTTTATTTCTCAGGTGGCTAACAAAATTGTGGAAATTCGTGATGGTGAGTTTCGGGTTTATCTGGGAGATTATCACTATTATTTAGATAAGTTGGCTGAGGAAAAAGAACAGGAACGAGAAGCTAAATTAGCAGCCGAAAAAGCCGCGAAAAAGGCGGCTAAGGCGGCTAAGAAAAAGGCAGGGGCTAAAGGTAGATAGTTACTGAGTCAACAATTCCCCCTAGACACATTTAGGGGGATATACAACTGGGCTTTCGGGTGTTTATTAATTGAGTGGTGAGTAGGGGCTAAATTATGCGATCGCTCTATTAGGGTTCCTCCCTTGATTACAACTGAGGTTAAGTTATGTTAAAGTTGGTTTGTCGTAGTGATGTTTAACCTGGTAGCGATCGCATCTGATCTTACACTTCCTTTAGACTCCAAGGGGGTGCAACTAGACTGCTAATTTTATCAGCAACCATCAGTGTGTCGTAACTATCGCCATCAATTGTAAACAAAATTCCATCCACCAGTGGCTTAGGCGAATAGTCCCGCAATAATTGAAATAAACAGGGTGAAACTTTCTGAATTTCCAGTTTCAGTGTTTTCATGTCGTTGCCTCACTTGATAGTTTAATGAGCCATTAATATCTATTATAATTGATCCCTATGGTTTTGGGGGATTTTGGGGAAAGTATTAGTAATACTCAATTGGGGTATCTAAATCAGCCAATAAATTAATCATATAATTAGCTAAAACCACAGCGTTCATGGTATAATAGCGTTTTCGCCTCATCACCAATTTACTATTTCAGAAAACTGTGAAAAAAGTGTGAAAAGCGACAGAATTTAATATTACCCTTGGGTGGTGGACTTGGTATTGATCAGATACAACTGGGCCGGAATTGGTAACAGAGCGATCGTAAAAGGAACTAAACTGGGTAAACTATAAGTATTCGGAGAAGTTGGGTGCGTTACAGGGCCACTAATGGATCACCTCTTAAATAGGGAATTCAGAGTAGAGTTAGGTAGCGCACCATTTTTATTAAACTAGACCCCTCGTGTCATGAATACTGTCTTACTGGTTGAAGACTCCCTTACCCAAAGAGAATGTCTGTCCTACCAATTAACCTGGAGTGGTTTGGAAGTCATCC
The DNA here is from genome assembly GCA_016745315.1 of Arthrospira sp. PCC 9108. Taxonomy (GTDB): domain Bacteria; phylum Cyanobacteriota; class Cyanobacteriia; order Cyanobacteriales; family Microcoleaceae; genus Limnospira; species Limnospira platensis. The sequence goes on from CP066886.1 coordinate 2,198,900, forward strand.
CCGCCTCTGATGGCTTGGAGGCTTTAGATAAGTTACAGCAGGTCTGTCCAGATGTAATTTTGTTGGACGTGGTGATGCCTAAATTGGACGGCTACAAAACCTGTCGTCTGATTAAATCCAACCCTGACACTCAAAATATCCCAGTTATATTTTTAACGGGACAAGAACAGAATCTGGCTGTATATGAAGGCATTAAACACGCCGAAGCCTATGTCAGTAAACCCTGGCGAACTAAAGAACTTTTGCAGACCATTAAATGGGTGACAGTGGCTGCTAAATCTCAACCCACAGTTAATTCTGCTCAAGCCTGGTTTAACTATTTTTTCTTAATTGTCAAAATTATTGATGTCTGTTTTATCTCTAAAAGTCAACCCGATAAGTATGCACTGCAAATAATGAAACTTTATAAGTCAGCAATTCAAGCTCTTGAACACACGCTTATCTGCAATCCTAATTATCCTCAAGCCCGTCAATATTATCGGATAATTAATCATAGATATCAAATTTTTAAAAAAGAATTACAGGCAAATCATTCCTGCCAAATATGTCGCTATTTTTATGGTCAGGATGGCATCAATTGTGCTGTGCATCCTGGGGGTCCAGAATCTCAGATGTGTCCTGATTGGAAATTGTAGGGGCGTAAAATTTACCAGGATTTAATTAAAAAACCGAAACTTAGCCCCCAACAACTTTATAGATTTTCTGGGAGTTTTATTAGTTCCCTCATAGCTTGTTCAAGTTCGCTCATGAGAAACTTTTTGTCTTTGTCTATTTTAGCATAATAATCCGGCGGTGGCAACTCCGGCTGAAAATAAATTAATTTAATCCGATCTGGACTAATGCAAATCATCAAAACTTCTATCTCGGGTTTATATCCGTCGATAATTCCGAGGATTTCCTGTAATTTATTATCCGCATTTTTGTTGAGGAGTTCAATGGCTGATTTGGGACAAAAAACAAAGTGAGGAGTGGGCTTTAGGTCAATACCTAAAGTTCCCGGTTCGCTTTCTCCTTCCAGGTGAACCCCCCAAGCTAAGGCGGCGAGTTGTGGATGGTGATTTTCGACAAAGCGATCTAGTTGTTTTTGCCAGCCATTTTCGTCTACAGGGGTGGGGGTAATATTCATTAGACCAGAATTCCGTTAATTTCTCAATCTATTGTATATTTATTCGTCCTAGGAGGGTATCCTAAGTTTTAAGGAATTGATGGTCATAACTACACTGACAGTTGCGCTGTTGGTAAGAAATATTTAATCTAAAAAACCGTCAATAATTCCTGGTTCGATAACTCAACCGGAAAATTACGCTAACTAATTGTCCGGATATTAGGGGTGCAAGTTGAAAACAGAATTAAGCGCGATCGCTATTCTGTTTAGCCGTTGAAACTTACCCTTTTTGCACCCATGAGTTTTACTGCCTTTGAGTTTGAAAATTTTAGTTTTAATCCGGATCCTCAGTCAGATACTACGGGAATTTCCCCTGATCCGATTTCCACAGCCACTGGTATTCAGGCGCACAATTCCATAACTGTCTTAACTTTGGGTCAAGTTTCATCAGAACCCACTGAGAACTCCGATTTTATCCTCGGTACAGAATTCGATGATATCATCTTTGCTTTAGGGGGAGATGATACGGTCTATGGTTTAGATGGCGATGATATTATTGGCGGAAATGAAGGTAATGATTTCTTACATGGAAATCAGGGTAATGATACCCTCTATGGCGGTCAGGGGGATGATACGCTTAGAGGTGGAAAAGGCAATGATGTGCTATTTGGTGATCGTGGTGATGACCTGTTATTTGGCGATCGCGACCATGATACATTATTTGGAAATCAAGGTAATGATACTCTATATGGCGGTCAGGGTAATGATCTCCTTTATGGCGGTAAAGGGGATGACTTATTATTTGGCGATCGCGGAAATGATACACTAATTGGCGATGAAGGTTCTGATACTCTCACAGGTGGAGAAGGAAATAACTGGTTTTATATTGGTTTAAATACAGGAGGATTTACCCCTGCTAGAACCAATTTTATTATGGATTTTGATATTAATAAAGACTCGATTGGTTTATTACATGATCTCACTTTTGAATCTTTAAATATTTATCAGGGTTCCGGTGTATATGCTACAGATACAATTATTCAAGACCGCGCTACTAACGAATTTTTGGCGATTCTGAAAAATGTAAATAGCGATAGTTTTAAGGCTACTATCTTCCCTTCAGATGAAGCCACACCGACACCAGAACCCACACCAGAATCTACAGTTTTACCAACTCCGACACCGGAACCGACACCGGAACCGACACCCGCACCGACACCGGAACCGACACCCGCACCGACACCCGTACCCACACCCGTACCCACACCCGTACCCACACCGACTCCAGAGATAGATAGTGACCTGGGAATTGTAGGGTTTAGTATGGATGAAATCGAAGTTATTGAAAGTGCAGGAACTGTTATAATTACAGTAGAAAGAACGGGAAATATTGATGAGCCAGGAACTGTAGATTATGCGACGGTAGATAATACAGCGATCGCCGGAGAAGATTACATCGCTACTAGCGGCACGCTGATTTTTGCTTCCGGTCAGGATAGCAGACATATTACCCTTGAAGTTATCGATGACAATGAAGTAGAAGATACGGAGCAATTTCAGATAGTTCTCAGTAATCCTACTGGTGATTTAACTTTAGGCGATCGTGATACACTAACATTTAATATTATTGATAATGATATTCCTAATCCGGGTGTGTTCAATTTAGAGTTCACAGATATCGAAGTAGAAGATATTGGAACCGCCAGCATTACGGTAGAACGTACAGAAGGAAGTCATGGTGAAATTACCATAGATTTTGCTACCGCTGATGGTACTGCTATTGCTAACATTGATTACATACCCGTATCAGGAACCCTAACTTTTGCGCCGGGAGAAACCAGCCAAACCATTAGCGTTGAGATTATTAATAATAACGAAAGAGAAGGGGATAAAACCTTCACTTTAAGTTTAAATAATCCCGCTGATGACGCAACTTTAGGAAGTCAATCTACAGTTACATTTACTATCTTAGATCCTGATATTTCTAGACCCGAACCGGAACCGATTCCTGAACCGGAACCTGAACCGGAACCGGAACCGACTCCTGAACCGGAACCGACTCCTGAACCGGAACCGACTCCTGAACCGGAGCCGGAACCTGAACCGGAGCCGGAACCTGAACCGGAGCCGGAACCTGAACCGGAGCCGGAACCCGAACCGGAGCCGGAACCCGAACCGACTCCTGAACCGACTCCCGAACCGGAGCCGGAACCCGAACCTGAACCCGAACCTGAACCGGAATCGACTCCCGAACCTGAACCGGAACCGACTCCCGAACCGGAGCCTGAACCTGAACCTGAACCGACTCCCGAACCGGAACCGGAACCGACTCCCGAACCGGAGCCGGAACCGGAGCCAGAACCCGAACCGACTCCTGAACCGACTCCTGAACCGACTCCTGAACCGACTCCTGAACCTGAACCCGAACCGACTCCTGAACCGGAGCCGACTCCTGAACCGACTCCTGAACCTGAACCCGAACCGACTCCTGAACCGACTCCTGAACCGACTCCTGAACCGGAACCCGAACCGGAGCCGGAACCCGGACCGACTCCTGAACCGACTCCTGAACCTGAACCCGAACCGACTCCTGAACCGGAGCCGGAACCTGAACCTGAACCCGAACCTGAACCCGAACCGACTCCTGAACCGGAGCCGACTCCTGAACCGGAGCCGGAACCTGAACCTGAACCGACTCCTGAACCGGAGCCGGAACCTGAACCTGAACCGACTCCTGAACCGGAGCCGGAACCTGAACCGGAGCCGGAACCCGAACCGACTCCCGAACCGGAGCCGGAACCCGAACCGGAGCCGGAACCCGAACCGGAACCGACTCCTGAACCTGAACCTGAGCCGGAGCCGGAACCTGAACCGGAACCTGAGCCGGAGCTTACAGTTGTAGGGTTTACTATGGAGGAAATAGAAGTTGTTGAAAGTGACGGTAATATTATAATTACAGTCGAAAGAACGGGAGACACAAGTAGTACAGTAACCGTAGATTATGCGACGGTAGATGATACAGCGATCGCCGGAGAGGATTACATAGCTAGTAGCGGAACCCTAATTTTTTCAGCAGGTGAAACCATCCAAAATATTGACATCCAGATTATCGATGATAATGAAGTAGAAGATACGGAACAATTTAGGATTGTGCTGAGTAATCCTACCGGTGGTTTAACTTTAGGCGATCGCGATTCAATAATCTTGAGTATTATTGATGACGATGTGGAGCCGTCAGTAATCGAATTTAGTGATGCCATTTTCAGTGTTAATGAAGATGGTACACCCATCTCCGAAATTACTGTAATAAGAAGTGGTGAAAGTCTTGGAGAAATTAGTGTTGATGTCATCCCCACTGATGGAACAGCTACCGCTGGGGAAGATTATATCAATAGTCCCATTACGGTGACTTTTGGGGATGGAGATACAACACCAAAAACCGTGACCATTCCTATTATTGATGATGACATCTTTGAACCGACAGAAACGGTGATTCTGAGTCTGAGTAACCTGACAGGAAGTGCGACGTTGGGAAGCCAAGAAAGCGCTACTCTCTTCATTGTTGATAATGACTCTACCAATAACCTGCAACTGGAAAGCGCAACTTATCTAGGAACACCTGGAAATGATAGTGCTAGTGCGGCGGTTATTTCTCCTGTAGATTCGGCTATTATCATTGCTGGAAACTTTGACGGTGTGGGTCAGATTAAACGCTTGGAGGATGGAAATACAGAGCCTTTATCAATTACCAACTTAGGGGGAAATGTTCGACATCTTGATGTAGACCGCGATAGTGGAGAAATAGTTGCTGTCGGTGATTTTGGGATTCGGGTTTATGATAGTACGGCTGCAAATATTTTGTGGTCAGACACGGGAATATTTGACCGAGTTTCGATTGCTAATAATGGTAATATTGCTACCCTAACTAATAGTAGCGATACGGTGACTCTGTGGAGTGCGACAGGAACCCAACTGGCTACTACTACCCTGACCGGAACTGATATCCGTCCCGCAGATATTGCTATTGACCCCAATGGCGATCGCATTTTTGTCACCGGATTTAATCAAGTAACTAGCAACTTACAAACCCCATTTTTACGCGCCTTTGATACCGGATTAAATCAACTCTGGAATACCTGGGATTATAGCGCCTCTGAAGTCACCGGACAGAATTTAGGTGCTGATACCCGTGGGGAACGGATTACCTTCGGACAAGATGGCGGACTCTATTTCCTCGGAAAAACTGATGGCGGAAATAACGTCTTTCAGCGGGATGGTCAAGACATCACCCAAAACCTATCAACTATGGTGAATGTTGATCAATTTAATAATTTTTCGGGTGCGGGTTCTGGGTCCTTTACTTTCCATGCTAAAATAGACCCCAATAATGGAGATATCGAACGCGGTCAATTTATTGTTACCCGCACTTCCACTGGTGCTAATAGTTTTAACCCTAACTCTATTACCGCTGATGAATTTGGACAGGTTTATATTGGTGGTGCTTCCGCATTCCAACTCCAAAATCGCGCTGATAAAACTATTAACGGTCAACCAGTAGGAAACTACACCCTAGGAGAAATGGCGGTTTTGGGACTTTCTCCAGATTATACAATCAGGAGATTCTGGAATCCACTAACCCAACCTGGTGACAATGGCTCAAGGGGAACTGTTAATGCTTTTACGGTTCGCAATGGTCAAGCTGTGATTTTTGGTACGGTTACTCAACCTGATGTTTTCACGACTTCCGCAGCTATTAACCCTAATGCTTTAGGTGGAAATGATACCTACTTAGCTACCTGGAGGGTTTAGTATAGATTAGGTGAAATTGGGCACAAATGAGGTGATGTCAGCACTATTAATTAATGGCTGACACCCTCATCATTCACCTGGCGAAACTATCCATAATATACCGATAATATAAGTTAGATGATATATTGACAAATTGCCTAAATTGTGGTACATTCGGCGTGTTGCTTGTCCTCCTGTTAAGTAAGTTGATGGAAAAAGCGATCGCATCTATAGTCAACAATTCCCCCATAGCCTAGGCTTGATATGGGGGGGGTGAGCATCTCCCAGAGGGATATGGTTAGTACAATTATTAATTAATTTCCCGGTTGTCCCTTGCCTTTAGAGAATCGAGTTATAATCGAGTTTAGGCTGTAGAGTTTTGAGTATCTAAAGACTGATGGAAGATAAACTACTACGGGGATTAAAAGTACGATTAGCGGCAATTTTCTGATAATATTCACGCTCGATCGCAGTAAGTTCATCAGGTGGAACTACCAATAACTTGACAAACTGATCACCACGTCCGCCGCCCTTTGGTTTCGGCCAACCTTTCCCCTTAAGTCGGAGAGACTGTCCAGAGCGAAGCCCAGGGGGAATATTCATTTTCACCATACCATCAGGAGTAGGAACCTGAATAGAAGCTCCCAAAACCAACTCATCAGGAGTTACGGGAATTTCGCAGGTAAGATTATCGCCATCTAACTTAAAAAAACTGTGGGGTTGAATATCGACAATCAAATATAAATCTCCCCGTTGCTGGGTGTAGGGGTCAACCTGTCCTTGTCCCCGAATTCTAATCTTGCTTCCCGGTTTCACGCCAGGGGGAATCGAAACCTCACCACCGCTTATGCGGCGCTGAGTACCGTGGAAGGCTTCACTAAGAGTTAATGTTACCTTAGTCTCAAGATTAGAACCCGAATGAGAGGAAGAGGAAGAAGTAAAATCCTCAAATCCACCATAACCGGGTGATTTGGACTGATTGGTGCGATAGGAATAGCTACGACCGGCACCCCCAGGACTTCCCGGCGCGCGTCCTAATAGACTATTGATAAACTCATCAAAACTAGCAAACTGGCTAAAATCAAAGCCACCGACATCAGGATTATTAGCGCTATTAGTAGTTCCAGACCAACCGGAGTTTCCGGCTTGATGCCAATATTGACCAAAGCGATCGTACTTTTGGCGTTTTTCGGGGTCAGAGAGTACCTCATAAGCCTCATTAACCTCCTTAAAGCGGGTCTCCGCAGCCTTATTACCGGGATTCATATCTGGGTGATATTTACGAGCCAATCGGCGATAGGCTTTTTTAATCTCATCGGCGCTAGAATTTTTAGTTAAGCCGAGAACTGAATAGTAATCTTTATAATCTGTCGTCGGCATTATCTACTCTCCTACTGTTCTCATTTCGTGCTTTTGGGTGCGTCCGCACAATAACTTGAGTCTGAAAATCCAGTCTAATTCGATCCAGCCTAGCAGAGGATGCTAGGAAAAGCAGCATATTTATATATTTTGAATCTCAATGAGGCGATCGAAACCATCATTAAGGCTGGGAGGCGCGTCTGTAAGTTGGCGATACATTTGGAGAATCACCCCTTGAGGAACTTGGCGCGATCGCCTTTCATTGCGTGCTAGACAGACCTCTAGGGGAGTATTAACCCATAATCCCCCCACCGACTGAAAACCAAAGCCACGGACCTGAGCAATTAAATCTCGGCGGCGACGGCGTTGAGCATTAGTAGCATCATAAATAACATCAACCATATCAGCAACGGCCTGTTCAAGTTCCGCACAAATCTGAGCCCAGATCTGCAACCAAGGTCCTTGAACACTCTCATCACCAAATAAGCGCTGGCGAATTCTATCAGTGGAGACCCAGCGCTGAAAGCGCGAGCCTTGAGATAACCTTTCAGCAATAAAGGACTTCCCACTAGCAGGAAGCCCTATAATCAAGACAATTTTAGACATGGACTAGGGCAGATTGTTTATATGATAGGAAGGTTAAAATAGCCTCCTTTCCCTTAGTCAACCATAGAACTACCCAAAAGGTAAACCTAAATAATTGTCCCATCTTGAATCACGGCATTTTTCAAAATTACGGTTATTCCACCGCGAATGTAGAAGCCATCCTCTTCCCGTTCTGCTTCCTGAACATGGTCCTTGTTGATAATCTGGACATGGCGACCAATGCGAGCATTTTTATCGACAATAGCCCGGCGGATAGTAGTGTTGTTACCGATACCGATAGGAACGCTACCTTTTTCTAAACCATATTGACGTTCAGCAAAAGGTTGATAGAAATCTGACCCCATTAACATGGTGTCTTCAACGAGACTACCGGACTCGACACGAGAGCGCAACCCCAGCACAGAATGATCAATGCGACATTCCTTGAGAATGCAACCCTCAGCAATAATAGATTCAGTGATCTGACAGTCCAGCATCTTGGATGGTGGTAAGTAGCGGGAACGGGTATAAATAGGAGCGTTCTCGTCGTAGAAACTAAAAGCAGGTTGTGGCTGTTGAGTCAAAGCCAAGTTAGCTTCAAAAAAGGCTTCAATAGTTCCGATATCTTCCCAGTAATCGTTAAACAGATAGGCTTGAACATTATGATCCTTAGCGGCACCAGGAATCACTTCCTTACCAAAATCGGTTTGATCTGGGGCATCCTTGAGTAGTTTAAATAAAACATCCTTTTTAAAAACGTAGATGCCCATAGAAGCGATGTAAGGGGATTCGGCTGCCTCTTCCGGGGATAACCCCAAGGTGCTAGTATCCACTGCCATTTGTTTTAGGGCTTCTCCCTTGGGTTTTTCGCTGAAATCGATAATCCGACCAGTGCTTTCGTCAATCTTCATCAAGCCGAAAGAAGAAGCCCGTTTTTCGTCTACGGGTAAAACTGATAGGGTAATGTCTGCCCCTGTGTCGATATGACGTTGGACAAAATCCCGATAGTCCATGCGGTACAGGTGGTCACCGGAGAGAATCAGGAAATGTTCAACATCCCATTCTTCCATGAGCCATAGATATTGGCGCACTGCATCAGCGGTTCCCTGAAACCATTGGGGGTTAGTGACACTGGTTTGTTGTGCGGCGAGGACTTCCGCAAAGCCATCTGTAAAGCCAGAAAAGTTGTAGGTTCGGGCAATATGACGGTTAAGGGATGCTGAGTTAAATTGGGTCAGGATATAGATTTTCAGAATTTCTGAGTTTATACAGTTACTGATCGGAATATCGATCAAACGGTACTTACCGGCTAAAGGAACAGCGGGTTTGGCTCGCATTTTGGTTAGGGGGTACAAACGGGTGCCCGCACCGCCACCTAGAATTACTGCTAATACTTGTTTCACTTAAATTACCTCTCGACTGCATCAGTTCTCCCAAGTCTAAGTGTCCGACTCGATGGCAATCTTGGCAAGTAGCAAAGTTTAAAACTAGCCCATAGACTGTCTGGTTGGCTTGGCCTGACCGCCTAAATAGTCATGATCACGCCATAATCAACTACTGACGCACCTGTTTGAGAAGTGTTTAGGTTTTGCCAAGATGTTTTTGTAGTAGGCGATGGATGAATTGGTAGCGTGAGCCAATTTTTCTGAGCAACAGTAACCCGGTGGCATCATTTAAAAATTGGGCATAGTTCCAGGGTGCATCTCCTTCTCCCCATAGGACAAATCGCAATATCAGGCGTTCGATCGCCAATTTTAAGCTCAACCTTTGGTAGGTGAGGGCTAATATGATTCCGAGGATCATGGCGGCGATTAACAGTGGGAGCGATCGCCAAATGATTGCTAGGATCATCGCTGCTATAATTGACCACCAAATGCCACTTTCGACTATCTTCATGGCGAGATTATAGGCCCGTTCTTGTTCGGGGGTATGTAGCCAGGTTTTGGGAATGCGATCGAGGATAAAATCTTGCGTTTGTTCTTTTTCGAGGCGTTTGGCGAGTTCTGTCAACCAGTGGCGGAATTGTTCGGAGCTGTAGTTTTTGGGTGCATTACTATTATGATGGCGATCGCGTAAGGTAGAAATTTGATGGCGCAGATAGGCTTTTAATAAATACTCTTGTTGCTCATCAATGGTGTTTAAATGTTTCCAAGATGAGATTAAGATATTTTCATAGGCCAGGGTCATCATTGTTAAAAATAATGGCTTTTTGGCTAATTTTAATAACTGTGGTTCTTCTTCGATGTCATGCCAAAGTTCCCGACTTCTAGCATTCATTAAATACTTGTGTATCTGTCGATTAGTCAAGGGACGTAATAATATTGCACCATTTAGCTGCAACCGTGACTGGCATGGATGATAGGATTTGACGGTGCTAGATACTACTAAATGTAGGGGGGAGAGATGACTGTCTAAAAAATCATTAATATATTGAATACAGGATTCCCTATGATGTTCTTCGACCTCATCGAAACCATCCAATAAGGGGAGGATCTGGAGTTGTTCCATCCAGTAGCGTCCTGATTCGGGAGCGATCGCATATTTGAGGTGCATTTGCTCTATAATCCAGTCGGAGATGGATTGTTGATCAACAGGCCAAGATGATAAATTGAGCCAAATCGGCATAGGTTCATGTTCATCAGATAAGGCCCTATCTACTAGGACTTTAGCGAGTCCCACCAGGGTGGTAGTTTTCCCGGAACCAGTTCCCCCCAAAATCAACAAGCGGCCATCAATGTGATCGAAAACTTCAATAATTCCGGCATTAGCTGCTAATTTAACACTAGGGCGGCTGCCTATTTTCACTTCCACATCCCAAGCGCGCCTCATGCGTAGGGGGGGTTTTTCTTGGGCTAACTTGGTGAGAACATGGCGATGGGGAGACTGTAGCCGATATTGTCTCACCTCTTGTTTAACTTGGGTGAGTAATTGATGGCGTTTGGGAACTTGTACCCGAGTACCAGTTAATCTAGGCATTGATATAGAGTCAGGATTTGCGATCGGGGCAGGAAATAATGATTATGTTAAAAATACACGCTAACTATAACTTTAGAGATAATTATCATGTTAAGTTTTAGGTTAGAGTCCTGAAGGATTGGGGAAGAGGGGGTAAGTTTTGATATATTTGGAATTGGGAACTCTGCAATTTTTGAAGATCATTTTTGTGTACAAGCGAGGTCTGTCCCATGTCCTTCCAACCCAAGCAATTGATAGTTGCCAGTGTAGCCGGACTGGTGACAGCAGTTATAGTAGCAGCGATCGCTATTCAGTGGCGATCTTCACAGGAAACCCCCGCCGCCTCACCTCAACCAACAGTTACTGAGTCCCCGGTTCCCAGTGCGCCAAGTGAAGCACCTGGGATGATAGAGTCGCCACCAATTGTGGTGAGACCGCCGACAACTGGCTGCGAGATTACTATGGCAATTGTCCAAGATCCTGACCCTCCTTTAAATGTAAGGCGATCGCCTCAAGTTCAGGAAGGTAACATTGTTGGTCAACTCCCCAATAATACATTTATTTCGGTAGTCAATGAGCGAGATGGTTGGCTAGAAATTAGTGATCCGGTTCCGGGATGGGTTGCTAAAAACCGAACCCATAGCAGTTGTCCGAATGTCCGCCAACGGATTGAATTTTTACCTGGTGGTAATTCAGCTATTATCCAAGGGGAAATTATTGGCGGTGGTAGCCATAGCTATACGTTGGAAGCTGAAGCAGGTCAAACTCTGACAGTTACGGCGGAAAACTCGATTTTTCCCTATATGATTACTCCTGATGGTCAACTTTTAGGGGATGATGTTAATGCTAATGAGCAGCTAACGGAATGGACGGGAGTAATTCCCGAATCGGGAACCTATACTTTCCAACTCGACTCTAATTTCCGAGGTTTTACCTATGAGTTTTTGGTGAGATTAGAAGAATAAGTAGGATGCTTTAATTTTTAGACAGCACCAACATATCCTGATAACTAGCGGAACGACTGCGACGACACCACATCCCATAATCTTGGCGTTGTACTGATAGACCAGAATCCTTAATCCAATCCATTACTAATGCTTCTGGATGTGCGATCGCATCTTCGGGATTATCAGGATCATCGATAAAACTTTCGCCGACAGCATAGGCAAAATTGCGGGAACTCCGACCTGATTTAATCAAGGATTCGGTTTCCCCGTTTAATAGGAAAAAAGTGCATAAACACCGACCACCAGGCTTTAACACGCGGGCTATCTGTTGTAAATAATTCCGACTAGCGTCTGCATATAAATGGGTAAAAACGGAAGTTAAAAGCACAAAATCAAATTGGTTATTAGGGTAGGGAAAAACAAAATTTTCGGCGGGAGTTTTACCAGTGGGATTATAGCGATCGCTGTATAAATCGGCACATTGAAAATGAAAATTAGGACGGGTAGCACTAATCACTTGCTGACACCAATCAATCCAATGGGGAACAATATCAAACCCGTGATAAGAGGCTTGAGAGTTGAGATAATAAGCCAAACCATAAGCGATGCGACCGACCCCGCAACCCGCATCAAGAACCGCCTCTGCTGGTTGTAAATTGGCTTTATTAACAAAATGTCCTAAAAAGTCGGCCGCCACAAACTTAAAACTACCACCGACCCCAACCCGATCGCTTTTTTCGGGAACCGGAAGCGAAGGTTCCAAGAACCCAAATAAAACATCACCTTCTCCCGATGCAAACACAGGAGTTAGCCTGACCAAACTATTTAATAAACCTGTTTGTTGAATCCAAGTTAGGGGAATATAAATCAAAAACCTAGCCTGGTCAGCGTGATCTAAACTAGGAAATAACTGTTGGACATCCTGACTAATTAACCCCTTCTCTACCCGAAACTGAGGAACATCTAAGCCACCAATATTAATCCGAAAATCCAGGACAGGACCACCTCCCCAGGAAGCAGACCAACCTTTAAGGCGTACCATATCGCCTTCTAAGGTAACTTGACCAAGACAGCCAAGGGTTTCTAGGTTTTTAGTTGCAGTCATAACCGGATGAATATTATAGAATAATGGTCTATCCTACAGGAGAATAGACCGATTATGGCATTTTCTCAGATTAGGGATAAGGGATACCCAAATCGAAAGTATAAACTTAATGGGGTGCTAAACTCTGATGGGATATATAGGATTTATCTGGGTATTTCGATGTTTTCATCTTCGTTACCTTCGGTTATTTCGGGGTTATGGGTAGTTCTGGGGGCAGACTATTTAAGGTAGTTGATACCAATATATATCCCAAATAAGCGGGGAGAATAATTGCCATTAAAAAGGCGACACCTGTTAGTAAACCAATCAAGTTAAAGCTAGACCCATAGGAAGACCGATAGGGGTCAATGAAGGCTGCTTGATCTGACTGAGACTGGGATGGCTGGTAGTTGCTAGGACGACGGAAGCGAACCCGGCGATCGTCTAGTTTTTCGACCATTACCCAACCAGCGATCGCCTCTTCCTGACAAAGTTTTTCAAAGGTTTTAGGATTCCGAAATAAATCTCTTTGAGCGCGAACAATTTTATATTCCCAGTCTTGATGATTAGGGGAAGATATCTGAGGTTGAGAGGATGCGATCGTGGTGGTATTAGGGTTGTCGGAATCATAATGAGTCAAGATTTCTTCCTCCTCTTCATATTCTTGTTGTTGTTCATCCTGCAATTGACATAGCCAGCTTCCGGTTAGGACTGCTTCCACGCCGAGGCTGCTGACCATCAAGCCTAAAATAATCACCTCATTCATCAGGCTTTACTCCCTGTGGTCGGGGATTGAAAAGCCTCTGGTAAGGTTCGAGACCTACCATTAGACAAATAACCCTCAATTAGGTAATCTGAACCGATCGCTCGCAGGCTTACTCCTTCTAGGGATAAGGCTTGGGTCATTTGACTAAAGCCTAAATTACCGACGGGAGAGGGTGCAGCCTGTCCACCAATAATTTTAGGAGCAATAAACGCCAAAATCTTGTGAACGCACCCTTGAGTTATGGCTTCCGAGGCTAGACGACCGCCACATTCCCATAGCACGGACAAAAATTGACGCTCATAGAAATATGACATAACTTTAGTGGGTGTCAATGGTGCAAATTCCACGACCTCTACCCCCCTTTTCCGCAAGTGTTCTTGAAAATCGGGACGGGAACCAACTTTTGTAAAAACTATGGTAGCAGCCTCGGAAGTGTCCCAAAGTCGCGCTGATGATGGTAAATCTAAACTACGACTCATGACTACCCGCAGAGGGTTGGGTTCCCCTTGACCGTGGGTGGTTAAGTGAGGATTATCTCGCCTGACGGTATTTCCCCCGACAATGACTGCATCACAGGCGACCCGCAGACGGTGAACTTCCTGGCGAGCGATCGCACCTGTTACCCAAGCACTATCACCTATATCTGTGGCTATTTTTCCATCGAGGGTCATGGCATATTTGAAGATACCAAAGGTTTGTTTATAAATAATCCGATGAACAAATGCTTCGTTTAATTTTAAACAGGCTGATTCTTCTACTCCGACAATTACTTCTATTCCGGCTTCGCACAGTTTAGCAATTCCCTGTCCACCTACGAGAGGATTCGGATCCACCATTCCCGCCACTACTTTAGCAACTCCTGCTTTAATTAAGGCTTCGCTACAGGGGGGAGTTCTTCCGTAATGGTTACACGGTTCTAGGTTCACATATACTGTGGCTCCCCTGGCTAATTCTCCGGCCGATCGCAAGGCAAAAATTTCGGCATGGGGTTGTCCGGGTCCGGGGTGATATCCCTCTCCGATAATTTTTTGATCACGGACAATCACACAACCTACTAGGGGATTTGGTGCGGTTTTTCCTAGCCCTTCCTTTGCCAGATTTAGACAATAACGCATCATCTGGCGGTCAAATTCTGAGACAGATTGAGCATTTGGTAAATTCATCAGCGGACAATTTTTGTTAAAGGGGTTGACAGGGGCTCAGGATTGATGATAATATTTTGGTGTTAGGTTGAATAATTGAATATTGCGGAAAATAAAAATTTTGCAACCATCCCATTATACTAAAATTGTAGCGCAAGTGCCGCGAAAAAGCAACCCCCCTCCCCCCAAAAAAAATTTTTGCAACAAAACTTAATTTTTTTTTACAAAAGTTAACATTAGGCGAGCCAGAAGGGGGCAAGAAGATTGTATACAAAAAAGCTGCCCCAATGTTAAATCAGTTAAATGTTAGCGAAAGTCCCATGTAAACCATAGGGGATATGGTGTTGAAGGTGTAGGGTAGCGATCGCATTTTTTTCAAGGTTTTTCGCATCCAAAATAACGACATCAGAGCGGTGGTGTTGTGCATCATAAACGAGAGTCAATAACCAGCCATCATCTTCGGAGGTAGCATGAGGACGGGGAACAAAGACAGGTTCTCCGGTAAAGCCGTGTGGTGCGGCAGTCCAAAGTTGACGCGAACCGGTTTCGAGGTCAAACTTAATAATCGCCTGAAGGGGTGCATTTCCTTGGCTATTATGGGCGGCGGCGGCGTAGAGATATCGATAAGGGCGACCAACAGAATTAGGGTGAGTAGTAGGAAATTCACAACAGCGAGATTCTATTAATTGACGCTGAACCTGTCCGGTAGTGAGGTCAAGGGTAAACCGCCAGAGTTGACCAGGTTCTAAGGCATTAAAATCAGTATCGCGAAAATTAGCCTGTGGGTCAACCCCTGGTAAAGATTGGTAACATATAGAATCAACGCAAATCTGATTTTCCTGTTCAAAAGCATTAGCATGATGGAAAACAAAGCCAGATTGAGCGTCAAAATGTCGGATATTTTGTCGTTGTGCGGGGTCACGAGGAATAACAATGATGCGGGTAGGTTGATTAGTTTGAAAATGGACACATTGTCCTGCGCCACAGAGTCCAAACAGATAAGGAAGGGGATTAAATTTTACGGGATTTTGGAAGAAAATACAGTAGTTAGGGGTGATGGCAAAATCATGGATAAAGGCAAATCCGGGGACTGTATGGGCGTATTTTTGCAGGAGGCTACCATGGCTGTCGAGTTCATAAATACGGATAGTGGTTGATAGTCCTGGTTTAATGGAAAAATTAACTAAACTTGGGGAACCGTCATTAAACTTAGAACTGGGGTCAATGCGGGGGTGGGCGGCGAAAGATTCTCCGGGTTCCAGGATACCGTCAAGGTGATCTAGCCCGATAGTTTCTAAGGTTTCATGGTTGAGGTGATAGGGTAGGTCAGCTTCCCACAAAGCGAGTAATTTACCACCCCAATAAATGACTTGAGTATTGGCAATATTTTTAATCCGCAGGTCAAAGGCGTTGTGGAGAAAACCGCCAGGCTTTTGGGTGCCAAAGACACCGCGATAAAGAATAGTTTTGGCTTGTTGTTCGTCTATGTAGCCGAGTGTGCGGACATAGCGATTTTGATAGTGTGCTTGTCCGTCCTGAAAGCGGATAGCGGAAATCATGCCATCTCCATCAAAGGGGTGATGAATGGGTAAGCCACCGATATCTAATAAACCGGGACCGTTACGGAATAGGGTTCCTTTGAGGTCTGGGGGGATTTCTCCGTCAATATTGGTGATGGTATAGTTGTATTCATTGGGTTGAGATAAATAACCTTTTTGCCAGTCTTTGGGGTTATATGATAGTTGATTGTGGGAGGGTTCAGATATGGTATTTTGCATGATTGAATGAGTATTTTTTGGAGGTGATTAACTAAGTGATGGTTAATTGGTGTTGCCAATCAATAAGCAGATATATATAGTATATATCAAGGGCTGTGAAAGGTCAAGGTAGGCTGTGTTATCCCTCGCCGCCCTGTGGGTGAGGGAGAGTGAGTCGGAAAGGGAGATGAATTACCAGTTATTAATGATTAATTAATCTGTGACTAATTCGGGGACTAATTCTGCGGTTGATTCTAGGGTTGGTGAATCGATGTTATCGGTGTGACTTTCGGCGCTGGTGGATGGTAGCCAGCGAATTAGTGGTAATGGTAAAAGGGTGGTTAAGTTAGTGATAATTACTAACAACCATAATTGGTCGAAGTTAGTCTCGGTGACTCCTAATAAGTGGGTGAGAAGTGCGCCAGACTCGTGGGATATGAGTCGGGAGAGGTTAGAGACGGACATTAATAGGGCGAAGAGGGTAGCTTCTACGCCGGGGGGACATAGGCGGGCGGCGAGGACTAAAACAGGCATATAGGCGATTTCTCCGGCTACGGTGAGGATGAGACTATCTCCGAGACTAAACCAGTGGTCGTCTATTCCTAGGGCGCGGTTGGTGTGGGTAACGAGGAGTAACATGGTCATACCGAGGGCGGCGGAGAGAAGGGTTGAGACTAGGAAGATTTTACGGAAGGGAACAGATTTAAAGAAGCGCTGAAATAGCCAAATACCTAGGAGGGCGGCGATACTGGTAACTAGGCGGACTCGCCCTAAAAACTCTGGTTGAAATCCTAATTCGTTGGTGGTGAAATAGAAAAAGGCTGAGTCGGCGGTGGGGGTAGCCTGCCACAAGAAGATGAAGGCGGTGGGTAGCCAGATGGATTTTTGGGTGATGGCGGCCCGCAGTTGTTGGGCTTGGTGTTTGACGGTTTGCCAATTGGAGATGTTAGTAATTTTATCTTCAGCGATCGCCCATGCGACAACCATTACTAATAGGGGAAAGGTAGCGGTAATGAGGAAAACGGTTTCTGAGGTAAAGATTTCGAGGAGATAGCCACTGAGATAGGCGGTAATTAGCCCACCAATGGCTGAGAAAGCCCAACATAGGGATTGAAGGGAACCGATATTGCTGATAGATTCGTTTCGGGCTCTTTCTACTACTAATGAGTCTACAATGACATCGCTGATGGCTACGGATAGGGAATTAAGGGCGATCGCAATTGTCGCGGTAATGGGATGATGAACGAGGGTGGCTAGGTAAACCCAGGAGAAAGTCCCCATTAAGCCGGATAGGATTAAATAGGGTCGGCGGCGATATCCAAAAATTGGCAACCCGTCGGACATAAAGCCGAATAGGGGTTTAATGACCCAGGGAATAGAGACTATTCCGAATAGGGCGGCGGTTTCGGCGGGACTCATGCCCAAATCATCTTTGAGGAAGAAGCTAACGGCGAGACGGGAGAGGCCCAAAATCCCTTGTACAAAGTACACGGTCAGAATGGCGAGCAATTCTGGGTTGGGTTCATTGCCAAATAGTATATGCTTCTTGAGCCATGCCTTGGTGTTGCCAAAGCCAACTG
The DNA here is from genome assembly GCA_016745315.1 of Arthrospira sp. PCC 9108. Taxonomy (GTDB): domain Bacteria; phylum Cyanobacteriota; class Cyanobacteriia; order Cyanobacteriales; family Microcoleaceae; genus Limnospira; species Limnospira platensis. The sequence goes on from CP066886.1 coordinate 2,216,968, forward strand.
GGGATAATTGCATTTTGTAAACAAAAGTTAAGAAATTTCAATATTGATATCATAGCGAGTTCAATCAAAAACGACACAATGATGCGATCGCTTTAAGTCTAGGCAGTATAAATCACTATGGAAACAGCATTTGACCAGTGGTGGCATCTAATCTTAGGGGCGCTGTCCCTGAATGCAGATGCTTTTGTAGAAATTAATATCCTACCCCTAGGTAGAGGACTAGCCCTAACAATAGTGTTAGTGGCGGGACTATCTCAGGCTATAGGTCAATCGATTGTTTTATTTATTAACCGAGTCCGACCCTTCCGATTTTTGCTGAGTTTAGGAATGGCGGCGATTTTGTTTGTGTTCACGTTTTGGTTTTGGGCTGGGAGTATTTGGCTAGTTCACAATGCGATATTTAATAGTGGACTGAACCTGCAATCAACGATTACGACCCTAGGATTAAGCTACGCGCCGCAAATTTTACGATTTATAGTGGGTCTTCCGTATCTTGGCATTCCCATTGGTGTATTTCTGTCGATTTGGTCATTACTAGCGGAAGTAACGGCGATTAAAGTAGTAACCAATCTTGATACGTGGGCTACTTTTTCGTCGGTAGGGTTAGGCTGGGTGCTATTGCAGATATTACAACGAACGATCGGGAGTCCGTTGATGATTCTGGGTCAACAGTTAACTAACCTAGTGGCGGGAACCGAGGTAGTAACCGATCGCCAACAACTGACACAAATGGTGATGTCAGGTAACATAGAAACGATCGATGATGTAGGTAATGAAGTAATACTGGATGCTGCGACGCGCCACAGTCCAGAAACTATCAAACGCAACCGGGCGATCAAATTAATCGCATTAGGGTTAACGGCGTTTTTCGTGTTTGTGTTAATTTCCTCCCAGTCCCCAGGTTGGTTTAGTCGTTGGTACAATGCGTTAGAACAAACTTTGCAATTAGCGATCGACCTGACGACTATTAGCTTGATCGCGCTATTCTTTTCGATATTCCTAACTCCCCTAGAAGCCCTAAGTTGGTGGGCGGGATGGTATGGCGATCGCACCCTGAAATATACAGGAACCCCGATCAAAGAAATCGAGAACCCCAACAGCATTTCCCGTTATGTGATGTACCTAGATGGTATCAATCAAGGTTCCCATGAATACCTCCCGCAAGTTGAAAATATGTTCAACAAGCTGGCTGAGTCGTTACCTGATGATATTCTCATCGTCAAGGGAATCATGCCTTATAGTGTGACGAATAAACCGCTAACTTCAGACCGTCCCCTATCGTTTATTTGGCAAATCATTGAATCAATATCCCTGAAAAATCCGGCTAACCCGATCGCTTTTATTATCAATTTCCGCAATGTGGTTTCTGTGGCGATCGCCGCCGACCCACGCTATGGTCCGATTCAAAACCAAGGATTAGCTCAAGTAATTTATGATAGTCTAATTAGCTTTGGCTATCCCCTCGGTAGTGGTAAACCGATTACTTTGATTGGTTACAGTGGGGGTGGTCAGATGTCTATGGGTGCGGTCAGTTTCCTCAAATACAATATTAATGCCCCCATTGAGGTGATTTCTTTAGCGGGGGTAATTAGTGGGAATACCGGGGCTATGGTGATTGAACGACTCTATCACCTGGTGGGGGAAAAAGATCATGTAGAAAAACTCGGTCCGATTATGTTTTCAGGACGCTGGCCGATTTCGGTTCTTTCTAATTGGAATCGCGCCAAAAGACGGGGCAGAATTATCTTGATTTCTTTGGGTCCAGTAGGTCATAATGGCGATGATGGACCCATGGGGGATGCGCTGTTACCGGACGGACGGACGCACCTGGAACAGACGGTGCAAATTATTACGGGGATTCTCTGTCAAAATTGGGAACTCACGGGATTAGACCCGGAGAAGTTTATCACCATTAGCGAATATGAACGCTACAAGCAGGGGTTATTTAATCAAGTGGGTTATTATCCAATTCAACAAAGGTTAAATACCGATTTATATCACCCTAATTATACTTGGATAGGTCGGTTAATTTTACCAAGTCCAGATGAACGGGAAAGCCTGAAAGGGGTACGGCTGGAAATTTATCATGCTGACCCTGAAAATCAACATCGCATCGGACAGGTAGTAATTTTACGCTGGAGTGATGAACAGTGGGTTCAAAATTACTCGAAATTGTTAAAAATGGATGTTAATTTCTCGGAACAAGCGCGCCTTAGTGAACGACAGGGAAAGGTTCACCCTCACCGACTTGATGGCTGGGAAAATGTGGATCCTTTGGAGTCTTTGGCGGGGGCGAGACCTGATGATGATATGATTGTGGCACTTCCTGAACCAGTGGTAATTAGGGATACTGGGGAGGGTGTTCCGGTGGTGTATATTCAACGGGAACCGATGCAAATTTCGGGGCAGTTTTATGGGGTTGTGAGGTTTGTCAAAAACTTGGGTAATGACCTGTTTCAAGTTCGGCATTTTAACCCGTCTACAGGGGATTTTGATGGGGATGATGAGATAGTTTATATGCCGACGGTCATTCCCAATCGTAATGGGGTTTATTCTTTTAATAATCAGGGGGTGGAAGAGTCTCCGGTTAATGAGGGGGGATGGTATATTTATGGGGCGAGAAATAAGCAGGGTCGGTTTACGGTACAGGCGATCGCACCTCGGGAAATGTTGCGCCTAAGTCCTCAACGGGTGATTCATGGTCTGTCGCCATGCTTGGATTACTTGAGGCGTGATTATTTGGGGAATTTGAAGGCGGAAAAGGGGCAGATTAAAAATGTGTTATTATCTCCGCACAATGAGGGTCAAGATAATACTCAGGCGATTTCTCAATGGCGAGAAGGCGATCGGGCTTTGATGATGCACCTGTTTGGAGGTATTGGCGGAAATAAGGCGGAATTAGCGTCAATGAAGATCTATTTTGGGCATTTTGCTTTTGGGGTGGCTACGGTAAAACGAGACCCTTTGACGGGGGAGTTACGTTTTGCGATGGAGTACCGACAAATTTACACTAATAATACTGATGGTATTGTTTCTGGGGCGAATGCTTGGGAACATTATGGAGGCGATCGTCAATGGGGATGGTTGGGTGTGCGACCATTATGCGAAACTCTAATTAAGTTTAGCCCCCTCACCGAAGATTATGATTTTGATGGCATCAAATTCTCCCCCCTAACTGCGGTTATTCAGGAATTGGATATTATGGCGGCGCGTTATCGCGTCGGAGACGGAACCGGAAATACTTTTGTTAGTCCGGTTAATTCCTGTTGTCAGGACTCTAGCCAAGCCTTATATTCTTCTCTGCGGCGAATTTTAGCTGAGTTAGAATTAAATCCCCTCATTATTAAATGGTTGCGAGAACATCCTGATCATGAACAAACTCTCCGTTTCCAACAGTTAGCAGATTTACTGAATACCCTAGAACATTATTTAACCCCTATGGGAAAGGTACGCCCAGACTGGCGATTTAATGCGCCCAAATTGGGTGATTTGACTGTGGAAAATCCCGGCGATACTCTGATTAAAGCTTTGTCTAGTTGGCGGACTCTTCTACCTCGTTGGGTTCATGACCAAATAGCGATGATTTTCCTGCAATTTGGGGCTGATTTATGGATACTGATGACTAATCAAGTAGGTGGTTTTGACCCGGACATTGAACCAGTCGCACCTACAGATTTTCGATTGGGAGTCCCTCAAATTAAACCCGCTAAAAAGAATTGGTCTTAGGTAGTTGATTCGGTCTCTCCGTCTGGTGATTTTACCTGGGGAGACTGAACCCCTCCCCAAACCCATATATATGTCTTCACATTTTCCCAGAAGTAGGTTGGGTGTAGCGCAGCGAAACCCAACGCCACGATGGTTTTATCAACCAGTCAAATTGACAGGGGGTTGAGTTGCACCCAACCTACTATTGTTGATGGATTGACTATCTGAATAAACCCATATATATGTCTTCACATTTTCCCATAAGTAGGTTGGGTGTAGCGCAGCGAAACCCAACGCCACGATGGTTTTATCAACCAGTCAAATTGACAGGGGGTTGAGTTGCACCCAACCTACTATTGTTGATGGATTGACTATCTGAATAAACCCATATATATGTCTTCACATTTTCCCAGAAGTAGGTTGGGTGTAGCGCAGCGAAACCCAACGCCACGATGGTTTTATCAACCAGTCAAATTGACAGGGGGTTGAGTTGCACCCAACCTACTATTGTTGATGGATTGACTATCTGAATAAACCCATATATATGTCTTCACATTTTCCCAGAAGTAGGTTGGGTGTAGCGCAGCGAAACCCAACGCCACGATGGTTTTATCAACCAGTCAAATTGACAGGGGGTTGAGTTGCACCCAACCTACTATTGTTGATGGATTGACTATCTGAATAAACCCATATATATGTCTTCACATTTTCCCAGAAGTAGGTTGGGTGTAGCGCAGCGAAACCCAACGCCACGATGGTTTTATCAACCAGTCAAATTGACAGGGGGTTGAGTTGCACCCAACCTACTATTGTTGATGGATTGACTATCTGAATAAACCCATATATATGTCTTCACATTTTCCCATAAGTAGGTTGGGTGTAGCGCAGCGAAACCCAACGCCACGATGGTTTTATCAACCAGTCAAATTGACAGGGGGTTGAGTTGCACCCAACCTACTATTGTTGATGGATTGACTATCTGAATAAACCCATATATATGTCTTCACATTTTCCCATAAGTAGGTTGGGTGTAGCGCAGCGAAACCCAACGCCACGATGGTTTTATCAACCAGTCAAATTGACAGGGGGTTGAGTTGCACCCAACCTACTATTGTTGATGGATTGACTATCTGAATAAACCCATATATATGTCTTCACATTTTCCCATAAGTAGGTTGGGTGTAGCGCAGCGAAACCCAACGCCACGATGGTTTTCCCCACCAGTCAAATTGACAGGGGGTTGAGTTGCACCCAACCTACTATTGTTGATGGATTGACTATCTGAATAAACCCATATATATGTCTTCACATTTTCCCATAAGTAGGTTGGGTGTAGCGCAGCGAAACCCAACGCCACGATGGTTTTATCAACCAGTCAAATTGACAGGGGGTTGAGTTGCACCCAACCTACTATTGTTGATGGATTGACTATCTGAATAAACCCATATATATGTCTTCACATTTTCCCATAAGTAGGTTGGGTGTAGCGCAGCGAAACCCAACGCCACGATGGTTTTATCAACCAGTCAAATTGACAGGGGGTTGAGTTGCACCCAACCTACTATTGTTGATGGATTGACTATCTGAATAAACCCATATATATGTCTTCACATTTTCCCATAAGTAGGTTGGGTGTAGCGCAGCGAAACCCAACGCCACGATGGTTTTATCAACCAGTCAAATTGACAGGGGGTTGAGTTGCACCCAACCTACTATTGTTGATGGATTGACTATCTGAATAAACCCATATATATGTCTTCACATTTTCCCATAAGTAGGTTGGGTGTAGCGCAGCGAAACCCAACGCCACGATGGTTTTATCAACCAGTCAAATTGACAGGGGGTTGAGTTGCACCCAACCTACTATTGTTGATGGATTGACTATCTGAATAAACCCATATATATGTCTTCACATTTTCCCATAAGTAGGTTGGGTGTAGCGCAGCGAAACCCAACGCCACGATGGTTTTATCAACCAGTCAAATTGACAGGGGGTTGAGTTGCACCCAACCTACTATTGTTGATGGATTGACTATCTGAATAAACCCATATATATGTCTTCACATTTTCCCATAAGTAGGTTGGGTGTAGCGCAGCGAAACCCAACGCCACGATGGTTTTATCAACCAGTCAAATTGACAGGGGGTTGAGTTGCACCCAACCTACTATTGTTGATGGATTGACTATCTGAATAAACCCATATATATGTCTTCACATTTTCCCATAAGTAGGTTGGGTGTAGCGCAGCGAAACCCAACGCCACGATGGTTTTATCAACCAGTCAAATTGACAGGGGGTTGAGTTGCACCCAACCTACTATTGTTGATGGATTGACTATCTGAATAAACCCATATATATGTCTTCACATTTTCCCATAAGTAGGTTGGGTGTAGCGCAGCGAAACCCAACGCCACGATGGTTTTATCAACCAGTCAAATTGACAGGGGGTTGAGTTGCACCCAACCTACTATTGTTGATGGATTGACTATCTGAATAAACCCATATATATGTCTTCACATTTTCCCAGAAGTAGGTTGGGTGTAGCGCAGCGAAACCCAACGCCACGATGGTTTTATCAACCAGTCAAATTGACAGGGGGTTGAGTTGCACCCAACCTACTATTGTTGATGGATTGACTATCTGAATAAACCCATATATATGTCTTCACATTTTCCCAGAAGTAGGTTGGGTGTAGCGCAGCGAAACCCAACGCCACGATGGTTTTATCAACCAGTCAAATTGACAGGGGGTTGAGTTGCACCCAACCTACTATTGTTGATGGATTGACTATCTGAATAAACCCATATATATGTCGGCACGGATTCCCATTCTTTAATGGTAGGTCAAGCTCCGGTATTTGTCAAGAGAAAAACTGAGATTTTTAGAATGTTTTTAGGATTGCCTAAACTGTTGATTGGGGGCGGGTTGATGGAGTTCTGGGAAAGGGTGCGATCGCCTTTTTTCAACAAGTCCCGTGGGAGGTTATATGGGGAGCCAAGTATAATTGTGGTTAGCCATGTAAATACCAATCAGGTATGAAATCTTCATGGCTCCATTGGAGGGGATATCCTAATGAACAATACTAGCGAAATATTCCATATTTTTGAATCATCAGATTCTCAGAATTTCATGCCCCCACTGGGATTAAGTGGGGTAGAAGGAGACCCAGTAGCAGTACAGATGTCCGCGCCGCCAGAGTTCGGGTGGACGCGCCTTTTGGGAACCAGTGAGGAGGACTCGGCTACTGCCCTGACCACCGGTAGTGATGGCTCGATTTATGTAGCCGGCTATACTTATGGGGACCTAGACGGACAAACCAATAGTGGTAGGGCTGATGCCTTTATCAGCAGGTTCCAGCCTGATGGCACTCAAGACTGGACGCGCCTGTTGGGAAGCAGTGATTCGCGCTATGCTCATGCCCTGACCACCGGTAGTGATGGCTCGATTTATGTGGCGGGTACGACTTGGGGCGACCTAGACGGACAAACAAATAGTAGTAGCTGGCCTGATGCCTTTATCACCAAGTTCCAGCCTGATGGCACTCAAGACTGGACGCGCCTGTTGGGAAACAGTGACGGTGACGCGGCTCATGCTCTGACCACCGGTAGTGATGGCTCGATTTATGTGGCGGGAAGGACTCGGGGCGACCTAGACGGACAAACCCATAGTGGTAGCGAAGATGCCTTTATCAGTAGGTTCCAGCCTGATGGCACTAAAGATTGGACGCGCCTGTTGGGAACCAGGCTTTGGGACTCGGCTCATGCCCTGACCACCGGTAGTGATGGCTCGATTTATGTGGCGGGAAGGACTTTTGACAACCTAGATGGACAAATGCATAGTGGTGGTTTTTATTTTGTGCCTGATGCCTTTATTAGCAGGTTCCAGCCTGATGGCACTACAGACTGGACGCGCCTATTGGGAACCCGTAGTAGGGACTGGGCTAATGCCCTGACCACCGGTAGTGATGGCTCGATTTACGTGGCAGGCAAGACTGGGGACAACCTAGATGGACAAACCCCTAGTGGTAGGGGTGATGCCTTTATCAGCAGGTTCCAGCCTGATGGCACTAAAGATTGGACGCGCCTGTTGGGAACCAGTGCTTGGGACGAGGCTAGTGCCCTGACCACCGGTAGTGATGGGTCGATTTATGTGGCGGGCTGGACTGGGGGCGACCTAGACGGGCAAACCAATAGTGGTGGCGAATGGGATGCCTTTATTAGCAGGTTCCAGCCTGATGGTACTCAAGACTGGACGCGCCTGTTGGGAACCAGGTTGAATGACCATGCTCGCGCCATGACCACGGGTAGTGATGGGTCGATTTATGTGGCGGGCTCGACTTCGGGCGACCTAGATGGACAAACCAATAATGGTGGGTTAGATGCCTTTATCAGTAGGTTGATAGTAGATGGTGCTGACACACCGGGGAGACCAGAAATTCATCAAGTTATTAATTGGGATAGTTTCCCGCCTCAAATTACGGGAGTTTTGCCAGGGGAGAATCAAGGCTCGATTACTCAACCTGTGCCTAATCAATGGTTTGGTAGTGACCAGAATGATGTAATTATCGGGACGGCATCTGATGAAACTTTGCTGGGTTTTCAAGGTGATGATTTGCTCCAGGTTTCCCAGGGAAATAATACTCTGTTTGGTGGTCAGGGTAATGATATCCTAGTTGCTGGGGAGGGGGATGATATCTTATTGGGAAATAAGGATGATGATATCCTATTTGGAGGCGACGGTAATGATTCTATTTATGGTGGTCAGGGGAATGATACGTTGGTAGCAGGTAATGGTAATCAGATTTTGTTTGGAGACGAGGGTAATGATATCCTATTTGGAGGTGCAAAAGGTGCGGATACTCTGGTGGGAGGGGAGGGAAATGATACTTTGGTGATGCTTCCGGGAGAAGGTTACAGCATAGTAACTGACTTTCAGGTAAATCAGGATATGGTGGTTTTGCTGGGTAGCCCTGATGACTATGAAATTGGGTCAATACCCAACGGATTTAATGATGGTACTGCTATTTATGAAGCGGGTTCTGACCAACTTGTGGGTATCCTGGAAGGGGTTACTAATGTGAGTTTAGAAGATGATAATATCTTCGGTTGGGCGTAGGTGATGGTTGGGCGGCTTTCGGTTTAGCTACTTGGTTATGAGATGGGCTGTAAAGTGCGATCGCCTTTATGCTCCCCAAACCTATATATATATCTGCACAGTTTCCCAGAAGTAGGTTGGGTGTAGCGCAGCGAAACCCAACGCCACCATGGTTTTCCCCACCAGTCAAATTGACAGGGGGTTGGGTTGCACCCAACCTACTATTGTTGATGGATTGACTATCTGAATAAACCCATATATATGTCTTCACATTTTCCCAGAAGTAGGTTGGGTGTAGCGCAGCGAAACCCAACGCCACCATGGTTTTCCCCACCAGTCAAATTGACAGGGGGTTGAGTTGCACCCAACCTACTATTGTTGATGGATTGACTATCTGAATAAACCCATATATATGTCGGCACGGATTCCCATTCTTTAATGGTAAGTCAAGTTCCGGTATTTGTAAAGAGAAAAACTGAGATTTTTAGAATATTTTTAGGATTGGCTAAGCTGGTGATTGGGAGCGGGTTTATGGAGTTCCGGGAAAGGGTGCGATCGCCTTTTTTAACAATTAAACACTTGACATTATTTTGGCAAAAAAGTACAATATTTATCAGTAAACAATATTCAACATAATGTGTGCGATACGTTCAGGCATTAAATAAGGTTGAAATACCTGAAATAACCGCCTGGTGGGGACTTCAACCCCTTGGTTGAATATAAGGAGCGCACTCCTGACCATCCCTATAACTGTTTATATGTCCCAACATTCGGTATAGAAATATACCAAATAAGGCAGGGAACCCAAGGTCAAAACGAACTAACTCATACAAATTCATTATAGGAAGCCCATAAATGGATAAGTAAAAGTTAGGAAATCAGGGTAACGGCGATAGCCACCCCCAGTTTTGGGAATCACAACCCCAGGATTGAAGCGGGGAACGGAAGGCGTGAAGTAGAACCTACTACCATATACGACCACTGCCAACCATCCATGATTAGGGAAACCGAATGTCCGGCTTGAACCACCGTCATGATTAAGCAGCGAAACAGGTTGATACGCTGCGCTCAAAAGGAGTAAGGGGAAAAGTAGGGTTTTATGTTAAACACCTGCACAGACCTTTAAAAGTACCCCGGTGGAGAGGACAAATCTAAAGATGGAATGCCCATATAAACGGAACGTTTTAAGTCCTCCTGGACTCTAACTATCTGGTCGAGGTAGTTAGTAGGGATAAGTGTAACCGCAAGTCCTAGAGGATGTGAGATGTGACCAGAAGCCAACGCCCGACCGTAATGGTAGGGATATGCTGACAGGTCACGGTTTGATTGTATGAAATAAAGTCTAATAGGTGTACAAATGGCGATAGCGAGTTTAAAGAAAGGGTTTGGGAAACCAAAACCAATCAAGACTACGAACAACGCATGGAAGGCAATCCCATGGACTAAGGTTCAACGGAAAGTTTTCAAGCTCCAAAAGAGTATATTTCAAGCAGCTAAATCGGGACAAAATGCTAAGGCACGAAGGTTGCAACGTCTATTGGTGAAATCATATTATGCCCGGCTCTTAGCAGTGCGTCGAGTGACTCAAGATAATCAAGGCAAGATGACAGCCGGAGTTGATGGAGTAAGAGTAATCTCTTCGAGACAAAGGTTTGAACTGGTCAAGAACATTAAGGGAAACCTCAAAGCAAAACCACTGCGACGAGTGTGGATTCCAAAACCTGGCAGGGATGAAAAAAGCTGGAATAGGAATACCCACAATCCAAGATAGAGCAAGGCAAGCCTTGGTTAAGTCGGCTCTCGAACCTGAATGGGAATCGAGATTTGAGGGCACTAGCTACGGGTTCCGACCCGGACGGTCAGCACAAGATGCAATAAGTAGGATTTACCTGAGTATTAACAAAGGTGAATATTACGTGCTGGATGCTGACATAGCAAAATGCTTTGACCGAATAAACCATGATTATCTACTGTCAAAAATTCATTGTCCAAGCAACCTAAAAAGAGACCTGAAACAATGGCTCAAAGCAGGCGTGCTAGATAACGGTATATTTGAGGATACAGAAGCAGGGACACCTCAAGGAGGGGTGATAAGTCCACTCCTAGCCAACATCGCACTGGATGGTATGGAAAGGCTAGTCAAAGGAATGTATCCAAACAAAGGAACAGCCACTCAGGTGAACCTTATAAGATATGCCGATGATTTTGTGGTCATATCAAAAGACTTAGGAATCATTGAACAGTGCAAGACTGCAATTTCTGAATGGCTAAAACCTGTAGGATTAGAGATAAAACCTGAAAAGACCCGAATATGTCACACACTCAATCCTATTGAGTATAATGGCAAGATTGAGGAACCTGGGTTCGATTTTCTAGGATTCAATATCAGGCAATACCCCGTTGGAAAGTATAAATCTGGGAAAACAGGTGGGGCAACAAGCCGACTAATCGGACATAAAACCCACATAAAACCCAGCAATAAAGCAGTTAAAGCCCACACAGAAGTGATTAAAGGTGTAATTAAACAACATAAAACAACACCTCAATCAGCCCTGATTAGTAAACTAAACCCGATTATTCGGGGATGGTCTAATTATTACTCAGCGGTAGTCTCAAGTGAGACCTTTAACATACTAGACCACATAATCTGGCAAATGTTACGGGCATGGACAGTATCAAGATGCGGAAAGGCAAGTCACGAAAAGCTAAAAAATTATTTCAGACATGGAACGATTAAACTTAGCAATGGGAAAGAAAGACACGAAGATTGGTTGTTCCAAACCAAAGATGGGTTACATCTATTCAAACACAACTGGACTCCAATTGTCAGACATACCCTAATACGCCCTGACGCAACACCATACGACGGAAATTGGACTTACTGGGCAACCAGGAAAGGACAAGCAATCGACACGCCAACTAGGGTAGCAAAACTACTCAAAAAGCAGAAAGGAAAGTGTAGTTGGTGCGGGCAATTCTTTACCCCCACCGACCTAGTTGAGGTAGACCACATTGTACCTAGAAGCCAAGGCGGAAAGGATGAATACAAGAATCTTCAATTATTACATCGCCATTGTCACGATGATAAGACAGCTCTTGATAAAGAAAGGTCGCTGTACTCTTAACAAGGAGACGGTCAAATTAGGAGCCGTATGAGGTGAAAATCTCATGTACGGTTTTGAATGGGAGGGGTAGACCGTGAGGTCTATCTCGACCCCTAATCGCCGCTATGATTGATGTGAAATGGGCTTCTGTTTCCCCAATCACTGGCTAGGCAAACTTAGCCAAATTTCATAAATTTCTGACTAGGAAAAGCTTCAGGAGGTTAATTATGCCGTATATAACCATCAATCTGGCGGATAGAGACGGAGATGACTTTACCCAAAATTTACTGCAAAATTGGAATTATGAGGTGATCGGAACAGAGGCTAATAATGTTATTCTTTTGGGTGGAGGTTTCGATGTAGTATATGGAATAGCTGGCAATAATACCATTGCCGGAGGCTTAGATGATGATATCCTTTATGGAGGTAGCGGAAATGATATAATCGCCGGAAACGATGGGAATGATATCCTAGATGGTGGTAGTGGAAGTAATATCCTAGCTGGTGGTAGGGGTAATGATATTTACCGTGTTTCCCTGGGTTCCAATACTGGAGGAACTATTATTAATGATGGGGGGACTCACCTAAGCCCATTGGAATGGATTAGCGGAAGTGGAACGGATACCCTAATTATTTACGAAGAATCATTTCCATTTCAACAGGTAATTGATCAGCCTGAAAATAGAACAGAAGTGTCAATACTTAAAGAGCAACTCAGGGCTGGAGTCGTTGGTAGTCAAAGAGACGGAACAACTTTGTGGATTGATTTAAACAAAGATGGCAGTATAAATGAATCCGACGATCTCCAAATTCTATACTTTTATAACCCTGATGGGACTCCTGGGCCTGGATATATTGAGAATATTAATTGGATAGATGGCGATATAATTGTCGAAAATGCCATAGGAATAATTAATAGTGAAGGTCACGAAAATAGCATCACCTTTAATGTCAGTTTAATAAATCCTTTGAGTCAAGATTTAGCGATAAACTATTTTACTGTCGATGGCTCTGCATTAAGCAAGGGTGAAAACGAAGGAACAATAACTTTTGTCGCTGATGTTTTTCCCCAAACCCTAGAAATTACTATCCCCTTAGATGAAACAAATAGCCGACAACTAGAGTCAAGGGACTTTGAATTTTTGGCACGGGATACAGCCTACAAAGGTTGGAATCAAGGAGATATTATTGAGGGCGATATAGTTGGGGATTTAGGTTATCGTGTTGATCGATATTTTGACGATCGTACCACAGGGTTTAAAGCCGTAGGCTTAACCGCAAAAGAAAGAGAATTAAACTTGGTATTGCATGGCGATTTTAACGAATTTAACAATGATCAAGAATCATCAGAACCTTTGATAAACTTTAACAATAGTCAAGAATCATCAGAACTATTGATAAACATATTACAGGAGGATATCAACAATTTTACTCCCCTGTATTTTAACTCTCATACAGACAGCAGTGAAATTATAGATAACACGATTAATAAAATAGAACAGAGAATCTTAGAACCCGAACACAATTGGACATTTGCTACGGGCACTATTTACGATGGCAATCTGGCTCCTATTTTGGCAAATAGAGGTACTCAGGATCAACTCGATATTTTTGACGACCTTTCCCCAGAAGGAGTTGGTTTTGTGCAATTTATGACCAATTTTGAAGAGATCAAGTCGTGGCTTCAAGAAGTGAGTCAACCAGAAAAATTAGAGGAAAATGAGGCGGCATTATTTACTCATAAACCTAATATAACTGGTCATAGTTTAGGAGGAGCATTAACCCAATGGATAGCTAGTGAATACTTAAGTACAACGGATCAACAATTTGCCCTTGGTCGCCTGGAAGCATTTAATATGCCCGGGATTAGTGAAGAATATGCGAATAAAATAGATCCAAATCGAGTTGATAACATTACGTTAAATATAATGTCAGGAGACATTGTGAGTTTGCCAGGAGAACAGTATCTTCCTAATGCTAATGTTAATGTATTTTGGTACGGATTAGGTTGGGATGTATTCAATATTTCCCAAAGATCTATATTTCAAACTCATTCTGTACCCATGTATTTAGAACAAAGTGGTGAATGGGAAAAACCAGAAGATTTGATTTCAAGAACAATAACGAGTAGCGAAGCTAGTGATTTCTTTTTCACTTATTTCCCCGATCCTGACTATTTTAGTTTTTTAGCGGGACTATCAATGGTTCCTATAATCGGACAATTATCACCTGCTTTAGTTTATAGAGGAACTACAGAATTAGTTCGTTCATCAATCGGAGAACTTTTAAGAACAGACTTTTCTTCTATTCCTTCAACGATCATATCTGTAGCTTGGAATGCAGCTAAAAGTTTTTCCTCTGCTGCTTGGGAAACAATCAAAAACAGTCGTTCCTCGCGGCTAGAAGAAATACTGTCCCAACAAGAACAACAACTTCTATCATCTACCTACGACAGTTATGAAGTCTTGAATATGGGCTTATCGTCAGACAATTCTCAAGCTCTTTATTCAGTGACAAGCGAAACCTCTGATGATAGCGACAACTCTGATTCTTCAGAGGAGTACATTATTGATAATTTTTGGGAAGCCATTAGTTCTTTCCCCGTGGAAGCATGGGAAGCATTAGCAGTTTATCCTGATGAGGCATGGATTGCTATGAGAGAATGGGGTGAAACTGGTTGGACTGCTGTTAGCGAGTGGACCCCTGAAGACTGGACTACTTCACAACAATTGACCTCTGAACATTGGCAAGAAACAGAACAATTCACGGAAGATAATTGGGAGAATATTTTTCAGCCTATTGATGGAACCAGACCCATACCAGAATACACTAGCCAACCCTTCACAGTTAACGGCGAATACATTCCCTTAGCCGGAGACTTCAATGGTTCAGGAAGGACAGATATACTGTGGTATGCTCCCGGTCCGGCGGCCGATTATATCTGGTACTTTAATGAAGATGGTAGCTACAGCAGTGAACCGTTTACAGTTAATGGTGAGTATATCCCAGTAACTGGAGACTTCAATGGTTCAGGAAGGACAGATATACTGTGGTATGCTCCCGGTCCGGCTGCTGACTATATCTGGTACTTTAATGAAGATGGTAGCTACAGCAGTGAACCGTTTACGGTTAATGGAGTTTATGACCCGATTACTGGAGACTTCAATGGTTCAGGAAGGACAGATATACTGTGGTATGCTCCCGGTCCGGCTGCTGACTATATCTGGTCTTTTAATGAAGATGGTAGCTACAGCAGTGAAAGGTTTACAGTTAATGGAGTTTATACACCCATAGAAGGAGACTTTAACGGGGATGGTATTGATGACATTCTCTGGTATGCTCCCGGTCCAGCTGCTGACTATATCTGGTCTTTCAACAGTGATGGAACCTATGAAAGTACACCGTTTACGGTGAATGGAGTTTATGAACCGATTTCGGGAGACTTCAACGGTAATGGTTACACGGATATTCTCTGGTACGCTCCGGGACCGGCACCGGATTATCTGTGGTCTTTCGGAGTTTAATCTCCCTAATTCCTAGGAGTTCCCCCTCTTCACAATGGAGGGGGATAACTCGGTTTTCTCCGCCAGTTAAATTTACACGGGGTTGAGTTACTAATAGGTGAGCCTGATTGACTATCTGAATAAACCCATATATATATATGTATGCACAGATTCCCATTCTCTAATGGTAGGTCAAGTTCGAGGATTTGTAAAGGAGAAAAACTGGGATTTTTAGAGTTTTAGGGAGTGTTGGGAAAGGGTGCGATCGCCTTGATACTCCCCAAACCCATATATATGTCTTCACAGTTTCCCAGAAGTAGGTTGGGTGTAGCGCAGCGAAACCCAACGCCACCATGGTTTTATCCACCAGTTCAATTGACATGGGGTTGAGTTACTAATAGGTCAACCTCATTAACTTTCTGGAGCAACCCATATATATGTCGGCACTGATTCCCATTCTCTAATGGTAGGTCAAGTGCCGGGATTTGTCAAGGGGAAAACCTGCGATTTTTAGAGTTTTAGGGAGTGTTGGGAAAGGGTGCGATCGCCTTGATGCTGAATCAACCTATATATGTCGGCACGGATTCCCATTTTCCTAGAGTAGGTCAAATTTCGGGATTTTTCAAGGTAAAATATCCCATTAAATCTGGTTGATGAATAAATGAATAGAGGCGATTGTTGTAAGTGTTACAAAAATCGCCTCCTTTGATACTTTTATGGCATTAGACCATCGGGTAGTTTAGCGGAAATACCAGATGTAATCTTGACCGGGACCGGGACGATACCACAGAATATCGGTCAAACCTGAACCGTTGAAGTCACCTTGAAGGGGGATATAATCACCATTGACGGTAAAGGGACTGCTTTCATAGCTACCATCTTGATTGAAAGACCAGATGTAATCTTGACCGGGACCGGGACGATACCACAAAATATCAGTCAGACCTGAACCGTTGAAGTCACCTTGAACGGGGATATAATCACCATTGACGGTGAAGGGACTGCTTTCATAGCTACCATCTTGATTGAAAGACCAGATGTAATCTTGACCGGGACCGGGACGATACCACAAAATATCAGTCAGACCTGAACCGTTGAAGTCGCCTTGAACGGGGATATAATCACCATTGACGGTGAAGGGACTGCTTTCATAGGTTCCATCTTCATTAAAAGACCAGATGTAATCGGGTGCGAGTCCGGGTGCATACCAGAGGATATCGGTAATACCGGAGCCGTTGAAGTCTCCAGGAATGGGGGTGTAAACGCCATTAACAGTAAACGGACTACTGGTATAGTTGCCACCTTTGTCAAAAGACCAGATATAATCGGGTGCGGGGCCGGGTGCATACCAGAGAATATCTGAGACATCGTTTCCGTTAAAGTCTCCGACGACGGGGGTGTAGGTGCCGTTGACGGTAAAAGGCTGGCTTTCGTAGTTTCCATCCTCATCAAAGAACCAGATATAATCCTGTCCTGGTCCAGGGACATACCAAAGGACATCTGAGATTCCATCGCCGTTAAAATCTCCGATAATTCCTTCATAGGTGCCGTTAATGGTGATGGGGACACTGGTGTAGGGTTGTTCTGTTGATGTGCTGATCGCAATATTACGAACAGCGGTATTATTCGACTCATTGGTTTCGATTACAAAGCTGAAAGCATCAACAATCAAACCAATCGTATATTCCCCATCCCCACTCCAGAAAGAATTGCTGGCATTGGGTAATGAAATTTGTTTAGTCAAAGTCTCTGTGCTGCTATTTCCGGGGATGGGGTCAACCCAAGTCCAACCGAGCAAATAATCTTCGCCAGGATCGATACTGGAATCATCGGACAGGTAAAAGTCTACCCAGAATCCACCTTCAGAACTCTCAGCATCGTCGCTACCCGTATTCTCAATGGAATAGCTGACCTGAATCGAATCTCCGGGATTAGATTGGGTGGTATTCAGGGTAAAGTTACGAGGAATCAGATCGACATCATTACCCTGAGTTTCTGAGTAAATTATTTCTAGGTTAATGTTACCAGATGCGCCATTATATCCATCAACAGCAATGTTGTAATTGGTTCCCCCTATAACGTCAAAGATAATTTCGCTTTGCCGTCCATACCACAAAGAATCATCATTGCTGGCTACTTCGGTCAAATTGGAAATAGAAGAACCAGTATAGGCGGCCAATGTCGTGTCAAAATTACTACCTCCAGTATTGATCGCCACATTACCTGAACCGGGAGCAGTCCAATTCCACCACAGGGAACTACCGCCAGAATTACCAGCGTGGTCGGGTTCTCCTGGCTGTTTGGTAGCACCGATGTTGCTACTGATAACGCTGGCGTAGGAACCACTGAGGGAGGTACTGTTAGCAAAATCATCATTGCTTAACAGGCTGGTTTCTAGCAACAGAGATAAATTAATGTCTCCAGAGGCTCCCCCAAATCCATCAACGGCAATTTTATAAGTAGTTCCTGGTTCGACAGGAAAGGAAATTTGGCTTTGTAGACTATTGGTATCATCATTGCTGTCTATTTCAGCTAAGTTAGACAAAGATGAACCAGTATATGCAGCTAGGATGGTGTCAAAGTTGCTACCAAAAGTATCAATGGTCACTAATCCTGAATCAGGAGCAGTCCAATTCCACCAAACTGAACTACCGCCAGATAGTCCGGCATGATTGGGTTCGCCAGGTTCTTTGGTGGCGTTGACGTTGCTACTGGTGATATTTACGGAAGTCCCACTTAAAGTAGCACTGCTGGAGAAGTCATCGTTAGGTAGTTGACTGGTGCCGAACACTAAATCTAAGTTAATATTGCCCTGGGCTCCGTTAAATCCATCAACGGCAATTTTGTAGTTGGTTCCACCTACGGTATTAAAGGTAACTTGGCTTTGTAGTCCAAAGCCGCTATTATCGTCACTGGCGATTTCTGTTAAACCAGAGATGGAAGAACCAGTGTAAACCCCAAGAACGGTATCAAAATCACTGCCGTTGGTGTTGATGGTGACGGTTCCAGAACTGGGAGCCGTCCAATTCCACCAGACGGAACTGCCACCTGTTCCGGCGTGGTTAGGTTCACCTGACTGTTGGGTGGCATTAATGTTGGTTCCGGTGGTGCTGGCTGATGTCCCACTTAAACCAATACTGTTGGCGAGATTATCATTCGCGGGGCTTGCTGTAGCCAGGGAGAGATCGAGGGTGATATTTCCTGTGGCTCCTTGATATCCATCAACTGCAATGTAATAACTGGTTCCTGCTATGGCATCAAAGATGATTTCGCTTTGCCGACCAGCACCACTATCATCATTGCTGGCAATAGTATTTAAGTTGGAGACTGAGGAACCGGTATAAGCAGCTAGGACGGTATCAAAGTTACTCCCAAATGTGTTGATGGTGACTTCTGCAGAAATAGGGGCTGTCCAAGTCCACCAGACGGAACTGCCACCTGTTCCGGCATGGTTGGGTTCACCCGACTGTTGAGTAGCTCCGATGTTACTACCTGTTACGGTGATTGATGTTCCTGAGAGAACTGCAGCTTGTCCAAAGTTGTCGTTATCGGGTCGGGAGGATTCAACCTCAAGGGCAGAAGCGAGGTTAATCCGATTTTTGGTAATGCCATTGCGGTGGTCGGTGATGGGATCTCCGCTGTTGATCAGTCGCTGTAGGAGTTGTTCTGAACTGTCATTGGGAAAGGCTTCACGAAGAACGGCAACTGCTCCGGCGACGTGGGGGGCTGCCATGGAAGTACCACTATAATTTGATAATCCTCCAGCAGTAATCGCAGAACCAGGAGCGAGAAGGTCTAAAAATCCGCTACTATTGGAAAAGATGGAAACGCGATCAGGGCTGGCGCTGTCAATGCCATAGGATCCATTGTAGTCATAGACTGAGCCAACGGAAATGGCGCTTTCAAAAGCAGCAGGATATGTGATGGCATCCGTAAATTCATCATTTCCAGAAGCTGCTATCGGTAGGATTCCATTGTTCCTGGCATTGGCGATCGCTTGACCGAGAGCCGTTTCATTATCTGAGAGGGGACTGGTATGTTTGTCGCGACCTAAACTCATATTGATGGCAGCAATATTGTAGGTATTACGATTTTGGATTGACCAGTTTATTGCTGCAATTATATCTGAGTCATATGCTCCATCCCCAGTAAAAACATCTAGGGCAGCAATTTGAGTGCCGGGGGCAACTCCAGCCACGATTGCACTGACATTGGTTCCGTGACCATCATCATCATCTTGCCCATCATCGGGGGCAAAATCCCGAGCATAAACAATTCGTCCTTGCAGTCCAGGAGCATTGGGATCAGCACCTGTATCCAGTACCGCTACAGTTGTCCCACTTCCAGTAAAACCTGTTGCTTCGATCGCTCTGGGTTGCCCAATTAAAGGCAAACTTTCGGCTAAGGCTTTTTCATGAATTTGAGGAACATCTAACCCTAAAACATCTGGATTTTGCAGCAATTCGATTAATGGATCTACCTCCTCAAATTTGGCAAAGGTAATCGGTAGATTTTCATAGTCGTCGAGGATTTCCAAATCTTGTCTGAAGGGGATAAGATGTCATCTTTCAGTTCCGAGAACAGGCTGGCTTGATAGTTAATTACTTCATCGCTACCAACAGACCAATTCTCTAACTCCATTTTCTCCTCAACGGCTTGATCGATATCCCTGCTATTAAAGGAAATCAGGAGTTCCTGCGCTTCTCCATCTATGAGAGCATCTAAGGCGGTTAGGGAAATTTTATCAGCGATCGCACTTAATATTTCGGAGTCAATAACAATCTCATTGTTACTGGTCTGAAAATCATTGTTACTGGTCTGAGAATCTGAACTGCTGGAATCGGTATTTTCTGATCGGAGATTTTCGGGACGGGAAGGGGAGTCAGAGTCAGCAGTGATTAACCCAGTTGATGCCCCTGAATCATAGGGAACTAAATTAAGAATATCGGGGTTTTTCAGGATTTGGTTCAGTTCATCTACGGATTCAATCCTGAGAGCGACTGCTGAGAAATTGCGATAATTCTCTAGGACTTCAGTATCTGCAGGTAAGCCGGTGATAAAATCTTCGGTAATTCCAGTAGTTGAAGTTTTGCTATCTACTGGCTGCTCGTTGACTGCCAGAATAAATGTGATCTCTTGGGCATATCCCAATCTGAGGTTGTTTAAGGTGTTCGGAGCAATTAAACCGTATTCTCCTGGTTCTTCAATGGCAAGGTCAACTTTGGGTTCCGATGAACTGACGGGGAAAAGGTCATAGTTAACATCAAAGACATCAAGAGTCGGAAGACCGGAGGAGATAAGTGTATTCGGATCATAAAGATCGTCTTCTGGAGATACCACTTGAAACCCGCTGATAGAATCCATTACAATTACCTCTCATATCTAGTTAAACTGTAAATGCCATAAAAATAGGCAAAAGACCTTACAACTTCTATATAGATATAGCCTAACATAATGACTGTAATAAAATGTGAGTTATGTGGATGAAATTTTGTCAACAAAAGTAACGAACTGTTAACGGTTAAGTTTTATGAAAATTACCGTTGTAATAACCGATGATATCCAGTCAGGGAGAGTATCTAAGCAATGAACTTAAAAAAAGCTAAAATTATTCGCGATCGCCTCTTATCCATGTTATATCCAGCTTTCCAGTTAAGCGACATCCAAGAACAGGTTTTCTGTGAGTCTTGGGAAAAACGCTCCTACCGGGAAATGGCTACTCGTTTGGGATACGAACACGACTATATTCGTCAGATTGGCGCTCAGTTGTGGAAAATGCTGTCTCAAGCAACGGGAAAGACGGTCACAAAACGCAATCTTCATACAGTGTTACAGGAGGAATACTGTCGGTGGCAGGAAGCCCGCCAAGTTCCAACTTGTTGGCAAGACTGGGGGGAAGCGACGAATGTTTCTCAGTTTTGGGGACGGGAGGCGGAGTTGGAAACCCTAAAACGGTGGGTTTTGAGCGATCACTGTTCTTTGGTGGGAATAGTTGGTTTTGGGGGGGTGGGTAAAACAGCACTTTCTGTTAAGTTTTCTCAAGAAGTGCAGCAGGAGTTTGAGGTACTCATCTGGCGTAGTCTCCGCGATCGCCCCCCACTTCTGAGGCTATTGGCGGATATCCTGTCAGTAATCAACTACACCCAAACGGTGACTGTTGAGCCTTCAGAAACAAGGATGCTGTCTATGCTGATCAAAGTTCTCCAGCAACGCCGATGTCTGTTGGTACTGGACAACTGGGACACTGTTCTGGATCCTCGCCGAGAATGTCTGAAGTTGTATCAATCTGGATATGAAGGCTATGGTGAGTTACTCAAATATATAGGAGAAATTCAACATCAAAGTTGTGCGATCGTCACCAGTCGGGAGAAGCCGCATGAAATAGCTACTTTAGAAGGGGAATTACTCCCAGTCAGGATTTTAAAGTTGGGGGGAATTACAGAAACAGCGGGAGCCAAACTGATTGAAGACAAGGGCTTACAAGCCATTTCTACAGACGTTAATAAATTGGTCAATTACTATCGGGGAAATCCCTTAGCAATTAAAATGGCTGTAGCAAATATTAAGGAATTATGTTTAGAAAATGTCAATGATTTTTGGAGTAAAAATCAAATGATTTGTGGTGGTATCTGTCAATTAATCCAACCCCAATTAGAGGGACTATCTGATCTAGAAAGACAAATGTTATACACACTGGCGAAAAGTTATCAACCGCTGGCGATCGCCTTTTGGCAAAACATACCATCATCAACAAATGCTGATCAGATTATCAAAGCATTAAGATTCCTAGAAGAGCGATCGCTCATTGAGAAACAAGAGCCAGGCTATCTTTTACCTCCGGCGATCGCAGAGTATATCAACATAACCCCAGAGTTTTGTCCTTTCTGTATGGAGTTTATGAACCCGTAACCAGAGACTTTAACCGTCATGGTTACACCGAAATTCCGAAGATTTCCCTGAACTATGGAGGGGAATAACTCTGGTTTTTGCGCCAGTTAAGTTCATAGGGGTTTCATTTACTAGCAGCTCACTCCCATTGACTATTTGGCAAAGTCATTATATATGTCCGCACGGATTTCCATTATCTTATAATAAGTCAAGCTTCCGCATTTGTCAAGGGGAAAAATCGGGATTTTTCGAGTTTTTTTAGGATTGCCTAAACTGGTGATTGGGGGCGGGTTTATGGAGTTCTGGGAAAGGGTGCGATCGCTTTTTTTAACCATGAGGGTGGCAGGTTATATAGCCTATTTAAGTAGGTTGGGTGGAGGAGGGGAACCCAACACCACCATCTCACCGCTGTTGGGTTTCACCCAACCTACTACCCAGAGCTATAGGCTCAAAAAACCATTATATATGTCGGCACGGTTTCCCATGATTTAATAATAAGTTAAGCTTCCGCATTTGTCAAGGGGAAAAATCGGGATTTTTCGAGTTTTTTTAGGATTGCCTAAACTGGTGATTGGGGGCGGGTTTATGGAGTTCTGGGAAAGGGTGCGATCGCTTTTTTTAACCATGAGGGTGGCAGGTTATATAGCCTATTTAAGTAGGTTGGGTGGAGGAGGGGAACCCAACACCACCATCTCACCGCTGTTGGGTTTCACCCAACCTACTACCCAGAGCTATAGGCTCAAAAAACCATTATATATGTCGGCACGGTTTACCATTCTTTAATGGTAGGTCAAGCTCCGGTATTTGTCAAGAGAAAAAACTGAGATTTTTAGAATATTTTTAGGATTGCCTAAACTGGTGATTGGGGGCGGGTTTATGGAGTTCTGGGAAAGGGTGCGATCGCTTTTTTTAACCATGAGGGTGGCAGGTTATATAGCCTATTTAAGTAGGTTGGGTGGAGGAGGGGAACCCAACACCACCATCTCACCGCTGTTGGGTTTCACCCAACCTACTACCCAGAGCTATAGGCTCAAAAAACCATTATATATGTCGGCACGGTTTCCCATGATTTAATAATAAGTTAAGCTTCCGCATTTGTCAAGGGGAAAAATCGGGATTTTTCGAGTTTTTTTAGGATTGCCTAAACTGGTGATTGGGGGCGGGTTTTAGGGAGTGTTGGGAAAGGGTGCGATCGCTTTTTTTAACCATGAGGGTGGCAGGTTATATAGCCTATTTAAGTAGGTTGGGTGGAGGAGGGGAACCCAACACCACCATCTCACCGCTGTTGGGTTTCACCCAACCTACTACCCAGAGCTATAGGCTCAAAAAACCATTATATATGTCGGCACGGTTTCCCATGATTTAATAATAAGTTAAGCTTCCGCATTTGTCAAGGGGAAAAATCGGGATTTTTCGAGTTTTTTTTATGATTGCCTAAACTGGTGATTGGGGGCGGGTTTATGGAGTTCTGGGAAAGGGTGCGATCGCTTTTTTTAACCATGAGGGTGGCAGGTTATATAGCCTATTTAAGTAGGTTGGGTGGAGGAGGGGAACCCAACACCACCATCTCACCGCTGTTGGGTTTCACCCAACCTACTACCCAGAGCTATAGGCTCAAAAAACCATTATATATGTCGGCACGGTTTCCCATGATTTAATAATAAGTTAAGCTTCCGCATTTGTCAAGGGGAAAAATCGGGATTTTTCGAGTTTTTTTAGGATTGCCTAAACTGGTGATTGGGGGCGGGTTTATGGAGTTCTGGGAAAGGGTGCGATCGCTTTTTTTAACCATGAGGGTGGCAGGTTATATAGCCTATTTAAGTAGGTTGGGTGGAGGAGGGGAACCCAACACCACCATCTCACCGCTGTTGGGTTTCACCCAACCTACTACCCAGAGCTATAGGCTCAAAAAAACCATTATATATGTCGGCACAGTTTACCATTCTTTAATGGTAAGTCAAGTTCCGGTATTTGTCAAGAGAAAAAACTGAGATTTTTAGAATGTTTTTAGGATTGCCTAAACTGGTGATTGGGGGCGGGTTGATGGAGTTCTGGGAAAGGGTGCGATCGCCTTTTTTCAACAAGTCCGGTGGGAGGTTATATGGGGAGCCAAGTATAATTGTGGTGAGCCATGTAAATACCAATCAGGTATGAAATCTTCATGGCTCCATTGGAGGGGATATCCTAATGAACAATACTAGCGAAATATTCCATATTTTTGAATCATCAGATTCTCAGAATTTCATGCCCCCACTGGGATTAAGTGGGGTAGAAGGAGACCCAGTAGCAGTACAGATGTCCGCGCCGCCAGAGTTCGGGTGGACGCGCCTTTTGGGAACCAGTGAGGAGGACAAGGCTAATGCCCTGACCACCGGTAGTGATGGCTCGATTTATGTGGCGGGCTATACTTATGGCGACCTAGGCGGACAAACCAATAGTGGTCTTTATGATGCCTTTATCACCAGGTTCCAGCCTGATGGCACTAAAGCCTGGACGCGCCTGTTGGGAACCAGTCATTTGGACCGGGCATCAGCCCTGACCACTGGCCTTGATGGCTCGATTTATGTGGCCGGCACGACTGGGGGCGACCTAGATGGACAAACCAATAATGCTGAGTTTGAGGCCTTTATCAGTAGGTTCCAACCTGATGGCACTAAAGAATGGACGCGCCTGTTGGGAAGCAGTAGTTTTGACGGGGCTCATGCCCTGACCACCGGTAGTGATGGCTCGATTTATGTGGCCGGCTATACTGCGGGCGACCTAGATGTACAAACCAATAGTGGTGAGCGCGATGCCTTTATCAGCAGGTTTCAGCCTGATGGCACTCAAGACTGGACGCGCCTGTTGGGAACCAGTGGTTGGGACGGGGCTAATGCCCTGACCACCGGTAGTGATGGGTCTATTTATGTGGCCGGCTATACTTATGGCGACCTAGATGGACAAACCAATAGTGGTCTTTCTGATGCCTTTATCAGTAGGTTCCAGCCTGATGGCACTCAAGACTGGACGCGCCTGTTGGGAACCAGTGGTAGGGGCGTGGCTCATGCCCTGACCACCGCTGGTGATGGCTCGATTTATGTGGCGGGCTGGACTTGGGGCAACCTAGACGGACAAACCCATAGTGGTAGGGAAGATGCCTTTATCAGCAGGTTCCAGCCTGATGGCACTCAAGACTGGACTCGCCTGTTGGGAACCCCTAGGACTGACCGGGCATCAGCCCTGACCACCGGTAGTGATGGCTCGATTTATGTGGCCGGCTATACTGCGGGCGACCTAGATGGACAAACCAATAGTAGTGGTGCTAATGCCTTTATCAGCAGGTTCCAGCCTGATGGCACTAAAGACTGGACGCGCCTGTTGGGAACCCATAGGACTGAGGAGGCATCAGCCCTGACCACGGGTAGTGATGGGTCGATTTATGTGGCGGGCTGGACTTCGGGCGACCTAGATGGACAAACCAATAATGGTGGGTTAGATGCCTTTATCAGTAGGTTGATAGTAGATGGTACTGACACACCGGGGAGACCAGAAATTCATCAAGTCATTAATTTCGAGAGTTTCCCGCCTCAAATTACGGGAGTTTTGCCAGGGGAGAATCAAGGCTCGATTACTCAACCTGTGCCTAATCAATGGTTTGGTAGTGACCAGAATGATGTAATTATCGGGACGGCATCTGATGAAACTTTGCTGGGTTTTCAAGGTGATGATTTGCTCCAGGTTTCCCAGGGAAATAATACTCTCTTTGGTGGTCAGGGTAATGATATCCTAGTTGCTGGGGAGGGGGATGATATGCTATTGGGAAATAAGGATGATGATATCCTATTTGGAGGCGACGGTAATGATTCTATTTATGGTGGTCAGGGGAATGATACGTTGGTAGCAGGTAATGGTAATCAGATTTTGTTTGGAGACGAGGGTAATGATATCCTATTTGGAGGTGCAAAAGGTGCGGATACTCTGGTGGGAGGGGAGGGAAATGATACTTTGGTGATGCTTCCGGGAGAAGGTTACAGCATAGTAACTGACTTTCAGGTAAATCAGGATATGGTGGTTTTGCTGGGTAGCCCTGATGACTATGAAATTGGGTCAATACCCAACGGATTTAATGATGGTACTGCTATTTATGAAGCGGGTTCTGACCAACTTGTGGGTATCCTGGAAGGGGTTACTAATGTGAGTTTAGAAGATGATAATATCTTCGGTTGGGCGTAGGTGATGGTTGGGCGGCTTTCGGTTTAGCTACTTGGTTATGAGATGGGCTGTAAAATGCGATCGCCTTTATGCTCCCCAAACCCATATATATGTCTTCACAGTTTCCCAGAAGTAGGTTGGGTGTAGCGCAGCGAAACCCAACGCCACCATGGTTTTCCCCACCAGTCAAATTGACAGGGGGTTGAGTTGCACCCAACCTACTATTGTTGATGGATTGACTATCTGAATAAACCCATATATATGTCTTCACAGTTTCCCAGAAGTAGGTTGGGTGTAGCGCAGCGAAACCCAACGCCACCATGGTTTTCCCCACCAGTCAAATTGACAGGGGGTTGGGTTGCACCCAACCTACTATTGTTGATGGATTGACTATCTGAATAAACCCATATATATGTCTTCACAGTTTCCCATAAGTAGGTTGGGTGTAGCGCAGCGAAACCCAACGCCACCATGGTTTTCCCCACCAGTCAAATTGACAGGGGGTTGTGTTGCACCCAACCTACTATTGTTGATGGATTGACTATCTGAATAAACCCATATATATGTCTTCACATTTTCCCATAAGTAGGTTGGGTGTAGCGCAGCGAAACCCAACGCCACCATGGTTTTCCCCACCAGTCAAATTGACAGGGGGTTGGGTTGCACCCAACCTACTATTGTTGATGGATTGACTATCTGAATAAACCCATATATATGTCTTCACAGTTTCCCATAAGTAGGTTGGGTGTAGCGCAGCGAAACCCAACGCCACCATGGTTTTCCCCACCAGTCAAATTGACAGGGGGTTGTGTTGCACCCAACCTACTATTGTTGATGGATTGACTATCTGAATAAACCCATATATATGTCTTCACAGTTTCCCAGAAGTAGGTTGGGTGTAGCGCAGCGAAACCCAACGCCACCATGGTTTTCCCCACCAGTCAAATTGACAGGGGGTTGGGTTGCACCCAACCTACTATTGTTGATGGATTGACTATCTGAATAAACCCATATATATGTCTTCACAGTTTCCCAGAAGTAGGTTGGGTGTAGCGCAGCGAAACCCAACGCCACCATGGTTTTCCCCACCAGTCAAATTGACAGGGGGTTGGGTTGCACCCAACCTACTATTGTTGATGGATTGACTATCTGAATAAACCCATATATATGTCTTCACAGTTTCCCAGAAGTAGGTTGGGTGTAGCGCAGCGAAACCCAACGCCACCATGGTTTTCCCCACCAGTCAAATTGACAGGGGGTTGGGTTGCACCCAACCTACTATTGTTGATGGATTGACTATCTGAATAAACCCATATATATGTCTTCACAGTTTCCCATAAGTAGGTTGGGTGTAGCGCAGCGAAACCCAACGCCACCATGGTTTTCCCCACCAGTCAAATTGACAGGGGGTTGTGTTGCACCCAACCTACTATTGTTGATGGATTGACTATCTGAATAAACCCATATATATGTCTTCACATTTTCCCATAAGTAGGTTGGGTGTAGCGCAGCGAAACCCAACGCCACCATGGTTTTCCCCACCAGTCAAATTGACAGGGGGTTGTGTTGCACCCAACCTACTATTGTTGATGGATTGACTATCTGAATAAACCCATATATATGTCTTCACAGTTTCCCATAAGTAGGTTGGGTGTAGCGCAGCGAAACCCAACGCCACCATGGTTTTCCCCACCAGTCAAATTGACAGGGGGTTGAGTTGCACCCAACCTACTATTGTTGATGGATTGACTATCTGAATAAACCCATATATATGTCTTCACAGTTTCCCAGAAGTAGGTTGGGTGTAGCGCAGCGAAACCCAACGCCACCATGGTTTTCCCCACCAGTCAAATTGACAGGGGGTTGTGTTGCACCCAACCTACTATTGTTGATGGATTGACTATCTGAATAAACCCATATATATGTCTTCACATTTTCCCATAAGTAGGTTGGGTGTAGCGCAGCGAAACCCAACGCCACCATGGTTTTCCCCACCAGTCAAATTGACAGGGGGTTGGGTTGCACCCAACCTACTATTGTTGATGGATTGACTATCTGAATAAACCCATATATATGTCTTCACAGTTTCCCAGAAGTAGGTTGGGTGTAGCGCAGCGAAACCCAACGCCACCATGGTTTTCCCCACCAGTCAAATTGACAGGGGGTTGGGTTGCACCCAACCTACTATTGTTGATGGATTGACTATCTGAATAAACCCATATATATGTCTTCACAGTTTCCCAGAAGTAGGTTGGGTGTAGCGCAGCGAAACCCAACGCCACCATGGTTTTCCCCACCAGTCAAATTGACAGGGGGTTGGGTTGCACCCAACCTACTATTGTTGATGGATTGACTATCTGAATAAACCCATATATATGTCTTCACAGTTTCCCAGAAGTAGGTTGGGTGTAGCGCAGCGAAACCCAACGCCACCATGGTTTTCCCCACCAGTCAAATTGACAGGGGGTTGGGTTGCACCCAACCTACTATTGTTGATGGATTGACTATCTGAATAAACCCATATATATGTCTTCACAGTTTCCCAGAAGTAGGTTGGGTGTAGCGCAGCGAAACCCAACGCCACCATGGTTTTCCCCACCAGTCAAATTGACAGGGGGTTGGGTTGCACCCAACCTACTATTGTTGATGGATTGACTATCTGAATAAACCCATATATATGTCTTCACAGTTTCCCATAAGTAGGTTGGGTGTAGCGCAGCGAAACCCAACGCCACCATGGTTTTCCCCACCAGTCAAATTGACAGGGGGTTGGGTTGCACCCAACCTACTATTGTTGATGGATTGACTATCTGAATAAACCCATATATATGTCTTCACAGTTTCCCATAAGTAGGTTGGGTGTAGCGCAGCGAAACCCAACGCCACCATGGTTTTCCCCACCAGTCAAATTGACAGGGG
Organism: Arthrospira sp. PCC 9108; assembly: GCA_016745315.1. Classification (GTDB taxonomy): domain Bacteria; phylum Cyanobacteriota; class Cyanobacteriia; order Cyanobacteriales; family Microcoleaceae; genus Limnospira; species Limnospira platensis. The sequence goes on from CP066886.1 coordinate 2,246,372, forward strand.
GTTGGGTTGCACCCAACCTACTATTGTTGATGGATTGACTATCTGAATAAACCCATATATATGTCTTCACAGTTTCCCATAAGTAGGTTGGGTGTAGCGCAGCGAAACCCAACGCCACCATGGTTTTCCCCACCAGTCAAATTGACAGGGGGTTGGGTTGCACCCAACTACTATTGTTGATGGATTGACTATCTGAATAAACCCATATATATGTCTTCACAGTTTCCCAGAAGTAGGTTGGGTGTAGCGCAGCGAAACCCAACGCCACGATGGTTTTCCCCACCAGTCAAATTGACAGGGGGTTGGGTTGCACCCAACCTACTATTGTTGATGGATTGACTATCTGAATAAACCCATATATATGTCTTCACAGTTTCCCAGAAGTAGGTTGGGTGTAGCGCAGCGAAACCCAACGCCACCATGGTTTTCCCCACCAGTCAAATTGACAGGGGGTTGGGTTGCACCCAACCTACTATTGTTGATGGATTGACTATCTGAATAAACCCATATATATGTCTTCACAGTTTCCCAGAAGTAGGTTGGGTGTAGCGCAGCGAAACCCAACGCCACGATGGTTTTCCCCACCAGTCAAATTGACAGGAGGTTGAGTTGCACCCAACCTACTATTGTTGATGGATTGACTATCTGAATAAACCCATATATATGTCTTCACAGTTTCCCAGAAGTAGGTTGGGTGTAGCGCAGCGAAACCCAACGCCACGATGGTTTTCCCCACCAGTCAAATTGACAGGAGGTTGAGTTGCACCCAACCTACTATTGTTGATGGATTGACTATCTGAATAAACCCATATATATGTCGGCACAGATTCCCATTCTTTAATGGTAGGTCAATTTGGGGGATTTGTCAAGGGGAAAACCTGGGATTTTGGGAGTTTTTTTAAGGATGGCTGAAACAGGTGATTTGGGGCGGGTTGGGTGAGGGGGTAGAGAAGGGGTTGATTGATAGGGTTGGGTTGCACCCAACCTACTATTGTTGATGGTATGATGGCGCTAATTGCTGAGATTAAAATCAATATGAAAATTATCACCCTAGAACCAGTTGAGCTGATTTCGGTTGATGCCATTATCGGCAAAATAACCGATTATTTATTATCCCTAAATCAACAGTACGATCGCCTTCTGATTATCTGTGAAGATGTCACCCGTTCCACACCTATTAACCTATTTTTCCCCCAATTATTAAGGTTTCTGCACAGACATTCATCCCCGGAGATTTCCGTAATATTTGCCTTGGGAACTCATCGACCGATGACCGAGACAGAAATGCTCAATAAATTGGGAATATCCCCTAGGGAAGCTGAAAATATTAACCTGTTAAATCATCATGCCTTTGATGATAGTCATTTAGTCGAAATTGGCGTAATTGATGGGGTCACTGTCAAGTTAAATAGGGTGATGATTAATCAGGATGTCGTGATGTGTTTTGGGAGTGTATTTCCTCATCGAGTTGTGGGATTTTCTGGGGGGACAAAATATCTTTGTCCGGGAATTGCTAATCAAGCCATAATTGATTACACCCACTGGAAAAGTAATCTGTTCCCTACGGAAGAAATTATGGCAAAAGTGGATAATCCCATTAGGGATATATTAGCGCAAGTGGGGGAGTTAGCTACTCAAGCATTTCCGGCTACTTTGGTTTCGGTTAACTTTGTTACCCTTCCCACTGGTATTGTTGATGTGTTTGTGGGTGATTTACAATCTTCCTATCGTCAGGCGGCCGCACTTAGTGCTAAATTGTTTTTAAAAACTGTTGAACCCTGCGATAAATTGCTGGCTATTGTGGATGATAAAAGTGCGGATTTTTGGCAGGCTGCTAAAGCGGTTTATAACTGTGCAGATATTGTCAGAGATGGGGGAATTTTGGTGGTGAGAGGAAGGTTAGCTGAGGGGATTTCTGCCACCCACGGCGATATTATTAATCAATTCGGTTATGCTATTCCTGAACAGGTGAAAAAATGGGTTAATTCGGGAGAGTTAAATAATCCCCTAGTGGCTAGTCATTTAATTCGGGTGGGTCAGCATTTACAGCGAATTAAGGTATTTTTAGCATCAGAATATATTGATGAGAAAATGTGCGATCGCATTAATTTAGGTTATCGCGACCCAGCCAGTTTAGAAACCTCAGAATTTGATGCTATTGTTTACCATGCTACCGATTTAATTTTAAGGCGAAAATAGCCATAACCACATAGGTATTGTCATTAATAAACCCACCGAACCTAAAGCCACCGTAGCTACGGATAAATCCTTATCCAGACCATAGGCGATCGCATAAATTACCGTAGCAATAGAAGGCGGCATAGCCATTTGGAGAACAATCGCTAATCTGGGTAAACCTGTCACTCCAAAAAACATCAAACCTGTACCTACTACCAAGGGAACCACAATCATTTTAATGGCTAGACAAATCAAGGCTTGGTTAAATTTTTGTAGTTTCCCTAATTGGCTAAGTTGAATGCCAATCATAATAATAGCTAAGGTAACAATAGACCAAGCCGAAGTTCTTAAAGCATTTTCTGCCAGGTCTGGAAGGGGAACATGGCGGAAAAAGAAGCCAAACCCAAAACTCCATAAAGCCGGATTTCCGAAAATAATTTCTAGTGGATTTTTACGACGTTGTGCTAGGGGATTATTCCCATAATTAGCCGAAATCATATAGCCGATGCCGTGGAGTCCGGGACTGGTGGCGAGGGTGTTATAAAGAACCGCCCATAAAAAGTATTCAGGACCAATTAAAGACAGGACTACAGGAAACCCTAAATAAGAGGTATTTCCTACCATCATAGCTAGTAAAAAACTGCCTTGGGTTGGTTGAGTCCAGGCGGTTTCTGGGATGGGTTGATCTGGTTTTACATGGCGGGGGTCAACCATACCTGAAGCTATGGCTTTAATGCGTTCATCACTGATTTCTAATTCCATCCAAAAACGCGCAAAAATTGCCCCAACCAATATGGCAACCCATCCAGCAATAGGGGAAATCCAAATATATCCAGAGATATCAACTCCCCGCATAAAGGCAATGATGCCGAGGGGAACACCAATCCAATAGAGAAACTGGCCTAAATACTTAGATGTACTAGCGGGGAGTTTTTTACCGAGTATAAATCCTAGTAAAGCCCAGCCAATTAAATTGATGTATAATCTAACAATTGGATTTTCTAATATAGTTAAAATCATGACAGGTTAATGCTAGAATAGACTGGATTTGACTGGTTGACAAGGGAAATGCGAAAGGTTCTGATTACGGGTGCGGCTGGACAAATTGGCCGATCGCTTCGAGAATTGTTAGCTGGCTGTTATCAATTCCGATGTTTGGATCTTAAACCGATTTCTGATGCTGATGAGGTCATCATAGCGGATATTGCTGATTTTGAGGCGGTCTCCCAGGCTATGGAGGGGGTTGATGGGGTAATTCATCTGGCGAGTAACCCAGACGTACAACAGCCTTGGGAAGATGTCTATCAGGGGGGAATTGCGGGAACTTATAATGTGTTTGAGGCGGCGAGACGAGTGGGGATAAAGCAGTTAATTTATGCTAGTAGTAATCATGTTTCCGGGTGGCGAGAAGTGATTGGGGAGTCGGATATCACCCCGGAAATGGTGGTGAGACCTGATTCTTTATATGGGGTTGGTAAGGCTTTTGGGGAGGCGTTGGCGCAGTTTTTTGTAGACCAATATGGGATGTCGATTATTTGCTTGCGGATTGGTTCGTTTTTGCCATATCCTAATAGCGATCGCAGTTGGAAAACTTGGTGTAGTCCCAGAGATTTGGCGCAATTGGTGCAAAAATCCCTAGATCATCAAGATTTGGGTTTTCAGATTTTTTATGGGGTTTCTAACAATACTAATCGGATTTGGGACATTGAAAATGCCCGCCAATTAATCGACTATCAGCCCCAAGACAATGCCGAATTAAACAGGAATACTAACTCCTAAATTTCCCCATTATATCAGAAATTAATCAATGTTTAAAAAAAGGTTTCTCAGATTTTTAAATCAGTTTAAAGACGAGAATTTTTTAGGGATGATTCACTGGGTAGAGAATTGCGTCTCTAAAATTTTGTCGGTGGCTTTAATTTTGGTGATCATCGTTTCTCTGGTTGATTTGATTCGGGTGTTGTTGACGGATTTATTTACCTCCAAACCAACCGGGTTTTTTGATGCCACTTTAATCGAGATTTTTGGGCTATTCTTGAATATTTTAATTGCTTTGGAGTTGTTGGAAAATATCACGGCTTATTTAAAAAAGCATATTGTTCAAGTTGAGTTAGTCGTGGTGACAGCTTTAATTGCTGTCTCCCGAAAGATTATCATTTTTGACACCAATAAATATCAAAAAATAGATGTGGTGGCTTTGGCAGGTGCGAGTTTAGCTTTGGCTGCGAGTTATTGGTTAATTCGGACTATGAATGAAGATATTGCCATCAAAAATAAAAGGTTTAACAAGTCTCGAAAATCTCGCCCCGATGATGAGGAAGACCAGGAACATGATTAACATTAATTTAATCGAAATTCGACAGTTGGTTAAAATTCAGTAACCATCCATTTTTATATATCTTAATATCTGTTAAGATAACTTCACTAAATAATTAGGGATAATCCCCAGCAGCTATCGTATCCAGTCAACTGATCAAATGTTGATAATCTTAATAGATTCCGTGGTAAAATTGGATACAGTTATGAGATAAGTTTCCACAATAGTTGTAGGTAGTATTTTACCATGCAAACACGCCAAGAATTTATTAAGTATGGTCTCCTATTCTTATTATCATTAGGGGTAGTGACCTGTAACACCTCCCCATCGTCTGTGGGTTCTGGTGCTAGGGATAGGACATTTAGGGTTTGGTGGCAACAGGGGTTTTATCCAGAAGAAACTCAAGAAATCGAGAGATTAGTAAGGGAGTGGGAAAATGAGACCGGAAATCGGGTAGAATTGACGTTCTACAGTGATGGAGATATGCTGACAGAAACCCAGAATGCGATCGCTGCAGTTAATCTTCCCGACCTGTTGTTTAGCACGGGCAAAGTCGAAACCTTAATACCTAGTTTAGCGTGGGATAATCAACTGGTTGATCTATCCGATATAATTAATCCTCTGCGAAGCATTTACGATCCGCAAGCCCTAGAATCGGTAGCATACAAAAACGCCGAAACTGGACAAACCGGAAAATATGCAGCCCCCCTCAGCCAGCAAACTATTCATATTCACTACTGGAAACCCCTAGTAGCACAAGCGGGATTTAGTAGCGATCGCATTCCTCAAGACTGGGAGGGATTTTGGCAATTTTGGAAAGACATTCAAGACGAATTACGTTCCCAGGGTCAGCAAAATATCTATGCCTTTGGTTTCCCCATGTCCCCCGCCGCCAGTGATACCTACTTCACCTTTGAGCAATTTTTAACAGCCCACAATGTACAATTAATTAGCCCCACAGGAAAACTGCAAGTTAGGGAACCCCGGGTGCGTCAAGGCTTGATTAACGCCCTGACCGAATACACCAACCTTTATAAAGATGGCTATGTTCCCCCTAGTGCCATCGACTGGGCAAATCCTGATAATAACATCTCTTTCCTGAGTCGAAATTCAATTTTAACCGCTAATCCATCCCTATCAATTCCCGGTTCCCAGCGTCAGGATACCCAGACCTATTTTCAAGATTTAGTCACCATAGACTGGCCCAACACACTAAATGGCGATCGCCTTAATTCCGTTTCCAGTGTCAAAATGGTTGTTATATTTAAAGAGTCCCCCAATCACGAACAAGCCAAAAGTCTACTATCCTATCTAATTCAACCAGAGAACTTAGGTTCCTATCTTCAGGGTGCCCAAGGACGCTATTTTCCGGTAATGCCAAAACTATTAGAAGATCCATTTTGGACAAATCCCGAAGATCCGCATATTTCAGCGTCTGTTCAGCAATATCAGCAAGCTAGGCCATTTGCACAATCATTTAATCCGGCTTATTCTCAAGTGCTATCGGATAATATTTGGGGTCAGGTTATCCGTGCTATTGTAGCTGATGGTATCTCACCAGAACAGGCAGCGGATCGGGCGATCGCTGAAATTGAGGCTATTTTCACCAAGTGGGAGCAATAATAGTCCACAGCCCACCATGCTAACCCAAATCAGGTTATAGCGAGAGGTAAACAGATGAAACTCCTCAATCAAAGCCTACTGTCAAAATTGGTGGGTTACTTTTTCTTACTGTCCGGTGTCACCGTTGGGCTGGTTAGCTTTACTGTTAACATTCGCGCGCGGGAGTCCCTGCAACAATCAGTTTTTGAGAGATTGCAGGTAGCTACTTCCCTCAAAGCCCATCAGGTCAACAAATGGGCAGAAACTCAACGGCGAGAAACCCTAGCCACCGCTAGTAACTTAACCGTCAGGACTCAAGCCGCAATTCTGGTAGACCCCAACGCCACAGAAGCCCAAAAATCTCAAGCTCAAGAGATAATCAACCAAGAATTAACTCAAATCCTCGCCCTCAAGCCCGAAATTGATCGCATTTCTCTACTGACCACCGCTGGAATTATCATCTATTCTACTGACCCCACCACTATCGGAAACTATCAACCGCTAGGCAATACTACCACCTATTTTGAAAGTATAGAGTCAGGCGATCGAGTCCGTCCTAATTTTTACACCTCCACCAAAACTGGGCGACCCATGGTCACCCTAGCCTCCCCGGTTTTTAGTCCTAGGTCTTCCACTAGCGCCACCCTGGATATACCAGAGTCAGATAATATCATTGCTATTCAAACCCTGTTGGCTAACGGAGGCTTTTATAATGGTTCCATTGACAATATATGGGGCGTGGAAACCGAAACAGCCATCCAAGACGCTCAAAATGCCTATGGACTGCCAGTAACTGGACAACCCGATCGCGCCACCCTCCAACAATTAGTGCAATCAACCAACAATATTAATTTAACCCCAGAAAATCAACGTATAGCTGTCATTGCCATAGATTTAAACCTGAATAGTATCGATGAAATTATCCGAAAAAGGGCGGGTTTGGGAAACAGTGGCGAAACTTATTTAGTCGGTCGTTTAGAAAGCCAAAGCGCTTTGATTTCTAGTCACCAAATCGGAGAAGAAAAACTGATCCAAGCTGTTAGCAGTCCCGGAATTGATGCAGCTTTGCGGGGAGAAACCGGAGAGGGTATTTATCGCAATTATGATGGTATTCCCGTGATTGGGGTATATACCTGGTTGGAAGAGCAAAATTTGGCTTTGATTGCCGAAATGGAACAAAAAGAAGCCTTTGCTCCCGCTAATCGCCTCGCTAAAGATATCTTGTTGCTAGGGTTGACTTCTATCAGTTTACTGTTGATTGCTGTATATCTGTTAACTCGCAAAATTACTCAACCTATTCTGGCAATTACTGAGACTGCTTTAAAGGTTTCTGATGGCAATTTTGACTGTCAAGCACCCGTTTTAACTCAAGACGAAATTGGGATTTTGGCTCGGACTTTTAATCAGATGATTACTGACATTAAAGAGTTTAATCAACAGTTATCTGATGCTAATAAATATTTAGAAGAGAGGGTGAAAATGGCTACCGTTGAACTTCAGGAAACTTTGGCTAATCTGACTTCAATTATTGACCACATTGCTGATGGATTGTTAGTTACTGATGCTGAAGGTAAAATTACTCGCACTAATCCGGCTTTGGCTAATTTGTTTGCTTTGGGAGATTTAGATATACGGGGTAAATTGTGCAGCGAAGCCTTTAGTGGGGATGTGCTGAATTTGCTTTTGCAGTCTAAGGCTCAACCTCTGGATGCTTTCCAAGGGGAAGTCAAATTAGAAGGCGATCGCATTGGTCAAGCCGTCGCTAAGGGTGTACTTAAACAGGTATCTTCCCCATCAGGTTCAGAAGAATTAATATATATTGGTTCAGTGGTATTATTTAGGGATATTACCGCTGAAAAAGAAATAGATCGGATGAAAACTGATTTTATCTCCACCGTATCCCACGAATTAAGAACACCTTTAACCTCTGTTTTGGGGTTTGCTAAATTGATTCAGAAAAAACTGGATGATGTGATTTTACCCTTCATTAAAACTGATGACACAAAAATCAATAGAGCCGTTAATCAAGTCGCTAGTAATGTAGATATTATTGTTTCAGAAGGCATACGATTAACCAATCTAATTAATGATGTGCTTGATATTGCCAAAATGGAAGCTGGTAAGACCGAATGGCATATAGAACCCTTATCTATCAAAACCGTAGTAGAACGAGCCATATCTGCCACTACTTCTTTATTTAATAACAAGCCAATTAAATTAATTGTAAATATGCCGGACAATCTCCCCGATATTATGGGAGACAATGATAAATTAATGCAGGTTTTTATTAACTTAATTTCTAATGCTGTAAAATTCACAGAAACAGGCAATGTAACATTAAAATTAATGGCGGTCAAGTCCGCGATTAAAGTGTCCGTAAAAGACACAGGTTGTGGTATTGATGCTGCTGATAGAGAACAGGTTTTCGAGAAGTTTAAACAGGTAGGTAATACCCTAACTAATAAACCGCAAGGAACTGGTTTAGGCTTGCCAATTTGCCAAGAAATTATCCAGCATCACGGCGGGTCGATTTGGGTAGAAAGTCAGGTGGGAGTGGGTAGTACCTTCTATTTTACCTTGCCTTTACCTGATGACCAAGATATCCAAAACGCTGTTAAAACTCTTGATTTGCAATCTTTAATTAATCACCTAACTAATGAAAAACATCAGGATAATCAGTCCATAGGAGAACATAAAAAGACTATTTTAATCGTGGATGATGACCCAAGTATTAGAGAGTTATTGCGTCAAGAATTAGATGCGGAAGGCTATAATGTCCGCTTGGCGAAAGATGGTCGAGAAGCCATTAGTCAAATTAAACAAAATCCACCAGATTTAGTAATTCTTGATATTATTATGCCGGAGATTAATGGTTTTGATGTGGCGGCTATTTTAAAACATGACCCGGAAACTCAGCATATTCCTATTTTGGTTGTCTCCGCTGATGACTCAGTTAGTCGTGGCTATCAGGTAGGGGTTGATAAATACCTAACTAAGCCAGTGGCTCAAGAAACTTTATTACAAGAAGTTAAATCTTTGTTTGCTCGTGGAGAGTCTCCTAAACGGGTGTTAATTGTCGATCGCGATATTTCCACCCTTGAGATTTTAAATGAAGTCCTAAAAACTCAAGGTTATATTGTATCTCAGACTCAAACACAGGAAGAGTTTTTACCTCAAATTCGAGCCATAAAACCAGATTTGGTGATTGCTAATGCTGAATTTTCCAAAAAGTATAATTTGGTTAGTAGTTTGAAGTTTGAAAAAGAACTAGCTAATATATTTCTATTTTTGTTAGAAGACTCCTGTGGCAACCATGAAGATTAAACTTAAACAAATTTTGCGTTTTCCTGAGATTGCCTCAATTATCGATGAAATTCTTAAGTTAAATAGTGGCTCAATTTCTATTTTTGACCACGAGGGTAATTGTCTATTGGGTGACCTTCAAGCACTCCATACAGAAACTTATCCGATTTTACTTCATAATCAATCTATTGGTTGGGTCGAAGGCGATAAAGAAGCCGCTACAGTGGCTTCTCTACTGACTTATTTAGTTAATCGAGAATGGGAACGCAAAACTTTGGCTCATGAAACCTTGGAAAGGTATAAGGAAATTAATCTACTTTACCGAATTTCGGAAAAATTGAGTGCGGTTTTGGATCATAAATCTTTGGCTTTACTGATTTTACAAGAAGCTATGCAAGCTATTCGAGCTACTGGGGGTTTTGTGATTAATTGTCATCAGGATGATGAACAAAATCAACAGTGTGAAATGATTGTAGTTGCTGGGGAATGTTCTCAACTTAGTTATCCCTTATCCGAGAAAATTTCCGAGGCTATTTTTGATTTTTTACAGCCGGAAATTATCAATAATCTCGCCTATGATTTTCGCTTGGCGTTCATGGCTTCCCAAATATCGGCTCTTTTGTTTTCGCCTCTCAAACATCAAAACCGGATTATCGGTTTTATTGTGCTATTTAGCACTAAACCTGTCTCCTATAACGCTAGTGATTTAAAATTATTGACAGCGATCGCATCTCAGGCTGCTAATGCTATTGAAAATATCCGATTTCATGAATATCGATTGCAAGAAGAACGCATTAAAAGTAACTTGGAAAGATATATGTCACCTCAGTTAGTCCAGGCTGTGATTAACTCCAAAGATGAAAATTTGCTGAAAAACTGCCGCAAAAATTTAGTTATTTTATTTGCTGATATCCGTGATTTTACCACCAAGTGCGAAGAATTGCCACCGGAAAAAATTGTCGAATATTTGAATATTTATTTTGAAGAGATGGTTAATGTCATTTTTGAACATGGGGGGACTGTCAATAAGTTTGTCGGAGATATGATCGTTTGTATGTTTGGCGCTCCCGCTAGTTTGACTAATTGTGAACAACGAGCCATAGAAGCCGCCATTGGAATGCAAAATCGCTTACAACACATCCCTAATCATTGGATTCGAGACAATTTTCATACCGGAATTGGTATTAGTTCCGGTGAGGTAGTGGTCGGGAATATTGGCTCACCCCATCATGTTGATTATACGGCGATCGGAGATCAGGTTAATGTGGCCTCTCGGTTACAATCTTTGGCCAAGGGTAGACAAATACTGGTAGGACGTAGTATATATAATGCAACACAAAATGATTTCTCTTTTAAAGAGGTGGGTATTGTTAAGCTCAAGGGTAAAAAAAATAAAATAGAAGTCTTTGAAGTGTTATATTGAATGGTTTAGGGGAAAGCTGATGTCACTAAGTATTTTAATTGTAGATGATGAACCTCACATCAGACTCTTGCTTCAACAAACTTTGGAAGAACTAGAAGATGAGGGTGTGGAGTTATTAATCGCTGATAACGGTGAAGCGGCGATCGCCATTATCAAACAACAAAAGCCGGATTTGATTTTTCTGGATGTGATGATGCCGAAAATGAATGGTTTTGATGTCTGTAACGCCGTCAAAAATGAACTGGGATTATCTGATGTTTTTGTGATTATGCTCACTGCTAAAGGTCAGGAATTTGATAAACAACAGGGTGAAAAGGTGGGAGCCAATTTGTATATGACTAAGCCTTTTGATCCCGATGAAGTCCTAGAAAAGTCCCTGGAAATCCTCGGGATGTCTTAACTGCTAATCAGGCGCATTTTAGCGCCTAACCCCCAACTCAAAAAAATTCGATCCTGACTTCCTCTTAACTACCTAAGTTAAGAGTTTGTTTGATTTCATCAATGCAATTATCAGGGTTCACAATGGTTAAGCCTCGTAGTGTAGTCAGGTCTCTTGTTTGTTGTGTATCTGCTTGTAATAATACCATCATCGACGATTCTTTCGGTAATTCTAGAGAATTTCTATGAGCCTCATAGATACTGATAGTGGGGTTATAATTTTTACCTGATTTGCATTCAACCCAGAGAACTTGCTGGTTCACCCAAAACAGAAAATCTAACTCAAATACATTTCCATTTGCAAATTCTAGCTTAGGATTGATTAAGCATTGATAGCTGAGGTCATACTCATTAAAGAAATTGGTGATTTTTCGGTAAATAAACCTCTCAAACCACATACCATTAAAGAAATTGATAATTGGTCCTTGGGGGTCAACTTTACCGGAAATGGTTTTACTACTTTTATTATAGTGATAGGTTGACAGAAAGCTGAGACGACTTAGCCTATTACATAATTGTGTCGATTGCGATATCTCGGCTTGACTACTATTAGATAAGTTGAGATGAAAAGGACTTTTGCTACAAATACTCTGGACGATCGCCTGATGTAATCTACTTAAATCTTGGTAGTTATTACCAATGATATCAGCTAGTTGATTGAGGACATCATCAGAGGAACTGGGTTGATTACTACTGTTAACTGTAATCTCCAGTTGTTGTAGCCAGTTAATTAACTCGGTCGGTTCTTGGCTTGTTTCTACTGGTTTAGGTGAAGGAATCTTAGGTTCTAATACCTGTAACACCCTTTCTAATTGGGATGAAATTTGAGACAGACGGTTAATTTCGTTTTTGACCGATTCGTGTAACTGTTCCAAGTCTTGTTTGAGAGGGAGTAAGTCTGAAGCATTGCCGTTTATTTCCGGTGCGGTAAGAGTCCGAGGTGAGTTGACTTCTAAGGCGATTACATTCTCATTCTTCTTCTGCTCAACTTCGACTCGATAAACTAATTTCCAACGACCTTCATTGGTCTTATAGATTTTTATGGAGTTAATACACTGTAAGTTAAACTTGCTGGCTTCAACATACTTATAAACAGCATCCCCTACGGTTTTTCCTCCCAGGCGAGAAGATTCTAAAAATAACTTAATATCTCCTTGATCACAGTCAAACCTTACCCGAATACCTTTCGATTCTAGTTTGTTTTGAATTAATGTAGCGATCGCATTAATATCTCCCTGTTTGGCTAGGTCTAAAACCGAGAAAGCCGTACTCATTCTAAGAGTCCTCGTTAATTGAGCCATTAGCAACAACTGTCTACTGTTGCCAGTAAATTCATTTTAAGCCGCATACTATAAACTAGACAATGTGGAAATTACGGAAAATTCCCTGGTCAAATCTGCTTATACTCACCTAACCATCCGTACAAATACTGATTTATATTGCTACAGTATTGATAATTAATTATTAGTCATTGTCGCCAAAACTTAAATATTATTAAAGGTTTGAATTACCTCAATCTCAGCTTTGTTAAGCTAAAATCATCAATAGGAGTCAGAAATTCTCCCAATTAGCAAAGATTAATGGCAACCCGGATCAAAAATTATGGCTTCCGAAAACCAAGTAAAACAATATCTAGCCCACTGGTTTCAGTTAGGCAAAAAGGTTGTCCTGAATAATGGCAGCCAAACTCAACTACCATTAAGGATTATTGCAGGCGATCGCTATAGCCAAGAATTCGAGGAGTGCTGGGAACAAATTTTAAGTCCAGAGTCTGGCGACTGCTACCTAGAGGGAACCAATGAGACCATAGCACAACTACTGACACCCGAATGGGAAATCATCGACTGTGCTAGGTGTGCAATGCCTATTCCGGTCCGCATTCACGGTATGCCAACACCCTGCTGTCCCTGTTTTGACCTCAAAGATTGGCCTAACTCCGACTCACCTCCTCCCAGACTTCCGGTCAACAGTCTTTGTCACTTGCTTAATCTATGTCATAGACTGAAGCGAGAGTCAATCCAACAGCCTTAGAACTTTAGCTGAAAATTTGTTAAGATAGTTTACAATCACAATCAGACCCTAACCAAGATTTACATGACAGCTAAACCAGTGTTGCCTACATTGTCCGAGGCTGACTCCAATTCACTAACACCGAAAGCACTCGAAACCGAGGCCATTGATGTGAACTTCTCGGAAACTATAAATACACAAGCGAATTCCGAGGAAGTCTTATTGCGTTATGACCCCGAAGCGATCGCCAATCATTATCGTTCGCGGATTTTTGAGGTTTGGGGTCGCCTGTTGTCAATTATCTGGAAACTCGGATTTTGGTATTGGGGAATTTGGAGCGATCGCCGATTTGCTAGGGGCGATCGTAATCAGCGCAAACGAGCCATTCAACTGCGAAACCTGCTGACCGAACTCGGTCCAGCTTTCATCAAAATCGGACAAGCCTTATCAACCCGTCCTGATTTAGTAGCGCCACTATATCTTGAAGAATTAACCAAACTCCAGGACCAATTACCCCCCTTCCCCAACGAAGTAGCCTATAAGTTTATTGAAGAAGAATTAGGCGATCGGCCAGAAAACATCTATGCTGAACTTAGCTCCGACCCCCTCGCCGCCGCCTCCCTAGGACAAGTCTATAAAGGCAAACTGAAAACAGGTGAAACCGTAGCCGTTAAAGTTCAGCGTCCTGACCTATGCGAAAGAATAGGACTAGATATTTATATTCTCAGAACGTTGGCAATTTGGGCGAATAATAACCTGAAATTTATTCGCAGCGACTTAGTAGCGATTATGGATGAGTTGGGGAGTCGCATCTATGAAGAAATGGACTACAACCAAGAAGGTCGTAATGCGGAACGCTTCCAAGAACTCTACGGACATTTAAAAGATATTTATGTACCCCGTATCTATTGGGAATATACCGGACGGCGGGTGTTAACAATGGAGTGGGTAACGGGAACCAAACTCACCAATTTAGAAGAAATTGCCGCCCAAGGAATTGATGCTCGTTATTTAATTGAAGTGGGGGTACAATGTTCCCTCCGTCAACTCCTAGAACATGGATTTTTTCATGCTGACCCTCACCCAGGTAACTTGCTGGCTAGTCCAGATGGAAAGTTAGTTTATCTCGATTTCGGGATGATGAGCGAGGTTAAACCCTATCAGCGTTATGGTCTACTAGAAGCGGTGGTGCATTTAGTTAATCGGGATTTTGAAGGTTTAGCACATGATTATGTAAAGCTAGAGTTTTTGAGTCCTGACACAGACCTAACCCCGATTATCCCAGCTTTAGGGGAGGTGTTTAACAATGCTTTGGGTGCTAGTGTAGCCGAGTTGAATTTTAAAAGCATTACTGATGAACTTTCGGCTTTGATGTATGAGTACCCGTTTAAGGTGCCGGCTTATTATGCGTTAATTATCCGATCGCTGGTAACTTTAGAAGGAATTGCGATTAATGTTGACCCCAATTTTAAAGTTCTCAGCAAAGCCTATCCCTATGTAGCGAAACGCTTATTAAGTGACCCAGCGCCAGAGTTACGAACTTCTCTGCGCCTATTACTATTTAAAGATGGTTCCTTCCGGTGGAATCGTTTGGAAAATTTGCTCAAAAATGCTAAAAATAGCGATGATTACGATATTAATCAGGTTCTCGATCAGACTTTAGATTTTATTTTCTCGGAAAGAGGAGAGTTTATCCGAGAAAATCTGGCGCGGGAATTGGTTAATAATATTGATTTGGCTTCCCAAAGTGCGATCGCTAAAGCACAAAGGACTATTGCTCAATGGATGGGGGTAAAAACTCAGCCACCAGTCCAGTCAGTATCAGAAACTGATCGTAAAAATCTTGATCATGTTCAGCGGATTATTGCTATTCTTCAGGAAACTAAGGGTTTTGACCCTATGTTATTAGTACAGCGGGTTCCGAACTTGTTAGGAAAACCGGAAGTGCGAGATTTGAGTCAGCAGGTCGCCGGGGATTTAGCACAAAGAGCGATCGCTCGTCTCCTTCGAGAGATGTTAGCCTCGGATGAATCTAACCCTTCATCCCAAAACGGACATTCGCCTAAACCTGCTGAGGTTAAACCTTTCCCACAATTATCTCTCCCCGCCGCCTTTCGGTTTGATAATTGATAATTAATTAACCCGCCCTATTATCACAGGTAATTACCATGACTAACTAATCAAATTAATGTCGTGTTTAATATCTGCAATCCAATGAAAAATCGAGTCATCAGGATTGCAGTTATATACCTCTGAATATAAATCGCGGATTAACTGCTGTACAAGGGTTTTGGGTAACTTGTCCTGATGTTTTTCACCGATAATCATTAACATCATTTCGGTGGTTGTAGTGCCATCTAAGGCAGGTAAAATATAAATAATGTCCTGAAATATTCGAGCGCCTAACCTTTGATAAAAGGCAACGCGGCGCTGTTTTAACTGGCGATTTTCGCCAAAATCAGGATGTTCTACCTCTAAGATAAGTGATTTGTCATCCTGTTTAACGACATTGATAATATATTCTAAAAACTGAGAACCAATTTTAATATTTCTTAAATGGGGAACAGTCGCCAAATATCCTAATAAAACAAATTCCGAATTTGGCAAAGGATGAACAATAGACATGAGGGCGAATCGCTGCTGATAATATCCCCCCCAGAGTTGAATATTGCCCAACTTGAGAGACCGGGATATGATAGGAATAGGGATGATTTCCTGGGGAGAAAAACTCTGTTGATAAAGTGCGATCGCCTGAGCAAAATCAGGATTTTCGAGGGTAATTTGTTGAAACTCCACCTCAGACATATTAATCAATTAACTCCTAGTTGATATCCTACTTAATCGAAGAAACCCCTTGAAACAGTAAAATCAGACCGCCCACCAAAATAGCGATCGCCAAAAACCCGATAATCCCATCAAGTAGCGCCGTATCTTCCATAATCTACCTTCCTAGCCTAGGGTAAACAGGTCCCCATGTTACCACGATTACGGAAAAAGGCACTAAACCTATGCTACCCTTGTTGATAAAACCCCTATAATACCTTATTTGCAAACTTAACCAGCCTCAATGGTTCACATCAAGCGCGTGGAACTTACCAACTTTAAATCCTTCGGTGGCACTACTTCAATTCCGCTGCTACCGGGGTTTACAGTGGTGTCTGGACCGAACGGTTCGGGGAAATCCAACATTCTTGATGCTCTATTATTCGCCCTAGGTCTGTCCTCGTCGAAAGGAATGCGGGCGGAAAGATTACCCGATTTGGTGAATAATTCCCAAAGCCGGAAAACGACGGTAGAAACTCGGGTTACGGTTACTTTTGACCTATCAGACCTAACATTTCCCGAACTAGAAGAGGAACCGACGCAACTGGGAGGGGAGGGAGAAACGGTAACAGAAGGGGAAGAAACGGGACTGGTAGCTAAGGAAGAATGGAGTGTAACCCGGAAATTGCGGGTGACAAAACAGGGAACCTACACCTCTACCTACTATATCAATGGGGAACCCTGTACGCAAACTGAACTACACGAACAACTAAACCGTCTGCGGATCTACCCAGAAGGTTATAACGTTGTGCTTCAGGGAGACGTGACGGGTATTATCACGATGAAACCGAGGGAAAGGCGGGAAATTATCGACGAACTGGCGGGGGTAGCACAGTTCGATCGCAAAATTGTTCTAGCTCGCGAAAAACTCGATACGGTCAAAGAACGGGAAGAACGTAGCCGCATAGTTGAACAGGAACTAATTAGCCAACGCGATCGCCTGGCTAAAGACCGCGCCAAAGCGGAAAAGTATCAAAAACTCAAGGCTGAATTACAGGAAAAAAGCCTTTGGTACGCTATCGGTCACTATCAAACCCTACAACAACAACTCTGGCGACTGCGGGAACAAATAGAAGCAGGCGATCGCAGCCATAGTGAATTGACGGAACAATTCCAACAGCAGCAAAGCCAAATTAAACAAGCAACCACTACCCTAGAAACATTAAACGCTTTAGTAAAAGCTATGGGGGAAGAAGAACTGCTGCAACTCCAGTCAACCCTGGCTACCCAGGAAGCGGAACTGGGTTCTACTGGACAGAGGCGGCGGGAATTGGAAACGGCGGCGCAAAAGGTGAGTGAGCAGATCCGACAAACCCAAGGGGCTATTGAAGAACATAGCCAAACTCTGGCTAATTTGGAACAGCAAAAAAAGAGGGAAACGGAGTTAGCACGGGTTCGGGAAAGCGATCGCCATGTCGCCCAAACTAGCCTGAACGAAACCCGTAGCCAGGCTGATAAAATAGCTAATCAAGCGGAAACTTGGATGGTGCAACAGACGGAACTACACCGCCAAATAGAAGCGCTGCAAAATAGCCTCAACCCCCAAAAGACAGAACAAGCGAGACTGCGGGAAAGATCGGAACAACTACAGCGCCAAACCCAGGAAAGGGAACAGGCGCTAAAATCCTTACAGGAGCAATTAACTACGGAACAGGAAACTCTGGAAACGGCTACTAAGGCTCGCGATCGCGCGGCTGTTCAGGTAGAGTCTCTATCGCGCATAGTGACCGCCCTAGAAGAAGATCTGTCTGTACAACAAGACACACTCAACCGCTTATTAGAAGAACAGCGGGAACGTCAACGTAAATTAGACCGCCTGGAAGCTCAACAACAAGCCCGTGAAGAGGCGACGGGGAGCTATGCGACTATGGCGATTAAAAAAGCTGGGTTAACTGGGGTCTGTGGTTTGGTCTGTCAGTTGGGACGGGTAGAACCTAAATATCAACTAGCTTTAGAAATTGCTGCGGGAGGTAGGTTAGGACATTTAGTGGTAGAAGATGATACGGTGGCGGCAGAGGCGATCGCTCTGTTGAAACGAGAAAAAGCGGGACGGGCTACGTTTCTCCCCCTCAACAAAATTAGACGATCATCAGAGAGAATGGAAACTTCCATCCCCGCGATCCTTGATGGATTGGTAGACCTGGCAGTAAATTTAATTGAATGCGATCGCCGTTATGATCACATTTTCGATTATGTCTTTGGCAAAACTCTAGTATTTAAGTCCCTAAATCAAGCCCGCCGCTATCTGGGACAATATCGGATGGTGACATTAGACGGGGAATTGCTAGAATCTAGTGGGGCAATGACTGGCGGTAGTAGCACATCCCGTTCAACTCTGCACTTTGGTAGTGTAGATGATCAAGCTAATGCCTCAGCCCGTGATATCGCCACGACTAAAGAAAGATTAGCCGAAATAGAATTGCTACTGGGCCGCCTGGGTCAAGGTATTGCAGAGGGGGCGCAAACGGCTAAACAACGTTCTGCGGAATTAATCGAGGCTAAACAAAATCTGCGAGAGGCTACCCAAAAGGTGACTCAAGTAGAATCCCAAATTTTAGCTATTACCACGACTAGAGAACAAATGCGATCGCACTTAGCCACGCAAACCCAAGAATGGTCTACCGCGAGGGAACGTCTAGCAGCACTAGATAGCACGATTCCCGCAGCCGAACAACAACTACAAAGCGATCGTGAAACCCTAGCCCAATTGGAAATCACCAACAGCCACAGTGAATGGCAACAGATACAAATTCGGCTACGACAACAAGAAGCGCACCTGCAAGCCCAAGAAACCGCCCTCCGAGAAGTTGAACAGCGGTTAATCGATATTAATACCCAATCGGCCACGCGGCGCGAAAAGTTGGCAGCAGACCACCGACGCGCGGCTGAGTTCAAGCAGCAGCAAGAGTCCTTTAACCAACAAATCACCGATACCCAAAACCGCATTACCAGCATCAATAACCAAATTCGAGAAACCCGCGCCGCCATGGCTCAGGTTGAGCAACGCTTGGGGACGGCAAAACAAGAACGCGATCGCGCTGAAACACAACTGCGGGAAATGCACACCGCCCAGTCGCAGTTAGAATGGCAGATCCAGAAACTTGAGGAAACCCAACTAGGACGACGTGAACAACTCAACATTAAACAGCAACAACTCGAAACCCAAAAAGCTGAACTTCCCGACCCACTACCCACCATTCCCGAAAAACTGGATCTGGCTACCCTCCAACGGGAGATGAAATCCCTCACCAAGGGCATGGAAGATCTCGAACCTGTCAATATGTTAGCCCTAGAAGAGTACGAACGTACTACTACCCGCCTAGAGGAGTTAAGCCAAAAACTGGCTACCCTACACGGGGAGAGGACAGAACTACTATTACGCATTGAAAACTTTACCACCCTCCGCCGTCGGGCGTTTCAGGATGCCTTTGATGCCGTTAACCAAAACTTCCAAACTATTTTCGCTGAATTGTCCGAGGGAGATGGATATTTGCAAATTGATGACCCAGAAGAACCCTTTAATAGCGGCTTAAATTTAGTCGCCCACCCCAAGGGTAAGCCTGTACAGCGCTTAACTTCTATGTCGGGAGGGGAGAAGTCCCTAACGGCCCTCAGTTTTATTTTTGCCCTCCAGCGTTACCGACCCTCCCCGTTTTATGCTTTTGATGAGGTTGATATGTTCTTGGATGGGGCAAATGTCGAACGATTAGCTAAAATGATTAAACAACAAGCACAACAAGCCCAGTTTATTGTGGTTAGTCTGCGTCGCCCAATGATGGAAGCCTCCCAGCGGACCATTGGGGTAACACAAGCTAGGGGAGCTTATACCCAGGTTCTGGGTATCAAATTGTAGTAAGTGTTTTTAGAGGTAAGGCGATCGCATTTCGGCGGCGAGCCTATTTAGTAGGTTGGGTGGAGGTACGGAACCCAACACCAACATCTCTCAGTTATGTTGGCTTTCACCCAACCTACCCAGCCTATTTAGTAGGTTGGGTGGAGGTACGGAACCCAACACCAACATCTCTCAGTTATGTTGGCTTTCACCCAACCTACCCAGCCTATTTGAGATGGTGGGGTGGAGGTACGGAACCCAACACCAACATCTCTCAGTTATGTTGGCTTTCACCCAACCTACCCAGCCTATTTGAGATGGTGGGGTGGAGGTACGAAACCCAACAACAACATCTCTCAGTTATGTTGGCTTTCACCCAACCTACCCAGCCTATTTAGTAGGTTGGGTGGAGGTACGGAACCCAACAACAACATCTCTCAGTTATGTTGGGTTTCACCCAACCTACCCAGCCTATTTAGTAGGTTGGGTGGAGGTACGGAACCCAACACCAACATCTCTCAGTTATGTTGGGTTTCACCCAACCTACCCAGCCTATTTGAGATGGTTGGGGGTCGCTACGGAACCCAACGCCACCATCTCTCAGTTATGTTGGCTTTCACCCAACCTACCCAGCCTATTTGAGATGGTTGGGTGGAGGTACGGAACCCAACGCCACCATCTCTCAGTTATGTTGGGTTTCACCCAACCTACCCAGCCTATTTGAGATGGTTGGGTGGAGGTACGGAACCCAACGCCACCATCTCTCAGTTATGTTGGCTTTCACCCAACCTACCCAGCCTATTTAGTAGGTTGGGTGGAGGTACGGAACCCAACACCAACATCTCTCAGTTATGTTGGCTTTCACCCAACCTACCCAGCCTATTTGAGATGGTGGGGTGGAGGTACGGAACCCAACACCAACATCTCTCAGTTATGTTGGCTTTCACCCAACCTACCCAGCCTATTTAGTAGGTTGGGTGGAGGTACGGAACCCAACGCCACCATCTCTCAGTTATGTTGGGTTTCACCCAACCTACCCAGCCTATTTGAGATGGTGGGGTGGAGGTACGAAACCCAACAACAACATCTCTCAGTTATGTTGGCTTTCACCCAACCTACCCAGCCTATTTAGTAGGTTGGGTGGAGGTACGGAACCCAACAACAACATCTCTCAGTTATGTTGGCTTTCACCCAACCTACCCAGCCTATTTAGTAGGTTGGGTGGAGGTACGGAACCCAACGCCACCATCTCTCAGTTATGTTGGGTTTCACCCAACCTACCCAGCTACCCAGCCTATTTAGTAGGTTGGGTGGAGGTACGGAACCCAACAACAACATCTCTCAGTTATGTTGGCTTTCACCCAACCTACCCAGCCTATTTAGTAGGTTGGGTGGAGGTACGGAACCCAACAACAACATCTCTCAGTTATGTTGGCTTTCACCCAACCTACCCAGTCTATTTGAGTAGGTTGGGTGGAGGTACGGAACCCAACAACAACATCTCTCAGTTATGTTGGGTTTCACCCAACCTACCCAGCCTATTTAGTAGGTTGGGTGGAGGTACGGAACCCAACGCCACCATCTCTCAGTTATGTTGGGTTTCACCCAACCTACCCAGCCTATTTGAGATGGTGGGGTGGAGGTACGAAACCCAACAACAACATCTCTCAGTTATGTTGGGTTTCACCCAACCTACCCAGCCTATTTGAGTAGTTGGGTTTCACCCAACCTACCCAGCCTATTTAGTAGGTTGGGTGGAGGTACGGAACCCAACACCAACATCTCTCAGTTATGTTGGCTTTCACCCAACCTACCCAGCCTATTTGAGTAGTTGGGTTTCACCCAACCTACCCAGCCTATTTGAGATGGTTGGGTGGAGGTACGGAACCCAACAACAACATCTCTCAGTTATGTTGGGTTTCACCCAACCTACCCAGCCTATTTGAGATGGTTGGGTGGAGGTACGGAACCCAACAACAACATCTCTCAGTTATGTTGGGTTTCACCCAACCTACCCAGCCTATTTGAGATGGTTGGGTGGAGGTACGGAACCCAACAACAACATCTCTCAGTTATGTTGGCTTTCACCCAACCTACCCAGCCTATTTAGTAGGTTGGGTGGAGGTACGGAACCCAACGCCACCATCTCTCAGTTATGTTGGCTTTCACCCAACCTACCCAGCCTATTTGAGATGGTTGGGTGGAGGTACGAAACCCAACAACAACATCTCTCAGTTATGTTGGCTTTCACCCAACCTACCCAGCCTATTTGAGATGGTTGGGTGGAGGTACGAAACCCAACAACAACATCTCTCAGTTATGTTGGCTTTCACCCAACCTACCCAGCCTATTTGAGATGGTTGGGTGGAGGTACGGAACCCAACAACAACATCTCTCAGTTATGTTGGGTTTCACCCAACCTACCCAGCCTATTTGAGTAGGTTGGGTGGAGGTACGGAACCCAACAACAACATCTCTCAGTTATGTTGGGTTTCACCCAACCTACCCAGCCTATTTGAGATGGTTGGGTGGAGGTACGGAACCCAACGCCACCATCTCTCAGTTATGTTGGGTTTCACCCAACCTACCCAGCCTATTTAGTAGGTTGGGTGGAGGTACGGAACCCAACAACAACATCTCTCAGTTATGTTGGGTTTCACGGAGTTTCACCCAACCTACATGGCTTATATGTCGGGAGGGGAGAAGTCCCTAACGGCCCTCAGTTTTATTTTTGCCCTCCAGCGTTACCGACCCTCCCCGTTTTATGCTTTTGATGAGGTTGATATGTTCTTGGATGGGGCAAATGTCGAACGATTAGCTAAAATGATTAAACAACAAGCACAACAAGCCCAGTTTATTGTGGTTAGTCTGCGTCGCCCAATGATGGAAGCCTCCCAGCAGACCATTGGGGTCACACAAGCTAGGGGGGCTTATACTCAGGTTCTGGGTATCAAATTGTAGTAAGTTGACCCTGTAACATATATTTACGTTTGGAATTAAATTTAGCCAAGTATGACATCTGAACATATCCGCCAACGTTCCGATCTTCTCGGCACTCAAGTGATTACCCGCGATCGCGGCAAGCGACTAGGAGTCGTTAGTCAGTTGTGGGTTGATGTGGACCGACGGGAAATCGTGGCCCTGGGGTTGCGAGACAATTTTCTAGCTGTGGCTGGACTGCCTAAATATATCTATCTCAATAGAGTCTGTGAGATCGGCGACGTGATCTTGGTGGATAACGACCAGGTTCTTGAGGATGATGTTGATATAGAAGGTTACAGCGATTTGATCAACAGTGAGGTAATTACTGAAACAGGAGAACCCCTCGGACGAGTGCGGGGCTTCCGCTTCGATACCCGTGATGGTAAGCTCGAATCAATTATTATCGCCTCTCTGGGTTTCCCACAAATTCCAGATCAGGTCATTAGTACCTATGAACTTTCTATAGATGCGATCGTTAGTAGTGGCCCGAACCGCTTAATTGTCTTTGAAGGCTCAGAAGATCAACTTCAACAGTTGACGGTCGGTGTCCTTGAACGTCTCGGACTCGGTGAAGCACCCTGGAACCGGGAAGAAGAAGGAATGTATTATCCTCCCACGGTTAAACCTGCTAACCAATTGGGTACTGGTGTTCCTCAAGCACCACCACAACAACAATATCGCACCCCCGCCCCGGTTGAGGAAGCCTGGGAAGAAGAAGAAACCTGGCAAGAACCCATCGCCCCTCCCCCGGTTAGACAGCCTGAACCAATTTATGATGATTATGAAGATGATAATTGGGGGGATTCTGAACGGGATGATTATGATGATGCGGAATATGTGCCGATAGAACCTCCCCGCCAAGAACGTCTCTATGCTCGTGAATACCCGCCAGAATATGAGGATGATGTGGAGTCTGATGCTTGGGCTGATGATGAAACCCCTAAACCTTATAAAGCGCCTCGTGTCAATATTCCTGACAAAAAGAAAATGCCGGAATATGAGGAAGAACCCGGCGGCTACTAACTAACCTACCCCCACG
Source organism: Arthrospira sp. PCC 9108 (assembly GCA_016745315.1). Classification (GTDB taxonomy): domain Bacteria; phylum Cyanobacteriota; class Cyanobacteriia; order Cyanobacteriales; family Microcoleaceae; genus Limnospira; species Limnospira platensis. The sequence goes on from CP066886.1 coordinate 2,270,319, forward strand.
CCAAATATTCCGGTGATGGCGTGGGCTTCAAGGTTTAAATATTTGGGGGTTGACAAATTTATAAAAATGTGGTAATAATCGCGCGACTTTATCAAAATGTGGTGATTTTGCAGCCTCAGAGTCCGATTTTTTAGGGAGACAGGGGCGATCGAAAAATGTTAAGCTGACAAATGTTTAGTATTTGACTGCATAGTTATTTATGGCTTCAATTCAATTTTCACGGGGAGTTGACGAAGAAGTAATCCCAGATGTGCGCCTGACTCGTTCCCGAGATGGTGGCCAAGGAACAGCTACATTTCGTTTTCAAAATCCCAAGGCTTTAGCTGATGATGCGACTGAGGAAATTACCGGGATGTATTTAATTGACGAGGAAGGGGAAATCACCACTCGTGAAGTTAAGGGAAAATTCATTAATGGTAAAGCTACTGATATTGAGGCGACTTACTTAATGAGAAGCCCTGAAGAGTGGGATAGGTTTATGCGATTTATGAGTCGCTATGCTGAAGAAAACGGTTTAGAATTCAATAAGTCCTAACATATCCGGTAGTTATGGAAACTCCCACCGTCATGACTACAGCTTGGCGGCGGGGTGTTCCGAGCCATCAAAAAAACTGTGAAGTGTCAAAACTAATTAGAGTATATCCTAAGCAGACCTCTACATATAAAGCCTGTTTATGTTGCATAATTCTTAGGTAGCTGATTATTAACGTAATTTTCCCGAAACTATGATCGAAATTCGCCGCCATTCTCCTAACCCTTCTGTTGATGTCCTTAACCTCAGTTACCAAATAGTGACACCAGAAGCTAAACCACGGCATATATTAGAAGAGATAGTCTGGCAAAAAGAAAAGGAAGTTAGCCAAAAACGCGATCGCCTATCATTACTAGAATTAAGAAAACAGGTCATGGACTTACCCCCCTGTCGAGATTTTCTGGGGGCGCTCAAAACAGCCACGACCCGTCCCGCAGTCATCGCCGAAGTGAAAAAAGCCTCCCCTAGTAAAGGCATAATTAGAGAAGATTTTGACTGTGTGGCGATCGCCAAAAGTTACTCACTGGGCGGCGCAACCTGTATCTCGGTTTTAACCGACGAAAAATTCTTTCAGGGTAGCTTTGAAAACCTGGCGAAAGTCCGCGCTGCCGTAGATATGCCCCTACTTTGCAAGGATTTCATGATCTACCCCTATCAATTCTATCTAGCGCGACTACATGGGGCTGATGCAGTTTTGCTAATTGCAGCAATTTTGTCTGACCAGGATCTGCAATATTTTACTAAAATTGCTAAGATGCTCACCATGACTGCCCTGGTAGAAGTTCATACCCTCGAGGAACTCGATCGCGTTTTGGCAATTGATGGAGTTAACCTGATTGGCATCAATAACCGCAACCTCTCCGATTTTACGGTAGACCTCAATACCACAACTACCCTATTAGAAAAACGGCGATCGCAAATCAAATCCAGTAATATCCTGGTTGTCAGTGAGTCCGGTTTGCATCAAAGCACCGACCTAGATATTGTAGTCCAAGCTGGCGCGGAAGCCGTCTTAATCGGCGAGTCCCTGGTTAAACAACCAGATCCTCAAATCGCCCTGCAACAAATGTTAGCTAGAGCTTAAAAGCGAGTAGAATAATTAGTTCCCCATAACCTAGTACAAATACGGATAGATACCGCAATGGATGATAAGTTAATGTTGATGATTCCGGGACCTACCCCAGTACCCGAAAAAGCATTACTCGCCTTGGCTAAACACCCCATAGGACACCGCAGCGGTGATTTTAGTCAAATTATGGCCGAGGTACAAGAAAACCTCAAATGGCTACACCAAACCCAAAATGATGTCTTAATCCTCACCGCCAGCGGGACTGGCGCAATGGAAGCCGGAATTATTAATTTCCTCAAACGTGGCGATCGCGTTTTATGTGGTTGTAATGGTAAATTTGGCGATCGCTGGGCGGAAGTCGCTACAGCATACGGATTAAATGTAGAAATCATTTCCGCCGAATGGGGACAACCCCTAGACCCGGAAAAATTCCGCGAAGTCCTCGAAGCCGACACTGAAAAGCAAATTAAAGCAGTCATCCTCACCCACAGCGAAACCTCAACCGGGGTTCTCAATGACCTGGAAACCATCAACCGCCACGTCAAAAACCACGGGGAAGCCTTAATTATTGTTGATGCAGTCACCAGTTTAGGCGCTGTTAATCTTCCTATTGATGAATGGGGATTAGATGTGGTAGGTTCGGGTTCCCAAAAAGGTTATATGATTCCCCCAGGACTAGCTTTTGTCTCTGTCAGTCCCAAAGCATGGGAAGCCTACAAAACCGCCGACCTACCCCGCTATTACTTCGACCTAGGACCCTACCGGAAAACTGCCGCTAAAAATACTAACCCCTTTACCCCCCGGTTAATCTGTTTTATGCTCTCCAGGTGAGTTTGCAAATGATGAAAGCCGAGGGGTTAGATAATATTTTTGGCCGTCATCATCGCTTAATGACCATGACACGGGATGCCATCAAAGGCCTAAATTTGCCCCTATTTGCCCCCGATCATGCTGCTAGTCCCGCTATAACTGCCGTTTGCCCTCCTGAGTCTATAGACGCGGAAAAGGTGCGCTCTATCATGCGAAAACAGTTTGATATCGTTTTGGCTGGAGGACAAGACCACCTCAAAGGTAAAATCTTCCGTATTGGGCATTTGGGTTTTGTTTGCGATCGCGATATTCTCTGTGCGATCGCCGCCTTAGAAACTACCCTCCAACAGTTGACAGTTAACAGTTAAAGCACCTTCCCAGCCGGAAACTGGGTTTCTAGGGCCATCTTGGTTAGACCATCAAAAACCTAGAAACCCCGTTTCTGCTTTGATCATCAATAAGCTGTTGCCAGCCAATCAAAGATTTTCTCAAGTTGTTCAAGGGTCACAAGTCCATATTGCCAAAGTGTCATCGATAGGGGACTTGGATCTGGATACTTATGTTTCTCTTCTGACTTCTTATGTACCCTCTGCGCCGCCTCAATAGAAGCCTGGGAAATTGATAATTCTTCTGTTAAAAAATCCAGAAATTGTGCATATTTTTTAGCTGTCAATTTTAGTTTCACCTCCTAGATAGTAGACACCACCCGATCTGTCTGTTGACTTCCCAAAGAAATCCAAATCTATGGCTGTTCTATAATGTTTATTAAGCAAGTAGCGCCAAACATACCCACCCCTTAGCACCAGGGGTAAAAGCCCACCAGTACCCTCAGCCTCACTGCTACGAACCTACATCGGTCTCTAATTAAATTCCGCAAGATTTGAAAATCACGGCGGACTTTTATTGGTGAACTAGCAGGATCTTGATATCTTCCGCTCCACAAACTAACCGAATTAAGCGGTTGATTCTGCTACGGGTTCCGTTGATTGATTCAGTCGGATATTTAAACCATATCCCTAACAGAAGTTAGACCCTATCAATCAATAGAATCATTCACCAATAAGCGTGCATATAATGAGTTGACCATCCTTAATTTGTGGATTGAAGCGCAACTCGAGCAGACCTCTGGTGACAACAGCTTATTGCTGCTACTTGAGGACAGCCAGGACTTCCGCTCGCTTCTCACACCTAACGTAGATCTGAACTATTGACGGAAAAGCCAACAAAACAATCTACTAGGAACGGTATCATATCACATAAATCTGAATTTGGGTAAAAATTTTATCTCCGCTTCCAGATTTCTGTAAAATTTGATGCAATTGAGCCAAATTATCAGTTCTATACTCTGGACCTACCTTAACTATGCCCTCTCCCCAACCTCGGAAACGATTTGCTCAACATTGGCTACGCAGTCCTGCGACCCTTAACCATATCCTAGAAGCGGCTGATCTATCTCTGGCCGATCGCATCTTGGAAATTGGACCAGGAACAGGTATATTAACAGAACGCTTACTTCCCAAAGCCAGCTCAGTAGTAGCCATCGAAATTGACCGCGATCTTTGTGTTCAACTAGCCAAAAAATTTGGCAAAATCGATAACTTCCTATTGCTACAAGGAGATATCCTCAGCTTCGACCTAAATGCACACCTGAGCGCATTTCCCCAATTCCAACACCCCAATAAGGTAGTCGCCAATATTCCCTATAATATTACCGGACCAATCATCGAAGGCTTACTGGGAACTATTGCTAAACCCGCCCTTAAACCCTTTGATGCGATCGTGCTACTGGTACAGAAAGAAGTAGGCGATCGCCTTTGTGCTAAACCCAGCTCCAAAGCCTTTGGAGCCCTATCAGTCAGAGTCCAATATTTAGCCGAATGTGACTGGATCTGTCATGTCCCCGCCAAAGCCTTTTATCCGCCCCCTAAAGTCGATTCAGCCGTAGTCCGCCTGCGTCCTCGTCCCATAGCATCCCCCGCCCAAAACCCCCAACTTCTTGAGACCCTAGTTAAATTAGGATTTTCTACCCGTCGGAAAATGTTACGCAATAACCTCAAAAGCCAGGTAGAACCCCAAATATTAAACCAACTCCTCGAAACATTAGACATCAACCCCCAAGTCCGCGCAGAAGACCTCAGCCTACAACAATGGGTTCAACTCAGTAATTTGCTATTAGCCCCCAATAATCAATGATAAACTTGCTTTGTGTTACCTTACACTACTACTAATGCGTTCTGTCACCCTTATTGCTCCCGCCAAGATTAATTTGTATTTAGAAATTATCGGATCGCGCCCCGATGGTTTCCACGAACTCGCTATGGTCCTGCAAACTATCAGTTTAAGCGATCGCATTACCATTAACCCTATTGGTATAGATGCCATTACCATTCGCTCCAACGACCCCAGCCTCCCCAACGACCATAGTAACCTCGCCTATCGCGCAGCAGCCTTGATGGTTAAACAATTCCCCGATATGATGGCGCGTTATGGCGGTATCGAAATCGAAATTAACAAACGAATACCCGTAGCCGCCGGACTAGCCGGCGGTTCAAGCAATGCGGCGGCGGTGTTGGTCGGTTTAGATTTAATCTGGGACCTCGGTTTAACCCAAGATGAACTACAAACCCTAGGCGCTGAAATTGGTTCTGATGTTCCCTTCTGTATCAGTGGCGGAACAGCCCTAGCTACCGGACGGGGAGAGGTACTATCACCCTTGCTGAATTTAGATAACTTATATGTGGTCCTCGCTAAGTTCCGTAATATCGCCATATCCACCCCTTGGGCTTATCAAACCTACCGCCAGCAGTTCAGCAGTTCATACATTTCTGAAGCCGATGATCTGAAAAGTCGTCAGCAGCGGGTGCATTCAGGACCTATGGTAGCAGCCATTATGAAACGTGATGGGGCGAAAATTGGTCAGTTGTTGCACAATGATTTAGAGAAAGTCGCTTTACCTGAATATCCCCAAGTTGCAGACCTGCGAGATGCCTTTATCACCCAAGGAGTTTTAGGCGCGATGATGTCTGGTTCCGGTCCCACCGTATTCGCTTTAGTCGAGAGTCAGGCGGAAGCTGACCGGGTTTCCGATGCTGTCCAAAATCAAATTGCTAATCAGAATTTATTATTGTGGACTACTAAATTTATCTCCACAGGTATTCATTTGGCTGCATCTTAAACTTGCCGATTTTTTTGAGAGTTCATCAATCAATTATGTCTAATATGCCTGAAAAATCATCAATTTCTACTTCTAATTCCGGTGATAATTCTCCCCGTGATTCATCCCCCGATTTATCATCAGTCAACCCCTTTCAGGTGCTGATGGGAGGATTATTAGCTGGAGGTTTTGCCATCGCCATGTATTCCTTAACAGCAGCGATCGCTCAAACTTTTGCCAACCAAAACATCTATTCCGATAATCAAACCGCCCTGCAACTTTCCATAGCCATCCGCACCTTAGTAATTGGTGGTGCTGCCTTAGTTACCGGAGTCTTTACCATTGCCTCTTTGGGTTTATTAGCCCTAACCGTCCAAGTCTTATTTGTCCGATTAACTCACAAAAATTCCGCCTCCCAAAAATAGCGAACAGTGGAGACAGGACAACCTTTGTCTCCACCTATTTCGCCTTAATTATACCTTACACAAACGCAGCCCGACCCGCGAACTTAGCAGCCTTTCCTAAGTCCCGTTCAATGCGTAGCAGTTGGTTAAATTTAGCCGTCCGTTCACCGCGACAACCCGAACCAGTTTTGATTTTACCTGTGGAAGTTGCCACCACCAAATCCGAGATAGTAGTATCTTCCGTTTCACCTGAACGGTGGGAAACAAAGCACTTGTAATTATGTTTTTTCGCCAACTCAATTGTATCTAAAGTTTCCGTTAAAGTACCAATTTGGTTAACCTTAATCAGAATTGAATTAGCAACTCCGGCTTGAATACCCTCCGCTAAAATAGCCGGGTTGGTACAGAATAAATCATCCCCCACCAGTTCAACCTTATCGCCAATGGAATTAGTTAGCACCTTCCAACCATCCCAGTCATTTTCTCCCATACCATCTTCTATGGAAATAATCGGGTATTGATTAGCCCAACTTTTCCACAATTCCGCCATTTCTTCAGGAGTCTTAGTAGATTGATCTGATTTGAAAAACAGATATTTACCATCTTTCCACAATTCCGAAGTGGCTGGGTCGAGACAGATGGAAATATCCTCCCCTGGCTTATATCCCGCCGCCGTAATCGCCTCTAAAATACACTCAACCGCCTCATCATTAGATTTTAAGTTAGGCGCAAATCCACCCTCATCGCCAATTCCCGTGCTTAATCCTTTCTTTTGCAACAGCGATTTAAGACTGTGGAAAGTTTCTACACCCATACGGATAGATTCCGCAAAATTGGGGGCATTATGGGGAGCAATCATAAACTCTTGAAAATCAACAGTATTGTCCGCGTGAACCCCACCGTTAATTACATTCATGCAAGGAACGGGCAATATACAAGCGTTGCTGCCTCCTAAATACCTATATAGAGGAATTCCTAAGTAATTAGCAGCCGCGCGCGCTACGGCTAAGGAAACTGCTAGAATTGCATTAGCCCCCATTTGGGATTTGTTGGGTGTGCCGTCCAGTTCAATCATGGTTAAATCAATTAACCGCTGTTGGGTGACATCCATACCCACTAAAGCCGGGGCTATACGATTATTGACATTTTCAACAGCTTTCAGAACCCCTTTGCCGCCATAGCGTTTCGGGTCTCCATCTCGCAATTCTGCCGCTTCTTTTTCTCCCGTTGAAGCCCCAGAGGGAACTAAGGCACTCCCACGGGTTCCGTCCTCTAAAATTACTTCCGCTTCTACGGTGGGGTTACCACGAGAATCAAGAATTTCGCCAGCAATAATTTCGTCAATGTACATGAATTTCTCCTTAATGGATTAAGATTGGTTAATGAGGTAGTTTAACCTCGTTGGTTAGTGGTTTGCCTTCCTCAAATTCACTAATATTCGCCATGGTGGTTTCGGCAATGGCAGTTAAGGCATTTTGGGTAAAAAATGCCTGATGACCTGTAATCACAACATTCTGGAAAGATTGGAGTAGTTGAAATGTATCATCTTGGATAATTTCATCAGACCAATCTTCAAAGAAAAATGCTTCCTCTTGTTCATACACATCAATTCCTAGGTAGCCAATTATCCCGGATTTTATCCCTTCAATGACAGAAACTGTATCAACCAGAGGCCCGCGACTGGTGTTGATTAACATGACCCCTCGCTTCATTTGAGCGATCGCATTTTGGTTAATAATGTGATGGGTTTCTGGTAATAAGGGACAGTGCAGAGAGATAATATCTGACTGTGAAAACAGTTCCGGCAAATCTACATAACGGGCATCTCCTAACTTGATAAAATCATCGTTAGGGTAGGCATCATAACCCAAAAGATGACAGCCAAAACCGTGCATAATTTGCGCGAAAATCATCCCAATTTTTCCCGTGCCAATCACGCCCACGGTACTACCATGTAAGTCAAAACCTAGTAAACCATTGAGGGTAAAGTTATCTTCCCGGACTCGGTTATAGGCTTTGTGCAGTTTCCGGTTTAATGTAAGGATTAAACCCACGGTATGTTCAGCTGTTGCATAGGGTGAATAAGCCGGAACCCTAACTACAGAAATACCTAATTCTTCTGCTGTTTTCAGGTCAACATTATTAAATCCAGCACAGCGCAGGGCTATTAATTTAGTGCCATTGGCTGCTAAGGTTTTTAGGGTGGTGGCATCTACTTCATCATTCACAAAAACGCAAACAACCGGAAAACCAGCGGCTAAGGAGGCGGTTTTCGCCCTTAACCTGGTTTCAAAGTAAACTAACTCATGGGGACTTCCTCCTTGGGCATTCGCCGCATCAAAGAATTTAGTATCGTAGGGCTGGCTACCAAAAACAGCAACTCTCATGGTCAATTATCAACCTCTTCAACTTGTCCCTACTAGCTTACCAGGCGATCGCCTTAACTTGGTTGCTTGCTTGACCGTATTATATGGGATAGGTCAAGGCATTGAACTTAAAAAAAGATTAAGAAAATGTCTATTGATCATAAATTTTGTAGGCAAATCTTGATAGTATTAGTGATGATTTTGCAGTCCGATCTTATTTCGGACAGTAATTAATACTAAAGCCGCCAAGATACAGCCTATAGCATAATAAAGAAAGTCCCACCAATCAAAGGTAGTTCCTAATAGGAGTTTGCCGATAATATGCGATCGCATCATAGCTAAAATTGGCGGATTCCACAATTGCAGAAATTCCAAAATTGAGGTAACAAGAAATACCCCCACCCCTACGGATATCGGGGAAAGATGCGGCCAGATTAATACCACTAACCACACCCAAAACATCTCATAAAATATCGAGGATACGGAATCGTTAATCCACCCATCAAATGGCCCGCTATAAAATTTACTAAACCAGCCAATGGGAATCACAATCATTAAACACATCAAGATTATTAAGCGATAGCGTTTCATGATTATTTAACTTCTAAATTTTCGGTTTCCACAGTAAAAGCAGAGTTGCTGCCATCCTCAATAGATAAAGATTGAATCTGGGATGCAATTACCTCTATTTGTACCTCGCTAAGATTGACAGTAGCATCAAGTTCATCAATAATATCCTGAGCATTTTCGGTCATATATCTAATCTGTTCCAGGATTTCTTCTTTATAGGCTTCTAGGTTTTGGCAACAGGCTTTAACCTGTTGTGCTTGTCGGAAAAACCAGACCAAAATTGTGATTGATATGGTACTAGGAATTAACACAGCTATCAATATCCATGTATTCAAAAAAGGATTTAACCGTTTCCTGGTATGGTTAACTTCTTTCTGGATTAAAGAGCGTTGATTCGCCGAATAACGGTTAATAAAAGAGGGATTTTGCGCCCCGATTTTTGTCGGGTTTAGCTCCGGAATTGCTGACGGTATAGCTGCGGATGATACCCCCGAAAAACCCATCAATAATAGCCATCCTGCCACCATATAGAGATAGGTTTTATTCAAATTTATCATGGTATGTAACCCTCCCAATACCTAAATTTAATTATTTAGTGTTCAGCAATTTTTGAAATTTTTGTTCCTGACAAATGCCCGCAAAATCAGGTTCTTGTTGAGCAAACTTTTGCACGGCATCTGGGTTAATCCGCAGGGCTCGTTGAAGGTTTTCGATCGCCAATTCTCGATTCCCCGTGAGGGCATAGCAACGAGCCTTATTGTACCAGATTTTATAAAAATTAGGACGAATTTTAGCAGCCTGATTATAAGAAGCGATCGCCTCATCATACTGTTCCAAATTCATCAAGGCTTGACCGCGATTATTCCAAGCATCTAAATAATCGGGTTTTAAAGCAATCGCCCGGTCATAGGAAAAAATCGCCGCTTGGTAATAATTAAGTTTCCCTAAAGCCACCCCACGATTACTCCAAGCATCAGGATAGTCTGTGCGAATTTGGATAGCTTTTTCATAGGATGCGATCGCCTCTTGATAGCGCTTGAGTTTGGTTAACACAACCCCTCGATTATTCCAAACCTCAGCCAAATTCGGCTCCAGTTTTAACGCCTGATTATAGGCGGCAACTGCCGATTCCAATTGATTTGACAAAAATAACTTTTCTGCCTGTTTAGCCAGCTCATGAGCCTCAGCTATGATGCGATCGCGACTAGGTGTTTCCGGTTCTTTTTCCTTAGCACTATTAACTAAATCCTCAGAACTGTCGGAAGTCTCAAGACTCTCGGAAGTCTCAGAACTCTCGGAAGTCTCAGAATTAGAATCATCAGATACCCCAGAGGAATTGTTAGCGATCGCCTTTTCGGGAGTCTCCAATACTTCCGCCACTAGGGAATCCTCAGTCTCCGACTCCGGGACTTGAATCATAGTTTGCACCTTGAGACTCTCAATAGCTTCATCAGCCTTAGTAGTATTTTGTTCCAATTGATAGAGAGTATTGCGAGCCTCATTAATACTCTCCTGAATTTGACCAATAGCATCAGCTTTGAGACTCTCAATTTCTTGCTGTACAATAAATACTTGATCCGTCAACTTAGCCAGCAAAAACCAGACTCCCACCCCCGCAATAGTTGGCAACAAAAATAAGAACACTAGCACTAAATTCAATAAAGCCAGAGTCCGACGAAAAGAACTATCTACCTCAGTTTGAACGCGATCGCGCAATTCCGAGTCCGACCCAGTGACCGCCTGAGCTACAATAGTCGAACCCGACCTAGACCCGTCTCCCCGTAGAGGTTCCACAAAAATTGTAGTGGTTCCCAAAGATAGTAAAATCGGAATTAGAGCTAAACTAGCTTGTTGTGGTGCGATAGGATGCTTGATAGTTCCCCCCGCGAGGGAGAAAATGGGGACTTGTCGAGAACTCCGCGTCATAAGCTACTAAGCCAATACTGGGTTAAAATGCTGAAATCTTATCATGTGTTGTGTCGAGGTTCAGGAGACTGTCCAAATGTCTGATTGGATCGAAATTGGTAAAATTGTAGCTGCTCAGGGTTTAGATGGCCAGATGCGGGTATATCCGAATTCCGACTTTCCCGAAAGATTTATCGAACCCGGAACCCGCTGGCTACAAAAACCCGGACAAAATGAACCATCACCCGTAGAACTTCTGGGGGGAAGGTTTATTCCCGGAAAAGGACTCTATGCTATTGAAATGGTAGGGGTCGAAACCCGGGAAGAAGCCGAAGCCTTGCGGGATAGTCGTCTATTCATTCAAGAGGGCGATCGCCCCTATTTAGAGGATAATGAGTTTTATGTATTAGACCTGATTGGGTTAGAAGTCTTTAATCAAGACACCCAAGACATAATCGGTACAGTAATTGATGTCATCCCCGCCGGAAATGACTTGTTAGAGGTACAGTTAAATTTTACCCCCACCTCAGAAGACCTCGCCGCCGATACTCAACGCCAAGCTAAACTACAGAACATTCCCAAAAACAAACGACGCAAGCGCCATTTCCAAACCAAAGCCAACCAGCCCAAAACCTTATTAATTCCCTTTGTTAAGGAGATCGTCCCCGTTGTAGATTTACAGAATCGCCGTTTGGAAATCACCCCTCCCCAAGGCTTAATCGAATCCCAAACATAGCCCCCTCCAATACTATCTGGGAATACCGGGGACAAAACAAGCCTGGTCTCCATGGCTATGGGCAATTTATTAATTATCAATTGTGCGTTTCCGACGCTTCCCTTTATTGTCAATATAGCGCTGTACTTCTTCGCGAGATGTAACCCAAGCATCAATAGTATTATCCCAGGTGAATTCTATGTAATGTCGCTTCCTAATAGTCTGTACCCGCTGAAACGAAACATTAAGAATGCGGGCTACATCAGCCTGTCGCAGACCATTACTGGGCTGTGATAAATTAGCCTTAACAGTTTTGATATCCTTGATAGCATCCAAAGAACTTAATTTATTTTGCATCAAATTAATCGAGATTGCCGAAGGTTGAGAATGTCCATTTTCCCAGCGGTTAATAGTTTGTGGGGATACTCCGAGAAATTGCGCCAGTTCAGCTTGGGACAACTCCAAATCTTCCCGGAGTTGACGCAGCAGTTGCGGGATATCCTGTAAATTTGTTTCTGATAGCAACATGGGTTTAATCATCATAAGAGGTGTGGGATGGAGCAATTTTGCCGTAGTCAGGCTGACAGGGAACTAATGGGCAGCCCTTATATTTAGGTTAAGATAAATTCCCACAAACACCAACAGTAATTTCTCGGACATTTCTCGCATTTTTAACACCAATCACTGCTAAGATGTCCGTAAAAATACGGAGATTTTGATTGCCAAAAGCGATCGCATTCATGAAAACACCCCTCAGCGTCCCATCTGACAACGCCCCCAGGCCTGTGAAAATTACCATCAATCCCCAAAATGGCAATTAATTTGGGCATTTTCGAGCAATACTTCAACCTTGCTTTAAAATGAGTTCTGGACTTGCAGACTGACTATATTGAAAAAATTATGCCTGTTCTTCGCTATTTGATGGCTGTGGGAGTGAGTGGAACAATTGTGTTGTTCAATGTTGGGCAGGGAGAAGCAGTGCCTTCGCCTGTTGAGTCCCAGGATAGATCATCTGACCATCCCCTAACTCAAGAATCAACTCTCAAGCACAAACCAACCAAATTTGTAGCCTCACAACTTGAACCAACCCCCATTACTGACCATAAACCTAACGACACCAGCCTTGTAGCTGGTCAAATTGACACACCAACTCCAGAATTGTCTTTAAATCACACAATGGGAGAAGCCTTGAGTGGCGGTGGGTTCATGGAAACCCCCCCGAACCTGGTCAAACATCAGGCCAAATCTCCTAACCATGATGCGATCGCCTTAGAATCAGTAGACTTACCCGGAAAATATCAGGCCAAGTCTCCTAACCATGACGCGATCGCTCCCTCAACTGATGTAAACTTCTCCACAGAGGTATCTTCCGACAGCCCCTCACAAGAAGTGGCTATCAGTGACAATTCTCATACTCAATCGGCGATCGAAAATAATCCCACACCACCAGTACAACTGTCCCAAGTAGAGACACCAGAAATTCAAATCCCCGACTTGACACCCCCTACCGAGCCATACCCCCAAAGGTATCCAGATGGAACCTTACGCACCGAACCACCTTCAATAGTTTTACCCAGCACTAACCCCCTGTATTTTCCTACCCAACCTGGGGAAGTAGAAATCGAAGAAACCGTTCCCATTACCCTAGAACAAGCATTTGATTTGGTGCGGCGCAACAGCCCAGAAATCCAAGTTCTACAACTCCAGCTTGATCAAAATCTGGCGGGGTTGCGAGTTGCTCAATCAGAACTGTTCCCTTCCCTATCATTCACCTCCAGCTTGACCCGTTCGGAAACAGCAGGAGCCACCATATCCACCCGCGCCCAAAATCGTCGGATTCGCAATCAACGTCGCCAAGCCGCCGCCAGAGGCGAAGTTGACACAACCCCCTTTCAAATCCCCTTTGGCTCTACCAGCTTTGATAACTCCCTGCAAATTCAATATGATTTTGGCTTAAATGGAGCTAGAGGCGCACGAATTAGAGAAGCCGAACAGCAACTGCGAGCCGCAGAGTTAGAACTAGAACGGGTGATTGAGGAAAGTTATCTTAACGTCGCCCAAACCTACTACAACCTACAAGCAGCCGATGCGGAAGTCGAAATTCAGCGCGCCGCAGTTCGCAACGCTCAAAAAAGTTTGGAGGATGCAGAAGCCCTCGAACGCGCTGGGGTGGGTACCCGCTTTGAGGTTTTACAGGCTCGTGTTACCCTCGCCAGCACCCAGCAGGATTTGACTAACGCCATTAGCAGCCAGAGAACATCTCGGCGCAATCTCGCTAGCCTATTAAATGTCAGTCAAAATGTCAATTTAGTGGCAGCAGACCCGATATCCTTGGCGGGAACTTGGGAATTTACCCTCAATGAAACTATCATCCTCGCCTATCGGAATCGCCCCGAATTGGAAACACAGTTAGTTAACCGTAATTTAGCTGAAGAAAGACGCAGACAGGCCTTATCTGCCACTCGACCTAATTTAACTGGTTCCGCTAGTTATAACGTTCTTGGACAGCTTTCTGATGACGCTAATCGCTTTGCGGCTCAGGGTTGGGCTGATGGTTATAATGTTCAATTGCAGTTGCGTTGGAATTTCTTTGATGGGGGTGCCGCTAGGTCTAGGGCTAGACAACAGGAGCTGGGTATAGCGATCGCTGAAGAACGCTTTTCCCAAACCCGCAACCAAATCCGCCGAGAAATTGAGGAAGCCTTCTTTAACCTACAAGCTAGTTTTGAGAACATTGGAGTTGCTAACCTAGGCGTTGAGGAGGCTACAGAAGCTCTCCGATTGGCTAGACTCCGTTTCCAAGCTGGTGTCGGTACTCAAACTGATGTCATTAACCAAGAAACTAGCCTCACTCGCGCCCAAAACCAGTTGCTCAGAGCAATTATTGGTTATAACCGCGCTCTGGCTCAATTGAGGCGATTTGTTAGCAATCTCCCCGATAATATCCTTCAAGATCAACCTTAACTGCAATTCACTTGTCCAAGGATGTCGGTTTCCCCAAAAACAGATTATACAGATTATTTGGTAGACACTTTGGGAAACTTCCTTTCCTCAAAGCCTTGTCTGATCACAACAAAATCTCTGTCAACCTAACCTTCCTAGATTCAAAAATTCATCATGGCTAACATCAATTTTGTCAACGAAAACCGCGAAGTTATTGCCGCTGATGGCGCAAATCTCCGACTCAAAGCGATGGAAAATCAGATTGATTTGTATACCTTAAAGGGAAAACTCCTCAACTGTGGCGGCTACGGTCAATGTGGTACTTGTATTGTGGAAGTGGTTGAGGGTATGGAAAATCTCTCCCCTAAAACTCCGGTGGAAGAACGAATGCTCAAGAAAAAACCTGATACCTACCGCTTGGCTTGTCAAACTACTGTTAATGGCCCGGTAAGTGTTAGAACTAAACCTAAATAGATCCGTTTAAACTTACCGGGACTCTATTCCCTAAATTGGGCGATCGCTATTTGATTTCGTTTTCTATGAATGTTTTCTTAATGGCGATCGCTACTCTGTACTACTAAAACTGAACAGGGGGCGCGATGAACCACAAAGTTGCTCACACTTCCCAGCAACGCCTCAATTACCCCCTCGTATCCCCTGCGTCCTACCACGATTAGATCCGCATTCCAGTCCTTTGCTATTTGACAAATGCACCGCCCCGCATCCCCCATTTTCCAATTCCAGTCAGCAGTGATATTCTCGTCCGTAGCACGACGAGTACAAGCTGTTAGCCAACTGCGGATCTGGTCCAGTTCACTCTCTAGCCGATCCTGCATGATTCGCGAGTAACGAGCAATATTAGTCGCGTGAAGATCGCTAAAACCATAGGGGTCCGGTTCGCTAACCTCCAGGCGGTGAAAAATCATTAGTTCCGCTGAGTTTTTTTGCGCTAGTTCCATCGCTTGCTCTAAAACCAATTCGCTATGATTCGATCTATCTAGCGCCACTAAAATCCTGTGATATCCCATGATTTAACTCCCTTTGATACCCTACTTCTCAAGGGTGAGCGCTCAAGGGTTATGGCTCATCGTTTCCCTCCTTCATCTTCCTGAAGCAATTTAACAGGAATCTCGCACCCGACTCGGTTACTCATCATCTATAGATTTCTGAAACTAAGTCTTGGGGAAAAAACTAGACGGGTACACCCTATAACAACCCTACAGAGGCAGGAAAAATAACCGATTTTAAATTCACTTTCGTATCCATGATAACATTTTTTTCTTCCCAAACGTTGTACTTATCAAAAAAAACGAACAGTTGACCACCAGCTATTAACTGATTTTATGGTGGGGGTTTTACCAATCCTGATCAGGCGATCGCTCTTGAAACTGCTTAGGAAGGCGTAAGCGAGGAAATCGATAGAAGGTATTACCATCTTGGTCAAACTCAGGAATAGCAGCAAATACCCCGGCTTGTCGGTCTAAATATTCTTGAGCGACATCAGCACTAACCCGCGCCAAAGCCGCCAACTGAATTAAAGAAATTTCACCATCTTGGGATTCAATTAATTGATAAAAAGCATTATCAAGCTGGCGTTGTTCATCGCGTTTAGAATTGATATTAACCAGGAACAATCCCACGAGAACACCCAAAGCCGCCACAGATAGTAATTCTAAAATAGCCATAATAGCTGGCACAAATAATAATGATGAAAGAGTCAAATCATCGATGAGAGGGGGTAGTGGCAATTAATAAATTGCCACTGGGGAGCCTTTTTAAGGCTACTTCTTAGGTTGAACCAAATTTTCTAAGCCTTGAATGACTTTAGCAGATGCGATCGCATCACCCTGGGTCAAATTCTCCAAGACTTCCTTACCTTCGGTCACATATCCAAACACAGAATAACGACCATCAAGCAAATTAAGTCCCGCCGGGGTCAGTTCCGGTTCAAACAAAAAGAAGAAAAACTGAGAAGATCCGCCATCAGGGTTACTTTCAGGACGAGCCATAGCCACAGTTCCATAAGCAGAAAACGGCAAAACTGGCTGATCACGATAACGACCCGCCGCCTCTAGGGTAATCCCATAAGTAGGTTCATCATCCCCACGCACCAAAATTTCCAGGGGAACAGCCCTATATTCGCCTGTGTCGGGGTCAATAAATCCTTCCTCCGGACCGGGAGGATCTCCGACTTGCAAAACATAGGACTCTTCCGAGCGGATAAACTCCAACCCATCATAAAACCCACGTTGCACCAAATCCACAAAATTACCGGCCGTTACCGGAGCGCTATAACCATCGACCACCAGGGTAATATCTCCCTCAGAAGTAGTCATCTTCACGGTAGCACGGCCTTTGAGTTGGGGAATATTGGCATATTCTGCGGGGACTTCAAAAGGAAATTCCCCAACCATCATTTCCTCAAGCTGAGTCACCTGAGACAACATCTGGGCACGGGTTTCTAGGAGTGTTTCACCGTCTTTAATGTCCAAAGCCGATCGCAGAACCTCAATTTCTGCCCTGAGTTCCTCAATAATAGCCTTAGCCTCAGTTTGGCGATCGTCTGGGATACTAGCCAAAATATCCCCTTCATTGATAGATAAAATCCTAGCAGCAGTGGTAATATCCCCTTTAATAGGACTCCAGCGCTTACCCCTAATGCGACCAGCAATCTCTTCGAGGCTACTCTGAAATTTGCGGATCGGCTCATTGTCAATCGGGAGAGCATAGCGTAGGAGTGCCTTACCATCAGTAATAGCATTACCAGCAGGTAAGACACTTTCCCGTTTTGGGGTGCTGCTGCCGCCATCCCACCAAGCGGCGCTCAGACCAACGGAAAGAACACACAGCAATAGGGCAATCAGGCCAGTTTTCAGCCAGCGTTTACAGGTATTCATTATGGACTCGGACAAATTCAGCATAAATTATTATTTTTTTCCCTAACCCATCTTGCCATATTCCGGCGCAGTTCTGGGAAACTATAGCAGCGAACAGATAACAGACCCAATCCGGTGTGCTATAACTCGCCCAAATCGGAGTCAAAATAGATAATAGAGTTTTGGTTAATCTATGAGCCTATGAATACTCAGGCAAGATTGAGTTTAAACCTGGTGCAACTAGAGACATGGGTTGAAGCGGCTAAGTCTCGCAGCGATCAAGGCAGTTTACCGACCTATATTCCTCAGTTAGCTATGGTATCTCCAAAGGCATTTGCAGTTCAAGTTTTAGATTGCCAGGGGAACTGTTATTTATTGGGCAATGCTGATCTGAGATTTTCCCTAATGAGTGTGGTTAAGCCGTTTCTGCTGTTGTATATGTTGGTAGAGTTGGGGGCCGATCGCATATTTGCACAGGTGGGAATGGAACCCTCTGATTATCCCTTCAATTCTCTGGAACAATTGCAAGCTGACGGCGGCTGGCCCCGTAATCCGATGATTAATAGTGGCGCGATCGCTTTATCGGCGTTGCTTCCTGGTCCTGATGGACAAACACGATGCCAAGTGTTATCTGATTGGCTAAATCACTGGGGCGGCTGTTCTCTGCAATTGGATGATGATACCCTCAATTCTGTGCGTTCCGCCCCCAATTCTCGTAATGATGCCATCACCACCGAATTATATCACCGGGGGACTATTTCTGATGCGATCGCTGCCATTGACGCTTACAATCATATTTGTTGTTTATCTGCCACAGTCGAAGATCTAGCTAAATTGGGGATGTTATTATTGCAGCCTCCTCAACCGAGTTGGATAGAACCCTGTAGACAGGTGAAAGCATTGATGATGACCTGTGGCTTATATGAAGCCTCTAGTCGATTTGCGGTGCAGGTGGGAGTCCCTACTAAGTCGGGAGTCAGTGGGGTGGTGCTATCGGTGATTCCCGGTTGGGGGGCGATCGCTTGTTATAGTCCTCCCCTTGATGATACCGGAAATTCAGTAGCGGGTTTATTTTTGATTCAGGAAATAGTGCGATCGCTTAATCTGAGCATTTTTAACTGATCATTAATAGCGGTGCGTCAGCTTAATCGTTTCCTGGGTAAGTTATTATATGTGAAGTACCTCACCCTAATATATAGCTAATTTTGCCATTCTCCCTGAATAGTAAAACCCGCCCAATAATAGGGAGAATGCCATTGAGAGTTTTGCCAGATTTCAATTTGTGCTTGACGGAGTGCGGCGGCGGGAGATAGACCATTGTCGATCATATAACGATAAAATAACACCATTAATTCCGCTGTAGCTTGGTCATCTACACTCCATAAACTCACCACCACACGCGCCGCCCCAGCATACATAAATCCCCTCGTCAGTCCTACCAAACCTTCCCCCCTAACCTGTTGTCCTAAACCAGTTTCGCAGGCGCTTAACACTACTAAGTCAGCCGGTAAAGTTAGGTTAAAAATATCATGAAGTCTCACAAAACCATTGACGGGCTGACCTTCAGAATTAACCAAGGAAAGCACCAAGCCAGACAGTTCAGGATTTTGGCTGTTCAGTATCCCGTGAGTAGCATAATGAATAATTCTATACTGACTCATTTTGTCACTGGTAGCCACCTCGCGGGTAGCCCCAAAACCATATTCTTTACTAAAAGATTCTGCCGGAAATAAAGATACAATTTGTTCCGCTTCCGTCTGTGTAAAAGGTAGGCGGTCAAACAATATACCAGACTCTCGCGCTGACTGTTCTAAATCAGGAGGCAAAGAAGTTGCATTAATCCCATTAGTATTATTTAATCTTTCATCATTAATCCCAAATACCGGATCTGCTAAAATTGCTAAGTATCTTTCTGCCGGCTTTCGACCTAACATTTCATTTCTCAAAACCGCCAAAGCCGAAGCAGAAGGGAGGGTGACTACTTCTCTGGTAATAATTAAAGGGCGATATTCTTCATCACTTGATTGATAAGCAAGAGCCACGAAAGGGACAAAATTTAATACCCCATCAGGGACAATTAAAACTCTGTTTTTGTCCTCATAATTAGACAAGGGTTCTAGGAGAATTTGACCTAAGTTTTTGGCGGCATTTTCTGCCAAAGTCCGCCGGATTCTGAGATTCCCAAAAATGAAACTATCTCGAAATCTCTTAGTCTCAGCTTCTAAGACTTCTCTACCTGGGAGTTCATAACTACTAATAGAGTTGTAAGTAACCGCCCAGAGAAAACTCCGTTTTTCACCAATAGAATAAGTTAATAATAAACTATCTTGGTCGATAACCCTTTCTTGAATCTCGGCTAAATTTAAAGGTTGTGGTTGAGTCAGGGCTGCATAGCGGGGACTGGTAGCGCGAATTTGACCTAAAATACTGCGGTATTTAATTAATAGCTGTTCTAATTCCTGATCAATAGCCGTTTTTTGAGAGTCTGTATGCTGTTGACTGAGGAGTTGAATGCGACGCTCTTCTACAGCGGCTAATTGTTGCTGAATTTGTTGTTTTTCCGCTAATATTTGCGGGTCGATACCTCCTTGTACTTCCCCGGACATTTCGGCTAGTAAATCTAAAAGCGATCGCGCTTTAGCACGTTCACTAACTGCTAAGGCTAAACCATCATATCCTTGTCCCGGATTTTGTTGATCCAACTCCATTAACAAGTCAATATAAAACTCATAATATTCTTGTTTGGATGCAAAAAATGAGGTTCTTAAATCTTGACTAACCACATTAGTTCGCAAATCTTCTATAATCTCAATGGCGGCTTGAATAGCACTCAGAGAATCATCTTGATTACCTAACCCCCTATGGGCGATCGCTATCCGATATAAAGATAAGGCTTCCCTAGGGCGATCGCCAATTTCTTGGCGCACAACTAAAGCCTGCTGATAAAATTCTAAAGCCCGGTCAAACTCTCCCAGTGCCGCATAAACCACACCGATATTATTTAAAGTGCTTCCCAGTCCGCCACGGTTGCCAATTTCCTCCCATAAAGGTAACGCTTGCTGATAAGACTGTTGTGCAGCATTCCAGTTTTCCAACCTGGTATAGGTAAAGCCAATATTATTAAGAGTAGTAGCCTCTCCCCGACGATCGCCAATTTCTTGATATCGTCCTAAAGCCTGTTGAAAACTTTGTAAAGCCTGCTCGAAATCATCCTGAGACTCATGATATAACCCGATATTATTCAGGGTACTAGCTTCCCCGTGAGCATGATCTAACTCTTGCCATAAACTAAGCGATCGCTTATAATAATCTAAACTGAGTTCAAAATTCCCCAAAGCATCATAAAGCAAACCCAAATTATTTAGACTACTAGCCAATCCCACCCTATTATTAGCCCGCTCGTGTAATTCTAACGCTTGGGTGTAAACTTCCAGGGCTTCTTGAAACTTCCCTAAAGGTTCATAGACCGCCCCCAAATTATTCAAAGCGTAGGCTTTCCCCCGCAGATCTCCCCCTTGACCATAAAAAATAATCGCCTGTTGATAGACTTCAACTGCTTTTTGATAATCCCCTAACTCATAATGAATTTTGCCAATTTGGTTGAGGCTATAGGCAGCATCCAAAATGCGATCGCTACTCTCATAATAACTCAAAGCCTGCTGATAAGCCTCTAAACTAGCTCGCAAGTCCCCCAAACTCTTATAAACTAATCCCAAACCCAGGAAAGTCTCAGCCGCCTGGGACCCTAAACCCACTTGTTGATACAATAGTAAGGCTTGGTTAAGCTGAACTAGGGCCTGTTGTAGAGATTCTGGAGACCCCTCTTGTACTAATTTCACCCCCGCAGCAAAAGCCGTCTCAGCCTCTGTCAGACGTGGATCTGGGGTAGTAACCTCCTCAGCTATGGCAACTAAAATCGGAGTAAATCCGACTAAAGCCAAAGAGACCACAGCAACTAAGGGGATAACCCGCCGGGTAAATTGCGTAAACTGAAGCGACACCATAGATTTAATTAGGAAAATGGTAACAACAGGGACCAGTTGGCTAAAGCCCAACCGTGACAACTTTTTTAAGTATGCCTTCTTTCTTATACCGGGAATGACGGCGATCGCCATTACAATGGTGGAATTAGGTATATTAGGCGCTATTAAACCCGCCATAGCCAATACCTCCCCATTATCCCAGGTTAACCGGACCGCCACCCGCAGTTTGATGGTAGAGGAACTCCAGGGAAGAGTTACCATTAATGGTAACCCCGCCAGATTGGGCGATCGCTTAGGGGTGGGAGACGTGATCACAACCGGAAGGCGTGCGATCGCTATTTTACGAGTAGATAGCAATATCGGTGTTTTAGAATTAGCAGAAAACACCACCCTGGAAATTAGAAGCCTATCAGGACAACCAGGACTCGACCCTAACCAAGAAACAGTTGTTTTTATTTCCAAAGGTCGGGTTAGGTCTTCCATCGCCCGTTTTGTTAGCGCCCCATTCCGTAATTCTACCGCTTCTCAACCTCCCCAGGAAATCGCCGCCTTAAACTGGGAAGGAATATTTAGCCAAGACTCCCAAAACTCCGAAGAGTCTGTGGAAGCCTCCCCTTTTCGAGTAGAAACCCCTGTAACTGTCGCCGGAGTTAGGGGAACTTCCTTTGGGGTCGATGTTGGACCAGATGGTAAAACGGGTATTAGCACCGTTGAAGGTATTGTCGGAACTTCCGCAGAGGGTGAAGAAACCCAAGTTAACAGACAAAAATTTTCCGTAGTTAACCTTAACCTACCCCCCACTGTTCCTGATCTAACTCCACCTTTGTCTGCTTTACAAGTGTTTCAGGTAACGCGACTTAGCCCTAGGAGAGCTAGAATTGTAGGACAAGTAGATCCCATGGATATAGTTTATATTGATAATCGGGCGATCGTCACGGATTCCGAAGGTAAATTCGATTTAATCGCCCAACTCCCCCCGTCTCGCCGTTTCCGAATTGTGGTCAGAGGTCCTTCGGTCCGAGAAAGAGAATATTCTGTACCTGTTCCCTAAAATCCCCGTTAACATTTAACCCAGATAGACTATAGAGACAGGGTGAGTCCTTATGTGCTAAATACTGCCCGTAAAGCCTAATTAACCTACCCTGTCGCCGAAAAGCGATCGCCCAGTCCCTCAGCTTTTGGTCAACTTTAACTGTCCGGGTTCCACAAATTTCTCCAGAAATTGTGAACTAAATTCAAACCATCCACGTCAATAGAGACAAATCAATTAATTTAGCTCCGAGGATAATGTAAACTATGTTCCACCAAAAACTCTACCGTTCTGCTACATCCATCTTCCTCACCCTCGGTTTAACTACTGGACTAGCAGCCCCCCTATTGCTACATCAAACCGTAGCCCGCGCTCAACAATTACCTGGTTCTCTACAACGGGAAAGAATTTCCGCCGGAACAACTATTCCCGTAGAATACCCAGGAGCTGAGAGAATCGTTCTCACCCCCACAGAAACGACCGCTCTGACTATGGTAGTCGCCCGAGATATCCGCACTAACCAAGGACGGGTTTGGATACCCGCAGGAGCCGAAATTGTTGGGGAATTGCGACCCGCTTCTGGTGGTTCCCAGTTTGTGGCTAATGAGGTGATTGTCAGCAATAATCGCCGATATCGTCTTGATGCTAATTCTAATGTTGTCACCCGCACGGAAACCGTCCGTCGTGGACCTTCTGCTGGTAATATCCTTAAAGGTGCTGCTGTGGGTGCGGCGGCGGCTGCGGCTTTGGCGGGGGTACTCGGAGATAAAGCGATCGCCACTGAGGAAGTCCTGGGCGGCGCGGGACTAGGGGCTCTGGCGGGAGTCTTCATTGGTCGCGGTCACGTGGATGTAGTTGTCATTCACCCAGAACAAGATCTGACCCTGACAATGCGTTCAGATGTACTCTTCCGCTAAAATAACCCAGAATAGTCAAAAAACCCGGTTTCTCAACCTCACCCACCCACAACCTCAGAAACCGGGTGGCTAGGACTATCCGGCATCCTCACCCAAATCTTGCCAAGAAACCTGGTTTCTCATAGAAATGGGTCAGGGGTAGTCACAGACGCAGCAATGGTATTAGAGGCTAAATTGGCTTGTAGATTTGGCTGGCGGAAAACTCTATCGAGCATCTTTAACCATCCTTCACAACTAGGGTCGCTAGATTTGGGAATAAAGTTCATGGGATGGCCTCCCGTGGTGCGATCGCCATTTCACCGGGTGCGATCGCCCTGAAGTGTCGCTCAAAGACGACAACGAGCCACTGGCTCTCGCCCATGAAAGTTGGCGGGTTGGAGTTCTGGAGCTAGTGGTGGGGGGTTTGGGTGGGAATGGCTGGCAAGAGTTCGTTAAGTTTCAGGTCTAGCTCCTGGGGTGCTGTATCTACTATTTTGCCTTCTGGAAACCCCACGGAGCGATCGCCGAGCATCAGGTTCAGGCTTTAAGTAAATCGTTGTACAATAATGTTGTACCAGTTATCTAGCAAAAATGATGTTAAGCAAAGAAACCACTTATTCTCAAGCGAGAATGAATTTAGCCACTATTTTGGATCAAGTGTGTGATGAACGTCAGATTGTGGTCATTAAGCGCCGTAATGAGAAAAATGTGGCGTTAATTGCCCAAGATGAGCTAGAGAGTTTATTAGAATGTGTCTATTTACTGCGATCGCCCGAAAATGCGAAACGTTTATTTCGGGCTTTAGAATGGTCAGAAAATAGCACCGCCACTCCTCAAACGGTAGCTGAATTAAAAGAGGAGTTAGGAGTTGAGTCCTAAAAAGAAAAAACCAGCCCATGAAACCCCTAATCATCATATCTCGGGTTATTTTCCTGTATTTAGTCCCGATTTTAAAGCAGATTTAGCTTGGTGGTATCGCACTGAACCCAAAAAAGGGGATAAAATCCTAGATTTAGTCGCAGATATCCTTAATGGTGAACCGTTTACCGGGTTAGGAAAACCTGAACCCCTAAAATATATTGCCCCAGATACTGGGTCAAGACGCATTGATTTAGAGCATCGTTTAGTTTACAAAGTAACAGAAAATAAGGTTTATTTTTTACAAGCACGTTATCATTATCAATCAGATTAAACTGAAAATAATTTATTTTCCCTCAACGACATTGATGATATCTTCGGGCAAAGCAGAATCGAAATCATCGGCGACGACAAATTCTCCGGCAGATAATCCATAAGGTCGTAATTGCTGACTCGGAGGAATGGGTGTAATTTGGGCGATCGCCTCATGCGATCGCTGGGGGCGGGTTCGGTGAGTTGGCTGTTTTTTTTCCTGGCTGATCTAGGGATTTTCTTGCTCTCCACCCACATCCCATAAACCCAGTTTCTGCCCTAACCTTTGCCGCCTCACCCCAATCGCATTAACAAAGCCCCTTTATCAACCCCTCAACCCGTGCAAACGCAGGAAATACACCCGTCCCAACCAATCCCCCCCTACCACCGTCACGCCATCAGCAGCAACCGCACAGGAAGCGATCGCACCATCCCCCGTAAAGGTCGCTAACATTTCCCCCGTAGCCAAATCCCATAGTTTCACAGTCTTATCCTCAGAGGCCGAAATCGCTCTTTTCCCGTCGGGGGCGATCGCTCCATCTGTTTAGCGACATATTTTGCTTGTTGTTTTTCGGAATCGGTTAAGTCGGCAACCCCCACAAATCCCCACCGAATAAGTTGATTGATTTCATCTATCCTTCGGGCAAACTTCAAAAGCCGACTCATGTCGATAAAAACACACCTTGAACTCTGCAAAGAAGTTCATTTGTCCAAGAATAACGGGGACATCTCTCGATTCAGTCCAAGCAAACGCAAGTAGCACGGGAGGAAACTGAGCGATCGCACCCGATACAACCAAACCTCGTGAATCGCTTCGACCCAAATTCCCGCTTAAAGGGATTGAAACCGTCTTATTTTCCCAGATTGCTCCTAGCTGTAAACCGATCTCGTAGGGCAAAACATTGACACTCGCGCCTGTATCTAGCAACGCCGTCACGTCCACAGAGCGATCGCCTAACGTGAGCGTCAAGGGTAAATAGGGCATGATGGCAGAGCGCCCAAGACTATCAATGCGTTCGGTGAATGAATATCGTTGTCCATCAAGCATTAGATGCTACCTTCCTTTGCTGCCACCAGAAGATCCGACAAAGCCTGAACAGATGCGCTATCTGTTTGCGGCGACCATACCACTGCCTCAGTCGATGCAAGCTGCTCGAGCAACTCATTTGCTGAGTCAACTTCTCCGGTTAGTTCTAGGCTACACCCTTCCTCCTTAGCGACTGCCAAGAGGAGAAAGTGAAGCAGTCGAAGTTTATCTTGATGAGATAACTGATTAACGGTGGGTAACAGTTCGCTGAGTAACATAGAGTCGGCTCCGGGAAATGTGCTTCTCCATTATAGGTTTGACTATCTTTGAGGCTTTGATCGGATGGTTTTAGCAACCGGGTTGCTTTCCCATCACCACAAACCAGAAACCGGGTTGCTGGGAGTTGCCGGTTATTCCCCAAGCTGAGTAGAGAAGCCCGGTTACAGATTTTCAAATATTCAATGATTCTAAGTCTCGATACCCATTAATGATGCGAACAATATCTATGCCGTCAGGCCGTGGAAGGTAAAATATGATGTAATTTTCCACAATCAAACCTCGGAGATTTGCTTTAATGTGACTGTAGTTTTTGCCCATGTTGGGAAATTGAGCAAACTAACGGCACTTATCCCGGACTTTTTCAAAAAATCTAATCGCTACGTCTGGGTTTATTGCCGACAGGGATGCACAAATTTCGTCTAAGTCGGCTAGGGCAGCATCAGAGAATGAATAATTTCCCATCAGGAATCTTCAGTTTGTTGCTGTAAACGGTTCAGCAGTCGATTAAATACAAGTTCTCCATCTGTAACTTTTCCTTGTTGAATTTGGCTTTCCCCGATTTCGATTTGCTGACGCAGTTCGGCTAAATATTGTTCTCTTTTATCTAATAGTTCCAAAGCGGCTAATATCACTTCATCTGCTGACTGGTAGCCTCCCTGATTTAATTGCTGGGCAATCCGTTGTTCAATTTCTGGCGTAAGGGATAAACTCATGGCGGCTCACTCCAATACAGATTAACTTGATTATCGTGCGATGTTCGGAGGGTTTCTCGGACAATCCTTGCCTCCTCACCCAAATTTAGCGCATAAACCCGGTTTCTCACCTCCCCTGCACCCTCACAGCCCCTCCAACCGCAGAAAATGCACCCGCCCCGACCTATCCCCCGCCACCAACGTCACCCCATCCGGGGCAACGGCACAAGCCAAAACCCCTGTATCAGCGGTAAAACTGGCGATTTCCTCCCCCGTGGCTAAATCCCACAGTTTCAGGGTTTTATCATCCGATGCAGACACGGCTCGTTTCCCGTCGGGGGCGATCGCCACTGCATTTACCTCGTCACTATGCCCAGAGAGGGTAGCGAGTTCCCTCCCCTGCTCCAAATCCCACAGTTTCAGGGTTTTATCAGCCGATGCAGACACCGCTCGTTTCCCGTCGGGGGCGATCGCCACTGCTCTTACCCAGCCACTATGCCCAGAGAGGGTAGCGAGTTCCCTCCCCTGCTCCAAATCCCACAGTTTCAGGGTGTAATCAGCCGATGCAGACACGGCTCGTTTCCCGTCGGGGGCGATCGCCACTGCTGTTACCCAGTGACTATGCCCAGAGAGGGTAGCGAGTTCCCTCCCCTGCTCCAAATCCCACAGTTTCAGGGTGTTATCCTCGGATGCAGACACCGCTCGTTTCCCGTCGGGGGCGATCGCCACTGCTCTTACATAGCTACTATGCCCAGAGAGGGTAGCGAGTTCCCTCCCCTGCTCCAAATCCCACAGTTTCAGGGTTTCATCATCCGATGCAGACACCGCTCGTTTCCCGTCGGGGGCGATCGCCACTGCATTTACCCAGTAACTATGCCCAGAGAGGGTAGCGAGTTCCCTCCCCTGCTCCAAATCCCACAGTTTCAGGGTGTAATCAGCCGATGCAGACACCGCTCGTTTCCCGTCGGGGGCGATCGCCACTGCTAGTACCCCGCTACTATGCCCAGAGAGGGTAGCGAGTTCCCTCCCCTGCTCCAAATCCCACAGTTTCAGGGTGTTATCCAACGATGCAGACACGGCTCGTTTCCCGTCGGGGGCGATCGCCACTGCTAGTACCCCGCTACTATGCCCAGAGAGGGTAGCGAGTTCCCTCCCCTGCTCCAAATCCCACAGTTTCAGGGTTTTATCAGCCGATGCAGAAACGGCTCGTTTCCCGTCGGGGGCGATAATCGCCACTGCATTTACCCAGCTACTATGCCCAGAGAGGGTAGCGAGTTCCCTCCCCTGCTCCAAATCCCACAGTTTCAGGGTTTCATCAGCCGATGCAGACACCGCTCGTTTCCCGTCGGGGGCGATCGCCACTGCATTTACCCAGTCACTATGCCCAGAGAGGGTAGCGAGTTCCCTCCCCTGCTCCAAATCCCACAGTTTCAGGGTTTTATCACGGGATGCAGACACGGCTCGTTTCCCGTCGGGGGCGATCGCCACTGCCCATACCGAGTCACGATGCCCAGAGAGGGTAGCGAGTTCCCTCCCCTGCTCCAAATCCCACAGTTTCAGGGTTTTATCATCCGATGCAGACACGGCTCGTTTCCCGTCGGGGGCGATAATCGCCACTGCATATACCGAGCCACTATGCCCAGAGAGGGTAGCGAGTTCCCTCCCCTGCTCCAAATCCCACAGTTTCAGAGTTTCATCATCCGATGCAGACACCGCTCGTTTCCCGTCGGGGGCGATCGCCACTGCCCTTACCCAGTCACTATGCCCAGAGAGGGTAGCGAGTTCCCTCCCCTGCTCCAAATCCCACAGTTTCAGGGTGTAATCAGCCGATGCAGACACGGCTCGTTTCCCGTCGGGGGCGATCGCCACTGCTGTTACCGAGCTACTATGCCCAGAGAGGGTAGCGAGTTCCCTCCCCTGCTCCAAATCCCACAGTTTCAGGGTGTCATCCCAGGATCCAGACACGGCTCGTTTCCCGTCGGGGGCGATCGCCACTGCTCTTACCCTGTCACTATGCCCGGTGAGGGTGCGAATCAGTGGCCCGCCAGGTGGGGTGAGGTTGGCGGTGAGGGGACGAAACCAGGGTTTTTCCTGCCATTGTTGGGCTTGATGGAGGAGTTGCTCAATTTCTCCGACGGTTGCACCCTTGGCATTTTGCTGTTGAGGGGCGGCATATTTCGGCAAGTATCGCCCCACCACGGGGATTTTTTCCCAAAAATAACGATAGGGTTCAGGAAGACTTAACTCCTCCTGATTTCCAATGGTTTGGGGAGACTCAACAAACGACAATAACCGCCCCCATAGTTGGGAAATCAATTGCGTTTTATCCTGGTCTAACACATGAGACGATAAGCGGATTGCCCCTTCCAGCACCCTCAGCGCCCGGTCTTCATCTTCCCCAACCGCCTCAAAATCCGCCAACAGCGATCGCACATCCGTCGCCTCTAACTTCCCCTGCAACCAAGCAAAATCCCACAACAACCCCCGAAACGCCTCAATTTCCCCCGCCTTTCGGAAGTGATAGGCCGCCCGTTGATAGAGATAGACCTCCGCCGCCACTTCAGCCCCCGTCCAGGGAAACTGACCGCCCCCATAGGCCCGCAAAAACTCCCCATGCAACCCCGCCTCATCCCGGAGATTGTCCTGTAAATACTTCTGCTGCACATCATGGAGCGATACCCAACGCTGGGGCGACTCCCCCGACACAAACACCAACGCCCGTTGCGCCAACTCCGTCAACCACCGCCGTAGTTGATACTCCTGCTTCTCCCCCCGTCGCCCCCACAACTTCACCAACGCCGTCTCCGAAATCTCCACATCCTGCGCAACAATCCCCAACTCCAAATAAGCCCGCCGTAAGGGTTCCCCTAACGCCGCCACACTCACATCTAAAGACTTATAAATACTGCTGTGGGGATGGTCAAGCACCGCCGCCGCATCCAACGCCGTCAGCAAATCCGCCCAATTTTTGTCCACGCCAACTTGCGCCCCACACAACGCCAACGCTAAGGGCAAATTCCCGCAATGGTCAATCACCGCCGCCGCTTCTGTAGCAGGCAACATCTCGATATGCAGTCCCGCCCAATTCGCCAACAGTTGCCGAGATTGGTTCTCATCCAACATCTCCAACTCATAACCATTAGCCCCCAACCCCGCAATCAGCCGAGCATCCCGCGTCGTCAACAACAGACAACAATCCGGCCCCAACACCTCCACAAACCGCTCTGCTTCCCGCTGTTCCCACACATCATCCAACACCAACAAACAGGATTTATCCCACAAGAGATTGGACAGATAGGCATTCCACTGGCTTTCCCCCTGCTGAGATGCGTGGCTGCCCCCCAAGGTTTTCGCTATGGTGTCATACAACTCCATCGGTTGGGGGTTAATCCCCACCGTTAACCAGATAATCCCATCCCGAAACCGCCGCCGCACCTCATTATCCCGCGCTAAAGCCGCCGCCAAGACGGTTTTACCAATGCCGCCCATTCCCTGCACCCCCACTTTCTGCACCTGTCCCGTCATCACCAGAGTTTGACTGTTGGGCGCTAATAAACGGGCTTTTAACTCATCTATATCTTCAGGACGGGGTAGAAAGTGAGGAGGGGGTTTGGGGACGGTGGCGATCGCCCCTAAACCGTGCCAAGGGGTAGCCGGTGCCGGTGGGTTCGGGCGTTGTAATTGGGAAATGGCCGCTAATATCAGGCGCATATCCTGACGAGTGGCGATTTCGGGTAAATAGTCCCGAATCTCGTCAACTTTCGCCAAGGTCGCCCCGTGGAGGTCAAACAACATCCCCACAAAGGCTTTCCCCTCGTTGTTGGCATCATCTTTCAGGACTTGGCGCAGGTGTTTATTGAAGTTCGCCGCTAATTCTCCGGTTAACTCCTCGATGACATCCTGATAACTGTCGAGGGTATCGAGCAATACCCCTTTCTCGCATCCCTGTTGGAATAACCAAGTCACCACCTCCCGCCATTCCTCTAGGGGTAGGACCTGATACTCGGTAAACTGCTCCGGTTGTTGGCTGAAAACCTGATATAACTGGTCTTCCTGGAGCGTCTCAAACAGGTTCAGGGTTTTGGCTTCTTCCGCCCATTGCAGCCAATAGCCCTCGATTTCATTGGCGAAATTGTCTAAGGGCTTCCGAATATCGGGATATTTAGGGCTAATTTTTTCCGCCAAGGCTTTCGCCACGGTGCGTCCGGCGGCTTTGGCGATGTCTTCATTCCGCAACACCTCGCTACTATTGCGGAATCGCTCTACTAACGCCCCTAAATTATTCCCGGTCATCCCGCGAAAAAGTTAGCGAACCCCTCCAACACGGGAACCGCTAACCCTGCCGCCGAAACCGCTAACCCTCCCGTGACGATGGAACCTAAACCGACGAGGACGGTTCCGGCTAATAGGGGTCGATTGAGTTGCAACAGTCGGGAATAGTCCATAATGTGTCACCCATGAAAGTGGAGTTATGGCGGGTTATGGGATATTCGGGGATTATAGCATCTGAGAAACCCCCGTTTCTAGGAGCATCTGTGCCGCCTCACTGCGATCGCATTAACAAAGCCCCTTTATCAACCCCTCAACCCCTCCAACCGCAGGAAATACACCCGTCCCACCATTTTTATTATCTCTTCTTAATCCCCTGGTTTTTTGACCTCACAATTGATTAGCTCTCTGGCATTTTTAATGAATTTTTCATCAAAGGTGTAGAATTCCTGGCAATCTTGACTTTGAGCTAGATGCAAAGCATCGGCAAAATCCCAGCCATTTTCATGCCACAGTAGGGCTTGATGAACTAACATCGGATTAGTTAAGTAAACATTTGGTAATCCCACAAGTTTCCGTAAAGCCGAACAAACTTGATTCCGTTTAAACTTATAAGCAAATCTCAGCACCCATTCGGTTTCTAGGATAACGGTGTGGGAAATGAAGATTTCCGGGTTTTGAAAAAGTTCTAGACTTTTTTGATATTGGACTGGATCATCTTGAGTCAGAAGCCGAACTACAATATTGGTATCAACTGCAATCATGCCATTGCTCCTGAATGCCTTGGCTAATAGCAGCTTCCATATCCTCTAAGGTTTTGGGTGAACCGTTATACTTCAAACACCCGGCTACTTCATTTAAAGTAGTAGGAGGAAAAGGCTGTTTGGGCTGAATTAAAATCCCTTTGCCTGTATCAGTCAAGATGATTTCTGTCCCCACGTCCAAGCTATAGATTTTCCGCATTTCCGGTGGAATGATAATCTGTCCTGTTTCGGAGACTTTGGCAATTTCCATGAGTGAATCAGTTGATATATTTCGGTAATTCTAACAAAATTAGATAGTCCACAGTGATATCAACCCCTCAACCCCTCCAAACGCAGGAAATACACCCGTCCCAACCAATCCCCCCCTACCACCGTCACGCCATCAGCAGCAACCGCACAGGAAGCGATCGCACCATCCCCCGTAAAGGTCGCTAACATTTCCCCCGTAGCCAAATCCCATAGTTTCAGAGTCTTATCCTCAGAGGCCGAAATCGCTCTTTTCCCGTCCGGGGTAATAGCCACCCCCTTTACCTCGCGACTATGCCCCCTCAGCGTGACTATTTCCGCCCCCGTAGCCAAATCCCATAGTTTCAGAGTCGTATCCTCAGAGGCCGAAACCGCTCTTTTCCCGTCCGGGGTAATAGCCACCCCATTTACCTCGCGACTATGCCCCCTCAGCGTCACTATTTCCGCCCCGGTAGCCAAATCCCATAGTTTCAGAGTCGTATCCTCAGAGCCCGAAATCGCTCTTTTCCCGTCCGGGGTAATAGCCACCCCATTTACCTCGCGACTATGCCCCCTCAGCGTCACTATTTCCGCCCCCGTAGACAAATCCCATAGTTTCACAGTCGTATCCTCAGAGGCCGAAACCGCTGTTTTCCCGTCGGGAGCGATCGCCACTGATGTTACCGAGTCAGTATGCCCTCTCAGCGTCGCTATTTGCCACCCCGTAGCCAAATCCCACCATTTCAGCGTGTTATCCCCCGATGCCGAAATCGCCGTTTTCCCGTCCGGGATAATAGCCACCCCATTTACCCAGCTACTATGTCCCTTCAGGGTCGCTAGTTCCCAGCCCCTAGCCACATCCCACAGTTTCAGGGTTTTATCCCCCGATGCCGAAACCGCCGTTTTCCCGTCCGGGGTAATAGCCACCGCCTTTACGCACAAACCATGCCCTTGTAAGTTAACCCCTTCGGACACCGTAGCCAAATCCCATAGTTTCAGGGTGTGATTCGAGGATGCCGAAACCGCCGTTTTCCCGTCCGGGGTAATAGCCACTGCATTTACCCGAAAACTATGCCCTCTCAGGGTAGCAAGTTCCCACCCCGTAGCCAAATCCCACAGTTTCAGGGTGTTATCCCCCGATGCCGAAACCGCTGTTTGGCTGTCCGGGCTAATAGCCACTGCATTTACCGCCTCACTATGCCCCGTCAGGGTAGCAAGTTCCGTCTCCTTAACCAAATCCCACACTTTCAGCGTTTTATCATCCGATGTGGAAACCGCTGTTTGGCCGTCGGGAGCGATCGCCACTGATGTTACCCAGTCAGTATGCCCCCCCAGCGTGGTTATTTCCTCCCCCGTAGGCAAATACCACAGTTTCAGCGTGTTATCTATCATCCGATGCCGAAATCGCGGTTCGGCCGTCGGGAGCGATCGCCACTGATCTTACCCAGTCAGTATGCCCCCTCAGCGTCGCTACTTCCAACCCCGTAGACAAATCCCACACTTTCAGCGTCCTATCCCCAGACCCGGAAACCGCTGTTTTCCCGTCGGGAGCGATCGCCACTGATGTTACCGAGTCAGTATGCCCCCTCAGCGTCGCTATTTCCCACCCCGTAGACAAATACCACCATTTCAGCGTCTTATCCTCCGACCCGGAAACCGCTGTTTTCCCGTCGGGAGCGATCGCCACCGTATTTACCGCCCCACTATGCCCCCTCAGCGTGACTATTTCCTCCCCCGTAGCCAAATCCCACCATTTCAGCGTCCTATCCTCCGACCCAGAAACCGCTGTTTTCCCGTCGAGGGCGATCGTCACTGCATTTACCTCCTCAGTATGCCCCGTCAGCGTGCAAATCAGCGGCCCCCCTGGGGCAATCAGGTTGCCAGTGAAAGGGCGAAACCAGGGCTTGTCGCGCCATTGTTGAGCATCTTTCAGGAGAGCCACAATTTCCGGCTGCTGAAAAGATAACAACCGCCCCCAAAGTTGCCCCGCCAACTGACTGCTATCCTCCGCCAACACATCAGCCGATAGCCCCAACGCCTCCTGAATCAGTTTTAATGTCCCTCCCTGCTCTCCCGACAGCAACAGCAACACCAAATCATAATCACTAATCAGCGCCCTTATCCCCACCGCCTCCAACTTATGCTGCAAAAAACCAAAATCTGTCAGCCAAGACCGCAACCGCTCCACTTCCCCCGCCTTCGCAAAATCACTCAGTTGGTGGCGCAGCAGTTGTAAACGCTTTTCCGAGTCAAGTTTACTCAACCATTGTCCTAGCGCAGTAGTCATAGGGGCGCTCCTTTACTTACGTTGCCAGCAATGCAGCCTTTAATCTCCTTCCCCAAAATAAACTTATTTTAATCCATGGCAATCCCACCCATTCCGGGCGTGAAAACTACCTTTTTTGTACAATTAAACAATTCTAAATAACTGGAATTTTTCAGTTTAATTACTGGGATATTATCCCATTAAAATCACTGTGTCAATTACATGAATCACCCCATTATCTACTTCAATATCTGGGGTAATAACCGTGGCATTTTTCACCTCAAATCCATCGGTAAAATCCAGAGAAATAGGCGCACCTTCAACAGAAGTTAAATAATCCAGTTTTTCTAAGTCTGCCTTCAGGAACTTACCAGCCGCCACATGATACGTTAAAATCCGGGCTAACTGGGGCGGGTTCTGCACCAAAGTCTGAACAGTTCCCGGCGGGAGTTTCGCAAAAGCATCATCATGGGGCGCAAAAACCGTAAAAGGGCCCGGAGTTTTCAGGGTTTCCACTAATCCCGCCGCCTGTACCGCCGCCACCAAAGTCGTAAAACACCCTGAACTCACTGCTATATCTACAATATCTGCCATTGATCCTAATCTACTCAACTCGAAAATAATAATTTCCACTTATCCTAGACTAAATTGGAGCTAAAATGCAGCTAGGCAACAACCAAACAGCCCCTGGCAGATGCCGAGATGATGTGGATTTGATATAATTATATTAGCCCACCAGCCACCAGGTATATAATTTACTACTGCAACCCCGGTCAGTTCATTGAATCCCACTAAAACCCGTTCTAGCCTTGGTATTTGGACAAAACGCTTTGTCGCCTCCCTGTTTTTGGGGGGACAGGTTCTGCTGCACGTCCTACAGGGAAAAATTCACCGCCGCAATACCCTAGAACAAATGGCGATCGTTGGTCCTGAATCCCTATTTATCGCCCTGCTGACCGCTAGTTTCGTCGGTATGGTGTTCACTATTCAAGTAGCCCAGGAATTTATTGCCCTGGGCGCAGGTCACTTAGTCGGAGGAGTTCTGGCTTTGTCTCTCAGCCGAGAACTTACCCCGGTTCTCACCTCTGTAATTATTGCGGGAAGGGTCTGTTCAGCCTTTGCTGCTGAATTGGGAACTATGCAAGTTACAGAACAGATTGATGCTCTATATATGATGAAAACTGACCCAGTAGACTATCTGGTGATTCCCCGTGTGCTGGCTTGCTCCCTCATGCTTCCCCTACTGACAATCATTTGTCTGATTACTGGGTTAGCAGGTGGGTTACTCATAGCTACCAGTTTTTACAATATCCCATCGGTGCTGTTCCTCGACTCGATTCGAGATTTAATGGGATTGTGGGATTTGATTAGCGCCGAAATTAAGTCGGTGGTCTTTGGGTGGGCGATCGCCGTCATTGGCACCAGTTGGGGTCTAACCACCACCGGAGGCGCTAAAGGAGTCGGACAATCAACTACAACTGCTGTAGTCACCTCCCTGCTGGCTATCTTTATTCTCGATTTCTTTTTATCCTGGTTACTATTCAAAGTCACATTTTCCCCGGTGTGAATACCCATGACCTTCGCCAGACCCCATCAACTAGATCAGAAATTGATAGCCCTCATCACCTGCCTTCAGTTAAATTAGTAAAGAGGGTGTATATACGATCTATTCTGGGTAACGCTCAGGCTAAAAACTGCCTGCTAGGAATTTCAACCCCTTGGTTGGATCACAGGATTCCTTGGGGTCAATCGATAAATTGACCCACTATCGAGACTCTTTGGGGTGCAAAGAGTGACTCAAGGGGTCGCCGCCGGGAACATTGCCAGAATAAATGGCAGTAACCCGGTCTCCACTTCCCTTTAGCCTAGGAACCCCGTAGGGTATCGGCTGATTGATATCTATTAGCCGGCTGTCGGTATTCGGTTCCTTCAATGCTACCCTCTCTAAGATCCCCTAAGATTAAGAAACTTATTTACATCTACTTTGGGTCCACCCCCGTTAAAAAGGAGTATTCTAAAGATGACCTCAACTTCTCCGGTTAAAAACGAAATTCAGACGGAATCCCTGCTGAAACGCTATAATCCTAAAGCCCATAACCATTATAGATTTCAAGATTTTTTTAGCCTGGAATCGTCCACAGGTTCTATCACCGATTGGAATAACTCCCGCAATGTCCTCACTAGCGAAGATTTTATTATTGGTCTGGTAGAAGGATTAGAGGAAGAAGTTGGTCCGGCTTCATCAGTCATCATGTACACCATTGGACATCAGTGGGGACTAGAAGATGCGGAATTTTTCCAAAAATGGTTTGAGGAAGAATTTGGCCGTAGTATCCGCAAGTCTAACCTGATGTTCCTATTAGAAACCTGGTGGTGGCCTTTTACCGCCCAAGGATGGGGACGATGGGAGGTAGATATGAGCGATCGCCAACATGGCTGTATTTTTATTAATCTATTCGACTCGGCTGTAGCCCGTAGTCTCGGAGATGTGGGAAAACCCGTCTGTCACATCTACGCTGGCCTATTTTCGGGATTTTTTAGCACCCTGGTTAAAAAACCCCTCAGTTGTATTGAACTACAATGCTACTCCATGGGAGAGACCTACTGTAAATTTTTACTCGGCAACCCCGATCGCATTGATGCAGCAGCATTCTGGCTTAACGAAGGCGCAACAGCCCGCGACATTCAACGGAAATTACAAGACGGAAACCGAAAATAATGACTGACCAACCCAAGGACTGGCTATCTATTTCTGTTCAGGAATTCTTCAATAATCTTAACTGGCAAGGAACTAGCCAAAGTTCCAGCAGCCCCAATAATACGGGGGGTGAAGACTTAGAAAAGTTGAGCATTTCTGTGGCGGAATTTTTTAATCGGTTTGTCTGGGAAGGCACACCAGAAGTGGGAGTCTTTCCCAGCAAATCATCGGTTTCTTTCGCGGAAAATTCGCCAGAAACAGAAAATGATGTCACCATCGACGATCTGGTAAATTTGTTCTAAAACTATAAGTTAATTATCAGGGAAAATCTGACCACATAATCCAACTTCCACATCCATAATTCCTAGGTAAAACTTATGTCCTCAGATGTTAATAGCTTGTTGACTCAAGCTGAAAATCGCTATCTGAAACCTGAAGAACTTCAGGAATTTAAACGCCATACGTCAACTTTGGCTCAAAGACTCAAGATCTACGAATTTTTGCGCGATCGCGAAGCTGTCATTTTTGAACCAATTGTTGAAAAGCTACAGACGGCTTTTCCGGAAGCACAACAGCCCCTGGTAGAAAAATCTCTACAACATTGGATTCTGATTATGCGTCATTGTGCCATGGCTATGTTGCTAGATGATACCGACTACCTAAAAAATAATGTCTTAGACTGGCTGAGAGGTTTTGTTAAGACTCGCCAAAGTCAAACCATTGAAACCAAAATTCATGAACTTTTACTAGCCCGCCTTCAAGAAATGCTCTCTCCCAAAGCCATGATTTATCTGGAAGACAACCTCAATCTCGCTAAAGATACCTTACTTGCTAACTCAGATTAGCTTATTTATGCCTATCATTGCCTATTAGTTAAACAAGGAGACCCACCATGATAGAAATTGATGATCTACTGAAACAAACCCAACTCCCCGGCAACTACTTCGCATTTAATAGTTATGTTCGGGGGGATTTAGAACTCGGTTTATTAGAAAATCGGCGCGGCGATCGCATTTTAGCCCTACCGGATACCCTAGTCAGAGCGATTTATAAGGGCTTAGAACAAGAAACAGGTCAAGCCGCCCGTCTGGTACTATTTAACTGTGGTCGCTGGTGGGGGAAACACTTTTACGTTAGATTTTGCGAAGAAATCGCCGAATATTACCATCAGCCCCTGGGCAGTATGGAAATGATACAATTTACTCAGTGCTTACAACAATGTTGGAAAACTCACGGTTGGGGAACTTTAGATATAGATGGATCTTATAATCAACAAGGATTTCTGTTGATTAAAACTACTCACTCTCCCTTTAGCCAGGAGGCTCCTGAATGGAAACGGCCGGTTTGCTACCTGGAGGCGGGCTTATTCAGCATCTTTTTTAGCCAGTTAACTGGCCGTGATTTGCATTGTGTGCAAACGACTTGTCAATCCCTCGGGGCAGATTATAACTGCTTTATTGTAGGATTAAGCGATCGCCTCAAGGCTGCAGAAGCAATGGTTGATGAAAATCAAGACCATGACACCATTCTCCGGCAACTTTGCCAACAAAAGTCTGGATAACCAATGGGAGGCTAAACCAGATTGATTTTTGCCCTAACTTATGGATGCCACAGAACTTATCAGTCGATATGCAGAAGGAGAGAGAAACTTTAAAGGAATTAGCTTGCGTGGCATTATCCTCACCACCAGCAACCATCCCGAAAGTAGTAGTATCTCTACCATCGGCGTAGGAGCCTCACAGATCAATAACAGAGCACAACTGATTGGGGCTGATTTTAGTGAAGCCGATCTGAGCGGGGCTCATCTCAGTTTAGCAAATCTCAGTAAAGTCAACTTCAGTGGAGCTAACTTAACTGGAGCTAACCTCAGTGGGTCTAGTCTCAATGGAGCCAATCTACAAGGAGCAACTTTAAGTGCTGTTAACCTAGAATCGGCTCATCTAAATTGGGCTGATTTAACTGAGGCTATTTTTATCAAAACCAATTTTCATAAAGCAGACCTCAGTTCCGCCAATTTAACCAAAAGCAATTTACAATCAGCTAACTTTGTTCGTGCCTATTTAATTAAAGCTAATTTATCTGAGGCGGACTTATTCCAAGCTGATCTAAGTTCTGCTAACCTCAAGGATGTCAACCTTAGCGCCGCCAATCTGACCGAGTGCAAAATGACTCGTGCTAATCTCATGGGTGCTAACTTGACCGAAGCTGATTTAACTAAAGCCAATCTTGGCCGTGCTAATTTGCGCGGCGCTAACCTCACAGATGCCTATCTCAACCTAGCATCCCTCGTAGAAGCTGATTTGCATCAAGCTAACCTAACTAGAGCCAACCTCAGCAGAGCCAACCTCAGCAAAACCTATTTGCGAGATATCTGTCTTAATGGCGCTCACCTAACTAAAGTTAACCTCAGTGGTGCTGATTTGGGCGGCGTGGACTTGAGCCACAAATTATTAACGGGGATTAATCTAGCCGGAGCCTATTTGAGTGAAGCTACTTTAGTGGGTGCATTATTAATGGAGGCTAATCTTAGTGCTGCTAACCTTAGTGGTGCTAACTTGCAAAATGCTTGCTTGATTAATGCTGACTTACGTGGCGCTTATCTCGATCGCGTCGATTTGACTGATGCGAACCTGACCGGAGCTAATTTAACCAAGGCTGACCTCCGAGAAGCTAATCTGCGCGCCGCTATTTTGGCTGGGGTTGAACTCAAAGGCGCTCAACTGGCTGGCGCTACCCTCCCCAATGGCAAGATTTACAAACCATCAAAAAAATGATTTTTTTGCTAGTCATAGCCCCTCTCCCTAACTGGTCGGCTGGGGGAGAGGGGGGGGAAATCCTCAAAGCCTGTTAAGTGTCAACTTATTTAGCATCTGTAGTGCGAGACATATATTCACCGACCTGGAATTGAGTTTCTTTGAGTTGATTAATAATGGAGCGGGTAATCAGTTTACCAGTTTCCACCACTACATACCCAGTAATAGGATGCAGGAGTTCCTGTTCAGCGCGTCGTCCGATCAAAGACTCCACATCCTCAATAGCGTTAATATACATCCCGGAAGGTAGTTCAATAACAATACCCTCTCCGATAACCTGCGCCTGACAAGCGAGGCGGGATGTTTTTTGAGCCGTAGTAATAACTTCTAGGGTTCTTTGTTCTCGTCGGTTAACCGGCGACAAACTCTCCATGCCATCTTTAATATAAACATGGCAGGTGGCGCACATTCCACGACCGCCACATTCTTTCAACACATGAAGCTCTTTAGACAGCAAAGCAGATAAAAGGTTAGAATTAGTTTTAACCTCCATCTCCTCAGCGATAGGTTCGAGGCGGATCACTTTAGCCATAATGATGTGGTTCAGTCTTTATTGTAATTAGGTTAAAGTATAGCGCCCAGTGCTAATGTGTTAACACCAGGCTGAGGATTGGGTTGACAGGCTATGGGGTGTCAGATTTTAGCAAATGACCCCTTCCCTGTTGCCTTTTCCCTGTTGGTTACTTTTGACATAGCGACCCTTGGGGTTCAAGGACCCAAATTATATATGCTTTGGGTACTTTAGTAATGACTGTATTTTCCCCCATGTTGCTCAATTTGGCTATAATCTCAAATGTCTTGTCAGCGGTGGGTACAGCCCGAAAAAAACTATAATATTCCCGACCGAGAGAAATAGCAGGAACAGGTCGTTCCAAATCAGGGACATTAATATGGCAGGGTTGATATTGGCTCCTAGATTGTATGATTCTAGTAGGAGCGGGATAATTTAATTGGGCATTGGGTTGGGACTCGATTTTAGATGACATAGTGATCCTGTGAGCGAATGTGGTATATGAGCAAATCCAAAAAGTGGGAGCCTACTTTATTAGCTTGGGCATTAAATACCAATTTGTCATAGATATATTTTAATCGGATTTGGGAGGGCACTGGCTAAAGCTATTATGCAGCGTTCTAAATATAGAATTTTGGGGTTGGTAGGACAAGGACAGTATGGGAAGGTTTATTGCGCGAGCGATCGCCAAAAGGGTCAATTGGTCGCACTCAAAGAACTGAGCCACTCGGCTACGTCAACCAGTCAGTTCCTGCAAGAACTTTGGTATATCATTAGTTTACAGCATCCTAATATTGCTGCCTGCCTGGGTTTAGAACATATCCAAAACGGGCGCTATCTAGTGATGGACTACTGTGAGGCCGGAACTTTGCGGGGTTTAATTGAGGGTAATCAAACTCTAGGACTCCTCGAAGGTCTACAGATTATAGTAGAGGTACTCCAAGGCTTAGACTATGCTCATCAGCGGGGCATAATTCACTGTGATATTAAACCCGAGAATATACTGCTGACGATAGTGGCTGGTAAATGGCAGCCGAAACTATCTGATTTTGGCATTGCTCGTCGTCTACCTAGTCACCATGATATAGGTTCTCCGAGTCACGCGCCTGGGGGTTCTCCGGCTTATATGGCCCCCGAAAGGTTTTATGGTATGTATTCGGCTCAATCTGATATATATGCTATGGGGGTGGTATTGTATGAATTATTAGTAGGCGATCGCCCCTTTCATGGTTTATTTAATGAACTGATGTGGGCACACATGAACCATCGAGTTGAACGGCCGACTTTTTTGCCAGAGTGCCTACAAAATATATTACAAACATCCCTGGAAAAACTGCCAGCCCGTCGTTTTCCCAGCGCCGGCGCTATGACAGAAAGTTTAAAGGCGGCTATGGCTGATCCATCTGTCCAAGAAATAGGCGATCGCCTAATTCCCTGGTATTCCCCATCACAGATTACCACAACAGGGGAAGCGACGAACTCCCTAGACCAGGACAGCAATGCGATCGACTCCCTGGAATTTTATGATCTCCCCTATAAATTAAACAACCCTCCCCCCTCTGATAGCCAACCCCTTCTGGCATCAAATCCGACCCATCTCTACAGTGCCACCGGTAGCAATGTGATCACCTGGTCTTACACAGAACAACACTCTCAATCCTTCACCCTATCAGAATCTGTAGTTAGTTTATATCCCATGTCCCACGGGTGTTATATTTTGACCAATAATTATCTCCATTGGTGGCATAATTCCAGTCATCAGCCAGACTCTCAATCCCTCGGGTTTCTCCAAAAAATCTTTAAAGAAACAGACACAACCCTTAAACCAACTACCCTCGCTATATCCCAGGATTTAGTTAAATCTCGTTTTAATTCTTCCTTAGTAGGTCAAGCAGATCTACTTCCAGAATGCCAACGGGACTATTTAACCATCGCTGTACCTGGTCAACTGCGATTCTACTCCCTCACCAAAGGATTAACGAACCCCGACCATAGCACCGAAAATCAGGGTCACTCATCCATAAAACTCCTAAAAGTGATTTCCGTTTCCACACAAATACTACCTCAATTAACCTTTATTGATGGGCGGCATTTATTGGCTACTTGGTCAAACACTAAACCCTCATCACCGAAAACTATTTTTCAGATGTACAGTCGCCGAGGTGCGCCCATGGGAACCATAAAATTACCCATCAATGTTAACCAAGTATTCGCCACCCCTCATCCTTATACGATCCTGGCTTTATGTCAGCATCAACCCTTAACCCTACTGCAAATCAATCTTAAACCTCTCAGTGTCATTCGTGTGGCTGTAGCATCCCCCCCGACAGCTTTATTTATGGCAGACTGGGGTTATGGTTGGACGATCGAACCTGGAAAAATGCAAATTTTTAATTGGTCAGGTCATCGTTTAGTTGAGTATAACTGTCCTGTCGCTACAGCCTTAGCACGTTGGAAACAAACTGGTTTAGCCTTAGTTCCCTCAACAGGGTACTCTATCAAGGTAGTGGATAGTCTAGGTTTACCTTTACAAGAATTATCGGAGGACATTGATGTCTGATCTAATTATCTATGGCGACGATAGTACCACGGCTAAAAATATGTCGATCGCCCAACAGTTAACTTTAGTGAAAGTTGATGTTTCCCGTCTCAGAGATTTGGGTAAAGGTGTGGGAACAGGCGCTTTAATTAACAGTCTGGAAAAGTTGGTAGAACTGATATTTAGTCTGCGATCGCTAGTTAATGATTCATCATCTGATGCTCTCCTACAGACTAATGCTGAGATTAACTCTGATTCCCTCTCTGTCGCCAGTGAGCCACCTTTGGCCGCCGAAGAACGTCTGATTCCCTACGTTGCCGAGGAACTGGTGGATATTTGGCATCATTTTTTAGAATGGCAAAAAACCACAGAAAAAAGTTACCCTAAGTCCGGGAATTTATCGGATAAGAGTCCATCGGAAATTGTAACTCTCGGTGATTTGCAAACCCTATTATT
Source organism: Arthrospira sp. PCC 9108 (assembly GCA_016745315.1). Taxonomy (GTDB): domain Bacteria; phylum Cyanobacteriota; class Cyanobacteriia; order Cyanobacteriales; family Microcoleaceae; genus Limnospira; species Limnospira platensis. The sequence goes on from CP066886.1 coordinate 2,313,281, forward strand.
GTGGCGCTTAGGCTGTAGTGCTGAAAATATTATGGCGCTGCTAACTGGAATTGAGGTGATGGTAACTTCCCCTCGAGGTACAAGAAAACCAGGGGTTTTGCGACTGGTAGCTAGTTTAATCCTGAAAACTCCCCAGGGTCAATATGATTTAGACCTGGCTACGGGTGAGAGTCCTAAATTTAATTTACATCATAATGCGATCGTGCAGTCTTTTGACTGTGAGTTATGTACTGTTCCTCGTTCAGCCAAGTCTCTGCTTGAGCAGCTTAAAAATATTATTAATCAAGAATTTGAGGCGCTGGATTTATGGAAATCACAATCAATTGCAGTTCTCGAACCTGGATATAATTGGGAACCCGGTCAACTATTATTAGATTTCGGATTTCAGTTGTTAGTTAATTATCCTTCGATGCAGTGGAGTAACCATCAGGTTAATGAGGTTAATTATGATCCCATGGAAGGTAGTTACGATTCCGAGGAAATGACTCCATACCTTTTATTGGTAAGTCAACTGAAACTCACTGATATGATGATTTTTAGTCGTTCTTTTCAAGAAAAAATTATTCAAAAAATAGCGGTTCCCCTGGAAAAATTATGTTTAAGTTATGAGAATTTTGCGGCGGCGGATGAACCTGCTAAATCATCGGTTTCTCATAGTAAAAATCGCCGGGTTTCCTCCCCAGAACCTAAACTATCCCCAGATATATTTAATCGTTTTCTGATTCGCAAAGCCTGGGATTTGGTGGAAGCGATCGCCTCAGAATCTCAAGATAATCGCCAATCATCTCCTTATGGCTATGTGATGATTCCTCAAGTTAGCCTCAGTCAGTTGATCCAATCTCTGATGTGGCATACTGTTAGAGGTTCGGCGGCGATCGCTAGACTTATTGGTGGCATTACTGTCCGCGTTCTCGAACCGGGTAAACTATGGTATAAAGGAACCCTTAGATTAGTGGCGATTTTAAGTGCTGATTTCCCAGGCTATCATTGGGAAATTGATATCGCTACCCGTGAACCTCCCCGGTTGATAGGTACTATATTAGATGAAAGTGCTGTGATTGATTGGCAGCCTGACCAGACTGGAGTTGATAATGGCGGTCTAGCATCGGCGATCGATACTGCGAGTCCCGTACAATGCTTAGGTGGTCAAAGGTTTCAGCAAGTGGGTATCTGTAGCGACGCAATTATTACTCAACTGCGAGATGTGTCGCCGGAATTGGGGATATGGATCGATGGGGTAGAAATTGATTGGGAAGAACCCATGATAACTGAATCAATTTGGCGATCGGGACTCGCACAATTGGTATTAGTTTGGGAGTGGGTTAAGTAGGCGCGGGTTCACGCCCGGTATATCATAGTTACCCCGCCCACCACCATACACCAAAAAATGCCTCCTAGGGGCTTTCTTAGAGCCTATATCCTAGGATAAATCTGATTTTTGATAAAAAAGCTGTCGATGGGTAGGAGTGTCTCTAAATGTATGTATATGCCTTTATTAAGAGTCAATCAATTAGTTGGAAATCCGTTCAGGGAATCTATGAACCAGTAGTTTTACTGGAGGCTGGGGCTTTAGCCGCCGTGGTGGAACCAAACCTACAGGCGGAAAATCTCTCGGCTGACAATGAGGAAGAGTTAATGCGGGCGGTTTTGACCCATGATCGGATTGTGTGTCAGATATTTGAGGAAACTACCGTTTTACCTGTGCGGTTTGGGACTTGTTTTGATTCCGAGGCGAGATTGTGCGAACATCTGACCACAGAGGGCGATCGCTATTTTCGGCAATTAGAAAAATTAACAGGTCGGGCTGAGTACCTACTGGAGGCTATCCCCCAACCATTCAACCAGGAGAAGCCATCTTCTGATACCACCGCGCCGCCAACTAAGGGACGGGACTATTTTTTGCAGAAAAAACGTCTACACCAGCAGCGCCTCAATTTTGAACAGCAACAGGAACAACAGTGGCAGGATTTTATAAATGCGATCGCCAGCAAATATCCCATAGTTCAGGGTAAAGCTACCGAAGACGCAGAACGCATTTATTTACTCATTCCCCGCAGTCAAGAAGTCGCCCTAGTCGAGTGGGTCGCCCAACAGCAACAAAACATCGACCTATGGGAGTTCAGTCTGGGAAATGCCGTTCCCGCCTACCATTTTCTTTAAAAAATGTACCCTCTACCCAGACCTCATTGGAGCGCGATAAATTATGAAAGTGCCGAAAACTGCCCCTGATTTGCTACAATCTTCAAGGTTGGTGCGAGACGTTCAGGCATGAAATAGAGCTGCAATGCTCGAAATAACCGCCTGATGGGGATTTCAACTCCCTGGTTGAATATAAGAGGCTCGTCTCTGAACATCCCCATAACTGTTTATATGTCCCGACGCTTGGAGAAATCTGAGCAAGGCAGGGAACTCAAGGTCATAGACAAACTGAGAAATCAGGAAGTAGAGAGTGACGGCGATAGCCACCCCCAGTTTAGGGAATCACAACCCCAGGACTGAAGCGGGGAACGGAAGGCTCCAAGGTGTAACCTAACACCAGAAACGAGACCACTGCCAACCATCCATGATTAGGGAAACCGAATGTCCGGCATGAACCACCGTCAATATTAGGTAGCGAAATAGGTTGACACGCTGCGTTCAAAAGAACAAGGGGAAAAGTGGGGTTTTCTCTACAACACCTACACAGACTTTTAAAAGTACCCCGGTGGAGAGGACAAATCTAAAGATGGAATGCCCATATAAACAGAACGTTTTAAGTCCTCCTGGACTCTGAGAGTATGGTCGATACCTCAGTAGGGATAAGTGTAACCGCAAGTCCTAGAGGATGTGAGATGTGACCAGAAGCCAACGCCCTGCTGTAATGGTAGGGATATGCTAACAGGTCACGGTTTGATTGTAAGAAATAGAGTCTAGTAGGTGTACAAATGGCGATAGCGAGTTTAAAGAAAGGGTTTGGGAAACCAAAACCAATCAAGACTACGAACAACGCATGGAAGACAATCCCATGGACTAAGGTTCAGCGGAAAGTATTCAAGCTCCAAAAGAGTATATTTCAAGCAGCTAAATCGGGACAGGATGCAAAGGTAAGAAGGTGGCAACGTCTATTGGTGAAATCATATTATGCCCGACTCTTAGCAGTGCGGCTGTAGGGGCGGGTTCCACGGTCAGCCATGCTTCCCAACAGTCAGCTTAATAAACCCGCCCCCCAGGCGGGTCAAGGCAAGAAAACTGCCGGAGTTGATGGAATGAGAGCAATCTCCCCAAGACAAAGGTTTGAGCTTGTTAAGAACATTAAGGGAAAACTCAAAACAAAACCACTACGACGGGTGTGGATTCCAAAACCCGGCAGGGATGAAAAAAGCGGGAATGGGAATACCCACAATCCAAGATAGAGCAAGGCAAGCCTTGGTTAAATCGACTCTCGAACCTGAATGGGAATCGAGATTTGAAGGCACAAGCTATGGGTTCCGTCCAGGACGTTCAGCCCAAGATGCAATAGCCAGGATTTACCAGAGTATCAACAAAGGTGAATATTTCGTGCTAGATGCAGGTGCGAGACGTTCGGGTATGAAATAGGGCTGAAATGCCCGAAATAACTACCCGGTGAGGATTCCAGCTCCGAATCTGGATATAAGGAGACCTCTCCTGAGCATCCTCATAACTGATTATATGTCCCGACGCTTAGGTAACTAAGCAAGGCAGGGAACTCAAGGTCATAAACGAACTGAGAAATCAGGGAGTAGAGAGTAACGGCGATAGCCACCCCCAGTTTTGGAAATCATAACTCCAGGATAGAAGCGGGGAACGGAAGGCGTGAGGTAGAACCTACTACCAAGACGCGACCACTGCCAACCATCTATGATTAGGAAGACCGAATGTCCGACTTGAACCATCGTAAAGCACGAGCAGCGAAATAGGTTGATACGCTGCGCCCAAAAGGGCAAGGGGAAAAGTGGGGGATTCTGCATTCTACCCACACAGACCTTTAGAAGTACCCCGGTCGATAGGACAAATCTAACGATGGAATGCCCATATAATCGGAACGTTGTAACCCCTCTAATGCTCTGCCCATAAACAAGTGAGTAATGCAATTCACAAGGCAGTAGTGAAAAATGTAAGCGCATGCTTAGAGGGCTAAGGATGTGACCAGAAGCTAAAGCCCAATTGTCATGGTTGGGATATGCCCAATTGTCACGGTGTGGATATAGATACTGCGGTCAGTAAGAGTATAATGGCGAGGACGAGTTGAAAGACTACGTGCTGCATATAGCTCTGAACATCGAAGTAAAAAGCAGGTCTGTTGATTCTGCTCCTTTGACAAAACAGGGTATCCACACCAGGAGCCGTATGAAGGGAAACTTTCACGTATGGTTCTGAATGGGAGGGGATGGTGGTGACTCCATTCTCGACCCCTAACATATAGCGTGCGAGACGTTTAGGAGTGAAATAGGGCTGCAATGCCTGAAATAACCTCCTAGTGGGACTTCCACCCCTTGGTGGAATATAAGGGATTCGCACCCCTGACCATCCCATAACTATCTATGTGTCTCAACATCTGGCTTCGACAACCAGATAAGGCAGAGAGACTCAAGGTCAAGACTGAGCGAAAAAAAAGAGGGAAGTTGTGAACCCCTTGAGTATAACGTAAGGTTGAGAGTAACGGCGGTAGCCACCCCCAATTTGAGGATTCACACTCAACGGGTTGAAGCGGGGAACGGAAGGCGTAATAGAGGAACCTACCTCTCACTCGAGCGCTGCCAACCATCCATGATTAGGGAAACCGAATGTCCGGCTTGAACCATTGTAATGCGTCAGTAGCGAAATAGGTTGATACGCTGCGCTCAAAAGGGCGAGGGAAAAAAAGTAGGAGGCTGCTATAACTACCTACACAGACCTTTAAAAGTACCCCGGTGGATAGGACAAATCTAAAGATGGAATGCCCGCATAGATGGAACGTTTAAACCCCTCATTGGCTCTCAAGTGGCGGGATGTACCCGTGGAGTAGTGAAAAGTGTAAGCGTATGCCTTTAAGGGGAAAGGATGTGATTGAAAGCTAATGCCTAACTGTAATGGTTAGGATATGCCCACTAATCACGGTGTGGATATAGAGACCGCGATAAGTAAGAGTTTAATGGCAGCGAGTTGAAAGACTAACGCAAGCATATAGCTTTGAAAGTTGAGGTCATAAAGCAGGGGGTTGTAACCCTGTTCCCAGTGACAAAAGGGGTATCTACATCAGGAGCCGTGTGCTGGGAAACTCGCGAGCACGGTTTGGAATGGGAGGGGTAGGCTGTGAAGTTTATCTCGACCCCTAACAAAATGCTCTTACCGTGAACCATGATTACCTACTGTCCAAAACTCAATGTCCAAGCTGCCTGAAAAGAGACCTGAGACAATGGCTCAAAGCGGGTGTATTGGATAACGGTGTATTTGAGGATACAGAAACAGGGACACCCCAGGGAGGGGTAATAAGTCCAATACTCGCCAACATCGCACTGTTGGGAATGGAAAGGTTAGTTAAAGAAATGTATCCCAATAAAGGAACAACCACCCAGGTGAACCTTATAAGATATGCCGATGATTTTGTGGTCATCTCAAAAGACTTAAAAATCATCGAACAGTGCCAAACTGCAATTTCTGAATGGTTAGAACCTGTAGGACTAGAAATTAAACCCGAAAAAACTCGAATTTGTCACACACTCAATCCTATTGAGTATAACGGCAAGATTGAGGAACCGGGGTTTAATTTTCTATGATTCAATATCAGGCAATATCCGGTAGGAAAATATAAATCTGGGAAAACAGGGGAAGAGGAAGCCGATTAATCGGTCACAAAACCCATATTAAACCCAGTAAAAAAGCATTTAAAGCCCAAATTGAAGTGATAAAGGGTGTAATAAAACAACATAAAACGGCACCCCAACCAGCTCTGATAAGTAGACTAAACCCAATTATAAGGCGATGGTCAAACTACTATTCAGGAGTAGTCTCAACAGAGACCTTCAACAAACTAGACCATATAGTCTGGAAGATGCTAAGGGCATGGACAGTATCAAGATGCGGAAAGGCGAATCATGAAAAGTTAAGGAACTACTTCCAGCAGGAAAGGGTTAAACTTAGCAACGGAAAAGAAAGGCATGAAACTTGGTTGTTTAAAACTAAAGAGGGACTCCAATTGTGGAAACATAATTGGACCCCAATTGCCAGACATACCCTAGTACGCCCAGAAGCGACACCATACGACGGAAATTGGACTTATTGGGCAACCAGAAAAGGACAAGCAATCGATACGCCAACAAGGGTAGCGAAACTACTCAAAAAGCAAAAAGGCAGGTGTTCCTGGTGTGGACAGTATTTTGCACCATCAGATTTAGTTGAAGTAGACCACATTGTACCTCGAAACTTAGGTGGAAAGGATGAATACAAGAATCTTCAATTATTGCACCGTCACTGTCACGATAATAAAACGGCGCTTGACAAAAACAACGCCAAAGCTGTATCCTTAACAATGGAACAATCAGACTAGGAGCCGGATGAGGTGAAAGTCTCACGTCCGGTTCTGAATGGGAGGGGTAGACCGTGAGGTCTATCTCGACCCCTAATTCTTGGTAAATATATAAGAGTATCCTTGAGTCAGTCCATCAATTTGCCCAGAGTAGATGAATTTTTAGAAGAACTTGCAGCCATTCAGCAAACCGGCTCCAAGCGCATTGCCTTACTCGGTTCCCGCCATATTCCCTTAACCCATCAGAATTTGATTGAGATGATGAGTTATGCCCTAGTTTTGGGGGGAAACCATCTGATTACCTCCGGTGCAACCGGGACTAACTCAGCCGCCATTAGAGGGGCAATGCGGGCTGATCCTAATCTTTTAACAGTCATTCTACCTCAAAGTCTCGAACGTCAGCCTCGCGAGTCACGGTCACAGCTAGAACAGGTCATCCATTTGGTCGAAAATCCCTCTGGAGATACCTTATCATTGGCCGAAGCTAGTTCCTCCTGCAATCAGGAAATTATTTCCCGGTGTCAGCAGTTGATATGTTTTGCTTTTCATGACAGTGATACTTTGCTGAGGACCTGTGAAGAAGCCGAAAATCAGCGGAAGGTGGTAACTTTGTTCTATTTGGATTGAAGCCAGAGGTTGCCAGTGGCACTTAGTTGGTATAGATCTATTGGGGCAAGTTCTCAGAGATATAAGCTATCTCACCCCATAAGGCCTGATTTGCTGTTCAATGCCAAAATCAGACTGCTGTTACCGAAAAATTGGATACAAAGACCCGTCCTTTAGCCTAGCTGGGGACGGCTTTTTATCAAAATTGTTGCATATTTGGATGTTTGGGGTTAGAATCCTTGTCCTAAGAAATCAGTAGAACATTACATAGCAACGAAGGCTTATGGCTTCAACATCTTCTTTCGATATTGTCAGCGATTTCGACCGTCAAGAATTGGTCAATGCACTAGACCAAGCCAAACGAGAAATTATTAGTCGCTACGATTTGAAAGATACTAACACTACCCTAGAACTTGGTGATGAGGTAATTGTTGTCAATACCGACAGCGAGTTTACTCTTGATGCGGTCCATACGATTATGCAAACTAAGGCTGCTAAACGTAATCTATCCCTCAAAATTTTTGATTATGGAAAGGTTGAGTCAGCTAGTGGAAACCGAGTCCGCCAAGAAATTACCCTGAAAAAAGGGATTAGCAAGGATGTGGCTAAACAGATTACCAAGATTATTAAAGATAATTTCAAAAAATCTCAGGCTTCTATCCAAGGTGATGCGGTGCGGGTTTCTAGTAAGTCTAAAGATGATTTACAGGAGATAATTAGATATCTCAAGCAGGAAGATTTCCCCGTAGCACTACAATTTACCAATTACAGATAGTTAATATCCTACCAGGCGATCGGGTGCGATCGCCTGGTAGGGTGCGTCAGAACCAGGGTATATAAATCCCCAGGAATAATGCTCGGCTGACGCACCATTTCGAGTATACAAGTTCCCACACCGGCTCACGCCTACGGTAGGGTGCGTCAGAACCAGGGTATATAAATCCCCAGGAATAATGCTCGGCTGACGCACCATTTCGAGTATACAAGTTCCCACACCGGCTCACGCCTACGGTAGGGTGCGTCAGAACCAGGGTATATAAATCCCCAGGAATAATGCTCGGCTGACGCACCATTTCGAGTATACAAGTTCCCACACCGGCTCACGCCTACGGTAGGGTGCGTCAGAACCAGGGTATATAAATCCCCAGGAATAATGCTCGGCTGACGCACCATTTCGAGTATACAAGTTCCCACACCGGCTCACGCCTACGGTAGGGTGCGTCAGAACCAGGGTATATAAATCCCCAGGAATAATGCTCGGCTGACGCACCATTTCGAGTATATGAGTTCCCAGAAATAATTATGATGCTCTACCAACAATCAATTATCGGTTATGGTGCGTCAGAAATCAATTATCCCCTGTTGATTTCAATTCTCGGAGTCTGACACACCCTACTGATGGTTAAGGTTATGGTGCGAGGCGTTCAGGCATGAAATAGAGCTGTAATGCTCTATTTCATGCCTGGTAAGGATTTCAGCCCCTCGATTGAATACAAGAGACTCGCCTCTGACCATCCCTACAACTGTTTATATGTCCCAACGATTTGTATCAAAGTGATACTAAGTCAAGGCAGGGAACTCAAGGTCAAAACGCCAAAATGGAAATCTTAATGATTCCTTAACAATTGCGGAGAGAGTGACGGCGATAGCCATCCCCAGTTTGAGAAGTCATAACCCTAGGACTGAAGCGGGAAACGGAAGGCTCAGAGATACAACCTAGTATCGGAAATAACGAGACCACTCACTGCCAATCACCCATGATTAGGGAAACCGAATGTCCGGACTGAACCATCGTAATAACTCAAGTAGCGAAACAGGTTGACACGCTACGTCCAAAAGGGCAAGGGGAAAAGTAGGAGCCTTTTAACACTACCTACACAGACCTTTAAAAGTACCCCGGTGGACAGGACAAATATAAAGGTGAAAAGCCCATATAAACGGAACGTCATAATTCTTCCCAGGCTCTAACAATCTGGTCGAGAAAGTTAGTAGTGATAAATGTAAGCGGATGCCCGGGAAGAGGGGAGATGTGACCAGAAGCCAAAGCCCCACTGTAATGGTCGGGATATGCTAACAGGTCACGGTTTGACAGTAAGGAATAGAGATTAGTAGGTGTACAAATGACGATAGCGAGTTCAAAGAGAGGATTTGGGAAACCCAGTCCAATCAAGACTACGACCAACGTATGGAAGGCAATCCCATGGGCGAAAGTTCAACGGAAAGTCTTTAAGCTCCAAAAGTGTATATTCCAAGCAGCTAAATCGGGACAGAGCGCAAAGGTTAGAAGGTGGCAACGTCTGTTGGTGAAGTCATATTACGCTAGGCTCCTAGCAGTGAGGAAAGTAACCCAAGATAATCAAGGCAAGAAAACGGCGGGAATCGATGCTGTGAAAGTAATTTCACCAAAACAGAGACTCGAACTTGTTGAGAACATTAAGGAAAACTCCAAAGCTAAACCACTGCGACGGGTGTGGATTCCAAAACCAGGGAGGGATGAAAAACGCCCCCTAGGTATTCCCACAATCCAAGATAGAGCAAAGCAAGCGTTGGTTAAGTCGGCTCTCGAACCTGAATGGGAATCGAGATTTGAAGGCACAAGCTACGGGTTCCGTCCAGGACGGTCAGCCCACGACGCGATTAGCAGAATCTATACTGCTATAAATCAAGGACAATACTATGTTCTCGACGCTGATATATCAAAATGCTCTTACCGTGAACCATGATTACCTACTGTCCAAAATTCATTGTCCTAGTCGCCTGAAGCGAGATGTCAAACAATGGCTCAAAGCAGGTGTACTGGATAACGGCGTATTTGAGGATACAGAAAGGGGAACACCGCAAGGAGGGGTAATTAGTCCACTACTAGCAAACATCGCACTGGATGGCATGGCTAGATTAATAGAAAACTGTATCCAAAAGAAAAAGGGAAGGAAACAAGCAACCCTAATAAGATACGCCGATGATTTCGTGGTAATATCACCGTCAATAGAAATCATTGAACAGTGCAAAACTGCTATCTCAGAATGGCTAAGAAATGTAGGACTAGAAATCAAACCTGAAAAAACCAGAGTGTGTCATACACTAAACCCCTTACAACATGGGGAACAAACAGAAGAACCAGGATTCGACTTTCTAGGATTCAATATTAGGCAATACCCTGTAGGAAAGCTCAAGACTGGCAAAAACCCACAGGGAAAACCGCTAGGATTTAAAACGCTCATCAAACCTAGCAAGAAAGCAGTTAAAGCCCACACTGAGACGATACAAGGGATAATTGAGCAATATAAAACAAAACCCAAATCAGCCCTAATAAATAGACTAAATTCAATAATCCGAGGATGGTCTAATTACTATTCAGGCGTAGTCTCAGTTAAAACATTCGTCAAGCTGGATTATATAATCTGGCTAATGTTAAGGGCATGGACAGGCTCAAGATGCGGCACGATAAATCACGAAAAGTTGAGGAAATACTTTAGACCGGGAACGGTCAAACTCAGCAACGGGAAAGAAAGACATGAAACTTGGTTATTCAAAACCAAGGAGGGGTTCACACTATGGAAACATAATTGGACACCAATAGTCAGACATACCCTAGTGAGACCGGACGCAACACCATACGACGGAAACTGGACATACTGGGCAACCAGAAAAGGACAAGCAATTGGAACACCAACAAGGATAGCAAAACTACTCAAGAAACAGAAAGGTAAGTGTAAATGGTGTGGACAATACTTTACACCATCAGACGTAATTGAGGTTGACCATATTGTACCTCGATGCCTAGGCGGAAAGGATGTATACAATAATCTTCAATTACTACACCACCACACCCGCGATGACAAGACAGCCCTAGACAAGGCTAAAGCTGTATCCATAACAATGGAACAGTCAGACTAGGAGCCGTGTGAGGTGAAAGTCTCAAGCACGGTTTTGAATGGGAGGGAATGGAGGCGACTCCATTCTCGACCCCTAATGTTAAGTATCCAGCTATAGTAATTCGTTTGGGTATGACTGGCTATATACACTCGATAACTTTATGGTAATTTATTAAAGGAACTTCACTGATTCCTGATATTATTTTTGGGAAAACTTGCACAATTGTTCCCCTTATGGCTGAATGGCGCAGACGGTATTGGTTGGGTGCATCTCAATTAGGATATGAGTATAATTACTCAGAGAAAAAATCTACTCTTACCCTGATTAAGCAGCTAACGCGCCATTTAGGTAGGCACAGCGATGCCTCAACACCTTCGGCACATTCTCCCTTCGCCATTGTGCCCCCGGCAACTTCACCCTCATCCCAATTTGTTTCACCAACGACTCCACCCGACCCCAACCAATCGATTGCCCCGCTTCCTGCCCAGCCTGGTAGTCTATAATCCTAGTCTGGTGATGCTTTAAGTAATTGATAAACCCCGTCGCTCCCCGACATGGCTCTGGGCGTAGATACTCAATTGCCTTCTGGGTCTCCCCTCGCCATAGCAGTGCTCGCATCTGCGACTGTTGAGCCGGTGTTCCTTGCACCTTGTTAGCATTTTCCATTATTAGATACCAAGTGCGAGACGTTTAGGCATGAAATAGAGCTGCAATGCTTGAAATAACTGCCTAGTGGGGACTTAAACCCCTTGGTTGAATATAAGAGGCTCGCCTCTGACCATCTCCATAACTGTTTATATGTCCCGACGCTTAGGAAACTGAGCAAGGCAGGGAGGGAACTCAAGGTCAAAAACAAACTAAGAAATTAGGGAGTAGAGAGTGACGGCGATAGCCACCCCAGTTTCAGGATTCACAACCCGTCAGATTGAAGCGGGGAACGGAAGGCGTGATGTAGAACCTACTACTAAATGCGACCACTGCCAACCATCCATGATTAGGGAGACCGAATGTCCGGCTTGAACCACCGTAATTATAAAGTAGCGAAATAGGTTGATGCGCTGCGCTCAAAAGAGCAAGGGGAAAAGTAGGGGGCTTTGGTTACTACCTATACAGACCTTTAAAAGTACCCCGGTGGAAAGGATAAATCTAAAGATGGAATGCCCATATAAACGGAACGTTTTAAATCCTCCTAGACTCTGATTATCTGGTCGAGATATCAGTAGGGATAAGTGTAACCGCAAGTCTTAGAGGATGTGAGATGTGACCAGAAGCCAATGCCCAACTGTAATGGTAGGGATATGCTAACGGGTCACGGTTTGATTGTAAAGAATAGAGTCTAGTAGGAGTACTATGACGAAAGCGAGTTTAAAGAAAGGATTTGAGAAATCAAAACCAATCAAGACTACGAAGAATGTATGGAAACAAGTGCGAGACGTTCAGGCATCAAATAGGGCTGCAATGCCCGAAATAACTGCCTGGTGAGGATTTCAACCCTTTGGTTTAATATAAGGAACGCACTCCTGACCATCCTCATAACTGTTTATATGTCCCGACGTTTGGAAAATTCAAACAAGGCAGGGAACTCAAGGTCATAAACAAACTGAGAAATCAGGGAGTAGAGAGTAACGGCGATAGCCACCCCCAGTTTCAGGAATCACAACCCGTCAGATAGAAGCGGGAACGGAAGGCGTGAAGTAGAACCTACTACCAGACGCGACCACTGCCAACCATCCATGACTAAGGAAATCTGAATGTTCCAACTTGAACCATCGTTAATACGAAGCAGCGAAATAGGTTGACACGCTGCGTTCAAAAGAGCAAGGGGAAAAGAAGAGGTTTTTGTTTACCATATTCACAGACCTTTAAAAAGTACCCCGGTGGAAAGGACAAGTCTACAGATGGAATGCCCATATAAACGGAACGTTTTAAGTCCTCCTAGACTCTGATTATCTGGTCGAGATATCAGTAGGAATAAGTGTAACCGCAAGTCTTAGAGGATGTGAGATGTGACCAGAAGCCAACGCCCTATTGTAATGATAGGGATATGCTAACGGGTCACGCTTTGAATGTAAGAAGTAGAGTCTAGTAGGTGTATAGATGGCGATAGCGAGTTTAAAGAAAGGATTTGAGAAATCAAAACCAATCAAGACTACGACCAACACATGGAAGACAATCCCATGGGCGAAAGTTCAGCGGAAAGTTTTCAAGCTCCAAAAGAGTATATTTCAAGCAGCTAAATCGGGACAGGATGCAAAGGCTAGAAGGTGGCAACGTCTATTGGTGAAATCATATTATGCCCGACTCTTAGCAGTACGGCGAGTGACTCAAGATAATCAAGGCAAGAAAACTGCCGGAGTTGATGGAATGAGAGCAATCTCTCCAAGGCAAAGGTTTGAACTTGTTGAGAACATTAAGGGAAACCTCAAAGCAAAACCGCTGCGACGGGTGTGGATACCAAAACCTGGCAGGGATGAAAACGCCCTTTGGAATACCCACAATCCAAGACAGAGCAAGGCAAGCCTTGGTTAAGTCGGCTCTCGAACCGAATGGGAATCAAGATTTGAAGGCACTAGCTATGGGTTTCGACCTGGTCGGTCTGCCCAAGATGCAATTGGTAGAATCTATACTGCCATAAATAAAGGAAACTACTATGTACTTGATGCGGGTGCGAGACGTTCGGTATGAAATAGGGCTTAAATGCCCGAAATAACTACCCGGTGAGGATTCCAGCTCCGAATCTGGATATAAGGAGACCTCTCCTGACCATCCTCATAACTGATTATATGTCCCGACGCTTAGGTAACTAAGCAAGGCAGGGAACTCAAGGTCATAAACGAACTGAGAAATCAGGGAGTAGAGAGTAACGGCGATAGCCACCCCAGTTTTGGAAATCATAACTCCAGGATAGAAGCGGGAACGGAAGGCGTGAGGTAGAACCTACCACCAAGACGCGACACTGCCAACCATCTATGATTAGGAAGACGAATGTCCGACTTGAACATCGTAAAGCACGAGCAGCGAAATAGGTTGACACGCTGCGGCCAAAAGGGCAGGGGAAAAGTGGGGATTCTGCATTCTACCCACACAGACTTTAGAAGTACCCGGTCGATAGGAAAATCTAACGATGGAATGCCCATATAATCGGAACGTTGGTGCGAGACGTTCAGGCATAAAATAAGGTTGAAATACCTGAAATAACCGCCTGGTGGGGACTTAAACCCTTGGCTGAATATAAGGAGATCTTCCTGACCATCCTCATAACTGTTTATATGTCCAACGATTAGTATCCACGATACAAATCAAGGCAGGGAACCAAGGTCAAAACAACTAACTCATACAAATTACTTATACAAATTCTACAAATAGATAAGTAGAAGTTAGAGAGTCAGGGTAACGGCGATAGCACCCCAGTTTTGGGAATCACAACCCAGGATTGAAGCGGGGAACGGAAGGCTCCAAGGTGTAACCCAACCAGAATCGAGACCACTGCAACCATCCATGATTAGGGAACCGAATGTCCGGCTTGAACCATCGTAATGATTGGGCAGCGAAACAGGTTGATACGCTGCGCTCAAAAGAGCAAAGGGAAAAGTAGGAACTTCAATGTCATAACTACACAGACCTTTAAAAGTACCCCGGTGGAAAGGACAAATCTAAAGATGGAATGCCCATATAAACGGAACGTTTTAACCCCTCTTGGGCTCTGACAATCTGGTCGAGAGAGTCAGTAGTGAAAGTGTAAGCGCAAGCCCATTAGGGGGTGAGATGTGACCAGAAGCCAATGCCCGACTGTAATGGTAGGGATATGCTAACAGGTCACGGTTTGATTGTAAGAATAGAGTCTAGTAGGTGTACAAATGGCGATAGCGAGTTTAAAGAAAGGATTTGGCAAGCCCAAACCAATCAAGACTACGAACAACGCATGGAAGGCCATCCCATGGACTAAGGTTCAACGGAAAGTTTTCAAGCTCCAAAAGAGTATATTTCAAGCAGCTAAATCGGGACAGGACGCAAAGGTAAGAAGGCTGCAACGTCTATTGGTGAAATCATATTATGCCCGACTCTTAGCAGTGCGACTGTAGGGGCGGGTTCCACGGTCAGCCATGCTTCCCAACAGTCAGCTTAATAAACCCGCCCCCCAAGCGGGTCAAGGCAAAAAGACGGTTGGAGTAGATGGTGTGATAGCAATATCCCCTAAACAAAGGCTAGAAATGACCGAGAAAATCAAAGGAAACCTCAAAGCAAAACCACTGCGAAGGGTGTGGATTCCAAAACCTGGTAGGGATGAAAAAAGCTGGAATAGGAATTCCCACAATCCAAGATAGAGCCAGGCAAGCCTTGGTTAAGTCGGCACTTGAGCCCGAATGGGAGTCAAGATTTGAGGGCACTAGCTATGGGTTCCGTCCCGGACGGTCAGCCCAGGACGCAATTGGTAGAATTTACACTGCCATAAATCAAGGACAATACTATGTACTTGATGCAGATATAGCGAAATGCTCTTACCGTGAACCATGATTATCTACTGTCCAAAATTCATTGTCCAAGCTGCCTAAAAAGAGACCTGAAACAATGGCTCAAAGCAGGCGTGCTAGATAACGGTGTATTTGAGGATACAGAAGCAGGGACACCCCAGGGAGGGGTAATAAGTCCAATACTCGCCAACATCGCACTGCTGGGAGTAGAAAGGCTAGTTAAAGGAATGTATCCAAATAAAGGCACAGCCACTCAGGTGAACCTTATAAGATATGCCGATGATTTTGTGGTCATCTCCAAAGACCTAGGAATCATTGAACAGTGCCAAACTGCTATCACCAAATGGTTAAAACCTAGGTAGGATTAGAGATTAAACCCGAAAAGACTCGAATTGGTCACACACTCAAACCTATTGAGTATAATGGCAAAACAGAAGAACCTGGGTTTGATTTTCTCGGATTCAATATCAGGCAATACCCAGTAGGAAAATACAAGTCTGGAAAAACAGGGGGATATAAGAGTCGATTAATCGGACATAAAACCCACATAAAACCCAGCCAAAAAGCAGTTGTTGCCCACACAGAAGTGATAAAAGGTGTAATTAAACGACATAAGACAGCACCTCAATCAGCCCTGATAAGTAGACTAAACCCAATTATAAGAGGATGGGCAAACTATTACTCAGCAGTAGTCTCAACAGAGACCTTCAATAAGCTAGATAATACAATCTGGCAAATGTTAAGGGCATGGACAGTATCAAGATGCGGAAAGGCAAGTTACAAAAAGCTAAGTAATTATTTCAGACATGGAACAATTAAACTTAGCAATGGGAAAGAAAGACACGAAAATTGGCTATTCCAAACCAAAGATGGGATACATCTATTCAAACACATCTGGACCCCAATTGTCAGACACACCCTAATACGCCCCGACGCAACACTTTATGACGGAAATTGGACTTACTGGGCCACCAGGAAAGGACAAGCAATCGACACGCCAATTAGGGTAGCAAAACTACTCAAAAAACCAAAAGGTAGATGTACCTGGTGCGGGCAATTCTTTACCCCATCAGATTTAATTGAAGTAGACCACATTGTACCTAGAAGCCAAGGCGGAAAGGATGAATACAAGAATCTTCAATTATTACATCGCCATTGTCACGATGATAAAACAGCTCTTGATGAAAGAGATGTTGCTGTACTCTTAACAAAGAGACGGTCAAACTAGGAGCCGTATGAGGTGAAAGTCTCATGTACGGTTCTGCTGCTGAATGGGAGGGGTAGACCGTGAGGTTTATCTCGACCCCTAATTAACCCCTCTAATGCTCTGCCCATAAACAAGTGAGTAATGCAATTCACAAGGCTAGTGAAAAATGTAAGCGCATGCTTAGAGGGCTAAGGATGTGACCAGAAGCTAAAGCCCAATTGTCATGGTGGGGATATGCCCAATTGTCACGGTGTGGATATAGATACTGCGGTCAGTAAGAGTATAATGGCGAGGACGAGTTGAAAGACTACGTGCTGCATATAGCTCTGAACATCGAAGTAAAAAGCAGGTCTGTTGATTCTGCTCCTTTGACAAAACAGGGTATCCACACCAGGAGCCGTATGAAGGGAAACTTTCACGTATGGTTCTGAATGGGAGGGGATGGTGGTGACTCCATTCTCGACCCCTAACATATAGCCAAATGCTCTTACCGTGAACCATGAATACCTACTGTCCAAAATTCATTGTCCAAGCAGCCTGAAGAGAGACCTGAAACAATGGCTCAAAGCGGGTGTGCTAGATAACGGCGTATTCGAGGATACAGAAACAGGGACACCCCAAGGAGGGGTAATAAGTCCACTCCTAGCTAACATCGCACTGGATGGTATGGAGAGGCTAGTAAAAGGAATGTATCCAAATAAAGGAACAACCACACAGGGAAACCTTATAAGATACGCCGATGATTTTGTGGTTATATCAAAAGACCTTAAAATCATTGAACAGTGCAAAACTGCAATTTCTGAATGGTTAAAACCTGTAGGACTAGAGATTAAACCTGAAAAAACTCGAATCTGCCATACGCTCAATCCTATTGAGTATAACGGTAAAACTGAAGAACCAGGGTTTGATTTTCTAGGATTCAATATCAGGCAATATCCGGTAGGAAAATATAAGTCTGGGAAAACCGGGGGAATGGCAAGACGATTAATCGGTCACAAAACCTGCATAAAACCCAGCAATAAAGCATTTAAAGCCCACATAGAAGTGATTAAAGGTGCAATTAAACAACTTAAAACAGCACCTCAGTCAGCCCTGATAAGCAAAATAAACCCGATTATTCGAGGATGGTCAAACTATTATTCAGCGGTAGTCTCAACAGAGACCTTCGTTAAGCTAGACAATATAATATGGCTAATGTTAAGGGCATGGACAAAATCAAGATGCGGAAAGGCAAATCACGAAAAGCTAAGAAACTATTTCAGACATGAAACGGTTAAACTTAGCAATGGGAAAGAAAGACATGAATCTTGGTTGTTCAAGACTAAAGATGGACTTCAACTATGGAAACATAATTGGACTCCGATTGTCAGACACACCCTAATACGCCCTGATGCAACACCATACGACGGAAACTGGACTTACTGGGCAACCAGAAAAGGACAAGCAATCGACACGCCAATTAGGGTAGCAAAACTACTCAAAAAGCAAAAAGGTAGATGTACCTGGTGTGGACAGTATTTCGCACCATCGGATTTAGTTGAAGTAGACCACATTGTACCTCAAAGCCTAGGCGGAAAGGATGAATACAAAAACCTTCAGCTATTACATCGCCACACCCGCGATGATAAAACAGCTCTTGATGAAGAGAGGTTGCTGTACTCTTAACAAGGAGGTGCAAAACGTTCAGGCACGCGCATAGGGTTGCAATACCCGAAATAACTGCTCGGTGGGACTTCCACCCCTTGGTGGAATATAGGGAGTCGCTTCCCTGACCATCCCATAACTGTTTATATGTCCCGACGCTTAGAGAAATCTAAGCAAGGCAGGGGACTCAAGGTCAAGACAGAACGCTTGAACGGTGGGAGTTGTGACCCACCTAGTATAGCATGAAGTTGAGAGTAACGGCAATAGCCACCCCCAATTTTCAGCAATTCTCATTTTGGAAATTCAACTGCTATCGGGTGGGATGTCTAACTCGAGACCCTCAAGCATAAAGGTCAGAAGGTGGTCCCAACTGTCGAAGTACAGTCTGGGTAAGCGCGCGCAAATCATTAAAGAAGGTTTGGCGCTTCGGTAAGTGCGCTCGTAGCAACTGGTACTTGTTATCGAGCAACTCCTGCAGGGTGTGGAAGAGCAGCGAGAGGATGTTGATGGTCCGGAGCAAGGAAGAAAGATGCTGCTTGTCATGGCCAAAATTGTGTTCGAGATGGTAGCCCTTGGTCTTGAGAGTGTTGTTGTTCTCATTCTCAACTTTCCAACGAGTCAGCCCGGCCCGAACCACCTCGGCTACATTCTCATCGCTGAGAGGATAATTCGTGGCTAAGGAGTTGTGATAGGTTACCTGGCCATCAGCGGTGGTGACAGTAAGTTCGCACCAGTTAACCAACAGCGCCTCATCGCTATCTTTGAGGGGGACTCCGTTGAGATAGCGGTAGGTATAGGTTTTCTCGACTTTACCAGTCCACTTCTTGGTCGTGAGGGTCGGGAGTTCGATGCCCTCTAGGTGTTCATAGAGGGTAGTATGAGACTCGGGGCGACAGACGACGATGAAGTTAAGTTGCTGCTCTAAAAACTGCTGACACAACGGTTGGTGGCAATAGAGGTCATCCCCTCAAACCGTGACATTCAAAGCCCTCAAGCATTGTTCTTGCCTCGATAGCCAGCGTTTGGCGGCGGCATTCTCACAGTCTTGCTTATCATGACCATCTTGGGGCACGATAAATTCGGGGACTAAGGGAATCACATGATTCTGTCCCGGACAGACGATGACTGGAGTGACAACACTATGGAAGTAATGGGTTTTTCCTGACTTCTGGGTGCGCGTTGAACAGTGGGGACAGTGAATTTGGTCGGAACTGAAGTATTCGGGGTAGCCATCCAACGCGACTAATAGACTGTCCCCTAGGCAACGGAAGTCTTCTAACTGCCCCTGGGCTTCCAAGACTTGTAGGATATCCTCAAACACTGGAAACAGGTGCTCTGGGGACACGGCATCTAATAAGTCCCGAATCTGGTTATCACAGGGAATTCGATGAACTCCAAACAGACTTTGGGCATTGCTCTTGCCTTTACTCCCCTCCATCAGACGTTGATAAGCCAGAAACGACGGAGTTTGAGTAAAAAACACACTAAACGCACTTAAAGCGGCATCCTCCATTCCATAGCGGCGATTTTTACCCCGGCGCTTGTCCGGTAGCGATGACAAGCACTGGCGGAAAGAACCGACTAGAGTCTCAAAGCCACCTGGCTTTTTCAACGGCTCTGGCGCTCCTGGGTTTCTTGGATGTCATTACGATACAGGGATGCTGGGGACTTGAACAGGTTTTCGCCAAAATGAGAATTGCTGCCCAATTTTGGGAATCATAACCCCAGGATTGAAGCGGGGAACGGAAGGCGTGAAGTAGAACCTACTACCATATGCGACCACTGCCAACCATCCATGACTAAGGAAATCTGAATGTTCCGACTTGAACCACCGTCATAAGAAGGTAGCGAAACAGGTTGACACGCTGCGCTCAAAAGAGCAAGGGGAAAAGTAGGGGTTTCTCTTTACTACCTACACAGACCTTTAAAATTACCCCGGTGGACAGGACAAGTCTAAAGATGGAATGCCCGTATAAACGGAACGTTTAAACCCCTTTTAGGCTCTCGGCAGGATGTACCTGCACAGTAGTGAAAAGTGTAAGCGTATACCTTTAAGGGGAAAGGATGTGGCTGAAAGCTAATGCCTAACTGTAATGGTTAGGATATGCCCACTAGCCACGGTGTGGATATAGAGACCGCGACAATTAAGAGTTTTATGACGAGTGCGAGCTTAAAGACTACGAGGTTGTATATAGCTCCTAAAGTTGAGGTTACAAAGCGGGGGGTCGTAGCCCTGTTCCTACTGACAAATAGGGTATCTACATCAGGAGCCGTGTGCTGGGAAACTCGCAAGCACGGTTTGGAATTGGAGTTGGGGAAGGTGACTTCTCTTTCGACCATAACCAGTCAAATTAGGATCCGTATGAGGTGAAAGTCTCATGTACGGTTCTGAATGGGAGGGATAGACCGTGAGGTCTATCTCGACCCCTAATATCCCTTGGGCGAAAGTCCAGAGGAAAGTTTTCAAGCTCCAAAAGAGGATATTCCAAGCAGCTAAATCGGGACAGGACGCGAAGGCAAGAAGGTGGCAACGTCTATTGGTAAAGTCATATGATGCCCGACTCTTAGCAGTGCGGCTGTAGGGGGCGGGTTCCACGGTCAGCCATGCTTCCCAACAGTCAGCTTAATAAACCCGCCCCCCAAGCGGGTCAAGGCAAGAAAACGGCTGGAGTTGATGGAATGAGAGCAATCTCTCCAAGACAAAGGTTTGAACTTGTGGAGAGCATTAAGGGAAACCTCAAAGCAAAACCACTGCGACGGGTGTGGATTCCAAAACCCGGCAGGGATGAAAAAAGCTGGAATAGGAATACCCACAATCCAAGACAGAGCAAGGCAAGCCTTGGTTAAATCGGCTCTCGAACCTGAATGGGAATCGAGATTTGAAGGCACAAGCTATGGGTTCCGTCCCGGACGGTCAGCCCAAGATGCAATTGGTATAATTTACAGTGCCATAAATCAAGGACAATACTATGTTCTCGATGCTGATATAGCAAAATGCTTTGACCGAATAAACCATGATTACCTACTGTCCAAAATTCATTGTCCAAGCAGCCTAAAGAGAGACCTAAAACAATGGCTCAAAGCGGGCGTGCTAGATAACGGCGTTTTCGATGATACAGAAACAGGGACACCCCAAGGAGGGGTAATAAGTCCAATACTCGCCAACATCGCACTGTTGGGAATGGTTAGGTTCATAGAGACAATGTATCCTAAGAAAGCAAACAGAGCGCAGGCTACTGTTATAAGATACGCCGATGATTTTGTAGTGATATCCCCATCACTCGAAATCATTGAACAGTGCAAAACTGCTATTTCCGAATGGTTAAAACCTGTGGGACTAGAAATAAAACCTGAAAAGACCCGAATCTGTCACACGCTCAAACCCATTGAGTACAATGGCAAAACAGAGGAGCCAGGATTTGATTTTCTAGGATTCAACATTAGGCAATATCCTGTTGGGAAATATAAATCTGGGAAAATAGGGGGAAGGACAAGCCGATTAATCGGTCACAAAACCTGCATTAAACCCAGCAATAAAGCAGTTAAAGCCCACACAGAAGAGATTAAAGGTGCAATAAAACAACTTAAAACCGCACCCCAGTCAGCCCTGATTAGCAGACTAAACCCGATTATTCGAGGATGGTCAAACTATTATTCAGCGGTAGTCTCAACAGAGACCTTCAATAAACTGGACAACAAAGTTTGGTTAATGTTACGGGCATGGACAGTATCAAGATGCGGAAAGGCAAGCCACGATAAGCTAGGAAACTATTTCAGAAATGGAACGGTTAAACTTAGCAATGGGAAAGAAAGACATGAATCTTGGTTGTTCCAGACTAAGGATGGACTCACATTATGGCAACATAATTGGACTCCGATTGTCAGACATACCCTAGTGCGCCCTGACGCAACACCATACGACGGAAACTGGACTTACTGGGCAACCAGACGAGGACAGGCAATTGAAACGCCTAATAGGGTAGCAAAACTACTCAAAAAGCAAAAAGGTAGGTGTACTTGGTGTGGACAGTATTTCGCGCCATCGGATTTAGTTGAAGTAGACCACATTGTACCTCGAAACCTCGGTAGAAAGGATGAATACAAAAATCTTCAACTATTACATCGCCACACCCGCGATAATAAGACGGCACTAGACAACGCCAACGCATTAGGGGTCGAGAATGGAGTCGCCTCCATTCCCTCCCATTCAAAACCGTGCTTGAGACTTTCACCTCACACGGCTCCTAGTCTGACTGTTCCATTGTTATGGATACAGCTTTAGCCTTGTCTAGGGCTGTCTTGTCATCGCGGGTGTGGTGGTGTAGTAATTGAAGATTATTGTATACATCCTTTCCGCCTAGGCATCGAGGTACAATATGGTCAACCTCAATTACGTCTGATGGTGTAAAGTATTGTCCACACCATTTACACTTACCTTTCTGTTTCTTGAGTAGTTTTGCTATCCTTGTTGGTGTTCCAATTGCTTGTCCTTTTCTGGTTGCCCAGTATGTCCAGTTTCCGTCGTATGGTGTTGCGTCCGGTCTCACTAGGGTATGTCTGACTATTGGTGTCCAATTATGTTTCCATAGTGTGAACCCCTCCTTGGTTTTGAATAACCAAGTTTCATGTCTTTCTTTCCCGTTGCTGAGTTTGACCGTTCCCGGTCTAAAGTATTTCCTCAACTTTTCGTGATTTATCGTGCCGCATCTTGAGCCTGTCCATGCCCTTAACATTAGCCAGATTATATAATCCAGCTTGACGAATGTTTTAACTGAGACTACGCCTGAATAGTAATTAGACCATCCTCGGATTATTGAATTTAGTCTATTTATTAGGGCTGATTTGGGTTTTGTTTTATATTGCTCAATTATCCCTTGTATCGTCTCAGTGTGGGCTTTAACTGCTTTCTTGCTAGGTTTGATGAGCGTTTTAAATCCTAGCGGTTTTCCCTGTGGGTTTTTGCCAGTCTTGAGCTTTCCTACAGGGTATTGCCTAATATTGAATCCTAGAAAGTCGAATCCTGGTTCTTCTGTTTGTTCCCCATGTTGTAAGGGGTTTAGTGTATGACACACTCTGGTTTTTTCAGGTTTGATTTCTAGTCCTACATTTCTTAGCCATTCTGAGATAGCAGTTTTGCACTGTTCAATGATTTCTATTGACGGTGATATTACCACGAAATCATCGGCGTATCTTATTAGGGTTGCTTGTTTCCTTCCCTTTTTCTTTTGGATACAGTTTTCTATTAATCTAGCCATGCCATCCAGTGCGATGTTTGCTAGTAGTGGACTAATTACCCCTCCTTGCGGTGTTCCCCTTTCTGTATCCTCAAATACGCCGTTATCCAGTACACCTGCTTTGAGCCATTGTTTGACATCTCGCTTCAGGCGACTAGGACAATGAATTTTGGACAGTAGGTAATCATGGTTCACGGTAAGAGCATTTTGATATATCAGCGTCGAGAACATAGTATTGTCCTTGATTTATAGCAGTATAGATTCTGCTAATCGCGTCGTGGGCTGACCGTCCTGGACGGAACCCGTAGCTTGTGCCTTCAAATCTCGATTCCCATTCAGGTTCGAGAGCCGACTTAACCAACGCTTGCTTTGCTCTATCTTGGATTGTGGGAATACCTAGGGGGCGTTTTTCATCCCTCCCTGGTTTTGGAATCCACACCCGTCGCAGTGGTTTAGCTTTGGAGTTTTCCTTAATGTTCTCAACAAGTTCGAGTCTCTGTTTTGGTGAAATTACTTTCACAGCATCGATTCCCGCCGTTTTCTTGCCTTGATTATCTTGGGTTACTTTCCTCACTGCTAGGAGCCTAGCGTAATATGACTTCACCAACAGACGTTGCCACCTTCTAACCTTTGCGCTCTGTCCCGATTTAGCTGCTTGGAATATACACTTTTGGAGCTTAAAGACTTTCCGTTGAACTTTCGCCCATGGGATTGCCTTCCATACGTTGGTCGTAGTCTTGATTGGACTGGGTTTCCCAAATCCTCTCTTTGAACTCGCTATCGTCATTTGTACACCTACTAATCTCTATTCCTTACTGTCAAACCGTGACCTGTTAGCATATCCCGACCATTACAGTGGGGCTTTGGCTTCTGGTCACATCTCCCCTCTTCCCGGGCATCCGCTTACATTTATCACTACTAACTTTCTCGACCAGATTGTTAGAGCCTGGGAAGAATTATGACGTTCCGTTTATATGGGCTTTTCACCTTTATATTTGTCCTGTCCACCGGGGTACTTTTAAAGGTCTGTGTAGGTAGTGTTAAAAGGCTCCTACTTTTCCCCTTGCCCTTTTGGACGTAGCGTGTCAACCTGTTTCGCTACTTGAGTTATTACGATGGTTCAGTCCGGACATTCGGTTTCCCTAATCATGGGTGATTGGCAGTGAGTGGTCTCGTTATTTCCGATACTAGGTTGTATCTCTGAGCCTTCCGTTTCCCGCTTCAGTCCTAGGGTTATGACTTCTCAAACTGGGGATGGCTATCGCCGTCACTCTCTCCGCAATTGTTAAGGAATCATTAAGATTTCCATTTTGGCGTTTTGACCTTGAGTTCCCTGCCTTGACTTAGTATCACTTTGATACAAATCGTTGGGACATATAAACAGTTGTAGGGATGGTCAGAGGCGAGCCTCTTGTATTCAATCGAGGGGCTGAAATCCTTGCCAGGCGGTCATTTCGAGCATTGCAGCTCTATTTCATGCCTGAACGCCTCGCACTGTATTCTTAACAATGGAGCAATCAGATTAGGAGCCGTGTGAGGTGAAAGTCTCACGCACGGTTTTGTATGGGAGGGGGTGAAGGCGACTTCACTCTCGACCCCTACTTCGAGCACTTCCATCCGTTGCTGCGATGTCCCCATCTCACTGACAATGTTCCACACCCCCTCATGACCATCTCCAAGACAGGTAAACTGCTCCCCTAGGGGTTGGGCATTCACCCCACTCCAGTAGTCCTTGATTATCTTTAAAGAACGCTACACCCCCTTGCTCATGAACATTTAACCCTTTGTATTCTCTCCACTCACAGGGTTGACTCTCCTCAGTGGGCGGGCGAACCATTCCTCCATCTAGGCTCAGTTCCGTGTGGGGGGTCAGTTATCTCCACCTCACACCAGTCCTCTCGCTGTACAAGGCGTTGGAGCGTACTGTGGGAGATGCTCATCCCGGTCAGTATCGTGATATCCTCTTCGGCTCGTTGGTAAGCGTTATTAGCACTAACGAGCAAGCAACACTTCTCAAAGTATGGACTCCAACGAGTCCCTGGCTTCACTTGCAGTTGTTGACCTTGAGCGGTAGTGAGGGTGAGTTTACCGAGGATGCTGGTCAGGGTGAGTTGTTTTCCACTGTGGCGGTCTGTTGCCTGGTCGATAAAAAAACTCCTAGTTGAGGCAAGACGTGCTCTTGAGTAAGAGCACGAACACTCTTCTCAATGGCTTCAAGGGCGGTGAGTTCAGCAGGGTTAGCTTCGCTGTAGAGAATGGCCGCAATCGCGTCAAGGTGTTGCTGGAGTTGAGCTGGTTTCTGAGAATCCATGAGTAGAGGGAGGGTGAGTGGTGCTTCGCTCATTATGTAGGGCTGTGGGTGAAGGTTGCACTAAGTACAATTATTCATTTCCTAACTGAGATGCACCCACTACATACTACATAAACCGAATACAGCCTTTATCTCAATCATTAAGCACAGTAACAACACTTGGTAAACCAGTTATTCAAACACTGTAAATCCACAAGGCTTACCGCCACTTCTACCAATCTCACTAATAATTACATGGTCTCCGTCCTGAACTTGCACACTAAACTTTTGAGCTGTGACCACATCATCTCTATAGGGTTAAACTCAGGGGAATACACCGGCAGATATTCTACCCTGGCTCCTACTGACTCTATCATTTCTTGGACTTCTTCTCGATGATGAGAATTTAAGTTATCCATTACCACTACATCTCCTTTTTTTAATTTTGGCAATAAATCTAACTTGATGAATTGGAGAAAATCCTCTTTTTTCATTGACCCTTCTAATGTTTGAGTCCCCACCACTCCGGAGAGCTTAATTGCACCAATTATTGTCATTTTTTTACCTCGAGAGGATTTCCGCAGTTCATAGACTTTTTTCCCTTTCGTAGCTCTGGCTAACGGTCTGCTCATCCCTACCCATAACCCACTTTCATCAATAAACACAAGCTTTTCAGGAGCCACATCTCTAATTCTTTCCCAATAATCTACTCGCGCTTTCTGTACTTCTTCAGTTACTACTTTTTCGCTCCTGTATGTTTTTTTGAGACTTATATCGTGCTGCTTTAAAAATCTATCTATCATGGTCGTACTGACATTTATGCCCAGCTTTTCTCTGAGCTTCTCACTATATTGCCATAAGGTCAGGTCGGGGTGGGCTTCTACAATATCTATCACGGCTTCCTCATGCTGAGATCAAATGCTTTTCTTTTTAGTGCCACACTTACGAGGAGATAAGTCTCCCGTTAATCGATACTGTTTGACCAGTCGCCTTACCGTGTCTGGACTCACCAAAAAGCGTTTCGCTACTTTTCGGATAGAAGTGTCTCCTTTTTCATAGGCTTCTACTATCTTTTTCCGAAAATCTAAAGAGTAACGGCTCATGGTAGTTGGTTGTGATAACTTATACAATAGCCATACATTATACTGTACTTTGTGTTTTGTGTAAAGGCTGTATCATAGTGATAGGTTAAACAGCAAAATTGTAGCGCTACTGGACGCTGTAGAACTTGCCGATTGTCCTACACAATTTAACGAATGTCGTCGATTCTTGGAGCTTGAAAGCACTTTTCTGGCTATGCACAATTCCTTGATTACAGCAATTAAAAAATGGTTGTAAGAAAAAATCAAGCAATAATAAAAAGCCAATAAAAATGAGCTTTAATAATGCTATAAATTTTCAATAAAATTAAATGATTTCCTCAAAACAGAAAACACAAAACCATGAACGAGAAACAAGCAAGGTTAATGGTTATCGCGGAATTAGCACGTGATATTTACACTCAATTACTGTCACGATATATCCCCTATGCTAACCAAGACACCAGGGTGAAATTAGCCGAAATCGCCCATAACGCCGCTGTAGATTTTATGGCGGTACAGGAAAAGTGGGTATCGTCTCATGATGCGATTATTCAGCCAGCATCATTTATGCCCGACTTGAATGGCAATGATGACAGCAGTGACATTTTTATGGGGGGTGACTTCAATGCCTAAGTTATTGCCAGTAATCAACTTAATGTCTGGAAGGTTTAGCAACTTTCTACTGGGTCATGGTGGAATTTGCATTGACTTAGATACACCCGAATGGTTTGACTACCTGATCAAAAACAAATCATTTTCGGTTGAGTTAAACGGTAAACGGTTCACGGCTTGCAAAAAAACATCTATCAACGGTTTCGCGTACTGGAACCTGAAGGGCTCGGACGGTAAAATCAACCATCACATCTATATCGGAAAATCTGACCAGACTACCAACGAAAAGATTCAACAAGCTGCTATAGCTATGTTTTATCGGTGTAACCCTAAACAAGCGTAAACCCTAACAGCTAACAGCTAACAGCTAACTCAATAACTTAATGGCCCCCTATGGTTTCTGACTGTAGGGGGGTGTCTGCATATTTTCCCAACACACTACTGAGACACAGTAGTGTGAACGGTTTATACGAATGCTCACCCTATCATGTCCAGATATTACCCATAACTACTTGACCCCTAACAGATAGCTTTACCTACAACCTACGACTAAGATTTTGGGGGTGAACTGATTATGTTGGTATCGGTTTCCGCACGGGATGATTACCATCAAAGATTGGAGACTTGCTGAGGATTATGTGGGTATCGATTCCCATCTCGGTAATTGTCACCAGTTGAAAAGTTGTTTAGGGGTATCGGGTTAGAGTCGGTAGATGATAGCCCATAGTTTCCCCTCACCGGAGATTATGAATCAGACCCATAGATAACCGGATAGGCGATCGCTCATAGGTTTACCTATAGGTATAGTCCACGGAAAGGCGGTCTGATATCTTTGTACATTGATTACTTAGAAGGTTCCCCTCTACGGCTACCTACGGCTATCGTGTTGACTTTGAATCATACCCTCCCCCATAACCGGAACAAGTACTATTGGGGAAGTGACCGATGTGATAGCAGTCAATGGTGACGAACGAACCGATAGGCTTGCCATTGACGGGTATCACAAGGGAACTACCCTATCACTTGTCGGGTTTAGGGGGTGATATGGGTATTTGACAGATTGATTAAGTTGTGCTTATTGATTAACCCGTCAATAATTAAGATTTGTTGCTAAGGGATATGCACTAATTGTCCCGTGTGCTAAGACTGAATGGAGTGCATTTTGAGTGTGACGGTACGACTATCGGGTTAAGTGAATTCCCGCTATCGCAGTCAGGGTAACGCCATAGAAAAAACGAGCCTGGAGGGATTTGAACCCTTCATAAAGGCTATAACCCCTATTCTACCGTTACTCTAGTGCACTCAAGGGCGATCGCACATTTAGGAGTTAGTGCAAAAAAAAACCCTAGGTATTTAGCCTAGAGGGTATTGTGTTGTGGGTTTATTGGGGATTAATCATCGAGTTGATATATTGCCCTAAGAATTGCCTTAACTTCTGGTAAATCTGGATTGATACCGATATTAATTAAGGCTTGTTTCCCCATATCTAGTGGCAATGGTTGCCTTTGATGTCGTGTCAGGATACCTAACTCTGTAGCCAGGTGGCGGCGTTTTTTGTACTTGCTGTCATTAACTGCAACACTATGACCAAATGAACGCGCTCTGATTTCTTGTGGTATCCCGTTCATTTCTCCTAGTTGGTTACCAAGGTGTTGGAAAGCATAAGTTTGAGTGAATCCCCAATCGTGACGTTCTAACCATTTACGGTGATTATCGTTAAACTTGCTAGGGTCTTTGGATTCTGTGATAGGTAAGCAGACGTTATGAATTCCTAGGCGGTTAATCAGAGTCTTGTCTTTTGACATTGGGATAGCTAACCGCCAACCTGTCTTGGTGCTACCACCAAAGTAAGTAAACTCACCAATAACCAGCACTAACTCAAGGTTGTTAGGGTCAGATACAGCCGGGAAAGTGATACCGTCAACCGTAATGGCTTTGGTTAAGTTTTGACCTGCCGCAACTTCTGACGGTCTCAACCCGTATAAAGCACACATTATTGCCGACACCCAGCACCAACCATCACGTGCCTGGTTTTCTGTTGACCGCCCATAATCAGTGTTGCGTTCCTTGTCTAGCAAACTTAACAAGGTATCCAAGTCTATACTTTGGGATTCAGCAAATACTGTTTGAGTAGGGTCAATCTTTTCTAATTTCTCCAGTGCTTTCTTGCGTCCAGCGCGTTCTGCTACCTGTTTTAACTGGTAGTATCTGTCTTTAAAGTCTTTATGTCCTACTGGGTTGTTACCGTCTGGTAGTGGACTATACAGTGCTTCTTTGATACCTTCCCAACTAACGTAAGTATCCCAATCTGTGACTTGATCGAATACCTGGGTGAAGCAACGTCGGAAAGATTTCCGGTCACTAGCCATATCGCGGGAACGTTTTCGCTTGGTGTTACGATGTACCCCATTAAAGTAATCATCCTCCATGTCTTTGAATACTTGACGATAAGTGATTAAGTCGTTTTCCATGGGAACTTTGGACTGATCAAGGATAGTAGCCTTGTACCAGTCCAACCATTCAGATACTGACTGGAATTGTCCACAAGGGATTTATGGACTAGCCAAGCCTTGTCAACAGCCTTGCGGATACCCTCAGAAGTGAACTGACAATTACATCCCCGTTGTTTAGGCCCCCCCGTTTCCGGGTCAGTGGTGATGTCTAGTTGGATTGTCCCCCGGTTACGTTTAATCCTGACACCCTTGGGACATTGTTTGCGGGATAGATTAAAAAACTCAAGAATGTCTTGAAAGCCTTGATATGTACCACTGTGTGTACTGTTTGTACTTGCACTCATTTTGCACTAACTCCTAAATGGCGATCGCCATTGAGTGCATTAGAATGGCGGTAGAATAGGGGTTATAGCTTTTATGGAGGGTTCAAATCCCTCCATGCTCGTTTTTTCTATGGCTTTATTGAGAAGGAGCCACAGACAACGGATTAACCCAAATACTTGTCGGTGTGAATGGGTAACTGTTTGCAAACATTAGGTAAGAGACTCATCGCCTTGTTGGTTTTTCCCCACAAGGTTAATTGTGAACGGAGAGGGAGGGATTCAGAACCTGATACATAGCCTATAACCCCTATTCTACCGTTACTTAGGTGTTACTCAAAACCATAGCAGAGTAACAAGTGAGTAAAAAATGAGTAACGATATCAATACCCCTACAGTAGGGGGAAAGGGCAACTATGACGACGATTATACTAGGTTCGTGAAAGCTTATCAGGATTTTAAGGGGGAATGTCCCAAAGGAGTGACACTCAAGTTACAAAAGTCCGGGGCTAGGTACAATCTGCTATTGCAGTTTAAGCAACCACCTACCGGGAAACGGCTACCCAAAACGGCTAACCTTGAGTGTACTCCAGAAGGGGTGATAGACGGCGTTAAGAAAGCTAAGTTGGTATCTGAAGCCCTAGGGACTATCACTAGCGCTAGTGAATTTTGGGATTGGTACGATAAAACCATCCTAGGGAAAAATCAGATTGAGAATAATCTGATAACCTACCGGGACATCTTTAAACAAATTGAGAATGAGTATTTTGCGGGGTACAACCGCAACACAGGAAGGAAACGTTCTCGCAATATCGCTAGTGACTTAGCAACTTACGAATCTACTAAAGAAGCATACTTCAGGCTGTTCCCTAACTGGGATGAATATCCTAGCTGGGAGAGTTTCAAGGCTATGCTATATATTCCCCTACGGAACGGAGAACAATTAATAGGCTCCAAAACCTTCAGGGAACGTTACTACATCTTAAAAGCCATAGCTGAGAAATCACCTAACAAAGAACACTTACTTAAAAAACTTGAACCTATTAACGCCAAACAAACACAATTCAGAAAGAAACAACGGATAGCTGTTGATGTATTTAAGGATTGGTGGTATAGCGCCAAACAAGAAGCCTATACTGTTAAAAACCCTCAACATCAATCATCCCGACATAGTTGGTTGTGGGTTGCTGGTATGGCAGTAATGTACGGACTGAGACCAACTGAAATAGCCGCCGCCGTTAATCTAACTAAGCCATTTGTAACGGATGATGGCGTAATCATCAAAGCACTGTCAGACCCTGATAATCAGGATAATTACTTGGTGCTAGGAGATTACACTTACTTTACTGACTCAGAAGGTCGGAAAGTGAGTATCAAAACAGGGGGAAGGATTGTAGCTCCAATTCCCAGCCCTGAAATGTTTGAGTTCCTGGAATTGAAAAGACCCTTATTGCCAGAATATAGCCCGAAAAAAGGCAGTAAACCCAGAACCATAATCGGAGGGTTTGACAAAAAGTTTACCCACACAATTTTCTCTATGAAATGCCCGGTAACCCAGAAATATGCTTTTCGTAGGCTGTACAACCTGTTAGGTGAAAAGTATGGATTACCTATCGAGTTACGAGCTAGACTTATGGGACATAGCACAATCGTTAATGAAGGTAAATACAAGACAGAAGGCATTGACGCTACCTTAGAAGTCCTCAAAGGGGTTTCTAAGTTACCTATACCATTGAACGTAGCCATAGAACGGTTAACAGCGTTAGGGTTTGATGTTGACACTCCAGAAGCTAAGGCATTTCTCAGAGTTATCTATCAGATAGATTAATCTAATCGTCAACCTTTCATAAATTAACACCCCTAGATTAAACCCCTAGGGGTTATTTTATGGCTACAAATTGATGGATCCTGTTATGGCTTTGAGTAACACCTAAGTAACGGTAGAATAGGGGTTGTAGGCTATGTAGACGCTTTAATTCCGTCAGAGCGTGTTAACTATAAACCCTTATCCTGACAGCGATAGCGGGTTATTACTCAACCCGATAACTATGCCTAGTTACTCAAATGTTACTCATAACTTAGTCCTAGCACAGGAAAATAATTTTGTCAACAGGTTGATTACTCAGTCAACAAGCACAACTTAATCAATCTGTCAAATATCCATTCCTCCCCCTAACCAAACACCGATAGGGTAACTCCCTTGTGATAGCAGTCAATGGCAAGCCTATCGGTTCGTTCCTCACCATTGACTGCTATCACATCGGTCGCACCCCTAAGAGTGTTTGTTTCGGTTATGGGGGGAGGGTATGGCTCAAATTTCAAAACCCATAGGGGTAGTCAGATTATTAGTGAAATATTGAGGAGCCTACTCACTACCAACAAAATGCGATCGCATAATCTGAACTATCATCTACCGGAACCAACCCGATACCCCTAAACAACTTTTCAACTGGTGACTTGTTTCGTTATCTCTCGCTGATACCTACATAATCCTAGAGAATTGCTTTACCAGCGACAACGGTTATCCACATAATCCTAGGGAATTGACTCCCCATCGAAACCGATACCTACATACCGCTAGACAAGTCTCCAATTTATAGGGGTACTGAGTTCCGCACGGGATGATTACCCCTAATAGACGGGTTAAGGTTTTGGCTTAGGGTGTTTATTGTGGGTAAATTAGAGGCAAGCATTCATATAAATGATTTCCAGGCCTGGAAAACCAGGCCTGGAAACAAAAAATATGCAAGCACCCCCTACAGTCAGAAACCATAGGGGGCCATTTAAGTTATTGAGTTAGCTGTTAGCTGTTAGGGCTTAGGGTTTAGGGTTTACTGCACTTAGTAATCATAGCGTTAGCTACATCTATTAACTTGTCTACAGTAACTTGGTCAGATTTTCCAACGTAGATGTGATGATTGACGCTACCATCCCACCCTTTGAGGTTCCAGTAGGTAAAACCATTGATTGAGAGTTTTTTGCACGCTGTAAATCGCTTTCCGTTAACCTCTAAAGCAAAAGATTTATTGGTTTCCAGATATTTAAACCATTCTAAAGAACCTACTTCAATACAGATATTACCATGACCTACCAGAAACCCTTTGTAAGACCCTGTTAGTGTGACTACCGGGAGTAGCTTAGGCATGAAAATCACCTCCCAGTAGGATATCGCTGTTATAGCCGTTAATGTTGAAATCAGAGGCAATAATGCCTGGTTGAGGTTGAGAGATAATTGGATACTGAGATTCTACCCATTTTTCGTGTACCGTCATAAAATCAACAGCGGCGTTATGAGCTATTTCGGCTAATGTCACCCTAGTATCCTGGTTAGCGTAGGGGATATCTCGTGACATCATTTGAATGTAAATCTCCCTAGCCATTTCTGCAATAACCATCATTTTTTCTTGTTTAAACTCATCCATTTTTCTATCTCCTATTGATTGTTATCTGGAATTAAAACTCGTCATAATCTTCCCCATAGTCTCCATTTTCGATTTCGTAATGATTCTGAATCTTTGCTTTAAGTAGCCTTTCGATACCTTTTAAAAGTTCCATTTCCGCCGACAAAAAATGTTCGTGGATTGCAATAAATTCCTCAATCTCATTAAATTTTTTGGGAGTTTTGGCAAGTTCTACTAAGTCGAGCAATCCCACAACATTAGGGTTTAATCGATTGCTCATGTAGCTATATTCTACTACGTTTAATCCGGGCGTACTTGATTTGATTGACATGGATTTATCCTTTGATAGTGGTTAAGTTGTGATAGTTTAACGTCATTTCGGACGGGTTTGTTACTCAATTTTAGTCAGCAAATGTTTAATGTAATTAAGTTGTTTTAGGAGTAATTGTTCCTTTGCGACTGCCAGGGAATACTCGGTTTGACAATCATTCATTATTGTTATCAAAGTATCCTTAGCGTCTTGTTTGGTAGCATTGTAAATCGTGGTGTCTACCATTTGTTTAAACGTTTTAAACCTTGTTTGAGTAATAGCGTCAATGTTATTTTGAGTCATTTTAATTCCCTCCTTAAATAATTTGTTTCCAAACGTTTTTACCGTTTTGATTAATCATTGAATAGCCCCTGCTTTTCATTAGATTAGTCAACTCTGAAACATTAACGCGACTATCAAGATATCCATCTGTTTTAGCTCTCTCAATGGCTTCTTTTAACGCTTTCGGGTCGATATCAGTTACAACCTCGGTTAACTCAGGACATCCCGCGTTAATTGCCTGATTGTTTTGTTTCATTTTTGCCTCAATACTTTGAGTGATAAAACTGTCTAAAAATTGTTCAGTACCTGATGATATAGTCAAGATTTTTTCATTAACAAAATCCCAGTAATCATTGAAGCGTTTAATTGATTCATTGATAGATAATTGATAAATCAATGAATGAGTGACAATAATTTCACTTGATAACCTAGCGTTAATGATATCTTTTTTGTGTTTCTGTAGTTGTTTTTTGACCTTGCTGTATTGATTGCAGTTATCGATATTTCTCCAGAAAATTTCTAATTGAGATGATAATTTATCAAGCGTAATATCCTCTACATCGTTTAAATCACTTAACTCGTAACTATTCCCCCTATATTCCTCTGATGTCATAGTCTCTCGTTTTTTAAACCATATAGGAAACATCCGTCTTTTGAGTTCGTTTAACTCCCACAATGTCCACAATGGATGTATTGAATTAATCACCTTTAAAGCGAAAGCATTAAAAATCATGTTAGTTCCCGGTGTCTGACTACTGATGGTTATTCGGCTATTTTTGCGGTTTAACACCTTGAAAAGCGATAACATATTCTCATTTTCAATTAATAAGCTAGGGGTGATATCTTCCCATACCAATATAAAATTTTTCTCAAATTCACATTGAAGGGGGTCATAAAATCGTTCATGTTGTATCTTGTTTCTCAGTGAAGCGAAAGTGCTATTAGCAAGCACCGAGGTTGTCTTGTATAGTTCAGATGCTACGGTAGCTATCTGTGACTTTCCAGTACCGCTAGACCCCCAAAGGAACAGGATACCAGCGGTAGACATTAACGTTACTGGAGACGCTATAAACGAGGCGATAATTGGAAACTGAATATCAGGATATGGCAGAACACAGACAGCCCGTAAAACAGACTCTAATTGCTCACCCAGGTTGCCTTCTGTGATTATTTCTTCTAGTTCAGATGACATCTGACTTCTAATTAGTCTATAATCAATATAGTCCTCAGACATGGTAGTAACCTCTTATCGCTCTTGACTTGTTGACATGGTATGGTGGTTATTCCCCCCTAAATATTTAGGGGGGATTTATTTGTGACTACATTAATCGCAGTAATTCAATTAATGCAATTAATACATTAGAATCAAGTTGTTTAACCTTGTTATAAAGACTCTCAAAGCTAGGGTCACAATCCAAAACCTTAGCCCCTTCTGTTAACCTTTCCTCGAAGGTTTTGTATTTTGCCTTTCCATTAAATCCCCCTTTTTTGCTGGATTTAGACTAAATAAAGGTATCGATATCAGCGGCAGAATAGCCCGCTATATTGCTATCAAAAGGGGCGATATCCTCAATGTAGAATAGATTGACTCTTTCTATCTCTATATCATCCCCTGGCTCACTAGACAGTATTTTGTTGGCAGGTCTTACCGCCGCCTGTCCTAGGTTGATAGTGGCAGTGAACATCATAGACCCGTCAGTTAATCCTGTATCGCTTTGGATTAACTTTAGCAATGCTAACTCTGGCATTGTAGGGTTATATTCCCGTTTTTTGCCCTGAAATTCCGTTTCGTATTTTTCAATGCAAAACCGAACAGCCATTAGTTCTTTATCACCTTGGGAATAACCCCAGTCTCTATCATTGAAATTCTGAAAATCCCCAGAAATACCCTTTCCGAACACCCATAAATGGGGTGGCTTTATCCGTAGTTGTGTATATTAAATGACCAGAAAAGTTCCTGTTTCACCGGGCTTAACTGCACTGCAATAACTAAATTTATCGTCCTGTTTTTTGCCGTAATAACCTATTGACATTTTAGTTTTCCTTTGATGATTGATTGCTACGTTAGATATCATGTTGCAGATATTCCAAAACTGAGAGTTCCCGACTATAGAAACCCGTAGCATCCCATTACTTAGCCTCGCTATACAGGAGCCTTGATAATCCCCTCTGGGAAAATAGCAGCCCGTGTATTCTTTAGTGAGGTCTCTAATTTTTTGGGTGTGGTGTTCCTTTATCGGTGTTACCATCCGATAAGCTATTTGAGCCGTTTCGGGCTTAAACAGATGTGGGTTGTAGGTGGCATTTACCAACTTCCCTGTGATGGTAAAAATGCCCTTATAATGCAGTTTATTCATTATTTGCCTTCACAAAATTAGTTAATTCTCCCTGTTCTTTTAGGGTACGCAACAAATCATCAAGTACATCAACGTTAGTAAGCGTGATACCCTGCCAGCGGTATGATTGCCCCCTAACAACAAACCAAGATTGATTAACTAAGCTAGGGTTAAGATATTGCAACAGTTGCATTTTTAACTTAAAAGCATCTGTTAATACTCCTTTGGCTTCAATGTAACGATTGAAAAATGGGGAGTAAAAATCCGGTGTCCAGGTGATGTTTTTCCAGGGTTTCTGATTTTCAATTAACGTCATCTTGGGATGAACAATTAATTGTTCATCGTATTTTTTCAAGAGATGATAAACTCTACACTCTAAAGCACTGGGGAAATAATGCCCGTCTATTTGTTGCCCTCGTGCATTGTACTTATTCATCTTCATCACAAAAAACCTCTGTACTTTTTTTTCCTGTCGTCGGGCTCTCTGTCGCCGCCGTTTTCCGCCTGGTAAATATTCCATTCCTCTCGATAATATTCGAGACTTTCGCTCAAGATTTCCTCGAGTTTGTCGGGATGTAACGGAATCAATTTTTTGAGCAATTCCCCTATAAAATAGGAGATAAAGCCTTTGTCAAACTTAACAAGAGTGGATTGGTATTGTATCTCAGCTCGCTTGTAAGAAACGGGAATTTTAATGTATCGGGAATGCCCTATATACATCAATGGCGTTAGCGTGATGTTTCTGAGGTTTAGCCTAACCTCAGTCCAGTGCCTAGTTTCCATGTCATAATTGCCCTGTGCTTAGTGGCTACCGCTTATGTGCTTTTAAAATAGAGTCCCTAAAATAGAGTCCCTAAAAATTTACACATAAGCGGTTTTGTTTTTTGGTGTGGGATTAGTCCAACCAACTTGAGAACGGAGATGGCTCTGATACGTCATCCCCTAGACTCCCCTCGGAACTCAGTAGATGGTCTTCGAGGGCGTTAATATCATCTTGGATGGCTCCCGTAACCTTACGAGGTAGCTTTACTCCACCTGCTTTTAATAGCGTCAGGATTGCGTTGGTGACTCGTTTAAGTGTGGCAATCTCTGAATATGTCAGATAAAAGGTATTTGAGTTGATAATCTCCGACGTTTGGAGTTTGTTGGTCAATGATTGAATTAATGAAGTTTTGGGGTAAGGAAGGTAAGTATTAACCAACTCCAGAAACTTAGTAAACTGATTAAACCGACTCAACGTCTCAATGTATTCTGTAGGAGTCAATACTTTATTAGTATTGACATTAGTTACATTTTCTACAGTTACGCTACCTTCAATTGATTCTGTAACTGTATAGTTACCTTGCTCTTTTGAATTCACTGTATTTAATTAAAATTATCTTATCTAATTAATTTATTAAAAATAAACATAAATTATACAATTTACACTTATTTATAAAAATATCAAGTATTACATTAAGTATATATAGAATGTACAAATAATAACCAATACAAAAAACCCGTTAATCCTATTTTGTGATTTAACGGGTATATAATTAGCAACAAGATAGTTATTATGGTTTGTTGCCTGTTTTCTCAGGTAAAGCGCTAAGGTTTCCTTGTACTTGATTAGGTGCTTCAGTTTTACCTGTGGTTAGTTCTCCTAGGTTATCGAGGGTAATTTCAGATTCAGCCGGAATACGAAACATTGAGTTATAGGTTCTAATACTCGCGGGTTTTTTGCTCCAGTAATGAGCAAAAACATATAGCAAGGAATTAATCGAGAAAATTTGAGGAACTTTTAAACCAATAAATCTTAGCTTCCTATCACCCGCGTTAGTTCCTGATGTGCGATATGTTCTCCATACTCCACCCATAGAGGCAGGAGCTTCTACAAAAATCTTTGTGTACTCTATACGTTTCCATGACCTAACTCTAGCCCCTGGTATGATATTACGCCTATTAGCATTAGTTGATGTAGTTCCACTAACGGGAGGTCTCCAGATAGTTAAGTCTCGCACCAGGACGGGTTCCTGTGTTACGGCGTTATCGGATAGCGTATAAAGCAGCAACATAGGCATTGGGATAACATACTTTGATGTCTTGTCTACTGGAGCCTCAACCATCAAACTCCTGCCGATACAAGTGCCTTTCGGTTCCGCTAGTTTAGCAACAAAATTTGCTTTATATTTATCGTAAGCATCATTTAATGGCATAATTTAACCTCATTAATTATCAAACAAAACCTTAGATAGGTAGACATTAACACTATTGTTGTCTACCTAGTTAATGAACCCTAGTCAACAAAAACAGCAATAGCTTCTACATCGATAGAGCCATTAGTAGCATCCAAAACATCATCAGTAGGGATTGTTAGGGATACTGTCACAGCTCCAGTTGCCATGTTGCGGGTATAAGCTGTAACTACCGTTACACCATTAGGGTTTCTAGTTGCGTTTATTTGCGCTCTCTGAACCTGTTCAATAACTTCTAGCAATTGGTGTTCGAGAGTAGCACCATTAAGAGTTACGGGGCTTGCCATAGTCATTACCTCTAATAAATCAATAGTAATAAGATCACACCTATATCAGTTTGGTGTTAGTTATATTTTCGTTAAGGAAATGCTACATATATGTAGCTTCTATTTAATGAAAACTACATTAGACTGTAGTTGGTGGTTGGTTCCCGGTTTTCATCTCTAACGATGTCCTCGTAGCTGTTCTGATTACATCATCTACCCAGCTAGGTTTATTCTCAAAATGTAAAGGAATTTTTACTTTAGACTTCCTAGGGTCTTTATACATTGCTAAAGCGGAACTTTCTCCCATATCGATTTTGGCTTGTTCAAACTTATCAATTAATTCCCAGTTAAGTATTTTGACCTCCGATATATACATTTTTGTTTCCTTTATTCGTTTCGCATTTTCCCTACCGCCAAAACCTTTCCTTTCCTCAAATATCAAAGGGTAAACAATACTAGAATCTGTTAATTGTACTAAATCCTTACAAATACGTTCAGCATCTGACTTGCTAGATTCATTCACAAAAAATGAAAATTTCCTACCATTTCGCATATTGCAGGTTACTTTGATATTGCCTTTTGTGAACGCTGATTTACTAGGTTGAGTAAATATCCTTTGTAATTTATCCCAGGTTATTTTACTTCTTTCTACTGATGGGAGTTCTATTTGAGTTTTTGGTAATGTACTCCTACGTTCTTTAGTCCAATATGGAGGTTTTTTGTAGTTATATAAAATAAAGGTTAATTGAATTTTTAAATTACTACTATTCGGAACTTCAGAGATATCTCCAGACCCTACAAATTGCCCCATATCACGATTACCTAGTATTTCAGTTTGAGCTAACACATTTGCTACATTTTCTTGAAGGTTTCTTAATGATGATACTAGTCTAAATCGCTCTCCACCATTTTCTACAACCGCGTTAACTAATTGTTGTTGTCTATTTTCCTCAATGCGTTGTAATGCAATATATTCATCTAATCCTTGAGCAACTAAAATAATTGCTTCTTTACAGTTATCTGAGAATTCCTCCCAAAATTCTTCACTACTATCTTGATTCCAAATATTGTTAATATTTCCATCATATTTTTCTGGTAATTTCTCCCTAGCTTCCCTTCTCTGTTTACCGAAACTCCATTCTTCACCTTTTTCGTCACCCCACTTTTCAATCGTTCCTTTACCACCAGGAACCATTGAAACAATAGCCGTTGCAAGTGTTGAAGGACTTTTATCTAAAAACATTTTAACAACCCGTCTACCATGTTTAAACAGTTGCCATGCTATGGCTTTCATAGCCATGTTAAATGACTGTTTAACGTATGAGCCGAAAGCTGTAGATACTTCCATAAGCATTTCAGGTCCTTGCTTAAGGCAATGTGCATAGCAGCGGCTTTGTTGATAAATGCAATACCAATGGTAGGCAATACTCCACAAACTAATTTACCTGCCATATTACCCAAAAAACCGGCGGTAGTACTAATAAATTGATTAGCAATATTCATCATATTTTTGTCTATCTGTTCATCTGATATATTCCAGTTGAAATTCCAGAAACTATCCCAATTAGACGTGATAAATCGTGCTACTTTCTCAAAACTAAAGTTAGATAAAAACTTAGTAATTCCTTCCCATAACCAACCTCCAAAACTTTTGCCCCATTCAACTACTTTACCAGTTATTTTTGCCCATAGCTTGCCAAACCAACCCATCTCTTGAGTAGATGTTCTCTGAGCTAAATTAACTTGTCTAACGCCATTCCTACCTATACTGCTACGGGTTTGACGGCTAGACAAGCTACGAGTACTCCTTAGCATTCTTGCACTTCTGGCAACCATTACAAAGTCCCTCTTAGTGGGTTATCGCCGTCAATCAATTCGGTTTCTATCTTGATATCAGGAAAGTCTTTTTTCAATAATTCTTGTACTTTATTAGTCTCTTGCTCTCTAATCTCGTCTTGTTTTTTCATTGAATCATATAACCTAGTTAAATCGGCTAATATGTCTTTTGACGGGTCATTACCATTAACTTGTAAAGTACCTTGCGCTCTAACTATTGAGAATATTTCCTTTATTTGATTTAAGGCTGTCTGTAGTGTTTCTTTCGCGTTCTTTTGATTAGTGATTTTAACTTTACTTTCATTAGGTTCTAGTAGTTCCTCAAAATTATCAGCCTCTGGAGTAAACGCTGTTTTTAGTTTCTCGTATTTTTCCTCGGTTTCAAATCCTAAATAGTCTAATATTTCCGAGACTTCCCTACCAGCTTTAAAGGCTGCTGAATGCGCCAAACCTGCTTCATGTAAACAGGTTAAAACAGCG
Source organism: Arthrospira sp. PCC 9108 (assembly GCA_016745315.1). GTDB lineage: Bacteria > Cyanobacteriota > Cyanobacteriia > Cyanobacteriales > Microcoleaceae > Limnospira > Limnospira platensis. The sequence continues at coordinate 2,354,727 of CP066886.1, forward strand.
TTTTGTGTAACCTGATGAGAGATGGCAATTTCCATTACCATCCCGAATATTTCAGCAATTGATTCAGCTAAGTTAGGCAATTTGATTTCCGCGTGTTCCTGTTCTTTGGTCATCAAATTTACGTCATTAATCTCGACTTTAACTTCAAACTCACCCCATCTTTCGTCATCAATATCGAATCGATACATTAACCACTCTGGCAATGTGTTTATTCGTTTAATTCTGTTTTCTGGATTATTAGCATTAACCGTTATTTTTTCAGGCATTTCAGCCGGAAAGGATTCAGGGTCTAGGAACTCGTAAATCCTTCTAATCATTCCACAGCATTCTTCATTCATGTCTGGTATTGTTACTCTTTTTCTTCTAGTGTATTCTATTTCACATATAGGGTCATAAACATATAAACCTGACCAAGTATTGTAATTAAGCGATTGTAGTTTACACGGGAATATTCCAAAACCCCAAAACGCTCTTTCTAAAGCACTCATTGTTCCTTGCTTAAAAGTATAGTATCTATTTTTATAGCCATATCTAGACGCACCCATCCATGACCAACCAATATCAAATGTTTTGCGGTCAATCGTCACTCTGTTCCCAAGGAGAAACCAATACGTCGTGTAAGCCATTTTAGCCCAGGGGTTTGTATGCAGGCTTAAAAAAGTCTGTAAATATTTACCACGAATATATATAGCGGTTAGATTATGACCCGCATTTAAATTATCGCCTTCAATGTAATCTCCTTCTATATAATAATTTACAGGATGAAGTTCCTCAAACTCACAAATAACATTATGTGATGTCATTGACTCCCATATTATTGTTTCCGATTCTCGCCGCCACCGCCGAGGTAGTAAAGTTCCATGCCCAAACTGGCTTAAGTTAATAAAAGTTGGTGGATAGCTTGAGTCTCGATATACCTTACTATACTCATAACTTGCTTCCCAAGTATAGCTAACGCCATCTTTTGATTTATGTAATGATGTTTGAAAATCGTTTTTTTCAAACCTATCAAAATTACCGTATCCCGACAATATGTTATATGATTGGTAACCTGAACTTTCTCCATAACGAGGATGGGCATAGGGCAATAAATAATAACAATCATCTTTAACAGTTGTGGTTTCCTCGATTAATTCATCTAAATAGCTTGCGTTATCGCCTTGATTATCTGAACTTCTACCTTTATTATCATCTACCTCGTCACCGCTATTAGGACCGCCAAAACCTCTACCAGCGCCACCCTTTCCCCTAGGTTTTTTCCTCCCTTTGGTTCATCTCTCTTTGGTGGCTCCCTACGATGGTCTTGACTAGCACCACCAAACGATTTCCTACCTTGTGGCTCCCTAGTAGGGTCTGGGTCCCATATTCTAGTAGTAGGGTCTGGGTCTCGCATTCTAGCGGTAGGGTCTGGGTCCCATGGGTTAATTGTGTTTCTAACCATTTAAATAATCACATTAAAGTAGTAATATTATACTAAAAAATAATTTATTAATAGGTGGTTAAAATGGTGAGAGGTGTTAAAAATATCACGGCTAATATAAACGCTGCTAACTGGAGTAACGCCATAGAGTTATTTAACGGGACTATTTTAGAATCATTAATAACAGAAAGATATAAATATGATATCGGTATTTACAGCTATATATCATCGTTAAACGCTAGGTGTTATATCCCTAATATTGCACAATCACAAATCCCCACAATTTACCCGGAAGATAGCTATTACCAACGGTGGGAAAAAAAACAGGAAGTGTTGCAGGGAGCGGTAGATTTACAGATATTTTATGGGAATATGGCAACAGAAAACGGGTTAAATTTAGGGATTGTCAAATTGCCATATTATGGAGGCATTCACACCGAAAACCTGTTAATTGAATTAATCACTAATCAAAACGAAGGTTTAGCAATTGATAGCAACTCAATAGTTAAAGCTAGGTGTTTAACTCAGTTACATAACAATGATTCTATTAATATTTTGGGCATGGCTGAATATCAACTCGATACAGTTCCTCAAACCCCTACATTGACACAACCCGAAAATTTTGGGGTGACAATAGGCAATACCCCCACGTTAGTTAGACCCTCAAATATTAATCGGTATAGGTTGCACTTACAAAACGTAGGTTCTGTAGGGGTATGGTTTTGTCACGGTGATATCAGTAACTGTGTACCTTATCAATGCCTATATTTACCTCCTAACGCTGGGTGGGATGATGAACTAAAATCAACAGCTTCTATCTATGCTATAACTGAGGATAGCGTAACCAATATTGTTGGATTAGAACAAATAATAAATTGGTAAATTTTACTTTGATTTAGGAGTTTATTATGAGTTTCTCAGTTTACAGTTCTATTGTCAATTTAGACACTCTAAATATGAGCAGTAAAATACCGGGAACTCCCGAAACTACCGCGATAAGTTTGACTGCTAACACTATCACGGAAGTTGTGCCTATCAATGCTACCAGTAACGGTAGAACGGTGTTTGTAAAGAATCGGTCAAATACCAATGTACATCTAATATTTGACCCTACAGGTGATAGCGTGTCAGACGCTGCATTTTCGGTTAAGCCAGGTGATACCATCTCAATAACGTGGGGTAGAACTGAGTTACAGGCGATAGCAGAATCTAGCGCTAGTATCAGCGTTACAATTATCGAATATATCAATATGTAATCATCAAATGAATGGCTAGTATTAAGTTATTAGCCATTTATTTGATTACTCAATATAGAGGCAGTTATGACTAATTTCAACATTTACTCTAGTAAGTTTGGGCAATCAACCGATGACTTGCCAGAAGGTGAAGTTAATCTGTATTTAACTAATGAACGGATACAAGCAGTTATTGACTCCAATACTAATTTAGTCAAATTAACTGAGTTAATTTGGAATAATATTATTAATAAACCTGGCACTTTCCCCCCATCTACTCATTCCCATAGCTGGACTGAAATAACGTCCAAACCGTCTACGTTTACTCCATCAGAACATACACATACTATTGCTAATGTTACAGGACTTCAAAGTACATTAGACGGTAAAGAGCCTACTTTTACCAAAAGTACAGCATTTAACAAAAATTTTGGAACAACTATTGGAACTGTTACAGAAGGTAACGATGTCAGATTATCAAATGCTAGAACACCAACTAGCCATACACATACCTTATCTCAAATAACAAATTCAGGTAATGTTGCTGCCATTGATACAAATGGCAGTACATCTAACTATTTACGCGGCGATGGTGTTTGGGTAACACCTCCTAATACAACCTATTCTGCGGGAACTGGCTTAACTTTAGTAGGAACTGAGTTTAGAAACACCGCCCCAAACGTATCCACCAACCTCTCTACAAGCACTACAAGCAATACGTTAACCGTTAACAGTTCTGACGGTACTAATGCTGTATTACCTGCTGCTACAACAACCGTTGCAGGTGTAATGTCGAACGCTGATAAGACAAAGCTGGATGGGATTGCGGCAGGCGCACAAGTAAATGTAGCAACTAATTTAGGAGTAACAGCAGGAACAACAGCAGGTCCTGTAGTTACATCATCAACAGGAACTAATGTTACTTTACCTACAGCTAGTGCAACTAATTCAGGGATAATTACAACTGGGAATCAGACATGGACAGGAGTTAAAACATTTAATTCATTAATTACCGGGTCAATAAGTGGAAACGCCGGAACAGCAACAGCACTTCAAACTGCTAGAACAATTAATGGGACTTCGTTTAATGGTAGTGCCAATATAACAATAACTGACAATACTCCTAATACATTAACAAATGGTACGGGATTAACTGGAAATAATTTTAATGGGAGTACTGCCCATGGGCGGTTGCTTATGGCACTACAGCAAACACAGCCTGTCAAGGTAATGATAGTAGATTATCTAACGCTAGGACTCCCACAACGCACACACATTCAAATATTACATTAACTGCAGGTGATGGTTGATCCGGAGGAGGAACTTTAGCAGCTAATAGAACAATTAATGTAGATTCAACTGTAGTTAGAACTACAGGTAATCAAACTTTAACAGGAATTAAAACATTTAACATAACAAATAATCCAGTAACTTTTGCAACTAATGAAAGTTTTCCTGATGGAAATATGCTTATTGATTTTAATGTTTGGAGGGGGTTTGACATCCGCCGGATAGGCTCTAGTGCTGGTTCGGCAAGTTTAGTACTAAATAGTAGAGTTGGAGCAAATAGTTGGGCGTTTTCTCATCAAGGGAATTATTCTATGCAATTAGAAGCAGATAATAATCCTAGAGTATTTATATATCATGGTATTAATTTTCATCAAAGCGATTGGCGAGGTGCTCCTAACAATAGATATTCAATACAATTATATAACGGACAGACATATTTTATAAAGAGCTCAACTCTTTCATCATCTGGAGTACATACTAGATTTAGAGTAGGAGGCACAAATGTATCTTATATTAACGATAATGGAGACTACGTTAAAGGTAGCTCTGATCTTAAATTCAAAACACTTTTATCAAAACCAACTCTAGGGTTAAGCGAAATTAACGCATTGACAGTCACGTGGTTTAAGTATAATGAACTTGCAGCATTTCATGGCTTTAATCCAAGTACAGAACAATTTGGTTTAATTGCTCAAGAAGTACAAAATATATATCCTAACGCAGTTGAAGTGATTAAAAATGACCATACAGATAGTCCTGAAGTTGACGACAAAAAAATAGATTACTTAACAATCATGTATGATAAACTGATACCATTAGTGATTGCGGCAATTCAGGAATTATCAGAAAAAATCGACAAATTAGAAAATATGCTAAACACTCAACAATAAATTAACAGATAATGCCTAATGCACTTAATATATCAGAGAGTAACTGGTTTAAGGTTTATGAATTTAATTTTAGGATAGAAGATGATAGTACTCTACACGGTACTAAAAAATTGCCTGACATTTCTGGCAGTAAATTTGTTAGGATATTATTTGACGCTGACAGTGTACCCGTGTACTGGAAAATGGCAGGGTGGCTTAAATTCTATGCCTACAATGATGTGAAGCAGAATATGATGGTTAAAAAAGAGACTATATGGCTTAATGAATATCAAATAATTGAATCACCGCCGTACAGCAATTTTTACGCTTCATTTTCTCCACTAGAAAGAATTAAATGGTTTACACTTCATTTTTGGAAATTAATATAAATGAACTTGGTAATAGTTGAATTAGGGTTAATTATTGTCGCGATTATTCTCAGTACGTTCATTACGCATACAGGAAACTTACTTATTGAGAATAGGTTAGACGGTATCCAAAATAGCCTAAATTATTTGATTAGATATGTTAATGATTTTATGCCATCAACAGTTTGTAAAAAACAGTTAGAAGATAAAAAGCAATCACCCCCTCTTCCAATTAACAGAGATGATATTGATGATGATGGTTGGAGAAAACCCTAACACCTAACACCTAACCCAATAACTTAAATGGCCCCCTATGGTTTCTAACTGTAGGGGGTGCTTGCATATTTTTTGTTAACAGGAGTGCTGCAACAGGAGTGCTGGAAGTTTATATGAATGCTTGCCTCTAATTTACCCACAATAAACACCCTAAGCCAAAACCTTAACCCGTCTATTAGGGGTAATCATCCTGTGCGGAACCCAGTACCCCTATAAATTGGAGACTTGTCTAGCGGTATGTAGGTATCGGTTTCGATGGGGAATCAATTCCCTAGGATTATGTAGGTATCAGCGAGAGATGACGAAACAAGTTACCAGGTGAAAAGTTGTTTGGGGGTATCGGGTTGGTTCCGGTAGGAGATAGTTTAGATTATGCGATCGCATTTTGTTGGTAGCGAGTAGGCTCCCCAATATTTCCCCAATAACCTGGTTCCCTACGGGAGTCAGGTAGGCGGTCTGATATCGTTGTACATTGATAGGGGTATCGTTGTACATTGATAACCTAGTGGGTTCCCCTATGGGTTGTTTTTGAGCCATATCCTCCCCCAACCGAAACAAGCACTCCTGGGGAAACGAACGATGTGATAGCAGTCAATGGTGAGGAACGAACCGATAGGCGGCCATTGACGGGTATCACAAGGGAGTTACCCTATCGGTGTTTGGTTGGGGGGAGATAGTAGGCATTTGACAGATTGATTAAGTTGTGCTTGTTGACTGAGTAATCAACCTGTTGACAGAATTATTTTCCTGTGCTAGGACTAGATTGTGAGTAATATCTGAGTAACTCAATAGGATATAGGGGTTGAGCAATAACCCGCTATCGCTATCAGGATAAGGGTTAATTGTGAACGGAGAGGGAGGGATTCAGAACCCTCGGAGAGGCTGAACACCCCTCAACAGATTAGCAATCTGCCGCTTTCGACCACTCAGCCACCTCTCCCAGTGACATCATTCTAATATAACTGATTCTCACCAATAAGTCTAGTCCTGTCGGCAAAAAATTTTCTCGATTTTCTCAGAGATTTTAATGGCCCGTTGATTCTCGATTGATAATCCCATTGAGGAAAATATCAGTCAGTCCTTCGGCCATTTCCTGCATATCGGAGGGGAGGCGGCTGGGTCAATAATAGTGCGATAACTGAAGCCAGCGACCGCAAACATACCCAAAAATACCTGGGCGACCATACGGGGATTCATGGGACGATACACGCCCTTCTCCATAGCGGTTTGAAAGAAAGCCTCAGCCACGTCTGTCATTTTAGCAATAATTTCTGACTGAATGCGATCGCTCAATTCCGGGTGAAACTGCGCTTCTAGGAAACAAACCCGCAGCAAATCGGCGTTACTATCCAGACCCATCATCCGATGTCGCATAATTTGGGAAATCCCTTGATAATTAGCCACCTCACTCAATTCTGTGAGTAAATCCGTCAAAATCTCAACCCATCCCTGAGTCACGACCTCGACCAAAATGGGCCTTTTTATTAGGAAAGTAGCGAAATATAGTCCCCTCCGCCACTCCCACCTTAGCAGCCAAGTCCTTGATAGTAGTTGCTTCATAGCCACGTCGCGCAAAAAGTTTAGTCGTCGCTTTCAGGATACGAGTAGGTATGTCAACTTCTCGGGGTGGAGATTGATTAAAGATGTTCATAAATAAATAGAAACTGTGGGGGAGATAATTATCAAAACCCTGAGTTGATGCTATGATAGGCAATTCGCCAGAAGAGTCAAGAGTGGATGAGACATTGTAGTTTAAGAATAGTATTTTTCATGAATAGCAGTTAACGGGGGAGTATGTCAATATATAAACTATGATCTAAACCAGAAACTACAAAATCTTTATGAATCTAAGTTGGTTCGTGACTTCACCTAAGCACCATCAAAAACGATTACCCCCTTGGCTAAAACAATTTCTGCTGTTGCTGTTAGCAATTGTCCTGGGGGTGACTACTTGGGGACAGCCAACCCAAGCTGATGAACTTCCCAGCCCTTCGCCATCTATCCAACCTTACTTAGATCGAGTTATCGATAAGGTGAGCGAATTTCGCCTAGATAATGGGATGAAGTTTATAGTCTTACAAAGAAATCAAGCCCCCGTGGTTTCTTTTTTTAATTCATGCAGATGTTGGGGGTGTTGATGAACCGGAAGGACAAACGGGGGTAGCCCATTATTTAGAACATCTGGCTTTTAAAGGGACTCAACGAATTGGGACGAGTAATTATGCAGCGGAAAAACCACTTTTAGATAAACTAGATCAACTATTTGACCGTATCCTAGTCGCTCAAAATCAGGGTAATACTGAGGAATTAGCTAAACTGACTGCCGAATTTATGAAGGTGGAAAAACAAGCGTCTGAGTATGTTAACCAAAACGAATTTGGGCGGATTGTTGAACAATCGGGGGGAGTGGGAATGAATGCTACTACTTCTGCTGATGAAACGAGATATTTCTACAGTCTACCGTCGAATAAATTAGAATTGTGGATGTCTCTGGAGTCGGAGAGATTTTTAGAACCTGTATTCCGAGAATTCTTTAAGGAAAAAGAGGTAATTCTGGAAGAAAGAAGACTGCGGACTGATAATTCTCCGGTGGGTCAAATGGTGGAGGCTTTCGCTGAAACGGCGTTTCAAGTACACCCCTATCGTCGTCCGGTGATTGGTTATTTAGAGGATTTGCAAAGGATGACCCGCCCAAATGTTCAGGATTTCTTTGATACCTATTATGTACCGAGTAATTTGACTGTAGCGGTGGTGGGAGATGTAGATCCATTACAGGTTAAAAAACTGGCTCAAATCTACTTTGGTCGCTATCCATCTCGACCTCATCCCCCCACAACTTGAGGTGACGGAACCTCCACAACTTGAAACTCGCGAAATCACTAAATATCTACGTTCTCAACCTTGGTATTTAGAAGGGTATCATCGCCCGGCTATCAGTGACCCAGACCATGTGGTTATAGATGCGATCGCCAGTATTCTTAGCAGTGGTCGCACTTCCCGGTTATATCAATCTTTGGTAGAACAAAAACAGGTAGCCCTCGCCGCCCAAGGAATTAGCAGTTATCCGGGAAATAAACATGATAATTTGATGTTGTTTTATGCGTTAACTTCCCCTAATCATACGGTGGATGATGTGGCGGCTGCTTTACAAGTGGAAATAGACCGCCTGAAAAATGAACTGGTTTCTCCCCGGGAATTAGAAAGGGTAAAAACTCAGGCGCGGGCGAGTTTATTGCGATCGCTTGATTCTAATATGGGGATGGCTTTTGCTTTAGTTAACTATGAGGTGAAAACTGGATCTTGGCGGCATTTATTTGAAACTTTGGATGCCATTTCTGCTATCACTCCCCAAGATATTCAAAGGGTCGCCCAGGCTACTTTCCGCCCGGAAAATCGCACGGTGGGTCGTCTTTTATCGCAAAATTAATGTACCACTTCCTAATAATATGCAATTGACAACCTCTATGAAATTGAAAAAATCCAGGTTATTACTAATGGCGATCGCCTGTCTAACCCTGGTCATGACAGTGGTTTGGCATTCCCCCGCCGTCGCCGGAGTTCCCAAACATTATCGGGAACTAGAATTCCCTCCCCTTCGCACTTTGGAACTTCCCGAATACAGTCGCTATCAACTTGAAAATGGTATTGTTATTTACCTGATGGAAGACCGGGAACTTCCTTTAGTTAGGGAAGTGCTATCTTTAAAACTGGCAGCCGTTTTGAGCCCAATAATAAGGTAGGATTAGCTAGTTTAACGGGGAGTTTAATGCGCGATGGGGGAACTAAAAAACATCCCCCTCAAGTGTTAAATGAAATCCTGGAACACAAAGCCGCATCGGTAGAAACGGGAATTAGTGATACTATGGGAAATGCGGGTTTTAGCGCCCTAAGTGAGGATCTCGATGGGGTATTTAGTTTATTTGCAGAAGTGATTAGAGAACCGGCTTTTGATCCTCAACAATTAGAGTTAGCTAAAAATCAAATGCGAGGGGCGATCGCTCGTCGGAATGACGACCCTCAACGCATAGCTAGTCGGGAATTTCAGAAGCTAATTTATGGCTCCAAAAGTCCCTACGCCCGCAGTGTGGAATATGACCATTTATCACAGATTTCTCGGTCAGATTTAGTCAAGTTTCATCAACAATATTTTCACCCTCAAAATATGATTTTGGGGATTGTGGGAGATTTTGATTCCGCTGAAATGCGATCGCTCATTGCGGAAAAGTTCGGAGATTGGAAATCTAGCCGCGAAGCTATAAATCCTCCCCTTCCTGATGTTAATCAGGTTAATCTGGGTGGGGTGTTTATGATTGACCAACCCCAACTAACTCAAAGTTATGTGCAGATGGGACATTTAGGCGGTAAGGCTAATAATCCTGATTACCCGGCGCTAATGGTGCTTAATGGTGTGATGAATGGCTTTGGTGGTAGGCTATTTAATGAAGTGCGATCGCGTCAAGGTTTAGCCTATTCTGTGTATGGAGTATGGAGTCCTAATTTTGATTATCCCGGCTTATTTATTTCTGGGGGTCAAACTCGTTCAGATACCACTGTTCCATTAATTCAGGCTATGAAATCCGAAATTAAGCGCATACGCACCGAACCCATTACCGCCGAGGAATTGAACTACGCCAAGGAATCAACCCTTAATTCTTTTGTGTTTAATTTCGCTTCCGGCGACCAAACCCTTTCTCGTTTGATGCGTTATGAATACTTCGGTTATCCCGCCGATTTTATCTTCAACTACCGTCGTCAAGTTGAGGAAACCACCATTGAGGATGTTCAGAGGGTGGCGGCTGAGTATCTCCAACCGGAAAAGCTGGTGATTTTAGTGGTGGGTAATCAAAATAGTATTGACCCCCCCTTAATAGCTTGAATGAGGATGTCAAAGTTACCTCGATTGATATTACTATCCCCAATCAAACCTAGGTATTTTCAGGGGATGAAATTCCTCATTGACAAAAATCTCCCTCTCTCGGTCTCTCTCTGGGAGAGGGTGATCACCTACCCCTTGCCGCATTCAAGATGGTAGAATCTTTCTGGTAGGGGTAAAATGTCAAGGCTTAATGTTGCAGTAAAACGACGGTAGCAATTCCTAAGACAAAGAAACCAAAGAATTTTTGTAGTCGTTTACCGTCAATAAACTGATTCAAATAAGCGCCGCCGAGAGTCCCTAAACTAGCAGCTATGGTCATGGAAAAGGTGAGAGACCAATTGATGGGAACTTGTCCTAAATAGCCGATAATGCCAGCAATAGAGTTAAATGTGATAATTAATAAGGAGGTGCCGATCGCCTCTTTAATCGGAATTCCCCCCAGTAATACCAATACTGGTACGATCGCAAATCCACCCCCAACCCCGACAAATCCGGTAATTACACCTACCCCTAATCCCCCAGGGGAATTAACCACCAGCGAGAATTGTCTTTAGCGACAGAGGGATCAACCGCCTTGGGGACATGATTACTGCGGGAAATCATCAATATACTAGCCAGTAAAGCGATCGCCCCAAAAGTCATCATTTGAATGGTATCAGTAATCCCAGGAAAAGAGGCTAAACGAGCGCCAAAATAAGCCCCTATCATCGCCGTTGGGGTAAAAATAGCAAAAGTCTTAAAATTCACGTTTCCACGCCGCCAATGGGGTAACATCCCCAGCAAACTGACTGAACCGACAATGGCTAGACTCATGGCGATCGCTTCTCTAGTCCCTATTCCCATGATATAAACGAGAACCGGAACGGCTAGAATTGACCCTCCGCCTCCAATTAAACCCAGACTCAAACCAATACAAATAGCGAGGAGATGTCCGACAATCAAAATAAGCATTAATCTATTAAAAAATAGGGAAAATTAAAAAACCTTTTAGGGGCGGGTTCTGTAGGGGCGGGTTCTGTAGGGGCGGGTTCTGTAGGGGCGGGTTCTGTAGGGGCGGGTTCTACAGTCAGCTTTGATGTATCACCAGAAACATAGATAAACCCGCCCTTTCTTTCTTACCAGTCAGCTTTGGTGTATCACCAGAAACATAGATAAACCCGCCCTTTCTTTCTTACCAGTCAGCTTTGATGTATCACCAGAAACATAGATAAACCCGCCCTTTCTTTCTTACCAGTCAGCTTTGATGTATCACCAGAAACATAGATAAACCCGCCCTTTCTTACCAGTCAGTTTTGATGTATCACCAGAAACATAGATAAACCCGCCCTTTCTTACCAGTCAGTTTTGATGTATCACCAGAAACATAGATAAACCCGCCCTTTCTTTCTTACCAGTCAGTTTTGATGTATCACCAGAAAGATAGATAAACCCGCCCTTTCTTACCAGTCAGTTTTGATGTATCACCAGAAAGATAGATAAACCCGCCCTTTCTTACCAGTCAGTTTTGATGTATCACCAGAAAGATAGATAAACCCGCCCTTTCTTACCAGTCAGTTTTGATGTATCACCAGAAAGATAGATAAACCCGCCCTTTCTTACCAGTCAGTTTTGATGTATCACCAGAAAGATAGATAAACCCACCCTTTCTGTCTGACCAGTCAGTTTTGATGTATCACCAGAAAGATAGATAAACCCGCCCTTTCTTACCAGTCAGCTTTGGTGTATCACCAGAAACATAGATAAACCCGCCCTTTCTTACCAGTCAGCTTTGGTGTATCACCAGAAACATAGATAAACCCGCCCTTTCTTTCTTACCAGTCAGCTTTGATGTATCACCCGAAAGATAGATAAACCCACCCTTTCTGTCTGACCAGTCAGCTTTGGTGTATCACCAGAAAGATAGATAAACCCGCCCTTTCTTACCAGTCAGCTTTGGTGTATCACCAGAAAGATAGATAAACCCGCCCTTTCTTTCTTACCAGTCAGCTTTGGTGTATCACCAGAAAGATAGATAAACCCGCCCTTTCTTTCTTACCAGTCAGCTTTGATGTATCACCCGAAAGATGGATAAACCCACCCGGTCATATTTTAGTTAAAGACTTAGGAAAGACTGGGAACTTTTCCGCAGCGTTCATTAGCAGGAACCGCCGCCATAATTTTTTTAGGGTCGGGAAGATTGAGACTATTCATGAGTTCAATAAAACTCTCGCGGCTGTTTCCGGCTAAACGGGGGTTGTAAAGTTTTTCTTCTTTAATAGTGGAAACTGTATGACCTCGATAGTCATGACCAGGATAAACTAGAGTATTTTCGGGAAGTGTAAAGAGTTTTTGAACAATGCAATCATAAAGTTGTCCGGGGTCGCCACTTTGGAAATCAGTACGTCCACAACCTCGGATTAATAGGGAATCTCCGGTTAAAATACGATCGCCATTTACCCAATAGGTGATATGGCTGTCAGTGTGTCCGGGAGTAGCGATCGCCTCAATTTTAATCTCCCCTAATTCTAAGACTTCTCCATCACCAATATAGCGATCGGCACAGGCTGCATTAGCCTTTTGGGGCACAATTCCCAGACATTCGGTAAGCTGGCGTAGTTTCCCCGTCCCGGTAATATGGTCAGCGTGAATATGGGTTTCTAAACAATAGCGTAAGTTTAATTCCAATTCTTCCAGCAATTTCAGATCGCGATCAACTTGTTCAAGAACCGGATCCACTAATGCTGCTTCCTTGGTGACAGTATCGGCAATTAGATAGGTATAAGTGCTGGTTTCCGGGTCGAATAGCTGACGAAATAGCATTGATTCTCCTTTAGCCGTTGCATTTAGATATTATGTGAATACTTAACTAGATAGTAAAGTATTAAATGCTAAACGTCAATGGTTTGGGGTGATGGTTTGGGGTTAACGAAAGTAAGGTCTTCCTTTCCAGAAAACGCCGACGAGAACCCCAAGAAAGGAAAATCGTGATAAAGTGATCACGATGCCAGGTATGGGAAGTAAGGATTTAATCCATAAGCCCAGGAGTAGACAGGCAAGCAAAGCCCAGAGAGTGCCAGAATTAAGGATGATCTGTTGGTCCCACAGTTCCAAGAGATAAACAGCCAAAGCGCCGATACCGATCGCCGACACGATAAACATAATTATGCCCAAGGGTGGAGAATACAAGAAGGCGATCGCCTGAGAGAGACTAGCCGAATGTGTTAAACCCAGAGTCAACAGCAACTCAACCGCCGCCACTATAGCCACTGTGACCCCGGCGCTTTGAAGCAGCCACCGCCAGGGTAAAGATTTCAATTGGTATATTAAACGATTCATGGTCTGATCTCCTGTATGAGTAGCCGACAATCTGACTGCTATACTACAATTTTTGGCAGGTTGTCGAATTTGAGAGAGAGGAAACTATTGTGGAAACTACCATCAATTGTGCAGAAGCCTGTAAAAATGGTTGTATTCTGGGTGATAAATGCCCCCACCGGGAATATGTGACTTCTGTATCGAGTTTTATTGAAAATACATCTTTAGATCAAATGCTAGATATAGCAGAAGAAGCTGTCCGCAAAAAACGCACAGCACCACCTCAATGGATAATCCCAGACTTTCCTGAAAATCAATCTTGACATACTCACGCCCCCTGAAGTCACGGTGATTCTTGACGCTTCACTGACTGACGCTACCAAGGTAGTCTTATTTCTGTCTCAGCGTCCGTTTAGAGTCTCCCAATGCCCTGTGGCGACTTTGTTCTATATTCTTGGCTGCATTTTCATCTCGGTCGTGTTCAGTGCCACAATTTAGGCATCGAACCGACCGAATTTTTAGATCGAGCTTACCCCATTTGTAGCCGCATTCAGAGCAAATCTGGCTGGTCGGTTCCCATGGGCTGATGACGTGAAACTCTCTACCAAACTTATCAGATTTTGACTCACAGAGCGTTCTAAACTCTCGCCAACCTTGCCAACTAATAGCCCTGGCTAGACGGCAATTTTTGACCAAGCCTGACATATTCAGGTCTTCTAAGGCAATCGTTTGGTTTTCACGAACCAGCTTAGTAGACAATTTGTGCAAGAAATCTTGGCGGGTATCTGCAATTTGATTATGCAGTTTCGCAATTTGAATTCGAGTCCTGTTTCTCCGTTTTGAGTCTTTCTGCTGACGGGCTAGTTTTTTCTGGAGCTTGCGAATTTGGCAGTCTGCTTTCGAGTAATCAGGGCTAAAAGCCTTCTCACCGTTGCTCATGACCGCAAAAGTTTTAATTCCCAAATCAATCCCGATGCTTTGGTTTTTAGCCTCGACCTGAATCGGTTCAACTTCTACAACAAAGCTCAAGAAATAGCGGTTAGCACCATCTTTGATGACTGTAACCGAACTGGGTGCGGACGGCAATTCCCTCGACCATATGGGTTTTATATTACCAATCTTGGCTAAAAACACCTCTCCTTTTTTGATGGAAAATGCAGTTTTTTTGAAGGTCGCAGACTCCTTATTTGCTTTTTTCTTAAATCGAGGTAGCCCTACCTTTTTACCTTTTCGCTTTCCGCTAAGGGAATTAAAATAGTTTTTGTAGGCAGCATCTAACTGTTTAAGAGATTGCTGTAATGGCACAGACGAAACACTAGCCAGCCATTCTCTAGCCTCAGTCTTTTTGGTTTGGGTCAACGTTGCCGAAAGCTGGTTGTATCCAGGGTACTTATTGGACTTACTGAAAGCTAGAGCATCATTCCACACTACCCGAACACAACCAAACAATTGATAATTGATAATTATTATCGGCTCCAGACTCCCGAAAATCCCCGGATTCCCGACTCCCTAAGTTATTCAGAAAACCCTATCTATAGTCGATATGGTCAAGCTGGCTACCCTAAACCATAGGCCAAGATGCGCTCTGGAGTCCAAGCTATTTTGTTAGCTCCGTTGGAGGTGCGCCCATAGAGGTTCTCAAGCAGTACACTAGGGAACAAGAAAAGCCGTCCTAGAAGGCTATGCACTGAGTATAATCGAAGTGCGATGCACTGAGCCTGCCCAAGTGACGGGGTTTTAGACCCATGCTTCTGATAAGTTAACCCAGGCCAGAGGAGATCAGAAATATTGCCACCGAAAACACGAACATATATCTAGCTTGTGTTTGGTTAGTGGTTGATTAGGGGGATGACATGAAAGCGATCGCTATGCGGATTTGGGATATAATCCCTTTTGGTCAAATCATACCCGGGAGGATACTTTATGGCTGGCAGTGAAGTTCAGGCTGATTTTTGGATGACAGAGTACATCACACCTTGGGATATTTATGCTCACGGGGTTATCGATGTTCTAGCCCATCAAAAAACCCCCTATCAGGAGATGTACATTGTTGAAACTGGGGCTTATGGTAAAGCCCTAGTCCTGGACGGTAAATGGCAGTCTTGCACCGGGGATGAGTTTCTGTATCATGAACCCCTAGTCCATCCGGGGATGGTCATTCAAGGTAAACCAGAGAAAGTCCTAGTCTTAGGTGGCGGCGAGGGAGCAACTATCCGGGAAGTGTTGCGCTGGAAAACTGTTGATCGGGTGGTAATGGTTGATATTGATGGGGATGTAGTGGAGGCGTGCCGCCAATATCTGCCAGAAATGCACCAGAATGCTTTTGAAGACCCCCGGACTGAATTAGTGGTTGGGGATGCGTTGGAGTTTCTCGATACCACCGACCAAAAATGGGATGTGATTATTTCTGATCTCTCAGACCCCATTGAGGAGGGACCCTCATTTAAACTGTTTACTAAGGAGTATTTTGAGAATATCCGGCGCGTCCTGGCTGATGATGGGATATTTGTGATTCAAGCGGGCCCGGTGGCTCCCGGAAATTTGAACCTTCACGTTCGGATTGTTAATACAGTTAACGCTGTGTTTCCCCATGTTCAATCCTATACTAGCTTTATTCCCACCTATGGAGCCCCGTGGGGATTTGCGATCGCCTCGCAACACCCCATTGATCCCTATCCTCAACCGGAGAAAACAGATGAAATCCTCCAACAGCATACTGTAGGCGGTATGCGGATGTTTGACGGTACTACCCTGTTAGGACTATTTCAACTTCCCCGACATCTACGAGAGGCGATCGCCGCTGAGACTCAAGTATACACACTTTCCGAACCTCCTAAATTCTTTGGCAAAGGCAAGTTAAATTAGCCTAGAGAATTGTTAATTGAGGCGATAAATTACCAGATTTTCGGGAACTGGGAACAGTTAGACAGCCTAGTTAATCAGATAATTACTAACTAGCGTCTATCTACTGTTCCCCCATAAAATCCATCATTTTAATCATTTGCCACCTACTTAAAATTATCATGAACAATCCGCATCTGCCCCTACGAATTGAGACTACCAAAAAATCCCGTATTAAAGAACTAGAAACCGAACCCATACCCTTCGGCAAAATCTTCAGCGATCATATGTTAGTGGCTAACTATAGCCAGGGAAATTGGCAGGATGTTCAAATCATCCCTTACGGTCCCATAGACCTATCCCCCGCCACGTCTGCTCTCCACTACGGACAGGCTATCTTTGAAGGGATGAAAGCCTATAAAAACCCCAATGGTGAGCCATTATTATTCCGACCGGATGCCAACCATAAACGGATTAATCAATCCGCCGAAAGGTTATGTATGCCAGCTATTCCCGAATCCATTTTTATTGATGGATTGAAAGAGTTAATTAAGTTAGATGCTGATTGGATTCCTAATAAAAATGGCAGCGTTTTATATATTAGACCGATTTACTTTGCTGTTGATGAATCGGTAGGATTAAAACCCTCGGATTCCTATAAATTTATCATTATCACCTGTCCGGTAGGTGCTTATTATTCCCATCCTGTTAAATTGATTGTCACGGAAAAATATGTGAGAGCTTTTGAAGGGGGAACCGGTGCCGCGAAAGTAGCCGGAAACTACGCCGCCAGCCTTCTCGCAGACCGAGAAGCTAAAGAGAAAGGCTATGATAATGTGATTTGGCTTGATGGCATTCATCGCCAATATATCGAAGAATGTGGCACGATGAACTTAGCATTTGTGATTGATGGAGTAGTTGTCACCCCGAAATTAACCGGAACTATTTTAGCGGGAATTACGCGGGATAGTGTGTTAACTTTATGTCGTGATTGGGGAATGCCGGTAGAGGAAAGGGCGATCGCTATTGATGAGATAGTCCAAGCCTACCATCAAGGAACTCTCACGGAAGCCTTTGGTATGGGAACAGCAGCAACTATCGCCCATATTTCCACCATTGGATATCAGGGAGAAGACATGATTTTACCTCCCGTAAGCGATCGCAAAGTAGCCAATCAAGTTTTCCAGAAACTCGAAGAAATCAAAACCGGGAGAACAGAAGATATCCACAATTGGATATGTAGACCATAGTAATAGATGCTTTTTCCCTGTGATTGCCGTCTAATTGGCGGCTAATTGACCCGTGAAGGGCATCATTTCCGCCTCAAGGTATAACTTGCTTTCATGGGCATACTAGGCTGTAGTTGCCCGCTAATTGCCCGCTAATTGCCCGTTAGTTTCTGACGGGCTTTTTTAGTCATCATCAGACAAATATCAGGCTTTCTTAATTTCCTTAATCACCCAATCAAAAGTTTCCATAACCTGTTGTAGGGCTGTTTCATCCTGGAGAGTAGACAGACGCAAAGTTAGCGATCGATACTCACTCGGTTCTACCGGGAGAGATAAACCAATAGAACTAAACTTATTGCGAAGTTCCAGCCATTTGTCCTGACAATCAAAAGGAGGTTGAGAGGCATATTTATTAGAGGAAATTTCCAAACGCCCGGAAATATCCACACTAAATAACTTGTGAGTTTTTTTACCCTTTTGATGAAGCCAAGCCGTAAACCCGCCATAGATATCCCCGGTTCCCCATTGAATATCAATTTTCGGCTGTTGTTGTTTCGCCCAAGCGTGAATTTTCTGGGCTAGTTGTGCTTCATCAGTTCCCCGGCGGATATTTAATTCCTCAAAAAAAGACATCTCATCCCAGCGTCTGCGTTCCCCAGTAGCGCTAGATTTTTTCTGTTGCGCTTCCGCCGTTTGACCAATTACCCGAGGTACTAAAGTCCTTAAACCTTCCTGACTGACATATTGCTTAATTTCCACCGCCCAGACTTCCCCAGGGTCAGTTTGCTTATTGAGAAACTCAACCACCCGACGCAAAGAGGGGGAGATTTCATCAGCCACAAAAACCAGACGAATTTTGCCAGCCTGTAGATTAGTTTTCACTTTTTGCCAAAAACGCTCTTCCTTAGCATCAGGTCCCAGAAACTCCTCAAAAACCTGTTCTGGATCGCGACCTTGTTCGCGACAGTTAGCCTCAAATTGAGCAATAGTGGATTCAATAGGCCAGTAAAAGCCAACATGGGCCGCATAATCCAACATTAGCCCGATCGCCTTTTGGCGCATTTCCGTATTACGGATACGGCGAATATCCACTAAAGTAGGGATAGCATCCTGGTCAATAAACAAATGATCCAAAGACCAGCGACCGCCGCTTTCCTCCTCCGGGGGAACCATAGCATCCCTGGAAATCAATAGCCACCGTCTAGGGGTGGCGCGATCAATCTCATCCCCAGCCAGCAAATTCGGATAAGATTCTAGCAAGTCCTGAAGTTGATCCTCAGAATCATAGTCTTGTTCCATCATTTCCACAAGCTGATCATCATCTTGAATGAGATAAATGCCTCCACCCATAGCAATTTCCTTGATTTACCTAATTATTTTTCATTAATTGGGAAAGTTAACTGACCCTGAAAAACCGCTTGGGCTGGTCCAGTCATGTATAACCGTTGGTCTGTAGCTGACCATTCAATCTGTAGACAACCCCCTGGAAGTTCTACAGTTACTTGGCGATCGCATCTTTGGGTTAATACTCCCGCCACCACAGAAGCACAAGCCCCAGTTCCACAGGCTAAAGTTATCCCAGCACCCCTTTCCCAAACTCGCATTTTGACATAATCCGGTCGCACTACTTCAATAAATTCTGTATTGGTTCGTTCAGGAAAAGCCGGATGATGTTCAAACAACGGACCAATTTCCGTTAATGGAACACTAGCCACATCATCTACAAAAGTGATGCAGTGGGGGTTTCCCATACTCACGCAGGTAACAGACCAGGGCTGTCCTGCTACCTGTAGGGGAACATCGATAACCTTGAGGCTATTTTCAGATAGGGTGGTGGGAATTTCCGCCGCCAGTAGCCGTGGTAATCCCATATCTACTTTAACCTGACCATCGGTTAAAAGTTGGGGACAGATCACCCCGGCGGCGGTATTAATTTTATAAGCGATCGCCGTCCCAGTTTTCCCTTCTAACTCAGCGATAAACTTAGCCAGACAGCGAATTCCATTCCCGCACATTTCCGGTTCGGACCCATCAGAGTTAAATATTCTCATGGTGTAGTCACTAGCCCCGTCACCGGGAAGGGCGAATATTACCCCATCAGCACCAATACCAAAATGGCGATCGCACATTTGCACAGCTTGTTTCTGTGTACAAATTGGCTCCGACTGATGACGGTTATCAATCAGAATAAAATCATTACCCAAACCGTGATACTTTGTAAACTCAATTGCCATCACTGATATCTCAATCTCCTGCATTAATAATAACTAATCGATTATGCCCGAGTTCAATACCGATTTACCCAGCGTCCGCAAGTTACAAACCTACATCAAGGATAAACCCACTGTTAAGATTCAATTACTCACCGAAGATATGTTAGAGGGCCAAATGCTGTGGCAAGATCCTAACTGTATCTGTTTACAACCCCCACAGGGGGAACCGATTTTGGTCTGGCGAGAGGCGATCGCCTATATACAAGCCAAATCTTGACCCTCTCCCCCTCTCCCCCTCTCCCCAGAGGGCGGGTTTATTTATCTTCCCCTTGGGAATCACCATTCACAGCACAACCCGCCCCTACATCGGCACGGGAATCACCATTCACAGCACAACCTATGAGGGCGGGTTTATTTATCTTCCCCTTGGGAATGAGGATTCACAGCACAACCGGCCCCTACATCGACATGGGAATCACCATTCACAGCACAACCTATGAGGGCGGGTTTATTTATCTTCCCCTTGGGAATGAGGATTCACAGCAGAACCCGCCCCTACATCGACATGGGAATCACCATTCACAGCACAACCTATGAGGGCGGGTTTATTTATCTTCCCCTTGGGAATGAGGATTCACAGCACAACCGGCCCCTACATCGACATGGGAATCACCATTCACAGCACAACCCGCCCCTACATCGACAATTGATAATCGTGGGTGAGGGCGGGTTTATTTATCTTCCCCTTGGGAATGAGGATTCACAGCAGAACCCGCCCCTACATCGACATGGGAATCACTATTCACAGCACAACCCGCCCCTACATCGACAATTGATAATCGTGGGTGAGGGCGGGTTTATTTATCTTCCCCTTGGGAATGAGGATTCACAGCACAACCCGCCCCTACATCGACAATTGATAATCGTGGGTGAGTGAGGGCGGGTTTATTTATCTTCCCCTTGGGAATGAGGATTCACAGCAGAACCCGCCCCTACATCGACACGGGAATCACTATTCACAGCACAACCCGCCCCTACATCGACAATTGATAATCGTGGGTGAGGGCGGGTTTATTTATCTTCCCCTTGGGAATGAGGATTCACAGCAGAACCCGCCCCTACATCGACAATTGATAATCGCCCCTACATCGACATGGGAATCACCATTCACAGCACAACCCGCCCCTACATCGACAATTGATAATCGTGGGTGAGGGCGGGTTTATTTATCTTCCCCTTGGGAATGAGGATTCACAGCACAACCCGCCCCTACATTATCAATTATCCAGTTTTTCTTAACTCCAGAAATCATCAAGGTTCACGTTAGATATTTCTTGCTGTACCTCCTGGAAATAACTACTCTCAGTTAAATTAGCCACTTCTTGCTGACGTTTTTTATGATCAATTTCAATTTGCAACTCTTCCAATTGTCGTTTTAGTTCCTCCTCCTTGCGCTTCCGTTCAGTAATATCTTGAACAATTCCTTCGTAATACAACACATTGCCATTGTTATCATTCACGACACGGGCATCAATTTGAATCCAGATAATACTACGATCCTTGCAATAACAACGATATTCAAAATTTTTGACGGAATTTTGTTGAGACAACAAATATCTGAATTCCGTTCTTTTTTCTGGGTCTACATAAAGCTGCTCACTAATGTTCGTAATACTTGCCATCAGTTCTTCAGGAGAATCATAGCCATAAATTCTGGCTAAAGCCGGATTAGCATTAATAAATTTGCCTTTAGGGGACGATTGAAAAATCCCTTCCAAAGCATTTTCAAAAATGCTGCGGTAGTTTTCCTCAGCAATACGCAAGGCTTCTTCTGCCTGTTTACGGTCGGTGATATCTCGCACCATAATTAAAACTTCATCTTCTGCCAAAACCATAATTCGCACCTCTTCATCTACAGACTTATTATCCCGGATAATTTGATGCTCATAAACTTGTAACTTCCCAGTTATTAATGCTTGTTGAATATAGTGCATTAATTGTTCGTAATTATCCGGTAAATATTCCTGCACGCTGATTCCCTTCGGAAATGGCTGACCGGTTAACAATTCTTCGCCACTACTATCTGCTGGCTCCAAACGATCGCTACCCACCACATCAAGATAACTACCATCCCCCTTAGCCCGAATCATTAAATCTGGAATAGTATTAACAATAGCCCGATTAGTCGCTTCACTTTGGCGGAGGGCATAAAATGATTGTTTCAGTTGTTGTGCCATACTATTAAAAGACCTCGCCAAGCCGTCGATTTCAATAATTGGGCTAGGTTTTACCTGTTGATCTAGTTCACCTTGCGCTAATTCATCAGCCGCATGGGAAACGCGCAAAATCGGTCGAGTGACCCAGCGAGAGGTCAAAATTCCCACAGCGATCGCCATTATTAACGCCGCCAAACTTAACCCGATAGACTTTTGACGACTCGCATTAATTTCGCTCATAAAATCCGACTCCGGAATCGTTAAAACTACCAACCAATCCAAATTGCCATCTTGAAATGGCACAACTTGAACATATTGTCGTTCCCCTGACCACTGAAAATCGAATTTTTTGACAGTTTGAATATTACCGAGGTCATTAAAGCGATCGCTCAGATAATTAGCCGTAGCCCGGACTGCACCATTTTCACTGGCGATCGCCATTAATCGTTCACGATCATTTCCAACAACCTTAAATGTAGGTTCTCCCGTAGAAGTAGCCACCAATTTACCAGAACGCTCCATAATAAAAGCCGTTCCAGTTTTACCAATCTCCAAATTTCGCAAAAACCCACTCACCTCTTGGGGTAAAAAAAAGTCAGTTCCACAAACCCCAATCAGAGAACCATCCGTCAGACTATAAACCGGGAGACTTGCTGTTATGGTAGGTAATAGGGTAGAAAAAGAAAGATAAATCTCACTCCACACAGCCTTACTTTCCGCCTGTGCTGCTTTATACCAAGGTCTTTGGCGTGGATCATAAGGTTGTTCAAGAGTGCCAATTTGCTCAGTCCGATTTCCTTGTTCATCAAAAGCAAAATCCTGGCGCATAAAGTCAGTCCAGAAATTGCTATACACCATAATTACATTAGAACGGTCTTCTTGGTCGAGTCTACCTACCCCAAAAAAACTACCATCTTCGTCACCACAATAGACATAACTCAAGCTAGGATAAATCTGCATATGCTGCCATAATTTGTGTTCCCCAAAAGTGTTACTCACATTCAGATCACCATGGGAAAAATCATTAGCATTCAAACGATTAATAGTTTTGGGAATCTCCGTATAAGACGATAACTTTTCTGTAATTCGATTGGTCAGTTCACTCCGTAATTGGGTAGCTACATTATTCACAGCTTGTTGTCCACTGCGATAACCAATCCATCCTACTAAACCAACCCCTGCCACAATTTGCAAAAGAAACGGAATCAGTAGGGTTGTTCTGAGACGAAATCGACGAACAGGTGAGTTTTTATCGAGGTTCATAGCAAGTTTAAATCAGACAGTTGGCATAGGGGTAAAAATTTTTACCCCTACAGTGTCACACCCCCGACTTAACGGCAGCCAGGGATATTAAGATGTTGACGAAATAGTTTTAGGTGGCAGAAATGTCCGACATAAAGTTAGGTTAACCTGGGTGTTAGCCTACCTAATATCTGGAACTATGAATAGTCGAGACTGTTTAAAAGTCATGTAGATCATCACCTCCCGCAATCCACTCTTCTAAATTGCGATCGCTTTTAGCTACATTAAACAGATGTAAACCAAAATCCCGTGATAGGTCTTCACACACCTTCACACCTCGAATGCTATTACCTTTAGCATCCAAAGGCGGCGAAAATATACCAATTCCCAACTTTCCTGGTACCACCGCTAAAATACCGCCGCCTACGCCACTTTTTGCAGGTATTCCCACCCGATAAGCCCATTCTCCTGATGCGTCATACATCCCACAGGTTAGCATCACACTAATGATATCCTGCACATAATGTTCATCAACAGCCCGTTGCTTAGTGATTGGATTAATACCCCCATTAGACAGGGTCGCTGAAATCATTGCTAAATCTTTAGCATTGACCAGAATTGAACATTGCTGAAAGTACAGGTCTAAGGTTTCATCAATTTTGTCGCTGACCATACCAAAGTTCAGCATCAAATAAGCCATAGCCCGATTTCGGTTTCCCGTGGCTTTCTCGGAGAGAAAAACAGGGACGTTAATATCATGATCTCGTCCCGTGTAGCCTTTGAACATTTCTAGCAATCTTTTCAGGCGTTCGGTGCTGTTTTGACCTTTGATTAAATCTGCGGTGGCGATCGCTCCAGCATTTACCATAGGATTATAGGGGCGGTTTGTCACCTCATCCAACACAATAGCGTTAAAGGCTTCCCCAGTCGGTTCCACACTCACCTTACTATTGACATATTCCCGGCCATAATCTGCCAACGCCAAACCAAATACAAACGGTTTAGAAATAGATTGAATTGTGAACAACTGATCACAATTTCCCACCTCAAAAATCTGCTCATCTTTAGTCACTACGCAAATCCCGAACCATTCCGGTTTTGCCAATGCTAACTCAGGAATATAATCAGCTACTTTGCCCTCATTCAGTGGCTGATATTTTTCGTATAAATCATTTAAATAGTTACGAAATGGCGAGACCATTGCTGCAAGAGAACTCGTCAGAGATTGTAGATCCCCTAAATCAGACATAATTTTCATCCCTCCATAATTTGATTGGCAACTTTAGCAAATTCTTTACTGACTGGATGTTCAGGATATTTCACACAAAACACCCCTTCACTAGCCAGTTGTAGTAAATCTTCCGACAAAGGAAACACACCCGCCACAGTTTCGCCGTATGTTTGTTCTACCTTTTGTTTGAGTGCGTCTAAATTAAGTTTACTATGGGCTTTGTTGATAGCCAGCAGCATTCTCCTAACATTTAACTGTCTAGCCACATCTATGGTATAGCACAAGACAGAACAGTGAGGACGTATAATGGCAAGGATATCTACAGAAGACCCAAAATGCCAGCCCCCTACAGTTACGACCTTAGACAAAAAGTTATCAATGCAATTGAACTATACGGTATGTCCAAAACCAAAGCCAGTCAATTTTTCCATCTCAGCCGGAACACTATCAATCTCTGGCTCCAAAGAAAAGCACAGACCGGAGACTTCCTCCCTAAACCTAATCGCCCACCTGGCAATAACCACAAAATTACCGACTGGCACAAATTCAAGGCTTTTGCCCAAGAGCATGGCGACAAAACCTCCGCTCAAATGGCTCAACTTTGGGATGACGACATCTCTCCTCGCACCATATCCAGAACCTTGAAGAAAATTGGCTTCACCAGAAAACAACTTACGGCTACCAAGAACGTGATCAGCAACAGCGAGAGGAGTTTATTGCTCAGATTGAACATATGGAGCCGGAAGGGTTGGTTTACCTCGATGAAGCTGGCATGAATAGTCAAGACTCGGATTATCCTTATGGTTACTGCCAGGAAGGACAACGCTTCGATGCCCTCAAATCCGGGAAGAGGCAGGGCAGGGTGAGCTATATGGCGGCATGGTGTTATCAACAACTCTTAGCCCCCGATCGCTTTGAGGGTTGTTGTAATCGGACAGTGTTTGAGTTGTAGTTGGAGTTTATCTTAATTCCAACATTGAAGCCAGGTCAGACTCTAGTATTTGACAATGCAACGTTTCATAAAGGGGGGCGGCAGGCTGAACTGGTGGAGGCAGCTCAATGCCGTTTACTCTATCTTCCGCCTTATTCGCCAGACCTCAACAAGATAGAGAAATGTTGGTCGTGGTTGAAAGCCCGCATTCGCCATTGCACGTGAGCAGTTTGATTCTCTCGATGATGCCATGGATTCCGTTCTCACAGCTGCGTCCTAACTACCTTGACTAATGCTATAATTGTCACCAGTGTGCGAAACGTTCAGGCATGAAATAGGGTTGCAATACCCGAAATAACCGCCTGGTGGGGACTTTAGCCCCTCGGATGAATATAAGGAACACATTCCTGACCATCCTCATAACTGTTTATATGTCCCAACGATTTGTATCACTATGATACCAAATCAAGGCAGGGAGCCCAAGGTCAATACACTCTGTAACAAATCGTAATAATTATTAACATAACAGAAGTTACGAAGCAGAAATGAGGGCAACGGCGATAGCCACCCCCAGTTTCAGGATACACAACCCGTCAGATTGAAGCGGGGAACGGAAGGCGTGAAGTAGAACCTACTACCAAATGCGACCACTGCCAACCATCCATGACTAAGGAAATCTGAATGTTCCGACTTGAACCATCGTCACAAGTAGGTAGCGAAATAGGTTGAGACGCTGCGCTCAAAAGAGTAAGGGGAAAAGTAGGGTAATATTGGCAACACCTACACAGACCTTTAAAAGTACCCCGGTGGAAAGGACAAGTCTAAAGATGGAATGCCCATATAAACGGAACGTTTTAACCCCTTCTGGGCTCTGACAATCTGGTCGAGAAAGTCAGTAGTGAAAAGTGTAAGCGTAAGCCCATTAGGGGGTGAGATGTGACCAGAAGCCAATGCCCGACTGTAATGGTAGGGATATGCTAACGGGTCACGGTTTGATTGTAAAGAAATAGAGCCTAGTAGGTGTACAGATGGCGATAGCGAGTTCAAAGAAAGGGTTTGGGAAACCAAAACTAATCAAGACTACGAACAACGCATGGAAGGCAATCCCATGGACTAAGGTTCAACGGAAAGTTTTTAAGCTCCAAAAGAGTATATTTCAAGCATATAAATCGGGACAGAATGCAAAGGTTAGAAGGTGGCAACGTCTATTGGTGAAATCATACTATGCCCGACTCTTAGCAGTGCGACGAGTGACTCAAGACAATCAAGGAAAAAGGACGGCTGGAGTAGACGGGGTTATCACAATCTCCCCTAAACAAAGACTGGAATTGACCGAGAAAATCAAAGGAAATCTCAAAGCAAAGGCACTTAGGAGAGTATGGATACCAAAACCTGGTAGGGATGAAAAAAGCGGGAATGGGAATACCCACAATCCAAGATAGAGCTAGGCAAGCCTTGGTTAAATCGGCACTTGAGCCCGAATGGGAATCAAGATTTGAAGGCACTAGCTACGGGTTCAGGCTAGGAAGGTCAGCCCACGACGCAATAACCAGAATTTACCAAAGTATTAACAAAGGTGAATACTATGTATTGGATGCAGGTGCGAGACGTTCGGGTATGAAATAGGGCTTAAATGCCCGAAATAACTACCCGGTGAGGATTCCAGCTCCGAATCTGGATATAAGGAGACCTCTCCTGAGCATCCTCATAACTGATTATATGTCCCGACGCTTAGGGAACTAAGCAAAGCAGGGAACTCAAGGTCATAAACGAACTGAGAAATCAGGGAGTAGAGAGTAACGGCGATAGCCACCCCCAGTTTTGGAAATCATAACTCCAGGATTGAAGCGGGGGAACGGAAGGCGTAGGTCGGAACCCACCTCCTACTCGACCACTGCCAACCATCTATGATTAAGGAGACTGAATGTCCGGCTTGAACCATCGTAATACACTAGCAGCGAAATAGGTTGACACGCTGCGCCCAAAAGGGCAAGGGGAAAAGTAGGGGGTTCGTGCGACTACCTACACAGACCTTTAAAAGTACCCCGGTTCTGAGGACAAATCTAACGATGGAATGCCCATATAAACGGAACGTTGGTGCGAGACGTTCAGGCAAAAAATAAGGTTGAAATACCTGAAATAACCGCCTGGTGGGGACTTAAACCCCTTGGTTGAATATAAGGAGATCTCTCCTGACCATCCTCATAACTGTTTATATGTCCCAACGATTAGTATCCCACGATACAAATCAAGGCAGGGAACCCAAGGTCAAAACCAACTAACTCATACAAATTACTTATACAAATTCTACAAATAGATAAGTAGAAGTTAGAGAGTCAGGGTAACGGCGATAGCCACCCCCAGTTTTGGGAATCACAACCCCAGGATTGAAGCGGGGAACGGAAGGCTCCAAGGTGTAACCCAACACCAGAATCGAGACCACTGCCAACCATCCATGATTAGGGAAACCGAATGTCCGGCTTGAACCATCGTAATGATTGGGCAGCGAAACAGGTTGATACGCTGCGCTCAAAAGAGCAAGGGGAAAAGTAGGAACTTCAATGTCATAACTACACAGACCTTTAAAAGTACCCCGGTGGAAAGGACAAATCTAAAGATGGAATGCCCATATAAACGGAACGTTTTAACCCCTCTTAGGCTCTGATAATCTGGTCGAGAAAGTCAGTAGTGAAAGTGTAAGCGTAAGCCTATTAGGGGGTGAGATGTGACCAGAAGCCAACGCCAGACTGTAATGGTAGGGATATGCTAACGGGTCACGGTTTGATTGTAAGAATAGAGTCTAGTAGGTGTACAAATGGCGATAGCGAGTTTAAAGAAAGGATTTGGCAAGCCCAAACCAATCAAGACTACGAACAACGCATGGAAGGCCATCCCATGGACTAAGGTTCAACGGAAAGTTTTCAAGCTCCAAAAGAGTATATTTCAAGCAGCTAAATCGGGACAGGACGCAAAGGTAAGAAGGCTGCAACGTCTATTGGTGAAATCATATTATGCCCGACTCTTAGCAGTGCGACTGTAGGGGCGGGTTCCACGGTCAGCCATGCTTCCCAACAGTCAGCTTAATAAACCCGCCCCCCAAGCGGGTCAAGGTAAAAAGACGGTTGGAGTAGATGGTGTGATAGCAATATCCCCTAAACAAAGGCTAGAAATGACCGAGAAAATCAAAGGAAACCTCAAAGCAAAACCACTGCGAAGGGTGTGGATTCCAAAACCTGGTAGGGATGAAAAAAGCTGGAATAGGAATTCCCACAATCCAAGATAGAGCCAGGCAAGCCTTGGTTAAGTCGGCACTTGAGCCCGAATGGGAGTCAAGATTTGAGGGCACTAGCTATGGGTTCCGTCCCGGACGGTCAGCCCAGGACGCAATTGGTAGAATTTACACTGCCATAAATCAAGGACAATACTATGTACTTGATGCAGATATAGCGAAATGCTCTTACCGTGAACCATGATTATCTACTGTCCAAAATTCATTGTCCAAGCTGCCTAAAAAGAGACCTGAAACAATGGCTCAAAGCAGGCGTGCTAGATAACGGTGTATTTGAGGATACAGAAGCAGGGACACCCCAGGGAGGGGTAATAAGTCCAATACTCGCCAACATCGCACTGTTGGGAGTAGAAAGGCTAGTTAAAGGAATGTATCCAAATAAAGGCACAGCCACTCAGGTGAACCTTATAAGATATGCCGATGATTTTGTGGTCATCTCCAAAGACCTAGGAATCATTGAACAGTGCCAAACTGCTATCACCAAATGGTTAAAACCGGTAGGATTAGAGATTAAACCCGAAAAGACTCGAATTGGTCACACACTCAAACCTATTGAGTATAATGGCAAAACAGAAGAACCTGGGTTTGATTTTCTCGGATTCAATATCAGGCAATACCCAGTAGGAAAATACAAGTCTGGAAAAACAGGGGGATATAAGAGTCGATTAATCGGACATAAAACCCACATAAAACCCAGCCAAAAAGCAGTTGTTGCCCACACAGAAGTGATAAAAGGTGTAATTAAACGATATAAGACAGCACCTCAATCAGCCCTGATAAGTAGACTAAACCCAATTATAAGAGGATGGGCAAACTATTACTCAGCAGTAGTCTCAACAGAGACCTTCAATAAGCTAGATAATACAATCTGGCAAATGTTAAGGGCATGGACAGTATCAAGATGCGGAAAGGCAAGTTACAAAAAGCTAAGTAATTATTTCAGACATGGAACAATTAAACTTAGCAATGGGAAAGAAAGACACGAAAATTGGCTATTCCAAACCAAAGATGGGATACATCTATTCAAACACATCTGGACCCCAATTGTCAGACACACCCTAATACGCCCCGACGCAACACTTTATGACGGAAATTGGACTTACTGGGCCACCAGGAAAGGACAAGCAATCGACACGCCAATTAGGGTAGCAAAACTACTCAAAAAACCAAAAGGTAGATGTACCTGGTGCGGGCAATTCTTTACCCCATCAGATTTAATTGAAGTAGACCACATTGTACCTAGAAGCCAAGGCGGAAAGGATGAATACAAGAATCTTCAATTATTACATCGCCATTGTCACGATGATAAAACAGCTCTTGATGAAAGAGATGTTGCTGTACTCTTAACAAAGAGACGGTCAAACTAGGAGCCGTATGAGGTGAAAGTCTCATGTACGGTTCTGCTGCTGAATGGGAGGGGTAGACCGTGAGGTTTATCTCGACCCCTAATTAACCCCTCTAATGCTCTGCCTATAAACAAGTGAGTAATGCAATTCACAAGGCAGTAGTGAAAAATGTAAGCGCATGCTTAGAGGGCTAAGGATGTGACCAGAAGCTAAAGCCCAATTGTCATGGTGGGGATATGCCCAATTGTCACGGTGGGGATATAGATACTGCGGTCAGTAAGAGTATAATGGCGAGGACGAGTTTAAAGACTACGTGCTGCATATAGCTCTGAACATCGAAGTAAAAAGCAGGTCTGTTGATTCTGCTCCTTTGACAAAACAGGGTATCCACACCAGGAGCCGTATGAAGGGAAACTTTCACGTATGGTTCTGAATGGGAGGGGATGGTGGTGACTCCATTCTCGACCCCTAACACATAGCAAAATGCTCTTACCGTGAACCATGATTACCTACTGTCCAAAATTCATTGTCCAAGCTGCCTAAAAAGAGACCTGAAACAATGGCTCAAAGCAGGCGTGCTAGATAACGGTGTATTTGAGGATACAGAAGCAGGGACACCCCAGGGAGGGGTAATAAGTCCAATACTCGCCAACATCGCACTGTTGGGAGTAGAAAGGCTAGTTAAAGGAATGTATCCAAATAAAGGCACAGCCACTCAGGTGAACCTTATAAGATATGCCGATGATTTTGTGGTCATCTCCAAAGACCTAGGAATCATTGAACAGTGCCAAACTGCTATCACCAAATGGTTAAAACCGGTAGGATTAGAGATTAAACCCGAAAAGACTCGAATTGGTCACACACTCAAACCTATTGAGTATAATGGCAAAACAGAAGAACCTGGGTTTGATTTTCTCGGATTCAATATCAGGCAATACCCAGTAGGAAAATACAAGTCTGGAAAAACAGGGGGATATAAGAGTCGATTAATCGGACATAAAACCCACATAAAACCCAGCCAAAAAGCAGTTGTTGCCCACACAGAAGTGATAAAAGGTGTAATTAAACGATATAAGACAGCACCTCAATCAGCCCTGATAAGTAGACTAAACCCAATTATAAGAGGATGGGCAAACTATTACTCAGCAGTAGTCTCAACAGAGACCTTCAATAAGCTAGATAATACAATCTGGCAAATGTTAAGGGCATGGACAATATCAAGATGCGGAAAGGCAAGTTACAAAAAGCTAAGTAATTATTTCAGACATGGAACAATTAAACTTAGCAATGGGAAAGAAAGACACGAAAATTGGCTATTCCAAACCAAAGATGGGATACATCTATTCAAACACATCTGGACCCCAATTGTCAGACACACCCTAATACGCCCCGACGCAACACTTTATGACGGAAATTGGACTTACTGGGCCACCAGGAAAGGACAAGCAATCGACACGCCAATTAGGGTAGCAAAACTACTCAAAAAACCAAAAGGTAGATGTACCTGGTGCGGGCAATTCTTTACCCCATCAGATTTAATTGAAGTAGACCACATTGTACCTAGAAGCCAAGGCGGAAAGGATGAATACAAGAATCTTCAATTATTACATCGCCATTGTCACGATGATAAAACAGCTCTTGATGAAAGAGATGTTGCTGTACTCTTAACAAAGAGACGGTCAAACTAGGAGCCGTATGAGGTGAAAGTCTCATGTACGGTTCTGCTGCTGAATGGGAGGGGTAGACCGTGAGGTTTATCTCGACCCCTAATTAACCCCTCTAATGCTCTGCCCATAAACAAGTGAGTAATGCAATTCACAAGGCACTAGTGAAAAATGTAAGCGCATGCTTAGAGGGCTAAGGATGTGACCAGAAGCTAAAGCCCAATTGTCATGGTGGGGATATGCCCAATTGTCACAGTGTGGATATAGATACTGCGGTCAGTAAGAGTATAATGGCGAGGACGAGTTTAAAGACTACGTGCTGCATATAGCTCTGAACATCGAAGTAAAAAGCAGGTCTGTTGATTCTGCTCCTTTGACAAAACAGGGTATCCACACCAGGAGCCGTATGAAGGGAAACTTTCACGTATGGTTCTGAATGGGAGGGGATGGTGGTGACTCCATTCTCGACCCCTAACACATAGCAAAATGCTCTTACCGTGAACCATGATTACCTACTGTCCAAAATTCATTGTCCAAGCAGCCTGAAGAAAGACCTGAAACAATGGCTCAAAGCAGGTGTACTAGACAACGGCATATTTGAGAATACAGAAGCAGGGACACCTCAATGAGGGGTAATAAGTCCAATACTCGCCAACATCGCACTGTTGGGAATGGCTAGGTTAATTGAAACAATGTATCCTAAGAAATCAAAAAGAGTATAAGCTACTATCATAAGATATGCCGATGATTTTGTGGTGATATCTCCATCACTTGAAATCATTGAACAGTGCAAAATTGCTATTTCCGAATGGTTAAAACTTGTTGGACTAGAAATAAAACCTGAAAAGACTCGAATCTGTCACACGCTCAAACGTATTGAGTATGATGGCAAAACAGAAGAACCAGGGTTCGACTTTCTAGGATTCAACATAAGGCAGTACCCAGCAGGAAAATATAAATCTGGGAAAACCGGGGGAACAATAAACCGATTAATCGGTCACAAAACCCACATTAAACCCAGCCAGAAAGCAGTTAAAGCTCACATGGAAGAGATTAAGGGTGCAATTAAAGAACTCAAAACAGCACCCCAATCAGCCTTGATTAGCAAACTAAACCCAATCATAAAGAGATGGTCAAACTATTACTCAGCGGTAGTCTCAACAGAGACCTTCACAAGGCTAGACCACACAATCTGGTTAATGCTAAGAGCATGGACAGGTTCAAGATGCGGAAAGGCAAGCCACGAAAAGCTAAGAAACTATTTCAGACGCGGAACGGTCAAACTTAGTAATGGGAAGGAAAGGCAAGAACCTTGGTTATTTCAGACCAAAGATGGATATACACTATGGAAACATAGCTACACTCCGATTGTCAGACACACCCTAATACGCCCTGACGCAACACCATACGACGGAAACTGGACTTACTGGGCAACCAGGAAAGGACAAGCAATTGGAACGCCAAATAGGGTAGCAAAACTACTCAAAAAGCAAAAAGGCAGGTGTACCTGGTGTGGACAGTATTTCGCACCATCAGATTTAGTTGAAGTAGACCACATTGTACCTCGAAACCTCGGTGGAAAGGATGAATACAAAAATCTTAAACTATTACATCGCCATTGTCACGATGATCAAACGGCGCTTGACAACGCTAAAGCTGTATCCCTAACAATGGAGCAATCAGACTAGGAGCCGTGTGAGATGAAAGTCTCACGCACGGTTTTGAATGGGAGGGGATGGAGGCGACTCCATTCTCGACCCCTAATTGAAAAGTTGTTTAGGGGTATCGGGTTGGAGCCGGTAGATGATAGCCCATAGTTTCCCCTCACCGGAGATTATGAATCAGACCCATAGATAACCGGATAGGCGATCGCTCATAGGTTTACCTATAGGTATAGTCCACGGAAAGGCGGTCTGATATCTTTGTACATTGATTACTTAGAAGGTTCCCCTCTACGGCTACCTACGGCTATCGTGTTGACTTTGAATCATACCCTCCCCCATAACCGGAACAAGTACTATTGGGGAAGTGACCGATGTGATAGCAGTCAATGGTGACGAACGAACCGATAGGCTTGCCATTGACTGCTATCACAAGGGAACTACCCTATCGGTGTTTGGTTGAGGGGAGGTATGGATATTTGACATATTGATTAAGTTGTGCTTATTGATTAACCCGCCAATAATTAAGATTTGTTGCTAAGGGATATGCACCAATTGTCCCGTGTGCTAAGACTGAATGGAGTGCATTTTGAGTGTGACGGTACGACTATCGGGTTAAGTAAATTCCCGCTATCGCCGTCAGGATAAGGCAATAGAAAAAACGAGCATGGAGGGATTTGAACCCCCGACCCTCAGAACCGGAATCTGATGCTCTATCCACTGAGCTACATGCCCTAAGACCAAATTCACTATAACATATATTCCGCAAATATTGATCAACCCAACGACAATTTCATCTCTTAGCAATCAATCCCCTGTAGCCGGGAGGGAGTCTGATCGCCAAATACCAGGAACCTCAACGCTAAAATTTCCTGGGTCATGGGCCTATATTTCTACCATAGGTGGCGCTTTGGGTGAAAATTAAGATCACAATCACAAAAAGGTTAGCTAAAAATATGGACTCAATTGAAATTAAAGGTATCCGCAGTTATGGTTATACGGGATATCTCCAGGAGGAAAGGGTATTAGGTCAGTGGTTTGAAGTTAATGTGCGCTTGTGGTTTGACTTGTGCGTTGCCGGACATAGTGATACGATCGCAGATACGGTAGACTATCGGGGAACTATTGCTACAGTTGAGCATATTGTCAAAACGGCTAAATTTGCTCTGGTCGAGAGACTAGCAGAGGCGATCGCTCAAGCCATTCTGGAACAGTCCCAGGTTGAGCGGGTTCAGATCCAGTTAATTAAACTCGCTCCCCCCATTCCTGACTTTAGCGGACAAATTAAAATTGACATTACTAGACCTTGAGCGTCAATTAGCACTCTGTTGGCAATATTTTCAGCTTAAATATTTTCCTACTGGTCTGATCACAGCAGGTTGTGATTTGTGACACATACATTCAAGACAATGGTCACAAATATAAAAAGCTACCTTTACAAAAGCCATACATTAATAAATCTTTGGTAAAAAAGGTGTTTTACATTAGACACACCAGGGAAATGATGCTACAACATGAATAGTACGAAAGTACGAAGTCCAGAAAATTTATCCAAGTTAGTCAAATTATCACACCAGAGGTAAAAATTATGAACACCAAACTAAGTCTATCAGTATTTTTAGGTTTACTAGCCGGTGGTCTAGGATTCGCAGGTTCCGCTCAAGCCTTTTCCTTCCAAACCAACTTATTAAACGAGGATTATAATCCGAGAGGGGATGTCTGGCTGAATTCTGTTGAGGTTAACGGCAATATTTTCAGTAATTTTGCCTTTGTCGATCGCGCTGACATCCTTTATAACGACCCCTATACTGGTGGTAACACAGGTGCTGCTAGTTCTGATATGGGGCCTCTAGCAACCGTAGGAAGATCTGTGGAAGACCCAACCAATGAAGACATTGTGGCATCTTTGGGAAATAATAACCTGAACAGCATTATCGATGGAGAAGACCGCGGCAGTTTCGCGATCAATGTTTGGTTTGATCGTCGGGTTGATAACCTGTTTTTGTGGGAACGTGGCATGAACAGTGCTGTAACAGTTCAAGCGATCGACGGACGAGGCAACAGTTTGGGTAATACCTTTACTATTACAAAAGACCGCTGGGATAATGCCGGGTTTAGAATTAATACAATGGAAATCGGACGTAATGTTCAAGATGTCGGTTCTTGGGGAGTATCCTTGGCTGACTTAGGACTTGACCCCTCAGTAAGGTCTATTGGTGGTATTCGTGTAAGTGCTGCATGGTCTGAGTCGGGTGGTCCTGGCGATGATGCCCTGCGAGCATTTTATAATGGACCAGACTGGAAAGTGGTTGGTGCTGCTGTACCAGAACCAGGTATGATTTTCGGTCTAGGCGCTATTGGTG
Source organism: Arthrospira sp. PCC 9108 (assembly GCA_016745315.1). GTDB lineage: Bacteria > Cyanobacteriota > Cyanobacteriia > Cyanobacteriales > Microcoleaceae > Limnospira > Limnospira platensis. The sequence goes on from CP066886.1 coordinate 2,390,581, forward strand.
CTGGCTTTGTCGCTTCCAACCTTCGCAAAAAAGCGAATAAAGCATAGAATTGCAGCGATAGTTAGGTTCAGATTTGATGCTGCATAAACTCTAAACCAAGGCGGGTTGATCAACTTGATTAACCCGCCCTATATTTTGTGATCTATTAATCAGCAAACAGGTTGTTTGGTGACTAACCGACTAATTCCTTAACCTTAGCCATAATACCGTTGGGGTCAATACCCTGATGAGGGAACTGTTCCCACAGACCGCCACAACCTTCCTTGTGAGTAGCAAGATAGGCATATTTGGGAGTATAGCCACGTTCTAGTAACCAGGAACCGAAACGGCTACCGAGTCCAGTGCGACGGTTAAAGGCTTCGACGACCATGACAAAGGGAGCCTTTCCGATTTTGGCTAACATATCTTCATCAACGACATTTAGGGTAGATTTATTAATTAACCCTACATCAATACCTTCTTGTTTGAGGCGTTCGACAGCATCTAAGGAACGGTACAAACTATCGCCAAAGCTGACAATATAGCCAGCAGTACCCTCGCGAATTACCTCATCTTTACCAGGGATGAATTTATAGCTGTCGCCAAAGAAATTATTTCCGTCACTGTTGAGAATATAGGGAACTTTGGAACGGGTAGAGAAGATAAACCGCAGTCCGGGGTCAAAAAATACGGCTTCGACACAGGCTTTCATCTGGTTAGCGTCAGCGGGGAAATACAAACGAGTTTCGTAGCCGTCATCTAAACCGTTGTCGGCGAACATATTATTAATTCCGAAATGGCAGGTATTATCAGCCATGTCGTCAATGCCGCTATGGGAGAAGTGACAGAGGACGTTGGAGTAATTCAGGCGCGCCATGGTAATTTCAGAAATGCACATTTCTAGGAAAGCGCTAAATGTGCCGAAAATCCCCTGTTTGCCTTTTTCCATACCAAAGCCGGCGGCGGCGGAGAAGTTACCGCGCTCCATAATACCGCCTTTGATAAAGATTTCTGGGTAGGCGGTGCGGATTTTTTGTAGACCACAGGACCCTTCTAGGTCGCTATCGACACAAACGACTTTTTCTTGACGATCGCTATCTGTCATGGTAGCGAGAACGGAAACGACGGCATCCCCAAAGACGTTACGGTTGGAACCGAGATCGTCACTAGAACCGATGAAGGTGTAGTTTTGTTTAGGTGCTTGGATACCTTGGAGATATTTAACGGCTTCGGTGCGACCTTTGGCTTCCAAATAAGCGATCGCCGCCTTTACGGAAATCACATCATGACCGTGGGGGAACCTTCGAGTCCTTCAATTCCCACACACATTTTCCGATGGTTAATCAGCGCCACCGGACCATCTGTATTAATAGCTTGGCAGATCAGACCATAGAGGCTATCAATATCTTCTCCATCTCCCTCTAGGACTTTCAGACCATGACCGATGAGAGTTTGGGCGACGGTATAGCCAGGGATATAATCAGAAGGGTGTCCGGCGATGGTGACATCGTTATCATCAATAATCAGTTTAACGTTAAGCTGTTGGGAGACAGCCAAACGAGCAGCTTCGGCATCATTTCCTTCCTGTTGAGAACCATCGGAACCCAGACAGAAAACGGTTTTGTTGGGGTTAGCCATAGCCACGCCGTTGACGTAAGGCCACATATGACCGAGACGACCAGAGCTAAATTTTACGCCGGGGGTCAGTCCTAATTCTGGGTGTCCGGGTAGTTGGGAATGAGCGGCGCGATAGCTAAGGAGTTGTTCGGCGGGCATAGATCCTTCGAGTACGGACATTAAATATTGGGTAGCCACCCGGTGTCCGGCTTCGTCAAAGAAGATAGGCACGAATTTGTCGGGAGAACCGCGAAATAAGGCATCAAGGATCATTACTTCTGGGGCGGTGTCGTAAGGTCCCCCTGTGTGTCCGCCAACTCCGCGCGCTGCGCCGGTGGCGGTGAAGAAGACGATCGCATCTCTGACCAGTTCAATATTAGCTTTCAGGGCCTTTCGTTGTTCGTCGGTTAGGGTGCTATGGGCTGGGTCAAGTTTCAGGTATTGGTAGGCTCCCAAGTCAATGGGGAAGACGGCTTGAGCAACAGTCATGAGTATTCCAGTTTAGATATGTCAACTTCATGGGCGATCGTGGTTGCTAAGGACTGCGATCGCCTTGATTTGATTGTTTCACATTTCGGCCCCACTTCAGCACTTACTCTCGACATTTGCCAAAAAAGTCCCCAATTATCCCTAACCGAGAAGATGGTCTATCAAAAACTATTCCTCAGACACCTGGCTGCCTAAATATCTCTTGTTCAGTGGAGTTGGTAAATTTTCCAGCACCAATTATCTCTAATTGCCACAGTTGAGGGGCAAAAACACATGACTGATTAATTAATTGTTAATTAAACGGAGACCGATTTTGAAGGCGGAGTCCAATCATGTCTTCCTCAAGATATAAATAGTAGCTTTGTCCTAATTAGGGGGAGATGGGGTGAGGTGGAAAAGGCTATATTTTCTCGAATATGGCGGTAGTTAATTTGAACTGAATAACTATATTGAAGCCCATAATGTGATAATTACTGATATGCTAACAGAATCAAATTAACCTATAAACTGATACCTATGCTCCATATTGACATTCCCACTCAGGCGGATATTGAGGCTTTGCTGCACAGTCGCGGTTCCGCCAGAGTTAGCATTTATCTACCTACCACACCGATCACCATTGAGAACCAAGGCGATCGCATTGCCCTAAAAAACCTAGTGACCGAAGCCACAAACCAACTAGCCGAACACAATAAGGGGGAAGTAGCAGCGATCGAGGAGATGTTATTAGACCTCATTGATGATGATGAATTCTGGAAATATCAGGCTAATAGCTTGGCTATCTTTGCCACACCCGAATATCTGCGTACCTTCCGTCTACCTAACCGTTTAGAACCCATTGTCGAAGTAAGCGATCGCTTTTATCTCAAGCGCCTGTTGCGGGCTGTCACCGTCCCACAATCAGCCTTTGTCCTCGCCCTAGCTCAAAATAGCGTTCGGGTAGTTGAAGTTTCCGCAGATATGCCCGCCTTTGAGGTGAAAGTGGACAGTTTACCAGAGTCCGCCGCCAGCGCCGCCGGGAAAACTTCCATCAAAGACCGTTCCCCCAGTGGTCGCATTCAAGGTTCCGAAGGCATGAAAGTCCGTCTGACCCAGTACGCCAGGAAAATAGATCAAGCACTGCGTGACCTGCTAGGAGGTCGCGAAACTCCCCTAATTATCGCGGCTACCGAACCGTTATTGTCAATATATCGCCAGGTGCAATCCTATCCTCACCTAGCAAACAGCGCCATTACTACCAATCCTGAAGCCATGAGTGATGCCGAATTAGCAACGGCGGCGCGGGAAATTCTCGATGAGTTGTTCCGTCAAGAACTTGCCGATATACAGGCCTTATTCAACCAGCGCACTAATGAAAATCGTACTACTACCGATATCTCCCAGGCGGCGCGCGCTGCTACCTATGGCGCAGTACACAAGTTATTGGTTGATATAGATGACGCTAAACCAGGTACTATTGACGATGACGGCGTTATTAGTTTTGCTGAAGGTCCCTGTGCCATGAGCTACAACATTATTGATGAAATTGCCGGGCGTGCGCTGCTGACAGGGGCGCGAGTTTTGGGTGTGCGCCGGGATGATATACCAGGTGGCGGTAGTTTGGCGGCGATTATGCGCTATCCGTTTTAAACACCTTTAAACATACCGAAAATTAGGGCTATTATCACTAATTTGGGGTGAGGAGGATATCACAGTATTAGCTATAATATTTCCCCTCTTACCTTCAAATATAACCCACCGGACTCTAGTTTTTTGGCAATCTACTGATAATCTATTAGCAGTTGCTCATAGACATCACTGGCGATAATTTGATGGGTGGTGGTGGTGGGGTGTAGGATATCCCAGAATAAATACTGCTCTGGATTATCGACAATGGTTCCTGATACAAATGATATACTACTGTCGGTGACGTTAGTTAATCCAAATTGTTCAGGATTGGCGATCGCATCCTCAAATAAACCACCCACATCAAATAAAGTCACATTAGCACCAAGTAGGTTCTGATTTAATTGGTCTACAGCTTCCCGTAAACCTTGATTATGTTCCCTACTTAGGCGGTTCAATTCCTCAGCATTAAAAGAGTTGAATGGATCAACGGGGTCTAGGGGGTTAAATCTCGCTACTGGTAATTCTCCCAATTGCGGTAAGTTTAACATCAGAAAATCCCGCGCCCCAAACTGATACAGAGAAGTCACAGCTTCAGTTAAATTATTCACCGGAATAGTCACATCAGTTTGTCGTCCGGCTAAGTAATCATTAGCACCCGCCCACAGGGTATATAAGGCATTAGGATTGGCTGTTTGACCCGATGCTAACAAAGGAGCTATGAAAGCCTGTAATTGAGTTTGTAATCCGGGGAATAATCCCGGTGCGGTGGTATTTAAATCGCTAGTATTGGCTCCAAAAAACGCCCAGTTCATCCCATCCTCTGACGGTGATTCTTCGATAAATTTGGCAGGGTTTAAACTGAGTTTTTCTCCTAAATAATCTACCCATAATAAACCATTAGAGGCGCGACCTTCAAAGTAGGGCAATCCCGCCAAAACTTGTCCTTCCGAAGCGATAAAAGCGTTCCCGGTATCGGATAGGCTATCCCCAAAAATATAGATTTCCTCGAAGTTGAGAGCCTCGATAAAGTCATCAATTGTCAAAGAATTAGCGGAGACATTATTGAGGGTGGCTAAGGTTTCACCATTAAACTCAATTACGGTGGATAAATCTGATTGTTGAATATCTAAATCAGAAAAGGTGGCTCCCCTAAACAAGCGCAATTTATCAATACCTGGTTTAAAGTCGGTAATTAGATCCTGATCCTCACTTGACTGGGATAGGATAAATTCATTAATTCCATCTCCACCTGTGAGGGTATCTAAACCGCGATCGCCTGATAAAATGTTATTTCCAGAACCACCAATAATCAAATCATTACCCTCACCACCATAGATAGTGTCATTACCAGAATGACCAATGAGAGTATCATTCCCCTGGTTTCCTAACAAAATTCGTCCCTGGGGGTCATCATTAATTATATAATCATCACCCTCCAAAAGAGCGATCGCCTCCGTCAGAGGAGAAGAGCTAAAACGAGTAAGTTGTTCTGGTGGTAGTTCCGAGATAATGATCACATCGTTACCAGAAGTCCCCAGACCCAGATCTAAGCGATTTTGCGTAATAATATCAGAAAGCATATTCCCTTCCTCTGATGTCAAATCTTACACAGTATAGCAGCATATTTTACCCTAGGGTGAATTTACGGGGTTTCTTAAATACTCTTGATTGGCTAAATAAGTTTCGATATTTATGATAATTTCTCGTAGATAAATTATCACTCTATTTTTGATTTCAAAAAGTTCTATATCTGTGGTATCTTTACCAATATCATTAAAGGACTTTAAACCATGTGCCAAATCATTTCTATGATTTTTTATTAATAATAAATTCTCACCATTTTGGGTTTTTTGAGGAGATGTTTTACTAGAAAAACCATAAGTTTTGGCTACATTTTTGATTTTTTTTAGCGTCTATATTTCCTGAAAAAATATCATCATTATCCCAAGTTTCAATGATAATATCCAGAGATATTTTATCAATTTTATCTATAATTTTTTCAGGCGATCGCTTTTTGATATTCTTTAATACCACTATTTTCAGTTCTCGTCTCAAAACATCAAAATCAACTTGATGACTATCCAGGTAATCAAATATATATTCAATCGCCCTCCTCATAGTCCCCTCCACCAAATTATATAGCAATAAAAAACCATTAGCTTTCAGAGTTTTTTCGATATCAGTATTGAAATAAATCTGGTCATTTTTATCAATTCTTTGATCCGCATTTATATCACCAACATAAAGTTGATAATTATCTATTATCATTGTTTTTTGTTCCAGTCGTTTAAGAAACATAAAGTATTGACTAACTTCTACAGACTGTTTATTAAAATATTCCCATAATGTACTATCCATAGATTAACCCAACACCTGGTTACGAACATAATCAATTCGACCGATAACCTTATTACCAGAACTACTAGCATCACTGCTAGTCAATTTCTTAAAATCTGGTGATTCTAAAAAGTCTGTAGACCTGGGCACTAAATCTTTTTGCTCACGCAAAGCCAAAGCCACGCCTACACATATAGACTCAAATTTGATGCGAGTTATAGGTCTAATTTTATGTTTACCTGTTCGCAAACCATCAGGAAAGTATGTTTCTATTACCGATAGCATTGACATAAATTCATGGCGCAGATGCTCTAATTCTGATTGTGGGTTGTTATGTTTCTTTAATTGTTCATTTTTATCTTTTAAGTAGTTATCTAAAAAATCATGAATATTTCCCGAAAAAGATTGATATTTTTCTAAAAAAGCAAAGAACCTCAAAACATACTCTTGAGGATCACGTTGTTTGATAGCTGTTTCTGAAAAAGCACATAAGCTGATAAATTTTGGTTCCTTTGATAACTGTTCTATCAAATCTAAAAATAATCCTGGCTGACTTCCTCTTCGTTTCTCCATTTGGTTAAGCTCAATGCTTCCTGAGTTAATCCGTTCAAACAAATCTCGGCGGACTTCTTCATCAGCATCTTCAGTTAATTTAATTAATCGAATAGTATTTCTAAGAAATCGTCGCTGACGAGATTTCGACAAATCTTGAAAATGAAACCCGTTTAATTCCGTTAACTTTTTGAGTTCACACAATTGGAGTTGATTATTTATAAATCTAGCTAAGGTTCGTATTCTCTGGGTTCCATCTATAATTTCTAACCGTGAGTCATTTTGATCATCTTCTTCTTGGGAAACATCAGCAATGAAAATATAGGGAATTGGAAGACCGAGAAAAACCGATTCAATAAATTTTGACTGATGCGCCTCATCCCAAGCCATTTCTCTTTGGTAGTCAGGTATAAATATTTCGTTGGTGTTTTCATCAATTCCAGTTAAATATTTATCCACTAAAACCTCAATCGGATATTCAAGGGTATTGTAGTCAATCCTCTTTTGATTTTCCCTAATCTGATTTTCTACAGACTCAACTTTGGCGGTGGTAATAACTTTTGGATTCGACATATTTACAACTAAGATAGGTGTATAATTATCATGATCGTAGAGATAATCAATGATTAGCAACTGAGCAACCAATGCCATGTTTTGGCATTACCTGGTTAAACTGCCACTATGTTTATCAGTAATTTAGGACTGCTTGTTAAACTAGCACATTATGGGTGAATTGTCAATTTATGTAGACTATAGATCCCGCCCAGCTATTTATGAAAATACCTAGATATATCAGATATTATTGAACTGATAAATATCCCAATGGCTTGAGTGTTTTTTATAAGTAATGTAGGATATCGATAAGTAAACCAACAGGTCAGAATCAAATATGTCGTTACACTCATATACAGTCAAACCAGAAAACCCGGAAAATCCCGAAGGTTTAATCATATTCCTGCATGGTTGGGGTGCGAATTGTGAGGATCTGACCTTTTTGGCTCCCATGTTGAAATTACCCGATTATTGGTTTGAGTTCCCAGAAGCTCCCTTTCCTCACCCACAAGTTCCGGGGGGTCGCGCTTGGTACGCTTTAGAAACTCAGGAATATGATGGAATTGAGGAAAGCCGGGAAAAACTAATTGATTGGTTACACTCGATCGCCAAAACCACTGGAATACCGCCACAACGCACGATTTTAGGGGGTTTTTCCCAGGGGGGAGCCATGACTTTTGATGTCGGACGGACAATGGGTTTTGCAGGTCTGATTGTACTCAGTGGCTACTTACACTTTAAACCAGAACCCCAACAGACCCCTCTACCGCCGATTTTAATGGCTCATGGTAAACAAGATATGGTCGTCCCCCTCGGAGCTGCTCACCAGGCGCGGGACAGTTTCCAGAAATTAGGGGCAACGGTGGAATATCATGAGTACAACATGGGTCACGAGATTTGTCCCGATATTTTGGGGTTAATACAAAGTTTTGTGATCAAAACCCTGCCTAATAACCATTAACCCTTTAAGATAAAAGAGGGGGGACATACTTAACCCCAAGGCTCACGGGAAATGCAACTGAACTGGAGGTATTGCAAGATGGAAATGTTGACTCAATCTTCACCCAAGATTTCCGCATTGACAGCAGATGATGTGGCTCAGTTAGCTTCCCGCTTGGAAGTGGATAATTATAGCAACGCATTTGAGGGATTGCAGGATTGGCATTTACTCAGAGCGATCGCTTTCCAGCGTCCAGAATTGGTTGAACCTTATATTCACTTATTGGATTTAGAAGCCTATGACGAAGCCTAAAAAATTCTAGCATAGGCCAAAACCACAATGCGCGCCAGGGTGGCAGTATTATAGCCGGGTTTCTAACTAACCGATTTTCCCAGAAACCCGGTTTCTGCGCGTACTAAATATCACTAACACAGCCATTAGCTTTTATGTCCGACCGGCGACGTATTTTAATTGGGGTAACTGGTGGAATAGCCGCCTACAAAATTTGTGAGGTGGTTTCCACTTTGGCAAAATCGGGGGCTGAAGTCCGTACTATCGTCACCGACTCGGCTCAACAATTTATTACCCCCCTAACTTTAGCTACCTTATCGCGCGATCGCAGTTATACCGATCGCGACTTTTGGCAGCCTACCCACGGTCGCCCCCTTCATATTCAGTTAGCACAATGGGCTGATATTTTCGTCATTGCACCCCTAACCGCCAATACCCTCAGTAAACTAGCCACCGGAATGGCGGATAACTTGCTCACTAATACGGTTTTGGCTTCCACCTGTCCGATCTTATTGCTTCCAGCTATGAACCGGGAAATGTGGAAACAGCCAGCGGTGGCGCGAAATTGGCAACTACTTTTAACAGATAGTCGCTTTCACAGCATTACTCCCATTCCTGGTATTCTCGCCTGCGATATCCCCAATAATACCGACAGCCAATCAGTTGAGGTTTTAGCAGCCGGACGTATGGCAGAACCTCAACAAATATTAGCTCATATTTATTCCCTACTGCATACCCAAGGCGATCGAGATCTCGCTAATAAACAGGTGCTAATTTCCGCCGGGGGAACTCGCGAACATTTCGACCCGGTGCGGTTTATTGGTAATCCTGCTACTGGTAAAATGGGAATAGCGATCGCTCAAGCCGCAGTCCACCGAGGCGCACGGGTGACAATGGTACATGGTCCCATGAATGTGGAGATGGTGGAGACTCTATCAGAGGTGACGTTAGTTAGTGTTACTACCGCCCAGCAAATGTCTGACGCAATGTTATCATTATTTCCCGCCGCCAACCTGACCATTATGGCGGCGGCGGTGGCTGATGTCCGACCTACCGCTTATCACCCGGAAAAGTTACCTAAGCGATCGCTTCCTCAACAACTAGACTTGGAAACAGTACCCGATATTGTCGCTCAATTGGCACAAAAAAAACGCCCCGACCAGCATTTAGTTGGCTTTGCGGCGCAAACAGGAGATATTTTAGCCCCGGCTTGGGAAAAATTGCAGCGCAAAAACTTAGATGCGATCGTTGCTAACCCCATTGACCAACCTGGAGCCGGTTTTGGTAGCGACACCAACCAAGCCATCTTACTCGATCGCCACGGCAAAAAACAGAATATCAGCGGATGCACTAAATTACAATTAGCTCATCACCTGTTAGATTTCATTGATTTTTCACCAATAACCTTGTAGGGGCGGGTTCTGCGATCGCCTTTATATAACTCCAGAATCCTTATAACCCGCCCTAGGGGCCGGTTCTGCGATCGCCTTTGATATAAGTCCAGAATCTTTATAACCCGCCCTTACAACACCATAGGCGGTCAGATATGTAATATGTAGGGGCGGGTTCTGCGATCGCCTTTGATATAAGTCCAGAATCTTTATAACCCGCCCTAGGGGGCCGGTTCTGCGATCGCCTTTGATATAAGTCCAGAATCTTTATAACCCGCCCTAGGGGCCGGATTCTGCGATCGCCTTTGATATAAGTCCAGAATCTTTATAACCCGCCCTAGGGGCCGGATTCTGCGATCGCCTTTGATATAAGTCCAGAATCTTTATAACCCGCCCTAGGGGGCCGGTTCTGCGATCGCCTTTGATATAAGTCCAGAATCTTTATAACCCGCCCTAGGGGCCGGATTCTGCGATCGCCTTTGATATAAGTCCAGAATCTTTATAACCCGCCCTAGGGGGCCGGTTCTGCGATCGCCTTTGATATAAGTCCAAAATCTTTATAACCCGCCCTTACTTACAACACCATAGGCGGTCAGATATGTAATATGTAGGGGCGGGTTCTGCGATCGCCTTTGATATAAGTCCAGAATCTTTATAACCCGCCCTAGGGGCCGGATTCTGCGATCGCCTTTGATATAAGTCCAGAATCTTTATAACCCGCCCTAGGGGCCGGATTCTGCGATCGCCTTTATATAAGTCCAGAATCTTTATAACCCGCCCTTACAACACCATAGGCGGTCAGATATGTAATATGTAGGGGCGGGTTCTGCGATCGCCTTTGATATAAGTCCAGAATCTTTATAACCCGCCCTAGGGGCCGGATTCTGCGATCGCCTTTGATATAAGTCCAGAATCCTTATAACCCGCCCTAGGGGCGGGTTCTGCGATCGCCTTTGATATAAGTCCAGAATCTTTATAACCCGCCCTAGGGGCCGGATTCTGCGATCGCCTTTATATAACTCCAGAATCTTTATAACCCGCCCTAGGGGCCGGTTCTGCGATCGCCTTTGATATAAGTCCAGAATCCTTATAACCCGCCCTAGGGGCCGGTTCTGCGATCGCCTTTGATATAAGTCCAGAATCCTTATAACCCGCCCTAGGGGCCGGTTCTGCGATCGCCTTTGATATAAGTCCAGAATCCTTATAACCCGCCCTAGGGGCCGGTTCTGCGATCGCCTTTGATATAAGTCCAGAATCTTTATAACCCGCCCTAGGGGCCGGATTCTGCGATCGCCTTTGATATAAGTCCAAAATCTTTATAACCCGCCCTTACTTACAACACCATAGGCGGTCAGATATGTAATATGTAGGGGCGGGTTCTGCGATCGCCTTTGATATAAGTCCAGAATCTTTATAACCCGCCCTAGGGGCCGGATTCTGCGATCGCCTTTATATAAATCCAGAATCTTTATAACCCGCCCTTACTTACAACACCATAGGCGGTCAGATATGTAATATGTAGGGGCGGGTTCTGCGATCGCCTTTGATATAAGTCCAGAATCTTTATAACCCGCCCTTACTTACAACACCATAGGCGGTCAGTTATTTAACTAAAAGAGAGCCCCGTCTCTTGAGAGCGGGGCGCTAACTTTCTGGTTAAACTAGGGCGCTAGGGCGTGACCCCGTAGCAGACTACCCAGAGTTTTGGCTGTGATCTTCATTTGTACTAACGGGTTAGCCGGAACAACTGTCTTATACAGATAGCTGTCAAACGTCATCCGTTGTACATCGAGATCAGAACACATTTCTACAAACGCTTCCCGACTTGCATCAGAACGGTAGAATACCCGTTGCAGGACATCCAGCACTAAGTAGGTCATGCCATACTGTTTATCCCAGCGTTTCAGATACAGTTTCAAATCATCTTCAGTGGGGATACGCTGACCCGCGTTGGAAGTTTCCACAATCGTTTCAGCACACATACGACCAGACTTAGCCGCAAAGTAGATACCTTCACCAGAAGACTTAGTTACCGTTCCGGCTGCATCTCCCACTAGGGCTACCCTACCCACAACCCGACGGGGACGGGGATGTTCTGGAATCGGGTGAGCTTCTACTTTAATGATTTTACCACCTTCAATCCGATGGGCTGCACGGGCGCGGATTCCGGCTTGCAGCTTTTTGATCATCGCTTGGTTAACCTTCATGGTTCCGGTTCCCACCGCCACGTGATCATATTTCGGGAACACCCAGGCGTAAAAGTCCGGGGAAACATCATTCCCTACATACATTTCCGCCCGATCTTCGTAATAAGCCATTTTATCAGCCGGGATGCGAATCCGCTCTTGGAAGGCGATCGCATAATTATAATCCCCAGCGTCAATAGCCTTCGCTACACGGGAGTTAGCCCCATCAGCACCAATGACGAGATCTACTTTCAGGGTTTTGGCAGTTCCTACCGCATCACCACTAGAATGGTCATTGTAGTGGATCGTGTAAGGTTCGCCACTGCTGGCGGGGATTTCTAACTTGTGAACAGTACCGTTGATTAGGTTAGCACCCAAGGACGCGGCACGGTCACGCATGAAACCGTCGAGGACCTCCCGACGACACATTCCGATATATTCGTTTTCATTTTCTAAATTGATATCCACCTCACGGTTAGAGGGGGAAATCATTTTCATTTTTCTAACCCGCCGATCAATGATTTCGGGTGGCAGGTCGAATTCACTTACCATACACAGAGGAATAGCACCACCACAGGGTTTGGCGTTATCCAGTTTGCGCTCGAATAAATAGGTTTCAATTCCAGCTTTTACTAGCGTTTCGGCTGCGGATGAACCCGCAGGACCAGATCCGACAACAGCAACCCGTAGAGTCAAAGGTCTTCTCCCAAAAATTTATCTCGTCAGTTACTAAGCCAAAATCCTAACACGAACTTTCAGCCTAGGGGGAGGTTTCTGTTCAGACTTGTGACGTATTGCAACACACCTTAACATAACTTTACAAAACTCAAACTTCATTCTCAATTATGGGTTTGATACCTCATACCCAAGATCAATAGTTAATTATACTTATTTCCTCCCCCAACCTTACCCACAAACATCGCGGGAATTAATGATTGACAGGATAACCCGCCCCTAGGGTAGGATTGATCATGCCATACTAGATGATTATCCATTCCTAATGAAACCGTAAATCAGCCCAAACTATGCCTTGGAATAATCAGCAAAACTCAACCACAACCCCTACTCAACTAATTAATCAAATCTTAACTTCCGGGAAACTGACCTATGTGCAATATCTGGGATTAATGTCACTCATATTGTCCGATACTCAGATTACTGATTTAGAACGCCATCAAATTAATCGCATTTTTGATTATGTTCAAAATGGTCGCCTGACTCTGATTACCTCAAATTAATTTTGGTTATGAATACCCCCAGTCACGGAATTATAAATCTGGCTTTATTGGCAAATTCCAGCCACCCCGATGCTAATTTATTCATTGTTTTAGGAGGTATTTTACCAGATATTCCCATCTTTATATTCTACGGTTGTGCAAAATTTATCGCCAAAATGCCAGAATCTCAAATCTGGTCGGAGGCTTATCACTCACCAGCTATAAGCAAAATTGTTGCCATTTTCCATTCTATACCGCTGGGGATTTTAGGATTGGCGATCGCCTTTAAAGTCGGAGGTTATATACCTCAAGTTTTTTGCCTAAGTCTAATTGGGCATAACTTATTAGATTTGCCAGTCCATAACGATGATGCCCATCGCCATTTTTTCCCCTTCAGTAACTACCGTTTTATCAGTCCTATTTCTTACTGGGATCCCCGACATTATGGCTCCCTAGTGTCCCTGATAGAATTGCTGTTAGTATTATGGGCAAGCTATACAGTATTTTCCCAAGTGCGATCGCCCCTAGGTCAAACTCTAATCCTATTAGTCAACCTCTTCTATGCAGGCGGCTATAGCTACCATATCCTTAAACATACCAGAAAGCAGACTCACCACCCCATAAACCGAATCAAAACAGCTATACTTGAGAAGATAGCCCCATAACTGACAGCTTAAATTTTCAGATGAAAGCACAAGAGCTAATCCCCCTCAGCTTATTGATAATAACTGCGATCGCCCCCGTTTCCGCCCAAACCACCGAAACCACCGACAACAGCCGTGAGTCCCTCAGTCCAGTTAATCCCGTTGTAGTGAACCAACCAAAAGCGATCGCCCAAATTGACCAAGCGACATTAAGGAACGCTTGTTCTAGCAAAAACTTTGACCTATTACCAATTCCCTTTTCTGATGTATCCCCCGACCATTGGGCTTTTGAGGCAATAATGAACCTATACTACTGCCTCTGTCCCTCAGTGAAATTATAAAGCCCTGGTAAAATTGAGCATATCCTGATATTTGCACTTTTGTATTAGTTCCCGATCCGTTAACATAGATAAGTAATTTGTTTAACAGAAACTGGTTATTGATTGTGCTAAAGACCCTTCGAGCCGACTTTCGCATTATCTTCGATCGCGACCCCGCCGCTCGGAACTGGCTAGAAGTCATGTTCTGCTACCCCGGTCTGCAAGCGTTGCTATTTCACCGTCTCGCTCACTGGTTGTACTGTATCGGTTTACCCCTAATTCCCCGTCTGATATCTCACCTGTCCCGATTTATTACCGGCATTGAAATCCACCCCGGGGCTACCATAGGTCAAGGCGTGTTCATAGATCATGGTATGGGTGTAGTCATTGGAGAAACAGCCATTGTCGGAGACTTCTGCTTAATTTACCAAGGCGTAACCCTCGGCGGTACAGGTAAAGAAAGCGGTAAACGTCACCCCACCCTAGGGGAAAATGTAGTCGTCGGAGCCGGAGCCAAAGTTCTCGGTAATCTCCAAATTGGTAATAATGTCCGCATTGGTGCGGGTTCCGTAGTCTTGCGCGATGTTCCCTCTAACTGCACAGTAGTAGGGGTTCCCGGTCGCATTCTTTACCGCTCCGGTGTCAAAGTTAACCCCCTTGAACATGGTAGTTTACCTGACTCGGAAGCCGTAGTGATTCGGACTCTGCTAGATCGCATTGAAACCCTCGAACAGCAAATGGAATCCTTACAGCAGGAAAGGGTACTCATGGTTGAACAAATCCCTGTAGCAGCAGGTTCCTCAACCTCTAAAGGACAATATCAAACCTTAACTACCCAAGAAGGTAATAACCTAAGCTGTCGGATTAAAAATAGAGCCATCCAAGAATTTTTAGACGGTTCTGGTATTTAAGGATTGACCGCCCTCCCCTTACTCGTGCCATGACCTTGAATCTCATAAATGGTCCGATTCTGGGGCTCACCACGCAATTGTAAATGATCCACCCGCTCCGGTGTTAGCAGCAAAACTGAAAAGTTGGGGGGTGGCTGTTGGGAAATGGGGTCGGGAGGGTCAAAATTAGCGTTTGGCGATCGCTTTTCACCAGGGTCTGGCCAGAAAAATTGACTTTTGGCTGCCTCTGATAACTCTTGCCAACTCTGATAACATAGATGCTCTGTATACTCTACTATGGTTAACTGACCAGAGATACGGAACTGTTCCCTGGTTTTGGGAAAATACCAGCAAGCCTCACCCCAAGGATTTTGGGCAATTTCTATCACCTTTTGGCTACGTTGGTCTGTCACAAATTTCAGGCGATCGCCCTTAGTCATAAACCCCCTAAATACTACCGTCCGATTAGCCGGTCGTCCGTCCAGGCGAACCGTCGCTAACTGTAAATAACGGGAATAGGAAAGGCTACGGTTTCGGTGCATAGCCGCCACCAACGCTAATCTCCAGACAGGAGTTTTCATGATTGCCATGTTTGATTTCAAACCCATTACTCTATCTACCCCCCACAATGGTTATCACTGGGAAGGCGGCGATCGCCGTTTTTTTGAGGGCTGGTATTATCGTGTCACTCTCCCCGAACCCCGTCAAACCTTCGCCTTCATGTACTCCATTGAAGACCCCAGCGGCGGACAACCTCACAGTGGCGGTGCCGCCCAAATTTTAGGACCAGATGACCAGTACCTCTGTCGGACTTTCCCTGATGTCAATAAATTCTGGGCATCTACCGACACCCTAGCCCTAGGTCATTGGGGAGACACTGACCTAAAATCTGCCCCTGGATATCTCGACTCTCAACTATTCGATCGCCATATTCATCAAGGATATCAGGGAACTGATACCCACCATCAAGGTAGCCTTAAAGATGGAACCCGTAACTGTAGTTGGGAATATACTATCACTCCCGTTTATGGGTGGGGAAAACAACAGTCAACCGCCGGCTGGCTATCATTTCTGCCTATTTTTGAACCGGGATGGCAAATATTAATGGCTCACGGTTGGGCTACGGGCTCGATTGACTGGAATGGCACACTCTATCAGTTTACTAACGCCCCCGCTTACGGTGAGAAAAACTGGGGCGGCGCATTTCCTCGAAAGTGGTTTTGGGTTAACTGCAACTGTTTTGACCATATTCCTGATTTGGCTCTCACAGCAGGCGGCGGAAAGCGATCGGTATTGTGGTGGATCGAGTCCGTCGCTATGGTCGGTATTCACTATCGCGGTCAATTTTATGAGTTTGTCCCCTGGAATGCTCAAGTTCACTGGCAAATTGCACCCTGGGGAGATTGGCACATTCAAGCTGACAACGGACAGTTTCAAGTTTCCCTCCAGGCTACCACTACCTACCCCGGTACTCCTCTACGCGCCCCTACTCATCATGGCTTGCAATTCTGCTGTCGCGATACTATGAAAGGTGAAGTAACCCTACAACTCCGACAACAGCGACGCTTAATTCTGGAAGCCCATAGTTCCCTCTGTGGTCTGGAAACTGGAGGCGGTCCCTGGGATGAAACCTGGGTTCATTGATAGTTATGTTAAGTTTTGTAACAAAAAATTAAGCAATGTTAAAAAAAATCATTTTTTTGGGGAGGGGGTAGCTTTTTTGCTTGACTCATGCTACTATTGTAAAATAATGGGAATATTGACAGCTTTTTTGTTTTGGCAAATATCAAATTATTTAAGAGTATGTCAATATCATACCAGAAATCCCCGGCTTTTGTCAACCCCTTGGGGCTAACTTGGCGGGCAAATTTTTTAAAATTGTCTAAAAAATCAACATATAAGCACGAGAATCTGTTACCATAGAGTAAATGACTGGGGCTGTGGCTCAGATGGATAGAGCAAGCGCCTCCTGAAGAATCGGGCACCATGTGGGGAAACCCCTTGTGTGAATGTGGTCAAACTCAAGGAAGCCTAAGTTTATGTGAACCATGAATAAGGTAATCTTGAGCCAAGCTCTAACCCCTACGGTTGGAGAAGGTGCAGAGACTGGTTTTGGGAGTTGGATTAAACGACTTCTTGAACATAACGGCCACCACCTAAGAGCATTCTATGAGTGCTTATGGTGAAGGGATAGTCCAGAGAGTGGGGAAACTCACACAAATCTGAAGCGCTAGGTCGCCGGTTCGAGTCCGGCCAGTCCCGTTGCCTTTAAACCCTTATCCTAACGGCGATAGCCGGGAAACACTCAACCCGATAGTCGTACCTAATTACTCAGATATTACTCACAATCTAGTCCTAGCATAGGAAAATAATTCTGTCAATAGGATGATTACTCAGTCAACAAGCACAACTTAATCAATCTGTCAAATATCCATATCACCCCCTAACCAAACACAGATAGGGTAACTCTCTCGTGATAGCAGTCAATAGCAAGCCTACCGGTTCCTACGTCACCATTGACTGCTATCACATCGTTCGTTTCCCCAATAGTGCTTGTTTCGGTTAGGGGGAGGGTATGGCTCAAATTTCAAAACCCATAGGGAACCCACTAGGGGAGTCAATACACCCATAGGGGTAGTCAGATTATTGGGGGTTTGAATATTGGGGAAATTTCTCTGAGCATTTAGAACCCACTACCAACAAAACGCGATCGCATAATCACGACTAACCTGGCTATGACATACTGAAGCGATACCCCCAAACAACTTTTCAACTGGTGACTTGTTTCGTCATCTCTCGCTGATACCTACATAATCCTCAGCAAGTCTCCAATTTATAGGGGTATTCATTTCGTTCAAAACCCAGTACCCCTAATAAACACCCTAAGCCAAAATCTTAGCCGTAGGTTGTAGGTAAAGCTATCTGTTAGGGGTAAAGTAGTTCTGGGTATTATCTGGACATGATAGGGTAAGCATTCATATAAATTTTTAACAGTCCGTTGCAACAGTCCGTTAGCCAAAAAATAAATAGACACCCCCATAGTCAGAAACCATAGGGGACCATTTAAGTTATTGGGGTAGCTGTTAGGTGTTAGCTGTTAGGTGTTAGGGTTTACGCCAACCATCATCATCAATATCATCTCTGTTGATTGGGAGATGGGGTGATTGCTTTTTATCTTCTAACTGTTTTTTACCAACTATCTGAACTAACTAATTTTTCAAAAACTCAAATAATATGTCTAACTTTTTATTGTTTAAATCTAGTTTAGACTCAATTATTTTATTGCCTATCAATGAATCAATGCCCAAATAAACAATAACAGTGATCAATAACAGAACCTCTAGTATTATTATACTCATTGCATTAATCTCCAAAAATAAAGGGTAAACCATTTAATCCTCTCCCAGGGTTCAAATATTGAGTAAAAATTACTATATGGTGGTGATTCAATTATTTGATATTCATTTAGCCAAATAGTTTCACGTTTAACCATCATATTCTGCTTCACATCATTGTATGTGTAAAATTTTAACCATCCTGCCATTTTCAAATAAATAGAAACCTGGTCTGCATCAAATAATATCCTCACAAATTTACTACCTGATATATCTGGCAATTGTTTACTTCCGTGTGGGGTATCATCCTCTTTGATAAAGTATTGGTTGTAAGCTAAAAACCAATTAGTTTCAGATATATCATATTTGTTAGACATTATCTCACCTGCTTGATTACATTATCGTTATCCGTGTCACACCATAAATCACCTACACTTAAACCTGTAGGGCTTGTCGGTAAATTACTGATATTAACATTTGTAGATGCTGTTGATTTACTTAGTGCCTCTAATTTTGGGGATAATTATTGAATCCCTGCCACTAATAAAGGAACTAATGTTTCATAAAGAATCGTCAGATAATCTATGTTTTTGTCGTCAACTTCAGGGCTATATGTGTGGTCATTTTTAACCAATTAAACTGCATCAGGATAAGACTGTTGAACCTCTTGTGCGATTAAACCTATTTTTGTTTATTGTGTAGAAAATCCATGGCTGCCAACTCATTATATTGAAATTCAATTACATTTAATTTTTTAAGTAAATTTAAGCCATTAATACTCTGAGCACAAACTGTTTTAAGTCTAATATACGAAGAACCTTTAACATAATCTCCACTATCGTTAATCAAAGATACGTTTGTGTGTTCTACTCTAAATCTAGTATGTACTCCAGATGATGAAAGAGTTGAGCTCTTTATAAAATATGTCTGCCCGTTATATAATTGTATTGAATATCTATCGCTAGGAGCAGTTCGCCAAACATCGCTTTGATGAAAATTAATACCATGATATATAAATACTCTAGGATTAGCATCTGCTTCTAATTCTATAGAATAATTCCCTTGATGAGAAAACGCCCAGCTATTTGCTCCAACTCTACTATTTAGTACTAAAGCCGTAATTGGATTATCTCCTATCCGGCGGATGTCAAACCCCCTCCAAACATTAAAATCAATAAGCATATTTCCATCAGGAAAACTTTCATTAGTTGCAAAAGTTACTGGATTATTTGTTATGTTAAATGTTTTAATTCCTGTTAAAGTTTGATTACCTGTAGTTCTAACTACAGTTGAATCTACATTAATTGTTCTATTAGCTGCTAAAGTTCCTCCTCCTGATCAACCATCTCCTGCTGTTAATGTAATATTTGAATGTGTGTGCGTTGTGGGAGTCCTAGCGTCAGATAATCTACTATCATTACCTTGACAGGCTGTGCCTGCTTGCCGTAAGCAACTGCCCATGTTGTTGCAGCACTCCCATTAAAATTATTTCCAGTTAATCCCGTACCATTTGTTAATGTATTAGGAGTATTGGCAGTTATTGTTATATTGGCACTACCATTAAACGAAGTCCCATTAATTGTTCTAGCAGTTTGAAGCGTGGTTGCAGTTGCTGCATTACCTGTAATATTAGAGCTTGTAAAAGCTAATTGTTGCCAGCTACTCCAGACTGCATTTACACGATTTCTTTGATAAATATCTTCTCCTCCAAAAGGTATCATTGTTTGAGAAATCGCAGAATTCTTATGTCTTTGTACAGTACAAAAACGCCATGAACTTCCCGGACTTTGATTTAAAAGAGAACTCCCTTGAGCAAAACCTGTTGTTAACACATCATTCCAATCTCCTGTTACAGTTATTGAAAGATTTGGTAAAGCACCAATTTCTGCTAAACTCCAACTTACATTTCCAGAGCCGTTTACTGATTTGCCTGTAGAACCAATTGTTAAAGTCCGAGCAGTTCCCCAGTTTACAGTAGTAATATTTGCTGTTCCATTAAAACTTGTTCCATTGATTGTTCTTGCTGTTTGAAGTGCTGTTGCTGTTCCGGCGTTTCCACTTATTGACCCGGTAATTAATGAATTAAATGTTTTAACTCCTGTCCATGTCTGATTCCCAGTTGTAATTATCCCTGAATTAGTTGCACTAGCTGTAGGTAAAGTAACATTAGTTCCTGTTGATGATGTAACTACAGGACCTGCTGTAGTTCCTGCTGTTACTCCTAAATTAGTTGCTACATTTACTTGTGCGCCTGCGGCTATTCCATTCAATTTATATTTATCAGCAGAAGTTAATAAACCGGCGATGCTCGTCGTAGCTGCTGGAATAGTAGCGTTAGTTCCGGTACTGCTTGTTACCGTCCCTTGGGCTGCCCCGGTAGTGTAGCTTAGGTTGGTGGAAAGGCGGCTATCATCACCACGACAAAATGTATTTGCCGTGCTACCGAAAGTACCGGTAGTAACAGCGCCTAATGTGGTGGTAATTAACGGTAAATTAGCCGTAGAACCTATAGTTCCGGTATTGCTAATGTTACCGTGTGTATGGCTAGTTGGCGTTCTAGCATTTGATAATCTGACATCGTTACCTTCGGTTACAGTTCCAGTAGTTGTTCCGAAGTTTTTATGAAATGCTGTATTTTTGGTAAAAGTAGGCTCTTTACCGTCTAATGCACCTTGAAGTCCTGTAACATTTGCAATAGTATGTGTATGTTCTGATGGAGTAAACGTTGTCGGTTTACTTGTAACTTCAGACCAAGTAGGTAACCGTGTTGCGGTAGCAGGCGCACTACTGATGTCGCCCCATAGATGACCGTGACCGGATGGCGCGAACGTAGACGGTTTGGACGTTATTTCAGTCCAGCTATGGGAATGAGTAGATGTGGGGAAAGTGCCAGGTTTATTAGTAATATTATTCCAAGTTAACTGAGTTAATTTGACTAAATTAGTATTGGAGTCAATAACTGCTTGTATCCGTTCATTAGTTAAATACAGATTAACTTCACCTTCTGGCAAGTCATCGGTTGATTGCCCAAATTTACTAGAGTAAATGTTGAAATTAGTCATAACTGCCTCTATATTCATCTTAGGGGGATTCCCCTAATTATTATTAACCTACAGTAACAAATTCAATTAAAGTTATTGATACGTTAGCGCTAGATTCCGCGATAGCTTGTAAATCGCTACCACCAATTGTTAGCATAACTGTATCACCTGGTTTAACCGAAAATGCAGCGTCTGACACGCTATCGCCGGTAGGGTCTAAAATCAAATGAACGGGTATATTAGACGGGTTTTTGATAAATACATTACGCCAGTTTGTGTTAGCATTTTCTGCTACTCATTCGGCAACTGTATTAGCCGTTAAACTAATAGTGCTTGTAACGGGAGTACCTGGTATCTTAGCAGTAATATTGAGAGTGTCTAAATTTAAAACACTGCTATAAACTGAGAAACTCATAATCACCTACCTCTTAAATAATTCTATTGTAGTCGGTTAGTAAGTGATTGTCTGCTCTAACCCGACAATCTGCGAAACACTATCCTCTGTCATTCCATAGATGCTGGCAGTAGATTTTAACTCGTCATCCTATGCAGTATTAGGGGGTAGCCATAAACATTGACCTGGTATGCAATTGCTGATGTGTCCATGACTAAACCAAACCCCAACGCTACCCGTATTCTGCAAGTGTAAGCGATATCTGTAAGTATTGGCGGCGCGGATAAGTGTAGGGGTATTACCTACGGAAATACCAAAATTTCGGGTTGAGTTAATGATGGTGTTTTGGGTAAGGTATCAAGTTGGTATTCTGCCATACCAAAAATATTAATTTAATCATTATTGTGCAATTGATTTAAACATCTAGCTTTTCATACAGAATGTGAATCTATAGCTAATCCTTCTGTCTGATTGGTAATCAACTCAATCAATAGGTTTTCTGTGTGAATCCCCCAGAATAAGGGAGTTTTACGATACCTAGATTTAACCTGTTTTCTGTTGCTAGGTTCCCATAAAATACCGGTAAGCTGATAGAACCTTGTCACACATCTTGTTTCTTTTCCCATCTTTGATAATAACTATATTCTGGATAAATTTTGGGTATTTTTGATTGATTGAGACTAGGGATATAGCACCTAGCATTCAAGCTAGAGACATAAGCGTAAGCGGTAATATCATAACGACATCTGTCAGTTATCAAGCCTTCTAAAATCGCGCCATTAAATAACTCTACGGCGTTATGCAATTGCTGGCATTAATTTCCGTAGCCATATTTTTAATTCCCCTCATGGATAGTCCTCAATTATTTTGTAATATTATATAATATTTCTAATTTATTAATAGCCTTCAATAATTATTCAGCATGGTTAGAGACACTCTAAAAATTAGAGACACTCTAAAAATTAAAGATACTATTAGGTCAAGCACACCCAGGAATATTGGTAGGTCAGGAGGAGTAAGTTCAGGTTTAGCAGGAGATTTAGGCGACCAAACATCTTCAACAATGGACTTTGGTAGGGGTTTACCGTATGCAAGGGAAAGAGATAGAGGAGGTGTTCCCGGATTAGTAAATCCTTGGGACCCAATCACCAGAGTGCCGCGTGGAATTAACCCAGAAGACCATGGTAGGTGGAAAAGGGAAGATGATGCGCGGCGAGTAGACGAGGAACCACCAAAGAGAGATGAACCAAAGGGAGGTAAAAAACCACGCGGCGGCAGAAGTGGCGGTGGTGGTAGCGGGAGAAGTTTTGGGGTCCTAATTCAGGTGACAAAATTGATGATGATAAAGGAAGGCGACCAGGCGATAGTTCAGATGATGATTCAGATGATGATTCAGACAATGGAAATGGCGGAAATGGCAATATCGGTTGTACCATAAAAGCTGATGAAAAGTACAGCGTTGAAGAGTTCGACAGACAAATGGGTAGCGGGGGATGCCGTAATCCTCCACCAAGTAGAAGTAGCATCACTTTTGTTAGTCACATGGGTGGGAATCCGAGGTGGGGGAAACTCCTCAACCAACAGGAAGTGAGAGGTTTTTTATAGGCAAGGACGGTGGGAGTCTGAGTGGGCATACGGCGACCCTGATTTAATGTATGAAAGTGTAGGTGCATTTTGTGATTCGTGGATGGAATGCACAGAATTTGATTATGTAATTCCCAACTTTTCCGCGAGCACAAAAGATATCCCGCCAGGCATCGGAGGAGGAGAACCTGAAAATAAAAAAGAACCTGAAAATATACGAACGATAACAATACCAGATATGAACGAAGAATGTTGTTGCGGAATGATTAGAAGGATTTACGAGTTGCTAGACCCTGAATCCTTTCCGGCTGAAATGCCTGAAAAAATAACGGTTAATGCTAATAATCCAGAGAACATAATTCAACGAATAAACACATTACCAGAATGGCTAATGTACAGATTTGACATCGATGATGAAAGATGGGGTGAATTTGAAGTTAAAGTAGAGATTGATGATGTCAATCTAATGATAAAAGCAGAAGAAAAAGCCGAAATAAAATTACCTAACTTAGCTGAATCAATTGCTGAAATATTTGGTATGGTAATGGAAATTTCTATCTCTCATCAGGTTACAGAAAACGCTGTTTTAACGGCGTTATATGAAGCAGGTTTGGCTCACGCGGCAGCCTTTAAAGCTGGTAGTGAAGTATCTAAAATAATTGATTATTTAGAATTTGCTACTGAGAAAAAATACGCAAAAATTAAAACAGCCTTTACTCCAGAAGCTGATAATTTTGAGGAACTACTAGAACCCAATAAAAGCCAGGTTAAGATTACCAACCAGAAGGATGCGAAAGAAACATGACAAACAACATTAAATCAAATTAAAGAAATATTTGCTTACGTGCTCAAGGTACTTTACAGGTGAACAGTAATGACCCAGCCAAAGACATATTAGCCGATTTAACGCGGTTATATGATTCAATGAAAAAACAAGACGATATCAGAGAACAGGAAACCAAGAAAGTACAAGAATTATTGAAAAAAGACTTTCCTGATATCAAGATAGAAACCGAATTGATTGACGGCGATAACCCACTAAGAGGGACTTTGTAATGGTTGCCAGAAGTGCAAGAATGCTAAGGAGTACTCGTAGCTTGTCTAGCCGTCAAACCCGTAGCAGTATAGGTAGGAATGGCGTTAGACAAGTTAATTTAGCCCAGAGAACATCTACTCAAGAGATGGGTTGGTTTGGCACATTATGGGCAAAAGTTACTGGTAAAGTTGTTGAATGGGGCAAAAGTTTTGGAGGTTGGCTATGGGAAGGAATTACTAAGTTTTTATCTAACTTTAGCTTTGAGAAAGTAGCGACATTTATTACCTCTAATTGGGACAGCTTTTGGAATTTTAATTGGAATATTAGCGATAGTGATATTGATAGAAACATCCAAAATATTGCCGGACAATTTATAACCACCACGGCTGGGTTTTTAGGTAATATGGCTGGGAAATTAGTATGTGGTGTTTTACCAGTAGCAGGTCTTGCATTTCTCAATAAAGCGGCCGCTATGCATGTAGCATTAAGCAAGGGGCATGAAATGCTTATGGAAGTATCTACAGCTGTCGGTTCATACGTTAAACAGTCATTTAACATGGCTATGAAAGCAATAGCATGGACGTTATTTAAACACGGTAGACGGGTTGTTAAAATGTTTTTAGATAAAAGTCCTTCAACACTTGCAACGGCTATTGTTTCAATGGTTACTGCTGGTAAAGGAACGATTGAAAAGTGGGGTGACGAAAAAGGTGAAGAATGGAGTTTCGGTAAACAGAGAAGGGAAGCTAGGGAGAAATTACCAGAAAGCTATGACGGAAATATTAACACTATTTGGAACCAAGACAGTTCCGAGGAATTCGGGGATGAGTTTAGCGAGAACTGTAAAGAGGCTATTGTGTTAGTCGCTCAAGGTTTAGATGAATATATGGCATTACAAAGAATAGAAGAAAATAGACAACAACAATTAGTTAACGCGGTTATAGAAAACAATGGATAAAGATTTAGACTAGTGTCAAGCCTGCGTAATTTACCGGAAAACGTAACTAATGCTTGGGCTCAAACTGAAATACTAGGAAATAGAGATATAGGGCAATTTGTAGGGTCAGGTGATTTTCCGGAAATCAGTACGTCAGCTAATCTTAAAATACAGTTAACTTTGGTTTTGTACAACTACGAAAAACCTCCATATTGGACTAAAAATAGGCAGTCAACACTGCAAAAAACTCAAATAGAGTTACCGTCGGTTAGTAGGGATAAAATTACATGGGATAGGTTACAAAGGATATTTACTCAACCCAGTCAGCATTTACTAAAGAAAATATTAAAGTTAATTGCACTATAAATAATGGTAGAAAGTTTGCGTTTTTTATTAATGAATTTAGTAAGAATGAGGCAGAAAATATCTGTAAACAATTAGTTGATTTAACTGACGCTAAAATCGTGTATCCTATTACCTTCGAGGAAAGGAAAGGTTTTGGCGGTAGGGAAAATGCGAAAAGAATCAAAGAGAGCAAAATGTATATCAGTGAAGTGAAAATACTTAACTGGGAATTAATTGATAAATTTGAACAAGCTAAAATCGACTTAGGTGAAAGTAGTGCCTTGGCGATGTATCAAGACCCTAGAAAAACCCAAGTCAAAATTCCTCTACATTTCCAGAGAAAACCTAGTTGGGTTGATAATGCCATACGGAAAGCTACGAGGACATCGTTAGAGTTAAAAACTGGAAATCAACCCCCAACTACAACCTAATCATTGAGTCATATCAGTCACTAACTATCATCCACGATGAAAGAGATTACGAACATACTTAGACATGGTTAAACTGGTAGTTAGCGTAATGTTGGTATTGGTAGCGTACCGTCGCGTTTAACTCAAAAGCTGCTACATATATGTAGCTTCTGTTGAAAGAACCATAGCAGCCACAATCAGCAAATACACTGCTATAGTCTAGGTATTGAATAAAATCAAGGTGAGATTATAGCTACTAAGAAAACGCTAGGTGCTGCGACACTGGAAAACCAATTACTTGAAATTATTGAGCCAACCCAACGAATGCAATCGACTGCAAGTAATAATCCTGATGGTGCAACCGTAGTCACTGCTTATACCCGAAATATGGCTACAGGTCTCGTAACTGTTTCATTGTCAATTCCAACAGACGATGTTTTAGACCCTACTGACGGCAGTATTGATGTAATAGCTACAGAGCTATTTGTTGATTAATAGATATCGGGTAGGCACTAATATCATCGTTTTACCTACCCTGACTTAAATCATGTAGAACAAGAGAGTTATTATGCCTTTAAGCGACGCATTTAACAGAGACAAAGAAGACTGGGTAGAAAAGTTAGCCACAGCCAAAGGCTCACATTTAGGTCGTAGTCTAGTAGTTGAAGTTCCAGTAGATGCAACTTCAAAAATAGGCGTACCTATGCCTATGCTTTGACTCCACGTTTTAAGTGGAGGGTCAGTATCTAATGAACCAACGGCCGTCAGGAACTTAACCATTTGGACACCACCTGTTAGGAATACTTCCACGCCTAATACTAACAGACGTAATATCATAAAAGGCAGTCGGGTAAGAGCATACAAGAAGGCTGAATACACTCGTTTCTTTGTTGAGGCCGGTTAATCCTGGCTATTGGCGTAAATACACCCAAACACGGGTAGGCGAAAAAATACTGAGATTTATCAGTATTAAAGCACCTCCTATCGTTTCTGTTAGTGGCTTGTTATATGTATTTGCTCACTATTTTACTATCAAGCCAGCATCATTAAGAACCTATAACAGTATGTTCAGAATTCCTAGCAGCGATGGGCTGGCCTAGCTAACCTGGGTGAATTAACTGTTGAGAGAAGTGAAGCACCAAACCAAGTACAGGGTGATCTTCCTGCTAATGCTCCTGTTAAGTCACCTGGCAGTAAGAGTAAGAAAAAATAAACCGCCAAAAAGTAGACAAAGAGAATTGACCACTATATAAAAAAATAGTGGTCTTTTGTTTGAGTTGTATGTGGCGATAATTTAAACATTTCACAATTATGGTATAAAGTCAATAATTCTTTTATTTTTTGGGCTTATATATTTCTGATTTATTTATAAGTATTAATTAGGTTAAAAATAATAATCATAAACAACCAAAAATATCAAAAACAGTGATTTCCAACTCAATAACTCAATCGTATTTTTTAAAAATGATTTTGTCAATGAGTTGAAAATAACTGACAGATGCGTAAAAACCAAAATACATTAGTAGACCAAAATACCGCTATTTACCAGATTGACAAAGACAGCGTAAAAACCAAGGATACACATGGACTCTCACCTAGTGAATATCTGGCAATCTTAAAAGGTTCAGCAACTTTGCCGGATTTCTTGACCAAGTAGTTCCTTATCTGCCATATCCCAAAACATCACCTATCTACACATTAAAAGAAAAGTTAGTGTTTGCATCTGTAACGGACGAAAAGGACTTTAATCTGGAATTAACCTACTCTGAGATTATCGCGTTAAAGAATAGCATTAAAGCTATTCTAACTCTGATTAAACTTGGTGGTGGTGTCAAGATGCCACGTAAAGTTTCTGGTGCTATTGCTGACGATATCGCTGCCTTGGAGGGTCACTTTTTTAATCTCTCCGATAATCATGTTGGGCCGGATATCCCTGAGTTATCAACCGACCCTGACCCATTTTCAGTCTGGCTTCAGGGTTAATCCCTAACAGTCTAATTACAGCAGTCTAATTGGGAAATAGAAAAGGCTACCCGTAAAAAGGTAGCCAATACACCAAACATCGAGGACTATCACCATGATATCAAAGCACTGGAAAGAAGTGCGGTTAAATCTCAGGAATATTAAACTTGACCCGTTGATGTATATGGGAATGTCGTTTGCTATAAAGGTTCCTAACTATGCAGGAAGAGGAAAACTTCAATGGCAATTAACAGCCGTTAAATTTTACCATGAATTTCTGGCTTATTATGTGGGAAAAATGATGAAAAAAATTAATCCCATTACGCCCAGATAAAATTGAGGAAATTCTCAATAAAGCACTTGAATATTGCCGGGAAGAATGGAGGATTTATCAAGCTGAATCTGGTGGCGATAAAGAGGAGGTAAATAATGATGATTAACAAGTATCACGCCAAAGGACAATATGATGAGGGGCATTACTTTGCATCAACGCTAGAGAGCAAGGTGTATCACCTACTCAAAAAGTATGATGACAACCTATCAATACACCCCCGATTAACTTTGGTTGATCACTGTAATGATTGGAAGTCAATTACATGGAAGCCAGACTTTTATAGTCCAGTTTTCAACCAATACATCGAAGTAAAGGGAACGCTAACAACCGAGTTTAAACTCAAGATGCAATTGCTTAATTACCTTAATCCCGGAATGATTGAAGATATTTGGTTTGTCACTCGGAACAGGTCTTATCGTTGGCCAGGTATTTATTTAATGAATATCGATGAGTTCCAACGACATCTGAAAGCACAATAATTTAAGTTAATAGGAGAACAGCAACCGTGATAAATCTACACTATAAAGGCATATTTAGCCTCAATGGTGAACTTGTGCAAAGCCATTATAACCCCCATAAATTTGACCAAAATACAATCATTGTGGCTTATCAAGTCTTGACACATATTGAGGAACACAAAACACCTGAAGTCAAGAATATTACCTATCAGGTAATGGGTAGTTACAGACCACGTGGTGATTATCAAGGCTCTGCAATTATTAAGCTAACTAAACAATCACAGTTTAGAGTTCAGCTATCCGGTAAGGTAATCCAATGTTTTGGTATGGTTGTCGCCAAATTGCAGCCAGAATCAAATCACCTAACACAATCAACAATCAACAATTAACTAAGGAAGAGTAATCATGAGTATTGGATATTACGGTAAAAGAGATGACGATAAATTCGCGTTTTGTAGTGCAGTTAAATCTGGAGAATCAGGCACATTCCTGGAAATTACTAGCGCTATGTTTCTCGTACAGCAACCTCACCTATGGCTCGTTGGTGTCGGATTAAGCGGTGATTTTCAGAACTTTAATGACAGAAGCTGGAAATTTGAGGAACAATTAATTGCTGTACGTTTCTGCATTGAAGAATATTCAAGCGAGTATCAAGGGAAAAACGGAAGTACAAGCCAACCTCAGTAGAATTAGCACTACTTCACCTAGTCGAAGGTGACAAGCTGCTAACTAACGGCACGATGATGTTTACCGGAACTGTAAATCTAGGACAATCAGCCACACGGGTAGCCGAGCGACTCCTTGAATTAGATAATACCACTGATTCAAATGATTTTGATTCAGCCAAGAATAAGCACGATTTAGCGGAATTTATTCTTGAATACAGTACAGCGTTAGATACCTTTGAATCTACTATTTCTGGCTACACTCTACAAGAAGCCATTGATTTTGTTGAGTTAAAGTCTGGCAAAAAAATGGTGGCTTTGGTGGTAAACCCAAATCCAAAACCTGGGAATAACGAGTATATTTTACTGCTAAAATCCTTGACTATGAACATGATTTTGACAGCTTATACAACAAGGTTCAAAAAATTAGACCCTGATACCCTAATCGCGTTAATTGAGCTGATGAAACTCAGCTAATTAACATAAAATATCCCCCCAATATTGGCGGGATAACTACCAGACAGCAAGCCAACACACTAAGAGGTTACTACCATGTCTGAGGACTATGTTGATTATAGACTAATACGCGATTCAATGGCAGATGAGTTAGAGGAAATAATTGTTGACGGTACATTAGGGACACAAGTTGAGTCAATATGTAGGGCTTGTGCTATCCTACCCTATCCGGATGTTCAATTCCCAATTATTACTAGCTTTATTTGCTCACCTGTTACGCTAATGTCAACCGCTGGGTGTCTGTTTCTTTGGGGGTCTAGTGGAACGGGTAAAAGCCAGATAGCTACTATTGCGGCTTCACTGTATCGCACCGACACAGTGTTAGCTAACAGCACATTTGCTTCACTGAGAAACAAGCAAGATACAGCCAGAAAGATATTGATATTACGACCCGTTACAAAGGGAGTTTGAACGTAATTTTTTATTGGTTTGGGAGGATATCACCCCCCAATTTATTAATTGAAAATGAAAATATGCTTTCACTGTTTAAAGTCTTAAACAGGAAAAATAGTCGAATAACAATTAGCAGCCAAACACCCGGTCACAACATGATTTTTAATGCTTTCGCTTTAAAAGTAATTAACTCAATACATCCTTTATGGACGTTTTGGGAACTTAACGAACTTAAAATAAGGATGTTTACTATGTGGTTTAAAAAGAGACAATCAATGACAAGTTAAGAATCCGCAGGGAATCAATTTGAATTGTCAGAACTTTCGGATATTGAGGATATAAATCTTGGTAATATATCATCTCGCTTAGAAATGTTTTGGAGAGATATGAATAATTGCACTAATTACGCTAAAACCAAAAGAGGACTACAAAAAAGGAAACAAGATATAGCTAACTACAGATTATCCATTGATGTAATTGCTACTCATTCAATGATATACAAAACATCAATAGATAATTAAATCAAAGCATTTAACCGTTACTGGGAATTAGCAGAAACCAAAATATTCGCAGTATCTAGCGGAACAGAACAATTCTTAGACCATTTTATCGCTCCAAGTATTGAGAGCAAAACTAAGCAAAATAAGCAAGCCACAAAAGCAGGTTTTCCTGAATTAATCGAACCAGTTACAGACATTGATCCTAAGACTCTGAAGACGGCCATAGAAAAAGCCAAAAATGATGGTTATTTAGATTCAAGGGTTACTGTTAATGAATTAACCAATTTCATGAAAAACAGAGGATATCACATGATTAATGTCAACGGTAAAAACCTGTGGAAGCAAATCATTTGACTTCCAATTAGTTCATTGACCTAGGAGAATAACACAATGATGGCAGATATCAACAATCAGATGTTTGTGAAGTTTAATACTATGGTAGACAGTTTAGTTTACAACATTAATAAAGAAGATGGTTTGGCAACATTAAAGTCAATACTAGATGATTGCGAAAAAGAATTAACCATTACTGAACTTAAAAAGCAATTGCTGATTAAGGAACTGAATTACACAAAGCACTTAATAGATAAAGTCCAGTAAATACCCGTCCGCGATGACGGTAAACTACGGCAAACAACACACTAATAGGATAAAACCATGACAATTGACTTGGGTAAACTACTTAACCCAAATACCTATCTTAGTGATAGGTTAAGCAGCAAGCTAGTCTCTATATTGGACGCTGTAGAACTTGCCGATTGTCCTACACAATTTGATGAATGTCGTCTGTTGGAGCTTGAAAGCACTTTTCTGGTTATGCACAATTCCTTGATTACAGCAATCAATTAATTGTTGGACTAAAAAATCAAGCAATACGAAGAAGAAAATGACGATGAGTTTTAATCATGCCATAAATCCTCAAGTAAGTTAAATAATTTCGTCAAAACAGGAAACACAAAACCATGAACTAAGAACAAGCAAGCTTAATGGTTATCGCGGAATTAGCACGTGATATTTACGCCCAAATTATGTCACGAGATATCCCCTACGCTAACCAAGATACCAGGGTGAAATTAGCCGAAATAGCTCATAACGCCGCTGTTGATTTTATGACGGTATAGAAAAAATGGGTATCGTCTCAAGAGACAGTTATTGAACCAGTATCATTTATGTCCGACTTTAGTGGCAATGGTTACAGTAGCGATATCTTTATGGGGGGTGACTTCAATGCCTAAGTTATTACCAGTAATCAGCCTACATACTGGAAATTTCAGCAATTTTCTACAGGGCCCCGGTGGAACTTGTGTAGAACTAGATACACCCGAATGGTTTGACTACCTGAGAAAAAACAAGTCATTCTCTGTTGAGTTAAACGGCAAAAGGTTTACGGCTTGCAAAAAAACATCTATCAACAATTTCGCGTACTGGAACCTGAAGGGCTGGGACGGTAAAATCAACCATCACATCTATATCGGAAAATCTGACCAGACTACCAACGAAAAGATTCAACAAGCTGCTATAGCTATGTTTTATCGGTGTAACCCTAAACAAGCGTAAACCCTAACAGCTAACAGCTAACAGCTAACCCAATAACTTAAATGGCCCCTATGGTTTCTAACTGCAGGGGGGTGTCTATGTATTTTTATTAGGGGTCGAGATAGACCTCACGGTCTACCCCTCCCATTCAGCAGCAGAACCGTACATGAGACTTTCACCTCATACGGCTCCTAGTTTGACCGTCTCCTTGTTAAGAGTACAGCATCATCTCTTCATCAAGAGCTGTTTTATCGTCGTGACAATGGCGGTGTAATAATTGAAGATTCTTGTAGTCATCCTTTCCGCCTTGGCTTCTAGGTACAATGTGGTCTATTTCAATTAAATCTGATGGGGTAAAGAATTCCCCACACCAGGTACATCTACCTTTTGGTTTTTTGAGTAGTTTTGCTACCCTAATTGGCGTGTCGATTGCTTGTCCTTTCCTGGTTGCCCAGTAAGTCCAATTTCCGTCATAAAGTGTTGCGTCAGGACGTATTAAGGTATGTCTGACAATTGGAGTCCAGTTGTGTTTGAACAGATGTAACCCATCTTTGGTTTGGAACAGCCAATTTTCGTGTCTTTCTTTCCCATTGCTAAGTTTAATTGTTCTATGTCTGAAATAATTTCTTAGCTTTTCGTAACTTGACTTTCCGCATCTTGATACTGTCCATGCCCTTAACATTTGCCAAACTGTGTTGTCTAGCTTATTGAAGGTCTCTGTTGAGACTACCCCTGAATAATAGTTTGACCATCCCCTAATAATTGGGTTTAGTTTGTTAATCAGGGCTGACTGAGGTGCTGTTTTATGTTGTTTAATTACACCTTTTATCACTTCTGTGTGGGCAACTGCTTTTTGGCTGGGTTTTATGTGAATTTTGTGTCCTAATAGTTTCCCATGTGGAATTTTCCCAGTTCTATATTTTCCTACAGGATATTGCCTAATATTGAAACCTAAGAAATCAAATCCGGGTTCCTCTGCTTTGCCGTTATACTCAATAGATTTGAGTGTATGGCAGATTCGAGTTTTTTCAGGTTTAATCTCTAATCCAACAGGCTTTAGCCATTCAGAAATAGCAGTTTTGCACTGTTCAATGATTCCTAAGTCTTTGGATATGACTACAAAATCATCGGCATATCGTATGACCGTGGCAAATGGTTTGTTGTTGGTATTTTGGGGATACATTTTTCCTATTAACCTACCCATCCCCAACAGTGCGATGTTGGCGAGTATTGGACTTATTACCCCTCCCTGGGGTGTCCCTGTTTCTGTATCCTCGAATACACCGTTGTCTAGCACTCCCGCTTTGAGCCATTGTTTCAGGTCTCTTTTTAGGCGGCTTGGACAATGAATTTTGGACAGTAGGTAATCATGGTTCACGGTAAGAGCATTTTGCTATATCAGCATCAAGAACATAATATTGTCCCTTATTTATGGCAATATAAATTCTGCTGATTGCGTCATGGGCTGACCGTCCTGGACGGAACCCGTAGCTTGTGCCTTCAAATCTCGATTCCCATTCAGGTTCGAGAGCCGACTTAACCAAGGCTTGCCTTGCTCTATCTTGGATTGTGGGTATTCCTATTCCAGCTTTTTTCATCCCTACCAGGTTTTGGAATCCAAACCCGTCGCAGTGGTTTTGCTTTGAGGTTTCCCTTAATGTTCTTGACCAGTTCAAACCTTTGTCTCGGAGAGATTACTCTTACTCTATCAACCCCGGCTGTCTTCTTGCCTTGACCCGCTTGGGGGCGGGTTTATTAAGCTGACTGTTGGGAAGCATGGCTGACCGTGGAACCCGCCCCTACAGTCTCACTGCTAGGAGCCGGGCATAATATGATTTCACCAATAGACGTTGCCACCTTCGTGCCTTAGCATTTTGTCCCGATTTAGCTGCTCGAAATATACTCTTTTGGAGCTTGAAAACTTTCCGTTGAACCTTAGTCCATGGGATGGCCTTCCATGCGTTGCTCGTAGTCTTGATTGGTTTTGGTTTCCCAAACCCTTTCTTTAAACTCGCTATCGCCATTTGTACACCTACTAGGCTCTATTTCTTTACAATCAAACCGTGACCTGTTAGCATATCCCTGTCATTACAACCGGGCTTTGGCTTTTGGTCACATCTCACCCCCTAATAGGCTTGCGCTTACACTTTTTACTACTGACTTTCTCGACCAGATTGTCAGAGCCTAGAAGGGGTTAAAAACGTTCCGCTTATATGGGCATTCCATCTTGAGATTTGTCCTTTCCACCGGGGTACTTCTAAAGGTCTGTGTAGGTATTATGAAGAAACTCCTACTTTTCCCCATACTCTTTTGAGCGCAGCGTATCAACCTGTTTCGCTACCTGATAATTACGATGGTTCAAGCCGGACATTCGGTTTCCCTAATCATGGATGGTTGGCAGTGGTCGCGTATGGTAGTAGGTTCTACTTCACGCCTTCCGTTCCCCGCTTCAATCCTGGGGTTGTGATTCCTGAAATTGGGGGTGGCTATCGCCGTTACCCTGATTTCCTAACTTTTACTTATCCATTTCTGGGCTTCCTATGAGGAATTTGTATAAGTTAGTTCATTTTGACCTTGGGTTCCCTGCCTTGTTTGGTATATCTCTATACCGAACGTTGGGACATATAAACAGTTATAGAGATGGTCAGGAGTGCGTTCCTTATATTCACCCAGGGGCTTGAAGTCTCTACCAGGCGGTTATTTCAGGTATCTCAACCCTATTTCATGCCTGAACGTATCGCACTCATTTACATAATGTAAATACATTATGTAACTTCTAAAATATGAATGCCTACCCTATCATGTCCAGATATTACCCAGAACTAAGTTACCCCCAACAGATAGCTTTACCTACAACCTACGGCTAAGATTTTGGGGGTGAACTGATTATGTTGGTATCGGTTTCTGCTCGGTAATTGTCACCAGTTGAAAAGTTGTTTAGGGGTATCGGGTTGGTTCCGGTAGGAGATAGTTTAGATTAGGCGATCGCACTTTTAATATCAGCCAGATGATAGCCCATAGTTTCCCCTCACCGAGGATTATGAATCAGACCCATAGATAACCCGATAGGCGATCGCTCATAGGTTTACCTATAGGTCTAGTCCACGGAAAGGCGGTCTGATATCTTTGTACATTGATAGGGGTATCTTTGTACGTTGATAGCTTGGGGAATTATCTTCTGCTGTTGTCGTGGTTGATTTGGAAACATATCCTCCCCCAACCGGAACAAACACTCTTGGGGGTGCGACCGACGTGATAGCAGTCAATGGTGAGGAACGAACCGATAGGCTTGCTATTGACTGCTATCACAAGGGAGTTACCCTATCGGTGTTTGGTTGGGGGGTGGTATGGGTATTTGACAGATTGATTAAGTTGTGTTTATTGATTAACCCGTCAATAATTAAGATTTGTTGCTAAAGGATATGCACCAATCGTCCCGTATACTAAGACTGAATGGAGTGCATATTGAGTGTGACGATACGACTATCGGGTTAAGTTTTTCCCAGTTATCGCCGTTAGGATAAGGCACAGCTAAAAACGGGACTGACGGGGCTCGAACCCGCAACTTCCGCCGTGACAGGGCGGTGCTCTAACCAATTGAACTACAGTCCCTTATTTAAGACTCTGATTTTCGAGTCTATCGTTGTTAGTGCTTCGTTTTAAGCACAAAATCTATTTTCAACCATTATCCTGGTTTTGTCAACCCCTGAAGTCAAAAAATTTTCCCAACCACTCCCAAAGCCTTTGAACAGAGGGTTTGGCGCTATCTGATAACTCTGGCGCGATCGCCCAAGCTATGATCTGGGTGTGTAGTAGGGGGTGAAAATTGTTGTCGCTGACCATAATTAGCGATCGCCTTCCGTCTGGTAAAATCGGCCCAAAAGTCATCCCCTCCAGATTATCCCAGATTACCTCAGCCTGTATCTCTGGGGGAATCAAGACCGGAGTTTTCCTCACCGGGGTAATTCCCTCTAATTGGTTTTCGAGGCTATCTACAGACCCAATATCCGTCGCTTCGGTCAAAGATACCTCAAACAGGCGGATCACAAATCCCCTATCCAGGGAAAAAGACCTTTCCAAAGCCAGTAACCGCCTCTCACTCACAGCCAGCAACTCCACCAGTCCGTTAAGCTGTAACGTCTCAGACAGCAGGGAACTACCGGCGATCGCTTCTGTCATATACAGAAACTGACCATCTGCTAAACCTGTCTGCAAATTATAGCGGATCATCCGGCTAGGACTCCCTTGGTTAACCGTGGCGGCGGGTCCGTCTTGAATTAAAGCATTTTCCGTAGCTGTAAATAGGGTTTTCCCGTCCGGGGTCAGGGTCAGGCTTTCCGTCGCCAGATTATTTCTCACCCCTATATTAGGATTATCCCTCGAAAACAATTGTTCTGGGATGGGTAATTGAGTTAATTGGCGACCCGACTCTAGGGAAAACTCCTTGATAAACGGAGGATAACCCGCCGCCATATTTCCCTCTGAAGAAATCCACACCGTTTCTCCGGTGAAAGCAATGCCTTCCGGGTCTAAACTATACAATGGGAAGGCTTCCCCGTTGGGGTCTAATATGGGCGTGACTCCTATTACTTCCACTGCTTCTAATCGGAAAGCTTCGTCTTTCCAGTGCAATTTCAGCGTGTAAAATCTCGCGTAACCGCGATCGCCTTGGGAGTCCGACACCGCATAATATACATCTTTTTGCGGGTTATAGGTTATCCCCGACAGTCCCCCAACTTCTGTTTCCTCAAATACCAAACCTGTGGGAATTCTTGCCGCACCCAAAAAGGATGTTAATTCCTTAATGCGATCGGGCGACGGTGGCGTAATTCCTACTTCGATTAATCCCACCGTTACCGTCAGCGGTAATATTGTCATTATGGAAAACTTCTGCAACCACATCAATCTCGTCCGTGGGGTGATAGGGGGAACTCCCTAGGATTCCTGCTAGATATTTCCTGCATATTCCTGAGCATTTCGACCCTCACAATTTGCTCATTTTCTCCTGGGATTTTAACCTACCATATTAGGCGAGATTTGTCAAGGGTTCCGCGAGGGAAAATTCCCCCGTTGGGAAGGTTTCCATAACTCACCGATATGGCTGGGGGAGACCATCATTTTTCCTTACTCCAGGGCGGCTAAGTTATTCACAATATCCACCGTTTCCAAGCTAACTGTAATCACCTGACCAATTAACCTAACAATATATTCTTCATCGTCTAAGCGGTTGGGGTCATTTTCAATGCCGCTGCGTTTATCTATTTTAACTTGATAGCGGTCAATAATCCAATCTAAAGCTGATCGGTTTCCCAGGCGATATTCAAACACTTTCGGGGGAATACCCGCCAAGGTCAGAAACTCGTTATAAATTAACTGGGTTTTATCTTGACTCAGTTTCATCTTTTCCACCCGCCAATTTAACGGGACCTCATCATTTTCGATGAATTTTAGGGGATATTCCGGTTGTTGTTCATAGTTTATATGAATTTCCGCCAGACGTTTTCCGGCTTTGGCGAAACTCTCAAAATCGGGCGCGTAGGGAATGCGAGGTATCTCCCTTTTCAGGTTGTCGGCGTATTTCTCCCTATAGGTGGGATGGTGTAACAGCCCATATATATAATAGAAAATATCCCATTTACTGATAGCCGGGTTTTGGTATTCTTCCCGAAAGGCATCTACAGCCCAGTCGGTGATATTTTCTTGGCGGTTGCTTCCGTCTTTATCGTAGGTGTAGAAGGGGAAACATTGAGTTTGTCGTCCGCCATAATGAAGACAAGGAATATAGTTGGTGATTTGTGATGAAAATGGTATTTGAGCTTCATTCACCACACAAATTACCCGATTCTCTTTCTCTGTCTCCGGGGTGGGGAATATGTAAGGGAATTGACCGCAACGGTCATTTAAATAAGCATCAAAATAAAGCCTAGATTTGGTGAAAGGACGATACAGAGACTGTCTGATATGATTCTGGTCATATTCTACTATAACCCCTTGCTGCAAATATTTTTTAAGCGTTGACGACCAGCTAATTTTAGCATCATCATAGGTCACAAAATCATCCACGTTAGCCGATTTGTCGGGACAATCAAGCCATTTCCTGGTTTGTTCGTTATAGGTGGCGATTATCCTTTGAATATTGGCGGCTAATTCATCAGGATTAAAGTTATACGCCCAAGCATCGCGATTAGTTTTTACCCCATTGCTATAAATCTTAAAAATAGCCCCCGTTGCTTCTCCTTTGGCGGCTTTGCTTTCCTTGCTTCCCATGGGGATAAAGGTTTCAAAATCCGCCTGCAACCCTGCGGTTAACCAGGTATGTTTTTGTCCGGTTTCATCTCTTCCCAGTCAACCCCACCCCAATGCTGAGATTTTTGTAAATAGGCGTATTTTTCCTCTTTTCGCAAAAATTCACCCACGGCTGCATAGTAAATCTGACCTTGAGATTTGTTACCTTCCTTCCTTTTAATCAACAGGTTAATACTCACCCCTACTTTGATATCAAAAACATTATAAATCGCTTGATTGCTAGTATTCTTTCTGATATTACCTCCCAAGTCTAAAACATAAATTGCATCAAAATCTTGGGCTAAATGCTGCCGCATTCCATCAAAAGCAATGCCATCAATAAAACTGTTATTGCTGACAAATGCCACAATTCCCGTTATGGTCGAAAGGGAAGTCACCTTCCCCAACTCCAATTCCAAACCGTACTTGAGACTTTCACCTCATACGGCTCCTGATGTAGATACCCCTTTTGACATCGGGAACAGGGCAACAACTCCCTGCTTTGTGACTTCAACTTTTGGAGCTAAATACAACATCGTAGTCTTTAAACTCGCTCTCGTCATAAACACTCTTATTTGTCGCAGTCTCTATATCCACACCGTGACTAGTGGGCATATCCTAACCATTACAGTTAGGCATTAGCTTTCAGTCACATCCTTTCCCCCTTAAAGGCATACGCTTACACTTTTCACTACTGTGCAGTTACATCCTGCTGAGAACCTATGAGGGGTTTAAACGTTCCGTTTATACGGGCATTCCATCTTTAGACTTGTCCTGTCCACCGGGGTAATTTTAAAGGTCTGTGTAGGTAGTGGATGAAAACTCCTACTTTTCCCCTTGCTCTTTTGAGCGCAGCGTATCAACCTATTTCGCTACTTAATAATTACGATGGTTCAAGCCGGAACATTCAGATTTCCTTAGTCATGGATGGTTGGCAGTGGTCGGATTATTGGGAATAGGTTTCCCTCACGCCTTCCGTTCCCCGCTTCAATCTGACGGGTTGTGATTCCTCAAACTGGGGGTGGCTATCGCCGTTACTCTCAACGCCCTGATTTCTCAGTTGGTTTATGACCTTGAGTCCCCTGCCTTGCTTAGATTTCTCCAAGCGTCGGGACATATAAACAGTTATGGGATGGTCAGGGGTGCGAATCCCTTATATTCCACCAAGGGGTGCAAGTCCCACTAGGAGGTTATTTCAGGCATTGCAGCCTTATTTGACTCCTAAACGTCTCGCACTCATCTTCAATTCTATCAGCCGCCCAGCGAAACGCCTTAACGTAGGGGTCATATAGAGAGTTTTTTAAAGTCGCTTTCGAGTCTTTCGCATAAGTTTCCGCCACCCGTTTATCGACCCCTCCCCTTTGGCTATATTTGCGGTTTTTGTTATTGTCGTTCTCATTTTGCTGCCACGCATTATAGGGGGGTTGCCAATGACCACAAAAATGGGGGAACTTTGCTGCTGCTTGACTCGTTGGGTATTTTCGGGAGTGAATAAATCCAGTTGTAATGATTCTTGAACCGAGAAAGTATCCACCAAACAAATCCCGTCAAAAGGCTGATATTGTCCGGTTGCCGTCAAATATTCATGCTCAATATTCATCGAAGCGATATAATAGGGTAATAGCATCACCTCGTTGCAGTGTAACTCCTGCTGATACTTATGGGATAAGGCAGTTTTTCTAATCTCCCGCATTATCCGCATAATAAAGTTACCCGTCCCCACAAACGGGTCAAGAATATGCACCCCTTTATCACTCAGAGATTTATTAAACTCGGTGCGGAGAATCTCATCCACACTTTTCACCATAAAATCCACAATACTCTGAGGCGTGTAAACAATCCCATGGGTATCGGCGACCTTGAGCGAAAAGCCTTGGAAAAACCTTTCATAAACCGTGTTTAAAAAATGCTGTTTTTCGCTATACTCAGTAATAGTCGCCGCCGCCTCTTCCAAGGCGCGATAAAAATAATCAACATCTCCCAGAAAATGAGCCCGACTAAAGGACTTGGAGGTTAAAGTCTCAATCACCTTCTCAATTTCCACGGCGATAATATTGCGCCGGGTAAAATCGGGGTTATTAAAAATCTGTCGAAAAATCCTTTCCGTGAGTAAATGCTGAATCAGCATCTCTTCCACAGCCGCATCAGAAATATTAGGATTAATCGACTGACGGCACAGGTTAATAAACCCTTCAAAAGCATCAATAAACTTGGGATTAGTTTGGCGTTCACTCTCGATTAAATCAACGAGTTTTTCCCCCAAGCCGCGCACTTTCTCCCCAAATTCCGCCGCTGCTTTCTCCCAATTTTCTATCTGTGGTGGTCGATATTCAAAAAACAGCTTGAGACTTTCGACCAGTGCTTCTGGTTTGGTGATATCCTGGTCATAGACTTGTTTTCCCCCTTGCCAAATAATCACCCGCTCAGGAGACTGAAAAATAATGTTATCTTTGGGGTAGCCTTTGGCAAATTTCTTTTGTACTTCCTTGGGGAGGTCGTCGGCGGTGTCTTTAGCTTCCCAAATCCCATGTTTGAGGGTATCATCTCTCACCAATAACCCATCAACTTGGATGCGTTTTTTCTCGGTTAACTTGAGGCTATTTTCCTGTACCAACAGCCAATTAAACTGCTGACAACAGGAAGTTAATAAATCGGCAAAAGCCACCTTAACCGCCCCTTCATTGGCGGCTCCGAATTTAGTAAAGTTTTGTAATGTTTGGTAATAGGACTTTACTGCTTTGTGGGAAGGTTTCAGATTCAGAGTAGCCATAAGCAATTAATAATTAATAATTAACAATTCTTCATGATTGCCGGGGGCAAGTGCGGTCCTAGGAGAACCCGCGTCCACCATTCTCAATGGAATAATTAATAATTAATAATTAACAATTCTTCATGATTGCCGGGGGCAAGTGATGGGGTATTACCCAGAGGGAGGAGGTGAAGCCCTAGGAGAACCCGCGTCCACCATTATCAATTGTCCATTATACATTATCCACCACGATGGATTGAGTTAATTCACTATTTATGCTATCCTAACGAGAGCGTAGACAGTAATGTTGCCCTTACCCTCCTCAATCCCATTATTATTGAGTTGTATGAGGACATTAAAAAATTTAAGCGATCGTCGGGAGGCGAAGCGGCTTCATGCAAGGCTCTTTAAATGAAATCGATATCCGCAGTATATTGCAGTTGGTCGAAGTCGGTCAACGCACAGGTCAGTTAATGGTGGAAGCCTATAGCCCCGCCGCCTCGGTAGTTTCGGAAAAATATAGCGATCGCTTTAAGGGTAACTGCTGGCTAGTTTTTTGCTCCAACGGTAGAATTGTCTATGCTGGGGAAAGCGAGGGTAGCCTGAAAAGACTGCGGGACTACCTGCACCGCTACAAGTTAACAGAAGTCCTCAATGAGTTAGAAGTGCCGTCAATTACGGCAGTTAACGCGCCCGAATACGGCTATTTGTGGGTGCTACTAGAACAAAACGCGATTACCCCCACCCAGGGGCGCAGCATTCTCCATGGGATGATTTCCGAAACTCTATTCGACCTTCTCAGCCTTCACCACGGGGCTTTTAACTTTGAAATGGGTTCACCCCTAGCACCGCAATTAATGACTTTACAAATCAACACGGTGTTACCTAAAATTATGAAACAGGTGCAGGAGTGGAAAACTTTTCACCCCCATATCCAATCCCCCAGTCAGTGCCCTCATTTTAGACCCAGACAAACTTAGACAAGTAGTGCGTCCCAATGTCTTTGAAACTTTAACCCGTTGGGCGGACGGAAAAACCACTTTCCGGCAAATTTCCCGTTATTTGAACCGAGATATTGTCGCAGTCACCAAGGCGATCTATCCTTTTGTACAACAGGGTTTTGTGCAACTGCGCTTTCCCCGACCGAACCAAGTCCGTACCCCCGTTCTCAGTTCGAGAGTAAGATTCCCCGCATTGTCTGTATTGATGATGATCGCGTAATTCGGGAGACAGTGGAGTTAATCTTAACCCAGCATGGCTACGAGGCGACGGCTATAGGTCATCCCCTGAAGGCATTAAGTCAAGTTTTCCAACTGAAACCAGATCTGATTTTATGCGATATCGCCATGCCGGAACTAAATGGATATGAAATTTGCGCGATGTTGCGAAGTTCTAGTGCTTTTCGGGAAACTCCGATTATCATGCTAACAGGCATTGATGGATTTATCGATCGCCTCAAAGCCCGAATGGTGAGAGCGACCAATTATCTGACCAAACCGTTTAGCAAGGGGGAGTTACTTACCCTAGTAGAAAACTATATTGGTACAGCGGACGGCCATTCCCTGAAGCTAGAAAGTCAACTCGCAGAAGCTTTTTCCCATAAGTGGCCTTCTCTTGACTCGGAAGAGCATGATTTAATCTCAAATTAGGTTAACATTTTAGGGCAATATGGTATAATAAGCGAGAAGAGTTGAGGATAAACCTATTGCCAGATATGTCAAACCCAAGGAAGCGGCCCAAATCCTTGGAGTCCATGAAAGAACACTCCGCAGATGGGACGAAAATGGCTCAATCGAGACCATCATAACCCCCGCTGGGCAACGACGATACAACGTTGAGTCATATTCTGATGCCATCACGCAGTGACAAACGCAAAGTCGTTATCTATGCCAGAGTTAGTAGCCGCGCCCAGCAGTCCGACCTCAACCGACAGGTGGCCGCACTGTCCAACCTCTACCCCGAAGCAGAAGTCGTCTCCGAAATCGGAGGCGGGCTCAACTTCAAGGGAAAGAAAATGCTGGGCTGACTGGGACAAGTCTTGTCAGGAGATGTCCGCATGGTTGTCGTTGCCCACCCAGACCGATTGGCCAGATTTGGATGGGACTTGTTTCGATGGCTCTGTGAGCAAAACAGGTGCTCACTCATGGTTCTCAACGAGACAAGTCTCAGTCGAGAACCAGAAATGGTTGAGGACATTCTCGCCATCCTCCACTGCTTCAGTTCCCGA
This sequence comes from Arthrospira sp. PCC 9108, assembly GCA_016745315.1. GTDB lineage: Bacteria > Cyanobacteriota > Cyanobacteriia > Cyanobacteriales > Microcoleaceae > Limnospira > Limnospira platensis. The sequence continues at coordinate 2,434,301 of CP066886.1, forward strand.
TTATACGGACGGAGTCAATATAAAACTCAGGTCAAAGAAGATCCGGATTTACCCCAGCCTAGAGCTAAATCAAGTCTGGCGCAAATGGCTGGCTGCTTGTCGGTATTGCTACAACCAAGCAATTGCATTATCCCGGAGTGGTAAACGACTAAGCAAACTGAAATTACGCAACGAAGTGATGCAGAGCGACTTACCCGAATGGGTCAAAGAAACACCCGGCCACATTCGGCAAAATGCCATCTTTGATGCCGATCAGGCTTTGACCGCCAGTCCTGATGCAAGGTTTAGAAGTTGTCGTGACAGCTCTCAAGGGATTAAGTTCAATAATACTAATTTCTCTTCAGGGAGTTGGTATCCAAGACTCACGAAAGGATTAACTTTCATGGTTTCCTAAGCTATCCCTAAAACTTGCGGGCAAGGGACTCAGTTGGTGTTTACCAAAGGTCGATGGTTGGCGATTTTCCCTGAACCAGTTGCCGTTACCCGAACTGAAGCGAATGGCGTAATTGCATTAGACCCAGGCGTCCGAACTTTTATGACCGGGTTTGATGGCTCTCGGTTTCTGGAATTGGGCTCCGGAGATATAGGACGCATTACTAGGTTATGTCAACATTTGGATGATTTGATGAGCCGAATCGCCAAGGAACTTAATCGTTCACGGCGACGCCGGATGAGGCAAGCGGCTCAACGAATGAGAACTAAAATCCGGAATTTAGTGGATGAGCCCACAAGCAAATTGCTCATTACTTGACTAATGACTACAGCATAATTTTTCGGCTACCTTCGAGACTTCCAACATGGTTGCCCAAGCCAAGCGGAAAATCAAATCCAAGACTGCCCGAGCCATGCTGACATGGGCGCATTATCGATTCAAACTAACCCTGAGACATCAAGGGGAAATAACTGGAACCACAGTTGTAGATGTGACGGAAGAATACACCAGCAAAACCTGTACTCACTGTGGTCATGTCCATTCCCAGCTAGGTGGCTCAAAAGTGTTCTGATGTCCTGAGTGTGGGTTCACTCTACCCAGGGACTGGAACGGTGCTTTTGGAATCTTTCTAAAAGCTTTGCGGGATACCGCCTCTGTTACCTTAACGGGTAATAGTGCTATCGTCGCATTGTCAGGCAATAGCCGGATAAATGTCGCGTAAATGTATCAGTCTCATTCGGTCTAGCCAAAGTGTAATCAATCCGTAGCGAACTTAGGTATACTTGAGATGAAATCCATTCGCATTAAGGATTTGAGCAACTCAACTCTGCGGGTGGAATATCGCGGTTGCAATCAAGCCAGTGGCCTCTAACTGGAATGTCTCGGAGCTGAGGGTTGGCCGAATTATATTGGAAATGCCCCAGTCCCTCCGCGCCCTGCCTCAGTTAACTTAGAACCCAGCAACTCAGCAAGATAGTATGAATACAATTATGGTTGTAGAAGACAGTGTGACACAACGGGAGATGATCTCAAATCTCCTGAGAGAAAGTGGCTTAAAAGTCGCGGTAGCAAGCGACGGTGTAGAGGCACTAGAACAAGTTCAACAAATCTCTCCCGATCTAGTGGTGTTGGATATTGTAATGCCTCGCATGAATGGCTATGAACTGTGTCGCCGTCTCAAGTCTGATCCGAAAACTCAAAAAATTGCCATTGTGATGTGTTCTTCCAAGGGAGAGGAGTTCGATCGATATTGGGGCATGAAACAGGGGGCAGATGCTTATATCGCCAAACCATTTCAGCCGACTGAACTGGTAGGGACGGTTAAACAGCTATTAAGGGGGTAGGTGAGGGGTAATGGTTGGAAGTCCCGATTTTCTCACGGGTCAAGGTGCAGACGGCTCCGAGTTTCAGGAGCTAGAAACCCCAGAGGGTGAGTTGCATCTGCGTTTTTTTGTGGCATCGGGTGCCGAATTTGCCTTGCCCGCTATGGGTATCAAAGAAGTCCTATCTCAATCAATTGACCGCATTACTCCCATTCCCAATGTATCATCCCTACTGTTGGGGACTCTCAACTTGAGGGGACGAGTGGTTTGGGTGGCTGATCTAGGACAGTTTTTGGGAGATACAATGCAATTAAACACCGATCGCACGGAAATTCCCGTAATTGCCGTAGAAGACCAAGATACTATGTTGGGTTTAGCAGTAGAGTCGATAAACAATCTGACGGCTATGGACTGGCTACCCATAGAAAAAATGAGAACGCCAGTTCAGGTTCCCGATAGCATGGCTCCCTATATAAAAGGGGAGTGGGTTCTGGAGGATTCACCAGATAAACCTTTGCGCCTGTTAGACCAAATTGCCGTTTTGCGATCGGCTCGGTGGGCAGTATAAATAAGCTATATAAAGGCACTAGAACCCAGAGCCCATATCTGAATAAGTCCAAGATAACTACTTTTTTCCCAGGATGATTACAATTGAGGAGGTTGTGATCATCATATTGCCTTCATTTACCCGAGAAGCAGTAATCAAGATACTAACTAAGCTAATACAGTTGTTTGAAGTTTTAAATGTAATTTTTGCGGTAACTTTATAGAGTCGTAAGGGGAATGGCCAATGACAGCAAGTGCAGAATATCTGCAGGAGTACCAAAAAACTGAGGCAGCCTACACAGATGGAAAATTGGACGAGGCGGCTACTTTAGTCTATAAATTAGTGGAAGACTACCCGGAAGACCCATTCGCTCGCCTCCTGTGTGGTCACATTTACTACGGTTTACAACAATACGATGTGGCACGGGAACAATATGAGGTGGTCCTCGGCCTTACGGATGACCCGGAATTGGTACAACAGGCGGAAGACTACTTGACAGAAGCTAGTCAATTCTGCGAGGACTCGGAGACCGGTTCGTCTTTGGGAGATATTAGCTTGGATGATGAGTTTGATGATGCTCAAGAAACTATCCTAGAGGATTTGAGCTCGGTAGGTGATGATGCTAATGGTTCCCTCGATCTTGATTTGGAAGAAGAACTAGATCTAAATGCGATCGATGAACAATTAGATGAGTTGGAAGAATTAACGGCAGCATCCCAACAACTAGGGAAATATCCCCAAAAACCCTCGGCAACTATAGAAACCCTGGATGATGCTCTGGATTTGTATGATGACGAAGATATGGGCATGGAAGAAATAGATATATCGTCAGCCTTGGATGATTTAGATGAACTAAGTAACCTCGAATTTGAGGAAGGAACAGAGGAAAACTTAGAGGCGATCGACGATGTTCTGGGTGATTTTGATATATCTGCAGATGAACTAGAGCCGGAAAACTTGAATGGTAAAGCCAGTGTAGGGGGTGAAGAACTAAATGACTCTCTAGAAGATGAATTTGCCTTAGAAGAAGATAACTTTAATCCCCTAGAATTAGAAGCTAATCCCCTGGTAGATGATTCCAACTTCGACCTAGATGATGAGGTAGACCCGGACCTAACCAACCCGTTAAATAACCCCTTTGCTCAGGGGCAAGAAACTGACGAGGAAGAAGAAGACCCTGACTTGAATTTTGACCTAGAAACATCAGATCCCTTTGTGATGGACGAAGAGGATGAACTGGTGTTGACGGAAGGATTAGATCCAGAAGACCCCATGAGTGGCTCCCTTGAACAACTACCAGAAGAACTGTTTGAGGAAGATTTAATCGATGCTCCCCATAAAGACTCCCCCGCGACAAATACCCCTGGGGTGACTCAAGAACATCAAGACAGTTGGGATGATTTGGGTGACGATTTCAGCCTGACAGATCTACCTTTAACTGATGAGCCGATAACTAATGAAACGATAGTTGATCATGTTGCCCTTGAAATTAAACCGCCGGATTTGGGCGATGTGCAGGATGAACTGGATATCGGAGAACTGGAACTAGAGGAGGATGATATTTTTTCTCCCCTAGAAGATATGGCTGATGCTAGGCATCAAACTGTGGCAGAAACTAACGGTAATGGTAACGGAAAAGGATTGGTGAAACCTGATCAGATCAGCCTGAATAAGACCCCAAATAATAATTTAGATGAGGAAGAAGAAAATTTCTCTGATTTAAATCTGGATGAGTTTGACCAGGTTGATGATTCAGTATCTGATGAGTTTGAACTGGATGATATCCCGGATACGTTTGACCTCGATAGCCTGGAAGAGTCAACTGTAAGCAATGGGACGGCTAATGGTGCGATCGCCCACAACAAGACAAATCAAACCTCTGGTTCTCAAGTCAACGAATTTTTAGAGGATTTTGAAGAGTTTGATGATGTAGAGGGTTTTGGGATTCCAGATGCGGCGGGATATGCTTTTATGCCCGATAGCGCTGACTTGGATGATGATGACCTCGATAGTAATTTCCTGGGAAGGTCTAGCAGTATCCCAGATAACGATAGCTCGGCGATCTACGAGGATGATGTGTTCAATACTCCCACAGAAAGGGAGGCGATCACGGCATTTTCTAACCTATCAGAAGACTCGGTTGATACTAATATTTCGGTAGAACAGGGCTCATTTGCCTTCCTGGAAAATAAGCCGCTCAGATCTAAGTCTTTTTATATAGCATTGGGGAGTGGGTTAGTAACTTTGATTGCTGTGGCTGTGGCTACTAATATTGCTACTAAGGTTGCTGCTAGTAGTTATCAAGGGGAAGTGGTTAACTATCTACGCCGCTCAGGTTGGTTGATGACTATTGTGGCTGGGGCTAGTAGTTTTGGGACGGCTTTTGCTATGGGCCGTATTACCAGCCAACAGCTAGAGAAGGCGACTGGCGACCTGCAAAAACAGTTTGATGCGATCGCACGAGGAAACCTTAATGCCCGTGTGAATGTCTACGCGGAAGATGAACTGGGGCAAATGTGCGCTAAATTTAACTACATGGCTCAGTTCATTGAAAGCACCACCAGGGAAGCTCAACGGAAGGCGGAAGAACAGGAGGAGGCTAAGGAAAACCTCCAGCGCCAAGTGATTAGACTCCTAGATGATGTGGAAGGGGCGGCGCGAGGAGATTTGACTGTGAGCGCTGAGGTGACTGCAGACGTGCTGGGGGCGGTAGCAGACTCGTTTAACCTGACAATTCAGAACCTGCGGGAAATTGTGGTTCAGGTGAAACAAGCGGCTCGTCAGGTGAGTCGTGGAGCGACGGATAGTGCGAGTTTTGCCAAAGATGTGGCTGGGGATGCTTTGCGACAAGCGGAGGAATTGGCCGCGACTCTTAATTCGGTGCAACTGCTGACTGATGCTATTCAACGGGTAGCAGATAGCGCCAAGGAAGCTGAGGAAGTAGCCAGGACGGCGGCGGCTGTAGCAACTAAGGGTGGTGAAGCGGTAGAAATGACTGTGGCTGGTATCTTGAAAATTAGGGAAACAGTGGCAGAAACGACGCGAGATGTTAAGCGTTTGGCTGAATCTTCTCAGGAAATCTCGAAAATTGTCGCAATCATTTCTAATATTGCTTCGCGGACTAACTTACTGGCTTTGAATGCTAGTATTGAGGCGGCTAGGGCGGGAGAAGCAGGCCGTGGTTTTGCTATTGTGGCTGATGAGGTGCGACAACTGGCGGATAAGTCGGCTAAGTCCCTCAAGGAAATTGAACAAATTGTAATGCAGATCCAAAGCCAAACCAGTTCTGTAATGATGGCAATGGAGGAAGGAAACCAGCAAGTAATTGAGGGGACCCGTCTGGCGGAACAAGCGAAGCGATCGCTTGATGATATCATCCAAGTAACCAATCGTATTGATGTTTTGGTGCGATCAATTACGGCTGATACGGTTGAGCAAAACGAAACAGCTAGGGCGGTGGCTGAAGTAATGCAGGCGGTAGAACTAAGCGCCCAAGATACATCCCAAGAAGCCCAAAGGGTCGCCAGCGCCCTCAGTAACCTGGTAGGAGTAGCACGAGATCTGCTAACTTCGGTGGAAAGGTTCCGAGTAGATCCTTCGGAACGTTAATAGCCAAAGTTCCTAGTCAAAGATTAATGAACCCTCGTAAAATGTGATTTTCTGAGTAAGTGTCTGAGTTTTAAAAAAATAATATTGTCCATTTATTTATACTATTAAAAAGCCATGGAACCAGAACAACAACAACGGATAATGGGTTACTTTATTGAGGAGGCGAGAGACCACCTCAATACCATAGAACAGGGCTTGCTGAATCTGCAAAGTACCATTGAAGACCGAGAACTATTATATGAGGTGTATCGGGCGGCTCACTCGGTGAAAGGGGGAGCAGCTATGCTCGGTCTTCATAGTATCCAAAAAAGTGCCCATCGCCTGGAAGATAACTTTAAAGCGTTGGAAAAAATAACGGAACAATCTCATATTGAGGTTGATCAACAACTAGAATCGCTATTTTTACGAGTATTTGATACCCTGCAAGCTTTAATAGATAATCTGTCGGGTCCCTATGGACTGACAGAGGAAACTTCCCAAAGCCTGTTAACGGAAGTTGAGCCGGTTTTTGAAGCACTAAACTATAATTTAAAAAACCTATCGGAACTAAATGGTGTAGTGGCGGAAGGTGCTACTAGCGTCCCGAAAACAGCCCCGGCTCAGGCTCCTGTGGCGGTGAAGGTTGCTCCGAAAGTGACAGTTAAGGCGATCAATAGTGCGGAAGAACTTTTCTTTTGTGGTGATGTAACTTCACGGTTGCGGGAAATGCTGGATTTGTTTAAAAAGTCGGATAATACCGCCAATAGAAACCGCTTAATTGAAATTTGTCGGGAATTGGCTAGGGGTGGAGAAACTTTTGATAAAATGCACTGGGTGCAATTTTTAGACACTGTAGAAAAGGCGATCGCTTATGGGGCAAATAGCTATAAAACTCTGGCTCCTGTGGTGATTACTGGCATGAAACAGGCTCAGTATTTAGTGCTAAGTAATAGAGAAAGTGAAATAGTTGTAGATTCGGAGTTATCAAAATTACTGCCTCCTGTAGATAATGGGAATGGGAATGGTAAGGGAATTTTAACGGCTGATGATGAATTTTGGTCGGAATTAGATTTAACTACGAACTCGGAAGTAGAAGAAACTGATGAGATTGATTTGGAACCGGAGAAGACATCAGAATCAATACTAGATGATTTCCCATTGGTTGATTCTGTGGAGATGGAAAAAGAACACAGCGGCCACCCCCCAGGGCCGCAAATGCAACCGGAAGAGTTGAAAAGTTTGGCGGATCTGTTTGAGGTGGTTGATCGTCATGGGGGCGGTATTGAAGATGCTTGGGAAGAGGAAAGGCTGCTCGAAGAAGCTGATAAACTTTCCGACTTGAACAGTGATACAGAAGATTTTGACAGCTTTTTTAGCAATGAACCGCCGTCTAATGAAAGCAACTTTAAGCCGGTTTCTGATGATGATGACGATTTAACTAGCCTCCTGTTAGAAGAACTAGAATCAAGCGATCGACCGACCCCAGAAAATTCTCCAGCCGATTCTAAACCTGTCAAGAAAAGTAGTAATGATGACCCGGATAATTTTATCCAACAGTTGTTGGAACTTGATGATGAGGAACAGGAAACAACTGTCGCGCCTGAAAGTTCAACAGGGATTGGTCAATCATTAGATACCCCGGATCCTTGGGAGAGTGATAATCAAGATGGGGGGACTGATGAGGATCTTGATTGGTTTGAGGTGTTAGCCCGTGAGGATAACAACAATGGCAAATTAACCTCTAGTGTAGACACTATTGCTGAGGACAAACAGGTTCAAACGCCACCTGAGTCGAAGTGGGATGATAGAACTGCAGATTTGTTTGATTTTGATGATTTGTTTGGTAGTAGCGACACGGAGGAAACCGTAGAGTGCGTTAGCTTGGGTAGCAAAAAAAACACTGGGAAAACCGACCAACTGGGTAACGCACCGAAAACTGAAAGCACACCATTACCAGCCCCGTCGCAGACAACTGACAACATAACCACGACTCCAGATGTGGGGTTAGATAGTGATTGGGAAGATGATTTGAGTCTCCTGGATGATTTGCTAGGGTCTACGGATGATCAAAATACGACTGATGATGATAATGCTGATGATGGGGTGCTATCTGATCTCGATCGCCTTTTGGGTGAAACAGCACCGAGCCGGGCGCAATCGAGTACCTGGGAAGAACAGAGGGATCGCTACTGTGAGGATGATGAGTTCAAGGAGTTGGCTGAACTGCTGGAAGAACCCATAGCCGCCCAATATAGCCCGTCTTATCAAAAATCTCAAACTACTAAGTTTGATCCGATCGCTAAAGTTCCGGTGAAAGAATTGGATAATCTCAGTAACCTGATTGGGGAACTGGTGGTTAACCGCAATAGCCTGGAACAAGACCAAGAAAGGATGCGACAGTTTTTAGATAACCTGCTGGATCAGGTGTCGCTGCTAAGTGATGTGGGTCAGCGGATGCAGGATTTCTATGAGCGATCACTGCTGGAAATTTCCCTATTGTCTAATCGGCAAAAATCAGCTTCTTTCCACGGAAGTTATCATGGCGGTGGTGATGAACACCCGACTAGATCAGATCCTAACACTTTTGACTCCACAGAACTCGATCGCTTTACCCCCTTCCACACACTCTCTCAAGAAATTATTGAGTTGGTGGTGCGGGTGCGAGAGTCGGCCGCTGATATTGAATTCTTGGTGGAAGAAGCAGATCAGGTGAGTCGCCAACTGCGCCAAGTAACTAATCAGTTACAGGAAGGCTTGAATAAAGCGAGAATGGAACAGTTCGCCGGGGCAACCGATGGCCTGAAACGTCCGGTGCGGGATCTGTCGATTAAGTGTGGTAAACAGGCGGAATTGGTGGTGGAAGGTCGAGATACCCTCATAGATAAAATGCTTTTGGGTAAATTGCGCGACCCTCTCACTCACTTGGTAAATAATGCGATCGCTCACGGTATCGAATCCCCAGAAGTCCGTAAGGCGGCGGGTAAGTCGCCCACGGGTCAGATTACCATTAAGGTTTTCCACCAAGGCAACCAAACGGTGTTATCGGTTTCTGATGATGGGGCGGGAATTAATGTGAATCGGGTTAAGGAAAAAGCTATACAGAAGGGTTTATTGACCCTGGAATCCGCTTCAAATCTGCCAGACCATGATACATACAATTTGCTTTTCCTGCCGGGTTTTACTACCCAGGATCAGGCGGGTGATATTGCAGGTAGAGGGGTTGGTATGGATGTGGTGCGGACGAATTTGGCGGAAATTCGAGGCAATATTACTACCGATTCGGTATTGGGAGAGGGAACTACCTTTACGATCCGCCTCCCACTCAATATGAGTATCTCCCGGGCGCTTTGTTGTATTAGCGATCGGGCTCGGATTGCTTTCCCTATGGATGGGGTGGAGGATATGATCGATGTGCCTCGTGAGCAAATTAAAACAGGATCAGACGGTAAACAGACCCTAGAATGGCGGGGTTCGGTGCTGCCTTTCCGCCACCTGCGGGAATTACTTACCTATAAACGCCATTTGGGTCGCGGCGGTGTTTATGGTGCGAATATCGAAGAGGATATGATTTCTGTGATTGTACTACGGGCGGCGCTTAATTATCTGGCTGTTCAAGTTGATCAGGTTTTGGTAGAACAGGAAATCGTAATTAAACAGCTTGAAGGTCCGGTACCTAAACCTATTGGTATCGCCGGGGCGACTGTTTTGGGGGATGGTCAAATTGTGGCGATCGCCGATGTTTTAGAATTAATTGACCTGGCTACTGATCGGGTACGCCGAACTGATAATACCATGATAGGGGATGATAATCTCCCCAGTGAACCCATAGATGCTCCCGCCTCTAAAACTGAGCCGACTGTGCTGATTGTTGATGATTCGATTACAGTGCGATCGTTGTTGTCTATGACCTTTGAAAAATCCGGCTATCGGGTTGAAGAAGCCCGCGACGGTAAGGAAGCCTGGGAAAAACTTAAATCTGGCTTACCCTGTGATATCGTCTTCTGCGATATTGAAATGCCCCGTATGGACGGCTTGGAACTTCTCTCGCGAATGCAGAAAGACCCACAACTCGAAGGTCTACCTATTGCTATGTTAACTTCTAGGGGCGCTGACAGACACCGCCAGATGGCTTATCAATTAGGCGCGAGAGGCTATTTTACTAAGCCTTACCTAGAAGAACAATTACTCGAAGCGGCGGGGCGAATGTTACGCGGTGAAATTGTCGGGAAACCAGCAGGCGCTAAAGTGAAGCTGGGGGCGGGCGATCAGACTCGAGCTGTGTGCTAGTCGTGCTGGTGTTTGGGTCCTATGGTCTGTGTGCGAGTGGTGCTGGTGTTTCCGATAGCGGATCTTGCACCCGCCCCTACAAGCACCCGCCCCTACCAGTCTTGTAGCCGTACCGTGCAAAGGGCAGAGCTGTGTGCGAGTGGTGCTGGTGTTTGGGTCCTATGGGGCGGGTGTATATAGTTGGCTGGAATTAATAATTAATAATTAATAATTAATAATTGGTGTATGGGGTTGGCTGGTTTTTCCTCTGTTCGCTGGGTCTCTGGGCGTTTCGCTGCCAAGGCATGGTCTGTGTGCGAGTGGTGCTGGTGTTTCCGATGGCTGATCGCGCACCCTGGGGGCGAGTGTATATAGTTGGCTGGAATTAATAATTAATAATTAATAATTAATAATTGGTGTATGGGGTTGGCTGGTTTTTCCTCTGTTCGCTGGGTCTCTGGGCGTTTCGCTGCCAAGGCATGGTCTGTGTGCGAGTGGTGCTGGTGTTTCCGATGGCTGATCGCGCACCCTGGGGGCGAGTGTATATAGTTGGCTGGAATTAATAATTAATAATTAATAATTAATAATTGGTGTATGGGGTTGGCTGGTTTTTCCTCTGTTCGCTGGGTCTCTGGGCGTTTCGCTGCCAAGGCATGGTCTGTGTGCGAGTGGTGCTGGTGTTTCCGATGGCTGATCGCGCACCCTGGGGGCGAGTGTATATAGTTGGCTGGAATTAATAATTAATAATTAATAATTAATAATTGGTGTATGGGGTTGGCTGGTTTTTCCTCTGTTCGCTGGGTCTCTGGGCGTTTCGCTGCCAAGGCATGGTCTGTGTGCGAGTGGTGCTGGTGTTTCCGATGGCTGATCGCGCACCCTGGGGGCGAGTGTATATAGTTGGCTGGAATTAATAATTAATAATTAATAATTAATAATTGGTGTATGGGGTTGGCTGGTTTTTCCTCTGTTCGCTGGGTCTCTGGGCGTTTCGCTGCCAAGGCATGGTCTGTGTGCGAGTGGTGCTGGTGTTTCCGATGGCTGATCGCGCACCCGCGGGCGGGTGTATATAGTTGGCTGGTTTTTCCCGTGGCTGATCGCGCACCCGCGGGCGGGTGTATATAGTTGGCTGGTTTTTCCCGTGGCTGATCGCGCACCCGCGGGCGGGTGTATATAGTTGGCTGGTTTTTCCCGTGGCTGATCGCGCACCCGCGGGCGGGTGTATATAGTTGGCTGGTTTTTCCCGTGGCTGATCGCGCACCCGCGGGCGGGTGTATATAGTTGGCTGGTTTTTCCCGTGGCTGATCGCGCACCCGCGGGCGGGTGTATATAGTTGGCTGGTTTTTCCCGTGGCTGATCGCGCACCCGCGGGCGGGTGTATATAGTTGGCTGGTTTTTCCCGTGGCTGATCGCGCACCCGCGGGCGGGTGTATATAGTTGGCTGGTTTTTCCCGTGGCTGATCGCGCACCCGCGGGCGGGTGTATATAGTTGGCTGGTTTTTCCCGTGGCTGATCGCGCACCCGCGGGCGGGTGTATATAGTTGGCTGGTTTTTCCCGTGGCTGATCGCGCACCCGCCCCTACTCAGCTTGCCTTGGGGTTCTCGAAGATTAGAAAACCAGACAACCGCACTTCCCACCGGACAATAGCCTCTAAAAGACGACTAACTAAACGGGGATGCGATCGCCTAAGTATCCAAAAACCAGACAACTGCGTTTCCCACAGCCAACCAACCCCAAACTACGACTCGCTCAAACGCGACACCTACCACCACTAAAGCGATCGTCAGCCATGCATATGCTGTTTCCTCTGTGTGAGCCTGTCGCCTTCCTTCCCAACTGCAAATAGTTGCACTTTAGGAAACAGAGGACTGTATTGACATCCGCCTATCCGTCCCGGCGTGCGCTAACGGGGATTCCATCTATTTCAACAAATCAAAGATTGACAATTGTTGAAATGCTGGACGGGTTGACGCTTCATTGAGATGTGCTTTCTTTACAGAAAGTATGACCCTCTCTCCACATCCGTTTAAAGTCTCCAAATGCCCTCCGGCGACCTTAATATTAATCGCAGCGTTAACATCTCTATCGTGAGATGTGCCACAATTTAAACAAGTCCACTCTCTCATATTTAATTCTTTTTTACCACCGCGAAAACCGCAGCCAGAACCGGTTTGATAAGTGGGAATCCATCTATCAATGACACGAAAATCACGCCCGTACATAACAGATTTAACTTCTAGCATTGTTCTCAAACTGCGCCAACCCAAATCCGAAATAGCACGGGATAGTTTTCGGTTTTTCATCATCCCTGAAACCTTTAAATCTTCCAAGACTATCGTTTGGTTTTCACGAATAATCCGAGTTGACAATTTCTGAAGAAAATCGTTTCTGGTATCAGAAATCTTGGCGTGAAGTTTAGCTAATTTCTTTCTAGCAACTTCCCTTCTTTGACTGCCTTTCTGTTTCCTCGACCAATTACGTTGTCATCTTCTTAAACGCTTTAGTTGTTTCTTTAAAGGATTAGGAGATTTAACTTTCTCACCATTGCTTAATGTGGAAAAATAAGTGATTCCTAAATCAATTCCTACAGAATTTTGGTTTTCCGGTAAGGGTTGAGGATTAAACTCAACAACAAAACTGACAAAATACCTATCAGCACTGTCTTTGATTAAGGTAGCACTAGAAGGTTTTGTGGGTAACTCTCTACTCCAGACTACTTTAATATCACCAATTTTAGCGATGTAAATGTAATCGGAATTAAGGTGTTTAAAACCATGATCCATAAATCTAGCGGATTGCTTAGATTTACGCTTTTTAAACTTGGGAGGTTTAACTTTCTTACCTTTTCTTTGTCCTTTACAGGATTTTAAAAAGTTAGAGTAAGCCTGCTCTAAATCTCTTAAAGACTGTTGTAAGGGAATAGAAGAAACTTCTCCCAACCAGATTTTCTCCTCGGTTTTTTTGAGTTCTGTAAGTCTTTGAGAAAGTTCCTTTAACTTAGGCTTTTTGTTACCCGCACGCTATTGTTATTGACAATATGCTAAGGCATCGTTAAATATTACCCGACAGCGTCCGAACAATTGAGACATCAATCTCTTTTGTTGGTCTGTTGGGTAAATTCGATATCGATATCTTAGCTTCATACTGTCAAATTGTATTGGTCTGTATTAACTAGAGCTAGGAGTCTGGTAGATGTCAACCCTTTGACGAAAAGAGCGTCTGTTTCGGATTTAAAGATTCATTTGGTCTGTGTGACTAAGTATCGTCGCCAAATCTTGACAGTGGAGAGCCGGATGTTAATCCTGAAGTCTTTTAGAGAAGTGGCTGAAAAAATGAATTTTCAAGTGCTGGAATTTAATGGGGAGTCAGACCATATTCATACCTTAGTTGAATACCCTCCTCAACTCTCTATTTCTGTCATAGTAAATGCTTTAAAAGGAGTTGACAGTCGTAGATATGGGCAAGCCAGATTCCCTAAACCCTACGGAAAAGAATCTTTATGGTCGCCTAGTTATTTTGTATCTTCAATCGGTGGCGCACCATTAGAGGTTCTGAAGTCTTACATTAAAAACCAAGAAAAGCCGTCGTAGAACGACGGGGTTTTAAACCCAAAATTTTCGATAAAATATTCAAACCTATAGAGTCCAACCCTACCAATTCCCAGTCAGGGGACGGAAACATTACTGCGTACCAGGTTTTAGTGGTCTGTCCTCATTGCGTCCAATTTAGCGCTTAGCGAGTTCTGGCGTACGGGCGACCCGCCGCTTGTGCAGTTCTTTAAGCAGAGGATTAGGGCAATTTATAAATTGCCCCAAAGCGTAGGTTGAACTAAACTGTACGTTGCTGGCTTAAAGCTTCATAAGAAGCTTGGAAATCATCAACAGTAATCTTGATCGCAGCAGTATCTGTTTCACCTTGAGACCTAAAACGGCGAATTGCTCCTACAGCGGCTTGATTGCAGAGTAATACTAAATCTGCACCATTCCAACCTTCTGTTATCTTAGCCCAATGTTCCAAGTCCACATTTAACAGAGGTCTGCCCTGATTGTAAACTTGTAAAATCTTGAACCGACTATCTAAATTTGGTAAATCTACCTTCAATTGTAAATCTAACCGTCCTGCACGTAACAAAGCAGGGTCTATGGCATCAGGACGATTGGTAGCCCCAATTACCAAAATGTTAGACCCCGATTCTAAACCATCTAACTCCGTCAGTAATTGCCCCACTACCCTGTTACTTACCCCAGAATCACCAGTGTAAGTTCCCCGTGCTGGAGCTAATGTATCCAGTTCATCGATAAATATTACACAGGGATCTGCTTGTCGGGCTTTAGCAAATAATTCTCTTACCGCCTGTTCACTGGCTCCCACCCAACGGCTGAGTAAATCTGGTCCATTAATACCAATAAAGTTAGCTCGGGCTTGAGAAGCCACAGCCTTGGCTAATAATGTTTTACCAGTACCGGGAGGACCCCACAACAGTATTCCTTTGGGCGCTCTGGCTTTTGTTTCTTTGTAGAGTTCTGGGTACAACAAAGCCCCTTCCACAGATTCCCGCAAGGTCTGTTTTATGGTTTCCAAGCCGCCAATATCTTCCCATTCCACATGAGGAACTTCAACTTCCATGCTACGAAGTACTGCTGGTTTGATTTCCTTGAGAGCCTGCAAGAAATCGGATTGCTCTACCGCGATATCTTCTGGAATTTGCATATCAATGGAAGGAACCTGACGGCGTAAAGCTGTGTATGCGGCTTTTTGACAGACAGCTTTTAAGTCAGCCCCCACAAATCCCACGGTGCGATCGGCAATAAACTCCAGATCAACTGAATCATCTAAGGGCATAGTACGAGTCAGCACTTGCAGAATTTCTTTGCGCCCATTGATATCTGGAACTCGAAACTGAATTTCTCTGTCGAATCGTCCAGGACGGCGTAGAGCTGGGTCAAGATGATCAGGGCGATTAGTAGCTCCGAGTAAAATCACGCCTTTGTTCTGGGAGAAACCATCCATGAGGCTCAATAGTTGGGCAACTAAACGCTTTTCTACTTCCCCTTCTACTGCACTACGGTCTGGGGCCAAGCTATCAATTTCGTCAATAAAGATAATACAGGGAGCATTTTTGGCAGCTTTTTCAAAAATAGCCCGCAGTTTTTGCTCTGCTTCACCATAATATTTGGTGATGACTTCAGGCCCAACAAGGGCAATGTAGTTAACCCCGAGTTCTTCAGCTAACGCACGAGCTGTGAGTGTTTTGCCAGTACCGGGGGGACCAACTAATAACACCCCATGTGTAGGTTCGAGTCCTAACTTAACTAGCAGGTCAGGGCGTTTTAAAGGAATAGCAATCAGTTCTTTGAGTTCTTTGAGTTCTTGGTTCAATCCCCCAATATCTTTGAGGGTTATACCTAAATTACCTTCAGGTTGTACATTTGGGTCAGATGCACCTGTATCACGTGCTGGGGAAGATGGGGTACGAATGGAAGTAGTACCAACATTACTAGTTGTATTATTATTAGTACGGGGAATGTTACCCGTTCTGGGAATACTGCTTAATGAGCGTGAGTTAAACTGAATATCAGTTTTAATTTCTCCATTTTCAACTTTTTCCTCTAGAGCTTTTACTAACTCTAGCAACTGCTCAAATCCCTTGAATAAATCACTCATAAAGTCCCTCAAAAGTAAATTAATAAAATACATTATAGCAGTCTTGACTGATATCTCCCTGTCTAATGATACGGTTGAACACAATTCCCGCATAGTGCATATTAAGGTGCGAGACGTTCAGGCATGAAATAGGGTTGCAATACCCGAAATAACTGCCTGATGGCGATTTCATCCCCTTGGCTGAATACAAGAGGCTCGCCTCTGACCATCCCCATAACTGCTTATATGTCCCAACGATTTGTATCAATAAGATACCAAATCAAGGCAGGAAACCCAAGGTCAATATACTCTGTAACAATTCGTAACCATCCTTAACATAACGAGAAATTACGAAACAGAGTTGAGGGTAACGGCGATAGCCACCCCCAGTTTTGGGAATCACAAACCCAGGACTGAAGCGGGGAACGGAAGGCTCCGAGGTGTAACCCAACACCAGAAACGAGACCACTGCCAACCATCCATGATTAGGGAAACCGAATGTCCGGCTTGAACCATCGTAAGAATTAAGTAGCGAAAGAGGTTGACACGCTGCGCTCAAAAGAGCAAGGGGAAAAGTAGGATAATCTTAGCACTACCTACACAGACCTTTAAAGTACCCCGGTGGATAGGACAAATCTAAAGATGGAATGCCCATATAAACGGAACGTTTTAAGTCCTCCTAGACTCTGATTATCTGGTCGAGATATCAGTAGGGATAAGTGT
The DNA here is from genome assembly GCA_016745315.1 of Arthrospira sp. PCC 9108. GTDB lineage: Bacteria > Cyanobacteriota > Cyanobacteriia > Cyanobacteriales > Microcoleaceae > Limnospira > Limnospira platensis. The sequence goes on from CP066886.1 coordinate 2,450,821, forward strand.
AACCGCAAGTCTTTGAGGATGCGAGATGTGACCAGAAGCCAACGCCCAACTGTAATGGTAGGGATATGCTAACGGGTCACGGTTTGATTGTAAAGAAATAGAGTCAAGTAGGTGTACAAATGGCGATAGCGAGTTTAAAGAAAGGATTTGGGAAATCAAAACCAATCAAGACTACGAACAACGCATGGAAGGCAATCCCATGGACTAAGGTTCAACGGAAAGTTTTCAAGCTCCAAAAGAGTATATTTCAAGCAGCTAAATCGGGACAAGATGCAAAAGCCAGAAGGTGGCAACGTCTATTGGTGAAATCATACTATGCTCGGCTCTTAGCAGTGCGACTGTAGGGGCGGGTTCCACGGTCAGCCATGCTTCCCAACAGTCAGCTTAATAAACCCGCCCCCCCAAGCGGGTCAAGGCAAGAAAACAGCCGGAGTTGATGGAGTAAGAGCAATCTCTTCAAGACAAAGGTTTGAGCTTGTTAAGAACATTAAGGGAAACCTCAAAGCAAAACCACTGCGACGGGTTTGGATTCCAAAACCTGGTAGGGATGAAAAAAGCTGGAATAGGAATACCCACAATCCAAGATAGAGCAAGGCAAGCCTTGGTTAAATCGGCTCTCGAACCTGAATGGGAATCGAGATTTGAAGGCACAAGCTATGGGTTCCGTCCAGGACGGTCAGCCCATGACGCAATTAGCAGAATTTATACTGCCATAAATCAAGGACAGTACTATGTTCTTGACGCGGATATAGCAAAATGCTCTTACCGTGAACCATGAATACCTACTGTCCAAAATTCATTGTCCAAGCCGCCTAAAAAGAGACCTGAAACAATGGCTCAAAGCGGGAGTGCTAGATAACGGTGTATTCGAGAATACAGAAGCAGGGACACCTCAAGGAGGGGTAATAAGTCCAATACTCGCCAACATCGCACTGTTGGGTATGATTAGGTTAATTGAAAAACTGTATCCTAGGAAATCAGACAATCGCCCTTTTGCGAGAGTCATAAGATACGCTGATGATTTCGTGGTCATCTCAAAAGACTTAGAAATCATTGAACAGTGCCAAACTGCTATTTCCAAATGGCTAAAGCCTATTGGATTAGAGATTAAACCTGAAAAAACTCGAATCTGCCACACGCTCAATCACATTGAGTATAACGGCAAAGCAGAGGAACCCGGATTTGATTTCTTAGGTTTCAATATTAGGCAATATCCTGTAGGAAAATATAAAACTGGGAAAACTCCACATGGAAAACCATTAGGACACAAAACTCACATAAAACCCAGCCATAAAGCAGTTAAAGCCCATACAGAAGTGATTAAAGGTGTAATCAAACAACATAAGACAGCACCCCAATCAACCCTGATTAGTAGACTAAACCCAATCATAAGAGGATGGGCAAACTATTATTCAGCGGTAGTCTCAAAAGAGACCTTCACTAAGCTAGACAAAATAATCTGGCAAATGTTACGGGCATGGACAGCATCAAGATGCGGAAAGGCAAGTTACGAAAAGCTAAGTAATTATTTCAGACATGGAACAATTAAACTTAGCAATGGGAAAGAAAGACACGAAAATTGGCTATTCCAAACCAAAGATGGGATACATCTATTCAAACACAACTGGACTCCAATTGTCAGACACACCCTAATACGCCCCGACGCAACACTTTATGACGGAAATTGGACTTACTGGGCAACCAGGAAAGGACAAGCAATCGACACGCCAATTAGGGTAGCAAAACTACTCAAAAAACCAAAAGGTAGATGTACCTGGTGTGGGCAATTCTTTACCCCATCAGATTTAATTGAAGTAGACCACATTGTACCTAGAAGCCATGGCGGAAAGGATGAATACAAAAATCTTCAACTATTACATCGCCATTGTCACGATGATAAAACAGCTCTTGATGAAGAGATAATGCTGTACTCTTAACAAGGAGACGGTCAAACTAGGAGCCGTATGAGGTGAAAGTCTCATGTACGGTTCTGCTGCTGAATGGGAGGGGTAGACCGTGAGGTCTATCTCGACCCCTAATAATTTTTAAATTATCTAAAAATCTCTCAGTTTCTGCTAGAGACATTGGTTCAGCTTAGATTCCAGTGACTATCGGAAATGCGATCGCGTAGCGTGTGCGTAGCACGTATCGCCTTACGGAAATGCGATCGCGTAGCGTGTGCGTAGCACGTATCGCCTTACCTTTAACCCAAGTAGGGGTCGAGAACGGAGTCGCCTCCATCCCCTCCCATTCAAAACCGTGCTTGCGAGTTTCCCAGCACACGGCTCCTGATGTAGATGCCCATTGTCATTGTCACAGAGTTACTACCCCCTGCTTTGTCCTTCTTTGTTCAGAGCTATATGCAGCACGTAGTCTTTCAACTCGCTCTCGCCGTAATACTCCTACTTATTACAGGATTTACATCTACACCGTGGCACGTCTGCTTATCCTTATTATTACATAAGGCATTTGCTTCTTGCAACATCTCTATCCCTCTAGGGGTAGGGGTCGAAAGGGAAGTCGCCTTCCCCAACTCCCATTCAAAACCGTGCTTGATAGTTTCCCATCACACGGCTCCTGATGTGGATACCCTATTTGTCAAAGGAACAGAGTTACTACCCCCTGCTTTGTCCTTCTTTGTTCAGAGCTATATGCAACACGTAGTCTTTCAACTCGCTCTCGCCATTATACTCCTAATAATCGCAGTATCTATATCCACACCGTGACCTCTGGGCATATCCCAACCATTACAGTTGGGCATTGGCTTCTGGTCACATCCTTCACCCTCTAAGGGTAGGGGTCGAGAGTGAAGTCGCCTTCCCCAACTCCCATTCAAAACCGTGCTTGATAGTTTCCCATCACACGGCTCCTGATGTGGATACCCTATTTGTCAAAGGAACAGAGTTACTACCCCCTGCTTTGTCCTTCTTTGTTCAGAGCTATATGCAACACGTAGTCTTTCAACTCGCTCTCGCCATTATATTCCTAATAATCGCAGTATCTATATCCACACCGTGACCTCTGGGCATATCCCAACCATTACAGTTGGGCATTGGCTTTTGGTCACATCCTTCACCCTCTAAGGGTAGGGGTCGAGAGTGAAGTCACCTTCGCGAACTCCCATTCAAAACCGTGCTTGATAGCTTCCCATCACACGGCTCCTGATGTGGACACCCTATTGTTATAGGAATAGGGCTACTACCCCCTGCTTTCGCACTTCCTCCTTCAGAGCTGTATACAACCACGTAGTCTTTCAACTCGCTCTCGTCATAATACTCCTACTGGGCTTAGTATCTATATCCACACCGTGACCTGTGGGCATATCCCCACCATGACAATTGGGCTTTAACTTCTGGTCACATCCTTCACTCTCTAACCATGCGCTTACATTTTTCACTACTGCCTTGTGAATAGCATTACTCACTTGTTTATAGGCAGAGCATTAGAGGGGTTACAACGTTCCGTTTATACGGGCATTCCATCTTTAGATTTGTCCTGTCCACCGGGGTACTTTAAAGGTCTGTGTAGGTAGGTAAAGAAGCCTCCTACTTTTCCCCTTGTTCTTTTGAACGTAGCGTGTCAACCTATTTCGCTACTAGAGAGTTACGATGGTTCAAGCCAGACATTCGGTTTCCCTAATCATGGATGGTTGGCAGTGGTCGCGTCTTGGTAGTAGGTTCTACCTCACGCCTTCCGTTCCCCGCTTCAATCTGACGGGTTATGATTCCTCAAACTGGGGGTGGCTATCGCCGTTACTCTCTACTCATTGTTATGATGGGGTCATAACTTCCCATTCAAAACAGTTTTTTTTATAGCACCAGACAGGAAAGTTAGGACGTATAATGGAGAGGACGAGATGACTAAGAAGACCAAAAATGCCAGCCCCCTATAGTTACGACCTCAGACAAAAAGTTATTGATGCAATTGAACTAGACGGTATGCCCAAAACAGAAGCCAGTCAAGTTTTCCATGTCAGCCGGAACACCATTAATCTCTGGCTGCAAAGAAAAGCACAGACCGGAGACTTCCTCCCTAAACCTAATCACCGACCTGGCAATAACCACAAAATTACCGACTGGCAAAAATTCAAGGCTTTTGCCCAAGAGCATGGCGATCAAACCTCCGCTCCAATGGCTGAACTTTGGGATGACGACATCTCTCCTGGCACCATATCCAGAGCCTTGAAGAAAATTGGCTTCACCGGAAAAAAAAACTTACGGCTACCAAGAACGTGATCAGCAACAGCGAGAGGAGTTTATTGCTCAGATTGAACATATGGAGCCACAAGAAGTGGTCTACCTCGATGAAGCTGGCATGAATAGTCAAGACTCGGATTATCCTTATGGTTACTGCCAGGAAGGACAACGCTTCGATGCCCTCAAATCAGGGAAGAGGCAGGGCAGGGTGAGCTATATGGCCCCATGGTGTCATCAACAACTCTTAGCCCCCGATCGCTTTGAGGGTTGTTGTAATCGGACAGTGTTTGAGTTGTGGTTGGAGTTCATCTTAATTCCAACACTGAAGCCAGGTCAGACTCTAGTGCTAGACAATGCAACGTTTCATAAAGGGGGACGGATTCCTGAGCTAGTGGAGGCGGCTCAATGCCGTTTGCTCTATCTACCACCTTATTCGCCAGACCTCAACAAGATAGAGAAATGTTGGTCGTGGTTGAAAGCCCGCATTCGCCATTGCACGTGAGCAGTTTGATTCTCTCGATGATGCCATGGATTCCGTTATAAAAGCTGCGTCCTAACCACCTTGACCAATGCTATATGACCTTGAGTTCCCTGCCTTGTTTGGGGGTTCAATCCAAACGTTGGGACGTATAAACAGTTATGGAGAATGGTTCGAGGCTCCGACCTCTTATCCAGACTCGGGGCTGGCTTCCCCACTAGGAGGTGATTTCAGGCATAACAGCCTTATTTGGTCTCCTCAACATTTCGCACTCTCTACTCATTGTTATCATGGGGTCATAACTTCCGATTCAAAACAGTTTGTTTGATGACCTTGAGTTCCCTGCCTTGTTTGGGGGTTCAATCCAAACGTTGGGACGTATAAACAGTTATGGGGAATGGTTCGAGGCTCCGACCTCTTATCCAGACTCGGGGCTGGCTTCCCCACTAGGAGGTGATTTCAGGCATAACAGCCTTATTTGGTCTCCTCAACATTTCGCACTCTCTACTCATTGTTATCATGGGGTCATAACTTCCCATTCAAAACAGTTTGTTTTATGACCTTGAGTTCCCTGCCTTGTTTGGAGAGGTTGAGTTCCAAACGTCGGGACATATAAACAGTTATGGGGATGGTCAGAGACGAGCCTCTTATATCCAGACTCGGGGCTGGATTCCCCACAGGGTGGTTATTTCAGGCATCTCAGCCTTATTTCATACCCGAATCGTCCGATACGAGGCAGCAAGACGTATAGCCTTACCTTTCCACCCCATGAAGGGAAAGCCATCGCTTAATCCAAAGATTGGCTGACTGTTCTCAAACAGGGGAAACAACAACCCAACAACAAACCGCCCACCCTGTAGGGGCGGGTGCTGAGATACGCCGCGCAAAAAACCAGCCAACTTTTTCTGTGATATTGAAATGCCTCGTATGGACGGCTTGGAACTTCTCTCCGGAATGCAGAAAGACCCACAACTCGAAGGTCTACCTATTGCTATGTTAACTTCTAGGGGGGGGCTGACAGACACCGCCAGATGGCTTATCAATTAGGCGCGAGAGGCTATTTTACTAAGCCTGCGCCTGTACGATGAACTGGAGCCGCGGGGCGAATGTTACGCGCGTACTTTGTGGGAAACCGGCGATCGCTAAAGCATAATTTAGGGGCGGGTTGCCGTAAGTTTCTCATGATTATGGAATAATCACAACCCGGTTGCGTCCGTCTGCTTTGGCGCGGTAGAGAGCAGCATCAGCCGCCTGGATTAGGTCTATACCTATACTACCATGCTTGGGAAAGGCTGCCACACCGAAGGAGGCGGTGATACTGCCTAAATGTTGACCACCACTGGCTACTACAAGGGAGGCGATCGCCTCTCTAATTTGTTCAGCCCTCATGGAAGTATTTTCTAGGGAAGACCCCGGCAAAATTAGGGTCATTTCTTCACCCCCATAGCGACAAGCAACATCATATTCTCGCACCTTCTGTTTCAGCAGTTCTCCCACTTTTTGTAATACATAATCCCCCGCATCATGACCGAATGTATCATTAAAATGCTTAAAATTGTCTATATCCATCATGATGACCCCAATGGGGTGCTTTTGCCGTTGGGCTCGGGCTATTTCCTGACTCAAATATTCCTCTAAATAGCGACGATTAAAAAGTCCGGTGAGAGGGTCACGGATGCTCTGATGTTCCAGAGTGGCGCGGAGGTTTAAATTGGCGATCGCCATCCCTATCTGTTCCGCCACCGTACTCGCCGCCTGCTGTTTTGCCTCAGATAAAGCCGTCGCCGAATCTGTACTTAGATAAAACAAACCCAAAGTCTCTCCCTGAGCCATCATCGGAACACACAATGTGCAAGAGAGGGTAGAACTTACCTGAATATGTCGGCAAGAAATACCCCCTTTTTCATGATTACATAAATGTACCCTTCCCCGGCGCAAAGCCCAACAATCTTTCGGCACAAAAACCGAGACTGAGGTGCATTCTTTTCCCCAAGAAGAAATCATTTCCAGCGAGTCCCGGGAAGCCGCCATCAAAAAAATTCCGCCAGCACATTCTGGGAAAAGGGGTTCTAGCAAATAGCTAATCGCTTCACAGGCTTCTTGTACAGTCAAAGCCGCCTGCATAAAGTCGCTAATTTCACTCAAAAGCAACATTTCTGCATGGCGTTGATCTAGTTCATTGATCCGATTATTCAATTGTTCGTTTGCTAGACTTAGGGCTTTTTCCGATTGTTTAATTCCGGTGATATCACGGAAAGTCACCGCGAAACCATCCCCTAATTTGACCGAAATATTTTCAAACCAAAAGTCAATGCCATACTGGTTATAATAAAACTCTTTTTTCACGGATTTTTCCGATTCTACCACTTCCACATAGTGTTCAAATAAGCCACTTTCTTGATACTCTGGCAATTCCTCCAGTAACCTTTTCCCAATTAACTCATCTGCTGATTTACCGACTACTTTACCAGCGCTAGGATTCACCAATAACCATTCAAAATCAATAATCTTACCCTGTTCATTCCGAACCGAACGAAACGCCATAATCCCATATTCGGAACTATTCAGAATCCCACTAAGCTGCATTTCCGAAGTTTTTAAGGCTTCTTGAATACTCACCAGTTGACTAATATCAGTTAATAAGCTAATAGCCCCCACAAAGTTACCTTGGTTATCTAACTGATGCGTAGTAGAAACGATCGCCCACAAAGCCGTCCCATCTCGGCGTTGAAATTTACAGGTATGCTGTTCCTGGATACCTTGCTTTCTCCTTTCGAGGTAGTTTTGGGTTTGAAGTTGCTCTGAGGAGTTCAAGAAGTCTATCAACCCCATACCTATCATTTCCGATGGAGTATAACCCAGCATATCTGCCATTCGTTGATTCACAAAGGTAGTTTTAGCATCCCCATCAATTATCCATACCCCCTCTAGGGTAGTTTCAATAATGCGGCGATAACGCGCCTCGCTTTCTTGTAGTGCAATTTCCGACTTTTTGCGATCGCTAATATCAATATGACAGCCTACCATCCTCATAGCATTACCATCATCGTCCCACTCAATCACCTGTCCAGAACACACCACCCAAACCGTCGAACCATTTTTGTGGCGATATCGAACTTCGTTGTAGTAGGGGATTTTACCACGACTTTTTATATGTTTTTCAAAACAGTCTAATACTCCCGGCAAATCTTCTGGAAAAAGCAGGTTTTGCCAACTTTCGGGGGAGTTGGGCAGTTCGTGATCCTCATAGCCAAACATACGCTTAAAGCCCGGACTAAGGTATTCTGTATTGCCGGAAATATCCCAATCCCAATATCCGGCTAGGATGATATCTAAAATATTATCTAATAGTTTCACTTCTCGGCTAATAGATTCAGCCTGTTGTCGCATATCTTCCGCGCGGATATGTTCCTGTTCTAATTTTTTTTGTAGGGTGATATCTTGGATAGTTCCATCAGAACAAATTGGCTGATTATTCTCGTCATAAAGGGTATCGCAATATTCTTGTGCATACTTAATTCTACCATCATTTAGTAAAATGCGGTAACTAATACTATAGGACTGGCGATCGCATAGATGTTGGTTATACATATCATTTACTAAATCGCGATCTTCTGGATGTACAAAGCTGAGAAATTCATCGTGGGTATAGCTAAAATTTTCTGGTTCAATTTCAAAGAACGCAAACACCTCGTCTGACCATAATAATCTCTGGGTTTTGTGATCAAGTTGCCAAGTACCAAGTCCCGCTATTTTTTGGGCTTTCCGCAGTTTCGTTTCCGTGGTTCTTAATTCTGCCTCTATCCGGGTTTTTTCCTGTAATTCAATCTGTAACTGTTGATGGTTAGTGGCTTGTTGAAGCCCGATAGCTAATTGTACAGATAAGGCTCGTAGTAGTTCGATTTCTTCGGCTTTCCATTGCCGTGGATGTTCACTTTCAGTTACATTAAGCAGCCCCCAAAGTTGTTCACCACACAGCAGAGGTAGTATAATTTTAGCGCGGGTATGAAGCCGTATCAGCATCTCTCGGTGACAGTCCGTCATTTCTGTAGTATAAATATCCGAAACTACCCTAATCTTTCCTTGGCGATAAATCTCCGCCTGGCTTTGCTTAAAACAGGTATCTGCGATGCGTTCTCCTATCAAAGAAACCGGCGAATTAGTAGACTCTGCTACCACTACCGTTTCCCAATCATCGCCAAACCGCCAAATATTAACGCGATCGCATTTTAGCACCTGTCGCACTTGCTCAACCGTAGTATCTAAAATCGTCTGTAAATCTAGGGATGAGCGAATTTTAGTAGCCAATTCTGAGATTAACTTTTCCCCTTCAGCCCGCTTCCTTAATTCAGCAGTCCGCTGTTTAACCTGTGATTCTAATTCAGCCGCCCGATTTTGTATAAGTTTGAATTTTTCCGATTCTAGCCGCGAGACTTTCTCCTCTAGCACCTCCGCCAATTTGTATAATTCCAACGGATTAAAACATTGCAGTAAACTGGTTTGCGTGACAATTCCTAATAGTTCTCCCCTTTCTCCCGTGACTATCCCCCGACCGATTCGGCGCTGTTCCATTAGTTGCTGAACTTGCCATAAATTCTCCTCTAGTCTAATCGTAAATAAAGGGGAACTCATCATATTTGAAGCCCGGATATTTTCCCAGTTTAAACCCAAGGATTGAAACTGCAATAAATCTCTCTCCGTCAAAATTCCGAGGGGAATTTGCATAGCATGATCAGCATCACCCTGAGTTTCCGCAATCACCACACAACTAACCCGTCTTTCCGACATTAACCGGGCTATTTCTAACATTGTCTGATCACAGTTAGCAGATACAACATTGCGGGTCATCACTTCCGAGACTAACCGCAACCGCAATAAGTCAATGGGGCGCATCAATTTTCGCAGACTCTCATGGGTAACCAGTCCCACTAAGCGATCGCTATCATCAACTATAGGTAAATGTCGAATCCGGTGCTTTTGTAGTAAGTTAATAATAGTGAGTGAATCCGTAAGTTCTGATTCCCGTAAAGTAATGACAGATGGAGTCATTACCTCCTCAATTAGTAACTGTCCCAGATTTTGCTGTTGGGCGGCTAGACCCACAATATCGCGCTGTGTAAGGATACCAACCACCATTAGGTCTTGCAACACTATCACACAAGTTGATCGGGCTTCTAGGTCCGGTTCTGACTCGGATATTGATATATTATCAGTCATCTGACACTGAAGGCGGACACCACTCATACACGCGATCGCTTCCATGACAGTTAAATCACCTGATACCACTAAAGGATCTCGAATTATCGCTGATATTGCTTCCGGTTGCATAGCTGATATAAATAAAATTTCCTTGGGTAATATATTCTTATGTAATCAAGACACAAACCTGACGAAAGTTGGGGTTATCCGATTATATAATATTGAGGGGTAGATTGCCATCAGCATTTATAAGCAACCCATAACCAAATCAATTTACCTTGAGTTTCTAGCTTTTTCATCCCCAGCCGCCCAAGCCGCCGCCGCTGTTTCCGCCGTAATACTAACTACCCTATAAAAGGCGATCGTCCCCAATAAAATACCTGGTGCAATTGAAGATTCTAATAATCCTAAAACCGTAGCTTCAAACACTCCCAAACCTCCCGGAGCCCCCGGAACCACCAACCCCAATAACCAGGCCAAACTAAAAGCACCAAAAACCCTCGGCACTTCCAGCCAATTAAAATAACCCATAGCCAGCAGAGTTAGAATAAACCCAATTCCCCGTAATCCCACAAATCCCAACTCTCCTAAAAACGGCTTAATCGGATAGCGTTGTAGTTGTATAGTATCCGTGTATTTATCTTGAGAATCAGTGAAATTTTCCGACCCTAATTTAACTCTCCCCAACCACCATAAAACCGGATTTAAAAGCCGAGGATGAACAGCAGCCAAAACCACAATCAAACATAAAATCTGCAACCATAAATGAGCAGATTCGAGAGTGATTAAAGCTATAAACAAAGCTGCTGCCGCCATCAATAAAGGCTCCAACAAAACACTTAAAGTAGCTATACCTAAAGCTATTCCCGCATTTTTAGTAGCTACAATACGCCCATAAAAATGCCAAATATTACCCGGAATATACTTAGCGATGTTAGTCTTTAAATAAATCTGGATTCCCCGGCGAAAATCAATCCCTTTATCCCCCCAGATTTCAACTCTGTTAAAATCCACAACCACACCCAGGCAGACCATATATGAGCCAGAAAAGTGACCGCCCAAGCCACAGCTAAATATCCCCAACTTTTGCCAGTAATTTGCAGTGCTGCCACCTCTCGCCAGTGGTTTTTAATAGCCGTAGCCAGGAAAAATAAAGTAATGCCCAAAATCAGCCAACGTAACCAAGGTTTACACCGAGATATATAGGATTTCAAAACTTAACCCTCAGTCGATTAAACCTGCCAAAAGCATCAAAAGGATAGCTAGAGACTACCCGACCGGCACCGATAAAATGTTCCGCATAATATTTACTAACGGGATTATTGGCGTGCCACAAATCATCATAACCAATACCATTATTACCATGTTCTGGCCCCGAACTATGTATATATTTACCATCACCCAAATAAAGGCCGACATGAGTAGTTTTAGATGGTGTCCCAAAAAAAACTAAATCCCCTGGCTGCATTTCCCAGATAACGGGTGGTATAGGTTGAACAAACCCCTGTTGTTGATAAGCGTCTCGCGGTAGCCAAATACCCTGCCCAGAAAAAGCAGCTTGTATCAAACCCGAACAATCATAATTCGGCCCTAGTGTCCCTCCCCATAGGTAAGTATTGCCAATTTGTGCAGCTTCGTGACAAAATGCGATCGCCTTATTTATACCCTGGTTAATCTTTTGGGGTGATATAATTGTCCGGGGTAATGGTGATGGTGACTTTAGCAAATGTTCAACATCCCCCGCCGCCAACCAACCTGGGTAATCATCCTCCCACAGTTGCACAGGTATAGCTAACATATCCTCAGCGGTGTTAACCTCAAATAGGCGCAGGTGTCGTCCAGTCGCCGCCTGAGTTGCCAGAGTCCTACACTCAGGAGAATCATAAATATTCAGATCACCTTGGCATTTATACTCAACTGGGAGTAGCTTTAATGGCACTGTATTAGGGGAAAGCTGCCCCAAAATATCCGATAATCCGTCAATGACCATATTTGTCACCAATATTTAAAACTAATTTCCTGTTATGGCATTTTTCCATCCAGACCCAAAGATACAAACTCTTGGCACAGGTATTATAGAGGCAACCCGGAGTAAATTTCCAGCACTAAGCGCCAATCAAATAGCCATGACCTGGGTAATTTATGACCCCCCAGTTTCTGTAAATACCGGAGGCGCACTTACACCCGAAGAATTTTGGAAATATCCCGTTAGGGGGTTTGCATATCGGGGAATTGAACGCATTTATCCAGCCAGTGTAGTTAAATTATTTTACTTGGTGGCTGTATACGAGTGGGTGGAAAAGAGGATGTTGCAAATCTCTCCAGAGTTAGAACGTGCCATTAAAGACATGATTGCACATTCTAGCAATGATGCTACCAGTTTAGTCGTGGATGTGTTAACTGGAACCACCAGCGGCCCCGAATTATCACCTGGTCCCTTCGAGACTTGGAAATATCAACGAAATATCATTAATCGCTATTTTCAATCCCTGAATTGGCCGGAACTTGAATCAATTAATGTTAACCAAAAAACCTGGGGTGATGGTGCTTATGGTAGAGAAAGGGCTTTTTTAGGGGAACTGATGGAAAACCGTAATATGCTGACAACTAATGCCACCGCTAGGCTAATACATAGCATTGTTGGAGGTGTAGCAGCATCTTCAGAAGCATCTCAAACAATGATGCAATTGATGCACAGAAATCTTGACCCGGTAGCCTTAGCAGAAGACCCCGAAAATCAGGTTACGGAATTTTTCGGGGAGGGACTACCTGAGAATGCTAATTTATGGTCAAAAGCCGGCTGGACTTCTCAAGTTAGACATGATGCAGCTTATATTGAAATTCCCGATTTGCCACCTTATTTATTAGTAGTTTTTACCGAGGGCAAATCCCAAAGTAAAAACCCGGAGATTTTACCCTATATTTCTCAATTGGTGGTAGCTGCTATGAGAGACAGTATAGGCGACTTCCTACCGCCAGCCTGAATTTAACCATAGGGTGCGTCAAACCCACCAGTGGTGCGTCAGGCCTCAACATCTCAGGTTAAAATTATGATTTATCTATCTGACGCACCCTACCTGACGTACCATTTCCCAAAGCACATCAAACCGTAGGGTGCGTCAGACCGGCAAATATTATCACCCAAAGGAAGCATATAGCCACCTGACGCACCATTTCCCAAAGCACATCAAACCGTAGGGTGCGTCAGACCGGCAAATATTATCACCCAAAGGAAGCATATAGCCACCTGACGCACCATTTCCCAAAGCACATCAAACCGTAGGGTGCGTCAGACCGGCAAATATTATCACCCAAAGGAAGCATATAGCCACCTGACGCACCATTTCCCAAAGCATACCAAACCGTAGGGTGCGTCAGACCGGCAAATATTATCACCCAAAGGAAGCATATAGCCACCTGACGCACCATTTCCCAAAGCATACCAAACCGTAGGGTGCGTCAGACCGGCAAATATTATCACCCAAAGGAAGCATATAGCCACCTGACGCACCATTTCCCAAAGCATACCAAACCGTAGGGTGCGTCAGACCTCAACATCTCAGGTTAAAATCATGATTTATCTATCTGACGCACCCTACCTGACGCACCATTTCCCACAGCGTCAAACCCACCTCTGGTGCGTCAGACCTCAACATCTCAGGTGACAATCTATGATTTATCTATCTGACGCACCCTACCTGACGCACCATTTCCCAAAGCATACCAAACCGTAGGGTGCGTCAGACCGGCAAATATTATCACCCAAAGGAAGCATATAGCCACCTGACGCACCATTTCCCAAAGCATACCAAACCGTAGGGTGCGTCAGACCGGCAAATATTATCACCCAAAGGAAGCATATAGCCACCTGACGCACCATTTCCCAAAGCATACCAAACCGTAGGGTGCGTCAGACCTCAACATCTCAGGTTAAAATTATGATTTATCTATCTGACGCACCCTACCTGACGCACCATTTCCCAAAGCATACCAAACCGTAGGGTGCGTCAGACCTCAACATCTCAGGTTAAAATTATGATTTATCTATCTGACGCACCTTACCTGACGCACCATTTCCCACAGCGTCAAACCCACCTCTGGTGCGTCAGACCTCAACATCTCAGGTGACAATCTATGATTTATCTATCTGACGCACCCTACCTGACGCACCATTTCCCAAAGCACATCAAACCGTAGGGTGCGTCAGACCTCAACATCTCAGGTGACAATCTATGATTTATCTATCTGACGCACCCTACCTGACGCACCATTTCCCAAAGCATACCAAACCGTAGGGTGCGTCAGACCGGCAAATATTATCACCCAAAGGAAGCATATAGCCACCTGACGCACCATTTCCCAAAGCATACCAAACCGTAGGGTGCGTCAGACCGGCAAATATTATCACCCAAAGGAAGCATATAGCCACCTGACGCACCATTTCCCAAAGCATACCAAACCGTAGGGTGCGTCAGACCTCAACATCTCAGGTTAAAATTATGATTTATCTATCTGACGCACCCTACCTGACGCACCATTTCCCACAGCGTCAAACCCACCTCTGGTGCGTCAGACCTCAACATCTCAGGTGACAATCTATGACTTATCTATCTGACGCACCCTACCCATCAGGTTAAAATTATGACTTATCTATCTGACGCACCCTACCCATCAGGTTAAAATTATGACTTATCTATCTGACGCACCCTACCCATCAGGTTAAAATTATGACTTATCTATCTGACGCACCCTACCCATCAGGTTAAAATTATGACTTATCTATCTGACGCACCCTACCCATCAGGTTAAAATTATGACTTATCTATCTGACGCACCCTACCCATCAGGTTAAAATTATGACTTATCTATCTGACGCACCCTACCCATCAGGTTAAAATTATGATTTATCTATCTGACGCATCCTAACTCTACACCCCAATCAAGCCATGTCTAATTATCGTCGATTATTTGTTCCAGGCGCAACCTACTTTTTTACCCAAGTCACCTATAAAAGGAACCCTTGGCTATGTACTGAAATTGGACGGGAAGGTTTACGAACAGGATTCCAAAGATTGCAAAAAATATATCCTTTTTCTTTAGATGCGATCGCTCTATTACCTGATCACTTTCATTGTATTTGGACACTACCAGAAGGTGATAAAAATTATCCGATGCGATGGCGATATTTAAAAAGTTTTGTGACGCGCAGCTGTAGCCATAAACTCAAACTAAGCACGGAAGTAACTCTCTCTCGTCACAAGCGGAAAGAGAGCAATTTATGGCAAAGGCGATATTGGGAGCATTTAATCAAAGACGAAGAAGATTTTGAGAATTGCTGTGATTACATTGATTATAATCCGGTCAAGCATGGTTTATGTGAATCTCCTAAATATTGGAAATTTTCTAGCTTTCATCGGTTGGTAAAACAAGGTGTATATTCGGTTGATTGGGGTGTCAATGAATTGATTAAGTTTTCAGGATATTTTGGTAAAATGTCAAATTTTGAAAATTGTGAGTCAGACCAATAGACAATATGAAAATGGTGCGTCAGACCTCAACATCTCAGGTGACAATTATGATTTATCTCTCTGACGCACCCTACCCACCAATCATGATTTATCTATAGGATGCACCTTACCCATTTTGGTCTGGGGAATATATAATGGTTGAAATTATCAATTTATCTGTCTGAGGTCTCCTACCAACTGACCCATCAACCCCAAATTAGCAAGTTCTCCATGGTAATATATGATGAAGATTATTAAAACTGCGTTTTATGTAAAAATTGCCCTAGGTATAGTGGCTTCCCTGTTCAGTCAGCAAGTAGCTGATGCGAGTTTACCCAGGACTACAGATACTCAAGAAACCTGTGATATTTTAGTGTTTGGTGGTGGACTAGCAGGCGCAGCCACAGCCTATGAAGCATTATTAGCAGGTCGGACAGTTTGCTTAACTGATATCACGGACTGGGTAGGGGGTCAAATTTCCTCCCAGGGAACCTCTGCTTTAGATGAAAGACAAACTCAAAGATCCTTATTATTTTTCCCGCGAGGATACCTAGAATTGCGCGATCGCATTAAAGAAAAATACGGCATCCTTAACCCTGGTGGTTGTTGGGTAAGCGAGTCTTGTTTCCGACCTTATAACGGTCACGCGATTTTATCATCAATGCTAGAAGATGCGGCAAAACAGGGAAAAGGGACTTTAAAATGGTTTCCTAATACTGTTCCTAAATATGTGGAAATAGCAGATCGAAAAATTCTCAGTGCGATCGCCATTCAACATCAAGCCGCCCCCGGTACACCCCCCCTAAATACCGAACCCCTATCCCAAATTATTGAAGATGCTTACACTTGGGAAGACTCACCCCGTCTCACCAAAACCATTATCGAATTTCTCCCCGCCAACACAGATAAACAAGCCGCTAACTGGTATGTGGTAGAAGCCACAGAAACCGGGGAAATTATCGGCATGACCAATATTCCCCACAACTTGGGTATAGACCCACGCAACCCCCTAGAACCCACCTCCTCCAGCGTCACCGGAGACCCCTATTGCACCCAGGGTTTCACCTATACTTTCGCCATGAAAGCCCTCGCCGAGCCAGAACCCATCGAAAAACCACCATTTTACGAACGCTATGCGCCCTACTACAGCTATGAATTGCAGCGATTAGCCAATTTTACCCTAGTGTTTACTTACCGTCGCATTCACACCGAAAACCCAGAAGGACCTTTTCACCCCGACCCACGCAGGTGGACCATTTATCCTGGGGATATCTCCATGCAAAACTGGACTTGGGGCAATGACTACCGCCCTGGAACCTCTCAGGACAATTTAATCCTAACTCCCCGACAACTAGCCGCCAGCGGGCAGCTAGAACCCGGAAATTGGATGGGCGGACTACGGGTGCAGTCCTTGCAATATGGCGAAGAAAATGCCAAGGGTTTCTTTTATTGGTTAGTGAAAGGGACTACTGATTCTCAATTGGGCGATGGTGTTAAAAATAAGTACCCTAATCATCGATTTTTGAGAGGATTTGATCAGCCCATGGGAACCGCCCACGGACTCTCTAAGTTTCCCTATATGCGAGAGGCGCGCCGGATTATTGGTCGCCCTTCCTTCGGTCAACCTCAAGGGTTTATGATTTGGGAAACTGATATTTCTCGTAATGATTTTGCCGGGGATTTTTACCGGGAAAATCTCTCGGCTTCAGAATTTAGGGAGTTATGGATGGCTTTGGCGGGGTTGGAATTACCAGCTTTAGTCGCTAGAAATCAAACGGTTGAACAGACTTCCCGCAGAGGGAGATCTACCATTTATCCTGATACGGTGGGTATTGGACATTATGCGATCGATTTTCACCCCTGTATGACTTTAAGCCCCCACGAAACTCCGGGAAATACTGAAAGAGAGGGAGAACGTCTCGGACAAGGACAGGCTTACCCCTTCCAAATTCCTCTCCGGGCTATGATTCCCCAGGAAATTGATAATTTATTGGTGGTGGGTAAAAGTATTGCTACTAGCCATATTGCGGCGGCGGCTTACCGGGTGCATTCCTTTGAATGGTCTTCTGGTGCGGCGGCGGGAATGACGGCGGTTTTTGCTTTTGAAAATGATGTTTTTCCCTATCAATTAGTGGCGGATTTACCAAGGCGATCGCCTTTACTAGATGAGTTACAATGGTTCATCCAAGAAAATGGTAATCCTATCGCATTTCCCCGCACTTCTCTTTTTAACCGTTCTTGGGAAAATTGGAGATGATTTTTTACAGTAGGTTGAAGACCATGGACAATCTGACTCATTAACTCTATTGCATATTAACGATTTAACCCAATTATGAATCAGAATTCCTCGATCGCATTACCAAAAGTTACTGGGAACCCGGTTCAGAAAAATGCGCCTTGGCTGTATGCTTTCTGGAAATTTTCCCGACCTCATACCATTATCGGAACCAGTCTCAGTGTATTGGGGTTATTTACGATCGCATTTAGTGATCAACTTAATCCTACTACATGGGAAAACGCCCCTTTTCTCCCTACAAATTTAACCATCCTGCTGATTAGTTGGATAGCCTGTCTGTGTGGGAATATCTATATTGTCGGTCTTAATCAATTAGAAGATATCGAAATAGACGTAATTAATAAACCCGACTTACCTTTAGCTTCTGGGGTATATTCTCGCCGCCAGGGTCAAATTATCGTAGCCACTACAGGGATATTGGCGGTCATTTTAGCAGTGGTTGGGGGGCCTTTTTTAGCAGCTACTGTTGGCATTAGTTTAGTCCTCGGAACCGCCTATTCCCTCCCTCCCATACGCTTAAAAAGATTTCCCGTTTGGGCGGCATTATGTATATTTACAGTGCGGGGGGTGATTGTCAACCTGGGGCTATTTTGTCATTTTAGCCAACAGTTATCAACCCCCCAATTATGGAAAATTCCGGTGATACCCCCAGCGTCTGGGTGTTAACCCTATTTATTTTGGTGTTTACGTTTGCGATTGCCATCTTTAAGGATATCCCCGATATTGAAGGCGATCGCCAATACCATATTACCACCTTTACCATCCGTCTGGGAACCGTAGCCGTATTTAATCTAGCTAGGGGAGTAATCACCATCTGTTATTTAGGAATGATGGCGGCGGCTTTCCTAATTTATGGGAGTTTAAACCCAGTATTTTTAGTGATAACTAATCTGATATTACTAAGTTTTATGTGGTGGAAAAGCACCAGTGTAGACCTAGGGGATAAACAGGCGATCGCCAATTTTTACCAACTCATTTGGAAACTGTTTTTTCTGGAATATATACTATTCCCCATCGCCTGTTTATTGGGTTAATTCCAAAAATTAGTGATTCCATACCCCAACTCTCGAAGCATCAACCGCAGCAGAGGTAAACTCAGACCAATCACATTAGTATGACAGCCATCTAACCTATCAACAAAAGCCCCCCCTTTCCCTTCAATAGCAAAACATCCCGCACAGTTTAAAGGTTCTCCGGTCTCCACATAAGACCGGATTTCCTCCTCATCAACAGTCGCAAAATGCACATCAGTTATGCGAGATAAAACCAAAAGTTTGGGTTTATTCAAATCCAGCAAAGCATGACCAGTATAAAGCTGTCCCACATGACCACTGAGATTTTGCCAACGGGCGATCGCTTCCGCTTTATCAGCCGGTTTACCGTAAATTTCACCCCCCATCACCAACACCGAATCACAGCCCAAAATTAGCGCATTTTTACCGTTGTCTAAATAGCTAGGGGGATGGTCTTTTAACCGTCTCCCCACAGCTTCCGCTTTGGCTTGAGCGAGTTGTTCTACCAATGCAGTCGGATCATCAATCTGAATGCTAGACTCATCAAAATCACTCTTAATTACTACTGGATCAATTCCCACAGTTTTTAAGAGTCTATATCTGGCTGGGGAAGCAGAAGCCAGGACAAAAGTGATAGCTGAGTCCGCCATATCAGAATCTCCGTTAATAAACAGTAAACGATCGCACCACTTGTTCTAACAGAGTTTTGCTTTTTTGCCAACGCTGTTCACTGGTGGATATATTCAAAGTAAACAACTTACCCCGACTGATAGCAATACTAGCGAAATCATGCCGTTTTTGCTGATTAGGAAGAGTGACAGCATATTCGAGTAAATAGTAAGTATTATTGGTGGATTCTCTTTTCCCAGCATTCAACAACTCTGCTGTCCGACCGGACCCCTCTGGGGCGATCGCATTTTTACTGAGGGTATATCCCACCTCTGTGGGAGTGCCAATTTCCTCTAAACTATCACCCCTAGTCACAGAACTAATCACCACACTAACATTTTCCGTCGAGTCGATCATATCGTGAAAAACCACATCCGGTCCATTAGAGACCCTCACCTCTACCCAACCGTTAGGGTAAAGAAACTCATAGCCATCTGCTGTGTCCACAAAACTTTTTAGACCTCCCCCGGTGGCTACACATCCCCCCAGGGTGAGACTAACAACAACTAGGATAATTGATGCAATTCGTTTGAACATTGAAACACATTTCCATTACTGCAAAATCGATGCTTGATCGAGTCTCGATAGACTCTGACAGCGATCGAGAGTATCAATATTGTCCCATTAATCGGCTGTTTAACTCTGGTTAGGTCAAATTTAACTCAACCTGTCGTTGTACATTTATTAAAACTCGATCGCCACGGGTAAGGCTATATTCAGCTTTCCAGACTCCTGGAAGTAGACTAGCGCCAGAATTTCTTTGTCCCACATAGCCCACCCAGGTGAGACTGGGAGATTGAATCCGATCATTATGGTCAACTACCACATTACCTCTGGGGTCAATCATTCTATATTTAACCTCATCCCCCGCTAAAATACCATAGGCTTGTACCCAGAATAATAGGGCGGGAATTTGGGCGGACAATACGGTTTCTGAATGCTTCCCATCCCAAATTTGGTCCATGTCGGGGGGGTCTGTGGAAAATCCCGCCCTAATTAAACCTGTGGGATTATACCCAGAAGGTTGATTCCAAATAGGATCTAAGCTAGTCTGACAACCGGGTGAGGAGGTCGGACCCACAAAAGGATCAACTACCTGTCCATCATGGGTAACGGTGATGTGAACATGGGGAAAGGAGGTTAAACCAGATGTTCCCACCATTCCTAATACTGTTTCAGTATTGACCGGATCGCCTGATTTAACGGCTACACTACCCCGCCGCAGGTGACAATATTGAGTTTCCCAACCTTTTCCGTGGTCAATAACTACCCCATTACCGCATTCTTGACCCTCTACCCTTGACCTTTCCGCTGGATGTCTAATGCGCCGATCTTCGACTCCATCACGGACTCTTAATACCTGACCAGAGGCTGATGCAAATACGGGGACTCCTTCAGCCATCATTCTTTCATCAGGAATCGCAAAATCTGTTCCTTTATGACCATCATAGGTTTGGCGACCACAGCCAAAATCTACGGCTTTGGGACTCGGATCGCGATCGGTGTATAAAATCACTAAACAATCTTTATTTAATTCACATTTAAGGGGTGGAGACAGGCTGACGCTATCTGTGGCGATCGCTACTGTATCCGGTTGGGAATTAAGGCTTAAACTGATTGACGGAGGAACACAACCTATCAGCAGCGATAGTCCTAACCCCAACATAAATAAGCATAGATATCGCAGGTGTTTGAGCATTGGGCAGATGTTGGATATGTCTTATATGTGCCGTTGCTAATTATAGCAAATCCCTAATCGGGTTGGCTGAGGATTACTATTTACGGGGTCTGAGGCTACCAGATGATATGTCGGTAAAAAGTTGCTCGATTTATGGGCGGATGGGTGGCAGCCAAAAATGCGTGGAATCAGGAGAGTTAAACTCCCATAAAATCCCATTATATTCAGTAATATATAATGGTGGAATTGGGGAAAATTCCGGTGCTAATTCAGTTAAGCGATCGCTAGGAATAGCAAAAGCCAGATGTCTCATTTTTTCGCGTAAATCTGGGGGTGGCTGTTCACCATCATCGTAAATATAGGGGTCTCCCCAAAGAGGGTAAGCGTGCATTCCATTAATACCGACTACCTTTCCCCAACGGTCTAACAGGGGGCCGCCGCTCATGCCTTTTTGGATGGGATTAGTATAGCCAATCTGATAACCGTTTTTAAAGGGTTTTTCGGAAAGGAAGGATATTCTACCTCTGGTTAAATTAAATCCTTGATTCCTGGTAGGAGGATATTTTTGATCAGGAAATTTGGCGAGGAATGACTTGGGCTGAAATAGATGATATAATGATGGTTTTGTGTCTCGTAATTTACTATGATTATTGTTAAGGTTAATGGTCTCAATATTATCTCGATCTATCTCCAAATGAAAACCCGCGCCGAAGACTTTATCACCAGGGGAGAGAGTCGCGGAAGGATGGAAAGAGGCGATCGCATAATTGGGGGGAGCCTGAAACTGAATCAGAGCCAAATCTTGTCCTTGTCAGGCATCATTGTTGAGTAAATAGCCTTGATAAATATGACCATCAGGAGTTTGTATTAAATAGGGAGATTCCTCGGTATTGATGACATGATCATTGGTCAAGACTGTATATAAATCACCTTCTCTTTTCAGGATGATTCCCGACCCCCAAGCCGACCCAGAAATAATTTTGACTGTAATAGATTCAGCGATCGCCTGCAATTGTTGAGGGCTACAAGGTCGCCACTCACCCTCAACACAGCCCGCAGTTTTAGAGCCAGTGATGACGGTTAACTGATCAGGGAGAAAAAAGTAATCTAAATGATGCTGCTCAATTCCCCAAAAATTAGCCATTAAAAAAGGCAGTAATAGCATTTAAACTCTCATAAAAAACTGCCATGATTAATTATTCCTGCCTCCGGCTCACGCCACTTACCCATCAACCAAGGAGGCAGAAGCATCAGCCTTTAATCAGAATTAAAAGTGATTTGCTGATCTAGGTATTGCTGAAAATCCAAATATAGACGAGAACCATTTTCTTCTAAAGGACCAGCATTAGCATTAGCTTGTAGAGCAAAAAGCTGTCGGATAGTGCGGCGAGCATCTTGATTAGGTTTGAGAGTAAATAAAACCCCCAAACAGGGACCATCCTTAGCATCAGAAACACAGATAACAGGTTGTCGATTAACGGTTCCTGTAGTCACATAATTAAGCAATCCTCGCTCATAGAACTCTTGAAATTTAGAAGAAACTTGGCGACAGCGAGTTTGTGGTACATAACCAGCCTGATTAAAAACCAAAGAAACCCAACGAATGACGGGAAAAGTCCCGCGAGAGTTTCTGACAAAGGTAGTAGGAACATCATCATCACTACGGCCACAGAAAAACTCTTGTTGAACTACTCTATTAGGTCGCTGTAGTAGCTGATGTCGATGGCGCGGAAACTGTGTAATTTCGGTTTCTTCAGCCACTGTGCCATTAGTAACAAAGAAAGAAGCGATCGCCATGGTTGCTCCCGTGGCTAAATTCAATAGATATTTTGGTTTCATTGTCCTTACAACCAGATAACTGAATAGATCAAAATTCCGAACCAGAATTGTTCCGTTGCTTCCAATTAATCCCTAATCGTTTGAGATAGTCCCATCCCCGCTGAGGCCAAACGTGCTGGCGGCCAGTGCGTTCAGCAATCCACTGGGCTACTTTAGGGCCAGACCACGGTCCCCCATCAGGAGCGGGACCCAGCAAAGCCTGCTTGAGTTCCTGTTGCTGTGATTTAGTCAAAAGCGATCGCGCCACAGGGGGCTGGCGATCGCGACTACGGTTTCTCACCGAAGGTGGGCCTTCGTGGTTATAACGGCGGATAATCTCTTTGGCGTAGTCGTAATTTAACCCCACAACTTCTGCTGCTTGCTTGATCGTCCAACCGCTACCCACCAAATGAAGAAGATGCCACCGACGGGACTCAGTAGTATCTCTAGCTTGTCGGTAACGGTTTTTGAGATCATCAACCGATAAATGGGGTTCAATATGAGCCTTTGGTGGCATACCTCCTCATCTCATCATCCATAACACTGGTTGATCTATCGTCAGGCTGGCAAAATTTCCGGATCAAACAAAAATTTAGCGATCGGGAAGGATCAGGTAGTAGAGTGTTACCAATTTTTCGGTAAACTCAAATATTGGAACTAAAACAGAGGAGACCGCATGGCATCGATCTGCGAGTTGCACCAACAACTGGTAAATAAAGAACGCTCTGCTGTGGAAATCACCACCGAAGCGCTCGATCGCATTAACAAATTAGAACCCACACTCAAAAGTTTTCTGTGTATTACCGCAGATCGAGCCCTACAACAAGCCCGACAGGTTGATGCTAAAATCGCCGCCGGAGACGAAATCGGATTATTAGCAGGCATTCCCATAGCCGTCAAAGACAATATGTGTACGGAAGGGATTACCACCACCTGTGGCTCGAAAATTCTCGCGAACTTCGTGCCTCCCTATGAGTCCACTGTGACCACCAAACTCATAGAAGCCGGAGCAGTTATACTCGGAAAAACTAACCTAGATGAGTTTGCGATGGGAAGTTCCACCGAAAACTCAGCCTTTCAAATCACCGCTAACCCTTGGGATATAACCAGAGTTCCCGGAGGGTCCTCTGGCGGGTCAGCAGCAGCCGTAGCAGCCAATGAGGCAGTAGTTGCCCTTGGTTCGGATACAGGGGGTTCCATTCGTCAACCAGCCTCATTCTGTGGAGTTGTAGGCATGAAACCCACCTATGGGCTAGTATCGCGCTATGGGTTGGTAGCTTATGCTTCTTCGTTGGATCAGATTGGCCCCTTTGGTCGCACGGTCAAAGACGCAGCCATTTTATTAAATGCGATCGCCGGTTACGACCCCAAAGACTCCACCAGCCTTAATGTAGATATCCCCGACTATACCGATTTTTTAAAGCCCTCCCTCAAACCCAGAAGCAAAATCAAAATTGGGGTAATTAAAGAAACCTTCGGGGAAGGCTTAGATCCCGTAGTAGAACAAGCCGTCACTAAAGCGATCGAAGTTCTGCAAAGCCTAGGCGCAGAAATTCAGGTCATCTCCTGTCCTCGGTTCCGCTATGGTCTGCCCACCTACTATATTATCGCCCCCAGCGAGGCTTCCGCTAATCTCGCCCGCTATGACGGGGTTAAATATGGTTTCCGCACTCCTGATGCTGATAACCTGATTGAGATGTACGCCAAAACCCGCGCCGAAGGCTTTGGGGCCGAAGTCAAACGTCGGATCATGATAGGAACCTATACTTTGTCTGCTGGTTACTATGATGCCTATTATCTGAAAGCCCAAAAAGTCCGAACCCTGATTAAACAAGATTTCGATCGCGCTTTTACCCAAGTAGAGGTCTTAGTTTGTCCTACCTCTCCGACTACCGCTTTTCAAGCCGGAGAAAAAACCTCTGACCCCCTGAGTATGTATCTGTCCGATCTGATGACAATTCCCGTCAATTTAGCCGGTTTACCGGCCATCAGCGTTCCCTGTGGATTTGACAGCCAGGGTCTCCCCATAGGAATGCAGTTAATTGGCAAAGTTCTCGGCGAAAGTCGTCTGTTTGAAGTCGCCCATGCTTATGAACAAGCCACCCCTTGGCATAAGCATAACCCAACCATAGGCAGCTAGTAGCTCCCTCTTATTCCCCATGAATGTCTACGGAGGAAGTGCTGTCAATAGTCCACCGGGGAGAATTAGCGGCGGTGTCTGGTGAACTGACCAAAGCCCATAAATCCGATAAATCTGAATCGATTTCCGAGAATAGCAGTTTTATGGTTTTTTCATCCCCCGCCTCCGCCGCTTGACTGAGGGGGCTAGGGTTTCCGCCACAGCCGTTTGGCGTTCTAACTCCTCAGTGGAGGCGAGAATATTACCCAAGCCGTTGATGATCCTCCGTAAACTATCGCGCAATCTCGGATCTCCTGTCAAATCTTCAATATCTGCGGTCACCTTCTGCATATTTTGCAGGGTGGAACGGGCAGAGTCTAGGGTTTGTTGCAGTAAGATTAAATTATCGGGGTTGTTGACAGTCTTGGAAACATCTCGCAAATTCTCCGAAGCGATCACCGCATTGGCTGATAGGGTTTCCAGATTGGTTAATAGTTCCCCCTGTTCAAACCGGGCTATAACTGGGGTTAGTGTAGCGATCGCTACACTCAATTCCTGGCTGGTTTCATTAATATTATTTAAGGTCGTCAGCAAGGTTGAGCGATTGGTAGCCACCAAGGCATTTACCTCTTGAGTTAAGGCACTGATATCACCTGTTACCCTGTCTAAGGAATTAGCCGACTGCAGTGCCGCTCCGCTGACTTCCTGCATGGAGCGCTCTAGTTGATCGGAAAGCTGAGTCATTTCCGAGGAAAATAAGTTCATGTTTTGATCCACCGAGGCACTAAAATTACCCAACTCCAATTTAGCTATCTCAACTAATTGACCCATTTGGGTGGTCAGTTTCGTGGCTTCGGCGGCGGCGAGGGCGGTATTTTCCACCGCCGCATTTAGATTAGCAAATAATTCCGGGTTGCCATAGAGTTCCCCTAAATCAAGCATAGTCTCCATGAGGCGATCGGGGCTAATACCCGGTAAACCTTGAATAGAACTCTCATGGCACAAAATATCTGATGAGGGACAGGTAGCACTAATGGGGTTAGCCGCCACTAACTCAGGAGTTAAGACTGCATTGGGGATAATATCAACATAGGTTTCATTCAGAAAACCCGTCTGATTGACCAAAACTTGGGAATTTCGTGGCATGACTAAATCCGTAGATTCAATATTTAGCACCACCTCCACCCCATTAGACTGGGGTTGAATTCTGGTAACTCGCCCGACTTTTACCCCCCGATATCGTACAGGTACCCCAATTTGAAGACCAGTAGCACTAGGAAATTCAGCCCGAATTTGGTAACTCTGCTGACCAAGAGTGAGCCCCCGCAGCCAAAAAGCTGTGGCTCCAAATAGCCCCACTCCCAATATAATCAACAAACCGACTGATCCTTCACGGACACTTCGCGATCGCATTATTTATCCTCCCATTTGCCTGTCCCATCTTCCTATGTTAGGTTAACTTAACAATTTTCTGGCTCCCATCAGCTAATTGACCACCTGAATGGGTCCGCTTACACTGCCCGTAAAAAACTGTATCAGCGCTGGATTATCGGACCTGTAAGCCTCCTCAATCGACCCTTGCCATTGAATTTGACCTTTATACAAAAAAATTACCTGGTCTGTGGTTCTGCGGATCGTACTATCTTGGTGTGTCACCATCACATAGGTGCTGCCACCCCCGTCCCGCTTTTGCAGGCTGCGAATCAAATCTTCAATCACCGTTGAAGCGATCGGATCTAAACCCGCCGTTGGTTCGTCATAAAGTATAACTTCAGGGTTATCGCTGGGGTTTTCCGGGTTGGGCATAATTGCTCTGGCAAAACTCACCCGTTTTCGCATTCCTCCAGATAATTCTGCCGGATAGCGATCGCAAATATTAGGCAGACCCACCATTTCTAGCCTTTCCTCAACTAATTGACGAATAGTAGCCTGGGAAAGTCTGCTGTGTTCATACAAACGAAATCCCACATTTTGTTCAACATTCAGAGAGTCAAACAAAGCCGCATTCTGAAACACCATGCCAATACCAATCGGATCACTAAGATCATCCACCCAACCCCGTCGCAGTTGTCCCTTGACATATACTTCTCCAGCATCAGGAGGCAATAACCCGGCTATAATCCGCAAAATCGTTGATTTTCCCGTCCCAGAAGGGCCGATAATTCCCAAGGCTTGACCCTGATAGATGCTTAGATCTACCCCATCTAAAATCACATTGGAACCAAAGGTTTTAGAAATTCCTCGCAGTTCAATTAGTGGCTCAGACATATTAGATTTTGATTCAGTTCCCATTCCCCATTGGCCATAGACTCTTCCCCTATGGACTATCTACATAACTATAAGTTGCGAGATACAGGCTATCATCTCGAATTAGGTTTGCCCAAATTTAACCACAACAGATTTTTATGAGGTCTATTATCAAATGTCGATTATTTCTCTTAGGTTGAAACTGCGTCGCCTGTTCAAACTCCGACTAAATTGGAGTCGCTCAGGCTACCGTTCCTCCCATAGAATAGGACAGTGGTTCAAATGGTTAGCCCCCGGTTTGCTAGTCAAACGGTGGTTACTCATTAGCGCCGGTGGGGTATTGCTGACCAGTTTGGGGTTAGCTATCTGGACAGGAATGACCCCAATTTTCTATATTTTGCAACTGCTGAGGGGATTTTTGGAATGGATTACCCAAATTATCCCTAACTCGATTTCTGGGCCGTTGCTAATTTTGGCGGGTTTACTATTCATTTTTTGGGGTCAGAGTCGCAGCTTTAACTCTATTACCCAGGTATTCACCCCCGAAGGTGATCAGGAATTGGTCGATCGCCTCATCGCATTGCGCCGCCTCAACCGAGGTCCGAAAATCGTAGTTATTGGCGGCGGAACAGGTCTATCAACCCTGCTGCGGGGTTTGAAAGATTACAGCGCTAATATCACCGCTATTGTTACCGTAGCGGACGATGGTGGCTCCTCTGGGCGCTTGCGCCGCGAAATTGGAGTGTTACCCCCAGGAGATATTCGCAACTGTTTAGCGGCCTTAGCTGACGAGGAAAAGCTATTCACTGAATTATTCCAATACCGATTTCGGGCTGGCGATGGTTTAACAGGTCACAGTTTTGGCAATTTATTCCTCACGGCTATGGGAGAGGTGACCGGAGACCTGGAAAGGGCGATCGCAGCTAGTTCTAAGGTTTTGGCTATTCGCGGTCAAGTCCTACCCGCTACCCTCAGCGATGTTCACCTGTGGGCTAAATTAGAAGATGGCCGTCGTATTCATGGAGAGTCTAGTATTACAGAAGCTAGGGGTAAAATTGTCAAAATTGGTTGCACACCTGCTAACCCCCCAGCCCTTCCTAAAGCTATTAGCGCCATTCAAGAAGCAGATTTGATTATTATCGGACCGGGTAGCCTCTACACTAGCGTTATCCCCAATTTATTGGTCCCAGAAATTACCGAAGCGATCGCTCAAAGCCAAGTCCCCCGCATCTATGTTTGTAATGTCATGACCCAACCAGGGGAAACTGATAACTATAGCGTCGCCGACCACATTCGGGCGATCGATGACGCTTGTGGCCATAAACTATTTGATGCCGTCTTAGTCCAAGGAAAAGTCCCCCCAGCTCAAGCATTAATCCGCTATGCTCAAGAAGACTCTCACCCGGTTTTCATTGACCGGGAAGCCGTCAAGGAATTAGGGCGAAGAATGGTATTAACCAATATCATTGAAGTTGATAGCGACACTGGCTATGTCCGCCACAACTCCAAACGACTCGCCCAAGTCCTATTGCGTTGGTACAGCAGAGTTTAGACCTTGTTACTTCGAGATAAAATGCACCCAAAAACTGCCATCAGGGATACACACCCGCCGAATTAGTTGATAGGAGTAGTGTAAGTAAGCACCACTTAGATCGGTTCGATATCCACTGGAGAACCACTCCCCATAAGGGTCATGGACAATAAACCCATTTTGGTCATAGCCCACCACCACAATAATATGCCCAAAGGAGGTAAAGTATCCGTGGATAACCGCCGGATAACCCGCTGCTACCCAGTCCTGCACATCCTCAATTACCGCATTTTCGGTAAAATAATCCCTAGCACCATAGTCTCGCACAATGCGGGCTAAATCGTAGGGACTGTGGCGACTATAGCCCTTATTGATAGCATAGCGATACAGTTCATCCTCAAATTGACGATATCTCGTATCACGGCGGGGAATATTAAAATATTCCAAACACATAGCCAGGGAAGTCACATTACAAGCCCCTGTGGGGTTATAGAAATTATCTAATTGTGACTTGAAGGGAACATTCAGACGATGGCTTCTCGGTAGGGGTCTGGGGTAGGTTTGGGTTCCTCCCTCGTAAACTTCCGCATGACCACCCCAAATATACAACACAGAATAACCGCCAAAGGACTCATTACGCAAAGCTATCCTTAAATGTGCCCGGATCGGATCATAAGCCAAAACTGAAAATTCCCGTCCCGCTGGAATCGAAAATTTCTCGGAGTTATTCAGTTGAGAAGAGGCGATCGGTTTGACCTTCAAAACTGTATCTCTGGTCACTTTTAACATCGGAGTAGTTACCGGGAGGTCAGAAACCTTAGCTTCAATTAATTTTTTGGCAGTCTCTGACCCAATAAATCCCGGTTCTTCGCATTCCATTAACTGCTGAAAACGATGCAGCGCCGCCGTTGACTTGGGACCGAATATGCCATCTGCTGGCGGGTCTAGCAGCCCTAAATCAATCAGCCGGATTTGAATTTGACGACTCAAACCTGCATCAGCATTAATTTCCTTCACATCATATCGGATATCTGTACCCAGGAAGTTCTGTAGCCTCATATTTCCCTGGCGATTGACACTTTTGGTTTCGATCAGCTTCTTGGCGGTATCCGTTCCCAAAATGCCACTGGGTTCGCTACAGTTCATTAACTCCTGAAAACTCCGAAAAGCTGCCGTTGAATTGGGGCCAAATATGCCATCAACTGGCGGCGCTAGGAGTCCTAAATCAATCAGTCGAGTTTGAATTTGACGACTCAGAGCTTCATTATCATAAATGGCTTTGATATCATATTGAGTATTAGTCCCCACAAAGTCCTGTAGTCTCATGTCTATAGTTCTAATTTTGGTGTTTTGTAGAAGTTGCTCGGCTGGCTATGTACTCCACAACTCCACAGGAGTTATGCAAGTTATTAGGAGTTGGTTAAAGTGGGGTTAAAATTATCTCACCTGGAGATGAAATGCACCCAAAAATTCCCATCAGGAATACACACCCGCCGAATAAGTCGATAGGAGTAGTGTAAGTAAGCACCACTTAAATCGGTTCGATATCCGGTTGAAAACCACTCGCCATAAGGGTCATGGACGATAAACCCATTTTGGTCATAGCCTACCACGACGATAATATGCCCAAAGGAGGTAAAGTATCCGTGGATAACCGCCGGATAACCCGCTGCTACCCAGTCCTGCACGTCCTCAATTACGGCATTTTCGGTAAAATGATCCCTAGCACCATAGTCTCGGACAATGCGAGCTAAATCGTAGGGATTATGGCGACTATAACCCATATTCAGGGCATAGCGATATAGTTCATCCTCAAATTGACGATATCTCAAATCGCGACGCGGAATATTAAAATATTCCAAACACATGGCCAGGGAAGTCACATTACAAGACCCTGTGGGGTTATAGAAATTATCTAATTGTGACTTGAAGGGAACATTCAAACGACGGCTTGTCGGTAGGGGTCGGGGATGGGTTCTGCTCCCTCCCTCGTAAACTTCCACATGGCCACCCCAAATATACAACACAGAATAACCGCCAAAGGACTGATTACGCAAAGCTACCCTTAAATGTGCCCGGATCGGATCATAAGCCAAAACTGAAAATTCCCGTCCGGCTGGTACTGAAAATTTCTCGGAGTTATTCAGTTGAGAAGAGGCGATCGGTCTCACCTTGAAAACTGTATTTCTGATTACTCTTAAAATGGGAGTAGTTACGGGGAGGTCGGAAACCTTAGTTTCAATGAGTTTTTTGGCAGTCTCAGAACCAATAAATCCCGGTTCTTGGCATTCCATTAACTGCTGAAAACGATGCAGCGCGGCGGTTGACTTTGGACCGAATATACCATCTGCTGGCGGGTCTAGCAGTCCTAAATCAATGAGCCGGATTTGAATTTGACGACTCAAACCTGCATCATCATTAATCGCCTTCACATCATAACGGAGATTGGTTCCCAGGAAGTCCTGTAGCCGCATATTTCCCGGCCGACTCACAGTTTTGGTTTCTATGAGTTTTTTGGCGGTATCTGTTCCCAGAATGCCACTGGGTTCGCTACAGTTCATTAACTCCTGAAAATTCCGAAAAGCCGCCCTTGACAAGGGGCCGAATATGCCATCAGCGGGCGGTGCTAGGAGTCCTAAATCAATGAGCCTAATCTGAATTTGACGACTCAGAGCTTCATTATCATAAATGGCTTGGAAGTCATATCGAATATTAGTCCCCACAAAGTCTTGTAGTCTCATATTTTCACGTCGAATAGTTGTGGTGTCTATCAGTTTTTGGGCGGTCTCAGAGTCCAAAACACCAGATTCACTGATGTTGATTAACTCCTGAAATCGTCTGAATGCGGCTCTTGATAAGGGGCCAAAAATACCATCAACGGGCGGCGCTAGGAGTCCTAAATCAATGAGCCGAGTCTGAATTTGACGACTCAGGGCTTCATTATCATCAATGGCTTGGAAGTCATATCGAATATTAGTTCCCAGAAAATCCTCAAGCCTCATGTTCGGGGGCCGCATAGTGGTAGTTTCTAGGAGTTTTTGGGCAGTTTCAGAGGCCAGAATACCAGATTCACTGATGTTCATTAACTCCTGAAATCGTCTGAATGCGGCTGTTGATAAGGGGCCAAAAATACCATCAACGGGCGGATTGAGGAGCCCTAAATCAATGAGCCGAGTCTGAATTTGACGACTCAGAGCCTCGTCATCATAAATCTGTTGTATATCATATCGAGTATTGGTTCCTAGGAAATCTTGTAGTCTCATTTTTGGTGCTAGGTCACAAAATCACTGCAATTGTACATGGTTTGTTGACCCCCTCTACAAAAATTCATTATTTGATACAAAATATCAGAGGGGGTCGAGATTTAGAAGGGGATATCAACTCCCGGTTTCGGTTTCATTAGGGGGTATGAGGTTTCAGGATAACTACCCCATAGGCTTGGGGTAATAAATATTGGCGGATGGCTTGTTGTAACTGTTCTGCATTGAGGGATTGAATTTGGCGGGGATATTCTAAGGCTAGGTTCACATTTCCGACGATCGCCTGATAGTAACCATACAAATTAGCGCGATCGCTTGGTGTTTCATTGCCAAAAATAAACCTGTTCGCCACTTGAGTCCGTACCCTGGTCATTTCGGTGGGGGTGATTAATTCCCTGTGGAGTCGGTTAATATGTTCGGCGATCGCTGCTTCGGCTTCGGCTAAGTGTTCGACCCGCAACCGAGCGGAAATATAAAATACTCCCTGTAGCCTCTGGGTCATATTGCTGCAACTAATCCCAGACACTAAACCCCGCTTTTCTCGTAAATCCTGCACTAAGCGGGAGGTACGACCTTGACCTAAAATTGTAGCTAAAACATCCAAAGCATAGGTTTCTGAGAGTTGATTAAGTCCGGGAACTCGCCACACCATCATTAATCGCGCTTGTTGTAAGCTATCATCTATGATTTCATGGCGGACAATTTCGCTAAATCCTGACTCTGGAATCAGATGATGCAGATCTACTTCTGGGGGAAGTTCTGGATATGTCTGTGCTGGGATAGACTCGGCTACTGTTTCAATTAAAGCCTCGACAGGTAAATTACCCACAACTGCGATCGTGGTTTTTTGGGGACAGTAATGGCTGCGATGAAACTCTCGCATTTGCTGAGGAGTTAACTGTTCAATAGCCGCCGCTGGTCCTAGTACAGACCGACGATAGGGGAGACGCTTAAAGGCTGTTTCCATGGTCCGCTGAAATGAACGACGCGCGGGGTTGTCTTCAGATCGCCGGATTTCTTCTAATACTACTAGCCTCTCGCGCTCAAAAGCATCATCGGGAATACTGGGGCTAAATACTACTTCAAGCTGTAGGGGGCTAGGGTAGCAAAGTCGCTGGGAGCGCTGGTAACATAATAATGGGTGTAGTCCTGGCTGGTGGCTGCATTGGTTAAAGCGCCTCGTTGTTCGATCAGTCTTTCAAATTCTCCAGCTTTTAGGTTGGGAGTCCCTTTAAACACCATGTGTTCTAAAAAGTGAGCCATCCCGTTGATCGGGTCGGGTTCGACAGCTGATCCAACATCAATCCAAACATTCAAGTTCACGGCTTCAACGGGTAACTGTTCTGCCACAATGGTGAGACCATTTGATAATTTGTAGATGGTGGGAGCGTTTAGTGAGCGGGTGATATTTGATTCAAGTAGGATAGAAGTCATTGGATCTTTAGCCCTGTGGTCTTTTCCCTATCTATCTTAATGGGGTTATAGCAGAGTTACGGGGATTTGGTGATAATTTAGTTAATAGTGCTTGAGTTGATGCGATCGCCCGATCGCATATTACGATGGGTCTAATATCACAATTGTCGAGAATAGCTCCCAACTATGAATATCACCAAACCTCTACACGCCGCCATTTTAGTCTCGGACTTGGCAAAATCTCAGCATTTTTATAGCCAGATATTACAGTTAACTACAGTCGATCGCCCTTTGAATTTCCCAGGAATATGGTATCAGATTGGTGATTGGCAAATTCATCTAATTGAATCTGAACAAGTAATTGGCGATCGCGTCAATGAAGCGAAATGGGGACGCAACCGACATCTAGCTTTCGCGGTGGCTGATTTGGCGATCGCCAAAGCACAACTCACCCGCCATAATTACCCGTTTCAAATGAGCGCTTCCGGTCGTTCAGCCCTTTTTGTGGCTGACCCTGATGGTAATATTATCGAATTGAGTCAAATATGAAAATTCTCGCCTATTCTTATACGGAACCGCTGTTAGAACCGCCGCCAGATCCGACGATTTGGGGATGGGATATTGATGGGATTTATCAAGATTTTGGCGATCGCCAACAACTAGAGCAAATCCTAGAAGATTGTCAACAACTACCACCCCCCAACTATTTATTAATCCAACGCTATGAAGAATTGGGTAACTCTGTCCTAGAAGTTAGCGATCGCCTCCGCCAACTCCAACAGTTAAACATCCAAGTTATCGCCCTTCAATCCGACCTAAAGTCCTCCGATATTTCCCGTGTAGATTTAATCAAATTCATCTCCGAAATTAAACAAACTTACCACAGCCGTTGTCTGCGCCAAGGACACGCACGCAACCGTTTAAAAGCCATTCCTCCCCCCGGAAAAGCACCCTATGGCTACCGTAGAGGAAAAGACCGCTACACCATTGATCGCAGCACCGCACCCGTTGTTAAAGACTTTTTTGAGCATTTTTTAATTTATGGTTCCCTACGCGGCGCAGTCCGGTATTTACAAAAGCGATATCATAAAAAAATCTCCGTAACTACCGGGAAGCGTTGGTTAATTAACCCCGTTTATCGAGGGGATTTAGCTTATAAAAATAGTGAGATTATTTCCAATACTCATATCCCGATTATTTCCCGTGAAGAAGCCGCCCAAATCGATAGGTTATTAAGACGCAACCAGCGCCTCCCACCTCGCACAGCCAGCGCCCCCCATTCTTTAGCTGGTTTATTAATGTGCAGTGAATGTAGTTCAGGGATGACCATTACCCGCGTTACCACCCATAACAAAAAACGAGAATATCTTTATTTAAGACCCCTAAAATGTCAGCGTCTAACTAAGTGCAAATCCCTTAATTATCATGATGTTTTATCGGCGACTATTGACCGAATTTGTGCCGACCTACCCCCAGCAGTTGCCCAATTACAGATGCCAGATTTAGACAGATTTAAGCAGCAAATCTATGATGAAATAGCCAGTAAAAAAGACATCATAAATCAACTGCCAACTCTGCAAACCACAGGAATTTTAGACAGTGAAACTGCCACCATTAGAGATTATAAATTGCGCCAAGAAATTGCCAAACTAGAGAATCAATTATCTCAACTTCCCCCAGTCAATTTACAAGCCACCGCCCAAGCGGTTTCTATCCGCCAATTTTGGCTAGATTTATCGGAAACCGAGAGACGATTTTATCTGCGCGAATTTATTAAAAAAATCCACATTATTCGCGATCGCGATAACTGGCATTTACAACTAAATTTTATTTTTTAACCCCGCCATATATCTACTGTAATAGCCGTGGCTGCTGACGGTGAACATCAATGATCCATTTTTCAACTGTCAGGAAGTAGAGGAGAAGTGGGAGAAGTGGGGGAACCCGGAGGCGGTAATAAAGGACTCCCTGGCTGCATTTCATTAAGCGGCTGAGAGGGGAGAAAAGGATTAATAGGAGGTTCCACCCCATTATCCGGTGTCAGCGCATCAGGGGCTAATAAACCCTCAGAATCAACCGGAGAGGGCATTTCCTCAGAACTCGGTAAAGTCGCCAACGCCACGCGATCGCCTCCCACAGCTCGCATTTTATCTAAAACCTGTACAACATCATTATAACGGGCATCTCTAGGGGCATACAGCACCACCAAGCCACTAGGATTCCACCTTAAAAAACGTTCCAAAGCCCGCTGCATTTGTTCAGAATTAACCCGTTGCTGGTCAATATAAGTATCCCCTCGAATATCCACCCCAACCACCAACATTTTTTGCATCTGAGTTTCACCAGTCCCCGCCCGTGGCAAATCCACATTGATCGCCTGTTGTCGGGTAAGCTGTAGGGCTGCCAAAATAAAAAACGTCAAAATACAAAAAACCACATCAATCAGGGGTAGCAGTTCAATACGCCCCTCATCAACCTGAGAATCTATGTTAACTTTCATCAATCTGCCTCCGTGGATAGTCCCACCAAAAAGGGTGTTTGTTAGTATCTTGGTATCAATGACAAAGGTTTAATTAGCTCTGGGGGTGTTGTGGATATTATTCAACCTCTCCTTTTTGATGTTTATCATCATCAGCCAAGCGAGAATTACCCTTAATCACAGGTTGAATTAAAGTATTTTGTTCAGCTACCGACTCAGGGGATTCTGATTGAGAGGGGTTTCCTCATCCTCAGATTCTGAAGGTAATTTGATTAAAGGAGTATGATCATCCTCCGACTCATCCTCATCGGGTAGCTTAATTAAACTACCTTTTGGGGGAAAATCCTCCTGGGGTTCTTCCGCCATCAAAGAGGCATCATTAGCCTCTCCGGGAAGTAGCATCTGAGCTTTAACCTCTGGCCAATCCTGCCGATAGAGTAATTCTAATTCATTTCCCGCTTTTCGGAAGACCTTAACCTGGCTAAAGGAAAAGCCTTGAAACAGGCGATAGAAAGCCAGACTGATAATAGCCACAATCAAGCCTGTAGCTGTACTAATCAGGGCTTCTCCAATCCCCAGGGTGACATCAGCAGCCGAAGAAGTACCAATATCTCCCAGGCGGATAGAACCCAAAGAATTAATCAGACCCAAAACTGTTCCCAACAAACCTAACATGGGGGCGAGGGCAATTACCGCCTCTAGAATTTTATCGCCCCGTCGCATAGAAACAAATTCCTCCTCAGCGGCTGCTTCCAGGGCGAGACTAAATAATTGAGGGTCTGGGGTAGCGAGTTTAAGGGGGCATAAAAAAACCTTCCCATGGGGCGATTATTGCTTTGTTTGGCAATCTGATAAGCCATTCCCCACTGTCCCCGACGGGCGACATCTAAAACCCGGTTGACAATTCGGCGTTCACGGGTGAGGGTATTTCCCCAAAACCACAGTCTTTCAATAATGGTACTAATGGATAAAATTGATAATACCATTAGGGGCCACATGGCTGGGCCGCCTCTCTCCAAGATTTGTTGAATATCCATATAACCTATTGTCCTTCAGATCTCCCATTAGCCAAGATTGACGAAAAAGTTATCAGTTTTCCATAAACCAAAGCAATCTCAATTTTAATCGCCTTGGGACAAGTGACAAGGGGGGAAGACAAATTCCCCTGAGAAACGCGATTCCGGGTCGCGCCCCACCATGTCAACTGAGAATGGTACTCAGGTCTAAATATTCTTCGACGACATCAGCTAGAGTATCAAGCATCAGATCTCGTTGTTCGCGATAGTTAGGAATCCCGGTGGGTAAGGTTCCTAATCCCCTTGGTTTGCGGAGATGATTTAACCAAGACCTGCGCCAGGGGCTATTATCAAATATGCCATGCAAATAGTGACCCCAGACGGCTTTATTGCTGCTGACTACTCCTAAATCTTGATCGTCAAATAGGGCTACTGTCTCCCGTTTGTCCAAAATTTGAGTCCGCCCTTGGTGTATCTCATAGCCTTCTACGGGAAATCCGATTTCTGGATAATTAGATGTTACCAACCGCTGGCGGGAGACTTTATCAGATAAAAGCATGGTTTTGATGGGAAGTAAACCTAAGCCGGGAAATTCTCCGATTTTACCCTCTAAGCCACGGGGATCAGATACCTGTTGTCCTAGCATCTGATACCCCCCACAGATACCCATGACCTGACCGCCTGCTTCTACATAATCCTGAATTTGAGCAGCCATGCCACTTTTTTGCAGGGCTAGTAGGTCAGCAATGGTGGTTTTAGAACCGGGGATAATTACGGCATCGGGATGTCCTAGGGGTTCATTGAGTTCGACATATTGGACTTTAACGGTGGATTCGGCATCTAAAGGGTCAAAATCGGTAAAGTTAGAAATCCGAGGAATCCTGACTATGGCGATGGTTATATCGGTATTGTCGGAACGGGAACGGCGTTCGAGTAAACTGAGAGAATCTTCTGCTGGCATGGCGATATCTACCCAGGGAATTACTCCGAGGACGGGGATTCCGGTGTATTTCTCTAACCACTCAATGCCAGAATCGAGAAGCGATCGCATACCGCGAAATTTGTTAATCACAATGCCCTTAATTAAGGCTCGTTCCTCTGGGTCTAGTAGTTCTAGGGTTCCCACTACATGAGCAAAAGCCCCCCACGGTCAATGTCAACTATCAATATGGTGAATGCTTGTAGATATTGCGCTACTCGCATATTGGTTAAATCTCGGTGCTTGAGATTGATTTCCGCCGGACTTCCCGCACCCTCACAGACAATTACATCAAATTCCTTTTGTAGATAATCCAGACATTTAGTGATGGTCTCCCACCCGGTATCAAAGAATTTCTCATAATATTCGGTAGCTTTCAGGGTGGCTACAGGTTTCCCTTTCAGAATTACCTGAGAGGTCATATTTCCCTGGGGTTTTAACAAAATTGGGTTCATGGCTACATTGGGCACTAAACCCGCCGCCCAGGATTGTACGGCTTGTGCATAACCCATTTCTGCACCTGTGGCGGTGACGTAGGAGTTTAAAGCCATATTTTGCCCTTTAAAGGGAACTACACGCAGATTTTGACGGCGTATGATCCGACATAGGGCGGTGACGAGCATGGATTTTCCGGCGTGGGATGTGGTTCCAACCACCATGATTGCTTTCATTTCGGGATTTTGAGCAGAGATGCTAATTTATAGGGGAAGGCGTAGGTAACGGTTCAGGGCATTACTGAGGCGATCGCCCCATGATGGGGGTTTGCTATTATTTATATCATCGGTGGCTAGTCGTTCTGCTACTTTTCGCCCTAGGGGAGTCAGTCGAAAACTATCGGTGATTCCCTGACCGTCCACTTCTCGCCTCAATACTCCGACTTGGATTAGCCATAAAAGGGCGTTTTCGGCTCTCAATTCCGGTAGAGGCGATCGCGTATATCCTAACTCTACACCCCGATTTCCGCTAATGGCACTCAGTTTAACGCTTTGGTCAATGGAATCGGTTAAAAGTTTGATTTGAAACGGAGAACAGCGGATGGCTCGCTGGGCTCGGGCGATCGTCGCGGTAGAATATTCTATCGACTTGGAAACCGAATTAGGGGCACTCATGGGTTGATGGGCTTTCCTGATGGCTGATTTTGAGTATATTATCCTCCACCTTTCGAGCCAAATTTTGATCAGATTGTGTAATTGATTGCAAAATATCTTAAAATAACTTCATAAATAGACAGAGCATATCAAACTCGTTTTCAGGAGGACAACCATAACATGGCTTTATCTGCTGGTACTAAAGCCCCCGCATTTACCGCTAAAGATACCAACGGGAATACGGTTTCCCTCTCTGACTTCGCCGGGAAAACTGTTGTTCTCTACTTCTACCCCAAGGATGACACCCCTGGTTGCACTAAGGAAGCCCAAAGTTTCCGGGATAACTACGAAAACTATCAAAGCCGGGATATGGTGGTTTTGGGTGTAAGCACTGATGACGAAGCCTCCCACAAGCTGTTTACCGAAAAATATGGCTTACCTTTCCAACTTTTGGCGGATACCGATGGCGCTATTACCAAAGCCTATGATGTAGATGGCGGCGGTTATGCCAAGCGTGTTACCTATATTATCAATGGTGAGGGTGTCATTGACCATGTTGATGACAAGGTGAACACCTCTACCCACGCTCAGGATATTCTTGCTAAAGTCAATTAGTGCGATCGCTAATTGAAAATTAAAAAAATATCCGTTTTAAACCATTAGCCACCCGTAGAGTTTTCTAGGGGTGGCTTTATTGGTGCGCCACTGAGTTATGCTAACCATTGTGGGATGTGTAATGTCAAATGCGCCCTTAGACACCCTACGGTTCTTACCCCTACGGTTTTTAGGAAGATGAGTGAAACTATCCTGAGCTATCTCGGCCCTAACGATATTATCATCGATCAACCTGTGGTTTTGATTGGCAACTACGCTAGTCAATACATTGATACTATTTCGGTTCTGGCTGAGGATCAATATCCTTTACCTACCCAACTAAGTCCTCGATTAGGGATTTGGTTTATTCCCATGCCTAAAGGCTTTAATACCGCTGGAAAACGCTGGTTAAGAGTTCAAGGCAAAGACAAATCCGGTAAGATTGTGGCTGACACTTTGGCTGAGTTTACTGTAGGTAATACCGGGCTTAATATCGGTTTATCTCCTCAATTAATTATCCTCAAAAATACATCATTTAAACATGAGGCTATAGCCACTGATAGACTGGCATCAGAGCAAAAATATGATTTGTCAACTGGAGAAATATTAGCAGTTGATAGCTACGAAGTACAAAATGATCACTTTGCGATTCAACTAACTAATCCCCTGGGTAACTTAGGAAGAAATGGTTATTTCTATCGGTCAGATATTTTACTGATGCAAGGTTCCCAAATTCTCTGGTTTAATCGGGATGATATCCCCCCCAATCCTCCCGGAACTAAACTGATATTGATAACTCATGATACAGTCATTAAACGTAGTCCCGATGATAGATCAAAACTGCCGGACAATGCCATTTATCCCCTCAGCCAAGGTAGTAGTTATCTAGCCCTAGGTTACGCCTGTGTAGCTGATCATTTTCGGGTAACACTCACCGAATCACTCCCCGGTTATGGTCATGTAGGCTACTTGTATCGCTACCATTTGCAAATGTTTCAGGGAGACCGGGAAATCACCTTTGATCATAATGCCATTACCCTAACTATTATTAATACCACCCTGTTTAAAAAACGCCCCATTGACTCCGCCTATTTATCTCCAGAAGAACAAGTTACCCTTCCCGCCGGAATGATTTATGGGGTACAAAGTTACACCACTGAAGAGGGACATCTGAAAGTTGCCTTAACTGAAAATTTCCCAGGTTTTGGTAATACTGGTTATTTCTTTCCTGATTTTGTGCAATTAAACCGCGCTACGGCTTCCTATTCTCCGACTCCTAGCCTTACCTATGATGGACCCCCAGAAGTGTTAATAAATACACCTGTGGTTCTGAAAGGTAAATTTGATGGTCAACAAGCGATCGCCGTTTCTTTAGTAGCCGAAGACCGTTATCCTTTAGAAGTAGTGATAAATCGACAAGCCGGAACCTGGACGGTTAATTTAGAAGCCGGATTTAGTGAACCCGGATATCGATGGCTGCGCCTTAAAGCCACAGATGCTCAAGGTCAACTGGTGGGAAGTCAGATTGTCAATATTACCGTCAGTGAAAATGCCATGACCGTAGGGGAATCTCTACAACTTGATGTTATAGAAGATACCCTATTTAAAGTATCACCCCTGGATGCTAATTTACTCGGTTCTGAACAACAAGTCACCGTCCCCGCTGGTCAAACATTTAAAGTCATCAAATATGGTCTAGTAGATGGTCACTTAAAACTATTGTTAGAAAATGGGATTCCTCCCATTGGTTCCTTTGGCTATTTTTTCCGGGGTCATATTCGGTTGCGCCAAGGAACCACCACCTTAGCTTTTGACATGGAGGAAGTTCCCGACACTAATATTAGCGCTCAAATGCTAGTGACCACCACTACCCGAATTAAGGCGCAACCGATTGATTCTGCCAATTTAGCACCTGATCAATTTGCTGAGTTACTATTAGGACAAACTTTTGCTATTCGCGGATATGCTTCCTTACTCGGTCATTTCCGGGTCACACTAGACCAATCTATCCCCGGTTTTGGTAATGTGGGTTATGTTTATTGGCAGCACGTCAGTTTATTGCGAGATGGAAAAGCGATCGCATATAACCCCGATGCTATTACCATGACCATGAGGGAAACCACCGTCCTCAAAAAACGCCCCGTAGACTCAGGACAACTAGCAGAATCAGAAAAAACTACCCTTCCTCTGGGTCGGGTTTATGGTGTTAGTAGCTACAGTATAGAGCAAAGCCATGTCCGAGTCGCCTTAACTGAAGAATTGCCGAATTTTGGTAATACCGGTTATATATTTCCCAAGTTTGTCAAGTTTCAACGAGGGGGAAAAGTTTTTGATCCGACTCCCCCACAAGTGCAAATCAATGTCCCCTATTTTTCCCAGCGAGATAATCCCCGATTTTATTGGTCTACTTGTAATGTTACCTGTATCGCCATGGTCATGCACTACTATGGTGTGCGTTCTAAATGGGGTGGACAGTTAGAAGATGAACTCTTACAGTGGTGTTTTGATTATGCTGGACAAGGTTCTCAAACTAACCACAGTGTTTTATCCGCTTTAATTCGCGCCTATGGTTTTCAAAGCAGTTTTAGCACAACTCGCCGCTGGTCTGAGGTTCGCAACGAGTTGATTAATAGTCGTCCGGTCGTATTAGCCGGAGATTTTACTCCCTCCGGTCATATTGTCACCGTTATTGGTTACAACCGATATGGCTATATCGTTCATGACCCCTGGGGAGACGCTTACACTGGCTATTCCAACACCGAAGGTCGTCGCATTGCTTATTCTTATAGCTACCTAAATCGAGTTTGTGGACCAGATGGCAATGTCTGGGCGCATTTCATCCGACCTTAGTTCAATGTCCCTCTTTTGTGGCCCTGGGGTGACTTTGCTGGATTTCAGGCTAACATATAATCAGGGTTAAGGCCTGTTTTAGCCCCCAGTCTATAGAAGAGGGATAATTTATGTCTGATTTGAAATACTCATCATCATCTAAAATCGGGGTCGTTTGGTTAATTGTTGCCGCTGTTACCACCATTGTCTTATGGCAATTTTACTGGGGAAATTATGTCTTATATCCTTTCTCCATTTTGGCTACATGGTTTCATGAAATGGGTCATGGATTAACTGCTATTTTACTGGGAGGAAATTTTCATAAACTCTTACTTTTTCCTAATGGTTCCGGTCTCGCATATAATTCGGGTAACTTTGGTTCTTTAGCCAGAGCATTAATCGCAATGGGTGGTCCGTTGGGTCCCGCTGTAGCAGGTGGAATTTTAATATTATCTAGTCGTCGTTTTCAAACAGCCCACTGGTGTTTAATGGCTTTGGGTTCGATTATGTTGCTATCGGTTTTATTGTGGATTAGGACTTGGTTCGGAGTTTTTGCTATATTACTATGGGGGTTATTAATTTTATCCATTGCCTTTCAAACACCTAAAAAAATCCAGGCGTTTACTGTACAATTTATGGGAATGCAAGCTATTGTGAGTACCTACCACCAAAAACATTATTTATTTGGCAGTAGTTGGGTTAACATTGATGGTCAAAATTTGGTCTCTGATACTGCGAGAATTGCCCAATATTTGTTTCTACCTCAATGGTTTTGGGCTGCCTTAATTATGGTTATTTCTACTGCTATTTTCTGGTGGAGTCTGAAAATAGCCTATGGTTCTGATGAGTCAATAATCAAGAATTAACAATTAATTACCCACCCATATTCACCGCTCATTTTTGGAAATATACCAAGTTAAATTACCTGCCACTACAGATAGTATAGCTAAAGCCAAGAATACAGAAGAAAGACCAAATAAGGTTTCGGTAATACCCGCCAAAGCTAGGGGAAGTGACAAAGCAATATT
The DNA here is from genome assembly GCA_016745315.1 of Arthrospira sp. PCC 9108. Taxonomy (GTDB): domain Bacteria; phylum Cyanobacteriota; class Cyanobacteriia; order Cyanobacteriales; family Microcoleaceae; genus Limnospira; species Limnospira platensis. The sequence goes on from CP066886.1 coordinate 2,494,258, forward strand.
AATGGCATTGTTTTGTAAGCCAAACACTTTACCGCGCATTTCTTCTGGGGTTTCGGCTTGGATGGTTGTTTGCATGGGAATTCCTACCATTGCACCAAATACGCCTAACATGGCAATCAACCCTAAAGCGGGTGCTAGTTGCTGACTAAAAAATGCTAAACCTACCAAACAAATAGCCATGCCAATGGAGCCCAATAGTGCGATTCTAAAGTGAGAAAATTTATGCCCTATATGACCGAGAATAGCTGCACCGATCGCCATTCCTAAGCCCCCCGCAGCCAGCAAAAAGCCAAATTGTGATGATTTGAGGTTAGGAATCAATTCCGCGACCCTAACGGCTAAAACAGCTAAGGCGGCAAAGATGGAAAATAAAATGACTAATTGCAGTAAAGCATTACGGACTCCATGATGATCTCGTAGATAGCGCATCCCATCGCGTAAATCTTCGAGGATGTGGGGTTGTTCTTGTGAGCTAATATTTTGTTGCTCTCCAGTTTTCATCAATAGTAATAGTAAACCGGCGATCGCATATCCACTACCGACAATCAACTCTTTTCCTACGGGTAATTGACTCCCCAGGCCTTCTAGCAAAGTATCGGCTAAAGCTAAAAGCGGTTCCCCCACGGCAAAACCGACAATCACAGAAGCCATCATGGTAGTTGTATATAGGGAATTAGCAGATAGTAAATGTTTTCGTTCAACAATTAAAGGGATAGTCGCCTGTTCTGCAGGGGCAAAAAATTGAGTGAGAGTAGAGACTAAAAAGGTAATCAGTAATAGCAAACAGAATCCCAAGGGGAACTTGGTAAATTTCATCCCTTCAGATAGCCACAGGAGAATGGGGAGGATAAGAACTAACCCACCTCGCAGCAAATTTGTTAGCACTAAGACCAGTTTTTTGGGCCAGCGGTCTACATAGACCCCGGCTCCGGCTCCAAATAATACAGCCGGAATGGTAAAGGCAATCATTACCGCTGAGACCCAACCGCTAATACTCTGGTTAGCCTGTTGAAACTCAGTAGAGATGACGGCAATCATCAGGACTAGGTAGACTTTATCAGCTAGTTGAGAGAAAACCTGTCCACTCCACAAGGCGAGAAAATTGCCATTTCTCAAAACCGGTAAAAATCCCCGTTCCTCTTCTGGTTCAGGGTCAGGGGGGTCTGAGTTGGGCTGTGTCGGCGCACAAGGCTTTTTCCCAACAGTGTCTGATGAACTGTAGGAGTTACCTGTTGAACTAGAATTGTAATCTGTGTAATCTACGGGTGTGCTTAGGTCTAAGCCGTTTCTTATTTCCCAGTCATCCATGGAGTTGTTCTGTTTGATGTTAAGATACTGAAAGCCGAAACGCACGGAATTGATGACGAACTATGGCTCTTACTGATATATTACAGGCAATCTGGTCACTCTCGGCCCTAGGGTTGGTGATTTTGGTACTCCTGCACAGTCCCAAGGGTGATGGTATTGGGGGAATTGGTGGACAGGCGCAACTGTTTACTAGCGCGAAAACAGCGGAAGTTACCCTAAATCGCATTACCTGGATACTAGCAATTGTATTTATGGGGTTAACCACGATTTTAAGCGCTGGTTGGCTTGGGTAGGGATTTTGGGGTTGGTGAGGCTTCGGCTAATAGGATTGAGTCTATTTACGATTTTTGTGATCGTAGTTTACGGTTGGCGATCGCCTGCTGTGGATCTGTCAATCCCGTTTCATCCCCATCCCCTCCCCCCATCTTTAGAACAATGGCAAGATCCTACGGACAGTGGTGATTATTTCGACCAGATAGCGCCGCCTAGATTTGGTCATCTGGTCTGGTCTAGTTTTCCAGTTCGTGTCTATATTGAATCCCCTACTGATCCAGGGGCTGAAAATTGGCGGGATCTGGTCTTAGATGCGGTGATGGACTGGAACCCCTATTTACCGATAGAAGTTATTGAGGATAGCGATCGCGCCGAGATCCAGATTTTCCGTCGTCGCCCTCCCCTACAACCGGGAAACCTGCGGGCTAGTTCTGCGGAAGCCAGATATCAGCTTTTTAAAGCCATTACTGGGAAAGATTCTTATATTTTGGGCCATCGCTTTACTATTTGGCTCAGTCCTACCCAAAGCGGGAAGTATATCACGGCAGCCACTCGCCACGAATTTGGGCACGCCCTGGGGATTTGGGGCCATAGTCCCATGGAAACAGATGTGATGTATTACTCCCAGGTTCGGGAACCTCCGCCTATTTCCCCCCGTGATGTGAATACCCTGCGGCGTATTTATGAACAACCCACGCAACTGGGTTGGCTTAATGTGAGGGCTCAGGAACCGGAATGAAGGTGTAGCCTGTATCTCAAGAAATTTTGCTAAGGGTATTGTCAAATCATATAGGCTTCTGCTAAGATACATATCTTGTGAGTAAAACTAAAAAATGCGACGGTTTTGGAGAGGTGGCCGAGTGGTTGAAGGCGCAGCACTGGAAATGCTGTTTAGGGGTGACTCTAACGAGGGTTCGAATCCCTCCCTCTCCGTTCGCTAACTCATGCGATCGGGATAAATCAAGGTGAGTTCCTTAGCTTAACCCTGGTGGTGCTAAGATATGATCTAAGAACAGTTGATTCGGTGGTAAAGTTTGTTGTTGATCTTAGCTGGTTATTTCCGTAAGGTATTAGCAGACGTTCCTCCCGGGTCTGTCGTCCCCTCGGTTATCAATGATTTTGGAGGAAACAAATGTCAATCTATGTAGGGAACTTATCCTATGATGTCACTGACGAAGATCTAAAAGAAGTCTTCGCAGAATATGGCACGGTGAAACGGGTTCATCTTCCCACCGATCGCGAAACTGGAAAGTTTCGTGGTTTTGCGTTTGTGGAAATGAATACCGAAGAAGAAGAAACTCGTGCGATCGAAGAACTTGATGGTGCTGAGTGGATGGGACGGGAAATTCGAGTTAACCAAGCTCGTCCTCGGGAAGATAAGAAACCTGATAGAGGGGGCCGCAGACCACGATATTAGAAAGTACTTTGACCCGAAAAGCGATCGCCTGTCCGTGACGGCGGCGATGGGGATGTAGGCGGTTCGCAGTCCTAAACACGGCGAACTAGCGTAGCCAAATTAAGTACGGAGAACCATCTACCCAAGGAAGTATTCTAGTATCGGAGTCATCCCTGCACAGTAAGTCACTACTGCTATGCTGGCCGCCTGCCTAAACAACTGACAAGTAATGGGAAGATGCAGAGCGTAGCTATATGGCTAGGCGATCGACTCGGAAACCAAAAAACCAAAGTAAGCCCAATAGCTGCCAAGGCTGGAGGGCTTAGAGGGATACTTGAATGTCCCGCTGTCCCCCATTTGAGGGTAGACAGGAATCCCCATAGTTTTAGTATTGGGGAGGTTCAAGCACAACTATGTCTTTATGAGGTAATCGTGATGGCCAAGCGTCGTAATTTAAAAAAAGAAAAGGCTGAACGCAACCTGGCCAATGCACGCCAGTATCGTAAGAGATTCAACCCCCACTCATCTCGTAATAAGCGCTTCAACCGCAACGATCGCCCGTCTGAGGGTGAACAAACATCTTCAGAGCAAGATTCTAAGGCTGAGTAGGTGATTAGGTTGGTGATAACAACAGTTATACAAATAACTTTGATTGTTGATCACGCTTCCCAAATGTATTGGAAAGCCCAGTTTAAACCTGATTGTTTGGACAAGTTTACCGACTAACTTAAACCCTTCCCTAATCCTTGGGGGAGGGTTGTTTTGTAGGTGATGATTTTGAAAATTGAGGCAAAAATCAATGAAAGCTAAACTCTATGATAGAATTGAAACCGTAATAGAAATAAAAGCCCATTTTGGTCGCCAAATTATCCCCAAGGGAACCGTAGGAACCGTTGTAGAGTGTTATCAAAATCCCCAAGAAAGTTATTCAGTAGACTTAACTATGGGGGGTGAGTATGAAAACCTGATTCTTAACCCGGAACAATTTATGGTGATGGGAGAAACCTCTGATGAAAGTAATTTAGGCACTCTCTTTGGCGGGACTAAATACGAAGTACCCCAAGCGGTTTTAGATGCTTCTGTAGCGCCCCAATCTCAGCCAGATTCGCCAGAATTAAAGGTATAATAAAACTGCACTGATAATCTAGTCATAATCATGAAGTGGGCTGTACGCTTGTATGGGGTTTTATTTGTGGGGGCAATTTTTCTAGGAATTGCCTTTCATGATTCTTTGGTAAAATCACAGGATTTTAGCCTAAGATTATTACATACAAACGACCATCATGCTCGCTTAGAATCGGTGGAAGTTGGGGATAATTTATTAGGTGGTATTGCGCGACGAAAAGCCCTAATTGATACACTGCGGGCTGAGAATGAAACCGCAACCCTATTGCTAGATGCGGGGGATATTTTCCAGGGAACTCTGTATTTTAATAAGTATTTAGGTCAAGCAGATGTTCCCTTTTATAATCAAATGAATTATGCGGCTGTGGCGATCGGAAATCATGAATTTGACCGAGGACAGGAAACCTTAGCGGAGTTTATTAGAAGTTCGGCGTTTCCGATGATTTCCTCTAATCTGGAAATTGATGTCACCTCACCGCTGTCTGATTTAATCGAATCTTGGATTATTGTTCATGTTAATGGTGAACAAATAGGTATTTTCGGGTTAACGACACCAGACACGGAGATTTTGTCTAGTCCTGGGGAAGGTATTAAGTTTATTGATCCGATCGCCGCTGCCAAAAAAACAGTTAAAATTCTCAGAGGTCGTGGTGTCAATAAAATCATCGCCCTGACTCATTTAGGTATTTATGAGGATATTAAATTAGCTCAACAAGTGGATGGAGTTGATCTAATTGTGGGCGGACATTCCCACACTCCCCTAGGAAATATACCAGGGGCGACTCAACCTTATCCTTTGGTGGAAACTTCCCCTAATGGGGATAATGTGTTAGTGGTGACTGATTGGGAATGGGGGAAATATTTAGGGGATTTACAAGTTGTTTTTGATGGTAGAGGTCATCTAATATCTTGGGCGGGTTCTCCTCATGCTGTGGATGAAAGTATTATTCCTGACCCAGATTTTGAAGCGCAATTGCAAGTTTTCCAAGCACCCCTGGAAGAATTACGAAATCAAGTTATTGGTGAAACTGATACTTTACTAGATGGCGATCGCCGAAATATTCGCTCGATTGAGACCAACTTAGGAAATCTAATTGCTGATGCAATTCTGGCAAAAATGCAGCCAGACGGTGCGGAAATAGCGATTATTAATGGGGGCGGAATTCGAGCCAGCATTCCGGCGGGTAAGATCACCCTTGGTCAAGTTATGGAAGTTCTCCCCTTCGGAAATACGATCGCTCGTTGTGACTTAACCGGAAATCAGATTAAACAACTGTTAGAACATGGTGTTAGTAGAGTAGAAAAGGGAGAGGGAAGTTTTCCGCAAGTGTCTGGAATTCAACTGATGTGGAATCCAGAAGCGCCCATAGGTTCGCGGATTATGTCAGTTAATGTCACCAGTCCTGATGGTAGCATGAAACCCCTAGAAGATGGTGTGAGTTATCGGGTAGTTACCAACACTTTTTTAATGACAGGCGGCGATGGTTACGAAATTTTCAAACAGTCTAAAAATCAGATAGATACTGGTTTTTTACTGTCAGATGTTGTGGCTGATTATATAAGCGATCGCCCCCTGATTAACCCCCCAGTAGGCGATCGTATCATCAAAGCACCTCTTTAACCTTACTACAACCCTTCTAAAATAGGTGTTGACACAAAATTACTGAAAGCAAACTCACCCACAGCGTGCCACTGTCGGATGTTATCTCGAAACTCTTTCCAGGGTTCATAAATATCTCGGAAAGAGGAATTTATACTAGCCATATCCTCCAGTAAATCCGTAGTTGCAGCCAAAGAAGCCTGTAAAATTTCTGGGCTAAAAGCCTTTAACTGAGTCCCTCCATCAATCAACCTTTTCAACGCTTGAGGGTTTTGCACATCATACTTAGCTAAAGTTTGAATATTAGCCGCCGACGCGGCTGTTTTCAGAATTTCCTGATACTCCGTCGGCAACCTATTCCAAGCCACCAAATTAATCTGTAAATCAAAACTAGATCCCGGTTCCCACCAACCCGGATAATAGTATAACCTCGCCGCATTATTTAAGCCTAACTTTTCATCATCATAGGGACCAACAAACTCCGCCGCATCAATAGCCCCCCTTTCCAAAGCCAGGAAAATTTCTCCTCCCGGTAAAACCTGAACATTCACCCCCAACCGGGAGAGAACCTCCCCACCTAAGCCAGGAATCCGCATTTTTAAACCATTCAAATCAGCGATATTATTTACTTCTCTTTTAAACCACCCCCCCATCTGAGCCCCAGAATTTCCGGCCGGAAAAGCAATAGTATTAAAATCGGCATATAGCTTATTCATCGCCTCAATACCGCCGCCATGATATAGCCAAGCCATCTGTTGCTGCGTATTAAGTCCGAAGGGAACACAAGTGCCAAAAGTCAAAGCCGGGTTTTTACCAATGTAGTAATAACTCGCCGTGTGGCCACATTCGACAGTCCCCTGTTGAATAGCATCCAACACCTGTAACCCCGGCACAATTTCCCCCGCCGCAAAAGTTTGTATAGTAAATCTTCCGTCTGTTAGTTTACTGACCAATTCCGCGATGAGTTCAGCAGCGCCATATAGCGTATCTAGGGAAGTTGGCCAACTTGTAGCCATTTTCCAGCGTACCCGTGGTAAAGAGTCACTTTGAACAGCCGGACCCGTATTTTGGGGACTACAGGCAGCCAAGGCGGCGGCGGTGGCCACTCCAGTGGCAGCATAACCGAGGATATTTCGACGTTTCATAATTTTTGCTTACTTTCGGTGAGAGAAATTAGGCCAGTGGGCTTGAGTATTTCATCTAATTTTAAACCCAACGGGTTCACTGAGCCAGTTTTGGCTGATATACCATATCACATAATTTAAAACTGTAACAATTTTTACATAATTTTGTATTTATAGATTTTTTTAAGTTATGGTACAGATATGAGGGAATCTAGCTGGGGATCAAGAAGTTGGTCAGAACAGATCGCTGTACTGTCTAGCTTCTGGCTTCAGCCTGAACAATGAATTAATAAAGAGGTTTAATAAATTATGGTTGTATCATCCCAGGTAACGACCACATCCCCAACTCCGGCTTATATTTGTCCATTCGATCGCACCTGTAGCTATTTAAACCAAGCGGCTGGGGAACTAGCCATGGACCCAAATATCTTGGTGATTTTAGAACATCCCCGGAAAGTCGTCACCGTTTCCATTCCGGTTAAATTAGACAATGGAAAAGTACAAATCCTCGCCGGACACCGGGTGCAGCACTGTGATGTCCTCGGTCCCTATAAAGGCGGAACCCGATATCATCCAACCGTTAATCTGGGAGAGTTGTCAGCCTTGGCGATGTTGATGACCTGGAAATGTGCCCTATTAGGGATTCCCTACGGCGGCGCTAAAGGTGGCATTGCTATTGACCCGGCACAATATAGCCTAGGGGAACTTGAACGCCTCACCCGTCGCTACACTAGCGAATTGATTAAAGATATTGGTCCGGCGATCGATATCCCTGCACCCGATATCGGCACATCCTCACGAGAAATGGCTTGGATGATGGATACCTATTCTATGAATATGGGTCATGCTGTCTTAGGTGTCGTCACCGGAAAACCCCTATCTATTGGTGGTTCAAAAGGTCGAGATATGGCGACCGGACGCGGGGTGATGATTACTGTCAGAGAAGCCTTATTAGAAAAAGGACAAACCCTAGAAGGTGTGACAATTGCTATTCAGGGATTCGGAAAAGTTGGCGGCGCGGCGGCACAGCTTCTTCACGAAGCAGGGGCTAACATTATTGCTGTTTCTGATGCCTTTGGCGGGGTTTTTGCGGATCATGGCTTGGATATTCCGGCTTTGCAATCTCATGTGAATAACCAGAAAACTGTTGTGGGTTTTCCTGGTAGCGATAGCATTAGCAATGCTGAATTACTCACCCTCCCCTGTGATGTTCTAATTCCTGCTGCTTTGGAAGACCAAATTACTGAAGATAATGCCGATCGCATTCAGGCTAAATTAGTGGCAGAGGCTGCTAATGCGCCCATTACTCTCATAGCAGACCAAATACTGGAAAGGCGGGGGATTACTGTCTTACCAGATATCCTTGCTAATGCTGGTGGTGTGGTGGTTAGCTATCTTGAATGGGTACAAGGTCAGTCTTTCCTTTTCTGGGATGAAAAACGGGTTAATCGCGAAATGGAAAAACTACTCCGTAGTGCTTACCACCGCGTTAGCCAACATTCCCAACAGCGGTCTGTCTCTTTACGACTTGCTGCCTATACTCTCGGTGTCGGTCGGGTGGCACAAGCTATTAAGGATAGGGGACTCTATCCATAGGAATAATTGATCATTATTCCTCTATTTCCCCCTGGTAGACGGCGATCATGTAGGGGCGGGTTCTGCTGTTAATTAATCGAACCACCAGAAGATTAATAAACCCGCCCTCTCTCTCTGTTTCGGCGGGTTCTGCTGTTAATTAATCGAACCACCAGAAGATTAATAAACCCGCCCTCTCTCTCTGTTTCGGCGGGTTCTGCTGTTAATTAATCGAACCACCAGAAGATTAATAAACCCGCCCTCTCTCTCTGTTTCGGCGGGTTCTGCTGTTAATTAATCGAACCACCAGAAGATTAATAAACCCGCCCTCTCTCTCTGTTTCGGCGGGTTCTGCTGTTAATTAATCGGACCACCAGAAGATTAATAAACCCGCCCGCCCTCTCTGTTTCGGCGGGTTCTGCTGTTAATTAATCGGACCACCAGAAGATTAATAAACCCGCCCTCTCTCTCTGTTTCGGCGGGTTCTGCTGTTAATTAATCGAACCACCAGAAGATTAATAAACCCGCCCTCTCTCTCTGTTTCGGCGGGTTCTGCTGTTAATTAATCGGACCACCAGAAGATTAATAAACCCGCCCTCTCTCTCTGTTTCGGCGGGTTCTGCTGTTAATTAATCGGACCACCAGAAGATTAATAAACCCGCCCTCTCTCTCTGTTTCGGCGGGTTCTGCTGTTAATTAATCGGACCACCAGAAGATTAATAAACCCGCCCGCCCTCTCTGTTTCGGCGGGTTCTGCTGTTAATTAATCGGACCACCAGAAGATTAATAAACCCGCCCTCTCTCTCTGTTTCGGCGGGTTCTGCTGTTAATTAATCGGACCACCAGAAGATTAATAAACCCGCCCTCTCTCTCTGTTTCGGCGGGTTCTGCTGTTAATTAATCGGACCACCAGAAGATTAATAAACCCGCCCGCCCTCTCTGTTTCGGCGGGTTCTGCTGTTAATTAATCGGACCACCAGAAGATTAATAAACCCGCCCTCTGGGGAGAGAGGGGGAATGCACATAATGGCGTTTTTGTCAATAGCTGGAAAAAGAGCGATCGCTTTTTGGCGAAAAACTCGTGCATCGTGAATTTAATATTTTGGTGAGAGAATAACTTTAATCGCGATATAATCAGGGTTATAGCGTCTATTTTTACGGCAAGACATGGGAAACCCTTGGGTGCGATTTATTTGATGGTATCACAACCCCTATAATCTCGTCAACTATTTGCGAGGGATTAGCAATAAAAACTTATTAATTCTTAACAAACTTTGGAAGTTTAAATCTATTTGTTCGGAGAGATTATAAAAGTTTATCTTTAAGCCGAGTTTGAGGACAATTGAAGAGGATAGAAATGGTTGACACTCCCCAGCCTAAAGGCGTGGGGATTCTTCCTTCAACGACTCGACTTGCTCTGACAGGTTTGCACCAACCAAAGTAGCGGTCAAATCTCCAGAAGCGTTAAGTTTCCGTATGCCCTACGGTACTTAAGGCAGCGTTCAGAATGTTGATGGCTGCGTTATAGTCTCTGTCTAACTCGCACCCACACTGACAAACATGGGTTCGAGTCGAGAGACTTTTCTTGACAACCGTGCCGCAGCTCGAGCATTTTTGAGAGGTATAGGCAGGGTTCACCGCTACGGTAATCTTGCCGAATTTCACCCCAAAATACTCCAACCATTTCCTGAACTGATACCAAAGAGCATCATAAATCGACTTGGCCAGACAGTGGTTTCTCACAATATTCTTAATCCTCAAATCTTCGTAGGCTACCAGATCGTTAGATTGGATTACGCAACGCGCCAGTCTCTTGGCGTGTTCTTCACGTTGCCGACTTATTTTGAGGTGTGTTCGCCCGAGTCGATTAACGGCTTTTTTTCGGTTGGCAGAGCCTTTCTGTTTTTGGCTCACCCTTCGGTGAGCGCGTTTCAGCTTTTTCTCGGCGTTTCGGTAAAACCTCAGGTTCGGTTCGCTCTGTCCGTTTGAATCGGTGTAGAATTCCTTGAGTCCGACATCTAAACCCACGGTATTTCCTGATGGTTCGATTTCTTCTCGAACGTCTACTTTGACGCAAAACTGTGCGTAGTAGCCGTCGGCTCTACGAATCAGCCGAACCCGTTTGATTTGTTCTGTACCGTAAAACGCCAAATCCCAAGTTCCAATCAACTTGAGTCGTCCGATCGCTTTCTTGTCGGTAAAGACAATATGCTTAGGGTCGAGTAACTTCCAACCGGAGTTTTTGTACTCGACAGAACGACTGTTTTTCTTGAACCTAGGATATCCTTTCTTGCCGGGAACTTGCTGGCGGCAGTTTTCAAAAAAACGAGAAATTGAAGACCAAGCACGTTCGGCCGAAGCTTGACGAGCCGTACTGTTGAGTTCTCGAACCAAGTCATACTCTCGAGCAAGGACTCGACAGTATTTGTTAAGGTCGTATTTGTTAACACCTCGGTTGTCCATCCAATAGCGCAGTGCTTTGTTGCGAACGAATTGTGCGGTTCGGATCGCTTCGTCAATCGCTGCGTATTGGTGGGACTTCCCTTTAACTTTGAACTCGAGAACAAGCATGGCTCGAACAGACTGTTATGGTCGAAATGGAAGTCACCTTCCCCAACTCCAATACAAAACCGTGCTTGATACTTTCACATCACACGGCTCCTGATGTGGATACCCCTTTTGACATCGGGAACAGGATAACAACTTCCGGCTTTGTGACTTCAACTTTTAGAGCTAAATACAACATCGTAGTCTTTAAACTCGCTATCGTCGTAAACACTCCTAATTGTCGCCATCTCTATATCCACACCGTGACTAGTGGTCATATCCTAACCATTACAGTTAGGCATTGGCTTTCAGTCACATCCTTTCCCCTTAAAGGTATGCGCTTACACTTTCACTACTGTGCAGGTACATCCTACCACTGGAGAGCCTAAAAGGGGTTTAAACGTTCCGTTTATACGGGCATTCCATCTTTAGATTTGTCCTATCCACCGGGGTACTTTTAAAGGTCTGTGTAGGTGTTGCATAGAGAACCCTACTTTTCCCCTTGCTCTTTTGAACGTAGCGTGTCAACCTATTTCGCTACCTTAATAATGACGATGGTTCAAGCCGGACATTCGGTTTCCCTAATCATGGATGGTTGGCAGTGGTCGGATTATTGGGAATAGGTTTCCCTCACGCCTTCCGTTCCCCGCTTCAATCTGATGGGTTGTGATTCCCAAAACTGGGGGTGGCTATCGCCGTTACTCTCAACGCCCTGATTTCTCAGTTGGTTTATGACCTTGAGTTCCCTGCCTTGCTTAGATTTCTCCAAGCGTCGGGACATATAAACAGTTATGGGATGGTCAGGGTACGAGTCTTTTTTATTCCACCAAGGAGTGAAAGTCCCATTAGGAGGTTATTTCAGCCATTGCAGCCTTATTTAACTCCTAAACGTCTCGCACCTATGCTGTTTACCATAGCACAAAATGCTTGGCTAAGTGAAAGCCGCCCTTCTAGGGCGGGGTTTGAGACCCATGATTTTTGATAAATTGGCGGTGGGTGGTTGTCTGTTGTCTGTTGGCTGTTGCTTGTTTGTGGCTAAAATCTCCTATGATAGGAGGGGCTGTGAAAAAAAATGCAAGAACTGATATTATGTCCGCCTATCATACAATTCGTATTAACGATCGCCAAAGGGATAAGTCCTACTGTGTGCAAGTTCCAGAGGATCGCTACATCCTCCCATGTGCAGAAAATCAGGGTTCAGATTTACCCTATTCTTGTCGCAATGGTGCTTGTACAACTTGCGCGGTGCGGGTGATTTCAGGAGAGTTGTATCAGCCGGAGGCGATGGGATTATCTCCAGAACTACAGGAGGAAGGATATGCTTTGCTTTGTGTGAGCTATCCCCGTTCAGACCTGGAAGTGGAAACCCAGGACGAGGATGAAGTCTACGAACTCCAGTTTGGTCGCTACTTTGGTAAAGGTAAGGTGCGATCAGGGTTGCCCTTAGATGAAGATTAGTCATAAGCTACTGAGATTGATGCTTACCGGACTGTTACTCCTGTTGTGGGGTATCGTGGGGGTTGGGTGTTCTGAACCGCCGGAAACGCCCACAGGTATGACTGTCAGAGTAGAACGGGTGGTTAGTGGTCAGACCATAGAAATTGTCAGTCCTACCGAGAATATACCCAGATTACAGCGGGTAAGACTGATTGGCATTAATGCCCCGGACCTAAGACAAGACCCCTGGGGAATGGAAGCTAAACGAAGGCTACAGCAGCTTTGTCAGGGACAGCAGGTGCTATTAGAATTAGACCAAATGGAAAGCGATCGCTATGATCGCCTATTAGCATATATATGGCGCGATGAAATTCTGGTTAATGAGGAATTGGTTAAACAAGGTTACGCCCTCGCTGAAGCCGGAATTTACAACAACAAATACAGCCAACGTCTTGACAATGCCCAACGGTGGGCTAGAATCATGGGGTTAGGTATCTGGAACCCAGAACAACCCATGCGATTTACCCCCGCTGAGTTTCGCCAACAACAGTCCTGACTGAAAAAGAGGCAGCCGACAGTCTGGGGGTAAGCGAAAATTAATCAATTTCAGATTCCCTATATCATCAAAACTTATCCCCAACCGCAGGGTTTCGCTACTCTCAAAATTATTATTGATTAATCGGGTTATTGTCTGAATCTGTGACCAGAAACTGATGGAATTTTTGCCAATATGACTCAAGAACAATTACAAACATTTTTAGATGTGGCTACCCTAGCAGCGACTGCGGGGGGTACGGTCTTAAAGTATTACTGGGGTAATTTACAAGATATTCAAGAGAAAGGACGCTCAGGAGATTTAGTCACAGAAGCCGATAAAGCCTCAGAAGCGGCGATTTTGGAGGTTCTCAAGCGCCATGTTCCCGGTCATGGTATTCTTACGGAAGAGTCTGGTAGTTTGGGGGATACTAGCAGCCGCTATTTGTGGGCGATCGACCCCCTCGATGGTACTACTAACTATGCTCATCAGTATCCAGCATTTGCCACCTCGATCGCCCTTTTGATTGATGGAGTCCCCCAGGTCGGTGCGGTATATAATCCCTTTCATGATGAATTATTCCAGGGTGCGATCGGTCATGGTGCGACCTGTAACGGTAAACCCATCAAGGTCTCTCAAGCCAATTCCCTAGATAAAAGTCTATTGGTGACAGGGTTTGCTTATGACCGTCGCGAAACCCCAGATAATAATTATGCCGAATTTTGTTATCTAACCCACCTAACTCAGGGAGTCAGGCGTGGTGGGTCTGCTTCTGTAGATTTAGCCTATGTCGCCTGCGGACGTTTAGATGGTTATTGGGAGAGAGGACTGTCTCCCTGGGACTTGGCGGCGGGGGTGGTCTTAGTCCAAGAAGCTGGGGGAAAGGTAACAGCCTATGATCAGAGTCCTTTTGACATAAAATCTGGGCGCATTTTAGCTACCAATGGTTCCCTACATTCTAGCCTTAGTAAAGCCCTTTTAGAAACACCCCCCTTATCTTCCTGGTAGCTTTTGACTCCCACAGGAGAATCACCAATCAGTCAGAAAATATGTCAAAATAAGATTGAGCAGCAGTTGGGCTTGAGTTGATTGCGGTCAGATGTACACACAGATACGGTGATCCGGTTATGTCTGTGGGCTTAACTAGCTAATCATCCGTAATTGTGCCAGGCTTAACTGTTATGCTTTCCGGTTGAGGGTTATATGGAATATCCTCGATATGGTTGCATCTAGTTATAATCCCATAAATATCACTGAAAATCAGAATTTAACTTGGCATTTCTGAGATACCAAAAGGCGAATACTATGTCATTTAAAATAAATCAAGGATTATTCCAGCTTGGAATTACGGACAATCATGCTATTTTAGGTATTAAAATAGATGCTGATTTTAATGCTATTCGCAAACAATATATGAGGATTGCGCGTCGTTTGCATCCAGATACTTCGGCTTTTCAGGAAACTGAAGATAAGGAATTGGGGAAAGAATTATTGGCGAAATTGGTGAGTCCGGCTTATAACAAATTTTCTAAGGATGATGAGAAACGAGAATATGAATTGTTAATAAACACCATAGCCGATCGCATTAAAAAAGACCCCAATAGTATTGAAATATCGACAGAAGCAGCTAAACAGCTACAGACCATAGGTGATTTTAATCAAGCCTATGAAACCAGTTTACAGGAACTGGTGGAACAACAGTATGAATCCCCGAAACAAGCCCTGGCTAGAATTGGTGAAATTAGCGAACTGAATTTAGTGTATTTAATGCGATCGCGATCGGGTAATGTGGTCGCTACACCCACGCCGCCACCCCGACCGGTGAAAACATCTTTTGTCGATAAGGCTTGCGATCGCGCCGTCCAGTTAATGGAAACTAGCAACTATGCTAAAGCTATTCTGGAACTCAAAGACGCGGTAAAACGGGAACCGTCACACCCCCGTTGTCATGGTCTATTAGGGTTGATTTATATTAAACAAAATCAGCCTAAATTAGGTACACCCCATATTAGAAAAGCCCTAAGTATTGATCCAAATCAGCCGGAAGCGATCGAAGCCCAACAACTAATTCAGAAAACAGCTACCACCTCTAGTGTCAAAGGTAAAAGTAAAAAGTCAGGTTCAGGAAGCGGCGGTTTATTAGGGCGACTATTTGGCGGGAGTAAGAAAAAGTGAAGGCCGCCATTGTGAACAAATCGACTCAATTGCAGGTAATCTGTAATAATCTGTAAGCCGTCCCCTAATTTTGTACTACTTTTTTTAATCCCATGATTCATCAACCGCCACCGGGTGCGCGAGATCTACTTCCTCTCGATGTAGCCCAAAAAATTTGGATTGAACGCCGACTACAGCAAGTATTTCATCGCTGGGGCTATCATCGCATTATTACCTCTACCCTAGAAAGGCTTGATACCCTCATGGCTGGGGGGGCGGTACAACGTTCAACAGTCATCCAATTACAAGATGCAGAAAATGAAGGTTTGGGACTGCGCCCGGAATTAACGGCTTCTATTGCTAGGGCGGCGGTTTCTCGCATGGCGGGGAATGACCACTGGCCGCAACGTCTGTATTACAATGCTAATATCTTCCGCAAAGGTGGAGAGACGGGACATGGTACGCAGTTAGAATTTTATCAGGCTGGGGTAGAATTACTTGGGGCTGATGGAGTCCGGGCTGACTGGGAAGTTTTATTGCTGCTATGGGACTGTTTGCGATCGCTCAACTTACAAAACCCACAGTTTATCCTAGGGGAAGCTGGATTAACGCGATCGCTTTTATCTCCCTTTGCGCCACCGTTACGCGATCAAGTTCGACAGGCGATCGCTAATCTCGATAGAATTACCCTGGAAACCCTTTCCATGTCGCCAGAATTGCGACAACGGGCTTTATTCCTCTTTGACTTGCGCGGTCGTCCTGAAGACGTTTTAGCCAAGGTTTCCCAACTAGACCTAGACGACAGCCAAAGATCTGCCCTCAACAACCTAAAATCCTTAATTGATGGTCTCAATCAATATCAGAAATGGCGACCAGATACTCTATATCCCATGTCCATCACCCTAGATCTCAGTCTGATTCAGACTTTTGACTACTACACAGGCATTGTCTTTATTGTAGTCAGTGATAGTCATTCGGGTTCACGGGTATTAGGTCGCGGCGGACGTTATGACCAGCTTTTAGGACTTTATCACCCACAGGGAGAAACTAAACCCAGTATTGGCTTTTCCCTCACCATTGAGGAACTGCATCAGGTATTATTAGACATGGGAGAGCTTCCCTCTGATATTCCCTCCGGTGATTGTTTGGTGGTTCCCAAAACCCCCCAAGCTGAAGTCGCCGCCTTTGCTTATGCACAAGATTTGCGTCAGTCCCAGGATGCACAGGTACAAATGGAATTGAGTATTTCCGATGATTTACTCGCCCTCCGAGAGTCCGCCCGTCGCCGGGGAATTACCCAAATCGCCTGGGTAGATGAACAAGGTAATCCTACCTTAGAAGTGATCTAATTTCAGTCTACATTATACCCACCACAATTATCCATTAATTCCCTGGTGGGGTGGCGCGGGTTTATTCATCTGGTCGTGGGGAATATTTACTGATGACAGAATTCTCTGGAACCATAACTATGTTAAGTACCAAGATTTAGCCAAATACAGGCGGGATTTATTGAATGGGGGAGATTTATTGAAAATGTTACCCCAGGAATCAGAGCGGAATAGTTTGACTAAATTTTTGCTAGAAATTAGTGAACAATATGCCTCAGTTTAAGTCTCTATGAATCTCCGGAATTAACAACAGGCGATACAGTTAAGATGGTGCGTCAATTATTTCGAGGTGTCGTTGACCACTATATATGCCAGGTTTGACGCACCCTACATTAAGATGGTGCGTCAATTATTTCGAGGTGTCGTTGACCACTATATATGCCAGGTTTGACGCACCCTACATTAAGATGGTGCGTCAATTATTTCGAGGTGTCGTTGACCACTATATATGCCCCGTTTGACGCACCCTACAGGGAACTATTGGGGTGGTTAATTGCTCCCAAATAACCCTTAATTATTCCGAGGTGTCGTTGACTCCGATATCTTCCTGGTTGGAAGGACCCTACAAAGACTGTGTTTACAAATAAGCGATCGCACGTCCCCCCTAGGCGGTAAGCTGTTGGAGAGTGTTTGCACAGTAACGATGACAACTATTAACGATAATTACCTAAAACTCAAAGCTGGCTACCTATTTCCAGAAATCGCCCGGCGGGTTAATACCTTTGCGGAAGCCAACCCCGACGCACAAATAATTAAACTGGGAATTGGTGATGTCACCGAACCTTTACCAGAAGCCTGCCGAACTGCTATGATTAAAGCCGTTGAGGAAATGGGCGATCGCTCTACATTCAAGGGCTATGGACCAGAACAGGGTTATAGCTGGTTGCGCGAAAAAATTGCCCAACATGACTTTCAAGCCAGAGGCGGCGATATTGACCCAGAGGAAATCTTTATCTCTGACGGTTCCAAATGCGACACGGGGAACATTCTCGATATTTTTGGCAAAGATAACACCATTGCCGTCACCGATCCAGTCTATCCCGTCTATGTAGATACCAACGTCATGGCAGGAAATACCGGACCCGTCAATGAGCGTGGGGAATATGAGGGGTTGCTATACCTTCCCATTACCGCCGAGAATAATTTTACCGCCGAAATTCCTAGCGATCGCGTCGATTTAATTTATCTGTGTTTCCCCAATAACCCCACAGGCGCTACAGCCACCAAAGAACACCTGAAACAATGGGTTGATTACGCCCGCGCCAACCGTTCAATTATCCTATTTGATGCCGCCTACGAAGCCTTTATTACCGACCCCAGCCTACCTCACTCCATTTATGAAATTGAAGGCGCTCGTGAATGTGCGATCGAATTCCGTTCCTTCTCCAAAAATGCTGGTTTTACCGGCACTCGTTGCGCCTTCACCGTCGTTCCCAAAACATTAATGGCAAAAACCTCCTCCGGGTCTGATGTCGAGCTGTGGAAGCTGTGGAACCGCCGCCAGTCCACCAAATTTAACGGAGTCTCCTACATTATACAACGGGGAGCCGAGGCAGTGTATTCCCCCGCCGGACAATCCCAAATCCAACAACTCGTAAATTTCTACCTAGAAAACGCCCAAATCATTCGCGAAAAATTGACCACCGCCGGACTCACAGTTTATGGTGGTGTCAATGCCCCCTATGTATGGGTCAAAACCCCCAGCGGTCTATCAAGTTGGGACTTTTTTGATAAATTACTGCAAACCTGTAATGTAGTAGGAACACCAGGTTCCGGTTTTGGTGCAGCCGGGGAAGGATATTTCCGCATTTCAGCCTTTAACAGCCGTGAAAACGTAGAAGCCGCCATGGAACGCATCACAGACAAGTTTAAAACCCTCTGAAATTAGTTCACAGCAAAAACCCCGGCTTCTTCAAGAAACCGGGGTAGCGTGCGCCAGAGACTACCGATTGCAGTCAACAATAATGTTCTAGCTAACCAAGAAAGTCCCTAGCGGGAGAGAGTCCGACGCTTAGTCACCATTCGATAGGCTTCAATAGAGTCACTCTCATTCCAGTCATTGAAGTTTTCTGCCGCAATACCACATTCATATCCAGCATTAACTTCCTTCACATCATCTTTAATCCGCTTCAGGGAGTCAAGGAAGCCATCATAGACTATCTGTCCACCGCGATGAACTCGGATTTTGCAGTTACGAATCAGCTTACCAGACTGAACATAACACCCAGCCACACGGGAACGACCTACAGGGAAAATAGCCCGCACTTCCGCTTGACCAAGAGGTTCTTCCACCAATTCCGGTTCTAGCATACCCTCCATCGCCGCTTCAATATCATCGAGGAGGTTATAGATAATGTTGTATTCACGAATATCAACCCCAGCGCGGTCAGCTGCGCCTCGTGCGCCACTGGCGACAGTAGTATTAAAACCAATCAAAACCGCATCACTAGCCGCTGCTAGGTCAATATCAGTCTCTGTCACCTCACCCGCCGCCGCTAACAGCAGTCGCAGTTGTACCTCCTTCTGAGGTAATTTCTTCAAAGCATTAACTATAGCCTCTACAGACCCCTGAACATCAGCTTTCAGAATAATATTGAGGTCTTTAAGTTCTCCCTCCTGAACCCTAGCCGACAAAGCACTGAGACTAACCCGACCCTGGAGTAAGCGAGACTGTCGGGCTGTATTCGCCCGTTCCGAAGCCAAAGCCGCCGCCTCTTTTTCGCTCTCAAACACCTCAAACTCATCTCCGGCCGCCGGAACATCCCGCAAACCCAAAACCTCAACCGCAAACGAAGGGCTCGCATTATCGACCCGTTCACCATGATCATCAATCATAGCCCGAACCTTACCTAGGGCAGAACCTGCTAAGATTACATCTCCTACCCGCAGAGTCCCATTCTGTACTAACAGAGTAGCCACCGGGCCCCGTGCTTTATCTAGGTTAGCCTCAATCACCGTACCCTTAGCCATACGGTTAGGATTAGCATAGAGGTCCTCAACTTCCGCCACCAACAGCAACATCTCTAGCAGAGTATCCAGATTTCCGCCATTAATAGCACTAACCGGAACTATAATCGTATCACCGCCCCACTCTTCAGGAACTAAACCATATTCCGTCAGTTCCTGCTTAACTCGGTCTGGTTGAGCCGACTCCTTATCCATTTTGTTAATGGCAATTACCATCGGCACACCCGCCGCCTTAGCATGGCTAATAGCCTCCACTGTCTGAGGTCGCACCCCATCATCAGCAGCTACCACCAGAATAGCAATATCCGTAACTCTGGCTCCCCTCGCTCGCATAGCGGTAAAGGCTTCGTGACCAGGAGTATCTAAGAAAACCACCTGTTGAGTCTCGCCCGACTCATTTGTTACATCAACATGGTAAGCACCAATATGCTGGGTAATGCCTCCCGCTTCTCCCTGGGCTACCTTAGTTTTGCGAATAGAATCGAGCAGGGTAGTTTTTCCGTGGTCAACGTGACCCATAATCGTTACCACTGGTGGACGGCGTTGGAGATTATCCAAATCCTCCGCATTGAGCATATTATCAGGTTTTTGAGCCTCTGATTTCTGCTCCTCCGTTACCACCGTAACCTCTAATTCCTCACAAACCATCGAAATAGTTTTGAAATCTAGGGTTTCTGTGATATTAACCGCAATACCACGGGAGAACAGACGCTTGATAATTTCCGTTTCCGCAATTAACAGAGCATGAGCGAGTTCCTGAACCGTCATCGGTCCTTGAACTACTAAACGCTCCACCTTTTCTGGTAATGCTGGTGTAGGCGATCGCCGAGAAGCAGCCGTTGAATTGCCGCCACTACCACCCGAATTGCGAGATGGTGCTGACTTTCTTCGTCCCTGATTAGAGACTACAGCCAATTTTCCGGCACCAGAACCAGTTTTAGCCTTGGGAGGTCGAGCTAAGGACATACTCAGAGCCTCAGACTCCGAGCTATTGGCCGTCAGGCTATCAAAATCTTCATCATCTTCATCATCAATCAGAGGCTTAATCCGGGGGCGCTTCACCTTGGCTTTAGCTGCCTTACCACCCTTTTCATCATCATCATCTTCATCATCCACAGCACTGGCGCGCTTGGGTGAAGTCATCGGTTGGGGCCGCTTCAGGGTTAAACCGCGTTTGGGGCGTTTCGACTCCAATATTCCATCATCTTCAGGCATAGCCCCGATATCACTATCATCCTCGATGATATCAGTGGAGTCTGTCTTAATCGCGACGGTTGATTGTCTCGAAGGTGGTGGTTGTAGTTCCGGCATCGACTTGGCAGGTTTCACCGTAGAAACCCGCCTTTTCACGTCTCTAACCTCTTGGTTATCAGAGGGAACTGGCCGTTTTTTCTGTTTGGAAGCTACTGGTTTATCAGCTTTATCAGCTTTATCAGCGCTTTTATCCACGGGAGCGCTCCCTCCCTGACTCGGTTTGGGAGTTGGCTTATTCTGTTTTAAAACTGGCTTACGAGACAGTTGCGGAGATTTAGTCGCTGTCGGTACAGGTCGGGCCGGGGGCGCTACTAAAGTCGGTGATTCTTCCTCAGTAGTCGATTTAGACACCTGCGGAGTCGTTTTTTCGGGCTTAATAGTCCCGCTGACATCATCTTGGGCTGTGGTAGCTCCAGAAGAGGTAACTTCCACAGGGGGTTTGCGGGGAGGTTGGGGGGAATTATTAGGTTTTGGCAACTCGGATATATTGGTTTGAGAACTGACAGATGATTCGGACAAGTTGGGGGGTTTGGGGGGAGTGGCAACGGATTCAGCAGATGGCTCAGGCTGGGGTGAGTCTGCTGGTGATGGTTGATTTTCTGGTCTGATGAGGTTTGGTCTGCGAATTTCTAAAATCTGTTGCTTTTTCTTGTCAGCCCCCCCACCACCACCGGAATGGGATTGATGGGCTGCATCGGGGTTTTCATCGGACCATGTGGAAATCGGATGACTGGCGACGTATTTCTCGATCCGTTCGGCATCTGATTCCGTAATTGTACTGCTATGGCTTTTGACAGAGATATTCAGCCGTTCACACACGGCTAAGATGTCTTTGTTCTCCAAATTTAACTCTCGTGATAGTTCGTAAATTCTGACTTTGACGTTGTTCATCCACTCTTGCCTCTTCGTACCAACCCGTTTTTTATTATATTGACATTATTTTAGGGGTTCTACCAACTGCGATCGCCTCCACTGGGTTACACTGTACCACTTTCAGCTCGATCGCCATCGGTACTATATCAACTTACATTTGTTTACTACAGAAACAGTTTAAGCCCTAAACAGACATAATGCCAATTATGCCCACCCTGATACCCTATTTGCAACCAGGGAAACTCTTGTTATTGACTTATACTGTAATCACCTCCTTATAATTCCATATAGCGGGTTGATGGCTGTACAATTTCAGTCCCCATACTACATTAGCTATCCGGCTGCGAGTCCGTAGCTAAACGCTGCCACAGGATTTGAAATACTTTTTCCGGCACCGGAGCCCTTAATGCTCGTCCGAGTCTATTTTTCTTCTGAGCAACCATCAGGCATTCAGCAGTTTGACAAACATAAGCTGAACGACCCATGCCTTCATCTAATTCTACCTGATGGGATGGATAGACTCTGACCAATCGCCAGAACTCCTGTTTAGCAGCCAGGCGGCGACAGGTAACACACCGACGAAGATGATCCACCATAATTTTGTATCCTCCCATTTATACCATCCCCAAAACCACCTATACCTGAATTTCAGATACTTCTGTAGCTTCTGGCTCTAAACTTTCCTCTTCCGATACTTCCCCAGTTAGTTGTCCCTGAAACTCCTGAGCCACCTTTTCATCTTCAGCCGCCGCATCATACTTAGCCACATCTTTAATATCAATTTTCCAACCCGTCAAACGTGCAGCCAAGCGCACATTCTGACCCTCTTTACCAATAGCCAGGCTCAATTGGTCTTCCGCTACCAGTACATGAGCCCGACGTTCCTCTGGGTTCACCAGACGCACTTCATCCACACGAGCCGGACTCAGAGCATTAGCAATATAAATTGACGGGTCAGGAGACCAGCGGATCACATCTATTTTCTCTCCCCGCAGTTCATTAACTACCACCTGAATTCGAGATCCCCGCGCCCCAATACAAGCTCCCACCGGGTCCACATCTCTGTCTAAAGTATCAACCGCAATCTTAGTTCGTGGACCTACATAATTCGAGGGCGGATTGGCTTCTCTAGCCACAGCCACAATTCTCACCACCTCGTCCTCAATTTCTGGCACCTCATTCGCAAACAGGTACACCACTAACCCCGCATCAGACCTAGAGACAATCAATTGAGGACCACGCTGGGAACCCTGGGAAACTCGCTTCAGATATACCCGAAAAGTCGCATTAGCTCGATAGTTATCCTTGGGTAATTGTTCTCGTTTCGGCAATTCCGCCTCAACTTCTGGCTGTCCATAAACACTACTTACAGCCATAATCACCGACTGGCGCTCAAATCTCAGTACCCGAGCCTGTAGGACGGTTCCTTCATGTTCGGCGAACTCATCCTGAATCATCTTCCGCTGTTTGTCCCGTAACTTCTGAGCCAAAACCTGTTTGGTTTGAATAGCAGCCATGCGCCCAAACTCATTCTGCTCTGGGGTAACATCTAAAGTTACTGTATCTCCCAATTCAGCTTCGGGAGCCACTTCCTGCACATCCTTGAGGGAAATTTGATGGTCTTGGTTACTAGCTTGTTCCACAATGGTTAGGTTTTTGGCTAAAACCCTAAATCCCTCTTCCTCAACATCGAGTTCTACATCAAAATTATCGAAGTAGTCCTCAGTAAATTGGGTATCGATCTGAACCGTGCGCCTATAGCGTTCATACCCTTTGAGTAACGCTTCCCGCAGAGCCTCTTCTACCGCTTGTTTCGGTAGGTTGCGCTCCGTGGAGATGCTCTCAATCATATCTTTGAGTCCGGGTAAACTGACCATTGACATAATGATTTGTCCTCGTAGTAATTAGTTAAATACACAATTGAGATTAGCTGTTATACCTGTCGAGTCGGGTTTATTCCCCTTCCTCTAGCAGGACTTGCGTGATTAAGGAATTGGGGATAGAGATTTGTCGCCCTTTCTGATTGATATGGACTGCCATCTCGTCGCGACCCACCAATTTTCCAGTTTGTTGTTTGTGTCCTTTGTAGGGTTCGGAGGTGGTGACTGTTACCGGAAATCCTTTGAAGGAGATAAAATCGCGATCGCAGCTTAGAGACCTCGATACTCCTGGACTCGATACTTCCAGAATATAAGCATCGGGAATTACATCTACCGCATCGAGTTGTTCTTCGAGGGCTCGACTCATCCGCTCACAATCTTCTAAACTGGTGTCTTGCTCCAAATTACGGATATCAACCCGCAGCACAGGAGGCTTCTGGTTAGTGTAAAACATTGCCCCCACGACTTCTAACCCCAGAGCCTTGGCGACTGGGGTGGCTAGGTCGATAATTTTGGGAATTAGGGGGTGAACCATAGTCAGATTTGATGTTAAAACGCTACAATTAGGCTCTATTAAGGTTTGTACCTCAGCCTAGGGTTACGGAAATCTGGAGATCATCCTTTACCATAGACCTGTCCTTTGGGGTTGGCCATGGAAATGCTGCCACTAAAAAAAGTGGGTGTCACCCACTTGTAGATGAAACTGTATCTTCCACAAGAAGCTGAGGGCTGACCCCCAGCTTAACTTCCTCATCTATTACTTTAGCTCACAATTTAACTATTCGATCATGGCAATTCCATAATTGCTAGTGGCTAGGCTATCTACGAGTGGGGGAGGGGGTCTCCTCGCCTCAGTCCTCCTCATAAACAATCAATCCCTCTAATTTGCGCCTTTCCTGGATTGATGCTAGAACTTGCTCGAAGTTTTCTTCGTCCACTCGATGTATATAATTCAGTTTAATTTCTTCTAATAGATCCACCAGTAAATATTCAAACTGCTGCATTTGTTCCCCTTCAATTTCCTGCCATAATACTTTGCCAAAGTCCCGCACCAGTTGCTCTGTTAGTTGGCTTCCCTTGCGGTCCGACATGGCTTTACGAATCCCTTCATAGGCACTATTTGGACCCTCTGTGGCTAATTGGGATAGTTCCCCGATCAGGCGATCGCTTAATTCTTTAGCAATATTATCAAATCCGGGCACTTTTTTAAACCTTTCTACCACCTCGGAATTTTTGACTACACTCTCCACATTATAACGGATTAGTGCTTCTATATCCGACTCTAGTTGTGGGATAACCTTATAAACCACCACCTGAATTAATTGATTAGAAATAAATTCGATTTCATTCAGGTTATTAATATTCATATACCGCTGCTGTTGTGACTGAGCGATCGCCTTACCAATATTACCTTCTCTCAGTTGGTCTTGCACTTGATTAATGAATTGGATAATCACCGCTTCCGTTAATTCCTGCGATACCGATGACACTAAACCTCTACTGGCAAATGCTCTGAGTTTCTCCAGCTTAATTAATCCGGTTTGATCTAAACGAATAGTCACCGGAATAATCCTTAATAATCTCGCCGTTGGCAGCGAAATAAACATTAAGATATCGTACCAACGCCAGAGCATTGCATCTAACCAAGTCACCGTGTTAAATTTACTGCTCACTACCCTAGTTCTAATCAGAAATTCCACTAAAAAGAACAGCACAAACGGAAAATCAATTCTCCAAAAATCATTGACAAAGTTACCCGTTTCTGATAATCGTCGAAAATAATTAGCCTCCATTAACGGCTTGATCTGACTTGTAAACCAGTCGATCTCCTCCATAAATCCATTATCATCAAGATATTCAACACTCCAAAAAGTAGCGAAGGCTTGCTTAGAGGAATCGTCTGGGTTGGGAGCGCGATCGCGCATTCGATTTTTAATAGTCTCCAAAGCACCACTTTTATTAGCGATCGCAAAGGGGTTAGTATCAACCATTTCTATACTTTGCTGTTGCAGACTCAGCAGAATATCCTCCACTTCCGGTGATTCTAGTCCCGTCTCCACCACCTGGTTATTCAGAGCTGCTACAGTTTCTATATATCTGACCGTGTCCCGGTGGGGTTCAATCCCCATAATCGGATCATAGAGTTCCGTTAACTCTCGAAAGTGACGGAAATAAAAGTCACGCCAGGGTATATAACTAATATTAAATAAAACTAGGGCATAGTTGACAACGGCTATCATTGACAGACCTCGTTCGATCCACAGACCCACAGGGGTATTTTTATTAATCGCTCTCGGTTTTTTCATGGTCATAGACTCAATCGGTTCTGTTGACAACAACTAACTCTAGTTAAAATTTCAGTAATTGACTAATTGATTTTATTGATAATCTCATGTCTGAATCTTATCCCCGTATCAGTGTGGTGATCCCAGCCTACAACTGTGAACAGTATATTGCCGAAGCCATTGATAGCGTACTAGCTCAAACTGAGACTGATTATGAAATCATAGTTGTTGATGATGGTTCTCAAGACCAGACTCGCTCCGTGGTAGCCACTTATCACAGCCAAGTTCGCTATGTTTATCAGGATAATCAAGGGGTTTCCGTGGCGCGAAATCATGGTCTGAGTTTGGCTAGGGGTGAGTTTATCACTTTTCTCGATGCCGATGATTACTTTTTTCCCGATACCCTCCGAAGCCAACTCGCTGTATTTGATGCTGACCCGGAATTGGCGATCGTCCATAGTGGTTGGCGCAGGGTTAACCAAACCGGCGAAATGTTGATCGATGTTCAGCCCTGGGAAATGGTGGCTGAGTTAAATTTAGAGAATTGGTTACGCTGGAAGCCTTTGGGGACTATGGGAACTTTGATGTTCCGCCGCCAGGCTTTGCAGACCGTTGGAGGCTTTGAACCTGGGTTGGCTCATGCGGAGGATGTCGATTTGATTTTGCGTTTGGTATCTAGCGGCTATCGCAGCGCTTGGTTGAAGCGATCGACCGTCTGTTATCGTCAACACGATCGCAATACTATGCGAGATGGTATCTCTCAAGCCAAGTCTATCAATTATGTCCTCGATAAATTTTTTAATTTACCCGATATACCCTTGGAAATTAAAGTCATTGAGGACTGGGTTCGCTATAGTACCTTGGTCTGGAGTTCCTGGTATTTATACCATACTGGCTTCAATACTGAGATGGTCGAATATTTACAGCGCTCATGGTCTTATAGTCCTTTTCTACCCATGGAAACCGTCATTAATTGGGTCGAAAGTTTTACTCAGTATTCTCAAAATGTCGATGCTATTTTCGATGTCGATCATTTATCTACATCTCCTGAGTGGCAAGGCTTATTAAAATGGGTCATCAGTAGCCTGCAATACCCCTAGTCTCTATCTCATGTAACTACTTCGGGTTCCCTAGATTTAATCATTACACCCGACCTAAACCAATTAGGAAATTATGTTAAGTTTTGTAAAATTTGTCAAAAAGTCCCCCCGACCCTCCCAGCCGGGGGGTTGCTTTTTGGGTTGACCTATGCTATTGTATTAAATAATGGAAATCTTAGTAAAAATTTTACTTTGGGTTATGTTTCCATTATCTAACAGTATGCCAATATCCTACCATTAGTTACCGGTGCTTGTCAACCCCCGACCGTGATTTGGCCGAACAATTTTTTAAAAATTGAACAAAAAATCAACTTTTAGGTTGAAGGATAGTCAACCGATTGTATTGTGGAGCCAACTAATGTAGAATGTATAGATCCTTGCTTCTGAGTAGAAGCCTAAATTGTCCACAAGGAGTATCATTAAATGAAGCCTTTTGTTTACGAAACCATGTATATCCTGCGCTCTGACCTAAATGATGAGCAGGTAGAGGCGGCGATCGCCAAATATCAAGATATCCTGCACGAACATGGGGCACAAAATCTTGACGTGCAAAATTTGGGTAAGCGTCGTTTAGCTTATGATATCGACAAGCACCGGGAAGGCATTTACATCCAAATGAACTATGAAGGTGGGGACAGCAACCAGATTAAAGTCATGGAAAGAGCCATGCGTATAGGTGGCGATGTAATTCGTTATCTGACGATTAAACAAGATGTCACCCCATCTCCAGTCGAAGCCGAAGCGCAACCGGAACCCCAACCCCAAGAGGTTTAAAACTCAAGTCAGGTCAGGAGTTGGTGACGGTCAACCCAGCTAATTCCTGACTGTTCGATACTCCTGGAGTCTCTCTCTTGCCGATTGGGTGGAATTGGGAGTATTTTAGGGGACATATTGGAAGTTTATAGGAGCCATTGGTTATCATGAGCCAGAAAAATAATCCCAACTCCCAGGAACTCACAGCAGAAGTCGCTCGGCTGAGTGAAGAGTTAAAAATGCGAGATCAACTGGTGCAGCAGTTATCTCAAGAATTATTCCGTTTGGTGAAGGGAAATGCTAACTTAGCCCCAGATCCAGAAATGGCCGAGCGACACCAAGCTCAGATGAAGTCCTTGCGGGAACAACTCCAGCAAGTAGAAGAACAGGTGAAGTTTTATCAAGACCAGATCAATGAGCGGGATCTGGAAGTTTACCAACTTAGACAGTCTGTTCAGGAGTTAACCGATCGCTCTCGAATGCTCGAACAGGTAGTGCAAGAATTACCTGGAGTCTACCGCCAGAAGTTTTCAGAACGCCTCGAAGAGGTCATGGAAAGGGTGGAAAAACTGCAACGGGAAAATCGGCAACTCCACGCCGAACTACAAAGTGTTACCTACCGTCTGGCTCAAAAGAGTCGCCGTCCTGGTAATTTAGATCTGCCAACTTTTCAGCCCGGAACTCAGAGCGTCATCGAGTTTCCTAGTTTAGGGAAAGCGTGATTTTTTCCTGAGTCAGCATCAAACCTAGTCAAACTTAGGGGTTGGTTCTAGGGAGCATCGCAGAACAAACCCCTTTATTTTTATTAGTTAAGTGCCTAGGGTTTGTTGGAACTAGAATTAAGGCATTTTTGCAGCACTTCTAATAACTCCTGCGTGGTGAAAGGTTTTGATAAAAATATATCAACTCCTAACTCAGCTATATCTTTGGCTATATCTACTGAAAAGTAACCGCTAATTCCGACAATTTTAATTTGAGGATTCAGGGATTTTAGCTCCCTCATAGTAGTTTTTCCACCCATAACAGGCATCATAATATCGATAACTACACAGTCAATTTTATCTAAATATTGACTGTATATTTTCATAGCCTCAACTCCATTACCGGCTACCAAAACTTGATATTGAAAACTCTCTAAACTAGCCTTAGTAATTTCTCGGATGGGTTCTTCATCATCAACCACTAAAATTAGTTGACCCTCACCTGTAATTAATTCTAAATGCTCATCAGCCGTAGTTTCTGTTTCCTCTGAGGCGGGTATATAAACTCTAAAAGTAGTTCCCACACCCATTTGAGTTTCAACGTCAATAAAGCCATTATGACCCTTAACTATACCTAGGACTGTGGATAGTCCTAAGCCACTACCTTTGGCAAATTCTTTGGTAGTAAAAAACGGTTCAAATATCCGGTCTAATACTTCTTGGGTAATGCCAGTTCCGCTATCAGAGACGGTAATCATGACATAACAACCTTCCTTAGCATCAAGGTTTAAACGAGCTTCTTTTTGGTTTAAAATAACATTACTAGCTGATAGTGATAAATTGCCCCCATCGGTCATCGCATCTCGTGCATTCACACAGAGATTCATTAAGATTTGATGTAGTTGGGTGGGGTCGCCATAAACTGTCCAGAGTTCCTTAGAAACATTAGTGTTAACATTGATAGATTTCGGGAAGGTTTCCCTAGCAATATCTGCAACTTCACTAATTAAGTGTCTCACCTGAAAAATCTCTAGTTTCCCCTCAAAACCTTTGGCAAAGGAAAGAACTTGCTTAATTAAATTGGCTCCCCGTTTGGTGTTATTTTCAATTAACTTGAGCATTTTATTTTGTTTTTCCTGGTCAAGTCCTAATTGAAACATTTGCACAGAGGCGAGAATCGGTGTTAAAATATTGTTGAGGTCATGGGCTATGCCACTGGCTAGGGTGCCAATACTTTCCAGTCTTTGCGCTCTCAGTAGTTGGATTTCTAGTCTCTTGGTTTCAGTAATATCTAAAAGAACACCCACTATTTCTTCAATGTGACCAGAGGCATCACACACCAGTTTCATTTCGTCTCTTAACCAACGATAACTACCATTTTTGTGGCGGAAACGATATTCTGTGGTTAGGTGATTTAATTTGAGAATCTGTGAGCAACGATGATGGATTTTTAAGCGATCATCAGGGTAAATGCGATCGCTCCAAAAATTCGGGGTATTAATCCATTCACTAGGTTGATATCCTAGTTGAGTTATGAGATTATCACTGATAAATTTAGGGGGATAGTCTTCGGTGGGATAACAAGTATAAATAATCGCCGGACTCGAAGCCAATAAATGCTCAAGTTGAATCTGAATCGAACTTAATCTCGCTTCCGTTTCCTCAAGTTTCGTGATTTTTTGTTGCAGTTCTGTTTCTCGCATTACCCGTTCGGTAACATCTGCAATTATTGTAATAGTTCCGCAAATTTCTCCAGCTTCAATTAAGGGAGCAATACGGACGCTTTGTTGCATGGGGGATAAAGAATGACTACCAATAGCCGGAATATTAATGAGATAGGAATGGAGGCGCTGAGACAGGAAAGCTACTTGACCTTGGAGAGCTTGTTCATAAAAGCGATGGATGCCTCGTTCTTTCATGTCAGGATAAAGGCTGAACAAATGACATCCCATTAAATCTTGAGCAGACCTGCCACTATGGATTTCTAGCCAATGATTCCAACTGAGAACCTCTAATTTATTATTAGTAGTAAAGATGCCCTGTTCGGCAAAGTTGTTTAGCCATTTTAATAAGGCTTGACTATGGGAAGGATGGATATTATGATCTAACATAATTAGGTAAATCCCATATTTAATAATAATTGGTTGATTACCGAGTCAAAGATGGCGTTACTGCCTCATCTGCCCAACTGTCTATCAACTCTAATAATTTCTCTAAAGACACTACCCCTAATATCAGCACTAGATAGCCATTTACCGAGTCTTCACGCATTTTAAAGGAGGTATACATTACCATGGCATAGCTGACTTCTTCCTTGCCAATAATCAGAGAGTGGATCAGTCCATCTAGGGCTTCTAGGTAAAGGCGGGGTACTGAAAAAGAAATCTGAATTTCTAGTAAATTTCCGAAGACGCTTAAACAGGAGTTTAGTAGGATATTGCCAATTTCTGTTAGCACTTCTCCGGCGGGAACGTCAAGGCGATCGCTTGATGGGCTACCCTCTGGGGACACTAAACGGGACAACATTACCGCCCCTTCATAGTTTAATAATAATAGAGCATTTCCCGACACGGGCCCTGTAAAAATCTGCTGTACTGTCGCAATTTCACCATTAACAAAACTCGCCAGTTTCCCGGCTAATTCTTCAATAGGATGAATAGACACTTGAGGAACATCAAGCAAAATGCGATGACCCGTTAGTTGCGATAAAGAATTGGCAGTGCGAGCAAAACCAATATTTATTAACTCAGTTAGAGCATCTTTTTGCTTTTCGGTCAGGATCATCGCAGGACCTCCCTAAGACTGTGATATAGTAATGAGAGCTTG
Organism: Arthrospira sp. PCC 9108; assembly: GCA_016745315.1. GTDB lineage: Bacteria > Cyanobacteriota > Cyanobacteriia > Cyanobacteriales > Microcoleaceae > Limnospira > Limnospira platensis. Next base: position 2,525,359 of record CP066886.1, read on the forward strand.
ATTTACCTGGTCGAGAACACTTTCAGCCATAAAAGGCTTGTTAATGTAACCCACTGCTCCAGCGGCTTTAACTGCGGCGCGAGTCATTTCTTGAGCATCGGCACTGGCAATAATAACCCTAGCTGTGTTATCCATTGCCATGAGTTGATCTAAAACTTCTGTTCCCTGCATATCTGGCATAGCCAGATCAATTAAAACCAAGTCCGGTTTATCGATAAAGTAGCGTTCCAGCGCAGCCAGTCCCCCTGTAGCTTCAATTACTTCGTGTCTATCTGTTTCTAAGATACCACGCATAATCCTACGGGAGAGACCAGAATCATCAACGATTAAAATTTTAGCCATTGCCAAGTCTCCCAAGCCCTGCGGTTGATTACGGTGGAGTATAAACAGGAGCTATATTTGAACTCCTATACGATATATAGTAACCGGAAAAAATGGGTTTTATAAAATTTTTGTACAAATTTTAACAATCTAGTTAACTATCTAGGTGGTCTGCTAAAATCGAGAATATGAGGACATTAACAAGGTGCCGAAACACCTTGTATAAATCAATTATCGTCTGTTTTGACCATCAATTTTGATCAGTAGGCATATCTCGTGATGCCACCACATCGACACCTAAATCAAAAACATTAGATAAGATGGTATCGCCGATATGAATCGGCGCGGTAACATTAACTTGCCGCAATTGCTGACATAATTCTATCACTTTTTCTTTCGGTATGGCAGCGGTGGTTTTTACGGGTAATTTTGCCCAAATACCATTATTAACTCGGACTGTAGTTGTCACCATGCGACGGGGTTCGGTGTGTTCCTGTTTGGCATATTCTTCGCCTCGTTTACAGGTGAAGCCTCGCACTTCGACAATGTGGCCATTATCTGCCTCGACTTCTAGGCGACATCCCAAAGGACAACCAATACATAGATAATGAGAAATGGTGGTTTCTGTGGTGGTTTCTGTGGTTTGATTCATGGCTTTTTATTTATCCTAAAATTAGCTAAATTTACTCAAGGGGGAGGATATCAATTGTTAAAGCCTCTCCGTGGAAATTCTGCAAAAACCGGGGTTTGACTTTCAGGTTGACCATTTCGGCGGGGAATACATACCGGAGTTTTTTCTCGTATATATCCCCAAGTTTTAAAATGCTTTCTTTGAGAGGACGACGCACTCGCATATAAACGGTATGCTCCCGATCGCTCGAAATGGTTTGAGGTACACAATAGGCGACATTTTCACCAGGAATTAAACGGATATTATCCGTAGGGGGTCGATTTCCGGTTACATAGAATCCGGCATTTCGACCAGCTAATATGGCTTCTTGGCTGACAAAATCAACTAGATCGTGAATGTGGACAACATTACCACAAGCAAAAACTCCATTTATAGAAGTTTCCATGGTGCTGCTAACCACTGGACCGCTGGTAACCGGATCAATTCGCAGTTGTAATTGACGAGATAGTTCGTTTTCGGGAATTAATCCAATCGATAATAACAGGGTGTCGCAGGGAACATACCAGCTTTGGTCGGCGAGGGGTTGTAGGTGTTCATTAACTGGCGCGACGGTGACTCCTTCAATGCGATCGCGTCCATGAATTTCTACTACTGTGGTAGATAGATATAGGGGGATATTAAAGTCCTGTAAACATTGCACAATGTTCCGGTTTAATCCGTTGGCGTGGGGCATTATTTCAAATACTCCCGCCACTTCTACCCCTTCCAGGGTTAGCCGTCTCGCCATAATTAATCCGATATCCCCAGAACCCAGAATTACGGCTTTATTTCCTGGTAAAAATCCTAGTAAATTTACAAATCTTTGGGCTAACCCGGCGGTTAAGACTCCTGAACAGCGGGTTCCGGGGGTGCGAATAGCGCCACGAGTCCTTTCTCTCGCACCCATGGCTAAGACGGTGGCTTTGGCGGAAATGACCTGCACTCCCTGGCTTCCAGACATTAATTTAACTCGCCGATCGCCATCTATATCTAAAACATAGGCATCTGCTATAATGTCTATATCCTTGGCGATCGCTTGTTCTAAAAAACGTTGAGCATATTCAGGTCCGGTCAACTCTTCTTTAAAGTGTTGGAGTCCAAAACCGGGGTGAATACATTGTAATAAAATGCCTCCCGCTTCCTTTTCGCGATCGACAATTAAAACTCGTTCAGCGCCAGACTCTTTCGCGCCTAACGCCGCCGCCATCCCAGCCGGTCCGCCGCCAACAACTACTACATCATAGTTGTTATTTAGGTGCTTAATACTCTCAGTAATCATGATAATTTTGTCAATTGCTAACAACAAAAAAAGACTAAATTTTGGGCGGGTTATATAGTCAATTTTTGTCGGTAGTAAGTAACCGACATTAACCCGCCATTTTTAGGCACAATAGGCTATGGGTTGTAATCAGTGTTAATTAGTGGGTATTTATGAATGCTGTTCACGCACTACCCAGGTATCGCCGCCACGTTTGGTAATTGCCGTCATGGGAATGTTATATTCCTCGCATAAAAGTTGCATACAGCGTCCTGTACAAAATCCCCCCTGACAGCGACCCATTCCGGCGCGGGTGCGGAATTTAATGCCATCTAATGTTTTTGCGCCTCGGCTGATCGCATCGAGAATTTCACCCTCGGAAATTAACTCGCACCGACAGATAATTCGACCATAGCTAGGGTTTTGCTTCACCAGTGCAATTTGTTCTTCTGTAGAAAGAGAGGCGAAATGAATGGGTTTAGGGACTGAGGAAATAAAGCTATCTTTGGGGGCTAAGGATAAGCCTTCTTGTTGTAAAATATCCCTAACCATGGTGGCGATCGCTGGTGCTGCGGTTAGTCCTGGTGATTGAATTCCCGCCACGTTAATAAAGCCGGGTTTCGCCGTAGTCCCAATGATAAAATCTTCTCCGTCTACTACGGCGCGGAGTCCCGCAAATTCAGCGATACAGTCCCTAGGACTAATCCCTGGGACGGTTTGGGTAACTGCATCAAAAACTTTTTTTCCCCCTTCGTGGGAGGTAGTTAAATCGGTCTTATCGTCCACCATTTCGGCCGTGGGACCCACCATTAAAGTGCCGTCATAGGTGGGGATGACTAAGATGCCTTTAGAAACGGCAGTAGGACAGGGAAAAATTACTCGTTTTACCAGTCCAATTAATCGCTTATCTAGGAGATATTCTTCACCTTTGCGGGGTTTGATGGTAAAGGTACGCACTCCCGCAAATTCAGCGATCGCATCTGCATAGAGTCCAGCCGCATTAATCACAAAACGAGTATTAAATTCCCCTCTGGGGGTATGGATAACCCAGTTATGATCAGGGGTTTGATTAACTGCTGTAACTGGGCAATTTGTAAATAGATTTAAGCCGTTTATACAGGCATTTTCAATTAAGGCAAAACAAGCCTCGTAGGGATTAATTACCCCAGTTGTGGGCGCATATAAAGCAGCGATCGCCTCTGATGTTAGGTGAGGCTCTTCTTTTCGTAGGCGTTCTTGTTGCCAAATTTCTAAGCCGGGAACTCCTTTAGATTCCCCTTGTTTTTGCAATTTTTCTAGTGTCGGTATTTGGTCTTCTGTCAAGGCGACAGTAAGTTCTCCAATGCGTTTAAAACCAAACCCTAATTCTTCGCAGATGGTATCCCACATTTGGTTTCCTTCCCATTCTAGCTTACCTTTCAGGGTATCAGGGGAACTGTGATGTCCACCGTGAATAATACCGCTGTTGGCTTTGCTGGTTCCGAAACCGACCTCTGCTTCCGATTCAATTAGGGCGACTCGAATCGCATACCGCATCAATTCTCGCGCAATGGTGCATCCGGTTACACCACCACCGATAATGATTGCATCATACAACATGATCCTATCCTGTAAGTGTTTGCTTGTGGGTCATACAGTGTTTAATCAATTGAAATTTTTAGTCAATCAAACTGCTAAATCTGGTTAAGCTGTGGATATCAGTTTCTGGCTGCTACAGCCGCGATCGCATGGATCTTAAAACTGAATCCTCTATCTTCAGTGTAGGATCATATTGATGATTTGTCATCGGTATTTAGGTTAAGTATTTTTAAGCGCCATTATTCAACCCGAGTTAGTTTATATTGTCATTTATGGTATAATTAATCCTGCAAAATTCATCAATAAACAAATTTAATGTGCATTAATATTAAAAACATTAACTCTTTACCGGCACTTAATTCAGCCATGGATCAAGGTCTTTATCCTACTGTATATGAGTGTTTTTCCGCCCCACCTTTTAACGAAAAAGTAACCCAAAAAAAAGTAAAATTTTACTTCCAAAAATATATCGAATCCGGTATTTTATACTTAGCTTATTCTGACGCAACCCCCATGGGATTTATTGCCACCCTTCCCTTAACCGAAACCGCCAACATAGGAGAGTTAGAATTTTTTGAGACTTGGGGATATATAAACAACCAAAAAGTTAATCTAAATTCGGATTTATTTACTCAGCAAACCGGACTCAGCATTGATAAATTATACTATATCGCTGATTTAGGTGTAGCCATTAATTACCGTCAGCAAGGCATCGCCAAACGACTGTTTAAAACCTTATTTGGTCATTTATCAGATAACATTGGTTATATATTGAGAACTACGGCTAACCCTGAATATGCTTATTTACCTGATTTTTATCAAAAGTTGGGGTTTGAAATGATGCCAATTACTCAAAGTGTTGAGTATTATAATTGTCAAAATCAATTAATCCAAGATAGCCGTTTAATTTTAGTCAAATTACCTAACGATTAATTAAATTTTTGATTTCCTTAAAAAGTGGCGGTTCTTTAGATATCTTAACCGGGTGGGTTAGCAGTCCTTCACTGGGGCTAAATAAAAATGCCATCAGGAATAAACCAGAAGCCACTAAGACAATGGCTGGACCGGAAGGCAAGTTATAGAAATAACTCAGATACATTCCACTGATACTAGAACCCACGCCAATTAACACGCCTAAAATCATCACATGATGCAAACGATTAACTAATAAATAAGCTGTGGCTGATGGTGTAATTAATAAGGATAAAACTAAGATGACTCCTACAGCTTTAAGACTGGCAACAATAGTTAAGGAAATTAACATCATTAACCCTAAATTTAACAGGTTTACAGGTAAGCCAGCCGCCTCTGCGCCCTGGGGGTCAAAGGTATAAAACAATAATTCTTTATAAATTAGGAACACGACGAATAAGACAATGGCAGCAATAATGATTGTATCCCGGACATCGGAGGCTGTAACTCCCAAGATATTGCCAAAGAGAAAATGATTCAAGTCGATTTTATTATCTTTTTGAATGATGGTAATTAGGGTAATTCCCAAAGCAAAAAAGCCGGAAAAAACAATCCCCATGGCTGCGTCTTCTTTGATTTTGCAGTGGGTGCGAATTATTTCGATTAATACTGTACTTAATACCGCAGCGACAAACGCACCTACAAAAATATTAAACCCTAAAATAAAGGCGATCGCTAATCCAGGCAAAACTGAATGGCTGATGGCATCCCCTAATAAAGCCAGCCGCTGCACCATTAAATAACTACCCACTACGGCACAAATTAACCCCACCAATATAGCAATAGTGAGCGATCGCTGCATAAAACCATATTGCAAAGGTTCTATTAATATTTCCCAAACTATCATATTTATACTGTCTCTTATATCTTCGGAAACCGGTTTTTTTGAACTGGATTAAGATATCAAAAAAATCGGTTAATCCCCTTTAATAGATAATTAAAAAACGCCATCAAGCTGCATGGTCTGAGAAAAACATGACCCTACCACCATAGGCATGATCAAGATTTTCCTGAGTTAAGACAGCTTCCCTAGTTCCGGCGGCGATTAGTTCTTTGTTTAGCAGAATCAAATCATCAAAATTGGTAATTGATTTACCCAAGTCGTGATTAATTACTAACACAATTTTACCGGAAGCGGCTAACTCCCTAAAAATACTAAAAATCACATTTTCAGTTTTTTGATCAATACCCGCAAAGGGTTCATCAAAGCAGAAAACTTCCGCCTGTTGCGCTAAAGATCTAGCTAAGAAAACCCGCTGCTGTTGACCTCCCGAAAGTTGACCAATAGGACGCGCGCTATAGGTTTCCATTCCTACCCGTTGTAAGGCTTGGGTAGCCAAGCGGCGACTGACCCCCGAAAAGCCTCGAAACCAACCAGTTTGGCGTACTCTTCCCATCATTACTACATCCCAAACTGTGGCAGGATAAGTCCAGTCTATCTGCGATCGCTGAGGGACGTAGGCGACGCGGTGGCGTTGTTGACTCAGGGGACGCTCACCGAAAATTGCAGGGCTTCCTGTGGCAGGAATCAGCCCCAAAATAGCTTTTAACAAGGTACTCTTACCCGCACCATTGGGTCCAATAATTCCGGTTAGCCGTCCTGGGTTCACTTGTAGGTTAATGTCCCGCAGTGCTTCAACCCCTCGGTACTGTACCCCAAGGTTACTGATGATAATACTCATATCCGCTGAAACCTTCTTATTCAAGGAGTTGTGGGCAATTTTGAGAGTATCCATAACTATGATTTTCGATCGCTTCATGTCAAGAATAGCACAAAAATGAAATAATTATGAAATAATTTATGAAAACAAAATGAAAAGGAGTAAGTACAAATGGCTAGACCAATGGCTAAGGGGTTAGGTGTAGTTGGGTTGTTGTGTGGGCTGTTGCTGGGGGGTTGTCAGTCGCCGTCGGTGGTTTCTACTGGGGATGAAATGCCGAAAGTGGTATCTACTACGACTATTATTGCCGATTTAACTGAAGCGATCGCCTCTGAGCAAATTCAACATACAAGCCTTTTACAGCCGGGGGTAGATCCTCATATTTATGAACCTGTCCCCCAAGATAGTATAGCCTTAGAAAACGCTGACCTAATTCTGTATAATGGCTATAATTTGGAACCCGGTTTAATTAGGTTAATTGAAGCGGTGGGACAAAGAGCCAGAAGAGTGGCAGTTGCTGAGTTTATCACTCCCTTAAATACTGAAGAAAATGGAGAGATCGAACCGGATCCCCATGTGTGGGGAAATGTGCAAAATGCGATCGTCATGGCTGAGGTAATTCGGGATGAATTAATAGCACTATCCCCAGATGATCGGCAGATATTTACAGATAATGCAGAACAGCTTATTGAGGAGTTGGAAAAACTGCATATTTGGATTGGTGAACAAATTGCCACAATTCCTAGCGATCGCCGTTATCTGGTCACCACCCATGATGCTTTTCAATATTACGCCGCCGCCTATGGTTTAACTGTACCCGGAACCTTAATAGGTATCAGCACCGAAGAACAACCTAGCGCCCAAACTGTGCGGAATTTAGCAGAGGAAATCCGCCGCCACCGAGTCCCTGCTATTTTTGCCGAAACCACACTTAATCCCCAATTAATTAGGGCGGTCGCAGAAGAAGCCGGGGTGGAATTAGCCCCCCAAGAATTATATTCCGATTCTATTGGCGCACCTGGTTCCCAAGGGGATAGTTATGTTAGAATGATGGAAGCCAATACTAGGGCGATCGTAGAAGCCCTCGGCGACAACTAATTCACTAGGGCAGGTAGGGGCAGGTTTCTAACCCGTCTCCGCCTGCTGCTGGTCGCTATTCTCCTAAACCGCTGGTTCCGTGGCTGGGCCAATAATCTCCTGGAATTGAATCACGTCTTGGCGTGGGTCAGAATGGGTCACTTTTACCTCAAAGCGATCGCCAAGTGCTATGTCGCGGTTAAACCGCATTGGTAACTCTAACCCTAATTCCTCCAGCATCACCAAACCTAAATTACTATCCTCCCGCAACCACCGCAGCAAAATAGCTTCCCACACCTCATCAGCTTGACGACGCAAATATTCCAAACTCCAATAGCGGTTCGTCTCCCGTTCCACCTTCGAGGCTTCCTTCACCGCCGGACCAAGGCTCATCACCATTTCCTGCATTTGTTCCACCGAAAAAGCTGGCTCTTCTCCCCGTAAATGAGCCTTAATCTGGAAGTGAGCCAATAGATCGCTATAACGCCTAATGGGGGAAGTCACCTGCGTATAAGTTTCCAAGGCTAAACTTGCATGGCGAGCCGGAGTCAAGCTAACCTCACTACGAGGCATATAACGACGCAATGCACAGGCTCTTACCGCTCCGGCTGGTAGTTGCAGCAGTTCCTCTTCCGGGGGTAGTTCTGGTTGAGGCTGGCTGCGATAGGGTAATGCTAAATTATGCTCCTGACCGTAGCGAGCAGCTACCTCCCCAGTTAAAATCATCATTTCTGCCACCATTTGGCGAGACAGAGAATCATCAAGGAGTTTAACAATTACCTCATCCCCGTCCACCTTAATCATAGATTCAGGCATATAAATACTAATAGCCCCTTGGGAGGAACGCCATTGTTGCCGAAGTTTCGCGAACTTTCCTAAAATCTCGATTTCTGGTTCAGCCTTAATACCCAAGTGCAGCATCTCATCGACATCATCATAGGTGAGGCGGTAGGTAGGTTTGATGATGCTGGTATGAATGCTATAATCCTTCACGCTGCCATCTTCATTCAGCACTACCCCGAAGCTCAAGGCACAGCAAATTTTACCCTGCACCAAACTCATCGGCCCCGTGGCTAGTTCTGAGGGGAACATGGGAATCATCCCCGTGGGTAGGTAAACGCTGGTAGTCCTGCGCCGCGCTTCTAGGTCTAGTTCATCTCCCGGTTGAATTAGACGGGTAGGATCAGCAATGTGAATCCAAATCTTTTGGGTTCCGTCTTCGAGAAATTCTAGGCTAACTCCATCATCAATTTCGCGGGTGCTTTCGTCGTCAATGGTATAGACCTTCAGATGAGTTAGATCGAACCGACGATCTTGATCTGGGTCAGGTTGGGGAGATTGGAGATAATATTGAGCCACGTCTAGGACCTTTGCGGGAAACTGGGTTGGGATCTGACTGCGCCACAGGGAAAGGTTCTCATGCAGACTCCATATCCCCAAGTCTACCAACAATTGAAAAGAGGCACTGGGAGTTTGAGGGCGATTAAGACTGCTTAGGGTTTCTAAGGCGGGTCCCGTATGGGATGCTTCCTCCCCGTACAGAGCAAAACGTTCCAAAGCATCGAGGCGGGCGCGATCGCTCCCCTGCCATTCTACCACCTCTCCCCCTAGACATTGTTCAACTCGCTGCCAAAATAGTTGGGTTTCCTGTTCCCGTTGCTGTTCAACTTCCTGTTGATGTTTGATTTCTGCTACTTGGTTAGGAGGGCGAGGTTCATAGCGATCGCCCTTCTGTTTAAAGTAGAGTTTATCATTGCATAGCAACAAGTGGCTGGCATAACATTGAGCCGGAGTTTCCTCCGAAAATAGCAACAATGCCATTCCTGTGGGATCGACTGTTTCCCCCTCTTCAATCAAAATCTCCCAGGCTATCTCTAAACTAGCTGGATCTAGATAGGGTTGTATTTCTTCATAAAAAGAGGGAATATCAGCAGGACGATAAGTCGTTCCCCCTACCTCATAGGTAATTTGTCTGGGATGAACGGTATGGGAATTTCCCTGGTCATCAACTAAGATCCAGTGCTTTTTTCCTTCAGGGCGAGCTACCACAGCGAGACGGCGCTCCCCATGTATACGGAATTCAACTAAAGTTCCCTTTTCCACCAATTCAATCAGCCTTCTTTATTGACAAAGGGCAGCATGGCTAAAATTCTAGCCCGTTTGATCGCTTTTGTCAGGTCTCGTTGTTGTTTACAGGTTAAACCGGTAATGCGCCGGGGTAGAATTTTGCCCCGTTCGGTCATAAACTTTTTCAACAACTCGATGTTTTTATAATCAATGGGGGTTTTCGGATCAATCGGCGAAACTTGGCGACGGAAATAGCTCATGGGCTTTGACTCCTGTTGGTTTAATGGATGATTCTAGGTTCATGGGGATGACTACTCTCCCACCAGTCATCTGAAAGCACTATTTGATTTCTTTGTGAACCGTATGTTTGTTACAGTGGGTGCAGAATTTTTTGAGTTCCATCCTCCCAGTTGTATTCCGACGGTTTTTGGTCGTTGTATACCGTGACACACCCTTAGAACGCTTATCGGTATTGGTGCGACACTCAGTGCATTCCAGCGTGATTACAATGCGAACACCTTTAGCCATAATCCTAAAAGATTTCTTAATAAAGCACAATCATCTATTATTTCAGGTATTGCTGCATTTTGTCAATCCAATTTTTGACTCTAATATCCAAAGAATAGCCTCGTTGCACACCAATAACGATAGTTTCGCCAAAGCGATCGTGAAAAGTTTGCGGATATTGACTCAGATCAAACAGCACCACTCCACCATCAGCGATCAGGGGAACTAGTAACAGCACAACACCCGCATGGCCTAAAGCCAGATTCCCTAATCCATTTAGAGCCAAGAACACAAAAAACCCTAGGACACCCTCACGCTTAGATAATTCTAACAGTTGCGGTGTTCGGTGGAATCGTGTATCAATTACCCTCATATTCAAAGCCCACCGCCCTAGGCTCTGTCCATAGTTTCGATAAACTACAAACACCCGTGAGGCTATCCAAAGCAGCATAAATATCAAAAATCCGACTAAGCCACTAGCCCCTAATAAACCAGTAATCAACAACACTAGAAATCCGTCAATCCCTAATGCGATCGCCCGACACCAAGTAGGAACCCTTGGAAAAGCCGGGGCTACTAACTCAGATAATTCAGACCTTTCAGAACTCATGGTGAATACCAGATTATCAAAAAACAAAGCCTCAATCGAAAGAAAGAGGCAGAGTAATAAGATTAAATTGTAGTGTATAAGCAAAACCCTAAAGGCTGCATAGAGAAAAAGCGAGTGTAAAAGAGGTCAAGCCCTCGGTCTGTTAGTGTGCCTCGGCTACATCCATTGCTGGACTTCCACCTGACATCTATTAACGGGTAATCTTCCCGTGACCTTACCTGGCTAACCCAGTGAGAGCACTCATCTTGAGGTGGGCTTCCCACTTAGATGCTTTCAGCGGTTATCCGCTCCGCACATGGCTACCCTGCGTATACCGTTGGCACGATAACAGGTACACCAGCGGTGCGTCCTTCCCGGTCCTCTCGTACTAGGGAAGGCTCCTCTCAATGCTCTTACGCCTGCACCGGATATGGACCGAACTGTCTCACGACGTTCTGAACCCAGCTCACGTACCGCTTTAATGGGCGAACAGCCCAACCCTTGGGACGTACTACCGCCCCAGGTTGCGATGAGCCGACATCGAGGTGCCAAACCTCCCCGTCGATGTGAACTCTTGGGGGAGATCAGCCTGTTATCCCTAGAGTAACTTTTATCCGTTGAGCGACGGCCTTTCCACGCAGTACCGTCGGATCACTAAGGCCGACTTTCGTCCCTGCTCGACTTGTAGGTCTTGCAGTCAAGCTCCCTTATGCCTTTGCACTCTACGGCTGATTTCCAACCAGCCTGAGGGAACCCTTGCGCGCCTCCGTTACCATTTAGGAGGCGACCGCCCCAGTCAAACTGCCCCCCTGAAACTGTCTCTTTCCCGGATAACGGGAAAAGGTTAGAATTCTAGCCTCGCCAGAGTGGTATCTCACCGATGGCTCAGAATCCCCCACAAGGAATTCTTCACAGCCTCCCACCTATCCTGCGCAAGCGAAGCCCGAACCCAATTCCAGGCTACAGTAAAGCTTCATAGGGTCTTTCTGTCCGGGTGCAGGTAGTCCGTATCTTCACAGACAATTCTATTTCGCCGAGTCTCTCTCCGAGACAGCGCCCAGATCGTTACGCCTTTCGTGCGGGTCGGAACTTACCCGACAAGGAATTTCGCTACCTTAGGACCGTTATAGTTACGGCCGCCGTTCACCGGGGCTTCGGTCATCAGCTTCAGATTACTCCTGACCGACTTCCTTAACCTTCCGGCACTGGGCAGGCGTCAGCCCCCATACATCGTCTTGCGACTTAGCGGAGACCTGTGTTTTTGGTAAACAGTCGCCTGGGCCTCTTCAGTGCCACCTACCTTTCGGCAGGCACTCCTTCTCCCGAAGTTACGGAGCCATTTTGCCGAGTTCCTTAGAGAGAGTTATCTCGCGCCCCTTAGTATTCTCAACCACCCCACCTGTGTCGGTTTAGGGTACAGGCATTTACAGTTTAAGATGTAT
>CP066886.1:2542500-6763964 GCA_016745315.1 Arthrospira sp. PCC 9108
GCGACTATTGCGGTCATACCGGCGGCAAGGGAGGCACTAACTAAGAATTTGTTGATAAGTCCAGCCATGATTGAAGTCTCCTAAAGTTAATAGTTGAGGGTTGAGTTAGTCCTTTTGGGGAAGCTGTAATCAGCTTTACCTGAAAAGGGATTTTGTTTAATTATTATTAGTTTTTCGTAGATGACACCGCTTTTTTCATCGGTTTCGCGCTTTTAAGTTAGGGCGCAGAGTCTTTAATATAGACATAAATTTAACGCCTGCTGTTTTTTGACTCTGTGTTCATTATAGTTGACGGTCTGGGAAAAGTCTATAAAGGTTCTGTAAAGTTATGGTGATTTTATATAAAGTTATCGGCAAATTTGATGGTGTCTAAGATTGGTCTGATGATGGTTAAAAATACTCCGTATTTCTACGAAAAATTACAGTTTTTTGGGGGTGATGTTTAAGAGATTGATCGGTATATTTAAAGGGGGCCGGACTCGATGAAACCCAGAGTAGTGCTGGGAATTGTCGAGAACCGGCCCCTATCATTAGTTGTAGTAAGTTAGGTGTTAGCTGGTTTAGGGCTGGTGGGACTGCAAGAATTGGGCAATCCGGTCTACGGCGACTTTTAAGACTTCTGGGGGATGAACGAGAGCAAAGCGGACATATCCTTCGCCGGATTTGCCAAAGCCAACGCCGGGAGATACGGCGACTCCGGTTTGTTGGACTAATTGGGCGCAGAAGCGGATAGAATCTTGACTCCAGGGTTCGGGGAGTTTTGCCCAAATGTAGAGGGTGGCTATGGGGGTAGGTACATCCCAACCGATGTCATGGAGGGCTTTAACAAAGACATCGCGCCGCTCTCGGAAGGTATCAACGGTGTAGCTAATTAATTCTTGAGGGCCGGTTAAAGCAGCGATCGCACCATTAAGAATGCCACGATACTGATTAAAGTCGATCGCCGCCTTGACCTGTCGCAGAGCGAGAATCAATTGAGGATTTCCGACGGCGAAACCGATACGGAAGCCCCCCATATTATAGGACTTGGAAAAGGTAAAAAACTCTATGGAGACGGTTTTCTGGGGGTCTGCTTGCAAGATAGAGGGGGCAATGGCATCATTATTGACGGCATTGCCTTCTGGGAAGACAAAATCCCCGTAGGGGAAATCATGAACGAGGACGAGATCATTTTTTTGACAGAAGGCTACGGCTTCCTGAAAAAATGATAAGGGAGCGATCGCGGTTGTGGGATTATGGGGATAACTCAAGACCATCATTTTGGCTTGAGACAATACGGCTTGGGGAATTTCCTCAAACTTTGGCAGGAAGCCATTTTCAGCCAACATGGTCATGGGGTAAATTTGTCCGCCAGCTATATATACTCCGCCGGCGTGGGAAGGATAGCCCGGATCTTGTAATAGGGCAAAATCTCCGGGGTCAAGAATAGCTAAAGGCAGATGTCCTGTTCCTTCCTGACAGCCTATGAGTTGGAGAACTTCGGTTTCTGGGTCAACTGGCACGCCATACTTTTGGGTGTACCAGTGAGCGGCGGCATCTCGAAAATCCTTAGTATTGCGGAATAAAGCGTAACCGTGGGTTGTAGTATCGTCGAGGGAGTCCCGAATGCGATCGATAATGTGATTAGCCACAGGTACATCAGAAGAACCCAAAGACAAGTCAATCAGATCTTGTCCGGCGGCCAATGCTTTGGCTTTGGCTCGATCCATATCAGCAAATACATTAGACCGTAGAGGTTCTAGTCGCTTAGAAAATTGCATAGCATTCAACTCCGACGCAAACGGGACTCAATAAGAGATTTACAGATTCTACAGGTGAGGGTCAATCCACTCAATTAGTTTGTCTTTGGTAATTGCTCCCTCAAAGGAGGCGATAATTTCTCCGCCCCTAAATAGTCTCAAGGCTGGGACTCCTTCCACTTGACAGAGTTTAACTGCTTGGGGGTTGGGGTCGATTTCTAGTTTAACTACTTTTAGGCGATCGCTGTAAGTATTTGCTACAGCTTCGACGGAGGGGGAAACCAAACGACAAGGGCCACACCAGCCAGCCCAGAAGTAGGCTAAAGTCGGCTGTCCAGTATTACCTAGGACTTCGGTTTCAAATTGGGAGTCTTGAATGACAATGACGTTGCTACTCATTAAAGCTGCTCGGCTAGTACGACTTCCTGATCACTAATTAGATTACCATAGTGCAAAATTGTGACGAGGGCAGTCCTGAATGGGGGTGCGATCGCCCAAATGCAACAAAATTTAACTTTTGAGGGGGACAGAAGGGTGGGAGAGTCGGCGGAGGGTGATTTACCAAAGATCCTGGGTCACTAGCCCGGTCGCTTCGGCTTTGCTCAACAAGCCTTGTAGGACGGCTTTTTATGTTATACTATTATGCTTAGGCGTGTTGTCCCATATAAATGATTGTACTGGAGTTTAAAGCCAAAGGGAAGTCAAATCACGTGCATTACCATTGATGAGGCGATCCGAACTGCTCAGTTCATCGGCAATAAATAAAGCGATCGGTTTCTGGATGGATAATTCAGGAATTGGACAGAATAATTTGTATGGTCTAGGGCAAAACACGCTCGAGATGAATTTCCTTTTGCTAAAAACTTAAACTCCAGCGCCTGTCAAGCGTCCATTGAAAGAGCATATTCGGCAATAAGGAGGTTCTACGAGAACTGCCGGAAAGCCATTCGAGGAAAGAAAGGTTTTCCCAAGTTCAAAAAGAACAGCCGTTCAGTTGAATACACAACTTGTGGTTGGAAGTTATCAGAAACTCGTAATCAAATCACCATTCCCGTCGATTAATGATGCAAGTTGGTATCAGTTCAGGAAGCTAGAGTATTTTGGGGTGAAGTTTGGCAAGGTGACGGTTGCGGTTAACCCGGCTTATACTTCCCAAGAATGCTCTAACTGTGGTGCAGTGGTCAAAAAAGCCCTATCCACTCGAACTCATGTTTGTCAATGTGGGTTAAACTTGGATCGGGATGGGAGTGCTGCGCTCAACATCCTGTTCGCGCAGCGTTGCGCAGCAAAGTCAGCCTTGTGTACGCTAGGGCAAGCGCGAAGGGTCTTATACCCGAACGCTTCAGGAGATTCGACCATTACTCGGGCTGGAGCAATCCTGTCAAAGCAAGTTGGGTCTATGAATGAAGAATCCCCTCGCCTTTAGGCAGGGGAGTGTCAAGATTTGTTAAGATTATTAAGAGGATTTCAATTCCCTGCATATAGGCTCTCAATAACCTGATAGACTTGAACACTGGGAGTGCTTAGGGACGGGTTCACGAATAACGGGCGTGCAAATCGAGGCTGTTTACTGAACCCACCCTTACAATCAGGCAATCTCAGATGTTGGGAGGATAAAACTCGTGGATAACGCTATTGGTTTAGAGATTATTGAGGTAGTCGAGCAAGCGGCGATCGCTTCGGCTCGATGGATGGGTAAAGGCGAAAAAAATACCGCCGACCATGTGGCTGTGGAAGCCATGCGCCAACGGATGAATCAAATTCATATGCGCGGTCGTATCGTCATCGGTGAAGGGGAGCGCGATGAGGCTCCTATGCTCTACATTGGTGAAGAGGTAGGTATCTGCACCCAGGAAAATGCGGGGGCATTTTGTAACCCAGAAGAATTGGTAGAAATTGACATCGCGGTTGACCCCTGCGAAGGAACTAACCTGGTAGCCTACGGTCAAAATGGCTCGATGGCTGTGCTGGCTATTTCTGAGAAGGGGGGACTTTTTGCGGCTCCTGATTTCTACATGAAGAAACTAGCAGCCCCTCCGGTAGCTCGTGGTCATGTTGATCTTAACAAATCAGCTACAGAAAACCTCCAGATTATCTCGGACTGCATGGGTCGCGCGGTTGAGGAATTAGTGGTTGTGGTTATGGATCGCCCCCGCCACAAGGAACTGATTAAGGAAATTCGGGAAGCTGGTGCTAGGGTTCGTCTGATTAGTGATGGGGATGTGTCTGCAGCTATCTCCTGTGCTTTCTCTGGAACTAATATTCATGCTCTGATGGGTATTGGTGCGGCTCCTGAAGGGGTGATTTCGGCTGCGGCTATGCGCTGTCTGGGAGGTCACTTCCAAGGACAATTGATCTATGACCCAGAAGTTGTCAAGACTGGTCTGATCGGGGAAAGCAAGGAAAGCAACATCGCTCGCTTGAAAGAGATGGGGATTGAAAATCCTGATAAGGTCTATAATGCGGAAGAACTGGCTAACGGCAGAACTGTTCTATTTGCTGCCTGTGGTATTACTTCTGGTACTCTGATGGAGGGGGTTCGCTTCTTCGGTGGTGGGGCTCGGACTCAGAGCTTGGTAATTTCGTCTCAGTCGAAAACAGCTCGCTTTGTAGATACTATCCATATGTTTGAGAAGCCGAAAAATATTCAGCTTCGCTAGTTTCCCCAGTGGAAACGGGATCAGGGAAATTGCACAGATTTTGGTGAATTGATGTGAGTTGACAGCAGAAACACCGGAGATGGCTTCGACCTGATCCCATACACTAATAAAAAAACCGAAACACTAAACCGTTTTATGAATATTGCAGTCGTAGGTCTTAGTCACAAAACGGCTCCAGTTAACGTCCGTGAAAAACTCAGTATTCCAGAACCTCAGATAGAAGGGGCGATCGCCAGTTTGTTGAGCTATCCTCATTTGGAAGAGGTGGCGATTCTTAGTACCTGTAATCGCTTGGAAATCTATTTGGTCACAGTTGAGGCTCAACCGGGAATTAGGGAAGTAACCCAATTTCTGTCGGAGTCGAGTCAACTAACCCTGGCTGAACTGCGTCCCCATCTATTTACGCTTCTCCATGATGATGCGATTATGCACCTAATGCGAGTGGCGGCGGGATTGGATAGTTTGGTTCTGGGAGAAGGACAGATCCTCGCCCAAGTTAAGCAAACTCACAAGTTGGGTCAGCAATACAAGGGAATAGGGCGCATTCTCAATCGTTTATTTAAACAAGCCTTGACGGCTGGGAAACGGGTGCGGACAGAAACTAGCATTGGTACGGGGGCGGTTTCTATTAGTTCTGCGGCTGTGGAATTGGTGCAGATGAAAGTGGAGGATCTGTCTGATTACCGAGTGGCTATTGTTGGGGCGGGTAAAATGTCTCGCCTATTGGTACAACATCTGCTCTCTAAGGGGGCTAACCACATCTCTATTATAAATCGTTCGTTAAAGCGATCGCAAGAGTTGGCGGGTCAATTTAGAGAGGCGGATTTGAACTTGTGTCCTCTGTCGGAAATGATGGCTGTTGTGGCTAATTCCGATATCGTCTTTACTAGCACAGGTGCGACGGAACCGATTTTAGATAGAGCTAAATTAGAGGAGACTTTAGCCCCTAACCAGTCTCTAATGTTGGTTGATATTTCTGTTCCTCGCAATGTGGCGGCTGATGTCACGGAGTTACCAGGAATTAAGGCGTTTAATGTGGATGACTTAAAGGCGGTGGTAGCCCAAAACTATGAAAGCCGCCGGAGAATGGCGCTGGAGGCGGAGGTTCTTCTTGAAGAAGAAGTGGAAGCCTTTGATGTCTGGTGGCGGAGTTTGGAAACAGTCCCGACAATTAACTGTCTGCGCGATAAGATTGAAGGGATTAGAGAACAGGAACTGGAAAAAGCGTTATCTCGTTTGGGATCGGAATTTGCGGAAAAGCATCAGGAGGTGATTGAAGCCCTGACTAGGGGTATTGTCAATAAAATCCTTCATGATCCTATGGTACAATTGCGATCGCAGCAGGATATTGAAGCCCGCCGCCGGGCTATGCAAACCCTGCAAACTCTGTTTAACCTTGACCCAGAAGCAGTATCTGGTCAACAGTACAGTTAGACTCTCAAGATTACCAGTCCCCCCATCCTCCATTAAGGGGGTTCGGGGTGGGTCTGGGCTGCCAAGACAAGAGGAGAGGAAAAGCAGGTAGGCGGGGCTGAATAGGATTGGGAAGGCGGTTAAGATACTTCCCATGGCGATATGGTAGCGGCTAGGATGACGGCGAAGCGCGACGATAACTAATAATCTAATCATCTACTGTAATTTAAGCCTTGATGTGGCAAAATATTTAGGAACGAGCAATCAGCTTAAACTGTCGATATAATCTGCTATGACTGCAACTATTCCCACCCTAGCACCCCAATACGACCCTTTCTCCACTGAAGCCAAATGGCAGCAATACTGGGAACAGAAGCAGGTCTTTAAAGCAGACCCTAACCATCCCGGTGAACCCTACTGTATCATGATTCCGCCTCCGAACGTGACGGGAAGCCTGCACATGGGTCACGCTTTCAATAATTCTTTGATTGATGCGTTAATTCGCTATCATCGGATGCGTGGTTATAATACGCTATATTTGCCGGGAACTGACCACGCTAGTATAGCAGTACAGACTATTTTAGAGCGACAATTGCGAGAAGAAGGTAAAACTCGCTATGATTTGGGAAGGGATAAGTTTTTAGACCGGGCTTGGCAGTGGAAACAAGAGTCGGGTGGTAAAATTGTTAATCAATTGCGACGTTTGGGGGTGTCCTGTGACTGGACTCGTGAACGGTTTACGCTGGATGAAGGATTATCAAAAGCGGTAATTGAAGCGTTTGTGCGTTTATATGAAGATGGCTTAATTTATCGTGGGGAATATCTGGTTAATTGGTGTCCCGCCAGTGAGTCGGCGGTGTCGGATCTGGAAGTGGAAAATAAGGAAGTTAATGGCAAGTTATGGCATTTTCGCTACCCTCTGAGTGATGGTAGTGGGTTTGTGGAAGTGGCGACTACTCGCCCAGAAACTATGTTAGGTGATACGGCTGTGGCGGTTAATCCTAATGATAAACGCTATCAAAATTTGATTGGGAAAACTCTGACTTTACCAATTATGAATAGGGAAATTCCTATTATTGGTGATGAGTTAGTTGATCCAGAATTTGGGACGGGCTGCGTTAAGGTTACTCCCGCCCATGACCCCAATGATTTTGAGATGGGTAAAAGGCATAATTTGCCGATGATTAATATTCTAAATAAAAATGGTTCTTTGAATGAGAATGGGGGAGAGTTTGTCGGACAAGATAGGTTTGTGGCGCGCCAAAATGTGGTGAAACGTTTGGAAGCGGAAGGGTTTTTGGTGAAAATCGAAGACTATAGCCATTCTGTACCTTATAGCGATCGCGGAAAAGTTCCGGTTGAACCGCTATTATCTACTCAGTGGTTTGTCAAGATTAGACCGTTGGCTGATGGGGCTTTGGTATGTTTGGATAATGACCATAGCCCTAATTTTGTCCCCCAAAGATGGCAAAAAGTCTATCGTGACTGGTTGGTGAAATTAGAAGATTGGTGCATTTCTCGTCAACTGTGGTGGGGACATCAAATTCCGGCTTGGTATGCGGTTAGTGAAACTGGGGGAGAAATTACTGATGATACTCCGTTTATTGTGGCGCGGACAGCAGCAGAAGCCCAGGAAAAAGCGATCGCTTCCTTTGGAGAAGGGGTAAAACTTCAGCAAGATCCTGATGTTCTCGATACCTGGTTTTCCTCTGGTTTGTGGCCGTTTTCGACTTTGGGATGGCCGGAAAAAACGGCAGATTTGCAAACCTATTACCCGACGAATACTCTGTCTACGGGGTTTGATATCATCTTTTTCTGGGTGGCTAGAATGACGATGATGGGGGGATATTTTACGGACAAAATGCCTTTTCAAACGGTTTATATCCATGGGTTAATCCTGGATGAAAATGGCAAAAAGATGTCGAAATCAGCGGGAAATGGTATCGACCCTTTATTGTTGATTGATAAATATGGGACTGATGCGCTGCGTTATACTTTAATGCGAGAGGTGATCGGTGCAGGACAGGATATCCGTTTAGAGTATGACCGCAGCAAGGATGAGTCGCCGTCGGTGGAGGCTTCCCGGAATTTTACTAATAAACTCTGGAATGCGGCCCGGTTTGTGTTGATGAACCTGAAAGGACAAACTCCGGCACAATTGGGAACACCTAATTTGGAGGAGTTGGAATTAAGCGATCGCTGGATTTTGTCTCGGTTTAACCAAACTGTCAAGCAAACTTGTGATTATATGAATGCTTACAGTTTAGGGGAAGCAGCTAAAGGCTTATATGAGTTTATTTGGGGTGATTTTTGCGACTGGTATATTGAGTTAGCCAAGTATCGTTTACAGGGAGATGGCGGCGTTTCTCAGAAAGTAGCCCAGCAGGTACTCGCCTACATTTTAGAAGGCATTTTAAAGCTATTACATCCTTTTATGCCACACATTACCGAGGAAATTTGGCATACTTTAACCCAAACCGGGGAACAAGATTGTTTGGCGGTGCAGACTTATCCAGTATTGCAAGAACAGATGATCAGTTCCGACTTAGAAACCGATTTTGATTTAATTATCGGCACAATTCGCACTCTCCGAAATTTGCGCGCTGACGCTGATATTAAACCCAAAGTCAAAGTTACGGCGATTCTGCAAAGTGAAAATGCCAAAGAAAGGGAGATTTTGCAACGGGGAGAGGTCTATATTAATAAAATTGCTGGGGTGGATAACTTGGTGATTACAGAAGCATTAACGGGAAATGAAGGTCAAACTATCGCCGGGGTGGTGGGTACTATTCAGGCCTTAATTCCTTTGGCTGGGGTGGTTGATTTAGAAGCCTTGAAGCAGCGGACCGAGAAGAAATTGGCAAAAATTCAGAAGGAAATTGATAGCTATACCAAGCGTTTAAGTAATCGTAATTTTGTCGATAAAGCTGACCCCCAGGTTGTACAGGGTGCGCGAGATGCTTTAGCGGAAGCTGAGAAACAAGCGGAAATTCTCCAAAGCCGTTTGAGTGGTTTTTAGGGTTTTCCTAACTGTGGGGAATTTTCCCCACTTACCATCATCTGGGTTAAGTTTAACTAATATATACTGGCAAAGTATTTTGGATTTCCAAGGATTGTTAACAGATGCAATCCCGGAGGCTGAGACTCCCAAGACCCGTACCATAGCAGAGTCATAAAAATCTAAAACTCTCACACTTAAATTATTCATGAAAATCAAGGTTCAAAATTTAGGTGTTATCAAACAAGCCCAACTAGAATTAGGAGATCTAACGATTATTTGTGGGCAAAATAACTCTGGGAAAACTTATGTGACCTATGCTTTGTTTGGATTTTTATCGACATGGAGAGATGGCTTTGAGGTGGAAATTGCCAATGATATTATTGACCAGATTTTAAATCAAGGATTGGCGACGATCAACCTCCTAACTGATATTGATTCCCCAGAAAAAATCCTATCCCAAGCCTCCCAAGCCTACGCAGACAGTCTGGGGGAAATCTTTGGGACAAACGGAGCCAGGTTCGCCCAGACAACCTTTGAAGTTTTTTTAGATTTAAATAGAGATTTTTTTGATGATGGCTATGAAACCAATATAGGAGCCAGAGGTTCTGATCAGCAAATCTTTTCACTAATCAAACCTGTAAATAGCCCAGAATTGACGGTTACACTCCTAGCCACAAAGGAAAATCTGAATTTTCCTCGACAAATCATCAATAAAATTATTAGTGATTCGATTAAAAATATCCTGTTTTCTCGATTTTTTCCGCGTCCTTTTATCGCGAGTGCGGAAAGAACAGGTGCGGCTATTTTTCGGAAAGAACTCAATTTTGCCCGTAATCGCCTCCTAGATGAACTGAGCCAAGTTGAAGGGGAAAAAGATAGGTTTCAACTGCTGCTTTCTAAGGGGTATGGAGATTATGCGTTGCCGATTCATAAAAATGTTGAGTTTCTGCGTAATTTAGAGGGAATATCTAAACGCAGCAGTGATTTAAGCGAAATCAATCCTGGTATTTTGGATGATTTTGATGATATTATTGGCGGTCGTTATGTGGTGACCAAAAATGATGAACTCTATTATATTCCTATGGGTAATAAAAAAGCTCAGTTAACGATGGATGAAAGTTCTAGCGCAGTTCGTTCTTTACTGGATATTGGCTTTTATTTAAAACATATTGCCAAAATCGGTCAATTACTAATTATTGATGAACCCGAACTAAATTTGCACCCGGAAAACCAACGTCGAATCGCTCGTTTAATTGCTCGGTTAATTAACAGTGGCATCAAAGTATTGATGACGACCCACAGTGATTATATTGTCAAGGAATTGAACACCCTAATCATGCTCAATTCCGATAAACCCCACATTCAGAAAATCGCTCAACAAGAAGGCTATAAACAAGATGAAATTCTCGATGCTAGTCGTGTTAGAGTTTATATCGCGGAAGAAGCCCTTGTTCAACTACCCGGTAAATCGAGGCGGAGTCGCTGCCAAACGTTAACTGTTGCCAAGATTACACCGGATTTCGGTATAGAAATTTCCAGCTTTGACACTGCGATTGAAGCCATGAATAAAATTCAAGAAGCGATCGTTTGGGGAGAAGAGTTCTAGTGTGGAAGAGAGATTATAAAATTCTGTCAGAGTTAATTGATGAATCAGCACAAATTAAAGCGATCGCTCTACCCTATAACAGTCGAGAAGTAATCCTAACTGAAGCAGATCAAGATGTTAAATATTCCATTAAAATTAAGGGATTTCCACCAGAATTTTTCATTATTAAATCCGATAAGTTTGCACCACCAGTAGGATTTATTCAAGGATTACAAGGAGAATGCAAACGTTCAGATTATATCATTTTGGTTAACATTTTGCTTAACCAAAAATCACAAAAAACAGCTATTTTTTTAGAACTCAAGCGAGGCAACCCAGATAATCAAGATATTATTAAACAACTTAAAGGTGGTTTTTGTCTATTTAAATATTTGCAAAAAATCGGGCAAGTTTTTTGGGGAAAGCCTGATTTTCTCAAGGATTATGATATTAAATTTGTGGTGATTAAAAATATACCCATGCCAGGTAATTTGAATAAACGTTCATCACAATTCAAACGAGAAAATCTGGTGAAGTCCCTTAAAATAGACGGTGACAATATAGAAGAAATACCGAAGCACTATTTATCGGTTAAGCATCAGAAAGAAATTTATTTCCGAGTTTTCTTAGAAAAAGCATGATTTGAGATGCGATCGCCTCAATACCAGTAACCTCAAATACTTGACGACAGAATGGAGGTTTTGCTATACTGACGGAAATCGCTTCCGAGGGGTTATTGTGCCTACACCCAAAAAAAAGCCGGAAACCCTATATAGATCGTGAAATATTAATATTTTGTGGCTACAATTTAAAATGGCGATGCACGAGTTTTTGAGGATTTAGTCCAGGCTGAAAATTAGGCTATTGACAAAATAGACATTTTATGAAATTACCGTTGTGGTGGGCTAATAATTAACTATAATTATCGATATAATCTCATGATACTTGAGTCCCAATCAATTTATCAAGTTGGTGGTAGCCTTCATAGGGACTCACCGACCTATGTGGAGAGGGCGGCGGATAGGGAACTCTATCAAGCCTTGAAATCCGGGGAATTTTGCTATGTTCTCAATAGTCGTCAAATGGGTAAATCGTCCCTGTTGGTGCGGACTTCCTATCGGCTACAACAGGAGTCGCTGAAATGTATCAGCTTAGATATGACTTGTATTGGTAGTGAAAATGTGACACCTTTACAGTGGTATAAAGGGATTTTAACATTTTTATGGACAGGTTTTAAGCTGACCAGTAAATTTCCACTGAAAAGCTGGTGGAATGAACGAGAAGACCTATCTTTATTGCAGCGTTTAAGTCAATTTATTGAAGAGTTATTAAAACATTTACCAGACGAACACCTGTTTATATTTGTGGATGAAATCGATAGCATTTTAAGTTTACCATTCCCGGTGGATGATTTTTTTGCTTTCATTCGTTATTGTTATAATGAAAGGGCTGTTAATCCCGAATATAATCGGATTACTTTTGCGATTTTTGGAGTAGCTACACCTTCGGATTTAATTAAAGATAAAAATCGCACGCCGTTTAATATTGGGAAAGCTATACAGTTATCAGGATTTACTTTAAAGGAAGCTGAACCTTTAATGACAGGTTTAATTATTCCGGGTAAAAATTCTCGTCGTTTGCTGAAAAGTATATTAAATTGGACGAGAGGACAGCCTTTTTTAACTCAGAAAATTTGTAATATATTATGTGTGGAGATATTGAAAGAAGGTAAACATAAGTTCTGGGAGTCTAAATCCGAAGAAAAGATTATCTATAAAATTGTTCAAGATTACATTATTGATAATTGGGAATATCACGACGAACCGGAACATTTACGAACTATCTCTAATCGGTTATTAGATAATCACAAAACTCTGGCAAATTTGCTAAGTCTTTATCAGCAAGTTTTAATAGGTATAATAGTTGAAGCTGATGGTAGTGCTGAACAAACGGAATTAATTATGTCTGGCTTGGTGATTAAATACCATAATTATTTAATTGTGAAAAATAAGATTTATAAAAGCATTTTTAATCACGATTGGGTAGATAAAAAGTTAAGTAATTTACGACCCTATTCTCAAACTCTTGAAGCCTGGGTGATTTCTGGTAAAACTGATGAATCTCGACTGCTGCGAGGACAGGCTTTCAAAGATGCTCAAAAGTGGATGGTAGGTAAGGTTTTGAGTCCGGTAGATTATCAATTTTTAAATGCTTCGGCTGAACTGGAACAAATGCAAGTTAGACAGCAACTAGAAATTGAGCGATCGCAAGCTATTGCCAACCAATTAAAAGAACAGCAAATCAGATTATTAGAGCAACAAAAAAATGCCCAAAAACAAAAACTTTTTATAGGAGTTTTAACTATTGGTTTTGTGATAAATTCTCTGTTGGTATTTCAGACATTTAATTTATATATGAGAGCTTCAATTAATGAAAAACAAGCTAGAATTAACGAAATTAGTGCTGTTTTAAATTCTGCAAATACTTTATTCACTCAAAATTATCACTTGGATGCTTTATTGTCGGCTTTAGCAGCACATCAAAAAATTGCAACTATAAAATCACCTAATCCCGCCATTATCGAGAGGGTAAAGCAGACGGTTAGCCGGGCATTTTTTAGGGCTGATGAGTTCAATAGAATTGTAGCCCATGACCATTTGATTTGGCGAGTTACTTTCTCTCCTGACGGTGAATATATCGCTACTAGCAGTAATGATAATACTATTAAACTCTGGGATAAGCGAGGTAATTTATTACAGGTTTTTGCTGGTCATGAAGGGGACGTTTTTGATGTGGCTTTTTCCCCAGATGGTCAATTTTTAGCCTCAGCGAGTTTAGACAAAACGGCTAAGATCTGGACTGTTGATGGTAATTTAGTTACTACCCTAAGTCTCCATAAAAATGGTGTCAGGGCGATCGCTTTTTCTCCAGATGGTCAGACCATAGGAATAGCTAGTCAAGACAAAACAGCGCAACTGTGGCGACGGGGTGACCAGGGATGGGTTGATGCTTATCTTCACCTGACTTTAACAGGTCATGATGATGCTGTAGAGGCGATC
Source organism: Arthrospira sp. PCC 9108 (assembly GCA_016745315.1). Lineage (GTDB taxonomy): Bacteria > Cyanobacteriota > Cyanobacteriia > Cyanobacteriales > Microcoleaceae > Limnospira > Limnospira platensis. Next base: position 2,555,958 of record CP066886.1, read on the forward strand.
GCTTTTTCTCCAGATGGTCAAAATATCGCCACCACTAGCAAAGACCACACCGTGAAACTATGGGGAATAGATGGCAGTCTAGTTAATACCTTTAGCGGACACCAAAACCCGGTCTGGGACGTGGTATTCTCCCCGATGGCAAAACTATCGTTTCTGGTAGTAATGACGGTACAGCTAAAGTGTGGGGACTTGATGGCAGTCTGATTACTACTTTACCCTCCCAGGAAGGTTGGGTTTGGTCTGTGGCTATTAGTCCTCCCGATAGCATTATCCGCCGTTTAGGTATTGTTTTCGCCACTGCTGATTTAGCTAATAATATTAAGCTGTGGGATATAGATGGTAATTTGCTATACACCCTAGAAGGTCATCAACAACAGGTCTGGAATGTTAGCTTTAGCCCTGATGGTAAAACGCTGGCTTCGGTAAGTAATGATAAAACTCTTCGACTCTGGGGTTTTGAACACCCTAGCCTCACTATTTTGAGGGGACATAATAGGGGTATTTTAGATGCGGTATTTTCTGAGGATGACAGTTTTGTGGTAACTGGTAGTGATGATAAAACTCTCAGAATTTGGCGACCTAATGGGGAGTTATTACAGACTATTCCTACTAGCGACGGGGGAGTTTTGTCGGTCAGTGTTGCTTCTCAATATCAAATTTTGGCTACTGGTAGCTATGACCAAATCATTCAACTGTGGCAAATTTCCCCTGACGGAACCAACATAACTTTACTAAACACTTTAACTGAACATACTGGACCTGTTTGGTCGGTGGCTTTTAGTCCCAATGGTGAATTTCTGGTGAGTGGTAGTGGTGATAGCACTATCAAACTTTGGAATAAAGACGGGGTTTTGCTCAAAAGTTGGTCTTCACAGGGACAGACTATCCGCACGATTGCTATTAGCCGAGATAATCAGTTAATTGCTTCTGGTGGTAGTGGTGGAATGGTGAAAATTTGGGGAGTTGATGGTAGCCTGAAACGGGAACTAAGTCCATACCACAGGGGAACTATCTTAGGCTTAGATTTTTCTCCTGATGGTCGCTTTTTGGTTTCTGCTGCTGAAGATGATATGGTTATGCTGTGGGATATAAATGGCAATCTAATTAATGATTTTAAAGCTGATCATAATGATATTGTATCGGATGTGACTTTTTCCCCAGATAGTCAAATACTGGCGACAGCGGGGACAGATGGAAGTGCGAAAATTTGGAGTCTTGATGGGGAAAATTTGGCGATTTTTAATGGTCATCGTACCCATCAAACTCGGGTTTTGTCGGTGAATTTTAGCCATGATGGTCAACGGTTAATTTCTACTGATATTGATGGGGTGGCTATCCTGTGGAATATTAAGGATTCTATTAATTATCAAACAGTGCGTAATTATGCCTGTGACTGGATACGGGATTACTTACAAATTCATGCCGACACTGAAAATGGCGATCGCCAAATATGCCAAAATTGAACAGATCCGGTTTTGGATACCCTGACCTACAGCCTTTAAATACCCCAATTAATAATTTGTACTAATATTTTCATCAAAAGAGTTTTGATTTTCAAAATAATGTTAAGATTTAATACAATTTAATTGATAACTCCTCTCAAATACTTGACGACAGAATGGGGGTTTTGCTATGCTTATATAAATGCCATCCAAGGGCTTATTGTGCCTACACGCCCCAAAAAAGCCGGAAACCCTATATATATCGTGAAATATTAATATTTTTTGGTGAAAGTTTAAAATTGCGATGCACGAGTTTTTAAGGATTGAGCCAGGGTCAAAAATTAGCCTCTTGACAAAATAGCGATTTTGTGCGTATCATGCTTTGTTTACAAAAATTGAAGATAAAGCTGTTGATTATTTTATTAATTGTAATAGTGAGATAATTATCAGAATTGACGATGAGATTTTAATTATGATAACTGAATATCGATCAATTTATCAAGTCGGAGGTAGTCTGCATACCGACTGTCCTAGCTATGTTAAGCGACAAGCAGATACAGACCTGTATGAAGCCTTGAAGCGGGGAGAGTTTGGTTATGTTCTCAACTCTCGTCAGATGGGTAAATCTTCTCTGTTAGTGCAAGCCCGCCACCGTTTACAAGCAGAAGGAATACGTTGTGCGACGTTAGACATGACGGTTATTGGTAGTGAAGATGTTACCCCAATGCAGTGGTATAAGGGAATTTTTGTAGAACTTTGGCGAGGGTTTGGGTTATTAAAATATATGCCATTTAAAGTATGGTGGAAAGAACAAGGCGAACTTTCATTGGTACAGAAATTAAATCAGTTTATAGTTGAGGTTTTACTGCCAACTTTTCCCCATGATATATTTTGCATTTTTATTGATGAGATCGACACTATTTTAAGTTTACCATTTCCGGTAGATGATTGGTTTGCATTTATTCGATTTTGTTATAACCAAAGGGCAACTGAGGCAGCATATCAACGGTTAAATTTTGCGATTTTCGGGGTAGCTAATCCCTCCGATTTAATTAGAGACCGCACCCGAACCCCTTTTAATATTGGCACAGCGATCGCACTTTCTGGGTTTACCCTAGAGGAAGCAAAACCCCTACAAAAGGGATTAAATGTTCCGGGTTTTAATGGGGAAATTTTGCTGCAAGAAATCTTAAACTGGACAGGAGGACAGCCGTTTTTAACTCAGAAGTTATGTAATCTCATATATTACCAATATCATCAAGATATTAATCCGCTAAATCGTGGTCAAATAGCATCGGAAAAAGAGTTTATAAAAACATTGGTGATTGACCAGATAATTACTAATTGGGAAAAGCAAGACGAACCGGAACATTTGCGAACCATTAGAAATCGAATTATTAGCAATCCTCAAATCTGCTCAAGATTATTAGGTATTTATCAGAAAATACTCCTAGAGACCGAAATACCCTTTGATGGTAGTCGGGAAGAAACGGAGGTTTTACTATCGGGATTAATTGAAAAATCCGGGAGTGTGCTAAAAGTTAAAAATCCCATTTATGAGCATATTTTTAACTTAGAATGGACGCAAAAACAGCTAAATTTACTACGTCCATATTCCCAAAACTTTGAGGCTTGGATAGCTTCTTGTCAAACAGATGATTCTCGACTTTTACGAGGTCAAGCCTTGTTAGAAGCGCGAAATTGGGCGTTAGGAAAAAGTTTAAGTGATGGTGATTATCAATTTTTATCAGCTTCGGAAAAATGCGATCGCGCTGCCATGCAACAGGCTTTAGAAGCGGAAAAATTAATCGCGGTAGAAGCGAGACTTTTAGAAGAATATAAAAACTCAAGACTACAGCGGCGACTGTTAACCACGGTAGTTTTATCACTATTGTTCTCCCTAGGGTTAGCGGGTTTAGCTTACTCCCAATATCGTCGAGCGATCGCCAGCTACGAAATCACCAAAGTCCGAGAAATTGAGGCCCTAATTTCCGCCACAGAGGGTCAGTTTTTATCACAAAATAGCTTCAATGCTTTAATTAATGCTGTACGGGCAAAAATGAGGATTAAGGATGTCAAAAATCCCGATTATAATATCCAAAATAAAGTAAATTCTGTCTTGATTCAATCTGTTTATGGGATGAATGAATATCATAGTTTTGGTCGTCAGGAAGACCGAGTTTGGTCTTTAGATTGGAGTAAAGATGGTGAACAGATAGCGATTATTACCCGCACTAATTCTCAAGATGTTGACCGAAGGGATAAAATTATTGCAGAAAATAATCAGATTATGATTTTTAATCGGCGGGGAAAACTACTGAATATTATCCCAAATTTTGCCTATGAATTACGAACTATAGCTTTTTTCCCAGACGGCTATATAGCCACGGGACACAGCAATGGGGAAATCAGAATTTGGTCTAATGAAGGTGATTTGGTGTTCACGTTTTCCGCCCATGAGGAAGAAATATGGGATCTGATAATTCGGGAGCAAGACACCATAGCCACTTCTAGCACTCGTGGTTCTATAAAACTTTGGCGCAGAGATGGCACTTTATTAAATGAATTTGTGGGTCATACTCAAGTGGTGAAAAAGATAGCCTTTTCTCCAGACGGTAACCGCCTGGCTTCTGTGAGTGATGATGGTACAGTGAAACTGTGGGACATAACAGGAGAATTATTAGCTGATTTTGAACATTCTCAAGAACCTGTGGAGGCTTTGGCTTTTTCTCCTGATGGTCAGTATCTAGTGGCTGGAGGTCATAATAGAGAATTGAAATTATGGTCTATTAATGAAAGGTCTGCTATTGTCCTCGGAAAACATGACAATAGTATTAGGACTGTGGCTTTTTCTCCTGATGGTAATATAATTGCTTCTGGGAGTTGGGATCAGACTATCCGTTTATGGAGTCCTGACGGTAGACACCTGCAAACTTTTGTTTCCCATACTGCGCCGCTTACTCAACTCGCCTTTAGTCCTGATGGTGAAACTCTGGCTTCTGCTGATTTCAATGGGGAGGTTAAACTATGGAAAGTTAAGAGTCCGTTTTTGACTGTGTTATCAGGACATGAAACCCATCTGCGGAGAGTAGCTTTAACTCCAGACCATCAGCAAGTTTTCTCTGTTAGTTGGGGTGGAGAAGTTTATCGCTGGGATATGCAGGGTCGTTTACTGGGAAGACTAGAAGGTCATGATAAGGGTGTAATTGGTCTAGGGGTTTCTCCTGATGGTGAAATTGTGGCGACGGGTAGCTGGGATGAAAGTATTCGCCTCTGGAATATGGAGGGAGAGTTATTAAAGGTGATCAATAATGCTCATTCTATGGGGGTAAATCAATTAGCTTTTTCGCCAAATGGTGAGGTGATAGCTTCGGTGGGAAATGATAAGAAAGTGAAATTGTGGAGTCGAGTTGGGGAGTTTATACGGGAGTGGGAATATTCGGAAGTGATTACGGGGGTTGCTTTTAGTCCTGATGGTAAAATGGTGGTTACGGGTAGTGAGGATAAGGAGGTCAGAGTTGTATATATAGACGGGTCTGGGACGCGGTTAATTGGTAATCATCAGGGTAGTGTTTGGGGGGTGGCTTTTAGTCCCCAAGGTGATATGATTGCTTCTGCTAGTACAGATAACACGGTCAGATTATGGTTTTTAGATGGTAGAAAATCGATAGTTTTGCATCATCAGGGAATTGTTGATCACGTGGCTTTTTCGCCAGATGGTGAGATGATTGCTTCGGCTAGTTGGGATGGCACTATTCAACTTTGGACTAATGAAGGGGTGAAACTTAAAACGTTAATCCGACATCAAGGACCAGTGCGGACTGTGGCTTTTAGTAATGATGGGAAATGGATTATTTCTGGGGGAGATGATCATAAGGGGATTATCTGGAATGTGGCTGAGATTATGGCTTTGGATGAGTTGAGTTATGCTTGTTATGTCATCCAAGACTACCTTAATTATCACCCGGGATTAAAGGATGAGGAAAGAAATTTGTGCGATCGCTTTAATTAAAGTGGGATGAAAGGTTAACTTAGCCCCTAAAATTGGGGCTATTGGGCTATTCTTCTGGCAGATCCCAATCAGCGATCGCCTCCCATCCTTTTCCGCGCCGCACCAGGACAGGATCATCAGCACTTAAATCAATAATTGTCGAGACTTGATAATCCAAATCAGCGCCATCATCAACAATAATATCAACCAAATTCTCCAAGGCATCAAAAAGCTGAAACTTATCATAATTTTGGGGAATTTTCCGAATTAAAGCCGAGGGTTCATCTTCTTCTTTAATATGTGCAGAAGTAGAGATGACCGGATTTCCTAGAGATTCCAAAATCGCTAAACACACGGGATGATCAGGAACCCTAATTCCGGTGGTTTTCCGCTTAGGTGACATGACCAATTTGGGCACTTGTTTAGTGGCGGGAAGCACAAAAGTATAACTCCCCGGAATCAATTTTTTGATGGTGCGATAAGCCTCGTCAGTAACTATGGCATAATCGGCAATATTGGATAAGGATGAACACAAGAAGGTGAGAGGTTTATCATTGGAAATCTGCTTAATTTGTCGTACCTTTTGGACTGCAGATTTAACGGTGAGGTCGCAACCGATCGCATAAACAGTATCAGTAGGGTAAAGCATCACCGCCCCACGTTTAAGGGCATCGTTAATTTGTTCAATGGTGCGTTTTTGAGGATTTTGGGGATGAATTTCGTACAGAGTAGCCATATAATAAAGTCCATGAACTCGAATAATTATCGAACAATTAAAGTTTAAAGTCAGAATGACGATCTGATCATGCCCAATTTTTGAGTAAAATAACTTTAAACTAAAATCGATACCACTTAAACCAGACCGCCGAAAATGATCAATATAGCCTACCTTCAATGCCCCACTGGAATAGCTGGGGATATGTGCCTCGCCGCCTTAGTTCATGCCGGGGTCCCTCTGGAGTATCTCACGACACAGTTAGAAAGGCTGGGAATGGCTGAGGAATATCGGCTATGGGCTGAAAAGGTAACTCGCCAGGGTCAACAAGCGACGAAGGTTCATGTAGACCTAACTCGCCACGATCATCACACTCGCCACCTACCAGATATTGAAGCCATTATCAAAGCTGCAAAACTTCCCCCAAGGGCAGAAAACATGAGTTTAGCTGTATTCCGCAAGCTGGCGGAAGCGGAAGGGGCGGTTCATGGTATTGACCCGGAAAAGGTACATTTTCACGAAGTGGGGGCTACAGATGCGATCGTGGATATTGTCGGAACCTGTTTGGGGTTGGACTGGCTAAAAATCGATCGCCTCTATTGTTCTGCTTTTCCGGTAGGTGGGGGCACATTCCGGGCTGCCCATGGAATTTTGCCAGTACCTGCCCCTGCTGTTCTGAAACTCTGGGAAATGCGTAGTGTTCCAGTTTATAGCAATGGCATTGAACGAGAATTAGTTACCCCAACGGGGGCGGCGATCGCTGTAACTTTGGCTACAGAATTCGGACCGCCACCGCCGATGATTCTGAAACGGGTGGGACTAGGGGCCGGTTCGTCAAATTTTCCCATCCCTAATATTCTCCGCCTATGGTTAGGGGAAACTGAGGACACAGATAAACCCAAGGCGGAAAGTCATGGTTTGGGGGGGACTTTCCATGATCATGATGAGGAAATGGTGGCGGTATTAGAAACTCAAATTGATGACCTTAGCCCCCAAGCGATCGCCTATGCTTCTCAGGCTTTATTATCGGCGGGGGCGGTGGATGTTTTTGTGCAACCTGTGACGATGAAAAAGTCTCGCCTTGGGGTATTATTAACTGTGATTTGTCACCCGGAAGCTGTGGATACTTGCCGGAATATTCTGTTTGCAGAAACCACTACTTTAGGGATTCGTCAAAGTTGGCAATGTCGGACTATTCTTAACCGCGAATTACAGACGGTTGACACTGAATATGGTTTGGTGAGAATTAAGGTGGCTTTTTCAGGCGATCGCATTATTAATGTGCATCCCGAATATGAGGACTGCGCTACCCTCGCCCAACAGCATCAAATCCCCTGGTTAGATATTCATCAAAAAGCCATACAACATTGGCAGTTAATACAACAACAGCAAGCCGAATCAATTGCTCCTCAATTATAAAGGATTTCTGGCTAGTTTGTCAACCCCCAAATCAAGGGGGTTTCTGTTTGTCCTAGGAAGTTGTTAAGACTTGTTTTAAATAAATTCCGGTGTAGGAATGGGGGTTATTAGCGACATTTTCAGGGGTTCCGGTGGCGATAATTTGACCACCGCGATCGCCTCCTTCGGGTCCCAAGTCCACCACCCAATCAGCACAACGAATCACATCTAAATTATGTTCAATCAAGATAATAGAATTACCCTTATCGACCAACCTTTGTAAAACATTCAATAACTGATGAACATCATAAAAGGATAAACCGGTAGTGGGTTCATCAATTAAATATAGAGTTTTACCAGTAGCGCGCTTTGACAATTCAGAAGCCAATTTAACCCGTTGTGCTTCTCCCCCAGAAAGGGTAGGCGCGGGTTGTCCTAACTGAATATAACCCAAACCGACATCAACCAAAGTTTGCAGCCTAGTGTTAGCGCGGGGAATGTTTTCAAAGACTTTTAAAGCCTCGTCAACCGTCATATTCAAGACATCAGCGATAGAATAGCCTTTATATTTAACCTGGAGAGTTTCCCGGTTATATCGTGCGCCTTTACATACTTCACATTGAACATAAACATCAGGGAGAAAATTCATTTCAATCACATTTACGCCCTGTCCGCCGCAGGCTTCACAGCGTCCGCCTTTAACATTAAAAGAAAACTGTCCTGGCTTATATCCCCTAGCTTTCGCCTCAATGGTTTCTGCAAATATTCCTCGGATAATATCAAACACTCCGGTATAGGTAGCGGGGTTAGAACGTGGAGTGCGTCCAATGGGAGATTGATCAATGACAATGACCTTATCTAAAGCATCTAATCCCCGAATTTTATCTAATTGTTTAGGAAAGGCAATTTTCCCGTAAAAATGATGTTGGAGGGCGGGATATAATAAGTCATTAATTAAGGTAGATTTCCCGGAACCTGATACACCAGTAATACAGACAAATTTACCGAGGGGTAATTCAACATCGATATTTTGCAGATTATTACAATGGGCGTTTTGGAGAAATAGCGATCGCCCATTTCCGGGACGGCGACTGGTGGGAGTTTCAATTTTTTTGCGTCCAGAAAGATAAGCACCCGTGAGGGATTTTTCAGTAGTTAATAAAGTTTTAAAATCTCCTTGGGCGACAATTTCTCCCCCATTAACTCCCGCCCCCGGACCGATATCAACCAACCAATCAGCGGCGCGGATAGTTTCCTCGTCATGTTCAACTACAATTAAGGTATTGCCTAAATCTCGCAACTTTATCAAGGTCTTTAATAGTCTGCCATTATCCCGTTGATGTAAGCCAATACTAGGCTCGTCTAAGACATATAAAACACCGGTTAAACCCGCGCCAATTTGAGTAGCCAATCGAATCCTTTGGGCTTCTCCCCCAGACAAGGTAGACGCGGATCTAGCGAGGGTCAAATAATCCAAACCGACATCTATCAAAAACTGTAATCTTGCCTTAATTTCCCGTAAGACTAAATCCCCTATTTGGGCTTGGCGATCGCTCAATTGTAGCTGATTAATTTTAGCCAAACAATCCCGAATGGAAACCTCTGTTAAATCTGCTATATTATACTGTCCCAAATAGACAGATAGCGCCTCTGGCTTCAATCGTTTACCGTGACAAACTTCGCAGGGCTGGTCAATCAAATAAGGTGCTAATTTCTGCTTTTGCGCCTCGGAACCTGTTTCCTCATATTGTCGGAGTAACATGGGAATTGCACCGAGATAGGGGCGGTAATAACTGCGACTTTCTTGGTAGCGGGAATCAGTTTCTATTAAAATGGGTTCCTCACTCCCATAAAGAATAATATGCTGTTGTTCAGATGTCAGTTTTTTCCAGGGTGTCGAAATCTCGAAATCGAAGGCTTGGGCGACACTATGAAGTAGGGATAAATAAAAGGAATTGTCCTTATCTGACCAAGGGGCGATCGCATTATAAACAGGTTGTGAAGGGTCAGGAATAATCAATTCTGGGGAAAAAGTCCGCCAGTGTCCCAAACCATGACAAGCGGGACAAGCGCCATAGGGAGAATTAAAAGAAAATAGACGGGGTGAAAGTTCTTCCATAACCGCGCCATGTTCAGGACAAGCAAAGTTTTCGGAAAAGACCAATTGCTGAGGTTTGGGGAAGTTTTCTTCTGGTGATATATTGAGGTTATCCAAAATCTGAATAATGGCAATACCTTCGGAATGGCGTAAACAGGTAGTTAAGGAATCAACTAAACGTTCCTGTAAACCTGGTTTTACAATGAGTCTATCAATGACAATTTCAATATCATGGAGATGATTTTTGTCTAAGTCTATATGGTCAGACAATTCGAGAATTTCCCCATCAATTCTGACCCGGACAAAGCCTGAAGATGCTAAACTAGATAAGAGTTTGCGATGAGTGCCTTTTTTCCCTCGGACGACAGGCGCAAGAATGAGAAACTTAGTGCCTTCAGGAAGTGCCATAACTTGATCGCACATTTGGTCAATAGTTTGGGGGGCAATATTGCGATCGCATATAGGACAATGAGGGGAACCCGCCCGACCAAATAATAGACGTAAATAATCATAAATTTCGGTGACTGTTCCGACGGTAGACCGAGGGTTATGGGAGGTAGATTTTTGGTCAATAGAAATGGCGGGACTCAACCCCTCGATCGCATCAACATCAGGCTTATCTAATTGTCCTAAAAATTGTCTCGCATAGGCACTAAGGGACTCGACATAACGCCGTTGTCCTTCGGCAAAAATGGTATCAAAAGCGAGGGAAGATTTCCCAGAACCTGAAACGCCAGTAAATACAATGAGGCGATCGCGGGGAAGTTCCAGATTGATATTTTTGAGGTTATGTTGTCTCGCGCCAATAATTCTAATAGTGTTCAGACTAGCGGGGGATATGGTAGATTGGAGATCGGAAAATTTCGCAGGTTTAGCCATTAGGTTAAGGTAGGATAATACAATAATCAGAGAAGTGATAATTTGAGGGCTAGGAATTTATCTATGCTTAGAAGTATCGAGGTAGACTATCGATTTCCCCCGGGAATAGATCCAGAACGTCAAGGGAAAGTTATCGCCATTGGACAAACAGCGGGAACTTGGGATGCACGTTTTCAACACCGGGAAGAGGTGATGCGATCGCATTTAGGAGAGGTGATCAATATCCAAACTGATAATCAAAAATATAGCATTGTTACCATTGCTTTTCCAGAGGCTAATGTAGAAAACGATATCCCCAGCCTACTAACGATGATTTTTGGTAAATATTCCATGGCGGGTAGTGGAAAGGTAATTGCAGTCCGGCTGGGGGAAAATTACGGGAAACGCCCCAAACTAGGAATTACAGGAATTCGCGATCGCCTGGAGGTCCCGAAGCGACCCCTAATTATGGCGATTTTTAAACCCGCCTTGGGGTTGTCCGCCGCCGACCACGCGGATATTTTGGAACAGGTGGCTTTTGCGGGATTAGACCTAATTAAGGATGATGAAATCCTGCCAGACTTGCCCACAGCGCCCACTCTTGAACGCTTAAAGGCTTGTCGAGGGGTGTTAGATAGGGTGAGAAGCGAAACGGGTCGCAACGTCCTCTATGCGGTAAATATCACGGGTTCTGCGATCACCTTAATCGAAAAAGCGAGGACTCTAGTTAAGGCGGGCGCAAATGCCCTATTATTAAATGTCCTAACCTACGGATTTTCGGTATTGGAGGCGATCGCCAGTGACCCAGAAATCAATGTTCCGATTTTTGTGCATCCTGCGTTTGCTGGTAGCCTCTGTGCATCACCGGATCACGGTTTAGCTTATTCTGTGGTTTTGGGGACTCTCATGGCCCATGCTGGGGCGGATGCGGTTTTGTATCCAGCCCATTATGGTAGTTTACCGTTTGACCCCACGGAAGAAGCCAAAATTCGGGATACTTTGCGATCGCGTAATATTTTCCCAGTCCCTTCTGCTGGTATCCATGCGGGAATTATTCCCCAGGTTTTAGCCGACTATGGCAATGATGTTATTCTCAATGCTGGAACTGGTATCATGGATCATCCAGATGGTCCCGCCGCTGGTGTTCAAACCTTCAAGGAAGTAATAATGGATAATTTATAATTGATATTGATAATGGATAATCGTAGGGGCGGGTTCCGCAGTTAATTAGAAGATCCACCGACCATATTAATAAACCCGCCCCCCACCCGGTAATTAATGGATAATGGATAATTGTAGGGGCGGGTTCCGCAGTTAATTAGAAGACCCACCGACCATATTAATAAACCCGCCCCTCTCACCGACCATATTAATAAACCCGCCCCTCTCACCGACCATATTAATAAACCTGTCCCTCTCACCGACCCGATTAATAAACCCGTCCCCACCCACCCGGTAATTAATGGATAATGGATAATGTAATGAATACAGACCCCCGTGAATCTTTAATTGAAGCATCTCGCCAATTTTATCAGCTAGGATGGATGGCTGGGACGGCTGGTAATTTGTCGGCTAGGGTGGAAGATGGCAGTTTTTGGATTACTGCTAGTGGTAAACAAAAGGGGAAATTGGCGGCGGATGATTTTGTGCGGGTTTCTCTCACGGGGGAATTGCTAGAAACCCCTAAGCCTGAGAATAAACCCTCAGCGGAAACGAGTATCCATCAGGCGATTTATTCCTGTTTTCCTGATGCTAAAGCCTGCTATCATGTCCATTCGGTTGAGGCGAAATTGGTGACTAATTTTGTGGAAGGAGACCAATTGCCTTTACCTCCGATTGAGATGTTAAAAGGTTTGGGGGTGTGGGAGGAAAATCCCCAGGTGTTTATGCCGGTTTTTAAAAACCATTTACAGGTTCCCAAAATTGCTAAAGAAATAAGCGATCGCTTTCACCAAGAACCCCCGCAAGTCCCGGCTTTGTTAATTCGTAATCATGGGGTGACAGTCTGGGCTAATTCCGCCGCCGAAGCGGAAAATCATGTAGAATTAGCCGAATATATCTTTAGATATATTGTAGCAGCCCGTCAGGTAGGCATCAAGTTTTAAAACATCGCCATAATCCCCCCATAGATGATACCACTAATGGTAGCCATAGCGACGACCAGCGCCACAAAGACGACAGTTTTTTGGGTGCCGATAATATTACGAATAACCAGCATATTAGGAAGGGATAAAGCCGGACCTGCTAATAATAAAGCCAAGGCGGGTCCGTCTCCCATACCATTACCAATTAATCCCTGTAAAATGGGCACTTCTGTTAAGGTAGCAAAATACATAAAAGCACCAGCGATCGCCGCAAAAAAATTCGCCCAAATGGAATTACCACCCACCGCCGTAGCGACCCATTGAGAAGGAATTAAGGCTTCCTGACCGGGACGACCTAATAAAGCGCCCGCAATTAATACCCCTAGCAATAATAGGGGTAAAATTTGTTTAGCATAATCCCAGGAAGACTCAAACCATTCTCCCGCCTCATTTTTATCGGTACTGGTCAACCAAGATAAACCGACCACGGCAAAACTAAAGGCAATCAAAGGGTATTGATGGAACTGTAATGATAATACCACAGTGACAGCACCAATTAACAAAACTTTTCCCAGGTTGAGATTTAACCAAGCGACTAAAATGGCAGCCAAGGCGATACCAAACAAGCCAGTTATCCACCATTTTAAGGAATAGATAAGATACCACAAACCAGTATTAACATCTGGCGGACTCCAATTAGCAAAAACTAGGATGCCGACCAGGACGGCAAAAAATACGGCATTTTGCCATAAGGGGCGAGTCTCTTCGGGTTCAGACAACAGGGAAGCGGCTTTGACTTTTTCGATTTCTTCATGGCGGAAAAACCACTGCATTGATAAGCCGATAATAATGCTAAAAATAATGGCACAAATTGCCCTGGCTAGACCTAATTGCCATCCTAAAACTCTAGCAGTGAGAATAATGGCTAGAACGTTAATGGCGGGTCCTGAGTACAGAAAAGCGATCGCCGGACCCAAACCGGCCCCCATGCGGTAAATTCCGGCAAATAAAGGGAGTACAGTGCAGGAACAAACTGCTAAAATAGTACCGGATACAGAGGCGACACCATAAGCCAGCCAAGGGTTAGCCTTGACTCCCAGATATTTCATTACTGAGTCTTGGCTAATGAAAACGGCGATCGCACCCGCAATAAAAAACGCCGGAATTAGACACAGCAAAACGTGTTCTTGAGCGTACCAGCGGACTAGATAAAGAGACTCCCAGAAGGCATTTTGTAGCCTTTCCGACTGTTGTATGGCTTCTACAGGGAGATAAAAGCACAGTAAAAATATAGCGATAATGAAGGCGAGAGGCTGCCACTGTTCCTGCCAAAAAGTGGAAATTCTCATGTGTTTACTCCGGGCGATTTTCCGCAGTTTAGATGTATAAAAAAAACCTGGTGGAAAGGGTAAAATTGTGGGCAATTTTCGGCAAGACATGGTATAATGAGATGGGATAATCCCAACGCACCAGGTTTCCTAGGGTATAGACTTAAATTAAGGTTTGAGATGAGTTTGGATCTGTTCAGGGGTGGCTACTTTCCCCTGACTGACTACCACATCATTAATCACCAAGGCGGGAGTTTTCATAACTCCTCGTTCAGCTATTTTGATGGGTTCGGTAATGTGTAAAACTTCCGCGTCGATATTTAGGGAGGCGATCGCCTCTTTAGCGTTGGCTTCTAGTTACTGACACTTTTTGCAGCCAGTCCCTAGGACTTCGATTTTGACAGCAGTCATGATTTGAGTTCTCCTGAACTATAACTGATGCCGACTATTGTAGAGCTTATACTTAGGTATAATGTCAAGGGGTAGGCGGGTGTTTGTGGCTATAATTATCTAGGATGACACATTGTTGGTCGGAATTAGTGCGATCGAGATTAGTCTGACATTCCTGCACTAGGGGCAATAATTCATCATGTAAGGCCTGTAATTGGTCAATTTTATCGCGAATTTGAGTAAGTTTACAATTCAAACGTTCATAAACAGCCTGACAAGTAAGCGATCGCTGATTTTTCAGTTCTAAAATATCCTTAATCTCCAGCAAAGTTAAGCCCAAAGACTTCGCCCTAATAATAAAGCCAATTCTCTGCAAATCCTCCTGAGTAAATAGGCGATAACCCGCCTCATTCCGTTGAGGAGAAGGGATTAATCCTCTCCGTTCATAAAAATAAATCGTTTGTGGATTAATTCCCAAAATATCAGATACTTCACCCACCTTAAACATAAGTATTTCCCCCCTAGCCGACAGAAAGCGAATTTTTGCAATACTTGACCAGAGCCAGCCATGTCCTTAATAAAGTTATCGATAAAACTGCCCTAAATCGCAAATCTTTGATAAGATACCCCCATAACCGATAATAAAGAGGCGCAACCAGCGCCACTGTGGTTCTGGCTAACACCGGAACCAATTATAGGACACCCAACAGCGGCGAGTCAGGATGGAATGGCATATCACCGATGCCCAAAGTTTGGGTATCATCGATCGCGAAATCGGTACTCATGTGTTTTCTCCCGCAGAGTACGAAATTGTCCGGCGGGTGATTTACACCACGGCCGATTTTGAATATAAAAGCCTTGTGCGCTTTTCAGACCAAGCCCTGCAAGCCGGAGCAGCGGCTCTAGCTGCCCGTACTACAATTATAGTAGATGTACCCATGGTGCAGGTGGGTATCACTCCCCAAATTTTGTCAACCTTTGCTAATCCAGTGTACTGTTCCCTGGACACGGTGACTCGACCCCAACGGGAAAAAAGTCGCACGGCTTGGGGTATTCAAACCCTAGCCAAACGTTATCCAGAGGGAATTTTTGTCGTGGGTCAGGAACAAACGGCCCTATCAGGGTTAGTAGATTTAATTGAGGCTGAGGAAATTAAACCCGCCTTAGTCATTGCTACGCCATCGGGGTTTGTGGGGGCGGATGTAGCCAAATCGCGCTTAAATGATTCTATGGTATCTCATATCCGTATAGACGGCCGCAAGGGTAGTTCAGTGGTCGCTGTAGCCATAGTTAATGGCTTGGTAGACCTAGCTTGGCAAGCCTACGGCAGAAATGAGTCAGGAGGCGGTTAATCATAGGCTTGCTGACGGGGAGAGGGAGTCCGACGAGGCGATCGCGATTGGGGACGGCCATAACGCGATCGCATCTCCCGGGTAATTTCCATAAACATATCCCGCCGTAAATAGGGATATGACCCCACCCAAATATTTTGACTAGGAATATACACATCAGATACCTCATTAATGCTGCTGAGGTCATCCAGATAGGAAGTTACCAACATCACCGCCACCTGACCCCGACTAAGTCGTTTATGGTTGCGGTTAAGGGGGGCTTCAATTTTCACCACAAACCCGGTCTTATCCCCCACTTCTACATTAATCCGCCGCTCTAAGTTTTCAATGATAATTAAATCACCCTTAGAGTTAACAGATTCCTGCTCATTAGTTACCGCTTCGGAAATATAATAATCCAAAACTTTACCCTGCCAAAATCCACAATAGGGATATTTGCGAAACTGGCGATTTCGTATACTAGCGTCCCAAATGGGACCCCACAGCCAATATAAAGCAAACATCACCAAAGGAATTAACAAAATTTGCCGGCCTTCAAATTGTACTGATAACTCCACTAAGGCGAGAATTAACGTCCCCACAGCGGACACTAACAATCTTCTGATAAATTGCGATGGTTTCCCCCAACAGTGTTGATACTGTTCGCTAGTAGCCACAGCCGGGACGAGTTCATGGAAAGTTTGACGGGTGAGTGGAATTAGCATAGAATCAACGCCTAATATGAGCAATGCCTAATCTGAGACACAATCCAGGGGCGGGTAGTCATTAATCATCCATTATCCATTATCCACGATTAGAGAATTTTCTCTAATCCATACACCAAACTTTTCAGGGATAAGACTTGACGAATTGCCAGCAAGACACCGGGCATATAGCAACCGCGATCGGTGGTATCGTGGCGGAGGGTATAAATTTGACCAGCCGCCCCAAAAATTACCTCTTGGTGAGCAATTAAACCAGGTAAACGGACACTATGAATGCGGATTTGTTCATCAGCGATCGCACCTCTAGCGCCGGGTAGTTGTTCGGTTTCTTTAACTTGGCTTTGGTTATAGGTTTTCCCAAACTCTGCCAACATTTGGGCAGTTTTAACCGCCGTGCCGCTAGGTGCATCAGCCTTTTGATTATGGTGTAACTCAATAATCTCTACATGGTCAAAATATTGAGAAGCAGCGATCGCCGCCTGTTGTAAAAGTACAATGCCAATGCAAAAATTAGGAATCAATAAACATCCCATGCTGGCTTTATCAGCAAATTCGGCCAAATCCTGAATTTGGGCTTCACTTAACCCAGTAGTCCCCACCACCGGACGGACACCATAGGCGATCGCCGCCCGAATATTGTCATATACTGACTCTGGGTGGGTAAAGTCCACCATCACCGCTGGCTGCTTTTCCTGGGCCGCCATAGCCAGCATTCCTTCGCGATCGTTTGTAATGGGAATCTCTAAAGGTTCCATCCCCGCCAAGGTTCCAGCATCTTCATTCAGATAAGCCGGATTTCTATCAATCGCCCCCAACAGGGTCATATCCTGTGCAGCAGCCACCGCTTTGACCACCTCGCGACCCATTTTACCGCCAGCACCATTGACCACCACTGGAATTGGAAATTGACCTACCATGACTTTAAACCAGAAACATCCTTGATTAGACTATTATTAGACTATCCAACCACTTTCTGTCTATAGAAGCTAGAGAACTGCCCCATCTAAATTGGGTATGATAGAATGGGATAGTCCATTTCTGCTGATTAATGCTGCGTCACAACTCTGCTTCCCAATGGTCACGGCTATCTCAATGGCAATTGCTGGTCTTACGGATTACTCCCCCATTGTGGTTGATTATTAGCCTCACCAGCACCTTATTACTAACTGGGATTAAACTCAGGGGAGATTTGCAACCAGTAGAATTGAGGTTGTTTGACGGGTTAGTTCGCCTCCGACCCGAATCGGAACCTGATGACCGCATTTTGATTGTAGCCATTACCGAATCAGATATTGCCGCCCAAGAACAATGGCCTATGTCCGATGCCGTATTAGCCCAAGTTTTAGCTAACCTACAACAGCATCAACCGAGGGCGATCGGTTTAGATATATATCGGGATCTACCTCACCCACCAGGTAGCGCCGAACTAGGTCAACAGTTCCAAGCTCCTAATGTATTTGGGATCACCAAAATTGGCAACCCCGACAATCCCAGTATTCCCCCCCTCCTCAACTACCACCCAAGCAAATCGGCTTTAATGACCTAATTCTCGACCCAGACGGGGTAGTGCGCCGCCAACTGTTATTTGCTGAATCCCAGGGAAATACCTTTTTTTCCCTCGGTTTACGATTGGCATTACATTATCTCAAATTTGAGGATATCGAACCCAAAAATTATCACAAAAAGCCCGAATATATGGAGTTAAATAATCGGGTATTTGTGCCTTTAAGGTCTCATAATGGGGGCTACTCCAATATTGACGATCGCGGTTATCAAATCCTGCTCAACTATCGGGCAGTTCAACCCGCCCCCGTCGTCACCTTGAGCCAAGTCTTAGCCGGTACAGTTTCCCCGGATTTAATTAATGATAATATTGTCTTAATCGGAGCCACTGCACCCAGTATTAAAGACGAATTTTTTACCCCCTATAGTGTCAGTGAATCCACAGCACCGAAAATGCCAGGTGTTTTTATTCATGCCAATATAGTTAGTCAGATTTTAGGGGTAGATTCCGGTAATTCTCAGACCTCTAATTTATTCTGGTTTGTGCCTCAGTGGGTAGAAATTATCTGGTTGAGTCTTTGGGGAATTTGTGGCGGTTTTCTGGCTTGGCGTATCCACCATCCAGGAATGCAAGGATTGTACTTTTTCCTAGGGATATTCACAATTTTTGGCACTACCTACGTCCTGTTTTTATTTAATGCTTGGATTCCCCTAGCTTCTCCGGTTTTAGCCCTGACTTTAGCCGCCACTGGGGTAATTGCTTATAAACAAATTCATAACTTCCTTCATGATTCCTTAACTGGATTGCCTAATCGTTCCCTATTTCTCGATCGCACTCAACAAGCGATCGCCAAATCTCAACGGAATAAATCTATCTGTGGCGTATTATTTATTAATGTTGATAATTTCCGCCTAATTAATGACAGCTTAGGAGACTTAGCCGGTGATCAACTGCTCCTCCAATTAGTAGAAAGACTAAAAAACTCTGTCCGATTAGGGGATACTATAGCACGTTTGGGCGCTGATGAATTTGCCATTTTGCTGAGGAATTTACAATCAGTAAATAATGCGACCATCGTGGCTGAACGCATCCAAAAAGACTTAACTTATCCCTTTATTCTCAATGGTCATGAGGTATTTAAAACCGTGAGTATTGGCATTGCTTTAGCCGATACAGCCGAAACTCGCGCCGAAGATTTACTCCGTAATGGTAACACCGCCATGCTGAGGGCGAAGTCTCTCAAAAATATTCGATATCAAGTATTTGAACGCACTATGCAGGTGGGTGGCTTGGATCGCCTGCAATTAGAAACTGACCTGCGTTTAGCCGTAACCCGTGGGGAATTTGTCATGTATTATCAACCTGTCATTTCCTTAACAACTCGGGAAATCGTCGGTTTTGAAGCCTTAGTACGTTGGCAGCATCCTCGTCAAGGCTTGGTGACACCAGAACGGTTTTTAAAAGTCGCTAAAGAAACCGGATTAATTATTCCTATTGGTCGCTGGGCTATGCAAGAGGCTTGTCATCAATTGGCAATTTGGCAGCAGTCTTTAAAATCTGATTGTCAGATTATTGTGGGCGTGAATTTATCGGGCAGACAGTTTATTCACCCTGATTTAGTTACTGAAATTCAGGGAATTATTCAAGATTCGGGCATTGACCCCAGTGGCTTACGATTGGAGATTACCGAAAGCGTGATTATGGATGATGTGGAAGCTACTATTCGCCTCCTTCATCAGTTAAAGAATTTGCAAATCAAGTTAAGTATTGATGATTTTGGCACCGGGTTTTCATCCCTGGGTTATTTACCTCGTTTTCCCGTGGATGTCCTGAAAATTGACCGCTCATTTATTGCTCATATTGGGGAAGCCACAGAGGTGGAAAATTTGGCAATTGTCAGAACTATTTTGATGTTAGCACAGGCTTTAAATTTAGATGCGATCGCCGAAGGAGTAGAAACCCCTGAACAATTGGAACAATTGCGATCGCTCGGTTGTGAATATGCTCAAGGCTACTATTTCCAAAGACCTATATCGGCTGACCATGCTACACAATTCTTTACATCTCATCCCCATTGGTAAATACATTTTCGGGAACCAATGCCCTAATATTTACGTCACCAGTTGAGTCGATTTTGTGATCACCTCTTTGATTGAGGTCAAAAATATCTAGGAGTTTATTCTTTTGATGTCATGGTTCATTCTGCTTCTATTCTCACCGTAGGCGATCCGGCTCCCTGGTTCAGTTTACCGGACTCCAACGGCAAAAATATTGTCCTCCGTTCCCATGCTGGGAAACCAATTCTGTTAGTATTTTATGCAGGGGATCAAATCTCAGAATGCGAAAAAATCGCTTGTCGATTGCAAGATATTATGTCCCTGTGCGATCGCTTTGATCTTCAGATTTTTAGCATCAGTCTCAACCCCCCCTCAACTCGCAAAACCTTCGCCGAAAATCATCACCTTAATTATTCCTTACTCTCCGATTTCAAAGGAGAAGTTAGCACCAAATACGGAGCCTATATTTGCGACGGCAAAAATAGCAACACCATCGTTTATAACCGTGTCGCTTTCCTGCTCGATCGCAATCTTCGCATTCTCAAAATTTACCCATTACATCCCCTCGAAGAATTTACCCAACAATTCCTAGGAGAAATTCAAGATTTAGTCGCCCAAGAACCTCCTCGCCTCATCAAAATGCAGGCTCCTGTGTTGCTAATCCCTAAAGTTTTGGATTTACGTTTCTGTCGGGAACTCATCCATATTTGGGAAACTCAAGGTAATGATGAATCAGGGTTCATGAAAAAAGAGGGAGAAAAAACCGTCGGCTATGTTGACCCCAGTTTCAAGCGACGGCGCGATCACTTTATACAGGACGGACCCGTTAAAAATTACATCGATTCTATTATGCAGCGCCGGGTATTTCCCGAAATTCTGCAAGCCTTTCAATTCCAGCTAACTCGCCGTGAATGCTACAAAATAGGCTGCTATGATAGTGAATCAGGGGGCTTTTTCCGACCCCATCGAGACAACACCACTGGGGGAACTTTCCATCGGCGATTTGCGATGACTATTAACCTTAATGCTGAAGAATACGAAGGTGGTTGTTTAAGATTTCCTGAACACGCACCCCATTTGTATAAACCTGCCACAGGGGATGCTGTCATCTTTTCCTGTTCGACCATGCACGAGGCTACTGATGTGACATCGGGGCGACGTTTTGCCTTGCTTTCCTTCTTCTATGGTGATGAAGATGCCGAAAAACGCAATGCTTACGAAAGCCGGGTCAGAAATGATTACAGTCGTGTCATTAAGCTGAATGCTTAATTAAGCATCATTTGGGGGGTTAAGTTAGCCCCCTATTTTGTGAAGTTTAACCAGGGTGAGAATTAATTTTATGAAAGTTCTAAAGCAGTCGCCATCTCTGAAAGCTAAATTTAAGCAAAATATTAATCGCAAAGTATCCAGCCAACGGGAGGAAGCTAGTCAGGCTTGGGGTGGTGGTTTCTTGGGGATGATAGGCGCAGGAGTATTTGAATTTAAGCAAATCCGAAATCAAGTTAAGGGTAGTTTAGGGGAAAATTTAATTGCTCTGTTGCTGATGACCTTTCCTGATAATTGGGTATTATTTAAAAATGCCCTGATTCCTGCTACTTCTGGCAGTTTAACAGAAATTGATTTGCTAGTGATTGGGAACCGAGGTATTTTTTTAATTGAAGTGAAAACCTGGAAGGGTTCCTTGGCGGCTAATCAAGATAACTGGAAACGGCGTGAGGGTTCCCAGTGGGTTCCTGTATCTAACAGTCCTACTTCCCAAAGTCTCTATCATCAACAGATGTTTCAGCGGTGGATTTTTTCAGAAATACCTGACTTACCTACTGATTGTATTACTGCGCCGGTGGTTTTTCCTATAGCTAAATGGGTGGGGGCTAAAAATTGTTCTGTGCCAGTTTTAACGAGTATGACAGATTTAATATCGATGATATCGAAATCTCCCGCATATCTCACAGATGAACAGGTTTTTAGGATTAGTAAACATATCCAAGAATATGAATTGTCACCCTTATCTAAACCGCAACCGCAACCGCAACCAGAAACGAAGCCTAAGCCTAAGCCTCGCAATTCTCAACCGGAACCGGAACCGGAACCGGAAACGGAACCTAAACCTAAACCTAAACCTAAACCCAAACCTAAGCCTAAGCCTAGGTTAAAAAAAGATATGTAAATCAATTTTTAATGATGATATCACCACTGCTACAAGTTAAAAATTTAGAAACTCGTTTTATCACGACTGATGGGGTAGTTAAGGCTGTTAATGGCATTTCCTATCATGTTAATGCTGGGGAAACTCTTGGCATTGTCGGAGAATCGGGTTCGGGGAAAAGTGCGGGAGTGTTATCAATTTTGCGGCTAATTTCTGCCAATTCCGGCCGGATTTCTGGGGGAGAGATTTGGTTTGAGAAGCAGGATTTACTTAAAGTCAATAAATCGGCATTAAGAAGGATTCGGGGTAACAAAATTTCGATGATTTTTCAAGACCCGATGACTTGCTTAAATCCGGTTTTAACTATTGGTAAACAAATTACTGAGGCTATACAAGTGCATTCTGGGGCTACTAAATTAGAGGCACAACAACAGGCGATCGCCCTTTTAGAAAAGGTCGGTATATCGTCAGCAAAACGCCGACTTGGTAGCTATCCCTATCAATTCTCTGGGGGAATGCGACAGCGAGTTATGATTGCTATGGCATTAGCCTGTCATCCACAATTATTAATTGCTGATGAACCGACAACCGCCTTAGATGTAACTGTGCAAGCCCAAGTTATTGAGATGATTAAACAGTTGCAAAATGAAATGGGAATGGCGGTAATTTGGATTACCCATGATTTAGCACTTTTGGCGAGATTTGCCGATCGCATTTTAGTCATGTATGCAGGTCAAATTGTCGAAGAAGCGCCCGTTAATCAACTCTATAAGCATCCTCGTCACCCCTACACAATGGGATTGTTAAAAAGCCTCCCCCGTCCTGACCGCGACATGGGAGAGACTCTCCCGGCTATCCCAGGGACTCCCCCAGATTTGATTAACTATCCTCAAGGTTGCCCCTTTGCGCCTCGATGTCAATATGCGATCGACCGTTGTTTTCAGGAAGATCCGATTTTAGAATTAGTCGCCACCCATCATCAAGTCGCCTGTTGGGTTAAACCATGACTTGACAAAAGGATGATTTTATGCTACCTAAAATCTATCTATTTTCTTGGAATTTTTGATACCTGATGGTTGCCAAAACACACCCCAGTAAGCCAGAAACAGATACCCTATTAAGGGTTGAGAATTTGCAGGTACACTTTCCAGTCAGTGGGGGTATATTTCGACAGAAACAGGTAGGGATAATTAGGGCAGTAGATGGTTTAACATTTGAGATAAAACGGGGTGAAACTCTTAGTTTAGTTGGGGAGTCTGGCTGTGGGAAAAGCACGACAGGTAGGGCGATTTTACAGCTTCAAACTCCCACAGGTGGCCAGGTTTATTTTAATGATATTGATCTGACTAAATTAGATGCCCAAAAGTTGCGGATCATGCGCCGCCAAATGCAGATAATTTTCCAAGACCCCTACGCTTCCCTAAATCCGCGAATGACCCTAAAAAAAATCATTGGGGAACCCCTATTAATTCATAGATTAGCTAAGGGTGAATCCCTGATTAATCGAGTGCAAGAGTTATTAGAATTAGTGGGACTGAATCCCCAATTTATTAATCGTTATCCTCACGAGTTTTCGGGTGGTCAAAGACAGCGAATAGCTATAGCTAGGGCTTTAGCAGTTGACCCGGATTTTTTGGTCTGTGATGAACCGATCGCCTCTTTGGATGTTTCTATTCAAGCACAGGTGGTTAACTTAATGCGATCGCTACAAAAACGCCTGAATTTAACCTATCTATTTATCGCCCATGATTTAAGTATAGTCCGCTACATTTCCAGCCGGGTAGCAGTCATGTATTTAGGTAAAATAGTGGAAATAGGGGAGTGCAATTCTGTCTATGATTATCCCCTTCATCCCTATACTAAAGCGTTACTTTCTGCTGTTCCTATTCCCGACCCAGAAATCGAAGCCAAACGGGAACGAATTATCCTGAAAGGAGATGTTCCCAGCTTTTTATTACCCTCGTGTGGATGTCGATTTTATAGCCGCTGTCCTTCGGCGAATTTAGTTGGCGATCGCTGTCGGGTCGAGGAACCCCAATTGCGAGAAATTAACCCCGGACATTTTGTTTCCTGTCATTTATGGGATTCCCAAAACCCTCTATAAATCCTATGATTCTGTAGTATGACCAGCTTTAGCGATCGCCGCCCTTAGCGCCGACTCAGAAGCAGTTGCTTCCACAGTCACCACCTTTGTATTTAAGTCAATATTGACAGTAGCATCACTATCAACAGTATGAATAGCCTTGGTTACACTGTTAGCACAAACATCACAAACCATTGAAGAAACCGTAAGTTTTATAGTCATAACTAGCCTCGTAAAATACCCGTATAGTATAGCATTATAGTAGGATTTGAGAATTGTATTAAGAGAAATCCCCTCAAATCCAGGTAAATATCATAACCTGAGACCTCCCGAATCACACTGATAGGCTATAATCGTAAATATCCATACTTAATCAATGTTCCATTATAGTCTTAGTTAACCCATGTCTCTAGTTCCTCCTAACAATCTCAGGCAAAAAATTATCGAAATGGTCGAAAATTCTCAATCCCATCCTACCGCGTGGTTTGAAACCCTTTATGCTGAATCCCAAGGCGATCCGTCTTTGATTCCTTGGGCCACATTGGTGGCTCATCCCCAACTGCAACAATGGCTAGAAAATCATGCAATTGAGGATGATAATAAAACCGCTTTAGTGTTGGGTTGCGGGTTAGGAGATGATGCGGAAGCCTTAGCAGATTTTGGCTTTCAGGTGACAGCTTTTGATATTTCTCCAACGGCGATCGCTTGGTGTCGCGAAAGGTTTCCCAATTCTCAGGTAAATTATACAGTCGCCGACTTGTTAGACCCCGATCCTAATTGGCGAGAAAAGTTCGATTTTGTACTCGAATCTAGGATTACTCAATCCATGCCTTTACAAGTCCGATCCCAAGCAATTAAGGCGATCGCCAATCTGGTAGCCACCGATGGTATTTTATTGTTAATTACCCGATTTCGTGACACCGAAGCCGCACCGGACTGCCCCCCATGGCCTTTATCTGAGACAGAATTATCAGCCTTTAAAACCTGCGGCTTGACCGAAATAAATCGCCATGAATTTGTAGCCGAAAACCGTCCTGATGCCCGGCAATTATGTATTGAATATAAATCAATAAATGAACCCTTCAGTTAATCCCGAAACCCAATCATTTCTCAATCATGTATCAGCATCTAATCACCCCCCAATTAGTGCCATGGAACCCGCCGAATTGAGAAACCTTAATCAGATGTTTGTTAAAGCCAGTCACCCACCGGAAGCGATCGCCAAAGTCGAAAATCGCACCATTGCGGGTCTCGGTGGAGAATTACCAATCCGCATTTACACCCCCAAGGGAAACCAACCCTTTCCGGTTCTAGTTTATTTCCACGGTGGCGGTTATGTAATCGGTAATTTAGACATGGTAGATAGTATTTGTCGCAGCCTCGCCAATGGCGCAGAATGTGTGGTTGTCTCAGTAGACTATCGCCTCGCACCAGAACATCCATTTCCAGCCGCCATTGAGGATGGTTTGACCGCGACGGAGTGGGTGTTTAATCAGGCTAAAACTTACAACTGGGATAGCGATCGCATTGCGGTGGGGGGAGAAAGTGCGGGGGGAAATTTAGCGGCGGTGGTAGCCTTAAAACGGCGAGATAAAAAACTAGCCCCCCTAGTTTATCAATTGTTAATTTATCCTATAACTCAGGTAGAAATTGACAGCGAATCTCGCCGCCTATTTGCCGAAAATTACTTTCTGAGAACCGATGATATTAGGCATTTGTGTAGTTTTTATATCACCAACCCTGCTGATAAAAATAATCCCTATGCTTCCCCCCTGTTAGCCGAAGATTTATCAAATTTGCCTCCCGCTTTGATTATCACTGCGGAATTAGACCCCCTACGGGATGAAGGACAGGCTTATGGCGATCGCCTCCAAAAAGCCGGAGTTCCCGTCAAAATATCTTGCTATTCAGGAACCATTCATGCTTTCATTAATTTAGCCAAATTTATCAGTCAAGGACAGGAAGCACTAGCCGAATGTGCGATCGAATTAAAACAGGGATTTTCCCATAAAAGTTAATCCCATCTATTCTGCGCCCATTTACCCGAATTTAATCATCAGCCAGAGGTGATAATTAATCATGGCAACCCTAAATTTCCACACCACCAACACCACCTTCCGCCAACTTCTGGGTAATGGCTTAATCTATCATGTACCTCCCTTTCAGCGTGACTATTCCTGGGGAAATGACGAATGGGACGACCTGTGGCAAGATCTGACTGCTTTATTTGAAGAAGATAGCGAACCCGCTCATTATATGGGCTACCTCGTGCTACAATCATCTGATAGCAAACACTTCGATATTATTGATGGTCAACAA
Organism: Arthrospira sp. PCC 9108; assembly: GCA_016745315.1. Classification (GTDB taxonomy): domain Bacteria; phylum Cyanobacteriota; class Cyanobacteriia; order Cyanobacteriales; family Microcoleaceae; genus Limnospira; species Limnospira platensis. Next base: position 2,582,427 of record CP066886.1, read on the forward strand.
CGAATGACTACCATCAGTATTATGATCCTGGCTGGTTTGTCTTATTTACAAGATTTAGTGAAGGCGGACTTGGATGCACTCAACAACAGTCGTCGCCAATACCAACTGCAAAATAGCTACATTGGTTATGTCGATCCTGTCACCCTCATTCCCCAATCAAAACTCAGACTAAATCGCCATAATGATCGTTTTTATCAAACCTACCTAGTCCCCCTAGAACCCCTCCCTCAACGAGGTCTAAAAGCCTCTGAACATCAACTACGCCAAGCATTTATTTGGTTTAAAGAAAAAATCAGACTCCGACTGGGAAATCAATCTGATAGTGGACAAAATTTTGCGGCTTTTATTGATTCCCTAGTAGACAAACTCTTTTTTACTGTGATCACCGTTACAGATGAATTGAACGCTTTTAAGGTTTTTGAAACTCTTAACGCCAGAGGGGTGCGTCTTTCCGCCACGGATCTACTCAAAAACTATTTATTTTCACTCATTAGTAACGCAGATACCCATGATATAGAAATGCGTAGCCTCGAAGATAAATGGGAGCGGATTGTGGGTTTATTGGGTAGTGAGAGTTTCCCGGAATTTCTGCGTATTTTTTGGAATAGTCGCCATAGACTTGTCCGTAAATATGATCTGTTCAAAATCATTCGACGACAGGTGAAAAGCCGTAAAGATGCCTTTGGCTTAGTCCGCAGTTTGGAGCATGATGCTGGGGTTTATGCGAGTCTTGGAGACCCATATGATGCTAGTTGGAAACCCGATGAAAAACAAGCCTTAAAGCAACTGTTAATGTTTCGTGTGCGTCAGCCTTTGGCAATACTGTTAGCTTGTTATCATCAATTTTTTGACAACGATAGAGATGCCTTTACCCGCATTCTGAAAGCGATCGCTGTGATTTCATTTCGCTATAATGTTATTTGCAACTTGCAGACCTATGAACAAGAACGTTTGTATAATGAGATTGCTGTGAAGGTTTCCCATGGTCACTATAAGACTGCTGAGGAAGTTTTGGCGGCGCTGGGTGTTGTGTATCCAGATGATCATCAGTTTAAGGGAGCTTTTACTCAAAAAGAACTCCGCACTACGGATACTCGCCATAAGAAAATTGTCCGCTATATTCTCTTTGAAATTGAGAAACAGCGCTCCGGGAAAGCGTTTGATTTTGAGAGTTCCACCTATAATTTAGAGCATATTCTCCCGGAAAATCCCTCGGATGCCTGGGCTTATATCGAGGAAAGTAAACAGGAACGCTTAATCTACCGCCTCGGTAATATGACCCCCCTCGAAGCGACTAAAAACCGTGAAGTTGGCAATCAGGATTATGGGACTAAGCGGGATGTTTATGCCCAGAGTAATTTTGAAATTACTAAAGCGATCGCCGAACATTATGATACCTGGGATGAACATAAAATTGAGTCTCGGCAAAAGCGATTAGCTGCCATAGCTGCGGGCATTTGGCGCATTGGGTAAATTGAGAATATCAGCGACTAAACACTTGAACGTAAAATTTGCTGAATCATCTGATTGGCTTGGGAACCATAACTGCCACCAAATAGGTTAAAATGATTCAAAATATGGTAGAGATTGTAAAGAATTTTGCGGCGAGAATAACCTTTATCTAAAGGGTAAATTTGATTATAGCCCTGATAAAATGCGGGGGAAAATCCGCCAAATACTTCGGTCATGGCGATATCAACTTCTCGATCGCCAAAATAGGCAGCCGGGTCAAAAATGACTGGTTCTCCATCATGGGTAACAGAGGCATTACCCCCCATAAATCCCCATGCACTAAAGCGGGTTTAGGGTGATGACCGGACAACAATTCTGGTATTTTGTCAAGGAAGCGATCGCTATTTTCAAAAGTTCCTCCCCGCCGTCTGGCGAGTTTCAGTTGATAACCAATGCGATGATCTCGCCAAAACTCTCCCCAGTCAGTAGTCCAGGTATTAATTTGAGGAGTTGATCCGATCGTGTTGTTGATATCCCAACCAAACTGTTGATATCCCCGATAGTCTGGCTGGGGAGTCCACTGGTGTAGTCGCGCCAATTGCCGCCCCATTTTCTCCATAGCCTGAGAATTGCTACGACCCCCTAGCTCTAACCATTCTAGGACGATATAAGCGGAATTGCCAGCAGTACCCCAACAAATGGGTTTAGGGACGCGGATAGTTTGGGTTTCCCACATTTGTTGAACTCCCCAGGCTTCCGCTTCAAACATGGCAACCTGAGAGGCGCTATTGAGTTTCACAAAATAGCTGCGATCGCCATCATTAAGGCGATATCCCTGGTTAATGCAGCCACCACCTACAGAAGTAGGGTTATTAGCTGTAAAGGTGTGGGAGGTAGCAGTGGTTATGTGTTCGCAAATTTGATTCCACATGGTAATTTTTAGCGATCGCTTCAGGCTATATTTTAGATCAACTGTGACTCGGCTCTGAACAACCCCATGGGATTATCGGAATTTCCGCCATGAAATCGGGGGTCATATTTTAGGCGATCGCTTTAATTCCCCATAATACCAAAGGCAGAGTTAGGAACGATAATATAGTAGAAACTACCACCACGCGGGCGGTGCGTACTTGGTCGCCGCCAAATTCATTAACCATCAGAAAAGCCGTGATAGCTGTCGGCATAGCACTCTGTAAAATTAACACCTGTAAATCCAAATCACTGAGTCTTAATAGGGAACCCACACCATAGGCAATAATCGCACCACCGATTAATCTGAGAAAACTGGCTCCCACTTCATAAAGGCTAATTTTCCAGTGACTTTCGGCAATTTCTAACCCCAGCAATAATAAGCCGAGGGGAATAGCCGATTCCGCTACTAAATTCAATCCCTCATCAATATTAAAAGGCAATTTTATTGGAAGTGCGTAAAGTACCAAAGCCGCGATAATTGACCAAAATAGTGGTAATCTGAGGGTGAATTTTAAGGATGATTGCCAACCTTCCCCTTTGATGATAGCTGGCGCTGTGATTAAAACTACTAAATTCCAGGCGATTAAATAAACAATCGCCCTTTCTAGTCCGGCTTCTCCTAAAGCGAAGAGGGTGACAGATAACCCCATATTGCCAACATTTGATAGGGAGGTGGTGGCAATTAAACTTTTTTCGGTTGACCGAGACAGGTTTAAATAACGTGCGATCGCCCAAGCTACCAAACACAATGATATATAAGTCAAAATAAACCCTATTCCCATTCCTGCCATATTTTGGGGGGTAAGACTTGTCCGATATAGTGTATCAATAATCAGTATGGGAAACAGAACATACAGCAGCAGACGGGATATGGTTTGGCGATCTATAATCAGGGTTTTACCGGCAATAAAACCAATCATAACAATGCACCCAACGGGGATAACAGCAGAAAATAAAGCAATCATCAAAGGTGGTAAAGGCTGCCAAAAACCAGCCAGATATGATCTGACTGCTATACTTTGGCGATAGTCTAACGCAACTCCAGACAATTGGGGAAGGTATCAGACTAATACATTCCCTCAAAGGGTCCTAGGAAGGTGGGTTTAGGGCGAAGAATATGGACTTGGACAACAGCTTTGACAACGGCTAGAAGTTCTCGGCGGGTATAGAATCGCATGGAATCATCCCGAAATTTGCCCCAGTCCGGTGTGCCAAAACCGATCGCATCAATCCCTAAACGATTGCATATATACACCGCGCGGGGTAGGTGGTATTGTTGGGTGATTAGTACCGCCGTCTCGATGCCAAAAATTTCCCGGGCGCGATAACAGCTTTCGTAGGTACTAAATCCCGCATAGTCCAGGCGAATGTCGTTTGAGGGAACTCCTTGGTCGATCGCATATAGCTGCATGGCCACCACTTCGTTATATTCGGGAGTGCCATTGTCTCCGGTCATTAAAATCTTTTCAACCCGTCCCAGTTTGTACAGGTCGATCGCCCCCTGAATGCGATCGGCTAACATCGGTGTAGGGGTTCCATCAGCCCAAAGTCCCGCCCCAAAGACGATCGCCACAGGTTTTTCTGGAACATCGGCGATCTCAGTATAGCGACGAGTTTGGGTGAGCAAGTTAATATATAAGTTCAGCACAAATGGCGTGAGCAGTCCGCCAATAACTGATAACACCAATAATAAACGCCAGTGTATTATTAACCATTTAGGGAACATAGTTTGGATCTGAGCGTAGAAGTTCAACATTTTACCAAAAAATTGCAGTAGCCGGGGAGCCTAGCTGATTTTTATAATTTACCCCCCCAGTTGCCTAGTTTCGGCAACATTCCCGAAATATAAACTATTCCCAGATACGGGAAAAATCCCTGTGGGAGAGGGTTTGACATAAATTTGCCAAAAATTTGCTCAAAGGGGTTGACATATATCTGATAACCTACTACTATTATTAATTGTGCGAGGGAAACAAGCAAGAGCGACAGCGAGAGCGAGTTTCCGGCAACCTCGAAAGATTTTAAGTCTTTCCTGGTGTCTATGGCTCAGTGGAACCACACCGATCCATCCCGAACTCGGATGTGAAACGCTGAAACGGCGAAGATACTTGGCGGGTAGCTGCCTGGGAAAATAGCAAGATGCCAGGATTAATATAAACTATAGCTTCCTTCCAGTGATAAACGGAGGGAGGCTTTAGTTTTTAAGGAAAAATCCCATGAAGAAACCCAAATCAGCAATTTTACCGCCCTGGATAGTCCTAGACCCTCTGCTAAAACAGTGGTTAACGGAAGATATTGGTAGGGGCGATCGCACTACTGATGGTCTGTTGAGGGGGGAAAATTTATGGGGAACAGCCCATTGGGAGGCGAAAGCCCCAGGAATTGTGGCGGGGTTACCAGTGGCGGCGCGGGTTTTTCAACTGTTAAGCGATCGCCTTCAGGTGAAACCAACGGTTAAAGATGGCGATCAGTGCGATCGTGGACAAGTAATTCTACAATTAGAAGGACCCCTAGATGCTTTGTTGATGGGGGAAAGGGTAGCCCTAAATTTGGCGATGCGACTGAGTGGGGTAGCCACTTCCACAGGTGAATATGTCGATGCGATCGCTGATTTACCGACTCAACTGGTGGATACCCGCAAAACTACCCCAGGACTGCGACTGTTGGAAAAATATGCCATTCAAGTCGGGGGGGCGAAAAATCATCGCATGGGACTTGATGATGCGGTTTTGATTAAAGATAATCATATTTTGGCGGCTGGGGGTATTGAAAAGGCGATCGCCCTAATTCGCGAAACTATGCCTTATCCTCTGACTATTGAGGTGGAAACCGAAACTATTGAACAGGTGAAAACGGCGGTAAATGCGGGGGCGGATATTATCATGTTAGATAATATGTCCCTAGCTATGATGCAAGAGGCGATCGAGATTATTCGCCAGTATAATAGCCGCATTAAAATTGAAGCATCGGGAAATATTACCCTACAAACTATTCGCCAAGTTGCCGAAATTGGTGTTGATTATATCTCCACTAGCGCCACTATTACCCGTTCCCCCTGGTTAGATATCAGCATGAATTTGGGACCTGGAAACTTGGGGATTAATGACCCTTCCAAAATTAGAATGATTTAACCTCAAACATCACAGCGCACTTGACAGGATGTTAAACCCAGATCCTCTAGCATCTGGGTGATTTCCTGTTCATAAATAGGGTTCATAATAATCACCACATCTGGTTTATAGTCTACTAAAAATGCAGGAGGGACAATTTTTTGACCAGTTCCCGCTACATACATTCCCTGTTTGCGAGGGTTAATATCAACAACATATTCAATGGCTGTCTTGGCGGCTTTCATAAAGTTTAAGAATGTCACACCTTTGGAACCACTGCCCCAAATCACCACCCGCTGACCTTGATTAACCATATCTCCTAGTTTTTGTTCCCACTCTGATAACTTATCCTCAAACTTTTGTGAAAATTCAGCAATGGTGTTAGCTAACTGATTAACCTGTTCGGTTTCGGGTTTAATGGTGCTATGGGTATCAAGATTAGGCTGGGCTTCCAGACATAAAAATTGCCCTCGGAATTCCTCCGTTATTTGTTTAACCTCAAAACCACAGGATGAGAAAGCATAGCCTAGGCTGACGGGCGCAAAATAACAGCAATGTTCATAAATAATATCCCAAACTGCCAGATTACGAAAGATATCTAAGGCATTGGGAACCTCAAAGAAAATTCCGGTTTCTGGTTTATTTCCCACTATTTGTGCGAGGGATTTTAGCAGGTTTGTGGGGGTGGGTATGTGTTCTAATGTGTGGCGACAGCAGATAAAATCTCCTTGGTAATTAGCATATTTTTCCGAATATAAATCCTGAATAAATGTCAGGCGATCGCTAAATGCTTCATGGTCAGCTAAAGGCACATAAGTCGGGTCAAAACCGATGCCGCGATTGTTCCCTAATTCACACAATAGGCTAAGAAATTCACCTTTACCACATCCAATCTCAATAATAATCTTTTCCTGTAAATTGTAGGTATTGATTAATCTGGTAGCTAAATTATGAGCATACTGCTGAAACCGAGGGGAAAAATCCAGAGCATTTTCATAAACTTGGGTATATTCTAAACGTTCTGGATCAAAAGCTATATTATCAATAAAACCGCAATCTTGACAAAAAGCCAGTTTCAAGTCGCCACGATTACAATTAATAGCCCCATCACGCTCCGACCATAATATATTACAAAAAACCGGAATATCCAACATTTCCCAAAATACTTGGCGATGTTCCGAACCGCATACCGGACAGATAGATTTTTCTAGCATAGTTAGAGGTGCTAATATTTACCTACTAACATATCATTGTCCTCATGATTTGCCTAGTCAGGTTTCCTAAGAAAGATACAAATCACAATCTAAGTTAATCAAACTTGATTTGCCAAAAAGCTATGGAGTCGATTATACTGGCAGTAAACCTATGGCTTGATTTTTTTTAAACTTAGTTATATTCAAGTTATATATCAACTATGAGCTTACCTATTCGCCAAGTTAAAGTTGTAGGATCTTATATTACAGCTCTCCAGTTCAGCGACCAAATCGAAACTATTTTGGAGTGGGGTTCTCGGCGACAAAGCCGAGTCGTTTGTGTAGCAAATGTTCATATGCTGATGGAAGCCTATTGGAATCCTGTATTTGCTCGGATCTTAGAAAATGCTGATATGGTGACTCCTGACGGAATGCCTCTAGTCTGGATGATTCGGCAAGTAGGTATTCCTCAAGACCGGGTAGCAGGAATGGATATGCTCCTTAGTCTGTGTAACTTAGCACCTTTATATAACGTCAGCGTTTTTTTCTTAGGTTCTAAACCAGAAGTGCTGGAAAAAATGCAAACCAAGATGAGCCATGAATTTCCCCGTTTAAAAGTCGCGGGGTTTAAATCTTTGCCATTTCGCCCCCTGACTCCGGCCGAAGATGAGGCATTAATCCAAGAAATTCACAATAGTGGGGCGGGGTTAGTCTTTGTTTCTCTGGGATGTCCTAAACAAGAAAAATTTATTCATCAGCATCGCGGCAAAATTCGGGCTGTGATGATCGGAATTGGGGCGGTATTTCCGGTTTATGCTGGTTTTCAGACTCGCGCCCCAGAGTGGGTGCGAGAGTCCGGGTTAGAATGGTTTTACCGATTAGTTCAAGAACCCAATCGTTTGTTTGGTCGCTATGCTAAGACAATTCCGCCGTTTATGTTATTAGCAACTAAACAACTATTAACTGAGTATCATTGGTTAAACCGGGTTAAAAAACAATACTCGGAAATTCCTAGTAATGTATTGATTGAATCGCCTAGGGGTTTAATTTATCGACCTGTGGGGCGTGTCTTACAAAGGGCGGGTTTACTTTCCCCAGATCAAGTACAGATGGTTTTACAAACTCAGCGAGTCCGAAAAAACCTGCGTTTTGGAGACATTTTAAATTCTCAAGGTTTACTGAAACCGGAAACGATAGAGTTTTTCACTGAGAAGTTACCAGAATTAGCTCTTAACAGAGAACAGCATCCTTTAGGATACTATTTAAAATCAGCGGCTTTATTAAATGAAAAGCAAATTGATATGATTTTACAAAACCAACATAAAACCGGACTCAAGTTTGGAGAAATGGCTATTAATAAGGGATGGGTTAAACCGGAGACTGTGGACTTATTTTTAGAGTTTATGGAACCGAAAATTTAATTAATAGGTTATGAGCATCAAAGGGGGAAAGTCTTTGATGGCTTGAGCCAATTTAAGTGTTTTGGGTTTTTTGGAAATATACACTAGGGGCTTGGACAGCAGCTTGCATCAACTCAAAACCGAGCCTTTTCCACTTCCAAGAGACCCACCTACCCATTTGACCATAGCAATATAGCTTTTCGGAAAATTTGATAGGAACCCGATTAATCACTTTGATATATTCCCATAAAAGCGTCCAATTTGTGAGTGCAAACTTTCTAGTTGTCTGAGAGTTATACCAATTCAAAAGAGCCGAACTACCAGCATCTTTGCGGATGGCTCGTGAGGTTTGGGAATGCTCTCTATAAAAGAAAAGAGGTTCGGGAATTTCATAAAATTCTCCCCGCAGCGCCAACTCAGCCGCCAAGGGTAAATCTGCCCATATATAATCTCCAATTAGCTGAGTTTTTCTAAGTTCATCACTTCTCATTAACCCAAATACCATGTGTCCTGGCATATACTTACGTTCTTGCCAAAGGTCATGATATTGTTTAAATCGCTCCGTTGGTTTTGGCGATCGCAAATTGAGAATATCAGCATGAGATTTCAGCGGATTTCCTTGTTCATCAATCCAGTATTCTTGAGGGTAACACAAAACAGTAGACGGGTGAGTATCCAAGGCTTCTACACAGCGTTCTAAAAACTCGGGAGCATATAAATCATCGTGTGCTGCCCACTTAAAATATTCAGCGGTAGACAATTCAAAAGTTCGATTATAATTTTTAGCAGCACCCAAATTTTCAGGATGGCGATAATAACGGATACGCTTATCCCTAGCGGCATAATCTCGGCAAATTTCCTCGGTCCGGTCTGTGGAAGCATTATCACAAATAATCAGTTCAAAATCATCAAAAGTCTGAGACAATAGACAATCTAAAGTTTCCTGTATAAAATTTTCCCCATTGTAGACAGGTAGACCAATGCTAACGCGGGGATGAGGAGGATAAGTTTGTGCCATGTTTTACCTGTAGCCTCTTATGTGAACAACCGTCAATAAACCAGGAATGCTGTAATTAGGGATTACACATAGACAAACGAGGAACTATTCAAACTGATATTGTTGACTCCTTGCACAATACCAATAAGTTCATCAGTAACATCACCTTTATAGAAGATAGCCAACCCAGTAGGTAAACCTTGGGGACTATCTGCCAGGCGATAATCTTCTGAGCTACCGTGAAGCTGAATCACATCATTGTTAAAATCAGTAATCAGAGCATAATCTTGCCAACCGGGTTGGTCATCAATGCCATCATCATAGTAAACAGAATTACTATCACCTAAGACAAAGGTATCAAAACCGCCATTTCCTGTCAATATATCTATTTGTCCGCGTCCCGGAGTGGCGGAATTGGGGTCTGTTCCATTCAGCCAATCATCGCCTTGAGTACCAACTATGGTATTAATGGGAACGCGATTTAAAGAGGTAGAACTGTAGTAGCCAGGAAGTCCCACAGTTCGTCTGGTTTCCAGGTTCTGAATTTCCTCTACTCCGACAGCGGGTAAAGGCTCACCCTTGAAAGTTCGGAAACTGGCTGCGACATAGCTTAGAGAGGATTCATTATTAATAAAAACGGGGATATCTCCAAATTCTCCATGGAGGATATAAGCGCCCAAAACTTCAGTTTTTCCACCATTAACAGTCTCAACTAATGTCCCCTCATCCTCAGTTTTGTAGCCAAGAATCCACAAATTACCGCCATCATTCTTAATGCGGGGAGTGTGAATATTCTCTGGGTTAATCTGACGTGCCCAAACATTTTGATTAGTGAAAGACCAAGGACCGCCACTGATATCTTCAATATATAAATCCCCAGTTCCTTGACTGGTATTAAAATACTGATTAATAATCATATTGGACATAACCATAGTCCGATCGCTGTCTTGAATAAAGGTAATATTTGGGGCTTCCAAACGCTCCACAGAGACGACATCGGCACTGCCATCAGCGACGGTAATTGTGCCACTACCTAGAATAGTAGCTTCCGTGCCAATAAAGCGCTGTAGATTATTTCTTAACTGAAGATTACCGCCAATATTCCATACCCCATTAGGTAGGTAAACGGTACTAGCACCAGAATCGATCGCCGCCTGAATTGCCAGGGTATCATCAATGCCATCATTAGGTAAACCACCAAAAGCCAAAGGACTGACCCAATCAGATAAATCATCCCAAGGGACTACGGGAGTCGGCAAAACTTCCAGTTCAAAAGCCTGATTGGGAGCATCAAATAGGGTATTAAAGCCACCATGCGCCATCCACTCAGCCACATAACCATCAGGTTGAGACAAGTTACCTCGTCCATTATCATCCTGTCGAATAGCGAGTTGATAACCAGAGGTATTCAGATTATTAACATACATCCCTTTTTGATTATAAATAGCTGGTTGAGTGGCGGCTGCACCGACCCCGGTTAAGTTAGCATCCATAATCGTAAAATCACTGGAACCATCAGGCATATTCCAAATGACGGGAACGGCATTAGTGCTTTCTAAGTCTCGCACAAACAGAGTTTGATTAAAATTCTGCCAACCATAAACATTTTGATTAACAAGTTTAACGCCTTCGAGTGTTTGAGTAGCGGTAGGATTCCAAGTCCGAATACCGACATCAAATCCGACGACTTCGACATCCTTAACCAGTAGAGGTCCATTTTCATCGGTAGCGAGATCAAGACCGATCGCACCTTGTCCATCACGGGAAACTATGCGAACATTATTGATAGTTCCCTGGTTGTTGGCGATAAAACTAATAGCGATCGCATCTGGGTTTCCCTCGCCCACATCAACAGTCAAATCCCTGATACTATTACGGAACCGTTGAGCGGGTGGATTTCCGGTATCAATAACGGCAGTATCAAAACCCAAATTATCTTGAAGTCTAATAATAGTGCGATCGCGGCTTTCACCCTGAAGAATATTGCGCTTTTGACTACCAGGGTATGTAATCTGACCACTAACATCATAAACCCCATTAGGGAAGTAAATAATCCGATTTTGACCCGCATTCTCATTAATAGCCTGCTGAATAGCGGCAGTATCATCTATACCATCATTAGGAATCGCTCCATAATCCCTAACATCAACCACACCCGCATCAGCCGGGAACACAATATTTTGAGTTGTATTAGTGCCAAAATCAATGGTAAAACTACCCAAGGTGGCAGTTGGGACAAAATTACCCACCACATCACTAACGGCATTGGGTTCCATTATGACCGTATAAGTTCCGCCGTCGGAGACATCCCAAACGCCGCCAGAAGGTGCAATTTGATAGGTAGCATTCCGCGTGTTTCCATTGTCCTCACCGTAGACACGCACCAAACTAGCCAGTTGCTGAACCCCTAATGGTCCTATAACCCGAATATCGGCATCATCCAAAGTAGATTCTTGAATTTCCCAGTCATCAGAGTAGCTAACCGTGAAAGCATATCCGGTATCACTACCCAAGATAGGAGTCAAATCAGGAGCCAGTAAAGCCGCCGTTGGAGGTAACAGGTCGGGGGTATCTTCTGGAATAATGGGGGCGGCTGTATTGAAAAAGTAATCCACCTGGGAGGTAAACGGCGGAGATGATGAACTTCCCGCATTTCCCGCAAATAACCCCACCTGTTGCACTTGTAAGGCTTCCGTAAAACTCCCGGCTGTCGTCCAACTCACACCATCAGGGGAATAGTTGAGAGTCCATACATCCCCTTCTCGGTTAACTTTCAGGTGTCGGGCTTGTCCGGGTTGTACCCCCATACGAATCATAGACCGGGAACCACCGTTACGGGTTGAAGCCGCAAATAAGGCTAAACCTGAATTAGTCTTAAAGACATCAAACCTGACCCAGTTACTATCATCTTGTTCTACCAAAATCCCCTGTATTTGCTTATCTAAGGCGGGGTCGGCAGCAAATTTGATTTCTAACTCAAAATCTTGGTTTTGAGCGGGCTGCATGAGTCTGGAGGCGCTACGGTTGCGATTCCACATATCAGTAGCACCGGGAACTGATAGTTCTACATAAGCATCTGGTGTACCAGTTCCGGTGAGTAGGTAGGAACTATTATTGCTGGGACTGATAAAATTCCAGCGGGGGTCTAGGCTGTTGGTGTTGAAGTCGTCGGACTGGAAGGCTAAGTCTAACTCGGAAACGGTGAGGGAGACGGTGGCTGGGTTAGAGATAGCGCCATCATTATCTTCTACGGTATAAGTAAAGCTATCCGTACTGGTAGATGAACCGTCATGGCTATAGGTGATTGTTCCATTAGGGTTAACGGTGATATTACCGTAGTTGGGAGAGTCAACTACGGTGACGGTATCTGGGATTAAAACACCATCAGGGTCGCTATCGTTACTAAGGACGTTAATGGTAACGGCGTTACCCATCATCACTATGGCGTTATCATCATTAGCGGTGGGGGGTTGATTTTCTTGGATAGTCAGGGAGACGGTGGCTAGGTTAGAGATAGCGCCATCATCATCTTCTACGGTATAAGTAAAGCGATCGCTATTGGTAGATGAACCGTCATGGCTATAGGTGATTGTTCCGTTAGGGTTAACGGTGATATTACCGTAGTCTGGTGAGTCAACTATGGTGACGGTATCTGGGATTAAAACACCATCAGGGTCGCTATCGTTATCGAGGACGTTAATGGTAACAGCGTTTCCGGTGCGGACCGTGGCGTTATCATCGTTAGCGGTGGGGGGTTGATTTTCCAGTTGTTCATCTTCTGGAATAACAGGCGATTCGTCTTCGTCTGGTGGAATCACAACCTGACCATCTTCTGGAATAATGGGGGCGGCTGTATTGAAAAAGTAATCCACCTGGGAGGTAAATGGGGGAGATGATGAACTTCCCGCATTTCCCGCAAATAACCCCACCTGTTGCACTTGTAAGGCTTCCGTAAAACTCCCGGCTGTCGTCCAACTCACACCATCAGGGGAATAGTTGAGAGTCCATACATCCCCTTCTCGGTTAACTTTCAGGTGTCGGGCTTGTCCGGGTTGTACCCCCATACGAATCATAGACCGGGAACCACCGTTACGGGTTGAAGCTGCAAATAAGGCTAAACCTGAATTAGTCTTAAAGACATCAAACCTGACCCAGTTACTATCATCTTGTTCTACCAAAATCCCCTGTATTTGCTTATCTAAGGCGGGGTCGGCAGCAAATTTGATTTCTAACTCAAAATCTTGGTTTTGAGCGGGCTGCATGAGTCTGGAGGCGCTACGGTTGCGATTCCACATATCCGTAGCACCGGGAACTGATAGTTCTACATAAGCATCTGATGTACCAGTTCCGGTGAGTAGGTAGGAACTATTATTGTTGGGACTGATAAAATTCCAGCGGGGGTCTAGGCTGTTGGTGTTGAAGTCGTCGGACTCGAAGGCTAAGTCTAACTCGGAAACGGTGAGGGAGACGGTGGCTGGGTTAGAGATAGCGCCATCATTATCTTCTACGGTATAAGTAAAGCTATCCGTACTGGTAGATGAACCGTCATGGCTATAGGTGATTGTTCCATTAGGGTTAACGGTGATATGACCGTAGTTGGGAGAGTCAACTACGGTGACGGTATCTGGGATTAAAACACCATCAGGGTCGCTATCGTTACTAAGGACGTTAATGGTAACGGCGTTACCCATCATCACTATGGCGTTATCATCATTAGCGGTGGGGGGTTGATTTTCTTGGATAGTCAGGGAGACGGTGGCTAGGTTAGAGATAGCGCCATCATCATCTTCTACGGTATAAGTAAAGCGATCGCTATTGGTAGATGAACCGTCATGGCTATAGGTGATTGTTCCGTTAGGGTTAACGGTGATATTACCGTAGTCTGGTAAATCAACTACCGTCACCGTATCTGGGATTAAAACACCATCAAGGTCGCTATCGTTATTAAGGACGTTAATGGTAACGGCGTTTCCGGTGCGGACCGTGGCGTTATCATCATTAGCGGTGGGGGGTTGATTTTCTTGGATAGTCAGGGAGACGGTGGCTAGGTTAGAGATAGCGCCATCATCATCTTCTACGGTATAAGTAAAGCTATCCGTACTGGTAGATGAACCGTCATGGCTATAGGTGATTGTTCCGTTAGGGTTAACGGTGATATTACCGTAATCTGGTAAATCAACTACCGTCACCGTATCTGGGATTAAAACACCATCAAGGTCGCTATCGTTATTAAGGACGTTAATGGTAACGGTGTTTCCGGTGCGGACCGTGGCGTTATCATCATTAGCGGTGGGGGGTTGATTTTCTTGGATAGTCAGGGAGACGGTGGCTAGGTTAGAGATAGCGCCATCATCATCTTCTACGGTATAAGTAAAGCTATCCGTACTGGTAGATGAACCGTCATGGCTATAGGTGATAGTTCCGTTAGGGTTAACGGTGATAGTACCGTAGTCTGGTGAGTCAACTACCGTCACCGTATCTGGGATTAAAACACCATCAGGGTCGCTATCATTGCTCAATACATCAATGATAACGGACTGGCTTGGTTCTACTCTGACTGTATCATCGTTGGCTATGGGTGGCTGATTTCCGAGGGAGACATCTTCGGGGACAATGGGAGCCGCCATATTGAAAAAGTAATCGACCTGGGAGGTAAACATGGCTGGTGATTTTCCAGCATGACCTGCAAATAACCCCACTTCTTGGACTTGTAAATCACGGATAAAACTGCCAACTGTATTCCAATTTATACCATCTCCAGAAGATTTGAGAGTCCATAAGTTTCCTTGTCGATTTACATTCAAATATCGAGCTTCTCCCGTAGCCACGGAACCAGAAACCATCACACGGGAACTACCATTAGTGGTAGAAGCACCAAATACTGATAAACCTGACCCAGTTTGAGATACATTAAACCTTAACCAATTCCGCTCATCTTGCTCTACCAAAATTCCCTGCATTTGCTTGGCTACAGTGGGGTCGGAAGCGAATTTAATTTGTAACTCAAAATCTTCGTTGGCGGCGGGTTGCATGAGTCGCGCAATGGTCCGATTTTGATTCCACAAATCAGTATTAGCGGGGACAGAAAGTTCTAAATAAGCATCACTTGTCCCGGTTCCTGTTAAAGCATAGGAGGAATTGGCTAGAGGTTTAATAAAATTCCATTCTGGCTTGAGGTTGCTGCTATTAAAGTCATCGGAGTTGAAGGCTAAATCTAATTCCGAAATACCCAGAAATACAGTGGCTTCGTTGGAGGTAGCACCATGATTATCTTCGACGGTATAAGTAAAGCGATCGCCACTGATATAGGAACCATTATGATTGTAAGTAACTACCCCATTTTGAATACTAACAGTGCCGTGGTTGGGTTCAGTAACGATAGTTACAGTATTCGGCATCAAGCTACCGTCAATATCTTCATCATTACTAAGAACTCTAATATTAACACTATTTCCTTGGCTAACTCTACTGTGATCATTATTGGCGATCGGTGCGAGGTTTGGTCGCTCTTCTCCATAGGGAACAACTGTAACATCACCAAAAGTGGCATCATAATAGTGAGCAACTAGGAGCAATGAACCATGAGACAAGGCTCTGAAATCTGATGATGATTTAAAGGATTGACGATCCCATTCTGTGGGTTCCGGTTCGCTTTCTTCCCAAACTTTAAAGCTATAAATACTACCATCATCTACCGTCTGCGATCGCATCTTGAAATTGTAGGTATTCCCGGCTTCGAGAGTGATGTTTCTGCCACTATTAAAGAAGGTTGATCCTTCTAAAGACAAGCCACTGCTCATGTGATAAAAACCAATTTCCCCATGAGTGCGCCACTGAACATAAGGCTGGGTTCCACCATCGGGTTGATGTCCTTTCCATCGCATTAACAGACCGATTATCCCATTAGTATTAGTTTCATGAATCGTAATGGGAACAGTGGCTTCGTAATCATCCCATCCAATGTCACCAATAGCAATTAAGCGGTCATAACCTGTTTCAGCGGTGCGGACTCCATCATCTGTTAAAGTCCACAGACCATCTACCACTTGTGCTACATCGTTAATTTGATCAACTTCACTCCAGTCAATGGAATAAGTTTTCGGCCAAGCATTTCCTAATTCATGTTTAATAGTGACAGATTCGGTAGCAATATGACCCAGTGTATCAACTGCTGTAATGACAACTATATCATCGTGATCAGATGCGGGGTTGAGATCAGTGTAAGCAATTTCAACGTTAAAGTCGCCATTTCTTGATAAACGAGGATTCCTCGATTCACCATGAACATTAAGACGAAGAGGAATTTCTGGTCCTCCATTGAGTGAGTAGCTTAGAGAAGATATACCGTCTGGGTCGAAAGCGTAACCAAGGATATTGACCCAAACTAGAGGCTTACCAATATGACCAAAACTCTGTTCTGAACCATACCAGATATCAAGAACGGTGGGATTTGGGTCTGCTGATGGTTCTTGAATGGTGATGCTAACATTCGCTAGGTTAGAGGTAGCGCCATCATTATCTTCTACGGTATAAGTAAAGCTATCCGTACCGCTAGATGAACCGTCATGGCTATAGGTGATTGTTCCGTTAGGGTTAACGGTGATATTACCGTAGTTGGGAGAGTCAACTACCGTCACCGTATCCGGGACTAAAACACCATCAGGGTCGCTATCATTACTAAGGACGTTAATGGTAACAGTGTTTCCGGTGCGGACTGTGGCGTTATCATCATTAGCGGTGGGTGGCTGATTTTCCTCGATAGTCAGGAAAACGGTAGCTTCGTTAGAGGTAGCGCCATCATCATCTTCTACGGTATAAGTAAAGCGATCCGTACTGGTAGATGAACCGTCATGGCTATAGGTGATTGTTCCGTTAGGGTTAACGGTGATAGTACCGTAGTTGGGAGAGTCAACTACCGTCACCGTATCTGGGATTAAAACACCATCAAGGTCGCTATCATTATTAAGGACGTTAATGGTAACGGCGTTTCCGGTGCGGACCGTGGCGTTATCATCATTAGCGGTGGGTGGCTGATTTTCCTCGATAGTCAGGAAAACGGTAGCTTCGTTAGAGGTAGCGCCATCATCATCTTCTACGGTATAAGTAAAGCTATCCGTACTGGTAGATGAACCGTCATGGCTATAGGTGATTGTTCCGTTAGGGTTAACGGTGATATTACCGTAGTTGGGAGAGTCAACTACCGTCACCGTATCTGGGATTAAAACACCATCAAGGTCGCTATCATTATTAAGGACGTTAATGGTAACGGCGTTTCCGGTGCGGACCGTGGCGTTATCATCATTAGCGGTGGGTGGCTGATTTTCCTCGATAGTCAGGAAAACGGTAGCTTCGTTAGAGGTAGCGCCATCATCATCTTCTACGGTATAAGTAAAGCTATCCGTACTGGTAGATGAACCGTCATGGCTATAGGTGATTGTTCCGTTAGGGTTAACGGTGATAGTACCGTAGTCTGGTAAATCAACCACCGTCACCGTATCCGGGACTAAAACACCATCCGGGTCGCTATCATTGCTCAATACATCAATGATAACGGACTGGCTTGGTTCTACTCTGACTGTATCATCATTGGCTATGGGTGGCTGATTTTCAACTGGTTCTGGAGTAACAACCTGACCATCTTCTGGAATAATAGGAGCCGCTGTATTAAAAAAGTAATCCACCTGGCTGGTAAACTGAGGAGATGATGAACTGTCAGCATTTCCCGCAAATAACCCCACCTGTTGGACTTGTAAGGCTTCCGTAAAACTCCCGGCTGTCGTCCAAGTTGAACCATCAGGGGAATAGTTGAGAGTCCAGACATCCCCAGTGCGGTTAACTTTCAGGTGTCGGGCTTGTCCGGGTTGTACCCCCATACGAATCATAGACCGGGAACCACCGTTACGGGTCGAACCCGCAAATAAGGCTAAATCTGAATTAATTTTAAAGACATCAAACCTGAGCCAGTTGTTATCATCTTGCTCTACCAAAATCCCCTGCATTTGCTTATTTAAGGCGGGGTCGGCGGCAAATTTGATTTCTAACTCAAAATCTTGGTTTTGAGCCGCCTGCATGAGTCTGGAGGCGCTACGGTTGCGATTCCACATATCAGTAGCACCAGGGACTGATAGTTCTACATAAGCATCTGATGTACCTGTTCCGGTGAGTAGGTAGGAACTGTTATTGTTGGGAGTGATAAAATTCCACCAGGCATTGAGGCTGTTGGTGTTGAAGTCGTCGGACTCAAAGGCTAATGTGTGGCTGTAGGTTGCCATTGTGACTTGGGAAAATATCGAATCAGTATCGATAGGGTTTCCTATGCTGGCCTGAAAATCCCAGTCTCCCCCTAATTGGTGATTACCTGTGGGGGTAGTTGAGGCGCTAATATTGGCACCAGTGAGTTGATGCAGTTGTTTGAGGAAGGTTTCCCCCCTGGGTCCGGCGGCGACTCGGCAACTATAGAGGATAATAGAGCTATGGTGCAGTTTATGGTTGAGGGTTTCGAGGTGTTGGCTGTAGTGGGGAAGGGTTTCTGAGGTGAGTTCCACATTTCCCAATTTCAGACAACCTGGTGAGCCGTGGCAGATGATGTGAATTTGTGCGATCGTATTATATTGGTGTAGGGTCTCCGCTATCTGTAGGACACCATCTCTGTTGGGGTCTAAAATTATGACATCTACAACTGCGCGAAGGCCCCTAATTAACTCCCGATAATCTTCAACCCCGGAGTCAATTATCACTACCTGTTGACCAGTGTTAAGGCTTTCCGATACTCTGAACGCCGACAATGGCCATTCCACGGGGAAAGACCTTGAGTTAATATCAGTGGCCATGGGGTTAATCATCGGTTAGTTAATAAGAAGCTAAAAAGCTGATGCCAAGCTGCGGGAAGAATCACTCAAGTCCCAGTCTCAACTGACTGATGGGCTTAATTTTTTAAATTTTGTCATATATCCGTGAAAATACGGAGTAGTTTACAGAATCTTTACTTAAAAGTTTAAATAAGGGTGCTGATTGTAAAGCTAGGCTGAGATTTAACCCGTTCTTCCGTCTGGGGTTGACTGTAGGGTAGTATGAGACATCAGTTATCAACTTGATAGTCCGGTGGTTAGTCAGACAGTGGCAGACTTTACATAATATTTTCTATTGCTATAGTAGGGTAAAGTCAATATAATGGGTGGCTATTATCTAAAATATCATGGTACGGGTAAATTTTGGGCATTCCAAATATCCAAGGCATTGGGAGTAAAAGAGAGCGCAAATGCAGAATTTTATCAATCGGTTTTTTTTCATTCTTCCGGCTTCCCCCAAACAGTTAGTAATTTTAGTGATTTTATTTGTCCTAATGTCAGTGCTGGAAGCCTTTGGAATTGGCATGATAGGACCTTTTTTAAATCTGGCTAGTAATCCCGATTTAGTTAAGGAGAGTGAATTTGTCGCCTCTGTATATGCGGGATTAAATTTAACAGAAGCATCCCAAGGAATAGCATTATTGGGATTATTTATTATTGGTTTATTTACGGTCAAATCTTTCTTAAACTGGCAGATTAAAACCTATGTGTTTGGGTTTTGTCTGAAAGTTCGTGGGAAATTGTGTGAAAAATTAATCCAAGAATATCTGTCTGTACCTTATACTTTCCACTTGTCTAAGGATAGTGCCTCGGTAATTCAATGTATAATTATTTATACCCAGTCTTTTGCTCTCGATATTCTAATGCCTATCCTCAATTCTGCTGCTAATTTAATGATTATTATAGCTTTGAGTGGACTGCTATTGCTTACCAGTAAATTAGTGGTAATTGTTTTAATATTTCTGTTTGTACCTTTAATTGTCATCCTGAATGCTTTTAAGGATAAAATTAAATACTGGGGAAAGCGTGTGAGTTATGCTGATGAATCGATTATTCGTATTGTTAATCATAGTTTAGGAGGTATTAAAGAAACTAAGGTAATTGGCTGTTATGACTTTTTTGAAGAACAACTGAGTTATCAATCACGGGAATATATAGAGGCGGGAACTTTATTACTTTCTTTTCAAATTGTCCCTAGAATATTAGTTGAGGCTATTTTAATTGTATTTTTAGTGGGAATCACATCAACTATGATTTTACTGGGACAAGATATTGATGGATTAATTCCGGCATTAAGTATATTCGCTTTATCATCAATTCGTTTACTACCAGCTATTTCTAATTTGAGTAAAGATATGAGTAAATTGCGGAGTATGACCTATGTATTAGAAAGATTAAGTCAGGATTTGCGAGAAATTGAAACTCTCAAAAATAGCGAAGGTTTAAATCGAACCGTAGTTACAGAGGTTAGCCAATTAGCTGCGGATAAATTCCAGCATCATGATTTTAATAATCAGATTATTTTTGAGGGAGTTACTTATCAATATCCTGGTTGTGAATTGCCAGCAATTTCCGATGTTTCTTTGTCGATTAACAAGGGAGAATCGATTGCTTTTATTGGTCAGTCTGGAGCCGGAAAGACTACATTAGTTGATATCATGCTGGGGTTATTAATACCCCAAGGTGGTGATATTAAAATTGATGATATTTCTATTTATAATAATTTGCGATCGTGGCAAAATATGATTGGCTATATTCCCCAGTCTATTTTTCTAATGGCAGATACAATTGAGAGAAATATTGCTTTCGGGGTGGCTGATGATTTAATTGATCAAAAACGTTTACAACAGGCTTTAGAAATGGCTCAACTGATGGATTTGGTCAAAGAACTTCCCGATGGAATAAATACCATGGTGGGGGAAAGAGGAGTGCGCCTTTCTGGGGGTCAACGCCAACGAATTGGTATTGCTCGCGCTCTTTATCATGAACGGGATATTCTGGTGTTAGATGAGGCGACTTCGGCGTTAGATAACGAGACGGAAAGTTTGGTTACTGAGTCGATTAAATCTCTGAGTGGAATTAAAACTATGATTATGATTGCTCATCGTTTGACGACTATACAACATTGCGATCGCCTTTATGTTATGGAAAAAGGCCGCATTGTTAGGTCGGGTACTTATAACGAAATTGTCCTAAGTAAAAATCAATAAACTCTCAAAGCGGTTAATTGGAGAGATCAAATCAAAAATCTACTGGTAAAATCACTATAAAAAAGATGAAAAAACTAACAAAAATTTTGAGTCGTTTGCTGATACAGAAGACTAAAATTGAATATCTGTATAAAAAATCCTCTGCCAAACATCTGATTTGCGAGAACTATAGCCGACCCACACCAGAGACAGCGGAGATGAATTTTTGGTTAGATGCTCAATATTTACAACAACCAGAATACCGACTGCCAGATATTTATTCAGTAACCCTAGAAAATGTCATTTATTCTCCTAGAAACAATTTACTGTTAAGCAATTTTCCATGCCAAATTATTGCGGATTCTTTACCAACTCCATATATACCGAAAAATCCCACCGTCTTGGCAGATATTTATTTAAGAAAAACCGCTAAAATATCTGGTATTTGCACCGTGTTTGTTTCATATTATCAGGATTTCTATCATCAAATTATTGACAATATACCACGACTTTATTTGCTTCAAAATGAGGAATATGCAAAACTAGAATCAATCCAAATTATCTGTCCGAGATTAACACCTTTTTATGAATTTGTGTTGCCTAAAATAATTCCCGAAAATGCACGAATAATCATGGTGGAAGAACACAAAAATTATCGCTTAGAAAAATTAATATTTACGAGTTTTTTAACTAAGTTTAATTCCGGATTCTTGCCCAAAGAATATCTCAGTTTTTTTGCCCAAAAAGTATATCCAGAGCGACCCAGAAAAAAGCAAAATAGGATCTTTATTTCTCGCCAAAAGGCGGCGAATGGCAAAAGAAATATTCTGAACGAAGAAGAATTATTTGAAATTTTAAGAAAATTTGGTTTTCAAAAGTATTTTCTTGAAGAAATGACTATCCGAGAGCAAATGGATCTTTTTTATGATGCTGAAATTGTAGTGGGCGCACATGGTGCGGGTTTAACCAACATCATTTACTCTGACAAAATCAACGTGATTGAGATATTTGGAACTAAATTTATATGGGCTCCTAATTTTTATTTTCTGGCTAAATCTATGAATCACAATTATTACTACTTATGTAGTGATGAAAATCTTGATTACAACGACCCCAATCTTTGGCAAATAAAATTATCAACTTATCATAGATTCAAAGACAGGGATTTTATGGTGAATGTCTCCAAAGTGAAAGAGTTGTTGAGTTCAATTTTATGACAGGCAATGAAGCTGTGGTTATGGTTAAATATGTGATCCAGTAAAAATTGGTGTTGATACTCAACTAATTGGCTTAATTTTTGCAGATAAATTGGATGATAAGTAAGTAATGAAACCAGTAATTCTCAGTTCAACTGATGTCGAAGGCGGTGCGGCTAGAGCCGCATATAGAGTACATAGAGGTTTGATTTCTCTGGGGGTTGAATCTCGAATGTTGGTGCGGGGAAAATTTAGCGGCGATCGCACTGTTATAGCTGAAAAAAGTATGATCACTAAACTAGGTCCTGGTGCTAATAGTATCCCCCTGAGACGCTACCCAAAACGCGATCGCCTGCTTTTTTCTCCTCAATGGTTTCCTGATGTCATAGCTGCTAGGGTAGCTAAAATTAACCCAGATGTGGTAAATTTACACTGGGTTTGTAATGGCTTTATCCAGATTGAAACTTTGGCTAAATTGAACAAACCTTTAGTGTGGACTCTCCAAGATATGTGGCCCTTTACTGGAGGTTGTCACTACAGCGAGGGATGCGATCGCTACCAAAATGCCTGCGGTCAATGTCCCCAACTCAAAAGTGATCGCGATCGGGATTTATCCCGACAGGTTTGGAAACGGAAATTTAAAGCCTGGAAAAATCTCAACTTAACTATTGTAACTCCTAGTAGTTGGATGGCGGATTGTGTGCGTTCAAGTTCCCTATTTGGACAGCGACGAGTAGAGGTGATTCCTTTCTGTCTGGATACCCAAATTTATCGACCTATAGAAACCAAAATCGCCCGACATTTACTGAATTTACCCCAGGATAAACAACTGGTTTTATTTGGGGCGATCGCCGCCACTGCTGACACTCGAAAGGGTTTTAATTTGCTACTTCCGGCGCTGCAAAAGCTGAGTCAGTCAGGGTGGCAAAATCAGCTTGAATTAGTAGTTTTTGGATCTGCGGAACCGGAAAACCCAGTAGATTTAGGTTTTAAAGCTAATTATCTCGGCAGTTTCTCTGATGATATTGCTTTGGCTTTGGTCTATTCTGCCGCCGATGTGATGATTGTTCCATCCTTGCAAGAATCCTTTGGACAAACGGCTTCAGAAGCCTTAGCCTGTGGTACTCCGGTGGTGGCTTTTAATGCTACTGGACTCAAGGATATTGTCGATCACCAAGTTAATGGTTATCTGGTCAAACCCTATGAAATTGAGGATTTAAGCGAGGGGATTAAATGGGTATTAAATGATGGCGATCGCCTGCACAAACTCCAGGAAAACGCCAGAGAAAAAGCCGCAAGAGTCTTTCCCCTAGAAAGACAAGCCCAGCAATATTTATCACTTTTTAATCAGATGATAACCTAATTTAATGAGAATTTACAACTAATAATGAGGATTAATTAGGAGAATCAAGTCCTAAAATTTTCAGATATTCTTGGGTTGCCATTTCCTGGCTAAACTGTCCTAGCCATGAAGTGTTTACAGCCTGGGTGTTACCTTCGAGGGTGGCTAAAATCGCCTCTGCCATGGCTGTAGGATCGCCAACGGGAACCAGGGAACCATATCGACCCTCTGCTAAAATTTCCGCTGCCCCACTTTTGCAATTAGTGGAAATTACCGGAGTCCCAACCGCCATAGCTTCAATTAAAACCGTTGGTAAACCTTCCCAGCGAGAAGACAACACAAATACTGCAGCATTTGCCATATAAGGATAGGGATTATCAGCATATCCTAAGAGAGCAGCATCATCTCCTAAACCATGATCTTGGATGAGATTTTCGAGGCGATCGCCATCAGGTCCCCAACCTAAAATTCCCAGGCGAACTTCCCGGACTTTTCGCACTTGAGCAAAGGCTTTAATTAAGGTAGGAAAATCCTTTTGTGCTTCCAGCTTTCCAACTCCTAAAATTACCGGAGGTTCCCCCGGTTGAAACCAAGGATGATCTAAAGTTTCTCGGGCTTTTTGCAGTAATTCCGGCGTGATAACTGGGTTATAAATATATTGAATGCGATCGCTATTTAAACCTGTACTTTTAGCTAAGTCCTCAGCCGCCCCTTTAGAAACAGCTACAATTCCATCCGCCCAGGGGTAGAAATAGCGAACAAACAACGGCAGCAAAATTTTTCTAAGTTTAGTAGTATGTTGTATTGCCTCCGAAAAAGTATTATGTTCAGACACAACCACCCGAGTGGAAACTCCCCCTAGACGTTTTGCCCAAACCGCCATTTCATTAGCATAATGGAGGGCAGAAAGTAGCGACTTTGGTTGTGATTCCTGCAAATAATTTCTCAGCGCCCAAATAGTACCCCAAACCCCAGAAGCCCCCAAATCAATTATCCTTATTTCTGGTGGTACTTTTGCCAAGTGAGGCCCCCAGGCTTTACCTATAACTAAGTCTACTTTGAAGCCTTTTGCAATTAAACCACGACCCAGATTTAGCATAACCCTCTCCGCACCACCTCCGCCGATATAACGAAGGAAAAGTGCCACATCGGGCTGAACTAGAGCCATAGTTAATAATTCCCAACAATGCTTTGATTATTCTATTATAATTAATATGGATTTGATTGTTAAAGATGATTGCATCAGTTTTAATTATCTAAACTCTAATTATATATTAACTATCAATAACTGTCCATAGCTGACTTCCCATGAAAACCGTGCCATAATCAACATAAAATTTTGTTTCTGATAACCGCGCCTACTATAATTCAGCCGAGAACTATAATTTCTCCGTTGTTTGGTTGTTTGAGTCTTAGCAATCTCCATATAAACACCTAAATTTCCGAGATTTAGTTGAATGTTTATCGTATTTTACCTAATTCGTACCACCTCAATTTACCGATTAATTATGACTAAAACTCAGAGCGAAAAAACTCAGGTTTATACTCCCAAAACTGATGCTAGAGATAGCCGCACCTGGGAGCAAATTCAAGAACATTATCAAATTGAACAAGAACTCGCCCGCCAGTTAATGAATTCTAGCAGAGAGGAACGCATTAATGGGCATTTATACACTGAGGTATATAATCAACTCTTCCAAAAAGTCCCGCATCATCCTCAACTTACCCGGAAATCTAGCCCCGAAATTCAAACTTGGATTGTTAACCAGCGTTTGCAATTATTAGCCCGTTTTCTTAACCCAAAAATCACCTATTTAGAAATAGGTCCTGGTGATTGTAGTTTATCCCTAGAAGTCGCTAAACGGGTAAAACGAGTTTATGCAGTTGATGTATCAACCGAAATTACTAAACTACCGAATATTCCCGATAATATGGAAATTTTTATTTCCGATGGCTGTAGTATCCCCGTACCTGAAAATACAGTTGATTTAGCCTATAGTCATCAATTAATGGAGCATTTACATCCTGATGATGCTTTAGAACAGCTTGAAAATATCTACAATACTTTAGCTGCCAATGGTAAGTATATTTGTATCACACCTAATTGGTATTCAGGCCCCCATGATGTTTCTCGCCACTTTGATCAGCAAGCTACTGGCTTTCATTTAAAAGAATATAAACTCAGTGAAATGTATGATATTTTTAATAAAGTAGGTTTTTCTAAGATAATTTGGGTGAAGTCTAACGGCAAAATTTACTTAGAAATTCCCATCAATAGTATATCAATTAATGTGATTAAGTTGGTAGAATATTTATTAAACATTTTTCCTTATAAATTTAGACAAAAATTAGCCAACACTCCCCTTTTATTTAGAGGAATGACTATCATTGGATGTCGATAAATCTAGGGGATAAAATCACCGTGAAAAATTATCCACAAAAATTGATGTTATTTGACCTTTCGATTCGCGGTCATCATCCCACTTATATTCGCCATTTAATTGAATATTGGCAAATCCACAAAATCCCAAAAAACTTGGAGATTGTTGTATCTCCTAGATTTATAGAGGCACATCACGATGTGGTCGAATTGAGTCAAGGTGATCATCATCAAGACATCCGTTTTGTGCCAATTACCCAAGCCGAAGAAGAACATCTTAACTCCCGAAAATCTAGGCTAAAAAGACTAAGCCGCCATTTTCAAGAGTGGGAAATTTTCTGCAAGTATGCCACCAACTTGAGACCCGATCATTGTCTGATTATGTATTTTGATACCTGTCAAATTCCCCTAGCGTTGGGGGCAAAATCACCCTGCACATTTTCGGGGATTTATTTTCGGCCGACTTTTCACTATCACCAATTAGCTAATTACGATCGCACTTGGAAAAATTACCTGCAACAGTTACGCGAAAAAATAGCCCTAAAACGCATTTTGGCTAATCCTCAACTGCAAACTATTTTTTGCCTTGATCCTTTCGCCGTCCCCCAACTTAATCAGTTTCCTAAGTTTCCGAGTCAACCTAAAGCTGTCTACCTTCCTGATCCGGTCAAATTGGATAATTTCAAACCCATTATAATAGATGATTGGCGCAAGAGTCTCCAAATTGATTCTCAGCGCCGAGTATTTCTGTTATTTGGTGCTTTAACAGCACGTAAAGGCATCTATCAGCTACTTGATAGCATTGCTAGTTTACCAGCAGATTTGTGTCAGAAACTGTGTATTCTCCTGGTTGGAGAGTCTAGCATTGCTAATTCCCTAGACAGCCAAATTACCGAAATTTGTCAAACTAAGCCAATTCAAATTATTAAATATTATCAATTTGTACCCGAGTCAGAAGTTATGGCTTACTTTCAAATTTCCGATGTGGTTTTAGCACCCTATCAGCGCCATGTGGGGATGAGTGGTATTCTCTTATTGGCGGCGGCGGCTAACAAACCTGTACTATGTTCTAATTATGGATTAATGGGAGAAATGGTGCGACGCTATCATCTGGGATTAACTGTTGATTCTAGCCAACCCCAAGAAATTGCTAAGGGATTAATTAAGTTTTTAGAAATTCCTAATCCTCTGGAACTTTGCGATCCTATACCCATGCAAAATTGGGTTAAACAAAACTCAGCATCCGAGTTTTCCCGGATTATTTTTGAACAAGTATAGTTAATATTTCGCTACCTGAATGCTGAGGTTAAACAGATGTCTGCCATCCTGATTTTACTTCCACTTATATTTCTGTTTCTGATATTTCGTCAAAGCGGACAAGGTTGGCGGAGTGGGATTTTATCAACTGGACTCGCCTGGGGAACTTTAGTAGTATTAATTACCGAATTACTGAGTATGTTTGGGTGGCTCAAATTTATGCCATTATTTATGGTATGGATTATAGTTAATATTATCTTAGGTTTGACGGTTGGTAAAATTCTGAGGACAAGTCAAATTAAGTTGGTTAATTGGCAATTTGATAATATTTCGGTGTTTCTCAAATTGGCGATCGCCAGCGTCGCAGTTATTATCCTCATAATTGGCCTAACTGCTGCGATCGCACCCCCTAATAACTGGGACTCTATGACCTATCACATGAGTAGAGTAGTTCACTGGATGCAAAATGGTAGCGTTAATCACTATCCCACCTCAATTACTAGACAAATATCCCTTGGTCTTTGGTCGGGTTTTGCTGTGACAAATCTGCAAATTCTTAGTGGTGGCGATCGCCTCGCTAATTTCGTTCAATGGGTTAGTATGGTAGGGAGTATTATCGGGATATCGTTAATTGCTAAACAACTGGGTGGGGGACTGCGATCGCAGGTATTTGCCGCCGTTTTCTGTGCCACAATTCCCATGGGTATTTTACAAGCATCTAGCACTCAAACCGACTATGTGGGTGCATTTTGGATGGTGGCTTTTGTCTATTATACACTCATTTCTATTCAAGATAAAAAAAGAGTTTCCTATCCCTTAGCTATTGGTGCAAGTTTAGGTTTAGCCGTATTAACTAAAGGAACCGCCTATTTTTATCTTTTTCCCTTCGGATTATGGTTTGGCTTAGTTAGTCTCCAGCAATGTGGCTGGAAAGTATGGCAACCCTTTATGGTTATTGGTGCGATCGCTTTAGCTATTAATTTCGGTCATTTTCAGAGAAATTATGAGGTATTTGGTTCAATTTTAGGAACCTCTGGAGACTACAAACTAGAGGTTTTCAGCATCCCGATTTTAATTTCTAACACTATCCGAAATATAGCCCTACACCTAAGCACTTCATCTCGAGATATTAATCTACTATTAATTAATGGTATTGCCGCCGTTCACCAATTAATTGGAGTTGATATTAACGACCAAAGAACCACTTTTCCGCCCGGTCAAAATTTCGATATTCATACCTTAATAAATCATGAAGATTTGGCAGGCAATCCTATTCATATAATATTATTTATGGGATTATCTATTTTATTTGTCATCAAATTACCTAAATTTCCTCAACCACAGCGCTACTATTTAGCCATTTATATGCTGTCGATTATAGTGGGATTTTTATTGTTCTGTACCTTGATTGCTTGGTCTCCTTGGCGCAGTCGTCTACATTTACCCCTTTTCGTCCTATCCTCAGCATTTATAGGAGTAATTATGGACAAATTATTAAAGCCTAAAATTGCCAATTCAGTAGCTATAATTATGATGATTGCTTCCTTATTGTGGTTAATTTGTAATGAATCAAGACCTCTAGTTTTTAACAGTAAGATTTGGTCAGAAAATCAGGTAAATAATCTTTGGACTCTTAGCCGTAACGACCAATATTTTATTAATATACCAAAACTGCAAGCACCCTATAGTGAATCAGTAGATTTTATCCTAACTGAAAACTGTACAGATGTCGGATTGATTCTTGGGGGTGACACCTGGGAATATCCTTTTTGGGTACTGTTTAAGCAAAAAAGCGATCGCCCTATCACACTTAGACATATTATGATAAATAATGAATCTGCCATCAAAGCCAAAATATCCCCCCATCAGGACTTTTCTCCCTGCGCTATTATCGCCAGTGGTGTAGCAGAAATCAACAACCCTGAAATCATTATTGACCAACAAGTTTATCAACCCCAATGGTCAAAAGAGGTGGTGACAGTTTTTATTAAACACAATTAATCAACCAAATTATGACCAAGCTAATTATTCAGATACCCTGTTTTAACGAAGCACCAACTATCGGACTTACCCTATCGGAACTTCCCCGCCAAATCCCCGGTATCGATTGTGTAGAATGGCTAATTATTAATGATGGTAGTATTGATAATACTGTAGAAGTTGCCAAAGCCTGTGGTGTTGATTATGTGGTAAATTTTGACCATAATCAAGGTTTGGCTAAAGCATTTATGGCAGGAATTGAAGCATCATTAAAAGCCGGAGCAGATATTATTGTTAACACCGATGCTGATAACCAATACTGCGCCCAAGATATACCCAAACTCATCGAACCCATTTTATTAGGTTATGCAGAAGTCGTCATTGGAGCCAGACCAATTCAGAATATTAAACACTTTTCTGCTGCTAAAAAGTTCCTGCAAAAACTCGGTAGTCGTGTTGTGCGAGTTGCCAGTAGCACTAAAATAGCCGATGCTCCCAGTGGTTTTAGAGCTTTCAGTCGCCAAGCAGCCATGCAGCTTAATGTTTTTAATGAATATACTTATACCTTAGAAAGCATTATTCAAGCAGGTCAAAAAGGTATCGCTATTACATCCGTACCCATCCGTACTAATTCCTATTTACGACCTTCCCGATTAGTTAAAAGTATTCCTTCCTATATCCAGCGGTCAATTTTTACCATTTTTAGAATTTTCATGACCTATAGACCGCTGCGATTATTCACTTTTATAGGAAGTTTTCCCCTGAGTTTAGGACTGATATTATGTATCCGTTGGTTAGTGCTATTTGTGGGAGAACCTACCCGCGCTCGCGCTCCCAGTTTAATTTTAGCGGCTATCCTAATTTTAATTGGTTTTCAATTGTGGATGTTTGGTTTAATTGCTGATTTAATGGCTGTAAATCGAAAAATGCTAGAAGATATTCAACTGCGCCTGCGTAGGATGGAATATGACCATCACAAAGACAACTAAATTTTAGCCCTAGGATTTGTCTCTATGAAGCGATTTATTTCCATTGCCGTTAGCATTATTATCCTGTCAATTATTTATTCTAAAATTGACCTGCAAGGATTAGCAGACATCTTTCTAAATTCCGATCGCTTTTGGATGCCTGTGAGTTTAGCCATGGTAATTCCTATTACTTTATTTACCGCTTGGCGACTACAACAACTTATGCCCAAAAGCACCTATCTCGGATTTGCAGAAGCCAACCGCCTCATTCTCGCCGCCAGCGTCCTCAACATGGTTTTACCGTCCAAAATGGGGGATATTGCTAAAGCCTACTTCATGCGAGAACGGGGGCATTTGAGCGGTTCCCTGTCCCTTTCCCTGGTGGTTTTTGAGAAATCCTGCGACCTACTCTCCCTGCTGCTATGGTGCGTATTTGGATTGCTTTTGTATCCCCAAAAAGACCTGCTATTCTGGACTATGACCCTTGGTGTAACTATCGGTTTATTGGTGGGATTATCAATTTTAGGCTCCCGTAAATTTGCTGATTTATTCTTCCGAATAATTCGCAAAGTTGCCCCCAATAAAATTAAAGAAAAAGTTAAAAAACTGCAAATCTCATGGGCTCAAATGCACAATTACTTCTGGAGCGACAAACGCCAACTTGTGAAAATTAGCGCGACTTCAATTTTTATCTGGTTTCTCCATCTCTTGCAAATCTGGTTTTTTATCCTAGCTCTCAACGCCTGGGCTCCATTTATGTCCAGCCTCGCCCTTTCTCCCCTGGCAATTTTAGCGGGTTTATTACCCCTAACTTTCGCGGGAGTCGGAACTCGGGATGCAGCACTGGTTATCTTCTATGAACCTTATTTTGATGCCACTGTGGCCGCAGGTTTGGGTCTACTGTGTACAGCTCGATATTTCCTACCCGCCATCGGCGGTTTACCATTTTTAGGACAGTATTTAACAACGATTAAAACCATGAAACAATCCGATATCTCCGAATATTAATTAGGTAATTATCATGAAAAATACCCGCGTTGCATGGTTGCTTACATCTGCTTTTTACTACTGGCAACCTTCCCTGAGTTGCTACAGCCAGTTATTTCCAGATACCACGGTTTTTACCAGTCGCTGGCATGGTTTCGCACCGGGACTAGAGGATAGTTTTAGAGTGGAAATTTTAGGCGATCGCCAAATTATTTCCCTGAGAAAATCTGCCAATAGTTATGGAGATAATTTTACCTATCTTCCCCTAAATATTGTCAAGCGATTACTCCAGTTTAAACCAGATTTAATTTTTTCTAACTCCTTTGGCGTGTGGACAATTTTAGCCATTTTATTTAAACCTATAGGAGGTTGGCGAGTTGTCATCGCTTACGAGGGGAGTTCCCCCGGTGTAGACTATCGTAACTCCCCCCTACGTCTAGCTATTAGACGCGGTATGGTAAAAGCTGCTGACGCTTGTATTACCAACTCTCACGGTGGCAAAAACTATCTAATAGAGATTCTAAATGCCAAAGAAAATCAAGTTTTTGTTCATCCCTATGAGGTGCCATGGGTGCAATCCCTGGGTACTCCTGATCGGGATTTAAAATCTACATATTCTCAAAAGCTAACCTTTTTATTTGTAGGGGTAATTATTCCTCGCAAAGGCTTGAGCTATCTTTTAGAAGCCTGTGCTATACTACAAAAACAGGGAGAAACTAATTATCAGTTATGGGTTGTGGGTGATGGTGAGCAACGACAGGAGTTAGAAACCTTTTGTCAACACAATCAACTCACTAATTATGTGCGTTGGTTTGGTCGGGTAGAATACAATAACTTAGCCACTTATTTCACCCAAGCTGATATTTTTGTCTTACCCACTTTGGAGGATACTTGGGGGATGGTAGTATTAGAGGCAATGGTTTTAGGGCGACCTATTTTGTGTTCTGAATTAGCCGGAGCATCGGAATTAATTACCGATGGAGAAAACGGTTATTGTTTTCATCCCCAACAGCCGGAATATTTAGCAGAATTGATGACCCGGTTTATTCACAATCCCGAATTAGCTAGGTTAATGGGAATGCGATCGCAAAAATTAATGAATAATTACACCCCCCAAGCCGCAGCTAATTTTCTCAATCAAGTTACATCTTTTATATTTCCAAATTCCTAAACCAAAGGAGGAGGCGTGGAACCTTTAAATATTCTAATTTCAGCTTACGCCTGTCGCCCCGGAGAAGGTTCAGAACCGGGGGTAGGTTGGCATACTATTCAGGAAGTAGCAAAATATCATAATGTTTGGGTTCTCACCCGACAAAATAACCGCCCAACCATTGAAGCCCAACTCAACCAAAACCCCATTATTAAACTACAGGTAATTTACTGCGAACCTCCCTCCTGGCTGCGACCACTCCATCTCAAAAAAAAGCTAGTTTACCTGCACTATTATTTATGGCAAATAGCAGCTTATTTAGTTGCCAAAAAACTCCAGGAAACCATAAATTTTCACATAGTGCATCATGTCACCTATGTTCGCCACTCAACCCCCAGTTTTTTAGCACTTCTTCCTATTCCTTTTTTATGGGGACCAGTAGGGGGTGGAGAATCAGCTCCCAAAGCCTTCTGGAAAGACTTTGGTTGGCGGGGAATTATGTATGAAATAATGCGAGATATAGCCAGGACTTTAGGAGAATTAGACCCCTTCGTTAAACTCACTGCCCAACGCAGTATTTTAGCCAGGGGAACCACCGCAGAAACCACCCAGAGACTCAGAAAATTAGGGGCGAAAAATGTAGAGGTTTTATCTCAATTAGGATTATCGGATTTAGAAATCACTCAACTCAACCAGTGTGGCGACTCTCAACCTCAAGGGGTTAAATTTATCAGTATCGGTCGCCTGTTACACTGGAAAGGGTTTCATCTCGGACTCAAAGCCTTCGCCCAAGCAAAATTCCCTCCAGATGCTGAATATTGGATCGTCGGAGACGGGCCAGAACGCCGCCGACTTGAAACCCTAGTTCAAAATTTGGGAATTACCAACCAAGTGAAATTCTGGAATCACTTATCTCGACCGGAAACCCTAAAAAAACTATCAGAATGCTTGGCGTTAGTTCATCCCAGCTTACACGAATCTGGGGGCTTAGTTTGTGTAGAAGCAATGGCGGCGGGTCGCCCGGTTATTTGCCTAGATTGGGGAGGACCAGGGCTAATTGTTACCGAAAAAACTGGGTTTAAGATACCGGCTGATCAGCCCCAACAAGCAATTGATGGTTTAGCTAATGCTATGACAATTTTAGCTAATAATTCTGCTGTTTTTGACGATTATAGGCTTGCAGGAAGGCAGAGAGTTCAAGAATTTTATAGCTGGAAAGTTAAGGGTAAGTTACTGAATCAAACCTATGAAAAAATGCTCGAATATAAATGATATTATTAATCTGATTTACAAATTAGGAGAATCCTATGATTAGCGTCATCATGGCTTGTTATAATGCCGAAAATTTTTTAGATCCTGCAATTGTAAGCATTCTCAATCAAACTTTTACTGAATTTGAATTAATTATGGTCGATGATGGCTCCGAAGACGAGACAATTCAAATTATCGAACGATACCAGAAACAAGATGATCGGATTAGGGTAATTCATTCAGATCACGGTGGTGCAAGTCAGGCAAGAAACTTGGGAATTGAGGTTGCTAAATATCCCTGGATTGGGATTATGGATTCTGACGATATTGCCCTTCCTCAACGCTTTGAGCGCCAAATGGAGGTAATTGCTGCCATGCCTCAATTGGTCGGTTTAGGAGCCACAGTTCATCATATTAATTCCCGAGGGGAGATTTTAAGTGTTTCCCCTTTAGGTCCGACAACTGAAGCACAATTTTACCAAATGCGTCAGCAAGGCCATGTGGTTAATCTCAACCACCCAACAGCATTATTTAAAAAAGATATTATACTCAAAGTGGGTGGATATCGGGCTGAATTTTTTCCTGCTGAGGATTTGGAACTGATGGATCGCATGGCTGAGTATGGGCCGATTATCTCGCTTCCAGAACCCCTTTTGCTTTATCGAGTTCATTCTCAAAGTGGCTCTATGCAACGCTTCTTTTTTCAACGCCAAGTGATGCGATATGTAAGATCTCGTCACGTCGCGCGTTTAGAAGGAAAACCAGAGCCGACATTTGAAGAATTTATCCAAGAACGTGCGGCTTGGCCTATCCTTAAACGTCTGAGCAAATATTTAGAAACCTTGGCAATGTTTTACTATCGCAGATCGGGATTACTGGTCGGAGAAAAACAATATATTCCTGCTTCTTTTTATTTGGGATTATCAGCTATTTTAAATCCCCAATATACATTGCCTAGAATTTGGGGTCAGGTTCTCTCACCCCAAACTAGAGAAATGGTGAAAACGTCTAGTCGCTTGGTGAAATAATTGTGAATATCATTATTTTTAATAGCCTCCTACTTCCCCCCTCTCAAACGTTTATCCGAGATCCGGCTGAAAAATTACAAAAGTATACTGCTTACTATGTTGGCTGTCGTCGAGTTAATGGCTTGTATTTACCACCGGAACGAACCATGGTTATTAATCAAGATAATGCCCTCGGTAAGGTGCAGGAACAGGTGTTTAAATTAATTGGATTTGCTCCGGGTATCTACAGGAAAATTAAACAATTAGATCCGGTTCTCATTCACGCTCAATTTGGCTTGAGTGGGGCGTTAGTGTTGCCGTGGGTACGATCGCTAAAAATTCCCCTTATCGTTCACTACCGGGGCGCAGATGCTACGGTAAATAAAGAATCATCTCAGTATACCTCCCTCAATCACTGGATTTATTTTCAACGCCAAGAAACCCTCAAAAGGGAGGCTAAACTATTTTTAACGGTGTCTAAATTTATCCATAACCAACTCGTGAAACAGGGGTTTCCGCCTGAAAAGATTCGCTCCCACTATCATGGGGTTGATGTCGATAAATTTGCACCCGATCCGGTGATCGTTCGGGAACCTGTGGTGTTATTTGTCGGCCGTTTAACCGAAAAAAAAGGCTGTAAATATTTAATTAAGGCGATCGCTCAAATACAATCCCAACAACCAGATCTAAAATTAGTGATCATTGGTGATGGCCCCCTACGAACCGCCCTAGAAACCGCCGCCGCCAATACCCTCAAAGATTACCAATTTTTAGGCTTACAACCCCCGGAAGTTGTTAAATATTGGATGAACCGCGCCCGCATTATGGCAACTCCCAGCATCACCGCATCCCAGGGAGACTCAGAAGGCTTACCCAACGTGGTACTGGAAGCCCAGGCCATGGGACTTCCTGTGGTCAGCACCTACCACGCAGGGATCCCAGAAGCCGTCATCGATGGAGAAACCGGGTTTCTGAGTCCCGAAGGAGATGTGGCGGGGTTGGCAGAGTCTATATTACGATTATTCAATGATGCTGAACTTTGGCAAAAACTTAGTCAGCGAAGCCGAGAACACATGGAGGCGAACTTCAACCGCGATCGCCAAACGCGAAGATTAGAAGAAATTTATACAACAGTTTTAGCGCCGCCAGGATTAGGGAACGCAACAGAGCCAGCATAATGAAAAAGTTTACTGTATAATAACTATAGCAATTTACTGAGCCATAAACTCAATCTTAATGCGTATTTTGTCTATTCATAACAATTATCAAATTCGAGGCGGGGAAGACGAATCAGCCCAAGCCGAAGCCAATTTGCTCAAAGAAAATGGTAATCAAGTTGATATTTATCAAGATAGCAATGATCGAGTTGCCACCCTTAATCAAACCAATTTAGCCTTGACAACCATTTGGTCTACAGAAGCCTACCAAATAGTTAAACAGAAGTTACGAACTCATCCCACAGATATTGTCCATGTTCAAAACTTTTTCCCCTTGATATCTCCATCGGTATACTATGCGGCTAAATCTGAGGGAGTTCCCGTAGTTCAGACCCTCCGAAATTACCGATTAATTTGCCCTAATGGATTATTTTTTAGAGACGATCGCATTTGTGAAGATTGCCTAGGTAAATTTGTACCTTATCCCGGAGTTATTCACGCCTGTTACCGACAAAATCGAGCCGCCAGTGGCGTAACTGCAACCATGTTAACCCTACACCGTATGGCTCGCACGTGGGTAAATCAGGTAGATATATTTATTACCCTCAGCCAATTTGCGCGCCAGAAATTTATTCAAGCCGGGTGGTCAGAAGACCAAATAATCGTTAAACCTAACTTTGTCTATCCCGATCCCGGAGTTGGCAACGGGGAAGGGGGATATGCACTCTTTGTAGGTAGATTATCTGTAGAAAAAGGCTTAGATGTGCTGATTGATGCTTGGCAAAATCTCCGTCAACCAGTACCCTTAAAAATTGTGGGAGATGGTCCTTTAGTTCCCCGTGTCCAAGCCGCTGCTGAGAAATTACCTCACATTCAATGGTTAGGACGTAGACCCCTCCCAGAAGTGTATAAATTGATGGGAGAAGCAATGGTTTTAATTTTCCCTTCTAAATGGTATGAAACCTTTGGTAGAGTGGCTGTAGAAGCCTTTGCTAAGGGTACTCCGGTCATTGCTTCTAACTTAGGTGCGATCGCCGAATTAGTAGAACATGGTCGCACGGGACTCCTATTTAAACCCGGCGATCCTATCAGTCTTACCGAACAAGTTGACTCCCTAATTTCTCATCCCAAAAAACTCCCCCAAATGCGTCGAGAAGCACGAGCAGAATTTGAAGCCAAGTATACAGCACCACAAAATTATCAGCAACTTAAATCAATTTACCAGTTAGTTTTAAGTAAATCCTAGTAGATTTAGTTACTCATGAAAATTAACCACAATCAGCCAATATTAACTAAACCCAAAAAAGGATATATTAAACTATCTACCCTGACTCTAGTTGCCTTCAGTTCGGCATTTTTTTCCCGGGTACTTCAGCTTTTAAAATTCCCATCAATTGTTAACTTATTGCATCTGGGAATAGTGCCATGGCTGTTTGCTTTTGCTCTGTGGAAAACCAAAGTCAAAGACCGACAACAAATTACCATCATTAAAGAAATGGTAGTTGCCCTATTTATCTTTCTGGTAATTTCGGTAGCAAGTGCCTTATTAAATACCGCAGGTTTAATTAATATTGCCGTTAATTTCTTGTTGTTATGTGAACATTTTTTATTTATTGTTATTATTCTGACTGTCCCGATTACTTTAGATAAGTTAAACCAATTGCGTGGCTATATTGTTTTTGCATCCTTCACTAATCTAGCATTTGCCTATGTGCAACAGTATGTTCTGCATCTCCATCTACGCCAGGGATTAGAAGACAATATCAAAGGTGTTTTTATTGCCCAAGGTGCCGGTCATGTCATCGGTGCTTCTGTATCATTAACCTTTGGAATTTACTATTTTTTTGCTGCCAAAAATCTGCCTATATGGTTGCGGACTGTGGTGATTTTAGCAACTTTTTGGCACATGGTTATTTCTGATGCTAAACAGGTGGTTTTAGTGTTTGGCATTGCTGGAGTATTTCTGCTATTGACTAAGTTTAAAAATCTGGCTGATGCCATTAAGTTTTTAATTATTTTTGGGATATTATCTTATGGGTTTTGGTGGGCGATTCATAATGTACCTGGTATGGGTGCTTTTCAAACTTGGATGCGGCCGGAAATTTATGGACCCGAAGGAGAAGCTACTTTACTGAAATCTGCTACCTTTCGCATTGTTCCGACTTTCTATGAGTCTCCCCTTCATCCTTTACTAGGCTTAGGTCCTGGTCACACTGTAGGAAGACTAGGAGGCTGGATGCTGCGGGAATATGCGTTTATTTTAAGACCCCTTGGGGCTACTTCACACCCAGCTACTAATGCCATTTGGGGAGCCGCAGGAGCTAGTTGGTTAGGAGATCAATCGAGTATGTTTTCTCCCCTGTTTGGTTGGGCGGGAATTTGGGGAGATGTAGGTTTTTTGGGACTGGCATCATTTTTATATATTTGGTTTGTGGTTTGGCGTAGACTCTGTTTTGATGATATTTCTAAGTTTCTGGTTTTATGTCCCTTGTCTTTTGGGTTAATTTTTACTCAGATGGAGGAACCAGGTTATATGATTTATCTGGTTTGTATTGTGGTTTTGCGATGGCAAGAATATCACTTTAGTCGTCAATCTACTTATATCCCTAAACCGCCACGACTAACTATTAAGACTCTTCTGAGACCTAAAGTTTTACTCCGCGCTTTATTGCTAATAGGATAGTGGGGTAATTATTACCGGATTCTGATTAACTTAACTTTTAGATAGTCTGGGGACTGATTGACCGCCTAGCAGTTGATGGGTTTCTCGCAATAATTGGGGGATTTTATCGGCGTGGGGACTATTTTTTAAACAGTGGCTTAAATCTACTTGGTCAATAGTGGCGGCGTTTTGTCCGGGGAACCAATGACCACCATTTCCGAGTAAGTTATAGCGCATTTTACCATATTCTATCATATCGTATGCGATCGCCAAATTTCTTAACCACAGAATGATGGGAATATTAATATTATTGGGTGTATCTTCTGGGTTAGGTAAACCCTGATTCCATGTCTTTAACCAATCTTCCCCTAGGGCTTCTATAGAGGTTTTCTCTAGCTTTTCTAAAATGGGGGGTACGATTTCATCCCAACGGTCTAGGAGGTCAAGAGTCTGTAAATGTTCATCAAAATCTGTAGGTTTAGATGCGCCTAAACTGAGGGTATGAACCTGGGGATGAGATAAACAAAATAAGTTGTTAAATACAATGGGACTAATGGGAGAACATAGGTCTACCAACTTTTGAGGCGGATCATATAATTTCCCACCTTTATCAGAAGGACTGATGATAAATACTCCCATATCATGACGGGTGGCGGCTTCAATAGCGCGCCAATTTAGTTGATTGATATAATACCAGTGTAGGTTAACATAGTCGAATTTATCAGTAGCGATCGCATTAACAATAACATCCGTTGGCGCGTGGGTGGAAAAGCCAATAAATCTCACTTTTCCTTCTTTTTGTAATTCTTGAGCCACTTCTAAACAGCCACCGGGTCGAATCGAATATTCTAAAAGTTCCGGGGTATTAATCCCATGCAGACCCAATAAATCTACATGGTCTAACTGTAAATATTTCAGGGATTTTTCAAAGTCACGGCGAAACTCAGCCGGGTCAGGTTTCGGGGAAACTTTGGTTTGAACAATTAGCCTTTCCCGGGGTAGTTTTGGTAAAATCCAACCCAGTTGCATCTCTGATGTACCGTAACCCCTAGCGGTTTCAATATGGTTAATTCCCGACTCTAGGGAACGGCGAATTACCGCTTCTAAATTCCGCTGACTTTCGGGGGGTATTTTTTCAGGAGAGGCATCTTGCCATTGATATTGATACCGCATTCCACCACAGGATAATACAGGCATCGGCAGTTCAGTTCGTCCAAACCGTCTATAGTGCATCATCGGCTATTTCCATTGCAACAATTAGGGGAAATAGAAACCAGTGCTTGTGTTTCTATCCCCCGGTTTTTAGGATTATGAAATCTCGCGGACAATAGGTTGACCGTCTTTGATTTCTCCCACTAGGATAACATCAGCTACACCCACAAACAAACCATTTTCTAAAACCCCAGGAATATTGTTGAGGGTTTTTTCTAATTCGGCGGGATTATCGATCGCATCAAATTTGACATCAATCACCATATTTCCCTGGTCTGTAATCACAGGTCCAGCTTTTTTGACTCCCATTCTCAGGGTCGGTTTCCCCCCAAGTTTAGTAATAGCTGCCATTACCGGAGTCATCGCCATTGGTATAACTTCCACGGGTAATAAAAATGTAGAACCCAGACGATCTACCATTTTAGAACCATCTACAACTACAATAAACTGATCTGCTAAACAGTCTACAATTTTTTCGCGAGTGTGAGCGGCACCACCACCTTTGATTAAATTTTTGTTAGGATCGACCTCATCAGCACCATCAATAGCGATATCAATATGGTCAATTTCATCTAAAGTGGTGAGGGGAATGCCATATTCCTTGGCAAGTACAGAGGCTTGGAATGAGGTGGGAACGCCTTTAATATCTTTGATTTCCCCACTTTTGAGGCGTTCTCCTAAAAATTGAATTGTGTATGCTGTGGTTGACCCCGTTCCCAGTCCGACAATGGAACCGGATTTAACCCGGTCTGCTGCCGCTTTGCCAACCTGTTGCTTCATTAACTTAACGGGGTCTTGTTCTGGACTCATGCTAAATACTCCTAAAGGACAGTTTTGGATAACTGTAGTTTGATCAACAATTTTTACTTTATCGCGTTTTGTACCTTGGCAAACATCAGATTTGAGTCAAAACCAAAATTCCCTAGGGTTGGATAAGTAGCGTTGGTGTTGTATTATATCATAGCATAGCCTTGGTTTGAATAAGTGATAACTTTGGGTAACTGTTGGAGGGTTGCCAATTCTGCCTAATACTATCACAGATTATTATTAGTTGTATAAACACGCATTTGAGGTAAGTTAGTGAATTCCGAACAGATTAAGGTTTATTGTTGTCAAGGTCAGCAATTTTTGAGTCAGGGTGATTATCCGGCTAGTATTGACGCTTATATGAAGGCTTTAGAACTGGATCTTAATAATGCCGAGGTTTATATCCTGTTGGCAGAAGCATATATTTATAATCAGGAAATTGATCCGGCTATTTCGGCTTTAGAAAAGGCTTTGGAATTACAGCCTGATTTGGCTACGGCCTATGGGCGAGTTGGTAATGCTCTGCAAAGGTGTAATTTTCTGGATTTGGCGATTTGGGCTTATACTCAAGGGTTAGAAATCGAGCCTAATTATAGCATAGCTTATAGTAATTTGGCAGGTATTTATTATCAACAAGAGAGATGGAATGAGGCGATTAATTGTTATCAGAAATGCCTAGAAATTGCTCCTAATTTAGCGATTGTTCATTGGATGTTAGGAAATGCTCTGATTAAATCAGGGGATATTTCGGGGGCGATTACCTGTTATCAGCGGGCGATTAATCTACAACCTAATCGACCAGAATTTTATTTAAAACTGGGGGAAGCGTTGGCAAAAAATCGTCAGATTAATGAGGCGATCGCCAATTATCAAACCGCCCTAAAACTTGATGCTAATAATAGTGATATTCTCGCCAAAATTGCCGAATTAAAATCTCTGCTAGAAACTCCAGTTTCGGGGTCTATCAGTGAATCGATGAATTTTATAGAAGATGCCACCGACAGTTTTGATGAACAGGGGGTAGATTTTTCTGGTCAAGTCTTAGAAGGGGAATTACACTATCAGGAAGACACCCAGGAATCAGAGGATTTAGTTACCTCTCCCACTGAACAGTTATTAATTAAAACTGATGAGAAATTTGTGGCAGAAAAGCCGATAAATCCCAGGGTATTATCTTTACAAAAACAAGCAGAATTATATTTATCTCAAGGCAAATTAGAGGAAACTGTTGCCACCTGTCAGGAAATATTAAAACTCGATCCTAATTTTTTATTAGTCTATGTAGTCCTAGGTAATGCCTTACATTTTCAAGGCAAAATATCCTCAGCAATTCGCGCCTATAATCAAGCCTTAGAAATTAATCCTAATTTTGCGGAAGTTCATGCTAATCTAGCGACGATGTATCTGCAAAATGGGCAGGTAAACGAAGCGATCGCCGCTTATCAAAAGTCCATTGAGATTAAACCGGACTTGGCGGCGGTACATTGGAATTTAGGGAGAGTTTATCAACAATTAGGAAATACAGAAGCCGCCATTAATTCCTGGAAAATCGCCTTAGAATTAAAACCCGATTTAGTAGAAGCCGAATTTAACTTTGAGTTTGGCAATATTCTGGCGCGGCGGGGTGAATACGAACAGGCGATCGCCAGTTATCAACGGGCAATTTCCCGGAAACCCAATTGGGCGGAACCCTATGCTAATATCGGCTGTTTACGGGTGCAGCAAGACCGATTAGAAGAGGCTTTAGAACAGTTACAAAAAGCCATTTCTCTCAACCCCAAAATGCCAGAAATGTATCTACACACCGCCCGTATTTTTACCAAAATGCGCCGCCACCAAGATGCCATTAATCACTATCAAAAAGTCATTGAGCTGAAACCCAATTTTCCCGATGCCTATGCTAATTTAGCTAATATGCAGGCAACCATTGGACAACTACCAGAGGCGATCGCCAACTATCAAAAAACCCTACAATTAAAACCAGAATGGGCAGAAGTTTACTGTCGCCTCGCCCACATTCAAAAACAAAAGGAACCCAAAGAAGCCGTAGCCAACCTAGAAAAAGCCCTGGAGCTTAAACCAGATTTTGCCGAAGCCTATCAACAACTATGTGATCTTCTCAGCCATTCCACCAATTTAGGAAAAGCCCGAAAAGTAGCCGATCGCTACTGGGAAAACTGCGGTAAAACTCTACCAGTCCTATGTGCGATCGCCTATATTTTTTCCTATACTCAATCAGGGGCTTGTGAACAGGCATTAGCCAAACTAGAAGAATTGATAAAAATCTGTAATAATAGCATAGAAACCCTGACCCAGATTGAAATTAGGCTAATTTATGAAATCATTTTATTTACAGTTCCTCACCTCCGGGATAACTTAGAAGGAAACGCCCACTTTTATCGTCTAATTTGTCAATATTATTACCAAGAACCCATAGCCACTCCCCCGTCGATTTATGCCGAACCGCGTTCACCTTTAAAAATCGGTTTTCTTTCCAAGCATTTTCGCCGCCATTCCGTGGGTTGGTGTGCGGAAGGAGTCATCAAAGAAATGTCCGCAATTACCCCCCATATTAATTTATATATTAGTGGGATACTGCACCCCGACGAGGTAACAGCCAGATATGAACAAACCGTGGCTAAATGTTATTGGCCGAAATCCTATCCTAATGGTTTTGCATCCCCAGAAGAATTAAGTCAACAAATCCGAAGCGATCGCATTGATGTATTAGTTGATCTCGACTCAGTAACCATTCCAGTAAACGTGCAAGTTTTGCATAAATCCCCCGCCCCAGTTTGTGTAACTTGGTTAGGATTTGATGCCCCCTATCTCACCCGTAATCACTATCTAATTTGTGACCAACATAGTCACCCACCAGGAATAGAAAAACATTATCTCGAACGCCTAGTTAGGCTACCAGATACCGCCGTAGCCATAGCCGGACTTCCCACCCGTCCCGTAGATAGAAACATGGTAAGACAACAGTTAAATATCCCCCCGAATGCAGTAGCTTATCTATGCGTTGCGCCGGGGCGAAAAACCAATGGGGAGATGATTAAAGCCCAGGTTAATATTCTGCGATCGGTTCCCAATAGTGTATTAATTCGGAAAGGTCAAGGCGATGCCCAACTCCTGCGAGAAATGTATAACCAAGCCTGCCAAGAAGTAGGGGTTGATCTAAATCGTTTAATCTTCTTAGGACTCACCCAAACCGAAGAAGAACACCGGGCGATTTATAAAGTTGCGGATGTCATGTTAGATTCCTACCCCTACAATGGAGGAACCCATAACCTAGAGGCATTATGGTCAGAATTACCCGTAGTCACCAGGTCAGGCAGACAGTATTTATCGCGGATGGGTTATGCTTTCCTAAAAGCAGTTAACCTAGATATAGGTGTAGCTTGGAGTTGGGAAGAATACACCCAACTAGGGATTGAATTTGGTCACAATGCCCCATTAAGACAGCAAATTAGTAGCCATTTAGCCAGAGTTAAACAACCAGACACCCTCGCCCCCTTGTGGAATCCTAAACAGTTAGCCGCTCAAATGTATCGAACTTTTGAACAATTAAGGCACGTCACTAATTAGGAACATCTCGCCCAGAAACGTTATCATGGACGATAGCACAATTAACTGTTGAGTTGGACCACTAAGGTCGCTATCGTGGAACATCCCGTTTCATCTACTGTTCACTGTATTAACCCCAAATGCCCTAAACCCCACGGCCAGCCTTGGGGTAATAGGTTTTGTCAAAGTTGCGGTGCGCCATTGCAACTCAACGATCGCTATATTCCCTTAGATAGTCTAGGAAGTGGGGGATTTTCCCGGCTGTACACCATTTGGGACTTGAAAACCAAATCCGAAAAAGTCCTGAAAGTCCTCGTGCAACCCGACCCCAAAGCCCTAGAATTA
The DNA here is from genome assembly GCA_016745315.1 of Arthrospira sp. PCC 9108. Taxonomy (GTDB): domain Bacteria; phylum Cyanobacteriota; class Cyanobacteriia; order Cyanobacteriales; family Microcoleaceae; genus Limnospira; species Limnospira platensis. The sequence goes on from CP066886.1 coordinate 2,626,856, forward strand.
TTTGAACAAGAAGCCAGAGTTTTGGCATCCCTACACCATTCGGGAGTCCCACGGGTAGTCCCAGACGGCTATTTTTTCCTACGAAGACGCAACCGTAAACCGTTAGAATTTCCCTGCTTAGTCATGGAAAAAATTAACGGCCCTACCTTGGAGGAAGTTCTCGCCGAATATCCCCAAGGCTGTCCTGAAGAGTTGGTCATGCTGTGGCTGCATCAGGCTTTGGATATTTTGCGGGAGTTACACAAACGCGGAATTGTACACCGAGACCTGAAACCGTCTAACCTGATGTTGCGTTTACCCCACCCACAAACCCTCGACTACAACCACCTTGCCGATAGTCCCTTGGTGATGATTGACTTTGGCGGCGCGAAACAAATTGGGGCTTTAGTCCATAGCGATCGAGAAACTACCCCCAGAAGCCATACCCGCCTAGTTTCTCCCGGTTATAGTCCCCCGGAACAAATAGTTGGAGCCGCCATAACTCCGGCTGCCGATTTTTATGCTTTGGGGCGAACCTGTATCCACCTGTTAACGGGTGTGTTTCCCGCCGAACTTGAAGACCCCATGACCGGAAAATTGCAATGGCATCGGGTGGCAATCACTCCAGCCTTGGCGGAATTACTTGATTGTATGGTCGAGAATGATCTAAATAACCGCCCCCAAAATGCTGATGATATTCAAACCGATCTATTCCGCATCGCCAGAATGAAAAAGCATCCCCGCCGAATGATGTCATTTCCTCAACTGTGTCTCGATGTGATCAAAACTGCATTGATTGAAGTCGATCGCATTATCTGGACGGGATTACAATTGGTTGGGCGGAGCGTCCTGGCTATATCTCAGGCTACCACTCAAACCCTTTGGCAAATCGGGCTGGCTAGTTCAGGAGGCATGGTGGGGGCAGGGTTAGGGTTTATTTTAGCCTATCAGTCTCCCTTCGGTCAAATATTAGGGGATTTACTCAAGCCTTCTTTACACCTGTTTTTCCGTCATCTATCTAATAATTTGGGCGCGGAAATTATAGTGTTAAGTTTAGCTGGTTTAGGCACAGGTTTGGGCTTGACCGATGGCGCAGGTTTTAATCAACGCCGTCGCTATAAATGGGCGGCCGGGATGGGTGTATTAGGATATTTAACGGGGGGGTTACTGTGGCGCATTATCAGTACCATCTCCTCAGTGCCAGGGTTGGGCAATTTGGCTATGGCGAGATGGTTTTGTATAGGAATTACTACCCTTATTTTAACGTGGGGATTGGGTTGGAAAAGCCATCGCTCGGTTTATGCGATCGTTTCCGCCAGCACCACCAGCGCCATTTTTTGGGGTTTAGCTAACTTGGAGATTCGGCAAATTGATCTATTACTACAATTTCCCCAAGTTGGCCTGATACCAGAGTGGTTACAGTTCTGGTCTGGTATTACTTTTGTCGGTTTATTGGGCTGCACCATTGCTTTATCTTTGGCAGTAATTCACTATGTAATTATCCCGATTTTACGCCTTCTAGGATGGAAATAAATATCAGCAATAATCCCGCTGTTGATAGCAGTGTTTATATGTCTAGTTACTCATCAAATATAGGTAAAGTAAACCAGAATGTTGCTCCTTCCTTCGGAGTGGCGATCGCACCTATTTTACCACCGTGGGCGTTGATAATTTGCCGACACAAATATAAACCCAAACCTAACCCTTGAATATTACCCACAGTTCGCCCCCGTTTATATAAATCAAAAATCCCATCTAATTCCTGTTCACTCATACCATTACCATTGTCTTTTACAGTGCATCGGATTAACTTAACCTCGGTATTTTTTAGGGAGATAAATTCTGTAATTAACTCCGCTGACAGAGTGATAATAATACCCGGAGGATTATATTTAATCGCATTATATAACAGATTATCAAAAACTCTCCATAGCTGATTAGGGTCAGCTTGAACAGCCGGTAAATTCTCCGGTATCTGATTGTTTATTTCCGCTTGTTCCTTTTGTAAAATTAGCTCTAATTCTAGAGATAATCTGTTAGTAAATTGACGCAAATTTAACGATTGACAATTAAGATGAATACCTTTTAATTCTATATCGCTGGTTTGCACAAGGGAATTAATCAAAGCCAATTGGCGCGTGCAACTGTTAGCCATGCGCTTTAAAATTGATGGGGCTACAGGTAATTCTTCATAATTTTCTGGTATTTTTTTCAGGAGATTTTGCAGCACCATTAACATTCCAGTAACCGGATTTCGTAAATCATGGGACATGGCATGAATATAAATCCGCAGTGCCGATTCTATATTTTGGCGCTCCGTAATTTCTCGCTCTAATTCATGATTTTGGGTGATTAATTGCTGTTTTTGTTGACTAATAGTTAGCTGGGTTCTCACCCTCGCTAAGACTTCCTGCACATGAAAGGGTTTAGTAATATAATCTACCCCTCCCAAATCAAAAGCTAATACCTTATCCATCGTATCACTCAACGCACTCAGAAAAATAATAGGAATCTCTCTAGTTGTCGGGTCATCCTTTAAATATTTAGCCACCTGATAACCGTCTAATTCTGGCATCATAATATCCAGTAAAATCAAATCAGGTGTTTCCGCTTCTACCGCCTGTAGCGCCCGCTGACCATTGATAGCTTTACGGACTTTATAGCCCTGTTCTAGTAACATTTGCGACAGGAGGCGCAGGTTCTCTGGAATATCATCAACAATCAAAATATCAGGTTGAAATTCCGAACTAATATCGCGATTCATATTGGAAATCCCTATAATACAACTCAAATCAAAGTTTGAGTAACATCATTTATTGTATCTAATCGAAAATTATTTACCAACTCCGTGAGAGTGGCCACCAATTCCGTTTCTGATTCGGGAATTTGAGTAATTAATTGGAATACCTCCGCATCATCCCCAGAAATAGCCGCCTTATGAAGCCGTTTTAGCCAATCGAAAGGCATCACCATTAAGGCTTGCGGTGTAAGGGGGCGCAGTGATTGAGAAGCAGCGCTAGGGGGGTTAGCTTCCATCAGATAACGGTAGCGCAGACCTAAATGAATTGCCATTTTTTCCAGTAAATCGGGATTCTGAAAAGGTTTGCGTAAGATATCATCACAGCCAGCATCTATAATATCTACTTCCTGTTCACTTAGGGCGCTGGCGGTGAGAGCAATTATTTTAACTTGATCACCACAGGGACGCGATCGAATTTGGCGCGTCGCCTCATAGCCATCCATAATTGGCATCCGCATATCCATCCAAATTAGTTGCGGTTTGTGAGTTTCCCAAGTGGCGATCGCCTCCCGACCATTTTCTGCTTCCAAAACCTGAAATCCTAAAGGTTCTATAATTCTAGCTACCAATAGTCGGTTTTCTGGAACTTCATCTACTACTAAAATTCGGTAATTTTGACCATCAGATTCAATCGCAATTTTCCGGCTAGACAGAGGAGTAATAGTCAGGGGCTGGGCTGTAGCTAAATCTAACGGAATCTCAAAACTAAATTTACTCCCCACACCCCTAGTGCTATCAACTGTAATATCTCCTCCCATTAACTTCACAAATTTTCGACTAATTGGCAACCCTAACCCGGTTCCTTCCTGAGAATAACGCCCGGTTTCTGTTTGCACAAAAGCATCAAATAAAGCATTGATTTCCTCACTCGATATTCCTGGCCCTGTATCTTCAACCATAAACTGCATCAGTACAGTATTAGAATCTGTCTCAGCATCTTTAGGTGTTGGTAGAGTCTTAGTGTATAATGTAACTTCCCCCGCTATGGTGAATTTAATAGCATTAGCGAGTAAATTGATTAAAACTTGTCGCAGCTTTTTCTCATCACCTAACACATATCGAGGTAAATATATGGGGCGATTAATAGTTAAGATAATATCTTGATTGGCAGCTTTTAATTTAAACATTTCCTCCAAGGTTTCCAGAAGGCGATGCAGGTCAAAAGGATGAATTTCGAAAGTGATTTTTCCCGCTTCAATTTTGGATAAATCCAGAATATCATTAATCAGTTCTAGGAGGTGTTCACCACTGCGATTAATAATTGCTAATTCCTGGGAACCTTCAGCAAATATGGGGTTATCAGCCATCAATTGACTAAACCCCAGAATCGCATTAAGGGGGGTTCTTAATTCATGGCTCATATTGGCTAAAAATGTACTTTTGGCACGGTTGGCAGCATCGGCAGCGCGTCTGGCTTCTTCTAGGGCAATATTTTGGGTAGCTAGTTTCAGCCTTTGTTGTTTTTCTCGTTCTAATAAATTGGCTTGGGCGAGGGCTATTCCCATTTTAGCAGCTACTGATTCTAAAAGATCGATTTCTTCATCTGTCCAGGTGCGACTGTTGCTACATTGACTTAGATAAATTGCGCCGTTGGGTTCGCTGTGATAGGATGTGCGAATAGCTAAAAGAGATTTGATTTCAAATTGCTGGCAAAACTCTAGGGCTCCTTGTAGGTTGTTATCCCTGTTAATATCTTCGGTAATGATGGCGACATCCTGACTGAGAATCCTGTCAATATAGGGATAATTTTCTAGGGAATATTGCTGATTTAAAATCGGGGGATACTCACATTTTAAATATTCCGCAACGGCTTTAATTTGGGGTGTGGGGCTAGATAAATAAGTGTAAATTGTACAGCGATCGACCGCGAAGGTTTGACCAATACGGTTGGCGGCAGTTTGAAAAATTTGCTGGGAATCCAAACTAGATCTTAGTTCCTCCGTGATTTGTCGCAGCAGTCTTTCTCTCTCAAATTGGCGGCGGAGAGCTTCTTCTGCTCGGCGGCGATCGGTGATATCATTACTGCTAGTAAGTAGACATTCTTGGCTGTTCAAATTAATGATATCTGCCGAAATTAATCCGCTTCTAATCTCACCATTTTTAGTTCTGAATTCTAGTTCAAAGTTGCGAACTTGACGATTTTTGGCTATAATACCTAACATCTCTGACCGTTGCTCAGAATATACCCAGAGGTTGAGTTCGTCCAGGGTGCGATTGATAATTTCTTCGGAATTGTAGCCGGTGACTAAGCAAAAACTTTCATTAACTTCTAGGTGAATACCATCATCAAGACGACTGATTGTAATGGGGTTAGGGGCTGCATGAAAGGCTGTCGAAAATTTTTGTTCTGACTCCCTAAGTGCAGCTTCTGCGGCTTTACGTTCTCGCACTGCGGCTTCGGCAATTTTAACTTTTTGTTCCAGTTGTTGAGTACGCTCTGCCACTTTTTGTTCTAACCTATAGGAGTATTCCTGAAGTTGACTATAGGAAAGTTTTAATTGTCCCCGCATTTGTTTAAAAGATCTGGCGAGGGTGCGAAGTTCTTGAGTGCAACTATTTCCGACTTTCTGATTCCAGTCGCCCCTAGATAGGGCGTTAGCAGCTTTGGCTAAATCGATAATGGGGCGAGTAATCCACTCTCCGGTTATCCATCCTATGGCGATCGCTACTGCTAAAGCAATTACAGATAATCCCATGGTAAGGCGGGTATTATTTTGGATATTGTGCATAAAATCAGCTTCGGGAATCACCACCACAATCAACCATCTTAAACCTCGTTCATCCCGAAAAGGTAGCAGTTTTATATATTGAGTTTCACCATTAAATGGGATTTTTCTAAAATAAGAATTATCGATGCGATCAAATCTATCAAATTCATCTTTTAAATATTGACTAATTTCTTGAATTAAAGGGTTGGTACTAACTAAAGCAGCCTGTCTAATGATGCGATCTTCTTCCTGTTTAAACAGGGGTTCTGAGGTAGAACTTGCTACTAATAAACCTTCATGATCAATAATAAATGCCTTTCCCGTTTCTCCAATATCTAAACTATTCAAAACTTGACCAATATAAGACAGACTGATCACAATACTCATGACTCCATCAGCTTCCGTGGAATCAGGGGAAGAAGAAATAATTTTACTAGCACTAATTTGCAGAATTGGGGGAGGTTCAAACCGGGTATAAATTTGGCTCCAAACAGGTTGATCAGTGCCGATCGCCACCCGATACCAGGGTCGTAAACGAGGATCATAATCGGGATCAATATAATCTGGTGGTTGTCTATTAATTGCCTCCAAGCTATTGTAGCGATACAAATCAAAGTTGGTATATGCGCCAGCAATTCCTATTTGTAATTGACCATCTTTAGTGCGGGAAGTTGAGCGATATTCTCCCTGCTTATTACCAAGAGAAATAATATCAATGGATTCAAAAAAGTTAGCTTTTCTCCAGAAATACAATTCCCATCCTGATAAATCTTCAACATCTAGTAATCCCAAAGCTACGGCATCTTGAATATCCCGACCTACTATAAAAGGAATTTCTAAGTAGTGAGTTATATTTTCTTCAATGCGATTTACAATTTCAACAATCAACCTGTAAGCTAGATAATCAACCGCTTTCTGTCCGTTTCTGAAAGACAGATATCCTACGATACCAACAGTTGCAAAAATTTGGACTACGAAAGGTATAACTAACAGTCCCCGCAGCGATATTTTAGAGGATATCCCGGTGATTAAGCGACGACGGATAGACCACATTTTGGGGAGACGCATCATAGCTAGGTGAGTGATGATATGATCTAATAGGGGAAGTTGAGATCTGATTTTAGTCCCAACTTCCCTATCTATAAACTATCAGGTTTTGGCCTAAAGTGCATTTAAACCTAACATTCCTTGGAGGGTAAAGTAGGTAAATGAGAATACACTTATTAGTAAACTTAACAGGGCGATCGCTGTCACAGGACGGTTTAAAAGAGGTTTGAGACGTTCAAACAGGAAATAGAAAATCCCCAGAGTAAACGTAATCAGGTAGCGGGGATAGCGGGATACATTCTGAAAAAAGTCTTGCATAGGTTAATCTAATTCAATGGCTAGGGAGTGACATCAGTATACCATTATAATTAATTAACTGGGCAACTGTTGCTAGTTGCCCCTAGGGATGTACTCAACAATTGAGTTAATTTAGGCGATCGCCTGATTCGAGATCAAACCAGTGCATCTGTTTTCGCGATAGGCTTAATTTTACCTGCTCACTTTCCCAAAGTTGGTCAGCCGGAATCACCGCCCGCAGAGTTTGTTCAGAGCCGTTAATGCGGACACTCAAAAGTTTTTCTTTACCCAAATCTTCCATTAAATAGACCTGTCCTTCAACTATATCGCCATCGGCTTCCTCTCCTAAAGATACATCCTCTGGACGAATCCCAAAAACCACAGCTTTTGGGGAAGTTGGTAAATAGGGTAAAGTTAAACTAAACTCTCCTAAAATCGCCTGATTTTCCTGACAGTCTAAGGTTAATAAATTCATTTGGGGACTGCCCACAAATCCCGCTACAAACCGATTAGCAGGCTGCATATAAATCTCACTAGGAGAGGCTAACTGCTGCAAATATCCATCATAAAGCACCGCAATTTTACTAGAAAGAGTCATGGCTTCTGTTTGGTCATGGGTGACATAAACCACAGGTTTTTGCTGAGATTCAAATAACTGTTTCAGGTCGGCGCGGACTTGTTCCCGCAACAGTGCATCTAAATTACTCAGGGGTTCATCTAACAGAAAAACATCAGGGTTACGGACTAGCGCTCTGGCTAAAGCCACCCGCTGACGCTGACCCCCAGAAAGTTGCCCAGGTTTACGCTCTAAGAGATGTTGAATTCCCAAACGGTTCGATACATCATTAACCCGTTTTTCTATCTCTATACTATCAACTTTCCGCAATTTCAAAGAGGTTGAAATATTTTCAGAAACGGTCATGTGAGGATATAACGCATAACTCTGAAATACCATCGCCATATTGCGTTTACCAGGGGGAATATTGGTTAAATCTTCTCCCCCTAAAATCACCTGACCCTGGGTAGGTTGATCTAACCCAGCAATCATCCTTAATAGGGTTGATTTCCCACAACCAGAGGGACCCAGAAGAGTGAGAAACTCCCCATCATTGACATTGACACTTACATCTTTAACTGGGATGACATTATGATCGAAGTGTTTACGCAGGTTTTTTAGTTCTAATTTAGCCATGATTTCGATAATTACAGAACATTTATTGAGGTGATTTTAGCCTTTGACAGCGCCGGCTGTGATTCCTTGAACAATACGACGTTGGAACATTAACACTAAAATAACTAGGGGAATAGTTCCGGTTACGGTAGCAGCAGCAATAGGACCATAGGGGATTTCAAAAATAGATGCACCTCCAATTTGTGCAACGGCTACCGGAATGGTATACATTTCTTCGCGGGTGATAAAGGTGAGGGCGAAAATAAACTCATTCCAGGCGAAAATAAAGGTGAGAATTCCGGTGGTTACTAAAGCAGGTATGGTCATGGGTACAACTATCTGTAACAGCATCCCAACGGTTCCATATCCGTCAATTTTGGCGGAGTCTTCTAGGTCTTTGGGTAGTTGTTGGAAAAAACTTCTCAAGACCAAAATTGTCAGGGGTAAATTAATGGCAGTGTAGGGGATAATTAGGGCGATGTAGTTGTTACCTAATCCCATAAATTTGACAATTTCCAGCAACCCTAAAAATAGGAGAACATAGGGAAACAAACTGATAATTAGGACAAAGCCGAGGATGACATTTTCTCCCGGTATTTTTAATCTAGTTAGGGTGTAGGCGGCGGGGGCTCCAACTCCTAAACATAGAAGGGTTGAAGTTAGGGAAACTAAAGCACTATTAAACACATAGCGCAGAAAGTGCCAGCCTAAACTTTGATAGTGTTGAAAGGTGAGTTGATCCAAACTGGGAAAATAAACATTGGGAATGGTGGAAATAGATTCATTGGTTTTTAAAGAAGTTAGCAACTGCCATAATACGGGCGCTAGACAAAATATGATGGTGAGAATAACACCTATCCACAGTAAAATTCGACCCCAGTTTATTGGGCTTGTTTTATCAGTTTCTGAGGATTGATTAGCAACGGTCATTGATTATTTACCTCCCATAACATTTACGCGAGTTCTTGATAGGAAAAAGGCAGCGATCGCCACAGCTAAAATCAGCAGTAAAAAGGTGACTACAACTAAGGATGCACCATAGCCAAAATCCAGATATCGGCGCACCGTAGCATAGATATAAATAGACACGGTTTCTGTAGCCCCACCGGGTCCCCCGCCAGTCATGACTTGCACCAAGTCAAAAATACCAAATGCTTGGGCAAACCGAAACAGTAAAGCAATGATAATTTGGGGCATCACTAGGGGGATAGTAATTTGCCAAAAACTCTGCCACTGGTTAGCGCCATCAATGGCATGGGCTTCATATAAATCACTAGAAATAGACTGCAAACCAGCTAGGAGAATAATGGCAATAAAAGGGGTGGTTTTCCACACATCAGCGATAATCATAGCTGACATAGCGCGGGTGGGATCGCCTAGCCAAGTAATCTGGCTATCAATGAATCCTAAGCGGGTAAGAATATCATTAACTACCCCATACTGATCGTTAAAAATCCACGCCCAGGCTAACCCCATGACGGCTGTGGGTAACGCCCAAGGAATTAGGGAAGATGTGCGGACAAAACCTCGCCCAAAAAATGCTTGATTTAATACTAAGGCGATGCCCATACCAATCACCAATTCTAAGAAAATAGAGATGATGGTAAAAACGCTAGTATTCCACATGGTTTGCCAAAAGCGACCATCTCCAATTAGGCGCTGATAGTTGGCTAATCCTGAAAAAATTGGTTCTAATTGAGTGCCTAAATTATTGGTAAATAAACTCAACCAAAATGCCCGACCTATGGGGTAAATAAACACAAAGCCAAGAATTAGCAAAGCTGGTGCTATTAAGATCCATCCGGTGAGTTTCTCTTGGCGTTCCATCTGATTGTTAATTCTTTCATTCATGATTAATCAGTTATCGATTCAACAGGGCGCGGGTTTCATTGGCGGCGGCTTCCATGGCTTTTTCTGGGGTTCTGCTTCCGGTTAGGGCGGCGCTTAGATACCTTTGCAAAATATCAGAAGCCTGGGCATATTGAGCGATCGGAGGCCTTAAAACTGGGTTCTGTACTACTTGTAATAAGTTGGGAAGATAGCTAAACTTCTCGACTAATTTTGGGTCATTAAATAGGGAGATTCTGGAGGGTACATAACCAGTTTCTAAAAAGTATTTGCGCTGAACTTCGGGTTGATTAAAGAAGTTGATCACCGCCCAGGCTTCATCTTTATGGCGAGAAGTAGAGGAAATGCCAAATCCCCAACCTCCTAAACAAGCACCACTATTTTTACCTGGGGCGTGTACCATTGGTTTAATGGCAAAATTTCCGGCTATGTCTGAGTTGGAGGCGAGGGAATAAACATAAGGCCAGTTTCTTAAAAAGGCAGTATTACCACTTTCAAATAGGCGGCGAGTTTCTTCTTCGGCGTAGGTGGTCACTCCGGGGGGAGAAATGTTTTTGGTAATGGTATCTCGGAGAAATTGCACAGCGGCGATCGCTTCCGGTTTATCTAATCCTACTTCTTTGGTCTCTGGGTCGATCCAAAATCCTCCAGAACCTTCTAAAATTTCGGTAAACATAGCCGATAAACCTTCGTATTGTCTACCTTGCCACAAATAACCCCATTGGGCTAAATCTTGTTCTTGTAGCCTTTGGGATATGTCTATTAATTCCTCGAAGGTGTCAGGAGGTTCTGCGCCAATTTCGGCTAATAAATCAGTCCGATAATAGAGCATTCCTCCGTCTGTACGGAAGGGCATTCTATAAAGTTTATCTTGATAGCGTCCCCCTTCAATATCTCCTTCTAAATAAGCCTGTAACTGTCCTGGAGTCACCCGATTAGATAAATCATATAACCACCCAGCGGCTGCGAACTTTTGCACCCAAACGATATCCATATAAGCGAGATCGTAGGGAGAATCTCCGAGTAAAAAAGCGGAGGTGTAGAGGTCTTCAACTAAATTGGTGTTATTGGGTCCGCTGATGACTTCTAAGCGGATATTTTCGTGGTTTTCATTAAAGTCTTTAACCAGGGGTTGCCATTGGGCTGCTTCCAAGGCTTGGACTAACACCCTCACGGTTACGGGTTGTTGGCTAAAAACGGGAACAATAACGCACAATACCGCTAAGAAACTGGCGATCGCTAATCCTAAATTTCGCCAAAATCTGGAAGCTCTTAGATTAAATAAGCGGGTCTTAGTTTTGACATTAACTCTGTGTTCCTGTAACATTATTAAATTTTCCCAATTGACAACCGGAAACAATACCTATGTCCTAAGAGAGACCTGATCAACCCTAGTATCAAATCAGGTCAGGGCTATATTTTGCTTATGATTATACAAATTTGGGGGAATTATGGCAAGGCAACTTTAGATTACTTAATATATATTTTTCAGGTGCTGATCTTCAAATTTCCGTATAATCTGACACAGTATTGATTGTATTCATCTTTTCAGTAGGATAGTATCAACCAATTAAAAACTATTTTTATCCATTAATTATCGTGGAGCGATCGCTGACCAACCCCCTAGCATAACAATTACATTGACTTATAGACGCGACCCTAGTAAAATCTTCGGAAGGTTAATTGATCAGACCTTGATAATTTAGGAAAGACCAGTGTTAGACATTAAACTGATTCGGGAAAATCCACAAGAGATTCAACAACGCCTCAACCGTCGGGGAAACTATGACCTAGAAGCCATCTTAGAATTAGATGAAAAACGGAGGGAACTTGAACAGCAACGCATTCAACTAGAAACCCGCAGCAACGAGATCGGTAAACTTGTAGGAGAAAAAATCAAATCGGGAACCGACCCCAAAGGGCCAGAAATTCAAGCATTGAGGGAAGAAGGACAGCAAATAAAGTCCCAGTTAAGTGACTTAGAACCCCAAGAAAAAGACCTAGAATCACAAATTACTAGCCTATTACTTCCGTTACCAAACCTTCCTAGTGACACCACCCCAGAGGGAAAAAGCGAAGCCGAAAATGTGGAAGTACGCCGCTGGGGAGATGAATATAAACTCCCAAATACGGATATTTTACCCCATTGGGAAATCGGAGAAAAGCTAGGAATTCTCAACTTTGAACGAGGGGTAAAGATTGCCCAAAGTCGTTTTGTTAGCTTAGTGGGTGCTGGGGCGGCATTAGAGCGCGCATTAGTTCAATTTATGCTGGATACTCACACAGCTAACGGCTATTTAGAAGTGATACCACCCCTGCTAGTTAATAGTATATCTTTAACTGCTACAGGTCAATTACCTAAATTTGCGGAAGAGAGTTTTAAATGTGCTGATGATGATTTATGGTTAATTCCTACTTCAGAAGTACCGGTAGTTAACCTATATCGTGATGAAATTTTAGAAGGTGAACAACTCCCTATTTATCACTGTTCATTTACTCCATGTTTTCGGCGGGAGGCGGGAAGCTATGGAAAGGATACCAGAGGTCTAATTAGACTGCATCAGTTTAATAAAGTGGAATTGGTGAAATTAGTACACCCAGATACTTCGGAGTTAGAACATGAAAAACTGGTAGCAGATGCTGAAGGAATTTTACAGGCTTTAAAATTACCCTATCGCGTTATAGAATTGTGTACCGGAGATTTGGGATTTGCGGCGGCTAAATGTTATGATTTGGAAGTATGGCTACCTTCAGCAGGAACTTACCGAGAAATTTCGAGTTGTTCTAATGTTAAAGATTTCCAAGCCAGACGTGCCAATATTCGCTTCCGGGAAGCGAAAGGCGACCCTAAGAAAAAGAAAAAGAAAACTGAGTTTGTTCATGCTTTAAATGGTTCTGGTTTGGCGGTTGGACGAACTATGGCGGCCGTTTTAGAAAACTATCAGCAGCCGGACGGAAGCGTTAAGGTTCCCGAGGTTTTGCAGCCTTATTTGGGGCGAGAGGTTTTGTAAAATGTGGCTGGTATGTTAACTTAAAAAAACAGTGGGGTTTTGCTTAGGCTTAACCCCAAGGTAAAAATCAACGATTTTCAGCGGGACATAATAATGATACCAGTAAAAATTAGGGAAAGTCCGATCCACTGATTAAAATCAAATCTTTCACCAAATAGTAAATTTCCGGCGATCGCAATTAAAGTAAAGCTAATTCCGGCAAAAATTGGATAAGCAGTAGAAACCGGAAGTTGATCTAAGGCTTTAGCAAATAAAATCACATTAACCCCATAGACCATAATGCCACCAATAAACCAAGGAGAAAGCAACAGAGTTAACAAACTTGGATCGGTAGCTACCAGTCGCGATTTTTTTAACAGCAAACTACCGACACAGTTATTAATTGCTGCCAAAATCAAAAATCCCCAACCACTTAAATAAAAATTCATAGGATACCATTTAACTTAATTTATTCTAGCCATTTAGTGTTAATGACTCTGCCGCCAGAGTAATAACCTACTTCCCCAGGTTGAATCCTGTCTTTGATTTGAATGCGAAAAGATTGCATAGTCTGAAAATCCACATCAGAAATTATAAAGTTTTGGGTTTCTAATCTTTGGTCAAAGGGAATATGCACATTCATAAAATAAGTACCTGGTGATAATAGTTTAACCCAGTATTCTCGATCGCCAATGCGGTCTACATTTAAAGAATTAGAGGGATTAATCAAATTATTAAATGTGGCATTGTTGAGTAATTCAATTTCTGACTCTGCAAAAAGTTGGCCAGCAGCATATAAGCCATTGCGATAAATATAGACTCCATTTAAGTTGTCTGGTATATTAATTAAAAACATTCTGCGTCCTTGGATTTCCTGATCAATGCTTTCAATTATCTGTTTAGCTATCTGTCCCGCTAAATTCCAGTTTTGATTAAAACTATACAAATAATAAGATAAAATGATTGATATCATCAGAAATTGAATTGCTAAAAGTACACGAAATCTAGCCAGAGAAACACCAATAACTAATACCAATAAAATCACCAAAAATGCTGATGGTAAATATAGGAGTCTTTCTCCTTCTGTATGGGACAAGGAAATGCGAATATTAATCACAGGCAATAAAGAAGTTCCAAATAATCCTAACAAAAGAAGTGCTAATTTTGCAATTAATATATAAACCCCTTGTTGGCACAAACAGACGACCACAAAAGTACAAATAATGGTCATAAATATGGCAAAAAATATCACCCAGTTTTCTTCTGGAATATTAGGAAGTGGGGGAATGATAATTCTGAGGCTAGAAGCCAAACCTCGCTGGATAATGTCAAGATTAAAGTTGGTGTGAACCCCGCTTCCGTAGCCTCCTAAAAATTGTCTAATTCCCAAGTATCTTAGCCCCAAATAAATTGGCAAAACTGAGGCATACATTAGCGGTAAATATAGTATTTCTAATAAATTAATGTAATAGTTTTTATTCAGGTAATTATATAATTCATATAAAAATACTAATCCTGGGTAAATAATGACTGATTCTTTGGATAGTAAACCCAGAAAAAATAGGATATATGATATAAAAAATAATCGGTTATTGTCGGTTTCTTTATATTTAAGATAACCACAAAATGCCGCCAAGCCAAAGCAAGTAGCGACGAGATCGGATCTGGCTGATATCCAGGTAACAGCTTCAACATGACTATGAAGAATAATGAAAATAAAGCCGGAGACTAGGGAGAAAATATTAATTAATTTTCCGGCTATATCTGCACCCCTAAACAACAGCCGAGACATTGCATAAACCAGAAAAGCATTTAAGCCATGGAAAAATAAGTTGGTGAGGTGATAACCAAGGGGTTCAGTTCCCAGAGTTGATAATCAGCAAATAGAGTTAGGGAAATTAGGGGACGAAAAAATACATCTGGTGGGGTTGTCCAGACACCAAATGCACCTTTGGTTTTAATTTGATAAATCCAGTTAAAATCATCGGATAAGAAAAAAGAGTTGATGATGTTTCCATAGGCGATCGCTGTTAAAATCCAGCCAGAAATTAAAGTGATTGCGTGCCATTTTAACCAGGAATCCGTCTGCTTTTGGGATTTTATCATCTTTGTTTAAAACCAATTAGAACTTTATTTTAAAATCAAATTAATGGTCAGTATACCCATAAAATTTGACGGTAAATTACCCCGATAGCCAGCTATTAAGATATTAATAGTTCCAGCCAATTCTACTGACTAAAATTAATAGAAAATCGCTGTCCTTCGATAGTTCCAGCCACAAAAATAGAACTAATCTCATTGTGGGAATTATAGCGAATATTGGCAGTTCCCATAACTCCGGGAATTGTCGCCCCAGTAATTTTCATCTCCAAACCAGAAGCCGTTTCGCGGGCTATATTACCCGTTAACTTGACTGGATTTTCCCTACTATCCCAAAAGGTTAGTTCAGCATTACCACTGCTATCAACATTAATAGAGGCGGCGGTAATAGATTCTTGAAAGCGACTATTAACCGAATAAATTCCACTACCAGTTTGACTAAGTTGTAATTCTCGGCGGGTAGTTTGAGCGCGCGCCATAGGTGTTGGCATCACGGTTAAAGACCCAGGGGATACCCCTACCAAAATTCCTAGCATAATTAGCCAAAATCGGTGAATATTCATGGTTATTTTTTTCTGCAAAACTTACCCAACAAGCGATCGCCATTAGGGACAGAACCCCTAATCATCAGATCCATTTCTTGACCACTATCTGTCAATCTATTTTATACTGCATCAACCTCAAATGATCAAATTTGCGGTATGATATGCAATTTAGCACTGGTAGGACATCAGATGATTGACCAACTTTTAGATGGACGGTATCAGATCCTAGAGATAATCAGGTCGGGGGAATTTGGGAGTACCTATCTAGCCAAAGATACCCGTCGCCCTGGGGAACCTATATGCTTTGTCAAGCATCTACGATTTTTGGTAGAAGATCCCCAATTATTTAAGAATACTTACCGTCGCTTTCAACAGGAAGCCGAGGTTCTAGAAAAGTTATCCCACCACGACCAAATCCCCCAACTGCTGGCTTATTTTGAACAAAACCAGGAATTTTATCTGGTCGAATCCTATATAAATGGACAGTCCCTAGCCCAGGAAATTTTACCCGGTCAACCTTTATCAGAAAATTCGGTAATTGCCATCGTCTCAGAAGTTCTAGAAATTCTTAATTTTGTTCATGATCAAGGAGTAATTCACCGGGATATTAAACCTAGTAATCTGCTGAGGCGGGATGCAGATCAAAAAATTATGTTATTAGATTTTGGGGCGGTTAAAGAAATTGGTTTTAACCAAAATAATAATCCTCCTACGGCGAGAATTGGCACTTTAGAATATATGCCCATCGAGCAATTCGAGTGTAATCCTCGCTTGAATAGCGATATTTATGCCCTGGGAATGATTGCTATTCAAGCATTAACTGGAATGGCAGCTTATGAATTACGAAAAATTCGAGAAAATTATCCGACCAATGCTGGGGAATTATTCTGGCGAGATTTAGCCATTGTTAGTCCTGAGTTTGCCGAGATTATCGATCGCATGGTTAAACCAGACTACCGAGAAAGATATCAGTCAAGCGAGGCAGTTTTGGCAGATATTAATAATCTCAGTAATCCTTCTCAAACTGATGCGAATAAACTCGAAAGATACCGAGAAGAAGTTAAGCGCATCTGCAATTATGAAGGGGAAATATCAGTAGTAGGTCGCCAAATTTTAGAAGAGCTACGAGTGAGTTTACAAATCTCCGAACCCCAAGCCAAAGCCATGGAAGACGAGATTCTTAATCCTTACCGTCGAGATCACCAGAAAGGCGATCGCTATCAACAAGCCCTGACCGAAGCCATTATACAGCAATATCCATTAGCCAAGAAAACCAGAGCAGAATTAGACCGACTGCAAAAAATGTTGGGAATTTCTGATCAGGATATGGCTATCATTGAAGCCAATATTTTACAATACCCGTTAACCAGAGAAACCAGAGAAGAATTAAGGCGACTTCAGCAGTTATTAGGTCTTTCTGATGATCATGTAGCTTTGATAGAGGCTCAAATTTTACCGGAATCTTGGTTAAATCAGATTTTAAGCCAATTAAATCCCGATCACGATCGTCTTCTGTCCTGGCGTTGGGGATTGGTCATTAGTGGAATTATCATAGCTATTATCGGTTTAGGTTGGGGATTATATCAATATAATAACTGGATACAATCCCGAGCACAAGCCGATATTAAAGAACAACTTGATACCGAAAAAATTAACTATATTCAGTCATTATTAGCCGCCAATAACTATCAAGATTGTATTACCGCTGCCCAAACCTTTCCAGAGTCTTCACCTCAGTATGCTGTCGCCCAGGAGTTACTCAGCCAATGTCAAGATGTGATTAGCTGGAAACAAGCAAAAGTTAACACATTCCCCATTCATACAGCCGCCGTCCAGTCCGTTGCCGTCAGTCCTGATGGTAGGATAATTGCTAGTGGTAGCCGAGATAACACCACCAGACTTTGGCATATAGAAACCGGGGAAGTGCTGCAAAATTTTGTAGGCAATTCATCAGCTATTCTCTCCGTAGATTTTAGTAATGATGGCTTATCATTAGCAGCCGGGACTCAACTATCTCAGGTGATAGAATGGAATCTGGAAACCATTGAATGGTATCCTCCATTAGTGGGAGCATCTCCCATTGAAGCTCTACAAATTAGCCCTGATAATAGAGCGATCGCCACCGGAAGTGCTGATGGTAATGTGCGAGTTTGGAATCGGAGAACTGGGTTAATTTTATATAACAATAATCAGCATTCAACCATTGTTTATTCCGTAGCATTTACCCCCAATGGCCGTTGGTTGGTTACTGGTTCAGGGGATGGCAATATTCACATTATTGATTGGCAGATAGATCAGTTACGCCATAGATTTCCAGGACATACCGGAGAAGTGCGATCGCTTGCGATTACCCCTGATGGTCTGCAAATTGTCAGTGGTGGTACAGATAACAATATCAAAATCTGGAACCTAATAACAGCAGAAGAAGCGAGAACCCTAACAGGTCATAGAGGCGCAGTTATTGCCGTAGCTGTCAGTCCTGATGGCACACAAATTGCTAGTAGTAGTCGCGATAGAACCGTCAAAATATGGGACTTAGAAACTGGGGAATTACTTAATACTTTAACTAACCCTCAAGCTGTAGTTAATTCTCTAGTTTTTGGTATTAATTCCGCCACCTTAATCGGAGGCACCCAGGATGGAATGGTTGTAGTCTGGCAGCGATAATCTGGCGTTATGGGGGGTTCACCATCAGGATTTTAGCTGTAGGGGATGGCAACCACAGACCATTACCCCTAGGGGTATCCAGTACCCAGCACCATCTGAAGTTGTTGCCCGAAACCCAAGCATTGAAGAAATTTTAGGCTGCCAGACTTTTTGGTATAAGTCTATAAAAAACGTTCCACAATTTAGATATAAATTTTCTCATCAATATGATATAGTAGTAATCAAATTAGTATCTTTGAGCTAATCATACTATCAGGGAGTTTGCTACATATCTATCTGAGTCTACTAGACCCGGATCAACTATCATCAAATACTTGTAACAATTATAGTGTTACTGTCTATGGGTTTAATTTACATCAGTATTTACATGGATCATGATTGACCAACTTTTAGACAGACGGTATCAAATCCTAGAGGTGATTGAGTCTGGGGATCTAGGTAGTACGTTTTTAGCAATAGACACCCGTCGACCTGGGGAATGCCTCTGCTTTATCAAACATTTGCGACTTTTGGTAGAAGATATCCAGCTACTGAATATTGCCCGTCGTCGGTTTCGCCAGGAAGCCAAGATTATGGAAAAATTATCCAGACATGAGCAAATTCCGCAACTTTTAGCTTATTTTGAGGAAAACGAAGAATTTTATCTAGTGGAGTCTTACACTCCTGGTCATCTCATCTCTGATGAATTTTGGCCCGGTCATCCCCTATCAGAAAATCTGGTAATTCAGATAATTTACGATGTCCTAGAAATCCTGACTTTTGTCCATAGATTCGGAGTAATTCACCGAGATATTAAACCTAGTAATTTACTCAGGCGAGACTCGGACGGAAAGTTAATGCTATTGGATTTTGGGGCGGTTAAAGAAATTGGTTTGAGTCAAAATCATAACCCCCCCACAGGTCCCATTGGAACCATAGAATATATGCCTATTGAGCAGTTCGAGTGTAACCCCCGCCTCAATAGCGATATTTATGCCCTGGGTATAGTCGCTATTCAAGCCTTAACCGGACTTCCTAGTTATGAATTATCACAACTGCGAGAAAATTATCATACTAACCCAGGACAGTTGTTCTGGAGGCATTTAACTATTGTTAGTTCCGAATTTGCCGACATTATAGATCGCATGGTGCAGTTGGACTATCGGGAAAGGTATCAATCGGCGGAAGAGGTTTTAACTGCTTTGCGAACCATGGGCGATCGCAGTCCCACCGATTTTAGTAAACTCCAAACTTACCGAGAAGAAATACAACGCTGCGCCAGTCATAAGGGTGATATTTCCGTAGTTGGTCGCCAAATTTTGGAGGAACTGCGAGTCACTTTAGAAATATCCAAGGAAGAAGCAGAAGCCTTAGAAGATGAAATACTTAATCCCTATCGTAAGTATCGTGAGAAGGGAGAACGTTACGAACAGGCATTAATAGCAGCAGTTAAACAGCAATATCCTTTGAGTGCTGAAACGCAAAATGAACTAGATAGATTCAAGGAATTGTTAGGTATTGATGATGAAGATGTCGAGGTGATTAAATCTCATATCTTACCCAAATCTGGGTGGAGTAAAATCTTAGATATCTTTGGATATAATCCCCGTACTGAAGTGGCTAATAAACAGCCTAAATCATCCGTCGCTTTTCGTCCGCGCCCGTCTTTTTTGTTGGTGATTGGGGGTATTTCTTTGGCGATCGCCCTGTTGCTTTTCCTGTTGTATCAATATCAAAGATGGCAACAGTTACAAGTAGCCAGAGCCAATCAACAACAACTTTATAGCCAACAGTTTCAGACAGTCGCCGATTTAGTACAAGCTGGAAACTACCAAAGTTGTATTACCCAAGCCCAACAAATTCCCCAATCTTCTAGCTATCATCCCCAAGCACAGACATTGCTGGAACAATGCCAAAATGTGGTTTATTGGAAACAGGCAGACCTAACAACTTTAGCCGGTCATACGGCCCCGGTAATGTCCGTAGCAGCTACTAATGATGGACAAATAATTGCTAGTGGTAGTCGGGATAATACTATCAAACTTTGGAATACACAAACCGGGGAAAATATCTCCACTCTCGCCGGAGATGGCTCGGCTATTCTGTCCGTAAATTTTAGTAATGATGGCATTGAATTAGCATCCGGGACAGAATTTTGGCGGATTCTGGAATGGAATTTACAAACCAGAGAATTGTATTTACCATTGGAACACTCAGCCCCAATTTTGACAGTACAAATTAGCCCTAATAATAGAAATATTGCCTCTGGTAGTGCTGATAATACTGTGCGAGTTTGGGATCGCCGCACTGGACAAGTTTTGTATAACCATACTGAACACTCAGAAACAGTTTATGGGGTGGCATTTAGTCCTAATGGTCGCTGGCTAGTGACAGGTTCAGGCGATCGCACTATTCATGTGATTGATTTAGAAATGCGTGAGTTACGCCACCGTTTACAAGGACATAACGGAGAAGTGCGAACAGTCGCCATTACTCCTGATGGTGAAAATATCATCAGTGGTAGTAGTGATAATACCATTAAAGTTTGGGACTTACAAACCGGGGAAGAAACCATAACCCTAACAGGCCATCAAGGGGAAGTTCTCTCCGTAGCCGTCAGTCCCGATGCTACTCAAATTGCCAGTAGTAGTCGCGATCGCACCGTCAAAATTTGGAACTTATCAACTGGAGACCTACTGAATACCTTAACAGATATTCCCGCCGTGATTAACTCTGTCTTTTTTGTTGATGATGAAACCTTAATAGGAGGCAGTGAAAACGGAACCGTTGCTATATGGAGGAGATAGCAATCATGAAAAGACTACCCATTGATGATGGGCTATCAACTTAATCCTTGATATATGGCAGTTAACTTAGCTTCTAGTTCCGGCGATTTTGCCGTGAAATGAATATAAAAATGACCTGGTGCTGCTGGATATTCTAACACCTTAGCATAGACATCTTCCGCACCAGAACCGCAAATATCACTACTGAAATTCAGCTTAATGTTAGTCAGAGGTAAAGGCAAATAAGCCTCATCTTCTGACTCAGCTTTAACCTTAGCTTCCCGCGCCGACAATTCCACAACAGTACCAGAAAAGACATTTTCCCCGACGTGCTTTCCTTCCAAAACCGTATATTGTAAAGGGATAGGTTTTGGGAGAACCACAAATAACTCTTTTTCCCTTTTTAAATACAGATTATAAGGTACACCCACCCCTCCCAATTCATAAATAGTAATTGGTTTTTGTACCCCCTTGGGTTGCACCTGTTTTTCTCCGGTAATTTTCGCCATTCTCCCTACCGCTTCTAGGGTAGATTCAGAAATCAGAATTTGTCCTCCCGTGGTATAAGATTCAATCCGATAAGTTAAATTAACATTCTTACCCACCACCCCATATTTAGTTCGTTTTTCCGAACCAATATTACCAACTACCACCTCTCCCGTATGTACCCCAATTCCCATCTCTAAATTAGCATAACCCCAAGCCTTCATAGTTTGGTTAACCGACTCCATAGCCAACTGCATAGCCACCGCACAGGCGATCGCCCGCTGCGGGTCATCCTCACGCACATTAGGCGCACCAAATAGCACCAAAATTCCATCACCCATAAACTCATCAATTGTCCCATTATAATTAGTAATAATATCCGCCATAGTTGACAGATAAAAATTCAGAATCTTGACCACTTGTTCAGGATTTAAACGTTCAGAAGTTGCCGTAAATCCCCGCAAATCAGAAGTTAAAATCGTCAGAGTCCGTCGTTCTCCCCCCAACTCCAAACGCTCATGACTTTCTAACAAATTCGCCACTACTGCATCAGTTACATAGCGCCCAAAAGTCTTGCGGATATGAGCCTTTTCGGTGCGGAGTTTTTTAATGCGGATATGGGTTTTAATCCGTGCCAGTAACTCCTCTTTATTCAGAGGTTTAGATAAATAATCATTCGCGCCTAATTCCAGTCCCACCACTAAATCAGAAATCCGATTTTTCGCTGTTAACATCATAATTGGCAGTTGATGCGGCGGCCAATCTTCCCTAATTTTTTCCGTCACTTCATAACCAGTCATCCGAGGCATCATCACATCCAATAAAATCAGATCTGGAATAAAACCAGACTCTAAAATTTCCAGTGCTTCCATACCATTAGTAGCCTGAGTAACAGCATAATTTTCCAAATAAAGATAATTCGCCAAAACCTGTAAATTAATGGGGTCATCATCAACAATCAGAATTTTAAACTGATTGCTATCTGGAGACAACTTAGACCCCGCCATAGATTGATGATTTTCAGTTTCTGGTATGGCAGCATCCCACAATACATCAGCATTCACCAGCGCCGCCTCATTAACCAGTAGTGAGTCCGGCTTAACAATAGTTTCTGGTATTTCCTCACTTATAGGAAGGGTAAAGGAAAAAGTAGAACCGGAGTCCACCACTGAATCTAACCATATTTTACCCTGGTGTAATTCCACCAACTGTTTAGTAATAGCTAAACCCAAACCCGTGCCGCCATATTGTCGCGCCGTTGAGCCATCACCCTGTTCAAAGGATTCAAAAATACGATGATGTTTGTCTGGGGGAATACCAATGCCAGTATCATAAATATTAATCACAGCAGTGGAGTGATTTACCTCTGTATCTAACACCGAGGCGGTAATTTTCACAGTTCCCGAATCCGTAAACTTAATGGCATTACCAATTAAATTATACAGAATCTGTTGCAGGCGATTTTCATCAGCATTAACCGCCGGAAAATCAGCAGGTATTTCATTAATTAACTCAATATCTTTATTGCCAATTAGAGGTTTACTTAGCACTACAATCACTTCCACAATTTCGCGAAGACCTAAAGGTTGCAGTTTTAGCTCTAAGGTTTGATGGCGCAATTTAGAGAAGTCAAGAATATCATTAACTAGAGTAGATAAACGATGTCCACTTTTAGCAATCATAGACAAGTTTTGGCGCTGAAGTTCTGTTAAAGGTCCCCCCACACCATCAAGCATTGATTCAGACAAGCCAATCATACCATTAAGGGGAGTACGCAGTTCATGGGATGTATTAGCGAGAAACTCATCTTTGAGTTCATCCATACGCTTGAGAGCATCGTTTTTCTCTTTTAATTGCTTGGTAAAGTTTTGACGTTCCATCTCGGCTTGTCGGCGCTGAGTAATATCTTCAAAAACTGCAATTCCATAAACAATAGCTTCATCACTATCAAAAATTGGTGTAGCCATTAGGGAACAGCAAATAGTTTGATCTGGGTGACGAATTTCTATATTTTCAATGGGAACAATTTTGCCTTTTAATGCTCTAATTAATGGTAATGCTTTGGTAGGATAAACCTGGTCTGTGCCATTTAAATATAAATTATTTATGCCGGCAAAATCTTCTAAGGATACCTCTGGTATATGTTCATGCCTGAATAAATCTTTTAACTTTTGATTGGCATAATATATATTGCCATTTTTATCATATACTAAAACCCCAACTGGCAAGGCTTCCAGGAATTGTTTAAGCCAATATTCTCGGTCATAAAGCTGGCGATTTAAGGCTTTGCTGATGTTATTCTGTTCTTCTAATTCACTAAAAGATTGCCGAATCTGCGCCGCCATTTGATTAAAAGATTGAGCCAGTTCTCCGACTTCTTGACAACGGGAAATATTGACGCTATGTTCCCAATCACCTTGGGCAAATTTCCGGGCAGCTTTATTTAAGTTAACTAGGGGTCTAGTGACGCGACGAGCCATGAACATACCGATAAAAATAGTAATAGCTAAAGCCACAAGAGATAGCATAAAAGTGATTCTAGCATTATGATTAATTATGCCCAAAAAATCCGACTCTGGCATCACTACGACAATCAGCCAATTTAACCCCCATTTATCCTGATAACGCACGACATCAAGAAACTGCTTTTCTCCGTTGATATAAAAGCTACTTTGATGGCTGGTTTTAATCTGGCTTAAATGTTCAAAATTTTGGCTAAAATATGCTGCTGTGCCGCTAATTAATGGGTGATTAACCTGGGAGACATGCAGGCGTTTATCTACATTTTGATCATCGATTGTATAGGGGGGAAAATTGGTGGAGGAAGCCACTAATAAACCGGAGGATTCCAAAATAAAAACTTCCCCATTGGGGCTAACTTCCAAACCTCCCAAAAAATCATTAATTAAAGTTAGCACAAAATCCACCCCAATCACGCCGATAAATTGACCTTGACTGTCAGAAAGTGGATGGGATGCAGTAATCCCTAATTTACCATTGGGAAAGGCATAAATTGGACTCCAATTTGGTGCATTTAAGGCGAGAGTTTTAGTGTACCAAGGTCGGATTCGCGGGTCATAGATAGTTTGATTATAAAAATCACCTCGCGCGCCTTCTGGTGTGATCAGATAATATAAGCGATTCGGTGATTCTTCGACACTTTTGGCTCGAAAAGAACCATCAGATTCCCGACTCACATAAATAAATTGCCCTTGTTCATTGCCAATATAGACAGCATAGACATTCTCAAAAAGTTGTATAATTCTCCATAAGACCTTTTCGGAACCCTCGATATCAGCAAAGCTAATATCTCCTTGAATAGTATCTTTAATCAGAATTTCAGATAAAAGATGGGGACGTTGTAATAATTTGGCTAGATTACTTTTGACGCGATTAGTTGCTTGCTCACTCAGTTGGTTAGCTATATCCATAACCGCCTGCTGACCGTTGCGCCAAGATAGATATCCTGTGACTCCCACTGTGGCGAATAGCTGAAGCACAAAAGGGACAATAATTATCTGTTTGAGAGGGACTTGCTCAAATAGGTTAGAGGTTCTCTGCTGCAAGAATTTGATTAACATAGGTTCAGATTACAAAGGGATGAAATAACAGGATGTTAGATCAAATCTGATTGATTACTAATCATCCAAGTTCGTTTTGAGGTCGCCACCCTCGATCATAATGAGATGAACCCTAAACTATAGCTACAAGATACATTGGCATGATTTTTTCCCCGGTTATTGAGGGTCGGAAAGTTCCAAAACACCAGCTTTCCAGGGATTGAATATAATCATATCAGATCCAATGACGGCATTACGAGCTACAAGCTGACCATCACTATCTCGGATTTCCAGACGAGTAAAATCGAGCGATCGCACTTGGTTAAATAATTTATTAGCCAAACGACTTTGATACTTAGATTCTAGCTGAAACCATCGATCGCTCACTTCAACTTCTAATAAACTCCCGGCAAAATTCGCTTTAACTGACCCAATCAAATCCTCGCCATAGGCCTTACTTAGTTTAGCAAGGCGATCGCGAATTGAGTTAGTTAAAGAAGGTTCCACAGTCAAAGTAGATGCCATCAAACCCACAGGTTCCGCCGCCTTGGGGGTAATTAGTTCTGGAGGTAAACGACCCGGATCTATTTCGGTTTCCGGGTTAAGGGGTTCGGCTTCAGGAACTTCTGGGGTTTCGGGTTCGGTTTCGGGTTCGGAAATAGTTTCCGCAGTGACCGGAGCCGGTGGTGTCTCCGTTGTGGTCACTGGTGGGATATCCTCAACTCTCTGATAATTGGTAGCTGTTTCCGGTCCAGACTTAGAGAACAGCAGTAGTCCTATACCAAATATTACTAATAAAATTGCACCCCACCACCAAACGGAACCACGGCGGCGACGGGGACCTTGAGGAGCGGCTTCCAATTGGTCAATGGTGGCTTCTGAAATTTTAATGATTTTCCGCAATAATGCGATCGCCAAATCCCGCCAAGGGTGACGTTGAGACCTTGGCGGTGGTGAATAGCGTTGAGGTCCCTTGGGTTGAGAAGGCTGCGATCGTTCCGTAGACATATTGGAGTTTCCATCAAGGCTGCTGCATAGTAGCTATCGCTCAATTTACCTTAGCGATCGCCACTTATCAATTTTCCGCACCACCGAAAATTGTAGATCCCCAATACCCTCGTGATTAGTTGGAGTTGATGGTTTTGGTGATGGAGTGAGATGGTAATGACCCGGCCAGGGTATATTGCAGCCTTTTGTGGATAGGACCCGGATTTAGCCAAAAGGTATCGTATATATAAATTAGCGATACTACTGCCTTTGAGTTTGAAAAACTAAGCCAGGACAGACATTTCTAGGCTAGTTTCCTCAAAACTAAGAGCCACAAGGGGGCTAGATATCCGACTTGCAGACCGTTGAAGGCTGACTAGAAAAGACAGGTTAGGCATTGCTTCGTGACAGTGTTGGCAGTACCAATAAATTCCATTATGGTTGATATGCCTTAACATAGATGAACCGCAGCAAGGACAGGTACTCATAATTTTAAACTCCAAGTTTATCAAAGGTTGAGGCTTAACACGGATTTCTTTAGCTCACTTTACTTAGTCTAAGCAGCCTTTGTGAATAAGTTGTGAAGTATTATCCACATTTTCGGATGCGCCATATCACTGCTCACAGTTGCTAATTGATCTCAAAATATGCCAACAAGATTTGTATTCAATTACACCAATATATAAATTTCCCTATTCCCTAAAATTTCGCCCACATTCGTGACGGCTGACTGTAATAGTATTATACACAAATTCCCGGCAGATGAGTTAAGGAAAAACTAAATCTACCCCATCAACAGCTTAAAATCCCTGATCCCCTATGGACTCTTAGGGTCTATGGCTGGGGTGGTTGCAGCAGAAAATCAGTGCTTAACTGTCTACCTAGTCAAGATTCCCCCAACCACATAGCGATCGCCATCCGTAGAAAGATGTAGTAAAATTTGCCATCAGTTTATGGTAAAATTAATTGGCTCTCAGTCTCACCGATTTCATCCGCCAACTAGCTGATATTTAACCTAGGTTTGCTGGCGATTAATTTCAATAAAAGACGAAAATTAACGGAGTTTCCCCTAGTTAAGTCATGTTTTCTGTTACCCCTGTTAAAGACCTGGTACTAATTGGAGGGGGTCACAGCCATGTGATCGTCCTCAAACAATTAGCCATTAATCCCATTCCCAGACTACGCCTGACCCTAATTTCCGATGTGTACCATACTCCCTATTCGGGGATGCTACCGGGATATATAGCCGGACTATATAAGTTTAACGATTGCCATATAGATGTGCAAGCCTTAGCCAATTTGGCGAAAGCCAGACTATTGATAGATCGGGCCATGGGTTTAGACCTACAAACCAATCAAGTCCTGTGCGCCAACCGTCCCCCCGTCCCCTTCGATATTCTATCTATAGACATAGGTAGTACCCCCGGCACTATGACGGTTCCCGGTGTCCAACAACAGGCCATTCCGGTGAAACCCATTGCTAAATTTCTCGACCACTGGGATAAAATTGTCGAAACGGTGAGGGAAAACCCGAGGGAGAAAATGCGATTAGCAGTGGTTGGCGGCGGCGCTGGGGGAGTGGAATTAACCTTAGCTATATTTTCCCGTCTCCAACAGATTTATGGTCTCCACAGCCAACTACCAGAAAATCACCTAGAGTTACATCTATTTCAAAAAAGCGATCGCCTAATTCCCCAACGCCACCCAGGAGTTAGTCAGCGTTTGCAAAAACTGATCAGCAGTCGAGGTATCAACCTACACCTAGGGGAAACCGTCACCGAAATCGAGGGAAAATCCCCCCATAGCATCCATTGTGAATCAGGATTAACCGTAAAGTGCGATCGCTTGTTTTGGGTGACACAAGCCCGCGCCGCCACCTGGTTAAAAGACGCAGGACTAGCCACCGACGATCAAGGATTTATCCTCGTTAACGATTACCTTCAGTCTATCTCTCACCCTGATATTTTCGCCGCTGGAGATATCGCCACCATGTTAAACCATCCCCGACCCAAAGCCGGAGTTTTCGCAGTCCGTCAAGGAAAACCCCTCGCCGAAAACCTGGGACGCAAAGCCAACCAACAACCCCTAAAACCCTATCGACCCCAGAAAGAATTTTTAATCCTAATTAGTACAGGAGACCAACAGGCGATCGCCTCACGCGGCTGTTTTCGTCTAGGTCCCCATCCCCTAATTTGGCAATGGAAAGACCATATTGATCGTCAATTTATGAACAACTTTACTCAGCTTGATTAAACTGGGTTAATTAACCCATCCAATGCCATCACCAACCCCCCCATAGGAATCAATTTAATTTGGCGATCGCCTTGGGGAGTATGACTCAAAATAATCTGCAAATAATCAGCCGGACGATAGGCTAGACGTTCCGACCACTCCACCGCCACAATACCCGGTTCCACCTCCACCCCCTCCCAATACAAGGAAATATTCAACCCCTCAATTTCCGACTCATTCAGGCGATATAAATCCAAATGATACAGAGGAATCCGTCCGCTTGTATACTCATTAATCAAAGTAAAAGTCGGACTATCCACTGATTCGGAAATACCCAAACCCTTAGCGATACCTTGCACTAAAGTAGTCTTACCCGTCCCTAGATTACCCTCCAGCAGAATTAAACTATTAGCACCAAGCGATCGCCCCAATTTCACCCCCACAGCTTGGGTGGCGATCGCATCAACCAGAGACAATATCACCGCCTCATTCATCTGTTCAATCCTTCCTCAATTTCACAAATTTATTAATCACTCAAACCCCCTTTATTCTACATGATTTTTTTTAAAATCAAACTCCTTCTCAAGTTCCTTATTCAGGAAATAGTTTAAAAACGTCCGAATCAAAGCAATTACCCCCAATCTAATTAGAGTTTCCTCCGTCGGGGCGACAGTGGTAGCCAGAATATCAGCCCCCAGTTGAAATTCTAAGGCTAATGCCAACCACACCCCAAACCTAATCCGTAACTCGATAAACAGAAACTCATCATATTGAAATTGAGAAAATTTAATCGCCAGTTGTCCGGTTTTCACTACACCAAACAACACACAAAAAACCGAAATGGTCTCTAATACAAACTTCGCCAAATCAACTAGCAGTTTGAGTCCATTCTCAGCCGTATATAACCATTCCATAAACTTGTCATGCCAGGGTAAAGTTACCCCAGCTATGTTAGCAGCAACAGCCAGATCTGAACCAGCGATCCAGATTTGGTCAAGGCTACCACTAGACAGACCCACCGGGTTTCAGGCTATTATATATAGAATTGCCCGAATCAAGTTAATTGGACTCCACCCTGACCCATGGGGAAACATTTAACCCGACAGTGACAGTTCCCTAAATGTCATATTTCTACAAAACTACCACTATCCAATAGGTCATAATTAAATTGAAACCAGATTTTTTTGCCGATCATGTCACAACTACCAGTAAAGTTTTAAAGACCGTGCCAGTAAGCTGTCGCTAATCTCAGATCGAGGGTCATCAATGATCACTTCTAACTTAAATTGGACTAACTTAGCCAAAAGCAAAAGCCTCATGGCTGAACGCAACCATGATCCTAAATCGATCGCGATTTGGGCCTGTGGTATTCAAATGATTTATCAATCTGGACGGCAAAATTTTCAAGTCCTCAAAGGTATTGATCTGCAAGTTCGCTCTGGGGACATACAACTTTTGATGGGACCAAGTGGCTCTGGTAAAACCACCTTACTCTCAATTTTGGCCGGACTTCTCACCCCCACAGCCGGGCGAGTCATGTTATTAGACCAAAATATTACCCAAATGTCTCGCCAGCAGTTAGCACAGTTTCGGCTAAGGAATATTGGCTTTATTTTTCAGGGGTTTAACTTGTTTCCAGCACTCACGGCGGCGGAAAATGTGGAAGTTGCCCTAAATATCAAAGGCATTCGTGGACGTAGAGCCCGCCATGAAGCCGAAATACGGCTCGATCAAGTGGGTTTGGCTGCCCAGAAGCATTTGCGACCCCGCGACCTTTCTGGGGGGCAAAAACAGCGGGTAGCGATCGCCCGCGCCTTGGCGGGAAATCCTAAACTAATTATGGCCGATGAACCTACAGCAGCCCTAGACTCCACCAGCGGTCACGCCGTTATTGATGTATTACGGAAGTTGGCCAAAGAAGACGGCGCGACAGTGTTAATGGTCACTCACGACCCCCGCATTATTGATGTCGCCGATCGCATTCTACATCTCGAAGACGGTCAAATTCAGCACTAACCATGGATAGCCAGTTACCAGTTAACTTTGATGCAGTTGCTACCGCCTCCGCACGTCTCAAGGGCTACCTAAAGCCTACCCCAGTGGTTACATCTACCACTGTGAACCGACTAACCGGGGGGACGGTTTTTTTTAAGTGCGAGAATTTCCAACGTACTGGATCATTTAAGTTCCGTGGTGCTTTCAATGCCCTATCTTTGCTAGATCCTAAATCACAACAGGGCGGCGTGTTTACCTATTCCTCCGGCAATCATGCCCAAGCGATCGCACAAGCTGGGTCAATTTTAGGAATCAACACCACTATCATTATGCCAGACAATGCCCCCGCTGTCAAGCGATCGGCTACAGCTAATTATGGCGCGGAAATTGTCCTGTATAATCCCTCAGAAGTAGTGCGAGAAAAATATTGTCAACAACTAGCAGGGGAAAGAAATGCTACCATTATTCCCCCCTATAATCATCCCGATATTATCGCCGGACAGGGAACTACAGCATTAGAATTAATTGAGGATGTAGGAGAGTTGGATTTATTGTTAGTTTGTTGTGGCGGCGGTGGCTTGCTTTCTGGTTGTGCGATCGCCACGCGCCAACTTTCTCCCGCTTGTCAAATTATTGGGGTTGAACCCGCTTTAGCAGACGATGCTACCCGGTCATTTAAGACTAAAACTCTCCATACTATTCACAACCCCCAAACTATTGCTGATGGCGCGAGAACACCTTATTTAGGAAGTCTCACCTTTCCGATTATCCTAGCTAAAGTTGATGATATGGTAACCGTTTCCGAAACTCAAATTATTCAGGCGATGTGGTTTTTATGGGAAAGGTTAAAATTGGTGGTAGAACCCACCGGAGCATTAGCCACAGCCGCTTTATTATCGGGAATTGTCCCCGCTGCTAATCGTCGTGTAGGGGTGATTATTAGTGGCGGTAATGTGGATTTAAAAGAGGCGATCGCTTTCTTTCAAAATCAGCCACCAATTAATTGGGTAAGTTAAGTTCAGGGTCGCTTTTTAATAAGCCTTCAAACTGAGCATCCGTCAGGGGGGGACTGAAAATATAACCCTGAATTTCATGACATAAATTGTCATAAATAAACGCCAGTTCTTCTGCGGTTTCTACCCCTTCCGCCACCACTTTTAAGTTAAGTTGTTTGGTCATCATAGTCACCGCCTTAACAATAGCTTGAGTTTTCGGATTTTGATGAACATCTTTCACAAAGCACCTGTCTAGTTTTAAAGTATCAAACGGAAACTTATTTAAATAGTTAAGAGACGAGTAACCCGTCCCAAAATCATCAATGGAGACCTTGACACCCAGAGACTTTAATTCCTTTAACTTGCGGATAGATAACTCCTCATTTTTAACCAAGATGCTTTCCGTTAACTCTAGTTCTAAATAAGCCGGATCCACCCCTTGATCATTTAAAATTTCCATTAAATGTTCACAAAAATTAGCCTGATTAAACTGATAGGCTGAAACATTCACCGCCACCGGAATTAACAGGCCTAAATTTGTCCAAGTTTTGATTTGACGACAAGCCGTTTTAACTACCCATTCTCCAATAGTTTCAATCAAACCTGTTTCTTCAGCCAAAGGAATAAATAACCCAGGTGACACCAAACCATTATTGCACCGATTCCACCTCAGCAAAGCCTCAGCACCCACAATCTTACCAGTTTTTAAGCAGACTTTTGGCTGATAATACAGTTGTAACTCATTCCTGGCGATCGCCTTTTGCAGATCCGCCTCTAAAGCTAGACTCTCCGATGACAGTACCTGTAAACTATCTCGATATAGAGTACAGCGGTTTCCCCCATAACTGCGACTCGAATTTAAAGCAATTTGACTATTTTTTAAAAGCCAATCAATGTCCTGACCGTGAATAGGATAAAGAGCAATTCCCATACTAGCCATAATCACCATTTCCTGACCATTAATTAATAAAGGTTCAGCTACAGCATCCCTGAGTAATTTAGCTTGCTCATTTACTTGATTTTCCGAGCCAGCCAACTGACCAATAATCGCAAACTCTCCACTGGTTAAAGAAGCCACAGTACCCTGATTATCCATAGCTTTAACTAACCTTTCTCCCACCTGCTTCAGTAGTGCTTCCGCCGACTCATAACCGAGGGTGTCATTAATCCGATTAAATCTATCTACACTCAAACAGACAATTGGAATTAATCCCGAATCGTAACTTGGTAAATTCTCTACAATTTTTTCAAAGCGATCGCGCAAAGCCAAACGATTCGGTAAATTAGTGATTCCGTCCCAGTCCACCAGTTGATTAACCTGTTCTTCTGTAGATACAATTGGACTTTGATTATTTTGATAATACTGTTGCATATTGGAATGTTTTTCTAAACGCACCGTAATCGATCGCATTAGCTCCGCTGCTGAACAAGGTTTCGTAATATAATCATCAGCACCCAACTCCATAGCCTTGCGGGTATTCATGCGATCGGCTAAAGCCGTCATAAAAATAAACGGAATAATTGCCGTTTTCGGGTTCTGTCGAAGCTGTGCCAAAACTCCATAACCATCAAGTATCGGCATCATTACATCACACAAAATCAGATCAGGATGCTCCTGTTCAGCCAGTTTAACACCCCGCAGACCATCGGTAGCTTCCAACACTTGGAAATTCTCAAATGTTAGCAGTTCCACCAAGTTCTCTCTGACCAATCTTTCATCTTCAATAATCAGAATTTTTTTCATTCCTCTAATTTAGATGGCAAGATAACTGTACAAGTTGTTCCTATTCCTTCTTCACTTTCCACCCGAATTTCACCAAGCTGTAAATCTACCGCTTTTTTCACCAAAGACAACCCCAGTCCTGTTCCTGATATATTCCCCACATTGCTACCACGGTGAAACGGCTCAAATAGGCGTTTTATATCCAACTTAGGAATGCCAATACCTGAGTCCTTAATCGCCAATATAACCCGATCATCCTCACAAGTCAAGTCTATTTTAATATCCCCCCCGCCTGGGAATACTTAATCGCGTTAGAAATCAGGTTAGTTAGTATTTGTGAGATTAAATACTCATCAAGTCTGGTATCCGGGAAACTGCTAGGACAGGTAAAAATTAAATTGTGTTTATCCGTGGTTAGTTGAATTTCCGCAATTAAGTTAGCGCAAAACTCTTTCAGATTCACCAGCACGGGATGGGGGATTAACTTGCCAGATTCCGCTTTTTCAATGATTAGAATATCATTTAAAAGTTCTGTCATTTGCTGGATTCCTACCCTGATTCTCTGAAAATGGGTGCGTTTTTTGTCATCGGAAATTCTCTGACTATAACTTTCTAATAATCCAGCCGAAAAAGAAATCGTAGTTAAGGGAGTCCTCAATTCATGGGAAATTGTCGTAATTAAACTAGTTTTAAGGTCTTGAAATTCTGCCTGAATTTGGTCGATTTGTTTTTGGCTATAATCCCGCAAATCATGATTTTCACTTCTCAGACTATCAATCTGTTCTTGGAGTTGAGAAACTGATTGATATAATATGGGATTGTTCAGAATTTGTAAAAGTCGGTAACTCGAAATTAATCCCAATAAATGATTTTCGTCATTAACTACGACACAAAAATCAGTTTTAGCATTGTTAAAGAATGAAATTAGGCTAGAGATATTCGGCAAATGTGACTTTTTGAAGACCAGTGGTAATTCCTTCATTACTTCTGCCACTTTAGTCTCATTTAGATCTATTTTTTTCGACACGACATCGACTACCTCCTTGGCGCTGAATGAACCAATGGGGGTACTGTCATTGACAACTAAAACCACCTGTGCGTCCAACTCCTTCATTAGAGCGATCGCATCCATTATTTTAGTTTCCGGTCCAACAATAATAGGTGAAGTATCTAGGATAGCTTTTTCTAATCTAAAGAGTGCTAAGTTAAACCGAAACCCACTGGCTATCAAAGCCAGGGTTTTCTGAGTTCAACAACTCCCCTTTCCTGAACATGGTTTACCATCTTCAGTCAAGGGCGAACCTGTTGACCCCAATTGGCAATTGTGCTAGACCCCAGGAACAGGCTAATAGCCACCAAGGCATCCCACCACAGCCACATTGTAGCACAGTCAAAATAAAATCTTGCTTACGTTAAGCCTACAAGCAATAGATAGTCGGGGCTATAGTTTCAGAGTCCACCACCAAAAAAGCCTAATTTCCTTAGAAACCAGGCTTTAAGTTATTAGTTTTAGTTAGGAAGGCTACCACTTTAACAAGTTAAACTCTTCCATATCGACCGTATCACGGTTGCGATAAATTGTCAAGACGATCGCCAAACCGACCGCCGCCTCAGCCGCCGCCACAGTAATCACAAACACCGTAAAAACTTGACCCTTAATACTCCCAGAGTCCAAGTAATTAGAAAACCCCATCAAATTGAGGTTAACAGCATTAAGCAGTAACTCAATAGACATGAGAACTCGGACCGCATTACGGCTAGTAATCAATCCATAGATACCTATACAAAACAAAGCCGCCGCGACCAATAGAAAATATTGAAGTTGCAATTCCATAAACAATTTTTAAGATTTTCAAGTGTCTGTCTAATCAAACCCGGTTCACCACAGCGAAGGCTTAACCAAAGGGTTAAATAGCCTCGCCGTAGATTAACCGATCGCTACTCTAGCCATTATTCGGGGGACTCATCAGAGCTACCAGAAACCGAGATCAGTTCCCGAGGGCGCTCCGTGAGCATCAAAAGAGATGTAGTTGTAGTTGGCGTGTTAGAAGCATCGGGGATAAAATCCCGACGAGCCAGAACAATAGCTCCCACCATAGCCATTAGCAAGAACACAGAAGCTAACTCAAAGGGTAGCAAAAAGTCAGTAAAGAAATGTTCACCAATAGCGATCGCCGAACTTTCAATGCTCACCACTGCCGCTGTAACCGACCAGGGCGTTGATAACACCATAGTAGACAACAGAGCAAATAGGCCCACACAGACCACAGCCGTAGCAATTTGGCGCAGCCCAGCATTAGGTAAAACCCGAAAATCCTGTTGTTTGTTAACCAACATGATCCCAAACAGGATCAAGACATTAACAGAACCGACATAAATCAAAACTTGAGCCGCCGCCACAAAATCCGCATTGAGCAGGAGATATAATCCAGCCATGCTCATAAACACCCCTCCCAGCAAAAATGCCGAGTAAACGATATTTTTGAGCAAAACCACACCCAAAGCGGAGCTAATCATCATGATGGTTAGCAGGCCAAACGAAACGACCTGAACCCCTTCTGCTAAATTCACGGGCATATCCTAAGAGTGATCAAAGTTTGGGTAATGGAGACATTACCCCTGCCAAAGTTATTAAAATCAGGCTTTTTCTGCCTTAGCTTGGGATTCCCCATCCCGTTGTTGTTCGATCTTATCGATAAATTCCTCTGGACGCAAACCAGATCGACGGGAATTTGGGGGAAGATCGTGCGGGTCCATAACTCCCTTGGGTAAATAGGCAAGTTCCCGCAGGGGAGTCACCATCGGATCATCGGTCACCTTATAGGGTAACCGTCCCAGTGCCACATTATCATAATTCAACTCATGGCGATCGTAGGCTGCCAGTTCGTATTCTTCCGTCATTGACAGGCAATTAGTCGGACAATATTCGACACAATTACCACAGAAGATGCAAACCCCAAAATCGATACTGTAGTGTTTGAGTTTCTTTTTCTTAGTTTCCCGGTTAAATTCCCAGTCTACCACCGGGAGGTTAATGGGGCATACCCTAACGCATACCTCGCAGGAGATGCACTTATCAAACTCAAAGTGAATGCGACCCCGGAACCGTTCCGAAGGAATCAGTTTTTCATAAGGGTATTGAACAGTAATGGGTCGGCGCTTCATGTGGTCAAAGGTGACAGATAGGCCCTGACCGATATATTTAGCGGCTTGAATGGTTTCCTTGGCGTAGTCGCCAACTT
Organism: Arthrospira sp. PCC 9108; assembly: GCA_016745315.1. GTDB lineage: Bacteria > Cyanobacteriota > Cyanobacteriia > Cyanobacteriales > Microcoleaceae > Limnospira > Limnospira platensis. Next base: position 2,662,993 of record CP066886.1, read on the forward strand.
GGTTAAGAAACTTGAGCATAGTATTTTTGAAGTGTCTTAGCTTGGGTTAACTTAGTTTAGGGATTAGCCCCCTTTAATATTTATCCCCCAAAAGCTATGGGAAATGCCAGTTTTAAGGCGGCTGTCAGCAAAAGATTCACCAAAGCCACCGGAAGTAAGAATTTCCAACCCAGGTTAAGCAGTTGGTCAATACGAACCCTAGGGACGGTCCACCGGATCAGAATGGCAGTAAATACCAGCAGATAGGCTTTCAGGATAGTCATGGTAATGCCGAGACTGGCAGTTAGTACCTGTAACCAAGGGGTGGTTTCACTCACGCCCAAAAGCCCAGCGATCGCCTCTACCGGAATCGGAAAATTCCAACCCCCAAGGTACAAAACTGATACCAACAGGGCAGATAGTACCAGGTTGACATAGGAAGCCAGGTAATACAGAGCAAATTTCATCCCCGAATATTCCGTCTGATATCCAGCGATCAACTCTTCCTCAGCTTCTGGTAAATCAAAAGGTAATCTTTCGCACTCAGCCAAAGCCGCAATACAGAAAATCACAAAACCCACAGGTTGTCGCCAGACGTTCCAACCCAGGATGCCATAGCCCGACTGCTGTTGAACAATATCAAGGGTGCTGAGGCTATTCGACATCATCACCACCGCCAAAACTGCTAGGGCGAGGGGAATTTCATAACTGATGGACTGAGCGGCGGCCCGTAGCCCTCCCAGTAGGGAGTATTTATTATTAGAAGCGTAGCCCGACATCAGTAGACCAATAGGCTGAATACTCGATAGAGCGATCCACAAAAATATTGCTGTCCCCAGATTAGCGATCGCCAAATTTTGTCCAAACGGCACAATCAGGTAAGACAAAAACACCGGAATCGACACAATAATTGGGCCGAGAGTAAATAACAGCGGATCTGCCTTAAACGGGACAATATCTTCCTTTAGCAACAGTTTAAGGCCATCTGCCAGGGGAGCCAAACTCCCCATCGGGCCAATATATTCCGGGCCAATACGTTGTTGAGCGGCGGCGGATATTTTTCGCTCCAACCAAACCGACCCTAATACTCCTACGGTAGCACCAACTAGCATTAATCCCATGGGAAATGGCATCCACAGAATTTTAGCCACCCCTGTTGGTATACCCAAATCTAGGAGGACTTGAATGAAACTTCCTTGTATATCAATTCCTGGATTCATATATTTCGCATTCAAAACGGCTGCAATTCCCCTGATCAGTATAACGTTGGAGGGACTCAAATCTTCACAATCACGGGAAATTTTCAGCCCTGGGGGAATTTCTGCCCCAAAAAAGGAAATTGGGGGTGGATCTATTGCCCTTTCCCCCAATCCCAATCTGTACTACTTCAATACCTATTGAATCACTGGACCTTGCAGGTCGATCGCACAGTTACGCTCATGAATGGGGATATAGGTTTCCGCATGATTTCCCGTGTAGATCTGGGTGGGTCGATAAATCCGGTTCTTGACCAATTGTTCTTTCCAGTGCGCTAACCATCCCGCTACCCGAGCGATCGCAAAAATCGGAGTAAACAAGTCCGAGGGAATACCCAATTTCCGGTACACCAAACCAGAATAGAAGTCCACATTGGCATAAATCCCCTTATGTCCCAACCGTTCCTGAACCACCTTTTCTAATTCCACCGCCACTTGATAGTATTGGTCGGAACCAAACTTCTCAAACAGTTGCTCTGCCAAATTCTGAAGAATAGTTGCTCTAGGGTCTTTGACTTTATATACCCGATGACCAAAGCCCATAATTTTGGCTTTTTTCTCCATCAAGTTATCTAGGTAGGGCCGGACATTTTCCACAGAACCGATTTCTTCGAGCATCTCCAGCACTTCCTCGTTAGCACCCCCGTGCAGTGGACCCGCTAAGGTTCCCACCGCCGACGCAATCACCGCATAGGGGTCAGTCAACGTCGAAGCTGTCACCATTGCCGAAAATGTCGAAGCGTTGATGGTGTGTTCTGCATGGAGAGTTAAGCACACATCAAATACATGAGCCGCTAACGGGTCCGGTTCCTTTTCACTCAGCATATACAGGAAGTTGGCAGAGTAGTCCAAATCATCCCTGGGTTGTACCGGGTCATTCCCTTTCCGCATCAGTTTAAAAGCCGCCACCATCGTCGGAATTTTCGCCAACAGCCTCACTACAGCTTGGCGAATGTAGTCGGGATTATCTAGGGCGCGACGGGAGTAGAACAGCCCTAAAGCAGCCGCTGAGGTTTGCAGAGCATCCATGGGGTGGCCGGTTTCGGGAAAGCATTTCATCATGTCCCGAATCCGATATTTAATCCGACGGTGATAGCGGATTTCATGCTCAAAATCTGCCAGTTCGTCTTTCGTTGGCAGTTTTCCCCAGATCAACAAATAGGAAGTTTCCAAAAACGTGCTTTGTTCGGCCAACTGCTCGATGCTGATCCCTCGGTATTCCAGCAGTCCTTTTTGTCCATCAACGTAGCTGATGCTTGACAGCGTAGCGGGAACGCCCTCTAAACCGGGCTTAAACTCACTCGTTGTAGTCATAGGAGCTTTTCTATATGTGTAGAATGTACAGGTATTACATTACCAGACACATTCAAACTACCGCCATTTTAAAATAATTAATTAATAAATGGCTGTTCACAAAAGTTAACCTTCATTTAGCCCCAACAAAAATTTAGGAGCTGTCAACCAAAACAGACGGGAATTCCCTTGTATCATACCCTGTTTAGGAATTTTGATTCCGATTATACCAGCTTTTTTCACGATTAAAACATCTGCAGATTTTTGCCAGATTAGATATTCTGCCCAATTGCCTAAATCCGGTTGGTGTCCGACTAGCGCCCAATCCTTCTCCCTAGTTTTGTCATGGTTTCCGTACCAATCTAACCATTGTTGAATGTCACCATCAGGGGCTAGAGCTGGCAAAATTTCGTGATTTAAACTAAGTCCGGTTGATTGGAGAATTTCGGCGGTTTGTCGGGCTCGCACCAAAGGACTAGAAAGTATACAATGAAACTGAATTTTGAGTTGTTTTAGTGTAAGGGCTACTTGACGAGTTTTGCGATCGCCTTCTGGGGTCAGGGGACGTTGTTCGTCCTGTTGGTAAGTACCGCGATCGGCCGCGATTCCATGACGAATTAAATATAAGTTACTCATCTCAAAATGCCATAATTGATTAGACAGCGTTTCTTCTTTTGATGGGGTACAGCCGTCACCTCCCTCTCCCCAGAGGGCGGGTTGCTAAATCTTCTCCCCCCTTATGTAATTAACAGGTGGGTATCAGAGAGGGGGCGGGTTTATTAATCTTCTCTCCCCTTATGTAATTAACAGGTGGGTATCAGAGAGGGGGCGGGTTTATTAATCTTCTCTCCCTTATGTAATTAACAGGTGGGTATCAGAGAGGGGGCGGGTTTATTAATCTTCTCCCCCCTTATGTAATTAACAGGTGGGTATCAGAGAGGGGGCGGGTTTATTAATCTTCTCTCCCCTTATGTAATTAACAGGTGGGTATCAGAGAGGGGGCGGGTTTATTAATCTTCTCCCCCCCTTATGTAATTAACAGGTGGGTATCAGAGAGGGGGCGGGTTTATTAATCTTCTCCCCCCCTTATGTAATTAACAGGTGGGTATCAGAGAGGGGGCGGGTTTATTAATCTTCTCCCCCCCTTCTGTAATTAACAGGTGGGTATCAGAGAGAGAGGGGGCGGGTTTATTAATCTTCTCCCCCCCTTATGTAATTAACAGTAGAACCCGCCCCTACATTGCGCCGTATGGGGAGAGGGGCTTTAGACTGCTATATTGGGTGGGTGGAGTATCTAGCCGCCGTGGGAACATCTGGCTTGCCATTGTCCCAATTGTCGGCGAGGTAGCAACACCAGACCTCCCTATGCAAAAAACCCCTGGGTCATCATTGCATCCAGGGGCTTCACAAGCCAATCACATATTTTTGCCATTCTTGGTTCATGCCACTTTTGAGGTGTCGAGTCACTTCAAAATAAAGGCTGCTGTAAGGTTTTCGGGGGGGATGTCTCAAAGGCATTTCCGCTTCCTTCGGGGTGCGACAGCCTTTTTTGACATTACAGCGCACACAAGCGGTTACCAGATTTTCCCAAGTATCACCCCCTTGGCGCGATCGCGGAATCACATGATCAACAGTCAATTCATCCCCCTTATAGCCACAGTATTGACAAGAGTGGCAATCTCGCTGCAAGATATTCCTTCGGGTTAATGGAATTTCTTTATAGGGGACTCGGACATAATGACGTAATCGGATCACAGTTGGGAAGGGAAAATCTGGTAGCAGATACCTACCATTATGCTCAACTTGTTCCGCCTTTTCCTTCAACAATAAGACCACCGCCCGCCGCCAAGTCGTGATATTGAGCGGTTCATAGGAGGCATTCAACACCAGAACATTGCCCATACTAATAAATTGCTGCGATCTAATGATTTTGACCCGATATTATCATATATTTAATTTTTTAGCCTGGGCTGGGAAATCCCCAGACCATATCTGTATCTGTGTATTTGAACTACTATCACGCTAAGGAATGATAATGGTTAGCAGGAAATCTAAGCCACTAGCCCAGGATGATCGCACTTATAACTATGAGGGTGAATGTGAACATCGTGCTTGGGTAGAAGTAGACCGTTGGGCGATCGCCAATAACGTCAAACAGATCCGCCACCTACTATCCCCGGAAACTCGGTTCATGGCCGTAATTAAAGCAGATGCCTATGGTCATGGGGCGGTGAGTGTGGCTAAAATTGTATCAGAAATTGGGGTTGACGATTTCGCCGTGGCGACCATTCCTGAAGGTATGGAATTGCGGCGCTTAGGTATTCAACAGCCCATTTTGGTCCTGGGGGCTGTGCATACTGCTGATGAGATCAAGGCGATCGCCCATTGGGGACTACAACCCACTTTATGCACCCCCACTCAAGCCCTACTTTTCTCGGAAACTCTCCAATCAATTCAGCGATCGCTACCCGTTCAACTTAACATAGATACTGGAATGTCACGGCTGGGGACTTGGTGGGAACAAGCCTTAGAATTTGTGCAACTGGTGCGGGGATTACCTAATTTAGAGATTTCTGGTATATATTCCCACTTCGCCACCGCCGATATTCGCGATCGCACCATTATGGATCAGCAACATTGGCGCTTTCAACAAGTCTTAGCCCAAATTCAGGAACATACAAGCCTTTTATCTGTCCCTACTATCAAACCCTGTTTACATCTGGCTAACTCCGCCGCCACCTTAACCGATCGGGCTTTACATTATGATATGGTCAGGGTCGGCTTATCCCTTTATGGATTATATCCCGCCCCTCATTTGCGATCGGTCATTAATCTTCAGCCCGCCATGAGTATTCGCGCCCGTATTACCCAAATCAAAACCATTGAAGCCGGGTGTGGCGTGAGTTACGGATATAAATTTATCGCCAAACAAAGGACTCCCATTGCAGTTGTCGGTATCGGCTATGCTGACGGAGTACCCCGCCAGTTGTCTAACTGCATGAAAGTCCTAATTCGCGGTCAATTCGTCCCCCAAATTGGCGCAATCACAATGGATCAGTTAATGTTAGATGTAACTGCTATTCCTGATTTACAGGTCGGAGAAGTTGTCACCCTTTTGGGAAGCGATCGCCATCATAGCATTTCCGCCGATGATTGGGCACAACAGTTAGGCACTATTTCCTGGGAAATCCTTTGTGGATTTAAACATCGCCTTCCTCGGATTCTAATTAATTAAACCCTGAAACCACAAAATATGAGCTTTTTTAGACCATCACCGATTACTCCTGGTCCCGGACAAGAATCAGTTTGGGACTATCCCCGTCCCGCTAAATTGGAGGATACCAATAAACACCTGCGGATTATTTTTAATGGCATTACTCTCGCTGACTCCCGCCACGCTAAACGGGTTTTAGAAACTAGCCACCCCCCAACATACTACATTCCCGGCGATGATATTAAACTTGAATATCTTGTGGAAACTTCCCGCCGCACTATGTGCGAATGGAAGGGAATTTGTGTTTATTATGATATCATTGTCGGAGATAAACGAGTCTCCAATGCCGCTTGGCGTTATGTGCAGCCAACTCCCGATTTTGTCGATATCCAAGACTGTTACAGCTTTTATGCTAGTCTCATGGATGAATGTTATGTTAATGATGAGTTAGTACAATCTCAACCCGGAGATTTTTACGGTGGTTGGATTACCCAAGATATTGTCGGACCTTTTAAAGGTGGGTCGGGGACAATGGGCTGGTAAACCCCTTAATCATTCCACCTGAAAACTGGCAGAGGGAACAGTTAATAACTATCCCTCTTTCAGTCATCAAATAACCATCAATATCAGAGTAGATATAAATGGGGAAACTGCCATTATTGCCAGTATCAAATAACCCGATACTTATGTTTATTGTCAATCATACCATCTTCTCAATTGCCCATTTTCACAACTCCAATATCATCACAATTGATTGCATCTATAGCCATAATTAGTTAATCCTGTATCTGCGAGATTCAACAACTTTTGAGCTGTTAGACATCAATCGGGATATCTATCATATCGTAACTAACCCTTTAACTAAAGTGATTGCAACTCCATCCTTCCCACCCAATTTAGGCACAGACACCACCATTTCCCCTAGCCAAAATGTAACTCAAACCATCCTAGAAAATGGTCTCACTGTTTTAACCAAGCCCGTCCATACGGCACCAGTTGTGACAGTCCAGGTATGGTATAAAATCGGATCAGTAGATGAAAAACCAGGGGATAATGGCATCGCCCATCAACTAGAACACATGATGTTTCAAGGGACTACTACCCGCCCTATTCAATATGGTAGTTTGTTAGAAACCTTGGGGGGAGATTTTAATGCTTTTACAGGTTATGACCAGACAGCATATCATAATACTGTCGAATCTAATGCCTTAAAAACTGTTCTGATGTTGGAAGGCGATCGCCTCAAAAATGCCCTCATTTCTCCAGCACAATTTGACCAAGAAAAAGGCGTAGTTATCTCCGAATTACAGGGCTATGAAAACAGTCCTGAATATCGCCTAAATCGTGCCGTAATGACAGCCGCATTTCCCCATCATCCCTACGGTTTAATGATTGGTGGAACTAAAGCCGATGTCGAAAATTTCACCGTTGAAAATGTCCGCTATTATTACCATCTCAATTATCGCCCTGATAACGCCGTTTTAATTGTCGTTGGTGACTTTGACCCCTCATCAATCCTCACCACCATTCAGGAAATATTTGGCGGCATTGCCAACCCTGATGAACCTCCGACCCGTGTACAGCGGGGACAAATTCCCAGTACATTTCCGCCTAGTATTTTACCATCAAATAAACCCATTATTCTCCAGGAACCCGGAGCCGTTCCATTTAGCCAAGTAATTTATCCAATTCCCGCCATTAATCATGATGATATTCCCGCCCTGAATATCCTGGATTATATTTTAGATAATGGTGGTCGTAGTTCTCGGATTTATCGAGAATTAATCGACAGTGGAATTGCTACCGATGCTGGCAGTACAGTCATTAATTTAAGTGCCGGAGGTTGGTTAGAAATGTGGGGAACCACCACCACCACTAAATCTCTGAACCGCCTCGATAAAGCCTGGCAAAAAATGATTGTCAAACTCCAACAAAAACTGGTAACTACCGAAGAACTAGATCGGGCAAAAACCCAAATTATTGCCAGTTCTATTCTGGAAAATCGTGATCTAACCAGTCAAGCCATGCAATTAGGTTTGGACTGGACAACAACTGGCAATTATCGCTATAGCGAAGACTATCTAAAAGCGATCGCCCAAGTCACAGCAGCAGACGTGCAAAAAGTCGCCCAAATCTATCTCAAACCAGAATATCGCACCCTGGGAAGATTTGAACCCACCCAGACCAAAACCGAGTCAATAACAGACGCAAATACTGTTAATTCCACCGCCACCAAACTTAATATACATACTCCCAGACACCATCGCATTAGTGAACCCCCAGACCCAGCAGCCATCAGCCAATATCTGCCAGAAATTCCCCCCGCCAAAGTTCACACCATCACCCCGCCGGAGTCTTTCACTCTAGATAATGGGATGCGAGTTTTATTATTAGCTGACAATAGTACCCCATCGATATCAATTCGGGGATTTGTGAAAGCCGGCGAAGAATTTGACCCTCCAGGTCGGGAAGGGTTAGCCCTACTAACTGCCGAAAATTTAATGAGTGGAACAGTCAGTTATAATGGGCAATCATTAGCCCGTCGTCTGGAAAATCGGGGCGCAAATATCGAGGTCAGGACCGCCACCGAAGGGGTAGATATTTCCGCTTCCGCCCTTAGTGGTGATTGGCTTCTGGTTTTGGAAACCTTAGCTGATGTATTGCAAAATCCCACCTTTCCCCAAAAATGGTTAGAACTGATCCGCCAACAACAGATATCTGAGTTGCTAGAATCAGAACACAATCCCGCCTATGTGAGCCACCGTGCCCTACAAAAGCAGCTTTACCCAAAAGACCACCCGCTGTATATTTACCCCACCCAGAACAGCCTCAGAGCCATCTCTCGTAGTGATATTCAGAATTTCCATAGAACTTATTATCGCCCTGATGGGACAGTTTTGGTGGTGGTTGGAGATTTTGATTCACAGTTGATGCGATCGCAAATCGAAACCCAATTTGGCTCCTGGAAAAACCAAACCACCGCCCGCAAAAATCCCTGGCCTCCCGTTTCCCTCCCCGCCAAATTTGTCTGGCTACAGGAAGAGATACCCGGTCTAGTGGAGTCAGTCACAGTCATGGGACATCCTAGCATCGACCGCCACGATTCCCGCTATTATGCAGCCCTAGTTCTTAACCACATCTTAGGTGGTAGCACCTTGTCAAGTCGCCTAGGACTGGAATTGCGCGATCGCCACGGACTCACCTATGGCGTGTATAGTTGGTTTAATTGCGCCTGGGGTTGGGGTTCTTTCAATATCGAAATGCAAACCGCACCGGAAAACGCAGCATTAGCAATCGAGAAAACCCTCGCCCTACTCAAACAAGTTCAGCAACAGGGAGTTACCCCCTCCGAAGTGGAAACCGCTAAACATAGTCTAATTTCTAGCGATCGTGTAGCTTTGGGAGACCCAGACTTTCTCGCTGGTATAATCATGTGGAATGAAATATTCCAATTTCCCCCCACAGAACTTAATCAATTTTACCAAAAAATCGACGCGGTAACTCCCTCATTAGTTAACCAAGTCGCCCGGGAACTTATCCACCCCGATCGCCTAGTTGTTGTCACTTCCAAACCAGCTATTCCCACAGCCTCCGTAGGGCGTGTCACCACCCCCAAATAGAAGCAAACTAACCCACAGCTTTGAGGGTGCATCATCACCAGCAAATCCGCAGAAACCCCCGCTGATTAGCTACTAAATGACGCACCCCGTAAATACCTAATCAATTATTATTGATTATAGCGATTCGGTGGATTGGTGAGGTACTTTTCAAAGCCTCCTTCGACAAGCTCAGGACAAGCCTCTCCCAATAGGGGAGAGGGGTTTGGGGTGTAGACGCGCAGCGGCTTCTCTTTGAGTGGGCTGTACCTTAATGGATATGAGAAACGCTATATCCACCAGAGTAATTAGATAATTCCGGTTCCTTTACCTCGGTTATCTTCAGACATAGTTAACTTACCTTCTTCGTCCGTTTCATTAACTTCTTTAAGGGTTTCGACTCGTTCGGCTTGTTCCGCCTGTTCTTGTTCGCGTAAATCACCAGGTTCCTCAACGTACATTTCTGGTTCAATGGCAAAATTATCTAATAGTCCTTCTCGACTTATACGATAACCAGCCGTAGTATCTGTAGTTCCTTCCGCCGCGTCAGGAGTCTTTTTAAAGTTCTCGCCTTCTCTTTCCATGCGGGCGGCTGTTTCCGCCGACATAATGTTGCGATCGTAGTTAGCACCTGCTGTAGCTTGATTATTTTTTTGAGTTGCCATGATTTAATTTTCTCCAATTTAGTGCTAGAATAGTTAAGTTGTCTTGTGTTGCTGGGTGAATGAATTACCCTATTTATTAATGTTGGGAACCACATTCGGGCGTTCTTTATCCTCCCAACCGACAGGACGCTTAGAGTTATACCAAGCAATAGAACCAATAGAAGCTGCTGCAATAAACCCTACTACTAAGGATAAAGTGGCAGCCACTGGAAAATGAGGCGCATTTGTTGCCACTTCACCTAAGACTAAATTAATATCCATAAACAGATATTTTCCTCACAAATCAGCATTAACCCCATACTATCGGTTAATCTCTATCGGGTCTTCTACCTGTGGTGGTACATTAATCATCAATTGCATCATCCTAAAGTTCAATACCCATCATTAGTAGGGTGCGTCAGATACCGCCAACCGAATAAATAGCCGATAATTAATTGCTGACGCACCGAGCCCATCATTAGTAGGGTGCGTCAGATACTGCCAAGCGAATAAATAGCCGATAATTAATTGCTGACGCACCGAGCCCATCATTAGTAGGGTGCGTCAGATACTGCCAACCGAATAAATAGCCGATAATTAATTGCTGACGCACCGAGCCCATCATTAGTAGGGTGCGTCAGATACTGCCAAGCGAATAAATAGCCGATAATTAATTGCTGACGCACCGAGCCCATCATTAGTAGGGTGCGTCAGATACCGCCAACCGACCGAATAAATAGCCGATAATTAATTGCTGACGCACCGAGCCCATCATTAGTAGGGTGCGTCAGATACTGCCAAGCGAATAAATAGCCGATAATTAATTGCTGACGCACCGAGCCCATCATTAGTAGGGTGCGTCAGATACCGCCAAGCGAATAAAAAAAAAAAAAAAAAAAAAAAAAATAGCCGATAATTAATTGCTGACGCACCGAGCCCATCATTAGTAGGGTGCGTCAGATACCGCCAAGCGAATAAATAGCCGATAATTAATTGCTGACGCACCGAGCCCATCATTAGTAGGGTGCGTCAGATACCGCCAAGCGAATAAATAGCCGATAATTAATTGCTGACGCACCGAGCCCATCATTAGTAGGGTGCGTCAGATACTGCCAACGAATAAATAGCCGATAATTAATTGCTGACGCACCGAGCCCATCATTAGTAGGGTGCGTCAGATACTGCCAACCGAATAAATAGCCGATAATTAATTGCTGACGCACCGAGCCCATCATTAGTAGGGTGCGTCAGATACTGCCAACCGAATAAATAGCCGATAATTAATTGCTGACGCACCGAGCCCATCATTAGTAGGGTGCGTCAGATACCGCCAACCGAATAAATAGCCGATAATTAATTGCTGACGCACCGAGCCCATCATTAGTAGGGTGCGTCAGATACCGCCAACCGAATAAATAGCCGATAATTAATTGCTGACGCACCGAGCCCATCATTAGTAGGGTGCGTCAGATACCGCCAACCGAATAAATAGCCGATAATTAATTGCTGACGCACCGAGCCCATCATTAGTAGGGTGCGTCAGATACCGCCAAGCGAATAAATAGCCGATAATTAATTGCTGACGCACCGGAAAAATCATCTATTATTCTCTACAACTGATTAATTTCTTTGCGGAGGGCCGTTTCCACCCGTTGCCATTCAGCCTGGGTTTCTGCAAAGCGTTCAACCGCACTACCAGTAACAAAACATTCCACCTCTGGGCTATCACTTTCCATCCCCGCACGTCCCATATATTCAAGTTCCTTGCAAAACTCAGAAAATCTAAGGGCTCCCAGTTGTGCGCTACTAGATTTTAACGTATGGGCGGACTCTTTTAAGCCTTTAGGGTCTTGGGCATCAATAGCTTTACGCATACCATCAATATGTTGGGGTGCTTCCTGTAAATAGGTAGCAATTAGCAAATCGACAAAAGGATCATCTTCATCATCATATTCCCTGAGATTTTCCAAAACCTGATGATCTATGGGACTATTATCGGTCATTAATTCTTCCTCAACAGTATGATTATTGAGAATTTTGTGCCCATTAGCTTCAGTAACATCAACAACCATAACCTGTCCATTGGGACTACCCCCATTTGTACTTTGTTGAGGGATGGTTGTAGATTTAACCCGATATCCATTTTGAGCAGATACTTCGTGAACTTCAGTTACCGTGGGAGAAATGGGATGACATTTAGCTAAGGCTTCAGCTAAAGCCTCCCGGCGCACAGGTTTAGTAATATAATCATCCATACCTGCATTCAAACACATTTCGCGATCGCCTTGCATAGCATTAGCAGTCATCGCAATAATTCTAGGTTTCCGTGGACCCATATCGCTACCATCTGAGTAGGCGGCGCAGATATGTTTAGAAGTCTCCAAGCCATCCATTTCCGGCATTTGTACATCCATCAAAATTACATCATACTGTTGTCGGTTTAAGGCATCGAGAACCTCCAACCCATTACCAGCAATATCAGCGCGATACCCCAAACGTTCTAATAGTTTAATCGCTACTTTTTGGTTAGTGACATTATCTTCAGCCAATAAAATCCGCAAATTGGCATGAGGTTGAGGAATTGCCGGGTCATAGCCAGACTCAGCATTCTTAATATGATAGTGTTTTTCAATAGTCTGGCTATCAGCAAAAATCTGCATCAGGGTATTGTAAAACTGAGATTGTTTGAGAGGCTTGTTAACCAATCCCGCCACATTAACACCCTGGGCTTCTAGTCGTCGCAGTGAATCGGTATTGCTGGCATAATTAAACATGACTAAATTAAAAGGTTTTTGGCGGTATTTACCAGCAATCATCTGTTTTTCTAATTGGCGAATACGACTCGCTAGGGTGGCTTCATCCATATCAGGCAAATTGATACCTAAAATAATCAAATCTAATTCGGGGTTATCATGCAAAACCTTTAAGGCATCAGCGCCAGTTTTGACGCGCACGGGAACCATACCCCAAGATTTAACCTGACGGATAAGCAGTTTTTGATTAATGTCGTGATGTTCAACAATTAACACTTTCTTACCATGAAGGAAATCATCACTAAATTCTCCCAAATCGGGGGTATTAAATCCGCTACAAACTATGGTAAAATAGAAGATAGAGCCAGGTCTGAACACCTGTGGGCGCACAAAGTCGGGGGGAGGATTTCCGGCGACACTAGATATCAAAGATGAGGTTTCATCGTGATATTCATCGAGCAAATTTACCCAACTAGCCACCCACATTTTCCCATTCATTAATTGACTCAACCGCTGAGAAATTGCCAAACCTAAACCCGTGCCTCCATATTCCCTAGTGGTGGAAGCGTCAACTTGAGAAAAGGCTTTAAATAGGCGATCTATCCGGTCGGGAGGAATGCCAATTCCGGTATCTCTGACTTCAAATTGCAGGACGTAATGACTTTCAGTAAAATCAGAATCATCAAATTTTTTGACATCTTTTTTGGCATCGGGATGGGTAGCTTTCACTGCTAAAATTACCTCGCCTTCGGAGGTAAACTTAATAGCATTACTGACCAAATTAACCAACACTTGACGCAGGCGAGTGACATCACCCAGGATAGTTTTAGGAGTGGAAGGATCTATGATATAAGCTAACTCTAAACCCTTTTCGGCGGCGCGCCCAGACAGCAATTCTAGACACTCTTCGAGACAGTTACGGAGTTTAAAAGGTTGCTTTTCTAGTTCGAGTTTACCAGATTCAATTTTGGAGAAATCTAGGATATCATTAATAATGGTTAAAAGGGCATCGCCACTGGTGCGGATAGTTTCGACAAAATCTCGCTGTTCGGGGGTTAATTCCATATCTAATAGTAACCCGGTCATGCCAATTACTGCATTCATAGGAGTGCGGATTTCGTGGCTCATGGTTGCCAGAAATTCACTTTTAGCACGACTAGCAATTTCGGCGGCGAGTTTGGCTTCTTCTAAGGCTTGATTTTTGGCTTCGAGGGCGCGATGGCTTTTGACTTCGACTTCTAGTAATTTGGCTTGGGCGATGGTAATTCCTACTTGGGAGGCGACATCTTCGAGAAATTCGATTTCGTCTCGGTTCCACTCGCGCATTTGTTGGCATTGATGCAACATAATAATGCCATTGGGTTCGTCTTGATAGGAAGTGCGAACGGCTAACATGGATTTTAAGGCCATGCGACGACAGAGGGGAATGGAAGATTCCAGTAAAGGTTCGGAAAAAACATCGGTAGATGCGATCGCTCTATCAGAGGTGAGGAGTGCTTCAATATAGGGATTATAAGATACAGAAATTTCCAGCTTGAGGGTAGACTCATAGCCAGTTTCTAGGTATTCTGCCACACAGGTTAGGTGTGGGTAAGGTTCGGGAATATAGGTATAAATAGAACAGCGGTTAACAGCAAATACCCGACCAATTTGGCTGGCGGTAGTTTGAAATACTTCTTGGGTTTCCAGTTTAGAGCGAACTTTATGGGTAATTTCTTTAAGTAATACTAGATGCTGATTTTGTTGCTGAAGTGCTTGCGCCGCCTGTTCGCGAGCAATTTCACTACCAATATAGGTAGCCATGAGTTTCAGGATTTCCTTTTCAATGGCTCGAAATTTTGAGCGGGGCTGATAACTCAGGAAACTGAGGGTTCCATAGTCTCTACCACTGACGGTGACTTTTACGCCTAGATAGGCTTCAAAACGGCGCACAGCGTAGGCTGGGTGGTCTTTCCAGGGGGAATTCTGGAGTGATTCGATACCTACTACCTCATCAGACCCGGCGGATTCTCCTTCTAAGGTTTGATGGAGGGCGAGGGTATCGCCTTTGGCAAATCCGAAGGTCAAATTTTCAGGAATACGGGTGGCGATCACTTCATAGCGCCCCCCCCAGACGCGCCCTAGCAGTCCTATTTCCACACCAAAGCGATCGCATCCCATTTGTAAAAGACGGGTGATACGGGTATCAAAATCGGCGTTAGAACCAATAGTTGCTTCATAAAGCTGAGTCATCGCCTCGGATCTTTCTTGCAATTCGTTGGGCCAGGTGCATTGTGGGGGGACAGACGGGACCGGAACCCTCGGCGGATTTTTAACTTCTGGCTGGGACTGAACTTGCTGGGCGAGTTTAGCTAGGGCGGCGTGCATCGATTGGGGACGCAATGCACCCATAAGGATGGTGCTAGGGGACATAACGCTGATGGGATAGTTGCGCTCATCCATCACTACTAGGGGTAGTTGGTGATAGTATTTCCCCATAACTCTCAGGGCGGCTCCTAGGGTAATGCGCGATCGCACAATTACGGCTGGGTTATTACAGATGCTATGGGCTGGGGTTGTGTAAAAATCCACCCCTAAAGCTACCAGGGTGAGAATATCTTGGCTGGTGACAACTCCCACTAATTTAATCGCCTGTTTATCGGAATTGGGTGCTGATGTGTTCTCTGGGGGGGGGACGGTTTCCGTGACAACTACAGATGGCACTCTGTACCTGGACATTAACTTAGTTATATGGAAAATCGACGAGGAGGAGGGGGCGTGAACTAGCCTAGATGTCTGATTGTTGGCAATTTGACTCAGTTGGATTACGTCTTCTGGTACAAAGGTCTGTTGGGACTGAGGAGCGACGGACGAGGGACGACGACCATTGGCAGAATAGGATGATGACTGAGGCTTTTTCTGGCTTTTATTGCTCCGAGATAGACAGAGGAAATTTTCCGGACAGATCATCCCGGTGACTTCCCCCCGATCATTGACAATGGGTAAATGGTGGATCTGGTTTTGCTCAAAGTAAGCAAACAGGGTAAAGATATCGGTCAGGTCCGACTCTTTGGCGCTAATCACAGACCGAATCATAATCCGAGAGATGGGAAACCCACAGAGGCGATCGTTAATTGAGCAAAGTTCCACGATATCCTGGACTGTAAAAATCCCCACCAATACAGAATATACTTCCTGAAGAGTGGTGTGATCACAACTAACAACTTTTTCCGGTTTTTCTACAATCAATACATAGCTTGACCTGTTGCTACTCATCAGCAAAATGATATCTTCGACAAGAGTATCTGGCTTGGTCGTCAGGGGTTTGCGGTTGATTGCTTGAAAAATGGAGGGAATAAACATGGGACAGCTTCTGGTGATTGGGATTGGATTCGGTGAGATAGGGAGTGATGGAACATCATTGACTCAAAATGACAAGGGGGCTTAGTGGTTGGGGGGGGTAAAACCCCCTTTACTATCTCCAGGATAAATTGTATTTGGGGTAAATGTCTGATCTATTTTCCCTTGCATCGGCCCTAATCTATATAAAATAAAGATTAGGGCTACTTTCAGGGAATCTGAGGGTCATAAATTTCAGCTTACTGATCAGGCTACATCTCCCTTAGAGATTTCCCCCCTACTACTATTGTCAACTTAACCGCCCAGTATTCCCAAATAATCCCTAGTTGGGATCGTTGATGGTCAATGGTATGCTGGGGAATAACTTAAACTCAAGGTTATACACTGCCCACTATCTGCTTCTATGGCTATTTTGGATTCTAAAGGTCGCTTGTTCGCAAAGGTGAGCATTCTCGACCTCGGCGCTGCGGCTGTCATTTTGCTGGTGATTGTCGGAATTTTCTTTTTCCCGGGAACTTCTGGGTCGGTGGCTCAAATTGGGGTCACGACTAAACCTGTGGAAGTTGATGTAATTGCTTTGGGGATGCGTGGACGTAATCCCCAGGATTTTCTCAAGGCTGGAGAAAAGACTAATCTGATTATCCGTAACCAACCCTATGGACAGGTAGACATTAAAGCGGTTGAGTTTCTACCTCGGACTATCCCAGTTACCCAACCTGACGGGAGTTTGAGGGCTCTACCTGACCCAACGGCTGATTTTATTTTCAGTAACAATATTTTGCTCACTTTGGAGGGCCAGGGTCAAGTTACTAATACGGGTCCGGTTTTGGGTAATGTCAAAATTCGCATTGGTAATACGGTAGAACTAGAGGGAAACACCTACAATTTTAACGCCAGTGTGGTTGATATTCGAGTCCAGGATTAATGGTGGGTTGATTTCATGCGGATTAAAATTTGTGGCATAACCCGACTTGACCAAGGACAGGCGATCGCCTCTTTGGGGGCGACTGCTTTGGGGTTTATTTGTGTTCGGGCTTCCCCTCGCTATATCCACCCAGACCAAATTCGGGCGATTACCTCTGATCTACCAGACAGGGTAGACCGGATTGGGGTTTTTGCTAATGCCACTTTTGAGGAAATCTGGGAAACTTTCCATCAGGCTAAATTAACGGGGGTACAACTTCATGGGGATGAATCCCCCTTATTTTGCGATCGCCTACGACAAGAACTTCCCCATGGTGAGTTAATTAAAGCTATCCGGGTTAAAACTCCGCAATCTCTCACCCTAGCCAACAGCTTTATTCCCCATGTAGATGCTTTGCTGCTAGATGCCTATCATGGTCAACAGTTGGGGGGGACTGGTCTCACCATAGATTGGCAATCTTTGGGTGAGTTTCGCCCTGCCATACCCTGGTTTTTGGCGGGGGGACTTAATCCTGATAATATCATTGAAGCCCTTAGTTGCCTAAACCCTGACGGGATAGATTTGTCTAGTGGAGTAGAGCGATCGCCTGGAGACAAGGATATTGCTAAAGTTACTCAACTATTTGAGAAGTTAAACCTGACCAAATCCCCCTTTCATCCCTCGGAAAATTTGCTATAACTCCTGATTAGATTGTACCATTAATCAACAGAGAAAAACAACTATACCCCTCTGGGGAATGAGTATCTAATGACTACTGATCAACCCCTTGGTTCTGTGATTCAAGGTTCCTTGACAAAGGGACTGGAAGTGCGACTACACGCCGATGTTTCCGTCGAGGACATGAGAGTTGGTAAGTTTTTGGTAGTCTATGGAGTGCGATCGCATTTCTTTTGTTTACTAACTGATGTCTGTCTAGGAACCTCTAGCCCCCGCATTCTTAGCAATCCTCCACTACCGGAAAATGATTTTCTCCAAGCTGTGTTAGCCGGAAACAGCACCTATGGAACTATTGAACTTAGTCCCATGTTGATGCTGAATCGGGATGTCTGCGATCGCTATGATATTCAACTCAAAGTTAACGGAAATGGTAACGGTGCCGCCTCTTTTCAACCTAACACCAATACCGAAGAGTTTGAACTACTCCCCGTTAAAACTATCCCCAGCCACTTCTCCCAGGTCTACGAAGCTAAGGAAAGAGATTTTCGGGTGATTTTTGGCTGGGAAGATGACCCCCAACGACGTAATTTTGCGATCGGGGAACCTATTGATATGCAAGTTCCCGTCTGTCTCGATCTCGATCGGTTTGTGGAACGCAGTAACGGTGTTTTTGGGAAATCGGGAACCGGAAAATCTTTTTTAACCCGGTTATTATTATCAGGAATTATCCGTAAACAAGCGGCGGTTAACTTGATTTTTGATATGCACTCTGAATATGGTTGGGAGGCTGTATCGGAAGGCAAAAAATTTAATACCGTTAAGGGATTACGACAACTTTTTCCGAATCAAGTAGAAGTCTACACTCTTGACCCAGAGTCAACCCGCCGCCGGGGAATTCGAGACGCTCAAGAGTTGTATTTGAGTTATAACCAGATAGAGGTAGAAGATTTAAACTTAGTCCAACGAGAATTAAATCTCTCGGAAGCTGCTTTAGATAACGCTAATATTCTCTGTAGTGAGTTTGGTCAGGATTGGATCTCGCAACTGTTGGGGATGACTAATGAAGAAATCCAAATGTTTTGCGATGAACGCCGGGGTCATAAAGGGTCGATTATGTCCCTACAACGAAAGTTGATGCGTATGGAAAATTTGAAGTATATGCGCCCTACTTGTCCGTTTAATTATATCGATCGCATTCTTCAGTCTCTGTCAGCCGGAAAGCACGTTATTGTTGAGTTTGGTTCCCAGTCGGATATGTTATCCTATATGCTGGTAACTAATATGATTACCCGCCGCATTCACCAGTCCTATGTCCGAAAAGCTGAAACATTTTTGGCTTCTAAAAATCCTGGCGATCGCCCTCAACCTCTGGTAATTACCATCGAAGAAGCCCATAGATTTCTCGATCCAGCCGTGGTTAGGTCTACTATTTTTGGCACTATTGCTAGGGAAATGAGAAAGTATTTTGTCACCCTATTAATTGTTGATCAACGTCCGTCAGGAATTGACTCGGAGGTGATGTCTCAAATAGGGACTCGTATCACCGCTTTATTAAACGATGATAAGGATATCGATGCGATTTTTACTGGGGTTTCTGGTGGTCAAAATTTGCGATCGGTTTTGGCAAAATTAGACTCTAAACAACAGGCTTTAGTTTTAGGTCATGCCGTCCCTATGCCTGTGGTAATTCGCACTAGACCATACGATGAGACATTTTACCGCGAAATTGGAGATATAGCTTGGGAAGAAATGCCGGACGAGGTAGTTTTTGAAGCCGCTGCGACCGCCTTAGATGACCTGGGATTTTAGCGACGCTGCGATCGCTTTTGTTGCCAATATCGGAATAAGGGAAGACTCACAGTATAAATAGCGATCGCTGCTATTAATCCCATTACAGTCGATCCTAACAATAAAACCCCCGCCAATTCGGCCCCAGTTTCTACCAGTTCACTAAAGTCTTTAACTGATTGTAGATCGACATCATCAATCATTAGTGAAAATTGATTAATTCCTAGCAGCCACATTCCCACCTGAAAGTTAAAAAAGAACAGGGGAACATAAGTCAAGGGATTACTCACCCAAGTTCCCGCCACCGCTAGGAGTTTATGACCTCTTAAAATAACCGCAACCGCCACCCCGATAATCGCTTGAAACCCAAAAAATGGAAAAAAACCAGCAAACACACCCGCCGCCAGACCCCTCGCCAAATATTCTGGTTGTCCTCGCAGGCTAATTAACCGCAGATATACTAATCTTAACCACCGCCACCAATATACCCATATTCTTTTCTGCGGTGGATATTCAGATAATCGATACACAGATAGTTTCTCCTTGCTGTTATTTTTGCCATAGGAGTTTTTATTATACAACTTCTCCAGATTTTTGGGCATGATTTCATCAAATCATTGACAATTGAGCATTTTTCGGTGAATTGCTGAACCCATTAATTTTCTGGGGGTTCGGGGGTTGCCTCTTGCCTAATCCCAGCGAATATGCTATAATATATCCGCCACAAAACCGACATTAATTAGATTATCAAATATTCCGAATATATGTCAATTCCCCGTATCCATTCCGACACAATTGAGGAGGTTAAAGAAAGAGCTGATATTTATGATATCATCTCTGAAAAGGTGGTGCTTAAACGCCGAGGGAAAGACTTTGTGGGTCTGTGTCCATTCCATGAAGAAAAAAGCCCAAGTTTTACCGTGAGTCCCAGCAAACAGATGTACTACTGTTTTGGTTGTGGTGCGGCGGGAAATAGCATTAAGTTTTTAATGGAGTTGGATAAATCCTCCTTTTCTGATGTGGTTTTAGACCTGGCGCGACGCTATAATATCCCCCTCAAAACCGAATCGCCCGAACAGCATCAGGAGTTCCAAAAGACCCTTTCCTTGCGGGAAAAACTCTATGAGATTTTAGCGATCGCCACCAGTTTTTATCAACACGCACTCCGCCAACCCCAGGGAGAAGCAGCTTTAGAATATCTGAAATTTTCCCGCCGTCTGGGAGAGGAAACTATCCAGGAATTTCAGCTAGGTTATGCACCAGGGGGGTGGGAAAATATTTATAGTTATTTAGTCGAACAAAAAAACTTTCCTGTAGAATTAGTCGAAAAAGCTGGGTTAATTGTTCCCCGCAAAGCCGGGAATGGTTATTATGATCGTTTCCGCGATCGCCTAATTATTCCCATTTATGATATCCAGGGAAGAGTGATTGGTTTTGGGGGTCGCAGTTTAGGAGATGAACAGCCTAAATATCTAAATTCTCCCGAAACAGAACTATTTGATAAAGGGCGAACTTTGTTTTGTTTAGACAAGGCAAAAACGGCTATATCCAAACAAGATATGGCTGTAGTTGTTGAGGGTTATTTTGATGCGATCGCTCTCCATGCAGCCGGGATTAATTATGTGGTAGCATCCCTAGGAACCGCACTGAGTATTAATCAAATTCGTCTGCTGCTACGCTATACAGAATCCCAGCAAATTATCCTCAATTTTGATGCCGATGCAGCCGGGACTAAAGCCACAGAAAGAGCCATAGGAGAAATTGAAACTCTCGCCTATCGTGGGGAAGTAAACCTGAGAATTTTAAACCTTCCCAATGGGAAAGATGCCGATGAATATTTATATATTCACACCCGCCATGATTATCAGGATTTGGTAGCAAAAGCACCCTATTTTTTAGAATGGCAAATCAATCAAATTGTCGGCGGTAAAAACATCGAAAATGTCGCCGAATCACAGAGAATAGCCACAGCCATGGTGGAATTACTCCGCCGAGTCGAAGATTTAAACCAACGCACTGCTTATATTCAATCCTGCGCGGAAATTCTCAGCCAGGGTCAATCACGGTTAATTCCCATGTTAGCCGACAGTCTGCGAAAACAGATTAATAAACCAGTAAATAAGCATCATCAAGCATCTACGGCTACTAAATCAAATATTATTTCCGCTAAACGTGACCGAACTCTGTTAGAAGAAGCCGAAGGTTTGTTGCTGCGGATTTATCTACACTGTCCAGAGTATCGACAGGAAATGATTAACGCTTTGGAGGCACAAAGTTTAGAATTTAGTTTAACAAAATATCGGTTTTTGTGGATGAAAATTGCGGAAATTGAGTTGAATTTACAGGAACAGCAAGCCAGAGAAGATATTGATTTGATTTCCCAACTACAAAACTTTGATCGGGAACATTCATCAGAAATCTCGGAAGTGTCTCATTTATTCTACTTAAACGAAAATAATATCAATGATATTCAACGTCCTAGCATGGGGATTCGCACCGCCACAGCTTGCTTAGAATGGGTAATATGTGAAAAACGCTATCTTCAATATTTAGATAAGTGGAAAAACACTGATATTAAACTTAATTTAGAATTGGCTGAATACTATCAGCAGCAAATCTACGCCGAACAAAAACGCATGAAAGAATTAGAACAACTACGGATGGTTAAGTTTTCCGAGTTGACTTTTTAATGTGGTTTTTGAAAATGGCCTAAGACGGTCTCTGGTTAATTAAAAATGGTCTAAGAAACCGGATTAATTGTAAGAAAATTCTCATAAAATTATGGCTATCCTGATAGGGATAAAACCTCATGTATAGGGAAATGTAAACCCCTATACTAAAAACCTTTTGGCTATGTTAGCTAAAACCATGATTCTGTCTATTTATGCGATCGCAGGTATTTTGGCCATGACTCCCATGGTATTAGCCAGCGAATTCACAGAGGATCACCTATCAGAAGAGATAGCCGAAGCCGCCTCCCGAGAGGAAGCGGAAGCCGATCGCATTCAGCAAACCAGACCCCCCAGAGGCTAATCAATTACAAATATTAGGATTAATCGCGGGGTTATCATTATGACGATTTAAATAATTTTGCAGGCGATCGCAAGCCTGATCAAGTAAATAATCAACCTGGTTAAAATTGCTATAATCCAACTCCCAAAACACCATGCGGTTATCAGCATCAGTAGCCACCAATATTTGGTCATCCGCACTAAAATTAACTGATAAAACCGGCTTAATTCCCACTTCCAGAGTCGTGATTAGCTGACCAGAACGATCCCACAGTTTCACCGTCCCATCCTGACTCGCAGAAGCCAGGATCTCCCCAGTTGAATTAAAACTCAAATCAAACACCACCCGGTTATGTCGTCCTATAGTAGTAGTTGTAATTGGTGTCCAGTCGGAAGTATTCCACAATTTCACCGAGCCATCCCCCGTCGCCACAGCCAGGAGAGTTCCATTAGGACTAAAAGCCACCTTAGAGAAGTGACTACCATGGGAAAGGTCGCGAATTAAAGAACCGTTGATATCCCAAATTTTAATAGTATTTTCACCCACAGAAGCCATGATTTTAGCCGGTTGATTAAAATCAATATCATTAATTCTATCTGTATGTCCAATCAGAGTAGTTTCTAATACTCCATTAAGATCCCATAACCGAATGATTTGATCATCACTAACCGAAGCAATTTTTTGACCATCAGGACTAAAACTGACAGTCCACACTGGGAAATCATGGTTGATAGTCCTTAAAACATCACCTTCTGTATTCCAAATTTTCACCGTTTTATCATTACTAGCAGAAGCAATTAGTTGACTATCAGGACTAAAGCTGATATTATTAACAGTATCTGTATGTTCATCAAACATTAGCCTAATATTTAGGGAATTAGTCTCCCAAATTATCGCCATATTATTGCTAGATACTGAAGCTATTAACTCACTATTCGGGCTAAAAATAGCGTTATAAATATCACTAGGAGATTCCCAGACTCTGGGGAGGTTTTGTAGTCCCCAAAAACGGATAGAACCATCTGCACTGGCGGAAATTAGCGTTTGACTGTCGGGAGTAAAAATCGCCTGATTGACAGTATTTCTATGACCCCGGAGAGTAGAAACCAAAATTCCCTCATAGTTCCAAAGTTTGATAGTTGTATCGGTGCTGGCTGTCACAATAAGGCGACCATCAGCACTAAAATTAACGCTATTTACCGACTTTTCATGACCTGTTAAAGTTGTCGATAATGTTCCGTCAGGGTTCCACAGTTTCACCGTATTATCATTACTAGCAGAAGCCAGTATTTGAGAGTCTGGACTAAATTTAACACTCCAAATTGCTTGGTCATGACCCTGAAAACTGTTGATTAATTCTCCCTGGCGATTCCATAATTTAATTACCCCTATTTCATCAGAGGAAACAATCAACTGTTCATCAGGACTAAAACTTACAGATAAAACCTCCGCTTCGTGTCCGGTTAATATGGCGATGGTGTCACCGTCACGACTCCACAGACGAATAGTTCTATCTTCACTCCCAGAGGCTAACTGCTGACCATCTGGACTAAAACTTAGCCATTGTATATCGCTGGTATGTCCTATTAGGGTGTTAATTAAAGTTCCATCAGGTCGCCAGAGTTTGATATTTTCATCCTCCCCCGCTGAAGCTATAATCGATTGTTGACTGGAGGAATGCGGACTAAAAACCACGCGACGAATTTTGCGTTTATTGGCTAACCAACTTCCTATTAATTCCCGATTTTGGTTCCAGATCCTGATTGTACCATCTTGATCGCCTGATACTATTTGATCACCATCAGGGTTAACACTGACGCTGAGAATACCGCCAAAAGATTCGGAGAGGCGATCGCGTTCTCGGAATATATTATTAACTTCCCACAGAGAACTAGCCGTGCGGCGTTCAATTTCCGTAAGTGGTTCCCTTTGCAGAATTCTACCAGCTTCCATAGCAGTTAGGGAGGCTTTCAGTTGATCCGTTTCCCCTTTTAACAAAGCCAAATATTCATAATTAAACTTAGCTAATTTTAGTTGTTGTTCCTGGGTTTTAGTATTTAGCCACAACATTAATACTGCTATTGATAATAAACTCAACCCTATACATAAGCCAATCGTATTAACTAGCCTTTTCCTCAAAACTTGATTAATTTCGGTAATCTCCGCTTCGGCTTGCTGTCTTTTTTGTTTCTCCAGTTGCAGCTTAGAAACTAATTCACTACTCCGTTGTTCCCGAATAAAAGACACTAGGTAATCATGGACAAGCTGATAGCGTTCTTCTGGAATTTCTGGGAGTAAACAGACTAACCCAGATAACACAAATATTTTTAAGACTGTATCTAGTTGATCCGTGATTTTTAGGTTATCCGCTAAACTTTGTAAATCTCGATTCAAAGCATACCGAGTTTTTAAGGGTCGGTTGTTATATTCATCTGTCAGTAAATATAAGACTAATTCGGCGATGTCTTTATTTTCCGCACCACAGTCCGCCACTACTTCCTCTAAATAACTCTCTACTAACCGCCTTTTTGGTCCTTTTAGGCGATATTCTTCCAAGGTGGTGATTTGATTAGTGTAAAGTTGAGAACCGACAATTTGTAGTTCAATGGGTCGGACTTCTCCCGACTCTCCGGCTAATTCTTGTACCAGTTGCTTAATTAATTCCGGTTCTAAGATAAATTGAGTTTTAGCGGTTAAATTTTGAATAACTGAGGCGGCATCTTCCGGGACGAAATTACCTAAATAATAGAGAATATTCTTGTCTAAAATATTGTCGTTAACAGCATCAAAGTATTTTAAACGATTTCCTTCTAGCAGGTGGTGTAAGTAGTCCTGACGCAGTGCAAAAATAGTTTTAATATAGGGAATATTCAAACATTCCCGTAAAAATTGATAAAATTCTTCTCGCTTTTGGGGTTCCTTGGTGGCTACGAAAAACTCTTCAAATTTATCGAAAATAATAATCATCACTAAATTCCGATAATTCAGAACCTGTAGTTGGTCTAAAATTTCGGTCGGGTTAGTTAAAAAACCTGAGTCTAATTCAGAGTTATCTAATTTGGATAAAGCTGTGGCGATCGCATTACTGAGTCCCCCACCCAATTAGTGTAGGTTTTTTGATAAATCGGGATAACTTTCCTAGCTTGAATCAATGTATTTTTATGTCTCAGTTGGGGAATAATTCCGGCTTGTAACAAAGAACTTTTACCAACTCCCGATGGTCCATAAATTACCGTTAATTTATATCTGTCTTCCCCCAGACGTTTCATTAATTGGTCAATATCTTGCAATCTTCCCGAAGCCGTCATTTCGGAATTAATTAAAGTCCGATCGCCAGATTTTGGATAACTGGGATTAGTAATTAATTGGCTTTCCTGTAATGCTCCCGCACCGATAAAAGGCCGAAAACTAAACTGTTGTTCTATTTCCCGCTGTTGCTGTTTGACTTGATAGGCGGCGAGATATTCACCTTGTCTAAAATAGCTGTCGTGTAACTGGTGAAAAATTTTAATATATAGTTCTGGATCATAACACGGCTTCGTCAATTTCTGGGCGGTTTTTAAAGTAGCGATCGCCTCTTCATGTTCTCCTAAGCCTTGTTGAGATCTCCCTAAACACAGCAAATACCATCCCCAATGATAAGAACGTTCCCAATCTAACTTGCGGAGATATTCAGAGGGATTATTAACCTGGGAATTTTCCGATAAATTACTGTTGATAATTTCCAGAGATTTCTGTATAATATACTTAGCAGTTTTGAAGTTACCATGAGCCAATTGTACTTCGGCTAAAAAGTGGTAAGCGCGAGCAGATCTAAAGGAATGGGACTGGTTTTGATGCAAATCTAAAGCCCAATTAGCCACTTCGTCTAACTCTGACCAATTTTCCAAATAGTGTAATATTTCCCCCAAAGCGTTAATAAACTTAGCCACCAAATCCGGTCGATCAGCCGCCTCAAATTCCCGTAAAGACTGCCGATAATAGTCTGTAGCTTTGGCGCAGGCTTCCCACTTTTCCCCCCGGTTCATCATCCCATAGTAACGCCACCAAAAACCCAAATAAAACAGAACATGACCACAGCCTAAGCGGTTGTTAGTCTGCTGCCACAATGCTAAACTCCGTTCGTAATGCTGTAATGATTCCTGAGTAGTATTATCGGCAATTCGACCTAGTATCAACTCTAAACTAGCTTCTAAATCCTGAGCAAGAGTTACTCCCCGCTGTTGGAGATCCTGTTGTGCGGATTCTAGTTCATTGCGTAGGGGAGAACCCCTTTCCAACTCCAGGGTAGCCTCATCTAAAAAAATAGTTGCGCCGCTATCGAGTAACTGTTCTAAAATCTGATTAGTCGTCTGTTTCAGGAAGCCAATAAGATGCTCAGTTTCAACCTGGAAGTGAATTGTAGTGGCGAAACTATGAAAATCTGGGACTAAGCGAATCATCATCGACACCAATTGATCGCTGACCCACAAAATCAACGGAAACTCAAAATTGCGAAATTCCTCCCGCATTTGATTAGTCGCTTTGAGTACCCCTTGCAAATTATGCACCGACTCCAAGCCAAACACCATCAAAGCTGATGGCATTTCCCCCTCTAGGCTATCAAAAATGGTCGTATAGAGAGTTTTAGCCTTGGGGTCTAAAACTAATTCTCGAATGGGAAGAGGACAATCTACCCGCAACTGTTGCACAATAGTTTCCCGAACCAAACGGTAATTGCAACAGGCGAGAATCAACGAAAAATCACCCTGGAGGCGAGTAATACTGCGGATCAGAGTTCTGATCGCGTCTTGGTTAGCCTTTTCCCCATCGTACATTCTCAAATTCCATCACTTCTTGGTTAACCTGGTGCAACTTCTGCATCGCGCGATCGCACATCAACCTATCTAGCCGGGGAAAAGCGCTAAAATCATCTCAGCCTAGTTTCCCCTAAGCGATCGCATTAAACTCCTCACTTACCAACCGTCGCAGGATCTCCGTTACCTCTGCAGCCATACGAGCATCTAACCGGATTGATTCCTGATTATAATCTTGAAAATTGGTGATGGGAATAGCTCCCCGCAAAGTCATCGAGATAGTTCGTAATCGAGAAGGTTGTGTCGCCTGTCCAGTCTGGCTAGGAAGCCGATCTATAAACTGCACAAAGGCTACATAGGTGGTTTCAATGCTGTTGCGAACTTGACTAGGGCCATGTCCCAACTTCGACAGAATCACCGGAGCATAAATAACATCCGTCAATCCTAAAGCATCTAAGGCAACATCTACAAATCTAGCTGTATCCTGACCCAAAGCTGGAATCAGATATTTAAGGGTTTCCCAAGTCACCCCGGTAGTTGAGCTTCCGGGGTTAGATGATAATGCCATCCTACCATAGAAATTATCCGAGTCAGATCATAGGCAGATAACAGATTCTGACCTCGCGGAGCATCCTCGACCGCAGATAATAGCACCTTTTGGCTTTTGGCATCCACCAATCGCGGATTTTGAATAAACGCATCCTCCCCGTAGTCCCCACGAAATTCTAGGTTTTGATTACCTGTGATTTTGATGAGCCAACGTTCCAAACCTGAACGGGACTCAAATCGTTTGAGCATCCCTGACAAGGCGTTAGAGGTGGCGATTTTTCTTCTGTAGCTGACGATATCCGCCATAGCATCAACAAAGGAAAAATCCGGCTTGCGGCCTTGAGGATCTCGAAATACCCAGTTCCCAATCTTAGCATCAGGGAATTTAGTATTTACCTGGGATAATATATTTAAGCCTGCTATAATCTTGGTGGTAGTGCGAAACTGGACACTCTCCAGGGCGTTTTTTATCATCCAGATAGTTTGGAATTGGTCATCAATAAACCGACCTACACAAACGCAAGCCTGTAGAATCTCCGGGTCCAGGAAGTTAAGGTAGGTAGTGTTGATTTTGGGAACTTTTCCTCGATTAGGATAGGGGCTAAAATCCATGGGTTTTTGTTCCAAGTAAATCGGATAGTTGGAAAGTTCGGCTTGATATGGGGAATTTTCAATCCCTCTATCCAAAAAGGCCAATTGGCTGGCATTCGCTTCCTGGTCTAATTCTATTTGGAGGAACTCCTCAAAAACAGCAGCCCGGTTTTTAGCTTGTGCGAGCAAGGTCTGGTTCATTATGGTCTATTCGGGGTTGTGCATTTTCTCGAATGCGATCGCATTCCCAATCATATCATCGGCAGCATAAGTTAAGATAAGAGACAATGTACAATCTCATTATTGTTGCTCAATTGCTACATCGCTTATGTCTACTCTAGCACCAGTAAAAACCGAGTATGAGGCTGTCATAGGCTTAGAAACCCACTGTCAGCTTAGTACCGAAACTAAAATCTTCTCTAACTCCTCGACCCAGTTTGGTGCTGACCCTAACACCAATATTGATCCCATCTGTCTAGGTCTGCCGGGAGTGCTTCCGGTTTTAAATCAAAAGGTGTTAGAGTATGCAGTTAAAGCCGCCTCAGCCCTTAATTGTGAAATTGCGCCCTATAGTAAGTTCGATCGCAAACAATATTTTTATCCAGATCTGCCCAAAAATTATCAGATTTCCCAATTTGATCTACCTATTGCTACTAATGGCTGGCTGGAAATTGAGATTGTCGATGAGAATAATAATCCTATCCGTAAACGCATAGGTATTACCCGCCTCCACATGGAAGAAGATGCGGGAAAACTTGTTCATGGAGGTAGCGATCGCCTATCGGGTTCTACTTATTCTATGGTAGACTTTAATCGGGCAGGTATCCCCCTAGTGGAAATTGTCTCAGAACCTGATATCCGTTCCGGTTTAGAAGCCGCTGAATACGCCCAAGAATTGCGCCGCATTGTCCGCTATTTAGGGGTTAGTGATGGGAATATGCAAGAAGGTTCCCTACGCTGTGATGTGAATATTTCCGTGCGTCCCGTCGGTCAAAAAGAATTTGGCACTAAAGTTGAAATTAAAAACATGAACTCCTTTAGTGCAATTCAAAGGGCGATCGACTACGAAATAGAACGCCAAATTGCCGCCCTAGAAGCCGGAGAGTCTCTTATTCAAGAAACCCGTCTCTGGGAAGAAGGCAGCCAACGCACTATCAGCATGAGAAGTAAAGAGGGTTCCAGCGATTACCGCTATTTCCCAGAACCTGACCTTCCTCCTATTCAAGTATCAGCGGAACAATTGAAACAATGGAAGTCGGAATTACCAGAACTTCCCGCCCAAAAACGACACCGTTACGAGACGGACTTGGGATTATCTGCCTATGATACTCGTGTACTCACGGACGATCGCACTGTGGCGGAATATTTCGAGGCTACAGTAGCAGCAGGCGCAGATACTAAACAAGCGGCTAACTGGTTAATGGGGGATATTACGGCCTATCTGAAAAATGAAAAACTGGCAATTAATGACATTCCCCTTAAACCCGCTGAACTAGCGGAACTAATTGCTCTGATTGGCGACAATACCATTAGTGGTAAAATCGCTAAAGATATCCTGCCGGAACTTTTGACTAAGGGTGGTTCCCCTAAACAACTGGTTGAGAAAAAAGGCTTAATCCAGATTTCTGACACAGGGGAATTAGAAGCGATTATCGATGAAGTTATA
The DNA here is from genome assembly GCA_016745315.1 of Arthrospira sp. PCC 9108. GTDB lineage: Bacteria > Cyanobacteriota > Cyanobacteriia > Cyanobacteriales > Microcoleaceae > Limnospira > Limnospira platensis. Next base: position 2,693,051 of record CP066886.1, read on the forward strand.
GCTAGTCATCCCCAGGAAGTTGAAAAATTCAAGGCTGGTAAAACTAAGCTAAAAGGTTTCTTTGTGGGACAGGTTATGAAGAAAACCCAAGGACGCGCCGACCCGCAGTTAACTAACAAGTTAATCTCTCAAAAGCTGGAAGGTTAGTTAGTTCTTTTAAGCCTCTCTCTCCCTTCTACGGAGAGGGTTGCTACGCCCTCCCCTTAATCAATTACTGATTAATGGTGATTTTTTCTTCTAAGCAAGAACGCAGCATTCCGGCGTTGAATAGCATGGGTAGAAAATGGATACTATTAACTTCCCGAAAATAGAATAAAATCGGTACAGGCGACCAAAAAATCTCCCAGTTTGTCCATTCTCGATAGGGAAAACGCCGAATCATCTTACCTGAACGATATATATCTAAATCTGTGGGTGTAAACTGTAGGCGTATGGTGGCTGTCTGAATGGCTAGAAATAGTCCAAACAAAGAGACGGGTAGCGCTACCCATTTCAGAATCAGAAATAAGGGGATTGAACTAAGTACCAACACCACGGGAATGACGTAACTGGGGGGAAGTTCGACTATCGGAGGGAGTTGGGTGGTTTCTGAAGTTGTGGTCATAAGTGCTTGATCGTTTATTTTTGACGGTTTTCTATGACAATTTCTAGGTATATGCACAAAATGTCGATTTTGTCAAGTCGTGATTTTTTGGCCCTCTGGCGATCGCCTAAAACTCGTGCATCGTGAATTTTAAATTTTGGCGGTAAAATAATCACAACAGCGACGCAGTGGGGGTTTCAGCCATTATTTTTACAAATAGACACAGTAAGCCCTTGGAAGCGATTATTTTTAGAGTAGCACAACCCCTATAAACTCGTCAACAATTTGAGAGCAATTATCAATAAAATTGTAACAATTCTTAACGTCGATTGAAAATAAAAAACTCTTTCCCGAAAGATATTAGTAAAGTTTAACTATCAAGTTTTGTACAATAGACTTTTGAGTGAGGGATTATCAACGGATATTGTCGTATGATTCAGTCAAGGGTGCGAGACGTTCAGGCATGAAATAGGGATGAGATACCCGAAATAGCTGCCTGGTGGAGATTTCAGCCCCTTGGTTGAATACAAGAGGCTTGCCTCTGACCATCTCCATAACTGTTTATATGTCCCAACGTTTGGTATAGAAATATACAAAACAAGGCAGGGAACCCAAGGTCAAAACGAACTAACTCATACAAATTCCTTATAGGAAGCCCAGAAATGGATAAGTAAAGTTAGGAAATTAGGGTAACGGCGATAGCCACCCCCAGTTTTGGGAATCACAACCCCAGGATTGAAGCGGGGAACGGAAGGCGTGAAGTAGAACCTACTACCAGATGCGACCACTGCCAACCATCCATGATTAGGGAAACCGAATGTCCGGCTTGAACCATCGTAAGAATTAAGTAGCGAAATAGGTTGACACGCTGCGCTCAAAAGAGCAAGGGGAAGAGTAGGAATATCCTTGAATTACCTACATAGACCTTTAAAAGTACCCCGATGGAAAGGACAAATCTAAAGATGGAATGCCCATATAAACGGAACGTTTTAAGTCCTCCTGGACTCTGATTATCTGGTCGAGATATCAGTAGGGATAAGTGTAACCGCAAGTCCTAGAGGATGTGAGAAGTGACCAGAAGCCAACGCCCAACTGTAATGGTAGGGATATGCTAACAGGTCACGGTTTGATTGTAAAGAAATAGAGCCTAGTAGGTGTACAAATGGCGATAGCGAGTTTAAAGAAAGGGTTTGGGAAACCAAAACCAATCAAGACTACGAACAACGCATGGAAGGCAGTCCCATGGACTAAGGTTCAACGGAAAGTTTTCAAGCTCCAAAAGAGTATATTTCAAGCAGCTAAATCGGGACAAGATGCAAAGGTAAGAAGGTGGCAACGTCTATTGGTGAAATCGTACTATGCCCGGCTCTTAGCAGTGCGGCGAGTGACCCAAGACAATCAAGGAAAGAAAACAGCCGGAGTGGATGGAATTATCGCAATTTCTCCTAAGCAAAGGTTTGAACTGACTGAGAGAATCAAAGGAAATCTCAAAGCAAAAGCACTTAGAAGAGTGTGGATACCAAAACCCGGCAGGGATGAAAAACGCCCGTTGGGAATTCCCACAATCCAAGATAGAGCAAGGCAAGCCTTGGTCAAGTCGGCTCTCGAACCTGAATGGGAATCGAGATTTGAAGGCACTAGCTATGGGTTCCGACCCGGACGGTCAGCTCAGGACGCAATTGGTAGAATTTACACTGCCACAAATCAAGGACAATACTATGTTCTCGACGCTGATATAGCAAAATGCTTTGACCGAATAAACCATGATTACCTACTGTCCAAAATTCATTGTCCAAGTATCCTGAAAAGAGACCTAAAACAATGGCTCAAAGCGGGTGTATTAGACAACGGTGTATTTGAGGATACAGAAGCAGGGACACCTCAAGGAGGGGTAATAAGTCCACTCCTAGCTAACATCGCACTGTTGGGTATGGCTAGGTTAATTGAAACAATGTATCCTAAAGTAAAAGGGGTTAAAGTTAAGGCTACCCTAATAAGATACGCCGATGATTTTGTAGTGATATCTCCATCACTAGAGATTATTGAACAGTGCAGGACTGCTATTTCTGAATGGCTAAAACCTGTAGGACTAGAAATAAAACCTGAAAAGACCCGAATATGTCACACACTTAAGCCTATTGAGTATAATGGCAAGATTGAGGAACCTGGGTTCGATTTTCTAGGATTCAATATCAGGCAATATCCCGTAGGAAAGTATAAATCCGGGAAAACAGGTGGGGCAGCAAGCCGATTAATCGGACATAAAACCCTCATAAAACCCAGCCAAAAAGCAGTTAAAGCCCACACAGAAGCAATAAAAGGTGTAATCAAACAATATAGAACAGCACCTCAGTCAGCCCTGATAAGTAGACTAAACCCAATTGTTCAGGGATGGTCAAACTATTATTCAGCGGTAGTCTCAGTTGAGACCTTCAATAAGCTAGATGCAATAATCTGGCATATGTTACGGGCATGGACAGTATCAAGATGCGAAAAGGCAAGTTATGAAAAACTGAGTAATTACTTTAGACCCGGAACGGTCAAGCTCAGTAATGGGAAAGAAAGACAGGAAACTTGGTTATTCCAAACCAAGGATGGTCATCAGTTGTGGAAACATAGCTACACGCCGATTGTCAGACATACCCTAATACGCCCTGACGCAACACCATACGACGGAAATTGGACTTACTGGGCAACCAGGAAAGGACAAGCAATCGATACACCAAATAGGGTAGCAAAACTACTCAAGAAGCAAAAAGGTAGATGTAACTGGTGTGGGCAATTCTTTACCCCGTCAGACTTAATTGAAGTAGACCATATTGTACCCAGAAGCCAAGGCGGAAAGGATGAATACAAGAATCTCCAATTATTACATCGCCATTGCCACGATGATAAAACAGCTCTTGATGAAGAGATGATGCTGTACTCTTAACAAGGAGACGGTCAAACTAGGAGCCGTATGAGGTGAAAGTCTCAAGTACGGTTCTGAATGGGAGGGGATGGAGGTGACTCCATTCTCGACCCCTAATTTAAAGAACGATAGTTATTATTGGTGGTTATATGGTTTTGCAATCAGGTATTGAGCCATCAAGAGTCTTTGAGTGCCGTCTGTAGCGTCTGAGGCGCAAGTTAAAGTTATCAAATTGAGGTAAGTTAGATGAAACATTATGTTTGTGTGACCATTGGGATTAACCAGTATCAATTCCTGCAACCCCTGAGTTACGCCCAAAGGGATGCAGAAGCTCTCAATCATTTCTGGGCTCAAGATGCTGGTTTTGCGAGCGATCGCTGTGTGTTGATCACGGATACGTCCCCGGAAACGTGGGATCTGCCTACTTATCCGAGCCGGGGAAACCTGTTAGACTGGATGGAAAGTATCTGTCGAGAACAACTCCAGGCGGAAGATACCCTATTTTGCTTTTTCAGTGGCTACGGCATTCATCATAAGGGGCAAGATTATCTAATGCCTATTGATGGCAGCCCAGAGAACCTGGAGGAAACGGCTATCCCGATCAGCCTGCTGTTTAAGCATTTAAACAATGCACCTACGGATAATATATTACTGCTGTTGGATATTAACCGGACTCAGGGAGTGCAGGTAGGCGATCAGATTGGAAGGGAGACGATCGCCTTATCGGAAAAATTTAGGATTCCGACAATCTTATCTTGTCGTCCTGACGAGGTATCTAGGGAAACCTCTTCCCTACGAAATGGCTTTTTCACCGCCGCCCTATTAGAAGGGTTGAAATCAGGAAAATGTCAGACTCTGGCTGATTTGAAATCATTTTTAAGCGATCGCCTTCCCGAATTGACCGATCAACATTTACGACCGGTACAAAACCCAGTATTTGCGATCGCCACCGCAGAACAGGCGCAATTGCTGCTACAACCTGAACCAGCCAAAGCCATGGCGGCGGCGGGAAACCATCAGAGCAATTCCGCGCTCAATTCCACTTTTGCACCTAAGCAAAATGGCAGCAACCCCTCAGCTTTACCCAATCTGAAGCTGTCTTCAACCATACCAAGCGCTCCGGTAAGCCGACCAGACGCCAGTGAAAACCCCACAGAATCATTAAATCAGGAGCAGGTCTCTGGATCATCAGATACACCAGACCCCAGCCAAAAGACCAATGAACAGCCCCAGGAAGAAATTATGTCAGACAGATCATTCTTTCAACAGCTTATTATCTGGAGTGGTGCGATCGCTGTACTACTGTTATTGGGGGTATTCTATACTAACCGATCCCTATTCGTAGGTTCCCAAGCCTCCACTACCCCCTCTTTACCTCCTACGGAGTTATCCCAACCACCCACCCCGGAAACTACCGACCCCACAGAAACCGAAGCCCTAACGCCGCCAGAAGCTGTAGTTGGGGATGATACCCCTGTAACCCCTGCGCCCACTCCTGCTAACGGTGAACAGCTTTTACAGCAGGCTAGAATGATAGTTCAAAATACCTCGGCTTCTCGTTTGAGTCAGGCGATCGTCCAAGCTAATCAAATTCCTAATAACGACCCACTTTATCCTGAAGCGCAACTAGCTATCCAACGCTGGAGTCAAATGATTCTCGATATCGCCGAAGGACGGGCGGCTATGGGGAATTGGTCGGAAGCGATAGCAGCAGCATCTTTAGTCCCGGAAATTCAACGCCCCATTTATGAACAGGCGCAATTGCAAATTCAAAATTGGCAGCAACCTCTCACACAACTGCGGGAGAATGAAGCTAAAATTGAGGCGGCTCGCTCTCAAATTCGACCGGGACAGGCTTCTACTTATAGTAATGCGATCGCTGCTGTTTCTACCATTGGTCCGCAAGAATTGGGTTATGATCAGGCTACCGAAGCGATCGCTCGCTGGAGTGGTGAAATTTGGAAACTGGCTCAGTCCCGCGCTCAAAATAATCAATTTGATGCAGCTATTTTGGCGGCCGTTTTAATTCCAGAGGGAACCCCACCATATACGGCGGCTCAACAGGCGATCGCTCAATGGACAGCCAGAACACAAAATCAAAATCAGACACAGAATTGATCCGTTAATCCCCCCCAACTAAAAATATACCTCTGGTTAGAAGGCAGACAACACTTGTCTGCCTTATCTTATAGCACAGAACAGATTCTTAGCCAAATTTAAGATAACTATTCCCGAAAACTCATAAATAGCCGGTTTACTGAAAATATCGACTTAATTACAGTGAGATGAGCGAATTTACACACAATTGTTAAATTATGTTAACATATACATCAATGCTCACCTATTTTGATTGTTAGCACTCTCATTACACTGCTTAGATATTTAACCAGAACCGGAGCATTTTCGATGACATCAGGGTTGCTTTATCAGTCTATTAAACGCTATTTCCGAGGTATTAAACGCCCAAATATCCCTACTATATGGGCTTTGGGCGTGATGGGGTGTTTAAGTATGATCGCTTGGGGGTGGGTGTCTGACCAGCCGCTAATCAGCGATTTTTTTCAGCAACTATATTTCCAACAACAAAACCCACCGCTGTGGTTAGAATTGCCGGATATTCCGAGTAGTTATTTATGGTTTCCCACCATTTTATTAAGTGCGATCGCCTGGATAATTACCAAGATTTACCCTAAACCAACAGCCATATCAAGGGCGATAATTGTCGCCATTATCTTAGCATTAACTATCCGTTATTTACTATGGCGATCGTTCTCCACCCTCAACCTCAGCGACCCCCTCAATGGTTTATTTAGCCTCACTCTAATGGCTCTCGAAATTTACATTATTGGTGCTAATATCATTCAAATTTACCTAATTGTAAATAGCACCGATAGAAGTAGCCAAGCCGACCAACTCCAACAGTCAGTTATTCAACGCAAATTCACCCCAACCGTTGATATTTTCATCCCCACCTACGACGAACCCTTATTTATTCTGAGGCGCACAATTATCGGCTGTCAAGCCTTAGACTATCACCCCAAAAAAGTCTACATATTAGACGACACAAACCGCCCCCAAGTTAAACAACTAGCCCAAGAATTAGGCTGTAATTATCTCACTAGACCTAATAACCTTCACGCCAAAGCCGGGAACCTTAATCATGCTTTGAAATTCACAAATGGCGAATTAATTACAGTCTTTGATGCCGATTTCATTCCCACCAAAAACTTCTTAACTAGAACAGTAGGATTTTTTCAAAATCCTAACACCGCCTTAGTCCAAACCCCCCAAACCTTTTATAACCCCGACCCAGTATCCAGAAATTTAGGATTAGAAAATATCATTACCCCCGAAGAAGAAGTATTTTATAGACATATACAACCATTAAAAGATGGTGCGGGTAGTGTAGTTTGTGCCGGGACATCATTTGTAGTTAAACGCACAGCATTAGAAGCCATTGGCGGGTTTGTTACCGAATCAATTAGTGAAGACTATTTTACCGGAATTACCCTAGCCAGCAAAGGCTACAAACTCATTTATTTAAACGAAAAATTAAGCGCAGGTTTAGCCGCCGAAAGTATCACCGACCACCTTAATCAAAGAATGCGTTGGGCGCGCGGTACATTACAAGCCTTTTTTATCAACTCCAATCCTTTAACCATACCCGGTTTAACCCTCAGACAAAGATTAGCACATTTAGAAGGTTTGCTACATTGGTTTACTAGCATTTCCCGAATTTTTATCCTGTTAATGCCCTTAGCTTATCGGTTTTTAGGCGTGATTCCTATTAAAGCTAGTGTCGGGGATTTTATTTACTTTTTCATGCCATATTATCTAGTTTCTCTCCTGGCTTTTGCTTGGTTAAACCAAAAATCTCGGTCAGCCTTCCTGTCAGAAATTTATGCAATTTTCCAATCATTCCCCATGGCATTAACTGTAATTCAAGTCATGCTTAATCCTTTTAAAGGTGGCTTTAAAGTAACCCCCAAAGGTAAAAGAAAGTCCGAATTTTCCGGCTCCTGGAAATTAGCATCACCTCTTATTGTCCTGTTAATAGCCACAATTGTCAGCCTGTTTTGGCATCATCAACTATTAGCATCAAATGTTGATAATGACCCCGGAGTCAATTTAGGCATCATCTGGAGTATTTACAACTTAGTAGTTTTAAGTGTATCTCTCCTAATTATCATAGATGCACCCCTACCAGATACCTATGACTGGTTCCAATTGCGTCGGTCTGTCAAACTCCAAATTTCTGACCAAGTTGTAGGGGGAATAACTCGTTATATTTCCGAAGTCGGTGCTGAAATTGTGGTCACAGAACCCGCCGCCTGGTCTATTCTTAACCACAAAAATGGCAAACAAAAATCCGAATTTTTACCTTTACAAATGGAAATTATTGATGTACAATTAAACCTAGGGGGGAAAATTACTGATACTCAATGGAACGGTGAATTTCCCACTATTCGGGTTGAGTTTGAAGCCCTAACAGTGTCGCAACATCGACAACTTGTAGAAATGCTGTTCTGTCGTCCAGGACAATGGCAAAACTTGTCAACTCCCGGAGAATTGCGATCGCTATGGTTATTGTTGAGAGTCTTACTTAAACCCAAGTTTATCTTTGACAGAAAACCACGAATAACAGCGATCGCAGTTCATCAACACTAATCGATAATCCATTATTTGACTCCCCAACTTGCCACAGACAGCTAGGGAGACCTTCACCGTGAAATCATAGCCGCCGCCTTGGTTGCCGGGCAAGCAAGCACCGGCAGACCGCGACTCCTCTAGGATTAACCGCCCATCAGCGCCTGGGCCAGTCCAATGTAGAGCGGTATTCCCAAGGCGATCGCCACTGGTGTGCCCACCGCTGTGGACGAGCCGATATAGGCCGAGGGATTCGCAGACGGGATACCCGCTCGTAAAGTGGGCGGCCCAGAGATGTCTGAACTCGACGAGGCAATGACCGCCAGGATCACAACTCCCCCAAGGCTGAATCCCGTGACCACGTGGGCAATCATGCCGAGACCGAAAGCTATAAGCCCATGCAGCAACGGCGCGATAAAAGCATATACTGCGTACCATTGGGCTACCTTTCTCAGCTCACCAAGCCTTGCCGTCGCCTCCATACCCATTACCAGCATCAGTATTGAAAGCAGTCCCCGGAAGAGTGGCTCGTAGAAACTCTGAAAGACACTTTCCGGTCGGGTTAGCAATCCCAGAGCCAGACCAAGCAGCAATGCCGATAGGGCAGAACCCTGGAGACTTTCCTTGATGATCGGCCATATCTCGACTCCCTGGTTGGCGCTACCGCGCTGCTGGCTGAGATACTCCTGCCTCGTCGTGGGATACTCCGGCTTGCTCGGATAATCCCCCGCAGCAACCGGCTGTTTACTCAGAGACTCGTGCTTGCTGAGAGACTCATCTGCCATATCGCTGTGCTTCTGCTTGCTGACATAAATACTAGCCAAAACGATCGCACTCACCAGCGCCGGGATATCCATAAACGGATAAAGTGCAGCCGCCCAAGCCTCGTATTCCATGCCTTGTTCTTCTAGTAGCGTCAGGGCTGCCGCCATCGTAGAGCCACTTACAGCACCAAACAAGCCCGCAGTTGCAATGGCATCCACCGTTTTTACATTCGGCAGCTTGGCTAAGGTGTAGCGCCCGATGAACACGATCACGATACCCGTTACCAGAGCGAAAACTGCAGGCAACAGCATCTCTGTCAGATTCGATCCACGGATCGCAATCCCCCCACTCAAGCCGACCTTCATCAGCAGCATGAAAACAACAAATTTATAAATCGCATCTGGAATTTGTAGTTGACTATTGACCGCCGCAATTACCATGCCACCAATCAGAAAGCCTAGTGTCGGGGACTGCAACTGCGCCAGGAAGCGCGTTAAGAAACCGGACAAGAAATCCACGATGTCATTACTCCTTAAATCAGATATTAGGGGTCAGGACTGCAGGCAAGCGTAGCCTCCAATCCGTAGTTTTAGGCTTCCGGGTGAGCAGGGAGTCAACCCGCCACGAAAAATTCATCTCCATCCCGGTGCCTCGTGTGCTGGAAGATATCCAACAAAAGTCAAACCCAAGTCCGCCTGTGGGGCTTCACTCTTTTGGGTATTCGGCCAGAGCTGAACCATAGCCCTCTGGGGATGGTATTTCTTTCTCCCCACAGGGTTTAGAAGACCAGTTGCCCCCTAGGTTATTGTATAGACTTGAATCTATCGATATTGGCTTTTTATCTAGTTCAGTCTATGTGTTTAAGTTTATATGTAGAGCGACACAAATTTGCGATCGCTCTACATGGATCTGCTAAGTAATATCAAATGCAAATCATAAGTTTTCCTTTTATTATCAGAAAAATCCTATATCTGTGGTTAATGTAAATGGCGATCGCATAATTTTCTCTATTCCTTGCGATCGCCCCCACACCTGCCACAGCCTGGCGAACCCAGGCAACTCCCTCACCAGAAAGGTTTTTGCCCCCTCTCCAGTAGCTCGAATCGTCCCAGCCTTGCCCCCCTGTCGCCGCCCACTCAAATATCTGCGGTGATCATATCCAAGATCTGCTCCGCTGTTGGATAGTTGCCCTAAAAAAACCTATTTATCTAACCATAAGTGTTTATTATCAAATCCTTCCGCTAATCTGAGTCAATTTTTCTTCACAGAAGGTATTGGATTCGCGGATATTTGGCATAATCTTAAAAATATGGTTTAAAGCAAAACCATAGACTATTGTCTTTAATTGTTCTAACAGAACCCATCAAGAGGTAACCCAGATGACCCAGAAAGCCAGCAAGCTCGTCATTGTCACCGAAAAGTTGCTGCTCAAAAAGATCGCCAAGATCATCGACGAAGCCGGAGCCACCGGTTATACAGTCGTGGACGCTGGCGGTAAAGGCAGTCGCAACGTGCGATCGTCCGGACAACCCAGCGTTGGCGACACCTACTCCAATGTAAAGTTCGAGGTGCTTACCCCCAATCGGGATATGGCCGTGAAGATTGCCGATGAAGTTGCAGCTCAGTTTTTCGACGATTATTCCGGCATCAGCTATGTTTGTGACGTGATGGAGGTACTGCACGCCCACAGTTTCTGATTCAAAACCCCAAACCCCCCTAACTGAATTCCTCCACCAAAACCATAGCCAGTTGTCTTCCCCGACAACAACCCTTGAGACCTTGACATTGGGGGAGAGAACATTCACCCGCCCCAATGTCAACTTTAATAGTCCTTTAGTTGTCGTAGACCCTAGCCTCAGCAGCTTCTGGATTTTCCTCGCAGTAAACCTCAAAAGCAGTTTTTTCAATCCGTTCTGATCTCTGATGTGCCGCTTCAGCCTGAAGTTCCTCAACAATATCCCAAGCCGCCGCACATTCAGGAGAAGTAGCACCTTTGGCAGCACAGGTAGCCCTAGCCTCTTCGATCGCCTGTTCTATGCGATCGGCCAGGACAATACTCTTAGGCTTCTCTACAAAGTCACCCTTACTCAGGATATCAGTTATAGAAACAATCCCCAACAGTTCTTCTTGAATCACCGGAGCGCGGCGAATACCAGTCTGAGCAAATAACCGCGCCACATATTCCACCCCCAAATCAGGGTTAATAGAGATACAGGGCTTAGTCATAATCTCATAAACCCGCATCTTTTTCGGATCTTTACCGTAAGCCGTCACCTTGTAAATCACATCCGTCTCCGTCACAATGCCATAAGCATCCTGTTCGTGGCGACGTTGAACAATCAGCGCCCGCAAACACAGATCATTCATTTGTTTCACCGCTTCTGCTACCGTAGCCGACCCCCGAATCGTCACTACATCGGTCGTCATAATATCTTTAGCTTTTAGCATCATCGCAGGCTCTCCATAACTTGATACACTCTTATAGCTTGCCTTGTTATGGCTTCAAAAGAAAGAATTGTTTTAACCCCCGTTTTCTGGTAAAATGGGGGATGGATCTATTAAATTTTTTCATTGTTGGTGAATACTGCCATCTGGCATCACCGCCCCCATCAACATAGCATCAGTCCAACTCACACCGTCAAGAATCGCCCCCCGAAAATTAGCACCCCGCAGATTCGCCCCAGATAAATTAGCCCCAGTTAAGTCCGCTTTCCACAGATAAGCATTCCGCAGATTAGCATAGCTAAGATCAGCCCCGCCAAGACGAGCCAGGTTAAGATTAGCCCCCGTCAAATTACTCCGTACCAAATTACCACCTTCCAGATTAGCCCGCATCAGCACAGCATCAGCCAGATTACTCCCCCACAGAATCACCTCAGTTAAATTTGTGCCGTGGAGAATAGCACCCTCCAGATTAGCCCCCGTCAAATTCGCCGACCTCAGATTAACAGCAGTCAAATCAGCCTTTTGTAAGTTAACCCCCGCAGATTAGCCTCAGACAGATCTACCCCATTCAGGTCTATCCCCCCTAAATCCACATCTACCAAATGACAATAACTCAGATTAGCACTGGTGAGACGAGCCTTAGTTAAAACCGAACAGCTTAACCTCCCATGACTGAGATTAGCCCAACTCAAATTCGCCTCAGTCAAATTAGCCGACCTAAGATTAACCCCGCTCAAATTCGCCCCACATAGATTAACCCCGGTCAAATTAGCCGACCTAAGATTAACCCCTTGTAAAATCGCACCACTCAACTTAACCCCACTGAGATCAGAATGCACCAAAAACGCACCCCCCAGGTCAGCCTTAGTCAAATCAGCATCAGTCAAGATAGCCCGTCCCAAATGAGCAAAAGTTAAATTACTTCTATATAGGAACGCATTAAACAAATTAGCATCCTCTAAAAACGCCCTACTCAAATCCGCCCCAGCTAGGGAAGCACCCCCCAGGTCAATGCCTTTAAGATTACAGCGAAATAATTTCGCACCAATTAGATTAGTTTTCCTAAAGTCGCGATCGCCCACCGCATATCGACTTAATAACTCCTTAATATCCACATTCGCTACTCCCATTCACGATCAGCTACATCACTGCTAATCATTTTGACAATAGATATTTCCACCGGAAACCCTCCCATACAGGATAACTTTCTATCTTATTCCCAAACTTTCACCAATAAAAACCCCGACCTAGGGAATTGGATCGGGGTACAAGTTTGATATGAGCATTATATGGGGATTATTACCGCATATCCCACAGAGCCTTAAACAAAGTAAGTCTCAGCCAGCTTTCTGGATGTGGCATTCCTGGCAGCCTTGAGCGCAGCCCCAGACACTTTGTTCCCTTTGTGGTATGCTCTAGTTACCCAATAAACTCTAAGCGAATGAGCCTCTGGAGATTTTGGTAGGCAATCGTAGGGGGTTGTCGCGATCGCACCCCCACCCGGTTTCTGTTCGCGATGAGTCCCCCTCTCGATTGCCCGGACAACAAACTGATGCAAGGTCGATCGCGTCTCTTTACTTCCCGTAAAACTACTACGAGTATCAGCCTTTCCAGATTGCACTTGAGTAGCCCCCAAACCACAAAGCTGTCGAAATCGTCTCATAGCCTTAGACTTGGGAAGGCATTTAAACATCTCATCAAACGGAACGCACCGAGTAAGTAGCCAGCCTCGTTCCCGGCAGCCAAAACCAAACTTGTCAAACACCCGATGGTAGCAATCAAACTCTGGTAGGTTCAGATAGCTTAGTAGCTCTTGCTCTACCATTGCCTCTGACTGATGCCACATACAAATCTGTTGGGCTAGTCGCGCTGTTACTTCACTAATCCCCGTGCCTTCCCCCGCCGCGATCGCCTTCGCGTATTCATTGTCAAACTTGGTTTTAATCCCTTTGGGAATTTCCCAACTACCTTGGGAAGTCCAGCCACAAGCCCAACCCCACCACGCCGGCAGTTTGTCCGGGTCTAATTTCCCAGATTCTTTTTTAACTCTAACTTTTGCTTTGGCTGGAAACTCATAGACCAGTCGAGACTTGGCTTGGTTTATCGTTTGGGTGCGGGGCTTGTTGAATGACCCAATATCTCTTAGGCATTGTTCAATTTTCGCTACTTCTGGCGGCCGCTCCCTTACCCAATACCTGCGATCGTAGGCAATTTGGTAATGCTGGAAGTATGTGGCAACCATGAGCAAAGCATCGTAGGGGTCAGACTTGTTAGACGTTCCCCCATAGCTTTTCCGAGTGTCCTTAATCATCGTCTGATCTACTTTCAGCACAGGGATTCCCTCCCGATGTAAGCAGTCAATCCAGAATCTGCTATAAGTTCGGGTCGGCTCTAATATCACCACAGACGGCTCCAAAGACACAAGAAACTGGATAGACTTTGCATTTGCTTCTAGCTTTCGGTGGCACTCAGCAAATGCGGGAGACTCGTAAAAATCCCGCAACGCACCCGCTGGCATAAATTCTAGCCACACGGCATCGCACCACGATGAGCTAACATCAAGGCCTACAATTAAACTATTCATTTTTAACCTCTAGTGTTGTGGTTAATCGTTCCCACGAAGCTGTTACGGCTCTCGCCCATTCTATCTGGGGGAACAAATCTCCCTAGAATCTAACCGGGGTTGGAACCCGGCTAGAAGCAATTATTGACTTCTGCCCCCAGTAACAGGTTGGGGAGGGAAACCTCCCATTTCAATTCGGGGGGCTAGTTATCAATGCGGTGGGAATCACCCGGTTATCCGCGACTTCCCCCCAGGTGTAAGGGGAAAGTTTCGTCCTTTACCGGCTAGGACTCATCAGGCGGTGAAATCTAGATCTTCTAAAGCTGATAGTGTATATTCCAAGTCTGCATAAATTTGATTGTGATACATTTCAAGCTGCATTGCATAATTATGCACATTTTGGAATCGTTCATCATTAGAGATAAAATCGATAACTCTTAGGTGAGTAATGGTGTTATCAATTTCCATTTTGGCTTTAATTAAACAGTTCAAGAAAGAGACTGCCTCTCGTGTCAAATCGACCCACGCGCAAAGAGAATTTTCATCCTCGCCAAACAAGTGACCAGGAAAATCCGCTGATGTTTTTTGTCCAGGCGGTGAAACCCGCTAGGCGAATTGGCGGCCTCGGCTTTTGGTTTGACCATAGGCTTTTTACCTATATATAGGGTGTGCTTTTGCGATCGCCTGACCAACCCCAAGGCGATCGCATAAATCTACCAGCTTCCCCGCTCTCAATATCCGGCTTTTTACCTATCGCGCTCGAATAATGGCCGCAGGAAGTGAATCAAAAGAGGCGCTCGTAGTCCGCAACAAATGCGATCGCTGTCCCAGATCCACCGGGAGAGCCGCCTACCTCTTTCTCATCAGTTGGCAGTGAGTGGTAAGAAAACACACTATATATATATATCGTGTGCTTTCGAGTTCAAATATATCATGCTATATTTAAATATGTCAATATATATATGGTATTTTTTTGGGAGGCCACGTGGAAGCATCTAATGAGCGAAACCAAACAACCAAAAAGGAAAACCCGCAGCACACTGTACGGGGAAAACAAGAAGTCAGTGTCGATGACGTTAACGGAAACAGCCGTCGGGCTACTGGATCAGATGGCTATGGAGCTAAATCTGAATCGGTCCGAATTGGTGGAACAGATTGCCAGGGGGATAATTTCCAGTCAAGCGGGGAAAGTGTCCCCGGAACAGGCGGGAAAATTCTAGACC
This sequence comes from Arthrospira sp. PCC 9108, assembly GCA_016745315.1. GTDB lineage: Bacteria > Cyanobacteriota > Cyanobacteriia > Cyanobacteriales > Microcoleaceae > Limnospira > Limnospira platensis. Next base: position 2,708,188 of record CP066886.1, read on the forward strand.
TGTTGGAGGAGTTGTTTGCTGGTTTCCATGAGTATGTCAAAAGCCATGAGGCTCGATTAGAGCAAAGACTGCAAGCCAACCGAGACTATCAATCTCAAATGAAAAAACAAATGGAGAACATCCGACAGGAGATTCTCCAACAGGTCTCTAAATAAATTGAGCGCCCCTCGTGCCCACGGGGGGTGCTTTCTATTTTGGCACGCAGTTAAACCCTCAACAAATAGACAATCCATGGCACAACATCTTTCTAACCCTCAAACTGTCACCGGTGAAAAGGCGATCGCTCATAAAGTGACCGATTCCGTCACCCTGGGTGACGCAAAAGTTAAAAATTCAAACGCGCCGTTACGCGCGATCGCTCATAACCCGACCGACACAACCCCAAGCGTGTGCTGGAACTTCAGTCCTAAGTGCTGGAACTTCAGTCCTAAGTGCTGGAACTTCGAGACCTGGTTAAAAAAGATTACGCCGCCTTTTCCCGAATCGTTGGCGACATTGATATGGCGATCGCCCTAAATTTTAGCGACCTTCCTTGTGCCCATAAGCTCCGGTTGGCTCGTGATATAGCCAAGCAATCCTACGGCAACATTTTGGCTATAAATAGTCGAGTGAGATCTGGGGAAGATGATAACAGGGGGTCAGGCCGATGAGGGAAAAATCTAAGTCACCGAGGCAGCTTTCCGTCATAATATCGTCACCCTGGGTGACGGATTCTGAAAGTGTAGAACCATTCGATCCGGCTTGGGATGATATGGATGTCTTTATGGCGCTGGACAAATGTCCGAATCAAGACCACAAACAACTCGCCCAATCCACTGATATCCCGATATCTCGTGTAGTCAAGTCTCTGGAAAGGTTACGCGAGAAAGGTAAGGTTAAGTATTTGGGATGGATAGCCGTCACCCTGGGTGACGAAAATTTATCCCCGGTGAACACTTCTCAGAGCGATCGCCTAACTGTTCGCTGGAAAGCTAAGTCAGCCGCCCAAGACACCAACGGGAATAAATATGCTTACCTATATAGGGGGAAAAAGCAGGTTTGCTACCTTGCCGGCCCCCATTTATCGGAAAAAGCTAAAGCGATCGCCGACCAAGTAGAACAGTGGATCGAGTCCGGCTTGTCTCTTGAAGCTATCCTAGAAAAACTTCCCGCACTTAAATCGGGTGGTTGGAAATCCCCGGATAGCAACTCCTGAATTTTCCACCGGAGGAGATTTGAACCCCCCAAAAACTTTATGATTTAGCAAAAAAATCAAGGAGCATTTCCCAACCCCAAACGGCGCTATCTGCTACTGTACAGTGGTTAGCGCCGTTAGCCGTGTGTGAGAATGTTTGATGTTTTAGACAAAATACCAAGCAGCCCCGTTTAGTGCTAAAATTGGCGGAATCTAGGGCAGTTACTTCTCGATCTGTGTTTGGCTAGTAGCACCCACTTTCCTCTGATGTCTGGCAACCTCAAGTTATCGACTGCCCTAGATTTCATCAATTGCCTTTCTTACTTTGCTAGGGTCAGCATCAATGTAACGCTGCAATGACGACATTGATTTATGACCGGTAATCTCCATTATTGTCCGGGTACTAATTCCCTTGTCGTAGAGTTTAGTGATAAAAGTGCGGCGGTAACTGTGAAGCGAATAGCCTTCATTCTGTAATCCCAGTTGAGCGATCGCCTTCCGGTGAAAAGAGTCGAACGCTTGAACAGTAACGGGCTTGGATATATCAGATGGGCTGGGAAATAGAAAATCGCCGCCACCGATGCGGTAGGTTCCAAGAATCTCTCTAAGTTTTTGGGAGATGGGAACTTGGCGGACTCCCCCATCTTTCCCGCCCGATCGCTTTCTAGTTTCAGACCGAAAAGTTATTTCTGGCAGGACAATGTGGGAAGCTGGGGAAACATAAACATCAGGGACTCGTAGTAACCTCACCGCTCCTACTCGTTCACCGGTGTACATCAAGATGGCAAGTAAAGTTTGCTGCCAGGGATATTTACAGCGTTTGATTATCTTGTCGGCGATCGCATCAGGAATGATTGATGCTTTACCAATGCGGTTTTTTTTCATGAATTCGTGTCTGTAGGGAATTTCCCCCAGTTGCCTAGCCGACGAGGTAAAGCGATCGGCTTACCTATATGACTATTGTAGGGTTCGGGCGGGGAGAATATTAGTTTTCGCGCCGACTTGGGGGAAAGTTTGGCGGCGAGCGATCGGATCAGCCTTCTCTATATTTGTTTACTAACCGGTAATACTCTCCCCTATTTTTGTGAATTTACCAATCCTCCCATGGTAAAAACTGCGTTATCTCAAATTCTCCCCCTTGTTTTGGGTCTGTGCTGTTGGGCGTGTAAATGCAACGGCAAAGTCCTAATCCGGGAGCTAAAAAAGAACCTTCAGCTTTAAACAGCAAAATATAGCGAGACAGAGTAGGAGTCAGATTAAAAGCTCCCCCTGTGTCAGGAACTGTAATAACAGAGCATCGATTTGTTATCCATTTTTCAAGATTATCTATGTCAATATGTGAACTCAAAACATTAGAAAACAATGCAACTTGAGATATTGCCATCCACATGGTTTCACGAGGACATAGTAAAATCTCGATATTAGTTCCTTCCTTGATAACAGACGTAGAAATTCCGTCATTCCCAATGTATGCATAAAGATTATTGGTAATATTAAAAACATATTGTTTACCGGGCAAAAAAGCATCAAATTGCCAGGCTCTAACTGCTCCCTCTGTTGTAGTCCACGTTCCCCAGAACCTATTATAAGTATCTACGTCATCATAATTAACTTGAGAATCAGAACTTATAAACGATGGAAGTTTGTTTATATTGGAATCTAAGGAAATAAACGGTCTAATTGATAAATCTGGGATAGGCATATCGTCCTCGATTTCGCTTCCTATGTTGTAGTCAATTTCCGTATCTTGGCGCACCCAGATAGAGAGAATCTGAGTTGTGGGGCTGCTTGCTAAAACACCAATCCCCCCATCACTCCCATCGGAATAGAAGCCATTTTCAAAAACAGGTAAGGATAAATCAGACCCTACCCACCGAATAGAAAAAGGATTGTCGGCTTGGATGGTGATTTCCCGACGGACTAATAATGGCGTGGCGGGGACTATTTCAATCTCTTCCCCTGCGGTGAGTTGAAAATAACCTGACTTAATATGGCGATAATAAGCGCCGCCGCCCCCGCCACCGGTAGGACGCATTTCAAACCGAATAGGCATTTATAGTAAAATGGAATGAGTTGTCTCTATTGTCGCACATGAATATCACGCCGGGACTTTATCCTGAATTTTCTGAAACTACCTTAGAAGCCTTAGTTTTAGCAATGGGGCGGCAATTGTTGCAAAGGCAGAAAAACTTAGTCGTTAATATCACCGGGAAAGATATTATGGATCTGTCTCTGGATGAGGAGGCTTCTGTTGTTAATCTGGATATTGACGAGTTAGAAGGTTTTATTGATGACGGTGCGATTAAAGTCCAAGATCCGTTGTTGATGCCTTTGAACCCGGTATAGGCAGTTACCCCTTTAACCAAACCAATTTAGCTAGTGCTTTACTGCATTTAGTTGTACATCAACACATAGCAGAATTTAGTTTCGAGCTAAACCCCGAACCCGCCAAACAACATTGTGATTTTTCTATCCGACCTAACGTTAGGGGAAATGGAACTTATCCATTAATATGCACCATCACTTTAACAGACTATCCCGTAATCATTGACTACACTAATGGTATGACTTCAACCGCACAACCATACTTATTGACACCTTAAACTATGGCAGAAAATCGCTGTTCAGAAACCGACACATTTTCATTTGAAATTAATCAAAGTAATGCCAGTAATTATGTTAATGACCCATTAACACTTGGGGCTGTTTCTAGTGCCGTTAATTCAATATCTGCCAATATTGACCCTAGATGGCTATGGCGTGCTAATGTTTTCCTAGAAAGTCTCACCGCCTCAGTTTGGTGTCCAAGTTTTCCCCGGTCTCCTTATCCTGAATTTTACCCAGAGGATTCGGCGGCAGAAAGAGCAGCTAAATTAATGAAATTAGAGAGTAACCATCCTAAATTTGGGCTGCAATTGCTTAGAAGGAAAAGCGCCACAGGTCCATGGATTGAGGCAGCTTGTCCTATCATTCAAAATCGAGGAAGGCGGTTTTATGTTCCTCTAATTAATCCTTACTTAACAGCAAACGAGGTTAAAATATTTGGTAGATTTGACCGGTTGGGTGTAAGTTTTAAGGATTATGGCGATGGAATATTAGGGGGCGGTTCAATAACTAGCAATCGCATCTATGACACTCTTTACATTGAGGGGGAATATAGAGTAGAATTAGATTTAATATTGATGGCTAAACGTCCGGCTAATACAGTGATGAATACAGTCACTGTAAGCCCTAATCCCATGTTAATAGCCCCCGCTAATCTAAGCCGTGCTTATTTTGAAATCCAAAATCAGGGAGAAATTGAGCTCCTTTGGGGCTTTGGAACATTGGGGAGTAACGCGACAAGCCATCCGTTCAAAATGCCACCCGGCCAGATTTATTATCCAGGTAATGTAGCCGGATTTATACCAACTGACGCGATATGGGCAAAAGTAAAAGAGGGAACGACAACTGTTCTGATTATGGAGAGTTATTATCAATGACCACAGCTTTATATAGCAGTGAAAATACCGAGGATTTAAGTTATCTACCAGAGGGACAATATGAAGTAGATGCAGTTAATTTGTGGAATAGTGATTTATCATCAATGCTTTATGCTAAAAAGGTGATATTCAAACGCCACTTTTTGCTTCCCGGTTCTCCATCTGATGCTTTTCCTTTCATTCGAGAGTTAAAAGCCTTGGCTAATGTTCCCATACAATACAGGACAATTAATGAATTTCCGAAAACGGATCGACAAACAACTAAAACAGATTCAAGCAGTAGGGGGGACTATCGTTTTCTTGTTGAGCAATGGTTAGAGAGAATTGAGTATCTATGCCAAACTTTTGATTTTTTAGAAGTGTTGCCAGTCACTGCCATGTTAAGGTCTTGGAGAAGCCCGTATCTGCCTAATGCTTATTTTATGCTAAAAAAACGGGAAACGATTAATTCGGTTTCTTTGGAAGCGATCGAGGCGATGGAACCAGAATGGCTGACTGATAATCGGGTGTTGTCTGAGGAGGGATGGAGGCAATTATTTATTAATTGGGATGAGGAATTTTTGTCATGAGAGAGGTAGAAGAGCGAAGCAGGAGGGTGAAAGACATTGTTAGAAATCGCAACTACAGGCAAGCTGTAGATGTAATAGAAAGAGAGGTCAAAAGATTAGAGGCGGATGACAAACCCAGGGCTAGAGTAAGGTTTCCCCGCGACGACGGGGATATTGATATAGACGTTGGGGGGATAGTTGATTTTGCCCGGTCGATGTTGCCAAAAGCAAGCATAGAGGCTGAGGATTTACAGGATGGTGGAACTAGGAGAGGGATAAAAACCGAAAAGATTGGCAGCACGGCTCGCGGATTTGTAGACCTTGATGAAGATGGAAACCCCAAAGGTTTTGGGGAACAATTGACAGTATCAATGATGCAAATGTCTCGGTTTACCTTGGGGAATGCGAGCAATCGATGAGCGTAACTATTGGGGGGAAAACGGTTACCTTTGCTAGAAATGTTTGTGAAGATGATAAAGATGAGGGAGCAGACGATAATAAAGGCGGCGGTGATGAAGATAAAGGAGATGAAAGCGATGCAGGTAGGGTTGATTTAGGCATTTCCGGTCCCCCTCCAGGTTATACTGGTTGGCTTTGTATGGCTTACTGGGCACATATTCGGGTTTTTCAAACAGATCCTATAAAAAGCCAGTATGCAGATTTAGTTGAGTCATTCGCCGGGAAAAGTTTTAAAAATTTCGGATCTGACATAGAGTTGAACATTTCAATGTATAGCGCCCCTTATATTTCTGCCCCTTTAGTCAATTTAGGTTATACAAATCCAGGCTCCATTACCGCGTTTAGAAGGAAACTGCAGGAGGAAGAGGGGTTCTTACATTCTTCTACTACAATAAAAGAGAGAATATCAGTAACAAAACTGGGGAAATTCGCTAAAGAGAGTTCTCCACGCTATTTTGCTACATCTACCAACCTAGGTCATGACGGGTATTATACCGTTGATTCTATTGCGGCTCCCTGGGTTGCTAATCCAAATGCGGAAGGGTAACCGAAACTTTATGAACATTACTGGATTATTAGACACATTCATCAAATAGGATCGTACTCCAGATATCACCCAGTTTATCCCTGTAAATGGGTGGAGAATTATCAACCAGAGCCACCGCCAAGTCTACCAATATTAAGGAGTGATATGCTTCAATCATGCTGTGAAGATTTGACCAAGATGACTCGGGAAATACATAAAGCCCTAGGGGTCAGGAAGTTGTTAGACAAGAGTTTCCAGGTTCCGTCTAATATGATGATACCAGAAGGTAAAGGTAATCATGCAAATAAGGATTATCTGGAAATCATGTCTGACCTGTTGAAAACCATCGACAATTATGGTTTTGATGCTCCGGTTACTGTTAAAGTTCAGGATACGAATAAAGCCCAAAAAGGCGACCAGTCTATAGAGTTAAAGTTTAACTCGCTGGGGGCTATATTAAAGGCTCAGACTGAACTGTTGATTGAGTTGAAAGGTGATAGTGCTAACCGGTTAAATATTCAGATTCGCCTAGCTTATATAATGACGAGAATGTATCGGACTTTAGCTAAGTTATATTACAGAACGTCGGCGATTTTGGACGGGTTGGGAATTCCTATTATCTCGAAGGTGGTGACTTTACCGATTGAGTTTAATGTGTTTGGTAAAAAACACTGGGGAGCTGGTAAGGGATTCGGTAAGGATAGTAAAAAGGGTCATGAGCCTAAACTTGATTTAAACGATGAAGACACGACAGAGGCTATGTTGCCCGATTTATTAGAGATTCGTGATTATGAAATAGAGGTTGATGAGTTTAGGTTTAAAAGCACTGACCTTTATGAGATAATTTTGAATATGGCGGCTAAAATGAGGACATAATCGTGACCAAAAGAAACCCCCCCCGTGGTTCTAATCGCCCTCCGAGGGATTCCGGTAGTGGTGGGAAACCACCATCTAAAAAAGATGAAAAAGCCGGGTTAAGAACTGATACCAACAACAGAATAGAGGAAGCGATCGCTGTCTTGGATTTTCGGCTACATTTAGACTATTTAAATATGGCTTCAGCCGTTGGGGGCGGCGACTTTGAAGAGTTTAAACGTTCTTGGTTGATGAATTATTATAATGCGATGACAGAACCGAGGTTTAAAGACAAGCCCAAAAGTCCTCCTAGTAAAACAGAGCGCCCCCGCCTCTTAAAAACTAATGATGAGTTGATGATGAATCGCCAAATCAAATCCGACAATTTGTCATCAAGGGAAAATCTAACTGAATTTCGCCGAAGTAAAGACTTATTACCATTCGACGCTGATAATATAGGTTAAGATTATGTCTAATGTTGTAGGGATAGACCAGAGAGAACTAACTTCAACCGCTATAGCTGGCGGTGCAATGTCTTCACAGTGGTTTAATGCTTTTTCGACCCCTTTTTATCAGCAGATTCAAAGTTTAAAAGCCTTTGATTTTAAGAAGTGGGCGGGTAGTGTCAAGGGCGGAGCTTTAGTTATTGCAGAAAACATCAAAAAAGGGAACTGGGGTTTTTTCAAAGAATGGCTACAAGAGGCTCCTCTGGTTCCTAAAATAGCCGGGATTGTAGCGGGTGGTTTAATTGCTGGGACTGTGCTGGTTGTTGGCGGACAAGCATTAGGGTTTGTTGGTGCGGGTGTAGGGAGTTTAGTAGCAGCCCACCCGGCTTTTGTTGGCGGTTTTTTAGGGGTAACAATACCTACAGTGATGAGCAAATTGACCCAAGGGGTTTCTCAAGCCTATAACTTTGATTGGGCAGCATCTGACAAGAAAATGATGGACGATTTAAAACAAGCGGCTAATGCTTTATATGTTCCCTTGGGGGAAACAGTCGGGAAATCATTGGCTAGTTTGGTGGCGGGGAAGGTAGGGCAGTCGGTTAATGCAGCAACGCTAAGGATTCGGGAAGGTGCGATCGCCGCTATGTGTATGATTAACCCGACTATTAAAGAGACTTTGGTGGATGCGTTATCCTCGCTGAGGTATGCGGTGCAAGAGGTTGTTAAGAAAGCACTGTTTGTTATGACTTACATCAACGCCAGAAAAGTAGCAGCCAAGTTGTTGGATAAGGAAGATACTTGGGGCAAGGAAGGGCAATCACCTTTTATTGTTTCGGAGAAAGTAGAAGAAACTTGGGCGAAAGTTAAAGAAGATGAATATTTTGATTGGGTGAATGAGCAACAATGGGAGGGTATAGAAACAATGACATCTACTTTTTTTGAAACCCTCGGTGAGTTGTTGTCAGAGCAGGGAACTTATGAGGAGTGGATACCGGTATAAATTCATCACCTGAGAGGAGGGATGTCAATGGCAGACGTTGGAAGACTTACCCAGCAAACTTACATCATGATGGCTCGTCAAAGGCGTATCACGAAGCTATCGGATAAACGCCCGGAACGAGTCCGAATAGAGTTACAACCTAACTGGAACGTTTACCAACTACAGCCAGACAGAAAAAACCCAGATTACAAACTGCTGATGGCTGGCTCTGAGTCAGCCTTGGCATTGCAGTTGTCACAACTGGGATGGATGGAGAAGATGATCGATCATCTTCTCAATGCCAGCGATCTAAAATTCGAGGATTGGTTTGATGTTTGGGCGGCGGGTTATCCAGAACTACGCTACAGAGTGAACCCAAAACTCCCCACATTAAGAACTAACTATCCCGCGTCGAATGTGAGTAATTCCACTGGGGAAACAATAAGCAAATGGAGAAATGAGGTAGGCTCTCGCCCGGCTTACATTGAATGGAAACCTTCAGCCCGAAAAACAGCAAAAGATGTTGGGCTTCACCGCACAATAGAATATTTTCCCGATCGCTCTCAGAACAAATCAGTTGTCTTGACGGGGAACGACAAGGAGCTAATTAGGCAAATCCTGCAAATCCACTACGAGGGTGGGGGTAGCAGTGAGGGAATGGATAGCACGGTCTCAACGGGTATTAGTTACCGGGGCGCTCCCAAGGTTGTGCTGTACTTTTTGGAACGGATCGAGGATGTGGAAAAAGGCTACCGACAACTAGAGGCGAGAGTTGGTTTCCGTTTGGTGGGAAAAACGGAAAACCCGAACGGAACTGGCGACTTGTTAACTAAGGCTAACATCAGAAATTTGGCTCAGAGAATTGTCCAGAACTTTCTACAACCCCAACAATTTCGTCTTCACAAGGGTAGAGAATCGGTTAGCTATAGAGACAAGCACCAAGGGTTAGAGTCGTTTGTTTTTGCAACTAGCGCATCAGAGGGGATTAATCTTTATCAGCGAATCTGTCGGGTGATGGAAATAGAATTTGATAACTCAAAGGTCTTTACATCGAGCAACCAAAATCCAACCCAAGCGTTTCCTATTACGCCCCCAGAGGTGACGATATTGGGTAACAAAATTAAACCACCCCGCCGCCGTCCGGTCGGGCACGTCTATTTTAGAGAGGCGAAATTGTTTTTGGAGATGCTCAACGAGCCTATCCTTCTCTGTGACTACAACGGGCATATATACAATAATCCCGATTAGAAGACAACCCCAACGATTTTTTTAGATCAAACAAACTCCCTTGTATGTTCGGAAACCCTATAGGTTTCCGTAACTGTTGCACACCCTAAAAATACCTGTTATGAATGTAGTGGTAATCAGTTTTTAAACAACAAAGCAGGTATTCTATGCCCAGTCTAAATAGTTCAAAAATTTATAGCTGGAATTCACCCTCGCCAGGGGGTACAGGAACCACTAGAGTGGCAGCAAGGCTTTCCAGTCGGTACGATGGCATTGCTACACATCTAGGAATGACCGCCCATACAAATCCAACTGAAGTAAACGCCCATATGCTTAAGCCAAATAAAGCTGTGCAGGAGGGCTACTTAATGAAAATGAGAATTAACTACCGAAAAGACAATAAGTATTATGGTGCGGATATTTATGTGCCTACAGACAAGGTTACTGAAGCCATCCAAGTGCTACCTAACAAGCAATGGGATGGTACGGGAGTGATAACTTCATGTCGCGATCGTGTACGAGTTGATTACCGTTAATAACAAAAGGAGAGTATATTAATGGCTAGAACGAAACTGTGTCAATTAGTAGATGGCACTAAGATTAGAGTATTTAGAGCTAGTAGTGTGATGTATGACGATAACACTGTAGCAACTTTGGGAATAGGTCCAGTCGCTGATGCGAATAGGAAGGAGCCAGTTTATGATACTGGGGAATTAATGCGAGCTGGTGTATTGGTGAGACTTTGCGTTAGTTGCAACAATGGAACCAATAAACCACCAATTACATATAGACTATTTTGCGACGTAGAAAACGTAAACGCTGCTTTACATCATTATAATAGTAGCGGTAAAACCCTAAACGGTAAAACAGTATTGAGAGCTAGTCTAGACCGTCGTCAAGTTATCAAGTAAAGCATGAGTTTTACGGATGCTTATGGCACATGGGAGGTGATAGCGTCAAGTTATCAGCCAACTCAAGAATGGATAATTCACAGCCCCCCAGTTACTCAATACTCATTGTTGAGGTTTAAATTTTTAACTGATTGGGGGCGGTGGAAAAATCCCTATGATGGCTATAGGTCAATGCTGCTTATTAGAGGGCATTATTCTAATGGTTCTGGAAATTCTGACTGGATAACAGGGCAAAGGACTGTATACGTTACAGAAGAACCGCAACTGATTAACTATCCACCAGTTCAAGAATTTACAGACAACCCCTCGGTGATTAGAAGGTTGGGAGTCCGCCGCCGTTTTTTCAAAAACGCAACATGGATCGAAAATCATCCTACAATGGATCTAAAGTTTAACGTAACAATTGAGGCTTTTGTAGACTAACATGGACATCTCTCTTAATCAATTAATCGACCATCTCCCAGATGATTCACAGTTTAAAACTTTACTAGAAACATTGGGGACAAACGGTGATAGTGTGGACGCTACCGTAGAATTTTGTCATTTAGTAGGGGCATTATATCAAGCACAGCAAGTATACAACCAACAACCAGGAAATCAAGCAATTAGTATGGTCTCAGAAGAAAGTTTTGGGCCTGTAATAGAAAGTTTAGACGGGACATTTTTTAGGAGATTACAAAGAACTCTAGCTTTTTTTAGAAAGTATGAAGATGCTGTAATTGTCCCGAAAATCGAAAGTTAGTTGGTCGAAAATTTAAAGCTGCCAGATAATTCGGATTCTATCTGCGTTATCTGGTCAAAGTCTTGAAATTAACCCAAGTAAAATGTGATTAAAAATCCACATCAACAGAGGAGTTAATTCCACCGTGGATATTGAAATCGAAAAAATCACAATAATCATAAGTTGGATACTTTCACTCATTAGTACGGTATGGTATGTATCAGTTCAATACACAATAATTAAAGTACAAGTCAACAGAAACAGAGAAGAGCTAAACAGAATATCGTCAATGCTTAGGCGAGAAATAGAAGACCATAATAAACTTGTATGGATAAACATCAACCACATGGAAAAATACTTAACCAAAAATCAAGATTATTTTCCGTTAAATATCCAAGGCGATAAATACAAAAATTATGACGACTGAAGTTTTGCCGGAATTATTACGGGTAGGAAGTGATGGGGTAGTGATATTTTTAGTGTGGTCTTTGATGAAGCAAAACCAAAAGTTAATAGCAGAGGTCAACTCAAGAGACAATGAATTGATGAAGTTGATTTACAAAATACTTAGCAATGAACAGCCAGGGACAAGAGGTAAACGCGATCGCACAATCAAGCCAAAGCCACAAAAATCCGTTAGGACTTGGGAGTAGAATTGTCTGTGGCCCTAACGGATAACAGGTTCTCAAGCTGTTATGGTTCAATCACCTAGCCATAACTCATGGCCATAATCATCATACAGAAAAACTAAAGCGATCGCCAGCCAAGTCAGTTAACTCGTATAAACGCTTCGCCTATATTTCGCCTATATAAGTTGCATCAATCACGGCAATATATTACCTTTCCATCAGTAAGCTATGAAAACTCAATTCCTCCTTAAAACTTGCCAAATCTATGAATCATACCCCAGAACTCAACGATCGCCGCCAGATTTTCGGTTGGATCATGTATGACTGGGCTAACTCTGCCTATGTCACCACCGTTGTCGTAGCCGTTCTCCCCGCTTACTTTGCGTCCGTCGTCGTCCCCCCCGGCGGAGTCACCATAGCTGGAATTAACTATAGCGCCACCGCCTTATGGGGATTTGTCACCAGTTTGGCTGCCTTTTTAGTGTTTATGGTAGCCCCTATTATGGGGGCAGTTTCCGACTTTTCCGCATCCAAAAAGAAATTTTTAATAATTTGTGCTTATACAGGCTGCCTAGCTGCTAGTCTACTGTTTTTTTGTGGTACAGGAGATGTCTGGAAAACCCTAACTCTCTTTATTATAGCCCAAATTGGCTTTGTCGGCGGCAATATCTTCTATGATGCCTTCCTCCCCAGTATTGCATCGGAAGATAAAATGGACTGGGTTTCTGGTCAAGGTTTTGCTTGGGGATATATAGGCGGTGGCTTGCAATTAGCCTTATCTTTAGCTTTAATTGCTGGACATCAAACCATTGGTATTTCTGCCGAACTAGCAGCCAGACTCGCCATTTTAATGGCAGCAGTTTGGTGGGGTGGTTTTTCCTTAATCACATTTTTTAACCTCAAAGAAGCCCAAACCTTTGAGGAAATTCCCCCGGAATATCAACATTTACCACCCTGGCGCGCTTATATACAGGTGGGACTTCTCAGAACCATTGTCACCGTCAGGAAGGTGCGTTTATTTAAGCATTTACTACGGTTTCTCATTGCTTACATGATTTATAACAACGGCATTCAAACTGTGATTACCATGGCCACTATCTACGGTTCCGAGGAGTTGGGTTTTTCCCAAAATGTTCTCATGATTACCCTATTGGTGATCCAGTTTGTCAGTTTTTTCGGGGCTTTGGGTTTTAGTAAACTCGCCGAATTGACTACCTCCAAAACAGCTTTAATGATTTCTTTGGTGGGATGGTCGATTGTAGTTATCTATGCTTATTTTATGAATAGCCCCACTGAGTATTTTGTCTTAGGGGGAATTGTCGGATTGGTTTTGGGGGGGTCCCAGGCTCTCAGTCGTTCCTTTTATGGCTCCATCATTCCACCTTGGGCGGCGGCTGAATTTTATGGGTTTTACTCAGTTTTTAACAAAGGTTCCGCCATTTTCGGACCTTTCCTATTTGCTGTAATCCTCCAGGTGACGGGAACAGCACGCAATTCTATCCTGGCATTAATTGTGTTTTTTATAGTTGGTTTGGTCGGTCTATATTTCGTAGATGTTGAACAGGCTAAACAAGCTAGAAATATTCAGCATTTAGAATAGCGATCGCCTCCCGATTTTCCCTACTTAAACATCAGAAACCTGGATAGTTAGCCACCCTAGTTATTAGCCGCTCAACCCATCCAGGTTATCACTGATTATTGGTAGTTATCATCAACTTCTAGCTGGCAAACTTCAGGTCTTCGCCTTCGTCTACAATCAAATGTAAACATAACAGTTTTTGCCTCAAAACTGGCTTACCTTTCCCAGGAAAATAGATTTCTAATTCCGCATCTGATGGCGCTTCAAATAAAAATCTTTCTCCGGGAAATACAATATGCTCTAAATACCAGTTATCAATGTTAGAAATCCGAGCAATCTCAATTTTTTGGCTATCGTTATAGTAGCAACAAAGTTGTTTATTCGTCTGATGGTTATTCAATTGATATAAGTTTGACATCATGGTTAAATCCTCTGGGAACTAAAAAAAGTTTGTCGATACTGACTTTGTTAAACTTGATCCCTGACCCCAACTTGATGAGGGACCAAATTCTCAGATTAAGCCAAATTGCTAAAAATCCGTGGACCCTGAAACTGATAATGCTTCTCCCCTGATGAGAATGACCTAGGCTAATTCTCCCTTCCATCTATGTTAGATCTACGGGAAACCAACCCCGATCGCTATTTCCGGGATCTTCGCCGATTTGGGGCGAGTTAACCCACGGAGGTTTAGCTCTCGGTTCGGACCTTAGCCGTTGTGTGTGTCCATCATCTTAAAAGATTGCATCAAATCAGAATCCCCATTTTAATTATTTCTAAAGAATAACAACAAGGCCAGAGTTAGCTAGTCTATCTAATGGCTTACTTTTAAGTATGATGGATCTGGGTAAATAAGTGTCGCGATCGCTATCACTGACTGATCATGTTTATTATCACATCCCAATCGTTCCCGATATGTTTTTATTTTGGTGATACCCCCAGACCACTCATACCTCATCGGAAATCTGCAAGTGGCCAAAAAGGTCCGCTAAAATGGTATTGGAGAATAAAAACCCCTCCGGGTCTGTCAGTCGTAGGTGACGCTTCGCTGGCTTGTCCGGTTCTTCCTCAGTATAGACTACCTCCACCCAACCCCGATCGCCATAAGGTTTGAGAATATCAGTAATTTGACTTACAGCCACTTCCCCAAATTGCTGTTGAAGCCTAAGAAGATCCACCCCACTAGCTAACCGCAGTCCCAGCATCAAAGTTTCTAACAGAATATCCGATCCTAAAATAATCGCGATCGCCTCTGTAGGGGCGGGTGGAAGATCAGCACTATCAGAAACCAGCCAACTTTCGCTCGCCCCTCCCCCCCCGGAGGACCGTAACCACTGATAATAGCGATCGCGGGTTCTCGGTCGCGTCAGTCGATACCCCCCCACATAACTCGCCGCCCCCATACCAAAGCCATAGTAAGGTTGATTATGCCAATAAACCAAATTATGGCGACATTCAAACCCAGGTCGCGCATAATTAGAAATCTCATAATGTTTGAACCGGGAAGTCAGGCATTTTTGCGCCTGTCGATAGAGGTTGGCTGTAGTTTGATCATCAGGAAGGGGAAACTCTCCCGGTTTATAGTAGCGACCAAAAGCCGTTTGAGGTTCCACAATCAGATCATAATGGGAAACATGAGCAGGATTAATGCTCAAAACCTGATCTAGGGACTCTTGCATCATTTCTGGGGTTTGATGGGGTAAACCAGAAATCAGATCAATACTGAAGTTCACAACACCCACTTGATTAATTAAATCGATCGCCCTCCAAATATCCGCCACAGTATGCGATCGACCACAAAGCCTTAATAAATCATCCTGAAACGCTTGTACACCCACACTCACCCGATTGGCCCCCGCCGCCACAAATCCCTGTAATTTCCCTAAATCAAAAGTCCCTGGGTCCATTTCTACCGAGATCTCAGCATCACTCGCAATTCCCAAGTGATCGCTAATGGTTTTCATCAGGCGATCGAACTGCTGAACCGATAACAGAGAGGGAGTCCCCCCCCAAAAAATACTGTTTTCAGCGGAAGTCCGAAATGCCTTTGATTAACAATTTCCTCACACAGAAAATTTACATATTCCTGAATCATCCCAGAATTTTCCCCATGGCGGCGATCGCCCACCACAGACACCGCAAAATCGCAGTAGTAGCAGCGGCGGCGACAAAAGGGAATATGTACATAAGCCGCAGTGGGAGTTTCAGTATGGGTTATACAAGATTCATTTAGCATTAATTAGCGCGCCTGGGACAATTTTAAAATATTCGCCTCAATATCTGATGCTCTTCGGGGCATAGAAAATAGATAGCCCTGACCAAATAGCCATACTATATTCTGAAGATACTTTAACCGATCCCTTGTTTCGATACCGTTTGCGATCGCACCATTACCCAATTGATTACTCAATGCTACAATCGTTTCCACTACCTGATGATTCAGACGTACTGGCTGCATTTGGTTCACAAAAGATCTATCTATCTTTAAAGTGTCAATGGGGAAACGGTGCAAGTAGCCTAAAGAAGAGTAACCTGTACCAAAATCATCCAAACTGATCCCAATTTTTCGCGATCGCAATTCTGATGTTAGGGCGATCGCCATTTCTGGATTATCCATTAATGCACTTTCGGTAATCTCCAACTTTATAGCCTCTGGTTTCACTCCCGTATTAGCCAGAACCCGATCTATATCTACCAAAGCGCGTAGGACTGGCAAACTGACGCACCGACATATTAACACTCATCATCAAATCAGAATTACCCTGTTGATGCCACTTGTGTAGTTGTTCACAGGCTTGTTGTAGCACCAATAAACCCCCGATTCACCACTAAACCCGTTTCCTCCATACAGGGGATAAACTCTCCTGGTGACACTAAACCTCGCTGGGGGTGTCGCCAACGCACTAATGCTTCAAAACCCACCACATCCTCTGTGGCCAGCCTCAGAATGGTCGTCAATTACGTGAAAACTCTTGTTGTGCGATCGCCCTTTGTAAATCCGTTTCCAGAGTCAGCCGTTTAAGTGTGGCCGCCGTCATTTCTCGGTTAAAGATTTGATGGCAACCTTTTCCCCGCCCTTTGGCTTTGTACATTGCCGTATCCGCTGCTTGTAATAGGGCTTCAGCATTAGAGTTTACTTCCGTATCTAGGGCAATTCCCATACAAACAGACATAAAAATATCACAATTTTCTATCTGAAAAGCCTCGGTAAATGACCCCATTACTCCATTAATCCAATCTGTTAATTCTCCGGTTGCATAAATGTTTTTCAGCCCAAAACAAAACTCGTCCTCTCCCACTCTACATAGTACATCTCCGGGGCGCAGATGTTGTTTAAGACGTTCTGCGATCGCTCTCAGTAGTTGATTTACCACCTGGTAACCAAAAGCACCATTAACGCTCTTTGAATTGGTCACAGTCGAGATAGGCGATCGCATAATTTTCCCCGCTGCTGTCAACGTAGCTATCCGATAGTTTTTGTAATAACTGCGCCCGACTTGGTAGCTGCGTTAGCATATCTTCATCTATCAGCCTTTGTAACTGAGCCGTGCGTTCTTCAACCATCAGTTCCAATTTCGTGTTAAAATCGGCTAGTAGTTGATATTGTTGCTTAATTCTGAGCATAGAGCGCATCCGTGCCAGCAATTCTAAGCGATTAACAGGTTTCGCAATAAAGTCATCTGCTCCCGCCGCCAGACATTCAGCTAGACTCTCCTTAGAAGATAATGCCGTCACCATAATAATCGGTGTTCCTTCCCATTCACTCATAGCTTTAATACGGCGACAAAGCTCAATACCGTCCATAACTGGCATCATTACATCCAGTAAAATTAGATCCGGTTTGATTACATTAATTACTGAAAGTGCATCTTGTCCACTATAAGCATAGTGTAAATGATAGTTTTCATCAATCAAACAAGTTTCAACTACATCAAAATTATCTGGATCATCATCCACAATTAAAATTGATAACATCGGTAGATTTTCCTTAGCAATTCAACAACTATCTATGGTTCCACGGCATCTAGTTTCACCATCTTAATATAAATATGATACGTTGTAACGTGACAATAGGGTTATTTGTATTATTTAATAGCTAATGAACAATCGGTAAAGTAATATATATCATCGTTTCTTGATTGTATCTGCTATTAATTTGTATGGTTCCTCCCACCAATTCAACAATTTTATCCACGATTTTTAAACCAACACCCAGGCCTTGTTGCTCATAGCTTTTGCGTTCAAACTGCATAAAAGCACCGATTTGATTGATTTGCTCTTCCGTCATCCCACGCCCCAAATCATGAATCCATAGCCCTAGTTTTTCCCCGATAATCTGAGAGCGAATCGAGATGGGTTTCCCCGGATTGGAGAATTTCAAAGCGTTGTCAATCAACTCATTTAAAATAATCGACAAATACCGCTCTGATATCGCCACGGTAGCCGGTTCTATATCCAACTTAAAATCATCATAGCGTTGGCTATCCGGTGCATATTTTTTGCAGATAGGTTCCACAAAATACAAAGATAACATTGTAGACCCTGGCGGAACTTCTTTTTCCTCGCTACTTATCAGTTCCAATTCCAAATAAATTAGGAATCTTTTGACTAAATTTTCCAGGCGACAGGCTGATTGATACGCCAACCTTAACATCTCCACTGTTTCCGACATCTCCACATCTTCTATATCCTTCAGATCCTCCATCACCAGGGCGAGCATTCCTAAAACACCATTTAGAGGGGTATTTAGTTCGTGGGAGAGACTAGAGGCTAAATTACCCCGCAGTCTGACCAGAGTTTTTTCGAGTACTTGAATTGTATTCTTCTGCACATTAGACAAATGAGAAATTTGGTCATATTGTTGCTTAATTCTCAGCATTGAATGGACACGAGACCGTAATTCTAAAGCATTAACGGGTTTCCCGATAAAGTCATCCGCTCCCGCTGCGATACATTTAGCTAAACTTTCTTTAGAAGATAATGCCGTCACCATAATAATAGGTGTAGATTGCCATAGTGGCATAGCTTTAATGCGGCGACAAACTTCAATCCCATCAATAGCTGGCATCATCACATCCAGCAAAATCAAATCTGGCTGGATTAATTTGAGTGCGGAAATTCCCTCCTGTCCACTAGCAGCATAATGTAGCTGATAGTCTTGATTACTCAAAAAGGTTTCAATCACATCAAAGTTGTCAGGTTCATCATCAATAACTAAAATAGATAACATTTGTCGATAGTCCTTAGCAAGTCTAAAATCCCAAATTTGATGACTTTTCTTAGTTCATTTAGTCATGAGTTTATAAATATTGATCAATACTCATTTACTCATGAGTTACTCTACCCGGCAGTATATCTATAACCTGGTAATTACCGGAAAACTCAGGAAAATTTATACAAATAGCCATCTCTTCTAAAAACGGGTTTCAAATCTATTGGCTTGACTGAAAACTGAGTTTTGTCAGGTTTGGTTAAAACAAAACTGCCGCGACTCCGTAGAGTTATTCTACCAATTCCATGTGTCTTATGCTTGGCTATATCCCCGGTAAGCCATCCCTTAATTGGTTTTAATGGGTTATGGCAAATCGGAAGCCTCTTGTTAGGAGCCGCTTTTTGACGGCCACCACGCCCAAAACAAGTAATTAGTAGTGGCTGATGAGTTTTGATTTTCAACCGGGTCGGGGTGCTTTTTCCCACACAATCAGCGTCATCTAGCCAATGGGTTTTCGGTAGTCCTTGAACCGTCCGATTATATTTTGTTAAACCTCCAGTGCCAATTTCAATGGGTAATCCAGTTAGCTTCAGGCTGTTAAACAATGCCCATCGGGTAGAGTTGACGGCCGCCGCATTTTTCAGGGGGGCCTTGGCCTGAACTAGCAACCGCTTCAAGATTTCGGGTTTTTTTTCCAGAAACTGCTCGAGTGCCTGAGAACCTTTTTTCTGATGGCATTTATGGCAAGCAATAGCCAGATTGCTAACTCGGTCGGAACCACCCTGGCTTTTTGGCTGAATGTGTTCGATTTCTAAAGGGATATTTTGGCCACCACAGTAGGCACACTGGTGCTGCCATTTCGTCAACAGATATTCTCTCAACTCGTATCCTAACAAAACCCCTTGCTGGTATTCAACTCCAGATATTTCGGGGTTTTGCAGCTTTTGGGTGTCAAATCGTACCAATTTCATTGATATGTCCGTTATCGGGCATGAGGAAATCAGTCGATTGACCCAGGTCAAGGTGGTTTCAACTCGATGTTTGAGGCTGGGAGCCAACCATCCATCTGCGCGCTTTCTGTTATTGAATCGGGCTTGACGGTAACGAGTTTTTCGGCAACGACGGTGGCGGCGAACCACGCGATGTGCAGTTAACTTGGCTCGGATTCTATCTCCTGTATGAGTCAATTCAGCCCCCCAGATAACTGTGTCCCGACTCTGATTAACTAGGGCAATACCCGTCACTGATGCCCCTGGGTCTAACTTTAGCCGTAATGGTTCATTGACCGGGTTCTCAACAGTTTTCTTGAGGATAATTGTAAATGGATAAGTCCTAAACACTGCGGCCAAACCCTGCTTCAAAAGCTTTCTGGCTCTGGCCCGATGAGTGGGACTTAACGGTTGCCCCAGTGTGTCAACCACAAAAACGTAATTTTGGTAATTTGGCATTTAAGCTATCTCCCAGATGGGGTAATGTTGGCCTCGGTCATGTTAAAGGGGCTTTTTACGTCTAGCTCACTCGAGATTGCCAATCCACTCATCTCGTTCCTTAAAGATAGACGACAGAGCAACAGGCTGGCGTTCACCTGTGGGTGTCATAACCCCATTAACGTAGGTCTAATCCTGGACCTGCATCTTGCAGACTCTGTGAGGAGTAATTTCCGGCAGGAGCCAGAAATTACCGGATTTTATGCAATAGTCTGGTTTCACGATCGCTTAATCACCCCCCAGGAATCCCCGACTATATCCTGGCAAACCATTAGGGGTCGAGAATGGAGTCGCCTCCATTCCCTCCCATTCAGAACCGTACATGAGACTTTCACCTCATACGGCTCCTAGTCTGACTGCTCCATTGTTAAGGATACAGCTCTGGCATTGTCAAGTGCCGTTTTATCATCGCGGGTGTGGCGGTGTAGTAGTTGAAGGTTTTTGTATTCATCCTTTCCGCTTTGGCTTCGAGGTACAATGTGGTCTACTTCAACTATATCTGTTGGTGCGAAATACAATCCACACCATTTACACTTGCCTTTTTGCTTTTTGAGTAGTTTTGCTACCCTGTTAGGCGTGTCGATTGCTTGTCCTTTTCTGGTTGCCCAGTAAGTCCAGTTTCCGTCGTAGGGTGTTGCATCGGGGCGTATTGGGGTGTGTCTGACCAATGGAGTCCAGTTATGTTTCCATAGTTGGAATCCATCTTTAGTTTGGAATAACCAAGATTCATGCCTTTCTTTCGCATTACTAAGTCTAACCGTTCCATGTCTGAAATAGTTTGTTAGCTTTTCGTGGTTTGCCTTTCCGCATCTTGATACTGTCCATGCCCGTAACATTAGCCAGGTTATATGGTCTAGCTTAACGAAGGTCTCTGATGAGACGACCCCTGAATAGTAATTTGACCATCCCCGAATAATTGGGTTTAGTTTGCTTATCAGGGCTGATTGAGGTGCTGTTTTAATTTGTTTTATTACACCTTTAATCACTTCTTATATGGGCATTCCATCTTTAGATTTGTCCTCAGAACCGGGGTACTTTTAAAGGTCTGTGTAGGTAGTGCAACAAGACTCCTACTTTTCCCCTTACTCTTTTAAGCGCAGCGTATCAACCTATTTCGCTACTTAATTAGTTCTGATGGTTCAAGCCGGACATTCGGTCTCCCTAATCATGGATGGTTGGCAGTGGTCGCATCTGGTAGTAGGTTCTACTTCACGCCTTCCGTTCCCCGCTTCAATCTGACGGGGTGTGATTCCTGAAACTGGGGGTGGCTATCGCCGTTACTCTTTCCCACAATCTCCCAAGTGGTTTTAATCCTCCGTGTTATATAGTTGAGTATTGCGATTTTCTTTGTGGAATTAACCTTGAGTTCCCTGCCTTGCTTTCGCTTTGGGACATATAAACAGTTATAGGGATGGTCAGGAGTGCGCTCCTTATATTCAAACAAGGGGTTGAAATCCACTCCAGGCAGTTATTTCGGGCATTGCAGCCCTATTTGATGCCTGAACGTCTCGCACTGTTACCATAATTATAACCTTTAGATGGTAGCTAACTAAAGATTTTCCTGAGAAATTCGCCGATCGCTTTTCAGCCCTAGGGTGGTCAAGTTCACCTACCTAATAGTAAATCCTAGGTTAGACGTTGGACGTGGGGAATAGCCAACATCAGGGTCTTCCGCTCGCTTTGTGAGACGACATAGATCTACAGATTTTCCGGACAACTACTTCCACCGAGTAGGGTGGCATCGATCCTGATGATAATGCTTAGACGGCATCAGTTTGCGGATAGCAGGGCATCTTCAGAAGAATTTAGGAGATCTTGAATCGTCATGGTTAACTGTTTTAATCTCACTGGTTTACTCAAGTATTCATTAGCCCCCGCTAGTAAACAGGCCTTCCGATCGCTTTCCATGGCCAAAGCCGTTAAGGCAATGATGGGCGTTGTCGCTAACTCTGGAATCTCCCGAATCCGTTTCATCGCCTCTAGTCCATCCATTCCTGGCATTTGAATATCCATCAATATCAAATCAGGAGATAAAGCCACAGCCTGATTAATTGCCTCCTGACCATTTTTCGCCAACTCCGCTACGGTAGCCTTTCGCGGTTAAATAGCTGGAAATCGTGCTGATATTCGCTTCATTATCTTCCGCTAAAAGCAGCAAAGGCGCTGCATTTGGGGTTGATGGCAGTGCCACATCATTAGGGTTTAAATCTCTGATCAGAGTCCATCCGTTGGGGAATCATCACAGAAGCCTGATAGGGTAAATCGATACTAAAACAACTACCCAGCAATACTTCACTGGTTAAACCCACCCGACCGCCATGCAATTCTACAATTTGTTTTGTCAAGGCCAAACCCAAGCCAGTTCCTTGATATTGGCGATTCAAGGCGCTGTCAATTTGCATAAACGGTTGAAACAGCTTCTTGATATTTTCTGGGCTGATACCAATGCCAGTATCTCTCACGGAAAACCGGAGATATGGGCTTTCTCCCTCGGCTTCTCTTGGTTGGGGCAATATCACTTCTAAGGTGATGCTTCCCCCTTCTGGGGTAAATTTAACCGCATTATTGAGCAGATTAATTAATACTTGACGGATCCGGCGTTCATCGAGTATAATATCAGGCAATTTTAACGGCAGATTAACCGAGAGTTGAATCCGTTTTTTCAGGGCTTGCTGTTTGATGAAGGCGATACTGGATTTACACAGAGGCGCGATCGCCGTGGGGGAACATTCTAACTCTACCTGACCCGATTCTATCTTCGCCACATCTAAGATATCATTAATCAAAGCCAGCAGGTGAGAGGCGCTCCGTTCCACGGTTTGCAGGGCTTTCAGTTGTCTGTCATTCACGGGACCGAACACCTCCTCCTGTAGCCCTTCCGTCATGCCTAAAATGGCATTGAGGGGGGTGCGGAGTTCATGGCTCATATTAGCCAGAAACTCATCCTTGAGACGCTTCGCGCGGATTAGTTCCTCATTGCGTTGAGTAAGCTGTTGTTGCGCCTGTTGACGTTCTCTGAGTTCCTGTTGCAACTGCTCAAACAGATTAGACTGTTGAATAGCGATCGCCAACTGGAACGAGAATTGCTGCGCCAAATCAATATCCGACTGTTCCCAATGGCGGGGGCCGTCACATTGATGAATGCACAACAGTCCCCATAAGACATCTTGACAGATAATCGGTATCACTAAGTTAGCCCGCACCTGAAACTGAGATAAAATATCTACATGGCAGTTTTCGAGCGCCGTCGTGGTGGATATCATCCGCCACATGCGGAACGTCCTTGAGCGTAGAGACTGGCATAGTTTTCCCCAAAACAATGGTCATGGACGGGGATAGCCAGCACAAGCGGGGAAGTCATTAACCACTGACTCCGCCACTTTACGAGCCGTCGTCATAGCCAGAGTCGGGGTAAAATTTGAAAATACCCACCCTTGCCCCTTGCAGACAGTTGCAAATCTCTCGAGAGGCGGTGTCAAAAATGGTGGGTAAATCCAGGGATTGACTGATGCGTTGATTCGTCTCCCGCAAGAGCCGTTCTCGTTGCGCTTGCTGCTCAATGGTTTGTTCGGCTTTTTTGCGATCGCTAATATCCGTATGAGTGCCGATAAACCGCAGTGGTCGTCCCTCAGCATCCCGTTCCACCATGCGCCCTTGGGCTAAAATCCAGCGATAGGAGCCATCTTTACAGCGCAGACGATGTTCATGGCGATACAACTCCGTTTTTCCTTGAATATGTCGCTCCACGTCCTGGTAAACTTGGGCTAAGTCGTCAGGATGAACCCGACTTTGCCACTCCGTCAACCGGTTCTCAATTCTCTAGCTCCTGATAACCCAGCATGGATTTCCATTGTTTATTGAACCAAAGTTCCCCCGTCTGCATCTTCCAATCCCAGAGTCCTGTATTCGCCGAAGCCAGACCCAGTTCTAAGCGCAGTTTACTTTCTTGCAGAGCCTGTTCTGCTTTGGTGCGTTCGGTCAGTGCCGCTTTCTGGGCGCTAATATCCACCACTACACAAACAGAACTCTCATCAGTTTGAGATAACATCGCCACCCCAATTAACACAAACACCAAATGTCCATCTTGATGCCGATAAGCCTTTTCAAAGGGGTGAATAAATCCAGATTGACGTAGATGTTCGATCACCTGTACATCTTGTTCTCGATAGTCAGGGGGTGTGATTTCTGCCCAGTTGATTAAACCCATAGGCCGCCCTGCGCGGCTATAGCCCAACATCTCTAAAAAGCGATCATTAGCCTCGATGATGTCTCCGGCAAAATTGGTAAACATCATCCCCACTACGTTGGAGTCAAACACCCGCCGAAAACGAGTTTCACTGGCTTGTAAGGCGGCTTCAGCTTGGCGGATGTCGGTGATATCTAAATTCACCCCAATCATGCTGATGGGCTGACCCGCTTCATCCCGGACAACTAACCCAGAGGCTTTAATATAGTGGAGGCTGCCATCGGGATGCAGGACGCGAAATTCGGTGTTATAGTCGGCTTCTCCTAAAATGGCTTTCTGGAGGAGGTCTGCGGCGGCTTGGCGATCGTCGGGATGAACGCCATGAGACCAAACCTCGTAAGCTACCACAGATTCTGGATACGACGAGTATGATGAATTATCAACCCCATAGAGGGCATACATCTGCTCATCCCAAGTAATTTGATTTTGGCGAAGATCCCAATCCCAAAAGCCGATGTTTCCCGAAGATAAGGCAATTTTGAGCCGTTGGGAGAGTTGGAAAATTTCCGCCTCGGCTTGTTTGCGTTTGGTCATATCCCGGGCGACCCAAATCACCCGACGATCGCCCATGGGAGAAATACTCGCTTCAAAATATATGCGGCGATCCTCCAGGTCGATTTGATACTCAAACGACACGGTTTTTCCGGTGGTTAAGGCTTCCCGAATCGGCAGTAGAGTGCGGGATTCGGCCTCGTCTTGAAATAGACAATCGAGGGTTTGATCGAGAATCTCGGTGGCTTGGGGCTCGAGTATTTGGTGGCGGGTGGGCATCACTCGCACTTCATCGCGATCGCTTTCAATGATTAAAACCAAATCCCCCATGGCTTCAAAGACGCTGCGTAACTCGGTTTCACTGCTGCGTAGTTTTTCCTCAAAGGCGGCGCGAAAGCGTATATCCCGGAATATCCCTTGCACTATATGGGTCTGGCCCACTTTAATCAGGCTTCCTGAGATATCAACGGGAATTTCTGAGCCATCGGCCCTCAGAATCCGGGTATCCAACACCCAAAGCTGTTTTTCCTCAATAATCCGCGACAAACGGCGTTCAATGCGGTCTAATTCCGCATCGGGGATGGAGTTGGCTGATATGTAGGGGCGATCGCTCTAGGCTCAGTCCGCTGAACTCCGATACGGGAGTAGCCGAAAGCGGTACTCGGCGGCAGCGTTGGCTTCGATCAGGTAGCCTTCAGGGGTGGCTAGGAGAATGGCATCACTGGCTCCTTCCATGAGGCCACGATAGCCCGCGATCCGAGCCTGCAGGTCGGCGGTGCGTTGCTCGACTCGGGTTTCGAGTTCAGTATTTAAGGATGCTAGGGCTAGTTGAGCCTTTTGGCGCTGGCTAATCTCGTTCTGGAGTTGTTCATGTTGCGTGGCTTGTTTGAGGGCGATCGCCAATTGGATCGAGAGAGCCTGCAAGAGTTGGATTTCCCCGGTTTGCCAATCTCGCGGCTGATCTTGGTGACTGGCGATCATCAACCCCCAGAGGCGATCGTCTACCACAAGCGGCACCATCAGCTTTGCGCTTGAATCAAAGCTCAATAAGAAGCGGATGATGGCACTCTTTCTTCATGGACTCATCATAAATATCTCGCACCACCCGCACGCGACCTTGGCGATAGGGTTCGATCCACTCTCGAGTCACACAGGGGTCATTGGCTTGACTGTGCAGCACCGAACGACCACCGGCCATAATCGATTCGGCAATGACGGAACCGCTCAAATCGTCTTCAAACTTGTAGATAATCACGCGATGCCCGATCAACACCTGCCGCACTTCATCCCAGAGCCTCTGGAGAATAGTGGCTAAGTCCTCTTAATTGCGAATGGTTGTGGAAATATTCGCGACTCAGGCGATCGCGCTGGGCCTGAGTTTGAATCCGCTGAGTTTGTGCCGCCACCTCCTCTTGTAGTTCCTGGTTGCGACGTTCCCACAACGCCAGTTTTAAGGCGTATAGGCGGTTGACTTTTTGTTTGAGGTTTTCTGCCAAATTATAGATTTCAATGGGGTTAAACGCCCGTAGAAGGGTTGTTTGGGTGACGATTCCCACTAGGTTACCCCGTTCTCCAGTGACCACCACCCGCCGAATCCGCCGTTCCTCCATCTGTTGCTGGGCTGCCCACAGAAACTCATCTCCTTGCACTGTAAACAGGGGAGAACTCATCCGATCTTGGGCGCTGGTTTCCCTGATACGGCGCACCACCCCCCGACTGGAATTGCACAATATCCCGCGGCTTGTGATGATTCCCACAGGACGCTCTATGGGTGGGTTGTCGGCCGGATCGAACGGGCGTGATAATCACGCAACTGACTCGGTTTTGGGTCAATAACTGAGCAATATCTAGCTCTTTGCGATCGCTTTGTGATGTCACCACGTCCTGAGCCATTACGTACCCACTGACCGCAACCGCATCAAGTCCACCGGACTCTTCAGCCTTTGTAGGCTTTCGTGGCTAATCAAACCGAGCAGGCTGCAGTGGTCATCGACAATGGGTAAATGGCGCAAGCCACGCTTTTGCAGAAAGTCAATGATCGCAAAAATATCAGTTAGTTCCGACTGCTGTAGGGTGATAACCGGTTGGCTCATTACCTCGCCTACCAACAAACTTTGTAGGGGTTGCTGTTGGGCGGCTAGACGCACAATATCCCGCTCGGTGACAATACCGACAATGCGATCGCGATCTAGTGACGACTATAATTGAACTGCTGTCTGATTCACGACTGGGATTACTCATCAAGGCGATCGCCTCTTCCACTGTCGCATCGGGGGAAATAGTTAACACATTAGGGGCGATCGCGGTTTTGGGGTCTATGGTGGTTTCCGTCGGACTCTGATTGTAATCAACCATCAGCGCAAGGATCTAGGGATGTTTAAACCCAGCATAACCCCGAAGTTCGGAATTTGTCGATCATGATCATGATAGCTTTCTAGTTCCGCCCCCAAGTATGCAGCTTTCGCGCTCATCAACCGCTCCAGTCAATCGCTATCCCCTAAATATTTTCGACCTGTTTTTATGGGCAAAAAAAACCGGTTAGCTAGTTAAAAACTCCTTAGCGCAGTCCGGCATTTCACACCATGGTTATTACACCTTTTCTTTCACTACCCAAACTGAACAATTAGCATCGGCTACCACTTGGGAACTAACGGACCCTTGTAATACTCGGCTAAGTCCAGTTAATCCGCGACTACCAATAATAATTAAATCAGTTTTATAGATATTAGAAAGACGGATTATTTCCTCAGCCGGATCTCCCTGGACAATTTCTACATCACTGGGACAAGCTAACTGCTTCTGATAGCTGCGTAGATAATTCTCGATATCCCAATAGGCTAACTCTTCTGATGAGCTAGGATGGGGGCGATCGGCAATTGGATCTACATCAGGCGCTGTAGTTGAAACCACATGGGAGAATACCACGTGGGTTGTGGGTTCCAATTGTAGTTGCTTTAAGGCATTCATCATTATCTCCATAGAAGGGGAATCATCAATAGCAACCAAAATTGTCCTCAGCATTGGCAACTTCTCCTCACATTAAGCTGACCTAGAAATCAGCAACACCCGCTAAAAATCCCCATCTCCCTGATTTTTCGTCCGTAGACGAACAGAATCTGCATGGGATGGTAGCCCTTCTGCAGTAGCCAAAATATTAACAGCATTTGCCACTTTTTGCAGCGCCTGCGGAGAATATTCAATCAAACTAGAGTGTTTCATAAATACTTCGACTCCTAAAGCGGAAGCATAGCGAGCCGCCCCTGAAGTGGGTAGGGTGTGGTTAGGACCGGCTAAATAATCTCCCACCGCTTCCGGGGTCGAACAACCTAGGAAAATTGCCCCGGCATGGCGAATGTGTTCTAATAGTTCCCAGGGTTCGTCAACTTCTAGTTCTAGGTGTTCGGGAGCAAATTCATTAGATAACTGAGCTGCGGCTTCGAGGGAGTCCACCACCACCACTAAACCATAGTGAGCGATCGCCTTTTCCGTCATAGTTCGGCGCGGGTGATGCTCAAGCTGTCGTTCCACCTCAGCCACCACCTGACGAGCCAAAGCTGAGTCTGTAGTCAACAAAATCGCCGCCGCCATTGTATCATGTTCTGCCTGAGCCAGCATATCCGCCGCCACATGAACCGGCGAGGCGATACTATTGGCAATAATTAGCACCTCAGACGGTCCAGCGAGGGAGTCAATACCGACAGTACCATAAACCAATTTTTTCGCCAGCGTTACATATATATTACCCGGACCTGTTATCACATCAACTTTCGGCACAGTTTCCGTACCATAAGCCAAAGCAGCGATCGCCTGAGCCCCGCCTACTCGATAAATTTCCTGGACTCCAGCTTCCTGAGCCGCCACTAAAACCGCCGGACTAATCTTATTATCAATACCGGGGGAGTTACCATGACAATGCGAGGCACTTTAGCCACATTAGCCGGAATGGCATTCATTAGCACTGTACTTAGGTAGGAGGCTTGGCCACCCGGCACATATAAACCCGCCCGATCAACGGGGGTGTATCGTTTACCCAAAACCACATTATCATCGCCAAACTGAACCCAAGACTTAGGAATACGCTGGCGGTGAAATGCCTCAATCTGTTTTTTCGCTAACCGAATTGCATCGAGAAGTTCACAATTAACCTGTTGATAAGCGACATCCAACTCCGAAGCACTGACCCGCAACTGTTCGAGGCTCAGAGTTTTGTGGTCAAATTCTTGGGTGTAGTGCAGCAGTGCTTTATCCCCTTGCCGCTTCACGGTTTGCAGGACTTCTCGCACCGTAGCTTCTTTATGGATAATAGTATCATCATGGGTACGACTGCCGATGCGTCGCAGTTCTGATTGTGCTTCAACCCACTGAGTAATAATTCGCAGCATGGTGATTAGGAGTGCAAACCGTAGAAGTTACTAGCCAAAACGCGAGGCAATTGACGGGCCCGGAGAGGCTAAATTTCTTTGAGACCGAGTTGGGCTGAACCTGGTCGGTCAGCTTAACTTTCAGTATAACCCGCGTTTGTTATATAGTGTAACGTGGATTCACAGACTCTGCTTGACTCGGAGATCTTGACCCCGAATCTGGACTTTTGGGCTTCGATACTGGCAAAATAAAAATTTAATGCACAAATTCCCCTGTTGACGTGCTATATTGGTATTTCTGGAAATCTTGATTATCAAAGATCCGCGTAGTCCTACACCGGAAGCCATGGCCAATATCAAATCTGCCATTAAACGAGTCCAAATTGCTGAACGCAATCGGCTGAGGAATAGATCCTATAATTCAGCCGTGAGGACTCTCATGAAAAAATATTTTGCCGCTGTTGAGCAATATGCGGCTAATCCCACCGATGAATCGTTGCAGTACGTCCAGCAACGGATGTCAGAAACGACCAGTAAAATCGATAAAGCCGTTAAGGTAGGTGTTCTGCACCGGAACAATGCGGCTCGGAAAAAATCGCGATTAGCTAGGTTCTTGAAACGACACCAGCCTAATTCGATCGCCCAGGAAGCCACAGCATCCTAGGGTGACTCCTCGTGCCGTCCGCGAGTATGTCAGCACGCCGCCCGGAAGTTATCGGTTTTTGACCCATCACTTCAGTGGGTGGCTATGCCAAATTCGCTCTCCCAGAATAAGGGTAACCAACAAAATGCAAAAGTGTTGGCTACAATATTAGCCGAAAGGCTGGGAACTATGCTGAAGGACAGATAGCACCAGATGCAGCTAATTGATACTCACGTTCACATTAACTTTGAGAGTCTGGCTACAGACCTCGAAGGCATCCGGCAGCGGTGGCGTTCTGCTGGAGTGGTGTCTTTGGTACACTCCTGTGTTCATCCCGGGGAATTTGCCGAAATTAGGGCGATCGCCGACCAAGTAGAAGAACTATCCTTTGCCGTGGGGTTACACCCTCTGGACACAGAGAAATGGACAGAAACCACCGAAAGTGAAATTCGGACTCTAGCCGAATCTGATCCAAGGGTAGTAGCGATCGGGGAAACTGGGTTAGACTTTTATAAGGCCAAAGATGAAGCCCGTCAAAAGCAAATTTTCAGGGCTCAACTGGAAATAGCTCGCCAACTAAATAAACCCGTAATTATCCACTGTCGAGATGCAGCAGCTTCGATGGTGGAACTGTTGCGGGATTTCTTCGATGATCTTGATCATGGTCCCGTGCGAGGTGTTATGCACTGTTGGGGTGGCACTCCCGAAGAAATGCAATGGTTTTTAGACTTGGGGTTTTACATTAGTTTCAGCGGAACGGTAACCTTTAAAAATGCTACCCAAATTCAAGAATCTGCTCGTGGCGTACCTCGCTATCGCCTATTGATTGAAACTGACTGCCCCTTTCTAGCCCCGGTTCCCCGACGAGGAAAACGGAACGAACCCGCATTCGTTAAATACGTCGCCGAAAAAGTATCCGAACTCCGGGGTGTATCCCTAGAAAGTCTAAGTCAGCAAACCACAAAAAATGCCTGTGAATTATTTGGCTTATCCGTGGTCGGTCACCCAGTTGCTAGTGTAGGGGCCATTGATGAATTGCCCTGACCCCATCAGTAACCCCCTAATCAAATAAATCGACTCCCCAAATTCCCCAAATTCCTGTAGCGCTATTGATGAATGGCCCAGATGGGGGGAGATATCAATGCTAAATGGGGGGAGGCGAGATTTTGCCTAACCCTAACATCCCAGCAGACCTTGAACATCCCAGCAGACCTTTAGAAACCATGACAAATACAACCCAATACGAATCGGCATTTGAACTTCCTGATTTAATTGAAATTCAGCGATCGAGTTTTCGTTGGTTTTTAGAAACCGGGCTAATTGAAGAACTGGAAAGTTTCTCCCCATCAGTGATTATACAGGGAAACTAGAACTGCATTTCTTAGCCAGAGATTACAAGCTGAAACAGCCTAAATATGACGTAGACGATGCCAAACGGCGGGATAGTACATACTCCGTGCAGATGTACGTTCCCACGCGACTAATTAACAAAGAAACCGGGGAGATTAAGGAGCAGGAAGTATTTATCGGAGACCTGCCCTTAATGACCGAACGTGGCACGTTTATTATTAACGGAGCCGAGCGAGTTATTGTTAACCAAATTGTGCGGAGTCCGGGGGTATACTACAAATCGGAAATCGATAAAAACCAACGACGTACCTATAGCGCCTCTCTCATCCCGAACCGAGGCGCTTGGTTGAAATTTGAAACCGATAAAAATGATCTAGTTTGGGTAAGAATTGACAAAACTCGCAAACTGTCGGCTCAGATACTTCTGAAAGCCCTAGGATTGACGAATAACGAGATATTTGACGCATTGCGGCACCCGGACTACTTCCAAAAAACCATCGAAAAAGAAGGGGAATTTAGCGAAGAAGATGCCCTGATGGAGTTGTATAGGAAACTGCGGCCAGGGGAACCTCCCACCATCACCGGGGGAGAACAACTTTTGCATAATCGCTTCTTTGACCCGAAACGCTATGATTTGGGTCGGGTAGGACGGCATAAACTGAACCGGAAACTAAGGCTGAGTGTGCCCGATAGTACCAGAGTCCTAACACCAACTGATATTTTATCGGCGATCGACTACCTGATTAACCTAGAATACGACATCGGCGAAACCGATGATATTGACCACTTGGGTAATCGTCGGGTGCGTTCAGTAGGGGAACTATTGCAAAACCAAATCCGAGTAGGTTTAAACCGTTTAGAAAGAATTATTCGGGAACGGATGACCGTTGGCGATGCCGAAACCCTAACCCCCGCCTCCCTAGTGAACCCGAAACCTTTGGTAGCAGCCATCAAAGAATTTTTCGGGTCTAGCCAACTGTCCCAATTTATGGATCAAACTAACCCCCTAGCGGAATTAACCCATAAACGGCGTTTATCTGCCCTAGGTCCCGGTGGCTTAACACGAGAACGGGCAGGCTTTGCGGTGCGTGATATTCACCCAAGCCACTATGGTCGTATCTGTCCCATCGAAACCCCAGAAGGACCGAACGCCGGTCTAATTGGCTCCCTGGCTACCCACGCCCGGGTTAACCCCTACGGCTTCATCGAAACCCCTTACTATCCAGTAGAAAATGGACGAGTGCGCCGAGATTTGTCTCCGGTGTATATGACCGCTGACGAGGAAGACGATCTACGGGTAGCACCAGGAGACATTAGCTATGACTCCGAGGGACATATCCTCGGCGACCTAGTTCCGGTGCGTTATCGTCAGGACTTCACCAAAACCAGCCCCGACCAAGTGGACTATGTAGCCGTTTCTCCGGTGCAAATTGTCTCGGTAGCTACCTCCCTAATTCCCTTCCTAGAACACGATGACGCTAACCGTGCGCTGATGGGTTCCAATATGCAGCGCCAAGCAGTTCCCCTGCTGCGTCCTGAACGTCCGTTTGTGGGAACGGGACTAGAAGCCCAGGCGGCGCGGGACTCAGGTATGGTGATTGTATCTCGTACTGATGGAGAAGTCAGTTATGTAGATGGCGCGAAAATTCGGGTTATTGACCCCGAAGGTTGGGAAATCGAATATGAACTGCAAAAATATCAACGCTCTAACCAAGATACCTGCTTAAACCAGCGCCCCCTAGTTTATGAAGGCGACCAAGTAGTAGCAGGTCAGGTTTTGGCTGATGGTTCCTCGACCGAGGGGGCAGAATTAGCCCTGGGTCATAACATTTTAGTTGCCTATATGCCCTGGGAAGGCTACAACTACGAAGACGCAATCTTAATTAGTGAACGTCTGGTTTATGACGATGTTTATACCTCAATCCATATCGAAAAATTTGAGATTGAGGCGCGACAAACGAAACTAGGACCTGAAGAAATTACCCGCGAAATACCGAACGTTGGGGAAGACTCCCTGCGACAACTTACAGCGGACGGGATTATTCGGATTGGTGCTTGGGTAGAGTCGGGAGATATTCTGGTAGGAAAGGTAACCCCCAAAGGAGAGTCTGACCAACCCCCAGAAGAAAAACTGCTGCGGGCTATCTTTGGAGAAAAAGCCAGAGATGTGCGAGATAACTCCCTGCGGGTTCCTAATGGTGAAAAAGGCCGGGTGGTCGATGTGCGGGTGTTCACCCGAGAACAAGGCGATGAACTGCCCCCAGGAGCTAATATGGTGGTGCGGGTCTATGTGGCGCAAAAACGCAAAATTCAGGTGGGAGACAAAATGGCGGGCCGCCACGGCAATAAGGGGATTGTCTCGCGTATTCTTCCCATTGAAGATATGCCCTATCTGCCGGATGGTCGGCCGATGGATATTGTCCTGAATCCCCTGGGTGTGCCTTCTCGTATGAATGTTGGTCAAATCTTTGAGTGTTTGATGGGATGGGCGGGAGAAAACCTGAAACGGCGGTTTAAGGTGATCCCTTTTGATGAAATGTTTGGTCAAGAAATGTCCCGTGAGACAGTCCACAGCAAACTTAAAGAAGCCCGCGAAAAACTCAAAAAGGATTGGTTATTTAGTGAGGAATACCCCGGCAAAACTATTGTTTATGACGGCCGCACGGGAGAGCCGTTTGACCAACCTGTAACGGTGGGTATTGCTTATATCCTCAAGTTGGTTCACTTGGTGGATGATAAGATTCACGCCCGGTCTACTGGTCCTTATTCGTTGGTGACTCAACAGCCCTTGGGTGGAAAGGCACAACAGGGCGGTCAGCGGTTCGGAGAAATGGAGGTGTGGGCATTGGAAGCGTTTGGGGCAGCCTATACTTTGCAAGAGTTGCTAACGGTTAAGTCTGATGATATGGCGGGCCGTAATGAAGCCCTAAATGCGATTGTGAAAGGCAAAGCTATCCCCCGTCCCGGTACGCCAGAATCCTTTAAAGTGCTGATGCGGGAGTTGCAATCTTTGTGTTTGGATATTGCAGTCCATAAGGTGGAAACTAACAAAAAGGATGGTGCTAGTAAAGATTTGGAGGTAGACCTGATGGCTGATGAGTCTCACCGAGTCAGACCACCTTCTAAGCCTAGCTATGATTTGAGCGTCATTGATGACGACGAACAGGGCCAACGGATGTAGGTTGATTGAGCAGGTCAAGGTTCAGAAATTGGGTAGGTGGAAATCATGGCCTAGGGCGGCATCTAGCCATCATGGTCTGTTTCCACGCCCGTTATTGGTGAACCGGCCCCTACTGGGATCTGATTTTTTTTGTTAGCATACATGGGTAACTAGAATTATGCCTAAGTTAGAGCAACGTTTTGATTACGTCAAAATTGGGTTAGCGTCTCCAGAACGCATCCGACAATGGGGGAACGTACTTTACCTAACGGTCAAGTGGTAGGGGAAGTTACGAAACCGGAAACTATTAATTACCGGACTTTGAAGCCGGAAATGGATGGGCTGTTCTGTGAGCGTATTTTTGGACCGGCTAAGGACTGGGAATGTCACTGTGGTAAATATAAACGAGTCCGACATCGGGGTATTGTCTGCGAACGTTGCGGGGTAGAAGTTACAGAATCGCGGGTGCGACGACATCGCATGGGCTTTATTAAACTGGCGGCTCCGGTGACTCATGTTTGGTATCTCAAGGGTATTCCTAGCTATATGGCGATTTTGCTGGATATGCCTCTGCGAGATGTGGAACAGGTGGTTTATTTTAATGCCTATGTGGTATTAAATCCGGGGAATGCTGATAATCTCTCCTATAAACAACTGTTGCTGGAAGAACAGTGGCTGGAAATTGAAGAACAAATTTACGCGGAAGAAGGCGAACTTGTTGGGGTGGAAGTGGGTATTGGGGCTGAGGCGATCGCCCGCCTTTTGGAAGATATCCCCCTGGAAGAAGAAGCAGAACGATTGCGAACTGACATTGCTAATGCTAAGGGTCAAAAACGCGCCAAGTTGATTAAGCGACTGCGGATCATTGATAACTTTATCGCCACCAGTTCTAAAACTGAATGGATGGTTTTAAATGTGATTCCGGTAATTCCCCCGGATTTGCGGCCGATGGTTCAGTTAGATGGGGGTCGCTTTGCTACTAGCGACTTAAACGACCTCTATCGACGGGTGATTAACCGTAATAATCGCCTGGCTCGGTTGCAGGAGATTTTAGCGCCGGAAATTATTATTCGCAATGAAAAGCGAATGCTACAAGAGGCGGTAGATGCCCTAATTGATAATGGTCGTCGCGGTCGAACTGTGGTGGGTGCGAATAACCGACCTTTGAAATCTCTCTCGGATATTATTGAGGGTAAACAAGGCCGCTTCCGTCAAAACTTGCTAGGAAAACGGGTCGATTATTCGGGTCGTTCGGTCATCGTGGTGGGTCCGAATTTGAAAATGCACCAGTGCGGACTACCTCGGGAAATGGCGATCGAACTTTTCCAGCCTTTTGTGATTCATCGCTTGATTCGTCAAAATTTGGTCAATAATATTAAGGCGGCGAAAAAGTTGATTCAACGCGGCGATCCGAGTGTTTGGGATGTGTTAGAAGAGGTGATTTCTGGTCACCCGGTTATGCTTAACCGTGCGCCAACTCTCCACCGCTTGGGAATTCAGGCTTTTGAACCTATCCTGGTGGAAGGAAGGGCGATTAAATTACATCCCCTGGTCTGTCCGGCTTTTAACGCTGACTTTGATGGAGACCAAATGGCTGTTCACGTTCCTTTGTCTATTGAGGCTCAGGCGGAAGCTCGTTTGCTGATGTTGGCTAGTAATAATATTCTGTCTCCGGCTACGGGAAGGCCTATTGTGACGCCTTCTCAGGATATGGTTTTGGGTTGCTATTATCTGACTGCACAAAATCCGAAGGCTGTGCGAGGAAAAGATCGCTATTTCAGTAACTTGGAAGATGCGATCGTTGCCTATAATCACGGTTTGCTGGATTTGCACGCTGAGATTTGGGTGCGTTTTGATGGGGAGGTTGACCTAGATGAACCTGAACAACTTGACCGAGAGGAAAAGTCTGCTGATGGTAGCCAGACTAAATTATATGTTGGTCACAAAAGTGGGAATTTGACCAGGAGAGTTAGAGAAGATAAGGAAGGTAAAATGATTTCCCAATATGTGCGGACAACCGCTGGTCGAATTATCTTCAACAAAACCGTGCTAGATGCTCTGGTTTAAGAATAATTGAAGGCGGGTTAGGTAGATATTTTATCATTATCTAAAACCCGCCGGGTCAAAAAAACTTCAAGACCACGGCTTTTTAAATTTTGCACTTTGACTGTGAACTGCTATGTCTGAAAACAAAAAAATCTTCCGCAACCGAGTTATTGATAAGGGTCAACTGAAAAAATTGATGACCTGGTCTTTTCTGAATCATGGGAGCGCCGTTACCGCCCAAGTAGCGGATGAATTGAAGGAATTGGGATTTAAATATGCTACGAAAGCTGGGGTTTCAATTAGTGTTGATGATCTACAAATTCCTCAGTCTAAAAAGGAATTATTAGAGGGGGCAGAAGAGGAGATTCGGCGCACAGAAAGGCGATATACGAAGGGAGAAATCACGGAAGTAGAACGTTTTCAAAAAGTAATTGATACGTGGAACGGTACCTCGGAAGCTCTCAAGGATGAGGTGGTGCGGAATTTCCGATCGACCAATCCCCTGAACTCTGTGTATATGATGGCGTTCTCTGGGGCGCGGGGTAATATCTCCCAGGTGCGTCAATTGGTGGGAATGCGGGGTTTGATGGCAGACCCTCAAGGTGAAATTATTGACCAGCCTATTAAAACTAATTTCCGGGAAGGACTGACGGTAACAGAATATATTATCTCGTCTTACGGGGCGCGGAAAGGTTTGGTAGATACGGCGCTGCGGACGGCAGATTCGGGATACTTGACTAGGCGGTTGGTTGATGTGTCTCAGGATGTGATTCTGCGGGAAATTGACTGCGGTACGGAACGGGGAATCACGATCGCAGATATGACGGATGGCGATCGCGTTTTGATTCCCCTGAAAGACCGCCTTATGGGTCGGGTCTTGGGTGAGGATGTAAAACACCCAGAGACAGGGGAAATTATTAGCTTTGGAGAAATCCGCGCTGTTCGCAATCAAGTTGTTTGTGATGACCTAGCGGCGGCTATCTGTAATGCTGGGGTGAAAAAAGTTTTTGTGCGATCGCCTCTAACCTGTGAGGCGAACAGATCCGTATGTCGCCACTGCTATGGCTGGAGTTTGGCTCATGCCCAAATGGTAGACTTAGGAGAAGCGATCGGTATTATCGCTGCTCAGTCGATCGGGGAACCGGGAACTCAGTTGACTATGCGGACCTTCCACACCGGAGGGGTATTTACCGCTGAAGCGGCTGGGGTTCTCCGCGCTCCCTTTGATGGTACTGTCAAATTTCCGAAAACTCTGCGTCTGCGTGCTTTCCGTACCCGACACGGGGATGATTCCTTCCTGGCGGAAAGTAACGGTTATCTCACCGTGGAAGGGAAAAAGGAAAACAAGCGCATTAATATCAGCCAGGGCTCTACGGTGGTGGTTCACGATGGACAAACCGTTGAGGCTGACCAAATTATGGTGGAAATTATCGCGGGGGGTCGAACGGCTCGTAAAACTACTGAAAAAGCCACTAAGGACGTAGCCACAGATTTAGCCGGAGAGGTTAAGTTTGCGGACGTGGTACCAGAAGAAAAACTCGATCGCCAAGGAAATATGACCCGCATCGCTCAACGGGGTGGTTTGCTGTGGGTATTAGCTGGAGAAGTTTATAACTTACCCCCCGGCGCGGAACCAGCGGTGAAAAATGGCGATCGTGTAGAACCAGGTAGCGTCCTTGCTCAAACTAAACTACAAACCGAACATGGTGGCATTGTCCGCATTACCCCTGATAATGGCGATGACCATCAGTCGCCAGTAATGGAAACATCCCTGGATGGAACTCTCACCACCATTGACCCCGGTGAGGAAAATCCTCTACCACGGGAAATTGAAATTATCACCGCCTCTGTACTTTTAGACCAGGCTTTGGTACGTCTGCAATCAGAGTTGGGACGGGAACAATATGTGATTGAAACTAACAGCAATCACCGTTTCTCCCTCAAAGTTACACCCGGTAGCAAGGTCGAAAATCATGAAGTGATCGCCGAATTGATGGATGATAGCTACCGCACCACTACTGGCGGAATCATTAAATACGCTGGCGTGGAAGTTGCTAAACGCTCCAAAGGTAAACAAGGCTATGAGGTAACATCTGGGGGAACTCTATTATGGATTCCTGAAGAGTGTCACGAAGTTAATAAGGATATCTCTCTGTTAATCGTTGAAGATGGTCAATATGTCGAAGCCGGAACAGAGGTGGTTAAAGATATCTTCTGTCAGAGTAAAGGGGTGATTGAAGTTACCCAAAAGAACGATATCCTTCGCGAAATTGTGGTTAAACCAGGGGAATTGCATCTGGTGGATGACCCGGAAATGGTAATGGCGATCGATGGTCAAATCAAAAACGCCGGAGAAGAAGTTATACCAGGAGTTACAGCCACAGAACTTAATTATGTTGAGTATGTGGAAACTCCCGAAGGTCCCGCCTTGCTATTGCGTCCGGTGGTGGAATTTAATGTTCCAGAAACTCCCCCCATTCCCTCCCAGGAATCCCTAAATCAGTCCATCTCCCTGCAAGCAGTACAACGTCTATCCTATAAAGACGGAGAGCGGGTTCGGTCTGTCGAAGGGGTCGAATTGTTGCGTACCCAGTTGGTAATTAACATCGGTACCGAAGCACCTCAGTTGGCTGCTGATATTGAGTTGATTCCCGATGAAGATAATCCTGAGATTATGCGCCTCCAATTGGTGATTTTAGAGTCTTTGGTGATTCGGCGCGATATTATCGCTGATTCCACCCAGGGTAGTACCCGGACTCGGTTACTGGTCCATGATGGTCAGGAAATTGAACCAGGCGCAGTCGTCACTCGCACCGAAATTCTCGGTAAAGATGGCGGTGTCGTTGGCGGTATTCGCTCCGGTGCTGAAATTCTCCGCCGCTGTCTCATTGTTCGTGACACCGATATGATTACCATTCCACTACCGGCTGGTGTCACTCCTACTGTGAAAGTCGGTGAACTGGTAGTAGAAGATTCCGAAATTGCACCAGGGGTCAAATTGTCCCAATCTGGTCAAGTTGTCTCCATTAACCAGGATGACTCGGAAACGTCAATAGTTCTCCGTATCGGACGACCCTATCGCGTTTCCTCCGGCGCGGTTCTGCATTTGAGTGATGGCGATTTGGTTCAACGGGGCGATAATTTGGTGCTTTTGGTTTTTGAGCGACCCAAGACTGGGGATATTATTCAGGGTCTACCTCGTATTGAGGAACTTCTGGAGGCTCGTAAACCTAAAGAGGCTTGTATTTTGGCTAAACAACCTGGTACGGCTCAGGTAGAGGTTTTTGAGGATTTGGTCCAGTTGCGCGTGATTGAGTCTGGCGGCGCTGCGACTGAGTATCCCCTGACTCCTGGTCAGACGGTTATTGTCTCTGATGGACAAACTGTTGATGTCGGACAACCTCTCACTGATGGTCCGGCTAATCCCCATGAAATTCTGGAAGTGTTCTTTAATTACTATCTCGAACAGGATGGGCTGGTTTATGAAGCTGCTCTCCAGAGTTTCCAAAAGTGTCAGATTTTCTTGGTTAACGAGGTCCAATCGGTTTATCAATCT
This sequence comes from Arthrospira sp. PCC 9108, assembly GCA_016745315.1. Lineage (GTDB taxonomy): Bacteria > Cyanobacteriota > Cyanobacteriia > Cyanobacteriales > Microcoleaceae > Limnospira > Limnospira platensis. The sequence goes on from CP066886.1 coordinate 2,748,274, forward strand.
CAGGGTATTGATATTTCCGACAAGCATATTGAGGTGATTGTCCGTCAGATGACCTCTAAGGTTCGCATTGATGATGGGGGTGATACTACTTCTCTTCCCGGAGAGTTGACGGAACTTCGTCAGGTTGAACAGGTCAATGAGGCTATGTTTATTACTGGCGGCGCTCCCGCTCGCTATACTCCTGTTCTTTTGGGGATTACTAAGGCTTCTCTCAATACTGACAGTTTTATCTCGGCTGCTAGTTTCCAAGAGACTACTCGGGTCTTAACTGAAGCTGCTATTGAGGGTAAGTCGGACTGGTTGCGAGGTCTCAAGGAAAATGTCATCATCGGACGACTAATTCCGGCAGGTAGCGGTTTTAATGCCTATGAAGATGCTGTTTTGGCGGAAGAGCAGGTTATGGATGAGGAACCCTACAACTACCAAGAAGATGATGTTCATAATGATGATTTGCGCGAAGATGTAATTCTTGATGACCACTCGGCTCGTGCCTACAGTGACCAAACTATATTCTCTGATGATGAACTCGTAGATGGTGAGGATGATGAGGATAATGAGTTTGCTATCAATGATGATTCTGATAATTTCCCTTTAATCGATGATGACGATGAAGAACCTTTCTCGTCTGCTATCATCACTGATGACATCCTTGATGACGACGATTTCTAACACCGTGCCTAATTAGGCAATAAACAAGAGTAGAGACAAAGCGTACCTTGTCTCTACTTTTTTGTTACGGAAGTTATCTTAAGTTTTGTTACGAAAAATTAACAAATGCTGCAAAATTTTTTTGGGGGGGGAGTGGTTGCTTTTTGCTGGGAGTTATGGTATACTACTAAATAATTAAAATATTTTTAATTTTAATAATTTAACAAAAATTACGATTATAAAAAAGTATATCTTGATGATATCAGCGTTTCGGTAGACTTGTCAACCTCCAGCACTCTTGCATAAAATCGGGTAATTTCCGGATCCTGCTGGAAATTACTCCTCAAAGGAGATGATCGATGCAGGTCCAGGATTAGACCTACGTTAATGGGGTTATGACACCCACAGGTGAACGCCAGCCTGTTGCTCTGTCGTCTATCTTTAAGGAACGAGATGAGTGGATTGGCAATCTCGAGTGAGCTAGACGTAAAAAGCCCCTTTAACATGACCGAGGCCAACATTACCCCATCTGGGAGATAGCTTAAATGCCAAATTACCAAAATTACGTTTTTGTGGTTGACACACTGGGGCAACCGTTAAGTCCCACTCATCGGGCCAGAGCCAGAAAGCTTTTGAAGCAGGGTTTGGCCGCAGTGTTTAGGACTTATCCATTTACAATTATCCTCAAGAAAACTGTTGAGAACCCGGTCAATGAACCATTACGGCTAAAGTTAGACCCAGGGGCATCAGTGACGGGTATTGCCCTAGTTAATCAGAGTCGGGACACAGTTATCTGGGGGGCTGAATTGACTCATACAGGAGATAGAATCCGAGCCAAGTTAACTGCACATCGCGTGGTTCGCCGCCACCGTCGTTGCCGAAAAACTCGTTACCGTCAAGCCCGATTCAATAACAGAAAGCGCGCAGATGGATGGTTGGCTCCCAGCCTCAAACATCGAGTTGAAACCACCTTGACCTGGGTCAATCGACTGATTTCCTCATGCCCGATAACGGACATATCAATGGAATTGGTACGATTTGACACCCAAAAGCTGCAAAACCCCGAAATATCTGGAGTTGAATACCAGCAAGGGGTTTTGTTAGGATACGAGTTGAGAGAATATCTGTTGACGAAATGGCAGCACCAGTGTGCCTACTGTGGTGGCCAAAATATCCCTTTAGAAATCGAACACATTCAGCCAAAAAGCCAGGGTGGTTCCGACCGAGTTAGCAATCTGGCTATTGCTTGCCATAAATGCCATCAGAAAAAAGGTTCTCAGGCACTCGAGCAGTTTCTGGAAAAAAAACCCGAAATCTTGAAGCGGTTGCTAGTTCAGGCCAAGGCCCCCCTGAAAAATGCGGCGGCCGTCAACTCTACCCGATGGGCATTGTTTAACAGCCTGAAGCTAACTGGATTACCCATTGAAATTGGCACTGGAGGTTTAACAAAATATAATCGGACGGTTCAAGGACTACCGAAAACCCATTGGCTAGATGACGCTGATTGTGTGGGAAAAAGCACCCCGACCCGGTTGAAAATCAAAACTCATCAGCCACTACTAATTACTTGTTTTGGGCGTGGTGGCCGTCAAAAAGCGGCTCCTAACAAGAGGCTTCCGATTCGCCATAACCCATTAAAACCAATTAAGGGATGGCTTACCGGGGATATAGCCAAGCATAAGACACATGGAATTGGTAGAATAACTCTACGGAGTCGCGGCAGTTTTGTTTTAACCAAACCTGACAAAACTCAGTTTTCAGTCAAGCCAATAGATTTGAAACCCGTTTTTAGAAGAGATGGCTATTTGTATAAATTTTCCCGAGTTTTCCGGTAATTACCAGGTTATAGATATACTGCCCAGATTGCACTTGAGTAGCCCCCAAACCACAAAGCTGTCGAAATCGTCTCATAGCCTTAGACTTGGGAAGGCATTTAAACATCTCATCAAACGGAACGCACCGAGTAAGTAGCCAGCCTCGTTCCCGGCAGCCAAAACCAAACTTGTCAAACACCCGATGGTAGCAATCAAACTCTGGTAGGTTCAGATAGCTTAGTAGCTCTTGCTCTACCATTGCCTCTGACTGATGCCACATACAAATCTGTTGGGCTAGTCGCGCTGTTACTTCACTAATCCCCGTGCCTTCCCCCGCCGCGATCGCCTTCGCGTATTCATTGTCAAACTTGGTTTTAATCCCTTTGGGAATTTCCCAACTACCTTGGGAAGTCCAGCCACAAGCCCAACCCCACCACGCCGGCAGTTTGTCCGGGTCTAATTTCCCAGATTCTTTTTTAACTCTAACTTTTGCTTTGGCTGGAAACTCATAGACCAGTCGAGACTTGGCTTGGTTTATCGTTTGGGTGCGGGGCTTGTTGAATGACCCAATATCTCTTAGGCATTGTTCAATTTTCGCTACTTCTGGCGGCCGCTCCCTTACCCAATACCTGCGATCGTAGGCAATTTGGTAATGCTGGAAGTATGTGGCAACCATGAGCAAAGCATCGTAGGGGTCAGACTTGTTAGACGTTCCCCCATAGCTTTTCCGAGTGTCCTTAATCATCGTCTGATCTACTTTCAGCACAGGGATTCCCTCCCGATGTAAGCAGTCAATCCAGAATCTGCTATAAGTTCGGGTCGGCTCTAATATCACCACAGACGGCTCCAAAGACACAAGAAACTGGATAGACTTTGCATTTGCTTCTAGCTTTCGGTGGCACTCAGCAAATGCGGGAGACTCGTAAAAATCCCGCAACGCACCCGCTGGCATAAATTCTAGCCACACGGCATCGCACCACGATGAGCTAACATCAAGGCCTACAATTAAACTATTCATTTTTAACCTCTAGTGTTGTGGTTAATCGTTCCCACGAAGCTGTTACGGCTCTCGCCCATTCTATCTGGGGGAACAAATCTCCCTAGAATCTAGCCGGGGTTGGAACCCGGCTAGAAGCAATTATTGACTTCTGCCCCCAGTAACAGGTTGGGGAGGGAAACCTCCCATTTCAATTCGGGGGGCTAGTTATCAATGCGGTGGGAATCACCCGGTTATCCGCGACTTCCCCCCAGGTGTAAGGGGAAAGTTTCGTCCTTTACCGGCTAGGACTCATCAGGCGGTGAAATCTAGATCTTCTAAAGCTGATAGTGTATATTCCAAGTCTGCATAAATTTGATTGTGATACATTTCAAGCTGCATTGCATAATTATGCACATTTTGGAATCGTTCATCATTAGAGATAAAATCGATAACTCTTAGGTGAGTAATGGTGTTATCAATTTCCATTTTGGCTTTAATTAAACAGTTCAAGAAAGAGACTGCCTCTCGTGTCAAATCGACCCACGCGCAAAGAGAATTTTCATCCTCGCCAAACAAGTGACCAGGAAAATCCGCTGATGTTTTTTGTCCAGGCGGTGAAACCCGCTAGGCGAATTGGCGGCCTCGGCTTTTGGTTTGACCATAGGCTTTTTACCTATATATAGGGTGTGCTTTTGCGATCGCCTGACCAACCCCAAGGCGATCGCATCAATCTACCAGCTTCCCCGCTCTCAACATCCGGCTTTTTACCTATCGCGCTCGAATAATGGAAGACCCGCAGCACGCTGTACGGGGAAAACAAGAAGTCAGTCTCGATGACGTTAACGGAAACAGCCGTCGGGCTACTGGATCAGATGGCTATGGAGCTAAATCTGAATCGGTCCGAATTGGTGGAACAGATTGCCAGGGGGATAATTTCCAGCCAAGCGGGGAAAGTGTCCCCGGAACAGGCGGGAAAATTTTAGAGCTGTTGGAGGAGTTGTTTGCTGGTTTTCATGAGTATGTCAAAAGCCATGAAACTCGATTGGAGGAAAGACTGCAAGCAAATCGAGACTATCAATCTCAAATGAAAAAACAAATGGAGAACATCCGACAGAAGATTCTCCAACAGGTTTCTAAATAAATTAAGCGCCCTTCGTGTCCACGAAGGGTGCTTTCTATTTTGGCACGCTGCTAAACCCTCAAGAAACAAATGGACTATGGCACAACACTTTTCTAACCTTCAAACTGTCACCGGTGAAAAGGCGATCGCTCATAAAGTGACCGATTCCGTCACCCTGGGTGACGCAAAAGTTAAAAATTCAAACGCGCCGTTACGCGCGATCGCTCATAACCCGACCGACACAATCCCAAGCGTTCCTTCAGAAGTGCTGGAACTTGAGTCCAAAGTGCTGGAACTTCAGTCCGAAGTGCTGGAACTACGAGAACTTATCGGGAGGAATTATGCAGCTTTCCGCCAAGTCGCCCGTTATCTTGATGTGGCGATCGCCCTAAATTTTAGCGACCTTCCTTGTGCCCATAAGCTCCGGTTGGCTCGTGATATAGCCAAGCAATCCTACGGCAACATTTTGGCTATAAATAGTCGAGTGAGATCTGGGGAAGATGATAACAGGGGGTCAGGCCGATGAGGGAAAAATCTAAGTCACCGAGGCAGCTTTCCGTCATAATATCGTCACCCTGGGTGACGGATTCTGAAAGTGTAGAACCATTCGATCCGGCTTGGGATGATATGGATGTCTTTATGGCGCTGGACAAATGTCCGAATCAAGACCACAAACAACTCGCCCAATCCACTGATATCCCGATATCTCGTGTAGTCAAGTCTCTGGAAAGGTTACGCGAGAAAGGTAAGGTTAAGTATTTGGGATGGATAGCCGTCACCCTGGGTGACGAAAATTTATCCCCGGTGAACACTTCTCAGAGCGATCGCCTAACTGTTCGCTGGAAAACTAAGTCAGCCGCCCAGGACACCAACGGGAATAGATATGCTTACCTATATAGGGGACAAAAGCAGGTTTGTTACCTTGCCGGCCCCCATCTATCGGAAAAAGCTAAAGCGATCGCCGACCAAGTAGAACAGTGGATCGAGTCCGGCTTGTCTCTTGAAGCTATCCTAGAAAAACTTCCCGCACTTAAATCGGGTGGTTGGAAATCCCCGGATAGCAACTCCTGAATTTTCCACCGGGGGAGATTTGAACCCCCCAAAAACTTTATGATTTAGCAAAAAAATCAAGGAGCATTTCCCAACCCCAAACGGCGCTATCTGCTACTGTACAGTGGTTAGCGCCGTTAGCCGTGTGTGAGACTGTTTGATGTTTTAGACAAAATACCAAGCAGCCCCGTTTAGTGCTAAAATTGGCGGAATCTAGGGCAGTTACTTCTCGATCTGTGTTTGGCTAGTAGCACCCACTTTCCTCTGATGTTTGGCAACCTCAAGTTATCGACTGCCCTAGATTTCATCAATTGCCTTTCTTACTTTGCTAGGGTCAGCATCAATGTAACGCTGCAATGACGACATTGATTTATGACCGGTAATCTCCATTATCGTCCGGGTACTAATTCCCTTGTCGTAGAGTTTAGTGATAAAAGTGCGGCGGTAACTGTGGAGCGAATAACCCTCGTTTTGTAATCCCAGTTGAGCGATCGCTTTTCTGTGGAAAGAGTCGATCGCTTGAACTGTCACCGGTGAACTGTGGTCGGATGGGCTAGGAAAAAGCCAGACACTACCACCAGGTCGGTAGGTTCTCAGAACTTCTCTCAATTTTTGGGAGACGGGAACCTGTCTCACCCCAGCATCTTTCCCAGCCGATCGCTTCCTAGTTTCTGACCTAAAAGTAATCTCCGGCAAGGCAATCTGAGAACTGCCATCGGCGTAGACATCAGAAACTTGCAACAACCTAACGGCTCCCACCCGTTCCCCGGTGTATCTCATTATGGAAAGTAGAGTTTGTTGCCAGGGATATTTGCAGCGTTTGATTATCTTGTCGGCGATCGCGTCGGGAATGACGGAGGCTTTACCAATGCGGTTTTTTTTCATGAGTTCGTGTCTGTGGGGAATTTCCCCCAGTTGCCTAGCCGACGAGGTAAAGCGATCGGCTTACCTATATGACTATTGTAGGGTTCGGGCGGGAGGGGTGTTAGTTTCCGCGCCGACTTGGGGGGAAGTTTGGCGGCGGGTGATCGGATCAGCCTTCTCTATATTTGTTTACTAACCGGTAATACTCTCCCCTATTTTTGTGAATTTACCAATCCTCCCATTGTGAAAACTGCGTTATCTCAAATTCTCCCCCCTGTTTTGGGTCTGTGCTGTTGGGCGTGTAAATGCAACGGCAAAGTCCTAATCCGGGAGCTAAAAAAGAACCTTCAGCTTTAAACAGCAAAATATAGCGTGACAGAGTAGGAGTCAAGTTGAAGGCTCCTCCCGAGTGAGGAACTGTAACAATAGAACACCGGTCTGTTATCCATTTTTCAAGATCATCTATGTCAATATATGAACTGAAAACATTAGAAAACAATGCAACTTGAGATATTGCCATCCACATGGTTTCACGAGGACATAGTAAGATCTCGATATTAGTTCCTTCCTTGATAACAGACGCAGAACTTCCGTCATCCCCAAAGTATCCATAAAGATTATTGGTAATATTAAAAACATATTGTTTACCGGGCAAAAAAACATCAAATTGCCAGGCTTTAGCTGTATTCTCGTCTTCAGCCCATTCTCCCCAGAAATGATTGTAAGACATAATAGCACCAGAATCAGCTTGCCAAGCAGAAGTTATAAACGATGGAAGGTTGCCTATATTGGAATCTAAGGGAATAAACGGTCTAATTGATAAATCTGGGATAGGCATATCGTCCTCTATTTCGCTTCCTATGTTGTAGTCAATTTCCGTATCTTGGCGCACCCAGATAGAGAGAATCTGAGTTGTGGGCTGCTTGCTAAAACACCAATCCCCCCATCACTCCCATCGGAGTAGAAGCCATTTTCAAAAACAGGTAAGGATAAATCAGACCCTACCCACCGAATAGAAAAAGGATTGTCGGCTTGGATGGTGATTTCCCGACGGACTAATAATGGCGTGGCGGGGACTATTTCAATCTCTTCCCCTGCGGTGAGTTGAAAATAACCTGACTTAATATGGCGATAATAAGCGCCGCCGCCCCCGCCACCGGTAGGACGCATTTCAAACCGAATAGGCATTTATAGTAAAATGGAATGAGTTGTCTCTATTGTCGCATATGAACATCACGCCGGGACTTTATCCCGATTTTTCTGAAACTACCTTAGAAGCCTTAGTTTTAGCAATGGGGCGGCAATTGTTGCAAAGGCAGAAAAACTTAGTCGTTAATGTCACCGGGAAAGATATTATGGATCTGTCTCTGGATGAGGAGGCTTCTGTTGTTAATCTGGATATTGACGAGTTAGAAGGTTTTATTGATGACGGTGCGATCGCAGTAGTAGAACCATTTTTTGTGGGCTTTCAACCCGGAACGGGTAGCTATCCTTTTAATCAAACCAATTTATGTAGCGCTCTACTGCATTTGGTTATGTATCAACACGCCGCCGAATTTAGCCCCACACTCAATCCCGAACCCGCCAGAAAGCATTGTGAGTTTACCATAGGACCTAACACCCGTGGAAGTGGAACTTATCCCTTGATATGTACCATCACTTTAACAGACTATCCTGTAATTATTAACTACACCGATGGCATGACTTCAACCGCACAACCATACTTATTGACACCTTAAACTATGGCAGAGAATCGCTTATCAGAAACCGACACATTTTCATTTGAAATTAATCAAAGCAATGCCAGTAATTATGTTAGTGACCCATTAACACTTTGGGCTGTTTCTAGTACCGTTAACTCAATATCTGCCAATATCGACCCCAGATGGCTATGGCGGGCTAATGTTTTCCTAGAAAGTCTCACCGCCTCAGTTTGGTGTCCCAGTTTTCCCCGGTCTCCTTATCCTGAGTTTTACCCCGAAGATTCGGCAGCAGAAAAAGCAGCTAAACTAATGAAATTAGAGAGTAACCATCCTAAATTTGGGCTGAAATTGCTTAGAAGGAAAAGCGCCACAGGTCCATGGATTGAGGCAGCTTGTCCTATCATTCAAAATCGAGGAAGGCGGTTTTATGTTCCTCTAATTAATCCTTACTTAACAGCAAACGAGGTTAAAATATTTGGTAGATTTGACCGGTTGGGTGTAAGTTTTAAGGATTATGGCGATGGAATATTAGGGGGCGGTTCAATAACTAGCAATCGCATCTATGACACTCTTTACATTGAGGGGGAATATAGAGTAGAATTAGACTTAATGCTGATGGCTAAACGTCCGGCTAATACAGTGATGAATACAGTCACTGTAAGCCCTAATCCCATGTTAATAGCCCCCGCTAATCTAAGCCGTGCTTATTTTGAAATCCAAAATCAGGGAGAAATTGAGCTCCTTTGGGGCTTTGGAACATTGGGGAGTAACGCGACAAGCCATCCGTTCAAAATGCCACCCGGCCAGATTTATTATCCAGGTAATGTAGCAGGATTTATACCAACTGACGCAATATGGGCAAAAGTACAAGAGGGAACGACAACTGTTCTGATTGTGGAGAGTTCTTATCAATGAACACAGTTTTATATAGCAGTGAAAAACCCCAGGATTTAAGTCATCTACCAGCGGGACAATATGAGCTGGCTGTAGTTAATTTGTGGGATACTAATTTATCACAAATGCTTTACGCTAAAAAGGTGATATTTAAGCGCCACTTTTTGCTGCCGGGTCATCCATCTGATGGATTTCCTATCATTCGAGAGTTAAAAGCCTTAGCTAATGTCCCCAGACAATACAGGGCAATTTATGAATTTCCGAAAACGGATCGACAAACGGATAAAACGGATTCAAGAAATAGGGGGGATTATCGTTTTCTCGTTGAGCAATGGTTAGAGAGACTTGAGTATCTATGTCAAACTTTTGACTTTTTAGAAGTGTTACCAGTTACTGCCATGTTAAGGTCTTGGAGGAGCCCGTACCTGCCTAATGCTTATATGATGCTAAAACAACGGGAAGCCATTAAGCAGGTTTCTTTGGAAAATATCGAGGCGATGGAACCAGAATGGCTGACTGAGAATCGGGTGTTGTCTGAGGAGGGATGGATGCAATTATTGATTAATTGGGATGAGGAGTTTTTGTCATGCGAGAGGTCGAAGAGCGCAGCCGAAGGGTGAAAGACATTGTTAGGAATCGCAACTACCGGCAAGCCGTAGATGTAATAGAAAGAGAGGTCAAAAGATTAGAGGCGGATGACAAACCCAGGGCTAGAGTAAGGTTTCCCCGCGACGACGGGGATATTGATATAGACGTTGGGGGAATGGTTGATTTTGCCCGGTCGATGTTGCCTAAAGCAAGCATAGAAGCTGAGGATTTACAGGATGGTAGAACCAGGCGAGGGATAAAAACCGAAAAGATTGGCAGCACGGCTCGCGGATTTGTAGACCTTGATGAGGATGGAAACCCCAAAGGTTTTGGGGGAACAATTGACAGTATCAATGACGCAAATGTCTCGGTTTACCTTGGGGAATGCGAGCAATCGATGAGCGTAACTATTGGGGGAAAACGGTTACTTTTGCTAGAAATGTTTGTGAAGATGATAAAGACGAGGAAACAGAGGAAGATGAAATTGAGACAAGCGAAGATGAAAATGATCCTAGACCTCCTAAGCTCGATATCCCTCGACCTCCGGCTGGATATTCTCGCCAGTTAGGGGAACTCTATCTAGTTAAAAACGTATTCTTTTTGTGGGGGTGGTATGCAACTTTTACTCAAGCAGGATTGGATTTTATAGCGGAGGGTGAGGGTACAATAACATCAAAATCAAGCTTAATAAGCTCTCTTGAATTTCAAAATGAACGTTGGGGGTTCGAGTCTATAACTTTTATGGGAATAGTGCCAGTTTCGGAGACTAGAGAGCTTTTTGGGAGATGGGACAGAAGACGGCTTAGAGATGTTCAAGTTGGAGTATACTTTAAAAGTGTTAAATCGGTAAGTCAACTAGAATATATCAAGAAATCTCCTACATGGTTTCCCCAGCGTGTATTGACATCATACCCGATGCTTTCACCTTATTATTTGAAATCAGCCAAGCCGATTAATATTGTGGTGCGTCCGATAGTTTTTAACCAAATAGAACCAGAAACCGGTAATTATATAAGTCATCAACTTTATGATAGATATATAAGCTGGACCCTTTACCTGGTACCTCTGAATTATACAGAGAATTTATCTGAATCAGAGCCACCGCCAAGTTTACCAATATTACCAGATGATATGGACAAAAACTGCTGTGAAGAGTTGATTAAGATGACTCGGGAAATACATAAAGCCCTAGGGGTCAGGAAATTGTTAGAGAAGAACTTCCAAGTTCCGTCTAATATGATGATACCAGAAGGTAAAGGTAATCATGCAAATAAGGATTATCTGGAAATCATGTCTGACCTGTTTAAAACCATAGATAATTATGGTTTTGATGCTCCGGTTACTGTTAAAGTTCAGGATACGAATAAAGCCCAAAAAGGCGACCAGTCTATAGAGTTAAAGTTTAACTCGCTGGGGGCTATATTAAAGGCTCAGACTGAACTGTTGATTGAGTTGAAAGGTGATAGTGCTAACCGGTTAAATATTCAGATTCGCCTAGCTTATATAATGACGAGAATGTATCGGACTTTAGCTAAGTTATATTACAGAACGTCGGCGATTTTGGACGGGTTGGGAATTCCTATTATCTCGAAGGTGGTGACTTTACCGATTGAGTTTAATGTGTTTGGTAAAAAACACTGGGGAGCTGGTAAGGGATTCGGTAAGGATAGTAAAAAGGGTCAGGAGCCTAAACTTGATTTAAACGATGAAGACACGACAGAAGCTATGTTACCCGATTTATTAGAGATTCATGATTATGAAATAGAGGTTGATGAGTTTAGGTTTAAAAGCACTGACCTTTATGAGATAATTTTGAATATGGCAGCTAAAATGAGGACATAATCGTGACCAAAAGAAATCCCCCCGTGGTTCCAATCGTCCCCCAAGCGATTCGGGTAGTGGTAAGAAGCCACCATCTGAAAGAGAGAAAAAAGCGGGGTTAAGAACTGATACAAACAACAGAATAGAGGAAGCGATCGCTGTCTTGGATTTTCGGCTACACTTAGAATATTTAAATGTAGTATCAGCCCTTGGGGGCGGCGACTTTGAACAGTTTAAACGTTCTTGGTTGATGAATTACTATAATGCGATGACGGAACCGAGGTTTAAAGACAAACCCAAAAGTCCTCCTACTAGAGAGGAACGGGCACGTCTCTTAAAAACTAATGATGAGTTGATGATGAATCGCCAAATCAAATCCGACAATTTGTCATCAAGGGAAAATCTAACTGAATTTCGCCGAAGTAGAGACTTGTTACCATTCGATTCTGATAATATAGGTTAAAACTATGTCTAATATTGTAGGGATAGACCAGAGAGAACTAACTTCAACCGCTATAGCTGGCGGTGCAATGTCTTCACAGTGGTTTAATAGTTTTTCGACCCCTTTTTATCAGCAGATTCAAAGTTTAAAAGCCTTTGATTTTAAGAAGTGGGCGGGTAGTGTCAAGGGCGGAGCTTTAGTTATTGCAGAAAACATCAAAAAAGGGAACTGGGGTTTTTTCAAAGAATGGCTACAAGAGGCTCCTCTGGTTCCTAAAATAGCCGGGATTGTAGCGGGTGGTTTAATTGCTGGGACTGTGCTGGTTGTTGGCGGACAAGCATTAGGGTTTGTTGGTGCGGGTGTAGGGAGTTTAGTAGCAGCCCATCCGGCTTTTGTTGGCGGTTTTTTAGGGGTAACAATACCTACAGTGATGAGCAAATTGACCCAAGGGGTTTCTCAAGCCTATAACTTTGATTGGGCAGCATCTGACAAGAAAATGATGGACGATTTAAAACAAGCGGCTAATGCTTTATATGTTCCCTTGGGGGAAACAGTCGGGAAATCTTTGGCGGCTTTAGTGGTGGGCAAGGTGGGTAGTGCGGCGGCAACAAGTTTAAGGATTCGGGAAGGTGCGATCGCCGCTATGTGTATGATTAACCCGACTATTAAAGAGACTTTGGTGGATGCGTTATCCTCGCTGAGGTATGCGGTGCAAGAGGTTGTTAAAAAAGCACTGTTTGTTATGACTTACATTAACGCCAGAAAAGTAGCAGCCAAGTTGTTGGATAAGGAAGATACTTGGGGCAAGGAAGGGCAATCACCTTTTATTGTTTCGGAGAAAGTAGAAGAAACTTGGGCGAAAGTTAAAGAAGATGAATATTTTGATTGGGTGAATGAGCAACAATGGGAGGGTATAGAAACAATGACATCTACTTTTTTTGAAACCCTCGGTGAGTTGTTGTCAGAGCAGGGAACTTATGAGGAGTGGATACCGGTATAAATTCATCACCTGAGAGGAGGGATATCAATGGCAGAAGTTGGAAGACTTACTCAGCAAACTTACATCATGATGGCTCGTCAACGGCGTATCACGAAACTATCAGATAAGCGCCCGGAACGAGTCCGAATAGAATTGCAGCCAAACTGGAACGTTTACCAACTACAGCCAGACAGAAAAAACCCAGATTACAAACTGCTGATGGCTGGTTCTGAGTCAGCCTTGGCATTGCAGTTGTCACAACTGGGATGGATGGAGAAGATGCTCGATCATCTTCTCAATGCCAGCGATCTAAAATTCGAGGATTGGTTTGATGCTTGGGCATCGGGTTATCCAGAACTGCGCTACAGAGTGAACCCAAAACTCCCCACATTAAGAACTAACTATCCCGCGTCGAATGTGACTAATTCCACTGGGGAAACAATAAGCAGATGGAGAAATGAGGTAGGCTCTCGCCCGGCTTACATTGAATGGAAACCTTCAGCCCGAAAAACAGCAAAAGATGTTGGGCTTCACCGCACAATAGAATATTTTCCCGATCGCTCTCAGAACAAATCAGTTGTCTTGACGGGGAACGACAAGGAGCTAATTAGGCAAATCCTGCAAATCCACTACGAGGGTGGGGGTAGCAGTGAGGGAATGGATAGCACGGTCTCAACGGGTATTAGTTACCGGGGCGCTCCCAAGGTTGTGCTGTACTTTTTGGAACGGATCGAGGATGTGGAAAAAGGCTACCGACAACTAGAGGCGAGAGTTGGTTTCCGTTTGGTGGGAAAAACGGAAAACCCGAACGGAACTGGCGACTTGTTAACTAAGGCTAACATCAGAAATTTGGCTCAGAGAATTGTCCAGAACTTTCTACAACCCCAACAATTTCGTCTTCACAAGGGTAGAGAATCGGTTAGCTATAGAGACAAGCACCAAGGGTTAGAGTCGTTTGTTTTTGCAACTAGCGCATCAGAGGGGATTAATCTTTATCAGCGAATCTGTCGGGTGATGGAAATAGAATTTGATAACTCAAAGGTCTTTACATCGAGCAACCAAAATCCAACCCAAGCGTTTCCTATTACGCCCCCAGAGGTGACGATATTGGGTAACAAAATTAAACCACCCCGCCGCCGTCCGGTCGGGCACGTCTATTTTAGAGAGGCGAAATTGTTTTTGGAGATGCTCAACGAGCCTATCCTTCTCTGTGACTACAACGGGCATATATACAATAATCCCGATTAGAAGACAACCCCAACGATTTTTTTAGATCAAACAAACTCCCTTGTATGTTCGGAAACCCTATAGGTTTCCGTAACTGTTGCACACCCTAAAAATACCTGTTATGAATGTAGTGGTAATCAGTTTTTAAACAACAAAGCAGGTATTCTATGCCCAGTCTAAATAGTTCAAAAATTTATAGCTGGAATTCACCCTCGCCAGGGGGTACAGGAACCACTAGAGTGGCAGCAAGGCTTTCCAGTCGGTACGATGGCATTGCTACACATCTAGGAATGACCGCCCATACAAATCCAACTGAAGTAAACGCCCATATGCTTAAGCCAAATAAAGCTGTGCAGGAGGGCTACTTAATGAAAATGAGAATTAACTACCGAAAAGACAATAAGTATTATGGTGCGGATATTTATGTGCCTACAGACAAGGTTACTGAAGCCATCCAAGTGCTACCTAACAAGCAATGGGATGGTACGGGAGTGATAACTTCATGTCGCGATCGTGTACGAGTTGATTACCGTTAATAACAAAAGGAGAGTATATTAATGGCTAGAACGAAACTGTGTCAATTAGTAGATGGCACTAAGATTAGAGTATTTAGAGCTAGTAGTGTGATGTATGACGATAACACTGTAGCAACTTTGGGAATAGGTCCAGTCGCTGATGCGAATAGGAAGGAGCCAGTTTATGATACTGGGGAATTAATGCGAGCTGGTGTATTGGTGAGACTTTGCGTTAGTTGCAACAATGGAACCAATAAACCACCAATTACATATAGACTATTTTGCGACGTAGAAAACGTAAACGCTGCTTTACATCATTATAATAGTAGCGGTAAAACCCTAAACGGTAAAACAGTATTGAGAGCTAGTCTAGACCGTCGTCAAGTTATCAAGTAAAGCATGAGTTTTACGGATGCTTATGGCACATGGGAGGTGATAGCGTCAAGTTATCAGCCAACTCAAGAATGGATAATTCACAGCCCCCCAGTTACTCAATACTCATTGTTGAGGTTTAAATTTTTAACTGATTGGGGGCGGTGGAAAAATCCCTATGATGGCTATAGGTCAATGCTGCTTATTAGAGGGCATTATTCTAATGGTTCTGGAAATTCTGACTGGATAACAGGGCAAAGGACTGTATACGTTACAGAAGAACCGCAACTGATTAACTATCCACCAGTTCAAGAATTTACAGACAACCCCTCGGTGATTAGAAGGTTGGGAGTCCGCCGCCGTTTTTTCAAAAACGCAACATGGATCGAAAATCATCCTACAATGGATCTAAAGTTTAACGTAACAATTGAGGCTTTTGTAGACTAACATGGACATCTCTCTTAATCAATTAATCGACCATCTCCCAGATGATTCACAGTTTAAAACTTTACTAGAAACATTGGGGACAAACGGTGATAGTGTGGACGCTACCGTAGAATTTTGTCATTTAGTAGGGGCATTATATCAAGCACAGCAAGTATACAACCAACAACCAGGAAATCAAGCAATTAGTATGGTCTCAGAAGAAAGTTTTGGGCCTGTAATAGAAAGTTTAGACGGGACATTTTTTAGGAGATTACAAAGAACTCTAGCTTTTTTTAGAAAGTATGAAGATGCTGTAATTGTCCCGAAAATCGAAAGTTAGTTGGTCGAAAATTTAAAGCTGCCAGATAATTCGGATTCTATCTGCGTTATCTGGTCAAAGTCTTGAAATTAACCCAAGTAAAATGTGATTAAAAATCCACATCAACAGAGGAGTTAATTCCACCGTGGATCTTGAAATTGAGAAAATTACGGTAATTATAAGTTGGATACTTTCACTCATTAGTACGGTCTGGTATGTATCAGTTCAATACACAATAATTAGAGTACAAGTCAACAGAAACAGAGAAGAGCTAAACAGAATATCATCAACGCTTAGGCGAGAAATAGAAGACCATAATAAACTTATATGGATAAACATCAACCACATGGAAAAATACTTAACCAAAAATCAAGATTATTTTCCGTTAAATATCCAAAACCAAAAATATAAAGATTATGGCGACTGATGTTTTACCAGAATTATTACGGGTAGGAAGTGATGGGGTAGTGATATTTTTAGTGTGGTCTTTGATGAAGCAAAACCAAAAGTTAATAGCAGAGGTCAACTCAAGAGACAATGAATTGATGAAGTTAATTTACAAAATACTTAGCAGTGAACAACGAGGGACAAGAAGTAAACGCGATCGCACAATCAAGCCAAAGCCACAAGAATCCGTTAGGACTTGGGAGTAGAGTTGTCTGTGGCCCTAACGAATAACGGGTTGTCAAGTAGCCATTACTCATGGCCATAATCATCATACAGAAAAACTAAAGCGATCGCCAGCCAAGTCAGTTAACTCGTATAAACGCTTCCTGTCTATGCCAATTATCGGGATGTGACGCACCCCACGAGCCGTATGAGGGAAAACTCTCACGTACGGTTCTGAATGGGAGGGGACGAAGGCGACTCCATTCTCGACCCCTAATCTCCCACTAAACACTTCGTTTATGACCTTGAGTTCCTTGCCTTGTTTGGTGAGATGCTCCAAACGTTGGGACCTATAGCATTAGTCAAGGTGGTTAGGACGCAGCTTTTATAACGGAATCCATGGCATCATCGAGAGAATCAAACTGCTCACGTGCAATGGCGAATGCGGGCTTTCAACCACGACCAACATTTCTCTATCTTGTTGAGGTCTGGCGAATAAGGTGGTAGATAGAGCAAACGGCATTGAGCCGCCTCCACTAGCTCAGGAATCCGTCCCCCTTTATGAAACGTTGCATTGTCTAGCACTAGAGTCTGACCTGGCTTCAGTGTTGGAATTAAGATGAACTCCAACCACAACTCAAACACTGTCCGATTACAACAACCCTCAAAGCGATCGGGGGCTAAGAGTTGTTGATAACACCATGCGGCCATATAGCTCACCCTGCCCTGCCTCTTCCCTGATTTGAGGGCATCGAAGCGTTTTCCTTCCTCGCAGTAACCATAAGGGTAATCCGAGTCCTGACTATTCATGCCGGCTTCATCGAGGTAGACCACTTCTTGTGGCTCCATATGTTCAATCTGAGCAATAAACTCCTCTCGCTGTTGCTGATCACGTTCTTGGTAGCCGTAAGTTTTTTTTTCTGGTGAAGCCAATTTTCTTCAAGGCTCTGGATATGGTGCGAGGAGAGATGTCGTCATCCCAAAGTTCAGCCATTGGAGCGGAGGTTTTGTGGCCATGCTCTTGGGCAAAAGCCTTGAATTTTTGCCAGTCGGTAATTTTGTGGTTATTGCCAGGTCGGTGATTAGGTTTAGGGAGGAAGTCTCCGGTCTGTGCTTTTCTTTGCAGCCAGAGATTAATGGTGTTCCGGCTGACATGGAAAACTTGACTGGCTTCTGTTTTGGGCATACCGTCTAGTTCAATTGCATTAATAACTTTTTGTCTGAGGTCGTAAGTGTAGGGGGCTGGCCTTTTGGGTCTTCTGTAGATATCCTTGCCATTATACGTCCTAACTGTTCTGTTTTGTGCTATAGAACAAGGACTAAGCGGTGAAGTCAACACTGTACCACTGACCAATTGGGCATCCACATCAGGAGCCGTATGAGGCGAAAGTCTCAAGTACGGTTTTGAATGGGAGGGAATGGGGGCGACCCCATTCTCGACCCCTTCCGACTTTAGTTTGGGTTCGAGTCCCATCGTCCGCTTATTTTTGAGCAACGATTCGCCGTTGATGAGTAGAGACGATTAAGGTATTGGTATTTACCAGCCTCAACTCTCTACCAACATCAAAAACTGACTGATTAATCTAATTCGCTTTCGAGAATTGTAGAAATCGCTTTTTTAGTGCTATCCTGAAACTCTCGAACATTGACACGGCTTAATAAACTAATGGCGCAAATCATACCTACAGCCTGAGTTGCAAATACAGTCCCATAAGCCAAAACGGGAACCTCAAATATGAACCGACCTAAGTCTAGGAATGCTCCCCCCAATACGGTGGCTAAACCCCGCGCCATAGCCTGAGCCAGTCCCCAAGCGCCGATAAAAGTTCCAGCAGTTTCTGCGGCCGTCAGGTCTAGCATTAAACTAATAGCGCCAGCAGTTAAGATACCAGAAAACAAGCCAAAAAATAACAGTGAACCCTTGAGCATTTCGGGGTTAGTGGTAAATCCAGCCATAATAAACAATACTAAGGCGATCGCCACCCCCACACAACCTAAACGGACCGTATTTTTCTTACCAATTCGCGGGACAACTAAAAATCCGGTAGATGCAATTCCCACCAGAGTTCCGACCCCAAAAAAAGCATTTAATCGCGCGGTTTCAGAAATTGACATCCCAAACACTTCACCCCCATAAGGTTCTAGTACAGCATCCTGCATAAATAGGCTAATGCTCATAATTAACAGGAAAGTAAAAAACCAACCTGTTTGGCGGTTAGCGGTGAGGATATGTAAAGCACGACCTAGGGTAATTTGGTCTTCTCTGTCTGCTACAGTAGAGCGATCGCTATATCGAGAAAAGCGCTTTTCTACCCCCCAGGTCGCCACCATACACAGAAGAAATACCATCGTCGGAACCATTATAAATAGGGGGTTAATGGCTGCTTGTAGGGTGGATATATCAACCATACTCCCAGGGGTGGGTAGGTTAGCAGAAACCGGGTCAATCTCGCCAACTTCCTGCTGATTGAGAATTTTAGAACTAATAATAGCTCCGACTACAATTCCCACCATCAACATAGACCAGACAATGCTGATCAGTTTAGATCGGTCATCTTCATCAGATACATCAAATAACAAAGCAGCAAAGGGGGTAGAACTGGCGCTGAGAGCTAAACCATACAAAGCAAACACTACCGCTAATAATGCCGCCCAAACATAGCTTATCCCTGTCATACCATAATTTTGAATACTGGTTCCCAATTGCCATGTCACCTGCATAGCCAGGAAAGAAGTAGTGGTAAACAGAGCCGCACCTATCCACACATAAACGCTGCGATGTAGACCCCAGATCGGTTTTCCGTCAGAGAGTTGACCAAACCACACTCGGCTAGGAGAGACGAACTGGTGCATAGCGATCGCACCCGTCGCCATGAGAGCTGGAACCCTTAGTTCATCAATCATTACTCGATTAATGACTCCCAGGGTCAGCAAGGACATAATCCCCAGTCCCATTTGAAATAGACCCAATCGGAACATCGTCACCATACCCACTTTCGGTTTTGGTGGCTTATTTGTTGCTGTCGAGGGTGTTGACTCAGGTAAACTGTCGATTGCCATAGCACCTATAGGAAATTGATACCAAATTAACTCTTCATTCCTAGCCTAGCAAAATGTTGTGATTTAGACTGAATAGTTTTCTACCCTTACTTGGGGACTAACTAGATTCACCTAGGGGAGACTGTTCAGGAGTCTATGGGATATGATAAGACTATGATCAGACTGGAGAAACTGTCAAGAGTAAATTCTGTGAAATTATGAAATCCCCTATTATATCTCAATCAATTCAGATGAAAAATAAAAATATTCACTATTTAGAAGCAGGTCAGCCTGATGCTCCTTCGGTCTTATTATTACATGGGGCTAGTTTTCGCGCTAAAACCTGGGAAGAAATCGGCACCATCAAACAATTGACTAATCAAAATTATCGAGTGGTGGCTGTGGATCTTCCCGGCTATGGAACCTCGGCAACTATCTCTGATGAACCTGTACAATTTTTGGTGAAGTTAACTGACAATTTACAATTACATAACACGGTCATTGTTTCTCCTTCTATGAGTGGTCGATATAGTTTACCCTTTCTAATTCAACATCATGAGTCAGTACGAGGCTTTGTGGCTGTGGCTCCGGTGGGTATTTTAAAAATGGCTGAAAAACTTGAGGGTATTCAAATACCGACTTTGGCTATTTGGGGAAGTAATGACCAAATTGTGCCGCCTAGTCAGGCTGATATCTTAATTCAAACTATGCCGAATTGTCAAAAAGCGATCCTTAAAAATGCTGGTCATGCTTGTTATCTGAAAGCGCCGAATAAGTTTCATGAAAATTTAATTCAATTTCTGAAGTCTCTGAAATAGCTGTCCAATCTAGCTGTTCAATATCTGATGCTTGATACTTTTTGCCATCAATCATTATCCTTTGATTATATTGTTGTCACAACCTCTAATCCACCAGTTGTTAAAGTAAGATGGATGAAAAATCTAAAAAGGCGCTATTTATCCTGGGTGGACTAGATGAAGATGACCTGCGGTGGGTAGCTTACCAAGGTAGGTTACAGACTTTGGAACAAGGAGAAATACTGATTCATGAAGGAACACCTATCAACGCGCTTTATATTATTTTAAGCGGAACACTTAGGGTATATATTCATTCTAATAATAACCATGATCGTGACCTGGCTTATCTATCACAAGGGGAATTAGTAGGCGAAATTTCTTTTTTGGATAACCGCGCTCCTGTCGCTACTGTTGAAGCTGTGGAAACTACGGAATTGTTGGCAATTCCTCGCTATCAACTAACTAGCAAACTCCGCAGTAGTTCTAAATTCTCAGCTAGATTTTATCAGGGGATTTGTTGGTGTTTAGCTAACCGTATGCGCGGGACGGTTCGACAATTGGGTTATCAGTCTTCTGAACCTGAACAAGATATACTATTTGGTTGCGAATTTACCCAAAATATGCAAGATTTTATGATAGTAGCAGAGGCTAAACTAAACTGGTTAATTCACAAGATACACCAGATGCGTTGATGGCTCAATCTTCCCGGAAAATTGGTGGTAATTTGATACCTGTAGATGGTAGAATATCACCCCATCTACAGATTATCTGCTCATTTACCTAGTGCTACTAACACCAAAGGCGAAACTGTTAAAACTGGTCTTTCATTCCCCTGATTCTAGCAAAGGTCTGGATGTCATCTTTACCTTGAACGGCTAACTTTAATGCGGGTTCATCCCAACGTAGAAAGGGATTAGTTGCCTTTTCTACGCCTATTAATGAGGGGATAGTGGGTTGATTTTGACTGCGAGCTATGGTGACTTTTTCCAAGCGATCGCGTAAGCTGATATTATCACCATCTACTGTCAGCGCAAATTTCAGGTTGTTTAAGGTGTATTCATGAGCGCACCAGATCCGTGTATCATCGGGTAGCGATCGCAATTTAGACAGAGAACTAACCATCTGGCTAGGGGTTCCTTCAAATAAGCGACCACACCCCCCCGCAAATAAAGTATCACCGCAGAATAATTCCCCCCCTTCCTTATCGGTAGCCGGAAAATAGTACGCAATATGACCGCGAGTATGACCGGGAACAAAGAATACATCGGCTTTACGACCGCCAAATTCTACGCGATCGCCTTCTTTTAAAAATACTTCCTGTCCGGGAATGCGATCACGATCTTCTGCGCCTCCATATACTGTTAAATTGGGAAAATGCTTCCTCAATTCACGATTTCCTCCCACATGATCCGCGTGGTGATGGGTATTAAAAATCGCTATCAGTTCCGCACCGAGTTCCGACAATTTTGCTAGTACCGGGTCCGCTTCTGCTGGATCAACTACCGCCGCCTGATTCTGTTCGGGGTCATGCAGCAGAAATATGTAGTTATCTGATAAAGCTGGTAGTCTATAAACGTCCATTAATTTTGCTCTCACAACTCAGGGAACACTTTGATCTAAATATATTCTGACACTATTAAAACCCTTAGAACAACACCAACTATAATTAAGCTATCCTAATCGTTCCGCCAAAATAGTTTTGTTTTTTAAAAGTTTGTTAAGATTTAATACATTTTTATTGCTAATGGCTCTCAAATACTTGACGAGATAATGGGGGTTTTGCTATGATGAAAACAATCGCATCCAAGGGGTTTATGTGTCCATATCCCAAAAAAGAGGCTACAATCCCCATTCTATCGCCAAATAGAATATTTTCCGGCGAAAATTTAAAATTCACGATGCACGAGTTTTTGGGGAATTATAGACGGCCCCCAATCGACCTATTGACAAAATCGCCGTTATGTGCATTATCTAGCCATAATTACTCCTGGTCATCGTCAAAAATATTTAACTGTTGAATATTGGTAGTATTAGCAGGCGGCTTTTGGATACCCTTTCGCAAACCCATAGCAATTTTGCTGTGTTTTTCAATTTGTCGCATCACCTGTTTAGCGCGTTTAATCACCACATCAGGCAACCCCGCCAAGCGTCCCGCTTCGATACCGTAGGACTTATCAGCGCCGCCGGGTTGAACTTGATGCAAAAAGATAATTTTATCTGGCAATTCCTTGACAGTGACCTGATAATTGGCGACATTACCCAGAATAGAAGCCAATTCGTTTAACTCATGGTAATGAGTCGCAAAAATAGTCCTAGCCTTAATAGTAGTAGCGAGATATTCCGCCACCGACCAAGCTATAGATAACCCATCAAAAGTGGCAGTACCCCTACCAATTTCATCTAACAAAACCAATGATTTAGGAGTAGCATGGTTGAGAATATTAGCAGTTTCATTCATTTCTACCATAAAGGTAGATTGACCTGTAGCCAAGTCATCCACAGCGCCGACCCGTGTAAAAATGCGATCGCAAATACTCAGCCGAGCAGAAGTAGCCGGAACAAAACTGCCGATTTGTGCCATTAATTGAATCAAGCCAACCTGTCGAAGATAACAGCTTTTTCCACTAGCATTAGGGCCTGTTAAAATAATCAAATCTGGCGGCGAAGGAGGCGAAAGTTTCTGCTTCTGTAGTCCCCCTTCTTCGCTACCCAAGTGGGCGTTATTTGGCACAAAAAAGCCAGTTGGTAGAGATTTTTCCACCACAGGATGCCTACCTTCAAGAATTTTAAGTTCCCGTCCGCCGACTATTTCCGGGCGACAATAACCCTGATAAACAGCAATTTCAGCTAATCCACATAATACATCAATAGCGGCGATCGCCCGCGAAATCTCCCTAATTAAATCCGTGTGTTCTCCCACTTCCCCCGCAAGCGAGCAAAGATTTCATATTCAAGCTGATTAAGGTCTTCCTTAGCCGTTAAAATTCGCGCCTCTCTTTCTTTCAACTCTGGGGTAATGTAACGCTCCTCATTGGTGAGAGTCTGTTTACGGATATAATCATCAGGAGCCTGATCAGACTTAGATCTAGTAATGCTAATATAGTAGCCAAAAGTCTTATTAAAACCTACTTTAAGCGTAGAAATTCCCGTGCGTTCCCGTTCCTGAATTTCCAAATTAGCAATCCATTGTTGGTCTTCAGCCGCCCCCGCCTGCATTTGATCCAATTGCGGATCAACGCCCGGCTTAATTAATCCCCCTTCCTTTAAATAAAGAGGCGGAGACTCCACTATATAACTATTAATTTTTTTTGCCAGTTCTTCTAACAAAGGTGGCACATTTTGTAAAGCCTTCAAATAGGGAGATTTGCCCCCTTTCGACAGTTGGGCGAGTTGTGGTAATTTCGATAAAGAATCAGCCAAACCGACCAAATCTTTAGCATTAGCACTACCATTAGCCGCCCTTCCTGTCAACCGTTCCAAGTCATAAATTTGCCGTAATAGTTGCTGAAGGTCTTGTCGTAATTCGACATTATTAATTAATTCTTCAATCGTATCATAACGGGAACATATCCCCTTAATACTCAGCAAAGGTTGCAGCAACCAACGGCGTAAAGCACGAGCCCCCATAGCCGTAGAAGTTTTATCTATTGCCCATAATAAAGACCCCTGCAAAGTGCCATCACGAATGGTTTTAGTAATTTCCAAATTACGGCGAGTTTGATAATCTAAAATCAGATAATCACTGAGAGTATAACTATGTAACTGTTGTAAAGGCACCACATTTTGTTTCTGGGTTTCCTCTAAATATTCCAATAATCCCCCTGCTGCTCTCACTCCTAGGGGCAAATTTTCACAACCAATACCTTCAAGCGATCGCAATTTAAACTCTTCTAAAATTCGCGACCTAGCTTCCCCCAAAGTAAAAGGGATTTGGGATCGCAAAGAATAGCAAAAGTCCGCAGGCAAACAATCAGGCAAACTCTCACTTTTCTGTCCTGGTCGTAACATTTTACCTAAATCAGGCGCATGAGTAGGGAACAATATTTCCGAAGGTTGTAACCGCATCAATTCCTGAGTCAAATGTTCCAAATTCTGAGATTGAGTAGCCAAAAACTCTCCCGTTGACACATCAGCATAAGCCAGACCCCAGTGGTCTCCAGCTATGACCACCGCCGCCAAAAAATTATTCTGGCGACCCCGCAGCATTTGGTCATCAGTCAAAGTTCCGGGAGTCAAAATGCGGGTAATTTCTCGCTTAACCTGTCGTCGTTCTTTAGCAGCGATCGCCGCATCTTCCACCTGATCACAAATCACCACCGGATAGCCCTTTTCCAGCAACATATTGCTATAGCGGTAAACGTGCTCAAAAGGCACGCCAGTCATGGGGACCCGACCAATTTCCTTTCCTGCCGATTTAGTAGTTTGAACCAACTCCAATTCCTGAGAAATTGTGATGGCATCCTGAAAAAAACACTCAAAGAAATCCCCACCCGAAAAAACAGTAAAGCATGGGGATATTGGTCTTTAACCTCAATGTATCGCTGCATCATCTCCGACAGTTGAGAGCGATCCAATTGTCGGTAGTCCGCATTATTAGGTAAAGATTCCGAGCCACTAGGGGAAACAGTCATAAGCAATTTTAAGGAACTCTTAACACCGGAACTAGCAACACACAGATTATCATAGTACCTGCATCAAGGCGAAAGACACCCCAACCATAGCCCTAACCAGAGCAAAGGCTACCATCGGTGGTAAATATTACCATTGATCATGTTTACCGCCCCCAACTGCCCCCAAATGCCAGCCTAGAGCAACAAATTTTAACCTAACTCCCTGGCTAATCACTTTTAAGGGGACTTAAATAATACTACAATCAGATTAAACGCTCAAACAGTCAGGGGCTACCAATTCAATCAAAATCTTTTCGTCTCATAGGAGACTGCAAATGACTCAGCAATTTTTAAAACCATTCGTCAGCATTTCCCTCATTCTATCGGTAGGATTAGTTGTACAGAATACCTCACCGAGTCTGGCTCAGACAGCCAGACGAAATCAAAATCGCCCGCCAACTCACGTTAGTATGGCGTTTGAGCCACCCCCAGGTCAGGGGATGCCCACCCGTACCGCCGCCGGAGGCTCTCGAGGTAGTTGCCCAGATGTGCAACAGTTAAGCCAAACTCTCACCGCCCTAGTTCCTAATTTAATCCAACCCCAGGAAATCGGACCTGATATGAGAGGATTAACTGTACAGGCAAAACCAACCTTATTCTTCTACCTACCAGCATTAGTTGGCACTGAGGTAGCTTTTAGCCTCAAAGACGAAGATGGTTTTGATATTTATCAGACCAGCTTGCCAATTCCTCAAAAGCCTGGTATCGTCAGTATTAGAATCCCAGACGATGCCCCATCTCTCGAGGCGGGTAAAAACTATCGCTGGTCTTTCGGGATTGTCTGTGAAACCTCCAATGCTGGTAACATTCCAGAAGTGGTTTTTGTTTCCGGGGAAATCCAACGCATCCAACTGGATAACGATTTGAGTCAAAAATTGGCGATCGCCAAACCCTTGGAACAAGCAGCCATCTATGCTCAGTATGGAATTTGGTTTGAAAGTTTGGCAACCTTAGCAACTCTACGACAACAGCAACCTGAAGACTTCACCCTAGCTAGTCACTGGCGAGAACTGTTAAACTCAGTAGGGTTAGAAAATGTCGCTGATGAGCCATTTGTGGAGTGGAACTAAACCTAAATCCTGATGTAAAGGTTCGGGAAATTTGAGCCATGAAGTGTGAAGCTATGGTCAAGAAAAGGAGTTTTTTGCGACTTCCGACTTCACACTTCCGTTTTCGTGCTTTAAATTTTCGACAATTTTCTGGCTTGCTAATTCCGCCCATTGTCACAGCCCTGGTAATTGCCATTCAATGGGCTGGAGTCTTACAGTTATTTGGATGGGCGGCTTTTGATCAGTTTATGCGCTTGCGTCCCTTAGAACCAATGGATCCGCGCATTGTCGTGGTAACTGTAGATGAGCCAGATATTAGGAATGTGGGACAATGGCCGATTCCTGATGCCGTTTTAGCCGACTTAGTAACCATTATTGACCAACAGCAACCAGTAGCCATTGGTTTGGATATTTACCGAGATTTACCCGTACAACCCGGCCATCAACAGTTACTAGAAGTTTATCAAACTGTCCCTAATTTAATTGGCGTGGAAAAGGTGGTGAGTGATGGTAGTACGGCAACTATTGCGCCTCCCCCAGAATTAAAAGAGAAAGGTCGGGTCGGTTCGATTGATTTAGTCCTTGATGCTGATGGTCGCATTAGACGCGGTTTGTTATCGCTACAACCAGAAGACAATCAAACGGTTTTAAGTTTAGGCGCGAAACTAGCCCTAATGTATTTGTACCAACACGGCATTACCCCCACAGTTACAGACAACGGAAATGTTCAATTGGGAGAAGGGCTATTTATCCGCTTTTCTGGCAATGATGGGGGCTATGTTAGGGCTGATGCTGGCGGATATCAGGTATTGTTGAATTATCGTGGTCCCCAAGAGAATTTTCAGACCATTTCTATGACCGATGTACTTGAAGGACGATCAGACCCTGATCTGTTTAGCGATCGCATCGTCTTAATTGGCCCTATTGCCCACAGCCTGAATGACCTATTTTTTACCCCCTACAGCGGCACTCTCACTCGTCAAGGCGATCGCATGGCTGGAGTAGTCATTCATGCTAATCTTACCAGCCAAATTATCAGCGCCGCCCTTGACGGTCGCCCCCAATTTCAGGTCTGGTCTCATGGTATGGAGTTGTTTTGGATTCTGATTTGGTCTGGTATCGGTACCGCCCTAGGGTGGACTTACCGATTAGGTTGGGGGGCTTTACTTAGTTTAGTTGTTGGCGGCGGCAGTTTAACCCTAGAACTCCAAGTTGCTTTTCTTGAAGGCTGGTGGATACCCCTAGTACCACCAATTATCGCTTTTACTACTTCGGGAATTGCGATCGCCGGTTATATTGCTAATTGGGAACACCAAGAACGTCAGATGGTTATGACTCTCTTTGGTCGCCATGTTACCCCTCAAATTGCTGAGATGATTTGGCAAAGTCGAGATGAATTAATTGCGCGCGGTCAACTGACTGGGCAAAAAATGATTGCTACAGTCTTATTTGCTGACTTGAAAGGGTTTAGTACCATCGCCGAAACCATGGCCGCTGATGCTTTGATGTGTTGGTTGAATGAGTACATGAATGGCATGGCTGATATTGTTTTAGACCATAATGGCATTGTTGATAAGTTGATTGGGGATGCCGTTATGGCTGTGTTTGGGGTTCCTATTCCCCGCACTTCTTCAGAAGAAATTGCACAAGATGCGATCGCTGCCGTTTCCTGTGCCGTAGCCATGGGAGAAAAACTCAAATTATTAAACAGTCAATGGCAATTAGAAGGTAAGCCTACGGTTTCTATGCGCGTAGGAATTGCCACCGGAGAGGTAGTTACAGGGAGTTTAGGTAGTTCCCAAAGAATGGACTATACAACTCTCGGAGATAGTGTCAATATTGCCGCCCGCCTAGAAAGTTATGATAAGTCTTTTGGCGATGGAGTTTGCCGCATTTTAATTAATCAGCAAACCCATGAACAAGTCAGCTATCAATGTCTAACTGAATATATCGGTAGCATTCACCTCAAAGGTCGCACTCAACCTATTAATGTTTATCAAATTAACAATCCTTAGTCTGTATTAAATCTTTCCATCTATTCTGTCAACTGTCCTAGGTAGTTATGAATAGCCACAGCTTTTGATGAATCTCCTCGCCCCCAGATGTAATTCACGGCGGAGACAGCTCCGCACCCCCACCCACATTATCCCCCCCTCCCAGAGGGGGACAAGATAAGGAGTTTCATGATTCACCGCGACACCACATTAACTTTATCGCCATCTTTAAGATAACTTGCACCAGCGATCGCAATGCGATCGCCTACATTTAAACCCTGTATAATTTCTATACTCGCCTCCGATAAATCGCCTGTTAAACGGCCTTGAAGTCTTCCCACTTCCACAGTTCGCGCTTCCACCGTATCATCAGGTAATAGACGATAAACAATAGAACTACCGTCAGCCTGGGGAACGATGGCCCTAGCGGGAACCTTCATTCCTTGTACAGTAGTAGTAGTAATCGCCGCCCGCAGAAACATTCCCGGACGCAAGAAAGAATCACGAATAGCCCCCAAGGGAGGCAGGTCAATTTTCACAGTAGCTTGTCGGCTTTGAGGATCAATCAGAGGCGCAATTTCTCGCACCACCCCTCGCACCTGCAAATTTTGATCAGCATCAGAAGTCACAGTAACAGCAGCACCAATTCTCACCTGTGATAACTGAGTTTCTGGAACCTTCGCGTGTAGTTCTAACTGATTTTCCGCAATAATCGAAAACAGTTGTTGATTACCAGTAACATCCCCCACTCGCGCTGTCCGTTGGGCGACAATGCCACTCATAGGCGCACGGACTACAGTTTGTTCCCGTTGAGTTTCCAACTGGCGAACCCGCGCCTGGGCGCTACGCACCTCAGCCTCTGCACTACGGATATTAGACTCGGCGCTTTCCACGTTAGCCTGTGCACTGCCTATATTAGCCCTAGCGCTGCTAATGGTAGCCCTAGCGCTAGAAATATTAGCCTCTGCGACTCTCACCCCTTCTTCGGCCGTTTTTGCCGTGGTAATGCGGGTTTCTAGTTCCTGGCGACTCACCACCCCTTGGCTGCTTAAATCTTCATAGCGTTCTACTTCTCGGCGGGCTTGATCTAAATTAGCCTTGGCTTCCGCTAACCTAGCTTGATTTTGAGTCAGTAATGACTCAGCCTCCAATAGACTCGCTTGCGCTTGCGCGAGACCGGCTTGGGCTTGTCCGAGGTTAGCTTCCCGCTGACGGACGAGGGAATTGGCGGACTCTACCTGGGCGTTGGCTTGGTCAATTTGCGATCGCAAAACCGAATCATCCAACACCGCCATAACCTGTCCCTGTGTTACCATTTCCCCCTGATTTACTAAAACCTGTTGAATTTGCACTCCGCTGGCTTGGGGTAAAACTGGGAGTAGGTCGTAGGCTTCCACAGTCCCCGTTACATCAAGGGTGCGCGCCACAGTCGTCATTTCCACTGGCGCTACTGTCACCGTTTGGGTGGCGCTGGGACTAACTGCTGGCGCTACTTCTACCCCTGGGCTTTCCTCGGTTACGGGTTCGGAACTGTTGTTAGAGGAAAAGTGTAGAACTCCCAGAGTCGCCACAATTCCTATGGCTACCCCGATCACCATATTCCGCCAACCGCCCGCCTGGGGAGGTACAGCTTCCTCGGGTTCTTCCTCTAGGTCTTCAAATTTAACGCGATCGCCATTTAGTGACAATTCAGGGTATTGATCGTCATCAATATCTGGTAATGTATCTTTATGAACCACGAGTAATCCTCCCCCGGCACTCCTTAAATATATTGTAAAGAAAAGTTGCGTAAATTCCTCTTAAAATTCACAATTTCCAGGTGTCCCCGGGAACCGAGGAGCAAAATATCTGAGGGATACCGTCGAAAAAGCCTTATTTTTTAAGGGGTTTAGCTCCTTGAGAGTCTGTGGCGCGAGGTCTCCACTAGTAGTTCACATCTATTTACATAGATTAACTCAGCTTTACAAATTCTGATTTGTCCCCGCTACCAGTCTGGGGGCGATCGCTTTTGATAATTCTGTTTCGTAGATTAGGATATAGGCTGAGTGCTATAGTACATACCTCGTCAGTAGTTTATCTATAATCAAAACATAGCCAGGACGAGCCTATATGGTTTTTAATGCCACGGAATGTCTAATTGATGCCTTTGTTGAACTAATTCGGGAAGGTTACCGCCGCACCCACGGAGGTTATAAATCCAACTATGAGGAGATTATTGGCTGGGCTGGAAACATGGCTCTAGAAAACATTGCCAATAGTGATGCCCTTTATCACGATGTCGAACATACAATTATGGTCACATTAGTGGGACAGGAAATCCTGCGGGGAAAACATATCCGCGAGGGTGGCGTATCCTGTGAAGACTGGCTACACTACATCATCTCCCTAGTTTGTCACGATATTGGTTATGTCAAAGGCGTTTGTCGTCGCGATCGAGAAAATACCTTTGCTACCGGACGCGGAACCATGGTAGAACTACCAGACGGATGTACTGATGCTAGTCTCACCCCTTTCCATGTCGATCGCGCTAAATTATTTATTGAAGAACGCTTTGGCGGCCATAAACTGATTGATGCTGAAGTCATTAAGCATAATATCGAACTGACCCGGTTTCCAGTCCCCAAAGAATCCGATCATCAGAATACCATGAACTATCCCGGTTTGGTTCGGGCGGCTGATCTCATTGGTCAACTCTCAGATCCTCGTTACCTGAAAAAAATCAGTGCTTTATTTTACGAATTTGAGGAAACTGGCTTTAATAAAAGAGTTGGCTACAAAAGCCCAGAAGACCTACGCAAGAACTATCCTAAATTCTACTGGAATGGTGTTTATCCTTATGTCAAAGATGCCTTAAATTACTTGTCTCTTACCCAACAAGGTAAACAAATTGTTGCCAACCTTTACTCTAATGTGTTTATGGTTGAACATGATCAGGTGTCTCAGGGTACAGTAGAAGTCTAATTACTGGGGTTGACCATCTAATTTGCCTCCGTACAATCTGAAAGTCTATAGTTAAAAATCAAGCCCTAATGAATTCCATATTTTCACCTATACAGCAGTTCTTAATCTCTTGGATATTAATTCTGATTGCTGGAGGTCTTACCCTAAAAACTATTAATTATGTAGGGGAGTTGGTTACTATTTTAATAGTCGCTGCATTAGTTGCATTTATTCTCAATGCACCTGTGGCTAAGTTAAAACGATTTATCCCTAGGGGAGTCGCGGCAGCACGGGTTTATTTGGTGGCGGCGACCGTCGTTGTCCTTGTGGGTTTAACCCTGCTTCCTCCTGTGTTAAATCAGACTAGACAATTTATTACCAAATTACCCGAATTGGCTGAGTCTGCACAGCAGCAGTTAGCCCTATTTCAATCCTGGATTTATGAACATAATTTACCCTTTGATGTGGGGATTTTACAGCAACAACTACTCAATCAAATACAAGGACAAGCACAGGCGATCACCAGCAAAAGTCTGGGGTTAGTTTTGGGAAATTTTAACTGGTTGATTGACCTAATTTTAATTTTATTTCTCTCCTTTTATATGCTGCTTGATGGCGATAGATTATGGTCTACTTTAACTATAATTATTTCGCCAAAAATCCGGTTAGTCTTAACTGAATCATTGCCGAGAAATCTCCAGATTTTTTTATCTGGACAGTTAATCTTAGGGCTATTTATAGCCTTCACTTTGGCTCCAATGTTCTTTTTTTAGGGGTTCCATATTTCCTATTATTTGCCGTTTTTATTGGTTTCATGGAGATGATCCCCTTTATTGGAGCGACTTGAGGAATTGGCACCGTCGCTATTATTGTCGCCTTTCTGGACTGGTGGTTAGCCTGGCAATTGTTAATAATTGCCGTAGCTGTTCAACAGGTAAAAGATAATATAATTGCTCCGAGAATTATGGGAAATCTCACAGGATTAAGTCCTAGTTGAAACCCTAAAACCCTTATTATACCGTCACTCTAGTGCACTCAAAGCCGATCGCACATTTAGGAGTTAGTGTAAAATGAGTGCAAGTACAAACAGTACACATAGTGGTACATATCAAGGCTTTCAGGATATTCTTGAGTTTTTCAATCTGTCCCGTAAGCAATGCCCCAAAGGTGCCAGGATTAAGCGTAACCGGGGGACAATTCAGCTAGACATCACTACTGACCCGGAGACGGGAGAGCGTAAACAACGGGGCTGTAATTGTCAGTTTACCCCAGAGGGTATCCGCAAGGCTGTTGACAAGGCTTGGTTAGTTCATAAATCCCTTGACGGACAATTTTAGTCGGTGTCTGAATGGCTGGACTGGTACAAGGCCACTATTCTTGACGAAAACAAAACTCCCCTAGAAAACGACTTAATCACCTATCGCCAAGTGTTTAAAGAGATGGAAGATGATTACTTTAATGGGGTACACAAGAACACTAAACGGAAGCGCTCTCGCGATATAGCTAGTGACGTTAAGTCATTTAAAGCCTGTTTCCTTGATGTATTTAACAAAGTCACAGACTGGGATGATTATGTTAACTGGGAGGGTATCAAGAAAGCACTGTATAGCCCGTTACAGGACGGTAGCAACCCGATAGGTAGCAAAACCTTTAAAGACAGATACTACCGATTAAAACAGGTAGCAGAACACGCTGGCTGCAAAAAAGCACTAGAGAAACTAGAAAAGATTAACCCTACCCAAACAGTGTTTACTGAATCCCAGAGTGTAGACTTGGATACCTTGCTAGGCTTGCTAGACAAGGAGCGTAACACTGATTATGAGAATTCAAGGGAACGTCAAGCACGTGATGGTTGGTGTTGGGTGTCGGCAATGTGTGCTTTATATGGATTGAGACCATCAGAGATTGCAGCAAGTCAGAACCTAGATAAGACAGTCAAGATTGACGGCATTACTTTCCCGGCCATATCTGACCCTAACAACCTTGAGTTAGTGCTGGTTATTGGTGAGTTTACTTACTTTGGCAGTAGCACCAAAACAGGTCAAAGGTTAGCAATACCAATGTCAAAAGACAAGGCTTTGATTAACCGCCTAGGAATTCATAACGTCTGTTTACCTATTACAAACGCCAAGGACCCTAGCGGTTTTAATGATAATCATCGTAAATGGCTTAAACACCATAAGTGGGGATTTACTCAAGCATTAGCTTTCCGACATCTAGCTAATCAACTGGGAGAAATGAACGGGATACCACAAGAAATCAGGGCACGCTGCTTTGGACATTCGGTAGCGATTAATGACAGCAAATACAAAAAACGTCGCAACCTTGCCACAGAGTTAGGTATCTTAACACGCCACCACCGACAA
Source organism: Arthrospira sp. PCC 9108 (assembly GCA_016745315.1). GTDB lineage: Bacteria > Cyanobacteriota > Cyanobacteriia > Cyanobacteriales > Microcoleaceae > Limnospira > Limnospira platensis. Next base: position 2,781,499 of record CP066886.1, read on the forward strand.
CCATTGCCACTAGATATGGCAAAGCAAACACTACTCAATCATGGTATTGACCCAGAATCACCAGAAATGAAAGCAGGACTTAGATTAATCTATCAGTTAGACGATTAACCCCCAATAAACCCACAACACAATACCCTCTAGGCTAAATACCTAGGGGGTTTCTTTTACACTATAGCACCAGACAGGAAAGTTAGGACGTATAATGGAGAGGACGAGATGACTAAGAAGACCAAAAATGCCAGCCCCCTATAGTTACGACCTCAGACAAAAAGTTATTGATGCAATTGAACTAGACGGTATGCCCAAAACAGAAGCCAGTCAAGTTTTCCATGTCAGCCGGAACACTATCAATCTCTGGCTGCAAAGAAAAGCACAGACCGGAGACTTCCTCCCTAAACCTAATCACCGACCTGGCAATAACCACAAAATTACCGACTGGCAAAAATTCAAGGCTTTTGCCCAAGAGCATGGCGACAAAACCTCCGCTCAAATGGCTGAACTTTGGGATGACGACATCTCTCCTCGCACCATATCCAGAGCCTTGAAGAAAATTGGCTTCACCAGAAAAAAAACTTACGGCTACCAAGAACGTGATCAGCAACAGCGAGAGGAGTTTATTGCTCAGATTGAACATATGGAGCCACAAGAAGTGGTCTACCTCGATGAAGCCGGCATGAATAGTCAGGACTCGGATTACCCTTATGGTTACTGCGAGGAAGGACAACGCTTCGATGCCCTCAAATCCGGGAAGAGGCAGGGCAGGGTGAGCTATATGGCCCCATGGTGTCATCAACAACTCTTAGCCCCCGATCGCTTTGAGGGTTGTTGTAATCGGACAGTGTTTGAGTTGTGGTTGGAGTTCATCTTAATTCCAACACTGAAGCCAGGTCAGACTCTAGTGCTAGACAATGCAACGTTTCATAAAGGGGGACGGATTCCTGAGCTAGTGGAGGTGGCTCAATGCCGTTTGCTCTATCTACCACCTTATTCGCCAAACCTCAACAAGATAGAGAAATGTTGGTCGTGGTTGAAAGCCCGCATTCGCCATTGCACGTGAGCAGTTTGATTCTCTCGATGATGCCATGGATTCCGTTATAAAAGCTGAGTCCTAACCACCTTGACTAATGCTATAGATAGATAAATCCTGGGAATTTGGGTAGTATAAAATGGATTAATCTAGGGTTAATAAGTAGGCAATTAATGGTTAATTAAGTTGTAGTAATTATCCCAGACTTGGGTAAATTACAGCTGGTTCACCAGTCGCTTAATACATTGCCCTCACCCTAAATCCCTCTCCCAGGGGGGGGGAGAGGGACTTGGAGAGAGGAATAGATTGGGTATAATAATACTCAAAGTTTTGGATAAAGTTGATAGAGATGAAACTTAGCTTTTGTATAATTGCCAAAAATGAAGCCCATCAGTTAGGGGAATGTTTACAGACGGTGGGAAAGTTAGTAGATGAAATGATAGTGGTGGATACAGGTTCTAGAGATGGAACGCCGGAAGTTGCTAAAAATATGGGGGCGAGAGTGTATGAGTTTAGCTGGTGTGATGACTTTGCGTCGGCGAGAAATGCGGGTTTAAAATATGTGACAGGTGATTGGGTTTTGGTGTTAGATGCTGATGAGCGATTAATGGAGGGAATTATCCCTCAAATTAGAGGTTTAATTAACCAGGAAGATTATTTGCTGATTAACTTGGTGCGACAGGAAATCGGGGCGGTGCAGTCTCCTTATTCTTTGGTGTCGCGACTGTTTAGAAATCATCCGGATCTGTATTTTTCTCGCCCTTATCATGCTTTGGTTGATGATAGTGTGATGGAGATTTTGCGGCGGGAACCTCAGTGGCGGATCGGTTCTATTCCAGAAATAGCGATCGCTCATTATGGATATAGTGCGGATGCGATCGCGGAAAAGAATAAACAACAAAGGGCTTGTGAAGCTATGGAAAGCTATTTAAAACAGCATCCCGATGACCCTTACTTAGCGAGTAAATTAGGGGCTCTGTATGTGCAATTAGGTAAACTCTCAGCAGGTATTGACCTGTTAGAAAAAGGGCTAAAGCAGGCATCTGGAATTGAGGGGGGGACTATGTATGAATTGCATTATCACCTAGGAATTGCCTATAGCAAAAGGGGACAACTAGAGGCGGCGGAAGCACAGTATCAAAAGGCGATCGCGGTTAATGTATTCCCTCAATTAAAAATAGGGGCTTATAATAATCTGGGAAATCTGCTGAAAGGTAGGGGCAACCTAAAAGCGGCGCTTTGGGCCTATGAAACGACGATAGAAATTGACCCATTATTTAGCTTAGGTTACTATAACCTGGGCATGACTCTACGGGCGATGGGAAATTCCCAAAAAGCGATCGCATCTTATCAAAAAGCGATTTCTCTTAACCCTCACTATGGGGAAGCCTACCAAAATTTAGGGGCGGCGTTGTTAGGTATTGGCAACATTCCCGATAGTCTGAAAGCCTTTCAAACAGCGATAAGCGTATATGAACAAACCAACCCCCCGGAAGCCAAACGGCTCAAAAAAACCTTGTCAGAAATGGGATGGCGACTATAGACTTCTGCACTATGGGGAAATTTGATACTACAATGCAGCAACAGAACTAGGATGGGTATGATGTGAAAGTCTCTATCAAGGGTTCTAAAAGGTCTGGGTAGGTCACAAGACTTATCTCAAAAGCTAATCATGTTAGGAGTCATGCAATAGTGCGACCCGTTAGCCTGAAACTAGGGAAAATCCCCTAGGGGAAAGGCTGCAAGGGGATATTAACCCTTGACAACTGAATCTCGCTTGTTGGTGCGGAAGTCTGAGAGGTCCCAATATGGGAAGTGTCAGAATCAAAAAATATCCAAGTCCAACCCTCCAAGTGCCGGAGTGAAAACAGTTCCCCACGGTAGCGACTGGTCATCAATCCGTGAAGCGGGAATTGGGCGTAAACCCTTTTAAATGGGGATTTAAGCGCCCTGTAGCTGGCTATGAGTAGGGAAACGAACTTCTGCGAGAACTACCGTTAGACTCCAAATTAGGCGGGTATACGCTGCCTTATATGTATGGGGCAAGAAAGCGTTGTTGTTGCCAACGTTAACAGGTTATTTCTGTAGGGAATAACTCGGCACTCAAAAGGCCCCCGGTAGAAAGGAAGACTCTAAGGCCAGAAACCAAAGCGATTTTCGGAACGGGATAACCTCTAAGTTGCTCTCGGTGGGTTTTTTTGAGGAAAGCCTATTACTGAGTAGTCAACCAAGGCGAATAACTGGGTATTCCAGGCGGCTTAGGGGAGGGATTGTGTCAGAAGCGAAGGCCCTGACTATAAATCGGGGATATGCAGACGGACACACGGAATTGATTGCTGTGCTGAGTGAGTGAGTTGCTGTGAAGAAGACTAAAGCCAGTCTGATAGGGACGAGGATGGTATGCGTAGATGAGTCGTTGTTGACGGTGAAGGGGGAGATGAAAGGCCGCCGAAACTTTTGGCAACGTGGTCTATGGAAGCTGCAACAACGGATTTACCGCGCCTCGAAACGGGGTGATATTAAGGTGGTTCGTAAACTCCAAAAAATGCTGATGCGTTCGGCTTCTGTGAGGTATCTTGCTAGTGATAGTTGTGATGGGGGTTCTATAGCTGTTCAACAGTGTTTGATGCAATGGGCTTTGGAACCGGAATGGCGGGCTCGTTGGGAGTTGGATGATGCTGTTGGCTCTCATTTTTCATCGGTTGGGGAACTGTTGCAGGCGATCGCTAAAAGTCTGGAAAATGGCCCTAAGTTGGTCTGGGTTATTGATTTAACCAGGCTTTGTCAACCGAGAATATTGGCTCAAAGGTTGCCGGATTTACCGCGCTCTATGGGTCTGAATAAGGCTCGGATTGATGGGGCTTTGGGGTGTTTATTAGATGCGATCGCTTTGGGAGAGTTAAACCACCAATTGAGTCGGTTAATTAGGGAACTGGGCAACCCGGTAACTACTCTGATTCAATATGGAGAAATGATGGTGATTTTAGATGATGATATGATGGCTATCAACACCTATCAAAGGGCGATAAGTGATTGGCTAGACAAATTGGAAATTCCCCAAGTTTCTGATTTTTATGCTGTCACGAACACGGCTAATTGTGTTGAGGAAAACTCTCCGGGTTTTGACCTGTTGGGGTTTCATATTCGCCAGTTTAAAAATCATCATCGCCGAGGGTTAAACTATCATACTACCATCAGCCCTAGTCGAGAATCTGCCCATCAACACTATCGAGAATTGGCGACGATAGTTAGTAGCCATAAAGCCAGTCGTCAAGGGGATTTAATTAACCTGCTGAATCGGAAAATAGCGGATTGGTCTAGTCAATATCAAGGTGCTAATAACCGCAAAATTCACCGAAATTTAGATAGGTTAATTGACCGGAAATTGCGGAGTTGGGCGAAACGTCGTCACCCGGATAAACCTAGGAATTATTGGCGGCGAAAATACTGGCAAGTTACGGAAACAGGTGGCTGTAGGTTTGGCTGTTTCCATAAGGGAAAATGGGTGAGCCTTCTTAAACATAGAGTATAACAGCATAGCTTGATTCTGAGGAGCCGTGTGAGGTGAAAGTCTCATGCACGGTTTTGGAGACGAGTAGGCTGGGTGACTGGCTTGCTTAGTTTAACTGAGTAATCAACGTACACCTATCGGAATTGTGGGTGCATCAGGTTATGGTGGGGTGCAACTGGTGCGCTTATTACAGGATCACCCCCTGGTTGAAATTGTTTATTTGGGAGGAGAAAGTAGCGCCGGAAAACCTTTTTGTAGTTTATATCCCCACCTGGGTCATCAGGTGGAGTTGATGATTGAACCAATTGATTTGGATAAAATTGCTAGTCGGTGTGAGGTGGTGTTTCTATCTTTGCCGAATGGTTTGGCCTGCGAAATGGCTCCGCAACTGTTAGAAAAAGGCTGTTATGTTCTGGACCTGTCTGCTGATTATCGGTTTACTAATTTAAATACCTATACCAAGTGGTATAACAAGGAAAGAAGCGCTGATCTGGATGTGGCTAGGACGGCGGTTTATGGTTTGCCTGAACTATACCGAGATGCGATCGCCTCAGCGCGATTAGTGGGCTGTCCTGGCTGCTATGTGACCGCTAGTTTGTTGGCTTTATCCCCCCTATTAAAACAGGGGCTAATTGTCCCGGATAGTGCCATTATTGATGCTAAATCGGGGGCTTCTGGCGGGGGACGACAGGCTAAAACTAATATGCTATTGGCGGAAGCAGATGCCTCGGTTTCAGCCTATGGTATTGGTGGACACCATCGCCACACGCCGGAAATTGAGCAAGTTTGTAGTGATTTGGCTGGACATGATGTGACGGTGCAGTTTACCCCCCATTTGATGCCTATGGTGCGGGGTATTTTGGCGACGGTTTACGCTAACTTGCGCGACCCGGGTTTGGTGCGAGAAGATTTGCTGACTATTTATAAGGCGTTTTACCGCAATTCTCCCTGGGTTAAGGTTTTACCTGGGGGAACTTTCCCCCAAAGTAAATGGGCCTGTGGCACAAATCTTTGTTACATTGGTATTGAGGTGGACCAACGCACCGATAGGGCGATCGTGATTTCTACCATTGATAACCTGATTAAGGGTCAAGCGGGACAGGCGGTTCAATGCCTCAATATTATGAAGGGATGGTCGGAAACTCTGGGACTACCTCAGTTGAGTTTTTATCCGTAAAATTCACGCTTGGGGCGGGTTAATCAGTCTCTCACCCGCCCTAAACTTTTACCCGGCGTGGCGGGTTAATAACACTGGACAGTTGGCGTAAACTCGCACATAGTCGGATAGGGAGTTTCCGAGTAGGCGATCGATATCAATGAAACTCTTGGCCACGGTGGGGCGGCGATCGGGAGAACCCAGCAACAGCAGATCGGCGTTGAGGTCTTCTGCGATTCGGCAAATTTCCGGGCCGGGTTTTCCGGTTCCGGTTACACAACGATAACTAATTCCCATTTGTTTGGCTTGGGCGACAGCCGGGGCTAAAACCGGGTCGTTTTCCGCAGTGGCGGTGTAATCTTCTGCTGATTTGCCACTGAGATCTTTATTAACATGGGCGATAATTAGTTGTGCGCCCTGGATTTCTTTAACAAAGTCGATCGCCGTTTTTAGGCATTCTTGGGCTTCTGGGGATGAATTATAAGCTACCATGACCCGCCGTAGCTTCTTGACATAGGTATCGTCTTTGACCAACAGCATGGGTCGAGACGTGAGTTGGAAAACGTATTGACTGACTGAGTTTTCTAAGACGGCTTGCAGTCGTCCTAACCCCCGTGAACCCATAATAATTAGATCGGCGTTTTCTTCGTCTGCTACCTGACAAACAATATCTTTGGGATCGCCTTGTTTGAGTCTAGGATTAACTCGGTTGGGATCGACTTTCACGGATTGGACGGCCTGGGCGAGGATTTTGCCTCCTTCTTCTAGTTTGACGGACATTCCCTCGGCCGTGACTTGGCTGGGCACTACATGGAGAAGGGTGATAGATGCCTGTTGCAGAGATGGTAAATCCATCAGCATATTTAGCATCTCTTCGCACAGTCCACGACCCGCAACAGCAACTAAAATTTTATTGATCATAGGTTTTGCCCAAAATTCAAAACAACGCTCATTATCAAACGCACTATTATATAACTTAGGACAAAGCGGCTGATTAACTGATAATTTGTAGAAATGTAGCGTTTTGGAACGAATTGTAAAGTGTCTCGATTAAAATATCCTAGTTCACAAGATCAGCCGACTATGGCCTCAAATTGGTTTGAGTATTTGGTGGAAGTGTTCCCACATCAAACTGATTATGCGGGGGTGGTTTGGCATGGGACTTATGTGGGTTGGATGGAGGAAGCCCGCATTGGGGCGTTGCGGTCTGTGGGGGTTGGTTATGATCAGTTGGTCGCTTTGGGGTTTGAGTTGCCTGTGGTTGACTTGGAAATCCGCTATCATCAATTTGTACACATGGGCGATCGCATTAAGGTTAAAAATCGTATTTCTGGCCTAACTAAAGTTCGTATCCCCTGGGAATTTGAGATTGAGTCCCTAGACGGTAGACAACGATATGTTAGCGCCACTACTACTCTGGTGGTTATCGATCGCCAAACTGGCAAAATTAGACGACAATGGCCCCCTCTTTTAAATCAGGCGATCGCTAAACTCATCGATAATGGTTAAGTTACGCTACCCTGGGAAATTGGGGCGATCGGTAATTCTACCCGAAATTCTGCCCCCTCGCCAGGAATAGAAGATAAAATCAACTGTCCGTTATGTTTTTCTACTACAATTTGATAACTGGTAGCTAGTCCTAATCCCATACCTTGACCCACCGTTTTGGTCGTGAAAAATGGGTCAAATAAACGAGATTGTAACTCCGGTGCAATCCCCATACCATTATCACGAATCCGAATCGCTACCCGGTTAGGATTAACTTGTTCTGTAGTTATCCAAATAGTCGGAACCCAGTCGGACTCATGGGCTTGACTGTCAGCCGATTGTAAGCTATCAATAGCATTATTAATTAGATTCATGATTACTTGATTAATTAAGCCGGCATAGCAGGTGATAAACGGCAAGTTTTCCGCCTTTTGTTGAATAACTTTAATCTCAATATTATGATTATTGCCCGGCAATCTATGCCTGATTAAATGCAAAACACTGTTAAGGCATTCATGCAAATCAATCGATTTCATTTCAGCTTCATTAGTGCGGGAGAAAATTCGCAAGGCTAACATAATTTGATCAATGCGTTTGATACCTGTTTTCAGGGATCTGATTAATTTCTGAAGATCCTCTAAGATAAAATCTAGTTCCAGTTTTTCCGCTCGGGCTAAAATTTGGGGGGAAGGATGGGGATATTCTTGTCGATATAAATTAATTAACTCGATTATATCTTCAACATATTGATAGGCGGGGTCAAGGTTTCCTGAAATAAAATTAATCGGATTATTAAGTTCATGAAAAATCCCCGCTACCAATTGATTTAAAGCTACCATTTTTTCCTTTTGGATTAGTTCAACCTGGGTGGCTGCTAACTGCTTTTGGGTGGCTTTTAGTTGCTGATTTTGAAGCTGTAAATCTCTTGGCAGATTTTGGATTTTGAGTTGATTGTGAATCCTCGCCATCACTTCTTCTACTTGAAAAGGTTTGGTGATATAATCCACTCCTCCTACTTGAAAAGCCTTAATTTTATCTTCGATTTGATTAATAGCACTCACAAAAATAATCGGGATTTACGAAGTTTCTGGATTATTTTTTAAGGCTTCACAAACTTGATAACCATTGATGCCTTGCATATTGATATCAAGTAGAATTAAGTCCGGTTTTAAAGCCTTAACTGCCATGAGTGCCATCTTACCGTTAATGGATTTACGCACCCGAAATCCAAACTCCATTAACATAGTTGATAATAACCTAATATTTTCTGGCACATCATCAACTATTAAAATGTCGGCTGATGCCAAATTCTGATTATTCATAATCCATGGCTTTTGATAATGTGAAGGATTGATTATCGTTAGATCAGACTGGGATGATTTACCAGATTTTATCGGCTGCTATTAACTCCATTAATAAACTTTCGGGGAGCGGTTGAGAAAATAAATAACCTTGGGCAAACTCACATTCTAACCCTCTCAATAATGACAGTTGTTCGGAGGTTTCTACCCCCTCAGCAATTACCCCCATTTTCATCGTTTTAGCAATATTAACAATCACGGGAACTAAGCCGCAACTTGAACCGTTATTATCCATTCTTTGAACAAAAGATTTGTCGATTTTGAGAGTGTCAACTTGGAAATTATGCAGATAGCTTAAAGAAGAATATCCCGTGCCAAAATCATCAATACTTAGTCTGACGTTTTGCTTTTTAAAACCTTCCAGAATAGCGACGGCGGTTTTCGGGTTATCCATAATTGCGCTTTCTGTGATTTCTAATTTTAAGCAATGGGGGTCTAGTTGAGTGACTTCTAAAAGTTGTTGTATCTGCTGACTTAGATCCATGTTCGCAAACTGTCTGGCTGAGACATTAACACTGATAAACATCGAATCATTAATCAGTTTACTTTTTTGCCAACTTCGGAATTGTTTACAAGCCTTTTCTAAGACTAAATTGCCAATGGCATTAATTAAACCTGTTTCCTCGGCTATGGGAATAAATAAGACGGGGTGAATCAATTGTTTTTGGGGATGTTGCCATCTAACTAAGGCTTCAAAACCTGCGATTTTTCCAGTTGTTAGATGAATTATTGGCTGATAATAAACCAGAAATTCATCATTGTTAATAGCTCGCCTTAAATCGTTTTCAATTTGCAGCTTTTCGGAAACATTGTGGTGCATACTGGGGTCAAATATATGATATTGACCTTTGCCTAAATCTTTGGCTCGATACATGGCTGTATCTGCATCTCGCAGCATATGTTCGGGTTTTTGATAATCTAAATGTGACCCAGATATGCCAATACTTACATTGATAAATACTTCTTGATTGGGGAGGACAAAAGGATGAGAAAAACTCTCAAGAACTTTTTGAGCCATGGCTTTTGCTTCCGCCATATCCTCGATTTTATTAACCATAATCGCAAATTCATCACCTCCTAAACGAGCTAGGGTGTCTTCCGGTTTTAGCAGGGATTTTAGACGCTTGGAAATAGCAATTAAGAGTTGATCACCTACGGAATGTCCGAGGGATTCATTAATCATTTTAAAGCGATCGCAGTCTAGCAACAACACCACAAAATTATAATTATGATGTTCCTGTTTGACATCAATACCATCAGCTAGACGTTCCAAAAATAAGGCTCGATTTGGTAAATTAGTTAAATCATCACGAAAAGCCATATCCCGGAGTTTACTGTTAGCGATTTCTAATTCTTGAGTGCGCTGTTCAACTCTAGCTTCTAGTTGGGTATTTAACACTTGTAATTGTTGTTGAGTGCGGCGGAGAGTCAGTTGATTTTTTACCCTAATTAAAACTTCCTGAAATTGAAAAGGTTTACTAATATAGTCTACTCCCCCCACTTCAAAGGCTTTTACTTTGTCAAAAATATCGTCCAAAGCACTCAGAAAAATTATGGGTACTTCGGCGGTGTATGGCTCCGATTTAAGCTGATTACAAACTGCATAACCATCTATATCTGGCATCATAATATCCAACAGAATTAAATCAGGTAACTTATTATTTACCTCCTGTAGTGCGGTTTTACCATCGATCGCCTCACGAACTTTATACCCTTTTTTGCTAAGAATTCGTGACAATAGATGCAAATTTCCTGGGGTATCATCAACAATCAAAATATCTGATTCTTGGTAGTTATTTGGGTGGTTATCACTCATAATGTATTTTAACCTAGGTTGTGGGATAAGCTAGTGAACCCACATGGTCAAGGGATTGATAAATAGCAAATATTAACATTGTACTCAACCCAGTTGTTTTTTGGGGTCTATGTTGCTTATTTGGGTACGGATACGCCAAACAGACACCAAGATACCATAGTCTACTGCATTAATTAGCTTTCCCGAGTCAGTTTCAACCCTAAGGCTGATTGAACCTAGTTACTGCTAATACCGGGTGTCTAAATACCCAGGACTGATTCAATGATCTAGTCACCTCAAAAACCACCTTGATTACCTAGTTATCCAGGATAACCATTGAGTTGGATTGTCGCCACAACCTGTCCATGATCTGATTTCCAGGGTTCTATTGATTCATCACTTAGGCTTTGGTCTACTAGATGATCGTTGAATAAGGCAACATAACTAACCCTCCCAACTTGGCGGGAGTTTTCTACAACTAATTCTTGACTCACCAAAATATGATCCAGGGTTTCATAATAACCATTATACATATAAGTATAGTAGCAGTCTCGGTAACTTTGCCTAGCCTGAATATCCTTGACACTGTAAAGCCGTAACTCATCCTGGTTGTGGTTTGGTTTAAATCGGGTTTTTTTCCAAGAAATATCCCCCGCCATAATTTTGGTGGTAATGGCTAAATCACTATCGTTAAAGTCTCCTAAAAGAATAATCGGATTTTGACTGTGGCTCCAAGTCTTGAGCATAATATATCGTAAAGCCGTAGCTTCGGCGGCTCTACGCAGTAAAGACCTGACTTTTCCTTTGGCTTTTTCTACGGGGTCTTGGCTATCTACTCCTTCGGTAATTTGGGGACGCTGGGATTTTAGATGCACCACAAAAACTGTACATTGTAGGCGGTCTTTGAGTTGAATATTAACTGCTAAAACTGGTCGGGAAAAATGGTTGATGGGAATAATAGTTCCTTCTATATCTATTTGAGACTCTGGGGGGAATTTATCATAAATTTGCCAGGATATAATTGGTAATTTGGAACAGAGACCTACTACGGGTTTATCCCCACGGGGATTAGTGGTAATTAAATGAGCATGATCATAGAATGGGGTGGCGGCGAGAATTTCTTGTAGTGCTTCGGGGTGGAAGATTTCTTGAAATCCGATAATGTCGGCTTGCATGGTTTCTAGCTGACGAGAAACCCAGGTCTTTTTTTGTTGGTAAAGTTCTGGGGTATATTGCCGAGTTTCGTAATAAGTTAGATTGGGTAAAACCAAGTTATATAGGTTAAATGTGCCTATTTTTACAGAGTTTTTGCGAATAATTACTGAGGATTTTACGGGATGTTTAAAGGTTAAATATTCGAGGAATATTGCCCAACTAGCGATCGCATTGTCTTCTCCCCAAGCCTGTCCCCCCGTTTCCTCGGCTAGACGATTTAACTCTTGACTTGGGCAATTATTTGGGCGGTTAATATAAATAGTGACATCATGGAGTTGACATGATGCGATCGCTTGATTAATCGCCGTTGTCAAACTGGTGGAGTTTGGCTGACATTCTGTGGGTCTACCTTCCCAGCAATAAATCACTCTCATGGCTTGTGGTCGCCATTGAAAGTCACTACAAATATCCCCAATAGTATCAATAGCCGCCATGGTATTTGGGGGGATACCGTCTTCAACCTGTAACCATTCAACACGCCAATTTTCCGATGAACTTGAAGCTACTGTAATCATCACTTCAGCAGTTTCTAAAAAATCGGCAAAGGGAGGTTCCAAATCATCAATAGCATTGATTAAAAGCACTATATCAATTGTCATCATTATTCCACCTTAGACATTCGCTGATCAAGATAATTATTAAACAGTCTAATTATCATGGTAGTGCCGACATTTTCCTGGGAGTCACATTCGAGATAACCACCATGTTGCTCAACAATAGTTTTATGAGCAATAGATAAACCCAAACCTGTGCCGCGTCCCACAGATTTAGTCGTAAAAAATGGATCAAAAATTTTCGACTGTATTTCCTGGGGTATTCCCAGACCATTATCAGCAATTTCGATTTTTACCCCCACATTACCAGACTTAGGATGATGAACAGGTAAAGTCGTGACCGTGAGGGTAGGAATAAAGTCTCTATGGACTTTGATCCGGTCTTCCAAAGCATCGATCGCATTATTTAATAAATTCAGAAATACCTGATTGATTTCACTAGCAAAGCATTCAATTTTCGGCACATCGCCCCAATTTTTAACCACTTTAATTGGGCGTTTTTTGGCGACCATATTAAAGCGACCTTGTAGCATCATGAGCGTATTTTCAATGCTTTCATTAATATTGGCTTTTTTGATTTTTGCCTCATCAAGTCTAGCAAAATTTCTCAAAGACAAAACAATCTTAGTGACTCGCTCGGCTCCCCGTTGCATGGACTCCAAAATCTGACCAAAATCTTCCTTAATAAACTCCAGATCAATTTCCTCAATCTTATCTTGAATAGCCGGATGAGTTTCGGGATAAACCTGCTGATATAATTCACACAAATCTAATAAATCGGCTAAATATTGCCGAGCCGGATTAACATTACCGTAAATAAAACTAATCGGATTGTTAATTTCATGAGCGACCCCAGCCACTAACTGTCCTAAAGATGCCATTTTTTCACTTTGGATAATTTGCGCCTGGGTACTTTTCAACTCTTGCAAAGTAGTAGAAAGCTGTTTAGCCTTACGTCGTTCTCTACCCTCGGATCTTTGGAGAGCCTCTTCCGCCTGTTTCCGTTCAGCCAGTTCCATTTGTACCTGTTCAAAGAGGCTGCATTGTTGGAGAGCGATCGCCAATTGCACGCCGATTTGTTTAAGGCTAGAAATCTCAAAGGCTTGCCACTTCCGAGTATCCCGACATTGATGAGCAATTAACAATCCCCAAAGTTTACTATTGTCTTTAGCCACATTTTTAGGTTGTAAAATCGGAATTACCAGATTAGCTTTCACCTGTAAACCTTCTAACAGTCCCACATGACAAGCAGTTAAATTAGCATTATAAATATCAGCGATCGCTCTAGTTCTACCATCTTCATACAACCGCGCATGGGAGGACTCAAAACAATCATCACGGATATCTAAACCCTGCAAAGCCATCCATTCCGCCCCCACGGACTCCACCGCAATAGAGCCAGTAAAATCGGAATTAAACTTATAAATAACAGTGCGATCGACCTGCAAGAAATAGCGGACTTCTTCCACAGCAGTTTGCAAAACTTCTTGTAAATTCAAAGATGAGCGTATCCGCTCCAACATAATACCGACAAATCGTTCCTGTAGTAACTTTTGTTGGAGAGTTTCTTCGGCACGTCGTCGCTCGGTAATATCCGTATGTACAATAATTAATCCAATGGGATTTTGTGTAGGGTCAAAAATACAATCAGCACGGACTAAATTAGGAATAATCACCCCAGAGCGAGTTTTAATACCCACTTCTCCACTCCACGATCGCAAATTTTGGAGAGAAGCCAAAATACTATTACCAACCCGGGTAGAAATATAAAGTTTAATCGGTCCGCCGATCGCATTTAATTCTTGCACAGTATAGCCGTAACTTTCAATCAAAGCGCGATTTAAATATAGTGCCTTCCCTTCCAGGTCAGTCATCACAATAGCATCACTGCTGCTATCTACCGCCGCCTTAACCCGCAATAGTTCAATTTCAGCTTGTTTGCGATCGCTAACATCTTTATAAGTCCCAGTCATCCGCAGAGGTCGTCCCTGTTCATCCCATGTAAATACCTTACCCCGATACAGCATCCATTGCCATTGTTGGGAACTATTTAGCATTCGCACTTCCACCTCATAAACATGGCGGCGACCCTTAACAGAATCATTCAAAGCCTCCACAACCCGTTTTTGATCATGGGGGTGAATTAATTGTTTCCAAGACTGAAAACTATTATCAATTTGGTGTTCATCATATCCTAACATCCGTTGCCATTGAGGGTCAAAATATACTTCTCCCGTGGAGATATTCCAATCCCATAAACCCAAAGCACTACCTTCGAGAGCCAATTCTAATTGTTCCTCACGGCTTTGTAAGGCTACCACCGCTTTTTTAAATTCAATACCCACCGCCATTTGATTAGCAATTACCGCCAAAGTTTCCAAAACTTGCTTACTCAACAACTCCCGACTAAATAAACCAATTACCCCCACACAAGCACCCTCAACAATCAACGGATACCCCACAAAATTAGTGAAACCTCGCTCGGTAATAATTGCAAAATCTTGACTCCACCCATGATGGGATAAATCTAGGCTCAAAATCGACTGTTGCTCACTGACAATTACCCCAATTGGCTGATAACCTACTTTAATATAAGCCAAATTTGCCGGGGGATTTTCTAAGCCAGAAATACCTTGTAATTCTAGTAAAGTCTTGGCGGAATTGAGAGTCCAAATACAAGCAATAGTATCATCCAAATAAGCCGACAAAGTGTTAGCACAATTAGTCAGAACTTCCGATAAACTACCGCCACGGGTCATAGCAAACCCCACCTCAGATTTGAGGGCCGTTAATTGTACGCGACGTGCTAACTCAGTCGTGGCTCGTTTTTGTTCGGTAATATCCCTAATTATGGAAATGACGGTTTGGGAGTTACCAGAGACAATGCGGGTTTCATATTGCCTCCAATCCTCCCCATTATTCGCCGGTAGTTTATATTCAATGGCTTGAATTTCTGAGGAAAATAAAGCGCGATTATGAGCATTTTGGAGATGATTACCCACTTCATTAGGCAAAATCTCTAGGATATTTCTACCTACCAATAATTCTGGTAACATCCAGTCAGAACTATCATGGGGCGGTTTCACATCAACTATTGTACCATCCCCCTGACATTGGAGAATTAAATCAGGAATGGCATTTAATAAGGCTCGGTTAGTGGCTTCGCTTTCCCGCAGAGCCGCTTCTGAACGTTTGTGGTTGGTGATATCTGTAGCCAGACAGCAAATAGCTGCCGGTTTTCCGGTATCATCTTCTAACAGAAAACGATGGGATAGGTAGGTTTTAAAAGTGTTATTAAACCGGATTTCTTCTTCCCATTGGATAGGTTTTTCACTCTCCAACAAAGCTGTATCAGCCGATTGAAAAGCTAGGGCTATATCGGGGGTAAACAAATCATAGTCAGTTTTACCAAGTACCTGGTCACGGTGCAAATTAAACCGCTTTTCATATTCTCGGTTAACTAGGAGATAGCGCCCGCTATTGTCTTTCATGTAAATTATGGCAGGAGCGTGATCGAGGATGTCTTGTAGTTGCTTTTGGCTTTGGTGTAGAGCTTTTTGGGCGATCGCTCTTTCATGAGCCTCTAAAGTTAGAGTTACCCAGTCCGCTAGGTAGGTGGCAAAGTTCTGTTGTTGCAGATCCCAATCAATCACCTCTCCCTGATTTTCTAAACACAGAACCCCTATAGTTTCCCCTCCCAAACGAATCGGAATATCTAACATAGACCTAATATCCAGAGGCTGGAGATAGGCGGCGGTAAATTCCCTAGTCCTGGGGTCATTTTGGGCATCGAATGCCACAATTCTCTCTTCCGTTTCGATGGCGGCAAAATACCTGGGATAGTCGATAGCTTCCAGTTTTATACCCTGAGAATAGCAGTTTTTTTCCTGTTCATATAACTTGACACAATCAATGCCATTATGGTATTCTGTATAAAACCAAATACTTGCTCTACTTACTTGCAAAGTTTGGGCAGCAATAGCAGTCAGGGTCTCAAATGCTTGGTCAATATCTCCGTGATAAAATTCCCAAGACCGAGCCAATTGCATTTGTGCCTGTTGTTGTTTCCTAAGAAACTGCTGTCGCTGTTTTTGGGTGTCGATCGCTGCTTGTGGTAGTGGTCGCACCATTGCCAAAAATCCCATCAATTGCCCATTTTCGTCTCTCACACCGCTGATCAACACAGACACGGGGAACGTAGTACCATCACGGCGAATATAGGTATGTTGCTGTTCGTCAGTTTCCCCTAAAATTACTCGCTCTATCAGGGTTTGATGTAGCTGTTGTTGTTGGTCAGAGTGGCTAGTATTTCTGTGGTCTTGGTGATGAAATTCGGTCCAGTGAATATGGTCGATCGCCTCCGAGGCTGTATATCCTAGGAGGTTTTCGGCCGCGCGATTAAATGTGCAAACCATACCATTGCGATCGGTCACAATGATAGCCATATCAGCGCAATTAATAATAGCTTGCTGAAATTCAGGACTCGATGGATAAATTATCTGAGTAACCATCACAGTTTAATAGAAGTTTAACCAACTCGGCAGGTTCAAATCAAGATGCTGAACCCATAGGGTAGATGCAGGCTTTAAGGAAGTTTGCTATTAAAACTTTGTATTATCATCTAGTGTAGCCTGATTAGCCCTAAATATGGTAAAAACTAGCTGCTGTGGGACAAAACTACTCAGAAATCAACCGGAAAATCACCTCTGGTGTTAGTTGTTGTACACCATGGACTACTTGAGTCGCTCCCGCTTTTTTCAGGGTCTGGGTGTAGGATGCTATACTCTCCGTAGTCTGTTGAATATGGGGAGGTAATACACCCACACCCACCCAAGTCCGGGTGCTGTCCTGTTGTTGAGCTTTAGCCACTGTATACATATCCGCCACCGTGTCACCCACATAAATCACGGGTTTGGGGGACTCTGGGGGTTCCAATTGACCCACCACAGCCAGCAACCCCGTGGGGTCAGGTTTTCCCGGTGCGTCTTCCATAGCAATTAGGGGAATATTGGGCAGATTTAGTTTCCCCTGCAATACATATAATGCCTCATCTCGCATGGCTCCGCTAAAAAAACCCCAGGCGATCGCATGATCCGTTAACTCCTGGAAATATTCGGGGGTACACAAGAGGGGTTCACCACAAATGTAACCCGTCCAATTATCTGGGTCTGGCCCTTGATAGCAGGATTGGAAAAACGCTACAATTTCCCCATAGTCCAGGTTAATGGCATCGCGATGTTGACCCTGGCTCTCAAAATAGCGATAAATCAACTCCCTGGACGCTTCCCAGTCATTATTCCAAACCCCTTCAGATTTGAGGCGATCGATATCTGAGACCGTGGGACGATAGGATTTAGTAAACAGTTCTACCGTATCTGCGATCGCCCGACGATAGGACCCTCCCACGTCTCGAATTACCCCGTCAATATCAAAAATTACAATAGCCTTCATGTCAACCCATCAAAAATGTTACAAACAACAGATACTGCGATATAATAGAGTGTTGTGTATTTTTTGCAATTAACTCAAATTAGCCCGGAGGTGTAATTGTCAAGATTCATTCTAAAAGTTCTCTGGCTCGATGATAACGTCGCGCTGGCCGTTGACCAAGTAGTGGGAAAAGGCAGTAGTCCACTGACCTCCTACTTTTTCTGGCCACGCAAAGATGCCTGGGAAGAACTCAAAAATGAACTAGAGTCCAAGCGCTGGATCAATGATGTCGAGCGCATTGAGTTACTCAATAAAGCTACCGAAGTCATCAACTACTGGCAAGAGGAAGGCAGACGGCGGCCCCTTGGCGAAGCCCAATCCAAATTCCCGGAAGTGATTTTCACCGGAAGCAGTTGATAGCGCGCGACAGTTATTAACATTATAGCGAGTTTGAGCCTACAGCATTCGGTTGTAGGCTTTTGCTCTCTTGGTAACATTGTATATACTTTTTTTTGAGCGATCGCCTAAGCTAAACTGGAAACATCGAGCGCTAGGATAACTAATGAATAGCATCGCTGAATCCACCCAATACACAAATGAACAGACTCTCGCCTGGATGAGAGGCTTACTGGCCTTAGCTTGGGCCGACGGTCAGTTCCAAGAAGAAGAGCAGGAATTAATTGCCAGCATCACCCATGATATCCTCGCAACAGATATCGATGTTAACACCCTCGAACCCATTTCCCCCCAGGAATTAGCAGAAGTCCTAGGAAAAAACACAATTCTCGCCGAGAACTTCCTACGAACCGCCGTCATGGTCGCCCTGGCTGATGGCATTTATTCAGTCTGTGAAGATGATCTTCTCCACCAGTTTTGTCAAGCCTTGGGTTTAGAGGTTAAAGCCTTAGACTCCCTCAGACACACCTTAGAAGATTTATCAGAAGGTTACTGCAAAGAGCCCAAACAGCCATCACATCACCACCATCATATAGATGTTTTAGCTCCCGTCAAGCATTGGCTAGATGACTGGCAATTACATGATCCCAAAGTAGCCAAATTTATTTGTAAAATGGTTCCTCCTCAGTGTCCCTTTGAACGGGATATTAAGCTCTTTGGTCACAAAATTGTTCATATCCCCCCCATGTGCAAGATTAACCCCCTCTATGAGCAATTAGTCGGCTTACGCTTTCGGGCTTTATCTTATCTGGCTGATGAGTGTCACGAGGATATCTCCAAGTATTGTTAGCTAATGACCAGAGGCAATTATTTTCCGCTGTCAGTTGTTGATGATTGCCTCATCCTGACTCCCCAACCAAAACCACATTTAAACCCACCCCTTTATGTATTATAATGTAGGGGCGGGTTCTCCTGTGAATTTATATTCCACACCGGAAGATGAATAAACCCGCCTTCTGGAGAGACAGGGAGAGGGGGTTATTTAGTGGTTTTAAGAGTGGCTTTTTGCCATTGGCGGACAGAATTAATGATATAAATATCCTCCGATTTTTGGAGGGTTTCTATATCAATAATAGCCTCTTTTATCTTACCCTGTTTGAGTAAGCTACCCCGAAAAGTTCCGGGAAGTAAACCACTGGTTACTGGGGGGGTAAGCCAATCATCATTGATTTTAATGATCAGATTAGCAATCGTAGTTTCTGTAACCTCTCCCCGTTCATTCCATAAAATCACATCATCACAGTCGGGACGGGAATTACGGGCGGTTTCATAGATGCTGCGGTTGGTGGTTTTGTGATATAAAAAAGGGTTTTGGGAATTAATGGGGGTGGGAGATAAACCTAAATAAATCTGTCGGTTAGGTGGGGATTTCTCAATGGCAGAAATTTCGCAATTTAGAACACCCTGGCGGTCTACTAATAACCTAACTCGATAGGGAATTGACCAGGATTTACTTATATCTATTAATTGTTGATTGATGTGTTCTACGGATAACGGAATCCCAAAATAAATGGCTGAATCGGATAACCTTTTTAGGTGGTCTTCCCGGAGAAAAAATCCTGCTTCTGGTGTCCAAAGCATGGTTTCTAATAGGGAAAAATCAGAGCTATTATTGAGGCTCAGAAACTTGGCTTTGGTTTGACATTCTTGGTATTCATCCTGGCTGTCAGAATCCCAAAGAATACCGCCACCCACGCCATACTCGGCTTGATGATTTTGGCGGTCAATGATAACTGTACGAATGGCTACGTTAAACTGGGTTCTATAATTATTGGGGGTATTTTCGGGTTCGATAAAGCCAATGGTGCCAGTATAAAGGTGGCGGGGAGTTGTTTCTAACTGGCGAATTAACTGCATGGTTCTGGGTTTGGGTGCGCCTGTAATTGAGGCACAGGGGAATAAAGCGGCGATAATTTCTGATGGTAAAGCCTGGGTTTTTGCGGTTACTGTGGAGGTCATTTGCCACAGGGTTGGGTATTTTTCGACTGTAAATAATTGGGGAACTTGGACGGTTTTAATATCGCCAATGCGGCTAATATCATTGCGGATCATATCCACAATCATGACGTTCTCGGCGCGGTTTTTGGGGGAATTTTGCAGCCCTTGGGCTATGGCATTATCTTCGGTTAAAGTGCAACCACGGGGGGCGGTTCCTTTCATGGGACGGGCGACCAGTTGACGGTCAGAGAGTTGGAAAAATAGTTCCGGGGAAGCAGAACAAATGGTAAAGCGATCGCCACATTCGATATATGCTGCATAGTCGGCTTGTTGCGATCGCACTAATTGCCAAAACCAAGCCAAAGCATCCCCAGAAAACTCCGTCCGTAGGCGAAAAGTATAATTGACCTGATAGGTTTCCCCCCTAGCAATATAACCTCGAATTTGCTTAATAGCCTCCTGATATTCAGTGGGGGTGACAGAAGATAACCACTCACCCACAGTATAATCTGATGGGGAACAGAGGCGGGGTGGGGTGATAATTTGTGGTTGTTCATATAGCCCAAACCAGAGCAAAGGAAACTCATCTGGGGGATAGGTAGTCAAAGCCGAATCCCAAGCGCTAGAGGCTTCATAACTGATAAAACCCGCCGCCCATAAATGCTGTTGTTGGAGGCTTTGGTTAACCTGTTCTAAGCCAGGAATCACCTGTTCGAGACGATCGCAATTAACAATATAGCAGGGATTTTCAAATAGTAACCACTGCTGATTTTTCGCATCATGGATGATTACTCTGTTCATAGTCCACTCAACTAACTTCATCCTCCAAAAGCGATCGCAAAGCCTCCTTCATTTCCGCTATAGAAGTCGTAGCCGTCCCAAACTGACGCACCACCAAACTAGCCGCCAAATTACCCAAAACCGCCGCCTCCCAAAAACTCGCCCCCACAGATAAAGCCAAAGTTAAAGCCGCCACCACAGTATCTCCCGCCCCCGTCACATCAAAAACATCCAAAACATTAAACGGAGGAACATGGCTAACTTGTAGCGTGTGATTTTCCCCCCATTCAAAAAGACTCATCCCCTCCTCACCCCTAGTAATTAGCACCCGTTTCGCCTTAGTCAAATTCAGTAAATCACTCCCCGCACGTCTGAGACTCTCTTCATTAGCGATCGTATATCCTACCGCCTTTTCCGCTTCCGGAACATTAGGAGTAAACAACATCGCCCCCTGATAGCGTTGTAAATCAACTTGAGCATCCACCACCGAAAACCCATGACCCAAAGCCGCACCAATAACCGGGGAAGTTAACACCCCATCCCCATAGTCCGAACAAACCACCCCATCAACATTATCTCTGTGTTGTTCGATATATTCAGCCAACCGCAATTGAAGTTCTAAGCTGGGTAAATCATCCGATTTGCGATCGACCCGGACAATTTGCTGAGTCACCGACTGGCGTGCGTGTCCAGAAATCCTAGTTTTAGTCACCGTAGGGCGGTCTGGGTCTGTCAGAATACCCGTCGTATCAATTCCCGCCTCCCGAAAAATCCCTTTGAGAGTCTCCCCCTGGTCATCCTTTCCCACCAACCCAGCCACCGACACCGCAGCCCCCAACTTAGCCAAATTGTAAACCGCATTAGCTCCCCCTCCTGGGATTTGTTGAGTAACTTCATGGCGCAGAATTAGCACTGGTGCTTCCCGCGACAGCCTCTCCACCTGACCAGTCAGAAACTCATCCAGAGTCAGATCCCCCACCACCAAAACTCGCACCCTGGAAAAATTATCCAAGTGTTTCATGAGGGTATCCGCCGCCGCCTCAAGCTGATTAAAAAACGAAGATTCTAGGGTCATCATCAACAGTTACTCACCCCTACTTGACTTTTTTGAGTACAAAAGCCTTGATTTGAGCCACCTGTTTTTTCAGGGCGATCATTTCCCTCTGCATAGCGACAATTTTCTGTTCTAAAGCCTTAATCTTAGCCGCGTCCGCCCCCGTTGTCACCGCCGCCGGAGGAGGGGCTGTCTCTTTAGCCGGTGCAGGTGGGGGAACCACTTTCAGAGGTTGGCGAGGTTTCTTAGCCTTTTCAAAAGCCGACTTGATCGCATCTACCAATTGTCCTTTCTCAAAAGGCTTTTCGATAAACTCAAAATACTCGAAGGGTTCAGCAATTTTCTCCGTCACTTCCTCTTTTCGACCCGACATCAACACCAGAGGGATTTTCCTAAGTTCTTCACTAGCTTGGATTTGCTGAAAAACCTCCCATCCGCTGAGTTTGGGTAACAGGAAATCCAGCATAATCAGGTTGGGGTGTTCTTGGCGCACTAGGTCTATGCCTTCCTTCCCGTCTTTGGCTTCTAGCACATCAAAGTTACCCTGGGGTAACATCTCCCGAACTTTGACCCGAATTACCTTACTATCATCAATAACTATAATTTTCCGACCTGCCACGGCTTACTCCCCCGGTGATGAATACATAATCTGAATATTGGTGCAGTATTTAACCTTCTCAAATCTGTTCATAGATTAACAAAACCGAGAATAGTATGGTATCACCAACAATGGTCAAGGATGCTGTCATAAAAGCTAATCCTTATCAAGAATTAGCGCTAATTTACCTTTCTTCTCCTTTGAAATATGAAGAATTGTTCTCAGAAGGGTAGTGCTGGGCTCCCGGCTTACTTGATCCGGGCAGCTAATCTACCTAACTGTTTCCGAAAGGAATGTAAACTTGTACATTTTACCAGATGCAGCCACATATATAGCGTTTTGCACAAGTCTAGGTTGCAGCCCTCACGCCCAACCCTTCTCCCAAGGAGGGCGAGGGGCTTCCGAATGTACTCGATGGCTTGAGAAACTGTTATAGTAAGTTCCCATATAATCAGCATCGCAGAAAACTGCTTTGTGTTCTAAAAAATAGCTATCCTAGATATCAATACATTATGTCAAGCACTTCTGATTCTATTTCATCACGTCACCGAGACGCAATTAAATCTATGCCTGAGTGGTTGCGTCGTCCTATTGGTGCCGCGAGTCAACTATCACAGGTGCAACGGATTATCAAACAGCGACAAATTCATACTATTTGTGAGGAGGGGCGCTGTCCTAACCGGGGTGAATGTTATGCTCAGGGGACCGCTACTTTTTTACTTATGGGGCCTACTTGTACCCGCTCCTGTGCTTTTTGTCAAGTTGATAAGGGCCATGCTCCCATGCCACTTGATCACGATGAACCCCGCAAGGTAGCCGAAGCAGTCCAAATTTTGGGGTTGCGTTATGTGGTGTTAACTTCTGTGGCGCGGGATGATTTGGCTGATGGCGGCGCGGGGTGGTTTGTGGCTACTATGGAGCAAATTCGCTCTTGTTGTCCCCAAACTCAAATTGAGGTGCTGACTCCCGATTTTTGGGGGGGAAAGGCTGAAGATACTCAACAGCAACAATATCAGCGTATTGATTTGGTGGTGAGAGCAAAACCTGCTTGTTATAACCATAATATTGAAACCGTCCGGCGGCTTACTGGTCCGGTGCGACGGGGGGCGAAGTACGATCGCTCTCTTGACCTGTTGCGCCACGTCCGAGAAGTTGACCCGACTATTCCTACTAAGTCCGGTCTGATGTTGGGACATGGGGAAACCGAAGACGAGATTTTACAGGCTTTCGCTGATTTACGAGAGGTTAAATGCGATCGCCTCACTATCGGTCAATATATGCGCCCTTCCCTCGATCATCTCCCCGTCCATAAATATTGGACTCCCCAAGAGTTTGACCGTCTAGGGGCGATCGCCAAAGATATGGGTTTTTCTCACGTTCGCTCCGGTCCCCTGGTTCGGAGTTCCTATCATGCTGGCGAATTTTAGCCTCCTACCCTCCCACCCATCACCCCAATTTCCCTAATCATTTAATGATTAAATAGGGAACCGAGTTGCTCCAATCAGAAATTATCCCTCAACTCTTGTTCGGTTATCTTCGCCGATTGTAAAATGTTTTTGAGGATACCGTAAGGCACATCTTTGGCATGATGGGGAACCCTACAAACAAGGGTTTTTTTGAGGTGAACATGGCTCCCTGTTTGGTGGTCAGTCACAAATTCCAAGCGATGTAGACCTCTGATTACCTCAGAACTGGACAAAGAGGGTATGGTGGATCTACTGAGGTTGGCTGGGGTAAAGCAATCTTCAGGTTCGATCGAGTCACTGACATGGTGATCACCTACCTCCCTATCCTCTAGGCGACTTTTCAGGTACAAAATTCTCGATCTATGTTCCCCCAGTTCATTTTCTAACTGTCTGATTTTGGCTGCCAAACTCTCATTTTCTTCGGTGATATAGACTTCAAAATCTCGGGACTGTTCTTTGATACACTCTGATTCTTCCCTAGCCGATTCCAAGGCTCTTCTCAACTGCTCAACATCAGCTTGTTCCCTCAGTTGGCTTTGCAGGTCTGCCGATTGCTGTATCGCCTGATCATACTCGCGCGTCAGTTCCGCAATCTTTTGATTCAGGCTCACTATCTGCTCATTGGTCCTCTTTTCCCGATCTTCGGTTTCCTGCAACTGGCGCTGCCACTTTTCCAGGGTGCGCGTCATTTCCTGCTGTTCCCTGTTCTGGCTATTCAGGCAATTTTCCAGGTTGGCGATCGCCTCAGAGCGTCTGTCAATTTCCTCTTGCGCCTCTACCTGATATTCCACCGCCCAGGCTAATTGATTCCGCAGTTCTTGCAGATTGCTCTGGCTATCATCCTGTTGATGTTGGAAATCCACGATTTTCTGTTCGTAGTCCGCGATCGCTATTTTCAGTTCCGCTGCGATCGATTGCTGTTCCCTTCGGTAGTCCTCCAACTCCTTCCGCCCCTTTTCCCTAACAGCGATCAGAGCTTCATTTTGTTTAACTTTCTGCTGCAACTCTTCCCGAATATTCCGCGCCTCTTCCAGTAACTGTTTCCTCTCTCGGCGCTTTCGGTACAACACAAATTCGATCAGCAACCAAACCACTGCACCCCCCGCCAAAAATATACCCGCAGTCAGCGAGAAAATACTAGGACTGTGCTGGAACCTCAGCAACCCCCTCGCCCATTTCGCGTAACTCTCCGCGAAGGTTGGCGGCACCCGCCGGACGTAATATACCCGCCCGATGATTTCCCCTCTGTTGACCATCCCCGTCGGGTCAGCTTCCGGTTGATAACGCCGTTTATATTTGCGTTCCGCAAACAATGGCGGCGGGTCCCGTAGGAGATCGTAAGGCTCATTAGTTAGGTTTTCTACCTTAAAACCCTCTTTCCCAAGGCGACGGGAATTGGAATAGTAGAGGATTTCCTGCTCTGGACAATCGGCGATCGCACTTTCGCAGTTCGTGACTACTAACCCGAACAACCCGTAGTTACTGTCCAGAGTCCGCTGCAACTCCTCCGTTTCTCCCTCTAGCAGCGCCAGGGAAAGTTTCGTCGGCAAAGTGTGAGATAAAATGTTAAAATCTACTGTCTGCGTCGCAAAAATTGTCCGCTCCCAGTAGTTTTTATGATTTCCATAGTTGTTAATCGTTGCCATAACCAAAGATATGACGCTGATTATGCTTAATCGACCCAACATTAGCAGCGCGATTTTGACATTCACCTTGCCCAGCAGTTCTTTCGGTCTTCTGAATCTCATAAATTAACCTACCCCTATAATTATTTATCAATTGTCCTCAAACAATTTACGCAAATTCTCAGGAAAAATATTCCCCCTACCGCGATCGCATCATCGCCATCACTAGCTAATTATGTTAACTTTTGTAACAAAAAATTAAGTTTTGTTGCGAAAAATTTTTTTTTGGGGGGTGGGGTTGCCTTTTGGGGGGTTCTGGGCTATACTTTAAATAATGGGAATAGTCAAATTTTTTTTATTTGTGCATATATTCTTATTATGAAACAATATGTCAATATCCTATCATGAGTTCCCGGCTGTTGTCAACCCTCACCCGTTGTCTATAATGAATAAAACGATATTTTTGGGGGTTCCCAATCATGGCAGATTACCATATAGAAAATAATCAGGAATGGTGGAACCAGCAATGGTTAGACATTCTGAATCGCTATCGGTTTAAGAAACGATTGGAAAGGGCGAGAAATTATGCCAGACAGGGTAATGTTCTCAATATTGAATTTACTGGTCAGCGGGTTCTGGCGCAAGTTCAGGGGACGCAAGCCGAACCTTATCAAGTGGAATTGTGGTTAGATACTTTTACCGAGGAAGAATGGGGATATGTGATTGAAACATTATCCCAGCAGGCGATTTTTTCCGCCAAGTTGTTAGCAGGGGAAATGCCTTATAATATTGAGGATGTATTTGCTAAAAATGGCTGGCGGCTGTTTCCTTTTAATTTGGATGAAGTACATTCTCGCGCTCTGTTGTCCAGATCCGGCTAACCCCTGTAAACATATTGGTGCAGTTTATTATATGTTAGGCGATCGCTTTAGTGAAGATCCATGTGTCTTATTTCAACTGCGGGGACGCTTGAAAGAAGAGATTATCGCTAAATTGCGAAATATACGGAAACCTATAGGGTTTCCGAGCATACAAGGAGGTTTGTTTGATCTAAAAAAATTGGGTAGTGCCTAATATGTAATGATAGAGGTGTAGTGCGAGACGTTCAGGCATGAAATAAGGCTGCAATGCCAGAAATAACCGCCTGGTGGGGACTTCAACCCCTTGGTTGAATATAAGGAGCGCACTCGTGACCATCCTCATAACTGTTTATATGTCCCGACGTTGGGAGGAATCCAAACAAGGCAGGGAACTCAAGGTCAAGACTGAACGCTGGTGTTATGTACAGCAGGAAGTTGAGAGTAAAGGCGATAGCCACCCCCAGTTTCAGGACTCACAACCCGTCAGATTGAAGCGGGGAACGGAAGGCGTGAGGGAAACCTGTTCCCAATAACCCGACCACTGCCAATCATCTATGATTAGGGAAACCGAATGTCCGGCTTGAACCATCGTCAATTTATAGTAGCGAAACAGGTTGAAACGCTGCGCTCAAAAGAGCAAGGGGAAAAGTAGGAGTTTACTTACACTACCTACACAGACCTTGAAAATACCCCGGTGGATAGGACAAATCTAAAGATGGAATGCCCATATAAACGGAACGTTTAAACCCCTCTTAGGCTCTGCTAATAAACAAGTGAGCAATATTACTCGCAAGCAGAGCGTGAAAAGTGTAAGCGTATGCCTCCTAGGGGAAAGGATGTGACTGAAAGCTAATGCCTAACTGTAATGGTTAGGATATGCCCACTAGTCACGGTGTGGATATAGAGACCGCGACAACTAAGAGTGTTTATGACCAGAGCGAGTTAATGACTACGTGGTTGTATATAGCTCCGAAAGTTGAGGTCATAAAGCAGGGGGTTGTAGCCCTGTTCCCAATGACAAAAGGGGTATCCACATCAGGAGCCGTATGAGGTGAAAGTCTCAAGTACGGTTTGGAATTGGAGTTGGGGAAGGCGACTTCCCTTTCGACCATAACAAAACCGACTCGGGTTCAATTTCCATACCTGCCTGCCCAACTTGTACATCTACCCACACCGTCAAAAATGGACGGATTCACAACGGCAAACAACGGTTCAAGTGTCGTGATTATGGACGACAGTTTGTTGAACACCCCCACCAAAAAGGTGATTGACCAAGAAACACGGTCTCTGATTGACCGTTTGCCGATGGAGAGAATTCCCCTTGCCGGAATAGCACGGGCCGTCCAAGTGTCTGAGCCCTGGCTGCCAAACTACGTCAATCAGAAATATGCCTCTGTGCCCCGCCAAGTCCAGGTGAGGCGCAAAAAACGGGAGGTTAACGATTCAATGTGATGAATTGTGGTCATTTGTCAACCATAAAGGAAACAAACAGTGGATTTGGTTAGCTCTCGACGTAAAAATCCGTGAGATTGTCGGTGTTTACATTGGTGCACGGGATGAAGCCGCAGCCCGCCAATTGTGGGAGTCATTGCCCCCAGTGTATCGCCAATGTGCGGTGGCTTATACAGATTTCTGGGGAGCCTATGAGGCTGTTCTACCGAGTAAACGTCATCAAGGGGTTGGGAAGGATACAGGTTTGACCAGCTACATCGAAACGTTTAACAATACCTTGAGACAACCAGTGTCTCGCTTAGTACCCAAGACCTTGTCCTTTTCCAAGTGTTTGCAGAATCACATTGGTGGCATTTGGTATTTTATCCATCACTACAACGCATCATTACCTCTTTAGCACTACCCACCCCGGAGCGGATCCCCCACCAGTTGCTTTCACTGAACACTAGTAAGCCACTGCCGACTAGGACCGAGCGGTATTTGGAGCCCGCGCCCGCGATCACCTTTCCTGAACACTAGTAACTTTCGTTTTGGCGCGCGGCGATTACGAGAGGAGCGCCACCACTAAACTTCACTGAACACTAGTAAGCCACTGCGCCCAATAACCTGGCATCCCCATAAGTCAACCCCTCTTGTGCGAAGCACCCAGTAACTAGGCATCCCAACCAAGGCACGCCAAGGACTATCCGCGCCGGCGATCGCCCGAGAATCTAAAAAAACAGAAAACCTTGCCTCCCCACAAATCAACCGCCTCTAAAAACCAGCCAACCGCACCTCCCCACAAGTTAGCCCAAACCAGCCAACTGTCCGCGCCGGCGATCGCCCTACCTCTCAACTCACCCCGACTAAGGAGCATTCCAAAACCCGCCACCCGAAAAGCGATCGCCTCAAGCTCCCCCCATTGGCGGCGGCGGAACCCACCCACCCACGGTATTAAGGGCTTGGTCACAAAGTTAAATTCGTTCCGCTACGCTCCACTCATGGATTTTACCGCTGCGCCCTTAATCCCTCCCCCGGCGCTGCCAAACCCCCGCCACCCGAAAAGCGATCGCCCTACCTCCCTACCAGATTAGAAAAACAGTCAACCGTCCGGAAAAGCGATCGCCTAACCTCCCCGGTAATCTCTAAACTGCAAATACTTTCACTTTAGGAAAATCTCCCCGGTGTCTCTAAACTGGTTATGGTCGAAAGAGAAGTCACCTTCCCCAACTCCAATTCCAAACCGTGCTTGCGAGTTTCCCAGCACACGGATCCTGATGTAGATACCCCTTTTGACATCGGGAACAGGGTAACAACTTCCTGCTTTGTGACTTCAACTTTTAGAGCTAAATACAACATCGTAGTCTTTAAACTCGCTTTCGTCGTAAACACTCCTAATTGTCGCAGTCTCTATATCCACACCGTGACTAGTGGGCATATCCTAACCATTACAGTTAGGCATTGGCTTTCAGTCACATCCTTTCCCCTTAAAGGTATACGCTTACACTTTCACTACTGTGCAGGTACATCCTGCCACTTGAGAGCCTAAAAGGGGTTTAAACGTTCCGTTTATACGGGCATTCCATCTTTAGATTTGTCCTCAGAACCGGGGTACTTTTAAAAGTCTGTGTAGGTGATGTCATGATTACCCTACTTTTCCCCTTGCTCTTTTGAACGCAGCGTATCAACCTGTTTCGCTGCTAAATCATTACGATGGTTCAAGCCGGACATTCAGTTTCCCTAATCATGGATGGTTGGCAGTGGTCGCATTTGGTAGTAGGTTCTACTTCACGCCTTCCGTTCCCCGCTTCAATCCTGGGGTTATGATTCCCAAAACTGGGGGTGGCTGTTATGGTCGAAAGGGAAGTCACCTTCCCCGACTCCACTTCAAAACCGTACTTGAGACTTTCATCTCATACGGCTCCTGATGTGAATACCCCTTTGTCAGTGGGAACAGGGCTACAACCCCCTGCTTTATGACCTCAACTTTCGGAGCTATATACACACGTAGTCATTAACTCGTTTTCGTCATAACACTCTTAGTTGTTGTGGTCTCTATATCCACACCGTGACTAGTGGGCATATCCTAACCATTACAGTTAGGCATTAGCTTTCAGTCACATCCTTTTCCCTTAAAGGCATACGCTTACACTTTTCGCTACTCCACAAGTACATCCTGCCACTTGAGAGCCAATGAGGGGTTTAAACGTTCCATCTATGCGGGCATTCCATCTTTAGATTCGTCCTATCCACCGGGGTACTTTAAAGGTCTGTGAAGGTGGTGGTAATATACCCCTTCTTGTTATGGTCGAAAGGGAAGTCACCTTCCCCGACTCCACTTCAAAACCGTACTTGAGACTTTCATCTCATACGGCTCCTGATGTGAATACCCCTTTGTCAGTGGGAACAGGGCTACAACCCCCTGCTTTATGACCTCAACTTTCGGAGCTATATACACACGTAGTCATTAACTCGTTTTCGTCATAACACTCTTAGTTGTTGTGGTCTCTATATCCACACCGTGACTAGTGGGCATATCCTAACCATTACAGTTAGGCATTAGCTTTCAGTCACATCCTTTTCCCTTAAAGGCATACGCTTACACTTTTCGCTACTCCACAAGTACATCCTGCCACTTGAGAGCCAATGAGGGGTTTAAACGTTCCATCTATGCGGGCATTCCATCTTTAGATTCGTCCTATCCACCGGGGTACTTTAAAGGTCTGTGAAGGTGGTGGTAATATACCCCTTCTTTTCCCCGTGCTCTTTTGAGCGCAGCGTATCAACCTATTTCGCTACTAGAGTATTACGATGGTTCAAGCCGGACATTCGGTTTCCCTAATCATGGATGGTTGGCAGTGGTCGCCTCTGGTAGTAGGTTCTACTTCACGCCTTCCGTTCCCCGCTTCAATCCTGGGGTTATGATTCCCAAAACTGGGGGTGGCTATCGCCGTTACTCTCAACCTTACGTTATACTCAAGGGGTTCACAACTCCCCTCTTTTTTTTCGCTCAGTCTTGACCTTGAGTCTCTCTGCCTTATCTGGTTGTCGAAGCCAGATGTTGAGACACATAGATAGTTATGGGATGGTCAGGGGTGCGAATCCCTTATATTCCACCAAGGGGTGGAAGTCCCACTAGGAGGTTATTTAAGGCATTGCAGCCCTATTTCACTCCTAAACGTCTCGCACTTCCCCGTGCTCTTTTGAGCGCAGCGTATCAACCTATTTCGCTACTAGAGTATTACGATGGTTCAAGCCGGACATTCGGTTTCCCTAATCATGGATGGTTGGCAGTGGTCGCCTCTGGTAGTAGGTTCTACTTCACGCCTTCCGTTCCCCGCTTCAATCCTGGGGTTATGATTCCCAAAACTGGGGGTGGCTATCGCCGTTACTCTCAACCTTACGTTATACTCAAGGGGTTCACAACTCCCCTCTTTTTTTCGCTCAGTCTTGACCTTGAGTCTCTCTGCCTTATCTGGTTGTCGAAGCCAGATGTTGAGACACATAGATAGTTATGGGATGGTCAGGGGTGCGAATCCCTTATATTCCACCAAGGGGTGGAAGTCCCACTAGGAGGTTATTTAAGGCATTGCAGCCCTATTTCACTCCTAAACGTCTCGCACATCGCCGTTACTCTCAACGCAATTGTTAAGGAATCATTAATATTTCCAGTTTGGCGTTTTGACCTTGAGTTCCCTGCCTTGTTTTGTATATTTCTATACCAAACGTTGGGACATATAAACAGTTATGGGATGGTCAGGGTACGAGTCCCTTATATTTCACCAAGGGGTGAAAGTCCCACTCGGAGGTTGTTTCAGGCATTGCCGCCTTATTTGACTCCTAAACGTCTCGCACCAAGAAGTTGCACTTTATGGAAACAGAATTGCCGCGGTTATCCTAAATAAGGGGATTGCCTAACCTGTTATCCGCAAAAAAAAAGCGAGCGAGCTAACAAACGCCCGCCCGCAAGCCACTACATCGCCCAAACAGAGAGCGGCAAGCCCCGCCCGAACTGCCCAGCCGGCAACGAGCCAACAAACACTGGACAACTAACAACAAACCAGCACCCGCACCGCCTAACAGCCAACGCACCAGCGCCAATTTTATATTGGTTAAATAAAATGGTTGAGCGCAAAAAAGGGAAAAAACTTCAGGTAAAAGTATCTATTGATACAGTTCATGTCGGAGAAAAACAGTTTAATGCACATGGTCAGTTTATCTACTCACATGTATAATCATGAAATTCGCAAAGACGGTCTTATCTCAGCGAGATGAATGGAAAGGAGTAGAAAACCTTTGTATTAAATGTGGTAAATTTCATCCAAGTCAATCTCATTGGGAATTCATGGAAACCATGCCCAGTGATCCTTTGCACATGATCAATGACTTGACCAAGATGGGAGTATATAAACCCCAAACATTTGATATTGCCGATGCTCTGAGTACCGCCGAACTAAGAAAAGAGTTATTTTTGAAAATGGCGGGTAAAGGTAATCCCAAGCGTGAAAAATTGGTCTTGGAATTAGCAAAACAAGCGGGAGGTTTGGATAATGCCTTTTCTGCCGCCTTTGGAGCAAAATCTGGGCAGTTTTTTGGGGATGCCATCCGTAATGGGGAAGTAAGTCGCCGTAAGTTTTTACAAAATATTGCCATCGGTGCAGCCCTTGTTACCCTGGTAAATGCTTGTGGGGATACGGTAATTGAGCCTGATGATCCTCCCCCAGATGTATCGGATTTGGAAAAAACAGATTTACGAGTAGGCTTTATTCCCATTACCTGTGCAACTCCCATTATTATGTCTCAGCCTTTGGGCTTTTATCAAAAACATGGTCTAAATACTCAGAACGTCAGAATGCCAAGCTGGGGAGCGATAAGAGATTCCGCCATTGCGGGGGAATTGGATGCTTATCATATGTTAGCCCCCATGCCCATCGCCATGACTTTAGGATTAGGCTCGGCTACCTTTGGAGTGAAACTGGCTAGTATTGAAAATATTAATGGTCAAGCCATTACCATCGCCGACAAGCATCGGGGTAATGTCAATAAGCCAGAAGATTTTAGAGGCTTTGTTTTGGGTGTACCTTTCCCTTATTCAATGCACAATTTACTGCTCAGATATTATCTCGCCACTGGTGGTATTAATCCCGATACTGATGTTACCATTCGCTCTGTACCTCCCCCAGATAGTATTGCCCAGCTAATTGCTGGAGATATTGATGGTTTCTTGATGCCTGATCCTTTTAACCAAAGAGCCGTTTTTGAAGGGGCAGGGTTTATTTATAAACTTACCAAAGATCTTTGGGATGGTCATCCCTGTTGTGCTTTTGCAGCCAGTGATACTTGGATAAACGATAATCCTAATACTTTCCGAGCTTTGAATAAAGCAATTATTCAGGCAACGGATTACGCTAGTGAGTCAGGAAATAGGGAGGAAATTGCCGAGGCTATTTCTGGTAGATCTTTCCTTAATCAACCTGTGGAGGTGGTTAAAGCCGTATTAACGGGTAATTTTGAAGATGGTTTGGGTAATAGTTTTAATGTACCCGATCGCATCGATTTTGACCCCTATCCTTGGCAGAGTTTTGCTAACTGGATTACGTCTCAGTTAGTCCGTTGGGATATTTCAGGAAATGGTAGGGCAGCCCAATTGATCGCTGATGGTAGTTATGACGAAATCGGGCAGGATGTGTTTTTAACGGATTTAGCGAGGGAATTGGCTCAGGAATTAGGACAAACTCCCCCTGATGATATTTATCGCACGGAAACCCTGGCTTTGGATGAATTTAACCCTCAAGATCCAGAAGGCTATATACAGGCTCAAATTGATGAGTTTGGCTTCTAGGAGTTTATCCTCCCTAGCCCCTTAATAAGGGGGTAATGAATAGTTACTTATCAATTCCACAATTTTTTGTGGATAGGGGGGTAAAACTAATGCAGAGTTTGCCTTGTTGTTTTGGCAAGAAAGAGAACACTAATTGCAGTAAAGATGAATATTACTCAAGACAATAAATTTAAACAATTCTTAGAAAATGAAAACATAAAAGCGCTGGGGATATTCCTTATTTCCCTCGGCATTTTTCTCTCATCGTGGGAAATAGGGGCAAATCTGGAACTATTTTCCCAAGGAGTACCTACCGCTTCTGTGACTATTAAGGAGTTGTGGTGGTGGTTGACTAATCCTTTTTTCAATAATGGCCCTAATGATATGGGTATTGGTTGGAATTTATTGATTAGTTTGCGACGGGTGGCAATCGGTTATATTATGGCTTCGGTGATTGCCGTACCCTTGGGCATTTTAATCGGTATTTCTAAAATTGCTGCGAAAGCGTTTAACCCCTATGTACAGTTACTCAAACCAGTTTCTCCTTTGGCTTGGTTGCCTTTGGGTTTATATTTATTCCGAGATTCCGAAAAAACAGGTATTTTTATTATCTTAATCAGTAGTATTTGGCCTACCCTTGTCAATACAGCTTTTGGGGTTAGTAATGTTAACTCCGATTATCTTGATGTGGCGAGAACTTTGGGTGCTTCCCGTTGGCGCACTATTTTTAAGGTAATTATTCCGGCGGCACTACCTAATATTATTTCGGGATTAAGAATCAGTATGGGTATTTCTTGGTTGGTAATCGTGGCGGCAGAAATGCTTTTGGGCACAGGGTTAGGTTACTTCATCTGGAATGAATGGAATAACCTATATTTACCTAATATTATCGTTGCCATTATCATCATCGGTTTGGTGGGTTTAATACTTGACCAAATTTTTATCTTCCTTGAAAATCTTGTTTCTTTCGGTAAAAAATAATGACTGTATCTAATCAACCAGAATATTTAACTTATCTTGAAGCCCCAGATACTGTTCAGGTATGTTTAAGGGGAGTATCAAAGGTATTTTCTACTAAGCATGGCTTATTTGGCAGTAAGAAAAAAACTTTTGTCGCCCTTGAAAATATCAATCTCAATATTGAATACAATAATTTTGTCAGTATCATTGGCCCTTCGGGTTGTGGTAAATCTACTTTATTGAGTATTATCGCTGGTTTAACCTCGGCAACTACAGGCTCGGTAATGATGAACAAAGAACCCATCACAGGGCCTGGGCCTGATCGTGGTATGGTGTTCCAAAATTATGCCCTCATGCCTTGGATGACGGTGGAGGAAAATATCCGCTTTGCCCTGGAGACGGTTTACCCGAAAATGTCTCCTACCAATTTAAAAAGAATTGTAAAAGAGCATTTACAAATGGTGAACCTGGAAGGGGCGGCAAAAAAACATCCCCATGAGTTATCAGGGGGTATGAGGCAAAGGGTAGGGATAGCCAGAGCTTTGGCTATTAATCCTGATATTTTGCTGATGGATGAGCCTTTTGGGGCGCTAGATGCTCTAACTCGTGGTTTTTTGCAGGAAGAAATCGAGCGAATTTGGGAAGAACATCGCAAAACTGTAATCATGATTACTCACAGTATTGATGAGGCTTTGTTACTGTCTGATAAGATTATTATGATGACCAAAGGTCCTGCGGCCGGTATTGCTCAGGTGTTGGATGTGCCTTTTCCTCGTCCTCGCAATCGTCTTGAGGTGGAA
Organism: Arthrospira sp. PCC 9108; assembly: GCA_016745315.1. Classification (GTDB taxonomy): domain Bacteria; phylum Cyanobacteriota; class Cyanobacteriia; order Cyanobacteriales; family Microcoleaceae; genus Limnospira; species Limnospira platensis. Next base: position 2,816,825 of record CP066886.1, read on the forward strand.
GAACATCCCGCCTATCATGATTTGAAGGTGGCGATGGAGGAACATTTATACCGAGAAACTCGCGCCGTGGAAGAAGCGAGGGTGGCTTAGGAAGGTGATTATGGTAACTGAATCTAAACCCCCTTTTCCTCCTTTTACCCTAGAGACGGCGACTCAAAAGGTCAAGATGGCTGAGGATGCTTGGAATATCAGAGATCCTGAAAAGGTTGTTTTAGCTTATACGGTTGATTCTCAATGGCGCAATCGTGATGAGTTTTTGTCTGGTAGGAAGGAGATTAAGGCTTTTTTGTATCGTAAATGGGCAACGGAGTTGGATTATCGTTTGCGTAAGGAGCTATGGGCTTTTACGGGTGATCGCATTGCGGTGCGGTTTGAGTATGAGTGGCATGATTCATCTAACCAGTGGTATCGTGCCTATGGTAATGAGATGTGGGAATTTGCGGAAAATGGTTTGATGCAATATCGATTTGCGAGTATCAATGATCTGGCTATTGCTGAATCGGATCGTAAGTTCCTTTGGGAAAGGGATTAGATCCTTGTCTGTTCCCCGCAAATTTGGGGCTAGATCCCCCCCAACCCTCTTAATAAGGGGGGAGTCTCAACAAAACAATTAATTTATTTATGGTAGTCCTTTTGAATTGTAAGATCAGATCTCCCCTTACCTCCCTTAACAAGGGGGCAATGAAGGCTAATGGTTTACAAGTTTGGATAATCAGTTATATCAAAAGTCGGGGTTTTTGCCCCCTAAATCTCCTAATTCTGGGGGTTTCCACTATTGCTATTTATCTGGACTAAATATTACAAGTTATTTAGGACTACCATGTTTACCAATCAAAAAATCAACAAATAAGGAGAATTTTAAATGACTGCACCTATTACTGAAAAATTATTGGCTGCTAAGAAAGCAAGATGTGTTAGTTTTACTGAGTTGGAGCAACTTTTAGGACGGGATGAGGTTTGGATTGCGTCAGTGATTTATCGTCAGGCGAGTGCGGATGAGGCTGAAGCCAAAAAGTTGGTGGAGGCTTTGGGTTTACCTGCGGAGTTGGCGGATGAGTTGACTGTGCCTCCTCTCAAGGGTTCTTTAGATCCTGTTATTCCTTCTGATCCTCTGATTTATCGTTTTTATGAAATCATGCAGGTGTATGGGATGCCTATAAAAGAGGTAATCCATGAAAAGTTTGGGGATGGTATCATGAGTGCGATCGATTTTACCCTCGATGTGGAAAAGGTTGAAGATCCTAAGGGCGATCGTGTCCAGGTGATTATGTGTGGTAAGTTCTTACCTTATAAGAAGTGGTAGCACTAATTAAATAGATGGGTGCATCTCAATTAGGAGATGAGTATAATTACTCAGGGAAAAAATCTACTCTTACCCTGATTAAGCAGCTAACGCGCCATTTAGGTAGGCACAGCGATGCCTCAACACCTTCGGCACATTCTCCCTTCGCCATTGTGCCCCCGGCAACTTCACCCTCATCCCAATTTGTTTCACCAACGACTCCACCCGACCCCAACCAATCGATTGCCCCGCTTCCTGCCCAGCCTGGTAGTCTATAATCCTAGTCTGGTGATGCTTTAAGTAATTGATAAACCCCGTCGCTCCCCGACATGGCTCTGGGCGTAGATACTCAATTGCCTTCTGGGTCTCTCCTCGCCATAGCAGTGCTCGCATCTGCGACTGTTGAGCCGGTGTTCCTTGCACCTTGTTGGCATTTTCCATTATTAGATACCAATCGAGCACTTCCATCCGTTGCTGTGATGTCCCCATCTCACTGACAATGTTCCACACCCCCTCATGACCATCTCCAAGACAGGTAAACTGCTCCCCTAGGGGTTGGGCATTCACCCCACTCCAGTAGTCCTTGATTATCTTTAAAGAACGCTACACCCCCTTGCTCATGAACATTTAACCCTTTGTATTCTCTCCACTCACAGGGTTGACTCTCCTCAGTGGGCAGGCGAACCATTCCTCCATCTAGGCTCAGTTCCGTGTGGGGGGTCAGTTATCTCCACCTCACACCAGTCCTCTCGCTGTACAAGGCGTTGGAGCGTACTGTGGCAGATGCTCATCCCGGTCAGTATCGTGATATCCTCTTCGGCTCGTTGGTAAGCGTTATTAGCACTAACGAGCAAGCAACACTTCTCAAAGTATGGACTCCAACGAGTCCCTGGCTTCACTTGCAGTTGTTGACCTTGAGCGGTAGTGAGGGTGAGTTTACCGAGGATACTGGTCAGGGTGAGTTGTTTTCCACTGTGGCGGTCTGTTGCCTGGTCGATAAAAAAACTCCTAGTTGAGGCAAGACGTGTTCTTGAGTAAGAGCACGAACACTCTTCTCAATGGCTTCAAGGGCGGTGAGTTCAGCAGGGTTAGCTTCGCTGTAGACAATGGCCGCAATCGCGTCAAGGTGTTGCTGGAGTTGAGCTGGTTTCTGAGAATCCATGAGTAGAGGGAGGGTGAGTGGTGCTTCGCTCATTATGTAGGGCTGTGGGTGAAGGTTGCACTAAGTACAATTACTCATTTTTTAACTGAGATGCACCCAACGTGAGACTATTTGAGTAGGGGTCGAGAGAGATGTCGCCATCTCCCCCTCCCATACAAAACCGTGCTTGCGAGTTTCCCAGCACACGGCTCCTAATTTGACGGTACTGGTCACTTAAGGTGGCAAGTCTCGAAAGCTCCTCAGAGAAAGCATTGGGCCAACACTCACCGCTCGTGAGGCGAAACCGAGCGCCATGGCAGGAGTCTCCCAACTCGACCATCGCGGTCTAACCCAATTATGGATTAAACGCTGTACCGAGAGTGCTCGATCGAGTCCTGATGGCGTTTTGGCGTAGAGATTTTGTCGGCGCCGAAAGGCACTATAGCATTAGTCAAGGTGGTTAGGACGCAGTTTGATTCTCTCCATGATGCCATGGATTCTGTTCTCAAGGCTGCGTCCTAACCGTATTGACTAGTGCTATAGAAGATAAAAAGCAATCACCCCATCTCCCAATCAACAGAGATGATATTGATCATGATGGTTGGCGTAAGCCCTAACACCTAACAGCCTAACAGCTAACCACATACCCCAATAACTTAATGACCCCCTATGGTTTCTGACTGTAGGGGGTGTCTATGTATTTTTTTGCTAACAGTCTAACTGCAACAGTCTAATTAAATGTCAATTTTTTCATTAGGTCAAGTGCCAACAGTCTAACTGCAACAGTCTAATTACGGGTTTATATGAATGCTTACCCTATCATGTCCAGATAATACCCAGAACTACTTTACCCCTAACAGATAGCTTTACCTACAACCTACGACTAAGATTTTTGGGTAAGGTGATTATGTTGGTATCGGTTTCCGCGCGGGGTGATTGCCAACAAAGATTGGAGACTTGCTGATAATTATGTGGGTATCGAGTCCCATCCCGGTAATTGTCACCAGTTGAAAAGTTGTTTGGGGGTATCGGGTTGGATCCGGTAGATGATAGCCCATAGTTTCCCCTCACCGGAGATTATGAATCAGACCCATAGATAACCGGATAGGCGATCGCCACCATACTTTCATAATCTGATACTGAAAGGCGGTCTGATATCTTTGTACGTTGATTCCCTAGCGGGTTCCCTCCTACGGCTACCTACGGCTATCGTGTTGGCTTTGAAACATACCCTCCCCCCATAACCGGAACAAGCACTATTGGGGAAGTGACCGCCGTGATAGCAGTCAATGGTGACGAACGAACCGATAGGCTTGCCCTTGACGGGTATCACAAGGGAACCACCCTATCAGCGTCCGGTTATGGGGGTGATATGGGTATTTGACAGATTGATTAAGTTGTGCTTGTTGACTGAGTAATCATCCTATTGAGAGAATTATTTTCCTGTGTTAGGACTAGCTTATGAGTAATATCTGAGTAATTAGGTAGGATAACCATTATAGGCAACTCCCGCCACAGTAGATATATCAACGTTTTCGGTTTAATAGCGGGGAGCGGATTTGAACCACTGACCTTCGGGTTATGAGCCCGACGAGCTACCAGACTGCTCTACCCCGCGCTGTATGAATACAGTATAAACCAACAGCCGAGAAATTGCAACCCCTAAATCATAATTAATTCTCCGCTAACCTCTAAGCGCTTAAAATTATTAAGGATCATGAACTTATCAGCAAGGTTTTCAGCCATTGTAGGAGTAATCCAACCCATCTGAGTGAGTAGATGAATAGCGATCGCATATTTAGCACGATTCGCCCCATCCATAACCTTAATCGCCAATCCCATACCTTCACCGACCCGACCCACGCACTGGACTCCCTCAGCCCCAGACTTACTGATGAGTTCCCCTTGTGTTAATCGCATCAATTCCGTATCAAAATGTCCCTCACAGGCGACAAACTCCGGGTGATGGGTCATAGATCGGACAATGCGTTCCATGTCCAAATTATCACCGGAAGCCAACTGAGCATATAAAGTCGCGATCTGAGACAATTCCATCTGATAAGTTGGGGCTCCGCAATCATCCCTAGCGCCGACAAACTCATCTCCGGGAATACCCAAAAGTTCTCCCAGCTTGGAGATAATCAATTGTTGGACGGGGTGTTTACGCTGTAGATAGGTCTCCAAAGGCCAGTGACGTTGACGACAGACGGCCAGCATTCCGGCGTGTTTCCCAGAACAACCATGTTCAAGGGGGCTACGTTTACCTTGAGGAATAGGGCATTGTAGATGAGAAGGGTCAATATCACAGCGCCACAGAATATTAAAGGCTTGTCTAGCCTGTTCAATCTGTCCGTGATGGGAACTACAAACGATCGCCAAATCACGATCAGTCAAATCATAACGTTCTAAAGTGCCAGTGGTAGTAATTGCCAAAGCCTGAAAGGGCTTCAAAGCCGACCGCACAAAAGTAGAAGTGTCTGGACTACCAGCCAGAAACAGAAGTTTACCCCGGTTATCACAAACGGCGGCTTGAATGCGATGGACGGCTTCTGTAATCCCCTCGCGCAACAATTTAACTTCCAATTCCGCTGTGTGTGTACGTTTTCCCCTTGTCATATTTTCCGAATCAATAATAATTTTAAATGCCGATCCAAATCATCCCTCCCATAGCCACAACCAACCCTAAACCATAGCAGGTTTGTTGAAGTCGGTATAGGAGGGGTTGCACCTGATGGGTAATAATTAACCGGTCTTGGGTGATAAATTCAGGAGTTTTTACCCAAGTTTGACCGTCATACCATCCCGACTCCTCATAAAAAACCGTTGGACTAATTAAACGCGATCGGATATACCACCATCCCAAATACAACCGCAGCAAAACCAAGGCCAGAAACAGAGTGGAACCTGCGCCCGCACTCAAAATAAAATGGACAGGACTCCGTTGGGGGGCAAAACTAGCAGCCGCGACGGGGGCAAAAATTACACTGGACCATAGCCACACAGTTGCTAACTTGCCCAGATATTTCGGCCATGGTAATGTTACCCAACTAAAAAACCAAGATTCTTGGAGTTCCTGATATTCATTGATGGGAAGTTGTTCTGGGGGGACGGGGCAGACTGAAACAGAAACCTTTCTCATAAGTATTTTTAGGGCTTAGGGTTTAAGTCAGTGCAGACCAGCTAATTTTTTCAGCATGACCCCAGAAGGCTTCTAAATTATAGAACTCTCGTTCCTCTGGTAGCAAAATATGGATCATGACATCACCATAGTCTACCACTATCCAAGAACCTTCGCTTTGACCATCAATTCGCAGCGGTTGTCGCTGGTTTTCCTCTTCTACTTTCTGGATAATGGCTTGATGAATGGCCCTAACCTGAGTATTTGAGAAGCCGGTGACAATGAGAAAGTAGTCTGCTAAGTAGGAAACTTCGGTAACTTTCAGAAGTTTAATGTTGTCGGCTTTGCGATCGTCGGCAGCGATCGCCGCCGCGATCGCTGTGGCTAGGGTGGGGTCCTCAACCCGACCCTTGAGGGTCGTAGACCCATCCGGTGCGTATTGACTATGGCTATTATTAAACATTAAGCGATAAAATTCCCCCATTAGTGAAAGGTTGTACGGATGTGATCATTCTAACAACTCGGATGAAGATCCTGTGTGCAGGTATCGGGTGTGAACTGTTAACGAGAGTTGCTGACCTCGGTAAATAGGGCTTCATATTTACTCAAAGCTAAATCAAAGCTAAATTCTGCCTCGGCGAACTTACGGCCCTGTTTACCCAAGGCCTCGACTAAGTGGCGATCGCCATATAATTTCAAGACCGCATCAGCCATAGCCTGGGGATCTTCCGGGGGAACCACCACCCCGGCGCCACTTTTGACTACAGCCACCTTAGCCGTCCCGGTATCTGGAACCGATGCCACGATCGCCCTACCACTAGCCAAAATCACGGGAATTTTTGAAGGTAGATTAAACGCCGTGACATCTCGTTTTTGCACCACCAAACCCACATCAGCCGCCGCCAACATTTCCGGCAATTTTTCCCGGGGTTCAAAGGGTCGTAATAACACATTATCTGCCTGATGAACCTTACATAACTCTTGGAGATTTGCCAAAGCCTTAGCCTCCCCTACAATCACAAAAGCAATGTCACTAATATGCTGAAGTTTAGCGGCAGCTTTAATGACAGTATCCATGCCTTGAGTTAGGGCAATATTCCCAGAATAAAGAACCACGAATTTATCTGTTAATCCGTGGGCTTCCCTAAATGGGTTGTTTTCTTTAGGTAAAGGATGAATAAACTTAGTATCCACCCAATTGGGAATATAAGCAATTTTATCGTCGGGGACACCTTGCTGTAATAAATTATCCCTAAAACCTTCAGCGATGACACTAACTCGACTCACATTTTTATAACTCAATTCTTCAACTTTGCGGGCAGTCTTCAACACGAAGCTATCCCCTTCAACCAACTTAACCCGCATAGCTGCTTCCGAGACAATATCCTGAAGATTTAAGACGATTGGGCAGCGTCTAATTGTGGCATATAAAGCCACAGGCAAAGAGACAAGTAACGGGGGAATTGTGGCAAAAATTACATCGGGTTTCCAACCTTTAAAAGCTTGCCAAATACTGGTAGTAATAAAACTCCCATCTAACATTAACCGAGCTTTTAAGCCGGGTTTTGGGCCTTTAATCCAAATAAAACTGCGCTGAATTTCTACGCCATTTCTCTGTTCAGTCACATAGAATTTACCCTGATATTCTGGATAAACGCGACGTTCTGGATAATTAGGCATTCCGGTAACTACCCGCACTTGATGACCCCGTTTAACTAAACCTTCCGCCAGTTCAGTCATTAAGGGAGCAATACCAATGGGTTCAGGATAGTAGTTGTAGGAATAAATTAGGATACGCATAATTTTCAGCTCATGTTGAGGAAATCAATTCAACTATCTTTATCTCAGTATCTTCTGGGTTTGAGATTCAGAACTACCTCAATAGTGATATGATCATCGGTGGGTTGGGTGGCACTGATACCAATTCCTTGGACTGAGTTAAGTAGACTAATGGTTCTCCTTGGTAGGGCGACAGCCGGCGCAGCTAGAAGGTAGCTTGTAGCCCAGGATAGTAGGTTTTCCATATCTAAGTAAACATAGCTATGATTAGCTTCTGGTAAAGAGCCGGTAATTTTCTGAAATCGGGTTGTTTCTGTTAGGGATGGATTAGGAACCTGGGTCATAGCTTCAACCACAGGACCACCAAAGGCGACAAATAGGAGATTAGGGGTTAACCATCCATGTCCGAACAAAGTCCCTTGTTGAGGGTCATTCCATTCGGTTACTTTAATGCCTTCAATGGTCCGCTGTTCGACGTTAACGGGGGGGTTACTTTGGGCGATAATCTGATCAAGTTGGTCTAGGGTGTTTTGGGCGATCGCCTGATTACTGGTTTCTAAGACCAATGCGCCGCCTAATCCCAGGGGGGCGAGAATCCCTTTTTCCGAGGCGATCGCCGCCAGGGCGAATTCTCCATCCATCCAACCAAATACTTGCTCATCTGCATCAAGTTCAATAGCTGCCAATCCATGCCTTATCTGTTGTACCACGCCTTGAATACTGGGATCAATTTGGCTTTGGTCAACCAATTGTGACCACATAGCATTAATTCCCTGACTATTTACCATAGCAACAGTTTCTGAGGGAAATCGGGAAACAATTTGACCTACTTGGGGGGAGGAGTTAACGGGGGTTGGCGATCGCCTTTGCTGCACGATCCCCCTAATCCGAAATCCTGTTGGTTCTACCCCTAAACTGACCATAGCAGAATGAATTGGGGCGAATTGAGATATCAGACTCCAAGATTCCCAAGAGGAGTCGGAAAACTCGGATAATTTTTCTAAAAATTGGTTATAGTCTGCTATAAAAATGGTGATTAAGGGCATAGGAACCCTATAGGATTCGGTGGGAAATGGGGATTTGGACAAGGGAGAACTAATATCAGTTGTGGCTTTATTTGCGGTTTCTGCTGCGTTTATACCTTTCCATAATTGGGCTAAGTTTGGCTCTCCAAAACGGGTATCGATCGCCTTTTGGATCGGTTCGGGACTAGCTGCTACTAACAGGCGATCGTCAACTCTTGCTATATGGTATATTTTACCACTCTCCTCTCCGTATTCATAAATAGTAAAACCCCGGTATTGTGGCGGCTGTCCTGACCCACCCACTTCCGCATTGAGCCGGTTAATAAACTGATTAGCCCGCCTCTGATTTTGAATCGCTAATATCATGAGCAGATCAGCATCTTCCGAGGTTTCTGATGGTAACACACTCACTAAAATTCCCCCTAACCAGGGTTTAATATCTCGGTCGAAATTTAGGGAAGTTCCGGCTAAACTCTGTCGTTTAAGACTTGACAAAAACTGATTTATATGATACCTACTTTGCTGATTACCAAATTGTCTTAAATAGTAGAGTGCCGATGGATTAGGGGTAACAAAAACCGCCATCAGTGCATTTTCAGGAACCAATCTCACGCTGTCTTCTGGGCTATAAACCTGTACTCGTAGGGCTCGCAGATGAAGCAGTATAGCCACCGTCCCCGTAAAAGCGATCGCCACAGCAGCCATAATCAGTTTAGACTTTTTTAAGGTAATGTTCAAAGTTGACACTTGACAGTTGACAGTTGACACTTGGCAGTTAAAAATTATTAATTATTAATTATTAATTGACTTCCTCATAATGAAAGTAGCAATTACAGGAGCCACCGGATTTGTAGGTTCACATCTCGTCCAACAACTCCACTCCCTAGGGTATCAAATCGTCGTGCTTACCCGTAACCCAGACAGAGGGCGGCGGGTGTTTCCCATAACCAACTACCCCCAAGTAGAGATGGTGCGCTACACTCCCACAGAAGCAGGTTCATGGGAAGATGCGATCGCTGGCTGTGATGGTGTAGTCAACCTAGCCGGAGCCCCCATAGCCGATGAACGTTGGACAGAAGCCCGCAAACGGGAACTATACCAAAGTCGAGTTATCCAAACCCAAAAACTCGTCTTGGCTTGCACCAAAGCCACCCCTAAACCCCAAGTTTTAGTCAGTACCTCCGCCATAGGCTACTACGGAACCAGCGAAACAGCCACCTTTGACGAAAGCAGCCCCCCAGGAAACGATTTCCTAGCTGACCTCTGTCAGCAGTGGGAAGCCGCCGCCGCCCCTATCCAAAACAGTGATATCCGTTTAGTGATCCTACGATTTGGTATTGTACTAGGTATGGGAGGTGCTTTGGGCAAAATGCTCACCCCCTTTAAACTATTTGCCGGAGGACCCCTAGGCAGCGGTCAACAGTGGTTTTCCTGGATTCATATTAGCGATTTAGTCAATCTAATTCGCTTTAGCTTAGAAAATCCCCAAGTTGAGGGGGTTCTTAATGCTACCGCCCCCAACCCCGTCCGTATGAACGAACTATGCCAACAAATGGGCCAAATTATGAATCGTCCCTCCTGGCTACCTGTGCCTAGTTTTGCTCTGGAAATGCTATTAGGAGATGCTGCTATTGTAGTATTAGAAGGCCAACAGGTGTTACCATTACGCCCCCAATCCTACAATTTTCAATATCAGTATTCTACGGTGAAACCAGCCCTAGAGGAGATTCTCGCCTGATGTCTCGACCTGACCCATCTACCGCCCATTTCCAACGTGCGCGCAGCAGTTTACAGCAGGCTTTAAAGCGTTATGGTCAAATGCGCCGCCAACAGGACTCACGGGGTAGCCAACTACAAGCTACGGTACAGGAACAACTTGATACTCTGGCTGTTAACTTGGAAAAGCTAGATCAGGGGTTAATTCGGATCGCGGCTTTTGGTTTGGTTAGTCGTGGAAAGTCGGCGGTTTTGAATGCTTTGTTAGGTCAGCGAGTTCTGAAAACTGGACCAACTCACGGGGTCACGCAATGGCCGCGATCTGTGCGTTGGACGGTGAGACCTGAAGAAATACGGGAAGTAGAACCTATTGATGTGGAGTTAATCGATACCCCTGGACTTGATGAAGTCGCGGGCCAGATTCGAGGTGAAATGGCGCGGGAGGTTAGCCGTCAGGCGGATTTGATTCTGTTTGTGGTGTCGGGGGATTTGACCCGCACTGAGTATGAGGCGATCGCCGAGTTAAAACGTACCCAAAAACCTTTGATTATCGTATTTAACAAGATTGACCTTTACCCAGAATCTGAACAGGAGGCGATTTATCGGAATTTGCAGCAGTTGGCGGTTCGGGGTTCGGCCATGGTTCCCTCATCTATAGAAATTGTCCGGGTTGCTGCTGAACCTACCCCCCTACAGGTGCGGGTAGAATGGCCTAATGGCCGCATTACTCAGGAATGGGAGTCGCCACCTCCTCAAATTCAAGAGTTACAGCGGGCGATCGCTACTATTGTTTATCGGGAAGGGCGATCGCTTTTGGCTTTAAATGCTTTGGTTCAAGCCCGGGAAGCTGACCGAATGATCGCCCGCCAGACTGTCCGTTTACAGCGTGCTGAAGCCGAAGATTTAATCTGGAAGTTTACCCAATATAAAGCCATAGCCGTCGCTATCAATCCCATCGCCTTTTTGGATGTGGCGGGGGCCTTTTTTGCCGATTTGCTGTTAATTCGCGCTTTAGCTAAGTTGTATGGGTTGCCTATTACCAGTTATCAGGCGGGGAAATTATGGCGGCAAATTTTGGCTAGTTCTGGCGCGATTTTATTGGGTGAAGTCGGCAGTGGTTTACTCCTAGGAATCGGCAAAACTGGCGCGGGGTTAGTGGCTAATTTTCCCGGCTATGCAGGGGCTGCTATTACTCAAGCGGCGATCGCTGGTTATGGTACTTATGTTGTCGGTCGCGCCGCCCAGGTTTACTTAGAACAGGGTTGCACTTGGGGAGAATATGGTATTGATACCGTCATTCAAGAGATTATTAATCAGTGCGATCGCGAGACGGTAATTTATCGTTTACGACAAGAATTTGATGATTTTATTGGATAGCATGAATATTCCACACTTACAGCCCGAAACTATTGCCACCATTCAACAAATGTCTGAACCGGAAATTAAAGAACTTGAGGAGTTTGTGCAATTCCTCGCCTGGAAAAAGTGCCGAGAATCAACAGAACCCTCTTCCCCCCCTGAATATAGCGCCTTAGTGCCTTCGGTTCCGGGGAATATTACCTTAGCTTCAGAATCTCCCCCTGCTCTCACTCAAGATAATTGGCATAAAGCCTTAGATATGCTCACCAAAGAACGCCTAAGTCAACTGCGAACACTACACCATCGCTTAAATTATCCCTAGAAACCTAGACAATCACTGCCCTCTATGGTATAATGGCATGGTATGCTATATATAAACTAGCCATATAACTCCCATCATAGGCTTAGTCAGCTTCGCCTATAAGGGAGTACCAGTGGTTAATTTGAGTTGAGCTAACAACTACTCAAAGCGCGAGACTCTAACACTGGTAGACTCACCCTAATTTATTCACCCATTGTTATAGCAGAAGGTATTGACCGTGTTGAGGTTTTTACAGTTTCTCATTCAGGCTATTCAACCTTTTTTAGTTCCTATATGCTTTGTCGTCGCTTGGGGGTTGATGTTCCTGACAATTTGGAATGTCGGAGCAGCGATCGCCCAGACCATCAAAAGAGCTAAAATCATGCACAAAATCCCCTGTGCTAACTGTAGCTTTTTTACGGGAGATTACCGCCTTAAATGTCCTGTACAGCCAACCATAGCACTCTCGGAAAGGGCGATCGACTGTCCCGACTACGAATCCAAATAAACCAAAATATCTGGTCAAAATATTAAGAGCCTGCCACATCAACCAGAACCTTTAAAGTGCCAGGCTTTTGAGCATGGTTAAAGGCAGCGATCGCCTCATCTAAGGAATATTTAGCCTCAATCAAAGGTTCCACATCAACCCGAAATTCTGCCAATAGTTCCAAAGCCGGAACGAAAGGACCACAGCGGGAACCTAACAAAGCAATCTCATCTACCACCAGAGAAGATATATCAATAGTCAAATCCCCGGCATATGTACTTTTGAGAACCAGAATACCACGCGATCGCAAACTCCGACGGGCGATCGTAAATCCTTCAGGATTGCCAGTACATTCTACCGCCAAATCAAAACTTCTGTCAACTACAGCATCAGCCAATCCCGTTTTAATGCCCCTATTTTCTAATAATTCTAACTTATGTCGATGACGACCTACAGCCAACAAATCACAACCCGTTAAAGCCAAAGTTTGAGCGATTAATTGCCCTAGTTTGCCATCTCCGACCACTAAAACCCGCCATTGCGGGTGAATAGATAGCTGTTGCTGAATTTCCAACGCCGCCGCAATAGGTTCCGCAAAAGTCGCCGCGTCCGTAGAAACACTATGGGGAACTAAATGTAAATTTTGTACTGGAAGCGTGAGATAATCAGCGAATGCACCATTACGGTTAACTATACCTAAAACAGTGCGATTTTCGCAGTGGGTGGGTTGTTGAGTCAGGCAAAATCTACATTTACCACAGGCGGCGTTAATTTCTCCCACCACCCGCCGCCCCAGAAGATTAGGGGGACCTTGTTCCACCACACCGACAAATTCATGGCCCGGAATACCCTGGTAGGGATAATATCCCCTAAGTAATTCTAGGTCAGTGTTGCAAATCCCGGCTCGCAGGACTCGCACTAATGCCTCTCCTGGACTCGGTGTAGGCGTGGGTATGTCGGTGCGGAGTTCGAGTTGCTGATGTTCCAGCCAAACTGCTTTCATGGTTACGGTTTTACCTAATCAGTAACGTTTGCTATATTTTAGTCAATCTTTAAATTTACCGACAACCGGGAATTTGTCACCTAGAATAGAAGCACAGTAAATTTTTACTAAAGGGCACCACTCAGGTGGTGAGTTGGTGGGTAGCACTGATGCTGAAAAAGCTCACACAAAATATATTATCAAGGTCTGGTCTGACAATTACTACTCTTGGTCTGATGATAGTTATTTCTTTATTATATGGCTCTGTTTATTTTTTATCGAGTCATAATATGCTGCCTTTTGTGATTAGCTTGATTTCCGTGTTAGGAGCTGCTGGAATAGCTTGGCATAGTTACCAAAAACAACACAAGTGGCATCAAGAAAAACAGGATTTAGAGAATCATATTCAAGACTTGCGCGATTCGGGGCATTTAAAACAAACTCAGCTAGAAAAAAGTTTGCAGAATTTAACCGAAAAATTTAATAATATTGAACTGGAAAATATCCGCCTTAACAATAGTAATCTCCGCAAAGATGAATTTCTGAGGCAAACATCCCATGAACTGCGAACACCCCTCAATGGCATTATCTGTTCTCTGCAACTGTTACTTGATGAGTTATATGATAACAGTGACGAAGAAACCGAACTGCTGCAACAAGCCTATCAGTCTTCTCTGCATTTAATTAACCTCATTAATCAGGTTTTGGATTTAGCAAAAATTGAAGCTGGGAAAGTCTCAATTGAGTTAAAGCCTATTGATTTGCACGCATCTCTAACCGCTGCTATTTATTTACAGTTCGGCAATTTTCGCAAGAAAAATCTACAGCTTTACCGACAAGATTTTTTTCAAGGCATTAAAATTAAAGCCGACCCCAACAAATTAAAACAAGTTTTGATTAATGTGATTGGTAATGCTATTAAATTTACAGACCGTGGTAATATTACGATTATTACTGAACTCCGACAGGTGAAATCTAATCCCAGCGACTCCCCAATCACTATGGCAGTTATCACTGTTCAAGATACCGGAATTGGTATTGAGCCGAAAAATCAACACCGACTTTTTGAGGCATTTCAAGTAGAAAATGAGTCTAACACTAATCCTCAAGGAAGTACGGGACTCGGTTTAATGATATCTAAAAATTTGGTGGAAATGATGGGGGGTAGCATTTATTTAAACAGTCCCGGAAGAAACCAAGGAACTACCGTAGAAATTCTGCTACCCCTAGCTGATCAAGAATCGGAAATTGATGATAGTAATATTAAGTATGATTAGCCATTAATATTACCTGATTAAACAACCCTACAGATTACCAGGGAAGTACCTCACCATTAGCGTGCCAAAATGTGCCAGTATTATCTAAGTTGAGTTGATCAATTCTGGCTAATAGTCCCTGTACTGACTCGGTGGGAGTAATTCCAGTAAAGTTAGTCATGCGGGTTCTGACTAAGCCTGGGTGTAAAATACCTACAGAAATTCCCCGGGGTTTTAAGTCATGGGAGAGAGATTTTCCCGCCATACTTACCGCGACTTTAGACATTCGATAACCATAGGAACTCCCGGAGGTATTATCACCAATAGAACCCATGCGACTGGTGATTATAGCAATTTTTGACCCAGACTGGAGGTGAGGGAGTAAAGCCTAAGTGACTCTCAAGGGTCCCAAGGCGTTGACTTCAAACTGTTGGCGGATACTATCAAAATCCAGGTTTTCCAGGGTGTTACGCTTTAAAATACCCGCGTTGTTAATCAGTACATCAATAGTGCTACCTTTTAAATTGGAGGCTAACTTACTGACGGCTTCTGGGGAGGTGATATCACACCCAGACTCGACTCGCACCCCTAATTATTCTAATTCGGCGCTAGAATGGCGACAGACTGCAATCACAGTTTCTTGGCGATCGCATAATTGACGACAAAATTCTAAGCCAATTCCTCCGGTAGCACCCGTAACTAAATAAGTTGCCATTAGGATTCAATTATCAAACTATTAGGGGTCGAGATAGACCTCACGGTCTACCCCTCCCATTCAGCAGCAGAACCGTACATGAGACTTTCACCTCATACGGCTCCTAGTTTGACCGTCTCCTTGTTAAGAGTACAGCATCATCTCTTCATCAAGAGCTGTTTTATCATCGTGACAATGGCGATGTAATAGTTGAAGATTCTTGTATTCATCCTTTCCGCCTTGGCTTCTAGGTACAATATGGTCTACTTCAATAAAGTCTGACGGGGTAAAGAATTGCCCACACCAGGTACATCTACCTTTTTATTTCTTGAGTAGTTTTGCAACTCTATTTGGCGTATCGATTGCTTGTCCTTTCCTGTTTGCCCAGTAAGTCCAATTTCCGTCATAAAGTGTTGCTTCCGGGCGTATTAGGGTGTGTCTGACAATTGGAGTCCACTTATGTTTCCATAATTGGATTCCATCTTTGGTCTGGAATAACCAAGATTCATGCCTTTCTTTCCCATTGCTAAGTTTAACCATTCCATGTCTGAAATAGTTTCCTAGCTTTTCGTAACTTGCCTTTTGGCATCTTGATTTTGTCCATGCCCGTAACATTTGCCAAACTATGTTGTCTAGCTTATTGAAGGTCTCTGTTGAGACTACCGCTGAATAATAATTTGTCCATCACCGAATCATCGGGTTTAGATGTTTAATCAGGGCTGATTGAGGTGCAGTTTTAGATTGTTTAATTACACCTTTTATCGCTTATGTGTGGGCAACTGCTTTTGGGCTGGGTTTTATGTGGGTTTTATGTCCGATTAATCGGCTCTTACGTCCCCCTGTTTTTCCAGTTTTATATTTTCCTACTGGATGTTGCCTGATATTGAATCCTAGAAAGTCGAACCCTGGTTTTTCTGTTTTACCATCATACTCAATAGATTTGAGCGTGTGGCAGATTCGAGTTTTTTCAGGTTTTATTTCTAAGCCTACGGGTTTTAACCATTCGGTGATTGCAGTTTGGCACTGTTCAATGATTCCTAGGTCTTTTGAGATGACCACAAAATCATCGGCGTATCTTATGACATTCGCATACGGGCGATTGTCTGTTTTCTTAGGGTACAGTTTTTCAATTAACCTAATCATCCCCAACAGTTCGATGTTAGCGAGTATTGGACTTATTACCCCTCCTTGAGGTGTCCCTGCTTCTGTATCCTCAAATACACCGTTATCTAGCACACCTGCTTTGAGCCATTGTTTCAGGTCTCTTTTTAGGCAGCTTGGACAATGAATTTTGGACAGTAGGTAATCATGGTTCACGGTAAGAGCATTTCGCTATATCTGCATCAAGAACATAATATTGTCCTTTATTAATGGCAGCGTAAATCCTGCCTATTGCATCCTGGGCTGACCGTCCAGGACGGAACCCATAGCTTGTGCCTTCAAATCTCGATTCCCATTCAGGTTCGAGAGCCGTTTTAACCAAGGCTTGCCTCGCTCTATCTTGGATTGTGGGAATTCCTATTCCAGCTTTTTTCATCCCTACCAGGTTTTGGAATCCACACCCGTCGCAGTGGTTTTGCTTTGAGATTTCCTTTAATGTTCTTAACAAGTTCGAGCCTTTGTCTTGGAGTGATGGCTCTTACTCCATCAACACCGGCTGTCTTCTTGCCTTGACCCGCCTGGGGGGCGGGTTTATTAAGCTGACTGTTGGGAAGCATGGCTGACCGTGGAACCCGCCCCTACAGTCGCACTGCTAGGAGTCGGGCATAATATGACTTCACCAATAGACGTTGCCACCTTCGTGCCTTTGCGTCTTGTCCCGATTTAGCTGCTTGGAATATACTCTTTTGGAGCTTGAATACTTTCCGTTGAACCTTAGTCCATGGGATTGCCTTCCATGCGTTGTTCGTAGTCTTGATTGGTCTGGGTTTGCCAAATCCTCTCTTTAAACTCGCTATCGCCATTTGTACACCTACTAGACTTCATTCCTTACAATCAAACCGTGACCTGTTAGCATATCCCTACCATTACAGCAGGGCGTTGGCTTTTGGTCACATCTCACATCCTCTAAGACTTGCGGTTACACTTATCCCTACTGATATTTCGACCAAATAATCAGAGTCTAGGAGGACTTAAAACGTTCCATTTATATGGGCATTCCATCTTTAGATTTGTCCTTTCCACCGGGGTACTTTTAAAGGTCTGTGTAGGTAGTAAAGAGAAACCCCTACTTTTCCCCTTGCTCTTTTGAGCGCAGCGTGTCAACCTGTTTCGCTGCTCAATAATGACGATGGTTCAAGCCGGACATTCGGTTTCCCTAATCATGGATGGTTGGCAGTGGTCGCATCTGGTAGTAGGTTCTACTTCACGCCTTCCGTTCCCCGCTTCAGTCCTGGGGTTATGATTCCCAAAACTGGGGGTGGCTGTCACCGTTACTCTTTACTCCCTGATTTCTCAGTTTGTTCATGACCTTAAGTTCCCTGCCTTGTTTGGATTTTTCCAAACGTCGGGACATATAAACAGTTATGGGATGGTCAGGGAAGCGACTCCCTATATTCCACCAAGGGGTGGAAGTCCCACCGGGTAGTTATTTCGGGTATTGCAACCCTATGCGCGTGCCTGAACGTTTCGCACCTCTTATCTTGTTGTAGCGGGTTTGGCGATGTTTTGAGTAGGCGATCGCCAAAATTTCTAAAATTTAGGTATCGGATCAGTATTAGGGGTCGAGATAGACCTCACGGTCTACCCCTCCCATTCAGCAGCAGAACCGTACATGAGACTTTCACCTCATACGGCTCCTAGTTTGACCATCTCCTTGTTAAGAGTACAGCTACATCTCTTCATCAAGAGCTGTCTTATCATCGTGACAATGGCGATGTAATAGTTGAAGATTCTTGTATTCATCCTTTCCGCCTTGGCTTCTAGGTACAACGTGGTCTACTTCAATTAAGTCTGATGGGGTAAAGTATTGCCCACACCAGGTACATCTACCTTTTTTTTTGAGAAGTTTTGCTACCCTAGTTGGCGTGTCGATTGCTTGTCCTTTCCTGGTTGCCCAGTAAGTCCAGTTTCCGTCGTATGGTGTTGCTTTTGGGCGTATTAAGGTATGTCTGACAATTGGAGTCCAGTTGTGTTTATATAGATGTAACCCATCTTTGGTTTGGAACAACCAAGTTTCATGTCTTTCTTTACCATTGCTAAGTTTAACTATTCCACTTCTGAAGTAATTCCTTAGCTTTTCGTAATTTGCCTTATTGCATCTTGAAACTGTCCATGCCCTTAATATTTGCCAAACTGTTTTGTCTAGCTTATTGAAGGTCTCTGATGAGACTACCGCTGAGTAATAATTTGACCATCCCCGAATAATTAGGTTTAGTTTGTTAATCAGGGCTGATTGAGGTGCTGTTTTATGTTGTTCTATTACACCTTTAATCACTTCTGTGTTGGCTTTGACTGCTTTATTGCTGGGTTTTATAAGGGTTTTGAACCCTAATGGTTTCCCATTTGTGCTTTTTCCAGTCTTGTGTTTTCCTACGGGGTATTGCCTGATATTGAATCCTAGAAAGTCGAACCCTGGATTCTCTGTCTTGCCGCCATACTCAATAGTTTTGAGTGTATGACAGATTCGAGTCTTTTCAGGTTTTATTTCTAGTCCTACAGGTTTTAGCCATTCAGAAATAGCAGTTTTGCACTGTTCAATGATTCCTAGGTCTTTGGAGATGACCACAAAATCATCGGCATATCTTATAAGGTTCACCTGAGTGGCTGTGCCTTTATTTGGATACATTCCTTTAACTAGCCTTTCTATTCCCAACAGTGCGATGTTGGCGAGTATTGGACTTATTACCCCTCCTTGAGGTGTCCCTGCTTCTGTATCCTCAAATACGTCGTTATCCAGCACACCCGATTTGAGCCATTGTTTTAGGTCTTTCTTTAGGCTGCTTGAACAATGAATTTTGGACAGTAGGTAATCATGGTTCACGGTAAGAGCATTTTGCTATATCGGCATCAAGAACATAGTATTGTCCTTGATTTATGGCAGTATAAATTCTGCTTATTGCATCGTGGGCTGACCGTCCAGGACGGAACCCGTAGCTTGTGCCTTCAAATCTCGATTCCCATTCAGGTTCGAGAGCCGACTTAACCAAGGCTTGCCTTGCTCTATCTTGGATTGTGGGTATTCCTATTCCAGCTTTTTTCATCCCTACCAGGTTTTGGAATCCAAACCCGTCGCAGTGGTTTTGCTTTGAGGTTTCCCTTAATGTTTTCAACAAGTTCTAACCTTTGTCGTGGAGAGATTACTCTTATTCCATCAACTCCGGCTGTTTTCTTGCCTTGACCCGCTTGGGGGCGGGTTTATTAAGCTGACTGTTGGGAAGCATGGCTGACCGTGGAACCCGCCCCTACAGTCGCACTGCTAAGAGTCGGGCATAATATGATTTCACCAGTAGACGTTGCCACCTTCGTGCCTTTGCGTCTTGTCCCGATTTAGCCGCTTGAAATATACTCTTTTGGAGCTTGAAGACTTTCCGTTGAACCTTAGTCCATGGGATGGCCTTCCATGCGTTGTTCGTAGTCTTGATTAGTTTTGGTTTCCCAAACCCTTTCTTTAAACTCGCTATCGCCATTTGTACACCTACTAGACTCTATTCTTACAATCAAACCGTGACCTGTTAGCATATCCCTACCATTACAGTCGGGCATTGGCTTCTGGTCACATCTCACCCCCTAATGGGCTTGCGCTTACACTTTCACTACTGACTCTCTCGACCAGATTGTCAGAGCCCAAGAGGGGTTAAAACGTTCCGTTTATATGGGCATTCCATCTTTAGATTTGTCCTTTCCACCGGGGTACTTTTAAAGGTCTGTGTAGGTGATAATATAAATACCCTACTTTTCCCTATACTCTTTTGAGCGCAGCGTATCAACCTATTTCGCTGCTTATTAGTGACGATGGTTCAAGCCGGACATTCGGTTTCCCTAATCATGGATGGTTGGCAGTGGTCGCTTTCTGGTAGTAGGTTCTACTTCACGCCTTCCGTTCCCCGCTTCAATCCTGGGGTTATGATTCCCAAAACTGGGGGTGGCTATCGCCGTTACCCTGACTCCCTAACTTCTACTTATCTATTTTTAGTCTTACTATAAGTAATTTGTATAGGTTAGTTCGTTTTGACCTTGGGTTCCCTGCCTCGTTTGTATCGTTATGATACTAAACTTCGGGACGTACAAACAGTTATAGGGATGGTCAGGAGTGCGTTCCTTATATTTAACCAAGGGGTTAAAGTCCCCACCAGGCGGTTATTTCGGGCATTGCAGCCTTATTTCATACCTGAACGTTTCGCACTATATAATCATATCTATAATCAAAATCCATAATTCCCATAAACCCTGAGTAGGGGTCGAGAGAGATGTCGCCATCTCCCCCTCCCATACAGAACCGTACTTGAGACTTTCACCTCATACGGCTCCTAATTTGACCGTCTCCTTGTTAAGAGTACAGCATCATCTCTTCATCAAGAGCTGTTTTATTGTCGTGACAATGGCGATGTAATAATTGAATATTCTTGTATTCATCCTTTCCGCCATGGCTTCTAGGTACAATGTGGTCTACTTCAACTATATCTGATGGGGTAAAGAATTGTCCACACCAGGTACATCTACCTTTTTGCTTTTTGAGTAGTTTTGCTACCCTATTTGGCGTGCCGATTGCTTGTCCTTTCCTGGTTGCCCAGTAAGTCCAATTTCCGTCATAAAGTGTTGCGTCAGGGCGTATTAGGGTATGTCTAACAATTGGAGTCCAGTTGTGTTTGAATAGATGTAACCCATCTTTGGTTTGGAATATCCAATTTTCATGTCTTTCTTTCCCATTGCTAAGTTTAATTGTTCCATGTCTGAAATAATTATTTAGCTTTTCGAGACTTGCCTTTCCGCATCTTGATAATGTCCATGCTCGTAACATTTGCCAGATTATGAAGTCTAGCTTATTGAAGGTCTCTACTGAGACTACCGCTGAGTAGTAATTTGACCATCCCCGTATTATCGGGTTTAGTCTGCTTATCAGGGTTGATTGAGGTGCTGTTTTGAGTTGTTCTATTGCACTTTTAATCACTTCTGTGTGAGCTTTAACTGCTTTATTGCTGGGTTTTATGTGGGTTTTATGTCCGATTAATCGGCTTGCTCCCCCGCCTGTTTTCCCAGATTTGTATTTTCCTGCTGGATATTGCCTGATATTGAATCCGAGAAAGTCAAACCCTGGATTCTCTGTTTTACCGTCATACTCAATAGTTTTGAGTGTATGACAGATTCGAGTCTTTTCAGGTTTTATTTCTAGTCCTACAGGTTTTAGCCATTCAGAAATAGCAGTCTTGCACTGTTCAATGATTTCTAGGTCTTTGGATATGACCACAAAATCATCGGCATATCTTATAAAGTTTACCTGAGTGGCTGTGCCTTTATTTGGATACATTCCTTTAACTAGCCTTTCCATTCCCAACAGTGCGATGTTGGCGAGTATTGGACTTATTACCCCTCCTTGAGGTGTCCCTGTTTCTGTATCCTCAAATACACCGTTATCTAGCACGCCAGCTTTGAGCCATTGTTTCAGGTCTCTCTTCAAGCTGCTTGGACAATGAATTTTGGACAGTAGGTAATCATGGTTCACGGTAAGAGCATTTTGCTATATCAGCATCGAGTACATAATATTCACCCTTGTTGATACTTGAGTAAATTCGTGCTATTGCATCATGAGCCGACCGTCCGGGACGGAACCCATAGCTTGTGCTTTCAAATCTCGATTCCCATTCAGGTTCGAGAGCCGACTTAACCAAGGCTTGCCTTGCTCTATCTTGGATTGTGGGTATGCCTAGTGGGCGTTTTTCATCCTTACCAGGTTTTGGAATCCACACCCTTCGCAGTGGTTTTGATTTGAGTTTTCCCTTAATGTTCTTAACAAGCTCGAACCTTTGTCTTGAAGAGATTGCTCTTACTCCATCAACTCCGGCTGTTTTCTTGCCTTGACCCGCTTGGGGGGGCGGGTTTATTAAGCTGACTGTTGGGAAGCATGGCTGACCGTGGAACCCGCCCCTACAGCCGCACTGCTAAGAGCCGGGCATAATACGATTTCACCAGTAGACGTTGCCACCTTCGTGCCTTAGCATTTTGTCCCGATTTAGCTGCTCGAAATATACTCTTTTGGAGCTTGAAAACTTTCCGTTGAACCTTAGTCCATGGGATTGTCTTCCATGCGTTGTTCGTAGTCTTGATTGGTTTTGGTTTCCCAAACCCTTTCTTTAAACTCGCTATCGCCATTTGTACACCTACTAGGCTCTATTTCTTTACAATCAAACCGTGACCTGTTAGCATATCCCTGCTATTACGGTAGGGCGTTGGCTTTTGGTCACATCTCACATCCTCTAGGACTTGCGGTTACACTTATTCCTACTGATATCTCGACCAGATAATCAGAGTCCAGGAGGACTTAAAACGTTCCGTTTATATGGGCATTCCATCTTTAGACTTGTCCTCTCCACCGGGGTACTTTTAAAGGTCTGTGTAGGTGATGATAAAATTACCCTACTTTTCCCCTTGTTCTTTTGAACGCAGCGTATCAACCTATTTCGCTACTTCATATTTACGATGGTTCAAGCCGGACATTCGGTTTCCCTAATCATGGATGGTTGGCAGTGGTCGGATTATTGGGAATAGGTTTCCCTCACGCCTTCCGTTCCCCGCTTCAGTCCTGGGGTTGTGATTCTCAAAACTGGGGGTGGCTGTTATGGTCGAAAGGGAAGTCACCTTCCCCGACTCCACTTCAAAACCGTACTTGAGACTTTCATCTCATACGGCTCCTGATGTGAATACCCCTTTGTCAGTGGGAACAGGGCTACAACCCCCTGCTTTATGACCTCAACTTTCGGAGCTATATACACACGTAGTCATTAACTCGTTTTCGTCATAACACTCTTAGTTGTTGTGGTCTCTATATCCACACCGTGACTAGTGGGCATATCCTAACCATTACAGTTAGGCATTAGCTTTCAGTCACATCCTTTTCCCTTAAAGGCATACGCTTACACTTTTCGCTACTCCACAAGTACATCCTGCCACTTGAGAGCCAATGAGGGGTTTAAACGTTCCATCTATGCGGGCATTCCATCTTTAGATTCGTCCTATCCACCGGGGTACTTTAAAGGTCTGTGAAGGTGGTGGTAATATACCCCTTCTTTTCCCCGTGCTCTTTTGAGCGCAGCGTATCAACCTATTTCGCTACTAGAGTATTACGATGGTTCAAGCCGGACATTCGGTTTCCCTAATCATGGATGGTTGGCAGTGGTCGCCTCTGGTAGTAGGTTCTACTTCACGCCTTCCGTTCCCCGCTTCAATCCTGGGGTTATGATTCCCAAAACTGGGGGTGGCTATCGCCGTTACTCTCAACCTTACGTTATACTCAAGGGGTTCACAACTCCCCTCTTTTTTTCGCTCAGTCTTGACCTTGAGTCTCTCTGCCTTATCTGGTTGTCGAAGCCAGATGTTGAGACACATAGATAGTTATGGGATGGTCAGGGGTGCGAATCCCTTATATTCCACCAAGGGGTGGAAGTCCCACTAGGAGGTTATTTAAGGCATTGCAGCCCTATTTCACTCCTAAACGTCTCGCACATCGCCGTTACTCTTAACGCCCTGATTTCTCAGTTGGTTTATGACCTTGAGTTCCCTGCCTTGCTTAGATTTCTCCAAGCGTCGGGACATATAAACAGTTATGGGATGGTCAGGGTTGCGAATCCCTTATATTCCACCAAGGGGTGGAAGTCCCACTAGGATGTTATTTCAGGCATTGCAGCCTTATTTGACTCCTAAACGTCTCGCACATCATCAATATGATAGAAACCGCCACCTTTGCAGCCGGATGTTTTTGGGGAGTCGCCGCCAAATTTAGTCAGATCAACGGCGTAATTGAAACCGCCACCGGATATATGGGGGGACATTTTCCCCACCCATCTTATTTAGATGTAGCCGCCAGAATTACAGGTCATGCAGAAGTGGTACAGCTTCAATATAATCGTGATCTAGTTTCCTACGAACAACTATTAGAAGTCTTTTGGCAAATTCATGACCCCACCTCCCTAAACCGCCAAGGTCCTGACCGAGGTGAACAATACCGATCAGCAATTTTTTATCATAATTCCCAACAGGAACAAATCGCCAGAAAATCCAAACATCAACTGCAAATATCAGGAACCTATCCGCGACCTATTGTTACCGAAATTAAACCCGCATCCGAATTTTACCCCGGTTCCGGTGGTCCCTAAAATTAGATACTATATCGCCAATCAATCCACTGCGTCAATGGTCATCATGATCAATTCTCAGAAGACCTCCTAGCAGTAATTTCAATTATATATGGGTGATAGCTATTAGGTTCATAGGAACCCACCCAAATTTCATACCTACCAGATAACCACTGACCGATAATTCCTGGGTTCATACCAATTAAGTCATCATTACACCAACTCCCCCCGGTCCCCTAACCACAATTACCGTGTCTTCATTGCTTTGAACCGTCAGACTCAGATGGTTAAAAAACTCAGTTAAAACCAGGGTATGGTCTGGCTTTTGATCCACATAACCGATACAGGGACCCGTTGGCGTTTCCTCTCTACCCGCAATATCTTGACTCCTCACCGGACCCCCACTCAGTCCCCTAAGAATCATTGGATCTGGTTCAAAATTCGGTGATAGCGTCACGTTTTCAAACATTACGGTTGGGTTAGAACCCTGAGAATAAGCCACCCCTGAACTATTGACAAATAACCCAACAACTGCCACGATTGAGCTAAATATTATGCTTTTGGTTGGCTCAATTTCCATCAGTCTGTCTCCTTATATCACACAATTTGAGATAACTATATTATAGTTATAATTAGCTTTTAATTATCCGGCTATCATCCCCATGGCCCTGGGGAAGGTCTGGTAGCGCTATTTGAGACTTACAGAATCATGAATAATAGCTGATTAATAGCTATCCCGATTACAACAATCCCCTGTCTTATGTTGAAGACAGGGGAATCATAATATACGGAAGTTACCTAACTTCTAGTTGTATCAAGTCCGTTTTAGCTAGGTGTTATTGACTGATTAAACGGACTTGATATTTACCATGTTTGACGTTGTGTAATTAGAGCGGCAATTAACATTTTTACCAGTAAATAAATGCCAATATTTTTTAGCAATAATTATCCTGATAAATAGTCACTCTAAACAGTATTAATTTTCCCCAAACACATCTTTCTTAAACTCGCGCCACTTATTAACCAGTTCTTCCCGAGTTTCGCTCCGCAGTAAATAGCGATAGACAAACCATCCAGAGAATCCAATTCCCACCATTTCTAAACTGGGTTTAACTAGGGGGATTTGATTAATAATATCAATCACCCCAACTAACACCCGCAGCGTTACAAACAACACAATAATCAGAATTACAGTTGTTAGCGGACGGTAGTATTCACTGAAAAACTTACTAAAGTTTTCTGGTAAATTCGAGAAAAAGTCCAGGACTTTTTCTTTAATCGCTGTTACATCTACTTCCGGCATATCTACACCCCCCTCAAGTGTGGGTTCGGTAGTTATAGCAGCAGGTTGAGCAGCGGCTACAGGTTCCGGTTTTGGTTCCGGTTTTGGTTCCGGTTTTGGTTCCGGTTTCGGTTCTGGGGGTTTAGCAGCCACAGGTTCTGGTTTCGGTTCGGCTTTGGGTTCTGGTTTTGGTTCTGGGGGTTTAGCAGCCACAGGTTCTGGTTTGGGTTCTGGTTTGGGTTCTGGTTTGGGTTCTGGGGGTTTAGCAGCCACAGGTTCTGGTTTTGGTTCCGGTTTTGGTTCCGGTTTCGGTTCTGGGGGTTTAGCAGCCACAGGTTCTGGTTTCGGTTCGGCTTTGGGTTCTGGTTTTGGTTCTGGGGGTTTAGCAGCCACAGGTTCTGGTTTCGGTTCGGCTTTGGGTTCTGGTTTGGGTTCTGGTTTTGGTTCTGGGGGTTTAGCAGCCACAGGTTCTGGTTTCGGTTCTGGTTTGGGTTCTGGTTTGGGTTCTGGGGTTTTAGCAGCAGGTTTAGCCTCAACCACAGGTTCGTGATCTTTGGGAGTAGAGGATTTAGCTGGAGTAGTATCTGCTTTAGTAGCAGACTTTTTATCCTCAATGGGAGTTTTATCGTCTTGTGGTTTGGATTTAGAGCTATCCGCCATAGCATTCAGCCTCAATAACAATTAACGATCTAATATGTTTTGCAAGCGAGTTAGATCAGTTCCTCGCTGATGAAGAAGCAGCCAGGACTCAACTAAATCCGGGCCATGAACAGCCCCAGTGAGAGCTGCTCTGAGCGATCGCATGATCAGCCCTTTTTTAAGTTTCGTCTCTTTGGTAACAGCTTTGATCATATCCTTGACGGTATCTGCTGTCAGTGTAGGCTCAGATTCGAGTTTATCCTTGATAGCTGCCAAGACGGTTTGGGCTCCCTCTTGTTGCAACTGCTGCTGGGCTTCTTCATCTAAACTGACACTGGAGGGAAAGAACATCGCGGCCATATCTACTGCATCTTTGAGACGGGTAAGACTAGGACCAATGAGGGTTGTTAACTGTTCCAACCAAAGGCGATCGCTCTGTGGGTCGAAGTCATAACCCGCCTCTTTCCAATAGGGAATCAACATATCTGTTAATTCCGACACTGGCAGATTATGGATATACTGACCATTCAACCAATCGAGCTTATCCCAGTCAAATTTTGCCCCCGCCTTATTGACCCTATCAAAACCAAAGTTTTTCGCCGCCTGTTCTAGGGTAAAGATTTCCTGAGTAGAATCAGTCGGAGTCCAACCCAATAGTGTCATATAATTAGCCAAAGCGGGGGCTGTGTAACCCAAATTTTGGAAATCTGAGATAGAAGTCACCCCGTCCCGCTTAGATAGTTTACGGCCATCAGGATTCAAAATCAAAGGAGTGTGGGCGAATTCTGGAACCATTCCCCCCAGGGCTTCGTAGAGTAGTATCTGTTTGGCAGTATTAGCGATATGGTCTTCACCGCGAATTACATGGGTGATCTGCATATCAATATCATCGACCACCACCGCCAAATTATAGAGAGGCTGACCGATCGCATTGCTACTGGAAGCCCTAGCAATGACCATATCTCCCCCCAAGTCGGAGCCTTTCCAGACTACCGAACCCCTGACCAAATCATTCCATCTAATTTCTCGGTTGTCGTCTATTTTAAAGCGAATCACGGCACTGCGGCCTTCAGCTTCCAAAGCCGCCCTTTGTGCTGCGGTTAGGTCGCGGTGGCGGTTATCATAGCGAGGAGCTTGATTTTTAGCTTTTTGAGCCGATCGCATTTCCTCAAGTTCTTCCGGAGTACAATAGCAACGGTAAGCCAAACCCGCATCTAGGAGTTTACAGATAGCTTCCCGGTACAAGTCCAGGCGCTCCGACTGAAAAAACGGCCCTTTATCCCAATTTAGACCCAACCAGGTTAGTCCATCTAAAATATTTTGGGTAAATTCAGGACGCGATCGCTCTTGATCTGTATCTTCAATGCGTAGTATAAACTCACCGCCCTGATTTCGGGCGAAAAGCCAGTTAAATACAGCGGTTCTGGCTGTACCAATGTGTAGATTACCTGTAGGGCTAGGAGCCAAACGAACTCTGACAGTCATAATTTCTGGGTTGCCTTTGTATCTTGATCGCGCCAACGGCTGGCTAATTGTCAATGTTGGCTTTTGTCCACTCAACAAACCACAATCGCCATCTCAACATTGTATCTTTTTTTGTAACTGTCCATACCACCGAAAGCGATCGCAAACCCATTCTACCCTCAACCAACATTGGCTGAGGGTCCAGCAGTCTTGTCCTGTTTCCGGGGGCTGACCTAGCACCCGGCCTTATGGGAGGGCGCTTTTTCGCTCAGAATACAATTGGGCTGCTTCCGATTATTCTACGGAATTTTCCGGCAGTTTTTCCGCTGAAAATGTGATAAAATTACCAAACAGAGCCAGAGTTCTATAGCGATTATTCAACAATTCCGAGGTATAAATGCTAAAAATCATCGCATTTTTTCGGTGAGTAGAATTGTCAATAAAAGCCCTAATTGTACCACGTTGAGAAGTTACCAAAGTATTGCAGGTGTCTACAATAATATTAGAAAAACCTCGGAGAATAGCCGGAACTTCCGCCTCATTACATAGGTTGTTTTTCGCTTCTTGGGATAACTTCACCGAGGCATATTCGAGATAGTCTTGGCGACTGGGGTTAGTTAAAGCCATTGTTCCCGCCAAAATGGCCAGAAAGATAGCCATTTTACTGATATGCCCACCAGCATGGCTTGATTCCATCCGATTAACTTTCATCATTTTAAATAATCACCTCTAACAGCATTTTATCGAGAAAAATAGATCATCATACTAGGTTAAGTTCCATTAACCCGGACTAGGGCTGATCAGAGTTAAAATTGTTAGACAAACAAGTAGGGATCGAGAGAGATGTTACCATCTCCCCCTCCCATTCAAAACCGTACTTGAGACTTTCACCTCATACGGCTCTAGTGGTGCTTCCACATCCAGATAATTGGCATAGACACGAAAAACTTCCTGATGTGACGCACGCGCAGACTGCTCCATTGTTAAGAATGCAGCGTTGACGTTGTCAAGTGCCGTCTTATCATCGCGGGTGTGGCGGTGCAATAGTTGAAGATTCTTGTATTCATCCTTTCCGCCGTGGCTTCGAGGTACAATGTGGTCTACTTCAACTAAATCTGATGGGGTAAAGTATTGCCCACACCAGGCGCATAGGCCTTTTTGCTTTTTGAGTAGTTTTGCTACCCTGTTTGGCGTATCAATTGCTTGACCTTTTCTGGTTGCCCAGTAAGTCCAGTTTCCGTCATAAAGTGTTGCTTCAGGGCGTATCAGGGTATGTCTGACAATCGGAGTGTAGCTATGCTTCCATAGTCTATGTCCATCCTTGGTACAGAATAACCAAGTTTCATGCCTTTCTCTATCATCGCTGAGTTTAACCGTTTCCGGTCTACAATAGTTACTCAGTTCTTTAGGATTTGCCTTTCCGCATCTTGAGATTCTCCATGCCCGTAACATTTGCCAGATTATATGGTCTAACTTATTGAAGGTCTCAGATGAGACGACCCCTGAATAGTAATTTGAGTTATGGTCGAACAGGAAGTCACCTTCCCGAGCTCCACTTCAAAACCGTGCTTGCGAGTTTCCCAGCACACGGCTCCTGATATGGACACCCTTTTTCGTAGGAACAGAGTTACTACCCCCTGCTTTCGTACTTCGACTTTTGGAGCTGTATACAACCACGTAGTCTTTAAACTCGCTCTCGTCATAATACTCTTAATCGCCGCAGTATCTATGTCCATACCTTGACTAGTGGGCATATCCTAACCATTACAGTTAGGCATTGGCTTTCAGTCATATCCTACTCCCTCCAAGGGGTAGGGGTCGAAAGGGAAGTCACCCTCCCCAACTCCCATTCAAAACCGTACTTGAGACTTTCACCTCATACGGCTCCTGATGTGGACACCCCTTTGTCATGGGAACAGGGTTACGACCCCCTGCTTTGTATAGCACAAGATAGAACAGTTAGGACGTATAATGGCAAGGATATCTACAGAAGACCCAAAAAGCCAGCCCCCTACAGTTACGACCTTAGACAAAAAGTTATTAATGCAATTGAACTAGACGGTATGCCCAAAACAGAAGCCAGTCAAGTTTTCCATGTCAGCCGGAACACCATCAATCTCTGGCTGCAAAGAAAAGAACACACCGGCGACTTCCTCCCTAAACCTAATCGCCCACCTGGTCATAGCCACCAAATTACCGACTGGCACAAATTCAAGGCTTTTGCCCAAGAGCATGGCCACAAAACCTCCGCTCAGATGGCTGAACTTTGGGATGACGACATCTCTCCTCGCACCATATCCAGAGCCTTGAAGAAAATTGGCTTCACCAGAAAAAAAACTTACGGCTACCAAGAACGTGATGAGCAACAGCGAGAGGAGTTTATTGCTCAGATTGAACATATGGAGCCGGAAGGGTTGGTTTACCTCGATGAAGCTGGCATGAATAGTCAAGACTCGGATTATCCTTATGGTTACTGCCAGGAAGGACAACGCTTCGATGCCCTCAAATCAGGGAAGAGGCAGGGCAGGGTGAGCTATATAGCCGCATGGTGTCATCAACAACTCTTAGCCCCCGATCGCTTTGAGGGTTGTTGTAATCGGACAGTGTTTGAGTTGTGGTTGGAGTTCATCTTAATTCCAACATTGAAGCCAGGTCAAACTCTAGTACTGGACAATGCAACGTTTCATAAAGGGGGGCGGCAGGCTGAACTGGTGGAGGCAGCTCAATGCCGTTTACTCTATCTTCCGCCTTATTCGCCAGACCTCAACAAGATAGAGAAATGTTGGTCGTGGTTGAAAGCCCGCATTCGCCATTGCACGTGAGCAGTTTGATTCTCTCGATGATGCCATGGATTCCGCTCTAAAAGCTGCGTCCTAACCGTATTGACTAGTGCTATAACCATAAGGATAATCCGAGTCTTGACTATTCATGCCAGCTTCATCGAGGTAAACCAACCCTTCCGGCTCCATATGTTCAATCTGAGCAATAAACTCCTCTCGCTGTTGCTCATCACGTTCTTGGTAGCCGTAAGTTTTTTTTCTGGTGAAGCCAATTTTCTTCAAGG
Organism: Arthrospira sp. PCC 9108; assembly: GCA_016745315.1. GTDB lineage: Bacteria > Cyanobacteriota > Cyanobacteriia > Cyanobacteriales > Microcoleaceae > Limnospira > Limnospira platensis. Next base: position 2,847,701 of record CP066886.1, read on the forward strand.
CTCTGGATATGGTGCGAGGAGAGATGTCGTCATCCCAAAGTTCAGCCATCTGAGCGGAGGTTTTGTGGCCATGCTCTTGGGCAAAAGCCTTGAATTTGTGCCAGTCGGTAATTTGGTGGCTATGACCAGGTGGGCGATTAGGTTTAGGGAGGAAGTCGCCGGTGTGTTCTTTTCTTTGCAGCCAGAGATTGATGGTGTTCCGGCTGACATGGAAAACTTGACTGGCTTCTGTTTTGGGCATACCGTCTAGTTCAATTGCATTAATAACTTTTTGTCTAAGGTCGTAACTGTAGGGGGCTGGCTTTTTGGGTCTTCTGTAGATATCCTTGCCATTATACGTCCTAACTGTTCTGTCTTGTGCTATAACCTTGAGAAAAAGTGCGAGACGTTCAGGCATGAAATAGGGTTGCAATACCCGAAATAACCGCCTGATGGGTATTTCAACCCCTTGGTTGAATATAAGGAGCGCACTCCTGACCATCCCCATAACTGTTTATATGTCCCAACATTTGTATAGAAATATACAAATAAGGCAGGGAACCCAAGGTCAACACACTCCGTAATAATTATTTACATTTCTTAATAATTGAAGGGACGGAAAACCGAACCGGAAAGAAATCGGGAAACCGAACAGGAATAAATGGAATGGAGATGAGGGTAATGGCGATAGCCACCCCCAGTTTTGGGAATCATAACCCCAGGATTGAAGCGGGGAACGGAAGGCGTGAAGTAGAACCTACTACCAGACGCGACCACTGCCAACCATCCATGATTAGGGAAACCAAATGTCCGGATTGAACCATCGTAAGGATTAAGTAGCGAAATAGGTTGATACGCTGCATTCAAAAGAGTAAGGGGAAAAGTAGGGGTCTTTTTTTACTACCTACACAGACCTTTAAAGTACCCCGGTGGATAGGACAAATCTCAAGATGGAATGCCCATATAAATGGAACGTTTTAACCCCTTTTAGGCTCTGACAATCTGGTCGAGAAAGTCAGTAGTGAAAGTGTAAGCGCAAGCCTATTAGGGGGTGAGATGTGACCAAAAGCCAACGCCCTGTTGTAATGGCAGGGATATGCTAACAGGTCACGGTTTGATTGTAAAGAAATAGAGCCTAGTAGGTGTACAAATGGCGATAGCGAGTTTAAAGAAAGGATTTGGGAAACCAAAACCAATCAAGACTACGAACAACGCATGGAAGGCAATCCCATGGACTAAGGTTCAACGGAGAGTTTTCAAGCTCCAAAAGAGTATATTTCAAGCAGCTAAATCGGGACAAGACGCAAAGGCACGAAGGTGGCAACGTCTATTGGTGAAGTCATATTATGCCCGGCTCCTAGCAGTGCGGCTGTAGGGGCGGGTTCCACGGTCAGCCATGCTTCCCAACAGTCAGCTTAATAAACCCGCCCCCCAAGCGGGTCAAGGCAAGAAGACAGCCGGTGTTGATGGAGTAAGAGTAATCTCTCCAAGACAAAGGTTTGAACTGGTCAAGAACATTAAGGGAAACCTCAAAGCAAAACCACTGCGACGGGTTTGGATTCCAAAACCTGGTAGGGATGAAAAAAGCTGGAATAGGAATACCCACAATCCAAGATAGAGCAAGGCAAGCCTTGGTTAAGTCGGCTCTCGAACCTGAATGGGAATCGAGATTTGAAGGCACAAGCTACGGGTTCCATCCTGGACGGTCTGCCCATGACGCAATCAGCAGAATTTATATTGCCATAAATAAGGGACAATACTATGTCCTTGATGCTGATATAGCAAAATGCTCTTACCGTGAACCATGATTACCTATTGTCCAAAATTCATTGTCCAAGCCGCCTAAAAAGAGACCTGAAACAATGGCTCAAAGGAGGTGTGCTAGATAACGGTGTACTTGAGGATACAGAAACAGGGACACCTCAAGGAGGGGTAATAAGTCCACTTCTTGCCAACATCGCACTGTTGGGAATGGAAAGATTAATCAAAAACCTGTATCCAAATAAAGGAACAGCCATACAAGCCAACCTAATACGATATGCCGATGATTTCGTTGTTATTTCAAAAGACTTAGAAATCATTGAACAGTGCAAAACTGCTATAACCGAATGGTTAAAACCTGTAGGATTAGAGATTAAACCCGAAAAGACTCGAATCTGCCACACACTCAAAACCATTGAGTATAATGGCAAAATAGAAAAACCGGGGTTTGATTTTCTCGGATTCAATATCAGGCAATACCCAGTAGGAAAATACAAGTCTGGAAAAACCGGGAGTCTCATGAGCCGACCAATCGGACATAAGACCCACATAAAACCCAGCCAAAAAGCAGTTAAAGCCCACACAGAAGTGATAAAAGGTGTAATTAAACGAAATAAAACCACACCTCAATCAGCCCTGATTAAACAGCTAAACCCGATGATTCGGGGATGGTCAAACTATTATTCAGCGGTAGTCTCGACAGAGACCTTCACTAAGCTAGACTTCATAATCTGGTTAATGTTAAGGGCATCGACAAATTCAAGATGCGGAGAGGCGAATTACAAAAAGCTAGAAAACTATTTCAGACATGGAACGGTTAAACTTAGCAATGGGAAAGAAAGGCATGAATCTTGGTTATTCCAGACCAATGATGGACACCAATTATGGAAACATAACTGGACTCCGATTGTCAGACACACCTTAATTCGCCCAGACGCAACGCCATACGACGGAAATTGGACTTACTGGGTAACCAGGAAAGGACAAGCAATCGATACGCCAAATAGGGTAGCAAAACTACTCAAAAAACAAAAAGGCAAGTGCACCTGGTGTGGGCAATTCTTTACCCCATCAGATTTAATTGAAGTAGACCACATTGTACCTAGAAGCCATGGCGGAAAGGATGAATACAAAAATCTTCAATTATTACACCGCCACACCCGCGATGATAAAACAGCTCTTGATGAAGAGATGATGCTGTACTCTTAACAAGGAGACGGTCAAATTAGGAGCCGTATGAGGTGAAAGTCTCATGTACGGTTCTGCTGCTGAATGGGAGGGGTAGACCGTGAGGTCTATCTCGACCCCTATTAATAGAATAGACCTGTTGACAAAGCCCCAAATTGTGTTAAAGTGAAGATAAGTTCATAAGGACAACCCAATAACTGGTTAAACCTGTAAGTTTTGGCACTTTCTTTTTAGCCCGGACTTTAGTTCAAACCGAAGTCAGCCCAGGGCTGCAAAAGCCAACAGGAAAAACCAATGAACTACCGCAATTCTGACCTTCCGAAAGCCAATCGGCAGACTTCCAGCCCCAAAAAAACCAACAGTAGAAGACTTGATCCTGTACATTCAGGAAAGCGGCAAGTATGCTGAGTTAGTAGAGAAAGCGAAAAACCCTAGCCCAAGCCAGAAGAAGCCTAAAAAACTCCGAAACCTGATTAAGCAACTCCAGGGATTAGTCATTGCTAACCCCAAAGACTTTCGGGGTCGGGCTATTGTCTCCAATAACTTAGAAAAAGATAGCGAACGCACGGCTTGTTTAGTGACCCTTAGCAGTGTGATTAATGCGGCAACTAGCTTTCCACTGCTGTACTATGCTTTCAGAGACTTAAGTGTTCTAGGAGTTCCGGTCACGCTACTGGTCAATGGTTTGCTTCTCAAATACACGAACGGTGCAGCTACCGCCGTTTCTGCTCGAAAACCCTATGGTCGTTCTTGGTCAAATTGGGCGATCGCAGGCATGATATCCATTAATACAATTCTATCACTAATCGCCGCAGCGGGAACCGAACTCTTACTCAACCCATCCGGTTTAAGTCAACTCAAAGCCCAAGAATTATTAGCAGAAAGAATCAACCAGGTAGAAAGCCTCAAACAACTAGACAGCCCTCAATACAAAGACGCTTTAACCCGATGCGAACAAGGGGAAAAAGAACTCAACCGACTGCATCCATATCACCCCCGCAGACAATCCCTATTCGTGCAAGTGTACGGAACCTGGGAACAACAGAACACCAACTGGGCAACAGTACCCCTGGAAGAATTACCCCTCTGTCCGAAAGCTTCTCGACTCGGTCAACAAGCTCACCAAAACTATGAAACCGCCAAACAGGAACTGGAAGAAAGCCTCGCTATCCGGGTGAAGATGGGGAACGACTTGGCATTCCTCCAACAACACAAGCCCCAAGTCTACCAGGAACATTTTACCCCCGACGGTGAACTCCGCTCCGGCATCGAAGCCACTCGGCTGGCTATTATCAACTTTCGCAGCAAATTAATTCAGGGAGATTGGTCTAGCTTAGGCTTTCACCTGTTCTCCCTGTTAGTCTCCATCATCACCAGTGGGCCCGCTTGCGGGATGACTATCGCCCTCAGTCTTCGCAAAGATACTCGCCAATCCTTTAGTGAAACCGTTGAACTGCAACGAAACATCTGGCTAGAAAGCAGACGCCAAGAACTACAAGAACTGATGAACTCAGAAGCAGAATTCAACGATTAAACCCCTGGCATTCAAGGCGTTTTTCCCTAACCTCTGTCCCTCAATTCACCTCACTTCAAAAAATAGCTGGAGATTTAACCATGAACAGACAAGACTCCATTTCCTCCAACGGTTCCTCGCAGTTCAACACCAATAAAGTATCCCCCTTACATTCGGTTTCAGTTCTGGCAGAAAATCCTCAAAATTCCTCCTATAAAATGCGGCTACTCAGCTTATGGATAGATGAAATAAAAAAAACCGGAAGAATTGATTACCCAGAATTAGTTCAATACCTCAATCAAGTCTACGAGGTCGAAAATACACAAGATGGACAGTTATTAATGACCCAACACTGTGAGGTTTTAGTCGAGAATTTAAAAGCAGCACAAGCTGATATTCGCCAATCCGCTCAAATCATTCATTTAACGATCAATCAGTTGACTGATGCGATGAATTATGAGAGTTTAATCCCAGAAAAACAACAATAATTAAGAGGGCAAATTCGGGAAAAATTCAGCCATTTCTACAATGAGTAGAATACCTAATCTATATTACTCAATACTATGTCTATGAACCTTCATACTTTTGGCAGAAATGGATACGCCGCACAGAAGATAGTCAAGCAGAAACCCTTCGCAAATGGATAAATGATCTTAATTATATCCGCCAGTACATCGCTCAACAAGTCCAAATCGGAGGACTCCCTGGGGAATTTCCAGACCATCATCTCAACAGCCCAAATCTCCGAAGACTCCACAAATACTTGGAAAATGCACCAGGTTTAGGGGATTTGTTAGGGAACTTTGTTCAACAGGCTTTGCAGCATAAAATCGCCGGGGGAACTCGGTTTCAACTGCCTAAGCCCTTTCACAAAGACTCGTAAATAATCAGACAATTTCAGTAAAAATCAATTCTAAACAGACTCAAAAAGGAGGATAAAACCATGACTCAATCCCCAAAATTCGTAAATAACGGTGAAGCCATTTCCACTCAAAAGTTGAAAGCAGAATATGCGGAAGGGCGGCGATATTTCAGTTATACCAACTTGACCCAAATTAACTTGCAGGGGATGAGTTTGTGTGAAATAGACTTGCTGCTGTACTTTACAAAGCTAACTTAGAGGGAGTTAACCTTTTTAAAGCTAATTTGACGGGAGCGAATTGTGCGAATGCTAACTTGAGTTGCGCCAATTTCAGTTTAACCTGTCTTGAAAATGCCAACTTTGCGAGTGCCGAGTTATATCAGGTTGATTTACAGGGAGCAACTGCTTTAGGATGTAATTTTTACAAAGCTAATTTGCTGGGTGCGAACTTGAGTCAAGCTGATTTAGAACGGGCGAATTTAAGTTATGCTAATCTCAGGGATGCCGATTTGAGTTGGGCGAATCTCAGTGTTACAAATTTAGCACAGACGAACTTACAAAATACAAATTTGAGTTGGGCAGATTTGGATATTGCTAACCCGGAACACGCTCAGTTCAAGTTCACCACTCTAACAGGAGTTCGTCTGCCCTGGGGAGTCTATATTGTTAGTCATAAAAAGGCGAGAAAGGAAGATAATTATCATTAAGTTTTCCCACGGTAAAAGGTCAAATTGAAAAACATGACTTTTTACCGGATTACTTTAAAAATTTTCACCGATAGAAATCTATGCTTTGGCAAAACCTTGCTATCGATATCACCGCAGTTCGGCTATAACAATTAAATGTCTACACAGCAGTAGAGTATTTTTTGTGTCACGAAATTCAGCCTTCAGAAAATGCTCTTACCCTTGAAAAAGTGCAACATTATTGACAAGCATTCACCCATTTATGTGATGTTGAAGACTGGCAAGGTGCCGTATTAATTTTAATGGTAGCTCCAGAGCCTCAAAGTGATGAAGAACTGCACCATCAACTGGGACTATGGGGCTATTATGCCGAACAAGAAAATCTCTACAATGCGTTACTCTCCAAAATAGATTTCCCAATCGATACCGTTTGCTACAATGGCTTGGGAAATATTGCTGATTCCAGAGGAGAGTTAGACAAAGCAACCCACTATCATCAGCAACACTTGGAACTCTCTAAAAAACTCGGCGATCGCCAAGGAGAGTGGATGGCACTAACAGGTTTGGGCAATGTAGAGAAAAGTCGGGGACGATGGAAAGAAGCCATCACCTATTATCGTCAAGCTTTAAATATGCTTGAAGATAGTCAGGACTTGGCAAAATTGACTCAAAGCGGTGCGATACTTCTGGGCAACTTAGCGAACGTCTGGCGTTACCACAAACCCGATGAAGCTCTCCAACTTGCCACAGCAGCCCTTGAACAGTTCCAAACTTTTTCAAGTCTTACCCACGTTGAGAGAAAGACTCGACAATTATAGCAAACCTGAACTGATCGATCTCATTGAAATCATGCTAGAGCGAGATCCAATATTATTGTCTCTTGTGGGCGGCTCTTTTCTTCCTCGTTCGCTGATTACTACTGCTCTCCTCTTACCAACGAGTCAAGCCATTCTCGAAGCACTACAACCCATTGTTAACAATGCCCAATTTTTTCTCAAAGCGGGCGATCTTTTCAATGCCGGACTACTTTATCAACTCCTTCTCGGAGAACTAACACGGGGCTATGATGCCGAACGACAGGCTCTCGACTACAACGGTGAACTCTGTCGGTTTTCAGCAATATTGGTTGTTGAACTGGCAGAGTGTTTAACAGATCAAAGTATTTCAGAATCGGTGCAAAATCTTTGGGTTAAGACTCTTTTGGAAGCTTATTGCAAAGACCTTGAAATAGGTGCAATTGGGTATGCTGATGGGGTTGAGACGGTCTTACTAAACACCCCAGCGACACAGTGGGAGAGTATTTTAACAACCTTGAAAGGGCTGAACCAATCACTTTGGGGCAGACAGAAAATTAAACAGTTATTGGAGCGACGGGAGAAACTTAAACAATCTCCTCTGGAGGAACAGGATTTTGATGAAATTTTTCGAGACTATCAAGAAAAAATAGAAAAGTATATTGCCCAACGCAATCGCCGCTCCTATTGAAAAGCGATTGAATTTTTACAAAACCTGAAATCCATTTGCGATCGCACAGGTCAGCAGTCTCTTTGGGATTGTTATATTGAAGTTTTGCGATCGCGTTATGCCAATCTCAAAACTCTATGGCTTGAAATTGATGCTTCAGATTTACAGTTAAAATAAATCATTTTCATTGATTTCAGTCAACTCGTTTTCATACGTTTAACTTTCAAAGAAGTTTAAAGGCTTATGTACAAGCATCGGCTAATTATAGTCCGTGCTTTGGTTTCCATACGTTTAACTTTCAAAGAAGTTTAAAGCCATTGTCGATTCCGACAAAAAACCTTGTTCTTATGAGTTTCCATACGTTTAACTTTCAAAGAAGTTTAAAGTAGAAAAGGTCGGCGATCCGACCAAAAAATACTGCGTTTCCATACGTTTAACTGTCAAAGAAGTTTAAAGGCTGGTCAATCGTCTGTCAATACCAGCGGTAATGTTGGTTTCCATACGTTTAACTTTCAAAGAAGTTTAAAGCTTGAACAATTACTGCTTGTTCAGAAGCGCAAATCATACCAGTTTCCATACGTTTAACTTTCAAAGAAGTTTAAAGAGTGCCGAGTTGAAACCCTTGCTCTGACTGTACTCTAGCACTCAAATTTGTGGGGGTCAAGCAAACACCCAAATTATTGAGACATATTTGCAATAAGACCCCAGAAAAAATGGCTCAAACCTTTACTCTGACTGAGCTTTGTGTGGGTCAACGAAATCATCAGGGTTTCAGCGATTCTTCAACCCCCACAATGATATTTACCTTACATCTTTGTTAGCATGGGCCGATAGACTTCCCGCTCTCCCATCAGGCAAGAAATATACTCCCAAACCTGCAACTCCAAACACCGATAATAACTAACCTTGTAACCCGTATGGGGATGAGTGGTTTTCAAAGAAAGCTTATCGTGCCAATGCTTCAGATATTTCTTGAGAGCATCGGAATAAATATAAACCCCACCCCGTTCGTCACTTGGGGTAAAATCTTCCGGGGTAAAAATTCCCGAATTCACCAGATAGATAACGAGAGAATCCACCACCGGGGCGCGAAACTCCTCAATCAAATCCGACACCAACGCCGGATGGTTGCTACGAGGAACATGAAGATTGCCGTAATGGGGATGTAAACCCACCGCCAGAATTAACGAGTGAATATTTTGATGGAGTAGAGTATAACCCAGACTCAACAAACTATTCACTGGATCAGTTGGAGGGCGACGGGTACGGTGTTCAAAGGTGAACGGAGGTTGTACCAATGCCCGCAAAGCCTGAAAATAGATGCGAGTTCCGAAGCCTTCGTAACCCAATAGAGATTCGAGCAACTCCACCTCAGCAATTTTTTCTTGCCAGACTCCCAATTCTTCAATCGCTTCAATCACTTGAGAAATTTGGCGATCGCGGTTGAGACGACGCAGTAAAATCCGACAGTTGTGCAGTTTTCCGGCAACAATCACTTTAGCCTGACGCAGCACAAAGGTTTCATCTTCAGCACAATGGACTTGTCGGCTGAGGTAGTCTACCCGTGTCATCCCATCGGTTTGCAGGCGACCAAAGTAACGACCTTGATCAGACAAAAACAAAATGGGAATGCGACGACGCAAAGCCAAACCAATCGCACCGTGCGACAAATTACAACAGCCAAAGAGGATAATATAGTCTACGACATTGACGGGAATAGACACTTTCAGATCATTGCCGAGCAAAACCTGAAATTGCTGATGTTTCACCTTGACATAAGCACCCTGATCCGTAACATAAAGTGTTGTCATACCTTCCCTCCAAGAATCCAGAAAATTTCGAGTTGATAAAGACTTGCGGGTTGGGGTAACAATCGAGCAAGCAAAGGGAGGACGAGAAGCTACAGAAACCGCTTTCTTGTTGTGATTTCGTCGGGGTTGCTTGTACTCTGGGGTAATAATTTCTCCAGCTTGAAAGCCATAACCAAGAAAGACAAACTCCTCACCTGGGGCAAAAATGTGAGTTTTCTCCGGTTGCAGGGTTAGATAAATATCTGATAGCCAATCTTCGATTAAGTTCAAAAAGCGTGTTGCTTCTAATAGGCTTCTCGCTACAATGACAAAATCATCTCCATAACGGGTCAGGTAGGCTCCTGCATCCAAACAGCGTCGGTCAAATTCACTCAAATACAAATTCGCCAAAGCACCCGACAAAATGCCACCTTGTAAAACCCCACGACCCGACAGGATAGGCATTCCCCCGACAACAATACCCGCCTCTAACTGCCCTTTGATATAACGCACCACCGTTTGATCGACTGACAGTTCCTCCAACTGAGACAGCAGCAATGTTCGACAAAGGCTATCAAAAAACTGCGAGATATCTGCTTTGATTGTCCATGTTTGGGAGGAATACACCTCGGCAACCCGTTCGATCGCGTGTTTCACTCCGACTCCTGGACGATAAGCAAAAGAGCAGTCTTGAAACGTTTCTTCTAAGATCGGATAAAGCGATCGCAACAGCAAGCGTTGGACAATGCGATCGCGCACAGTTGGAATCCCAATAAGCCGATGACCACCACTTTTTTTAACTCGATAAAACCCCAAAGCGGGTAAAGGATGATAGATATCTTGCTGAAGCTGGTGGGCGAGTCGTTTGAGTTATTCGTCTAGAAAATGAGCAAATAATTCGACAGAGATGCCATCAATCCCGGCTGTTTTGCTGCGAGTGCGGACTTGATAACATGCCGCCAACAAAGCATCTTCCATTGGGAGTTGAGCATCGAAAAAAACCACATTCTTTGAGTTGAACAACGACAGTATCCAGTTAATCAAACGGATTTTTGTGTTCGCACTTGAGTTATTTTTTTACAACTTCTATCTGAACTGCTATCCCAACGCCAAAAAATCTCCCCAATTTTTGTTGGATCTCAGATTCGAGCGCAAAATCAGTTTCGGTTCAATACAGTCATGGAACTTCGGAGAAAGCCAACATGACTGCGATTTACCTCACCGAACCGCAATCCTATTTGGAAGCGGATCTGCGAGACTTTGCGATCGTTTACAATGATCGGATTCAATCTCGCCACTCCATCGACACCACCCAACAGATCATCGCTTTTGAAGGCTGTACGCTGGGGCGGAGTGCGATCGCGGCGATCTATCGTTACCGCATCCGGCTCAGTTTTATCGGCGATAACGGTCATATCACCGCTCAAATTACCCCCAGGAAACACCCTTCTATACAGTCCTACAACAGGAGCGCAATAGCGATCGCAACTTCCGCATCGCTTTCATTCATTCACTTTTACCGGGACGGTGGTACAACGCGACTAAAGTTCTACAAAGCTTAGGATACTCTGGCATTGGAGGATGTCTCGAACAGCAACTTGAGGTTCTGCCCGGTTTGAATAGTTGGCTTGCCTTACAAACCTGGCAAGTTAAAGTGTTCCAGCGTTATCAAAAAGCCCTTCGCTCTGTTCTGGTTTCTGTCAAAGATTTCGAGCCAACTTTAGAACTGGCTTATGCTTTGCTGTCCGGTGAACTGTATGTTTTACTGCGATCGTCGGGCTGTTGTGCGGAAGTTGGAACACTGCACCTTCACTGTCAGAACCATTTGCCTTTACCCTGTGACTTGATGGAACCGTTTCGCCCGGTTGTCGAAGCGTGGGTTTTTAAAAAAGCGCCCAAGTTTAGCGATCGCGGAGGGTTGAGTCAGTCCTATCGTGCCACCTTTATTCAAAACTGGGAATCTCTGATGGCAACCCAGATTTTTCATGCTTATGCAGGTCAAGTGAGTTTGCGGAGTGCTTTGGCGTGGCAAGTTGAGGAATATGTTCGCGCCATTACCGAAACCCTTGAATACCGTCCTTTCTTGTTAAAATCGTGACTTTTTACCTCATTTGTTACGACATCGTTGAGGATCGCCGACGGACTAAAGTCTCGGCTCTATTGGAGGCTTATGGCATCAGGGTTCAAAAATCAGTTTTTGAGGCTGTTCTTACCCCTCCACAATTCAAAAAGTTGGAGCAACGGTTAAAAAAACTCATCAACTCTGACTGCGATCAATTGCGGTTTTATCCACTTTCGGCAAAGTGTAGGACTCAGGTGATTATTCTGGGTATTCAACCTAAGTTTGCCGTTGATGATGCGGCTATAATTGTTTAATCCTAGTTCCAGAAAGAAAGAAATAACAGTAAGCAACTTCTGAATTAATTGCTAGTTACTTACTCTCTGACTCTCAATTATAAGGCTTACAAACAACTCAAAGCCCTACCTTTAAAAAGTCAGCAGCGATACAGCAAAGCTTTTGATTTACTTCAGAATTTTGGTGCTAAATACCCCAGTCTTCGCACTCATCGTTATTACCAAAATGGAAAGGTGATTTGGAGTTCTTCGGCATCAATGGCTCTGCGATTTTATTGGGATTATACAGCTTTGCGATCCATTGAAGTGATTGGGTTAGATTCTCACTAAAGAGAAGGAAAAAAGTGCTGTGTGTATCGCCCTGAAAAGCGTTCTTTTGGGCTTTGAGACAAATCTCAGCTTTATGCCCCTTAACACTTGGCGTTTTCCTATGAACTACCTTCGTTCAGAACCCCCCGGCTATTTAAAAGCTCTCAAGGATTTTAATGTTCTTGAACTCACCCAGAAACTTGCTGAACTTACTCAAGGAGAATGTGACTCAGATGACCTGAAAATTTTAACCGCTTTGTTAGTTAAACATTTAACGAATTTGCTTTCTTCTGATTGGTTATTGCCTTACTGTCATGCTTTACGCAGAAACAAAGCGGATGTGGTGGAAAAGGTACTTTCTGTTAACTTAACACTGCCGTTATCTCCTGATTCTGTTTCGTTCTTTCTGGATGCCGAACCTCCAACTTTTTCCTTTGGAGTAATGGTGCGCTGGTTTCCTTTGGATAATCTGATTCCACCGGATTTCGGGATTGTTATTGGTCGTTTTTATGGCTACATTCCTGAACGAATGCAATGGTCGTGGTGTTATGTGATTTTACTCGATCCTAATTGTCCTTCGGCGCGATGGTGCAGCGTGGATACCGGATGGGAAAGCGACTTGGAGATTTGCCAGAATGAATAAACCTAAGCTTCTAACTGAGCGTGAACTTGCTTTGCTTTCGGGTTATAGCCATTGCGAGTTGGGTCTATCTCCACAAGCTTTCTATGCCAAGTGGAATGTGACTTACGAACAAATTGCCGAAATTTGCGATCGCTCTATTTCAACCGTCAAGCGATGGTTTGCACGGGGTAAACGTTACCGCCGCCCGACTCAAACCGATCTTCGACATTTGGCGCTGATGGATTTGCTCTGGGAACGATGGGACGATCTGCCTGTTGAATTCAAAGAACAGTTGAGCTGCACAAATAATTGATTTTGTCAAGGGTTGCCTGCCCTGTTTTGTGCAAATTCTTCGGCTTATCGTGGGGTCAAAGCGTAAGGAGAACGAGCAATGACAGCTTTTGAAAGATTGCATCCCTGGTGTTTGGTGCGATCGCCAAACGCCTCAGAACGAGAATCTGTTACTAATAATCAGTGTTTGGTTGTGGGTCGTTTTCGTTCACAAAATGATGCGGTTAATCATCAGCGCATTTTGCAAAAGCTCGTTCCCAAAGCTGAATATCGAGTGGTTTAAAACCCATTTGAGAACAGCAACGCTTTGACTTCTAAGCAAGTCTAACGTATGGAAAGAAACTGAATTTAATTCTAACAAAATAACCCAAAAGTTGAGGGTATTTTTTCAAGTTATTTGCTCTATAGGTTGAACTTTCAAATAAGTCTTAAAATTAGGCCTCCTCCTTTGAGTGGGAGGTTGGTGGGGGTTCCATATGTTTAACTTTCAGAGAAGTCTAAAGATGCGGGGAAGTGGGTCATGCCCCGCAAAAGTTTACGAGGTTTCCATACGTTTAACTTTCAGAGAAGTCTAAAGACTGATAGCCAACTTGCGGAACTTTGTTTTAACAACATTGATCGTTTCCATACGTTTAACTTTCAGAGAAGTCTAAAGGATGACATCATCGTCGCATCGCTTGGAAATGACCCGTTTCCATACGTTTAACTTTCAGAGAAGTCTAAAGTGGGAAGCTACAATAGTTATCTCTCTGCGAAAGATGCTTTTAGTTTCCATACGTTTAACTTTCAGAGAAGTCTAAAGTAACCGTATGGGCTAAGGCTAATTATAGCCCATGGTTTCCATACGTTTAACTTTCAGAGAAGTCTAAAGAGCGGGGTCTGCCCCGCTAAAATTTACGAAATAAATAGGTTTCCATACGTTTAACTTTCAGAGAAGTCTAAAGTTTTCTCTCCTGTGGAGATGGCATCGGCTAACTATAGTCCGGTTTCCATACGTTTAACTTTCAGAGAAGTCTAAAGATTCTCCACCTTCCGCCTGGACCAGCGATAAAGGTTGGTTTCCATACGTTTAACTTTCAGAGAAGTCTAAAGAACTTTACAGTATCTAAACAGATGCTAGAAAATACCGTAGTTTCCATACGTTTAACTTTCAGAGAAGTCTAAAGTAGTACTGGTAACTACTGCCATAGCGATCCAAACTACTGGCGTTTCCATACGTTTAACTTTCAGAGAAGTCTAAAGCAGAGCAAGGGCAGAAACCAGTGCCCAAGGAATGGACAGTTTCCATACGTTTAACTTTCAGAGAAGTCTAAAGTCTTGCCTGGCGGAAACCCAGGAGTAACCATCATTGATGTTTCCATACGTTTAACTTTCAGAGAAGTCTAAAGAGTGCCGGGTTGAAACCCTTGCTCTGACTGTACTCTAGCACTCAATTTTGTGGGGGTCAAGCAAACACCCAAATTATTGAGATATATTTGCAATAATACCCCAATAAGAATAGCTGAAACTTAGACAGAGAAGGCTTTCCGGGGGTTTCAACGAAAGAATAAGGGTTTCAGCGATCGCCCGACCCCCACAAGATTATTGCTCGCGATCCAAAATTTGCCCAACCCACTCCTTAAATTCCGAGTAAAGATAATAAGGTTAAATCGGATCGCCCGTTTCCTGATTCACCGTTAGATAATCTTGTACATTTTGAAAGCCAGAAAGTGGCATCAACTCAACAACAAGGCGATAAATTTGGCTCATTTGTACTATAATATCTGTGGGTAAACAGGAAACACGAACCGTATCTTTAATCTTCTGATTCCTTGGATTTTCTAAATCTTCAGAGCGCAAATCTTCCATCCGTTGTTTAGAGATTCCCTTTGCTCCATGAATCAATAAATTGCGCTGTTCTGCCCAATAGTCAAGACTTTTTAGAGATGCGATCAATTTCTCTAAAGTCTCCGAACTCCCCTTTTTATCTTCAATTAAAGCCTCAACAAAATTTCGTTTGCTCCAGCGCCCTTGTAGTTTATAATTGCTTTCCTTTTTATTTTTATAAATTAGGGGGAAAGTTAGTGTTTGTTTTCTTCTCTATTTTGAGAAAAGTTTCACCCAGTTGAGTTTCTCGAATGTCATCCAACTTTAAAAACCAATCATTTTCATTTTTGGTCTTATCAAAATAACAGATAGTGTCTAAATTTTTTATACTTTGATATAAAATCTCCTCATAAAAAGCACTCATACTTCCTAAAAAATCAGCAATGCGCCCCAGTTTCCAAAACAGACAACATTGAGTATAAAGATTCAAAACCGATTCATAATTTACGCACAATCGAAAAGGATTACAATCGGAATCAAAGGGGAACCCTTGATAACTTTCGGGAGGAACTTTCAACACTCGCAATCCCGCATCGGCTCGATTAGCAGCCTCATAACTATCTAAATTCAAATAAGCAATAGACATTTCCAAAGCTGATACCGCCACACTCAACCGATAGCGACTCCCGGAGATTTCAGCAATTCCAGACTTCTCCAAAGTTTCCAAAGTTTCTAAGCATCCGGTTAAAACTTCTCGCGCCCCGTCAAAATCCCAACGCGCCCATAGTTTCTTAACCGTTTGATATTTTTGAACCCGTTGATACTGCCAATAAGAAACCCGATAACAGTTTGATGTTTCCCCCTGCAAAAGCTTTTGAATCGAAAGTTGAGGTTCGAGGTAAATTTGATTGGCAATCTCAGAGGAAATCGCTTGAACCCGCAGGGCGGCTTGCATTTGGGGCGTACCCCCTTTCACGCTAATAAAAATTCCCTCATCGGGGTCTAAAACTTTAAAAAAATTATAATATTATCCGAATAAACCATCTTGATCAATCGGAGAAATAAGTTGAGGAATTACAACTTTATGCAGATTAATTTTATTGTTAAACTCCCGCTCTAACCAAGAATTTAAAACCTCAAAAAGATAAATCGTATCGGAATCAGCCCCTTGATTTTTCTCACCGTTTACTTCTCGCAATTGGTCGGTCAAAAAAATATAAATATCTCGAACAGAAGCTTCAACAGCCTCTTTAACCACACCCCAAAGACGACCCGGACGAATGCAGTCGTGCCACTCCTGGGGACTCTCGGTATATTTTTCCCACAGGCACTTTGTTAACTCTCGAAAAGTGTTAACTTTCCAGATTTGATAATATTGTTCTTTAACCAATTGATAGCGCTTTTGCCAAACCAATAATTCCCCCGTACTCAATTGGCTTTCAGCTTCCTTCAGATTAGGTTCATTGCGATCAAACCCGACGGGAAGGAAATAGTCTTGTTGTAAATCTTTATCGCTTGTGGAAGTTTCTAGTTGAATCTGTTTCAGGGGTTCGTTGAACTTCAAAGCCAGGTCAGACGTACCAATATTAGCAATCAGAATCGTCATCCTTTCCATCCTCCGTCGTTATTAACAGCTTAACCACCCGACACAGATTCGCACAAGCGTTTCATGCGATTGACGAAAAATTAAACCAGTCGGCGATCGCCATCAGCACCCAAACAGGGAACCATTCCATCCTCACACTTCCACCCAACCTGACGGGTTCCCAGGGTAATAATAAGGGTATCGAGGCGATTCAATTCAACTAAAGTTGTTTTCATAAATGACAAAAATTGAGAATATCAAGATAAAAAAGTTAAGTGTCAGAAGCCAGAGAAATTTGAATCAATTTCTTTAAGACTTTGAGAACATCAGACAAATTATTCTGACGATTGTTGATGCCAAACAAATCAGACGTTGCGTATTGCGGGTGTTCAGTTTGAATTAATTTCAGAAATAGAAAACTTCCCCCATTTGTGATTAATCCAAAACTGGGTTGATGAGAATTGGGATTAGCCAGCATATATGCTAAGATTTGAGCAAGTCCGGCTTCGACTGAGAGTTTAGCTTGTTTAGATTCAATAACCATCACCCAAACTTGATTTTTTAAGACTAAAGTATCTATATTTCCCTTGACAATCAATTCAGAATCCTCTGATATTGCGGATATTTCAACACTTTTTTCGGCTCTAATGTTAAATGGAGATTGATAGAAACGACCAATAAATAGTAAGGGAGAAACCACAGTTAAGTTAATCGGTTTTTCTAGTAATGGCGGTTGTTTGATTAAATTTGAATAACCTGCTTTAATTTCTTCTAGGAGTTGAACTTCCCAGTCATTGAGTTCAGGTAAATCAATTCTCCACTCCCAAAAGAAGTTATCATCCTCAACACATTCAAGCTGAAAATGAGTTTCCAACTGTTCTAAAGTAATATCCTTCGGCGCTAAAACTTGAACCATAAGATGTTCTCCCAATTATTTATACTAATTCTATCTTTGGTAGATACTGCAGAAGATTAAACTATTCTTGGAGAGGCCATATTTGCCAATAGCTATTTCTGTTTGTATTGCTTCGGAGGCGGTTTAAATATTCACGGCGGGGGTTTTCTGTTGCTCCAAAAACCGTTACAACTTGATAATCTCCTAAATCGGCAATCCCAACGGGAGAGGGCTTAACATGACCCGAAACTTGACCGCAGAGATTCCCGTCATAGTTAAGATTTCCGCGTCTATCTTCTACTTTTAAATCTTTGCTATGCAAAACAGCCAAAGCATAAGGTTTTCCAAAATCTTCTTTCCCTGAACAGACGATAATTCTACAATTTCTATCAACTGCTTCCGTCCACTGTTACCGGCGTACTTGACCAATATTTCGAGGTTGACGGTAATTCATTTGATTTCTGGTAAGCTGAGATAAAGTCTGATAAAATTGCTCTAGCTTTTGCTGAAATTTTCGTTGAAAAGCTTGTATATTATCAGGAAGTTCCCAAAGTTGTTCATCACTATCAATATAAAATGTTGAACCTCGATACCAGGGAGCGCGATCGCGATTGTGCCTGGAATAACACGGACGTCTGGCACCCTGACCAATTCCTCCTAAATGAAACATCATCCAAGTGAGAGATTCAAAGAGTTTGTGAATTGGTATATTTTGGTTTGTGGGCGCTTCGGGAGAATAAGATAATATTAACGTTCCGACTTGTTCGCCGCAATCATCATCTTTTCCGTTAAAGTTTGGTCGGGGTTCCCGTTGAGTAACCTTGCCATCTTGAATATCAACTCTAACCCAACCAAATGTTTTAGGATTAATCCCTCCGAATAATTGGGCTTCCCATATTTGAACGGTATCAACATCCAAAACACCTAATGAAAAAGCTCGAAACCAATAACGCAACATTGATTTAAACGCAATTGGGCGCACTTCTGCATCGGCTTGCCCTCTCATTTGCCAATCGTTTCGGTGTTCATTCCAATTCCACTGAGTAAATTTTTGTCGTCCGTGAATGAGTTGACCTTCCCAAGAAAACTCGACTCGCAAAAATTCATTGGAGGAACGACTAGAACCCGCCCGAATTAATTCCCCATAACCCGAATTAACCTGAGAACCTATTCCGGCTTTTAGCCCTGCTGTTAACCAGCCTTTTACTTTGTGCAAAATCGTCGGGTCGTCACAGTGGCTTGCCAACTTTAACCCGATTAAAAAGGTGGGTTCTCTCCGAGATAAAAACTGGTTGGGATTGGGATTATATTCGAGTTCGTTATTGTTGTCCCATTTCCAAATATTGTTTGCCATATCCATCTGTAAACCCATTTGATTGGGTAATGGATAAGCATCTAGAAAGATAACTTTTCCACTGCGATGGGGTTTCTCAGCTTCCCAAGAACCAAAGCAAAGTAAGGTGCTATTTTCTTCTCGGCTTCTTGCCACTCAATCTTATCCCGCTTCATTATTTCTCGAATGGCTTGAGTTCTCGCAACACCTCGCAGGGTTGAAGATGGAATATAGGGCATTCCCAAAGCATCAAAAGCGGGTAACAAAATACTTTCTGGCTCTCGATATCCACTAACCCGAATTCGCCAGGAACACCTAACCTGAAAACAATTATCTTTTCCTGCTATTAATTTAGTTCTTTCTGTAAGTAGACTGAGACGTTTATTGTAGTTAGCTGAGTCTTCAGCCATTGGCAAAATTTGAGTTTTGGTTCCATCTTTTTGAGGATGATCCGGCGATCGCATCCACCGCATATATTCAACAAAACTAGCATTATCATCAGGTTCGGGTTCATTCTCTGAGTCTAGCCAGGGAGAGGGCTGCGGAGGGCGATTATCCCCATTACCGCCACCATTTCTCCCCCGGTTTCCGCCACCATTTCCAGGTCTGCGAGGGGCGTTTCCGCCTCTATTGGGTCGGTTTTGTTGAGGATTCGGTCTTGGGGTCGCATTCGGTCTTGAATTTGCTTTATTGGGAGGTTTAGGACCTTCAAATACCATTAGATTATTCCTCTCCTTTAATATCGTGATAAATTGCGTTAGCCCAGAATGCAAATTCTTGAGATAATGCCAAACCTAAACCAGTCAAGCCCAGATATTCTTCTGTTCCGAGATTTTTTAGGGTTTCTAAACCCTGATCACCGATTAAATTTTGAACATCAGACAGAGTTTGCAAGCATTGGAAATACTGACGAACAACATCCTTTTTTCCATCTTGACTCAAAGCTTTTTCTTCAGCTTTTAACCGCATCATACCCCAAGTGGAAAGATAGGTATAAAGTTCTACAGCTTGACTTTTTTGTTCTTTGAGACGAGTATCATTTCCATTATATTGCGATCGCAATCCAGACAAAGCATCATAAACGGGTGTTGCCATCGTGCGAGGGTCGAAAACCATCATAATTATTACTCCTGATTATGAATCTAACCACTGTTTAACAAAACCACGACCTAAACTTTCCTGACCTCCAATTTGCAAGAGTTCGTGACTGTGAATTAACTGTTTAAAATCGGAATTGGACTGTTCTGCTGTTCCGTTAGCTTTTGCTGTCAAACCCCAAGGAAAATACATCAGTGTATCGGGACGAATAGCTTCTTCATAGCGGAAACCACCATCAACAGATTTATGTTGATCGAGTTTAATTTTAACCTGTCGCCACAGACTCATTTGAATCAAAGTTGAACAGTGTTGGTCGGGCAAAATCAAAACCCTTTCAATCATTTGAGTTTGTGTATGTTCGGGCATAAAATGCTCCCAATCACTCCAATCCCGCAAATGATTCGGTTTGATAATGGCATCTTTTAAATAAATAGGTTTATCAGTGTCTAAATTGGTGCTGTAAGCTTCGGGAATCTCTGGTAAACTTTCCTGAAAACGTCCCCAACGCCGCAATAACATCGGAGAACTAATCCAAACAATACCGTGACTCAGAGATGGGACGGGTAGCCAAAGAAGCGAACCATCGCCGATCCAAATATCCCCCTGTTCGAGTGTAGAAGATTCTTCCAAAGTTGTCCCAAAAAGTCGATTTCTTTTGGTTGTGTCTCCCTCACTAGCGCGTATCCGACCCCGAATGCTACTGGATGGAAGATAGGGTAAATTGGTATGAGACTCACGAGAAATTCCGAGTAAGTTTCCCTCTTGAGTAGTGCCGCCCGTATGCAAGGGAGACAGTAAATAAAGGTAAGCGTAATTGTAAGTAATTAGTTTTTATCTTAATAAGAAATTTACAATAATTCTGAATAGCTAAGTTGTCGCCAATGATGAACTTTACCGCTAGTTTCTTGGTCTTGAAACATGGTTTGCGGTTGGT
This sequence comes from Arthrospira sp. PCC 9108, assembly GCA_016745315.1. Lineage (GTDB taxonomy): Bacteria > Cyanobacteriota > Cyanobacteriia > Cyanobacteriales > Microcoleaceae > Limnospira > Limnospira platensis. The sequence goes on from CP066886.1 coordinate 2,868,172, forward strand.
TCAAGTAATACAAACTTCCGGTTTTTCCTCGTTTAACGTCTGCCAACCAATATAATCTTTCAGCCCGACACTGGCTCGCCACCCTCCGCGTATGGTACTAGAAGGCAAATAGGGCAAATCTGTATGAGTTTCCCGATCAATACCGACAACATTTCCTTCCTGGGAAGTTCCTCCAGTATGCAAAGGTGATAAAAGGTACAAATAAACAAGATAGCTGTTATTCATCGTTGTCCCCAAAGTAATTTTCCATAATTGAGTTTGCGAAAGGTTTCCCACCAAGGTTTATCTTGAGTGATTGGGAGCAAATGACCGAAAGTTGATTGTAAACGGGTCAATTGAATAGATTTAGAATTGAATAAATACACTGTTCCAGGCGGAGCAAAAGCATATTGGGGTTGCAAGGCAAAGGATTTTTCTTCTAATTCTTCTAACCCGTTTTTTGTGCGAACCTTGCGGCGATTTTTTTTGGCAACTCCGCCCCACCACAATTGGCGATCGCCCACACACCCCAATAAGCAGTCCCGCCAAGCCTGGGGATAAAGACCATAGACCTGTTCTGCCGTTTCTGCAAGTCCAGGGGTGAGGAGGTAGGCAAACAGTCCCGGTTCGAGAACATCCGGTAATGCTTGCTTCCACAGTAAATTCAGGCAGTCTAACCCGTCAGTATCATTTTCAGTAGCTTTCAGCTTGGAAACAATAGCGCGATGTCCTTCCCTACCCAAGCGCACCACAAAAGGTTCATCCGGCAACCCTAGCAACTGCACCCTCGCAACCAAACTCCACCCCGGTTTGAGGCGTGTTGCGACTTCAGTAAAAAAGCCCTCCTCATCCTGAACCTGTCGGGTGCCGTCTTCGATGTGAGTATGGGGGAGAACCTGAATATCCCAGGGGTTATCGGTAAAATTATCAGCAGCAAAATCCGAATTTCCACACAAGTAGGCAGATAAAGCAGAAGCTTTCATCCAGGGTTTGGGTGGACCCGAAACATATTCCTCACCGTTGAGTGAGGGCGTAACCATTGGCGGTAAACTCTCTTGGGAATAACAGACTGACTCCCACGACTCCAGAGTTTCACAAGGCACCAACCGCGTGAGTCGCCGCCAACTTTCTGTTCTTTCGTTGGGCAAATCATCTTTTGTTCGCCGCTTCACCCCGATCAAATCTTTGGGAGTTGGCAACCAAAGGGTATTGTCTCCATCTAATAAAAATACCCCCAAAAATTCGGGATGGGGTTGGGCGGTAGGGGTTGCCGTTCGCAAAGCCTGAAAGACTACACTGGGCATAGGCGGAAACTCTCCTTTAGCCCGTGCGCCTTCCCCTGGACTGAAGGGCTTGGCTTCCCGAAATAGTAGAACATCTAGGGGTCAATCTTATACCAATCCATCTAAGCCTCGTGATCCTGTCTGTGCCACTGTTGGCGTTGCTGCATTTTATCGAGCCAAAACGCCGAAAAACGCAGAATATTACTTAAGTCCTTAAGGTCAATTCCAATTGGTTTGGGAGTATCGGGGTTTTTCTCCCGTTCAATTAACCATTGAACATGGACTGATCGCGCCCAATCTTCCCAATATCTGAGCCAGATCAACAGTTTGTCGATATTTTCTTGAACCAAGTCTTTGTCGTCTCGGCGTTCCGCGATCGCTCTGGCGGCTTGAGCAATTAAGTAAGAAGATGGGGTCAAATCCGCATGGCGGGGGAGTTCTTCGGCGAGGCGATAGAGTAGAGAACTCAAGGCTTGATGATGTTCAGTGGTGATCCAATCTCGCCAACCGGGGTATAATTCTCCTTTGATCAGAGCTTCTAGGGTGTTTCCTGAACTGTAGAGAACTCGAAAACATAGGCCGTTTTTGTTGGGAACACTCGATAAACGGAAAATTTCAGACAGGACAAATCGCATCAAAGATAGCGATCGCCATTCCGTCAGTCCCCGCAACAGATCGATGGACATCAGTAGACCACCGGATAATTCTTTAGCCAGGTCGGATTCTGCTTCCCAAAGGGCTTCCAGGGCGACTGGGAGGGGAACACTTTTATCGACGATCACGATACCCAGACTCATCGTCGCCCCGAATCCCATCGTAAACAGCGATCGCTCTGGTAAACCTTGAAAATCATTTGTATCCGAAGTGGGTCGCCAGTAGCCGCCTTGGGATTGAAATTTCAAGTCTGGATCGCCCGGTTGGGGTTGATAGGGGTCGTCGCCACCACACCAAGCGGCTCTCAGAGAGAGCAGATAATCGGGTAAATCTTCTAAGGGGAGTACCGTCATCACATCATCTCCGGCGCTGTAGACCACGCGACCACAAAACCGCTTTTCGGTAATAAAGGGAACTAGACGGTTAGAGAAGTCAAGCCGGGCGCGCTTTAGACCCACATGAGTTGCAGGTCCTATGCGCTTACGGGTTTTCAGCAGGGAATGTTCATCATCCCTAAAGGCTTGAATAAATTCCCGTTTTTTCTGCTCATACTGGTTGTCATCAAGGTGAGGATAGCGATCGCGATTGATGAAAATTTCGGGATGAGTTTCGGTTAAATATTCTTGGTAAGGATGAAGTTTTTGACCAGAAACATACTTCCCCATACCATCCCCATCCCCCAAGATCATCACCCACCAATCTGTTGGACTACTATCGCCAAAGCCAGATTCACGATGAGTTTGGTCTATAATATTTCGCAACTGGGGTCTTTGTTCTTTTTCTAATCCCAGATCTTCAGCAAGCCATTTGCTGGAAAACATCACACCGTTATAGTATCGCCCCGGTAAATTTTGGCGATTAATACAAATATCGGTTTTAGGGATGTGGAAAGGACGACCCCGAGTTCGATCCCGAAAATCCTGATATTCTTGACTGGTTTTCCCAAATTGTTGTTTGATATTAATTTGTAATTTCTGCCAATATTGACTGAGTTGACCGTGATTTTGATCTGGTTGCCAATCTTGGTAAGCAAATCGGGCTGAAGCAATAGAACTGAGATTGGGAAAGCGAATTAATTGGCTATAGTCTATTTTTTCATTTTCTAAATTGCTAAAATCAATTATTAAAGACTCACGCACACCACCATAAACCCAAGCCATGCGCTTCGTTAATTCTAGAGCGTTCAGCATTTCCTATCCGTCAAATAATCCTGGATAAACTTCTGCTATTAATCGCCAAAATAATCGCATCGACTCGATGGGTAAACCTTATCCTTCCCGGAAGTTTCCAGAATATCGAAATTGAGGATGTAGGGCGCTCAGTTGTCCCGATCATGTAGAACGAACACCCGGAGAAATGGGAATTGCCCAAGTTATAGTATTTTTAATCGCTTGAATTGCTTGACCGCATCGAGATTGAATTGACCCCCACCAAGTCCCATTATTGAGGGTTGTGTAGAGCATTTTTTCCGCCGTTGTGGGAGGGTGATTGTTCACGCGAGTTTGAGCCACTTTTTCTGGTTTTTTGATCCAGTCTTCGCTCAATTGATCGTCATCATTTTTCTCAATCATTAGAGAAGTATTCGGATCACCCAACGGAACAGCCGTCCAGTAGGGTTGCCAAGTTTGGTCAATTTGAGCATTCCATAATCCCCGCCATTCCCAGCAGCTTTTCCGCTTCCAGTTTTCGAGATCATGTCGGTTTTGTTCGTCGTGACCTCCCGACTGGGAAAATTCTTCTAAGATCTTCTCAATCCGCTTATGATTTTGGGGGTTTTGCAGAAATGCGATGGTGCGATCGCGAATTCCTTGTCTAAGTTCGGGTATGGGATGATCGGGGATTCCTTCTCTAATATTTTGGGCGATCGCAATCCATTCAGACCGCAATTTTTCACACAAAGTTTCTCCGAGTTGTTGTGCGGTTTCGGAGCTTCCAACTAAGATGGTTATCGTATTGGGAAAGCCTGCGGTTGCTAGGGTGGTACTCAAACGATCCTTAAAACGAGTCAGGGGGTCTGTTCCATCGGGGCTGAGTTCTTGAAAGCTTTCTCTAAAAATTGGATAGGTTTTGAGTAAGAGTGCGTCGATGATTTCTTGTCCCCAAAGCGAGGGGGTAATCACCGCATCTACACCGTAGGTTTCAGCCACGAACCAACAGAGTTGAGCGCTTAGATAGTGTAGCAAGTATGACCCTGCCCAAAAGTCTAGAAATTTGCGGGAAGCTTTGATAAAGTCCTGAATCGGGGAAAAGGTAAACAGCAGCAAGTAAGGGTATTGAGTGACAATCCCCCGTTCATCAAAGTCTACCGCTCCGGCGATCGCTGAGACTGTGGCACGATAGCTATGAATCGGACAGTCGGGTAAAATGTAGTGTTGAGGGTCGAGTAGAGCGTCCGAATCCTGTTGTCGTCTTAGTTCCGGCATCATACGCCACAACCAATTAAATACGTTTTGGGGGTTTTGTTCCTGTTGAACCCATTGGGGAAAGGCGATTTCTCTGTTGTCTGGAGTTTGAATGGTTTGCTGTTGAGCGCTGATGGGATGTTTAATGATCCGTTCTTTAGTTTGTCGTTCTGTTGAGCTTCCTGGTTCCAAATTGACCCGATCTGAGGAACTGGCGATCGCTTCAAGCTGATGTTGATTTTGTTCCCACCAAAACAGCGCCGCTTGTCCCTCCGAGGTTTTCAAACAATCCAGGCTGTTACAGAGATGGCGATCACCAACTAAAGCACAAAGTTGGCGAAGGAAGACGGTATTGCACAGTGAGGAATGATTAAGAGAACCGAGGAAGTTGTCCATGCTTCAAATAATAGATAAGTAAGCGAATTGATTTGTACAACATCTCAGTGGACTTGGAATCACACAAAGTTTTGCGATGTAGCCTGGCTAAATAGTGCCTCAGACGGCAGTTTTCTCCTTCTACTCTTGTCATAGCCGTTTTGCTGACTAGATGATTGCAATCCTCAATTAAGCAAGGATAAACTTTGTATCCGTCCGTAATATATAGAAAACAAGCCCAGCCCTTAATCATTTGCCATAATGTGGTAAAAGTCAGCAATGAGCTGTCGCCTATGACAAACTTCAGAATTACAGGCAGTTTGGTATTCACAACTGTCCAGACCCAGATGTTTTTTTTTGAACCCACAAAAGTCTGAGGCTCATCAATTTGAGCTATTTCAGGAATTTCATAGTTTTCCTCATCACATCTGGGTTTCTGCAACTCTAACCCAGTTAAGTATTGTGTTGTGAGAAATACCAGTGACTCTCTCAATGGCTCGAAATCCCATGCCATTGAGGGACATTTTCACACCAAGCTCTTTGACATCAGAACTGTAACCTCCAGGACAGGGATTTTCTCGAAATTGGCGACCACATTCACGGCACAGGTAACTCTGTTTTCCCTGACGATGACCATTTTTGACTACTTTATGGCTTTGGCAATAAGGACAATCCATCTTGATTTATTTGAGAATATCATTTTCTATTATGCAACACCATAACTTGAGTCGAAGTCAATGGTCGCTCCTGTGCAATCGGGTTCTTGACGAGTTGGGTTTGGGCGACCATCAGGCGTTGGTGGGGCTGCACCACGATGTCAAATATCCCGGTTCAGACAAAACTCGCACCCACGCCCATCTGCTGATTAACTTGGTTAACGATGCGGGGAAGTGCTTCGAGTCCAGTTGTCTCCATATTATCAAGTTGTGTCCATATATGGAAACCCCTTATCCTGTGTTGCATTGCGATCGCAGTGCGGATAAGGGTTTGATGATAGTGGGGGCGGTGGGACTTGAACCCTTCATAAAGGCTATAACCCCTATTCTACCGTTACTCTAGTGCACTCAAAAGCGATCGCACATTTAGGAGTTAGTGCCAAATGAGTGCAAGTACAAACAGTACACATAGTGTTACAGATCAAGGCTTTGAGGATATTCTTGAGTTTTTCAACCTATCCCGCAAACAATGTCCCAAAGGTGTCAGGATTAAGCGTAACCGGGGGACAATTCAGCTAGACATCACTACTGACCCGGAGACGGGAGAGCGTAAACAACGGGGCTGTAATTGTCAGTTTACCCCAGAGGGTATCCGCAAGGCTGTTGACAAGGCTTGGTTAGTTCATAAATCCCTTGACGGACAATTTCAGTCGGTGTCTGAATGGCTGGACTGGTACAAGGCCACTATTCTTGACGAAAACAAAACTCCCCTAGAAAACGACTTAATCACCTATCGCCAAGTGTTTAAAGAGATGGAAGATGATTACTTTAATGGGGTACACAAGAACACTAAACGGAAGCGCTCTCGCGATATGGCTAGTGACCAAAAATCATTTAAACGCTGTTTTCTTACTGTGTTTAACAAAGTCACAGACTGGGATGTTTATGTGAGCTGGGATGGTATAAAAGAAGCCTTGTATGCTCCATTAAAAGACGGTAGCAGTCCGGTAGGACATAAAGAGCATGATTTCATCTCAAATTAGGTTAACATTTTAGGGCAATATGGTATAAGAAGCGAGAATAGGTGCGAGACGTTTAGGAATCAAATAAGGCTGCAATGCCTGAAATAACCTCCTAGTGGGATTTTCACCCCTTGATGAAATATAAGGGACTCGTACTCTGACCATCCCATAACTGTTTATATGTCCCAACGTTTGTATAGAAATATACAAAACAAGGCAGGGAACCCAAGGTCAAAACGAACTGACTCATACAAATTCCTTATAGGAAGCCCAGAAATGGATAAGTAAAATCAGGAAATTAGGGTAACGGCGATAGCCACCCCCAGTTTTGGGAATCACAACCCCAGGATTGAAGCGGGGAACGGAAGGCTCCGAGGTGTAACCCAACACCAGAACCGAGACCACTGCCAACCATCCATGATTAGGGAAACCGAATGTCCGGCTTGAACCATCGTCATTGTTAAGTAGCGAAACAGGTTGATACGCTGCGCTCAAAAGAGTAAGGGGAAAAGTAGGGGCTTCTATTCACTACCTACACAGACCTTTAAAAGTACCCCGGTGGAAAGGACAAATCTAAAGATGGAATGCCCATATAAACGGAACGTTTTAAGTCCTCCTGGACTCTGATTATCTGGTCGAGATATCAGTAGGGATAAGTGTAACCGCAAGTCCTAGAGGATGTGAGATGTGACCAAAAGCCAACGCCCTACTGTAATGGAAGGGATATGCTAACAGGTCACGGTTTGATTGTAAAGAAATAGAGCCTAGTAGGTGTACAAATGGCGATAGCGAGTTTAAAGAAAGGGTTTGGGAAACCAAAACCAATCAAGACTACGAACAACGCATGGAAGGCAATCCCATGGACTAAGGTTCAACGGAAAGTTTTCAAGCTCCAAAAGAGTATATTTCAAGCAGCTAAATCGGGACAGGATGCAAAGGTAAGAAGGTGGCAACGTCTATTGGTGAAATCATATTATGCCCGGCTCCTAGCAGTGCGACGAGTAACCCAAGATAATCAAGGCAAGAAAACAGCCGGAATCGATGGAGTAAGAGCAATCTCTCCAAGACAAAGGTTAGAACTTGTCAAAAACATTAAGGGAAATCTCAAACCAAAACCACTGCGAAGGGTGTGGATTCCAAAACCTGGTAGGGATGAAAAAAGCTGGAATAGGCATACCCACAATCCAAGACAGAGCAAGGCAAGCCTTGGTTAAGTCGGCTCTCGAACCTGAATGGGAATCGAGATTTGAGGGCACGAGCTATGGGTTCCGACCCGGACGGTCAGCACAAGATGCAATAAGTAGAATATATATTGCCATAAATCAAGGACAATACTATGTTCTTGATGCTGATATAGCAAAATGCTCTTACCGTGAACCATGATTACCTATTGTCCAAAATTCATTGTCCAAGCAGCTTGAAGAGAGACCTGAAACAATGGCTCAAAGCTGGCGTGCTAGATAACGGTGTATTTGAGGATACAGAAGCAGGGACACCCCAAGGAGGGGTAATAAGTCCAATACTCGCCAACATCGCACTGTTGGGTATGATTAGGTTAATTGAAAAACTGTATCCCAAGAAAACAGACAATCGCCCTTATGCGAACGTTATAAGATATGCCGATGATTTTGTGGTCATATCCAAAGACCTAGGAATCATTGAACAGTGCAAGACTGCTATTTCTGAATGGCTAAAACCTGTAGGATTAGAAATAAAACCTGAAAAGACTCGAATCTGTCATACACTCAAAACTATTGAGTATGACGGTAAGACTGAGGAACCTGGGTTTGATTTTCTAGGATTCAATATCAGGCAATACCCAGCAGGAAAATATAAATCTGGGAAAACAGGTGGGAAAGTAAGCCGATTAATCGGTCACAAAACCCATATAAAACCCAGCCAAAAAGCAGTCAAAGCCCACACAGAAGCGATAAAAGGTGTAATCAAGCAACATAAAGCAACACCTCAGTCAGCCCTGATTAGTAAACTAAACCTGATTATTCGGGGATGGTCAAATTATTATTCAGCGGTAGTCTCAACAGAGACCTTCAATAAGCTAGACAAAACAGTCTGGCAAATGTTAAGGGCATGGACAGTATCAAGATGCGGAAAGGCAAGTTACGAAAAACTAAGTAATTATTTCAGACATGGAACAATTAAACTTAGCAATGGGAAAGAAAGACACGAAAATTGGCTGTTTCAAACCAAAGATGGGTTACATCTGTTTAAACACAACTGGACTCCAATTGTCAGACATACCCTAATACGCCCTGACGCAACACCTTATGACGGAAATTGGACTTACTGGGCAACCAGGAAAGGACAAGCAATCGACACGCCAATTAGGGTAGCAAAACTACTCAAAAAGCAAAAAGGTAGATGTACCTGGTGTGGACAATTCTTTACCCCATCAGATATAATTGAAGTAGACCACATTGTACCTAGAAGCCATGGCGGAAAGGATGAATACAAGAATATTCAATTATTACATCGCCATTGTCACGACAATAAAACAGCTCTTGATGAAGAGATGATGCTGTACTCTTAACAAGGAGACGGTCAAATTAGGAGCCGTATGAGGTGAAAGTCTCAAGTACGGTTCTGTATGGGAGGGGGAGATGGCGACATCTCTCTCGACCCCTACTTTGAGGATAAACCTATTGCCAGATATGTCAAACCCAAGGAAGCGGTCTAAATCCTTGGAGTCCATGAAAGAACACTCCGCAGATGGGACGAAAATGGCTCAATCGAGACCATCAGAACCCCCGCTGGGCAACGACGATACAACGTTGAGTCATATTCTGATGCCATCACGCAGTGACAAACGCAAAGTCGTTATCTATGCCAGAGTTAGTAGCCGCGCCCAGCAGTCCGACCTCAACCGACAGGTGGCCGCACTGTCCAACCTCTACCCCGAAGCAGAAGTCGTCTCCGAAATCGGAGGCGGGCTCAACTTCAAGGGAAAGAAAATGCTGGCCTGACTGGGACAAGTCTTGTCAGGAGATGTCCGCATGGTTGTCGTTGCCCACCCAGACCGATTGGCCAGATTTGGATGGGACTTGTTTCGATGTCTCTGTGAGCAAAACAGGTGCTCACTCATGGTTCTCAACGAGACAAGTCTCAGTCGAGAACCAGAAATGGTTGAGGACATCCTCGCCATCCTCCACTGCTTCAGTTCCCGATTATACGGACGGAGTCAATATAAAACTCAGGTCAAAGAAGATTCGGATTTACCCCAGCCCAGAGCTAAATAAAGTCTGGCGTAAATGGCTGGCTGCTTGTCGGTATTGCTACAACCAAGCAATTGCATTATCCCGGAGTGGTAAACGACTAAGCAAGTTAAAGTTACGCTGCGGAAGTGATCCAGAGTGACTTGCCTGCATGGGTCAAAGAAACACCCGGCCATATTCGGCAGAATGCCATCTTTGATGCCTATCTCGCCTTTTCAGTCAGTCCTGGCGCAAGGCCACCGAGCTGTCGGGATAGTTCTCAAGCCATCAAGTTTAACAATGCTAATTTCTCTTCAGGGAGTTGGTATCCAAGACTCACGAAAGGATTAACTTTCATGGTTTCCTAAGCTATCCCTAAAACTTGCGGGCAAGGGACTCAGTTGGTGTTTACCAAAGGTCGATGGTTGGCGATTTTCCCTGAACCAGTTGCCGTTACCCCAACTGAAGCGAATGGCGTGATTGCATTAGACCGGGGTGTCCGAACTTTCATAACTGGGTTTGATGGCTCTCGGTTTCTGGAATTGGGCTCCGGAGATATAGGACGCATTACTAGGTTATGTCAACATTTGGATGATTTGATGAGCCGAATCGCCAAGGAACTTAATCGTTCACGGCGACGCCGGATGAGGCAAGCGGCTCAACGAATGAGAACTAAAATCCGGAATTTAGTGGATGAGGCCCACAAGCAAATTGCTCATTACTTGACTAATGACTACAGCATAATTTTTCTGCCGACCTTCGAGACTTCCAACATGGTTGCCCAAGCCAAGCGGAAAATCAAATCCAAGACTGCCCGAGCCATGCTGACATGGGCGCATTATCGATTCAAACTAACCCTGAGACATCAAGGGGAAATAACTGGAACCACAGTTGTAGATGTGACCGAAGAATACACCAGCAAAACCTGTACTCACTGTGGTCATGTGCATTCCCAGCTAGGTGGCTCAAAAGTGTTCCGATGTCCTGAGTGTGGGTTCAACCCAGGGACTGGAACGGTGCTTTTGGAATCTTTCTAAAAGCTTTGCGGGATACCGCCTCTGTTACCTTAACGGGTAATAGTGCTATCGTCGCATTGTCAGGCAATAGCCGGATAAATGTCGCGTAAATGTATCAGTAGTTATAGTGTTTGACAGATTGATTAAGTTGTGCTTATTGATTAACCCGTCAATAATTAAGATTTGTTGCTAGGGGATATGCACCAATTGTCCCGTGTGCTAAGACTGAATGGAGTGCATATTGAGCGTGACGGTACGACTATTGGGTTAAGTAAATTCCCGCTATCGCACTGCGGATAAGGGTTTGATGATAGTGGGGGCGGTGGGACTTGAACCCACACGACCGGTGAAGGTCAACGGATTTTCATCCTCTCGCAGCTTTCGCTACAGCATCAGGTAGGTTGATCCCCGCCTAATTGCCTTGAGAATTGGACTCTCCCTTTACCCTCGGCTTAACGTTAGGGTAGCTCCCGTCGAGTCTCTGCACCTTCCGATCAAGAAGTTCCAGAAATTAGGTATTTCCTTCACCCCTTCAAGGGCTTGGCTCAGGATTGCCTTGTCTGCGAACAGATTTAGGTTTCCCTGAGTTTGAGAGCAGTCACTTGAGGGATTTCTCACCCCAAGGCTCAGTTTTCTAAGTCCGTAGCGTCTACCATTCCGCCACGCCCCCAGGTCGCTTGTTTAAAAGCACGATCTATATTTGAGCATCTTTCTGGAATTTTGGCAACTATTTTCCCAAATTTTTTGGAGATCAGGGAAAACTGGGAGCGATCGCCAGTGGTGGGAGAGCCTCATAGAGCCTATCTGTAATATCATATACCCGGCGTAAACCCGCGCCTACAAATATGTATGACCCGATCGCTGGTCATTGGTGACGTAGCAAAACTGGTCACTGGTCACTTTTCGCGGTTTAATTATAAAGACTGTCGTTGGATTGTCGGATCACCCAACTATGCTGATTACACTGTTACTGTATGTTATTCTCGGTGGCACCTACCTAGTGGTAGCCCCAGGGGCTTTGTACTTTTACCTGAAAACTCGCTGGTATGTAGCTGGTTCCGTAGAGCGGTTACTGATGTACTTTCTGGTTTTCTTTTTATTTCCAGGACTGATTTTGCTGTCACCGTTCCTAAATTTTCGTCCCCAACCCCGACAAATTGAAAGCTGATGCGACGAATTGATGTAATTGGGATTGGGATTGGCATTTTTGTAGCCGGAGGTCTGTTGTACTGGGTTTTTCAGTTATCAGGCTTTGATAGTAGCAAAGCGGGAATTTGGAGTCAGGCGATCTTGGTGGGAGGGTTAGTCCTGTGGCTACTCACCTACCTATGGCGCGCCGTCACCCAGACCATGACCTATAATCAACAGCTCAAAGATTACAAGGAAGCGGTGATTGAGAAGCGCATAGCGGAAATGACACCGGAACAACTCCAACAACTTCAGGCTGAAGTTGACCAAGAAAAACAGCAAAAACCTGTCCATCGGGAGTCTGGGTCTGTAGATGAGCAATCAAAAAGCTAACCGGACTATCCCCACATATTCGAGTTTGAAATGATTTCAGTTTCTGAATGTTTCCAAAAGTTGCGCTCTGAGAGTCCAGCTAATGGCGATCGCCGCCAATGTGCGCTGATTCCATTTATCACAGCCGGAGATCCTGATTTAGATACTACCGCTAAAGCCCTCCAGATTTTAGATCAAAATGGAGCAGACCTGATCGAGTTAGGGGTTCCCTACTCTGACCCCTTGGCTGACGGTCCAGTTATCCAAGCTGCTGCTACCCGTTCCTTAAATCGGGGAACTCGGCTAGATGGGGTTTTGGAGATGCTGAAAACTGTTAGCCCTACCATCAAGGCTCCGATTATCTTATTTACTTATTACAATCCCATTCTGTATCGGGGGATTCCTGAGTTTCTCGCACAGATTAAGGATGCTGGGGTAAAGGGGTTAGTAGTTCCAGATTTACCCCTAGAAGAGGCTGATATTCTCTTATATCCAGCTAAAGAACAGGGGATTGAATTGGTGTTGTTGGTGGCTCCTACCAGTTCCTCCGATCGCATTGAGGCGATCGCTCGTCAGTCCCAGGGTTTTATTTACCTGGTCAGTGTTACCGGAGTTACTGGAATGCGATCGCAGGTTCAGACCCGGGTTGAGGATTTACTTAAACAAATGCGCTCTCTCACCGATAAGCCTATTGGTGTCGGGTTTGGTATTTCTCAACCAGAACACGCCAAACAAGTCCGGTCTTGGGGTGCTGATGCTGTGATTGTGGGAAGTGCTTTTGTGAATCGACTGGCGGCGGGTTCCCCGAACAGGGATTAGAGGCGATCGCCAGTTTTTGTCAGACTTTGAGAACCGCTATTGATCACGATTAATCTATAGAAACCTCCCCAATAGTCGAGCCTCACCATATCCCCAAAAGAAAAAGGCTAGAAGTTGTAGTGCTCCCATAAACACTCAGCTTCCAGCCCTTTGAAACCCTCGTAATGTGCCTTTCAGTCACTATAATGCAAGGTTTGTTGTCAAACTGCAAGGGGTCTGTTGCAATTACCCAATTTTTCTCGATCGCTCCAAATTACCGCCAAAGAAAAAGGCCGGAAGTGCAGTGCTCCCATAAACACTTATCTCCCAACCTTTTGAAACCCTCGTAATGTGCCTTTCTGTTATCATCATGGCAACTTAATCAGAAAAGATCAAGGGGTCTGTTGCAATTACCCACTTTTTCTCGATCGCTCCAAATTACCGCCAAAAAAAAAGGCCGGAAGTGCAGTGCTCCCATAAACACTTATCTCCCAACCCTTTGAAACCCTCGTAATGTGCCTTTCTGTTATCATCATGGCAACTTAATCAGAAAAGATCAAGGGGTCTGTTGCAATTACCCACTTTTTCTCAATAACCATAAGTTACCGCCAAAAAAAAAGAGGCCAGAAGTGCCGTGTTCCCATAAACACTTAGCTTCTCGCCTTTTGAAACCCTCGTAATGTGCCTTTCTGTTATCATCATGGCAAGTTAATCAGAAAAGATCAAGGGGTCTTTTGCAATTACCCACTTTTCCCATAAAAATGACCCATTCAGGGGATAGCAAACCTTAAAAGGAACTTGAATCATTGGCTATGTTAACATCATCTTCTCGATTCCAATTTACCGAAGACCTCAATATCTGTCGTATCTTAAATGGAATGTGGCAGGTTTCTGGGTATCATGGACGCATTGATCCCCCGGTGGCGATCGAAACCATGTTTCAATACCATGATGCTGGTTACACTACTTGGGATCTGGCGGATCATTATGGACCTGCTGAAGATTTCATCGGGGAATTTAGACGACAAATGGCTAATTCTCGCGGTCAGGAAGCCTTAGCAACTATTCAGGCGTTTACTAAGTGGGTTCCTAGACCTCAAAAAATGACTCGGAATATTGTTGAGAAAAATATTGATATTTCTCTCAAGAGAATGAATGTGGATTGTCTGGATTTGCTTCAATTTCACTGGTGGGATTATCGCGATGATAACTATTTGGAAGCATTGCGACAGATGACTATTCTACAATCCGAGGGGAAAATTAAGCATTTGGCTTTGACTAATTTTGATACTGAACATTTGCGGATTATTGTCGAAAATGGGATTAAAATAGTCTCTAATCAGGTGCAGTTTTCCCTAGTCGATCGCCGTCCTTTGGTGGCTATGGTAGACTTATGTAAAACCCATGATATTAAATTACTTCCCTATGGGGTTCTCTGTGGTGGGTTCTTATCGGAACAGTATTTAGGGAAGCCTGAACCTATGGCTATGATGTTAAAAACTGTTAGCCTCAAAAAATATAAAAATATGATTGATGCTTGGGGAGGCTGGAAGTTATTTCAAGAGTTGCTGACTGTGTTAAAATCCATTGGCGATCGCCATGGGGTCACTATTTCTAATGTCGCGGTTCGCTATATCCTCGAACAGCCTACGGTGGCGGGAGCCATGGTGGGAGCGCGGTTGAGCATTTCTCAGCATATTGATGAGAACGCTAAGGTCTTCGATTTCAGCCTAGATGAAAGCGATCGCCAACAAATTCATCAAGTCACTAATCGAGGACAAAACCTATTTGAAATTATTGGCGACTGCGGTGATGAGTACCGTTAAACTAGCTCAGTATATTGTTACCTTGTTGTAGTTTTTTGACCGCGACAGTCAGACGTTTTAAATAAGGTTTAACAATCTCTCTATTCTGGTTTTGCAGTTCCCTCACCTGTTGGTAAATAATCCCTAGTTGTTGTTCTACTTTAATCAAGTTTCCGTGAGATAAAGGGGGTTGGGATAAATGCTCCGAAACGGTAGCAGGTGGATGTTGTTTCATATCATTGATGGTATTTTCCATCAACCGAAACCGAACATTCATCACTTCCCAATCCTCATGACGCAAAGCGTTTTGTTCCAAACGCTGAGTTACCCTTTGTAATTCCGTCAGCACATCTGTAATTTGATCTAGGTCACTATTTTCCTCTGTCGGTCCTGGTAACATCTGAACCTGATCATAAAGGGATTTTACCACCCCACGAACATCAGCGATCGCTGCATCCGTACTCTGTTTAACTTGTTGCTCAAAGCGTTGGCGGTTGACTATATTCAGCGCTACAGCCACAGTTAAAGGAGCCGCCGCCAGTAACAGGGGGCGAAATATAATCGCTGCTACCAGCGAACCCACCCCAGAGGCGACCACAGATACATATTCGGCAATTTTGAGCCAATCTCGCTGATTTTCAGAGGTTGGGGGCGAGGGTTCTGTCGTTTGCATGGCTGTCGCTATTTTGGAGAAAACTGTTATAGAGTCATGCTAACGCAAACTGTCAGCAACGTAGGCAATATTTTTGAGATTATATCTTTTCCGTCTCCAGATTTTCCAGTTTTTGGGCAATTATACCCTTGGGAATATCCCCCCTAGTGGTTTAGAATATACAGTCAACAACGGGAAGATTACCTGTTATTGCTCAACTAGCCTTGAATGGGAGTTATGAAGTTAAAAGTTATCGAAAATTTTGATGGCTCTTTTACCCTAGAACCATCAGCCAAATCCATACTGTTTACTCTCCTAACCAGTGATACATTTATCAATCAGATGAGACAGGAAACTCAAGGAGATGGGGTAGAATTTACTGAGTTGCTC
This sequence comes from Arthrospira sp. PCC 9108, assembly GCA_016745315.1. Lineage (GTDB taxonomy): Bacteria > Cyanobacteriota > Cyanobacteriia > Cyanobacteriales > Microcoleaceae > Limnospira > Limnospira platensis. Next base: position 2,883,913 of record CP066886.1, read on the forward strand.
TTTCAACCTGTCCCCTACAGCATTAATACCCCCAAAGGAATGCCACCGGAACTAGAAGAATATTATCACTCCGATGATTATATCATTGTGAATGTTCCGCCTAATTATATGTTCCAGGCGAAGATTTTTAAACCTAGTCGCCTCTGTGCTATCTATCGTCGAGTTTAATGGCTTAAATGTCTCTGTTTATAGCCCTAGCCCGGTGGCTGGTGGTATTGTTGTTTCTTGCACAAAATTAATCAATTATGACTTCCTCAACTGAGATAATTCCCCTTAGTGGTCTGGAATTTATTGCCTATCTGGATGATTCCGGAAAATTACCAGAATCCTTATCCGGAAAAATCGGGGTTTATGCCATTTTTAATCAATCACAGGTTTTACAATATGTAGGCTATTCTCGTGATGTTTTCCAAAGCATAAAACAGCATTTAGTGCGTCAACCAGAAGGGTGCTATTGGCTGAAAGTACAAACTATTAATCGCCCTAGTAAGACCCTTTTAGAGGCAATTCGCGATGGTTGGATAGCTGAAAATGGTTCGGTTCCTCCTGGTAATGCTGAATATAGCGATCGCTGGAATCAACCTATTGATGTCAAGCCACAAATGACCTCGGACGAAGTGGCTAAGTTTGATAGTCTTGATGAAATTGGCAAGGATAAACTGCTTAAAACGGTCGCCAAAAGAGTAGAGGCAAATATTTTATCTGCCTTGGAAAAACGAGGATTACAGGAGGAAATCCGCTTTAACCCTAAACTCAAAACTCAGGGAATCCTGGATTTAAAGTGATGGTTTACTCCTATTGATTAATTAACAATATCCCCACTTTTTTCATATTCAATTAATCTCAATCTGTATAAACACGGATGATGAATAATTAAGCTACTAGCCACTGCTTAGGAAGGGGAAAACCTACCATTTTAAGGGGTTGACTGAATCTCCTATTTATCCTAGAATAATGTGTCAGGGTCTTGGCTGACTACAGTGGCTGGATTCAGGCTTCCCCAATGGTGGGAGTCGGTGTTGGTGTGGCTAGTAATTGTCAGACCAAAAAAATTAAAATCTTTTCGGGAATAGCTAAAAATGATGCTGTAGTTAGCGGGGACGATTTTAAGATATTAAAGGATGGTACAGATCATGTCTGTGAATATTCCGCAATGCCAGAATTTGGATCAGCAAGTCAATAGTGTAATTAAGCTATTATTGCAGGAATCATCTTTGCGATCGCAGGATTTATCAGCAGTCCGAACGTCATTAGAAAAGGCAATTTCTCCAAGATTTGAGATTGTATTTGCTGGCGCTTTTAGTGCGGGAAAATCGATGCTAATTAACGCTCTCTTAGGGCGAGAATTGCTGTATAGCGCTCAGGGACACGCCACGGGTACTATTTGCTATATTGAATATGCTGCTACTCCATCAGATGAAAAGGTGGTGCTGACCTTTTTAAGTGAAGTAGAAATTCGGGAGCAAGTCCACGAACTTTGTCAAACATTGGGGTTATCGACTCCGGGGAATCTTCATGAAATAGAGGAAGCGAAACGACTCCAGGAAGCGGCGAAAACACTCTATGAACAAGAGGGGGGGGAAAGTCGGAATCAGCGCGCCAAACGAGCGAAAGCCTTGGAACAATTGTTAGCTGGTTTTGTAGCGAATCGGGATAAAATCAACGCCAATAATAACACGATTTTATCTATGGGAGAACTCGCTGATAATGGTGTTGATTCAGCCTCCTTATATGCTCGTCGTAGTCAAAATAGTGCAGTTATTAAAAAGATAGAATATTACTGCCATCATCCCCTCTTAGAAGATGGTAATGTAATTATTGATACGCCGGGAATTGATGCACCTGTCCAACGAGATACACAGATTGCTTATGATAAAATTGAGCATTCTGATACCTCGGCGGTGGTCTGTGTATTTAAAACAGCAGCTAATGGGGAACTGACCTCAGAAGAGACTCAGTTATTAGAACGCATTCAGAATAATTCTGGGATTCGCGATCGCGTTTTTTATGTATTCAATTATATTGATGCGACTTGGTATGATGACCAGCTTAAAAACTGTTTAAACCGTCATCTAAATACTCAATTCAGCAGTAGCGATCGCGTTTATAAAACCAGTGGATTATTAGGGTTTTATGGGGAGTTAATCCGTCAAACTCATGGTAGCGATCGCTGGGGTTTAGATTCAATTTTTGCCAAAGGTAATCTTTCTCATCAAGAGGCGGAAGAGACCCCTAAATTTATAGTAGAATTTAATAACTACTTTTTCACTTCTGGTCAACTTTCCCGGAGTAGCTTTCCCATTACTCCAGCCATAGGTTATGCGGAAACCCATCAAGAAAAGTATCTACAAATTCTGAATGCTCACGGCTATAATTTGATGGAGCAATTAGTTCTTGATAGTGGGATTGATCAGTTTCGTGATGATATCACCCGCTATCTCACCGAAGACCGCCGACCCCAGCTTTTTCAAGCCTTAGCAGAAGACCTCCGACCTGTCTGCATTTCGTTAAGGTCTTATTATCTGCAAAACTGGTGGGATTTAGAAAATCAACCTAAAGAAATCGATGCAATTAAGGATTTACAATTACGACAACTTAGCCAAGACTTAAAAACCATAGGTGACGAATTTGAGCAGTATATTAAGGCTCATCTTAATCAAACTGTAGCTAGTAACGAGAATGCTATTTATGATCGAGATTTTCGGAACTTACAAAGAAAGATGATTGAGCGTTTAGATACACTGATTCAAAAATTCTCGGTAGGTGAAGCCTACAAAAGCGCTCAAAGTAACCACCCCAATAGTGCTGTAGTTCCTCTGTTAGCCATATTAGCGGAGGCTTTTTATAGCTTATCGGATGATTTAAAAGTCACTCTAGTAGAGTGCTGTGAGACCTTGGTGGCTAACTTTTTCCAACAGTTAACTGAACAAGTCCATCAAGCTGACTTTTACCATCGCCTATATCGTCTGTTGGGTAATGATGGCGGTATTGATGCTACCTTAAATCAACTTCAGCGTAAAGTTCATGATGCTGTAATTAGTGCGGCTAACACCGAATGCGGTGCTTATGTGCGAGAAACTCCAGAGTTTTATGCAGAGGGAACAGTCCCCCATTTCCAACTACGTCAAACGTTACGGGAAGCCTGTAATAGTGCTGATTATCAAGGGATGGTTGAAGCGGAACCCGCTATTCGTCAACTGCTGAAAATTGACTTTGAGAAAAAGGTTAAAAGAACAGTTCTCCGCCATTTTCGGACTGTGATTAATCTGACTATCAATGATAACTTGCAGGTGGGCGCTAAACATCAATCTCAGACGATTTTTTCTCAATACGAGACAGCACGAGCTAATCTAGCTAAAACCTTGGAACAGGAAGCGGAAGAAAAGCTGGAGCATAATCATCAATTACAAGAAAAAATTAAGCAGACAATTGATGCTTATAATAACTCAGTAATAGCGATTAATGATTGTTTGGTGGCTATGGGTTTAGGACGGGGTAAATTACCTGCTATTAAGGATACAGACCTTGATCCGGTTTTCAATTACCAACAACCAGCTTTTACAGAACCATCATATAATATTGAGGATGAGCAGGAGACTTCCCCAGAAATCTTTGATGCTGAGTTTACACCAACAGAGAAAAGTCCGGTGATGAGCGAGTAAAAGTTTTGTAGGGGTTGGTTATGCTGGTATCTGGCTGAGGCTAACCCCCCGTTGATTGTTGGCTATAGGAACCCCAAACCAGGAAATAAACATGAGTAAAACACCCCGCATTCCTTTCCCTCCGGCTGTTCGTAAATATGTTTATGAACGAGATAATTTTACTTGTCAAAGTTGCGGAAAAACTAATAAAGAGGCGCGGCTAACTATTGACCATATTATTGCATTGGCTAGGGGGGGAAGTAATGACCTGAGTAATTTACAGACCCTCTGCTGGGAGTGTAATCGGAAAAAACTCCATTATCACGATCGCCGTTTTCGTCGTCATTTCACTTAACGGAGGTTGGTCATGATGAAGGTTTGCTAAAATGACGGTTTAAGTAGATATAATCATCCCTTTTGTGAATTAATGACAAACCTGTGGCTAAAAAAATTGTCGTCGTCTCAGAAGGTTTTGTGGGTAGGTATAGGTTGTCAACGTCACACTCCCAAACCCGTGATAGAAACCGCTATTAAACAGGTATTTCAGGAACATCAATTAGCGGAAGATGCTATCATTGGGATTGCTACCATAGACGGAAAGGCTGATGAACCAGGGTTAGTAGAATTATGTAGCGATCGCCACTGGATTTTACAGACATTTTCACCCCAACAATTGCAGGGTGTCAAGGTTCCCAATCCTTCCATGGTAGTACAGCAAAAAACCGCCACCCCCAGCGTCGCGGAAGCCGCAGCATTACAGGCGGCGGGAGTTTCAACCTTACTGATTCCTAAATGTATCTATAGAGTGGAAAATCTCACGCCAGAAGGGGCAAAAATCAGCCAAGCGGTGACTATAGCGATCGCCAAAAGTACATTTATTGATAGTCGTGAAAAGATAGGGAATAGGACTGACTAGCTAATCCCATTCCCCATGAGGGTAAATTTTAACTGACGGGTAATAGTCCCCGTTCAGCCAACCATTGTTTATTGTAGAGTTTAGATTGATAACGTCCGCCGCCATCACATAAGACAGTAACAATGGTATGTCCGGGTCCCATTTGTTTAGCTAATGCGATCGCCGCACCGACATTAATACCAACAGACCCCCCCATAAATAACCCATCTTTTTCTAAGAGTTGATAAACCACGCGCACCGCCTCCTGGTCATCAACTTGTATAGCATCATCAATAGGAACATCCTGCATATTAGCAGTAATCCTACTATTACCAATTCCCTCAGTAATTGAGTTTCCCTGGGGTTGAATTTCACCAGTTTTCACATAACTGTATAAACCACTACCCATTGGGTCAGCCACCACAGTTTTAATATTCGGGTTTTTTTCCTTCAAAAACAGAGACACCCCCGCAAAGGTTCCCCCCGTACCTGTAGCCGCCACCCAAGCATCAATTTTGCCATCAGTTTGAGACCAAATTTCTGGTCCAGTGGTTTGATAATGTGCTTCTCGGTTAGCTAAATTATCAAACTGATTCGCCCAAATGGCATTATCCATTTCCGCCGCCAAACGTCCCGATAATTTCACATAATTGTTAGGGTCTTTATAGGGAACAGCGGGAACTGCGCGCACTTCAGCGCCCAAAGTTCTCAAGGCTTCCATTTTTTCTACAGATTGAGTTTCAGGTATCACAATCACGCATTTATAGCCCTTAGCATTACAAATATGGGCTAGACCAATACCTGTATTTCCGGCCGTACCTTCTACCACTGTGCCGCCGGGTTTTAGCAAACCTTTTTTTTCGGCATCTTCGATAATATATAAAGCCGCCCTATCTTTAACAGAACCGCCAGGATTTAAAAATTCTGCTTTTCCTAAAATTTCACAACCCGTCTCATCACTAAAACTATTTAATCTGATTAAGGGAGTGTTTCCTACAGCTTCTACAAAGCCACGTTTGATATCCATCGCAAATTTTTTAAATGTTGGTCTTGTGATAATTCGGGGATGAGAGATTATCAAGATTATGGCAATTATAAATCCATCCACTCATCCCCTACTTTTCAAAGGTTAAATATCCTACTTATTAGGTTGAGGAGTCATGCGTAAATAGGGCTTAATTTCCTTGTAACCTTTAGGAAATTTCTGTTTGAGTTCTTCCGGATCTTTGAGGGAGGGAACAATTACACAATCTTCCCCATCTTGCCAATCAGCAGGGGTAGCCACACTGTAGTTGTCGGTGAGTTGTAAGGAGTCAATCACCCGCAAAATTTCGCTAAAATTACGTCCGGTGCTAGGGGGATAAGTTAGGGTCAGGCGTAACTTTTTGTTAGAGTCAATGACGAAAACAGTACGGACGGTTAAAGATGCGTTAGCGTTGGGGTGAATCATATCGTAAAGATCCGATACTTGGCGATCGCTATCAGCTAAAATCGGGTAGTTAATATTAGTTTGCTGAGTCTCGTTGATATCACCAATCCAACCTTTATGGGAGTCCGCATCATCCACACTGAGGGCGATTACTTTAACATTGCGTTTATCAAACTCTGGTTTGAGTTTAGCAACAGTGCCTAATTCAGTAGTACAAACAGGGGTATAGTCCGCTGGATGGGAGAACAGGACAACCCAGCTATCCCCCGCCCAATCATAGAAGTTAATCTCTCCTTCTGAAGAGGATTGGGTAAAGTTAGGGACGGTATCACCTAATCGCAAAGTCATGGTTTTATTTCCTCCAAATTATGATAGGAACAACGTATTTTTTGATTATACTCCGGTTTGGCGATCGCATAACATTTACAGCATTTCTACCTACCGGAGCATCCGCAAATTATGCCCAAGGGGGGATATGATAACTACACTGTCACCGCTAGGGCTTTGTGGGCAAAGATTTTTTGAATTGCCTCTTCCACCACGCGGTCAGGAGTGGATGCACCAGAGGTAACACCGACAATAATTTCTCCTTCTGGTAGCCATTGTGCAGAAATTTCCAGGTCTTTATTAAGGGGTTTATGTTCAATTTTATTCCCCTCAAGAATGCGATCGCTACTATCGATATGATAAGAAGGGATACCCCGTTCAATCGCCATCTCTTGCAGGTGAGTAGTATTAGAAGAGTTAAAACCGCCAATCACTACCATTAAATCCAGCTTTTCTTCTAATAACCCAATCATCGCATCCTGACGTTCCTGGGTAGCATCACAGATAGTATTGAAACTTTGGAAATGTTCATTGAGATTTGCCGGGCCGTATTTTTGCATCATCGTCCGTTCAAACAGCTTCCCAATTTGTTCAGTTTCGCTTTTTAACATAGTAGTTTGGTTAGCGATACCGACAGATTCCAAATCCCGATCTGGGTCAAAATTAGCCGAATAAGCATTAGCAAACCTAGCCAAAAACTCCTCACGGTTGCCACCAGTAAGGATATAATCAGCCACATATTCAGCTTCGGCTAAGTTCAACAGCACCAAATACTTATCAGCGAAGGAACTCGTAGCCACAGTTTCTTCATGCTTATATTTACCATGAATAATTGAGGTGTACTGTTTTTTCTTATGTTTTTCTACCGTATTCCAAACCTTAGAAACCCAAGGACAGGTAGTATCAATAATTTTACACCCCTTATCATTCAGGATTTGCATTTCCTGAACACTAGCGCCAAAAGCAGGAAGGATGACCACATCACCACTACCCACCACCGAAAAATCTTTGTCCGAGTCATTGACCGGGATAAACTCAACATTCATATCCCGCAAATGTTGATTAACTGAGGGATTATGGATAATTTCATTAGTGATCCATATTCTTTCAGTCGGGAAGTGTTGGCGAGTCTCGTAAGCCATAGCCACAGCCCTTTCAACCCCCCAGCAGAAGCCGAAAGCCTCTGCTAACCGGATGGTCACATTACCCTGGGTAAGGATATAGTTATTTTGTCTAATTTGTTGAATTAAGCTACTTTGGTAGGCGTTGTCCATAACCCCCGCCACCTCTTCCTGATGACCGAAGCCTTTGCGGTGGTAGGTGTCTGACTGTTGGAGTGAACGTCTAAATGCTTTTGTATCCATAGGGTTGGTTAAATCTAATCCGGCTTTATTAAAGATTTTAACCTTTCGGTGTGATCATGACCAGGATATGTAACCAAATTCCCCCTATCAAGACAATTGACGGTGGGGACAATTCGTGAATTGTCCCCTAAATGTTTACATGGCGCGTTCTGTTAACCGAGTTAAAACATGGTTAGAACGTTCAACAAAATCCTTCATTCCCTCAGCATCAAAGCCTTTTTGAGCCATTAATGCTAAGTCATAAACATGGTGACAAATCATTTTTGCCAACTCTTCCGAGGGGGAAGAACCGCCTGCTTGAATAATGCTACCCTGACTTAAATTAGTGAGATTTTGAATGAGAGGGTGGGCGGTATTTACCAGTAAAATATGGTCTTCGGGGAAATCAGCTTTCTGCTGTTGCAATAAGGCGGTCATATCCTGTAAACGGCGCATGGCTTCCGGTAGTAAAACCATGGCGGGCGGGGTATCCTCGGATTTTAGGGATTCGGTGCGAATATTCACCCGTGGCTTATTGAGGGACTTCTCAAATAACTCCTTAATTTGTTCGCTGCGGGTTTTATTAGTTTTGGGGTCAACAATTTCGGCTGGCTTATCTTTTTCAATGAGGGTCTCATCAAGTTCTGAGTCTACCCGCAAAAACTTAACCTCTGAGTGTTCCCGCTCTAAGAAACTGATAAAATGGGTATCGATAAATGAGTCGAGGAATAGCACTTCTAAACCTTGACTTTTGTGCAGTTCTATGTATGTAGATTGGGCAGCTTCATCGGTGCAGTAAAAAACCCGATTTTCGTGGCGGGATTTATTGCGTTCTAGGTATTCACTGAGGGTAGTATAATAGCGTCCCTGTTCATCAGTGCTAAAGGATTTCTCGGTTTTCACTTCTTCCCAAACATCCCCATCTTCGCTTTGGACTTGTACTTCTGGGGTTTGAGCTTCCCCGGACTCAGTGGGGGGTTTATAAGTGCTGCGGAAGATGAGAATCTCTTCTACCTGTTTCTTAAATTTATCGTCATTGAGGGAACCGAACTTGATAAAAGTACCAACATCCTGCCAACAACGGATATATTCTTGGCGATTGTCTCGATATACTTCTTTGAGGCGATCGCCTACTTTTTTGGCGATATAGTCAGCAATTTTGCGGACAGTGCGGTTAGTTTGTAGGGCGCTACGGGAGATATTCAAAGGAATATCGGTGCTATCAATTACACCCCGCAAAGGCATCAGGAATTTGGGGATAATTTCCTCGCAGTGGTCGCTGACAAAAACTTGATTACAAAATAGTTTAATATTGCCCTGGGTCACATCAACATCAGGCCGCAGTTTGGGGAAGTAGAGAATACCGTTAACAATGAAGGGATAGTCAGTGTTCAGGTGAACCCACAGCAGGGGTTCTTCTTGGAAGGGATACAGATAACGATAAAGGTCTAAGTAATCTTCTTTGGTGAGGTTATTGGGAGACTCACGCCAGGGCGCTGTGTGGCGGTTGATGGTTTCGCCGTCCATAATAATGGGGACGGGCATAAAGTCGCAGTAGGTTTTAATGAGTTGCTGAATGCGACTGGTTTCGAGATACTCTAATTCATCATCCATCAAGGTGAGGGTGACGGTGGTGCCACGGGTAGTGCGGGCAGAATCTTCTAATTTGAATTCTGGGGAACCGTCACAGGTCCAATGGACGGCTTCTGCGCCTTCTTTGTAGGAGAGGGTGTCGATCTCTACTTGTTTGGCTACCATGAATGAGGAGTAAAATCCTAGACCAAAGTGGCCGATGATGGATTCTCCGTCAGTGGCTTGGTATTTTTGGATAAATTCTTCGGCGCTGGAAAAGGCGACTTGGTTAATATATTTTTTGATCTCGTCGGCGGTGAGACCGATACCAGTATCACTAACAGATAGGGTTTTAGCGTCTTTGTCGATCGCAATGGTAATTTCTGGGTTGCTGATATCCCCAGAATATTCCCCGGTGCGGGCTACCATTTTTAATTTAGCGATCGCATCTACCGCATTAGAGACCAATTCCCGCAAGAATACCTCATGATCAGTGTAGAGAGATTTCTTGATGATCGGGAAGATATTTTCAGTATGGATCGTGATTGTTCCCTGTTCAAGTACGGTCATGGGCGTTATTTCTCACATATAGATAGTTATCATTTCCTGATCTTGGGCGATCGGCATGACATCATGGGCATGGATCACCCCCATGAGATGATTCGGATTTCCGTATATCAACCATGGATCATGGACAATCGATATATATGGTAGCGTCAGACCCATGAATCAGACCCAGGAAAGGGATGATCAGGCGATAATTCTCAAATGAGGCTATCAAACGAGACCCATGGAAGGTGTGCTGTAGATCTCTAATTATAGTAACCGCGTAGATTTTGACAGTACCACTCATGTAGCTAATGAGATCAATTTTTAGAGTTATGAGTTGTGGGTAAAAATCCTTGAAATTCTTTAATGAATTTAAGTAAAGGTTCAGCCTGTCCGTTGGGTAACATCAGACCTACCATGATTTTCACAAATACGATAGCCATCATACGTGAGCGACGTTTGATCAAACCAGGATCGTGGTAAATAGACATCCAAAAACATCTCGCTCCTATCCTGGCTTTTTTCCGCGTTAATGGGGATTCAAGTGATTTGAAAGTTAGATAACTGTATAAGTGTGAAAGGCTATCCTTTTTCAGATTTTTTAAGGAGCTGGGAGCATTGTTAAACGCTTTGTTAAGTACCGATAAGCAGGAAGATTCTTGACGCTCAATATTAGAGGAAATCGAATGCTCAGATATGCGGTATAAGATTTGCGCTTGAGATATACAAACAAATTTATACTGGGCAGCTAAACGCAAATATAAATCCCAATCTTGCCCACCCTTTAAAGACTCATCAAAACCTCCAATTGCTGATAAAGCATGACGGGTAATTAAAGGATTAGAACCATTTTCCAGAAAGTTTTTAACTAATAATATGGAATAAACATCGCCTTGATAGCTTTGATGAAATCCCGGGTATAAAAATTCACCATATTGATCAATATAATTTGTCCAGCTATAGGCTACAGATGCTTCTGGATCTGCTTCAAGTGCTGCATATTGTAATTCCAATTTATCAGGGGTCCATAAATCGTCAGCATCTAAGAAAGCAATATACTGAGCGCTGGCTTTAGAAAATCCTCGATTTCGACTAACAGAAGCCCCTGAATTGGGATAAGAAAATACTTGAACACGCGGGTCATCAATACTGGAAATAATATCTAATGTTCTATCAGTAGACCCATCATTAATTATAATGAGTTCAAAATCCTTAAAGGTCTGATTGATAACTGAATCAATGGTTTCCTTAATCGTCTTCTCAGCATTATAGGCAGGAAGAATTATTGATATTTGGGGCATTTTATTGATCCTCTGACTTTTCTACAGACCCGAATTTAGCATTCCAGACATTGTTGAGCCAAACCAAGACACTCATCATACTACCCCGATAAAATTCCATTTCAACGGCTGGAATGAGTTCACTTTTCAGCCGTTCTCCATACTTCAGTCGTTGCTTAATAATACGGCGGAGATTTCCCAAAATTGTCCTGACAAAAATCACTGGCTTATCTATGGTTTTAGCATTAATCATCCGTAACTGAAAAGTTGCTAAACCACAGGCGCGCGCTAAGGATAATAAATAATTGCGTTCTAATCGAAACGCGGGGATTTTATGGTTAATGTGCATCTGGGGATTATACCAAATTTCCCAGCCTTGTTTGTGTAGATAAAGCAATAACTCATAATCGTCTCCTCGGGCTAAAATATTCCTCTGACTCCCAACAAGTTGAGGGGTTTTCGGAACAGCTTCTTGCCAGGCTTGTTTTTTAACCACTAATCCAGCAGTCGGTGGTAATCTTAAATTATCTGGGTCAAAACGAAAGGGTTGATTGCCATGTTCGCCAATCGCTAAAAATGCGGCAATTTGTTTAAAGTTTTCAGGAGGTTTTACTTCATATTCGCCGTGAATTTGTCCGCCAAATGCTCCCGCTTGGGGGTGGTTTTGGCTAAATTCATAGATAGAGGAAATCCAGTTTGTTGCTGGAATATTATCATCATCTAGGAAAGCGATATAAAGTCCTTTTGCTTCTTTAATTGCTCGTTGTCTAGCAAAAGCTGGTCCTTGCTTGGGTTCAAAATAGTAGGTGAGGGGATAATGTTTCTCCCAGTTGCTTTGATAAGCTTGAATCACTTGATGAGTTGTATCAGTGCTATTATTATCAATAACCACAATGTCCCAGTCAATTTTTGACCTATGGCTTTGATGACGAAGTGCCTCTAATACTTCGGGTAAGCGTTGCGCTCCATTGTAGGTCGGAATAGCTACCGTGAGAGAAAATGAATCCTGGGTCATAACTAAAGTTTGTACTAGCTGGTGGGATAACTGGGACCAAATGAAGACTTGAGATGTCCTAGCATAAGATATACTAGATTGGAGGTATTGAAACTGTTAAGATGTTGGCTTAGGGAGTAGTGCCAGCTGAGAGCAAATTCTGGTTACTCATGAACAACTGCACTGACAGTAGTATTAGCAGAGTTGCTGTTTTTTTCTAGCTTTAAGTAACCGTTATACCACAGATAAAAAAAGCTGTTTAAACTCCCCATTAATAACGCACGTTCACAAGCAGCAATATCATCCAGATCCGACACACCGTAACGGAGGACGTGAAGCAGCAATTTTCGCAAGTCGTTTGCCAAGTACGCTGTCGTTAAAACAGGCTTTAAAATTGGCTTAACTCCCGCTGTACGAGTGACGTAACGACTTAATCCAATTCCCCGAAAGAAGGGTATCAAATACTCAATCTCCAAACGTTTTCTAGGAATTTTATGATCGACCTGCATTTGGGGATTATACCAAATTTCCCAGTCGGACTTGCGTTGAATATAGGATAAAGCCTCTAGATCTTCTCCGGTCAACATACTGCCCTCAACTCTACCACTCAAAATACATTGTTCTGGCACAAATTCACTCCAAACCTCTCTCCTAATAACTAACCCTGCTGATGGAGGCAAGAGATTTTTTCGAGCATTATAAAGCCTCGGATTTTTCCCTAATTCTGTAATGGCTAAAAATGGTTTAATTCGATTAAAGTTAGGGGGCGGTTCCACCTCAAATATGGCGTGAATTTGACTACCATATGCTCCCGCCTTTGGGTTTTCTTGAGAAAATCTAACCGCCTCAGCTACCCAATTTAATTCAGGTATATTGTCATCATCCAAAAAACCGATCAACTCAGCTTGGGACTCAGACACCGATCGCTTCCTCGCAAATGCTGCACCCTGTTGAGTTTCTAACACATATCGCAGGGGGACTTCTTGGGGCCAGTCCTTCTGAAACTGCTGTACCACTGCTGCCGTACCATCGGAACTATTATTATCCACGACCATAACTTCCCAACGGATGCTTTCGGTCCCCCTTTGACATCGCAACTGTTCGAGCACTTCTGGCAACCGGTTTTCCCCATTATAGGTAGGAATTGCTACTGTTAACTGGATCATGATTAACTTCCTATCGCAGGATATTAACACTATCGCTATTCTGCTAGGCTTTCCACGGGAGTCTTCCTTGGCAATTCGAGATAGAGACGGCACACTTAAAGATTTTAATTATCATCACCTGGGTTGTTGACTGCCACTGGTAACATAGCCAACTCACCCTGATTTAATTGGGCTTCTGGCGTGTTGGAGGGATGATCAAAAGTCAGTGTTCCATCTTTCATGTTAATTTCAATAGTATCGCCCGTGACAAACTTCTGCTCTAAAATCAGGTTAGCGATCGGATTTTCCAACTCCCGTTGAATCGCCCGTTTCAGAGGTCTAGCCCCATAAACAGGATCATAACCCACATCAGCCACATGATCAATAGCAGCAGGTGATAACTCCAGAGCAATTTTTTGATCAGCCAAAAGTCTTTGGAGGCGCTGCATTTGAATGGCGACAATATCGCGCAATTCAGCTTTACTGAGGGTATGGAAGAGGATAATTTCATCTACCCGATTCAAAAATTCCGGTCGGAAATGCGATCGCAAAGCCTGCATAACCAAAGCAGACATTTCCCCATAGCGAGAGTCATCCCCCGCCACCCCCAGAATATACTCACCGCCAATATTGCTAGTCATGACAATGACAGTATTGCGGAAATCGACCAACCGTCCTTGGGAGTCAGTAATTCTACCATCATCCAAAACTTGTAACAGGATATTAAAGACATCAGGATGAGCTTTTTCTACCTCATCAAATAGAATCACTGAATAGGGATGGCGGCGGACCGCTTCTGATAGTTGTCCGCCTTCGTCATAGCCCACATATCCCGGAGGCGCACCCACCAACCGAGAGACAGCGTGTTTTTCCATATATTCCGACATATCAATGCGAATCATAGCTTCCTCGCTGTCAAAGAGGAACTCCGCCAAAGCCCTAGCCAACTCAGTTTTACCCACCCCTGTGGGTCCCATAAACAGAAACGAACCGATAGGCCGTCCGGGGTCTTTCATCCCCGCCCTAGCGCGGCGGATAGCGGCAGATACAGCCTCCACGGCTTGCTGCTGACCAATTACCCGGCGATGTAAATGGGATTCCAATTGCAATAATTTTTGTCGTTCGGACTCCAACAGGCGATTAACGGGAATCCCCGTCCATTTAGCGACAATGGCAGCAATATCGGCTTCTGTTACCTGCTCTCGCAGCAAGGAAGACCCCTGAGCCTGCAATTTTAACAATTCTGCCTCCCGCGCCTCTCGGTCGTGGTGAACGGTCTCTAAGCGGCCGTATTTTAACTGGGCTGCTTTATTGAGATCATAGGCACGTTCGGCTTGTTCAATTTGCACCCGCAGTTTTTCTTCTTCTTCTTTGAGGCGGTTAATAGCTTCGAGGAGTTCCTTTTCACCCTGCCACTGGGATGATAAAGTTTTCTGCTTGTCTTTGAGGGTGTTAATTTCTTCGAGTAAGGATTGGATACGCAGATTTAAACCGATATCAGCACTTCGATCTTGTTCCCCTGGCCGTAGAGGTGTACTTCTTGGGCTTTCCCCCTCCACGGAGAGTTTTTCCATCTCCAACTGCATGAGGCGGCGCTCAATTTGTTCTAACTCTACGGGTTTGGAGGTGATTTCCATTTTCAACTGGGCGGCGGCTTCGTCTACTAGGTCGATCGCCTTATCAGGAAGGAAGCGATCGCTAATATATCGGGCTGACAGCATAGCCGCCGCCACCAATGCCGAATCCGTAATTTTGACCCCGTGATGGCGTTCGTAACGGTCTTTCAACCCCCGCAGAATTGATACTGTATTCTCTGGACTAGGTTGATCAACATAGACCTGTTGAAATCGCCTTTCTAGGGCTGGGTCTTTTTCGATATGCTTACGGTATTCATCAACGGTAGAAGCACCGATACAGCGCAATTCTCCCCGGGCTAACATAGGTTTAAGCAGGTTTCCGGCATCCATTCCCGAACCTCCAGAACCGGCTCCGGCCCCCACCACGGTATGGAGTTCGTCAATAAATAGGACTATTTGACCGTCAGAGTGGGTTACTTCCCGCAATACCGATCGCAGTCTTTCTTCAAATTCCCCCCTATATTTGGCTCCTGCGATTAAACTACCCATATCCAGGGAAATCAACTGGCGGTTTTTTAGGGACTCTGGCACATCTCCGTTAACAATGCGTTGGGCCAGGCCTTCGGCGATCGCTGTTTTACCGACTCCCGGTTCTCCAATTAACACCGGATTATTTTTGGTTCGCCTGGACAGACAACTCACCACCCGGCGAATTTCTTCATCCCGTCCGATCACTGGGTCCAGTTTCCCAGATTTAGCCAATTCGGTTAAATCTCGCCCATACTTACTCAGGGCATCATAACTGTTTTCCGGGTTCTGGTTGTCAACTTTAGCACTGCCGCGCATGGATTTAATGGCTTCTTCGAGTTTCTCCCGGACTGTAGCTTTGGAGTCATTGGTAGGGCGATCGAACCCTGGTCTTCCTGGTGTGGCTCTGGTGGGGTTTCCATTTCCCAAAATCCTACGACCGACGCGATCATCTTCTGCTAGGGCAATAATCAGGTGTTCAACAGCAATGTAGCGGTCTTGCCATGCGGACCGCGTCGCTTCAGCGGTATCTAGCATTAATTCTAACCCACGACCTAGGTACAGATGGTCAATAGTTCCGACTCGGGGTTGTCGTTTGGTGAAGGCTTCTAATTGTTGTTGGACCTGTTCGGGGTTAAAACCAGCTCGTCCTAATATATTATTAGCGAGTCCATTTTGTTCTAAGGCGGCGATCGCCACGTGCTCAACTTCTAAATGCTGATTTTGGAAGCGACGAGCAACATCTTGGGATTTTACTATCGCTTCCCAGGCTTTATCTGTAAATTTACTCGGATCGGTCGGTTGCATTGCTTATTTTTATTGACACCAAATAGGGAACGGGGAATTATCACTCTCAAATAGAAGATGTTGCCGATGTATTTTTCTGGGGACTACCAGAGCCGATTGCCCCAAGGATTTTATCCTACTATGGGCAATCGATCACCTTAACCGTTCAGATCTTAACTGTTTACTGCTAACTGTTTGCTTGCCTCAGCCGAGCCCTGGGTTCCCAGTTGAATCAATTCAACCTTATACCCGTCTGGGTCTTCCACGAAAGCAATCACCGTTGATCCGTGTTTCATCGGCCCTGGTTCTCGGCTAATTTTACCCCCTGCTGCCCGAATTTGCTCACAGGTGCTATAAATATCATCCACACCGAGGGCAATATGGCCGTAAGCGTCTCCCAGGTTATAGCTATCAACGCCCCAGTTATAGGTCAGTTCAATGACACTATGATCAGCTTCATCCCCATATCCCACAAAGGCTAGGGTAAACTTTCCCCCTGGATAATCTTTCTGCCGCAGCAGTTTCATTCCCAGAATATCACAGTAAAATTTCAGTGACTCATCCAAGTTGCCGACCCGCAGCATTGTGTGTAGAAGTCTCATGAGATTGGTTCTCCTCCTCTGAAGATTAGTCCTTACCTGTTATTTTAAGGAAATCTCCCCAGTTTGTCTTGGGGATTGACTCATGGGAACATATAGCGCCAGGAGTGCTACTGAGTTTCTTGGTGACTGGCACCAGCCCCCTCTCCCACCACTACCTAGAAATCAACAACCACAAACCCCGTTTGTTTTTCTTTTCTGGCGATCGCTATCTCTAACCCTTCCCTTGTACCCTTGTCCCCTTCTTCTCAAGGCGATCGACCTTTAAACACTGTTCACAAACCTTTTCAGTCTTCCTTACGACACACCGACAAACTCCCTAAAATACCCTATATATGTCGGCACGGATTCCCATTCTTTTACTATAGGTCAAGTTAGGGGGATTTGTCAAGGAAAAATCGGCGAAATTTGGGGATTTTTTTTGTGTTCCTAAGTGGGGGTACTGGTGGCGGGTCTACCGGCAAAGGCGATCGCATTTTATCACTGTGTCAATAATTGAGAGCCGCACCCTGAGACAGGATATATTTTCCCATGACTTTACCATAGCCAAAATGATTAAATTTTCCTTAAAAATTCACCGGATAACTTCCCAACTCGATAGATAGGATATAATCAAGCTAATCTACTGATAATCAAACCAATTTGGTAGACGGCGTGCTTTTGAGAGACAAGTAGAGAAACAGCGATCGAAGTCGGAACCCTCTTGGGTTATGGGTGGGGGTGAATCAATACCTCCCACATCTCAGGCTAACAGCAAAGAAACCAAGGGTTGAATCTATATAAAAAAACGTGACTCAAGGTGGGAGTTTAAGGAAATCTTGAGTCTGGTTTGTCATGTCCGATTTCCCTAATCTCCCCATCACTTTGATTGAGGGGATGAATAGGTATTCAATACATTTCGTTTCATGGAGAAATTAAAATGCCTAATGAAACTGTCAACAATATCATTCTAATAGATGAATTTGAACCCAATGATAGCCGGGAAACCGCTACAGATTTAGGGTTGCTATCTGAATTGAATGTTTGGGGTAACCTCAGTCTTCATGATGGAGACTTAGATTGGTTTAAGTTTGCGATCGCCAATACCGGAAGAGATTATCATTACTTATCAATTTGGTCTGATTATGAAAACCTAAATTTGTCCCTGTATGATGCTGAGGGAGTCTTGATTGAGACTTCCAGTGACAGTATTGATGCTCAGGGTTCGATGAGTTTAGAAGGATTAGAAGCCGGCACTTACCATGTCCAGGTTTATGGAGATGAAGGCATCACTAGCCCTAACTATATGCTTGAGATCGATGCTCCCTGGGATATCACGATGACCCCAGACGAATTTGAGCAAAATGATAGCCTGGAAACAGCTACAGATTTAGGGTTGCTATCTGAAGATAATACCTGGTCTGGTCTCAGTATTCATGCTGAAGACTCCGACTGGTTTAAGTTTGCGATCGCTCAAACCGGAAGATGGAATAATTCCGTATCAATTAGTTTCTCCTACTCTTATGAACCCATCAATTTGTCCCTATATGATGCTGAGGGAGTCTTGATAACAACTGCCATTGGTTATAATGGGTCTATAATTAGTTTAGATGGACAAGAAGCTGGAACTTACTATGTTCAGGTCTATGGTGATGATGGCGTTATTAATCCTGAATACAGTCTCTCTATTAACGTTCCCTGGGATATCACTATGACCGAAGATGAACCAGATGAATTTGAACCTAACGATAGTCTGGAAACCGCCACAGATTTAGGCTTATATCCAAAAAATGACTTTTTATTTTATGAATATTACTTGTATGGAATGGAGGAATACCCGCCTAGTTCATGGAGTGGTATGAGTATTCACTCTGGAGACTCAGACTGGTTGAAATTTAATATGACTGAGACTGGAGAAAACTATGATTATGTTTCAATCTCTTCCTCATACTATGGCTACAACCTGGATTTTGCCCTGTATGATGCTGAGGGAGTCTTGATTGAAGATTCAACCAGTGGTACTTCGATCAGCCTAGAAGGACTGGAAGCTGGCACTTACCATATCCAGGTATATGGCAATGACGGAGCAATTAACCCTGAATATAGCATCAGTATTCGGGCTTCCCTAGAGGCATTCCCAGACAGGTTTGAACCTAACGATAGTATGGAAACTGCCACAGATTTGGGATTTTTGTCAAAGGATTGGTGGACTTCTGTATTCTCACATGGATTTGATCCTCCCTCTTATTTCTGGAATCTCTTGAGTATTCACTCTGTAGACTCGGATTGGTTTAAGTTTGAGATAGATAGGTTTGGACGAAGAGGTGATTATGTCTCAGTTAGTCACTCTTACTACTCTAGTGACTATCTGAATTTTGCCCTGTATGATGCTGAAGGAGTCTTGATTAACACTTCCAATACTGATGATGGGGAACGGATTAGTTTAGAGGAACTTGACGCTGGAACTTACTATGTTCAGGTTTATGGAGATGAGGGAGTAACGAATCATGACTATACTCTAATCATTGAGCCTCCCATGGCAGTGATTCCAGATGATTTTGAACCCAATGACAGTATTGAAATGGCTACAGATTTGGGTTTCCTATCAGAAAATGAATGGAGTTCTCCGGGTCAGCCGAGTATTGATTTGTCTAGTCTGAGTATTCATTCGGGTGATTCTGACTGGTTCAAGTTTGAGATAAATCAGCCGGGAGTACTAAGTGGTAGAATCTACATTTGGCGTTTGTATCCTAATATATATGAATGGGGAAAATTAGACCTGTATGATGCCGAAGGGGTTCTGATTGAATCTGGTAATGAAAATCTGATTAGCCTAAATGAACTCGAACCAGGAACCTATCATGTTCACGTATATGGTGTTGATGAAGTTGATGCTTATAACTATTCTATGGAAATCCGGGCATTTGAACTGCTACCCGAACTAGAACCAGAACCTATTGTTGAGGAACCAGAAAACGAATCGGAAACTGAACCTATTGTTGAGGAACCGGAAAACGAATCGGAACCTATTATTGAGGAACCGGAAAACGAACCGGAAACTGAACCTATTATTGAGGAACCGGAAAACGAATCGGAACCTATTGTTGAGGAACCCGAAACCGAACCAGAAACTGAACCTATTATTGAGGAACCAGAAACCGAACCCGAACCTATTGTTGAGGAACCGGAAAACGAATCGGAACCTATTGTTGAGGAACCGGAAACTGAACCGGAAACTGAACCTATTATTGAGGAACCAGAAACCGAATCGGAACCTATTGTTGAGGAACCGGAAGTCTTTGAACAACCGATTTTTGTGCCGATTCAATTTCCGAGTTTTGCTTCTGTGAGTTCTCCTGAGCCTTCTGAGGATACGGAAACTTTCAGTGAACCGGAACCGCCAGTGATGACACCGATTAACTTACTGGTTGATGTGGGTGAGGTGATACCTGCTATACCGGAAGCGCCGCCACTTTCTGCTAATAACTCAATTACTCAACCTTTCCCTAATCAGTGGTTTGGTAGTGATGGGGATGATTTGATTATGGGTAGTGATTCTGATGAAACTTTGCTGGGTTTTGAAGGAGATGATTTTCTGGATGCACGCCAGGGAAATAATACCCTATTTGGAGGTCAGGGAAATGATACTTTAGTTGGGGGTTCCGGTCGTGATGCTTTGTTGGGAAATAAGGATGATGATATCCTGTTTGGTGGTAACTCTGGTGATACTCTCTATGGCGGTCAAGGTGATGATACTCTAGTGGCGGGTGAGGGTAATTCTCTGTTGTTTGGTGATAAGGGGAATGATATATTATATGGGGGTTCGGAGGGAATTGATACGTTGAATGGGGGAGAGGGAAATGATACTTTTGTGATGCTTCCCGGTGAGGGTTATACTGTGGTGGCTGATTGGGAGATGAATCAAGATGTGATGGTTTTGTTGGGTGATGCTACTAACTATCGCATGGGGGATTTACCCCAGGGATTTACTAATGCTACTGCTATTTACCAAATTGGGGAGACTGATAAAATCGTCGGTATTATTGAGGGTGTGACGAGTTTGAACTTGGAAGATGCTAGTATCTTTCAGTTTGTGGAGGGGGTCGGGAGTCTGGCTTGAAGTGGCTAGAACTGATTAAGTAGACTTCCTGGTTGATTAATTAATGGTGTCGGGGTGGTTTCGGAACTACTCCGACTTTGACATCTAAATAGCCCCCAAAAAAGCCATATATATGCCGCCACGGATTCCCATTGTTTAACTATAGGTCAAGTTCGGAGATTTGTCAAGGGAAAATGGGGGGATTTTTGGGGTTCCCCTAACTGGGGGTACTGGTGGAGGTTCTACGGGAAAAGCGATCGCATTTTATCACTGTGTCAATAATTGGCATCAAGACCCTGGGGCTGTGTAGGTTTGGCGATTACTTCACCATAGCCAAAATGATTAAATTTTCATTAAAAAGTCACCGTCTTTACTTTCCAATTGGAGGGAGAGCATATAATCAAGTTACTCTACCTTATACACTTAATCAAGTCCCTATGAAACTAAGATTCAAACCATCACGTAATGTGGCAAGTTACAGCACTGTAGCCATCAGCATTGCTATGGCGATTACCCTGGGGCTACCTGGTGCTGCTTCAGATAGACGCTTCGTTCAACAAGTGCGTCAACAATTGACGCAAGCAGGAGTGGCTTTAGGAATTTCGGGGAGTTATCAGCTTAGTCATGAGCCCTATGTAGGTGATATCGGTCATAACCAAAAGGATTATCTCTACCTGAACTTAAATTCAGGTTCATCTTACGTTCTGGTCGGTGTTTGTGATGAAGATTGTCGAGATATAGACTTATCACTTTATGATGAAAATAACAATCTGATTGACTCTGATACCGCGCTTGATGACTACCCAATGGTAGAAGTTGACCCCAAATGGAATGGTCGATTTAAGGTTGAGGTAACAATGGCTAACTGTAATGCTTCAACCTGCTATTACGGGGTGGGGGTTTTTGCTCGGTAATCATCTTAAATGGGAATGATGACTTGGAAAATAAATATATGGGGGGAATTGATGAATTCCCCCCTTTTTGCTGAGGACAGTTGTGGGAATGTCGCTAACTGCAATTCCCGATTGTATGGGTAATGACTCGCCGGGGTTGAACTTAAACAGTAGGCAGCCAAAAGCCATATATATTTCGCCACATATTCCCACTCTATAAATATAGGTCAAGCTGGGGGATTTGTCAATAAAAAATCGGTAAATTTTTGGTTTTTTTTATACTCCAATATTGTCATGATTTAGGAAACTCTAACTTTGGGCAGGTTTGAGATAGCTGGCTCTGAGGCTTTAGAGAATGATTATCATTATTAAAAGTATCCAGATAAATTGATATTTTGTATCTAAAATTACATTTTGTTATCTAGGGAATAGGTGAAGATGTCTTAACATCGAGAGACTAAGATTCAAAAAGAATTGAATCATTAAGTTTTGTTGATTAAAAAACCATCATGATGAAGGGTAATCAGGAAAAAAATGCCGCAAACACTATTTAAAGTTGATCTAACTAAACCAATGTCGGAACAAGAAATGCCGGGACATAATCGCTGGCATCCAGACATTCCTGCGGTGGTTTCTGTTAATCCGGGAGACATTTTTCGGATTGAATGCAAGGACTGGACAGACGGACAAATCCAAAATAATGATAGTCCCGACGACGTTCGAGATGTAGATCTAAGTGTGGTTCACGTTCTCAGTGGGCCGATTTATGTAAACGGTGCTCAACCAGGAGATATTTTAGTTGTAGATATTCTGGATATTGGTGCATTACAGGGAGATGAATGGGGCTTTACGGGAATTTTTGCGCGGGAAAATGGGGGTGGTTTTCTAACTGATCATTTTCCGAATGCAGCTAAAGCTATTTGGGATTTACAGGGAATTTATACGAGTTCTCGCCATATTCCGGGAGTACGTTTTGCGGGTATTACTCACCCTGGATTAATTGGCTGTGCGCCTTCCTATGAACTGTTGATGCAGTGGAATAAACGGGAAAGGGAATTAGTAGAAACAGGGGGTCCGGTTTGGAAACCAGAAATTCCACCTCTGGCGGCTTTACCAAACCCAGAAAATGCGGTTTTGGGAACATTAACTGGGTCGGAATTTGAGCGGGTGGCGGCGGAAGCGGCGCGGACGGTTCCACCTCGGGAACATGGCGGAAACTGCGATATTAAGAATTTGTCGCGGGGGTCGCGGATTTATTTTCCGGTGTATGTAGAGGGGGCGAAATTGTCTATGGGAGATATTCATTTTTCCCAGGGAGATGGGGAAATTTCGTTTTGTGGCGCTATTGAAATGTCGGGATATATCGACCTCCATGTTGATCTGATTAAAGGGGGGGTGGAAAAGTATGCAATGGTGAATCCGATTTTTAAACCTGGTCCGGTAGAACCTCGCTATTCGGAGTATTTGATATTTGAGGGGATTTCGGTGGATGAGTTTACTGGGAAACAGTATTATTTGGATGCTCATGTTTCCTATCGTCGGGCTTGTTTGAATGCGATCGCATATTTACAAAAGTTTGGATTTACGGGAGAACAGGCTTATTTGCTATTGAGTTCAGCCCCGGTAGAAGGTCGAATTAGTGGTATTGTGGATATTCCGAATGCTTGTTGTACGGTGGCGATACCAACGGAGATTTTTGATCGCAATATTTTGCCAACTTAGTAGTGTAATTATCACCCCTAGTCAGTAGGAACTGGGGGGAGTTAGATAGGATAGGGAGAATGAGGAAAATGCCACTGTATGAATTTCGTTGTGCTAATTGCGGAGAGTTTGAAAAATGGCAGACTCTGGCGGAGGTGGGAACTCCGGTTTCCTGTCCTCAATGTCAACATAAAAGTGAAAAAATATTTTCGCCGCCCAATATTAATTTGAATTCGAGGGGGTTAAGTTGGCGACGGGGAGAAAGTAAAGAACCCAAATTGGTGAAAAGCGATCGCCAACCATCATCTCCCCGATATAAACAAAGTAGGTGCGATCGCCCTTGGATGATAGGTCACGGTTGAATTATATTCTGTGTGGGTGGGCTGTTGTCTGGTGAAAATTTATGGCACAATCAGGAATTAAGAATATTGACTGGTAATGCCGAAAAAGACAAAATTTCCCTATCTGGTGGGTTCTAAATGGACGGCTACCCAAAAAACTTGGGGATGGCGACATTTTCAGGTGGTTAACCGTAAAAATCAGGGTCAGTTGGTTTTTGCGGAGTTGGTGGCTTCCTGTGACCCGACAGTTAGATTTTGGTTGAATGCTAAACAGCTTAAAGATCGTAATCTGTGGGAACCTGGGTGGCAGTCTACCCAAGAACTTGATGATGGAGATTGATATATGGATTATAGCTATATTCAACAGGCGATCGCTCAATTAGAAACTGCCACCAGTGAACTACAGAATATGGTTGATCATGTTCCTCCCGAACAGGCTAAAATTCTACGGGTTAGGGAAGTTGAGGAGAGTATCAGAAATACTCTCGCCTATCTGGAGGCGGCGATTAACCCCCCTAGCTTGGAACATTTACCGCCAGATGTGTTAGAAAGGGCACAGGCTTTAAAGATTCCCCTGGGAGATGTTGAGGTACAAATGGCGATGGTATCTCATGATTTGTCTCAGGTGATGGCAATTCTGACGGAAATGGAAAACCGCGCCCAAACTATTCGCAGGCGACGGGATTATTTTTTGGTTAGACTTCCTGATATGCCTATTGAAGTTTTGGGGTCGCGGCTTCCAGTATATACGGCGGAGGACTTTAAGGGGTCGCCTGAACCTGTATCTAAGGAGGTTCGAGATCAACTCAAGGCTAAGTATGGCATCGATCGCTTAATTATGGAGAAATCTGTGCGATCGCGTGCTACCTTATTTGAGAAAATCAAACAGGCGAAACAGGCTCTAGAACATCCATCACCCCAGGATGAATAATCAAAACAGACCATAGGTAAATTGGTGGCAATGGTGTTATTGACAACGCTTTTGCCAAAACTGATAAGCTGAATAAGCTAGGCTAACTACTCCGGTCTTAATTGCTGATTCATCTACCTGAAACTTAGGGTGATGTAGGGGATAATTGGGCTGGTCTCGGTGTCCGATTCCTAGGCGAAACATTGCGCCGGGTGCATGATTTAAATACACCGAAAAATCTTCGGCACCAAGAGAAGGCTCTGGGAGAATTTCTAAACTTTCATTTCCCCAGGCTTCCCTAACGGAGGCTTCGATTAATTGAGTTAAGGCTGGATCATTCTGGACACTGGGAACACCTCGGCGATAGTTCATTTGATACTTAGCGCCATAGGTTTGGCAAACATTAGCTACTATGTTCTCAATCCATGCGGGTAAAGTTTCATAGGTTGATTGATGAAGCGATCGCACTGTTCCCAATAATTTTACCTGATCCGCAATCACATTAGAAGCACGTCCGCCAGTAATTTGCCCAATAGTTAATACCACTGGTCTCAGGGGGTTATGAGTGCGACTAATTGCCTGTTGTAGAGTTGTAATTACTTGGGCGGCAATCCAAATTGCATCAATGGCTTCATGGGGACGCGCACCATGTCCAGACTCTCCCAAAATTGTCAATTCTAAATCATCCGCCGCCGCTGTTAATGCCCCGACTCTCATACCAATACACCCAGCGGGGATAGTCGGAAAAACGTGCAATCCCAAGATAGATATAACGTCATTCATTACCCCATCTTCTACCATCCAAGTTGAACCCCTAGCGATTTCCTCAGCCGGTTGAAATAAGAAGCGCACAGCGCCCGGTAGCGAGTCCTGTAGGCGTGATAAAACCATAGCTGTACCTAACCCTACGGTAGTATGTACATCATGCCCACAAGCGTGCATTACGCCGGGATGACGAGAGGCATATTCTAGGTTAGTTAATTCCTGAATAGGGAGGGCATCCATATCAGTACGAATTGCTAACCATTGATAATTGTTACCAGTTCCTTTTAATTCCCCTACTACTCCGGTTTTTCCTACGGCTTCTTGAACGTGCAAACCACAGGAAGATAATACCCCCGCTATATATGCAGAGGTTTGATATTCTTGACCGCTAAGTTCTGGGTGTGCATGAAGGTGACGACGAATTTCTACTAAACGGGGATACAGGGAATTGGTGAGGTCTTTAATTTCGCTGAGGATGGAGTTTTGATGTTTACTCATGGTAATAATAGGCTGATCAGGCAGAGTTTTAATGGTTGGCTAGGATACAACCACTGCGAGGGGGTAATATGAGTTCCAGATGATTCTCTCCCTCTAAATTAAGCCAGCGAGCGGTACAATTTCCATAGACAACTCTTTGAGGTTTAGTGGTGAGTTGAGGAACTGGTATATTAATTGTAGCAGATTCTAGACTACTATTAACTGTGATGATTAATTCTTCCTGATTGTCGGGGGAATTGGTGGTTAAAATTCTGGCAAAACTATAAAGGAGATCTTGGGCGAGGAGAACTTGATAAGTGCCAATTCTCAGGGCGGGATATTTATGGCGCAGGGTGATGAGATGTTTATGATATTCTAGGATATCTAAATCCAATTGTTCTTGAGGTGGGAAACCACGACGACAATTGGGGTCAAATTCTCCGGGTAAACCGACTTCATCGCCATAATATATACTGGGAGCGCCCGGGAAGGTTAATAATAGTAGGGTGGCGAGTTTAACGCTGGCTTGATCTTCTTGAACTATGGTGATTAAACGGGCGACATCGTGGCTATTAAGTAGGTTAAGTTGGGTGAGTTGAATTTCCCAAGGATAGAGGGCGAGAAGTTCCTGAATTTTCTGGCTATATTCGGCAGCGGAAAGGGGGGATAGGGATAATAAGAAGGGGCTTCTACTAATTCTCTACGGACTCTGGATTGGGCTGTAAAGGCGATGGTAGGTCCGGTAAATAGATAGTTCATAACTCCATCAAATTGGCTGCCATCGAGCCACTGACGGGCATCTGTCCACACTTCTCCGACGATATAGGCTTCTGGGTTACAGGCTTTGACGCGACTGCGAAATTCTTGCCAAAATCCGGGGGTTTCTATTTCAAAAGGAACGTCTAAACGCCAGCCGTCTATACCAAAGTTAATCCAATATTCGGCGATCGCCATAATATATTCGCGCACATCTGGGTGCTCATGATTAAATTCTGGTAAAGCCCGGTTATTCATCCAACCGACATAATTGGCGGGTTGACTACCATCCAGAACCATTTAACTTAAACCCTTATCCTGACAGCGATAGCGGGTTATTGCTCAACCCCTATATCCTATCGAGTTACTCAGATATTACTCACAATCTAGTCCTAGCACAGGAAAATAATTCTGTCAATAGGTTGATTACTCAGTCAACAAGCATAACCTAGGGGAACTGTCAAATACCCATACCACCCCCCAACCAAACACCGATAGGGTAACTCCCTTGTGATACCCGTCAATGGCAAGCCTATCGGTTCGTTCCTCACCATTGACTGCTATCACGTCGGTCGCACCCCCAAGAGTGTTTGTTTCGGTTGGGGGGAGGGTATGATTCAAAGTCAACACGATAGCCGTAGGTAGCCGTAGGGGGAACCCACTAGGTTATCAATGTACAACGATACTCCTATCAATGTACAAAGATATTAGGCTGCCTATCCGGTTATCTATGGGAGTCAGATTATTGGGGAAATATTGGGGAGCCTACTCGCTACCAACAAAATGCGATCGCATAATCTAAACTATCTCCTACCGGAACCAACCCGATACCCCCAAACAACTTTTCACCTGGTAACTTGTTTCGTCATCTCTCGCTGATACCTACATAATCCTAGGGAATTGATTCCCCATCGAAACCGATACCTACATACCGCTAGACAAGTCTCCAATTTATAGGGGTACTGGGTTCCGCACAGGATGATTACCCCTAATAGACGGGTTAAGGTTTTGGCTTAGGGTGTTTATTGTGGGTAAATTAGAGGCAAGCATTCATATAAACTTCCAGCACTCCTGTTGCAGCACTCCTGTTAACAAAAAATATGCAAGCACCCCCTACAGTTAGAAACCATAGGGGGCCATTTAAGTTATTGGGTTAGGTGTTAGGTGTTAGGGTTTTCTCCAACCATCATCATCAATATCATCTCTGTTAATTGGAAGAGGGGGTGATTGCTTTTTATCTTCTAACTGTTTTTTACAAACTGTTGATGGCATAAAATCATTAACATATCTAATCAAATAATTTAGGCTATTTTGGATACCGTCTAACCTATTCTCAATAAGTAAGTTTCCTGTATGCGTAATGAACGTACTGAGAATAATCGCGACAATAATTAACCCTAATTCAACTATTACCAAGTTCATTTATATTAATTTCCAAAAATGAAGTGTAAACCATTTAATTCTTTCTAGTGGAGAAAATGAAGCGTAAAAATTGCTGTACGGCGGTGATTCAATTATTTGATATTCATTAAGCCATATAGTCTCTTTTTTAACCATCATATTCTGCTTCACATCATTGTAGGCATAGAATTTAAGCCACCCTGCCATTTTCCAGTACACGGGTACACTGTCAGCGTCAAATAATATCCTAACAAATTTACTGCCAGAAATGTCAGGCAATTTTTTAGTACCGTGTAGAGTACTATCATCTTCTATCCTAAAATTAAATTCATAAACCTTAAACCAGTTACTCTCTGATATATTAAGTGCATTAGGCATTATCTGTTAATTTATTGTTGAGTGTTTAGCATATTTTCTAATTTGTCGATTTTTTCTGATAATTCCTGAATTGCCGCAATCACTAATGGTATCAGTTTATCATACATGATTGTTAAGTAATCTATTTTTTTGTCGTCAACTTCAGGACTATCTGTATGGTCATTTTTAATCACTTCAACTGCGTTAGGATATATATTTTGTACTTCTTGAGCAATTAAACCAAATTGTTCTGTACTTGGATTAAAGCCATGAAATGCTGCAAGTTCATTATACTTAAACCACGTGACTGTCAATGCGTTAATTTCGCTTAACCCTAGAGTTGGTTTTGATAAAAGTGTTTTGAATTTAAGATCAGAGCTACCTTTAACGTAGTCTCCATTATCGTTAATATAAGATACATTTGTGCCTCCTACTCTAAATCTAGTATGTACTCGAGATGATGAAAGAGTTGAGCTCTTTATAAAATATGTCTGCCCGTTATATAATTGTATTGAATATCTATTGTCAGGAGCACCTCGCCAAACATCGCTTTGATGAAAATTAATACCATGATATATAAATACTCTAGGATTATTATCTGCTTCTAATTGCATAGAATAATTCCCCTGATAAGAAAACGCCCAGCTATTTCCTCCAACTCTACTATTTAGTACTAAATTTGCCGAACCAGCACTAGAGCCTATCCGGCGGATGTCAAACCCCCTCCAAACATTAAAATCAATAAGCATATTTCCATCAGGAAAACTTTCATTAGTTGCAAAAGTTACTGGATTATTTGTTATGTTAAATGTTTTAATTCCTGTTAAAGTTTGATTACCTGTAGTTCTAACTACAGTTGAATCTACATTAATTGTTCTATTAGCTGCTAAAGTTCCTCCTCCGGATCAACCATCACCTGCAGTTAATGTAATATTTGAATGTGTGTGCGTTGTGGGAGTCCTAGCGTTAGATAATCTACTATCATTACCTTGACAGGCTGTGTTTGCTGTAGTGCCATAAGCAACCGCCCATGGGCAGTACTCCCATTAAAATTATTTCCAGTTAATCCCGTACCATTTGTTAATGTATTAGGAGTATTGGCAGTTATTGTTATATTGGCACTACCATTAAACGAAGTCCCATTAATTGTTCTAGCAGTTTGAAGTGCTGTTGCTGTTCCGGCGTTTCCACTTATTGACCCGGTAATTAATGAATTAAATGTTTTAACTCCTGTCCATGTCTGATTCCCAGTTGTAATTATCCCTGAATTAGTTGCACTAGCTGTAGGTAAAGTAACATTAGTTCCTGTTGATGATGTAACTACAGGACCTGCTGTTGTTCCTGCTGTTACTCCTAAATTAGTTGCTACATTTACTTGTGCGCCTGCCGCAATCCCATCCAGCTTGGTTTTATCTGCCCCCGTCATTAGACCCGCAAGCGCAGTCGTGGCACCAGGTAATACAGCATTAGTACCATCAGAACTGTTAACGGTTAACGTATTGCTTGTAGTGCTTGTAGAGAGGTTGGTGGATACGTTTGGGGCGGTGTTTCTAAACTCAGTTCCTACTAAAGTTAAGCCAGTTCCCGCAGAATAGGTTGTATTAGGAGGTGTTACCCAAACACCATCGCCGCGTAAATAGTTAGATGTACTACCATTTGTATCAATGGCAGCAACATTACCTGAATCTGTTATTTGGGATAAGGTATGTGTATGGCTAGTTGGCGTTCTAGCATTTGATAATCTGACATCGTTACCTTCTGTAACAGTTCCAGTAGTTGTTCCAAAATTTTTGTTAAACGCTGTATTTTTGGTAAAAGTAGGCTCTTTACCGTCTAATGTACTTTGAAGTCCTGTAACATTAGCAATGGTATGTGTATGACTTGAAGGAGTAAACGTTGTCGGTTTTGACGTTATTTCAGTCCAGCTATGGGAATGAGTAGATGGGGGGAAAGTGCCAGGTTTATTAATAATATTATTCCAAATTAACTCAGTTAATTTGACTAAATTAGTATTGGAGTCAATAACTGCTTGTATCCGTTCATTAGTTAAATACAGATTAACTTCACCTTCTGGCAAGTCATCGGTTGATTGCCCAAACTTACTAGAGTAAATGTTGAAATTAGTCATAACTGCCTCTATATTGAGTAATCAAATAAATGGCTAATAACTTAATACTAGCCATTCATTTGATGATTACATATTGATATATTCGATAATTGTAACGCTGATACTAGCGCTAGATTCTGCTATCGCCTGTAACTCAGTTCTACCCCACGTTATTGAGATGGTATCACCTGGCTTAACCGAAAATGCAGCGTCTGACACGCTATCACCTGTAGGGTCAAATATTAGATGTACATTGGTATTTGACCGATTCTTTACAAACACCGTTCTACCGTTACTGGTAGCATTGATAGGCACAACTTCCGTGATAGTGTTAGCAGTCAAACTTATCGCGGTAGTTTCGGGAGTTCCCGGTATTTTACTGCTCATATTTAGAGTGTCTAAATTGACAACAGAACTATAAACTGAGAAACTCATAATAAACTCCTAAATCAAAGTAAAATTTACCAATTTATTGTTTGTTCTAACCCAACAATATTGGTTACGCTATCCTCAGTTATAGCATAGATAGAAGCTGTTGATTTTAGTTCATCATCCCACCCAGCGTTAGGAGGTAAATATAGGCATTGATAAGGTACACAGTTACTGATATCACCGTGACAAAACCATACCCCTACAGAACCTACGTTTTGTAAGTGCAACCTATACCGATTAATATTTGAGGGTCTAACTAATGTGGGGGTATTGCCTATTGTCACCCCAAAATTTTCGGGTTGTGTCAATGTAGGGGTTTGAGGAACTGTATCGAGTTGATATTCAGCCATGCCCAAAATATTAATAGAATCATTGTTATGTAACTGAGTTAAACACCTAGCTTTAACTATTGAGTTGCTATCAATTGCTAAACCTTCGTTTTGATTAGTGATTAATTCAATTAACAGGTTTTCGGTGTGAATGCCTCCATAATATGGCAATTTGACAATCCCTAAATTTAACCCGTTTTCTGTTGCCATATTCCCATAAAATATTTGTAAATCTACCGCTTCCTGCAACACTTCCTGTTTTTTTTCCCACCGTTGGTAATAGCTATCTTCCGGGTAAATTTTGGGGATTTGTGATTGTGCAATACTGGGAGTGTAACATCTAGCGTTTAACGATGATATATAGCTGTAAATACCGATATCATATTTATATCTTTCTGTTATTAATGATTCTAAAGTAGTCCCGTTAAATAACTCTATGGCGTTACTCCAGTTAGCAGCGTTGATATTAGCCGTGATATTTTTAACACCTCTCACCATTTTAACCACCTATTAATAAATTATTTGTTAGTATAATATTACTACTTTAATGCGATTATTTAAATGGTTAGAGACACTATAAAAATTAAAGATACTATTAGGTCAAGCACACCCAGGAATATTGGTAGGTCAGGCGGGGTTGGTAGGTCAGGCGGTGTAAGTTCAGGTTTAGCAGGAGATTTAGGTGACCAAACATCTTCAACAATGGACTTTGGTAGGGGTTTACCGTATGCAAGGGAAAGAGATAGAGGAGGTGTTCCCGGATTAGTAAATCCTTGGGACCCAATTACCAGAGTGCCGCGTGGAATTAACCCAGAAGACCATGGTAGGTGGAAAAGAGAAGACGAGGCACGACGAGTAGATGATGACACACGACGAGTAGACGAGGAACCCCCAAAAAGAGATGAACCAAAGGGAGGAAAAAAACCTAGGGGAAAGGGTGGCGCTGGTAGAGGTTTTGGCGGTCCTAATAGCGGTGACGAGGTAGATGATGATAAAGGAAGGCGGCCACCAAAACCGGGGAACGAAATGCCAGACCCTCGTGATTATCCTGTTAAAAATAATGATAAATGGCATTTAATGATTTTTGCTCAAATAGTAAATAGTAGACTTAGCAGTGGAACATCTAGTATTAATAGGCATTGGTGGAGAAAGCAGGAATCAACAACGTCAAATTTTAGACTTAATAAGATTGGATTAGATGTGTTTATAGAGTGGGAAGAATCATGGAATGATTCAGAGTACAATTACGAAGAGCCGATAATTGTACATAATGATTATGTTAAACATCGTAAGTTATACCCGTTAAAACCTTACTATATGAATTCAGGTTGTGAAAATGTTTCATTTAATAGTTTTTATAACTCTGAATATAACGCTTCATGTCGTGGTCCAAATAGGCTTAGTATTAGTCCATTATTCGGGTCTATCTTTTACCGTTTAACTCCAACCACAACCTGGACAGACGTAACAACTGTTTGGACTAAAGACCCGGAAGCAATGTTAGAGTATATACATTTATGGGAAGTTCCATATGCTGATAGAGGTCATCAATCATACTACGAATATGAGTCTGACATATTTTCGAATGCCTATCGAGGTAGGTGGTATGAAAATACATACTGGTATCCAGTATTTCCTACGAGTACTAGATTAAACTACACCTCCTTAGACGGTACACGAATTTGGGAGAACACCCGTAATTATAGCTATAAACTATGGATTCTGTCTGAAGATAAAGATTATTTGCCGCCAGAAAACAACGTTCGTCAAATCACAATACCAGACAGACATGAATGAAGAATGCTGTGGAATGATTAGAAGGATTTACGAGTTCCTAGACCCTGAATACTTTCCGGCTGAAATGCCGGAAAAAATAACGGTTAATGCTGATAATCCAGAGAACAGAATTAAACGAATAAACACATTGCCAGAAACCTTGGAAAAATATCACCTGGACCCCCGACTTTTATAGTCCGTTCTTTAATCGTTACATCGAAGTTAAGGGAGTATTAACTGATTCATTTAAGCTAAAAATGCAGTTATTGCAGTACCTTAATCCTGGTTTAGTCAATCAGTGTTGGTTTGTTATAAGGGGGACATCCTACCGATGGCAAGGCATCTCATTTATCAATATCGACGAGTTTAAGGGGCTTTTGAAAAACTTAGAGATTCCAAGGGTAAACAATGAATAAACTACACTACAAGGGGTTATTTTCTATTGACGGTGAGTTAATAAACACCACCTATAACCCACACCTATTTGAGTCAGAAACCACTCAAATAGCCTACCGGATACTAACCCCTATAAAGGAACATAAAACCCAGGAAATCCTTGATTTAGCTTATTCCTATATGGGTTGTTATAGCCCTAGGGGGGACTACAGAGGTCACGCTACAGCAAGGTTGACAAATGAAGGCAGCCTACGAGTATCAATTGTTGGTAACCCTCAATTTTGGGAGGTATGTAAAAAAATTTCAAACGTCATAATCAATCATCAAAGGATAGTTAATCATGAGTATCGGATATTACGGCAAAAAACAGGACGATAAATTTAGTTATTGCAGTGCAGTTAAGCCCGGTGAAACGGCAACCTTTCTAATTGTTGATTATGCATAATTCCGAATTAAGTCACCTCATTTATGGATATTCGGGAAAGGTGTATCAGGGGATTTTTCTAACTTCAATGATAGGGATTGGAGTTATTCCAAAGGTGATAAAGAATTAATTGCTGTACGGTTTTGTATTGAAAAATACGAGACTGAATATAACGGCAAAAAACGAGAATACACCCCTACATCTCCAGAACTCGCATTGCTTAAAATAGTCGAAAGTGACTCAATGCTTACAGACGGTTCTGTGATGTTTACAGCAACAATAAATCTAAGTCAATCATCAGTCAGACCTTCTGACAGGATATTAGAGGGAAATATCGGAGACGATAATTTAAACTCTGATATTTCTAATATCTTAGAAATTGAATGTATTAATCCATTCAATCAATCTTTCGCTACTTACTCAATCGGAGATATTGACGCTTTCATTGAATCCAAAACTAAAAATAAAGCAGGATTTAATGGAAAGGCAAAATACAAAACCTTCGAGGAAAGGTTAACAGAAGGGGCTAAGGTTTTGGATTGTGACCCTAGCTTTGAGAGTCTTTATAACAAGGTTAAACAACTTGATTCTAATGTATTAATTGCATTAATTGAATTACTGCGATTAATGTAGTCACAAATAAATCCCCCCTAAATATTTAGGGGGAATAACTACCATACCATGTCAACAAGTCAAGAGCGATAAGAGGTTACTACCATGTCTGAGGACTATATTGATTATAGACTAATTAGAAGTCAGATGTCATCTGAACTAGAAGAAATAATCACAGAAGGCAACCTGGGTGAGCAATTAGAGTCTGTTTTACGGGCTGTCTGTGTTCTACCATATCCTGATATTCAGTTTCCAATTATCGCCTCGTTTATAGCGTCTCCAGTAACGTTAATGTCTACCGCTGGTATCCTGTTCCTTTGGGGGTCTAGCGGTACTGGAAAGTCACAGGTAGCTACCGTAGCATCTGAACTATACAAGACAACCTCGGTGCTTGCTAATAGCACTTTCGCTTCACTGAGAAACAAGATACAACATGAACGATTTTATGACCCCCTTCAATGTGAATTTGAGAAAAATTTTATATTGGTATGGGAAGATATCACCCCTAGCTTATTAATTGAAAATGAGAATATGTTATCGCTTTTCAAGGTGTTAAACCGCAAAAATAGCCGAATAACCATCAGTAGTCAGACACCGGGAACTAACATGATTTTTAATGCTTTCGCTTTAAAGGTGATTAATTCAATACATCCATTGTGGACATTTTGGGAGTTAAACGAACTCAAAAGACGGATGTTTCCTATATGGTTTAAAAAGAGACTATGACATCAGAGGAATATAGGGGGAATAGTTACGAGTTAAGTGATTTAAACGATGTAGAGGATATTACGCTTGATAAATTATCATCTCAATTAGAAATTTTCTGGAGAAATATCGATAACTGCAATCAATACAGCAAGGTCAAAAAACAACTACAGAAACACAAAAAAGATATCATTAACGCTAGGTTATCAAGTGAAATTATTGTCACTCATTCATTGATTTATCAATTATCTATCAATGAATCAATTAAACGCTTCAATGATTACTGGGATTTTGTTAATGAAAAAATCTTGACTATATCATCAGGTACTGAACAATTTTTAGACAGTTTTATCACTCAAAGTATTGAGGCAAAAATGAAACAAAACAACCAGGCAATTAACGCGGGATGTCCTGAGTTAACCGAGGTTGTAACTGATATCGACCCGAAAGCGTTAAAAGAAGCCATTGAGAGAGCTAAAACAGATGGATATCTTGATAGTCGCGTTAATGTTTCAGAGTTGACTAATCTAATGAAAAATAGAGGATATAATATGATTAATCAGAACGGCAAAAATGTTTGGAAACACATCATATAGGAGACCAAAAAAATGACTCAAACCAACACAAATGCCATTATAAAGGCAAGGTTTAAAACATTTAAACAAATGGTAGATAGTACAGTCTACAACGCTAATAAAGAAGACGCTAAGGAAACGTTAATTTCAATACTAGATGATTGCGAGGTTGAGTTATCCTTAGCAGACGCGAAAAAACAATTATCGCTCAAACAGCTTAATTATATTAAGCATTTACTAACCAAAATCGAATAATTTAAACTCGTCCGAAATGACGTTAAACTATCACAACTTAACCACTATCAAAGGATAAAACCATGTCAATCAAATTAAGTACACCCGGATTAAACGTAGTAGAATATAGCTACATGAGTAATCGATTAAATCCTAACGTTGTAGGATTACTTGACTTAGTAGAACTTGCTATCACATCTGAACAATTCGACGAAATTGTCGAATTTATTCAAATCCACAGGCATTTTTTAAACGCGGAAATCGAGTTACTCAAAGGCATTGAAGCCTTGCTTAATGCAAAAATTACAGAACACAACAATAATCAAAATCACCCCGATAATGATGATCACAAGTTCAATTAATCAATAGGAAATAAAGCCATGAATGAGTTTGAACAAGAAAAAATGATGGTTATTGCAGAAATGGCTAGGGAGATTTACATTCAAATGATGTCACGAGATATCTCCTATTCCAATCAGGATACTAGGGTGACATTAGCCGAAATATCTCATAACGCCGCTGTTGATTTTATGATGGTACACGAGAAATGGGTAGAATCTCAGTATCCAATTATCTCTCAACCTCAACCAGGCATTATTGCCTCTGATTTCAACCTTAATGGTTATAACAGCGATATCCTACTGGGAGGTGATTTTCATGCCTAAGCTACTCCCGGTAGTCACACTAACAGGGTCTTACAAAGGGTTTCTGGTAGGTCATGGTAATATCTGTATTGAAGTAGGTTCTTTAGAATGGTTTAAATACCTAGAAACCCATAAATCCTTTTCAGTGGAGGTTAATGGTAAACGATTTACGTTGTGCAAAAAACTCTCAATTAATGGTTTTACCTACTGGAACCTCAAAGGGTGGGATGGTAGCGTCAATCATCACATTTACGTTGGAAAATCTGACCAAGTTACTTTGGACAAGTTAATAGACGTAGCTAACGCTATGATTGCTAAGTGCAGAACGACCTAACACCTAACACCTAACCCAATAACTTAAATGGCCCCTATCATGTCCTAGCGTGGTAGGGGGTGCGTGTATAAATTTTTTAGATACCCTATTTTAGATACCCTAAAATTATTTATATGCTTACCCCCTCATGTCCTAGCGTGGTAGGGGGTGCGTGTATAAATTTTTTAGATACCCTATTTTAGATACCCTAAAATTATTTATATGCTTACCCCCTCATGTCCTAGCGTGGTAGGGGGTGCGTGTATAAATTTTTTAGATACCCTATTTTAGATACCCTAAAATTATTTATATGCTTACCCCCTCATGTCCTAGCGTGGTAGGGGGGTGCGTGTATAAATTTTTTAGATACCCTATTTTAGATACCCTAAAATTATTTATATGCTTACCCCCTCATGTCCTAGCGTGGTAGGGGGTGCGTGTATAAATTTTTTAGATACCCTATTTTAGATACCCTAAAATTATTTATATGCTTACCCCCTCATGTCCTAGCGTGGTAGGGGGTGCGTGTATAAATTTTTTAGATACCCTATTTTAGATACCCTAAAATTATTTATATGCTTACCCCCCTAGTTTACCCACAATAGACGGGTTAAGATTTTGGCTTAGTGCTTTATTAGGGGTACTGGGTTCCTGCACGGGATGATTACCACCAAAAATTGGAGACTTGTCTAGCGGTATGTAGGTATCGGTTTCGATGGAGAATCAATTCTCTAGGATTATGTGGATAACCGATGTCGCTGGTAAAGCAATTGTCTAGGATTATGTAGGTATCAGCGAGAGATGACGAAACAAGTTACCAGTTGAAAAGTTGTTTAGGGGTATCGGGTTGGTTCCGGTAGATGATAGTTCAGATTATGCGATCGCATTTTGTTGGTAGCGAGTAGGCTCCCCAATATTTCCCCAATAATCTGACTCCCATAGATAACCGGATAGGCAGCCTAATATCTTTGTACATTGATAGGAGTATCGTTGTACATTGATAACCTAGTGGGTTCCCCCTACGGCTACCTACGGCTATCGTGTTGACTTTGAATCATACCCTCCCCCAACCGAAACAAACACTCTTGGGGGTGCGACCGACGTGATAGCAGTCAATGGTGAGGAACGAACCGATAGGCTTGCCATTGACGGGTATCACAAGGGAGTTACCCTATCGGTGTTTGGTTGGGGGGTGGTATGGGTATTTGACAGTTCCCCTAGGTTATGCTTGTTGACTGAGTAATCAACCTATTGACAGAATTATTTTCCTGTGCTAGGACTAGATTGTGAGTAATATCTGAGTAACTCGATAGGATATAGGGGTTGAGCAATAACCCGCTATCGCTGTCAGGATAAGGGTTTAAGTTAAATGGTTCTGGATGGTAGTCAAGCGTCTACATAGCCTACAACCCCTATTCTACCGTTACTTAGGTGTTACTCAAAACCATAGCAGGATCCATCAATCTGTAGCCATAAAATAACCCCTAGGGTTTAATCCAGGGGTGTTAATTTATGAAAGGTTGACGATTAGATTAATCTATCTGATAGATAACTCCGAGAAATGCCTTAGCTTCTGGAGTGTCAACATCAAATCCTAAGGCTGTTAACCGTTCTATGGCTACATCTAACGGTATAGGCAACTTAGAACCTCCTTTGAGAACTTCTAGGGTTGCATCAATGCCTTCTGTCTTGTATTTACCTTGATTAATGATTGCGCTATGACCCATAAGTCTCGCTCTCAACTCAATAGGTAGTCCATACTTTTCACCTAACAGGTTGTACAGCCTACGAAAAGCATATTTTTGGGTTACCGGGCATTTCATGAATTGAAGTCGTTGACTAAACGTTGCGTCAAACCCTCCGATTATGCTTTTGGGTTTACTGCCTTTTCTGGGACTATATTCTGGTAACAACGGCTGTTT
This sequence comes from Arthrospira sp. PCC 9108, assembly GCA_016745315.1. Taxonomy (GTDB): domain Bacteria; phylum Cyanobacteriota; class Cyanobacteriia; order Cyanobacteriales; family Microcoleaceae; genus Limnospira; species Limnospira platensis. Next base: position 2,922,726 of record CP066886.1, read on the forward strand.
CAATTCCAGGAAATCAAACATTTCAGGGCTAGGTATTGGTGCAACAATCCTTCCCCCTGTTTTGATACTCACTTTCCGACCTTCTGCGTCAGTAAAGTAAACATAGTCACCTAGCACCAAGTAATTGTCTTGATTATCGGGGTCTGACAGTGCTTTGATAGTGATACCATCATCCGTTACAAATGGCTTAGTTAGATTAACTGCGGCGGCTATCTCGGTAGGTCTTAACCCGTACATTACTGCCATACCAGTCACCCATAACCAGTTATGTCGAGATGATTGATGTTGAGGGCTTTTAACAGTATAGGCTTCTTGTTTGGCGCTATACCACCAATCCTTAAAGGCATCAATGCTTATACGCTGTTTCTTTTTGAATTGCGTTTGTTTGGCGTTAATAGGCTCAAGCTGTTTAAGCAAGTGTTCTTTGTTAGGTGATTTTTCAGCTATGGCTTGTAAGATGTAGTAACGTTCTTTAAAGGTTTTGGAGCCCACTAATTTCTCTCCATTCTGCAAGGGAGTGTATAGCATAGTGTTAAAACTCTCCCAGCTAGGGTATTCATCCCAGTCAGGGAACAGCCTGAAGTATGCTTCTTTAGTAGACTCGTAAGACGCTAAGTCGCTAGCGATATCGCGGGAACGTTTCCTTCCTGTGTTGCGGTTGTACCCCGCAAAATACTCATTCTCAATTTGTTTAAAGATGTCCCGGTAGGTTATCAGATTATTCTCAATCTGATTTTTCCCTAGGATGGTTTTATCGTACCAATCCCAAAATTCACTAGCGCTAGTGATAGTTCCCAGGGCTTCAGATACCAACTTAGCTTTCTTAACGCCGTCTATCACCCCTTGAGGTGTACATTCAAGGTTAGCCGTTTTGGGTAGCCGTTTTCCGGTAGGTGGCTGCTTAAACTGCAATAAGAGATTGTATCTAACCCCGGTCTTTTGAAGTTTGAGAGTTACCCCTTTGGGACATCCCCCTTTAAAGTCTTGATAGGCTTTGAGGAACCTAGTATAATTGTCGTCATAATTGCCCTTTCCCCCTACAGTAGGGGTATCAGTAGCGTTACTCATTTTTTACTCACTTGTTACTCTGCTATGGTTTTGAGTAACACCTAAGTAACGGTAGAATAGGGGTTGTAGGCTATGTAGACGCTTGACTACCATCATAGGCGGACACAGGCCAGTTTTCGACAGTAAACCAGTCCAACCAGGGAGAATTAGGGCCGTTTTCCAGGATATCATTAAAGAAGAAAAAGCCTCGACTAGCATGGTTAAAAACCCCATCTAGGACGATTTTAAGATGGCGACTATGGGCAGCATCTATCAATTCTCGTAGGGCTTGATTACCGCCTAAAATCGGGTCAACTTGATAATAGTCATGGGTATGGTAGCGATGGTTACTGGCTGATTGAAATACGGGAGTAAAATAAATAGCATTAATCCCCAAGTCTTGTAGATAGTCTAGTTTTTCAATGACTCCCCACAAGTTACCGCCTTTATATCCCTGTAAAGTGGGTGGTTTTTGCCAATCTTCCCACTTAGGATGACTAATAACTGAGGGTCGAGGTAATTGGTTTTTGGCAAAACGGTCAGGAAAAATTTGATAAAATACCGAATGTTTTACCCAGTCTGGAGTGTAAATTGTCATGGTTACGATTTGGAAAACACCAATATATATTTAGGGCGTATAAATTGCTAAGTAACTTATACAGCCACTTATGAAAATATTTCAACCTAAATATGACGCACGATCACCATAATACCATAGTAGTTAGTGGTCAAATTATGATCTGGTGGCACTGAGACTGTGAACATCAGATAAATTTGGGCATAATTGGCCTAGCTATGTATTGCGGATAGTATCTCCTATCTGCTAGGATTGACAGCAAGCCGAACCTTAATGAGAATCACAAGTGTCAAGTCCAGAAGAAACAGCCTTGGTTCCCAAATCATCTGGTAAGGATGCAGGTTTAGCCCCCCTACTCCTTACCGTGGTTGAATTAATCCGCCAGCTGATGGAAGCGCAAGTTATCCGGCGCATGGAAGCTGATACCCTAACAGATGAAGAACTTGACCGCGCGACGAAAGTCTGCGTAAATTGGAGGCGCAGGTGTTGGACCTCTGCGAAATTTTTGATATCGACCCAGCAGACTTGAATATCGAACTGTCGGAGTTGGGTTCCCTTCTCCCTAAGTCCGGTGGCTATTACCCAGGGGGTGTCCTTGGGAAATCCCTCGATCTTGGAACTTCTCGATCGCCTTCTGAATACGGGTATAGTAGTAGAGGGAAGTGTTGATCTGGGTTTAGCCCAAATTAACCTGATTCATGCCAAGCTGAGATTGGTGCTAACATCAAAGCCTCTATTATAGCCTAGGGATTACCCAAATTTATCCCATGGGCAAGTTTTGGGTTGTGGGGGGCTAGTGATAGGTGCTAGACTGCTGATAATTACTTTTTGATGAGTGACTAATATGAGTTACAGTCTGTATTTATACGGAATTTTACCTAAAACTAAGCTGAAGTCTTGGCATTTGCAAGGCTTAGATAATCAGCCAGTTTATACTCATGAAATTGATGGGTTTATTTTTCTGTATTCCGAGGCGCAACAGGAACGGTATTTAGCCAGCCGTAGGAATTTGCTAGGTCATGAAAAGGTGTTAGAAGCCATGATGCAGGAGGGATATAGGACGATACTACCTTTGCAATTTGGCTTGATTGTTTCTGATTGGGATGCGGTAGCTAAACAGTTAGTTAATCCTTATCATGAAAGACTGAAAGAACTGTTCGTTAAGTTGGAGGGTAATCGCGAGGTGGGGGGTGAAGGTTTTTTGGAATCAAACCGCTGAACTTAATGCTTTAATGGAGGAAAATCAAGACCTGAGAGAAAGACGCGATCGCCTGGAAGGTCAACCCCTCAGTATGGATGAAGTGATTGCTATTGGTCGGGAGATAGAGTCAAACATTTTAGACCGCGAAAATGAGATTATCACCGCTTTTCAAGATTGCTTAATTCCCCTAGCTTTAGATTATGTAGAAAATGAATCGATGACGGATTTAATGATTTATAACGCCGCCTATTTAATTCCTTGGAATAGTGAAGAAAAGTTTAGTCAGAAGGTGGAGGAAATCGACAATTACTTTCCCAAACGGCTGAGGATTCGCTATAATAATTTTACAGCCCCCTATAATTTCACACAACTTGATTAATGAGAGGATAAATCTATGGTTTTACGATTATTACTCGCCCCTCTGACCGCTCCCCTGGATGGTATTGTATGGATAGGTGAACAAATCTTAGAACGCGCTGATGCTGAACTAGACGATAAAGAAAATTTAAATAAGCGTCTTTTGGCTCTTCAATTAGCCTATGATATGGGCGATATTTCAGAGGAAGATTTCGAGGAAGAAGAGGAACAGTTATTACGAGAAATTATCGCCCTAGAAGAGTCTCAGCAACAGTCGGAGTTGACATCAGATGATGATGAATAATTATCGGTTTTGGGGACAACGTACCCGCGCCCATCTATCGGCTTTTCTTTAGATTAGAAATGTGCAGTGCGTCAGTGATGGTGCGTCAGTCGAGAAGATGATTATTGACCTGATGTATTCGCTCTGACGCACCCTACCAGGCTTATAGTTTATACCTGTGAATCAGGGTCAATGCCTAAGCGTTTTAGCTGTTCGGCGAGACGTTGCGATCGCACTTTTTCCGCCGCCAATTCTTCTTCCAACTGCCGCGCCCGTTGTTCGGACTCTTGGGCTTGTTGGTGTAACTCTACAGAGGTCAAAAAACGACGACCATCGGGATAGTACAACTCTAAACCCGTTGACGGAAATTCAAAGCTAATCTGGAGGCGAGGACTCACCCAACCAGACATTTCCTCAATCATGGCTAACTCCCCGTCCCTATGCAACCATCCCGCCAAATCCAAACGTTCCGGGTCATATATATAATATTCTTCCACCCCGTAACGCTCATAAAACTTGAATTTCCGGTTCATCTCCGCTAAACGATTCCCTGGTGAGAGAATTTCAAACACTACTTGGGGCGCTATATTATCCTCCTCCCATTGTCGATAGGAACCTCGATGACCTTTCGGCCTGCCTATGGCTACCATGGCATCGGGGGCTTGACGGGTTTTATTGTCCCCTTCCACGGGATACCAGAGTAAATCCCCAGCCACAAACACATCGGGACGATTGGCGAACAAAATTTCTAAGTTCTCTTTAATTACCACAATCCACTGGAATTGCTGGGTATTTTCTGCCATCGGTTGTCCGTCACTATCGGGATAAATTACGGTTTGGGAAACTTGCTGAACCATAGTAATTTTCTCATCTTAATGGGGGGTGGTTTATACCTGTGAATCGGGGTCAATACCTAAGCGTTTTAACTGTTCGGCGAGACGTTGCGATCGCGACTTTTTCCGCCGCCAATTCTTCTTCCAACTGCCGCGCCCGTTGTTCGGACTCTTGGGCTTGTTGGTGTAACTCTACAGAGGTCAAAAAACGACGACCATCGGGATAGTACAACTCTAAACCCGTTGACGGAAATTCAAAGCTAATCTGGAGGCGAGGACTCACCCAACCAGACATTTCCTCAATCATGGCTAACTCCCCGTCCCTATGCAACCATCCCGCCAAATCCAAACGTTCCGGGTCATATATATAATATTCTTCCACCCCGTAACGCTCATAAAACTTGAATTTCCGGTTCATCTCCGCTAAACGATTCCCTGGTGAGAGAATTTCAAACACTACTTGGGGCGCTATATTATCCTCCTCCCATTGTCGATAGGAACCTCGATGACCTTTCGGCTGCCTATGGCTACCATGGCATCGGGGGCTTGACGGGTTTTATTGTCCCCTTCCACGGGATACCAGAGTAAATCCCCAGCCACAAACACATCGGGACGATTGGCGAACAAAATTTCTAAGTTCTCTTTAATTACCACAATCCACTGGAATTGCTGGGTATTTTCTGCCATCGGTTGTCCGTCACTATCGGGATAAATTACGGTTTGGGAAACTTGCTGAACCATAGTAATTTTCTCATCTTAATGGGGGGGTGGTTTATACCTGTGAATCGGGGTCAATACCTAAGCGTTTTAACTGTTCGGCGAGACGTTGCGATCGCACTTTTTCCGCCGCCAATTCTTCTTCCGCCCGCCGCGCCAGTTGTTCGGACTCTTGGGCTTGTCGCTGTGCTGCTTCGGCTTGTCGCTGTGCTGCTTCGGCTTGTCGCTGTGCTGCTTGGGCTTGCTGCTGTGCTGCTTCGGCTTGTTGCTGTGCTGCTTCGGCTTGTTGGTGTAACTCTACAGAGGTCAAAAAACGACGACCATCGGGATAGTACAACTCTAAACCCGTTGACGGAAATTCAAAGCTAATCTGGAGGCGAGGACTCACCCAACCAGACATTTCCTCAATCATGGCTAACTCCCCGTCCCTATGCAACCATCCCGCCAAATCCAAACGTTCCGGGTCATATATATAATATTCTTCCACCCCGTAACGCTCATAAAACTTGAATTTCCGGTTCATCTCCGCTAAACGATTCCCTGGTGAGAGAATTTCAAACACTACTTGGGGCGCTATATTATCCTCCTCCCATTGTCGATAGGAACCTCGATGACCTTTCGGCTGCCTATGGCTACCATGGCATCGGGGGCTTGACGGGTTTTATTGTCCCCTTCCACGGGATACCAGAGTAAATCCCCAGCCACAAACACATCGGGACGATTGGCGAACAAAATTTCTAAGTTCTCTTTAATTACCACAATCCACTGGAATTGCTGGGTATTTTCTGCCATCGGTTGTCCGTCACTATCGGGATAAATTACGGTTTGGGAAACTTGCTGAACCATAGTAATTTTCTCATGTTCGATGAGTCGGGCTAATCTCTGAAGCTATTTTGTAGTATAGCAGTTTGATGGGGGGGTGGTTTATACCTGTGAATCGGGGTCAATACCTAAGCGTTTTAACTGTTCGGCGAGACGTTGCGATCGCACTTTTTCCGCCGCCAATTCTTCTTCCGCCCGCCGCGCCAGTTGTTCGGACTCTTGGGCTTGTCGCTGTGCTGCTTCGGCTTGTCGCTGTGCTGCTTCGGCTTGTCGCTGTGCTGCTTCGGCTTGTTGGTGTAACTCTACAGAGGTCAAAAAACGACGACCATCGGGATAGTACAACTCTAAACCCGTTGACGGAAATTCAAAGCTAATCTGGAGGCGAGGACTCACCCAACCAGACATTTCCTCAATCATGGCTAACTCCCCGTCCCTATGCAACCATCCCGCCAAATCCAAACGTTCCGGGTCATATATATAATATTCTTCCACCCCGTAACGCTCATAAAACTTGAATTTCCGGTTCATCTCCGCTAAACGATTCCCTGGTGAGAGAATTTCAAACACTACTTGGGGCGCTATATTATCCTCCTCCCATTGTCGATAGGAACCTCGATGACCTTTCGGCTGCCTATGGCTACCATGGCATCGGGGGCTTGGCGGGTTTTATTGTCCCCTTCCACGGGATACCAGAGTAAATCCCCAGCCACAAACACATCGGGACGATTGGCGAACAAAATTTCTAAGTTCTCTTTAATTACCACAATCCACTGGAATTGCTGGGTATTTTCTGCCATCGGTTGTCCGTCACTATCGGGATAAATTACGGTTTGGGAAACTTGCTGAACCATAGTAATTTTCTCATGTTCGATGAGTCGGGCTAATCTCTGAAGCTATTTTGTAGTATAGCAGTTTGATGGGGGGTGGTTTATACCTGTGAATCGGGGTCAATACCTAAGCGTTTTAACTGTTCGGCGAGACGTTGCGATCGCACTTTTTCCGCCGCCAATTCTTCTTCCGCCCGCCGCGCCCTTTGTTCGGACTCTTCGGCTTGCTGCTGTGCTGCTTGGGCTTGTTGGTGTAACTCTACAGAGGTCAAAAAACGACGACCATCGGGATAGTACAACTCTAAACCCGTTGGCGGAAATTCAAAGCGAATCTGGAGACGAGGACTCACCCAACCAGACATTTCCTCAATCATGGTTAACTCCCCGTCCCTATGCAACCATCCCGCCAAATCCAAACGTTCCGGGTCATATATATAATATTCTTCCACCCCGTAACGCTCATAAAACTTGAATTTCCGGTTCATCTCCGCCAAACGATTCCCTGGTGAGAGAATTTCAAACACCACTTGGGGCGCTATATTATCCTCCTCCCATTGTCGATAGGAACCTCGATGACCTTTCGGCCGCCTATGGCTACCATGGCATCGGGGGCTTGGCGGGTTTTATTGTCCCCTTCCACGGGATACCAGAGTAAATCCCCAGCCACAAACACATCGGGACGATTGGCGAACAAAATTTCTAAGTTCTCTTTAATTACCACAATCCACTGGAATTGCTGGGTATTTTCTGCCATCGGTTGTCCGTCACTATCGGGATAAATTACGGTTTGGGAAACTTGCTGAACCATAGTAATTTTCTCATCTTGGATGAGTCGGGCTAATCTCTGAAGCTATTTTGTAGTATAGCAGTTTTCGATTGAGGCGGTCTCATGTTACTTGGCTAAGATAGGGGTTGGCTGGAATATTTATCAACCTAATTTGGTTGGGTTTCGCCCAGGGCTGCACCCAACCTACAGCTATAAGGCTTAGGTATAGTGGCGGATATTTTGACAACGCTTTCCTAGCCATACCATTGTTAGATATACTATTATCATAATTCCGGGCATAATTGTCAAAGTTTGAGACTAGCGGCGCAGATGCACAAATAGAAAATAAAGCATTCCAGGAAACCAAGATAAAGACAGGGTTTGAATGGGTCGATCGCGCCAGATTAGATGGTCAATCGCTTGGCGATCGCAGTATTTTCAAACATCAATGGGAGAGGATCAAGATTATTATCGACTATTATTCATGCTTTCATCCCCCAAGTCTAGGGCTGAGGTGCATAGTACACTTTTTATATAAATTTGGCTTCAACTGTGAAATTACCGAGTTATAATAGTCTCATGACTTAATGAAACCCTAGCGTGGATAATTATTTTCTATCTTATTCCCAAACTTTCACCAATAAAAACCCCGACCTAGGGAATTGGATCGGGGTACAAGTTTGATATGAGCATTATATGGGGATTATTACCGCATATCCCACAGAGCCTTAAACAAAGTCTCAGCCAGCTTTCTGGATGTGGCATTCCTGGCAGCCTTGAGCGCCGCCCCAGAAACTTTGTTCCCTTTGTGGTATGCTCTAGTTACCCAATAAACTCTAAGCGAATGAGCCTCTGGAGATTTTGGTAGGCAATCGTAGGGGGTTGTCGCGATCGCACCTTCGCCCGGTTTCTGTTCACGATGAGTCCCCCTCTCGACTGCCCGAACAACAAACTGATGCAACACCGATCGCGCCTCTTTGCTTCCTGTGAAACTACTCCGAGTGTCAGCCTTTCCAGATTGCACTTGAGTAGCCCCCAAACCACAAAGCTGTCGAAATCGTCTCATAGCCTTAGACTTGGGAAGGCATTTAAACATCTCATCAAACGGAACGCACCGAGTAAGTAGCCAGCCTCGTTCCCGGCAGCCAAAACCAAACTTGTCAAACACCCGATGGTAGCAATCAAACTCTGGTAGGTTCAGATAGCTTAGTAGCTCTTGCTCTACCATTGCCTCTGACTGATGCCACATACAAATCTGTTGGGCTAGTCGCGCTGTTACTTCACTAATCCCCGTGCCTTCCCCCGCCGCGATCGCCTTCGTATATTCATTGTCAAACTTAGTCTTGGTCGCTTTGGGGATTCTCCAAGTGCCTTGTTCAGTCCAACCACAAGCCCAAGCCCACCACGCTGGCAGTTTGTCCGGGTCTAATTTCCCAGACTCTTTTAGAACCTTAACTTTCGCTTTCGCTGGAAATTCATAGACTAGCCTAGACTTGGCTTGGTTTATCGTTTGGGTGCGGCGCTTGTTGAATGACCCAATATCTCTTAGGCATTGTTCAATTTTCGCTACTTCTGGCGGCCGCTCCCTCACCCAATACCTGCGATCGTAGGCAATTTGGTAATGCTGGAAGTATGTGGCAACCATGAGCAAAGCATCGTAGGGGTCAGACTTGTTAGACGTTCCCCCATAGCTTTTCCGAGTGTCCTTAATCATCGTCTGATCTACTTTCAGCACAGGGATTCCCTCCCGATGTAAGCAGTCAATCCAGAATCTGCTATAAGTTCGGGTCGGCTCTAATATCACCACAGACGGCTCCAAAGACACAAGAAACTGGATAGACTTTGCATTTGCTTCTAGCTTTCGGTGGCACTCAGCAAATGCGGGAGACTCGTAAAAATCCCGCAACGCACCCGCTGGCATAAATTCTAGCCACACGGCATCGCACCACGATGAGCTAACATCAAGGCTACAATTAAACTATTCATTTTTAACCTCTAGTGTTGTGGTTAATCGTTCCCACGAAGCTGTTACGGCTCTCGCCCATTCTATCTGGGGGAACAAATCTCCCTAGAATCTAGCCGGGGTTGGAACCCGGCTAGAAGCAATTATTGACTTCTGCCCCCAGTAACAGGTTGGGGAGGGAAACCTCCCATTTCAATTCGGGGGGCTAGTTATCAATGCGGTGGGAATCACCCGGTTATCCGCGACTTCCCCCAGGTGTGAGGGGAAAGTTTCGTCCTTTACCGGCTAGGACTCATCAGGCGGTGAAATCTAGATTTTCTAAAGCTGATAGTGTATATTCCAAGTCTGCATAAATTTGATTGTGATACATTTCAAGCTGCATTGCATAATTATGCACATCTTGGAATCGTTCATCATTAGAGATAAAATCGATAACTCTTAGGTGAGTAATGGTGTTATCAATTTCCATTTTGGCTTTAATTAAACAGTTCGAGAAAGAGACTGCCTCTCGTGTCAAATCGACCCACGCGCAAAGAGAATTTTCATCCTCGCCAAACAAGTGACCAGGAAAATCCGCTGATGTTTTTTGTCCAAGCGGTGAAACCCGCTAGGCGAATTGGCGGCCTCGGCTTTTGGTTTGACCATAGGCTTTTTACCTATATATAGGGTGTGCTTTTGCGATCGCCTGACCAACCCCAAGGCGATCGCGATCAATCTACCAGCTTCCCCGCTCTCAACATCCGGCTTTTTACCTATCGCGCTCGAATAATGGAAGACCCGCAGCACGCTGTACGGGGAAAACAAGAAGTCAGTCTCGATGACGTTAACGGAAACAGCCGTCGGGCTACTGGATCAGATGGCTATGGAGCTAAATCTGAATCGGTCCGAATTGGTGGAACAGATTGCCAGGGGGATAATTTCCAGCCAAGCGGGGAAAGTGTCCCCGGAACAGGCGGGAAAATTTTAGAGCTGTTGGAGGAGTTGTTTGCTGGTTTTCATGAGTATGTCAAAAGCCATGAAACTCGATTGGAGGAAAGACTGCAAGCAAACCGAGACTATCAATCTCAAATGAAAAAACAAATGGAGAACATCCGACAGGAGATTCTCCAACAGGTCTCTAAATAAATTGAGCGCCCCTCGTGCCCACGGGGGGTGCTTTCTATTTTGGCACGCTGCTAAACCCTCAAGAAACAAATGGACTATGGCACAACACTTTTCTAACCTTCAAACTGTCACCTTAAGTGAAAAGGCGATCGCTAATAAAGTCACCGATTCCGTCACCCTGGGTGACGCAAAAGTTAAAAATTTAAACGCGCCGTTACGCGCGATCGCTCATAACCCGACCGACACAACCCCAAGCGTTCCTCCAGAAGTGCTGGAACTTGAGTCCAAAGTGCTGGAACTTCAGTCCGAAGTGCTGGAACTACGAGACCTGGTTAAAAAAGATTACGCCGCCTTTTCCCGAATCGCTGGCGACATTGATATGGTGAGCGCCCTAATTCATGAAAACCGTCCTTTTCTAGCGCGGCTTTTCTTGGTTCGCAACATAGCCAAAAACTCACGATCGGCACTTTTGGCTATAAATAGTCGAGCGATATCTGGAGAAGATGATGACAGGGGCTCTGGCCGATGAGGAAAAAATCTAACTCACCAAGGCAGCTTTCCGTCATAATATCGTCACCCAGGGTGACGGATTCTGAAAGTGTAGAACCATTCGATCCGGCTTGGGATGATATGGATGTCTTGAAACATCTTAGGGACTGTCCGAATCAAGACCACAAACAACTCGCCCAATCCATTGATATCCCGATATCTCGTGTAGTCAAGTCTCTGGAAAGGTTACGCGAGAAAGGTAAGGTTAAGTATTTGGGATGGGTAGCCGTCACCCAGGGTGACGAAAATTCATCACCGAGTGAACACTTCCCAGAGCGATCGCCTAACTGTTCGCTGGAAAACTAAGTCAGCCGCCCAGGACACCAACGGGAATAGATATGCTTACCTATATAGGGGACAAAAGCAGGTTTGTTACCTTGCCGGCCCCCATCTATCGGAAAAAGCTAAAGCGATCGCCGACCAAGTAGAACAGTGGATCGAGTCCGGCTTGTCTCTTGAAGCTATCCTAGAAAAACTTCCCGCACTTAAATCGGGTGGTTGGAAATCCCCGGATAGCAACTCCTGAATTTTCCACCGGAGGAGATTTGAACCCCCCAAAAACTTTATGATTTAGCAAAAAAATCAAGGAGCATTTCCCAACCCCAAACGGCGCTATCTGCTACTGTACAGTGGTTAGCGCCGTTAGCCGGTGTGAGAATGTTTGATGTTTTAGACAAAATACCAAGCAGCCCCGTTTAGTGCTAAAATTGGCGGAATCTAGGGCAGTTACTTCTCGATCTGTGTTTGGCTAGTAGCACCCACTTTCCTCTGATGTCTGGCAACCTCAAGTTATCGACTGCCCTAGATTTCATCAATTGCCTTTCTTACTTTGCTAGGGTCAGCATCAATGTAACGCTGCAATGACGACATTGATTTATGACCGGTAATCTCCATTATCGTCCGGGTACTAATTCCCTTGTCGTAGAGTTTGGTAATGAAAGTGCGGCGGTAACTGTGAAGCGAATAGCCTTCATTCTGTAATCCCAGTTGAGCGATCGCTTTTCTGTGGAAAGAGTCGATCGCTTGAACTGTCACTAAGTGAACTGTGGTCGGATGGGCTAGGAAAAAGCCAGACACTACCACCAGGTCGGTAGGTTCTCAGAACTTCTCTCAATTTTTGGGAGACGGGAACCTGTCTCACCCCAGCATCTTTCCCAGCCGATCGCTTCCTAGTTTCTGACCTAAAAGTAATCTCCGGCAAGGCAATCTGAGAACTGCCATCGGCGTAGACATCAGAAACTTGCAACAACCTAACGGCTCCCACCCGTTCCCCGGTGTATCTCATTATGGAAAGTAGAGTTTGTTGCCAGGGATATTTGCAGCGTTTGATTATCTTGTCGGCGATCGCATCAGGAATGATTGATGCTTTACCAATGCGGTTTTTTTTCATGAATTCGTGTCTGTAGGGAATTTCCCCCAGTTGCCTAGCCGACGAGGTAAAGCGATCGGCTTACCTATATGACTATTGTAGGGTTCGGGCGGGGAGAATATTAGTTTTCGCGCCGACTTGGGGGAAAGTTTGGCTGAGCGATCGGATCAGCCTTCTCTATATTTGTTTACTAACCGTAATACTCTCCCCTATTTTTGTGAATTTACCAATCCTCCCATGGTAAAAACTGCGTTATCTCAAATTCTCCCCCTTGTTTTGGGTCTGTGCTGTTGGGCGTGTAAATGCAACGGCAAAGTCCTAATCCGGGAGCTAAAAAAGAACCTTCAGCTTTAAACAGCAAAATATAGCGTGACAGAGTAGGAGTCAAGTTGAAGGCTCCTCCCGTGTGAGGAACTGTAACAATAGAACATAGGTCTGTTATCCATTTTTCAAGATTATCTATGTCAATATATGAACTGAAAACATTAGAAAACAATGCAACTTGAGATATTGCCATCCACATGGTTTCACGAGGAAATAGTAAAATCTCGATATTAGTTCCTTCCTTGATAACAGACGTAGAAATTCCGTCATTCCCAATGTATGCATAAAGATTATTGGTAATATTAAAAACATATTGTTTACCGGGCAAAAAAACATCAAATTGCCAGGCTCTAACTGCTCCCTCTGTTGTAGTCCACGTTCCCCAGAACCTATTATAAGTATCTACGTCATCATAATTAACTTGAGAATCAGAACTTATAAACGATGGAAGTTTGTTTATATTGGAATCTAAGGAAATAAACGGTCTAATTGATAAATCTGGGATAGGCATATCGTCCTCGATTTCGCTTCCTATGTTGTAGTCAATTTCCGTATCTTGGCGCACCCAGATAGAGAGAATCTGAGTTGTGGGGCTGCTTGCTAAAACACCAATCCCCCCATCACTCCCATCGGAATAGAAGCCATTTTCAAAAACAGGTAAGGATAAATCAGACCCTACCCACCGAATAGAAAAAGGATTGTCGGCTTGGATGGTGATTTCCCGACGGACTAATAATGGCGTGGCGGGGACTATTTCAATCTCTTCCCCTGCGGTGAGTTGAAAATAACCTGACTTAATATGGCGATAATAAGCGCCGCCGCCCCCGCCATAGGTAGGACGCATTTCAAACCGAATAGGCATTTATAGTAAAATGGAATGAGTTGTCTCTATTGTCGCATATGAACATCACGCCGGGACTTTATCCCGATTTTTCTGAAACTACCTTAGAAGCCTTAGTTTTAGCAATGGGGCGGCAATTGTTGCAAAGGCAGAAAAACTTAGTCGTTAATATCACCGGGAAAGATATTATGGATCTGTCTCTGGATGAGGAGGCTTCTGTTGTTAATCTGGATATTGACGAGTTAGAAGGTTTTATTGATGACGGTGCGATCGCAGTAGTAGAACCATTTCTTGTGGGCTTTCAACCCGGAACGGGTAGCTATCCTTTTAATCAACAAAATCTATGTAGCGCTCTACTGCATTTGGTAATGTATCAACACGCCGCCGAATTTAGCCCCACACTCAATCCCGAACCCGCCAGAAAACATTGTGAGTTTACCATAGGACCTAACATTCGTGGAAGTGGAACTTATCCATTAATACTTACCATTACTTTAACAGACTATCCTGTAATCATTAGCTACAGCGACGGCATGACTTCAACCGCACAACCATACTTATTAACGCCTTAAACTATGGCAGAAAATCGCTGATCAGAAACCGACACATTTTCATTTGAAATTAATGAAAGTAATGCCAGTAATTATGTTACAGACCCATTAACACTTTTGGCTGTCTCTGATGTCGTCAACTCAATGTCTAACAATATTGACCCTAGATGGCTATGGCGTGCTAATGTTTTCCTAGAAAGTCTCACCGCCTCAGTTTGGTGTCCAAGTTTTCCCCGGTCTCCTTATCCTGAATTTTACCCAGAGGATTCGGCGGCAGAAAGAGCAGCCAAATTAATGAAATTAGAGAGCAATCATCCTAAATTTGGGTGGCAATTGCTTAGAAGAAAAAGCGCTAGGTTCATGGGTCGAGGCAGCTTGTCCTGTTATTCAAAACCGAGGGAGGCGGTTTTATGTTCCTCTAATTAATCCTTACTTAACAGCAAACGAGGTCAAAATACTTGGCAGTGCTGACCAATTGGGTGTAAGTTTTAAGGATTATGGCAACGGCATATTAGGGGGCGGTTCAATAGCCAGTAATCGCATCTATGACACTCTTTACATCGAGGGAGAACATAGAGTAGAATTAGATTTAATATTGATGGCTAAACGTCCGGCTAATACAGTGATGAACACAGTCACTGTAAGCCCTAATCCCATGTTAATAGCCCCCGCTAATCTAAGCCGTGCTTATTTTGAAATTCAAAATCAGGGAGAAATTGAGCTCCTTTGGGGTTTTGGCACATTGGGAAGTGACGCGACAAGCCATCCATTCAAAATGCCACCCGGCAGATTTATTATCCAGGTAATGTAGCCGGATTTATACCAACTGACGCGATATGGGCAAAAGTAAAAGAGGGAACGACAACTGTTCTGATTATGGAGAGTTATTATCAATGACCACAGCTTTATATAGCAGTGAAAATACCGAGGATTTAAGTTATCTACCAGAGGGACAATATGAAGTAGATGCAGTTAATTTGTGGAATAGTGATTTATCATCAATGCTTTATGCTAAAAAGGTGATATTCAAACGCCACTTTTTGCTTCCCGGTTCTCCATCTGATGCTTTTCCTTTCATTCGAGAGTTAAAAGCCTTGGCTAATGTTCCCATACAATACAGGACAATTAATGAATTTCCGAAAACGGATCGACAAACGGATAAAACGGATTTAAGACGCAAAGATAACTATCGTTTTCTTGTTGAGCAATGGTTAGAGAGAATTGAGTATCTATGCCAAACTTTTGACTTTTTAGAAGTGTTGCCAGTCACTGCCATGTTAATGTCTTGGAGAAGCCCGTATCTGCCTAATGCTTATTTTATGCTAAAAAAACGGGAAACGATTAATTCGGTTTCTTTGGAAGCGATCGAGGCGATGGAACCAGAATGGCTGACTGATAATCGGGTGTTGTCTGAGGAGGGATGGAGGCAATTATTTATTAATTGGGATGAGGAATTTTTGTCATGAGAGAGGTAGAAGAGCGAAGCAGGAGGGTGAAAGACATTGTTAGAAATCGCAACTACCGGCAAGCTATAGATGTAATAGAAAGAGAGGTCAAAAGATTAGAGGCGGATGACAAACCCAGGGCTAGAGTAAGGTTTCCCCGCGACGACGGTGATATTGAGATAGATGTTGGGGGGATAGTTGATTTTGCCCGGTCAATGTTGCCCAAAGCAAGCATAGAAGCTGAGGATTTACAGGATGGTGGAACTAGGAGAGGGATAAAAACCGAAAAGATTGGCAGCACGGCTCGCGGATTTGTAGACCTTGATGAGGATGGAAACCCCAAAGGTTTTGGGGGAACAATTGACAGTATCAATGATGCTAATGTCTCGGTTTACCTTGGGGAATGCGAGCAATCGATGAGCGTAACTATTGGGGGTAAAACGGTTACCTTTGCCAGAAATGTTTGCGAAGATGATAAAGACGAGGAAACAGAGGAAGATGAAATTGAGACAAGCGAAGATGAAAATGATCTTAGACCTCCTAAGCTCGATATCCCTCGACCTCCGGCTGGATATTCTCGCCAGTTAGGGGAACTCTATCTAGTTAAAAAAGTATTCTTTTTGTGGGGGTGGTTTCCAACTTTTACGGAAGCAGGATTAAATTTTATAGCGAAGGGTGAGGGTACAATAACAACAAAATCAAGCTTAATAAGTTCCCTTGAATTTTCCAATGAACGTTGGGCGTTCGAGTCTATAACTTTTATGGGAATAGTGCCAGTTTGGGAGACTAGACAGCTTTTTGGGCGTTGGGATAGACTGCGGTTTAGAGATGTTAAAGTTGGAGTACACTTTAATTATATTAAATCGGTAAGTCAACTAGAATATATCAAGAAATCTCCTACATGGTTTCCCCAGCGTGTATGGACATCATACCCGATGCTTTCACCTTATTATTTGAAATCAGCCCAGCAGATTAATGTTGCGGTGGCTCCGATAGTTTTTAACCAAATAGAACCAGAAACTGGTAACTATATAAGCCATCAACTTTATCAGAGATATATATCCTGATGTGCCTTTACCTGTACCTCTGCCTTATACAGAGAATTTATCTGAACCAGAGCCACCGCCAAGTTTACCAATATTACCAGATGATATGGACAAAAACTGTTGTGAAGATTTGATTAAGATGACTCGGGAAATACATAAAGCCCTAGGGGTCAGGAAGTTGTTAGACAAGAGTTTCCAGGTTCCGTCTAATATGATGATACCAGAAGGTAAAGGGAATCATGCAAATAAGGATTATCTGGAAATCATGTCTGACCTGTTTAAAACCATCGATAATTATGGTTTTTATGCTCCGGTTACTGTTAAAGTTCAGGATACGAATAAAGCCCAAAAAGGCGACCAGTCTATAGAGTTAAAGTTTAACTCGCTGGGGGCTATATTAAAGGCTCAGACTGAACTGTTGATTGAGTTGAAAGGTGATAGTGCTAACCTAGGTTAAATATTCAGATTCGCCTAGCTTATATAATGACGAGAATGTATCGGACTTTAGCTAAGTTATATTACAGAACGTCGGCGATTTTGGACGGGTTGGGAATTCCTATTATCTCGAAGGTGGTGACTTTACCGATTGAGTTTAATGTGTTTGGTAAAAAACACTGGGGAGCTGGTAAGGGATTCGGTAAGGATAGTAAAAAGGGTCATGAGCCTAAACTTGATTTAAACGATGAAGACACGACAGAGGCTATGTTGCCCGATTTATTAGAGATTCATGATTATGAAATAGAGGTTGATGAGTTTAGGTTTAAAAGCACTGACCTTTATGAGATAATTTTGAATATGGCAGCTAAAATGAGGACATAATCGTGACCAAAAGAAATCCCCCCCGTGGTTCTAATCGCCCTCCGAGCGATTCCGGTAGTGGTAGGAAACCACCATCTAAAAAAGATGAAAAAGCCGGGTTAAGAACTGATACCAACAACAGAATAGAGGAAGCGATCGCTGTCTTGGATTTTCGGCTACACTTAGAATATTTAAATGTAGTATCAGCCCTTGGGGGCGGCGACTTTGAACAGTTTAAACGTTCTTGGTTGATGAATTACTATAATGCGATGACGGAACCGAGGTTTAAAGACAAACCCAAAAGTCCTCCTACTAGAGAGGAACGGGCACGTCTCTTAAAAACTAATGATGAGTTGATGATGAATCGCCAAATCAAATCCGACAATTTGTCATCAAGGGAAAATCTAACTGAATTTCGCCGAAGTAGAGACTTGTTACCATTCGATTCTGATAATATAGGTTAAAACTATGTCTAATATTGTAGGGATAGACCAGAGAGAACTAACTTCAACCGCTATAGCTGGCGGTGCAATGTCTTCACAGTGGTTTAATAGTTTTTCGACCCCTTTTTATCAGCAGATTCAAAGTTTAAAAGCCTTTGATTTTAAGAAGTGGGCGGGTAGTGTCAAGGGCGGAGCTTTAGTTATTGCAGAAAACATCAAAAAAGGGAACTGGGGTTTTTTCAAAGAATGGCTACAAGAGGCTCCTCTGGTTCCTAAAATAGCCGGGATTGTAGCGGGTGGTTTAATTGCTGGGACTGTGCTGGTTGTTGGCGGACAAGCATTAGGGTTTGTTGGTGCGGGTGTAGGGAGTTTAGTAGCAGCCCATCCGGCTTTTGTTGGCGGTTTTTTAGGGGTAACAATACCTACAGTGATGAGCAAATTGACCCAAGGGGTTTCTCAAGCCTATAACTTTGATTGGGCAGCATCTGACAAGAAAATGATGGACGATTTAAAACAAGCGGCTAATGCTTTATATGTTCCCTTGGGGGAAACAGTCGGGAAATCTTTGGCGGCTTTAGTGGTGGGCAAGGTGGGTAGTGCGGCGGCAACAAGTTTAAGGATTCGGGAAGGTGCGATCGCCGCTATATGTATGATTAACCCGACTATTAAAGAGACTTTGGTGGATGCGTTATCCTCGCTGAGGTATGCGGTGCAAGAGGTTGTTAAAAAAGCACTGTTTGTTATGGCTTACATTAACGCCAGAAAAGTAGCAGCCAGGTTGTTGGATAAGGAAGATACTTGGGGCAAGGAAGGGCAATCACCTTTTATTGTTTCGGAGAAAGTAGAAGAAACTTGGGCGAAAGTTAAAGAAGATGACTATTTTGATTGGGTGAATGAGCAACAATGGGAGGGTATAGAAACAATGACATCTACTTTTTTTGAAACCCTCGGTGATTTGTTGTCAGAGCAGGGAACTTATGAGGAGTGGATAGTATAAATTCATCACCTGAGAGGAGGGATATCAATGGCAGACGTTGGAAGACTTACCCAGCAAACTTACATCATGATGGCTCGTCAAAGGCGTATCACGAAACTATCAGATAAGCGGCCGGAACGAGTCCGAATAGAATTGCAGCCAAACTGGAACGTTTATCAGTTACAACCTGATAGAAAAAACCCAGATTATAAGCTGCTGATGACTGGTTCTGAGTCAGCCTTGGCATTGCAGTTGTCACAACTCGGATGGATGGAGAAGATGCTCGATCATCTTCTCAATGCCAGCGATCTAAAATTCGAGGATTGGTTTGATGTTTGGGCGGCGGGTTATCCAGAACTGCGCTACAGAGTGAACCCAAAACTCCCCAATTTAAGAACTAACTATCCTTCATCTAATGTTAAGGATTCCAATGGGGAAACAATAAGCAGATGGAGAAATGAGGTAGGCTCTCGCCCGGCTTACATTGAATGGAAACCTTCAGCCCGAAAAACAGCAAAGGATCTCGGGCTTCACCGCACAATAGAATATTTTCCCGATCGCTCTCAGAACAAATCAGTTGTCTTGACGGGGAACGACAAGGAGCTAATTAGGCAAATCCTGCAAATCCACTACGAGGGTGGGGGGTAGCAGTGAGGGAATGGATAGCACGGTCTCAACGGGTATTAGTTACCGGGGCGCTCCCAAGGTTGTGCTGTACTTTTTGGAACGGATCGAGGATGTGGAAAAAGGCTACCGACAACTAGAGGCGAGAGTTGGTTTCCGTTTGGTGGGAAAAACGGAAAACCCGAACGGAACTGGCGACTTGTTAACTAAGGCTAACATCAGAAATTTGGCTCAGAGAATTGTCCAGAACTTTCTACAACCCCAACAATTTCGTCTTCACAAGGGTAGAGAATCGGTTAGCTATAGAGACAAGCACCAAGGGTTAGAGTCGTTTGTTTTTGCAACTAGCGCATCAGAGGGGATTAATCTTTATCAGCGAATCTGTCGGGTGATGGAAATAGAATTTGATAACTCAAAGGTCTTTACATCGAGCAACCAAAATCCAACCCAAGCGTTTCCTATTACGCCCCCAGAGGTGACGATATTGGGTAACAAAATTAAACCACCCCGCCGCCGTCCGGTCGGGCACGTCTATTTTAGAGAGGCGAAATTGTTTTTGGAGATGCTCAACGAGCCTATCCTTCTCTGTGACTACAACGGGCATATATACAATAATCCCGATTAGAAGACAACCCCAACGATTTTTTAGATCAAACAAACTCCCTTGTATGTTCGGAAACCCTATAGGTTTCCGTAACTGTTGCACACCCTAAAAATACCTGTTATGAATGTAGTGGTAATCAGTTTTTAAACAACAAAGCAGGTATTCTATGCCCAGTCTAAATAGTTCAAAAATTTATAGCTGGAATTCACCCTCGCCAGGGGGTACGGGAACCATTAAAGTAGCTGCCCGGCTTTCTAATCGGTACAATGGCATTGCTACACATCTCGGAATGACCGCCCACACAGATCCAACAAATGTAAATGCACATATGCTTAAGCCAAATAAAGCTGTGCAGGAGGGTTTCTTAATGAAGATGCGAATTAACTACCGAAAAGACAATAAGTATTTTGGTGCTGATATTTATGTGCCTACAGACAAGGTTACTGAAGCCATCCAAGTGCTACCTAACAAGCCCTGGGATGGTACGGGAGTGATAACTTCATGTCGCGATCGTGTACGAGTTGATTACCGTTAAATAATATAAAAGGATTCTGAAATGGCAGCTAGAACGAAAATTTGTCAAACAGGACCAGGAGCAACCGCTAGGGTCTTTCGAGCTAGTAATGTAATGTATACAGCAGATAATGCTGATGTTCTAGGGGTTAGAGAGGCAGAAGCCGCAAATTTAAAAGCCCCACTATATGACACTGCTGAACTAATGCGAACCGGGGAATTAGTAAGGATTAATGTACGATGTAGCGCCACAGGAGGCAGAAAAATTAATTATAGAATTTTCTGCGCTGGTGACAAGATAGATGATGCTTTATCGTATTACAGAGCGACAGGAAAAACGCTTAATGGTAGGACAGTAGTAGGTGCTGGTTTAGACCGCCGCCAAGTTGTCAAGTAAAGCATGAGTTTTACAGATGCTTATGGCACATGGGAGGTGATAGCTTCAAGCTATCAGCCAAGTCAAGAGTGGATAATTCACAGCCCCCCAGTTACTCAATACTCATTGTTGAGGTTTAAATTTTCAACTGATTGGGGGCGGTGGACAAATCCCTATGATGGCTATAGGTCAATGCTGCTTATTCGAGGGCATTATTATAATGATTCTGAAAATTCTGACTGGATAACAGGGCAAAGGACTGTATACGTTACAGAAGAACCGCAACTGATTAACTATCCACCAGTTCAAGAATTTACAGACAACCCCTCGGTGATTAGAAGGTTGGGAGTCCGCCGCCGTTTTTTCAAAAACGCAACATGGATCGAAAATCATCCTACAATGGATCTAAAGTTTGACGTAACAATTGAGGCTTTTGTAAGTTAACATGGACATCTCTCTTAATCAATTAATCGACCATCTCCCAGATGATTCACAGTTTAAAACCTTACTAGAAACATTGGGGGCAAGCGGTGATAGTGTGGACGCTACCGTAGAATTTTGTCATTTAGTAGGGGCATTATATCAAGCACAGTAAGTATACAACCAACAACCAGGAAATAAAGCAATTAATGTGGTCTCAGCAGTAAGTATTGGGCCGGTAATAGAAAGTTTAGACGGGACATTTTTTAGGAGGTTAGAAAGAACTCTAGCTTTTTTTTGAAAAGTATGAAAATAGTATAATTGTCCCGAACGTCAAAAGTTAGTTGGTCGAAAATTTAAAGCTGCCAGATAATTCGGATTCTATCTGCGTTATCTGGTCAAAGTCTTGAAATTAACCCAAGTAAAATGTGATTAAAAATCCACATCAACAGAGGAGTTAATTCCGTCGTGGATATTGAAATTGAGAAAATTACGGTAATTATAAGTTGGATACTTTCACTCATTAGTACGGTCTGGTATGTATCAGTTCAATACACAATAATTAGAGTACAAGTCAACAGAAACAGAGAAGAGCTAAACAGAATATCATCAACGCTTAGGCGAGAAATAGAAGACCATAATAAACTTATATGGATAAACATCAACCACATGGAAAAATACTTAACCAAAAATCAAGATTATTTTCCGTTAAATATCCAAAACCAAAAATATAAAGATTATGGCGACTGATGTTTTACCAGAATTATTACGGGTAGGAAGTGATGGGGTAGTGATATTTTTAGTGTGGTCTTTGATGAAGCAAAACCAAAAGTTAATAGCAGAGGTCAACTCAAGAGACAATGAATTGATGAAGTTGATTTACAAAATACTTAGCAATGAACAGCCAGGGACAAGAGGTAAACGCGATCGCACAATCAAGCCAAAGCCACAAGAATCCGTTAGGACTTGGGAGTAGAGTTGTCTGTGGCCCTAACGAATAACGGGTTGTCAAGTAGCCATTACTCATGGCCATAATCATCATACAGAAAAACTAAAGCGATCGCCAGCCAAGTCAGTTAACTCGTATAAACGCTTCCTGTCTATGCCAATTATCGGGATGTGACGCACCCCACGAGCCGTATGAGGGAAAACTCTCACGTACGGTTCTGAATGGGAGGGGACGAAGGCGACTCCATTCTCGACCCCTAATCTCCCACTAAACACTTCGTTTATGACCTTGAGTTCCTTGCCTTGTTTGGTGAGATGCTCCAAACGTTGGGACCTATAGCATTAGTCAAGGTGGTTAGGACGCAGCTTTTATAACGGAATCCATGGCATCATCGAGAGAATCAAACTGCTCACGTGCAATGGCGAATGCGGGCTTTCAACCACGACCAACATTTCTCTATCTTGTTGAGGTCTGGCGAATAAGGTGGTAGATAGAGCAAACGGCATTGAGCCGCCTCCACTAGCTCAGGAATCCGTCCCCCTTTATGAAACGTTGCATTGTCTAGCACTAGAGTCTGACCTGGCTTCAGTGTTGGAATTAAGATGAACTCCAACCACAACTCAAACACTGTCCGATTACAACAACCCTCAAAGCGATCGGGGGCTAAGAGTTGTTGATAACACCATGCGGCCATATAGATCACCCTGCCCTGCCTCTTCCCTGATTTGAGGGCATCGAAGCGTTTTCCTTCCTCGCAGTAACCATAAGGGTAATCCGAGTCCTGACTATTCATGCCGGCTTCATCGAGGTAGACCACTTCTTGTGGCTCCATATGTTCAATCTGAGCAATAAACTCCTCTCGCTGTTGCTGATCACGTTCTTGGTAGCCGTAAGTTTTTTTTTCTGGTGAAGCCAATTTTCTTCAAGGCTCTGGATATGGTGCGAGGAGAGATGTCGTCATCCCAAAGTTCAGCCATTGGAGCGGAGGTTTTGTGGCCATGCTCTTGGGCAAAAGCCTTGAATTTTTGCCAGTCGGTAATTTTGTGGTTATTGCCAGGTCGGTGATTAGGTTTAGGGAGGAAGTCTCCGGTCTGTGCTTTTCTTTGCAGCCAGAGATTAATGGTGTTCCGGCTGACATGGAAAACTTGACTGGCTTCTGTTTTGGGCATACCGTCTAGTTCAATTGCATTAATAACTTTTTGTCTGAGGTCGTAAGTGTAGGGGGCTGGCCTTTTGGGTCTTCTTAGTCATCTCGTCCTCTCCATTATACGTCCTAACTTTCCTGTCTTGTGCTATATGTGGGTATCGATTCCCATCCCGGTAATCTCCCCCAGTTGAAAAGTTGTTTAGGGGTATCGGGTTGGTTCCGGTAGATGATAGTTCAGGTTTTGCGATCGCACATAGGTTTACCTATAGGTCTAGTCCATAGAAAGACAGCCTAATATCTTTGTACATTGATAGCTTGGGGAATTATCTTCTGCTGTTGTCGTGGTTGATTTTGAAACATACCCTCCCCCCAACCGAAACAAACACTCTTGGGGGTGCGACCGACGTGATAGCAGTCAATGGTGAGGAACGAACCGATAGGCTTGCCATTGACGGGTATCACAAGGGAGTTACCCTATCGGTGTTTGGTTGGGGGGTGGTATGGGTATTTGACATATTGATTAAGTTGGTGCGAGACGTTCAGGCATGAAATAGGGCTGCAATGCCCGAAATAACCGCCTGGTGGGGACTTCAACCCCTGGGTTGAATATAAGGAGCGCACTCCTGACCATCCCCATAACTGTTTATATGTCCCGACGCTTGGAGAAATCTAAAGCAAGGCAGGGAACTCAAGGTCATAAACAAACTGAGAAATCAGGGAGTAGAGAGTAACGGCGATAGCCACCCCCAGTTTCAGGAATCACAACCCGTCAGATTGAAGCGGGGAACGGAAGGCGTGAAGTAGAACCTACTACCAGACGCGACCACTGCCAACCATCCATGACTAAGGAAATCTGAATGTTCCGACTTGAACCATCGTCATCATT
Source organism: Arthrospira sp. PCC 9108 (assembly GCA_016745315.1). Classification (GTDB taxonomy): domain Bacteria; phylum Cyanobacteriota; class Cyanobacteriia; order Cyanobacteriales; family Microcoleaceae; genus Limnospira; species Limnospira platensis. The sequence continues at coordinate 2,947,084 of CP066886.1, forward strand.
AAGTAGCGAAATAGGTTGACACGCTGCGCTCAAAAGGGCAAGGGGAAAAGTAGGAGGCTCAACTTACTACCTACACAGACTTTTAAAAGTACCCCTGTGGAAAGGACAAGTCTAAAGATGGAACGCCCATATAAACGGAACGTTTAAACCCCTCATTGGCTCTGCCTCACGGCAGAGCGTGAAAAGTGTAAGCGTATGCCTTTAAGGGGAAAGGATGTGACTGAAAGCTAATGCCTAACTGTAATGGTTAGGATATGCCCACTAGTCACGGTGTAGATATATAGCATTAGTCAAGGTGGTTAGGACGCAGCCTTGAGAACGGAATCCATGGCATCATCGAGAGAATCAAACTGCTCACGTGCAATGGCGAATGCGGGCTTTCAACCACGACCAACATTTCTCTATCTTGTTGAGGTCTGGCGAATAAGGTGGTAGATAGAGCAAACGGCATTGAGCCGCCTCCACTAGCTCAGGAATCCGTCCCCCTTTATGAAACGTTGCATTGTCTAGCACTAGAGTCTGACCTGGCTTCAGTGTTGGAATTAAGATGAACTCCAACCACAACTCAAACACTGTCCGATTACAACAACCCTCAAAGCGATCGGGGCTAAGAGTTGTTGATGACACCATGCGGCCATATAGCTCACCCTGCCCTGCCTCTTCCCTGATTTGAGGGCATCGAAGCGTTTTCCTTCCTCGCAGTAACCATAAGGGTAATCCGAGTCCTGACTATTCATGCCGGCTTCATCGAGGTAGACCACTTCTTGTGGCTCCATATGTTCAATCTGAGCAATAAACTCCTCTCGCTGTTGCTGATCACGTTCTTGGTAGCCGTAAGTTTTTTTTTCTGGTGAAGCCAATTTTCTTCAAGGCTCTGGATATGGTGCGAGGAGAGATGTCGTCATCCCAAAGTTCAGCCATTGGAGCGGAGGTTTGATCGCCATGCTCTTGGGCAAAAGCCTTGAATTTTTGCCAGTCGGTAATTTTGTGGTTATTGCCAGGTCGGTGATTAGGTTTAGGGAGGAAGTCTCCGGTCTGTGCTTTTCTTTGCAGCCAGAGATTAATGGTGTTCCGGCTGACATGGAAAACTTGACTGGCTTCTGTTTTGGGCATACCGTCTAGTTCAATTGCATCAATAACTTTTTGTCTGAGGTCGTAACTATAGGGGGCTGGCATTTTTGGTCTTCTTAGTCATCTCGTCCTCTCCATTATACGTCCTAACTTTCCTGTCTGGTGCTATAGCTCTGAAAGTTGAGGTCATAAAGCAGGGGATCGTAACCCTGTTCCCAATGACAAAGGGGTATCCACATCAGGAGCCGTATGAGGTGAAAGTCTCAAGTACGGTTTTGAAGTGGAGTTGGGGAAGGCGACTTCCCTTTCGACCATAACCGAACTAGGAGCCGTATGAGGTGAAAGTCTCACATACGGTTCTGAATGGGAGGGGATGGAGGTGACTCCATTCTCGACCCCTAATTCAGATACGACATGAAACTGTAAGACCAAAACTAACGAGGGTTAGTGGAGGCAGGATTCAGCCCAAGAATCCCCACGCCTTTAGGCTGGGGAGTGTCAAAGAGACCCCTTGGGGATAGGGAGTGGCTGCTAAACGTTAATCCTTTAAAAAGGGTTGGATAAACATGATCACATCTGTCTATTTTAACTGAAACGCTAGAATAGTTCTGGTTGTGGAACTTGCTTGGGTCTAAGAAATTCTCGAAACTGTGTTGAAATTATGGATGATGTGCGAGACGTTCAGGCATGAAATAAGGTTGCAATACCCGAAATCACCGCCTGGTGGGACTTCCACCAAGGGGTGGAATATAGGGAGTCGCATCTCTGACCATCCCATAACTGTTTATATGTCCCGACGCTTGGAGAAATCTAAGCAAGGCAGGAGACCCAAGGTCAAGACAGAACGTTTGAACGGTGGAAGTAGTGACCCACCTAGTATAGCAGGAAGTTGAGAGTAACGGCGATAGCCACCCCCAGTTTGAGGAATCACAACCCTGGGACTGAAGCGGGGAACGGAAGGCGTGAGGGAAAACCTATTCCCAAAATCCGACCACTGCCAACCATCCATGACTAAGGAAATCTGAATGTTCCGACTTGAACCATCGTAATAGTTTGGTAGCGAAATAGGTTGATACGCTGCGTCCAAATGGGCAAGGGGAAAAGTAGGATAATCTTATCAATACCTACACAGACCTTTAAAAGTACCCCGGTTCTGAGGACAAGTCTAAAGATGGAATGCCCGTATAAACGGAACGTTTAAACCCCTTTTAGGCTCTCAAGTGGCAGGATGTACCTGCACAGTAGTGAAAGTGTAAGCGTATACCTTTAAGGGGAAAGGATGTGACTGAAAGCCAATGCCTAACTGTAATGGTTAGGATATGCCCACTAGTCACGGTGTGGATATAGAGACCGCGACAAGTAAGAGTTTGATGACGAAAGCGAGTTTAAAGACTACGTGTTGTATTTAGCTCCCAAAGTTGAGGTCACAAAGCGGGGGGTAGTAGCCCTGTTCCTATTGACAATTAGGGTATCTACATCAGGAGCCGTGTGCTGGGAAACTCGCAAGCACGGTTTGGAAGTGGAGTTGGGGAAGGTGACTTCTCTTTCGACCATAACCAATCAGTCATAACAGTAACTAGGGAGTATTGGGTCTCAAGTGTTGCTTATCTCACTGCTGTTCAACCTCTGTATCAGTTAAAATGCCAGTTTATGATCGACCTGTTAAAAATCCTCAAGTTTCCGATAATAATGCGATGAATGATAATTCGGCTCCTGTGGAGTTTTCTGTACAGTTTTGGGGGGTGAGGGGAAATATTGCTACCCCTGGCCATAAAACTGTTCGATATGGGGGAATACCTCCTGTGTCGAAATGCGTCTGGGAAATCAACGTTTTATTTTTGACGGAGGGACTGGGTTAAGAGTTTTGGGTTTGGATCTGCTCAAACAAATGCCCGTTGAAGCCTCTGTCTTTTTTTCCCATACCCACTGGGACCATATCCAGGGGTTTCCTTTCTTTGTGCCAGCATTTATCCCGATTAATCGCTTTCATATCTATGGGGCGATCGCTCCTGATGGGTCAACGATTAAGGAACGCCTGTCTGATCAAATGGTACATCCTAATTTCCCGGTTCCCATGCACGTTATGCAATCAGATCTGAAATTTTATGATCTGATCCCTGGGGATGTGATTACTTTGTCCGATGGGATTAAAATCGAAACGGCTCCTCTGAATCATCCTAATATGGCGGTCGGCTATCGGGTTACTTGGGAAGGCCGTACAGCGGTTTACTGTAGTGATACAGAGCATTTTCTCGATCGCTTTGATAATAATGTTCTGCACTTGGCTCGCGATGCCGACTTGCTGATTTATGATGCCACCTATACTAATGAGGAGTATCATGATCATAAGTGTCCTAAAATTGGCTGGGGACATTCTACCTGGCAGGTGGGGGGTAGAAATTGCTAAAAAAGCCGGTGTCAAACAGATAGCCATGTATCAACATGACCCATCCCACGATGATGATTTTCTCGATCGCGTCCAACTTGAACTCAAAGCTGCTTTTCCTCACGGGGTTGTTGCCAGGGAAGGTATGGTAATTACCCTAGATTAAGCTAACTTATATATATGTCACATTCCAGACTCCCCCATCAGCGCAGATCAAGGAGATATTCTCTATTGATTAGGTGCTGTTTGCTTCTGGTTACTGTCCTGATATCCTTGGGCATCACAACACCAAGTATAGGCCAGTATTCTGTTAGTGCTATAGGTACTGTTGATGTTGTACCGCCAGAATTTCAACTGGGGCAGGAACTCTATTTAGAAAACTGCGCTACTTGCCATATTCCTATTCCGCCGTCAGTTTTACCGAGACAGACTTGGCAACAAATTCTCCAAGATAGTCAACATTATGGCACTCAAATTGAACCTTTAGTGGATCCGGCTCGCCTGTTGGTGTGGAATTATCTCCGCCATTTTTCCCGTTCTATGACTGTGGCTGAAGAGGGTATCCCTTTTTAGAATTGAGCGATCGCGCTTTTTTAGGGCGCTACATCCCCGCGTAGAATTTACGGAACCCATTAATATTCATAATTGCCAAACCTGTCATCCTGGCGCATCTAATTATAACTTCCGTCTTTTGACTCCCGAATGGCAAGATTCTCCGTAATCAATTGTTACCAATTATCTGGGGGATGACGGGGATTCTCCCAATCATTTTGAGATGAATCTTGGTATAAATAGGGAGCAATATCTGAGGGTTTGTCTAATTCTAATTCTAGTTCATCATCGGACTCGGCTGATGATTGATGTAGGTTTAGGGGTTCAATGACACGGGCGATCGCATCTTGAATAAATCCTCGCACAAACTCATCTCGCCGATTGAGTTGAAATTGTCGCGCGACCACCTCTGTTATACCCCCATCTCCCCAATCTTGATTTTGGCGAAAATACTCAATAAAACTACGCCCCGCAATCCGGGTTAAATAGGCGGCAGTTATCCCTTGAATAGCCTTACCAACTACAATAGTACCGATGTGAAAATGTAGGGCGGTAGCCACTAATTGAATCGCACCTTTCACAATTCCTAAACTACCCAAAGTTTTGGCTAGAGATAATGCCAACTCTCGCCCCCTATCCATATTTAATTCACAGCCATATATTTTACCAATTTCCACTACCATTTGAGCATTAACCGCCGCAGTTGCTAATAAATCTACCACCGGAAGCGGCGTAACAGCAATAGCCCCAGCCCCAATCCACTGATATCTATCGACAATTTTTTCGGCTTGGCGTAGACGTTGATTATCAATTAAACGGCGCGCTTCTTCGCCTAATCTTTGAGACTGGAGAAGGATATTATCAGCTATTAATTCTTCCCCTTCGGCGCGTAGAATTGTGGCGATTTTATGAATAAGTGGCATTAGATCAGGTTCTGGTTTAAATGTATCTCCATTTTCCAGATTAATCAGTTGAGGATTGGCGGCGATCGCTATCACATCTTCTGAAGAAATAAACCCGCCAACTCGTTGCTTTAATTGATTTAAAATCTGATTTTTATCAGCTTCTGTATACAAGTCAGTTTTGTTAAAAATTAAAAGCGATCGCTTCCCCATTTCCGCTAAATTTCGCAGAGGATACCATTCGGATTGACGCAAATCATTATCCACCACAAATAATAATAAATCTGCCTCTGTAGCCAGCGTTCTAGCCATTTCTGAACGAGTCGCCCCCCCCTTCTCCCACCTCCCCAATTCCCGGAGTATCAATAATTAAAATTTCCCGATTTAATCCCGGCAATTTTAGTCGATAAGTTTCCCCATTGATAGTAGTTCCCATAGGTGCATTAACCCGCCCTACCATCTCCCCCATTAACCCATTAACCACAGATGTTTTACCTGCGGAACCTGTGCCAAATATCACCACCTGAATACTACCTTGAGATAGGTTAGCTTCTATATCCTGAGAGCGACTTATTAACGCCTGACGCGCCACTTCATCCTGAATTTGATTAACCTGTTGTCGGATAGCTTTTAAAGACGTTTCAGCGGCTCCTGATTTATCCAAAGGTATACGCAAATTATGGCGGCGTTTTTTGCTCCCATTACCCCCAAATTGAAACAGCCTAAAATAGTAGACAAATGTATAAATCAACAACCCTAGCAAACTTATTAACATGACTAGCAATAAATTTGCTAAAATAGGGTTAGCCATCCACGCCACTTGACTGTATAACCAGGAAATCGATGTGACTAGCCAAATCATTAAACCCAGGATGACACAAACACCCACAATGATGATGAAAAGGCGGTATAAAGGCATAATTTTATGGTTGATCTCAAATCAGTCTATTTTCTATGATAGCTGGTTAATTTAGTGATTTTAACTGACCTCTCCAGCTATAGCGTTTCTCATATCCATAAGGTACAGCCCACTCAAAGAGAAGCCGCTGCGCGTCTACACCCCAAACCCCTCTCCCAAGACGGGAGAGGCTTGTCCTGAGCTTGTCGAAGGGGGCTTTGAAAAGTACCTCACCAATCCACCGAACCGCTATATTAGGATTTGGGCTAAAATGGTATAGGTACACAATTGAGGGCTGATATAATCCAATTATGGCTGGCTGGTAGCCTTCTTTGGGGGGATAATCCCGGATAGATTATTGATAGGTTAATCTAAATGACTAGGGTTTTCAGACCTTTGACTAAACGCCCAATTCCTTCGGCGGCGGTATCTGGTTTTAACGCGCCATAAGCTACCCGTAAATAGCAGCCTTGTGACATACCAAAGGTAGTCCCCGGAATTACAGCCACGCCAAACTGTTTAATCAGTTGTTGGGCTAATTCCATTGAGTCTAACTGGGTGTCTATTTTTAGCAGAAAGTAAAACGCGCCGTCAGCTTGGGGAATTGTGCAAAAATCTGATAATTGGCTGAGTTCATTTAGAAATATATCCCGAACTTCTGTGATAGTTTTAATATGATTTTGGCAATATTCATAACCTACTTTTAACGCCCCTAAAGCTACATATTGGGAGATGACGGGAGGACAGATTAAGATGGTATCTTGAACTTTTTGAATGGGGATTAGTAAGTGTTCGGGAATTAGCATATATCCAATGCGCCAAGATGCAAAACCGTAGGCTTTGGATAAGCTAAATAGAGAAATTGTGTGGGATTCACTGTTAGGAAAGGTGGCGGGGGAGGTGTGTTTGATGTTATTGTAGGTAAAGTATTCGTAGGCTTCGTCACTGATATGGTATAAGTTGCGATCGCCACAAATTTGATTAATTTCTTGTAATGCTTCTGGGGAATAAACCGCCCCGGTGGGGTTATTGGGAGAAATGGTAACAATCGCCCTGGTTTTATCGGTTATGGCGGCTTTAATTGCATCAATTCGCAGTTGATAATGGTCATCAGTCTGAATAACCACCGGCTGACAACTTGCCATTATAATCGCCATTTCATGATTAAAATAGTAAGGAGATTGTATAATGATTTCATCCCCGGGTGAGGTAATGGCTAAAATCCCATTCATAAACCCCATATTACTACCAGCAGTGACGACAATTTTCTGGCGATCGCTGAGATTAATATGATTCTCGGTTTGCAGTTTATCGGCGATTATCTCAAGTAGTGGATTGATACCAATTACTGGTTTATATTTATGATTTTCTGGACTAGCTAAAAACTCGGATATCTGGTCAAATGCCACAGGTGGGGGGCCATAATAAACTACCCCTTGACCTAGGGAAATTGTCCCCGGATGATTGTTAATTAGTTTCCCAATAATCGGAATAATTGGGGATTGGACGGATTGCATTCGGGAATAATCTAGGTTCATAATCTTAACAATGGTATCAAAATTAGATCTATGAAAAATCGCCGCCAATTTCTCAATGGGTTAGGTTTGACACTTTTAGCAACAGGATTTCCGGTATTAGCATCCTCTCCTAATCCTATTAAACCACCCCGGTTGCGGGCTGGGGATACGGTGGGAATAATTGCGCCTTCTGGATGGATTACCAGACAGGAGTTAAAATTTCTAACTTTGCAATTAATGCAACAAGGACTTAATCTGAAAGCTGCGCCTCACCTGATGGATAAATATGGTTATTTAGCTGGATTAGATCGAGACCGCGCCGCCGATGTTAATACCATGTTTGCTGATCCGAATATTCGGGGAATTATTGCCGCCGCTGGTGGCTGGGGGGCTGCGCGTATTTTACCCTTGTTGGATTATAACATAATCCGCAACAATCCCAAGGTGATTATTGGTTATAGTGATATCACCTCATTATTATTAGCCATATATTCCCAGTGTAATTTTATCACATTTCACGGCTTATTAGGAACTTCCCATTGGCAGAGTTTTTCGGTGAATTACTTAAAGCGAGTGTTGTTTTCCGCCGAAGCTGTTACCTTTGAAAATCCTGGGAATATTCGGGTAGAAACTATTACCAGCGGTAGCGCTAGGGGTCAACTGGTGGGGGGTAATTTATCAGTTTTAGCGGCGTTGGTGGGTTCTGAATATCTACCGAATTGGTCGGGAAAAATTTTATTTATTGAGGATATTAACGAGGATGTTTACCGGGTCGATCGCCTATTGACTCAATTAAAACTAGCCGGAATTTTAGATCAATTATCCGGGTTTATTTTCGGACAATGTAGCCGTTGTTCACCTGGGAGGGAAGGGGAATCATCCTTTAGTTTATGGGAAGTGTTAGTTGATCATATTCAACCCCTAGGAATACCCGCCTGGTATGGTTCAGCCATAGGTCATATTCGCGCCCAATTTACCATAGCCATAGGCGGTATGGTAGAAATTAATAGCGATCGCGGAACTATCCAAATGCTAGAAGCCGCAGTTAGCTAAATTAATTCAACCATTCTCCCTTAGCGATCGCCACCACTTTTCCCCCCACCATCACCTCAATTTCATCTCCTACCTTTTTCTCGCCTTTTAAAAATAGTAAAGAAGGGCGATTAATCTCATAACCCTGTTCCACACGCACACTAATATTATCCCGATTATAATAGGAATTATGCACCAAATAACCTGCCAGACAAGAATTAGCGCTTCCGGTGGCTGGGTCTTCGGTAATTCCTAAAGCCGGGGCAAACATCCTAGCGCTGATATTATTTTCCATGTCATAGGGTTCAGGACAAAATACAAAAATCTCCTTAGTATTAATGTTTTTAATAAACTCAAAATAATGCTCTAAATTAACCTTAGCCTGTTTCAAAGCCCTTTTATTTTTGAGGGGAACGATTAAAAAAGGAATCCCCGTTGACACTTCTTGAATGGGAAAATTATCGTCAAAATCGGCAATTTCCAAACCCAAAACCGGGGCGATATCTGCCGCATTAAAACAATTATAAAAAACCGGATTATTGGGGCGCATCCATAACAATTCTTGGTCAGTGTTACCATTACTCCAAGTCACTGGAATTTGACCCACACCCAAATTTAACACCACCTGATCAACAGGTTTTTTAATCAATTCCCGTTGAATAATATAAGCAGTTCCCAGGGTAGGATGACCCGCAAAAGGCAATTCTTTAGAAGGGGTAAAAATCCTGACATCATAGCCACCATCAACCATTCCCACGGAACGGATAAAAGTAGTTTCTGAATAATTCATTTCCTGGGCAATTTCTAGCATCTCCTCATCAGATAGAGACGACACCCCCTCACCGAAGAAAACAGCGAGTTGATTCCCCGCATATTTAGCTTCTGCAAAAACATCAACGATGTAGAAATCCATACAATCAACTCTCAGAAGTTTTCAGACAGCTAATGGCTTCCAATAACCCCCGTGCTTTATTGAGGGTTTCCTCATATTCCTTTTCGGGTTGGGAATCAGCCACAAGTCCCGCCCCCGCCTGTACAGAAACTTGATTTATACCATCTTCCCCCTGACGGACAATCATAGTGCGGATAGTGATAGCTGTGTTTAGTTGTCCCTCAAAATCATAATAACCATAAACGCCAGAATAGGGACCTCGGCGGCTAGGTTCCAACTCATTAATAATTTCCATGGCCCGAATTTTCGGCGCACCGCTGACAGTCCCAGCCGGAAAACAGGCTTTTAGTAAATCCCAGGCATTTTTATCATCTGCCAACTCTCCCACCACATTACTAACAATGTGCATGACATGGGAATAGCGTTCGACCACCATCAGTTGATCAACTACTACGGTTCCATTTTGGCAGACCCGCCCTAAATCATTACGTCCGAGGTCTACTAGCATAACGTGTTCGGCGATTTCTTTGGGGTCCTGTAGCAAATCCTGTTCTAGGTCCTGATCTTCCTGGGAGTTTTTACCACGGCGGCGGGTTCCCGCAATGGGGCGAACGGTGGCGATCGCCTTTCCGTCATGGTTTTTTTCCGCTTTGACCATCACTTCTGGGCTAGAGCCAATCATCTGCCAATCCCCAAAGTCAAAATAAGCCATATAGGGGGAAGGATTGATTAAACGCAGGGATCTATACAAGGAGAAAGGATCGCCTTGGTATTGTGCCGCCAGCCGTTGGGAAATGACCACCTGAAAGATATCTCCAGCCCTAATATACTCCTTGGCTCGGTCAACAGCCGCACAAAACTGGTCGCGGGAGAAATTACTGCTGTATTGGCGTGATGTTTCCGTATCATCGGATTTGTTCCTATCGGGAGGAGTCCATTCTAATAGGGTACTCTGACGAGATAGGGGAGATCTGAGCTTATCTACCAATTGAGTCACGCGATCGCAAGCCTGTTGATAGGCTGTTTCTGGGTCTGTTTCCCGCAGGTCTGCATAAGATATCGCCCAAACCTTGCGCTTCACCTGGTCAAAAATTAGTAAACTATCAAGCTGCATCCACAGGCCATCGGGGAAATCGTCCTCTGTGAGGGGATAAATGGGCACTCGTGGTTCAATCCAGTTGATTAATTCATAACCCCAAAACCCGAACAGTCCCCCAATTCCGGGGGGTAGTTCTGGTAATTTGACAGGTTGATAGGGTTTAAGACAGTCAGCTAATACCTGAAACGGATCGCCTTGAAAATCTTGTTGTTGACCGTCCCTAAATGTTTGGATCATGCGATCGCCACGGGCTGATAAAATCCACAAAGGATCACAACCCAGAAAGCTGTAACGCCCAATTTTCTCCCCACCTTCGACCGACTCCAACAGGAAGCTGTAAGGTTGACCTGCACAAACCCGATACCACGCCGAAACTGGTGTATCCAAGTCCGCCACCCACTCCTGATAGACGGGAATGAAGTTACCCCTGGCCCGTAGTTGGCAGAATTGGGAGAAATCTGGAAAAATCATTGTTGTAATTTTTGGGAAAATTTGTAGCTGAATCTAATGCTACTGTATATCAACAATAACAGAAAATGCTGGTTTTTGGTTGAAACTCAGGAACCAGCAAACCTGATCTTATAGGGAGTTTACCTGTACTGTAGGGGGGGAGATTCTACAAAAAGCCTGATTCTTAGTGACAAGTCAGGTGAACCCACCCCGCCCATAGACCCCTAAGATTCGTAGGTGGCTTTACCGCTGAATTTAACACTAGCTGGGTTGGGGTTATCACCAATCTTGCGATCGATTTTTCCGTTGAACTCCCGACCTTCGTTAACTTTCTCAGGGAAAACGCCATCTTTGGGGTGGAGATATTCCATTTCGCCATTGGGGAAAATCCGATAGATTTTGAAATCCTCGATTTTCGGCTTGAATTTTGTCCGCAGTTGGGTTCCCAAGGCGAGACACTGCTCTTTGCGAGCCAAATAGAGCAAGTTTTCTCCCTCGTTCATAATAGCTGCGCCACCTGTGGGCATTTCAAACACCTGTTCTTTGGTGCTGGTCCAGGTAATGGCATATTTCTCCTCAACTTGGGCTTTGGTGAGAAGACCACCTGTGCTACCACCGAATTTGGGAGCTTTTCCTGTCAGTGTTTCTACCATAGAAAATTATCTCAAAGGTTTTTACGGCATCCTATCACTGATAATACCTTCTCAGTAGCGATCGTAAAGATCCGTTACACAGATATCCACAGCAGCCATAAAAACAGCCAAACCCTACCCTAACCCCTCGCTCGCGATCGCTCGCAGAGGTAGGGATTAGCGCCAGGGCTGGTCATGATTGAGCCTGAGCAAAACCGGAGAGGGTGGGATTCGAACCCACTATAAAGCCTATAACCCCTATTCTACCGCCATTCTAATGCACTCAATGGCGATCGCATTATTAGGAGTTAGTGCAAAATGAGTGCAAGTACAAACAGTACACATAGTGGTACATATCAAGGCTTTGAGGATATTCTTGAGTTTTTCAACCTATCCCGCAAACAATGTCCCAAGGGTGTCAGGATTAAACGTAACCGGGGGACAATCCAACTAGACATCACCAATGACCCGGAAACTGGGGGACGTAAACAAAGGGGGTGTAATTGTCAATTTACCTCAGAGGGTATCCGTAAGGCTGTTGATAAGGCCTGGTTAGTTCATAAATCCCTTGACGGACAATTTCAGTCGGTGTCTGAATGGCTGGACTGGTACAAGGCTACTATCCTTGATGAAAACAAAACTCCCCTAGAGAATGACTTAATCACCTACCGTCAAGTGTTTAAAGAGATGGAGGATGATTACTTTAACGGAGTTCACAAAAACACTAAGCGCAAACGTTCCCGTGATATAGCTAGTGACAGAGCCTCTTTTAAGCGCTGTTTCTTAGATGTATTTAACAAAGTTACAAACTGGGATAGTTACGTTACCTGGGAGGGTATAAAAGAAACCTTGTATACTCCATTGCCAGACGGTAGCAGCCCGGTAGGACATAAGGATTTTAAGGACCGATATTACAAGTTAAGGCAGGTAGCGGAACGGGCTGGCTGCAAAAAAGCACTGGACAAGCTAGAAAAAATTGACCCTACCCAAACAGTATTTGCTGAATCCCAAAGTATAGACTTGGATACCTTGTTAAGTTTACTAGACAAAGAACGCAACGCTGATTATCGTTCTGTCACAGACAATAACGCTCGTGATGGTTGGTGTTGGGTTAGTGCAATGTGTACTTTATATGGGTTAAGACCGTCTGAAGTAGCAGCAGGTCAAAATTTAACTAAGCCAGTTAAGATTGATGGCATTACCTTCCCAGCCATATCTGACCCTACCAACATTGAGTTAGTGTTAGTGATTGGAGAATTTACCTATTTTGGTGGTAGCATCAAGACAGGCTGGCGGTTAGCTATCCCAATGTCAAAAGACAAAACCTTGATTAACCGCCTAGGGATTCATAACGTCTACTTACCTGTTACTAAGTCTAAAAACCCTGGTATGTTTAACGATAATCACCGTAAATGGTTATCACAACATAATTGGGGATTTACTCAAGCTTATGCTTTCCGTCATCTTGGTAACCAACTGGGAGAGATGAATGGGATACCACAGGAAATCAGAGCGCGTTCGTTTGGTCACTCGGTAACGGTTAATGACAGCAAGTACAAAAAACGTCGCAACCTTGCCACAGAGTTAGGTATCCTGACGCGACATCAAAGGCAACCATTGCCGTTAGACATGGGAAGGCAAGTGTTAACCAATAATGGTATCAATCCAGACCTACCAGAGGTTAAGGCTATTCTCAGATTGCTATATCAGCTTGATGATTAATCTCCAATAAACCCACAATACAACACCCCCTAGGTATTTAGCCTAGGGGGTTTCATTTTGCACTAACTCCTAATAATGCGATCGCTTTTGAGTGCACTAGAGTAACGGTAGAATAAGGGTTGTAGGCTTTATAGTGGGTTCGAATCCCACCCTCTCCGATTAACTTAAACCCTTATCATTATTGCGATAGGAGGAAATTAACTAACCCGTTAGTCGTACCGTTACATTCAATATGCACTCCATTCAGTCTTAGCACACGGGACGATTAGTGCATATCCCTTAGTAACAAATCTTAATTATTGACGGGTTAATCAATAAGCACAACTTAATCAATCTGTCAAATACCCATACCACCCCCCAACCAAACACCGATAGGGTAACTCTCTCGTGATACCCGTCAATGGCAAGCCTATCGGTTCGTTACGAACCATTGACTGCTATCACATCGGTCGCACCCCTAAGAGTGTTTGTTTCGGTTATGGGGGGAGGGTATGGCTCAAATTTCAAAACCCATAGGGGTAGTCAGATTATTGGTGAAATATTGAGGAGCCTACTCACTACCAACAAAATGCGATCGCATAATCACGACTAACCTGGCTATGACATACTGAAGCGATACCCCCAAACAACTTTTCAACTGGTAACTTGTTTCGTCATCTCTCGCTGATACCTACATAATCCTAGAGAATTGATTCCCCATCGAAACCGATACCTACATACCGCTAGACAAGTCTCCAATTTATAGGGGTACTGAGTTCCGCACAGGATGATTACCCCTAATAGACGGGTTAAGGTTTTGGCTTAGGGTGTTTATTGTGGGTAAACTAGGGGTGGGTTCATATAAACTTCCAATAGACTACTGGCAATAGACTACTGGCAAAAAATACAAACAACCCCTATCATGATAGGACACGATAAGGGTTAAGGTTGTTATTGAGTTAGGGTTAGCTGTTAGGTGTTAGGTGTTAGGGTTTAGGGTTTAGCTGTTACTCATTCTGCACTTAGTAATCATAGCTAACGCTACGTCTGTTAGCTTGTCTACAATGAGTTGGTCAGATTTCCCTATGTAGATGTGATGATTGACGCTACCATCCCACCCTTTGAGGTTCCAGTAGGTAAAACCATTAATTGAGAGTTTTTTGCAAGCTGTAAATCGTTTACCATTAACCTCTACTGAAAAAGATTTATGGGTTTCTAGGTATTTAAACCATTCTAAAGAACCTACTTCGATACAGATATTACCATGACCTACCAGAAACCCTTTGTAAGACCCTGTTAGTGTGACTACTGGGAGTAGCTTAGGCATGAAAATCACCTCCCAGTAGGATATCGCTGTTATAACCATTAAGGTTACATTCAGGTGATATTACGTCTGAATCGAATCGAGTAATAATTGGATACTGAGATTCTACCCATTTCTCGTGTACTGCCAGAAAGTCAATAGCGTAATTATGAGCAATTTCTGCTATCGTGATTCTATCCTCACGAGTTGCTGTTAAATTATTGCCAGCTAATCTGACAAAAATCTCCCTAGCCATTTCTGCAATAACCATCATTTTTTCTTGTTCAAACTCATTCATGGCTTTATTTCCTATTGATTAATTGAACTTGTGATCATCATTATCGGGGTGATTTTGATTATTGTTGTGTTCTGTAATTTTTGCATCAAGCAAGGCTTCAATACCTTTGAGTAACTCGATTTCCGCGTTTAAAAAATGCCTGTGGATTTGAATAAATTCGACAATTTCGTCGAATTGTTCAGATGTGATAGCAAGTTCTACTAAGTCAAGTAATCCTACAACGTTAGGATTTAATCGATTACTCATGTAGCTATATTCTACTACGTTTAATCCGGGTGTACTTAATTTGATTGACATGGATTTATCCTTTGATAGTGGTTAAGTTGTGATAGTTTAACGTCATTTCGGAAGGGTTTAAATTATTCGATTTTGGTTAGTAAATGCTGAATATAATTAAGCTGTTTGAGCGATAATTGTTTTTTCGCTTCTGCTAAGGATAACTCAACCTCGCAATCATTCATTATTGAAATTAACGTTTCCTTAGCGTCTTCTTTATTAGCGTTGTAGACTGTACTATCTACCATTTGTTTAAATGTTTTAAACCGTGCCTTTATAATGGCATTTGTGTTGGGAGGTTTAGTCATTTTTTTGGTCTCCTATATGATGTGTTTCCAAACATTTTTGCTGTTCTGATTAATCATATTATATCCTCTATTTTTCATTAGATTAGTCAACTCTGAAACATTAACGCGACTATCAAGATATCCATCTGTTTTGGCTCTCTCAATGGCTTCTTTTAACGCTTTCGGGTCGATATCAGTTACAACCTCGGTTAACTCAGGACATCCCGCGTTAATTGCCTGGTTATTTTGTTTCATTTTTGCCTCAATACCTTGAGTGATAAAACTGTCTAAAAATTGTTCAGTACCTGATGATATAGTCAAGATTTTTTCATTAACAAAATCCCAGTAATCATTGAAGCGTTTAATTGATTCATTGATAGATAATTGATAAATCAATGAATGGGTGACAATAATTTCACTTGATAACCTAGCGTTAATGATATCTTTTTTGTGTTTCTGTAGTTGTTTTTTGACCTTGCTGTATTGATTGCAGTTATCGATATTTCTCCAGAAAATTTCTAATTGAGATGATAATTTATCAAGCGTAATATCCTCTACATCGTTTAAATCACTTAACTCGTAACCATTGCCCCTATATTCCTCTGATGTCATAGTCTCTTTTTAAACCATATAGGAAACATCCGTCTTTTGAGTTCGTTTAACTC
Source organism: Arthrospira sp. PCC 9108 (assembly GCA_016745315.1). GTDB lineage: Bacteria > Cyanobacteriota > Cyanobacteriia > Cyanobacteriales > Microcoleaceae > Limnospira > Limnospira platensis. Next base: position 2,963,045 of record CP066886.1, read on the forward strand.
CCAAAATGTCCACAATGGATGTATTGAATTAATCACCTTTAAAGCGAAAGCATTAAAAATCATGTTAGTTCCCGGTGTCTGACTACTGATGGTTATTCGGCTATTTTTGCGGTTTAACACCTTGAAAAGCGATAACATATTCTCATTTTCAATTAATAAGCTAGGGGTGATATCTTCCCATACCAATATAAAATTTTTCTCAAATTCACATTGAAGGGGGTCATAAAATCGTTCATGTTGTATCTTGTTTCTCAGTGAAGCGAAAGTGCTATTAGCAAGCACCGAGGTTGTCTTGTATAGTTCAGATGCTACGGTAGCTATCTGTGACTTTCCAGTACCGCTAGACCCCCAAAGGAACAGGATGCCAGCTGTACTCATAAGGGTTACTGGAGACGCTATAAACGAGGTTACAATAGGGAATTGGATATCAGGATATGGCAGAACACAGACAGCCCGTAAAACAGACTCTAATTGCTCACCCAGGTTGCCTTCTGTGATTATTTCTTCTAGTTCAGATGACATTTGGCTTCTGATTAGCCTATAATCAATATAGTCCTCAGACATGGTAGTAACCTCTTATCGCTCTTGACTTGTTGACATGGTATGGTGGTTATTCCCCCCTAAATATTTAGGGGGATTTATTTGTGACTACATTAATCGCAGTAATTCAATTAATGCAATTAATACATTAGAATCAAGTTGTTTAACCTTGTTATAAAGACTCTCAAAGCTAGGGTCACAATCCAAAACCTTAGCCCCTTCTGTTAACCTTTCCTCGAAGGTTTTGTATTTTGCCTTTCCATTAAATCCTGCTTTATTTTTAGTTTTGGATTCAATGAAAGCGTCAATATCTCCGATTGAGTAAGTAGCGAAAGATTGATTGAATGGATTAATACATTCAATTTCTAAGATATTAGAAATATCAGAGTTTAAATTATCGTCTCCGATATTTCCCTCTAATATCCTGTCAGAAGGTCTGACTGATGATTGACTTAGATTTATTGTTGCTGTAAACATCACAGAACCGTCTGTAAGCATTGAGTCACTTTCGACTATTTTAAGCAATGCGAGTTCTGGAGATGTAGGGGTGTATTCTCGTTTTTTGCCGTTATATTCAGTCTCGTATTTTTCAATACAAAACCGTACAGCAATTAATTATTTATCACCTTTGGAATAACTCCAATCCCTATCATTGAAGTTAGAAAAATCCCCTGATACACCTTTCCCGAATATCCATAAATGAGGTGACTTAATTCGGAATTATGCATAATCAACAATTAGAAAGGTTGCCGTTTCACCGGGCTTAACTGCACTGCAATAACTAAATTTATCGTCCTGTTTTTTGCCGTAATATCCGATACTCATGATTAATTATCCTTTGATGATTGATTATGACGTTTGAAATTTTTTTGCATACCTCCCAAAATTGAGGGTTACCAACAATTGATACTCGTAGGCTGCCTTCATTTGTCAACCTTGCTGTAGCGTGACCTCTGTAGTCCCCCCTAGGGCTATAACAACCCATATAGGAATAAGCTAAATCAAGGATTTCCTGGGTTTTATGTTCCTTTATAGGGGTTAGTATCCGGTAGGCTATTTGAGTGGTTTCTGACTCAAATAGGTGTGGGTTATAGGTGGTGTTTATTAACTCACCGTCAATGGAAAATAACCCCTTGTAGTGCAGTTTATTCATTGTTTACCCTTGGAATCTCTAAGTTTTTCCAAAGCCCCTTAAACTCGTCGATATTGATAAATGAGATGCCTTGCCATCGGTAGGATGTCCCCCTTATAACAAACCAACACTGATTGACTAAACCAGGATTAAGGTACTGCAATAACTGCATTTTTAGCTTAAATGAATCAGTTAATACTCCCTTAACTTCGATGTAACGATTAAAGAACGGACTCTAAAAATCTGGAATCCAGGTGATATTTTTCCAAGGTTTTGCATGTTCAATTAATGTCATTTTAGGGTGAACAATTAATTGATTATCATGTTTTCGTAGAAGGTGATAAACCCTACATTCAAATGCACTTGAAAAATAATAGCTGTCTATTTTTTGTCCTCTAGCATTGTATTTATTTCTCATCTTTTGGGTGCACTCCGAAACTTCCGCTAGGGTTATCAATTTCTTTGTCTAAGCCATTTTCCGCCGCATAGATGCTGTATTCTTCTCTGTAATACTCAAGTGCATCCTCCATTAATTCCTCAAGTTTTTCGGGGTTTAATGGTATTAATTTTTTAATGATTTTACCTAAAAAATAAGCGATAAAATCCTTATCAAACTTAACTAAAGTTGATGGCCACGTTATTCCTGACTTTCCACTGGAAATTGGAACTTTGATATATAGGGAATGACCGATATACATCAAGGGGGTTAACGCGATGTTTCGTAGGTTAAGCCTAACCTCGGACCAATGACGTGGTATCATGCTATAATTTCCTGATGCTTGTTGACTGCCACCTGGGTATTATTCATTTTCAGGACTGTATTTTCAGTCCTGAAAACAGATAATATATGGGTGGTTTTATTTTGGACTAGCCTTAATCTAACCAACTAGAAAATGGGTTGACTTCATTATCTTCATCCTCTAAATCACTCTCAGAGCCCAATAGATGGTCTTCTAGTGCATTAATATCATCCTGTATGGCTCCCGTAACCTTACGAGGTAGCTTTACTCCACCTGCTTTTAATAGCGTCAGGATTGCGTTGGTGACTCGTTTAAGTGTGGCAATCTCTGAATATGTCAGATAAAAGGTATTTGAGTTGATAATCTCCGACGTTTGGAGTTTGTTGGTCAATGATTGAATTAATGAAGTTTTGGGGTAAGGAAGGTAAGTATTAACCAACTCCAGAAACTTAGTAAACTGATTAAACCGACTCAACGTCTCTTGGTATTCTGTAGGAGTCAATACTTTATTAGTATTGACATTAGTTACATTTTCTACAGTTACGCTACCTTCAATTGATTCTGTAACTGTATAGTTACCTTGCTCTTTTGAATTCACTGTATTTAATTAAAATTATCTTATCTAATTAATTTATTAAAAATAAACATAAATTATACAATTTACACTTATTTATAAAAATATCAAGTATTACATTAAGTATATATAGAATGTACAAATAATAACCAATACAAAAAACTCGTTAATCCTATTTTGTGATTTAACGGGTATATAATTAGCAACAAGATAGTTATTATGGTTTGTTGCCTGTTTTCTCAGGTAAAGCGCTAAGGTTTCCTTGTACTTGATTAGGTGCTTCAGTTTTACCTGTGGTTAGTTCTCCTAGGTTATCGAGGGTAATTTCAGATTCAGCCGGAATACGAAACATTGAGTTATAGGTTCTAATACTCGCGGGTTTTTTGCTCCAGTAATGAGCAAAAACATATAGCAAAGAATTAATCGAGAAAATTTGAGGAACTTTTAAACCAATAAATCTTAGCTTCCTATCACCCGCGTTAGTTCCTGATGTGCGATATGTTCTCCATACTCCACCCATAGAGGCAGGAGCTTCTACAAAAATCTTTGTGTACTCTATACGTTTCCATGACCTAACTCTAGCCCCTGGTATGATATTACGCCTATTAGCATTAGTTGATGTAGTTCCACTAACGGGAGGTCTCCAGATAGTTAAGTCTCGCACCAGGACGGGTTCCTGTGTTACGGCGTTATCGGATAGCGTATAAAGCAGCAACATAGGCATTGGGATAACATACTTTGATGTCTTGTCTACTGGAGCCTCAACCATCAAACTCCTGCCGATACAAGTGCCTTTCGGTTCCGCTAGTTTAGCAACAAAATTTGCTTTATATTTATCGTAAGCATCATTTAATGGCATAATTTAACCTCATTAATTATCAAACAAAACTTTAGATAGGTAGACAACAATAGTGTTAATGTCTACCTAGTTAATGAACCCTAGTCAACAAAAACAGCGATGGCTTGTACATCGATAGAGCCATCAGTAGCATCCCAAACATCATCAGTAGGGATTGTTAGGGATACTGTCACAGCTCCAGTTGCCATGTTGCGGGTATAAGCTGTAACTACCGTTACACCATTAGGGTTTCTAGTTGCGTTTATCTGTGCACGTTGAACTTGCTCGATAACTTCTAGCAATTGGTGTTCGAGAGTGGCACCATTAAGAGTTACTGGACTAGCCATAATCATCACCTTTAATCAGTTAATACATAGAGCCTAGCATCATTAACTGAATTTGTCTGTTAACTATTTGATATATCAGATGCTACATATATGTAGCTTCTATTCAATGAAAACTACATTAAGCTGTAGTTGGTGGCTGACTCCCAGTTTTCATTTCTAACGACGTTCTAGTAGCTGTTCTGATTGCGTCATCTACCCACTTAGGTTTCTTCTCAAAATGTAAAGGAATTTTTACTTTAGACTTCCTAGGGTCTTTGTACGTTGCCAAAACACTATTCTCTCCCATATCGATTTTGGCTTGTTCAAATTTATCAATTAATTCCCAGTTAAGTATTTTCACTTCACTGATATACATTTTGCTCTCTTTGATTCTTTTCGCATTTTCCCTACCGCCAAAACCTTTACGTTCCTCAAATATCAAAGGATAAACAATTGAGGAACTTGTTAATTGTACTAAATCCTTACAAATTCTTTCAGCGTCAGATTTAGAGCTTTCATTCACAAAAAATGAAAATTTCCTACCATTTCGCATATTACAGGTTACTTTGATATTGCCTTTGGTAAATGCCGATTTACTAGGTTGAGTAAATATCCTTTGTAATTTATCCCAGGTTATTTCGTGTCTTTCTACTGATGGGAGTTCTATTTGAGTTTTTTGTAGTTTTGACCGTCTTTCCTTAGTCCAATATGGAGGTTTTTCGTAATTGTACAAAATGAAGGTTTAACTGAATTTTTAAATTACTGCTATTCGGAACTTCAGAGATATCACCCGACCCTACAAATTGACCAATATCTCTATTTCCTAATATCTCAGTTTGAGCTAATGCGTTGGTTACATTTTCCTGTAAATTACGCAAACTTGATACTAATCTAAACGTTCGCTGCCGTTTTCTATAACCGCGCTAACTAACTGTTGCTGTCTATTTTCCTCAATGCGTTGTAACGCGATATATTCATCTAAGCCTTGAGCGACTAAAATAATCGCTTCTTTACAATTATCTGAGAATTCATCCCAAAATTCCTCTGAACTATCTTGGTTCCATATAGTGCTTAACTTGCCGTCATATTCTTCTGGTAATTTTTCTCTAGCGTCCCTTCTCTGTTTCCCAAAACTCCATTCTTCACCTTTTTCGTCACCCCACTTTTTCATCCTGTCTTTACCACCGGAACCATCGAAACGATACGTTTCGCAAGCGCTGAAGGGCTTGCTTGCGGCTAAAAACATTTTAACAACCCGTCTACCATGTTTAAACAGTTGCCATGCTATAGCTTTCATAGCCATATTAAATGATTGCCTAACGTATGAACCAAAAGCTGATGATACTTCCCTAAGCATTTCAGGTCCCTTGCTTAAGGCAATGTGCATAGCAGCAGCTTTGTTGATAAATGCAATACCAATGGTAGGCAATACTCCACAAACTAATTTACCTGCCATATTACCCAAAAAACCGGCGGTAGTACTAATAAATTGATTAGCAATATTCATCATATTTTTGTCTATCTGTTCATCTGATATATTCCAGTTGAAATTCCAAAAGCTGTCCCAATTAGAGGTAATAAATGTCGCTACTTTTTCAAAGCTAAAGCTAGAAAAGAACTTAGTAAGTCCCTCCCATAACCAACCCGCAAATGATTTACCCCACTGAACTACTTTTCCTGTGACTTTTGTCCACAGCTTCCCAAACCATCCCATTTCCTCGGTTGATGTTCGTCGAGAAAAATTAACCTGTCTAACTCCATTCCGTCCAATTGCTGACCTAGTTTGACGACTGGATAAGCCACGGGTTGTTCTTAGCATTCTTGCACTTCTGGCTACCATTACAGAGTCTCCCTTAGTGGATTATCGCCGTCTATTAACTCGGTTTCTATCTTGATATCAGGAAAGTCTTTTTTGAGCAATTCTTTGACTTTATTGGTTTCCTGTTCTCTAATCTCATCCTGTTTTTTCATTGAATCATATAACCGCGTTAAATCGGCTAATATGTCTTTTGATGGGTCATTACCATTAACTTGTAAAGTACCTTGCGCTCTAACTATTGAGAATATTTCCTTTATTTGATTTAAGGCTGTCTCTAGTGTTTCTTTCGCGTTCTTTTGATTAGTGATTTTAACTTTACTTTCGTTAGGTTCTAGTAGTTCCTCAAAATTATCAGCCTCTGGAGTGAAAGCTGTTTTTAGTTTCTCGTATTTTTCCTCAGTTTTAAAGCCTAAATAGTCTAATATTTCCGAGACTTCCCTACCAGCTTTAAAGGCTGCTGCGTGAGCCAAACCTGCTTCATGTAAGCAGGTTAACACAGCGTTTTGTGTAACCTGATGAGAGATGGCAATTTCCATAACCAGCCCGAAAATTTCAGCTATAGATTCTGCAATATTAGGCAATTTTATTGTTACTTCTTCTTGTTCTTCTGATAGAAGATTGATATCATTAATTTCTACCTTTACCTCAAATTCCCCCCACCTCTCATCATCGATGTCAAATCTGTACATTAACCACTCTGGCAATGTTTTAATTTCTTTAATTCCATTATCAGGATTATCGGCATCTACTGTTATTTTTGTAGGCATTTCAGCCGGAAAGGATTCAGGGTCTAGGAACTCGTAAATCCTTCTAATCATTCCACAGCATTCTTCATTCATGTCTGGTATTGTGATTTGACGAACGTTGTTTTCTGGCGGCAAATAATCTTTATCTTCAGACAGAATCCATAGTTTATAGCTATAATTACGGGTGTTCTCCCAAATTCGTGGACCGTCTAAAGAAGTATAGTTTAATCTAGTACTCGTAGGAAATACTGGATACCAGCGTGTATTTTCATACGACCTACCTCGATAGGCGTCCCACAATACGTCAGACTCATATTCGTAGTATGATTGATGACCTCTATCAATATATGGAACTTCCCATAAATGTATATATTCTAACATTGCTTCCGGGTCTTTAGTCCAAACAGTTGTTACGTCTGTCCAGGTTGTGGCTGGAGTTAAACGGTAAAAGATAGACCCAAATAATGGACTAATCATAAGCCTATTTGGATCACGACATGAAGCGTTATATTCAGAGTTATAAAAACTATTAAAGCCACTTCCATATAATGAAACTCTTTCACAACCTGAATTCATATAGTAAGGTTTTAACGGGTATAACTTACGATGTTTAATATAATCATTATGTACAATTATCGGCTCTTCGTAATTGTACTCTGAATCATGCCATGATTCTTCCCACTCTATAAAGACATCTAATCCAATCTTATTAAGTCTAAAATTTGACGTTGTTGCTTCTTGCCTTCTCCACCAATGCCTATTAATACTAGATGTTCCACTGCTAAGTCTACTATTTACTATTTGAGCAAAAATCATTAAATGCCATTTATTATTATTTTTAACAGGATAATCACGAGGGTCTGGCATTTCGTTCCCCGGTTTTGGTGGTTGCCTTCCTTTATCATCATCTACCTCGTCACCGCTATTAGGACCGCCAAAACTGTTACCAGCACCACCGCCGCCGCTTCTGCCACCCCCAAAACCAGGTCTCCTACCAAACCCACGCGGTTTTTTACCTCCCTTTGGTTCATCTCTCTTTGGTGGCTCCCTAGTAGGACCTGGGTCCCATGGGTTAATTGTGTTTCTAACCATTTAAATAATCACATTAAAGTAGTAATATTATACTAACAAATAATTTATTAATAGGTGGTTAAAATCATGAGAGGTATTAAAAATATCACGGCTAATATCAACGCTGCTAACTGGAGTAACGCCATAGAGTTATTTAACGGGACTATTTTAGAATCATTAATGACAGAAAGATATAAATATGATATCGGTATTTACAGCTATATATCATCGTTAAACGCTAGATGTTACACTCCCAGTATTGCACAATCACAAATCCCCACAATTTACCCGGAAGATAGCTATTACCAACGGTGGAAAAAAAACAGGAAGTGTTGCAGGGAGCGGTAGATTTACAGATATTTTATGGGAATATGGCAACAGAAAACGGGTTAAATTTAGGGATTGTCAAATTGCCATATTATGGAGGCATTCACACCGAAAACCTGTTAATTGAATTAATCACTAATCAAAACGAAGGTTTAGCAATTGATAGCAACTCAATAGTTAAAGCTAGGTGTTTAACTCAGTTACATAACAATGATTCTATTAATATTTTGGGCATGGCTGAATATCAACTCGATACAGTTCCTCAAACCCCTACATTGACACAACCCGAAAATTTTGGGGTGACAATAGGCAATACCCCCACATTAGTTAGACCCTCAAATATTAATCGGTATAGGTTGCACTTACAAAACGTAGGTTCTGTAGGGGTATGGTTTTGTCACGGTGATATCAGTAACTGTGTACCTTATCAATGCCTATATTTACCTCCTAACGCTGGGTGGGATGATGAACTAAAATCAACAGCTTCTATCTATGCTATAACTGAGGATAGCGTAACCAATATTGTTGGATTAGAACAAATAATAAATTGGTAAATTTTACTTTGATTTAGGAGTTTATTATGAGTTTCTCAGTTTACAGTTTTATTGTCAATTTAGACACTCTAAATATGAGCAGTAAAATACCGGGAACTCCCGAAACTACCGCGATAAGTTTGACTGCTAACACTATCACGGAAGTTGTGCCTATCAATGCTACCAGTAACGGTAGAACGGTGTTTGTAAAGAATCGGTCAAATACCAATGTACATCTAATATTTGACCCTACAGGTGATAGCGTGTCAGACGCTGCATTTTCGGTTAAGCCAGGTGATACCATCTCAATAACGTGGGGTAGAACTGAGTTACAGGCGATAGCAGAATCTAGCGCTAGTATCAGCGTTACAATTATCGAATATATCAATATGTAATCATCAAATGAATGGCTAGTATTAAGTTATTAGCCATTTATTTGATTACTCAATATAGAGGCAGTTATGACTAATTTCAACATTTACTCTAGTAAGTTTGGGCAATCAACCGATGACTTGCCAGAAGGTGAAGTTAATCTGTATTTAACTAATGAACGGATACAAGCAGTTATTGACTCCAATACTAATTTAGTCAAATTAACTGAGTTAATTTGGAATAATATTATTAATAAACCTGGCACTTTCCCCCCATCTACTCATTCCCATAGCTGGACTGAAATAACGTCCAAACCGTCTACGTTTACTCCATCAGAACATACACATACTATTGCTAATGTTACAGGACTTCAAAGTACATTAGACGGTAAAGAGCCTACTTTTACCAAAAGTACAGCATTTAACAAAAATTTTGGAACAACTATTGGAACTGTTACAGAAGGTAACGATGTCAGATTATCAAATGCTAGAACACCAACTAGCCATACACATACCTTATCTCAAATAACAAATTCAGGTAATGTTGCTGCCATTGATACAAATGGCAGTACATCTAACTATTTACGCGGCGATGGTGTTTGGGTAACACCTCCTAATACAACCTATTCTGCGGGAACTGGCTTAACTTTAGTAGGAACTGAGTTTAGAAACACCGCCCCAAACGTATCCACCAACCTCTCTACAAGCACTACAAGCAATACGTTAACCGTTAACAGTTCTGACGGTACTAATGCTGTATTACCTGCTGCTACAACAACCGTTGCAGGTGTAATGTCGAACGCTGATAAGACAAAGCTGGATGGGATTGCGGCAGGCGCACAAGTAAATGTAGCAACTAATTTAGGAGTAACAGCAGGAACAACAGCAGGTCCTGTAGTTACATCATCAACAGGAACTAATGTTACTTTACCTACAGCTAGTGCAACTAATTCAGGGATAATTACAACTGGGAATCAGACATGGACAGGAGTTAAAACATTTAATTCATTAATTACCGGGTCAATAAGTGGAAACGCCGGAACAGCAACAGCACTTCAAACTGCTAGAACAATTAATGGGACTTCGTTTAATGGTAGTGCCAATATAACAATAACTGCCAATACTCCTAATACATTAACAAATGGTACGGGATTAACTGGAAATAATTTTAATGGGAGTACTGCCACAACATGGGCGGTTGCTTATGGCACTACAGCAAACACAGCCTGTCAAGGTAATGATAGTAGATTATCTGACGCTAGGACTCCCACAACGCACACACATTCAAATATTACATTAACTGCAGGTGATGGTTGATCCGGAGGAGGAACTTTAGCAGCTAATAGAACAATTAATGTAGATTCAACTGTAGTTAGAACTACAGGTAATCAAACTTTAACAGGAATTAAAACATTTAACATAACAAATAATCCAGTAACTTTTGCAACTAATGAAAGTTTTCCTGATGGAAATATGCTTATTGATTTTAATGTTTGGAGGGGGTTTGACATCCGCCGGATAGGCTCTACTGCTGGTTCGGCAAGTTTAGTACTAAATAGTAGAGTTGGAGGAAATAGCTGGGCGTTTTCTCATCAAGGGAATTATTCTATGCAATTAGAAGCAGATAATAATCCTAGAGTATTTATATATCATGGTATTAATTTTCATCAAAGCGATTGGCGAGCTGTTCCTAACGATAGATGTTCAATACAAGTATACAACGGACAGACATATTTTACAAAGAGCTCAACTCTTTCTTCATCATCTGGAGTACATACTAGATTTAGAGTAGGAGACACAAATGTATCTTATATTAACGATAATGGAGACTACGTTAAAGGTAGCTCTGATCTTAAATTCAAAACACTTTTATCAAAACCAACTCTAGGGTTAAGCGAAATTAACGCATTGACAGTCACGTGGTTTAAGTATAATGAACTTGCAGCATTTCATGGCTTTAATCCAAGTACAGAACAATTTGGGTTAATTGCTCAAGAAGTACAAAATATATACCCTAACGCAGTTGAAGTGGTTAAAAATGACCATACAGATAGTCCTGAAGTTGACGACAAAAAAATAGATTACTTAACAATCATGTATGATAAACTGATACCATTAGTGATTGCGGCAATTCAGGAATTATCAGAAAAAATCGACAAATTGGAAAATATGCTAAACACTCAACAATAAATTAACAGATAATGCCTAATGCACTTGATATATCTGAAAGTAATTGGTTTAAAGTTTATGAACTTAATTTCAGGATAGAAGATGATAGCTACACGGTACTAAAAAATTACCTGACATTTCTGGCAGTAAATTTATCAGGATATTATTTGACGCTGACAGTGTACCCGTGTACTGGAAAATGGCAGGGTGGTTAAAATTTTACACATACAATGATGTGAAGCAGAATATGATGGTTAAACGTGAAATTATATGGCTTAATGAATATCAAATAATTGAATCACCGCCGTACAGCAATTTTTACGCTTCATTTTCTCCACTAGAAAGAATTAAATGGTTTACACTTCATTTTTGGAAATTAATATAAATGAACTTGGTAATAGTTGAATTAGGGTTAATTATTGTCGCGATTATTATCAGTATGTTCATTACGCATACAGGAAACCTAATTATTGAGAATAGGTTAGACGGTATCCAAAATAGCCTAAATTATTTGATTAGATATGTTAATGATTTTATGCCATCAACAGTTTGTAAAAAACAGTTAGAAGATAAAAAGCAATCACCCCCTCTTCCAATTAACAGAGATGATATTGATGATGATGGTTGGAGAAAACCCTAACACCTAACACCTAACCCAATAACTTAAATGGCCCCCTATGGTTTCTAACTGTAGGGGGTGCTTGCATATTTTTTGTTAACAGGAGTGCTGCAACAGGAGTGCTGGAAGTTTATATGAATGCTTGCCTCTAATTTACCCACAATAAACACCCTAAGCCAAAACCTTAACCCGTCTATTAGGGGTAATCATCCTGTGCGGAACCCAGTACCCCTATAAATTGGAGACTTGTCTAGCGGTATGTAGGTATCGGTTTCGATGGGGAATCAATTCCCTAGGATTATGTAGGTATCAGCGAGAGATGACGAAACAAGTTACCAGGTGAAAAGTTGTTTGGGGGTATCGGGTTGGTTCCGGTAGGAGATAGTTTAGATTATGCGATCGCATTTTGTTGGTAGCGAGTAGGCTCCCCAATATTTCCCCAATAACCTGGTTCCCTACGGGAGTCAGGTAGGCGGTCTGATATCGTTGTACATTGATAGGGGTATCGTTGTACATTGATAACCTAGTGGGTTCCCCTATGGGTTGTTTTTGAGCCATATCCTCCCCCTAACCGAAACAGACATATTAAGGGAACTGACCGTTGCGATAACAGTCAACAGTGACGCTAGGAACCGCTAGGCTTGCTGTTGACGGGTATCGCTAGGGAAGTACCCTATCGGTGTTTGGTTAGGGGGAGATAGTAGGCATTTGACAGATTGATTAAGTTGTGCTTATTGATTAACCCGTCAATAATTAAGATTTGTTACTAAGGGATATGCACTAATCGTCCCGTGTGCTAAGACTCAATGGAGTGCATATTGAATGTAACGGTACGACTAACGGGTTAGTTAATTTCCTCCTATCGCAATAATGATAAGGGTTTAAGTTAATCGGAGAGGGTGGGATTCGAACCCACGAGAAGCTTGCACCCCTAACGAATTTCGAGTCCGTCGCAATCGACCATCTCTGCCACCTCTCCAGGCATTTCCAAGCTCATTAATCATTATAGCATTTCCCAGGGAAATTTCAACAAAAAAGCTGTAGGTCTTGGTTGGCCAACAGACACAGAAAAGCACCCCACTCTAATGCTGCGAACTGGTTGGACTCCATTTTAGAGATCGGCGGTTACTTCTGCTGATTTTCTAATTGCATAGGGATTCGGGATCAACTCCCCCCTGATACTCGCAGGTAAAACCATTTTCACACCAGGAAGCCATATCGACTTCTCGAAGGTGAACAACATCAGAACAACTCGGTTGCCAGATCTGGCTAAAAAAAAAGCCCAAAGGATGGCTCTGCTGAGGTCTAATATGGTTTTGAGCAGAGATTCTGTGTTCCCGGGTATCCCGGATTCTTCTACTAATTCCATTTCTGGCCAAATCCCATGGGCTCCTAACATGATTTTAGCCATCCATTGGGCCCTGGTAAGGTGGGTATCTGAGGTGAGGATTTTTACATGGCGCGCACCCCATTGGGTGAGTAAGGGTTGACTAAACATATAATTCCCGAAGGTGGAGTTGGCACATTTTTCTAACCAAACTCCTTGGCTGGGGGCTTTGTTACGCTCAAATAGCTTGACAATGCAGGGGTCGTCGGAACCTTTAGAAATGATAATGGGGATTTGTGGATATTCTGTGGCTAGTTGGGAAACATAGATTTCTCGGCGGATACTTCCCCCCAATACTAAGAAGGTATCAACGGGTTCTCTAGCGGACGATCGCATTATTAACAGGTGATTGACCAGTCCTAGACTCATGAATAACATTAAGGCGCACGCTGCTATGAGCAAAATTTTGACTCGGCGGCGCGCGCCTTGTCTAATCAACCTGGGGGTGTTCTGAGGCTTACTCATCTAAGGCTTCCCAAATCCTACTGCTATAATGTCAAGTTGTGGAGACTTCCGCCGGCTGATACGGAATCCAATTAATAGCATGAGCATACCCAAAATTTGGCAACAATTTTTTTTCTTAGGTTCCCTAAGTTTCACGGTGACTGTCTGTACGATGGCTGCTGCTGAATCTCCTAGTTACCAACAACAACCCAGGAATGCTTATCCTCAAGAGTTTGTCAGCAATTATGTGAGCAATTGTCGTGAGCGATCGCAGAGGTCAGGGCTAACCCCCAACAAGCGCAAACTATCTGTCAGTGTACCATTTTTGAGTATCAAGATCGATTTTCGATTGAGGAGTTTGTGGACATCCTACAGCAACTTCAGGAAACTGGACAAGCCCCAGATGAATTGGTGGATGTAGCTTTAACCTGTAGTGCGAAACTGGAAAATAATTAAGGGGATGATGGTAAGGGCGCTATGACTAATCATTAGCGCCCTGAAACCGTCATAAGAAGTCGAAATAACTCGCGTCAATATCCAAAAAGAAATTATCCTGAACAACCGCTAACAGTTGCTGAGTACCATCTAGGGTGGTCTGAATAATTGCCGTTCCTTCTGGTAGACTAACATTGGTAGCAACAGATAGCTCCTGGGATGGAACTAATTCATGATTTTCTCTGCGTCCCCGTAACATCACCGTATCTTTCTCTGGGTCAAAATCACCGATCAGGGTGTAACCTCTTCCGGCGCGACTTATTCCCACTAGGGTATCATTTCCTTGGTCACCAAATAACAGATCATTACCACTACCGCCCACTAGGTAGTCGTCTCCCTGACCGCCATAGATGGTATCATTACCGCCGTCACCATAAATTGTATCATTGCCCTGGTTGCCAAATAGCAGGTCGTCATCTGCGCCACCGTAAATGATATCATCACCGATATCGCCGAATATGGTATCTCTACCTTCAGCCCCTGATAAGATATCATTACCCTGACCGCCATAAATCCGGTCATCTCCCCCTTGACCATCTATGAAATCATCACCCATAAATCCGTAAATGGTATCATTACCGCCGCGACCTAGGATGACATCATTCCCATTGGTCCCAAATAACTCATCGTCGTCGTTAGTACCAATTTGAGTCGTGGCTGGACTCAGGGGAGGCAATTGATCAAAATGATTCTGAAGCAGGAAAACATTATTGCCAGGACCACCAAATAAGGTATCTATCTCATCTGTCGATACACGGGGAGGTACAGGGGTTGACGGGGTTGACGGGGTTTCGGTATTGGTTAGATTTTGAATTAGGTCTTCCATGGGTATAAAAAATAAACAACAACTCGGACTTGGACTATGTTTTCTGCTACCCTGATTTTAGCTCAGGAAACCTGGCTAAAAATCCGATATTTGGGTCGGCATGGTCATTTACTTGTACAACATGAACATTCTGGCGATTTATTAAGAAAATATAAAATAATTTTCCTCTAAATCAAAGCAGAAAACGTCCTTGACTAGGGCAATTAAGTCAAAATCTCCTTGGCGATTTTGGCCGACAATTGCTGTACCGGGGGGTAATTGTTCGGGGGAAAGTTAGAGTCGAAAAGTTCCTCGGAAGTCCGTTAACTGGATGATATCCTCATCCAGAGCAAAGTGATCAATTAATGTATAACCAGGAACTCGATCGCTAATACCCATTAAGTATCATCCCCCCTATCACCCAATAACAGGTCGCTACCTGTTTCACCCACGAGAGAGTCATTACCTTGACCTCCGTAAATGGTATCATCATCTCGGTGCTAGTATTAGGTATGTACCAAAGTTGAAGACAGATTCAAAAGCGGCTAACCACGGTTCAAGTGTCGTGATTGTAGACCACAGTTTGTTGAAAACCCCACCAAAAAAGTGATTCACCAAGGAACACGGTCTCTGATTGACCGTTTGCGGACTGAGGGAATTCCCCAGGCTGGAGTAGCAGGAACCGTCCAAGTGCCTGAACCCTGGCTGCCAGACTGCGTTAGTCAGAGATATGTCTCTGTACGCCGCCAAGTCCAGGTAAGGCGCAAAAAAAAGGGGGTTTGGCAGTACCTTGAGGCAAGGAGTGTCTCGCTTAGTAGGCAAGGCCTTGTCCTTTTCCAAGTGTTGGCAGAATCACGTTAGTGCCTAATGGTATTTTATCGATCGCCACAAGGCATCATTACTTCTTTGAGGAATGCCAAAAAGTCCCATATTTATGGATTTCGGTAGTGGTTAGAACTGGAGACTGTGTGATTTTCATCATAGCAATTAGTTCCCCCTCAACCAAAACTCTAGCGGCGCACAATCAAACACCCATTCTAACCCAAAATTATTGATGGTTTTCACCATAATAATATCAACAAAATTCACCTGGTTTAACTTGCAGACAAAATGCCATTTTATCTCCGGGTTATTTTCCCCGGTAATTGTTTCCCGATAAACCAAGAGAGTATTTTGATAAACCAAAATTTCGGAAACCTGACCACGGGGGTTAATTTCGGAAACCCAACCCCCCAATTCCAAAACGCCATCAGCGGTAAGATTACACTGTTCAATTTTTCCGATAGGATGATGATAATATCGAAAATTCTCCCAAGTCATGGTCGGATTTTTCGCCAAAATATATAGGTCTTGATACCGACAAATTCCCTGGGGTATGCGATGATAAACAGCCTGATGTTCGGAAATATCAGCCATGGTATTAGCGACAAAATTTTCGCCGACATAACTGGTTCCATATTCCCCCAAGTCCAAAGTTCTGCTTTCACTATTCAGACAAAATAATAACTCGGAATCATCAATCATTAAATGAGATGGTAATAAACTGCGGTCATGGACGCTAAACAATAATAAACCATTGGGATTAAGTAAGCCATATAACACCCTCAACCAATGGGAAAAAGTAGCTTTGGGGAGATGGCTAAAAAAAGAACAAGCCAAAATACAGTCAAAACTCTGATTACAAAGATAGTCTTTTGGCTGAGAAGTAGACACAATACCATTGACCCCAAACTGTTCAACCTGAAACTTTACCCCCTCGGCATAAATATCAGAAATCCAGACTTTATCTGAGGGTATTTCTTGCACAAAAAACCTGGTAGAACGTCCATAGCCACTAGCAAAGTCTAAAAATGCACTAATCTTATTAAAACCGCCAAAATGCCAATTAACCACCTGTTTTACAGCATCAAATATGCGAATACCATTGCTATAATAACGAATGATCGCGCGTTCAGGAAAGCCTTGATTTTGGAGGGCAAATAAATACATTTCATCCTGATTGTCAATGGTTCCATTAAAGCGTTCAGGAAACTTAACTTGATTGTTAACAAATGTTTTAATTGCTGGCATTTCTGCACCGGATGTGGTATAATTCATGCAAGATAATCTTCCGATTTGTGATATTTAGCTGGTGGAGACAGTCTAGCAGACTGGTTAGCACATCTCAACCGGAAGGGGGCGGGTCTGGAATGGCGATCATCTGGTGGAGTTGAGAGAAAAGGTGATCGGAGGTTGTAAGATAAGATAAAGCTGTTGTTAACAACCCGATTCAAGATCATGAAAGTCTATGTCTTGCTGTTCAATGCCGGGACTGATAATGAGGGAATCCATACAATTCAGATGGGCGATCGCAATAAGGTGTTAATGTTTGAGGAGGAAGACGATGCCCTCCGCTTTGGTGGTTTGTTGGAAGCCCAAGATTTCCCCAGTCCCTGTATTGAGGCAATTGATGATGATGAAATCAAAGAATTCTGTCGCAGTGTAGATTATGATTGGGAGTTGATTCCGTCTGGGGCTTTAGCAATTCCTCCAGAAAATAATGTGGAGGAGTTTGAGTGGGAAAAACAAGGCAAAACCCAAGACGAAAGGGACTCAGAGGAATCCTCAGAATTTCCATCAGACGAACTCGACAGCATTCGCCGTCGCCTAGAAGGTTTACTTTAGCCTGATCACTTGTGAAGGACGAACAGCAAAAAATGACTAATTTGGAAACGCGGGGCCATTTATTGACGGAACAGGCTAATGCGAGTAGTGAAAACCTCGATCGCCTGACTTCCTTGGAATTAGTGGATTTGTTTAACCGCGAGGATGCTAGAACTTTACTGGCGATCGCCCATGCGCGCGAATCTCTGGCCCAAGCCATTGACCTAACTACACAAGCCCTAAAAAAAGGGGGGAGGTTATTTTACGTGGGGGCGGGTACCAGTGGCCGTTTAGGGGTGTTAGATGCGGCTGAATGTCCGCCCACCTTCTGTAGTCCCCCGGAATTGGTACAGGGGATTATTGCGGGGGCGCAGGGGCTTTAATTCGTAGTTCGGAGGAATTAGAAGATAGGGTCACGGATGGGGAAAAAGCGATCGCCCACCGCCAAATCACGGAGTTAGATATCGTCCTAGGAATTACGGCGGGCGGCACAACTCCCTACGTTCATGGGGCGCTACAAGCAGCTAAAAGCCGAGGGGCAAAAACCATATTTATGGCTTGTGTTCCCAGGGAACAAGTGACGTTTGATGCTGATGTGGATATCCGCCTTTTAGTAGGTCCAGAAATCCTGGCGGGTTCCACTCGCCTAAAAGCGGGAACTGTGACCAAAATGGCATTAAATATTATCTCAACCAGTGTGATGGTTAGGCTAGGAAAAGTCTACGGTAATCGCATGGTTGATGTGGCGGTGACGAATAATAAATTACGCGATCGGGCGATGCGTATTTTAATTGATTTAACAGGTATGACTCGCCAACAAGCAGCCGAATTATTAGAACGCAGTAATAAATCGGTGAAATTAGCCCTATTAATGTATTGGACTGATTTGGATGCGGAAGGGGGAATTCAACTGCTTGATGAATGTCAAGGACAATTGAGAGATGCGGTGTTAAAGCATCAAAAATCATCATCATTGTGAATAATTATGCAGTCAACTATCTAATCCCCACTCTCAGGTTTTCGTCACTCCCTCACCGCCTAACCCCAGAGGGAGTTAGTTATCAATTATCAATTATCAATTAATGAGTGACTGTAACCCGTCAGAATGGCATGGTATTCTTAACCTGACATATTCCCAAAATCATGGCATTACCCAAGTAGTTGATAAGTATACCACGGCCCCCTATAAAATCCAACGCCCTTTTTATCCGCCAGGTGAGGAAATTTGCCATAGTGTAGCATTACATACCGCCGGGGGAATGGTGGGGGGCGATCGCCTTTCCCAAAACCTGCATTTACAAGCGGATACGAAAGTTTTATTAACTACGGCGGCGGCGAGTAGAGTTTATCGTAGCACGGGAAAAACTGCCAGCCAAAATGTTAAGATTAAACTAGAAAAAGGCGCTTATTTGGAATATTTACCACGGGAAACCATCATTTTTAATGGTGCTATTTATCGTCAAGATTTACGGGTAGAATTAGCCCCAGAAGCGACCTGGTTAGGATGGGAAATTACCCGGTTTGGTCGTTCAGCCAGGGGGGAAAATTTTGGACAGGGAGAGTGGCGATCGCACACGGAAATATGGCAAAATGAGAAACCACTATGGATAGATAGACAATGGCTTCCTGGGGGTGAAACCATTTTAGAGAGTCCCCACGGCTTAGGAGGATGGCCTGTAGTTGCTACCCTCACCTGGGTGGGTGAACCTGTTTCCAAAGAGACCCTAAACCATGTTAGAATGCTGTGGGGTGAACACCAAAGCGAAGGAGAAGCCGGGGCGACTCAACTGTTATCAGGGTTATTGTGTCGTTATCGTGGTCCGTCTAGCCAAGAGGCGATCGCCTGGTTTACCCAAATTTGGCAGTTATTACGCCCCAATTTATCAGGAAAAAACATCACTAAACCGCGAGTGTGGAACGTTTAATAATTTCACGAATTTAAGGAGTTGTGGATGCAACTATCACCCCAAGAAAAAGACAAATTGCTAATTTTTACTGCCGCCTTAGTAGCGGAGCGCCGTAAAGCCAGGGGAGTTAAATTGAACTATCCCGAAGCTGTCGCTTACCTATCTGCTGCCATTTTAGAAGGGGCGCGAGATGGTCGCACTGTGGCGGATTTAATGAGTTATGGAACGACTCTTTTAACTAAGGATGATGTTATGGAAGGGGTAGCGGAAATGGTGGACGAGGTACAGGTAGAAGCGACATTTCCCGATGGTACGAAGTTGGTAACAGTTCATAATCCTATCCAGTAAAACAATCACTATTTAATTAACTATGATTCCCGGAGAAATAATCGTTAAACCAGGAGAAATCGAACTTAATTCGGGTCGCGAAACTGTCAAAATCAATGTGGCAAATACAGGCGATCGCCCCATCCAAGTCGGTTCTCATTTTCACTTTTACGAAGTCAATCCCGCCTTAGAATTTGCCAGAGAAACAGCTAGGGGAATGCGCTTAAATATCCCCGCTGGTACAGCCATCAGATTTGAACCAGGAGACCAGCGAGAATTCGAATTAGTGACTCTAGCCGGAAGTGGTGAAGTTTACGGTTTTAATGGGTTAATTAATGGCACATTATCACCAGAAGTTAAGCGGGAAAAACGCAAAAAAGATAAGTCCAAAAAAAAGCCTAAGTAAATCTGGGGAGTTAACCCGCCGCCAGCTTAAAAATAGCTATATTGTGATTAATTAGGAGCCAAAAATGAGTTATCGCATGGATAGACAAGCCTACGCGGAAACCTTCGGACCAACGGTAGGCGATCGCATTAGATTAGCGGATACAGAACTATTTATAGAAGTAGAAAGAGACCTAACTACTTACGGAGATGAGGTCAAATTTGGAGGGGGTAAAGTAATTCGAGATGGTATGGGACAATCTCCCATTTCTAGGGAAGATGGGGCGGTTGATGTGGTAATTACTAATGCCCTAATTTTAGACTGGTGGGGAATTATTAAAGCTGATGTGGGTATTAAAGACGGTAAAATCTGTAAAATTGGTAAAGCGGGAAATCCCTATATTCAAGACAACGTTGATATTATTATTGGTCCGTCTACGGAGGCTATTGCGGGAGAAGGTAAAATCCTAACGGCTGGTGGAATTGATAGCCATATTCACTTTATTTGTCCCCAGCAAATTGAAACGGCGATCGCCTCTGGAATTACCACTATGTTAGGAGGTGGCACCGGACCCGCCACGGGAACAAATGCCACTACCTGCACTCCGGGAGCATGGAATATTCATCGAATGCTACAGGCGGCGGAAGCCTTCCCGATGAATTTAGGATTTTTAGGGAAGGGAAACAGCGCCCAACCTCAAGGCTTAGTTGAACAGGTAATGGCGGGGGCTATGGGTTTAAAACTTCATGAAGATTGGGGAACTACACCAGCGGCGATCGATGTTTGTTTAACAGTTGCTGATAAATATGATATCCAAGTAGCTATTCACACAGATACTCTCAATGAGGCGGGGTTTGTAGAGAATACCATAGCCGCGTTTAAAGACCGGGTAATTCACACCTACCACACGGAAGGCGCGGGGGTGGTCATGCGCCAGATATTATCAAAGTTTGTAGTTATAAAAATGTGCTGCCTTCCTCCACTAACCCCACCCGTCCCTATACGGCAAATACCCTAGAAGAACATTTAGATATGTTGATGGTATGTCACCATCTCGATCGCCATATTCCCGAAGATGTTGCCTTTGCTGAGTCCCGCATACGTCGGGAAACCATCGCCGCCGAAGATATCCTTCACGACCTCGGCGCATTTAGTATGATAGCCTCGGACTCCCAAGCTATGGGAAGGGTAGGAGAAACGATTATCCGCACCTGGCAAACCGCCCATAAAATGAAGGTACAAAGGGGGTTATTATCATCCCCAGAAAATGCGGCAGAAACCCATGATAATTTCCGGGCTAAACGCTATATTGCTAAGTATACCATTAATCCTGCTATTGCCCATGGAATTAATGATTATGTCGGTTCGGTTGAAGAGGGTAAATTAGCAGATTTATGTCTATGGAAACCGGCATTTTTTGGAGTTAAACCGGAAATCGTGATTAAAGGGGGGGCGATCGCCTGGTCGCAAATGGGAGACCCCAACGCTAGTATTCCCACACCCCAACCGGTTTATATGCGTCCGATGTTTGCAAGTTTCGGAGGGGCGATATCTGCCACATCATTAACCTTTGTTTCCCAGGCTTCTTTGGCGGGTAAAACCATGCAAAAACTGGGTTTAAAAAAAGCGACAGTTCCGGTATATAATACCCGCCATTTGAGTAAATTAGACATGAAATTAAACGATAGTTTACCCCATATAGAAGTAGACCCAGAAACCTACGAAGTCACGGCAGACGGGGAACTGCTAACCTGTGAACCCGCCACAGTTTTACCCATGGCGCAGCGCTATTTCTTATTCTAACTTCACCCTTTAGGCAAGGTTGACAAACTCTCCCAGAAGCAGGTAGAATAAATTAAGATAAGGTGGCAACGATCGCACAGTTACGTCCGTTAGCCTTAGGGCGATATAAAGCCCCATCAGCCGCCTTGATTACAGCCATGGGGGTAGTTCCATGTTGAGGAAAACAAGCAACTCCTATAGAGGCGGTGAGGGTGTTTAAATTTTGACCGTTATGGTTGAGACGCAGTTGGCTAATAGCAGTGCGGATAGCTTCAGCCCGATCGCAGATAGCGGGTAAAGACAATTCTGGCATAATTAGAGTCATTTCCTCGCCGCCATAGCGACAAGCAATATCTGAACCGCGCACACTGTTTTTCAATACTTCAGCAACCACCCGTAAGACATAATCCCCTGCATAATGACCAAAGGTGTCGTTAAACTGCTTAAAATGGTCTATATCTAGCATGATCACACCAATGGGGTGCTGTTGACGTTGGGCGCGGAGAATCTCTTGATTAAAGGATTCTTCCAAATAGCGGCGGTTAAATAATCCAGTTAATGGATCTCGGATACTCTGATTTTGGAGGGTTTCTCGGAGGTTTAAATTAGCGATCGCTAAACTTAACTGTTCCGATACAGTGCGGGCTAATTGCTGTTTTGGTTCAGATCAAGCCGTGGCGGTTTTGGTAGCTAGATAAAATCATCCCAAAGTTTCCCCCTGAGCTACCATGGGAATACAAAGGGTAACCGCCAATTCTGTAGTGTTTTGGATATACTGACACCGAGGACCTGAGCGTTGATTTCCTACTTCATAGGGACGACCCCGGCGCAGTCCCCAACAATGCTTAGGGTCAAAATCAACTGCTGAATGCAAATCAGACCCCCACCGAGCCACATTTTCAACCCGGTTGCGGGAACTACAGGTTCTAAACAGACCACCCGAACACTCAGGGAAGAGCAAGGTGCGACTGGGCGGGCGATCGCCTCATAAGCCTCATCGACATTGTTACAAGCCTGCAAAAATTCGTTAATTTCACCCAAAATCACCATCTCTTGGTGACGCTGCTTGAGATCATCTAACCTTTGTTCCAACTCTTGATTAACTTGTTGGAGAGCCTTTTCTGACTGTTTAGTTCGGGTCACGTCCCGGAAAGTGACCGCAAAACCATCCCCCAATTTAACCGCCACATTTTCAAACCAACAGTCAATGCCATCATGTTGATAATGAAACTCATACTGGAAAGGTTCGCCGGACTCCACCACTTGGACTAATGCATCAAATAAACCATCAGTTTTATTTCCCGGCATTTCTTCTAATAATTGTTTACCGATTAATTTTTGAGGCGATCGCCCCACCAATTTGCCAGCCGTGGGATTAGTCAACAACCAGATAAAATCCACTATTTCCCCAGTCTCATCCCGCAGAGAACGAAAAGCCATAATCCCATCAAGGGAACTATTTAATACACTAGCCAACTGCGCCTCAGAAGTTTGTAAAGCCTCCTGTATTTCCACCATGTGGGTGATATCTGTCACCAGTTTAATGCAGCCGTCATATTGCCCCAGATCATCAAACAAAGGTGTAGCAGAAACCAAAGCCCAGACCACTTTACCATCACGGTGGCACAGCTTGGCGCGATGTTGACCCATTATACCCTGATGACGCTGGTTTAGATAAATTTCAGCCATCGAAGATCCTTCTGTGTCGATCAAATCTAGGAAAGACATTCCCAGCATATCCGTGACAGAATAGCCTAGCATTTTTGCCATTTGCTGATTGACAAAGCTGGTGTTATCTGTCTTATCTAAAACCCACACTCCCTCCTGGGTGGTTTCAATAATGGTGCGATATTTGGCTTCACTGTATTTGAGGGCTAATGAGCGCCTGTTTGCGATCGGTAATATCGTAATTAATCCCCGTCATCGCTCCGGGTACCGTCACTATGGTGCTGGACTATGGTTGCCCCTCGCAACCAACGCTTGATTCCATCGGGTCTAACAATACGAAATTCTATATTAAAAAAATTATCTTTGGCTATGGCTGCTTCCATAGCCTTTTCAACCTCGGTAATATCATCTCGATGGACTAGATTAGCCCAGTCTTGATAAACTGCTTTACCCTGCCAACCTTGCAACCCAAAAATCTCATACATCCGCTGATCCCAGTTTACCGTATCTTTGAGATCCCAATCCCAAGTCCCAATTTGACCTGCTTCTAGGGCGATCGAACCGATCGCCACTAACCAAAGATAGGGCCCATCTTACAAGGTGCATGGTTCATTCTAAGGACCACCTCTCATCCTCTACCGCCTCTACCACAATGCCACCATTCCCATGCAAGTCGATTTCGTACAATAAAACGCGATCACATTTCAGTAATCTTTGCACTTCATCGGCTGTTGTCTGTAGAATTTCCTTGAGTTTCAGCGATCGCCGAATCCGCAGGGCCATAGTCGCGATGATATGATCCCAAGTCTGTCTGATTTCGTCGCTGTCGCGCAGTTCCTGACAACCATTCTTTACCTGGTCGGCCCATTTACTATTTAAATCTCTCAAGGGTTGATTATTCATCTGTATTAGCAAATGCCTTGAGGGCTGACCTGATCGAAAAAAAGTCTATACAATGGCAATCATGGCAATAATTTTAATATTTGTAATAATTTTAACTGATTACCTCCAAAAATTAAAATCCCTCCTCCCTCAGGCGATACTTGCTTTTTTTAGCGGCTGATGCTATCATATTATATAATACAGATATGCACTAAATTATTTTTTTGCAACAATAGCCATTATTTAAGATTATGTAAATATGATATCACTAATCGCCGCCGCCTGTCAACCCCTCTGGCCGATTTCGGCGGGCTATTTTTTAAAAAAATTGACCAAAAAATCAACCCGAGATAATTTAACTGTAGAATAGAAGCAGGGAAGCCACAGGAGGAAATGATGATAATTAACCTAATTTATAAGTTTATTCAAATGGTAAATTCATGCACCTTGTCGGCGAGTCTTTCGGGTTCTCCGGAGAGAGGAAATAGCAAAATATTAGGGATGTTAGGATTATCAATCAACTCGGGTAATCGATTTAATTGTCTCTCGGTAATGGAAATACCATCAGAGGCTTCGACATAGACCATTTCATCATCAAAATTTTCTTCAGCATAAACCTGGATAAAAAAGCGATCGACCCCCCATGCTTCTAGGTCTGCGGCAAAATACTGTTTTGCCCAATAGGGGTTATGGTGGCAGATATCAAAACTAACTGAGGGGTTAGCGGCTTTCATTTGTGCAATCATATTGCGGACAAAATTAGTTAATTTAGGAGTGCGATCGATTTGACCTGGTAACTCATCATGATAACCCAAATAATCATCCCATTGGACTGCATCAATCTGGGGGTATTTTTGGACAAATTCAACCATAATATCAGTGAAAAATTGAGCGACCTCTGGGATGCCAACATTCAAGACATAATGATCAACTCCTGGGTGAGTGCGATCGACTCCAGGGACGATCCAACCTCTCTGGACTGCTAGATCAAAGGCGTGACTATTTTCGTCTATTTTAATGCCTTTTTCAAAGTAAGCATGAACTTCCATGCCGTGTTTATGGGCTTCATCAATTAACCAATCAATCCATTCTTCTTGAAACAGATTTTGACAGCTATTATAACCAAATTTTGCCTGCATAACTTGGCTTTCATACATGGTACAAGCGTTACCCCATACCCCATGAATAATGGTATTAATACCGCGATCGCGATAGTAACGAACCCTAGCCCTAATGGTTTCTTCACTGGCGTTATTTGTGGCTTTATAACGACTTAAATAAATCCCTCTAATGGGTTTACCTTCCCAGGTATTGAGTGGCAATGATGGTAGGGGAGAAGGTGGCTGTATTGTTGGTGATTGTGGTGGTGTTTCCGGTTGTGGTTGTGGTTGTGGTTGTGGTTGTGGTTGGGTAGTTTTCGGAGGGTCTGAAATGTCGGGTAAAGTTGGCGGCGATTGATTAGTAGGAAATTCCCAAGTATTTATAAATGGAATGTCAGCGATAATTTCATGATTAAGAAACCGACCAATGTCTAAGTTATCTCGCTGTGTAAATAGCCAATAACCTCCACCTAAAAACAGCAGAATTACTGAAAAGGGAATACTGGCACATCCACAGCCTCCAGGTTCTCGTTTTTGATTAGACATGATTTGTTAATGAGTGCGAAACTACTTGATAATATCGGCGATACTTTCATTATTACCTAAAAACCTGATTTCTGCCAACTGGCTATATTACCTAGGGTCTGTGGGTTGGCTGGAAATGATGGTAATGGCGATCGCATGATGTATAATGATCATTGATAGAGTCCAAGTAGATTGGGGTCTGGGTTGGGGTATCAATTGGGATGCCAAAACCGTTAGTAACTGCTACACTTTATCCTGATCAGAGTAATAATAATGGTAAAGTACAATAATCCTACACCTGGGGACACTAACTGAATAACTGGATACTCAAAATTTAGTCTTGAAGACTTGGGGGGGGATAAAAAACTATCAAGCTCAATTGATGCGAAAAAGACAGGAAAGCAATTATTATTTGTATGAAAATACTCTCTAACTGGAAATACAACGTTCTGATTTTATTGGCTATATGCTTGGGAAGTGTTTTAATTTTTACCCCCTTAGTAAAAACTCAAGATGCACCCATATTTTTATCTTCAGAATCTCTGGGTAATCGGGCACAATTAAGGATTGCGGAAACTGTGCCTGATAGTAATAATGGCGATTTAGGGGTGACTGAAGCCTGGGGAGATTATGATATTATCGAGCTACAAAATCGCTTACAACAAAAGGGGTATTATCTAGGGGCGATCGATGGCATTTATGGGGAACAAACCCGAGAAGCTATTTCTAATTTTCAACTTGATATCGGCTTAGAAAGCACTGGCATAGTTAATCAAGAAACCTGGGAGTATTTACTAGGAAATGCTGCTGTTATTGCCCAGAAAAATCAGTCGTCAAGCTCTATGTCTCCAGATATGCAAAAAATCATAGATCGAGGAGAGTTAATCGTCGCGATAAATCAAGAAGATTCGCCGCCTTTTTTTGCGGAAAATGTAGACGGTGAATTAATCGGATTAGATGTTGAAATAGGGAGAAAAATTGCCAAAAGTCTAGGAGTACAAGTTAGGTTCGATCGCAGTGCAAAAACCTTTAATGAAGTGGTGAATAGGGTTTATAAAGGTGATGCGGATATGGCGATTTCCAAACTAAGTCAAACCTTAGAAAGGGCAAAAATTATTTCATTTTCTCATCCATATTTAACCATGCGCCATGGTCTTTTGTTAAATCGCTTGCAATTAACTCAAGCCACAAGAAATAAAGATTTGGTAGATTTTTTGAGAGATTTTCAGGGGAAGATAGGTGTAATTAATGCCTCTTCTTATGAGATATTTGCTAGGGCAAAATTTCCCAAAGCTACGATTATCAGATATTCCAATTGGGAGGATTTAATTAGAGGTGCAATGAGGGGAGATATACTAGCAGCATATCGGGATGAGTTGGAAGTTAAAAAGATTCTGATTAATTACCCCAATGTGGCTTTAAATTTTCAAACGGTCGCGTTAACAGATACCCAAGATCCGATCGCGATCGCTTTACCGTGGTCTAGTAATCACCTGTTACAGTTTGTGAATTTGTATCTAACAATGAACGACAAAAAATATACAGTTAGTCAGTTATTAGAAGATTATTCGGATTTGTTGGTTTCCCCATCTAATTCTCGTCAACTCACCTCACAAAATTAACCAAAATACCCACTGATAAAATATGAATTTTTACAGCGTCTTTAAGCAGTTAGTTAAAAGCCTAAAAAATCCCTGGTCGATTGTTCCGGCTATCCTTCTGGGTGTATATATTGGCATTGTTCATCAAGATATTGCCCTACTGTTAACCCCCTTTGGAGACCTATATTTAATCCTCCTCAAAATGTGCGTTTTACCGTTGTTATTTTCAGCCATAACAATGAGTGTAGGTAAGCTAATTTCTAGTCATGAAGCCAATAAATATGTCAAACGGATTTTAATAGTATTTTCCCTCAGTTTATTAGGGGTTAGTATCATTGGTGCAACCGTGGCATTTTTAACTAATCCTGGGGGTAATTTAGAAGATTCTACCCTCGCAGCTTTGGGGGTAGTTGTGAATACTTCAGAGTTAGATTTTGAGGTATCTTTGACTGGTCCAATGCCGGAGACTACAGAAAAATCACTGTTAATATCTTTTTTGTTTAGCTTAGTACCTGAGAATATTTTTGCCTCTCTCAGCCAGGGTAATTCTCTGGAAATACTATTTTTTTCCATTGTGTTTGGTATCGCTATGGGATATTCCAAAGAACCCGCCAAGGAGGACGTATTTAATCTTTTGGAAACCATATTTAATACCTCGAAAAAATTGATTGATTGGATGATTTTATTCTTACCGTTTGGTTTGTGTTTCCTGTTAGCTTCCCAAATGGCAACTACAGGTTTTGGGATTTTGGTAGCTATGCAAAATTTTGTGATTATTGCCATTGTAGCTTTTCTGATTATATACATTATCAGTACCCTGGTAATTTGGCAGAAGTCTGGCTATGGCTTTGGTCGGGTTTTGATGGTCTTAAAAGAACCCACAATTTTAGCTTTAGCTACTCGCAGTAGTTTTACCTGTTTACCTTCTGCTATTTCAGCTTTAGATGAACACTTAAACTTTGATAAACAGACAGTTAATTTAGTCATTCCCCTAGCGATAACGGTGTGTCGATTTGGTCCGGTGGCTTATTTTGCGACAACTTCGGTGTTTGTGGCGCAACTCTATAACTATGACTTTAACCTGTCGAGTTTTGTAATTATCATTATCGCTTCTATTTTAGCAGGAATGGCAACGGCGGGGGCGACGGGAATTTTAACGCTGACCCTGTTGGATATAATTTTAAAACCTTTGGGATTACCCCTAGAAGCTATACTGGTATTATTAATTGCGATCGACCCTATTATTGACCCTTTCCGAACTTTAACTATTGTGCATACCGGAATTGCAGCGACAGCAGCGATCGCCGATACTCACCCCCTACCAACTGAGACAACCACAACCTTAGCGCTTTCTAAAGATACTACTATCGGATAATCGATAACTATTTAAGGGGGCTTGATATTTCGGGGATATTCTCATAGCCAAATGCTAAATCTAATGTCAAATTTGCCAGAATTTCCAAGGGGTCTATTGCTATTAATGAGCTGGTATCCAGTAGTTTTAACACTACAGAAATCTCTGTACATCCAGCAATTAATAAATCTGCCCCTTGGTTTTCCAGCCACTTTACAGCGGTTTTTAAGATGTTAATAGGGGGGGGCAAAATTTGAACTCCTGTGGCTTTAATCCCCCAAATTGGATGGTAAATAGCATTCATGATATCTTGCTGTAATTCGGAGTTTAAAATCGGGGCGATCGCTGTTAATCCCGCCGCCGTTAAACTATCCTGATATAGATGGGCTTGTAAAGTTCCATTAGTGGCTAAAATCCCCACGCGATTAAGTTCAGGATAATGCAGTTTAATAAATCTAACTGTCTCCTGCATAATATGAATCCAGGGAATATTTAACTGAGACTGGACTAGATCATAAAATCCGTGAGAAGTGTTACAGGTAATGACCAAAAAATCGGCCCCAGCCACTTCTAATATTTGACCATATTTGACTAAACCAGGGGCACAACTTGGCTGATTTCCTAGTAAACTTTGGGTGCGGTCGGGAAGGTCTGTAGCATTAATTAAAAACCAAATCGGGTGTTGGCGATCGCCACAAGCACCGCGACTGGAATTAAAAGCCAGTAATAGCCGTTCAAATTCAATATGTGCTAAAGGACCTAATCCGCCAATAATTCCGGGAATAGCTTGTTGTTGAAAGATTTGTTGACTGTTCATTGAACTTAGGGATAATTAGGACGGGACATTTAATTAAATTGCGGTGGGTTATCAATCGGAGCCCAAGGATTGGATTCTATGTCAGGAGAAAAGGGTGTGAATTGTGTATCTTGTGGGCTATCTGATGGGCTGTCTGATGGGCTATCTGAATCAGGTCTGGGAGGAGGTGCAGGTTCTGGTTGAGGAAGAAGCACCCTTTCAATCAAAATGGAACGTTGAACCTGTTTACCGTCAGTATTAGTGGCTCTGAGAGTCAGGGTATCCTGTCCTGACTGAGGTGCAATGGGATAGGTCAAGTTTCCACGGTTAGGAACCACGCCAGGAACGGGGAGTAACTCGGTTTGTATGATACCAGCACCACTAACTTCCCATGATAAATTTAAAGGTGATGGAGAAGTTTGAGGGTCTATAATAACGACGTATTTTAAGGGAGCATCCTCCCCATTAATCTGAAAACCATTGATTTGAGGAGGGGGAACCGGGCGTGGTCGGATACGAATGCGATCGCTTTCCATAGATGTAGCCATGGCTGCCAAATTCCCCCGATGAACAGGTATTAACTCAAAGATATAATCTCCAGGTTGTTGGGCGGAAGTCGGGACGTTAATACAGGTAAGCTGTTCAGCAGTTAATTGGCAGTTATTCTGAAGTGCTTGGGGGATGCTACCATTAAAAGGATAGATAATTTCGGGGACTGTAATTATTCTTTCGGGGGAGCGCCCAACCATCCGAATAGCCAGCAAATCTTGAGGATTTTGGAGGCTCCAATTTAGACGAATAGGAGTATCTTTCCCAGCCTGATAGTTAGATTGTGCGGCTTGAAAATTAGTAATTTCTGGGGCTAGTGGTGGTTGAATAGCGATCGCATGAATTTGTCGAGATGGCTCGGTTTCGGGAAGTTCGGAACGCTGAATAGCTGTCAACTCAAAATTATAGCGTCCTGGGTCTGGTAGTGGAATAGCCAGATTATTGCAAACCAATTGTTCCCCGGTAACTTGGCATTTATCTTGTAAGGTTTGGGGAATTTGTCCATCAAAGCGATATGTGATCTTGGGGAAATTAACCAATCCGTCGGGGGATAAACTCCGCAACTCCAACTGTTGAAGTTGGGCGGCATTATCAATCACCCACTGAAACTCAATTTGTTGCTGTTCACCACTACGATAAGTAGAAGACGGGGAAGCAAAAGTGGTTATCCGTGGGGGTGGTGGAGGTTCCCAGACAATGGGATCAGCAGGGCGACTGTCGGTGACTTCCCCCAGAGATTGACGGGAAATGACTTGTAATTCAAAAATATAAGTATCAGGTTTTTCCATTGTGTGAAGCAACCCCTGACAGGTCAAAATCCCATCCAAGTCAACCTCACAGAGACCGAGTAAATCTTCGGAGAATTGGTCAGGATTGACAGTATAGGTTTTCTGCTCAAAATTAACCTGGCCATCGGGAGAGCGACCGATTAATTTTAAGGTTTGGACTTGATCGCCATGGAGAATCTGAAAACTAAATTGTGCGATTCTCTGAGGTTGGGGAGCAAAGAAAGAATCACTATTAGGAAAGGTGTTATTGAGTGCGATCGCATTATCAACCCTGTCTGTGGTCAATTCCGGGCGCTGCGATGGTCTTGTGGTGCTGCTATCGATTAATCTGACATCAAAACTGGTAATTTGGGGAATAGGTAGAGGTGCAATCCTAATTAAACTGGTTTTTGCTACTTGAATCTGGTCAATATCGTTTTTAGGAAGCAACCTTAACTCAAAAATATACTCCCCAGGACGACGAGCATCAGTGCGAACATTGTAGCATCGCAATAGTTGTCTGAGGGTACACACAGAAGCCAACTCATCGGGAATACCCCGACTAAAATCATAGGTAACAGCAGCACTGGAAATGCTACCATCAGGAGATTTGCCAACAATTTGCAGGGCACGGATTTGGCGAGTGGGCGGTCCAATTACCCAACCCAAATAAATAAAATCGTCATTAGCGGCGGCGTAGCTGAGGGACTCGGATCTAAACTCTAAAATCCTGGGGGGGGTGGGAGGCTTAAAAAATACAGACCAGATCGCGAAAATCAAGGCGGCGATCGCTCCTAGTCCCAGCAAAATGGCTAACAACAACTGCCACCAGGGGCGAGCCTCCCAAATTAGAGTGCCATTGATACGCTCTTGAGGGAGGGGCAAGCGGTGCAAATCTTGGGGTTCCAAATAAAACTCAAACACCCGTCCCTGACCCCACCAAGGTCTGTACCACCAATGTTTTGGGATGACCTCGACAGACATTTCCACAGTCCCCTCTGGGGGTAGCCGAAACTCATCTGGTATCAGAGTATACAGACAATTTGCTACTTCTCCTTCTTCGCGGGGGTTAAACTGCAGTTGGCGATCTGTATTACCTCGATTCTGGATTGGCAGTTGAAACTGTCCGCTTCCGGTGCGAATGCGACCCACCACGGTCTGTAGATCCCACCGCAAATCATAGTTAGGCTTAATATGAAAGTGGAGGATATCCAACAGAGTCAAATCAGGATGATTTTCGGAGTTGAGTGTAATGGTGGTGGCATATCGCCCCGCCTCAATGTCTGGCGGTAGGTTTAACTTTAACTGAATCTCTCCTCGCGCCCCGGGATTGAGGGCTAAACTATCAGTGGCGACGACTAAACCCAAATCATTCAAGCCTTCTGGGTATTGGATCTCTACCCATTCGGGGGGACATCGGTACAGTGCAACCGAAACCGATCCACTCGGCGATCGCGGTTATTGACTATTAAACGGAGGGTTAACGGCTGTCCTGCTATGGCGATCGCTGGTTCAACGGAAGTTGTAGCGGGTATCAGGCTAAAAGTAGGATCATCAAGTCGCACCGCCGACGCTACTTGTGGGAGTACCTGAAGATTAGCATTGTGGTGGATGGGGGTATCTTCCGGGTAGTGTAATGGTGCATCTACAACTAGGAAGTAATTGTAAATTCCTGGAGTCGCCTGGGGGGGCACAGGACATTCAAAGACTACTTCGGCACTCTGCTGAGGACTTAGGGCTAATCGTTGGTGAGGAATGGCACACCATTCCCATACTGATGTAGAGGTTTCATCAATATAAACGTCAATAATCGCACCCAAATGACCCTGGTTAACTAGGGTAATATGCAACTCGAAGGTTTCCCCAGCAGTAATAGCAAAATCCCCGGACGGGTTGGCAATTAGGGTTAGAGATTTTCCCCAAGTCTGTAGGTCTGGTTCGGGAACCCCCTCGACGATTTTGTTAGGTTGTTGTTGGCCGTCATATACAATTTCTGTACTGCTCATGAGTTAATGGATAATGGATAATTAATAGTTGTTCTACCTTTGCTAATTACAGGGAGTGGGAGGTTGTTGGATGCGGTGAAGGCGCACTTGGTGATCTCTACCTCCTGTGATAATGCGGAGGTAGGAGTCAATGGCAATGATATCTAAACTGCTTTTGGGGGAGGGCGATCGCGCGATCGCCTCACCCCCCATATTTTGGGTAGATCGCTCTCCTGTGCTATTCAATAGCCACAGCATCACCTCTCCATCATCTCCGGTACTGGCTAAATAGCAGCCATTAGCGGTCAAAGCTAGAGAACGGATGGGCTGGCCTTGGTGAGCTTGCCACTGATCTATAATTTGACAAGTGGCGGACTGGTTGGTTAAGCATTCGCGGAGATTCCAGACACTGATGGAACCGCGATCGTCTGCTGTAGCCAGCAAAAAAGGCTTATCTGCTGCTGTAGCCAGAGAGGTGATGTATTCATCTTGTCCCCCCGCTGGGTAGGGAACTGTTCGCAAGCCTTGATTACCGCCCGTGGTATCCCAAAGCACCAATTGGTTATAGCGACCAGCGATCGCCAGAGTTTCCTGTCGCGCCCCAACGGGGGCTATATCATAAATAGCGAAATCAAATTCCTGAATTAACTGAGGTTCCTCAACATTAGTGAGATTTAACGTAGGTCCCAGATACCATTGCAGTATTAAACCGCTGCCGTGGCCACTGAATAAATACTGGGAATTTTGACTATAAGCCAAAGCCATGACCCGATCATCCCGGCGATAAGAAAGGGAGCGCCGGGGGCTGTCAGCCAAGTTGAGCAAGTCCCAAATCTGAATTTCCCCATTTTCCAACCCCACAGCCACCTGATTATTATCAACCGGGCGATACAAACCTGTGCGCCCCGCCTTCCCCAAATTCCCCAACAAACCCATGGGTTGCAGTCTATTTTCCCGAACTCGCCACCCCCGCAGAGTCTGGTCATTGGAGGTGCTAATCGCCATATCCCCCAAACCGTTAAACCTAACCACATTGACGGAAGCAGCATGATAGTTAAGTCGGAAAGCGGCATACAAAAACCACCAAATACCACCTAAAATCAGTAGTGCGATCGCCACCTGTAACCACCGGGGAATAATCGGTAATAGTCTCAACTCCAGAATTTGCAGACCCTTCTGTTCACTGTGGGCTGTATGTTCATCAGTTAGTGGGAGGTCGTCAGCAATTGGGGAAATTGTGATTTCCTTCGACAAACCACCTAAAGCGCTAGAAGCGGGAGTTAGGGGAGATACCACAGCCTCCTTAACTGTAATGGTCTGTGTTTTACCGATACCCAACCAAGGCCGTTTGCTGTAGGCGATAAGTTCCAGAGTTTGGGTTTCTCCCGGAGCCAAATTTACCTGTTCGGGATAAATGGAAAACTCATTTTCTCCGTCTCTAGGTTCAATATCCCCCCCGACTTTAGGGTAGTTATTGAACGTGGGGGTTGTGATTTCCAGAATTTCGGCAGTTCGTCCCTGAGAATAATTAGAATTGTTGGTGAATTCTAATTGGTAAACAGGCGGTTCTATGCCCCATTGGGGCAGCCAAGGCCGACGAGCGGGGACTAATTGCCGTTTGGGAAAGGCATCAAAATCTACGTTTCCGGTGGGTAAAACTTCTATGTGGCCTCTAGTTGGCGGTGAATTCTGGTTGCGATACTGTCCGATCACCGTAAAGGGATAGACCCCAGCAACAGCAGCGTGCATTTCGGGAACTTTGCAGGTAAAGGAGTAATTTTGACTCTGCTGTGGCGGAAGGTTAAAAGTAGTTTGATTATCAAACAGGAACCATTCTCGCTTGCTACTATGTACGGATAAGGTAACAGCGATCGCCTTTTGACTATTATTGTGGATACTAAAGGCAATTTCCACTTGACTATTGGGGAGAGTCTGAATGGGTTTGGTAGGGAGTTCGACTCGAAACGGACACTCACTAACAGACTCGATGATATTGAGCCTGAGAATGTGACGTTCTTCGGTCATTAATTCCAGGGAAAATACTTTAACGGTGAGATTGACTAACCCCACAAATCCAGGAATAGGCGATCGCAGCACTTTCACATGAAACTCAGTTTTGTCCCCCGGTGGTTTATTCGCACTTTGCGGTGTAACTGTGTACCAAAGCCATTCACGATCTGACTCCACCCCAGCAGCGGATATCTCTAGTTGAAAGCTACTCATGCGATCGCTATCATTGATAACCACCACATCAAATGTAGTGTCTTTTCCGTCCGGGTATAGAGTTAAATCCTTAGTAGAAATATCTGTTTTCATGTTTCCGATAATTGGGAAGCGCGATCTTTGGAAAAATGCACAGTGCAACTACACTGTCATCGAGAGAGCAGGACTCTTATTAACCACTTTTTCTAGCCTGTCTGGCTCGCTCCATCAATTCCTGAAATAGCACAGTCGGGTCTTGGTTTTTATGGCTCGCGCGCCGCCATTGTTCTTGCTGGCGATGCAATTCCACCAATTCCTCACTCATATTTTTCTCACGAGTCTGGACAATTGCTGCCATTTCCACAAAGGCTTGACCCAATTCTCCCATTTCATCAGAGCGCGAAATAGTAGATTCAAGCATTTCTGGCGAGAAAGAATTAGCTTTGATAGCTTTCGCTCCTGCGTGTAAATTATCGATGGGTTGGATAATCCACCAAGACGCGATCCCCCCCAGTGTAATCGCTACCACCGTCACACCCAAGCCAATAATCATCGTAAACCGAAGGTTGTTATAAATCAGTTCCATAAAATCAGATTCAGGAATGACCACAACAATTAGCCAATCCAAACCCGTACTTTCCATGGGAGTCACCTGTAGCAATTGCTGTTCACGATTCAATCGAAAGCTAGAGGAAATCGGTTGTTGAATTTGGTTAAGGCTTAACTCAGTATCGAGTAACTTTTGGACTGTAGAGCGGATCACAGGTTCTTGACTTTCGAGGGCGGGTAATCGTCGTTTCTCGCCATTTTCATCCAAAAAGGGTTGTTCGTCGGTGGAACTGGCTACTAAATTGCCAGCGCGATCAATAATAAATGCGATACCCTTGGGGCTGATTTCCAAACTTCTCAAAAAATTGCTGAGGTCTTTCAATCCCAGGTCAATACCCACAACTCCGATAGTATCACCTCCACGACTTTTAACTGGAATTGCGGAGGTCATTCCGAGTTCTAATGTGGAGCCAAAAATATAAATGGGACTCCAACCGATTTCACCGATTTCTATAGCTCTTTTGTACCAGGGTCGTTGTCTGACATCATACTGAGCTTCTAAGTTTCTGATTTTGCCGGCACGAACTCCCGCCGAATCAAGCTGATAAACACTTCGACCTTCAGCTTCTGCGGCATTTCCAATAACTAATACTTGGGTTCCATCTGGCTGCTGTTGAACACCGATAAAATCCCCCCTTTCAGTACCAAGATAAATGTAATATAACCCATCGATCGCCGCTACCTGATTCTGAAAATAACGGGTCAATAGTGGCACATCATTGAGGTCGATTAAATCATTTTCAATGGTGATCAGGTTGAGTTGATTTACCACCATGGGAGCTTGTAGGTAGGTGTCTATGTGTTTTTCAATGGAATTTATCGATTTTTGGCTCAATTCGTCAATCAGACTCTTGACGGCTTGACTGCCACTATAAAAAGCTAATATTGCTGTAGTTATGGTAGCCAAAGCTAAGGGAACCACGACTAATAGGGGAATGAAATATCGGATAGAAATAGATGGTTTCATGGCTTTTCCTGGTCTGGTGGTAAAAATTACGGCGAAATTTTGCCCGGCATTTGACTACTGGACAATTGATAATGATGGTGGGCAAAATTCAGAATATTAATCCCTAATTCTTGGGCGCTGCGGATGGAATCTCTGGATAATTCCTGATGATTATTTAACCCCCAACCAGAGGATAGATAGCCTATGGATATAATAATTTTGCCCCAATTTATCAGTCGGGTTTGCTCTCGATTAATAATTGGTAATTCATCAAATAAAAAGGGATGAATTTTAATCGGGTCTTGGGCGGATATTGGCTCAATATTCGATAGCTGAATCCCCAGATATTGATGGGCTATATTTTCGAGAGGTTCTAAGGCGGATTGTAGGCGGTTTTTAAGTTCGGATTCACAGATAGTTAACTCTGAGGACAATTCCCTTTTAAATTCGGAAATTTGGGAAAATTGAATATCATTGAGAGCCTGTTTAAGTTCGCCGATCGCTGAATTAATATCAGCAATATTGACCTGTTCTGATGAGGCTTCAATGAAAAGTACAGTGCCGCGATCGCTGTAATATTTGAGAGCATTATATTCTGTTTCTCCCCAAGACAGTATCTGAGAATATCTCATATATAGCAAGTGATAGTCTCGCCGATGTTGAGCATCCTGGGAAGTTAAGGTAATTTCTTCGACTGGTTCAGCATCCATCGTGACCGGTGCTAAAACCGCAAGCGATCGCAATAGATAATCGAGATTCTGCCCTAAATAAACATCTTCAGCATTCCCCTGTAAAACCATCCCCACTCGCAGAGTTTTAGCCGAGCGCGGTCGGACTCGTCCCCGGTATCGTAAATCCAACTCGTTAACATCAGGATAAAAAACATTCGTGGCGGGTCTAATTTCGATGCAATCAGGAGAAATAGTGATCCGACACAGTTCGATTTCCTGGGGTGAGGGTGGGGTATTTTTTTCGTCGATCCTAAAACTTTCAGCTACCAATACTTGATCGCTTTGACGGTAGAGAGTTTCTGGATCAACATAGCGCAGAACTAAATAAATAGTGCTGGGTTCTGTCTGCACCAATTTGGCAATCCGAAAATCGATAGGGCGATCGACAATAATCGGATTTCCGGTCAAATCGATCGCAATTCCGGGCTGAATTTGCACCCAGCGATTATCCCGATATTGGGCAGATATACTCTCTGGGGCATCGATTACACACACCCCTAACCCCCTCACTATTCCCGGTTGGTAAAGAGATTGATAATAGAGATTTTGTCGCGATCGGTGGTATTCGTGGGATTGTCGCCAACGCTGGGCATTTAACAGCAATCCATCATCAACTATCAAACGTTGGAGGGGATGAATTTCTGGCGGTGGGTAATCAGAGGAATTGCCATCAGTGATGATCATATATGATTGTCCGAATCTATTTTTAAGTCATAAGTACAGAAGGCTGGTGTCTGTGCTTCAATAACAGTGCGAACCAATTTCTCATCAATAGTATCAGGATCGCACAGCAGGCGTACCTGAAAGTGAAAAGGTTTGCCACCGCCTAAAATGGTATCTATACCCAGATAGGAGCTG
The DNA here is from genome assembly GCA_016745315.1 of Arthrospira sp. PCC 9108. Lineage (GTDB taxonomy): Bacteria > Cyanobacteriota > Cyanobacteriia > Cyanobacteriales > Microcoleaceae > Limnospira > Limnospira platensis. Next base: position 3,001,598 of record CP066886.1, read on the forward strand.
CCCATGACCGCCCCTTGGGTAAAGTTTTCTATAATTGAAATGTGTTTGGACACTTCCGGCAAATCTTCATCAAGAGGTAAACCAGTTACCAGGTGTAGGTAAAACCGCAGCCCCCGCCTAGTTCCAGAAGCGCGATAAATCTCTAAGGCGTTGCGAATTAAACGGCGTTGCTGTTGGAGACTGAGAGTGGGGATGTTTTGCCAGCCAACCCAGTGGGCTAAAAATGGCAACATATTTTCGGGGGCGGTGAGGGGATCTAAGTAGGCCCAGAGATTGCCGAATATTTGCAGATCTGGCTCGAGAGTGGTTTCAATAATTTTCAGGAATCGGCCGACAAAATCGATTTCTTGATAAATTTGCGGTAGTAGTTTGATATATGGCGATCGCGGTCGCAGAAATAGGTCAAACTCGACAAATTCCAGTAGAGGCCTATTATCGGACTGGTTATTGAGATAACTGCCATAGACATTAAAGCGGCCGGAATAGTTGAGTTGCAGTCCCTCGGTATCCCTGAAAACAGCTTCTTCTGCCTCGAAAAAATCCCGATGGACTTGAAAACAGAGAACGACAGAGCGCCGTTCTCCGGGTAAGAGGGTAACAAATAATTCTGGAGCGTAGGGGATGACTGGTTGGCCTGGGAGTTCGCCAAGGGTGGACACAACGGGTATCTGAGTCTGACACCAGTGGTGGGGAAAATTCCCGGTCAGTTCACAGGTGAGGTGCAAGGGGCGGGTGTCTAGGTTTTCCAGGTCAATGACGAGGGAGCTGTTTTCCCCTGGAATTAGTTTTACGGGGGCTCGGTCTGGTTCGGGTTGGGAGAAAGTACCTGATAATTCAGGCAACTGAGCTGGTGCTGTCTCGGGAATGTCGATCGAGACGATATCTAAGAGGACAGATTTTTGGTCAGGAACCTGGGTCATGGTGAAAGGGTTGTCTACTGATGGAGGGGGACTGCCCGGACGGGGATTCTTGGCTCAATGTATCTGGTCTCTGTCGCCCCTCTTCCAGGGCTAAAGGCTGATCAGAGGGTAGCGGAAGTAGAGGGGGTTTTATGACCCCCCGGAACCTCCACCGCCGATAATGTTGATCAAATGGCGATCGCCTCCGGCATCAGACCAGGAACAGATAGTGCCATTAGGACCAGGATCAATCATGGCTGTAGGTTGTCCCCGCACCCACCGCCCGCCCTGGCGGCGGATAGGAAACAGTTGCACAGCCCCCAAGCTCATCACAGTAGGAAATTGCTGTAGTAGGGCGATGATATCGGCTGTATACAGGGGCTGACCGAATGGCCAACCTTCGGATTGATGGCCGCCAATGATCGGGTTAAGGAACCTATACAAAGCTATTTGTAATTGCGATTGGATCTCTAGCCGAGCTTGGGGATTGTGGTATTGCGGCGGGGTAGTAATTTCGGAGGCGACGACGACTCCTACATACTCTGGTTCACGACATTTTACTTGTATCCCCAGCAGGCGACGTTCATCAAGATAACTGAGAACCTGGCGATTGAGTTCGGAACTGATGGCTAATTCTTCTGGTGAAATGCCGACTCCTTGCTCTAAGGGTATCAAACTGGTGCGGGGTATCAACAGAAGTTCCACGACTCCCTGATTCCCAGGACTTGCCCTGAGACAGCGACAACGGGCGATCGCTCCTTGTCCTGCTACTATAGCTAGGGTTTCAAAGTCTTGGGGGGTGACAGCGCGATCGCGGGTTCGCAGCATTTGGGGGACGCGAATGGCGGCCATCTCTAAGGATTCAGCATCAGAACCGCCCCTAGCGGGAACATGATTGACCACCGCCCCAACGTAGGGCACAGCAGTTTTCATCACCGAGATGGTTCCCGGTTTGACGTTGCCTTGGACTCCTCCTCCGGTACGATAACGAACCATCCGCAAACTGGCTCCGGCTGGAGGTATAGCACCATACTGTCGCTTTTGATGGTCGGCGCTTAAAATGGTGTTTTGTCTGGCGGTGCTTTGCCATCTGGGGGAGTAGTCGGTTTCTCGCACCAGTTGAGTCGGTTCGCTCACCTGGGGTCCAAATTGTACTATTCCAGTTACGGAGTCCAGCACATAGTGGCGATGGTCGGGTTGGGAATTGGAAAAGTCGGGGACTTCTTCCCAAATTTGAGGTAATTCTCCGATCGGGGTAACAGTTAGGTATTCTCCGGCCATGCGAGTCAGCACGGGGGGGCGTTGCAGTTGGAATGCTTGGCCAGGAGTGCCGTCCGTCACTCCTAATAATTCGTCGTTGATTACTTGACACTGGCGGGCTACGGTGCTTCCTCCTATGGCGCGGGAATTGATGCCGACAATGCGGGGGGAGGCACTATAGGGGGATTGGTCGAGGGTGGGTTCTGTGTAGACGCAGCGCAGCCAGCGACCTTGATAGGCGGTGAACTGGGCGACGGGAAATTCTACGGGTAAATGCAAAATAATATCCGATCCGCCTTGGGGGTCTCGACCCTGTTTGACTGCATCTCGAAAACTGAAACCTTGGCTTTCGTCGTCTGCTTCTGCCAGCAGGACTGATTGCCAGTACCTTCCGTTCCAGGCTTCCCAGCGACGGGGGGGATGGTCGGGGTTAATGCCTGTGGGGGTGGCGGCTTGGCCTTTGACGGTGAGGGCGATAACGTTTCCTTCAATGGGACTGTCAGGGGTAAAGACTAGGTAAAAACATTGCCCTGATTCGGGGCGATCGCTGAATAACGAGAGTTCTGGCCCTGACCAGGTTCCGTCTTCTGCCATCGTCCACCAGTTGGTTAACCGATCACGCAACATTTGTGGGGTGATATCTGGGGTTTGACCGTGCAGAATGTGCCCGATCAGGGGTCTGCCAATAACTAAGGGGCGATCGGTGCTAAATACTATGGCTTCGGCATCGGGCAGCCTTTCGGTGGCTATTTCGATGCCTTCGGGGATGGTATAGGCTTGGGGAAGGTCTGATACTAGATAAAAGGTGATTTCGGTTTGGGCTGGGTTGGGGGGCTGTAGGCGAATTCCTAGCAGTTCTAAAAATAGGACGTAGTTTCGCCTGGGAAGCTGGTTGAAGCGACTCAGCATCTGGTCCATCAGCCATGCAAACAGTTCCAGCAAGGTGATTCCTGGATCGCTGGGGTTGTAGTTATTCCACTCGGGACAATAGCGAGGGATTCTTAACAAGCATTCTTGCAGCAGATCGTCATAGGTGCGATCGTCTAGGTTGGCTTTGGGAAGGTTGGGTAAAAAGTCGAATACCATGGCAGCTTATTCCGGCTGTTTTTGCAGGTAAAAGGGATAGACGAGGCTCCTTTGATCGTGGCTGGGTTTGAGACTATAGTTGATCACTAAATCTACTCTCCCACCATCGGGGTCGGGAATGGCTTCTACGTCTATCAGCATTATGCGCGGTTCCCACTGTTCTAAGGCTTCTTGGACGAAGATTCGCATTAACATCAGGGTTTCGGAGTTGATTGGTGCAAAGCTGAGTTCCCACAACCGACAACCGAAGTCTGGCCGGTTGACTCGCTCCCCAAGATCGGTCATTAAAATTAGCACGATGGACTCTCGGACGTTGCGATCGCCTGCGCTCAAAGCCCAATTACCTTGCTGATTTACTAACAGTGGAAAAGCGAATCCCTGACCTAGGTGGGCCGGGGGACGGGGTGGTTTCAGCATCGAGATTTTCCCTAATTCCTCGAGGAAATGTTTGCGGGGTTAATAGGACTCAGCATTGATGATTTATACGGCACGGGTAGGCTTGGCATCACATCACACAGCCATACAAAAACAATCGCCAACCGCTTTCATCTTTACTAGAAAACAGCTATCTTTCCTATGCTGCGACCAAGTTGGTATTATATCAATAATTGGGTACAATGTCAATAATTTTGGTAAGAATTTCTCAATAATCGAGGGGGCGGGCGGGTGCAGTAAGTGGCTTAGTCTATGGCTTGGCATATCTTGCACCCGCTTAACGTTGTGGTTCAGTGTTGCCAGATGAAATCAGCTATATTTGCCGGTAGACTGTCTTGGTCGGGAGATTGGAATAAAACCGATCGCTGAACTATAGTGGAGTCGGCTAATCGTCTCTCGACGCGGGAGGGGATGCCATGGTTGTAGACTACATGACCTTTTCCGACAATCACTACCACGGTAAAGTCGGGGTTAGCTTGGACAAAATTGGCGATCGCATCAGCCATGGTTTCATCCCAAAGGACTTGGGCTTCCACAAAGCGATCGAACCCGCCTTCACTACCTTGATGTTGGTGTTGTCTATAGATGTTGTAGAGCATTTGCCGATAGTCTTCATTATCGGTCTTGATTTCGTCGATGGGGGGAATGTAGCGTTTATGTTCGGTTTGTAGGCTGGCTAAACCCGCCGCCGCCACTTGTCGGGTCACTTCGGTGGGGGTGTTGATGGCTAAAACTGGAAGTTGATTGTCCCGCGCAAATCGAAGAATGGGGGCGTAATATTTCCAGGGAAAACCCCAACGTTGCAGATATTCCGTGTCGCGGACCAGTTGGGTTTCTGAAATCTCCCCGGCTAAATATTGATCTATGACTGACTGATAGGGACGCTGGAACATTTCCATGGCGATCGCTATTTGGGGATTTTGCTGATGCAATATTTGCAAAATCTCGAATTGGGCTTGATGGTCCAGGGTGTTGTCGTGGGTTTCCCCCAAATAGATGATGTTAGCCGTTTTCAGAGATTCTAAAATATTTTGGCGATCGGATGACCTGATAGAGGCCGCTTGGGAAAACTCCGCTAAAGCCTGGGAGGGTTGAGTCCAAGCTGATGGTAGGGGACACACCAAAAACAGTCCCAGGGAACAGGTGCAGAATCGAGTAATCAGTTGGACTTTCCAGAAATTATGCTTTTTATACATTATCTTAATGCCGTAAGTGCATATCGCAAATTTTTCTGTAGCCTAGGCTACACAATACCCACCAATAAAGACTTAGGGTAAGTTAATCGGCTTTAAATAGTTTACCAATAGATTTTCGGCATTTCCATAACTTCAACATAGGTATAACTCCCCATTTTCAACTGAGAAGTTGTAGTTTGGGGAGTCAGTTTGTCTTGACATATAAACAGAATAAATTTTAATAAAAATACCCTGTTATCAATCGCTATCTTTTTTGGTGATATCTACCATTTGTGTGCAGCTCACTAATAGGGTTATTAGCACGCAATGCAGCCATAAGCTGAGGTTTGACAGCTTTCACCCACTGGTCAAAGTCAAAATTTTGATCATGGTTGGAATTAGGGATAGTGCTGCGGTTGCGGTCAGTGCGGGTGGTACTCATAGGGATAACTTATCAAGAGAAAAGATTGACTTATAATTAGCCTAGCGATAGATCCCAAAATATTCAACACTAAATGCAAAACTTAACCCAAAATTAATCTGTTAAGAGTGAAGATGGGTTCTAGGCGGGGGCACTAAGGGCGGGGGTCGGGGGTGTGGGTAAGATATCGAGTTGATATGCACCACCAATTTTGATAATTTGATAGGCTAACTAAATAGTGTTAGGAACCTGTAAAGAAGTGGATATTGTAATTGGGCGTGGCAAAAAGGCTCGTCGAGCATACGGAATTGATGAAATTGCCCTAGTTCCTGGCCCTCGAACCCTTGATCCAAGTTTAGCGGATACCAGTTGGACAATTGGCAATATTAACCGAGAAATTCCGATTATTGCCAGTGCGATGGATAGCGTGGTAGACGTGAATATGGCGGCGAAACTGAGCCAAATCGGTGCGTTGGGGGTTCTGAACTTAGAGGGCATCCAGACCCGTTATGAAGATCCCAACCCGATTTTAGATCGGATTGTGTCGGTGGGAAAAACGGAGTTTGTGACATTGATGCAAGAACTCTATGCTGAACCGATTAAGCCAGAACTGATTAAAAAACGGATTGCAGAAATTAAGGCTCAGGGCGGTATAGCAGCGGTTAGCGCTACTCCAGCGGGAGCCAGTAAATATGGTGATGCTGTTGCGAAGGCGGGAGCAGACTTATTTTTTGTGCAAGCTACGGTGGTTTCAACGGCTTTTCTGTCCCCAGAATCGGTGACTCCGTTAGATTTGGCTGAGTTTTGTAAAAATATGCCCATCCCGGTGGTTTTAGGGAACTGTGTCACTTATGAGGTGGCGCTCAACCTAATGAAAGCGGGAGCGGTGGGAATATTGGTGGGTATTGGACCGGGTGCGGCTTGTACTTCTCGTGGTGTGTTAGGGGTAGGAGTTCCCCAAGCGACGGCGGTGGCTGATTGTGCTGCGGCTCGTGATCAGTTTTATCAGGAAACTGGCCGTTATGTTTCTGTGATTGCTGATGGAGGATTAATTACTGGGGGCGATATCTGTAAGTGTATTGCTTGCGGTGCTGATGGTGTGATGATTGGTTCTCCTTTTGCTCGTGCTGAGGAATCTCCGGGACGGGGATTTCACTGGGGTATGGCTACTCCTAGTCCGGTGCTTCCGAGGGGAACACGGATTCAGGTGGGTTCTACGGGAACATTGGAGCAAATTCTCCGGGGTCCGGCTCAGTTGGATGATGGGACTCACAACCTGCTGGGGGCTCTAAAAACGAGTATGGGAACTTTGGGAGCGAAGACTATCAAAGAAATGCAGCAGGTAGAGGTGGTGATTGCTCCTTCGCTGTTGACTGAGGGTAAGGTCTATCAAAAGGCACAACAATTGGGAATGGGTAAGTAGCAATTATTGGGCTTTGGGTGCTGGGGTGGCTGATGTTGGCGGGGGTGGTCTGATTAAGTATCGTAAAAATTAGTGCTACCCCCTGGAATTATTGGCGAAATAGTGCCACAATAGAAGTGGCGGAGACAAATGTTTCCGTTCACTCCTCACACCACACTCCGCCTGGACCTACGGTTCGGGCGGTTTCTTAATTGGGTAATCGTTTAGGTTAGCCAAAATTTTTGGCGATCGCCTGATATGATTAACTTCGATATGCTGTAGTCTTTTGTACAGCCTGGTATCAGAACCATCGGGACAAAATTGCTAATTCTGCCCCAGTTGGTTTGGTGGTAGAATAACTTACGATTAGATTAAGGATTGGAAGGAATGTCAACAGCCGTAGAAGTTACTGATAGCACCTTTGAGCAGGATGTACTGGAAAGCGCACTTCCGGTGCTGGTGGATTTCTGGGCTCCTTGGTGTGGCCCGTGTCGCATGGTCGCCCCTGTAGTTGAGGAAATTGCACAGCAGTACGATGGACAGATTAAAGTTGTTAAGCTCAATACTGATGAAAATCCCCAGGTAGCGAGTCAATATGGAATTCGCAGTATTCCCACATTAATGATCTTTAAAGGCGGCCAACGGGTCGATATGGTGGTGGGAGCGGTTCCTAAAAGTACCCTTGCTAATACATTAGAAAAGTACCTTTAAACCATGGGCTAGACCGGAAACTTGGGATGAAGGGCTTTATATGTGATGAGCTGAGAATCAGGTTTCATCGGGATTAAAGGTTCTTCAACCTAATCTCGACCCCTAATTAATGCGCGTAAGGTGTTACGGAAATTTCCCGCCTATAGGCAAACTATCCCTATTCTACCTGCACCATTAGTCAAGGCGGCGGGAGTGTCAATAAATAAAAAGCCTGTCTTTACAGGCCCACGGTGGAGAGTCGGCAAGCGGGTTGTCCCGCCTGCCTCTTTTCCTGGGATTTTTAGGTTTGATTGGCGGAATTTGGTAATTTGTCAATAGATGGCCCTGGAAAACTGCAAAATATAGGGCAAATTGTTGTCAGTTGTTCTGATTTTATGAATGCTTCTGGAAATGGAGATACGCTGGCATCTCTCAAGAGAGAGATTAACCAACTGATTGATGAGCTACCGGCATTAAAGCACGAAAAATGGATTGTGCGATCGCTTTCTAGCCTGGTGCGTATAGCACAATCAGATATTGAGTCTTTGGATTGGAAAATTCTCTCGTCTGCTGTGTTAGATATGGAGCAGGGATTTGAGATTTTTTACCCTTATCGCCATATTCGCAAAATCTGCATTTTTGGTTCGGCGAGAACTTCACCAACAGCGCCGGAATATGATATGGCGGTAGAGTTAGCGCGCGCGATGACTCAGCAGGGATTTATGGTGCTAACAGGGGCTGGCGGCGGAATTATGGAGGCGGCTAATTTGGGTGCGGGTGCAGAGCGATCGTTTGGTTTAAATATCAAACTCCCGTTTGAGCAGTTTTCTAATCCCTACATTGAGGGAGATCCTAAGCTGATTAAGTTTAAGTATTTTTTCACCCGGAAATTGTTTTTTCTGCGGGAAAGTGACGCTTTGGCTATGTTTCCGGGTGGTTTTGGCACTTTGGACGAAACTTGGGAGGGTTTGACTTTGGCTCAAACGGGAAAGTTTGGCCCGGCTCCGGTGATTTTGATTGACCATCCTGGGGGAGATTATTGGTATGATTGGCAAGAATTTGTCAGAAAACAGCTTTTGCGCCGGGGTTTTATTTCCCAGGATGATCCTAGTATCTACACGATTACAGATGATTTGGCTGTAGCAGAGGCGGCGATCGCTGATTTTTACCAGGTGTATCACTCTAGTCGCTATGTGGGAGATTTATTTGTGATGCGCCTAAATTCTGAACTGAGTGATGAACAGGTCGAATATCTCAATCAAGAGTTTAAGGATATTCTCTCGCAGGGACGCATAGAAAAAAGCCGAGCCCTTCCCAAGGAATTAGGGGATGAAACGGAACATCTACCCCGCTTAGTTTTTTATTTTAATCAGCGGGATGTGGGGCGTTTATATCTTATGATTGCTGCTATCAATAAGATGGGTGAAAATTTACCAGGTGCATCTCATCCTGAACAGAAGTAGTCAGAGTCGGGGATGAAAAACTATTCTCCAAATCGATATCCTTTTCCATAGACTGTGTGGACGAGGGGGACAGCGCCCGGTAGTTCGATTTTGCGCCGCAGGAGACGAATTTGGGCGGCTAGGACGTTGCTGCTGGGTTTTTTGTCTGTTTCCCCCCATAGGTGTTGGTGAATTTCGGTGTGGGTGAGGAGTTGTCCGGGGTGGCGCATGAGATACTGTAGTAATTGGCTTTCCTTTTCTGATAATTCGATCGCTTTTTGTCCACGATAGGCTAATTGAGTTTCACAATCGAATTGCAGATCGCCGAATTGTAGGCGGTTAGAGGTGACTGTGGAATCTAAAATAGGAGGGCGACGCAATAGCGCCCTGACTCTGGCTAGTAGTTCCCGCAGTTCAAAGGGTTTGACTAAATAATCGTCTGCGCCCGCGTCTAGTCCTTTAACTCGGTCGTCTAGGGTATCTTTGGCGGTGAGAAATAGTATGGGGGTGCGGTTTTGCTGCGATCGCAATTGGGCGCAAATTTCTAATCCTGATTGATGGGGTAACATCCAATCGAGAATCAATAGGTCATAGTGATGATTTTGGGCGAGAGTCCCGGCTTGTATACCTTCATAAGCCTTATCGACTGTATAACCTTCTCGACTGAGGGCGCGACTGAGGGAATTGGTTAATTCCACTTCGTCATCTACAAGTAGAATCCGCATGAATATTAAGCTAAATTTGTTGATGTACTCACCTGGTAAGCTACAGGTGAGGTGATTCTCGGCGACTGGTAGCAACTAGGCTCATGGTCGCCCTAGTTATCCCCCTGTCCACCCTAAAACAGTACATGGGGAAGGAATAGGAAGCCGTCCTTTCGGGGGAGGCTTCAACGGAAAGATTTAGTCAAATTGTATCAATATTGTTCGACTAAGGTTAAGCTAACTCATGGTTAAATAAATTTCCGAAGTGATTATGATTACTGTTGCACTTCCTAAAGGCGCTTTACTGAAAGATAGTATTGGTTTGTTCAAAGCGGTTGGACTGGATTTTAGCGCTTTTCTGGATTCGGCTAATCGCCAATTACAGATTGAAGATCCGACGAAAACGGCTAAGGCTTTGCTGGTACGAGCCCAGGATGTGCCTGTTTATGTAGAATATGGTCAGGCGCAATTGGGAATCGTGGGCTATGATGTTCTGCGGGAAAAGCGTTCTCAGGTGGCTTCTGTGGTTGATCTCCAATTTGGTGGATGTCGGATGTCGGTAGCTGTGAAAAAATCTAGCCCCTATAGCCGTCCGGTGCAACTCCCTCCCCATAGCCGAGTGGCTTCTAAGTTTGTTCACTGTGCTAGTGAATATTTTGATAGCATTGATTTACCTGTGGAGATTGTACCACTTTATGGGTCGGTTGAATTAGGGCCAATTACGGGAATGTCTGAGGCGATCGTGGATTTGGTGTCAACGGGTCGCACGCTACAGGAAAATGGCTTAGTGGAAATTGAGGTGTTGTTTCAAAGTACGGCTCAACTAATTGCTCATCCCCTCAGCTATCGGTTAAATTCTGATGGTTTAAATGAGTTGATTGCACAAGTGCGATCGCAGATTTTGGTAACTGTCTAATCACTGAGCATTACTCACAGTGCGATCGCATATATGGGGATGGTTTAGTCGGAGGTTGAGTTAATGGTAATTAGTTGGTGATTAACCCTGATTAACTACCTGGTATTAAAGTGCATTTCCCCCAGGGACTAAGGGAGTGAATGGTCAGGGAAAACCATAACCACTGGCGGGTCAGGTGGGTTAAGAAAAACTTAATCTTCACCTGATAAAAAATGTGGTATAAACGATGGTGTGAGCCATAGTTTACGGAATCCCTAAAACTACCAACTCCCAACAGGTGTCGGTATTATGGCTATGATTCGGTGCAATATTTATGATGAGGAGTCGTAAAAAATGACTAATGCTCAAGTTGTCCGAGAACAATTAAGCGCCACCGATCCGGCTAGTCCGTCTCTGCGTAATCCAGCCTTGCTGACTCGCTACGATGATTATATTATTCAGCCTACCTTTCCCAATGCGAATATTTCGATCGCTGTAGACGCATTTAATACAATGCAATATGACCCAATTGTGAAAGTCTTCCAACTTGGGCCTAATGATACTGCTCCTTTCCCTGGTCAAAGTCCAATCGCCGCCAATGATGATCGCGCCTTGGGAAACCGGAACGCCACTATTGCGCCAGGTCAGATTGAATTTGGCACAGGTTTAGGGGCACCGAGTACCCTGAGAGCCGATGGAGTTTCCCGGTATTTAGTGCGGGTAACAAGTTACGATCCTCTGCCGGATACTAGCACATTTCCGCCGACTGGAGAACTACCCCAAGACTATCAATTAGCGGTCAGTGTGGATTTAGGAAATTTAAACCCCCCAGATATTGCTAATGGGGGAATTTTAGGACCTAATGAGTTCGCCACCAATCCCGATGTTGATCCTTTGACAGGTGTAGCTAGATTCTGGGATTCTGAGGCGGGTTCCCATATTTTCACGGCTGATCAAATGGAAAAAAACACCTTAGCCAGCAATCCACAAAGATTTGTGAATGAGGGGTTTGAATTTGTATCAGAGGGAGATACGGTTTTGCAACGCTTTAGAAACTCCCAGGGTGGTTTTTTCTATGCCAGCAATCCCGGGGAAATTAATTTTGTGCAAACTCTGCAAGAATGGGTACCAGATGATCCGGGAACTTCGATTCGGGTTTTTTCGTCTCCTGTAGCTGGTGCATTACCAGTATTCAGGGCGTTTAATCTGGATACTAATGGTCATTTCTATACGATTGATCCAAATCAAGCAGCATTTGCTAATGATTTACCTAATTTCATCGGTCAAGGGGTTTCATTCTATGCGCGACCGATTGCGTAAATGGGGAATGGGGTTCTGTGGAATTAACTATTAACTAAACAGTGGTCATCTTCACTCCCTGCTGCTAGAATTTGGGATAGCAGTAGGGATTTGCTATGAACAGGGGGGTTCATCAGCCCCGGAAAGGGCGATCGCCTTTTGAAAAAATCCATAGCAGTGAGACCATTAGAATTGTTAGCACTTATGAAAAGAATTCTATTAGGATTAATAGTCTTTGCTTTAGTGATGATCACTCCAGCATTAGCAGAACAGCCTTTATTTGTAGCGTATCCTCCTAACCAACATAGGACTATATCCGATCGCATTTTTCTAATTGGAACCGCCGCCCCCAGGGTGAGGTATTAATCAATGGTCAAGTTATCGATCGCAGTCAAGGGGGACATTTCGCCCCCAGTTTTCCTCTGGAATTAGGGGAAAATGAATTTATCCTGCGCCACGGTGATCAGGAAATTCGGCGCACTATTACCCGGATTTCTAATCAACCACCTATCCCGGATGGAATAGCGTTTGTGCCGGAATCCTTGACCCCTTCTAGCCCCATTTCCCGACTGCCAGGGGAAATGCTTTGTTTTAGTGCGATCGCACCTCCTAACGCCGAAGTTTCCGTGGATATTGCCGGGGAAACTATCCCGCTATTTAAGCAAAGTGAAAGTCGGCAACTTCCTGATAATAAGGCGGTTTTGACTGGCACGAACCAACCTATAAATATAGGGGGAAAGTTCGGGGGATGCGCCACTATTTCCCCAGATACTGATTTTGCTGATAATCGGAAGGCGATCGATTTAGGTCAACCCCGATATCAACTTATTCTCAATGGTGAAACCGTCACCCAAACAGCCACCGGAACCGTCTCTATTTTGTCTCCGACTCAATTTGAAATCGCGGAAGTAATTGTCGATGCAGGGGTCGCCAGAACCGGACCTAGCACTACTTATTCCCGTCTAACTCCCCTCCCCAAAGGAACCCGGGCGCGCATTACTGGTAGGGATGGAGATTATTTACGTCTGGACTATGGTGGCTGGATAAAAGCTGATGAAACGCGGCTTTTCTCTGGTTCCATTCCTCCTAATTCAATGATTCGTAGCGCTAGTTCGCGCCGAGATGGACAATGGACTAAGGTTTATTTTCCTTTACAAGTTCCGGTTCCTATTAGTATTCAACAAGGCGATCGAACCTTAACAATTACTCTGCATAATACAACTGCCCAAACTGATACTATCCGCTTTGATGATAACCCATTAATTGAACGGATGGACTGGCAACCAGTTCTCTCACCCATGGGAGACACTCAAGCGGCGGTTCAATATACTTTCCATTTTAGAACTTCTCAGCAGTGGGGATATGAAGTTAATTATGCGGGCACAACTTTAGTTTTATCCCTTAAACATCCCCCAGAATTAGGTGCATTAGATAATGCTAGTTTTCTGGCATCTATTCGCCGGGGAAGACCTCTAACGGGGGTGAAAATTTTACTAGACCCCGGACATGGTAGTGATGAGGATTTAGGGGCGAGAGGACCCACAGGATACCCAGAAAAAGATGTCGCTTTGATAATGTCTTCTTTGTTGCAAAGTGAATTAATTAAACGGGGTGCAACCGTGTTTATGACCCGGGAGGGTGATGATGATTTATGGCCTCATGAACGGGTGGAAATGATTAATAAACAAAAACCGGATCTGGCTTTGTCGATTCATTATAATGCTTTACCGGATAATGGAGATGCTATCAATACCAAGGGAGTTGGGATGTTTTGGTTTCATCCCCAAGCCCACAATTTAGCGGTTTTTCTGCACAATTATTTAGTGGAAAAATTGGATCGACCTTCCTATGGTGTGTTTTGGAATAATCTCGCCCTAACTCGTCCTTCTGTTACCCCTTCGCTATTATTAGAATTAGGGTTTATGATTAATCCCGAAGAGTTTGAATGGATTATTAACCCGGTTGAACAGCGGAAATTAGCGACTACTTTGGCTGATGCTATTGTGGAATGGGTAGAGTCCAGGGTGGCAGGTTCCGCATAATGAATAACGTAGGGGCGGGTTCTGCTGTTAATTATGTCGGACTACGAGGGTATAAATAAACCCGCCCCCACCCGGTGATTAATTAATAATGGATAATTGTCGGGGCGGGTTCTGCCAGTTTCTCGTCTCGCCACCAGAGGATTAATAAACCCGCCCCCACCCAGTGATTAATTAATAATGGATAATTGTCGGGGCGGGTTCTGCTGTTAATTATGTCGGACTACGAGGGTATAAATAAACCCGCCCCCACCCAGTGATTAATTAATAATTGTTAATTGTCGGGGCGGGTTCTGCTGTTAATTATGTCGGACTACGAGGGTATAAATAAACCCGCCCCCACCCAGTGATTAATTAATAATGGATAATTGTAGGGGCGGGTTCTGCTGTTAATTATGTCAAACCACCAGGGTATAAATAAACCCGCCCTATCTGGGGTTCTGCTGTTAATTAAATCAAACCACCAGGGTATAAATAAACCCGCCCCCACCCGGTGATTAATTAATAATGGATAATTAATCATGGATAATTGTAGGGGCGGGTTCTGCTGTTAATTAAATCAAACCACCAGGGTATAAATAAACCCGCCCTATCTGGGGTTCTGCTGTTAATTATGTCAAACCACCAGGGTATAAATAAACCCGCCCTATATGGGGTTCTGCTGTTAATTATGTCGGACTACGAGGGTATAAATAAACCGGCTATTTGGGGAAAGGTGGATAATGGCGTGGTGTGTAAATCCACTGCTGGTTTTGGCTTTGGTTAATGATGCGAGTTTGGCTATTGCCAATTAAAATTATGGTTCGCATATCGGCATCTTTAATGGTTAATTGTTCCAGTATTTTGACGGTGACGGTTTCTCCTTTTCTGCCTAAATTGCGGGCTAATATAATGGGAGTTTGGGGAGACCTCCACTTTAATAATATCTGTTTTGCTTGGTCAAGTTGCCAGGTTCTTTTTTGAGAAACAGGGTTATAAAATGCCATGGCTAAATCGGCTTGGGCGGCTAATTCAATGCGGTTGATAATGACATCCCAGGGTTTGAGAATATCTGATAGTGAAATGACGCAGAAATCGTGTCCTAATGGTGCGCCAACTCTGGCGGCGGCGGCTTGCATGGCGGAAATACCTGGACAGACCTGGATAGCGATCGCCTCCCATTCTGGTTTGGCTTTGGTTTCTAATACTTCAAATACCGCTGAAGCCATGGCGTAAATTCCTGGATCGCCCGAAGAAATTAACACCACTGAACGCCCTTGAGCAGCTAAATCTAAGGCGGTCTCCGCCCTATTTAATTCTACCCTATTATCAGATTCATGGCGGATAATTTCGGGTTTTCTTAAAAATTCAACTAGGTCTAAATAAGTTTTATAACCCACCCAATCACTGGCATTTTCTAAGACCTCACGCACTTGGGGGGAGAGCCAATCAAGGCTTCCGGGTCCCGTGCCAATTATGGCTAATTTACCAGTGATTTCGGGTGAACTCTCTAACTGATAAATTAAGCGATCGCCCCTAGTTTCAAAAGTATCTATATCTGGTTTATCTACAATTTCAATGGTCAATTTTCCCTGTTCAGAAAAGGGCAATTTACTATTTTCTAACCAGGGTGCATTCCCCAGCAATTTAACTTGTTCTCCCGCCAACAAATCGGAAATAAAGGTTTTGGCATCATCAGGATTAATCAATTTATAACCCTTGGGGGGAGATAATAAAGCTGTTTTAAATCGAAGTTCTCCCGTTGTGGTAATAGCCGGAGAAACCTGCAAGAATTGGGCAATTTTACGCGCCAAATCATTAACCCCTTGTAAACCTCCTAAAAGTGGCACCACAGCGCTACCATCTTCAGCCACAGCTAAAACCGGAGGTTCCTGCCATTTATTGATTAATAATGGTGCGACAGTGCGAATTAAAATCCCCGCCGCACAAACCCCAATAATGGGGGTTCCCGTTTGGAAAAGTTCCCGCACCGTATCCCCAAAATTATCATAGGTTAAATCAGCCGACTGGGTGCGTTTGGGGGAACCGTAGATAATCCCATGACCTAGGGCTTTTTGAATTTTCTTAGCCACATCAAGACTATTTTCGGTTAAAATAATAATGGCTGGTTGGTTCATAACTTAGGGATAATTCAGGGTTAATTATGGGTTATTGGGGCAGATTTTGACTAGGTACTAAAATTAAGGACCAGTAGGTAACTGAGTTATGGTCAACTTCTGTAATGGGGATAATTGCCTGATTTTTCCAAGTAGCGCGTTCAATATATAAAGCCCTTTGTAGTAGTCCTAAATCTTGCAATATTTGATAAACTTTGGCAAAATGCCGACCTAATTTCATAATGGCGGCTGCATCAGCTACGGAGAGGCGATCGCGTAATATATCCGCCTCTAATGTAGCCGGAAGAATCGTAAAGACATCATTGCGATAAGTTATCGGTACTCCCAACATAGCAGCACTAGCCATCACTGAAGAAATCCCCGGTATAACCTCAATTGCAAACCGCCCAGATAAGCGATTAAAAATGTACATAAACGTACCATAAAGCATCGGATCTCCTAGGCACAAAACCGCCACATCTCTGCCCTCGCTAAGATGTTCGGCAATTTTTTCCGCCCCCATATCATAATAAGGCTGTGACGATCGCTGCACACTAAAGGGTAGGGGGATAGGAATTTCGATCTGATCAGGGGAGATAAAATCGGCAACGATCGCCCTTGCTAAAACCTTGCCATTTTCCAAACTGGGATAAGCAATCACCGGGACAGTTGTTAAAATCCGATGTGCTTTTAAAGTTAGTAATTCCGGATCTCCCGGACCAATTCCCAACCCATAAAGTCGCCCTAATTTAGTCATAATTCATTTTCCTTTGCTAAAGCATTTACTGCCGCCGCTGCGATCGCACTACCACCGCGCCGCCCATGCAGTGTCATAAATGGAATTCCACGGCTATTAGATGCCAATTCAAGTTTCGACTCTGCCGCCCCGACAAAGCCGACCGGAAACCCTAAAATCAGTGCAGGTTTCACTAAACCATCATCCAACATTTCTAGCAGGTGAAAGAGGGCAGTCGGTGCATTACCAATTGCTACCACCGCCCCTTGTAAATTATCCCCCCATAACTCCAATGCCGCCGCCGACCGAGTATTATTAATCTGGCGGGCGATATCAGGAACATCTGGATGATTTAGGGTGCAAATAATCGGGTTATTTTTAGGCAAGCGTTTTTTGGTAATTCCCCTAGCCACCATCATAGCATCACAAAAGATAGGTTTTCCCTCCTGTAGTGCCTCCCGTCCAGCTTTAACCGCATCTTCTGAGGCGTTTAAATCTCCGACAATATCCGTCATTCCGCAGGCATGAATTAGCCTAACTGCCACATGGGATAAATCATCTGATAAGCCTTTAAAGTCCGTTTCATCCCGAATTATTCCAAAGGATTTTTGATAAATTTGGTTACCGTCGCGAAGGTAGTCTATCATCAGCAAATTTCTAGGTAATTAGTTATTAATTAAATCCAGGATTTTGGCGCAAAAACTCAGCCAAAAATTCGGGTATTTCGGTAAACACTCCCTCAAAAATTTTGTGTTTTAAGGATTGTTGACTATCCCCGATATAAACTTGGTAACCTTCCATAGTTTCGCCATTTTGATTAATTGTATGCCCTAAAAGGGTAATTTCTGCGGGACTAGGTTGAGCGCAAAATTTAGGGCAGCCGGTTACATGAATATTAATAGGAGTATCTAAATTTAATCGCTGGTGGAGATATTCTGCTAATTGGGCGGCGTGAGTTTGAGTGTCGGTAAGTGATGCGGCACAGCCAGGCTTACCACCACAAGCAGCGATCGCCACTTGATTTGACTCAATTTCCGCGAAGCCTAATAAGGATAGTTTCGGCAATAATTGGCTAATTTTATGATGGGGAATATTTGGCATTATAATTGTTTGCCAAGGGGTTAATCTTAACTCGGCATTACCAAAGGTTTCGGAAAGTTCGACTAATCCTAACCATTGTTGTGCATTAATTTGTCCTAGGTGTAATGATATCCCAATATAACACAATTCGGCGTTTTTTTGGGGATAAATTCCCAAATGATGATAGGGTTTGCTAGGGGTAGGTTCAGCGGATAATATCGGCAAGGGCTGGGTTAGTTGGCTGTTGACTTGCTGGATATATGTATCTAATCCTAGATTGTCAATTAGCTGTTTCATCCGAGGCTTTTTCCCGGTATCTAAGGGGTTGTTTCGGACATACTCCCCATAGACATTAATAAGGGTAGCGACTACGGATAAACATTGTTCTGGCTTGATGACAAGTTGAGTATTATATAGCTTTTTATCTCCGGCGATCGCCAACTGAAAATCAATGCCATTATCCCCACCATTTACCGAGATAGCATTAAGTTGAATCTCATTATATCGATGTTCCCAAGCCACCGGAGAACGCATACCAATTCCCACTGTTCCCCCTCCATCAACTCCGATGCTAAACTTAGGACTAAGTTCGCCAATTAACGGGTGATTTTGAATCAGATCATCCAAGGCTTTAATCAGGGGACGAGTATCAACTAACTCCTGACTATCAATTCCCGCCGTCGGACTACCCATAACATTGCGTAGGTGGTCTATGGAGGGATTTTGAGAGGCTAAATCTAATTGTTGCAGCGTCTCAAAAACTGCTAGACTTGGCGCTTTTTGCACTCCCCGAATTTGTAAATTAGCGCGATTAGTGACTTGTAGCTTCCCTCCCCACTCCCTTAATAAATGACCCAAAAATTTACCCTGTTTACTATTAATCAATCCTCCCGGAGTCCGCAGGCGGATTAAAAAACCATCCTGGGCTTTGGTTCCATAAAATAGACCCGGACAAACATTTGCTTTAACTAACCAATTCATGGTGATTTGTTTCTCCATGCGACGCAGAGAGTGAGCCGCAAAATTAGCTGATTTTGACAACTCATCAATAATTTGTAGTTGGCATTCTGACTCAGAAAATAGCAGATAGTTAAGGGTTAAATTCCCGGATAAATAAGACTATTTACCCGATGAAATCACCCATTTTTTGCTCTGATATTGTATTACAGTTGCGGCACAGTGTCGGAATCTCACCGAACTTTCCCAACTACAAACCCAAATACTATATCATGAATACTGGTATTTTAACTAGAAATCATGGTGAGCAGGGATTTTTCCCATAAATGGTTATCAATTGTAGGAATTGGGGAAGATGGGTTAGAAGGGTTAAGCGCCACGGCGCGATCGCTTTTATCTATGGCTTCAGTAGTTGTCGGTGGTCAACGTCATTTAGGAATGTTACCCCCGGAGGATAACCGAGAAAAACTCCTCTGGACTTCTCCTATTGATGAGTCGATCGCAGAAATTATCCGCCGCCGTGGTCAACCCGTCTGTGTTTTAGCCAGTGGCGATCCGATGTGGTATGGTATTGGCGTTACCCTTACCCGTCACCTTCCCATTGAGGAAATTACTATCATTCCTTCTACTTCCACATTTAGCCTAATGTGTAGTCGTTTGGGTTGGTCTTTAACCCATGTGGAAACCCTGAGTTTATGTGGTCGTCCTGTAGCTTTATTAAATGGCGTAATTTATGGGGGTGCGCGTCTATTAATTTTAAGTGCAAATAGTCGCACTCCCGCCGCCGTGGCTGAACTCCTAACACATCAAGGATTTGGTGATAGTTTAATCGTCGTTTTGGAACATTTGGGAGGCAAAAAAGAGCGACAAATTTCCGGTTTCGCTTCCTCTTGGGATGTTGACGAAGTGGCTGATTTAAATGCGATCGCCGTGGAGTGTATTAGTTCTAATCCGGTTAACTTTTCCCCTCGTTTATCGGGACTTCCTGACAGCGCCTATGACCACGACGGACAGTTAACTAAACAGGAAGTGCGAGCGATTACCCTCAGCCGATTATCTCCCCTACCGGGACAACTTTTATGGGATGTCGGTGCAGGTTGTGGGTCCATTGGTATCGAGTGGATGAGAAGCGATCGCCGTTGTCAAAGTATAGCCATAGAAAAGCATCCCAGGCGCTTACAATATATTGCTGATAATGCCACAGCTTTAGGAACGCCTCACCTGAAAATTATAGCAGGAAAAGCACCGGAATTATTAATTAATTTACCTTCCCCGGATGCCATTTTTATTGGTGGTGGTATTACTACCCCAGGTCTGTTAGAAACCTGTTGGGAAAAATTGCGATCGGGAGGTCGTCTAGTGGCTAATACCGTCACAGTAGAGAGTGAGTTAATTCTGTTAAAATGGCATCATCAATTAGGGGGAGAACTTACCAGAATTGGCATTGAAAGAACCGCAGCCATTGGCAGTTTTTTAGGCTGGAAACCCTTAGCTACTGTCACTCAATGGTCAGTGATTAAACCATAACTAAAATCCCCTTTATTGTTTCTGTAACCAAGCGATCGCCGACTCAATATCAGCCACTGTTTCCCCCATGGGAACCGGAGGACGTTGCACCATAACCACAGGTAATTTTAACTCTCGCGCCGCCACAATTTTCGCGTAGGTAGAATCACCGCCACTATTTTTACTAACAATTGCACCCAGTTGATATTCCCGCAAAATTGAGAGTTCATCTACCACCGAAAAAGGCCCCCGTTGTAACAATAATTCCCCCCTAGGTATAGGTAAATTAGGCTGAGGGGGGTCAATCATCCGCATGAAAAACCAGATATTTTTAACTTCAGCATAGGCGGAAAGTTCCTGACGACCAATAGTTAAAAATACCCGTTCAGCTAACCCTGGTAAAACCATAGTAGCCTGTGAGTGACTATCCACCTCAACCCAGTTATCGCCGGGGACTTTTTCCCAAGCCGGACGGACAACCATTAACCGTTTAATTCCACATTCATTAGCTGCTATAGCCGCGTGGTCAGAAATTTGGGCAGCAAAGGGGTGGGTAACATCAATTAAAATATCAATTTTTTGTTGTTTTAAGTAGTCGATTAAACCCTGAACACCGCCAAAACCGCCTATCCGAAAAGCCGCCGGATTTGTCGGGGTAACTGGCTGTTGAGTGCGACCCGCAAAAGAAGCGATCGCCTCTATATTCGCCATAGTTTTCACCCGATTATATAGGGCTGTCGCTTCCGCAGTTCCTCCCACAATCAATAATTTTTTACAGTGATTAATCATCCCCATCAACAGGTTAACATTAGCCCCACAAACCCCAGCCAAAACCAGGTTTTATATGAGACCTTCAGAGTTCACCAAAAATCCCATACAAACCCAGCTATTGACTGGCAGAATTATCTACAGACCAGATAAAACTTCTCGCGCCGCCGCCAGAGTTTGATCAATATCTTCCTCAGTATGCACAAAAGAAGTAAAACCGGCTTCAAATTGGGAAGGAGCCAAATAAATACCCCGTTCTAACATACCTCGATGGAAGCGGCCAAACTTAGCCAAATCCGACTTTTTAGCATGATCATAATTATGAACAGGTCCCTCCGTAAAAAAGAACCCAAACATCGCGCTAATTTGCCCACCACAAGCCGCATGACCTGTTTCTTTAGCAATTTCCAATAAGCCATTACTCAGCTTTTTGGTAATTTGGTCGAGATATTCATAAGTCCCCGGCTTTTGCAATAGTTCCAGAGTCTTAATTCCCGCCGTCATGGCTAGGGGATTTCCCGATAGAGTTCCAGCTTGGTACATGGGACCTGCTGGGGCGACCATAGCCATAATATCCTGACGACCGCCATAGGCTCCCACAGGTAAGCCACCACCGATAATTTTACCCAAAGTGGTTAAATCTGGGGTGACACCAAATTTTTCTTGAGCCCCACCGTAGGCGATGCGGAAGCCAGTCATCACCTCATCAAATACCAGTAAAGCGCCATTGTCCTCGGTCAGCATCCGCAAACCTTCCAGGAAACCCGCATCAGGAGGAATAAAGCCAGAGTTGCCTACAACGGCTTCTAGGATGATACCTGCGATTTGACCGGGATTTTCCGAAAATAGTTTTTTGACGGCTTCTAGGTCATTGTAGGGGGCGGTGAGAGTGTTTACAGTCACGTTTTTAGGTACACCGGGAGAATCGGGTAAGCCGAGAGTCGCCACACCCGATCCGGCTTTGACTAGGAACATATCCGCGTGGCCGTGGTAGCAGCCCTCAAATTTGATGATTTTTTCGCGACCCGTAAAGGCTCGCATTAGCCGCAGTACGGACATACAGGCTTCCGTGCCCGAGTTAACAAATCTGACCATTTCGATGCTGGGAACGGCATCGATCACCATTTCTGCTAAAACGTTTTCTAGGGCACAGGGTGCGCCAAAACTGGTCCCTTTTTCGAGAGCCTCGTGGAGGGCGGCGATTACTTCTGGGTGAGCATGACCGCAAATAGCTGGCCCCCAAGTGCCAACATAGTCAATATATTGGTTCCCGTCAACGTCCCAAACATATGCTCCTTTGACGCGATCGAAAACTATGGGTTGACCGCCAACGGATTTAAATGCACGCACTGGGGAGCTAACCCCCCCTGGCATGATTTTTTGGGCGGCGCTGAAGATTTCTTCAGATTTGGTTGTTTGTAATGGGGTGCTTACCACTTTAATCTCCTTATGGTTAGATGTTCGGATGCTTTAGTGCCAAATTTGCCAACGGTGAGGACACAAAATGATATTCTAAACAGTAGTGGTGTTTTTTATGACATTTATTGGAGTTATGGCAGCCGGGAAACCCCCAGAATTAGGGAATCTGATTGATATTGATAAAATTCGTTACGATGATCAGGGCCTGGTAGCGATCGCCATTCAGGATATCTTAAATGGTGGCATTTTGGCTTTGGGGTCAATGAACCGAGAGGCGCTACAGAAAACCCTGGTGACTCAACAACTGTGGTGGGTTCAACAGTCACAGATTCAACTTTGGCATCCTGATATTATGCCCGAGTCCATTCGCTATGACCATCAGGGCAATTTTCTGGTGGCTGGGGTGGCTCATTCTCCCTCCCAGTTAAATGGCTCTGCTGGGCATACTTTGGCGGGTTTGTTTCAGGTAATTTGCGATCGCCGAGATCATCCTAATTCCCAGTCCTATACCTGTAAGTTATTTGCGGGGGGAGATAATAAGATTCTCAAGAAAATTGGGGAAGAGGCGGCGGAAGTAGTTATGGCTTGTAAGGATGATGAGCCGCAGGCGATCGCCTCAGAAGTAGCCGATTTATTTTATCATTCCCTCGTGGCTCTGGCTTATCATCAGGTGGATTTACGAAACGTTTATGAACAGTTAGAAGCACGTCGTCAATGAGTAAATTAACTCCGATTTCCTTAACGGTTCATTATATCAATGGGGAGTCCTACCAGTTTGAGTTTATGCCTCATCAAACCTTGCAGGGCAGCCCTATTAATCCTCTGCAACAGATTTTGGGTTCCCATGAAATTATTATAGAGCTAGAGGATCGTTTGTTAGTAATTCCTATGGAAAATATACAGGCGATCGAGATTTCTCCACCCCCTAGTATTTTACCTGATACCGCTATTCGTCATGCTGAACAGGTAGATTAATGACGTATTTTAAAACCTCTATTATTGTTCATTTTCGGCTAGGACATCCCCCGCAATTGTGGCTTTAATTTGGTTAATAAAGGCTTGATGATCGATAATGGGTTTGGGGATGTAACCATCAGCGCCACTTTGGGCCAGGAAATATTCGCGATCGCTTTCATCCCCTTGGGCTGTCACTAAAATCACTGGCAAACTAGCAGTTTCGGGATTAGCTTTTAGCATTTGGGTATTAATACCATCAATGGGTTGACCCTCATAATAACTATTGTTGAGATAAATATCCATCAAAATCAGATCAGCTTGTTTAGAAGTTGCCATATTGATCACAGTTTCCACATCCTCAGTATGACAGGCAAGCATCCCACCTTTACGGGTGATAATTCTTTGAAAGATCTGCCAATTAATCGGATTATCTTCAACTACTAAAATAGTTTTCATATTTTCACCCTCATTTGCAGAATTATAGTGAGTCAACATACAGGCTATATGATCAGGATATTCTGTTACACTGATTCTGTCGATCTGAATAAGCTCAGGATTTTCAGGTGATGACTATGGTATCTGATGCCCATTGAGAGGCGAAAAGGATGGAAAAGTTCGGGATAATTAAATTCCTTACCTAGTATAGCAGTGGTATCGGTTGTTGATGTGACT
This sequence comes from Arthrospira sp. PCC 9108, assembly GCA_016745315.1. Taxonomy (GTDB): domain Bacteria; phylum Cyanobacteriota; class Cyanobacteriia; order Cyanobacteriales; family Microcoleaceae; genus Limnospira; species Limnospira platensis. Next base: position 3,025,536 of record CP066886.1, read on the forward strand.
GCTAAAATACTTAATCAACAGAGTTTTTCAATGGATAAATCATATTTCATGTGAGAAGATGCCCCTCGCCCCCGAAAACTGCCGTTGATGGGACTAGCATATTCAGGAATGGCACTAGAAACCAGGGCGATATTGCGATCGCTTATAGCTAAATTCTGGGTGGGGTCATAACCGCGCCATCCTCCCCCCGGAAGATAAACCTCAGCCCAGGCGTGAAGATGGCGATCGCTATTATTGAGATCCCCTTCCTGATAGCCACTAACAAACCGAGTCGCCAAACCCATCGCCCGACAAGCCTCCATAAATAAAACCGTCAGATCTCGACAGGAACCCGCTTGCTGTCTCCAAGTAATTCCGGGGGGGAAAGCCGCCCCAGTTTCCCGAATAGTATAGCGACAAGTTCGATAAATCCGTTGATTTAAATCACTTAAAAACGTGAGAACTTCCCCCCGGGAACCATGCCAAATTTCCTGGGCTAATTGCACCGCCGCCGGGTCAACTCTCCCTTCTATATAAGGCTGTAAATGTCTTAAAATCGGTGCCGGATAATCGGCGATCGGCAATCTCATCGCCCAAGGTTCCAGCAAATAGTTAAAGGGGTTATTACAATAGGTTTCCACTTGGGAACTGACTTTAATCTTTAATTCTTTCGTAGGTTCATCAAACCACAATTTCAGGACATCATTACCATTGAGGTCAACAATTGCCGAAATTCCTTTCGGTTCGGGAACCACATCAATAGCAAAATTCTGTAGAGTCTGAAAGGCATCAGAACGGGGTCGTAAGCGGACGATATGGGGGGTTAATTCCACATACTTAGTATAGGTGTATATGGTGGTATGAACAATCTTATAAATCATCACTGTGTCAGGGGTATTTCAATTAGGAACAGGGCTGACGAGGTACAGCCCCACCCCACCCCCCAGTTAGTGGGAATAGGTGGGGAAGGAGAGAGGCATAATTATATCACTGTCAACTTACTTGACTTTGACTAGCTGTTTCCGGCATAGGTTCCAGGGCAAAAAATGTTTCAAACGTTTTCTCTTGAATCATATTAATCCGGGTTTGCAAATTATCGAGAAATTCATGTAATCCCCGATTCATAATCTCATCAATCATGATATAGTCCAACTCCGATCGCAAACGTCCCAACTCCAGGTCTACGGGATTTTTCCAAGTTCCCGGCCTAGTTCCGGTAATATGTTGAAGCGATCGCTCTGCCTGTAATATGCAATACTGAATCGAGCGAGGAAATTCCCGATCCAAAATCAGAAATTCTACCACACCAAAAGGGGTAATCCGGTGTTGTCGGCGTTTACGATACATCTCATAAGCACTAGCAGATTTCAGCAAAGCGATCCACTGAATTTCATCCAATGTAGTGCCCACATCCTCCACAGAAGGCAGCAAAATGAAATATTTAACATCCAGAATCCGAGAAGTTTTATCAGCCCTTTCTAGCATTCTTCCCATCCTTCCAAAATGCCAGCCCTCATTATGAGTCATAGTCGCATCCATAACCCCAACAAATAAATGGGCTTGCTGCTTCACCTGATTAAAAAACTCCGGCAAATAATAGGAGCTATCCCCCATAGCAGCATCTCGCACCATCATATAAAACTCATTGACCTGTTCCCACATTTCCGAGGAAATAATTTCCCGGACAGATCGCGCATTTTGTCGCGCCAACCGCAGACAAGATAAAATCGAGTTAGGATACTGATTATCAAAAGTCAGGAATTGAATCACATTTTCAGCGGTCGCCTCTCCGTAGCGTTCCTTAAACAGTTCTAAATCCCCAGTAGTTAACACCAAAGGTCGCCATTGTTGCTTCATTCCCGAAGGAGAGTCCAACAACAAATTTTGGTTAACATCAACAAATCGGGCAATATTTTCAGCCCTTTCTATATAGCAATTCAGCCAATAGATAGAATCAGCAACACGACTGAGCATAGTTTTTTCGACTCAAAATGTAACGACAATTGTGGCTAACAAAGTTACCGCCAAGATTAGAATAAAACCCAAGTATCCTTACTGCCGCCCCCTTGGGAAGAGTTCACCACCAAAGAACCTTTTTTCATAGCCACGCGGGTCAAGCCGCCTGGATGAACATAAACCCCTTGAGGACCGTAAAGGATATAGGGTCGTAAATCGACATGACATCCCTCAAAGCTATCGCCTAGCAGGGTAGGAACGCGGGATAAAGAAAGGGTAGGTTGAGCGATATAATTGCGGGGGTTCGCCTTAATGCGTCCAGCAAACTCTAGTCGTTCTTCTTCTGTGGCTTGAGTCCCAACTAGCATCCCATAGCCACCAGCTTCGTTAGCGGCTTTAACGACTAATTTATCAAGGTTAGCCACCACATATTCAAGTTGCTGAGGTTCCCAACACAAGTAAGTAGGAACATTAGCCAAAATCTGATCTTCTCCCAAATAGTAACGAATCATCTGGGGGACATAGGAATAAATTACCTTATCATCAGCCACACCCGTACCCAAAGCATTAGCCAGGGCGACGCGACCACTGCGATAGACCTCGGTGATACCAGGAACTCCTAAAAGTGATTCAGGGTTAAAGGCTAGGGGGTCAATAAAAGTATCATCAATGCGGCGGTAAATGACATCAACCCGCTGTAAACCTTTTGTGGTTCGCATTTGCACATAACCATCTGCTATGACCAAATCCCGTCCTTCCACCAATTCTACTCCCATTTGTTGGGCGAGGAAAGAATGTTCAAAATAGGCAGAATTATAAATCCCCGGAGTTAAAACTACCACGGTCGGGTCATCTATGTGGGAAGGGGCTAAATTCAGCAGAGTATCTAGGAGATGACTGGGATATTCATCAACGGGTTGAATGCCTAGGGTAGCGAAGATTTGCGGAAAAGTGCTTTTCATTACCCGTCGGTTTTCCAGAACATAGGAAACCCCAGAGGGACAGCGTAGGTTATCTTCTAAAACATACCATTGACCATCGCGATCGCGTACTAAATCCGTCCCCGTGATATGACACCAAATATTTTTAGGGGCTTCAATTCCCATACAGGGTTTAAGAAAGCCTTTAGATGAGTTAATCAAATCTTCAGGAATCACACCATCTTTGACTATTTTCTGATCACTGTAAATGTCAGATATAAACAAATTGAGAGCCTGAATTCTCTGGATTAGTCCTCGTTCTAAATACGCCCATTCCTGCGCGGAAACAATACGAGGAATCATATCAAAGGGCAAAATCCTCTCGGTCCCCTCACTATCGCTATAAACGTTAAACGTTGCCCCTAGTTTCATCATGGCGGTTTTCGCCGCCTGTTGTCGCATCCTAATTTCTTCTGGAGACAGGGAATTAAGCCGATCTATTAAAAGTTTGCCTTCGGGTCTCGGTTCCCCTGGAGAGGCAAATAGTTCATCGTAGAAATCACCTGGATCGTAAGAATCAAATAGCACAAATTGTAGCCCCAACTGCTCTAACACCTCTGATGATAAGGGGCTGAGTCCGTCCGGGAACTGTAGTTAATGATACCAACTGGTTAACCCCAAGTTAGTGGTGTTTTTTGTCGGATCCAATTATACCATACAACGGGTCACACTTACAGGACAATTTCCTGGCCTCTATTGGTAAAGTGGACTTGTTGGATTTGCCAAACCGGGTTGCTAGTGAGGGTTTGGCGTAAACTACCGAAGAGGGCTAGTTGTTCACAGGATGACAGGGAGGTAAACACCCTGGGGCTGTTGCTGGGAACTCGAAAATCTATGGTGATGGTATGCTGATGGCGGATAATTCGATACCCCAAGGAAAAGTCGGCGGATTCGTAGTTGTCTAAAACCTGCCTTACTGCCAATTCTAGGGACTGTTCCGCCGGAAGTGTAGTCCTACGCGGTACTAGGTTTTGACAGGCGCTGTCGGCTTGATAAAGGGTGACTGGGATGGTATTTGCTGGGGGGGCGGTGGGTTCCTTCAGGGGAGGCGGCACCGGAGAGGTTTCTGGTTTGCTGATGGTGGTTTCGCCGCTAGTTTGGGGGTCGGGTTGGTTGATGGGGGTTTCGGAACTTTCGTCAATGGGGACATTACTACTACAGCTTGTCAAGATGACAATCATCACGGTAGTCAAAACAGGGGGTAACAAATGTTGGATACTAATCATGGCTGGTACATGGGTTAACTTCGATAGTTAATAATTCAAGGCTAAAAGGCTTGACTCCGAATGGTAGTAGTCACCTGTCCCCGTTATCCGGCGCTACGGCAAATATTTCTTGAATGAGGCTAAATGGTTACGACAAACTGGAATCGCCGACATATCCTATCTCTGGCTGATTTCACTGCTGCTGAATATGATACGGTTTTGCAAACTGCTGCTAGTTTCCGGGAGGTTCTCGGACGTAGGACTAAAAAAGTCCCGGCTTTACAGGGTCAGGTGGTGGCTAATTTGTTCTTTGAACCTTCGACCCGGACTCGCAATAGTTTTGAATTGGCGGCGAAACGTCTGTCGGCGGATACGTTAAATTTTACGCCGGGGACTTCTTCGCTGACTAAGGGTGAAACTATTTTGGATACGGCTAAAACTTATTTGGCTATGGGAACGGATATGATGGTGATCCGACATCGTGAGGCGGGGGTTCCTTTGGCGATCGCCACGGAGATGGATCGCCTTAATACTCAGGTGGCGATTTTGAATGCGGGGGATGGTCAACATGAACACCCATCCCAGGGATTATTGGATTTGTTTACTATTTGTCGGGTTTTGGACCCGGAAAGTCCCCGCCTGGATTTATTGCGAGGTAAGAAAATTGCGGTGGTTGGGGATATTTTGCATTCCCGGGTGGCGCGGTCTAATATCTGGAGTTTGACGGCTACGGAAATGGAGTTGCATTTAGCAGGTCCGCCGACTTTGCTACCTAAATGCTTTGCGGGGTTGGGTAGCGATCGCCCTGGTAAATTGTTTTTACACTGGAGTTTAGATGAGGCTCTGGCTGATGCTGATTTTGTGATGACTTTGCGCTTACAAAAGGAACGCATGACTAATTATTTATTGCCGAGTTTGCGAGAGTATCATCAACTTTATGGGATTACTACGGAACGCTTAAAGTTATGTCGTCCTGATGTGAAAATTCTCCATCCTGGTCCGGTTAATCGCGGTGTGGAAATTAGTTCCGAGTTGATGGATAATCCCGATCGCAGTTTGATTTCTCAGCAAGTTACTAGCGGTATTGCGGTCAGAATGGCTTTATTATATTTGATTGGTGTCGGGAAGGGAGGATAGACGACGGGTGCAGGTATTTCCAGACCCTCAACAGTTACAAATGGCGATAGATGCGATCGCTGAATTTGAGGCTTCTACTGTTCCTGGGGTCTGGCTAGGGTTGGATCGGGAACAGGTGATTAGCCAAATGCGATCGCGCCTTCAAAACCCCTTTAGTCTCAGTCAGGGAGGACAGCCTTTTTGTGGTCCGGCGGTGATTGTTTTTGAACTGATTAGACATCACCCCCAACAATATGTCACCATCTGTCGCAACTTGTTTCAACTGGGCGGCTTTCATACCCTCAAAAATACCTGGATTTCTGCCTCGGAACGCCTGCGAAATAGCCGGGGAAACTTCCAGATGCCGCAAGCTGATTGGATGGTACTTTCTACCCTGCGAGAATCACAAAATTTATGGCTTCCTATTGAGCCTAATGCGCCGGAGATTCTCCGTAACTTGGCGGGAATTACTAAGCCTTGGGAAATTGTGGGATGGACTCGGGAACTTCTGGGCTTTGCTGATGTTAATTTCACCAAACCTTATTTATTTGGTCATCTCCAAGCTATGGAAAATGCCACTGCTGTTTTAGACCAAGGTGGGGTGGTGTTGGCTTTGATAAATGCTGAGGCTTTACTGAAAAATAAGCCGCCTTTAATACCTTATCCTAGTCATTGGGTGGCTGTGGTTAGTGGTATGGATTTCGCTGATACTAATTCTCCCCAATTAATTGATTTTCAAGTTTACAGTTGGGCTCAAAAAATGCGGGTTATAGCTACTCCTCAAGCCTTCTCCCTCCACTTCTGGGAAGCTATCACCGCACAACCATTATAAGGCGATCGCCTCGGTGGATTTAACTAGATTAATTCCGGCGGCGGAAAACCTTTTAAATGCGGCTTCTGCAGCTTCTGTGAAATCGACTACACCCGGAACTATTACCGGAGAAGTACAATCTTCTAACACATAAATCCGTTGCGCTAAAGTGCGATCGCGCTGTTGAATTTCTGTCAGTAAATCTTCCACAGTCCAGGCGACACAGTGACTCTTAGCTTGACCCGCAATAAATAGCCGATCAAAGTTCAGTAGTTGCTCAATTAGCCCTTGATTTGTGTTACCAATACTCACGCCATTACTAGCCATTAAAACCTCTGGCTTGAGGGCGGAATAATTTTCCGTGAGGGGATGTTGACCTTTTAATTCTAGGTGAGTTTGACTGTAACGGGCGATATTATGAAAAAATAGCGCTTCTTCTACTCCTGAAACTAAAGCATGACTAATACCTCCCATAATGCCATGATAGGGCCAAATCGTCAGAGGATAGCGCCCCCCTTCCGTCAATTGATGGGTATAATAGCGGGCGTGTTGTGCTAAGGTTTGTTCATCCCAACCCCTAAAATTAGGGGCGATATTTGCATTAACCCGCCATCGACCTTTAGTGATATCCTCATCAGTAATAGTCGTTCCCGGTTCGGGATATTCGCCACTATCATTCACCCAAAAAATCGGATGGAAAATCTGCATAGCAGTGTGAGTATCTAGGGTGGCTATAATTTCAGTAATTACCCCCAAATGGCGATAAATAAACTCACATAATCGTTGATTATCTTGTACTGCACCCCTGACAAATAACTCAAATCCGGGAATACAAAATGTATTCTGAACATCAATGAGTAATAAACCGATCCGTGTAGTATCTTCGGCTGCGGGTTTAATTTGATGTTCCTGCGCCCAAAGCCGTGCATCTATCTGTCGCTGCTGATAGGGTACTTTCCACACTTCCTCAAGTTTATGGCTCTCAAAGAAAACCGGAATCGGCGATTTATTCATCAAAAACCCCCTAGGATTAGCACCCACTGCCAGTTTCAGCCATCCACAATTTAGCCTAACTAAATTTGCAGATTGAGCCTATATCTAATAGTAGCATAAACCACATTATATGAGACTTGTAACCCATATTTGTCTTGGAGCCAGCTTTGGACTTCACAATAAGTTTTAAAGCCCGATTCTTTTAAGGTCAGCTTAGACTTTAATTCCTGTAATGCTTCCGGGGGGATTTGCTGTCTACGTCCTTTTTTAGATTGATGATAAATTAAGCGATCGATTCCACCTTTTTGGTAGCGATTTAACCAGCGATGGATAGTAATGCGGCTCACCCCCAACACCAGCGCTAATTTGGTAATACTACTAACCTTATTAGATTTTAACAAATAAAGGGCTTTAACTTTCTTAAAGCTATCATGGGTGATAGTTTGAGACATTAAAAATTTCAGGTCTTCGATGGTTTCTTGGATTGCCAATTGATGGTATTTCATCTCAATCACTCCAGGCCATGCCGGCCAATAAAATTAATCTTGATGATGATTTGCTAAAAATAAATATTCGATCGCCTTAAAAATCACTTAGACCCAGCTATAAATAGTGATCAAATATACAGGATATTCAATCCTCCCTCAATTTTCACTAAGGCTAATGATTAATAATTGCCCTACCATTTAAACCCAGCTTACCAAGATAATCAACTAATTAATAAAATTACCCCCAAAACCCACTTTATAAATCTTTTGCCTCCCCCCAAAACCTCCAAAACCCACCTTTTTTTTAGGCTACTGCCACATCCCACAATATTTGGACCATCCCCAGATACCCTTGACAAAAAGCTGGCTATGTGCATAAAATAAAAAGTTATCATATCTCTACAAAACTTAACAATCTTTAAATTGTGACCAAAAATCCTACTATTTCTAAGTCCCCTTTAAGGCGATTATTTGAATATGCCGATCGCTATCGTCTGCAAATTTGGCAGGCTAGTATTTGCTCAATTCTCAATAAAATATTCGACCTAGCGCCTCCGGTTTTAATTGGTGCGGCGGTGGATGTGGTAGTTAATGAACAGGACTCATTTATAGCCCGATGGGGTATTGAGAATGTCCAAACTCAACTAATTGTTTTATCGATTATCAGTGGCATAATTTGGGGGTTAGAATCCCTATTTGAATATATTTATAAACTACTGTGGCGTAACCTCGCCCAAACCATTCAACATGAACTGCGTTTAGATGCTTACCGACACCTGCAAAAACTGGAGTTATCCTATTTTGAAGAACGCAGCACTGGCAGTTTAATGGCTATCCTTAATGATGACATTAATCAACTGGAAAGATTTTTAGATGTTGGGGCTAATGAAATTCTGCAAGTAGTGACCACAATATTAATTGTGGGCGGTGGTTTTTTCATTATATCTCCCGAAGTGGCTTGGTTAGCTATGCTACCGATGCCGTTTATTGTTGGGGGTTCTATACTGTTTCAAAAAAGGTTAGCGCCCCGTTATGCAGAAGTCCGCGAAAAAGTTGGTTTTCTGAATGGTCAATTGTCTAATAATTTGACGGGTATTACTACCATTAAAAGTTTTACCGCCGAAGAATATGAAGCCGAAAGAATTGGCAAGCAAAGTCAAGGCTATAGACTAGCTAATCGACGAGCGATCGCTTTTTCGGCTGCCTTTATTCCCATGATTAGATTCTTGATTTTCTTTGGTTTTACTGCCACCTTAATTGTGGGCGGTTTACAAACAATAGAAGGACGGTTAGCAGTAGGCAGCTATAGTGTTTTGGTGTTTATTACTCAGCGTCTGCTGTGGCCTTTGACTCGCCTAGGAGAAACCTTTGACCAATATCAACGGGCGATGGCTTCTACTAATCGGGTGATGAATTTGCTAGATACCCCCATTGCTACTCACCCCGGAAATATTACCTTAAAGAGTCAGGAAGTTAGGGGAGAAATTGACATTAAAAATATCACTTTTTCCTATAACCCTCAAATGCCAGTCATGAAAAACCTATCCCTATATATTCCGGCGGGAGATACCATTGCTATTGTCGGGGCTACTGGCTCTGGTAAAAGTACGTTGGTCAAACTGTTATTAAGGTTATATGAAATCCAGTCGGGAACCATTTTGATAGATGGCATAGAATTACAACAAATTAAACTTGAGGACTTACGAAAAGCGATCGGTTTAGTCAGTCAGGATGTGTTTCTGTTTCATGGGACTGTAGCGGAAAATATCGCCTATGGCACTTTTGATGCCAGTTTTGAGGAGATAGTAAATGCCGCGAAAGTGGCTGAGGCTGATGGTTTTATTAATGGTTTTCCCCTAGGATATGATACGATTGTGGGAGAAAGAGGTCAGAAACTATCGGGAGGACAGCGCCAACGAATTGCGATCGCTCGTGCTGTGTTGAAAAATCCCCCCATTTTGATATTAGATGAAGCGACATCAGCGGTAGATAATGAAACGGAAGCGGCTATTCAGCGATCGCTGGAATACATCACCCAAAATCGTACTACTATTGCGATCGCTCATCGTCTTTCCACTATCCGCAATGCTGACTGTATTTATGTGATGGAAGATGGTCAATTAGTCGAGTGGGGAAGACATGAGGAATTGCTGGAAAAACAGGGAGTTTATAACGGCTTATGGCGAGTTCAGTCGGGCTTGAGGTTGTCAAAGTAACCATGACTGCTAGAGAGCAAAATTAAGTCTTGACAAAAATTGATTTTAGATTTAAAATTGGGATTATTGTCGGAAAATGTCTTAAACCATATACCGTTAATTTGGGGGAGGTGATGGTTGTGAAATTAGCAGAAGCCTTAATTTTACGCGCTGATCTGCAGAAGCGAATCGCTCAATTACAACAGCGGTTGTTGCGAACTCTGAAAGTTCAGGAAGGCGAAGAACCTCCCGAAGATCCCCAAGACTTAATGGGGGAGTTAGAAAATCTAAGCGCTGAACTGCTGCGTTTAATTCAGCAAATCAATCGGACTAACTCAGTCACGCAATTAGAGGGAAAATCTCTATCAGATGCTTTAGCAGAAAGGGATACACTCAAACTCAAGCGCAGTGTTTACAAAGCGGCAGTTGAAGCAGCATCAGAACGCTACGATCGCTATACCAGAGGAGAACTCAAAGTATTAACTACGATTAATGTGGCTGAGGTGCAAAAATTGACCGATAGTTTAGCCCAAAATCATCGACAACTAGATACAAAAATTCAGGCTTTAAATTGGGCAACCGATCTAATTGAGACTTGAATAAACCCGGATAATTGTTGGTAGCCAAACCTTCAGAAGCGAGTGTGAACCGCCAACTCGGTAAGTTGGGAACATAAAACAAAAAAACATGGTTGGATACTGGGCGTATTCTGGGTTCGACTCCCATTACAAATTTTGCCCAGCATTGTAACAAGGTTACAAGAGAAATGTCACATTTTACTACCGCATACTGGTCTGTATGGTTTGGTGAGGGTGGGTTAGGGGATAACAATTATCTGTAGGGGTTGATTGTCCTATAATATACTAGAGGCAATATTATTGATATAGTATCCAATGACGATCGCGATCGATTTGGGAACCAGTAACACAGTAATTTCCCGTTGGAACCCAGTTACTGAACAACCGGAAACCCTAAAATTACCTGGTTTATCGCAAATTTCAGCCCAAAATCCCCCGTTAATTCCCAGTCTGCTTTATGTAGAAAATGCCAAGGAAAAACAAGTTTTATTAGGTCAACAAGTGCGCGATCGCGGTTATGATTTAGCCAACGATCCGCGTTTTTTCCGTAACTTTAAACGGGGAATTGGTAGTAATATTCAGGGATTTTTACCAGAAATTGACGGTGAGATAATCACCTTTGAAACCGCCGGAGAATGGTTTTTAAAAAATGCGATCGCCGCTATCAGCAACATTCCCCTAACGGTAGATTCCCTAATTTTTACAGTACCCGTAGATAGTTTTGAAACCTATCGCAATTGGTTAGGTCGTATCTGCGAGTCCTTAGAAGTCCCACAAGTGAGGATGATAGATGAACCCACAGCGGCGGCGTTGGGTTATGGATTAGGCGATCGGCAATTATTGCTAGTCATAGATTTTGGTGGTGGAACCCTGGATTTATCCCTAGTCCGTTTAGATGCTACGACCGCCAAAAATCCCCTAGGTTTTATTCTGAAATGGGGTCAAAAATCCTTAGCGGAATCTTCTGGACAAAAAGCCAAAACCGCCAGAGTTATCGCCAAATCCGGTCAGAATTTAGGGGGTTCAGATATTGACTATTGGCTAGTAGATGATTTCGTCCAAACCCAGGGATTAGTCAAAAATGCTTTAACCACCCGTTTAGCCGAAAAGCTGAAAATTCAGTTATCCCTAAAAACCTCAGCCAGTGAAGTTTATTTTAATGAGGAAACCTTCGAGAGTTACGAGTTAGAAATGACTCGCGATCGCTTCAATGAAATATTGGCACAAAACCAATTTTTTGATAACCTAGATAAAGCCATGGCTCAGGTTTTACAGCAGGCGCGTCGCCAAGGGATAGAAGCGGGGGATATTGACGCGGTTTTATTAGTCGGGGGAACCGTACAAATTCCCGCCGTTCAAGACTGGGTAAAGCAATATTTTAACCCTAGTCAAATTCGCAGCGAAAAACCCTTTGAGGCTATTTCTCATGGTGCATTACAACTCAGTTTAGGCACTAAAATTGAGGACTTTCTTTATCATAGCTATGGTGTTCGCTATTGGAATCGTCGAGATAATTGTCATGATTGGCACCCGATTATTAAATCTGGTCAACCCTACCCCATGACAGAACCCGTAGAATTATTGTTAGGCGCTTCCTTAGAAAACCAACCCAGTATTGAATTAGTTATTGGTGAATTAGGGGACGAAACTGGGGGAACAGAAGTATTTTTTGATGGCGATCGCCTAGTTACTCGCAGCCTCAACACCGGAAAAGCTACTGTCCAACCTTTAAATGATAGTGACACCGGACGCAGTATTGCTAAATTAACCCCTCCGGGAAATCCTGGTAGCGATCGTATTCGGGTACAATTCCAGATTGATGAACAGCGTTTTTTACGAATTACAGTCGAGGATCTGTTAACCAGTCAAACCCTCTTAAATAATCAAACAGTCGTCAAATTAAGCTGAAACCAGGGAGGTTAGGCTAGTAATTATCTGTTACTGTGTATAGTTAAAATGGCGGGGGCTAGATACAAATTCATCAATCCAGCTTTCCCGTTGTTTTCCCTGTTGATTAGCTTGCCAAATTTTACCTGTCTTGATATCTAAACAGGTTAGCCAACCTTTAGAGCTATATACCCGTGTATCAAGACAAATTGCATAGCCAAAATTCACAGGTTTTCCGCTTTTCTGGCTAGTATGACCACATACCATAATTTTACCAGAATAGTGAGGTTTAGCACTATAAAACTTTTCCCAAAATAAATGGTGATTGGATTGTTGAGATAGGGGGATATTGGGCGCAACATTAGCATGAACAAAAAAATGAGTTTCTTCTTCCCAATAGTCTAAACAGGCTTGTTCGACAAACTGCCAATGTTCAGGTAAAATATAGTCAATTCTCGCTTTTTTTCGGGATGACTTTTGATAAGATAATATAGTTTGTTTACCGCCACAAATTTTCCAGGTATCTAAACTATTAGGATGCGATCGCGCTGCTAACATCATAATTTCATGATTCCCCCGTAGAGGGATTAACTGACCCTGATTATAAAGATAAATTAACCTATCAATTACCCCCTTAGAATCAGGACCGCGATCGACATAATCCCCCAGAGTAATCACCCGATCATCTGCTTGAAGACTCACCATATCTATGAGAGTATCAAAGGCTTGGGAACAGCCATGAATATCACCAATCGCCAAAATCCGCATAAATATTAATTGAGATATTTTGCTACTATTTTAACGCCGATTTAGGCGCATCCTCAATCGAATCGGCACATAGGGAATCTCAAAATCATCAATCCAGCCAGTTTGTTTTTCCCCCTTTTGATTAGCTTGCCAAATTCTGCCACTATTGACATCTAAACAAGTTAACCAACCCTGACCACAAACCCAAGTATCAATACAAATAGCATGACCAATACTAAGGGGTTGACCAGTTTTTTGAGTAGTATGACCACAAACCATAGTTTTGCCTGAATAGTGAGGGGAAGGATGATCAAATGATTGCCAAAATAGCATCCTTTCCGGTTGTTTATTTAAAGGTAAATTGGGATACACATTAGCATGAACGAAAAAATGCGATCGGTTTTCCCACCAATTTCGACACACCTTTTCGAGAAAATACCAATGTTTGTCAGGTATAGAATTAATCCACTTATACCCGCCATGATGACCATAAGAAGCCATGGTTTCTTCACCCCCAGAAGCCTGCCAATGATACCAGGCATTCCACCCCAAAGAACGCGATCGCAACATCAAAATTTCATGATTTCCCCGCAAAGCAATCAATTGCCCTCGGTCGTGTAAATCGATGAGGCGATCGAGAATTCCCTTCGAGTCTGGGCCGCGATCCACATAGTCACCCAAGGTGACAATCTGGTCATTCGGTTGCAGTTGAATCGCCCGAATTAGGGCATCAAAAGCCACCGAACAACCGTGAATATCACCAATTGCCAAAGTGCGTTTAGGCTTGTGAATCCTACTACTCATGTACTACAACAGGTGTGCCAACTGATGCCCACTCAAACAGCCATCTAGCATGGTCTACAGCAACATTTGTGCAACCGTGACTAACTGGAGTTCCAAACATATTATGCCAGTAAGCGCCATGAATTGCCATGCCCCCATCGTAGTACATTGTATAAGGAACATCCGGCACATCATAACCAGGGCCAGTCATACGGGTACTACGATACTTAGTTTGAACCCTAAAATTACCAACACGGGTAGGAGTTGAGGGTTTTCCAGTAGAAACAATCACCGCATAAACTGCTTTATTTCCCTCCCAAGCGATCAACCGTTGGCTAGTTAGATCAATTTGAATCCAACGCTCCGAAGATTGTTGTAAATCCAAAATCCGCCGCGCTATCATATTATGAAATTCTTGGGCTTGTACCGGAGTTGAATCGCTGTAAAGCACTGTTACCCCCAGACTCAGCCCCGCCACCAATAGTCCCAGCTTACGCCATGGAATTAAACTTTTCATAATTTCACCTTCCTACTCCTTCTCGTCGGGTCTGTGCATAACTACATCCATTTTAGAATAATTTTACTCTTTCTGAATCATCGGATGTGTCCCCATTTTCGGACTTATCCCCAGAGGTCAGGATATCGATTAAATGTTGCGATCGCCCAGTAATTTCCTGCCAGTTACCCTGGGATATCGCCTGTTTAGGGAATAAATCTCCTGATAATCCCACCGCTATAGCCCCCCCTTCAATAAACTTAATAGCATTGTTTAAAGTCACTCCCCCAGTAGGAATCAAGGGTATTTGACCCAGGGGACCCTGTAAACTTTTAATATAATCAACACCTCCCACCGCTGAAATCGGAAAAACCTTAACACAACTCGCCCCATTTTGCCACGCGGTCACAATTTCCGTCGGCGATAAAGCCCCCGGAATTATCGGTATTTGCCTTTCTTGTGCTAATTCAATTAACGATAAATTAATGTGGGGAGAAAATATAAATTGTGCGCCACAATTGACAGCATCCCGTAAATTTTGACCCGTTAAAATTGTGCCAGTCCCAATTAAACAATCCGGCAACTCTGACCTAAGTTTACTAATGATTTCCGGCACCATTTCGCCATTCCAGGTAATTTCAATTAAGCGAATACCGCCCCGGCTGACAGCCCCAGCCATTTGTAAACCTAGCTCCCAACTGGGGGGGCGAATTACAGCGATCGCTTTATGGGTTTTCAGTTGTTTTAACCAATCGCTATTTTCCATAATCTCTAACTTCGTTATAATATTAGTTAAATTAGTCTCACGACATCAATTCCTGTTTACCAATTATGGCTCCCACTCCCACTCCCACTCCCACCAAAAAAAGCGGTAGCCCCCTCCCCCCAGGGGCGATCGTCCGTTTAGGAAAGTTCGCCTGGACTACTATGTGGCGGTTGATGATGTCAAAGTTAGCCCCCCGTAATTCTTCTGGGGAATATATCCGCCCCGAAAGCCAATTTCGCCACCAGGTAGGGACAGCAGCCTATCCCCCAGAGGCGGGACGCTATCAGTTAATTGTGGGGTGGGGTTGTCCTTGGGCTCACAGAACCCTAGTTGTCAGGGCTTTAAAGGGGTTGTCCTCTGCGATATCCATAAACATCGTTTCTCCTTCCCCCGACTCGGGAATGTGGGTTTTTGACCAGCCAGAAGTCGAATTTAACACCCTACCTCAATTTTATCATAATGCTAAACCGGGTTATCAGGGGCGAGCTACTGTCCCCCTCTTGTGGGATACCCAGCAAAAGGCGATCGTTAATAATGAAAGCGCCGAAATTATTGTGATGTTAAATTCCGAGTTTCAGCAGTTCGCTAAATACCCCGACCTAGATTTATATCCTCCCGCCTTAAAAGAGGCGATCGACTCTTGGAATGAGCAAATTTATCACCATGTTAATAATGGTGTCTATCGCTGTGGTTTTGCCGCTACCCAAACCGCCTATGAAACCGCTTGTAATCAGCTATTTGATACCTTGGACTTAATCGACCAAACCCTAGCCAATTCCCGTTATTTATGTGGCGATCGCATTACCTTAGCAGATGTGCGATTATTTACCACCCTCGTTAGATTTGATACCGTTTATTATAGTCTGTTCAAATGTCAGCGCCGCCGCCTCGTCGATTATCCAAATCTCTCCCCCTATTTGCGCGATATCTATCAACTTCCCGGAGTCGCCGAAACCTGCAACTTAGAAGTTATTAAACGAGACTATTACGGCAATTTATTTCCCCTCAACCCCGGCGGAATTATCCCCCTCGGTCCTGACCTAGATCTAGATCAACCCCATTACCGCGATCGTCTTACCCAAACTAACTAATTTTATATTAATTTTTAATTACTAATTGTTAATTACCCTTCCAGGTCTTGACAATATCCTCAATTTGTGCTGGGATGGGGCTAGGTACAAAAATCGAGAAATCCTTGATTTTAGTATCCTGATTATCTAATCTTTTAGCCCGATTATCTAATTGGTCAGAAGCCCCTTGGTCAAATAATGTTGGTTGTATATAAACTTCCTCTGAATTGCTCCCACTGCTTTTGACAAAATCACCCATAGGTTTAATACCATGTTCAAATCGATTTAAAATTGTCTTAAACGCCTCTATACTATGATCTACACCAATCCAATTACGTTGCATTTCATCAGCGATCGCCAAACTTGTCCCCGAACCAGCAAAACAATCCAGTATCAAATCTCCTGGATTCGATGAAGCCGCAATTATTCTTCTCAATAAATCAGGATTTTTTCAGTTGGATATCCCGTAATTTTAACATTTTGATTATAAGCATCCCGGAACTCTAGCCAAATATCCTGAACTCCCACCCCTGAATGTTCATTGAGATAAACCTTCCTTCTAGGATTACCATTTTTTGACCAGAATATTTCACCTCGTGCGTCCATTTCATCCAGAGTCTTTGGGGGATATTGCCAATGTTTACCCGGAGGCGGCATTTTACCCCGCCAAGGCTTCCCAGTTTCACCATGACGCACACCTGGTGCATGGAGTGGAACTTTCATAAATTTACGGCCAGTTTCTGGTTCAATATATTGATACTCCTTTTTACTATTTTCAGACAGTGGCACTTTTGGTTGATTCCATATATATGTATCTGACTTGGTATAAAATAAGATGAAATCAGCCGTTTTGCCATAAGTTCTACGAGTATAATTTTTAGGATTACATTTTTTTCGGACTATCATATTTCGATAGTTTTCAGCTCCAAAAACCTCATCCATTATTAGCTTAATATGAAAAATCATCTTTTCATCAAGATGTAAATAAATCGAGCCATGATTTGACAGTAATTGATGCAGCCATATCAGACGTTCTCGTAAAAATTCCACGAACACAGCACCCGTCAAGGTATCATCATAAGCCTTCGACTGTTTTCGTGACAAAAAATGGCTTTCTGTAGCAAAAGGTGGGTCTATATAGATTAAATTAATACTTCCGCATATTTCTGGTTCCGTAGCCAATAAACGAAGAACATCTAAATTATCGCCAAAGTATAACCTTTTAGGTGAAGCATGAGAATAAATACTTTTATATTCGACTAAATCACTATTAATAATTTCCTGGTATGATTTTTTATGGGCATAGACCAGCTCAACTTGATTATGGTCAAGAAATTTATCTTTTTTAGGTATTCCAATTGCCATAAATCAACTGTTATGATACTAACCACTCGACGTTTATGCGTTCTGGAAACATTCGGAGAGTAACTACCTTAACTTTACCATACCAAGCATCCTCAAGATCCGCATAATCTCGCCACATTGAACCCAGAAGTAAGCCGGGGCCATCGTTAAGGAATATGACTTTAAGATTTAATCCATGAGTTTGAGCATATTTCAGAATCTCACTAGCACAATCACGATATTGGCCTGTTCGATCATCTTCTTGAGTACCACCTCGGTCTGAATCATATCTAGCTAAACCTACAGCAACTGGCTGATTATTATGTAATAAAACAAAGTCTACTGGGCGATTTGGTCTAGGATAATCATCAAATAACTCTCCTAATCTTACATCTTTGCCAGCACGTTGAGGGCCGATAATCTCCAGTGCTGAATATTGTTCACCAATAATTTTAAATAGCCTTTCTGTTAGATCATATCCTTTTTTTCCACGATCCTTATATTCCCACAGCACGGCACATAAAGCCTCATCAGGCATAGGTCTCGACAAAAATTGGGATTGAACTTCTGTAATTAAACGAAATCCCTTGCCAAATCTAGCACATATTTGATCAGCTAATGATTTTTTTTTGAGCATTTCTACAGGTGTTTCTGGACTCACATATTTTCGGAATACTCGACACAGTTGTATCCGCATCCAAACGGGTTGAACCTGTGAAATTGCTAAAAACAGATCCGTTGAAGAATGGGATCACTTTAACAGATGACCAAATGTGACCAGTACAGGTTGATAAAGTTCACAGGCTAATGATAGGATATCTGGATAGTATTCACCAGCAGATAAGGTAATCCAAAGATGACCATCTTCCTGATAATCTCGGAAGCTGGTTTGATCACTTTTTGACAATTTGCTAATCTCTCCTTTTCATTGAATGATACCAAAAACCAGACAAATTAAAGGATTCCGAAGCCATAGCCTCAGAATCCTATGAAGTTAATTATAGAGCCGAATCCCCAGAATTAGGCAAAATATGTCCCCGTGACTTGGGAAAAACTACATTAAGCCTAATTGAGACAGAATACCTTGGCCAGTCAGTAACTCGGTACCAACACCGATAACAAAACCAAGCATAGCGAGGCGACCGTTCCAGGTTTCTGCGAATTCGGTGAAACCAAATTTAGTTCCTTGATTTTCCATTGTGAGCTACTCCTAAATAGGTTTGCTTGATTCAACTAAACAAAAGTTAACACACTGACCACCAACTTTGCAACATTTCTTTACGCTTTTCTGAAAAAAAAATCCGCCAACGGCTGAAAGCCAGTCAAATAAAGGGTTTATCTTTTCCCCGGACTATGGGCGATCGCATCTAATCAACAAACTAGCCCATAATAAAAACCGTAGTAGTAGAGAGAGCCCCATGGACATTCGCATCGGCAACGGATACGATATTCACCAGCTAGTCGAAAACCGCCCCCTGATATTAGGCGGCCTGAAAATTGAGCATCATCTAGGATTACTCGGTCACAGTGATGCCGATGTCCTCACCCATGCCATCATGGACGCTATGTTAGGGGCACTAAGTTTAGGAGATATCGGCCTTTACTTTCCCCCCACAGATGAACGCTGGGCGGGTGCTGATAGCCTAGTCTTACTAGAACAAGTCCATGGTCTCATACAACAGCGAGGCTGGCAGTTATGTAACATAGACTCAGTAATTGTGGCTGAACGTCCCAAACTCAAACCCCATATCCCGACAATGCGCGATCGCATCGCCAATGTCCTAAAATTAGAACCGGACCAGGTAAGCATCAAAGCCACCACCAACGAAAAACTCGGACCCGTAGGACGAGAGGAAGGAATAGCCGCTTACGCCGTCACCCTCCTACAAAGAGCCTAAAAGCGCAATCGCCATAAACTTTGCCAGTTATGAACCATTTAGTCTATCCATGGTCAAAGCGCGGGTTACTCATCCGCCTAGCCTCAGTATTATTAGTGATATTATTAACCCTAGGCTTATCGGGTTGTAGCGCCGCCCAATCTTCCGACAGACCCTCCCGCCTAGTCATTCCCACCCCTAGCGGTCCGAGTACCTTTAACTATCCCCTAAATCAATCCGCCTATAGCGTTTTTGGCTATATTTATAGCCCCCTAATCGAAGAACACCCCGTCACCGGAGAACTCCAACCGGGTTTGGCTGAGTCTTGGGAAATTGCCCCAAACGGTCAAAAGATTATCATCACCTTGCGATCGGGCTTAAAATGGTCTGATGGTGAACCCATGACCGTAGATGATGTGATTTTCACCTACAACGAAATTTATCTCAGTGACAAAATCCCCAGTAGCTTTAAAGATATTCTCAGAGTAGGACGCGATCGCACCCTACCCACCGTAGAAAAACTCGATGATCGGCGGATTGAATTTTCCGTCCCCGAACCCTTCGCCCCTTTTCTCCGATATGCAGGCGGTTTACCAATTTTACCCGCCCATGTCTTAGCTGACTCCGTTCGGACCTTCGACTCTCAGGGAAATCTCCGATTTTTGAGTACCTGGGGAACCAATACCGACCCCCAGGAAATTGTTGGTAATGGTATGTACCGCATCAGAAGCTATAACTCCAATCAACGGGTTATCCTAGAACGTAACCCCTACTATTGGCGCGAAGACCCACAGGGGAACCCCCAACCCTATATAGACCAAATAGTGTGGCAAATTATCGAGAGTAGCGATACCCAGCTACTCAATTTTAGGTCTGGTTCCCTCGATACCCTAGACGTTCAACCGGAAGCCTTCCCCCTGCTGAAACCTGAAGAAACCAGGGGTCAATATACTATCTACAGTCCCGGTCCTGATACCGGAACTGTGTTTATGTCCTTTAATCTTAATCAGGGTAAAAATCCCGACGGTAGACCTTTTGTGGAACCCCATAAATCCCTATGGTTTAATAATCTAGCCTTCCGTCAAGCAGTATATTATAGCATCAATAGAGAGGTGATGAAAAACAATATTTTTTTAGGATTGGGTGAGTTACAACATTCCCCTATCCCGGTACAAAGTCCTTTTTATCTATCTCCAGAACAGGGATTAAGAACCTATAACTATAACCCGGAAAAAGCTAGGAAATTATTGCTGGAGGCAGGTTTTTCCTATAATGAGAATGGCAATTTAATCGATGCTGAAGGTAATCAAGTACGGTTTACCTTGTTGGCGAGTGCCGGGAGAAAAGTCCGGGAACAAATGGCGACTCAAATTGCTCAAGATTTATCCCGAATCGGCATCCGAGTTGATCCGCTTTTTTTGAGTTTTAATACTTATGTTAATCGGTTGTCTAAGACTCGCGATTGGGAGGCTTTTTTGGGTGGATTTACCGGAGGAGTTTTAGAACCCCATGGCGGCTATAATATTTGGTCAGTGAATGGTCGTCTGCATACCTTTAATCAAGGTCAGCAACCGGGAGAACCAGAAATAGAAGGTTGGGTGGTATCAGACTGGGAGCAAAAAATTGATGATTTATATGTGCAGGCTTCCCAGGAACTAGATAATGATAAACGTAGGGAACTTTATGGGGAAGCTCAGAAAATTATTGCCGAAAATTTGCCGTTTCTGTATATGGTTAATCCTTTGGTATTCGATGCTATACGCGATCGCATAGAAGGCATTGACTATACACCTATCGGCAGAGGTTTCTGGAATTTATACGAGTTGAAAATTCGGGAATAGGCATAAATAAATGGTTACCTCAGATGACCATGAGGGAAGAGCAAGGAAATTGGCAATGACACCGGAAGCATTAAAACAGCTATTAGAATATGTCGCACAAGGCTATTTATCCCCCATAGAAGCCCTGAACAAAATGCGATATTTTGACTTTGAGACCGTCGGAAATTATGCCAAAATAGACAATCACCGACAACTAAGAACCGGATTCCCGGAAGTGATTTGGGGACCCGGAAAAACCCCAGAGCAAATCCGAGAAATAATGCAGACTATGCAGGGGCGAAATCCGGTAGTGATGGCGACCCGAATTGAACCCCAAGTGTATGAAGAACTGCGGCGGGAAATGCCAGATTTAGAATATTATCGAGAAGCTAGGATTTGTGCCTTAGATGGGCGTTATCGGTCCGCTGAAGCTCAATCGGTCGGTGTGATAGGAATTTTAACCGCCGGAACTGCTGATATATCTGTCGCCGAGGAAGCCGCCGTCACCGCCAGCTTATCAGGATTTCAGGTAAAGCGACTGTGGGATGTGGGGGTAGCGGGAATCCACCGACTATTAGGAAACTGGCATTTAATTTCCGATGCTGATGTTTTAATTGTAGTGGCGGGGATGGAAGGTGCTTTACCAAGTGTGGTTGCTGGTTTAGCCGATTGTCCAGTAATTGCTGTACCAACCAGTATCGGCTATGGTGCAAGTTTTAATGGGTTAGCACCCCTATTAACTATGCTGAATTCCTGTGCGGCGGGTGTAGGAGTAGTCAATATAGATAACGGATTTGGCGCGGCTATATTAGCTGGCCAAATCCTGCGAGTGGGGGAGCGATTAAACAGAAAAATGGGTCAGGAATGAGACAAGTTTTTGCACAAAAACAGTCGCCGAGGCTGACCCAAAAACACGGAATCCCAACTCCAATCTATCTGGGCTATGCGATAGCCCACTTGATGGTAAAGTTGTCGTGCTTGGGAATTATTTTCGAGAACATGAAGGTACAAATCAGAGAACCCCCATTTCATAGCGACTTGTTCGCAACCAATCAGGAGTTCTCTAGCCACACCTTGGCGCCGGGCTGTGGGATGAACAGCTAAATTAGAAATATATGGATAGCGATCGCCAATAGACCAGGGACTGGGCGATCTTAACCCCATTTCTACCGTTCCTACCAAATGTTCTGGGACATTTAGAGGTATATTACCTAATTTATGAGGAGAATCTGCGATCGCAGCCACTAGACAGGTATAATACCCCGAGCTAGTAGCCAAGCGATTACGCAAATCCTCGTAAATGCCCAAGCGAAAAATAGGATACATCAAGCCACCGAGTCCCTGTCGAGTATGAAAACTCTCAGCGAGGATCTCCGTTAATCGGGTAACATCAGCCCGTAGGGCTACCCTAATTTTGAGGGGATACCCGTGTGAGGTACCACCGGAACCTTCTCGTTTGTAAGTTGTTGAGGTCAAGAAGAACGGCTCCACGATTCCAAGCCAACTTCTTTACACTGTACCATTACTCCATTGGCATCGGATCAATTAACAAGGCGGGTGAGCGGACTAGGCGGCTCATTATAGCTTTTGACACTCCTCGCCCTGAAGTGCGAGGATTCTTGAGCTAACAATTGCCCTTTCAGGTTTTACCCCTATTTAGGTCTTAAACTGTTATGTCTGAACCGAGCTTGCTAGAAGATTAGGTAGGGGTCGAGAGGGAAGTCGCCTTCCCCCACTCCCATTCCAAACCGTGCTTGATACTTTCGCATCACACGGCTCCTGATGTAGATACCCCTTGGCAACGGGAACAGGGTTACCAACCCCTGCTTTTGTACTTCAACTTTTGGAGCTAAATACAACATCGTAGTGTTTAAACTCGCTTTCGCCGTTAAACTCCTGTTGATTGCAGTAACTATATCTACACCGTGACTAGTGGGCATATCCTAACCATTACAATTAGGCCTTGGCTTTCAGTCACATCCCTTCCCCTTAAAGGCATACGATTACACTTTCACTACTCAACAAGATGTACTTGTCGAGAGCCTAAAAGGGGTTTAAACGTTCCGTTTATATGGGCATTCCATCTGTAGACTTGTCCTTTCCACCGGGGTACTTTTAAAGGTCTGTGTAGGTGTTTTTAGCAATACCTTACTTTTCCCCTTACTCTTTTGAGTGCAGCGTATCAACCTATTTCGCTACTTACTGTTGACGATGGTTCAAGCCGGAACATTCAGATTTCCTTAGTCATGGATGGTTGGCAGTGGTCACATCTGGTAGTAGGTTCTACTTCACGCCTTCCGTTCCCCGCTTCAATCTGACGGGTTGTGAATCCTGAAACTGGGGGTGGCTATCGCCGTTACTCTCAACGTCCTGATTTCTCAGTTTGTTTATGACCTTGAGTTCCCTGCCTTGCTTAGATTTCTCCAAGCGTCGGGATATATAAACAGTTATGAGGATGGTCAGGAATGTGAATCCCTTATATTCCACCAAGGGGTGAAAGTCCCATTAGGAAGTTATTTCAGGCATTGCAGCCTTATTTGATTCCTAAACGTCTCGCACCTTGTTATCTAGATACCCTATTAGTGGTTCACTCTCCAAGCGTTTTGGTATTGCAACCAAGATTCGGGTATGCCCTACCCTATCTACCTTACGGCAAAAATATTTCTACAGCACTACGCTGACTAATTCATTCGCCGAGTTTTCGGTTACTGCCCTGTTTAAAGAGTTTTCGGTAGCTCTTGCTTGTTTATTTTCTCCTCAAAAGTGCTGCGCTATTTCAGCAGAATTTTCACGATGTGAGCGGTATTGCCACCTGGTTATGGTCGAAAGGGAAGTCACCTTCCCCAACTCCACTTCCAAACCGTGCTTGATAGTTTCCCATCACACGGCTCCTGATGTGGATACCCTATTTGTCAGTAGGAACAAGGTTACTACCCCTTGCTTTCGTACTTCAACTTTCAGAGCTATATGCTTGCGTTAGTCTTTAAACTCGCTGCCATTAAACTCCTACTTATCGCGGTCTCTATATCCACACCGTGATTAGTGGGCATATCCTAACCATTACAGTTAGGCATTAGCTTTCAATCACATCCTTTCTCCTTAAAGGCATACGCTTACACTTTTCACTACTCCACGGGTACATCCCGCCACTTGAGAGCCAATGAGCGGTTTTAAACGTTCCATCTGTGTGGGCATTCCATCTTTAGATTTGTCCTGTCCACCGGGGTACTTTAAAGGTCTATGCACAACGAAACGTTGCTTCTGGGTAGCTTGCTTAAACTCCTACTTTTCCCCTTACTCTTTGAGCGCAGCGTGTCAACCTGTTTCGCTGCCCAATAGTTACGATGGTTCAAGCCAGACATTCGGTTTCCCTAATCATGGATGGTTGGCAGTGGTCGAGTGAGAGGTAGGTTCCTCTATTACGCCTTCCGTTCCCCGCTTCAATCTGACGGGTTGTGAATCCTGAAACTGGGGGTGGCTACCGCCGTTACTCTCAACTTCCTGCTTTACTAGATGGGTCACAACTCCATCGTTCTAGTGTTCTGTCTTGACCTTGAGTCTCTCTGCCTTATCTGGGTGTCGAGTCCAGATGTTGGAACACATAGATAGTTATGGGATGGTCAGGGCGCACTCCTTATATTCTACCAAGGAATAGAAGTCCCACTAGGAGGTTATTTCAGGCATTGCAGCCCTATTTCACTCCTAAACGTCTCGCATAACCATTACTATTGTATCACGAAGTCGCCCTGAAGTGCAAGGTTTTAGACCCAGTTTCTTGATAAAGTATGATTAACATGAGGGTGTAACAGTCTGGGGACCGCTGGAACAATATTGCTAAACCTCCCACTAAACTCAGTTGATGAAAAGGCACATAGTCAAACATTCCGTATCGCTCACTTGTAGATGAATATAGCTCCCTCTGGAACTCAGCGGTCTACAATGGTCTACCTAATCGCGAACAACTCTCAAATTAGACGGGCGGGTTGGGTTGGCTTGCTTATGGTGAAGAGTCACCTACGGTGTAATCTACTCCCCTACAGACACATTAGTGCCAGTACTGACCATCGAAGCCCCCGAATTGATGAGCCCTTCCAGCAGGAGATCGGTGCATGAGTTCCCCCAACAGAAAATTGAAGCCCACCATATTAGTGGTTGATGATGAGCCAGATAATTTAGATCTGCTATACCGGACTTTCCATCGGGAATTTAAAGTTCTCAAAGCCGAAAGTGGGCCGGCTGCATTGAAGATCTTAGAAGAGGTGGGGGAAGTAGCAGTAATTATCTCTGATCAGCGGATGCCCTATATGAGTGGCACAGAGTTTCTCAGTTTGACCGCGACTCAATATCCCGATTCGATCCGCATTATCCTCACTGGTTATACGGATGTTGAAGACCTGGTAGAGGCAATTAACTCCGGTAAGGTGTTTAAATATGTCACTAAACCTTGGAAATCTGATGAACTCAAGGCGATCGTTCAGCAAGGTTTAGAAACTCATAATGTCCTGAAATCTCGCACAGAGGAACTACGCCTAGCACAAAAACAGGAATCGTTACTTTATGAAGTGACAAGTACCATTCGCGCCTGTCCTAATTCCCAGGAAATGTTGCAGCGCATAGTTGAAACAGTGGGTAAAATGTTTGAGGTGAGCTATTGTCTGCTGCGTTCATTCGGTGTGGGTTCAGACCTGATAGGGCTGGGGGCTGGAGTCAGCCCTACCAAACAGGATATCACTGCTACACAAGGGAAGGAGTGGTTCGCATACTTAGCGGAAGGTCAGAATCATCAAAATTCCACGACAGACAACATCAGCGTTATCAATAATAATGATCTGGAATTGAGATCCCTGGTTTGGGAAACTACGGAAGTAATGATTCTTTCGGAAGGTTTGGGAAATGATATTTCTGACCACGATGGACCAGAATGGCAGCAGCGACGAGACGTTTACCAACGTGCAGATATTCGCTCCAGTTTGATAGTGCCTCTGTATTACCGTCAGGAATTGTTGGCGGTTTTGGCGCTGCACCACACGGGATCGCCCCGTAATTGGCATGAACATGAAGTGCAGTTAGCTGCGGGTGTAGCAGATCAGGCGGCTTTGGCATTGTCTCAGGTGCGCGCATACGAGCAGGTGCGAGAATTGGCTCGTAGGGAAGCGCTGGTTAATACGATTACCAATGCTATTCGGTCTAGTCTTGACCCTCAGAAAATTTTTGCGGCTATCACTGAGCAATTGGGGGAGGCTTTGGAGGTTGATGGCTGTGCTTTGTCTCTCTGGAGTCCGGGAGATGAATATATGCAGTGTGTAGGCCTTTATAATGCGGCGATTAAAGAAACAGTAGTAGAGACTAGACCGGCGGCTTTGTCTGAACCTGATACCAGCACGACGACGAATTTGCCCCTATTGGGGGTAGAAACTAATCAATCCATTGAGTCCGATCAGTCCGATGATTTGCCTCAGTCGGCGGCTCCTATTAGTGGCAACCCGGTGCTTCAGGAATTGATTAGAACTCGCGCTCCGGTGGCGATCGCTGATATCGAACAGCGACCAGACTCGATGGTGATGTTGCCTTTGCGATCGCCTTCTAAGGCTCTATTGGTTGTGCCACTATTGCTCGATGGTGATATTATTGGCAGCATATCCCTACGCCAAAATCACCAAGTTCGCCATTGGCAACCCTCCGAAATTGATATGGTCCTGTTGGTGGCAGCCCAAGCCGCTTTGGCGGTACAGCAGGCTCGTCTATACCAAAAAACACGCCAGCAAGCAGAACGCCTATTAGAAGCCGACCGCCTCAAAACTGAGTTTTTTCAAAATGTCTCCCACGAGTTTCGCACCCCTTTGACTTTGATGATAGGTCCTTTGGAAACGGTGGTTAATCAACAGCAGGATCTGTCATTAGACCAAGCGAAAATTGCTCTGCGTAACTCCAGGCGACTATTGCGCTTGGTTAATCAATTATTGGATTTGCAACGGTTTGATGCGGGACGAATGCAGCCCAGTTTTCGCCCCTGTGACCTGGTGGAGTTTTGTCAGCAAACGGTGGAATCATTTAAGTCTTATTGCGATCGCAAACAAATTAATCTAGTTACCAATTTACAGAGTTGCCCCCAACTTTATCTTGATCTGGAAAGGTTTGATAAAGTCCTTTACAATTTGCTCTCTAATGCCATGAAGTTTACCCCCACCGATGGCACTATTACCGTTAGTCTCCAGCCCGAAGGGAATTATTGCCGTCTTATGGTCAAAGATACCGGGATTGGTATTAAACAAGAACAACTCCCCCATTTATTTGAACGCTTCCGACAAGCTGAAGGTTCAGCCAATCGCTCCTTTGAGGGGAGTGGCTTGGGATTGGCTCTGGTTAAAGAGTTGGTCGAACTCCATCATGGTCGCATTACTGTAGAGTCTGAGTATGGTCAGGGAACTACATTTACCGTCTGGCTACAAATGGGGAATCTTCATCTACCACCCTCGCCTCTCCTTGATGTTCCCGCTGAGTTTGATGCACGTCGAGCAGCCGTAGAATTGGCTGATGTGGAGGTCGATTTACCAGATGTACAAATTGACGACATAAATCTGCCGGAGGTTTTGGTTGCTGACGGTTCGGCTTCCCTCACGGACCACGGACAGTTGGGGTCTAATACTGTCCTGGTGGTGGATGATAACCCCGATTTGCGCCGCTATGTGTCGATGATGTTGCAAAATGCCGGATTTAATGCGGTTTTGGCTAAGAATGGCGCTGATGGTTTTAACAAGGCTCAGACTTATCATCCTGATGTGATTGTTACTGATTTGATGATGCCCCAGGTGTCTGGGTTGGAGTTGATTCGCATGATTCGCTCCTCACCTGAACTTAGGGGAACTCCAATTATTTTGTTGACTGCTAAGGCTGATGAGGATACCCGCATCGAAGGGGTTGAGCGCGGCGCTGATGCCTATGTTTCTAAGCCTTTTAATGACCGGGAGTTGATAGCTGAGGTCAGGAATTTACAGGCCCTCAAGGCAGAGGAACGACGGGTAGCCCATTTGAATAAGTATCTGACTGAATCAGTATTGCGACGGTTTTTGCCGGAGTCTATGGTCAAAAAGGCGGCGGCGGGGGACTTGACTCTGGATTTGCGCCCGGAACCGAGGCTGATTACCATTTTATTTAGTGATATTGTCGGTTTTACTCGGATGTCTAATGCTCTACAGTCTCAGGGGGTGGCGGAATTGCTTAATGAGTATTTGGGAGAAATGACTCGGGCGGTTTTTGAGAATCAGGGGACTGTTGACAAGTTTGTAGGAGATGCGATTATGGCTTTGTATGGAGCCCCGGAGGAGATGAGCCCCTCTGAACAAGTCCGACGCGCGATCGCTACGGCTAGACAAATGTTGGTGGCTCTCGAAAAACTTAACCAGGGTTGGCAGGAACGAGGTTTGGTGGGCCGTAATGAGGTTCCTCCGGTGCGGTTCCGCTGTGGGATTCACCAGGGTATGGCTGTGGTGGGGTTGTTTGGTTCCCAAGAGCGATCGGATTTTACGGCGATCGGTCCTTCGGTTAATATTGCTGCCCGTCTTCAGGAGGCTACTGCCCCCAACAGCATTATGGTATCCGCTATGGTGGCTCAGTATGTCCCCGATGAGGAGATTATTAAGCGCGAATTTCTCGAACTTAAAGGCATTGATGAGCCGGTAATGACTTGTGTGATTAACCCAAATATGCTGAATCAGTAAGGGATACAGCTTAATGGCAGATAATTTGGGAAAAAATGCGATCGCACTATTGCAATTTTTATTTTCCTGTGTTAGATTAGTTAAGTGAAAATTTGCGGGCGTAGTTTAGTGGTAAAACCTTAGCCTTCCAAGCTAATGATGGGGGTTCGATTCCCCCCGCCCGCTTTTTTCCTACCATGCCAGGGCTAGGTTATGAGCAATAGCCTATTAACTGACTGCGACTATCGAGTTAAGCAATAAGCTGCGATCGCAGTCAGGATCAGGTTTTTCCCAAAATGCCAGGAGGCGGACTTGAACCTGTTATATAAGCTGTAACCCGCATTCTATCGCGATCCAAGTGTTACTCAGTAGGCATAAAATAACCTAGGTGAGTAACAAATGAGTAACGCTACTAATACCCCTACAGTAGGGGGAAAGGGTAATTATGACGAGAGCTATGCTAGGTTCCTCAAGGCCTATCAGGATTTTAAGGGTGAGTGTCCTAGGGGGGTTAGCCTTAAACTCCAGAAGTCAGGAACTAGGTACAATCTCTTATTGCAGTTTAAGCAACCACCTACCGGGAAACGGCTACCCAAGACAGCTAATCTTGAGTGTACACCTCAAGGGGTGATAGACGGGGTTAAGAAAGCTAAACTGGTATCAGAAGCCTTGGGAACCATTACTAGCGCTAGTGAATTTTGGAACTGGTACGATGCGACTATCTTAGGAAAGAACCAGATTGAGGATAATCTGATAACCTATCGGGAAATATTCCAACAACTAGAGGATGAGTATTTTGCGGGTTACAACCGCAACACAGGAAGACCACGCTCCCGCGATATCGCTAGCGACTTAGCATCTTACGAGTCTACTAAAGAGGCATATTTCAGGTTGTTCCCTAACTGGGATGATTACCCTAGCTGGGAGAGTTTCAAGGTTATGCTATACACTCCCCTACAGAACGGAGAACAATTAGTAGGTTCCAAAACATTTAAAGAACGTTACTACATCTTAAAAGCCATAGCTAAGAAATCACCTAACAAAGACCATTTGCTTAAACAGCTTGAGCCTATTAACCCTAAACAAACACGATTCACCGTTAAGCAGCGTATAGGCATTAATGCCTTTAAAGATTGGTGGTTTAACACCAAACAGGAAGCCTATACCATCAGAAACTCACAACATCAATCATCCCGACATAGCTGGTTATGGGTAACGGGTATGACAGTAATGTACGGACTGAGACCAACTGAAATAGCCGCTGCTGTTAATCTAACCAAACGTTATGTAACGGATGATGGTGTAATCATCAAAGCACTATCAGACCCTGATAATCAAGATAATTATCTTGTATTAGGAGATTAATTAGGGGTCGAGATAGACCTCACGGTCTACCCCTCCCATTCAAAACCGTACTTGAGACTTTCACCTCATACGGCTCCTAGTTTGACCGTCTCCTTGTTAAGAGTACAGCATCATCTCTTCATCAAGAGCTGTTTTATCGTCGTGACAATGGCGATGTAATAATTGAATATTCTTATAGTCATCCTTTCCGCCTTGGCTTCTAGGTACAATGTGGTCTATTTCAATTAAATCTGATGGGGTAAAGAATTGCCCACACCAGGTACATCTACCTTTTTGCTTTTTGAGTAGTTTTGCTACCCTATTTGGCGTATCGATTGCTCGTCCTTTCCTGGTTGCCCAGTAGGTCCAATTTCCGTCATAAAGTGTTGCGTCAGGGCGTCTTAAGGTATGTCTGACAATTGGAGTCCAGTTGTGTTTGAATAGATGTAACCCATCTTTGGTTTGGAACAGCCAATTTTCGTGTCTTTCTTTCCCATTGCTAAGTTTAATTGTTCCATGTCTGAAATAATTTCTTAGCTTTTCGTGACTTGCCTTTCCGCATCTTGATACTGTCCATGCCCGTAACATTTGCCAGATTGTCTTATCTAGTTTGGTGAATGTCTCTGTTGAGACTACCCCTGAGTAATAGTTTGACCATCCCATAATAATTGGGTTTAGTTTGTTAATTAGGGTTGATTGAGGTGCTGTTTTAAATTGTTTAATTACACCTTTTATCACTTCTGTGTGGGCAACTGCTTTTTGGCTGGGTTTAATGTGGGTCTTGTGACCGATTAATCGGCTTGCCATTCCCCCTGTTTTCCCAGATTTATATTTTCCTGCTGGATATTGCCTGATATTGAATCCTAGAAAATCAAATCCTGGCTCCTCTGTTCTGCCTTCATATTCAATAGGTTTGAACGTATGGCAGATTCGAGTCTTTTCAGGTTTTATTTCTAATCCCACAGGTTTTAACCGTTCGGAAATAGCAGTTTTGCACTGTTCAATGATTTCTAGTGATGGGGATATCACTACAAAGTCATCGGCGTATCTTATAACAGTAGCCTGCGCTCTGTTTGCTTTCTTTGGATACATTGTCTCTATGAACCTAATCATGCCATCCAATGCGATGTTAGCTAGGAGTGGACTTATTACCCCTCCCTGGGGTGTCCCTGATTCTGTATCCTCAAATACGCCGTTATCTAGCACGCCTGCTTTGAGCCATTGTTTCAGGTCTCTTTTTAGGCAGCTTGGACAATGAATTTTGGACAGTAGGTAATCATGGTTTATTCGGTCAAAACATTTTGCTATATCAGCATCGAGTACATAATATTCACCCTTGTTGATACTTGAGTAAATTCGTGCTATTGCATCTTGGGCTGACCGTCCGGGACGGAACCCATAGCTTGTGCTTTCAAATCTCGATTCCCATTCAGGTTCGAGAGCCGACTTAACCAAGGCTTGCCTTGCTCTATCTTGGATTGTGGGTATTCCTATTCCAGCTTTTTTCATCCCTACCAGGTTTTGGAATCCACACCCGTCGCAGTGGTTTTGCTTTGAGGTTTTCTTTGATTTTCTCGGTCATTTCTAGCCTTTGTTTAGGGATATTGCTATCACACCATCTACTCCAGCCGTCTTTTTGCCTTGACCCGCTTGGGGGGGCGGGTTTATTAAGCTGACTGTTGGGAAGCATGGCTGACCGTGGAACCCGCCCCTACAGTCGCACTGCTAAGAGTCGGGCATAATATGATTTCACCAATAGACGTTGCCACCTTCTTACCTTTGCGTCCTGTCCCGATTTAGCTGCTTGAAATATACTCTTTTGGAGCTTGAAAACTTTCCGTTGAACCTTAGTCCACGGGATGGTCTTCCATGCGTTGTTCGTAGTCTTGATTGGTTTTGATTTCCCAAATCCTTTCTTTAAACTCGCTATCGCCATTTGTACACCTACTTGACTCTATTTCTTTACAATCAAACCGTGACCCGTTAGCATATCCCTACCATTACAGTCGGGCGTTGGCTTCTGGTCACATCTCACCCCCTAATAGGCTTACGCTTACACTTTCACTACTGACTTTCTCGACCAGATTATCAGAGCCTAAGAGGGGTTAAAACGTTCCGTTTATATGGGCATTCCATCTTTAGATTTGTCCTATCCACCGGGGTACTTTTAAAGGTCTGTGTAGGTGATGAAGTGATTACCCTACTTTTCCCCTTACTCTTTTGAGCGCAGCGTATCAACCTGTTTCGCTGCTCAATAATGACGATGGTTCAAGCCGGACATTCGGTTTCCCTAATCATGGATGGTTGGCAGTGGTCTCGGTTCTGGTGTTGGGTTACACCTAGGAGCTTTCCGTTCCCCGCTTCAATCCTGAGGTTGTGATTCCCAAAATTGGGGGTGGCTATCGCCGTTACCCTAATTTCCTAACTTTACTTATCCATTTCTGGGCTTACTATAAGGAATTTGTATGGGTTAGTTCGTTTTGACCTTGGGTTCCCTGCCTTGTTTGGTATATCTCTATACCGAACGTTGGGACATATAAACAGTTATGAGGATGGTCACGAGTGCGTTCCTTATATTCAACCAAGGGGTTGAAGTCCCCACCAGGCGGTTACTTCGGGTATTTCAACCCTATTTCATGCCTGAACGTTTCGCACCACTTACTTTACTGACGCAGAAGGTCGGAAAGTGAGTATTAAAACAGGGGGAAGGGTTGTAGCCCCAATTCCCAGTCCCGAAATGTTTGATTTCCTAGAATTGAAACGGCCGTTGTTACCAGAATATAGCCCGAAAAAAGGCAGTCAACCCAAAACCATAGCTGGAGGCTTTGACGCAACGTTTAGTAACAGAATTCAATCTATGAAATGCCCGGTAACCCAGAAATATGCTTTTCGTAGACTGTACAACCTGTTAGGTGAACAATATGGACTACCTATCGAGTTGCGAGCTAGACTTATGGGACATAGCACAATCGTCAATGAGGGTAAATACAAGACAGAAGGCATTGACGCTACCTTAGAAGTTCTCAAAGGGGTTTCTAAGTTACCTATACCATTGAACGTGGCTATAGAACGCTTAACAGCGTTAGGGGTTGATATTGATAGCTCTGAAGCTAAATTATTTCTTAGAGTTATCTATCTGATAGATTAATCTAATCGTCAACCTTTCATAAATTAACGCCCCTAGATTAAACCCCTAGGGGTTATTTTATGGCTACAGATTAATAGATACTACTACGGTTTTGAGTAACACCTAAGTAACGGTAGAATAGGGGTTATAGGCTATGTATTAGGTTCAAATCCCGCCAGAGCCATTTAACTTAAACCCTTATCCTGACTACTATCGCGGGAATTGCTTTAACCCGATAGTCGTACCTAATTACTCATATATTACTCACAATCTAGTCCTAGCACAGGAAAATAATTCTGTCAATAGGTTGATTACTCAGTCAACAAGCACAACTTAATCAATCTGTCAAATATCCATTCCTCCCCCTAACCAAACACAGACAGGGTAACTCTCTCGTGATAGCAGTCAATGACAAGCCTATCGGTTCGTTCCTCACCATTGACTGCTATCACATCGTTCGTTTCCCCAATAGTGCTTGTTTCGGTTAGGGGGAGGGTATGGCTCAAATCAACCCATAGTGGGTTCCCTATGGGAGTCAGATTATTGGTGAAATCTTGAGGAGCCTACTCGCTACCAACAAAATGCGATCGCATAATCACGACTAACCTGGCTATGACATACTGAAGCGATACCCCCAAACAACTTTTCAACTGGTGACTTGTTTCGTCATCTCTCGCTGATACCTACATAATCCTCAGCAAGTCTCCAATTTATAGGGGTATTCATTTCGTTCAAAACCCAGTACCCCTAATAAACACCCTAAGCCAAAATCTTAGCCGTAGGTTGTAGGTAAAGCTATCTGTTAGGGGTAAAGTAGTTCTGGGTATTATCTGGACATGATAGGGTAAGCATTCATATAAATTTTTAACAGTCCGTTGCAACAGTCCGTTAGCCAAAAAATAAATAGACACCCCCATAGTCAGAAACCATAGGGGACCATTTAAGTTATTGGGGTAGCTGTTAGGTGTTAGCTGTTAGGTGTTAGGGTTTACGCCAACCATCATCATCAATATCATCTCTGTTGATTGGGAGATGGGGTGATTGCTTTTTATCTTCTAACTGTTTTTTACCAACTATCTGAACTAACTAATTTTTCAAAAACTCAAATAATATGTCTAACTTTTTATTGTTTAAATCTAGTTTAGACTCAATTATTTTATTGCCTATCAATGAATCAATGCCCAAATAAACAATAACAGTGATCAATAACAGAACCTCTAGTATTATTATACTCATTGCATTAATCTCCAAAAATAAAGGGTAAACCATTTAATCCTCTCCCAGGGTTCAAATATTGAGTAAAAATTACTATATGGTGGTGATTCAATTATTTGATATTCATTTAGCCAAATAGTTTCACGTTTAACCATCATATTCTGCTTCACATCATTGTATGTGTAAAATTTTAACCATCCTGCCATTTTCAAATAAATAGAAACCTGGTCTGCATCAAATAATATCCTCACAAATTTACTACCTGATATATCTGGCAATTGTTTACTTCCGTGTGGGGTATCATCCTCTTTGATAAAGTATTGGTTGTAAGCTAAAAACCAATTAGTTTCAGATATATCATATTTGTTAGACATTATCTCACCTGCTTGATTACATTATCGTTATCCGTGTCACACCATAAATCACCTACACTTAAACCTGTAGGGCTTGTCGGTAAATTACTGATATTAACATTTGTAGATGCTGTTGATTTACTTAGTGCCTCTAATTTTGGGGATAATTATTGAATCCCTGCCACTAATAAAGGAACTAATGTTTCATAAAGAATCGTCAGATAATCTATGTTTTTGTCGTCAACTTCAGGGCTATATGTGTGGTCATCTTTAACCAATTAAACTGCATCAGGATAAGACTGTTGAACCTCTTGTGCGATTAAACCTATTTTTGTTTATTGTGTAGAAAATCCATGGCTGCCAACTCATTATATTGAAATTCAATTACATTTAATTTTTTAAGTAAATTTAAGCCATTAATACTCTGAGCACAAACTGTTTTAAGTCTAATATACGAAGAACCTTTAACATAATCTCCACTATCGTTAATCAAAGATACGTTTGTGTGTTCTACTCTAAATCTAGTATGTACTCCAGATGATGAAAGAGTTGAGCTCTTTATAAAATATGTCTGCCCGTTATATAATTGTATTGAATATCTATCGCTAGGAGCAGTTCGCCAAACATCGCTTTGATGAAAATTAATACCATGATATATAAATACTCTAGGATTAGCATCTGCTTCTAATTCTATAGAATAATTCCCTTGATGAGAAAACGCCCAGCTATTTGCTCCAACTCTACTATTTAGTACTAAAGCCGTAATTGGATTATCTCCTATCCGGCGGATGTCAAACCCCCTCCAAACATTAAAATCAATAAGCATATTTCCATCAGGAAAACTTTCATTAGTTGCAAAAGTTACTGGATTATTTGTTATGTTAAATGTTTTAATTCCTGTTAAAGTTTGATTACCTGTAGTTCTAACTACAGTTGAATCTACATTAATTGTTCTATTAGCTGCTAAAGTTCCTCCTCCTGATCAACCATCTCCTGCTGTTAATGTAATATTTGAATGTGTGTGCGTTGTGGGAGTCCTAGCGTCAGATAATCTACTATCATTACCTTGACAGGCTGTGCCTGCTTGCCGTAAGCAACTGCCCATGTTGTTGCAGCACTCCCATTAAAATTATTTCCAGTTAATCCCGTACCATTTGTTAATGTATTAGGAGTATTGGCAGTTATTGTTATATTGGCACTACCATTAAACGAAGTCCCATTAATTGTTCTAGCAGTTTGAAGCGTGGTTGCAGTTGCTGCATTACCTGTAATATTAGAGCTTGTAAAAGCTAATTGTTGCCAGCTACTCCAGACTGCATTTACACGATTTCTTTGATAAATATCTTCTCCTCCAAAAGGTATCATTGTTTGAGAAATCGCAGAATTCTTATGTCTTTGTACAGTACAAAAACGCCATGAACTTCCCGGACTTTGATTTAAAAGAGAACTCCCTTGAGCAAAACCTGTTGTTAACACATCATTCCAATCTCCTGTTACAGTTATTGAAAGATTTGGTAAAGCACCAATTTCTGCTAAACTCCAACTTACATTTCCAGAGCCGTTTACTGATTTGCCTGTAGAACCAATTGTTAAAGTCCGAGCAGTTCCCCAGTTTACAGTAGTAATATTTGCTGTTCCATTAAAACTTGTTCCATTGATTGTTCTTGCTGTTTGAAGTGCTGTTGCTGTTCCGGCGTTTCCACTTATTGACCCGGTAATTAATGAATTAAATGTTTTAACTCCTGTCCATGTCTGATTCCCAGTTGTAATTATCCCTGAATTAGTTGCACTAGCTGTAGGTAAAGTAACATTAGTTCCTGTTGATGATGTAACTACAGGACCTGCTGTAGTTCCTGCTGTTACTCCTAAATTAGTTGCTACATTTACTTGTGCGCCTGCGGCTATTCCATTCAATTTATATTTATCAGCAGAAGTTAATAAACCGGCGATGCTCGTCGTAGCTGCTGGAATAGTAGCGTTAGTTCCGGTACTGCTTGTTACCGTCCCTTGGGCTGCCCGGTAGTGTAGCTTAGGTTGGTGGAAAGGCGGCTATCATCACCACGACAAAATGTATTTGCCGTGCTACCGAAAGTCTAGTAGTAACAGCGCCTAATGTGGTGGTAATTAACGGTAAATTAGCCGTAGAACCTATAGTTCCGGTATTGCTAATGTTACCGTGTGTATGGCTAGTTGGCGTTCTAGCATTTGATAATCTGACATCGTTACCTTCGGTTACAGTTCCAGTAGTTGTTCCGAAGTTTTTATGAAATGCTGTATTTTTGGTAAAAGTAGGCTCTTTACCGTCTAATGCACCTTGAAGTCCTGTAACATTTGCAATAGTATGTGTATGTTCTGATGGAGTAAACGTTGTCGGTTTACTTGTAACTTCAGACCAAGTAGGTAACCGTGTTGCGGTAGCAGGCGCACTACTGATGTCGCCCCATAGATGACCGTGACCGGATGGCGCGAACGTAGACGGTTTGGACGTTATTTCAGTCCAGCTATGGGAATGAGTAGATGTGGGGAAAGTGCCAGGTTTATTAGTAATATTATTCCAAGTTAACTGAGTTAATTTGACTAAATTAGTATTGGAGTCAATAACTGCTTGTATCCGTTCATTAGTTAAATACAGATTAACTTCACCTTCTGGCAAGTCATCGGTTGATTGCCCAAATTTACTAGAGTAAATGTTGAAATTAGTCATAACTGCCTCTATATTCATCTTAGGGGGATTCCCCCTAATTATTATTAACCTACAGTAACAAATTCAATTAAAGTTATTGATACGTTAGCGCTAGATTCCGCGATAGCTTGTAAATCGCTACCACCAATTGTTAGCATAACTGTATCACCTGGTTTAACCGAAAATGCAGCGTCTGACACGCTATCGCCGGTAGGGTCTAAAATCAAATGAACGGGTATATTAGACGGGTTTTTGATAAATACATTACGCCAGTTTGTGTTAGCATTTTCTGCTACTCATTCGGCAACTGTATTAGCCGTTAAACTAATAGTGCTTGTAACGGGAGTACCTGGTATCTTAGCAGTAATATTGAGAGTGTCTAAATTTAAAACACTGCTATAAACTGAGAAACTCATAATCACCTACCTCTTAAATAATTCTATTGTAGTCGGTTAGTAAGTGATTGTCTGCTCTAACCCGACAATCTGCGAAACACTATCCTCTGTCATTCCATAGATGCTGACAGTAGATTTTAACTCGTCATCCTATGCAGTATTAGGGGGTAGCCATAAACATTGACCTGGTATGCAATTGCTGATGTGTCCATGACTAAACCAAACCCCAACGCTACCCGTATTCTGCAAGTGTAAGCGATATCTGTAAGTATTGGCGGCGCGGATAAGTGTAGGGGTATTACCTACGGAAATACCAAAATTTCGGGTTGAGTTAATGATGGTGTTTTTGGTAAGGTATCAAGTTGGTATTCTGCCATACCAAAAATATTAATTTAATCATTATTGTGCAATTGATTTAAACATCTAGCTTTTCATACAGAATGTGAATCTATAGCTAATCCTTCTGTCTGATTGGTAATCAACTCAATCAATAGGTTTTCTGTGTGAATCCCCCCAGAATAAGGGAGTTTTACGATACCTAGATTTAACCTGTTTTCTGTTGCTAGGTTCCCATAAAATAGTAAGCTGATAGAACCTTGTCACACATCTTGTTTCTTTTCCCATCTTTGATAATAACTATATTCTGGATAAATTTTGGGTATTTTTGATTGATTGAGACTAGGGATATAGCACCTAGCATTCAAGCTAGAGACATAAGCGTAAGCGGTAATATCATAACGACATCTGTCAGTTATCAAGCCTTCTAAAATCGCGCCATTAAATAACTCTACGGCGTTATGCCAATTGCTGGCATTAATTTCCGTAGCCATATTTTTAATTCCCCTCATGGATAGTCCTCAATTATTTTGTAATATTATATAATATTTCTAATTTATTAATAGCCTTCAATAATTATTCAGCATGGTTAGAGACACTCTAAAAATTAGAGACACTCTAAAAATTAAAGATACTATTAGGTCAAGCACACCCAGGAATATTGGTAGGTCAGGAGGAGTAAGTTCAGGTTTAGCAGGAGATTTAGGCGACCAAACATCTTCAACAATGGACTTTGGTAGGGGTTTACCGTATGCAAGGGAAAGAGATAGAGGAGGTGTTCCCGGATTAGTAAATCCTTGGGACCCAATCACCAGAGTGCCGCGTGGAATTAACCCAGAAGACCATGGTAGGTGGAAAAGGGAAGATGATGCGCATGAGTAGACGAGGAACCACCAAAGAGAGATGAACCAAAGGGAGGTAAAAAACCACGCGGCGGCAGAAGTGGCGGTGGTGGTAGCGGGAGAAGTTTTGGGGGTCCTAATTCAGGTGACAAAATTGATGATGATAAAGGAAGGCGACCAGGCGATAGTTCAGATGATGATTCAGATGATGATTCAGACAATGGAAATGGCGGAAATGGCAATATCGGTTGTACCATAAAAGCTGATGAAAAGTACAGCGTTGAAGAGTTCGACAGACAAATGGGTAGCGGGGGATGCCGTAATCCTCCACCAAGTAGAAGTAGCATCACTTTTGTTAGTCACATGGGTGGGAATCCGAGGTGGGGGGAAACTCCTCAACCAACAGGAAGTGAGAGGTTTTTTATAGGCAAGGACGGTGGGAGTCTGAGTGGGCATACGGCGACCCTGATTTAATGTATGAAAGTGTAGGTGCATTTTGTGATTCGTGGATGGAATGCACAGAATTTGATTATGTAATTCCCAACTTTTCCGCGAGCACAAAAGATATCCCGCCAGGCATCGGAGGAGGAGAACCTGAAAATAAAAAAGAACCTGAAAATATACGAACGATAACAATACCAGATATGAACGAAGAGTGTTGTTGCGGAATGATTAGAAGGATTTACGAGTTGCTAGACCCTGAATCCTTTCCGGCTGAAATGCCTGAAAAAATAACGGTTAATGCTAATAATCCAGAGAACATAATTCAACGAATAAACACATTACCAGAATGGCTAATGTACAGATTTGACATCGATGATGAAAGATGGGGTGAATTTGAAGTTAAAGTAGAGATTGATGATGTCAATCTAATGATAAAAGCAGAAGAAAAAGCCGAAATAAAATTACCTAACTTAGCTGAATCAATTGCTGAAATATTTGGTATGGTAATGGAAATTTTTATCTCTCATCAGGTTACAGAAAACGCTGTTTTAACGGCGTTATATGAAGCAAGTTTGGCTCACGCGGCAGCCTTTAAAGCTGGTAGTGAAGTATCTAAAATAATTGATTATTTAGAATTTACTAATGAGAAAAAATACGCAAAAATTAAAACAGCCTTTACTCCAGAAGCTGATAATTTTGAGGAACTACTAGAACCCAATAAAAGCCAGGTTAAGATTACCAACCAGAAGGATGCGAAAGAAACATGACAAACAACATTAAATCAAATTAAAGAAATATTTGCTTACGTGCTCAAGGTACTTTACAGGTGAACAGTAATGACCCAGCCAAAGACATATTAGCCGATTTAACGCGGTTATATGATTCAATGAAAAAACAAGACGATATCAGAGAACAGGAAACCAAGAAAGTACAAGAATTATTGAAAAAAGACTTTCCTGATATCAAGATAGAAACCGAATTGATTGACGGCGATAACCCACTAAGAGGGACTTTGTAATGGTTGCCAGAAGTGCAAGAATGCTAAGGAGTACTCGTAGCTTGTCTAGCCGTCAAACCCGTAGCAGTATAGGTAGGAATGGCGTTAGACAAGTTAATTTAGCCCAGAGAACATCTACTCAAGAGATGGGTTGGTTTGGCACATTATGGGCAAAAGTTACTGGTAAAGTTGTTGAATGGGGCAAAAGTTTTGGAGGTTGGCTATGGGAAGGAATTACTAAGTTTTTATCTAACTTTAGCTTTGAGAAAGTAGCGACATTTATTACCTCTAATTGGGACAGCTTTTGGAATTTTAATTGGAATATTAGCGATAGTGATATTGATAGAAACATCCAAAATATTGCCGGACAATTTATAACCACCACGGCTGGGTTTTTAGGTAATATTGCTGGGAAATTAGTATGTGGTGTTTTACCAGTAGCAGGTCTTGCATTTCTCAATAAAGCGGCCGCTATGCATGTAGCATTAAGCAAGGGGCATGAAATGCTTATGGAAGTATCTACAGCTGTCGGTTCATACGTTAAACAGTCATTTAACATGGCTATGAAAGCAATAGCATGGACGTTATTTAAACACGGTAGACGGGTTGTTAAAATGTTTTTAGATAAAAGTCCTTCAACACTTGCAACGGCTATTGTTTCAATGGTTACTGCTGGTAAAGGAACGATTGAAAAGTGGGGTGACGAAAAAGGTGAAGAATGGAGTTTCGGTAAACAGAGAAGGGAAGCTAGGGAGAAATTACCAGAAAGCTATGACGGAAATATTAACACTATTTGGAACCAAGACAGTTCCGAGGAATTCGGGGATGAGTTTAGCGAGAACTGTAAAGAGGCTATTGTGTTAGTCGCTCAAGGTTTAGATGAATATATGGCATTACAAAGAATAGAAGAAAATAGACAACAACAATTAGTTAACGCGGTTATAGAAAACAATGGATAAAGATTTAGACTAGTGTCAAGCCTGCGTAATTTACCGGAAAACGTAACTAATGCTTGGGCTCAAACTGAAATACTAGGAAATAGAGATATAGGGCAATTTGTAGGGTCAGGTGATTTTCCGGAAATCAGTACGTCAGCTAATCTTAAAATACAGTTAACTTTGGTTTTGTACAACTACGAAAAACCTCCATATTGGACTAAAAATAGGCAGTCAACACTGCAAAAAACTCAAATAGAGTTACCGTCGGTTAGTAGGGATAAAATTACATGGGATAGGTTACAAAGGATATTTACTCAACCCAGTCAGCATTTACTAAAGAAAATATTAAAGTTAATTGCACTATAAATAATGGTAGAAAGTTTGCGTTTTTTATTAATGAATTTAGTAAAAATGAGGCAGAAAATATCTGTAAACAATTAGTTGATTTAACTGACGCTAAAATCGTGTATCCTATTACCTTCGAGGAAAGGAAAGGTTTTGGCGGTAGGGAAAATGCGAAAAGAATCAAAGAGAGCAAAATGTATATCAGTGAAGTGAAAATACTTAACTGGGAATTAATTGATAAATTTGAACAAGCTAAAATCGACTTAGGTGAAAGTAGTGCCTTGGCGATGTATCAAGACCCTAGAAAAACCCAAGTCAAAATTCCTCTACATTTCCAGAGAAAACCTAGTTGGGTTGATAATGCCATACGGAAAGCTACGAGGACATCGTTAGAGTTAAAAACTGGAAATCAACCCCCAACTACAACCTAATCATTGAGTCATATCAGTCACTAACTATCATCCACGATGAAAGAGATTACGAACATACTTAGACATGGTTAAACTGGTAGTTAGCGTAATGTTGGTATTGGTAGCGTACCGTCGCGTTTAACTCAAAAGCTGCTACATATATGTAGCTTCTGTTGAAAGAACCATAGCAGCCACAATCAGCAAATACACTGCTATAGTCTAGGTATTGAATAAAATCAAGGTGAGATTATAGCTACTAAGAAAACGCTAGGTGCTGCGACACTGGAAAACCAATTACTTGAAATTATTGAGCCAACCCAACGAATGCAATCGACTGCAAGTAATAATCCTGATGGTGCAACCGTAGTCACTGCTTATACCCGAAATATGGCTACAGGTCTCGTAACTGTTTCATTGTCAATTCCAACAGACGATGTTTTAGACCCTACTGACGGCAGTATTGATGTAATAGCTACAGAGCTATTTGTTGATTAATAGATATCGGGTAGGCACTAATATCATCGTTTTACCTACCCTGACTTAAATCATGTAGAACAAGAGAGTTATTATGCCTTTAAGCGACGCATTTAACAGAGACAAAGAAGACTGGGTAGAAAAGTTAGCCACAGCCAAAGGCTCACATTTAGGTCGTAGTCTAGTAGTTGAAGTTCCAGTAGATGCAACTTCAAAAATAGGCGTACCTATGCCTATGCTTTGACTCCACGTTTTAAGTGGAGG
This sequence comes from Arthrospira sp. PCC 9108, assembly GCA_016745315.1. GTDB lineage: Bacteria > Cyanobacteriota > Cyanobacteriia > Cyanobacteriales > Microcoleaceae > Limnospira > Limnospira platensis. The sequence continues at coordinate 3,068,491 of CP066886.1, forward strand.
GTCAGTATCTAATGAACCAACGGCCGTCAGGAACTTAACCATTTGGACACCACCTGTTAGGAATACTTCCACGCCTAATACTAACAGACGTAATATCATAAAAGGCAGTCGGGTAAGAGCATACAAGAAGGCTGAATACACTCGTTTCTTTGTTGAGGCCCGGTTAATCCTGGCTATTGGCGTAAATACACCCAAACACGGGTAGGCGAAAAAATACTGAGATTTATCAGTATTAAAGCACCTCCTATCGTTTCTGTTAGTGGCTTGTTATATGTATTTGCTCACTATTTTACTATCAAGCCAGCATCATTAAGAACCTATAACAGTATGTTCAGAATTCCTAGCAGCGATGGGCTGGCCCTAGCTAACCTGGGTGAATTAACTGTTGAGAGAAGTGAAGCACCAAACCAAGTACAGGGTGATCTTCCTGCTAATGCTCCTGTTAAGTCACCTGGCAGTAAGAGTAAGAAAAAATAAACCGCCAAAAAGTAGACAAAGAGAATTGACCACTATATAAAAAAATAGTGGTCTTTTGTTTGAGTTGTATGTGGCGATAATTTAAACATTTCACAATTATGGTATAAAGTCAATAATTCTTTTATTTTTTGGGCTTATATATTTCTGATTTATTTATAAGTATTAATTAGGTTAAAAATAATAATCATAAACAACCAAAAATATCAAAAACAGTGATTTCCAACTCAATAACTCAATCGTATTTTTTAAAAATGATTTTGTCAATGAGTTGAAAATAACTGACAGATGCGTAAAAACCAAAATACATTAGTAGACCAAAATACCGCTATTTACCAGATTGACAAAGACAGCGTAAAAACCAAGGATACACATGGACTCTCACCTAGTGAATATCTGGCAATCTTAAAAAGGTTCAGCAACTTTGCCGGATTTCTTGACCAGGTAGTTCCTTATCTGCCATATCCCAAAACATCACCTATCTACACATTAAAAGAAAAGTTAGTGTTTGCATCTGTAACGGACGAAAAGGACTTTAATCTGGAATTAACCTACTCTGAGATTATCGCGTTAAAGAATAGCATTAAAGCTATTCTAACTCTGATTAAACTTGGTGGTGGTGTCAAGATGCCACGTAAAGTTTCTGGTGCTATTGCTGACGATATCGCTGCCTTGGAGGGTCACTTTTTTAATCTCTCCGATAATCATGTTGGCCCGGATATCCCTGAGTTATCAACCGACCCTGACCCATTTTCAGTCTGGCTTCAGGGTTAATCCCTAACAGTCTAATTACAGCAGTCTAATTGGGAAATAGAAAAGGCTACCCGTAAAAGGTAGCCAATACACCAAACATCGAGGACTATCACCATGATATCAAAGCACTGGAAAGAAGTGCGGTTAAATCTCAGGAATATTAAACTTGACCCGTTGATGTATATGGGAATGTCGTTTGCTATAAAGGTTCCTAACTATGCAGGAAGAGGAAAACTTCAATGGCAATTAACAGCCGTTAAATTTTACCATGAATTTCTGGCTTATTATGTGGGAAAAATGATGAAAAAAATTAATCCTATTACGCCCAGATAAAATTGAGGAAATTCTCAATAAAGCACTTGAATATTGCCGGGAAGAATGGAGGATTTATCAAGCTGAATCTGGTGGCGATAAAGAGGAGGTAAATAATGATGATTAACAAGTATCACGCCAAAGGACAATATGATGAGGGGCATTACTTTGCATCAACGCTAGAGAGCAAGGTGTATCACCTACTCAAAAAGTATGATGACAACCTATCAATACACCCCCGATTAACTTTGGTTGATCACTGTAATGATTGGAAGTCAATTACATGGAAGCCAGACTTTTATAGTCCAGTTTTCAACCAATACATCGAAGTAAAGGGAACGCTAACAACCGAGTTTAAACTCAAGATGCAATTGCTTAATTACCTTAATCCCGGAATGATTGAAGATATTTGGTTTGTCACTCGGAACAGGTCTTATCGTTGGCCAGGTATTTATTTAATGAATATCGATGAGTTCCAACGACATCTGAAAGCACAATAATTTAAGTTAATAGGAGAACAGCAACCGTGATAAATCTACACTATAAAGGCATATTTAGCCTCAATGGTGAACTTGTGCAAAGCCATTATAACCCCCATAAATTTGACCAAAATACAATCATTGTGGCTTATCAAGTCTTGACACATATTGAGGAACACAAAACACCTGAAGTCAAGAATATTACCTATCAGGTAATGGGTAGTTACAGACCACGTGGTGATTATCAAGGCTCTGCAATTATTAAGCTAACTAAACAATCACAGTTTAGAGTTCAGCTATCCGGTAAGGTAATCCAATGTTTTGGTATGGTTGTCGCCAAATTGCAGCCAGAATCAAATCACCTAACACAATCAACAATCAACAATTAACTAAGGAAGAGTAATCATGAGTATTGGATATTACGGTAAAAGAGATGACGATAAATTCGCGTTTTGTAGTGCAGTTAAATCTGGAGAATCAGGCACATTCCTAGTGATTAGTCAAGCACAATTCCGAATTAATTTACCTCACCTATGGATATTCGGTAAAGGTGTATCAGGTGATTTTGCTAACTTCAATGATAGGGATTGGAGTTATTCCAAAGGTGATGAAGAATTATTAGCTGTCAGGTTTTTTATTGAAAAATACGAGACTGAATATAACGGGAAAAAACGATAATACACCCCTACAATGCTAGAACTTGCATTGCTTAAAATAATAGAAAGTGACGCAATGCTTACAGACGGTTCTGTGATGTTTACAGCAACAATAAACTTAGGGCAATCATCAGTCATACCTTCTAACAGGATATTAGAAGGAAATATCGGAGATGATAATTTCAACTCTGACATTTCTAATATCTTCTATATTGAGGATATAGAAGAATTTGATGAACGGGTAGCTAATTACTCTATCGCTGATATTGACGCTTTCATTGAATCCAAAACCCAAAAAATGGTGGCTTTGGTGGTAAACCGAAATACAAAACCTTTGAAGAAAGGCTAACAGAAGGGGCTAAGGTTTTGGATTGTGACCCTAGCTTTGAGAGCCTTTATAACAAGGTTAAAAAACTTGATTCTGATGTCTTGATAGCTTTAATTGAGTTACTGCGATTAATGTAGTCACAAATAATCCCCCCTAAAATTTTAGGGGGATAACCACCATACCATGTCAGCAATACAAGAGCGATAGGAGTGTACCATGTCCGACGACTATATCGATTATAGGCTAATCAGAAGCCAAATGTCATCTGAACTTGACGAAATAATCACGGATGGCAATTTATAGCATTAGTCAAGGTGGTTAGGACTCAGCTTTTAGAACAGAATCCATGGCATCATGGAGAGAATCAAACTGCTCACGTGCAATGGCGAATGCGGGCTTTCAACCACGACCAACATTTCTCTATCTTGTTGAGGTCTGGCGAATAAGGTGGTAGATAGAGCAAACGGCATTGAGCCGCCTCCACTAGCTCAGGAATCCGTCCCCCTTTATGAAACGTTGCATTGTCTAGCACTAGAGTCTGACCTGGCTTCAGTGTTGGAATTAAGATGAACTCCAACCACAACTCAAACACTGTCCGATTACAACAACCCTCAAAGCGATCGGGGGCTAAGAGTTGTTGATGACACCATGCGGCCATATAGCTCACCCTGCCCTGCCTCTTCCCTGATTTGAGGGCATCGAAGCGTTTTCCTTCCTCGCAGTAACCATAAGGGTAATCCGAGTCCTGACTATTCATGCCAGCTTCATCGAGGTAAACCAACCCTTCCGGCTCCATATGTTCAATCTGAGGTGCGAGACGTTCAGGCATGAAATAGGGTTGCAATACCCGAAATAACTGCCTGATGGCGATTTCATCCCCTTGGCTGAATACAAGAGGCTCGCCTCTGACCATCCCCATAACTGCTTATATGTCCCAACGATTTGTATCAATAAGATACCAAATCAAGGCAGGAAACCCAAGGTCAATATACTCTGTAACAATTCGTAACCATCCTTAACATAACGAGAAATTACGAAACAGAGTTGAGGGTAACGGCGATAGCCACCCCCAGTTTTGGGAATCACAAACCCAGGACTGAAGCGGGGAACGGAAGGCTCCGAGGTGTAACCCAACACCAGAAACGAGACCACTGCCAACCATCCATGATTAGGGAAACCGAATGTCCGGCTTGAACCATCGTAAGAATTAAGTAGCGAAAGAGGTTGACACGCTGCGCTCAAAAGAGCAAGGGGAAAAGTAGGATAATCTTAGCACTACCTACACAGACCTTTAAAGTACCCCGGTGGATAGGACAAATCTAAAGATGGAATGCCCATATAAACGGAACGTTTTAAGTCCTCCTAGACTCTGATTATCTGGTCGAGATATCAGTAGGGATAAGTGTAACCGCAAGTCTTTGAGGATGCGAGATGTGACCAGAAGCCAACGCCCAACTGTAATGGTAGGGATATGCTAACGGGTCACGGTTTGATTGTAAAGAAATAGAGTCAAGTAGGTGTACAAATGGCGATAGCGAGTTTAAAGAAAGGATTTGGGAAATCAAAACCAATCAAGACTACGAACAACGCATGGAAGGCAATCCCATGGACTAAGGTTCAACGGAAAGTTTTCAAGCTCCAAAAGAGTATATTTCAAGCAGCTAAATCGGGACAAGATGCAAAAGCCAGAAGGTGGCAACGTCTATTGGTGAAATCATACTATGCTCGGCTCTTAGCAGTGCGACTGTAGGGGCGGGTTCCACGGTCAGCCATGCTTCCCAACAGTCAGCTTAATAAACCCGCCCCCCCAAGCGGGTCAAGGCAAGAAAACAGCCGGAGTTGATGGAGTAAGAGCAATCTCTTCAAGACAAAGGTTTGAGCTTGTTAAGAACATTAAGGGAAACCTCAAAGCAAAACCACTGCGACGGGTTTGGATTCCAAAACCTGGTAGGGATGAAAAAAGCTGGAATAGGAATACCCACAATCCAAGATAGAGCAAGGCAAGCCTTGGTTAAATCGGCTCTCGAACCTGAATGGGAATCGAGATTTGAAGGCACAAGCTATGGGTTCCGTCCAGGACGGTCAGCCCATGACGCAATTAGCAGAATTTATACTGCCATAAATCAAGGACAGTACTATGTTCTTGACGCGGATATAGCAAAATGCTCTTACCGTGAACCATGAATACCTACTGTCCAAAATTCATTGTCCAAGCCGCCTAAAAAGAGACCTGAAACAATGGCTCAAAGCGGGAGTGCTAGATAACGGTGTATTCGAGAATACAGAAGCAGGGACACCTCAAGGAGGGGTAATAAGTCCAATACTCGCCAACATCGCACTGTTGGGTATGATTAGGTTAATTGAAAAACTGTATCCTAGGAAATCAGACAATCGCCCTTTTGCGAGAGTCATAAGATACGCTGATGATTTCGTGGTCATCTCAAAAGACTTAGAAATCATTGAACAGTGCCAAACTGCTATTTCCAAATGGCTAAAGCCTATTGGATTAGAGATTAAACCTGAAAAAACTCGAATCTGCCACACGCTCAATCACATTGAGTATAACGGCAAAGCAGAGGAACCCGGATTTGATTTCTTAGGTTTCAATATTAGGCAATATCCTGTAGGAAAATATAAAACTGGGAAAACTCCACATGGAAAACCATTAGGACACAAAACTCACATAAAACCCAGCTATAAAGCAGTTAAAGCCCATACAGAAGTGATTAAAGGTGTAATCAAACAACATAAGACAGCACCCCAATCAACCCTGATTAGTAGACTAAACCCAATCATAAGAGGATGGGCAAACTATTATTCAGCGGTAGTCTCAAAAGAGACCTTCACTAAGCTAGACAAAATAATCTGGCAAATGTTACGGGCATGGACAGCATCAAGATGCGGAAAGGCAAGTTACGAAAAGCTAAGTAATTATTTCAGACATGGAACAATTAAACTTAGCAATGGGAAAGAAAGACACGAAAATTGGCTATTCCAAACCAAAGATGGGATACATCTATTCAAACACAACTGGACTCCAATTGTCAGACACACCCTAATACGCCCCGACGCAACACTTTATGACGGAAATTGGACTTACTGGGCAACCAGGAAAGGACAAGCAATCGACACGCCAATTAGGGTAGCAAAACTACTCAAAAAACCAAAAGGTAGATGTACCTGGTGTGGGCAATTCTTTACCCCATCAGATTTAATTGAAGTAGACCACATTGTACCTAGAAGCCATGGCGGAAAGGATGAATACAAAAATCTTCAACTATTACATCGCCATTGTCACGATGATAAAACAGCTCTTGATGAAGAGATAATGCTGTACTCTTAACAAGGAGACGGTCAAACTAGGAGCCGTATGAGGTGAAAGTCTCATGTACGGTTCTGCTGCTGAATGGGAGGGGTAGACCGTGAGGTCTATCTCGACCCCTAATCAATAAACTCCTCTCGCTGTTGCTGATCACGTTCTTGGTAGCCGTAAGTTTTTTTTCTGGTGAAGCCAATTTTCTTCAAGGCTCTGGATATGGTGCGAGGAGAGATGTCGTCATCCCAAAGTTGAGCCATTTGAGCGGAGGTTTTGTCGCCATGCTCTTGGGCAAAAGCCTGGAATTTGTGCCAGTCGGTAATTTGGTGGCTATGACCAGGTGGGCGATTAGGTTTAGGGAGGAAGTCGCCGGTGTGTTCTTTTCTTTGCAGCCAGAGATTGATAGTGTTCCTGCTGACATGGAAAACTTGACTGGCTTCTGTTTTGGGCATACCGTCTAGTTCAATTGCATCAATAACTTTTTGTCTGAGGTCGTAACTATAGGGGGCTGGCATTTTTGGTCTTCTTAGTCATCTCGTCCTCTCCATTATACGTCCTAACTTTCCTGTCTGGTGCTATAGGTAAACAGATAGAATCGGTGTGTAGGGCTGTCTGTGTTCTGCCATATCCTGATATCCAATTCCCTATTGTAACCTCGTTTATAGCGTCTCCAGTAACCCTTATGAGTACAGCAGGAATCCTGTTCCTTTGGGGGTCTAGTGGTACTGGAAAGTCACAGATAGCTACTATTGCGGCTTCACTGTATCGCACCGACACAGTGTTAGCTAACAGCACATTTGCTTCACTGAGAAACAAGATACAACACGAACGCTTTTATGACCCCCTTCAATGTGAATTTGAGAAAAATTTTATATTGGTATGGGAAGATATCACCCCTATATTATTAATTGAAAATGAGAATATGTTATCGCTTTTTAATGTGTTAAATCGCAAAAATAGCCGAATAACCATCAGTAGTCAAATACCGGGAACTAACATGGTATTTGATGCTTTCGCTTTAAAGGTGATTAATTCAATACATCCATTGTGGACATTTTGGGAATTAAACGAACTCAAAATACGAATGTTTCCTATATGGTTTAAAAAACTAGATACAATGACATCAGAAGAATATAGGGGGAATAGTTACGAATTAAGCGATTTAAACGATGTAGAAGATATTACGCTTGATAAATTATCATCTCAATTAGAAATTTTCTGGAGAGATATCGATAACTGCAATCAATACAGCAAGGTCAAAAAACAACTACAGAAACACAAAAAAGATATCATTAACGCTAGGTTATCAAGTGAAATCATTGTCACCCATTCATTGATTTATCAATTATCTATCAATGAATCAATTAAACGCTTCAATGATTACTGGGATTTTTTTATTCAAAAAATCTTGACTATATCATCAGGTACTGAGCAATTTTTGGATAGTTTTATCGCTCAAAGTATAGAAGCCAAAACAAATCAAAATCAACAAGCTATTAACGCGGGGTGTCCAGAATTAATCTAGGTTGTAACTGATATTGACCCCAAGACTCTGAAAGAAACCATTGAGAGAGCCAAAAATGATGGTTATTTAGATTCAATGGTTACTGTGCATGAATTAAATAATCTAATGAAAAATAGAGGATATAATATGATTAATCAGAACGGCAAAAATGTTTGGGAACAAATAATTTATGAGACCCAAAAATGACCCAAAACAATATAAATGCTATTGCAAAAATAAGGTTTAAAACATTTAAACAAATGGTAGACAGTACAATCTACAACGCCAACAGAGAAGACGCTAGAGATACGTTAATCAGTATTATGGATGATTGCGAGATTGAGTTATCTGTAGCAGAAGCAAAAAAACAATTATTGCTTAAACAGCTTAATTATATCAAGCATTTACTGACCAAAATCGAATAGTTTAACGTCGTCTCGGACGGGTTTAAACTATCACAGCTTAACCATTATTAAAGGATAAAACCATGTCAATCAAATCAAGTACACCCGGATTAAACGTAGTAGAATATAGCTATATGAGCAATCGAGTCAACCCTAACGTTGTGGGATTGCTTGACTTAGTAGAACTTGCTATCACGCCTGAACAATTTGATGAAATTATCGAATTTATCCAAATCTACAGGCATTTTTTAAACGCGGAAATCGAGTTACTCAAAGGCATTTAAGCTTTGCTTAATGCAAAAATTACAGAACACAACAATAGTCAAAATCACCCTGACAATGATTATCATGAGTTCAATTAATCAGTTACTGCAATGCAATCAATAGGAGACAAAACCATGAATGAAGAACAAGCAAGGTTAATGGTTATCGCGGAATTAGCACGTGATATTTACGCTCAAATGATGTCACGATATATCCCCTACGCTAACCAAGATACCAGGATGAAATTAGCCGAAATAGCTCATAACGCCGCTGTTGATTTTATGACGGTACAGAAAAAATGGGTATCGTCTCAAGAGACAGTTATTCAACCAGTATCATTTATGTCCGACTTTAGCGGCAATGGTTACAGTAGCGATATTTTTATGGGAGGTAACTTTGATGCCTAAATTACTCCCAGTAGTAACGTTAACGGGAAGCTATACCGGGTTTTTAGTAAGTCATAGTATCTGCATTGAGGTAGGCTCTTCAGAATGGTTTAAATACCTATAAACCCATAAATCCTTTTCAGTAGAGGTTAATGGTAAACGATTTACAGCGTGCAAAAAAACCTCAATCAATGGTTTTACCTACTGGAACCTCAAAGGGTGGGATGGTAGCGTCAATCATCACATTTACATAGGGAAAGCTGACCAAGTCACTGTAGACAAGCTAACAGACGTAGCGTTAGCTATGATTACTAAGTGCCGAATGAGAAAACCCTAAACCCTAACACCTAACAGCTACCCCAATAACTTAAATGGCCCCCTATGGTTTCTGACTGTAGGGGGTGCGTGTATGTATTTTTCATTTATAGACTATAATTTATAGACTATAAATCGTTTATATGAATGCTCACCCTATCATGTCCAGATATTACCCAGAACTACTTTACCCCTAACAGATAGCTTTACCTACAACCTACGGCTAAGATTTTGGCTTAGGGTGTTTATTAGGGGTACTGGGTTCTGAACGAAATGAATACCCCTATAAATTGGAGACTTGCTGAGGATTTTGTGGGTATCAGCCCCGATGAGGAAACAAGTCACCAGTTGAAAAGTTGTTTGGGGGTATCGCTTCAGTATGTCATAGCCGGGTTAGTCGTGATTATGCGATCGCATTTTGTTGGTAGCGAGTAGGCTCCTCAAGATTTCACCAATAATCTGACTCCCATAGGGAACCCACTATGGGTTGATTTGAGCCATACCCTCCCCCTAACCGAAACAAGCACTATTGGGGAAACGAACGATGTGATAGCAGTCAATGGTTCGTTACGAACCGAAGGCTTGCCATTGACGGGTATCACGAGAGAGTTACCCTGTCTGTGTTTGGTTAGGGGGAGATAGTAGGCATTTGACAGATTGATTAAGTTGTGCTTGTTGACTGAGTAATCATCCTATTGACAGAATTATTTTCCTATGCTAGGACTAGATTGTGAGTAATATCTGAGTAACTCAATAGGATATAGGGGTTGAGTAATAACCCGCTATCGCTGTCAGGATAAGGTTTTTCCCAAAATGCCAGGAGGCGGACTTGAACCGCCGACACGAGGATTTTCAGTCCTCTGCTCTACCGACTGAGCTATCCCGGCTTATTCCCACGATTAACTATCGTATCAGCAGTCAATCGATTTTGTCAACCCCTGGCGCGGAATTTTTTTGATAGTGAACTCAAAAGCCGATGTATATGGGTTGATCAGCTATTGTGGGTTAATAGGGGAAACTCATCAAATTTGATCACTTGACTATTAGGCTGTTCTGTGTTGAACAGATAGCTGCTCACAGTGGCCGTGCCCGTGTCCAAAATACTAAAAACTGTAATATCGTTACTAGCGATATAGGGTTGAGGTGCGCCATCTCTATCGGAAACGGGACTAAGGTTAGGAATGATAGGTTGGAGTCCGTTGGGGTCTCCGAATGGGGTATATACTTCGGTGAAAGCTGGGGGAACAAATCGGCGATTATTTCCCCAAGCCGCACCATAACTATTTCCGACATTGGAAGATTCTAAAAAGTTAATTCCCGTGGGTCCCAGAAATCGGTTCCACAGGTGGGAGTGTCCGTAATACACCAGTTGAACTCCGGCGGCTTCTAATAATGGCATAACATCCCTAATTAAATAATCAGATGATTTGGGATATTCATAGCGAATCATAATAATATTGCCGTTATTATCAACATCCTTAATTTGCACGGGTTCCGTATAGGCGGGAACTATATTATCCCCTAAAGTGTGGGGAGGATGATGGAACATAACGATTTTATATTTAGCCTGTTGAAATTCCGGGCTATTGAGTTCCTGTTTTAACCAGATATATTGTTGGCTTCCTGCGGAAATAGGCTCAAATAAATGTTGGCCATAGCCCCAATTTTCGGGACGTTCAAAGTCTGCGTCTCTCTCTCGATAACGTCCTCTGGCGTGGGAGTCTAACCGATAAACCCGCCAAACATTGGTCGCGGATAAAACTACTAAGCGGATATCTCCAAAGGTGATAGCATAATAATTGTGGTGGGGATTGGGGAGAGTAAATATTTGGTTATAGGTATCTGAGTTAAAGCTGTGGTCTCGGAGCCATTGTTGCTGAATTTCGGGGTCATTATTAGGGTTAATGGTGGCAGCATTTTGTTGATAAAGCTGTTGGGCGGCAAATTGAGGGTAACTATTATTAAACTGGTTGTTTAAGCTGTCGGTTTCGGAAAAAGCCCCCATCATTTCATGATTACCAATAGCGGGGAATAAGGGGAAATTTTGAATTAAAGCGCCGCCTTTATAAGTAGTGGTGACACCATTTGTTTCGAGTTGATAATGGGCGCGACCTTGCAGACAGGGAAAAAAGGCTCCGCCGCGATTATCGTCGAACCATTCGGAAGCGCGATCGGGAATATTGACTAAATCACCAGCCATAAAAACAGCATCAATATCGACAGTTTCAGCTACTTTTTGAAGATTGGCGGCGGTCATGGGTTTAAGTTGGTGGTCGGAGGTGAGGAGGATTTTTAAGGCTGTTCCGGGTTGGGGTAAACTAGCTAGGCTGAATACTTGGCTACTGATTTTGATGCCGTTGTCTGTGGTACTGTGAACTTGGTAGGGAACCCGTTGGCCTGGGGTTAAGTCTGTGATGGTGGCTTCGTGTCGCCAGATCGGTCTGGGAATGGGTTGGGTGTAGATGCGGTTGTTTTGGGTTTGGACTCCTACCCAGGAATTTTGGTCTTCGCGAGTGCGAGTGAGTTGGGAGGTGCTGGCGATCGCATTTTGTTGGAGGTTACTGCCATAATTGACTTGATGCTGAGAACCAGAAAACTCGGTAAACCACACCACCCGGACTGAGTTTTCCGTGGGTAGTTGTAAAAAAGGATCGCTGAGGAGACGAGGTTGTAAGCCTTGAGAAACCATAATCAAAATCGAGATTACACTAGACAGTAACAAGCCAAAAATCCAGAAATACCGGGTAGCAGAAATCATGGGTGGAGGGGCGATCGCCAGGACTACAAACCGATTATCAGAAACCTATAACTTAAACGGTATCAGAAAAGCCGGGAATTTTTCCCGAATGTTTCCGATACAATATGGGGGATGTCACGCCCTCGGTCTGGTGGACATGGGCAACGGCCTGCAATCTGTCGTCGGTGTAACCTATTGTTGAGTTTCCTTATGGTGGAATTACTATGCTGATTGTTCAAAAATATGGTGGTACTTCTGTTGGGTCAGTAGATCGCATTCAAGCGGTAGCCCGTCGGGTGGCGAAAACCGCCGAAGATCATTCTGTGGTGGTGGTGGTTTCGGCTATGGGAAAAACTACTGATGGTTTGGTGAAACTAGCCCAAGAAATTTCTACCCATCCCTCTCGCCGGGAAATGGATATGTTGTTATCTACTGGCGAACAGGTGACGATCGCTTTAATGAGTATGGCACTACAGGAAATGGGACAACCAGCCATTTCCATGACCGGGGCTCAGGTGGGAATTGTCACAGAGGCTGAACATAGTCGCGCCCGGATTTTAAATATCCAAACCGATCGCCTAACTCGTCACCTAAAAGAGGGTAAGGTCGTAGTAGTAGCCGGTTTCCAGGGAGTTAGCGATCGCCAAGAATTGGAAATTACCACCCTAGGACGAGGAGGATCGGATACTTCCGCAGTCGCTTTGGCGGCAGCATTACAAGCCGATAAATGCGAAATTTATACCGATGTACCCGGAATTTTAACTACAGACCCCCGCCTTGTCCCTAAAGCACAGTTGATGGATGAAATTACCTGTGATGAAATGCTCGAACTTGCTAGTTTAGGGGCTAAAGTTCTCCATCCCAGGGCCGTGGAAATTGCCCGAAATTATGGCATTCCCTTAGTGGTGCGATCGAGTTGGACTGATGATCCGGGTACACGGGTGACTTCTTCATCACCGTCGCGTCCTTCTATGGAAGGGTTGGAACTGGTGCGACCCGTTGATGGGGTAGAATTTGATCTAGATCAGGCGGCGGTTTCCTTATTGCGTATTCCCGATCGCCCTGGGATTGCAGCCCGTTTATTTGGGGGAATTGCCCTCCAGAAGCTCAATGTGGATTTGATTATTCAGTCGATCCATGAAGCCAATATTAATGATATTACCTTTACGGTGACTCATAATTGCTATAAACGAGCGATCGCTGTAGCTGATGCAATTTTACCAACCTTGGGACGCAACAACGACCCCAAAATTGGAGAACCCGAAGTGCGCGGCTATGATAGCCCTATCGCTAAAGTTAGCATTGTCGGCGCGGGGATGATTGGTCGCCCCAAAGTCGCTTCCCAAATGTTCCGCACTTTAGCCGAGGCGGGAATTAATATTCAGATGATTTCTACTTCCGAAGTTAAAGTCAGTTGTGTGATTGATGCCACTGAGTGCGATCGGGCTGTAACTGCCCTCTGTCAAACCTTTGATGTACTAACCCGCAGCAGCAAAAAGACTCAACTGGTTGGCAGGTCTGATCTTCCCCCAGTGCGAGGAGTTGCCATAGACCGTAACCAAGCCCGTTTGGCCATCCGTCATGTTCCCGATCGCCCCGGAATGGCGGCGGAGTTGTTTACCCTGCTGGCACATCACAATATTAGCGTTGATATGATTATCCAATCACAGCGCTGTCACCAGGTTAATGATATTCTCACCCGCGATATTGCTTTTACTGTCGCTCAAGGTGATGCAGAAGAGGCTAAACTGGTGATTAAAAAGGCGATCGCTAATTGGGGTTATGGGGAAGTTACCCTCAATTCGGCGATCGCTAAAGTTAGCGCCGTAGGGGCCGGAATGGTCGATAACCCCGGAGTCGCCGCCCGTATGTTTGAAGCCCTCGCCGCCGAAAATATCAACATCTCCATGATTGCCACTTCCGAAATTAAAATCAGTTGTGTAGTCGATGAAAAAGATGGCATCAAAGCCGTCCAGACCATTCATGATGCCTTTGGTTTGTCCGGTGATGAGGTGGTGACTATTCCCACCCCAGCCGCCGCCTTGTAGCCTCAATAAACCCCCTAGGGCGGGTTGACCTAGGCTATGATTAATTGGGGAACCCGCCCCCACCAGACAATTGCTTATTAATAATTACCATCGGAAGGTGTACAATGTAGCCGTTAACCGGAGAGTGTGCCTAGCTAAATTAGTGTCAACCATTCAAATTGAGACAGGATGCCATCAATAATAGTTAGCAAACTGAACGCTGTTTTCACCCTGTTTCTCAGCCTGTTAGTGGAAGCCATGCCCTTCCTGTTACTGGGTGTCATGTTGTCCAGTCTACTGCTGTGGTTAGTGGATGAACGCAAACTGCTATACTACGTTCCAACTAACCCCTTCCTGGGGGCGATTTTTGGCAGTCTTTTCGGGTTTATGTTTCCCGTGTGTGAGTGTGGAAATGTTCCCGTTGCCCGTCGCCTCCTGAGTCAAGGAGTACCTGCCTCAGCAGCGATCGGCTTTTTATTTGCTGCCCCCACCATTAATCCTATTGTGATTTGGTCAACTTGGGTAGCCTTCCGGGGACAGCCAGAAGTCGTCGTTTTACGGATTTTATTTTCCCTGATAATTGCCATAACATTAGGCTTAGTTTTTAGCGCCCAAAAAGACCTGCGGCCCTTTCTACAAAAAGCCCTCGCCCGTTTAATTCCTCAACCTGACTTCACCGAAAAAGCCGTCGATGAGATGCCCAAATCTTCCCTACTAAGATCCGGAACTTATATTATGGGTCAGTCAGCCAGTCCCGTGCGCTTGCAGTCTATGCCTATGTGGAAAGCTGAGGGACAAGGTGTTCAAGCCGTCGCTACTATGCCTCAAACAAGTTTCAGTTTCTCCTCTATTTTTATCCGCCCCACCCGCGACCGGGTTGGTTTAATGATTGAAAGTGGCGTGCAGGAGTTTCGAGAATTGGGGGGAATGTTGGTAGTCGGAAGTGCGATCGCTGCTATTATTCAAACAGTAATACCCCGCGAAATTATCCTCAGCTTAGGTTACGGTCCCATTTCCTCCATTATGGCGATGTTATTACTAGCTGGAGTAGTTTCTATTTGTTCCACTGTTGACGCATTTTTTGCCCTCTCTTTTGCCGCCACTTTTACCACAGGTTCCTTACTAGCATTTTTAGTATTCGGACCCATGATTGATATTAAAACCGTCGGCTTGATGATGTCGATTTTCCAAACTCGCGCCATCATTTATCTGATGATTCTCGCCGCCCAGCTTACCTTTTTGCTAACCTTGGCTGTCAATCTCAATCTGAACTATTGATATCAGCGCCTATGAACCGTGTTAGACCGACCTTAAATAGGTTATCATCTCGTTTACAACTGTGGTTGCAGTCTCCTTGGGTGGACGCTATAGCTATATTAGCTTGGGGATTCCTTCTCCTCAGATATTGGCTGAATGGACAACTTTATGTCCTCATTCATCCTAACTATTTTCCCCTCGCTATCGGTGGCGGTTTTCTGTTATTAGTCTTTGGAGGATTTCGGATTTGGGAACTCTCCAGAATTACCAAAAACCTCAAGCGCAGATAGACCAACAATCCCTACAACATATTAGTTTATTTCCCAAAGGTTGGAGTACCGCCCTACTATTAATTTCTCTCCTGTTAGGTCTTTTCATTACCCCCCGAAATCTGGGTAGTTATGTCGCCTTACAACGGGGTATCATGGACTCTTTACCCGCTACACAAATTCAGCCCCAACAATTTCGTACCGCTTCTCGACCAGAAGAGCGATCGCTGATAGAATGGATTAGGCTACTTAATATCAATCCCGAACCGGATACATATAGAGGTCAAAGAGTCAATGTCACCGGATTTGTCATTTATCCCCCTAACCTTCCCCAAAATTTTATCTTTATTACCCGGTTTGTAATCACCTGCTGTGCTGCTGATGCTTACCCCATTGCGCTTCCTGTCATGCTTCCTGATACTAACCGGGGGGCATATCCCCAAGACAGTTGGCTACAGGTTGAGGGTGAAATGACTACCGAAGTTCTCAATAATCAACGGAGGTTAACTATCAAAGCTGACAAATTAACCCCAATTCCAGAACCTCGAAATCCCTATGAATATTGATGCTTGATAATTGCAAATTTTTTTGGGAGACTTGGAAATGCAGCTAATCGATTTCATGAGTTTGATTCATCCGTTTCTAGCCGTAGTTGTCGTATTTCCCATAATTGGAATTTCTACCCACATGGCTTGGCAAACTCGTCAGCGTCGCCTACAAACACTAGAAAAAGGCAGCACAAGTCGCATTCCCCCAATGGTAGGTCGGGAACACTTAAAAATGGGACGTTTACTAACTGGTGCCGTCGTAGGAGTGACCCTGATTGCTTTAGCGTATTCCATTGGATTTAAAGGAGTATTTAAGGAACTTTCTAATGAGAATATGTTTGAGGCGATTTTTATAGTTTTAATCTTTATCGGGACCATCGCCTCCTTAGTTTTTCTGTACCGTGCTAATGCTAATCAACCCCTGTGGCGGGGTGTTTTTGCCACCTTAACCGGGGCAGGATTAGTAATTTTGGGGGCACAAGATGGCGTTTTTCGCCGAGGTTATGAGTGGCACTTCTCCCATTACTATTATGGCATTACTTCCGCTTTATTGATGATTTTTGCCTTGGCAATTGTTCCCGATATTTACAAATCCTACAAATGGCGCATGGCTCATACCATACTTAATTGTATAGCCTTATTGCTATTTATAGGACAGGGATTTACCGGGTCTCGCGATTTGTTGGAAATACCCCTGAGTTGGCAACTAGACCATCTGAGAAAGTGCGATTGGGGCGCGCAAACTTGCCCTAATAATTCCCAGTCTCGCGCACCGGAAGAGTTGATAATTCAGGCCTTGTCGAAATAGTCTCTAATTGTCGCATAGCGGCGATCGCATGAAATTTTACACTATCATTAACATCGGTTTTGAGGACTTGCAGAATCTCCATAGTTTTCACATCTCCTAACTGACCTAAAGCATAAGCTAACGCTTGTTTAATCCGTATTTGGCTGAGGCTAGGATGTCCTGACCTGAATAAATCTAGCAATATTTGGCTTGCCTGATTTTTGAGATCCGCAGTTTTTAGGCGACCTAATAACTGGATAGTTTCTAGGGTAACTGCTTCATTAAAATCTGAGAGACATTCAGCGATGCAGTCTAAGGCTGCTGACCTTTCCATCCAAATTAACGCTTTAACACAGGCAATTTGTAAAGGAATTGGGGTCAGGTAAGATTTTAAAAGTATCGATAGGCTTTCAATAGCTGTATCCGTTTTTAAGCGCCCCATAGCCATTGCTGCTTGCTGACAAACAGTGACGTTAATATCATAAAGTAATGGGTCTATCGACTCTACCAAGCGCCATTGTGTCGCTATATCTGACCGAAATCCTAAACTGATTACGGCTTCCGATCGCACTATGGCTGCATGGTCTTCTAGGGCATTAATTAAAGCCGGAATTACCCGATCATCCCGAAAACTTCCCAAGGTTTCAATGGCGATCGCCCTCACCTGGGGGTCGGGGTCTTTAACAACAGTTAACAGGGGAGAAATTACCCCCGAAATGCGAATTTGAGATAAAGCACGCACACCCATCAGACGGGTTTCGGGGTCTTCTAAAAGAGTGGTTAAACTTGCCACCGCCTCCGGTCCTAAATTAGCTAACGCACTAGCGGCGATCGCTATTAATTCATCATCAGCATCGCTACTGAGGAAATTCACCAAACAGGCGATCGCTTCTGGGGTATGAAAATCCCCTAAAATTCGCCCCGCAAACCATCTATATTCTGGATCTGCTGTTTCATCCTCGAAAATTTCAATTAATGGGAAACAGGCTGATTTCCCCAATTTCGGCAACAGTTTAGCCACATCCCAACGGGTGTGAAAATCTCCATATTGTAAAGCTGTTAAAGCTAAAGCGATCGCCTCTTCCAACCCCTCATTTTCCCCACTCACACAAAACTGTTGTAGACCGTAAACCACCTGGGGCCAATCCCGATTATCACTAGCCACCTTAGCTAGGTTAATAAATTCATTCATCATATTATCAAATCCTTATCAAATTCCATTATTTAGTTATGATTTTCACAGGTACAGGACGACATCCATACAGAACATCATTTAAGCCCACCACCTCACCAATAACAGCAATAGCTGGCGCTTCAAAACCCGTATTTTCCACCTGTTCAATAATAGTGTTTAAAGTGCCCCGTAATTCCTCCTGGTGCGGACAAGTTCCCCAACGAATTAAAGCTATGGGAGTTTCCATGCTTAAACCACCAGCCACCAAAGCCTCAATAATATTACCCAAATTTTGAACCCCCATATAAATCACAATAGTTTCAGAACCCTTAGCAATAGCCTCCCACTTCACCTCTGGGCGATACTTTCCCGCCGCTTCATGACCTGTTACAAAAGTCACAGAAGAACTATAATTCCGGTGAGTTAAAGGAATCCCCGCATAAGCTGGCGCGGCAATACCAGAAGTCACACCCGGAACCACCTCTACCGGAACTCCTGCCGCAATTAAAGCCTCCATTTCCTCCCCACCGCGACCAAAAACAAACGGATCGCCACCTTTTAATCGCACAACTACCCCATGAGTTTGGGCTTGATCAATCATTAATTGTGTCGTTTCCTCTTGGGGTAAAGAATGGCGACCGCGACGCTTTCCGGCATGGATTTTTTCAGCCTTTGGGTTAATCATTGCTAAAATTTCTTCACTCACCAAAGCATCATAAATAACCACATCCGCTGACTCAATCAAAACTTTACCTTTTAATGTCAGCAAACCCGGATCGCCAGGCCCCGCACCCACTAAATAAACCTTGCCAATAGCTGATTTTGTTTCCATAATTGCACCTCGTTAATTAATTACTAAATAATTCCCAGACATTAGATAAGTTTAAACTTGCCATCATCATCAGGTTGATGAACCCAAATTATGGTGAATTTCCCCGGAATTTGGTATTCCAAAATACTAAAACCTGGCAAGTATGCGTTTTTTACATATTATATATGCAATAATTGCAAAATCAGAGGTTTTATGTATCTTCAACTACAAATTATCACTGATTCTGAATTTAATCTACAAATCATTGTTAACCTCAGTTATAGATAAAATCATGGTTGTCGCCTCTGAACCCAAAGTCAAACTCAATAAAATCGAAAAAGCTAAAGCTGATAAAGATGGATTAGCCGTTAAAGACGAGTTAGAATATTTTGCCAAAATCGGTTGGGAAGCCATGGATAAAACCGATTTAGAAATGCGTCTTAAATGGCTGGGGGTGTTTTTCCGACCTGTTACTCCCGGTAAATTTATGTTGAGATTACGCATTGCCAATGGTACTCTCAACAGCGCACAAATGCGGGTATTAGCCGAAATTGTCCAACGCTATGGAGATGATGGGAGCGCCGATATTACTACCCGCCAAAATATCCAATTACGCGGTATTCGTTTGGAAGACCTCCCGGATATTTTTAGTAAATTGAAAGCTGTAGGAATGACCAGCATTCAATCGGGTATGGATAATGTTCGTAACCTGACAGGTTCTCCCATTGCTGGTATTGACCCAGATGAATTGTTCGATACCCGAGAATTGTTGCAAAAATTGGAGAGGGTAATTACCAATCACGGTGAGGGTAATTATGCTTTTTCTAACCTTCCCCGTAAGTTCAATATTGCTATTGAAGGGGGACGAGATAATTCCATTCATGCTGAGATTAATGATTTGGCTTTTGTGCCGGCTTATCGGGATGATGTCTTAGGATTTAATGTCCTAGTAGGTGGGTATTTATCGGCACAACGTCAGGTGGAAGCTGTGCCGATTAATGTTTGGGTTCCTGCTAACGATGATGTGATTAAACTTTCGATCGCTATCTTAACAGTTTACACCCAAAATGGTCTCACTGAAGGATTGCGGGAAAATCGCCAACGGGCACGTTTGATGTGGTTGGTGGATACATGGGGGGTAGAACGCTTCCGGGCTGAGGTGCAGGAAGAATTTGGTCAAACTCTCGCAACGGCTGCCTTAAAGGATGAAATAACCCAGGATAAGAAAGATTATTTGGGTGTTCACCCCCAGAAACAACAGGGATATAAGTTTGTTGGGTTGCACGTTCCGGTGGGGCGTTTATCGGCAGACCAAATGTTTGAAGTAGCCCGTTTGGCGGAGGTTTATGGCCAGGGAGAAATTCGCCTGACGGTTGAGCAAAATTTGATTATTCCTTATATTTCTGAGGATAAATTAGAGGCGTTTTTGGCGGAACCTTTGTTAGAGGTTTTCTCGATTAATCCAGCCCCTTTGACTCGATCGCTTGTGTCTTGCACGGGAAATAATTATTGCAATTTTGCTTTGATTGAAACTAAACAAAGGGCTTTAAAATTAGCCAGAGAACTTGATGAGGAGTTGGAAATAAGCGATCGCGTTCGTATTCACTGGACTGGCTGCCCTAACTCTTGCGGACAGCCCCAAGTGGCTGATATCGGTTTCATCGGTACTAAAGCCCGTAAAGATGGTAAAACAGTGGAAGCTGTTGATATCTATACCGGAGGAAAAGTCGGTCATGAAGCTGAGTTAGGAAGTCGTATAGAAAAGGGTGTGGCTTGCGATGACCTCAAGCCAATTATCCGGGATTTATTAATTCAAAAGTTTGGCGCACGTCCTAAGCAAAATCACTAAATATATCAGCACCATGCACAATATAGCTAGGCGTGGTGCTGCCTATTTCGCCCTACTGACCCTACAGCCACAGCTATGATATAATGAATCAAAGAAATATCATCATAGCCATGATGACAAGTCTATGACAAGCACTCAAGACAAAATCACGGTCATTTATCCCGAATCTGATGGCAATCCTATGTCAGATAATACTAAACAATTTCGCTGGATTGTTGTTATTAAAGAAAACCTAGAAATCTTGTTTAATGATGACCCTAATGTGTTTGTGGCTGGAGACTTACTCTGGTATCCTCAGCAGGGTGATAATAAAATACGTCAAGCCCCTGATACGATGGTAGTATTTGGGCGACCTAAAGGCGATCGCGGTTCCTATCAACAATGGGAAGAAGGTAACATACCACCACAAGTGGTTTTTGAAATTCTTTCACCGGGAAATCGCTTGAAAGAAATGGCGAGAAAATTTAAGTTTTATGAACAATATGGGGTTGAAGAATACTATATTTTTGACCCCGATCGCCTAGATTTCAACGGTTGGCTGCGTAGTAGTGATGGGACTCTTGAAGTGATCGACGAACCGGAAAATTGGATGAGTCCCCGCTTAGGTATCCGGTTTGAATTGAAAGACGGAAACTTTATGATTTATCGCCCAGACGGTGAAAAATTCCTCACGTCCACAGAATTGGCGGCGCAGGTGCAAACTGAACGCCAAAGGGCTGAAGCGGCCGAGGACAGGGTGCGGGAATTAGAAGAACGTTTGCGACAACTAGAAGGCGATCGCCATAATTAACATAATTAATCTATATTTGGGTAAAATCTGGAAATATGATCAAAATTCCGTCTTATCCAAAATGCTCGATTATGATATAGTTATCATTGGTGGCACTTTAGCCGGACGTAAAGCCGCTATAAAAGCCTCTAAAATGCAGGGTCGGGTAGCACTATTGGAACCTGACCCACCCCCTGTTCCTGGTCAAATTATTGGGGCTAACAGACACCACCCCCTTTTACAGATAGCTAAGGTAGCTAAACAAATGCGCCAGGTGTCACAATTCGGCATCGGTTGGGAAACTGCCGATCGCATTGTGCCCGAAAATATTTTAATACAGTGGGACTCTAGTTGTCAATGGAGTGAATATATCACCACTAACCTAGAAAGTATTTATTCTCCGGCGGCGATCGCTTCTTTGGGGGTAGATATGATTTTTGGGGTGGGGGAATTTATTACAGAACCTCGGCTGGCTTTGAAGGTCAATAATCGAATTTTGCGATCGCGTACTTTTTTACTGGCTATGGGTTCTCAACCCCAAATTCCCGACATCGAAGGATTGACTCTTACCGGATATTTCACCGCCGACACTCTTCATAAAATCACCAAAATTCCTAATCATGTTGCCCTCATTGGCGGCGACCCTAGCGCTGTGGAATTAGCCCAAATATTTAGGCGTTTGGGAAGTGATGTTACCCTCATAGTTCGCAGTAACCACATACTACCGAGAGAAGAACCCCCCACCGCTTTTTTGCTGCAATCTTTGTTAGAAGCTGAAGGGGTGCAGGTACTTACTAAAACCCCTGTAATTCAGGCTAAACAAATTGATGATACCAAATGGATACAGGCCGGAAATAAGGCGATCGAAGTTGATGAAATTATCCTAGGTATCGGTCGTCAGCCTAATTTGTGTGGCTTGAATTTGGATGATATCGGAGTTAAATTTATTGGCGGTTATTTGCAGCTAAACTCTCGCAGACAAACCACTAATCGTCGAGTTTATGCTTGTGGAGAATTGGCGGGGGGTTATCCTCTGCCTCATGTGGCTGAATATGAAGCCCAAATCGCCATCAAAAATGCCCTATATTTTCCGGGATTTCGGGTTAATTATAATCATGTTCCTTGGGTGATTTTTACTGACCCACCTTTGGCTAGGGTCGGCTTGACTGAAACTCAGGCGCGACGCCGCTATAGAGACCAGGTACAAGTTAGCCGCCAGATGTTTAAACAGGTTCCTAAAACTCAAATTTTGGGGGAAATTATGGGTTTTTGTGAGTTGGTCGGACATTCTGATGGTCGGCTTTTGGGGGCTACTATTTTCGGGGTTGGCGCTGATGAGATGATTAATTTTTTGGCGATCGCTATTCAAAAAGGTATTACCATCAATGCGATCGCTAATTTTACCCCCCCCTGGCCAACTCTCACCGGCATAATTTCCCCAACCGCCGCCGCTTGGGTTCATCAACGACATCGACACCAAAAACTTTGGTATAATATCCTAGAAAATATCTTTCACTGGCGCAGGTCTAATAATTAATTCCCCAGATATTGGATTTACATGATGCTGAAAGCGATTATTTTTGACTTAGATGGGACTTTGGCTAATACCGACCCTATTCATTATCAGACTTGGGTTGATGTCCTCAAAAATTATGATCTGGAAATTAACCCGGATTTTTATAAGGCTAAAATTAGCGGACGTTTAAACCCTGATATTGTTCGGGATATTCTCCCGCAACTTTCCCCCGAAGAAGGGCGGATTTTGGCTGACCAAAAAGAAGCGGAATTTCGTCAAATTGCCGGGAATTTAAAACCTCTACCCGGCTTAATCAAGTTGTTGGCTTGGATTGAAAAACAGGGACTGCAAACTGCTATTGTTACCAATGCGCCTAGGGAAAATGCGGCGTTTATGTTGAAGGCTTTAAACTTGGTTGATTATTTCCAGACCCTTATTGTCGCTGAAGATGTCGGGGTGGGTAAGCCTGACCCGAAACCCTACCAGGTCTGTTTACAACAGTTGCATATATCCCCTCAAGATGCGATCGTTTTTGAGGATTCTACCTCTGGAATTAGATCCGCCGTCGCTGCTGGAATTACTACTATTGGTGTCGCTTCCACCCATGACCCCCACATCTTAAAAAATGTCGGCGCAACTTATGTCATTGAGGATTTTCATAATCCCCAGTTATGGCATGATTTGGGGGAATTGTAAATAGTTGTAAATAATGGTTGACTTTGTGGTTGACTTGACTTATGCTTTTATTATAATGGAATTTTTGTGACAGTCAGAATTTGCAAGAAAGCCAATTGTTAAAGATGGTAGTTCAGTTATACCAAAATCAGGAGCAATAGTCAACCTTTTTTGTGGGGGAATTTTTCAGATTTAATTTTTTTTTAATATATAGTTAGCAGTTTCCAGGTAAGCGATCGCTTCAGGGATAGTTTAAACACAGCACAACGATCTAAACTAATAGTATAGCTCAATCGTGAGTCGGGGCCAGCCGCGTCACGGAGGGAAAGATAATCAATGTCTGTTAATCAAAGTAGTCAACAAGCAACCGTCCTAGCAGTAGATGACAGTACAGTTATGCAGGGCTTAGTCAAACAAGCCCTATCTAATACTTATAACGTTTTAGTGGCTGATAATGCCGTCGATGCCTTATCAGTGATATATCATAACAAAGTTTCCGTGCTACTGCTAGATGTATCGATGCCGGGAATAGATGGATTAGAACTATGTCGGACAATTCGGAGTATTCCGCAATTTCAGGCATTGCCAATTATTATGCTAACAGCGCGAGATGGAGCCTTTGACAAAGTACAGGGGCGACTAGCCGGGGCCACAGAATACCTAACCAAGCCTTTTGATGCCGAGAAATTGTGCGAGGTAATTGGTTCAGTATTGAACGTTAAGACTTGATGGTGGAATTAATCATATTTAAAATCAAGGGAGCGATCGCCTCCACCGGGAGAATATGACTCGCCGCCCCCAGAGCGATCGCTTCTCGGGGCATCCCAAAAACCACACAGCTTTCCTCATTTTGAGCGATAGTGATGCCGCCCCATTGTGCAATTTCCAGCATTCCATCAGCCCCATCCCGACCCATACCCGTTAATAATACCCCCAGAGTGTGACTACCGTAAAAATTAGCCACAGATTTCATCGTCACAGTAATTGAAGGCCGATGTCCTCCCAAAGCCGGATTAGAAGAATACAAAAACCGACCATTGCGATCGATTTCGAGATGTTTTCCCTCCGGAGCAAAATAGACATTTCCCCGTTCAGGTAAATCTCCTGCCTGAGCAATTTTAACCGATATAGAACACTGACAATCCAACCAATTGACCAATCCCCTTAAAAACCCCTCACTAATATGTTGAACACAGATAATCGGAACCGGTAACTTAGGGGAAAACTGAGTCAGAACCGTATGGAGAGCCTGGGGTCCTCCCGTAGAAGCACCAATTACTACCACCCTAGTAACAGATTGAGAGCGATGTTGTGGAGTCTTTATCTGAGAGGAAAAAGAAGTTTTCTGAGGAGTAGGAACCGCCACAGGACTATTAACTCTGCTCCCCAGATGTGATGATGGACTCGCCGCCGGCGAAGCCGCCTTAACAGTAGCCCCCCGTCGATGCTTAGTAAATACCTTGACCCCAGCCAGAACCCTAATTTTATGAATTAATTCCATACCGGCTTGCTGATAGTCAGAAGCCAGCCCAGTTTTCGGCTTAGGAAAAACATCAACCGCCCCCGCATTGAGAAGTTGAAATACATTGTAAGTATCCTCAGCTTGGACAGATGCACTAATTACCAGAATTGGCTTAGGGAAATTAGCCATCACCTCTCCAGTAAATTCCAAGCCATCCATGTGAGGCATATGTAAATCCGTGCAAATCACATCCGGCTGCAATTGAGGAATCAAAGACAAAGCCTCCAAACCGCTGCGAGCAGTACCCACAACCAGAATATCGTTGCATTGAGCCAAAATGCGTTTGAGAATAATCAGAGCAACTGGGGAATCTTCCACCAGCAAAACCCGAATCGCCATATTTATTTCGCGTGTGCTAAAATACCAGGTAGGTCTAGCGGTTACGGGGATTGTATAATCACCAGCCCGACCCATAAATCAACTCCTGTAATGCAGTCAAACTAATCGGCTGAGAGTTTGCAGGAGGACATCCTGGTTAAATGAGCCTTTAGTGATGTAGGCATTAGCTCCCGCTTCAGCACCCCTGCGTTTATCGTCATCAGAAGCAAGAGATGTCACCAGAATAATTGGTAACTCGCTGTATTCTTGATGTTCGCGGATTTTAGCAGTTAATCCCAAACCATCTAAATTAGGCATTTGGATGTCGGAGATTACCGCATCAAAGGAGCGAGTTTTGAGTTTGTTTAATCCATCTAGTCCATCGACTGCTGTAACCACCTCATAACCTGCTGCTTCTAAAATACGCTTTTCTTGAGTGCGGGTGGCAATAGAGTCCTCAACTAATAGAATAACAGATGGGCGATCGCTTTCTAAATCCAACTCATCCGAATCAGAAAGATTAATAGGAGTCGAGGACTTCCAATTTTTCCGCACCGAGCGAATCATATCCTGGGGATTAAGCACCATACACACTTCCCCAGTCCCCAAAATAGTCGCCCCAGCCACATTCCTGACTCGTCGCAGGAGTTGGCTTTGAGGTTTGAGGACAACATCTTGTTCATCAATCAGGCTATCAACGAATAAGCCTAGGCGATTTTCCCCCATCCTCAGAATTATACAAGATTTAGCCTTCGATTGGTGAGATTGATTGGAATTAACCTCATTATTCATTTCCGTAGGTATGAGATTTTCCCTCAGCCGGACCGATACCATATCCCTTGGTGTTTCTCGTTGAGACCCCTCTCCCTTAGACTTACCCCGGTGATTGTTCCAACCGATGATAGCATTACGGCTAGATTTCACTTCCAGCAAGTCCACTAAACACATCACCGACACAGGTTGGTCATCAAACAGAATCGTATCTCGACCCTCAATGGCAAAAATATCCGTATCATCCACCAATAGCGTAGTTTGCACATACTCTACAGGAATCGCATAGGAAATGCTATCAACCGCCACAATCAACACATGGGCTGTAGCCAGCGTAGTTCCCAATTGAATGCGGAAAGTAGAGCCCCTTCCCGAAGTCGAATCAACATTAATCGTCCCCTTCAGGTGTTCCACATTAGTGCGAACCACATCCATACCCACACCCCGCCCCGAAACCTCCGTCACCGATTTCCGGGTAGAAAAACCGGGAGTAAAAATCAGGGCTTGAATTTGTTGGATAGTCATTCCCACCAATTCTTCTGGCTGACAAATTCCCCGTTTAATCGCCGTTTGTTTAATTTGCTCAATATCTAAACCTCGGCCATCATCGCTAACCTCAATCACCACACTGGTAGCCGTTTGATATCCCCGTAACCGGATAGTAGCCTGGGGTGGTTTGGCTCTCGTCGCACGTTCGGCCGCAGTTTCTATGCCATGATCAATAGCATTACGCAGAATGTGCATTAGGGGGTCTTTCATCTCCTCTAGGATGCGTTTGTCCGCCCTAGTTTCGCCCCCCTCAATTATCAATTGTACCTGTTTTTTCTGTTCCCTCGCTAAATCTCGCACCATGCGCGGAAATAGGTTAAATATCGTCGATAGGGGTAACAGTCGCAGGGTACGGACTCCCTCTTCTAGTTCGTCAGAAATTAAATCCAGACGAGCCATATCTTCATATATGGAAGTTCTTAGCTGATTGACTAATGTGCTAAGAATCTCTAGGCGATCGCCTGTTCTTTGGTGGTAACTTTGTAATTGTCCCATAGTACCCCTACCATGAGATAAACCCTCCCTAGCTTCCAGGTCATGGAGAGCAAACCTATTGATAAAAGCATCCCGACTCCACTCCTCTAATAGGTTAGTTATTTCCTCAATTTCTGCTAACCTATGAGCAATGCGAATTTTGGTTACCGTCAACTCTCCCGTTTGAGTCATCAGAGCATCTAAGTTTCGCGTAGCCACCCGAATTGTCTCAATTTTATAGGTCGAAATAGGCGTAACCGTAGGACTAGAAGGCGCTGGCTTTTCTAATTCAACAGTAGGACTATCCCCTGGTTCCGCGTTCTCTGGGTGATGCTCACCCTCCGTTACACTATCTTCTGGGGTCTCAGTTTCTTGGGTTTCTGGGGTGCTTTCCGCCTCCTCCTGGTCACCTTCTTCCGTCGTTGGTGCTGTCAGGTTCTCATCAGAAGACTTATCAGAATCAGCTACAGCAGGGGTTCCCACCTCTGTGGGTCGCGCAATTTCCCCTTCAGCCCTAGCCCCCATTAAATTCGCTAACACATAAAAAGCGTTAATCCCCGAAGGTTCCCCAGTAACCGCTTCTTTTACCAGTTTCCGAATTGCATCCAGTCCATGGGCCATGCGATCGCTCATTTGATGGGAAAACGTATCCTCTCCCCTATTTATAGCCCCTAACAGGTGTTCGAGTTGGTGAGCCAGCGTAGAAACATCCTTAACCCCCAGCATTCCCGCATCTCCCTTTAAACTGTGCGCTTCCCGCAGCAGTTCATCTATTTTCGTCCTATCATTAGGGTTTTGTTCTAGGTACAAAAAACCATCATCAAGTTTTTGTAAATGTTCCTCACTGGCAATTTTAAAGACTTCCCGCAATTCATCATCTTCAATCATGGTAATTTCTCCTAGCCATCAACCATTCCTAAACCAGATTTTTTAACCCGATCGCCGTATTATTAAGTTGTTCAGTACCAGAACGACTTTGAGCTAGACCGTTAGCCGTTTCTTGAGCAGCAGTATTTAGGCTATTCATCGCATCAATTACCTGCTCTACCGCCATCGCCTGTTGTTTAGTATTCAGAGAAATTTGCTGAATATTCACCGCCACATCATTAATAGAAGCGATAATTTTTTCCACAGCCTTAGTCCCCTCTTCCGTTACTATCACAGTCGAATTAGTCGAATTTTGAATATCCGTAATTAGAGAGCCAATTTTTTCCGCCGACTTGCGACTCTGATCTGCTAATTTGCGGATTTCACTAGCCACCACCCCAAAACCCTTACCATGTTCCCCCGCTCTCACCGCTTCCACCGAAGCATTCAAAGCCAGCATATTAGTTTGATTAGCTAAATCACTAACCAAATTAGTAATATTATATATCTGGCCGAGGTTTTCACTCAAACGCAGGATTTGAGCCTGAACCTGTGACATTTTTTCCCGCAAACTCGGACTACCATCATAAGTATCTTCTTGGCGGTTATTTCCCGCCAAAGCCAGCACCTGACGCGCTCCCGAAGACGCAGCAGAAGCCTGTTCAGCACACTGACGGGAGGAAGCCCCCAACTCATCCATACTCGTGGTAGTTTCATTCACAGAAGCAGCCTGCTGAACAGCCACACGTTCCTGTTCTTCAATAGTAGTAGAAATCTCCGTAGCTGCTAGGGCGATGTTATTGGCTTCCTGGGTAATTTTTTGGACAATAGTAGCAATAATCCAACTTCCTAAAATAATCGAAATGATAATCGCTATACCAATACTAACCCATACCGATACTAAAAGATTATTCAGAGCCTGGGTTTGGCTTGCTACGTTCAACCCCACCAGTTCCTGTTCCCGACTATTCATCTGATTAACTAACTTAGAAACATTCTCAGCAATTCTCACTCCTATGCCATTTGCTATCCAGGCTTGACGAGCTGCTTCAGGTTCGCCGTTGGCTATGATTTGAATGATATCGCTATGAAATTCGTCTAAATCATTATACTGTTTCCTAATTTCCTCCATGGTTTTAAGTTGCTGTTCATCAGTCATAATTTGGCTTAACAAACTGATGCTTTCATTTACACTATTTTTGGCTTCATTCCAGCTATTTATAGATGTAGGATTGTTATCAATCAGATAGCCTCTCAGGGTTCTGGACATAGCCTGAAGATTTATGGAGACATTAGCAACATCTCGAGCTATTTGACGAGACAACTCGAGTTGCTGCGATTCTATTTGCACCCGACCTACGTTAACTGAAACCACCGTAGCACTCACAATCATCAGGAATATCGGAATAGTATATCCTCCAATAACCCAGTATCTTAGCTTTTTAAACATCAGCATTTTTCCTGACTCCTAAATTTTCTATAATTTTCCCTGAATATCCATGGTTTTATGACCCCCAAAATTATCCCTAAATAATGGATTCCAGTTCTTCGGCTATATGTTTGAGCTGTTCCATGCCTCTTTTGGTTTGTCCGATACCATTGGCGGTTTCGTTTGCCCCCTGTTTGAGGGAATTCATGGCTTCCAAAACTTGGTTAATAGCCAGGGTTTGTTGCTTAATATTGAGAGAGATTTGTTGATTATTCACAACCACATCATTCACCGATTCTTTCACACCTAAAAAGGCTTGGGCAGTTCTTTGCGCCACATCAACATTGGAGCGAACTGTTTTAGTCCCCTCTTCTGTGACCATCACTGTGGAATTAATCGCTGTCTGAATATCCGAAACTAAAGTACCGATTTTTTGGGCGGATTTCTGACTCTCATCAGCCAGTTTGCGAATTTCGGTAGCAACCACCCCAAATCCGCGACCATGTTCTCCGGCTCGTACCGCTTCAACAGCCGCATTCAGGGCTAACATATTGGTTTGATTAGCCAAATCAGCGACTAATTGGGAGATATTACCAATTTGATTGGTCTGTTCACTGAGGCGGAGAATTTGTTGGGCTATTCCCTCCACTTTATCTTGGAGGTTTGCCATACCTTCTAAGGTGCTATTAACTGCGGTTTGACCACTTTCGGACATGGATAAAGCCTTTTTAGCTCCGGTGACAGCCGCTTCTGCTTGTTGGGTAGCTGCTTGGGAGGAGGCTCCTAATTCATCCATGGTGGAGGTGGTTTCACTAACTGCTGCGGCTTGTTCTGTGGCAATGCGTTCGTGTTCTTCTGTGGCGACAGCAATTTCTGTGGAACTATCGGAAATGGCTCTAATAGTTTGTTTAAAGGTATTAGCAATAGACTGGCTTAAAAAGTAACCTAGGGGAGAGGCGATTACTATGGCAAGTAAGATTAATAATCCAAATAATAACAGGGTTTCATTTAAGACGGCACGAGCTTTCTCCCTTTCCGCTGAAGCTACCCGCAGTTGTAAATCAATTAACCTCTGAAGCCTCTCGGTAAGGGGGTCTATGACATCATATAACGCTCCATCAAAGGCGGCTAAGTCCTCGGGATTTCCTGTTTGTAGTGTTTGTTGCAGTTCGGTAATGCGATTCTGGGCAGGAACAAATAATCGGTCAATTTCGTTGGCGATTTCTCTCTCTTCTAATGTTAATTGGGTATTTTTATAACTTTCCCAGTTGGTGCTAATTGTTTCTATGGAACGATTAAGAGTATTTAATGCGGCACTGGTGGTGATTAGGCCACTGTTGGCTTTATTGACAGCATCAATTATCTGAATAGCATAGGCATCGGAGATATTTTTGATTTGCTGAAGGGGGACGACCCGATCATCATAGATAGTGCCAATGCGCGAATCTATGCGCCAGAATGAAAAAACCGAATAGCTACTTATAGCTAGGATGACTGTGGCGGGTATCAGGAAGAAACCGCAGTAAAGTTTGGTGGTTAATCGTTTCATCATGTTAGTAAAAATATGCGCTCATTGGCATTGGTGTCTAGAATAGGCGAGGGTTGGCAACGTTTGCTAGTCTGAAAAAAAAGGTTAAATCGTGATTATAACTACTATTTTACTTGGGAATATGCCAAAGGATAGAGTTTTTATAATTAGTTAACAATTGGTTTATATTTCTTCATTAACTACCAGGGTTTCTTGGACTAGGATTTTCTCGAGGTCTAATAAACTCATCATCCGGTTTTGTGCTTCGGGATTTTGGCGATCGCGATAAATTGCTGTCCCCCGTAAATATTCATCTTGGGTAGAATGAACAGCGGCGGGAACTGGCTTAATTGCGGAGGGGTTTAGATAGGTGACATCAAAAATATCATTAACAATAATTCCCGCGACTACTTCACCCACTTGGACGATCGCCGCCTTTTTGGAACTACCGTTAATATCCATTGGTAAACCCAAAATTCCCCTAATATCAACTAAGGTGACAATCTCACCCCGCAGGTTCATATTACCAACAATATGAGGGGGGGTGCAGGGAATGGGGGTAACATTATGAATATCGGTAAATTCCCGAATAATGGGGAGATTTACGCCAAAGTATTCACCATTTAAACCAATCACAACCAAGGACATCAACCCGGATAACTCATCTTTCTCGGTCTTGCGCCTCAAATTATCGGCACGTTCCCGAAAAATCTGCCTTTCTTGTGGTGTTGAGTCGGGACAAAAAACGGGAATTTTACGGTTTCTGGTGACTGGATAATCATGGTCATCTCGATGATCATTCTTGCTATCTGAGATCAGGGCGCTGCTGTCAGAGATAATCTTATCCCGTAAGGATTCAGGAGCTAAGATCATAATAATCTGATCTTCAATTTCGGCATATCCAGCGATCGCATGATCATGAGTTCTCGATCTCGACTGAGGTGGTAGGTTTACCATCACGCTATAGGGGAGATTCCTGGTAATATCTTCGGTAGCAATCATCTGCACTTCGCAAACTTCATTTACCAAAATTCCTAACTTTTCCTCACCTAATCTTAGCACAATAATTACATCATCAATTACATAAGAATTCGCTGCATTTTCCAGTCCAAAATGAATATTTAAGTCAATGATTGATAAGAATTCACTGCGTAAATTCAGAATCCCTACTAATTCGGGGGCGGCTTCGACAATGGGGTTGAGTTCAGGTAAGGAGAAAATCTCTTGCACTAACAAGCCATCTACACCATAAGTCAATCCTCCCAACTTAAACATGAGATAAGGTTTGATTTCCATGATGACAGTACCTTATTTATTAATACAGAATCAGATTTAATTTTTGTTGGAGATAAGCCGTTAATTCTCCGGCGGAAATTTTCCCCAAATAGGGAACAGGACTCTGGTCAGAAATTGTATTTAACAGGGATAGTGCTGTTAAGTAAAGTTTTTTGGCTTTCAACAAATTTCCTTCCCTTTCATGGACAGTCGCCAACTCCATATGAGCGCAAATTGACGAGGCAGAAACATCTGATAAATAGATGATTCTTTTGGCAAAAATTTTCGCCGTTTCCCAGTCGCCTTTTTCCTGGGAAATGTGCAACAAAATATAATAAGGATCAATGGACAAGGAATTGATTTCTAAGGCTTTTTGGCAATTCACAATCGCCGCATCATGCTGTCCGCTATTAGCATGAATTTGCGCCATTAGATAATGAGCATCAAAATTGTGGGGATGATTAGCCACAAATTCTTGAACTTTTTTGAGGGCTTCATTATAGGCTTTTTGGTTGATTAGCTTTTGGGCTTCTTCCAGGCTTTGACTAATGGCGATCGCCTGTTCTGATGCGGTGGGTATCGAGGCAACTGGTGGCGGTACAATAGATAAAGTT
The DNA here is from genome assembly GCA_016745315.1 of Arthrospira sp. PCC 9108. GTDB lineage: Bacteria > Cyanobacteriota > Cyanobacteriia > Cyanobacteriales > Microcoleaceae > Limnospira > Limnospira platensis. The sequence continues at coordinate 3,101,448 of CP066886.1, forward strand.
GAGAGATGATTCCGTTGGTGATTTTGACCATGATTTGCCGGAGGTTGAGAAGGGGAGGATAAACGGCTACCGTTGGGGGTATAATAGGGCGTATTTAGTAACGGGGATAAAGGCTGGCTTTGATGGTTTAGGGAGTCATTGGGGGAGGATACAGACAGATTTCGGGTCGGTTTTTCCCGTTGATAAATCACCGACTCTGGAAAAATGTGGGATTTAAACTCATCTAGCAATAATCCCTGAATTTCTGCATGGGCTGTCATCAGATAGCCACCGGGTCTCAGTACCTGATAAAATTTTCTCAGAACTTGTACAATATAGGGCTTCTCGAAATAAACAAAAACATTTCTACATAAAATCAAATCTATTTTACCCAGACTGGCGATCGCATTGGTACAATTATCACTCACCAAGTTAAGTTTCAGGAACCTAACCAAACTTTTAGCGGCGGGATTAACTAACCAATTCTGTCCTTGGGGATAGAAATATTGACGTTGCACCTCCGGGTCAACCATGCGAAAAGACCAATGGCTATATACGCCATCTCTAGCCCGTTGAAGGGCTACTTCATTAACATCAGTGCCGATAATCTCAATTAACCAATTTGGCCAGTCTGGGAGCAACTGTTGCACTAAAATGGCTAAAGAGTAGGCTTCTTCCCCGGTGGAACATCCAGCACTCCACAAACGCAGAGTCTTAGAGGATTTTCGGGCGGCGATCAACTCGGGTAGTATGACCTCACGCAATAACTTAAACTGACCGCGATCGCGAAAAAAGTAGGTTTCGGTGGTGGTCAACAAGGGCATTAATTCCGACCATTCGGTTTTACTCTCGGTATTAGCCGCCGTTAGTAAATTATAGTATTCATTCAAACTGGAAAGATGCAGTTGCTGAACCCGCCGCCAAATTTTTTGCGAGAATGTCCCATAATCCTGGGGCCGAATATGTAGCCCGGTCATGGTAGTAATTAGTTGAATAAGCTGTTGAATCATTGACCATCAAGTTAAGTTATTTGCCCACACAACAGGCTCAAAGGCAAGAGGGAACAGTGGAGAGTTAATTATTCCCGTTTAAACTTGGTAAAGTTGAAAGGGAAAATGACTATATTTTGAGCAGCTATTATAAACCGAGGCAACCCGAACAGGCTGCCCCTAGGTAATGATGTATTTGCTATGCTGGATAAATCCTGATCCGGCGGTTGGGTTCTTCGCCGAAACTGTTAGATTTCAGGCGATAGTGTTCGACCAGTTCATGCTGCATTTTTCGCACTTTTGGGGAACGAGGTAAAAGTTCGACAGGTTGACCCTTGGGAATGACAATTTCCTCTACCGCTAGTCTGGCTTCCTCTAAGGCTTCGAGTTCATCAGAGGAATTCCCCGAAGCAAACAGACTGAGATCAGGAACTTCTGGAGTGCTAGGATCTGACCTGTGTAGTAACCGATGCAGAGCCTTAGCAATCTGAGGGGGACTGCCAGATTTAACGGTGTGAATGGGTATATGGCGGTTCTTTGCCATTTGTCGCAGCTTGGACTGATTGCGAATATGCGATCGCAAAGCCAAGACCACATCAGCACCATCAATATCCTTAGTCACCACCACAGGCAACATCAGGGTGCGAATCACCTGCTCAATCTGATAGCGAGCGATCGCATAAGGATAGATATGCAGAGGCAAATCATCCTCATTAAATCCATTATCCCCCAGATCTAAACTATTGTCATCCCCGAATCCTGGACTCTCAAAAGAGGCATTTAGCAACTGTTCAAATTCCTGGGTGGCGGGTTGATTTTCCGGCACAGACCCAGAGCGAACAGTAGTGCTAGTGGGAAGTGGCATCATTTTCCCCGAAGCCCGCAGACCCCCCAAACCGGGTGCAGACAAAGGGGGTAAGGGTCGGGATGAACCAGTGGATGAACCAGCAGGCACAGCATTACGAGCGGCGGGGGTGCTATAACGTTCTTGGGTAACAGTCACTTCACCGCGATCGTTCATTTGTCTGACCTGTAAAGTCGGCTGCATTCCCCGCAGCAAACCATCAACGGTAGTTGATACAGACTCATGCACCACCCAACGTTCCCGTTCCAACATTTCTATGGCAATATCAAAAGTTGGGGGAGCCTTACGTTCCAAAACGGTTTTTTGGGAACCCCGCCGCCGTGCCTCATCATCCCCCAAAGTCACCGCTTGAATTCCGCCAATCAGATCTGCTAAAGTGGGGTTCTTCATCAGGTTTTCAATGCGGTTCCCGTGGGCGGTTCCGATTAATTGCACACCCCGCTCGGAAATCGTGCGGGCGGCGAGGGCTTCCAATTCTGTGCCGATTTCGTCAATGACAATCACTTCCGGCATATGGTTTTCCACCGCCTCGATCATCACCTGATGTTGCAGTTCTGGACTGGCTACCTGCATACGTCTGGCTCGTCCAATGGCTGGGTGTGGAATATCTCCATCCCCGGCAATTTCGTTAGATGTATCGATAATTACGACCCGTTTATGGAGTTCATCAGCTAGGACGCGGGCAATTTCTCGCAGGGCAGTAGTTTTGCCGACACCAGGACGACCTAGCATTAAAATTGAGCCTCCGGTTTCTACCAAGTCTCGGATCATGCCGATTTTGCCAAAAACGGCGCGACCGACTCGACAGGTTAAGCCGATAACTTTCCCGGTGCGGTTGCGAATGGCGCTAATCCGGTGTAAGGTTTTTTCAATGCCGGCTCGGTTGTCACCGCTAAACTCACCAATGCGGGATATGCAATGGCTCAGGTCATCCCAGGTAACAGGCTGTTGGGATAGGTATTCGGCATTGCTGGGAAAACGAGCCTCTGGGAGACGACCCAAATCCATGACTATTTCAATCAAACATTCGCGTTCTGGGTGGTTGATCAGGTTTTTTCGGACTGTTGGGGGAACAATATCAAGCAATCTGTTAAGGTCGTCTGTGATCTGCATACTTCTCAGGTTGAAGTGTTCAATCAATAGGGTGGGTGAGAACTGGTTGAGGGATTTGAGTACGGAAACCTCAAAATCCTTTGATTTGGGAAACCAGGGAACTTGCTAGGTTAACGGCTTTCCATAGTAGGTCTGGTTGGGTTTCTAATTGAGTGATTTTTGACATTTCTAGGGGGTCAGATTCCTGATTAGGAGATTCTAGGGATTCTAAAATGGGGGAAAGTAAGGTGCGAGCATAGCTACCATAGGCGACTCCGGCGACTTTTGGGGAAGTGGAGTTTTTCTCGGTTCCCTCATCGGGGAGAAGTTTTAGCGATCGCAGTTTGGCTACAGTATAATCGTTTGTGCCTCCTGCTAGTTGCACATATCCTGGTAGTTGGGCGGATAAGACCTTTTGGCTCAGTTGAATGCTGGCTCTGGTGGTGCCACTACCTATGTCGCCACTCATGGGTCTACCGTCGGTTTGCCAAATTAAGGCGGTGGTTGAGGGTAGGGGAGTGATTAGCTGATGGAGACTCCGCAAATAATCGATTAGATCGGGGCTGTTGGGACAGCTAATGGCGATCGCTTTGAGTTGGTGTATCCAGGGCTGAATATGATGCCACAGGCGACGGAAGTCGGCTTCGCGATCGCTTTGGGTATGGATTTCGATGGCATCTACTCCGGTTTGAAACACCAGCGGCGCAACGGCTTCTGGGCTAAATACATAGGACCGAGCCCCGATCAAATTTGATGGACAAACGGGTATACACCGACCACAGCCATAGCATAGTTCATCTATAACGCCAGCTTGTAGGTCGCTAAAGGCGATCGCCCCGGCCGGACAAATGCTTTCACAGGGACGGGGACAATTGGTTGGACAGGCTGTAGCTTCAAATTCGGCTTTCCGAAAATGGGGATCTTCTCCGTCGTTGAGGCTGACCATTAACCACGGTCTCCCTCCATAGCCAAAACCTCGGCGACGGGCGCTATCTCCTAAGTCAGCAGCTATGGCGATCGCTTCGAGGGTAGCTTTAATCACCGCCGGGTCCGCCGCCACATCAATGCAGTCCGCCCCCGCTAGGGTATAAGCTAAGGCTAGATGGCGAACTGATGGCAGGTGCTGGTAACTGGCTCCGCAAATGAGTTTGAACCAGCGACCTGTTTTCAGTGATGTTAGGGGGGAATCAATAGTGATCACATTTTCTATGTTTACATAGCTGCAGGAAATGGTTGGCGCTTACGCAACGGCGATCGCATTTTTTAAAGGTTTCCAGCTAAATTGGCGATCGCCTCCCATCTCTATAGCAATTTTAACCCGAGGTTCGAGGCTCGGTAAGCGACTGAGAAAATCCACCTCTTGGCTTGACAAAATCTGCCCTTCTATGATCCATAATACTAATCCCTTCGAGTTGGGGGGCAGATTTTCTAACTGATAGTTGACCACCGGAGGAATATAATAAATGTCTCCCACCGCCGCATCATTACCGCTGCTTTTTTTCCCTAGGTGAGCTGGTCGGACACCATGAACCCCCAACAAGTACGCCGCCAAGTCACCTAATCCCCTTGCCGATAAGCTATAGGTAGTATAACCGGCTATTCTGAGACGGCGGCGGTAACGTCCCTCAAATCCTCCCTCCAAGGGAACATAAAGGGCTAAAGCTCCTTCCGACTCCAAATCTCGAATTAGTTTCCCACCCGTTGTAATCAGTGCCATAGGTTCAATTACTGTCTGTTTGCTCAACTGTTACCTTAAATTTACCAGATTTAGGCGATCGGGCAACCTTCCGGCCACACAATTGATCATTGTAGGGGCGGGTTCTTCTATAACCTCGCCTCCCCAACCGGCAATTAATAATTAATAATTAATAATTAATAATTAATAATTATCAACCTCGCGTCCCTACCCCGCAATTCATTATTTATTACGGCTTTTTCAGTAATCATGCAATAGGCTGTCAAAGTCCCTCTCCCCCCCTGGGATCCAGATTGAGGGTGAGGGTAATATTTAGCACGATTTCTGAAGCTGTATTCATTGTTAATTATTCATTGTTCAATATCAATTGGGAACTATAATGGCGGGTTCAATGGGGTCAGCATCAAAAACAGCTTGCAGAGATTCATCTAAAGTCGGACGCATGACAATTCGATTTTCATAGGCAACAATGACCCTGACTAGAGTAGGTAAACTATTATCAGTCGCCTCGAGATAAATGGGTTCTACATACAACAAAGACTGTTCAATGGGAATTACTAATAAATTACCCTGAAGCACGCGGGAGCCTTGACGATTCCACAGTGAGATCTGCTCAGATATTCGGGGTTCTTGGTTAATTAGTGCCTCTACCTGTTCAGGTCCAAATACTAATCGCTGCTTAGGAAACTGATATAATAACAGTTTGCCATATTGGGGAGAGTCCGATCGCGCCGCTAACCAAGCAATTAAATTGAGGCGACTGGCGGGAGTAAATGGCTGCAATAGAATAAACTCCGCCATGGCTTCTGTGGGTAGTTTCATAATCAAATAATAAGGCGCAACTCGTTGAGTTTGACCGCCATAAATTTCGGTAGGAATGCGCCAGACATCTTCCCGGTTATAGAACACCCTAGGATCCTGCATATGGTAAGTTAATAGGCGTTCTGATTGCACCGTAAATAAATCTTGGGGGTATCGAATATGCTCATACAAAGATTGGGGCATATTTTCGATGGGTTCAAATAAATCGGGAAAAATTTGGCGCAAAGTGATTAACAGCGGGTCTCTGGGTTCACTGAGATAGTAGAATTTAATGGAGCCATTATAGGCATCAATTACGACTTTAACTGAGTTGCGAATGTAGTTAAATTCGCCATCTTCTGGGTCGGAATAGGGGTAGCGACTGCTGGTGGTGTAAGCATCTAAAATCCAATAGAGATATTTGCCATCCTGTGCATTTTCGGGAACCACATCTTGACCTAGGCTGCTATCTGCGGCTACCAAATAAGGGTTTTTATCATATCGTAAAAAAGGAGCGATCGCTTTAACTCGCTGTGGAATTTGACGACGAAATAGGACTTTAGTTTCCGGCAAAAAGTTCCGGGTAAAAATCATTTGCCAGTTTTTTAAATACTTAGCAAATAGTAACCGCCGCCATAGGGAGTTAATCAGGATACCCCCATCACCGCTATAGGTATTATAGACATTTTCATCACCGGAGGGAAAGTCAAACTCCAAAACCTTAGTACCAGTCATGACATTGGTATTAGTGAGTTGACCGTAATAAATGCGAGGCTTTCCGATAGGGATACTATCTTCAACGCGAGGATCAACTTCTAGGGTAGTATCTGAGTTAAACCGAGGCGCAGGACCGATATTTTTAATAAAATATTTGGGTAGTCCTCCTTCAGCTACTTTGTTAACTGGCGATAGGGTAAATCCATAACCGTGGGTATAGACGAGGTGTTGATTAATCCAAGTTTGCGCTTTTTCGGGGACTAGCTGATAGTCTAATTCCCGTCCTGCAATAATCACCTGTTGTTTTTGAGTACGATTATCTGGTGTTTGTTCTTCTTCTGGTTTCAGCAAAGTATAGCGGTCAATTGCAGCATCCAGAAATTCATAATAAGGTCGAATTTGCTGGAGTTGACGATTAGTTTGTAATAGGGGTCGCTGGTCCCACAGCCGAATATTGTCAATGGTGAGAGAATTTCTTTCGAGGTCAGCAAGGCTGAGTTCAGCGTCTGGGTCAAAGGTTTCAATCTCAATATTGTCGAGATTAAAACCCTGTTGGGTAAATTGAATATTGCGTTCCATAAAGGGCAATTCTCGCTCTAATTCGTTAGGCTGAACTATGACCCTTTGCACAATCTCCGGTAACCAAACATTGGCACAAAATCCCATTAAAATATATACAGATAAAATTGCCCTCAAAGAATAGCTATCCGCGAATAATTTGGCATAGCGTTTAGGCTGCGATCGCCGACGACGCAAGCCCATATTTTTCAAGAAAAACTCGACATAAGGTTTAATAACTTCTACGGAAAAGAAGGCCTGCCAGAATAGAAACAGTGCAAATAATATACTAATGAAAAACATCAGGTAATAAGCTGGTTCAGCTACGTTAACATCGGTATAGCCAGCCCCAAATACGACCCCGCGTTCTGAATATAATAACTCATATCGATTTAACCAATATCGCAGAGCCATAGATAGCATGAAGACACCAGCCAACCCATGTAAGTGGCGCTGCTGAAACCGAGAAAATCCGGGAAATTTTCCTTGGTTAAAGCTATCACCGGAGAGGAGATAAATTAAGGAGCAGGAAATTAGGGTTAACAGAAATAGACCGAATAGCCAAAATTCTACTAAGTCAATGGCGGAGAGGATAAAAATATAAAAACCAATATCTTTGTTAAAGAGACCTTCTGTAATCTGAAAATCGGTGGGGTAGAAAAATCCCAGTACATTAATCCAGTGACTGGAAAGAACCCAACCAAAACCGAGGCTAAAAAATACAGCGATCGCACTGAGAGAAAGTTGTGGTTTAATTATCACTGCTATAGTCAGAGCCAAACTCATGGCAATTTGCCACCATTGGATAGGTTGCTGAGTGATCATTTCCCAAACTACGGCAAAATCAAACCGACGGGGTAGCAAAGGAACAACCAAATCCTGCTCTAGGCTGATGTTGAAATCTGTAATAAACTCATAGCCATAGTGGAGTATCATCACCACCATGAACATAGTTGGCCCAATTACCAGAAAAGACAGCCATGGCAAATTTAAGGCTGGGGGCGGACTAGGGGGAGGCGGTGAAAATAGGGCATCCTCAAATCGATGGTAAGATTTAATGGCGGCACGAGTGCGAAATTTGTCAGCAATAGCCAAATTGAAGAATAGAAAGGCTGCACTCAAACCCACCCCTAGGACCCATAATCCTACTTGGGTTAGCAGTCGTCGCCTGAATACGGATAAATAGCCAACTTCATCAAACCATAGGTATTCGGCGATGACCCAGGTGATCATATCAAATATCAACCATGCGCCGAACAGGAACAGAAGCGCTTTTAGGATCCAGTTTTTGGATATCATGGAATGGAGTAGGTTAAATTTGTACTGTTGACCATTTTAGTGTCTGGAGTCGATCGCGTCGAAGGCGATCGCTTTTTGGGGTCAAAACCATAATTGGCCCTAATTTATGGAGGTAGCAACACGGTTTCACTCAGAACCGTTTACAATCCTAATCGCTGGTAAATTTATCGGGAGGGATACCTTAAATATGGATATCAAGTTAATTTTAGTCGGGTTAAGCGTGGTGTTTAGCATCGCCTGCATATTCTTCGGCACACAAAACGGCTTCTACGACAGCGACGACTATCATGGTAACGGTTCCGCTCATTAGGAACCCACCACCTCTCAAACCCCTCGGAGACAAGGCTGGCCTTGTCTCTACCCCTTTTGGGGGTATTTAGCAAAATTATTAAAATTTTCTAAAGAAATCCCATAGACCCTTGACATTTATTTGGGAAACGGTAACAATAGATACAGAAACAAAAACAAATCGTTCATCTCTTTTCGCTCTAAGGGTTTTCGAGCCCATAAGTTCAGAGGAGGGGAGACGGAAGTAGGGAGTAATCCCGAAGGAACGCGCCTCACTAAGTTAACCAATTTTGAACAAGAGAGGCGAAAATCATGGGACTTACATATCGCGGCGTTAGCTACAGCCAAAATACCGAATCCGTTGAAACCACAGTTGGCCAAGTAGGTGGCAAGTATCGTGGTCAAGACTGGCGCTTCCGTAACTTGAAAAAAGCACCTGTGCTGCAACCTAGCCATAACCTGACTTATCGTGGAGTGAAATATTCCAATAACCCGGAAGCAGTGGCGACACCTTCTCAAACTCCGCTGTCAGTAGCCGATCGCTCTCGGGAGTTAATCCTCAAGCAGCAACGGTCAACCTGGAAACGGGAAAAATCAATGTTTAACCGTCTGGCTGATCAGGTTGGGTTAGATAGCAACAGCGCCGAAATCTATAACCCGGCTTGGTAAATAATATCTGATTAGCCATCAATAAATACGTTAATGCACCCCTGTTGGGGTGTTTTTTTTGGCGATCGACTACCCTATTAACGCCCTGGGACTAGCAATCAAGACACCGAATGTGGCACACTTGTCCTCAAACCATTGTCTCTAATAAGATATTTGGCTGTGGTGTGTGTAGTGGACGAGGGACAAAAAATTGCTTAGGTCAATGAAAGGTGTTGTACACAGAGTTTGGGGGGGAGATATCCAGTTGTCTATAGTCAATGGCGCACAAAACTCAACCTACTCGCTACCCTTGTACAACGGGACCTAGAGGCGCGATACAAAGGGTCTATTCTGGGAAACCTCTGGCCTTTACTCAATCAGTTGGCGCAACTGCTCATCTATACCTATGTTTTCTCTATTGTTTTGCAGGTTAAACTCAGCATTACAGGAATGCCAGAGGACAGTAAACTGACTTTTGGACTGTGGCTGTTTGCTGGTCTAATTCCTTGGTTTGCATTTATCAATGGCTTGACCCAGGCGGCTACTTCTGTGATTGGACAAACTAATCTGGTCAAAAAAGTGGTCTTTCCCCTGGGACTGTTACCACTGGTGCCAATTTTGTCGGCTTTTATTGAAAGTACCTTTGGTTTAGCGGTGTTGATTGTATTTGTGGGCTTCTCCTATCAAGGCCTTCACCAAACCCTCTGGCTACTACCGATGATTTGGGTCCCACAACTGCTGTTAACTGCTGGCTTAGGATATTTAACGGCGGCGCTGACAGTCTTTCTGCGAGACATCCCACAAACTTTGGGGGTGATTCTCAATTTGTGGTTTTATGTAACGCCAATTGTTTACCCAGCCAGCAAAATCCCTGAAGGGTGGCGGGTGTGGGTGTTTTGGCTGAACCCGGTTACGGCGATCGCTGAAAGTTATCGAGATCTAGTCCTAGTGGGAACTGTCCAACATGGGGGAGAATTAGCCGTGGCTACAGCCGTATCCATTGTGATTTTCTCTATCGGCTTAGGAGTCTATCGGCGCTTACGTCCTGCCTTTGCTGATGTGCTTTAGACCAGATATTTACTGTTCGGAGTTTTCACTGTTCGCCACCTTACCATTGATAGCCTAATCCTCAATCAGAATCCATGACTGATATTGCAATTTCCGTCAATCAAGTTTCCAAATGTTTTAAGCGGTATAAACATCCCGTAGATCGCCTCAAAGAGATGTTTTGGCCTAGAACCAGTCTGGCTGAAAATTTTTGGGCCCTACAAGATATCAACCTACAAGTTTTTCGGGGTCAAACTCTCGGAATTGTCGGCAGAAATGGGTCAGGGAAAAGCACCCTCCTACAAATTATTGCGGGAACTTTAACCCCCACTAATGGCGAAGTTAAAGTTAATGGTCGTGTGTCCGCTTTGCTAGAGTTAGGTAGTGGATTTAATCCTGAATTTACCGGAAGACAAAATGTTTTCTTTAATGGTCAGTTGTTGGGATTGACACCTGAAGAAATTGCTACCAAATTTGATGATATTGCCGCCTTCGCTGATATCGGCGATTTTATCGATCAACCTGTCAAAACCTATTCCAGTGGGATGTATATTCGCTTGGGTTTTGCTGTGGCTACTAGCGTTGACCCTGATATCTTGATTGTTGATGAAGCCCTATCTGTGGGAGATGAAGCCTTTCAACGTAAGTGTTTTAGCCGCATTCACGAAATCCAAGACCGGGGCGGTACTATTCTATTTGTATCCCATTCGGCACCCTCAATTATTCAGTTATGCGATTCGGCGGTACTCATGGATAAGGGGGAAATGTTATTAGAACATACCCCGAAAATGATTGTTTCTAAATATCAAAAAATGATCTATGCTGATGCAGATGCCGCCGCCCAAGTTCGCGCCGAAATTAAGCAGATTAAAGCCTCATTGCCTCCTCAACCTCAAGTCCATAAAGTAATTAGCATCTCTCAACAAAATGGTAATCATAGTCAGCCTCAGAGTCAGGGGATGATTAAACATAATCCTGATTATCGAGACTATTACGACCCGAATTTAGTCCCTGACCAATTGATTCGTTATCCTAGTCGGGGTGCAACTATCCAAGACCCCCATATTAGAACTTTAAAAGGGAAGCGAGTTAATCATTTGGTCGCTCGTCAAACCTATACTTATAACTACGAGGTTGAGTTTATTAAGTCCGCCTCCCATGTCCGCTTTGGAATGTTGGTTAAAACTGTTAGTGGCTATGAATTGGCGGGGGCTTCTTTTTTGGCAACCTCTCAGTTAATTAAATATATTGATGCTGGAACTAAAATTATGTTAGAATTTCAGTTTAAATGCCTCCTGGCTCCTGATGTGTATTTCTTGAATGCTGGTGTATCCGGTATCGTCGAGGGGGAATTTACCTATTTAGATAGGTGCGTTGATGTGGCTATGTTTAGGGTTCAACCCTGCGAAGAGTCCTGTGGTACGGGTGTTGTTGATCTGTTGGTTGAACCACAACTAACTATTACCTCTGGTAAGGTTAATTGGGAAAATTTAGACGGTGTATCCGTGGGATAAATGACATCTGCCATGAAAACTAATATTTTTGTTCATGATAATCCCCTGGTGGATGTTTTGATTCAGACCTTGGCTCGATCGCCTGAAACTTTTCAACCAGAAATTATGGCGATCGATGAAATGTACTCCTATGTATTTAATCAACTCGAAGATAAAAACTCCCATCGTGCTTTAACCTATTACTATACTATGGGCCGCGCGATTTTGGACACAGTAAAACAGTTGGTTGATTGGCATTTTGGCGGATTTGAGGCGGTGGATTCATTCTTGGATTTTGCCTGTGGATATGGTCGGTTCACTCGCTTTTTAATCCAAGAAATACCACCAGAAAAAATCTGGGTTTCTGATATCTATAAAAAGGCGGTTAAATTCCAAAGCGAATACTTTGGAGTACAGGGAATATATTCCACCTCTTTACCTGAAGATTATCAAGTTGATCGCAGTTTTGATGTGATTATGGCTAGTTCGTTTTTTAGCGATATGCCAGCCACTACTTTTGAAGGCTGGATGCAAAAAATTTATGATTTGAAATCAAGGCGGGGTTTACTATTATTTAGCGTCTTGGATATGGAATTATTAGACCCCCATATCCGTAGGTCGGAAACGGGGTTAGTATTTAGTCCAGATAGTGAAAGTCAATCTCTCGATAAACAAGAGTATGGCACTACCTGGGTGACGGAAGAATATGTGCGGCGAATACTTGACCAAATTAGTGATGGTAATGCTGAAATTACCCGCATTCCTAAAGGCTTAAACCGCTATCAAGACCTTTATGCGGTAAGCGATCGCTCTGTAGCATCCCCTAATCCTCTGGCATTCTATCATCATCCAGAAGGCAAAATTGACTACTGCTATATTCAACCTAACGGAGAAGTTCGCCTCAGTGGATGGGCTATTGATTTTAACCCTGGGGTAACTTTAGAGATTCAATTGTGGTCCGACTCTCGCCTTATTGGTGTCTATCCCTGTTCTGAGGAACGACCCGATATTGTCGCCCACTACCAACAGCCAGATTTTTTGCTCTCCGGCTGGTCCTGTGTCCTCTCTAGTGACCAGATTTCGCCCCAGGATATATTAATCATCAAAATTGTCTCTAGCAAGGGCTTACAGGCGATTATAGAAGGCGATCGCTTAGTGGCTATCTCCAGCCGCAGAAATTGGGACATTCAACTATCTACTACACGCCAGCAACTTACCCAAACTCAGGCACAGTTGACAGCCACCGTAGACCAATATCAATCCCAAATAGCCCAATATCAATCCCAAATAGACCAATATCAATCCCAAATAGCCCAATATCAATCCCAAATAGATCAATATAAGCAGCAAATAGCCCAATATCAATCCCAGATAGACCAATATCAGGCGCGAAAGTTCGAGACGGAAGCTGAAATTGGCCGATATCAGACAGAATATCCCGCCCAAAAAAGCGAATGGGAGCATCTACAGTCCCAAATGCAGATAATGAGTCATCAGCTTGATACCCTGGAAAATCGTATTCAGGCAATGGAGAGTAGCAAGTTTTGGAAACTGCGGACAAAATGGTTTAAACTAAAGCGTGTTCTCGGCTTGCCTGTAAATGAATAGCCGCATCGATCTGAATTAGTTAAGTAAAATCTATGGACATAGCAGCAGAGGGTCAATCACCAATTTTAATTATCACGGGAATGCACCGTTCTGGCACTTCCTTGACGGCTTCTTTGCTCCAGGAGTATGGTGTCAATATTGGTCAAAATTTGGTGGGTTCCAATTATGGAAATATCAAGGGTCATTTTGAAAATATTGATTTTGTGGAATTTCATAAAGAGATTTTGCGCGATAATGGCATTGATGAATTGGGCTGCGTGGCGGAAGATAAGATATCATTAACACCGACTCAACGGGAACAGGCACAACAGCTAATTGCCCAAAATAAAGACCCATTATCTCCCTGGGGATGGAAAGATCCGAGGACGACTCTGCTGTTGGATTTTTGGGGGAACTGATACCGGAAGCTAAGTTTATTTTTGTTTATAGAACTCCCTGGGAAGTGGTGGACTCTCTTTATCGTAGGTCTACAGATGAAGCCTTAATTACTTCCCCAGAAATGGCGGTTAAAATGTGGATTTTTTATAATAAAAAGCTGCTAAACTTTTATAAAAATAATCCCCAAAGATGCTTAATTTCCAATGTTTATAAGGTGGGAAATTATACCAAAGATTTTATAAAGGCAATAAATGAAAATTTAGGTTTATGGCTAAAAATTGATGATAACCGCAGCAATTTTGACGAAAGTCTGTTAATAAATAAAATTATTAAAAGTAGGAAACCAGGATTAATTGGCTATTACTTCCCAGAAGCATTGAGCCTATATCAAGAACTAGAAGAAGCGGCGAAAAATCTGGGGAGTGGTTTAAATAATTTTGAGCGGGAAGCTGTGCAACAAAAGCCGAGTCCTAGTTGGGCGTTTAAAGATTGGTCAAATATTCGGCAACTGGAAAAAGAATGCGGTATTTTAGAAGCTGATGTTAAGCTGTGGCAAGACCATTTTCATGATGCTGTAGATAGGTTGGTTAGTAAGGAAACTGAACTAGGTAGAACTCAACTAAAACTGAATGGTTTAGAGATTAAACAACAAGATGCGATCGCCAAATTAGTTACCACCGAAGAACAATTAGGAAAAACCCAAGGGGAACTAGAAGCAAGCACCCTAGAATTGCGGGGAATGACAGCCCACGCCCACAACCTAGAAGTGGGTTTGCAAGAAGCCACAACTAAACTGGTAGCCACGGAACAAGAACTCGGAAAAACCCAGGGGGAACTGCAAAAAATCCAAGATAAATATCAAGATTTTGATATCAAATATCAAGATGTCTTGAGTAAATTAATTAATACGGAAACCGAACTGGGAACGACGGAATTTAAACTACATAACGCCCAGTTAAAAATTAGCAGTTTAGAAACCGAATTAGGACAGACTCAATTTCGACTACAAACTAGCCAAGTACAATTTAAGCAAGCCTTTGCTAAACTCCGAGAACTAGAAGAGGAACTCGGACAGACCCAAATGGCGCGGAACTTGGCGGAAGGGGAATTGGCTGCGATTAAAGCCTCTAAATTCTGGAAAATTCGCAGTAAATATGCTACGGCGAAAAGGCAAGCCAGACGCACCCTCAAACCTCGGTTTTTATCTTCTATTGATAACCCGACTAATTGGGAATTGCTGGGGTGTCGGGATAGTTATATGCAAGTTCAGGGCTGGTGTTTACATACCGGTAAGCTCAATTTAGAGGCTGTTCGCGCCCGTATTAATGATGAAATATTCGAGGGAACCTATAATATAGAACGCCTGGACGTGGGGAATATATATGATTACGTCCCCGGTAGTTCTAACTGTGGTTTTCGGGTACAAATTCCCCTAATTTCCGGTAATAATAGACTGCAATTAGAAGTTAAAGACACTAGGGGAAAATGGCATCAGTTCGGAGAATATCCCCTGCGAGTTTCACCCCTACAAGCTGCATTTGATGTACCTAATACAAATATAGTCCCAGTGGGAGAAACTCTATTTGCGGGTTGGTGTTGTCACCCTCAATACCAAATTACTAAACTATTCCTACGTTATGGACAGCAAACTGTAGAATGTGCCTATGGACTTCCACGGGGTGACGTGGGGGAAATTTTCTCTGACTGGGTAGGTAGTTCTAATAGTGGTTGGGAAGTGTTGATTAATTTACCTCCGGGAACTTGGAATATTTCCCTTGAGGCACAATTGGAAAATGGGGAAACAGTAGCCTTAGAAAAACAACAGCCCCTCACTGTTAAGCGCGTTAACCCTCTCAATAAAGTTTCTGGTAAGACTAAACAGTTAATTAAACTTAGCGCGGCTATTCGACAACGGGCGGCGGAACGTAAACAACGTCTTGGTCGTTTAATTCCCATGCCTTGGGAAATTCCGACTATCATACGGCGAATGTCGGAAATGTACGACCAAACCAGCGAAATTCCTGGGGAAGTATTGTTACCAACAGGGTTTGAAATTCCGGCGACTATTGACCCTTATGATGCTTGGTTAAAAGCTAACGTCTGGACAGAAAGGGCGGCTGATATTTTGCGTAACCGTTTGGCGGCGGTTCCGGCGACAGCTTTGCCGAAAATTTCGGTAGTGATGCCAGTTTATAACCCTCCTATAGAGTTTTTACAACAAGCGATCGCCAGTGTTTGTAGTCAAGTATACAGCCATTGGGAACTCTGTATAGCTGATGATTGTAGCAGCGACCCAGAAGTTGCTAAAACCCTAAATCAACTAGCCGAAACCGAACCCCGTATCAGGCTACATTTCCGGTCAGAAAATGGCAATATTAGCGCCGCCACCAATAGCGCCGCCTCACTCGCTACCGGAGACTTTATCCTATTTCTGGATAATGACGACGAACTCACCCCCGACGCTTTAGCAGAAATTGCCCTCTACCTAGTCACCAACCCAGAAACAGATATTCTTTATAGTGATGATGACAAAATAGACACCCAAGGTAAACGGTTTGCGCCCCAATTTAAACCGGACTGGTCGCCGGAATTACTACTATCTTATATGTACATGGGTCACGCCTTAGTAGTGCGTCATTCCCTCTTCCAAGAATTAGGAGGGTTTCGCATTGGTTATGAAGGTTCCCAAGACTATGATTTTGCCCTACGAGCAACGGAAAAAGCTCGCCAAATTGGTCATATTCCCCTAGTATTATATCATTGGCGTACTGCGCCCGGTTCCACTGCTGTTTCTGGTGCCGCCAAACCTGCTAGTTTCCAGGCGGGTCAGAATGCCATAATTGATGCGATCGCCCGCCGTCAAAGCGCCGCTACTGTTCATCAACCCCAATGGGCGGTTAAATTAAATCTAGGTATATTTAGCCATACTTTCCCCCATAGCGGACCTTCCGTAGCTATTATAATTCCCACCAAAAATCAATTAAAGCTGTTGCAAGCCTGTATTAATTCCCTGGCAAAAACCAGCTATCAAAACTATCAAATTGTAGTCATTGATAACCAAAGTGATGACCCCCAAACCTTGGCATATTTAGCCAGTTTTTCAGACTTACCAAAATGTAGGGTTCTGAAAATTTCTAATCCCGAAACTGGGTTTAGTTTTGCCCACATTAATAATCGCGCCGCTGAACAGGTAGAAGCTGATTATTTGCTATTCCTCAATAATGACACCGAAATAATTAATCCAGACTGGTTATCTCAAATGATGGGTTATGGTCAATTTGAGGCGGTGGGGGCTGTGGGTGCGCGGTTGATTTTCCCCAATGATACTATTCAACACGCCGGAATTATTCATGGGTTACATCATGGGTTAGCAGGTCATGCTTTTAAACTGACTCACCGAGATGATTTTGGTTATTTAGCCTATTCTAAAGTAGTCAAAAATTACTCAGCCGTCACCGCCGCTTGTTTACTAACTCCTAGGGCGCTATTTTGGGAAATGGGTGGTTTTAATGAGACTGATTTTGCTGTAGCCTATAATGACGCAGACTATGGCTATCGACTATCTGAGGCGGGATATCGTTGTGTTTATTGTCCTGATGCTGAGTTAATTCACAGGGAAGGAACCAGTCGCGGTTTTGGGGATAACCCCAAAGAGGTCGCCACCTTCCGCCGTCGGTATGCTAATCAAATAGACCCGTTTTATAGCCCCCATTTATCTCTGGCTAATGAGTGGTTCCAAATACAACCCCGGCGCTATTTTGGGCATAACTTAACTGTCAAAATTCAGCCTAAAGTTCTGATGTGTAGCAATGCCTTAGAATACACAGGAGCGCCTTTACATCAGCTAGAAATAGCCATAAAATTGGCGGGAGATGGGGATATAGAACCGGTCATCTTTAGTGTGACTGATGGACCCCTGCGACAAGTATATGAACAGCAGGGAATTAAAGTAATAGTCCGAGAACATCCCTTAACTGGTGTTTACGATAGACAGGGTTATGGTCAGGCTATTTCGGCTTTAGCTGAGGAGTTACGCCTTGATAGTTATGACCTGGTTTATGCGAATACTTTAGAGAATTTCTTTATGGTAGCCGCCGCCGAAAATATGGGGGTTCCCTGTGTGTGGAATGTCCATGAAAGTGAACCGTGGCAGACCTATTTTAATCGCTTTGGGGGTGAAATTGCTGCCCAGGCTTTGGAGTGTTTCCACTTCCCCTATCGGGTGATTTTTGTGGCTGATGCTACCCGTAACCAATATTTGCCACTGAATAGCCACCATAATTTTATCACTATTCATAATGGCTTGGATGTCGATCGCCTTTTAACACAGGCAGAAAAATGGACGAGGAAATCAGCCCGCGAAACCTTGGATATTGACCCCGGAGAAATCGCGATTTTATTATTAGGAACAGTATGCGATCGCAAAGGTCAACAAGACCTAGTGAAAGCCCTACCCTTACTACCCCCCCAATGGCATTCTCGCATCCGTTGTTTAATTGTAGGCGATCGACCCAGCCTGTATAGCAGTCAATTAGCCAACCTAGTTAATCAACTACCAGAGTCCTTGCGTAATCGCGCTTCTATAGTCTCAGAAACCCCCGATACAGCCCTTTATTATCGGGCGGCGGATATCTTCATTTGCACCTCCCGCATCGAAAGTTATCCCCGCGTAATTTTAGAAGCCATGGGTTTTGATTTACCAATTATCACCACCCCTGTATTTGGCATTCCTGAACAAGTGCGCTGTGAAATTAACGCCCTATTTTATACACCCAATCAACCCGATGAGTTAGCCAAATGTATCACCGAACTACTCGAAAATGAGCGTAAAAGGCAGCAATTCGCCCAAAATGCCAAATATGTCCTAGACTCCCTCAATCGCTTTGAGGAGATGACAGCAGCCTATGGTGAGATTTTCCAAGAAGCCTATTTAATGAATCCTCATCCTCATCCTCAGTTATCCCAGGAAGCCCCCGAATTAGAAGTTGTAGAAACAGAAACCATCCCCGAAACCCCAGTGCCACCAGAAACTGTTACCATAGAAGCCCCCCAGGATAAAAACTATTGGGAAACCAACCCCACTGCAGCCATAGCTAGTCAGTGGGTATCCAACCCCATTGTAGCTAATACCATTTATAAGCGAATGTCTGGTGGTCAGAGTCAAAAATATTGGCTACGATGGCTAATTGAAGACTATTTTACCCAGCGAAATTTCGACCAATTAATCTCCCTAGGTTGTGGTATCGGCAACCATGAAATCGTCATGGCACAAGAAAGGTTTGCCAACCATATTGATGCCTTTGATTTCTCCGAAGCATCCCTAAATATTGCCCGCCAAACTGCGGCCAATGTGGGAGTTAATATCAACTTTTATCAGGACGATTTCAATACCTTTACTCTTGATAAAGGCAAAAAATACGATATTGCCTTCTGTTCGGGATCCTTACATCACGTCAAAGAAATCGAGAGATTTTTAGGCATAGTTCACGGCTGCCTTCACCCCGATGGCTACTTTATCATCAATGAATATGTAGGGGATAATTACTGCATTTATAGCCCCCATCAGGTGCAAATAATTAACCGCCTGTATAAATGCTTTGGGGAAATCTTGCGTTCTGGAATTCAAGAAAACTTTATCAATCCCACCATTCATCAAGTCTTCGCCACCGACCCATCCGAAGCCGTGCGTTCTAAGCTAATTTTACCATTCATCGAATACTACTTTAATATCGAGGTATACAATCCCTTTGGCGGTGCTATTCTGCATCCTCTGTATCCCCTGTTAGAACATACGCAACTGTTACCCGGCGACCCCAAATCAGAAGCATTAGTTAGGCTATTATTAGAATTTGAAGAAATCCTGATGGAAATACCCGGAGGTTTAGCGTCAGATTTCTGTTTATGTGTTTTACGCCCCAAACAGTTCTAAAATCATCCGACTCCGTGTGGGAACTTCCCTCTCCCGGAAACCCCAAAACCAGATATCTGCTCCTTGTTCAACATCCCCGCTAAATTTTTCGCCCTCATTCCGTTTCTCATAACCAAAATAACGGTAAACTAAAAACTACAAGACCTAGACTGAAAAACCCATGCTAGACGAACAAGCAAAAACAACTATTCTCCGAACAATGCCCCACGCCCTATATATTTGTGGAGTCAAAGAAGGAGACGAAATCAATGGTTTTACCGCCAGTTGGGTGATGCAGTCATCCTTTAAACCTCCCCTAGTGGTAAACTGCGTTCGCAATGACTCCCGGTCCCACGCCATGATTAAAGCCAGCGGTGTGTTCGCCCTGACTTTTTTAGAATTGGGACAAAAAGACATTGCCCAAAAATTCTTTAAGCCGCAGCGTTTAGTCGGTAGCAAATTCGAGGACCTGGAATTTTACCTAGGAGAAACAGGCTGCCCGATTCTCTCAGATTCTCTAGGCTACATCGAGTGTAATGTAGTTGGTAGCGTGGAAAAAGGTGACCACTCGGTTTTCGTCGGGGAAGTAATCGCGGCCGGAGTTCACCGAGAAGGGGAAATTCTCTCCTTAGCGAGTACAGGATGGAATTACGGAGGTTAAAACAGGATTTATGCCACTGATTAAAGTCAAAACATCGATTTCTCAACCGGAAAAATCCCAAGTTGAAAGTTTACTCAAGGATTTGTCAGCATCTCTGGCTAAACATCTAAGTAAACCCGAATCCTATGTGATGACTGCTTTTGAACCTGATGTTCCTATGACCTTTGGTGGTACTACAGACCCGGTCTGCTATATGGAAATCAAAAGTATTGGTAACATCACTCCAACGACTACTAAAGCTATGAGTCAGGATTTCTGCCAAAAAATTAATCAGGCTTTAGGTGTCCCCAGCGATCGCATATATATTGAGTTTGCTGATGCACCCCGGACTATGTGGGGCTGGAATGGTGGCACATTCGACTAGGTGACTTAACAGATCCTTAACAGTTGACATCAGACCTGCTGTGAAATTAACGGCAATTGGCAACCCTCTCCCACCGGGAGGGGGAATCAGTTTTAATTATGCCACTGATTAAAGTCAAAACATCGATTTCTCAACCGGAAAAATCCCAAGTTGAAAGTTTACTCAAGGATTTGTCAGCATCCCTGGCTAAACATCTAAGTAAACCCGAATCCTATGTGATGACTGCTTTTGAACCTGATGTTCCTATGACCTTTGGCGGTACCACGGACCCGGTCTGCTATATGGAAGCGTTTACCGTTGTCTTGGAATTGTAGAAGTCCAGATTGGTGTCAAGGGACTTAATGCGATCGCTTTTTTGTCCTAGCTGGGAATTTGTACTTATCTTGTCCATTTTCCCAGTAGGTTGTCCTCGATTTGGCCAGTCTGATTAATTACTCCTTGGCTTTTCCTCTGGGATGGTTAATCCGGCTAGTGCGATCGCTTAATCCTGTTGGGTACTGCCTATATTGATTTAGGATTGTGTAAATCAGCTTCATTAATTCGTTGTCTCTGGAGTTAACCTCTGATATCAGTTTCTGATTTTGCTTCATTAACTGCCAGACTAAAAAAACGGTAATACCATCAGTTCCCAGTTTGACTATCTCAGGTAATACATTAGAATCCATCGTTGTTTTTTTCGTTGTCTTTTAAGATTAATTCATCATAGTAATTTGTCTTGGCTAAATATTTTTCAATATTTTTTAAAGTAAGCCAGATAAGTTGTCTGTCCCCTCGGGTTTACTTTCTGATTGAATTTCCTAATCTATTGATGTCTTCTTTATTTTTTTTTACAGTAGTTTGGAGTTCAGAATATTTTGCTGAAAGATACCAAATACCTCCCGAAAAAGAAACAAGCCAACTAATAATTAAAGCAATTTTTTCAATTTCTAGATGCATAAAGTTAGAAAATCCTGTGCTTTCAAACACTAAAATTAAGTTTTGAAAAAATTGCTTGTGGTTCGTTTTCTGGTAATCCGGATAGACTCCCAGTTATCCGAAAAATTTAGACCGTTGGTAAATTAGATTTGTTCTCTACTGCTAATTCCCGAATTCTCAAATCTTTGGAAGAATGACAATTTTCTTTCTAACCTTCTTGTCACGGAGCCATCCCGTTGCCATACTATATCAAACAATGTTTCATCAGAAACTACGTTTAATCGTTGAACATGAGGTAGTTGGTTGTGTTCTTTTTTGGCCTGGGAAAAAGCCTCAACAAATTCGTAAAGTTCTACGGTAGCATCTACGTTTTCAGCGTCAGTGCCTAATGAAGCCAGCAAGGTTTTTAACGTTGAACCATCTGGGAGATGGTTGATTAATTGACTGATAGAGATATCCATATTAAGCTACAAAAGCCTCAATTCTTATAGCACAAAACATAACATTTAGGACGTATAATGGCAAGGATATCTACAGAAGACCCAAAAGGCCAGCCCCCTACAGTTACGACCTTAGACAAAAAGTTATCAATGCAATTGAACTATACGGTATGTCCAAAACCAAAGCCAGTCAATTTTTCCATCTCAGCCGGAACACTATCAATCTCTGGCTGCAAAGAAAAGAACACACCGGAGACTTCCTCCCTAAACCTAATCACCGACCTGGCAATAACCACCAAATTACCGACTGGCAAAAATTCAAGGCTTTTGCCCAAGAGCATGGCCACAAAACCTCCGCTCAAATGGCTGAACTTTGGGATGACGACATCTCTCCTGGCACCATATCCAGAGCCTTGAAGAAAATTGGCTTCACCAGAAAAAAACTTACGGCTACCAAGAAGGTGATGAGCAACAGCGAGAGGAGTTTATTGCTCAGATTCAACATATGGAGCCGGAAGGGTTGGTTTACCTCGATGAAGCTGGCATGAATAGTCAAGACTCGGATTATCCTTATGGTTACTGCCAGGAAGGACAACGCTTCCATACCCTCAAATCAGGGAAGAGGCAGGGCAGGGTGAGCTATATGGCCGCATGGTGTTATCAACAACTCTTAACTCCCTTTACCTTTGAGGGTTGTTGTAATCGGACAGTGTTTGAGTTGTAGTTGGAGTTTATCTTAATTCCAACATTGAAGCCAGGTCAGACTCTAGTATTGGACAATGCAACGTTTCATAAAGGGGGGCGGCAGGCTGAACTGGTGGAGGCAGCTCAATGCCGTTTGCTCTATCTTCCGCCTTATTCGCCAGACCTCAACAAGATAGAGAAATGTTGGTCGTGGTTGAAAGCCCGCATTCGCCATTGCACGTGAGCAGTTTGATTCTCTCGATGATGCCATGGATTCTGTTCTCAAGGCTGCGTCCTAACCGCATTGACTAATGCTATATATCCCCACCGTGACCTGTGGGCATATCCCCACTATGACAATTGGGCTTTAGCTTCTGGTCACATCCTTCACCCTCTAACCATGCGCTTACATTTTTCACTACTGCCTTGTCAATAGCATTACTCACTTGTTTATAGGCAGAGCATTAGAGGGGTTACAACGTTCCGTTTATATGGGCATTCCATCGTTAGATTTGTCCTCAGAACCGGGGTAGTTTAAAGGTCTGTGCAGGTAGTCGTAAGAGCCCCCTACTTTTCCCCTTGTCCTTTTGGGCGCAGCGTGTCCACCTATTTCGCTGCTAGTGTATTACGATGGTTCAAGCCGGACATTCAGTTTCCTTAATCATGGATGGTTGGCAGTGGTCTCGATTCCGGTATTAGATTACACCTCGGAGCCTTCCGTTCCCCGCTTTAGTCCTAGGGTTGTGAGTCCTAAAACTAGGGGTGGCTATCGCCGTTACCCTCTGCTCTGTGATTTCTCAGTTCGCTTAGGACCTTGGGTTCCCTGCCTTGCTTAGTTCCCTAAGCGTCGGGACATATAAACAGTTATGAGGATGGTCAGGAGAGGTTTCCTTATATCCAAACTCGGGGCTGGAATCCTCACCGGCTAGTGATTTCTGGCATTTCATCCCTATTTCATACCCGAACGTCTCGCACCTTGCGCTTACACTTATCACTACTGATTACCTCGACCAGATATTCAGAGTGCTGGAGGACTTAAAACGTTCCGTTTATATGGGCATTCCATCTTTAGATTTGTCCTCTCCACCGGGGTACTTTTTAAAGGTCTGTGTAGGTAGTATAGTGAACCTCCTACTTTTCCCCTTGTTCTTTTGAACGCAGCGTATCAACCTATTTCGCTGCTTAGTATTGACGATGGTTCAAGCCGGACATTTGGTTTCCCTAATCATGGATGGTTGGCAGTGGTCTCGATTCTGGTGTTGGGTTACACCTCGGAGCCTTCCGTTCCCCGCTTCAATCCCAGGATTGTGGGTCCTGAAACTAGGAGTGGCTATCGCCGTTACCCTCACCTCTGTTTCGTTACGTTTCCGTTATGTTAAGAATTGTTACGAATTGTTACAGATTATGTTAACCTGGGGTTCCCTGCCGGGTTTTGGTATCGTATGATACCAAACGTCGGGACATATAAACAGTTATGGGGTCGGTCAGAGGCGAGCCTCTTATATTCAACCAAGGGGTTGAAGCCCCACCAGATAGCTATTTCAGGCATTACCGCCTTATTTCGTATCTGAACGTCTCGCACCACCAAGTATAAACTAATATTTTTGCCCAAGTTTGAAGTGAAAAATCTGGTCAAGAGAGGAAAACGACGCTTGGCCACGAAAACGGGACGCGCCATGGTGACATGGGCTCATTACCGTTTTCAGACTTTGTTGAAGCATCAAGCAGCTAAGTATGGCTGTGTTGTAGTAGACGTAACGAAAGAGTACACCAGCAAAACCTGTTCAAAATGTGGTCACATTCACACCCAACTAGGAGGCAACAAACAATTTGTTTGCCCTAATTGTGGTCATAGGATAGGACGTGATATTAATGGAGCCTTTAACATTCTGCCCTTGGCTTTGAGAGATACCTCCACTAATGGCGTGATTACCTCATTCCAGATGGTGCCATACTCATAAACTTCCGGCTATTGCCAGATTTTTCCTGGTTAAATGTATCTGTCAAAAACACCGTAGCAGTTGTATGCTAAAAGTTTCGGCCGGTAAGGGGCTGATCACATTTTGGCGGTTTAAGGTAAATCTGTGGACTTAAATCAAATTTTTAACACTGAAAATCCCATCATTGGAGTAGTGCATCTGCTGCCGCTTCCCACCTCCCCTCGATGGGGTGGGGATATCAAAGCAGTAATCGATCGCGCTGAACAAGAAGCAACTGCCCTCGCCTCCGGGGGTGTACATGGTATAATTGTCGAGAACTTTTTTGATTCTCCCTTTGCTAAAGATAAGGTAGATCCAGCGGTGGTCAGCGCCATGACCATGATTATCCAACGGCTGATGAATCTAGTTACAGTCCCCCTGGGAGTCAATGTCTTGCGAAATGACGGTGAAAGCGCTTTGGCGATCGCATCCTGTGTAGGAGCCCAATTCATTCGTGTCAACGTCTTAAACGGCGTGATGGCTACCGACCAGGGAATAATTGAAGGCAATGCTCACCGACTCCTGCGCTATCGTCGAGAATTAGGAAGCGATGTTAAAATATTGGCAGATGTCCTAGTCAAACATGGCCGACCTCTGGGTTCTCCCAATCTGACAACAGCAGTTAAGGAAACCACAGAACGAGCCTTAGCTGATGGAATTATTCTATCAGGCTGGTCTACTGGTAGTCCCCCTAGTCTGGAAGACCTGGAACTAGCGCGGACTGCAGCGGGTGATACTCCCGTATTTATCGGCAGTGGGGCTGATTATGAAAATATTTCTACCCTCATTAAAGCTGCTGATGGCGTGATTGTTGCCAGTTCCCTTAAACGACATGGCCGCATTAGTCAACCTATTGATCCCAGTCGCGTTAGTCAGTTTGTCGAGGCTATGGGGCGTGGTTTACAGCCAGGAACAACAGACCCCTGGACACTTAAACCACAGTCGGAACTACCTAGTAAACTGAAACCCTAATCAGAAACTGAAAACATTTCCTATGGTTAGCAGTCCTTCTACTCCCTGGATTTATCGCCACTCTCGTCTAATTATTCTCACCATCGCTATTATAGGGGCGATCGAAACTGCCTATTTAACTGCGATTAAACTCTTGGGGGGAGTGGCTGTCTGTCCTACCCAAGGATGTCATGAAGTTCTCAATAGTCCATTAGCCACCGTGGCGGGGATACCCATTAGCCTATTTGGGTTTTTAGCCTATTTCACTATGGCAAGTCTAGCCGCTACTCCCTGGCTGGTCAATCCCTCCAGTCAAAAAAACCTACGGACTAAATTAGAAGCCGCTACCTGGTGGATTATGTTTAGTTTGGCTACCGCTATGGCGGTTATGAGTGGCTTTTTGATGTATCTGCTGGCCTTTGAACTGCAAGCCTTTTGTCCCTACTGTGTGGCTTCTGCGATTTTCTCCATTAGTCTCTTTGTCCTGACTATGGTGGGGCGATTTTGGGATGATTTCGGACAACAGCTTTTAGTTGGGGTGGCTGTGACTATGGTGGCTTTGGTCACTCTCCTGGGGGTTTATGATGCACAACCTACCTCAGCCACTCCACCGCCTACCCTCGTCAGCCGTCAGATTACTACTAATTCAGGCGCGGCGGAAATATCCCTCGCTACCCATCTTCAACAGATTGGCGCTCAAACTTTTGGTGCTTATTGGTGTCCCCATTGCTACGAACAAAAGCAGCTTTTTGGCCGTCAGGCTTTTGCTATACTAGATTATGTAGAGTGCGATCCACAGGGTCCTAACGCACGACCACAACTGTGTCAACAAGCTGGAATTAATGCTTATCCGACTTGGGAAATTAACCAAAAATTCTACCAGGGACGGTTATCTTTACAAAAACTGGCGGAGTTGTCTGGTTATGAAGACAGACAGGAT
The DNA here is from genome assembly GCA_016745315.1 of Arthrospira sp. PCC 9108. Classification (GTDB taxonomy): domain Bacteria; phylum Cyanobacteriota; class Cyanobacteriia; order Cyanobacteriales; family Microcoleaceae; genus Limnospira; species Limnospira platensis. Next base: position 3,127,748 of record CP066886.1, read on the forward strand.
TTTGCTAATTCTCCCTTTGATTAACTTTCACAGCTTCTGAGGTTGAGCGATCGCTCTCACCATAATTTTAACTGTCTATAATCAGGGTGGGTCTGAGTTCCATCACATTTGTAGGGATAAGCGATCGGATGTTCATAATCTTCCAGGGACTTGCTCAGTATCCTCAACAGGGTTTAACTTCCCTAAAATTATGGTTTTTGGAACGTAAGCACATCTGGATTACCTCTTCTGGAGTGGCGGCGGCGGTGCTTCTGGTCAGGTTTTTAGGACTTCTACAAACCTCGGAATTAGCTGTTTTTGATGTGTTAGTCCGGGCTCGTCCTCCAGAAACTCCAGAAGACCGGATTGTGATTATTGGTATTGATGAACAGGATTTAAGAGAGTATGGGTTTCCGGTTGCTGATGAGATTTTAGCTGATTTATTAGACATTATTAATGACGCAGAACCTAGGGCGATCGGTTTAGATTTATATCGGGGTATACCCATGGAACCCGGTCACGCTCAATTGACCGAAGCCTTAATAAATATCCCTAATTTAATTGGTATTGAACTACTGGAAACTCTCAAAGTTGCCGCCGTTCCACCTCCCCCGGCTTTGGCGGAAATAGGTATGATCGGATTTAATAACTTTGTCATTGACTCCGATGGTCGCGTTCGTCGCAATTTATTATATGCTGGTAATTCTGATGGTCAAACCCGACGTAGTTTTGCCCTTCAGTTGGCTTTAATAGAACTCAAATATCAAGGCATTTTTCCAATTTTAACTGATAATTCTGAAGTGGAATTTAATGGGGTAGTTTTTCCCAGATTTCAACCTAATGATGGCCCTTATGTCCGCGCTGATAATGGTGGTTATCAAGTATTAGCTAATTTTCGCAATCCCGCCGTAGGTTTTCAAACGGTTTCCCTCAGAGATGTCTTAAATGGAAATATCCCACCATCTCTATTTAACGATCGCATTGTCATGATTGGCTCTACGGCTTTTAGTGTTAAAGATTTTCATTTGACCCCCTACAGTAGCAGTCTATTTGAAGAACCTCGTTTTATTTATGGCGTGGAACTTCATGCTAATTTTCTCAGCCAAATTTTAACTACCGTCCTAGAAGACCGTCCCCTGATGTCTACTTGGTCAGAAACTGTAGAATGGCTATGGATTATCTTCTGGTCTTGGGTCGGTGCTAGTTTGTCCTGGAAACTGCGATCGCCCTATCGTTCCACATTAATGATTATTGTCATTGGCGGCGGTATCTTGACCGGCGCTTATCTACTGCTTTTAATGGGTTGGTGGATTCCGGTTGTACCACCTTTAATTACCCTGGGAGGTTCGGGAATTGTCGTCACCACTTACTTAGCACATATTCAAGAAGAATTTAAACGCTCAACCGATTTCCTTAATAGTATTATTAACACCATTCCTGACCCCATCTATGTCAAAACTAAAGACCATAAAAAAATGGTGGTTAATCAAGCCTATTCGCGATTGGTAGGGTTTCCAGCGGACATAATTTTGCAGAAAAGTGACCATGATTTATTCCCTCCCGCAGAGGCTAAGGTTTTTTATCAACAGGATGAACTGGCTTTTCAGACTAACTGGGAACAGGAAAATGAGGAAAAATTAACTGATGCTAGTGGCGTAACGCACTGGATTGCGACTAAGCGATCGCTTCATCAAGACGCAGCAGGTAATCTCTTTTTAGTTGGTATAATTCGCGATATTACCGAACGCAAAAAATCCGAAGAAACCCTCCGCAAACTAGCCGAACAGTTAGAAAAATATAACGCTGAACTCCAGCAAAGGGCTGACCATGACCCTCTCACAGGTTTACCCAATCGCCAACTATTTGAGGAACGCCTTACCCAAGCCTTAGTATGGGCTGATACTAATCAAAAATTCGTCGGGCTATTTTTTCTTGACCTTAACAATTTTAAACCTATTAACGACCAATACGGACACCATGTCGGCGATTTAGTGCTTAAACTGGTCGCCGAACGTTTGCGAGGCTGTTTACGCGCTAGTGACACCGTGAGTCGCCTTGGGGGTGATGAATTTACTGTCATCTTACCAGGAATCCCTAGCCATGCTGATGCGGTCAAGGTGGCGGAAAAAATCCTAGACCAGGTAACTCAAGAGTCAGAACTCAATGGCTATATTATTACCATTGGTGTGAGTATCGGAATTAGCCTCTATCCCCTCGATAGCCAAGATTATGAAACCTTAGTCCAAAAAGCTGATGCGGCTATGTATAGGGCTAAAAGCCGACATCAGAACTCCTATGAGTTGACCCCTCCTGTCGAACCCAATATCAGAGAATCTTGACTTGTATAAAAATACCTATTCCTGTATATTAGATGTTGAGGGTCTATATCTTAAAACTTAACAATTCTTTACAAAAGCTAGATCCGTGGCAGGATACCACTTTAGAGATTGTGTTTTGGCTCAGTAGCCCCTTGTAGGAAAATACATCCGTAAAATCACTGATATAATAAAAAGTAGACAGTAAAGGGAATCTATGAGCCGATAATCAGGCGATTGAGTTCACAGAGGTTATGTTCCATTATGAGATGCTTACTCAAATTTACAACTGTCTTAGTTTTAGTCGTCGGGTCTGCGTTCAGCATAACCACTGTTGCTGAGGCGAGAAGCTCGTCCATAGGTGACGAAGTTGTAACAGCCTGCAATAATCCCTTTAATGCTTCAGCCTGTCAAGCTCAAGATCCACCTGTTAATGATACTCCTAACTCAGGAGGCGGTGGGGGCGCTTATTAATAATTAATGAGATGAGGGCTGGTTCAGCCATCTGTGAGGTTTTCAGCCATTGGCGTACATCAGTTGTCAATGCTCCGGTCGTCATACCTATTTGCCGATTCTGAAGCTACTGGCTGTCATTAAAAGTCCGGGGTGAATTGTCGGCAAAAAAACATTTTCTTTTCAGGGCTTTTGACAATAACTGATTATATTGATTTTTACTGATAATAAAGGCTCCAAACCGCTCTAAATGAGGGTTAGTCATTTGGGCATCAAATAGGACAAAATCCCGTTTTCGCAGGTGTTCGACTAGCTTCACCATCGCCACTTTTGAACCGTTAGGAATATTAAAGAACATAGACTCGCCGATAAAAGCGCCGCCGATCGCAATTCCCAAAATCCCCCCAGCCAGGCGATCGCCCTCCCAGGTCTCGAAACTATAAGCCCATCCCTGGCTATTTAACAGTCGATAAATCCGCTTTAATTCCCCAGAAATCCAAGTATTTTCTCGGTCAGCGCAGCCTTGAATGACCGCCTCAAAATCCCGATTAATAGCAACTTGAAAGCGATTTTGATTAAGGAATCGTTGAAGCGATCGCGGATAGTGGAAGCGTTGATCTAGGGGAATCAAAGCCCGTTGGTGGCTGCTGTACCATCCTAGGGAGTCTTCCCCATCATTTGCCATCAAGAAATACCCTTGAGCATATCCTTCAATAATCGCCGATATATCATATTGCATATTACCAGAAATGTGATAGGATATTAAATTGGTCTATAATTAGTTTTTATCAAGTCAGTAATATGGTGAATAATCCTTCTTATCCGATGCTTGAGCATACTTTGAGTCAACTGTTAAACCAAACCGAAAAAGATTGGGGATATTTACGGATCCACAAAGTTGATAATGCTTACACTGTCAGAATGTGGGGTTCAACGGACACAATTTTACGGTTTCAGAGTAATGAAAATACTCGGTCCTATCGTCTATTTTGGTATCGTCGCCCCAAGCCGTCAGTATCAATTCAGAGTCGCACCACCACCAATAAAGTTTTAGACCCCAAAACCAAAACCTATAAGGTCAAGAAGTATAAAACCTATCAAGTGTGCTGCAAAATCGAGGCTAACCAGGTAGAATCATCGATTAACCGCATATTTGCGGAAATGGTGAGAGTTCACCTAGTAGCATTGATCGAAGCTAGAATAGAGCAACTGGACCGAGATGATCACACTGGGACAGAAAAAACCTTAGAGTCACCAGTTGTGACTGTCATTCAAAACTAACTGACGCAAACACACTAGAGATCATATGATTATGGCTGAACCGCCCAAACCGATTACCCTACCCCCTGTTGAAAATCCCCTACAGGAAGGGGAGTGGCTGAAAAAGACCTTACATGACTGGCTCGATCGCGAATTTATACCGGAAGCGGTGAACGCCGAAATAGCGGAACGCGCCTCACAGATTTTCGTGCGCCAGCGCATAGAGGGGGAAAACGACCTAGGCTGCTTAGTGATCGCCATTGTGACGGAAATGGAATCATTCGACTTTTCCAAAACCTTTTTTGGTGAGTTTGCGATCGCCAATGCCGTCAGCGATTTACTATTACAGAGTCTAGGATACGAGCGTTGCTGCGGTCAGTAGAGAGTGTTGATCGGGAATCGGGGAATCATCCCAACTCCCCACCGACACCGATCCTACCAGCTAGACTTAACCACACCGGGTAAAAGTCCCTGGTGAGCCATTTCTCGCAGTTGGTTGCGGCACAAGCCAAAATCGCGGTAATATCCCCTAGGCCGTCCGGTTACCCAGCATCGATTCCGTATACGAGTCCGAGAACTGTTGCGGGGTAGTTGCTGGATCTGGCGGTGAATAGTCATTTTTTCGACCTGAGAAGTCGCACTATTAAACTGTTCTTTCAGTTCTTGGCGCTTGTCGGAATATTTATCAACCAATTGTTTGCGCTTTTTATCGCGCTCGATCATGCTTTTTTTAGCCATTTTTAGAGTTAACGCCTCCTAATCAAGTTTAGATACTCCTACTAGCCGATCTGTGCTGATGGGCATAAATCTGACAATTGACAATTGTAACACGCCGGATTGCGGGCTGTACAGATCTCACGCCCATGATAAATCAATCTGATCGACCAATTTTCCCAATCTGGCTGAGGTAGAACCTGCATCAAATCCCGCTCAATGCGAACGGGGTCTTGATGCTGAGTCAATCCCAGCCGTTGACTGAGACGACGCACATGGGTATCAACAGTCACGCCCATATTAATCCCGTAAGCATTAGCCATGACCACATTAGCGGTTTTACGGGCTACTCCCGGTAATTCGAGCAATTGTTCCATGCGTTTAGGAACTTCCCCGCCGAATTTCTCAGTAATGATCCGGCTTGATTCTTTAATATGGCGAGCCTTGTTGCGATAAAATCCAGTCGATCGCACCAAAGTTTCCAACTCTTGCAAATCCGCCGTCCCCATAGAGAAAGCATCAGGAAAGCGCTTAAATAAAGCTGGTGTCACCTGATTAACCCGTTCATCAGTACATTGTGCTGAGAGGATAGTGGCTACCAATAGCTGTAAAGGTGTCTCATAGTTGAGAGTACAAGCGGCATCAGGATATAAACGCTTGAGACGCACCAGAACTTCCAGGGCGCGATGTCGCAGTTTATGGTGTTCGTGGCTGCTCATATTTTCATCAATCCTACTGGAGTAGCGATCGCACCCAACTGAGATCGGTTAAATTGGCAGTATCCCGAATAATCAGGAAAATACCCAACCCCAACAACAACATCAATCCGGTTTGCATGACGCTTTCTTGTACCCGTTCGGGTAAAGGTTTACCCCGTAGGGCTTCAATCAGCAGAAACGCCAACTGACCGCCATCAAGAGCCGGAAGAGGGAGGATGTTAATTATAGCGAGGTTGATGCTAATTAGGGCCGCAAATTGGAATAAATTACTGGCATCGGAACGGGCTATATTAGCACCGATCGCCACAATAGCGACGGGACCGGAAAGTTGGGGAGCCGTTTCCCGAAAATTATTAATCAGTTGGGAAAACCCCGCCAAGGTCAAGTTAAAAATCCGCTGAAATTCCTCAGCACCTTTGACAAAGGCATCAATTATCCCATCAGCCTGATAACGGACGATTTCACCGTTAGGGCTCAGTTGTACTCCAATACGACCCTTACCATCGCCTCCCGGTTCTGGGGTAACTTCTACGGGGATAATGCGATCGCCCCGTTGAATTTCCATTTGTAGAGGTTGGTTAGGGTTAGACTGAATTACCTCAATCAAGTGGGTAATGGACTTCGACTCAGCTCCGAGTTGATCTCCATTCACCGATATGATTAGATCATTATCCTGAATCCCAGCTTTGGTCGCCGCTGAACTGACATCACTGGCTACAGAGGGGACTCGGACACCTGGTTGATAGTCAAAGTTGGGAACCCCAATCATTCCTACCTGAACCACTAATAACAAGTAGGCAAAAATCAAGTTAGCAATTACACCCGCACTGATTACGATCGCCCTATCTAAAATTGGTCGATTGCTCAACAGGTTTGGGTCATCTTTGGGGATTTCACTATCGGGATCTTCATCGGGAAAGCCGACAAAACCCCCCAAGGGAAACCCTCGCAGCGCATACTCGGTTTCTGGGCCTTGATATTTCCACAGAATTGGACCGAAGCCTATGGAGAATCGATTAACGTGGATATGTTGGAGTCGCGCCGCCATGAAGTGGCCAAGCTCATGAACGACGATTAAGATTCCAAGAACCGCGATCGCAGCCAAAACTGACATGAACAATTCCAAATATACTAACTACTAGGGTGATAATTTTGTCATTATATCACTGGTTTGGCTGTGTTGGGCTTGTGTTATGTTGCTAATTTTTACTGATTTAGACGGTACGTTACTAAATTCTGATGATTATGGCTACCATGGGGCGATAACGGCGATCGCAGACCTGCAACAACAACAGATCCCGATTATCCCCGTCACTAGCAAAACTCGGGCTGAGGTGGAGGTATTATCGACAGAAATCGGGTTGACAGATTCGTTTATTGTGGAAAACGGCAGTGCTATTTTTATTCCCAAACATCAAGATTATCTTGTTTCTGAGGAACTGAAAATTTCGGGAAAATACTATTTGATGCAGTTGGGATGTGTTTATGCACAAGTGCGCCAAGGTTTGCGAGAGTTGATGGCGGCGATTGGTGAAGAGTTGACGGGGTTCGGTGATTTGACTATTGCCGAGATTATGCAGTTAACGGGTTTGTCTACTCAGGAAGCACAACGGGCAAAAAATCGAGAGTTTACTGAGCCTTTTATTACTCCTAAAAATGTGGATGCGGACAGGTTAGCACATCACCTAAAAGCCTTGGGGTTTAATGTGGTGGTTGGCGATCGCTTTTCTCATTTAATTGGACAGACGGCGGGAAAGGGTCGCGCGGTTCAATGGCTGGTTAATCAATATCAACAGGTTAATAGGGGGGAAACTATTACGACTATTGGTTTGGGGAATAGTCCTAATGATTTGGCTATGTTGGAGGTGGTTGATGTTCCGATTATTATACCAGGAATAAAAGGGGTACATCCGGGTTTGGCTAATCAAGGTTGGCAAGTGGCTCCTTTTCCCGGTTCTGTGGGTTGGGGGGTGGCTGTGGCTGAGGAGGTGAAAGGGTTAATATACTGAGATGATCTCGGTAGTTAATGGCTGATTCGGAATTGGCTAATTTGAGGCGATCGCTAAGGGAAAGTTTCTGTAATTCCTGATTTAATTTATATAAATCTACGGGTTTATATGAGTTTTTAAATAGTGGGATTAATGCTTTGACTAATGCTACCATACCATCAGGAGGAACCGCGTTTCCAATTTGACGACGAACTTCTGTTAAAGACCCTTCAAAGACAAAATCATCCGGGAAAGTCTGCAACCTAGCACGTTCCCGGTTAGTGAGCGATCGCAATTCTTGATAATGATAGCCCCAAGTTCCCCCACCACCCCCAGCGATAATAGTTGTGGAGGGTTGGTCTGGGTGGAGTCGTCGATATACATGACTAATCATTCCTTTAACATAGTATTCGCTATCTTTGGGAATATCTGTATAATTTCCCCCTGGTTTAATGCGTTTGATAATTTCGACGGTGCGAGGATGAATCCTCTGATGTTCATTATTATCAGTCACTTTTTCCACATCTTTTAAGGCTTGTTTAGCGGTGCGATAGGGATAAAGGCGATCGCTTCCATATTCCGGGAAGGGATGAATAAAATTAAAGCCTGTATCCATTCTTACCCCCACAATTAAGACCCTTTCACGATATTGGGGGACTCCATAATCCGCGAAATTGTAAAGTTTAGGCTTGACTAAATAACCCGGTTCTATGTTTTCAAAATCGGCAATTATTTTGGCAATAGCTTTATATTTATTGGCACTGAGTAAACCCTTGACATTTTCGGCAATGAATGCTTTAGGTTTGTGGTGGCGAATAAACTCTAAAAAGTAGGTATACAGATTTCCCCTGGTTCCCGTGAGTCCGGGACGTTTCCCAATCATGGAAAAATCTTGACAGGGAAAACCTCCCGTAATTAAGTCAGCTTTAGGAACCTTAGTAATATCAATTTCTTGAATGTTATTACAGGCGATCGTCTCCGAAATATTCCGCCTAAAAGTTCGACAAGCCGCCCCATTACAATCAATCGCCCACACCACTTCAAAACCCGCCCGATGAAATGGTAAATCCATTCCCCCACAACCAGAAAACAACGAAACCAACTTAGGTTTATCTTGCCATTTAATCCCATTTAAACTATCTAAAATTTGCATTTTATTGATATATATAAAACTCTGGGATTTGGTTAATTAATAATCCCTAGATTAGTTGCGGGTTTTTACCTAAAGCGATCGCCACATTTTGTCCCCCAAATCCAAACCCTAAACATAGCACATTATTGACGACAGTTGACCGGGGAGTGGTGACTACATCTAGGTGAAATTCTAAATCCTGTAACCCTACACAAGGCGGTAAAAGTTGCTGTTCTAATGCCTTTAAACAAAAGGCGACCCCCAAAGCACCAGAAGCGCCTAAAGTGTGACCTGTTGCGCCTTTGGTGGAACTCACCGCTACACCATGGGGGAATAGTTGATTAATAATAAAGGCTTCGTGTTTATCATTTAAAATGGTAGCAGTTCCGTGGGCGTGAATATAATCAATATCAGTAGGATGAAGATGGCTGTGATTAAGGCTTCTTTGAATAGCAGCGATCGCACTTTTTCCCTCACCATCAGGCTTATTATGATAGCAGGCATCTACGGTGACACCAAAGCCTAAAATACTGCCATAAATTTTACCATGGCGACTATGGGCAAGTTCTGCTGACTCCAATACCAAAAGCGCCGCCCCTTCTCCCAAGGCTAAACCATCTCGCCGCCGAGAAAATGGGTAAGCAGACTCAGAGGCTAAAGCACCCATTTTCGCAAATCCGATTAAACTTAGGGGAGTAATGGGAGCCTCGATCGCCCCAACGATCACACGCTGACATTGTTGGGTTTTAATTAACTCAAATCCTTGAGCGATCGCCCACAGTCCCGTCGCACAAGCCGCCATAGGACTCAATACCGGACCCTCAGAGCCAATTATACCGGCGATCGTAGCGGCTAGTTGACCATGGAGAAAACCAGGGAATAATCCCAGACAACTGTCTGTAGTGTCCCTAGCCAGTCCTTCTAAATCGGCTTGGTAGCCACGAGAAGACCCAACTACTACCCCACAATCAGTTAAGGGAAATTCTAACCCGGCATCTGCTAAAGTATCAGCCACTGTCGGCTGAATTAGTGGCTGTAGGTGGCCCGGTTGGCTTCCCCACATTGCTAGAGGCGACGGGGGAAGTTCCCGGAAAGGTTGAGACAAGGCGATCGCCGTCTGACCCTTCATGATGGCTTCCCAAGTCTGGTTGAGAGCGCCGAAAGCCGAACGCAAACCTATTCCTGTCACCACAACATCCACAGCCACTGACCAACCTAGAAACTAAGTTTCTTGTTGCAAATCGTAACAATCTGCTAATTTTTGAGGTTTTCTAACCCCGTAATAATCTTAGCCGACTCAATGCGATCGCCCTGTTCAATTTGGTCTACAACCGCCATACCATCGACAACATAGCCAAAAACCGCATAATTGCCATCGAGGAAAGGCAAATCCGACAGAGCAAAATAGAACTGAGAAGAAGCAGAATCAGGTAATGCTGAACGAGCCATAGCTACCGCCCCCCGGGTATGGCTTAATACGGGAGCCACATTAATCTTAGCCTGATCAAAGGTTTTGCCATAAATAGGTTCATCCGCATTCCTCGGTTTAATTTCCAAGGGGATATAGCGCTGTTGGGAAGTCTCCGGGTCAATAAATCCCCCTGTACCTAACCGAGAAGTCGGAACAGTTTCATCCTTACTTTGGGGGTCGCCACCCTGAACCACAAAAGGTTGTGGGTCGCGCACGACACGATGAAAAGACACCCCATCATAAACCCCACGATTAACGAGATCTACAAAATTTCCCGCCGTAATTGGGGCGGCTTCGCCGTCCACTTCAATAGTAATCGGCGATCCGTTAACCGTCATGACAATAGTTGCCTTTCCTTCGAGTCTTGATAAATTACTCATTATGCTTGAATTATTAGTTGCAGAAATCGAAGCAGCCCTTTGACTGCTGCCGGGTGGCGTGGTATTTTGGGCATCCATGGAGTCCCCAGTTGATGGGCTGCCACAGCCAGTTACCATAACCAGCGCTACCAGAGACAAAAGCCACAGCCACCCTCTAATCATTGTGAGTAGTCTATTTTTCATCTAGCTGATGTTAAAGTCCCTCCAGGGGAACCTGTAGAAACTTAGCGAGTTGGGCCCCATCATTTTCTAGGTCAGATAAAGCCATAGGCTGGCCTACCCTGGTTAAAGGAATTTCCCGCCTATCCTTTAATTTTAGATACAAGGCGCGACGGGGGCTAAGTCCTTCTTTGATATCTACCCGAATAGATTGGACTTGGGAACGATTGCAGTTGAACTCAACCCGGCGGTTCTTGCCAGGAAACCCCCAACGAAAAATCTGGATTTCCCCAGTTTCCTGGTCAAATTTATTATAACCGCCACCAAGATCCCAGATAACGACTAGCCATAGGTATGTCGCTAATAATATGGCAGCAGTGCCATACAGTCCCATGACCAGCCCCTGGGGTAGAAAAATTAATTGGGAGGGGTCAGCAAAGGGTAACAGGTTCTTGCCTAAATAGCTGGAAAGCCCAGCCAGCAGAAAACCTACCCCGCCAACAGTGATTGTGGTCGCCCAAAAGTAGTTACTGAAGCGACGCGAACCTAAGATTTGCTTTTCAAGAATGCGATCGCCCATAGCGGCCTTTTCTGTCTGTGTGTTCATAAAAATCTCATAAACCTTTGCCAAAAATGTTAACTGTAATATATATTTATGTTAACTTGCTTAATAAAGCATGATCCTTAAAAAATCCCGAGGAACGTTCTCAAATGACTATAGCAGTCGAGCGCCCTCAAGTCACCAGAGGATGGTTTGATGTCCTCGATGACTGGCTGAAGCGCGATCGGTTCGTATTTGTGGGATGGTCGGGTATCCTGCTTTTCCCCTGCGCCTATCTGTCGATTGGGGGATGGTTGACAGGAACCACCTTTGTTACCTCTTGGTACACCCACGGACTCGCCAGTTCCTACCTAGAAGGTTGCAACTTCCTGACCGCTGCCGTCAGCACCCCCGCCAACAGTTTGGGCCACTCCCTACTGTTCCTGTGGGGTCCCGAAGCTCAGTGGGACTTTACCCGCTGGTGCCAATTAGGGGGTTTATGGGCTTTTGTTGCCCTGCACGGAGCTTTCGCACTGATTGGGTTCTGCCTGCGTCAGTTAGAAATCGCCCGGTTGGTTGGCATTCGTCCTTATAATGCGATCGCTTTCACCGGCCCTATTGCCGTGTTCGTGAGCGTATTCTTAATGTACCCCTTGGGTCAGTCCGGGTGGTTCTTTGCTCCCAGCTTTGGGGTGGCAGGCATCTTCCGGTTTATCCTATTTTTCCAAGGATTCCATAACTGGACTCTCAACCCCTTCCACATGATGGGAGTTGCTGGCATCCTCGGTGGTGCGCTACTATGTGCTATTCATGGTGCTACAGTAGAAAACACCCTGTTTGAAGACGGAGAAGGTTCTAACACCTTCCGAGCCTTTGAACCCACCCAAGCGGAAGAAACCTATTCCATGGTGACAGCCAACCGCTTTTGGTCTCAAATTTTCGGTATTGCTTTTTCAAACAAACGTTGGTTACACTTCTTCATGCTGTTCGTTCCCGTAACAGGCCTGTGGATGTGTTCCATCGGTGTAGTGGGTCTAGCTGTAAACCTGCGGGCTTATGACTTCGTGTCACAAGAACTGCGCGCAGCAGAAGATCCTGAGTTTGAAACCTTCTATACTAAGAACATTCTGCTCAACGAGGGTATTCGCGCTTGGATGGCTCCAGCCGATCAACCTCATCAAAACTTTGTATTCCCTGAGGAGGTATTACCGCGTGGTAACGCTCTCTAGCAATTCTTACTTAGGCGGTCGCGACCAAGAATCCACAGGGTTCGCTTGGTGGTCTGGTAACGCTCGTTTAATCAATCTTTCTGGAAAACTGCTGGGCGCTCATGTAGCCCATGCTGGACTAATCGTATTCTGGGCTGGGGCAATGACCCTGTTTGAAGTGTCCCACTTCGTTCCCGAAAAGCCCATGTACGAGCAAGGTCTGATTCTGTTGCCTCACTTGGCTACCCAAGGTTGGGGTGTCGGCGCTGGTGGTGAAGTGATTAACACTTTCCCCTACTTCGTCGTCGGCGTACTACACTTGATCTCCTCTGCAGTTCTCGGCTTAGGTGGCATTTATCACGCTGTTCGTGGTCCTGAAGTCCTGGAAGAATATTCCTCCTTCTTCGGATACGACTGGAAAGATAAAAACCAAATGACCAACATCATCGGTTATCACCTGATTCTGTTGGGCTGCGGTGCCCTTTTACTCGTATTCAAAGCCATGTTCCTTGGCGGTGTCTACGATACTTGGGCTCCTGGTGGTGGTGACGTTCGTATCATCAACAATCCTACCCTCAACCCGTTGGTAATCTTTGGCTACCTGCTGAAAGCTCCCTTCGGTGGTGAAGGTTGGATGATTGGTGTAGACAACATGGAAGATATCATCGGCGGTCATATCTGGATCGGTCTGATCTGCATCGCTGGTGGTGTTTGGCACATCTTGACTAAGCCCTTTGGTTGGGCTCGTCGTGCCTTCATCTGGTCTGGAGAAGCCTATCTATCCTACAGCCTCGGTGCTTTGTCTCTGATGGCTTTCATTGCCTCCGCTTTCGTCTGGTTTAACAACACCGCTTATCCCAGCGAATTCTATGGCCCCACTAACGCTGAAGCATCCCAAGCTCAGTCCTTTGTGTTCCTAGTTCGTGACCAAAAACTCGGTGCTAACATCGGTTCCGCCCAAGGCCCCACTGGTCTGGGTAAATACCTGATGCGCTCCCCCACTGGTGAAATCATCTTCGGTGGTGAAACCATGCGTTTCTGGGACTTCAAAGGCCCCTGGCTTGAGCCTCTGCGTGGACCTAACGGCCTTGACCTGAACAAACTCAAAAATGACATTCAGCCTTGGCAAGTACGTCGCGCTGCTGAGTACATGACCCATGCTCCTAACGGTTCTATCAACTCCGTAGGCGGTATCATTACCGAAGCTCAAGGGTTCAACTACGTTAACCCCCGTGCTTGGCTGGCTGCTTCTCACTTTATTCTCGCTTTCTTCTTCCTGATTGGTCACTTGTGGCACGCAGGTCGCGCCCGCGCTGCTGTGGCTGGCTTTGAAAAAGGAATTGATCGCGAGACTGAGCCAGTTCTCGCTATGCCTGACCTAGACTAATTCAGTCTCCTTAATTCTCCCTTGATAACAGGGGGAATTGGAGATTGATTTCTTAACAGTTACGACAATTTACCCCACCTATAAACGGTGGGGTTTTTTTGCCCTTTGATGGGACTTTATTTCCCCGTTTCCGCAGTTTCCATAAAAATTGTTTGGGCGCTTAGTTGAGGAGCCTTATCAGCCGGTTGACGCTGAATATAAATCCCGTCTGACTGTAAATCCCAAGCATGACGATTATCTGATAGCATAATCCCTAGGATTTCCTGTAAATCTTTGGCAAGTTTCGGTTCTTCCACGGGTGCGATCGCCTCTACTCGTCGGTTCAAATTTCTTGGCATCCAATCTGCTGAACCAATATAAACCTCCTCCTCACCATTATTGTGGAAATAGAAAATCCGAGAGTGTTCCAGAAATCGCCCCACAATACTAATTACATTGATATTTTCACTAATTCCTTTCACCCCCGGACGTAAACAACAAATCCCTCGCACAATTAAATCAATCGTTACTCCCGCCATGGAAGCCTCATAAAGAGTAGCAATTATTTCCGGGTCAACTAAAGAATTCATCTTCGCCACAATTCGCCCCGTCTTCCCGGCGTTACAGTTGTCAATTTCTCGGCGAATTAAACCCAAAAAGCGATCGCGCATATTCACAGGCGCAATCAGCAATTTCCGATAGGACTGTTGGCGAGAATACCCCGTCAAGAAATTAAACAAATCCGTTAAATCCTCTCCCAACTCTTCCCGACAACTAAACAACCCCAAATCTGTATAAAGTTTCGCCGTTTTGGGGTTATAGTTTCCCGTACCAATATGAACATAACGGCGGATATGACCTTCTTCATGGCGCACAACCATCACAATTTTGGTATGGGTTTTTAACCCCACCACCCCATAAACCACATGAACTCCCCGCTGTTCTAACTTCCGCGCCCAATGAATATTATTTTCCTCATCAAATCGCGCCTTTAACTCCACTAAAGCCGCCACCTGTTTACCATTCTCCGCCGCCGCAATCAGAGCATTAATAATTGGCGAATCCCCAGAAGTTCGGTACAAAGTCATCTTAATCGCCAATACATTCGGATCATCCGCCGCCTGGGTAATAAACTGCTGTACTGTTGCTGAAAAAGATTGATAAGGATGATGCACCAATACATCACCCTGTCGAATAATCGCAAAAATATCCTTTTCCAGTTCACCATTACTCGAACAGGTAGTTTCATCACTATCAGCTAACCATTTGGGTAGAGCCGGAGTCCAATCAGCATCTTTTAACTCCGGTATAGGAAGGGATATAAACGACATCAAATCTTTCAGGTCTAGCAGTCCATCTAAGCTATAAATATCCTCTGGAGCTATTTCTAGTTCCTCCATTAGCATATCTCTGATATACTGGGGCATGGCGGTATTTACTTCTAATCTCACCACAGAACCGCCTAAACGCCGCTTCCTTAACTCCTGTTCAATTGCTAGTAATAAATCATCCCCTTCATCCTCCTGAACCGATAAATCCGCATCCCGGGTAATTCGGAAAGGATAGTAATCCAGAATATTCATTCCCAGAAATAGAGATTCCAAATTATGAGCAATTAGCTGTTCAATCGGAACTCCCGCCCAAAAATAACTCTCGCCTTCTTCGGGTTTATGGGATTGGTTGGGAAGTGCAATAAATCTAGGTAATAGTTTCGGGACTTTAATTCTAGCTAATAAATCTTCGTTAGTTTCGGGATTTTTTAGCACCACCACTAGATTAAGACTGAGGTTAGATAAGTAGGGAAAAGGATGGCTTCTATCAATGGCTAACGGAGTGAGAACTGGGAAAATTTGTGACTCGAAATACTCGTGTAAATAGTTACGCTGTTCCTGATTTAAGTCGATGTAGTTTAGTAGGTGAATATTATGTTGGGCGAGTTCAGCTTTGATAGTTTTATCGAAAACATTATGTTGCTCAGATACCATGGGTAGCAACTTTTCGTGAATTTCTGTAAGCTGCTGTCTGGGAGTGCTACCGTCAGGGGTAAGTTTATTAACATGGGCTTCCATTTGTCGTTTTAACCCGGCTACCCTCACCATAAAAAATTCGTCTAAATTGGAACTAAATATTGCCATAAATTTTAGACGCTCTAATAGTGGCGTGCGAGAATCTAATGCTTCCGCTAGTACCCGGCGGTTAAATTCTAACCAACTAAGTTCTCGGTTAAAAAAGTATTGAGGGTCCCTCATGTCAATTTTGACAGATGTGGAGTTGTCGGTTTTTTTAGATTTTGCCATAATCTCAAATTCATCCTGGGAGTCAGGGAAACAGGTGATTGATTGGATAATACCTGAATCGGGTAACAGTTAATACATACTATAGGAAGTTTAACACTGAAAAGTATAGATAAGCTGTACCTGGTCTTTCCTTACCACAGGGAACAGCCAACTCCCTAATTATTCTGGCAGTTACTATATGTTAAATTTTGGTTAAGTATGATTAAAGCGATCGCCCTTTGATATATAATCCTGCTTTATCCAGAATTTCTGCCCATATATCTAGGTAATTCCACATTATTTAACCTGTTATAGCCAGGATAATTATTAATGCCAAAATTAGGATTAGTATGCTGAATAACACCGCCGTAAATATCAGGCAACCCTTACCCCTAAAATCCCCATCTGAATAGTTGTTAATATTGGTTATATCTTCCTCTTCAGAATCCATTAAATAGGATTCTAAAATATCGACATTTTTAACATTGGCTTTCCAAAGGACATCAAATAAATCACCAAATATAGGCACAGTTCCTAACACCGTATCTATAACAATATTGTATGTCATAATCAGCAATAATTTCTTAGGTAGACCTAATTGGAAAGACCTAAACACAATATATCCAGCTAATACCGCTCCCAATAAATCACCACCACCGGGAATTAATCCGATGAGAGGATCTAAACCAATACCTTGGGAAGTTCCCGGAATCCGAATAGCTCGATCTAAAAAATCACTAAATTGTCTGAGTTCTCGTAATGC
The DNA here is from genome assembly GCA_016745315.1 of Arthrospira sp. PCC 9108. Taxonomy (GTDB): domain Bacteria; phylum Cyanobacteriota; class Cyanobacteriia; order Cyanobacteriales; family Microcoleaceae; genus Limnospira; species Limnospira platensis. The sequence continues at coordinate 3,144,472 of CP066886.1, forward strand.
GATCGCTTTTTTCAAAGAACCTCCTCGACAAATTCCCAAAAAAATAGAGGGATATTAATATAATACCCTCTATCAGTGAATCCGAGTCTAATTATGTGCAATACCCAACCTTAACTAACTTATTTAGCCTCGGTAAAGTCCGCATCAATCACATCATCAGAACCGCCGCCGTCACCATCATTGGGACCCGCACCCGGTCCAGGCCCTTCAGCACCCGGCGCTGCGCCACCAGCTTGCTGATATAGATTACTGCTGAGAGTATATAGCGCCTGTTGCAGATCAGTAGTCAAGGTTTTAATCTGATCATCATTTTCTTGAGCGATCGCATCCCGCAAGTCCTTAATCATAGCCTCAATCTTAGACTTATCCTCAGCCGGAACCTTATCACCCAGTTCCGAAATTTGCTTTTCAGCCTGATAAGCCAAAGTATCAGCCTGGTTCTTACGGTCAATACGTTCGCGGCGTTCACGGTCGGTGGCTGCATTCTTTTCAGCTTCCTTAACCATACGTTCAACTTCCGTATCCGGTAAAGTAGAAGCACCAGTAATGCTGATAGATTGTTCCTTACCAGTACCCTTATCCTTAGCGGTAACATTCAAGATACCATTGGCATCAATATCAAAAGTTACCTCAATTTGAGGAACACCACGGGGAGCCGGAGGAATCCCATCTAGGCGGAAAGTTCCCAAACTCTTGTTATCATTGGACATTTCCCGTTCACCCTGGAGAACGTGAATCTCCACATTAGTCTGACCATCAACTGCAGTTGAGAACACCTCAGACTTCTTAGTAGGAATCGTCGTATTACGGGGAATAATCTTAGTCATCACACCGCCCAGAGTTTCCACACCCAGAGACAGAGGGGTAACATCTAGCAGCAGAATATCCTTAACCTCACCAGCCAGAACACCCGCTTGAATTGCCGCACCCACAGCCACCACTTCATCAGGGTTGACCGTTTGGTTAGGTTCCTTACCCAGAACCCGTTTAACCAACTCCTTAACCGCCGGAATACGAGTAGACCCGCCCACCATTACCACTTCATTAATAGCAGACTTATCCAGTTTCGCATCCCGGATCGCATTTTCCACAGGAATACGACAGCGGTCAATTAAATCAGAGCAGATTTCCTCAAACTTAGCGCGGGTCAGGGTCATATCCAAATGTTTAGGACCATCGCTAGTCGCCGTAATAAACGGCAAGTTAATTTCAGCTTGGGTAACGCTAGATAGTTCCTGCTTCGCTTTTTCCGACGCTTCTGTTAGCCGTTGTAGCGCCTGTTTATCCTTACGCAGATCAACGCCTTCTCCTTTCATGAACTCCCCAGCGAGGTAGTCCACTATTTTCTTGTCGAAGTCATCACCACCCAGGTGAGTATCACCAGAGGTAGCCAATACCTCAAATACCCCATCACCCACTTCTAGGATGGAAACATCAAAAGTACCACCCCCAAGGTCAAAGACTAAAATAGTCTCATTGCTTTTTTTATCCATCCCATAGGCTAGGGAAGCAGCCGTAGGCTCGTTAATAATCCGCTTAACTTCAATACCAGCAATTTTACCAGCATCCTTAGTCGCTTGGCGTTGAGAGTCATTAAAGTAAGCCGGAACAGTGATTACAGCTTCCGTTACCGTTTCCCCTAGATAGGTACTAGCATCTTCTACCAGTTTGCGTAGTACCTGGGCGGAAATTTCCTCTGGCGCAAATTGTCTATCTCGTGCCGGACAGTCTAGCTTAACGTTGCCGCTACTGTCTCTGAGAACCTTGTAAGAAACTTCTGTAGACTCATTACTAACTTCTTCCTGCTTACGGCCAATGAACCGTTTTACTGAATAGAATGTGTTGTCGGGGTTCATTACCGCTTGGCGCTTGGCGATTTGTCCCACTAGCTGATCGCCATTTTTAGCATAAGCAACTACTGACGGGGTGGTGCGAAGACCCTCAGCATTAGCGATTACGGTGGGTTTACCACCTTCCATTACCGCTACACAAGAGTTTGTGGTTCCTAAGTCAATTCCAACTACCTTTCCCATATTGGTGTCTTTTCTCCTATCATAACTACAAAATCGGCTTTACTCAGGCGTTATCGATTCACCCAAGTATCTGACCACAGGTCAAACCTGGAAACTTTAATTTAGTCCGGGGGTTCTTATTTGAATAAGATCTTCAGGATCGATTCTTATCTCTATACTGTGGGCGGTTAGTCATTTTCATGAAGGGGTATTTACCGAACCTCTAGGGGACGGTTAAACTCCTTGTCAACTAACCTTTCCTCGCTATTTGCGATATATATTTAATACTGTATAGGCTGCGATCGCATTTGATATGGTGGCAAACCCTAACCCCCCGGTTGTATTTACCGCCAAACGGCAATTATCGACAATGCTGATCAATTAGCAACTATCCTCTCCTGTATCGTTGGCTAGTTCACTTAATTGACAGTCTGAAAAACCATCACTAAACCTTTTCATAAAAAACGCACAGACAAGGCACGCCCTGTCTATAAGCACGCCTTGTCTCTTCTTTCTTGGTGGTTGATTTCACCAGAAACTGGTTATTCCACCACCTTGTCACCCGCCGCCTGTAGACGGGCTCTGGCACGCTTCAACCCTTGCTTCGCTTTCAGTTGTTCCTGCACATTAGCACCAGCGTTAGCAGTTTCTAGGGCTGCTTGAGCTTGATTAAAGGCTTCGCGAGCCTTCTCAACATCAATATTTGTACCCTTTTCGGCACCATTGACCAGAACAGTTATTTCATTGTTTTGAACTTCAGCAAACCCTTCCATTAGGGCAATACTCATCCATTCATTTTTAGCTCTCACCCTCATAACTCCCGGATCTAAAGCCGTTAGTAGGGGAGCGTGATCACTAAGAATACCAAGCTGACCTGTAGTGCTTGGGAGAATCACCTCTTGAGCCGTATCATCCCAAACCGTTTGGTCTGGGGCTATAACACGCACAGTTAATGTCATTTTCAGTTATTAATAGTAAAATCCACAATTGAAGCGCCTTTTTTGCACTCAAGAATCAGAATCAGGCGGATTATCTCCTCTGACTCTGACTCTCTAACTACACCTTTCCAGGTTAATTCAGACCGAGTTATTTATTCTCAGCCTTCATTTTTTCGCCTTTAGCGATCGCCATATCGATATCACCGACCAGATAAAAGGCTTGTTCTGGCAGGTGGTCTAGTTCTCCATTGAGAATCATCTGGAAACCCTTAATAGTTTTTTCCAGGGGCACATACTGACCCGGAGAACCAGTAAACACCTCAGCCACAAAGAAAGGCTGAGATAGGAAGCGTTCAATTTTCCGAGCCCGAGCCACAACTAGGCGGTCTTCTTCGGAAAGTTCATCAAGACCCAGAATCGCGATAATATCTTGCAGTTCCTTATAGCGCTGCAAAGTAGACTGTACAGCACGAGCAGTCTGGTAGTGTTCTTCCCCGACCACACTAGGCTGTAACATAGTCGAACTAGAATCGAGGGGGTCAACCGCCGGATAAATACCCTTCGATGCCAAAGCACGAGACAATACAGTAGTCGCGTCCAAGTGAGCGAAAGTAGTAGCCGGTGCCGGGTCTGTCAAGTCATCAGCCGGAACATATACCGCTTGGATAGAGGTAATTGAGCCCTCTTTAGTAGAAGTAATCCGTTCTTGCAGCTCACCCATTTCCGTCCCCAAGGTGGGCTGATATCCCACAGCAGAAGGCATCCGTCCCAGGAGTGCAGACACTTCCGAACCCGCTTGTACAAACCGGAAGATATTGTCAATAAATAATAGAACGTCTTGTTTACTGACATCACGGAAGTATTCAGCCATTGTCAGAGCCGACAGAGCCACCCGCATCCGCGCTCCGGGGGGTTCATTCATCTGTCCATAAACCAGAGCCACCTTAGACTGAGGCAGATCTTCTTTGTTAATTACCCCGGACTCGATCATTTCGTTGTAGAGGTCATTCCCTTCGCGGGTACGCTCTCCCACACCACCAAACACGGAAACACCCCCGTGAGCCTTAGCGATGTTGTTGATCAACTCCATAATAATTACAGTTTTACCAACACCAGCCCCCCAAACAGGCCGATTTTGCCTCCACGACGATAGGGAGCCAACAGGTCTACTACTTTAATACCTGTTTCAAAGACTGATGGGCTAGTCTCCAAATCTACGAAAGCCGGTGCCGGGCGGTGGATAGAAGAAGTTTCATCATTGGGAACCGGACCCAGGTTATCAATAGGTTCACCAACAACGTTAAAGATCCGACCTAGGGTTCCAGAACCTACTGGAACCTGAATCGCTCTGCCACTGTCTGTAGCTTCCATACCGCGAACCAAGCCATCTGTGCCACTCATGGCAACCGATCGCACTTGGTTATCACCAAGAAGTTGTTGAACTTCACAGACCACGGAAATCTCTTGGCCGGCTTCGTTTTTGCCAGAGATTTTCAGAGCGTTGTAGATTTCCGGCAGTTTGCCATCAGGGAACTTAATATCTACAACTGGACCAATTACTTGGGTAATGTAGCCGATTTTTGTTTTTTCTGCGGTGCTGACCATGCTTTCGCCTATTTCCTTATTTCGCTAATCCGATGTTTCGGCAAGCTTTAGAAGAATTTAATATTGCCATTTCTTAGGGTATCACTCTATGGAGACATCAAGAACAACTTCCCTGAGCAAACCCTAAAAATTTTCCCCCGCCGCCCCAATTTCTTTTGCACTCAGTTGGCGGGGTTGCTTTTTGCTTTTAGTTATGCTATCATTTAGTATAATTGAGATATAACCTTTTTTTTTATAGCGGCAAATATTCAATTATGTAGCGATATGTCAATATATTAGCATTAACTCTGGGTGGTTGTCAACCCCTGGGGGCTGTTTTTTCGAGGGTAGCCCTAACCCTTTCGAGGAGGAGGTGAAAGAGGGGGTCTCCCCAGGTAATCAATGGGAGGTCTGGGTCAGCCTCGAAGACCTGCGGGGAAAAAGTGACCCGGTGTCGATCGCCATTTTCCCCAGAGAAGAGAGTCCAAAGGCGATCGCCCTCTTTTTGGAAGTGAAACCCCGCCGCCCGGAGTATCTGGGAATGGGAGAACAGGGTTTCCAGAGCCTCCCAAGTGAGGGGAGACCGTGGCAGGGAGTGGCGCAACTGAGCCAGGTCTGCCTCTACATCAATTTTCACCATTTCATCGAGGGAGGGGTTGAGGGAGTCAGTGAGGAAGCCATCCTCAAAAGAGGCCATCAGCACATCCTCTTCTTCCGGGTCAGCACTCATCACCGCCTGCTCGATAAACGTGGGAACCCGAGCTAAAATAGGCTGTAGGTTCCCCACCACATTAGTAAATAGGCCTATTCTCTCTCGCAGGCGGCGGTAAACCTTAGCTTCCACCGTGCCATCATAGTAGAGGTTGTGGATCTTAACCGTCGGGTAGCGTTGCCCGATCCGGTCTACGCGGCCAATGCGTTGTTCAACTCGCATAGGGTTCCAGGGTAAATCATAGTTAATCAGAACCCCGCAGGTTTGCAAATTGAGCCCTTCGCTGGCTGACTCCGTACAGAGGAGGAGTTGAATTTCCCCTTGGCGAAACAGGTTTTTGATTTTCCCCTTGGGAACCACCCGCCAGGAAGGTTCAGGGTCTTGGACGGGAAGTTCCCCGCCCCGCCCCGAATAGCAGGCCAGCCGATCGCCATAAAGCGATCGCAACTGTTCTCGTAGGTAGTCCATGGTATCAGTATACTGGGTAAAAACGATCGCGCTATCGCGTTCGAGGAACTCCCGGCGCAGAGTTTCCAGGAGAAACGACAACTTACTATCCTCCCCGGTATTTTCAAACTGTCGCAGCAAATCTTCCAAATACTCAATTTCCTTGGGGTCTACCTGTTCGAGGTAAGGCTGCAAACCCTCGATCGCCACATCTTCGGCTTCTTCGAGGTCCACCAGGTCATCCGGCGTGATATTAGAACGGAGTAAACGCCGTTTAAGGGACTCTTGAATCGCATAAAACGAACTGGTGAGGCGCTTGCGGTAGAGAGTCATCAGAAACCCCAAAGCCTTGCGATCGTGCTTTTGGGCGAGGCGGTAGAAGTGGCGGACATAATCGCTAACTGCTTGGTAGAGGGGAATTTCGCGATCGCCTTCCAGAGAAATCGCGTTGTCGGTCACCACCCGGCGGGGGATATCTTCTTCCAGCAGTCCTAGGCGGTAATATTCTCGCAGCGTGTCGCGGGTATGTCGAAACATCAGGTCTTTTAGGGGAGTATTCGTACTGAGGTATTGGCGGGAACTAGCCACAAAGGACTCATCCCCACAGAGTTGTTTAGGGTTAACCATCCTTTGACCCCGTTGCCAGATATCCTGTAGTTTGTAGCTTAGTAGTCGATCGCGATCGCCCAGAAACCCTTGCAGGCGCGAGCAAGGTTCCCCGCCCCCCCGGAAGTAATCCACAGACATATTTTGCCAGAACTCCAGGATAAACGGGTCTGGCGGTTCCGAGAGGGAAGCGAAGTAGTCGCAGAAGTTTTCCCCGTAGCGCCAGTGTCCGTAGAGTCCCAGCAACTCCAGCAGGTCAAACACCTCGATCGCGTCTATTTGCATAGGAGTCGCCGACAGCAGCAACAGCGACCTGGTGCGATCGCGCAGTTGTCCCATCAACTCCAGGAGGCTGTTAGGGGTATCCTGGTGTGCTTTCGGAGTCCGGCGGCGGGCGTGGTGCGCTTCATCAAGGACCACCAAATCCCAGGGTTCCGCTGCCAATAGTTCCTGGCTGCGTTCCCGGCGACGCACCAGGTGAGAAGACGCGACGATAAGGGGGTGACGGTTCCAGGGGTTTTCGGCTTCTCTGACCGTTGATACAGCCCCGTAGGGGTCCTTAAATTCTTTCTGTCCGTAACTCCAGAAGTGCAGGTTAAACTTTTCCCTAAGTTCCTCGTGCCACTGAGACTGAACACTAGCCGGAGCCAGCACCAACACCCGTTTTACCCGACCGCTAACCAGCAGATAACGCAAGATAGCCCCCGTTTCCACCGTTTTACCCAGCCCCACCTCGTCGGCGATCAGGAAACTGCGGGGGAAGGTTTCCGCCACCCGGCGCAGGATTTTCAATTGGTGGGGCCAGAGTTGCACAGGGATGGATTTTAGGCAGAAGTCCAGACAACCGGGAGAGTTCGGTAAGTCCAACAGGGCGGCGAAGGCTTCCACTTCCTGACTCAATTCGGCGGCGGTATCGGCAACTTGTGGCGGCGGTGGGTCATCCCCTGTAGTCTCAAATTCCTGTGCCGGTTCCCAGGTGGGTTTGGATATGGGCGTGTAGCGCAGCAGTTGGGCGCGGACGGCTTCGGGTATTTCAAACACCCTCACATTGGGAGCCCAGTTTTGCCAAAGTTGTTCAAACCGGAATACTTCCTCATGGACCCGTTCGGCTTCCCTACCGCCTTCCCAGGTACAGTAGACGTGGAATGATTCGATATTCTTTTCCCAGCCGCTAGGGGTTTCGTTATTGGACCCGAAAAACACCAACTGATTGCCATCATTATCGGTAAAAATGCCGACTTTTTCATGGAAAATGTGTTGAGGGTCTAGCTGCTGTTCGGGGGTTTCTGGCATTCCGTCGGACTTGAGGGGGACGGCGATTTTTATATCTAGGCGATCGTGTTCTACCAGCCAGGAGAGGATCTCGAAATGTCGGAGTTGCACGAAGGTCTGCGGCGGCGTGAGGGAGGCTTTTAGACGATCGCCCAAAGTTTCCCGCAGGCTGTAACCCTGTCGAATTGCCTCCAAGTCCTCCGCCTGAAACTGACAACCCATAATCAGCCGCATTTTCCCATCATTATGCAACAGGGAACCCAACCCGGCGGCGACTCGGCTGAGGATCCCGCTGGCAAAAAATCCCGACTTGCGATCGTACTGACTACAGTTTTCCAAAGCCGGAATATAAAAGTCAATAATCGGGTTATTTTCGTTGGTAGAGTAGCTGCTGCGCCAGGTGCGATCGGGAAGCATGGATATAATTAATAATTAATAATTGATAATTGATAATTTATCATACCTCTCCTCTTCACCACAACTATAATAAACCCGCCCCAACACAACGATATTATGCCTCCCTTCCAATGCGATCGCTCAATGGGGTTTGGAATTACTCAAAGAAGTTGATGTAGCTACCGCTAACGGCTTCAGTAAAGCCAGAGTTTTCCGAGACGCTAGTATTTCCCTATTGGGTAGAGAAGGAACTTTTGAATGCTTAGAATTACCGGGAGGACGCGAGGCGCTTTTGGGGGTTTTGCCTCTGGAAGCATTAGGAATTGAACTCGATTTAAAAAATCAGCAATTAAAGCTATTACCAGAAACCTCAATGGATACTTATTTAACTATTTTGTAATTGATAATTGATAATTGTAGGGGCGGGTTCTGCTGTCAATTGTCGGACCCCACCGGGATATAAATAAACCCGCCCCACTCCACCCGATAATTGACCCTTGATGATTAATAATTGTAGGGTGGTGCGTCAGATGAATAAAATTTGCCGTTAACCCAGTAGGTTATCCCTCTGACGCACCCTACGTTAACTCGGACCCCACCGGGATATAAATAAACCCGCCCCACTCCACCCGATAATTGACCCTTGATGATTAATAATTGTAGGGTGGTGCGTCAGATGAATAAAATTTGCCGTTAACCCAGTAGGTTATCCCTCTGACGCACCCTACGTTAACTCGGACCCCACCGGGATATAAATAAACCCGCCCCACTCCACCCGATAATTGACCCTTGATGATTAATAATTGTAGGGTGGTGCGTCAGATGAATAAAATTTGCCGTTAACCCAGTAGGTTATCCCTCTGACGCACCCTACGTTAACTCGGACCCCACCGGGATATAAATAAACCCGCCCCACTCCACCCGATAATTGACCCTTGATGATTAATAATTGTAGGGTGGTGCGTCAGATGAATAAAATTTGCCGTTAACCCAGTAGGTTATCCCTCTGACGCACCCTACGTTAACTCGGACCCCACCGGGATATAAATAAACCCGCCCCACTCCACCCGATAATTGACCCTTGATGATTAATAATTGTAGGGTGGTGCGTCAGATGAATAAAATTTGCCGTTAACCCAGTAGGTTATCCCTCTGACGCACCCTACGTTAACTCGGACCCCACCGGGATATAAATAAACCCGCCCCACCGCACGGGATAATTGATGATTGATAATTGCGAATACCTCTCCTCCTGACGGAAATCATAATAAACCCGCCCCACCACAAGAGAGCGATCGCTTTATTACAATCTTTGTTAATTAAAGTCTATCTCGCTACCGATAGCAAGGCGTTATCTGCCACATTTCCTCTGGTAAGAAAAGAAGGTTTAGCCGCTTATGATGCCGCCCATTTAGAGTTAGCTATCCCATGGAAATTGCCCCTGGCTACATTCGAGAGCCGGTTAGCAAAGGTGAATGAATCAATGGCGATCGTGATGAAATTTAATCTAGCTTTAAGTGCAGTTTGAGGGCAGTCTCTACTATTTCCATAACTTCCTGGCTCAAAAAACCCACTGTATCCCCACCGATCCTTTGTTTAGAAATAGTTCGCACCTGCTGCGCTTGCACCTTGGAAGGCTTGGATAAACCGCTATCCTCTGGATTGATTAACACTTCAAAAGGGTAAACGCGAGTCACATTAGAGGTAATGGGTAGAATTGTCACTGTATCCGCTGCGCGGTTATTTGCATCGTTACTTACTATCAGCACGGGACGGCGTTTATCCATTTCCGAACCAACCGCCGGACTGAGATTAGCATAGTAAATTTCACCACGTTTCATCGGTTAATCCATCGGCAATTGTAATATCCCACGCGGAATCAATTTCACTAGATGCTTCTCTGTAAGCGGATTCTAGTTCTTGATTTCTCAATAATTCTAAAGCTAATTCAATCACTTGGTCAGGGGATTGACATCCTTTGGCAATTTTATAGTTCTCAATAAATTGTACTAGGGATGTTGGTAAGGAAATTGAGATTTCTTTAGCGGGCGACATCTTAGTTATCGATTGTTATAGATACGATTATTTGATTATAGCATCAGCGATCGCCTTGATGATTGACCATTGATAATTGTAGGGGCGGGTTCTGCTGTCAATTGTCGGACCCCACCGGGATATAAATAAACCCGCCCCACCCCACCGGATAATTGATAATTGACCATTGATAATTAACCATTGATAATTGTAGGGGCGGGTTCTGCTGTCAATTGTCGGACCCCACCGGGATATAAATAAACCCGCCCTCTCTCTGGCTGTCAATTGTCGGACCCCACCGGGATATAAATAAACCCGCCCCACTCCACGGGATAATTGACCCTTGATGATTAATAATTGTAGGGTGGTGCGTCAGATGAATAAAATTTGCCGTTAACCCAGTAGGTTATCCCTCTGACGCACCCTACGTTAACTCGGACCCCACCGGGATATAAATAAACCCGCCCCACCCCACCGGATAATTGATAATTGACCATTGATAATTAACCATTGATAATTGTAGGGGCGGGTTCTGCTGTCAATTGTCGGACCCCACCGGGATATAAATAAACCCGCCCTCTCTCTGGCTGTCAATTGTCGGACCCCACCGGGATATAAATAAACCCGCCCTCTCTCTGGCTGTCAATTGTCGGACCCCACCGGGATATAAATAAACCCGCCCTCTCTCTGGCTGTCAATTGTCGGACCCCACCGGGATATAAATAAACCCGCCCCACTCCACCCGATAATTGACCCTTGATGATTAATAATTGTAGGGTGGTGCGTCAGATGAATAAAATTTGCCGTTAACCCAGTAGGTTATCCCTCTGACGCACCCTACGTTAACTCGGACCCCACCGGGATATAAATAAACCCGCCCCACTCCACCCGATAATTGACCCTTGATGATTAATAATTGTAGGGTGGTGCGTCAGTGGTGCGTCAGAGCCATAAAATTTGCCGTTAACCCAGTAGGTTATCCCTCTGACGCACCCTACGTTAACTCGGACCCCACCGGGATATAAATAAACCCGCCCCACTCCACCCGATAATTGACCCTTGATGATTAATAATTGTAGGGTGGTGCGTCAGTGGTGCGTCAGAGCCATAAAATTTGCCGTTAACCCAGTAGGTTATCCCTCTGACGCACCCTACCAGTTACCCGTTTTTTGGGGCTAGGGGTCTAATTTTAAGTCTAATGTTAACTGCTCATGTACCACTTTATCCTTAATCTCCTTTACACCCAGCCGCAGGTTTACTAAAGCCTCCCGCTCCGGGACTGTATCGGGAATTACCTTTAACCCCACCTCCCAAATTTTCATGAATAGGTCGTTGGTCACTAACCCCGTATTTTGCAGGAAACGGCGCACCTGTTGCAGGTTTTGTTCCTCTTGGTAAATAGCGATCGCCCCATGGAGTCCGTCCACTAGGTAACGCCCGGAAAATTCCTTTTCCTGAACCGAAAAAGCCCGTTTCTTCAGGCGCTGCTGGGGGGTCAAGAGTTTGCAAGTCCCACTAGCTGAGTCTAGGAGTTTGTGGGTTTTCACTAGGTCCGTGACGTTGAAACCACCGATCGCCAAAGCTAATTGGCGCGCGTCGTCGTAGGGGAACTCTCTCGCTCGGAATGCGTCCCAAGCCAACAGATACCACTGACTCAAAGCGTCAAATCCGGCGGTTTCTGAGCCCACCAGGCTGCGGAAGCGGTAATTGGCGATCGCCTTCCTGGCTTCCGCGAAAGCCTCCTCTGGGCGCACTTCCTCCCCGCTACTGTTCAGGATCGGATACTGGCGGGAAAACACATTCAACGCCGGACCGAAGGCGCTCAAATATAGGTCGATTCCCGTGATATCATTGGCTTCAAACTCCGGGGCTCGCTTTTCCACCAGGTTCACCACTTCCGGGCGCAGGTCTTCCCACCAAGCCTGTCCGGCGTTGGGGTCTCGCTGACGACACACGAGAAGGACGGTGCTGGAGACGCTGTTTTTCTTGGCTTGGTGCAGGTTTTGCGGGTTTTCGGTACTGACAGCCCAAGAAGCGGTTATCTCAAATCCAGCATCAATCAGAGATTTCGCTAAAACATCCCACGCGCCGGAGTCTTTATGGTTAAATTGCACTGTCATAATACCATCATCGCGCAAGACTCGGTGATATTCCCCGAAAGCTAATGCCATTTTTGCCTCATAGTCCTGGTTGGCTAGTTCGTCCGGACTTATTCCCATATTCCGAAACCGCGACGGGTTGGCGACGGCTTCCCGGTCTTTATCGGTCAATTCTACATAAAATAAGTCCGGGAATATATCCCCCAATGTTATTTTAAGCCAAATATAGAAAAAGTCGGAGAGTTCCGCATATTGAATCGTTCCATAATAGGGGGGGTCGGTGACAATAACATCCACTGATTTATCCCCTATATGCCACAGACTGTCAGCGGAGCATAAATCGATTTTAATCGTTTTCGGATCGTATTTTTCGATGCCCGGAATGCCTGTCGAATGCGATCGCATTCCAAACATTTTGCAGAGTTTTGTATAGTCATAAGCAAATTTAGACATTTGACCCCATAACTTTTCATATCCTTGAAATTCAGGATAGTTCCACATGAGATTTAGAGAGTGTTGTGCAGAAGCACGCGCTGCACTTCCTATGCCTGGATGCCAATTTGACAATCTGCAATTAACATCAACGCACCTATCCATTACCATAGCTAAATAAGTGGCGATCGCCTCTAATTTCCCGCGATAATAATCCTCAATTTCTGCCACTGCTTCCCCATCATTTTCCACCGACTCAATTTTGGCAGCTTTTTCTAATTCGCATTCGGCTCGAATTTTCTCTTTGGCTTCGTTGATAATTTCTGCATAAGTGACCAGGGTTAAGAGTTGCCGGGGATTGAATAAACTATGCCATTTTTTCATGCCATATCGGAGCAATTCTTGGGTTTTTTCGCCATAGAAAACTTCTGGGGTAGGGACTAATTCACCTGTAATTAATTCGTTAATTTTATCAACATTAAAATCAATGGATTTTTGAAACGCATTTAAATCAATTTCTGCCGGCGTTCTAAACTCTAAACTACCCTTGCCTTTTTTATAAGCAACTGCATATAACTGATGACCCAAACCTTCCTTTTGTGCCTGAGATTTAATTATATCATCCTCAATCACATTCCCACAATTCGGACATTTTCCGACTCCCCGGCTGATGGTATTGTAATCATTCGGGTCAAAATCTCCGTCCTCTGTATGTATCGTCGAACCCTTCCCTTTGCGGCCTTTGATTAACTCAAAATCGACCCGTTTTTCTGCCGGTTTAGGAATCGGTTTTACCGCATACCAATCACTCGTCACCTTTCTAGTTTGTCCCTTTCCCGCATAATTACTGGTTTTACTCAGCCACCAATTCGGACTGAGAGGCACAGTAGAATTACAACTAGGGCATTGTACAGTATGCGCCCATAAATAATTTTGTACAGTCTCGCCTTCTGGGGAGGGGAAAAAAGCAGCCAGTCGAGTTTCCGCCTCATTTCCAACCCACTGCACCCACTTGTCAATATCCACCTGTAAATCAGGGCCAAACTTGAGGGGGTATTCCATAGCCGCCTTCATAGTCACCACAGCCACCGGGTTCAAATCCGACCCATACACCTCAAAACCGTATCGCGCCGCCTCAAACGGGATGCTACCGCCCCCTGCGAAAGCATCCAAAACCACAGGAGTCCGCTTTCCCCACACCTTCTCGCAGTAGTCATGCACCCGCCCAATGCACCTTGGACTCGGCGGCGTTTTGTAGAGTCTCACCGACGAGGTTATTTTCTCCTCCTTGTCCTCAAGCCAATTCGACTGCTGCAAATACCCCAATTCTTGCTCCGAATACACCCCCAAAAGATACTGGAATTCATCCATAGAAATATCCGCCGGTAGCACCGAAGCCAACACCGAAGCCCGCGAAAAAGACAGAGGTTTCCGGGAATACCAGCGATGTAGTCCCTTAAAAGGATTGCCGCCATTTTCAAAATATACCTGCTCGTTGAGGAGTTTTATCGGCATAATTTTTTCAATAAACAGGCGGGGGCGGTTGGTGTAAGTTTCCGACATAATTTCCCAGGAGGAAAGGTGAACAGGGCGCGTTTTCCCCAGCAAAAAAGCCGTCCTAACCAGAGGTGGGAGACGCGAAAGTTAATCGGCGGCAGCCCTAGAGAAAATCGCCCCACAATCCTAACATCCTAAAACAGATTCAGTCAACTATTCTCCCAACAAAATCCGCAAAGCCTTCAAAGCCGCCGGGTTTTTGCTGCTGTTGACTTTGGCAAACCAGTAGTGTGCTTCCTCATTGCTCATCTCTTTAATTCCAGCGGCAATATTGACGATTTTATCACTTTTCCGCAACGGTTGCAATGCCTGAAATAAAATTGCCAAAGTCACCCCGCTTTTCTCATCTAAAATATAGGGTTTTTTGCGGTGGTGGTTGAGGGTTTTCGGGTCGTAGTTGTTCTGCTTCAACAGTTGGTAAATACTCGGACGCGCCAAAATTAGGACATTCCCCTTCAGGCGACCCAAACGCTTCGCCGGGGGGCGCTTTTTTTCCCCCGCTTTTTTGTAGGCGCACTGGTAGATTTCCAAGCCGAAATTATTGTTATCAATGGGGACAACTCGCAGTTGAAATTCTTGCATTTTGGGCTGAGGTTAAAAACCACAAAAACTCTGGAGGTTTAATCATATTGGAAATCGGCGCTCAAATGCAATCGTCCCACCGGGTTCCGCTCTAGTTGGGATTTGATTTGGCCTAGATCTAGGGGCAGTTTCCCGGTGGCTAGGCCCTCAAATCCTATGGCTGTTGGAAACGCAAATTTGAGGCTCAAATGCACGTCTCCCGCCACCTCTGGCTGACTCATCAACCCGTTGAGGGTAGTCAGAAAACCCTGGAACCCCCGCAGGTCGCCCTGATATTCCAGGCGGAGAAACTGTTGTCCGGTCTGGAGGGTGACGCTTTGCTCAATTTGCGGCCCGAAGCGACTCAACAGAGAGATAGCTGTGGCTAATTTCCGATAGTCGATAATTTGGTCTACCGATAGGGTGATCTGGGATATCCGGCGCACCTTCAGATCCCAACAGCGATCGCCCAATTCCTCAAATACCCGGTTCACCGTCCCCGAAAACTCACTGCTGGAGGGTTTCGCATCAAACAATGTCGCCGCTTCCGCCGCCCCGGTCGCAGTACCCCCAGGGGTAGTTAAGTAAACCACTGTCTCCTGAGTGGCAGTTTCCCCGTCCCCGTAGTCCGCCACCAGCCTAAAAGTCGTCGTTTCCGCCACCTCCGCCTCATACTCGTCCGAGGGGAAAAACTCTTTTAAAACAGGGGTGCCGTTTTCAAATAACTGAACTTTCACCGCCTCCCTAGCCCTCCAGCGCACCCGCACGGGCTTCACCACCTCCGTCGAAGGCATCAGTTGGGCATTAAGTTCGATTTCCTTGGGTTGGGGCGCTTCCAAAATACCCCGACGGTAAAGCACCTGGCGATCGCTCAATTCAATAGTATCTGGTCCCCTCAGCGGCGCGTCAGGTACTTTGATGTAGACTTTCTGGGCGATCGCCATATCCCAGCAACCCCCCAGCAACCCCGCGCCGATAGTCTCCCGGAGTTTCAGCTTTTCCGCCTCTATAGGCAAATTCAGCCCCAGATTTTTCGAGAACTCCTCCCACAGGCTTTTAGTAGTCCAGTGTTCCACTCCAGCCGGCCAAACCTTTTGCAGAATATAAGCCGGGGCGAAGGGTTTAGCATCCTCCTCCGCTTCCGCCCGGACCTTTTGGCAATCTCGCAGTGCCTTTAAAATCAAATCCTGTTGGTTGTTTTTGCCCTTCACCGTGCTAGAATCCTGGGGAGAGAGGGTATAGTGCATCAAGCCTTTCGGAGCCTTCACCTCATCCTTAGCTGGGTAGAACAGGTGGCGGTAGGTGTTAGTCAGGGCAACCCGCACAGCCAGGTCAGTTTCCCCTTCTTTCTGTTTCAGTTGCTGGCGCTGGCTCTCGGAAATGTCATCCAGACGGTGGGGAGTTTCCCTGATCGCCTTAATTGCCTTATACTCCTTCACCACCTCGATCGCCCGCTCCAGTTCATCCCGGTTCGCCACCAGAAACAACAGCCGATTACGGAAGGTGCGGAACTTCCCGGATACCCCTGTATTGTTGAAAATCGTTTCCACCAGCGACGGCGGCGGGTCTTGGGGGGAGGTGATCACAAAATCCCCAAAATCGATCACGCACAGGGCGATCGTCTCCGGTGTATCGTCCACGTCCGCCGCACAGTCCGGCGCTGATATCAGTTTAAACTTATTCCCCGCAAAAATGCTATCCCGTCGCGATCGCAGCTCTTCCTTAGCTTCCGAAAGCCCCACCTGTTGCTTCTCTTCTGTGATAATCTTATTGATAGATGGTTCTTCCTTGAACCGGGCGATCGATGTGATCGGATCAATGTCGAGATACCACGCCACCCTTCCCAACTCCTCCAAAACCTGCTCCACAAAGCCGATTTCTAAGCCAGGAGTCAACAGCGACAGGTTCAGCTCCGATCGCCTAATCCCTGAAGAAATCCCCTGGGTGAGGGAGTGCAAAAAAATCGTCCGTGCTACCCAGGTCGAAAACGGCGGCTTTCCTGCCACCTGCCACTGTTCATCCTGTACCTGAGCATAGGCAGCCCGTCCGTCCTGGCTGTAGATGTCTGCCTGAATAGGAATCCGCATCAGAGGACGCTGTAGGCGCGAGGTCAGCTCGTCTTGTACCTTCTTATCCAGCCCTAGGGGGATATGGTGGCTATGGATTAGAGGTATCCAAATGGGGCTATCTTCCGGGGCTGCGTCCGCTTCCTGCCACAGGTGGCGGACTACACTACCAAACAGCCGCAACGCCCCCCTGGTTCGCTGGAAATCCGGGATAGAAGCGATTTTTTGGGTCAGCAGTTTGAACAGTTCCGGGTGGAAGGGGTAGCAAGAAGCGATCGCTTCCCCATACCTCGCCTCTGTGCAGCCCTGGGGTAGGTCAACACTAGCAGCCCGGTAAGCCTTCAGATATTCCGTCGCCGCCTTTTTTCCCGCCTCTTCCTGCACACTCTCGAACAGCCTCTGCTTGACGATATTGTAGATATCCACATCCGTCGAAGGACTCATCACCCGCTCCTGTCGCGCCGAAGCCCGTATCAGTTCCGTTAACTCCTGGGTTTGTTTTCCGAAGGTGTCTGAGGCTGAAGCCAGCGAGTACACGAAAATCAGGCGATCGCAAGCCGCCGCTAAGTCCATCAACGAAAACAAAAACGCTACCACCTGCTCGGCTAGGTCACTATTACCCACCTTTTTCGCCTTCGCCGCCTGCAAATGCCGCGCGATCTCGTCAATCATAATCACTGTGGGCTCCTCACCCACCAATCGCTCTAAAACCGACGTTCCTGGGCTGATTTGCTTCTCGTCAGACCCCTGCAGCAGTTGGTAGCCCCCAATACCCCCGATTTGATAAGCAATCTCCCCCCACAGGGTATAGGTCGTTATTCCAGTATCTTGATGAAATATGCCGTTTTCTGGGTCAAGGTCGCGCCCGTCAATGGCCGCCACCTGCACCCCCTTCTCAGGAATCAGGTTCAAGTCCCCGAATCGCTCTAAACCCTGAATCGGCCTCCCTCGGCTACAAATATGCCACAGGGCAATCTGGTCATGGGTTTTACCACCCCCAAAGCTGGTCTCCAGGCGGATAATCGGAGAACCAACATTAGCCCCCGTCAGCCTCCCGAAAACTTCCCGAATTAAAGTCCGTATCCCCTCGGTGGGAAAGGTGTTGGCAAAAAATACTTCCGCATCCTGGTACACTAGGGGGGCTTTTCCCTCCACCACTGGGCGGATTTTGGCGGCGAAAATGTCTTCGGTTAGTTCCCCTTTTTGGATTTCGCCTCTGGGAATGCAAGTTGTGAATACTGATGGCAACATTTAACTATTTCCCATGGCAAAATGGGAATCTATACTTTCTCGGACAGCCTACAGGCGATCGTCGCACTTTCTGCCCCCAAATACTGCCCTTTCATACCAAATCATAAAACAGTTCCCCTGGCAGTGCTAGTCTAGGAGTCCGGCGCGACCGTTTTCCTCACTCGCCTGATCGGAAGGTTGGCTATCAAAATAGTCGATCTTTGGTCGCTTTCTAACCCAAATTCTGAGTCATCTGTATCAATTTCCACATACCTAGATACCACCTCCAAAATCTCCCGCCGCATAGCTTCTACAACTTCTGGAGATAAATCAGCGCGATCATGGGCGAGAACTAATTTTAACCGTTGTTTGACCGCATCACGACTGTTCGGCCTGTTGCGGTTCACAAATTTGTCGATAAATTCATTAATTTTCATTGCTGTTGCTACATTATCGAACAGTGGATCAAAACCTACACCTGGGCGATAAATACCTCGATGATCCAATACTCCGCACGTCCCTAGTAACCTCTTGAGAAAGCCCCCAGACCCCTACCGCCCCGGCGATGAGTTATTCAAAGGGTTACTACATAATCTTAGACGACAACAGCCTACGCAGTCGCGCAAAAAAACCAGGAGGCGCTGGGTCTAACTCCATAAACGGCACTTTTTCCCCCTCCAGACGACGGGCAATATTATTAAAGGCTGTCACCGCCGGAGAAATAGTTTCCGTTAATACCAACGGTTCACCCTTGTTAGTCGAAACAATTACCTGTTCATCATCAGGAACTACACCCACCAGCGGAATCGCTAGAATTTCCTCGACATCTTGAACCGACATCATATCATTAGCTTTTACCATCCCCGGTTTAATCCGGTTCACTAGCAGCCGTATCCGCTTGATACCATTCGCCTCCAATAAGCCAATCACGCGATCGCCATCTCGCACCGCTGATATTTCCGGTGTCGTTACCACAATAGCCTCACTGGCGGCGGCGATCGCATTTTGGAAACCTTGTTCAATACCCGCCGGACAGTCAATCAAAATATACTCGTATTTCGGAGTCAGTTGGCTGATTAACTCCTTCATTTGTTCCGGTGTGACGGCATCCTTCATCCGATTTTGAGCCGCTGGTAACAATACCAACTTAGGTTGGCGCTTGTCTTTCACCAAAGCCTGTTCCAGACGACACTCCCCTGATAGGACTTCCACCGCTGTATATACAATCCGGTTTTCCAGTCCCAGCAGCAAGTCTAAATTTCTCAAACCAAAGTCAGCATCAATCACCACAACTGAGTGTCCTCGTTGGGCGAGAGCCATGCCAAGATTGGCTGTAGAGGTAGTTTTTCCGACTCCTCCCTTTCCAGAGGTGACAACTATAATGCGACTCATGGGGGTTATTAATTAGTTAACAGTTAGTAATATTAACGATCGCTACATGGGCAACAAATGCGATCGGATAATAGCAGATTCGATCACCATATCCAACAGCAATAGTATTACACGCCCGCATCACTAGAGGCTTGACTGATTTGCCAGAGTTTCACTCGCCCCAATTCCGTAGCCCGGCTAATACGGATGCCTTTCGCCGTCATATAAGCTACTTCCGGGTAAAATTCCTCCGGCGGGTTTTCTGGACCACGCGCCACCCGATCCCCTATGCGGATCAGCATCGGTTCCATTTGCAATGCCATAATCATGCTTTGTAGGTTCCCCTTAGCCCCAGCATGGACGGTTCCCCGCAAACGGCCCCATATCATTATATCCCCATTCGCAACTATCGAACTACCTGGGTTCACATCTCCCACAACTACCACCGTCCCCGGATGACGTATTTCTACCCCCGATCGCAAAGTCATTTTTAAGTATAGGGGTTCCGCCTCTACTGTAGTCCTTTCCGTTTCCGTTTCCTTTTGGCTTAAATGGCTCCGATCCGATTCGCGATCAACTGAATATCCCGCCGTCGCCGCCGCCACCGCTGTTTGCGCCCTACTTGTTCTTACCCGCTTTAGCTCTAATTTCGCTCCCGTCAGGATATCTCTAATGTCCTGCAATTGACGACTGTCTAACAGCCGATTTTCGCTGACTAGATGCACTTCTAGCCCCTCTTCCCAGCTATGTTCCTCCCCGGTGATCCGATGTTTCAGTTGTTGCAACAAATCCCCCCAACTGTTGCTGGTAGAGTTCTCAGAGCGATCGCCTTCTTCTGGTGGTAAAATCAGCAGCACATTCTCCCCTTCCCGTTTAAACCGGATTTGGGAATTGCCATCACTCAGCGAAAATACTTTTGGGGTTTCTTCAGACATATTCAGCAAATTCTTAAACCGAGAACTTTTGACCCACAATCATCACCAACAACTCACTGTCCACTATCCCATCCCCAATGTCAATATGTTACCAATCGAGATTTCCCAAACATGGACTTTCATTATCAATTTTTTTCGGCGGATGTCTTGACTTTTAATCAGTCTCAGATATATTATTATATAATGGTAGTGTTTATAATTTTTTTTGGGATGCAAATATCTCTATTATGAAACTTGACACCTCGATAGTAGCATAAAATGCTCTCCCCTGTCAACCCTTTTCTAACAGGGGAGACGAGAATTTGAGTGATTTAATACTTGCGTTCCTGTGGTTCAAACATAGTAATAGCCACAGGACGATAAGCCAAATCAATGCCAGCCTGGGAATAGTAAGCAAGAGTATGCTTGAGGAAATTCTGGTCATCGCGGGTAGTATAATCCTCGCGACTGTGAGCCCCTCGACTCTCCTGGCGGTTGAGGGCAGAAGTCAAAATCATCTCACCCACAATCATAATATTCCGTAATTCCAAGGCTTCAATAACTTCTGTATTCCACAATTTCCCCCGGTCATCCAAATAGATATTTTGGTAACGTTCGCGGCATAGCTGAAGCTGATTTAAGCCCTCCTGCATCACATCTTCAGTGCGAAAAACTCCACAATGCAAAGTCATAGCGTCCTGAAATTCTTGCCGTAGTTGACCAATGCGACAGTCCCCCGACTTATCGAGTAATTCCTGTACCTGATTTTTAGCTTCTTTAATATAGTGCGCTTCGTTGACAGTGGGCAATTTACGGTTTTGTACAAATTGTGCGATCGCCGCCCCCGTGCGCTTGCCATAAACCACACACTCCAACAGAGAATTACTACCCAAACGGTTAGCCCCATGGACAGACACACAAGCCGCCTCACCTGCAGCAAATAACCCATCTACCAAACTATCAGCACTAGCGAGAACCCGACCATCAGTATTAGTGGGAATACCCCCCATAGAATAGTGAACCGTAGGACGCACAGGCATAGGTTCAACCACCGCATCAACCCCCACCAAACGATGGGCTTCTTCCCAACAGAAAGGAATGCGGCTCATAATTTTTTCCCGCCCCATGTGTCGCAAATCCAGATACACAAACGGGCCCCCCGCAGTGCCATCACGATGAATACCCCGTCCGGCACGAATTTCTAAAGTAATTGCCCTAGAAGTAATATCACGGGGGGCTAACTCCATTTTACCGGGGGCGTAATTTTTCATAAAGCGATCGCCCTCACTATTAATCAAATAAGCCCCTTCACCGCGTACCGCCTCAGAAATCAACACACCCACCGGATAAAGGCCTGTCGGGTGAAACTGGACAAACTCCATATCCTGTAACGGTATCCCCGCCAAAGCCGACATAGCCAAGCCATCCCCCGTAGAGGCAAAATCATTAGAAGTAGTGTTAAAAGCCCGACCATAGCCACCCGTAGCGAACATCACCGCCTTAGCCCTAGCCACTTGGATAGTACCATCAAGGATATGATACATCACCACCCCTTTCGCTTCCCCCTCTTCCAGAATCAGGCGCATTACATACCACTCATCATAGATATGCACACCGTAGCGACGCAGGTTATTAACTAACTCGTGGAGGATAGCGTGTCCAGTTTTATCAGCCGCGTAGCAAGTGCGGCGGTGGGTATGACCACCAAAAGCCCGTTGGGCGATACGACCGTCCGGGAGGCGCGAAAACAAAACCCCCATGTGTTCCAGGTCAATAATTACATCTGGGGCCTCTTTCGCCAGAATTTCCACAGCGTCTTGGTCTGCTAGGTAGTCGGACCCTTTCACCGTATCAAAGGCGTGGGCTTCCCAGGTATCTTCAGGGTCAACATTATTGAGAGTCGCCGCGATACCTCCTTGGGCTGCTACGGAGTGGGACCTAATGGGGTGCGTTTTAGCTATAACAGCAATATTTAGGCTGGGGTCAGTCCGGGCTATCTCAACGGCGGCGCGACTTCCGGCTAAACCACCACCAACAATAATTACATCATGTTCTAGCATAGTTCTCTAGTTTGTTCGATATTTGCACATACTCCATAGTTAAACAAAAAAAAACCTCCCTGCCAAAAGGCAAGGAAGTCTTTAGGGTTGACTGACTGCTATGGTGTCCTAACTGGTCGCTTGCGCTGGCTGTTCAGATGCCTTAATTTCCTGATCTGTTGCTGTTTCTGACTTGATGTCTGTGGGTATAAATTCGATATGATTTAACAACGTGGTAACGAAAGCAAACAGCAGAAAGGGCAGCGATAGCACTACAATCAGTCCTAGCATGGTCAGGGCGAAAATTTGCTGAGAACTACTCCACAAGGCTAGGGAGGAGGCTAGGGCGATGAAAATGACGATCAGCCAAATCATGATTTGACCGTAAATATCGCCATAGGTCAGGGTACAGTTGAGCCGGTATTTCTTTAACTTTTCCATCTCAGTTAATCTCATGACTTCTAAAATTCTAGGCTAAGGCTAAGATGAGGTTTTGGAACATTTCTCAATATTTTCACAAAACTTGTAATTAAACTTTACATTGCCCCTGGTGGCTTCTGCTTGGGGTCGGTTCGGCAGCCCCTGTTACTATTCACCTATGGAAAAACCCCGCCGATACGGTTTTATTTCGGCTTCGCGAACTTGAAAATTAATGCGATCGCTCATATTTTCACTGGTGGCTACTTTCAGGGTAAAATCTCCGATTTCTGGCTGCCAAAATATTGACTTGCTCGTAGTTGTGGCTATCTTCTTATCATTGATAAACCATTGGATTTGTTGATTTTCAACTCCCGCCACTTTCAACTCTAGGGGGAATCATGACCCGAAGTCACTAGGAAATAATCATTATTTTGAGGCAATACAATTCTGAGTTTTCCCGAACTTAAATGAGGCGCTTCCTGTTGCGAGAGCCACTCATTATATTCTGCGGGTAACTCCCCAGCCACAGACGGGTTATCATAATTCTTGATATCCTCTGGATAGAAATATTCTAACACAATTCCTGACCCACAATCATCGGTGGGTTTCCATCCTGTATGACTACAAATCGGCAATTCAACTAATCCCTCTGGCGGCGTAAAATTATCGGGTTTTTTGTCTTTATGAAGATACATCATAATCTGATTCCATAACGGCGCAGCCCCCATGACACCGGAAATATTTTGCATGGGCTGAGAGTCGAAATTTCCCACCCAAGTTGCGACGGTGTAATCAGTAGTAAATCCCACCGTCCAAGTATCTCGATAATCCGAAGAAGTTCCCGTTTTTACTGCTACCGAAAACGGTAAATTCAACACCGAATTAACTCCAAAAGCTGAAGCCCTAGCATGGGAGTCAGCCAGCATATTTACAATTAATTCCCAACTGGTGGCTGTATCCATTTGCATACACTCCTGTTGACATGGGGGGGCAATTTCTGGGGAAATTGTAGTCACCAATGGCGTGAACTTTCCCCGGTTCGCAAAAGTTAAATAAGCCTGGGCTAATTCCCAAAGACTAACCTCCCCACTACCCAAACTTAACCCGAGTCCATAATGTTCTGCTTCTCGGTCAAGGTGGCTAAAACCTAATTGATGCAACCGTGATAAAAACTCACCTACACCGACTTTTTCTAAAACTCGCACAGCCGGAATATTTAAGGAATTACCTAAGGCAATTCTGACCCGCACTGGTCCTAAAAAGGTTTCGCTATAATCAACGGGTGTATACAGTTTAGCACCCGGAATAGCATAATAGGTGGGAACGTCTGGGAGTATGGTATTCGGTCGGATAATTCCTTGGGCGATCGCTAATTGATATAAAAATGGCTTCAGGGTTGAACCCGGCTGTCGCCAGGCTTGAACTCCATCATTTGAGCCTAAATTTTCCCAATTAAAATAATCAGGAGAACCTACATATGCTAAAACTTCCCCCGTGTGATTATTAATTACTATAGCCGCCCCATGATTAACATTTTGACCCCCTAAAGAAGTGACTACATGACGGACTTGGGTTTCTACAAATTGCTGGAGAGTCCTGTCTAAAGTTGTCCGAATTTTGGGGCTGGTAATTTCTGCATTGGACAGTTGACTAGCTACCCAAAATAAAAAATGAGGCGCGGCGATAATACCCTGTTCACGAGGGGCAATTTTCAGGGTTTCTCGATAGGCGCGATCGCTTTTTTCTGGGGTGATATACCCATCTTCTACCATGCGATCTAAAACATATTTTTGCCGCTGTTTCAGCCCCTCCCAATTAAAATAAGGATTTAGATCCGTTGGGTCGTTGGGAAGTCCGGCTAATACACTGGCTTGCGATAAACTTAGGTCAGAAGCACCTATACCAAAATAAGTCCGCGCCGCCGCTTCCACACCATACAAGTTACCACCCATAGGAATACGGTTAATATAAGCTGCTAGAATTTCGTCTCGGTTCATTCCCGCAAATAGTCGCCAAGATAACCAAATTTCACTGACTTTGTGCGGGAGTGTATGGGGTGAGGGTTCTAACATTCGCGCTAGTTGCATGGTAATAGTGGACGCGCCACTAACTATCTCTCTGGCTTGTATGGCTTCCATGACCGCCCTCACTAGCGCTATTATATCTACAGCACCATGTTGATAATATCGCTTATCTTCTGCTGCAATAATAGCTTGGATAAAATACGGGGAAATTTCGGTTAAAGGGACTACAGCCGTATGACTTTGGTCTTGGCTGAGAATTGTTCCTAATGCTAAACCTTGGCGATCGCTAAATTCCATCGATACCGAATTTTGACGGATATCTTGCGCCCGAATTGGCATGAAATAAGGAATGCTTCTAATTACTACCACTAGCAGCAACATCACTGCTACAACTTTCACCCACCTACTACGCTTCAAACTACCCAAAAATCGCCATTTTAACATTCACTTACCCCCGTTTTCCCTCTCTTCAGAACCTATATTTATCCATATTTATCAATGCGATCGCATTTTATTCCCCATATAGCTGGGGCGGGTTTTTAAAAACAGTCCTGGGGAATTGATAATTAACTGGGGAACCCGCCCCTACAATTCCTAATGTGGCTGGGGCGGGTTTTTGAAAACAGTCCTGGGGAATTGATAATTAACTGGGGAACCCGCCCCTACAATTCCTAATGTGGCTGGGGCGGGTTTTTGAAAACAGTCCTGGGGAATTGATAATTAACTGGGGAACCCGCCCCTACCATTAATTATCCATATTTATCAATGCGATCGCATTTTATTCCCCATATATATAGCTGGGGCGGGTTTTTAAAAACAGTCCTGGGGAATTGATAATTAACTGGGGAACCCGCCCCTACAATTCCTAATGTGGCTGGGGCGGGTTTTTGAAAACAGTCCTGGGGAATTGATAATTAACTGGGGAACCCGCCCCTACAATTCCTAATGTGGCTGGGGCGGGTTTTTGAAAACAGTCCTGGGGAATTGATAATTAACTGGGGAACCCGCCCCTACCATTAATTATCCATATTTATCAATGCGATCGCATTTTATTCCCCATATATATAGCTGGGGCGGGTTTTTAAAAACAGTCCTGGGGAATTGATAATTAACTGGGGAACCCGCCCCTACAATTCCTAATGTGGCTGGGGCGGGTTTTTGAAAACAGTCCTGGGGAATTGATAATTAACTGGGGAACCCGCCCCTACAATTCCTAATATAGCTGGGGCGGGTTTTTGAAAACAGTCCTGGGGAATTGATAATTAACTGGGGAACCCGCCCCTACCATTAATTATCCATATTTATCAATGCGATCGTATTTTATTCCCCATATAGCTGGGGCGGGTTTTTAAAAACAGTCCTGGGGAATTGATAATTAACTGGGGAACCCGCCCCTACAATTCCTAATGTGGCTGGGGCGGGTTTTTGAAAACAGTCCTGGGGAATTGATAATTAACTGGGGAACCCGCCCCTACAATTCCTAATGTGGCTGGGGCGGGTTTTTGAAAACAGTCCTGGGGAATTGATAATTAACTGGGGAACCCGCCCCTACCATTAATTATCCATATTTATCAATGCGATCGTATTTTATTCGCCACTTGTTGATTTTTTATTCAATTTTTAAAAAATTGTTCCGACAAATTAGCGCCAACAGCTTGACAAGCACCCGGAACTAATGATATCATATTGACATATTCTTAAATAATGGAAAATTTGCTTAAATAAAAATTTAGCCAATATTCCCATTATCTAAAATGATAGCACGAACTCCCCCAAAAAGCTACCCCCCCAGACCAAAAAAAATTTTCGCAACATTTCTTAACTTTTTGTTACAAAACTTAACATAACCCCGAAAGTAGCTGGGGCGGGTTATTAAAAACAGTCCTGGGGAATTGATAATTAACTGGGGAACCCGCTCCTCCCCTACAATTGCTAATATGGCTGGGGCGGGTTATTAAAAACAGTCCTGGGGAATTGATAATTAACTGGGGAACCCGCCCCTACCATTATATTCATGATTTTCGATTTCGGCTAAATACTTATCTTTTTCAGCCTGACTCAGAAAGGAAGCCATAAAAGAATTTTTGGCTAACTGTATCAGTTGAGAATTGGTAAAATTCAAAGCCTCTTGAACAGCGAGATAATTTTCATTAATATAGCCGCCAAAATAAGCGGGGTCGTCCGAATTAATAGTTACACACAAACCCAACTCTAGCAATTGTTTAACATTATGGGAGTTGATATCAGGAAAAACCCCCAACTTAACATTAGACAATGGACAGACAGTTAAAGGGATTTGTTGTTGTGCCAAATAAGTAACCAATGCCGGGTCTTCTGTACAGCGCACACCGTGATCAATCCGGGATACCTGCAATAAATTAATTGCTGACCAAATATAATCAGCGCCTGCTTCTTCTCCTCCATGGGCGACAGTTAAAAATCCCTCGGATTTGGCTCGTTCAAATACCTGTTGAAATTTACTAGGTGGATTGTGCAATTCCGCCGAATCCAAACCGACAGCAATAATGCCATCTTGGTATGGTAAGGCTTGTTCAAGGGTATTCATAGCGGCTTCTGCGCTTAAATCTCGCAGAAAACAAAGAATTAAGTGTGAGGAGATATTTAGATAGGTTTTGGCATCTTGTAGGGCTGACTGTATGCCATGGTATACCACCGGGAAATCAATACCGCGATCGCCATGAGTTTGGGGGTCAAAAAATATTTCCGTGTGGCGGACATTCTGCTGATAGCATTTTTGTAAATAAGCCCAAGTCAAATCATAAAAATCCTGGTCAGTGCAGAGGACCTGAGCCCCCTGATAATATAAATCCAGAAAGGATTGCAAATTCGATAAATGATAGGAATTTTGCACATCTGCCACTGACTCAAAAGGTAAAGATAGATGATTTCGTTGAGCCAGGTCAAACATCATCTGTGGTTCTAAAGTACCTTCGATGTGAAGATGTAGTTCCGCTTTGGGGAGACCATAAATAAACTGATTCATATTAGCCTAGGGAAAGCCGTTAACTGTCAATGATAACCTGAAACCAACTAACAAATAACAGAATTAACCAATAACTCCGTACTGGTGATAGATTAAAGTTCCCATATCAATGGTAAGCTAGTCACAGAGTCCTACGGTATGACTCAATGTTTCTCTTGTTACTCCCACACTAAAGCAATGGCACCTAAAATTATTGTTCTGGATGATGACCCCACCGGTTCCCAAACTGTTCATAGTTGTCTGTTGTTGACACAATGGGACGTAGAAACCCTACGGCTGGGACTGAGTGACCAGTCTCCCATATTCTTTATCTTAACGAATACCAGAGCATTAACCCCAGAAGCAGCAGCCACAGTTACACGAGAAGTTACCCATAATCTGAAAATGGCGATCGCCGCCGAGTCTATCCAAGATTTCCTAGTAGTGAGTCGGTCTGACTCCACCCTACGGGGTCACTATCCCATAGAAACCGATGTAATTGCCGAAGAATTAGGCCCCTTTGACGCTCATTTTTTAGTTCCCGCCTTCTTTGAGGGGGGACGGATAACCAAAGGGGGAACCCACTACCTGAAAATAGACGGCGTTGATACCCCTGTACACGAAACGGAATTTGCTCGCGATTCAGTATTCAGCTACCATCATTCCTACCTACCCGATTATGTAGCCGAAAAAACCCAAGGACGCATTAAAGCCGAAGCTGTCCAAATTTTCACCTTGGGGGACATTCGCAACGGGACCCTAGACCGACTGATGCAATTCAGTGATAATCAATGTGTGGGAGTTGACGGCGAAACCCAAGGCGACCTAGACCAATTCGCCTCCGATATCCTAGCCGCCGCCAGCAAAGGAAAACGTTTCCTCTTCCGCAGCGCCGCCAGTATCCTCACATCCCTAGCCTCCCTCGGTCCCCAACCATTACCACCGGAGTCTATGGGAAAATATACCCGAAATAATCAACCGGGAGTGGTGTTGATGGGTTCCCATGTGAAAAAGTCTACTCAACAGCTTGAACAGTTATTGAAAGAATCAGATATCGTCGGGGTTGAGGTAGATGTGTCTCACCTGTTAGATGATAATCCCTCTCTACGTCAAGAGCTACTTAGCCAAATTAGCGATCGCATCCATCAAATCCACCAACAGGGTCAAACCCCTGTAGTGTACACCTCTCGCCAAGAAATCACCTTTGAGAATACCCAAGTCCGCTTAGAATTTGGGGCGGCGGTTTCAGATTTGTTAATGGATATTGTCCGGGGTTTACCAAAAGATATTGGATTTTTGATTAGCAAGGGAGGCATCACCTCCAATGATGTCCTTAGTAAAGGTCTAAGTCTCCCCACCGCGCGACTCTTGGGACAGGTTATGGCTGGTTGTTCAATGGTGAAAACCCCCGCATCACATACCCAATTCCCTAATCTTCCCGTTGTCCTGTTTCCAGGTAATGTGGGTGATGCTAACGGGTTAGTCACTGTCTATCAACGACTCAAAAACCATTGATTGAGGTGCTACACCTGATCAGATACATCAGATAGATCAGTCTCTCCCACCTCCGATGAGTTTTTGCCGTTACCTGGGAGTTCCAAACAGTAACCAGCACCATAAACGGTTTTGATGTAGCGAGGATGACGTGGGTCTGGTTCCATTTTGGTGCGTAAATGGCGAATATGAACCCGGATAGTTTCGATATCATCGTCCGGGTCATAGCCCCAAACTTCCTTGAGAATTTCACTGGGGGCTACGGTTTGACCGTGACGTTGTAGCAAACAGTGCAGTAACTCAAATTCTAGGTGAGTTAGTTTGACTGTCTGATCAAACCAGATCGCCTCGAACCTTTCGGGAACTAGGGTAAGAACTCCATAACTGAGGATCTCGCTGTGTTTAGCCGCTTGCGGAATGCGATCGGTGCGTCGCAATAGCGCGCGGACACGAGCCAGCATTTCTTCGAGTTCAAAGGGTTTAGTTAAATAATCATCAGCCCCAGCGTTAAAGCCTTCCACTTTATCCTGGGTTTGTCCCAAAGCTGTCAACATCAAAACCGGGATCTCTCCGGTGCGTTCATCTCGGCGTAGACGCTGACAGACGGTGAACCCATCGACTTTGGGCAACATTAGGTCTAAAATAATCAGGTCTGGCAGTAGTTGCAGCGCTAGTGCTTGTCCTACTATACCATCGGGGGCGAGGGTGACTTCATAACCAGCCATCTCTAGGTTAATCGCCACCAGCTCTGCGATCGCGGGATCATCATCAATCACTAAAATTCGGGGCATTATCTAAAACTCTGTCTAAGGTTTTCAGCTTTAACCGCCTATAGGGACTAATCCTTCCCTTCCAGGGAGGCTATGCGAACAGCAAAAAGTAGGGGTCGAGAGAGATGTCGCCATCTCCCCCTCCCATACAGAACCGTACTTGAGACTTTCACCTCATACGGCTCCTAATTTGACCGTCTCCTTGTTAAGAGTACAGCATCATCTCTTCATCAAGAGCTGTTTTATTGTCGTGACAATGGCGATGTAATAATTGAATATTCTTGTATTCATCCTTTCCGCCATGGCTTCTAGGTACAATGTGGTCTATTTCAATTAAATCTGATGGGGTAAAGTATTGCCCGCACCAGGTACATCTACCTTTTTGCTTTTTGAGTAGTTTTGCTACATTATTTGGCGTGCCGATTGCTTGTCCTTTCCTGGTTGCCCAATAAGTCCAATTTCCGTCGTATGGTGTTGCGTCAGGGCGTATTAAAGTATGTCTAACAATTGGAGTCCAATTGTGTTTGAATAGATGTAACCCATCTTTGGTTTGGAACAGCCAATTTTCGTGTCTTTTTTTCCCATTGCTAAGTTTAATTGTTCCATGTCTGAAATAATTACTTAGTTTTTCGTAACTTGCCCTTCCGCATCTTGATGCTGTCCATGCCCGTAACATTTGCCAAACTGTTTTGTTTAGCTTATTGAAGGTCTCTGTTGAGACTACCGCTGAATAATAATTTGACCATCCCCGAATAATCGGGTTTAGTTTACTAATCAAGGCTGATTGAGGTGCTGTTCTATGTTGTTTGATTACACCTTTTATCACTTCTATATGGGCTTTAACTGCTTTATGGCTGGGTTTTATGTGGGTTTTATGTCCGATTAATCGGCTTGTTTTTCCGCCTGTTTTCCCAGATTTGTATTTTCCTGCTGGATATTGCCTGATATTGAATCCTAGAAAGTCGAACCCTGGATTCTCTGTTTTACCGTCATACTCAATAGTTTTGAGTGTATGACAGATTCGAGTCTTTTCAGGTTTTATTTCTAGTCCTACAGGTTTTAGCCATTCAGAAATAGCAGTTTTGCACTGTTCAATGATTCCTAGTTCTTTTGAAATTACCACGAAATCATCGGCGTATCTTATGACTCTCGCATACGGGCGATTGTCTGTTTTCTTGGGATACAGTTTTTCAATTAACCTAATCATACCATCCAGTGCGATGTTGGCTAGGAGTGGACTTATTACCCCTCCTTGGGGTGTCCCTGCTTCTGTATCCTCAAATACACCGTTATCTAGCACACCTGCTTTGAGCCATTGCTTCAGGTCTCTTTTTAGGTTGCTTGGACAATGAATTTTTGACAGTAGGTAGTCATGGTTTATTCGGTCAAAGCATTTCGCTATATCAGCATCTAGCGCGTAGTATTCACCATTGTTAATACTCAGGTAAATCCTGCTTATTGCATCTTGGGCTGACCGTCCAGGACGGAACCCATAGCTAGTGCCCTCAAATCTCGATTCCCATTCCGGTTCGAGAGCCGACTTAACCAAGGCTTGCCTTGCTCTATCTTGGATTGTGGGTATGCCTAGCGGGCGTTTTTCATCCCTACCAGGTTTTGGAATCCACATCCTTCGCAGTGGTTTTGATTTGAGGTTTCCTTTGATTTTCTCGGTCATTTCTAGCCTTTGTTTAGGGGATATCGCTATCACACCATCTACTCCGGCTGTTTTCTTTCCTTGATTGTCCTGGGTCACTCGTCGCACTGCTAAGAGCCGGGCATAATACGATTTCACCAATAGACGTTGCAACCTTCTTACCTTTGCATCTTGTCCCGATTTAGCTGCTTGGAATATACTCTTTTGGAGCTTGAAAACTTTCCGTTGAACCTTAGTCCACGGGATTGCTCTCCATGCGTTGTTCGTAGTCTTGATTGGTTTGGGTTTACCAAATCCTTTCTTTAAACTCGCTATCGCCATTTTGACTCCTACTAGACTCTATTCTTACAATCAAACCGTGACCTGTTAGCATATCCCTACCATTACAGTCGGGCATTGGCTTCTGGTCACATCTCACATCCTCTAGGACTTGCGGTTACACTTATCCCTACTAACTACCTCGACCAGATAATTAGAGTCCAGGAGGACTTAAAACGTTCCGTTTATATGGGCATTCCATCTTTAGATTTGTCCTTTCCACCGAGGTACTTTTAAAGGTCTGTGTGGGTAGAGTGCAGAATCCCCCACTTTTCCCCTTGCCCTTTTGAGCGCAGCGTATCAACCTATTTCGCTACTTAATATTTACGATGGTTCAAGCCGGACATTCGGTTTCCCTAATCATGGATGGTTGGCAGTGGTCTCGATTCTGGTGTTGGGTTACACCTCGGAGCCTTCCGTTCCCCGCTTCAATCCTGGGGTTGTGGTTCCCAAAATTGGGGGTGGCTATCGCCGTTACTCTCTTTCGCAATTGTTAAGGAATCTTTAAGATTTCAGTTTTGCGTTTTGACCTTGAGTTCCCTGCCTTGTTTTGTATATTTCTATACCAAACGTTGGGACATATAAACAGTTATGGGGATGGTCAGGAGTGCGCTCCTTATATTCAACCAAGGGGTTGAAGTCCCCACCAGGCGGTTATTTCGGGTATTGCAACCCTATTTTATGCCTGAACGTCTCGCACCTGCCTATATATTCTACCATATATGGGTATTTCACACCTCCCGCTTGAGTTTGATTGACTAGGGCCAGCCCTAAACACTATAAATGCTAAAAAACGTACAGAAATTTGATGTGAACTGCTAGTTTATTATTGATGGTACTGGTCACTTAAGGTGGCAAGTCTCGAAAGCTCCTCAGAGAAAGCATTTGGCCAACACTCACCGCTCGTGAGGCGAAACCGAGCGCCATGGCAGGAGTCTCCCAACTCGACCATCGCGGTCTAACCCAATTATGGATTAAACGCTGTACCGAGAGTGCTCGATCGAGTCCTGATGGCGTTTTGGCGTAGAGATTTTGTCGGCGCCGAAAGGCACTACAACGACGACGTCAGGCAGCATTGTGTGCTTCACAGTGGTTGCCATGGACTTCGCTCTCGGCACTGATATAGCACTAGTCAATGCGGTTAGGACGCAGCCTTGAGAACAGAATCCATGGCATCATCGAGAGAATCAAACTGCTCACGTGCAATGGCGAATGCGGGCTTTCAACCACGACCAACATTTCTCTATCTTGTTGAGGTCTGGCGAATAAGGCCGAAGATAGAGTAAACGGCATTGAGCTGCCTCCACCAGTTCAGCCTGCCGCCCCCCTTTATGAAACGTTGCATTGTCCAATACTAGAGTCTGACCTGGCTTCAATGTTGGAATTAAGATAAACTCCAACTACAACTCAAACACTGTCCGATTACAACAACCCTCAAAGGTAAAGGGAGTTAAGAGTTGTTGATAACACCATGCGGCCATATAGCTCACCCTGCCCTGCCTCTTCCCTGATTTGAGGGTATGGAAGCGTTGTCCTTCCTGGCAGTAACCATAAGGATAATCCGAGTCTTGACTATTCATGCCAGCTTCATCGAGGTAAACCAACCCTTCCGGCTCCATATGTTGAATCTGAGCAATAAACTCCTCTCGCTGTTGCTCATCACCTTCTTGGTAGCCGTAAGTTTTTTTCTGGTGAAGCCAATTTTCTTCAAGGCTCTGGATATGGTGCCAGGAGAGATGTCGTCATCCCAAAGTTCAGCCATTTGAGCGGAGGTTTTGTGGCCATGCTCTTGGGCAAAAGCCTTGAATTTATGCCAGTCGGTAATTTGGTGGTTATTGCCAGGTCGGTGATTAGGTTTAGGGAGGAAGTCTCCGGTGTGTGCTTTTCTTTGCAGCCAGAGATTGATAGTGTTCCGGCTGAGATGGAAAAATTGACTGGCTTTGGTTTTGGACATACCGTATAGTTCAATTGCATTGATAACTTTTTGTCTAAGGTCGTAACTGTAGGGGGCTGGCCTTTTGGGTCTTCTGTAGATATCCTTGCCATTATACGTCCTAAATGTTATGTTTTGTGCTATAAGAATTGAGGCTTTTGTAGCTTAATATGGATATCTCTATCAGTCAATTAATCAACCATCTCCCAGATGGTTCAACGTTAAAAACCTTGCTGGCTTCATTAGGCACTGACGCTGAAAACGTAGATGCTACCGTAGAACTTTACGAATTTGTTGAGGCTTTTTCCCAGGCCAAAAAAGAACACAACCAACTACCTCATGTTCAACGATTAAACGTAGTTTCTGATGAAACATTGTTTGATATAGTATGGCAACGGGATGGCTCCGTGACAAGAAGGTTAGAAAGAAAATTGTCATTCTTCCAAAGATTTGAGAATTCGGGAATTAGCAGTAGAGAACAAATCTAATTTACCAACGGTCTAAATTTTTCGGATAACTGGGAGTCTATCCGGATTACCAGAAAACGAACCACAAGCAATTTTTTCAAAACTTAATTTTAGTGTTTGAAAGCACAGGATTTTCTAACTTTATGCATCTAGAAATTGAAAAAATTGCTTTAATTATTAGTTGGCTTGTTTCTTTTTCGGGAGGTATTTGGTATCTTTCAGCAAAATATTCTGAACTCCAAACTACTGTAAAAAAAAATAAAGAAGACATCAATAGATTAGGAAATTCAATCAGAAAGTAAACCCGAGGGGACAGACAACTTATCTGGCTTACTTTAAAAAATATTGAAAAATATTTAGCCAAGACAAATTACTATGATGAATTAATCTTAAAAGACAACGAAAAAAACAACGATGGATTCTAATGTATTACCTGAGATAGTCAAACTGGGAACTGATGGTATTACCGTTTTTTTAGTCTGGCAGTTAATGAAGCAAAATCAGAAACTGATATCAGAGGTTAACTCCAGAGACAACGAATTAATGAAGCTGATTTACACAATCCTAAATCAATATAGGCAGTACCCAACAGGATTAAGCGATCGCACTAGCCGAATTAACCATCCCAGAGGAAAAGCCAAGGAGTAATTAATCAGACTGACCCAATGGAGGACAACCTACTGGGAAGATGGACAAAATAAGTACAAATTCCCAGCTAGGGCAAAAAAGCGATCGCATTAAGTCCCTTGACACCAATCTGGACTTCTACAATTCCAAGACAACGGTAAACGCTTCTGTTTAACTCAACTCGACCAGGGTGATGATTAATCAAGGTTCATTATCTGCTTTTGAGTTACCAGCCCCAAGTTTTGATTAAACTAGAGATTCGGCGGCGGCACGAATTTCGCTGCGAACTTCGTAGAATGAAGTAGTCGGGGCTTTGGCGAATAGGGGTGTCATTTGATCTAGCAAAGCCTGATATGCTTCACTTTGATTGGCTTCCATGTCTTGGATATTTTCCCAGAAGATAATGGCAATACCACGATCAGTTCCCGGTTCCTGTAGCAAATAAGACCCTTTGAACCCGGTACTGTAGGTTGAAACTGCTTGTTCAAACAGTTCTCGGGCTTCTTCAAATTTACCAGGCTTAAACTCCCCGATCGCAATATAGGCGTGTTTGTGTTTCAGAAAATCAAAAAATTCGGACATAACTAACCACCGGTTATGAGTTGAGAACATTGGACTCCTGGTGCTAGACCAACCGATACATTTTGGCTAACCAACATTCACAAATGCCAGATGCTGAGGTACTTTACGCGCTCTATAGGAAACAAGTCTTGACACCCCCTCTTTTCCGCCACACGGAGAGGAACTGAGCCCAAAACCCATATTAACCCATATAGGTCAATTTTTATCAATTATTCGCTGTTAATTTCCCCTTAATTATCTATACAGCCTTTACCCAAAACACAAAGTACAGTATAATGTATGGGTAGAGTCGAGAATGGAGTCGCCCCCATCCCCTCCCTTTCCCAACTGTACTTGAGACTTTCGCCTCATACGGCTCCTGATGTGGTTGCCCAATTGTTATTGGTATAGTGTTGATTTCACCGCTTGGTCCTTCTTCGTTCAGAGCTATATGCACCACGTAGTCTTTCAACTCGCTCTCGCCGTAAAACTCCTACTTATTGCCGGATTTACATCTACACCGTGGCACGTCTGGTAGGGGTCGAGAATGGAGTCGCCTCCATCCCCTCCCATTCAAAGGGTGCATCTCAGTTAGGAAATGAGTAATTGTACTTAGTGCAACCTTCACCCACAGCCCTACATAATGAGCGAAGCACCACTCACCCTCCCTCTACTCATGGATTCTCAGAAACCAGCTCAACTCCAGCAACACCTTGACGCGATTGCGGCCATTCTCTACAGCGAAGCTAACCCTACTGAACTCACCACCCTTGAAGCCAATGAGAAGAGTGTTCGTGCTCTTACTCAAGAACACGTCTTGCCTCAACTAGGAGTTTTTTTATCGACCAGGCAACAGACCGCCACAGTGGAAAACAACTCACCCTGACCAGTATCCTCGGTAAACTCACCCTCACTACCGCTCAAGGTCAACAACTGCAAGTGAAGCCAGGGACTCGTTGGAGTCCATACTTTGAGAAGTGTTGCTTGCTCGTTAGTGCTAATAACGCTTACCAACGAGCCGAAGAGGATATCACGATACTGACCGGGATGAGCATCTCCCACAGTACGCTCCAACGCCTTGTACAGCGAGAGGACTGGTGTGAGGTGGAGATATAGCACAAAACATAACATTTAGGACGTATAATGGCAAGGATATCTACAGAAGACCCAAAAGGCCAGCCCCCTACAGTTACGACCTTAGACAAAAAGTTATCAATGCAATTGAACTATACGGTATGTCCAAAACCAAAGCCAGTCAATTTTTCCATCTCAGCCGGAACACTATCAATCTCTGGCTGGAAAGAAAAGAACACACCGGAGACTTCCTCCCTAAACCTAATCGCCCACCTGGTCATAACCACCAAATTACCGACTGGCACAAATTCAAGGCTTTTGCCCAAGAGCATGGCGATCAAACCTCCGCTCAAATGGCTCAACTTTGGGATGACGACATCTCTCCTGGCACCATATCCAGAGCCTTGAAGAAAATTGGCTTCACCAGAAAAAAAACTTACGGCTACCAAGAACGTGATCAGCAACAGCGAGAGGCGTTTATTGCTCAGATTCAACATATGGAGCCGGAAGGGTTGGTTTACCTCGATGAAGCTGGCATGAATAGTCAAGACTCGGATTATCCTTATGGTTACTGCCAGGAAGGACAACGCTTCCATACCCTCAAATCAGGGAAGAGGCAGGGCAGGGTGAGCTATATGGCCGCATGGTGTTATCAACAACTCTTAGCTCCCTTTACCTTTGAGGGTTGTTGTAATCGGACAGTGTTTGAGTTGTAGTTGGAGTTTATCTTAATTCCAACATTGAAGCCAGGTCAGACTCTAGTATTGGACAATGCAACGTTTCATAAAGGGGGGCGGCAGGCTGAACTGGTGGAGGCAGCTCAATGCCGTTTGCTCTATCTACCACCTTATTCGCCAGACCTCAACAAGATAGAGAAATGTTGGTCGTGGTTGAAAGCCCGCATTCGCCATTGCACGTGAGCAGTTTGATTCTCTCGATGATGCCATGGATTCTGTTCTCAAGGCTGCGTCCTAACCGTATTGACTAGTGCTATAACGCACCCTACGAGCCGTATGAAGGGAAACTTTCAAGTACGGTTTTGAATGGGAGGGGATGGAGGCGACTCCATTCTCGACCCCTAATAATGCCCAACTTGCGTCATACCCAGACGAATTAGTATAGCTCCCCACTTAAGTACCGAAGAACTTGGCCGGGCTGATCACCAAGCCCAAGAGGGCTTGGAAAGTCGCCAAGAGCAAATTATTTGGTTGTTGGCTCAGGGGAAGACCACGGAGGAAGTCCAAGAAATTACGGGCTACAGTCGCATCTGGATTTATGAATTGGTAAAAAGATACAACCAATTGGGATTAAAAGGGCTGGGCGCGCGCCTCTAGGGAAATCCCGGACATCCACCGTTAATTGATGATGTGACCCAAGCTCAGTTATGGCAAGCCCGGCAAGGAACAGCGCCGGATGGGGGACTGTGGAACGGTCGCCAGGTGGCAGACTGGTTGACAGGAGTAACTGGACGAAAAATTAGCCGACAAAGGGGATGGGAGATTCTGCGACAAATGACATTTCGGCTTCGTGTACCGAGACCGGCTCACATCGAAAGTGACGAAGACTAGCAGCAAGCCTGGAAAAAAACTGGTAACGGAGTTAGAGGGACTTCGCCGGAGATATCCTGATGCACAGGTGCAATTGTGGAGCGAAGATGAACACCGTCTGGGACTCAAACCGGTGATGGGACGCTCCAATAGCGGAAGGTTGTCAACCACTCGCCCATATTAATTGGAAATGCGAGTGGTTATGGTTATATGGTTTTGTCAGACCGCAGACGGCAGAGACTTATTGGTGGATCATCCCTTAGGTCAATACAACTCTATTTGGTCGAGTGTTACAGGAGTTTGCTGCCGAATTGAAATTAGGTCCAAATCAACACATTATGTTAGTGGTTGACCAAGCCGGATGGCATATCAGTAAGAATCTGAAAGTACCCGAAGGACTGCATTTAATGTTTCTACCGTCCCATTCCCCGGAACTGCAACCGGCGGAAAGACTGTGGCCTCTGGTAGATGAACCCATTGCCAATCGCTCATTTGAGAATCTTGAGCAGCTAGAGGAACTCTTGTGTGCTGGCTGCCGAAGTTTGTGGGAACAGCGCGAATTAATTCGAGGCTTGATGAGTTTTCATTGGTGGCCTCAAATCGAGACTTCACTATAATTGATTATCCGGACTTGATATGACGCACCCTACGACCCGTGTGAGGTGAAAGTCTCAAGCACGGTTTTGAAGGGGAGGGGGAGAAGGTGACTTCTCTCTCGACCCCTAATAATTATTACCAAAATGCTTGACATTATACCCAAGTACTGATAGACTCCAAACCGTTGTCGTAGGATGATGCCCCATAGCTGTTTAGTGGTGGACGTGAAGTACATAGCCTGTATATCTTGGTTTTAAAAAGGCGATTTGTACGTGACAATAGTCCTCTTTGAACAGAATGTTGGAGGCTTTGAGAGATACCTTCACCAATGGCATGATTGCCTCACTATTGATTGTATCATACTCAGAAGCTTCGGGCTATTGCCACATTCTTGACAGTTAAATCTGTCTCGATTCTGTATGATGGAGGATAACAGGACTTCCCTGGTAGCCTGGTCAACAGTAATACTAGCAACAATCTACCATGACAGCCTAGCTGGACGGTGGGGGTGTCAACATGAAAATTAAGAGGTAATTGACTCATGGCAGTTGAAAAAGTAAACTCGTCTTCGAGCTTGGCTGAGGTTATTGATCGTATCCTAGATAAAGGGATTGTAATTGATGCCTGGGTTCGTGTTTCCTTAGTGGGCATAGAACTGTTATCGGTAGAAGCAAGGGTTGTGATTGCATCTGTGGAAACTTACCTCAAATATGCAGAAGCTGTGGGTCTAACGGCTCAAGCTGCTGTTCCTTCTGTATAAAGGGTTTCACAGTTAACTAGCGGTCGGACATCTGATTGTGTCTTCTGATTAAGTCCATCTAGCTACAGCCTGAATCTGAGTCGGAAAGCCAATGCCTGAGTTTCAGGGGGCTATATGATTCTCTAGGGAAGACCCTAAAGTAAGGCTGACAGGAAAGACTACAGAAAACCACAGAAAACCACAGATGTCCGATGCTTAAACACCAACTGGGGGGATATCCTTAAGTACTATGGTGTTACAGGATGATTGGCAACAAAGCCACCTAGAGCGTCGCCAGGTTTTGGCTGCAAGCCAAAAACAGATTTGGGCGACGATCGGTTTATGGCAACGAGAACGATACAGCCAGGCGATCACTCAAAAACAAGATCGACAGGCTTTTGTATCTCAATTAAAACAAGAAAATCAAGCCTTTTTGGCAGACGCTCATAATAACCATCGTCAGCAAGCAGAACAACTAGCTGAGGATTTAAAAGAGTTTGTGCGATCGCTTCAGAAAGAAACTGCTACCTTTCTGGAGGAGAGCGCCCAGTCCCGAACCGAAAAAGCTGAGGAATTAGCCCAGGAGTTACGGGATTTTCGGGCGGAACTTCGAGATACGGTTGCTCAATGGCAACAGCAGTGGCAACAACAAGACCAGGAAAGAGCCGCCGGTCGCCGAAAACTCGCCCAGCAGGTATGGCAATAGTTCAATATGATCTGATCCGCACCATTATGGCTGAAAAATTGCTACAGCCAATCCAAGAGGCGAAAGCCGAACGCCTAGCAGGTATTCAGTCCATGTTTGAGGATATGGGTAAGTTTCGGATGCAATGACAAGAGTATCATCGGGAACGGGAAAAGTCGGTTTGGGGTGGTGAAAGGGTGAAATCGACCCCAGCAAAGCCTTAGAAGGCGAAGGCTAGTCAAACCCTAATAATTATTACCAAAATGCTTGACATTATACCCAAGTACTGATAGACTCCAAACCGTTGTCGTAGGATGATGCCCCATAGCTGTTTAGTGGTGGACGTGAAGTACATAGCCTGTATATCTTGGTTTTAAAAAGGCGATTTGTACGTGACAATAGTCCTCTTTGAACAGAATGTTGGAGGCTTTGAGAGATACCTTCACCAATGGCATGATTGCCTCGCTATTGATTGTATCATACTCAGAAGCTTCGGGCTATTGCCACATTCTTGACAGTTAAATCTGTCTCGATTCTGTATGATGGAGGATAACAGGACTTCCCTGGTAGCCTGGTCAACAGTAATACTAGCAACAATCTACCATGACAGCCTAGCTGGACGGTGGTGGTGTCAACATGAAAATTAAGAGGTAATTGACTCATGGCAGTTGAAAAAGTAAACTCGTCTTCGAGCTTGGCTGAGGTTATTGATCGTATCCTAGATAAAGGGATTGTAATTGATGCCTGGGTTCGTGTTTCCTTAGTGGGCATAGAACTGTTATCGGTAGAAGCAAGGGTTGTGATTGCATCTGTGGAAACTTACCTCAAATATGCAGAAGCTGTGGGTCTAACGGCTCAAGCTGCTGTTCCTTCTGTATAAAGGGTTTCACAGTTAACTAGCGGTCGGACATCTGATTGTGTCTTCTGATTAAGTCCATCTAGCTACAGCCTGAATCTGAGTCGGAAAGCCAATGCCTGAGTTTCAGGGGGCTATATGATTCTCTAGGGAAGACCCTAAAGTAAGGCTGACAGGAAAGACTACAGAAAACCACAGAAAACCACAGATGTCCGATGCTTAAACACCAACTGGGGGATATCCTTAAGTACTATGGCGTTACAGGATGATTGGCAACAAAGCCACCTAGAGCGTCGCCAGGTTTTGGCTGCAAGCCAAAAACAGATTTGGGCGACGATCGGTTTATGGCAACGAGAACGATACAGCCAGGCGATCACTCAAAAACAAGATCGACAGGCTTTTGTATCTCAATTAAAACAAGAAAATCAAGCCTTTTTGGCAGACGCTCATAATAACCATCGTCAGCAAGCAGAACAACTAGCTGAGGATTTAAAAGAGTTTGTGCGATCGCTTCAGAAAGAAACTGCTACCTTTCTGGAGGAGAGCGCCCAGTCCCGAACCGAAAAAGCTGAGGAATTAGCCCAGGAGTTACGGGATTTTCGGGCGGAACTTCGAGATACGGTTGCTCAATGGCAACAGCAGTGGCAACAACAAGACCAGGAAAGAGCCGCCGGTCGCCGAAAACTCGCCCAGCAGGTATGGCAATAGTTCAATATGATCTGATCCGCACCATTATGGCTGAAAAATTGCTACAGCCAATCCAAGAGGCGAAAGCCGAACGCCTAGCAGGTATTCAGTCCATGTTTGAGGATATGGGTAAGTTTCGGATGCAATGACAAGAGTATCATCGGGAACGGGAAAAGTCGGTTTGGGGTGGTGAAAGGGTGAAATCGACCCCAGCAAAGCCTTAGAAGGCGAAGGCTAGTCAAACCCTAATAATTATTACCAAAATGCTTGACATTATACCCAAGTACTGATAGACTCCAAACCGTTGTCGTAGGATGATGCCCCATAGCTGTTTAGTGGTGGACGTGAAGTACATAGCCTGTATATCTTGGTTTTAAAAAGGCGATTTGTACGTGACAATAGTCCTCTTTGAACAGAATGTTGGAGGCTTTGAGAGATACCTTCACCAATGGCATGATTGCCTCGCTATTGATTGTATCATACTCAGAAGCTTCGGGCTATTGCCACATTCTTGACAGTTAAATCTGTCTCGATTCTGTATGATGGAGGATAACAGGACTTCCCTGGTAGCCTGGTCAACAGTAATACTAGCAACAATCTACCATGACAGCCTAGCTGGACGGTGGTGGTGTCAACATGAAAATTAAGAGGTAATTGACTCATGGCAGTTGAAAAAGTAAACTCGTCTTCGAGCTTGGCTGAGGTTATTGATCGTATCCTAGATAAAGGGATTGTAATTGATGCCTGGGTTCGTGTTTCCTTAGTGGGCATAGAACTGTTATCGGTAGAAGCAAGGGTTGTGATTGCATCTGTGGAAACTTACCTCAAATATGCAGAAGCTGTGGGTCTAACGGCTCAAGCTGCTGTTCCTTCTGTATAAAGGGTTTCACAGTTAACTAGCGGTCGGACATCTGATTGTGTCTTCTGATTAAGTCCATCTAGCTACAGCCTGAATCTGAGTCGGAAAGCCAATGCCTGAGTTTCAGGGGGCTATATGATTCTCTAGGGAAGACCCTAAAGTAAGGCTGACAGGAAAGACTACAGAAAACCACAGAAAACCACAGATGTCCGATGCTTAAACACCAACTGGGGGGATATCCTTAAGTACTATGGCGTTACAGGATGATTGGCAACAAAGCCACCTAGAGCGTCGCCAGGTTTTGGCTGCAAGCCAAAAACAGATTTGGGCGACGATCGGTTTATGGCAACGAGAACGATACAGCCAGGCGATCACTCAAAAACAAGATCGACAGGCTTTTGTATCTCAATTAAAACAAGAAAATCAAGCCTTTTTGGCAGACGCTCATAATAACCATCGTCAGCAAGCAGAACAACTAGCTGAGGATTTAAAAGAGTTTGTGCGATCGCTTCAGAAAGAAACTGCTACCTTTCTGGAGGAGAGCGCCCAGTCCCGAACCGAAAAAGCTGAGGAATTAGCCCAGGAGTTACGGGATTTTCGGGCGGAACTTCGAGATACGGTTGCTCAATGGCAACAGCAGTGGCAACAACAAGACCAGGAAAGAGCCGCCGGTCGCCGAAAACTCGCCCTGCAGGTACAAGGGGATTTGCAAGAGTTCAATATTATCCGCACCATTATGGCTGAAAAATTGCTACAGCAAACCCAAGAGGCGAAAGCCGAACGCCTAGCAGGTATTCAGTCCATGTTTGAGGATATGGGTAAGTTTCGGATGCAATTACAAGAGTATCGTCGGGAACGGGAAAAGTCGGTTTGGGGTGGTGAAAGGGTGAAATCGACCCCAGCAACGCCTCAGAAGGCGAAGGCTAGTCAAACATTGGTTCCTAAAACCAAGCCGAAGGCGGTTAAATCAGCGCCTAGTACTACCACAGCAGCCCAATCAACAACACCTACCGCTGTGGTGGTTGCTGAACCAACAAAACCAGCAGTTCCCCCTAATCAGCCTAAACCAACTACTGTTGTTCCTCATCCCCCTAACCCCGGATGAATGGGTTTATGATTACATTTATCAGCAGTCGAGGGTACGATTGACTGATATTGAGGAGGATTTGCAGTTAAATCGCATTCAAACCGTTGATGCTTTGCGATAACTTCTGAAACAAGGTTGGATTGTTCAGAGCGTTCAAGCCTACTATGCCAACAGTTCAAATGAAAATAGGGTTCGGGACTAAAATATCCCTAGCCTGGTAGCTTACAATCTAACATTAATATGACCACTGTGCTTCGTGCTGTTCCTAAAGGATTTGTTAACACTCCAGCCATTGAAAGAATTACAGTTAGGGCGTTGCGGTATCTTCAATCAGGGTTTTCTGTGCATTTGCGCGGACCAGCGGGAACCGGAAAAACTACCCTCGCCCTACATTTGGCAGATTTGCTTAATCGTCCGATTATGTTGATTTTTGGGGACGATGAACTCAAGTCCTCCGATATGATTGGTAATCAAACTGGTTACACCCGTAAAAAAGTGGTGGATAACTTTATCCACAGTGTAGTTAAATTAGAAGACTCACTCAAGCAAAACTGGATTGATTCCCGTTTAACCCTCGCCTGTCGCGAAGGATTTACCCTCGTTTATGATGAGTTTAACCGTTCCCGCCCTGAAGTCAATAACGTTCTGTTATCGGCTTTAGAGGAAAAACTATTAGTGCTGCCTCCCAATAACAGCCGTTCCGAATATATTAGGGTTAACCCCCATTTTCGGGCGATTTTTACATCTAATCCTGAAGAATACTGTGGCGTTTATAGCACCCAGGATGCTTTACTTGATCGCCTCATTACCATGAATATGCCGGAACCGGACGAGGCTACCCAACAGGAAATCCTCATCCAAAAAGTTGCAGTTACACCGGAAGAAGCCCAAACTATTGTAACATTAGTGCAGCAATTCCGAGAGGCTACCCATGCGATCGCCCCTAGTAAAATTCAGACGGTAGCCAGACAACAAACTAACGCCGATAAAGCCTCTGGGTTGCGACCTAGTTTGATGCTAGCCAGAATATGTCAAGAACATAATATCCCTATTGTTCCCATTGACCCCGATTTTCAAGAGGTTTGCCGTGATATCCTCTTATCGCGCGCTATTGGAGATATTACTGAATTAGAAAGC
Source organism: Arthrospira sp. PCC 9108 (assembly GCA_016745315.1). GTDB lineage: Bacteria > Cyanobacteriota > Cyanobacteriia > Cyanobacteriales > Microcoleaceae > Limnospira > Limnospira platensis. The sequence goes on from CP066886.1 coordinate 3,189,261, forward strand.
CGACTTCATCAGATATTTGACCATTTATCAGGACTGGAAAATGACCAGATTATCGCTTTACCCCCTAGGGAAGAATTGACCACTTCATCAGTACCTAATAATCTTTCCGATACCGAACAGAAAATCTATACTTATATCAAAGACTCTGATGGGGCGCGAGTCTCCGAAATTGAGATAGCTTTGGGGTTAAACAGGGTGCAAACTACTGATGCTTTGCGATCGCTGTTAAGAAAAAGTTATTTGACACAACAGGATAATCGCCTGTTTGTTGTTTATGAGGGTGATTAATGACATTACAATCACGTTCATCTAGTCCTCAGCGCGGAGTGCCGATGTCTACCTCCGGTTCATCCCTCGCGGATATCCTAGAGAGGGTTTTGGATAAAGGCATAGTTATTGCTGGGGATATTTCCGTCTCGGTCGGGTCTACGGAATTGTTAAGTATCCGCATTCGTTTATTAATTGCTTCCGTAGATAAGGCTAAGGAAATTGGGATTAATTGGTGGGAAAGTGACCCTTATCTTAGTAGCCAGGCGCAGCAATTATCACAGTCTAATCAACAATTGTTAGAGGAGGTTAAACGACTACAGGAAGAAGTGCGATCGCTTAAAGCCTTGACCTCCCAATCATCACAGCCAGTCACTCCCCCTAACTCCGAAAATGATGATTAATTTGAGCAAGGTAAAGCCGGAACCACTGGACTAAATCGCCGAAACTCCCCTAGATATTCTTCTAGGATAATCATTTGACTCAGGTTAATGCTATAATATATCCATCGACCCTCTTGTCGTCCTTTGATTAATCCCACTTCTTTGAGCGTTTTGAGATGAAAGGACAGTTTCGACTGGCTAACCTCTAAGGTTTCGCAGATTTCGCACACGCATAATTCCTGGTGGCGTAAGAGTTCTATAATCTGAATCCGTAGGGGGTCAGATAGCGCGTGAAAGCTCAGGGAAATGTCTGTGTTGACCATTATTCGGAATCTTAACATATTCTCCACTTTAGCAAATTAATTGGCGGATTTCACACGCCTCACTTGTCCACAAAGTAGCCCAGCTAATATGTAAATTTTTGTAAACAAACCCATCATTTGGGGGGTATAGGTTGACTTATCCCTTGACCATGGGTTATTATTTTAAATAATGGGAATACACCCAATTTTTTTCAGTTTTTTATACTCAATTATAAAAGACTATATCCAATATTATCACGGATTCGGGTTCTCGTCAACCCCTGGAAAGGCGGAAGGCGCACCAGTTTTTAAAAACATATCAGACAACCGGGGAAGGGAAAACTTGTGGGGTCCTACCGGACTTGATGAGATAGTGCTGCTAGGGGTTCCCCCCAACTCAAATCGCCCTATCCCTATGGCGGTTGATGAAGGTTAGACTCAGGGTAATCAGTAAGGTATCTCATACACTCGGCTGACCACCCTCCTCGCGAGTTGCGCCTGATATCTGATAATATGCCCTAGGAGTACCCCAGAACAAGTATTGGGGGAATTCATGACTAAATATTTGTCGGATATTCAGAGGAAGATTATGTTAAAGAAATTACCAGTTTTGGGGTTAATTATAGTTCTAATTGCTGGATTAGTGTTTGGCGTGGGTACAGCAGGGGTTTTAGCCGATACTTCTTTACCACAACCCAATGATAATGGTGATTATATTGGCAATTCTAATCACCTATATTGGCAAGTAGTTGACCCTGACCCCAACGGCTTAAATTGTCGCATGGGTTCTGAGTCAATTAAGGAAGTATGGAACCCCGAAAAATCTGGTTTTCCTAGGATTATAAATTTCCCCGTGGTTGAACGTTTACAGACTGATGAGGTATTTACTGGTAAGTTGAGTTATGGCGGGTTTATTGTAACTTTGGATTCTGATTTGAAACCCTGGATATATATTGAAGAAAAAGCTGACGCAACTCCCGCCAATTGTTTTGTTAGGGCTAATGATTTATTTATTAAACCCATCGAAAAACCTGCCCTAGAAGAAACCCTAGAAGAAACCCTAGAAGAAGTCGAGGAAGTTATCGACAATGGATGATTGATAATTATCTGATCAGGGAATGATCACCCCAGAATTACCAACTGACGCACCTCACACTACAGACAAGGTATACCTTGTTTCTGCCATTCCCTGTTACTTATTAGCAATTCCGAATCATTCAGAATTGCTATAATTATTGATTATCAATTATTCAAGATTAACTGTTCCCATGACAACAACTACCGTAGAAACTCAAACTTGGCTGTGGAAAGGGTTTCCTATCTGTTATAGCGCCGCTGGAGACACAGGACCAGCGGTAGTATTAATTCATGGGTTTGGTGCAAGTTGGGGACACTGGCGCAAAAATATCCCCGTTTTAGCTAATCAATGTCGGGTATTTGCGATCGACCTTTTGGGGTTTGGTGGGTCAGCTAAACCTTTACCCTGTAGTAGCCTATCTTATACCTTTGAAACTTGGGGTGATCAAGTGGCAGATTTTTGTCGGGAGGTGGTCGGAAGTCCGGCTTTTTTAGTGGGAAATTCTATTGGTTGTATTGTGGCTATGCAGGCGGCTGTCTCTCACCCAGAAATAGCGATCGCTGTAGGTTTATTAAATTGTTCTCTGCGACTATTGCACGATCGCAAAAGGGCAGAAATTGCCTGGTATCGGAGTCTCGGTGCAGCAGCAGCTCAAAAAGTGTTAGGTTTAAGATGGGTTAGTCAGCTATTTTTTCGACAAATTGCTACTCCCAAAACAGTCCGTAACATCCTCCTACAGGCTTATCGGCGCAAAGAAGCTGTCACCGATGAATTAGTTACCATGCTTCTCACTCCCGCAAATGAACCCACTGCTGTCGATGTTTTTGTGGCTTTTACCACTTATTCTCAAGGACCTTTACCAGAAGATTTACTCCCCATTCTTCCCTGTCCGGCGATAATTTTATGGGGGACAGAAGACCCATGGGAACCAATAAAACTTGGACAAGAATTAGCTAAATTTGACACAGTAAAACAGTTTATTCCTCTGGAGGGAGTTGGACATTGCCCCCAGGATGAAGCACCGGAGTTGGTTAACCCTATCCTGTTAAAATGGGTGTTAGATAGTTAACAGTTTATCTAACAGTTTATCCCCCCTATATTCACTGACATGGGGGGGATTTATTTCTAGGGATTATTAAACAGTTCCGGGACTCGTTGCTGGAGTTGTCTGTTTAACTCTGGGAGGCGATCGCACATTTCTAAATACCAGCGGTGACGCTGTTGGTAATGGTGACAAAGTAGGCGATTTTGTTTAACCCAATTATAGGCATTATCCGCAATTTGGCGGCGTAAGGTATGGTTATTAATTAGGCGGTTGAGTTGGGTTTCAAATTCTCGGATCGTCCGATAAATTAACCCGGTTTTTTCCGGCTGAATAGATAATTCATAAACCGTAGGACTGGCGAGGACGGCTACCCCATTACCCGCACATTCTAGGAATTTTAAATCTGATTTCATCATATTAACTGCTGTCGGGGTCAGGGGAAGTAAGGCTATGTCGCAGTTTTGCAGAATTTCTAAATAGCGGTTATACTGACAGAAAGGTTCAAAGGTTTTTTGGTCGGTGGCTAAGGCTTCAAAAAATTGGCGATCGTGAACTACTCGCACCAGGACTCGACCGGAATTGGCTGATAAAACTTTATTTAGAGATGCCATAATGGGGTCCCAGTCCTTCTCGCGGTTTAATGCGCCAAAAAATAGACTGATTTTCTCGTTGTCATAGTTATGGCGTGGGGGGGAAACTTCGGTTAGTTGGTTAGGGAAAACAGCTACATTAGGATTAAATTGTTGCAGAAATACTCCTAAAGGTTTGGTGGAAGTTTGGACACCGTGACAGCCTCGATAACTTAGATAATTATGCTCTGCATATTCTCGGCGACGCAGGGGGTTATCGTCAATTTCAGCAATGATTAAATAGTTTTCCTGTAGTAGTCTTTTCAGCACGGAAAGATGTTCTCGCGCTGACATGATGGTGCGCTGCCAGATGAAAATTTTGGCTTCCTGTGGTATAGTTGGTATAATTATCGCTGACCTGACTGAAGCAAAGGTGCGGACTCCGGGAATGGTGGCACTAAAGCGATCGGGATCTAAAACTCGAATGCGATCGCACCCCGTTGGTGCCATGATTGCTGTTTGGATTAATAGCCGTTTTGGGGGGTTACTCGACTTTATACCCCGCACTAGATAGTTTTCCGCTACCGTTTGCGCTCTATACTCTTTCAGGTAGACAACAGTAGAGGGATTAGTTGATTTCAGTCTCTCTAAAAACTGGTTAAACTCCCAACTGCGATCGCCTTTTGTCCGCACTTCATAGATATATAATCCCGCTCGATTAAAATGCGATCGGATTTCCTGTAAACTTAAACCTACATCCGACAACTGTGGCTTATCCAACGCTAAACTAACTAGCCGCCGCCAGTATTCGCTGTTAGGAATATCAGCGATAAATTGACCGTTAGGTTTCAGCCAGACACTGTAATCATTTACCAGTTTACCAAAATCATGCCCTGGAAAATTGACACAGGTATAAACCAAAACATCTATCTTCCCAAGATAATCACAAATTGTGCTTTTTGTCAAGTCCTGATCGGGAGAAATCTGCCAATATTGACATTCTGGGTTATTCCGCAGATAGGCTGACTTCTTCATATCTGGGTTAAGGCGATCGCTAATTTCAACAATGACGCGGGCATCTACAGGTAACACCCTCAACAATTCCGAATTCAATGTCTTCACCCAATGATTGTTTAAACTCTAATCTTCTTGGCTATAGGTTCGCCAAAATCTTGTCAATTTAGACACAGTTGATAACCATTGTAGCATCGGTGACAGATTCGGGAGCCTCTCGCAGGAGGAACCCATCAAAAATTCCCCATGGCTAATGTAAGTGATAGATAAATTTCGAGGCGATCGTCTCCTTTAATTTTCCAGACACCCATATATTGGCGGGTGTATATAATCAGCCTATCCCTCATTAATTATCATCATTGAATAGCCCACCTATTTCCGGTGGCGGGTCAAGTAGTTTGTCCGTGAGTGTCTAAGTATTGGGGAACCCCAAAATTCAGTAGAAACCAACCTGCTGAAATCATACCATCACAATTAAAGTAGATCGTGATTAGAGACAGTTGTCATATAATAGATGATCAGGTATCTCCCCTGCTCAAAACCCATGGACAGAGAAGAGAGTATCCTTAGTGATTAATGCAATTGGTAAATTATGCAGTGTAAAATTTGTGCCTCTGCTACCATATCCTTCGGTCAAACCATAGTTTTGAACCGATATAATGTTAACTATTTTCAATGCCAGAATTGCGGATTTGTGCAAACCGAAAATCCCTACTGGTTACCAGAAGCCTATAATCAACCCATTGCTAACAGCGACGATGGTTTAGTTTTCCGTAATCTCATGTTAGCTCAACTAGCCAGCCAAATCATCACCCATTTTTTTAATCCCGATAGTCAGTTTCTCGACTATGGAGGCGGTTACGGTTTATTAGTGCGGCTCATGCGAGATATCCGATTTAAATTTCACTGGTATGATAGCTTCTGTCCCAACCTATTAGCTACCGGGCTAGAAGCCAATTTAAACCCAGACCAACCCTATGAACTCATCACCGCATTTGAATTATTGGAACACTTTGCTAACCCCCTAGATGAAATCAACAAGATCCTGAAATTATCCAAAAATATTCTCTTCTCAACCGAACTTCTCCCCCCCCATAATCCCCAGCCTGGTCAGTGGTGGTATTATGCACCCCAGGAAGGACAGCATATAGCTTTTTACACCCCAAAGTCATTAGAAATAATCGCCCAAAAATTCGGCTTGAATATTTACTCTAACGGTTCATCCCTACACCTATTAACCGAGAAAGTTATCCCCCCCGGAGAATTTACCAAAATCGCTCAATATAACGCCCCCAATTTGCGAAAAATATTGTGGTCTTCCCGTAGCTATAGCCAAACTTTAGCCAAATTAGAAACAGTCGCACCCTCCCCAAAACCGAAAGTTATTACTCCCGAATTAGGTGTTAATGTCGCTGGCTTTGTTAATGGAGAATTTGGCATTGGTGAAGGAGTACGCGCCACCTTGAGAGCTATGGAAGCCGTTAACTTAAATGTGGCAATTAATAACTTTACTGGGAGTCCTCACCGTAAACAAGATCATAGCTTTGAAAATTTTACTTCCGCACATCCTTATCCCATCAACCTAATTCAAATTAATGCTAATGATGTGCTGAGATTTGCTCAACTTGTCGGCGCTGACTATTTTAAAAATCGATATAATATTGGTTTCTGGGCGTGGGAATTACCAGAGTTTCCCCCAGAGTGGGTTAAAGCATTTTCACTATTTCACGAAATCTGGACTTATAGTGATTATTGTGTCTCTGCTATTCGGCGGGTGTCGCCAATTCCCGTAATTAAAATGATGCCTACCGTCTCACTTCCAGAGGTGACTTTAAGTCGGGAACAGTTATCAATTCCCCCCGATAAGTTTATCTTTTTATTTATGTTTGATTTCTATAGCCGCATGGCACGCAAAAATCCCTTGGCGGTGGTGGAAGCCTTTAAAACCGCTTTCGGAAATCATCCTACTAATGTGGTGTTAATCTTAAAGTGTTCTAACTCTGATCGTTTCCCCAAAGAAAGAAATCACCTTTTTCAAGCGATCGCTAATTGTTCAGCCATTCAAATTATTGATGGCTATTTATCACGGGAAGAAATTAACGGCTTAGTTTATAACTGTGATTGTTATATTTCCTTACATCGTTCCGAGGGTTTTGGTTTAACCATGGCGGAAGCAATGTTTTATGGTAAACCCGTCATAGCTACTGGCTATTCTTCCAATACGGAATTTATGAATTTAGCCAATAGTTTTTTGGTCAAATATCGACGAGTTTTAATTGACCAAACAGACGGACCCTATCGACCGGGGAATGTGTGGGCTGCTCCCAACATTAAACAGGCGGCTGAGTTAATGCAATATGTCGTTAATCACCCAGAAGCTGCTTCCCAAATTGGTCAGCAAGCCGCTACTGATATCAGAACCAAATTAAGTCCTCAAACTATCGGCGATCGCATTTTTTCTCGCCTCCAAATTATCCAAAATGCTACCCAAAACTTTACTGATATACGTTCAGTTCCAATTAGGGAATTTTCACCGGAAACTACAACTCCTCCCTTGGTCAGTATTTGCATTCCCACCTACAACGGCGAAACCTTTATTAAAGACGCAATTCTCAGCGCCTTAAACCAGACCTATAGTAATTGTGAAATTATCCTAGCTGATGATGGTTCCATAGATGATACTATAGCGATCGCCAAATCTTCGCAAGCCTCATCATTTATCCCTTTTCGTATCCTCACTCATATTAACTATGGTTTAGTTGATAACCTCAATTTCTGTATTTCCCAAGCTCAAGGAAAATATGTTAAATTCCTATTCCAAGATGATACCCTTGAACCCAACTGTATAGAACAACTCGTGGCTATGGCTGAAGCCAACCCAGAAATTGGGTTAGTTTTCTCCCGCCGCCATATTATCCTTGATGATAATTCCCAGACTCATCCCCAATGTCAAGCCGCCTATAAAGGAACCCAAAACCTCCATCAAGACTGGTCAAACTTAAAAACCATTCAACCCGGTTCCCAATTATTATCAGACCCTAAATGCTTCCGAGGTCGGTTAAATAAAATCGGCGAACCGACAACTGTTTTAATTCGGCGTAATGTCTTTTCTCAATTAGGAGGATTTGACCCCGACCTACATCAATTATTAGATGCAGATATGTGGTTTAGAATTATGGCAGATTATCAAATAGCCTTTGTTGATCAAGCCTTATCTACCCTACGAATTCATCGCCAACAACAAACTCAACTCAATATTATTGCTGGTGAGAATATCCGAGACTATAGCCGACTATATCGGAAAATTATTATTGACCCTGACTATCGGTTTTTGGCGTTAAATATCAAAGAATATATCTTTCAACAACTGTTGTCTAAGTCTCCCCAAGATTATCTAAACTTAGCCGAAGAATTGGTTAATCAATATCGTCATAACCCCCACCATCAACCTACCCAGCAACACCTTCGACTCCTGCGAAAAATGACGGCGATCATCTGGCTTAAATCTCAGGCTGTTTCCTTGCAAAAATTATCTGATGGTGTTCAAGGAAAAGTGCATAAAATTCTCCTTAATAGTGGTATCCGTGAGTTGACATTGACCAACAGCGAATCTGAGTTTGTGGAATCATTGAAAATTCGGGTTTCTCAGGGATTTTCTGTTGAAAATGGTTGTCAATCTTGGTTGGCTGCTATGCTATATAAGCCGGCTTATCAATTGGGGATAAATTATCATAATGCGGTGATTCCTAATTATTTATTTGAGGATTTTCTGAAATTCATTTTCTCCCCTAGTTACCAATTTGCTGATGAAAAAGATAGGGCTGATTATGTCAATTTTACTCGCGGGGTCTGGAAATACTTAAAACGCCATATTGACGAATCACCTTCCCAAGTCAGTCTCTGGGTTTATGTGGCTAAAATTGCTTTGGAATTATGGGATGAACGACCTTTGATTAACCTTAATCAAGATATCAGTGAAATATTGAGCGATCGCCATGGGGTTTGGGTTTTTTATAGTCGTCACAATAACCCCTAATTTTTGCCGCCAATTATCCCATAATTCGGCTTTAACAGGCTTTCAATTAATCACCAATTATCGGTTAATTGTCATTGCTTAAACTCCACAAAATCGGCTTTTATCTTATTGTCTGAAAACTTTATTTTTGAGGCACTTGACATTATAATTAAATTTTGTACAATATAGGAAGGTACAATTGTCCTGTTTTGTGCAAATTTTCGCCAATATCCCAGATAACCCCAAATGTCAGGAGGTTAACCGGAAACACTAATCACTATCAAAGCCAGATATATTAAGAGTTTCCAGGTATCTATCCCTACTTAGTCCTGAGTCTCTCAGCCAGTATCCCCCGCCTAGCCACTGTGCTAATTATGGCTGGCGCGTCACCAGTTTGGGGAATTATGGCCATAATTGGTCTGGACTCACCACCTTAACTTACAGCTTGTTCACCAGTCGCTTAATACATTGCCCTCACCCTAAATCCCTCTCCCAGAGAGGGAGAGGGACTTTGAGAAGTGATCAGATGATTTCTGAACAGGCTGTAATGGGGTTTGGGTTTTTTATGGTCGCCACCACACTCCCTAATTTGTACCGCCAATTATCCCATAATTCGGCTTTAACAGGCTTTCAATTAATCGCCAATTATCGGTTAATTGTTATTGCTTAAACTCCACAAAATCGGCTTTTATCTTATTGTCAGAAAACTTTATTTTTGAGGCACTTGACATTATAATTAAATTTTGTACAATAGAGAAAGGTATAATTGTCCTGTTTTGTGCAAATTTTCGCCAATATCCCAGATAACCCCAACTTTGAGGAGGTTAACCGGAAACACCAATCACTACCAAAGCCATATATATCAAGAGTTTCCAGGTATCTATCCCTACTTAGTCCTGAGTCTCTCAGCCAGTATCCCCCGCCTAGCCACTGTGCTAATTATGGCTGGCGCGTCACCAGTTTGGGGAATTATGGCCATAATTGGTCTGGACTCACCACCTTAACTTACAGCTTGTTCACCAGTCGCTTAATACATTGCCCTCACCCTAAATCCCTCTCCCAGAGAGGGAGAGGGACTTTGAGAAGTGATCAGATGATTTCTGAACAGGCTGTAATGGGGTTTGGGTTTTTTATGGTCGCCACCACACTCCCTAATTTGTACCGCCAATTATCCCATAATTCGGCTTTAACAGGCTTTCAATTAATCGCCAATTATCGGTTAATTGTTATTGCTTAAACTCCACAAAATCGGCTTTTATCTTATTGTCAGAAAACTTTATTTTTGAGGCACTTGACATTATAATTAAATTTTGTACAATAGAGAAAGGTATAATTGTCCTGTTTTGTGCAAATTTTCGCCAATATCCCAGATAACCCCAACTTTGAGGAGGTTAACCGGAAACACCAATCACTACCAAAGCCATATATATCAAGAGTTTCCAGGTGTCTATCCCTACTTAGTCCTGAGTCTCTCAGCCAGTATCCCCCGCCTAGCCACTGTGCTAATTATGGCTGGCGCGTCACCAGTTTGGGGAATTATGGCCATAATTGGTCTGGACTCATTACCTTAATTAAGTGTAAGGCATATCACAAAACACGGAATTTGTCAATAGCCCAAATAAAAAAATGTTTAAATGTTGTGGAGAAGGGGAAAAGAGGAGATCAGCAATTGAGGGGGGGTCAATTAATGTTCCTGATGCGATCGCTACAGATTGGCAATGGTATATAAGAGAGAGTAGCTGAACTGATGATGCAATATGTAGAATATATTAGGCAATAATTTAGGGAAGCCAGTGGTATGGCAGGCGGAACCGAAACTTGTTTTGCTTCGTCAGGACAGGAGCGGCAAAAGGTCTGTTATCATCGGTGCTTAATATGAAAAACTTGCATAAACACAATCATTACCCTAGGGTAGTGAAGCGATAAAAGCTCAGGGGGAAGCCCCAGTCAGTGGGAGAGAGCAATGACCGGAGTGTATAAAGTCGGAGAGACTATTATTAAGGCAGAGGAGATCCCGTCGCGGCTAAAGCACTATCAGATGATGGTGCCATTTGTGCGTGAGGTAATTTTAGACGAAGCGATCGCCGAGATTACCTGCACAGAAGAGGAAGCAGCGGCGGCGCTGGAAAAATTTGCAGCCCAACACCAACTGACCTCTCCAGAAGCTCAAAAGGCCTGGTTAAACTTAAATAAACTAACCTTAGAAGAAGCTCAGGCGATCGCCGAGCGTCCGATTAAAATAGAAAAATTCAAGCGGGAACGGTGGACTAACAAAGTAGAAAGCTACTTTATCACCCGGAAAAGTAGCCTAGATCATGTAGTGTATTCTTTAATCAGGACCAAAAATCCTGGACTAGCCCACGAATTGTATTTTCGTATATCCGAAGGAGAGCAAGAATTTTCCGAAGCGGCACGGGAATACTCAGAGGGGCCAGAATCTCGGACTGGTGGAATCATGGGGCCGGTGTCCTTAGCCCAACCCCACCCAGCAATTAGTAAACTGTTAGCAGTAAGTCAACCGGGACAACTGTGGCCCCCGCGTCCCTTATCAGAATGGATGGTAATTATTAGACTAGAAAAATTCATCCCAGCCCAACTCGATGAGTCCATGCGCCGTCATTTAATTGACGAACTATTTGAGACTTGGCTCCGAGAGGAAATAGCCAAAGTTGGCTGTCTTGAACCCCTGCATACTGAGGTGTCTTCCGTATCATGACCACATCTGCCGTTTCCAACCTACAGATCCAGGAATTTCTGCTGGAAACTAGCCCCTTCGATCGCATCAGCGAAAAGGGGCTACGAGACATATTACCCCAATGTCAGTTATTAAGCTACCGGACAGGACAACCAATTTTTGAGCGAGACAAACTCCCCACCCAGGTAGCAGTAATTTATCAGGGACAAGCTCGACTGTTAGCTTATGACTCCAGAAGCCAACGCCATACCAGCTTACAACTACTAGGAGCCAAAGAAATCCTGGGATGGGCTGGTTTACTAAGGGGAGTTCCCTGCGAAACAGTGATCGCTTCGACAGAGATGATTTGTATAAGCATCCCGGCGGCGGTCTTTATTAAACTAATGGATAAAGAGCCCCAGTTTGCGGAGGCATTTAGAGACCATGCAGCCATATCAGAAGTATTTGAGTTACTGAGCCAAAACCTGCAACAGGTAGCGAACTCCGGCGGTAACATCAAAGAAATGACCAAAGAATATTGGCCAGATGCGATCGTCGTCAACCTCCTAAACGGTCAAACCAAAGGCTCAGATCTAAAATTCAGACTAGATACTAATCGACTCTGGTTAGTTAGTAGCGGAGTGGTGGGAGATTACTCCGTCGGAAATGGCATCAATTTAGAAACCTTGGGTAAAAGCCTGAAAGTAGAAGGACCCAGGGGAGCGCGACTGGTAGGGTTGCGACAGGCTCCGACACACACCGAAGTAATATCGGAAGAAGACACATCACAAGACGGGTTAAAAGCATTATTACCCCATGTTATCCCTGCGCCAGAAACCCCCCCAGAGCCAGAAATAGACTCCTCCCAACAAATTCAAAGATTTCCCGTAGTGAGGGGACGGGGTACTGTTGACGCTCCCTTAGCTTGCTTTAATATGTTGAGCAAGCATTTTCGGGTAAATTTCCGCAAAGAACTAATTCGGCGCATCATTGAAGGTCAGCTAGAAACTGCGGGTTCTCTAACCCTACAAGCCTGTGGGGCGATCGCTCAAATGATGGGAATTACCGCCCAGTTAGTGCAAGTCCCCTCCAAAGCCTTATGCCGACTCAAAGCTCCCGCCATGATCCCGTGGCGAAATAGCTTTGCCATCATTTATAGCATCAGCGAAAAACAACTGATCATGGCATCCCCGGAAGAAGGGATAGTAAAGATGCGCCCTGGCCAGTTTGTGGAAGTTTACGGAGAAGCCTGTCAAGTTCTCCTACTCCAAGAAACCAAAGGTGATCAGCAGGAACAGTTCAGCTTTTGGTGGTTTGTTCCAGCCATTATGGAACACCGGGGAGTCTTTATAGAAGTCCTGCTCTCCTCCTTCTTTGTGCAACTCTTCGGCTTGGTTAACCCCCTGCTGACCATGATCATCATCGATAAGGTGATGGGACAGCGTAACATTGACGCTCTCAATATTTTGGCATTTTTGATGTTGGGGGTAGCTCTATTTGAAGCCCTACTCTCAGCCTTGCGAACATACCTGTTTGTTGATACCACCAACCGACTCGATGTTAAACTCAGTTCCGAAGTAATTGACCACCTATTGCGCCTACCTCTCAACTATTTCGATAACCGCAAAGTAGGAGACTTGATGGCACGGGTTGGGGAACTCAGTAATATTCGTAACTTCCTCACAGGTACAGCCTTAACGGTTGTGTTAGACGCGGTTTTCTCCGTCGTTTATGTGGCGGTCATGTTCTATCTGAATGTGACTATGGCTCTAGTAGCCTTAGCACCCCTACCCCTGTTTGCTCTGATTATTGTCATCAACTCCCCGATTATCCAAAGACTACTCAGGAGAAAAGCCGAGTTGTACGGTCACTCCCAAGCCTATCTGGTGGAGGTGCTTAACGGTATGCAAACCGTCAAAGCTCAAAATATTGAGTTGACCTCCCGCTGGGAATGGCAGGGACGCTATGCCCGTTATATGAGCTCTAGTTTTAAAACTATTCTCACCCAGACCGCTGCTAACTCCATCAGTGGCTTTTTGAATAAACTTTCAGCCCTAGCCCTATTGTGGGTAGGTGCATATTTGGTAATTAACAATGAATTAACTATCGGGGGATTGATTGCCTTCCGAATTATTGCCGGAAACGTCACCGGATCTCTGTTGCGCTTTGTCAGTGTGTGGCAGAGTTTCCAAGAGGTGGGAATGTCTGTAGAACGTCTGCGAGATGTCTTAGATACGGCTCCCGAAGCTGATGAAGCCGATCGCAATAATATCCCCATGCCGGAAATTGATGGCTCTGTTATCTTTGAAGAGGTATCTTTCCGTTTTGGACCCAGTGGCCCTTTGCAATTGGCAAATATTAATTTAGAATTCCCAGCCGGTTCCTTTGTGGCAATTGTCGGGTTGAGTGGTTCAGGTAAAAGTACCTTGATGAAAATCCTCGAACGTCTCTATCCACCTATGTCCGGCCGGGTTAAAATTGATAATTACGATATCAATAAGGTCGAACTATATTCCCTCCGTCGTCAAATTGGGGTGGTGCTTCAGGATACTTTGCTATTTAGTGGGACAGTACAGGAAAATATCGCCCTCACTAACCCAGAAGCTAGTACCGATGAAATTATCCGAGCCGCTAAGGTCGCTGATGCCCATGAGTTTATTATGGGTTTACCTAATGGGTACAATACGGTGGTGGGTGAGCGTGGTTCCGGTCTCTCCGGTGGACAGCGACAACGGATTGCGATCGCCCGTACCGTTCTCCAAAAGCCAAGACTATTGATTCTTGATGAGGCAACTAGCGCCCTCGATTATCAGTCAGAACGCTTAGTTAGTCAAAATCTCAGTCAAGAATTTCATGATCGGACGGTGTTCTTTATTACCCACCGCCTCAGCGCTATCAAAAATGCTGATGCTATCATTATGATGGATCAAGGGTCGATCGTAGAACAAGGAACCCATGATGAGTTAATGGCTATCAAAGGACGTTACTATTGCCTGTATCAACAGCAAGAGGCACAACAGTAAGGCGATCAACGTCATTGGTGGTAGAGGAGTCGAGTTTTTAAGCATTTTCTATTGGTATTGAACAACAGATAACAGAACTTATGAAATCAGCATCTATTTCTGAACAACCGGTCATCCTAGAAAAACCTGGTCTCCTCTCCCACTTGTTTCTGTGGATGATTATGCTAGTAAGCACCACATCCGTCATTTGGGCTTATTTTGCTAATATTGAGCAAACAGTCCCAGCTATGGGACAATTGGCCCTGACATCGGGAGCTAGGGAAATTCAAGCCCCAACTACTGGCGCGGTGGTCCGCTTGCACGTCGAAAATGGCGATCGGGTCGAAAGAAATCAGCCTATACTGACTTTTAGCCCCACTAATCCTAGCGCTGATCTGCGCGCCGTTGAAAGTTTGCGAGCCGCCCTAGAAAAGGAAAACGAGTTCTATGAGAGCATTGTTAATAATCAAATTACTACTAACTTACCCCCACAGTTAGCAGATTTGGTCAGAGACCGAGAAGCCCGCATTCAAGAAAATCAAACTCTACAATCCTTGGTGGACGAACTTTACCATGACCGAGGAACTGCTGTCAGTTTTAGCCCGAATATGGCGGGTTTGGTCGCTAACTATCGCGCTGAATACCAATCCAGAGTCGCGGCGGGTGAACTGAGAATTCAAGAACTGGAAAAACAATCGATTCAAAATCAAGATACCCTGGCGGCTGCCCGTCAACAACTGCGCTATATTGAAAATCAATTGACCTATTCTGAACAACAGTTAAACTTGGCTGGCAATCAGTTATCTAAGTCTGAGGAACTCCTGAGTGTTAATGAATCGATTTTAGCTCAAATTTCTCCCTTGGTTGAGCAAGGGGCTATGTCTGACCTGCAACGCAAACAGCAAGAACAGGATATCCTCAGAAACCAAAATGAGGTGCTGCGACAACAAGACCAAATTCAACAACGACAAGGTGAAATTAATCAGCGCCGCCGGGATATTGAACAACAAAGAGCCGAAATTGAACGGCTACAGAATGAGGAACAACGTATCCAGACATCTATTGCTCGCACTAGGCAGGAGTTGCAAAATACTAAGGACTCCTGGGCTAGAGATATCTATAGTCGTATTCAAGAAAATCATAAACAAATTGCCAGCGCTGATTCTCAACTCAGCCGTTTGCGGTTGGACAATGAAAAAAGAATCTCTGACATTAAGTCTCAAATCGAAAAGTTGCAGGAACAGAGAAATACTCAGGTTTTGAGAGCGCCCGCATCGGGGATTATCTTTGAATTGCAGCCTTCGACTAAATCTAATGCTGCTTTGGATATGAATCAGGATGAGATTTGCTCCTATGTCATCAATTCTATTCTCCGACCTGGCGATCCGATGCCTTCCCGTTGTGATGAAGCCTATTTTGAGGCTCAACAAACTCAACCTCTGCTGACGATTTTAGATGACGATGAAGGCTTAAAAGCAGAAGTTCATATCAATAATAGTGATATGGCGCTGGTGTTAAATGCTCTGCGGGTTAAACGGGAATTGTTGACTCCTTTTGACGGCAAGGAAGTGGCAGGAGAGGTGATTGAGTGTCAGGTGGAAAAAGACTGTATCTGTCCTACCTCGGCGGCGGCGCGAGAGCAAATTGGTATTGCTGATGAGCAGTGTATTGGCGTGGAAGTTAATATTGATGCCTTCCCTTCTAATGAGTTTGGCACGGTTCCGGGTGAGTTGATATGGATTAGCCAAAATGCTATTCCTCCAGAAGAAGGTCGCCCATTCTTTTCCTTTAGGGCAAATATTAAGCTGGAAAGACAATATTTTATGCTCAATGAAGATGTACCAGGACAGGAGGTGACAATTAAATTGCAGTCTGGTATGGCGGTCAATACTAAGGTTAATATCGGTAAGCGCACGGTTTTGCAAATGCTGTTTAGCCGACTCACAGGTAAGTTTGAAAGTATCACTAACTTGAGATAAGCCTAATTGACTTTAAATGTTTGATACCCCTCGGCGATCGCTACTTAAATTTCATCATTCTGGGTTGTGGGTTGGTTATCTACTTCCTGTGCTATCTGCGATCGCTTTTGTGGGGTACTTTGCTGTAGATGTGCCTTCCTTTGACCAGTGGGTTTTACCCGGTTTATTTGAAAAGACCGCTAACGGAAATTTAACCTTTCCTGATTTATTTGCTCTTCACAACACCCATAGAATTTTCTTTCCCAGACTGATTTTTATCGGTCTGGGTTTTCTGTCACAATGGAATATTAAAGCCGAATTATATTTTAGTCTGGGTCTGGCAATTATCTCGTTTTTGGGGTTATATAAATTGTCACTTTCAGCTAATGGGGTGACTCATATTTACCTCTTTCATCTCGCTAATTTTCTCGCCTGTATTCTGTTTTTTTCCCTCAATCAAGAATGGCTTTGGGGATTTCAAATCCCCATTTTTTTGATTAACTTTTGCATCATTTTCGCCCTGTTAATCTTTATGCCAAGTCCCTTAAATCCTCGCCATAAGTTCTTGATAGCTGCTGGTTTATGTGCGATCGCTAGTTTTTCCTCCGCTCAAGGTTTGGTGTCCTGGTTGGCGGTTATGCCTTCCCTAATTTCTCTACCAGGAAATGCTACACAACAAAGAAAGCGATCGCTTATTTGGTTACTCCTCTTTTTGCTATCCTGTGGATTATATGCCATTGGTTATCAACGGGAACCATTATCTATTACCCTCTCTGGTTGGGAGCGAGTTTATACCTTTATTCACTTTTGGTTAAATGTTCTCGCTGCACCCATAGTTCAATCTCCCCAAATCTCCTGGTTATTGGGCTTAGTAATTATCATATTTTTCCTGTATTTACTATACTATCATAGCCGAAAATACTCCAAATTTCAAACATTTTTAGATGCTAGTCCCTGGATTTCTTTGGGCATATTTTCCCTATTAACATCTCTATTAATGACCTGGGGAAGAGTAGATTTAGGCGCGAACTATCCCCTAACAGCCGTTCGCTATACCAGCCATACCACATTATTACTAATTGCCATAGTTTATCTCAGCATTCAGTGGATTTCTGAGAAGTATGCTAGTTTTAACTTGCCTATTCCTACTTTAATTTATAGCTTTATTTGTGGGATTTTAGCCTGTTTGGTTTGGGTGAGTTCAGGAAATGCGATCGCCAGAGTTCAGACCAATTTATTTTATAGCCAAACCGCCCAAACTTGTCTATATTTATTTCCCTATTTGGACTCACAATCAACCTTTTTTCAAAACTCCCCGCAACGTTGTTTACTCCCCCTCAGTAGATCGACTTGGTGGATTCAAGAAGGCGTAGAATCTCTCCAAAATATCGGCTTTAGAAACTTCGCCAACCAGCTTAAATTCACCGATAGTCCTGACTTAAACTATGGTTATATTGACTTTCCCTTAAATCCTGATTCTCCCCAAGTCATTCAATCATCAGAATCCTTAACTCTTAGAGGTTGGGCTATTTTACCAGACCGAGACCAACAACCACAATTAGTATTTTTATCTAAAGACGACCAACAGCTATTTTTTGCTAGTGCTTATGTAAACTTATACAGTCCTGACTTAGCCGATATTCTCCAAAGCGATCGCTACCAACAATCAAGATGGACAACCACCCTCCCCCCCCAATCTCTACCACCCGGAGAAACCCAAATCAAGGCTTGGGTTTATGACCCAGAGCAACATCAATTTTTTCGCCTCAATGGACAGATAATTGTGCAAATTACTCCACTTTGATTATTTTATATCCCCCCATATAGTAAACTAGAGATTGATGCCATTTTGTGGAACTGTCAAATGAACGTTATTCCCACGAAAATTCCTGATGTTTTCCTCGTCGAACCGAAAGTTTTTGGAGACCATCGCGGTTTTTTCTTTGAAAGTTTTAACCAGAAAGTATTTACCGAAAAAACAGGTGTGACCACAGACTTTGTACAAGACAATCATTCTCGGTCTAGTCAAGGAGTGTTGCGGGGTCTCCATTATCAAATTCAACAAACCCAAGGTAAACTACTGAGGGTAGTCCTGGGAGAAGTCTTTGATGTAGCAGTAGATATTCGGAAAAGTTCCCCAACTTTTGGTCAGTGGGTAGGCTATTATCTCAGTGCTGAAAATAAGCAACAATTATGGATTCCTCCCGGGTTTGCTCATGGTTTTTTAGTAACCTCTCCTGTAGCCGAAGTTCTCTATAAAACCACTGATTATTATGCACCACAGTATGAGCGATCGCTTCTCTGGAATGACCCAGACATCGCCATTCAATGGCCCCTAGAATCCCTAGAACCTAAATTATCTGAAAAAGATAAAAATGCCCACACCTTGACCAATGCAGAAATTTTTGAATAATGCGTATTTTACTAACCGGAAAAAACGGACAATTAGGGTCGGAATTACAACCTTTACTCACTCCCCTGGGTGAAGTTTTCGCCGTCGGACGAGATACCCTAGATTTAGCTAAACCTGATGCTATATCATCATTAATGGCAGAGATCAAACCCCATATAGTCGTTAATGCCGCCGCCTATACAGCCGTTGATAAAGCCGAAACAGAAACCGATTTAGCTACCGCTATTAACGGCATAGCACCCGGCATTTTAGCAGCCGAAAGCCAGCGGATTAATGCTAAATTAATTCACGTCTCCACCGATTATGTCTTTGATGGCACCCAAAGCCATCCCTATGTCGAAACAGACCCCACCAACCCATTAGGACAGTATGGTGCATCAAAATTAGCCGGAGAACAAGCCATTTTAGCCACTGATGCCAATTATGCCATTATTCGCACCGCCTGGGTTTATGGCGCAGGAGGAACCGGAAATTTTGTCAAAACCATGCTCCGTTTAGGTCGGGAACGAGAAGAGTTGAGAGTCGTCATGGATCAAGTGGGGACTCCCACCTGGACAGGAGATTTAGCAACCGCAATTGTCCAGTTAATTCCCCAATTAAATTCAGAAACATCTGGTATCTATCATTATACCAATAGTGGTGTTACCAGTTGGTATGATTTTGCGATCGCTATTTTTGAGGAAGCTAAATTATTGGGTGTACCTCTCAAAATTCAACAGGTCATTCCCATTACAACCGCTGAATATCCTACTCCCGCGCGTCGTCCGGCTTATTCGGTTTTGAATGGTAAAAAGTTGGCAACCCTCCTGGGAAATCATCCTCCTCAGTGGCGGTCTGGACTCCGAACTATGCTCAAAACCCTAATTAATCAAGACTAAAACATCACTAAAACAGGCGATAAGCCTGTTAAAAACTTTTCAAAAACAGTCCTAATTTGGTGAATTTTAATGAAAGCATTAATTCTTTCTGGTGGTAAAGGAACTCGACTAAGACCCCTCACTTATACTGGTGCAAAACAACTCGTCCCCGTCGCTAATAAACCTATTTTATGGTACGGAATTGAGGGAATTGTCGCGGCTGGAATTACCGATATTGGCATTATTATTAGTCCTGAAACCGGCGAAGAAGTTAAAACTTTGACAGGTACAGGCGAGCAATTTGGCGCGAAAATTACTTATATTTTGCAAGATACCCCCGCTGGTCTCGCTCATGCCGTAAAAATTGCCCAGCCTTTTTTGGGTAATTCTCCCTTTATTATGTACTTGGGAGATAACCTAATTCAAAATCCCCTATCTCCCTTTTTAGAACAGTTTAAACAAAAGCAGCTTGATAGCTTGATTTTGCTGCGACCCGTCGAAAATCCCACCTCTTTTGGTGTAGCCGTTGTCGGTGATAATGGGAGAGTATTACAGTTAGTAGAAAAACCTCAAAATCCTCCCTCTAATTTAGCCTTAGTAGGCGTTTATTTCTTTGACAATACCATTCATGAAGCTATAGCTAATATTCAACCTTCCGCTAGGGGAGAATTGGAAATTACTGATGCTATTCAACAACTAATTAACACTGATAAAAAGGTTGATGCTTGTACCCTCGATGGTTGGTGGTTAGATACTGGTAAAAAAGATGATTTACTCAGTGCTAATCAGATTATTTTGGATGAACGTTCTACCTATAATGTTGAAGGAGATGTTGACCCCCAAAGTCAGATTATTGGACGAGTTAAAATTGGTCGGGGAACTAAGTTGATTAACTGTACTGTTAGGGGTCCCGTCATAATTGGCGAAAATTGTCACCTGGAAAATAGTTTTATTGGTCCTTATACCAGTATTGCTGATGCTGTCAATTTGATTGATGCTGAAATTGAGCATAGTGTGATTTTATCCGAGGCGAAAATTATTAATATTAATCACCGCATTGTTGATACTCTAATTGGTCGCCGCGCTCAATTGACTACCGCACCACAAAGACCCAAGGCTTTACGATTTATGTTGGGAGATGATTCTCAGGTGGAATTGACTTGATGGGATTTTCCTAATCCGTTCATCTCTTCCCTTCTCTCTGTAGGAGCAATTTACCCATTGCTCCTACCATCTTTTTTTCATCCTTACTCTTGACAAATTATCCGACTTGACTTACTATATAAGAATGGGAATCTGTGGCGACATATATATGCTATTCTCAACTTAATTATGGCTACCCTGGGGTTAGTTCTGTAAACCCAACTTCTGATTACATCTAAAACCAGCTTTTGTGATTTATTGGATAGTTGTTAATTATCACTCTACTGATTTGATTGAAACACTAATTCAATCTATCGCTAATAGTTCAAGTATTGACCACCAGATTATTATTGTTAACAACTCCCCCCAAGATAAAAGCATCTGGAAACTACACAGAAAACAAGTCATTATTTTAGACGCTTCCCACAATTTAGGATTTGGTCGCGCCTGTAATTTGGGGTTACAGTGGGTTTATCAGCGAGACAACAATGCTTGGGTGTGGCTAATTAATCCTGATGTCGTCATTCCAGAACATACCCCTAACCAAGTTTTAGCCGTCGTGACCGAAAATCCCCAATTCTCGATTTTGGGAACATTGGTTTATCAACCTGATGGACGGGTTTGGTTTGGGGGAGGAGAATTTATACAGGAAACCGGCTTGATTGTCCAGCAACAGCATCTCCCAGCATCGGTCTCTGATTGTATCTCCACTACCTGGGTTACCGCTTGTAGCTTGTTAATTAATCTCCAAAAATTCGGAAACTGTCCTCAGTTTGACGAAGATTATTTTTTATATTACGAAGATTTTGACCTGTGTTTGCGTTATAGTAAACTCGGACATCAAATTGGGATGACTCCCCACATTGGGGTAATTCACCATCCCTCATCGATTACTGGGAGAAATCCTCATCTGAAACTCAAACATAGTATCTATAGCTATCTGCTGAGTTTAGAAAAACACGCTAAAGGTTTGGCTTGCTGGTATCGAATACTACGGATTACTGTGGTTTCCCTAATCACTTTTCCCTGGTATCCCCAGGCTAGTTTGTCTAAATTAATCGGAGTTTTAGACTATGTTAAATCTAGGTTTTGGGGATAAAATTATTTACAGTCAATAGTGGTTAGTTATTATGGATATCAATAAATGTAAACAACCCGGAGATAATCGCAGCTATTATCAGCTACAGTCGGAATTATTTTGCTTAACTTTTGCACCTCCTAAATATTCCAGAGATCTGATTTTGATGGCTAATAATATGAGTCTCTATTATGACCCATTAAACCCGACCTGGTGCGAATATCCAGATTGGTTTGCGGTGGTTGGTTTATCTGAATCTCTAGTTAATTTACCTCGTGAACAAGGCTATTATATCTGGAAGGAAGGACGACGACCAGCAATGGTTATGGAGTTTCTCCCTAGCCGAGATGAAACCGCAAAACAACCATCATCACCTCAACAACCTACAGCTTGGGAGGTTTATGAGCAAATTCTGGGGATTCCTTTCTATGTGGTTTTTGACTATACTACCAATAGTTTACAGTTGTTTAAGCTGTTAGGCGATCGCTATCAAAAACAGGAGTTAAACAACAATCAGTTTTGGTTTCCTGGATTAGATTTGGGTCTCGGCTTGTGGTGCGGAGAATACGAAGGCTTAAAGCGCTTTTGGTTGCGTTGGTATGATAGCCGTGGTCATTGGATTCCTCTGCCAGAAGAGTTACCGTCAGACACATCAGCATCGGTTTCTGTAGAGGATAGCCAACCCTCTCAGACTCCATCTAAACTCGGTCAGCATTTACAACAGTTGGGAATCGTTACCCACAAGATTTAACTTAACTCCAGAGGCTAAAAATGGCTGAGGTCTCACTTATAGCCGAAAATTGTCATAAAAAGGGCAATTTTACCATGTTGATGATATTTTTTCACAAAAACGGCTTTTTGTCAAGCATACAGCAACAAATGGCTAGGTTATTGATAGAAATTCGGACAATTTAATGGACTTCATCGACTCCATATAAAATCTTCATTTAACCACAGATATCTGTGGTTATGAAGTGCGATCGCTTTTGGGTAAATCATCATCATTCCCCATTGACAAACTCCCCATCTTGACCTAATATAACACCATGGGAAACCGTGTCGGCTTATAGGGTACTTTCACCACGTTAAACACCCTTAACCGAAAGTAGATATCTGTGGTTATGAAGTGCGATCGCTTTTTGGTAGATACCCAGAATTTCCTCAACTCCCAAACTACAGTAGATATCTGTGGTTATGAAGTGCGATCGCTTTTGGGTAAATCATCATCATTCCCCATTGACAAACTCCCCATCTTGACCTAATATAACACCATGGGAAACCGTGTCCGCTTATAGGGTACTTTCACCACCACAAACACCCCTAACCCAAAGTAGATATCTCCTGGTTATGGAGTGCGATCGCTTTTGGGTAAATCATCATCATTCCCCATTGACAAACTCCCCATCTTGACCTAATATAACACCATGGGAAACCGTGTCCGCTTATAGGGTACTTTCACCACCACAAACACCCCTAACCCAAAGTAGATATCTCCTGGTTATGGAGTGCGATCGCTTTTGGGTAAATCATCATCATTCCCCATTGACAAACTCCCCATCTTGACCTAATATAACACCATGGGAAACTGTGTCGGCTTATAGGGTACTTTCACCACGTTAAACACCCTTAACCGAAAGTAGATATCTGTGGTTATGAAGTGCGATCGCTTTTTGGTAGATACCCAGAATTTCCTCAACTCCCAAACTACAGTAGATATCTGTGGTTATGAAGTGCGATCGCTTTTGGGTAAATCATCATCATTCCCCATTGACAAACTCCCCATCTTGACCTAATATAACACCATGGGAAACTGTGTCGGCTTATAGGGTACTTTCACCACCTTAAACACCCCTAACCCAAAGTAGATATCTGTGGTTATGAAGTGCGATCGCTTTTGGCAAGTTAAAGAAGTCATTACGGAGGTTAAATTTCTTATCCGTAGCCTAATACCTAATGATTAATTAAAACTGTGCGATCGCCTCTCCTAATCCCAAACTGTCAAAACCGACTGACAAGCAACCTAGGCAACCGGGAGGCGATGCCACTCAGTCCCAACTCAGTCACCGGTGCAATCTCAACCGATCCACAAAAACTTCACAAATATTTGTAATTTTATATCACCTGTTCAGTTATAATCAAACGATGACTCAATCACCTATGCAGATTCCTAGCCTTATTTTAGCGACTACACTATAAGTAATCGTACAGATTAAATGTTTGAGCAGACTTTCAAAAATATTGATGATGTCCTCTGGAAAGAGGCCGGTTGTACCACTGAACTCGACTATACCGAGCAAACTTCTTGGCTGCTGTTTCTGAAGTATCTGGACGACTTAGAACAGGAACGCTCAATGGAAGCCGAGTTAATGGGTAAGTCTTATGAGTTTATCCTAGACGAAACTTATCGCTGGTCTTACTGGGCTGTGCCGAAGTTACCGGATGGGCAAATCGACCGCAATAGTGCGTTAATCGGTGATGATTTAATCAATTATGTCAATGATGTTCTGTTTACCTACTTGAAAGGGTTCAAACAACGCGCTACGAGTTCGGACACCATTGAATATAAAATTGGCGAGATTTTCGGAGAAATTAAGAACAAGTTCCAAAGCGGCTACAGTCTGCGGGATGCCCTGGAACGAATAGATGAGTTAAGGTTTCAGACTCAGGATGAGAAGCACGAACTGTCTCATCTCTACGAAACCAAAATCAAGAATATGGGGAACGCCGGACGCAATGGCGGGGAATATTACACGCCGCGTCCGCTGATTCGCGCCATGATTCGCGTGGTCAAACCCAAGATAGGCGATCGCATCTATGACGGAGCTTGCGGTTCGGCTGGGTTCTTATGCGAAAGTTACGACTATCTGCGCCAGGACAACCTCACAACCCAACAGCTTAGGCAACTGCAAACTCAGACGTTATTCGGCAAGGAGAAAAAGAGCCTCGCCTATGTCATCGCCATCATGAACATGATTCTGCATGGCATTGATGCACCGAATATTATTCACACCAATACCCTGACTGAAAATCTCAGCGATATTCAGGATAAGGACCGCTTTGATGTAATCCTGGCTAACCCGCCATTTGGAGGCAAGGAACGGAAGGAAGTACAGCAGAACTTCCCGATTAAAACCGGAGAGACCGCGTTCCTGTTTTTGCAGCACTTTATCAAAATTTTGAAGGTGGGCGGACGGGCTGCGATCGTTATTAAAAACACTTTTCTGTCTAATGCGGATAACGCTGCCCGTGCCTTACGTCAAGAGCTTTTAAGTAGTTGCAATTTGCACAGTATTTTAGATTGTCCCGGTGGCACGTTTATCGGGGCTGGAGTTAAAACTGTGGTGCTGTTTTTTGATAAAAGCAATCCCACCGATGCAGTTCAGGGAATGCCTTTATTTTCCCAGGGGAAATCTCCAACGGAGGAATTAGCGACTCGGAAAATTTGGTACTACCAGCTAGACCCAGGCCGCAATATGGGCAAGACCAATCCGCTTAATGATGACGATTTACGCGAGTTTGTGGAGTTGCAAGCGACCTTTGCCGAGTCGGACAAGTCGTGGTCTGTGGATGTGGCGGATATTGACTGGGAAACTTGCGATTTGTCGGTGAAGAATCCGAATAAAGCAGAGGAAACCGCGTTGAGAGACCCGCAGGAAATCTTAGATGAGATTGCGGCGTTGGATACGGAGAGTGCAGAGATTTTAGCAGGTATTGGGGGGATGTTGTGATGAAGGATTGGAAAATAGTAAGCCTGAATGAAATTTCTGAATTAATTACTAAAGGAACAACACCTACTTCGGTCGGGTTTAAATTTTTTGATACTGGAAAGGTGAATTTTGTAAAAGTTGAAACAATCACAGATAATGGAAAATTTTTACCCTCAAAGTTGGCTCATATTGAAATGGATTGTCACCATTCATTAAAGCGCTCTCAATTAAAATCTGGGGATATTCTTTTTTCAATTGCAGGCGCATTAGGCAGAACTGCCATAGTAACTTCTGATATTTTACCGGCAAACACAAATCAAGCCTTAGCTATTATTCGTTTAAAATCATCTAACGCAATTCATCCAGAGTTTGTGTTTCGCTCACTTTCGTCTGGAATGCTAATTAAGCAGATAAAAAAAAGTAAAGGAGGTGTGGCTCAACAAAATTTATCCCTTACTCAAATAAAAAACTTTAAAATCCCTCTACCCCCCCTCGAAGAACAAAAGCGGATTGTGGCGATTTTGGATGAGGCGTTTGAGGGGATTGATGCGGCGATCGCCAACACCCAGAAGAACCTCGCCAACGCCCGCGAACTGTTTGATAGTTATCTGCAAAGTTTGGATGCAGAAAAACGGTACTTGGGGGAAATAGTTGATATTAAAACGGGTAAACTTAACGCGAATGCCGCTACCGAAGATGGTCAATATCCATTTTTTACTTGCTCTAAAGAAATATACAGAATTAGTGAGTATGCTTTTGACTGCGAAGCTATCCTGCTTGCGGGAAACAATGCAGTTGGGGACTTTAATGTTAAGCATTACAAAGGAAAATTTAATGCTTATCAAAGAACTTATGTGATTGCCGTGAGCGAAGCAAGTCAAGTTTTGTATAGATATTTGTACTTTCAACTACTAAAAAGTCTTAAAATGCTTAAAATTCAATCAGTTGGCGCAAATACAAAATTCTTGAAATTAGACATGATAAAAAATTTACAGATTGCCCTACCTGATATTGAAAAACAGCAGAAACTGGTTTTAGTATTAAACGAACTTGAATCAGAAACCCAACGCCTAGAATCCATCTACCAGCGCAAACTCGAAGCCCTCAAAGAACTGAAACAATCCATCTTGCAGAAAGCATTCACCGGAGAACTCACCGGCGACACGGTTAAGGAAGTAGCAGACACTTCTAAGGAGATAGCCGCATGAACGAAGCCGAAACCCGCGCCGAACTGATTGACCCGGCACTCAAAGCCACAGGGTGGGGAGTTGTCCTGGAAAGCCGAATTGGTCGCGAGGTCATCGCCCCCGGTCGGTTGCTGGGGGGTGGCAAACGAGCCAAACCGGAATATGCCGATTATGTCCTGGTTTATCGGAATCAGAAACTCGCCGTCATAGAAGCCAAAAAACGCGATTTGAGAGATACCGAAGGGGTGGGGCAAGCCAAGAAATACGCGGAAAAGCTACAAATCCGGTTTGCCTACTCCACCAACAGCCTCGGCATCTATCAAATTGATATGCTCACCGGGGCAGAGCGTCATATCAGCGAGTATCCCACCCCGGATGAACTGTGGGATGCGACATTCTCCGAAGCCAACGAGTGGCGGAACCGCTTCGCAGTCATCCCATTCGAGGACAAGAGCGGCTCTTGGGAAGCGCGATATTATCAGCACAACGCCATCACCCAGGTTTTGGAGGCGATCGCAGCGGGACAAGCCCGGATTTTGCTGACGATGGCAACCGGGACCGGCAAAACCTTCATCGCCTTTCAACTGGCTTGGAAGCTGTTCCAAAGTCGGTGGAACCTGAGCCGCCAACCCACCCGCCGTCCCCGAGTTCTATTTCTGGCCGATCGCAACATCTTAGCCAACCAAGCATTTAACTCATTCTCAGCCTTTCCCGATGATGCCCTCATCCGCATCGACCCCGAGAGCATCCGCAAACAGGGCAGAGTCCCGAAAAATGGCAGCATCTTTTTTACCATTTTCCAGACCTTCATGAGCGGCAAAGATGCCGAAGGAAATCCTACCCCCAACTTTGGCGACTATCCGTCAGACTTCTTCGACTTCATCATCATTGACGAATGTCACCGGGGGGGCGCGAACGACGAAGGCAGTTGGCGCGGCATCCTGGAATACTTCGCCCCAGCGGTGCAGTTAGGACTCACTGCCACCCCGAAGCGCACCAACAACGCGGACACCTACGCCTACTTTGGCGAACCCGTGTACACCTACGCCCTCAAAGATGGAATCAACGATGGGTTTCTGACCCCGTTTAGGCTCAAGCAAATTGAGACAACTTTGGATAAATATATTTATACTTCCGATGATACGGTGATTGAAGGGGAAGCCGAGGAAGGCAGACTGTACACTGAGAAAGACTTTAACCGCATCATTGAGATTGAAGAACGCGAAAGATATCGCGTTAAACTCCTGATGGAAAGTCTTGACCAGAACGAAAAGACCATCGTTTTCTGTGCCAACCAAGACCACGCGCTGGCAATCCGCGACCTCATCAACCAGATGAAAATTAGCAACCACCCGAACTACTGTGTCCGAGTCACGGCGAACGATGGCGAGATTGGAAACAAGCACCTCAAAACCTTCCAGGACAACGAGAAACGGATTCCAACCATCCTCACCTCCTCCCAGAAACTCTCAACCGGCGTGGATGCCCGAAACGTCCGCAACATCGTGTTACTGCGGCCCATCAACTCCATGATTGAGTTCAAGCAGATTATCGGACGCGGCACTCGGTTATTTGAGGGTAAAGACTACTTCACCATCTACGATTTTGTAGGCGCTTACCAGCATTTTAATGACCCGGAGTGGGACGGCGAACCCGAAGAACCCACCCCGATAACGCCTAGAGAAAAGCGCCCCGATTCCGAGAATCGCCTAGAATCTGAACCGACCGAACCCCAGGAACCGGCGCAACCCAAGAAACTGAAAATTCAACTCGCTGACGGCAAAGACCGGGAGATAGAACACACCCTATCCACCAGCTTTTGGAGTGCCGACGGGAAACCCTTGACAGCCGCCCAGTTTATCGAACGCTTATTCGGAGACCTGCCTGAACTGTTCCAAAATGAGAACGAACTCCGGGAACTGTGGAGCTTACCGGAAACCCGGAATCAACTGTTAGAAGGACTGGCAGAGAAGGGTTACGGCCCCCAGGAACTCAACGACATCAGCCGCCTTATCCATGCCGAAAAAAGCGATATCTATGACGTGCTGGCCTATATCGCCTACGCTTCGACTCCCATCACTCGCAAAGAACGGGTCATGGCTCGCAAACGCCGAATTTTGTCCCACTACAATGATAAGCAGCAGGAGTTTTTAAATTTTGTCCTAGACCATTACATGAATGAGGGGGTTAACGAACTCAATCCAGATAAATTACCTCAACTGATAGAACTCAAGTATCGCAGCATGGCTGACGCTGTGGCCCAACTGGGGAAAGTCCCGCTTATCCGCCAAGTGTTTATCGGTTTCCAGCGATACTTGTACGACGATATCAACACCGGATGATTCCGCTAAACTGTCACCACCAACGGTTTCGGGAATATCGAAACAGGCTAGGAAGATAGAGCCCAGAATTTCCTCAACTCCCAAACCAAAGTAGATATCTGTGGTTATGGAGTGCGATCGCTTTTGGGTAAATCATCATCATTCCCCATTGACAAACTCCCCATCTTGACCTAATATAACACCATGGGAAACCGTGTCCGCTTATAGGGTACTTTCACCACCACAAACACCCCTAACCGAAAGTAGATATCTGTGGTTATGAAGTGCGATCGCTTTTGGGTAAATCATCATCATTCCCCATTGACAAACTCCCCATCTTGACCTAATATAACACCATGGGAAACCGTGTCCGCTTATAGGGTACTTTCACCACCACAAACACCCCTAACCCGAAGGCGATCGCTTTTTAGTAAATATCCAAAATTACCTATTGACAAGCTCCCCATAACCTACTATAATATAATGGGGAATAGTGCCACATAGTTTTACCCCCATTGAAAGTAAAAGTTATCTGATATTGAGCGAATATTGAACTAAAAGAACATATCCTCAAGGAGGAAGTTTGGGAATATTGGGGATATTAAGCCAGGCTATAATTACCATTTATAGACATTCGAGGAGATGATAATTGAAGGGTCAGTTAGTCATTAATCTATCAGTTGTAATACCGAAACCCACAGGGATATCAGTATATGCTGCTAATATTATCCCATGGTTAAAACCCCTAGAACCTTTATTGCTAACTGCTGATGATATCGCTGGTTATGAGTGCCAAAAAGTCCCGAATAATATGACTCCTGAGCATGGGACAAAGGGACATTTAAGGCGATTGATTTGGACTCAGTTTAAACTACCATTAATATATCGCAAATCAGGTTATAAATTGTTGTTTTCACCCTTACCCGAAGCGCCTTTATATACAGGTTGTCGGTCAATAGTAATGGCTCATGATTTAATTCCGCTCAAATTTCCCAAGCGGGGGTCGCGATTAACGGCTTATTTCAAATCCTATGTTCCGGCGGTGCTAAAACAAGCACAACATATTGTTTGTAATTCGGAAGCCACGGGGAATAGTTTGGTGGAGATGTTGGGAATTAGTGCCAGGAAAATTACTCCGATTTTATTAGGGTACGATCGCCAGAGGTTTCAATTTTTAGATTTACCGACGCAAAACTACTTTTTATATATTGGTCGCCATGATCATTATAAAAATCTACCGAGGCTAATTACAGCATTTTCCCAATTACCGAAAGATTATGAACTGTGGTTAGCGGGGCCGAGTGACAGCACCTATACACCCCTATTAAAACAACAGGTAAAAGAATTAGGACTGAGGGAACAGGTGAAATTTTTAGACTATGTTGCAGCCCAGGAATTACCGTCAATAATTAATCGGGCGATCGCCTTAGTTTTCCCAAGTTTATGGGAAGGTTTCGGGTTTCCGGTCTTAGAAGCTATGGCCTGTGGAACCCCTGTAATTACCTCAAATTTAGCATCACTGCCGGAAGTAGCTGGAGAGGCAGCGATATTGATAAATCCCTATGAAGTAGAAGAGATCAGCGCCGCCATGAAAACCCTAATCAGCGATCCACAAATATCGGGGCAACTTAGACACAAAGGACTCAGTAGATGTCAAGAATTTTCCTGGCAGAAAACCGGACAGCAAACTGTGGAAGTTTTAGCAAGATATATGTAAAATCAAAATTAATGGGAGCAGATGTTCCCAGTTATGGGTAAAATCGGCTAGAATTAGCGACTTAACGAATTTTGCGAGGGCCTGTATGGAACCTTTATCCTCTCCCCTATTGACCAAAACCACTATGATCAGCCCAACTCCGGCATTAAGTATTGCCCCAGCCCAGGTAATTCGAGGAGTTGACAGACTGGCAGAGGCGGGAGAGGCGATCGCCGCCTTTGGTAGTCGTCCGGTAATTGTGGGAGGCGATCGCACCCTAAAATTAATTCAACCCCATTTACAACCGATTATAGAAACCCATCAACTCAAGGCTAATTGGGCTAACTATACCCCTGACTGTAGCGAAAGCAGTTTAGAGAAACTCCAACAAATTTGCGCGGACCATCAAGGGGACTTGGTGATCGGGGTTGGCGGCGGAAAATCTTTAGATATCGCCAAACTCCTAGCTTATAGGACGAGAGTACCGATTATAACTATTCCCACCTCTGGGGCTACCTGCGCCGCCTGGACGGCTCTCTCAAATATCTATACAAATGAGGGAGCATTCTTGTATGATGTAGGGTTAGCCAAGTGTCCTGATTTGCTCATCCTCGACTATAGCCTGATTCAAACAGCGCCCCAGCGGACTTTAATTGCTGGTATTGGAGATGCGATCGCCAAATGGTATGAAGCGTCAGTCAGTAGTGGACATTCAGAAGAAACCCTGATTGTGGCAGCAGTGCAACAGGCGAGAGTCCTGCGGGACATTTTGTTTCAAAAATCCGTAGCCGCCCTCAGTGAACCCGGAAGCCAAACCTGGCGAGAAGTGGTTGATGCCACAGTTTTACTCGCTGGGGCGATCGGTGGTTTAGGGGGGCACAGTGTCGGACTGTAGCAGCCCATGCTGTCCATAATGGTTTAACTCACCTATGCGCTACCCACAAGACCCTTCACGGAGAAAAAGTCGCCTATGGCATTTTAGTACAGTTGCGCCTAGAAGAGATGCTACAAGGGAATCAACTGGCAGCTTCTGCTAGAGGACAACTGTTGAAGTTTTATAGCGATATCCGCTTACCCCAAACTTTGGCTGATTTGGGATTGGGAAATATTACCTTAGCCCAGTTAAGGCATGGGGCAGAAATTGCCTGTGGTGAAAAGTCTGACATTCACCGACTACCCTTTAAAGTTTGCCCAGAATCACTAATGGCTGCCATGGTTTCTACTACTGTACCTGTGGGGGCAATTAAGAGTTAAAGGTTAACTATGGGCTGTTTAATCAGTCTTCAGGTGAGGGGCAATTAATCACTAATCACAATAAATTGCACCATCAATTAACCTGTAAAAGTTCCCCCCTCTTTCCTCAACTGACTTTTGAGTTAACAACCACAAATAAACATGAATTTAGATTGGATTACGCCAGCAGATAGGGTTAAACAACTTCCCCCCTATGTATTTGCGCGATTAGATGAATTGAAAGCCCATGCCTGTGAACAAGGCCTTGATTTGATTGATTTGGGTATGGGAAACCCGGACGGACCGACTCCTGAACCTGTAGTAGAAGCGGCGATCGCTGCCTTGCGAAATTCAGCCAATCATGGCTATCCCCCCTTTGAAGGGACTGCTAGTTTCCGCGCCGCCATTACTCGTTGGTATCACCGTCGCTATGGAGTTAACCTAGACCCCAATAGTGAAGCGTTACCCCTATTAGGATCTAAAGAAGGTCTCACCCATTTAGCTTTAGCCTATGTCAACCCCCAAGATGTGGTTTTATCCCCAGATCCGGCTTATCCTGCCCATTTTCGGGGTCCGTTAATTTCTGGGGGGGATGTTTACAAAATTCGCCTGAAACCAGAAAATGATTGGATTATAGATTTAGCAGATATCCCGGATCATATTGCTGACCGCGCCAAAATTCTCTATTTTAATTATCCTAATAATCCCACAGGTGCAACCGCCCCCAGGGAGTTTTTTGAGGATTTAGTCGCTTTCGCCCACAAACATCAAATTCTATTGGTTCATGACCTCTGTTATGCGGAACTAGCTTTTGATGGTTATCAACCGACCAGCTTACTAGAAATTCCGGGAGGTAAGGAGATTGGGGTCGAGTTCCATACTATGTCAAAAACCTATAATATGGCGGGTTGGCGCGTGGGTTTTGTAGTTGGTAATTCTCGAATTATTCAAGGATTAAGAACTCTGAAAACTAACTTAGATTATGGGTTATTCGCTGCTTTACAATCGGCGGCGGAAACTGCTTTAAATTTGCCAGATTCCTACTTGGAAGAGGTGCAAAATAGGTATAGAACCCGCCGGGATTTTCTAGTCAGAGAATTGGCAGAATTGGGCTGGAATATTCCTAAACCCAAAGCGGCGATGTATTTGTGGGCTCCCTGTCCCGTGGGTATGACTTCAACGGATTTTGCCCTATCAGTCCTACAACAAACTGGGGTGGTGGTGACTCCAGGTAATGCTTTTGGGGCGGGAGGAGAAGGCTATGTTAGAATTAGTCTGATTGCTGATTGCGATCGCTTGGCGGAAGCGGTCAAACGCCTAAAAGAAGCCAATATTGGCTATCAACGCCAAATGGTGGCAACGGGAATGGTTTAAGTCAATTCTTATTAAAAAAGCGCTATTGGCAATGAGCCTCGGCGCTTTTCTAATTTTGAAAAAAAATTGGCAAAACTTGAATTTATCCTTCTTTGCCTTCGCGACTCTGGGTTTGGATATACAGAATCAGAAGAAACACGGAAGGAACTAGCACAAAAAGAATGCTGGCAACAAATCCTAGGTCATTAACTTCCATAATTATCCAACGAGTGTTAATACACAAAAGAAACCGACTTCCCCAGGATATCATTAAATTGGCTAGTTTGAGTGGAAATTTTAACCTTGGGTGCGATCGCGCACATTACCTTGTGCAGCATACTTTTCCAGAAACTCCATAATTTTCCTAGGTACATCTACTCCGGTGGCGGTCTCAATTCCTTCTAGTCCCGGTGAGGAGTTAACTTCCATTACCACAGGTCCATGATTGGAACGCAATAAATCCACCCCCGCGACTTTCAGCCCCATAATTTTAGCAGCGCGGACAGCGGTTGATCTTTCCTCTGGGGTTAATTTGACTTTTTGGGCGCTTCCTCCCCGGTGAAGATTAGACCGAAATTCCCCTTCTGCGCCTTGGCGTTTCATGGAAGCTACTACCCTTTCACCAACTACAAAACAGCGTAAATCTGCCCCTCCAGCTTCCTTAATAAATTCCTGGACTAAAATATTGGCATCAAGTCCCCGAAATGCCTCAATTACAGACTTAGCCGCCTGGTATGTTTCAGCTAAAACTACACCAATTCCCTGGGTTCCTTCTAACAGTTTAATGACTAAGGGAGCCCCACCAACTACGTTAATCAAACCATCAATATCTTTAGTAGAATGGGCAAACCCAGTCACCGGAAGACCTATGCCTTCTCGGGCTAATAATTGCAAGCAACGCAGCTTATCACGAGACCGAGAAATGGCTTGAGACTCATTGGGAGTAAATACACCCATCATCTCAAATTGGCGGACAACAGCAGTACCATAAAAGGTTTTAGATGCACCAATACGAGGAATAATGGCATCAAATCCTTCTAGGGGTTTTCCCCCATACATGACCATGGGTTTATGGGAGGTAATATTCATGTAGCAGCGCAGGTAATCGATTACATACATCTCATGACCCCGCTGTTCCCCTGATTCTTTCAGTCTCCGAGTAGAGTAAAGGGAACTATCTTGGGATAGAATCGCAATTTTCATGGTATAATATTAATAGCATCTGACGTTTTTGTGGTTGCCGATCGCTGTGTGGAATAACCTGGCCATGAATAACCAGCCAGAAACTAACATTGTTCCCATTTCACCTTCTGGTTTTTACGAATCTAAATAACATTTATTATTTTACCGGACTGGGGATACTCCAAAAATAGAATGTGCATTCCTCTTCGGGGTGGGTTAAATGCAGTACAGCGTCGGGAGTCCATTCTCCCATATCAAAGTCCCGGGAGACAATGCGGGTTCCCGGCTTGAGTTGTTCGAGTAATTGGGGTTTTAAACGTAGGTTAAGCTGAGGTAACAGATAAATAAAGATAACTGTGGCTTCCTGAAAATTGCTGTTAAACAGGTTGGCTTGGCGGAAGATGACGCGATCGCTAACGGCGGCTATTTTGGCATTTTCTGTGGCTTCCTTAATGCGATCGGGATCAATATCAATACCAACTCCCCGCGCCCCAAATTTTTCGGCGGCGGCGATCGCTACCCGTCCATCTCCACAACCTAGGTCATATACAACATCATCAGCACCAACTTTCACCCAACGGAGAACATCCTCTAACAAATCTTGAGGAGTTGGAACATAACCAATATCAGGTTGATTAGAGTACATAAAATTTAACTAACAATCAGGGTTTGAGCAAATTCTTAAAATCCCTAGAAGTTTGATGATCATGTTGATGATACCATACGAAACGCTGGGGAACCCCTAGGGTAATTTCTGCTTCATCTAGGGCTTGTTTGAGTCTGAACCGCAGGGTTCGTGCTGCCGCCCATTGTTGGCTGGGTATAGTTTTAACTAGAAACCGGATCACAATTCCCTCATGGGAAATATCATCAACCCCCAGAATATCAACAGGTTCTAAAATCTTGTCAGACCATTCCGCCTCATTTTGCATCTTTTGACAGACTTTAAGAATAATTTCCATAGCCTTTCTGATGTCAGCATCCCAGGCAATTTTTAAGCCGAGGTTCACCCGTGACCAGTCTTTAGTATTATTAATAACTGTGGCAACTTGACCATGGGGAATAGTTATTAATTGACCATCTAAATTGCGGAGATTAGTGCAATACAAATTCATGCTTTCTACGGCTCCGGCTAAATTGCCAATTTGGACGACATCACCTACAGCATAACGGTCTGTGAGCAAAATTAAAATGCCATTTAACATATTTTCTATTAAATTACGAGATAGAAAAGCTGTTAATAAAGCGAAGGCTCCCGCACCGGCTAGGAACGCCGTATTGATGCCAATAATTACCACAGTGAAATAAATACCAAGACCGGAGAAAAGCCAACTTTTACCACCTTTGAGAGCCGGAGAATAGGTGCTAACTCTCATAGTGTAACGATTCAAGTTAGGATGGGATTCTTGTTGTTCTTGAGCCCAACCATTTAAGGTATCATCAATGAAAAAATCTAACAGTTTATCAATTAAGGTAATACCAA
Organism: Arthrospira sp. PCC 9108; assembly: GCA_016745315.1. GTDB lineage: Bacteria > Cyanobacteriota > Cyanobacteriia > Cyanobacteriales > Microcoleaceae > Limnospira > Limnospira platensis. The sequence goes on from CP066886.1 coordinate 3,225,221, forward strand.
CCCAAAGACTAGGGAGCAGAATTGCTTGATAGGCAAACATAATAATTAAAGGACGAGTTTGCCGAAATACGAAACAAATTAAACTGATACCTAATAAAATCACTAATAATTCCGCTATCAGCAGAAATCTCCGCAATAATTCTACTAAGTTTTTGCCTTGCTGAAGTGATACTTGACTATTTAACCTCCTGGCGATCAGTTTAGGGATTTGATTAATTTTCTGATTAATTTTCTGATGCAGATAACCTGAACTATAGCCTTGGCCATTACTGTTGACATTCTTAACTTTATCGGCATCATCACTGATGTCTTCATTCGGTTGAACTACAGTATCAGAAAGAGTTTCTCCTGATAAGGTTTCGGGGTTAACTTTAGCTTCATTCACCAGATTTTGCAATTGGCTTTTAATTAGATTGCGTCGTTGTGTTAGTAATTTTCGTAACCCCGAAATTAGCCTCAGACATAGGAAAATAAATGCTACAATAATCAAGGTGATGGTGATTCTTCCTAAAGGATATTGAGCATCAAATTCTCGCCCCCATAAGGCTTCACTAGCATACTGCGTGATTTGGTCTCGCCAAACTGGTGCTAATTCTTCAACTGTTATACCATTAACAATGGCATCATGATTATTGACGGTGATTACTACAATTTGAGGGATGCGTAAATCATGATTTGGTTGAGTATAAATTACCGTTTCGTTATTCTGAATTCCTATATTTAATTGCGGGGTCAATGGATGTAGAGGTTTATCTGGATTAAACAACCGCCAAAACTGCCAATTTTCGGGATGATATGTTTGTGGTAATTCTTGATTTCTGCTAATAATATTACGGAGACCTCGATTAAAGGATTCCTGTACTAATTTTGCACGTCTTTCTAAGGTTAAGGCAGTGGCGCGGTCATCTTGTTCTAAACTCCGTCGCGCACCGAGGATTAATCCTCCCCGCCCACCGTGGCCGCCTAAATAAACTCTGCTACACCAACTAGCACCACAGCTATAAGCACGGTTGACATTCCACAAAAAGGTTTGATTCTGTTGATCGGTAATTGAGACGGGAGATACGAAAAATTGCCCGAAGGCTGGGCTGTGACCAGCGACAGTTAAGGAAAATGTCAAGACCAAAACGCTTACAAAATAAGTAATTTTTCGGAGTATTTTATAATTTATAGTCAACCCTAGGGATTTGTCTAAACAAGCGATCGCCTCTAGGGGTAAAATCCTCCACCGAGTTTTCATGATCCTCCTCAGTTAGCAACACCGACCATGGATAATAACTCAATTCGGGAATCTTGGCAAATTTTTAATGATCATAGCCTTCAGATACTATCTGAGATTTAGCTAAGGAGCAAGCGTCCTAGAGGGGAGTTGAGGAAAGATGGATACAGTTTACCAATTTGCCACAAATGTTGCAATCGTACACTGTGATAGCCCAGTAGAATCAGAAAACTCAAAATTTGTACCCGGGGATTAGTCAACCAGTGAATATAAAAAATATCTAATTTTCGATTTTTGATAATTTCCCAAATTAAATGAATAATAGCAATCACAAAACATAAGAAAATTAGGGGACCGAATAAGTGGTAGGCGATCGCCTGATTTAAGTCACCTCTGGCTGTAGCCATTAAGGATCTAGTTAACCCCCAGGCTGGACAAGGAACCCCCACATATCGCATCAGGGGACATCTTAAAAACTCCATATGAACACCTAGGTTAAACCCTATACTACCGATAATAGGTATTAAGGCGATCGCTAAACCCAACATCCGTTTTTGTCGTTGTTGTCGAGAAAGCAAATCAGGCGATTTTAGTGTTTTACCTACCATTACAATTCCCCATCAATTAACGACTTTTTAGCAAATCCACCCCAAAACAGGTTAGGTAAATTACCACCGTTGCTAATTGCTGAAATAACACCAGTTCAAAAGTTTTCACAAAAAAATTAATCTCTGACTGGGAATACACGGCTATTGAACTTCCAGCTAATAAGGCAATCAAAAACCAAAATATCGTTTTTCTGTGCTTGAGTTTTAGCATGATTTGGATTCCCACATTAACTTAACCAAAAGCGAGATAGGAGTAGAAAACTAAGGTTCCTACCACAGGAACTATCCACAAAAGTATTAACCAGGGAGTTTTTTCTAGTTTTTTGCAAATTCTAATCCAGGCTTTGATTAACCAAATTACGGCAATGATATTGATGCAGGGAATGAACATCAAAATCGTCCATAAAATCGGGTTATCTTCATCCCCAGCCACAAAATTTATATAGGTTCCTAAAATAGGAATCCAAGCAAACCAAGCATTGTCCACTCGACATCTTTGATAAATTTTCCAGGACAAAAAACTAAACACTAAATAGCCAATTAAATAGCCGATCAATATTCCTGGGTTTGGTTCTACTGTATCGTAGGTAATATCTAGTTGTGGAACTGTATTTTGTTGAGCGAGTAGAACCGGGACTAGATTAGTGACTGCTGGAGTCGGCGGTAATATACTAATGTCAATCATGAATAAGTCACCGATAAATTACTATAGTTGACTAATTGTAAGATATGTTATCTGAAAAGACTATCTATTTTTGATTGGGTTCACAAAAATCAACATTATCAGAACATCATGATGATATTTAGTATTTGAGACTCGAGGCAATATAGTTATATGTTGATAAATGATATTCTCAAGGCGATCGCTATAGGACTCCCTCCTCCGGTTATAATCTACCTAGGCTATTATTGCCAACGGAGGCATCTATATCTTTGATAGATAATAGCCCCACTATTTAACTATAGTAATATTTGGGAAAAAATTGATGATGAACACACCTAATTTTTTGTCAATTCCATACTGGAAACAGTCAGAATTTTGGCTGATGGCGATCGCCGTTGCCCTTTACTCTATGCTCAATCGGTTCACGACTCCCACTAGACACTTCGTTTATGACCTTGGGTTCCCTGCCTTGTTTGGAAGGTTGAATTCCAAACGTTGGGACATATAAACAGTTATAGGGATGGTCAGAGATTAACCTCTTATATCCAGCGACTAGGGGCTGAAGTCCCCACCAGGTAGTTATTTCGGGCATCTCAGCCCTATTTCATACCTGAACGTCTCGCACGCATATCCCAATCATTACAGTTGGGCATTGGCTTCTGGCTACATCTCACATCCTCTAGGAGTTAGGGGTCGAGAGTGAAGTCACCTTCGCGAACTCCCATTCAAAACCGTGCTTGATAGTTTCCCATCACACGGCTCCTGATGTGGATACCCTTTTGTCATCGGAACAGGGTTACTACCCCCTCCCCTGCTTTCGTGCTTCAATGTTCAGAGCTTTATGCAGCACGTAGTCTTTGAACTCGTTCTCGCCACTATACTCCTAATAATCGCAGTATCTATATCCACACCGTGACAATTGGGCATATCCCAACCATGACAATTGGGCTTTAGCTTCTGGTCACATCCTTCACCCTCTAACCATGCGCTTACATTTTTCACTACTGCCTTGTCAATAGCATTACTCACTTGTTTATAGGCAGAGCATTAGAGGGGTTACAACGTTCCGTTTATATGGGCATTCCATCGTTAGATTTGTCCTCAGAACCGGGGTACTGTTAAAGGTCTGTGTAGGTAGTCGCAAGAACCCCCTACTTTTCCCCTTGCCCTTTTGGGCGCAGCGTGTCAACCTATTTCGCTGCTAGTGTATTACGATGGTTCAAGCCGGACATTCAGTCTCCTTAATCATAGATGGTTGGCAGTGGTCGAGTAGGAGGTGGGTTCCGACCTACGCCTTCCGTTCCCCGCTTTAGTCTGTCGAGTTATGATTTCCAAAACTGGGGGTGGCTATCGCCGTTACTCTCTACTCCCTGATTTCTCAGTTCGTTTATGACCTTGAGTTCCCTGCCTTGCTTAGTTCCCTAAGCGTCGGGACATATAAACAGTTATGAGGATGGTCAGGAGAGGTTTCCTTATATCCAAACTCGGGGCTGGAATCCTCACCGGCTAGTGCTTTAGGGCATTTCAGCCCTATTTCATACCCGAACGTCTCGCACCTTGCGCTTACACTTATCACTACTGAGATATCGACCAATATTCTCAGAATCCAAGAGGACTTAAAACGTTCCGTTTATATTGGCCTTCCATCTTTAGATTTGCCCTTTCCACCGGGGTAATTTTAAAGGTCTGTGTAGGTAACAACAGAAAATTCCTACTTTTCCCCTTGCTCTTTTTGAGCGCAGCGCATCAACTTATTTCGCTACCCAATCATTACGATGGTTCAAGTCAGACATTCGGCTCACGCCTAATCATAGATGGTTGGCAGTGGTCGGAGTCTTGGGAGTGGGTTCCACCTCACGCCTTGCGTTCCCCGCTTCAATCTGACGGGTCGTGACTCCTGAAATTGGGGGTGGCTATCGCCGTCATCCTCAACGTTGTAACAAAATGTTAAATTTTATTTCAAAGTATGTTGACCTTGGATTCCCTGACTATTTTTCGTATCGGATGATACAAAACGTCGGTACATATAAACAGTTATGGGGACGGTCAGGAGTGCACTCCTTATATCCAACCAAGGGGTTGAAATCCCCACCAGGTAGTTATTTCGAGCATCTCAGCCCTATGCACGCACCTGAACGTCTCGCACTCTGTTGCTGATTGTAGCAGATTGGCTGATTGGGTCTGTCTCCCTGGCATGAGGTAACATCGCTTATAGGTAGTCCAGCAGGTAGTCGAGGAGTGCTCGCGGGAAGTTCCCAAGAAAAGGACGGCGCTTGTACCTCCGTTTTGAGTCACAGTTTCAGCCCCAAATCAGAACCCGATGATTTGTCAAGTGATTCATAACTCCAGGGTTCGCGCTACTATGAGAATTGGGCAGCCCTGAGCCATAGCACCTCTGTTAGATGTGAATTATGCCTAAACGCGGTCAATCCTCATTTCGCCGTCTTCTGCTATCCCGGATTTTACTGTTAAGCCTTCCGGTGTTGTTGGTTGGACAATATGTGACCTATCGCAAAGCTCGTTCAGCTTTACTAGAAACGGCTCGTCTGAACTTAACTGAAAGTGCAGTTAAAAAAGCTGCGGGTATTGATGAATGGGCGAAGTCCTTGAGATCCAGTTTGATTTTAGTGGCTCACAGTTCCGTTTTGCAGTCTGGAGAAGAGGATAATTTTCAAGGTTTTCTTGAAGAGGTGGTCTCGGAATTACCTTTTGAGGTCAACTGTCTGCAAATGACTAATCTGGAAACGAATGAGATAGTTGCTAGTACCTGTGGTCTGGCGGCGCAGGTTCAATTTCCCCAAAATTTATGGTCTGCTACTCAATCTGAGAACTGGACTGTCAGTCAGTCAGAAGCTCATATTATTAATGTGGGAACTGCAGAGGTTGACAACGGCTTTTTTCCTGAAAATATCGATGATAGTGGGTCAGATACTCCAGAAACGAGGCAAGTTTTACCTCGCCGCCAAAATAATCAACTCAGTTTAATCTCTATGGCTCCGGTTTATATTGCTGATGGAGAAGTTAATCGACTCCGTTATGGATTAAGTCTGGAGTCTTATTCTTTCCTCAGAGGTGAGCAAACCCCGAAATCTTTAACAGGTTCTACTGTAATTTTAGATGACACGGGAACTATTGTGGCTCATCCTAATCCGCAGTCGGTGGGATTAAATATTAGGGATCACGCTGATTCTCAGAGGTTGGATAGTTTACTGCGTAGTGCGTTGGCGGGTCGCACTAATTTTATTCATTTGTTTTCTTTTCAACAAAATGGGGAAGAATTATTGGCGGGATATCATGCTATTGACAGTCCGGTTTTTCCCAAGAATGATGATAGTAAGTGGGTCATCTTGGCGGTGGCTAGTTTGGATGATGCTCTCTATGGATTAAAGGATATTAATTCGGTTTTAGTTGTGCTAATTATGAGTTTGATTATAGCGATTATTAGTGCAGCATTATACCTGTCTAGGGATTTGGCACGTCCTTTAGAAAAACTCCGAGATTATGCGCTACAAGTTAACAGCATTGAATCCCATGTAGAGGTTCCTAAAAATCTGAAAATCCGGGAAGTTGAGCAGTTAGCTCAGGCTTTGCGGACTATGGTGGATCGTTTGCAGTCTCGGGCTCAAGCCTTGGCTTTTGCGACTAAGGAGGCGCGGGTGGCTAACCAGCTTAAAGATGAATTTTTGCGGGTTATATCCCATGAGTTGAGAACACCGCTTAATGGCATTATTAATTCTCTGAATTTAATTCAGGATGGCTTCTGTGACGATCGCGATGAGGAAATGGAATATTTGCAGATGGCTAATGACTCGGCTCTGCATTTATTTGACATTGTTAATGATATCTTAGATATTGCCTTGATTGAGGAAGGTCAACTATCTTTGTTTTTGGAACCGACGGATTTGGGGGTGATTCTCCAAGAGGCGATCGCCTTACAAACTCTGGATATTCAGCAGAAAGGTTTAGATTTAAACTTAGTGTTATCCGCTGAACCTCTGGAAGTACAAGCAGACCGAGATAAACTTAAACAGGTTTTTCTCAATATTATTAATAATGCGGTCAAGTTCACCCAAGCTGGTAGTATCACGATTACTAGCCAACTTGAGCGCTTCCCAAATGCGGCGGGGAATGCGATCGCTTCTAATTCTAATTCCAGTCAGATTATCAAAGCATCTGAACAGGTAATTGTAACTATTGTCGATACAGGAATTGGGGTAATCCGAGAAAAGCAAAGCCAACTATTTCAGCCCTTCGTGATGGTCGATGGTTCCACCACTAGGGAGTCGGGAGGGGTGGGTTTAGGATTAGCGATCGCTCGTCGTCTAATGGAAATGATGGGTGGCGGTATTCAACTTGACAGCGCCGGACACGACCAAGGTACTACAGTTACCATCGCCATGCCAACTTTACAAGCAGCAACACCACCTTCTCAACATCAGAAGACTACCAGAAAATCTAAAAAGAAAGTTAAAAGTTGACTCATAATTTTGTCTGGCACAGATCATTGGTTATCCTAGAGAAAGAAATAGCCCTGATTATAGATAGTCTGTTCAGATTTCGCGCCAGGAGTATGTCAAAGCCAAATTTCTGAGTCTCATCATGGATAAAATTAAGTTTCGCAGATACAAAAGAACAGCAGTTATCACCCTAGTCCTGATAGCATCAGTCGGTCTGGAAGCCTGCGCTTCTTACCACAAAAGACGAGAAGTATATAGAAATCTTCAGGACTGCCATCAACAATGGGGTGAAGCTAATCTATGTGAACCAATTACCGATGGTTCCTACCCCGTAGGCTACCATTATGGTCCCTATTATAAACATCGCGGGGGTCGCTACTATTACTATCGTACCTTCAATTCAAGCCCTCGTGCTGTTCCCTCTAGTGCAGGTATCACTAATACCACTCGTGGAGGTAGGAGTCCCTCTGTTGGTGGTGTGAGACGAGGTGGTTTTGGTTCCGGTGGTCGCAGCGCTACATTTAGAGGTACAGGAGGGAGTCGAGGGGGTTGATGAAAGTTAAATTTAGCCAGCCTATTGTCGGCGAACTCGGCGGTTGTAATGACTGTCTGCTTCTTGGATATCTAAGTAAGAACTAGGGTCTTCGGCAACCCATCCTAAATTGGAGTTATAGCGGACTTCAAAATGGAGGTGGGGGCGATCGCTACTTGGTCGGCCGGTCTGACCCACTAATCCTAAAGTTTCCCCTAATGCTACTTGCTGTCCGGTGTCAACCACAGTTTCCAAAAGGTGAGCGTAGCGGGTTTGTTTTCCCTGGGCGTGATTAACTACCACCAGATTACCATAGCCCTCTCGATATCCAGCAAAAGCTACCACACCTTTACCCACAGCTAAAACAGGAGTTCCGGTGGGTGCGGATAAATCAATACCTCCATGAAATACTACTTGACCACTAACCGGGTCTAACTGCCACCCATAGCGCAACAGTACCTCAGCCATAATTGGTAATGGATAGCCAGATAACAGGTTAGGGGAGGGAGTAACTGGCGGCGCAGGTGCCCAGTTGACTCCGGGAATAAATACTACCCTGGGTTCAGCTTGACAGCCATTGACTTCAAAAATTACATCGGCTCTGGTATTATGGGCACGCGCTACATCCACCCAGGTCTGACCGGGTTCTACTTCTATCTGAATGCCATTGTAGGGGGGAATCAGGATCTCTTGTCCGACGGAGACTACACCATCACGTAAACTGGGATTCATACCCATGAGGGTAGCAGGAATTAAATTGTACTGTCGCGCAATGGTTGCTAGGGTTTCGCCTGGGGCGACACGATGACGTTGCAGACGGGATAAAGCCGGAGTTGGACAAACTTCTCGGGCTTCCTGGGAAAATACGTTAGCTAGTCCCACAGGGGCGATCGCACCTAGGAAGATAACAGAGATCAAGGCTGACTTGCAGATCATATTCAGTCCGTATTAACTTCGTTAATTAGTTACAGCAGGGCAATATTGGCTTTAATATAGCCGAGGCTCGGATACAATTGCTAAAATTGAGGCAAGGAACTTAGCTTCATCGCTGGGGTTCATTTGATTTAGAGATATCGATCCGGTCGGAATATTTAAACATGGATTTATCTTTTAGGCAGTTAACCGTGTATCTGGCCCTACTTTCGATCGGGGGCGGTACTGGTTTAATCGGTGGTCGCTATTTATATGCTAATCATCTGGTGACTAATTCTCCCGCCGTCCCCGTGGTTCGAGAAGTGTCCCCGGAAACGCCACCCTACTACCGTCAGAGTCCTATTGCTGCACGCAATAACTCCAATTTTATCGCTGAAGCTGTCCAAAAGGTGGGACATTCGGTGATTCGTATTGATGCTGTGCGGACTGCTTCTAAAAATTTACCAGATGCTTTGAATCATCCCCTGTTTAAGCGGTTTTTTGGCGATCGCATTCCCCAGGAGCATGAACGGTTACAGCGGGGAACAGGTTCGGGATTTATTATCAGTTCTGATGGTCGTCTGATTACTAACGCTCATGTGGTCGATGGGGCTAATATAGTCCGTGTCACTCTTAACGATGGTCGCGTGTTTCAAGGTCAGGTGAGGGGGGTTGATGACTTAACTGATATTGCTGTGGTCAAAATTGAAGCCCAGGATTTACCTACAGCTCCTATTGGTGTTTCTGAGGGGTTGATTCCCGGTCAGTGGGCGATCGCTATTGGTAATCCCCTCGGTTTGGATAATACCGTAACCGTGGGAATTATTAGTGCCATTGGGCGATCGAGTTCTCAGGTCGGTATCCCTAATAAACGGGTGCGCTTTATTCAAACTGATGCTGCTATTAACCCTGGTAACTCAGGAGGTCCCCTGTTAAATGATCGGGGTCAAGTTATTGGCATTAATACCGCTATTCGTTCTAATGCTCAAGGTTTGGGCTTTGCTATCCCTATTGAAACCGCCCTGCGAATTGCTAATCAATTATTTGACCACGGGAGAGCAGACCATTCCTTCCTAGGGGTGAAAATGGTTGCCCTTAACCCCACCATTAAGGAGGAGATCGATCAGCAACTCAATCTTAAACTGACTAAGGATAGGGGAGTGTTAGTGGTTCGGGTGGTCGAAGGCTCTCCCGCTGCTAATGCTGGTATTCAACGGGGAGATATCATTAATCGAGTCGCCGGCAGCCCGGTTATCACTCCCACCCAAGTCCAAGAGCAAATCCAATTTACCCTGGTGGGACAAGAGTTGGAAATTGAGATTGACCGTCTGGGAAAAACCGAAACCATTAAAGTGCAGATGGCTGCGGCTCCAGACTCCGCTTTGTCAGGGGTTGACTGACTTTGAGGTAAATTACTATTACCCCTTAATCCGGTTAATCCGGTTAATCCCGTTCTGGTTTAGTTGATTGGGAACGGGAAGACGGGGTGCTGGAAATATTTTCCTCTAGGTGCATACGCTGCTCCATCTGACGGAGAAAATACCCGGTCATCATGGCTGAAGCTAGTAAGCCAGCCAGGTTGTCTCTATTGGTTGTGATTTGTACGTCGAAGTCATCTGAGGGTAAAACGCCTACCAGACCTTGGACATTGCGGGAAATTATTTCTTTGATCTCTGGACTGGCTGATTGAGCAACGTGGGCTAAAACATCGGGATGTTGATGTTGTAGATAGTGCAACAGGGGGTTCTCAGAGATTTCTTGGTCATTAGACGAATGAAAGTCGGAGTTAAAAACCATGAGGTGACTTGTTAGTGTCTGCTCTACTTTAGTTCTACTTTAATTCCAGTTTAGTCGATTTAACTAGATGCTGTGCTATCTTCTGGCAAATTTGTCTTTAAATTTAGCGACAGTTGCTGGGGAAGTTGGTCTAGTTGAAAGTATTGATGGAATTTTTTGCTGACCTGTAACCAATAGGAACGGGCTTGGGGTTGTCGTCGTTTGGTGACGAATTCTAATTCTACCAGTTCCTGAACGTGCTGATAAGCACCACTACCTCGTAATTCTACCAGATCGGTTTGGGTAATGCCACCATTAAGGGCGATCGCTGCCAAAGTCCGTAAAGCCCCCACACCTAATTCTGGTGGTACTAGGGTGTGCATTAGTTCCCCGTAGGCTTGGCGCAGTTGCAGGCTGTAACCTTTCTTGGTTTCCACAATTTCTAAGGCCGTATCCCGGTGGGCATAATCTGACATTAGTTGAATTATGGCTTCTTCTGCTTGGGGGCGATCGCATTGAGCTAATTGTACAATCTCGGACAAGGACAAGGCTTGACCTTTCAGGTACAAAATTGCTTCAATCTTAGCTAGGAGACTAATGGCCATAAAACTGTCGGTAATTTATAACATTTCCCATTGATAGGGGAACTATGCCACAATTATAACCACATTATAGCATCAATTATCCCCCTTGGGCAATTTCGGTTAACAAATAACCATTATTTACTGGCTCTAGGAAGGTTAAATTAGTTGAATATTGGGCGGCTATGATACCATATAATATTACCCACCTCTCCTGGGGCTCTAACTGCTGCCTGGCTGGGTCTCAGGTTGGAGTTGATCCGCCAACCATATACAATCCGAATAGCTGAAATATACTATATTTGGAGGCGATAACTTACGGATTTTTATGAAAAAATTATGGGCTAATTATTGCCAATACATGGGATTATTAATCGCCACGGCTGTTATGGTAGCAGTCAGTGGTTGGGCTATTGATCAAATCCCAGATTCCCATTTAATATCGGATTTACCCGCACCTCAAACTACCGAAAATATGGCTATGAATGACCAAGTAGTGGCGGCTTACACGGGTTTTGCGTTTCGGCTGTTTTCTCGTGTTTATCAGCATCAAAATCAGGAAAATATTTTTATTTCTCCGGCGAGTATTACTAATGCTCTGGCTATGACCTATAATGGGGCGGCGGGAACTACTAAAGAGGCGATCGCTCAAACGTTGCAAGTTCAGGATATCAGTTTAGCAGAACTAAATCAGGCTAATTTGGCTCTCAATCAGTCAATTTCAGCCCTTGATGAAGATGTGCAAATTAATATTGCTAATTCTCTTTGGTTGCATCAGTCGGCTTTTTTCTTACCCGATTTTCTCGACCGGATCAATCAGTTTTATCAGGCTAAACTCACAGCAGTTGATTTTAGTAGTCCTGATACCCCATCCCAAATTAATGATTGGGTTAAACAGGAAACTAATGGCAAAATTACTCAGATTGTCGAAACTATCCCTAATCAAACTATTCTGTATCTAATTAATGCCATATATTTTAAGGGTATGTGGTCGGAACCATTTGACAAAGAACTCACCCAAGAACAGCCTTTTACCCTGATTGATGGTAGCACAAAACTCCATCCCCTCATGTTTCAATTTGGCAATTATCTGTATCTGGAAAACTCCGATTTTCAAGGCATTAGCCTTCCCTACGCTGATGATGCTAGATTTAGTTTATATGTATTTCTTCCCCGCGAAAATGTCAGCCTCGATCGCTTTTATACCCAGTTGAATGCTACCCAGTGGGAAGAATGGATTAAGCAAATGCGATCGCGACCAGGTTCTATCCAACTACCCCGTTTTCAACTTGAGTATGAAGTCGGTTTAAACGATAGTTTGAAATCCATGGGGATGGATATAGCTTTTGACCCTAATCAAGCTGATTTTTCTAATCTGACTCCAGATAATAATGTACGCATCTCTGAGGTTAAACATAAGACTTTTGTAGAGGTTAACGAGGAGGGAACCGAAGCGGCGGCGGTAACTTCAGTTACCGTATTTACCGAAAGTACCCCCTCCATACCTGAACCATTTTCAATGGTGGTAAATCGTCCATTTTTTCTGGCTATTCGCGATAATCAAACCCGCACCATTTTATTTATGGGTTCTATTGTAGACCCAGGGTTATAGGTGCGTCAGTTTTTAACCATCCGGTGATAATTGGGATTTAGGGGTTATATGGTAGACCCAGGTTATCGGTGCGTCAGTTTTTAAGAATCGGGTAATGATTAGGATTGAACTATTCTGACGCACCCTACTAAATGTCATTGATGGTAGTTATCGGTGCGTCAGTTTTTAAACCCAGGTTATCGGTGCGTCAGTTTTTAAGAATCGGGTAATGATTAGGATTGACCTATTCTGACGCACCCTACTAAATGTCATTGATGGTAGTTATCGGTGCGTCAGTTTTTAAGAATTGGGTAATGATTAGGATTGAACTATTCTGACGCACCCTACTAAATGTCATTGATGGTAGTTATCGGTGCGTCAGTTTTTAAGAATTGGGTAATGATTAGGATTGACCTATTCTGACGCACCCTACTAAATGTCATTGATGGTAGTTATCGGTGCGTCAGTTTTTAAGAATTGGGTAATGATTAGGATTGAACTATTCTGACGCACCCTACTAAATGTCATTGATGGTAGTTATCGGTGCGTCAGTTTTTAAGAATTGGGTAATGATTAGGATTGACCTATTCTGACGCACCCTACTAAATGTCATTGATGGTAGTTATCGGTGCGTCAGTTTTTAAGAATTGGGTAATGATTAGGATTGACCTATTCTGACGCACCCTACTAAATGTCATTGATGGTAGTTATCGGTGCGTCAGTTTTTAAGAATTGGGTAATGATTAGGATTGACCTATTCTGACGCACCCTACTAAATGTCATTGATGGTAGTTATCGGTGCGTCAGTTTTTAAGAATTGGGTAATGATTAGGATTGACCTATTCTGACGCACCCTACTAAATGTCATTGATGGTAGTTATCGGTGCGTCAGTTTTTAAGAATTGGGTAATGATTAGGATTGACCTATTCTGACGCACCCTACTAAATGTCATTGATGGTAGTTATCGGTGCGTCAGTTTTTAAGAATTGGGTAATGATTAGGATTGACCTATTCTGACGCACCCTACTAAATGTCATTGATGGTAGTTATCGGTGCGTCAGTTTTTAAGAATTGGGTAATGATTAGGATTGACCTATTCTGACGCACCCTACTAAATGTCATTGATGGTAGTTATCGGTGCGTCAGTTTTTAAGAATTGGGTAATGATTAGGATTGACCTATTCTGACGCACCCTACTAAATGTCATTGATGGTAGTTATCGGTGCGTCAGTTTTTAAGAATCGGGTGATGATGGGGATTGACCTATTCTGACACACCCGAAAAAGCTGCTTTTTTTAGGAATTACCAAAATTCCGGGAACCAGTGTAACCACTTAATTGTGCTAAACGTTCTAAAGAGATTAACCCCGGATGTAATTCACCGTTAATTTCCCAAGCTGGATATCCGGGAATACCCTTAGCTTGACACACATCCGGTTGCGGATTTTCTCCACCGGGGTCGCATTCAATATAGGTAAGATAATTGATGGCTTGTTGACCAAATAACTGTTTTTGTTGTTCACAGAAATTACACCAGTAAGCACCATACATCACAGCACCTACATTAGTTAAATGTTGAGCCAGGGAGATATTATCTGGATTAGAAGCTGAGGTGATATTATAAGAATTTTGACTCCCATCACTGAGGGATGGATTCTTAATGGGAGCATAAATAGCTAGAGTGCTAATTATAGTCACCATAGCCACAATGACACCTAAAAAAACCAGTTGACCGATATCATCCCAATTACGGCCAATGATAGTTAATACCAATAGACTGAAAGAGGCGATCGCCGAACCTATACAAAACCAGCAAATCGATTGGATTTCAAAAGCCATGATATACATCAGATAGCTACTGAAAATCGCCATAGAACAGGCTCCTACAAACATCAGTAACCAGGTGTAATTTTCGACTTTAGTCCGCAAAGTTTTCTGAGTTTCTGAACTAATAAATAGTGGCACAACCGCCATAGCAATCATATAGACATAAGCCAGAAAGCCAAACAAAGCCAGAGGTAAGCCAAAAACTTCCGCATAGGGACTATCTAGGACACTCTCACAGCCTTCTGTAGGACAGCTAGTGGGTCCTTCCTGTAGTGCTTGTATGGTTAGATACGAAGTAATAGCAGCCCCAAAAGCACCAATTCCAGCAATAATCAAACGTGACTTTTGTTGAATCCACGGAGTTGAACGCTGACGCATCTGAATCATCTGTAATTTCTCCTAATTAGAGGTTCCAGGGAATGATGGCGGTATGGTAAACCACAAGAGATATAATTGTAACAATTTAGATTGTAATCTGGTATGGCGACTCCTATAACTATAACAGTGGGGGTTGAGCCACGGGGTCTCATCTCTAACAGAAACCCCCTCCCGGTTGTCTGTGGCTGGCTGGTAAATTACTCCCCAAGGATTTATGAATGATGGCAGTTTATTATATATTGGTGTATAATGAAAGTTTGATTTCCTGAATTATATGCCGGCTATGTCTGCCCTATCTCCTGAATTAAAAGAACGGCTATCTTCACCCCTAAAGATTGGCAAATTTGAGGTAAACAGTAGGGTGTTACAATCGCCTCTGTCAGGGGTGACTGATTTGGTATTTCGGCGCTTGGTGAGGCGCTATGCTCCCAATTCGATGATGTATACAGAGATGGTACACGCTTCCCAAATTATTCATGTGCGGAAGTTACCAATTCTGATGGAAATTGACCCGGGAGAACGTCCGATTAGTATTCAATTATTTGATTGTCGCCCGGATTTTTTGGTGGAGGCGGCGCGAAAAGCTGTGGAAGAAGGGGCGGATACTATTGATGTGAATATGGGTTGTCCGGTGAATAAAATTACTAAAAATGGCGGCGGTTCTTCGCTGTTACGACAACCGGAAATCGCTGAGAAAATAGTGCGATCGCTTAACGAGGCTGTATCAGTTCCCATCACTGTCAAAACTCGCTTGGGTTGGGATGATGACGAAATCAATATCTTAGATTTTAGCAAACGCATGGAGGATGCGGGGGCGCAAATGTTGACTATTCACGGACGCACTCGCGCTCAGGGCTATACAGGGAAAGCTAACTGGGAATGGATCGCTAGGGTGAAGCAGAGTTTATCAATTCCAGTAATTGCTAATGGGGATATTGTCTCGGTGTCCTCGGCGGTTCAGTGTTTACAGGAAACTGGCGCTGATGGGGTTATGTGTTCTCGGGGAACTCTGGGTTATCCGTTTTTGGTGGGGGAAATTGATTATTTCCTGAAAACTGGCCAGATGAAGACAGCGCCCACAGTGGTTGAACGTTTAGAATGTGCGAAGGAACATTTACAAGCACTTTGGGTGTACAAAGGTCAGCGTGGTATTTATCAGTCTCGTAAACACATGACTTGGTATGCTAAAGGTTTCCCAGGAGCAAATGAACTGCGGGAACAACTGGCTAAAGTTGAGACGGTTGAGCAGGGATGTGATTTGCTTGATGGGGCGATCGCCATATTCAAATAATTAGGAGCAATTATGGAATCATTAAAAGGACGAGATTTGCTGAGTTTGGCTGATTTGACTGTGGCTGAATTGCACTCGGTGTTATCTTTGGGAATTCAGTTAAAGTCGGGAATGCGGAAACTACAACGACGGAAGGTTTTGGGGTTGATGTTTTCTAAGGCTTCGACTCGTACCCGTGTCAGTTTCTCGGTGGCTATGTATCAATTGGGGGGACATATAATTGATTTAAATCCTAGCGTTACTCAGGTGAGTCGGGGGGAACCTTTGGTTGATACGGCGCGGGTATTGGGTAGATATTTAGATGCGATCGCTATTCGGACTTTTGCACAAAAGGATTTGGAAACTTTTGCTAGTTATGCGGAAATTCCGGTAATTAATGCTCTCACAGATCGGGAGCATCCTTGTCAAGTTTTGGCGGATTTGATGACGGTTCAGGAATGTTTTAATCGCATGGCTGGACTGACTTTAACTTATTTTGGGGATGGGGCTAATAATATGGCTCATTCCCTGCTCTTGGGTTGTGCTATGGTGGGGATGAATATTAGAATTGCTACCCCCTCTCAGTATCCCCCAAATCCCGAAATTGTCGAACAGGCTAAGGCGATCGCTGCTGGTAAAACTGAGGTGATTATTACTGATGATCCGGCTGAAGCTGCCAAGGGATCTCATGTCTTATATACTGATGTTTGGGCGAGTATGGGTCAGGAGAGTGAGGCGGATGATCGTATTCCTTTATTTATGCCTTTTCAGGTCAATGAAAGTCTATTAGCTAAGGCTGATGATGATGCGATCGTTCTCCATTGTTTACCTGCTCATCGAGATGAGGAAATTACTGATGGGGTAATTGAAGGAGTGCGATCGCGGGTTTGGGACCAGGCGGAAAACCGAATGCACGCCCAAAAAGCATTATTAGCTAGTTTACTTTCTGATGATTAATTAACCCATACCTTCACATTAACCCGGTTTTTGGATGCACCCAATACCTGATTAACCGGGTTAATTATCTCAATAATTATGGGTAATTTTAGTGATGCTTAATGCAGCGCCATCAAGCTGATTTATCCCTGAACAAAATCAAAATATCTGAGAGTTTATCTGGTCTGATTACTCATGATTCACTGAGTATAATCAACTGGTGATTAAATCCTAATCATCATCTGGGTCGCCCCAGTTTTCCGGGAATTTACCTTTAGTGGTAACCCTTTTGAGAATTTTTTTATCAACATAAAATCGCTTGGGAGGCGGTGGTTTTTTGGCTGGAGCGGGTTCGGTTCGCCATATTAATCCTAGTAGGATAACACCAATCAGAACAGCTTCCATATCTTGAAATTCCTCACAAAATGACGATGGAGAGTACCTGCTACCCACAGGCTATGCGATCACTGGTAACCAAAGCCCCTGTAGGGTGACGCACCCCTCAGACTGCTATGGTTTTTCTGGATTTAACACCAGTCTAATCATCGATTTAGGCAATGTCAATAAAAAGTCCCACTTTTTAGGAAAAAGTTACCCAATTCCCTACCTGGTGCTGATTTAGCTATTGCTGCTACGGTTTAACCTGGTTGTGTGCTATGGTTAACATGAGTTTAAATTATATTAACAACTGTATAATCATGGCTGTAACAATTAATTGAAGGTCAGCGATAGTAGCAATTATATCTGAGGTGATCATCATTCTCAAGGTAGATGTTTTTCGGGCCCTTATGGTGCTACACTCTATAGTGTGTAAATTAGATTATGAGGATAACTTAACACCACTGACAAAAATATTAAGTACATATACCATTTAGCTCAGGTGTAAATTAGATTGATATGGATCTCTATAGATATCTCCAACCATCTATAATTGATTTTTATATCAATAAAATTGATGATATGATCGCCTCAGATATGTTTTATAAATACAAATAATCCCAGAAATTGAGGGTGGTATATATGTCCAAATTAGCAACTTTTCAAATTCCTGAATATTCAGTAGAACCTACATGGGGGAGTGGCTTAACAGTGGTGAACCAGGAACAGTTAACCTGCTTGAGACGAGGAGTTGCCGTTTGGAATAAATGGCGAGAAGATTACCCAGAAGTGGACCCAGATATGATGAATGCTAACCTCAAAGGAATGTATCTCAAAGGGGTTGATTTTAGTGGTGCTAACCTGACAGATACGGATTTAAAAGGAGCCTATTGTTTAAGGGGAAGTTTCCCAAAGGTTGAGGGAGATCAAGCTCAGTTTGATGGGGCTTATTTGAAAGAGGCTGATTTTTCTGGAGCTTATTTACAGGGGTCGAGTTTTAAAGGTGCTGATTTGCGAAATGTAAATTTTACTAATGCTCATTTGGTGGGTGTAGATTTCCGAGGTGCGGATCTCCGGGGTGCTAATTTCAGTGGCGCAAACCTTTACCGATCGCAATTAATGGGAGCGATCGCCAGTGAAACTAAATGGTGTAAAGCTAATCTATTAACAGCTAATTTATTAGGTGCAGATTTACGGTCGGCTAACCTGGAAAATGCTAATTTAACTCGCGCCAACCTCGAAGAAGTAAATTTGTCCAATGCTTTAGCCTTCCATGCAAATTTTGAGCAGGCTACACTGACGGGAGTATGTATAGACCAATTAAAGATTAATAATCAGACTAATTTCCGGCGGGCTGTCTGTGATTTTGTTTATCTGAAGCCTGATAGACAGGGGCGTTATCCTTTCCCTTCTAATTATCAGTCTTTAGAAGAAGATGCGATCGCACTAATTTCTCGGATTTCCTCCAAGTTGATACCAATGCGATCGCCTAGTTCTTCCCCCGTTTAATAGTGGCTAAGTAGCTGCTTAAACTTTTTTCCTAGCCCAAGCAGTTCCTCTCCAAATAGTCACAAATAAGACACCGGAAACCAAAGCCCCTATATTCCACTTAACCGAATTTTTTAACAGGGTAATTCTGCGGTTTCTGCGGGTTTGTTCTGCTTCAATTTGAGTCCTTTGCGCCGTAGTAGACAGAAAACCAGAAAGCTCCTGTTTAATTTGGTTCACCTGTTCGCGGTTTTGAATCTCAGGAGAGCGTCCTTGGGTATCCAGACGGCTGAGAAGTTCCCGCATTTGGTCTTCTGATGTCGTCTGTTCTAACTGCTCCTGAACCGTTTGAATATCGGTGATGCGTTGTTCCACTTGACTATCAATTTGCTCACTGCTTTGTTGCTCAATTCTGAGAGTGTTGAAAATTCCTAGGGGAACCATTAAAATAAATAGTACACCTAACAGTAAAGAAAACCAAGAAATGAACATTAACAAAGGTTCTTCAAAGCGACCTCGTAAATTGCGTTCACCAAAGAAAATAAACACCAGAGAAATGAGAGGAACAGCAGACCTTTCCACAATCCCACCCATAGTTTGAAACTCCCAAACCGGGTTCATCAATTGAGGAGGAAGTATAATTGTCAGCAAATCTAACATTGATAAAAATAATAACCCGTAGCCCACCGATCGCAGGGGAGGAATGGTTTTTAACAGGTTAGAACTAAACTTCCAAAGTACCTCTACTTTATCATTCAGAGGCTGTTCAGATTGAGTCATAGGTTTAAAAGTTGTAAATTGAGAAGGGGTATAATCAGCGCTCAAGTTGAGGGAATCGAGGATGCCACCACTGATACCAAACTTGCCAAACTTCCTCTAAAATTGGGTAAGTTTCCTCAAAATAATTATCGGACATTGGCAGTGATAAATGAGACCACAAACAGCGGTGATCTCTGAGGGGTTCTTCTCCCATCAAAACTGGTATAATTCTGGACAACTGTAAGTCATAGGTATAGCGGTTTTGAATGAACTGTTCATAGGTGATAGCACTGGGACCTCTTGGATTAATACAAGAGCGAAGGTAGACACGGGAATTGTCAACCGAAAGGCTATAGGAACCTGTACTATTGGTGCGAGTTAGTGTCGGAAATTGTGCCGTAACAGAAGCATCCCTTGGATCGTACTGGCGAAACAGTTTCTCATTGGGATGGGGATGATCAACATATCGCATTTCTATCTGTAGAATTTTATCATTCTGCTGATAACGATAAATATTTCCCCAGGGTTCTGTCAGTGCTTCACTTTCCTGATGCTGCCATCCTGGTAAAGGGACGATCGCCGGAAAGGTAAAGAGTTCGACAACTTGCTCAGTAGTTTTCTGGGGTTCTAGGATTGATTTTCCTAGAACTATAACTACTCCCCCAAATGTTAGCACAAGTAATGAAATTCGCACATTTTCCCAGATTTTCATAATTTATTGGCTGGGGGTATCTTGATTAGTTGGTGGTGTATCCTGTTTAATCATAAACCAACAAAAACAGCCAAACAATGCCACGGAAATCATCGAAAATATCAGAGA
This sequence comes from Arthrospira sp. PCC 9108, assembly GCA_016745315.1. GTDB lineage: Bacteria > Cyanobacteriota > Cyanobacteriia > Cyanobacteriales > Microcoleaceae > Limnospira > Limnospira platensis. Next base: position 3,245,417 of record CP066886.1, read on the forward strand.
ACCTTCTCCGACGTGCCAGTAATAAACTGCTGCGGGTTTGTGGGCATTAGCCAGCACAGCTAATAAGACAATCCGAAATCCATTGACTACAAAACTAATTAATACTGCTACCACCGGAATAATAATTTTTTTCCAGAGTCCTTCTAAGGGAAACATCACCATAAATAGCACTGATAATCCTAACAGGTAAAACATTCCTTCTAACCCGGAACATCCCATATTGACACTCACCCCTCCATCGGGCAGCATGACGTTAAATTGATCCAGAGAAACATCAGCCCCAGAGTACCATAAAATTAAGGTGGCAAATTTAGCAGTAATGCCTGAAATATCTACCAACGGCCAAATAAATACTTTGGGAACACCTAGAAAAAACAAGATTGTTAGTTCCCGCCAGTATTCCCGAAAGCCACTGAAACCGGAAGCTATTAAACTCCAGCCAATGGCTGATATAAATGGCGAAACTCCTAACCAGTTGGAAGTGGGACGGGTGGCACTTTTTAGCAAAACCATGGCAATTATTAGCATCCCTAATAAGGTGGCTAAGGGGCTGCTGGTTTGCTTGGCGAGTTCCTGGCGTTTATCCCATACTAAAGAAAAGGCAGATAACCAAAACATGAGACTTAATGCCAAAAAGCTGACGTTATTACGATGATAAATTAGGGTCAGGTGAATTGACATTAGACCTCCGGCGATCGCCATCAGCCAAAATTCTGACTGTTTCCAGGATTGAATTGACAAAAAATTAGGTGTGTTCATCATCAATTTTTTCCCAAATATTACTATGGTGAAATACTCTAGCCATTATCTATCGGATACTAGGACATTCATCAATGGGGGTAATTTCCTACAGATGTAGGTGTCTGGGTTGTCAATAATAGCCTAGCTAGATTATAGCTGGAAGGGGGGATTTATATAGCGATCGCCTGGAGAATATAATCTCTCAACAGATAACTATATGGCTGTAAGTCTCAAATACTAAATATTATTATAATTTTCTGATAATGTTGGTGCGAGACGTTCAGGCATGAAATAGGGTTGAGATACCCGAAATAACCTCCTGGTAGGAATTTCAGCCCCTTGGTTGAATATAAGGAGCTCGCTCCTGACCATCCCCATAACTGTTTATATGTCCCAACGTTTGGAAAGACAACCTTCCAAACAAGGCAGGGGACTCAAGGTCATAAACAAACTGTTTTGATTGGAGAGTGTAGACTCCATGATATAGCAGGGAGTAGAGAGTAACGGCGTTAGCCACCCCCAGTTTTGGAAATCATAACTCCAGGATTGAAGCGGGGAACGGAAGGCGTGAGGTAGAACTCACTACCAAGATGCGACCACTGCCAACCATCCATGATTAGGGAAACCGAATGTCTGGCTTGAACCACCGTCATCAGTAAGCAGCGAAATAGGTTGATACGCTGCGTTCAAAAGAACAAGGGGAAAAGAAGAGGTTTCGACACACCATCTTCACAGACTTTTAAAAGTACCCCGGTGGATAGGACAAATCTAACGATGGAATGCCCGTATAAACGGAACGTTGTAACCCCTCTAATGCTCTGCCCATAAATAAGTGAGCAATATTACTCACAGGCAGTAGTGAAAAATGTAAGCGTATGGTGCGAGACGTTCGGGTATGAAATAGGGCTGAAATGCCCGAAATCACTACCCGGTGAGGATTACAGCCCCGAATTTTGATATAAGGAGCGCACTCCTGACCATCCTCATAACTGTTTACATGTCCCGACGCTTAGGGAACTAAGCAAGGCAGGGAACCCAAGGTCCTAAGCGAACCGAGAAATCACAGAGCAGAGGGTAACGGCGATAGCCACCCCCAGTTTTGGGAATCATAACCCCCCCAGGATTGAAGTGGGGAACGGAAGGCGTGTGGAGGAGCCTACCTCCTACTCGACCACTGCCAACCATCTATGATTAAGGAAACTGAATGTCCGACTGAACCATGGTAATATAGCACTAGTCAATACGGTTAGGACGCAGTCTTGAGAACAGAATCCATGGCCTCATCGAGAGAATCAAACTGCTCACGTGCAATGGCGAATGCGGGCTTTCAACCACGACCAACATTTCTCTATCTTGTTGAGGTCTGGCGAATAAGGCCGAAGATAGAGTAAACGGCATTGAGCTGCCTCCACCAGTTCAGCCTGCCGCCCCCCTTTATGAAACGTTGCATTGTCCAATACTAGAGTCTGACCTGGCTTCAATGTTGGAATTAAGATGAACTCCAACCACAACTCAAACACTGTCCGATTACAACAACCCTCAAAGGTAAAGGGAGTTAAGAGTTGTTGATAACACCATGCGGCCATATAGCTCACCCTGCCCTGCCTCTTCCCTGATTTGAGGGTATGGAAGCGTTGTCCTTCCTGGCAGTAACCATAAGGATAATCCGAGTCTTGACTATTCATGCCAGCTTCATCGAGGTAAACCAACCCTTCCGGCTCCATATGTTGAATCTGAGCAATAAACGCCTCTCGCTGTTGCTGATCACGTTCTTGGTAGCCGTAAGTTTTTTTTCTGGTGAAGCCAATTTTCTTCAAGGCTCTGGATATGGTGCGAGGAGAGATGTCGTCATCCCAAAGTTGAGCCATTTGAGCGGAGGTTTTGTGGCCATGCTCTTGGGCAAAAGCCTTGAATTTATGCCAGTCGGTAATTTGGTGGTTATTGCCAGGTGGGCGATTAGGTTTAGGGAGGAAGTCTCCGGTCTGTGCTTTTCTTTGCAGTCAGAGATTGATAGTGTTCCTGCTGACATGGAAAACTTGACTGGCTTCGGTTTTGGGTATACCGTCTAGTTCAATTGCATTAATAACTTTTTGTCTAAGGTCGTAACTGTAGGGGGCTGGCCTTTTGGGTCTTCTGTAGATATCCTTGCCATTATACGTCCTAACTTTTCTGTCTTGTGCTATAGATCTAAAAGTTGAAGTCACAAAGCAGGAAGTTGTTACCCTGTTCCCGATGTCAAAAGGGGTATCCACATCAGGATCCGTGTGATGTGAAAGTATCAAGCACGGTTTGGAATTGGAGTTGGGGAAGGCGACTTCCCTTTCGACCATAACGCCACAAAATAGTTGGATGGCTGACGCACCAGAATAATTAACACCCTTGGTGGGTCAGACGACCACAGTAATCATGATTAGACATGGGTAGGGGGTAGGGTGCGTCAGATAGAATCATCATGATGGCCACAAATAGTTGGATGGCTGACGCACCAGAATAATTAACTAGGGGTGTTGTATTTGATAATACATAGCCCAAATTGCCATAGCGCGGAGATAGTGACTAGCGCGGAAAGTTCCGGCGGCGGTAATAGCTTCTGGGGTGCGGAACTGGAGGCCGTTTTGATATACTTGAGTGATAACGGCTTCGGCGAGTTGAAAAGCCTCTTCTTTCATCCCCATTTGAATAAGGAAAGCACCTAGACCGAAATTAATGCCGGTCCATACCTCTAGGGGGTGGGTATCTTGAGGATTAATGGGTTCTCCGGTAGTTCTGACACCGTTAGCGGCTCCAAACTTGCCATTATGAAAATTCTGGAAGCAGGCTTGATAAATGGTTTGTAGCGCCACTCGTGCGCGATGGTGGGGGACAATATCGGGCAAACCTAATAAGGCGGCATAAAACTGACCACAAAGTTGATCGGCCATGACGACATCAGATCCACTCTGACTGTCAAGATTGTAGTAGCTACCATTCCAGAGAGTTTGGTCATAAAGAGGTTTAGCGGTCTCTAACCAATTAGTCCAGGTAGCGATCGCCTTAGTTGTATCTGGGGTGATATCACTATGATGGGAAAGTAGGATATTTGCGATGGCAATAGCGGCTTCCAATGCGGCTAACCATAAGCCCCCACAATAGGCGCTAATCCCCATCATTCGCCAATCATCAAAAGTCTGATCTGGTGCGCCGCCATTTTCTGGGATACAATCACGATCGCGATCGAAGGTTTTGAGATAATCGAGAGTTTGGACGATCGCCGGCCAACATTCTACCAAAAACTGAATATCATCGGCCCCTGTTAGCAGATAATCGCGATATACCTGCAAGACAAAATCACAGGGTAAATCTTTCCACAAATTGCAATCCTGATAACTGGTGTAGTTAGTCTTTTCCCAAGGATGTTCATTAGGAGCCCCCAAGTCATGGGGAGTCGCCCCAGCAGCTTTCCGAATAGCTGAGGCTTGATTGTAACCAATAATTCTGGGGGTATCATCATCAGTAGCGATCGCCTTAGCAAAAGCCCGCATCACGGATTTTTCCAATTCTGGCCACCACATCAACAAACCAAAGGACCCATATAGGCGCACATCGAGACTTTCATACCACCGATAATCCAAGCATTCAAGGACAGCAAACCGTCCCCAAGGCTCATCCTCATCAATAGCAGTCCATAGACTCCCCCCGTCCGTCAGTAGATAAAGTTCATTAAACAAAGCCATTTTGAACCAAGGGGGTAAATCTTGGCGATTGAGAATTGGATTTTGCCATGCTTCGATATTCTCGCGCCAGGTATCGGAATGCTTCATAGCTGTCCGAATCATTGACCAAGCGTTACGACCATTGCGCCCAAAAAAATCGGTATAGTGGCGGTAGTAAGTAACTCCCGCCTCAAACTCAGTCACAGGTAAATCCCAGGCGATAAAAAAGGGAATTTTGCGAGTTTTTCCGGGTCTGAGGATACAACGGACGGCCAAAGCCGCGCCAATTCTTTCACCTTCAAGGGCGGGCCCGTCATCGTGTATATCAATCAGGGACCCATCCTGAGAAAAATATTCCCAAATATCGTAACCATTACCGGAGGGCCTCCAACGGTTGTGACAATATACCTCAACGACAGGGTTAGTAATAGTGGCGATCGCCATTTGACCGTCCCCTTCTCCGAGTTGGTCATTAATATTCAAGCGAGTCATCACACAACCAACACGGTGGAAGTCTTCCACAAAGTGATTACAATTATCCTGGCTATCTCCCCAGCGCGGCTGATATTCGTAAACGGGACTACCATCATCGCGCACTTTCACGGCGGGAGTGTCTAAACGATTAGTAAACCAGCCGATGGTATTTTCCCAGGTTAATAAAATACTGAGGATAATTAGTTTATCGGTGGGGTTGTGGGCTATCCACTCAAACACCGCCACAGGATAACTGGTTTCCTGGTAATTTCCGCCCCACACCGGGGAAAACTGTTCACAGGTTAATTGAGTTTGAAAGACATTTTCATAAACAAACCAACTGCGGGGGTAAAGGGCGTGATAGGTTCCGGTTTGGGTATGCTGATCGGAACTAGGATACCAATTCCATGTTGATAAGCTACCATCTTCGGGAGGTTGGGTAGATAGGGCGTAGGCTTGTCGTTTACCGTCGATTTCCTCAAAAACGCTAAATTGACAGCCAGGAAGGGGGCGAAAGATATGTTCCCCACCATCAAGATGCCATAGATTAAAGTCTCCCCGATGAGACCGACCAATGCAACCAGCGCCAAAACCCCCTAAAGGCATTCCATGAAAGGGACCATCATCTAAATTACTAGGGTAGCGTACTGTATAGGGTTTTTCCCATCCTAAGCCTATGGGACGGTTCCAAGTATAGGGGGGAATATTTAGGGTTGGGGATGGATATTGCATGGTATTTAATCACAAGGGGTAGGGGCGGGTTCTGGGAGAATCCTGGGCGGCGGAACCCTCACCGTAAGCGCGTTTCATGCGGATAAAGGTACAGGGATAGCCAGAAACAGTATTTTCAAAGGTTTCGACTTTGACAAATCCGGCTTTTTCATAAAATCGAATCGCGTTTTGATTTCCCGCCATTACAATAGTCCAAGCTGGGGAACCGATTAAATTAATCGCTAAACGCAAAAGGCGGCACCCGATACCTTGGTGTTGATAATCTGGATCGATGTACAACAGGATAATATAGCCTTGGTAGATTGCCATAATCCCAATGACTTTTTTGCCGTCACAGGCGACAAACTTGCGACAGAGGGGGAAAATACGGGCAATATAGGGATTTTCCGAGAGGGGTCGCATCCCTTTTAAATCACAAGATCCGGCAAATTCGGCGGGTTGGGCGCGATCGTGAACTTGACAGACTTCTTCCCAGTCGCGATCGCGGTAGGGACGAATGGTAATCTGGGAGGTAACTAAATTGGGAGTTGTGGTCATTGATTAATTATTCGGCACTGCGGTACAACAAAAAGCCAGATACTCCTAAACCCAACATTGTTGGTAGCCAAGCTGCCATAAATGGGCTAATAATTCCTTTTTGGCCTATTGCACCAGTAATAAAAGATAGTAAATAATAGGCAAATATAATCATAACGCTGATCCCGAAACTGGTGGCGCGGTTGGTGCGTCCTGGACGAGAACCGAGGGAAGACCCCAGCAGTCCAAACACTACACAGACAAAGGGAAGGGCGTATTTTTGTTGAATGCGTACTTTGGTTTTCAGGATTTTTGCCTGATCGCCACTGAGTTTCATCAATTCTAGGTATTCTTTGGTTTGGGCGATATTCATTTCCCCATAGTCGCGGTCTTGGCTGGCTAGGTCTAGGGGAACACGGGAAAGGTGTAATTGTTTATGGTCGAACCGGGCAATATTACGATAAGAACCATCTGGGTCTACAATATAAACGGTGCCGTTATAGAAATCCCAGGTGCTTTCTTGGGGGTTCCAAATGGCGGTTCTTGATGAAATAATTTGGGTGATTCCGGCGCGGGAACGATCTAAAATTGTGACTCCTGACATTTTGCCATCGGCAAATTCTTCGGCATAAAAAAGCCGCCTTAAAACATTAACGCGGCGGTTAGTACCCTCGACGCTAACTCGTTCATACTCGGGGAAAAATATGTTAGTTGAACTGATATTGAGTGCGTCTTCATTCAAGGCTTTTTGTAGGGTCATTGTCGCCTGAAAGTTGGCTGCTGGCACGATAATTTCATTAAAGGCGAAGGTCATTCCGGTGACAACAAAACTAAAAATAATTGCGGGAATTACTAGGCGATAAAGACTGATTCCACAACTACGAATGGCAATTAATTCACTATCGCTAGACAGTCGCCCATATACCATCAATGTGGTTAAAATCATTGACATGGGAAAAGCCAAGACCATAAAATCGGGCATTTTTAACAGGAATACCTGAAAAGCCACACTGACTGGTAGTCCTGATTCGGCGACGCGGCGGACTAATTCAAAGACAGTCCCAACAGTGACAGCAACTGAGGTAAATAATCCTACTCCAAAGATAAAGGGAGGTATTAATTCTTGGATTATGTACCGATCTAACACCGATAGGCTGGGTAGTAGCCATGGACTTGAAGATGTAGATTTGCTAATGGTTAATTTCATAATTGGAAACTATCGCCAAGATAATACTGTCGCACTAGGGGATTGTTGTAAAGTTCTTCTGCTACCCCTGATGCGAAAATCTGTCCGTCTCTCATGATATAAGCGCGATCGGTAATGGCGAGGGTTTCGCGAACATTATGATCGGTAATTAAAATGCCCATATTACGATCGCGTAAATTGGCAACAATAGCTTGCATCTCTGATACGGCGATCGGATCAACGCCCGCAAAGGGTTCGTCCAATAGCAAAAAGTGGGGCGGTAATGGCCCTGATGCTAGGGCGCGGGCTAATTCTGTCCTGCGTCTTTCACCCCCGGAAACTTGCACGCCTAAGTTGTTGGCGACTTTTTCTAACCGAAAATCCTGCAACAGACTATTAAGCCTATGTTCCCATAGACGGCGAGGGACACGGGTTTGTTGGAGAATTAACAGAATATTGTCACGGACACTTAGATGTCGGAAAATACTGGCCTCTTGGGCTAAATAGCCGATACCTAGTCTGGCCCGTTTGTGTATCGGTAGGTGGGTAATATTGCGATCGTCAAGATAAATGCGCCCCTGGGTCGGCTTTTCTAATCCAGTGGCTATATAAAAGGTGGTGGTTTTTCCGGCACCATTGGGACCGAGTAAACCGACAATTTCTCCCTGGGAGATAGATAGATTCACGCGACTAACAATAGTGCGCTTTCCATAGGACTTATGGATGTTTTCCAGCACGATTTTCATTGCTGTTTGACAAAATTTGAGTATAGCGCCACAGGCTGTTAACGGTGATATAGATAGTTATAGCAGGCAACGGGGAACAGGGATTACACAGGTGACAATACAACAGAAATATATTCCTGATTACCCATCAAGTTGAATTCTATGGGGAACCTAAAGGGGTTTGAAAGGGGGGGGCGGGGTTAAATGGTTGAGCGGCAGCGTTGTTTTGGTTGTCGGGAAGCAAATAAATTGACTCGACCTGTCCGCCTTGGCGGGGAGTGGCGATAAATCGCCCTTCATCAATTAGATAGGTGACGGTTTCTCCTCGGATAGTGTTACCATTTTGTAAAACTAAAACATTCCCGCTCAGGATGATGCGACGTTCCTGGCTGAAATATTGGGCTTGGGCGGCGGTGGCTTGAATTTGACGGGCGGGGTAGTCTATTTGTACGTTTCCCCTAGCGGTGACAATTCCGGTGTTAGCATCGGCTTCCTGTATATCGGAACGGACGGTCATGGCTTGACCAGAACCTCTGGGATTTTGGGCGTTCCCTGGATAGGGGCTGAAGATACCCCCGATAGATAAAAATGGAAGGATGGCGATCGCTATGATAACTCCCGCTAGATGGGTAATTTTTCGGCTACCAGAACTACAGCCAGACGCGGACTGTTTCCACAATAGCAGTTGTGGGTGTTTGGGTAATCTATTCATCAGCATGATCATGTGTGAGGACGACGATAGGAGTATTGAACCCTGATAACGGCGGGCGGTTCCATTATGGCACTAACAATAGCTACATTGGAAACTTGGCGAGATTCGGGATCTCAGATCGGCTCAGTTTCTCCAGAGTGTCAAGAATTGGTAAGAACCCAGCGAGGCGATCGCTAATCTTGATATACATGGAAACAGATCTGCATTGATTGGTGCAGTAAGTTTTCTCAAAGAAATGCTCATGACTACACTAAATACTCAATATATTTTAGCCCTGGATTTAGGCACAACAGGCAATCGGGCGATTTTGTTTAATGCTGAAGGTTCCATCGCAGGTCAGGCTTATAAAGAACTTACACAACATTATCCTCAACCGGGTTGGTTGGAACATGACCCGGAACAGATTTGGGAAGATACCTATGAGATGATGCAACGGGTATTTCGGGATACGGGGATTTCTCCTACCCAAGTGCAAGCTATTGGTTTGACGGTGCAGCGCGAAACCTGTATGTTGTGGGATAAGACGACGGGAGAGCCTCTTCATAATGCGATCGTTTGGCAGGATCGCCGCACGGCTGCTAAATGCCGAGAATTAGCCGAGCAAGGAAAGGCTCAGGAAATTCAAGAACGCACAGGATTGGTGGTTGATGCCTATTTTTCGGCAACTAAATTGGCTTGGTTACTTGACTGGGTAAAACGAGAAAAGCCCCAGGTCAATTTGGATAATGTCTTAGCCGGAACTGTTGATACCTGGGCGCTATGGAAACTTACGGGGGGAAAGGTTCACGCTACAGACCACAGCAACGCCAGCCGTACTATGTTAATGAATTTGGATCGGGGTGATTGGGGTCCGCTTTTGCTGGATTTGTTTGGCATTCCTCCCCATATCATGCCGGAAATTAAACCCAGTATCGGCTTTTTTGGTAAAACTGACCCGAATCTATTGGGGGTGGAAATTCCGATTACGGCTATTTTGGGAGACCAGCAGGCTGCTTTATTTGCTCACGGTTGCGACCAGCCGGGGATGTTGAAATGTACCTATGGGACGGGATGTTTTCTGATTTCTCAGACTGGGGAGATTTTGACGCGATCGCATAATCAACTTTTGTCTACTATGGCATGGACTCAACAGCAGGGAGACCGCCCGATTTCGGCAAATTATGCTCTGGAGGGGGCGATGTTCACCACCGGCGCTTGTATTCAATGGCTGCGAGATGGGATTAAATTGATTGATTCGGCGGCGGAAACTGAGGGACTGTGTCGCGAGGTTCATGATACTAATGGGGTTTATTTTGTGCCAGCCCTCAGCGGGTTGGGAGCTCCTCACTGGGATATGAGCGCTAGGGGGGCTTTTATGGGTATTACTGGCGGTGTACAGCGACAGCATTTGGTGCGATCGGTTTTGGAGTCGATCGCTTATCAAGTCGGTGAGGTGGTCGAAGCTATGAATAAGGATTGTCAAACTTCTATTTCTCTGCTGAAGGTTGATGGCGGCGCTTCCCGAAATAATTTTTTGATGCAGTTTCAAGCCGATTTGTTGGGTATTCCTGTCGAACGTCCCGCCATTTTGGATGCTACCGCCCAAGGGGCCGCTTTTGGTGCGGGTTTGGCGATCGGTTTTTGGGATAGTTATCAGGATTTGATTTCTCGCCGCCAAGTCGATCGCATATTTGAACCCGGAGGAGGCTCCGCACAGGCGCGCGATAATTTTATTATGTGGACACGCGCCATCAGTAGGGCTAAAAATTGGGTTGATTAAAAATCCCTTTTCATATCATAAATATCCGATTTTGTCAACCTCCTATAGGATTAATTTTGACTAGATGGCGGTTGACTTTCTGCTTTTATTCAATCTTAGGAACCTGGGTATTTTCAGCCCGAAAAAACGGCTTTTCCTCAAAATTAAAAATATTACCAACTATGGAGTTAGGAAAACGTCGGAGGTATTGATTATATTCTTGGACAGTTTGGTTATATCTTTGTCTTTCAGTAGCTATGCGGTTTTCTGTCCCAGCTAATTCATACATAAGACCGATAAAAGCCGGGGAATAACCCAGTTGGGGCTGGCTGACTACATACTGATTAAATTGCCTAATAGCTAAATTCATTTCATCATTAGCTACTAATTTTTCCGATGCAGAATTGGCTTGTACAAACTGTTCCCTCGATTCAATTAACAGGTTAATAATTTGCTGTTCGTGTTGTGCTTGCGCTTGAGTTACAGCTAATAAATTCGGAATTAAATCAGCCCGCCGCTGGAGTTGGTTTTCTACTTGACTCCAGGATGCTTGGGTTTGCTGATACCTGGCTGAAATTGAATTATAAGTAACAATAGTCCATAATACTGTTACTATGGCGAAAACTGTGCCCCCTAATGTTAACCCAGATTTGAGTTGGGTGGCTTTTTGTTGGGCGATCGCTTCTAGTTGGCGCTGTTGTTGAATTTCGGCGATCGCTTTTTCGATAAATTCTGGCGGAATAGAAACCTCCGCACCTGCTTCCTGAAGTTCGGCGATCGAATAACTATCAATAGCTTCCTGATACAACCGAGAAGCCACTTCTAACACTTCTGGCGCGAGTCGGTCGGGAATATTGCTATCAGCATCATTCATCAATCTTCCTCCCCCAAAAATTAAGTTTTCTTAAAGAATTGCTCCTCTGCTGATTGTATGTCCTTATAATATAACATAACTTGCTGATGAGTTAACCTGGAATTATGAAAATTAACAGTATCCAGCGCTACGGTCGCATTTTAGGAGTATGGTGCTTAGGAATTCTCTGTTTTAGCATCATCGTTATATCACAGCCTTCCGTCAGTTATAGTCTCACTCCCTCAGAAGTTCCTAATCCTCAAGAAGTATATGGGGGATGGGTGACAGATATGGCGAATGTTCTCAGCAATGAAACAGAAGACCGATTAAATCAGATGATTTTTGAACTCGAAGAAAAAAACGGGACAGAAATTGCTGTAGTGACAGTTCCTGAAACCGGGTCTTATCCTTCCCCTAAAGCCTTTACCACTGCACTATTTAATCATTGGGGAATTGGTAAACAGGGTCAAGATAACGGTCTTTTATTTTTAACATCTGTAGGCGATCGCCGTGTAGAAATTGAGACCGGATACGGTATTGAGAGAGTTTTACCTGATGCGAGAGTCGGGCGAATTCTTGATAATCATGTAGTGCCTTATTTGAGGAATGATAATTTTAATGATGGCATTTTAGCCGGAACTCAAGCCTTAATTCAAGCCGTAGAATACCAGGTTTTTGATGCCAGCCTTCAACCTCCTATAGATATCCCTAATTTAGTTTGGTTGTTGACAGGTTCAGCCGGGTTATTATCATATGGTTTTTATAATTTAGCCAGCCGTGAAGCCCAAAAACCTATTTTGGTTAAGCCTGGAGACTATCAGCGGATTACAACATTTGACCCCTGTGAAACTGGCGCTTATACTTATGTCCGCTTAGGTATATTTTGTGTATTATTTGCCTTAACTGCTATCCCCGTATTATGGATGTTGTATCTAACCCCACAATTAGCTCCATTTTCAGTGGTGGCTCTGATAGCTATATTGTTTATAATCCTGGTGGATAAAGCGTATAAAAAAGCGTATAAAACTATCTTAGTATCAATGACCAAAATTAATCAGCCCACCAAAATTAATCAGCCCACCAAAATTAATCAGCTCATCATTATGGTATTCTGTGTAGGTATTTTGTCCATAGGTTTCTTTTTTTGGTTAATAGGGTGGTTATTTTTTTGGTTAATAGGGTGGTTAATATACTATCAAGAATCAGGGATTGGCATAATTAAATCGGGAATAATTATAACATCTCTAATTAGTTTGATTGGCTGTTTTACCATCAGTTCTCAACTCATTGAATGGCGTTTTAAGAAAAACAAAAATCAGCGTTCATTCCGTCCTGTTTATAATACTGATTCACAAGTTTTCCTAGACCCCTTAGAACCCGCAGAACTCCAACCCCTATTAACAGACCATGAACAGGTAGCCGCCAAACTCGGAAATGTTAGTTTTGAGGCGTGGTGGAGTCCTGAAGTAGGCGCACTGAGTCGCGATACTATCTATCTAAAAGCCTACGTTAACAAGCCCAGCCATTCAGAATGTCCTGTTGGTAAAGAATTAACCGTAACCAGCACATCACAAACCGTCGTCTCACCCACTCAATATAGTACAGGACTCCTACGGACTACCTATCAATGTAAATGTTGCAACTACAATAAAAAAACCGACCACACAATTCCCAGCTTATCATCATCCTCCAGTAGTGGTGGAAGTAGCGGTAGTAGTGGTGGGAGTTTTGGTGGGGGTAGTAGTAGTGGTGGGAGTTTTGGTGGGGGTAGTAGTGGTGGGGGTGGGGGTGGTAGTGGCTTTTAGAGGCTTTTAATTAATTTATGATGCTTCTCCTCCCACAACCACATTACGGATACGCAAACTAGGGCCACCACAGCCTACAGGTAGCCCATTTTGACCTCCTTTTCCGCAACCTCCTGACTCATCCCAATAGAAATCATCACCAATTCCCTCAATATCCGCTAAAGTCGTAAACACATTACCAGATAGGGTAACATCCCGGACAGGTTCGGCTAATTTACCATTCCGAATCATACAGGCTTCCCCAGCACTAAAAGTAAACATTTCGCCGTTAGTCATTCCCCCTAACCAATTCCGTGCATAAACCCCCAATTTAATCTCACTAAACAAATCCTCGACGGGAGTATTTCCCTGTTCAATCCAAGTGTTAGTCATCCGTACTAAAGGGGGATAATGGTAATTTAAACAGCGAGCATTTCCTGTGGGATTTTCCCCTAATTTACCAGCAGTTTCGCGGGAGTGTAGCCGTCCGACTAATCGCCCATCTTTGATTAATTGAGTCTTAGTAGCGGGGGCTCCTTCATCATCATAAAAATAACTACCGCGATGTCCGGATGGAGATGCACCATCAAAAATTTGGAGGTTTTGCGGACCAAATTCTCGCCCTAAAGTCATGACTTCCAACAGGTCAGGATTTTCATAAGCCATATCTGCTTCGGAAAGATGCCCAAAGGCTTCATGAACGAATAAACCGGACAGAATTGGGTCAATAACTACGGTGTAAATATTTCCCCGGACGGGAGGTAAATTAAGAGAATTAACAGCACGTTTGGCGGCGCTGCGAACCTGATTATCAAGTTGGGTGAGGTCTTCATAGGCTGTTCTGGAACCGGTGGTTTCTCGTCCGGTTTGGACGGTTTCCCCGTGGCGGGCTGTGGCGGCAAAACGCATCTCCATATCTACCCAACCTTGTTCTAGTAAAGTCCCCTCAGACGTAGCGAGGAGCATCCGTTGAGTGCTATCATTATAGCTAACAGAAATGGTGGTAATTTTGTCATCAACACTGCGGAGAATTTCTCCATAGCGATCGCACAGTGTCTTTTTTTCGGATAGGGGAATTTGACGAGGATCGGAACCAGTCAGCGGTAAAATATAGCTATCTTGGATAATCGGAATGGGCGCGAGTATAGTTTCTTCAGTACCAATTAATCGCGCGGCTATAATTGATTCTTGAATCCGGTCTTCTAGCTTAGATAAATCATTAAAACTAGCAAAACCCCAACCGCCTCGATAACAAGCGCGTACCTGTCCCCCTAAAGACAAACCCTCACTCAAAGTTTCAATGCGATCGCCCCTTAATAAAATATTAGTTTCCTCTGATTCCTCAATTCGGATCGCTAAATAATCCACCCGATGACGATAGCGGGTAATTAAATCCTGGAGTATAGTTTTGACATCCGCAAAGGTAGTGTTCATAATAGATGACAATATTGATGAATCAGTAGGATTTTACTATAGCATTATTAGAGTCATATCAACCCATTTTCCAGGGTTCAATGAATTTCCGATCACCAATCTCATCATAAGCCAGTGAAAACCGATAGCATATTTTACCGCATCTTCCAACAATACCCGCGCAGCTTCTTTGAACTGCTGAACCTTCCTCCCACAGAAGCTGATCAATATCAATTCACCAACCTAGAAGTCAAACAACTCGCCTTTCGCTTAGATGGGTTATTCTTCCCCAGTACCGACAACCCTAACCAACCCTTTTATCTGACGGAAGTACAATTTCAACCGGACGATGACCTGTACTATCGGATTTTTGCGGAACTTTTCCTATATTTGCGACAGTATCAACCCCCTTACCCCTGGAGAGTTGTAGTTATTTACCCTAACCGTAACACAGAGCGCGAAAAGTCTCAACACTTTAGCCAAATTCTCAACTCCGAAGCAGTGACCCGCATTTACCTAGACGAGTTGGAAGGCGAAAACGGCTTAGGGGTAGGTATCATTAAGTTAGTAGTCGCATCGGAGTCTGTAGCTATAGCATCAGCCCAACAACTGATTGAACAAGCTCAACAAATACTCCCACCAGCCCCCCTGAGACGCGATATCATTGATTTAATCGAAACTATTGTAGTCTATAAACTACCCCAAGCTAGTCGCGAGGAGATTGCTAGAATGTTAGGATTAACTGATTTAAAACAAACTCGTTTCTATCAAGAAGCCTT
The DNA here is from genome assembly GCA_016745315.1 of Arthrospira sp. PCC 9108. Taxonomy (GTDB): domain Bacteria; phylum Cyanobacteriota; class Cyanobacteriia; order Cyanobacteriales; family Microcoleaceae; genus Limnospira; species Limnospira platensis. The sequence continues at coordinate 3,260,762 of CP066886.1, forward strand.
TACGGAAGGTCTCCAGGAAGGTCGCCTAGAAGGTCGCCTAGAAGGTCGCCAGGAAGGTCGCCAGGAAGGTCGCCTAGAAGGTCGCCTAGAAGGTCGCCTAGAAGGTCGCCAGGAAGGTCGCGAAGAAATCACGCGAAACATTGTCCTACGTTTGAATAACCTGGGTTATGCTTCGGAAGCGATCGCCGAAATCTTGGGCTTACCTGTTGATGAAATTCTGCCGATTTTAGAAGATTCTAATGATGGATAAATTGGCAAAATTGCCGTTAATTAACCAGGTTTTGATGTGCAAATAGGGAACTTTAGACTATCAAATAAATCTCTCTAAAACCTGTTGGTTAGGTAGAGCTGGGTAAGACTTGGCAAGCGATCGCCGCCATCTTACCCTTAGTTATGATTGCATCGTAAGCAGCAAAACATCACCCTAAAGTAAGGAGGTATCCTTGATTTATTGTAGTCTATAAACTACCCCAAGCTAGTCGCGAGGAGATTGCTAGAATGTTCGGATTAACTGATTTAAAACAAACTCGTTTCTATCAATCAGTAGGTGCTACTATAGCATTATTAGAGTCATATCAACCCATTTTCCAGGGTTCAATGAATTTCCGATCACCAATCTCATCATAAGCCAGTGAAAACCGATAGCATATTTTACCGCATCTTCCAACAATACCCGCGCAGCTTCTTTGAACTGCTGAACCTTCCTCCCACAGAAGCTGATCAATATCAATTCACCAACCTAGAAGTCAAACAACTCGCCTTTCGCTTAGATGGGTTATTCTTCCCCAGTACCGACAACCCTAACCAACCCTTTTATCTGACGGAAGTACAATTTCAACCGGACGATGACCTGTACTATCGGATTTTTGCGGAACTTTTCCTATATTTGCGACAGTATCAACCCCCTTACCCCTGGAGAGTTGTAGTTATTTACCCTAACCGTAACACAGAGCGCGAAAAGTCTCAACACTTTAGCCAAATTCTCAACTCCGAAGCAGTGACCCGCATTTACCTAGACGAGTTGGAAGGCGAAAACGGCTTAGGGGTAGGTATCATTAAGTTAGTAGTCGCATCGGAGTCTGTAGCTATAGCATCAGCCCAACAACTGATTGAACAAGCTCAACAAATACTCCCACCAGCCCCCCTGAGACGCGATATCATTGATTTAATCGAAACTATTGTAGTCTATAAACTACCCCAAGCTAGTCGCGAGGAGATTGCTAGAATGTTAGGATTAACTGATTTAAAACAAACTCGTTTCTATCAAGAAGCCTTTACGGAAGGTCTCCAGGAAGGTCTCCAGGAAGGTCGCCAGGAAGGTCGCGAAGAAATCACGCGAAACATTGTCCTACGTTTGAATAACCTGGGTTATGCTTCGGAAGCGATCGCCGAAATCTTAGGCTTACCTGTTGATGAAGTTCTGCCGATTTTAGAAGATTCTAATGATGGATAAATTGGCAAAATTGCCGTTAATTAACCAGGTTTTGATGTGCAAATAGGGAACTTTAGACTATCAAATAAATCTCTCTAAAACCTGTTGGTTAGGTAGAACCGGGTAAGACTTGGCAAGCGATCGCCGCCATCTTACCCTTAGTTATGATTGCATCGTAAGCAGCAAAACATCACCCTAAAGTAAGGAGGTATCCTTGATTTATTGTAGTCTATAAACCACCCCAAGCTAGTCGCGAGGAGATTGCTAGAATGTTCGGATTAACTGATTTAAAACAAACTCGTTTCTATCAATCAGTAGGTGCTACTATAGCATTATTAGAGTCATATCAACCCATTTTCCAGGGTTCAATGAATTTCCGATCACCAATCTCATCATAAGCCAGTGAAAACCGATAGCATATTTTACCGCATCTTCCAACAATACCCGCGCAGCTTCTTTGAACTGCTGAACCTTCCTCCCACAGAAGCTGATCAATATCAATTCACCAACCTAGAAGTCAAACAACTCGCCTTTCGCTTAGATGGGTTATTCTTCCCCAGTACCGACAACCCTAACCAACCCTTTTATCTGACGGAAGTACAATTTCAACCGGACGATGACCTGTACTATCGGATTTTTGCGGAACTTTTCCTATATTTGCGACAGTATCAACCCCCTTACCCCTGGAGAGTTGTAGTTATTTACCCTAACCGTAACACAGAGCGCGAAAAGTCTCAACACTTTAGCCAAATTCTCAACTCGGAAGCAGTGACCCGCATTTACCTAGACGAGTTGGAAGGCGAAAACGGCTTAGGGGTAGGTATCATTAAGTTAGTAGTCGCATCGGAGTCTGTAGCTATAGCATCAGCCCAACAACTGATTGAACAAGCTCAACAAATACTCCCACCAGCCCCCCTGAGACGCGATATCATTGATTTAATCGAAACTATTGTAGTCTATAAACTACCCCAAGCTAGTCGCGAGGAGATTGCTAGAATGTTAGGATTAACTGATTTAAAACAAACTCGTTTCTATCAAGAAGCCTTTACGGAAGGTCGCCAGGAAGGTCGCCAGGAAGGTCGCCAGGAAGGTCGCCTAGAAGGTCGCCAGGAAGGTCGCCTAGAAGGTCGCCTAGAAGGTCGCCTAGAAGGTCGCCAGGAAGGTCGCGAAGAAATCACGCGAAACATTGTCCTACGTTTGAATAACCTGGGTTATGCTTCGGAAGCGATCGCCGAAATCTTGGGCTTACCTGTTGATGAAATTCTGCCGATTTTAGAAGATTCTAATGATGGATAAATTGGCAAAATTGCCGTTAATTAACCAGGTTTTGATGTGCAAATAGGGAACTTTAGACTATCAAATAAATCTCTCTAAAACCTGTTGGTTAGGTAGAGCTGGGTAAGACTTGGCAAGCGATCGCCGCCATCTTACCCTTAGTTATGATTGCATCGTAAGCAGCAAAACATCACCCTAAAGTAAGGAGGTATCCTTGATTTATTGTAGTCTATAAACTACCCCAAGCTAGTCGCGAGGAGATTGCTAGAATGTTCGGATTAACTGATTTAAAACAAACTCGTTTCTATCAATCAGTAGGTGCTACTATAGCATTATTAGAGTCATATCAACCCATTTTCCAGGGTTCAATGAATTTCCGATCACCAATCTCATCATAAGCCAGTGAAAACCGATAGCATATTTTACCGCATCTTCCAACAATACCCGCGCAGCTTCTTTGAACTGCTGAACCTTCCTCCCACAGAAGCTGATCAATATCAATTCACCAACCTAGAAGTCAAACAACTCGCCTTTCGCTTAGATGGGTTATTCTTCCCCAGTACCGACAACCCTAACCAACCCTTTTATCTGACGGAAGTACAATTTCAACCGGACGATGACCTGTACTATCGGATTTTTGCGGAACTTTTCCTATATTTGCGACAGTATCAACCCCCTTACCCCTGGAGAGTTGTAGTTATTTACCCTAACCGTAACACAGAGCGCGAAAAGTCTCAACACTTTAGCCAAATTCTCAACTCCGAAGCAGTGACCCGCATTTACCTAGACGAGTTGGAAGGCGAAAACGGCTTAGGGGTAGGTATCATTAAGTTAGTAGTCGCATCGGAGTCTGTAGCTATAGCATCAGCCCAACAACTGATTGAACAAGCTCAACAAATACTCCCACCAGCCCCCCTGAGACGCGATATCATTGATTTAATCGAAACTATTGTAGTCTATAAACTACCCCAAGCTAGTCGCGAGGAGATTGCTAGAATGTTAGGATTAACTGATTTAAAACAAACTCGTTTCTATCAAGAAGCCTTTACGGAAGGTCTCCAGGAAGGTCTCCAGGAAGGTCGCCAGGAAGGTCGCCTAGAAGGTCGCCAGGAAGGTCGCCTAGAAGGTCGCCAGGAAGGTCGCCAGGAAGGTCGCGAAGAAATCACGCGAAACATTGTCCTACGTTTGAATAACCTGGGTTATGCTTCGGAAGCGATCGCCGAAATCTTAGGCTTACCTGTTGATGAAGTTCTGCCGATTTTAGAAGATTCTAATGATGGATAAATTGGCAAAATTGCCGTTAATTAACCAGGTTTTGATGTGCAAATAGGGAACTTTAGACTATCAAATAAATCTCTCTAAAACCTGTTGGTTAGGTAGAACCGGGTAAGACTTGGCAAGCGATCGCCTAAATCTTACCCTTAGCTGTGGCTGAAATTCAATAGACTTTTAAATTGAATCATACTGAGAATTACTAATATCCGTCGTGGTGGGTAAATTTTAGTCAAAATTGATAGAAGTGTAATTGTTGGTAGAGTGAATCAGTGTAGTGGTAGGTTCTGGCTGAGGGGAATAGGAGAACGAACGGTTTCTACCGCCTGACAGGTTCGGTTCTACGAATCTACTGGAGCATAATAGCAGATATGCTGAAAATAGGATAAGTTAACCCATATAACCTATATTCAGTATTTCATTTTCAAGAGTCAGGGTAATTATATGAATGGCGCTAATCAATCGGAAACGATGGAGAGAAAGCTATGAGTGATTTTAGTGTAGCAACTTTAAGCGAAATTTTAGCTAGTGAAGCCCTAATAGGCGATCGCAGCCGTTATTCACACCAGAAAGCCGAAGCCGACTGGTATGGGGCTATTCGTAGCTTAAATCAATTCCTAGAATTGAACCCCCCCAGATATCCGAGAATTTCATCAACCAATGACAATCAACTGATCAGCGATATTCCCCCCCCTTATTCCCATCGTGGTTATGTCATCTCTGGTCCGTCTCCCGTATTAATGAATCCCCGTCTAGCCAGTGATTTCACCACCCTAATTTTGACCTGTGAATCCCAATTCGGGTCTGTAGGATCAGTATGGGGAAAACAACGGGGATTTAGGTTATTACCCGCATCCCACAACGGGGATATTCCCGTTTGTGCAGAAAAAATTAATCAGTTACCCTTTCAGTCAGCTTTTCCCTTATCTGGAGACGATCCACTTATGGGGGAGAGATTTTGTTTAGTCTTGACCGCCGAATTTAGCCTAGTGATGGTGTTGGGGGTTAATCCTGCTAACGATCCGGCGTTTTTGTTTTCCTTTGATCCAGATCTAGTCAAGCGATCGCTGTTGCTGTTGCGCCAACGCATGGTTAAACAGTCCTCAACCGTCCCCAGTCACGATCACCATTATATTACTCAACTAGATGCGATCGCCTCACAATTTCCCCCAGTCGCACCCCATTATCAAACTGTCATGCAGTTTAGCCGTTTGCTGCTGCAAAACTCCGCCCTACCATGCGATCGCCCAACCCAGCCAAAAACTAACCCCTCCGAAACCGTAGTTGTTCCCCAATCATCTGAAAACCTATTAACAGTTGGGTCATCAGTCGGGACAGACTACACTATTAGACAATCCCAGGCAGAATTATTACAGGCGATCGCCCATGAAGTTCGCACCCCCTTAACCACAATTCTGACCTTAACTCGGCTACTGTTGAAGCGTCCGAATTTCGACCCAGACGTAGTCCGTAAGCGCTTAGAGTCCATTGATCGCGAATGTAGCATCCAAATCGATCGCTTTAACCTAATTTTTCGGGCGGTAGAATTGGAAATGTCCCCAAATCCCCCCCAATCGTGCGAAATTCCTACCACTGCTGGAGTTGAGTTAACCACCATGTGTTTAGCAGATGTGTTCCAAAACGGACTACCACGATGGCAAAAACAAGCCAGCGGGCGCAATCATACCCTAGAGGTGATTTTACCCAAACAATTACCCTCTGTAGTTAGTGATCCGACCTTATTAGACCAAATGCTAACCGGGGCGATCGAAAACTTTACCCGCAGTCTACCATCTGGTAGCCATATTAAAGTCGGTGTACGACTCGCCGGACAGTTGTTGAAATTGCAGCTAGAGTCCCATTCTCACAACGACACTCATTCCCCCTTTACAGTTGCGCCTAAGTCTCCCCTAAAATCTATCGGACCTGTATTGATGGTGCAGCCAGAAACCGGTAGTCTAAGTTTAAATATAAATGTCACTAAAAATCTGTTCCAAGCCCTTGGGGGGAAATTAGTTGTCCGACAGCGACCCCAGCAAGGGAAGGTCATGACTATTTTCTTACCTGTACAAGTCCGATGATTAAGTGTTTGAGTCTGACTGGATTAATTCTGATCGCCCTTGAAGGAATCACTACTGGGGCTATTCTTGCCCAAAATCGCGATAATTATGGCGCGATCGCTACTTCAACCACTAACCCCGCTCAATGGGGTTACTCCCACGACTACCCCACACTCGCCCAAGCCCAACGTTACGCCCTAGAATACTGCGGACAGGCTGATTGTCAGATACGGGTATGGTTTAAAAATGGTTGTGGTGCGATCGCCACTAATGGCTCTAATATTGGATCAGCTTGGTCTGTAAATAGGGCTGAAGCTGAGGCGCGTTCAATTGTCGCCTGTGGTCAAGGAGACTGTAAAATTCAGGTCTGGGCTTGTACAACCCATTTTGACCCTTAATTATTGTTCCACAGCTTTGGGAGTGAATCGAATTTCGATCCGGCGGCGACTGGGGTCAGAGGTGCGGTTAATAGCAGCATAATTTCCCGAAGCCTCATATAATTGCGCCGCCGAATACGCTTTAAACGTTAATCCTAATGACTGCAATTCTTCATTTTCCTGTAATCTTTGCACCACTGCTAAAGCCCGCATTAAGCCTAAGTCCGCATTAGAACCAGGAACTAAGCTAGTAACCGCTTGGTTATTGCGTGCAACTTCTTCTAATACTTGGTCTAGGTTGCTGTAACCGCCCCCTGTAATTTGTCCATCAGTATGACCGATTACTTCTACCACATATCCCTCGTAATCTTTCGCAAAATCCTTAATTTGTGCTACTAATTGATTATCGATAAACTCAGTTAATTCTAACGAAATAGCCGCACTACCAGAGTCAAATGTTCGTGATGATGAATCTCGCAATACAATCACTGGTGGAGATTTTAGGCGTTCCACTTCTCCCTGTAATTGCATAATGCGATCGCCTCTATTTCTCAGTTCAGTTTGTAGCCTAGCCACCTCTCCTTGCAGTCCCGTTACCTGAGTAGTTTGCTGTTGTAGTCTACTTTGTAATTCCGACATTTGTATTTGTAATTCTTCCGAACGGGAAGCCGTCGCATCAGAAACCGTTTGAATAAATATCGATTTGATAATTGCTAACAACAGAAATAGGCTCAAAATCATAAACGAATTAGCCATTAAATCCGTAAAAGACGGCCACAAGTTAAACTCTTCTGATGTTTGATGAGAACGGGAATAACGCATATTTTTCACCTCTTAAATCTTATTATTTACCGATTAAAAAAAACTTGACATTATTGCCTTTCTATGGTATGCCTGAGTCGATAAAGTTCATTTTTAGTGTCCTGTAGATGACCCACACATTCCTGTAACCCAGAAATCACTGGTTGTAACTCCATTGCATTAATCGAATTCCCTTGATAATTAGCAGCCACTCCGCCACTGATTGCTGTATTGACTCCCTGGGTGTAGGTTTGCATAGCCACCACCAACTTCGATAATTCCCCCTGAATTTCCTCCAAATTATCAGTTTTATTCACCATGCGCCGTTGTAGGCTATCCAGATTATTCACAGCCAATTGAAACCCTTGGGAAGCAGTTTGCACCTGTTCAATAATATGATTAAACGATTGTTGATTATGATTATGGGTTTCTAATAAATTTAATGCCGTTTGATTAGTTTGTTGGATTTGTTCACTAAATTTAATCAGCCGTTTGCTATAGTTTTGGAGTTCAATAACCGCTAAATCTACCGATTGTACTGAAGTAGACAACCCGGAAGCTGATTGAGCAAAACCCCGTTGCGTATTGGCTAAGTTGATAGTAGCATTAGAAAGTTGTTGGGGGAACTCGCTTTGCTCAAAAGCACGGGCTACTTCCAAAAAGCGATCGCCCGCAATTTGAAAATCCTTAGCACTTTGCGTCACAGTCACCGAAGCATCAATTAATCTACTATAAACCTGTTCAGCCAGTTGATTAGCTTTCAGATTAGTTGCATAAATTTCATCAATTTTTTGTCGAAATGCTGTCTCTATCGAAGTTTGGATACCTTGACCAAAACGGATTAAAAACTGGTCAAATACCTGCACCATCTCTTGAACAATTTTATCCGTTTTCGTTTGACCTTTCAGAGTCGGTTGATAAATATTATCAAGATAGTCCTCTAAAGCACTCATCCAGCGATATTTAGCCAGATTAGTATTAAACATAAAGTTAATCACCACCAGAAAGGCGCTAAATAAAATCGCCGCCAAACTCGTAGTAAAAGCAATTCCCATCCCCTGTAAAGGTGTTTGAATATCCTGGAGTAAACTACTAATATCAGTCACATTGGTGGTGCTGACCGTTTGACTCAGGGAATATAAGTTAATCGTAATCCCAATAAAAGTTCCCAGTAAACCAAAGGACAGCAATAAATTCGGCAGAATGCGCCCCAATTGTTCAATTTGTTCGCAGGAAATCAACAAGACTCGCTGCTGGCTATAAACCTGATCAATAATCGCTGGAGTGTTGACTTGTTCTAATTGTTGGCTGGCTTCAGCTAATCGAGTTTCTAAATAATTGACTATTTTAGGTGGTTTCTTGAGAGGCTGTCCGTGAATGAGTCGAATTACTTGGTTTCCTTGGTCAATCAAATAATAGTGTAGCGCCATTCGTAGGAGGACCGCTATCACCGATGGTACAATGACCAGGACAACAATCAGAATAATCAGGTAACTAGGAATAGCCATAAAATAACCGTTAGATTGCGGGGTGTTAATTCTGCTACAGTTTAGTTTTCCCCAATTCCGGTTGGGGTATTCACCCAAATTGAGGTAAATTCAGCCAAATCTCAGTCAACTTTAACCACCACCATGATCATCATAGCTAATTTTCCCCGGCTTGCGGGGACTCAATGGGTTTTACCTCCCCACAATTTTGAGACCTTCCCGAAAATGTGCCGTAGCGGTTATCGCCGCCACCGAGAAATAAAATAATCTGATTCCCCAGAAGCAAATTCCCATTAACCAATTAACTATGGTCGGGGGAATACCGCTGACTTTGACAAATTTTGAGTTAACTTGTTTTTCCAGTCTATCTAAATCCTGCATTTGTGACTGTCTGGTGGGAATCATCGGAAATTGACCTGTATATAAATAAAAGCCAAACACTCCCTGATGTCCAATGCGACGTTCTAAAAATGAGTCAGCAATGGTCATGGCTTGACTGTTACTAATTTGGTCTTGCTTGGAGATGTCTTGAATCCATAGATCGTATTTAATATATTGGGGAATGGCTAAAATCACTGGGACTAAAATGATTAAAAATATGGTGCTGATTTGGCGACTGTCTCTGGTGGGAAGCAAACCCGTTGCTAATCCCAATCCCATCCCCAGTATGGCAAAAACCAGTAAATTTAATAACTCGATAATTTCTAGCCCTCTTAATAAGTCACCAAACACAAAAATCGGATAAACAAATCTATGGGCTAACTGGAGGGCGGTGACTTTAATTGAAATAGCGATCGCCACTAAAATCACCCCGCAGGTCACATAAGCCAAAGCACAGATCAGATATCTCGCACCTCGCTTGATGGGTGAAATCGGTGGTTTTGAACGTTGGGATAATCTAGTTTTTTCCTTGACCATTTTTGAATTGAATTTGAGTGAATTCAGTCATTTTGGCGATCGCATCTAAACTGGGGATAGCTTCACCTTCATCAGATAACCATAACAGATATTCAATATTACCAGCCGGACCCTGAATCGGCGATGCTGTTAACCCCCTATACTTCCATCCTATACTTTCAGCCTTCGACCCGACCCCCAAAATTGCCTCGGCTTGATCAAGCGGCGATCGCACCACCCCTTTTTTACCAACCCGACCCTTCCCCACCTCAAATTGAGGTTTAACCAACAATACCACCTCTCGTGGAGGTTGTAGTAGTTCCCACAGGGCGGGTAGAATCTTGGTTAGGGAGATGAAAGATACATCCACCACCCCCAAATCAGCAAAACTGTTTTTAGTATAATCCTCTTGGTGATATAATTGCTCCCGAGTCAGATAGCGGAAGTTGGTGCGTTCCCGTAAAATCACCCGGCTGTCATTGCGAAGTCGCCAATCTACCTGTCCGTAACCTACGTCAATACCATAAACCTGTTTAGCCCCACGTTGTAGCAGACAGTCCGTAAATCCACCCGTCGAAATACCGCCATCAATACAGATTCTATCAGTAACATTAATCGCGAATTTATCCAGAGCTTCGGCTAGTTTTTCCCCCCCACGAGATACATAAGGCGATCGCACTTTCACATCTATAGTCGCCGAAATATCTACTTCCGTACCTGGTTTATCAACTACTTGGCGATTTACCATTACCTCCCCCGCCCTAATCAAACGTTGGGCTTGTTGTCGTGACTCTGACAAATGGCGATCGACTAGCAATGTATCAAGACGTTGTTTCATATAATCAATACTTTTTAGATTAACTCTTGTTGGCAATAATAAATTATTTTATCTTAATCGTTTTCTCTTAGGTATCACATAGTCAGGGATTCCCCAATAAGTAGATGCCTGAGAGATATTATATGATAACAAATTTCTCTGCACTTGTGCCAAAGTTGTTGATTTTAAATCATTAACATCTATCCCCAGGGCATCAATTACCGACCCGCCAAGCTGTTTAGCCAGAATCGGAATCACCGCATTTCCAATTTCCCGAAATCCATGCCATATAGTGCGATGAAATTGAAACCAATCCGGGAAAGTGTGAAGTCTAGCCGCCTCCCTAATAGTGATACATCGAGGGATAGAGTAGTGAATAGGTCGGGGTGCTGTATAGGCTCCTTTATCGCTATTAGTACCCGCTCTCAGAGTATTACATAACCCCGTAGGTGAGAGTTTAAAAAATCGGCTTTTCGGTTCAATCGTACCCGGTGGAGTCTTAGCAAATCTAGCGATCGACAGGGGAGTGTGAACCGACCCAACATGACCATAAACAGTAGGTTCAATACTACGTTTATGGCAGAGCGAAAAACTATCACTGGGCACCAATGAATATTTTTTGCGATCGCCTTCATATTCTAGGAAAGCCGGAGAAATTCCTGGATCATAATTAGTAAAATGATCTATTTTTTCTAGGTCAGATATTGCCTGATAGACCGTGACAATTTCCGAGTTATTTGTGGCAGGATATTCAGCCATCTTCACATCGAATCGACTGCCGATTAATATTAGTCTTTTTCGTTTTTGAGGAGCCCCGTATTCACTAGCATCAAGAATTTTAATCGGCTTTTTAACCTGATAGCCAATCCCTTCAAATTCAGTAATTATTTCATCTAAAAAACGTTTATGTTTGCCAGTAGCGATACCCGGTACATTTTCAAAAATAAAGTATTTAGGCTGAATTTCCGCAATCATTCTGAGATATTCAAAAACCAGCGAATTTCTCGGGTCATCAAGTTGACGTTTACCTATATGGGAAAATCCCTGACAGGGAGGCCCCCCTGCAATTAAGTCAACTTCCGTATGTCCATATTTTAATTGTAATTGATCCAGAATTTCCGCGCTTTTAACTTGTGATATATCTCCGCATATCGTATGACAGTAGGGAAAGTTAAAATGATGTACCAAACAATGAACAGCATCAAACTCTACCGCCACAGCCACATCAAACCCCGCCGCCTCCAAGCCTAGAGACATTCCACCACAGCCCGCAAATAAATCAATAGCAATTGGTCTTTTTGTCACCGTTTAATTTTCCCCGAAAAAACAAGAGGCGAACATATACTATTAATGTCGCCCCTTTTTATCTTAAATTTTCCCAATCTGGAAAATGATGTTAAACGTCAGTTTCGCTTAATTCACTAATCAAATGGTCAAAGGGCTGTTCCAAATATGCGCCCACTTCAATACCCGCAGCTTGAACCTTCTCAGTCGCCAAGTCTTTCAGGATACCGATACCAACAACAGTTGGACCAATGGGAACCCCAAGAGAATTATAAGTTTCGCGCAAGCCTTGCAGCACACGCTCATCCAGAACATCTGTATCCCCTGCTACCAAAGCATAAGTTGCATAGCGCAGATAATAATCCATGTCCCGCAGACAGGCTGCATACCGACGGGTTGTATAGGCATTTCCACCCGGGCGAATTAGCTCAGGTAGGTCGCCGAACAATTGAGAAGCAGCCTGCTTAACCAACTCTGCCGCATTAGCAGTGATAGTTGCTGCCGCTTGAACCCGTGCCGTGCCGGTGACAAAGTAGGATTTTAAGCTATCAATGGCATCTCGGTCTAAGTACCGCCCGGTAATGTCGTAATTTTTAATCAGGCTCGTTACTGCGTCCCGCATCAAGTCGATCTCCCTATGATATCTTTATCTTTCAATTATTTTGATCCAGGTTGCGTCATAGTGTAGCACTCAATACAAAACTTAATCAATTGAAGTCACTATGATCAGCCAGATGTGCTTGGTCAGAAAATCTGGTAAGCTCCTCAAATAGTGGAAATTCTAAGGAGAGATATATGCCCACGACAGCCCAAGAAGTCTTGAGTATGATTCAAGACCAAGATATTAAAGTTATCGACCTGAAATTTATCGATATGCCAGGAACCTGGCAGCATTTGACCGTATACTACGATCAGATTGATGAAACTTCCTTCACCGATGGGGTGGCTTTTGACGGTTCCAGTATTCGGGGTTGGAAAGCCATCAACGAATCCGATATGATGATGGTGCTAGACCCGACAACAGCCTGGTTTGACCCCTTCATGGCGGAACCGACCCTGAGCGTGATTTGTAGCATCAAAGAGCCTCGGACGGGGGAATGGTATAGTCGCTGTCCCAGGGTGATTGCTCAAAAAGCGGTTAACTATTTGAAGGAAACAGGTATTGCCGATACAGCCTTTTTAGGTCCAGAAGCTGAGTTTTTTGTGTTTGATGATGTCCGCTTTGACCAAAATCAACACTCTGGTTACTACTTTTTAGACTCCATTGAGGGCCGTTGGAATTCTGGTCGGGAAGAACCAGGAGGTAACTTAGGCTATAAACCCCGTTATAAAGAGGGTTACTTCCCTGTGTCCCCCACAGATACTATGCAAGACTTGCGGACTGAGATGCTGCTAACCATGGCTCAGTGTGGGGTTCCCATTGAAAAGCATCACCACGAAGTAGCCACAGGCGGACAAAATGAACTGGGTATTAAGTTCGGAACCCTGGTAGAAGCTGCTGATAACTTGATGGTTTACAAATATGTCATCAAGAACGTTGCTAAAAAGTACGGCAAAACCGTCACCTTCATGCCTAAACCAGTTTTTAACGATAATGGTTCTGGTATGCACACTCACCAGTCACTCTGGAAAGATGGTCAGCCTTTGTTTGCAGGAGATGGCTATGCTGGATTGAGCCAAATGGCTTTGCACTATATCGGTGGTATTCTCAAACACGCTCCGGCTTTGTTGGCTCTGACTAACCCAACCACTAACTCCTATAAGCGTCTGGTTCCTGGTTTTGAAGCTCCGGTTAACTTGGCTTATTCCCAAGGAAACCGCTCGGCTTCGGTTCGGATTCCTCTGGCTGGAGATAGCCCTAAAGCCAAGCGTTTTGAGTTCCGCTGTCCTGATGCTACTGCTAACCCCTACCTCGCCTTTGCAGCTATGCTCTGTGCGGGTATTGATGGCATTAAGAACGAAATTGACCCCGGCGAACCTCTGGATGTGGATATCTATGATCTCACTCCTGAAGAACTCCGCAAGATTCCTTCAACTCCTGGTTCTTTGGAATTGGCTCTCGAAGCTCTGGAAAATGATCATGCCTTCCTCACCGATTGTGGGGTGTTTACGGAAGACTTTATCACTAACTGGATTTCCTACAAACTCGATAATGAGGTTAACCCCATGCGGTTACGTCCTCACCCGTTTGAGTTTTCTCTCTACTACGATTGCTAATCTTCAGAACTTCTATTCTGAGACTTAGCCAGTCACCCCCCTCTGGGGGTGATTTTTTGTTTAACCCCCCCGATTCGATAAAATTGTTAAAATCAATTACAATTCTTAACATTTCGAGATTTTTCACTGGTCATGTCAGATCCCTTAACTCAATTAACTTATCAGGCGTTTCAGTACAGCAAGAGCGTTTTAAGTTTGGCTCATAAAACTTTGAGCAATCAAGTGCTGGAGATGGTAGCACCACCGACCCCAGAGCGTAAACCTCAACCTCTGAAACCAGAGGTGATTAACCAAATTCGGGCATCGTTGGAGCAAATATATCAAACCGATTGGCAGGAAGCGCAAACAGGGTTGTATCCTACCTCGATTTTGTTTGATACCCCCATAGAAGATATATTGCGCTACTATCCCCTGTTATGGTGGGATATGCTGCAAATGCAAGAACGCGCTAATCAGAAGCGATATCAAGAATTTTCGCCGGAAATTGATACGGTGGGCTATCCTCGTTACTACCTCCAGAATTTCCATCATCAGACTGATGGCTATTTGAGTGATTGGTCGGCGAATTTGTATGATCTGGGAGTTGATATCCTGTTTAATGGTGGCGCAGATGCGATGAGGCGGCGGGTATTAGGGCCTCTAAAAGCTGGTTTACAGGCTTTTGAGGGTGTTTCGGCTAGGGGATTACGGGTGCTAGATGTGGCTTGTGGTACGGGGCGCACTTTAAAGTTTATCCGAGCTACTTTTCCCAAGGCTAGTTTATACGGGGTAGATTTGTCGGCGGCTTATTTACGCAAGGCTAATCAATTGTTATCGCCAATTCCCGGAGAACTACCTCAATTAATCCAAGCCAATGGGGAGGCTTTACCCTATCAGGATAACTATTTTCATGGTATTACTTCTGTGTTTTTGTTTCACGAACTGCCCCCAGTAGCGCGTCAGAAGGTGATTGAGGAGGCTTATCGGGTACTGCAACCGGGAGGGGTATTTGTTATTTGTGATTCGATTCAGGCTATTGATTCTCCTGAGTTTAAGGAGATGATGGAGAATTTTTCGGTGATGTTCCATGAGCCTTATTATCGCCATTATATTACGGATGACTTGAGCGATCGCCTCTCTCAGGTAGGATTTGAAGGAATCAGCACCGAACAGCACTTTGTGAGTAAATACTGGATCGCTCACAAGAAGCACACTCTAGCAGGTGATACTGTTAAATAGAGTAAATAGAGGCTCAAGAACACTTAATAAACAGATTTGCTATGACATCGACAAATCAGACTAACCTGGACACTATGCCTGAACATATGACTGACGACATCAGTATTGACGATCGCTCTAGTATTGGCTACACTGAAGAAATTGAAACCGTGATTGCGGGTTTAGCCCAAGACCAGAAAGTGATGGTTGGTCAGAGTGACGCAGGCCATCTCTGGAAATTTCAGTATGGTAGTGTCACAGTGTTTGTACAACTGACGGGAGAAACGGAAGATGATACGCTAACAGTGTGGTCTCCTATTCTGCAATTCCCAGTCAAAAATGAGGAGCAGCTGATGAAGAGGCTGCTGGAAATGAATTGGCTTTCGACGTTTGAATCCCATTTTGCCATCACTAATAATCAAGTTGTGGTTCTGACTACCCGCACTTTAGCTGGCATTACGCCAGGGGAAATATCACGAGTCATTACCATTGTTGCCACGATCGCCGATGATAATGACGATATCCTCATAGAGGAATTTGGCATTCCTGTGACTTGACATGAGAGAGGCCATCAAATAGACTGGGATGCCCAAATCACGATTTGGGTTTCTGCAACATCCCCCTAAGCGAAGTCGAAGGGGGTTTTTTTTGCACATACTACCCAATCAATTCTAGGGTAACTCTGAGATGGGCACAGCATCAATCTGTCAAAGGGGTCTAGTTATGTCTACTGATAATTCTGTCTGGCGTTTAATTCCTCTGACTGAGGCTTCGGGGCGGCTACAAATGGCGATAGATAGCTGGTTACTATCACAACATGAAACAGGGGTGTCATCCCTCGACATTGCGGTTTTATACTTGGCAACCTGTAGCTATTTCTCTGGGTTATCATCAACGGCGCTGGCCGGAATTTTGGCAGAATTTGCAATGGCACAATCAGCCTATTGAATTGGTGCGCCGCCCTTAGTGGAGGACGGGGAGTGCTGCATCAAGGGGATCTGACTTATGCGGTGGTGACTTCGGGTTTGTCTGGGTCACGAATCGCAAATTTACCGACACATTAGCGAGTTTTTTAATCAACTGGATGGCGATCGCTAGGATTTAATCTCGATTATGGTTCTGCGGGACGGGGCTATATTCATCATCCTAACTGTTTTGGGACGGCAACCGGAGCGGATTTAGTCCTAGAGACGGGTTATAAACTCATTGGTAGCGCTCAACTGTGTCGAGGTCGGGCGGTGCTTCAACATGGCTCTATGCGTTTAACTCCTGACCCAGATCTACAATCCATGTCTTTGGGACTCATCCGGCATCCCCACCATTGTTATCTATGGGATTACAGGATGTCATAGAGGCTTTAATTATGGCGGCTACCGATCGCTTTGGCATCCAATTAGACACCCAACCCTTAACTGAGGCTGAATGGGAGCAGATCGCCAAATTTGTGCCTCAATTCTCGGTGTAGGAGGCGGCGGTTTTAGCGATCGCATCTAGGGGAAGTCCAGGGGGATAACTACCATCTTCTTTGATCCGTTTAATATTAGCTTCGGGAATAGGAACTTTTAGATATTTAGCCACAGCCCTAACGACATCCCACGATCTATTATGCCTGATACAGCTCCGGCCGGGGATAAAACTGTGATTCGAGGAAGTCCTTGGGATTCCATTTTATTAATTACTTCCACCAGTAGGGCTTTTTCTGGGACTGCAATTAACTGATCTAGGGGTGTGACAATATCATTCAAGGTCTGTGTTTCCCATTGACTACGTTCGATCATTCGCAACTTGTCCACAGATACGAATCCCCGATAGCGACCCGACGAGGCGGCAAAAAATACTGGAATGGACGAGGCACAAATCAAATAATCATCGGCAAATTGTCGCAGGGTCATCTCAGCATCAATGACTCGAAATTCACGGCTCATCACATCACTAGCTTGAATTTTGAGCAAGGTTTCCTGCAAATCGCTCATTCGCGAGTATGAACTAGCGTTACGGATAACGAACAAACCAATTAAGGCAATCCACAGACCGCTATAGTTACTGGCGGCGAATAGGGCAAATAGACCTAGGAAAATTGCCCCCCAACCTAGAAATTGTCCGCTTCTGGCTGCCCAACGTACTCCAGCAAACCGACTTCCGGTAATCTGCCAAACTGTGGCTTTGAGTACCTGTCCACCGTCTAGGGGTAAACCGGGTATTAAATTAAATATGGCTAGGACGAGGTTAATTTCCCCGATGCGTTGGGCTATTTCTCGCACTAGGTTGGGTTCTGGTAAACTTTGGGCTAATGCGGTGAGTACAAAAAATAGGGCTAAACTGACTAAGGGACCGGCGATCGCTACTTGGAAAGCCTGACCGGGTGTTTTTGATTCTTTCTCAATGGAAGCAATGCCTCCAAATAAAAATAGGGTGATGGAATTGACCTGAATGCCTTGAGATTTGGCAATCAAGCTGTGTCCTAACTCGTGGAGAAGAACAGAACCAAACAGCAGCAGCGCCACTGCTAAACCTGCGCCCCAGGATAATAGTTCTCCCCATTGCACATATTCCTGACTATTGAGTAATGTCACCAATACGACGATGACAAACCATGAGGAGTCGATATACAGTGGAATACCAAATATCGATCCTATCCGCCAACCTGCCTGCATGAACGCCTCCCTTGAATCCTTGCTGTAACTACACACAAGGCATACGTTATCTTTACCGGGGGGTTAATCACTTTCCCCCTGTTCTATTGTAACAACTACAGTTAACAGTTAACACTGGCCATAGTTACCAGTTATGGCCTCACCCCTGCTGCACAAGCCATGGGGAGTCAATAGGGTTAATTGAGCAATTAAGGCTACAGGAAGATGCGGTGAATGTTTAGGCGATCGCTTTCCTTGAGTTAAGTAAGGTTGGGAAAGGGTTAATTTTAATAATATTTACCGACACTTAACGGCTAATTAACCCTAGCTATCACATCAGGAAATTAGGGAGCATTTTGCTCCCATTACTGTTTATTTGAGGGTGACTATGGCTGCTACAGCACTCCGGCATTAGCCAAGCCGAGGATGACACCTGCACCGATGAGATGACCTAAGCTGGCGGTGGCGAGGAGTTCGGGAAAACCAAACCCAGTAAAAATGCGGGGCAAGGAAACGGAAGGGCAGGACCTTGGCCACGATTTTCTTTAGAGATGCCATAATAACCAATAACAATGGCAAATACATTGCACAAAATCATGATAATTGCCACGCTAAAAGACCACTCAACAGTCTGACCCGCTGTACTTTGCACGCCCAAAAACAGGTTTTAAATTGCTCATTTTTTGCTCCCAAATCTGAGATTTTTAGTAAACAGCATTTTAATATGTAATTGGTAAAATCGGCAAGCCCCAATTCCCAAAAGTCTCTGAGTAAGGCTAATTATGGGAACTGGTCTTGATAGTAATCCCATCAAAAAACGGAGGGCATTATATCTCAATATTGCCCAAGCACAAGGTTTTGTTTTAAAAATTAACAAACCTGGCGATGAGACCAGGTAGTTAATTGTAATTAAGGTGAATTTATGATGCCATTAGGTATGTTGAATTAGAGTTAATTAGCACCAGGGAATTACTTACCATGAAAAACTATAAATTGTTTGCAACTCCAGGCGATCGCATAAGGAACCGGGAAGGGTTGATAAGGGGAAAGCCTGACGTTTTAATTGACCCTTGAGACTGGTTAAAGGGTCATGACCGGAAGCAATGAGAAACTCCAACCGTTGCAAATCTGATAAAGCCACAATATGATCAAGTATCTGTTGGATAGCATTGACATAGGGATGGTCAGGATATTGATACCAGTCGGGTGATGCTAATAATGGTTGATCTAGACCGAGATGAAAAACTAGGTCTGCTTGACCAAATAAAGCCACGGCGACGGGACGAGTTTCTTCCTGAAGTAGCAGGTCATAAGTATGGGCGATACTCTGTAATTTTTCGATGCGATCGCCATAGGAATAAAGTTCCGCCGCCGACTTGAGGACGGACATAGTAGAAGGGATAAAAGTTTCCCCATTTCCTCTGCGGCTTCCCAGGTGGCTTGGGGTGAATGATGCCATTTAACCGCCACTGTGACCAAATAGGTTTGCAGTAAAAGATGACCTAATTTTTGTGCCTTGGTTGCCAGATAAACGGAATTATAATCGGTCGCCTCAATCAATAATGGGACGCGATCGACAATCTCAATACCATAACCCTTGAGTCCCGCAATTTTACGAGGATTATTAGTGACTAGGCGGATCTGTCGGACACCAATATCATTAAGAATTTGCGCCCCCATGCCATAATTGCGTAGGTCAGGAGGAAAGCCGAGGCGTTCGTTAGCCTCGACGGTATCAAGCCCCATATCTTGCAGAGAATAGGCTTTAAGTTTATTGATTAAACCAATACCGCGCCCTTCTTGTTTGAGATAAACTACCACCCCAGCCCCAGCATGATTAATCATTTTTAAGGCCGTTTGTAGTTGCATCCTACAGTCGCAGCGTAGGGAACCGAAAGCATCCCCCGTTAAACATTCAGAGTGAACCCTAACCATGACGGGAATATCACCAAATGTAGCCGGATCTCCTTTCACTAGGGCGACGTGCTCGCTATTATCCTGGGTGTTACGGTAGGCATAAATGAGAAAATCCCCGAATTGGGTGGGAAGTTTGGCGACGGCTTCGCGAATAATAAAGCGATCGTGCTGTAGCCGATAGCTAATTAGGTCAGCAATGCTGATCAACTTGAGATTATGGGTTTTAGCATATTCGATCAATTGTGGCAGTCGCGCCATTGACCCGTCGGGGTTTTGAATTTCGCAAATCACCCCACCCGGATATAAACCCGCCAGTCGCGCTAGGTCTACGGCTGCTTCTGTATGACCAGCCCTTTCTAGCACTCCCCCTTCTTTAGCCCGCAGGGGGAAAATATGACCCGGACGACGCAGATCCTCTGGTTTAGTCTGCGGTTGGATCGCCACTTGAATAGTCCGGGCGCGATCTTCGGCGGAAATTCCGGTGCTGACTCCCATTTGGGGGAAGCGTCGATGCTGACCGTGAAGGCGGTTTGGTTGCTATCGGTGTTTTTTGTCACCATCAGCGGAAGATCTAGTTGGTCGAGGCGATCGCCTGTTAGGGCTAAACATATTAATCCTCTGGCTTCCACCGCCATAAAATTAATCAGGTTGGGCGTAGCAAAATTAGCCGCACAGATGAGATCACCTTCATTTTCCCGGTGTTCATCGTCCACAACCACGATACAGCGTCCGGCTTTCAAGTCGGCTAAAGCATCTTCAACGGGATCGAATTTAAAAGGGGGGGTGGAAGTTGGTTCGGTCACGGAATCCTAAAATTAGCTATAAGTCTTGGAACAAGCTGATTAACCATTCTAACTGTTTTTCTATCCTACACTCTAACTTTCAACAGTAAAAAGCCCCGCTTGACCAACAAATCAGCGGGGCCTTTATAAGCCAACCTTTAAAGTAGGATTATCGCATATCCCACAGAGCCTTAAACAAAGTCTCAGCCAGCTTTCTGGATGTGGCATTCCTGGCAGCCTTGAGCGCCGCCCCAGATACTTTGTTCCCTTTGTGGTACGCTCTAGTAATCCGTGCGAGACGTTTAGGCATCAAATAGAGCTGCAATGAATGCTTGAAATAACAGCAAGCGTGAGGGTTCCAGCCCCTTGGTTGGATATAAGGGAGTCTCCCCTGAGCGACCTCATAACTGTTTATATGTCCCGACTTTTTGTATCATTTTGATACCAAAACCAGGCAAGGAACCCAGGGTCAACATACGTTGTTACAATTCTTAACAGTTTTGTAACAAACGTTGAGGGTAACGGCGATAGCCACCCCCGGTTTGAGAACTCATAACTCTAGGACTAAAGCGGGGAACGGAAGGCGTGAGATCAAACCTACTATCAAGACGCGACCACTGCCAACCATCCATGATTAAGGAAATCTGAATGTCTGACTTGAACCATCGCAATGAGCAGGTAGCGAAATAGGTTGAAACGCTACGCCCAAAAGGGCAAGGGGAAAAGTAGGGGTTTGGATGAGGCACCTACATAGACCTTTAAAAGTACCGCGGTGGATAGGAAAAATCTAAAGATGGAATGCCCATATAAACAGAACGTTTTAACCCCTCTAAGGCTCTGGGTATCTGGTCGAGGTATTCATGGTAGTACTAAAGAGGTAATGATGCGTTGTAGTGATGGATAAAATACCAAATGCCACCAATGTGATTCTGCAAACACTTGGAAAAGGACAAGGTCTTGGGTACTAAGCGAGACACTCGTTGTCTCAAGGTATTGTTAAACCTTTCGATGTAGCTGGTCAAACCTGTATCCTTCCCAACCCCTTGATGACGTTTACTCGGTAGAACAGCCTCATAGGCTCCCCAGAAATCGGTATAAGCCACCGCACATTGGCGATATGGAGGCAATGACTCCCACAATTGGCGGGCTGCGGCTTCATCCCGTGCACCAATGTAAACACCGACAATCTCACGGATTTTTACGTCGAGAGCTAACCAAATCCACTGTTTGTTTCCTCAGGGTACGAAAAGACCACAATTCATCACATTGATATCGTTAACCTCCCCTTTTTTTTGCGCCTCACCTGGACTTGGCGGGGCACAGAGGCATATTTCTGATTGACGTAGTTTGGCAGCCAGGGCTCAGACACTTGGACCGCCCGTGCTATTCCGGCAAGAGGAATTCTCTCGAGCTGCAAACGGTCAATCAGAGACCGTGTTTCTTGGTCAATCACCTTTTGGGTGGGGGTGTTCAACAAACTGTCGTCCACAATCACGACACTTGAACCGTTGTTTGCCGTTGTGAATCCGTCCATTTTTGACGGTGTGGGTAGATGTACAAGTTGGGCGGGCAGGTATGGAAATTGAACCCGAGTCGGTTTTGTTATGGTCGAAAGGGAAGTCGCCTTCCCCAACTCCAATTCCAAACCGTACTTGAGACTTTCACCTCATACGGCTCCTGATGTGGATACCCCTTTGTCATTGGGAACAGGGCTACAACCCCCTGCTTTATGACCTCAACTTTCGGAGCTATATACAACCACGTAGTCATTAACTCGCTCTGGTCATAAACACTCTTAGTTGTCGCGGTCTCTATATCCACACCGTGACTAGTGGGCATATCCTAACCATTACAGTTAGGCATTGGCTTTCAGTCACATCCTTTCCCCTTAAAGGCTTACGCTTACACTTATCGCTACTGCTTGTGAGTAGTATTGCTCACTTGTTTATTAGCAGAGCCTAAGAGGGGTTTAAACGTTCCGTTTATATGGGCATTCCATCTTTAGATTTGTCCTATCCACCGGGGTATTTTCAAGGTCTGTGTAGGTAGTGTAAGTAAACTCCTACTTTTCCCCTTGCTCTTTTGAGCGCAGCGTTTCAACCTGTTTCGCTACTATAAATTGACGATGGTTCAAGCCGGACATTCGGTTTCCCTAATCATAGATGATTGGCAGTGGTCGGGTTATTGGGAACAGGTTTCCCTCACGCCTTCCGTTCCCCGCTTCAATCTGACGGGTTGTGAGTCCTGAAACTGGGGGTGGCTATCGCCTTTACTCTCAACTTCCTGCTGTACATAACACCAGCGTTCAGTCTTGACCTTGAGTTCCCTGCCTTGTTTGGATTCCCCCAAACGTCGGGACATATAAACAGTTATGGGGATGCTCAGAAACGAGATACGAGTTTCTTGTATTCAACCAAGGGGTTGAAGTCCCCACTAGGAGGTTATTTCGAGCATCTCAGCCCTATTTCATTCCTAAACATCTCGCACACTCACTTATTTATTAGCAGAGCCAATGAGGGGTTTAAACGTTCCATCTATGCGGGCATTCCATCTTTAGATTTGTCCTATCCACCGGGGTACTTTTAAAGGTCTGTGTAGGTAGTTATAACAGCCTCCTACTTTTCCCCTCGCCCTTTTGAGCGCAGCGTATCAACCTATTTCGCTACTGACGCATTACAATGGTTCAAGCCGGACATTCGGTTTCCCTAATCATGGATGGTTGGCAGTGGTCGAGTGAGAGGTAGGTTCCTCTATTATGCCTTCCGTTCCCCGCTTCAACCCGTTGAGTGTGAATCCTCAAATTGGGGGTGGCTACCGCCGTTACTCTCAACCTTACGTTATACTCAAGGGGTTCGTGCGAAACGTTTAGGAGTGAAATAGGGCTGCAATGCCCGAAATAACCTCTTAGTGGGACTTTCACCCCTTGGTGAAATATAGGGAGACGCACTCTCATTCTTATCCCTAGACCATCCCATAACTGTTTATATGTCCCGACGCTTGGAGAAATCTAAGCAAGGCAGGGAACTCAGGGTCAAGACAGAACGTTAGAACAGAGGAAGTTGTGAGCCTCCTATTATAGCGCGAAGTTGAGAGTAACGGCGGTAGCCACCCCCAGTTTGAGGAATCATAACCCGTCAGATTGAAGCGGGGAACGGAAGGCGTGAAGTAGAACCTACTACCATATGCGACCACTGCCAACCATCCATGACTAAGGAAATTTGAATGTTCCGACTTGAACCATCGTAATGAGTAAGTAGCGAAATAGGTTGACACGCTGCGCTCAAAAGAGTAAGGGGAAAAGTAGGAGTCTCAACTCACTACCTACACAGACCTTTAAAGTGTACCCCGGTGGATAGGACAAGTCTAAAGATGGAATGCCCGTATAAACGGAACGTTTAAACCCCTTTTAGGCTCTCAAGTGGCAGGATGTACCTGCACAGTAGTGAAAAGTGTAAGCGTATACCTTTAAGGGGAAAGGATGTGACTGAAAGCCAATGCCTAACTGTAATGGTTAGGATATGCCCACTAGTCACGGTGTGGATATAGAGACCGCGACAAGTAAGAGTTTTTATGACGAAAGCGAGTTTAAAGACTACGTGTTGTATTTAGCTCCCAAAGTTGAGGTTACAAAGCGGGGGGTTGTAGCCCTGTTCCTACTGACAATAGGGTATCTACATCAGGAGCCGTGTGCAGGGAAACTCGCAAGCACGGTTTGGAATTGGAGTTGGGGAAGGTGACTTCTCTTTCGACCATAACACAACTCCCCTCTTTTTTTCGCTCAGTCTTGACCTTGAGTCTCTCTGCCTTATCTGGTTGTCGAAGCCAGATGTTGAGACACATAGATAGTTATGGGATGGTCAGGGGTGCGAATCCCTTATATTCCACCAAGGAGTGGAAGTCCCACTAGGAGGTTGTTTCAGCCATTGCAGCCCTATTTGACTCCTAAACGTTTCGCACGCTATATGTTAGGGGTCGAGAATGGAGTCACCACCATCCCCTCCCATTCAGAACCATACGTGAAAGTTTCCCTTCATACGGCTCCTGGTGTGGATACCCTGTTTTGTCAAAGGAGCAGAATCAACAGACCTGCTTTTTACTTCGATGTTCAGAGCTATATGCAGCACGTAGCCTTTAAACTCGTCCTCGCCATTATACTCTTACTGACCGCAGTATCTATATCCACACCGTGACAATTGGGCATATCCCAACCATGACAATTGGGCTTTAGCTTCTGGTCACATCCTTAGCCCTCTAAGCATGCGCTTACATTTTTCACTACTGCCTTGTGAATTGCATTACTCACTTGTTTATGGGCAGAGCATTAGAGGGGTTACAACGTTCCGATTATATGGGCATTCCATCGTTAGATTTGTCCTATCGACCGGGGTACTTCTAAAGGTCTGTGTGGGTAGAATGCAGAATCCCCCACTTTTCCCCTTGCCCTTTTGGGCGCAGCGTGTCAACCTATTTCGCTGCTCGTGCTTTACGATGGTTCAAGTCGGACATTCGGTCTTCCTAATCATAGATGGTTGGCAGTGGTCGCGTCTTGGTAGTAGGTTCTACCTCACGCCTTCCGTTCCCCGCTTCTATCCTGGAGTTATGATTTCCAAAACTGGGGGTGGCTATCGCCGTTACTCTCTACTCCCTGATTTCTCAGTTCGTTTATGACCTTGAGTTCCCTGCCTTGCTTAGTTACCTAAGCGTCGGGACATATAATCAGTTATGAGGATGCTCAGGAGAGGTCTCCTTATATCCAGATTCGGAGCTGGAATCCTCACCGGGTAGTTATTTCGGGCATTTCAGCCCTATTTCATACCCGAACGTCTCGCACCTGCGTCCAACACATAATAACTACTATGCTTAATACATAGATAGATTCGTGCTATTGCATCTTGGGCTGACCGTCCGGGACGGAACCCATAGCTTGTGCCTTCAAATCTCGATTCCCATTCAGGTTCGAGAGCCGATTTAACCAAGGCTTGCCTTGCTCTATCTTGGATTGTAGGAATGCCTATTCCAGCTTTTTTCATCCCTACCAGGTTTTGGTATCCATACTCTCCTAAGTGCTTTTACTTTGAGTTTTCCTTTAATGCTCTCAGCTAATTCAAACCTTTGTTTTGGAGATATTACTATCCTTCCATCGACACCGGCTGTCTTTTTGCCTTGACCCGCTTGGGGGGCGGGTTTATTAAGCTGACTGTTGGGAAGCATGGCTGACCGTGGAACCCGCCCCTACAGCCGCACTGCTAAGAGTCGGGCATAATATGATTTCACCAGTAGACGTTGCCACCTTCTAACCTTTGCATCTTGTCCCGATTTAGCTGCTTGAAATATCCTCTTTTGGAGTTGGAAAACTTTCCGTTGAACTTTCGCCCATGGGATAGCCTTCCATGGGTTTTTCGTAGTCTTGATTGGTTTGGTTTTGCCAAAACCTTTCTTTAAACTCGCCTGCGCCATATAAGCTCCTACTTGGCTCTATTCTTGGCAATCAAACCGTAACCTGTCAGCATATCCCTACCATTACAGTCGGGCGTTGGCTTCTGGTCACATCTCACATCCTCTAGGACTTGCGGTTACACTTATCCCTACTGACATCTCGACCAGATAATCAGAGTCCAGAAGGACTTAAAACGTTCCGTTTATATGGGCATTCCATCTTTAGATTTGTCCTATCCACCAGGGTACTTTTAAAAGTCTGTGTAGGTAGTGTGTAAAGGCTCCTACTTTTCCCCTTGCCCTTTTGAGCGCAGCGTATCAACCTATTTCGCTACTTAATATTTACGATGGTTCAAGCCAGACATTCGGTTTCCCTAATCATGGATGGTTGGCAGTGGTCGCCTCTGGTAGTAGGTTCTACTTCACGCCTTCCGTTCCCCGCTTCAGTCTGACGGGTGTGAATCTTGAAACTGGGGGTGGCTGTTATGGTCGAAAGGGAAGTCACCTTCCCCAACTCCACTTCCAAACCGTACTTGAGACTTTCACCTCATACGGCTCCTGATGTGGATACCCCTTTGTCATTAGGAACAGGGTTACAACCCCCTGCTTTCGTACTTCAACTTTCAAAGCTATATGCCTGCGTTAGTCTTTAAACTCGCTGCCATTAAACTCCTACTTATCGCAGTATCTATATCCACACCGTGACTAGTGGGCATATCCTAACCATTACAGTTAGGCATTAGCTTTCAGTCACATCCCTTCCCCTTAAAGGCATACGCTTACACTTTTCACGCTCTGCCGTGAGGCAGAGCCAATGAGGGGTTTAAACGTTCCATCTATGGGGGCATTCCATCTTTAGATTCGTCCTATCCACCGGGGTACTTTAAAGGTCTGTGAAGGTGGTGGTGATATACCCCTTCTTTTCCCCGTACTCTTTTGAGCGCAGCGTATCAACCTATTTCGCTACTAGAGTATTACGATGGTTCAAGCCGGACATTCGGTTTCCCTAATCATGGATGGTTGGCAGTGGTCGCCTCTGGTAGTAGGTTCTACTTCACGCCTTCCGTTCCCCGCTTCAGTCTGACGGGTGTGAACCTTGAAACTGGGGGTGGCTACCGCCGTTACTCTCAACTTCCTGCTGTACATAACACCAGCGTTCAGCCTTGACCTTGAGTCTCTTGGCCTTTATCTGATTCTAAATCCAATTTAGCCCAGATAATTGGAACACATAGATAGTTATGGGATGGTCAGGTACGCTCACCTTATATTCTACCAAGGGGTAGAAGTCCCACTAGGAGATGATTTCAGGCATTGCAGCCCTATTTCACTCCTAAACGTCTCGCACATCGCCGTTACTCTCAACTTCCTGCTGTACATAACACCAGCGTTCAGCCTTGACCTTGAGTCTCTTGGCCTTTATCTGATTCTAAATCCAATTTAGCCCAGATAATTGGAACACATAGATAGTTATGGGATGGTCAGGTACGCTCACCTTATATTCTACCAAGGGGTAGAAGTCCCACTAGGAGATGATTTCAGGCATTGCAGCCCTATTTCACTCCTAAACGTCTCGCACATCGCCGTTACTCTTTACGCAATTGTTAAGGAGTCATTAAGATTTCCGATTTTGCGTTTTGACTTTGAGTTCCCTGCCTTGTTTTGTATATTTCTATACAAAACTTTGGGACATATAAACAGTTGTAGGGATGGTCATAAGCGAGCTTCTTATATTCAACCAAGGGGTTGAAATCCCCACCAGGCGGTTATTTCCGGCATTGCAGCCCTATTTCATGCCTGAACGTATCGCACTTACACCTCTATCATTACATATTAGGCACTACCGTTACGAGCAATGACTAACATTTGTTGGTTATCTCCTCTAAAGAATCCTCGTGGCTTTAGCCCGATGGAGTGTCAACAGACTTATAAACTAGGAGCCATCCACCCCCGTAGAAAGTAATAAAAAGTAGCGAGATATTCATCAACGACACGGGTACTGAGAACCAAAGCATCAGCATTAGGGGCGAAATCTTGGAAAGAAACCCTATCTTTACGTTTGCCATAGGGAATAAAAGTCGAAAAATTAGTGGGAGCCGGAATTACTTTTAAACCCACTTGAGTAAATGCGAGGGCGGCGCGCCGCATTTCTAAGGCTGAAGTCACTAAAATTATAGTTCTTCCTAACCGCCTTTTCTCCATGATGTCTTTGACTTCTAGGGCTTCTTCCCGGATTGTATGGCTTTCAGTTGCCAGAAGAATATCACGAGGCAAAACTCCCATATAAATCAATAACTGTTGAATATCTTTGGCTTCATTAGTGGGATGAATTAACTCATGGCGATCGCCTGCTGCGATAATCACCAAACGAGCTAAACGTTCCCGATAAAGTTCTGCGGTATAGGGAATGCGATCGCCTGTAGCCGTGAGTTGAATCTGAGTTCTGTAGGGCAATTTAGGCTGTGTTGTCCCCCGTCCTAACAAAACAATTGCCCCGGCTCTTT
The DNA here is from genome assembly GCA_016745315.1 of Arthrospira sp. PCC 9108. Taxonomy (GTDB): domain Bacteria; phylum Cyanobacteriota; class Cyanobacteriia; order Cyanobacteriales; family Microcoleaceae; genus Limnospira; species Limnospira platensis. Next base: position 3,289,147 of record CP066886.1, read on the forward strand.
CCCCACAACATAAATCAGTTTGAACTGTTTGCACAGCCACCCTTTCCACTTGCAAAGCCAACCATTGAGCTAAAACGGGGGTACTCGATAAAATCAGAATTAATAATGCAGTTAAAATTAAATTAGGAGCCGGATTTTTAATCCCGCCATTGGTAATCAAAGCCGAAGCAATGGTTAATAGTAAAATTGATAAACCCAGGGGCCTTAGAAAAATCGCTAAAAGCTGAATAACAGATCTACCAACCTGGCTATCAGGAGCGATAAAAGTGACTATAAGTAAAGTGAGAGTTAGTAAAAAAAACAGCCGACTAACTAAGCTATTTTCTTTGCCTGCTAACAGTTTCCAAATTCTAAAAGAAATGGTAATCAGTAGCAGTAAAACCAGAACTTGGGTGAGTAATACAAACATCATTTTTTCCCTTCATGGTTGACGGTGGAGAATCCCACATCATATCACCCCTTGATTTTTCCTGATCTACCCCAAATCAAATATCACTGAGTGCTTTAGGGACTGAGGAAAACGAGAGCCGTATAACTAACAAATAGCATACGGCTCAAGTTTATACTAAAAATGGGCTCCCTTGGCAATAGTTTCGCCAAATTGCCTACTAACTATACAGTTTGAGCGATCGCATCAGCCACCGTTTGCGCCACCTGCACCCGCGCATAAAACTTATCATTACCGGAAACCAAAGTCCAAGGAGCCCTAGGGGTATTAGTCCGATGCACCATTTGGTTGACGGCTACCTCATAACAAGACCATTTTTCCCGGTTCCGCCAGTCCTCATCTGTGAGTTTATATTGCTTAAACGGATTATTCTCGCGTTCAGTAAACCTTTCAAGTTGGGTATCCGGGTCAATATGTAACCAAAACTTCAGCAAAATATAACCCGCCGTAGTCAGTTGTTCCTCAAACTCATTAATTTCTCGATAGGCGCGTCGCCATTGTCTTTCGGAAGCAAATCCCTCAATTCGTTCGACTAAGACCCGACCATACCAACTGCGGTCAAAAACACCAATTTTTCCGGCCGGCGGGAGTTTACGCCAGAACCGCCACAGATAATGATGTACCTTTTCTTCATCAGTGGGAGCAGCAAAAGGATGCACTTCATAGCTGCGCGGATCAAGAATATCGGTTAAACGCTTAATCGCTCCCCCTTTTCCCGCCGCGTCCCATCCCTCAAATATGGCTAAAACCGGGATTTGCTTTTCAAAAATCATTTGCTGCATCTTACCTAAGCGAACCTGTTGTTCCCGCAACTGTTCCTTATAGTCATCCTCTGACAAGGACAAACTCAGATCCACAGCAGCCAGGGGTTGCGGATCGGTAGGTTCTAGGTGTTCTTGGGGAGGAGTAAAAATAGGCGGCGGTTGCACTTCCAGCCGCCCTAGGGTCTCTTTGATGGTAGACACCATTTTAGATAGTACCTTGACCCTACACCACCGTTTATCATCCCCTTCTACTAAGGTCCAGGGAACTACGCCGGTGCTAGTGTGAATTACCATCTCTTCGGCATAGGAACTATAAGTATCATAGTTTTTCGCCTGCTCCCAGTCTTCGGGACGCACCCGCCATGCTTCTAGTTCATCGTTGGTGGCTTTTTTTAGGCGACGCTTGAGTTCTTTTTTGCTCAAGTGAATCCAAAATTTGGCGATCGCCGCCCCATCGTCAATCATTTGACGCTCAAAAGCATTAATTTGACGCATTGCCATCGCTACATTAGCAGATGGCAGTCTCTCAAATAGACGATCTTCCAGAACATGGGTATACCAACTGTGGTAAAAAATCCCGATTTTCCCATAACCTGGGAACTCTTGCCAAAATCTCCACATGAATGGATACAACCGCTCCTGTTCGGTCGGGGGCCACACCGGAATCACTTTGAACCCACGAGGGTCCATATAGCTAACCATTTTTTTGACTAGAGAACCCTTACCCGCCGCCGCCCAACCCTCCAGGACGATAATCACAGGTAGTTTTTTTTCCCAGCAGATTTGCTGTAGCGATCGCAGCTCCCGCATCAGTCCTTCCGTCTGAGTCTTATAGCTTTCTTTATCTAGCGAAAGCTCCAGGTTTAGTGTGTTGAGCATGAATATGAATCAATATCCGTCTAACTTACATCCAGTCTAGCAGGATCAGGAGTCCGGGAACACCCACTACACAGAACCGCCAGTCCCATTCCTTTTTAGATTATGGTTTGATGATTTTGTGATCCAAACCCGCTTCATTGCTTTTGTTAAAAAAACATTAGATTTTCACCAGAATAGCTCTGGTAACGGCTATGATAAATTTTCCCCCAAAAAAAAGTTCCGTCTGCCCAATTAACTCCCCCGGCACCTATACAGCTCAAACATAATTAGTGACCCAGATCACTTAAATTTCACAAAGAAATCACAATGTTCGGGTGTAATATATCACTGAACTTAGTTAGATAGAAGATAATATAGATACTATAGGAATTCAGACCCGACTTAGTTATCTAATCCGACATCCAACAGTTCCCAACTTTTTTACGTTCATGCAGGAAAAAAATGATGATCTCAACCAAGCAAGCCCAGTTAATTCAATTTTTACGTTGGGAATTAGCGATCCCTGCCTCTTCCATCGCCATGGCCCTCCGACATCCTGAGCAAGAATCAGGTCAACTTCCCATGATTTTATGGCAATACGGGCTAGTCACCCTAGAACAGCTTGACCGGATTTTTGATTGGCTTGAAAAGTTCGGAACCTCTCCAGATATCACCTCCCGGTCTTATTCAGACAAAAAAGCTGGTTGAGAATCAATGGACTTAGATAGCATCTCAATTACAGATGCGTCTTAGGTTCCTTGGTTTATGCCGAATTTACACACTAATAGCCAATTTATCTCAAGACTAAAATCTACCTGCATGACCTAAAAGTTTCAACTGCGAATGTTGAAAAATGATTAGATGATCACTATATATGTCGCCTCAAAGATGTTGGGGGTGAAAAAATTTTTGTATGGAGGTTTGACCAACCTTTTCTACCCTTAAAGGCTAAAACGAAAATTATAGCAACCGGTTGCTCACGATAAATCAACTATTACCGCCCAGATGATAAACATGGCTCATAGACAACAGCCTGGGACAAAAATTCAGCTATTGACCAGGTGCGTCAGTTGTCGATGCTCCGGGTAGTATCCCTATTTACCGGCTCTGACGCACCCTACGAGGTCGGTTCTCTATTGTGGGGTGACCAGGTGCGTCAGTTGTCGATGCTCCGGGTAGTATTGCTATTTACCGGCTCTGACGCACCCTACGAGGTCGGTTCTCTATTGTGGGGTGACCAGGTGCGTCAGTTGTCGATGCTCCGGGTAGTATTGCTATTTACCGGCTCTGACGCACCCTACGAGGTCGGTTCTCTATTGTGGGGTGACCAGGTGCGTCAGTTGTCGATGCTCCGGGTAGTATCCCTATTTACCGGCTCTGACGCACCCTACGAGGTCGGTTCTCTATTGTGGGGTGACCAGGTGCGTCAGTTGTCGATGCTCCGGGTAGTATTGCTATTTACCGGCTCTGACGCACCCTACGAGGTCGGTTCTCTATTGTGGGGTGACCAGGTGCGTCAGTTGTCGATGCTCCGGGTAGTATTGCTATTTACCGGCTCTGACGCACCCTACGAGGTCGGTTCTCTATTGTGGGGTGACCAGGTGCGTCAGTTGTCGATGCTCCGGGTAGTATCTCTATTTACCGGCTCTGACGCACCCTACGAGGTCGGTTCTCTATTGTGGGGTGACCAGGTGCGTCAGTTGTCGATGCTCCGGGTAGTATCCCTATTTACCGGCTCTGACGCACCCTACGAGGTCGGTTCTCTATTGTGGGGTGACCAGGTGCGTCAGTTGTCGATGCTCCGGGTAGTATTGCTATTTACCGGCTCTGACGCACCCTACGAGGTCGGTTCTCTATTGTGGGGTGACCAGGTGCGTCAGTTGTCGATGCTCCGGGTAGTATCTCTATTTACCGGCTCTGACGCACCCTACGAGGTCGGTTCTCTATTGTGGGGTGACCAGGTGCGTCAGTTGTCGATGCTCCGGGTAGTATCTCTATTTACCGGGTCTGACGCACCCTACGAGGTCGGTTCTCTATTGTGGGGTGACCAGGTGCGTCAGTTGTCGATGCTCCGGGTAGTATCTCTATTTACCGGCTCTGACGCACCCTACGAGGTCGGTTCTCTATTGTGGGGTGACCAGGTGCGTCAGTTGTCGATGCTCCGGGTAGTATCTCTATTTACCGGCTCTGACGCACCCTACGAGGTCGGTTCTCTATTGTGGGGTGACCAGGTGCGTCAGTTGTCGATGCTCCGGGTAGTATCTCTATTTACCGGCTCTGACGCACCCTACGAGGTCGGTTCTCTATTGTGGGGTGACCAGGTGCGTCAGTTGTCGATGCTCCGGGTAGTATCTCTATTTACCGGCTCTGACGCACCCTACGAGGTGAAGGCTGACGATCGCCTCCCCGTAACCAGATAATTGATAACTATTTCAGCAGAGTTGATATGATATAACAACTTGTCCTATGGTGGCAGCTTCTGGCTAACTTCGGAACTTTAATTTCATGTTTACCATCGAAAACCTGCGAGTAGCTTATCCCAGTCAGAATAAATCACCCTCTTGGGTCGTAGATGATGTTTCCCTAACCCTCAAACCGGGGGAACGTTTGGGACTTGTCGGTGAGTCTGGCTGCGGTAAGTCTACTTTGGGACGCGCTGCTATGCGCTTACTTCCAGAGTCGAGTCTTATTCAAGGTCAAGTCACATTTGGCGGACAATCGGTTTTTGACCTTAACGACAAGGAATTGCGACAGTTTCGGGGGGAGGCGATCGCCTTAGTGTTTCAAGACCCCATGACCCGCCTTGATCCGTTGATGACTATTGGGGAACATTGTATTGAAACTTTAAAGGCTCATGAACTAGAATTGTCCCGGTCTCAGGCGAAAGAAAGGGCGATCGCTACTTTGGAAGCTGTCCAAATTCAACCCCAACGCTGGTCTCAATATCCCCATGAGTTTAGTGGCGGAATGCGTCAACGGGTGGCGATCGCATTAGCCCTATTGTTAAACCCAAAGTTAATTGTAGCTGATGAACCTACCACCAGTTTAGATGTCACAGTATCAGCACAGATTTTACAGGAACTCACCCGGTTATGTCGTGAACGCGGAACCGCTATCCTATTAATTTCCCATGATTTAGCCATGGTGGGAGAGTATTGCGATCGCATTGCGGTTATGTATCAAGGTAAAATTGTCGAAGTCGGAGATAGCCGCACCGTTCTACAATACCCCCAACATCAATATACGCGATCGCTCCTAGAATCTGCTCTCCACGTTCATGGAACTTCTCAACAGCCACCAGAACCCAATACTCCCGAACAACAGACACAGACTAACCCATCACAGCCACTTCTGCAAATTGAAAATCTCCAACAGCATTATAGTTTAGAATCCGGCATTATTGAACAAATATTCACTAAAAACAAGCAATTAATCAAAGCCGTTGATGGCGTGAGTTTCGAGTTGTCTCCTGGTGAAATTTTCGGTTTAGTTGGAGAGTCCGGCTGCGGTAAAAGTACCCTCTCGCGTACCATTTTACAGTTAGTTCGCGCCACCGCTGGTACAGTCAAATTTGAGGGTCAAGATTTAACCGCTATGTCAGTGCGACAAGTGCGCTCACAGCGTCGCGATATCCAAATGATATTTCAAGATCCTAATGCTTGTTTAAATCCCATGATGACCATTGGTCGAGCTATTGCTGACCCACTGTTAATTCATAAAATGGCAAAACCACCCCAAGCCAAACGCTGGGTATTAGAAATGCTCGATCGCGTGGGTTTGACTCCCGTAGAGGAGTTTTATAACCGCTATCCTAAACAACTGTCAGGAGGACAACAGCAACGGGTAGCCATTGCTCGTGCTTTAATTACTCGCCCGAAACTGGTAATCTGTGATGAGCCTGTTAGTATGCTTGATGCTAGTGTTCAGGCTCAAGTATTACAGTTAATGTTGGAACTCAAGCGAGACTTTAATCTCACCTATTTATTTATTACCCATGATTTATGGGTCGCTAGATTTTTGTGCGATCGCATTGCCGTTATGAACGCTGGTAAAATTGTCGAAATAGGAAACACTGAGCAGATTTTTAAACATCCTCAGCATCCCTACACCCAAACCCTTCTCAGCGCCGCTCCTTTGCTCACCAAAATGGTAATTTAGTTCTAATATTAACCATCCATCTATTTGACTATCTTCTCCGCTGCGTCTAACTCTTGCGAAATTAGCTTTAACGCCGTCATAGGGTTATTCGCCTCAGTAATAGGTCGTCCAATTACTAAATAATTAGCACCCGCTTTTAAAGCCTCAGAAGGAGTAAGCGATCGCTTTTGATCCCCCTTAGATGCCCAACTCGGACGCACCCCAGGACACACCAACAGAAAATCATCCCCACAAGTCCGCCGTAGTTGTGCCACCTCCTGCGGCGAACACACCGCCCCCGCCAAACCACACTCTTGCCCTAATAATGCCATCTGTAACGCATACTCTGGCAGTTCTAGGGGAATTTTGAGGTCTAAGGCTAATTCCCTGGCGTTAAGGCTCGTTAACAGGCTAATCGCGATTAATTTAGGCACGGGTACACCCGCCTCATTAGCTCCCATTTCCGCCGCCGACTGAGCAGCTTTTAGGGCGACTTTTCCAGCCGTCGCGTGAATCGTAATTAAGTCTACACCATAGCGAGCGGCGGCGCGACAGGCTCCGGCTACCGTATTCGGTATATCATGGAATTTCAGATCTAAAAATATCCGCTTATTGCGCTGTTTGAGTTGTTTTAAAATTTGCGGACCACAACTGACAAACAGTTCTAAACCCACTTTCCAAAAGGTTACTTGTGGCAGGGTTTCAATTAATGCGATCGCATCAGCTTGACTGGAAACATCTAGGGGAACAATAACTTTATCTATCGTCATATTGGGTATATTTTGGGGTAGTAAATTAGCAAACTTTACAGTTAATATCAGTCCGATAAAATCGGCACTTTCTTGATTAGACATTATCCCGATTTCACATCAGGATAATTAACAATTAATCAATCATGGGAAAACCCATTTACACCAGCCGGATAAATTTCTTTTTGCCTACTTGTAAAACTCGTCCTTTCACCTCTTCAGCAGAAGCCACAACTAAATTATCATCCTCAATGCGATCGCCATCTATTTTCACAGCACCTCCCGCAATTTGTCGCCTCGCCTCGCTGCCACTTTTACACAGTCCACTAGCCGAAAGAATATAGAATAACTTAGCCGGAAACTCCACCTCTGACAGAGAAAATTCCGGTACAGCCTCCGCCCTAGTTGCATCTCCTTGTACCAAATTTAAAGCCGCATTTTGAGCCGCCAAAGCCGCCGCTTCTCCGTGGTATTGAGTTACTATATCTAGGGCGAGTAACTTTTGGCGATCGCGAGGATTTTCCGGCAATTCAGCCAACGGGTAATCAGTTAGCAACTCAAAATATTGCTCAATCAAACTATCAGGAACCTTCTCCAATTTTGAGTACATAGTCAAAGCATCCTCCGACAGTCCCACATAATTACCCAGAGACTTAGACATTTTCTGCACCCCATCAGTCCCAATCAAAATAGGCATTAGTAAACCGAACTGAGGTGTCTGTCCAAAATAGCGCTGTAAATCCCTTCCCACAGCCAGATTAAACTTTTGATCCGTTCCTCCCAACTCCACGTCAGCCTGAACCGCCACCGAATCATAACCCTGCATTAACGGATAGAGAAACTCATGCAAATAAATAGGATTTTCCTGCTCAAAGCGCAGCGAAAAACCCTCCTTAGCCAACATTTGTCCCACCGTCATCCGAGACAGCAAATCCAAAGTTTTAGCCAGATCCAACTTAGATAACCATTCAGAATTACGACGAATTTCCAAACGTCCAGGCGTATCAAAATCTAAAATCGGGCGCAGTTGGTCGAGATATGTTTGGGCATTTTTTTCAACTTGCTCAGGAGTTAGCTGACGACGAACCTCAGATTTCCCAGTAGGATCACCAATGCGCGCCGTAAAATCTCCAATAATTAGAACCGCCGTATGTCCCGCGTCTTGGAAAGCCCGCAACTTCCTAAAAATGATACTATGTCCCAGGTGAATATCCGACCCAGTCGGGTCGATACCTAACTTAATCCTAAGTGGGCCGCTACTGAGAGCCAACCGCCGACCCAAATTCTCCTCTGGGTTGTCAGAATTAGCCAATTCCGGGAAAATATCAGTAACCCCCCGGCGCAGTCTAGGAAAATTTTGTAAAGAAACTCCCGCAGAAGTCTCTAGGGCTGGTTGACTCACAATCATAAAAAATCGAAACCTGAGCAGATGTTAGGTTAGCATACCTCAAACCATCCTATCATTTTCCGGTTCAGTTTCAACAGAACATCGATAATCCCCTCCGCGTGGGTTCTCCTGTCAACCCTCAATTCCCAAGCATCAGGCGATCGAAGTCCTAACTCCGTCAAATAATGAATTTCCCTCTCTTCTCAACTGCAACTGCGGTTAAGCCTGTGCCACAATGATCAACAGATACCAACCCAGGAAAACTCACCTTATGACTAATTCAACTCAGTCACCATCTTCTCAAAATCTTCCCCCAAGGAAGACCGTAGCCTCCCGTTCCAAACAGCCACAATCAACCACCACTGTTTCCCCCAGTAACTCTATTAAGGATATGGTTAAGGATGCCTTTGTCAAAAAAGCCTCCGATATTCATATTCGAGTTGGACATACTACCCGATATAGGATTCAGGGGGAAATGGTAAGAATCAAAGATCAAGTCAAAGTCACCCCAGAAATATTTGAGCAGTATCTCAGTGAGATTCTTACCCCCCACCAAAGGCAACAATTTGCCGAAATGAAAGAACTAGATACAGCTATTTTTTATCCTGGTATAGTCCGGTGTCGCGTTAACTGCTTTGACTCTCTGACCGGGGGAGCCATGGTACTGCGACTAATTAACTTAAAAATTCCTAGTATTGATGAATTGAGATTACCAGAAGTTCTCAAAAACATTATTAGCTATCCCCAGGGGTTAATTTTAGTCACAGGTCCAACGGGTTCTGGTAAATCCACCACCCTCGCTGCCATGTTACGTTATCTCAATGAAACCGCTCGCAAGCACATTGTCACCATTGAAGACCCCATTGAATTTGTCCATGCTTCCCGACAATGCTTAATCTCTCAAAGGGAAGTCGGATTACATACCCTAGAATTTCATCATGCCCTCCGTGCTGTTTTGCGGGAAGACCCAGATGTGATTCTGATTGGGGAAATGCGCGATCGCACCACAGTTAATACTGCCCTCCAAGCATCCCAAACCGGTCACCTAGTCCTGGGAACCCTCCACACTCGCAACGCCATCAACTCAGTCAACCGACTCTTAAACCTCTACAACGTAGACGAACAGCCAGCCGTCAGGATTCAGATCTGTGATTCCCTAGTCGCCATAATTGCTCAATTATTAATTCCCACAGTCGATAACAAAAGGACGGCAGTTCACGATATCCTAGTTAATACCCCCGCCATGAAAGACTATCTGCTTAAAGGGGACGAGGAAAGTGCAACTCACCTCATGGAAAATGACACCTATGAAGGAATGCAACTCATTAACCAGGCTATTTTCGAGCAAGTCACCCTAGGACGCATTACCATGGAAGAAGCCGAAAAATCCTCCCCCGATTCTGCCGATTTAGATCGCCGGTTCCGTATGGCTGGCCTTGACTCCTCTGGGGTAGCCCGGGAATTCCGTCAGGGAAAAAGTTTGTTTTAACCATCAAACAGTTTAAGGTAATCTCTGGTAAAACTTCAAGATAACTATAATCTATTGTGATTGCTATATATCCAGGCAGTTTTGACCCAGTTACCTTTGGACATATTGATATAATTGAGCGAGGTTCCCATCTGTTTGAATGGGTGATTGTCGCCGTCCTACGCAACCCCAGCAAGACTCCTCTGTTTACAGTCGAACAACGCCTGATTCAAATTCGGCAATCTATCTCCCATTTGGATAATGTCGAGGTTGCCAGTTTTGAGGGTCTCACCGTAGACTATGCCAAACAGAGAAAGGCACAGGTCCTATTGCGAGGCTTGCGGGTTCTGTCCGATTTTGAGATGGAACTGCAAATGGCTCACACTAATAAAACCCTGTCTGATACAATCGAGACAGTTTTCTTGGCAACCTCCAACGAATATAGCTTTTTATCAAGCAGTGTCGTTAAGGAGATCGCCAAGTTTGGCGGTTCAGTCGATCATCTTGTTCCCAACCACGTCGCTATAGATATTAATAGATGTTACGCCAGGAATTAACCCCCAGAATTGAATCTAATCCTAACGGACTTGTCACTAACGGCGAACCGACTCCTAGCGCTTCGCCTGGTATAGATATTCAGCGGGAACTTAACCGACTCGAAGAAATGATTCTTGACAGTCCTCGCATTCCCCTGACTCGACGCACTCTTGTGGACGAGGAACAGTTGCTCGATCAACTGGATCTGATCCGCTTAAACCTTCCGAGTGCTTTTCAGGAAGCTGATATTATTGTTCGTCATAAAGATGAAATTCTCCAGGAAGCTGAAGAATATGCAGCCTCTATCCTACAGAATGCTGAACAAAGAGCTACTCAACTTTTTAATGAAACTGGTATTGTTCAACGAGCGACCGAAGAAGCCGATCGCCTTAGACAACAAGTCCAGATAGAGTGTGAAGCCTTACAGCAACAAACTCTCGCCGAAGTTGAACAAATTCGCTATCAGGCTCAACAGGAACTTGATGCTATGCGAAATCGGATCTTAACTGAGTGTAATGATATCCAAACCGGAGCCGACGAGTACGCTGATCATGTCCTAGCTAAAATTGAGCATGAACTGAGCGACATGGTAAGGATTATCCGCAATGGTCGCGAACAGTTGCAAATTAACGAGTCTCAACGTCCCCCTCTTTACTAATGAAAAACCTTAAAGAGGCAACAACTCACACGAAAATAGCCCCTAACCCCAGAGACAAGCTACACCTTACATGAGGCCTCACTTGTCTCTACACTCTTCTTTCCGCTTCCCTACTCCTCCCCTCATTCGCTGCTTTTTTTCAACAGAGACAGTTGAGAATGTGGCATAAACCATTTTACCAACATCTGAACATCAAGCCAAACTGAACCTATCTGAACATAGGCTTTCAATCGATGATTTCAGAAAAGTTTCGTCGCCAATTACGACAGGAAGCTCGACTGTGGAAAGCAGAAGGCTTGGTTGATGATGAACTTTATCAACAGTTAGCCGATCGCTATCAGTTTAATAGCCTCGAAACCGCCGCCAGTAATCGGTTTGTGATCATTCTCATCCTAGGTGGTGGTATCCTCTTGGGATTAGGCGTGATTACCTTTGTCGCAGCTAACTGGCAACAATGGCCCCGATATATGCGGGTTTTGTTGCTCCTATCAGTCCTCATGGGATTTAATGCTGGCGGGTTTTACCTGTGGCAACATCCCACATCAGAATCTAAACAACGCCTCGGACAGGGACTCCTAATGGCTGGCGCATTGTCTTTGGGAGCAAATATAGCACTGCTGGCCCAGATGTTTCATATAGGCGGTTCCCCATACGGATTATATGTCGTTTGGGGGCTAGGTGTGCTGATTATGGCTTATAGCTTAAAATTGCGCTCTCTATCGGTTTTAGCCATAATTCTGTTGGGCTTAGGATACTTTCAGGGCATCGGTATAGCCCTATCAGCCAGGAATTTATCGGCCATTGATATTTTGCTCCAATATATGCCGATCGCATCTGCTATTTTATTTCTACCCCTAGCCTATTGGTGTCAATCCCGTGTCGTTTTTTTCATGACCCTGCTGGCGATCGCTATCCCATTATTAGTCATTACCGAAAGATTGATTTCCTACGACTCCATAACCAGAATTTGGGTTGCTATCAGCTTAATTTTAATCCCCACTTGGTTATGGTCTTATCGAGATAGTCAATGGCCCCATGTCCATGGTCAGCCTTTTCAAGCGATCGCTCATAGTTTAGCCATTTTTTACTTAGGAGTTTTATGCTTCATATTTTCATTTTTCGACGTTTGGAACAACTTTGATTTCTGGACTTATCGAGATACTCCAGAAAACTCCAATATAATGCTAATTAATATCCTGGCTTTTGTCGTCATATCCCTCTGGCAATGGTTCCAGATAATTAAGCCTCATGGTAGCCAAAGATATTGGGGTGTAAATGCCTATACCACCGCCATTAGTGCCATGATTATCATCACTGGTCTAGTCACTTTTTGGCATATATCAATAGCGCAAATTTCCACCATAGCCACCTTAATTTTCAATCTACAAATGTTTCTATTGGGGGCGGTCACAGTTCGCTTAGGACTCCTCAAAGGCAATCGGAGTGCCTTTTGGTACGGTATGGTACTATTAGTCCTCCAAATTATCAGCCGAATGTTTGAATACGAAACAGAATTACTCCTGAAAGCCTTAGTTTTAGTCCTGTGTGGAATTGCTGTAATTATCGCTGGTTTATGGTTTGAAAAAAATCTATCTCGTTCAAATTTACCTAATTCCAGATCCTAATTTTACATCAAATCTCTAATAGTCAGGTAACAGTTATGGTTAACACTAACAAAATCCCATCCGCCCAACCCTCAGTTATCGTTCCGGCTTCCGTAAATAGCCGTCAACCTCGCTTACCCCTATGGCGATTTCTGGCTCCCCTATTGTGTCAGGTAGCATTGGTAACGTCAATTCCGGCTCAGGCTTTTTACACATATATTACTGGAACAACTGTAGTTTTGCAAACAGCTCCCGTTGACCCCTATGATTTCTTGCGAGGGTATTATCAAATTCTCAGTTATGAAATTTCTCAACCTAGTACCCTCCGAGACCTCCCCGGTTCCGGTATCAATTTGGAGAGGAATTATATCCTCGATGGTGATACCGTTTATGTAATCCTAGAAAAACCCCAAGAACAACCAGAAGGCGATCGCCCCCTTCCTTGGCGACCCGTAGCAGTTAGCCACCAGCGTCCTGATAATTTACCCCAAAATCAGATCGCCATTCGAGGTACAGGTGATGGCTGGGGTGTAAAATATGGTCTGGAAACCTACTATATGCCCGAAAATCAGCGCTTAGAGGTTAACGAGAACATTAACCGCGCTCAAAGTCGCGATCCGGAGTCTTTTGTGGTTGAAGTCAAAGTAGACTCCCGGGGAAATGCAATTCCCCTGCGTTTGTGGGTGAGCGATCGCAGCTATCAATTTTAACCCGGATGAATAGTGCCATCTGGTAAAATAGCTCCAGCCAAATTAGCCCCGGTTAGTTTCACCATTAAGCGATCGCTATATCCCACTTTCGCCCCCGTTAAATTAGCCCCTCGCAAATCAGCACCACTTAAATCAGCACCAATTAGGTTAGCCTCCTGAAGGTTAGCGTAACTCAGATTCGCCTGCAAAAAATTAGCCCTGAATAAATTAGCCCGATGTAAACAAGCCCCACTCAAGTTAACTTTATGTAAAAAACAATCAGTCAGATCAGCATAACTGAGATCTGCCCCACTCAAATTCCGCCCCGACAAATCTCTTTCCTTCAGGTTCGCCCCACGAAAATCAGCGTTAGTCAAATCAGAATAGGATGGACGCTGATAAGCTGGTGATGACTGATACTCCTGTTTGGGGGGACGGTGGGGGGGAGTGGCGGCGCGGTAGGTATAATATGAGTTCGTGTTGTGGCTGGTCTGGGTCTGACGTTTAGCCCCAGCATACTCAGGTCTGGGGGTCGCTTTCGGCGTTTTCGTTTTATTAGACCTCAACAGCGATCGCAACTTATCGCGCGCCTGGTTAATTTCCTTCAGTTTATCTTCGGCTAACTGTCGCAGCCGTTGGTTATCTTCTGGAATGCGATCGGGATGCCAGATAAATGCTAAATCTTTATAAGCCCTATCCACAACCTCCAGGGAAGCACCGGGTTGCAATTCAAGGACCCTATAACAGTGGTTCAACTCACTTGGTGTCATGGTCAAGGTTTACCCCCCCTAGAAGGTCGTACCCTAGAAATGGGCGATCGCCATTTCCGGCTTAAATTATTCTAGCTCATGCGATCGCCTAACAGATATTGAGGAAAGTTGAAGGTTTTTGAGTCCCCAAACACAAATCACCCATTTATTCTGGCGATTGGGATGAAGCCTGTTTTTTTCCTTGCAGATTCCTAAACCACCGCGATCGCTTCATATTTTGAAACACCATTGTTAACCCCGTTATCAGCATCCACAGTAAACCTAAGCCATTTAATAGCACATACACCGGCTCTAAGGTTTGCCCTAAATATTCCCCTTCATGAATCACCATTAAAAAATGTACTTGGTCTCTTGATAACCCAAACCAACTTTTCCCCAATCGGTAAGCTACCCCCGTAAATACTGTGATAAATAGCGGTAGCATCACAATCGGAGCCATCGTGCTATGCAGTTTCCTAAAGTTCCCCAGATTCACAATATTGATAACCCACTCCCTATTAATAATCTATACTAAGCCCCATTCGGCATTATTTACCCACAGATACGCACCTATCAGCCTGTTCAGAAATCATCATCTGATCACCTCTCAGAGTCCCTCTCCCTCTCTGGGAAAGGGATTTAGGGTGAGGGCAATGTATTAAGCCACTGGTGAACAAGCTGTAATGTTACCACCATATTTCTCTCCCACACTCATATACACATAATGTCGATTTTGTCAATACTCTGGTTTTCCTCTCTGGCAAGGGCTGTAATAATTAACCGTTCACAGTTCCCATGAATATGTCAAACTGTTGTGGTCTAAGATTTGATCAAAAGAACTATGCCCACTCTCGGTGTAAATATTGACCACATTGCCACAATTAGACAAGCCCGCCGGACAGTGGAACCCGACCCAGTAGCAGCGGCTGCGATCGCAGAACTAGCCGGAGCCGACGGGATTACAGTACACTTGCGCGAAGATCGCCGTCATATCCAAGATAGAGATGTGCGACTGTTACGGGAAACCGTGAGAACTCACCTAAACCTGGAAATGGCTGCCACAGACGAAATGGTAGCGATCGCCCTAGATATTAAACCCGACTACATAACCCTAGTACCCGAACGCCGGGAAGAAGTCACCACCGAAGGAGGATTAGATATCCTGGGTCAACTACAGCGGATGTCAGAAGTAGTCAGCACCCTGCAAGATGCAGGAATCCCCGTAAGTTTATTTATCGATCCTAACCCCGCCCAAATCGAAGCCTCAGCCACAGTTAAAGCCCAATTCATCGAACTACATACAGGTTGTTACTGCGAAGCCAAGGGAGTCCAACAGCAAAAGGAACTCGATATTTTAGCCCAAGGATGTAAATTAGCCCTAGAAGCCGGACTGCGAGTTAATGCCGGTCACGGCTTAACTTATTGGAATGTGCAACCTGTAGCCAGGCTAGAAGGTATGGAAGAACTCAACATTGGTCATACAATAATAAGTCGGGCAGTTCTTGTCGGTTTAGATAAAGCCGTGCGGGAAATGAAACACGCTATCCTGAGTTAACCGGGAAGTTAGAACCAGCCCAGTTGTTCTGTAGTTAATTGTAGGTAACCCAAAAATGCCAACTTATCATTACGTCCTAGCTAGTAAAGACTTTGTGATCGAGGAACCTATTGAGGAAGTCCTCAAAGAACGTCGGCGCAATTATCAAGAACAGGAAAAAGAGATCGATTTTTGGTTAGTCATTGAGCCAGGATTTTTAGAAGCGCCGGAAATGGCCGAAGTGAAAGCTAAATGCCCTAAACCAGCGGCGGCGTTGGTTTCTACCAACCCTCAGTTTATTACTTGGCTGAAATTGCGACTTGAGCACGTGATTACCGGACAATTTGAAGCGCCTTCAGCTACTATCCCTGATGCGATCGCATCTCTGGCTACTGCTGGCTAAAAATCCTGATTATCGGTGTCGCTCCATATACTACTATTTCAGGCTGTACGGGCGGGTTCTCAGATAATCTGGTGAAAATACCGATTGACCAAAGAACTCGCCCCTAGGCTCAGAAAATTGCAATTCGGGTACAATAGCTGCAAAATCGATCGCAAAAGTTGTTAAAACTATGGTTAAAGTTAGGTTGAGGCGATGGTTAACTAGGATTAGTTCTGTAGGGGTGGTTCTGCTTACCATAGGTTTCAGTGCTAAACCCAGCTTTGGTCAAGCCTCCTGTGTTCCCCCTCGACCAGGTGAGTATTTGCTATTAATCATTAGCAACACCTCCGAGACACAAGCACTAGCCCGTCAAGTCCTACCTAGTAATATAGAAAGCCAGGTGTGTCGCTATCTCAATGATATTGTCACCAGAGTTGGCGGTTTTGATGACGTGCTAATTGCCGAAGACTGGGCGGCTTATTTCAAGGAAACAGCCGGTTTATCCACCCATGTAGTTAAATCTGATGTACCTAGTCAACGACCCGAACCACGTCCCCCTGTCGGTCCTTCTGGTCCTAGCAGTGATTTGGGTAGTCAACCCCTAGGCATGGGTTATGCGATCATGGTAGACTATTTCAATCAGCCAGAAATTGCGGCTAGACTTGAGGCAACTATGGGGAGAAGAATTCCCATAGTTTCCTATAATCGGCGTTTCTATTTACTGGTAGAACATACCGCCGAGCCTAATAGTGCCATGGAAGTTTTCCGCCGCCTTAATGATCAGGGATTTTGGTCAATCATGGTGGATAGCAGTCGGGTTAAAATCGAGCGACCTAACTTAGCTATTGGAGATTAAAGCACTCCCATAGGTAAACCAGTTAATAGGTAAGTTCTGCTAAAGCTGCGATCGCTATTCCCAAACTCAAGCCAACAATCACCTGAAAAGGGGTATGTCCGAGTAATTCCTTGAGGCGGTCCTCATTAAATTGGGGATGCTCTTGGAATAACTCGTCCATAATCTGATTAAGAATGCGGGCTTGTTTACCTGCCGCCTGGCGGACACCCGCCGCATCATACATAACAATAATAGCAAATACCACAGCGATCGCAAACTCCGGGCTACCCCACCCGATCACCTGACCGACGCTGGCGGCTAAAGCACCCACAAAGGCTGAGTGAGAACTAGGCATTCCCCCAGTAGTTACCAGAACCCGCAGATTAATTTTTCCATGCTGTATCAATTCGATCGCCAGTTTAGAGGCTTGGGCGAACAGACAAGCAAACAGTGCCACTAACAGCACCCGGTTGTCCAATATGTGACCAAATTCTTGCATGGGGTTGAACACCTCGCTTTAACAGTTAGTGACTGCGATAGGTAATAAAATCAGCGATCGCCGCCAGAGCTTTCCCACCGTATCCAAAAGCCGCTAATTCAGCCTTAGCTTCCTCCACCAGTTGTTCAGCTTTCGCCCGTGACTTTTCCAAGCCCCACAAACTAGGATAGGTAGCCTTTTGAGCTTCCAGATCCTTACCTGCGGTTTTACCCAACTGCTCAGAGGGTGCGGTAATATCGAGAATATCATCCACAATTTGAAACGCCAAGCCAATATTTTTAGCATAGCGAGACAGTCTTTCGAGATCAGTTTCATTAGCACCCGCCAAAATCGCACCACAGACCACACAGGCTTCTAATAAAGCCCCCGTCTTGTGGGTGTGGATAAAAGTTAGAGTTTCCTCAGATACATCTGATAAACCCTCCGATGCTATATCTACCACCTGACCTCCCACTAATCCAGTCGCCCCCACCGCACGACCCAGGCGACCGATTACCTGTAGGACTCTTTCTGGGGGTACACCTTGAGTTTGGGTAGCCACGAACTCAAAAGCATAACTGAGCAATCCATCTCCCGCTAAAATAGCAATATCATCGCCATAGACCTTATGGTTAGTCAATTTCCCACGCCGATAATCATCATTATCCATTGCTGGTAGATCATCGTGAATTAAAGACATCGTATGAATCATCTCTAAGGCGCAGGCTGTCGGCATTGCCATTTCCACTGTACCCCCAAGCAGTTCACAGGTAGCCAAACATAAAGTAGGTCGCAGCCGTTTTCCCCCAGCCATAAGGGAATAGCGCATCGACTCATAAATTTTTTCGGGGTAGGTGACAGTAATAGCAGCATCTAGGGCCGCTTCCACTAATTCCTTTTTTTGGCTAAGATAAGTCGATAGGTCAAATGGTGTGTCTGACCCGGATAAATCCATGTTTTCTGTGACTACCATACTGTCAGTGTTGATATCTGTCATAATTAGGGGCAAACCCCACAGCCCAACCAGCCACAGTCTGATAGCGGTTTATAGGGACAAGTAGGGTAGTAATGGGTGAACATCAGTTTTTATTGTACGGGTCTTTTGACACGATGCGCGATCGCGAATCCCGTTAATCAGATCATCGAGTCGATCAGATGCGTTTCTGATAACTGTCCACTGTATTCTGTAATAGCATAGCCACAGTCATCGGACCGATGCCACCCGGTACAGGGGTAATATATCCCGCTATGGGTTCAGCCGCCTGGAAGTCTACATCTCCTACTAACCGCGATTTTCCGTTAGCATCTTCTAAGCGGTTAATTCCCACATCGATAACTACTGCCCCCGGTTTGATATAATTGGCTTTGACCATCTCAGGACGACCTACCGCCGCTATCAGAATATCAGCTTCCGATGCGATCGCTTCTAGGTTTTCCGTCCGGGAATGGGCAACAGTTACCGTACAATTAGCCTCTAGTAACATCAAAGCCATGGGTTTTCCCACTAAAATACTCCGTCCTAGCACTACCGCTCGTTTTCCCGCTAATGGGATTTGATATTCTTCTAATAGACGCATTACCCCCGCTGGAGTACAACTGCGTAACCCCTTTTCCCCTCTTGCTAATCTCCCTAAGTTCATCGGGTGCAACCCGTCCGCGTCCTTGTGCGGTGCTATCTCATACAGCAAACTTACAGCGTCTAAGTGGTCTGGTAAAGGCAATTGTACTAGAATACCATCAACCCGATCATCTTCGTTTAAATTGGCGATCGCTTCTGTAAGTTCTTCCTGGCTCGTATCAGCCGGGAAATGTTGACCAAACGATGCTATTCCTACCCGTTCACAGGATTTCTCTTTGTTGCGGACATAGACGGCGCTGGCGGGGTTATCTCCTACCATTAACACTGCTAAACCTGGAGGTCGTCCCCCTTGTGGTTTGCGGGACTTAATTATTTCCCTCAATTGCCATTGAATTTTTTGGGCTGTTGTCTTACCGTCTAATAAATTAGCCATCACAATATATCCACCAACTCAAAGCCTGTATATTTTCCCAGAAATCTGTCCCCATTTTTAGATAGTATGCCTAGATTTGCGATTCTCCTACCCCCACGCTTTGCTCACCACTTCCATATTCTCTTGATTCTACTATCGCTAACACCAGGGATCATCGGCTGTCGCCAAATTATTGAGTCTACCACTCAATTTACTCGCCAAACTACTAACATTGAGGCGATCGCACAACAGCGCCAAGTTGGCGCTAAAGTCTACACAGAGGGAACTGTAGCTAACCTCGCTCCCTTTGTCGGCGCTGGTGCATATCAGCTTCAAGACTCTACAGGGACTATCTGGGTTTTTACTACCCAACCTCTACCTTCTATCGGTCAACAAATGTTCATCCGGGGTCAGGTTAACTATGAACAAATTACTGTCGAAGGAGCCCCCGGTTTAGATATTGGTGATTTCTATATTCAAGAATTGGAAAGAATCACTGATCACGGATAATCGACAATCACACTCCCCCGACCCAGAGGAGTTGGTAAATTATGTTAAGTTTTGTAACAAAAAGTTAAGAATTGTTGCAAAAACGACCTGTTTTGGGGAGGGGGTAGCTTTTTGGGCGAGCTTGTGATATCATTTTAGATAATGGAAATATATGCCTTTTTTTTATTATTGCTGATATTCCCATTATGAACAATATGTTATCAACAGTAGCATAAATTCCCGGAAGTTGTCAACCCCTCGGCGCGTTTCTGGGGGGACATTTTTTTAAAATTGACTAAAAAATCAACTTAATAGATAGAGAGATGGGGGGTGATAACCCCCCGTTAAAGATAGGTTATAGGTTAACGGGGGAATTAAGTTAAGGAACAACCAAGACAGGACAGGGAGAGAGATTAATCACACGGTTAGTGATACTGTCAGCAACACCTTCTTCTGTGAGTCCAGTGCCGCGACTACCCATCACAATCAGATCAGCATCAATCTCATCAGCCACATCACAGATAGTGAAAGCAGGTTTACCTTCACGTTCAATGAGTTTAGCATCAATCCCCAGCTCAGAGAAAATACCATGAGCCTCCTGTAAAAGTTGGCTCACCGTATCAGGGGAAGTCATCGGTTCAGAATGGGGAGGCTCCCCGTCTGGTTCTTTTGGTTCAACAACAGCGAGAAGATAGAGGTTAGACTGATAGGTTTGGACAATATTAATCACCCTTTCAGCCGCCTCGCGGGCTTCTCGACTTTGATCTATAGCAAATAAAACGGTCTTAAACATATCTCGCATCTCCAAGACGCGGACTTAGGTAGAATGTTTACGGTGAACGATTTGATGGCAGGTGGGCCACCTGGTTGGTAACAGCCTAGGGGCCATTAACCAATAACCCTCACCGTTCCCATTTAATTTCGATTAAAGCAGAATAAACGATCAAAGAGGTTAATCCTGTGGCTAAAAAAACTGTAGCAAATTTGTCAGCATCAGAACTATCTGGTAAGAAAGTGCTGGTGCGTGCTGACTTTAACGTACCCCTTGATAACGGCTCTATCAGTGATGATACCAGGATTCGGGCAGCTCTGCCTACCATTCAAGATCTGACCTCTAAAGGAGCAAAAGTGATTCTGACTAGTCACTTTGGCCGTCCCAAAGGTCAAGTAGTTGAATCAATGCGCTTAACCCCTGTGGCGGCGCGTTTGTCGGAACTTTTGGGCAAAACCGTTAATAAATGTGAAGATTGCATTGGGGAAGAAGTCGCCCTAGCAGTGGGGGCCATGAATGATGGTGATGTACTGTTACTGGAAAATGTCCGCTTCCATGCCGCTGAGGAGAAAAATGATCCTGAATTTGCCAAGCAGTTGGCTTCCGTAGCGGATCTGTATGTAAATGATGCCTTTGGTACTGCACACCGCGCCCATGCTTCCACTGAAGGTGTAACTCAATATCTGAGCCCCTGTGTGGCCGGTTATTTGATTGAGAAGGAATTGCAGTTCCTACAAGGGGCTATTGAAAGCCCTCAACGTCCCCTAGCTGCCATTATTGGTGGTTCTAAGGTCTCTAGCAAAATTGGTGTCATTGAAACGTTACTTGACAAATGCGATAAGTTGTTGTTGGGTGGCGGCATGATTTTCACGTTCTATAAAGCCAGGGGTCTGAGTGTGGGTAATTCCCTGGTGGAAGAAGATAAGCTGGAGTTGGCTAAGTCCCTGGAAGCGAAGGCGAAAGAAAAAGGGGTAACTATGTTGTTACCTACAGATGTGGTTCTCGCTGATAAGTTTGCAGCCGATGCTGATTCTCAAACTGTTAGCGTTGAAGCAATTCCTGATGGTTGGATGGGATTGGATATTGGCCCTGATTCTGTTAAGGTGTTCCAAGAAGCCTTGGGAGACTGCAAAACTGTCCTCTGGAATGGTCCGATGGGAGTTTTTGAGTTTGAGAAGTTTGCGGCGGGTACTCGGGCGATCGCTCAAACTTTGGCAGAACTCACTGGTACAGGTACAACTACAATTATCGGTGGCGGCGACTCGGTGGCGGCTGTGGAACAACTGAATTTGGGTGAGAAGATGAGCCACATTTCTACAGGTGGTGGGGCTAGTCTGGAACTCCTCGAAGGTAAGCAACTCCCTGGTATTGTGGCTTTAGATGATGCCTAATTGCCTTTGGTAAAACGATTTTGGGGTAAGTCGGTTAAGTGCGATCGCTTACCCCAACAGAATCGGCGACTATACTAAAGATATCCCTAATCTTAAACGAGGTGGGAAGTCGGTCTTAGGATACTGAGGCTAATTTCTTTGAGTGTGGGGGAGAAGCAACGGAGGGGATTAAAATGCTTCAGTTCCATAACATCCTCAGATCTAAACTGGCACGCTACCTAATTATCAATATGGTTGCGCTTCTGGTTTATCTGGGGTTAATCTGGATAACCATTGAGACTTTAATGCTCAATGCCATGGAAGCCATTTTCTGGCCGGCGGCGGGATGGTCTTTAGTGGTTTTCATCTGGTGGGGGGGTAAATGTTGGCCGGGAATTATCCTCGGTGCTTTGTTTTCTAACTATTGGCTGACCGGTCACTCCGGTTATCTGGGATTAATTTGGACTCTGGGAACCCTCCTAGAAGCTGGTGCGGGTTGGTTGATGTTAAAAAGGATCGGTTTCTCTCCGGCTTTAGCGCGCCTCAAGGATGTACTGGGACTAGCTATTCTAGCTGGAGCCCTCTCGAGTCTGATTAATTCTACTATTACTCCGATCGCATTATTAATCGCTGGAGAAATCAAATCCGATACATTCGCTGATATTTGGGTAACATGGTGGCTGGGAGATACCATTGGCGTTCTGCTATTAGCCCCGGTACTTCTGACTTGGGCTAATCGATTTAATATCAAATATCAACAGACCAGAGACTTGCAGGGGTCAACCGGGAATCATTGGAGTTGGCTATTACCTGAAAGCTGGGAAATTCTCAAAAACCCCAAAAAAAAGCTATGGCTGCCTAAATTATTCAGCTATCTCGAAATAGGAAGCTGGTTGGTACTATTTTCGGCTTTGAATTGGTTTGTATTCTGTTCGAGAACCCGCGTTCTCACTATTCACTACCCCCTAGAGTACCTGCCATTTCCACTGCTAGTCTGGGCTTCCCTACGTTTTGGTCAGCGAGGAACTGCGATCGCTCACTTATTAACAGCAACATTTGCCGTCTGGGGTGTCCTACGGGGTAGTGGCCCTTTTATGGACAACCTCAACGAAAATCCCCAGGTCTTTTCTCTACAAGCCTTTATTTTAGTGATGACTATCACGGGTTTATTTTTAGCTGGTGCGGTGGAAGAACGACAAACAGTAGAAGCATCTCTACGTTCGGGGGAAGCTAGTTTGGCTACCGCTCAACGTATTGCTAAGTTAGGACACTGGGAATTAGATATCCGACGACTAACCTGTTCTTGGTCTGATCAGCTTTACCGCATTTTTGGCGTTAACCCTGACCAGGTGACTCCCAGCATTGATAGTTTTATGCAATATATCCATCCTCTCGATCGCCTCCGGGTGGAAACTGCTATTTCTCAAGCTATCTCAGAGCAAATTCCCTATTCTATAGATTATCGGATTGCACGCCCTGACGGTCAAGAACGATTTGTGGTTGAACAGGCGATCGTTACCACCACCCATATTACTAGCACTGTTCAGGATATCACTGAGCGCAAACGCGCTGAAATTGCTTTAAGAGCTAGTGAGGAAAGGTTTTCCCGAGTGTTTAAAGCTAGTCCCATTGGCATTATTATTACTACTGCTCAAGAAGGGCGATTTGTGGATGTCAATGATAGTTTTCTTCGGCAATTGGGATGGAGTCGGGAACAGGTCATTGACCGCACTTTCGAGGATTTGCAAATGTGGGATCCTGACCAGATTAACCCCATCTTTAAAAGACTTACTAATGGCGATCGCCTCAGTAATTTAACCGTGGAAGTCCGCCATAAATCAGGCGCAATTCGAGATTGGTTAATCGCCATTGAACCTATCCAATTAGAAAATACCCCCTGTTTGCTTACCCTGGCTAGTGATATCACTGAACATAAACAGGCTGAGGAACTCCGTAGAGCTAAAGAAGCTGCCGAACAGGCTAACCAAGCTAAAAGCCTATTTTTAGCTAATATGAGTCATGAACTTCGCACTCCCCTAAATGCTATTCTCGGTTACAGTGAATTACTACAAGAAGACGCTCAAGATATCGGTCAGGATGACTTTGTGGCTGACTTGAAAAATATCCACGTTGCGGGTCAACATCTCCTCACCTTAATTAGTGATATTATCGATTTTTCTAAGATTGAAGCTGGCCGCATTAATTTTCACCTAGAAAAATGTCAAATTAATACCTTGCTTTGGGAAGTGGAAACCACTATAGCACCCTTGGCTGAAAAAAATCATAATCAATTGACCCTAGAGGTTGCTCCCGGTCTGGACTTGATGTATACTGATGTAACTAAAGTCAGACAGTCCCTACTTAATTTGTTAAGTAATGCCTGCAAATTCACCGAACAAGGACAGGTAATTTTACGAGTATGGCAACAGTTAATTCCCGCTACAGATTTACCCGATTTGCCCATTTATCACTCCCCGGAATCTCCCTCAGAAACTCTCTCAGAAATCTCCTTTATCTTTTGGCAAGTTCAGGATACCGGAATTGGCATGAATGAGCGACAAATAGCCACGGTTTTTAGTCCCTTTACCCAAGCTGATGAAAGTACAACCCGTAAATATGGCGGCACGGGTTTGGGACTTTCTATAACTCATAAATTATGTCAGATGATGGGTGGTGATCTCTGGGTTGAAAGTCAGTTAAACCAGGGGTCAACTTTGACCATGCGATTACCTCAATATATGTATCAGGGAAAAGAGGCAACTTGAACCTTTCACTTAACTATTAATCTACTATTAACCAATCATGACAATTCAATGGTATCCCGGTCATATTGCTAAAGCTGAACGTACCCTCACAGAACAACTTAAACGAGTTGATGTGGTCCTAGAAGTTCGGGACGCTCGCATTCCCTTGGCGACTCACCACCCTAAAGTATCTCAATGGGTATCCCAAAAACCACGATTATTGATTATTAACCGCCAAGATATGATTCCTCCCCATATACAACAACAATGGCAACAGTGGTTTGAGGAACATCAGGAAATCCCCTATTTTACTAATGCTCAACAGGGAGATGGCGTTGATGCAGTAGTACGCGCTACTAAACAAGCCGGAGAACAGTTGAATCAAAAACGTCAGCAGCGGGGAATGTTACCCCGACCTGTCCGGGCTGGGGTGATTGGATTTCCTAATGTCGGTAAGTCGGCTTTGATTAATCGACTTTTGGGGCGACGAGTCGTAGAAAGTGCTAGACGGGCAGGGGTGACACGCAAGTTACAGTGGGTCAGGATTTCTAAGCAAATTGAATTGTTGGATGCGCCAGGGGTTATTCCTAGCCGCATTGAAAATCAACAGGATGCTCTCAAGTTGGCGATTTGTGAGGATATTGGTGAGGCGGGTTATGATAACCAACGGGTGGCGGCGGGTATGGTTGATTTGTTTCAACATCTCCAAATTCACGATAAATTGACCGATCGCTATTCTCTCGCGATCGCTTCGGAAACTGGAGAGTCCTATCTACAAGCCTTGGCTGATCAACGCTTTCAAGGAGATTTGGAACGCACCGCACGACAGCTACTCAATGATTTTCGCAAGGGCTTATTAGGGGCGATCGCTTTGGAAATTCCACCATCTTGATTTTACTCGGTTTGACTGCCAATACCATAAATATCCGTTTTTGTCAAGTCGCCGATTTTCGATCACCCCGAATTTCCCCAAAACTCGTGCATCGCTAAACTTGAAATTCCCTCGGCGATCGCCCAAGACTCACCATATAATCGGCTTTTTAAGCCGTATTTTGCTCAGTTCACAGAAACCCCAGTGGATTTTTGTTTACATAAATCTACCACAACCCCCATTCTGTCGTCAATTATTTGATAATATTTAGCAATAAAAATGTCATAAATATTTACAATCTTTTAAATATTAAAACTATTGGCGAATTTTAAATTAGTAAAACTTATCGTTGCCCGGCTTTTTCGGGAAGGGGGGTTGACAATTTGGGGAAACCTCGGATATAATTTTATTATAATGGGAATCTATCTTCAAAAAAAATATACACAAATATCTCTATTATGTTATATATGACCTAGAATATCAGAAAATAGAGGATAATGTCAACCCCTTTTGAATGGAAAAATCGGGTTATTATGGATGATAGTGTATGATGAGTACAATTTGCCCAAGTCGATAATTTGAGTGTGGTGTGATGAAACCGATTTACATTTTAGGTGCGGGTCCAGCGGGGTTAGCTGCGGCTTATACTCTCACCCGTCAGGGAATTCCTGTAGTAGTAGTAGAAAGAGATAAGCGCGTGGGGGGACTAGCGAAAAGTATCGAGTATAAAGGGTTTATTCTCGATTTCGGACCCCATCGATTTTTCACCAAATTATCGCCTGTGGTGAAACTCTGGAATCAAGTATTAGAAAAAGACCAGGTAACAGTTAATCGACTTACCCGCATTTATTACGGGGGAAAATACTTTAGTTATCCTCTCCAAGCCAAACAGGTGCTTTCTGCGTTGGGGTTATTGGAGACAGTTAAAATACTTTCGTCTTATGTGAAAGTGCGTTTATTTCCCAAACCTCAGCCAGAGAATTTTTCCGAGTGGGTGATTGGTAAATTTGGGCGACGGCTATTTGAGATTTTCTTTGAGAGTTACACCGAGAAACTTTGGGGAATTCCTTGTACAGAAATTAGCGCCGACTGGGCGGCACAAAGAATTAAGGGTTTGTCCTTATATAAAGCCGTGGTTAATGCCTTATTAGGAAATGATGGTAAAGTCAAAACCTTGATTGACCAATTCCAATTTCCTCGGTTGGGTTCTGGTCAACTTTATGATAAAATAGCCGATTATTTAAATCAGCATCAGCAACCCTTATTACTGAATACCGAAGTGATTGAGGTACATCATAATGATGGTCAGGCTACCCATGTGACTGTCCGCAACCGTGAGACTAAAGAAGTGCAAACTTTTAGCTGTGGGGGGGTGATTTCTTCTATTCCCTTAACTTTATTGGTGGAACAGTTGAAAACAGCACCGCCTCAGCCAGTGATAGAATCAGCGCGATCGCTTAAATTTCGGAATACTATTTTAGTCTATTTAATTATTGATGATGGTCATTTATTCCCCGATAACTGGCTATATATTAACGACCCCAGGGTGAAATTAGGAAGGGTGACAAATTTTGCCAATTGGTCGCCCGAAATGTTACCCAATAATTATCAAACTCCCCTCTGTTGTGAGTATTGGTGCAATTTTGATGATCAGTTATGGAATTGTCCAGAAGAAGACCTGCTACACATGGCGCAAGCCGACCTGATAAAAATTGGATTACTCCAAAAGCAGCAGGTTTCTGGGGGTTTGTTGTGCGTTTACCTCGGACTTATCCTATATATGCCGGAAATTATAAAGCCTCTTTAGCAACCCTTGAGGAGTATTTTAAAGGTTTCCAGAATTTGCAGTTGGTGGGTCGATATGGTGCATTTAAGTATAATAACCAAGACCATAGCTTATTGATGGGAATTTTGGCGGCGGAAAATGTAATCACCCCCGGAAAACATAATCTCTGGAATGTCAATAGTGATAGTGAATATGTCGAAGAAGCCGAAGCCGAAACCCCAACCACTGTGGCGGCGGTTTCCCGAAAGTCTCGCCGTCGTCAGGCGATCGCTACCTTGCGACAGTTTGGCGGTTATTTACTCACCGGGGGAAGTGCAACCGTTGTAGATGTTTTGGTGTTTTCCCTTCTTACCCAGGCGGGAATTTGGTATGTTTACGCCTTGGGAATTAGTTACTTTTTGGGACTAAGTACCAATTTCTGGTTAAGTCGTCGGTTTGTGTTTGGTATTTACTGGCGTAACTGGTTGATGCAATATGGAGTTTTTGCGACAGTCGCCTTAAATAGTTTATTGGCGAATTTGGGGTTATTACAATTGTTGATTAATGAATTGGGGTGGTCTCCTACCCCGGCTAGACTCGTAAGCGCCGCCTGTGTAGCCTTAATTAGTTTTACCGGACATAAGCTATATTCCTTTTCGTCAGGCGATCGCATTTCCAGTTGGGAGTCTTAGGTAAAAATGAGCGATCGCAAATTTACCCCCCCACCAAGTTTAGCCGTAGTCCTGATAATTACCCTCACCAGTTGGATAATTTTAGTTCCCCTGGTCAACCCCATTGCTATCCCGATCAGAAACAATACCACCGGGGTAATTTCCCAAGCCAGCATTGAGAATATCAGTCCCTATACAGATTATCTCAAATATCTGATTTTGCTATTTACTCCCCCCCTGCTAACTCTGATAGTTTGGAAATTTCGGAAAACATCGCCGGGAGAATATCTCCACCCTGTCATTAACATTACCGCCAAAACTCTCAGCCAAAATTGGTTTTTAGCAACCGCTACCGGAATTTTACTCTTAGCCTGGGTCATTAATATTCCTTTCAACCAGTTTCAAATTACCTCCCTTTTGCGGGACTCCTTCCACGAAGGAGAATTTTTGGGATTTTGGCCGAATTTCTCCCAACTGGAAAAGCCCTTTATTAATACCGTCTTAATTCATGGCTATGGTATGGATGTTTTACCCACAGAAATAGCCATGAGTTTCATTAGCAATAATAACGGAATTGCTTTAAGTCGGCTAGTTGTTAATCTCCAAAATGCACTCACTGCTGTAGGCTATTTTTGGATTTTGTGGGAAATCACCGGGTTAGTAGGATTAAAAAAGTCAAAATTACCCATTTTTTTACTACTCTGTTTATTCTGGTGTATTTTTGATAGCATTTTCTTCAAGTTTGACGGGAGGCGAGGGACTTGGTTTGTCTTTCAAATCGCCATAACTCTCCGTTATTTTCGCCTATTTCTACCCTGGGAAACACCACAACAATTACAATCTAATCATGTCGGGGATAGCCACCATTTTCCTAGACGACAAGCCATAATTTTATCCCTGTTGGTGGGGTTGTCTATTCCTGGGGGTTTTTTATATGTGTATGACCGCGCCATATATTTCTTAGCCGTTTATTTGATTACCTGTATCATCAGCCTATTTTTACCTTCCCAAACTAGCAAAACTTGGTTAACTGCAACCTTCACCGGGGTAGTCATTTCCTTGAGTGCGATCGCCATTTTTTTAGGACTAGATCAAGTAAATGCGATCGCCTCTCAAATCGCCTACTGGGGAAAATATGGTCGCTACATTTCCTTCATTCCCCTTCCCCCCTTCCAAATGACCTTTATCTCCCAAAAATTCTGGCTATCTATTCTCATTCAAGCCGGAGTTTTAACCTATCTCACCTGGGATTTAATCAGCCATAACTTCCAACTAAAACCCTTTGTCCGCAAACATTTATTTACCCTAATTCTCCTATCCGCCGCCGGCGTTTATATGAGAATCACCCTAGACCGCAGTGATTTAGGTCATGCTTATCACGGCGCAATTATGACAGCATTTTTAACTGTATATTTATTGCTGTTAGCTTATCGGCGATATCTGGAAAATCCCCTACATCAATTAACCCTAACATTGCCGCAAAAGCTGAGTATAGGCGTGTTATTGATATTTATTCTAACCTCAGAATCTGGTTTTAATGTCCTGGAAGCATCCCAGAAACTATCGCAACTCCCAGCCGCTATCTCTGTCCCTGATACTGAATTACTCAAACCCGATTATTTAGAAGCCAAAAATGTCATGTCACCAGAAATAGCCAATCAATCCTGTTTTTTTAATGTCACATCAGAAGGATTGTGGTATTATCTATATAATAAGCCATCCTGTTCAAAATATAGCTATGTTCTCTATGCTAAACCTACCGTCGCCCAAAACCAGGTAATCCAAGACCTAGAAAGGACTCAACCCCCCATAATTCTCTTAACTAATGATGTCTGGTTTCAAAACCCCTGGGATGAAGTCTTAAAAGCCGATTCAGCCTCTCTAATTTATCAATATATTTTACAAAAATATCGCCCACACAAATTCGTCCAATCCCATTGGTTTTGGCGACGCAGTGATATCCCCCCAACTTTCGCCACTACCGACCAATTTAATGGCGCAATTGATGTCATTCCAGAATCACCAATTCGGGTAGGTCAACCCTCAGTTTTAACCGGGTGGGGAGTAATTCCCGAAAACCGAAAACCCGCTGATGCTGTTTATCTCAGCCTGGGGGATAATAACCAGTTAATTGCTGTCGGGGAGGTGAATATTCCTCGCTGGGATGTTGCTAGTGTTTTAGGAATTCCTGAATATGCACAATCTGGCTGGAGGCTAAGGATTCCCACCGCTAGTTTACCCCCTGGCGAAATATCTTTAAAGGTTTGGGCTTATAATTCCGAAAACCACCAGCTAACCCAAATTGGAGAAGCCATTGACATCATTAAACTAAGTCAGGATGGGGCGAGGACGTGATGGGTCTGGTCAATTACCCCATATATATGGAAGATTCAGCCAATCAATTGACAAAAACTCCACATCTGGGGTTATAGTATAAATCCCCTAAATCCCAATTGATTGTATAGGCAGTGTGGGGTGTGCCGAATTTCCTGGAGATATCGTGAATCATCTGATAGAATGGAACGCAAGCTGCGTTGACCCAGAGCTAACTCAATTGAATGTTATCCCCCTAGAAGGCGATCGCCCTTTAGATTATCTGCTGTATGCCGACAACCTACCCAGACGCAATGGTGGTCGAGTATGCGATCGCATTCTTAAACGCTATAGTCATGTTAACCAAGGGGGCTGGTGGTGTTCAGGTGTCGATATCTTAACTGGAAACGAGGATCTGTGGGGATGCTTCAAGCCCGCCAAACCTCGCCTTAGCAGTCACAGCAATAAACCCATAAAATACGAACATCCTCCCCAAACCACCACCGGAATTTTCGCCTTGCGAGTTTCCCAATCAATTTGGGAAGCGATCGCCCATCGTCACAGTGTAACCCTTTCCCCCGAAGCCATACAACCAGACCGCGCCGATTTAGGATTTTGGGAATGGGTTATTGATCATCACGAAATTCCCATCTGTATCACCGAAGGCGCAAAAAAAGCCGGATCACTACTGACTGCTGGATACCCAGCCATAGCCCTTCCCGGTATTAACGGCGGCTATCGAGTCCCGCGAGACCAATGGGGAAACCGCATCGGAAAATCTCAGTTAATACCCGAATTGCAAAAATTAGCCACCCCAGGTCGCCAAATCTATATTGTCTTTGATAGCGACACCAAACCCAACACCATCAAAGCCGTAGACGCAACTATCCGCCAAATGGGATACCTTCTCAGCCGCAGAGGTTGTCATACCAAGGTCATTACCTGGAAACCCCAATTAGGGAAAGGGGTTGATGATCTCATTGCGACCCAAGGAGTAGAAGCCCTACATCAAGCCTATCAAGTCGCTAAACCCCTGGAAACCTGGCGCGCCATCTCCCACTCACGCTTAACCTATTCCGCCGATTTCAACCTCAATTGTCCCTATCTCCCAGAGGATTTAACCATCCCCGAAGCCTCCCAATTAGTCGCCATTAAATCCCCCAAAGGTAGCGGGAAAACTCGACTCTTAGAAAACCTCGTTAAACAAGCCAGCGATAACGGTCAGTCTGTCCTGGTTATCGGTCATCGTATCCGCTTAGTAGAATCTCTCTGTCAGCGGTTTGGTTTAAACTATATGAAAGCCGGAATGGGGACGGTTATCAGTAGTCCTGGAGAGGGTTATGGATTATGTATTGATTCTTTACATCCCGCTTCTTCCCGGGCTTTTAACCCTAATAATTGGGCTAATACTTTGGTGATTTTTGATGAAGTTGAACAGGTAATTTGGCATGGTCTAAATTCCGATACCTGTCGCCAATATCGAGTCGCTATATTGCGATCGCTCAAAGTTTTATTGCAAAATGTCTTCATGTCAAATGGTCGGGTAGTTATCGCTGATGCTGACCTCAGTGATACCACTATTGATTATCTAAAAGCCTTATCGGGAATTCCCCTAACTCCCTTTATTATCGAAAACCATTTTCGACCTACTGCTGATCAGGCTTGGAATGTTTACCACTATGGCGGTCATACCCCTAAACAATTAGTTAAAGACCTAGAAAATCACCTCGCTAGTGGGGGTCGTCCCTTTGTTTGTTTATCCGCCCAAAAGTTGGCTAGTAAGTGGGGGACTTCTACCTTAGAAGCCTATTTTAAAACCCAATTTCCTCAACTGAAAATCCTCCGTATTGATTCCCAATCTTTGGCTGACCCTCATCATCCCGCCTACGGTTGCATCAACCGACTTAATCATATTTTAGCAGATTATGATATGGTTTTGGCTTCCCCTGCTATTGAAACTGGGGTGAGTATTGATTTAAAAGGTCATTTTACCTCCGTATGGGGTATCGCGCAAGGTGTTCAATCTGACAATTCTGTGCGTCAGGCTTTGGCTAGAATTCGCGAAAATATCCCTCGCTATTTGTGGATAGCTTCCCACGGTTTAAATAGGTTGGGAAATGGGGCTTTATCTATGTCATCTCTCCTGAGTTGTAGCCATCGCCTAACTCAGTTAAATATTCGTTTATTACAACAGTCCGATTTTGATGATGTAGATGATTTGGAAATGGGGTTTCAAGCTGAGTCTTTACTGTGTTGGGCTAAAATTGCCGTCCGGTTTAATGCTGCTATGACCCGCTATCGAGAATCTGTATTGGCTGGCTTGGAAGCTGAAGGTCATCAATTATTCCCCGTTTCTCCTCATCGCGAAACTTCTGATTTGGTGGCTGACCATCACCTTAAACCTAGTTTAACTGATTTGATTGCTGCTGTGCGCGATCGCAATTATCAGACTGAATGTTGGGCTATATCTACCGCTACAGATTTAAGTGATTTGGAATATCATATATTGCAAAAAAAGCTGTTTAAAACACCTTCAGAATGTCAATCTTTACGCAAGTATCAATTAAAATCTCGCTATGGTATTCCCGTTAATCCTGAATTGGTTACTAAGGATGACCAGGGATGGTATCAACAATTGAAATTGCATTATTTTTTAACTGTTGGTCGTCCCTTTCTGTCCGCAAGAGATGCGCGAATAGCCCAGGAGTTGGGACAACGAGGACAAGGTAGTTTATTTAGTCCTGATTTTAACCGATCGCAATTAGGCGCAGTGGTGGGGACTCTCGAATTATTACGCATTCCTACTTTATTACAACAGGAAAATCGCGAGTTTAAAAATACTGATCCTGATTTACAGGAAATGGCGAAGCTGGCTTTAGGCGATCGCACTGCTATTAAGTCTATTATCGGAATAGGGTTAGCACCACGATCTACCCCCATTATGGTACTAAGTCGCTTTCTTGATAAAATTGGTTATGGCTTAAAATGCGATCGTCTCCAAACTTGTGGTAAAAAACGACATCGGGTCTATCAATTACTTATCCCTGATGATGACAGAAATCTTGTCTTTCAACAATGGTTGAATAATTCTGGGGGTTGACAACCCCTGTCGAGTCATGATAAGATATTGACATATAGTTTATATCACAATGGAACATTTGCCTAAAAAATAAAATTGCCAATATATCCATTATCTAAAATAATACCAGAGACCGCCACGAAAATCAACCCCCCCACTGCCAAAAGTCGTTTTTTGCAACAATTCTTAATTTTTTGTTACATAACTTAACACAATAGCCAATATAGAGACAGGGGTGGCTTGTCTATGGGGTGAGATCAACCGCCAATTCCCAAGCGACTAGCCAACGTAGGGGTAAGGGGAAAGAGGGTAATAATCATCATAAAGATAGCCAGGAGCCCCCAAGCCGCGCGGGTATCGTCAGGTTCTGTGAGTTCATTAAGGCTAGGACGTTCGAGGTTGCGTTGTAAAATGAGGATAACCGCCGCCCAATACAAAGCCAGGGGATTGACCAAAGAGGCGATCGCCAAAACAATAAAAGTAGCAAAAGTAGACCGTCCAGCGACTTTACGCCCAAAGATAGACTGGATAATGCGACCACCATCTAACTGTCCAGCAGGCATTAAATTAATAGCAGTAATCACCAAGCCTAACCAACCAATGATAGTTAAGGGGTGAACATCGACAATACTTTGCTGTAGGGCGTTTCCGAGAATAAATTTAGACAGTAGCCCTACCAATACAGAACCCTGGAAAAAGCTAGTGGGAACTTGAAACAAACTACCTTGGTGAGAAAGTATCAATCCAACCAATAGCATCAGTAGTGATAACAAACCGCCGGCGGCGGGTCCAGCGAGGGCGACATCAAATAAAACTTTCCGGCTAGGAAGTACAGACTCAAATCGGTTAAAAGCGCCAAAGGTGCCGATTTGTACAGTAGGAATGAAAAAGGGGAGGCTAAATTTAACCTGGTGGCGGTTGGCGATAACTTGATGGGCGATTTCATGGGCGGCGAGAACCGATCCTATACCGATCGCAATAGGTAAGACTTCCCCATAACGCCTAGGTTCACTAAAGAAGTCGAAGCCCAAAAGTAGACCCCCGGCTTGAAAAATGGTGGCGACTGTAATCACCAGTAAAACCAGGGCGAGGATTTTTTGGCCTCCTGTAGCGGGTTGGGGGTCATTGCTACTGGGAAGGACAATGACAACAGGTTTACCATCAGGATTTTCGATTAAAAATAAACGGAAGCGATCGCCCATTTTTTCTTTAAGGCTGCTGCTGAGACGACCGTGGACTTCTTCCGGGTCACTGCGAAGGTTCCCCTTAAAAATCACTCCCTCTTGATAGGGGAAAGTTTCCGTGGCGAAAAAGGTATCAATGCCAAAAATACCTTGGATAACTTTTAGGTCTTCTGGGTTGATAGGTGTAGTGTCAGTTTTGGGAGTCTGCTGCTGTGGAGTTTCCGGGCTGGTGTCGCTGAGGTTAACTGCTTCTGGGGTAGGAGTTTCCGCCTCTTGAGGAACCTTGGGCTGGCTGTCCTCTAATTCTTCAGCCAGCGATCGCAGTTTTCGCCCCAAGTAAATGTAAATACCCGTGGCGGCGACGAATAACAGCAGAATGCTGACCAAGTTAATATAGATGCCAAAGGCTGTTAACCCAAAAAATAATAGCCAGGGTCCCATCAGAGATACTGACTGTAACCATGAGAGAATGCCAGCTTTTCCAAATGGTCTAGCGCGGTAGTATCCCCAAGCCAGAATCCCTAGGGAAATTAGTAAGATAAAAATTGTGGTGTTGTCCGATGCAATAAACATTCTCTTCCTTTTTGTCGAGTCCCAAAAATCAGGCGATCGCGTCTTTTAGTTCCTGTTAATACAATAACCGTTCTGAGAAACTTACTCAAACCCACAAAAACCTAATTGGGTTCCAAGTCACCAGGGGGCGAAGGTTCACCGGAGTTATTTTTGGTAAGTTCCCTCGCTTGTACCATATCCCGGCGGGTGGCTTCCCGTAGCTGTTCCCGCAGGGCTGGCATCACTGCTAACGCCCTAGTCCAGTCAGGAATTTGCGCCCCCGCTGGGTTGCGGAAATATTCATCCCCGGCTTCTGCGATCACCTGTTCAAAGATTTCGACAGTCATTTCTTCTTGGTGGCGATCGTAGTGTAGATTATTAAATCGGGCATCAAGGAAATATTGCCTGGTGTAGTCTTGTGCTTCTCGGCGAAACTTGACCCGCAAGGTATGGATTTGTTCCCGGCTAATGGTCACTCTTTCCGTTTCTACTAGGGTTCTGAGAATTGAACGGAAAATATCCCGGCACATCTTCCGCAGGCCTTCATTGCTGGATCTTCCTAGGCTTTGATGTTTATGGTCAAAAATCCCTAAGTCGATTTGGGCGATACGTTTATCGGCAACATTGCGGTAAACTTCTGCTAATAACCCGATTTCTAACCCCCAGTTACCCGGAATGCGAGTATTCAGGGCCAGGTCATCGGTCAGGGCAAATTCTCCCGACAGGGGATAACGATAGGCGCTAAGATACCGGAGGTAATTGTTATAACCAAATATATCCATCATTGCTGTCAGTAGGGGTGTCACAAACAGACGCACTACCCGACCATGAAAACCTAGGGGTTCCCCTCCTATACGGGCGTAGTAGGCTTTATTGAAAGCCAAGCCTAGGTCCTTCTCCACTAAGGGAAATAACAATTTCAGGGGATAGGATTTATCATAGGTGGTAATATCTGCATCATGGAGAGCGATCGCTTCCGCTTGCAGGGATGCTAAACCCAATCCTAACCACACGGCTTGACCTTTACCCTTAAAACTCAATAAATCTAGCCCCTTTTCCCTTAATTTGTTCAAAAGTTGAGTCACGCGGGGTCCATTTTCCCAAATTACTAGAGTCCGTTGGGGCATAATTTCAAAAAATTCAACCGTGTTAGCATATTGTTCTAGGGTGGTTGCTCGTACACATACTACAACAGTTCTGACAAATTCACAGTCTTTTAAGCAATCGCGAATTTGAGTCAATGCCGGTCTTTCTAGTTCTTCATACAAGGCAGGAATTAGGACTGCTGTTGGGGAAATTTCACTGAGTTGGGTTAAGCGACCTTCCAATAATTCTAGGTCGCAGCCAAAGTCGTGGATTGTGGTAATTAATTCTTGTTTATAATCCATAAAAAAACACCCAACTCTCAAACCATTAGATCCTACAATTGTAGAATAGATGGTAACATTTGTATCTCGATATTGCTAGAATTTATGAAGACATTTTGCGGAGACCAGAATAATTAAATATTGTTTAAGTTTCCACTGCAAATTCTTCCGGGTCAATCCCCCAGTTCACCCACTTAATCGCCGCCCTAGCTGAGGTCATATCTGGGGGGACTCGCAGGACATGAATTGATTTGGTACTCCCACAGGTCATTTTTAATAATAAAATTGGCTCGTTTTCCTGAGAGTTATCAATTTTCAATAAAGTATATTCCCGCCAATTATCTAATTCTATCGAATCGAGTTCTTGGCAAATTCTGCCATAACCTATACCCTGAATTAGCACCCTTCTAAGTTCCGCATTTGGTTCCGTTAATAACCATTGTGATTGCCATTGATGGGGGTGCAGTTTCCCGTATGTTTCCGGTAGCATTACCCCATGATTAAAGTAGCAGCGAAATCCATCGGAAAATTCAATAGCCCCTTGTCCTTCGGCGTGGAGGCGATCGCTTTCATCCACACTATGACGGATTAACTCAACCCCCGCCAAATAATCTTCTCGGAAAATCCAACCGTGATGGGCGTAGACCTGATAACCGTCCTCAAATACCATAGCCGGTTTAGCGATCGCGTGCAAGCGAGACCTGTTATCTGTTAACCTCCTGAAAGAATGAGGCTGATTAGCTTTTTCCTTAGCCGAGGCGATCGCCCGCCCAAATCTTTCTGATTCTAAAGGTTTTTGTAAAAACTGACAATAACGATAAAAATATTTCGGTATATGTCCATCAATTTCACTAAGTTTTTGCGCCATCAATACCAAAGGAATTTGCTGCAAATCTCTCTGGCTTTGAATTTGCCAAAATAGCTGCATACCACTAACTTTAGGCAACATCCAATCCAACATAATCAGCGAAAAACTTGCCCCCTCAGCCGCTAAAATATCCCTAGCCGCTTGACCATCACGCGCCTCCACAACCTCCCCAGTCATGGAGTTAAGTAATTCATCTTTAATCAGACATCTCATCACTCTACTGTCATCAATAAGCAGAATTTTCTCCTCAGTCACATTCATAGCTTTTAATCAACTACCTGCCGCCATCCCCTCGGTTCATACTCCCGTTGAATAGTTACTAGCCAGTCTCCCTTGGGAATAGTAATAGGCTGGTGTTCCTCATGGGTGAGTATAGCCGTTTGGGAATAAACCCGTAAGCAGAGATTTATACCCCACTGATAAAGTTCAGCTTCCCCCTGTGTAATGCGGTGAGTATGTCCCGTGACTTCCCCTCTGGCTAATACTAAATCACAACGCTTTTCTACAGACATCAAACTCAGATCAGGTAAGTCCTGGGTAGCTTGTAGAATTACGTCTCCCTGTCGCATTGATTTGATTGATTTCATATTCAAGTAATTAGATAGGCGTTAGCACATAATCATCAAAAAAACTGTAATCAATGTTACCAAAATTTAATATAGTTGCCAAGTGAGCAGCCATAAATGGGAGATTTTGTTCAAATCAGACTTGCCAAAAAGCTCGATTTGTAGTATAGCCTGGTAGAATTGTCTAACTATCAATTATATCAGTTTTTTGGGAAAATACCAAGAAATAATTAAGAATTATTGACCGGGAAAATTATCTGACAAAAAAATATAAAAAATGTCATTTTTATCTTACAATTTGAGGCTAGAAGAAATATGATAATAAATCAAATGGTGTGATCGATTGGTGGTTCAACGTCGCCATAGCTTATCATTTATACCAAAAAGGTTTGATAATTTTTGATGGTAGAAATAATCAGATAGTTTAGGGAATCAGGCGAGGAATCAGCCAATTGATCCAAAAAAAGGAAGTAGTCAATACAGATGCTAGGAAAAAC
Organism: Arthrospira sp. PCC 9108; assembly: GCA_016745315.1. Taxonomy (GTDB): domain Bacteria; phylum Cyanobacteriota; class Cyanobacteriia; order Cyanobacteriales; family Microcoleaceae; genus Limnospira; species Limnospira platensis. The sequence continues at coordinate 3,327,523 of CP066886.1, forward strand.
TGAGGGAAACCCTTGTGAAGCTAAAGCGATCGCATCTGTGTCCGACCAGAGAAGCCGTCAACACTAATAATCAAACTTTGGAGGTATAAAGCCATGATTGCCGTTAGTCGCACCAGAAGCAAAAGGTCGAGATTAAGCCTAGCGACTACAGAAGAGACATTCCCCGTCAGTTACTCAACCTTAGCCTGTGAGGCCTTAGTTTCCAAGGTACTGCCCCAGTATAGACTCGAAGCAGTCCAGAGTTGTGAATTTTGGCATCGAGGCTTGAGTGATATATATGTAATCGAAACATCGATCAGATCCTATATTCTCAGGGTGTCCCATCATCATTGGCGGTCTAGGTCAGAAACCGAATTCGAGTTAGACCTGTTGAACTTTCTGCGGAAACGAGATATTCCCGTTTCCCACCCGTTAAGGACTTGGGAGAATCAACTGTTGGTAGAAATTAATGCACCGGAGGGGAAACGATATGCAGCCCTGTTCACTTACGCATCAGGACAAATTCCCCTAGGAGACTTAAACCCTAGCCAGAGTCGCCAACTAGGTCAAACTGTCGCCCGTCTTCATCAGGTTTCTCGTCACTTCCATACAGACCATTACCGATCGCCTCTAACCTTAGAATACCTCTTAGATCGTTCCGTAGAAGCGATCGCCCCCTTCCTACAATTGCGATCGTCAGACCTATCAGACTTACATAATACAGCAGAGACAATCCGGGCTAAACTAGCTGATTTCCCCAAAAACGCTGATCTATGGGGAATTTGTTGGGGAGACCCCCACAGTGGAAACGCCCATTTTACCCACTCAGGAGAGATCACCCTATTCGACTTTGATCAATGTGGCTATGGTTGGCGGATTTTTGACATTGCCAAATTTTTACAAGTTTCCTTACAAGCCGGGTTAGGACGTAGTAGCCGAGAGGCTTTTATACAAGGATATCAAGAGATTTACCCCCTAACTGACTGGGAAAAATATACCTTACCCGCCTTCACCCAAGTGGCTCAAATTTGGTCCTGGGCGATTAGCTTACAAAGCGCCAAAATGTACGACTACAGCCGCTTAAATCATGGTTATTTTTCCCGTTACCTACAACAGCTCAAACGCTTAGAATCCAAGGATTGGCAGCCTAGTTTTTAATTAGCCAGTTCGTCCAGAATACTAAGTAGTTTAGGGACTGTCGCATTGGGTTCAAGAAACGAAAATAAATGGCGATATTGTAAGATTCCTTCACGGTCTAAAACAAATTGAGCCGGAAGAGGTGCGCCCAAGGCTTGACCTACATGATACAGTCGGAAAATACCACAGCTAGAATCACTTAACAATGGCATTTTTAGGCCTAAATCTTTAACCACGGTCTGGCTTTGTGCTGTGTCTGTACTGGTAATCATCAATATTTCAGCGCCACGCTCCACAAAAGCCCGATAATTTTCATTGAGAGCTTTTATGTGGGGGTAGCATAGGGGACAATACTGCTTTTCTGTAAAAATTCGCGTAAACGCCAGAATAACAGGCGTATTACCTCGGTATTCAGACAGACGCACTTTCCCATTATTCGTGATGTCTGGTAATTCAAAGTCTGGGGTCTTTTTCCCCAGGTGTAAGGTCCCAGCAGCCGGAATGGGTAAAAAGTTTCGGAAAAATCTTTGATTCAGTAACCCACTAAAGTCATTGGAAGTTAGCATCATCTTATATATAGTCTGCTTGATTACCTATCAATGTAGTTCATAATTATGTTAACTTTTGTAACAAAATGTTAAGAAATGTTACGAAAATTTTTTTCTGGGGGGGTTCCTTGCTTTTTTGGTACACCTGGGCTATACTTTTAGATAATGGGAATATTGCCAAAATTTTATTTTTTGCATAATAACCAATTATAAAACTGTATATAAATATATAAGCATGACTTCGCAGCACTTGTCAACCCTAGCGGCACAATAATTCCCAGACAGCAGCAGAGGGTTAATCGGGTGGAGTCAAAAATCCCAGAAAACGATGACCCCAGACATCAGATTTCTAGGCGGTTTCTGCTAAAATCAGTCCATGAGTTAGACGGAGCAGGATATGGCGGTCAAAAATACCCTATATCGGCTAGGAGTATTTGGGTCCCTCTATGTGGCAGCCTGCACATTCCCCCCAGCCCTGGGTGTAGTGGGGTTACTCTCGAACCCAGAGGCTCAAGAGTTGTTAGGGGAAACTTGCAAGGCGATCGCATCAGTTGTAGCCGGAAACGTTGCGAATGAGCTAGGGGATGCCACCACCGGACATCCTGGCGTTTCTTTAAAAAACCACGATTTGATTGAAGCCGTTGGAAAAGCGATCGCCGCCGTTATTACCCATAAAGCCGTCCCTGAGTTTAAGCAAGACAGCAAAACCTGCAAGAATCTCCTAAAAATTGCCGAAATAACCCCTCAAAAATGGGTGAGTTTATGGAGTAGTTGGCTAAATGAAGAGACAGGAGAATCGGAAAGATATCCAGAAATCAGTGAGGGAAAAATGCCAGATATCCTGATTCCAAAGGGTGATAAAATCCTGGAACTGGAAGATTGGCAAGATATTTTTGCTAGACTGAATATGGCAGCCTGTCCCGGTGGAGGATTTAAATTTCCTGATGGAGTTTTTGCCACAGTTTCCCAACTGCTTTATGATGAATTTCCCCAAGCCTTCCGTCAGACTCTCAAGGAAGACTTTGCAGAAGATGGTAAGGCTTTCGCGGGGTTAATGTTGGATTTATTGACCGGGTTGCGGATTGATTTAGCCCGGTTAAGTAAGCATCAAGACAGTCATTTTCAAAGTGTTTTAAGTCAATTACTGAAACTCAAAAATGACGGCGAAGCGAGTCAAGCCTATCAGATTCAAGAGTTTTCCAAAATCCCAAAATATTTTGATGACTTACAGCGTAAACTTGAGGGAAACCAAGAACAACAAAGCCAGACCCTGCGAGAGATTTCTGCAAGGCTTGAGTCAAGTTATCGCAGTATTCGAGACATTTTACAAACCATTCCCTTGCAGCTTGAAGAACTTCAAGCAGGCGTTGACCAAGCCAATCAAGGGATTGAAGAAATCAAAACCCTCTTAAAATCATCGACAATCCTACCCATTCCGGGGATGTTTGGGGATGGAAAACATGTTGATTTTGAAGCAATATTACAACAAATTTTTGAGATATTGCAGGAGAGTGGTTATGGGAAAGATGTCGTAGAATTTGCCCAGACCGCATTACCATCCGATGCTATTGTAGGGGATAATTTTTATCCCTCTGAACTCAGCAGTTTGACCCAAATTTTACGGTATCAATGCTTAGATAAATTCTTAAACCTATTAGAAAATAAGACATCCCAGAGAGAACCTGATAATTTACCGCAGCCATTAGAGTCTTATGTGCTGGTTACTGTGGAGTCCCAAAAGAAGTCTGAGCAAGTCATCGTCAACGCTTGGCTAGTTGAGGATAATTTTTTAATTCAAAATGACCCCAATGCCGCATTTAAACCGCTGTTAGATGAAGTTGGGGAAGATGGGTTAACTTGTACGCAGGCGGAGATTCAGATATGGTTAAATAAATCCCTGAGAAAAGCCTTAAAGTTGCTGAGAGGAAAGCGGTATCATTTAACCATTGAAGTGTTTTTGCCCAAAGAGTTTCTCAGTAGTGAAGTTGACCAGTGGCAATTAGAATTTGACCCCGTTGATAGTGAAACTTGTTGGGGAATGAGGTATGGACTGAGAGTGCGATCGCTCGAACGATTAAACCTCAATTATCTTGACAATTACCTCAATCAGTGGTATGAAAACTGGGGGAAAGTCAGCCAGATTTTAGACCAACATCCCCTTTTAGAAAGTTTTGAGAGCCTAGAAGACCTCCACAGCTTAAACTCTAGGCAACTGCCCCACCAATTAAACCAGAAAATTGGCTTAAAGCTGACTTGTCCCACCGCCTCTGAGCATTTCCAGGTTTTAGTCAAAGCCATTTTGCAAGCAGCCACACCGATCGCCCTTTGGCCCCGATGCCCTAATCCCAATGCCAACTATGCTGAGAGTATCAATCAACTCCTCACCTGTCGCCCTTTGCGTCAGTTAAGCGAGTCAGTCCGAGAACTCCGATCCGCCTCCCAAGGAAATAGCCCCGACCATCTCGGATGTCACTTGGGGTTTCTCTGGGAAGATCCTTATCGTCTCACCCCTGAGATGATGATTGAACTGATGCAACCGGGAGAATAACCCGCCTAACCCTATGAACACCTGGAAAATCTTTCAAGGAAATCGTGACCCCCATGATGGGATTGAGAAATTGCCACCACCTCCGAGTTGGCGACAGTTTACTGGAGTCGAAAAGAGTCTGGTGGAAGAAATTGCCACCCGATGGAACAATTTTTTGCAGACCTTAGACGCGGAAACTCGCGACCAGAAACGGGGGAAAAGTTTTCGGATTCATAGCCCTGAGAACCGAGAGCAAAACCGGGTTGTTAATATGGTCAATGCCGCCTTATATCTGAGGCGACCCCTGTTAGTAACCGGGAAACCGGGAACGGGTAAAACTTCCTTAGCCTATGCTGTGGCTTACGAATTGAAACTCGGCCCGGTGTTACCGTGGTATATTACCGCTCGTTCCAGCTTGCAAGATGGACTCTATCGTTATGATGCGATCGCCCGTCTCCAGGACGTTCAAATGGGCGATAAAAGTAAAGATATCGGTCGTTACATCACCCTGGGTCCATTAGGAACTGCCCTCTTACCCGCTCATCGTCCCAGAGTCTTACTCATCGACGAAATTGATAAAAGTGATATCAACCTCCCCAACGACCTGCTAAACCTGTTTGAAGAAGGAGAATTTGCCATTCCCGAACTCGCCCGAATTAGTCCAGAGCAGAATCAAGTCGAAGTCACCACCGCCGATGGTATCTCAGTTCCCGTCCAAGATGGAAAAATTCGCTGTTGTAACTTTCCCTTGATTATCCTTACCGACAATGGAGAGCGAGAGTTTCCCCCAGCCTTTCTCCGGCGTTGTTTAAGACTACCCATGCCCGATCAAACCAATCCTACCACCTTAAAAGAGATTGTCGAAGCGCATTTAGAGGAAGATAGCCTCACCCAAGACCCCGCCAAAATCAATCAACTTATCGAGCAGTTTATCAACCGTCGCAGCCAGGGCGACCTCGCCACCGACCAACTCTTAAACGCCATTTATATGGTGACGCGAGAGTTAAAACCGGAAGTCAGCGACGAGAAAGACCTGATAGAAATCTTGATGAGATACCTTAACAGTTGAGAAGACTAATGAATCCCAACTTGGTTCAAGCCTTACAACAGGAATTTCAACTCTCCGCCAAAGACATTGCGGATATCTTTTGGCTGGCTTCCCACATTGACCAATATTCTGAATCTGTAACTCCAGCTAACGAACCCAGCCCTTCACCCTCCGCTGAACCCAGTTCGGACAGCAGTAGTTCATCTCAAACCCCTCCAGAATCACCCCCTCAACCCGTTTCCCAAGCAGATAACCCAAAAAATCCCCCAGAAAATTCCCCAGAAGATAAATCCGCTTCCTCAGTAAGCCCCCAACCGCCCCAATCCGAAATTGTCCCCAAACCGGAACCGAGTCAAACCGCCCCTGGTGGAGGGGGTTTACCCATTCGACTTTCCGATGCCCCCTCACTTCGGGGACCTCTGACCTTAGCCAGAGCTTTAAAACCCCTGATGCGTCGAGTTTCTGGGGGACGAGATTGGGTTATTGATGAAGTTGCCACCAGCGAACAAATTGCCAGCCAAGGGATTTGGATTCCGGTGTTAAGACCTCGCCTAGAACCTTGGTTAGACTTAGATTTAGTGATTGAGGATTGCGTCTCGATGTTGCTTTGGCGGCATACCCTCCGAGACTTAGAAAAACTCCTCAAGAACTATGGAATTTTCCGAGATGTGCGAGTTTGGAGTCTACTCACCGATAACCCCGAAGCGGTGAAAATTCGCCGGGGGATAGGGGCAACGGCGAAACATCAAGCCCCTCGCAGTCCCAGGGAATTAATCGACCCCACTGGGCGACGATTAGTGATTGTGGTGAGTGATTGTGTGTCGAAAGTGTGGCGAGAGGGGAAAATGATTCCCATTTTAGACCTTTGGGCGAAACGGGGGTCGATGGCAATTTTGCAGATGCTACCTGAATGGATGTGGAAAAGAAGCGGTTTAGGTTGGGAAGCGTTGGTGAGGTTACAGGGACTCAATCCCGGAGATTGGAATCAGAACTTAAAAGTTGATGAATTCCCTTTGTGGTGGGATGAGGAAGTCACTCATCAGGTGGTGAAGGTTCCGATTTTTACCTTAGAACCGGAATCAGTAGGGAGTTGGGCGCGATTAGTTGCGGGGAAAGGTAACGTTTGGGCAGCCGGATATCTATTTAAGTATGCAGAACATCAAAGACGGAGGCAGCGGCCCAATTCTGGTGGCGAATTGACGGCGGAAAAGCGGGTAAACGGGTTTCGGGCGACGGCTTCTCGGGTAGCGCGAAAATTAGCGGGATTGTTGGCGGCGGCTCCTGTGATTACTTTACCTGTGGTGCGTTTGATTCAGGCAACTTTGTTGAAAGAGTCTTTGCCAGTCAATGTGGCGGAAGTGTTTTTGGGTGGGTTATTGAAGCCGATATCCGAGATTGATATGGAGACTGACCCGGAGTTGGTTCAATATGATTTTATGCCGGGAGTCCGGGAGTTATTACTAGAGTCGGTGCCGGTGGATGAGACGGTGAGGGTGATTGATGAGGTTTCTGGTTATGTGGCGAGGAATTTGGGCTTTGCGGTAGAAGATTTTGGGGCGATTCTGAAAAATCCGCGACAGTTAGGGGAAGGGGAAGTTCAGGGGAATGCGATCGCTTTTGCGCGGGTAACGGCTCAGATTTTAAGGTCATTGGGAGGAGTTTATGTAGAGTATGCGGAACAGTTGGAATCTCCCTCTGTGGTTGAGGCGCAGCAAACGCAAACCGAAGAGCCGGAGCGTCTGTTTCAGCAATCTTTGGAATTGAGAACCGAATTGGGCGATTCTCCAGAGGAGAGGCTTCGCCAACGCTCGGGCATGGCAGAATCTTGGGGACAGTTGGGAGATATCGAGCGAAATCGCGGCAACTGGGATGAGGCGGAGCGTCTGTATCGGCAATCTTTGGATTTGAGAACCGAATTGGGCGATCGCTCGGGCGTGGCAAGCTCTTGGGGGCAGTTGGGAGATATCCAGCGAAATCGGGGCAACTGGGATGAGGCGGAGCGTCTGTATCTACAATGTTTGGAATTGAGAACCGAATTGGGCGATCGCTCGGGCATGGCAAGCTGTTGGGGACAGTTGGGAGATATCCAGCGAAATCGCGGCAACTGGGATGAGGCGGAGCATCTGTATCGGCAATGTTTGGAAGTGATGACTGAATTGGGCGATCGCTCGGGCATGGCAAGCTGTTGGGGACAGTTGGGAGATATCCAGCGAAATCGCGGCAACTGGGATGAGGCGGAGCGTCTGTATCGGCAATCTTTGGAATTGAGAAACGAATTGGGCGATCGCTCGGGCATGGCAAGCTGTTGGGGACAGTTGGGAGATATCCAGCGAAATCGCGGCAACTGGGATGAGGCGGAGCGTCTGTATCTACAATGTTTGGAATTGATGACCGAATTGGGCGATCGCTCGGGCATGGCAAGCTGTTGGGGACAGTTGGGAGATATCTACAGAAATCGCGGCAACTGGGATGAGGCGGAGCGTCTGTATCGGCAATCTTTGGAATTGAGAACCGAATTGGGCGATCGCTCGGGCATGGCAAGCTGTTGGGGACAGTTGGGAGATATCTACAGAAATCGCGGCAACTGGTATGAGGCGGAGCGTCTGTATCGGCAATCTTTGGAATTGAGAACCGAATTGGGCGATCGCTCGGGCATGGCAAGCTGTTGGGGACAGTTGGGAGATATCCAGCGAAATCGCGGCAACTGGGATGAGGCGGAGCATCTGTATCGGCAATGTTTGGAAGTGATGACTGAATTGGGCGATCGCTCGGGCATGGCAAGCTGTTGGGGACAGTTGGGAGATATCCAGCGAAATCGCGGCAACTGGGATGAGGCGGAGCGTCTGTATCGGCAATCTTTGGAATTGAGAAACGAATTGGGCGATCGCTCGGGCATGGCAAGCTGTTGGGGACAGTTGGGAGATATCCAGCGAAATCGCGGCAACTGGGATGAGGCGGAGCGTCTGTATCTACAATGTTTGGAATTGATGACCGAATTGGGCGATCGCTCGGGCATGGCAAGCTGTTGGGGACAGTTGGGAGATATCCAGCGAAATCGCGGCAACTGGGATGAGGCGGAGCGTCTGTATCTACAATGTTTGGAATTGATGACCGAATTGGGCGATCGCTCGGGCATGGCAAGCTGTTGGGGACAGTTGGGAGATATCTACAGAAATCGCGGCAACTGGGATGAGGCGGAGCGTCTGTATCGGCAATCTTTGGAATTGAGAACCGAATTGGGCGATCGCTCGGGCATGGCAAGCTGTTGGGGACAGTTGGGAGATATCTACAGAAATCGCGGCAACTGGTATGAGGCGGAGCGTCTGTATCGGCAATCTTTGGAATTGAGAACCGAATTGGGCGATCGCTTAGGCATGGGCATCAGTTACAATTCTCTGGCATTTGTCCATCGGCAATTAAATAAAATTCCCGAAGCCATTGCCGCCTGGAGAGCGGGTTTAGCCATTTGTTCCCCAGACAGATTCCCCTTAGAAGCCTTGGAACTCGGTCGCAATTTGGGCAATATTGCCTTTGACCTCCAAAACTGGGAAACCACCATCGAAGGCTACAACCAAGCTATCCTTGCCATTGAACAAAGCCGCTACTGGGCCACCTCCGAAGCCACCAAACGGGAACTCGTCGCCAACTCCCTCGATATCTATGAAAACATGGTGCAAGCCTGCATCAACAACCAAGACTACCCCCAAGCCTTGCTCACCGTCGAACGCAGTAAATCCCGCACCCTCCTCGAACTCCTCGACAGCGCCAACCTCTACCCCAAAAACGCCACCAACGCACAAAAACAACGCATCAGCGACCTGCGCCGTCAAATCGGCAGCTACCAACAACAACTCGCCTACACCCCCACCACCGAAAACAACCTCAACCAACCCTCACCCGAAACCCTCATCCGCCAACAACTCCAATCCGCTAACGAGCAACTCCAAGACCTGCTCACGGAACTCGACGACCCCAACTTCACCCTCACCGCACAAGTCCCCGCCCAACTCCCGGACTTACGCCGCCTCCTGCCGCCCCAAACTGCCCTCATCGAGTGGTATCTCCCCAGTGAAGCGGAATCCGGATTTTACGCCTTCCTCGTCACTCGCCGCCGAGACCAGCAAATCCAGATTACTCCCCACCACTTCAGCGCCGAAGACCGTCAACACCTCGACCAAGCCCTAAAGGACTACCGCAGCGACTACGGAAAACCCTCCTGGAATCAGCAACTCCCCCAACGCCTGGAAACCCTCAGCGCCGCCCTGCAACTCCCCCGCCTGCTGGCTGAATTATCGGAGATTCAACACCTCATCCTGATTCCCCACCGGGAACTGCACCTCATTCCCCTCCACGCTCTCCCCGTCTCTCTCCCCTCGCCTTCTGGGAGTGAAACCAAACCCCTGCAAGACTGGTTCCCGGTGCAATATGCCCCCAGTTGTCAAATTCTCAACTACCTCCAAAACCTTCCCCCCGTCAACCGGGAAATAGCCCCCTTCTTCGCCATTCAAAACCCGACAGAAGACCTCGACTATGAAAATTTAGGGGTGGAACTGTTGTGCCGGAAATTTAGCCCCCATCAAGTCTTGCGCCATGACCAAGCCCGACTGGCTAATTTAACTGAACCCGACACCCAAACCTTTCTTGAGCAGAGTCACGCGGTCCACTTTGCCTGTCACGGTGAATTTGACGTTTGCAACCCCCTCAACGCCTATCTGAGACTGGCGAATGGGGAAAAGCTGACCTTTGTGGATATTGTTACCAGTCTTAGTCTTCCAGTGTGTCGCCTCCTGGTTCTCTGTTCTAGCCAAACGGGCTTGGTGGAAACCTCCCTCACGGATGACTATCTGGGATTATCCAGTGCCTTTTTATTGACCGGAGCGCGAACGGTGGTCGCCAGTCTCTGGAATGTGGATGAACTGGCGGCGACTCTGGTGACGCTGCGCCTCTATCAAATTTTACCCGACTATCCCTCGGTTACGGCTGCCCTGCAAGCGGCTCAAACCTGGTTACGGGGGTTATCTTGTGATGATGTTCTTGACTGGCTCAAACATGAGTTCAAAGCGACGGAGGAAGAGTTGGAAGAAGTGGAAGACCGTTTGAGTTTATTTGATGACCCGCCCTTTGAGTCTCCTCACTACTGGGCGGCTTTTGTGGCGATCGCCGGCCCGTCGGGATAATTATAGCGCTGCGCGTTGACGTAGTTACAGGTTATGATTAGGTCAGTTGATCAAAATATCAGAAAACCGCTGATGGCAGTATGTGCTACGCACAGGCGATCGCCTATAATAAAACCGGGAAAATACATTCAATTATCCCCAATCAAAGATGGGGAGAAGTTTAAGGAATTTGTGGCTGTAAATGGCGATCGCCTCGCAGAAGATAACACCCAAGCCATTGGTATTTTGCCTCTAGTTCTCCGTTAATCCCCTAAGCGATCGCTTTTCCCTGGGAAGCTAATGGGGGGATAATTGGCATAGGGCATAAGGCATAGGGCATAGGGCATAGGGCATAGGGCATAGGGCGATCGTAGTTGTGCTGAGTTGCCGTTGTCTGATTAATACTTAGATATCTCTCCTATAGCTGATCTGGAAACTGGTTAAGATTGACAAGCCAAGCCGGTCTGTACTACCATAATAATGAGGGTTCATAGACAATGAACGCCAAATAAAATAGTATGACTAGGTAGCAACAGAGGATCAGTATGGAGTTATTCAGTATCGGTCACTCTAATCATGAGATAGATGCTTTCATCTCCCTACTCCAAAAGCATCGAGTAACCGCTGTTGCTGATGTACGTTCACATCCCTACAGCCGATTCTTGTCACATTTCAATCGCTCATCCCTACAAGAGTTTCTCGCTCAACAAGGAATTCAATATGTTTTTCTGGGACGGGAACTGGGTGCAAGACCTAGTAACCCCGACTGCTATATCAATGGTAAAGCAGTATATGAAAGAATTGCTCTTACAGATGCTTTTCACCAAGGAATTAAGCGACTTCATAAAGGTTTGAAAAAACATAAGATTTCGCTGATGTGTGCTGAACAAGATCCATTAACCTGTCACCGAGCCATCTTGGTCTGTCAGCACTTACGGGATTTTGATATCCCTATAAATCACATCCTAAAGAATGGGGATTTAGAATCTCATGAGCATTTGGAAGATAGAATGCTTGTTAAGCATGGTTTTAGGGATTTTGGCGATGCACAAGAAGTTCAGCTTTCCCTATTTTCCCCAAAGAGTTTACCAACAAGAGAAGAATGCTTGAGCCAAGCTTATCAACTTCAGGGGGATGAGATTGCTTATGTAGAAAAGGAAAATAAGACCCATGAAAACTAAGAAAAATCAGGTGGATTTATTCACCATAGGTTTCACTCAAAAAAGCGCACAAATTTTCTTTGAAACTCTGAAAAAAGCAGGTGTTAAGAAAGTTATAGACACTCGTTTAAATAATGTATCTCAATTAGCTGGATTCGCCAAAAGAGCAGACTTAGAGTATTTCTTGAAAACTATCGACGATATTGATTATGTGCATATTTTAGACTTGGCTCCCACCAAAGATATTCTTGATGAGTATAAAAAGAAAAAGGGAGATTGGTCGATATATGAGCAGAAATTTTTAAAGCTGATGGCGGATCGTGAAATCGAAAAAAAGCTGTCCCCAGATTTAGCTGATGGGGCTTGTTTGCTTTGCAGTGAGGCTAAACCTCATAACTGTCATCGTCGCTTAGTTGCGGAATACTTAAACCAAAAATGGGGAAATGTAAACATTCATCACCTATAAGTGGTAAGGATGATGTCAAAGTTAATTTGTCTTGCTAATTCTCGGAAGCACAATGACCGTTGTATTGCTGGGATAGAAATATCTACAGGGAAATGGGTTCGTCCTGTGACTAGCTTCGATGATGGTCGCATTCCGGTAAATATGTCTCAGATTAATGGAAGGCTTATCCAACCACTAGATATTGTTGATATACCTCTAAGTGATACAGGAAATGGATATGAATGTGAGAATCGACTGATTTTAAGGGGTTCCTGGAAGCACGTTGGCAGAGTTAGCCCTACGGACGTAGTTTGTTATTGTGATGATGAAATTATTCATAGTCATCGTCATGATTGGCTGAATGCTATCCCCTATTCATACATATCTTCATTGCCTCGCCATCAAAGACGTACATTACAAATAGTCAAGGTTGACGGGTTTGAAACTTGGCGCAATAATTACGGCAAATGGAAAGGGGAAATTCCTTTACAGGGCGGTCACAGCTTAGTCTTGAACGTGACTGATCCAGAGCTTTGTACTAAACTAGACAATGACTATATTTTAAGTCCTGAATGTCTGGTGGTTCTTAGCCTTTCTCAACCTTGGAAAAAGCCGAATTCTGATGATGAACTTCTATGTTACAGGCTAGTGGTTGCTGTTCTGGAGCTGTAAATAAACCCGCCCCGGCAAAAACCAACTTTTTCCTCGCAGACAACATAGCCCAAGTCCGATGGACTCAGGCTATGCTTTGATAATATAGGCCAGCGATTTTATAAAAGGGGTGCTGGCGGTTTACTAAAGTAGTTAATTCTCATCAAACCATGAGATTGTGAAGATCTTGTGGAGGAAATCAAGAAATTTTCACCAAAATTTTGGCTATGGATCTGACGAAAATCACACGGGATGCCCGCAAGCCCTCGTCTTTCAAGGGAGGGTTAGGGCGACTCGCGGGTTTTAACCCGCGTTTATTTTTTAGGCTATAATGGCTGATACCAGCGCGTACAGTGTCAAAATGTTGGTGATCGAATACAAAGTCAAACCCAAGCCACATCAAGTCGAAGCCATTGATGAAGCAATACGGACAGCACAGTTTGTCGGCAATAAGGTGCTTCGTTATTGGATGGACAATCGTGGCATAGGTAAGGTTGACTTATTTCGATGCAACACAGCACTGCGGAAGGTGTTTGATTTGGTCAAAGATTTAAACTATCATGCTTGTCAAACGGCAGTTGAAAGAGTTCTCGGTGCGATTACTCGTTTTTACGAGAATTGCCAAAACCAGGTCAAGGGGAAGAAGGGGTATCCAAGATTCAAAAAACATTCTCGTTCGGTAGAATATAAAGTCTCTGGATGGAAACTATCAGACAATAAACCGCAGATCACTTTTACCGACAAAAAAGGTATTGGTAAGCTCAAGCTGATAGGCTCTAGGGATATTAATTACTATCAGCCTGAACAGATTAAGCGAGTGAGGATTATTAGACAAGCAGATGGATATTATGTTCAATTCTCCATCAAATTAGATCCTAGAGATACCATAACCCCTTTAACTCCTTAGGCCCAAAAACATTTAAGAGTAAGCAGACAGCGAGAAGAGTTTGTCAAAAGCGTGGCACTCCGTTTAGTCCAATCTAACGGTTTGGTAGTTTGTGAAGACTTGAATGTTCGAGGTATGGTTAGAAATCATCGTTTAGCCAAGTCGATAACCGATGCAGGATGGGCTACTTTTAAACGATGGCTAGGGTATTTTGGGGATAAGTATGGCAAATTGGTTATTGCTGTTCCACCCCATAATACTTCTCAGAATTGTTCTAATTGTGACCAAAGGGCAGAAAAGTCGTTATCTACTCGCACTCATGTCTGCCCTCATTGCAGATATACAGACTTCCGTGATAGAAACGCTGCTTTAAACATATTGCCAAAAGGATTAAGTATGGTGGGGCGCACCAAATCTCAAGCTTCAGAGATTTGCCCTCTAGTTTGGTTGGAGAAATCCTGCTAAATTATGGCAAGTCTATGAATGAAGAATCCCCGTCTATTTAGAGCGGGGAGCGTCAAAACAAGGGTAGTTGCTCAGGGAATTTTGGGGTAAGATTTGTTTGGGTTATGCCTAAACCCGCTGTGGGGACTGCGGATAAGTCATCATACCGGACGATTGATTCTGTGGGTTGCACCACGGCTACTGCTGGAAGTTTTAAGATCTCAACACGCTGAAAGCTCGGTGGCTTGGTAGCCCCGTCTCTTTAACGGGGAGGAAAAGCGACAGGCGTGCTTACGCCAGCGGGTGCTATGGTATCATATAACTGCCTTCTCTAAGACCCGAATGAAAGGGGCTTAACATCCCGTGAGGGCAGACTTGCATAATGCAGAAATGTCGGTAGCAAAGTGGTTTCATCGGCGAGAGGCAAAAGGGACATCGAAAAAAAGTAAAGGGAAGCCTTATGGTTACCTATAGGGGCGCTTTGACTACGCCTGTGAGAACTTTTGGTTCATTCCCGAATCTCCGTTGCTTTAGCGTGGAGAGAGTCAAATATTCACAAGAAGGATGGTTATTCGTATGCCAACTAAGTGCTGCCCCTCGTTTACTCCGGCAGCCAGCCCAGCTGAATACAGCTATGGCGGGGGTCTCTAGGAGGGAAAAAAGATGACGAATTTGAGTCTAATTAATTCCAACGGACAATCTGCATCTATCCCGTCAGACCAAAACGGGTGCTGTGACGATCGCACTTTAGAGCAACTGGATCTCGATAGCATTAACGATCACCTCACAAATGCTAATGCTACTGATATTGTGACATGGGCTGCGGACACTTTTGGCTCAGGGTTGTTGATGAGTACCAGTTTCGGCATCCAATCGGCGGTGATGCTACATCTAGTTACCCAGGTAGTTCCAGATATTCCGGTGATTTGGGTCGATACGGGTTATCTTCCCCTTGAAACTTACCGCTTTGCTGAAGAATTGACTAAGCGCCTCCAACTCAATCTGAAAGTTTATCAATCTTCCATGTCTCCGGCTAGGATGGAAGCCCTTTATGGTCGTCTGTGGGAACACAATGATCTCGAAGCCTTTAACCGCTATGACCAAATCCGCAAGGTTGAACCTATGCAACGGGCTTTAAATGAACTTGGGGCTACGGCTTGGTTGGCGGGACTTAGGGCTGATCAGACCGCACACCGCAAAACTTTACGTTGTATTGATTACCAATCGGGTCGTTATAAGGTTTACCCGATTCTCAATTGGCATTCCCGCGATGTCTATAAATATCTAACCGCCCACGACCTCCCCTATCATCCCTATTTCGACCTGGGTTACACTACTGTTGGTGATTGGCATTCCAGTCGCCCAGTGACGGATAGTGATGAAAGCGATCGTGATACCCGGTTCCGGGGACTTAAACAAGAGTGTGGCTTACACCTTCCCAAAAGCGACGAAGAAGCCAAGAGTTTGGATTCTAGTTCCCTGTAACATGGTCTCGCCTATTATGGTGACACCCAGGGCGATTCCCCGGCTTCCGTCTATAATAATTATGTTAACTTTATGTTAACTTTTGTAACAAAAAATTAAGAAATGTTGCGAAATTTTTTTTGAGAGGTCGCTCCTTGATTTCTGATTCGTTTGGTGGTATCATTTAGAGAATGGGAATATATACATTTTTTTTATTCGGATACAGATTTCGATTATATAAAAAGTATATGTCAATATCTTATCATGAGTCTCTAAAACTTGTCAACCCTCAGCGGTTAACGAGGGGTAATGGGAATTTGTACTTCACTATATTTTAAATAAGGGGGAGTCATAGGGGAATTATAAAACAAGCGTCTTGGGGGTCCAAAAATTTGATATTCTGGATGTTGTTGTAGCCAGTCTTTCAATTTATCCAAATGTATTTGGTAGCTTTCCCAAGTATAAGGACCTTGAATCCCAATGCTAACTACCATCATTTCTGGGGTATCTGTGACGGTGACATCAGCATCAACAGTTTGGGGATTAATTTCGGGTTGAGAGTATAAAAAAGAGACATCCGCCGCTGATGTTTCTTCCCAGGAACCCTCCTGTAAATATCGCGCCTCGACGGGGGTTGTCATGGCGATATTATTAGTGCTAATATGTTGGAATAGGGGGTTAAATGCCATGCGGGTGGCGACGGTTAAATCTCCCTGGTGGCGATAGGTAACAGCCCGATAATGGGGGTATTTTTTAACTTCAATAGTTCCAATGTCTGTAGGTTCTGGGAACCCTTTGGGTAAATCGGCTGGCATTTTGATTAACTCCTAGATTAAACAATTATCTGTGATTGTACATGATCAGGTTCCTCAAGTGTTATCAATTGCTGTAAGTGATGTGGTGTGGGACAAAAATCTGATAATTGCTGTGGGTGATTTATGGTGATTTCGGGTTTGTCTCGATACATAATAACTCGACCGCTAATATAAACATATCCTCGCCCCAGACCAGCATAGCGACGATTGATTAATCGGACAATGGGTGCATTTTTCTCGCTTTTGGCTTCTGGTATCCATAACTTGATAATATGGTCTTTTGAGCCGGTATGAATTAAGGCGCTATTACCAATCCATTTGGTGATACCATCTTGTAAATCACAAAATATAGTAATCCATTGTTTACTAGCGGCGGCGGCTAGAATTTCGGGATAGTCAAAACGGACAGAAAGAACTCCGGCTGTTTTTCCATGATGGCGATAATCTTGAATAATACCATCCCTTAATGACCACCAACAGTTTAAGAGTTCATAATCACGAAAGGGCTTATTTTGAGGTAAATTGCGATCCCAAATAATGCGATTATGGGCTTGAGCGATCGCTTCTGCTTCCATCATTTGGCGGTGATAAAATTGCGATCGCCCATATTTAATATAATAGGGACTCCAACCTTCTTGAATTAATCGCAAGTTATAATGATCATCGCCTTTATGAACATAGCAAATCAAGCGACCATAGGTATCTCGGTATTTGTCTAAACAGACTTCTAAGGAATCATCACTATCAAATTCCAAATCCACTTTAGTTAATGTTCCATCAGCTTCTGTGAAGTATTTTTTAGCCATTGCTGAAGCCTCTATTCCGGTTTGCGTGACCGGTTTGGAACCTTTAGCAAATGATTCCTCAGTATCAACACAATGCAATCGCAGAGGTTCTCGGCGACCATTTAGCAAGACTTTGATAGTATCTCCATCTACAATTTTAGTAACTTGTAGGTTGTTAATTCTAGTTCCCACTTTTCTATAACTATACTGGTAATTGACAACATTCTTCGATAATTTCAGCTAAAAGTGCCATAATCAGGTAGCAGGATTGGGAGTCTGTTTCCCTCAAAAAGAAGCAAGCGATCGCCTCAGTCCTGGATACCGAAATGAGGTAAAGCTACTATTGAAGATAAACAATGATATCATGAATATGGGAAGGTTAAATCTCCAAAAATGCCAAGTTTGATCAGATAATTGTCAGATGTCCTTTCCTTAGTCTAGGTTTCCCCTAGTCCCTAGTTTACTCGGGGATGACCTGTAGGAAGCTAAACTCCTGTGATTAATGCTTAACCATCATTTAACTATGATATCCCTAACATTAGCTAATTTTGGTATTGTATTTGTGGGAAGTGTATTTTTACTAACAGCGATCGCCAAAATTATTGAGCCCTGGAAATTCGCCCAACATATCGCCCAACTGAGGCTATTTAATTCTCGGTTAATTGAACTGATAACTATAACTTTTATAGCCGTAGAAGCCACCATAGGAAGCGCGTTAATTTTCGGGGCGACACCCGCCATGATCATCCCGTTGAGTATCATAATTTTAATCGGTCTTTCGGGGTTAACTTATTGGAGTACATCGACGGGAAAAACGGAAGATTGTGGCTGTTATAATGGCTGGCTAAAAATCACCCCTAATCAAAGTTTACTGTTGAATTTACTGTATATTATTTGCCTAGGTGTGGGTTTAATTGGTAACTATAACGAAGGGACTATTTTATGGCGGTGGATGATAGTTATAGCCACGTTTTTAATTGGCTATGCAGCCGCCTCGGCTTCCCTAGAGTATTTAGATAATCATGGCTATCCACTAATTGATTTAGCGCCGATTCAAGCCAACAGACCTTGGCAAAATCAATGGTTAGGGGAAGCGGTAAATTTAGACCTAAGTTTGGGTTCAAAATTAATCGTTTTTATGAGTCCCCGCTGTCCTCAGTGTAAGGACTGGTTACAGGTGTTAAAAATTGTCCATGATTGCCACGAATTGCCTGATGTTTTAGGGGTTGTGGCGTTTACTAATTATGATGAAATGCGGTGGTTTGTTGATAGTCATCAACTCAATTTTTCGGTGGTCGCTTTAGATAGCGTAGCATACGATCGCCTAAAAATTGATACTGTCCCCACCGCTGTAATAGTGGAAGATGGCATCATCCGAGAAAAATGGGTGGCGGGAATGCCTGCATCATTTGTTCAACGCATTAAACAGGCGCTATCTGTGGGTTAAATAGGGAAAGCCACAGACTTGAGAATGGTTAAAGGTTGTTGTTGCTTGAGTTGTGCCAATTGTGCATCATTGCCAACCAGTAGCGCCCCCGCAAACCCCAAAGAATTAACGGATATGTTGTGAAAAGTTTCTTGCGATCGCGGTATAATTAACAGCCAATTTCGAGTCGCCAATAAGTTATAAGGTGTGGCGGGTTTCCCATTATCATTAATTGAGATTTTGAGGAAATCCAATGATTTTAAATACTCTGCCAAAGTGACTTGGGCGGCTAATTTATAATCAGTGACTAAACCGGGTTCAAATAATGATAAAGTATGGCGAAACTCAAAGGGGGGTATTTTACCAATTGAACCAGAAAAAATACTAGATGCGATCGCCTTTTCAATCGGCACATTTAACCCATTAGGAATTAGGGGAAACGGCACAAGTTGAAGGTGTTTATGGCGTTGACTAGCCCCCGCCTCTCGACCACCATTATAGAAGGCTAAACCGTCAATTTCGGTCAAAGCCAGCCACATAGCCTCAAAATCTTCTAAGGTTAGTAAACTATCCTGTTCTTGAAAATCCCGCGTTACTATTAACAGATGATAATCGACGACATTAAACTTATTAAGTAAACCCACATGAGTAACTGATAAATTCTCCACAAATAAATCAGGATCATAGGGTAAAAAAGGATTAAATTCTACCCCGGTGACGGTCTGGGTGGTGACCTGCTTTGGCTGGGCTGTAGCCTTGCGTTGTAGATTATCTATCACCCTGACCAAAAAAGGGATTTCCGCCTGTTCTACAATTTGGTAATGGGTGCTAATAGGCTGTAATGCACCGACCTCTAAAGCCCGTGCGGTTTGCTGTTGAAGTTTGAACAGTAATGTCCCTGGTTCTAGCATGGTTAATTATGGACTCAGTAAGTCATCAGTAAGCCCAGCAATTATATCAAGTTTTAGCTGTGATATTTGCGGAAATCGCTGTTTAATTAATATGGATGATGTCGCCGGGAATATATGCCGCCCAGTCATGTTTGCCTAAATTTTGGGGGGGGGAAAGATTGCCAGAAAAACCAGTAATGGTATACAATTATTAGATAGTCTAATTGTAGCATAGCCTATGATGGTAAACATGACAGCCATGAGTCGCGAACCCAGGTTAAGTGAGGACAATTATCGAAGTCATATCCTGAGTATTGCACCCATGATGGATCGGACCGATCGCCATTTTCGTTACTTCATGCGACAAATTACCCGCCGCCCCCTACTGTATACAGAAATGGTGACAAGTGCGGCAATTATTAACGGCGATCGCCACAAATTACTGGACTTTTCACCAGTCGAAAAACCCCTCGCTCTTCAGGTTGGGGGAGATGATCCTGAACAACTGGCGACCTGTGCTAAAATCGCCGAAGATTGGGGTTATGATGAGATTAACCTGAACGTGGGTTGTCCGAGTGCGCGGGTGCAAAATGGTAACTTTGGCGCTTGTTTAATGGCGGAACCCGAAAGAGTTGCTGAAGCTATATCAGCCATGAAAAAAGCCGTTAATATTCCCGTAACAGTTAAGCATCGTATTGGTATCGATAATCGCGATCGCTATGAAGATATGACCGCATTTGTGCGGGTGGTCGCCGCCTCTGGGTGTCAGCGTTTTACCGTTCACGCGCGCAAAGCATGGCTACAAGGATTAAGCCCCAAAGATAACCGAAATATACCCCCCCTGCGTTATGGAGATGTTCACCGTCTCAAGGCAGAATTTCCCCATTTGACAATTGAAATTAATGGAGGATTTACTACCCTTGAACAGGTGAAACAACAACTAAAAAAAGTCGATGCGGTAATGATGGGTCGCGCCGCCTATGATAATCCCTATTTATTTGCGATCGCCGACCGAGAAATTTACGGCGACAATATCAACCCACCCACCCGTCATCAAGTAGTAGAACAAATGCTTCCCTATATCGAAAATTGGTTAAGTCAGGGAGGGCGGCTTAACAGCGTTGTCCGCCATATTCTACAACTTTTCGCTGGACAACCAGGAACTAAAGCCTGGAAGCGACATTTAAGCGAAAACGCACACCTTCCCGGCGCTGGCGTGGAAGTAGTTAAAGCCGCTTTAGCCGAGGTTCCCTGACTCCCAAAAGCGATCGCACTGACAACTAGATTAACCTAGAAAAAACTGAAGATATTGCTATCTTCTAAACTCACATCAATCACCTGGTCTATGATACCAACCAGTTGGTCAGAACCCGCTATATAAATAGCTGTGCCATTATTAACCTCCGTTGGTGTCACCTCAAGTCGATAGTCATCAGGATTACCGATTAAAACAATGATATCTTGATTGATATCGAAGTCACTTACTATGCTGTAACCTTCCCCCGGAAGCATTACAAAAGTATCATTTCCCTCCCCTCCCACGAGAGTATCAGTACCTTTTGCTCCTCCATATAGGATATCATTACCCTTGTCTCCAAACAAAATATCATTACCATCACCTGCGATCAGGGTATCATTACCCTGACCACCATAAAGGGAATCATTACCGTTTCCTCCAAATAGCAGATCATCATCCTTATTTCCTAATAAGATATCATCAGCATTACCAGCAACTAGGGTATCATTACCCCGACCACCAAACAGAGTATTATTTCCCTCGACACCGTTCAGGAAATCATCACCTTGAAAACCTAGCAAAGTTTCATCTGATGCTGTCCCAATAATTACATCATTATTGTCACTACCAAACCACTGATTGGGGAAAGGTTGAGTAATCGACCCATCATTACCTCCTGGTAAAACTTCCGGGATTTCTGGGATGAAATTATCCAAATTAATCAATTGATTAATTGCTTCTATTCCCAGTTGTTCGGGTCCTATTGATATTGATGTTTCATCAAAAGTCGGAAGTTGAATCGGAAAGAAAAGAGATTCTTGAGAGGCGACAGGTTCCTCAAAAAACAGTCCCGGTTGCGGTTCCGGTTCCGGTTGTAATGCAATAGGCTGCGCTTCTAATTCTGGTTCTGGTTCTGGTTGCGGTTGCGGTTGCGGTTGCGGTTGTAATGCAATAGGCTCCGGTTCTGGTTCTGGTTCTAATGCAATAGGCTCGGTTTCCGATTCGGATTCTGTGTCTGAATCATCAACAATAGGCTCGGTTTCCGATTCGGATTCTGTGTCTGAATCATCAACAATAGGCTCGGTTTCCGATTCGGATTCTGTGTCTGAATCATCAACAATAGGCTCGGTTTCCGATTCGGATTCTGTGTCTGAATCATCAACAATAGGCTCGGTTTCCGATTCGGATTCTGTTTCAGGTTCGGATTCTGTTTCCGAATCATCAACAATAGGCTCGGTTTCCGGTTCGGATTCTATTTCCGGCTCCGAATCATCAAAAGTTGGTTCTATTTCCGGTTCCGAATCATCAACAATAGGCTCGGTTTCGGCTTCCGAATCATCAAAAGTTGGTTGTATTTCGGCTTCCGAATCATCAATAATTAGCTCGGTTTCGGCTTCCTAATCGTCAAAAGTTGGTTCTATTTCCGGTTCCGAATCATCAAAAGTTGGTTGTATTTCGGCTTCCGAATCATGAATAATTAGCTCGGTTTCGGTTTCCGCATCACGTTCTAGTTGAGATTCATCAAAATCGGAAAATTCATCATCCATTGTAAGTAGTCCTCCAAATTAATATAAAACTCCGGGTAGTACACCTAGGGTTAGGGTAGTTGACTCGTCGATTCGATGCTATTTATATGGCCAAAATTGTGCGATCGCAGCCATGATAAAACCCCCAGCCACTAACCCAAACCCTCATCAGGTCTGTACTTCTCAATTCAATTATATCTCAGGGTTTCTGATGAGATGGAAACTTTATCAAAAATTAACATCTTGGCTGGATTTATTGCTATGATTGAAAAGGGGAGATGGTGAACTTAACTGGCTCTAGTTATCGGGACAGGTATCGACAGTAATTGTTAGCAATTCAAAAGGTTTTGAATCAGGTTGGATAACTGTTTTAATTTAATGGGTTTAGTTAGATATTCATTAGCTCCAGCTTCTCGGCATTTTTCAGGTTCGCCAGTGGTGTCTAAGGCGGTTAATGCAATAATTGGTAAGTTAGTTAACTTGAGATTTTGGCGAATATATGTAATGGCTGCTAAACCATCAAGCACAGGTATTTGAATA
The DNA here is from genome assembly GCA_016745315.1 of Arthrospira sp. PCC 9108. Taxonomy (GTDB): domain Bacteria; phylum Cyanobacteriota; class Cyanobacteriia; order Cyanobacteriales; family Microcoleaceae; genus Limnospira; species Limnospira platensis. The sequence goes on from CP066886.1 coordinate 3,350,187, forward strand.
TCAATTAAAACTAATTGGGGAGATTGGGATTCGATTAAAGCGATCGCCTCCTGTCCATTTTGGGATATCAATAAACTATAGCCTTTAGCTTCCAGATAACTAGACAGTGTAATCAGTAATGGTTGGTTATTTAGCGCTAACATAATTAACGGAGATTTGGGATTATTAACAGTAAAATAACTCGGTAATTGCCAGTTAGATTTATCCGGTAAATTGGTGAGATAATTTGAGGTTTTATGATAAGGTAAATAAACTGTAAAACAGCTACCTTTCCCCAGTTGACTGCTCACCTCAACACAACCGCCATGTAATTCTATGATTTGTTTAACTAAAGCTAATCCGAGTCCCGTACCACTATATTGACGATTGAGACTACTATCAATTTGGGTGAAAGGTAAAAACAGTTTATTTAAATCATCGGGAGCAATCCCAATTCCGTTATCTATCACTGAAAAATAGATAGATTGAGGAGTTGAAATAGCCGCATTAGGAGATGTTTTGATGCCCACATTTAAGTTAATTTTACCAGATTTATGCGTAAATTTTAACGCATTACTGAGCAAGTTAATTAGCACTTGACGCAGCCGCCGATTATCTACTTTTATCAAAGTTTTTTCTAATGCTTGGGGAATATTAATCTCTATATTAATTTGTTTGGTAAACGCCAAGTGATTGACCAAAGTTAAACTAGAAGTACAGAGTTCCTGAACTCGGACTTCAGTTAAATATAGTTCTAGTTTCCCCGCTTCTATCTTAGATATATCGAGAATATCGCTAATTAATTCTAGTAAGTGTTTCCCACTTTTTTCAATCATGGCGATCGCATGATGTTGATTAGAGTTCAAAGCCCCTAATATTCCTTCTTTTAATGCTTCCGACATCCCCAAAATCCCATTAAGAGGGGTACGCAGTTCATGGCTCATATTCGCCAGAAACTCATCTTTAAGGCGGGTAGCTCGGTCTAACTCGGCTACAGTTTTTTGCAATTCAATTTCCATCAATTTACGTTCACTGATGTCTACAACTACCCCATCCCAAACAATATCGCCATTAACTTGTCGTTCCGGTTGAGAAATGCCCTGTATCCATTTATTTTCACCAGATGGAGTGACTAATTTACCTTCCCAAGACCAAGTGTTTAAAGTGGTAGCAGATAGCAAAATTGATGCTTTTAGAGATATAAAATCTTCCGCTTCAAAAAGTTGGAATAACTGATTAGCATCTCGGGTAATTGTATCAGCATCTAAGCCAAAAATTTCTTGACAGCGTTCACTCATATACATAAAATTATGGGAGCCATCAGGATGCAAAACATATTGATATAAAACCCCCGGCATATTATTAGCAATGCGCCCAAATCGGTCTTCACTTTTCTTGATAGTGTCGGCGGCTTTTTGGCGTTCCCTAAGTGCTGTTTCCTGTTCGGTAATATCCCTAATTACAAAAACTACCTCATTGTCACCACAGGGAGCCACCCGCACTTCTTCATGGCGCAAAACTCCATCAATCACTACATCTTGTTCATAGGTTTGTAGGGTTTTAGTGGCTAGGGCGGTTTGCGTAACCTGACTATATTTGGCAGCAATAGGGGGGGGTAATAGTTCCATAATAGAGTAACCAATGGCTAGTTTGGTATCTACTAAATTGCCGACATATTCGGATGGATAAATAGCCAAATATTCCCCTTGGCTGTTCAGTCTAAATACTAGGTCAGGAATCGCTTGTAAAGTTGCCTTGAGTTGTTCTTGGCTGCGTTGGAGGGCATTGTAGAAAGCCTGGCGCTGGGTAATATCATTGGAAATACCACAGAGGGCATAGGGTTGTTGATTTTGGTCAAACAGGATAAACTTATGGGAGAGGAAAGTATAATTTTTATCATGGATTTTCACATCTTCCTCAAACTGATGGAAGTGACAAGATTCAATTACTATGCGGTCATGTTTTTCAAAAACATCAGCCACTTCGGGGAGGTAAAAATCATGGTTAACTTTGCCAATGATATCTGCTAGAGTACAGTTAAATAATTTCAGAAATGCTCTGTTAACAAAGATATGTCGTCCTTGTAGGTCTTTGACATAAATTACCGCCGGAGCAAAATTGAGCATTGCTTCTAACTTAGCTTCACTTTCTCGGAGGGCGGCGGTACGTTCTTCTACACGCACTTCTAACTGTTGATTTAAGTCGGCTAAGGCTTGGGTAGTGCGATCGCGCTCAATAGCAATAGAGGCAATATGGGCGCTGAGGCTGAGAATTTCTAAGTCTTGATTTTGGGGAGTGCGACAGGTCTTGAAATAAACCGCAAAAGTTCCTAAAATCTCTTGGTCACTACCGATCGCCGGAGCCGACCAACAAGCCCGCAATTGATATTCTAGGGCTAAATGTCTGAAGTTTTGCCATAGGGGGTCAGTAGCAATGTCAGCAACGATGACAATATCCCGACAAAAAGCAGCTTTTCCACAGGAACCGGCTTCCGGACCAATGAGCATCCCATCTAAAGCCTCGGAGTAAGCCTTGGGTAAATTAGGGGCTGCGCCGTGGTGTAGTTTCCCGTGGTCGCATAGTAAAATCGAACATAATCCCCCCTGGAATTGCTTTTCCATTGACCTGGCTAGGGCATCAAGAATTTCGGGAAGCGGGTCTAACTTAGCCATGATAATTTTTTGCTCAAGATGCTACAGTGAAATGGTGATTTTTTAAGCCTAGACCCCCCCTATTCTAAGCTCAACTGGCAATTTCTGCCAACTCCATCCATCTTTCTGTCGCCTGATCAATTTCGATCGCCAAAGACTCAACTTGCTGGTGCAACTCCTGAACCCGACTTACAGAAGTTGATGATGCTTGGTAAAGTTCCGCCTCTAACTGCTGTTTTTTCTCCTCTAACTTAGCGATTTCTTTTTCCAGGTTTTCATACTCTCGCTTTTCCTTAGATGAAAGTTTGCGCCGTCCGTCTTTTCCCCAGGAATAGCGGGGGGATTTTTCCGCTTCTGGTTGGCTGGGGGTAGCCTCAACCTGGATTTGCTGTGATTGTGCTTTAGCGGCTTTTTCGGCTTCTTCGGCTTGTTTATAGTCCAAATAAACCGAATAATTACCGGGATATTGACGGAGGACTCCCTGAGACTCAAAGGCGAAAATCATATCGACGGTGCGATCTAAAAAATAGCGATCGTGAGATACGACAATCGCGCATCCATTAAACTCCTCTAAATACTCTTCTAATACCGAAAGAGTCTGCACATCTAAATCATTAGTCGGTTCATCTAAAATCAGAACATTAGGTGCTTCCATTAATACCCGCAATAGAAACAAACGCCGTTTTTCGCCGCCAGATAGCTTATTTAAGGGAGCATATTGTTGGGCGGGAGGAAATAGAAACCTCTCCAACATTTGGGAAGCCGTAATTTGGGTTCCGTCAGCGGTAGTCACATATTCTGCCACTTCTTTTAAATAATCAATAACTCGCTGATTTTCATTCATCGCCTCCAACAGGTTGTCACAATGTTGGTCAAAATAGCCTATATGAATAGTGCTGCCAATTTCGACACTTCCCGAGTCCGGTTGAACCCGACCCGTAATCAAATCTAAAAGGGTAGATTTTCCGACTCCATTACTGCCAATAATTCCCACGCGGTCTTGGGGGTTAAATGTATAGGTAAAATCCTTAATCAAAGTTTTGTCATCATAGGATTTTGCAATATTCTTTAACTCAATTACTTTCTTACCAATGCGGCGACCAGGGGTAGAAATTTCGACTTTACCGAGGGTAGATTTAAACTCAACATCCTGCATTTCTTCAATGCGTTGAATCCGGGCTTTTTGCTTAGTGCTTCTAGCTTTTGGCCCCCGCTTTAACCATTCTAATTCTCGGCGCAAAACCCCTTTATGTTTATGTTGTTGGCTAACGGCTACATCTTCCATTCCGGCTTTTTTTTCCAGGTAATAGGAATAGTTGCCGGAGTAGGTATATAAATCACCGCGATCGATTTCAATAATGCGGTTGGTGACTTTATCTAAAAAATAGCGATCGTGAGTAATTAAAAATAAAGCACCCCGATAACTATTCAGATAATCCTGTAACCATTCCACAGACATAGCATCGAGATGGTTAGTGGGTTCATCCATTAATAAAACATCGGGTTCTCGTAACAGCGCCGCCGCCAAAGCAATACGTTTGCGATATCCTCCCGAAAGGCTGCCAATTGTGGCATCAAAATCTTCGATTCCCAATTTAGTTAAAATAATTTTAGCCTGAGTTTCCAACTCCCAAGCATTACTAGCATCCATGCGCTGCATAATTTGGGAAAAGCGAGTCATGAGGCTTTCATCATCGGGAAATTTAGCAATTTTTAAGGAAAGTTCCTCATACTCCTGAATCAGATGGAGTTTATCACCACTATCGGCAAAAACCTGTTCTAAAACGGTGTTATTTTCATCAAGTTCGGGTTGTTGAGGCAAATATATAAGTTTAATTTTCGGGTTAACCCAGAGTTGACCGCCATCAATATGTTCGCTACCTACAATCATTTTTAAGAGGGTGGATTTTCCGGAACCATTAGTGCCAATTAAACCCACCTTATCCATAACCCCTAAATTCAGGTTAGCATCCCTAAGAATTTCTTTAGTCCCGAAGTCTTTTTGAACTGATTGTAGAGTTAATATATTCATATTGTAGTTAACGGCTTTACTGGCAAATCTTAATAGTTTAAATAGGGGCGGATGCCCCTACTAGGAAATAACAACTGGGTGACAATGATTAGGATTTGGTTAGATCGCCGACATTGAATAAGAAGGGAACCTTACTTTTAGAATCACCCAAAATCAGGACTTTAGGCATTTGAGAGCCCCCTTGTCGCCAAGCCTCGATCGCCTCTTTTTGCAGTACCAACTCACCACCTTGAGCCTTGAGAGTTTCGGCTAATAAGCGTTGAGCTTCCGCCCGACCCTTAGCGCGGTTAATGTCGGCTTGGGCTTGTTGTTCAGCTTCTTTGGCGACATAGACAGCCCGGCGCGCCCGTTGTTCAGCGATTTGTTTTTCTTCAACGGCGCGAGCAAATTCGGGGGAGAAAGTCAGATCGACAACACTGGTATCTAAAACGATAATGCCATATTTATCTAATCGTGACACCAGAGCCTCGTCAAAATCTGCTTTCAGTTGCTCCCGCTGGGTAATTGCTTCCTCAATGGTACGTTTAGCAGCAGCAATTTTAAAAGATTCCTGGGTTTGAGGGGCAACAATTTTAGATACCACATTTTGGAGAGTACCTTGTTCCCGGCGGATCTGCACGACATTTACCGGGTCGAGGCGGAAGTTAATGGCAAAACTGGCGGAAAGTTGTTGTAGGTCCTTGGTGGAACTTTGGGCAGGAACTTCAAACTTCTGGACGGTGACATCATAAACATCGACTGCAGAAATTAGGGGCGGCTTAAAGTGTAACCCCTCTAGTAGTGCGCCATCCTGGGCTTTTCCCAGAATACTTAACACGGCGGCTTGACCAGGATTAATAATTACAAAAGCATTAAGCCCAATCAGAATAGCCAGTGCGACGATAATTCCCAGAACAATGGCTGGTAAACCCTGTTGGGGTTGTGCGCTTTTCAAAGTTATAACTCCTTAGTTATGAACGACAGTATAGAAGAGGGGAAAGTATCATCTTCTAGTTTAAAGGTTTTGCTGATTACCGACATGATTGACGATCACGTGTAAGTTGTGGTTCTTGCCAATCGTAGGAATAATGGCTGATAGACTGGATTTGGGGAATAGCATTGATAATGTCGCGCATCTGATGTTCTAGGGGGGGGCGGTTTTTAATGGATTTGCCCCAGTCTCCGGCGATCGCTGGGATAATTTTAGTTCCCGGTTGGGCTCGGTTAGCAACAGTTGCCACTTGTTCAACTATACAGCTTGTGGTGCCACAAACTCCATAGGCCATGGGATGCCATTCGATCGCACTAGAGAACCGATCCCAAGGTTGCAACCTGGAATCAAAACCCTGCTCCCCAACGCGGCGGTTAGCCTCCGGGAAAAACACCGCCCCCGCCGGAATGCCGCGCGATTGTACTGGCTGGCTAAACATATTTAAAAAGTCCAGAATCCCCTGTTGGGCGTGAGCGACACTCAACCGCCACAATTGTTGATTAAAGGTATTTCCCAGGCTGGGAATGCCACTGAGAGCCGGTAGGGCCGTTTCATCATGCCACAGGGGTAGTTTTTCCTGTGGCTGTGCTTCCTGTGGCTGTGCTTCCTGTGGCTGTGCTTGCTCAGGATACTTTTGATTGATCTGATTAACATCATTTTCTGTCAAAAAACCCTGGCTAACATAGCGTTGTAGCAGTTCCCGTCCCCGGTCGTTGTTGGCCCGTTGCAGCAAGGCGGACTGGGAAGCATCCCCATAAATCCATAAATCCTTAACTCGGCTGGCTACTGATTGAGGTCCCAAACCTCTGGGATAGCGAACATAGTCAAACAGAACACCACTGGGGCGACGGCGGAGGACGGCATTCAGGAGGGTATTAAAATCTTGTCGTGCGGTGGGATGATAGGGATCAACGAAACCCTGATTGATGTAGCTTTCCCCAAAATCGTTGCTGGCGGTGCCGTCTAAATTAGCGGTAACGGTGGTTTCGCCACTACCATTGACGGCAAGGACTCCGGCGCGATTAGGTAGTAGGGTGTAGGTATAACCAAAGTTGAGCATAAACATCCAGGCGTAAACCTGTAGCCCCCGTTGTCTGCCTTTTTGGATTGTTTGCGCCATGAGGTCTACTTGTTCTAAACCGGGCGATCGCATGACTGAAGGCCAAGGGGTGGGGTTATTGGCGGCGGGAAGTAACACCTGAGCGTCATAAAATACTTCTAGGTAAACTTGGTTATAGCCTTTGTTGATGATGTCATCTAACAGTTTTTCGAGGGCTCCGGGTTGGGCATCACAGCTATATAGTCTTAACCAAATGGCTTGATTTTGGGGGCGGCTTTGCTGACGACAGCGATATACAGCTTGGGCGTGTTGAATCAGGATCTGGTTATATTGCTGTTGGGCATTGCTATCCCCAGATAAGGCAGTTTGGCGCAGGGTTTCTTTTTCGGCGATCGCCTCTGGGGAGAGGCGACAATAGGCTATGGTTTGCGATCGCCCTGGGCTAGTAGCCAACAGGCTTAATAATAGAGCCACTAACATGGGTTTATAGAGACTCAGCAGACGGTGAAAGCAATTTAAGGCGATCGGTGATTTAGCCATAGCACATATACCAAATAAAAGCAACTCTTAATCATTACAGATCAGATTGAGTTGCTTAGGTTAACTCACAAATCAGGTGGGCTGGAGTTAAGCGCCGCGTTTGACAGCCGCCTCTACTTGTTTAAACTCCTGTTCTAGTCTTTGTTTGAGTTTATCAGGAACGGGACGGTTAGGGTAGGAACTGTAATGACCTGCTAGGGCATTTAAGGCCGTCCGCATAGTAGTAAAGGAACTTGAACTAGAAACTGCTGGGTCTCGACGGTAGCGGGAAGCGAAACTATTGATCAGAGTCCGGGCTTCCGCTTGGGCGGCGGGCTTTTCTGGGGCATCTTCGGGTAAGGCGATCGCAGTTCTCAAACTATTCACAACTGCTAAGGTATCCTGGCTATAATTTCCTGTGAGGCCATCGGGTGAGTTACCACAGCCCACCAGGGCAACGGTAACGACCATCAGTAGGGCAACCAGACGAGAAACAAAGTATTTCATAAAAAGACTGTCAAAATAACCTAACTACAATCCTACCTCTAATTGCCAACAGCCACTCACATAGTCTGGTTGTGTTACCTAGAATAGCTATCACACCCTCGGCTTTCTTAGTTTTGTTTCCGGCTATTCGCCCATAGGATAATGTATTTGATGCCAGTGCCACAGAATCAATCCCTATTCACCATTTCCTAACTAAGCTAATGATTAGCCAAGATCTACTGTTCTCCAATTTGCCGTTATATAAGGCAATTGATCGACACCCACTGACGGCTTCTCCTGAAACTCCCTTAATGGGGGTCATCTCCATGATCAGCCCACAGTCAAAAAGTGACTCTGACAGGGAAACTCAGCCACACCGGAAAAGTTGCGTCTTGGCGGTAAAAAAGGGAAAACTGGTGGGTGTAATTACGGAAAGGGATCTCGTCCGCCTGGCTACCCAATATCGCAGCTTTGACCATTTAACCTTAGCGGCGGTGATGACCCGCGATCTAGTCACCCTATCAATAGAACCCCATCAAGACATTTTTACTGCTATTACCCTGATGCGTCAACATCAGATTCGCCATCTTCCGGTTTTGTCGAAAACGGGTGAACTGGTGGGATTAATTTCGACACAAACCCTGCGCGAGTGTTTGCAACCAGGGGATTTGTTCAAATTACGTCAAGTCGCCGAAGCCATGACGCGAGACGTGCTCCATGCTACCCCTAACGCTTCTATTTTACATCTGGCTCAATTGATGGCGGAATATCGGGTTAGTTGTGTGGTCATTGCTGAACCCAAAATCGGGGATAGTTTCCTGTGCCATCCTGTAGGAATAGTCACAGAAAGAGATATTGTCAAGTGTTCAGCCCTGGATCTTAATTTTGATCAGGTGATGGCGGCTGACATTATGAGTAGCCCCCTATGGTGTTTGCACCCCACAGAAAATTTATGGGTAGCCCATGAACAAATGCAGCAACGGGGAGTCCGTCGGTTAGTGGTGTGTGATCAACAACAGCAATTAGTGGGTATTTTGACTCAAACCAGTTTACTGCAAACTCTTAATCCCCTGGAACTTTATAATACCATTGAAGCCCTACAACAGCAGGTTAATAAATTACAAGGTGAACGGCTCAAACAGATGCAGAATGACCACCATCAGACTCACCAACAACTGCAAAAACAGCGAGATTTTACCGAGGCTATCTTAGATACGGTTCCGGCTTTAATTGTGGTTTTAAATACCCAAGGTTACATCGTCAAATTTAATCAAGCCTGTGTTAAAATTACGGGATATTCTTGGCAAGAAGTTCAAGATAGACCCTTTTGGGAGATTTTATTAGTTCCTGAAGAAGTGAACGCGGTCAAAAAGGTGTTTGAGGATTTAAAAGCGGGGAATTTTCCCAGTTATCATGAAAATTACTGGGTGACGAAAACAGGCGATCGCCGTTTAATTGCCTGGTCTAATACAATTTTATGTGATGATGATGGGCAAGTGGAATATATAATCGGTACGGGAGAAGATATCACCGAACGTAAACGGGCAGAAATAGAGTTAGAATCCCAGAAGGAAGCCTATCGCCAATTAGCATCATCCCTGGAAATCAAAGTCGAGTCAAAAACCGCTGAAATTGCCGCAAGTAATCATCAACTAGAACTCGAAATAAATCAAGTAAATCAGATTCAACAACAGCTAATATTTGCTCAACAAAGATTGAATGATTTACTTAATTCAAGTTTGGCAATTATCTATAGTTGTGACCCGAAAACTATGAGGATAACATTCATTAGTAGCAATGTTAAAAATGTCCTAGGATATACCCCAGAAGAATTTCAAGAAAGTGTCGAGTGTTGGGAAGAGAGAATCCATCCCGAAGACCGAGATTTTGCCTGGGCTAAAGTTCGTGATGTTTTTATCAAGGGCACATCTTTTTATGAATATCGTTTTCTTCATGGGGATGGTAGCGATCGCTGGATGCAAGAACATCTAAGGTTAGTATTAGATGCGGCGGGAAAACCCAGAGAAGTGGTGGGCTATGGTTTTGATATTAGCGAACGCAAACAAGCAGAAATAGCAGCAGCGGAACGAGAGGCGATCTTGTCTAGTTTCTATAATAGCACCAGCATGATGATGGGTGTAGTAGAACTCCTAGATGAGGATATTATCCACATTTTTAGTAATAATGCAACGGCTGAATTTTGGGGTGTAAGTCCTGAATGTCTGAAAAATGCCCGGTGTAGTGAAATGGGTGTACCCGCCTCAATTATTGAGTTTTGGTCTCAACATTATCGGGAAAGTCAACAGCTTGGGAAACCGATTAAATTTGAGTATATTCACACCCTAAATGATGGGAAACATCACTTATCGGTTACGATTTCGCCTATCCTCAATTCGGGCTTAGACAAGTTGAGGTTTTGCTACATTGCTGAGGATATTACCCAAGCCAAGCACACCGAATATCAATTATATAAAATCACTCAAGATTTGCTCAACTCTCAAAAAATAGCGGGTATTGGCACTTGGGAATATAATGTAAGTTCGGGTAAAATTACCTGGTCAGAAGAGGTGTTCCTGATTTATGGCATGGAGCCGACCCAAGGGGAACCGACTTTAGGAGAATTACGAGACAAAATGCACCCGGATGATCGCGATCGCCACGCGGAAGATACGGAGCGATCGTTGACTTCGGGAGAACCTTTTTATACAGAATATCGTCTATTTCGTCCCAGTGGAGAAATGCGTTATATTCAAGGCATGGGAGGAGTAGAATTTGATGCCGAAAAGCAACCGTTACGCTTATTTGGCTCAGTAATTGATATCACCGAAAAAAGACAAGCGGAGATGGCGTTAAGTGCTTCCGAGGCTAAATATCGCCGTCTGATTGAACAAATGCCAGCCGCCACCTATACGGCTAATTTAGATGAAAAATTTAGCATACTTTATATTAGTCCTCAAATTCAGCGTTGGCTGGGTATTTCAGCCAGTGAGTGGTTAAAAAATAGTAAGGATTGGCTGGAGTTAGTGCATCCAGAAGATCGCGATCGCGTGTTGGTAGAAATCCGTCAAGGTATCCAAGAAAATCAAGACTTTAGTGTTGAATATCGGATGTTTTCGCGATCAGGAAATGTGGTCTGGGTGCGTGATAACGGCAAAGTCGTTCTCGATGACCAAGGGAACCCCACATTCCTACAGGGAATTATGATTGATATTAGTGATAAAAAAGAGGCAGAAATTGCCCTCCAAGAAAGCGAGGAAAAATTCCGTCAAATTGCTGAAACAGTGCGAGAAGTGTTTTTTATGACATCTTTTGATGGTCAAACAATTCTGTATATTAATCCTGCCTACGAGAAAATTTGGGGGCAAAGTTGCGCCAGTCTCTACGAAAACCCTCAACATTGGATTAATTCTGTACATCCAGAAGATATACAGCGGGTGATAGAAGCATATCAGCGCCAGTTTCAGGATAAGTTGGTTTTTGATGAGGAATACAGAATTATTCGCCCTGATAGTACAATTAGATGGGTAGCAGCGCGGGTTTTTCCAGTTACTGATAAATCAGGTAAAATCTATCGTTTTGCCGGAATTGCTGAAGATATTACCTCCCGAAAACTCATGCTTGAACAACTCCAAAACAGTAAAACATTTATTCAGAAAGTTACTGATTATATACCCAATATTTTGTACATATGCGACCTCATCAAAAAGCGCAATGTTTATATCAACCGCAATATTCAAGATATCCTAGGATACACCTACGAAAAAATCCAAGAAACCGGAGGCACTTTACTCTATGAAATTATCCATCCTGAAGATTTACCCATCATCGAAAAACACTTTCAAGATATGTCCAAAGCACAAGATGGTCAAATATATACCGTAGAATATCGCGTTCAAAAAGCCAATGGAGAATGGCGGTGGTTACTGAGTCGGGATCTCGTTTTTAGTCGCCATTCAGATGGACGGGTTCAAGAAATTTTAGGGACTGCTACAGATTTCACCGATCGCAAACAAACCGAAGAAATATTACACACTACTTATCAGCATCTCAAGCAAAAAAATCGGGAAATGGAAATTGTCAGCAAAATGATTGAATTTCTGCAAGCCTGCGATGCAGTTGAGGAGGGATATGAAGCGATTGCGGAATTTCTCAAACAGCTTTTTCCCGATTTTTCTGGGGCGGTATTGGTAATAGATCCTAATAGCCCGGAATCGGATTTAGAAGTGGTTTCTACATTTGGTGAACTCCCACATCAGGAGATAAAATTTCCTTTCAAAGACTGTTGGGCGTTACGAAGGGGAAAAATTCATGTCGCCAGTGACCAGCAACCGGGTTTATTTTGTAATCATATAAATTCTGAACTGCTACCTAAATATTCTTTATGTATTCCCCTAATTGCCAAAACCAAAATTTGGGGATTATTATACATGATTACTGAATCGTCTTTCGTTAATATGGAGTCTTCCGAACAACTAGGGCGCACTGTGACTGAGCAGTTATCTTTGGCTTTATTCAACTTAAAACTTCAGGAACAATTACGCCTAGAAAGTATCCGAGATCCTTTGACTGGACTCTTTAACCGTCGCTATCTGCAAGAAACCCTCAATCAAGCCTTAGCCAAGGCTAACCGCAAGAATGAACCCTTATCTATTATCATGATAGATATTGACCATTTTAAACGCTTTAATGATACTTTTGGTCATGAAGCTGGGGACTTAGTTTTGCAAGAAATTGCTCATTTCATCCAAACAAATATCAGAAGTTCTGATACGGCTTGCCGTTATGGGGGGGAAGAAATGACGTTAATTTTTCCAGACACTACCCTAGAAATAGCGAGCGATCGCGCCCAGTTTTTATGTGAGGGAATTCGCGGTTTAAAACTGCAACACCAAAGCCGAGATCTCGGCAAAATTACCGCTTCTTTTGGGGTAGCTTGTTTCCCACAACACGCCCAAACTTTAGATGATTTACTCAGACTGGCTGATGATGCTTTATATCTGGCAAAAGACCAAGGACGCGATCGCATAGTGGTTTGGGATTTTCTGTAGTTAAATACCTGAGAATTGAACCCTAGCAACAACTAGAGGGAGAACAACAAGACCCGTCATTATTAATGTTGGTGATGTGGTAATTCTCACCTTTAGTTAGTTTAGGGTCGCGGATGGCATTTTGCCGACAATCAAACTCTTTAGCATCCTTTAGATCAATATTTTGATAGGGGGGAATTGGGATAATATCGTCACTGTAGGGACTCCTAGTATAGATGTTAAAGGTTTGATCACAAACTGCCATAGGTTGACCTCGATAAAGGGTATGACCATCATCATCAACTACTTGTTTCCAAGGTCCCTTATAAATGACTGCTTGATGGCATTCTAAACAAGGACCTTCTTTGCCTTTGTAGGCACAAACTGTTACAGACCGAAATTCAATGCCATCAATTACCTGCCAGGGTTCAGTCTGACGGGTTAAGATTTCGACCCCATAAAATCCGGCATTTTCAAACATTTGTAAAAATTCGTGTTCTTGAAAAGCGCCAGCAATGCAACCACTCCACAATTCGGGGTCGTTGATAATTTTTTGGGTGGGGGGTTCGTCACAAACAATATCAGAAATAACCGCCCTTCCTCCGACTTTTAAGACTCGGTAAATCTCGGCAAATAGTTTTAGTTTATCCTGAGATTTAACTAGGTTCAGAACGCAATTAGACACGACTACATCCACAGTTACATCAGGGATTAAGGGCTGTTCTTGGCGGAGGCGATCGCACATAGCCTCAAACCGGGATACATCTTCTATGGAGGTAATAGGATTATCATTTAACCAGGTTTGCACCATAGCCAAATTTAGCCCCAAATCCTGGATTTTTCCCTTCACAAACTCAGTATTTTTATAGCCCAACTTATCGGCAATTTCATCTTGATACTTACGGGAAAGCGCCAGCATATCATCATTAAAATCAACCCCAATTACTCGCCCATCTTTGCCGACTTTTTGGGCGATAATATAGCAATTTTTGCCAGCCCCAGACCCCAAATCTACCACCAATTCCCCAGAATTAATATATTGGGTGGGGTCGCCACAGCCATAGTCTTTCTCAATAATTTCTGATGGTAAAATCTCCAGATAATTACCATTATATGATGTCGGACAACACAGGGAAGGCTGAACATCTTTCGCCCCGGCTTTATAGCGTTCTAAAACTTCATTTTCTATATCATAATTAACAGCAGTATTTGCAGATTTAGCTGGAGTCATGATTTAAGCATCCTTAGGTTGATGATATGGATCTATACACAGATAGGCTGTAATTAATGCCATAGCTTGATTATACTAGATCCGGTTAATTTATGGGTTGGGGGGAATGCGCCAGCCACTATAGGTCTGACGCAGGAAATCAGAGTTATTTAATCCCCGAAAATGTCGAGATATCTAGGTAGTCGATACCTTGGAAAAACCCTAATAAACGGTTAGCAATTTTCGCCACGCCACCGACCACATTTGATTCAATATTTAACGGTAAAACCGGATCATGAAGGGATAGGCGCAATAAAAACCAGCCATCCTCGTCGGGCGACCCACAGGAAACCCGAACCCCCTCGTAGTTTTTGGGGACAATTTCCCAGTCGGTTTGTTGAGAGACAAACTGATTCAGTTTTTCAATCACGTTATTACCTAATGATTTAAAATCATCATTTTGAATGGTTATCCGCACTTCTTGACTCTCGGCGGGTTCCTGTAAATTGGCAATTAAATCGGTGAGAGATTTACCTTGTAGGTGGGTTTTAGCTAGTTCAATTAATAGCTTGCTAACTAAATATGCACCATCATCTAAAAAGTAGTTCTCTTTCATAGCACCATGACCGGAAGTTTCAATAGCCAGCCAAGATTCCTGTCCGGTTTCATTAAGTCGTATGGCTTCATTAATTACATTTTTGTAACCGCGCTTAAAGCGATGATGAACCCCTTTTAATTCCTGCTCGATAAAATGAGTTAAGCCATCGGAAGTAATGGAATCAGTGACGATCGCAGAACCGGGATTTTCTCGTAAAACTATCGCTGAAATTAGAGCAATTAGGCGATTTCGGTTAAGTTCTTTCCCCAAATTATCAACGGCTGCACCCCGATCTACATCGGTATCAAAAATAATCCCAAAATCGGCTTTATTGTCAATAACGGCTTGACAAATTGACTCCATAGCGGCTTGATTTTCTGGGTTAGGAACATGATTAGGAAATGTGCCATCAGGGTCTAAAAATTGGCTGCCTGTGGTATCAGCGCCTAGGGGTTTTAAGACTTTTTCGGCATAAAATCCCCCCGCACCATTGCCAGCATCAACGATTATTTTTAATCCAGTTAAAGGCTGTTCAAAGTTGGTGGGATGATTGACACCTTGGCGAATTTTATTAACTAATCCTTCGGCATAGACAGAAATAAAATCATGTTGTATAATAGAACCAGGGGTGGGAGAGTTGGCAAAATCGTTGAGTTTCGCTAACTCCAAAATCTCGGAAATATCCGACTTTCCTAGGCCGCCTTGGGGGGTAAAAAACTTTAAGCCATTACGGTTAAAGGGGAGGTGGCTGGCGGTTAACATAATTGCGCCATCACATTCCCAGCCGGGGGTAACGGTACTCATAAACATGGCGGGAGTTGAGGCGATCGCCAAATCATAAACCTGAGCCCCAGTGGATATAATTCCCTCCATAACTGCTTGACTTAGCACAGGTCCAGATAGACGACTATCTCTACCTACCGCCATAGTTAATTCTGCGGTATTTTTACCCAGTTTTTGGCTGACCCAACTCGCGAAGGCTTTACCTAAGATAGTGGCAATTTCAGGAGTTAGGTTAACTGGTTCATTGGCTACACCTGCTATGGCGACTCCCCGAATATCCGACCCATTTTGTAGCTTTTTCCAGTCCCAATTAGCAACTTGAGCCATGGTTAATTTATCCCGAATTGATGACTATACTAGATGATCATACTATAACTAGCAAGTGGTTATCAAAAAGTTAATGAATAATTAAGAATTAGCCCCGTTCCATTTTCCATACCATATAAGTATTGCGGCTTTTTTCTTGAGCTTGATATAGGGCAGACTCTGCGGATTTTAACAGTTCGGGGAGGTATTAATAGATGGAATTAGGCTGGCAATACCCTGGCTAACAGTAATGCGATCGCTCACCAGAGAAGCACTATGAGGAATATTTGTTTTTTGCATTGCCACCTGAATCCGCATCGCCACTTGTATAGCACCTTCGCAGTTAGTATTTGATAAAATAATGGCAAATTCTTCACCTCCATAACGAGCCACCAAATCCCCCGGACGCATAGCTGATTCTTGGATAGCTTGAGCGACTCTAATCAAACAATTATCACCCGCCAAATGTCCGTAAGTATCGTTATACTTTTTAAAGTAATCAACATCACACAAAATCAAGGATAGAGGCAACTTTTCCCGCTGCATACGCCGCCACTCTAACCACAAAAATTCATTAAAATGGCGACGGTTTGCTACCTGAGTTAATCCATCTAGGCGCGCCAAACGGTCAAGTTTATGATTAGCTTGTTTAAGTTGTTGATAAAGACCAGCCTGTTGCAGAGGAAAACTGAGTTGAGTAGCCACAGCTTGCATTAGTTCTAAGATGCGGATTTGACAATGGGTAGTTTTCGTGGTATAAAATATTAAAACCGCCAAGACTTCATTAGATACTAAAATCGGTATGCCAAACATTGATTTTAAACCGGCTTCTAGGGCTAAATTTGCCCGGTCATAAACATGATGAGAACAAACCGATATTTCCGGGAGCCATTCCGGTTGTTTAGAGAGCCATATTTGACCAGGCAAACCTTGTCCCATAGTAAATACACGCTGACTAGAGACTTGTTGAAAGTGGCTAAATTCTGGTTTGATTTCTCCCAAAATCGGCACATACTCTAAAGTATTATTTTTAGGGTTAGGCATCCAGGCTTCTCCATACTCCCATAAAGTGTTATCGCAGACAGTATCAATAACTGCAGCGATCGCCTCTTTAAGAGTAGTCGATCGCCCAATTGCCCAAGTAGCGCTCAGTAATAGGCGAGTTTCTCTTTCGGATTCTTTCAGTTGTTGATTTTGCTCAATTAGAGCCTGATTTTTGGCTTCTAATTGTTTCTGAAGAGAGCGAAGAGTCAATTGATTTTGAATGCGGGCTAGTGCTTCTTCAATCTGAAACGGTTTAGTCAGATAATCTGCGCCGCCTACCTGAAAGGCTTTGAGCTTATCAATTCCCTGATTTAAAGCCGTCAAAAAAATCACAGGTATATCCTGAGTTTCCGGGTTCTTTTTGATATACTCACACACCTGATAACCGTCCATTTCTGGCATCATAATATCAAGTAAAATCAGATCAGGTCGAAACCTAGTTAGGCTTCGTAGCGCCAATTTGCCACTGGTAGCCAGTCGAACATCATAGCCCTGTTTTCGGAGTATATTTTGCAGTAGGCGCAGATTATCGGGAACATCATCAACCACTAAAATAGTGACTGGTATCGAATGAGAATCACAATTAATATTGTTCATTTGATATTTCAATCATTCTGTACTTCCAGCATTTCCCAAATGCTTTCATAATCAAAATTTATAGCAAATTGACTTAGGGCGATCGCCAATTCCGAAGCCTGGGGAGAAATTTCTTCAATCAGGCTATTGATTTCCGGTTCATTTAGAGTCATGACCGCATCAGCCAAAGCTGTCCGCCATTCTAAAGGCATTTGTGCCAGTTGATTAGCTATTTTATCAACATTTTTATCAACATTAGGGTAAATAGAATCAATCACCTCCATAGTTTCCGTTGATTGATAGTCATTGCCGAAGAATTTAGCGATATATGTCATAATTTTAGGCACTTCTATCGGTTTATGAACAAACTCATCACAACCCGCCTCGATCGCCTCCGACCTTTCCTCTACAAAAGCACTAGCAGTTAAGGCAATAATAATAGTTTTATCCTGACTATTGGGAGATATGCCTAGGCTTTTTTCCTGTCGGCGGATTTCCCTTGTCACCTCATAGCCATCAATTAGGGGTATTCTCAGATCCATCCAAATTAGATGGGGGCGAAAGTTTTGCCAGATGGCGATCGCTTCTTCTCCATCAGTCGCCTGTTGAATTTGAAACCCCAGAGGTGATAAAATTTGGTAAAGTAGCTGCTGATTATCAGAATTATCCTCAACAATCAAAATCCTCTGTTCACCTTCCCGGTTATTCTCACTATGATTATAGTCTAATTGCTGGGGTTTTGGGGAGGGTTTAAGATTCTTTGCCCTAGGGTTATACTCTGAGACTACCACCTTTAATTTAAATTTAAAAGTTGTGCCATGACCGACCTCGGATATAACTTCTATTTCCGCACCCATTAGCTGTAGATATTTTTGACAAATAGTTAACCCTAATCCCGTACCTTCCTGGGAATCAATACCCGCCTGAGCTTGAAAAAATGGCTCATACAATTGTGCTATTTCCTCTGGAGTCATCCCCACCCCACTATCAGTCACAGCTATTTGTAAACAACAAATTGGGGGTGATGAGGATATAAATTTATGGTCAGCAGTTATCACAACTCTACCCTGTTCAGTAAACTTAATAGCATTACCAATTAGATTAATCATAATTTGTCGCAACTTGAGGCGATCGCCACGAATATATCGGGGTAAATCTGGGGAATAAACACAATCTAAATAGAGATTTTTCTGACTAGCTTTCAGGCTAAATAAATCCTTAATTTCATCAAGCATTCGCCACAAATCAAAATCATCATCAGATACCGTCACCCGTCCCGCTTCAATTTTCGACAAATCTAGTATATCATTAATTAAACTCAGTAAATGTTCACCGCTGCGCTGAATAATATTCAGATTATTATGCTGATGTTCCGTGAGATTATCGCCATAATTCAGCAGTTGCGTAAAGCCCAAAATCGCATTTAAGGGAGTCCTTAACTCATGACTCATATTAGTTAAAAAAGTAGTCTTAGCTTGATTCGCCGCCTCCGCCACTTCTTTCGCCCTTACCAATTCCTCCTCCGCCTGTTTGCGATCGCTAATATCTAAAACCACTCCCTGCCATAAAATATCTCCATTTGGGCGTTTTTCCGGTCGGCAATTACCCAAAATCCAGCGAGTTTTTCCCGAGGGCAGAATATGTCGCCATTCATGGGAAAAAGAACTCAGATCCGCTTGACTATCCATAATCTTTTGATAATAAGTCGGCACATCATCTGGATGAATTTGTTGAAGTAAAATTTTAGAATCAGCTAAAACCTGTTCCGCTTCCAGTTCAAAAAGTTCTCGACAGCCTTCGCTAATATATTCAAACCCAAATAAATTATCCGAACTTACAACATAGCTATAAATAGCCCCCGGAATATTAGTAGCAATACTTTCTAATCTAGCCTGACTAAATTTCAGCGCTTCTTCGGCGCGACGGCGATCGCTAATATCAACCACAATAGCCAGATGAGAAATAGCCTCACCCTGAGAATTATAAATTAGCGAAAAACTCCCCTTCGTCCAAATAGCCATACCATTTTTATGAAGGTAGCGCTTTTCCAGAGAAACTGACTCAATTTCTCCTCGGTGTAACTCCTGCATTAAGGGCAGACATCGTATTAAATCTTCAGGATGAGTCACCTGTTCAAAAGTTTTTTGATATAGTTCATGTTCGCTATAACCCAATAATTCACAAAAGCATTGATTAGCCCTAATAAATAAACCCGATTTAATATCAGCTTGATTAATTCCCACCGCCGCTTGTTCAAAAATCGCCCGCAGTTGAGTTTCCCGCAGTGCTAAACGTTGTTCAACTTGTTTCATGTCAATGATATCCATTAACATCTTAGGATTAGCCATAATTTCCTCTGGCTTCACCCCAATTAACTCCTGAATTATGGCACTAAAATCAGACAAATCAGCAGCAACCTGATATTTTCCCAAAGTAGTTTGAGGGTGATTATCAGTTACCTGGTCTAGCTGTATTTGTAGCGATCGCCACTCGAGTTGATGTTGAATTTTAGCTATAATTTCCACCGATTCCAGCGGGTAGGTAATATAATCCGCCCCTCCCGCCGTAAACACTTGCACCCGATTAGCCAAATCATCTAAAATAAAAATCACCGGGATATTACAGGTAGCATCATCCGCTTTTAACTGTTCACAAAGCTGATAGCCATCCACATCAGGAATATCGCCATTAAGTAAAATCAGATCAGGGAAATTAGCCGGGAAGCGCAGCCACTCCCTCGCTAGACTTCCAGAGTTTAGCACCTGTACTTTATAAGCCGGCGATGCTAAAATTTGGGAGAAAATACCTATATTGTCCGGTATAGCATCCACCACTAAAATATGGCTTAGGGATGCAGCCGATAACTCTGAACTCATAGTTCCCCCCAAATTTCAACTAATTTTATCATCAGTTAGTATAATCAAGTCTAATTATACTGGTGGGGTAAGTCCATGGGATTGGGCTTCTGCCATTAACGCCAATACCCTAGGGGAAAAGACCCCTAGGGCGATCGCACTATTCCAGAAACCATGGTAACAACTTAATCAATCCTCAATTCTGCTGGGATAGTCTCCAGGGGAAGCTCTTGTTCTTTTTTGGCTACACACATCAAAGACAAAGCCGCTTCCGGGGTATTCCGATTAATCCCCGACAGTCGCTGACCTAAACCGTAACGCCAATGGGGAGGTTGACCAAAATGACCCTCAACAACTTCAGCCCCGACAGTATTATTATGGGGATAAAGTTTAACCGTAAATCCCAACGGACGCAGATTCTGATAGAATAAAGCCGAGGTAACTCCATCCCCTGGTCGATGATGGGCTTCTGTTTTTAAGGCTGCTAATCTTTCCGAGTATTTGATATGCAGATTGCGGAAAAATAGCCGATATAAAGGTAATCTGATTTTGTACAAAATCATAGCTAAACCTCGGTAATTCCAGGCTGACAATTGCGGATCATGATCCACAATTAAAGTTCCCCCAGGACGCAGTAAACGTGCCGCTTCTACCAACACTTTAACCATATCATCGCAATGATGCACCGTAGCATTTAAAGCCACAATATCAGCAAAACCAGAGATAAAAGGGAGATGATGGGCATCAGCCAACACAGGAGTATAGCCAATTTCTCTAGCCATTTTTAGGGAACCGAGGGCGACATCTACACCAATTAACAGTTTAGGTTTGCCACCAAGAGAGGCGTAAAGATTCCCCGGACCGCAACCAATATCTACCACAATTTTATCATCCCAAGTTCCACTAACTGCCTGCCAGCGTTGTTTAAATTTGGGGTAACGATGACAAGCATCAAAATAGGTTTTTGCCCATTCGGGATGGCTGAAAAATTCAGCATTAGCTTGTACAAATGCTGTATAATTAGGAATGGTAAATTTTGGGATGCCTTGGTCATAGGATACTATCGGAAATTTAGGATCAAGAAAATCCCCTAGTCCGGGGATTGTTTT
Source organism: Arthrospira sp. PCC 9108 (assembly GCA_016745315.1). GTDB lineage: Bacteria > Cyanobacteriota > Cyanobacteriia > Cyanobacteriales > Microcoleaceae > Limnospira > Limnospira platensis. The sequence continues at coordinate 3,371,392 of CP066886.1, forward strand.
AGGCTTAATTGTCATGATTTTTGACTGGGTAATATTTACTGAAACTTCCCCACACCTGATTGATATCTGAATTATGGCGATCGCCACTAAGCGACTACCACATAAATCAGCAGGCGCAGCGATGTTATTGATTTAAATATAATTTATTTGTTTTAGAAAAAAAAAGATTGGCTCAGGGTTTTGTAAAATTTATGTAAAGATTCAATCAAGATGCTTGACAGCATCAATTAATCACCTAGGAATTGTTAAATTTTAATTAAGTTTAGGGCTGTGTTTACCCAATTTTCCAAACTTATATGATATAATTATAGGTCGTCCCACAATCGGCTAAAATTTGGGTTCTATATGGTATCTGTAACGCTTGTCGATCGCATTAGCCAACGAATTGGCAACCATCCTCAAAATCCCATTACTTTTGCCGAGTATATGGAGATGGTACTGTATGACCCACAAAGCGGCTACTATAACCATAACTCTCCCCAAATTGGCGCACAGGGGGACTTTTTCACTTCTCCTCACCTCGGTTCAGATTTTGGCGAGTTACTAGCTGAACAGTTAGTAGAAATGTGGGAAGTTTTGGGAAAACCCGAACCATTTACCCTAGTGGAAATGGGAGCAGGTCAAGGCATTTTAGCTGCTGATATTATCGGCTATCTGCAACGACAATATCCTCAAGTTGTCCGGGTCTTAGATTATGCGATCGCCGAAAAATCCCGGCGACTGAAAACCGAACAACAGCAACGCTTACAGCAGTTGGGCGAACCCTTTACCCAAATTCGCTGGTGTAATTTAGATGATATTGCCAACCATTCCATTACTGGCTGTTTTTTCTCCAACGAATTAATCGACGCTTTCCCAGTGCATTTAGTCACCCGCCAGGATAATCAATTACAGGAAATTTATGTAACCACTACCGGGAAATCTCCTAATTTTCAACTAGCAGAAGTAGTCGGGGAACTTTCCACCCCCCAACTGGCTGACTATTTTCGGCTAGTCGGTATTGATTTATTATCCGATGCTTACCCCGAAGGTTACCGGACTGAGGTTAATCTAGCCGCTTTAGAGTGGATGGAAACTGTCGCTAGGAAGTTGCAGCGGGGATTTGTGCTAACTATTGATTATGGCTATAGTGCCGATCGCCTTTATAGTCCGACCCGCCGGGAAGGAACCCTACAATGTTACTATCAACATCGCCATCATAATGACCCCTATATCTACATAGGTCAACAGGATATAACCGCCCATGTGGATTTTACCGCTTTACAACAAAAAGGGCGATCGCTCGGACTCCAAACCATCGGCTTTACCCAACAGGCTTTATTTTTGATGGCTTTGGGATTAGGCGATCGTATAGCCACCGTTTCCGAAAGCCCAAAAATTTCCCAAGTATTACGGCGGCGGGAGGCTTTACATTCCCTCATTGACCCCATGGGATTAGGTAACTTTGGTGTTCTGATCCAGGGTACTTTCTCCCATGATGTAAAACTCAGGGGGTTAACTTCACCTCAATGGTAGAAAATCGTGCCTTATCGAGCTACTCTCACTCACTCAAAATTAGCCCCGCCTCCCAAAATCCGATCTAATCCACAACAGTAAATTTTTAATCATTTTTGGTCTATAGCTAACAATATTTTATGCTCTGGAGCTAATTTTCCTAAAGTCATAAAGCCCTTGTAAACCTTATGTAAAGATAGTGTAAATCCGTAGAAACACCGAAGAAATAATGGGTCATCTCCTGTATAATAATTACTATATTAAAACACGATTCCCTCGTGTTTAGTGCTTAGTTAAATTTATATTTTTGGAGGACGGAAATGAAAGTTAGATTTTTAAATATCGCCACAGCCACAGTGTTAGCCACTGGCTTAGTGTCCACCCTAGCACCCAATGCCATGGCTCAACCTGGCAACCCCGCTGTTTGTCAAGATAATATTTTTGGTGGTTTGTTTGAAGAGTGTCGGCAAGTATCTGGTGGACCCGCTGGAAATGACAATGCTACTCGCATTGCAGCCCTATTTGAAAAAGAAGTAGTTAGCGATTACAAAGTTAATGCCAGCAGTGGTTCTACCGAGTTTTTCACAATCACCAGCACTGGTGAAGGTGTCGGAACCCTGGACCTCCTAGATCCCGCACTGGCTAATAAAACCTTTGCCTTTGTGATTAAAGGTGGTAACGGCTATGCAGCTTATATGTTCAACGGTATTAGCCAACTAAGTAATTTAAGCTGGTCTACTGGTGGCCCTGGTCTGTCTCACGCCACTCTGTATGTGTTCGACACCCCGACTACTCCCGGAACACAAGTTCCTGAACCTGTAACCCTGTTAGGTTTAGTGGCTCTTGGTGGTATGATGGTTGGTCAAAAAGCCATCTCTCGCAAAAGCTAGATAAACTAGGATATCTACTGAGCTTCAAAAACTAGGGATAATAACCCGGTGGTATGGTCTTTAAGGCTAATTGCCAGGTTGTCTCATGTTCCGGTTTCTTCTGTTTTCTGTGGAGAGTCAGACTCTGGGGGTTAAGTTCACGGGAATCATAGAAAATTCGACTATAGTTAGTTAGTATAACTAGAATTTCCGCAATTAAAGAAGTTTAAATAAACCGCTAATATCTATTAGCGTCAATTATTGACCATATTACATCTATAAATGATAAGATTTGATGGCGGATACTTTACTTAACAAAAACTTAAAGTAAATGTGAGCATTATGTAAAGATCCTGTAAATCAGTGCAAACACTGAGGACGGCTCTGGTAGTGTTGGGTATAATGGTGAACAGATAGGGAAACAAGCGCCATGTTTCCAGCCTAGTCCAACCTAGATTTTTGGAGAGCCAAGATGAAAGTTAAATTATTAAATATAGTAACTGCCGCAGTTTTAGCCACTGGCTTAGTGTCCACCTTTGCACCGGATGCCATGGCCCAAAAACCTGCCAACCCTGGCAACTCTGGCGGCGGTGGCAACTCTGGCGGTGGCAACTCTGGCGGTGGCAACTCTGGCGGTGGCAACTCTGGCGGTGGCAACTCTGGCGGTGGTGGCGGTGGCAACGTTACGACTTGCCAAGAAAATTTGTTTGCGGGATTAACTTACGTCTGCCAAGATAGTTCTGGAAATGACAATGTTTCTGCCATTGAATCTATGTTTGGTAAAACAGTAATCGATGGTTTTAGACTAGACGACTACAAAGTTGATGACAGCAGTGGTTCTAACGCCTTTTTCACCATCACCAGCGCTCGTGATGATGATCCCGAAGCTGCTGAAGGTGTCGGAACCATGACCTTTTTCGATGATAGCCTCAAAGATTCTAACTTTGCCTTTGTGCTTAAAGGTGGTAACGGTTTTGCGGCTTATCTGTTTAACGGGATCGACCAATTAAATGATTTAAACTGGGAAACAGGAGGACCTGGCTTGTCTCACGCGACTCTGTATGTGTTTGATACCCCCAGCAGCAACGGCAGAACAGAAATTCCCGAACCGGGAACCCTGTTAGGTTTGGTAGCCCTTGGTGGTGTGATGATTGGTCAAAAAGCCATCTCTCGCAAAAGCTAGACATTAGGTCTAGTAGGAACAATACTATTGTTCCAGCCACCCGGCTTGACTACGATAGAATCTTTACTCAGCTTCCAAAACTAGGCGATAGATTAAATATCAGGGTTAATTATATTTGTATTCGCCAAATCACTTGTCACATTAAGGCTGTGTAGGGTCGGGTTCTGAGATTGGTTTTCGGTTCCGAGGGGGTTTTGTAAACGGACCCCCACAGCAAAAAATAGGCATCTACTAAAAATCACTAGGTATATATTCATATTGGCGTACCAACCCGGTAGTGAGTCTGTGGGACATCATTACCGGGTTTTTGACTGTAACTTCTGTTGACTGCAAATAGCGCTATAATCGCTACATACTTTGCTGAGTGTGTAACGATCGCAATGGAAGTGGCAGACATTAAACGAGAAATCGAATTGTTGGCAGACCGCCTGGGTAAAACCCAGGAGTATCTTTGACGTACCAGCGATTGAAGCTAAAATTCAAGACTTAGAACAATTAGCGGCCCAACCGAACTTTTGGGATGATCAAACCCAGGCGCAAAAGACTCTCCAGACTTTGAGTGACCTTAAATCGGTTTTGCAACAACAGCAAGACTGGCGAAAGACGCTGGAAGATACTGGGGCGATCGCAGAGTTACTAGAGTTAGAGGACGATGAGTCCCTACGACAGGAGGCTGAGTCTAATGTAGTCCATCTCGGTCGGGATATCGATCGCTGGGAATTACAACAACTCCTATCGGGTCCCTACGATCGCAGTGGGGCGGTTTTGACGATTAACGCTGGAGCGGGGGGTACAGATGCCCAAGACTGGGCGGAAATGCTATTAAGAATGTACACCCGTTGGGGGGAAGCCCAAGGCTATAAGGTCCACCTGGCGGAACTTTCGGAAGGAGACGAGGCGGGGATTAAATCTGCTACTTTGGAAATGGAGGGACCCTACGCCTATGGCTATTTAAAGGCGGAAAAGGGAACCCATCGCCTGGTCAGAATTTCCCCATTTAACGCCAATGGTAAACGCCAGACCAGTTTCGCGGGAGTGGAAATCATGCCGATTCTGGATGAAGGGGCTATAAATTTAGATATCCCGGAAAAGGACCTGGAAATTACCACGTCTCGCGCTGGGGGAAAGGGTGGTCAGAATGTTAATAAGGTGGAAACAGCAGTCCGCATAGTTCATATTCCGACGGGGATAGCGGTTCGTTGTACCCAGGAACGTAGCCAACTACAAAACCGGGAAAAGGCTATGGCTTTACTGAAAGCTAAGTTATTGGTAGTGGCGCAGGAACAAAGGGCGCAGGCGATCGCAGAAATTCGCGGCGACCTGGTAGAGGCGGCTTGGGGAAATCAAATCCGCAACTATGTATTTCATCCCTATCAGATGGTTAAAGATTTGCGGACGGGTGAGGAAACCACGGCTATTAATGATGTGATGAATGGTGAATTGGATGGGTTTATTCAAGCCTATCTACGCCAAGAAAATCAGGTAATTGATAATCAGTCTGCTTAGTAAATGAGGAGTTACGGGAGGGGTTAATTAATAGTTAATTACTAATTATTATGGACTGCCTCCCGCTGCCTTTTAGGGGATAGTTTCCATGTCCAAAGTTTATACTACACAGGAACTGCTACGCATTTTACAAGATGAGAAAAAGGCTTGTCTAAATGGTAAACGCCTGAATTTAAAGGCGACTCCTGGGGTGGGAAATCCGGTGATTGATCACTTTTTGAAACCTGATGCTATTCAGAAGTTTACCGCCTATCAAGATTTTAAGGCGGCGGTTCATGAATATCAACGGGAAAATCAGGTGTCTGGGATTGTGTGGCGACAGATACAAGTGGCAGAAATTATCCTAGATTATCCGATGATTGGAGAACAACTAATTGCTTTACCTGAAGATTTGGAAATTCTCAAACAGGCTAAGGATAGGTTGATTGATTTCTGGTATCGGGTGACGGAAAATATGGATTTATATTTGAGTCTTAATGGGGGGAAAAATCACCGCCAAATAAAGGGTTATGATATAGATGCGATCGCCCAAAGGACAGAGTGGGCTTGTGTTTGGAAGTGGGAAAAATCCCATTTCTTGGAGATGTTGTTACAATTGGGTTGGGGACAGCCAGGAGAAGCCTCGGATCGGCGTGGATGGCCGGATTCTGGTAGTGAATATATACACGCTGTGCGATCGGGTAAATTACCTATTTGCTAATTCATGATCAGCGGTATCGGGCTATGATAGCTATAATAAATAATAGACTTTAATGGTTAGGTGATGTTATGAATTATACTCCATCAGTTTCTCAAACAATTCTCCCAACTTTGGAAAATGGCGATCGCTTATCGATGGTAGAATTTGAGCGCCGCTATAGTTTGCTACCGGATATAAAAAAGGCTGAATTAGTGGAAGGAGTCGTTTATATGACATCCCCTGTTAGAGTCCGACAACACGGAAAACCTCATAGTGATGTTATTGGTTGGCTGGTTTTCTACCGCAGTTTTACACCTAACATTATGGTTTGTGACAACACCAGTGTTCGCCTAGACATGGATAATGAACCCCAACCAGACGCTTTATTGCGTATGGAAGAGGCGGCGGGGGGACAGTCGCGCATTAGTGAGGATGATTATATAGAAGGACCGCCAGAATTGATTGTAGAAATTGCAGCCAGTAGCGCCTCAAAAGACCTCCACGATAAGCTACACGCCTATCGCCGTAATGGTGTAAGGGAATATTTAGTCTGGCTGGTTGATGGGTCAGAATTTCGCTGGTATGTACTCTTTGAAGGACGCTATCAGCTACAACAGATAGATGAGTCGGGTTGTCTGAAAAGTCAATTTTTCCCAGGTTTATGGTTAGATGTCAATGCACTATTATCGGGTAATATGGCACAGGTTTTAGCTAAGTTACAGGAAGGAATAGCTACCTCAGAATATCAGGAATTTGTACAAAGATTGTCAATCAATCCCTAACATGGCGGAAGTGGCTGGAAAGGCGATCGCGGATAGCTATAATAAATAATAGACTTTAATGGTTAGGTGATGTTATGAATTATACTCCATCAGTTTCTCAAACAATTCTCCCAACTTTGGAAAATGGCGATCGCTTATCGATGGTAGAATTTGAGCGTCGCTATAGTTTGCTACCGGATATAAAAAAGGCTGAATTAGTGGAAGGAGTCGTTTATATGACATCCCCTGTTAGAGTCCGACAACACGCCGACCCTCACGCCAAAATCATCACTTGGTTACAAGTTTATGCAGCTTCTACACCAGAGACTCAAGTGGCGGATAACGCAAGTGTTCGCCTAGACATGGATAATGAACCGCAACCAGACGCTTTATTGCGTATGGAAGAGGCGGCGGGGGGACAGTCGCGCATTAGTGAGGATGATTATATAGAAGGACCGCCAGAATTGATTGTAGAAATTGCAGCCAGTAGCGCCTCAAAAGACCTCCACGATAAGCTACACGCCTATCGCCGTAATGGTGTAAGGGAATATTTAGTCTGGCTAGTTGATGGGTCAGAATTTCGCTGGTATGTACTCTTTGAAGGACGCTATCAGCTACAACAGATAGATGAGTCGGGTTGTCTGAAAAGTCAATTTTTCCCAGGTTTATGGTTAGATGTCAATGCGCTATTATCGGGTAATATGGCACAGGTTTTAGCTAAGTTACAGGAGGGAATAGCTACCCCAGAATATCAGGAATTTGTGGCAAGATTTATGCCCAGTTAACTGATTCTACACATACCATCAATGGTTTCTAGGGGAACTTCACAGAAATATTGCCGGGTAAATTGTTCTTCTTCAATGGTGGCAAAAAATATGTCTAGTAAGGAGCCAAAATCCTGGTCAGATTCAGATATATCCGCGATTTTACCAGTGGTCTGAGAGCTAATATATAACAGTTTATTTGATGGGGTATCCTCAGCTAATTCTATCTGGTAGCCTAGGGATTTTAGACAATGCAAACCCCTAGTTAAAGCTATATCCCCAATGGCTAATTTTTCTAATAAGTCCTGGGGACTAATTCCTTGATGATTATGGCTTAAATTATCCGCGATTTGGGTGAGTTTTTGCCAAACTTCTTGGGGGATATCCTGGGGGGTGGAGAATAGGCGATCGCCAATTTTTTACCAGCCTTGACAGCCTCAGCAAACCAGCCTGTTAATTCCTCCCAACTCCCCGGACAATCACTCACCACCAAATAATTACTTTCCCAACTAATCGGCTGATTATCATCATCTAAAACTGTACTTTCTCCAGGGGGATGATTCCGAAAATCCGCTATATCAACAGCAATTAAGGGGGGGTTAATTTCCGTTTCTGATAAAGCAGGACGCACAGCCAATAGTCGCACCTCGTAGCATCTTTTATGAGCATTAAAATCCAACTCGACGATCGCATCATATCGACCAGGGGGTAATTCCTCTTTATAGTGACCCCACCAAACCCCCGGAAAACCTAATTCCGTAGAATCATCAAATAGGTCATAGGTAGTCCTAATATACTGAACTTTTTTACCCCGTAAATCATAAGGATTTTCATTCCAAACATTATCAAACCAGCAATTCTTAATTAACAACTTGGGAACCGGATTTCCCATTCCGCAGGGTTCCAACAATTTTAACTCTTTGAATAAATGAGAACCCAATTCTGCCACAGTACAAACCAAATCGACTATAATAGGAGATTGAGAGAGTAATATTCCCCCCATACGTTGTCGGAGTTCTCGGTCTATGGCTTGTGTAAATATGGGGATATTCTCAATGGGTAAACTCAAGCCAGCGGCGAAAGGATGACCCCCAAAATTATGCAATAGATGCCGTTGATTATATACTAAATCATAGAGGTCAATTTGATTGATTGAACGCGCCGAACCCCTCGCCAGTCCGGTTTCTGTGCCGCCTTCGGTAGTCAGTAAAATAGTAGGACGGCTATATTCTTGGGCGATTTGACCGGCGACTAATCCTAATACTCCCACAGACCATTGAGGGTCACTCAGGACGATCGCATAAGTAGTAGATAAGTCGATTCTTTGCAACTTTTCCCGCACCTCATAGGCGAGATTTTTCTGCAACTCTCGGCGGCGAAGGTTAGCTATTTCGGTATTGATGGCTAATTGTTTCGCCCTTTGGGGGTCGGGGGTGGTGAGTAATTCCACGACACAACTAACGTCCCCATAAATGCGACTAACTGCATTAATTCTCGGACCGATACCAAAGGATATATCGGTAGGGCGATCGCCATTTTTTTGACACAATTTCAGCAATTCCGCAACTCCCGGACGGGTGGGTTGATCTAGTTGTTTTTGGAGTTGTTGAATCCCTCGTTTAGCTAAATAGCGACAGTCTCCGCTAAGTTCAACCAAATCCGCAATTAAACCAATAGCCACCAAATCTAGTAAATTCTCTAAAGGCTGTTGAGAAACGCCTGGTAAAGCCATATATAATGCTTCTATTAACTTATAAGCGATCGCTACTCCTGAGAGATGATAAAGGGGATGGTCAGTCGGTAAATTGCGAGGATTAATAATCGCCAGGACGGGGGGTCGTGTGGGTGGTAAGGTATGGTGGTCTGTGATAATGACATCAATACCCAAATCTTGCGCTAGTTGTAATTCGGCTAAATTTGTGCTTCCGGTATCGCAGGTAATAATCAGACTACAACCTTGCGCCGCCAAGGTTTCAATTGTCCGTTGGTTTAGTCCGTGGGAGTCGGTCAAACGGTTAGGAATAGTGTAGGAAACAGAGGACCCAAAAAACTGTCGCAACCCTTCCCACAAAACGGCGGTCGCGGTGATACCGTCTGCGTCAAAGTCTCCCCAAATCACGATTTTTTCAGGGTTATTGTGGCTGATACATTTCTGATAAGCGAGAGTTAATCGGGCGATCGCCTCTTGCATTTCCGCCCCAAATTCTGCCGGACTAGCGGGTTGATAGCTGTCAATTTCCAGAAATCTAGTCAACTGTTCCCGCGTCGAAATTCCCCGACACAGTAATAGTTGACACAAGTATTTTCCCGAAATATTAGGGTGATGTCGCTGGATTTCTGGAATCATCCAATGAGGGATGTTTGGGGATGGTTGAACCTTCCACATAGGTTAATTATCTGTTAATTATATCTAGTTAATTCGACTCGATAGCGCTGTTTTTTGGTCACAGAAACCTCCCCAATTTCGAGTCTACCTTTCCCGCGAATAGCGATTAAATCTCCGGTTTTAATAGCAATGCTGGCTTGTTTAACCTCTTTCCAATTAACTCGGACATCACCCCCATCAATTAGCGTCACCATTTTACTGCGAGACATCCCAAATCCGGCAGAAGCGATCGCATCTAAACGCAAGGAAGCCTCAACGGTAGTCATGGCTTTTTTCTTGGGTTCTCGGACTTTCAACTCGCTTAAATCAATCGGTTGAACCTTGACGGGAACCGTCCGCACTTGGGTTAGGTTCATCTCCAGATATTCGACCAATTCAGGAATCACAATAGCCTGACCGCCGCGTTCTCCTAATACTATTATATCTCCGGTTTTTTCTCGCACAATTCCCGTACCTAATAAGGAACCCAGAAAGTCTCGGTGGGTAGCCGTGTCAAATAAAAAGTTCCCGGAAATGTCGATCGCTGCGATTTCTACATGGCTTGAGTCGAGGGGGAGTTCTGATCGGGCGATCGCCATTCGCTGACGTTCTGCTTGCGGATAGCCCCCCCAGGAGAAGGCTTGTACCTCTGTCAGTCGCTGAAAAATTCCTTGTGCTTCTGCGATTTCTGGGGGTGAGAGAAACTCAGTCTGTGTAATTTCCCAGGTTTTCAATGCTTGTTCCGCCAGGTCGATAATTCTGGCGATACAATCTCGATTTTCAATACCGTTAAGTAGTTCTTGCCTTGGCAGCATCAGTTTTTCGATTGTAGGTTGATGCAATTAGTCATTTTCAATTTTAACAGGTTTTGGGCGATCGTCACATTTTCTTTTCTGGATCGGCAAATATCTTGCTGGCTAGTTATTTTGTCATGTAGTAGTCCTAGGGGGGGTCTAGGGTGAGTTATGATTCTTTAAATATCGCCAAATCACATCACCAACAGCCACAATTTTAGGGTGCGTCACTTCGAGAATATTGTAATTTTCCAGCAGCATTAATTACGGTGAACAACCAACCCTTAAAAACACCCAAAAAATTCGGCATTTTTGATAATGATTAATCTCTGTGGCGCAAGGTGGTTTAAAATAGTATATAGCGTTTCCCGGATTAGTAAGGTACTTTTCAAAGCCCCTCTCCCCTTGGGAGAGGGGTTTGGGGTGAGGGCTCTACCTTATGGACATGAGAAACGCTATAACATCCGTGGTTACACCCAACCCAAAATGCACGGTTACAAATCCAATATATAGCCAGCACCTAAAAAATGCACCATTGGCGGACAATCAGATATAATTTATAGTGCCATACCCAGCAGATATCTACTCTGTGATATGGTCAAAACGACATCTACCAGGACTAACTGAAAATGACACCACAAGAATTGGTTGACAGATACAAACTAGGTGAACGTGACTTCCCCGGAGTCGATTTATCTTATACTACTTGGCAAGGACATGATTTTAGTGATATTAACTTAGAAGGTGCTGATTTAAGCAACTCTAGCTTTAAAAATATGACCTTTAATCAGGCTAATCTCAAGAATTGTAACTTTAGTGAATCAACTTTCCAATCCGTAAAATTTGTTAATGCAGACTTAACTAATGCCTGTTGTATCAAGTCTGATTTGAACACCATCAATTTTTCTGGGGCAGATTTAACCGGGGCTCAATTCCAGGCATCTCGTCGATTTAGTGATATTAAAAGAGATAAAGCTATTCTCAAAAATGTCAATTTTTCTGGCATTAAAATGTCTGGGGAAAATTGGTCGTATTTAGATTTAGAAGGGTGTAATTTTTCTCGGGTTGATGGATACCGCATCAACTTGGCTGGGTCTAACTGCACAAACTGTAATTTTAAAAATGCAAAACTAGAGGAAGCCATCTTGAAAAAAACTTGTTTAGAGGGTGCTAATTTAAAGCAAGCCAACCTCAAAAAAGCTAATCTGATGAAAGCCAAAGTTAAAAATGCTAGTTTTATTGGAGCTAATTTAACTGATGCTTATGTTTATGCGTCTAACTATCAAGACGCTGAAATAATTGGCGCAATTATGCCAGACGGTGAAGTTGACGACCCTGATGATTATTCGATTGTGGAAGTAGAGGAGTCCGGGGTAAAATCGACTAAGGCAGTATTTATTAATACAGAAAACGCGCCGAAATCTCCTAATAGTCCTCACCAAGCTGTTATAATTAATGACTGTATATATATTGCTGGTCAAATAGCCATAGACCCCCGCCTAAATATTATGTTATGCGATGACGAAATTACCGACCAGACGCGGCGAGTGATGGATAATATTGGGGCAATTTTAACGGCGGCGGGAGTAGGTTGGTCTCAGGTGGTGACAACTACCATCTTTATGATAGACTTGCAGGAAAGCGATCGCATGAATAGCGTTTACTCTGGGTATTTCACCGATGGAAATATGCCAATTTGCACCTGTGTAGCCGTGTCGAAACTCCCCGAAAATGCACGAGTACAAATCAAATGTATAGCCAGCACCTAAAAAATGCACCATTGGCGGACAATCAGATATAATTTATAGTGCCATACCCAGCAGATATCTACTCTGTGATATGGTCAAAACGACATCTACCAGGACTAACTGAAAATGGAAGCACAAAAATTGTTTGACAGATACAAACTAGGTGAACGCGACTTCCCCGGAGTCGATTTATCTTATACTACTTGGAAAGGATGTAATTTGAGTGAGATTAACTTAGAAGGTGCTGATTTAAGCAACTCTGACTTTCAAGAGATGACCTTTGATCATGCTAATCTCAAGAATTGTAACTTTAGTGGGTCAACTTTCCAATCCGTACAATTTGTTAATGCCAACTTAACTAACGCCTGTTTTATCAAGTCTGATTTGCAAACCATAGATTTTTCTGGGGCAGATTTAACCGGGGCTCAATTCGAGGAATCTAGTCGATTTGATGATATTAACATGGCTAAAGCTATAATCAAAAATGTTAATTTTTCTGGTAGTAAAATGTTTTCCATAAATTGGTCGTATTTGGATTTAGAAGGATGTAATTTTTCTGGCATTTATGGATTCCGCATAAACTTGGCTGCAGCTAACTGCAAAAAATGTAATTTTAAAATGGCAAACCTAGAGGAAGCCATCTTGAGAGAGACTTGTTTAGAGGGGGCTAATTTCAAGCAAGCTAACATCAAAACAGCTAATCTAATGAAAGCCAAAGTTAAAAATGCGAGTTTTGTCGGAGCCAATTTAACTGATGCAAATTTGTACCTAACTAACTATCAAGAAGCTCAAATCATTGGCGCAATTATGCCAGACGGTGAAGTTTATGACCTCGATGATGATTTGATTATGGAAGTGGGGGAGTCTGGGAGAAACTCGACTAAGGCAGAATTTATTAATACAGAAAACGCGCCGAAATCTCCTAATAGTCCTCACCAAGCCGTTATCATTAATGACTGTATATATATTGCTGGTCAAATAGCCATAGCCCCCCGCCTAAATATTATGTTATGCGATGACGAAATTACCGACCAGACGCGGCGAGTGATGGATAATATTGGCGCGATTTTAACGGCGGCGGGAGTAGGTTGGTCTAAGGTGATGAAAACGACGATTTTTATGGTAGACTTGCAGGAAAGCGATCGCATGAATAGCGTTTACTCTAGCTATTTTACCGATGGAAATATGCCAATTTGCACCTGTGTAGCCGTGTCGCAACTCCCGGAAAATGCACGAGTCCAAATAGAATGTATAGCCACCTTATAGCATAAAGCAGCCCCCCAGAGGTGGGGGGTTTTGGGTGAGGGAAAACTCAGTTAATCACCAAGGGACTAAACCTGATAATTAATCAACATTAGCCCATTCAGTATGGAAAAACTGACCCCTGGGTTTATCGATACGCTCATAAGTATGAGCGCCAAAATAGTCTCGTTGTGCTTGAGTTAAATTTTGAGGTAAACTCACGCGGCGATAACTATCAAAATAATCCAAAGAAGCACTAAAAGCCGGCACAGGAATACCCATAGTATTTGCAGTTACGAGAACTTCTCGCCAAGCCGACTGACGGTCAAGAATAGTGTGCTTAAACTCCGGCGCAAGTAGCAAATTAGGCAATTGAGGATTTTGGTCATAAGCCTGCTTAATTTTATTCAAAAATCCCGCCCGAATAATGCAGCCTCCCTTCCAAATGCGGGCAATTTCGCCCAAATTCAGATTATAATTAAACTCCTGAGAAGCCTTACCCATAAGCGCCATACCCTGAGCATAAGAGCAGATTTTGGAGCAGTATAAAGCATCACGAACTTTATTGATGAAAGAGGTAACATCACCATCAAAATTAGCACTAGGTCCCGGCAATTCCTGAGAAGCTGCCACCCGTTCATCCTTATAGGAAGAAATAATCCGGCTATTAACAGCAGCAGTAATGGTAGGAATAGAAACGCCCAACTCCAAAGCACTAACGACAGTCCAGCGTCCGGTTCCTTTTTGTCCAGCCGAGTCCAAAACCAAGTCAACGAGAGGCTTGCCGGTTTCGGGGTCTTTTTGCTTAAAAATATCGGCGGTAATTTCAATCAGAAAAGAGTTTAACTCATCGGTAGTGTTCCACTCAGCAAAGACCTCATAAAGCTGTTGTTCATTCAAGCCAATGACATTACGCAGGAGGTCATAGGCTTCTGCAATAAGCTGCATATCGCCATATTCAATGCCATTGTGAACCATTTTGACATAGTGACCCGCGCCGCCAGCGCCAATATAAGTGACACAGGGGCCATCATCAACTTGAGCGGCAATTTTAGTTAAAATAGGTTCAAGGGCTTGATAGGAATTCTGAGTTCCTCCGGGCATTAAACTAGGGCCCCATAGCGCGCCTTCCTCGCCGCCGCTGACACCCATACCCATAAACCCTAAACCAGTAGCTTCGAGTTCCTTGGTGCGCCTCTCAGTGTCCTCATAGAGAGAATTTCCCCCATCGATAATCATATCATCGTGATCGAGGAGGGGTTTCAATTGGTTAATGACGGCATCGACAGGTTTACCCGCCTTGACCATGACGAGGATACGGCGGGGACGTTCGAGGGACGCGACAAATTCTTCGAGGGTGTAGGCGGGTTTGACATTTTTGCCGGGGGCCCGTTTTTGCATAAACTCATCAGTTTTGGCACTGGTGCGGTTGTAAACGGCGACAGGAAAGCCATTGCGTTCAACATTCAGGGCTAGGTTTTCACCCATGACCGCTAGACCAATGACACCAAATTTTTGCTCTGACATAAACTTCCGTATAATGGTTGGCTGATCTGTACTTTAGACTGTATCGTTAATTTTTATAGCAGACGAAGGCGATCGCTTTTTTTTAAAACTCTGGTGCTAATTCTCCCAGCGACTGCACAGACAAGAATGCAACCCGGGGAGTTATATGGACTTTCAGCAGTGGGACATAATTTAAGGCGGCGATAGTTAGGTATTGTCTAGTTAAAAACTCTGTGAATGAAAAAAGGGCGACTTGTAGCCGCCCCAAAAACCAACGAGAATCAAGTTATTTACCGAGATTCAAACCGGCATTTTCTTGACTGTACTCTTCCATTTCAATAGGTACAGAGCGCACATTCCAGATTTCATTACAATACTCTCGAATAGTGCGATCGCTCGAAAACTTAGCCATCCGCAGAGCATTCAAAATAGACATCCGAGTCCACTTATCCTGATCACTGTAAGTTTTAGCGACCTGTTTCTGGCAGTCCACATAAGCCTGATAATCAGCAAAAAGCATATACTGATCATGGTACATGAGAGAATCAAGCAAAGGCTTAAATAACTCTTTATCGCCGTGGGAGAAATAGCCATCAGCAATGCGATCGATTACCGCTTTCAGGGACGGATTACTGCTATAATAATCCCAGGGATTATAACCCTTAGCCTTAGTATCAGCAACTTCCTGTGCAGTCAAACCAAACAGGAAGAAATTTTCCGCCCCAGCTTCTTCGCGGATTTCAATATTAGCACCATCCAAGGTGCCAATAGTCATCGCCCCATTCATAGCAAACTTCATGTTTCCGGTTCCAGAGGCTTCTTTTCCAGCGGTAGAAACTTGTTCTGACAAATCCGCCGCCGGATAGATACGCTGACCCAAAGAAACATTAAAATTGTTGAGGAAAACTACCTTTAAGCGACCTCGAACATCAGGATCATGGTTAATGATATCAGCCACCGAATTAGTTAGCTTGATAATCAACTTCGCCATAAAATAACCAGGGGCAGCCTTACCACCAAAGATAAAAGTACAGGGTACAATATGCTGGTCAGGATTCTGCTTAATCCGATTATACAGGCTGATAATATGCAGCACATTCAAATGCTGACGCTTGTACTCATGAATCCGTTTTACCTGGATATCAAACATCGAATGGGGGTCAACTTCGATGCCATTATGTTCCCAGATATATTGTGCTAACTGTCGCTTATTGTGTAGCTTAACTTCTCGCCACTGCTGACAGAAATCTGGGTCATCAACATATTTTTCCAACTGCTTTAGTTGACTAAGGTCTTTTAACCAACCCTCACCGATTTTGGAGTTGTAAAGTTCAGCCAGTTTAGGATTACACATCAAAATCCAGCGTCGGGGAGTGACACCATTAGTCTTATTAATGAACTTTCCTGGCCACAACTTATAGAAATCCCGGAGAGTGTCTTGTTTCAGGAGTTCGGTATGTAGTGCGGCCACGCCATTAACAGCATGACTACCGACACAAGCCAAATTCGCCATACGGACATATTTTTCCCCGGACTCATCAATCAGAGAAAGACGACTGATCAAATTATCATCACCAGGATACCAACGTTTAACGTCTTCCAAGAAGCGGCGATTAATTTCATAAATAATCTCCAGGTGGCGGGGAAGCAGATATTCAAACAAACCCACAGACCATTTTTCCAAGGCTTCTGGGAGTAAAGTATGGTTGGTATAGGAGAAGGTTTTTTGAGTAACCCGCCAAGCGGTATTCCAATCCATCTCATGTTCATCCATTAACAATCGCATCATTTCAGCGATCGCTACTGCCGGGTGAGTATCATTAAGTTGGATAGCGGCGGTATCATGAAGATTATGTAAGCTAGGATGTCGCAGTAGGTGAGTGCGGATAATATCCTGTAGGGAACAAGAAACAAAGAAAAACTGTTGTTCTAGTCGCAATTGCTTACCTTGGGGGTGTTATCATTGGGATATAACACCTTAGAGATAGTTTCCGATCGCATTTTTTCAGCGACCGCCCCATCATAGTTGCCAGCATTAAAGGCATCAAAATTGAAATCATCAGAAGCCTCAGCCCGCCACAGACGCAGGGGATTAACGGTATTAGTATCATAACCGGGAACGGGAGTATCATAGGGAATCCCTACTACTCGGTTAGCGGGAATCCAGCGAACCTTATACTCGCCTTTTTCATTATGGTACATTTCCGTATGGCCGCCTAATTTGACCTCAACGGCTTGGTCAGGGTGGGCAATTTCCCAAGGATTACCAAAGCGCAACCATTTATCAGGGACTTCTGCTTGCCATCCATCGCGGATCGCCTGGGTAAAAATCCCAAATTCGTAGCGAATACCATAACCCACGGCCGGAATTTCCAGGGTAGCCAAGGAATCGACGAAGCAAGCGGCTAACCGTCCCAAACCCCCATTACCCAAGCCGGGGTCGGGTTCATGTTCGAGAATTTCATCCAAATCTAACCCAGACTCTTCGACGGCTTGACGTACCCGATCATAAAGATGCAGGTTAATCAGGCTATTACCCATGTGGCGACCCATGAGAAACTCAGCGGAGAGGTAGTAAACTACCTTAACATCTTTCTCCATGTAAGTTTTCATGGTCTTTAGCCAACGATTCAGGAGGCGATCGCGCAAAGTGTAAGCCAAAGCCATATAAAAGTCATCCTGAGTAGCCAGGGACTCATACTTACCTTGAAGATAAAACAGGTTATCTGCAAAAGCCCGTTTTAGAGTTTCCACATTAGTACCTGTGCGATCGTCCTCAATCTGAATCGGACATTGATCGATAGGGATAAGAGGCTGCGTCATAAATTCTCCTTTTCCTGTCTCTCTTGTTGACATATCTCCTCGTCCTGAAGGAGCGAGGATTCCTTGACGCTTCACAGCAATGTGCTACCGAAGTAGTCTTACCCTCGCTCTGCGTCCGTTTAGAGTCTCCCAATGCCCTATGGCGACTATGTTTGATTTTACTGAAGCCCAAAGCTGGTTGTCTTCAGGGATGTAGATTAAGTATGGATCAACTCGGCAATAATTCATAGTCATAACCAAAAACCTTCTGGAAACCCCCCAGACAGCCCCAGACATCCCCCAAAGTTAATCAATCCACCATCGGAACCCTTGAGTGGACAGTCCCATCCATCACACTATCTGGAAACCCTGACAAACTATTCCCAACTATTATAGATTGCCGATTCCCCCGACCCACCGCTATAGTTAGCAGTATATCTGATCCGCCAAATTATGAGTACAATTCCCAAAATCGAATATCTCAAAGTTAGAAATTACCGCGCCTTACAAAATCTCGAATTAAAAAAAATTACTCCCCTCACCGTATTTTTAGGTCCTAACGGCAGTGGCAAATCCACAATTTTTGATGTGTTTGCCTTTCTATCTGAATGCTTCACAGAAAGCCTCAGCAAAGCCTGGGATAGACGGGGTAGATTTCGAGAACTCCGCACCCGAGATAGTCAAGGCTGCATTGTGATTGAATTAAAATATCGAGAAACCTCCGCCTCTCCTTTAATTACCTATCATCTCGCCATCAATGAAGAAAATAATCGCCCTTTGATTGCCGAAGAATGGCTGCATTGGCGACGAGGAGGACAAGGTAAACCCTTCCGTTTTTTGGACTTTAAAAAGGGGGAAGGACAAGTCATTAGTGGGGAAATGCCAGACGAACAAGACGAAAGAATCACGGAACAACTTGACTCACCGGAATTATTAGCAGTTAATACCTTGGGACAATTTGCCAAACATCCCCGGGTTAGTGCTTTAAGGCGGTTCATTACCGGATGGTATTTATCCTATTTAACCGCCGACAATACCCGCAGCATTCCCGAAGCGGGAACCCAAGAAAGATTATCCGCCACCGGGAATAATTTACCTAATGTTATCCAATATTTAAAAGAACAACATCCCCAACGTTTAGAGGCAATCTTAAAAACTTTATCTTCCCGAATTCCTCGCTTAGAAAAAGTGGCAGCATCAATTATGCCAGATGGTCGTTTGTTATTACAAATAAAAGACGCTCCTTTTTCTAATCCAATTCTCGCCAAATTTGCTTCGGACGGCACTTTAAAACTATTGGCATATTTAACTGTATTATATGACCCAAAACCTCCTCAATTAGTCGGCATTGAAGAACCAGAAAATCACTTACATCCGGTTTTATTGCCACAACTGGCTGAAGAATGCCGGACAGCTTCTGCTAATACTCAATTAATGGTAACTACCCATTCTCCGTTTTTTGTGAATAGTTTAAAGCCAGAAGAGTTATGGGTACTGTATCGAGATAATCAAGGTTTTACTCAAGCCAAAAGAACCGCAGATATGCAGGGAGTTAAAGAGTTTATTAATCAAGGTGCCTTACTTGGTTCTCTCTGGATGGAAGATTTTTTTGACGTGGGAAATCCTCTAATAAATCTGTGATTTTTTAACTATAGTTAATCCCCAAAATAGCCCCGGAGGTTTACATTTTTTCTGGCAAATTAGTGGATCAATAACTATCATAATATGATAATATATAAATATGGCGATAATGCGCGGCGCGGATCGCCTTTAATTAATTCCCGGAATTAGCAGATAATGAGTTGGTCAAATCAACCCCCAAAAACTTGGAATCAACGATTAGAGATTTTCATTAATCCCGCCAGTGGTAAAGGTAAATCCCTACAAATATTTGAGCAAATAAAACCCATTTTATCCAACCATAATACCGCATTTAATGTCACCTTTACCAGTTATGCTGGCGACCTCAAAAATCGCATCGAAAATATAGATTTATCCTCAATTGATGGCTTAGTAGTTGTGGGGGGAGATGGTAGCATTCATGAGGTTATTAACGGCTTAATGAACCGTCAAGACTGGGAAAAAGCCATTAAAACACCCCTGGGAATAATCCCCGGTGGCACCAGTAATGGCTTATGTAAAACTCTGCTAGAAGAAGCTGGAGAAACCTATAATGCAATCAATGCTACAATTGCCATTACCAGAGGCAATATTCAACCTCTGGATATTCTGCGGGTTCAACAAGGCGATCGCTTTTATTATAGCATTCTCTCCATAGCCTGGGGATTAATTGCTGCCGTCGATATAAAATCGGATAATCTCCGGTTTTTGGGTTCTTTAAAAACCGATATTTATGCACTATGGGAAATCTTGAAACTGCGTCATTATCGAGGCAAATTATCCCTAATTACTGCCGACTGTGAATCTCCCCTTATAATTGAGGATGATTATATACTGTTATGGGCGATGAATGTTCCCTGGGCGGCTTATAATCTTAATCCCGCACCTCACTCTCACCCCACAGATGGAAATATAGATGTCTTATTAGTGCGGCGTGGTATCTCTAAACTCAACTTAATTAAGGCTTTTTTATTGTGCAATAAAGGACAGCATCTAGCCATCCCAGGAATCGAATATTATAAGCTGCGAGGTTTTCACCTAGACCCCCAAGATGGAGAATTTTTAGCCCTAGACGGGGAACCTATTTCCTCCGCCCCAATTCAAGTTGAAGTCCTACCCAATTTGGCGCGTGTCTTTCATCCTTAAATACCTAGCTATCTGGGAGTTGGTATCTGAGTCCGATTGACTTTTGTCAACTCCTGTGATACTTAGTTTGTCATAAACCAACATTTAGCAACCATCAAAATATGTCAGATACTGTCTACGAAAAATCCTCAGAAATTCCCGAAAATCAAATAGTTTCCCCTCAATCTCCCCTAGACAAAATCCTGCAATTTTTTACCATCAAAATCGCCCAAGCCTTGATTAATGTATCTTGGATAACCCCCAATGGCATCACCTGGACTTCTTTACTAATTGGCGGATTCTTAGCCAGTTTTTTAATCCTAAAAAATTACTATCTTTGGGCAGTGTTAGCCATAGTAATTAGTGGGTTACTAGATTGTTTAGATGGAGACCTAGCTCGGTCTAGGGGTATCGCTTCCGATACCGGAAACTTACTCGATAGTGTATTAGATCGCTATGTAGATTTTTTGATAATATCAGCCCTAATTTTAGGGAACCCTAGGGATAACTTAGTAGTGGGATTAATAGCACTGTTAGGAACTACAATGGTTCCGTATATTCGCGCCAAAAGTGAATCATTAGGTCGCAGCAGTATCGCTAGTATTGGTAGCCGGGCTGTGCGGACAGTTTTGATTATTATAGGACTATTAACCGGGCAAATTTTTCCCCTACTGATAGCTTTGGCGGTAATATCTAATGTGGCAGCTATACATAGATTTGCTCACGCCCTGAACCCAGGGAACGAATAAACCCAACAACTCGAGTCGGGGTGAGTCTCCCAAATGGGTGGATTTATCGATTTATGGCGATCGCCTTTAGTTGTAGAATGAATCAGGATTTCCACAATTGATAGCCCTGACTTAGGCTTTCTGGGTGCGTAACTACAATCTATCTATCTTGACTAGATCGGATGTTGACTTGATCAATAACAAACTACTGAACAGCCCATGGCATCTTCCCGAAAGTACCCACTCACAGCGATTCTGACTGGTATTATAATTAATCTCTCCGCCTGGTTTCCTGGACTGGTGAAAGCCGAAACAATTTTAGGAGTAGTACGTTCCCCATTACCAACAGCAGACTGGAATAGTGTAGAAAGCCGACTACAAAGCAGTCGCATCAACTATCAAACCATTGATATAGATAATCTCAATAGCGCCGAAGCATTACAGGGGCTGCGAGTATTATTCCTTCCCAATGTGGAAGTAATGACCACAGACCAAATTCGTATATTAGAACAATGGGTACAACAGGGCGGGCGGCTAATAGCCAGTGGGACAGTGGGGAACCGTTCAACTCCCTTAGCCCGTGAAAGACTAAGAACCCTAATCGGGTCTTATTGGGCTTTTCCCCTGAGTAACCCAGCCGCGCCGATTACTCAAAGCGATCGCTGTCAAGATCAGATTTGTCGTAATATAACAAACTGGGCCCCCACAGTAAACACCAGTGGAACCGTAGCAGGTGGCGTATTAATTCCCGCCACCCAAGCAAGCTACACCGCCGGAGTTTGGCAGGGTAGTAGCGCTTCCGCCGCCGCCATTGCGACCACCCAGGCTATTTATTTAGGATGGTATTGGGGACGCGGAGAGTCACCAGAAGTAGATACAGCTTGGTTACAGGCTGCTATTAATCGTGACAGCGCCGCCACCCCTCCCCCACAATCCTCTGTAGCCCGGCAAAATACCACCATACAAACCCCCCCACCACGGTCAAATACAGGGACATCAACAACTATTCAAACCCCCCCTCAGCGGTCAAATACAGGGACATCAACAACTATTCAGACCCCCCCACCAGCTAATCGAGTTAGTAACCCCAACCTAGCCTCAGTCAACCCCCGTCCTTCTCTGCTGCAATTATTTACCGACCCCTCGGAACAATCAGCCCCAGCCGGGTTAGAGGTCAAACCAGGTAACGATCCCATTGATAACACTACCGCTATTTTGATGAGGGAGGAATTAGAGAGTCTGTTGGGTAGGTTTGAAAATGCTGTTATAGCTTCGGCTTCTGGTAGTACCCCCATTAACTTGCAGATAGCTTCGGCTGAACCGAAAAATCCAGTGACTACAATTGCTAGTGTCACCACATCTATACCATCAACAAGACAAAATGCGATCGCCCAAGCCCAACAAGCCATTAAACAGTTTCCCGAATTGGTAGCCGCCCAAAATTGGGTAGCAGCCAGAAGATTATGGTTAGATGCGCGTCACAAATTGTGGGAAAATTACCCCACCGACGGAGAGCGATCGGGCGCAGAAATTCGGGCCGTTTGGCTAGATCGTGGTACAATCGTCGCAGCCAGAGGAGAAGCCGGACTCGCCCAGATATTTGACCGTTTGGCAGATGCCGGAATCAATACCGTATTTTTTGAAACTCTCAACGCCGGATATACTGTCTACCCCTCCCGAGTTGCGCCCGCCCAAAATCCTTTGACCGTCGGTTGGGACCCCTTAGCCGACGCGGTAAAACTAGCAAAAGCTAGGGGTATGGAATTACACGCCTGGGTTTGGGTATTTGCGACCGCTAATCAGCGACACAATGCCGTCTTGCGACAACCTGACAGTTATCTAGGTCCTGTGTTGTCCGCTTACCCGGAATGGGCTAATTTGGATAACCAGGGTCGGACTTGGCACGAAAACGATCGCAAGGCTTACCTAGACCCAGCTAACCGGGAAGTTCGCAGTTATCTATTACGTTTGGTCGGAGAAATTGCCCACAATTATCAGGTTGATGGCATTCATCTCGACTATATCCGCTATCCCTTTCAGGATGCTAACCGTAATTTTAATTTTGGTTATGGTACAGCCTCCAGAACCCAGTTTCGAGATTTAACTGGAGTTGACCCCATTTCTATCACTCCCGGTGATGTGGCATTATGGCAACAGTGGACCCAATTTAGGTCTGACCAGGTGACATCTTTTGTCCGCGATGTCCGACAACTGTTAAACGCCAATTATCCGAATGTGATTCTCTCGGCGGCGGTGTTTCCACACCCGGAAACTGAACGCATTGCTCAAATTCAACAACATTGGGAAGTTTGGGCACGTCAAGGATATCTTGATTTGCTAGTCCCTATGACTTATTCCCTCGATACTAATCGCCTACAGCGCATTACTCAACCTCTCACCGGACCACAACAGTTAGGGCCTACTTTAATCGCCCCCTCCGTCAAACTTTTGGATATTCCTAATGTAGTGGCGATCGACCAAATTCAAGCCCTCAGAGATTTACCTAGTGGTGGCTATTCCATTTTTGCAGTGGAAACCATTGATAGCAACTTGCAGGGATTTTTGCGCCGCACTCAAAATAATGGCGGGAATCATAGCGCCATTATCCCCTACCGTCAGCCTCTCCAAGCTGCCAGCGATCGCTATTTAGCCCTCAAGCGAGAGTGGAGTTTTCTCCTCGCTAATGACCAACTCTGGATCAGGGAATCTCAACTAAGCAGCTTTAGAAACCAAGCAGAAGTTTTAGCACAGGCTTTGCAAAATTTGGCTGAGTCCCCCAACCCTCAAGCCTTGAGTCGCGCTCAACGAGAATTAGCTACTTTTCAATCTCAATTTAACGGTTATATGACCCTCCACGCTAGGGAAAAACCCTACCAAGTCAAAAGTTGGGAAAATCGATTGGCTAGTTTAGATATGCTGTTAAGATACGGCGCACACAGACTAAACTGATAATGTATGCGATGGATGCGATCGCGATCGGGGCCGCTTCCACTGCTAACTAAATCTGAAGGCGGGTTGATTAACTAACCCGCCCTCTGACTCTGACCACAGGATCTATGAATCCTAACCGGACAATTTTCGGTATATTTAATTTAAGCCGATTCGTGCTTGCGTCGCCAAGCCGGATGCCAGAGAACCTCTGCAGTTGACCGTTTTTCTACCATTTCCTTAGTAATCACACAACTGTTAACATCCTTGCGGGAGGGTAACTCATACATTACCTCTAACATTAACTCTTCTAAAATCCCGCGCAATGCACGAGCCCCCGTTTTACGTCGGTAGGCTTCTTTGGCGATCGCAATTAAAGCATCAGGTTCAAACTCCAAAGAAACATTATCCATTTTCAGCAGTTGTTTATACTGCTTAACCAAAGCATTATGAGGCTCAGTCAAGATTTTCACCAGCGCTTCCTCATCAAGAGGAGAAATCACAGTCAGGACTGGAACCCGACCGATAAACTCAGGAATCAGGCCAAATTTCACCAAATCTTGAGGTTCCACATTTTGGAGAACTTCCGTGGAGTCCACAGATGTTTTAACCCCCTCTTCTTCTGGCTTCACCCCCGGTTGAATAAAGCCCAAGGATTTTTTACCCATGCGTTGTTCAACCACCTTATCGAGACCCACAAAAGCTCCGCCGCAGATAAACAGAATCTTGCTCGTATCAATTTGGATAAAATCTTGATAGGGGTGCTTCCTTCCTCCCTGGGGTGGCACATTAACCACAGTTCCCTCTAATATTTTTAACAGAGCTTGTTGCACCCCTTCCCCAGAAACATCTCGCGTGATGGAAGTATTTTCACTTTTGCGGGCAATTTTATCAATTTCGTCGATATAGACAATTCCCTGCTGCGCCGCTTCGATATCGAAATCAGCTACCTGTAGCAACCGCAGTAGGATATTTTCCACATCATCCCCCACATAGCCAGCTTCTGTCAGCGTAGTAGCATCAGCCACCGCAAAGGGAACATCCAGGAGTTTAGCCAGAGATTCTGCTAGGAGAGTTTTACCACATCCAGTCGGCCCCATTAGTAGAATATTCGACTTCTGTAATTCTACCTGCTCGTCGCTATAGCCTTGGGTTTCGTCAAAGCCTTGATTGCTAATGTTTTCGGCATCTACACTAAGACGCTTGTAGTGATTGTAGACTGCCACTGATAAGACTTTTTTGGTATTGTTTTGGCCAATGACGTGCTGATCCAGGTACTGTTTGATTTCCACTGGCTTAGGAAGTTCTGTTAGGGGTGTTAGTCTCGTTGGGGAAGGAGATGGTCTAGTTTCTACACCTAGACCCGGTTGTGGTTTATTTCCAGCCCTTTCTGAAAACTCTTCTTCCAGGATTTCATTACAAAGTTCCACACACTCATCGCAGATATAGACCCCGGGGCCTGCGATTAACTTGCGAACTTGTTCCTGAGATTTGCCACAAAAAGAACACCGTAAATGGGAATCATACCTGGACATATTTAACCTTATTGTCGATAGTTTCTAGCTTTTCTGGGGGAAAAAAAATCTTTAAGTAAATCTAAAGATTCAGTCATTTCGCCCCTGTTGGGTTTTCTAGCCGTGTTTTGCTCTACCTTAAACTTAACATTTAATCATGCTAATGTGGTAGCTAATACTGTTAAAAGATGTTGCTAACTATTTGACCAGCCAACAACCAAGATCAACAGGGATGGGTTGACAGGTGGGGGTAAATTATGATATATTTCACCTACGTGATCATCTTTCATGATAACAGAGGTAAATTGAAAAAGCAACCCAAGTCCTGCTCCCAGGGTCAACTCACGCGCTGATTGATAATTAACGATCGCGTAAAACCTTTAATAGAGTCGTCATGGTGTGAGGTAGGGGTGCGATCGCTTCTATTAATTCCCCGGAAGTGGGATGCTGTAGCGTCAGTTTCCAGGCGTGGAGGGCTTGTCCGGGGAGGTTGACTCCTACGGAGCGACCTTTTCCATAGACGCGATCGCCCACGATAGGATGACCAATGCTGGCGCTGTGAACGCGAATTTGATGGGTGCGACCTGTCTCTAGTTCAAATTCTATCAAAGTATAGTTTCCCAGGCGTTCCTGGACCTGCCAGCGGGTGATAGCGCTACGTCCGCCTTGGTGTTCGGGTACAATTGCCATTTTTTTGCGATCGCTGTGGTGGCGACCTATAGGCTGGTCAATGACACCGGAGGTAGTTTTAGGGACACCATAAATGATGCCCAAATACTGGCGGCGGGCGGTTTTAGCCTGAATTTGAGCCTGTAGGTGTTGGTGGGCGTGGTCAGTTTTGGCGATCGCGATCGCTCCCGTGGTATCTTTATCTAGGCGATGAACTATGCCGGGACGCTGTACGCCGCCAATACCAGCTAAGGTTTCACAATGGGCTAATAGGGCGTTGACTAGGGTATCGTTTGCGTGTCCTGGGGCGGGATGAACTACCAAGCCAGCCGGTTTATTTATGATGAGTAGTTCTTCGTCTTCATAGAGTATATCTAGGGGGATATTAGTAGCCTTTAATTCCAAGGGAATGGCTGGGGGGATTTCCACTTGAATGCGATCGCCAATTTGAACTGTAGCCTTTTTCGACGTACAGGGGGAATTATTTACCCAAACATGACCCGACGAAATTAAGGCTTGTAAACGGGATCTAGACAACTGCTGCACCCTTTCTGATAACCACCTATCCAGGCGTTGATTTTCCCCATCTTGCTCTTCACAAATTAATTCAATAACCATAGATTTTTAAATTTTACTGTCTGTTTCCACAATAATATCCCATCTTTCTAAGGTTGTGCCTAAAATTCGGTCTAATTCAGTTAAAGAGTTGAGGTAATCAATTTGGGCATTTAATTCCGCATTTTGGGCGTTAACTAAATCATCTTGAAACCGGACTAAATCGACTACCGAAGTATTCCCCACACCTAGCCTAATCTTTTCTTCTTCGTTATTTAGTTCCTGTCTCCTCAATTCTGTCAACTCTTTAGCCAACTCTAATTTTTGATAATTATCCCGAACATCCCGCACAGCATTAGCTACATTAATATCAATTTGTTGTCTTTCTTCTTCCAAATCGTTTTGGGCTTGAATTAGACTAATGCGACGGCGTTCAAACTCTTGTTCAATAGTGCGATCGCCCAATTCTTTACTAAACACAATTCCCGCCCTTAATTCCGTTCTATCTTCCACAAGATTGGGGGAGGGGTTGTGTCGAAGTCCTGTATCAAAATCAATCTGCCATCGGCGATTATTTTCAGCTACTATTAAAGCAGTTTCTGCCTTTTCTATTTCTAGTTTTGCTTGTAAATAATCCGGTCTATTTACTAAAGCAATTTCGCGAAATTCTGGAAATTCTGGCATGGCTAGTTCATCCAAATCGATTTGGACAGCCACCGGAATAATATCCTGCTCCAAATCCAGAATATTCAATAATGCTAATTGTTGTCTTTTCAGGTTATTTTGAACATCTAAAAGGCTAATTTCATTATTTTTAACTCCTCGTTGGGCGGGGATTAAGTCAATAGCCGGAAGACGACCTACATTGATTAAAAACTGAGTGTTTTCTACTTGTTGTTGAGAGGAAGCCAAGGACTGCGCTTGAATTTTGACCCTTTCCTGGGCTTGGATTAAATTTCTATAGGCTAAAATCGCCTGGGTGATTTGGTCAATCAAAGTATTTTTGAGGTTTAAAATATTAATCGCTTCATCAAGGCGAGCAATTTTAATCGAGGCGCGATTTACTTCCATCCCACCATCTCTTAAAAGGGGTTGTCGGAAGGATAATTCTAAATTCTGTCTTAATCTATTTTCCGCATTAAAGCTGCTTCCTTGTCTCTCGCCGCGACCTGTCCAGCCCATATTTAACTCTCCCCCTGTGGGAATTTTGATAACCATTTGGGCTCCTAAAACTAAGCCTGATGTCATAGAAATACTTTGTCCCCCCTGTTGAATATCTTGCCATTCAATTGATAAATTGGGGGTAAACTCTGGGGAAAATTTATCTTCGGCTACTTGTAAATCTCGACGCTGTATAATTCGTTGTAGGTACTGATTTTTAATGTTTCTATTATTAGCCAGGGTCAGAAATACCACATCTTGTATAGTTAATTGGACACCATTCTCTTGATTTTCTGGGATAAACTGGCGAATTTCTGGGGAGGGTGTACTTTCATTTTGAGGGGAATTAATGACGGGTTGAGATTGACTAAATTGGGGGAAAATTTCTATGCCATTTAACCAATTATCTAGGGTATTATTGACACTATATTCTGCTGATTGGGGGAGAGTTGCGGCAATGGCTGGTTCAGGTTGGGGGTTAGCGATCGCCTTTTGATTGCTATCTCTTTCTGAGGAAGATTCTGGGGAGATAATCTCTGAATTAGGCACATTTGGCGAGGGTTCAGCTTCTACTTTTAACGGAGATAACCGGGCTATATTTCCCAGAATTCGGGGAAGTTTAAACCGAGTTTTTTCTGTGGTATTATTTTCTGGGTTGATGGTGGAATGCGGTGAAGTTTCGGGAAGGTCGGGAGGGGTGATTGATGGCGTGTTACGGGAGGCGTTAGCTTGGGGAACTGGAGGAGTTTCTAAGCTGATAGCTAAGGTAATACATAAACCTGATGTGGCGATCGCAATTAGTAAAAATCTCAGCCACCAAAAGCGATCGCTCATTGTTGTGAATGGTTCGGGATTTTTAGCCATAATTACTGTCCCTTTAATGCTTTCACTGGGTCTAGTTTACTGGCGCGGAGGGCGGGAAAGAACGCCGCCCCTACCCCCACTAATACGGACGAACTCAGGGCGATTATAGCAGTTTCGTGGTCAAATTCGTATGGTAAGTTAAACTGTTCTGTAACTACTATAGTCGCACCGTGAACAGTGGCGATCGCTATAGTTCCACCCATTAAGCTCAAAATCGCCGCCTCTACAATAAACTGTAGCATAACATCGAGTTGTGTAGCTCCAATAGCTCGTCTTAATCCAATTTCGGGGGTACGTTCAATCACAGAAGCAATCGTAACATTAGCAATTCCCACCCCTCCTACAATTAAGGATATTGCACCTACAACTAGCAACGCTTGGGAAACTGATTCGAGGGTTTTCTGTTGTTCTAAAATATCGTTAATATTTTGCCAACCTCGATATTCTTGGGTGGGAACTCGTTGTTTTAAAAGAGCGATCGCTTGCTGTTCTATTTGGTCAATTTCTTCTAGGTTTTTTACCCCTACAGTGATATTATGTAAATGACGCGCTCCCGTCGCCGCCGCATCTAATGGTAGAGGTATCAGCAATAACCCCTGTTGACCTGACCGTGATGATATTTCTCTAGTTTCAGCAACTCCCACTATAGTATAAGGTCGATTTTGAATATACACTGATTGGTTAATCGGGTCAAGATTTCCAAATAGTTCAATTGCCAAAATTTCATCAACGATAATCACGGGTCGATATTGCAAAAAGTCAGTTTCATTAAAAAAACGACCTTTGACCATGCGGCGACCGGAGGTTATTTGGTATTCCAAAGAAACAGCTAATTTTGATTCTGGATTAATACTGCGATCTTGAAATAAAACCGAATTAATCCACCAAGCACTTCGTTGACCAGCAATGGCGGTTACACCCGTTAATCGACTCTGTAAAAACTCTAAATCACTAAGGTTCAAGCCCTGAAATTCAACCCCCCTTCTCCAGGCTGGAGACAATCTAATTACTGGGGCTTCTCTAGCTGCAATTTGTTTAGCAATTACTGATTCCGAAATATTCCGAACTTGTAGAGTCGCCGTCACTGCTGCTACTCCCATAAATACCCCCACCGCTGACAGAGTAGACCGGAGAGGATTACCCATTAATGACTGACAACTTAAACCGAATAAATTTAATAGAGATAAACTCATGAATTGATTGGATGATTAACTGTGGTATAATTTGGCATAAACGATAAATTTATTGAGGCTCATATATAACCAATTTACCTGGTTCTAAGTTGTGGTTTATGGGAGGAGAAATAACTAAATCTCCTGAATTTAAACCCGAGGTAATTTCTACTTGTAGTAATCCTTCGAGTCCGAGGGTGACAGGCTGCTTTTGGGCGGTATTATTATCATCTAACACCCACACATAGCGAGAGTTTCTCTCTCTTTGGATTAATTCTGTATTGAGAACCACAACATTTTCTCGTTGATTTAAGACAATTTCTACACTAACTGGACTTCCGGGAATTAAACGTCCGGTGGGTCTATCTAATTTAACAGTAGCAAAAACTGAGGCTTGTCCTGAACCTGAGTCTTGATTTCCTTCCGACTGTCGGGTGGCGAGATCAACCTGGTCTACTCGTCCTGTAAATACTTCAGGATTAGGCCCTATTTCGGTAACACGGACTAATTGATTTTGTCTAACTTGAACGGCGTTAAGGGTTGATAATTGCAGTCTAACGATTTCCTGATTAGGGTCGCCTAATGTGATTAAATCGTGACCACGATTGAGTCCATCTCCCTCTCTAACGTTGATATTCAGTACCACTCCATTAATAGGAGATGTAATCACAAAATTTTGTAATTTAAGTGCTTCCTCTTGATATTCTATTTGCAGGCGTTCTAGTTCACTGAGGCTTTGTCTCAAGGTGCTTTGCGCCTGTCTTAGCCTAATCTCAGACTCTACCACTGGGGAAGTGTTAACTGTAGTAGAAACGGTGATTAATTCGGCTTTAGCTGATGCTAATTCCATCAAGGTAGTATTGAGGTCATGTTTGGCGTTTCTTAATGCGGTGGTTTGCTGACGTACACTTTCTTCTCCCCGTTCAATTTCTTGTTGTGCAACAAATCCTCTTTCTAGGAGTTCTCGGCTGCTGGCTAATTCCTCCTCAGCCGCTGCTAATTCTATCTCAGCTTCTTCGACTTTTTCGCGATGGCGATTAACCTGAGATTCAAGTCTCTGAATTTTTAAATCTTGTACGGTTTTTTGGGAGGCTAATTCTTGCTGATATTGTGCTTGGTCAATTTGTAACTGACGTTGGGAGGCGGTTAGTTGTTCTTGGGCTTCGGCTACTTCTTGGCGATGGCGTTCTACAGTGATTTCCTGTTTTTGGATTTCTAGCTGTTTCTTTTGTAAAATGGTTTGTTGGTTGGGGTTGCGTAAAGTCATAAGTTGTTGACCTTGGGTGACACGATCGCCTACTTGTACTAAAATGTTTTCAACCGCACCATCTTCAGGAGATTTAATGCTACGCTGTCCGCCTAGTTCTAAAATTCCGCCTTCATTAATGCGATCTTCGACATCTCCGAGTTGGACAGGAATTACCTCGGCGGAAATGGGTGCTGGTGGTCGATTTTGGATAAGGTCATAACCCAAAACTCCACCCACTCCGACGACAGCGAATAGGGCGGAACCCATGATCCATTTGAGACCCCGCTGATAGGCTTGTTTGGCAGGATAATCTACAATAGACACAGTATCAAAGTTGCTGTTTGAGCTAACCTATAGTAGTTGGCAATCGCTTTTGAGGTGTTTTCCAGCTTGATCGATGGCAGCAATAGCTCATCGATGGTACTAATTACGATATGATAGCAAACTAACACTGTCTGCCCTAAAGAAAACCGGGTAATGCCGCTAACATACTGTATATGGCAGTTAATATAGCTGTTAGGAGTCCCCTCGCGTCAAGTTAAGTTGTCCACCAGGAGTAGTCTGAGGGGACTACTTGATCAGTTGTTAAGGTTCCTACCTGCTTTTTTTTGTGATTTTGTTCAACGGGGTCAATATGTACAAGAACTTGGATAATGTTCCGCCCATGACCAGCGAAGATATCCCCGAAGCGATTCGAGATACTCCCAAGTCTGATAATAGTAACCTGGGTAAGTCTAAGCGATCGCCAAAATTTTGGCAGTGGTTAGCCCTGGCTATAGCAGCCTTTGGGGTGGCGATCGCCCTCAACTACCAATTTGGGATTTTTGTGGTAGATCGCACCTCTATCAACCTCTCAGCATCAGAAACAACTGATGCTATGCAACCGCCACCAACAACTAACCCACTACCCACACCATCGGTTATCCCTAACCAAGTGTCCCAACTACCAGTTAATCTTCTGGGACATCTTCCCTATGAGGAAGCGCCCGAGAGTGAACTGAAAAATATTACCGCTGATGGTGTAATCAGGTTACGTCGCGCCGCCGCTTATGCCTTTTTGGAAATGACTGATGCAGCCAGAAGAAGCGGCATTATTTTGGTTCCGATATCTGGGTTTCGGGGTTTGGAAGATCAGGAATTTTTGTTTTTTGACATCAAAGCCCAAAGGGGACAAGTTCCCAGTCAACGCGCCCAAGTAAGCGCCCCTCCTGGCTACAGTGAACATCACACCGGCTATGCTATTGATGTGGCTGATGCTAATTTTCCCGATACGGATCTCAGAGAGACTTTTGATCAAACTCCGGCTTTTAAATGGCTACTGGATAATGCGGCTTTCTATAGTTTTGAGCTATCATTTCCGAAAGATAACCCCCTGGGGGTGAGTTATGAACCCTGGCACTGGCGTTATGTGGGCGATCGCCATAGTTTAGAAACCTTCTATAAAGCGCGGTCTATAGATGTAGCGTCTCCCTCTGACCTAGTGAACGGTGACAATTGATAATAAGTGATAAATGCGGGATACTTCTTTAAATCTGATTGCGATTACTATCTTTACCCTGACTTTAACTACCCTGGTAGCGCCTCTGTTGGAGATATCGGCGGCGGTTCCAGCCGGGATGGTTTTTGTATTATTGGGATTGGCTACTCTGGATACTTTTAGCCTACAGGGTCAAGGATCGACTATTTTAGTGGATTGGTTGGCGGGGGCTTCTGGTTCTCGGCGCGATCGCATTGTCCACCACGAAGCTGGTCACTTTTTGATGGCTTATTTGTTAGGTGTTCCGGTGGAAGGATATGCACTGACGGCTTGGGAAGCCTTTAGACAAGGACAAAAAGCCCAAGGAGGAGTCCGCTTTAATGATGTCGAGTTGATGGAACAACTTAACCATGGGGTGATTTCTTCAGAGGCGATCGATAAATACTGTAAGGTGTGGATGGCGGGTATCGCTGCCGAAATTTTGGTTTATGATCAGGCTCTGGGGGGAGTTTCCGATCGCCAGAATATTAGGCGGTTATGGACTCAATTAAGGCGCTCACCTCAAGATGCTCAAATTAAGGAACGCTGGGCTATCTTACAGGCTCAAACTTTGCTCAAACAAAACTGGTGTACCTATGAAGCCTTGGCGGCGGCTATGGCTGAGGGTGCTTCTGTGGCTGAGTGTTATGGGTTAATTGGCGATCGCAAAGCCAGTTAATCCAAATATCCTCAAAATATCCTCAAATAGTGATTTCATTGACCAAACGCTTAGTGAAAAACGCGATAAATTAGATGTCAAAAGTCAATGGACACCCCTTGCTGTTTTCATAAACAGGTAAGGATAAGGATGTGGAGTGGGACAGGCTGATGACCTTTGAGGATATCTATCGATTTTTTCAAGACCCGCCGCCGATTTATCTAAATCGGGAGTTAGCGGTGTGCTATGTCTTATCGGTGTTTTTGGGTGAAGACTCCTATGGAACTGAGTTGATTAAACGCTTAGAGCAAGAATATAGGATCTATCGTCTGTCAGATACAGTTCTCTATAGCGCTTTGAAGTTTTTGGAACGGGAGGGAACTATTAGCGGATACTGGAAAAAGGTTGACGGTCGAGGAAGACCCCGCCGAATGTACCAAGTTTTACCCGAGTGTCGTCCCCTAGCCAAAGAACTGGCTCAACTGTGGTATGACTACACCAATAGCCGTAAAATAGTCTAGTGTAGTGTCCGCTAGTCGTTCCCGAAATTTATGACCATTCCTGTTATTCCATCGACTTTTTTTCTGACCCTGTTATTGGCTGTCGGTCTGTTTTTCTTTATCAAGGCTTCGGTTAAGGAGCGAACTGAGCAGCAAACTATCTGTGTCCCCGAAGACGCGGACACTCTCTTAGACCAAATTCAGAATTATTTTCACTCGCGAGCCTACCGTGCGATCGCTATTGATCGCCAGGAAAATTCGATCACCTATGAAGGCTTAGTCCGCCCTAGCTGGTTCATGGCCATTTTCCTCACCCTGTTAACCGCTGTTGGTAGCCTGTGTTTGGGTTTGGTGTTGTCAATGGCTATCCCCGCTTCTGGCTATGGTTTTCTCGCCCTGGTGCTGTTGTCTCCTCTGGCTGGCTTTTTTTATTGGCAAAAGGCCAAGCGACCAGAGCAGGTGTTCCTACAACTGGAAGCCGTCAGAAGTTCTGAGAGCAGAACCGAGAGTCTGATTCGGGTTACAGCCCATAGAGATGAACTGGCTACCTTAAAACAAGCTCTCGCTTCTAAGCAATCAGAGAACATTTAAGGCTAATAGCAACCCGATCTAACTTTTGGCATTAATTCCCCTAGCACGACCAGTAATTGGCCGCCTAGCTTCTCCCCCTCTCCCCAAGCCAACGGGGACGCTCCCCAATTCAGGAACGATTAAATCAGAGAGGGTTCTCATACTTAGTCCTCGGCATACTCCTCCCGTTAACTTCTGGTATAACGGGAGACTCCTGCCGACATTAAGTTAATCTGATGACAAACCAATGTCTGGTTAATCTCCCTGTTCGGAACAGTTTGATCTCCCCAAATATGGCGGAATCCTGACACAAAAAATGATGTTGTCAGTTACAACATCCACAACTAAACTCTTGCCGTTGTCGTCACCAGGTTATTGTTTTTTTCAGCAATATGCTTTAGGCTGGGGAACAAAAAATGGTTTTCTTCGACATACTGAGCACCAAATAGACCTTTTTCCGCCCAAAAATAGCGATCGGTCGTGTGTTCGTTTCTTTTGACCAGTAGCAAAGCCGGAGGAATTATGCCCTCAGAGTGAATATACTTGCGGGCGGCAGTTACCGGTTTATCTTCGCCACTGGAAATGCTATATTGAGGCACGCATTCAAGAATGCGCCGTCCCTCTTGTCTGCGACGGCTCTTGCGCTTACGTCTTCTAGCCAATTTCTTTACCTCCTCTTTGAGCAGATGGGTGTAAATCTAGCTACCAAATACGAGTGAATTATATACCTTATGGCCAGAAATTTCAATAGATTTTAATACATTGATACAAATAAAAAATAATCACCCGGTTTTTTGGAACTCAAGGGATTATCCCTAGATGGTTTGACCCCCAAGTTGAGTTTCTCATGGTCCCATCACTCTCAAAAGGCAAAAGTGGACAGCCGTGGCCTGTGAATTCCAGACTACTATATAATCGGGATAGCGCCTTTGAGATCAAGTTTGATGGTTTGTGGGTCGGGTTAGTCTACCATACCACGGGGTAAATTAGTTCTGATTAAATTAATTGTTAATAAACCTTGCTCATGGCTACCAGTCCGGAATTTATCACCCTTTGTCAAGCTCAAGTTTCCCTAATCACGGGTTTGGGAGCGTCTTTAAGTGTGGTATATCTGGCGGAAGATTGGGCGGCGGGTCAGCCAGGAAAACTGATCCCGATCGCCGCTTATCCTGAAATACCTCGGTCATGGTCTGATGATCAAGTTCTGATCCAACTACCCCAGTCGGATTTTACCTGGTCTGTTAAACCTAGTCTCCTCCCCAGTGTAGCCCCCCAATCAGAAACTATTGCCAGGACAGAGACAGAAGAAGTGGAATCAGTACCAGATCCATCCCCAGAGTCGGACTGGGAAGATGGGGAGTCACATCAAAAACAAGTCCTCCCCCTAATTCACGATCGCATGGTGATGGGTTTTTTGGTGACAGGTCGCGATGACCGACCCTGGAATTCCCAAGAACAGCGACAACTTAGGGCGATCGCTCATACTCTTACTACTGCCTGTATTTTGGATCGACGTTCTCAATGGCTACAACAGGAAGTTAGACAGCAATATCAGCTACAGAGCCAAGAATACCAAACTCTACAGGGGTTATTGCATCAGCTAAAAAGTCCCCTGACTGCTTTGCGGACTTTTGGGAAACTGTTACTTAAACGCCTCAGCCCTGATGACCGTAACTATAAACTGGCTGATAATATCCTCAGCCAAAGCGATCGCATGGAGGAACTACTCCAACAGGTCGATCTCACTGCGGAAAGAGGAGAAAATCTCCTCAGTCTCCCCTTTTCCTCCATTGAAGATAGCCAAACAGCCACAGTAGAATATGTAAACACTAGCCCCGAACCTCCGACACCAGTGGCTAAGTCCCCGGTTTTGCTACCTGCTACTGATATTATTGAACCGATTAAGGTTCAGGAGATTATTAACCCCCTATGGACGGCCACTTGTGCGATCGCTGATGAACGACAACTTATATGTATTGCGGAAATTCCCCCACAAGTCCCTACAGTCAGAGGAAATGCTAAGGCCCTGCGGGAGGTGATGAGCAATCTTTTGGATAATGCACTTAAATATACTCCCCCCGGCGGCGAGATTTATCTGAAAGTTGCCCAGAATTATGCGATCAACCATTGGCCTGATCCGGGTGTGGGTATTGCTATCAGTGACACGGGACCAGGAATTCCGCCTGGCGATCGCGATCGTCTATTTGAAAGAGGATATCGGGGTATTCAAGCTCAAGGAAATATTCCTGGTACTGGCCTGGGTTTGGCGATCGTCCAAGATTTACTCCAGCCAATGCAAGGAGAAATTCAGGTCTATTCTCCCTGTCTTCCTCAATGGCTACCCCAGGGAGTCACTCCCAAAACTGAAGCAGGAACAACTTTTATTATCGGCTTACCCGTCACTTTCGGTCGCTCTCCTGTTTCATAGCCACACATGATATCGTATAATTTTTGAGCGCAGTTACCACCCGAAAAATCAACCCCACTGTTCTAGAAAAATACTAGGGACATCTATAGCATGAATGAATTGGTTAAACGAGAGGATATTCTCGCTAGAGCCGAAGATAGAAGAAATTTATGTAGAATTATGTCTTGGGCGCATCTTTATGTGTCAATTCGTTGGTCTCACACTAATTTATATATCGGTATTCCTAGCACCGTTTTAGCGGCCGCTGCTAGTGTGCAAGCGATCGCAGATTTGCAAGCGGAAAATGGCGCCAGCTATGGATTATATATTGTATTTTCAATTATGGTGGCGAGTTTGGCTCCTTTATTGACTTTTCTCAATCCTATGGATAGGGCTAGTAACCACTTGGCCGCTTCTCGTGTCTATGAACAAATGGGAGATGCTTATGATAAATTCTTGCTTTATTGTCTCGTTAATCCCCAGGATCTGATTGTTGAACTGGAAAAATTAGTATCCTTAAATGAGCAGTATAATGAACTTAAAAAACCTCTACCAATTACCCCGGAATGGGCTTATAAAAAATCTGTCAAACAGTCTAAAGATAAAAATTTGGTCGCCACTTTTGCTGAGAATTATGATGGCAAAGTCAATGTAAAATAAGCCTAAACATCCTGCCATGATACCTGATTTAGAAGGTTTAGAAATTAGCCGAGGAGAACTTAAACACCTCAGCGGACTGGGTATCAACCGAGTCTACCGACCTGCTACTGTTAAAAAGTTGTTCCATGAGGCATTAAAAACTTTGCTGGCTATGGGTTTAGTCTTACTCAGTTATGGGATACTAATTGGGATTTTTCCAGCGGATCAAACGGTTTTGGTCGTCATTCATGCGATCGCCTGTTTGGGGTTAATTGTTGATGATGCACTGAAAATTATCACAACTTGGCGGCATAAATCTTTAATAGCTATTTGGATGCAAGTTGAGCGATATAATAGAATTATTCATGCGATCGCCTTTTGTGATCAACTGGAAAATGCCGGAAATCCTACCGCTAAAGTCACTGACCGTTCCCAAATTCTTAGCGCCTTGAAAATGATTAGGGAAGAATTGGTTAGAACCCTTAATACAGAGGCAATGATTCGCCGGAATCGTTCCTTAATTAAACAATCGTCCCATCTGTTTCCCTGTGATGTTTCTAATTTAACGATACCTCAATGGCAAGACTCTACTACCCCTGATCATCAAATGTTAGCAGAAGCCTGGGATATTGCTATGGCTGTGGAAGCTATAGTTATCAAATCTGTTAAGCTACGGGATAAGTATCTTTAACATTAACCATCAAACCAACAGCCAAATGAAGATGAAATCACCTACTGCTACTTTACTGGTTTTCTGTCCAGACCGTCGTGGACTGGTGGCGAAAATTGCCAATTTTATCTACTCTAATGGTGGCAATATTATTCACGCTGACCAACATACTGATGCTTCAGCTCAATTGTTTTTAACTAGGATTGAATGGGAGTTAAAAGACTTTAATTTACCCAGAGATGTCATTGGGCCTGCTTTTAGTGCGATCGCCAAACCTTTAGAGGCAAATTGGCAACTACATTTTTCTGATACTATCCCCAGAATTGCTATCTGGGTGACTAAGCAAGACCATTGTTTATTAGACCTATTATGGCGATGGCAAGCTCAAGAAATTCCGGCGGAAATTCCCCTAATTATTAGTAATCATCCCGACCTTAAACCTATTGCGGATCAGTTGGCGATCGCCTTTCATCATATCCCCATGACTCCCGACACTAAAAACGCACAAGAAGCCCAGCAGCTTGAGTTATTAAGACAACACAAAATAGATTTAGTCGTTTTAGCTAAATATATGCAAATTCTCAGCCCTCAATTTGTTAGTAGTTTCCCTTCAATTATTAATATTCATCACTCTTTTTTACCTGCTTTTCCCGGAGCAAATCCCTATCAGCGCGCCTATGACCGGGGGGTAAAAATTATCGGTGCTACCGCCCATTATGTCACTGCAGATCTCGATGAAGGACCTATAATAGAACAAGATGTTGTTCGTGTCAGCCACCGAGATACAGTTGCTGACCTAGTTCGCAAAGGCAAAGATTTAGAGCGATTAGTATTATCTCGCGCCGTCCGTTTTCACCTCCAACACCGTGTTTTAGTCTATGGTAATCGCACCGTAGTTTTTGCTTGAAATTAGCCGAATCATGTCAGATTTGATCTGGTAGGCTAACCGGGAAAGTTTCCCCGTTAAAAGTTACGCGATCGCCTTCTATTAATTTTCGTCCCCGTCTAGTTTCTATTTCTCCATTAACCATTACATAACCCGACTGAATAAAAGCCTTAGCTTGTCCGCCACTTTGCACTAACCCCGACCGTTTCAAAAACTTATCTAGTTTGATGTTTTGTTCTGTAACTTTCACCACCATTTCCTCAATTTAATTTCTCAATTTAATTTCTCAATCCACTCAGGAATTACCTCAAGAGAACCATACCACTTTCCTGGAGATCTGGGAGAATGCCAAACATTATCTAAGGTGATATTTTCAGCCCCTTCTAAATGGGCAGCCTCAATAGGTGTAATGCCATCACCCCAAGTATTTCCCACCCCCACAGTTATTTTATAGCTGTTATAAGCTAGTAATTGTCCTCGCTTACGTCCCCCCATAATCGCTTTACCAGCTATACAAATATAGCGGATATCTTCATAGAATGCACCCGGATAATTAAACTTGACAAAATCCAAATTTTTGCGAGTCCATTGTTCCTGACTAATATGGGGAGTGCCCAAGGTGATGAGACTCTTTATATATGGTCGCGCATTCCACAAACCCTGGGTATCTTCCTTAACATCATTATGAATAGTATAGGGTTTTTCTCCCATATAAATTCTGGCAATCCAACCCCCAGCAGAATGACCAATTAAGTTAACTTGATCAGAACTATACTCAAGCCTAGTTTGCTGTACCGTCGTATTAATTTTACGCAAAATCGGCACCATTGACCTACCGCCAACTGTCGGCAACCAATCGCGTTTTTTGATGGGAACAATATGGGTCGGTATTCCCTCCCTTTGCAGGAATTGTCCTAACTCCTGATAGTCTTTGAATGAGGCAAAATAGCCGGGAATAATCACAGTAGGTCTGGGCATTTTTCAGCAATTAAATCCTTTTGAGTCCGTTGAGCAGTTGGCAAATCTTGGCGATCGCCTCCAAGACTTAAATCAAATGATACAATGAAGCGTTTACCCTTGTCGTTTTGTGCGAGTACAGATTGGTGTCAAGGGACTTAATGCGATCGCTTTTTTGTCCTAGGTGGGAATTTGTACTTATTTTGTCCATTTTCCCAGTAGGCTGTCATCCATTGGGCCAGTATGATAACTTACTCATTGCTTTCTGCTCTGGGACGGTTAATTCGGCTAGTGCGATCGCTTAATTCTGTTGGGTACTGCCTATATTGATTTAGGATTGTGTAAATCAGCTTCATTAGTTCGTTGTCTCTGGAGTTAACCTCTGATATCAGTTTCTGGTTTTGCTTCATTAACTGCCAGACTAAAAAAACTGTAATGCCATCAGTTCCCAGTTTGACTATATCTGGTAATACATTAGAGTCCATTGTTGTTGATTTCGTTGTCTCTTAAATGAAGTCCATGATCATCAGTTGTTTTAGTTAAATATTTTTCAATATGTCTGAAAACCAGCCAGATTATTTTTCTGTCTTCTCTAGTATTAGGGGTCGAGATAGACCTCACGGTCTACCCCTCCCATTCAGCAGCAGAACCGTACATGAGACTTTCACCTCATACGGCTCCTAGTTTGACCGTCTCCTTATTAAGAGTACAGCATCATCTCTTCATCAAGAGCTGTTTTATCATCGTGACAATGGCGATGTAATAGTTGAAGATTCTTGTATTCATCCTTTCCGCCTTGGCTTCTAGGTACAATATGGTCTACTTCAATAAAGTCTGACGGGGTAAAGAATTGCCCACACCAGGTACATCTACCTTTTGGTTTCTTGAGTAGTTTTGCAACTCTATTTGGCTTATCGATTGCTTGTCCTTTCCTGTTTGCCCAGTAAGTCCAATTTCCGTCATAAAGTGTTGCTTCCGGGCGTATTAGGGTGTGTCTGACAATTGGAGTCCACTTATGTTTCCATAATTGGATTCCATCTTTGGTTTGGAATAACCAAGATTCATGCCTTTCTTTCCCATTGCTAAGTTTAACCATTCCATGTCTGAAATAGTTTCCTAGCTTTTCGTAACTTGCCTTTTGGCATCTTGATTTTGTCCATGCCCGTAACATTTGCCAAACTATGTTGTCTAGCTTATTGAAGGTCTCTGTTGAGACTACCGCTGAATAATAATTTGTCCATCCCCGAATCATCGGGTTTAGATGTTTAATCAGGGCTGATTGAGGTGCAGTTTTAGATTGTTTGATTACACCTTTTATCGCTTCTGTGTGGGCAACTGCTTTTTGGCTGGGTTTTATGTGGGTTTTATGTCCGATTAATCGGCTCTTATGTCCCCCTGTTTTTCCAGACTTGTATTTTCCTACTGGGTATTGCCTGATATTGAATCCGAGAAAATCAAACCCAGGTTCTTCTGTTTTGCCATTAGACTCAATAGGTTTGAGTGTGTGACCAATTCGAGTCTTTTCGGGTTTAATCTCTAATCCTACAGGTTTTAACCATTCGGTGATAGCAGTTTTGCACTGTTCAATGATTCCTAGGTCTTTGGATATGACTACAAAATCATCGGCGTATCGTATTACCGTGGCAAATGGTTTTTTGTTGGTATTATTAGGATACATTTTTTCTATTAACCTAACCATCCCCAACACTGCGATGTTGGCGAGTATTGGACTTATTACCCCTCCCTGGGGTGTCCCTGCTTCCGTATCCTCAAATACACCGTTATCTAGAACGCCTGCTTTGAGCAATTGTTTCAGGTCTCTTTTTAGGCAGCTTGGACAATGAATTTTGGACAGTAGGTAATCATGGTTTATTCGGTCAAAACATTTTGCTATATCAGCATCCAGTACATAATATTCACCCTTGTTGATACTTGAGTAAATTCGTGCTATTGCATCTTGGGCTGACCGTCCGGGACGGAACCCGTAGCTTGTGCTTTCAAATCTCGATTCCCATTCAGGTTCGAGAGCCGACTTAACCAAGGCTTGCCTTGCTCTATCTTGGATTGTGGGTATTCCTATTCCAGCTTTTTTCATCCCTGCCAGGTTTTGGAATCCACACCCGTCGCAGTGGTTTTGCTTTGAGGTTTCCTTTGATTTTCTCGGTCATTTCTAGCCTTTGTTTAGGGGATATTGCTATCACACCATCTACTCCAGCCGTCTTTTTGCCTTGACCCGCTTGGGGGGGCGGGTTTATTAAGCTGACTGTTGGGAAGCATGGCTGACCGTGGAACCCGCCCCTACAGTCGCACTGCTAAGAGTCGGGCATAATATGATTTCACCAATAGACGTTGCCACCTTCTTACCTTTGCGTCCTGTCCCGATTTAGCTGCTTGAAATATACTCTTTTGGAGCTTGAAAACTTTCCGTTGAACCTTAGTCCATGGGATGGCCTTCCATGCGTTGTTCGTAGTCTTGATTGGTCTGGTTTTGCCAAATCCTTTCTTTAAACTCGCTATCGCCATTTGTACACCTACTTGACTCTATTTCTTTACACTCAAACCGTGACCTGTTAGCATATCCCTACCATTACAGTCGGGCGTTGGCTTCTGGTCACATCTCACATCCTCCGAGACTTGCGGTTACACTTATCCCTACTGATATTTCGACCAAATAATCAGAGTCTAGGAGGACTTAAAACGTTCCATTTATATGGGCATTCCATCTTTAGATTTGTCCTTTCCACCGGGGTACTTTTAAAGGTCTGTGTAGGTGATAAAAAGATTTCCCTACTTTTCCCCTTACTCTTTTGAGCGCAGCGTATCAACCTGTTTCGCTGCTCAATAATGACGATGGTTCAAGCCGGACATTCGGTTTCCCTAATCATGGATGGTTGGCAGTGGTCGCATCTGGTAGTAGGTTCTACTTCACCCCTTCCGTTCCCCGCTTCAGTCCTGGGGTTATGATTCCCAAAACTGGGGGTGGCTATCGCCGTTACTCTTTACTCCCTGATTTCTCAGTTGGTTCATGACCTTAAGTTCCCTGCCTTGTTTGGATTTTTCCAAACGTCGGGACATATAAACAGTTATGAGGATGGTCAGGAGTGCGCTCCTTATATTCAACCAAGGGGTATAAATCCTCACCAGGCAGTTATTTCGGGCATTGCAGCCCTATTTCATGCCTGAACGTCTCGCACCTCTTTTCTTATTGAAGCTGCTAATCTATTGATGTCTTATGTATTTTGTTTAACAGTTGTGTGTAGTTCAGAATATTTAGCGGATATAGCACCAGACAGGAAAGTTAGGACGTATAATGGAGAGGACGAGATGACTAAGAAGACCAAAAATGCCAGCCCCCTATAGTTACGACCTCAGACAAAAAGTTATTGATGCAATTGAACTAGACGGTATGCCCAAAACAGAAGCCAGTCAAGTTTTCCATGTCAGCCGGAACACCATTAATCTCTGGCTGCCAAGAAAAGCACAGACCGGAGACTTCCTCCCTAAACCTAATCACCGACCTGGCAATAACCACAAAATTACCGACTGGCATAAATTCAAGGCTTTTGCCCAAGAGCATGGCGACAAAACCTCCGCTCAAATGGCTGAACTTTGGGATGACGACATCTCTCCTC
This sequence comes from Arthrospira sp. PCC 9108, assembly GCA_016745315.1. Classification (GTDB taxonomy): domain Bacteria; phylum Cyanobacteriota; class Cyanobacteriia; order Cyanobacteriales; family Microcoleaceae; genus Limnospira; species Limnospira platensis. Next base: position 3,415,125 of record CP066886.1, read on the forward strand.
GCGCCATATCCAGAGCCTTGAAGAAAATTGGCTTCACCAGAAAAAAAACTTACGGCTACCAAGAACGTGATCAGCAACAGCGAGAGGAGTTTATTGCTCAGATTGAACATATGGAGCCACAATGAAGTGGTCTACCTCGATGAAGCCGGCATGAATAGTCAGGACTCGGATTACCCTTATGGTTACTGCGAGGAAGGAAAACGCTTCGATGCCCTCAAATCAGGGAAGAGGCAGGGCAGGGTGAGCTATATGGCCGCATGGTGTCATCAACAACTCTTAGCCCCCGATCGCTTTGAGGGTTGTTGTAATCGGACAGTGTTTGAGCTGTGGTTGGAGTTCATCTTAATTCCAACACTGAAGCCAGGTCAGACTCTAGTGCTAGACAATGCAACGTTTCATAAAGGGGGACGGATTCCTGAGCTAGTGGAGGCGGCTCAATGCCGTTTGCTCTATCTACCACCTTATTCGCCAGACCTCAACAAGATAGAGAAATGTTGGTCGTGGTTGAAAGCCCGCATTCGCCATTGCACGTGAGCAGTTTGATTCTCTCGATGATGCCATGGATTCCGTTCTCCCAGCTGCGTCCTAACCACCTTGACTAATGCTATAATTTGAGGAAATTTGCACAGGATTTGCGAAGACCGTCGCCAATTCCGCCAGATTGACCGTCTTGGCTTGAAACAGCGCCATCAGGAACAGGCAGGCAAAGTTTCATCTCGCCCCGTGCCAGGGCAAGTGAGGGCGCAAAGTGTCTCGTAATCGGTTAAGCTCGTTCATGAGAGGGAAGTTTGGTTTGCGGTAATTCCGATCTAACCCTCTCACCCTAACTTGGCGCTACCCCCCCACCCCTCGACTTTCGCCTCAGCCCGGAGCGCCCCCTTCAGCATTTTCGGCTAGATTCCCTTTTGGCTAAGACTTTCAGCTTTTTTGTCCTGTACTGAGGTGGCAACCCTATTTCATGCCTGAACGTCTCGCACAAGTGGTTATATTTAAACTTATGACCTCTTTGTGTCGCCAGCCAATAAGCGAAAGTAATTCACAAAAATAAGGCGAAAAATCGGGTTGAATCTACTCGGGTGGATTCCATGTTATCGCCCACACTTTTACAATCTCTAAACATCATTTCGATACCCCATCGCGCTTGATAAATTTGCTTAACCAGCTGGGTATTGTCAAGTTTGGTTAGTAAATACCACGTTTCTTTTACCTTTTTTCCACGATGATTTTTTTGCCCATAAACTCCTAGGTTAAATCCCTGAATAGGTTCAGATTTTTGAAAGGTTACATTTTTTAAAAAGGAGGATTTGCAAAATTTCTATTCCTGGGCTTTTAAAGACTTGCATGGATGGTTTTCTGTGGCTACAAAAGCGCTCTTTTTATGGCTAAATACAACGTCTACCCCTCTGGCTATTAGCCAGTCTGCTAGTTGGGCGCTATTAAATTCGCGCGTCTCCTATTACCACAACCGGATAAGGTTTTAAAAGAGCTAGTACCGGCTCTAATACTCGTTTCTGTTCCCGAAAATAACTACTGCCCAACTTGAAGAGTAGCTCCCCATATATTGGTAAAGCATGATTTCCAAAAATTATCGTGACCATCAGGAGATTCCGGTCTCTCCATTGAGTGCTCTCGATAGCAACCGCTACATAGTTTTTTGTTTTAAAACTTAATCTTGAGCGCTTTATCCTTTGTTCTATATTTAAATGTTTTTCTCGAAATTCAGATTTTAAAGCGGCCTTGATTATCGGAAACCACAGCAATTTAGCCGAAAGTTGGGGGAGTTTCAGAAATCGCTGGATATTTCGGATTCGACTCTTGTATTGAATGGGTTGGGGAAATAAGTTTGCGAGGGTTGATAATCTGACTTGCCGATAACTTTGAAGCATCATAACGAAGAGTTCTAAGGTCTGTGCTTGACTCTCGCTCAAATGGATTCGTAATAGTTTCTGGTATAACGTCTTTAGCATTAGCATTTTTGGTCAGGGTAGCTCCAAGGGCCACCCGCTTTTTGACGACCTCTCCATTATCTCAAACAATTGCCCCATCTGGGTTTTCCCTCCGTTGTCACCCTCTCAGGCTTGAGGGTCTCGAGTTAGACATCCCACCCGATAGCAGTTGAATTTCCATAATGAGAATTACTGGTTTCTTTAGAGAAATTCTGTACAAAATCTGATGCTGTGATAGTATCTGGGTGGATTTGTCCGAGTACGGGCGGGTTCTCCAATCATCCTCTATCTTGACCAGATTATTGGTGAACCTGCCCCTACGGCTTAATTGTCTTTTGTGTGTGGTGGAGAAGATTCCAGGAGTGCTCAATAGGATGTCAACAGGATATTCAAGCATTAGTGTAGGGCGAGGTCAACTAGACCCTCTACGGATTGGGGTAATTGGTGTTGGCAATATGGGACAGCATCACACGCGGGTTCTCAGTTTGCTGAAGGATGTACAACTGGTGGGAGTTTCCGATGTTAATGTGGAACGGGGACTCGACACAGCCAGTAAATACCAGGTTCGCTTTTTTGAAGATTATCGGGATTTGTTGGAATATGTGGATGCGGTTTGTGTGGCGGTTCCCACCCGTCTACATCACTCGGTAGGAATGACTTGCCTCAAGGCCGGAGTTCATGTGTTGATTGAAAAACCCATCGCTGCTAGTATTTCCGAAGCAGAGTCTTTAGTCAATGCAGCCGCAGAATATCAGCGCATCCTGCAGGTCGGACATATTGAAAGGTTTAATCCGGCTTTTGCTGAACTTGGTAAAGTCTTGAAAACTGAGGAAGTTTTGGCTTTAGAAGCACATCGCATGAGTCCATACTCCCACCGGGCTAATGATGTGTCGGTGGTGCTGGATTTAATGATTCATGATATCGACTTGTTAATGGATTTAGTCCCCGCCCCGGTGGTGAAGTTAACTGCTAGTGGCAGTCGTGCTTCAAATTCGGGTTATCTTGATTATGTGACGGCTACTTTGGGTTTTGGTAATGGCATTATTGCCACTCTCATCGCTAGTAAAGTCACCCACAGGAAATTGCGATCTATTGTAGCTCATTGTAAAAATTCCCTCACGGAAGCAGATTTCCTTAATAATGAGATTTTAATACACCGCCAAACTACGGCGGATTATGTGACTGACTATGGCCAGATTCTCTATCGTCAGGATGGATTAATTGAAAAAGTCCACACTAGCAATATTGAACCTCTCCATGCGGAATTAGAGCATTTTGTCAGTTGCGTTCATGGTGGAAATCAGCCGTCAGTAGGGGGAGAACAAGCCTTAAAAGCCTTGCGATTGGCAAGTTTGATTGAACAAATGGCTTTGGATGGTCAGGTCTGGTCGGCGAGAGAACTACCATATCCTATCAACTCCCCGACGGTTCAAGTCGGTTGATAGCTGATATCCTCGAAGATGCTCTCCCCCGGGAAACAGACCCACCGAGTGGCTCTCTCTCGGTCTCCCAGAGGGAGCCTTAAAAGTCTCTTGACCGCGAGGGCAGTTTAGATGTACATATCGGAATTACCGCCCCACTGAAAATATCTGTTCTCCGGTCAAGTTTAATTAGAGGAAAGGTGGCGATACAGCATCTTCTACTTTAGGCGATCGCAGAATATCTTGACCTCTAAATAAATAACAGGCTTGAACTTTCGGTAAGCCAGCCCCACCAGTTTCTGCTATGGGAACATCAATTAGGGGTCCACAATGGAGTCGCCTCCATCCCCTCCCATTCAGAACCGTACGTGAAAGTTTCCCTTTATACGGCTCGTAGGGTGCGTCACATCCCGATAATTGAAATAGACTGGAAGCGTTTACCGTTGTCTTGGAATTGTATAGCACTAGTCAATACGGTTAGGACGCAGCCTTGAGAACAGAATCCATGGCATCATCGAGAGAATCAAACTGCTCACGTGCAATGGCGAATGCGGGCTTTCAACCACGACCAACATTTCTCTATCTTGTTGAGGTCTGGCGAATAAGGCCGAAGATAGAGTAAACGGCATTGAGCTGCCTCCACCAGTTCAGCCTGCCGCCCCCCTTTATGAAACGTTGCATTGTCAAATACTAGAGTCTGACCTGGCTTCAATGTTGGAATTAAGATAAACTCCAACCACAACTCAAACACTGTCCGATTACAACAACCCTCACCTCAAAGGTAAAGGGAGCTAAGAGTTGTTGATAACACCATGCGGCCATATAGCTCACCCTGCCCTGCCTCTTCCCGGATTTGAGGGCATCGAAGCGTTGTCCTTCCTGGCAGTAACCATAAGGATAATCCGAGTCTTGACTATTCATGCCAGCTTCATCGAGGTAAACCAACTCTTCCGGCTCCATATGTTGAATCTGAGCAATAAACGCCTCTCGCTGTTGCTCATCACCTTCTTGGTAGCCGTAAGTTTTTTTTCTGGTGAAGCCAATTTTCTTCAAGGCTCTGGATATGGTGCGAGGAGAGATGTCGTCATCCCAAAGTTGAGCCATTTGAGCGGAGGTTTTGTCGCCATGCTCTTGGGCAAAAGCCTTGAATTTGTGCCAGTCGGTAATTTGGTGGCTATGACCAGGTGGGCGATTAAGTTTAGGGAGGAAGTCGCCGGTGTGTTCTTTTCTTTGCAGCCAGAGATTGATGGTGTTCCTGCTGACATGGAAAACTTGACTGGCTTCGGTTTTGGGTATACCGTCTAGTTCGGTATTGCACAGTGAGGAATGATGAAGAGAACGGAGGAAGTTGTCCATGCTTCAAATAATAGATAAGTAAGCGAATTGATTTGTACAACATCTCAGTGGACTTGGAATAACACAAAGTTTTGCGATGTAGCCTGGCTAAATAGTGCCTCAGACGGCAGTTTTCTCCTTCTACTCTTGTCATAGCCGTTTTGCTGACTAGATGATTGCAATCCTCAATTAAGCAAGGATAAACTTTGTATCCGTCCGTAATATATAGAAAACAAGCCCAGCCCTGAATCATTTGCCATAATGTGGTAAAAGGTGCGAGACGTTCAGGCATCAAATAGGGCTGCAATGCCCGAAATAACTGCCTGGTGAGGATTTATACCCCTTGGTTGAATATAAGGAGCGCACTCCTGACCATCCTCATAACTGTTTATATGTCCCGACGTTTGGAAAAATCCAAACAAGGCAGGGAACTCAAGGTCATGAACCAACTGAGAAATCAGGGAGTAAAGAGTAACGGCGACAGCCACCCCCAGTTTTGGGAATCATAACCCCAGGACTGAAGCGGGGAACGGAAGGGGTGAAGTAGAACCTACTACCAGATGCGACCACTGCCAACCATCCATGATTAGGGAAACCGAATGTCCGGCTTGAACCATCGTCATTATTGAGCAGCGAAACAGGTTGATACGCTGCGCTCAAAAGAGTAAGGGGAAAAGTAGGGTAATCTTTTCATCACCTACACAGACCTTTAAAAGTACCCCGGTGGAAAGGACAAATCTCAAGATGGAATGCCCATATAAATGGAACGTTTTAAGTCCTCCTAGACTCTGATTATTTGGTCGAAATATCAGTAGGGATAAGTGTAACCGCAAGTCTCGGAGGATGTGAGATGTGACCAAAAGCCAACACCCTGCTGTAATAGTAGGGATATGCTAACAGGTCACGGTTTGATTGTAAGGAATAGAGTTTAGTAGGTGTACAAATGGCGATAGCGAGTTTAAAGAAAGGGTTGGGAAAACCAAAACCAATCAAGACTACGAACAACGCATGGAAGACAATCCCATGGACTAAGGTTCAACGGAAAGTATTCAAGCTCCAAAAGAGTATATTTCAAGCAGCTAAATCGGGACAAGACGCTAAGGGACGAAGATGGCAACGTCTATTGGTGAAGTCATATTATGCCCGGCTCCTAGCAGTGCGACTGTAGGGGCGGGTTCCACGGTCAGCCATGCTTCCCAACAGTCAGCTTAATAAACCCGCCCCCCAGGCGGGTCAAGGCAAGAAGACAGCCGGTGTTGATGGAGTAAGAGTAATCTCTCCAAGACAAAGGTTTGAGCTTGTGGAGAACATTAAGGGAAATATCAAAGCAAAACCACTGCGACGGGTGTGGATACCAAAACCTGGCAGGGATGAAAAAAGCTGGAATAGGAATACCCACAATCCAAGATAGAGCAAGGCAAGCCTTGGTCAAGTCGGCTCTCGAACCTGAATGGGAATCGAGATTTGAAGGTACAAGCTACGGGTTCCGTCCCGGACGGTCAGCCCAGGATGCAATAGGCAGGATTTACGCTGCCATAAATCGAGGACAATATTATGTTCTCGATGCCGATATAGCAAAATGCTCTTACCGTGAACCATGATTACCTACTGTCCAAAATTCATTGTCCAAGTAGCCTAAAAAGAGACCTGAAACAATGGCTCAAAGCCGGCGTGCTAGATAACGGTGTATTAGAGGATACAGAAACAGGGACACCTCAAGGAGGGGTAATAAGTCCAATACTCGCCAACATCGCACTGTTGGGAATGGAAAGGCTAGTTAAAGAAATGTATCCTAACAAAGGAACAACCACTCAGATAAACCTTATAAGATACGCCGATGATTTCGTGGTAATCTCCAAAGACCTAGGAATCATTGAACAGTGCAAAACTGCTATCACCGAATGGTTAAAACCTGTAGGATTAGAGATTAAACCCGAAAAGACTCGAATTGGTCACACACTCAAACCTATTGAGTCTAATGGCAAAACAGAAGAACCTGGGTTTGATTTCCTCGGATTCAATATCAGGCAATACCCAGTAGGAAAATATAAAACTGGAAAAACAGGGGGACGTAAGAGCCGATTAATCGGACATAAAACCCACATAAAACCCAGCCCAAAAGCAGTTGCCCACACATAAGCGATAAAAGGTGTAATTAAACAATCTAAAACTGCACCTCAATCAGCCCTGATTAAACATCTAAACCCGATGATTCGGTGATGGACAAATTATTATTCAGCGGTAGTCTCAACAGAGACCTTCAATAAGCTAGACAACATAGTTTGGCAAATGTTACGGGCATGGACAAAATCAAGATGCCAAAAGGCAAGTTACGAAAAGCTAGGAAACTATTTCAGACATGGAATGGTTAAACTTAGCAATGGGAAAGAAAGGCATGAATCTTGGTTATTCCAGACCAAAGATGGAATCCAATTATGGAAACATAAGTGGACTCCAATTGTCAGACACACCCTAATACGCCCGGAAGCAACACTTTATGACGGAAATTGGACTTACTGGGCAAACAGGAAAGGACAAGCAATCGATACGCCAAATAGAGTTGCAAAACTACTCAAGAAACCAAAAGGTAGATGTACCTGGTGTGGGCAATTCTTTACCCCGTCAGACTTTATTGAAGTAGACCATATTGTACCTAGAAGCCAAGGCGGAAAGGATGAATACAAGAATCTTCAACTATTACATCGCCATTGTCACGATGATAAAACAGCTCTTGATGAAGAGATGATGCTGTACTCTTAACAAGGAGACGGTCAAACTAGGAGCCGTATGAGGTGAAATTCTCATGTACGGTTCTGCTGCTGAATGGGAGGGGTAGACCGTGAGGTCTATCTCGACCCCTAATTCAGCAATGAGCGGTCGCCTATGACAAACTTCAGAATTCCAGGCAGTTTGGTATTCACAACTGTCCAGACCCAGATGGTTTTTTTTGAACCCACAAAAGTCTGAAGCTCATCAATTTGAGCTATTTCAGGAATTTCATAGTTTTCCTCATCACATCTGGGTTTCTGCAACTCTAACCCAGTTAAGTATTGTGTTGTGAGAAATACCAGTGACTCTCTCAATGGCTCGAAATCCCATGCCATTGAGGGACATTTTCACACAAAGCTCTTTGACATCAGAACTGTAACCTCCAGGACAGGGATTTTCTCGAAATTGGCGACCACATTCACGGCACAGGTAACTCTGTTTTCCCTGACGATGACCATTTTTGACTACTTTATGGCTTTGGCAATAAGGACAATCCATCTTGATTTATTTGAGAATATCATTTTCTATTATGCAACACCTCTAGTTCAATTGCATTAATAACTTTTTGTCTAAGGTCGTAACTGTAGGGGGCTGGCATTTTGGGTCTTCTGTAGATATCCTTGCCATTATACGTCCTAAATGTTCTGTCTTGTGCTATACTTTCAGCAAGTTTAATCCTTTGCCTTGGTGAGATTACTCTCATTCCATCGACCCCGGCTGTTTTCTTGCCTTGATTATCTTGAGTCACTCGTCGCACTGCTAAGAGCCGTGCATAATATGACTTCACCAGTAGACGTTGCAACCTTCTTGCCTTTGCATCCTGTCCCGATTTAGCTGCTTGAAATATCCTCTTTTGGAGCTTGACAACTTTCCTCTGGACTTTCGCCCAGGGGATTTGTTTCCATACAAACGCACGTCTTGATTGGCTCTGATTTCTCAAAACCTTTCTTTAAACTCGCTTTCGTCATAGTAACTCCTACTAGACTCTATTCATGCAATCAAACCGTAACCTGTCAGCATATCCCTGCCATTACAGCAGGGCGTTGGCTTTTGGTCACATCTCACTTCCTCTAGGACTTGCGCTTACATTTGTTACTACTGATATCTCGACCAGATATTCATAGTCCAGGAGGATTTAAAACGTTCCGTTTATATGGGCATTCCATCTTTAGACTTGTCCTATCCACCGGGGTACTTTTAAAGGTCTGTGAAGATGGTATATAAAAACCTCTTCTTTTCCCCTTGCTCTTTTGAGCGCAGCGTGTCAATCTATTTCGCTGCTTGCTAATTACGATGGTTCAAGTCGGAACATTCAGATTTCCTTAGTCATGGATGGTTGGCAGTGGTCACATTTTTGGTAGTAGGTTCTACCTCATGCCTTCCGTTCCCCGCTTCAATCTGACGGGTTATGAATCCTAAAACTGGGGGTGGCTATCGCCGTTACTCTCTACTCCCTGATTTCTCAGTTTGTTTATGACCTTGAGTTCCCTGCCTTGCTTAGATTTCTCCAAGCGTCGGGACATATAAACAGTTATGAGGATGGTCAGGAGTGCGCTCCTTATATTCAATCAAGGGGTTTAAATCCCCACTAGGAGGTTATTTCAGGCATTGCAGCCTTATTTGGTCTCCTAAACGTCTCGCACTTATCAATTAGCCTAGCCTCTGGTGATTGTTGGGATCACAGTCGCCGTAATAAGTGTATAATAGGCACTTAGTCTCACTCATCCTAAACTATGCTGTTAAAGTCTACAACCCGTCACATTCACATTTTGACTGCGGAACTTCAGGATAACGAAATCATTCCCAGTGAAGAAAAATTGACCATTGACATTGACCCAGATAATGAATTTAACTGGAATGATGAAGCCCTGCAACAAGTCTATCGAAAGTTTGATGAGTTAGTCGCAGCATCGGAAGGGGAAGATTTGACAGAATATAATCTCCGTCGCATTGGATCAGATTTAGAGCATTTTGTGCGATCGCTTTTGCAATCCGGTCAAATCTCCTATAATCTCGGTACTAGGGCGGTCAACTATAGTATGGGACTGCCGCGAGTAGAAACCCCATCCTAAAATTAATCGTGCGAGACGTTTAGGCATCAAATAGGGCTGCAATGCCTGAAATAACAGCAAGCGTGAGGGTTCCAGCTCGTAGCTGGATATAAGAAGCTCGCTTCTGACCAACCTCATAACTGTTTATATGTCCCGACGCTTGGATCAATCTAAGCAAGGCAGGGAACCCAAGGTCATAAACAAACTGAGAAATCAGGGAGTAGAGGGTGCGAAATGTTGAGGAGACCAAATAAGGCTGTGATGCCTGAAATCACCTCCTAGTGGGGAAGCCAGCCCCGAGTCTGGATAAGAGGTCGGAGCCTCGAACCATTCCCCATAACTGTTTATACGTCCCAACGTTTGGATTGAACCCCCAAACAAGGCAGGGAACTCAAGGTCATCAAACAAACTGTTTTGAATGGGAAGTTATGACCCCATGATAACAATGAGTAGAGAGTGCGAAATCTTTAGGAGACCAAATAAGGCTGTGATGCCTGAAATCACCTCCTAGTGGGGAAGCCAGCCCCGAGTCTGGATAAGAGGTCGGAGCCTCGAACCATTCCCCATAACTGTTTATACGTCCCAACGTTTGGATTGAACCCCCAAACAAGGCAGGGAACTCAAGGTCATCAAACAAACTGTTTTGAATGGGAAGTTATGACCCCATGATAACAATGAGTAGAGAGTGCGAAATCTTTAGGAGACCAAATAAGGCTGTGATGCCTGAAATCACCTCCTAGTGGGGAAGCCAGCCCCGAGTCTGGATAAGAGGTCGGAGCCTCGAACCATTCCCCATAACTGTTTATACGTCCCAACGTTTGGATTGAACCCCCAAACAAGGCAGGGAACTCAAGGTCATCAAACAAACTGTTTTGAATGGGAAGTTATGACCCCATGATAACAATGAGTAGAGAGTAACGGCGATAGCCACCCCCAGTTTGAGGAATCATAACCCGTCAGATTGAAGCGGGGAACGGAAGGCGTGAGGTAGAACCTACTACTAAGACGCGACCACTGCCAACCATCCATGATTAGGGAAACCGAATGTCTGGCTTGAACCATCGTAACTCTGTAGTAGCGAAATAGGTTGACACGCTACGTTCAAAAGAACAAGGGGAAAAGTAGGAGGCTTCTTTACCTACCTGCACAGACCTTTAAAGTACCCCGGTGGACAGGACAAATCTCAAGATGGAATGCCCGTATAAACGGAACGTTGTAACCCCTCTAATGGTCTGCCTATAAACAAGTGAGTAATGCTATTCACAAGGCAGTAGTGAAAAATGTAAGCGCATGGTGCGAGACGTTCGGGTATGAAATAGGGCTGAAATGCCCTAAATCACTACCCGGTGAGGATTACAGCCCCGAATTTGGATATAAGGATCGCACTCCTGACCATCCTCATAACTGTTTATATGTCCCGACGCTTAGGGAACTAAGCAAGGCAGGGAACCCAAAGTCCTAAGCGAACTGAGAAATCACAGAGCAGAGGGTAACGGCGATAGCCACCCCCAGTTTGGGGAATCATAACCCCAGGATTGAAGCGGGGAACGGAAGGCGTGTGGAGGAACCTACCTCCTACTCGACCACTGCCAACCATCTATGATTAAGGAAACTGAATGTCCGACTTGAACCATGGTAATACATTAGCAGCGAAATAGGTTGACACGCTGCGCCCAAAAGGGCAAGGGGAAAAGTAGGGGGCTCATACGACTACCTGCACATATAGCACAAGACAGAAAAGTTAGGACGTATAATGGCAAGGATATCTACAGAAGACCCAAAAGGCCAGCCCCCTACAGTTACGACCTTAGACAAAAAGTTATTAATGCAATTGAACTAGACGGTATACCCAAAACCGAAGCCAGTCAAGTTTTCCATGTCAGCAGGAACACCATCAATCTCTGGCTGCAAAGAAAAGAACACACCGGCGACTTCCTCCCTAAACCTAATCGCCCACCTGGTCATAGCCACCAAATTACCGACTGGCATAAATTCAAGGCTTTTGCCCAAGAGCATGGCGATCAAACCTCCGCTCAAATGGCTGAACTTTGGGATGACGACATCTCTCCTCGCACCATATCCAGAGCCTTGAAGAAAATTGGCTTCACCAGAAAAAAAACTTACGGCTACCAAGAACGTGATCAGCAACAGCGAGAGGAGTTTATTGCTCAGATTGAACATATGGAGCCACAAGAAGTGGTCTACCTCGATGAAGCCGGCATGAATAGTCAGGACTCGGATTACCCTTATGGTTACTGCGAGGAAGGAAAAGGCTTCGATGCTCTCAAATCCGGGAAGAGGCAGGGCAGGGTGAGCTATATGGCCGCATGGTGTCATCAACAACTCTTAGCCCCCTTTACCTTTGAGAGTTGTTGTAATCGGACAGTGTTTGAGTTGTGGTTGGAGTTCATCTTAATTCCAACATTGAAGCCAGGTCAAACTCTAGTACTGGACAATGCAACGTTTCATAAAGGGGGGCGGCAGGCTGAACTGGCGGAGGCGGCTCAATGCCGTTTACTCTATCTTCCGCCTTATTCGCCAGACCTCAACAAGATAGAGAAATGTTGGTCGTGGTTGAAAGCCCGCATTCGCCATTGCACGTGAGCAGTTTGATTCTCTCGATGATGCCATGGATTCTGTTCTCAAGGCTGCGTCCTAACCGTATTGACTAGTGCTATAGTATTGGACAATGCAACGTTTCATAAAGGGGGGCGGCAGGCTGAACTGGTGGAGGCAGCTCAATGCCGTTTACTCTATCTTCCGCCTTATTCGCCAGACCTCAACAAGATAGAGAAATGTTGGTCGTGGTTGAAAGCCCGCATTCGCCATTCATTGCACGTGAGCAGTTTGATTCTCTCCATGATGCCATGGATTCTGTTCTCAAGGCTGCGTCCTAACCGTATTGACTAGTGCTATACGTCCTAACTTTCCTGTCTTGTACTATGCGTCCTAACTTTTCTGTCTTGTGCTATAAATCCCGGTCCTATGATAACTATACTGGGAGATAATAAGCGCTACAATAGTTCACACCAGCCAGTCACTCAGCGCCAATAACTGTAGGGTGCGTCACATCCCGACAATTTTCGGAAAACACGAAAAGATTACATTTCGTGACGCACGCGCCCCTTCTGCACCACTCTATGTGTTGTTGTTCCAATGCTTGGCTGCTGTCTGTGTCGTAACCCTCGATTGTATTGGTATGAAACGAGACACTCTGGTCTGGTATCCAAATATTCCCTGAACCCAATTTGGTGGCTACTCCAGATGTGAGAACCCTCTATGCAAAATGATATGCGAAAATACTATCTATGGGCGCTCGTTACGGGCTTTGAGGATATGCCCGCTGGAACTTTGATTGCCGATCGCTATCTCAGCCAGGGCGGTCGTATTTTTGTGGACACTCAACCCGAACAACTTCCGCAAACTCCCGGAAATGATATTACCGCCGAGGAGATTTCCTGTTACCTGAAACTGTTTTCTGAGCGACTCCACATTCCCCAGGTCTATGGGTGGATACCTGCAGCCAAAAGTCCCCTAAAAAAAGATATATGGCTGTTAGAAGGATGCCCCATTGAACCTAAGTCGGGGGAACTTCGACCATTACTATCCCAAGTCTGGGAAGAAACATCAGCCATGCGTCAATTAAGCTGGTTATGGCAGATAGCTACATTGTGGTATCCCTTGAGTTGTCAGGGGGTCGCTTCCAGTCTACTTGATTTTGACCTGCTGCGGGTAGAAGGGCCTCTGGTCAGATTATTGGAATTACGCTACCAAGCTAAAGCCGCAGGACTATCTCAACTGGGGTCAGTTTGGCAATCGTTAATTCCTACAGCAGATCGCCGGATTCAGAAATTTTTGGAACAACTTACCCAACAACTGATAGCCGGGGAAATTAGAAAGTCGATGCGCTTGGCCAGTCAACTAGACCAAGCCTTAGTCATTTGTGGACGGTCTTTAGAAAGACAAGTCGATATTGTCACCGTCACAGATGCAGGTCCTACGCGATCGCATAATGAAGATGCCTGCTATCGGTCCGCGTACAACGATGGTATTGATGAAAACTCCATGGCTTTGGCTATTGTCTGCGATGGTATTGGCGGACAGGAAGGCGGCGAGGTGGCTTCTGGTTTAGCTATTGAAATTGTACGGGAACAAATGGAAAAAATTCCCCTACCAACCGCCAATTGGGACCCCCTTTCCTTGACCAATCGGTTGAAGCGAGCCATTAGTATTGCTAACGATGCCATTAGCGATCGCAATGATACCGAAGAGCGCCAGGGTCGTCAACGCATGGGAACTACTATAGTCATGGCTTTGGCTCATGTTCATGAAATATATTTAACCCATATTGGAGACTCCCGCGCCTACTGGATTACACCTGAGGGTTGCTACCAGGTTACCCTTGATGATGATGTCGCCTCCCGAGAAGTTAGACTAGGCTATACCATCTATCGTGAAGCCATACAAGCAATTTCATCGGGAGCCCTAATTCAAGCCCTCGGAATTACCCACTCTCTCAATTTACATCCTACCATCCAGAGATTTCCCGTTGACTCCGATTGTATCTTTGTCCTATGTTCCGATGGATTGAGCGATCGCGATCGGGTAGAACAATATTGGGAGAGCGAAATCTTACCAGTTTTGCAGGGTCAAACTACCCTCCCATCAGTACGAGATCGCCTCTTGAAAATTGCCAACACCCAAAACGGCCATGATAACGTTACCATCGCCCTACTGCATTTTCAAGTTTCCCCCAAGACAATTCAAGACTTACCGGAAATTTCCGTTCCTACCGCCATTAGTCTCAACGATGACACCATAGCCGATAGCTCATCAGACCTCAGCGGTTCTGACGACTCAGCTATGCAAACCGAATTAATTGTAGTTGACAAAAACAAAAGCCGTTCAATTTGGTTATTATCATTAGGCATTTTAATACTGTTGGGTATTGGCGGGGCCTTAGCTTGGACATTCCTAGGGGGTGATCAGACCACAGAACCCGACGAACCGCCTACTAGCACCCCCCTTACCACCAGACCCGCTGATCCTTCTCTCCCTACCCCAACTGTCCCCTATGGCGCAGGTGTTCCGCTTGGATCAGTCATCCAATTGAGTTCTGCTCGCACTATACAGAATAACATCCCCCAAGTCCTATTGTATTGCACCAAGACTTTGTGGAAGGGGAATTAAAAGGGGAAGTTCCTAGCAATAGTGTCTTTCAGGTTCTCGAACGACAAACAACCCAAAATGACGGAACTTGGGTAGAGTTAAAAGTGTGTTCGGTTCCCTCATCGCATAATCTAGCTACACCAGACAATAATACCCCTTTACCGACAGAATTGGACGACTCCGACCCTCAAGGGATTAATCAACCCATAGATAACCCAGAGCCAATTACCACCCTACAAGCCGGAGACAGAGGCTGGCTCCGAGACGGTGATGTTCAAAGTCTCTGGGTGACTGATGCTATGATTGGACCAGAACAATATGGAGATTGCAAAGTTAATTAAGTCGGAATATTGGGCGATAATTAGCCAGATATGGTAGGGGTCGAACGGGAAGTCACCTTCCCGAACTCCCATTCAAAACCGTGCTTGAGACTTTCACCTCACACGACTCCTGATGTGGATACCCTTTTGTCAAAAGGAACAGAGTTATAGCACAAGACAGGAAAGTTAGGACGTATAATGGAGAGGACGAGATGACTAAGAAGACCAAAAATGCCAGCCCCCTATAGTTACGACCTCAGACAAAAAGTTATTGATGCAATTGAACTAGACGGTATGCCCAAAACCAAAGCCAGTCAATTTTTCCATCTCAGCCGGAACACTATCAATCTCTGGCTGCAAAGAAAAGAACACACCGGAGACTTCCTCCCTAAACCTAATCGCCCACCTGGTCATAACCACCAAATTACCGACTGGCACAAATTCAAGGCTTTTGCCCAAGAGCATGGCCACAAAACCTCCGCTCAGATGGCTGAACTTTGGGATGACGACATCTCTCCTCGCACCATATCCAGAGCCTTGAAGAAAATTGGCTTCACCAGAAAAAAAACTTACGGCTACCAAGAAGGTGATGAGCAACAGCGAGAGGCGTTTATTGCTCAGATTCAACATATGGAGCCGGAAGAGTTGGTTTACCTCGATGAAGCTGGCATGAATAGTCAAGACTCGGATTATCCTTATGGTTACTGCCAGGAAGGACAACGCTTCGATGCCCTCAAATCCGGGAAGAGGCAGGGCAGGGTGAGCTATATGGCCGCATGGTGTTATCAACAACTCTTAGCTCCCTTTACCTTTGAGGTGAGGGTTGTTGTAATCGGACAGTGTTTGAGTTGTGGTTGGAGTTTATCTTAATTCCAACATTGAAGCCAGGTCAGACTCTAGTATTTGACAATGCAACGTTTCATAAAGGGGGACGGCAGGCTGAACTGGTGGAGGCAGCTCAATGCCGTTTACTCTATCTTCCGCCTTATTCGCCAGACCTCAACAAGATAGAGAAATGTTGGTCGTGGTTGAAAGCCCGCATTCGCCATTGCACGTGAGCAGTTTGATTCTCTCGATGATGCCATGGATTCCGTTCTCAAGGCTGCGTCCTAACCGTATTGACTAGTGCTATATTATGGAGTCATGACTCTCCGCTCAAGCAGTTTGTTTATGACCTTGAGTTCCCCGCATTAGATAAAGTTTGGTCACAAGTCCAAACTTTGGGACACATAAACAGTTATGGGATGGTCAGGGGTGCTTTCCCTTATATTCAACCAAGGGGTTTAAGTCCCACCAGGAGGTTATTTCAGGCATCACAGCCCTATTTGGTCTCCTGAACGTCTCGCACACCACCTAAGAAAGTAGGTTGCTAACTACCTTCCTAGGTGGTTTTGTCTCCCCTCATGGGGCTATGCTAACTCTACCTCTACTATTGCTAATATCCCTCACTAGACCGCGACAGCATCGTTTCGTGGATATG
Source organism: Arthrospira sp. PCC 9108 (assembly GCA_016745315.1). Lineage (GTDB taxonomy): Bacteria > Cyanobacteriota > Cyanobacteriia > Cyanobacteriales > Microcoleaceae > Limnospira > Limnospira platensis. The sequence goes on from CP066886.1 coordinate 3,431,616, forward strand.
TTCATCATGGTGACGGGTTTCGGCTAACAGTTCCCGCGCCTGTTCGTGCGCCATACTGTGATTAGGCTCGCTACAAGCTCCACGTGCGCGATCGCCTTCCTGGGCCGCCCGCGACAGCATCGTTTCGTGGATATGTTCATCATGGTGACGGGTTTCGGCTAACAGTTCCCGCCCTTGAGAGTCCGCAATAATTGGGCGATCGCCTTCCTCCTCCGCTCGCGAACGCATCGTTTCGTGAAGATGCTGCTTATGGTGACGATTCTGGGCCAACAATTCCCGGGCTTGTTCTTCTAAACTCATGATTTTAAATCTCCGATTTTATGATCAAAAAATTCCCCTACTAAAATTTTGGCATAATTTTCCCCAAAATGTATCTAAATTTACAGATTTTTTTCGGTAAGTATATATTTGGATGTATTATTTGCCATCAATCTGCCCCTGGCGCTGAGGTTTTCGTAAACTTTTATAAACTAGCTATTGAGAAAATATTTCATTTATGTTATCAATGAAATATGGGACTAGCCCAGGCAATTTTAAGCTAGGGCAGCAGTAATCAGCCCAATGTAGTGCCAATATATTTCATTTAGATGTAGTAATGAATTCATCAGAATTAGATCCCAAGTCCGGTGAAGTAGTAGAAGTGGCCTGGTCAAAAAGGTGGCAGGTCTATCAGCGCCTCCAAGAATTGGGAATTACCTGTTGGTGTCAGGTAGATCACCCCCTGCGGGTAAAGATTACCAACACCACCGAAGCTGTTCAGCTTGCTAGTGTCGTGAGAAGGTTAAGTGCATCGCCACGGGAACTAGCCCTATCTCTGGAAAGAGCCTGGCATCGTAGTTAGGCAATAAATCCCATTAACCAAAGCACACCAAACACACTTCTAAAATTATGTCTAAATTCAATAAGCAAGTTTCGGATTTCAGCCTTTCCGGTAGGGTTGTGCAGATTTTATTAAAAGGCAAAAACCCGCAAATATTGCAACTAATCACCACATCAGGATTGTATAGAATTAAGCTATCTAAGCGATTAAATTACGATGCAAAACACCTGTTATATGAGGGGGTAGAGGTGAGAGTATTTGGCGAAAAAATCCTCAATTTAAAAAATTTCAAGGTCAAACTAAAAGCCACCAGGATTATACTAGCCTCTGAACCATCAGTGCGCCCGGTAAAGTCTCCCAGTTCCCCAACTAAAAGTCAGCCTAAACCCGCTAAAATTCTAATTTGTCAGAAATCAGATTGTCGGAAGCGAGGAGGACAAGCCGTTTGTCAAGTGCTGGAGCAAGCCTTATGCGATCGCGGATTGCATGATCAAGTTAAAATTGAAAAAACAGGTTGTCTGAAAAAATGTAAATTAGGACCCAACTTAGTTTTCATGCCAGATAAGGCTCATTATACCCGAGTCAAACCCTCAGATATTTCTGAGGTGATTGAGAAGCATTTGGCATCAACAACTACATAGGGTCACCTAATCTTTAGACTGGGTAGGGGCGTTTCGACTTCCCCTGCTGTAGCCGCCGCCTCTAGCAATCATCCTCTATTTCGAGCGGATTGTTCGTGAACCCGCCCCTAATTACCGTTTTTGGGTCGATTGTGAATCCCCCTCTCTTGAGAGGGGGGAGAGTCAAAAGTACCCATTAATACCCAAATTGTAAGCCAAATTGGCTAGGGCGGGTTTGACACTCCCCTGCGTAAAGACGAGGGGATTCTTCATTCATAGACCCAACTTGCTTTGACAGGATTGCTCCAGCCAGAGTAGAGGTCGAATCTCCTGAAGCGTTCGGGTAATAGACCCATGTTCCGCTATACCCTAGCGTACACAAGGCTGACTTCAGGATGTTAATCGCAGCGTTCCAATCCCGATCCAAGCTGAACCCACATTGACAGGTATGGTGCGAGATGTTTAGGAGTCAAATAAGGCTGCAATGCATGAAATAACCTCCTAGTGGGACTTTTACCCCTTGGTGAAATATAAGGGATTCGTACCCTGACCATCCCATAACTGTTTATATGTCCCAACGTTTGGTATATAAATATACAAAGTGCGAGACGTTCAGGCATGAAATAGGGTTGAAATACCTGAAATAACCGCCTGGTGGGTACTTCAACCCCTTGGTTGAATATAAGGAGCGCACTCCTGACCATCCTCATAACTGTTTATATGTCCCAACATTCGGTATATAAATATACCAAATAAGGCAGGGAACCCAAGGTCAAAACGAACTAACTCATACAAATTCCTTATAGTAAGCCCAGAAATGGATAAGTAAAGCTAGGAAGTCAGGGTAACGGCGATAGCCACCCCCAATTTCAGGAATCACAACTCTGGGACTGAAGCGGGGAACGGAAGGCATGAAGCAGAACCAACTGCCAAACTTGACCACTGCCAACCATCCATGATTAGGGAAACCGAATGTCCGGCTTGAACCATCGTCAATTCTAAGTAGCGAAAAGAGGTTGATACGCTGCGCTCAAAAGAGCATGGGGAAAAGTAGGGGTTTTTTGACACCACCTACACAGACCTTTAAAGTACCCCGGTGGAGAGGACAAATCTAAAGATGGAATGCCCATACAAACGGAACGTTTTTAACCCCTTCTAGGCTCTGACAATCTGGTCGAGAGAGTCAGTAGTGAAAGTGTAAGCGTAAGCCTATTAGGGGGTGAGATGTGACCAAAAGCCAACGCCCTGCTGTAATGGTAGGGATATGCTAACAGGTCACGGTTTGATTGTAAGGAATAGAGTCTAGTAGGTGTACATATGGCGATAGTGAGTTTAAAGAAAGGATTTGGCAAGCCCAAACCAATCAAGACTACGAACAACGCATGGAAGGCAATCCCATGGACTAAGGTTCAGCGGAAAGTCTTCAAGCTCCAAAAGAGTATATTTCAAGCAGCTAAATCGGGACAGGATGCAAAGGTTAGAAGGTGGCAACGTCTATTGGTGAAATCATATTATGCCCGGCTCTTAGCAGTGCGGCTGTAGGGGTGGGTTCCACGGTCAGCCATGCTTCCCAACAGTCAGCTTAATAAACCCGCCCCCCCAAGCGGGTCAAGGCAAGAAGACAGCCGGTGTTGATGGAGTAAGAGTAATCTCTCCAAGACAAAGGTTTGAACTGGTCAAGAACATTAAGGGAAACCTCAAAGCAAAACCACTGCGACGGGTTTGGATTCCAAAACCTGGTAGGGATGAAAAAAGCTGGAATAGGAATACCCACAATTCAAGATAGAGCAAGGCAAGCCTTGGTTAAGTCGGCTCTCGAACCTGAATGGGAATCGAGATTTGAAGGCACAAGCTACGGGTTCCGTCCAGGACGGTCAGCCCATGACGCAGTTAGCAGAATTTACACTGCCATAAATCAAGGACAATATTATGTTCTCGATGCCGATATAGCAAAATGCTCTTACCGTGAACCATGATTACCTACTGTCCAAAATTCATTGTCCAAGCAGCCTAAAAAGAGACCTGAAACAATGGCTCAAAGCGGGAGTGCTAGATAAAGGTGTATTTGAGGATACAGAAGCAGGAACACCTCAAGGAGGGGTAATAAGTCCAATACTCGCCAACATCGCACTGTTGGGAATGGAAAGGCTAGTTAAAGGAATGTATCCAAATAAAGGCACAGCCACCCAGGTGAACCTTATAAGATATGCCGATGATTTTGTGGTCATCTCCAAAGACCTAGGAATCATTGAACAGTGCCAAACTGCTATTTCTGAATGGCTAAAACCTGTAGGCTTAGAAATAAAATCTGAAAAAACTCGAATCTGCCACACGCTCAAATCTACTGAGTATGATGGTAAAACAGAAAAACCAGGGTTCGACTTTCTAGGATTCAATATCAGGCAACATCCAGTAGGAAAATATAAATCTGGGAAAACAGGCGGGGCAGCAAGCCGATTAATCGGACATAAAACCCACATAAAACCCAGCCATAAAGCAGTTAAAGCCCATACAGAAGTGATTAAAGGTGTAATCAAACAACATAGAACAGCACCTCAGTCAGCCCTGATAAAACATCTAAACCCGATTATTCGGGGATGGTCAAATTACTACTCAGCGGTAGTCTCAGCAGAGACCTTCAATAAGCTAGACCTCATAATCTGGTTAATGTTACGGGCATGGACAGCATCAAGATGCAAAGGGATGAACTACGAAAAGCTGAGGAACTATTTCAGACATGGAACGGTTAAACTTAGCAATGGGAATGAAAGACAGGAATCTTGGTTATTCCAGACCAAAGAAGGACTCCAATTATGGAAACATAACTGGACCCCAATTGTCAGACACACCTTAATACGCCCCGACGCAACACCATACGATGGAAATTGGACTTACTGGGCAACCAGGAGAGGACAAGCAATCGATACGCCAAATAAGGTAGCAAAACTACTTAAAAAGCAAAAAGGCAAGTGTACCTGGTGCGGGCAATTCTTTACCCCATTAGATTTAATTGAAGTAGACCACATTGTACCTAGAAGCCAAGGCGGAAAGGATGAATACAAGAATCTTCAATTATTACATCGCCATTGTCACGATGATAAAACAGCTCTTGATGAAGAGATGATGCTGTACTCTTAACAAGGAGACGGTCAAACTAGGAGCCGTATGAGGTGAAAGTCTCATGTACGGTTCTGCTGCTGAATGGGAGGGGTAGACCGTGAGGTCTATCTCGACCCCTAATCAAGGCAGGGAACTCAAGGTCAAAACGCAAAATTGAGAATCTTAATGATTCCTTAACAATTGCGTTGAGAGTAACGGCGATGTGCGAGACGTTTAGGAGTGAAATAGGGCTGCAATGCCTTAAATAACCTCCTAGTGGGACTTCCACCCCTTGGTGGAATATAAGGGATTCGCACCCCTGACCATCCCATAACTATCTATGTGTCTCAACATCTGGCTTCGACAACCAGATAAGGCAGAGAGACTCAAGGTCAAGACTGAGCGAAAAAAAGAGGGGAGTTGTGAACCCCTTGAGTATAACGTAAGGTTGAGAGTAACGGCGATAGCCACCCCCAGTTTTGGGAATCATAACCCCAGGATTGAAGCGGGGAACGGAAGGCGTGAAGTAGAACCTACTACCAGAGGCGACCACTGCCAACCATCCATGATTAGGGAAACCGAATGTCCGGCTTGAACCATCGTAATACTCTAGTAGCGAAATAGGTTGATACGCTGCGCTCAAAAGAGCACGGGGAAAAGAAGGGGTATATTACCACCACCTTCACAGACCTTTAAAGTACCCCGGTGGATAGGACGAATCTAAAGATGGAATGCCCGCATAGATGGAACGTTTAAACCCCTCATTGGCTCTCAAGTGGCAGGATGTACTTGTGGAGTAGCGAAAAGTGTAAGCGTATGCCTTTAAGGGAAAAGGATGTGACTGAAAGCTAATGCCTAACTGTAATGGTTAGGATATGCCCACTAGTCACGGTGTGGATATAGAGACCACAACAACTAAGAGTGTTATGACGAAAACGAGTTAATGACTACGTGTGTATATAGCTCCGAAAGTTGAGGTCATAAAGCAGGGGGTTGTAGCCCTGTTCCCACTGACAAAGGGGTATTCACATCAGGAGCCGTATGAGATGAAAGTCTCAAGTACGGTTTTGAAGTGGAGTCGGGGAAGGTGACTTCCCTTTCGACCATAACAGCCACCCCCAGTTTTGGGAATCATAACCCCAGGATTGAAGCGGGGAACGGAAGGCGTGAAGTAGAACCAACTACCAGACGCGAGCACTGCCAACCATCCACGACTAAGGAAATCTGAATGTTCCGACTTGAACCATCGTAAATACAAAGTAGCGAAATAGGTTGAAACGCTGCGATCAAAAGAGTAAGGGGAAAAGTAGGGTTTTTTATTAGATACCTACACAGACCTTTAAAAGTACCCCGGTGGAGAGGACAAGTCTAAAGATGGAATGCCCATATAAACGGAACGTTATAACCCCTCTCAGGCTCTAACAATCTGGTCGAGATAGTTAGTAGTGACAAATGTAAACGGATGCCTCTGAGGGGGTAAGATGTGACCAGAAGCCAATGCCCAACTGTAACGGTAGGGATATGCAGACAGGTCACGGTTTGATTGTAAAGAATAGAGTCTAGTAGGAGTTACTATGACGAAAGCGAGTTTAAAGAAAGGCTTTGAGAAATCAAGACCAATCAAGAGGTGCGTTTGGATGGAAACATATTCCATGGGCGAAAGTTCATAGAAAAGTTTTCAAGCTCCAAAAGAGGATATTTCAAGCAGCTAAATCGGGACAGGACGCGAAGGCAAGAAGGTTGCAACGTTTACTGGTGAAGTCATATTATGCCCGACTCTTAGCAGTGAGACTGTAGGGGCGGGTTCCACGGTCAGCCATGCTTCCCAACAGTCAGCTTAATAAACCCGCCCCCCAAGCGGGTCAAGGCAAGAAGACAGCTGGGGTTGATGGAGTAAGAGTAGTCTCTCCAAGACAAAGGTTTGAACTGGTCAAGAACATTAAGGGAAACCTCAAAGCAAAACCACTGCGACGGGTTTGGATTCCAAAACCTGGAAGGGATGAAAAAAGCTGGAATAGGAATACCCACAATCCAAGACAGAGCAAGGCAAGCCTTGGTTAAGTCGGCTCTCGAACCTGAATGGGAATCGAGATTTGAAGGCACAAGCTACGGGTTCCGTCCCGGACGGTCAGCCCAAGACGCAATTGGTAGAATCTATACTGCCATAAATCAAGGACAATACTATGTTCTCGACGCTGATATAGCGAAATGCTCTTACCGTGAACCATGATTACCTACTGTCCAAAATTCATTGTCCAAGCAGCCTAAAGAGAGACCTGAAACAGTGGCTCAAAGCTGGTGTGCTAGACAACGGTGTATTTGAGGATACCGAATCAGGGACACCCCAGGGAGGGGTAATAAGTCCAATACTCGCCAACATCGCACTGTTGGGAATGGTTAGGTTCATAGAAACAATGTATCCCAAGAAAGCAAACAGAGCGCAGGCTACTGTTATAAGATACGCCGATGATTTTGTAGTGATATCACCATCACTAGAAATTATTGAACAGTGCAAAACCGCTATCTCCGTATGGTTAAAACCTGTAGGACTAGAAATAAAACCTGAAAATACTCGAATCTGCCATACGTTCAAACCTATTGAATATGATGGCAAAACAGAGGAGCCAGGGTTTAATTTTCTAGGATTCAATATCAGGCAATATCCAGCAGGAAAATATAAATCTGGGAAAACAGGGGGAATGGCAAGCCGATTAATCGGTCACAAGACCCACATCAAACCCAGCAAGAAAGCAGTTCAAGCCCACACGGAAGTGATTAAGGGTGTAATAAAACAACATAAAACAGCACCCCAGTCAGCCCTGATTAACAAACTAAACCCGATTATTCGAGGATGGTCAAATTACTATTCAGCGGTAGTCTCATCAGAGACCTTCGTTAAACTAGACCACATAGTTTGGCAAATGTTACGGGCATAGACAGGTTCAAGATGCGGAAAGGCAAGCCACGAAAAGCTAGGAAACTATTTCCAACAAGGAACGGTTAAACTTAGCAATGGGAAAGAAAGACATGAATCTTGGTTATTCAAGACCAAAGATGGATTCCAACTATGGAAACATAATTGGACTCCGATTGTTAGACACACCCTAATACGCCCTGACGCAACACCATACGACGGAAATTGGACTTACTGGGCAACCAGAAAAGGTCAAGCAATTGAAACGCCAAATAGGGTAGCAAAACTACTCAAAAAGCAAAAAGGTAGGTGTACATGGTGTGGACAGTATTTCGTACCATCAGATATAATTGAAGTAGACCACATTATACCTCGAAACCACGGTGGAAAGGATGAATATAAGAATCTTCAGTTACTACACCGCCACACCCGCGATGATAAAACGGCACTAGATGATGCCGAAGCTGTATCCTTAACAATGGAGCAGTCAAACTAGGAGCCGTGTGAAGGGAAACTTTCACGCACGGTTCTGAATGGGAGGGGATGGAGGCGACTCCATTCTCGACCCCTAATAGTTCGAGTGGATGGGGTCTTTTTAACCACTGCACCACAGTTAGAGCATTCGAGTGAGGTATAAGCCGGGTTAACGGCAACCGTCACCTTCCCAAACTTAACCCCAAAATACTCTAACCACTTCCTGAATTGATACCAAAGAGCATCATTAATCGACTTGGCGAGACAGTGGTTTCTAACCAGATTCTTAACCCTCAAGTTTTCATATGCGACCAAATCGTTAGATTGGATTACGCAACGCGCCAGTCTCTTGGCGTGTTCTATGCGCTTCGCGCAGGCTTCGCCAACACGTTGCCTACTTATCTTGAGGTGTACTCGCCCTAGTCGGTTAATTGCTTTCTTTTGGTTAGATGAGCCTTTCTTTTTACGAGAAACACGCTTTTGTCTAAATTTCAAGCGGCTCTCACCTTTCCGATAAAATCTGGGGTTAGGTTCGGTATGACCATTAGAATCGGTATAAAACTCCTTAAGTCCTACGTCCAAACCAATCGCTTTACCCGTGGGCTGACTGTCTACTTTAACGTCCGCTTTGAGGTAGGGGTCGAGAATGGAGTCGCCTCCATCCCCTCCCAGTCAAAACCGTGCTTGAGATTTTTACCTCACACGGCTCCTGGTGTGGATGCCCACATTGTCAGTGGCACAGCGATACCAACCACTGCTTTGTCCTTCTTTGTTCAGAGCTATATGCACCACGTAGTCTTTAAACTCGCTCTCGCCATTATACTCCTACCCATTGCAGAATTTATAGCACAAGACAGAAAAGTTAGGACGTATAATGGCAAGGATATCTACAGAAGACCGAAAAGGCCAGCTCCCTACAGTTACGACCTTAGACAAAAAGTTATTAATGCAATTGAACTAGACGGTATACCCAAAACCGAAGCCAGTCAAGTTTTCCATGTCAGCAGGAACACTATCAATCTCTGGCTGCAAAGAAAAGAACACACCGGCGACTTCCTCCCTAAACCTAATCGCCCACCTGGTCATAGCCACCAAATTACCGACTGGCACAAATTCAAGGCTTTTGCCCAAGAGCATGGCGACAAAACCTCCGCTCAAATGGCTGAACTTTGGGATGACGACATCTCTCCTCGCACCATATCCAGAGCCTTGAAGAAAATTGGCTTCACCAGAAAAAAAACTTACGGCTACCAAGAACGTGATCAGCAACAGCGAGAGGAGTTTATTGCTCAGATTTAACATACAGCCTTTATCTCAATCATTAAGCACAGTAACAACACTTGGTAAACCAGTTATTCAAACACTGTAAATCCACAAGGCTTACCGCCACTTCTACCAATCTCACTAATAATTCCATGGTCTCCGTCCTGAACTTGCACACTAAACTTTTGAGCTGTGACCACATCATCTCTATAGGGTTAAACTCAGGGGAATACACCGGCAGATATTCTACCCTGGCTCCTACTGACTCTATCATTTCTTGGACTTCTTCTCGATGATGATAATTTAAGTTATCCATTACCACTACATCTCCTTTTTTTAATTTTGGCAATAAATCTAACTTGATGAATTGGAGAAAATCCTCTTTTTTCATTGACCCTTCTAATGTTTGAGTCCCCACCAATCCGGAGAGCTTAATTGCACCAATTATTGTCATTTTTTTTACCTCGATAGGATTTCCGCAGTTCATAGACTTTTTTCCCTTTCGTAGCTCTGGCTAACGGTCTGCTCATCCCTACCCATAACCCACTTTCATCAATAAACACAAGCTTTTCAGGAGCCACATATCTAATTATTTCCCAATAATCTACTCGCGCTTTCTGTACTTCTTCAGTTACTACTTTTTCGCTCCTGTATGTTTTTTTTTGAGACTTATATCGTGCTGCTTTAAAAATCTATCTATCATGGTCGTACTGACATTTATGCCCAGCTTTTCTCTGAGCTTCTCACTATATTGCCATAAGGTCAGATCGGGGTGGGCTTCTACAATATCTATCACGGCTTCCTCATGCTGAGATCAAATGCTTTTCTTTTTAGTGCCACACTTACGAGGAGATAAGTCTCCCGTTAATCGATACTGTTTGACCAGTCGCCTTACCGTGTCTGGACTCACCAAAAAGCGTTTCGCTACTTTTCGGATAGAAGTGTCTCCTTTTTCATAGGCTTCTACTATCTTTTTCCGAAAATCTAAAGAGTAACGGCTCATGGTAGTTGGTTGTGATAACTTATACAATAGCCATACATTATACTGTACTTTGTGTTTTGTGTAAAGGCTGTATGGAGCCGGAAGGGTTGGTTTACCTCGATGAAGCTGGCATGAATAGTCAAGACTCGGATTATCCTTATGGTTACTGCCAGGAAGGACAACGCTTCCATGCCCTCAAATCAGGGAAGAGGCAGGGCAGGGTGAGCATGATGGCGGCATGGTGTCATCAACAACTCTTAGCCCCCTTTACCTTTGAGGGTTGTTGTAATCGGACAGTGTTTGAGTTGTGGTTGGAGTTCATCTTAATTCCAACATTGAAGCCAGGTCAGACTCTAGTATTGGACAATGCAACGTTTCATAAAGGGGGGCGGCAGGCTGAACTGGTGGAGGCGGCTCAATGCCGTTTACTCTATCTTCCGCCTTATTCGCCAGACCTCAACAAGATAGAGAAATGTTGGTCGTGGCTGAAAGCCCGTATTCGCCACTGCACGTGAGCAGTTTGATTCTCTCCATGATGCCATGGATTCCGTTCTCCAAGCTACGTCCTAACCACCTTGACTAATGCTATACCACCTTATTCGCCAGACCTCAACAAGATAGAGAAATGTTGGTCGTGGTTGAAAGCCCGCATTCGCCATTGCACGTGAGCAGTTTGATTCTCTCCATGATGCCATGGATTCCGTTCTCCAAGCTGCGTCCTAACCACCTTGACTAATGCTATATAATGGAGAGGACGAGATGACTAAGAAGACCAAAAATGCCAGCCCCCTATAGTTATGACCTCAGACAAAAAGTTATTGATGCAATTGAACTAGACGGTATGCCCAAAACAGAAGCCAGTCAAGTTTTCCATGTCAGCCGGAACACCATTAATCTCTGGCTGCAAAGAAAAGCACAGACCGGAGACTTCCTCCCTAAACCTAATCACCGACCTGGCAATAACCACAAAATTACCGACTGGCAAAAATTCAAGGCTTTTGCCCAAGAGCATGGCGATCAAACCTCCGCTCAAATGGCTGAACTTTGGGATGACGACATCTCTCCTCGCACCATATCCAGAGCCTTGAAGAAAATTGGCTTCACCAGAAAAAAAACTTACGGCTACCAAGAACGTGATCAGCAACAGCGAGAGGAGTTTATTGCTCAGATTGAACATATGGAGCCACAAGAAGTGGTCTACCTCGATGAAGCCGGCATGAATAGTCAGGACTCGGATTATCCTTATGGTTACTGTGAGCAAGGACAACGCTTCGATGTCCTCAAATCCGGGAAGAGGCAGGGCAGGGTGAGCTATATGGCCCCATGGTGTCATCAACAACTCTTAGCCCCCGATCGCTTTGAGGGTTGTTGTAATCGGACAGTGTTTGAGCTGTGGTTGGAGTTCATCTTAATTCCAACACTGAAGCCAGGTCAGACTCTAGTGCTAGACAATGCAACGTTTCATAAAGGGGGACGGATTCCTGAGCTAGTGGAGGCGGCTCAATGCCGTTTGCTCTATCTACCACCTTATTCGCCAGACCTCAACAAGATAGAGAAATGTTGGTCGTGGTTGAAAGCCCGCATTCGCCATTGCACGTGAGCAGTTTGATTCTCTCGATGATGCCATGGATTCCGTTCTCAAGGCTGCGTCCTAACCACCTTGACTAATGCTATAAATTAGGTCCAAATCAACACATTATGTTAGTGGTTGACCAAGCCGGATGGCATATCAGTAAGAATCTGAAAGTACCCGAAGGACTGCATTTAATGTTTCTACCGTCCCATTCCCCGGAACTGCAACCAGCGGAAAGACTGTTGCCTCTGGTAGATGAACCCATTGCCAATCGCTCATTTGAGAATCTTGAGCAGCTAGAGGAACTCTTGTGTGCTCGCTGCCGAAGTTTGTGGAAACAGCGCGAATTAATTAGAGGCTTGACGAGTTTTCATTGGTGGCCTCAAATCGAGACTTTACTATAATTGATTATCCGGACTTGATATCATGGATGGTTGGCAGTGGTCTCGTTTGCGGTGTCAGGTTACACCTCGGAGCCTTCCGTTCCCCGCTTCAATCTGACGGGTTATGATTCCTGAAACTGGGGGTGGCTATCGGCGTTACCCTCTGCTCCCTGATTTTCAGTTCGCTTATGACCTTGGGTTCCCTGTCTTATTTGGATTTTCTCCAAACGTCGGGACATATAAACAGTTATGGGGATGGTCAGGAGTACGCTCCTTATATCCAGATTCGGGGCTGGGATCCCCTCCAGGTAGTTATTTAAGGCATCTCAGCCCTATTTCATACCTGAACATCTCGCACTCATAAATTGAACATAGTAGCCGTCTGCACGACGAATAAGCCTAACCCGTTTGATTTGTTCAACCTGGTAGAAATGTAAATCCCATGTTCCTTTGAGTTTAAGCTGACATATCCCTTTTTTGTCGGTAAAGGTTATTCGCTTGCGAGTCTCTGATAACTTCCACCCAGAAGTCTTGTATTCAACAGAACGGCAGTTCTTTTTGAACTTTGGATAGCCTTTCTTCCAGGGAATGGCTTTCCGGCAGTTCTCGTAGAACCGCGAAATTGCCGAATAGGCTCTTTCAATGGACGCTTGACAGGCGCTGGAGTTTAAGTCGCGAGCAAAAGGAAATTCATCTCGAGCGTGTTTTGCGCTAGGCGATACAAATCCTTCTGCCCAATTCCCGAATTATCCATCCAGAAACGGACGGCTTTATTGCGGATGAACTGAGCCGTTCGGATGGCCTCATCAATGGCACTGTATTGAGTTGACTTGCCTTTAGCTTTAAACTCCAGTACAATCATTTACGTCAGATAGTTATTAGGGGTCGAGATAGACCTCACGGTCTACCCCTCCCATTCAGAACCGGACTTGAGACTTTCACCTCATCCGGCTGCTAGTCTGATTGCGTTATGGTCGAAAGAGAAGTCACCTTCCCCAACTCCAATTCCAAACCGTGCTTGCGAGTTTCCCAGCACACGGCTCCTGATGTAGATACCCTATTTGTCAGTAGGAACAGGGCTACGACCCCCGCTTTGTAACCTCAACTTTAGGAGCTATATACAACCTCGTAGTCTTTAAACTCGCACTCGTCATAAAACTCTTAATTGTCGCGGTCTCTATATCCACAACGTGGCTAGTGGGCATATCCTAACCATTACAGTTAGGCATTAGCTTTCAGCCACATCCTTTCCCCTTAAAGGTATACGCTTACACTTTTCACTACTGTGCAGGTACATCCTGCCGAGAGCCTAAAAGGGGTTTAAACGTTCCGTTTATACGGGCATTCCATCTTTAGACTTGTCCTGTCCACCGGGGTAATTTTAAAGGTCTGTGTAGGTAGTAAAGAGAAACCCCTACTTTTCCCCTTGCTCTTTTGAGCGCAGCGTGTCAACCTGTTTCGCTACCTTCTTATGACGGTGGTTCAAGTCGGAACATTCAGATTTCCTTAGTTATGGATGGTTGGCAGTGGTCGCATATGGTAGTAGGTTCTACTTCACGCCTTCCGTTCCCCGCTTCAATCCTGGGGTTATGATTCCCAAAACTGGGGGTGGCTATCGCCGTTACTCTCAACTTCATGCTATACTAGGTGGGTCACAACTCCCACCGTTCAAGCGTTCTGTCTTGACCTTGAGTCCCCTGCCTTGCTTAGATTTCTCTAAGCGTCGGGACATATAAACAGTTATGGGATGGTCAGGGAAGCGACTCCCTATATTCCACCAAGGGGTGGAAGTCCCACCGGGCAGTTATTTCGGGTATTGCAACCCTATGCGCGTGCCTGAACGTTTCGCACCTCCTTGTTAAGAGTACAGCAACCTCTCTTCATCAAGAGCTGTTTTATCATCGCGGGTGTGGCGGTGCAACAGTTGGAGGTTTTTATATTCATCCTTCCCGCCTTGACTTCTTGGATGTATGTGGTCTACCTCTAATAGGTCTGATGGGGTAAAGAATTGCCCGCACCAGGTACACCTGCCTTTTTGCTTCTTGAGTAGTTTTGCTACTTTGTTTGGCGTGTCGATTGCTTGTCCTTTCCTGGTTGCCCAGTACGTCCAGTTTCCGTCGTATGGTGTTGCGTCAGGGCGTATTAGGGTGTGTCTGACAATTGGAATCCAATTATGTTTCCATAGTTGGTATCCATCTTTAGTCTGAAACAACCAAGATTCGTGTCTTTTTCTCCCATTGCTAAGTTTAACCGTTTCATGTCTGAAATAGTTTCTTAGCTTTTCATGTAGGTTTGCCCTTCCACATCTTGATACTGTCCATGCCCTTAACATTAACCAGACTTTGTGGTCTAATTTATTGAAGGTCTCTGTTGAGACTACTGCTGAATAATAGTTTGACCATCCCTTTATGATTGGGTTTAGTTTGCTGATCAGAGCTGATTGGGGTGCTGTTTTATGTTGTTTTATTACACCCTTAATCACTTCTGTATGGGCTTTGACTGCTTTATTGCTGGGTTTGCTTAGAGTTTTGTGTTCGATTAATCGGCTTGCCATTCCCCCTGTTTTCCCAGATTTATGTTTTCCTACTGGATATTGCCTGATATTGAATCCTAGAAAATCAAACCCTGGTTCTTCTGTTTTGCCATCGTACTCAATAGGTTTGAGTGTATGACAGATTCGAGTCTTTTCGGGTTTAATTTCCAGTCCTACAGGTTTTAACCATTCGGAAATAGCAGTTTTGCACTGTTTAATGATGTCGAGTGAATGTGATATTACTACGAAATCATCTGCGTATCTTACTACTGTGGCTTGTACCACGTTCTTCTTCTTATGATACATTGTTTCAATTAGCCTAACCATTCCCAACAGTGCGATGTTGGCAATGAGTGGACTTATTACCCCTCCTTGAGGTGTCCCTGCTTCTGTATCCTAAAATACACCATTATCCAAAACACCTGCTTTTAACCATTGTTTCAGGTCTCTTTTCAGGCTGCTTGGGCAATGAATTTTGGACAGTAGGTAATCATGGTTCACGGTAAGAGCATTTTGTTAGGGGTCGAGATAAACTTCACAGCCTACCCCTCCCATTCCAAACCGTGCTTGCGAGTTCCCCAGCACACGGCTCCTGATGTAGATACCCTATTGTCAGCAGGAACAGGGCTACAACCCCCCGCTTTGTAACCTCAACTTTGGGAGCTAAATACAACACGTAGTCTTTAAACTCGCTTTCGTCATAAAAACTCTTACTTGTCGCGGTCTCTATATCCACACCGTGACTAGTGGGCATATCCTAACCATTACAGTTAGGCATTGGCTTTCAGTCACATCCTTCCCCCTTAAAGGTATACGCTTACACTTTTCACTACTGTGCAGGTACATCCTGCCACTTGAGAGCCTAAAAGGGGTTTAAACGTTCCGTTTATACGGGCATTCCATCTTTAGACTTGTCCTATCCACCGGGGTACACTTTAAAGGTCTGTGTAGGTAGTGAGTTGAGACTCCTACTTTTCCCCTTACTCTTTTGAGCGCAGCGTGTCAACCTATTTCGCTACTTACTCATTACGGTGGTTCAAGTCGGAACATTCAGATTTCCTTAGTCATGGATGGTTGGCAGTGGTCGCATATGGTAGTAGGTTCTACTTCACGCCTTCCGTTCCCCGCTTCAATCTGACGGGTTATGATTCCTCAAACTGGGGGTGGCTACCGCCGTTACTCTCAACTTCGCGCTATAATAGGAGGCTCACAACTTCCTCTGTTCTAACGTTCTGTCTTGACCCTGAGTTCCCTGCCTTGCTTAGATTTCTCCAAGCGTCGGGACATATAAACAGTTATGGGATGGTCTAGGGATAAGAATGAGAGTGCGTCTCCCTATATTTCACCAAGGGGTGAAAGTCCCACTAAGAGGTTATTTCGGGCATTGCAGCCCTATTTCACTCCTAAACGTTTCGCACGAACCCCTTGAGTATAACGTAAGGTTGAGAGTAACGGCGGTAGCCACCCCCAATTTGAGGATTCACACTCAACGGGTTGAAGCGGGGAACGGAAGGCGTAATAAAGGAACCTACCTCTCACTCGACCACTGCCAACCATCCATGATTAGGGAAACCGAATGTCCGGCTTGAACCATTGTAATGCGTCAGTAGCGAAATAGGTTGATACGCTGCGCTCAAAAGGGCGAGGGAAAAAAAGTAGGAGGCTGCTATAACTACCTACACAGACCTTTAAAAGTACCCCGGTGGATAGGACAAATCTAAAGATGGAATGCCCGCATAGATGGAACGTTTAAACCCCTTTTAGGCTCTCAAGTGGCAGGATGTACCTGCACAGTAGTGAAAAGTGTAAGCGTATACCTTTAAGGGGAAAGGATGTGACTGAAAGCCAATGCCTAACTGTAATGGTTAGGATATGCCCACTAATCACGGTGTGGATATAGAGACCGCGATAAGTAAGAGTTTAATGGCGAAAGCGAGTTGAAAGACTAACGCAAGCATATAGCTTTGAAAGTTGAGGTCATAAAGCAGGGGGTTGTAACCCTGTTCCCAGTGACAAAAGGGGTATCTACATCAGGAGCAGTGTGCTGGGAAACTCGCGAGCACGGTTTGGAATTGGAGTTGGGGAAGGTGACTTCTCTTTCGAACATAACACAACTTCCCTCTTTTTTTTCGCTCAGTCTTGACCCAGCAATTCTCATTTTGGAAATTCAACTGCTATCGGGTGGGATGTCTAACTCGAGACCCTCAAGCATAAAGGTCAGAAGGTGGTCCCAACTGTCGAAGTACAGTCTGGGTAAGCGCGCGCAAATCATTAAAGAAGGTTTGGCGCTTCGGTAAGTGCGCTCGTAGCAACTGGTACTTGTTATCGAGCAACTCCTGCAGGGTGTGGAAGAGCAGCGAGAGGATGTTGATGGTCCGGAGCAAGGAAGAAAGATGCTGCTTGCCATGGCCAAAATTGTGTTCGAGATGGTAGCCCTTGGTCTTGAGAGTGTTGTTGTTCTCATTCTCAACTTTCCAACGAGTCCGCCCGGCCCGAACCACCTCGGCTACATTCTCATCGCTGAGAGGATAATTCGTGGCCAAGGAGTTGTGATAGGTTACCTGGCCATCAGCGGTGGTGACAGTAAGTTCGCACCAGTTAACCAACAGCGCCTCATCGCTATCTTTGAGGGGGACTCCGTTGAGATAGCGGTAGGTATAGGTTTTCTCGACTTTACCAGTCGACTTCTTGGTCGTGAGGGTCGGGAGTTCGATGCCCTCTAGGTGTTCATAGAGGGTAGTATGAGACTCGGGGCGACAGACGACGATGAAGTTAAGTTGCTGCTCTAAAAACTGCTGACACAACGGTTGGTGGCAATAGAGGTCATCCCCTCAAACCGTGACATTCAAAGCCCTCAAGCATTGTTCTTGCCTCGATAGCCAGCGTTTGGCGGCGGCATTCTCACAGTCTTGCTTATCATGACCATCTTGGGGCACGATAAATTCGGGGACTAAGGGAATCACATGATTCTGTCCCGGACAGACGATGACTGGAGTGACAACACTATGGAAGTAATGGGTTTTTCCTGACTTCTGGGTGCGCGTTGAACAGTGGGGACAGTGAATTTGGTCGGAACTGAAGTATTCGGTGCCATCCAACGCGACTAATAGACTGTCCCCTAGGCAACGGAAGTCTTCTAACTGCCCCTGGGCTTCCAAGACTTGTAGGATATCCTCAAACACTGGAAACAGGTGCTCTGGGGACACGGCATCTAATAAGTCCCGAATCTGGTTATCACAGGGAATTCGATGAACTCCAAACAGACTTTGGGCATTGCTCTTGCCTTTACTCCCCTCCATCAGACGTTGATAAGCCAGAAACGACGGAGTTTGAGTAAAAAACACACTAAACGCACTTAAAGCGGCATCCTCCATTCCATAGCGGCGATTTTTACCCCGGCGCTTGTCCGGTAGCGATGACAAGCACTGGCGGAAAGAACCGACTAGAGTCTCAAAGCCACCTGGCTTTTTCAACGGCTCTGGCGCTCCTGGGTTTCTTAGATGTCATTACGATACAGGGATGCTGGGGACTTGAACAGGTTTTCGCCAAAATGAGAATTGCTGGTCTTGACCTTGAGTCTCTCTGCCTTATCTGGTTGTCGAAGCCAGATGTTGAGACACATAGTTAGTTATGGGATGGTCAGGGGTGCGAATCCCTTATATTCCACCAAGGGGTGGAAGTCCCACTAGGAGGTTATTTCAGGCATTGCAGCCCTATTTCACTCCTAAACGTCTCGCACGCTATATGTTAGGGGTCGAGAATGGAGTCACCACCATCCCCTCCCATTCAGAACCATACATAAAAGTTTCCCTTCATACGGCTCCTGGTGTGGATACCCTGTTTTGTCAAAGGAGCAGAATCAACAGACCTGCTTTTTACTTCGATGTTCAGAGCTATATGCAGCACGTAGTCTTTCAACTCGTCCTCGCCATTATACTCTTACTGACCGCAGTATCTATATCCCCACCGTGACAATTGGGCATATCCCCACCATGACAATTGGGCTTTAGCTTCTGGTCACATCCTTAGCCCTCTAAGCATGCGCTTACATTTTTCACTACTGCCTTGTGAATTGCATTACTCACTTGTTTATAGGCAGAGCATTAGAGGGGTTAATTAGGGGTCGAGATAAACCTCACGGTCTACCCCTCCCATTCAGCAGCAGAACCGTACATGAGACTTTCACCTCATACGGCTCCTAGTTTGACCGTCTCTTTGTTAAGAGTACAGCAACATCTCTTTCATCAAGAGCTGTTTTATCATCGTGACAATGGCGATGTAATAATTGAAGATTCTTGTATTCATCCTTTCCGCCTTGGCTTCTAGGTACAATGTGGTCTACTTCAATTAAATCTGATGGGGTAAAGAATTGCCCGCACCAGGTACATCTACCTTTTGGTTTTTTGAGTAGTTTTGCTACCCTAATTGGCGTGTCGATTGCTTGTCCTTTCCTGGTTGCCCAGTAAGTCCAATTTCCGTCATAAAGTGTTGCGTCGGGGCGTATTAGGGTGTGTCTGACAATTGGGGTCCAGATGTGTTTGAATAGATGTATCCCATCTTTGGTTTGGAATAGCCAATTTTCGTGTCTTTCTTTCCCATTGCTAAGTTTAATTGTTCCATGTCTGAAATAATTACTTAGCTTTTTGTAACTTGCCTTTCCGCATCTTGATATTGTCCATGCCCTTAACATTTGCCAGATTGTATTATCTAGCTTATTGAAGGTCTCTGTTGAGACTACTGCTGAGTAATAGTTTGCCCATCCTCTTATAATTGGGTTTAGTCTACTTATCAGGGCTGATTGAGGTGCTGTCTTATGTCGTTTAATTACACCTTTTATCACTTCTGTGTGGGCAACAACTGCTTTTTGGCTGGGTTTTATGTGGGTTTTATGTCCGATTAATCGACTCTTATATCCCCCTGTTTTTCCAGACTTGTATTTTCCTACTGGGTATTGCCTGATATTGAATCCGAGAAAATCAAACCCAGGTTCTTCTGTTTTGCCATTATACTCAATAGGTTTGAGTGTGTGACCAATTCGAGTCTTTTCGGGTTTAATCTCTAATCCTACCGGTTTTAACCATTTGGTGATAGCAGTTTGGCACTGTTCAATGATTCCTAGGTCTTTGGAGATGACCACAAAATCATCGGCATATCTTATAAGGTTCACCTGAGTGGCTGTGCCTTTATTTGGATACATTCCTTTAACTAGCCTTTCTACTCCCAACAGTGCGATGTTGGCGAGTATTGGACTTATTACCCCTCCCTGGGGTGTCCCTGCTTCTGTATCCTCAAATACACCGTTATCTAGCACGCCTGCTTTGAGCCATTGTTTCAGGTCTCTTTTTAGGCAGCTTGGACAATGAATTTTGGACAGTAGATAATCATGGTTCACGGTAAGAGCATTTCGCTATATCTGCATCAAGTACATAGTATTGTCCTTGATTTATGGCAGTGTAAATTCTACCAATTGCGTCCTGGGCTGACCGTCCGGGACGGAACCCATAGCTAGTGCCCTCAAATCTTGACTCCCATTCGGGCTCAAGTGCCGACTTAACCAAGGCTTGCCTTGCTCTATCTTGGATTGTGGGAATTCCTATTCCAGCTTTTTTCATCCCTACCAGGTTTTGGAATCCACACCCTTCGCAGTGGTTTTGCTTTGAGGTTTCCTTTGATTTTCTCGGTCATTTCTAGCCTTTGTTTAGGGGATATTGCTATCACACCATCTACTCCAACCGTCTTTTTGCCTTGACCCGCTTGGGGGGCGGGTTTATTAAGCTGACTGTTGGGAAGCATGGCTGACCGTGGAACCCGCCCCTACAGTCGCACTGCTAAGAGTCGGGCATAATATGATTTCACCAATAGACGTTGCCACCTTCTTACCTTTGCGTCCTGTCCCGATTTAGCTGCTTGAAATATACTCTTTTGGAGCTTGAAAACTTTCCGTTGAACCTTAGTCCACGGGATGGTCTTCCATGCGTTGTTCGTAGTCTTGATTGGTTTTGATTTCCCAAATCCTTTCTTTAAACTCGCTATCGCCATTTGTACACCTACTTGACTCTATTTCTTTACAATCAAACCGTGACCCGTTAGCATATCCCTACCATTACAGTCTGGCGTTGGCTTCTGGTCACATCTCACCCCCTAATAGGCTTACGCTTACACTTTCACTACTGACTTTCTCGACCAGATTATCAGAGCCCAAGAGGGGTTAAAACGTTCCGTTTATATGGGCATTCCATCTTTAGATTTGTCCTTTCCACCGGGGTACTTTTAAAGGTCTGTGTAGTTATGACATTGAAGTTCCTACTTTTCCCCTTGCTCTTTTGAGCGCAGCGTATCAACCTGTTTCGCTGCCCAATCATTACGATGGTTCAAGCCGGACATTCGGTTTCCCTAATCATGGATGGTTGGCAGTGGTCTCGATTCTGGTGTTGGGTTACACCTTGGAGCCTTCCGTTCCCCGCTTCAATCCTGGGGTTGTGATTCCCAAAACTGGGGGTGGCTATCGCCGTTACCCTGACTCTCTAACTTCTACTTATCTATTTGTAGAATTTGTATAAGTAATTTGTATGAGTTAGTTGGTTTTGACCTTGGGTTCCCTGCCTTGATTTGTATCGTGGGATACTAATCGTTGGGACATATAAACAGTTATGAGGATGGTCAGGAGAGATCTCCTTATATTCAACCAAGGGGTTTAAGTCCCCACCAGGCGGTTATTTCAGGTATTTCAACCTTATTTTATGCCTGAACGTCTCGCACCAACGTTCCGATTATATGGGCATTCCATCGTTAGATTTGTCCTATCGACCGGGGTACTTCTAAAGGTCTGTGTGGGTAGAATGCAGAATCCCCCACTTTTCCCCTTGCCCTTTTGGGCGCAGCGTGTCAACCTATTTCGCTGCTCGTGCTTTACGATGGTTCAAGTCGGACATTCGGTCTTCCTAATCATAGATGGTTGGCAGTGGTCGCGTCTTGGTAGTAGGTTCTACCTCACGCCTTCCGTTCCCCGCTTCTATCCTGGAGTTATGATTTCCAAAACTGGGGGTGGCTGTTATGGTCGAAAGGGAAGTCACCTTCCCCGACTCCACTTCAAAACCGTACTTGAGACTTTCATCTCATACGGCTCCTGATGTGAATACCCCTTTGTCAGTGGGAACAGGGCTACAACCCCCTGCTTTATGACCTCAACTTTCGGAGCTATATACACACGTAGTCATTAACTCGTTTTCGTCATAACACTCTTAGTTGTTGTGGTCTCTATATCCACACCGTGACTAGTGGGCATATCCTAACCATTACAGTTAGGCATTAGCTTTCAGTCACATCCTTTTCCCTTAAAGGCATACGCTTACACTTTTCGCTACTCCACAAGTACATCCTGCCACTTGAGAGCCAATGAGGGGTTTAAACGTTCCATCTATGCGGGCATTCCATCTTTAGATTCGTCCTATCCACCGGGGTACTTTAAAGGTCTGTGAAGGTGGTGGTAATATACCCCTTCTTTTCCCCGTGCTCTTTTGAGCGCAGCGTATCAACCTATTTCGCTACTAGAGTATTACGATGGTTCAAGCCGGACATTCGGTTTCCCTAATCATGGATGGTTGGCAGTGGTCGCCTCTGGTAGTAGGTTCTACTTCACGCCTTCCGTTCCCCGCTTCAATCCTGGGGTTATGATTCCCAAAACTGGGGGTGGCTATCGCCGTTACTCTCAACCTTACGTTATACTCAAGGGGTTCACAACTCCCCTCTTTTTTTCGCTCAGTCTTGACCTTGAGTCTCTCTGCCTTATCTGGTTGTCGAAGCCAGATGTTGAGACACATAGATAGTTATGGGATGGTCAGGGGTGCGAATCCCTTATATTCCACCAAGGGGTGGAAGTCCCACTAGGAGGTTATTTAAGGCATTGCAGCCCTATTTCACTCCTAAACGTCTCGCACATCGCCGTTACTCTCTACTCCCTGATTTCTCAGTTCGTTTATGACCTTGAGTTCCCTGCCTTGCTTAGTTACCTAAGCGTCGGGACATATAATCAGTTATGATGATGCTCAGGAGAGGTCTCCTTATATCCAGATTCGGAGCTGGAATCCTCCCCGGGCAGTTATTTCGGGCATTTCAGCCCTATTTCATACCCGAACGTCTCGCACCTGCGTCTAGTACATAGTACTCACCTTTGCGGATGCTTAGGTAAATTCTTGCTATTGCATCTTGGGCTGACCGTCCCGGACGGAACCCATAGCTAGTGCCTTCAAATCTCGACTCCCATTCAGGTTCGAGTGCCGATTTAACCAGGGCTTGCCTTGCTCTATCTTGGATTGTGGGAATGCCTATTCCAGCTTTTTTCATCCCTTCCAGGTTTTGGTATCCACACCCGTCGCAGTGGTTTTGCTTTGAGGTTTCCTTTAATATTCTTGACCAGTTCAAACCTTTGTTTTGGAGAGATTACTCTCACTCCATCAACGCCGGCTGTTTTCTTGCCTTGACCCGCTTGGGGGGCGGGTTTATTAAGCTGACTGTTGGGAAGCATGGCTGACCGTGGAAGCCGCCCCTACAGCCGAACTGCTAAGAGTCGGGCATAATATGATTTCACCAATAGACGTTGCCACCTTCTAGCCTTTGCATCCTGTCCCGATTTAGCCGCTTGAAATATACTCTTTTGGAGCTTGAAAACTTTCCGCTGAACCTTAGTCCATGGGATTGCCTTCCATGCGTTGTTCGTAGTCTTGGTTGGTTTGGGCTTGCCAAATCCTCTCTTTAAACTCGCTATCGCCATTTGTACACCTACTAGACTCTATTTCTTACAATCAAACCGTGACCTGTTAGCATATCCCTACCATTACAGCAGGGCGTTGGCTTCTGGTCACATCTCACATCCTCTAGGACTTGCGGTTACACTTATCCCTACTGAGGTATCGACCATACTCTCAGAGTCCAGGAGGACTTAAAACGTTCTGTTTATATGGGCATTCCATCTTTAGATTTTTCCTCTCCACCGGGGTACTTTTAAAAGTCTGTGTAGGTGTTGTAGAGAAAACCCCACTTTTCCCCTTGTTCTTTTGAACGCAGCGTGTCAACCTCTTTCGCTACCTAATATTGACGGTGGTTCATGCCGGACATTCGGTTTCCCTAATCATGGATGGTTGGCAGTGGTCTCGTTTCTGGTGTTGGGTTACACCTCGGAGCATTCCGTTCCCCGCTTCAGTCCTGGGGTTGTGATTCCCAAAACTGGGGGTGGCTATCGCCGTTACCCTCAACTCTGTTTCGTAGTTTCCCGTTATGTTAAGGATGGTTACGAATTGTTACAGAGTATATTGACCTTGGGTTCCCTGCCTTGATTTGGTATCTTAGTGATACAAATCGTCGGGACATATAAGCAGTTATGGGGATGGTCAGAGGCGAGCCTCTTGTATTCAGCCAAGGAGCTGAAATCCCCATCAGGCAGTTATTTCGGGTATTGCAACCCTATTTCATGCCTGAACGTCTCGCACCTCTACAAAATAGTCTAACATGAAAAGCCGTCCTAGAAGGCTTGTCCTGAGCAAAGCCGAAGGGACGGGGCTAGTGACCCAAAATCTTTGGTAATGGATTATCCTCAAAAAACCCTGAGCCAATTTGAACAGCCACCAGGGTAGATCGAGAAACATGAGACAATAGAGCAAACTCGTTCAACCCTGGAGATGCTGTACTGTTGCAACCCAAGTTGCCCTAACCCATTTAATAATGAGGGTTATCGATTTTGTCAAAGCTGTGGGGCGCCGATTTTGCTGCCATTGTTCCGAAACCGCTATCGCGTAATTCGACAATTGGGATACGGGGGGTTCAGTCGCACCTATGAAGCCCAAGATGTGGATCGGATGAATGATCCCTGTGTGATTAAGCAATTTATGCCCCAAGTTCAGGGAACAGCAGCGCGACAAAAAGCCACAGAATTATTTAAACAAGAAGCCCAGCGGTTATATGAGTTAGGGGAACATCCCCAAATTCCGGGGTTGATTGCCTATTTTGAACAGGATAGGCGACTTTATTTGGTGCAAGAATATATTGATGGACAGAATCTGTTGCAGGAGTTACAGCAAAAGGGACATTTTAATCCTGATCAGATTTATCAAATTTTGTCTGAATTGCTTGAGATCCTCCAGATTATCCACAATCGCAATATAATTCACCGTGACATCAAACCAGAAAATATCATGCGCCGTAGCCGCGATAATCAGTTAATCCTGATTGATTTTGGTGTCTCTAAACAGGTGAAGGGAACTACCACGGTGGGACAGGGAACTACTGTCGGTACACCTGGATATGTACCTATGGAACAGTTACGAGGTCAGGTCTACCCCGCTAGTGATTTGTATAGTTTAGGGGTGACTTGTTTGCGTTTGCTGACTGGGTGTTTACCCTCAGAAGGTGGTAGAGATGACCTCTATGATGCTATGGAAGGGCGTTGGGTATGGCGAGAACGTTTACCAGCTAATGTTTCTGTCCCGCGACAATTAGCAGAGGTTTTGGACCGCTTAACCCGGGATTTTGTTCGCGATCGCTATCAGTCAGCTCAAGAAGTGCTACAAGTTCTTAAACAGCCCTATCCCTATCACTATCAACCTATACCTACCCAGAACTATCAGCGCATTGTTCCACCGATCACCCAAAAATATACCCACTCAACCGAAAAATATACCCACGCTGCTACTCCCCCACCTCCCCCCAAAGTTACCCCTAAACTGAATTCTTATCAAAAGTTACAGGATCTCATGAAAGCCGGAAAATGGCGGGAGGCGGACGCTGAAACTTCTCGGTTAATGCTGGAAATTGTCGGTAGTCAGGCTGGGTGTTTTAGTACCGCACAAATAGCTACTTTTCCCTGTCGAGAGTTAAGAGAAATTAATCAAGTTTGGGAACAGGCTAGTGGCGGTCGGTTTGGCTTTGGGGTTCAAAGGCGGATCTGGGAACAGGTTAACCAAAACACTACAGAATTTGCTCAACGGGTGGGATGGTGCGATCGCCAGCCATCAGATCAGATATATGTCAAAGACTATGATCAGTTATCATTTTCTCTCAAAGCCCCCCAAGGTCATCTACCCGCCTTGAGTGTCATGGCTGGTCGAGAGTGGGATAGAACTCTATGGCTGCTCGAACATTTATTTTTAAGTGTCGAGGCTTGCGGATTGTAACAGACAACGGCTGAAATATTATAGCAACTGCTCTGATCTGTCCCTGGGGAAATCTCACCCAGAAATCCCCATGACTGATAGAATTGATCTATCAAAGCATTTCTGGAGGTTTTTATGTCTCAAGATCCCCCTCAACCTAATGCTGACCAAACCTTTAGCAAAAAAATTCAACTTGCTGTTAAGCAACTATATCAGCAGGCGAATACTTGTATTGCTGAAAATAAACTTGAAGAGGCGATCGCCTGTTATCGTCAAGTTACTGTCTTGGTCCCCAGTTGGGCTGATGCTTACCCAAAATGGGGTAATCTTATGGTGAAAGCTGGTAGATTAGAAGAGGCGATCGGTGCTTATCAACAAGCTATTAAACTTAATCCCGAAGATTCCTGGTCTTATAATAGTTTGGGTGGGATTTTTATTAAACTTGAACGCTGGGAAGATGCTGTTCCAGTCTGTCAGCACGCTATTCAACTAGACCCTAACTTTTTCTGGGCTTATAATAACCTAGGACAAGCTCTCAGTCAACAAGAACAATGGGAAGATGCTGCTTCTGTTTATCAAAAAGCATCTCAGATTAACTCGACTTTTTTCTGGACTTATAATAATTGGGGTGAGGCTTTAATTCAACTTGAAAGATGGTCGGAGGCGGTTACCGTTTATCAAAAGGCTATAGAAATTGACCCTAACTTTTGTTGGGCTTATAATCATTTGGGAGATGCACTCAGACACCTTAAACGCTGGTCGGAGGCGGTTCCCGTTTATCAAAAAGCTGCTGAAATTAACCCTAATTTTTTCTGGACTCATAGTAATTTAGCTGATACCTTAGTCTATCTCAAGCGATTTGACCAGGCGATTCCGGTTTACCAAAGCGCCATCAAACTTAACGCCAATTCCCCTCAAACTTACTATAAATTGGCTAAGTGTTTACAGAAAGTTAAAAGGATTGATGAGGCGATCGCTTCTTTTCAAAAGGTCTTGGAACTAAAGCCAGATTTTACAGCCGCACAGAATAGGTTACAAGAACTTCACAACAAATTAGATCATCTCCAATCACAAGAGCCTCAAATTTCCCATAATCTTGAACCTATTGATTGGTTAAAATATTACCCAAAATCAGGGGATTCCGCATCCTATATGATGCCTAAACCTACCCCCGCACGACAGGACTCTAAAACCAAAACCTGGCAGTTTCCTGTCCCTCCACGTCCCCTGATGCTAGTATTTGCAGACAGGGGGGAGGACTACTATCTTGAATCTGGTAAAATTCAAATTCGCCTATTGTTAGAATCCCTACAAAAAGCTAAGTTTTCTTTAAAGCCAGGAAGTCGCGTCTTAGACTTTGGTTGTGCGTCTGGAAGAATGATGAGATTTTTAAGCGATCAAGCTAATACCTGCGAAATTTGGGGGGCTGATATTAGTGCTGACTGCATTCACTGGTGTAAGCAATATATGAGGCCTCCTTTTCACTTTTTGACCTGCACAACTAATCCCCATTTACCCTTTGAGGATCGATATTTTGATTTGATTTATGCTGGTTCAGTTTTTACCCATATTGATGATTTGGCTGAGGCTTGGTTATTAGAACTCCGTCGGATTCTTAGTCCTGGTGGTATGGCTTATATTACTATCCAAGAACAGCATCTCATGAATCTAATTAAAGACTTTAAGGAAAAGTGGTTATCTAATAATAATGTTTGGCCGCCAGACCAAAGGGCTGAATGTTTACAAAAATATGATGAATATAGTACGTCGGATTTTGCTATGTTTACCTTGGGTCGAGATACGCGATCGCTCGTTTTTTATGACCTCGATTATTTCTGTAAGATGGTACAACCGTTTTTTCAAGTCATTGAAATTCGCCAAGAGGCTTATTATTGGCAAACCGCCGTTTTACTACAACGTCAATAAATCTCTCTAGATCTGATCATTAATTAACAATAAGGAATCTCTAACAAGGATGACTGAGGAGGCTAGGCTGTTACTGTTCCGCCATGCGGTCTAGACGTTCACGAATGGAGAGGTTGAGAAGCGATCGCAAAAATATTACCACCCCCACCCCAGCCATGACCAGGAAAAAAACAGCCCAGCCATTTTTACCAGCAATTATTAATAATATTCCCGAAATCAGAGTAAATCCTGACCAACAGCCATGAATCAAAGTTTTCAGGGCAAAATTCACCCGTTTCAAAGCGCGATCGCTTTCAATAGAACGAACCCTAAACTTAATTTCCCCTTCCTCAATGCGTTGTTCTAGGCGACTAATAAATACCTCAGCACGGCTAGGTTGATTGAATTTAAAATTGATAAAATCTCGCGCCTGTTTAGTCAACTCTCCCACCAAACTACCCCGTTCCTGCTTAGAAACAGTAACACTTTTAATAAAAGGTTGGGCGCAGTCTACCAAATTATATTCAGGGTCTAGGGCGCGGGCTACTCCGTCTAAAGTAGTTAAAGATTTGAGTAAAAATGTCATCTCAGCAGGTAGGCGAAAAGGCTGCTGTTCAAACATTATATAAAGTTCATCTTTAATTACATTAAATGCTTGAAAATCAATAGGTTTCTCCGTAAATTCATCTAACAAAAACCTGATCAAGCGCCGCACCGGAGTCATATCAGACATCGGTTCAACTAAACCAATATCAATCAGAGTGTCAATAACCACATCTACATCTTTTCGCATCACCGCAAAAAAGCTGCGGATCATCTGATCCTTAGCCAAAGCCTTGATTTCAGCCATCATCCCGAAATCGTAGAAAATTAGACTACCATTAGGACTAACAGCAATATTTCCGGGGTGGGGGTCTGCTTGAAAAAAGCCATCCTGTAAAATCTGTTTAAGATAGCAACAAATCCCTAATTGGTTAACTCGTTTAATGTCAACACCGCAGGTTTGTAGAGTTTTCCGGTCATCAACCTTAATCCCCGGTAAATATTCCAGAGTCAAAACTTTATGGGTGGTATATTCCCAGTAAACTTTAGGAACAATAATACCTGAATAATTCTCAAAATTATCTCGAAATCTGTCAGCGTTTTTACCTTCCTTAATATAATCAATTTCCTGATATAAAATCATGAAAAATTCATTATATATAGCATCGAGATCATAGAGCCTTGCCCAAGCAAAGGAACGTTGACAGAAGCGCATTACACGACGTACCGCCTGCATATCCAAATCAAAAAGTTCTTTAAGTCCTGGGCGTTGAACTTTAACTATCACCTGTTCCCCTGTATGCAATTTAGCCCGGTGAACCTGTCCGAGACTGGCGGCGGCTAGGGGACGCTCATTAAACTCACGATAAAGGCTAAATAAAGAGTTGCCCAATTCTGACTCAATAATAGCTACAGCGCGATCGGCACTAAAAGGAGGCACTTGATCCTGGAGTTTTTCTAACTCCGCCACATATTCTAAGGGCAGAATATCAGCACGGGTAGAAAGGGCTTGTCCAATTTTAATAAATGTGGGCCCCAGGTCAAGCATCGTTTTAATTAACCATTTTGCCCGCTTTTGTTTAGTGGCCGAGGCATTATTTCCCCAAAGCCGATCCCACCACAAATAGAACAGAAACGTCCCAGCGGCAGAAAAAACATCAATCTGTCGCGTGAGGGGTGAGTATTTGCTGCGCTGCCAACGGAGGGGTTTAGGAGTTTTCTGAGTTAGCATTCGAGGATTTCGGGCAATTTGTCTATTTTAGTCGCTTATGGTGTCGATTTTCTACTGAGCGTGGAAACAGCAGACATATTAGAGTCTCCTGGGCTTTTTTCCCTGGGATGACCAATCTCAATCTAGGGTTCAACAATGACGGGGGTTCCCAGTTGCACTTTGTTAAATAGCGCTAACACATCCCGGTTGAACATACGAACGCAACCGTGGGAAACCGCTTGTCCGACAGTTTCTTCATTGGGTGTGCCATGAAAACCTATATAGTTGGTGCCATCAGTCCAAAATCCAATCCAGTGACTACCAAGGGGGTTATCTCCACCTGGGGGGATAATATCTCCATTTAGAGGATGTTCCCAGATTGGGTCTTCGATCATTTGAATAACCTGATAGTGACCGATGGGGGTTTCCCATCCGTTTCTACCAATGGCTATGGGATAGCTAGTTACAAGCTGTGTGTTGTTATAGACATAAACCCGACGTTCTCCTAAGCGAATCACTAATTCCAGTTGACTAGGAGAATATTGTAGCCAATCGCTGACATGATAGGCTGTGGCAAATTTTGGGGAAATTCCAGTTTTTGCCACATCTACACCTGGGCTGGTAGCGGCAGCCATACTATGATCAGGGAGCAGTATTGATAATAATGATAGTAATATCATTGGAGTGAAGGCCGGTGAAAGAAATGATCTGAACATAACTCTCAATAACTTACCTAGGGGTTTAAACAAGAAAATGGCGATCGCCCAGCGTGCTATGATTGGGATATGGATGTCCTAATAAATATCAAATCCCGTCAATTCTTGTGCCGGACAGTAAAAATCGTGACACAGTAAATCCACACACTATAATCATTGATAATTGTCGGTTTCAGTTAAATTTTCAGGCAACCAAAAATATTTACTATTGTCAAGTTGGCTCATGTTAACAAATTCGGAAACAGGCGAAATGGAATATTTAGATGCTGGACAGATTTTTCCATTGGTTGACAGTATTTTGCCCTTTGAAGTCTGTCTTCATCATCGGATTCTGCCCATATCTCTCAAGGATAATACCCTTTACTTAGGTATGGTCGATCCTAATGATGAATTAGCCGTAAATTATGCCCACCAGATATTAGCATATCTAAATTGCTCTGTTGTGAGTCAGCAGATTTCGGCTGAGAGCCATCGCTCCATTCTGACTGCCTATTTGTACCATAGCGAAAAACCCAACACCGAAAAAACCCCTTTAGATGACTCTGTTACCCCTCCCGCTGAACCATTAGCCTCCGGGGAAAAATCGCCGCCAGATTCCCCAAAACAGCCAAGGGCTAAACAACCTCCAGGGGGACAGAACATTAATCAAATGTTACCTAAGCTCGATCTTCGTCCCGAATACCTGAGTAGTCCCATAGAGCAACTGGCGAAGTTACCACCACCAAAGTTGTTAGAAGAGTTACTAGCTAGGGTATTGTTGGAGGGTATTGGCCGACTGTATTTTGAGAGGCAAGAATCCAAAGGGCGGATTTTGTGGAGCCAAAATGGTATTCTCAAGTCTGTTATTGATAATTTAGAACCATCACAATTTCAATGGGTGATTAATGAGTTAAAGCGCTTGGTGAAACTGCCTATGCTGCCGATTTCCCAACCCAAACAGATAGAAATTGAGCGGGTTTATTGTAATACTCATCTGCTGTTGAGGCTGCGATTGGTCAGGGGTAATTATGGCGAGGAAGCTAATTTACAGGTATTACGAGGAGCGGCTTTAAAGTTTTATCAACAGCAACAACTATCAAAATTGAGTTTGGATGCTTTGCGTCTGGCTCAACAATTGCAAAGGAAACTTAATGACTTGCAAGGACATTGTAATTCCGCTAATCTTTCATCGGAAAATTTGCCTCTGCTGTACCAGCTACTTAAAAATGTCACCCATCAGGTGGATATGCTGATTAAAAATAGTGATTCCTCCCACACAGATTAATAAATAATGCACGAGCCTTAACCCGTGCATTTGAGACTTAGATGGTGGTTAAACCTGGATGAGACTAGGCGGGGACTGCAACTGGCTGATCCGACCAGCGGTTCACCGATTTACCAATAACGGCTAGGTCTTGCATTAGTTGATCAAAATCTGCCGGAGTCAGGGATTGAGGACCATCTGACATGGCTTTGGCTGGGTTGGGGTGAACTTCGATCATGAGCGAGTCTGTCCCAGCCGCGATCGCCGCTTTAGCCATAGATGGAACGTGCTCCGCAAATCCCGTGCCGTGGCTTGGGTCAATCATAATTGGTAAGTGAGTGAGCGATCGCAATACCGGAATCACCGACAAATCAAGGGTATTGCGGGTATATTGGCGATCGAAAGTGCGGATTCCCCGTTCACACAGAATCACATTCGGGTTTCCCGCCGCTAAGATATATTCCGCCGCCATTAGCCATTCCTCAATAGTGGCAGACATACCCCGCTTCAGCAATACTGGTTTATCCTGAGCCCCTACTTTTTTCAGCAGGGAGAAATTTTGCATATTGCGAGCGCCAATTTGGATCACATCCGCCACCTCAGACAACTTTTCTAAGTCGTCCGCGTCCATTAACTCCGTAATCACTCCCAGTCCTGACGCTTCACGAGCAGCAGCTAAAAGGTTCAGAGCGCTTTCTCCATGACCTTGGAAAGCGTATGGAGACGTGCGAGGTTTATATGCGCCACCGCGTAAGAACTTCGCCCCAGCAGCTTTCACCCGCAGCGCCGTCTCCACGATCATTTGTTCATTTTCTACCGAACAGGGACCCGCCACCACCACCAGGGGAAGATTTTGGCCAAAGTTAACTATTCCGCTGGGAGTGGTAACAGCTACATTACTCGACTCTCCGTGACGAAATTCCCGACTAGCACGTTTGTAGGGTTTTTCAACTCGTAACACCTGTTCAATAAATGGGCTAATTTCCTGGAGTTGTAGGGGATCAAGACCTGCTGTTTCTCCTACCAGCCCGATCACAACTTTATGTTTTCCGACGATTTTTTCTGGTGTTAAACCCCAACCGCTGCGGAGTTCATCATTAAGACGTTCGATTTCGGCTTCTGGAGAGCCAACTTTCATTACAATAATCATGTAAACCTCACAAAATTTTGCCAGCCACAATTTTTAGTGGCTCATAAACGGTACAGACCCAATCTAATCTGCTGTCCCTGATTGGGGGAGGAAGAAAGAGGTGCTGTATCTTCCTATAGTTTGGCCTGTATGCAGCACTTTCCAGCACGAAATTTTTATAGCGATCATTACCAACCATAGCGTTAGATCTAAAATCGACAGATTTTATCATCTCTATCCAACTCTCCCAACAAGGCTAATCGATGCTAATCGATGATGACGCACCCTACACCCGCCCGTAGGCTTATCGGTGAAATCCCGCTGGCTGTCGGCAATGACCGCATCAATTCTGACTACCTTCAGCCGGGCTTTCTCTCGGTTGTTTGAACCCTTCTGCTTCCGGCTATCACATCTATTGTAAGAATTCAGTCTTTGGGAATTTGTCAATTTTTCCGACACTGAGCTTGTCGAAGTATCTCTGACCCGAAAGGACGGGGTTTTAGAGCTGCCCCCGAACCCCCACATCCGATAATTTTAGATTTGTTCGTTTTCGAGGCATCGACCCTCTCCATTCACCCGACCTTCATCCCCTACCTTTTGGGGTAAGGGAATTCCCCTAGGCTTTTTTAATTTTTGGGTGAACTTTGCTGGCGACCTTCTTTCCAAGCCTCTATCGCCCGCCCTAGGTTGATCTTAAATTCCTGCCAACCTAGGAAACTCCCACTTAGGTCTTCATCCCAAGAAGCCGAGAGAACCCCGTAACTAAGACCCACCACACTCAAGCCAAAGCATCCCAGACTCACCAGCAATACTGCTGTGTTGGGTAGGGGAAATATCTCATTGGTGACAATAAAATAACTGCCCACAAAGGTAGATATAGCCATTAACAGAGGAATACCCGATAGAAACACCATCCGCGACACCATCCGCTGACTGACTACTTCCGGAATAGTCATATCTTCCCGTCTAGGTTGACGGCGCGGGGCTGAGGTGTCCGATGTCCGGCTGTTTTTTGGGGTTTTAGCCACCTTGGGTGAAACCGATTTCTCCGGTTTTCCCTGTTCTGAGGGGGCTGATTTCCCACTGTCAGCCTGCTTTTTGCGGGTTTTTTTCGGTTCAAAGGGAAGTGGTTGACGGGAGCGATCGGAGGACATGGTAGATTGTGAGTGCTGTGGGTGGTTTGACAGGAATTTGGTACGATTGGGTAAATCTGCTATGATTTAGCCCCGGATTCCCAAACGGGTGATCAGTTCGCGATAGCGTTGCTGATCCTGTTTATTAATATAGGCTAATAATCTTTTTCTGCGTCCGATAATCTGGAGAAGACCACGACGGGAAGCGTGATCATGCTTGTTGGCTTTGAGGTGTTGGCTGAGTCGGTTAATTCTTTCGGTGAGCATGGCTACCTGTAGATCCGAAGATCCGGTGTCTGTTTCGTGAGCTTGATGCTCGGCCATGATTTTTTGCTTATCTTGTTGTGTCAGAGCCATAGTTGAGAATTTTAGCGTTGGTTAAATTTACACAATTCTTTATCTTAGCATATTGTAGCTGGGACTGGTTGTGCTGAGAAGAATTTATGCCTGGAGATGGATGCAGCTAGGTACGATCGCCCTTTATAATTGCATTGGGTACAAAGTTGAGTCTGGTTCCGGTAACCGATTGTGGGTTAACGGGTTAATGGGTGATGGCGATGTCTGATACACACATTCACCACCAATGGATGCCTTGATATCTTCTCAACGAGTCCTGGTTATGGTTGAGAGTTTAATGGTTTATGGTTGAAACAACATCAGATGCGATCGTTTGGGGGTTTAATCCCCTGCTGAAATTGGCATTACTACTGTTGGGGCTAATCTCGGCTTTGATCGGTTTATGGCTACTACCGAAACTATGGCGAATGGCGATCGCTAAGTTAATTCCTGAAGAACGGATATCTAGTTACTCCGAAATTTTATCATCTTATAAAATCCCTGCCGCTGTCGCTGTATTGTTGGTCATAATTGAAATTTTCTGGGTTAATTCAGATTTCATAATTTATCTAGGTTTCCTAGAAGTTATCATCAGTTTCGCCCTAACTATTCTGGTCAGTTGGTTGGCTTCTGACATCTTTAAAAGATTTTTTGATTTATATATTATTGATGTAGCCTCCAAACAAGGTCGCAATATTAACAGTGAGTTTTTATTGGTGGCTAAAATTCTAGCCAACTGCGTAATTATTCTAGTCGCAATTGTTGTATTTGCTCAGACTCACCAAATTAACATTGTCGGATTAATTGCTAGTTTAGGGGTAGGTGGTTTAGCCGTCGCTTTTGCAGCTCAAAATACCCTCAGCCAAATTCTAGGGGGAATTGTGCTGTATTTGGATCGGCCGTTTGTCGTTGATGATTACATCGGTTTACCTGATGGGACTTTCGGACGGGTAGAATCTTTGGGATTGCGATCGACCAAAATTCGCACATCAGGAAAAGGAACCATAGTTATTGTCCCTAATAGTTCCTTAACTCAACTCAGTATAGAAAACTATACTGGAGCCAGAAAAATTATATCAATCCTAGGATTAACCTTTCATTCTGCCATTGATTCTGAGGAACAAGCTCTCATCCGTCAAGTAATTTTAGAAAGCACTAAAAACACCTTTGGAATTGACCCTAGAGGCACTGATGTTAGCTTTAAAAATTTACAGCAAATCACCGGAGAAAACAAAACTCAAGCCCAAGTAACCTTTTTTATATTAGGTGCAAATCGTAACAACTTGGAACTGCGTCGTCAGATGCTAGATCTAGCAAATCAAGACATTAGTATGAATTTACAGCAATACGGAATTGCCTTTGATATTGAAGATCAAAATATTTACGTTGATGCACCCATCACAGTTTAATTACAGTTAATCAAGCCAAATACTATGTGGAACCCCATTGATCCTGATGCAGCCATTTTTGATATTATTCAGGAATATTCGATTCCTAAGCCTCTGATTTTTATAATCTTTGTATTGATATCTTGCTTAATAGGAAAATACACCCCTAGCCTTATACAATATATTATTAGGCGGGCTATCCCCATAAATGGCAAGGAAATTTCCGAGAACTTTGTGCGACCTATCCAACAACCTTTTCGGATGGTTGGCATTTTTACTCTGATTTCTATGTCAATGATTTGGCTAGAAGAAAATCGGGCTTTATATCGTTTTATTCGCCCCTTTGTTAGTCTAGCCCTAATTGCGAGTATAGCCTGGTTAGCCTCTCGGTTATTTAGGCAATTGGTGCGAATTTATGGTATTCCGATTATCCGAAAATATGGCATGGAAGTTGACGAGACTTTTTTGGTCTTTGAAACTATTGCCAATGTTGTAATTGGATTTACAGCAGCCGTAGCATTTGCTCAGAGTCAACAACTCCCCCTAGGTGCATTAGTAGCAGGGGCTTCCGTCAGTGGTTTAGCGGTAGCATTTGCCGCCCAAAGTACCTTAGAACAGATTTTAGGCACAATAGTTTTACGTTTAGATCGTCCCTTTGTCCGTGGAGAATATATCCGACTGCCAAAACGTGGTGATGATCTTGAGGGTATTTATGGGAGAGTAGAATCTATTGGGTTACGGTCTACTAAAATTCGGATTGCAGCTAAGGGAACCTTGGCAATTATTCCCAACTCTAATTTAATGAGGTTGGCGATCGAAAATATAAGTCGTGGTAAAAAAGTCATGGTGTTACTATACCTTGATTTTATCACTGAACTTGACGATCGCGAACAGGCTTTAGTAGAACAGGCTATTAAGGAATGTACCGATTCAGTATTTGGTATAGACCCCGGAAGCACCCAGATTTCCCTATTTAATTATGGAGAAACCGGTAATGTTCGCGCCCGGGTGACATTCTTTATTTTAGGTTCTAGTGAAAATGCCATTTCTCTGCGTAAGAGTTTACTAGCATCAACTAATC
Organism: Arthrospira sp. PCC 9108; assembly: GCA_016745315.1. Taxonomy (GTDB): domain Bacteria; phylum Cyanobacteriota; class Cyanobacteriia; order Cyanobacteriales; family Microcoleaceae; genus Limnospira; species Limnospira platensis. The sequence goes on from CP066886.1 coordinate 3,468,105, forward strand.
AAAGTTTGACGGAAAAACTCAAGCGATATGGCATTAAGTACAATATGCAAGAACCGAATATTTATGTTGAGTCTCCTGTGACGATTTAATGTTATTAAGTCAGCATACCAGATTATCAAAAAACAAAGCCTCAATCGAAAGAAAGAGGCAGAGTAATAAGATTAAATTGTAGTGTATAAGCAAAACCCTAAAGGCTGCATAGAGAAAAAGCGAGTGTAAAAGAGGTCAAGCCCTCGGTCTGTTAGTGTGCCTCGGCTACATCCATTACTGGACTTCCACCTGACATCTATTAACGGGTAATCTTCCCGTGACCTTACCTGGCTAACCCAGTGAGAGCACTCATCTTGAGGTGGGCTTCCCACTTAGATGCTTTCAGCGGTTATCCGCTCCGCACATGGCTACCCTGCGTATACCGTTGGCACGATAACAGGTACACCAGCGGTGCGTCCTTCCCGGTCCTCTCGTACTAGGGAAGGCTCCTCTCAATGCTCTTACGCCTGCACCGGATATGGACCGAACTGTCTCACGACGTTCTGAACCCAGCTCACGTACCGCTTTAATGGGCGAACAGCCCAACCCTTGGGACGTACTACCGCCCCAGGTTGCGATGAGCCGACATCGAGGTGCCAAACCTCCCCGTCGATGTGAACTCTTGGGGGAGATCAGCCTGTTATCCCTAGAGTAACTTTTATCCGTTGAGCGACGGCCTTTCCACGCAGTACCGTCGGATCACTAAGGCCGACTTTCGTCCCTGCTCGACTTGTAGGTCTTGCAGTCAAGCTCCCTTATGCCTTTGCACTCTACGGCTGATTTCCAACCAGCCTGAGGGAACCCTTGCGCGCCTCCGTTACCATTTAGGAGGCGACCGCCCCAGTCAAACTGCCCCCCTGAAACTGTCTCTTTCCCGGATAACGGGAAAAGGTTAGAATTCTAGCCTCGCCAGAGTGGTATCTCACCGATGGCTCAGAATCCCCCACAAGGAATTCTTCACAGCCTCCCACCTATCCTGCGCAAGCGAAGCCCGAACCCAATTCCAGGCTACAGTAAAGCTTCATAGGGTCTTTCTGTCCGGGTGCAGGTAGTCCGTATCTTCACAGACAATTCTATTTCGCCGAGTCTCTCTCCGAGACAGCGCCCAGATCGTTACGCCTTTCGTGCGGGTCGGAACTTACCCGACAAGGAATTTCGCTACCTTAGGACCGTTATAGTTACGGCCGCCGTTCACCGGGGCTTCGGTCATCAGCTTCAGATTACTCCTGACCGACTTCCTTAACCTTCCGGCACTGGGCAGGCGTCAGCCCCCATACATCGTCTTGCGACTTAGCGGAGACCTGTGTTTTTGGTAAACAGTCGCCTGGGCCTCTTCAGTGCCACCTACCTTTCGGCAGGCACTCCTTCTCCCGAAGTTACGGAGCCATTTTGCCGAGTTCCTTAGAGAGAGTTATCTCGCGCCCCTTAGTATTCTCAACCACCCCACCTGTGTCGGTTTAGGGTACAGGCATTTACAGTTTAAGATGTATAGGGCTTTTCTAGGAAGCCTGATGACTATCACTTCCCCGCCGTAGCGGGTCGGACTCGTGCCTCAGCTCAGTCTGTTTTCACCAGACCTCAACACCTCGAACACTTGCACCGGTAACCAACATCCGGATGACGAACACCTACTCCGTCCCCCTTCATCAACTGCAAACGGTACGGGAATGTTAACCCGTTGTCCATCGACTACGCTTTTCAGCCTCGCCTTAGGTCCTGACTAACCCTCCGCGGACGAGCCGTCCGGAGGAACCCTTAGGGTTTCGGGGTGTGGGATTCTCACCCACATTTTCGCTACTTAAGCCGACATTCTCACTTCTGCTTCGTCCACACCTGCTTGCCGCTAGTGCTTCACACTACCACAGAACGCTCCCCTACCAATAGTTGCCTATTCCACAGCTTCGGTACACTACTTAGCCCCGTTCATTTTCGGCGCAGGAGCGCTTGACCAGTGAGCTATTACGCACTCTTTTAAGGATGGCTGCTTCTAGGCAAACCTCCTGGTTGTCTGGGCACTCCCACCTCCTTTATCACTTAGTAGTGATTTGGGGACCTTAGCTGGTGGTCTGGGCTGTTTCCCTCTTGACGATGAAGCTTATCCCCCACCGTCTCACTGGTTGAGTGTACCCCTGGTATTCAGAGTTTGTCTCGATTTGGTACCGCTCTCGCAGCCCGCACCGAAACAGTGCTTTACCCCCAGGTTTAAACCTCAACCGCTGCGCCTCAACGCATTTCGGGGAGAACCAGCTAGCTCCGGGTTCGATTGGCATTTCACCCCTAACCACACCTCATCCGCCGATTTTTCAACATCGGTCGGTTCGGACCTCCACTTGGTTTTACCCAAGCTTCATCCTGGACATGGTTAGATCACCCGGGTTCGGGTCTACAAATTATGACGTAACGCCCTATTCAGACTCGCTTTCGCTTGGGCTTCAACCTATTGGGTCTTAACCTGCCATAACTTGTAACTCGCCGGCTCATGCTTCAACAGGCACGCGGTCAGACGTTAAATCGTCCTCCCACTGCTTGTAGGCTAACGGTTTCAGGTTCTATTTCACTCCCCTTCCGGGGTTCTTTTCACCTTTCCCTCACGGTACTGGTTCTCTATCGGTCACACAGGAGTATTTAGCCTTACCTCGTGGTCGAGGCGGATTCACACGGAATTTCACGGGCTCCGTGCTACTCGGGATACAGTCGAGCCGTTTTGGCTTTCGACTACAGGACTTTCACCTTCTCTGGTGCAGTATTCAACTGCTTCGTCTAGCCTCGGCGGTCTCTGATGACTGTCCCACAACCCCAACGGGAAATCCCATTGGTTTAGGCTGTTTCCCGTTCGCTCACCACTACTAGGGAAATCGCTATTGCTTTCTCTTCCTCCGGCTACTAAGATGTTTCAGTTCACCGGGTTCGCTCATACTCGCCTATGGATTCAGCGAGCTGTTTATGGGTTGCCCCATTCGGACATCTTCGGATCAAAGCTTGCTTCCTGCTCCCCGAAGCCTTTCGTGGGTCGCCACGTCCTTCATCGCCTCTGTGTGCCTAGGAATCCACCGTTAGCCCTTTGTAGCTTGACCTACATTGGAATTGTCTTTACGACGTTTTCCTACACCATTATGCTTTTCTCTATGCAGTTTTCAAGGTTCTGACTGGAACAGATGTCCAGCTATCCAATCTCAGACTAACATCTAAAGATTTAGGAGCTGTACAGTGATAAATTATCTATCAGAGGTCATCTCATCTCATCTCACCCCAACTAGCACCATCACAAAGGAGAGTGGAGGTAAGCGGACTCGAACCGCTGACTTCTGCCGTGCAAAGGCAGCGCTCTACCAACTGAGCTATACCCCCAGTTTGGGGTGGATGTGGGCCATCCTGGACTTGAACCAGGGACCTCACCCTTATCAGGGGTGCGCTCTAACCACCTGAGCTAATAGCCCATAACACGAACCCTAAAGTTTGAAAGCTCTCTGACCGCCCCATCCGACCTAAGGATGACCTCAAGACACGGCTATAGTTGTTAAGGCGCGATATCTCGAAGTAGGTCTCCCTAAAAAGGAGGTGATCCAGCCACACCTTCCGGTACGGCTACCTTGTTACGACTTCACCCCAGTCATCAGCCCTGCCTTCGGCATCCTCCTCCGCGAACGGTTAGAGTAACGACTTCGGGCGTGGCTAACTTCCATGGTGTGACGGGCGGTGTGTACAAGGCCCGGGAACGGATTCACCGCAGTATGCTGACCTGCGATTACTAGCGATTCCTCCTTCATGCAGGCGAGTTGCAGCCTGCAATCTGAACTGAGGAGAGGTTTACGGGATTGGCTCAGACTCGCGTCTTGGCTACCCTTTGTCCCCCCCATTGTAGTACGTGTGTAGCCCAGGACGTAAGGGGCATGATGACTTGACGTCATCCCCACCTTCCTCCGGTTTGTCACCGGCAGTCTCCCTAAAGTGCCCAACTGAATGATGGCAACTAAGGACGAGGGTTGCGCTCGTTGCGGGACTTAACCCAACATCTCACGACACGAGCTGACGACAGCCATGCACCACCTGTGTTCCGGCTCCCGAAGGCACTCTCGGCTTTCACCAAGATTCCGGACATGTCAAGCCCTGGTAAGGTTCTTCGCGTTGCATCGAATTAAACCACATACTCCACCGCTTGTGCGGGCCCCCGTCAATTCCTTTGAGTTTCACACTTGCGTGCGTACTCCCCAGGCGGGAAACTTAACGCGTTAGCTTCGGCACAGCCCGGGTCGATACAGGCTACACCTAGTTTCCATCGTTTACGGCTAGGACTACTGGGGTATCTAATCCCATTCGCTCCCCTAGCTTTCGTCCCTCAGTGTCAGTTACGGCCCAGCAGAGCGCTTTCGCCACCGGTGTTCTTCCCGATATCTACGCATTTCACCGCTACACCGGGAATTCCCTCTGCCCCTACCGTACTCTAGCTGTTCAGTTTCCACTGCCTTTCAGTAGTTGAGCTACTGTCTTTGACAGCAGACTTGAACTGCCACCTACGGACGCTTTACGCCCAATCATTCCGGATAACGCTTGCCTCCTCCGTATTACCGCGGCTGCTGGCACGGAGTTAGCCGAGGCTTATTCCTCAAGTACCGTCATTGTGTTCTTCCTTGAGAAAAGGGGTTTACAACCCAAGAGCCTTCCTCCCCCACGCGGTCTTGCTCCGTCAGGCTTGCGCCCATTGCGGAAAATTCCCCACTGCTGCCTCCCGTAGGAGTCTGGGCCGTGTCTCAGTCCCAGTGTGGCTGATCATCCTCTCAGACCAGCTACTGATCGTCGCCTTGGTGAGCCTTTACCTCACCAACTAGCTAATCAGACGCGAGCTCATCTCCCGGCGATAAATCTTTTACCTTTCGGCTCATCCGGGATTAGCAGAAGTTTCCCTCTGTTGTCCCCGACCGGGAGCCAGATTCTCACGTGTTACTCACCCGTCCGCCACTAGCTCCGAAGAGCCCGTTCGACTTGCATGTGTTAAGCAGACCGCCAGCGTTCATCCTGAGCCAGGATCAAACTCTCCGTGTTGTCAGTCTTTCGACTAACTTTTGGATTTCACGAGTTCAGCTTGCTTTTTCTGAACTCCTGGCTTATACTGTGGCTAACTCTCAGAGTTACCTGAGTAGTAGCCGATAAATTCATTGACCTGGGGTGGTCATTAAGCTTTCAAACTATTAGTTTTTCTAGGTTCGGGCGCGTTCCGGTTCGTTGCCTTCCCTTCGAGCGCATTTACCAATGTATATTACCTAACTAGGTTTGTCAACCCTTTTGGGAAAATTTTTTTGACTTTTTTTGACGAATGCCTGAAAACCCCTACGCCACAAGGGTTTGGGCTGAAAAAAAATTTTGGGTATCAGGGAGAGTTAAAGGTGGCGGAGCGGATAACTAGGGACAAGGGTACGTGGGGCTGGTTGGTTGGCTGATAGTGTCCCACGCGATCGCCTATATGACTATATGAGTTGTGAGGCCATCGGGTGTCGGGATAATGGATCAACGATCGCTCACTGCGACTATATATATAAGGAAGATGTTGGGATGTTGGTTGGAGGGGTCATCGGTTGGCAATTCCAGAAACTTGGGAGCAAATCGTGAGTTTTTGAAGTCATTATGAATGGGCAATGACTGACTAACCCCGGTCGCCCCCTTATCAACATAGAGATAGAGGGAAGATATATTGTCAGTGAAATTAAAAGCGCTGAGACCTGACCCAACTTTGAGACGGAGACCAATGACCCAGGAGTTTCTGATTTCTGTTACCCCATTGGGGGATGATGAATATTGGGTACGGACGGAAAAAACACCGAAAGTGCCATCCGGTGTCCCCTTGGCGGAGGAAAAGGTGAAGTGGCCAGTGGAAGAATGGCTAGAATATACCCGTTATTTAATGAAAGATCCTCTATTGGAAGTGCTGGAGGGTTCATCTTATGCTAGGCGCGGAGATACTAGCGGTGGGACAGTTTTGGCAAATGGATCGCCGTCTTTGAGTTTAGTAGAACTGGGTCAAGAACTTTATGACAATCTATTCTTTGATACGCTGCGGGACAGTTGGACGAGCGCCCAAGCGATCGCCCATAATCGAAAGACAACTTTACAGTTGCGCTTAGGTTTGAAAGGACAGCGCCTCAACAGCCTACCCTGGGAAGTCCTCCATGAAGGGGGAAGACCACTTGCGACAGGATGTGATGTAGTTTTTTCTCGCTACCGACCAGAAAGCCGACTACGGCTACCGAGACATTCTGGGAAACCTAACCAACCTTTAAGAATTTTAATGGCGATCGCCGCCCCCAATGACCTAAATGGTTTACAACTCAAACAAGAGGCTCTACATCTCCAACAGGAACTCAAGCGAGAATTGAGTGATAATGGAGGATACCATGGTGCCATTGAGATTACGATATTAGAACAGCCTGATCGTGAGAAAATCACCCAAGCCTTAGAACAGGGTCAATATCAGATATTTCATTATGCTGGACACAGTGGCTATACTTCGATGGGTGGGGCTTTATATTTAGTCAACAGTCGTACAGGATTAAGTGAAACCATCAGTGGGGATGATTTAGCGGGACTGCTGGTCAATAATGGGGTACTTCTAGCGGTATTAAACTCCTGTAGAGGTGCTTATAGTAATCCCCTAGCCGATGCTAATGATACAGCAAAACTTAACCTAGCAGAAGCGTTAGTGCAGCGAGGAGTTCCGGGGGTGTTAGCCATGGCTGAACGCATTCCTGATGAGGTGGCTTTGATGCTAACGAGCCTATTTTACCGCCAACTAAATCAAGGATTACCAATAGATTTAAGTTTAAGTCGGGCTAGACAGGGGCTAATTTCTGCCTATGGTTCCCATCAAATCTATTGGGCGTTACCTGTGTTGTACTTACACAATGAGTTTGATGGCATTTTAATACCAGGTAGCAGGACAGTTAGCAGGACAGCTTTAGGTAACTACTGGGAGGATATAGAAGCGAGTAGTCCAGATCTGTGTGGGGCTAACTATACAGACCCTGGGGAATCAGCAGACATTGAGGACTGGTCAGATGATGAGAGATTTGATGAGACTTTAGAGTTAGAAGGAAATGGGGAGGATGTGGGATTTATTGGGGATACTCTCCAACAACTACAGACACCTGGAATAGTTGGTGTTAATCATAAAAATAGTCGTTCTGGTTCGCAGACACTGCCCCCAAGCTATGATAGATACGTTGAGGATGAAAAAAGGTGGAAGAAGGAGTCTGATAGTCCTAGAGGTTCCCAACGCCAGAGCAGTGGTGTGTTAGGAGTGATGCTGGTGGTGATTGTATTAGTGATCACTTGCGGGCTGTCGATTTTCGGCGATCGCATTACTGCCATGTTACCCTATCGCGCTTTGATGTCGAGTAATCAACCAATCAGGAATAATATTAATTCTTCAGAAGAAACGTTAGCCACAGGTTTGGAAGATGCTATGACTGACCAAGTTTCAGGAATTGCGATCGAACAGTTTGAACGGGCTAATCTGGAAGCAGGGGTGCAGGCTACGGAAGAATTATTAAATCGTGAGGCGGTAGCTAAAGCCGGTGGGGCTTTAAGTGCGGTTCTGTCTCAGTATCAAGATGAACCGGCTATCAATTTTTTACGGGGACGTTTCATTTGGCAATCTATTGAGAGGGGTAGTGCGGATTATAGTCTGGATGATGTGCGCCGATTTTGGGCGAGGGCAGTTGATGGGGAGCCAAATTCGCTGGAATATAACACAGCATTAGGATTTGCTTACTATAGGTCGGGTGATTTACAGCGGGCTTATCAAACCTGGTATCGTAGTTTGGAGTTAGCAGAGCCTATTTTAAGCTGGGAGGGAGGTTCTTTTAATCAGCAATTAGCAGCATCAGTGAATACAAAAACAGGGGCTTTGACTGGGGGGGATGTTCCTAGTACAGAGACAGAGGACAGCCAAGAGGGGGCTAACTTGGATAATTTGGATGGTGCCACCCTGAAGAATATGGATGTGTTAAATGCCTATGCAGGTTTGGGATTGGTATTAATGAAATCGGCTGAGTCCCTAACTGCTGATGAACAGGTGACACAGTTGAGTAAGGCGGTTAAATTCAGAGATAAGGCGCTTTCAGAAGCACCAGAAGCGTTTAAATCTCATGCCCTAGGGTCAAAATGGCTTTGGTCAACAGATATGATGCGAGACTGGGAACTACTCCTACGCATACAGTCTGGTGGTGTTTGAAAGCGGGTAACGCGATTCGAACGCGCGACATTCACCTTGGCAAGGTGACGCTCTACCACTGAGCTATACCCGCATTTGACTTGACTTTGATTATAGTCTCATAAAAATTTGAGTTTGTCAAGATTGTTTGGGAAAAAATTTGAGGAATCTTTAAGGGACTAGAAGGGACTAGGGATGAGACCGGGTGGCAGAGTTTGGTGGTCTGGTGTGTGGGAATCGGATCATATATGGTGAAAGGGGACGCATATGAACTTCAGGTGGCGGGTGGTCTGAAATGAAGGGGATTTGATATGATTATTGGTTTTTGGTCCCTAGGATTTTTTGGATAAATGCTTCCAACTCTGGTGATAACTGGAGGGGAAGGTGGCCTCGAATATGTAGATCCCGCTGAGGAAAGGGAATTTCAATATGGCGTTGTCGGAAGATGGCGTCGATTTGATAGTATAAATCGCTTTTGATGATAACTTGGCGGTTGGGATAGCGAGTCCAAACGCGGAGTTCAAAATCTAGGGAACTGTCGCCAAAACGTTTAAATAAAACTTGGGGGGAAGGAATGGTTAATACATCAGAATTTGCTTGAGCGACATCGAGGAGGCTTTGGCGGACTAATTCTACATCGGAACCGTAAGCGACCTTAATGGGAAGTCGTAAACCGGAGAGGGAATTATCATGATCCCAGTTAATTAATTCGGATTCTAAAAATCGGGAGTTAGGAACAATAATAGAGACGCGATCTAAGGTTTTAATGACGGTACTGCGAGCGCCGACTCTTTCAACGGTTCCTTGATATTCTCCAACTTCAATAAAGTCTCCAATTTGAATTGGTCGCTCGAATAATAAGACTAAACCACTACCGAAGTTTTTGGCGATATCCTGAAACCCAAAACCAATCCCGACACCTAATGCACTAGCTAGGATGGTGAGAGAACTAAGGTTTAAGCCCCAAACTTGGAGGAGAACAATAGTACCAATAGAGATTAAGGAATATCGGACTACTACGGCGATGACTTCCTGAGCGCCTCGACCAATTCCGGTGGCTTGTAAAATACGCGATCGCAAAACATCAGCTAATAATTTTGCCCCCAAAACCAAAGCCCATAATAGCAGTAATAAAAAGAATAAATCTGGGAGGGAGTAAGATTTATTGTCGAGGTTAATAATATCGGAAGTCAAGGTGGCCAGGAGAGTTCCCCGAATTTGATAACTCCATTGTCTAGTTATGGGGAATTGATTGGCTATATAGATAATAATAGCCAGCCATAAGCCTAATCTGACACTACCCAAAGTCAAATTCAGAAATAGTTCCAGACTATGATGATACTTTTTTTGGTCTTCTGGGGATAACTGAGATTGGGGTAAAAAAGATTCTAAAATTGGGCGTAAATAACCTCTCCAAATTTGACCTAAAACCCAATGCAAAAATATAGCCAATAACAAAATAGTTAAGGAACGTAATAAGGCGCTTCTCATAAACTCGCGGGTGCGCTCTCTTTGACCACGATTAATAGCTAACTGGATTTGACGTTGCCAGATTTGTGCTTGTTCCTGGACATCGTTACCTGCGTCGGTATCTCTTTCGGTAACGGTCAATAAATATCCATCATTTAACCAGAGAGTTGGTAAAATATCATTAGTTCTAAGTGTGACTTCTATGGGAATAGGTGAACGAGCGGCTTCTAATATTTTGGATTGAATGAGATTCGCCCTAAATTCAGCGGGATATCCTTCAGCATTACTAAGTTGAAATATGAGTCGTCCATCAAGTATGACGGGGGCGGTTTTAGACTCTAAGTTAATCCCAAACCTATCTTGGCTATGGGCTGTATGTGCTGGGAAAATGGCGAGTAATACCGCGATTATTAAACCGATAAAAAAACCCAATATATAAGTACGTTTACGGCTGCAAGAGTTATTTAGCACGGCTTTTAGAGAATAATTATGAGACTGGGTAAGAACAGGGAACCCCTGTAGTAAATATTAGCGCTAATTTTCCAATCTGGTTGATGGTGTACGATCGCCACTAGGTTGGCTAAGGTTGCCAGGTGGCGGAAAATCGGTATGATAGGGGAAGTTTTTTTGACATTACTACCCTAGTCATGACTCAAACCGTTTGGATCGCTAGACACGGAAACCGGATTGATTTTGTCAATCCTGAATGGTTTAATACCGCAGAACGTCGTTATGATCCCTATCTGTCCCCGGATGGCTTGGTTCAGGCTAAACAATTGGCTAGGCGACTGGTGGGGGAAGGAATCACCCAAATTTTCTCATCGCCATTTCTGCGGACGGTTCAAACTGCGGAGGCGATCGCCAAAACCCTAGACCTACCCATCAAATTAGATTGGGGACTGGGAGAATGGCTAAATCCTGAATGGATGAAGGAAAGCCCGGAAATTCTCCCCCTGGAAACTCTGATGGCTCAATTTCCGCTGATTGATAGCACTTACCCCATGGGAACATCAAACTATCCAGAAACTTGGGAGGAATGTTTGATGCGTACTAAAGAGGTGGTACAGCGTCTGGTGGCGGCTTATCCAGATGATAATTTATTATTAATAGGACATGGTGCATCAGTGATAGGGACAGCAATGGGGCTGATTCCTACCCTAAGAGAAACGGATATTCATGCGAGTTTATGCTGTTTGGTTAAATTAGTGCATCAACAAGGGGAATGGATGATGGAACTTAATGGGGATACTTCCCATCTGAGTGAAACTGAAGAGGATATCCGTTTTAATTAATACTGAGTTTGTGAGATTTGGAAAAATTGTTGATTAGCTATGGCTGGACACAGTAAATGGGCGAATATTAAACGCCAGAAAGCTAGGGTTGATGCGGTTAAAGGTAAGGTTTTTACGAAAATTTCTCGGGAAATTATTGTGGCGGCGCGACAAGGTGCTGATCCGGGGGGGAATTTTCAGCTAAGAACAGCTATTGAGAAGGCGAAGGCGGCGGGTATTCCTAATGAAAATATCGAAAGGGCGATCGCTAAGGGATCGGGTACTTTTTCGGATGGGTCGCAGTTGGAGTCTATCCGATATGAGGGTTATGGTATCGGTGGGGTGGCGGTTTTGATTGAGGGATTAACGGATAACCGTAACCGGACGGCGGCGGATCTGCGATCGGCTTTTACTAAGAATGGGGGAAACCTGGGGGAAACTGGTTGTGTGAGTTGGATGTTTGAACAAAAGGGGGTTGTAACTTTGGCGGGTCCCATTGATGAGGAGAAGTTGTTAGAGGCTTCTGTGGAGGGGGAGGCTGAGTCCTACGAGTTGACTCCTGTTGATGATACTGATGGGGTGGAAGTGTTTACGGTGGCGGAAAATTTGGAACATTTGAATCAGGTTTTAGATGATTTTGGGTTTCGGGTGGTGGAAGCTGAATTGCGTTGGATTCCTAGCAATATTGTGGAGGTTGATGATGTGGAAAAAGCTAGATCGCTGATGAAGTTAATGAATGCTTTGGATGATTTAGATGATGTGCAAAATGTGACGGCTAATTTTGAAATGTCGGATAGTTGCTATGAGATGCTTTATGGTGATTAATGGGCAATAATTAAGGGCCTAAAATGTGGGTTTGGGAGATGGTAAATGGGTAAATTATGGGATGGTTTGGGGGTAATATGTATAGTGGGGTTTGCTACTGCTACGGTGGCGGTGGGGGCGGTTTTGCCATCGTTAAAATATGGGTGGGATTTAAGGGCGATCGTGCAGTTGGAAGGGCTGAATTTACCTCGCCCTAAAACTACGGGAGAAAGCCGGGTTTCTCTGCATCCAATCGAGGGTAGTCAGGTGTTTGCGGTTGATGTGGAAATCGGGGAAAGTAGGGGGGGATTTTTGTTTGATACGGGGGCTTCTACTACTATGGTGGGAAGTCCCTTAGTGACAGATTTGGGATTGGTGGGAGAGGAAATTTCAGGCGATCGCGTTAAGTCAGCAGTAGCGGGTGATGATTGTCCAGCGATGGATGCAACTTTACATCGTCTTCCTACTCTGAAAATGGGGGAAGCGCAGGTGATGGATTTACAGGTTTTGGAATTTGCTAATAAGACAATTCCTGATGGCTTATCTGGGGTTTTGGGAATGGATGTTTTGGCGGAATTTGATCTGATCGTGAATCCTGACACTAGACAGCTTCAGCTTTTGTCGCCTTCTTATCTTCCCCCAGAGTTATCGGCGGCGGCGATACCTTTAAAAAGTCGTTTGGGGGTGATGTTAGCAGAGGTGGCGATCGCTGATCGGGGGTCGTTTACTTTTATGTTGGATACCGGGGCTGATACTATCTTTATTTCCGAAGATTTAGCCGATCGCTTAGAAATTGATCCAGCATCCCGCAGTCCTGTCCAGGTTTTGGGATTTTGTGGGTTGGAGGCGGCGACCCTATCAACCCTCGCCACGGTGGAATTAGGAACCCATAAACTCACCAATTTAGAGGCGGTGATTTTATCGTCTCCCTCGGTTTTGGATATGTTGGAAGTTGATGGAATTTTAGGACAAACTTTTTTTAATAATTATCAACAATATTGGCGGTTTGATAGGCGATCGACATCATCAGAATGGGGCGGTAGTTTACTATTAAATCCCCATAGATAGATTCAATGCCGCTATAGCCTTGTTTTTAATAATTGTCTGAACATCCATAGAGACCCATAGAGACCCATAGTATTATATCCCAAGTTTGTAGTAATTGCTAATATTTGGCGTAGATATGACCCCCCAAAAATTGGCAAGTTTCAGATAATTTTAAACAAGTTCCGCTACAATATCTTGAGTAATATCATCAATAGGGAATGCAATTATGACCCAGGCTAAAATTGGCATTATTGGCGGCAGTGGTCTTTATCAAATGGAAGCCCTCACCGACTTAGAAGAAGTCCTAGTTGAGACACCCTTTGGGTCACCCTCCGATCTGATTATTTTAGGAACCTTAGAAGGAATGAGGGTAGCTTTTCTGGCCCGTCATGGACGAGATCATAAACTTCTTCCCAGTGAGTTACCTTATCGGGCGAATGTTTACGCCATGAAAAGTTTGGGAGTTGAATATATTATTTCCGCCTCCGCTGTGGGTTCTCTGAAAGCCGAAGTTAAGCCTTTAGACATGGTAATTCCTGACCAATTTCTTGACCGGACAAGAAGCAGAATTTCGACTTTTTTTGGTGATGGAATTGTCGCCCATATTGCTTTTGGTCATCCGGTTTGTAATCAGTTGGCTGCCGTTGTCGGTGATGCTATATCCGCTTTGAATTTGCCAGAAGTAACCCTACACAGAGGCGGAACTTATATTTGTATGGAAGGACCCGCTTTTTCCACCCAAGCTGAGTCTAATTTGTATCGAAGTTGGGGGGGACTGTAATTGGTATGACTAATTTAACAGAAGCCAAACTCGCACGGGAAGCCGAAATAGCCTATACTACATTAGCCTTAGTAACTGATTATGATTGTTGGCATCCCGACCATGATCATGTTACCGTTGATTTAGTGATTGATAACCTCAAGCATAATGCAGTTAATGCCCAAAAAGTTATTCAGGAAACGGTTAAACGACTATCTAAAAATCTGCCAGAGTCGGAGGCACATTCTGCCTTAAAATATGCCATTCTTACTCCTTTAGCCAAAGTGCCACAACCTCGTAAACAACAGCTTGAGTTACTCTTGAAAAAGTATCTTTAAGTTATCCCGAATACCTTGGGGCTAAATTATTCAGAGGTTTTTAGCCCCCATAACTTACTTATGGTTAATTAAGAACCGGGATTAAACACTTGAGATGCTGTTAACTCAAGCTGTGTGAATTGGGGTGATATGACTAAATTATCTCCCGCAAAAATACCGATTTCTGTATAGCCAGTGTCGGTGATTTCTAATACTAGGATGGTTTGAGTTTGGGGGTCAACTATCCAATATTCGGGAATGGCTAAATCTTGATATTGTATTCTTTTGGCTACATAGTCTCGGTCTCTTTGTAACTCTCCAGGACTGACTACTTCTATGACTAATAAGGGCGGTAACATCGACAGGCGGATGGTATTACGTTGGGAGAGTTGCTCAATATGTTCTGGTCGAATAATGGTTAAATCTGGATAACGATTTCTGGGTTCGCCTCTGACTTCTAATTCTAATCCTTGACCTCGGACTCTATCTGTTCCTATCATCAAAGCAAAAACCAAAAACAGACGATTGGCAATTTGGATATTTAAACCTGATTCTGGTGGCATTTCTATGAGTTCTCCATTGAATAATTCATAGAGTTTTTCGGAAGCATCATGATAAGATAAATATTCATCAAAACTTTGAAATCTGGGTTTGGCTTGTAGCATGAGATGAATTCCTTTAACTAATATGGTTAATTAAGAAGCGGGATTAAATACTTGAGATGCTGTTAACTCAAGCTGTCTGAATTGGGGTGATATGACTAAATTATCTCCCGCAAAAATACCGATTTCTGTATAGCCAGTGTCGGTGATTTCTAATACTAGGATGGTTTGAGTTTGGGGGTCAACTATCCAATATTCAGGAATGGCTAAATCTTGATATTGTATTCTTTTGGCTACATAGTCTCGGTCTCTTTGTAACTCTCCAGGACTGACTACTTCTATGACTAATAAGGGCGGTAACATCGACAGGCGGATGGTATTACGTTGGGAGAGTTGCTCAATATGTTCTGGTCGAATAATGGTTAAATCTGGATAACGATTTCTGGGTTCGCCTCTGACTTCTAATTCTAATCCTTGACCTCGGACGCGACGATGGCCGACAATGGCAGCAAATTTAATTAGTAAAAATGTGGCTATTTCAATATTTAAACCTGATTCTGGTGGCATTTCTATGAGTTCTCCATTGAATAATTCATAGAGTTTTTCGGAAGCATCATGATAAGATAAATATTCGTCAAAACTTTGAAATCTGGGTTTGGCTTGTAGCATGAGATGAACTCCTTTATATTTGTAGTGGTAAGGATGAATGCTTCAGGAGGATTTGAGGATAATTTCGCCCTAGGATAATTATAACAGGTCAAATGGTGTAGTTTACTTGATGAGACTAGATTGGGGAAGCACAAATATCTACATTTATGGCACAATAGTTATAGCACCCTGTTTGAAGATTCTGCATCAATGTTATCAACTGAGACTATTCTAGCCGATCGCTTTCAACTCCGGGAATCCCTAAACAGTAACCCGGTCCGCCAAACCTGGTTAGGACGAGATCTAAAACGGCGCGATCGCGTGGTAATTAAACTATTAGCCATGGGAAATGGTATGCAATGGGATGATGTGAAACTCCTAGAAAGGGAAGCACAAGTCCTCCAACGACTTGACCATCCTCGTCTCGTGCGTTACCGGGATTATTTCTCGGTTGATGACCAGAATTTATGGTTTGGTTTAGTCACAGAATATTTACCTGGTGTTTCCCTGAAGCAAAAACTAGAATCTGGATACACTTTTAGTCGTCCAGAAGTTATGTGGATCGCGACAGAAGTTTTAGAAATTCTCAGCTATTTACATCAATTTGCGCCGCCAATTTTGCACAGAGACATTAAACCGAGTAACTTAATTTGGGGGGAAGATAACCGCATATATTTAATTGATTTTGGTTCGGTACAGATTCAATTTCCGACTCCTGGGGCGACTTTTACGGTGGTGGGAACTTTAGGTTATACACCCATTGAACAATTTGGCGGTCAGTCAACCACGGCTTCTGACTTTTATGCGTTAGGGATGACCTTAGTACATTTATTAACAGGTTGTCCTCCGGCTGATTTTCCCCAAGAAAGTTTTCGGGTGAAATTTCGCGATCGCATTCCCCCAAAAACAGATATCCGTTTAATCACCTGGTTAGAACGTTTGACAGAACCCCTACCAGAAAACCGTTTTTATAGTGCAGATGAGGCATTATTAGAATTACAAAAACTCAATTTTCGCGCAGTAATTGCACCCGCAACAGAGTCGAATATTAACTTATCCCAAACTGATGATAAATTGACAATTCAAATTCCCTGTCGGTTTTCCCTGCAATTTATTCGCCCTATGCGCCACACGGCTAAATGGTTAGTAGCCACGACTAAGGAAAAGTTAAGTAATCTGAATATTCTAGTTAAGTCGGGGGTATTTGTCTCGATAATTATTACCTTAATCATCCTGCAAAAGCTACCCATATCCACCGGAAAAATCGCCCTATTTTTATTAGAGGTTATCGCGGCAATTCCCCTAATTGGGTTAATTTTAGCTATTCCGGGAAGTCTGATATTTTTAATGGCTATCCTGACATCAGGGGAAAAATATTTCGAGAGAATTAGCCTCAACTTCGATAATGAAAACTACGAGATATGCTGGCATTCTTCGGCTTTCACCCGCCGCCAGCAGGGGAAACTCTCCTATATTCAAGAAATTAATCCTTTATGTCTACAGGACAGCCAAGGCAATTTTCACCACAGCTTAGAGATAGTCACTCAAGAACCTTTATTATTTTTATTTTCCCGCCGTCGCACCTACCGCCTCGGAGACCAGTTAGAGGAAGCAGAAGTTAAGCATATTCAACAGGAAATCAGACATTGGATAGGTAGTAAAAATCAGGGATAATTGAGGATGGTAAATAAATATAGCGTTTCTCATATCCATAAGGTACAGCCCACTCAAAGAGAAGCCGCTGCGCGTCTACACCCCAAACCCCTCTCCCAATAGGGGAGAGGTTTGTCCTGAGCTTGTCGAAGGGGGCTTTGAAAAGTACCTCACCAATTCACCGAACCGCTATAGTGCGTCAGAAGTGCGTCAGATGGATATTTACCGAGTCTGACGCACCGTAGGAAACTCAGGAGATTAAACGGAAGTTTCGGTCATGGCGGGACATCCCACACCAGTACCACCTAAACCACAATAACCATTGGGATTTTTGCCTAGATATTGCTGATGATAGGCTTCAGCATAATAGAATTCTTTGGCGGGAGCGATTTCTGTGGTAATTTCACCGTAACTGGCGGCGGAGAGTGCTTGTTGATAGCGATCGCGAGAAGCCAAAGCCTGGCGTTGGTGTTCGTCTGAATAGGTATAAATAGCGGATCGATATTGAGTTCCGGTATCATTACCCTGGCGCATTCCCTGGGTGGGGTTATGGCTTTCCCAGAATAGTTTGAGTAAATCAGCATAACTGATCACCTGGGGGTCAAATACCACCAATACCACTTCTGTATGACCAGTCATACCGCTGCAAACCTCTTCATAGGTGGGATTTTTGGTATATCCTCCCGCATAGCCTACAGCGGTGCTAAACACGCCCTGCTGTTGCCAGAATTTCCGTTCAGCGCCCCAAAAGCAGCCCAAACCAAAAACGGCTTGTTCCATACCTTCAGGAAAAGGGGGTTTAAGGGGGTTCCCATTGATATAGTGGCGATCAGGAACTGACATGACTCGATCGCGTCCAGGAAGGGCTTCTTCTGGCTGAGGGAGAGATTTTTTCTTGCCGAATCCGAATAGTACCATGATATTTTGTGGATTTTGTCTTAACGTTACTTTACATTTTAGGGTCATTCGTCAGCAAGGGTAAGGGCGAGTTGATAAATTTGGCGACGGGACAGTGATAAATTTTCGGCTAACTGGCGACTGGCTTGCGATCGCGACAGTCCCTGCTGTAGTAATTGTTGTAATTGGGCTAGGATATCTTCCTCTGACAGGGTGGGGGTTGTGGGTGTAACTGGTGCGATCGCAATAGTTAATTCTCCTCGGACTTCCCTGTTTTGGTAATATTCGAGCGCACCCCCCAGGCTACCGCGCCAAAATTCCTCATGGAGTTTGGTTAATTCCCGCGCTATGACGACACCATGATCGCCGCCTAAAACATCGATTAAATCGCTCAAAGTTTGTCGGAGTCGGTGGGGAGACTCATATAAAATCATGGTCCGACACTGGGAGCCCAAGGCTTGTAGGCGTTTTTGGCGGTCTTTACCTTTGGCGGGTAAAAAGCCTTCAAACACAAAGCGATCGGTTGGTAGTCCCGACCCACTCAATGCGGTTAAACAGGCGCTAACACCAGGAATGGGAACCACAGGAATACCCGCATTGATACAGCCTTGTACTAACTCGGTACCTGGGTCAGAAATTCCCGGCATTCCCGCATCAGTTACTATAGCGATCGCACTTCCACCTAAAAGGCGATCGATTAATTCAGGAAGGCGACGGCTTTGGTTATGCTGGTGGTAGCTAATTTGGGGCGTTTCAATCTGAAAGTGATGTAGTAATTTCCCCGTGTGGCGGGTATCTTCCGCCGCAATGAGATCCACTGATTTTAAAGTCTGCAAAGCCCGAAATGTTATATCATCTAGGTTCCCTATGGGAGTACCAACAACATATAGGGTTCCCATTTGTAGGTCTGTCATCGAAGGTTATAGTTATTTGGGGAGTCGGTTAGAGATATTTGGCAGGCAGGTCAAACACGCCCAGATTACCACTTACTCTCCTTGGCTGAAACTATTGTACTGTGATTGTCTCCATTGTGCTAGAGTTAGTCATATTTTAGTTAACTCTTCTACCGGAGCAAAATTACATGACTTCAATTGAAACCCCTACGACTCTAATTGTTACCGCATATAATAACAAAAATCAAGCCAAGGAAGTTCTGAAAGTCCTTAAAGACATGGAGCGCGCTGGCATTATTTTTATTGTTAATGCGGCGGTCATGGTCAAAAATGAAAAGGGCAAGGTTTCCATTAGTGAAACCGGAGACACCGGCCCCCGTGGTGGTGCAATTATGGGGGGTATCACTGCTGGATTAATTGCTTTATTTAATCCCATTGGTGCTTTAGGTGTAATTGCCATGACCGCTGGTGGGGCAGGTGTTGGGGCTTTAGTTACCCACTTTATTGATTTGGGTTTCCCCCAAGAAGACCTCAAGGATTTATCGGAGTCTTTAACTCCCGGTAGTTCGGCTTTAATTGCTTTGGTAGAACAAACTTGGGTAGAGAAAGTATGTGAGGAATTGGCAAAATTTGAGGGCAAACTTTATCGCCGTGCTATTAAAGAAGAACTGGCGGCTCAGTTAACAGAAACAGCTAAAACTGTTGAGGTGGAACCGGAAACCGAGTCGGAGTCAAATCAGTAAATTATCGATGCCAACCAGAGACTTTAGAAGTTACCTAAAAGTTAACAGTAAATATGATAAATGTTGAGATGTTGACTCGCAACTTAATGTTTTGATATATTTACTGTTGCCAAAATTGTGCTATAATTAGTAGCAGGGTGTGACTGGATAGGTTAGACTAACTTTAAAATTATCAGATAAATGTGAGGTTCTATGGCTCAGTATATCCTCGCGCTATTGATTTCGTTAGGCATTGGGTTTGGGGTAAATTCCTCAATTAGAATTATCAGTGATGGAGATGAAGCATTAGTGGCTCGGTTAGGTAAATATAACCGAACTCTGAAGCCGGGTTTACAGTTTGTGATCCCGGTGATTGAAAAAATCGTACACTATGATACTTTGCGGGAAAGGCTGTTAGATATTCCCAAACAAGAGGCAATTACTAAAGATAATGTTCCCCTAACTATTGATGCTTTGGTGTTTTGGAAAATCCAAGATATGCGAAAATCTTTCTATGATATTCAGGGAGTAGAAGATGCGATCGGGAATTTAGTAACTACGACTCTGCGGGCGGAAGTGGGATTAAGAAATATGGAGGATATGTTTTCGTCTATCAATGAAATTAATACCGCACTGCTTCACAACATAGCGGAGAAAACGATAAATTGGGGAGTGCAAGTAGTACGGGTTGATTTACAAAGCATTGAACCTCCGGCTAAGGTGAAATTAGCGATGGAGGCTCAAAGGGCAGCGGAGAGTCAAAAAAAGGCTGATATCAGTATAGCAGAAGGTAAAGCGGCATCGATTAAAGTTTTAGCAGAGGTGCTGAACCTAGATCCAAATAGTCGAGAGTTTTTACAGTTTTTGATTGCTAAACAGTTCGTAGACGCTAATCAACAAATTAGCATGAGTGAAAATGCCAAAGTAATATTTATGGACCCGTCCCAATTAACGGAAGCCCTGACGGGACTCATAGACCAGGATATGTCGAGAGTTGAGTCCCAGGCGGCTATGAGAGCAAAACTATTCTCGAAGGGAAATAGTCAGCCGAAAGACTAGTAATCATGAAGCCGGGAAATTAGGCGTTAATTTTCTGCCAAATTTCCTGCAAATATTGGCACCACTTGGCGGCGAGGGAAAGTTGCGTAAAGGGAACACGGATCGGGTCAGGTTCATCTTGCAGGATAAATTCTAACTCGACGGATTTTCCTTTTTGGGGGAGTTGGTCGAGGCTGACAGATTTATTATCCACCAATAGCCATATTGACTGAACATCCCGGAGAGAAAAAGTTTGTAAGTTAACAGGACCCTGGCGAGTGGGTTTACCCCAGGTCAGTTGGTCGCCACTGTGACCTAAGACGGCATAGATATCATATTTGGCTTGATCAAATTTTTCAGCCCACAGCTTATAGGCTTCTAACTTCTGATATTCATTCCACCCAGACCAGGCGAGTCCAATAAACACAGCCAGCAGGGGAAGCCACAGTAATCCTCGTTCCATAATTTATCTGATTTGAGCGTTTAATACGAATTTAGAATCTTCGAGATACAATAGAATCACCAATTTGATGATTTGTCTGGTCGGTAACTGACCGTTGGACGAATTAGCCGTTAACTATGGCGAAAACACATGAAAAGATTTCTACTACTTTGCCTATTCCTGCTTGGGTTGGGCTGGGCGGTGTCTAACTTCACTGGCTTGGCTACCCAAGGCACATTTGATTCGATTGTACTAGATTTTCGGGAAGATTTGACTCAAACGGAAATAGCCGATCGCATTAGAACGATCGCCGATCAGTATCAAGTAGTTCCTCAGTTAAACAGTAAATTCTCCAAAGACGATAACATTTATGTGGTTCGTGGCGATCGCGATCTACTCAGATCCCTAAGAAGGTCTTTGCGCCAAGACACAGAAGCGATCGAACCTAACTTTATTTACCGCATTGACACTCAACCCATGAATGTCGCGGCGATTATTTTGGGTGACTCTAACAACTTTCCCAATGACCCCCTCTACGGTAAACAGTGGAATTTACGCAGTATCAATATAGAGGAAGCCTGGAAAGAAACCCAAGGAGAAGGGGTGACAGTGGCGGTCATTGATACCGGAGTCAGTCGGGTTCCCGATTTAAAAGATACCGAATTTGTCCCCGGTTATGACTTTGTGAATAACCGCCGGGAAGCCTCCGATGATAACGGACATGGAACCCATGTAGCGGGCACTATTGCCCAATCTACCAACAATGGCTATGGGGTGGCAGGTATTGCCCACCGCGCCAAAATCATGCCCTTAAAAGTCCTCTCAGCCGGTGGTGGTGGCACAATTTCCGACATTGCAGAGGCGATTAGATTCGCGGCCGACAATGGCGCTGATGTCATTAACATGAGTCTCGGTGGTGGCGGCGAAACTCAATTGATGAAAGATGCGATCGACTACGCCTATAACAAGGGTGTAGTAATTATTGCTGCCGCTGGTAACTCTGGAGAAAATGCGGCAGCTTATCCCGCCCGTTATCCCAGAGTGGTGGCAGTTTCTGCCCTCGACTCTACCGGAAATAAAACCCCCTACTCCAATTTTGGCGCAGGTGTCGATATTTCTGCCCCCGGTGGCTTGACCCAGGGCGACAATGAAGATGGAGGCATTCTCCAGGAAACCATTGACCCGGCTACAGGCGGATCAACCTTTGCCGCTTTTCAGGGAACCAGCATGGCTTCCCCCCATGTGGCTGGAGTAGCAGCTTTAATTCGCGCCACCGGGGTTGATAGCCCTGATGAAATTGTGGCGATTCTCAAAGAGTCCTCCCGTCAAGTGGCTGAAGACCCCTTTAATCATTTTGGCGCTGGTCATTTGGATGCTGCTAGTGCTGTACAAGTGGCGCTGCGGGGACAAATTTCCTTCCGTGACTTTTTCCGCTGGCTGCGGGAGAGTGGTTATCTGAGTCCGCGCTTCTGGATTGATGGCGGCGCGGTGGCTTTATTGCCCAAAATTGCTATGGTTTTGGGGTCCTATTTATTGGCTTGGTTCCTCCGCAATTATTTCCCCTTCCGCTGGGGTTGGTCTATGGCTGGCGGTTTGATCGCCGGAAGCAGTGGTCTATTTTTCTTGCGGGGTCTGTACATCTTTGATTTGCCTCAATGGCCGATGCGGGTTATGGGTAGTTCTTTACCTGAACTTGGCGGCGCAATTCAGGGTAGCAGTGTGTTGAATCCTGTATTTGCTAGTGTATTGATTCCGGCGGTTTTGGTGGTACTATTCCTGGGTCATCCAGAGTGGAAGTGGTTGGCGATCGGTACTACTATTGGCGTGGCTAGTTTTTTGGTGATCAGTGCCTTTATTTCCCCAGCGGTTTGGGGTCTGGGAAGTGGGGCGATCGCCCGTGGTTTCTTGGTGATTAATGCCCTATTATGTATGGGTTTGGCGAGTTTAGCCTTGAAGTCGGAAACGACGATCGCTTAATTATTAGCACGTTGACCTCTATTTCCCCTCTGCTATGTCGGTGGAGGGGAATTATTCCGAATCTATCAAGTATTTGACATAATGGGAGAGTTATAAATATGACTATCACTGTTGAAGGGGTTGTGGAAAAAAAAGGTTTTGGGACGGGGACTTGGGCGCTGGTTAGTGCTGAACAAACCTATGAGTTGAAGGATGCACCCCCGGAGTTGCAGCAGTCGGGAAAAAAGGCGATCGTCCAGGGGATTATTCGCGAAGATGTGATGACTCTGGCGATGATTGGTCCGGTTTTACAGGTGGAGTCTTTTCAGGCGCTATCTTAGGGTTAATTTAGGAGAGATGACTAGACAATGAAGCGACTTTTAACGTTAATATTGCTGTTTTCGCTGGGTGTGATTTTGCCTTGGGGTTGTGCTGCTACCAGTCCTGATGGTTCTCTGACTGGGACAGGTTCACAGAATGTTCTGAATATCTATAACTGGTCAAGTTATATTGCTCCACAGGCGATCGCTCAATTTGAACAGGAATATAACGTTAAAATTAACTATGATACCTACGATAGTGGGGAAAGTATGTATGCCAAACTACAAGCCGGAAATCCTGGTTATGATGTGGTATTTTCCCCCGATTATATGGTAGGAATTATGATTAATCAGGGAATGTTACAACCTCTGGATTTGGCGAGGATTCCTAATATTATCCATCTCGACCCGCAGTTTGCTAACCCTCCCTATGACCCCGGAAATCAATATAGTATTCCCTATCAGTGGGTGACTTTGGGAATAGGTTATAATATTGATAGAGTCGGGGAAAATATTAACAGTTGGTCTCAATTATTTGACCCTGATTTTGCCTCCAAGGTTTCCCTATTAGATGATATGCGACACACTATGGGGGCGGTATTAATTTATTTGGGTTATGACCCTAATACTACCAATCAAAATGAAATTTTTGCCGCTAGGGATTTCTTAATTCAAAATAGTTCTCATATCACCGCCTTTGTTCCTGATACTGGTCAAAATCTCCTTAATCAAGGTGAGGTTGATATGACTATGGAATACAGCGGCGATATCTTTCAAGTAATGCAAGAAAATCCTAAGTTGCGTTATGCAATTCCTCAAGAAGGCACAATTATTGGTATGGATAATATGGTGATTCCTACAGGCGCACCTAACCCGGATTTAGCTTTGACATTCATTAATTTTATCATGGAACCGGAAATTAGTGCCCAAATCTCCAATTTTATTAACTATGGTTCCCCTAATAAAACGGCGATCGCTGAAAAGTTGATTAAACCAGAAAATTTGGCAAATCCTGGTATTTATCCCCCTCCCGAAGTTTTTGCGAAACTCAGATATTTGGAAGATGTCGGAGAAGCTACTATCTTTTATGATCAAGCCTGGACAGAGGTTAAGTTGGGTGTAGGGTCTTAATTGAGCGACTATGAATCATGCGGTTGAACTGGTCAATGTTTCTAAGACTTTTCGGGGGAGTAAGCATCGAGATTTTTTAGCAGTCAATGGCTTAAATTTACAGATTCGAGATGGGGAGTTTTTCTCCCTCCTCGGACCTTCTGGCTGTGGGAAAACTACCACATTAAGAATGATTGCTGGGTTTGAATTACCTACCACCGGAGAAGTTTATATTCACGGTCAAGCTATGGGTCAGCGACCTCCCTTTCACCGTCCGGTTAATACTGTATTCCAACATTATGCTTTGTTTCCTCATTTGACTGTCGCCCAAAATATCGCCTTTGGACTGGAGATGGAAAATTTACCCTCTGCGGAAATTAGCGATCGCCTCTCTCAGGTGTTGGAGTTAGTCAAATTAACCGAAATGCGCGATCGCTATCCTCGTCAGCTATCCGGGGGACAGCAGCAGCGCGTCGCCCTAGCTAGGTCTCTAGTTAAACAGCCAGAGGTTTTATTATTTGACGAACCTTTAGGCGCTTTAGACATGAAATTGCGGAAACAAATGCAACTGGAACTTAAACAAATGCAGCAACGTATCGGAATTACTTTTATTTATGTTACCCACGACCAAGAAGAAGCCTTAACTATGTCCGATCGCATTGCTATTATGAACCAGGGAGAGGTTCAACAGGTCGGAACTCCTATCGAAATTTACGAATATCCCAAAACTCGATTTGTCGCCGATTTTATTGGGGATAGTAACTTCCTCACCGGACGGGTTATAGCAATTAATAATGACCAGCAAACCGTGTTAGTTGATGAATCTCTACCTATTCAAATTGTCGCCGAAAATAGTCTTTCTGTAGGACAAATTGTAACATTAGTAATTAGACCCGAAAAAATAACTCTATATCCTGTCAAGTCTGCTCATATCCCCAGTTGGTCTGGACTCTTGGAAGAAAGGGTTTATATCGGTACGGATACCCGCTACAAAGTTAAACTCTCCCCCAACTGTTATGTTATGGTGAGAGTCCAAAATTGGCATCGAGATGACCTCCAAAGATACCAGCCAGGTCAACAGGTTGAAGTGTTTGTATCTCCCGAAAGTATTGGGGTTCTCGAATCTTAGTTATTTGCACCTCCTCTTGAGGAAAATAACCCCAGTATCGGCGCAAGAATTATACCAAAAATAAACCCTCCCGCATGAGCCCAATAAGCTACCCCGCCGACTTCTTCTCCCGTAGCTGTATCTATATTAGGCGTAGAAGTCCCGGCAATAAATTGGAATGCAAACCATAAAATCAGGAAGAAATAAGCCGGCAGTCTTATAGGAATAAACGGAAAAAATGGGAAGATTACTAATAATTTAGCACGGGGAAACCGAATTAAATAGGCTCCTAAAACTCCGGCGATCGCTCCACTTGCTCCCAACAATGGTATGATAGAATCAGGGGACGCAAACCCTTGAATCAATGCGGCTGCTATTCCACATAGTATATAGAAAATCAAAAATTTGAAATGACCTAAACAATCTTCAATATTGTTGCCAAAAATACTCAGAAACAACATATTCCCCACAATATGACCAATACCACCGTGCATAAATTGCGAGGTAATTAGAGTCAACCAAGCTGGAAAGGTAAATGCTGCTGCTGGCATATCAGACGGACAACTTTGGGCGAGTTGACAGGGTATAAATGCACCAGTATAGATGATTTTTTCTACAATTTCTGGTTCGGAAGCCATCACCAGAAATTGTAGCGCAAAAACTATCAGATTGATAATAATTAACACCTTAGTTACCCAAGGGTTAATCTCAGTTGGGTTATCATCGCGAATGGGAATCAGGGGAGAGTACCTCTTAATTGATATACATTACATCTGCGATTATACCATTTTTGATATATGACCCGGACTCTATCCCCAGGGGTATAATTAACCCATAATGGACATATCACCACTTAGCCTCCCCCAACCTTTATCTGGTAGGAGTTACAGCTAAGTTGGTATCTGATGCGATCGGCACAATTTCAGTGGGACAGATGCAAGTTTGGGCGAAAATGCAACCGATCGCATTTTTTTTGACAATTTGGGGAGCAAAAACTATCCTGGTGTAGTCAATAAACTTGGGATTCTACAATCTGTAGAATGGAATATACATCGGGCTGTCGGTCAAAGCGATCGGCGGCTTTTCTCCGGTTATAGGGTAAATAGGAAGCGTTTATACGAGTTAACTGACTTGGCTGGCGATCGCTTTAGTTTTTCTGTATGATGATTATGGCCATGAGTTATGGCTAGGTGATTGAACCATAACAGCTTGAGAACCTGTTATCCGTTAGGGCCACAGACAATTCTACTCCCAAGTCCTAACGGATTTTTGTGGCTTTGGCTTGATTGTGCGATCGCGTTTACCTCTTGTCCCTGGCTGTTCATTGCTAAGTATTTTGTAAATCAACTTCATCAATTCATTGTCTCTTGAGTTGACCTCTGCTATTAACTTTTGGTTTTGCTTCATCAAAGACCACACTAAAAATATCACTACCCCATCACTTCCTACCCGTAATAATTCCGGCAAAACTTCAGTCGTCATAATTTTTGTATTTATCGCCTTGGATATTTAACGGAAAATAATCTTGATTTTTGGTTAAGTATTTTTCCATGTGGTTGATGTTTATCCATACAAGTTTATTATGGTCTTCTATTTCTCGCCTAAGCATTGACGATATTCTGTTTAGCTCTTCTCTGTTTCTGTTGACTTGTACTTTAATTATTGTGTATTGAACTGATACATACCATACCGTACTAATGAGTGAAAGTATCCAACTTATGATTATTGTGATTTTTTCGATTTCAATATCCACGGTGGAATTAACTCCTCTGTTGATGTGGATTTTTAATCACATTTTACTTGGGTTAATTTCAAGACTTTGACCAGATAACGCAGATAGAATCCGAATTATCTGGCAGCTTTAAATTTTCGACCAACTAACTTTCGATTTTCGGGACAATTACAGCATCTTCATACTTTCTAAAAAAAGCTAGAGTTCTTTGTAATCTCCTAAAAAATGTCCCGTCTAAACTTTCTATTACAGGCCCAAAACTTTCTTCTGAGACCATACTAATTGCTTGATTTCCTGGTTGTTGGTTGTATACTTGCTGTGCTTGATATAATGCCCCTACTAAATGACAAAATTCTACGGTAGCGTCCACACTATCACCGTTTGTCCCCAATGTTTCTAGTAAAGTTTTAAACTGTGAATCATCTGGGAGATGGTCGATTAATTGATTAAGAGAGATGTCCATGTTAGTCTACAAAAGCCTCAATTGTTACGTTAAACTTTAGATCCATTGTAGGATGATTTTCGATCCATGTTGCGTTTTTGAAAAAACGGCGGCGGACTCCCAACCTTCTAATCACCGAGGGGTTGTCTGTAAATTCTTGAACTGGTGGATAGTTAATCAGTTGCGGTTCTTCTGTAACGTATACAGTCCTTTGCCCTGTTATCCAGTCAGAATTTCCAGAACCATTAGAATAATGCCCTCTAATAAGCAGCATTGACCTATAGCCATCATAGGGATTTTTCCACCGCCCCCAATCAGTTAAAAATTTAAACCTCAACAATGAGTATTGAGTAACTGGGGGGCTGTGAATTATCCATTCTTGAGTTGGCTGATAACTTGACGCTATCACCTCCCATGTGCCATAAGCATCCGTAAAACTCATGCTTTACTTGATAACTTGACGACGGTCTAGACTAGCTCTCAATACTGTTTTACCGTTTAGGGTTTTACCGCTACTATTATAATGATGTAAAGCAGCGTTTACGTTTTCTACGTCGCAAAATAGTCTATATGTAATTGGTGGTTTATTGGTTCCATTGTTGCAACTAACGCAAAGTCTCACCAATACACCAGCTCGCATTAATTCCCCAGTATCATAAACTGGCTCCTTCCTATTCGCATCAGCGACTG
This sequence comes from Arthrospira sp. PCC 9108, assembly GCA_016745315.1. Taxonomy (GTDB): domain Bacteria; phylum Cyanobacteriota; class Cyanobacteriia; order Cyanobacteriales; family Microcoleaceae; genus Limnospira; species Limnospira platensis. Next base: position 3,496,260 of record CP066886.1, read on the forward strand.
GACCTATTCCCAAAGTTGCTACAGTGTTATCGTCATACATCACACTACTAGCTCTAAATACTCTAATCTTAGTGCCATCTACTAATTGACACAGTTTCGTTCTAGCCATTAATATACTCTCCTTTTGTTATTAACGGTAATCAACTCGTACACGATCGCGACATGAAGTTATCACTCCCGTACCATCCCATTGCTTGTTAGGTAGCACTTGGATGGCTTCAGTAACCTTGTCTGTAGGCACATAAATATCCGCACCATAATACTTATTGTCTTTTCGGTAGTTAATTCTCATTTTCATTAAGTAGCCCTCCTGCACAGCTTTATTTGGCTTAAGCATATGGGCGTTTACTTCAGTTGGATTTGTATGGGCGGTCATTCCTAGATGTGTAGCAATGCCATCGTACCGACTGGAAAGCCTTGCTGCCACTCTAGTGGTTCCTGTACCCCCTGGCGAGGGTGAATTCCAGCTATAAATTTTTGAACTATTTAGACTGGGCATAGAATACCTGCTTTGTTGTTTAAAAACTGATTACCACTACATTCATAACAGGTATTTTTAGGGTGTGCAACAGTTACGGAAACCTATAGGGTTTCCGAACATACAAGGGAGTTTGTTTGATCTAAAAAAATCGTTGGGGTTGTCTTCTAATCGGGATTATTGTATATATGCCCGTTGTAGTCACAGAGAAGGATAGGCTCGTTGAGCATCTCCAAAAACAATTTCGCCTCTCTAAAATAGACGTGCCCGACCGGACGGCGGCGGGGTGGTTTAATTTTGTTACCCAATATCGTCACCTCTGGGGGCGTAATAGGAAACGCTTGGGTTGGATTTTGGTTGCTCGATGTAAAGACCTTTGAGTTATCAAATTCTATTTCCATCACCCGACAGATTCGCTGATAAAGATTAATCCCCTCTGATGCGCTAGTTGCAAAAACAAACGACTCTAACCCTTGGTGCTTGTCTCTATAGCTAACCGATTCTCTACCCTTGTGAAGACGAAATTGTTGGGGTTGTAGAAAGTTCTGGACAATTCTCTGAGCCAAATTTCTGATGTTAGCCTTAGTTAACAAGTCGCCAGTTCCGTTCGGGTTTTCCGTTTTTCCCACCAAACGGAAACCAACTCTCGCCTCTAGTTGTCGGTAGCCTTTTTCCACATCCTCGATCCGTTCCAAAAAGTACAGCACAACCTTGGGAGCGCCCCGGTAACTAATACCCGTTGAGACCGTGCTATCCATTCCCTCACTGCTACCCCCACCCTCGTAGTGGATTTGCAGGATTTGCCTAATTAGCTCCTTGTCGTTCCCCGTCAAGACAACTGATTTGTTCTGAGAGCGATCGGGAAAATATTCTATTGTGCGGTGAAGCCCAACATCTTTTGCTGTTTTTCGGGCTGAAGGTTTCCATTCAATGTAAGCCGGGCGAGAGCCTACCTCATTTCTCCATTTGCTTATTGTTTCCCCAGTGGAATTACTCACATTCGACGCGGGATAGTTAGTTCTTAATGTGGGGAGTTTTGGGTTCACTCTGTAGCGTAGTTCTGGATAACCCGCCGCCCAAACATCAAACCAATCCTCGAATTTTAGATCGCTGGCATTGAGAAGATGATCGATCATCTTCTCCATCCATCCCAGTTGTGACAACTGCAATGCCAAGGCTGACTCAGAGCCAGCCATCAGCAGTTTGTAATCTGGGTTTTTTCTGTCTGGCTGTAGTTGGTAAACGTTCCAGTTAGGTTGTAACTCTATTCGGACTCGTTCCGGGCGTTTATCCGATAGCTTCGTGATACGCCTTTGACGAGCCATCATGATGTAAGTTTGCTGGGTAAGTCTTCCAACGTCTGCCATTGACATCCCTCCTCTCAGGTGATGAATTTATACCGGTATCCACTCCTCATAAGTTCCCTGCTCTGACAACAAATCACCGAGGGTTTCAAAAAACGTAGCCGCCATTGTTTCCAACCCCTCCCATTGTTGCTCATTCACCCAATCAAAATATTCATCTTCTTTAACTTTCGCCCAAGTTTCTTCTACTTTCTCCGAAACAATAAAAGGTGATTGCCCTTCCTTGCCCCAAGTATCTTCCTTATCCAACAACTTGGCTGCTACTTTTCTGGCGTTGATGTAAGTCATAACAAACAGTGCTTTCTTAACAACCTCTTGCACCGCATACCTCAGCGAGGATAACGCATCCACCAAAGTCTCTTTAATAGTCGGGTTAATCATACACATAGCGGCGATCGCACCTTCCCGAATCCTTAAACTTGTTGCCGCCGCACTACCCACCTTGCCCACCACTAAAGCCGCCAAAGATTTCCCGACTGTTTCCCCCAAGGGAACATATAAAGCATTAGCCGCTTGTTTTAAATCGTCCATCATTTTCTTGTCAGATGCTGCCCAATCAAAGTTATAGGCTTGAGAAACCCCTTGGGTCAATTTGCTCATCACTGTAGGTATTGTTACCCCTAAAAAACCGCCAACAAAAGCCGGATGGGCTGCTACTAAACTCCCTACACCCGCACCAACAAACCCTAATGCTTGTCCGCCAACAATCAGCACAGTCCCAGCAATTAAACCACCCGCTACAATCCCGGCTATTTTAGGAACCAGAGGAGCCTCTTGTAGCCATTCTTTGAAAAAACCCCAGTTCCCTTTTTTGATGTTTTCTGCAATAACTAAAGCTCCGCCCTTGACACTACCCGCCCACTTCTTAAAATCAAAGGCTTTTAAACTTTGAATCTGCTGATAAAAAGGGGTCGAAAAAGCATTAAACCACTGTGAAGACATTGCACCGCCAGCTATAGCGGTTGAAGTTAGTTCTCTCTGGTCTATCCCTACAATATTAGACATAGTTTTAACCTATATTATCAGCGTCGAATGGCAACAAGTCTCTACTTCGGCGAAATTCAGCTAGATTTTCCCTTGATGACAAATTGTCGGATTTGATTTGGCGATTCATCATCAACTCATCATTAGTTTTTAAGAGACGTGCCCGTTCCTCTCTAGTAGGAGGATTTTTGGGTTTATCTTTAAACCTCGGTTCTGTCATAGCATTATAGTAATTCATCAACCAAGAACGTTTAAACTGTTCAAAATCGCCGCCCCCAACGGCTGAAGCCACATTTAAATATTCTAAGTGTAGCCGAAAATCCAAGACAGCGATCGCTTCCTCTATTCTGTTGTTTGTATCAGTTCTTAACCCCGCTTTTTTCTCTCTTTCAGATGGTGGCTTCTTACCACTACCCGAATCGCTTGGGGGACGATTGGAACCACGGGGGGGATTTCTTTTGGTCACGATTATGTCCTCATTTTAGCTGCCATATTCAAAATTATCTCATAAAGGTCAGTGCTTTTAAACCTAAACTCATCAACCTCTATTTCATAATCATGAATCTCTAATAAATCGGGTAACATAGCTTCTGTCGTGTCTTCATCGTTTAAATCAAGTTTAGGCTCCTGACCCTTTTTACTATCCTTACCGAATCCCTTACCAGCTCCCCAGTGTTTTTTACCAAACACATTAAACTCAATCGGTAAAGTCACCACCTTCGAGATAATAGGAATTCCCAACCCGTCCAAAATCGCCGACGTTCTGTAATATAACTTAGCTAAAGTCCGATACATTCTCGTCATTATATAAGCTAGGCGAATCTGAATATTTAACCGGTTAGCACTATCACCTTTCAACTCAATCAACAGTTCAGTCTGAGCCTTTAATATAGCCCCCAGCGAGTTAAACTTTAACTCTATAGACTGGTCGCCTTTTTGGGCTTTATTCGTATCCTGAACTTTAACAGTAACCGGAGCATCAAAACCATAATTATCTATGGTTTTAAAAAGGTCAGACATGATTTCAAGATAATCCTTATTTACATGATTACCTTTGCCTTCTGGTATCATCATATTAGACGGAACTTGGAAGTTCTTCTCTAACAATTTCCTAACTCCTAGGGCTTTATGTATTTCCCGAGTCATCTTAATCAACTCTTCACAGCAATTTTTGTCCATATCATCGGGTAATATTGGTAAACTTGGCGGTGGCTCTGGTTGATAATTGTTAATCAATTTACATGAATGATTTGGATGACCTTCCCTATAAAAATCGACAAAATAACCATGTTCATACAGCCAATAACATTTAACTGTTGGGTTTAAAGTATTTGGTCCATAAAATTCAGGACTAACAAAAGCAGATTCATAATACTCTAAAAGATAACTTAGATAGCTCCATCGAGGTCTTTTTATCCACTGATGATATACTCTAGGTCTATTTCTAAGGGGAGCCATTCCCGCAGAGTCAACGCTGTAATAACAATAAATAATGGGTTGATGATGGCTTAGATTATATTTTTCTCTTTCTTTTAAGATAAAATCTGTTAAAATTTTTCTTGTTGTATAGCCAAAGTCCTTCAATGAAATAGTTTTTGTTGCCTGTTCTCTCCAATCGAAATAACTGCTGTCGATTGGGGGATCTAATTTATTAGATCCAGCCCTGGCTTCAATTCTAGATTCGGTAGTTCCTCGTCCTAGAGGTCCGTCATAATTTATCACAGCATGCTGCAGATAACTCATACACACTTGCCCAGTAAAACCTGGTGGTAAACCAGGAAGACCAGGAATGTTAGGTCTTCCAATTCTATCATCGTCTTCCTCCTCATCTTCATCGTCTTCTTCCTCGTCTTTATCATCTTCACAAACATTTCTAGCAAAAGTAACCGTTTTCCCCCCAATAGTTACGCTCATCGATTGCTCGCATTCCCCAAGGTAAACCGAGACATTTGCATCATTGATACTGTCAATTGTTCCCCCAAAACCTTTGGGGTTTCCATCTTCATCAAGGTCTACAAATCCGCGAGCCGTGCTGCCAATCTTTTCGGTTTTTATCCCTCTCCTAGTTCCACCATCCTGTAAATCCTCAGCCTCTATGCTTGCTTTTGGCAACATCGACCGGGCAAAATCAACTATCCCCCCAACGTCTATATCAATATCCCCGTCGTCGCGGGGAAACCTTACTCTAGCCCTGGGTTTGTCATCCGCCTCTAATCTTTTGACCTCTCTTTCTATTACATCTATAGCTTGCCGGTAGTTGCGATTTCTAACAATGTCTTTCACCCTCCTGCTTCGCTCTTCTACCTCTCTCATGACAAAGATTCCTCATCCCAATTAATAAATAATTGCCTCCATCCCTCCTCAGACAACACCCGATTCTCAACCAGCCATTCTGGTTCCATCGCCTCGATCGCTTCCAAAGAAACCGACTTAATGGTTTCCCGTTTTTTTAGCATAAAATAAGCATTAGGCAGATACGGGCTTCTCCAAGACATTAACATGGCAGTGACTGGCAACACTTCTAAAAAGTCAAAAGTTTGGCATAGATACTCAATTCTCTCTAACCATTGCTCAACAAGAAAACGATAGTTATCTTTGCGTCTTAAATCCGTTTTATCCGTTTGTCGATCCGTTTTCGGAAATTCATTAATTGTCCTGTATTGTATGGGAACATTAGCCAAGGCTTTTAACTCTCGAATGAAAGGAAAAGCATCAGATGGAGAACCGGGAAGCAAAAAGTGGCGTTTGAATATCACCTTTTTAGCATAAAGCATTGATGATAAATCACTATTCCACAAATTAACTGCATCTACTTCATATTGTCCCTCTGGTAGATAACTTAAATCCTCGGTATTTTCACTGCTATATAAAGCTGTGGTCATTGATAATAACTCTCCATAATCAGAACAGTTGTCGTTCCCTCTTTTACTTTTGCCCATATCGCGTCAGTTGGTATAAATCCGGCTACATTACCTGGATAATAAATCTGGCCGGGTGGCATTTTGAATGGATGGCTTGTCGCGTCACTTCCCAATGTGCCAAAACCCCAAAGGAGCTCAATTTCTCCCTGATTTTGAATTTCAAAATAAGCACGGCTTAGATTAGCGGGGGCTATTAACATGGGATTAGGGCTTACAGTGACTGTGTTCATCACTGTATTAGCCGGACGTTTAGCCATCAATATTAAATCTAATTCTACTCTATGTTCTCCCTCGATGTAAAGAGTGTCATAGATGCGATTACTGGCTATTGAACCGCCCCCTAATATGCCGTTGCCATAATCCTTAAAACTTACACCCAATTGGTCAGCACTGCCAAGTATTTTGACCTCGTTTGCTGTTAAGTAAGGATTAATTAGAGGAACATAAAACCGCCTCCCTCGGTTTTGAATAACAGGACAAGCTGCCTCGACCCATGAACCGGTAGCGCTTTTTCTTCTAAGCAATTGCCACCCAAATTTAGGATGATTGCTCTCTAATTTCATTAATTTGGCTGCTCTTTCTGCCGCCGAATCCTCTGGGTAAAATTCAGGATAAGGAGACCGGGGAAAACTTGGACACCAAACTGAGGCGGTGAGACTTTATAGGAAGGCATTAGCCCGCCATAGCCATCTAGGGTCAATATTGGCAGATATTGAATTAACGGCACTAGAAACAGCCCCAAGTGTTAATGGGTCATTAACATAATTACTGGCATTACTTTGATTAATTTTAAATGAAAATGTGTCGGTTTCTGATCAGCGATTTTCTGCCATAGTTTAAGGTGTCAATAAGTATGGTTGTGCGGTTGAAGTCATACCATTAGTGTAGTCAATGATTACGGGATAGTCTGTTAAAGTGATGGTGCATATTAATGGATAAGTTCCATTTCCCCTAACGTTAGGTCGGATAGAAAAATCACAATGTTGTTTGGCGGGTTCGGGGTTTAGCTCGAAACTAAATTCTGCTATGTGTTGATGTACAACTAAATGCAGTAAAGCACTAGCTAAATTGGTTTGGTTAAAGGGGTAACTGCCTATACCGGGTTCAAAGGCATCAACAAACGGCTCTTGGACTTTAATCGCGCCACCTTCTATATAAGTTTCTAGCTCGTCAATATCCAGGTTGACAACAGAATCCTCTTCATTGAGAGTTAAATCCATAACGTCTTTTCCTGTGAAGTTAATCGTCAGGTTTTTTTGCCTTTGTAGCAATCGCCGCCCCATAGCTAAGGTTAAGGCTTCTAATGTGGTTTCGGAAAAATCAGGATAGACTCCCGGAGTGATGTTCATGTGAGACAATAGAAGTGGTTATTTTTATTCTACGATAAATGCCGATTCGATTGGCAATGCGTCCTACCGGTGGCGGGGGCGGCGGCGCTTATTATCGCCATATTAAGTCAGGTTATTTTCAACTCACCGCAGGGGAAGAGATTGAAATAGTCCCCGCCACGCCATTATTAGTCCGTCGGGAAATCACCATCCAAGCCGACAATCCTTTTTCTATTCGGTGGGTAGGGTCTGATTTATCCTTACCTGTTTTTGAAAATGGCTTCTACTCCGATGGGAGTGATGGGGGGATTGGTGTTTTAGCAAGCAGCCCCACAACTCAGATTCTCTCTATCTGGGTGCGCCAAGATACGGAAATTGACTACAACATAGGAAGCGAAATCGAGGACGATATGCCTATCCCAGATTTATCAATTAGACCGTTTATTTCCTTAGATTCCAATATAAACAAACTTCCATCGTTTATAAGTTCTGATTCTCAAGTTAATTATGATGACGTAGATACTTATAATAGGTTCTGGGGAACGTGGACTACAACAGAGGGAGCAGTTAGAGCCTGGCAATTTGATGCTTTTTTGCCCGGTAAACAATATGTTTTTAATATTACCCATAATCTTTATGCCTACATTGGGAATGACGGAATTTCTACGTCTGTTATCAAGGAAGGAACTAATATCGAGATTTTACTATGTCCTCGTGAAACCATGTGGATGGCAATATCTCAAGTTGCATTGTTTTCTAATGTTTTGAGTTCACATATTGACATAGATAATCTTGAAAAATGGATAACAAATCGATGCTCTGTTATTACAGTTCCTGACACAGGGGAGCTTTTAATCTGACTCCTACTCTGTCTCGCTATATTTTGCTGTTTAAAGCTGAAGGTTCTTTTTTAGCTCCCGGATTAGGACTTTGCCGTTGCATTTACACGCCCAACAGCACAGACCCAAAACAAGGGGGAGAATTTGAGATAACGCAGTTTTTACCATGGGAGGATTGGTAAATTCACAAAAATAGGGGAGAGTATTACCGGTTAGTAAACAAATATAGAGAAGGCTGATCCGATCGCTCGCCGCCAAACTTTCCCCCAAGTCGGCGCGAAAACTAATATTCTCCCCGCCCGAACCCTACAATAGTCATATAGGTAAGCCGATCGCTTTACCTCGTCGGCTAGGCAACTGGGGGAAATTCCCTACAGACACGAATTCATGAAAAAAAACCGCATTGGTAAAGCATCAATCATTCCTGATGCGATCGCCGACAAGATAATCAAACGCTGTAAATATCCCTGGCAGCAAACTTTACTTGCCATCTTGATGTACACCGGTGAACGAGTAGGAGCGGTGAGGTTACTACGAGTCCCTGATGTTTATGTTTCCCCAGCTTCCCACATTGTCCTGCCAGAAATAACTTTTCGGTCTGAAACTAGAAAGCGATCGGGCGGGAAAGATGGGGGAGTCCGCCAAGTTCCCATCTCCCAAAAACTTAGAGAGATTCTTGGAACCTACCGCATCGGTGGCGGCGATTTTCTATTTCCCAGCCCATCTGATATATCCAAGCCCGTGACAGTTCAAGCGTTCGACTCTTTTCACCGGAAAGCGATCGCTCAACTGGGTTTACAAAATGAGGGTTACTCGCTTCACAGTTACCGCCGCACTTTCATTACCAAACTTTATAACAAGGGAGTCAATACCAGAACCATCATGGCTATCACAGGTCACAAATCTATGGCATCTTTGCAGCGCTACATTGATGCTGATCCTCAAAAAATCCGAGACGCGATCGATGAAATCTAAGGCAGTCGATGACTTAAGGTTGCCAGACATCAGAGGAAAGTGGGTGCTACTAGCCAAACACAGATCGAGAAGTAACTGCCCTAGATTCCGCCAATTTTAGCACTAAACCGGGCTGCTTGGTATTTTGTCTAAAACATCAAAGACTCTTACACACAGCCAACGGCGCTAACCATTTTACAGTAGCAAATAGCGCTGTTTAGGGTTAAAAAATGCTCATTGATTTTTCTGTGAAATCATAAAATTTTTCGGGGGAGTAAAGTCTCCCCCTGTGGAAAATTTAGGAGTTGCTATCTGGGGATTTCCAACCACCCGATTTAAGTGCGGGAAGTTTTTCTAGGATAGTTTCGAGAGATAAGCCGGACTCGATCCACTGTTCTATTTGGTCGGCGATCGCTTTAGCTTTTTCCGATAAATGGGGGCCGGCAAGGTAGCAAACCTGCTTTTTCCCCTATATAGGTAAGCATATTTATTCCCGTTGGTGTCTTGGGCGGTTGACTTAGCTTTCCAGCGAACAGTTAGGCGATCGCTCTGAGAAGTGTTCACCGGGGATAAATTTTCGTCACCCAGGGTGACGGCTATCCATCCCAAATACTTAACCTTACCTTTCTCGCGTAACCTTTCCAGAGACTTGACTACACGAGACACCGGGATATCAGTGGATTGAGCGAGTTGTTTGTGGTCTTGATTGGGACAGTCCCTAAGATGTTTCAAGACATCCATATCATCCCAAGCCGGATCGAATGGTTCTACACTTTCAGAATCCGTCACCCTGGGTGACGATATTATGACGGAAAGCTGCCCCGGTGACTTAGATTTTTCCCTCATCGGCCTGACCCCCTGTTATCATCTTCCCCAGATCTCACTCGACTATTTATAGCCAAAATGTTGCCGTAGGATTGCTTGGCTATATCACGAGCCAACCGGAGCTTATGGGTACAAGGAAGGTCGCTAAAATTTAGGGCGATCGCCATATCAATGTCGCCAACGATTCGGGAAAAGGCGGCGTAATCTTTTTTAACCAGGTCTCGAAGTTCCAGCACTTAGGACTGAAGTTCCAGCACTTAGGACTGAAGTTCCAGCACACGCTTGGGGTTGTGTCGGTCGGGTTATGAGCGATCGCGCGTAACGGCGCGTTTGAATTTTTAACTTTTGCGTCACCCAGGGTGACGGAATCGGTCACTTTATGAGCGATCGCCTTTTCACCGGTGACAGTTTGAGGGTTAGAAAGATGTTGTGCCATGGATTGTCTATTTGTTGAGGGTTTAACTGCGTGCCAAAATAGAAAGCACCCTTCGTGGACACGAAGGGCGCTTAATTTATTTAGAAACCTGTTGGAGAATCTCCTGTCGGATGTTCTCCATTTGTTTTTTCATTTGAGATTGATAGTCTCGGTTGGCTTGCAGTCTTTGCTCTAATCGAGCCTCATGGCTTTTGACATACTCATGGAAACCAGCAAACAACTCCTCCAACAGGTCTAGAATTTTCCCGCCTGTTCCGGGGAAACTTTCCCCGCTTGACTGGAAATTATCCCCCTGGCAATCTGCTCCACCAATTCGGACCGATTCAGATTTAGCTCCATAGCCATCTGATCCAGTAGCCCGACAGCTGTTTCCGTTAACGTCATCGAGACTGACTTCTTGTTTTCCCCGTACAGTGTGCTGCGGGTTTTCCATTATTCGAGCGCGATAGGTAAAAAGCCGGATGTTGAGAGCGGGGAAGCTGGTAGATTTATGCGATCGCCTTGGGGTTGGTCAGGCGATCGCAAAAGCACACCCTATATATAGGTAAAAAGCCTATGGTCAAACCAAAAGCCGAGGCCGCCAATTTGCCTAGCGGGTTTCACCGCTTGGACAAAAAACATCAGCGGATTTTCCTGGTCACTTGTTTGGCTTGGATGCTGGCAGATCGACAAGTCGCCGCCAACGGGCAGCAACAAATCGGACGGCATCTAAGACGGACAGCTCAAAGGTCTGTGTTCAAATTATCAGATGAGGAGGTAGCTCACTACATAGCAGAAATTGAGGATTCCATCCAACGGAATCCCCAAATAGCCGGACCTATTGGTTTGGTGTTCAAAGTTCACAAGTCTTGATTCCAAAAGGAAAGGGAAACCCCAACGTTTCCCCTTCCTCCCCATCATCCTTAGCAAAAAGGAACTTAAAGATGAGCGACGTGAATCTACCTCGTTCAGTCATCAGCATAACATCTGAGACTGCTACGGGTCAACTCAACTTGTCCGAATCACTAACAGCAGAGGAGGTTTTTGCATATCTAAGTTTGTTCAACAAATTACTTGAGTACACGCCAGAGGAACTGGAGGAAATTCTATGGAAGCACCAGACAGAAGAGAAATTCCGCTCTCCCATTCTGCCGTTTCCGACACGGCCAAATCCGTCCTTTTAGCACTACTGCAAAATCCTAGCCTGGTTCAGGAGTTGCCATTAACAACTCAACAGGTTGGTCGCCTGCTAAAGGAAAGCTGGTATCTCGCCAATGAAATGCTGGCGACTTACCAGAGGAGCAATGGGGATGAACTGAGAGCGATCGTTTTAAACGGCCGCCCCAATGAGAAGGTGAAAAACTACGATGTCAACCGACAACAGAAACAACCCGTTCACACAGATAAAACTCCAGGCGGCGACTACTTCAAATGAAGAATTAACCCGTTGTCTGCAAACAGTGACTGCCATTCTGGAATCTAAAAACCCCGACTACAGGGAAATCAGAGCCCAATTGCTTAGGGCCACTTGTTTGAGTTATGAGGTAGTGCGACATCTCGATGCTGCGAACATGAGTATCGGTCACTAAGTCAAAAAACTTGGGGCGGCTTGACCAAAGCCACCCCTAAGCAAGTCATTTAGGAGTTTACTATGCCCAAGTCGGGAGAAAACTCAAGCTCTTTTATCCTTAACCGTGGCTTAATAATAGCACTCCTAGAGGTTGACTTGCTAAATGTGCGATCGCGGCGGCGGGTTATGCGATCGCTCCTTCCCAAAGTTCTATTTAGGTGCGATCGCTCCCCATCGCCGCCATAGTTAACTAGTCTAACCACTAATAACGGCGCATTGGCGATGAAAAAATTAACCAACCAACAGAAGGCAGATCAGCTTAGTGTCTTAGTTCAACACTTAACCCCTAGCGCCTTAAACACAATGCACAAAGATTTGATGTCTCATTTTAATCGAGACATCGATACCAACCTCCAAAAGCAGGATGTAAAAAAAATACTTGAGGCGATCGAGAACGGGGAACTTCCATCAGAGGATTCCTCTGCCGCTGGCGATCACCTGTTGATTTCCATGGCTTGGCAGATTTTCTCTATCAATTACTACGTTAAAGAAAGGCTGTCATTTGATGATATTAGCATCCAAAAATTCCAGCAATACGCTGATGCAGCCTTACAAAAAACTAAGCTGTTTTTAGAACAGGCAAAAATCTTTATCACCGAGGAAAATGGAGAATCTTGAGTCAGAGATTTACCTGGGTCGCCTAACTGACATCGCGACAAGCATCCAAGACTACGGGGAAAGGATTAGCGTCAGACTTGACCAGTTCACCCTCGAAAAAGACGAGCATTTAGCCGAGGTTATTGGCTACCTGCATCTAATTAGACAACTAACCAATGAAGGCATGAAGGAGTTGCGAAAACTGTGACCAATGACCGCGACCATCTGGATGAGCAATTGAGGCGATTGCCAGGGTTTAAAGAAGAGGTCTTAGATGTCAGCTACATGGTAAGGAAACTCTACTATGACATCGACCAACTTTATAACTACTGCTTCACCGACAAACTCACTAAACCCTACGCCCAAAAGCAATTTCTCAACCAACTAGAGAAATTTGTTACCAACACCCAGGAAGCCGGGAAACTCATTCCCAAACTCATTGAAAAAATTGGAGGCTCTGATGATGAATAGCACAAACCAGCAAAACCCACAAACCCAATACACCACACAGCTAAAAAAGGATATCTTAAAGTCCATTGAAAATATTAGCGTACAGGTTTCCTCTCTGTGGTTAAAAGTTCAAGTCCCGAACCCCGATGAACCCTTAACCAGGGAAAACATCAGTAACCACTTGGAACAGCTAGCACGGGCTGTGAAAGTAGAAGCCAATAACTACAGCGAAAATCCTACCGACGATGATTCCTATGATTTGCTAGACAATTGGATATATATGGCTGATAAATCTACCGAATTTACGGACATCTTGATAGACATAAAAAGAATGGTTGATAATGCCATTTGCGAACTGGTTTTTATCAATGGTTTCTTTTGTGTTCAAGAATGTCAAGATATAGACAGATTCCAGCAGTCAGTTATTAAATGCCACGACGCTCTCTTGTATAACCTACAGAGCCCATTAAGTAATTAAAAGATCTAGATTTCACCGCCTGATGAGTCCTAGCCGGTAAAGGACGAAACTTTCCCCTTACACCTGGGGGGAAGTCGCGGATAACCGGGTGATTCCCGCCGCATTGATAACTAGCCCCCCGAGGCGAAATGGGAGCATGATTTAATCTCAAATTAGGTTAATATTTTAGGGCAATATGGTATAATAAGCGATAAGTGCGAGACGTTTAGGAGTCAAATAAGGCTGCAATGCCTGAAATAACGTCCTAGTGGGACTTGCACCCCTTGGTGGAATATAAGGGATTCGCACCCCTGACCATCCCATAACTGTTTATATGTCCCGACGCTTGGAGAAATCTAAGCAAGGCAGGGGACTCAAGGTCATAAACCAACTGAGAAATCAGGGCGTTGAGAGTAACGGCGATAGCCACCCCCAGTTTGAGGAATCACAACCCGTCAGATTGAAGCGGGGAACGGAAGGCGTGAGGGAAACCTATTCCCAATAATCCGACCACTGCCAACCATCCATGACTAAGGAAATCTGAATGTTCCGGCTTGAACCATCGTAATTATTAAGTAGCGAAATAGGTTGATACGCTGCGCTCAAAAGAGCAAGGGGAAAAGTAGGAGTTTTCATCCACTACCTACACAGACCTTTAAAATTACCCCGGTGGACAGGACAAGTCTAAAGATGGAATGCCCGTATAAACGGAACGTTTAAACCCCTCATAGGTTCTCAGCAGGATGTAACTGCACAGTAGTGAAAAGTGTAAGCGTATGCCTTTAAGGGGAAAGGATGTGACTGAAAGCTAATGCCTAACTGTAATGGTTAGGATATGCCCACTAGTCACGGTGTGGATATAGAGACTGCGACAAATAAGAGTGTTTATGACGAGAGCGAGTTTAAAGACTACGATGTTGTATTTAGCTCCAAAAGTTGAAGTCACAAAGCAGGGAGTTGTTGCCCTGTTCCCGATGTCAAAAGGGGTATCTACATCAGGAGCCGTATGAGGTGAAAGTCTCAAGTACGGTTTGGAATTGGAGTTGGGGAAGGTGACTTCCCTTTCGACCATAACGTTGAGGATAAACCTATTGCCAGATATGTCAAACCCAAGGAAGCGGCCTAAATCCTTGGAGTCCATGAAAGAACACTCCGCAGATGGGACGAAAATGGCTCAATCGAGACCATCAGAACCCCCGCTGGGCAACGACGATACAACGTTGAGTCATATTCTGATGCCATCACGCAGTGACAAACGCAAAGTCGTTATCTATGCCAGAGTTAGTAGCCGCGCCCAGCAGTCCGACCTCAACCGACAGGTGGCCGCACTGTCCAACCTCTACCCCGAAGCAGAAGTCGTCTCCGAAATCGGAGGCGGGCTCAACTTCAAGGGAAAGAAAATGCTGGCCTGACTGGGACAAGTCTTGTCAGGAGATGTCCGCATGGTTGTCGTTGCCCACCCAGACCGATTGGCCAGATTTGGATGGGACTTGTTTCGATGGCTCTGTGAGCAAAACAGGTGCTCACTCATGGTTCTCAACGAGACAAGTCTCAGTCGAGAACCAGAAATGGTTGAGGACATCCTCGCCATCCTCCACTGCTTCAGTTCCCGATTATACGGACGGAGTCAATATAAAACTCAGGTCAAAGAAGATCCGGATTTACCCCAGCCTAGAGCTAAATCAAGTCTGGCGCAAATGGCTGGCTGCTTGTCGGTATTGCTACAACCAAGCAATTGCATTATCCCGGAGTGCTAAACGACTAAGCAAGTTAAAGTTACGCTGCGGAAGTGATGCAGAGTGACTTACCCGAATGGGTCAAAGAAACACCCGGCCATATTCGGCAAAATGCCATCTTTGATGCCGATCAGGCTTTGACCGCCAGTCCTGATGCAAGGTTTAGAAGTTGTCGTGACAGCTCTCAAGGGATTAAGTTCAATAATACTAATTTCTCTTCAGGGAGTTGGTATCCAAGACTCACGAAAGGATTAACTTTCATGGTTTCCTAAGCTATCCCTAAAACTTGCGGGCAAGGGACTCAGTTGGTGTTTACCAAAGGTCGATGGTTGGCGATTTTCCCTGAACCAGTTGCCGTTACCCCAACTGAAGCGAATGGCGTGATTGCATTAGACCGGGGTGTCCGAACTTTCATAACTGGGTTTGATGGCTCTCGGTTTCTGGAATTGGGCTCCGGAGATATAGGACGCATTACTAGGTTATGTCAACATTTGGATGATTTGATGAGCCGAATCGCCAAGGAACTTAATCGTTCACGGCGATGCCGGATGAGGCAAGCGGCTCAACGAATGAGAACTAAAATCCGGAATTTAGTGGATGAGGCCCACAAGCAAATTGCTCATTACTTGACTAATGACTACAGCATAATTTTTCTGCCGACCTTCGAGACTTCCAACATGGTTGCCAAAGCCAAGCGGAAAATCAAATCCAAGACTGCCCGAGCCATGCTGACATGGGCGCATTATCGATTCAAACTAACCCTGAGACATCAAGGGGAAATAACTGGAACCACAGTTGTAGATGTGACGGAAGAATACACCAGCAAAACCTGTACTCACTGTGGTAATATGCATTCCCAGCTAGGTGGCTCAAAAGTGTTCCGATGTCCTGAGTGTGGGTTCACTCTACCCAGGGACTGGAACGGTGCTTTTGGAATCTTTCTAAAAGCTTTGCGGGATACCGCCTCTGTTACCTTAACGGGTAATAGTGCTATCGTCGCATTGTCAGGCAATAGCCGGATAAATGTCGCGTAAATGTATTAGCAATCCAATTTTCCCCGGTACTTTGAGATAGTCTCCTTCAAACTTAACGTTGGCAGGATAACTCAAAGCCTGCCGACCATGCTTTGATTTGAAACGGGGTAACTGCGCCCGTTGTAGCCACGGCACAGATTAAGTCTTCAACTAAGGCCATAATTTGGAAATAGTCAGCATAGGCTTGATAGACTTCAATGGAGGTAAATTCTGGGTTATGGGTGCTATCAATTCCCTCGTTACGAAAGACACGACCAATCTCGAAAACTTTTTCCATACCGCCACAAACGGCACGTTTTAAGAACAATTCGGTAGCAATACGCAAGTATAAATCAATATCTAGGGCATTGTGATGGGTGATAAAGGGTCGCGTCGCCACGCCGCCATAAATACTCTGGAGGACGGGGGTTTCAATTTCATCAAATCCGGCATTCCATAGATAGGTGCGAATGCTGCGGATAATGCGGCTACGGAGTTTAAATCGCTGTAGGGATGTGGAATTACTAACTAGGTCTATTTCCCGGTGGCGGCGACAGAGTTCGGGGTCATTGATGCCATAGTAGGAGTCGGGGAAGGGTATGGTAGCTTTGGAGATCACGTCAAGGCGGGATACTTGAATGGAAAGTTCCCCCCGGTTGGTGCGGCAGCCAATACCCCCAACTCCGATAAAGTCGCCAATATCGAGAAGTTTTTTAATTTGGTTGAATGTTAAACCTGGGTCGCCTGTGACGAGTTTTTTCTCGATTTTGAGTTGAATGGTTGCTGATGCGTCGGTTAAGCCAATAAAGCCAATGCTACCGCTATCACGTTTGAAGGTGATGCGACCACAGACTCGCAGGGGAAGTGCTTGGGGGTCGGCTTCTCCGTTGGCGAGTTGGTGTTGTGGTTGGGAAAAGTGATCGTGAATTTCTTGGGCGAGGTGCGATCGCTCAAAAGCTACGCTAGGATAGGGTTCAATACCCTGACTACGCAATTCTTGGACTTTTTGGGCACGAACTTCTAATTCGTTGCGGGTTGGATTCTCAGGCATTTCGGAAGTTACATTATAGATTAGAGTCCTAGGATCTCATATCATAGCGATGGTGAAGATCAGAAGAACCGGATATTTATCAGTTACTGTGGTTAACACTTGTTTATCCCATGAGGAAGGTTAAACCCAAAGTTAGGCTCGTTGTCCTGGGTGCTATTATACTGGCATTAGGTGCGATCGCTATTGGTTTGGCGTTCAGGCCTGATGCTGAAAAGGATTTGAAGGCTAATGGGGATGATCTGTTTGAGCCGATAGTGGGGAATCCTGGCTTTGAGGGGGAACCGCCGCCACAGGTGAGGCGCAATTTTCCTGATGGTGAGTTTCGGGGTGCTGATTTTTACCCGCGAGCCAAGGCTAGAATTAGGAGTAATCGGGTAAATGTTCGCCGACTGGCTACTCTCAACACTGGAAGTATTGCTAGGTTATCGGAGGGGACGGTGGTGGAGGTGGTCGATCGCATTGATAGTTCTGAGGACGGTTATATTTGGTATAAGGTTGTCCTTCCCGAAAGCGATCGCCAAGGATGGGTTCGCGGCGATTTACTTACCCAGATATCAGATTAAACATCACATCCCCTCTCCCCCTCTTCTCTGGGTTGTTTCTGGGTCTGTGGTTGCCCATCCCACCGCTAATGGTAAATTAGAGCATCTCTAGATCTGTTTATTGGTGAACCATCGGTAAACTAACCGACTCACCAACCAGCCGGATAAGATACTTAAAACAATCGTCGCTAGTCCCCCCCACCATAGGCTACTCACCGACGGTGGCTGGTTGGGATCTTTGTCGATATACTGGGAAAGGCTGAGGGTGATAGCCGGAGTCAGGATTTGTCCGACTGCGATCGCAGCACAAGACCCGGTGAGCAACTGACCTAACTTTTGTTGCTGGTCACTCTGTTGTTTTTGGATTCTTTCATCATCAATACTCACTTGAGTTTGCACACTCAACATCAGTTTATCATACAATTGCAGACCCGGACTCACAAATCCAATAGTGGTTTCAATCTGCTTTAAATAATGCTCCGCCTCATCGATAAAATCCCCCAAAAATCCCCCTAATTTCTCGCCCGTATGTTCTTCGATTTGTTGCAGACGTTTTCGATAATTATATAAATTCACTCGCAGAGTTTTCTCTTGGTCGGCAAGGAAAGAGAGTTTCTTATAAAACTCTAAAGACTGGTAAGGTAGCTGCTTGAGCGATTCTTTATTCCACTTCGTCTTTGAATAGTCCTCAGTTTGCTTTTCAATGTCTTTATATTGTTGACTGATTAGATTTTTCAAGGCCCGACTTTGGCTGTAGAAAAAGTTGATTTTATGATAGCTAAGTATCATGTTTTGTAGGATATTATAAAATTCATCTGCTTTTTCCTCAGTTTCAACATCTTGGTAGAGAATCACTCCCATGAGATGAGTGGATTCAAGAGACAAGTTATTAATCGTCTTAACTTTCACCGATTTGGGATAAAGATAGAAAGGACTTCCTAGAAAATTACATTTTATTAAATCATCCTCCGAGATTGTTTCGGGATAGTATAGCCTTAAACATTGAGCAGCAATCTCACGACTTCCCCAGCCTTGATAGTCTTTTTCTGATATAGTTGCTGCCAGAATAGTGGTTTGTCCGAGTTCAATATTGAGCGTAGAAAGATGTTCGCTGAGATTGCCAAAAGTTTTTAAGTCTTGAAGACCTTCTTCGGAGGGGATATAGCTAGTGAAGCGCAGTAAATAGGTATCATTTAGGCGATATAATGCCAAGCGACTGGTAATAATCCCGGTTTCTAAAAATAAGAAATTTTCATTTTCTTCTTTGCATTCCTCGGGAATTTCCTGCCACTTTAAATCCAGCAAATTCCCCCAGAGTGACACATCTTCTTCCGGGGGAATTAAGCGGACGAACCCGTCCGCATATTTATGGGTTTTGCTAGTTAAATGAGAAGTGATTTTATGCAAATTTTCAGTAAAATTATCACGGCGTTCCTTTAGTTGTTCATCAGAATCATTCAGACCATTTCGCAACACATAATGATAGAGGTGGAGGGTTGGGCAGAGAAGTTTAGGAGGCTGGCTGGTTGTCATTTTTGATGGCTATCTTTATTGGGTTTAATTTCAGTTGCCCACTTTTGGATGTCTTGGCAAGCATCTCGACCTTCATTCTCAATATCTCTGCCTGTAATAGGGAGGCCATACGCTTTCTTACCAGGGTCGCCCGTTTTTTTCACCAGTTTATCGATACCATCTTCATCCAGGCGATCGTAAATTTCTCCAAACCATTCCTTTAGCTGTTCATTCCCCGGTTGCTGGCAGAATGCGGTGATATGATTTGCCATCGCGGCGGGGTTAAGTTTATCTTCCGGTGGGAGTTTGGTTAAATAATCGGCAATAGAAATAGCAGTTTCGCGATCTAGTTTTTGCTGTTCTTCTGTACCGGAAAGCCCCAGCATTTCCTGAAATGCCGCACAGATAAAAAAATCGCTCTCACTCATCTGGATATCGCTGTTACTCATGGTTTAAACTCCAGTCACAATAAACGCCGCCCAAAAGTAAGGATTCTCAAAGGAAATCCCCTGTAAACGCTTCAGCGCCCTTTCCAAGCGAAACTGCTCTTTAGGTTCTAGTTTACTCAAATCCCAGTTATTTGCGCGGTTTCTCAACTCATCTGCCGTGCGAGTTCG
Source organism: Arthrospira sp. PCC 9108 (assembly GCA_016745315.1). GTDB lineage: Bacteria > Cyanobacteriota > Cyanobacteriia > Cyanobacteriales > Microcoleaceae > Limnospira > Limnospira platensis. Next base: position 3,515,973 of record CP066886.1, read on the forward strand.
CAACCAGTTTTGAGCCTTTTGCAGCGCCACGGCTTTATCTGGGGTCTGTTCTAGCTGACGGTAGAACTCATCCAGGAGAAAGGCAGTGGCGATGGAATTGACTTTCCACAGACTGCTGACAACCGCTTTCGCACCCGCGAGGAGGAACCCGGTAGCAATCCCCAAACACTCATCCGTGGGTTGAAAGGCATCCACCACTCCGGTACAGCAGGCGGAAAGGGTCACTAAGTCAGCGTCGGGGAGGTGCAAGTCGGCAAATAGGGTACTCAGGGTGAGGTTTTCTTTGTGGTCTTCCGATAGCATCAGATAGGAATCTAGGGGATTCTTAAAATTGTACTCAGCATGACCGGAAAAGTGGAAGCAATGGTAATTTTTGGCCGATTCCAAAATCTTGGATTTTCTGGCCTCGCTGCCGGTGAAAACTTCCGGTTTGGTAAAGTTGCGACCCTGGCAAATACTAGCCATTTCCGCCTTAGCAAAGATTAAATCTTTGTCGTCCGTGGGGTTTTCAATACCCAGAAACGAATCGCGAGACCTTTGGCGGTTTTGACAGATTTTCCAAATTTGCAGGTTGGGGAAATAGCGAACTGAAAAACGGTCAATCAGGCGCTGAGTTGGATTCAAAGGGACCGCATGAATGGGAAATAGATGTAAACTGTTATTGGGAACGATGATTAACTGCTGAATCTGGCGCGGGAGGTATTTCTCTAATTCACTGAAATTGAGCAACTCTCCCAGATGGTCAATGCGCCTGGGTAACTCTTCCCGAGTCGTCTGGATTGCGTCATTTTTAGATTTGCTTTTGTCCGCTAAATCTGCCACCCAGTCTCGCGCCAACCTTTCAAAAGGATTCTGGGGTTTGAGATTGACTCGCAGTTTTTCAGGAATTAAGGGGGATTCCTGTCCGGGGAGAATCAGCAGAGTGATGAGTTCGTTTTCGGTGAAGAAAAACTCAATAATTGCTGTGTCTGAGGGCAGTAATTTTTTAACTTCCTCGAAAGAAATGGGGTAAACTTTGGTTTTTGCGATAAATTCCGGTTCGGTTTCCGCAACTTGGCGGTAAAGGTTTTCCAAGGTTTCTTTAGCATTTTCCCAGTCGAGACTGAGGGTTTCTAATTCCACTTCGGGGAGATGCTGATTCATGTTGTCCGTATAGGCTTGTAAGGTTTGGCGTTCTCTTTGTTTGGCGGTGTTGATGTTTTGGGCGAGTTGCTTGGAGATAGTAGCAGGGAAGGATGCATCTTGTTGGGCGATGCGTTCTACGAGATAACGGTTTCTGAAGAGTTCGGTGTAAATAAAGGCGCGTTTGTTATCTTTAAAATGAATAGAAAAAGAGACAATTTGTTGATACAGTTGTAAATAGGATTGCAGTAAAGAGCGGCGAGTCAGAATATCCCGTCCCTGCTGCATTCGGTCTAGGCAAGCTAGAATCCGTTGATAGCAAAACTTTTTCTTTTGATAGGAGTTGACGGAAAAATAGCGATCGGCTGTTTCTTTGAGTCGAGTCGTGGTGAGAAACAGCAGCAGATTATCTTCATCCTGTTCCCGTTCTTCTGACTGCCGAGGGTCGAGTTTTTGCAGGAGGTTTTTGACTTGCTGACGGGTATAAGCCGAGGAACTTTTATGCAGCAGTTCTCTCAATCCTTCAATCGTGGTAGAGTTTCCGGGACAAGCTATTTTTTCTAGGGTTTCAGCAATTGAACGTAGGGAAGAACTGTTATCTAGCCATTCTATTAGTTTTTTAATAGCCATCTCATTACCTGTGGCAATTTGACCCAAAGTTTTTAAATCTTGGCTGCGATTTTTTTTATCTTTATTAGTTTCCAAAAGCTTGACTAAAGCCGAAATTGCCCTTTCGTTACCTGTGCCGATTTGACCTAAGCTTTCTGCCACTCGTCTGCGGGTGTACCAATCAGTAGAGGTTTCCAGGAGATTGACTAACGCCGACATTGCGGTTTCGTTATCTTTGCCGATTTGACCTAAGCTTTTTGCCGCTTGTATGCGGGTAGACTTATCGGTAGTAGTTTCCAGGAGATTGACTAAAGCCGAAATGGCAGTTTCGTTATCTTTGCCGATTTGACCTAAGCTTTCTGCTGCTAGTATTCGCGTAGACTCATCGGTAGTAGTTTCCAGGAGATTGACTAAAGCCGAAATGGCAGTTTCGTTATCTTTGGCGATTTGACCTAAGCTTTCTGCTGCTAGTATTCGCGTAGACTCATCGGTAGTAGTTTCCAGGAGATTGACTAAAGCCGAAATGGCAGTTTCGTTATCTTTGCCGATTTGATTTAAGCTTTTTGCCGCTTGTATGCGGGTAAACTCATCGGTAGTAGTTTCTAGAAGCTTGACTAAAGCCGAAATTGCCGTTTCGTTATCTTTGCCGATTTGACCTAAGCTTTCCGCTGCTTGTCTGCGGGTAGACTCATCGGTAGAGGTTTCCAGAAGATTGACTAAAGCCGAAATTGCGGTTTCGTTATCTTTGCCAATTTGACCTAAGCTTTGTGCTGCTAGTATTCGGATATCCTCATCGGTAGTAATTTCTAGAAGGTTGACTAACGCCGAAATTGCCGTTTTGTTATCTTTGCCGATTTGACCTAAGCTTTTTACCGCTTGACTGCGGGTAGACTTATCGGTAGGGGTTTTCAGAAGATTAACTAACGCCGAAATTGCCGTTTCGTTACCTTTGCCGATTTTACCTAAGCTTTCTGCCGCTCGTTTGCGGGTAAACTCATCAGTAGAGGTTTCCAGAAGCTTGACTAAAGCCGAAATTGCCGTTTCGTTATCTTTGCCGATTTGAACTAAGCCTTGTGCTGCTCCTATGCGGGGACCCACATCAGTAGAGGTTTCCAGAAGCTTGACTAACGCCGAAATCGCAGTTTCGTTACCTTGGCCAATTTTACCTAAGCTTTCTGCCGCTGGATTAAGAATGTAAAAATGAGTAGTAGTTTCGAGAAACTTGACTAATGCCAAAATTGCCGTTTCGTTACCTTTGCCGATTTCACCTAAGCCTTGTGCTGCTCGTTTGCGGGTATCCTCATCAGTAGAGGTTTCCAGAAGCTTGACTAAAGCCGAAATTGCCGTTTCGTTATCTTTGCCGATTTTACCTAAGCTTTCTGCCGCTAGTATGCGGGTAAACTCATCAGTAGAGGTTTCCAGAAGCTTGACTAACGCCGAAATCGCAGTTTCGTTACCTTGGCCAATTTTACCTAAGCCTTGTGCTGCTCCTATGCGGGGACCCACATCAGTAGAGGTTTCCAGAAGCTTGACTAACGCCGAAATTGCTGTTTCGTTACCTTTGCCGATTTTACCTAAGCTTTCTGCCGCTGGATGAAGAATGTACAAATGAGTAGTAGTTTCGAGAAACTTGACTAACGCCAAAATTGCCGTTTCGTTACCTGTGCCGATTTGACCTAAGCCTTGTGCCGCTCGTCTGCGGGTATCCTCATCAGTAGTAGTTTTCAGAATATTAATTAACTCATCAATCCTCTTATCTTTCATTTGGCTTCAAACGAGTTTAGGGTAGACACCAAGGGGACTGGAAAATAGGGAGAAGTCTCCAGCAGTCGGGTTAGGGGACTCCTCTGGCAATATCGCTCTTAACTTGCGGTATGCTGATTATACCCTGGACAACGACTTTAGGCAGGACTTCCCCCTGGGGATGTGTTGGTAGAACCGCAGACAAAAGACTTGGCAGGAGTTAAGGAACCATGACAAAAGCCCCCGACTGCGAAATGTGGTTTGAGGAAGGGATGGTATGGCAAGAGCAGGAGAACTATGCTCAGGCTTTGGATTGTTTTGAAAAAGCGATTGACTGTAACCCTCATTTTATTCCCGCTTGGGTGTACAAAGGCATCATTTTGGAGCAATTAGAAGACTATGAAGCGGCAATCCGGTGTTATGAACAAGCGATAAAAATTAATCCGGATGTGGCAGATTTATGGTACAATGAAGGGGCGACGCTGTGTAATTTACATCGGTATGAAGAGGCGCTAATTTGTTTTGATAAGGTGCTGGAAATAGATCCCTATCATGCCATTTGCCAGACTACTCGCGCCCTGACTTTAGCAACTATTCCCAATCCGATCGCACTACCAAAGGGTAAGTATTCGGAGTCAGAAATTAAGCCCCTGGAAGCTGAAGCATCGATCGCACTCAGTTTAAGAGAGGAAAATCAAATGGCTGGGGAAATATGCCAGTCAGAATGGGAGCCAGAATAACAAGAGAAATTAGCTACCCTTCACTTCAATAGCTATAATTAAATAAAATATCTGCCCTTTTACTAGCGGATAGACATGACTCAAAGCCTAGACCCGACAATAGTACCGCCCGCTTTTCCCGATCACACTCAATTACCTGAATCCGACGGCACGTTTGTGAAAAACTTTCAAGAACATCCCCAGAGTATTTTATTGACCGATTCTCTGGAAAGCACATTGCAAACTCTCCACCCCGACGGACAATATGCGATCGGGCAAGATAGTGGCATTTATTGGCGGGAAACTGACCCGCCTGAACGGGGTGCCGAAGCCCCAGATTGGTTCTATGTTCCCAATGTTCCACCGCAATTAGATGGTCAATATCGCCGTTCTTATGTATTATGGCGGGAGTATACGGCTCCTTTTGTTGCCATTGAATTAGCCAGCGGCGATGGTTCTGAAGAACGAGACAAGACCCCCCTCTCTCGTTTGCCAGAAGGCGGCAATCAAAAACCCGGAAAATTTTGGGTTTATGAGCAGATTATTCGCATTCCTTATTATGCAATTTATGTAATTAAAACCCATGAGTTAGAGGTTTATCACTGGGTGGATGGTCGCTATCATCGGTTGGAACCGAACGATCGCCATCATTATGCGATCGCCACTATGGGAGTCGAGTTGGGGGTGTGGTCAGGTAGCTATCAAAATCAGACTCAGCAATGGTTACGTTGGTGGGATAACCAGGGTAATTTATTGCTCACTGGTAGTGAATTAGCTAAACTCGAACGCCAACGGGCCGATCGCGCCGAACAAACCCAACGAGAAGCCATTCCTAAACTGCTGTCAATGGGTTTAAGTATAGAGCAAGTAGCTCAGGCTTTGTCGTTGTCGGTGGAAGATGTGGAAAGACTGCGTTAGAGATTAAAATGAACGGCGATCGCAGATAGGCGCGATCGCTATTCAAGACTGTGGCGATAATTCCCAAGCCGATAAGGTTGCCAAAAGTGCATCAATTTAGAGGATGAAAATCACCTCAATAATCACGACCATCCCCATTAGTTGCTACTGGGAAATTTATGGTTTCCCAAGAAATGAAGTCTTAGCTGTTGGTATTAAGTTTAGTAACAACTCTTGAGCGATCGCTTTAACCACCGGAATTGTCACCGAATTTCCCAACTGACGATAAGCCTTATTCTGATTGGGGTGAAGTTGGAAAGAATCTGGGAACCCCTGTAAACGCGCCGCCTCACGGGGAGTAATTCGACGGACTCTTCCCCGATGATATACCCCCAATCGGTTCGCATCACTAGCCACCAAAGTCACCGATATTTTATCGAGGTCGAGAAACTTATAGACTTCAAAGGAAAAATTACCCGCCACTGGCTTATATTTATCATCAATAATTTGCAGATAGTTTTTGTCAACCAAAGACCCTAATAATTGCTGTAAATTTGGATGGGGATAAAAACTGGCAATTTGAGCCTGGGTGAGTAACTTCCCATCTTGATGTTGACCAAAAACCTTATGGCGGCGTTTAGTAATCAAGCGATTCATCAGGTCAATTTCCTGGGGGGTACAGTCTCCCCGTAACCCTAACTCCCAAGAGTGAATCGAGTTTCCTCCCCGATAGTCAATCAGTCTCACCCCATGTAATTTCTCTAAGTCCCCCTTCAGAAAAGTTCGTAATGCGGTGGTAAATTCCGCAGAACAATCATAATGTTGGGGGGGATTATCCTCTAAAATATCTCTGACTTTACAGGGAGTTTGATACGCCGAAAATAAAGACAGTTGACCGGACTGATAAGAGTGAGAATCCTTAGCCCCCAAATCGGACAAAAGGTTAAAGTGAGGGGTTTGATTCAGAACACCCATCATATAGGCTCGGACACGATTTTGGGGGACACCATAATTGGAGCTATTCAGTAAAAATAGGTCAAAACTATAACCCCGCTCTTGCATTTTTTGGCGAATTGTGTTAATAGTTTTTCCTTGGTCATGGGTGACTAAACCGCGAACATTCTCAAAAATAAAAGCCTGGGGTTGTTGGCTATCTATGAGGCGTAAAATCTCAAAAAACAAGGTTCCCCGCGTATCTCCAAATCCGGCTTTTTTTCCCGCGTATGAGAAACTTTGACAAGGAAATCCAGCCAGCAAAATATGATGAGGGGGAAGGGAGGAAATGGTCTTAATATCCCCTTGGGGAGTTTCGGAAAAGTTGGCTTGATAAACCTGTCTAGCATCCCTATCAATTTCACTACTGAGGAGACAATCAGGGATGCAACCGAAGGAGTCAACCGCCTGTTCAAAGCCGAGTCGCAATCCCCCAATTCCGGCGAATAAATCTATAAATTTAACAGTTTTCATTTTCTATAAAGTCGAGAATAAAGTGGTTTAAGTAATTCAGTTCTGACTCAGAAAATACCAAAAGCAAGTGGCTATACTCATCAATAGTATTCAGAGCAGATTGGCGTTGGAAGTTACCGACTCCATCAATGATATAAATAATCTTGTTACCCAAGCCATCAATCTGCTCAAATCTTGATTTTGCTTGACCCGCTTTCCGCTCAATTGTGCTATTTGTGGTTTCCTGAAAGCTAATTTCAATTGCTATATATTTTTCACCTTTATTCAGGACGATATCAAAGTTGGTTTCTCTTTTTCCGATTTGCTTATGGCTGACTCCAGGAATGGTAGAATTGAGGTTGATATCAATATCCTTGTGATTTAACTTTTTGGCTAAATATTTATATATATGACGTTGCAAAAGCTGACCCAAATCATTACTTTTAGCTCCTGCAGTAATACGGCTTAGATAAATATAACGCTGGCTTATAAACTCGGAAAGTTCATCGTACTTACCCATTAATTCTCCAATTTGACATCCCCAAGTCTTAAAAATGCCAGAAATTTTAGTATTTGTTGAATCTCCAGCAAACAGGATAACAACAATAATATCTTTATATACTTCAGACAAAGCGTGTTTTTTAAACAGCGATTTCTGGCTGGAAATGTTAAGTTTTTGGTTTGATAATATTCCTGATATGGGTAACGCCTGAAAACGATAACAAAATTGAGTATTGTTCCAAACATACTCTAATTGTCCATCGGGGAACAATAAATGAAACTCTTGATTTAAACGTTGTAGTTTTTCCCCTCCAAAATCTGCTAAAATTAGAAGGTGTTTGAGAAATAAATTAGCGGAGAGCTTTGATATTTCTAAAGCGGTAAAGATATCTAGGGGATTTTCTAATTCCAAGGCAAGAATTGAGAGAAACTGCTGTTGGGTTTCAATCAACACCGGGATAATACTCTGTTTGAGTTGTTGTTGAACCAAAAACTCTGGCCAGAATAAAGATGCTGACTGATGCAATTCCTCAATTGTTCGTTTTTGAACCATAGATGATTAAACAGTTTTCCTATCAGGATTTGTGAAGCCTTGACTAAATTTGGGCATCCCAAGGTAAATCTACCAGGTCTTAGAGGCTAAACTAAATTGGGGAATACCCAGGGGACGCAATATGCTATTAAGATAAGGTGGGATGGAGACGAGACGGAAAGTGGGGTAAAGTATGATTATATTGGGGCTGTTTTGGCGGCGCTGCAAACTGTAAACCTTAACATATAGCGCTGGCAGACTCGTTGTCAACCCTTTTTTGACCCGGTTTCTTTTTTTAAGGTATCGTGGGGAATTAGAAACCCGGCTTCTGGAAAAAAAACCGGGTTGGTTGGGGAGATGTTAGAAAGTATCGCTAAAATCTCTCAAATTCTACCCGTTTAACGCCATGGTTTCTGATTCCAAAGAAGCGGCTATTTGTTGTTGATTAAGACTACGACCAATAAACACCAGTTGAGTTTGGCGAGGTTCGTCGGTTTTCCAGGGGCGATCGAAGAAGGTCTCAAATCGGTTTCCGACTCCTTGAACTACCATCCGCATTGGTTTATTGGCGACGGCTACAAAACCTTTAATCCGGTAGATTTCAAACTGCTGGGCGATCGCCTTTAATTGATTGACTAAACTAGCCGAGTCCCCAACCGGATCTAAGACTAAATGCACAGCATTGATATCATCATCGTGTTCGTGTTCCTCTTCCTGGTCATGGTGACTTGGGCGACTGTCCAGATGGTCTTCTACGGCTGCATTAAAGCCTAATAATATGTCAGCCGAAATTTTACCTTGCTGACAGGAAACCATCTGCACTCCTGGGGTTAACTCCTGTTTTAGCCATTGGTGAACCCGCTGCTGAGACTCTTCATCAATGCGATCGCCTTTCGTCAAAAGTACCAAATCAGCACAGGCTAACTGATCCTCAAATAACTCCTCAATTGGTGTTTCATGTTCCAAGGTTTCATCCGCTTGGCGCTGCTGTTCTAAAGCCTCTAAATCTCCCACCAGTTGACCATTAGCTAAGGCTTCACTATCAACTACCGTAATCACACCATCCACAGTGGCTTTAGTGCGAATTTCCGGCCATCGGAACGCTTGCACCAGTGGCTTGGGTAAAGCTAAACCAGAGGTTTCTATTAATATCGAATCAATCGTATCCTGGCGTTTAAGTAGTTCTTGCATAGTGGGCAAAAACTCTTCCTGGACGGTGCAACACAGACAACCATTGGCTAATTCGATGATATTAGTTTCCGTTTCTTCTTCGTCACACACTTGGCAAGATTTGAGGATTTCGCCATCAATACCTACTTCGCCAAATTCATTGACTAATACCGCGATACGACGACCTTGGTTATTTTGTAGTAAATGGCGGATTAGGGTGGTTTTTCCAGCCCCTAAAAATCCGGTGATGATGGTTACAGGAATTTTATGCACGGTTTTTTGACTCCTCCGAAATTATAGCGATTGGCTATCTATATAATGTTGAGATTTTCTTAGGGTTTAGATGGGCGATCGCTATGATATTTAGATTGTGAAAATACTAAATCAACCATCATCCATACCTCGCAGATGAATCAACAATAGGTTACTTATCGGCGGGCATTCTGACTGAGAGACCAACAGAGTCCCATCACAGTTGCGGGACAGCGCCGGACTTACACCGGACTTTCCCCGTTTCCTCTAAGGGCTGATTTCCCTTAGAACCGATATCGAGAATATCTTATCACAGGTTGGGCTAATTCGGGGAAAAACTAAAAAAAGTCCCTGCTTATTTCTAAACAGGGACGGTTTGTTATTAGTGACTAGGGAGAGATAGGTAAATTTGATGACTTAGGCTAAGTTAGTGAAAATCAAAGCCCCAATAGCGCCGCTAACGGCGATCGCCATCAGTAAATTTGTAAAAAATCTTCCGTATTCTGCATTATAGCCAAGGGCTTTATCTTCCTGACCACCTGTGAAGAATAAAGACCAGGCTTGGTTAGCGGTAATCACTTCTGAGGGACTGTTAAAGTCCGGTCGAAAGATTACGGGTCCCATCATGTATTGGTTAGGAAAGTTAAAATCTGTTTTCATACAATTCTCCGAAATGCTACTGAAATTATAGGCTGAGAAAATCTGGGTTTTACAGGCTAGTTAACCAGCCGATTAAACCATGTCCGGTTAATACTTCTAAGGCTAGGGCGGATACAAACCCGATCATAGCTAGTCGTCCGTTGAGTTTCTCTGCGTGTTTGTTGAAACCGAATTGTTGCGCTTCCTCTACATATACTTGGGGTTCGATCGCATAAACGTTTGCGCGTCCACCTTCTTCCATAATTTGTCCACGAACCATAATATTTTTGCCTCTTTGACTTCTTGTAAACAAATGTAACACACTACAAACAAATATTGCAAGTAGTTGACAAAATTAATTTTTGTGGTATAATTTTTGATTTTTCTAAACAAGGGGGTTTGTTAAAAATTTATTAACAATGGGATTTTTAACCTAGTTATATGGTATTAATTAAAATTAATTCTCAATTAGCTCAACAAGAGCCAATAGATTATGGACAATGATAACTACTGTGCCGATGTATCCGTGAACTGCTTTGATGGTGGATCAAGCTGGTCAGGATTTACTTACCTCAAAGACAACACTGGTCACGATCGCACCATAAGTGAATCACCAGAATCATTGGTTGTAGTGGGCAAACCATCAACTCCGGGAGCCTTTGCTTTGTCGGAGGCGAAGGTAGGCGATCGCTTATATATAGTTGCTCTCAACTGTGCCGGAGGCAATACCCGTCTAATGGGAATGGGGTTAATGCCCGGTGTAGAATTAAATGTCATTAGTTCCACAACCAGTGGATCAGTGATTATCGCCCTAGGCGACCATCGCTTAGGACTGGGGGCAGATATGGCTGAGAATATTCAGGTCGCCACAGAAAACCTCACCCAGTCCAAAAGGAAACTCTCATCAATGAATAAAACTAATGTTGTGCAGTTGCGCCATGCGGCGATCGGTTCTCGGTTGCGGGTGGTTGGTTATGACTCTGGCGCGGGTAGCTACAAACGGAAATTATTAGCCATGGGATTAACTCCAGGGGTCGAATTTACAGTCAAACGCCACGCCCCTTTAGGAGACCCGACTCAAATTGAGGTCAGGGGATTTAACCTGAGTTTACGCAAAGACGAAGCAGATGCCCTCCAGGTGGCATTAATCGACCCATCCTAAACGAGGAACAAAATTGTGAGTCAGTCTATGGAAGTGAACCGCCAAACCGATAACAAGGCGGCGGTGTCCTGTATTGCTTTGGTGGGGAACCCTAACTGTGGGAAAACGACCCTATTTAACGCTTTAACTGGTAGTAATCAGCGGGTAGGTAACTGGCCCGGAGTTACCGTAGAACGGAAAGAGGGAAGCTATCGTTATCAAAACCAGACCATCAAAGTCATTGACCTACCAGGGGTTTACTCTCTCGACGTGGAAGATGCCAGCACAGGATTAGATGAACAGGTAGCGCGAGACTATTTACTATCCGGTGAAGCCACCCTAATTATCAATATCGTAGATGCGTCCAACCTAGAGCGAAATCTGTATCTAACCACCCAACTGCTGGAAATGGGTTTACCGATCGCGATCGCCCTGAATATGATAGATATAGCCAAGCAGCGGCAAATTACCATTGATGCCCAACAATTAGGCGATCGCTTAGGCTGTCCCGTAATTCCCATGAGTGCTAGTTCCGGGCGAGGGGTAGAACAACTGCGGGAAATTGTCCGAGATGCCATACATTTGGCAGACCGCCCCCAAGCCAAAGTCGCCTATCCAGCCGTTATCGAAGCCGCCCTAAGTGAAATTACCGAATCGGTAGCCCAACAATATAACTACTTACCCCCAGACCATCGTTGGCAAAGTCTCAGTTTATTGCAATATGACGATCGCCAAAGTTTGGTTAATCAAGATGTCGTTAAGCAAATTGCCACCCACCGCCACCGCATACACCAAACCCTGGGAGAAGATATCGACCTATTGATTGCTGATGCTCGCTATAGCTGGATTCATCAGATGTTACAGGGTATCACACAGCGATCGGATGTAGTACAACAGCACGTTTCCGATCGCATTGATCAGGTCATCCTCAGTCGCGCCTGGGGTATACCCATTTTCTTGGTAGTCATGTACCTGATGTTCCTGATTTCCATTAACTTTGGCGGCGCATTTATCGACTTTTTTGAGATCGCCTTTGGTACCGTATTTGTAGATGGCATGGCTCATGGTCTTGAGCAAATTAACGCCCCTGGTTGGTTAATCGGCACTCTCGCCGAAGGAGTTGGCGGCGGTATCCAAACCACCGCTACATTTATCCCCCAAATTGGCTTAATGTTTATCTGTCTAGCCATCTTAGAAGACTCTGGCTATCTCGCCCGCGCCGCCTTTGTTATGGATCGGTTTATGCGGTTTATGGGGCTTCCGGGTAAATCTTTTGTGCCCATGATGGTCGGTTTTGGCTGCAATATTCCCGGTATTATGGCAACCAGGACCTTAGAAAATCCTCGCGATCGCCTAATGACCGTCTTAATGAATCCCTTTATGTCCTGTGGGGCGCGCCTACCAGTTTATGCCCTATTTGTAGCAGCATTTTTCCCCAGAAACGGACAAAATATCGTTTTCTTACTTTACATCATCGGCATTTTAGCCGCCGTGTTCACCGGGTTAGTCATGAAGCATACCCTCTTACGCGGTCAATCTGCCCCCTTTGTCATGGAATTACCCCCCTATCATATTCCCACCCCCAAAGGTGTATTAATCCGCGCTTGGGAAAGGTTAAAAGCCTTTATCACCCGCGCCGGGAAAATGATTGTGATTGTCGTGTTAATTCTGGGTTTATTAAACTCTGTCGGAACCGATGGTTCTTTTGGGAAACAGGATAGCCAGGATTCTCTTTTGAGTGCCGTTAGTCGCACAATTACCCCAGTTTTTAGCCCCATGGGAATCACTCAAGATAATTGGCCGGCTACTGTCGGCTTATTTACCGGAGTATTTGCCAAAGAGGTCATGGTTGGTAGTATGGATGCCCTTTATAAGCAATTAGGGGCTGATCAAGCATCCGCTGCCGACTCCGAGGAAGAAGCAGAAGAAGAATTTAGTTTTTGGGGAGGTATGGCCGAAGCCTTTGCTAGTATTCCCGCTAACTTAGCTGATTTAGGTAATCAAATACTTGATCCGGTTGGTTTAAGTATTATGGAAAGCACTGATAATCAGGAAGAAGCCGCGACAGCACAGCAGGTTAGTTATAGCACCTTTGGTCAAATGTATCAACGGTTTGGTAGTTCTAGCGCCGCTTTTGCTTTCCTGTTATTTGTGTTGCTTTATTTCCCCTGTGTGTCTGCAATTGCCGCTGTTTACCGGGAAACTAATCTGGGTTGGACGGTGTTTGTGGCGCTTTGGACTACTGGACTAGCCTACTGGGTTGCTAGTTTCTACTATCAGGCCATGAATTTATCACAAAATACCGGAGAGGCTTTGGGTTTATTGATGGGACTTTGTATTGTCATGGGTGCTACTTTAGTCAGTCTCAAAGCTGTTAGTAACCGTCGCCATTCTCCCCGTTTGTAGTCGGGGTTGCACTTGCCAAAAAAGCAGGTTATCTCACCTGTTGCTATTAGCCTTTTTTGTGGTAGCTAGTCTCAAAGATTTGTGAAAATTCTGTTTCTCCGTGTTAACAGGTATATTCATGATAAAATAGAGACTAGCGATCGCAGCTTTATACGGTGGTAAATTATGCTACTTCAACAACTGCAAAATCATCTCAGAAATCATGGTCGCGTTTCTTTAGCAGAATTAGAACATCAAATGAAAATTGATGCGGAAACCCTGCGATTAATGCTGGGAAAATTAATTAGAAAAGGGCGGGTTTGTAAGGTGGAAGGTAAAGCCTGCGGAGGCTGTCATAGTTGCCCCCCAGAAGCGATCGAGTTTTACGAATGGATATCTCCCTAATTTAATGAGTGAATCAGGAGTTAATCAAGATGTCAAATAATCCAGAATTTGATGACCTTAAACAGGCTTTATGTGAAGCCATACAGGATGAATATAAAGCCTGTGCAACCTATCGGTTAATTATCCAAAAATTCGGACCGATTAAACCTTTTGTGAATATTATCGAAGCTGAAAAACGGCATATACAGGCATTAATGCCACTGTTTATCAGGTATAATATTCCCATACCAGAGGATGACTGGGAAACTCGTATAATTCCCCCCGACTCAGTACAAGAAGCCTGCGAACAAGGAGTTAAAGCCGAAATTGAAAATGGGGAAATGTATCAAAGGTTATTGAAGGCAACATCAAACTACTGGGATGTACAAAATGTGTTCTTAAATTTGCAACGTGCATCCCAAGAAAACCATTTACCCGCCTTTAAACGTTGTGTCAGCAGAGGTAGTCAAACTATAGCCATATCTAACCACAAAAACTGTGATGGTGGACACCGACATCGACACCGCAGAGGTTGTCAATAGTTATCCTAGTTATATGGTTGGTAAATTTCCATGGTATACTCTCCTAAAAATAAGGTAAATTGACGATGACTGATTCAGCATTATCTACAGAAGTTAAAACCGTAGAAAATCCCGATATTCTTCCCCAAATAGGTCGGTGGTTAGAAGACTATGAGGAAGTGGTGACGATTTTACCTGTGTTGGCGGGTTTATTAGTTACCAGTCGCCTGCAGCTACGGGGCGCGCAAGCCTTGATGGTTAACCTGTTAATGGCAGCAATTATTCGTCAATTAGTTAGACAATTAAAACAGGAGGCTAAGGCTAACTCTCCGGCTACTAATTCGACTCAAGCTGAAAGTCCTAACAACCATCAAGATAATAGTCCGACAGCTACCACAACTCAAACCGAAGATTATACCATTGTCCATTCTATACCCGGACGGCTTCGGCTGCGTATTCCCCGTTTAATGACTGATGTTCTCTATGCGAAACGGTTAGAAAAACTTTTGTCTGATGAACAGCGAGTTAAATCGGTACGCATTAACCGGACGGCTGCATCTTTGATTATTCAATATGACCCGGCTGGGGTTTCAGAATTGGAATTAGGTATGTATTTAGTTAGTATCCTAGAAATTGCTGAAACTACTGCTAAACCAGATGAAAATTCCGTCCCCGATGATTCTGAAGCAACATCATGACCACTGCAATATCACCATCATTATCTAATCAAGAATGCCAGGTTATTCATCAGGTGGCTGGACGGACTCGGTTTCGGCTTCCCCTATTAGCTAAACATCCCCAATTAGCTACTGAAATTCAGCCGCTTTTAGAAAAACACTCCGGTATTACCTCTGTGCGGATTAACCGGGTAGCCGCCTGTATGGTGGTTCAGTATGTCCCTAATCAATTGGCGGCGGTTGACTTATCAAATTTGGTGATTAATGCAGTCAAAGACTTGACAAATCAAGAGTTTTATGATAAGCCAAATTTTAGGGTTAATAATGAGCCGGAAACCCCGGAAGAATCAGGGTATTTAGAGGAAACGGAGTCGAGTCTGAGGCTGCCAATTATAGCGACGGCGTTGGCGGTTTTAAGTCGGTTTCCGCAATTAACACGATTGCGATCCGTGGCGAGAATAGCGTTTATTCTAGCGGCTTTTCCTGTGGCTAAACGGGCTTTTAATAGCTTGATTAATCAGCGACGGTTGAATATTGATTGTCTGGATTTTCTCGCCCTGAGTTTAAGCGCGACTCAGGGTAAGTTAGTTACCCCGGCTATGGTGATTTTACTGCATGAATTGGGGGATGTAATTCGGGAAAAAACGGCGCGGGCGACGGAGGTACGCACGGCGAGTTTGATGGATGCTATTGGTAGGTTTGCATGGGTGGTGGTGGATGATTTACCCCCTAAACAAATCCCAAGCGATCGCCTTCAGGTGGGGGATAAGGTCGTGGTTTATCCGGGGGAACAAATCCCCGTAGATGGTACTGTTTTAAAAGGGGAAGCCGTTATTGATGAACAGGGTTTAACTGGGGAAGCAATGCCATTAGTTAAACGGGTGGGAGAATCCGTTTTAGCTTCTACTTTGGTGCGTTCAGGACAGCTTTATTTACAAGCCGATCGCGTCGGTTCCCAAACTAGGGCAGCTTTGAGTATAGAATTATTACAAAAGGCTCCCGTCTATGATACCCGCATGGCTAACTATGCCGAAAAAGTAGCAGATAGGTTAATCTGGCCGTCTCTACTATTGGCGGGTATTGTATTAGTGACTAGCCGAGATTCCGCCAGGGCTGCCGCTATTCTTACCCTCGATTTTGTCACCGGAATTAGAGTGTCAATCCCTACGGCTTTTTGGGGTGCATTAAATCATACAACCCGCCATGGTATCTTGGTTCGCAGTGGTCGGACTTTGGAACAACTCGCCGAAGTTGATACCGTGGTTTTTGATAAAACCGGAACTCTGACCGAGGGTGAAATTGCGATCGCTGCGGTGCGGACTATTCCCGGAGGAATGTCAGAAACCGAACTGCTAAAACTGGCGGCGGCGGCGGAAATGAGGCTTAATCACCCCGTCGCAGAGGCGATCGTTAATTATGCTGCTCAACTTGACATTACTATTCCCCCACGGGGAGAATGGTTCTATGATTTGGGCTTGGGAGTACGAGCCGAAATTGAAAGCCATCAGGTATTGGTGGGAAGTCAACGTTTTCTGGAACAACAGGGGGTTAATTGGGGTGATAATTCCCTGATTGCTCAGATGACAACTACCCAAATGACCCAAATTTATGTAGCTTGTGATGGCAATTTTCAAGGGGTGATTGAATATACTGACCCCCTGAAACCCGAAAGCGATCGCCTCCTACAAGCCCTACAACAAAATTATGGTATTCAGGTACATTTACTCACCGGAGATAACCCCCAACGCGCCGCCTTCGTTGCTGAACAATTAGGGATTCCTAAATCGCGGGTTTATGCGGAAGCCTTCCCCGATGAAAAAGCTCGTATTGTTCGTGATTTACATCGCGCCGGTCGGACTGTCGCTTTTGTCGGAGATGGGTTAAATGATTCCGTAGCTTTAGCTTATGCCGATGTTTCCATTTCCTTTGCACATGGTTCTGATATTGCGAGAGAAACCGCTGATGTGGTGTTGATGAACAATAACCTCTTAGATGTTTTAGAAGCCATTGATATCGCCCGTCAAACTCGCAATTTAATTGACCAAAATATCGCTCTCGTCGTAGCCCCGAATTTAGCAGCTTTGGGGTTGGCTTCCACCGTCGGACTCAATCCTTTAGTGGCCACTGCTATCCACAATGGTTCAGCGATCGCAGCCGGAATGAACAGTCTCCGGCCCCTGGTTGAACATCAAATGGACAACGGATAATTGTAGGGGCGCGCCTCCACCGTCAATTATATTTAGTCACCAGAAGACTAATAAACCCGCCCCCGATAATTGTAGGGGCGGGTTCCACCGTCAATTATATCTAGTCACCAGAAGACTAATAAACCCGCCCCCCACCGGCTAATTAATCGATAGGATAACGGACAACCGATAATTGTAGGGGCGGGTTCCACCGTCAATTATATTTAGTCACCAGAAGACTAATAAACCCGCCCTCTGGGTTCCACCGTCAATTATATTTAGTCACCAGAAGACTAATAAACCCGCCCTCTGGGTTCCACCGTCAATTATATTTAGTCACCAGAAGACTAATAAACCCGCCCCCGATAATTGTAGGGGCGGGTTCCACCGTCAATTATATCTAGTCACCAGAAGACTAATAAACCCGCCCCCCACCGGCTAATTAATCGATACACTAATAAACCCGTCCCCTGGGTTGGGCTAGTTCCTAGCCGGATAAAAATTGTTGCAAATAGTTATCAGTTATGTGCAAAATCCTGCTAACCTGATAAATAGCAGAATGTTGATCTTATTATATTTCAGTCGAACAGGTTATGTCTCTGATTCATTTGGAAAAATCGGTACTCACCTTTCATTTCAAAGAGATGATCGAGGATGGACATGGCAATCATCCCTTAACTTGGGTGGGCCTAGGGGTCTTGGTCTTAGGGCCGAAACTCCTGCCAGCTATTACTAAAATTTCTCAAACAAACACCAAGACAGTTAGTAAGCCCCGGTTATCATCATCACGTCGTCGAGAAATTCCACTCTCCCAGTGGATAGCAGAAGCTAAGGAACGGGAGTTACCCGATTCCATCTATAAGCCTATGATTGCTGAGGCTTTCAACCATGGGAATGCTCACGAATTATCAGTTATGAATTAATCACCATAGATCAACAGGTGGCTGATAGAATATTCAAGCCACCTCTAAACTATAGCCTACATCCTCCTTTAGCTTATTCCTGGTTTGGGGAGAGTTGCGGCGTGGAAATAGCCGACTTTAAACTCGCTCTCTTTTGAGCTTCTGTCAAGGCTTCCGCTTTGGCTTCTGCTGCTATGTCTGCCACCATTTCCCCAGTTTCAGCCATAGCGACTTTAGCTTTTTCAAACAAAGTCACACCCGATTTAATCGTAGCCTTCAGAACTGGCTTAACCAGGGGCAAAACCACCGGAGTCAGCGCTACTGCTGTCACTCCAATGGCAATGGCTTGAGCATTAGGATTTGCTGATAGCTGGGCGATACGTTGTCGCAGTCCCGTTGCCCCCTGATACATTTCTTGCATAACTTTCTCCTATTTCAGGTGAGGATATTTAAGGTTAATATCCCCAGTTCAATTATACAATAAATTTGCCAAAACACCAATTTTTTTTGTGACTAATTTTGCCAGCAATTATTGACATTTGCCTATGTTATCCACTGTTGATATTTGCGAAATATAATCAAGTTTAATGATTCCCTAATTGTTGGCCCAGGTGTGGGCTATCTCCACAAAAGTCTTAAAAAAACCTTAATTTTTAGGGGCCTGGGTTGACAGTGAGGTTTTTTTTTGCCACCAGTGTTATAATCTCATGCTTGTGATCAATAAAATTTAGGTTTAATGACATCAACAACGTCAAAAGTAACTTTTGGGAAAAGTATTGGGTTCCGCAAAGAACTAAATCGTCGAGTAAACGCTTATTTTGAAGCGGAGAATATTTCCCCCCGTGATAACCCCGCCATGTACCTCAAAACAGCAATTATTCTGGCTTGGGTAGTATCAGCTTGGACCTTCGTGGTTTTTGGCCCTGATGTGCTGTGGATGAAACTACTGGGTTGCATTGTGTTAGGTTTTGGAGTTTCCGCCGTCGGTTTTAATATTAGCCATGACGGAAATCATGGCGGTTATTCTAAATATCAATGGGTGAATTATCTATCTGGATTAACCCATGATGCGATCGGAGTTTCTAGTTATTTATGGAAGTTTCGCCACAATGTGCTTCATCATACCTACACCAACATTCTAGGCCATGACGTAGAAATTCATGGGGATGAATTGGTGCGGATGTCTCCTAGCATGGAATATCGCTGGTATCATCGCTATCAACATCTGTTCATTTGGTTTGTCTATCCGTTCATTCCCTACTATTGGTCTATAGCAGATGTGCAAACTATGCTATTTAAGCGCCAATATCATGACCATAAAATCCCCACCCCAACATGGGTAGATATAGCAACCTTACTCGCCTTTAAAGCCTTCGGTGTGGCTGTGTTTTTAATCATCCCGATCGCCGTTGGTTATTCTCCCTTAGAAGCCGTTATCGGCGCTTCTATTGTCTATATGACCCATGGACTGGTCGCCTGTGTGGTATTTATGTTAGCCCATGTCATTGAACCGGCGGAATTTTTAGACCCCGACAATTTACACATTGATGATGAATGGGCGATCGCACAAGTAAAAACCACCGTTGATTTTGCCCCCAAAAACCCAATTATTAACTGGTATGTAGGGGGATTAAACTATCAAGCCGTCCACCATCTATTTCCTCATATCTGCCACATTCACTATCCTAAAATTGCTCCGATTTTAGCAGAAGTTTGTGAGGAATTTGGGGTTAATTATGCCGTACATCAAACCTTTTTCGGTGCTTTAGGTGCTAACTATAGCTGGCTCAAAAAAATGTCCATTAACCCCGAAACAAAGGCGATCGAACAGTTAACTGTTTAATAATCACTCACCTACCTGTTAAAGATTCAAGAGACCAGGGGCGCATTTCATCTAAACTGATGCGCCCATTTATTAGCCTTTCAATTAACCAAGATAGAAACCAACAGCAGCCATTAATAAGTCTTAGAAAAAATGCGGTTACTCCACTTATTCAAATGAGACTCAGCCAACATTGCCAAACTCTGCAACTCCTGAGTTCTTTGTTGTAAAGCAGAAATCGCCCGCGCCTGTGACTCTAATTTTTGCCTAACTACACCACAGCATTTAACCAGACCATCAACAGTTTCCAGTTCACCCAACTCTAGGTTATGGTCTGAACTAACCAAATCCCACAACTGTTTTTTCATGGTTTCAACCATATAGCGCTGATGTTCTGATTGTATTTGTAAAGCGCTATACTTATCCGCCGGAACAGTTTGTGATAGCATCCCTTCCAGTTCCGCAATGCGAGTAAGTTTTTGCTGAACCTCAGTGATTTCGGCTTGTCGATTTTCTAACTGTTCTTGTAACTGATTAATCAGATTTTTGTGTTGTTCTGCTTCCTGTTCTAGTTTCTGATAGCTGTCTCTGGAAACACTTGCAGATAACTGTGATTGTAAATCAGCCACAGTAGATTTCTGCTGTTCCAATTGCTGTTGTAGCTTTTGGTGAACCTCAGCCGCCACAGTTTGTTTTAACTGTGATTGTAAATCAGCCACAGTAGATTTCTGCTGTTCCAATTGCTGTTGTAGCTTTTGGTGAACCTCAGCCGCCACAGTTTGTTTTAACTGAGATTGTAAATCAGCCACAGTAGATTTCTGCTGTTCCAATTGCTGTTGTAGCTTTTGGTGAACCTCAGCCGCCACAGTTTGTTTTAACTGTGATTGTAAATCAGCCACAGTAGATTTCTGCTGTTCCAATTGCTGTTGTAGCTTTTGGTGAACCTCAGCCGCCACAGTTTGTTTTAACTGAGATTGTAAATCAGCCACAGTAGATTTCTGCTGTTCCAATTGCTGTTGTAGCTTTTGGTGAACCTCAGCCGCCACAGTGTGTTTTAACTGAGATTGTAAATCAGCCACAGTAGATTTCTGCTGTTCCAATTGCTGTTGTAGCTTTTGAGAGTCACCCAGTTGGCTTTGGAGTTGATTAATAGTTTTCTGATTTTGCTGTTTCAGGGCTTCATGGTCTTCGAGTGAAACCGTGTTCGCCAGTTTACTCTCAAGTTCTACAATCCGTTTAAGCTGTTTTTTAAGGTCAGTAATTGAGTCTTTATGTTGTTGGAGTTCTTGCTGAACGTCATGATACTCCTTAGCCGGAACACTATTTTCCAGTTGCACTTGTAATTCTGGCAACTGACCTAGTTTTTGTTCGAGTTCAGCGATAGTATTCGCCTGTTCTATAACTTGTTTTTGCAGGGTTTCGTATTCCTGCTGAAGTTGATCATATTCAGCCGATCGCTTTTCTAATTCTGCTGTAAGAGCCGGGCTATCATCTGATTGAGAATCAACTTCTGTTTGTGTATTGGTGTTAGCCAGGCTAATAGTTGTGCCTTCTTCATCCATAGAGATATTAAAGTCACCCCTAGCAATACGTTCGACAAATTCCGAACGCGACAGACCCAACTCCTTAGCAGTTGTGCTTAATAATTTAGCTCCTGTTGGTGTCAGTGACACCCCAATTTTTACCTTAGTTTCTGAATACAAAGTCGTGACTCCCCGTTTTTTCTTTCTTGGCATTACCCCCTCCTCAGCCGTTATACAACTTAGCTGGTCTAACCAGATCTTACCAAAAATCGATCACAATTCAACCTATAGTTAATCTTTGTGATCAGAACCGGAAAAATTTAAAGTTTTGTAAAGCAAAATTCGGGGGTACTACCCTAATGGGGAACCGAGACATAAGCTGATGTCCGAGTCTCAGAGCCGGAAACAGCGGGAAACACGCGCACCGAGTCTTGAGGAAACATCACCTGTACCCGCATACCGACAGGAAGCGATCGCCCTCCGAAGGGAGTACGAGCAATCAGTTCACCTCCAGAAGGAACCTGTAAACAATAATGAAGTTCGCGACCCAAAAACTGGCGATCGCGAATCACCACCGAAGCCGTTTCGTCAGGTTTGAGGATAAAATCTTCTTGTCGCACCATCAAATCTGCTTTTTCAGTTATATCGGAATCATCATTAGAGGCGATCGCAAAACAACCCACCTCAGTTTCCCACAAATTCCCCCGGCGTTGAGCTGGGATAAAATTAGCCTGGGTAACAAACTCCGCCACAAACCGAGAAGCCGGTTCTAGGTAAATTTTCTCTGGAGTCCCCCACTGTTCCAAATGTCCATGGCGCATTACCGCCACCCAGTCAGAAATTGATAAAGCCTCTTCCTGGTCATGGGTAACAAACACCGCTGATGCTCTTGCTGCTTTCAGAATTTGGCGCAATTCCTGACGCAATTTCAGCCGCACTTGTACATCTAAATTACTCAGGGGTTCATCCAATAACACCAACGTAGGACCAGGAGCCAAGGCTCGTGCTAAAGCCACCCGTTGCTGCTGTCCCCCAGAGATTTCATGGGGATAGCGATCGGCATATCCCGACAACCCCACCAATTCTAACACTTCCGCCACTCGCAACTGTAGTTGTTTGGGGGATTTTTTGCGGAGAATTTCCAAACCAAAAGCAATATTTTGGGCTACTGTCAGGTGAGGAAACAAGGCATAATTCTGGAACACCATACCCACCCCCCGACGTTCTGGGGGAATCCACTCTTTAGACCCAGAAACCACCTGTCCCGCAATCTCTACCACTCCCCTATCTGGCTGTTCAAACCCTGCAATTATTCGCAACAGAGTAGTTTTACCACATCCAGACGGACCCAATAGACCCAGGATATCTCCGTGGTTCAAGGTGATGCTTATATCCTCGACGGCGGAGGTGTTAGTATTGGGATACTGCTTTGATATCCCTACCATATCCAAGATAGCAGACTCAGACATCGTTAGTTCTGTTAACCTTCCTTTAACTGTGTGCCGGGTTTATTGATAAACTTTGTAATCAATACCCCCTACCATCATAGGGCATTATTCGTATATATTCTCACTAAGTCCGTGTCAAGTCTGATGGAATTTTTCCCATAGCCTGATTTTACCTGGTCTCTGGGGAAACCATCAGGGGGTCATCGCTAGAAAATAAACCCCTCTCTAGGTGGTCGCCGCCATGTCTCAGGTTTTCCTAGTGAGTTGCCAGTGAACTCCATGGGCTAATTTTGTATTATGATCATCCCAGTTATTGTGGGCGGGAAAATTAACTAATGATAAAGACTCTCAATAACTGTCTAAAAATCAGTAGTTAATTCGTAGCAATTTTGACGGCTATTTTAGGAGTAGTTAATTATGCTGAAAACTCCGCACCCCAAATCACAAATCAGGGAAAATGACAACGAATCCAAATCAACCAAAAATCCCCCTTTGGCGAGACGATCGCTTTGGGAAAATTGCGTTTCAGGTAATCATCCTAGTAATTGTGATCGCGATTATTAGTATATTTACCATGAACCTGAATCAGAACCTACAAAGAAGCGGAATTAGGTTCGGATTCGGATTTTTAAATAGTACCGCCGGATTTGCGATCGGTGAAAGTATCATCCCCTACCAACCGACGGACCCTTATAGACAGGTTCTCCTAGCGGGTTTAGTAAACACGCTGCGAGTGATGTTTTTTGGGATTATCCTAACTACCATTGTCGGAATTATTGCGGGAATTTCGTATTTTTCCAGTAACTGGCTAGTGCGTCAAATTGGGTTAGTATATGTAGAAATAGTCAGAAA
This sequence comes from Arthrospira sp. PCC 9108, assembly GCA_016745315.1. Classification (GTDB taxonomy): domain Bacteria; phylum Cyanobacteriota; class Cyanobacteriia; order Cyanobacteriales; family Microcoleaceae; genus Limnospira; species Limnospira platensis. The sequence goes on from CP066886.1 coordinate 3,539,444, forward strand.
TACACCCCTACTGCTACAACTACTATTCTGGTATGGGATATTTCTACAACTACCCTCAGTTAGCGATCGCCTGGGGGTTTTTGATGCGATTTTCCTAACTCAGCGGGGGATTTTCATTCCTTGGCCATCTAGTTCTTTAATCTGGGTGTGGTTAGGGTTTTTGGTAATAGCGGCGATCGCCTCATTTTGGATATGGAAACAACGCACTAAAATAATGGTAGAAAAGGGTGCTTCTGGTCAACCGCAATTAATCGCCCTAGGTATCATCGCCTTAGTATCGTTGTTAATCATCCTGTTTGGTTTTGGTTGGGAAGTTCCCGCCATCACCGGAACCGAAAATAATCCGGTTTTACGAGGTGGTCTCAGGCTAACTATTGAATTTAGTGCTTTGTTAGTGGGGTTAGTATTTTATACTGCCGCTTACATTGCCGAAATTGTTCGCGCCGGGATTCAATCTGTAGCCAAAGGACAATGGGAAGCCGCCCGGTCTCTAGGGTTAAAACCAGGTTTAGTCATGCGTCTAGTCGTATTTCCCCAGGCTTTGCGGGTGATTATTCCTCCTCTCAATAGTCAATATTTGAACTTGGCAAAAAATTCCAGTTTAGCGATCGCCGTAGCTTACGCTGACCTGTATAATGTTGCCAATACCACCTTTAACCAGAGTGGGAGGGCGGTAGAGGTCATGGTAATTATTATGGCAACCTATCTAACCATCAACCTGATTATTTCCCTATTTATGAACTTCCTTAATCGCCGGGTTCAACTTCAGGAAAGATAACTACAGTTAACCAAGACTACCAGGGGGGTTTAAGAAACTCTCAAAACCCCTCACCTTTCCCCACCATGACAGTTAATAATTACCTATTCTGAAAATGACAGCCAATCCTCAACCTACCTTAACCCGTCAAGCCCCTTCCCAGTCAAGAGACTTTCCCCAATGGCTGCGTGATAACCTGTTTAATACCTGGTATAATGGCTTATTTACCATGGCGATCGCCAGTTTCCTGCTGTGGATGTTAATAGGCTTTGTATCCTGGGCGAGAGTGACCGCCAAATGGGAAGTAATTCCCGCCAATTTGCACTTATTTATGGTCGGTCGGTTTCCCAGTGATCAATATTGGCGCTTGTGGTTATTGTTGGGAATAGTTAGCATTTTATCAGGTTTGACCTGGGGATTTTTAGCCCGCCGCCAAACCATCCTCTTCAGCCAAAATATTGTCATTTCCCTGAGTGTGGTCGCCATGTTAATGGCTTTAGTACCAACTCCGATACCTTATCGTATAATGGCGATCGCCCTATTATTTATCCTAGTAGTTAGCAGTTGGGGAGGGCGCAAAATTGCCAGCCGGAAACCGCAACTAGGAAAATGGCTGCCATTTTCTTGGTTTATGCTATTAATTATCAGCCTGTGGTTAATAGGTGGCGGCTTAGGATTAAGGGGAGTTTCCACCGACCTATGGGGAGGATTAATGCTAACCCTGCTGATGTCAGTAATTAGCATTTTACTATGTTTTCCCCTGGGGGTTTTATTAGCTTTAGGTAGACAAAGTGATTTACCAGTAATTAGAGGATTATCTATCGCCTATATTGAAGTTATCAGAGGCTTACCCCTAATTACCATCCTGTTTATGGGTCAAATTCTTCTCCCCCTATTTTTACCAGAAGGAATGCGACCCGATCGCATTTTGAGGGCGATCGTAGGTTTGACCATGTTTAGTTCAGCCTACCTAGCAGAAAACGTCCGAGGCGGACTACAAGCCATCCCCAGAGGTCAATATGAAGCAGCAAAAGCCCTAGGTATTAATGCACCTTTAACTATGGCTTTAATCATCTTACCCCAAGCCTTAAAAATCTCCATCCCTTCCATTGTCGGTCAGTTTATTAGTCTCTTTCAAGATACCACCCTATTAGCCATAGTCGGACTGGTAGAATTGCTAGGGATCAGCCGTTCAATTTTAGCTAACCCGCGATTTTTGGGACGCTATGCGGAGGTTTATCTATTCGTGGGTATCCTCTACTGGCTATTCTGTTATTTAATGTCTTTAGCCAGTCGGAAATTGGAGAAACAACTCAATACGGAAAATCGCTGATTTCCCCGATCATAGATTAATGCTGCATCGGCGAATCAGATTAAGTTCGCAGATACAGCATTATCAGTCTATGAGACTATTTAGATCAGTTTTACCAGTCGCAGGGTGAACATAATGCCAGCCGCCGCACCGATAGCTACTACATACAGTAAAGCATAAGCGATCGCACCATCAATGGTCATGGTCAATATCTCCCGATAAGTCAACTTTTGCATCTTCCATTGAAACACGAGGTGCGCTAGAATACAGCCTCATAGGGGAAATTAGCGGAATTTACGAGGAAGCCATCATGTCGTCTGTAATTCGGGTTAATTTAGGGCCAATGTCCTATGATATTTCTGTGGCGGCGGGGAATTTAGACCGCTTGGGGTCTTTGATGTCTTCCCTGAAGTTAGGAAAAAAAGCCCTATTGGTATCTAACCCGGAAATTTTTGCACATTACGGAGAAAGGGCGATCGCCTCAATAGAGAATGCTGGCTTTCAGGTGTCCTCGGTAGTCCTTCCCGCTGGAGAACAGTATAAAACACTCTCCACCGTCCAATCTATCTATAATAGCGCCCTAGAACACCGCCTAGAACGTAGTTCTACTATGATCGCTTTGGGGGGGGAGTCATTGGAGATATGACCGGCTTTGCTGCTGCTACCTGGCTGCGGGGAATTAATGTCCTACAGGTTCCCACGTCTCTATTAGCCATGGTGGATGCTTCTATTGGTGGGAAAACAGGGGTAAATCATCCCCAGGGTAAAAATTTGATTGGCGCTTTTCATCAACCCCGTTTAGTGGTAATAGACCCGGAAGTTTTGACAACTCTACCAGTCCGAGAATTTCGGGCGGGAATGGCGGAGGTGATTAAATATGGGGTGATTTGGGATAAACAGTTATTTGAGCGCCTAGAAGAGGCAGATAACCTCGACAGCATTGATGATTTGAGCGGGGAACTACTGACCGAAATTATAGTCCGTTCCTGTCAAAGTAAGGCTGATGTGGTTAGCAAGGACGAAAAGGAATCGGGACTGAGGGCGATTTTGAATTATGGTCATACTATCGGTCATGGGGTGGAGAGTCTGACAGGATATTTGGAATTGGTACACGGGGAAGCGGTGGCTATTGGGATGGTTGCTGCTGGTCAAATTGCGGTAAAGATGCAATTATGGGGAAATGATAGCGATCGCCGCCAGGAATTACTGATTAAAAAGGCAGGTTTACCTATTCATCTTCCCCAAGGATTAAAGATTGATAAAATTATCGATATCCTGCAAACTGATAAGAAGGTGAAAGATGGTCAAGTCCGGTTTATTCTCCCTCGGGAAATTGGCACAGTCACTATTAGCGATCGAGTCCCCTCCCAGACTATTGCTGATGTATTAGCCACAATGGACAATTAACAATTAATAATTAATAATTTTAGCCATGTAGGTTGGGTGAAACGCAGTGAAACCCAACATGATGGAGAGATGGTGTTGTTAGGTTGACCGTGGAGGGGGGCGGGTTTATTAATCTTACTGCTGGGAAATGTGGTTGACTGTGGAACCCGCCCCTACAGAATATCGGAAATGTTTGACTACTTCCCAAAACCGCAGCCATGTAGGTTGGGTGAAACCCAACATGATGGAGAGATGGTGGCGTTGGGTTTCGTACCTCCACCCAACCTACTCAAATTGGGGAAAAAAGACTATTGCTGGGCTTCCATATACGATCGCAGTAAACGATTAATCTCAGTCTGATAACTCTGACCTTGCGATTTAAACCAGTCTAAAACATCACTATCAATACTTAAAGTCACTTGTGTTTTGGTCTGATAATTAGGTGAACCTCGCCTAACTACTGCTTTAGTAACCATTTCTGGCGTAATTTCTGGACAATCAGAAAAATCAATTTCTTCATCAGTCATCCGGTCTAGGCGGTTCCAGTCAGTTTGAGAGTTGCTCGAAGTAAATTTGTTGTTCATATTTAGTAGCTTTTCTCGCAGAAATAATCCGAATATATTCTTCTTGTTCTGTATGGACAATAGCGACCACTCGCCCTTGTAACAAACCCAAAGTCACAAACCTCTGCTCTCCATAATTGGATCGGTCATCTTCAAAGGTTACGATATCTCCATCAAAAACAAGGGGAACATCAATAAAATCAATGCCATGTTTGCGGAGGTTCGTCAGACGTTTAGTTTCATCCCATTCAAATTCCATGCCTTGACTGTTACTACATATTGTAACTAAATTTTCCCAAAAATTCATATTAACAGAATCAACGGTGGTAATTTTCTCTTACTCCCCAAAACCGCAGCCATGTAGGTTGGGTGAAACCCAACATGATTGAGAGATGGTGGCGTTGGGTTGACCGTGGAGGGGCGGGTTTATTAATCTTACTGCTGGGAAATGTGGTTGACTGTGGAACCCGCCCCTACAGAATATCGGAAATGTGGTTGACTACTTCCCAAAACCCTAGCCATGTAGGTTGGGTGAAACGCAGTGAAACCCAACATGATGGAGAGATGGTGGCGTTGGGTTTCGTACCTCCACCCAACCTACTTCCCAAAACCCCAGCCATGTAGGTTGGGTGAAACGCAGTGAAACCCAACATGATGGAGAGATGGTGGCGTTGGGTTTCGTACCTCCACCCAACCTACTTCCCAAAACCCTAGCCATGTAGGTTGGGTGAAACGCAGTGAAACCCAACATGATGGAGAGATGGTGGCGTTGGGTTTCGTACCTCCACCCAACCTACTTCCCAAAACCCCAGCCATGTAGGTTGGGTGAAACGCAGTGAAACCCAACATGATGGAGAGATGGTGGCGTTGGGTTTCGTACCTCCACCCAACCTACTTCCCAAAACCCTAGCCATGTAGGTTGGGTGAAACGCAGTGAAACCCAACATGATGGAGAGATGGTGGCGTTGGGTTTCGTACCTCCACCCAACCTACTTCCCAAAACCCTAGCCATGTAGGTTGGGTGAAACGCAGTGAAACCCAACATGATGGAGAGATGGTGGCGTTGGGTTTCGTACCTCCACCCAACCTACTTCCCAAAACCCTAGCCATGTAGGTTGGGTGAAACGCAGTGAAACCCAACATGATGGAGAGATGGTGGCGTTGGGTTTCGTACCTCCACCCAACCTACTTCCCAAAACCCTAGCCATGTAGGTTGGGTGAAACGCAGTGAAACCCAACATGATGGAGAGATGGTGGCGTTGGGTTTCGTACCTCCACCCAACCTACTTCCCAAAACCGCAGCCATGTAGGTTGGGTGAAACGCAGTGAAACCCAACATGATGGAGAGATGGTGGCGTTGGGTTTCGTACCTCCACCCAACCTACTTCCCAAAACCCTAGCCATGTAGGTTGGGTGAAACGCAGTGAAACCCAACATGATGGAGAGATGGTGGCGTTGGGTTTCGTACCTCCACCCAACCTACTTCCCAAAACCCCAGCCATGTAGGTTGGGTGAAACGCAGTGAAACCCAACATGATGGAGAGATGGTGGCGTTGGGTTTCGTACCTCCACCCAACCTACTTCCCAAAACCCTAGCCATGTAGGTTGGGTGAAACGCAGTGAAACCCAACATGATGGAGAGATGGTGGCGTTGGGTTTCGTACCTCCACCCAACCTACTTCCCAAAACCGCAGCCATGTAGGTTGGGTGAAACGCAGTGAAACCCAACATGATGGAGAGATGGTGGCGTTGGGTTTCGTACCTCCACCCAACCTACTTCCCAAAACCGCAGCCATGTAGGTTGGGTGAAACGCAGTGAAACCCAACATGATGGAGAGATGGTGGCGTTGGGTTTCGTACCTCCACCCAACCTACTTCCCAAAACCCCAGCCATGTAGGTTGGGTGAAACGCAGTGAAACCCAACATGATGGAGAGATGGTGGCGTTGGGTTTCGTACCTCCACCCAACCTACTTCCCAAAACCCCAGCCATGTAGGTTGGGTGAAACGCAGTGAAACCCAACATGATGGAGAGATGGTGGCGTTGGGTTTCGTACCTCCACCCAACCTACTTCCCAAAACCCCAGCCATGTAGGTTGGGTGAAACGCAGTGAAACCCAACATGATGGAGAGATGGTGGCGTTGGGTTTCGTACCTCCACCCAACCTACTTCCCAAAACCCTAGCCATGTAGGTTGGGTGAAACGCAGTGAAACCCAACATGATGGAGAGATGGTGGCGTTGGGTTTCGTACCTCCACCCAACCTACTTCCCAAAACCGCAGCCATGTAGGTTGGGTGAAACGCAGTGAAACCCAACATGATTGAGAGATGGTGGCTAAATTTAATGGGGGTGAGAGTTGGCTAGACCTATGGCTTGGGAAATGTGGTTGAGTCCGTGGTCTTCTAGTTTGTGTAGGAGTCCGGTGAGAAGACGACGTACCATGAGAGGACCTTCGTAAACCCATCCGGTGTATACTTGAAGGAGACTAGCGCCAGCGGTGATTTTTTCCCAAGCGTCGTCGGCGGTGAAAATGCCACCAACGCCAATGATGGGAATTTCGCCGTTGGTTTGTTCCCATATATGGCGAATGACGGCGGTAGACCTTTCGCGTAGGGGTGCGCCACTAATTCCGCCGGCTTCGGAAGTTATGGGGTTTCCGGTTTGGGGTAGCCATTGGGTTTTTAGGTGGTCTCGACTAATGGTGGTGTTGGTGGCAATGATACCCGCTAGGTTATGGGTTCGGGCTAGTTTGATTATATCATCGATCGCCTCCCATTCTAGGTCGGGGGCAATTTTTACTAACAGGGGCTTCGATGGTGCTATGTTTTCCTGTTGTAGAACTGTTAGGATTTGATTGAGTTCTGTGCTCGCTTGTAGCGATCGCAAACCGGGGGTATTCGGTGAGGAAACATTCACCACAAAGTAATCACCTAGGTCTCGCAATAGCTGGAAACTCCCCAGATAGTCGCTGGCTGCTTCCTCTAGGGGGGTGATTTTCGATTTTCCTAAGTTAATGCCTAGGGGTATTGTGGGAGCTAGGGTAGAAGGGGTATAATTCTGTAAACGGTTGGCTAGGGTGGCAGCGCCTTGGTTATTAAACCCCATACGATTTAACACTGCTTCATCTTCTAGTAGCCGAAACAAACGGGGGCGCGGGTTTCCGGGTTGAGGGTGTAGGGTGACAGTACCTAATTCGGTACAGCCAAAGCCAAAACTTCCCCATAACCCCGCCGCCACGCCGTCTTTATCAAAACCAGCGGCTAACCCCACGGGATTAATGAAATTTAGCCCCCACAGGGTTTGTTGGAGTCGGGGGTCAACTAGGCTAAATCGAGGCTGTAGTTGGGATTCTAGCCAGGATAGGGGAAGGTTTGATTTGTGGGTGTCTATCCAATGGAGAAGTTCCAAGGTTTGATGATGGGCCCACTCTGGATCGACTTTCAGGCCTTTAAATAAAATCGGTTTCAGCAGGGATTGATACAGATCCACAAGCTACTACTACCCCCTAATTGACGACAATCAGCCAGATGGCTAAAATTTAGTGCATCTGCGACAGAAATTCAACCTCTGGTGGTATATGATTTTAAACTGAGTCGGGAACCAATCGGGTTGAAGGAACTGGGAAGGGTTGATTATGGACAATTTGCTACTATCGACTATATGTTGATATCACTGCGGATCGAAAATTTTGCCTTAATTGACCACCTGGACCTGGAATTGGGACCTGGGTTAAATGTGTTTACGGGGGAAACTGGGGCGGGTAAGTCGATTATTTTGGATGCAGTTGATGCGGTTTTGGGGGGAAAGGTCGATCGCCGTAGTATTCGTACAGGTTGCGATCGCGCGATTTTGGAGGCTTGCTTTGAGGTTAACCCGGATCTGATAGACTGGTTTCGAGAACAGGAAATTGACCTGGTAGATGGTTCCCTGGTGGTCTGTTGTCGGGAATTGGTGGTAAATCAGGATAAGTTTCGCAGTAAATCCCGATTAAATGGGATTTTGGTCAGTCGTACTATCATAGATGGTCTGCGCGATCGCTTTGTGGAAATTACGGCCCAAGGTCAGACGGTACAGTTGGGTAAACCTGCACTACAACGGGAATGGTTAGACTTGTATGGGGGAAGCAATACAATTGGCTTGCGCGAAAGGGTTAGCGAGGCTTATACGCGCGCTAGGGAGGTGCAAAACGCCCTCCAGAAGCGCCGCCAAGACTCCCAGCAACGGCTACAGCGTATAGATTTATTGCAATATCAAATTAAGGAACTGCAAAATGCTAATCTGACGGATGCGGGGGAGTTGGATGAGCTACAACAGGAACAACAGCGCCTCAGTCATGTGGTGGAGTTACAGCACCAGAGTTATGGGATTTATCAAGCCCTCTATCAGAATGATAAGGGAGAGGTGGCGGCGGCGGATCTATTGAGTCGGGCGGAAACTGTGTTGCGGGACTTGGTGGAATATGACTCGCAACTGCAACCTATTTTGGCTATGGTGGAAGATGCTTTAGCCCAAGTGACGGAAGCGGGACAGCAAATAGGGCGCTATGGTGAACAGTTGGAGTCGGACCCGGAAAGACTCCAGGAGGTGGAAGACCGCATTGCTGACCTTAAACAGATTTGTCGAAAATATGGTCAGACTTTGGCGGAGGTGATGGATTATTATAGTGCGATTGAGGAGGAGTTGGTGCAACTGGAGGATGGGGAAAATTCCCTGGAAACTCTGGAGAAGGCGTATTCTGAGGCGCAGGGGGAACTTAAACAAGCCTGCGACCTTCTCAGGGGGGAACGTGAAAAAATCGCCCGTGGTCTGGAAATTCATCTGATTCAGGAGTTGAAGCCTTTGGCTATGGATAGTGTGCGGTTTCAGGTGGAAATTACGCCGACTTCACCATCACCAATGGGGGCTGACCAGATACAATTCTGTTTGAGTCCTAATCCGGGTGAACCGATTCAACCTTTGAGTGAGACGGCTTCTGGGGGGAAATGAGTCGGTTTCTGTTGGCGCTAAAAGCCTGCTTTTCCCAAATTGAGGGGTCGGGAACTTTGGTTTTTGATGAAATTGATGTGGGGGTGTCGGGACGGGTGGCTACGGCGATCGCTCAAAAATTATACCAGCTTAGTGATTATCATCAGGTTCTGTGTGTGACTCATCAACCTCTGGTGGCGGCTATGGCGGATCATCATTTTCGGGTGGCGAAGGTGGTGATTCCTAATCCTAACCTAAGTCTGGGGGGGTCTACGGAGGAGGAGGCTGTTAAACAGCGGACGGTGGTGCGGGTAAGGGCTCTGGATACTCCGGGGCGGCGGGAAGAATTGGCTCAGTTGGCCAGTGGGCGATCGGTTCAAGAGGCGATCGCTTTTGCGGAGTCATTACTGACCCAAGCGGCTACCCTCCGTCAACCCAGGACACCACCTTTGACACCGACTCAAGCCCTTTGAGAGAGTTCCTAGGTTCTAGCAGTTTATGTTATCGTCAAGATTGTCAAGCCGCCCATGCGAATTTTAGTTACTATTCCCCACTTTTTTAACTCCCAGGGAGATGCTACCCACGGGTCTCTCAGCAAGGACCCGCGACCAAGGTTAATTGGATTAACGATGGGTTTAACGGCATTGCGGGCACTGTATGACCAACGTCAATGTATTATTGATATTGGTAAATGTGAGGCTTTTGGGGTTAATCATGCTCAGGATAATAGGGTTGATATTCTCCTTTGTACTACCCAGGATTGTCACCTGCTTAATCAACTGCAACTTCCCCCTGAGTTTTACCGCCATTGTCCGACGGAAGCGGAACCGATGAAATTGGGGTTTGAGTGTCAGGACTTACTGCGATCGGGTCTGGGAAAGTATGATTATTATTGTTATCTGGAGGATGATTTAATTCTCCATGACCCGTGGTTTTTTGTCAAGTTGGCTTGGTTTAATGCTTATGCGGGGGATGATTGTCTTTTGCAGCCTAACCGTTATGAAGTATCCCCCTACGGACTTATTAATAAAGCCTATGTTGATGGGGATTTATTACCCCATGTGACGGCGAAGTTTCAAAATATACGCGATCGCCCCCAATTGGTGGGTAAGGTGATGGAGCAACCCATTCAATTTAATCGCAGTTTAAACCCCCACGCTGGCTGTTATTTTCTCAACAATAACCAGATGGAACATTGGGTCAAACAACCTTATTTTTTAGACCGAGATAGCAGTTTTGTGGGTCCCCTGGAAAGCGCGGCAACTCTAGGAATTATGAAGAGTTTTAGGATTTATAAACCCGCCCCGGCTTATGCGAACTTTTTGGAAATTCAGCATTTTGGCTCGACTTTTTTAAGTCTCATTGGTAAGCAGGTGAAGTTAGGAAATTCCCCCCACCAAACCCATGGAGAAGTGGAAGGTTAATTGATGGGAAATATCTTCTACTGACACTGTTTCCCTACCCTACCCCCTCATTAACAAGACTTCACCCTGGGGGCTTTTTAAGACTCGGTTTTCTCGCCTTTCCCTCCCCTTTTGGGGAATTGGTAGGGTATGACTTTGGAAAATCACAAAATGCGATCGGCATTCCCTAGCCGTTTCCGTCCCCTTGTGCTTAATTGGTAGGGTTGGACTCCCCTAACGACCTGAGACGTACCCTGGTCATCAAATAATATTATGTTTCCGTCCCCTTGCGGGGAATTGGTAGGGTTGGACCCCGTAGGAGGCGGAACATACTGGGTTCAGGATTTAGAAAATGTTTCCGTCCCCTTGCGGGGAATTGGTAGGGTTGGACTTTTATTGTTGTAATTTGAGGAAAATAAAATGGGCTTCAAAGTTTCCGTCCCCTTGCGGGGAATTGGTAGGGTTGGACTGAAAATGGCATAAACCTCCTTTAATCTATATAAAAGTTTCCGTCCCCTTGCGGGGAATTGGTAGGGTTGGACACAGTATAGTAAGCTTTTTAAAAGAAAAATTAGAATTAACAGTAGTTTCCGTCCCCTTGCGGGGAATTGGTAGGGTTGGACTAGGTCTGTCGTGGCAAATCTACGCCCCTCGGGGTATGTGGTTTCCGTCCCCTTGCGGGGAATTGGTAGGGTTGGACACCAAACCAAAGCAAAAACGCAAGCCCCAAAAAAAGCGAAACGTTTCCGTCCCCTTGCGGGGAATTGGTAGGGTTGGACATATTTTCCAACCAAGAGAGAGCGGCCTCTCTATTTTGGAGTTTCCGTCCCCTTGCGGGGAATTGGTAGGGTTGGACTGGTTCCCTGTGATGCAGCCACAACACGCTTTTTAGTTTCCGTCCCTTGCGGGGAATTGGTAGGGTTGGACTGGGTGGGGTGGGAGTATGTAGAAGACAAACGGAAGATAGAGTTTCCGTCCCCTTGCGGGGAATTGGTAGGGTTGGACCGCCGGGTAAAATCGATGGGCTCTTCGGTGCTAAGACGTTACGCGCGTTTCCGTCCCCTTGCGGGGAATTGGTAGGGTTGGACCCTGGCAAACGCCAGAAGCGTTTCAGCATCATTTTCGGGAAGTTTCCGTCCCCTTGCGGGAATTGGTAGGGTTGGACTAGGTCTGTCGTGGCAAATCTACGCCCCTCGGGGTATGTGGTTTCCGTCCCCTTGCGGGGAATTGGTAGGGTTGGACACCAAACCAAAGCAAAAACGCAAGCCCCAAAAAAAGCGAAACGTTTCCGTCCCCTTGCGGGGAATTGGTAGGGTTGGACATATTTTCCAACCAAGAGAGAGCGGCCTCTCTATTTTGGAGTTTCCGTCCCCTTGCGGGGAATTGGTAGGGTTGGACTGGTTCCCTGTGATGCAGCCACAACACGCTTTTTAGTTTCCGTCCCCTTGCGGGAATTGGTAGGGTTGGACTGGGTGGGGTGGGAGTATGTAGAAGACAAACGGAAGATAGAGTTTCCGTCCCCTTGCGGGGAATTGGTAGGGTTGGACCGCCGGGTAAAATCGATGGGCTCTTCGGTGCTAAGACGTTACGCGCGTTTCCGTCCCCTTGCGGGGAATTGGTAGGGTTGGACCCTGGCAAACGCCAGAAGCGTTTCAGCATCATTTTCGGGAAGTTTCCGTCCCCTTGCGGGGAATTGGTAGGGTTGGACTTGATAGGCAGAGTGTTTGATGGGCATTTAGATACCGATGTCGAGTTTCCGTCCCCTTGCGGGGAATTGGTAGGGTTGGACCCACGGATGTCGGAGTCCCATCCGTTCTCCCTCTTCGTGTTTCCGTCCCCTTGCGGGGAATTGGTAGGGTTGGACCCTGAAGACGATATGGTAAGACTTCTCCGGGTCAAAGGTTTCCGTCCCCTTGCGGGGAATTGGTAGGGTTGGACCTAAATTGGTAGTTCAGTATGGGCTCCCCCTTCCGGGGTTTCCGTCCCCTTGCGGGGAATTGGTAGGGTTGGACTAAAGCGATGCCAGATGACGAGGGCTTTCCGGTGATGGCTGAGTTTCCGTCCCCTTGCGGGGAATTGGTAGGGTTGGACCCTATACCTTTGGAAACCTTACAGTATGCGGTTTTCAAGGTGCGTTTGCGCGAGAACACGTAGAAGGTGCTTAACAAAACTTTACAGGCTTGTTTGGCGCGAGTAAATTCGTTTGTTTTGCGATGTTTTTATATTATCAGGAGTTGTGCGAGACTGTCAACCCCCAAAAAACAAATTTCTCTTTTTTTAGCTCAAGTTTATATCAGGTTTCTGTTGTATCCTCGTCGCGCCATATTATTAAAAACTGCAATATAACTTTACATTGCTGAAAATCATTGACTCAAGGGCATTTCAGCCCCAAAGCCATCAAAATTGGGACGATCGCCACCCTTACAAAATGAGAAAGTCTGGTGGTTCGTAAGGAAGCGGTCCCCCGTAGACCTTAACCTGAGCTTTAGTCGAGGGATTGAGGGGATAAGCCCGCAGACTATCCTTTTCTAAATTCAAAACCTTCAGCCACCGCTTATTCAATAAGTCCTCCAGAATTTTTTCCTCCAGGGGACACTCAAACACCGAATACTGAACCCGCTGACACCGCGCCTCCAACAACTTCGCCAACTTGTTGCGGCGCTTGTCGTCTCTTACGTCGTAGCAAACCAACCAAAAATTCGCCATAATGATATCCTTCTAAAGACTTGAGAGTAGGGGATCTGATGCACCGATGATTTCACCGAAAAATAAAAGCCTCATAGTCCAAGCGAGTTTCTACCAAACAACGACCGAGCGATCGCCCCTGCTCCAAAAGGATCTGACTTAGTTTAAGTTTCCGATGTTGTGGGGGATATAGGATAGAATCCTGGAGTTGGCGTTCCAACTGTCCCAAGTACAGCTTTTTCGCCGTTTGTCCCAACCATATCCCCTCCTCCTCCCCTGGTGCGGGTTCAAAATCATTAGGATCAATCAACCCGCTGTTAATTAAAGCGATCGCCACCCGATCAACCACTACCGGGCGAAATTCCTCCATCAAATCTAGTACCAAATTGGGGCGAAATGGGGCGTTTGCATGGAAAAACCCCAAATAAGGGTCAAACCCCGCCTGAACAGTAGCCGCAAATACCCGCGCCAACAAAACCCCATAACCCCAACTCAATAGCGCATTAACGGGATCTTTAGGTGGGCGGCGGTTACGTCCGGTGAACTTCCACTCTGGGGGGAACCAGTGGGTTAGCCCTTGGAAATAAATACGGGCGCAGACCCCCTCAACTCCCATTAATTCATTGCGATCAAGGGGAGTTTCTGTCTGTTTGAGCCGGGGAAGGTAGGAGGCGATCGTGTCGATCGCTTCAGTTAATTGGGTGATTTTACCCTGAGTTTCGCGGTTGCGTCGCTGAAGAAGGTATCGCTGGTTACGGACTTTCCCCAAAATTAGCTTTTGGGCGATCGCCATGCTGAAGGTCGTATCGAGGGCGCGATATTGGGCGAGTCTTACCGTCGGGTTGGTGTGAAAGTGTCCCTGGAGACGGCCGCGAAACCGTCCGTCTTGGCGTAGAAAAATGGTTTCGATGCCACGATCAAGAAGTTGGGCGATCGTGCTATCGGTTAACTGAACCCCTGGAAGTATGACCACTAAATCAACTTCGGCTAGGCGGCAAGTTGTGGAACCTTTGGATTGCTGAATTATTACAGTTCTTTTGGTAATCATGCAATATGGTTTCCCAGTCCCCCTCCCCCCTGGGATTCCGATTTAGGGTCAGGGTAATCTTGCCGGCTATTTCCCTGCTGTAATTATCGCACCTTTGGGATGATTTACTGTCATCACCTATACAGTCTTAATTGTCGGGATTTCTCTAGCCGGAGGAATGGTTAGCGATCGCCCCATTTTATCTCTGTTGCGGCGCAATGGTTGGGAAATGCTCATGTCCGATGATCCAGAATTGTATACCCAAATTGCAACCGCCAACGCCACCCCCCCTCTCTCCCAGAAATGATCAAATAAAAATCCCTGGGGTGGCGGCTGAGTCACCCCAGGTTAAATCGATGGGATTTACAAGGTAAATTTACTGGCTAAATTCCTGTTTGAGATGAATAGCAATGGTATTGGTTTCGGCGAGATTTCGTCCGGTGGTCTGGATGCAAATACCATAACCCGCATCTGTCCAAGTTAGCACAAATTCCACAATTCCCTTGGGATAGGTGCGGCGAATTGGTGTTTTTTGCTTAGGGTTAAAAGGCAGAGAGTTGACAATACTTTTTACATAGGGCGATCGGCGAACTTTTTGAGAAAAAGCCATCAATACATCTTTGCCATGGTCATCTCGCAAACTGATATTTTTCGCCTCCGGTTTAGTGTCATCTTGGGGAATTATCTCTAAAATTGTGGTTTGCTGTTTGGCGAATTGTAGGCGCGATCGCTCATTAAAGAGTACCCCCATGGCGGACAAACTAATCAAATCATCCTCCCGGTCTACCAAAGATGATAAATAGGGGTCGTCGATAGGAAATTCCAGTTGGGAGACTCCGGCGGTTTGTTCAGTTTCCAGATATTCAAACAGCAAATAGTTATTTAGCCAAAAAGCTAAATCGAGGGCGATCGGTTGGGGGGGTAATTCGATGACTTCCGAAAATTTCTCGAATAGGTAATAGACCGGAATTCCTAGGGCTTGTCCAATCATTCCCGCGAAGGAAATTTGGGCTTTATATCCACCAGTCGCATTAATGGCGATCGCTTCCGGGGAAAACGTGCGAACCTCGGTGCTAATTTCCTTAACCAAATTTTTCAAGCCTTTTTGTCGAAAATCCTGGACGCTATCATCACGCAGTCCCGTCAAAACTCGATATTCTACCTGTTGAAAATTGAGGGGATTTCTGGTATAATCAAAATACAGTTTAAGCAGATTTCCCATGGCTCTGCCATCATCAGTATCTGATACCAAAAATATCAGACGGTTGCGATCTGCCAAAAATCCTTTATCACAAATACTGGCGATCGAGTTAATTTCCGCCCCACAAAGGCGATCGGTATTCTTACGTTCCAGCAGCAGAAGCGATAACTGTTTCCAGTTTTGGGCTTTTAAAGCCTCTTGAATAGCCGCATCATCACAGTATTTAAGGTTATTCAGCAGGCTAGTTCCCACGGTGCAAATGAGTGTATTTCTCATGATATTCTCCAAAATTTTCAATTATGGATTATTATTGACATCTGGCTCTGTTCCATAGCGACGCAAAGTTAACTGACCATCTGACGATGTACAGCTTATGCGAATACCTTGTGTTACCCGAAAGTGAGCAATTCCTCCCTTGTTTGTGTAAACTTCATATAAAACTCCTCCATCTTGTTTCAACGGACCAGTGTTACCTTGATGCTTGCTCAATAAATAAGAAACCTTAGCCAAGGTTTCTTGCAGCTTGACTTTCTCTTTAGAATTGCGAATAGTTTGATAATCGCTGCGGAAAGAATCTTGGTAAATCAATCTTGGGAATGACAGTAAATCCTGTGAAAGCAATTCTGATTTAGACTGATTCCAAATCAAACGCCCCCAATTAGACAATGTGACTTCATCTTCAACCTGATAAAGTAATGCTTCCCGAGAATCGTTAATTTCAGACAATTTTATCCAAGCCCCGGCTGACATTAACGCAAACTGCATTGGGTCAATTCCTGACGTATCAAACTGAAGTGGAAGGCGAGGAATTTTGATCAGCTCTGATTGGGGACTTTCAAAAATATAAACAATTTCATCAGCGTAAAACATTCCAATGGTGTTCAAGTATGCTTGTAAGCTCTTAAATCCTCCCACCAAATTAAAACAAATCCGATCTTGAGCTTCCTTATGACCGGGAATCGTATTTTCGAGCCATTCAAGGATACTGTCAATGCCATTGCCAAATTCTTCTGTGTCGGCAGTCGAAAGTTTATCGGGGGTATAAATTTGGGCCAAAATTCCTTGGCTCTCTAAAAAACTTTTGACGACTTCAGACGTTTGTATTCCCTGGGCAGTATCCGTAGAAATCAGCCAATGTGAATCCATTCGTGCATCCGACAAATTGCCATCATAGATCCCATAAATTCCATTGAGTTCTGCACTGGCTCTTCGGATACCTGGAACTGTACTGCTTTGCAAAATTGCCGTCGCGCGATCGCTAAGTGTCTCAATAATTTGTAGAATTTCAGGATTCAAATTATCTCGTTGTACATTGGCAGAATCCCGTAATAAGGCATACCAATTTTTTTCTGCCTCATTACTCCGATCAATTTGATTAGTTAACAGACTGGTTCCAACGGTTGACAAAACAAAACGACGCATTTTTTTCTCCTAATTAACGTTTTCTTTTCTGTTGATTACTTTTTTGTTGGGAGGATTTAGGTTATGAAGGTTTTGCTCGTTCAGTTGCAGCAGATGTGGGGGCATTTCCCCGACCTTGTGCCGCTTTTTGATTTGTGCGAGATTTCAGAGGTAAGCTCTTGCCACTCTCTAAACTCGGCAAACTCCAAAGATCTCCACCTTCATTGTCTGTGAACCATTCATAGTTTTTGCCTTCGGGATCTATTTTGGCATTGGTACGGGGATAGTGAATGGGAGAACCATCATTAAAACCTGTAGAACTTCGCAAAAAGGCAGCAATGAAAGATACCTTTTCAAAAGATTTACCGCTACCGTATATTTGCTGTACTGCATTTTGATAGTCACGAATACAAACAGATGGATCTAGAGATGTCGGAGTGATAGGAGTGAGCGATCGATAAAACTCTCGCCAATCCTGACCTGTTCGCCAATCGCTATTTTCTAGATCGATATCGAGCCGTACACTTCCAAACCCTAATGGCTTACCGCCTCCCAGTCGATGATGAGAGTTGTTGGGTAAGCTGAGGAGCCACAATAAGCCACCCAGTTCCACATTCGATAAATTGCTAACATCGATATCAAACGTAAACTCAGTTCCGGGATTAACCCAACCTGTGATCGAGCGGTTCTGGGAATCTCGTTCATTCTCTCCACTGTGACGACGGTATTCTTGATAGTAGCCGTTGATATCATCTGTTCGATGTTTAGCAGGATTGTCCCAGTAGCCTTCTGGTAAATGATTGTGATGGGGATAAACCTTACGACCCCGCAAACCGCGATCGCGACTTTCGTAACCATGCTCTTTGTATTCTCCTTTCTCGATCGCCTTACCGTTTTTATCCTCCGCACAGTAGAATCGCGTTTGTGCCGGTTTGGGCTGTCCGAGAATAGCTAACGGAACTCCTGACTTGCCAAAATGAGCGATCGCTTTCTCTTTCGAGGTTTGACACTGAACGCTATGAACTCGAAGATGACCTTTATACGAGCCTTTGCCATTTTGTTTGACCCAGCCAAACACGCGATCGGCGGGTGAAAGTTCTTGTTTGTTTTCTGCGGGGTGCAAACTTTTAGGCAACAGGTCTTCCGGCTTAACATCGTAAAGCCGTCGAGAAATTGTCACCGGTTGAAGCGCAACAATATCGGTATGGTGTAAATTATCAAGATCGTAACCTTTTTGAAGTTCGACATAACAGAGAGTCCCCTCTTGTAACTTCGCTTCGCTCTTCTCGTAAACATGACGCGACCAAGCCGTTTCTCCCGGTTTATTTCCTAAATAAGCACTGGGAGATATTCCTTTTTTGTCACGCTCTGCCAGGTCTTTTTCGTGAGTTTTCTGGTAGTCAGCAATGAGATCTTCCCAAAGTTCAACAATGTTGTCGTTGACTTTTACCGACACATCAGAGCCATTTTGAATAAAGACTCGCTCATTCTGCTTTCCGCCAATATTCGCACCCGTCACGCAAACCCAGCCAAGTTTCCAATCACCACCCGGAATATTGTCATCCCACCGTTGAATTTGGGTAACTTTACCTTTGCTGAGTTGAACGCGAACGCGATCGCCATGTTGAGGTAAGCCTTTCGTTGAGTTATACTTCAAGGCTTGATGCTTTTCTCCTTTATCAGGAGATTTTCCATATTTATCATAACGTGGTAATTTCGCTGCACCACCGACACAGCTAGATTCTTCTAAAATTCGCAAGTATAAATCATGTCCACGTTTCTCGACACGAGCAGGTTTTGCAGTCGTTCCTTCTGTCGCGGACATCCGATAAGCCAACCGCTTATCATGTTTAAAAAAGACTGAAAGCCGAGAATTTGTGACAGCCTCATAAGCCGATCGCAGCATTCCTTTAATCGAAGTGGGTGGCAAGTAAGGTTTACCATCTGCACCTAATCGCACCGGATAGGTTTTATGATCCTTGTTTTCAGTCATTTCCGAAGCATCAGGAATCAATAGTGGTGTGATCGTTTTGAGTTTGACTGAAATCCGTCCCGTCCAGCGATCGGAATGATAGCATCCGTGTCCGACTGGTTTGCGATCGCCTAATTCTGGATCGTCAGTTTTGCGAGGTGGTGCCGGAACAAAATTGTAGGGATTGTGGAAGTTCTTCGGATTCACATTCTTGGGAGCTTCTGAGGCTTCAGACGATGCTTCTGGGAGAGTATCCCGATCCCAAGGTTGACCTTCCTCACGCATTTTTAAGATGCGATCGCCCTCTTCTTCAAACAAGACTTTGACAGTCAATGTCTGCATCGTTGTTTTGACTTTTTGAAGGAGTGCTATGGAAATTTGTTCTTCAGGAATGCTGGTAAAAGGTTTCTGCACAAATTGTCCTTTTGAGTTTGTATAAGAAAACTCAAAACTTCTATTTGAATTTCCTTTTTTATTGATTTTAACTTTGACTTTGACGTTGCCAAGACTCATCATTTTGCCTCCAATTTAACTAAACGTTCTTCGATAACTGAAAAATTGCCAAAATTGTCGTCAATCTTAGCCAAATACTCCAGAGTCCAAAGGTAAACTCGTTGCTTTTCCTTCAGCTTCCCATCTAAAGGAATATCCAATTTACCAATCCGGGCTTCTGCCAACCGTTGCCAGCCTTGAGTTGTGACAGTATTAGTTGCTTCTCCCCACAGTAAATATTGCTGCTGGAGCCGTTCGCATTCGATTGGTTCATGGGAATAAAATCCTTGAATAGACTGTTCCGATTCCGACAAAAGCACCGCTTCCCCTTCACCATCCAAACGGTTTAACCAGCGCAACTCGCAGTTTTGGTTAAACACTCGCGCCTCAAATACATCCTCTAATAATTGGGAATCGATCGCACTCCCGTCAGACTTTCTCAACTGAGTCTCGCTCAATTTGGCAATCTGACAGCTACTCGGTGAGTACAACAGTGCGATCGCACCTTCGAGACAGTTTTGGCAAGATTCAACAGCTTGATCCAGCCTCATCGGTTGACTGCTGCTGTAACTATGTAATGTCGTTGTTTCTGTTTGGGTCATTCTCTCTCCTTTTATATATATTAAAAACTCAAAAACAGATGTTGGGTTTCGTTATCTCAATTCCACCCATCAAAGTCAGATGTTGGGTTTCGTTACCTCAACCCAACCTACAAAAGTTAGTGCGATCGCACCTTCGAGACAGTTTTGGCAAGATTCAACAGCTTGATCCAGCCTCATCGGTTGACTGCTGCTGTAACTGTGTAATATCGTTGTTTCTGTTTGGGTCATTCTCTCTCCTTTTATATATATTAAAAACTCAAAAACAGATGTTGGGTTTCGTTACCTCAATTCCACCCATCAAAGTCAGATGTTGGGTTTCGTTACCTCAACCCAACCTACAAAAGTTAGTGCGATCGCACCTTCGAGACAGTTTTGGCAAGATTCAACAGCTTGATCCAGCCTCATCGGTTGACTGCTGCTGTAACTGTGTAATATCGTTGTTTCTGTTTGGGTCATTCTCTCTCCTTTTATATATATGAAAGTCAGATGTTGGGTTTCGTTACCTCAACCCAACCTACAAAAGTTAGTTGGTTTTTATCCATTCTTGCCAAGCTACGGTTAACTCTAGCAGTAATTCATCATCAAGATTGGATATATCAAAATTTGACGAATCAGATTTCATTGAAATTTCTCCCTTTAAACCTGGTAAATTATTAATGTCGCCACTCGCGTTTAATTTCATGTCCGTCACTGCTACAGTTCCCATACCGCGATTTGTGCCGTAACCAATGGGAATCTTGCGATCGGCAAAATCGCGCAACACAAAAAGCAACAGTGCGATCGCCGGTTTAACCAAATCTTTGTGATACTTATTTAATCGCGCCAAATCCACCTGCAAACCGATCGCCTCCCACTCCACGCCAATCGGTTCCAAAACACTGTAAAGCATCCCGTCCGCTGCGCCTCCCGTCCAGCGATCGACCGCAACGTGCATAGCAGGTTGGAGCTTTTTATAGGGATTGTCTTTACCTCCGATCGCCTGTTTAAGTGGTTCTTTTAAATCCTTCGTCATATCCGTCGCATTTTCTACATTTGACCAAGCTGTTACCGACATCGGCATCGTGGCATAACAATCATCAATCGAAAGTATCCCGATCTGTCCGTTAGATGTCGCCTTTCCATTGTTAGATGTCGCCGAATTTTTTTCAGCCGAACCAAACAAAACATCGACCAAAGGAACTTGTAACTGTTTGTCAAACTTCAGGTCTTTTTTAGAAATATCGACTTGACAAACGGTCCGCACAATGCGTTCGGCGTGGGCGCGAAGTACCCCCTTAATAGAACTGCCAGGAATCACGAATCGCACGCCGGAATCCACCTGACTCACCAGGGGAAGCATATCGATCGCAATCCCATCACCTTCCGCTTTCACCATCACCGGATCGCGAGGTTTCCAGGCAATTTCAACGTTTAACTTAGACGGAGATTGATATTCATATTGAGCTTTTATTTCTTGCCAATTTTGGACTTCTCCCCCCTCAATCAAGGCAACAAACAGACCCTCTGCATTGTTGAGAGATTGTTTTTCAATCTTCAGGTTGTGCAGTTGAACTCGTCCGAGTCCCCGTGTTTTCGCCGCACCAATGCGGATGTCGCCCAGCTCCAGTGCTTGCAGTAGTTGCCAGAGTTCGGCGGGAGCTTCATCACTCTGAGCATCGAATGTAATATTGAGCGGAACTTTGACCCCTTTCGGCAAAATAGCGCGGCTGTATTTAAAGCGATCGGCTGCCGTTCCCGTTTGGCGATCGATTCCCACCCCTTCGCGGATTTCGACAGTCTTGTTTCCCGTAATTTCAGCATCGTCAATGATAATGAAACTCGCGCCGTGTTTGTCGCTTTCGTGGTCGCCCCAAATGTCTTTGATTTGTCCTTTATTCTCGTCGCCGAGTAAGCTATCCATCCATCCCCGAAAGGCTCCCGCTAAACTCGTCCCCGGAATGTAATAGTTGCCGCGACCGTTAACCGCTAAGGCTAAATCAGTATCCGCATCACCCCCTACACCACCCACATGGATGGGGGTTTTTGCTATTAATGTGCCACTAATTTTCCAGCGTATTTTAATTTTTCGTGCCATGGTTTATTCCATCCCCTTAGATTGTACTTTTTCTAGGTCACGTTTGTGGCTGCGAATCATGGCATCCACCAAAGTCCTAACCGCTTCAGCCCATAAGTCTGCTTGCAGTTTAGTTTTCCCATTTTCGGTGATCGTTAAGCCTTTCGATAATTCATCAACATCCAATATTTGCCAGATTTTATTGAAATCTGTAACAAGATTTTTGATATCATCAAGGCTCTTTCCTGGCCATTTTTCTTTTCGGTTTTCGACTTTTTGAATTGCCTGAATCCACTGATTAACGGAATTTGACTTGTTTTGATCCGTCAATTTCCCCATCACCGATCGCAATCCTCCTAATTGACTCATTGGGGGCTGACTGTCTTCGTCAGAAATGCTAATTCCGAGGATTTCTTGCCGTTTATTAGCCTCCGCAGCAATGGCGACAGCTTTGTTTTGAATCGCTTCTCGCCATGCCGCTGTTTCAATCATCCGAGCATAATCAAAAACTGCATTAGAAACTTTCTTGTTGTTACCAGAATTGGAGGACTTAGACAAAATGACTGAATTATTTTTGGTATCTTGGGATGCTTTATTCTTGCGCTTCAAATCCGACAGTTTTCTATTCAAAAGCGGGTCATTAAACAGAATTTGTCCGTACCCTTCCGCTCGGCGATCGCCTATTCCTTTTGCTTCTAATTCGGCGAGTTTTTGGGGAGCGATCGCGCCTTCTTTCACATCATAAACGATACAACTTCCAGCTTGCCAACCCACCATCGAGGGACGAGGTAAACCCCAGCGAACCTGCCAAGATTCCGTCCGACGCTGACGCAGCATCATTGATAATAAACCATCAATTTCACGTTCTTTTAGGTCTTCTGGTTTTAATCCCAACTCACCAGCCAAGGCATTTTTGAAATCATCAGGATCGACGGTTGGATTTAGTCGTTTTCCACGCATCAAAATATCAGAAACAAACCATACATAAAGGCTTGAATCACTTCCTGCCTGTTTTGTGATTTGTTCTGGAGACTCAACCTCAATATTTATCGCGCCATATTGGTCTTTTTTAGATTGTCCAATCCGAGTGTTTCCGGCTAATTTCTGGAACCAGTTCTTATCTTTTCCAGCGAGATGTTTTTGGACACTATCGGGAATCCTCAACTCGGCTCGAAATGTGAGTCCGGCGGGAATCGCTTCGTAACTGTAAATGCCACCCACCTCGCGAGTCGGACGTTGAACTTCATCCTTGATGGTGTTGTGGGTGTACAACTCGAAATCAATTTTTTGGTATTTCGGTAATTCGGAATTATTCAATTGACCGATATAACCCCCCCGTTCGCCTTTTAATTGAGTGTCATTGGGTTCGGATTCTTGAAAACGGTTGTAAACTTTTTTACCTTTACCCAGGCCACCATCGACCTTTTTTCCAAACAAACAAAATGGTGTTGGACGGCCCGCCACCTTATCAATTTCAATGGTGGCATTGGTAATAACGAGATGGTTTTGAGCGATCGCCTGACTGACATCGAGTGTGTCCCCGAGTTTTTTGTGCAGGTATCGCAACAGATACCGACCGGGAATATAATCGAGACATTCGACCACGTTTCCAACAGTTCGAGCGGGTAAAACTAGGGGCGATCGCGTTTTGATTTTGAGGGGAACTTTATACCAAATCTCCGTCTGTTGCAAGTTGGTTGTTGCTGTAGAACTCGGCAACTTGTCAGGTTTAACATCAGGACAGTCCTGTATACCGGCATGATTTTTCTGAAACCACTCCAGCCAATCTTTTTCTTTTTCATCAACTTTAATTTCACAGCTCCCGACTCCTCGGCGGCGTTTTCCTCCCAAGCGATCGACCATTTTTGCCCCCGCTATAAGCAGAGCATAACAAACTTGTTGAACCCTTTGCAGTTCTGTGTCTGTTATGGATGTCGTTTCCGAAAAATTGAGTTCAAACTCTGCGGTTAACAGGGCATCCATGCGAACCACTTCTTCAAAGCGGAGACAGTCCGGTTTTGCCGAACCCGTTTTGGCATCAATGGAAACGCCAGGTTTGATAAATGCGATCGCCTGTTGCAGTTTGGGTTTTTCCCCCAAAGCATCTCTTAATGTGCGATCGAGATGTGCCGATCGAATCGAGAGAGATGCGGGACGAGGTTCCTCTTCTATTACTCCTTTAGCCAAAGCAGGCTGATCGCCAAATAGAAAGTTAACCCAGTCGTTCCACTTTCCAGACAAATCGCCATCTAACGCCTGGGCAACTTGTTCGCAGCCATCGCGCAAAATACCCGTCAATGTTTTCGCGGGAATGTAGGGTAAACCATCGGCATCCCGTTGCACGATGCTATCAATTTCACCTCGGCCGGAGCCGGAGCCAACGTGCCAATCACTTTTCATCGTGATGGTCAAAATCAAGTTTTGGGGTAAAGTTGGGATTACGTTACTCATTGAAAATTCTCCATTTTACTGTTCCGAGGGATTGGTTTGCTCGTTTTTCAAAAAGTCTTTGGCATCGAGAGCATCGAGAAACGACGTGATGTAAATCGGGCGATTTCCCTGCTTATCTTGGCTCTCGTAGAAAAGCGATTTATTGTCCTCACTCTCAGCAAAATCATCGAGGTTATATCGCTGTCGGATTAGCGCATATTGAGCGTCTGCTTCATCTTTACCAATAAACAAAGCGGTACGGATAGCATGGCTTTGACTGCTAGAAATAGGGGGGCGATCGCTGTTTTCTGGATCTTTGCGATTGAGTGAATCAACACGATTTTTCAACCGTTCCCACTCATGCTGTTTCGCCCAATCATAACCCTCTGCTGACTGAAGGTCATCCATGTCACTAACAATATAGGGGCGATTATAGAGCAGGGTATTTGAAGCAGATTTAAGGTTCTTGCGAATGCTGTCGAACTCGATACCGCTGGTGTCATAAAGAATGTGGAAATCAATCGCCGAACATGGAAATGGCGTTTGACTATTCGAGTTCGGTTTGGTGACTTTGTGTTTCACATCTTTTGCGGATTTAATAAGGCTATCGGCCAGTTCATAAGCAACCGAGAAGGGAAAATGTCGCTTGACAATCGAAATTCCCGCACAGGCAGAAAGGCGATTCACCTGAAAAGCAGTTTGAGCCACTTGAGCGATGTGTGATTTTGCTTGAGTTTGCTTTTCAAATTCTTGTAAAAAAACTCGCGTAAATTCGAGGGCGTGATGGCCATCACACACCACCGTCAAATCGTCGCCACCCACAATTAATGGCACGAGAGGCAAGTTTCCGTTTTTGGAGGGCAGCACCTCGATTGCCTGTTTAAAAGCTGCTTCGGTACATTCATCAAGTTCGAGGGAAAAATTTCGATACTTGTGAATATAAGCGCGATTGCTTTTATCGTTGCCGATATAATCTTCAAAATTCAAGAAAATTTGTCCCAATCCATTACCATCGGCATGAACGATCGCCAACCAAGATGTTTCTTCCCGCTCGAACAGCTTTTCTAGTTTGTTGATGTCTCCCATGAGCCGTGAATCCAGGTTTTGCAAACGCTCGATTGCTTTTGTAGAGGCTTTCCGTTTGACATCACTCACCTTAGAAATAGGAATGAGCTGGTTTTCGGGGTTTTTATCAAGTTTTGAAGCCGGCAAACCACTCACTGCACAGTCGGCTATAATCGGAAGCCGAAGAAAGCGAGATTCTGGAGACGGACGGCGCGATCGCGTTTTTTCAAAACATTTGTGAACTGCGCGAATTGCTTCAGCGAGACTGTTTTTTGCTTGCCAATTATCAACCGGGACAAACACACCGGCAATATCTAAACCTGGTGCTTCTATCAGTGCTTTTTTCGTGATGCTGCTGATAATTTCCCGTGCTTTATCTGCGTCTTTAGTTAATATCAGAGCTTTTCCTGAAGTGGCGATGATAATTTCGGCTTGGCACTCATTTTTTTCAATGGGTGGATTTTTCTTCTCATCGCAGAGCATCTCCCGTAAGCGTTGAGAATTTGTCCAAACAGACAACGGTTGCATCTGATTTACTTTGGCAACGGCTTCGAGAATCCATTGAGTTCCCGCTCGATATGTCACCTCAGACGCGCCAATATTTTCTTTGAGTTTGTTAGTCGAAAATATGAAACTCTGATTACCAGAGGTTTCTATTAAAACGAGATAATAGGTAGAGTCTAGTTGAGTCATTATTGTCAATCCTAATCATTTTATATCGCTGTATTGATGTCACTTAAAACTAGCTAAAATTATGATCTTCGTAGTCAGGTTAGCCAGTATGGCAGCCTGCTCGCCTCTCCCCACGCGAAAGCCCCAAAAAAGGCTGCTACAAAATGTGGGTTGATAGAACCTACAACCCTTGCGGTGAGGCATTTTTATTATTTTAAACTTAATGATTAAACACCATAAACTATTCCCTTATTATTAAACAAAAATGTAGCTTTTGACTGTAAATTTTTCTAAAGGTTATCCTCCCATTTCAGTTATCCTCCCTTAGAGATGGCCATCGTCTAGGGAGATCATCTATCTACCTATCAGCAGCAACCGATAAATTTACGCAAATTTAGAAAAATTTAATTTATCAATTACCTCTAATGTCAGTGTAGAAGCCATTTACAGCGGCGATCGCCCCCACTTGGGAGCCCCTTCAATTCCAGATGTTCAGAAATACTCAACCCTATTCAGTATAACCATCGCTGGAAGGGCCCCCTTCCATCCCTTATAATGGCAAATTTATAGCCTGAAACTTGGATCGCAAATCTTGGGCTTGCTGGGGGTCTTGGCGATCGTACAGTGTCACAGCCTGACGATAGGCTGCTAAGACCTCCCGGGGCGATTTAACTTGACCGTCTGTGGTTCGCAAATTCAACAAAACCCAGCCCAGATTTCGATAAGCTGCCGCCAAATTGCGATCGCATTTAACCGATTCTGCCAAATAAGTGTTGGCTTGCTGCCACTGACCAATCACAGCTAATACCGTCCCTAAACGATAACAAATCCAAGCATCTTTGGGTTGTTTTTGATATATTTTATTATACCAATCAGCAGCTTTTTGGAAATCTCCCAGATGTTCATAAATTAAACCTCCATTTTTCATCACCCAATCGGGTATTTCCTGACACTGACTTGCTAACTTGAGACTTTGACGACAAGATACATGATCACTTTTACGGTACTCATACCATGCTTTAAATCCTAAAGCCAAGGCATTATTGGGGACTTGTTGAGTGAAGGCTTGCAGTCGCCGTGTTATGTCACCAGACTTGTTGCTTGTCACTCGTTCTAAAGCCGCAATTGTGAGCGGATAAAGCCAGGATTTTAGGGCGATCGCCACCGAGGAGGGCTGCTGCTGAGATTTAAAAATTCCCTGGGTTCCCGCCTGAACTACGATTTTCCACTGGCGAAGATGGAAAGATATCCAAGCCTTAACCCCCAGAGCAAAACTAGAATTAGGATCTAGGTTTAATGCTTGTTGAATTGTCTGATCCGCTTTTTGCCAGTTTCCCTCTTTTCCCAATGCCCAACCTAGGTTAGTGTGCATCCAGGCTTGTTTTGGACTAAGTTTAATGCCATGCTGTAATTGTTGAATCGCTTGTTTCCACTGCTGGCTACGACAGCTAACTAACCCCAAAATGCCATAAATTCGACCGTCTTGGGGTTTAATTTTCTGGGCTTTTCTGGCAATACTATCAGCGCGATCGCTATGATGATATAATAATATAATCGCCAATTCTATGAGGGCTTCGGCGTTGTCTTGTTCTTGAGTTAAACAATTTTGATAGGCGGTGACAGCATCGGTTAACTTGCCTTTTTTAACCAAAGTTTTGGCGGTTTGATGAAGGGGAGAAATCAGTTTACCATCCAGGGCATCGATAAAATCTTGGGCGGTTTGTATGCGTTCATTTACCCGAAATTTTAACCCTGTTAATATTACCTTTTGAATGTAGGGGCTAATATTAGGGTTGAGTTGTCGGGGCGGAACTAGAGGATCGGGTAAGTTATGAGAAATAGCTTGGGCGCGATCGGCTGAGTCGGCGGGTAATTTTCCTGTTAATAATTCGTAGATAGAAGCACACAGGGCATAAATATCAGTGGAGGGATAGCGTCTGGCTTGGCAAGAATACTGCTCAAATGGGGCGTATCCTCGGCTTAAAATTACGGTCATATCTCCGGTTTTTCCAGCGATAAATTCTCGGGTGGTTCCAAAATCAATTAAAACGACACGATCGCCACTGCCAATCATAATATTTTCGGGCTTAATATCTCTATGCAATAAATTGTGCTGGTGAATAATTATGAGTGCTTCCGCGACGGTTTTGGCATACTTAATCACTAGAGGCTCATCTAGGGGTTGGTGATTATTCAATAACAGATTGGATAGAGTTGAACCCTCTATAAACTCCATCACCATATAAATAGTTGAATTTTCTTCAAAGCAATCATAAACTTTAGCAATATGAGGAGATTTACAACGACTTAAATAAATAGCTTCTAATTTGAACTGATGAAGTTGTTTGTTTCGATCAACCGGGGTAATTGAGAATGGCCAGAGTACAGATTTGCCTTGTCTGCATCCATTTTCTGGCCACAATTCTTTGATGGCTACAGTAGTAGAATTAGCGCAGTAAATCCCTTTGTATGTAATCCCAAAACCGCCTTGACTGATAAATTTTTTGATTTGGTATTTGCCCTGTTTTAGCCATGTACCTGTGGGTAAATACAGTCCTGAGTGAGTGGGAGTAGTAGTGGTGCTAGTGGCAGTTAAAGTAGCCCCGCAAACGATGCATAAGCGATCGCCTGGGCTGTTGTCATAGGCACATGATGGACAAATGTTACTCATAATTAGTTACTGTAAATTAAATTAAGGTTTTTCATGATGACTCAACTCAATTAAAGTTAACAGCAATGGGAGTAATACTACATCGTAATGCCAACAAAGTCGCGTTATCGGGTGCGCCTCGTTGTAGCACTAACTTAATTGCTTCATTAACAGCAGTTTGCAATGGTTGAGATGGGCTAAAAATTTCGATAAATTCCTCATTACTAATTAAATCCCAGACTCCATCGGAACATAACAAAATTAGATCGCCATCTTGCAATTGAATATCGCTTTTCGTTTGCACGTAACCCGGGGAAAGATTGGGTTTCGAGCCCAAGGATTTAGTCAAAACATTGCGATCGGGATGTTCGAGGCTTTCTTCAGCGGAAATTTGACCGCTGGCGACCAGCAGCGCCACCAAAGAATGATCCTCACTCAACTGCTCAATTTTGCCGTCACTCACCCGATAAATGCGACTATCACCCACATGAGCGATCGCCAATTTTCGGGACTCTATCAAGGCTAAACTTAACGTAGTTCCGCCATTATTTACCGCCTCAGATACCGCCGAGTTAGCGCGATCAACAATAGAAATTAACCACTGGCTGCTGTTTTTTGAAATATTTTCTTCTTCCTGGCGAAATCCATCAATAACCGTTTTCACCGCCAAACGACTGGCCACCTCACCCGCCGCCATTCCTCCCATACCATCCGCCAAAGCTGCTAAAATCACCTGGTCAGATGCTCCTTGATTAATTTGAGCAATTCCGTAGCTATCTTCATTTTGGAGTCGTCGGGGAGACAGTCCCAGGGTAGATTCACTGGCGATTTCCCAATTGACGCGATCGCCCCTCAAGATTTTGCGAGTTTCTATAACTAAACTCCGCAGTTGTGACAAGGAAAAACGCTCATCAGGAACCACAGATAATGAGGTGGTTAGCAGTTGTGAAACATGGGGAATATAGCAATTTTTA
The DNA here is from genome assembly GCA_016745315.1 of Arthrospira sp. PCC 9108. GTDB lineage: Bacteria > Cyanobacteriota > Cyanobacteriia > Cyanobacteriales > Microcoleaceae > Limnospira > Limnospira platensis. The sequence goes on from CP066886.1 coordinate 3,569,055, forward strand.
ACATCCAGAATATCGCCTTCTGGATGTCGTCCATACAACCCATGATACAGTACAGCACCAATGGTATAAACGCTGCTTTTTTCACTAGGAATAGGATGGGATGCTAGTTCGGGGGCACAGTAATTTCCCATGACTCCAGAACTCATTGGGGTGTCTTCTGGGTAAACGCCAGTTAGGTCAAAACAGCGAATGGGTTGACCGATTTCTAACAAATCTGGGTCGATGTCGATCGCACACCAGTGACGTTGATGGAAATACCAAAATAATTGACAAATTGGCGTGATCGCTTTTAAAACTTCCAGGGTGTTCGGAGTATTTTTTAACCACTGACTTAATACCCGATCAGGATGGGGAAATTCGGTCAATACCAATAGGCGATCGCCTTCATCACCCGCTAGATTTTCTTCAGGATAATATTCGGGTTCCAGGTAATTTTCTCCCTCATCTGTCTCCGGATCAGAGCCTTCATATAAATCTTGATTATCCGTGATATTTTCCGCCGTATTTTCTGGGGTCTGATTTTCTTGGTTTTCGGTTATGCTTTCTGCTGTATCTTCGGCGGTTTCTGTTTCATTTGTTAACTGCTCTATATCCTCCGAATTTTCGGGGATTTCCACAGACTCATCAGGACTCGATAAAGTCGATAATTCGTGGTCTTGATGGGCAGTTAATTCCGGGGTGATATGGTCAGCTTCGATGGTTTCTTCTGTCGAGGGTTCTTGCACAATTTCAGACAGATCAGGAACCGTGATGTTAGCGAGTAGGGGTGCAACTAAACTATAATCCGCCAAAGTTTCCCGCAATTGTAGCTCTTGTTGTAACAAACCCGTTGCCGAACCCACTCGCAAAAGTCCCAGTTGAGGATGTTCACTATCTGCATTTTCCAGACTTACTTTAAAATAGTGAATGCGATCGTTGCGTTGACCCAGGTTGGCGGCAACTCTTACCACAAAATCTCCGATTTGTAAACAGGTATTTTCTGAAATCACGAGCCCATTTAATCATCCGTATAAGTTGAACCATAAGACAGGAGATAATCCCAGTTTTTTATCTCCTAATTGAGTCAATTAAAACTCAGAATCTGCCCACACAAACTGAACTTTTCCAAAAGCCACCTCATCACCGGGATTAAGACAAGTTGGGCTAGTAATCCTTGCTCCGAAGCGACTTTGACCCTTTGGTTTAATGAAAATCCCATTAGTTGAACCCAAGTCTTTAATCATCCAATTACCCGCTTCCGGGTAAATTTCTCCGTGATGGCGCGATACCGTTTCTCCCCCGGCAAAGTTTTCTAAATCGATATCCACCGGCCCCATATCCGGGTCAAAAACTCCCACCAGTGCCACACCATCTAAACGAAATTCAGGTTGAGGTGCGTTAGCTTGTTTGGCGACCAGACGCGCAGTGGTAGCCGTAGGAAAAGTGAGGGGTTCGTTTTTGGGGAAAAGATCGACTTCCTCAAAGGGAGTGAAGGGAAAAAGTTCGGGGCTGGAATTACTGACGGTATCAGAGGGGGCGGGCACAGATGTGGCAGTGTTCAATTCTGTACCACAGACCTCGCAGAATTCGGCATCATCCAGGTTATCATAGCTACAGCTTGGACAAGTAATAGACATGATTTTATCTCCTAATAAAGGGCTAATATTTTAGTGAGAGTTGGAATCATTTATGATCCGGTCAAATTGCGAATTTGGTCTTCGGAAAGACCCAACTCGGAATCGTTGCTCATTTTGACAGTTTTACCTTTGGCTCCCATTTTGACGGTTTTGCGGGTTCCAGAAGAAAGTTTGCGAGTTTTGCGGACTTCTTCAATGCCGAGGTTGAGAGATTCAACCATTGCGTCGTTGCCAATTTTAACGGTTAATCGTCGGGCGGTTTCCAGCAATTCTGCCGCTTGTTCGGGATTTTGATCAGCGAGGTTGGCGGCGCGATCGACAATTCCACTGATATTTCGCTGCTGCACATATCCCATGACTTCCGGGTTGGTTTGGGCGCTTCCTCCGTGTCCGGCTACAAACTGAAGGACCAGATTTTGGGGTGGAAGTTCGCCCCGCCGTTGCTGTCCCGGAATGTCGTAAGTCAGACCAAGTTGGGCAATGCGAACCTTTGCCTGGCTATGACTTTCCAGGTCAAATTCCAGCATAAAAACAGTGTCATCATTGGCGATCGCACTTCCAATTAAATAAGGCTTTTTATCCAGGGCAATTTCAGCACTATCGGGATAGACGCGACTAATTCGTGCTAATTTGACACCCTTGACTGTGCTAATATTTAACTTGAGGTTATTGATCACTTCCGATTGAGCTTGTTGAACTTCCTCAAAAATTGTATTAGGAAGTTCGGAAATAGGAATATCCGTGGTTCCGGTGTGCGTTTGTGTTTCCACAACATTAAAAACTCGGCCCCCAGTACGATCGCTCAAATACAGTAACAAATCCTCGTTATACTCGCCAACTCCCAAAGCTGTAATGGGGATTCCCGCCTCAGCGAATTGTGTCGCCAGGTCTCGACAATCGCTTTCATCAAAGGTCTGTCCGTCGGTGAAAATGAGAGTACGGCGACTGCTGAGATCGCAGTTTTTCAGGATGTTTAAAGCCTCTTCCATTCCCAAAGCCATGCGAGTGCCGCCGCTGAAATTTCGGAGTTGACCGATCGCATTTTTCAAAGATGCCGTATCTGTCGATGCAGTCAGGGGAAGCAGGACCGACGCGGAGTCATCAAACCGGACCAATGCAATGCGATCGCGGGAGTCAGCTTGGCCGGAACTGACCAGACGTTCGAGGGATTCGATCACCTGGTCAATTTTAGTTTTTCCCCCGGTGACTTGTGTATATTGCTTTCCATCCAGGAAATAACTATTACCTGTGGGTATAGTCTCCTCCCCTTCCAAAACTTCATACATGGAGCCACTGGTATCGATCACAAAGCTAAATGTGGTCGAGGGACGACTGGCGGACACCTCCGCATTAGGTCGCAGTTTCAGCATCACAAATAGCTTTTGTCCAGCTTTATCAGCATTGAGAAATTCTAAGTGGGGCGTGATAGTAACGTTCAGCATGGTTGGTGAAATTTAGGTAAAATCCAAGGGAGGTAAAGCGCCGCCTTGGGGTTCAATTTGCGAAAAATCGGGAGGGAATAAATCGGGAATTCGACGATCGCCCGAATCTTGTATTTGGTGGATCTCCTCGAATTCTAGGGCGGGTAAATCCAACGTTATAGATGTGGTTCGATAGCCTTCTCGGATATCTTCTAGCCATGTCTTTATGATTTTTTCTAGGTTAGCATTGTTAATGGCACAGGCGGTTTGTTGTTGCAATTGCGATCGCATTTTTTCACGCAATTTTGAGTTAAAAATACTCTCCGGGTTGTTTTCCTCGTTTTCACTGATATTCAGATTATAGGATACCGGCTGGGAGTCGGGTTGACTGGTGCTTAACAGGTAAAGTGTATATTGAACCATTTACAGAAAATTCATCAAAGATCACCTCATTCAAAGCCGTTCTTGAACTTCCAATATAATATCTCCAAACTGGCGGCGATCGCCATCATTTAGTTCTTGTTTAAATCGCTTCATTTTCCCAAATTTAGGATGCTGTGACAGAGACGAGTCAAATTCTAGTATAACTTGACCATCTTCTATAAAAATTTGAGCGAATTGTTCCGGAAATCCTGCATCTTTGGGCAAATAAACATGAGCATTTCGGGAACTGCCGATTTCGATGGGCTTTTCTCCCAGAGAAACCATCGTACATTCTTGGTTATTCCAGTGAACCCACAGCAGCGCCGAACTGTACAATGAACTGTATAATTTTTCACTTAATGCGATCGCCAACCCGATACAAAATCCCAAAATTGTCGCCCCTGCCAAACGCGCTAAAATCACCCCTGTCACCGCTTCCAAAACCAGAAAACTTAAAGAACCAAAAACACCTCCCACAGCCCCCGCTATCATCGCATTTTTCCGAGGTAGGTTAGGCACAAATAGAGACATTCCACCACCGACAAGGGTTCCCAGTACCGTCCACCCCGTCAGTCGAGCCACCACCGACAAAACCGGAAGGTAAGCACTGGGAAGAAACACCACTTGACCCACAACTCCCCCAATGAATCCAGCCATCAGAGCCCCCCCAGCTCCTAAACTCCCTTCTTCCCAAGAGAGGAGGCGACGACGCAGGTTGTAATTTTGTCCGACAATCAAGGCGAGGGAAGTTCCTACCGCCAAAAATACCGTCCATACACCAATACGAAAAACACCGAAAAAGAAGCCATAATTACCGCTTTCATCCGACTCGACCAATTGTTGTCCATATATCGCTTTTTCTGCCCCCCGGAAGGCACTGTCAAGGTCGCCAAAGTTGGCATAAAACACCAAATCTGGATCACCTGTTAAAGCTGTTAAGTAGTTAACTGGTGCGTCTCCCGTTCCCACCGCGACCAAATTAATTCCAGAGGCTCGGATTTGTTGGGCGATGGATGCGGCCATCCGACGATTGTTGGGTTCGCCGTCAGTAAACAGTAAAATATTGCCAGGGCGATCGCTATTTTGGAGGACAGAAGTTGCCAGGTTGAAGCCTTCGCTGAGGTTAGTTCCTCCCCAGGCGGAAAGGCGAGCGATCGCCTGTTGTAGTTCCCTTTCATCGCGGGTAAAATCTGCCACCACACTCGCCCGGCTGGAAAATTCCACCACAGCTAAATCATCGCGTTTCAGGTTTTGTCGGCTCACAAATTCCGATGCCGCCCTTTGCACCTCCGGCAGTTTTGATCCGCTCATACTTCCAGATGTGTCTATCAGCATAACCACCGCTTGAGGCTTGGTGAGAAACCCCGGAGGTTGTCGAGTTAGATACAGCCATATTTCACCGAAAATTAGCGCCCCCAGCAAACATCCAGCTCCCCCACATAAACCAAAAAGTAGCGGTTTATTGATTTTTTTGGTAATATTATTTAACTGAATTATCATGGTTTTTTTAATGGTAAAAATGCACTTAATTAAATTTAAAAATCATTGGTTATGATTATCATTAATTGGGCTATCAATTGACGGCTTTGCCGTCATTAATTTTCCACCGTCCGTTATCCTTGACAAACCAATATCGATAGTTCCCTTGACTCGCACCAGATAGACGCGAATCAATCCCCGTTGGTGTGTGGAATGTTCGATCTTCGTAGACAGTAACGATTAATTCTGGACGAGAGCCGGAAACCGAAAAAGAAACAACATTGATCACTTTTGATTCCCGATAGGTGTAATACGAATTATTTTTGCGAAGCCAATCTATCGAACCATTAGGTTGTGTAATATTTTCATATAAAGGGCCCGAAGTATATTGGCGAACTAACTGAAGATCGAAAGGAGCCGCAAAAATACGCCCTTTAGAACTCAACCATCTATTCACTAATGTTACCGCTTGCTCCTGGGTCAAATCTATCTGGGGAGAATTCCTAGAAGTTTGAGTTTGAGTTGATGTCGCTGTGGCTGTCTGGGTCGCTGTCTGGGTCGCTGTCTGGGTCGCTGTCTGGGTCGCTGTCTGGGTCGCTGTGCGTGTTGGTGCGGGTGTTGGTGGCGGTGTTGGTGGTGGTGTCGGTATTGCTGCGACCGGAGCCGACAAACTCATTTCTATCTCGAAATTTCTGGTTCCTCCGAGTGAGGCGACATGAACCGTATACCTCCCATTAAGAGGTAATTCATTACCCAATACTAAACTATTATCTGGCGCGTAAATCCAAACACAAACTCCCTCATTATAGCGATAACTTAATAGTTTGCCTTTTTCACCCGAAAACACAAAACCCGTATCCTCACCCGATCGCACAATTCCCGTTCCTTCAAAGTTTTTTCCATCCATCGCGATCGCCTCTGGATTCGACAAAGAACCACGGGGAATCTCCGGACATTCTAACGAGTTAGTCAGACCCTTAGGGAGATGGTTTAATACCTCCGTTGGCAACACCTCCGAGACAGCTTCGCAGCCCCATAATCCCCCTAAAAATAGGATCGATATCACCCGCATTAGTAGCTTGAACTTAATTATCATAGCATTGAATCCCCGGATTTACATATATTTTATAGGGTTGATCTGGGCTATCGACTCATTCAGTCTCAATCAAGGTTCATTGATTACACTCACTGCTCCAACACTTGCTCCTGAGACTTTTTCGTTAACCATTCGGGCAAAAGCCTCCGCCCTTGAACGACTGGTAAATGAGGCAACTTGAATCAGATAATCACCATTGGCATGACGATATTTTCGATAGGCATCTCCACAAAAAATCGCTTTTGTTCGTTGTAAGTTACTTTCACTATCAGGAACGTTGACCGGATAAAATCTAACTGGATAGTCTGCCCGATTAGTTGGCAGTCGATCGCCACAACTTGATTTCGGAAAATCCGATCGCCTAAAGGGTGCGATCGCTGTTTCTTGCCTCTGAGGTCTAGGCGATCGACCAGTATCATTGGCAGTTCTTTGGGGTGTTGGTCTTGCCGTTGATGTGCGTGTCTGGGTCGCTGTCTGGGTCGCTGTCTGGGTCGCTGTCTGGGTCGCTGTGCGTGTTGGTGCGGGTGTTGGTGCGGGTGTTGGTGCGGGTGTTGGTGGCGGTGTTGGTGGCGGTGTCGGTATTGCTGCGACCGGAGCCGACAAACTCATTTCTATCTCGAAATTTCTGGTTCCTCCGAGTGAGGCGACATGAACCGTATACCTCCCATTAAGAGGTAATTCATTACCCAATACTAAACTATTATCTGGGGCGTAAATCCAAACACAAACTCCCTCATTATAGCGATAACTTAATAGTTTGCCTTTTTCACCCGAAAACACAAAACCCGTATCCTCACCCGATCGCACAATTCCCGTTCGTTCAAAGTTTTGGCTATCTATGGCGATCGCCTCTGGATTCGACAAAGAACCACTGGGCATCTCCGGACATTCTAAGGAGTTAGTCAGACCCTTAGGGAGATGGTTTAATACCTCCGTTGGCAACACCTCCGAGACAGCCTCGCAGCCCACCAATAACCCACCGCTCAACAGGAAAAAAACTAAGCGATATTTAAAGCATTTCACGGTCTGATTTGTTTTTGTTATTATACTCATTTTATACAGTTATCCTCAGATTGTCAAGTAACAATATAGAAACCATCATCAAAAATCATGCTCCGCCTCTCTTTTCATAGAATTGCTCCAGATCAAGAAAGGGATAACCCCTCCCAAAATCAGCATCAATAAGAGGATGCCAGTCATAATTAAGCGCGTTTTCTGGGGAAGCGATCGCCCAAAAACCGTCATCGTGTAAGTTCTCCGTTCCGTCTGGATTTCCTGGCCATTAACCGTCACTTTTACCAAAACTTCGTGTTGCGTTCCCCGTTCCGCGTTCGGTTGCTGGTAAACAATCTCGTATTCTCCCAACAGGGAATCTAGGAAAAGTTGCAAGTTCCTGGCAATGTCATTGGCGTTTCCTGAAAATTCCGCAATTCCTCCTGTTATTTCCGCAATAGTCTGCAGACGTTCTTTATCCACAAACTCCGTTGCCAATTTGGGATTTTTATCAGCATCAGCTCGAGTTGCCGCTCGTCCCAAGTTATATTTTTGCCCCACCTGTTGGGGGGTCAAGCCATAGCCGAGAGTGTGAACAATGATGTTATTATTTCTCTCCAGTAAGGTAATTAAATTATCGAAATCTTGTTGTTCGTTCGGTTGATTGTGGAAGCCGTCCGAGAGGAGAATCACCGATAGCCGAGGTTCCAGTCTACCCGAATCTTCCGGAACGTAAAACCGTGGATCTTGCCGATTTCCTAGGACTCGGATCGCTTCTGACAACGGACCGTAAATATCCGTAGCTGCACAAAGTGTTTGCGCCGCCAGATAATCCAGAAAGTTGGTTTGTTTGATATCATTCGCCGGGAAAAATTTGGAGTTAATCCCCCGCTGTGTCACCTCGAAACCCGGACAGTTTCTGCCACCTTCCCCAAACGGAACGATCGCCACCTTCGTATCACCACCGCGATCGCTAATTTGTTCTAAAAATCGTCGCGTCGCGTCCAGGGCACCATCTATTCTTCGCTTTCCACTCGTATCTAGTTCGTTCATACTCCCACTCAAGTCAACTAAAACCACAATCCAAGCCGGAGGAGGGGTGCTTTCTTGCGGACTTTTCCAAGATTTTATGCCCACAGGTTCATCATCTGTAATCACCTGAAAATCCGACTTCTGCAATTGTATGACCGGACGATCTCTCCCATCGGTGACTTGCAGGCGCAGGGTAACATTGTCATTGTTTATCCTCGGACGACCCACAATTTCCGCCGTTTGTCCGAAAACTGGGGACGCGATCATCAATGCGATCGCACTACCACTAAGCCATCGGATCGAAAAAGCGATTATAAAATACAAACCGGTAGAATTTCGGGACTTTAAAACTTTCGGATTTTTCGGTATAGAATGTAATAACATAGTTGTGTTTTAGTGAAACTTTACGTCGAGAGCTAAGTCGGGTTCCGTTAATCGCAATTTTCAGGAATTCTTTCTTATGGGGCGTTAAAAAAGCCCGGTTTCCTTCTATTTTAATATTTGCCAGGTACGGGAGCAGATGGGGCAGATAAATATCCGCTTTGTTTTCTGATTTCACAGAAGAACCGATCCGAATCATGCCCCGCCTTGGCAGTTCGATTGAAATTCCCTCCTCAATTTCATTATCATCAAATTCGTCCTGCGATCGATAAGTAATAAATCGCAGCTTAGAGGGATTAATTTTCGGATAATCATCTTCGTTTTTCTCATCCAAAACATCAATACCTTTGTACTCGTATCCCTTGTACTCAAATCCGCTTCCCGCCCTCAAAGCCGGCAGGTAACTGGGGGAAGCATTCGTGATGCAAAATGCCACACCCAAACACAACCCCAACACCGCAAACCCCAACGGGTCTTCGTAGGGTTTAAAAGCCGCTGGCATCAGCCCTAGCAAACGCATCAGCTCAAAAATACCCGCCGCGATGAGACTGGCAATACTCGCCGCCAAAATACTCATAAATAGGCGCAGGTAAAAGCGTTTGGGGTTTCCCGCCTCCAGGCTATGATGTCGCCAACTCAACCCCTCAGCCAAACCCACAGAACCTCCCACCACCAGCCAACCAAACACCCGAATTCTCACCGGAGAAATTCCCAGGCTAGGGTCGAACAGAATTTGGGAAATGCCCCCCGCTGTTACACCAGCTATCAGTCCCACCATAAACGCCAACATCAGGGGAACTCCCAGCATCCGCACACTCAGTTTAGGACGGGTGGGGTTACTGATAAAAATCTCGTTAGTGACGCTGCCAATTGCCAGGGAAATCGCCATGCAGGGAAACAATACAATTTCCGGAAACCCTTGCAGCCAGCCGAAATCGCTGAGGAACACCTGGGCGATATTCCACCCCAGCAAAGCAGATATTAGACCAGCCAGTATATAGAAATAGAGTCTCATAATGCACCCTTTCCGTTAACCAATCGAACCCCATAGCACAGGCATCCTGTCTGTAAAATCATTAACATATTTTAGCCTCCATCTGGGGGGTTTAAGCATTGATTTCTGATATCTTCCTCCAACCATTTTTGTGTTCGACTACCTTCATCAATCACGCCATCAGGAGTATTTGCTCCTTTGGCTTCCTGATACTTCCTAATTGCGTCACTAAATTCTTGCCATCTTTCGTTATATTTACCGATTTCTCCATATGGTAAGTTTTGGTCGAGTTCTAATATTTTTCTGACACAAAATAAAACTATATACTCTTTATTATTATGTACATCCTCGCGAATACCTATTCTATTTTTATCCTCAGTTTCTAGTTGAGTTATGTCAGGAGTTAAATTAGTAGTCATTGCCTTTATTGCCTCATTTGTTCTGTGAAAACGTTCTTTATTTTCATCACTAATGTCCGTCAAAGTCTCTGGGTTATTCGTGTCTGTTTTTGATGTTTGTTGAGATTTTGATTCAGCCGTGACAGTGGCTATTTTCTCGTCCCTTATTGCCTCCAAAGCCTTGTTAGACTGATTTGCTATCAAACTTATAATCCCTCTTGTTGTCAATCCTATTCCACCTACTAATAATAAACCTATTACCATCCTCAATATTAAATTTTCTGTGACAAAATCAATCCCCGCATCTAAAGCCGAATGGAGATGGTCGCCCCATCCTTTTTGGCGAATTAGCGTCATCTTGAATAGTATACCTTTTTTAACACCGCTTCTGGGAGATACTTGGCTAAATATATTTCGAGGAACGTTACCCGTTGAGATTTGATAAAAAATGGTGGCGAAATGTGGAAAATTTAGTTCTTCAAACAATTGAGCTAAGGGTAAATATTTCTTGTCAGTTTTGCGGGGATCTTTCCAAAAAGGCTGTAAATGTGTTAAGAATTCTGCCTTTTCTTCCGAGTAATCTGTGATGATTCCTGGTTCGCATAAATCTGGTATTTGGCTGAGAGCATCTGCCAAGTCGTTGGCGAAATACACGCGGTAAAATTGCGACCACAAACCCTGCTTTTCATTGAGTAAGGATTGAGTCGCTTTAACAAGTTGTGGGATATAAACTTTGTCATGCACTAAACCACGGAGTTTATGTTTAATTTTGCTGTCCAATGGGGATGATTTTGGTGTTGTGATTAAGCGGGAGAGAAGACTATAAATTCCGTCATTAATATTTCGAGGCAGAAATGGCAAGCTGGGGGTGTTCTTTTGGTCCTCTGCGAGAATCGATGCCTGCAATTTGTGGCAAGATTCCCAACAGTCATCCGGCTTGGGGGCCGTTTGCATCCAAATCAAAAAGTCGGGCAAGAATTTCGGTATCAGTAGGGCTTGTAAGGTCAACAGCCTAACCATCGGTTCGGAGTATATTTTGTCTTGATAGGCTTTGGATGCTCCTCGACCATCTAAAATCTGATGCCAAGATTTATCATCCATTTGGGGATAAAATAAAGCGATTTCCAAGTTGTTTATGTGTTCCGGCTTTATGCGGCCATTCATGATAGCTTTGACCGCCTTTTTAATCTCATTTTTATCCAAATCAAATGGCGACTCAGGCATATAAACAGAGAGTGTCATAATGTACTGTTTCCGTTAACCAATCGAACCCCATAGCACAGGCATCCTGTCTGTAAAATCATTAACATATTTTAGCCTCCATCTGGGGGGTTTAAGCATTGATTTCTGATATCTTCCTCCAACCATTTTTGTGTTCGACCACCTTCATCAATCACGCCATCAGGAGTATTTGCTCCTTTGGCTTCCTGATACTTCCTAATTGCGTCACTAAATTCTTGCCATCTTTCGTTATCTTTACCGATTTCTCCATATTGAAATTCTGGTTCGAGTTCTAATCTTCTTTTGACACAAAATAAAACTATATACATTTGATTATCCTGTACATTGTCGCGAATACCTATTGTAGTTAGTTGTTCTGGTGTTAGTTTATTTATGTCAGGAGTTAAATTAGTAATCATTGCCTTTATTGCCTCATTTGTTCTGTGAAAACGTCCTTTATTTTCATCACTAATGTCCGTCAAAGTCTCTGGGTTATTCGTGTCTGTTTTTGATGTTTGTTGAGATTTTGATTCAGCCGTGACAGTGGCTATTTTCTCGTCCATCCTTGCCTCCAAAGCCTTGTTAGACTGATGTGATTTCCAACTTATAATCCCTCTTGTTGTCAATCCTATTCCACCTACTAATAATAAACCTATTACCATCCCTCTTCTAATCAATCTTAAATTTTCTGTGACAAAATCAATCCCCGCATCTAAAGCCGAATCAAGATGGTCGCCCCATCCTTTTTGGCGAATTAGCGTCATCTCGAATAGCGTACCTTTTTTAACACCCCTTCTGGGAGATACTTGGTTAAATATATTTTGAGGAACGTTACCCGTTGAGATTTGATAAAAAATGGCGGCGAAATGTGGAAAACTTAGTTCTTCAAACAATTGAGCTAAGGGTAAATATTTCTTGTCAGTTTTGCGGGGATATTTCCAAAAAGGCTGTAAATGTGTTAAGAATTCTGCCTTTTCTTCCGAGTAATATGTGATGATTCCTGGTTCGCATAAATCTGGTATTTGGCTGAGAGCATCTGCCAAGTCGTTGGCGAAATACACGCGGTAAAATTGCGACCACAAACCCTGCTTTTCATTGAGTAAGGATTGAGTCGCTTTAACAAGTTGTGGGATATAAACTTTGTCATGCACTAAACCACGGAGTTTATGTTTAATTTTGCTGTCCAATGGGGATGATTTTGGTGTTGTGATTAAGCGGGAGAGAAGACTATAAATTCCGTCATTAATATTTCGAGGCAGAAATGGCAAGCTGGGGGTGTTCTTTTGGTCCTCTGCGAGAATCGATGCCTGCAATTTGTGGCAAGATTCCCAACAGTCATCCGGCTTGGGGGCGGTTTGCATCCAAATCAAAAAGTCGGGCAAGAATTTCGGTATCAGTAGGGCTTTTAAGGTCAACAGCCTAACCATCGGTTCGGAGTATATTTTGTCTTGATAGGCTTTGGATGCTCCTCGACTATCTAAAATCTGATGCCAAGATTTATCATCCATTTGGGGATAAAATAAAGCGATTTCCAAGTTGTTTATGTGTTCCGGCTTTATGCGGCCATTCATGATAGCTTTGACCGCCTTTTTAATCTCATTTTTATCCAAATCAAATGGCGACTCAGGCATATAAACAGAGAGTGTCATAATATACTGTTTCCGTTAACCAATCGAACCCCATAGCACAGGCATCCTGTCTGTAAAATCATTAACATATTTTAGCCTCCATCTGGGGGTTTAAGCATTGATTTCTGATATCTTCCTCCAACCATTTTTGTGTTCGACCACCTTCATCAATCACGCCATCAGGAGTATTTGCTCCTTTGGCTTCCTGATACTTCCTAATTGCGTCACTAAATTCTTGCCATCTTTCGTTATCTTTACCGATTTCTCCATATTGAAATTCTGGTTCGAGTTCTAATCTTCTTTTGACACAAAATAAAACTATATACATTTGATTATCCTGTACATTGTCGCGAATACCTATTGTAGTTAGTTGTTCTGGTGTTAGTTTATTTATGTCAGGAGTTAAATTAGTAATCATTGCCTTTATTGCCTCATTTGTTCTGTGAAAACGTCCTTTATTTTCATAACTAATTTCCGTCAAAGTCTCTTGGTTATTGGTGTCTGTTGTTGATGCCTGTGTTGCCTTGTTAGACTGATTTGCTATCAAACTTATAATCCCTATTGTTGTCAATCCTATTCCACCTACTAATAATAAACCTATTACCATCACTCTTATAATCAATATTAAATTTTCTGTGACAAAATCAATCCCCGCATCTAAAGCCGAATGGAGATGGTCGCCCCATCCTTTTTGGCGAATTAGCGTCATCTCGAATAGCGTACCTTTTTTAACACCCCTTTTGGGAGATACTTGGTTAAATATATTTTGAGGAACGTTACCCGTTGAGATTTGATAAAAAATGGCGGCGAAATGTGGAAAACTTAGTTCTTCAAACAATTGAGCTAAGGGTAAATATTTCTTGTCAGTTTTGCGGGGATATTTCCAAAAAGGCTGTAAATGTGTTAAGAATTCTGCCTTTTCTTCCGAGTAATCTGTGATGATTCCTGGTTGCCATAAATCTGGTATTTGGGTGAGAGAATCTGCCAAATCTTTGGCGAAATACAGATAGTAAACCAGCGACCACAACCCATCGTTTTCATTGAGTAAGGATTGAGTCGCTTTAACAAGTTGTGGGATATCAACTTTGGAATGCACTAAACCACGGAGTTTATGTTTAATTTTGCTGTCGGATTGGGATGATTTTGGTGTTGTGATTAAGCGCGAGAGAAGACTATAAATTCCGTCATTAATATTTCGAGTCAGAGATGGCAAGCTGGGGGTGTTCTTTTTGTACTCTGCGAGAATCGATGCCTGCAATTTGTGGCAAGATTCCCAACAGTCATCCGGTTTGGGGGCGGTTTGCATCCACATCAAAAAGTCGGGCAAGAATTTCGGTATGAGTATGGCTTTTAAGGTCAACAGCATAACCATCGTTTCGGAGTATATTTTGTCTTTGTAGGCTTTGGATGCTGCTTGACCATCTAAGAGTTTGTTCCAAAATTTTTCATCAACTTTGGGGTTGGCTAAAGCGATTTCCAAGTTGTTGATGTGTTCGGGTTTGACGCGACCTTTGATGATGGCTTTGATCGCGGTTTTAATCTCCCCTTCCCCAGAGATAAATACGGAATCACGGGGACGACGGGCTAAAACTTCCCTGAAAAGGGCTTCCGCTTCGGAACTGGCGGGATAAATTACTTGGAAATACCAGGGATTTTCTAAGGCAGCTACATTATAAGCCCAAGAATAGTCCTCGCCTTGTTTTTTCGCTCTCTCTTTCGCGATCGCGTTTAATATCAACGGTTGACAGCGTTTTTTAGGGCTAATAACGATGGTTGGTGATGAGTCGTGTAAATATTCTCTAAATTTATCTAATTGAACAGTCTGTGAATCAGGGTTTAAACGGTGTCCGGTTGACGGGGGTTTGTTATCTGGATCGAAGACGGGAAGCTTATCCTTCCATCGCAAAATTGCCTCGATATAGTCCTTTCCCTCACACCAAAAATAGCGGTATAGCGGTAGACTCCGCCCGCGATCGTCCCGTCCCCGGCTGACGACGGCTACCACCGAATATCCCCCGACCTGTCGCCCCACCATCGCCGGTTTCTCTGGGAGGCCCCCTTCTGACAAGGAAAATTCGCCACTGGAAATGGCATTTAATATCTGCTGGGGAATGTCACGGGTACAATTGATGTACTTTCCGGTAAATCCCCCCGATTCCCACCCGCCGCCGGGAGTTCGTTTCACTTCAATTCCGGTACTAAATTCGTGAATGTAGATCATTGTCATGGCTGTGAAAGGATTGAAAATGAGGACATTGGGAAAATCCCATTAGTCGCGATCGAGTTCCGGGTGGCGTTTTCCGGTACAAAGCCAGTAAACGGGGGCGACTAAACCAAAGGGCCGCCAGAGTTTTGGTTTTTTAATCACGGAAGTTGTCCCATCACGCGATCGCCTCAACCGTTTCGAGTTGGGTTCGGGGTACTGTTTCCCCAAAATCCCAAAGGCGGAAGTAGTGAAATACTCCACCCCCACCCGGTTTAATTGGCAATAGCTTTCCAGTTGGGCCGAGAGTTTGGGAAATCTCATGTTTGCCAACTTTTTCGGTTCGTGGCGGTTCACCCACAACTCCGACTGTTCGCACTTAGTCAACACAAAGGCAATCCGTCGATGTTGGTTCTTCAACTCAGCGCGATCGAGTTCCACCACCAGTTTTTCGATCCCCGCGCAATACTCCTTATCCTTGCGGTGCGAGGTTCCATCGACGAGTACCATTAACCCGGTCGCCAAACAGCAATCGTCGAGGTAATCATCCAGCATCGGATCGCCACTTTTATGCACCAAATCCCGGAAAAACTCCCCGCTGTAATCCTTACAACTGACGTTGATTTGCACCATCTTTCCCGACCCCCGCAACCAGGAAAAGCGATCTTTGAGGGTGATGCTGAGGGTGTAGTCCTTCACCGCGTCGATATCGTGGAGGTTGGTGGGTTCGAGTAATAATCCCTGTTCTAGGATGTCTCTGGCTTTGTTTACCAGTTCCTCGCTGTCTTCGCCAAGGGGGAGACGGTTTGCACGGGATTATCGGGGCTGGCGTTGGGCCAGTAAGCCAGGGATGCCAAATAAGTGGTTTTCCCGGAACTGCGATCGCCGATAATTCGCACCGCCGACTCTCCGCCCAAGGTTTTGATGGATAATGATTTCGAGTTGGTTTTGTTGTCAAATAGCATGATCGACTCACTCACTCTTCAAGTTCAGATTTTGCCGGTACTTAACCAACACAACGGTTCAACTAAATTGTAAGGTTGCCACCGGTTTTGCTCCCGTAAAATCGAGACTCGTCCGTCAGTTCCCCCAGCATCCGCCCGGTTGGGGCGAGGGTCAGACTGTCCCAACACGCCGAAGGTTGACATCCCGAAAAACCGCAAGTTTTGGGGAGGAATGTTTTTTTTGAGGGTTGTGAGGGTTTTTTTCAAGTAAATGCCAAATAGGTCGGTTTCCGGGTCGAGTCGTCCCGGCCAAATTTCCCCCCGTTCGCATTTACTCATGGCTACGGCTAGGCGATAGTTATCTAGGCGATCGTGTTCGTCCATAATTTTTACAAATTGCTTGATCAATCGGCTATAAAAACTATCTCGGCTGCTTTCCCACTCGGTAAACAACAGCAAACAACCATCCACGTCCGCCCTAAAACATTCGTCGATAAATTCCTCGAGAATCGGGTCTGGGGAAGGCTGGAGAATTTTATCGAACACTTCCCCGGGGTAGTCGCGAACTGTGAGTTGGATATCGATTTTGGGTTTGAGGAATCCCGGTTTCACTTCGATTTTAAAGGAGTAGTCGGGAAGGTCATCGACACTTCTGATGCGATCGCCTAGCACAGTCGGTTCAACCGCTAACCCTTTGCAAATTGTCTGTTCGGCATCTTCGGCGAGCCTGTAAGTCTCGTCGTTCAGGGGTTCGATGCTGTATTGGCTACGGGAACCCTGATACTCAGGAAACTGGCTGAGTCCGGCGAGATAGGTGGTTTTTCCAGATGCCCTGGGGCCGATTACGCAAATGTTGCCCATAGCTGACTCCTTTATTGGTTACTACTAAGATAAGTGCCCAGATAAATCCAAGGAAGTTCCACCAGTTCCCGGCTGTAAATGCTAGTGATGAAACATCTCACCGATAAACCGGAGGTATATTGGTTGAGTTCGGCGATGTGGGATTGTAGGGGACCGAAAAACCTTTTGAAAACGTAGTCGTTGCGTTGCATCCAGTTCATCTCGGCATCCACGGGATGATAAGCTAGTTTTCGGGCTTCTTCTTTCAGGTCGATGCCTCGGATCAGGTCGGCTTTGTTCAGGCACAGAACCAGATGTTTGGCTTGGCGACAGTCTTGGCGGAAAAATTTTACCCACCGCTCAAATCGTTGAATCCATTGTTTGCGGGTGATAAAGTCTTCCTGAATGATGCCATCCTCCTGGCGGATAATTTCTCGGTAGGGGGACAGGACTAGGCACACCCCTTGACTCCTGCGAGCCGTTTTCATAAATTTTTCCCACTCGTTGGGGTTGTCGTTTTGCCAAGTCGATCGCCATATTTCCCCTGGTGTATCTATCCATTCGGTATAGATGTTTTTGGGTCGGCTGGGCAGGGTCACTTCGATCTCCAGTTGGCGATCGTAGGTAGCCTGGCTGGCATCGGTAGCCATGGTTTTTCCCTCCTGGTCATTATACAGAAGGGCTTTAAGCTGATTGTAAAGGGGATCGGTGACTTTGACGAACTGGCTGCTGGGATGAGCCAGTTCCAGCACTAGGGAAGTTTTGCCCGTATTGCGATCGCCGATATAGATAACGCCCATAGGAAAAGTTCCAATAAAAAGGTCTAAACATGGTGGTCGGGTCAATCGGTTCTGGGTAAGTCGGTTCTGGGTAAGTCGGTTCTGGGTGAGTCTATGGCGAGACTTCCAGTTGGCGATCGCATCCCACCACCTCCGCGCCGCCACTTTGACCCAGAGGCGATCGCCCCTCCCCCCGCGAAAGTTCTAAAAAAGGGTGCTACAAAATGTGGGTTAATAGAATCTACAACCCTTACAGTGAGGCACTTTCACTATATTAAACCTAATGCTTAAAGGCCTAATGGTATCCCCTTATTATCAAACACAAATCTACTGGAATCTATCTTGGGACTGTAAACTTTTCTAAAGGTTATCCTCCGATTGCAGTTATCCTCAGTTAGAGATGGCCATCCGGTGGGCTGATCATCTATCTACCTATCAGGGACAACCGATAAATTTACGCAAATTTAGAAAAATTTAATTGATCAATTACCTCTAATCTCTGTGTAGAAGCCATTTACAGCGGCGATCGCCCCTACTTGGGGGCCCGTTCGATGTGACTAACTGATAGTTCGCCAAGTTTCCGAAATTGCCAGTCTCATGTTGATTGTTTTCAATTACTGATTTTCATACCGGATCTGGCTCAACTTTTACTTGTGAAGCATATTTGGCTCTGGGTTTGGACGAATGAATGACAGGCTAACTATTAAAATTTAGCTTTTATACTCTTCATCAAATACACCCCATACCTGAGCAATTTTTTTCAGGTCTTCGACAATTTTTTGTAATGTTTGTTTGATATCTTCAACACTTTTCGGATCTTTACGGAAACCAGAATGAAGAACATCATTGCGTAAATTAGCCAACTTACAAGGGGGATTATTCCATAATTGATTGATCATCTTACGCTTAGATTCTTCAATCTCTTTATATTGACTGCGGTAAATTGACTCACGCTCTCCCACTTTACCACCACAACAAAGGATTTCCATTTCTTCCCGTGCTTGTTTATCCATTGGATCGAGTTCAAAATTATAACAGAGGAGAGAAGGTAGCCATTCCCGTCCTAGTGATATAGCTTGGACATATAGACCCTTCTTTGCATACCACTCAATCTCAAAAAACTGTTTCTGTAATGCAGCTTTGCCATTGACTTGATAGTTTTTCGGTTCAGCTAAAGCAAATTGACCATACTCACTCACAACACGATTTAATAATAGTTCAAAAGGTGGCACAACTCGTGCTAAGTCTGGTTTACCTTGTTCAATACTTTCCGGTAAAGCTGCGGCGGCGGTCATGACATCCATGGGACGCAATAATTGCAAACCTTGAGAAATTTCTAAAATGCGATCGCCCAATGCTTGAGTATGACCCTCTGCCTCTTGCAACAATTTCGCCAAGTCTTCACCATTCCCAGTTTTCAGAAACTGATCCGTTGCTGTAAGCCAGTCAAACAAGCGGACTACTGGTAAAAGGTCAAAGGTGGGGGTAATGCCATTCTCCTTAGCTTCAAATGCACCATAAAGCAAACCTTCGATGGTAATATTTCGCACCACTCGAAAATAACTAACTGCCAAAAGCGCAACAATTGGCACAGAGCGAAATGAATGAGTAATATCAAAAATTACGCGATCGCCATCTTCCAAACATTCATTAACTTTATTGAAAATTGTCCAGATATCTTCTGGACTATTCCGCTCAGGAATGTTTTTGACTGGGACAATCTCAATATCAGGAAACTTTTGTGCCAATATTTCTTCAAGTTGATGCCAATTTGAGCGATCTTCTTTCTGGTCTCCCCTACCAGGACATTTGGTTTCAACTGTTGGAGTCAAGAAAATATATATTTTCTGGGGCTGATAAAATTCAGCCAAAGCCTCTTGGTAGTATTTTGTGGTCAAATGGATTGACTGAGTAGGATGTTTATATGTGGTAACTTCGTAAGAGTTGAATCCCAGAAAAGAAATGATTTTGGTGATGGCGGTTCTCATGATTAATTAATCCTTTAATAAGTTTCGGTATGACCCATTCCCAATCTTGTCTTAATTCCAGTTCCTGAAAACTCAGAATATTGAACCAACAAATTCGCGACATTGACCAGTAGGGGGTCGGTTTTGTACAATGCCTTTAAGGTGATTTCACCAACAAATCCATTAACTGAGTCTTTCCCAATTCTACATAACTGAGTAGAAATTCGATGACGTTTCAGAGCGATCGCATTTGATAAATAAGTAATCAATTCTCCACTACCCAAATAAATCGGAGCAAAATTATTCCAAGATTGCAGCCAACTCCGAAACATCAGTCCGGGAACTGGAAGGGGGAGCTTTATCGATTTTTGGGCGAAAGCGGTGGGAGTTGTAAACTTGAGGTTAGACTCGAAAATTGGCTCCGGTTCATTAGCTACTAAGGTGGTGTAAAGTTGTTCGTAACTTGTGATATTATCTTGGCGATCGGTAACTTTAAATTTAAATCCTAAAAATTCTAAACCACCAGATAAATCAAGAGATGCGATCGCTTTAGAACTTTTTTCTTGCAAACCAGAAAAGGTTAGCTGATAAAACTCTTCAGGTTGAAATGTAATGAAATCTCCAGCCCCCAAGTACCGTCCCCTGATGCTAGAAAAGCTAGTGTCAGGGATCATATTGAGACCAATTCCTAACCCCAATTGATGATGAAGTTGTTTAACCAACTCCAAGCCGTAAGACCTAGGAAGTGTTATCGGTTCACAAACAGTCAATGTCCAAGTTGAACGAATCAGCATTAATTAATTATCCTCGAAACTTTACCCACCCCGGGACATATTTAATATTGCCTTGAGGATCGACCACAGTACGACGAGATTTGGGAGCTTCAAAGTTGGGAGCTTTTATCCCACAAGTATCTCTAATTTTTGCTCTCAAATCATCTGCAAATAGCCATCCTACGGTTGTTCCGGTCATCCCACTAGCCCAACCTATTCGCAAATGATAAGGGCATCTTTCTGGTTCATAAAAATCTCTAATCGCTGTGAAATCAAGATTTTTACCTTGATGCTTTTGGTTTTTAACCATGCTCCAGTAATCATGTTCTCCATCCCACTGTTCTTGAGCAAAACTTTGGCAAATTTTCAGCAATTCATCAACGGATTTAAAAGGCATTTTCATGCCTCTTTTGTGTTGAAACCAGGATAACATTTCCGTATCTAAGGACAAAGTAAACTTGGTTTTAACATTTCGGACAACTTCTGCATAAATAGAAGCTCTGTATTTAGCATTCTCATTTTCAAAATGACTAGAAACCAGAATTTCAGCTACAACGGGAATGTTAAAAGTAACTTGTCTGTTGTTAATCGTCACTTTTCTTTCAATTAGAGGTTGAGAATCAGTGACTTGAACAGCTCGCATAATATCAGTATTAGGCCCGGTACGCTCTGCCATTGATTTACCCTGATAATTTAATGAGAAATCCGCAAATAAACTATCCATGAATAGCTCATCGTCTGCCCACTTTTGTTGTCTTTTCAAGTGGTCATTATCTAACTGCTGCCTCAGTCGTTCCTCGATCGCACTCACTCGGTTAGAATTAGGAACTCCGTACTGATCAGCATTTTTGAGTAAGTAATAAGCGATCGCTGTTCTAATGGCACCTTTAATTGAGCTGCCGGGAATGTAAAGCTGTCCGAATCCATTACGAATCATGGGCCGTAAATCAGTTACTTTTTCATCAGTCCATTTCCTGTCAATTGCTCCTAGTGGAAAAATAGGATTTCCCAAAATATCTTCAGCATTTTGCCAATTTTTACCAAAAGCTGATTCCAGAATACTGAGAATTTCTTGTCGATGCTCTATCGCACCGATATAATCATGCAATTTTCCTCGATTTGACAACGCTCTAGCCAGAGCTTCTTGATCTGGAAGATAGACTCTTTGACTGGTTTGAACATATTCAAATGGGTTGAGCCGAGACACCGCAGAGCCAATGTGTAAAAGCGGACTCGATAACTGAATTGTTCTAGTTTCATAAACTTGAGGCTTGGAAATATTCAAAGCTGAAACCATGACTATTGTTGTTATAGGATAATAGGCAAGCTAAAACCAATTCCACTCCGATACACTTTATGTAATTTTTGAAATTGGTAGGGAGTTACATCCGCTAATTGTCCGTTAGTAGGCATTGGAAATACCGAGCCTTCGACAAACATTCGCACTTTTTTACGTCGCAGTTGTCGCCCAGAAAAGGGAGAGGAAATCCATCCCCCTCGTTCCAGTATTCCATAACTAGCTCTATCATTATGGACTATATCCGAAATCGGATTTTCCCAAAGCAAACTGATTAAACTGTAGTCGGTTGCTTGAGGACAGTTAAGCAACTTTTTCCATGTATCAGATAGCTCTGACCAAGTGGGTTTAAATTGTCCTGCGCCACTGGAACGCTCACCGCCTAAGCCTTCATCCCCCAATAAATTTAAGGCGGCAAAAAGTCTATTTTCTAAGTCTTTATCGACGTTAACTAAATCTATTAAAAAGTACAATCCACAGGACTTATTAAATTGTACAAAACCAGTATGATAGAAATTAGTCGCCCGAGTTTGTCGGTCGATCGCTACTTTGGGAGTTTTATGGATTTGATAGGCTTGGCTATAGTCAAAAATTCCCGAATTTTTGAGATTACCAGAACTGTTAGCCTGGTTAGTATAATCAATCAATTCGGTGCGATCGGTCCCCGTAAAACCACTACCTTGATACCAGCGTTGCCAAATATCCAGAGGTAAGTAGTGAATTTTTTTGTAAGTCTTGGTAAATTCTAAATCATTTCCTACTGGATACCCGCGCGGAAATTTGAGAGGTTTTGGTAAGTAGTCAATCCTTTTCTGACCATCCTCAGAGTAAATAAATGTTGAGCTGACCCGAAAAGGAGGCGATGATTCAAAAGATTGCAGTAAATCTTCAACGGCATCTTTTCCAAACAACCGAGCATAGGAAATAATCAGCGCACTAAATAATGTATCAGAACGCACCCGTTCGCTCGTTTCTTCAACTCCAATTCCGACTTCACCAAAATGGGTAGAGTGTTGTCCGAAATTCAGGCTAACTCGCTTGTAGTTGCTCATAATCTAGGTTTAACTGCCTGGTAACTGAGATTGAATTTCGCTAAATCTGCTTAAAAATTCAGCCGTATTTTTGAGGGATGGGAAGTTAATAGAAGTACCGCCACCACTGGCAATATTTTCGTATTGTTTGGCATCACGGTACTCAAAATTAAAATTCTCAAATTTCACTTTTCCGTAACCCCTAGAACCATGTCCCCCCAAGGCATCATCTTCTAAAATTGACAGAGCGATCGCTAAGTTTTTGACATCTTTAATCGCCTGATTTTCATCCTCAACGGTATAAACCATTTCAAAAGTAAATTTCGCTCCGGCTGGGACTCGCTCTAATTGTCTGGGGTTAGCCGCTGCTGTCACCCGATCTAATCCATTCTCAAACTTCCACTCAGTCATATACAACCCAGTGTCAATGTTACGAAGTTGCTCTGCTGATTCGGGAGTTAAATGGCAATCCCGAACAATCAAGCGAGCCGGACAATTTCTGCCTTTAATCTTCGTATGAGATACACCATTAATGGTTTTATTTCCCTGACCACCTAATTCCTGTGACTGAGCAATATCGCTAGGAATCCAACACTTAGAACCACCAGTGGAGCCAAAGAGACGGCTAACTTCACAGGTTTTTGCGCCTTCATATTCAACATACTGATCCGCTTGAATCTCTGTATAGCCACTCTCTAGATCATCACTTTCATAACGGTATGTTCCGCTTCCTCCCCCTCGATTTAAAGGTTTATTAAGCCATCTTTCTAAAATGGCTCGAAGTTTACCTTTAATCGAAGAACCAGGCAAATATGGATATTGACTCACCGGATCGCGAATCACAGGTTTATCCAGTCCTCCAATTTCCAATGTTTCTCCGCCACCACCGATATGCAGTCCCGTTTCAACAATCAGAGTTCCCGTAATTTTTAACTTTCCAACTAGGGGGGTTTGAGGTCTTTCAATAACTGTCATTATTTTCCTCCTTCGGCTTTATGATAAGCAATAATGGACTCGATTAATTGAACTAAGCGTTCAAAATCTTCTAAAGAATGTACATGATCGATAGCAGCAGACATAACATCACTCAAAGGTTTGGCTGCCTCTTGTCTGGCTGCTGCATAAGCTAACTTGGGTTTGAGAAGTACAATTTCCGGTTCAATTTCGGCAAAAAGCTGATTCTGATTTGCTTCAGTTTGAGCCAGTTTGGCTTTCAAACGATTAATGGCATCCAAAAACTTGCGGATCTGATTGGTCTCTAACCTCTTGTTTTTGAGATAAGGCCCGAAAATCTCAGCGTGTTTAACCAGATCTCGAATTGGGTAATCTTTGAGAGTCCCATTTTTCTTGTCCTGTTTCAACTTGTGAATAGCTTTAATTATCTCTCGATCCGGAGTTGGGGATGATGCTGATTGAGGTGTTGAATTGTGTCTCGGTTGATTGGGAGTCATAATAATTTCCGGTTTTTATATGAGAAGCAAGGTCTGACTAAGAAGGCGGGTTTTTATTCACTGTTAATTGAAGAACGGTTAAGCATCTCTAGCCAGGTAGCGATCGCTCGAAAGTAGGGGGCATTATAGGGGTTTTTTAGAGAAGTACGAATTGGTTCAAAATTAGGATGATTACGAACATGATTTGGTAGCCTTGCTAAAGTATAAGCAATTTTGGGCAAGTGCAGGAAGTAACGGACATCCCACTGATACTCCTGGGGTTTTCTGGCAGCTTCTTTTATCATTTTATCCTGAAGTTCTGCTGTTGCCAAGAGATTCCTTATAAAACTTCGAGAATAATTGATTTCCAGAGATTGATGCAATTGTTTAACAAATGGCATAACTCCCCAAAGACTCGGTGATATTTCGTTAGCAAGATAAGTTTGCAATTCCTTCGTTTTCAAGTAATTATGAGGACTCCGTGGCATATTTGGCAAATTTGTTAGTTCAGTTCCCAACCACTCATCCCATTTAAATACACTACCAAATAATCCCAAGCTGTCTCGACCATTTGCTTTAGCTTTATCTTCTGCTTGTCCAGATTCTTCTGCGGCTTGGTAGAGAGGAAATTTAGCAACTGACAAGCTAATACCACCAGAAAGGGTGATGTCTGGGTGATGCCCTGTATAAGCGCGAAAGCACTGATAAACATCAAAAGCAAATTCCACAACTTCATGCCATGCACCACTCACAAATAAATCATCTCCTCCAGCATAAATAAATAGTAAATTTTGGCGTTCTCCGGTTAGTCTCTGAAACACTGTATTATGTAAATTTTCCTGACGAAATTGAGCCAGACTATTCAAATAAACTTTGAAAAAATAACTCATTTGGCGCGATAAGCCAGCTAACCGAGGTAAGGTTTGATCATTTCCTAAACCTTTGGCAAAAATCTGCCCTAATTTGTCTACATCCATTCGCAAATAACCAACTCTGGGAATACAACCGTCTTTTTTAGCCATATCTGCCATTTCATTGGCTGTCATTGTTCCATATTCTTCCTGGCTATTTTGAGCATAGTTGCCGAGTAATAAAGAAACGGAGTGACAATTTTTATAGTCGGCAACTGTCCAATTGTTTACCCAAAAAACAGTTTCCGATTCTTGTAAATTTTGAACTTGCTGCTTTCCTCGAAATAAGTGATAATATATACTCTGTCCTGGTAACTTAATGTGCAAGCTATCTAAGGATTTTGCCATACTATTGCGAACTGGCGATCGCACGATCGCATCTACTTTAAAAAGTTCACTTCCCAGGCGAAACATCTGCCGACAAGTCGGACAAGCTAACACCGAATCTGCTTCTTGATGGTTAAGCGGTTGTAAGTTTTCCTCATCATCTCGATGGCAAACCCGACAAGGTTCATAGGTTTCCTTAATCCCTAATAAATTATCCAAATGATGATCGAATTTCCGAGCTTTTTGCAGAGCCAATTTTTGAGTAATAGTTGCCCATTGTTGAGCAAATTTAGCCGTTCCAATTTCCTCGATATTAAAATTTTGAGACCCTAGACTTAAAAATACTTTGCCTTGAAATTCATCAATTAGCCATTCATTGAAAATATCTCGTATGGGTTCAACTAAATTTTCATTATTCTGTTCGGGAGCTAATAAATATAAATTGCCACCGCCAACATAAATAATATTAGTCCGAGGTATATTTAATTTCATTAGCAGTTGTTGAGCCACTTCTTCCGTCACTAATTCCAGATAAAAACTTCTAGCTCTCAGTGATTTTAAGGCTCCGTCAGATGAAATTGTATAGATAAAGTCTTGAATTCCAGACAAATCACCCGCTATTAAGCTAATCTTTGATGCTTGATAATCATGTGATAAAATCGCGGCGATCGCAGCAGTTGATTTGACCAAATCATAAAAAGCTACATTTTCAACTCCTAATGATAAACAGGACCCAAACTTTTCTAAAAGCAAGGTTAATAGTGATAAGTTGTCCCAATCTTCTGGTCTTAAATAGGCGATCGCTTCTCTAATGTTTTGTTGCAAAACATCAATTTGTTCGGCTTTAACTGGTTCATTTGTAGGATAAGGAATTCTAGGGTTGCTATCCTCAATGGCGATAGCGGGTACATAATGCCGATGAGATTGTGGCTGTGATAGATTCACCGCATCAAACAAGAGGTGTAAGGGTTGAATCTGGCTTGTCTCTGTCCAAGATAACAATTGTTTGGCTCTAGCGATCGCCCGATTCTCTTCTGGGACATTAAAATTATCAGGCCATTTGGCTTGTGCCCAATTTGCTAGATGCCAAACTGCTTCTCTAATTACCTGTAGAGCTATTATATTTGGGGCTGTAGAATTAACCATATCTCAATCGTGAAACTTAGTAAAACTTAACTGTATATTGCTCAAAATACAAAGCATGAAAGAAAACGCGATCGCATCCCACCACCTCCGCGCCGCCACCTTGACCCAGAGGCGATCGCCCCTCCCCTCGCGAAAGTTCTAAAAAAGGCTGCTACAAAATGTGGGTTAATATAACTATAACCCTTGCCGTGAGACACTCCCACCATCTTAAACCTAATGCTTAAACACCATAGGCTATTCCCTTATTATTAAACAAAAATGTAGCTTTTGACTGTAAATTTTTCTAAAGGTTATCCTCCCATTTCAGTTATCCTCCCTTAGAGATGGCCATCGTCTAGGGAGATCATCTATCTACCTATCAGCAGCAACCGATAAATTTACGCAAATTTAGAAAAATTTAATTTATCAATTACCTCTAATGTCAGTGTAGAAGCCATTTACAGCGGCGATCGCCCCTACTTGGGGGCCCGTTCAATTCCAGATGTTCAGAAATACTCAACCCTTTTAGTATAACCATCTTTGGAAGGGCCCCCTTCCATAATTATCATCTTCCCTACCAGAATTTAAATATACTCAGCCGGAGACCATAGCGAATTATAGATATTTACTAGACTAATACCGACAAAAACCATATAAATTGATTTTATTTAGATTATCAAAAATTAGTTAGATTCATTAATTGATAGTTATTATAATTGATGTTTGATAATTTGAGGAACTTCAGAAATTACCACATTAATAGGAACCAATCGCCCCACCGTGGTATAATAGCTATTACCCACATTGGTGGTAGTTGACCTTTCGCGGAAACGGTTAATATTCTCAAGGAACCAGTCGCGGGTGGCTGGCATAGGTAATTGGTAAAGCACACGAGGAGTCACGAAGTAGTAAAACACCCAATCTGCTTTTGTGTAAAGAAAACAACCGGGTGTATTGCGTTCCTTGTTGCTGTGAGTTTCCCAAAAAAAATTACCAGTTTTGTGGTAGCGATCGCCCTTAATTTCCACTTGATAGGAGCCAGTTTTAGTTATCCAAATCAAATCAACATCAACCCTTTGATATTCCCGGTTATCTTCCACATTTTCAATAGCCACAGTTTCCGGCAGACCAGATAACCAGCCTTCAATATCTCTGGTGGCTTGTTTAGCCACTTGCATAGATTGATTCATGTTATACATAGATGACTCCTCCTGAAAAATTGTCGTGTTTCTGGTGATTAATTATTGCCATTAGCCAAATTCAGCCCTGTTAAAACCCCTACTAAAATCGTGTTTCATACTCAAACCTCACCTCACTTTCATTGCCAAAATTCGTAGCCCCCCGCAAAAGCAAGCGGTCATTAACCCGATAGTTGAGATTAAACTGGGTAGGCTGGTTCGCCGCCAGAACCCGACTCACCGACACCGACACATTATTAGCAACATCCAAACCCACCTCTAGTCCCAAACCCAAAGCCGTCGAACCCGAACGTTCCTGGGACTGAGACACCCGCGCCGGATAAATGCGAAATTCAGTCAACCCAGTAGCATCAATAACATTCTGTTGAATCTCATTAAACAGTCCCGCACTAGCAATATTTGCCAAAACTAAAGTCGTATCCCCCGTTACCCCTTCAATAGCACTACCTCCTAACAAAGCTAACAGTTGAATTTCCGATCGCGGTGGTGAACTGCGTAACTCCAGAATATCGTTAATTTCAGAAGCCGGACCCTGAGCCAAAGCAGTTACCCTAATAGTGCGTACCGTACCAAATTGAGAAGCCCTAGGTACTTCCATAAGTTCCGTTTCAAAAGCAGAAGTTGAAGCCACAGCCGGAGTCGTTTCCGATACCCTAGTCACCAGTCGCACATCTAAAATCGGGTCAAGTCCATTATCAGGAACAAAAGTAGCCCGTTGAGGATAACCCCGGTCTAACTGAAATCGACTCGTGTACAAATTCACCGCACCTCCCGTCAATTCAATAGTTCCCTGGGGGCGAATACTCTCTAAACTATCTAAATCTCCATTAACTATAATTGTGCCGTGGGCGTTAAAATTCAGCACAGGCGCATCAAAAATAGGCGTAATAGAAGCCGATCGCACTTGAATATGTTCTCCCAAAGTCAACGTAAAATTATTCAAGCTAACCTCTACAGGTCCAGTATTTAGCAGTTCTGGATTATCTCCGTTATCCGTAGCCGGGGTCGGTCTGCTTCCGGTAAAGTTACAGTCCCATCAAACAACACCACCTCACCACCAATTCCCGGTTTTAAAGCCGTCCCACCAATCACAATTTCTCCCGCCGCTGCTCCCTGATACAATAGGGCTAAATTTAACTTTAAATTTTCCAGAACCATTTTTAAGGGCGAGTCAATATCTGGATCTTCCGGTTTCATCGGTTCAAAAATTGGCAATACCCCATCGATAAAAACCTTTCCCGTCCCAGTATCTCCGAATAATTCTCCTTCCATACCCTTAACCCGCAGGCGATTTCTCAGGAAAGTTGCTGTTCCCGATAAACCCGTAATCGAACTGTTATTACTAGCGAGCCTCAACACCACATCTTCCAGCTTCAACACCCCATCAGGTTCGATCACAATATTCTCAATTGAACCATCATCAGCCTGTTCTAGCACTCCTCGCGCCCGCATTTGTACAAAACCCTGTCCCTCAACCCAAGTCACTTCTGGATTGAGTAAATTAATAATCTTGAATCCCTCATTCAGCATTTCCACCTCAGCGCTGACCAGATTACTTTCTGGTCTCACCTTAGCAAAGGGTAATCTAAAAGGTACTGATGCACGATATTCTATAGGATCTTGTTCCGTGACTAACACCGTTCCACCTAGATTAAACCGGGCGTTATTATAGTTAAAACTACCCCGCGCCTCTTTCAGGGGTTCATCATTAAATAATCCTTCAAGTACCGTAAATTCCCCGATGCTTGGGGATTATCTAAACTCCCCGCGAACAAAGCCCGCAGGTTTAACTGTCCACTCAAAGCAATATTGGGAATGTCATAAAATTCTTCTATGGTTTCTAAGCGCAAATTCTTAACCCGCAACTGACCCGAAGGTATTTGCTCATCTAAATCTAGTTGTCCCTGAAATCCCACCAATGTCTCGCCGTAACGCACTCTCAACGGTAACATCCGGACTATATTATCCTCGAAACTTGCCTCTAATCCTAACTCATCAATTCTGTACTTACCCCATGTCCAGTCCTCACCATTTATGTCCGCAGTGGCGGTTAAATTGGCTGGGGAACCGCTGATTTTGATTTCAGCATCAAATTTGGCATTTACTTGGTCTAGGGGCGGAAATGGCGAAGCATTCTCCTTCTGTTTGATTTCCCATTGTGCCAATAGGGCGTTAATTTCTGCCCAACGCTGTAGCTGTTGGTTTAGGGTCGCTGTCTCAGATAATCCTACCGCCACGGTTTCTAGGTCCGCTGCAGTGCCGCGTTGGGGTTGTTGGAGACCGTTGGCGATATCACTTAACTCGAACCATTCTAAGGCGGTAAATATATCTTGTAGTCTACCTTGGTTAACCGTGATATTAGCTTGAAATTGGGGTTCTTCCTCGGAGTGGGGAACCTGCGCTATAATAGCGACTAGGTTGGCTTGTCCTGCTATTAAAACCTGGGTTTCTCCTAGGCGAAGTTCCCCGTCATTAAAGCTAAATTGACCACCGCTAAGGTTGAGTTGAGTAATGGTGAAGCTATCGGCTTCTATATGACCTAAACTGGGGTTTTGGACGCTAATTTCACCAGTTGCGCCTATTTGATTAATGTCTAAACTGGCGATATTAGTAATATTTAATATGGCGGCTAAATCACCTCCTAAATAACCATAACCTTCGGCTACTATGGGGTATATTCCTAATTCATCTATGGGGAAATCTTCTAGGGTAATTTGTAGGTTGTTTGGGCTGGGGGTGGTTCCTTTGGCGATCGCATTTCCTCGCTGTACTAAAAATGCAGTAGGTAAAAAGCGATCGTCTAATACTAACTCGATTTTGTCCTGTTGACCTGATAAGGCTAAGTTCACACCGCCGCCACCTAGTCCTACTCTTAAAGTTCCGGTCATTACTCGGTCAAAGCTGAGAGACCGCAGGGCAAAATTTTCTAACCTGACATCACCCTGTAAATTTAACGCGGAAATCGCACCTTTTAACTGACCTTCAAAACTCACATTACCAGCCACAGGTGGCACTTCTCCCGGTAGTATTTCCGAGGGAAGGTTGGCTAACAAGGGTTCCACTAAAGGCGAGTTTAAATCAAAGTTAGATACCCGTAAATTTAGATCGACATTGGCTAAACTGGGAACTCCACTTCCACTAAATTCCAGCTCCAATAAACCGTTAGCACCAAATTGGGGAGTTTCGGCCTGTTCAATGTTCACTTGTCCGTTGTTAAGTCTCGCTATGGCTTCAAAAGGTTGGCGAATTATTGGTAATTCGGTAAGTCTTAGTTTGCTGGTGGCTTCCAGGGTAGCAGGGTTAAATTCTGTCACTGAACCTCTAGCATTTAATTCCGTATCTAACAAACCTCGTAATAACGGCATATTTTCGGCTTGGTTAAGTAATCCCGTCGGTCTGAGGGCGGTTTCGATTCCCGTGAGATTTTCTACTAATTGTGAAAAGCGATTTAAGGCAATGCGATCGCCTATTATATTCGCATTCCAGTTACCTCCTTCAGTCCTCCCAACCCCTTTGATTATCCCATCTCTCCCTAAGTTTAACTGTCCGTCTAAACTAATAGTTAGGGCTTCTGGGGTGATGCTGGCTAGGTTTCCACTAAACCGGGTTTCCCCTTGTAGTTGTGGGTTGTCTAGGTCTAAATTGCGAATTTCTGCCACTACATTCGCCGGTAAATTAGCTAAAGGTAATCCTAAGTTGATTAGGGGATTTAAAGGCAGATTATTACTGATGATCGTTCCCTCAAAGTCCCCCCCATCAATTTCGCCTCTGGCGGTGATTTCTCCACCTAATTGGGGAAGGTTAACTAATCCATTTACACTACCTTTAATCTGATTAAGATTATTCAGATTTCCCCCGGCTATCATCACTCCATTTAAGCTACTGTTTCTTAACTCTGGCGATCGCCTCAAGGTTTCCCTGGTTGCCGGTGGTAAATTCCCCAAATTGCTGGCTACATTTAACCAAGGATTCAATCGCACACTATTCGCCTCCAACTCCAAGTTAAACTCCCCATTTATCAGGCGAGTTTCTCGGAAAGATATCACCCCTCCCATATTCCCAAAATTGATATCACCGATAGCATTAGCTGTGATATTATTCGCTGATAAATTATTCAAGTCTGCCGCCACAACTCCTCTAGTTTGCACGGTTCCATTGCTGAAATCTAGGGTTTGCAGTTCGATAAGAGTTTCTGGCGGTAAGTTTATTAGGGGTAATCCGATATCTATAATTTGCGGTAGATTTAGGTCATTTCCTCTAAAATCTGCCCCCAATTGTCCACCTATTAAACTGAAATCACTGTTGATTTCTCCGTTAGCGATCGTTAGGTTAACATTACCATTGGCGATGATGTCGTTTACGTTCAGTTTATCCAGTTGACCTGTGATGGTCGTGTCTAGGTTTAATTTATCTTGTCTCAGGTCAATTTGTCCGATAATTAGCTGCAACTCTGGGGGTAAGTTGGCTAGAGGTAATCCTAATCTGACCAGAGGATCTAAGCCTAATTCATTCGCGTTCAGCGTGGCTATCCAATTATTATTATCCGCTAGTTGCACATTCGCATTTACTCTCCCCTCTGCTATGGCTATATTCGCAGTTAACTGATTTTTGGTGATTTGACTAGATCCTAAGATCGGGAACGTTCCATTGGGGAGATTAAAGTTAATATCCGCTTGGGGGTGATCTAGGGAACCTGAAACTTTAGCCGTCGCGAACATATCCCCTAATTTAGTATTATTCGGAAGTTCATATAGACTGGCGATCGCATCTAAATATAGACTATCAATATCTACCGTAAATTCTACTGTTGGCTGTAAAAGTGATTCTCCCTGTGATGCCGTCGTCAAAGTGGCGGCGCGAATTAACTCCGTCAGTCCCGTTAATTCAATACTACCATCACCGCTAATTTCTCCCCGGCTTATCGGTTTAATCCTTAAATTGTTAATCGTCAGGCTTGGATCTGCTACTAAATTTAACTGCTGATCCAGTTCTGGATCGATAGCTATGTCTAGGGAAATTTCGCTAAAAATTACCCGATCTATTTGCGTGTCTTCTGTGGTAGCGATCGCTATTTCTACCAGAGGCTGTTGTAGGCTTCCCGTTAAGTTAATATCAGCCGTAACTTCCCCCGCTACCTGAACAGGTAAAACTAGAGGTTCCCCTAATTCTTTATCCGCCGTTTCTAATAACGTCGCCAAACTCACAGGTAGCAAATTGGCTTGTAAATCGAATTCTGTTTGTAACCAGTCAAATTCTGCATTAGTTCTGATTTTGCCTTGGCTACTTAATCCTAAATCACCCCAAGCTATTTCTAGGGTCTCCACAGTCGCCTCCCTCTCCTGAAACCTGATATCAGCATTCGTGATAGTCACAGGTTCCGAAAGGGTTTCTAAGATGGCTTGTACTTCCCTAAGTTGCAGATTTCCCCAAATACCAGTCGGTTGAAAATTCGCCAATTTAACCCTTAATTGGGCATCCGCTTCTCCCTCCCCTAAAATTAAACCAGGGGTATTGACTAATAATCCTAATTGTGGTAGATTAAGACCATTAGCTGTGATAGTGGTATCGAAATCTCCAGCAGATAGGCTGCCATCGGATCTAACCCGTATGTTTCCACCTGCCTGGAAATTACCTATAAGGTTGGTTCTGATGCGATCGTTACCGTCACTGATATCTAAAATCAGGCGATCGACATTAAGAGCGATCGCATCTTCTGTCACCTCAGCCGTCAGCAGAGTTTGAGGCATGAGTCTAACATTAGCATTCTCAATGACAATTGAGCCAATTTCCACATCCACAGGACTTTCATCCCCCGGCGCTATCTCAGTCCTAATCCAATTTCCGAGTTCGTCTTGTTCAAGATAAACTTCCGGATTAATCACCCTGAGATTTAAGCCGACAGTTGGCGTTAATAGTGATATAATAGAGATGCTGGCTTCGATCGCTTCAACTGAGGCGGTATTGGGATCAGTATCTGTAGGAGGAATCACAGACCGTCCAAAACGAACACTAATAATCCCAAAGCGTTCAACAGGTCCGACTTCTACAGGTCTATCGAGAGTCCCCTCTAGGGCTGTAGCGATGGTAGAGGCTAAACGATAATGTAGAAACCAGCTTACACCACCAGCGATCGCCACAGAAGTAAGACCTAAGCCAACACTTCCCCAAATTAGCCAACGCCGCCAACGTTTGACCGAGGTTGGGTTGTCTTCTGGGTCTGGTAATGGGGTATTGATCATGTTTCTCAATCTCCGTGATTGAACGGAAGTCCTTATCCCGAAAGGGTAGCTTATCACAGCCTAACTCGAGTGTATAAATTTTCTGGCGGTTAGACCCTCGTTAACCCCACTCTCGGTCATAATTTCTCGTCCTACCCCCATAATTGCAACTTTTCCATAAATTCAAACAACACAAAAATATAAAAACTTTGTTAAATTTCCGTGCTTAGATAAATAATCAGAGGTAGCCGGAGTTACTTTTTCATGAACGTCAGCCATCTTTTAAGACTTTACGAACAAGGCCAAACCGACTTTACAGGAGTCGATCTCAGTGGCGTAGACTTGACAGGGGTAATTCTCATAGGTGTTAACCTATCGAGAAGTAACCTCACAGGTGCTAACCTGACTCGCTCATTTTTAAGTCGTGTTAAGTTAAATGGTGCAAATTTACACCGTGCCAACCTGAGTTTTGCTAAAATGAACGAAGCCAAGCTGGTCGAAGCTGAGTTAACCAAAGCCACTTTAAACGGTGCTTTTTTAGTCAAAGCCAAACTACCTGGTGTCCAACTCAGTGGCGCAAGTTTGGCCGGTACTAATTTGCGTGGCGCTAGTCTCCCTAATTCTAACTTATGTGGTGCTAACCTGCAATTTGCTAATCTGCGGGGGGCTAATTTGACTGGCAGTGATTTGAGATATACTAATCTCAATGGTGTGCGACTCAGTGGCGCTAAGTTATTTGGAACCAGGCTCACTGATGTTAACTTGCAAAATGCTTATATGAATGGTGTTAATTTGAGTCGCCTAGATTTGAATGGTGTTAACTTGAGTAACGCTAGGCTTTGTGGTTCTAATTTGACCGGAACTAACTTGATTAGGGCTAATCTCAGTTCTGCTAAACTCCTAGGTTCCCAGTTAGAAAATGCCGATTTAAGAGGCGCTAATTTAGAAAATGCTTGCTTGAGTTATGCTGATCTGAATGGTTCTAAATTGTCGGGGGCTAATTTCCTAAATGCTGATTTGCGCGAGGCTAAATTACTGGGAGTCGAGGTAAAAGAGGCTAATTTCTGTGAGGCAATTTTACCATTGTCTTTTCGCTTATATCTAGATTTAGAACAGTTGTGCTGTTTAACACTTTCTCAGTCTCAAGTTTAGATGTTTGTGGTATAATTGATATGGTGGCTCAATATGGTATAGTATTAGTAACGGCAAGTTCCCGGACTGAAGCAGAGGCGATCGCCCATACTTTAGTCGAGGGAAAACTAGCCGCCTGTGTAGGTTTAATGCCCATCCATTCAGTTTACACCTGGAAAGGTGAGATCTGCTCATCCGATGAATGGCAATTAATTATTAAAACTGACCTGAATCAGTTTGACGCTTTGGCGGATAAGGTCGCCGAGGTTCATTCCTATGAAGTGCCGGAAATTATCGCCTTACCAATTGTCGCAGGTTCCCCCTCCTATTTAGAATGGATTTCACAACAAATAGACCCCACATGACAGGGGCGAAATATTTACGCCCCTACCTAGTGGTTAAAAATTCCTCTAAACTAATTGTCTAAAGGCTCAATACCAGCCTGTCGCAGTTGTTCCATGAAACGTTCAGCCCGTTGGCGTTCAGCATCAGCCCGTTGGCTTTCAACTTCAGCCCGTTGACTTTCAGTTTCAGCCCGTTGGCTTTCAACTTCAGCCCGTTGACTTTCTGCTTCAGCCCGTTGGCGTTCTTGGGCGACCAATTCAATACCCCAAAGCAGCAACTCTCCGGCTTCATTCCACCAGCGCAACCAGTAACCGTTACGGTTTTCGCGGGTTCCTTCCCAAACCCCTAAAAACAGTTCCATGGGAGCGATCGCATATCGTCCATTATCTAGTGGTTCTTGTATTTGATAGAATCCCTGTTCATCAAGGCGATAAAGTTCTAACTTACCAGTTTTGGGGTCAAAAATCCCATAGTAAGGCACCTCTAACACCCGTTCATAAAAAAACCATTTTCCTGGCGGATAGGTAGGCTTAATCGAATATTCCCCCCGTCAGTATCACAGAGAAATTCCATAACTATAATCGGACGCGCCCCCTGCAACTCAGGAGTATAGCTGCGTTCAACCTGCGATCGCTCAACCCGAATTTCTGGAATAAACGCCCAGTCCGGCGCTTTCACCACAATTTTACCGTTCAGGGTAGCACAGATCCCATAATTGGTCGGCGTGATACTCAATGGGCTCAGTTTACCAGCCACAGCTAAACTATCAGTCAACGCTACAGCTAAAGCCGGTTGATTAATATTGTCCACAGGATCGTCCGGTAGAATAAAATCATCGGGAAGTTTTTCCCAAGTAATCTCCAACTCAACAATCTGGAGAGCCATAATAAATTAGGGATGATTAACATTATTGTTATTATAGCGATCGCCCCCATCAAAAAATTCGCCGCCAAATGCTAGACATCAAGAGCCTTAACCACTAGGGTCAAAAACTCCGAATATCTAACTTTTGGCAGCGACTGTCAATCCCACTTAACTAAGGATTAGATCCTATTAGCGCTGACGGTAAGGAACCATGGTGTCAAAATTGATGCTACCAAGGGCAACCCGAGTTACTGTGTTGGCAGGACGAGAAACCTGCTTCGCCATAGCCAGGAAGTTGGCGGGATCGCCAGCTTTCGGTTGCTTCTCTTGGGGAACAAAGCGACGGACAGAAGTTTGCCAGATAACTTGGGGGAATCCCAACTGGGTCCGGTGGTATTCATTGTACCGGGGAGTCTTCAGGTTAAAGGGTGTTTCGCCCACATTGCGCTGAGGCAGAACCCGACGACGTTGATAAGGAACCGTATCATATCCGAAGTTATCCAGGTATTCGTCGCTATTGAGTAGTTCCTCAATGAAGCCCTTCGGTCCTTTGTTAGCAATCACAATTGACCAAGCGATTTTTTCCCGTTCGTTGTAAACATCACGACCGAGAATTCGCTGAACGCACATTTCCGCAAAGCGGTAGTTGCTGTTGGTTTGGTAGTTCCTCTCCAAGAAAGGAGCCGAAGTCGCTAACCCACCAATAAAGTCACGGACGGTGATCTGACCAAACTTGAGTTGGGACTCCAGGAAGGTTTGGCGATTGCTTTTGAGCATTTGATGCTCACTAAAGATTTGCCGATAGGCCGCCCAGATCAGAGTGTCCCACTCAGAACCCGAAGGCATATTTTCAGCCGTATAAATTTGGGGCTGCTCATCACCTGGAACTTCATATCCAGCAACACGAGTATTGAAACTCGTGGTAGTGTAGCTTAATAATGGAAGGGGCACCATTAATCTCCTTATTCTAAAACGTCAGCATTGTTTATCAGTTATCGCCAATGAGCAATCCCAGGATGATTGGGATTTAGCATACTGGCATCAATATACCATGCTTACAGATTAGGGGATTGAGGCGATCGCAGTCTAACTTTTATGAAGCTCTGCAATAATATGTAACATTTTAGCAATCTTCCCCCAAACACTAATAGAGCCACTACCACCTACCGCCTAGCTTCAACCCTTTTTTTTTGGTAAACTTTTGTAAATATGCTCAAAGCCGCTGGCCCTATGAAAGGAACATTAACCCAAGGATCTGTTACATCTACCCTGATTAACCTCACTCTACCAATGATTTGGGGAGTGTTTGCCATTATTGCCTTTAGCCTAGCAGATACCTACTTCGTCGCTAAGTTGGGAACCCGACAACTAGCCGCGATGAGTTTTACCTTTCCAGTAGTCACCCTATTAGGAAGCGTATCTATGGGACTGGGGATAGGCGCTGCTTCTGTCATTGCTAGGGCTATTGGGGAGGGAGAACCCGATCGCGTCCGCCGCCTCACCACTAACTCTCTCAGTCTGTCTCTGCTTATGGTTAGTGTCTTGGTCGTCCTCGGTATCAGCACCATTAACCCCGTGTTTAAAGCCTTGGGAGCCAGTCCTGATATCTTGCCATTTATCCGCGAGTATATGACCATTTGGTATGGGGGTGTCATTTTTCTGGTGGTTCCTATGGTCGGGACTAGCGCTATTCGCGCGGCGGGTAATACCTTCGTTCCTAGTGTGATTATGACTGTCGCTGCTGTCGTTAATATTATCCTTGACCCCATATTTATCTTTGGCTTTGCTACTATACCAGCCATGGGACTGCGGGGAGCCGCGATCGCTACTGTTATCGGTCGCGCTACCACTTTAATCGCTTCCGTCTTCTTCCTGCATTTCCGCGAAAAAATGCTCCTCTGGAAACTTCCCACCCCCAAAGACCTATTGTCCGACTGGCGACAAATTCTTCATGTTGGTATTCCCGCTACCGGAACCAATATGATTACCCCTATTTCTACCGCCGTCGTTACAGGTTTGGTCGCTACAGAGGGGGCCGAAGCCGTCGCTGGTTTTGGTATTGCTACCCGAGTCGAGGCTTTCGCTTTAATTGTGATTATGGCACTCTCTGCTAGTATTGGTCCTTTTGTTGGTCAAAATTGGGGCGCTCAACTTTATCATCGCGTACACACTGCTATCCGACAGTCTTTCCTGTTTTGTATATTTTGGGGAGTCCTATTAACTCTTATTTTGGCTGCTAGTTCTGAACAAATCGCTACCGCTTTTGATCAAAATCCCAATGTAGTCGCGATCGCTGCTAGTTACCTCACCCTCGTTCCCGTTAGTTATGGAACTATGGGTCTCATGTTCATCGCTAGTTCTACTTTTAATGCTTTGGGTAAGCCTTTACCATCTTTGATGATGACTATTACCCGGATGTTATTACTTTATGTTCCTTTGGCTTATTTGGGTAGTCTCTGGTGGGGAGTTAAAGGCATTTTTGCCGCCGCTTGTATTGCTAATTTACTTGTCGGTATTGGCGCTTATTTTTGGACTTGCAAAACTTGGCAATTGCGATCGGCTGATCCAGTTGTCATAGAATAGCTTTTTTTTTAAATGGCCCGGCCGCCCAAGTGAAAAGGGGTTGACAGGGCGGCGCTACTCGGCTATGATAGGAGTATATTAAATAATGGAATTTGAGCAAAAATAATATTTTCGCAAATATTCCAATTATATTATAGTATAGCACGGACTCCCCCAAAAAGATAGGGTTTTCTGAAAAAAAAAGCGCGGGGGCGCGCCGAGAAAAATTTTTTTTTGGCCCAGCCGCTGAGTCCTAAAAATCAATTAACGACCAACTAATTTATCGCGTAAAATGCGAATGCGATCGCGAAATTTAGCCGCCTCCTCAAACTCCAACTGTTGCGCCGCCTCATTCATGCGAACCTCCAACTGTTCAATTAAAGTTGGTATTTCTTCCAGGGGTAAATCATCCACCTGTTGACAAGCGAGATCAATTTGTTGAGAATTTAAGCGTCTGGAGACATCCAAAAACGCCAAAATGGCATTACTGGAACTTTTGACAATAGATTTAGGGATAATCCCATATTTTTGATTATACTCCAACTGAATTGTTCGCCGTCGGTTAGTTTCGGCGATCGCCTTGCTCATGCTGTCCGTCATATTATCAGCATACAAAATCGCCTGACCGCGAACGTGACGCGCCGCCCTCCCAATAGTTTGAATCAGAGACCTTTCCGCGCGCAAAAATCCTTCCTTATCCGCATCCAAAATAGCCACCAGAGACACCTGTGGTAAATCCAAACCTTCCCGCAATAAATTAACCCCAATTAACACATCAAATTCACCTTCTTGTAAAGACTGAATAATCTCAATGCGCTGAATCGACTGTATTTCCGAATGTAGATATCTGACACGAATCCCCCTATCTTGGAAATACTCAGTTAAATCCTCCGCCATTCGCTTAGTTAAAGTCGTCACTAAAACCCGTTCATTTCTGGGGATTCTTTCCTTAATTTCAGCGATTAAATCATCCACCTGTCCTGTAGTCGGACGGACAAATATTTCTGGGTCAACTACCCCGGTTGGTCTAATAACTTGTTCAATAACCTGACCTTGAGATTGTGCAATTTCCCAATCTCCTGGTGTCGCCGAGACTAAAATACACTGTTTAACTTTTTGCCAAAATTCCTCAGATTTCAAAGGTCGATTATCCGCCGCACTAGGGAGACGAAAACCATGTTCAATTAGCACCTTTTTTCTAGCTTGGTCGCCATTATACATAGCCCGAATTTGAGGAACCGTCACATGAGACTCATCGACCACCAATAACCAATCATCAGGAAAATAGTCCACCAAACACTCAGGAGGGGAACCGGGAAGCCTTCCAGCGAGGTGACGAGAGTAGTTTTCCACACCATTACAATATCCCACTTCTCGCAGCATTTCCAAGTCATAGCGAGTGCGTTGATCTAGGCGTTGGGCTTCCCAAAGTTTACCAGCTTTTTCTAACTCGGCTAACTGTTGTTTAAGTTCAGCAGCAATAGCATCACAAGCAGCATCTAACCTATCTCCGGGAGTCACAAAGTGGCGCGCGGGGTATATGTTTAATGTTTCTAAACTCTGTAAGACTTCTCCGGTTACGGGGTCAATATAACGAATTGCATCAATTTCATCCCCGAAAAATTCCACCCTAATTATGCGGTCTTCATAGGCGGGTCCAATTTCTAAGACATCTCCGCGAACTCGGAAGCGTCCGCGAGTGATTTCGGTGTCATTGCGGCTATATTGAATAGAGGCTAGGTCTCGCAAAAGTTGGCGTTGGTCTCGGTCTTCTCCTACCCGTAGGGGAATGGCGGCGTTGAGGTATTCGGTGGGTATTCCTAACCCATAAATACAGCTAATGGAAGCTACGACGATTACATCTCGCCTTTCAAATAATGACCGAGTAGCTGAGTGTCTCAGCATATCAATTTCATCGTTAATTGAGGCTGTTTTTTCTATATAAGTGTCGGAAACGGGAATATAGGCTTCCGGTTGATAATAGTCGTAATAGCTGATAAAGTATTCAACGGCATTGTTAGGGAAAAATTCCCGCAGTTCATTGCAGAGTTGGGCGGCGAGGGTTTTGTTATGGGCGAGGACTAGGGTAGGGCGACCTAATTGGGCTATGGTGGCGGCAATGGTAAAGGTTTTTCCGGTTCCAGTTGCGCCTAATAGGGTGGTTTTAGGATGACCGGATTTGATGCTGTTAATTAATTGGGCGATCGCTAATGGTTGATCTCCTGTAGGTTGAAAGGGTGCTTTTAACTCAAATTTGACCATAGTTCAATTTGATATTATTTCAGATAATATTTGATAGTTGGTTGTGGCGGGAGTTAATTGCTGAACGGAGGGGGAAGGATTAATGATTTAAGCAAGATTCTATAGTTGCCACCACTGAATCCGCCAAAGATTTTAAATCATATCCCCCTTCTAATCCTAACACAATTTTGCTGGTTATTTGGCAGCAATAGTCGGTAAAAACCCCAAAATCTTCCGGCTGTAAGGAAATACTGGCTAAGGGGTCAGCTTGATTGGCATCATATCCAGCACTGACAATTAATAAATCTGGCTGAAAATTTTGTAAAAAAGGGATAACTTTATGTTCAAAAGCTGGCTGGTATAATGCCATGGTACTACCGGGAGACATCGGGATATTTAAAACATTATTATATTGACCTTTTTCTTGGGGGTAGCCAGTTCCGGGATAACAGGGGGACTGATGAAGGGAACAGTAAGCCATTTGGGGGTGATTTTCGACCAGGCTTTGGGTTCCGTTACCGTGGTGAACGTCCCAATCAAGAATAGCAACCCGGTTGATACCAGGCTGTTGAATGGCATAATGAGCAGCGATCGCCGCATTAGAAAACAAACAGAACCCCATACCCCGACCCGCTTCGGCATGATGTCCGGGGGGACGGGCTAAAATAAAACTAGGTCTGGCGGTAGTCAAAGTGCGATCGACACCATCTAACCAAGCACTGATCGCCAATAGCGCCACCTGGTAACTCTCCTCAGAAATGGGAGTATCGCCGTCAAGATGGCCGCCGCCAGCACTGGCAATATTTTTAATCCTGTCAATATGGGAGTCGGTGTGAACAGCCTTGAGGACTTGCATAATCAGGCTTTGGCGGTCTTGTACCGGAGTGGGTGACAGCCAAGTTAGTTGGTCACTCCAAGGGGCGGCCCGCAAACCTTGGACGATCGCTTTCAGGCGTTCGGGTCGTTCAGGATGAAATAAACCCGTTTTGTGTTCCAGAAATTCGTCAGAGTAGATAACAGTTAACATTGACCGTGCCGGGGCTAACAATAGGGGACAAAAAGGCAACAGGGCCGAGAGGGATTCCCCTCAAAAATGTGTGAAAACTATGCTATAATTTTATAGCCTAGTCGCGCGTTTTCAAATAATAATCGAAAATCAATTTATTTGATCTGATTATTTCACAAAAAAGCGACAGTTTTTGCAATACTAATGGAGTTTTAAATTCTATGAGCGCTTCCGAATCCCGAATTATCCCAACGGATTTGCGGAACGAGATGCAGCAATCCTATCTCGAATACGCCATGAGCGTCATTGTAGGTCGGGCGCTGCCAGATGCCAGGGATGGGTTTAAACCAGTCCATCGTCGCATCCTGTATGCCATGAATGAACTAGGCCTAATGCCCGATCGCCCCTTTCGGAAGTGCGCCCGGGTGGTAGGGGAGGTTCTGGGTAAATATCACCCCCACGGTGATACAGCCGTTTACGATGCCCTAGTGCGGATGGCTCAGGAATTTTCGATGCGATCGCCCCTAATTCAAGGTCACGGGAACTTTGGGTCCGTCGATAATGACCCCCCCGCCGCCATGCGATACACGGAATGTCGCCTACACTACCTCACCTCCGAAGCCATGTTGCGGGATATCGACTCGGATACCGTAGATTTTGGCGATAACTTTGACGGTTCCCAACAAGAACCCCTAGTGCTTCCGGCCCGCATTCCTCAACTGTTGCTCAACGGTTCCTCCGGTATCGCCGTCGGAATGGCAACTAACATCCCCCCCCATAACCTCAATGAGTTAGTCGATGGCTTAGTCGCGGTAATTCATAATCCCGAAATTACTGACATCGAACTAATGCGCTATATCCCTGGTCCTGACTTCCCCACCGGGGCGAAAATTCTCGGACGCTCTGGTATTCGGGAAGCCTACACCACCGGACGGGGTTCTATCACCATGCGGGGAGTTGCCCAAATTGAAACCATTGAACACCGAGGACGACCAGACCGCGAAGCTATTATCATCACCGAGTTACCCTACCAAACCAACAAAGCCGCTTTAATCGAAAAAATCGCCGAAATGGTGAATGAGAAGCGCCTGGAGGGGATCTCAGATATCCGAGATGAAAGCGATCGTGAAGGGATGCGGATCGTCGTGGAACTCCGACGAGATGCCTATCCTAGGGTGGTTCTCAACAACCTTTATAAACAAACTCCCCTTCAGGCTAACTTCGGCGCTAAT
This sequence comes from Arthrospira sp. PCC 9108, assembly GCA_016745315.1. Classification (GTDB taxonomy): domain Bacteria; phylum Cyanobacteriota; class Cyanobacteriia; order Cyanobacteriales; family Microcoleaceae; genus Limnospira; species Limnospira platensis. The sequence goes on from CP066886.1 coordinate 3,612,162, forward strand.
ATGTTAGCCCTAGTTAACGGAAAACCAGAATTACTTACCCTCAAGCGATATCTCCATGTTTTCCTAGACTTCCGCATCCACACTATCCGGCGGCGTACTGAATATGAAAAACGCAAAGCCGAAGAACGTGATCACCTCCTGCAAGGATTATTAATTGCTCTCGATAATCTGGATGCAATTATTGCCCTAATTCGCCATGCTGCTGATAGCCCTACAGCCAAACAAGAGCTAATCGAAAGGTTCGGACTTTCTGAACCACAAGCTGATGCGATTTTACAAATGCAACTGCGACGTTTAACCGCCTTGGAAGCTCAGAAAATTGACCAAGAACATCAAGAACTTTTGGAGAAAATTGCTGACCTCAACGATATTTTAAATCGCCGAGAACGGATTTTAGAAATTGTTGAGCAGGAAGCAATACAAATTAAAGAACGTCACGGCACACCCCGGCGGACGGAAATTGAACTCGAAGAAAGTGAGCTGGAAGATACGGATTTAATTGCCAATGAAAAGGCGATTATTCTCCTCACTGAACAAGGCTACATTAAACGGATGCCAGTTAATACTTTTGAGGCTCAAAATCGCGCGACTCGCGGTAAATCTGGTACCAAAATGAAGGAGGATGATGGGGTTAAACATTTCTTGAGTTGTCGCGACCATGACAGTATTCTATTCTTTACTGAACGGGGGGTAGCTTACTGTTTAAAAGCCTATCAAATACCTATCGGGTCTCGCATCGCTAGGGGGGTGCCGATTGTGCAAATGTTGCCAATTCCTCGGGATGAGAAAATTACCTCTTTGGTGGCGGTTGGGGAATTTACCAACGATGAATATTTGGTGATGCTAACTAAGGGTGGTTATATCAAAAAAACTGCCCTTTCCGCTTTTAGCAATATCCGTTCTAATGGATTAATTGCCATTTCCTTAAATGAAGGAGATGAGTTGCGCTGGGTACGCAGTGCCAGGGTAGATGATAGCATTATTATCGGTTCTCGCCTAGGTATGGCTATTCATTTCCATACTGATGACAAACAATTACGACCCCTCGGTCGCGCTACCCGTGGGGTTAAATCTATGAAACTAAAACCAAATGATGAACTCATTGGTATGGATATTCTCCCTAGTTTTATTGTGGCTACTATTCCTCAATTGGGGGGTGAAGAACCGGAAATAGAAGAGGAGGAAAATACTACTGCGGTTGAAGATGTGGAAGATATGGATTCCTCGGAAGAACTAGCTACTACTGAGGTTGAACCTGATGGGGTTTCGATTTTGGTGATTACTACTAGGGGTTATGGAAAACGGGTTCCTGTGTCTCAATTCCGCTTACAAAATCGCGCCGGAAAAGGAATTATTGCTACTAAGTTTAAACCCCATTTATCTGGTGATTGTGTGGTAGCGCTTCAGGTGGTACATAATACTGATGAATTGATGTTAATTACCAGCCGGGGAATTATTATTCGTCAGGTGATTAGTGCTATTTCTCGACAGTCCCGCAATGCTACCGGAGTGCGGGTACAACGCTTGGATAAGGAAGATGCGATCGCTGCTGTCGCTTTAGTCCCTTTATCTGGTGAAGGGGACGATACCGAAGTTGATATTGACCCTGATACTGAGGTTGAATTTGAACAAGTTAATAACTGAACCCTGACAACCTAAAAACCCTACTACCCCCCCCATTTCCCGCTAATAAGGTTAGGGGGGATTTTTTTATGTATCAATTCAATATATCAATTTCGAGGTTTCTACAGTCCATGAGCCTCAAAAAGTTGCACAAATCGGATAGAAAAATCTGGCAGTATAGGTTATAATCAGATCAGAAACCCAAGTAGTGCCCTTTCACATCGATATAACCAAAGTCATGGCAGCTTTATTCTGCCTGATTTTGGCTATATTTAATACATTTACTTAGGTTTGTAAAAACTAACTACTCTCCGGTTAATTGGCTTTTGTTGGGTTTCACACAACCTACTCTCTGTGGGCTTTTGTTGGGTTTCACCCAACCTACTCTCTGTGGGCTTTTGTTGGGTTTCACACAACCTACTCTCCGGTTAATTGACCTTTGTTGGGTTTCACACAACCTACTCTCCGGTTAATTGACCTTTGTTGGGTTTCACACAACCTACTCTCTGTGGGCTTTTGTTGGGTTTCACACAACCTACTCTCCGGTTAATTGACCTTTGTTGGGTTTCACACAACCTACTCTCCGGTTAATTGACCTTTGTTGGGTTTCACACAACCTACTCTCTGTGGGCTTGTGTTGGGTTTCACCCAACCTACTCTCCGGTTAATTGACCTTTGTTGGGTTTCACACAACCTACTCTCTGTGGGCTTGTGTTGGGTTTCACCCAACTACTGGCTGGCTTTTGTTGGGTTTCACACAACCTACTGGCTGGCTTTTGTTGGGTTTCACCCAACCTACTGGCTGGCTTTTGTTGGGTTTCACACAACCTACTGGCTGGCTTTTGTTGGGTTTCACACAACCTACTGGCTGGCTTTTGTTGGGTTTCACACAACCTACTGGCTGGCTTTTGTTGGGTTTCACACAACCTACTCTCTGTGGGCTTGTGTTGGGTTTCACCCAACCTACTGGCTTGTGTTGGGTTTCACCCAACCTACTCTCTGTGGGCTTGTGTTGGGTTTCACCCAACCTACTGGCTTGTGTTGGGTTTTACTGTATTTTTGCACAGATTTCCATTATTTGATAATAAGTCAAGTTCCAGGATTTGTCAAGGGTAAATATATATATATTATGTGATTTTACCTAACTCTTAGCCTCTGGTCGGGAGTGGGTAATATCAAATGGATAGGATAAGCAGCATCACTGATATGGATAGTATATGCGGCTTGTAAATATTGCTGATATTCAGGATTATTAGTTATGTGGGTTTGGAAAAATGCCACACTTAGACTTTTGATATATCCCTGGGAAATTTCTGTAGCTGGACGGGTCAAACCTCCTAGGTTGGGTATGGCTTCAGCCGTATATTGATTCATATCAAAAAAGTGACTATCCTTTTCTTTCAACACTAAATATCGATGGGAATTATTTAACCAATTAAAAGCTGGTATTTGTTCTAATATGGCTGGTGCTAATATGTCTAAGCCACTGGCTACCATCATCACTGGAATGGCGATTTTATTGATACTTGCTTCTCCTAATATACTGCTATTGATGGGGTTAATCAGCAAAATCGCATTAACTCTTTCATCTCGCAAGTTGATGTCTGTTTGCGGTAATTCTAGGGCGCGACACTGGAGAAATAGGGAAGGATTAAGGGAAAAATTGTCTTGATTGCAGTCAATGTTGAGTTGTGCAAAATTCAGCGGCGCACCTCCTAAAACTAAAGCGGTATAACCTCCGAGAGAATGTCCGATTACTCCCACATTTTCCAGGTTTAGGCGATTGGTTAAATCTCCACTATTTAAGGCTTCCAGATAGTCTAATACTTGGGAAATGTCAAGGGGTCTGTCTATAAATTCTCGCGGATTAAACATATCTGAGACTTTCCCAATTAACAAGTCTTGGAATTGCTGAAAATCACTACCAGTGTGCTGAGGAATAGCTACCGCAAAACCATAGGAGGCTAAATGGCGGGCGAGGGATTCAAACCGACTGCGGTCTGAGGCTAAACCATGAGATATGATTAAAGTGGGTATATTACTATCAGTAGTTTCCGGAAGGTACAAATCAAAATCAAATTGGCGATCGCGACTTGAATCACTAATGGTAAAGGTGGATTTAGAACTTGGTATTTCTCCGATTTTTCGCAAGTCTCGCCATTGACTAAAATCAAGATTTCCAGCATTTTGAGCCTGAGAAGATGCCAGTTTTTTGATATCTGCAATTGTTATCTTAGTTGAATCAATTAAAATTGCCATATTAGTTAATGCTTGTAAAGCCTCATTGAGGTTCACATAAATACTAGGACTAGGAAACTCTCTGATCATATCAATGAGGGTAAATCCTTCAGGGAGACTACTCGCTGATACGAGAGCATTTCGGATCGCCTCTGCGCCATTAGCATCGGGTTCAGTTTCGACAATATCTCCCACCTGAATTAAAAAATCTGCCACCATAGGAGAACTCAATAAATGGCTGATTTCGGCATCACTAAACTGATAGCGTCTCCCCAATATTTCCCGGACTTGTGCCTGAATTTTAGGACTTAATAAATTGGCGACATTATCTAAACTTTGATTTTCGGAATTATTCGGCTTACTTTCGAGATAACTTTCTAAAACATCGACAGGGATAGAAAAATCTCTATTTCCGATGGAAAAACGTAAAAACTCAGCGGCTTGAGTGGGGGTGGCTGTCCAGACAAGGGTTGATAACCCTAGACTCAGCAAATTGAGACCAAGTATTATATAATTGGGCTGCATTAGTATTCTCAGTGTTTAACTTAGGATGAGATAGTTGTTCAGTTTTTGATAAAATCAAGACTCTGCAACTTGTAATCCCTAAACCTACAAACAATTATGGCAGTAACCACCCAACAATTAATCGATTGGAAACAGCAGGGACACCAAATTACCATGCTAACTGCTTATGAGTATGCGATCGCCAAAATTCTCGACCAAGCAGGTATTGATATTATTCTAGTAGGTGATTCCCTAGCCATGGTGGGTTTAGGCTACCAAACCACCCTACCACTAACCCTTGAGGAAATGTTGCACCACGCCAAAGCAGTGCGTCGGGCTGTGGTAAGATCCCTATTGGTAGTGGATTTACCATTTTTGACCTACCAGGAAAGTCCCCAACAGGCGATTCATTCAGCCGGACGGATATTGAAAGAAACAGGAGCATCGGCGGTAAAGTTAGAAGGGGGCTATGATGAGATGGCTAATACGGTCAGCGCCTTGGTGAAAGTAGGTATTCCAGTTATGGGTCATGTCGGCTTAACTCCCCAGTCTGTACATCAACTGGGAGGGTATCGCCAACAGGGGAAAACCATAGACGCAGCACAACGCATTTTATCAGAAGCGATCGCCTTACAACAAGCGGGGGCTTTTGCTATAGTCTTGGAACATATCCCCAAGGACTTGGCGGCGGAAATTACCCAACAACTAACCATTCCCACCATTGGTATTGGCGCGGGTCCCCACTGCGACGGACAAGTGCTGGTAACCTCTGATATATTGGGGTTAACCCCCTGGCAACCACCATTTGCCAAAAAATACGCCAACCTACACGATACCATTACCAACGCCGTGACACAATTCTGCACAGAAGTTCAAGAGGGGAAGTTTCCCTAATGACCACCCCAACCAGACCGTTGATTATTGGCGTTTCCGGTGCTTCAGGACTTATTTATGCCGTCCGCGCCTTAAAATACCTCCTGCAAGCCAACTATGCTATCGAATTGGTGGCTTCTAAGTCTTCCTACATGGTATGGCAAGCTGAGAATAATTTGCAAATGCCTGGAGATAGCGATCGCCAGGAATTATTTTGGCGACAGCAGGCTGGGGTGGAAACCGGGGGAAAACTGCGTTGTCATCCCTGGCAGGATGTAGGGGCTAATATTGCTAGTGGTTCCTTTCGGACTATCGGTATGATCGTGATTCCCTGTAGTATGAGTACAGTGGCTAAAATTGCCCAAGGTCTGAGTTCCGATTTACTCGAACGGGCGGCAGATGTACAATTAAAAGAAGGTAGAAAATTGGTAATTGTACCACGGGAAACTCCCCTAAGTCTTATCCATCTGCGAAATTTGACCACTTTAGCAGAAGCAGGTGCGCGCATTGTCCCGGCTATCCCGGCTTGGTATCATCATCCCCAAACTATTGAGGATTTGGTAGATTTTGTCGTAGCGCGAACCCTAGATCAATTTGAGATTGATTGTGTACCTTTGCGTAGGTGGAAACCCGATTAATTCTGAGGGGAGTTGCTAATTATTTATTGACATTTTCAATGGGGTTATTTAGGTGATGTCTGGAAAAAGTGCGATCGCTATTTTGATTATAGTCGGTGGTTTGGTATTGTTAACTATACAAAATCTTTCCCCCGCCATATCTTTAGTATTTTTGGGTATGCAATTACCCACCTTACCCCTGTCAGTATGGCTACTAATTTTTCTGTTCATCGGTATATTAACCTCTCTGATGATTGCCAGTTTATTCCAACTCTCTTACACCCCCTCTCCGTCACGTCCTAAAGCCAGTAAAAAACCTATACAACCATCCCCCCAATCTAACCCACCTGATGCACAAATCCCTCCGTCACCACAAGCCGATGATTCAGAGTGGGATAATTTGCAATCCGAACTAGAATTAGAACCCGAAAATCAACCGCCTATCCCTACCTCCAAAAATAAATCCCCCAAAACTCACAAAAATAGTGATGATTGGGAAACCGAAGTCCGCAAAGTTAGCGATAGTTGGGATGAAAATGATAGCGATCGCCAAAATGAACCAGAAACCCCACCCGTTAGACAAACTACCCCCAAACCATCAGAATCAGAATCCTGGAATAAACGCAATATCAATCCCTTAAACTCTCCTAATACTGATGAAGATTGGGATAATTTACCTCCCCATAATGCACCAACCACCCCCACTCCTCCACCCCCAGAAAACACCCCCACCACCACTCCCACACCCCAGAAACCACCGGAAAAACCTTTGAAGTACAGCAACAACCTCAAAAAGAATCCTGGTCAGGTTCCGTCTATTCCTTCAATTATAAAGACGGTCAAAATTCCGGTGCTGGTCGTACCGAATCGGTGTATGATGCAGACTATCGTCTAATTAACCCACCTTCTCCCCCTACCAAAATTCAATCTGATGAGGAAGATTGGGGTTTTGATGATGAGGATGAAATCGGTTAAAATTATCTGGCTAGTTATTATCAGTTGTGCGCTTTTTGATTGTCTTATGGTTTTAGAACAAATACAAGGAATTAACATCTATTTAATTGGTATGATGGGCGCTGGAAAATCTACCGTTGGGGAGATATTGGCTAATCGATTAAGCTATAAGTTTTTTGATACCGATGTTTTGATTAGTCAAGTTTCGGGACAAGCCATTCCAGAAATTTTTTCCACCCAGGGAGAGGAAGAATTTAGGAACTTAGAATCTCAAGTCCTATCTAGTCTCTGTGCTTATCAACATTTGGTGGTAGCTACTGGGGGAGGGGTTGTTATTAAAAGGATGAATTGGAGTTATTTAAGACATGGTATCATTGTCTGGTTAGATGTCCCAACTCATTGCTTATATGAACGTCTAAAAGGAGACACAACCCGACCTCTCCTACAACACCCAGACCCCCTAACTCGCCTCGATAATATCCTCGAAACTAGGCGACATCTTTATCAACAAGCCGATATTTCTATTACTATCAACGGGAATGAAAAACCCTCAGAAATTGCTGAACAAATTATTACTAAAATCCCTAATATCCTCAAGCAGACTCAACCCAACCTTAATTAATCATGGATAATTGATGATTAATTACCGGGTGGGGTTGGGCGGGTTTATTGATATAGCCGGTTATCCATTAATTGCCGGGTGGGGTCGGGCGGGTTTATTAATATTGTCAATTATCTATTAATTGCCGGGTGGGGTCGGGCGGGTTTATTAATATTGTCAATTATCCATTAATTGCCGGGTGGGGTCGGGCGGGTTTATTAATATTGTCAATTATCCATTAATTGCCGGGTGGGGTCGGGCGGGTTTATTAATATTGTCGGTGAGTCCCATAACTAACTGCGGAACCCGCCCCTACAATTATCCATTATTAATTATCCATTATCCATTAATTGCCGGGTGGGGTCGGGCGGGTTTATTAATATTATCCATTATCCATTAATTGCCGGGTGGGGTCGGGCGGGTTTATTAATATTGTCGCTGAGTCCCATAACTAACTGCGGAACCCGCCCCTACAATTATCAATTATTCATCCCCGACGACTGTTTTTAAAAACCTTCCCCAGCCAGATAATGGATATATGCACAAAGTGGCGTTTTTGTCAAGATAGGTCAAAAAATGGATCGGACTTTAGCCAAAAACTCGTGTATCGTGAATTTAATTTTTTGGTGGGATAATAAATTGAAGTCCGATATAATCAGGGTTACAGCCTCTATTTTTGCATAACGACATAGCAACCCCTTGGGTGCGATTTATTTGAGTGTACCACAACCCCTATAATCTCGTCAACTTTTTGCGAGGGATTTTCAATAAAAATGTATTAATTCTTAACAATCTTTTGAAAATAAAATCCCTCTGGCTGTATGAATTAGCAAAACTTATCAAAATCTCACAAAGGAGTCGGGTAGTAGAATGATTAATGGTTGGTTATTTTAGTGATTAGTCTGGAGGAATTAAAACTCAATATCGGGGGAATTTTGCGATCGCCACAAAGCCTGAACTAATCGAATTTCTCCATAATTGTAGGCTTTTCCTAGATATTCATAAATTGGTGTGAGGGGTCCATCTCCCAAAACAGCGATCGCTTCTAAAATCACCTGTTTTCGTTCAGGAGATATCAAAGTATCAATATCGATATCGCCATAATTGTTAGCAATTAAATCCGCCAAATGACCATAAATTGTAGTAGATTTTAAGCCTCTCTGGTCGGCGATTTCCTGGACACTTAAACCCTGCTTAAATAACTCCCAAGTTTGGATAACAGTAGGCGAGACATGATACCACTTAGAGACAGATGATGATGATAAAGTAGTTAGTGGCGGTTTAGTAGACTTTAGGGGAATACCTTGTTCGAGACAATATTCATAAATAGCATTTAAGAACTGCTGACCATAAGATTGAGCTTTATAAGTAGTCACCCCAGAAAGTCTCAAGAGAGCCTCTTTAGTTTGGGGACGTTCTCGCGCCATTAACCCCAAAGTCGAATCAGAAAAAATCTTATAGGGAGCAATATCATTTTGGTCAGCGATTTGTTTACGGACTTGGCGAAGATGCTCTAATAACATTTTAACATCCGCCGCCATAGACCAAGTTTGTTGTGGAAGTTGACGATCGCGTACTACCGCAATTTTGACTTCCCGCTGTCTTTTCATCACCTCCCAACTGAGGTTATTTAACTTCAAAATAGAATAGCCATCATTAGTCTGGTCTAACAGTCCTTGATGCAAAAGCGATCGCGCTAACATTTTCCACTCATCAACAGTCCGGTCTCGTCCTATATTATAGGTGGAAAGTTTATCATGTCCCCTACTCACAACCCTTTGATTTTTAGAACCCCGTAACACATCAATAATATAACTCATCCCAAACCTTTCCCGACACCGCGCTACACAGGATAGAAACTTCATCGCTTCCAGCGTCCAATCTTCTATAGGTCGTTCATGGCAACAATTATCACAGCCGTCACAATTACCGGGAAATTCCTCTCCAAAATAGCGAAGTTGAATGCGGTGGCGACACTCAGTAGACTCCGCATAATCAATCACCTGTCGCAACTGTTGGCGCGCAATTCTTTGTTCATCAACATCAGGTTTTTGCTCAATCAAATATTCAATAGTTTTCATATCCCCATAACTAAAAAATAGCAGACATTGAGCCGGTTGTCCATCCCGTCCAGCGCGTCCTGACTCTTGATAATAGTTTTCCAAACTTTTCGGCAAATCGTAGTGTATAACAAACCGAACATCTGGCTTATCTATACCCATACCGAAGGCGATAGTAGCCACGATAATTCGCACATCATCTCGAATAAAACGGGTATGACTTTCTAGGCGATCGCTATCCGCCATTCCCGCATGATAGGGGAGGGCGGGGATATTATTATGTTGTAATTGTAATGCGACTTCTTCCACCCTTTTCCGACTGGAACAGTAAATAATTCCTGAACCGGACATAGATTCAATGGCTTTTAATAGTTGAGTGAACCGTTTTTTAGGTTGTTTAGGAATCACCTGATAGTAGAGATTTGAACGGTAGAAACTCGCCACATGAACATAAGGTTGTTTGAGGACAATTTGTCGAATTATATCAAATCTGACCCGTTCGGTAGCCGTAGCAGTGAGAGCGATCGCCGGTACGTGGGGATAACGCGATCGCACCTGTTGAATTTGTCGATATTCTGGTCTAAAATCGTGACCCCAATCCGAGACACAATGGGCTTCATCAATTACCAGAGTTGATATTCCCAATTCCGCATCAATGCGATCTAAAAACCCTAAAAACTGAGGAGATAGTAACCTTTCTGGTGCTACATAAAGCAGCTTAATTTTACCTTGTAGAATAGCAAACTCTCGCTGACGCGCTTGATTCAAATCAACCGTACTATTCAGAAATGTCGCCTCAATACCATTATTTTTTAGCGCTTCTACCTGGTCTTGCATTAACGCGATTAAAGGTGAAACCACCACTGTCAGACCGGGTTTCAGCAGGGCGGGAAGTTGAAAGCACAGGGATTTCCCCCCCCCTGTAGGCATAATTGCCAGTACATCGCGCTTTTGCAGCACTTGTTCTATAATCTCCCGTTGTCCTGGTCTAAAGCTATCATAGCCAAAATACTGTTTAAGGCATTGTTGCAGGGATTGAGGTTGGGCTAGATGCGGCGGAAAACCTGACATAACTTGCTGATTCCGTTGACTGCTAAGGTGGACTTATAAGATGGGTTACGGATAATCCTTTAGTTTATCTCATTTTCTGATCACTTGCAGTTGATGATAGGCTGGTGCTTAATTCCCGCCTCCTATTGAGAAACCCGGTTTCTTATGATTTATGATTAATTATAAGGTAGAATAGCATCATCTAAATTCACCTTCTTTAAAATAGCGCCGTTAAGGTTAGCGCCTCGCAAATTCGCACCCCGTAAATCAACCGAGTGTAAAATAGAGCCTTTCAGGTCAGCACCTCGCAAATTCGCACCTCTTGCGTCGGTATTTTCCCAAGCAGATTTTCTGAGATTAGCGAATCGTAAATCAGCCCCCATTAGTTGGCAATTATTAAACTTAATCCCCCATAAATAAGACCCATTTAAATGGCTGTTAACCAAGTTAGTATAATGAAAATTCGCTTGATAGCCGATCGCATTTATCAAAACCGCCTCATGGAAATTAGCGTAACTCAAATTAGCCTGATTTAAACTCACCGCCGATAAATTCGCCCTGGTAAAATTCCCCCGTCTTAGGTTTGCGCCATTCAGATTAATCCGACGGGCGATCGCCTCTCGAAATTCCACCCCAATTAAATTAGCATTTCCCAAATCCGCATCAGTCAAATTCCCATCACATAAATTAGCCCCCAGTAAAACCGCCCCTTGTAAATTCGCCCCTTCCAAATCACAACCTTCCAGGTTTGCACCTGCTAAATCAGCCCCCATTAAATTAGCCAACCTCAACTTAGCACCCCTTAAATTAGCGCCATGAAGATTAGCCCCAGCCAAATTAACCCCTTCCAGGTGGAAACCAGAGAAATTAGCCTCCTGTAAATCCGGTGCGATCGCCGCATTTTGCCGTCGCCAAAACTCCCATTTCACCACACCCCGCCTCAAGATTGCTAATTGTTCAATATTAGCCATAATAACCCCCTATTCCTTACTCCTTACTTTCAACAAATAAGGTATCGCGACCATAAACATTAGCGATCGCATTTAAAGCCGCCGCCGACCCTGCCAAAATATCCTGTTCATTTCCACCCAGATACAAACGTCCAAAACTCCCCACCGCTTGCACCTGTAGAATATTAATTAAAGCCGCCTTTTCCGCTTCATTCGCAGCCAAAGCAGCATAAGCCGCTGGTTGCACCTCTAAAACATATAAAGTTTGTTTAGCCAGCAACAACTGTCCCCGGCGAGTCCGATTAATCAATTGTGCCTGGTGAGGGTCAATATTGCGAATAATTTGACTAGAGACCACACGCGGCTTGAGGCGATCGCTTTCTTGTACCCCCAAAGCATCCAAAATCGCCCTACCCGCCGTTAACGTATCTCCCTGGCGGCTAGAGTGAATTTCCAACAAACCATACAACCTTTCCACAAACTGAACACCAGGACGCACAGCCGTAGACTTCAAAGCCACATCAGTAATGCGGTTAATCTCAATTCCCGGTGAAATTTCAATCCACAGCGACGCATCCCCAGGTAACGGCAAAAACCCCAACGATACCGTCCCAATATAGGCAGCGTGTTGGGGCTGTAAATTGTCCAGATAAACATAACTTCGCAGTTCTACACCCAAAGTCAAACCTCTTTCCGAGTTCCTCCCCACATCAAGAATAGGAAAACCCCCTGATGTGAAGATGTCAAGCCTAACCATTGTACCCCTTCGCGTCACACAAAAGTTAGGCTCACAACCATCTACCTGAGAATATCCATGTTGCTAATCAGTAATTCCTGGCGGGTTTTTCCACAGGGTTCAATGCTTTCGCAGTCGTTAACATTTTGCAGTGAATATTTTAGGGAAACCTGACGATTGATGAATTGATTAGCCTTAGCACAAATATCGAAAGTTGCCCCTAAGTGGTGTTCCCGGTTCATCTGATCTTTAAGGGTCACATAGCACATAATGTCCCCCTGAACCATATTAGTCACTTGTCCCACTTGGAGTTGATCATTGCTGGCTCGTTGTGCTATATATCCCTGTAATTCAGCCGTGCGATTCGTGGTCATCTTAGTGAGACAGTTGGTGAACAGCAGACCCTCTAAAGTCCCCCCCAACGCTTCCGCAGATTCAAATCTACAATTCGTGTCGCGGAATTGAATCCAAGCCCGTTGTGCTGCAATCAGGCGCTGTCTTTCCTCCCCTTGCACTTTCGGGGTCAGTTGTTGGTAAACTTCATTCAGTTTGCGATCGGCTACTCGATAGTCATCATCAGCACATTTTTTCATTTCAGCCATTGAACCATTACGGTTACACTGTATCCCTTGCGCTACATGAGTTTCCGCAACTTCTGAGTTAGTAGCGCCAGGGAAAGCCAGGAAAGCAGCAAAGATAGCGGTAGCAATTTTGTCAAGCATAGTAGGTAGGTGCTAGTGAATTGGTGAACTTGTATGTAAACTATCCTTTCTGACTACAGATATCAGCTTCAAAAGTGCCACCTTCTTAACTGGTGGCGTTTTTCCTGACCTTTCCCCCTTCTTGGCGCTGAAATTCCCTCTGTAGCCTAACAACTTCTGAAACTGCCACATCGGTGGTAGGAATTATCTATAATCAATGCCCCTCACCGGATCATAGTTGATATGCTATCTTAGCTGTCAACGTGCTTTCTACTTACTCCATCCATCTCCACGATATGAATATATGTAAAGTTTTGCCTCAAAAATTGCTCACCCTGATTTCTGGTAGTTTGTTTCTCTTGGTTATCGGCTGCGATATCCTACCCAGCGCTAGGGTTGAACCCATAGACCCAGAGAAACTAACCGCTTTAACCAAACCCCTCAAACCCTATACCCAGTCAGCTTTATTAATTGCCGTTGGCGATATTATGATGCACGGACCACAAATTAGGTCCGGTTATAATCCCAGCACAAATACTTATAATTATGACCCTTTTTTTACGGAAGTTAGCGACATTCTCCAAACCGGAGATTGGGTAATTGGGAACTTAGAAACTACCCTAGCAGGTTCAGCAACCGGATATACAGGTTATCCCTTATTTAATGCACCGGATACCCTCGCAGATGCCCTGAAAAATGCCGGATTTAATATTTTAACCACAGCTAACAATCACTCCCTAGACCGTCGCGAAGCTGGTTTATTAAAAACTCTGGAAAATGTCAGAAGTAGAGGTTTGGTTCCCGTCGGTACAGCCGCCTCCCAGGAGGAAGCAGATACTATTACTGTGATGGAAAAAAATGATATATCAATGGCGTTTTTAGCTTATACCTACGGCACTAATGGCATTCCTATCCCTAGGGGAAAGGATTATTTAGTTAACTTAATTGATGAAGCGAAAATCATCCAAGATATTCAGAAAGCGCGAGAATTAGGAGTTGATATAGTTACTGTGGCTTTGCATTTTGGCACGGAATATCAACGCCAGCCGAATGCTGAACAAAAACGACTGGTCGCCAGTTTGGTTAATGCGGGTGCGGATATTATTTTAGGGAGTCATCCCCATGTGGTTCAACCCTATCAAATTTTTGATATCACTGAGGAAGATGGTACTATCCGCCAAGCTGTGGCTATTTACTCAATGGGTAATTTTATTTCTAATCAGCGGGGAAATTATCGGGATGTGGGAGTTATTTTTAAGGTGAGAATTAACAAGAATTTTCCTGATGAAACCATAGAAATTGCTGAGGTGATAGCTTTACCCACTTGGGTACATCGATATTCACTTCATGGGAAACTGAATTATCGTATTTTGCCTTTAGAATCGTTGTTAAATACTCAGGACGACCCTCTACTAACTAGCCGTGATTATTCTCAACTAGCCAGATATTTGGAGGAAATGAATCGCCATCTTGCTTCGTTACTACCGACATCTTCTCTGGTGGGTCAGAACCGTTAAACAGGGATAATCACGGGATAAATGACTATCAAAACTTGGCGCGAATGGTAAAAGAATAATCGCCGCCTGGTTCAAGTTTATAGTCCCACTTTTCCAGAAATCGCCCTAGGGGTTCTTGGATTAAGGCGCGACCCTGGGAGGGTCGAATTACTAAGGTTTTACGTTGTCTAAATCGCCATTGAAACTGCCATACATAGTCGCCGGCGCTGACATCTCCTTCGAGAATACCAGACTGCCAGGACTGACGGGTAATGCGGATATGGGCATTGGTTTCGGGTAAAGGACCTCTAGCATGAGTCACTAGCAACCTGCTGCTCTATAAAACTTAAACAAAACCGGACATAGCCGGATATTGATGTTTATTTCTTGCTTCGTCCGGGACTGTCGGCAGCACCCCGTCCACAAGTGTAATCGTCGGAACCCGGCGATTTTTCTAAATTTATACTGGCGTTCAAATCTCTATCAATCTTCAGGCCACAGTTCTGACATTCAAAAGTCCGACGGACTAGGGGCATTTTTTGACGATAACCGCAATTAGAACACAGTTGACTGGATGGATAAAATCTATCGGCAATAATCAACTTTGAACCATAACGTTCTGCCTTGTAACCGAGTTGACGACGGAACTGATAAAATGAAGCATCAGCGATAGAACCCGCCAAACAATGATTTTTCAGCATTCCAGACACATTCAAATCTTCAATGACTACTTGGCTGTGGTTTTTAGCCAAAAAAGTAGTTATTTTATGAATCGTGTCACCGCGAATATTAGGGACTCTTTGATGTAGCTTTTGAACTTTTAAGAGACATTTGGCCCGATTTTTTGAGCCTTTGACTTTGCGACTTAAATGGCGTTGTAATCTGGCTAGTTTTTTGGTCGCTGCTTTATAAGCCTTGGGATTAGAGAATTGGGTCCCATCGGAGCAAGTCGCCAAATTGTTAATTCCTAGGTCAACCCCGATTCTCTCTCGGAATTTCGGTGTGATTTCTGGTGTGGTTTCTACAAAAAAGCTCATATACCAGTCACCTGCTTGGCGCGTTATAGTGACTTTCTTAACTAGACTGGGTGGTAGAGCCTCAAATGTAGAAACCCAGCCCACAAAAGGCAGCTTATGGCGAGTTCCTGACAGATTGAATGGCTTTCCGGAATTGTCAAGCGTCAAACTATCATGGTAGCCTTTCTTCTTAAATTTAGGATAACTGCTTATTCCCTTGAAGAAGCGCTTAAAGGCATCCCCTAGATTAATGAAGCCATATTGATAAACTTTAGAAGACAATTCAGACATCCAAGGATATTGAGGTTTCACATAATTCGTAAAAACCTTTTTAATGGAGTTGATATTAGGCTTGAGTCCCTCTTCATAAGCTGACATCCATAAGTGTAATCCCCAATTAAACACGAACCGAGCATACCCCGCGTGTTTGGCCATCAAGGTAGCTTGACGGTCATTGAGTTTTAGTTTTGTCCGGAAAGCTTTGTAAGGCATGATTTGATTTTACCATGAATCCGACTTTATGAGTATGTCGTCAGGGAAATTTGGCATGGTCTGGGGTTTGACCGTATATTCATTATTGAGTTGCGAATCTTTTTGGGTATTGTACCTTATTGTCCTAAGATGTAAAGCAAATCTTGGATTAAATTCTTGCTCCTGGGATAATGCCGGAAATTCAGATTCTGGACATTAGTCAACACTGCGACTATTGTAGAGGCTCATAGCTTTTTCTACTCCATCTTCTAGGGCTAATTCTATGGCTTCTAATACCTGTTGTAACAGTTTATCCATAGTCTGGCGCTCATTAGGGGGAAATTTACCCAGGACGTGGGAGATGGTTTCTCGATCGCTGCTACTGGCTGGGGGTTGGGGTTTATCAATTCCTAGGCGGAGGCGAGGGAAATTTTGAGTCCCTAAATGAGCGATCGCCGATTTCATGCCATTATGTCCCCCAGCGGAACCGGACAGCCGCAGGCGCAGCCGTCCTACTGGTAAATCCATGTCATCATAAATCACTAACACGGATTCCGGGGGGAGTTTGTACCAGTCCACCACAGACCGAATAGCTTGACCTGACCGATTCATGTAAGTTAAGGGTTTCAGGAGGTACAGCTTGTTATGCGATCGCATCTTAGCCTCACCAAATACCCCCTGAAATCGACGGTTTTCCGATAGGTTAGCCCCCCACTTGTCAGCCAAGAAATCGACGGCTTCAAAGCCAATATTGTGGCGGGTACGGTCATATTTTGACCCCGGATTACCTAAACCTACAATTAGTTGTGGTATTAAAGCCATTGCAGAGGACAAAATTGCTGCTAAGAATTATCACTTTCGGAGTTAGTATTTTGGGGGCGAGTAGCAGCTTGGATCTGTTCTGCTTCCCGATTAAACTCGGTCTTAAATTCCTGGGAGGCTTCTTGAAACTTGCGGATCGCCTCTCCTAAACTGCGACCCATTTCGGGTAATTTTTTCGGACCAAAAATCAAAAGTGCTAATACCAGGATGACAGCCATCTCTGGTAAACCCATGCCAAAAATATTCATTTAATGTCTCCAGTAGTTGGGAAGTCGCCTAGGGTATAGTCCCTGTTAACAGGGAACTTGGGGCTAAAAATATGGCGATCGCTAGTTCAATATGATTCCCAGGGAGAGCCGCACATAGCCATTAAACAAACCTGACCAGAAATCCATAGCGATCGCCAATTTAGCCAGTTAGTAGATTTGCGCCTCTCCCGGACCCTCAACTTAGCGAGTTAGGTTAGCCCAGTCCACGCTGACATTTTCGAGAATCAGTGAGGAGTTATAGATCTGTAGGATAATCAACAGAAACACGAAGAATAACCCCATAAAAACTCCCATCAGGGGAGTAGTACCCCAACCGGGGGCAACCTTACCATATTCTGAGTTGAGGGGTCTGAGTCGATCGCCTAACCAAGTCCTTTGTGCCATAAGTCACCTTTAAATGGGTTGAACAGCAAATTTTAATGTTTCGTAATATTATATAAGAACAAGGCTCATAATTGAATCAAATATCATGGAACCTGCAATAGCTCTTAACATTTCCCTCGCTGCCACCGTGGTAGCGATCGCTGCCTATGCCATTTATACCGCCTTCGGTCCTCCCTCGGAAGAACTCAGTGACCCCTTTGAGGATCACGAAGACTAATGGCAGCAGCAGTATTTCAAGCATAACCGACTGTAGCCCGGTCCGTTGATAGTGCAAGATCTGATAGGATCGAGACTCTACAACCTTTTAGACAAGACCAGCATGGGCAACACATTTGGGCATTTATTTAGGATCACCACCTTCGGTGAATCCCACGGTGGGGGGGTTGGAGTCATCATCGATGGCTGTCCTCCCCGCCTCCCCCTAGACATCTCAGAAATCCAACAGGAATTAGATCGTCGCCGACCCGGACAAAGCAAAATTACCACCCCTCGCAAAGAAAGCGACACCTGCGAAATCCTCAGTGGGGTATTTGAAGGGCACACCCTAGGAACCCCGATCATGATCATAGTCAAAAATAAAGACACCCGCCCCCAAGATTATGATGAAATGGCGAAAAAATATCGCCCCTCCCATGCCGATGCTACCTATGATGCTAAATATGGGATTCGCAATTGGCAAGGTGGCGGTAGGTCTTCCGCTCGTGAAACTATTGGTAGGGTAGCAGCAGGTGCTATAGCCAAAAAAATCCTTAAACAGGTCGCCAACGTGGAAATCATCGGTTATGTCAAACGCATCAAAGACCTAGAAGCAGCGATCGATCCGGCAACCGTTACCCTTGAACAAGTCGAAAGCAATATAGTCCGCTGTCCTAACCCCGACAGCGCCAAACAGATGATTCAACTAATTGAAGACATTAGAGACCAGGGGGACTCCATTGGCGGCGTAGTCGAATGCGTAGTTCGTAACGCTCCTACTGGACTAGGTTCGCCAGTATTCGATAAACTAGAAGCAGACCTAGCCAAAGCCGTCATGTCCCTACCCGCTAGTAAGGGTTTTGAAATCGGCTCTGGTTTCGCTGGCACTATGCTCACAGGTAGTCAACATAATGATGAATTTTATATTGATGACACTGGAGCCGTCCGCACCCTGAGCAATCGTTCCGGCGGTGTCCAGGGGGGAATTTCTAACGGAGAACCCATAATTTTGCGAGTTGCCTTCAAGCCAACTGCTACAATTCGTAAAGAACAGAAAACTGTCACCCGTGAGGGCGAGGAAACCACTCTGGCAGCAAAAGGACGACATGATCCTTGTGTTTTGCCCAGAGCAGTTCCTATGGTAGAAGCAATGGTTGCCTTGGTACTCTGTGACCATCTATTGCGCGATCACGGTCAGTGTAGAACTTTAAATCCTGAAGATTAAAACATGGAAACCATCACCCCATCTTCTGTGTTGGCAACTGGTCGAGATAACCCAGACTCCTGTGATCAAAATCCCGATGATTTTGTGGTGGAGTTTTGGGGAGTTCGCGGCAGTATCCCCACCCCAGGAAAAGATACCATCCGCTATGGTGGTAATACCTCTTGTTTGGAAATGCGTATTGCCGGAAAAAGGCTGATTTTTGACGGTGGTACTGGGTTACGCTCCCTGGGTGATTCCCTAATACCACAAATGCCTATGGAAGCCTATATGTTTTTTACCCATTACCACTGGGATCATATCCAGGGTTTCCCCCTGTTTACCCCGGCTTTTACCCCGGGGAACTGCTTTCATATCTATGGCACTATCCCCCCAGATGGAGAATCGATGAAAAAGCATTTCATCGATCGCGTACTTCATCCTAACTCCCCCATTCCCCTGAGTGGATTACAAGCAGATCTGAGGTTTTATGAATTGAAACCGGGGGACACTATGATGCTTGATGATATCAAGATTGAAACCGGACAACTGAATCACCCCAATACTGCTATGGGGTATCGTGTCACTTGGCAAGGACGAACTGTGGTCTACTGTTCCGATACAGAGCATCTGCCTGATGGCTTGGATGAGAATGTGGTAGAATTGGCTCAGGGGGCTGATATCCTTATTTATGATGCTATGTATACTGATGAGGAATATCATAATCCTAAGTCTCCCAAGGTGGGTTGGGGACATTCAACCTGGCAAGAAGCAGTGAAAATTGCGGAGGCGGCGGATGTGAAACGGGTGGTGATTTTTCATCATGACCCTAGCCACTCAGATGATTTCCTTGACCAAATTAGCCATGAAGTCCAGGCGGTTTTTCCCAAGGCAATTATGGCTCGTGAAAGGTTGATTTTGCCGGTGCATAGTTAGCGATCGCTCCCCATAGTATCGGAATTCAACATTTCCAACAATCGCTCAAATTGGAAGTTTTCCACAATACTGGTTAAAGTCTTGGCTAAATCTGAATGCTCTGGGGGAATTTGTTTGATCAAAGATAAGATCATCATATCATTTCCTAATTGAGCAGCATAGTGGATTTGCTCTAACCATTCTGCTGGCATCATCGCCAAGGTCTCGGTATTTATGGCTACATGGTCATGGTTTTGAGGTTCGGAAGTGGCTACGGCGGCAGAGGCGATCGCATTTGGTTCATCAACTTGGTATTTGACCCCCAAATATTTAGTCAGGGTTTCTAAAACTTGTTCCCGCCGAAATGGCTTACTAATAAAGTCATCACACCCGGCATCAATACAGTTTTGTCTTTGTTCAGTAAAGGCACTGGCTGTAATGGCAACAACTACCGGAATAGCATCAACTTCAGACTGTTTAATATATTGGGTGGCTTCAAACCCATCTATCACTGGCATATGCATATCCATAAAAATTAAGTGGGGATGCCACTGTTGCCAAAGTGCGATCGCTTCCTGTCCATTTTCAGCTTCCCGAACCTCAAAACCCACATCCTGCAATAATGTAGTGAGTAATAACCGATTAACTGGGTTATCTTCCACCACCAAAATTCGATAGTCTTGCTGTCCCGGTGCTAACCGACAAGCCTGATTTAATGCATTCTCAGATTCATTAACCATCTGGTCTGCCACACCCACGGGAATTTGGAAACTAAAACAACTACCATGACCCAGTTCACTACTTACCTGAATTTCACCCCCCATTAAATTCACAAATCTTTGAGATATCACTAATCCCAGACCCGTCCCCTGTTGCGATTCTCGACCCGATTGGGTTTGCTTAAATGCTTGGAATAAGTCATTAATTTCTTCCGTTGCAATACCGCATCCACTATCTATAATCTCAAACCTCAAGTAGGTATTACTCACCCCATTATCCTCAAATAACCCTAGGTCTTCATCAACTTGACCAACCGACACCTTTAAAGTCACTTCCCCTTCCCGGGTAAACTTAATAGCATTACTAATTAAATTCACCAATACTTGGCGCAATTTACTTTCATCAGTTCTCACGAATTTCGGCACCGACTCTTCTACCTGGAAATTGAGAGTTAATCCCTTCGACTCAGCCTTGAGTTGCAACATGACTTGAATAGCTTGTAAACAGCGTTTAATTGCAAACTCAGTCGGGTTACAAGTAATCCGTCCCGCCTCGATTTTTGACATCTCCAAGACATCATTAATTAACCCTAGTAAATGTTGCCCACTTTGATTAACAATTTTAATATATTCTTGATGTTTGGCTGCTAAAGTGCGATCGCGTTGTAGCAATTGAGTAAAGCCTAAAATAGCATTAAGAGGAGTGCGAAGTTCATGACTCATATTAGCCAAAAACTCACTTTTAGCCCGGTTAGCAACATTAGCAGCATCAGCAACCCGTTTTAACTCCGCCGCCTGTTTCTGAGTTTGTGCGAACAATTCCGCCTGTTTCACAGCCACTCCTAGCTGATTAGCAATTTGAGTAACCACCTTAGATTCTGCCGTTTTCCACTCTCGCGGACCATCATTTTGATACACACATAATAATCCCCAAAGTTGATATCCTTGAAAAATTGGACTAATGATATATGCTCGGATTTGAAATTGTTCTAAAAATTTCAGGTAGCAATCCGAAAAACCCGAATTGTAAATATCTTGAACACAACAACAACTTTTCTCTCGTGAGTAAAACCCTCCCTGAGTTTCTTTTAAGTAAGTATCCTCAATTAATTCGTGAGAAGAGCCTAGTTTTTTGACAATACAATGATCTTCATCTACTGTATTCTGTGTAGTCGCTTCTTCTCCCTGATTTTCGCTCAGAATTTTCTGCCATCCCGGACTCACAGACTCTTTGATTATCACCCCACTCCAGTCAGCATTAAACCGATAAATTAGGGCACGATCTACTTCAATTGCCGTCCGCAACTCATTAACAGTTGCCTGAAAAATTACCTCCAAATTCAAACTTTGTCGCATTTGTGAAATCACCCGATTAATGGCTCTCTCCTGGTCTGCCATAAGTTGCATAGCTATTTCTGTAGCCATGCGCTCTTGAATTTGATTTTCCAGGGCAATATTAATATTTTTGAGGGCTGATGTTCGTTCCTCAACCCTTATTTCTAGGTCTTCATAGGCTTGATTTTTAGCTTCTTCTGCCCATTTTCTTTGTAGTTCTGTAGCTGCCCTGGATGCGAAAATATTGAGGACAGCTTGCGCTAGTTCATCTTGGACTAAAGGCTTCACATCTAAGATAGATAAAATCCCGATCGCTTTCTGATTTTGAGCCATCAATGGAATGCCCAAATAACTGTGAACATTCAGTTGTTTAAAATATTGATTTTCTGGAAAAATTTGTTGTAAATTGTCTGCATATAAACAAACTTTTTGAGTCTCTAAAACTACCGCACAAGGGCTATATTCTAATTCATATTCATGATTATCGGCGAAATCATCTTGAGACCAAAAAGCCAGAGTTCGTAATTTTAGCGGTTGCTCATCGCTGACAACTTCGGTAACAAATACATAGGGAATATCTAAACATCTAGCCAGGTTCTGCACTAAAGCCGGGAAAAAATCCGCCCCAGTTACTGATGCCGTCCCCATGACAATTGCCCGCAAAATTTCTTCGGTTTTTTGCCGTTCTTGAATTTGCTTGTGCAGTTCCTGATTAACTGCTTCTAATTTTTCGGGGGTTTTTAATGACAAAAAATAGGGTAATATCTCCAGTAATACTATGGCTGTATATACGGAAATTGCCGCCGTGATTGCTCCTTCAAATCCCGACAACCAATAATTAGGAAACCACAGAGTCCAAATATCGAAACCATGACCAATACCACAGAGAATAATAAAAGCACCAAATAGCTTAAAAATATTTAAAAATGGCAGGTCTTGGCGTTGACGGAAGAAGTAAATTAGCATCGCCGGAATTGAAAAATAGGCGAACACAATTAACCCGTTACTAATGACATGAAGTGCAACCAAGGAAGGTTGCCACAGATAACAATGACCGTGGGGTATATAGAAATTGGATGCCAAAAAATGATCTAATAACTGTGGCACTGTTCTCTTCTCCGAAACCAACGGATCAAACTAGATGACAAAACTTGAGAGTATGCCGATACTACCTTTAATCTGTACCTAATCTGTACCTAATATGTACCTAATATGTACCTTGAATATTGTAGCGTTGATGAACCCCCAGCCTTGATAGATCATCTTTAAACTACTAATTTTCCGAGCAGCTAATATCAAAAAACACTTTGATTGAGAAATTCCAGATAAGACTGGCTAAGTTCCTTTACCGCTAACTCATAGAGTTTCTGACCATGCTCCGGGGTAGCTAGACTAGGGTCTGAACCCATGCGACCGTCGGGATAGTTATGGCGAAAGTTAGCCGCACCATAGATAGGATGACCTTTAGCAACATTAGGGTTGAGGGGTGCTTTTTTAATGGACTCTGGGTAGAGGTACTGGGTAACTGCTACCTCGCTGGGGGTAGCGTGGGAACCTTCACTATCCCCATAAAGTTCTTTAGCTAGTCTATAGACTGATGGACACATAAACCAGTTACCAACCCGGCAACGAATGCGATCGCTATTTGCTAAGTTAAGATCAGCTAGGTGGGCATAGGTTTCGGAAAAGGCAGCTTTGAGAGTCGCAATATTACCCCCATGACCGTTAATAAAGAAAAATGTCGTAAACCCACTTTTAGCCAAGAATGTGATATAATCCTTGATTACCCTAATCAAGGTACTAGGTTGTAAACTGATGGATCCTGGAAAAGCAGTATGGTGGAGCGCCATACCCACATTTAAGGTAGGACCCACTAAGGCTTGGGTAGCCTCTCCTACTCCCTTAGCGATCGCTTCCGCACAAATGGCATCAGTGCCAATTAACCCCGTCGGTCCGTGTTGTTCCGTTGATCCAATCGGTAGGATAATCCCTGTAGACTTCTGGAGGTAAGCCTCCACTTCCGGCCATGTGCTTAGGTGTAACAACATTATATTTGTATATTTTTATCAACTTATTAGACATTCACAACAATATTTTAATCTAATCCCATAGCTTAACCAAAACATTACTTTTCCTTTACCTAAAGTTAACCCATCTCAAATACGATGGAAGGTAGCTCCACTAATGATCCACGAACATTTAACAACACCGGGCAGATTGGGGGTGGAAACTAATGTTGAACAACCTGGCCATTAAGCCAGAGTCAGAGACAACTGAGGTGCTTGCGGGTCGGGTCAATCCCGATCAAATGTTTGTCATTGTCAGACACTCACAACTCCTCGAACTCATAAATAATGGAGAACATACCTTTGTCGGATGGATGGTGATAGATTAATTTTCCTCATAACTAACCCACTTGGGGTTGAATTCTCTAAGTTTTGACAAACACCATCATCCATCCAGGAATAAATACTTATGTTTTCCCCAGATTTGAGTAAGAAGTCTTACCGCTCAGATGTCATAGATACTGGACATATCTTGTTGCTGGAAAATGAGGAGCCGTGGCGGGATATATTATCCATTGCTCTGGAAGAACAAGGCTATAAAATCGTGATTGCCCAAGACAGCCGGGATGCCCTGCCTTCGATTTCCAATACGGGAGCAATTACCGCAGAGTTTCCCTTTAACCTTCTCATTTTGGATGCAACCAATGGTTTAGATCTGTGTCGTATGTTACGGCATCATGGTCAATCTGTGCCAATTTTAATTATTGGTAACAAAGAAAACGCCAACAATTGTGCATTTTATTTAGAAGCCGGGGCGGATGATTACCTGACCAAACCCTTCAGTATCCGTGAGTTTATAGCTCGGTGTCGTGCGTTAATCCGTCGCCAAAGAATAGGGAAATTTCCAGGACCTGTGATGCTTCAATATAAAGATATCATCCTATATCAAGAAGAATGTCGGGTGATAATTCGGGGTGAGGAAGTTCAACTCTCACCCAAACAGTTTCGTTTGCTAGAATTATTTTTGAGTTATCCCCGTCGGGTTTGGTCTCGTGAACAACTTTTAGATGTAATTTGGGGTACAGATTTTGTAGGGGATAGTAAAACTGTGGATGTTCATATTCGCTGGTTACGAGAAAAGTTAGAAGTTGAACCGAGTAAACCAGAATATATCATTACAGTCAGAGGATTTGGGTATCGGTTTGGGTAAAATTATCAAAGGTTTTATAAATAGGCAGATTTATGGCTTCTTATAAGCGTCGAGATTTTTTGCTGTTTATTAGTGCGGGTATGGGGGCGGTGGCTCTCAAGGGCTGTCAGCCATCAGAGCCGGGTAATGTGCTGAGTTCATCAACTACGGAAATATCGTCATTTTCCCCAAGTTTTAAACCTGTCAAAGGTCCTATGCCTTTGCCAACCTACGAGACGATAACCGTTGCCGATCATCAAGCTATATCAGGAAAATATAGTCAGTACGAGATAATTGATGATTTGGTACTTCCGGAAGGGTTCACCTATGATGTCATCGCTACTTGGGGGGAGGCGGTGGGTGATTCTCGTTGTGGGTATAACAATGATTATTTGTCATTTATACAGACTGGTAAAAATCAGGGTTTTTTAACTGTTAACTTTGAGTACGTTAGCGCGAAACCATGGTTGGAAACTTACGAGGAGGTGATAGGGCGATCGCTACCAATGGCGGTAGTTAAACAGGCTTTTGAAGCTGCCCAAAGCCAGAGTATTGATGCTTTTTCTTTGCCCGCACAAGACCCTCTCAGACAAGCAATTCTGGAGATTTCTAAAGAAGGGTTAATCGACATGGGAATGGGGGTAATTTCCCTAGGTCGAGATAGTGAGGGTAAATGGGTACGGACTTACTCATCTGTCGATCGCCGCATTACTGGAATTTCCGGTTGGACTGATGGACGGTATCTCAAGGCTACAGGTCCAGCGGTGGGAGTTTTTCGCCAGGGGGGAAGGGGTTATAACGATCGCCTCGGAGATAAAATCATTGGCACTTTCGCCAACTGTGCCGGGGGAACAACCCCTTGGGGAACAGTATTAAGTGCTGAGGAAAACTTCCAGAGTTATGTCACCGAGTCGGTACATCCCGATGGTACATCTTTCTCCCCTTCGGATACTCCCTTTTCCACCACTAGGGGTCTCGGTAACGTCTTAGGACTAGCCGGGAACAAATATGGTTGGATTGTAGAAGTAAATCCAGCCGACCCAGAAGATTATGGCACTAAACATACTTGGCTGGGTCGTTATCGCCATGAAGCCGTTGGTGTCAGGGTAAAAGCCGGAAAACCTCTAGCTTTTTATTCGGGATGCGATCGCCGTAGCGGACACTTATATAAATTTGTCAGTAGTGACCCGGTAGTTGACCCAAGCGATCGCCAAAATTCTCGCCTCTTGACCAGCGGAATGCTATACGCCGCCAAATTCTACCCAGATGGCAGCGGAAAATGGATTCCTATGGCCCCTAATACAGCCGTTAACCCCGACCCAGCCAGTGTTCATATAGGGGGAGCCTTAGCCTTACCATTGCGCCCAGAAGGGGGCAGTTTTGTGGCTACCACAGATGAAGAGGTGGAAACCTTTAAGAAACAGTACAAAACCTTGGGGGATTTGTATTCAGGAGACCCACCAACCAAACAGGGTGCGATTCTAATTGATGCTCATTTAGCAGCCAGTGCCGCCGGAGCCACTTGTTGCGCCCGTCCTGAAGATACTATGATTGCTCCTGATGGTTCCTTATATATAGCATTTACCTCTGGAGGTGGCGATCCGGGTGGTGAGGGACCAGATGGGCGGATTTTTCAAGGTCCAGGGGGAGTTATTCCCCATGAACCAGGATGGATAGTCCGCCTGATTGAAAATCATGGAGATCCGGAGGCGCTCAGATTTCGGTGGGAAATGTGGGCAGCAGGTGGCGAAATTTCCGAAGGTGGGTTAGGATTTTCCAATCCAGATAATTTGGAGTTTGATAGCCAAGGTAATTTGTGGATGGTCACAGATATTAGCACTGGCTCTCAAAACAAACCCGTCCCCCCAGGTCGGGTAAATCAAGCCGGAGATCCTTTAGCATCGAGAGATCTAATCGGTCTATATGGTAATAACTCCCTGTGGTGTTTGCCAACTTCCGAACCAGATGCGGGTCAGGCTTATCTGTTTGCGATCGGACCCATGGAATGTGAATTGTGCGGACCATTTTTTAGCCCCGATCAGCAAACTCTATTTTTAGCCGTCCAACATCCGGGAGAGTATAATGGTAAACGCCGAAATATGGCATCCCAAGTTCGTGAGTTTGCCATGACTGGTCTGGATGGTCAGGAGTTTATCCAAACCCGTGGGGTTCCCATCGGCTCTAACTGGCCAGGCAAAAACCCCACAGACCCCCCCAAGCCCTCGATTGTGGCAATCCGTAGACAAAATTTGGGTGCGATCGTTTAATGTGAAATCGTAATCACCTACTGTTAGGATGTGATACTATTGGTTCATTCGAGCTGGGGACATCCTCGCTTAGGTCTTTTTAAGTCGGTGTGAGATTTGAGATGATGAACAAAATTCTATGGAACACTCTCAAGCAGAGTCCAGGCGTTCTGGGTGCTGCTCTTCTGTTAAGCACAAGTGCTGCATTAGCAACAGAAAGCCCTTCAGCCAAGCTGGTTACTACTTCCGAAGTGGCATCCCTAGCTTCAGATGCAGCCGAAGGAGTTAATCAATTTAGCCCGGATGCCGATTTCACCTTAACCATGGCAGTTACGCCAGAGGTCGAGAACACGGCTCCTCTGTCTCAGGATGTAATCGATTTAGGTTTTGAGTCCTCTACAGAAACCCAACAGGTGGCTCAGGTACAACCTGAGATGGAACAGGAACTCAGAATT
The DNA here is from genome assembly GCA_016745315.1 of Arthrospira sp. PCC 9108. Taxonomy (GTDB): domain Bacteria; phylum Cyanobacteriota; class Cyanobacteriia; order Cyanobacteriales; family Microcoleaceae; genus Limnospira; species Limnospira platensis. The sequence goes on from CP066886.1 coordinate 3,639,788, forward strand.
GCCGACCTAGAACAAATCAATCTATACAGTGAAGTTGCTGACTCTATGGAGCAGGTGACTTCTGTATCTCAACTGTCTGACGTTCAACCTACAGATTGGGCATTCCAAGCCCTTCAGTCTTTGGTAGAACGTTATGGCTGTATTGCAGGTTATCCAGACGGAACCTTTAGAGGTAACCGGGCGATGACTCGTTTTGAGTTTGCCGCTGGTTTAAATGCCTGTTTGGAACGGGTTAACGAATTGATTGCTGCTTCTGTGGCTAATTTGGTAACTCGCGAGGATTTGGCGGTTCTGCAACGGCTACAGGAAGAGTTCGCGGCGGAATTGGCAACCTTGCGCGGCCGTGTGTACGCTTTGGAAGCACGGACGGCTGAATTGGAGGCTAATCAGTTCTCCACTACTACCAAACTGCGCGGGGAAGTAGTATTCTGGCCTGGGGATAGCTTCGGCGATCGCGCTAGACATAACGTGGCTGGAGGTCCCTTTAGCCGAGCCAGTGATGACCCCACCGAAACCTATCTCGGCTACCGGGTTCGTCTGAACTTTGATACTAGCTTCACCGGCGAAGACCTATTGAGGACCCGTCTGCAAGCGAGAGATATCCCCAACCTCAGCAATTTTGACCTGACCAATAGCTTAATGTCTCGGACTGCTATTGATGGCAATTCCAATGGGATAGAGCTGGATGATTTGTACTACCGTTTCCCCGCCTTCAATCGTCGGGCGCACATCTTTATCGGTGCTAACAGCCTTGATTTAGATGACGTAATGGATGTGATCACCCCCTTTAACAGCGGTTCTAATGCCTCAATTTCTCGGTTTGGTCAGCGTAACCCTGCCATTTTCCGGGGCCCAGAAGGTGCAGGGGCGGCGGCTAAGTTCGCCTTTGGTAATGATCGTCAGTTCAAACTGAATCTGGGTTATTTGGCAGGTAACGCCTCCGATGCTACTGCTGGTAATGGCTTATTCAATGGTAGCAATACTGGGTCGGCTCAGTTGGTATATCAACCCACAGAGCGCCTGGGTTTTGCGGTAGAGTACGCCCGTAAATATTTCACCAACGGCGATGTCAATATGGCCGGTGGGACCGGAAGCTGGATCGCCGATCGCCCCTTTGGGGATAATGCCAGCACCAGCGATAACCTAGGCTTCCAGTTTAACTGGCGGGTAGTTGAGAAGTTCGAGTTGGGTGGCTGGTTTGGCGCTACCTGGGCTAGTCAACAAAGAAATGGCAGTGACAGCGCCACAGTTCTTAACTGGGCTGTGACTATGGGCTTCCCAGATGCTTTCAGTGAAGGAGATTTGGGTGGTATTGTGATCGGAATGCCTCCGAAAGTTACCTCTCACGACACCACCGCTTTGGAAGATCGCGATACTTCCTTCCATATTGAAGCCTTCTATCGCTATGCTTTCAACGACTACATTTCCATCACTCCTGGCTTCTATGTTTTGACCAATCCTGAGCACAATGCCCGCAATGCTAATATTGTGGTAGGAACCCTGCGGACTACTTTCCGCTTCTAAAATAGGGGCATGAAAGCTAAGAGTTTCCTGGAGGGAGGAGTAGGGGCGGGTTGAGGCAATATGGCGATCGCCTGGTTAATTCCCAAATGACCACCGCGCGGAGCCAACCTACACCCCCCATATAACTCCCCTCTGGGTCTACAGCTTTAGCTGCCAGATTTTAATGGTTTTATCCTCACTACCACTGGTGAGGATTTTGCCGTCTGGGGTGAGGGCTAGGGCTGTGATCAGGTCTCCGTGACCCCAAAGGGTAGTGATTATTTCCCCGGTGTTGAGATTCCATAAAACAATGTGATCGCCTCCAGCAATTAAAGTTTGGCCATCTGGGGTAATCACTAGGGATTTCACCGGGCCTCTGTGTCCCTCAAAAACCCGCAGTTGTGCCCCTGTATTCGCATTCCACAAGCGCACGGTTCCATCATCACTAGCGCTGGCGATGGTTTCACCGTCGGGGCTATAGGCGATCGCATTAATACTATCTCCATGGCCAGTAATTGTCAGTCGGCGACTACTACCACTGACATTCCATAATCTGATACTGGCATCTGCACTAGCACTAGCGAGAACATTACCCTGGGGATTGAAAGCCAAAGCATTAACCGGGAGGTCATGGGCGAGAATAGTTGATAATCGCCGACCATTGGTATCCCACAGAATAATAGTCCTGTCTTCGCTAGCACTAGCTAAAATTTGACCGTTGGGACTAAAAACCAAAGCATGGACACTTCCTGTATGTCCTTCAATAGTACGTTGACGCGATCCCCACCACATACGGATAGTTTTATCATTACTACCACTGACCATAATCTCTCCATTGGGGGAGAATGCTAGCGCCCTTACCCAACTCGAATGGACGCTTTCGGGATTAACAACCTCTCCAGAATGGATACCCCAGCGTCGAATTGTGCCAAAAGTTCCCGCAACCAGAGTTTCACCGTCAGGGGCGATCGCCAAAGCATAAACGTGCCCTAAAGCCTCCTTATGCCCCAGTAGCCACATACGATTAGGCCACCCTCTAATCACCAACAGAGGGTTAGCCGGAATTAAGCCATAGCGCCGATAACCGTCTACCTGGGTATAAATCAACCCCCCCATGGTCACAATCACACTCAGAATACCAATAGCCTTGAAGGGAATCTTAATTTTCAGTTCACTGAGGCGGATTTTCGCCTTCAGCTGTTCTTTCTTTTTACCTTTGGTATCTGATTTGGGATCTTCTCTTTCATCACTATCGCGGGGTGGCGGATTAAGTTCCACTTCAGCTAAACACTGGAGAACTACCCCAGGGTTCTGGGGGCGATTTCCCGGAAATGGTGCCATCAGATAATCAAGAACATCCGCCAATTGTTTCGGGATATTTGGCGCACCCTTACGCCACAAAAGTTTCCCAGTGCGAGGATTTTCTGGGTAAGCCGTGGGGGGTTTTCCCGTCAACAGATAAACAAAAGTCCGACCCAGGGCAAAAAAGTCCGACTGAGGTACTGCTTTCCCGTTCGTTTGTTCTGGCGGCGTATAACCAGGAGAGACAATTCCTGTGGCGCGTTTCTTATCATTATCCTGTTCGCCGGGGCCATCTGAACTAAACCCCATAATTGTCTCGGTCACTTCCCGCGCTGTGCCAAAATCAATTAACACCAGTTGGCCATCAGGCTTTCGCATGATGTTTTGAGGTTTAATATCTCGGTGAAAATACTGTAAGCTGTGGACGCGATCGAGAATTTCCACCAGTTGTTTTAGCCAATCCATGGCTAATTCTGGGCTAATCGGTTCTTTTTTGCGCTCCTTCATCCACTCCTGAAGGTCTAACCCTTCGATTTTCTCCATGACTAAACAATGCAGCGGCGACTCATCTTTCGGCATAAAGGTAAAGTAGCCATCTTTATCTACTTTAGGGATGCCAGGATGACTAAGTTCGCTCAAAACTTTCGCCTCTTGTTTAAACAGAGCGATCGCCTTGGGATGTTCTTTGAGGAGAACTTTTAAAACTTTGCGAGTCTTATCTTTTTGGTCGAGAATCTCAAAAGTCTGACCAAATCCTCCCCCACCCATCTTTTTGAGAACACGATAACGACTCTGTATAAACAGATCAGAGCCACACTGAGCGCAAATGCGTCGTTTGGCATTCGACTCATCATCAGGTTTAGGGCATTTGGGATTGAGGCAATAACTCACGGAAACACCTTAAAACTTGCAAGCCCTGCCTGTTCAAAGCAGGGAGGAAAAGCCCAGCTCGGCTTTAGCCACCTACCGTCAAAATCTATCCTATAAGGACTGCTGTTATTTTTGATAATATTAGCCCATAGCGCTGCAACCCAGTATAACATTTTGGTTCGGCCGACACGATAAAAACTCGGAAGCTTGGTAGCCCCGTCTCTTTAGAGCGGGGCAGAAAAGCGACTCGGCGGCTTTAGCCGCCGTCAGGTATGGTGAGGGTCGTTGATGTAGGCCATGATTCTAGCTGTACTCACTTTTCCTGTCGTATCATAGAAATACGCTCTAGTCCACAGAGAGGGCAGCTTGCACAGGTGGGGGAACTCCTGCCTGAGCAGCCTGGAAGAACGCACCTTCATGGCCTTGACTATCTGATGAATGGCGACCTGCGACCCATGCTCTACCAAGACGTGAACGTGGTCAGGGGCTATCTCCAATGCTTTGAGCCGCCACTCATTTTCCCGGGCTACCTCGTTGAGTATTGCGGCAAGTCTAAGCTTAACGTTGCTAACCAAAACCTTCTTCCGCCGCTTTGGAATCCAGACCAAGTGAACATGGGCAAGCCCTACCGAGTGGTTGCCGTGGCGATAGTTGATAGACTTATTCCTCATTGTCGAAGACTGCCTATGTGTCTACAAAATCAAATATAGTATGATGATTTTATGGCTAAAACCTTTGTAGCACAAGTAAACCAACTTCCCAACGACCCTCCCTTAAGGGCGGCGTTGGAGTTTCTTTGCACCGCTTCCAATAACCTCTACAACTGCACAGTCTATCTGGCTAGACAGTTGTATTTCAAAGCGGGAAAGTTCTCCAATGGACAATGGCTCTCCAGTCAGATGAAGCACAACGCTCACATGAAGGCACTCTATACCAGTGCTGCTCAGCAGACCTGCATCAGTGTGGGTGAAGCCTTTAATGGCTACCGAGAACTGCTCAAGCTGTGGCGTAGCGGCGGATTGGCTGAGAAACCCAAGCCACCCAACTATCGCCGCTCTGGCGGCTTGTTCGAGCTCAGCTACCCTCAGCGGTGGCTCAAGCTAGTCAATGGTCAAGTCAGGGTGCCGATGGGCAGGTCTTGTAAAGTTTGGTTTGACCTGCCTGAGATTTTTCTGCCCTTCCCGAGTAACCTAGACTGGACTAAGGTTAGAGAGCTTCAGATTGTGCCAAGGGCTGGCTATTTTGATGCGGTTTGGATTTGTACTGGTAAGCCCGTTGAGCCAGTCGCCTTAGACACTGAAAAATCGCTGGCCATTGACCATGGCATCAACAACTGGCTGACCTGCGTTGATAGCGAGGGTCATAGCTTTATCGTCGATGGTAAGCACCTGAAGGCGCTCAACCAGGGCTACAACAAGCGGGTTGCCACGATTAAGGAGGGGAAAGCACAAGCCTTCTGGTGCAGGCTACTAGACAAACTCACTGGCAAGCGTAATCGCCAGATGCGCGATGCCGTCAACAAAGCCGCTAGGTTAGTCATCAATCATTGCCTGAAGCATGGCATTGCTACCATTGTCTTCGGCTGGAATCAGGGGCAGAAAAGTGGGGCCAATATGGGTCACAAGGCCAACCAAAAGTTCGTGCAGATCCCGACAGCTAAGCTGAAGAGCAGAATGGCTCGGCTTTGTGAGGCTCACGGTATTTTGTTCATTGAGCAGGAGGAAAGTTATACGCCCCGTTAGCGTCAGCGCTAGACCTTGATGCCATCCCCGTCTACGGTGAAAAACCCGAGGGTTGGAAGGCTTCAGGACAACGCATTCGGCGCGGAACTTATCGCTGTGGTGCTGGCGTTGAAGTCAACGCTGACGCTAACGGGGCGTGGAACATTGGCCGCAAGGCAAAAGTAACGGGGATGCAATGCACCCCCGCAAGAGGCGTTTTGACTTCGCCTAAGCGTCTGAGAATTTGGGCTCTACCGGGTGGGTCAATCCTAGCTCAGAAGTGCTGTAATCCCTCCGGGGAATCCCCGTCGCTTTAGCGCGGGGAGTAGTCAATAACAAGCTACCAATAATGTGGCTTGCTGGTTGGGAGTCAACGTAGAAACCGGGTTACATTGATGTTTCCATAATGGGATGGAAGAAAAAGGCTATTCCTAAAACCATATACGCAGCCAGGAGCAAAACCCCTTCTAGCCAGTCTGAACGGCCGTCAGAACTTACGGAATTAGCGATCGCCACCGATACAGCCACAGCTATCAATTCAAACGGGTTAAAGTCCAAATCCATGGGCTGATTCAAGACCAACCCCGCCAGAACCAACACTGGTGCTACAAATAAAGCAATCTGTAAACTCGAACCGACAGCCACCGACACCGACAGAGCCATTTTATTCTTCATAGCAACAGTCACAGCAGTGGCGTGTTCGGCTGCATTTCCAATAATTGGAACTAGGATCACCCCGGTAAATAGGGGGGTCAAACCCAGACTCTCGGTGGCCTCTTCCAGAGTACCTACCAACAGCTCCGACTCAACCGCCACCATAATTGTAGCCACTAAAAGCACCACAATCCATAATTTTAGATTGATTTTATGGTGAGATTCCCCTGATATTTCTTCCCCTGATGCTCCCTCAAGTTCGTTTTCTGCCAATCCCACATCATATAAATAGGAGTGGGTTTTCATGGCAAATAGTAGGGTGAGAATATAAACTATAATCAACACTAGCGCCACCGCACCGGACAGAGTTTGCATGGTGCTTTCTTCTATGCCGATGGATGTGACATCTACGGCGGTGGGAACTAATATAGCAATTACTGCTAAGGTCATGGCTGAGGCATTCAGACGAGCCACGACTGGGGGAAATTCTTGTTCTTTGAACTTTAATCCTCCCAGAAACATGGCTAAACCCATCACCAGTAATAAGTTACCAATAATTGACCCGGTAATACTGGCTTTGACCACCTCTACTAATCCGGCTTTGAGAGCCACAAAACCGATAATTAATTCAGTAGCATTGCCAAATGTAGCATTCATTAACCCTCCTAAATTAGGGCCGAGAACTACTGCTATCTCTTCGGTAGCTGTACCCATCCAAGCAGCTAGGGGAATAATGGCTAGGGCGGCGGTTATAAAGATTATAGTGGCTCCCCAGTGCAAATATTCCCCCACTATGGAAATGGGAATAAAGATGAGCAGCAGGGAAATAATCTGATTGGTTTTTAGCATAGATAAAGAGGGTGAAAAATGCCGGACATTTAGTTTATATAACCCCAAATTAACCAGGTAGATTATATTGGCTCATCAAGCCAAAGGCTTATCTGTGGATTGCTTCGGGGTTTAATTATCATTAAAAATTAGCAGATTTTATCATTGCCAAAAAATCTGATTCTGATAAATTGGCTATAGCCAAATCTTGGGCTTTTTTTAGTTTCGAGCCTGGCTTTTCTCCTAGTAGTAAATAATCGACTTTTTTGGTAACGGAATTAGTGACTTTACCCCCGGCATTCTCAATCATAGATTTAGCTTGATCTCGGCTGAGAGTCGGTAATGTTCCGGTAAGTACAAAGGTTTTACCGGCGAAAGGTTGCGCTTGGTGAGTAGATTTGGGTGCAGTTGACGGCACACTGGTAAGCTGTAGACCGGCTTGTTGAAGCCGATCGCATAAACTGATATTAGCAGGATTTTGGAACCACTGATAAACAGAGGTAGCAATTTCCGCGCCGATACCATAAACGCCTTCAATTTGTGCAGAAGAAGCCGCCGCCAAACTCTGACAACTAGGGAAGTTTTGAGCGAGTAAGTCAGCATTAGCTTTTCCGACATGACGAATACCTAGACCATATAATACTCGATGCCAGGGTTGTTGTTTAGAAGTAGCGATCGCCGCCAGAATTTTCTGGGCGGACTTTTCACCCATGCGGTCTAACTCAAGCAACTGATCCATATTAAGATCATAAAGGTCAGCGACCGATCGCACTAACTGAGCATCAACCAACTGCTGAACCAATTTCTCCCCAATACCATTAATATCCAAAGCTGGTCTTTGACACCAGTGAATAATAGAACCCCGCACAATAGCCGGACAAGAAGAATTAATACAGCGGGTGACTGCTTCGGCTGGTGTTTTGATCACAGTTTCGCCGCACTCAGGACAATGAGTCGACATAGTCACCAGTTTAGCGCCAGTTGGTCGCAAATCTGGCAATACTCGCACCACTTCCGGGATAATTTCCCCAGCCTTGCGGACAATTACCGTATCGCCAATATGCAGGTCTAATTCAGTCAGGCGATCTTGATTATGAAGTGTAGCGCGTTTAACAGTTGTTCCGGCTAACTGTACGGGTTCAAGTTCAGCCACCGGAGTCAAGGCTCCGGTACGTCCCACCTGGAAAGTGACTGATATAATCTTAGTGGGCAATTCTTCGGCCGGATATTTAAGAGCGATCGCCCAGCGGGGAAATTTTCTCGTTTCTCCCAACTGTTTTTGGAGACTGAGGGAATTTAGCTTAACCACCACCCCATCAGTCATATAGGGTAATTCTCGGCGCTGAGTTTCCCAAGTCTCAAGATACTGCTGAACTTCCAGCAAAGATTGACACAGTTGGCGATTAGGATTGACTTTAAAGCCCATTTTTTGGAGCAACTCCAGACAATCCCAATGATCATGTAAATTTGGGGAGTCTAGGTGTAGGGTATAGGCGAAAAAATCCAAGCGTCGGTCAGCGACAATGCGGGGGTCAAGTTGTCGCAGGGTTCCGGCGGCGGCATTACGAGGGTTAGCAAATAGTGGCTCTCCGGTCTGTTGTCGCTCCTGGTTAATTTGGACAAAAATATGGTTAGATAAGAAAGCCTCCCCCGAACTTCCACGACAGGCGGCGGGTTATCCAGATGTAATTTTAGGGGAATAGAGCGGATAGTTTTAACATTTTGGGTGATATCTTCCCCGGTGACTCCATCCCCACGAGTCACACCCCTAACTAATATGCCATTATGATAGGTGAGGGCGATCGCTGAACCATCGATTTTGAGTTCACAAATGTATTTAGGATCTTGGGGTAGTGAGTCACCCAGAAAGCGTCGCCATTTTTCATCCCAAGCCTGGAGTTCTGCCATATTAAAGGCATTTTCCAGGCTGTATAAGGGAATATTATGGGTTACGGACTGAAACTGAGCAGCGGGTTTTTCTCCGACTCTCTGGGTAGGACTATCGGGAGAAATTAGTTCTGGGTATTGGTTTTCGAGTTCTTGCAGTTCCCGATAAAGGCGATCGTAAACCCCATCCTCCATAATAGGATCATCCAAAACATAATAGGCATAACTAGCCCGTTGGACAGTTAGCCTCAATTGTGCAAGTTTTTGGGAAATTTCCGGCGTTGGAGTTTGGTGATTCACGATCACAGATTCAAATTAGACATTTCGCTAAATTTGGGCAGGTCTGAACTACCGTTTTTGTCGCCCTTGTAGCCATTTTCTTCACCAATGGATGAATTTTCGGGCAGATATTTCTCGCTTTCGCTGAGGATACGCCGTTCATTTTCTACCTGGAAAACGTTAGCGTATAGGTTAGCCACAACTTGTTTACCTTCCTGGGTCAGTTGTAGGTATCGCAAGGCGGCGGGAATATAGGGAAATACGCCATTCCAGTAGAATTTAGCGTAATTATTACGGAGGTCGCCGGGGGTTTTGTAGCCTAGGACTTTATTAGTACCGACTTCTTCAAATTCGTAGAATAGGGAACTAATCTTTCTGAGGTAGCGAGGGTCACTGAGTTGACCGATTAAATCAGCCGCGCGCGCCAGTCCTGAGTAATTATGGCGGTCTTGGTAAGTTTCATCAGCCGGGACGGGAAACCGGGTTAGTTCAATGTTGCGTTTAATTTGTTCGGCATCAATTAGTTTATGACCACCAAAGCGTTCATCTATGACTAATTTACCGCGATCGACATGGTAGGGGGTGAGACTGGCGGAGGTCGCGCCTGAACTTATGGAAACCATACCATCATCAATTCCTGTGGCATATAAACCATTAGCGTCTTGGTCTCGCCGACATACTCCTTTCACATAGCCGATATCATGACATAGGAGAGAAATGGTAAAGTGTAACCAGTCTTCTGGGGTGACTCCTCCCTCTCGAATATGCTTCCCGCGCAGAATTTCCTGTCCTACTAGGGTGACGAGCATAGTATGTTCGACATTGTGGTATAAAGCGTCACAGTTGGCGATATTTTCCAAAGCCATTGTACCCGCCCAAGCAATAATTTCGGGGTAGTCTGGTTTAAATCCCCCATAGGTACGGCGGTAGCCAGCTTGTAGGCGTTGGACGAAGGCATCAATGAGAATTGCAGTAGCATTAAACATACTCATAAATAACTCACAAACACGATTGGTTAATCCTGAGCATTGGGAAGCACAATATTAGTCTAGGGTTTTGACTAACTGTTTTCCGGTATTATAGGCAAATTTTGACCAGGGGGACAGATTACCAATTGACGGAATATTTCTGGGAGCCTGGAAAAACTCGCTTGTGGGAGGCGAAACCTGCCTGGGGATGGTTTTCCCCAGAATGGGAAATAACAGGTTCCATGGAAAAACTATTGGTTATCTATACTTTAACCGATCGCATCGCGAATGGCGTTTTGGGTCATAGCTGCGATCGCTTGATCTGTGGCTTTGGGTAAATGATAATACTTACCTCCTGCCGTTTTCGCCAATTCTTTGGCAAAACCTGTCGAGACAAATTTATTTTCGGTATCAATTACTAACAATTGAATACCCAAACCACGAATTTTGGCAGCAATTTCCAGCAATTCCCCTTTAATATCGGGTTTTTCACCTTCTAGGATAGGTTCACCGAGCGATCGGGCTAAGGGAATATTACCTCGGCCGTCGGTAATTGCCACAATTACCACCTGTCCGATATCTCCAGACTGTTTAGCATTCATCCCCACCCGCACGGCTTGGGTGAGTCCGTGAGCCAGGGGAGATCCACCCCCACAGGGCATCCTTTCTAAGCGTCGTTTGGCGGCCGCAATTGACCGAGTAGGCGGTAACAAAACTTCCGCCTGTTCCCCTCGGAAAGGAATTAAGGACACCTGATCGCGGCTTTGGTAAGCCTCAGTTAACAGTTGCATTACCGCCCCTTTGGCCGACTGCATCCGGTTCAGGGCCATGGACCCGGAAGCATCCACCACAAACACCACCAAAGCCCCGGACTTTCTCGCTAGGCGCTTAGATCTAATATCTCCCGATTCTACAACTACCCGACGTTCAGGATATCGTAACCGTCGCGATCGCTGATAGGGTGCTGCCGCCCGTAGGGTAGCATCTACCGCAATGCGTTGTACTTTACCCTTGGGTAACATTGGTTTAACATACCGACCGCGATCCTCTGAAAAAATCATACTGCGGCTGCCAGTTTTACCCTGTCGGTTCGCCATTTGGGAAAAATACAGCACCGTTGGATCTAGCACCACCCCTTCCGGGTCAAACACAAACTCTTCTGGGATGCTATTTTGTTCCTCTTCTGGGGGTTCGGTTTCGGGTTCTTCGTCTTCGTCTTCGTCTTCGTCTTCGGGTTCGGGTTCCTCTTCACCTTGGGGCGGTGGTGGGGGTGGTGGCTGTTGTTGTTGTTCTTCTGGGGGGGTCTGAATTACTGTCGCCCTGGGTACAATCACTAATTCTACCGCCCGCCGCAAGTCGTCAGCATTAACGCTATTTCTACCATCTAAAGCTGCCGAAGCCTTAGCTACTCGCACCGCAAATAGTTCCGCTCGGTGTCCAGAAACTACGCCTCTGATGGCTTCTTCTACCAGGTACAGAATTTGCTCTGAGGTGATGGTGACATCTTTTAGCCATTCTCTGGCTAGGAGAATTTGGGTTTTCAGGTTATCTAAGTCTTCTGTATATTGCTGGAGAAATGCCTCGGGAGACTGGGAATAATCGAGGGCTTGGTCTACTGCTTGCACCCGTTGATCTAAACTCAGGACTCCATCAGCAGATAGGGCTATGGCAATGCGATCGAGTAAATGGGTTCGCAGGGGACCTTCTTCGGGGTTATAGGTCGCTATAAATAGGGGTTGGCAGGGGTGTTCAAAGCTGATGCCTTCCCTTTCAATGACGTTGCGCCCTTCCGTTAAAACTGTTAGCAGCAGGTTGGCTATATTGTCATCGAGGAGGTTGATTTCGTCAATGTAGAGGACTCCTCGGTTGGCTGTGGCTAATAAGCCCGGTTGAAATACGGTGTCGCCCTGTTTAACGGATTTTTCTACGTCTACTGAACCTATCAGCCTATCTTCTGTTACCCCTAGGGGAACTTGTACAAAGGGGGCGGGGATTATTTCGGTTTCTGGGGTGGGTTCTCCGGCTTCCCAGTTGGGGGCAATGTTGGCGATCGCATTTTTAACTACTTCTAGGGGCGGTAATAAGGCATGGAGAGCCCTGGCCATCACTGATTTGGCGGTTCCCCGCCGTCCAGCAATTACCACACCTCCTAAGCCGGGATCAACTGCGGCCAGCAGCAGGGCAAATTTAATCGCTTCTTGTCCCACCACGGCGGCGAGGGGAAATGTTGTTACAGTTGGGGCGCTAGGGGGCGCAGACATGGTTCTTGTCAGTAGTGGTCAACAGTTAACTTTAGCACTAAAGGGGAAATTTTCCAATTGACATCCTCCCCCACAATCCCCCTGTTAGGGTGTTCTCAATCTAGGGCGATCGGCGATCGCCTCCGGGTTATAGCTACCCTTCCCCCTGAGAATATAGTCCGTTGTTACCCTGTCAAAAAAAAATTTCACAATTTCTTGACGATTTGATATTTTCTAATTTAGAATAGGATTATATAGAAAACAAACAGTCAGCCTAATCCGGCGAAAGTAAAACATTGCCGTTATGTACTTTTCGAGCAGGTGCAGACGCGGTGATGTGGTCGGAGCGGAGGAACCAAATTTTTGGGGCTAATCTCGCAAGCTGTTTCTGTCAACAACCGACAGAGATTAAGAGAAGGGCAACTCTCAGCCCTAGCCCGTCAGCTAACTCCGTAGGCATTGAGAGGAGGCTGAGGCGCACACTTTCTAAGACAATTAGATAGCTTGGCAATTCAGTTTCCTTAGGTTGGTATAGACCTGGTTTGTTATACCCACCCTAGATTCTGAGCGGTTAGTGATGACACCTAAAATACCCCTGTCTTTAATGACGCTGCCTGGACAGGCGACGTACATAGGTTTTCTGCGACTAAAAAGTAGTGACCTAGTAACAATTGCAGCGATCGCCTGCATTACCTTGGTGATTGTGTGGTGCATTGTGAATACATTTATCACCACATTAATGCCAACTCCAGCCCTACCGATGTTCGTAAATAATACCCTATCAACCTACCGTCTATTCAAAAATTATCAGGAGGTGATTACCGTAGTTAGTAAATATGTTAACATGACTGTAGCCTATTGAAATCAATAAAAGGGGCTAAGAGATTTTCGCTGACTTAGCCCCCATATAATATAGTATGATGTCAAAGTCGGGCTAGTATTAATCAGGTTTTCGATGAAATTAATAGTTGTTGTTCCCGGTCTTATGGCTGTAATAGGGTTAGGAATTGAGGCGATCGCCGCCCGACCCCGAGACATCCAACAATTGCTAAATACCAAACAGTGTCAGCAGTGCAACCTCAGCGAAGCCAACCTACAGGAAGCCGAATTAGACGGCGCGGCTCTCATAGGTGCTAATTTGCAAAATAGTGACCTGCGGGGGGCAAAATTGAGAGGTGCGGATCTAAGTTCAGCCAACCTAATTGGGGCGAATTTAGCAGGTGCAGACCTGCGAGATACCAAGTTACACAGCACCACCCTGAGACAAGCTAACCTTTCTAATAGTGACTTATCCTGGTCAGATATGTATCGCGCCTTTCTGGAAGGTGCTAATTTAGATCAGGCTAATTTGAATAATGCCAACCTAAATAATGCTAGATTAGAGGGGGCGACCTTTTGCGGCGCGACTATGCCAGACGGTTCAGAGGGGCCTTGTTAAAAGTAGTTAAAACCCTTGTGACAAGGCAGGCTAAAATTAGCCCGCCTCGCCTCTACTTAAATCACATCCCCAGTTTCTTGGAGTGCGTGTAATCTTCGATAAATTCCCCGGTTATTGAGTAACTCATCATGACTACCTATTTCGATAATTTTACCATTATCTAGTACCACAATTTTATCAGCTTCCCGAATGGTACTGAGGCGGTGAGCCACAATAATTGTAGTGCGAGTTCCCAGAATATTTTGCATAGCGATTTGAATGGAACGTTCTGATTCATAATCCAAGCTAGAAGTAGCTTCATCAAAAATCAAGATATCAGGATTGACTAGCAGTGCCCTAGCAATACCTAACCGCTGTTTTTGCCCCCCAGAGAGGCGCATTCCTCGTTCTCCCACGGTAGTATAATAACCCTTTTCTAGTTGATTAATAAACTCATCTGCCCGAGCAATTTTACAGGCTTCGTTAACTTCATCTAGGGTAGCTTTGGGGTTGCCATAGGTGAGGTTATTTAACAAGGTTCCATTGAAGATATCAACATCTTGATGAACTATAGCTAAACGTCGTCGATAGGCGGTAACATTCAAATCTTGGATATTTTTATCATCGATTAAAATGCGACCCTGACTAGGTTCAAAGTAGCGAAATAATAGCTTAACCAAGGTAGACTTACCGGAACCAGAATGACCCACCAGCGCTACAGTTTGACAAGGTTCTATCAACAAGTTAATATCCTGCAAAACTGGTTTTTCTGGAAGATAGCCAAAGGTTAAATTTTCCAATTTAACTTGACCCTTAAATTGATAGGAGACCTGATTATCATCAGAGTTTAATTGGATGGCATCTTGTCCATCTTTTAACTGCATAAACTCATAAAAACGCACCATAGAAGAATAGCGCCGCGCAAAAACTTCCGCCAATAAACTAATGGGAGTTAGTTCGGAATAAGCCATACTAGCCAGGGTATAAGTAACCACAAAATACCCCAGAGACATTTGGCCGCCCAAGGTAGCAAACAAGGTAAAACCTAAGACCATAAATAAACAAAATTGCACGGTGGTAGTTTGATAGGTAGCCAGTTTTACATAGTCTCGGTGAATGCGATGGATAACGACAGTTAACTCTCGGTTTAGGCGGGTGCTTTGTCGCTGGAGTTCCTGATTTTCGGTAGCAAAGGCTTTGACGGTTTTGATGTTAGTGATGATTTCTGAGTTGCGACTTTCGGTGTTTTCTTGATGGCTGTCTAGTCGGGTTTCTAATCTAATTATCTGTCGAAGTTTGATGAGGGTAAAGGACAGAATAAATACAAAAGAAACTAAGAAAAATATGGCTATTTGCCACTGAATGAAAAAAATCACTATAAAAATACCGATGACTCGCACGAGTTTCGGGATTAATTGACCTGCTATTTCGGGGTAAGTCCAGGTATGGTTAGTGATGCCTTTGGTGATGCGGTTCGCAATGCGACCGGGGTTATTTTCTTCGTAAAATTCCAGGGGTAAAGTTAAGATTTTTTGGATGGCATTATGATGTTGATCTCGGCGTGCGGCTAGGGGAATTAACCAGTGAAACCATGAGCCTAGCCAAGGCTGAATGGGTGCTTTGATAACGGTGACCAAAAAAATGATACCTAGTAATATGATTAAAGCTGTGGTCTGTTGGTCTGGAAGCCCGGTTGAGGAGGCGATCGCTGTAACTGTTAGCTGTATTAAGCCATCTGCGCCTTGACCAGATAGGACATTTAAAATCTGTCCGATCGCATAGGGGACTAGCAAATCAATGAGTTCAAAAATGCTAGAGGCACTGATACTAATAATTGCTAATAAACGATAATCTCGATAGTATTGACAAATCTCGCGAAAAGTACCCATGACTGCTAAAATGGTGTTTTTAATGTCAGTGAAAATATCAAAGCTACCATTATAATAGATTTCTGACAATTTGGCAGAGGTCAAACTGGGATGACTAGCTGGCTGATACAGTCTGCCCTAGGTAGGCGATCGGCTGGGGGTATTGTCAAGGGCAAATTATAGCTAACAAGCACTAGATATTGTATAATTATTGTTTGGGTAAAATCTAGGTAGGTGAAGAGGGAAGATCTCCAACCTGCTTAGTTGGACTCAAACAAAACTTAGAGTAGGAGTAAGTGTATATGCCATCAGACCTAGATCGAGGAATTATGAAGTTTAAGGGAGCAGATAGCCCCACGGTTGTGATTGTTTCTTCACTTCTCATTCTCGGTAGTATCGGCCTTCTAATTGGGTGGGCACTACAGACAGCCTACTCTTTTTAAGGTATGGAAAACTGACAGGCTCTAGAGGGGGGAAGCATATAGCTGACCCCCTCTAGGTCAGCCTGGCGGCTTCCTGAGCAATTGACAAGTATTTACAAGTATTTAGTAGTGAGATGCTCTGTAGTTTTTGATTAGGTTTCGGCGGGATTGCTAATTTGTTGCACTTCTGGAGTTGCCTTACTAATTGCCTGAAGTAAGAGATAATTTAGCACAGTCCGCACGGCAATAATAGCAGCTAACCGGGCAATATCATCCCAACGGCTAGAAATCATGGTTTTTAAAATAGTTGCCCCAATTAGAAAACTGAGGGCTAGGGAAAATGAATAACCCATGACTAAACGGCCTCGTTGAAATGCGTCGGTAGCTTGAGCTTGAAATAAAGCATCTTTAATAAAAATGATTAAAGCACGGGTCACGCCAATGGCAATTACAAATAATGCCAACAGTTGGCAAAATCCTGTTAAAATTCCATTTAAGGAAACTACAATGCCTGAAAGTTCAGTGGCTAGACCGTTTAAAATCATGTTGATGATTGCTCAAATGAGAATTAACAATAAATGATTCTAGCAAAGAAGATGCGGGCACTGTCAGAGATGTGTGATTGGTTAATTACCTGGTGGGATAGGGCGGGTTTAGTAATATGATTTGTGAAAAATCTAATTAACTGGGGAACCCGCCCCTACGAGATTATTAATTATCCATTGTCGATTGTGGAATGAGAGGTTAGCGGGAAGCAGCACCTACTCGCCGCCAAGCTGTGGGAGACTGGGGATAATTCCGAGAAAGGGGAGATGCCATTTTTAAGACTTTGTTCATTACCCAGGGGGCAATGCGACGACACCAAACGGCTAGGTGGCTTTGCCAACCTACAAGAATTTCTGGGGAGTCTTTCCGCACTCCGATAATTAAGACTTGGGCGACCTGTTGGGGGGTCATGGGAGTGACCCAGCGAAATAGTTGCAGGCGGCGGGTCATGTCTGTATCGGTGAGGGTGGGAAGTAAGGCCATAACTTGGATATTGTGTTGGGCTAATTCGGACCTTAGTGCTTCGGTAAAGCCTAGGATGGCGAATTTAGTGGCTGAGTATGTAGACATGGTGGGAGCGGCGATTTTGCCCATGAGACTGGAGACATTGACGATGGTTCCTTGGTTTCGGGTGGCCATACGTCGGGCGATCGCACGGGTGACTGTGTAAAGTCCCATCAGGTTGAGGGATAGTTCTTCTTGGACTTGGGGTAATTTGGATTTCAAGAAGGGGGTTTGATGGGCGACCCCAGCGCAGTTCACTAATAAATCAATGGGGCCGTGAGTTCGCCATGCTTGGGCTAGGGCAATATTGACTTCTGTTGGCTGTGTGAGATCTAGGGCGAGGGTGATCACTTCTACTTCCATGTCGCTGAGTTCTGCTGCCAATTCTGCTAATTTTTGGCGATCGCGGGCGACTAATAACAGACGACCCACGCCATTGCGGGCTAACTCTAGGGCGATCGCTCGTCCGATACCACGGGAAGCCCCTGTAATTAGGGCTGTAATACCTTGGATATTCATAAAAATCTCCTGTCTGTGTGTGGTCAATTACCGCCACGACACTAGGACTCCACTACAGTGGCGGCTAAATCAATTGATTGGACTAAATTCTGTTCAACCCAGGCGGACGCTAAAATTGTGAAGAACAACAAAATCCCTCTGGGTTAGCTCTCGTTTCTGGAGCGGAAAGTTTGCTGATTGATAGCTCATACTCAGTTTGCTGATGATGATATGAACGAATCGAGGCTTCAACTCAGTTGCTGACTGAGGATACATCACAGGTCACGGTAGCGTACAACATAGCTCACAGTTCTCCTTTTTACTTTCTCTTTTTTACTTACTATTGTTCGCAGTGCACACTTTAGCAACAAAATCAAGTTTGTGCAACATTTTTTAATAAAAAACGCTTTAACATTTCTTTACAATCTGGCAAAACCTTGACTGTAGGGAGTTTTAGAGTAATTGTCAGCAGGCGATCGCCGATGGTAACAGAGGATCTGAGTAATGGGAGTAAAAAGTAGCGATCGCCTTCAAACACTGACGGGATAAGTAACTAAGCCGCAATAATCCATAGAGTCAGGGGCGAGGTATTATGAGACCAAAGTGGCGCGCCAAAACAAAAAACCCACAACCGTTACAGGTTGCAGGTTTCCAGATAATGGGGGCGGTGGGACTTGAAGCCAAATTACAGCCTATAACCCCTATTCTACCGTTACTCTAGTGCACTCAAAAGCGATCGCATTATTAGGAGAGAGTGCAATTATGAGTGCAAGTACAAACAGTACACACAGCGGCATATATCAAGGTTTTCAGGATATCCTTGAGTTTTTTAATCTATCCCGCAAACAATGTCCCAAGGGTGTCAGGATTAAACGTAACCGGGGGACAATCCAACTAGATATCACCACTGACCCAGAAACCGGGGGACGTAAACAGCGAGGCTGTAATTGTAAGTTTACCTCAGAGGGTATCCGCAAGGCTGTAGAGAAGGCTTGGTTAGTTCATAAATCCCTTGACGGACAATTTAAGTCGGTGTCTGAATGACTGGACTGGTACAAGGCTACTATCCTTGATGAGTCCAAAGTTCTCATGGAAAACGACTTAATCACTTATAGTCAAGTATTCAAAGACATGGAAAATGATTACTTTAATGGGGTACATCGTAACACTACACGGAAGCGCTCTCGCGATATATCAAGTGACCAAAATTCATTTAAACGCTGTTTCCTTGATATATTCGATAAAGTCAAGGACTGGGATAGTTACGTCACCTGGGAGGGTATAAAAGAAGCGTTATATAGCCCGTTACAAGATGGCAGTAGTCCGGTAGGTCACAAAGACTTCAAAAATCGTTACTATCGATTAAGACAAGTAGCAGAACGTGCTGGCTGCAAAAAAGCATTGGAGAAACTGGAAAAGATTGACCCAACCCAAACAGTATTTGCTGAATCCCAAAGTATAGACTTGGATACCTTGTTAAGTTTACTAGACAAAGAACGCAACACTGATTATCGTTCTGTCACAGACAATAATGCGCGTGATGGTTGGTGCTGGGTTAGTGCGATGTGTACCCTATACGGGTTGAGACCGTCAGAAGTTGCGGCAGGTCAAAACTTAACCAAAGCCATTACGGTTGACGGTATCACTTTCCCGGCTGTATCTGACCCTAACAACCTTGAGTTAGTGCTGGTTATTGGTGAGTTTACTTACTTTGGTGGTAGCACCAAGACAGGCTGGCGGTTAGCTATCCCAATGTCAAAAGACAAGACTCTGATTAACCGCTTAGGGATTCATAACGTTTGTCTACCTATCACAGAATCCAAAGACCCTAGCAAGTTTAACGATAATCACCGTAAATGGTTATCACGACATAATTGGGGACTAACTCAAGCCTATGCCTTTCGACATCTTGGAAACCAACTAGGGGAGATGAACGGGATACCACAGGAAATCAGGGCGCGTTCGTTTGGTCACTCGGTAACGGTTAATGACAGCAAGTACAAAAAACGTCGCAACCTTGCCACAGAGTTAGGTATCCTGACAAGACATCAAAGGCAACCATTGCCACTAGATATGGCAAAACAAACACTACTCAATCATGGTATTAACCCAGAATCACCAGAGATGAAAGCAGGACTTAGATTAATCTATCAGTTAGACGATTAACCCCCAATAAACCCACAACACAATACCCTCTAGGCTAAATACCTAGGGGGTTTCATTTTGCACTCTCTCCTAATAATGCGATCGCTTTTGAGTGCACTAGAGTAACGGTAGAATAGGGGTTATAGGCTGTAATTTGGCTTCAAGTCCCACCGCCCCCATTATCTGGAAACCCTTATCCGCATTACGATAGCGGGAATTCACTTAACCCGATAGTCGTATCGTCACACTCAATATGCACTCCATTCAGTCTTAGCACACGGGACAATTAGCGCATATCCCTCAGCAACAAAACTTAATTATTGACGGGTTAATCAATAAGCACAACTTAATCAATCTGTCAAATATCCATTCCTCCCCCCCAACCAAACACCGATAGGGTAGTTCCCTTGTGATAGCAGTCAATGGCAAGCCTATCGGTTCGTTCCTCACCATTGACTGCTATCACATCGGTCGCACCCCCAAGAGTGTTTGTTCCGGTTGGGGGGGAGGGTATGGCTCAAATTTCAAAACCCATAGGGGTAGTCAGGTTATTGGTGAAATATTGAGGAACCTACTCGCTACCAACAAAATGCGATCGCATAATCACGACTAACCTGGCTATGACATACTGAAGCGATACCCCCAAACAACTTTTCAACTGGTGACTTGTTTCGTCAGCTCTCGCTGATACCTACATAATCCTAGGGAATTGCTTTACCAGCGACACCCGATACCTACATAATCCTCAGCAAGTCTCCAATTTATAGGGGTAATCATCATGTTCAGAACTCAGTACCCCTAATAGACGGGTTAAGGTTTTGGCTTAGGGTGTTTATTGTAGGTAAACTAGGGGTGAGCATTCATATAAATGATTTACAGTCTGTAAACAACAGACTGTAAACAGATAATATGAATGAACCCCTACAGTTAGAAACCATAGGGGGCCATTTAAGTTATTGGGGTAGCTGTTAGGTGTTAGGGTTTAGGGTTTTCTCCAACCATCATCATCAATATCATCTCTGTTGATTGGAAGATGGGGTGATTGCTTTTTATCTTCTGACTGTTTTTTGCATACTATTGATGTCATAGAATCACTAACATATCTAATCAAATAATTTAGGCTATTTTGGATACCGTCTAACCTACTCTCAATCATTAGGTTTCCTGTATGCGTAATGAACGTACTGAGAATAATCGCGACAATAATTAACCCTAATTCAACTATTACCAAGTTCATTTATATTAATTTCCAAAAATGAAGTGTAAACCATTTAATCCTTTCTAGTGGAGAAAATGAAGCGTAAAAATTGCTGTACGGCGGTGATTCAATTATTTGATATTCATTAAGCCATATAGTCTCTTTTTTAACTAGCATAGCTTGGTTAACATCATTGTAGGCATAGAATTTAAGCCACCCTGCCATTTTCCAGTACACGGGTACACTGTCAGCCAGCGTCAAATAATATCCTGATAAATTTGCAGCCAGAAATGTCGGGTAAAGTTTTAACACCGTGTAAATTATCGGTATCTTCTTTAAAGAATTTATCGTATACTTTAAACCAATTACCCTCTGATATATCAAGTGCATTAGGCATAATAAATTCAATTAATATTGGTATTTAGTCGTGTAATACATAAAGGGGATTCATTAACTAAGGTATAATCACAAATATCAATAGCTGACCAATCCTCAAAAAATGAAACATTGACATCTTCTTTAGGCTCAATTGAAAATAAATCCCCGCCTATTCCATTATAACTACTATCATCATAGTGGTGAGTTAAAAATATTTCTGTACCCGTGTTTAAGATGCTTATATAACATCGCAATATCGCTACTGAAGGGCTAAAAGTTGTCACATTATAAAACGTACTAAACAGAACGCTTAAATCACCATCGCTTTGTTTCTTGTACTGCAAAATGATATTATATTCCTGACAAATCGCATGACCAAATATAAATATTTTACCGATTAATTTTCCAATTTTATCACCGGATTTGATATCGATTTTTAACAATTTATTATCACTATTGTTGTAATTGTCGTTATAAAAACCTCCTGTATATTTTCTAATATTATGCTGTAATTTTTACGCTTCATTTTCTCCACTAGAAAGGATTAAATGGTTTACACTTCATTTTTGGAAATTAATATAAATGAACTTGGTAATAGTTGAATTAGGGTTAATTATTGTCGCGATTATTCTCAGTACGTTCATTACGCATACAGGAAACCTAATGATTGAGAGTAGGTTAGACGGTATCCAAAATAGCCTAAATTATTTGATTAGATATGTTAGTGATTCTATGACATCAATAGTATGCAAAAAACAGTCAGAAGATAAAAAGCAATCACCCCATCTTCCAATCAACAGAGATGATATTGATGATGATGGTTGGAGAAAACCCTAAACCCTAACACCTAACAGCTACCCCAATAACTTAAATGGCCCCCTATGGTTTCTAACTGTAGGGGTTCATTCATATTATCTGTTTACAGTCTGTTGTTTACAGACTGTAAATCATTTATATGAATGCTCACCCCTAGTTTACCTACAATAAACACCCTAAGCCAAAACCTTAACCCGTCTATTAGGGGTACTGAGTTCTGAACATGATGATTACCCCTATAAATTGGAGACTTGCTGAGGATTATGTAGGTATCGGGTGTCGCTGGTAAAGCAATTCCCTAGGATTATGTAGGTATCAGCGAGAGCTGACGAAACAAGTCACCAGTTGAAAAGTTGTTTGGGGGTATCGCTTCAGTATGTCATAGCCAGGTTAGTCGTGATTATGCGATCGCATTTTGTTGGTAGCGAGTAGGTTCCTCAATATTTCACCAATAACCTGACTACCCCTATGGGTTTTGAAATTTGAGCCATACCCTCCCCCCCAACCGGAACAAACACTCTTGGGGGTGCGACCGATGTGATAGCAGTCAATGGTGAGGAACGAACCGATAGGCTTGCCATTGACTGCTATCACAAGGGAACTACCCTATCGGTGTTTGGTTGGGGGGGAGGAATGGATATTTGACAGATTGATTAAGTTGTGCTTATTGATTAACCCGTCAATAATTAAGTTTTGTTGCTGAGGGATATGCGCTAATTGTCCCGTGTGCTAAGACTGAATGGAGTGCATATTGAGTGTGACGATACGACTATCGGGTTAAGTGAATTCCCGCTATCGTAATGCGGATAAGGGTTTCCAGATAATGGGGGCGGTGGGACTTGAAGCCACACGACCGTTTAAGGTCAACGGATTTTCATCCTCTCGCAGCTTTCGCTACAGCATCAGGTAGGTTGATCCGCGCCTAATTGCCTTGAGAATTGGACTCTCCCTTTACCCTCGGCTTAACGTTAGGGTAGCTCCCCTCGAGTCTCTGCACCTTCGCATAAAGAAGTTCCAGAAATTATATATTTCCTTCACCCCTTCAAGGGCTTGGCTCAGGATTGCCTTGTCTGCGAACAGATTTAGGTTTCCCTGAGTTTGAGAGCAGTCACTTGAGGGATTTCTCACCCCAAGGCTCAGTTTTCTAAGTCCGTAGTTCTGGGAAGTAGGTTGGGTGGAGGTCACGAAACCCAACGCCACCATCTCTTAGTTATGTTGGGTTTCACTACGTTTGACCCAACCATGTAGGTTGGGGTTCTGGGAAGTAGGTTGGGTGGAGGTCACGAAACCCAACGCCACCATCTCTTAGTATGGCTTTTTTCCCCATTTGAGTAGGTTGGGTGGAGGTCACGAAACCCAACGCCACCATCTCTCAGTTATGTTGGGTTTCACTACGTTTCACCCAACCTACATGGTTGGGGTCTTGGGAAGTAGGTTGGGTGGAGGTCACGAAACCCAACGCCACCATCTCTCAGTTATGTTGGGTTTCACTACGTTTGACCCAACCTACATGGTTGGGGTCTTGGGAAGTAGGTTGGGTGGAGGTCACGAAACCCAACGCCACCATCTCTCAGTTATGTTGGGTTTCACTACGTTTGACCCAACCATGTCGGTTGGGGTTTTGGGAAGTAGGTTGGGTGGAGGTCACGAAACCCAACGCCACCATCTCTCAGTTATGTTGGGTTTCACTACGTTTGACCCAACCATGTCGGTTGGGGTTTTGGGAAGTAGGTTGGGTGGAGGTCACGAAACCCAACGCCACCATCTCTCAGTTATGTTGGGTTTCACTACGTTTGACCCAACCATGTAGGTTGGGGTTTTGGGAAGTAGGTTGGGTGGAGGTCACGAAACCCAACGCCACCATCTCTCAGTTATGTTGGGTTTCACTACGTTTGACCCAACCTACATGGTTGAGGTTTTGGGGATCGGAAAAATATTTCCGGATATTTCAGGAAATTACTTGTTAATCCCTCTCTAATCAGAAACAGTTAATAGTGGGCAGAGTCGGACTCGAACCGGAATTACAGCCTACAACCCCTATTCTACCGTTACTTAGGTGTTACTCAAAACCGTAGTAGAGTAACAAGTGAGTAAAAAATGAGTAATGCTACTAAACTCCCTACAGTGGGGGGAAAGGGTAACTATGACGAGAGCTATAGCAGATTCCTGAAAGCCTATCAAGACTTTAAAGGGGAATGTCCCAAAGGAGTGACACTCAAGTTACAAAAGTCCGGGGCTAGGTACAATCTGCTATTGCAGTTTAAGCAACCACCTACCGGGAAACGGCTACCCAAGACAGCTAATCTTGAGTGTACACCCCAAGGGGTGATAGACGGGGTTAAGAAAGCTAAACTGGTATCAGAAGCCCTAGGGACTATCACTAGCACTAGTGAGTTCTGGGATTGGTATGATACGACTATTCTAGGAAAGAATCAGATTGAGGATAATCTGATAACCTACCGGGAAATATTCCAACAACTGGAAGATGAGTATTTTGCCGGGTACAACCGCAACACAGGACGACCACGCTCCCGCGATATTGTCAGCGACCTATCTTCCTATCATCAAAGCCAAAAAATATACTTTGAGCAATTCCCCAATTGGGATGATTATCCTACTTGGGAGAGTTTCAAGGTTATGCTGTACACTCCCTTACAGAATGGAGAGGAGCTGATAGGGTCCCAAACATTCAAAGAACGTTACTACATCCTGAAAGCCATTGCCAAAAAATCACCCAATAAAGACCACCTACTAAAACAGTTAGAACTTATTAATCCCAGACAAACACGATTCACCGTTAAGCAGCGTATAGGCATCGATGCCTTTAAAAATTGGTGGTACAGCGCTAAACAAGAAGTCTACACTATCAAAAACCATACATTCAGTAAAGCTCGTCACGCCTGGCTGTGGGTTACTGGTATGACAGTAATGTATGGGTTAAGGCTTACCGAAATAGCCGCTGCTTTTAACTTATAGCACCAGACAGGAAAGTTAGGACGTATAATGGAGAGGACGAGATGACTAAGAAGACCAAAAATGCCAGCCCCCTATAGTTACGACCTCAGACAAAAAGTTATTGATGCAATTGAACTAGACGGTATGCCCAAAACAGAAGCCAGTCAAGTTTTCCATGTCAGCCGGAACACCATTAATCTCTGGCTGCAAAGAAAAGCACAGACCGGAGACTTCCTCCCTAAACCTAATCACCGACCTGGCAATAACCACAAAATTACCGACTGGCATAAATTCAAGGCTTTTGCCCAAGAGCATGGCCACAAAACCTCCGCTCAAATGGCTGAACTTTGGGATGACGACATCTCTCCTCGCACCATATCCAGAGCCTTGAAGAAAATTGGCTTCACCAGAAAAAAAAACTTACGGCTACCAAGAAGGTGATGAGCAACAGCGAGAGGAGTTTATTGCTCAGATTGAACACATGGAGTCGGAAGGGTTGGTTTACCTCGATGAAGCTGGCATGAATAGTCAAGACTCGGATTATCCTTATGGTTACTGCCAGGAAGGACAACGCTTCGATGCCCTCAAATCAGGGAAGAGGCAGGGCAGGGTGAGCTATATGGCCCCATGGTGTCATCAACAACTCTTAGCTCCCTTTACCTTTGAGGGTTGTTGTAATCGGACAGTGTTTGAGTTGTGGTTGGAGTTCATCTTAATTCCAACACTGAAGCCAGGTCAAACTCTAGTACTGGACAATGCAACGTTTCATAAAGGGGGGCGGCAGGCTGAACTGGTGGAGGCAGCTCCATGCCGTTTACTCTATCTTCGGCCTTATTCGCCAGACCTCAACAAGATAGAGAAATGTTGGTCGTGGTTGAAAGCCCGCATTCGCCATTGCACGTGAGCAGTTTGATTCTCTCGATGATGCCATGGATTCTGTTCTCAAGGCTGCGTCCTAACCGTATTGACTAGTGCTATATCTGGGAGACAGACCTAGGGTGAGGGCAATGTCTTAAGGGACTGGTGAACAAGCTGTATGTAAAGAAATGTTAAGTTGGGGCCGGGAAAATTTTTTTTCTGGGGGGGTTGCTTTTCCGGGCGACTTGCGCTACACTTTTTATATAATTGGGATATTGCTAATTTTATTTTTAGTAAATAAATTTCAATTATGTAACTATAATATCCAAATGCTATCATGAGTTCCCAGTGGTTGTCAAGGGTTGGCGCGGGTTCCGAGCCAAAAAAAATTTTTTAATGTTAAAAAAGGCATATTTTCCCAGGAAGAAAAGCCGGGGAATCCTGGTTAATTAACCTTTAGGAATAGACACTTTCTAGGGATTGAAAATCTCGTTCAACTTCCGCCCACAGCGTGCGATTGTGAGGGTCAGTACGGAGGGCTTTTTTGAGGTAATTGCGGGCTTTATCGGTTTGGCGTTCTTTGATAAGTTGACGCGCCCAACGTTGATAAGTAATAGCCTGCCACTGTCGGATTTCCTGGTCTTGGGGGATTCTGTGGGCTAGTCCTTCCACTAAAGCGATCGCCCTAGGAAAGCGCTGATATCTGAGTAATTGCTGCAATTGTTTATAGCAATTTTCCTTCAATTTCTGCTCAGTTTCGGAGAGTTCCTGGTTAAATTGAATCCGGTTTTCCGGGTGATAGACCTTAGTTTTAACCCTGGGGAAATGGGTGGTTGTACCCTGGTGAAATTGGGTATAAGAGGCAGTAGCCCAAGCCATTTCGGACTCTGGTTTAGCGACATCTAACAGAAACTTATAAGCCTCAGTTAAGGCGATAAATCTTTCTTGGGCTTGGGGATTATTTTGATTAACATCAGGATGATATTGTCGGGCGAGTTTCCGATAGGAAGCCTTGACCGCTTCCAAACTCGCCCCTGATCTTAAACCCAATGTGCGATAGTAATCCGTTGTGTCCATCTAGGTTTAATCTACCCCAGTTTAATTTAAGTCAAGAACCGAACCCGCCCCACAAGAAAGGCGGGCGTAATTAGTTTAACAGAAATTTAGGATATTGTTAAACGGAGCGTTCTTCAATGACCTGATCGATTAAACCATATTCGTGAGCTTCGGCGGCGGACATAAAGTAATCGCGATCGGTGTCTTTCTCGATTTTTTCGAGAGTTTGACCGGATCTTTCTGCTAACATCTCATTGAGGACCTTACGAATTCGGAGAATTTCTTTAGCCTCAATTTCGATATCAGTTGCTTGTCCGCGAGTACCCCCCAAAGGTTGGTGAATCATAATCCTAGCATTGGGGAGGGCTAACCGTTTACCTTTAGTACCCGCAGCCAGTAGAAATGCGCCCATAGAAGCAGCCATACCCACGCAGATAGTGACTACATCAGACTTGATATATTGCATGGTATCGTAAATTGCCATACCTGCAGTTACCGAACCACCGGGGGAATTGATATAGAGGTAAATGGGTTTCGAGGGGTCTTCCGAGTCCAAATACAGCATATAAGCCACGATCGCATTAGCAATACCATCGTCAACTTCTTCGGACAAAAAGATAATTCGTTCGCGGAACAGTCTTTCATAGATACCGATCCACTGTTCATAGGTACTACCAGGAAGTCGATAAGGAACACTGGGAACACCAATAGGCATAATTATTAATCCTCTTGTCTCGATCAGATTATCATTTAACTCTAGTAACAGAGTAGTTGCGCGGGAGATACTGTTGCCACTGTCGCCGGGGGCGAGGATAATTAGGCTCTAATTAATCTCCCCGGCGTGTTTTCCCATAACAGGTCAGGGAAATCAAATCAGCTTTTTTGAGTTGTTAAAACACGGTCGATGATACCATACTCTTTGGCCTGTTCAGGGGTCATGTAAAAAGTGCGGTTCATATCCTTAGTAAGTTTCTCAACGGGTTGACCAGTATTTTGGTGAAATATATCCATCATTAAAACCCGTTTCGAGAGGATTTCCTCAGCGGTTACTTGAATATCCGTAGCTTGTCCTTGGGTTCCTGTTTGGGGGTTATAAAGAGTAATCATCGAATTAGGAAGACTAGCCCGTTTACCTTTAGAACCGCAGGACAATAACAAAGCTGCCATCCCCACGGCTTGACCCAAACAGATAGTAACAATCTCAGATTTGATGTGTTGCATAGTGTCATAGACAGCCAAAGCCGCCATAACTGACATCATTCCCATCGACTCATTAGCCATACCTGCTAGGACTGGATCACCAATAGAGTTGATGTACATATAGATGGGCTTATTGTGATCATCAGAGTCAAGATACAACATAGACGACACTAAGGAATTAGCGACACCCGTTGTCAGAGGCTGATTCAGAAAAATAATTCGCTCTTGACTCAAGCGAGTATATATGTTAACCCACTGCCAGTATTGACTACCAGGAATCTGATAGGGAACGCGAAGAACTTCATCGACAGGCATAATTTGTAAGCACCAGCAAGTTTACTACACACCAACAGGTAATTGTTTGGGCAATTCCTTAGTGCTTTCGAGAACCCGATCAATCAAGCCATATTCTTTAGCCGCCTCTGGTGTTAGATAGAACATGCGATCGGTATCTTTGGCAATTTTTTCGACAGGTTGTCCGGTATTTTTGGACAAAATACCCAAGATAGATGCTTTGTTGGCTAGGACTTCTTTCGCCCTAATTTGGATATCTGTAGCTTGAGATCGTCCCATCCCCATACGAGGTTGGTTTAAAACAATGGTGGCATGGGGGAGACTGGTGCGACAGCCTTTGGTCCCCGCCGAGAGAATCATCGCCGCTGTACCCATAGCCTGACCAATGCAGATAGTATGCACAGGGGGCTTGACATAGTTGATGGTATCGCAAATGGCGAAGGCTTCGGTGTCTTGTCCGATCGCATCTCCGGTATACCACGAGGTTCCGGTAGAGTTGATATAGAAGAAAATCGGCTTTTCTGGATCGGAAAATTGCAGATAAAGCAACTGGGCGATAATTAATTTGGTGACATCAACCCCTAGTTGTCGCTTATATTCGTCTGAGGAAACTAGAGGCGACCCTAGATAGATAATCCTTTCCTTGAGTAGCAAGGAGGGTAGGTCTGGTGGTGGTGTCCGAATGGGACTGTCGCTGTAGTAGTATGGTGATTGCACAGTATAAACCGATGAACTCATCAAAGAGGTTAGACTATATACTAGCGCAACTTGTAGATCAGTCCTGTTAATAGGCTGATGGGAAATTACCGACCATCTACCCAGGGACTGTTCAGATCCTATAACTGAATTTGAAATCCCGGAGGTCTTCTATGAAAGTCAGTTTGCAGCCTTCTCTCAACGATCCGAACCTAGACCCCAATCAAGAATCGAACCAGCGTCAACTGTCAATTTCGGTTTCAGCGATTCCTGATCCGTTTGAGGGTCAAGTTCCCATGAATCTATGTTTGATTTTAGACCACAGTGGGTCTATGAATGGTCAACCCTTGGAAACGGTTAAACAGGCGGCGAAAGAACTTATCGATCGCTTAAATGTGGGCGATCGCATTTCGGTAGTTGCTTTTGATCACCGAGCTAAGGTATTGGTTCCTAATCAGGATATCGCCGATCCTGATGGTATCAAAAAAAAGATTGATGGTTTGCGCTGTTCCGGGGGAACTGCTATTGATGAAGGTCTCAAGCTGGGAATTGAGGAGTTAGGAAAGGGTAAACAGGATCGGATTTCTCAAGGGTTTTTACTGACTGACGGCGAAAATGAACACGGGGATAATAAACGTTGTCTCAAATTAGCCAAACTCGCCACCGAATATAAGTTAACTATTAATTCTTTGGGATTTGGAAACGACTGGAATCAGGATATTTTGGAGAAAATTGCTGATGCGGGTGGCGGTGCTTTGGGATATATTGAATATCCCGAACAGGCGATCGCTGAGTTTGGCCGTCTGTTTACCCGTATGCAATCGGTGGGACTCACTAACGCTTACCTATTATTCTCCTTCTTTCCTAATGTCCGTTTGGCTCAACTCAAGCCAATTGCACAAGTTTATCCCGATACTATTGAACTTCCTATACAGCCAGAAGGCGAACAACTCGCGGTGCGCTTGGGGGATTTAATGAAGGATACCGAACGGATTATCTTGGCTAACCTTTATGTTAACAATTTGTCTATGGGTAAACAGGCGATCGCTCAAATTCAAGTCCGCTATGATGACCCCGCTTTGGGTATTGAAAGGCTTTATTCTCAACCTGTTTTGGTGGAAGCTAATGTGATTGGAGATTATCGCCCTACCTCCGATCCCAAGGTTCAACAACATATTCTGGCCTTGGCTAAGTACCGACAAACTCAAATCGCGGAAACTAAACTACAACAAGGCGATCGTGCCGGTGCTGCTACTATGTTACAAACGGCGGCTAAAACGGCTTTACAAATGGGTGACAATAGTGCTGCTACTGTCCTACAAGGTAGTGCAACTCGCCTCCAGTCCGGCGAAGAACTATCCGACTCCGAACGCAAGAAAACCCGCATAGCATCGAAAACAACTCTCAAGTAGATCTAGGCTGGTTGAGGGTGTCGGGAGCATGGCTTTCCCGCTTCCCTCTTCCTTCTAACTTCCTTCTAACTAAGCTGTTATTGAGAAAAACTCTCAAAAAAAACTTTGTCGCCCCAAGCGCTAAGGGTTGACAAGCACCGGGAACTAATGGTAGAATATTGACATATAGTTAAATAATGGAAATCTCTGCCTAAATACTAAAAATGTCACTATTCCCATTATCTAAAAGTATACCAGAAGCCACCCGCCAAGGCAAGCACCCCCAGAAAAAAAATTTTTCGCAACAAAACTTAATTTTTTGTTACAAAAGTTAACATAAGTCTCGGAGAGAATTTGTTATTTGTTAAAAGAGGGTTTCGAGTTCTGCGAGGGCGCGATCGAGGTTGTCGTTGATTAAGGTGTGGTTAAATTCCCCGGCGGCGGCGATTTCAGTTTTAGCTAGTTGAATACGACGGGCGATCGCCTCTTCGGAGTCAGTGGCGCGATTTCGCAGACGGTTCTCTAGCTCCTGTAGGTCAGGTGGTAGGATAAAAATTCGCACAGCCTGGGGAAAAGTCTGTGATACCTGTCTAGCGCCTTCTAGTTCGATTTCCAGTAGAACATTCTCTCCCTGCTGAATTTTATGTTCTACAGCCAAGCGGGGTGTCCCGTAGAAATTGCCGGCAAACTCAGCCCATTCTAGTAACTCTTGCTGTTGAACCATTTGTTGAAAGCGATCGCGAGTTACGAAAAAATAGTCCTTTCCATCGACCTCTCCGGGACGGGGAGATCGGGTAGTTACAGAGACGGAAAGATGTAGTTGTGGGTGTTTTTTCAGGAGCGATCGGATAATGGTTCCTTTTCCCACCCCACTGGGTCCAGTAATGACAATGAGTTGGCCAGTTTTGCTGTCAATCATCTTAAATGTAGTTAATGGTGAACCTCGATAGGTTTATGAAAGGCGATTAGTGCCGTTTTTCTCAATCACAAATCGGTTAGCGACTGTCTCTGGCTGAATGGCTGAGAGAACCACATGATTTGAGTCTGTAATAATCACGGCTCTGGTGCGGCGTCCATAGGTAGCATCAATAAGTTGTCCTCGGTCTCGTGCATCTGTAATGATACGCTTAATGGGGGCAGATTCTGGGCCAACAATAGCGATAACACGATTACCACAGATAATATTGCCAAAGCCGATATTAATGAGTTGAATATCCATAAAATTTCTACAGGTAGAATAAAGGTAGGTGCGATCGCTTTGATGGTATGAGCCCATAAATTGTATATTCTTACCAACTCGAAAGTATCGCCCACAAAAATTGTAGTCGGATCGGCTCCCATAATCAATATTTAATCTGAAAAACTCTATCTGGGGGCTGATGGGGTCTCTTTTACCTGGAGACAAAGGAAACCGGGGAGATGATGAAAACTGAGTCCTGTTGCTGCTTAAAAAACTAGATAGGAGGGTTGATGAACTAGATCACTTAATTTTGTGATCTGTGTCAGTGCTGGTGTCAAAAATATGTGAACCCACTAATTAAGATTTTTGTATGAGTATTTGCTTGTGAGTATTTAAAGTTTAGTTTAATCAGGGTCTTGCTTCCCCAGTCGAGGCTGGCTACGATGGCGATTACTAGCCTGCTGAGTATACCATTTATACCATTCTGTAGAGCTACGAATAGCGAGCCAGAGCAAGAATAAAGCAATTAACCCCCCCTGTTCAGGAGCATCAAAAGCAAACATAACCAGAGCAATACACAAACCATCCTGGACAAAAATTGCCCATAGAGGTAAGCCTCGCAGACGGTAAAACCATCCGGCTTGTACCAATTGTAAGACTAAAGCCAAAAGTCCCCCAACAATTCCCAGCAACCACAACACCCAGGAGGGGAAAGAACTGGCTTCAGCGATCGCCAAACCCATAATCGCTCCGACTACCGGACTAAACACCAGTTGAAATACCTGGAGAATGCGCTGTCCTAATAATTGTTTCGAGGCGAAAAGTTCAAAGAGGGACCAGCTCACCAAAACACCAATTACCACCTTGGGAGACAGATCCGAAAGAATTGGTACATCAGACCATAAATTATTTCGCAGTAATCCAATTAGTAGCAGTGGAAGCGCAATTCTCATACCTCCTGCTGCTGATGCGGAAAGAACTGCTAAAATTTCAATCATAGAAAGCCATTATGCTCCAGTAACTCGAAAAGGATGGTTTTATCCTAGCACCCCATCAAAATCAGTCCAGTCATGTTCAGGGGGGAAGGGTAGAGAATGGGGTCGCCCCCATCCCCTCCCATTCAAAACCGTACTTGAGACTTTCGCATCATAGGGCTCCCGATGTGGATGCCCAATTGGTCAGTGGTACAGTGTTGACTTCACCGCTTAGTCCTTCTTCTTTCAGAACTATATGCACACGTAGTCTTTAAACTCGTCTTCGCCATAACACCCCCACCGGTCGCCGGACCTACATCCACACCGTGGCGCGTCTGCTTAATCTGTTCAATCTGAGCAATAAACTCCTCTCGCTGTTGCTGATCACGTTCTTGGTAGCCGTAAGTTTTTTTTTCTGGTGAAGCCAATTTTCTTCAAGGCTCTGGATATGGTGCGAGGAGAGATGTCGTCATCCCAAAGTTCAGCCATTTGAGCGGAGGTTTTGTCGCCATGCTCTTGGGCAAAAGCCTTGAATTTTTGCCAGTCGGTAATTTTGTGGTTATTGCCAGGTCGGTGATTAGGTTTAGGGAGGAAGTCTCCGGTCTGTGCTTTTCTTTGCAGCCAGAGATTAATGGTGTTCCGGCTGACATGGAAAACTTGACTGGCTTCTGTTTTGGGCATACCGTCTAGTTCAATTGCATTAATAACTTTTTGTCTGAGGTCGTAACTATAGGGGGCTGGCATTTTTTGTCTTCTTAGTCATCTCGTCCTCTCCATTATACGTCCTAACTTTCCTGTCTGGTGCTATACATTGCCCTCACCCTAAATCTGGATCCCAGATACATTGCCCTCACCCTAAATCTGGATCCCAGAGGGGGAGAGGGACTTTTACCAGAATTATCCATAGTAGCGTCCTCGCCACTGGGTAGGTCTTTGGGTAGCGGAGAGAAAGAGGCGGAGAACAGCGAGAGGGTCAGCGAGGGGAGACAGCCAGAATACCCACTTAGCTTGTGCTTGGCTGAAGTCATAGGAAGAAGCGATCGCCGCCGACAAAGCGACACGGATAATAAACAGGAAAGCATTTAAGCGCCATAGCCAGGTGAAGATAGGGTTATGGTAGGGAAAGAGGAACCCGAAAGCGAGAGCGATAGTTAAGACCAGTATGGGTAAACCCTGACAGCAGAATAGGAGAGCGAGATCCGCCCAGAGTCCGGCGGTAGAGGAAGCATCCTTTAAATCAAGCGATCGCCCCCAGCCGGACCAAGTATCCATAAACCCATCATACATCCGCACCTTCAGCAGGGCGGCCCCATCCCAAAACCCGACGCGAAAGCCTTTCTGAGCAGCATTTCTAGCCAAAGTCACATCATCACAAAAGGAATTTGAGGCGGTGGTGTAACCATTGAGGGCTTCCAAAACCGAGCGGCGACACAAAAAGCATTGACCGTTAGCCATAACCCGCTCAGGGGTCATGGGGGCGGTATCAGGGGGACCAAATCGATATACGAGGGTAATTAAGAGGGCAGGTTGTAACCACAATTCCCCTGGGTATTTAAGGATAAACTGAGAGGATAGAGAAATCAGGTCATATTGAGCATTTTCTGCAGCCCTAACCAAGGCGGCGACCAGTCCGGGTTGAGGTTGTGTGTCTGCATCAATACCCAAAACCCATTGGGAGGCGGGGGAAGTGCGTAAAAAGCCAGTATGTAAAGCCCAAGGACGACCTACCCAGCCGGGAGGTAAGGGGTCGTCGGTAGTTAAGCGGAAACGAGGGTCGCGCTGGCTTTGGGCGATGACCATATCTGGGGTGGCATCGACTGAGTTACTATCAACTATGATGATTTCGCGTACTTCATAGCCCTGGGCGCTTAAACCGGATAAACAAGGACTGAGGCGGGCGGCTTCGTTGAGGGTGGGGACAATGACGCTAACTTTACCCAATAGGTCTGGGGTGGGGGGGCTATGTGTAATTGTGGGCGGCGCAGTAACCCTCGAAATAGGCGGGAGAGTAGAATGGCGGTAGCGGGGAGTTGCACGGAAAGTATCAACAGGGCTAAGGCACTGATACTCTCGTAAGTTGATAAGTTAAATAGGGCTAGTAGACCAGGGCTGGGGATGAACATAAAGGGAAAACGCACGGGAATATATATGGGCGGGTGTGGTGGTGGTTGACTGACGGAAGTTAATGCGATCGCTATTAGACCAGTTTTCGCTGTCAATGGTCAAGTCGGAGAATATCCGTTTTGACCAGAGTAAACAAACCAGCCTCGCCAGCCCTAATGTCAGGTTAGGCAGTAGCCACAACCGCCACTATATCCAGGGTTAATCAAATGCGGACGAAAGGACTTGAACCTAGTCTATAGGCTGTAACCCCTATTCTATCGTTACTTAGGTGTTACTCAAAGCCATAACAGGATAACAAGTGAGTAAAAAATGAGTAACGCTACTGATACCCCTACAGTAGGGGGAAAGGGCAACTACGATGAGAGTTACGCTAGATTCCTGAAAGCCTATCAAGACTTTAAAGGGGAATGTCCCAAAGGAGTGACACTCAAACTACAAAAGTCCGGGGCTAGGTACAACCTACTATTGCAGTTTAAGCAACCACCTACCGGGAAACGGCTACCCAAGGCGGCTAACCTTGAGTGTACACCCCAAGGGGTGATAGACGGGGTTAAGAAAGCTAAACTGGTATCAGAAGCCCTAGGGACTATCACTAGCACTAGTGAGTTCTGGGATTGGTATGATACGACTATTCTAGGAAAGAATCAGATTGAGGATAATCTGATAACCTACCGGGAAATATTCCAACAACTGGAAGATGAGTATTTTGCCGGGTACAACCGCAATACAGGTCGCCCTCGCTCCCGGGATGTGGTAAGTGACCTGACATCTTATCACCAAAGTAAAGGGGTCTTTTTTGAACTGTTCCCTAACTGGGATGAATATCCTAGCTGGGAGGGTTTCAAGGCTATGTTGTATACCCCTCTACAGAACGGAGAGGAGCTGATAGGCTCTAAAACCTTCAAAGAGCGTTACTACATCTTAAAAGCCATCGCTAAGAAATCACCTAACAAAGAACACTTGCTTAAACAGCTTGAACCTATTAATCCCAAACAAACGAAATTTAAAAAGAAACAACGGTTATCTGTTGACGTGTTTAAAGATTGGTGGATTAATACCAAAAAAGAAGCCTACACCATCAGAAATCCACAGCATCAATCATCAAGACACGCTTGGCTATGGGTAACAGGCATGGCAGTAATGTATGGGTTAAGACCCACCGAAATAGCCGCTGCTGTTAATTTAACTAAGTCATTTGTAACTGAAGATGGCGTAATCATCAAAGCACTATCAGACCCTGATAATCAGGATAATTACTTGGTGTTAGGAGATTACACTTACTTTACTGACTCAGAAGGCAGAAAGGTTAGCATCAAGACAGGAGGTAGGATTGTAGCCCCTATTCCTAGCCTTGATATGTTTAAATTTCTGGAATTAAAAAAACCATTGCTACCAAAATACACACCTAGGGCGGGTAGCCTACCTCATACGATAGTTAGGGGGTTTAATGGTTTATTTGATAGAAGGCTTGCATCTATGAAATGTCCTGTAACTCAAAAATACGCTTTCAGGCGACTATATAACCTACTGGGTGAGAAGTATGGACTGCCTATCGAGTTACGGGCTAGGCTTATGGGACATAGTACAATCGTCAATGAGAGTAAATATAAAACAGAAGGGATTGACGCTACCTTAGAAGTCCTCAAAGGGGTTTCTAAGTTACCTATACCATTGAACGTAGCCATAGAACGGTTAACAGCGTTAGGGTTTGATGTTGACACTCCAGAAGCTAAGGCATTTCTCAGAGTTATCTATCAGATAGATTAATCTAATCGTCAACCTTTCATAAATTAACACCCCTAGACTAAACCCCTAGGGGTTATTTTATGGCTACAGATTGATGGATCCTGTTATGGCTTTGAGTAACACCTAAGTAACGATAGAATAGGGGTTACAGCCTATAGACTAGGTTCAAGTCCTTTCGTCCGCATTAACTATAAACCCTTATCCTGACAGCGATAGCGGGTTATTACTCAACCCCTATATCCTATCGAGTTACTCAGATATTACTCACAATCTAGTCCTAGCACAGGAAAATAATTCTGTCAATAGGATGATTACTCAGTCAACAAGCACAACTTAATTAATCTGTCAAACACTCATACCTCCCCCCAACCAAACACCGATAGGGTAACTCTCTCGTGATACCCGTCAATGGCAAGCCTTCGGTTCGTAACGAACCATTGACTGCTATCACATCGTTCGTTTCCCCAATAGTGCTTGTTTCGGTTAGGGGGGGGATATGCTTCCAAGTCAACACGATAGCCGTAGATAGCCGTAGGGGGAACCCACTAGGTTATCAATGTACAACGATACCCCTATCAATGTACAAAGATATTAGGCTGCCTATCCGGTTATCTATGGGAGTCAGATTATTGGTGAAATATTGAGGAGCCTACTCACTACCAACAAAATGCGATCGCATAATCTGAACTATCATCTACCGGAACCAACCCGATACCCCTAAACAACTTTTCAACTGGTGACTTGTTTCGTTATCTCTCGCTGATACTTACATAATCCTAGGGAATTGATTCCCCATCGAAACCGATACCTACATACTGCTAGACAAGCCTCCAATTTATAGGGGTACTGGGTTCCGCACAGGATGATTACCCCTAATAGACGGGTTAAGGTTTTGGCTTAGGGTGTTTATTGTGGGTAAACTAGGGGGGTAAGCATATAAATAATTTTCGATACCGTATTTTCGGTACTGAAAACAGATAATATGAATGAACCCCTACAGTCAGAAACCATAGGGGGCCATTTAAGTTATTGGGGTAGGGGTTATCTGTTAGGGTTTAGCTGTTAGGTTGACTCCATGTATTAAGTAGGCAATTATAGGCCTCTGAGTTAATTAACTCAGGAAGTTGATTAAAACCGTCTAAGTTACTTTTAACCCATAACACTTCAGTTCGTTTCTTTTTTACGTCTTTCTTGTGACTAGCTGACATAACTGTATTTATTTCTATTTTTTGGGTGGCTGTTGCAGGTTCTATGGATTGCGGATAGTTCGATACTACATAACTGCCTGCTATGTTATCCAGAACGTGACAAAGCCTTTCCCAGTCTGCTATCGTGTAGC
Organism: Arthrospira sp. PCC 9108; assembly: GCA_016745315.1. Taxonomy (GTDB): domain Bacteria; phylum Cyanobacteriota; class Cyanobacteriia; order Cyanobacteriales; family Microcoleaceae; genus Limnospira; species Limnospira platensis. The sequence continues at coordinate 3,677,645 of CP066886.1, forward strand.
CACTATAGTGGCCTTGTGTACTACCGGGATAAGGAGGGTCACAATAGAATAGTGTATTAGGTGAATCCCACCTTTCAATACATCTGATTGCATCTTCACACGAAACATGGACAGATTGCAGCCTGTTTAAAATTTTATTGATATCTATTTTTTTATTCTTAAAGACTATCGCTTGATTGCAGCCTTGTTTTCCTGTACTCCAACCCGCGTTAAGACTTTTTGAGAAGCCTTGGCTGATATTGATATAGTACGCCCATGCCTTCTCGATACCAGGGTAGCCATCTGGCTGTTTACATATAGCTTTTGCTTTTATGTGGTCAGATTGACTATACAGCGTCGCGTTGATTTCTTTAGTGAACTCGTTGGGGTATTTTTGGGCAACACGATACATATTGATTAAAAGGTCGCTTGTATCATTCAAGCACTCTTTATAATCGTGTTGATTGGTTACGGTAGGTAATGGCTTTAAAAATAACAAAGTAGCTCCACCGGCAAAAGGTTCTACATATATTTTATGTGGTGGGAAATATTGCAATATTTTAGAGCCTATTCGTTGCTTTCCCCCGTAATAACTTAGTAAAGGTTTCATTGTTGTGATTTCATTAATTAATAATTGATGTTAGGGTTTTCTCCAACCATCATCATCAATATCATCTCTGTTAATTGGAAGAGGGGGTGATTGCTTTTTATCTTCTAACTGTTTTTTACAAACTGTTGATGGCATAAAATCATTAACATATCTAATCAAATAATTTAGGCTATTTTGGATACCGTCTAACCTATTCTCAATAAGTAAGTTTCCTGTATGCGTAATGAACGTACTGAGAATAATCGCGACAATAATTAACCCTAATTCAACTATTACCAAGTTCATTTATATTAATTTCCAAAAATGAAGTGTAAACCATTTAATCCTTTCTAGTGGAGAAAATGAAGCGTAAAAATTGCTGTACGGCGGTGATTCAATTATTTGATATTCATTAAGCCATACAGTTTCTCTTTTAACTAACATAGCTTGATTAACATCATTGTAACCATAAAACTTAAGCCACCCTGCCATTTTCCAGTACACGGGTACACTGTCAGCGTCAAATAATATCCTAACAAATTTACTGCCAGAAATGTCAGGCAATTTTTTAGTACCGTGTAGAGTACTATCATCTTCTATCCTGAAATTAAATTCATAAACTTTAAACCAATTACTTTCAGATATATCAAGTGCATTAGGCATTATCTGTTAATTTATTGTTGAGTGTTTAGCATATTTTCCAATTTGTCGATTTTTTCTGATAATTCCTGAATTGCCGCAATCACTAATGGTATCAGTTTATCATACATGATTGTTAAGTAATCTATTTTTTTGTCGTCAACTTCAGGACTATCTGTATGGTCATTTTTAACCACTTCAACTGCGTTAGGGTATATATTTTGTACTTCTTGAGCAATTAACCCAAATTGTTCTGTACTTGGATTAAAGCCATGAAATGCTGCAAGTTCATTATACTTAAACCACGTGACTGTCAATGCGTTAATTTCGCTTAACCCTAGAGTTGGTTTTGATAAAAGTGTTTTGAATTTAATATCAGAGCTACCTTTAACGTAGTCTCCATTATCGTTAATATAAGATACATTTGTGCCTCCTACTCTAAATCTAGTATGTACTCCAGATGATGAAAGAGTTGAGCTCTTTATAAAATATGTCTGTCCGTTATATAATTGTATTGAATATCTATTGTCAGGAGCACCTCGCCAATCGCTTTGATGAAAATTAATACCATGATATATAAATACTCTAGGATTATTATCTGCTTCTAATTGCATAGAATAATTCCCTTGATGAGAAAACGCCCAGCTATTTCCTCCAACTCTACTATTTAGTACTAAACTTGCCGAACCAGCAGTAGAGCCTATCCGGCGGATGTCAAACCCCCTCCAAACATTAAAATCAATAAGCATATTTCCATCAGGAAAACTTTCATTAGCTTCAAAAGTTACTGGATTATTTGTTATGTTAAATGTTTTAATTCCTGTTAAAGTTTGATTACCTGTAGTTCTAACTACAGTTGAATCTACATTAATTGTTCTATTAGCTGCTAAAGTTCCTCCTCCGGATAAACCATCACCTGCAGTTAATGTAATATTTGAATGTGTGTGCGTTGTGGGAGTCCTAGCGTCAGATAATCTACTATCATTACCTTGACAGGCTGTGTTTGCTGTAGTGCCATAAGCAACCGCCCATGTTGTGGCAGTACTCCCATTAAAATTATTTCCAGTTAATCCCGTACCATTTGTTAATGTATTAGGAGTATTGGCAGTTATTGTTATATTGGCACTACCATTAAACGAAGTCCCATTAATTGTTCTAGCAGTTTGAAGCGTGGTTGCAGTTGCTGCATTACCTGTAATATTAGAGCTTGTAAAAGCTAATTGTTGCCAGCTACTCCAGACTCCATTTACACGATTTCTTTGATAAATACCTTCTCCTCCAAAAGGTATCATTGTTTGAGAAATCCAAGAATCATTATGTCTTTGTACAGTACAAAAACACCATGAACCTCCCGGACTTTGATTTAAAAGAGAACTCCCTTGATAAAAACCTGTTGTTAACACATCATTCCAATCTCCTGTTACAGTTATTGAAAGATTTGGTAAAGCACCAATTTCTGCTAAACTCCAACTTACATTTCCACTACCATTAACAGACTTACCTGTGTTCCCTATTGTAAGTGTCCGTGCCGTACCCCAATTTGCTGTGGTGATGTTTGCTGTTCCGTTAAAACTTATTCCATTAATTGTTCTTGCTGTTTGAAGTGCTGTTGCTGTTCCGGCATTTCCACTTATTGACCCGGTAATTAATGAATTAAATGTTTTAACTCCTGTCCATGTCTGATTCCCAGTTGTAATTATCCCTGAATTAGTTGCACTAGCTGTAGGTAAAGTAACATTAGTTCCTGTTGATGATGTAACTACAGGACCTGCTGTTGTTCCTGCTGTTACTCCTAAATTAGTTGCTACATTTACTTGTGCGCCTGCCGCAATCCCATCCAGCTTGGTTTTATCTGCCCCCGTCATTAGACCCGCAAGCGCAGTCGTGGCACCAGGTAATACAGCATTAGTACCATCAGAACTGTTAACGGTTAACGTATTGCTTGTAGTGCTTGTAGAGAGGTTGGTGGATACGTTTGGGGCGGTGTTTCTAAACTCAGTTCCTACTAAAGTTAAGCCAGTTCCCGCAGAATAGGTTGTATTAGGAGGTGTTACCCAAACACCATCGCCGCGTAAATAGTTAGATGTACTGCCATTTGTATCAATGGCAGCAACATTACCTGAATTTGTTATTTGAGATAAGGTATGTGTATGGCTAGTTGGTGTTCTAGCATTTGATAATCTGACATCGTTACCTTCTGTAACAGTTCCAATAGTTGTTCCAAAATTTTTGTTAAATGCTGTACTTTTGGTAAAAGTAGGCTCTTTACCGTCTAATGTACTTTGAAGTCCTGTAACATTAGCAATAGTATGTGTATGTTCTGATGGAGTAAACGTAGACGGTTTGGACGTTATTTCAGTCCAGCTATGGGAATGAGTAGATGGGGGGAAAGTGCCAGGTTTATTAGTAATATTATTCCAAGTTAACTGAGTTAATTTGACTAAATTAGTATTGGAGTCAATAACTGCTTGTATCCGTTCATTAGTTAAATACAGATTAACTTCACCTTCTGGCAAGTCATCGGTTGATTGCCCAAACTTACTAGAGTAAATGTTGAAATTAGTCATAACTGCCTCTATATTGAGTAATCAAATAAATGGCTAATAACTTAATACTAGCCATTCATTTGATGATTACATATCGATATATTCGATAATTGTAACGCTGATACTAGCGCTAGATTCTGCTATCGCCTGTAACTCAGTTCTACCCCACGTTATTGAGATGGTATCACCTGGCTTAACCGAAAATGCAGCGTCTGACACGCTATCACCTGTAGGGTCAAATATTAGATGTACATTGGTATTTGACCGATTCTTTACAAACACCGTTCTACCGTTACTGGTAGCATTGATAGGCACAACTTCCGTGATAGTGTTAGCAGTCAAACTTATCGCTGTAGTTGTCGGTGTTCCCTGTATTTTACTGCTAATGTTTAGAGTGTCTAAATTGACAATAGAACTGTAAACTGAGAAACTCATAATAAACTCCTAAATCAAAGTAAAATTTACCAATTTATTGTTTGTTCTAACCCAACAATATTGGTTACGCTATCCTCAGTTATAGCATAGATAGAAGCTGTTGATTTTAGTTCATCATCCCACCCAGCGTTAGGAGGTAAATATAGGCATTGATAAGGTACACAGTTACTGATATCGCCGTGACAAAACCATACCCCTACAGAACCTACGTTTTGTAAGTGCAACCTATACCGATTAATATTTGAGGGTCTAACTAACGTGGGGGTATTGCCTATTGTCACCCCAAAATTTTCGGGTTGTGTCAATGTAGGGGTTTTAGGAACTGTATCGAGTTGATATTCAGCCATGCCAAAAATATTAATAGAATCATTGTTATGTAACTGAGTTAAACACCTAGCTTTAACTATTGAGTTGCTATCAATTGCTAAACCTTCGTTTTGATTAGTGATTAATTCAATTAACAGGTTTTCGGTGTGAATGCCTCCATAATATGGCAATTTGACAATCCCTAAATTTAACCCGTTTTCTGTTGCCATATTCCCATAAAATATTTGTAAATCTACCGCTCCCTGCAACACTTCCTGTTTTTTTTCCCACCGTTGGTAATAGCTATCTTCCGGGTAAATTTTGGGGATTTGTGATTGTGCAATACTGGGAGTGTAACATCTAGCGTTTAACGATGATATATAGCTGTAAATACCGATATCATATTTATATCTTTCTGTTATTAATGATTCTAAAATAGTCCCGTTAAATAACTCTATGGCGTTACTCCAGTTAGCAGCGTTTATATGAGCCGCGATATTTTTAACACCTCTCATGATTTCCCTTATTTAATGGATTTAGTAACATAATTATACTATCATATAATACTATTAAACTTAGTACAAAACGTTAATATGGTTAGAGACAGACGGACGATTAGAGACAAACCAAAGGTTAGACCTCGCTCGGGAGTTAGATATGACACAGCTCCCTTTAGATTAAACGATGACCCCGGTAAACTAGGAGACCCGTTTCGAGGTTGGACTGGAGACCCATACGGGAGGGAATTAGATACTCGAAACAAATTTATAAGTGATTCTAAATATGTAGCTCCTGAATACTGGGATGCAGATGAATATCACAAAAAAAGAGAAGCTGAAGAAAGGAAAAAAAGAGAGGATATTAAAAAAGAGGCAACTGTCAAGGAACCACCAAACAGAGATGAACCAAAGGGAGGAAAAAAACCTAGGGGAAAGGGTGGCGCTGGTAGAGGTTTTGGCGGTCCTAATAGCGGTGACGAGGTAGATGATGATAAAGGAAGGCGACCGCCAAAATTGGGGGACGAAATGCCAAACCCTCGTGATTATCCTGTTAAAAATAATGATAAATGGCATTTAATGATTTTTGCTCAAATAGTAAATAGTAGACTTCAGAGTGCAACATCTAGTATCAATAGCCATTGGTGGAGAAAGCAAGAAGCAACAACGTCAAATTTTAGACTTAATAAGATTGGATTAGATGTGTTTATAGAGTGGGAAGAATCATGGCATGATTCAGAGTACAATTACGAAAAGCCGATAATTGTACATAATCATTATGTTAATAACCGTCGTAGGTTATACCCGTTAAAACCTTACTATATGAATTCAGGTTGTGAAAGAGTTTCATTATATGGAAGTGGCTTTAATAGGTTTTATAACTCTGAATATAACGCTTCATGTAATGGTCCAAATAGGCTTATGATTAGTCCATTATTTGGGTCTATCTTTTACCGTTTAACTCCAGCCACAACCTGGACAGACGTAACAACTGTTTGGACTAAAGACCCGGAAGCAATGTTAGAATATATACATTTATGGGAAGTTCCATATATTGATAGAGGTCATCAATCATACTACGAATATGAGTCTGACGTATTGTGGGGCGCCTATCGAGGTAGGTGGTATGAAAATACATACTGGTATCCAGTATTTCCTACGAGTACTAGATTAAACTACACCTCCTTAGACGGTACACGAATTTGGGAGAACACCCGTAATTATAGCTATAAACTATGGATTTTTTCTGAAGATAAAGATTATTTGCCGCCAGAAAACGTTCGTCTTCGTCAAATCACAATACCAGACATGAATGAAGAATGCTGTGGAATGATTAGAAGGATTTACGAGTTCCTAGACCCTGAATCCTTTCCGGCTGAAATGCCTGAAAAAATCACGGTTAATGCTGATAATCCAGAGAACAGAATTAAACGAATAAACACATTACCAGAATGGTTAATGTATCGATTTGACATCGATGACGAAAGATGGGGTGAATTTGAAGTTAAAGTAGAGATTGATGATGTCAATCTAATGACAAAAGCAGAAGAAAAAGCCGAAATAAAATTACCTAACTTAGCTGAATCAATTGCTGAAATATTCGGGATGGTAATGGAAATTGCCATCTCCCATCAAGTGACACAAAACGCTGTTTTAACCTGTTTACATGAAGCAGGTTTGGCTCACGCGGCAGCCTTTAAAGCTGGTAGGGAAGTCTCGGAAATATTAGACTATTTAGGATTTGAAACCGAGGAAAAATACGAGAAACTAAAAACAGCGTTTACTCCAGAGGCTGATAATTTTGAGGAACTACTAGAACCTAACGAAAGTAAAGTTAAAATCACTAATCAAAAGAACGCGAAAGAAACACTACAGACAGCCTTAAATCAAATAAAGGAGATATTCTCAATAGTTAGAGCGCAAGGTACTTTACAAGTTAATGGTAATGACCCATCAAAAGACATATTAGCCGATTTAACGCGGTTATATGATTCAATGAAAAAACAGGATGAGATTAGAGAACAGGAAACCAATAAAGTCAAAGAATTGCTCAAAAAAGACTTTCCTGATATCAAGATAGAAACCGAGTTAATAGACGGCGATAATCCACTAAGAGGGACTTTGTAATGGTTGCCAGAAGTGCAAGAATGCTAAGGAGTACTCGTAGCTTGTCTAGCCGTCAAACCCGTAGCAGTATAGGTAGGAATGGCGTTAGACAAGTTAATTTAGCTCAGAGAACATCTACTCAAGAGATGGGTTGGTTTGGCAAGCTATGGGCAAAAATAACTGGTAAAGTTGTTGAATGGGGCAAAAGTTTTGGAGGTTGGTTATGGGAAGGAATTACTAAGTTTTTATCTAACTTTAGTTTTGAGAAAGTAGCACGATTTATCACGTCTAATTGGGATAGTTTCTGGAATTTCAACTGGAATATATCAGATGAACAGATAGACAAAAATATGATGAATATTGCTAATCAATTTATTAGTACTACCGCCGGTTTTTTGGGTAATATGGCAGGTAAATTAGTTTGTGGAGTATTGCCTACCATTGGTATTGCATTTATCAACAAAGCCGCTGCTATGCACATTGCCTTAAGCAAGGGACCTGAAATGCTTATGGAAGTATCTACAGCTTTCGGTGCATACGTTAAACAGTCATTTAACATGGCTATGAAAGCTATAGCATGGCAACTGTTTAAACATGGTAGACGGGTTGTTAAAATGTTTTTAGATAAAAGTCCTTCAACACTTGCAACGGCTATCGTTTCGATGGTTCCCGGTGGTAAAGGAACGATTGAAAAGTGGGGTGACGAAAAAGGTGAAGAATGGAGTTTTGGGAAACAGAAAAGGGACGCTAGGGAGAAATTACCAGAAAAATATGACGGAAATATTAACACTATATGGAACCAAGACAGTTCCGAGGAATTCTGGGATGAATTCTCAGATAACTGTAAAGAAGCAATTATTTTAGTTGCTCAAGGATTAGATGAATATATTGCCTTGCAACGCATTGAGGAAAATAGACAGCAACAGTTAGTTAACGCGGTTGTAGAAAATGGTGGAGAGCGATTTAGACTAGTATCATCATTAAGAAACCTTCAAGAAAATGTAACCAACGCATTAGCTCAAACTGAGATATTAGGTAATCGTGATATAGGTCAATTTGTAGGGTCGGGTGATATCTCTGAAGTTCCGAATAGCAGTAATTTAAAAATTCAGTTAACCTTCATTTTGTACAATTACGAAAAACCTCCATATTGGACTAAGGAAAGACGGTCAAAACTACAAAAAACTCAAATAGAACTCCCATCAGTAGAAAGACACGAAATAACCTGGGATAAATTACAAAGGATATTTACTCAACCTAGTAAATCAGCGTTCACAAAAGGCAATATCAAAGTAACCTGCAATATGCGAAATGGTAGGAAATTTTCATTTTTTGTGAATGAAAGCTCTAAATCTGCCGCTGAAAGAATTTGTAAGGAGTTAGTACAATTAACAAATTCCTCAATTGTTTATCCTTTACTATTTGAGGAAAGGAAAGGTTTTGGCGGTAGGGAAAATGCGAAAAGAATCAAAGAGAGCAAAATGTATATCAGTGAAGTGAAAATACTTAACTGGGAATTAATTGATAAATTTGAACAAGCCAAAATCGATATGGGAGAGAATAGTGTTTTGGCAATGTACAAAGACCCTAGGAAGTCTAAAGTAAAAATTCCTTTACATTTTGAGAAGAAACCTAAGTGGGTAGATGACGCAATCAGAACAGCTACTAGAACGTCGTTAGAAATGAAAACTGGGAGTCAGCCACCAACTACAGCTTAATGTAGTTTTCATTGAATAGATGCTACATATATGTAGCTTCTGATATATCAAATAGTTAACAGACAAATTCAGTTAATGATGCTAGGCTCTATGTATTAACTGATTAAAGGTGATGATTATGGCTAGTCCAGTAACTCTTAACGGTGCCACTCTCGAACACCAATTGCTAGAAGTTATCGAGCAAGTTCAACGTATACAACTAAGCGCAACTAGAAACCCTAATGGGGCAACATTAGTTACAGCTTATACCCGCAACATGGCGACTGGAGCTGTGGCGGTATCCCTAACAATCCCTACTGATGATGTTTTGGATGCTACTGATGGCTCTATCGATGTAGAAGCTATTGCTGTTTTTGTTGACTAGGGTTCATTGACTAGGTAGACAACAATAGTGTTAATGTCTACCTATCTAAGGTTTTGTTTGATAATTAATGAGGTTAAATTATGCCATTAAATGATGCTTACAATAAATATAAAGACAATTTTGTCGCTAAACTAGGACAACCAAAGGGAACCTGTCTTGGGAGGTCTCTAAACGTTGAGGCTCCAGTAGACAAGACATCAAAGTATGTTATCCCAATGCCTATGTTGCTGCTTCATACGTTATCCTCTAACAGTCAAGGCTTAGAACCAACAGAGGTTAGAGATTTAACTGTTTGGAAACCCGCCCCTAGAGGTAATACTGGAACGTCTAACGCTAATAGGCGGAAAGTCCCGCTGGCTTAGGTTATAACACCGGTAAAAAAACAGGATTTTACCGTGTCTTTGTGGAAGGTCCCGCTCGTCCAACAAATCCAGGGATATGGCGGGAATATACTACAACAGGAGCTAATTCCGGTACTAAAAAGTTGCGGTTTATTACTTTAAAAGTTCCTAACATTTTCTCGATTAACTGCTTACTATATGTTTTTGCGCATTATTGGACTATGAAACCAATATCACTCAGGACGCATCATAAATGGTATCAAATACCTGATAAAAATGATTATCCGTTAGACGGTTTAGGAGAACTAACCACAGGTAGAACTGAAGCAGCTAACCAGAAACAAGGCGATATCCCTGCGAATTATCCGAAGGGATGGAATTACGTCTAAAGCGATAATTGATTACTTGTTACTAAGTATATACCCGTTAACTCACAAAATAGGATTAACGGGTTTTTTGTATTTGTTATTATTTGTACATTCTATATATACTTAATGTGATATTTGATTATTTTATAAATAAGTGTAAATTGTATAATTTATGTTTATTAAAAATAAACTAATCAAATAAGATGATTTTAATTAAATACAGTGATTTAAAACTCAATAACTCAATCGTATTTTTTAAAAATGATTTTGTCAATGAGTTTTAAATCACTGACATGAATTCAAAAGAGCAAGGTAACTATACAGTTACAAAATCAATTGAAGGTAACGTAACTGTAGAAAATGTAACTAATGTTAATACTAATAAAGTATTGACTCCTACAGAATACATTGAGACGTTGAGTCGGTTTAAACAATTTACTAAGTTTCTGGAATTGGTTAATACTTACCTTCCTTACCCCAAAACTTCATTAATTCAATCATTGACCAACAAACTCCAAACGTCGGAGATTATCAACTCAAATACCTTTTATCTGACATATTCAGAGATTGCCACACTTAAACGAGTCACCAACGCAATCCTGACGCTATTAAAAGCAGGTGGAGTAAAGCTGCCTCGTAAGGTTACGGGAGCCATACAGGATGATATTAATGCACTAGAAGACCATCTATTGGGCTCTGAGAGTGATTTAGAGGATGAAGATAATGAAGTCAACCCATTTTCTAGTTGGTTAGATTAATCCCACACCAAAAACAAAACCGCTTATGTGTAAATTTTTGAGGGACTCTATTTTAAAAGCACATAAGCGGTAGCCACTAAGCATTAGGAAATTATAGCATGATACCACGTCATTGGTCCGAGGTTAGGCTTAACCTACGAAACATCACGTTAACCCCCTTGATGTATATCGGTCATTCCCTATATATCAAAGTTCCAATTTTAGGCGTAAGGGGGTTTATGTGGCAATCAACTTTAGTTAAGTTTGATAAGGATTTTATTGCTTATTTTATAGGCGAAATTCTTAAAAAATTAATCCCATTACATCCTGAAAAACTTGAGGAAATTTGTACAGAAGCCCTAGAGTTCTACAGGGATGAATGGAATATATATCAAGCCGAAAACGGCGGGGATAGAGAACCTGATAATCCTAATACATCTTTCGGAGTGTACCCAAAAAATGAAAAATAAATACAATGCCAGAGGAAAAAAAATAGACGGCTATTATTTTCCAAGTGTATTTGATTGTCGGGTTTATCACCTTCTACAAAAATACGATAAATCAATTAATTGTGCATCCTAAACTAACGTTAATTGAAAACAAAAAACCTTGGAAAAATATCACCTGGATTCCAGATTTTTATAGTCCGTTCTTTAATCGTTACATCGAAGTTAAGGGAGTATTAACTGATTCATTTAAGCTAAAAATGCAGTTATTGCAGTACCTTAATCCTGGCTTAGTCAATCAGTGTTGGTTTGTTATAAGGGGGACATCCTACCGATGGCAAGGCATCTCATTTATCAATATCGACGAGTTTCAGGAGATTTTAAACAACTTAGAAATTCCAAGGGCAAACAATGAATAAACTACAGGGTTATTTTCCATTGACGGTGAGTTAATAAACACCACCTATAACCCACACCTATTTGAGTCAGAAACCACTCAAATAGCCTACCGGATACTAACCCCTATAAAGGAACATAAAACCCAGGAAATCCTTGATTTAGCTTATTCCTATATGGGTTGTTATAGCCCTAGGGGGGACTACAGAGGTCACGCTACAGCAAGGTTGACAAATGAAGGCAGCCTACGAGTATCAATTGTTGGTAACCCTCAATTTTGGGAGGTATGCAAAAAAATTTCAAACGTCATAATCAATCATCAAAGGATAATTAATCATGAGTATCGGATATTACGGCAAAAAACAGGACGATAAATTTAGTTATTGCAGTGCAGTTAAGCCCGGTGAAACGGCAACCTTTCTAATTGTTGATTATGCATAATTCCGAATTAAGTCACCTCATTTATGGATATTCGGGAAAGGTGTATCAGGGGATTTTTCTAACTTCAATGATAGGGATTGGAGTTATTCCCAAGGTGATAAAGAATTAATTGCTGTACGGTTTTATATTGAAAAATACGAGACTGAATATAACGGCAAAAAACGAGAATACACCCCTACATCTCCAGAACTCGCATTGCTTAAAATAGTCGAAAGTGACTCAATGCTTACAGACGGTTCTGTGATGTTTACAGCAACAATAAATCTAAGTCAATCATCAGTCAGACCTTCTGACAGGATATTAGAGGGAAATATCGGAGACGATAATTTAAACTCTGATATTTCTAATATCTTAGAAATTGAATGCATTAATCCATTCAATCAATCTGTCGCTGCTTACTCAATCGAAAATATTGACGCTTTCATTGAATCCAAAACTAAAAATAAAGCAGGATTTAATGGAAAGGCAAAATACAAAACCTTCGAGGAAAGGTTAACAGAAGGGGCTAAGGTTTTGGATTGTGACCCTAGCTTTGAGAGCCTTTATAACAAGGTTAAACAACTTGATTCTAATGTATTAATTGCATTAATTGAATTACTGCGATTAATGTAGTCACAAATAAATCCCCCCTAAATATTTAGGGGGGAATAACTACCATACCATGTCAACAAGTCAAGAGCGATAAGAGGTTACTACCATGTCTGAGGACTATATTGATTATAGACTAATTAGAAGTCAGATGTCATCTGAACTAGAAGAAATAATCACGGATGGCAATTTAGGTAAACAGATAGAATCGGTGTGTAGGGCTGTCTGTGTTCTACCATATCCTGATATTCAGTTTCCAATTATCGCCTCGTTTATAGCGTCTCCAGTAACGTTAATGTCTACCGCTGGTATCCTGTTCCTTTGGGGGTCTAGCGGTACTGGAAAGTCACAGATAGCTACCGTAGCATCTGAACTATACAAGACAACCTCGGTGCTTGCTAATAGCACTTTCGCTTCACTGAGAAACAAGATACAACATGAACGATTTTATGACCCCCTTCAATGTGAATTTGAGAAAAATTTTATATTGGTATGGGAAGATATCACCCCTAGCTTATTAATTGAAAATGAGAATATGTTATCGCTTTTCAAGGTGTTAAACCGCAAAAATAGCCGAATAACCATCAGTAGTCAGACACCGGGAACTAACATGATTTTTAATGCTTTCGCTTTAAAGGTGATTAATTCAATACATCCATTGTGGACATTGTGGGAGTTAAACGAACTCAAAAGACGGATGTTTCCTATATGGTTTAAAAAACGAGAGACTATGACATCAGAGGAATATAGGGGGAATAGTTACGAGTTAAGTGATTTAAACGATGTAGAGGATATTACGCTTGATAAATTATCATCTCAATTAGAAATTTTCTGGAGAAATATCGATAACTGCAATCAATACAGCAAGGTCAAAAAACAACTACAGAAACACAAAAAAGATATCATTAACGCTAGGTTATCAAGTGAAATTATTGTCACTCATTCATTGATTTATCAATTATCTATCAATGAATCAATTAAACGCTTCAATGATTACTGGGATTTTGTTAATGAAAAAATCTTGACTATATCATCAGGTACTGAACAATTTTTAGACAGTTTTATCACTCAAAGTATTGAGGCAAAAATGAAACAAAACAATCAGGCAATTAACGCGGGATGTCCTGAGTTAACCGAGGTTGTAACTGATATCGACCCGAAAGCGTTAAAAGAAGCCATTGAGAGAGCTAAAACAGATGGATATCTTGATAGTCGCGTTAATGTTTCAGAGTTGACTAATCTAATGAAAAGCAGGGGCTATTCAATGATTAATCAAAACGGTAAAAACGTTTGGAAACAAATTATTTAAGGAGGGAATTAAAATGACTCAAAATAACATTGACGCTATTACTCAAACAAGGTTTAAAACGTTTAAACAAATGGTAGACACCACGATTTACAATGCTACCAAACAAGACGCTAAGGATACTTTGATAACAATAATGAATGATTGTCAAACCGAGTATTCCCTGGCAGTCGCAAAGGAACAATTACTCCTAAAACAACTTAATTACATTAAACATTTGCTGACTAAAATTGAGTAACAAACCCGTCCGAAATGACGTTAAACTATCACAACTTAACCACTATCAAAGGATAAATCCATGTCAATCAAATCAAGTACGCCCGGATTAAACGTAGTAGAATATAGCTACATGAGCAATCGATTAAACCCTAATGTTGTGGGATTGCTCGACTTAGTAGAACTTGCCAAAACTCCCAAAAAATTTAATGAGATTGAGGAATTTATTGCAATCCACGAACATTTTTTGTCGGCGGAAATGGAACTTTTAAAAGGTATCGAAAGGCTACTTAAAGCAAAGATTCAGAATCATTACGAAATCGAAAATGGAGACTATGGGGAAGATTATGACGAGTTTTAATTCCAGATAACAATCAATAGGAGATAGAAAAATGGATGAGTTTAAACAAGAAAAAATGATGGTTATTGCAGAAATGGCTAGGGAGATTTACATTCAAATGATGTCACGAGATATCCCCTACGCTAACCAGGATACTAGGGTGACATTAGCCGAAATAGCTCATAACGCCGCTGTTGATTTTATGACGGTACACGAAAAATGGGTAGAATCTCAGTATCCAATTATCTCTCAACCTCAACCAGGCATTATTGCCTCTGATTTCAACATTAACGGCTATAACAGCGATATCCTACTGGGAGGTGATTTTCATGCCTAAGCTACTCCCGGTAGTCACACTAACAGGGTCTTACAAAGGGTTTCTGGTAGGTCATGGTAATATCTGTATTGAAGTAGGTTCTTTAGAATGGTTTAAATATCTGGAAACCAATAAATCTTTTGCTTTAGAGGTTAACGGAAAGCGATTTACAGCGTGCAAAAAACTCTCAATCAATGGTTTTACCTACTGGAACCTCAAAGGGTGGGATGGTAGCGTCAATCATCACATCTACGTTGGAAAATCTGACCAAGTTACTGTAGACAAGTTAATAGATGTAGCTAACGCTATGATTACTAAGTGCAGTAAACCCTAAACCCTAAGCCCTAACAGCTAACAGCTAACTCAATAACTTAAATGGCCCCCTATGGTTTCTGACTGTAGGGGGTGCTTGCATATTTTTTGTTTCCAGGCCTGGAAAACCAGGCCTGGAAATCATTTATATGAATGCTTGCCTCTAATTTACCCACAATAAACACCCTAAGCCAAAACCTTAACCCGTCTATTAGGGGTAATCATCCCGTGCGGAACTCAGTACCCCTATAAATTGGAGACTTGTCTAGCGGTATGTAGGTATCGGTTTCGATGGGGAGTCAATTCCCTAGGATTATGTGGATAACCGTTGTCGCTGGTAAAGCAATTCTCTAGGATTATGTAGGTATCAGCGAGAGATAACGAAACAAGTCACCAGTTGAAAAGTTGTTTAGGGGTATCGGGTTGGTTCCGGTAGATGATAGTTCAGATTATGCGATCGCATTTTGTTGGTAGCGAGTAGGCTCCTCAATATTTCACTAATAATCTGACTCCCATAGATAACCGGATAGGCAGCCTAATATCTTTGTACATTGATAGGGGTATCGTTGTACATTGATAACCTAGTGGGTTCCCCCTACGGCTATCTACGGCTATCGTGTTGGCTTTGAAACATACCCTCCCCCTAACCGAAACAAACACTCTTAGGGGTGCGACCGATGTGATAGCAGTCAATGGTTCGTAACGAACCGATAGGCTTGCCATTGACGGGTATCACAAGGGAGTTACCCTATCGGTGTTTGGTTGGGGGGAGATAGTAGGCATTTGACAGATTGATTAAGTTGTGCTTGTTGACTGAGTAATCAACCGTTGACAGAATTATTTTCCTGTGCTAGGACTAGATTGTGAGTAATATCTGAGTAACTAGGCATAGTTATCGGGTTGAGTAATAACCCGCTATCGCTGTCAGGATAAGGGTTTATAGTTAATGCGGACGAAAGGACTTGAACCTTCACGTCGCGAGGACACTAGAACCTAAATCTAGCGCGTCTACCAATTCCGCCACGTCCGCTTATTTGCCAGAATTGATTATAACACAGATGAGCGATAAAAAAAAGGGGTTAGGGGAAATTAATTTTTGACAGGTGGCTGGGGTGGGTGGAGGAGGCGGAAACCGGTAAAAAAGGATTAAAATAGTGATGACCCCTCAGTGGCGGACAGGGGGTTTGATGGTTTGACACCCTGGATAACTGCTTATGTTTAACCAACTGATGCGCCTGATGGGTCGATTTCGTCGATGGTTGACCCAAGTTTGGGATAAGTTTATCGACTGGGTGGACCCCCCGCCACCGCCGAGGTCAAACCCTCCCCGACTCCCAGACGATGAATATGAATGGTTATTTCGACAATTGCTGACTAAGGTGGGTCAGGGTTGGAAAGGAGACCAGGTGAGGCGTTGGCTGCGTCGCAATGAATACCGGGTGACGAAAAGCCGATGGGAGGAATGGTCTCCCCGGTTTCACCCTAACCCTAAAGATGCGGAAATCTCCCGGCAGTTGTTATTATTAGCGCAGTTGGATGGTGACTATATTTCCCAAATAGCGGCTAATTTGTTAGGAGAAACACGGCCAAAACCTCCCCCGGAGAAACTAATACCCCTGACTCTCTCCCGGCTGATGCTGAGTCATGGTTTAACGATGGATGCCAACGATATCTTAATGGGGATTTGCGCGGTGCGATATTCTCTTGGGAAAAAGCGATCGAATTTAAACCCGATTACCATGAAGCTTGGGCTAACCGAGGGGTAGCGCTGGCTAATTTAGGAGAGTATGAAAAAGCCATATCCTCCTGCGACCAAGCCATAAAATTTAAACCCGATTTCCATCAAGCTTGGTTTTTCCGAGGGGTGGCGCTGTCTTATTTAGGAGAGTATGAAAAAGCCATATCCTCCTACGACCAAGCCATAAAATTTAAACCCGATTACCATGAAGCTTGGTCTAACCGAGGGAGTGCGCTGTCTTATTTAGGAGAGTATGAAAAAGCCATATCCTCCCACGACCAAGCCATAAAATTTAAACCCGATTACCATGAAGCTTGGTCTAACCGAGGGAATGCGCTGTCTTATTTAGGAGAGTATGAAAAAGCCATATCCTCCTACGACCAAGCCATAAAATTTAAACCCGATTACCATGAAGCTTGGTCTAACCGAGGGTTGGCGCTGTCTGATTTAGGAGAGTATGAAAAAGCCATATCCTCCCACGACCAAGCCATCAAATTTAAACCCGATTACCATGAAGCTTGGTTGGTCCGAGGGGGGGCGCTGTCTGATTTAGGAGAGTATGAAAAAGCCATATCCTCCTACGACCAAGCCATAAAATTTAAACCCGATTACCATGAAGCTTGGTATAACCGAGGGGTGGCGCTGTATGATTTAGGAGAGTATGAAAAAGCCATATCCTCCTACGACCAAGCCATAAAAATTAAACCCGATTACCATGAAGCTTGGTCTAACCGAGGGAGGGCGCTGTATGATTTAGGAGAGTATGAAAAAGCCATATCCTCCTACGACCAAGCCATAAAAATTAAACCCGATTTACATGAAGCTTGGTTTACCCGAGGGTTGGCGCTGTATGATTTAGGAGAGTATGAAAAAGCCATATCCTCCTACGACCAAGCCATAAAATTTAAACCCGATTTCCATCAAGCTTGGTCTAACCGAGGGAATGCGCTGTCTTATTTAGGAGAGTATGAAAAAGCCATATCCTCCTACGACCAAGCCATAAAATTTAAACCCGATTACCATGAAGCTTGGTCTAACCGAGGGAATGCGCTGTCTGATTTAGGAGAGTATGAAAAAGCCATATCCTCCCACGACCAAGCCATAAAATTTAAACCCGATTTCCATCAAGCTTGGTCTAACCGAGGGAATGCGCTGTCTTATTTAGGAGAGTATGAAAAAGCCATATCCTCCTACGACCAAGCCATAAAATTTAAACCCGATTACCATGAAGCTTGGTTTTTCCGAGGGTTGGCGCTGGCTAATTTAGGAGAGTATGAAAAAGCCATATCCTCCTACGACCAAGCCATAAAATTTAAACCCGATTACCATGCAGCTTGGTTTAACCGAGGGAATGCGCTGTCTTATTTAGGAGAGTATGAAAAAGCCATATCCTCCTACGACCAAGCCATCAAATTTAAACCCGATGACCATGAAGCTTGGTTTGTCCGAGGGAATGCGCTGTCTTATTTAGGAGAGTATGAAAAAGCCATATCCTCCTACGACCAAGCCATCAAATTTAAACCCGATGACCATGAAGCTTGGTCTAACCGAGGGGTGGCGCTGTATGATTTAGGAGAGTATGAAAAAGCCATATCCTCCTACGACCAAGCCATAAAAATTAAACCCGATTACCATGCAGCTTGGTATAACCGAGGGGTGGCGCTGTCTGATTTAGGAGAGTATGAAAAAGCCATATCCTCCTACGACCAAGCCATAAAATTTAAACCCGATTTACATGAAGCTTGGTCTAACCGAGGGGTGGCGCTGTCTTATTTAGGAGAGTATGAAAAAGCCATATCCTCCTACGACCAAGCCATAAAATTTAAACCCGATTTACATGAAGCTTGGTCTAACCGAGGGGTGGCGGCTGCACAATCACGCCGTAATACTGATTTTATTGTACCTGATATCAACTCACCGAGACTCTCAGAAATTCTGCAAAATCCGAGTTTAGAATTACGGGATTATCCAGGACGAATTGCTAGTTATCAACAGGGTTTAAAACATTGCCCCAAATCCACCCACCCCACCGCCTGGGGATTTTTACATCATGTTATCGGTCAAGGGCGTTATCAGCGAGGTCAATTCGCCACAGCTTCTCACCGCATAACTGATGAATTTGGTCAGCCGCAAACAGCCAGATACTATTATCAACAGGCTGTAGAAAGTTATCAGGAAGCCTTGACCGTTATCACCCCTGATGCTGACCGGGAGTTATATTTAACCATTGTCCTTGATTTAATTTCGGCTTTGTTGAAATTAGGAGAATACCAGTCAGCCAGACAATGGCATCAACAGGGTTTTGCCACTTTACAAACCTGGCTGAATCAAATTTATCATCGACACCATTCCCAACCCGAGAAGGTTAGCCTATCTCCCCCTGTCAACCCAGATGATGATGAAACCCCCCAACTGGTGCCGGGGAATTTCCGGGAATCTCAGTCTATCCCCCAGGTGAAACGGCTGAGGGCAAAATTTACTCTATTCTATCGTTTTGCCTTTGACTTTGCCAGCCAAGACCAAAACTGGCATCAAGCCTTGGAAACCGCAGAATTAGAAAAGAATATCCATTTAACTTGGCTGTTATCCACCGCTTCTCAACCCGTTGAGATTAGCCCCAATGTGGCACAAATTCAAACCTTGGTTAACGGGGAAACCGCCCTGATTTATTGGTATTATGGCAATCATTCTTTGATTACCTTTATCCTCACCCGCGACGACCTGACCGCTATCCCTTTATCTGCTGCGGCACAGGAAACACTGGAAACTTTAATCACCCATTGGAATCGGGATTATCAGAATTATAGTCTCAAGAAAACCTCAGATAGTCAGAGTTGGCAGCAACGGTTAAAAACCCATATAGACTCGATGCACACCCTGTTAAATATCCCGGAAATTACCGCTAAATTACCCCCGGAGATTAGCCACTTAATTTTAATTCCCCATCGAGACTTGCACCGTTTCCCTTTGGAAGCCTTATTTCCCCATGATTTGATTATCACTCGTTTACCCAGCGCCGCCTTTGGTTATGGTCATTCTTCCTCGCCGCCAATGAATCCTAACTCAGGAGTTTCTGTGCTGACTGTGGCTTACCCGGACAGTATCGGCGCGAAAAATTTGCCTTTTACGGCAGCGGAAGTGACTGCTATTGAGCAAATTTTGACGGGTTATAATAGCCGCTACCAAACCATCACGGATAAACAAGCCACTGAGGAAACTGTGATATCAGCTTTAACAGAAAATCACCAGATTTTCCACTTTAGCGGTCATGGGGATTACTACCACAAAAAGCCGAGTTTGTCAAGTCTTTTGCTATCGGGTTCAGAGCGTTTAACGGGAGAAAAAATAGCGAGTTTATCCCTGACTTCTTATGGTCTGGTGTATCTAAATGCTTGCGAAACGGGTTTAACTAATATCGAAGCCATTGAGAAGGAATATGTGGGGTTAGCCAGTGCCTTTCTGCGGGGGGAGTGTCTCAGGTGGTTTCCAGTTTATGGCTGGTTAATGATGAGTCGGCGGCGGTGTTGGCGATTAAGTTTTATCAGGAATACCTAGGGGGTGAAACGGCGGCGGTGGCTTTGCATAAGGCGAAAAATTGGTTACGGTTTGAGGCGACCTGGGGGGAAATTGCCAAGGTTTATCAATGCTGTTTATCACATCCTTCCTTGGCTGATAATAATCGGGGGATTTTATCCAAGGCTTTAGGACGCATTGAAAGACAAGAAAACTCGGAAGTTATGCCGTTTTCTGATGTTTATTATTGGTCGAGTTTGGTGATTTCGGGTTATTGAGGGAAGGGGGAATAACGGGATAGTCGCCTAGGTAGAAACTGACGGGAATTGTTACCCCAAACACCGGATAAATTGACGGCTCCAATTAATTATCAAATGGGTCTATACAATTCACGGCTACTGTGCTACAATAGTTGGGCATAAACTAAGTGCTAAATCACTGTCCAAGTCCCCTGTTTCTTTAACCTGGTGTCGGACTGTCACCAATTAATTAGCTATGACTCCTAACGATAAAGTAATTATAACCGCGTTTATTCATGCCTTAGCCCGTTTTAACCGAAAGTTGCCAATAAATGTGTATAATCAATTGGCGATGATTTCTGATGTGGCTAATCATACGAAACAATTAGAGTCGGTGGCGATGAATTATACAGACTTAGCGATATTATATAAGCAGGAGTGCGATCGCCTTTTGTCTGAGGGAAGCGATCGTAAAAAAGGCTATCTCCCCAGCTTTGATAGTGATGATTATAACACAGAATTAAGCAATCTGGCGGAACAAATTTGTCATTCTCCCGACCCGGTAACAGCGTCAAAAAATGCGCTCAATCCTTCTGTGGGCGGCAAAATACAAGGGTTTTTTAGCCAACTATTTAAGTCGTCTCCATCTCTGTAATTTAACTGAATGTACCCCCTGAAAGAAATCACGCTGCAACTGTTTCTGTATGACTTACGGGAAGGGTTAGGACAAACCTCAGAAAGCATAGATTTTAATCGCTATTATTTTTGGCGACGGTTTCATCATGACCTGGAAAAACCCTATAGTAAATTAACGGCCGAAAATCTCGACAAACTGGAAAAATACGCTACGAAAGAAAACCCAGAAATCGATATTGTTTCCTTAGATTATCAGGAGGGGGAACAGCCTTTAATGGGGATAGAATATGTTTTAGCAGCCTCTCAATTGGGGGATAGCTATAGCTTAATCATTGATGCTTATGATAGCGAATATCAGAAAACATCTTTAAAGCAACTGAAAACATATATTCAGGAAAGAATTATTAACAGTCCCTCAAGCCTCGGTCAAACTTGGCTATTGTGGGGTCAACTGGATCGTAAATATTCCCCAGAGAAAGTTAATGAAATTGCCGAAAAGAGTTATAAAGAAATCGCCAATAATCAATTGAGTTTCCCAGCCAATCAACTTTTGGGGGGGTATTTATTTGAAATATCTCAGTTTGTTTCGGTGAAGAATTGGGAAAATTTACTGATACTGATTGATAATGAAAAACCGGAAGACCTGCGAAATTATCCCCGGTTAAATGATGAACATAAGTCACTGCTGAAAAAGGACATTCAAAACAGTTTAGGAGAATGCCATTATTTAATTTGGCTATTACCAGCAGAGTGCGACTTAACGGCAATTCAAGAGGAAATTAAGCAAATACAGACCCATTTTCATCGTCTGTTATCCTATCGCCATAAGATTATTTGGGCCTATAGCCAAAGTCGGATTCTGAAACGCCGATTAAAAAAGAATTATCAAACCATTCAAAAATCGGTCTTAACCATTCGCCAACAGCGGAAACAACCGGAAGATTTACAAGAGGCTTTAGAAGAAACCTTAGAAATCTTAGGAAATTATGCGATCGATTTAAGTCAACTGCATTCCCAGTTAAGGACAATTACGATTAATTTAGCCAACTATCGACAAAGGTTAAAAGAATTTGCGAAGGTAGACCCGAATTGTGAGTTAACTACGTTGGCTGAGTTTAGTAAATTGGCGGCGACCAAGTATGAAAGACAGGTAAAAACGGACTATGAGAGTTTAAGTCCGGGGATGATTTTATTAGAAAATCTGATTAAGACGATTGAGGGAATTGTGGAAATTAATCAAGCGAAAAGAGAGGATAGGCTAGAAAGAGCGATCGCTGCTGCTAGTATAGGAGTGGGTACAGCGTCGGCGGCGGCTTCATCAATCGCGAATTATTCGGAGGGTATATTAACGGAAATTGCCTCGTTTGTCCTGTTACGGAATAAGACGGAAGCGCCAACGATTCATCCGGTATCAACGGCGAGTTTGACGTTTGTTATTAGTTGTGTAATTGGGTTAATTTTGGGGTGGTTAACCTGGTGGCGGTTAAATTCAAGACCTGGGTAGGTTGGGTGAAACCCAACATCACTGAGAGATGTTGTTGTTGGGTTCCCATACTCCACCCAACCTACTAAATAGGCTCGGCGCCGGAAATGCGATCGCCCTACTCACTTTCGAGGAATTCGACCTGGGTAGCTGGGTAGGTTGGGTGAAACCCAACATCACTGAGAGATGTTGTTGTTGGGTTCCCATACTCCACCCAACCTACTAAATAGGCTCGGCGCCGGAAATGCGATCGCCCTACTCACTTTCGAGGAATTCGACCTGGGTAGGTTGGGTGAAACCCAACATCACTGAGAGATGTTGTTGTTGGGTTCCCATACTCCACCCAACCTACTAAATAGGCTCGGCGCCGGAAATGCGATCGCCCTACTCACTTTCGAGGAATTCGACCTGGGTAGGTTGGGTGAAACCCAACATCACTGAGAGATGTTGTTGTTGGGTTCCCATACTCCACCCAACCTACTAAATAGGCTCGGCGCCGGAAATGCGATCGCCCTACTCACTTTCGAGGAATTCGACCTGGGTAGGTTGGGTGAAACCCAACATCACTGAGAGATGTTGTTGTTGGGTTCCCATACTCCACCCAACCTACTAAATAGGCTCGGCGCCGGAAATGCGATCGCCCTACTCACTTTCGAGGAATTCGACCTGGGTAGCTGGGTAGGTTGGGTGAAACCCAACATCACTGAGAGATGTTGTTGTTGGGTTCCCATACTCCACCCAACCTACTAAATAGGCTCGGCGCCGGAAATGCGATCGCCCTACTCACTTTCGAGGAATTCGACCTGGGTAGGTTGGGTGAAACCCAACATCACTGAGAGATGTTGTTGTTGGGTTCCCATACTCCACCCAACCTACTAAATAGGCTCGGCGCCGGAAATGCGATCGCCCTACTCACTTTCGAGGAATTCGACCTGGGTAGGTTGGGTGAAACCCAACATCACTGAGAGATGTTGTTGTTGGGTTCCCATACTCCACCCAACCTACTAAATAGGCTCGGCGCCGGAAATGCGATCGCCCTACTCACTTTCGAGGAATTCGACCTGGGTAGGTTGGGTGAAACCCAACATCACTGAGAGATGTTGTTGTTGGGTTCCCATACTCCACCCAACCTACTAAATAGGCTCGGCGCCGGAAATGCGATCGCCCTACTCACTTTCGAGGAATTCGACCTGGGTAGCTGGGTAGGTTGGGTGAAACCCAACATCACTGAGAGATGTTGTTGTTGGGTTCCCATACTCCACCCAACCTACTAAATAGCAACAGCGAGAGGAGTTTATTGCTCAGATTGAACAGATGGAGCCACAAGAAGTGGTCTACCTCGATGAAGCCGGCATGAATAGTCAGGACTCGGATTACCCTTATGGTTACTTATGCTTACTGCGAGGAAGGACAACGCTTCCATGCCCTCAAATCAGGGAAGAGGCAGGGCAGGGTGAGCTATATGGCCGCATGGTGTCATCAACAACTCTTAGCCCCCGATCGCTTTGAGGGTTGTTGTAATCGGACAGTGTTTGAGTTGTGGTTGGAGTTCATCTTAATTCCAACACTGAAGCCAGGTCAGACTCTAGTGCTAGACAATGCAACGTTTCATCAAGGGGGACGGATTCCTGAGCTAGTGGAGGCGGCTCAATGCCGTTTGCTCTATCTACCACCTTATTCGCCAGACCTCAACAAGATAGAGAAATATTGGTCGTGGTTGAAAGCCCGCATTCGCCATTGCACGTGAGCAGTTTGATTCTCTCGATGATGCCATGGATTCCGTTCTCCCAGCTGCGTCCTAACCACCTTGACTAATGCTATAATATCAGACAATAGTGCGAGACGTTCAGGCATGAAATAGGGTTGAAATACCTGAAATAACCGCCTGGTGGGGACTTCAACCCCTTGGTTGAATATAAGGAACACACTCCTGACCATCCCCATAACTGTTTATATGTCCCAACGTTTGATATAGAAATATACCAAACAAGGCAGGGAACCCAAGGTCAAAACGAACTAAACTATACAAATTCCTTATAAGAAGACTATAAATAGATAAGTATAACTTAGGAAGTCAGGGTAACGGCGATAGCCACCCCCAGTCTTGGGAATCATAACCCCAGGATTGAAGCGGGGAACGGAAGGCGTGAAGTAGAACCTACTACCAGAAAGCGACCACTGCCAACCATCCATGATTAGGGAAACCGAATGTCCGGCTTGAACCATCGTCAATATTAAGTAGCGAAATAGGTTGACACGCTGCGTTCAAAAGAGCAAGGGGAAGAGTAGGAGTATTATTGCACTACCTACACAGACCTTTAAAGTACCCCGGTGGAAAAGACAAATCTAAAGATGGAATGCCCATATAAACGGAACGTTTTAAATCCTCCTGGACTCTGATTATCTGGTCGAGATATCAGTAGGGATAAGTGTAACCGCAAGTCCTAGAGGACGTGAGATGTGACCAGAAGCCAACGCCCAACTGTAATGGAAGGGATATGCTAACGGGTCACGGTTTGAATGTAAGAAATAGAGCCTAGTAGGAGTACAAATGGCGATAGCGAGTTTAAAGAAAGGGTTTGGGAAACCAAAACTAATCAAGACTACGAACAACGCATGGAAGGCAATCCCATGGACTAAGGTTCAACGGAAAATTTTCAAGCTCCAAAAGAGTATATTTCAAGCGGCTAAATCGGGACAAAATGCAAAAGCTAAAAGGTTGCAACGTCTATTGGTGAAATCATACTATGCCCGGCTCTTAGCAGTGCGGCTGTAGGGGCGGGTTCCACGGTCAGCCATGCTTCCCAACAGTCAGCTTAATAAACCCGCCCCCCCAAGCGGGTCAAGGCAAGAAAACAGCCGGAGTTGATGGAGTAAGAGCAATCTCTCCAAGACAAAGGTTTGAACTGGTCAAGAACATTAAGGGAAACCTCAAAGCAAAACCACTGCGACGGGTTTGGATTCCAAAACCTGGTAGGGATGAAAAAAGCTGGAATAGGAATACCCACAATCCAAGATAGAGCAAGGCAAGCCTTGGTTAAGTCGGCTCTCGAACCTGAATGGGAATCGAGATTTGAAGGCACAAGCTACGGGTTCCGTCCTGGACGGTCAGCCCACGATGCAATATCCAGAATCTACCAAAGTATAAATAAAGGTGGTTACTATGTACTGGATGCAGACATAGCAAAATGTTTTGACCGAATAAATCATGATTACCTACTGTCCAAAATTAATTGTCCCAGCAGCCTAAAAAGAGACCTGAAACAATGGCTTAAAGCAGGTGTGCTAGATAACGGTGTATTTGAGGATACTGAAACAGGGACACCTCAAGGAGGGGTAATAAGTCCACTCCTGGCTAACATCGCACTGTTGGGCATGGTTAGGTTAATTGAAACGATGTATCCAAAAACAAAATGGGTTAAGGTTAAAGTCACCTTAATAAGATATGCCGATGATTTTGTAGTGATATCACCATCACTAGAGATTATAGAACAGTGCAAAACTGCTATCTCTGTATGGTTAAAACCTGTAGGACTAGAAATAAAACCTGAAAAAACTCGAATATGTCACACGCTCAAACCTATTGAGTATAATGGAAAAATAGAGGAACCAGGGTTTGACTTTCTAGGATTCAATATTAGGCAATATCCAGCAGGAAAATACAAATCTGGGAAAACATGTGGAACAGCAAGCCGACTAATCGGCCACAAAACCCACATCAAACCCAGCAATAAAGCAGTCAAAGCCCACACAGAAGTGATTAAAGGTGTAATAAAACAATATAGAACAGCACCTCAATCAGCCCTGATTAGCAAACTAAACCCAATCATTCGGGGATGGGCAAACTATTATTCAGCGGTAGTCTCAACAGAGACCTTCGTTAAGCTAGACTTCATAATCTGGCAAATGTTACGGGCATGGACAGTATCAAGATGCGGAAAGGCAAGTAACAAAAAGCTAAGAAATTATTTCAGACATGGAACAATTAAACTTAGCAATGGGAAAGAAAGACACGAAAATTGGATCTTCCAAACCAAAGATGGGTTACATCTATTCATGCACAATTGGACTCCAATTGTCAGACATACCCTAATACGCCCCGAAGCAACACCATATGACGGAAACTGGACTTACTGGGCCACCAGAAAAGGACAAGCAATCGATACGCCAACAAGTATAGCTAAACTACTCAAAAAGCAAAAAGGCAAGTGTACCTGGTGTGGGCAATTCTTTACCCCATTAGATTTAATTGAAGTAGACCACATTGTACCTAGAAGCCAAGGCGGAAAGGATGAATACAAGAATCTTCAATTACTACATCGCCATTGTCACGATGATAAAACAGCTCTTGATGAAGAGATGATGCTGCACTCTTAACAAGGAGACGGTCAAACTAGGAGCCGTATGAGGTGAAAGTCTCAAGTACGGTTCTGAATGGGAGGGGTAGACCGTGAGGTCTATCTCGACCCCTAATCCCAGTAGGAAAATACAAGTCTGGAAAAACAGGGGGACCCACGAGCCGATTAATCGGACATAAAACCCACATAAAACCCAGCCAAAAAGCAGTTAAAGCTAATACAGAAGTGATTAAAGGTGTAATTAAAAAACACAAAACAGCACCTCAATCAGCCCTAATAAACAAACTAAACCCAATAATACGGGGATAGTCTAATTACTACTCAGGGGTAGTCTCAACCGAGACCTTCAGCAAACTAGACAACATAATCTGGCAAATGTTACGGGCATGGACAGTTTCAAGATACGGAAAGGCCACTTATGAAAAGCTGAGAAATTATCTTAGACCAGGAACGGTCAAACTCAGCAATGGGAAAGAAAGGCATGAAAGTTGGTTCTTCAAAACCAAAGATGGATTTACATTGTGGAAACATAATTGGACTCCGATTGTCAGACACACCCTAATACGCCCTGACGCAACACTTTATGACGGAAATTGGACTTACTGGGCAACCAGAAAAGGACAAGCAATAGAAACGCCAACAAGGGTAGCCAAACTACTCAAGAAGCAAAAGGGTAGGCGTACCTGGTGCGGGCCATACTTTACCTCATCAGATTTAGTGGAAGTAGACCACACTGTACCTCGAAGCCAAGGCGGAAAGGATGAATACAAGAATCTTCAGCTACTACACCGCCACACCCGCGACGATAAAACCAGCAATTCTCATTTTGGAAATTCAACTGCTATCGGGTGGGATGTCTAACTCGAGACCCTCAAGCATAAAGGCCAGAAGGTGGTCCCAACTGTCGAAGTACAGTCTGGGTAAGCGCGCGCAAATCATTAAAGAAGGTTTGGCGCTTCGGTAAGTGCGCTCGTAGCAACTGGTACTTGTTATCGAGCAACTCCTGCAGGGTGTGGAAGAGCAGCGAGAGGATGTTGATGGTCCGGAGCAAGGAAGAAAGATGCTGCTTGCCATGGCCAAAATTGTGTTCGAGATGGTAGCCCTTGGTCTTGAGAGTGTTGTTGTTCTCATTCTCAACTTTCCAACGAGTCCGCCCGGCCCGAACCACCTCGGCTACATTCTCATCGCTGAGAGGATAATTCGTGGCCAAGGAGTTGTGATAGGTTACCTGGCCATCAGCGGTGGTGACAGTAAGTTCGCACCAGTTAACCAACAGGACCTCATCGCTATCTTTGAGGGGGACTCCGTTGAGATAGCGGTAGGTATAGGTTTTCTCGACTTTACCAGTCCACTTCTTGGTCGTGAGGGTCGGGAGTTCGATGCCCTCTAGGTGTTCATAGAGGGTAGTATGAGACTCGGGGCGACAGACGACGATGAAGTTAAGTTGCTGCTCTAAAAACTGCTGACACAACGGTTGGTGGCAATAGAGGTCATCCCCTCAAACCGTGACATTCAAAGCCCTCAAGCATTGTTCTTGCCTCGATAGCCAGCGTTTGGCGGCGGCATTCTCACAGTCTTGCTTATCATGACCATCTTGGGGCACGATAAATTCGGGGACTAAGGGAATCACATGATTCTGTCCCGGACAGACGATGACTGGAGTGACAACACTATGGAAGTAATGGGTTTTTCCTGACTTCTGGGTGCGCGTTGAACAGTGGGGACAGTGAATTTGGTCGGAACTGAAGTATTCGGTGCCATCCAACGCGACTAATAGACTGTCCCCTGGGCAACGGAAGTCTTCTAACTGCCCCTGGGCTTCCAAGACTTGTAGGATATCCTCAAACACTGGAAACAGGTGCTCTGGGGACACGGCATCTAATAAGTCCCGAATCTGGTTATCACAGGGAATTCGATGAACTCCAAACAGACTTTGGGCATTGCTCTTGCCTTTACTCCCCTCCATCAGACGTTGATAAGCCAGAAACGACGGAGTTTGAGTAAAAAACACACTAAACGCACTTAAAGCGGCATCCTCCATTCCATAGCGGCGATTTTTACCCCGGCGCTTGTCCGGTAGCGATGACAAGCACTGGCGGAAAGAACCGACTAGAGTCTCAAAGCCACCTGGCTTTTTCAACGGCTCTGGCGCTCCTGGGTTTCTTGGATGTCATTACGATACAGGGATGCTGGGGACTTGAACAGGTTTTCGCCAAAATGAGAATTGCTGGATTCGGACAAGTTGAGTTGACCCGTAGCAGTCTCAGATGTTATGCTGATGACTGAACGAGGTAGATTCACGTCGCTCATATTCAAGTTCCTTTTTACTAAGGATGATGGGGAGGAAGGGGAAACGAACAGGTTTCCCTTTCCTTTTGAAATTAAGACTTGTGAACTTTGAAAAGCAGTCCAATCGGTCTGGTTATTTGGGGATTCCGTTGGATGGAATCCTCAATTTCTGCTATGTAGTGGGCTACCTCCTCATCTGATAAGTTGAACACAGACCTTTGAGCAGTCCGTCTTAAATGCCGTCCGATTTGTTGCTGCCCGTTGGCGGCGACTTGTCGCTCTGCCAGCATCCAAGCCAAACAAGTGACCAGGAAAATCCGCTGATGTTTTTTGTCCAGGCGGTGAAACCCGCTAGGCAAATTGGCGGCCTCGGCTTTTGGTTTGACCATAGGCTTTTTACCTATATATAGGGTGTGCTTTTGCGATCGCCTGACCAACCCCAAGGCGATCGCATAAATCTACCAGCTTCCCCGCTCTCAACATCCGGCTTTTTACCTATCGCGCTCGAATAATGGAAGACCCGCAGCACGCTGTACGGGGAAAACAAGAAGTCAGTCTCGATGACGTTAACGGAAACAGCCGTCGGGCTACTGGATCAGATGGCTATGGAGCTAAATCTGAATCGGTCCGAATTGGTGGAACAGATTGCCAGGGGGATAATTTCCAGCCAAGCGGGGAAAGTGTCCCCGGAACAGGCGGGAAAATTTTAGAGCTGTTGGAGGAGTTGTTTGCTGGTTTTCATGAGTATGTCAAAAGCCATGAAACTCGATTGGAGGAAAGACTGCAAGCAAATCGAGACTATCAATCTCAAATGAAAAAAACAAATGGAGAACATCCGACAGAAGATTCTCCAACAGGTTTCTAAATAAATTAAGCGCCCTTCGTGTCCACGAAGGGTGCTTTCTATTTTGGCACGCTGCTAAACCCTCAAGAAACAAATGGACTATGGCACAACACTTTTCTAACCTTCAAACTGTCACCGGTGAAAAGGCGATCGCTCATAAAGTCACCGATTCCGTCACCCTGGGTGACGCAAAAGTTAAAAATTTAAACGCGCCGTTACGCGCGATCGCTCATAACCCGACCGACACAATCCCAAGCGTTCCCCCAGAAGTGCTGGAACTTCAGTCCTAAGTGCTGGAACTTCAGTCCTAAGTGCTGGAACTTCGAGACCTTATCGGGAGGAATTATGCAGCTTTCCGCCAAGTCGCCCGTTATCTTGATGTGGCGATCGCCCTAATTCATGAAAACCGTCCCTTTCTAGCGAGGCTTTTCTTGGTTCGCAGCATAGCCAAAAACTCACAATCGATACTTTTGGCTATAAATAGTCGAACGATACCTGGGGAAGATGATGATAGGGGGTCAGGCCGATGAAGGGAAAATCTAAGTCACCGGGGCAGCTTTCCCTCTCAATTCCGTCACCCTGGGTGACGGATTCTGAAAGTGTAGAACCATTCGATCCTTTTTGGGATGATATGGCTGTCTTGAAACATCTTAGGGACTGTCCCAATCAAGACCACAAACAACTCGCTCAATCCACTGATATCCCGGTGTCTCGTGTAGTCAAGTCTCTGGAAAGGTTACGCGAGAAAGGTAAGGTTAAGTATTTGGGATGGATAGCCGTCACCCTGGGTGACGAAAATTTATCCCCGGTGAACACTTTTCAGAGCGATCGCCTAACTGTTCGCTGGAAAGCTAAGTCAACCGCCCAAGACACCAACGGGAATAAATATGCTTACCTATATAGGGGAAAAAAGCAGGTTTGTTACCTTGCCGGCCCCCATCTATCGGAAAAAGCTAAAGCGATCGCCAACCAAGTAGAACAGTGGATCGAGTCCGGCTTGTCTCTCGAAGCTATCCTAGAAAAACTTCCCGCACTTAAATCGGGTGGTTGGAAATCCCCAGATAGCAACTCCTAAATTTTCCACAGGGGGAGACTTTACTCCCCCGAAAAATTTTATGATTTTACAGAAAAATTAATGAGCATTTTCCAACCCTAAACAGCGCTATTTGCTACTGTAAAATGGTTAGCGCCGTTGGCTGTGTGTAAGAGTCTTTGATGTTTTAGACAAAATACCAAGCAGCCCGGTTTAGTGCTAAAATTGGCGGAATCTAGGGCAGTTACTTCTCGATCTGTGTTTGGCTAGTAGCACCCACTTTCCTCTGATGTCTGGCAACCTTAAGTCATCGACTGCCTTAGATTTCATCGATCGCGTCTCGGATTTTTTGAGGATCAGCATCAATGTAGCGCTGCAAAGATGCCATAGATTTGTGACCTGTGATAGCCATGATGGTTCTGGTATTGACTCCCTTGTTATAAAGTTTGGTAATGAAAGTGCGGCGGTAACTGTGAAGCGAGTAACCCTCATTTTGTAAACCCAGTTGAGCGATCGCTTTCCGGTGAAAAGAGTCGAACGCTTGAACTGTCACGGGCTTGGATATATCAGATGGGCTGGGAAATAGAAAATCGCCGCCACCGATGCGGTAGGTTCCAAGAATCTCTCTAAGTTTTTGGGAGATGGGAACTTGGCGGACTCCCCCATCTTTCCCGCCCGATCGCTTCCTAGTTTCAGACCGAAAGGTAATTTCTGGTAAGGCAATGTGGGAAGCTGGGGAAACATAAACATCAGGGACTCGTAGTAACCTCACCGCTCCTACTCGTTCACCGGTGTACATCAAGATGGCAAGTAAAGTTTGCTGCCAGGGATATTTACAGCGTTTGATTATCTTGTCGGCGATCGCATCAGGAATGATTGATGCTTTACCAATGCGGTTTTTTTTCATGAATTCGTGTCTGTAGGGAATTTCCCCCAGTTGCCTAGCCGACGAGGCAAAGCGATCGGCTTACCTATATGACTATTGTAGGGTTCGGGCGGGGAGAATATTAGTTTTCGCGCCGACTTGGGGGAAAGTTTGGCGGCGAGCGATCGGATCAGCCTTCTCTATATTTGTTTACTAACCGGTAATACTCTCCCCTATTTTTGTGAATTTACCAATCCTCCCATGGTAAAAACTGCGTTATCTCAAATTCTCCCCCTTGTTTTGGGTCTGTGCTGTTGGGCGTGTAAATGCAACGGCAAAGTCCTAATCCGGGAGCTAAAAAAGAACCTTCAGCTTTAAACAGCAAAATATAGCGAGACAGAGTAGGAGTCAGATTAAAAGCTCCCCCTGTGTCAGGAACTGTAATAACAGAGCATCGATTTGTTATCCATTTTTCAAGATTATCTATGTCAATATGTGAACTCAAAACATTAGAAAACAATGCAACTTGAGATATTGCCATCCACATGGTTTCACGAGGACATAGTAAAATCTCGATATTAGTTCCTTCCTTGATAACAGACGTAGAAATTCCGTCATTCCCAATGTATGCATAAAGATTATTGGTAATATTAAAAACATATTGTTTACCGGGCAAAAAAACATCAAATTGCCAGGCTCTAACTGCTCCCTCTGTTGTAGTCCACGTTCCCCAGAACCTATTATAAGTATCTACGTCATCATAATTAACTTGAGAATCAGAACTTATAAACGATGGAAGTTTGTTTATATTGGAATCTAAGGAAATAAACGGTCTAATTGATAAATCTGGGATAGGCATATCGTCCTCGATTTCGCTTCCTATGTTGTAGTCAATTTCCGTATCTTGGCGCACCCAGATAGAGAGAATCTGAGTTGTGGGGCTGCTTGCTAAAACACCAATCCCCCCATCACTCCCATCGGAATAGAAGCCATTTTCAAAAACAGGTAAGGATAAATCAGACCCTACCCACCGAATAGAAAAAGGATTGTCGGCTTGGATGGTGATTTCCCGACGGACTAATAATGGCGTGGCGGGGACTATTTCAATCTCTTCCCCTGCGGTGAGTTGAAAATAACCTGACTTAATATGGCGATAATAAGCGCCGCCGCCCCCGCCATAGGTAGGACGCATTTCAAACCGAATAGGCATTTATAGTAAAATGGAATGAGTTGTCTCTATTGTCGCATATGAACATCACGCCGGGACTTTATCCCGATTTTTCTGAAACTACCTTAGAAGCCTTAGTTTTAGCAATGGGGCGGCAATTGTTGCAAAGGCAGAAAAACTTAGTCGTTAATATCACCGGGAAAGATATTATGGATCTGTCTCTGGATGAGGAGGCTTCTGTTGTTAATCTGGATATTGACGAGTTAGAAGGTTTTATTGATGACGGTGCGATCGCAGTAGTAGAACCATTTCTTGTGGGCTTTCAACCCGGAACGGGTAGCTATCCTTTTAATCAACAAAATCTATGTAGCGCTCTACTGCATTTGGTAATGTATCAACACGCCGCCGAATTTAGCCCCACACTCAATCCCGAACCCGCCAGAAAACATTGTGAGTTTACCATAGGACTAACATTCGTGGAAGTGGAACTTATCCATTAATACTTACCATTACTTTAACAGACTATCCTGTAATCATTAGCTACAGCGACGGCATGACTTCAACCGCACAACCATACTTATTAACGCCTTAAACTATGGCAGAAAATCGCTGATCAGAAACCGACACATTTTCATTTGAAATTAATGAAAGTAATGCCAGTAATTATGTTACAGACCCATTAACACTTTTGGCTGTCTCTGATGTCGTCAACTCAATGTCTAACAATATTGACCCTAGATGGCTATGGCGTGCTAATGTTTTCCTAGAAAGTCTCACCGCCTCAGTTTGGTGTCCAAGTTTTCCCCGGTCTCCTTATCCTGAATTTTACCCAGAGGATTCGGCGGCAGAAAGAGCAGCCAAATTAATGAAATTAGAGAGCAATCATCCTAAATTTGGGTGGCAATTGCTTAGAAGAAAAAGCGCTAGGTTCATGGGTCGAGGCAGCTTGTCCTGTTATTCAAAACCGAGGGAGGCGGTTTTATGTTCCTCTAATTAATCCTTACTTAACAGCAAACGAGGTCAAAATACTTGGCAGTGCTGACCAATTGGGTGTAAGTTTTAAGGATTATGGCAACGGCATATTAGGGGGCGGTTCAATAGCCAGTAATCGCATCTATGACACTCTTTACATCGAGGGAGAACATAGAGTAGAATTAGATTTAATATTGATGGCTAAACGTCCGGCTAATACAGTGATGAACACAGTCACTGTAAGCCCTAATCCCATGTTAATAGCCCCCGCTAATCTAAGCCGTGCTTATTTTGAAATTCAAAATCAGGGAGAAATTGAGCTCCTTTGGGGTTTTGGCACATTGGGAAGTGACGCGACAAGCCATCCATTCAAAATGCCACCCGGCAGATTTATTATCCAGGTAATGTAGCCGGATTTATACCAACTGACGCGATATGGGCAAAAGTAAAAGAGGGAACGACAACTGTTCTGATTATGGAGAGTTATTATCAATGACCACAGCTTTATATAGCAGTGAAAATACCGAGGATTTAAGTTATCTACCAGAGGGACAATATGAAGTAGATGCAGTTAATTTGTGGAATAGTGATTTATCATCAATGCTTTATGCTAAAAAGGTGATATTCAAACGCCACTTTTTGCTTCCCGGTTCTCCATCTGATGCTTTTCCTTTCATTCGAGAGTTAAAAGCCTTGGCTAATGTTCCCATACAATACAGGACAATTAATGAATTTCCGAAAACGGATCGACAAACGGATAAAACGGATTTAAGACGCAATATAACTATCGTTTTCTTGTTGAGCAATGGTTAGAGAGAATTGAGTATCTATGCCAAACTTTTGACTTTTTAGAAGTGTTGCCAGTCACTGCCATGTTAATGTCTTGGAGAAGCCCGTATCTGCCTAATGCTTATTTTTATGCTAAAAAAACGGGAAACCATTAAGTCGGTTTCTTTGGAAGCGATCGAGGCGATGGAACCAGAATGGCTGACTGATAATCGGGTGTTGTCTGAGGAGGGATGGAGGCAATTATTTATTAATTGGGATGAGGAATTTTTGTCATGAGAGAGGTAGAAGAGCGAAGCAGGAGGGTGAAAGACATTGTTAGAAATCGCAACTACAGGCAAGCTATAGATGTAATAGAAAGAGAGGTCAAAAGATTAGAGGCGGATGACAAACCCAGGGCTAGAGTAAGGTTTCCCCGCGACGACGGGGATATTGATATAGACGTTGGGGGGATAGTTGATTTTGCCCGGTCGATGTTGCCAAAAGCAAGCATAGAGGCTGAGGATTTACAGGATGGTGGAACTAGGAGAGGGATAAAAACCGAAAAGATTGGCAGCACGGCTCGCGGATTTGTAGACCTTGATGAAGATGGAAACCCCAAAGGTTTTGGGGGAACAATTGACAGTATCAACGATGCAAATGTCTCGGTTTACCTTGGGGAATGCGAGCAATCGATGAGCGTAACTATTGGGGGGAAAACGGTTACCTTTGCTAGAAATGTTTGTGAAGATGATAAAGATGAGGGAGCAGACGATAATAAAGGCGGCGGTGATGAAGATAAAGGAGATGAAAGCGATGCAGGTAGGGTTGATTTAGGCATTTCCGGTCCCCCTCCAGGTTATACTGGTTGGCTTTGTATGGCTTACTGGGCACATATTCGGGTTTTTCAAACAGATCCTATAAAAAGCCAGTATGCAGATTTAGTTGAGTCATTCGCCGGGAAAAGTTTTAAAAATTTCGGATCTGACATAGAGTTGAACATTTCAATGTATAGCGCCCCTTATATTTCTGCCCCTTTAGTCAATTTAGGTTATACAAATCCAGGCTCCATTACCGCGTTTAGAAGGAAACTGCAGGAGGAAGAGGGGTTCTTACATTCTTCTACTACAATAAAAGAGAGAATATCAGTAACAAAACTGGGGAAATTCGCTAAAGAGAGTTCTCCACGCTATTTTGCTACATCTACCAACCTAGGTCATGACGGGTATTATACCGTTGATTCTATTGCGGCTCCCTGGGTTGCTAATCCAAATGCGGAAGGGTAACCGAAACTTTATGAACATTACTGGATTATTAGACACATTCATCAAATAGGATCGTACTCCAGATATCACCCAGTTTATCCCTGTAAATGGGTGGAGAATTATCAACCAGAGCCACCGCCAAGTCTACCAATATTAAGGAGTGATATGCTTCAATCATGCTGTGAAGATTTGACCAAGATGACTCGGGAAATACATAAAGCCCTAGGGGTTAGGAAATTGTTAGAGAAGAACTTCCAAGTTCCGTCTAATATGATGATACCAGAAGGTAAAGGGAATCATGCAAATAAGGATTATCTGGAAATCATGTCTGACCTGTTGAAAACCATCGACAATTATGGTTTTGATGCTCCGGTTACTGTTAAAGTTCAGGATACGAATAAAGCCCAAAAAGGCGACCAGTCTATAGAGTTAAAGTTTAACTCGCTGGGGGCTATATTAAAGGCTCAGACTGAACTGTTGATTGAGTTGAAAGGTGATAGTGCTAACCGGTTAAATATTCAGATTCGCCTAGCTTATATAATGACGAGAATGTATCGGACTTTAGCTAAGTTGTACTATAGAACTTCTGCTATACTAGACGGGTTAGGGATTCCTATTGTCTCGAAGGTGGTGACTTTACCGATTGAGTTTAATGTGTTTGGTAAAAAACACTGGGGAGCTGGTAAGGGATTCGGTAAGGATAGTAAAAAGGGTCATGAGCCTAAACTTGATTTAAACGATGAAGACACGACAGAGGCTATGTTGCCCGATTTATTAGAGATTCGTGATTATGAAATAGAGGTTGATGAGTTTAGGTTTAAAAGCACTGACCTTTATGAGATAATTTTGAATATGGCGGCTAAAATGAGGACATAATCGTGACCAAAAGAAACCCCCCCCGTGGTTCCAATCGTCCCCCAAGCGATTCGGGTAGTGGTAAGAAGCCACCATCTGAAAGAGAGAAAAAAGCGGGGTTAAGAACTGATACAAACAACAGAATAGAGGAAGCGATCGCTGTCTTGGATTTTCGGCTACATTTAGACTATTTAAATATGGCTTCAGCCGTTGGGGGCGGCGACTTTGAAGAGTTTAAACGTTCTTGGTTGATGAATTATTATAATGCGATGACAGAACCGAGGTTTAAAGACAAGCCCAAAAGTCCTCCTAGTAAAACAGAGCGCCCCCGCCTCTTAAAAACTAATGATGAGTTGATGATGAATCGCCAAATCAAATCCGACAATTTGTCATCAAGGGAAAATCTAACTGAATTTCGCCGAAGTAAAGACTTATTACCATTCGACGCTGATAATATAGGTTAAGATTATGTCTAATGTTGTAGGGATAGACCAGAGAGAACTAACTTCAACCGCTATAGCTGGCGGTGCAATGTCTTCACAGTGGTTTAATGCTTTTTCGACCCCTTTTTATCAGCAGATTCAAAGTTTAAAAGCCTTTGATTTTAAGAAGTGGGCGGGTAGTGTCAAGGGCGGAGCTTTAGTTATTGCAGAAAACATCAAAAAAGGGAACTGGGGTTTTTTCAAAGAATGGCTACAAGAGGCTCCTCTGGTTCCTAAAATAGCCGGGATTGTAGCGGGTGGTTTAATTGCTGGGACTGTGCTGGTTGTTGGCGGACAAGCATTAGGGTTTGTTGGTGCGGGTGTAGGGAGTTTAGTAGCAGCCCACCCGGCTTTTGTTGGCGGTTTTTTAGGGGTAACAATACCTACAGTGATGAGCAAATTGACCCAAGGGGTTTCTCAAGCCTATAACTTTGATTGGGCAGCATCTGACAAGAAAATGATGGACGATTTAAAACAAGCGGCTAATGCTTTATATGTTCCCTTGGGGGAAACAGTCGGGAAATCATTGGCTAGTTTGGTGGCGGGGAAGGTAGGGCAGTCGGTTAATGCAGCAACGCTAAGGATTCGGGAAGGTGCGATCGCCGCTATGTGTATGATTAACCCGACTATTAAAGAGACTTTGGTGGATGCGTTATCCTCGCTGAGGTATGCGGTGCAAGAGGTTGTTAAGAAAGCACTGTTTGTTATGACTTACATCAACGCCAGAAAAGTAGCAGCCAAGTTGTTGGATAAGGAAGATACTTGGGGCAAGGAAGGGCAATCACCTTTTATTGTTTCGGAGAAAGTAGAAGAAACTTGGGCGAAAGTTAAAGAAGATGAATATTTTGATTGGGTGAATGAGCAACAATGGGAGGGTATAGAAACAATGACATCTACTTTTTTTGAAACCCTCGGTGAGTTGTTGTCAGAGCAGGGAACTTATGAGGAGTGGATACCGGTATAAATTCATCACCTGAGAGGAGGGATATCAATGGTAGAAGTTGGAAGACTTACTCAGCAAACTTACATCATGATGGCTCGTCAACGGCGTATCACGAAACTATCAGATAAGCGGCCGGAACGAGTCCGAATAGAATTGCAGCCAAACTGGAACGTTTATCAGTTACAACCTGATAGAAAAAACCCAGATTATAAGCTGCTGATGACTGGTTCTGAGTCAGCCTTGGCATTGCAGTTGTCACAACTCGGATGGATGGAGAAGATGCTCGATCATCTTCTCAATGCCAGCGATCTAAAATTCGAGGATTGGTTTGATGTTTGGGCGGCGGGTTATCCAGAACTACGCTACAGAGTGAACCCAAAACTCCCCACATTAAGAACTAACTATCCCGCGTCGAATGTGAGTAATTCCACTGGGGAAACAATAAGCAAATGGAGAAATGAGGTAGGCTCTCGCCCGGCTTACATTGAATGGAAACCTTCAGCCCGAAAAACAGCAAAGGATGTCGGGCTTCACCGCACAATAGAATATTTTCCCGATCGCTCTCAGAACAAATCAGTTGTCTTGACGGGGAACGACAAGGAATTAATTAGGCAAATCCTACAAATCCACTACGAGGGTGGGGGTAGCAGTGAGGGAATGGATAGCACGGTCTCGACGGGTATTAGTTACCGGGGCGCTCCCAAGGTTGTGCTGTACTTTTTGGAACGGATCGAGGATGTGGAAAAAGGCTACCGACAATTAGAGGCAAGAGTGGGATTCCGTTTGGTGGGAAAAACAGAAAACCCGAACGGAACTGGCGACTTGTTAACTAAAGCTAATATCAGAAGTTTGGCACAGAGAATCGTCCAAAACTTTCTACAACCTCAACAATTCCGTCTTCACAAGGGGAGGGAATCGGTTAGCTATAGAGACAAGCGCCAAGGGTTGGAATCTTTCGTTTTTGTCACCAGTGCATCAGAGGGGATTAATCTTTATCAACGAATCTGCCAGGTGATGCAGATAGAGTTTGACAGTTCAAAGGTCTTTACATCGAGCAACCAAAATCCATCCCAAGCGTTTCCTATTACGCCCCCAGAAGTGACGATATTGGGTAACAAAGTCAAACCACCCCGCCGCCGTCCGGTCGGGCACGTCTATTTTAGAGAGGCGAAATTGTTTTTGGAGATGCTCAATGAGCCTATCATACTCTGTGACTACAACGGGCACATATACAAGAATCCCGATTAGAAGACAACCCCAACGATTTTTTTAGATCAAACAAACTCCCTTGTATGTTCGGAAACCCTATAGGTTTCCGTAACTGTTGCACACCCTAAAAATACCTGTTATGAATGTAGTGGTAATCAGTTTTTAAACAACAAGGCAGGTATTCTATGCCCAGTCTAAATAGTTCAAAAATTTATAGCTGGAATTCACCCTCGCCAGGGGGTACGGGAACCATTAAAGTAGCTGCCCGGCTTTCTAATCGGTACAATGGCATTGCTACACATCTCGGAATGACCGCCCACACAGATCCAACAAATGTAAATGCACATATGCTTAAGCCAAATAAAGCTGTGCAGGAGGGTTTCTTAATGAAGATGCGAATTAACTACCGAAAAGACAATAAGTATTTTGGTGCTGATATTTATGTGCCTACAGACAAGGTTACTGAAGCCATCCAAGTGCTACCTAACAAGCCCTGGGATGGTACGGGAGTGATAACTTCATGTCGCGATCGTGTACGAGTTGATTACCGTTAATAACAAAAGGAGAGTATATCAATGGCTAGAACGAAACTATGTCAATTAGTAGATGGCACTAAGGTTAGAGTATTTAGAGCTAGTAGTGTGATGTATGACAGTAACACTGTAGCAACTTTGGGAATAGGTCCAGTCGCTGATTCGAATAAAAAGGAGCCAGTTTATGATACTGGGGAATTAATGCGAGCTGGTGTATTGGTGAGACTTTGCGTTAGTTGCAACAATGGAACCAATAAACCACCAATTACATATAGACTATTTTGCGACGTAGAAAACGTAAACGCTGCTTTACATCATTATAATAGTAGCGGTAAAACCCTAAACGGTAAAACAGTATTGAGAGCTAGTCTAGACCGTCGTCAAGTTATCAAGTAAAGCATGAGTTTTACGGATGCTTATGGCACATGGGAGGTGATAGCGTCAAGTTATCAGCCAACTCAAGAATGGATAATTCACAGCCCCCCAGTTACTCAATACTCATTGTTGAGGTTTAAATTTTTAACTGATTGGGGGCGGTGGAAAAATCCCTATGATGGCTATAGGTCAATGCTGCTTATTAGAGGGCATTATTCTAATGGTTCTGGAAATTCTGACTGGATAACAGGGCAAAGGACTGTATACGTTACAGAAGAACCGCAACTGATTAACTATCCACCAGTTCAAGAATTTACAGACAACCCCTCGGTGATTAGAAGGTTGGGAGTCCGCCGCCGTTTTTTCAAAAACGCAACATGGATCGAAAATCATCCTACAATGGATCTAAAGTTTAACGTAACAATTGAGGCTTTTGTAGACTAACATGGACATCTCTCTTAATCAATTAATCGACCATCTCCCAGATGATTCACAGTTTAAAACTTTACTAGAAACATTGGGGACAAACGGTGATAGTGTGGACGCTACCGTAGAATTTTGTCATTTAGTAGGGGCATTATATCAAGCACAGCAAGTATACAACCAACAACCAGGAAATCAAGCAATTAGTATGGTCTCAGAAGAAAGTTTTGGGCCTGTAATAGAAAGTTTAGACGGGACATTTTTTAGGAGATTACAAAGAACTCTAGCTTTTTTTAGAAAGTATGAAGATGCTGTAATTGTCCCGAAAATCGAAAGTTAGTTGGTCGAAAATTTAAAGCTGCCAGATAATTCGGATTCTATCTGCGTTATCTGGTCAAAGTCTTGAAATTAACCCAAGTAAAATGTGATTAAAAATCCACATCAACAGAGGAGTTAATTCCACCGTGGATATTGAAATCGAAAAAATCACAATAATCATAAGTTGGATACTTTCACTCATTAGTACGGTATGGTATGTATCAGTTCAATACACAATAATTAAAGTACAAGTCAACAGAAACAGAGAAGAGCTAAACAGAATATCGTCAATGCTTAGGCGAGAAATAGAAGACCATAA
This sequence comes from Arthrospira sp. PCC 9108, assembly GCA_016745315.1. Lineage (GTDB taxonomy): Bacteria > Cyanobacteriota > Cyanobacteriia > Cyanobacteriales > Microcoleaceae > Limnospira > Limnospira platensis. Next base: position 3,719,256 of record CP066886.1, read on the forward strand.
TAAACTTGTATGGATAAACATCAACCACATGGAAAAATACTTAACCAAAAATCAAGATTATTTTCCGTTAAATATCCAAGGCGATAAATACAAAAATTATGACGACTGAAGTTTTGCCGGAATTATTACGGGTAGGAAGTGATGGGGTTGTAATATTTCTAGTGTGGTCTTTAATGAAACAGAACCAAAAGTTAATAACAGAGGTTAACTCAAGAGACAATGAATTAATGAAGTTAATTTACAAAATACTTAGCAGTGAACAACGAGGGACAAGAAGTGAACGCGATCGCACAATCAAGCCAAAGCCACAAAAATCCGTTAGGACTTGGGAGTAGAATTGTCTGTGGCCCTAACGGATAACAGGTTCTCAAGCTGTTATGGTTCAATCACCTAGCCATAACTCATGGCCATAATCATCATACAGAAAAACTAAAGCGATCGCCACCCAAGTCACTTAACTTGTATAAACGCTTCTCCTCAACCCCAACGGTATCATTTTCGGTCCTAACGCCCAACTTAACATCGGTGGTTCCTTCCTCGCCAGTACCGCAGACCGCCTCATTTTTAACGATGGAACCCAGTTAAGCACCCAACCACAGTCCCCCCCTCTGCTATATATTAACACCCCCCTTATGGCTGCAATTAAACGGGGCTGGGTCAACAATTACGAACCGTTCCCAAGCGGTAGGTATCTGACTGGAAGGCGAACCGAGTCCCACAGGTTTACAAGTGCAACCCGGACAGGCTATTACGCTAGTGGGGGGACAAATTAACCTAGAAGGGGGTCATCTTAGCGCCTTTGGGGGTAATATAGAAGCGTTTACCGTTGTCTTGGAATTGTAGAAGTCCAGATTGGTGTCAAGGGACTTAATGCGATCGCTTTTTTGCCCTAGCTGGGAATTTGTACTTATTTTGTCCATCTTCCCAGTAGGTTGTCCTCCATTGGGTCAGTCTGATTAATTACTCCTTGGCTTTTTCCCTAGGATGGTTAATTCGGCTAGTGCGATCGCTTAATCCTGTTGGGTACTGCCTATATTGATTTAGGATTGTGTAAATCAGCTTCATTAATTCGTCGTCTCTGGAGTTAACCTCTGATATCAGTTTCTGATTTTGCTTCATTAACTGCCAGACTAAAAAAACTGTAATGCCATCAGTTACCAGTTTGACTATCTCAGGTAATACATTAGAATCCATCGTTGTTTGTTTCGTTGTCTTTTAAGTTGAATTCATCATAGTCATTTGTCTTGGTTAAATATTTTTCAATATGTCTTAAAGTCAGCCAGATAAGTTGTCTGTCCCATCGGGTTTACTTTCTGATTGAATTTCCTAATATATTGATGTCTTATTTATTTTTTTTACAGTAGTTTGGAGTTCAGAATATTTTGCTGAAAGATACCAAATACCTCCCGCTAAAGAAACAGACCAACTAATAATTAAAGCAATTTTTTCAATCTCGATATTCATAAAACCAGAAACTCCTGTGCTATCAAAAACTTAAATTAAGTTTTGAAAAAATTAATGATGGCTGGTTTTCGGGTAATCCGGATAGACTCCCAATTACCAGAAAAATTTAGACCGTTGGTAAATTAGATTTGTTCTCTACTGCTAATTCCCGAATTCTCAAATCTTTGGAAGAATGACAATTTTCTTTCTAACCTTCTTGTCACGGAGCCATCCCGTTGCAATACTATATCAAACAATGTTTGATCAGAAACTACGTTTAATCATCGTTGAACATGAGGTAGTTGGTTGTGTTCGATTTGAGCCGGGTAAAAAGCCTCAACAAATTAGTAAAGTTCTACGGTAGTATCTACGTTTTCAGCGTCAGTGCCTAATGAAGCCAGCAAGGTTTTTAACATTGAACCATCTGGGAGATGGTTGATTAATTGACTGATAGAGATGTCCATGTTAAGTTACAAAAGCCTCAATTCTTAGATCAAACTTTAAATCCATTGCAGGATGATTTTCGATCCATGTTGCATTTTTGAAAAAACGGCGGCGGACTCCTAGCTTTCTAATTGTCCAGGGATTATCTTTAAATTCTTCTATGGGCGGATAGTTAATCAGTTGTGGTTCTTCTGTAACGTATACAGTCCTTTGTCCAGTTACCCAGCCAAAACTCCCAGAATCATCACGATAATGCCCTCTGATAAGCAGCATTGACCTATAGCCATCATAGGGGTTTTTCCATCGCCCCCAATCAGTTTAAAATTTAAATCTCAATAATGAGTGTTGAGTGATTGGGGGGTCGTGAATTATCCATTCTTGGGTAGGCTGATAGCTTGAAGCTATCAGTTTCCATACACCATAAGCGTCGGTAAAATCCATGCCTTATCGGAGAACTTGACGGCGGTCTAAATTAGCGCCTAATACAGTTCTACCATTAAGAGTTTTTCTAGTGCTTCTGTAGAAAGCCAAAGCGGGGCTTACTTCTTCACCATCGCAAAAAATTCTATAGTTGATTTTTCGACCTCCCGTTCCTTGACATGCTACATTCAGCCTTACTAACGCTCCGACTCGCATTAACTCCCCAGTGTCATAGAGTGGGGCTTTTAAATTGACTTCTTCTACGTCTTTAATCCCCAAAACGTCGGCATTTTGGCTTGTATACATTACAGCACTAGCTCGAAAAACTTTAGCTGTGGATCCTGTCCCTAATTGAACAAGTTTTGTTCTAGCTGCCATTGCAAAATTCCTTTATGTTACTTAACGGTAATCAGCCTGAAGACGATCGCGACAGGAAGTAATCACCCCAGTGCCGGCCCAGCTTTTACCGGGTAGTTTTTGGATAGCATCAACAACTTTATCCGGTGGCACATAAATATCAGCGCCAAAATGTTTAGTGTTTTGCCTATAGTTGATCCGCATTTTCATCAAGTAGCCTTCTTGAACTGCTTGGTTCGGCTTTAACATATGTGCATCTACATCAGCCGCAGTTGCGTGGCTTGTCATTCCCAAATCAGTAGCAATGCCATCGTATCTATTAGAAAGCCGGGCAGCTACTTTAATGGTTCCCGTTCCACCTGGGCTGGGCGCGTCCCAACTATAAACTTTCGTATTCGCTAAACTTGGCATCCAATACCCGCCTTGTTGCTTCAAAACTGCTTACCACTTCATTCATAGCAGGCATTTTTAGGGTGTGGAACAGGTACGGAAACCTATAGGGTTTCCGGACATGCAAGGAGGTTTGTTTGGTCTAAAAAAATTGTTGGGGTTGTCTTCTAATCGGGGTCTTTGTATAGATGACCGTTGTAGTCACAGAGCACGATAGGCTCATTGAGCATCTCTAAAAACAATTTTGCTTCCCTAAAGTAGACGTACCCGACCGGACGGCGGCGCGGCGGTTTGATTTTGTTGCCCAATATCGTCACCTCTGGGGAAGTAATAGGGAACGCTTGGGCTGGATTTTGGTTGGTCGATGTATAGCACAAGACAGAATAGTTAGGACGTATAATGGCAAGGATATCTACATAAGACCCAAAAGGCCAGCCCCCTACAGTTACGACCTTAGACAAAAAGTTATTAATGCAATTGAACTAGACGGTATACCCAAAACAGAAGCCAGTCAAGTTTTCCATGTCAGCCGGAACACCATTAATCTCTGGCTGCAAAGAAAAGCACAGACCGGAGACTTCCTCCCTAAACCTAATCACCGACCTGGCAATAACCACAAAATTACCGACTGGCATAAATTCAAGGCTTTTGCCCAAGAGCATGGCGATCAAACCTCCGCTCAAATGGCTGAACTTTGGGATGACGACATCTCTCCTCGCACCATATCCAGAGCCTTGAAGAAAATTGGCTTCACCAGAAAAAAAAACTTACGGCTACCAAGAAGGTGATGAGCAACAGCGAGAGGAGTTTATTGCTCAGATTGAACATATGGAGTCGGAAGGGTTGGTTTACCTCGATGAAGCTGGCATGAATAGTCAAGACTCGGATTACCCTTATGGTTACTGCGAGGAAGGACAACGCTTCGATGCCCTCAAATCCGGGAAGAGGCAGGGCAGGGTGAGCTATATAGCCGCATGGTGTCATCAACAACTCTTAGCCCCCGATCGCTTTGAGGGTTGTTGTAATCGGACAGTGTTTGAGTTGTGGTTGGAGTTCATCTTAATTCCAACACTGAAGCCAGGTCAGACTCTAGTGCTAGACAATGCAACGTTTCATAAAGGGGGACGGATTCCTGAGCTAGTGGAGGCGGCTCAATGCCGTTTGCTCTATCTACCACCTTATTCGCCAGACCTCAACAAGATAGAGAAATGTTGGTCGTGGTTGAAAGCCCGCATTCGCCATTGCACGTGAGCAGTTTGATTCTCTCTATGATGCCATGGATTCTGTTCTCAAGGCTGCGTCCTAACCGTATTGACTAGTGCTATAGTTGGGAAATTCCCAAAGCGGTTAAAACCAAGTTTGACAATGAATACGCGAAAGCGATCGCGGCGGGTGAAGGAACTGGTATCAGTGAAGTGACTGCCCGACTAGCCCAACAGATTTGTATGTGGCATCAGTCGGAGGCGATGGTAGAGCAGGAGATGTTAGGCTGCACTACCCTGAAGTTTGATTGTTACCACCGGGTGTTTGATAAGTTCGGTTTTGGTTCCCGCGAACGGGGCTGGCTACTCACTCGGATCGTACCCTTTGATGAGATGTTTAAATGCCTTCCCAAGTCTAAAGCCATGGGACGATTCCGGCAGTTGTGCGGGTTGGGCGCTACTCAAGTGCAATCTGGAAAGGCTGACACTCGTAGCAGTTTCACCGGAAGTAAAGAGGCGCGATCGACCTTACATCAGTTTGTTGTTCGGGCAATCGAGAGGGGGACACATCGCGAACAGAAACCGGGCGGAGGTGCGATCGCGACAACCCCCTACGATTGCCTTCCCAAATCACCAGAGGCTCAGTCTGATACATTTACGCGACATTTATCCGGCTATTGCCTGACAATGCGACGATAGCACTATTACCCGTTAAGGTAACAGAGGCGGTATCCCGCAAAGCTTTTAGAAAGATTCCAAAAGCACCGTTCCAGTCCCTGGGTAGAGTGAACCCACACTCAGGACATCGGAACACTTTTGAGCCACCTAGCTGGGAATGCACATGACCACAGTGAGTACAGGTTTTGCTGGTGTATTCTTCCGTCACATCTACAACTGTGGTTCCAGTTATTTCCCCTTGATGTCTCAGGGTTAGTTTGAATCGATAATGCGCCCATGTCAGCATGGCTCGGGCAGTCTTGGATTTGATTTTCCGCTTGGCTTGGGCAACCATGTTGGAAGTCTCGAAGGTCGGCCGAAAAATTATGCTGTAGTCATTAGTCAAGTAATGAGCAATTTGCTTGTGGGCCTCATCCACTAAATTCCGGATTTTAGTTCTCATTCGTTGAGCCGCTTGCCTCATCCGTCGCCTCCTTGAACGACAGGGTTCCTTGGCGATTCGGCTCATCAAATCATCCAAATGTTGACATAACCGAGTGATGCGTCCTATATCTCCGGAGCCCAATTCCAGAAATCGTGAACCATCAAACCCGGTTATGAAAGTTCGGACGCCCGGAGCTAATGCAATCACGCCAGTAGCGTCAGTCGGAGTGATGGCGACAGGTTCAGGAAACACCGCAAACCACCGCCCCTTGGCTAAGACTAATTGAGTCCCTTGAACACAAGTTTTAGGGATAGCTTAGGAAACCATGAAAGTTAATCCTTTCGTTAGTCTTGGATACCAACTCCCTGAAGAGAAATTAGCATTGTTAAACTTGATGGCTTGAGAACTATCCCGACAGCTCGGTGGCCTTGCGCCAGGACTGGCTGAAAAGGCGAGATAGGCATCAAAGATAGCATTCTGCCGAATATGGCCGGGTGTTTCTTTGACCCATGCAGGCAAGTCGCTCTGCATCACTTCGTTGCGTAATTTCAGTTTGCTTAGTCGTTTACCACTCCTAGATAATGCAATTGCTTGGTTGTAGCAATACCGACAAGCGGCCAACCATTTGCGCCAGACTTGATTTAGCTCGGGGCTGGGGTAAATCAGGATCTTCTTTGACCTGAGTTTTGTATTGACTCCGTCCGTATAATCGGGAACTGAAGCAGTGGAGGATGGCGAGGATGTCCTCAACCATTTCTGGTTCTCGACTGAGACTTGTCTCGTTGAGAACCATGAGTGAGCACCTGTTTTGCTCACAGAGCCATCGAAACAAGTCAAATCCCCATCTGGCCAATCGGTCTGGGTGGGCAACGACAACCATGCCGACATCTCCTGACAAGACTTGTCCCAGTCAGGCCAGCATTTTCTTTCCCTTGAAGTTGAGCCCGCCTCCGATTTCGGAGACGACTTCTGCTTCGGGGTAGAGGTTGGACAGTGCGGCCACCTGTCGGTTGAGGTCGGACTGCTGGGCGCGGCTACTAACTCGGGCATAGATAACGACTTTGCGTTTGTCACTGCGTGATGGCATCAGAATATGACTCAACGTTGTATCGTCGTTGCCCAGCGGGGGTTCTGATGGTCTCGATTGAGCCATTTTCGTCCCATCTGCGGAGTGTTCTTTCATGGACTCCAAGGATTTGGGCCGCAGGCCCCGCTGATTGATTGTTCAGGCGGGGCTTTTTCTTGTTCAAAGTTTTAAGATAGGATAGAAAAAATTCCCCATGTAAAGTTTTAATAAGTTGCTCTCATGAGTGTAATTATTCCCCTAGACCAAATTTCCCGTAAGTTAGACAGCGATAATACCCGCGATCGGATGTTAGCTTTAGCTTCCTTGCGCGAGGTATCCCCAGAGCAAGCTGTTCCCCTAATTAAGAAGGTTCTCTTTGATAAAAGCCTACAAATTCGGTCAATGGCTGTTTTCGCCCTAGGGATTAAACAAACTGACGAATGTTATCCGATTCTGGTAAAATTATTAGAAACCGACCCCGACTATGGCATTCGCGCTGATGCTGCCGGGGCTTTGGGGTATTTGGGGGACTCTAGGGCTGTTGAACCCCTCATGCGCGCTTTTTATGAGGATACCGACTGGCTAGTGCGTTTTAGTGCTGCTGTCTCTCTCGGCAATTTGAAGGATATCCGCGCCCGTGACGTTTTGATGTCTGCCCTTAATAGTGATATGGTGATTTTGCAACAGGCGGCGATCGCTGCTTTAGGTGAAATTCACGACCTCGAAGCTATAGACCATATCCTCAAGTTTGCTCAGTCTGATGATTGGTTAATTCGCCAGCGTCTAGCCGAAGCTCTGGGAAATTTACCTAGCCCTAAGAGCTTATCAGCCCTTAAATATTTGGCTAAAGACAGTCATCATCAAGTGGCTGAGGCGGCTATGATTTCTATTGACCGCCTAACAGAGTCATTATAGACCGTTACAACTGGGTTTCTTTTACCTGGAAACCCCGTTTCTTTATTGTTGATGTGTTGACTAAAAAATCAAGCAACAAGACATATCACCCCCACGACACTATAATAGGCGATCGCTCTTGATTTGTCAACCGTTTCCGTGGCTGGCGGCGGCGTTTTTTCTGTGTTGAATAAAAAATCAAACAATGATGTGATTAAGTGTGGTTTCTTTGATGGGCTTTGGTTGCTTATCAAAAATTTCTGTAGAAACCTGGTTTCTTTGTTAGCTGGCTGTTGATATATTGAATAAAAAATCAAGTTAGTAGATATGTTAAGCCCATGAAATTATCATAGGCGATCGTTTCATGCTCTTCTAGACCTATTTTAATAACTGATCTATAATGAAGAAGTTGAGCTGTAGCAACATCTGATAAGTAAGCTTTGCTACAGCAGATAGTTTAATCTTCGTGCCATCAGACCATGAACACCATCTACTGTCTGAACCCAGGCTGTCTCCACCCTAACCCCAGTCATTTCCAATATTGCCATAGATGTGGTAATAGGTTAATCCTGAAAGAAAGGTATATACCACGCTCAATTTTAGGTCAAGGTAGTTTCTGTCGCACATTCTTAGCTAATGATACAGATAAGCCTTCTCAACCCTTCTGTGTGATTAAACAGTTTTTACCTCAAGCCCAAGGAACAGATACTATTGAAAACGCATCCCAGTTATTTGCACAGGAAGCAGAAAGGCTTGAGGAGTTGGGCAAGCATTCTCAAATACCTGATTTAATCGCTTATTTTATAGTCAATAATCGACAATATTTGATTCAAGAATTTGTCAACGGTGATACCCTAAAAGAGGAGCTTGACCAGAATGGTACTTTCTCAGAACCACAGATTAGAGAAATTCTACTAGAGGTATTAGAAATTTTGGATTTTGTGCATAGTAAGCAGGTAATCCATAGAGATATTAATCCAGAAAACATGATCATAAGTACAGTTGACAATAAGCTGTTTATCGTAGATTTTGGCTCTGCCAAAGTAGTCAAAAAGCCACATATTAATGTTGACGGAACTATAATAGGTTCAGCCGAATATTGTGCACCAGAACAGTCCTTGGGAAAACCTTTATTGGTGAGCGATTTATACGGTTTAGGTGTAACTTGTATGCACTTACTCACAGGAGTCAGTCCATTTGATTTATATGATACTATTAATAATCGGTGGATATGGCGAGATTATCTGAATGGGAAAGTGGTTAGTGAGGAATTAGGCAATATTATTGACAAGTTAGCTCATCAAATGCCTAAACATCGTTATCAATCAGCTCAAGAGGTTATTAATGCTCTCAATCCTTCTGTTCTTGAAATAGTTACACCAAAACCTCCTCCAGTTTCTACTCAATTGTCTGTTAATAATGAAACCATATCTAATATTTATGATCATCCAATACCTGTTAACTTTGCTATAGCATCTTCAGAGCCAACTTTACCAAAAATCAACTTTTCTGGGGAATCTAAGCTAGTACCTGAGTCGTCCCCACAGATAGCACAAAAACAAAAAGCGTCAACAGCCATATCTCCCTGGAAAAGTTTTTGGCAAAATGCCGGCCTAGTTATTTGCTTGGTTGGTATAGCTGTTGTAGGAGTAAATACATTTAGGGATAATTCAACAACAGAGCCTACTGCAAGGTCAGATACTTCCTCTCAGTACAACCGCCCTCTTGAAATTGATATCAATGATGCTACTGTCTACTATAGTCGGGGTCTTACTCACCGCCGCCAGGGAAATTATGAAGCAGCCATAGCCGACTACAACCGCGCTATTGAAATTAACCCGAATTATGCTCTAGCCTACAACAATCGGGGTTTTGCTCACCGCCGCCAGGGAAATTATGAAGCAGCCATAGCCGACTACAACCGCGCTATTGAAATTAACCCGAATTATGCTCTAGCCTACAACAATCGGGGTTTTGCTCACCGCCGCCAGGGAAATTATGAAGCAGCCATAGCCGACTACAACCGCGCTATTGAAATTAACCCGAATTATGCTCTAGCCTACAACGGTCGGGGTCTTACTCACCGCCGCCAGGGAAATTATGAAGCAGCCATAGCCGACTACAACCGCGCTATTGAAATTAACCCGAATTATGCTCTAGCCTACAACAATCGGGGTTTTGCTCACCGCCGCCAGGGAAATTATGAAGCAGCCATAGCCGACTACAACCGCGCTATTGAAATTAACCCGAATTATGCTCTAGCCTACAACAATCGGGGTTTTGCTCACCGGAGCCAGGGAAATTATAAAGCAGCCATAGCTGACTACAACCGCGCTATTGAAATTAACCCGAATTATCATAATGCCTACAACAATCGGGGTTTTGCTCACCGGAGCCAGGGAAATTATGAAGCAGCCATAGCTGACTACAACCGCGCTATTGAAATTAACCCGAATTATCATAATGCCTACAACAATCGGGGTTTTGCTCACCGGAGCCAGGGAAATTATAAAGCAGCCATAGCTGACTACAACCGCGCTATTGAAATTAACCCGAATTATCATAATGCCTACAACAATCGGGGTTTTGCTCACCGGAGCCAGGGAAATTATGAAGCAGCCATAGCCGACTACAACCGCGCTATTGAAATTAACCCGAATTATGCTCTAGCCTACAACGGTCGGGGTCTTACTCACCGCCGCCAGGGAAATTATGAAGCAGCCATAGCTGACTACAACCGCGCTATTGAAATTAACCCGAATTATCATAATGCCTACAACAATCGGGGTTTTGCTCACCGGAGCCAGGGAAATTATGAAGCAGCCATAGCCGACTACAACCGCGCTATTGAAATTAACCCGAATTATGCTCTAGCCTACAAAAATCGCGGTGATGCTTACAAGGTTTTAGGAGAAAAGCAAAAAGCCGGTTCCGACTGGCAAACCGCTGCTAACCTCTATCGAAAACAGGACAATAATGCCGGATATCAAGGAGCTATGAACAGCCTGAGAAGCTTGCAGTAGGCTGAGAAACTAGGTTTCTTTGAGGGGCTTTGGTCAAATCCATGAATCACAAAAAGTGTATTTTGTCAAGGGGCGGATTTTCCAGCGCCACAATTTTCGCCAAAATTGGTGCATCGCCAAAGTCAAAATTTACCCCATTACCGCCCAAGTGCCACCATAGAATCAGGCTTACAGAGGATATTTTGGTGAGTTGACAAAACCCCAGTGGATTTTTATTTTTTCAAATTTACCACAACCCCCATTCTGTCGTCAATTATTTAAGAATAAGTAGCAATAAAAATGTAATGAATATTTACAATTTTTTAAATATTAAAATTATTCTCCTAAAAACATTAAATTAACTTATGTTTGCCGGGGTTTGGGGAGGCAGGGGGTTGACAATTTCGGGAAAATCTTTATATGCTTATTATAAAATTGAGATATTGCTAACAAAATTTTGACAGCATATGCAAAAAATATAACACATACATTTGAGGATATCAGCAAAAATAGGATAATGTCAACCCCTAAGCTAAAAATTGATATGGAAGTGTTTTGAGTCGATGGTGGCTGATCCAATATAAACTGTGGTATTTTGTTATGATTAACCCCAATGCAGCCAGAGCAAACCGTCCCCGGCTGGGTAAGAGCTAGTCATGAAAGAGTTTCTGAAATATACCCTAGCCAGTGTAGTTGGCAATTTACTGGGACTGTTCCTAGTCATCACATTTGGCATGGGGGGAATCGCGTTTTTAGTAGTAGTTAGTGCTTCGAGGGGTACACAAACAACCCTAAGAGATAAATCAGTATTGGTGCTAGACCTGTCTGTGGGTATAGCGGACACAGCACCGCCGCCAACACCATCGATCGCCATAGGACAGACCCTGAGAGAAGATCGGGCTAGGTTCTTGCCATTGCGGGTAGTCCTAGAAACTATTGAGCGGGCGAGTAAGGATGATAAAATTGTCGGGCTGTATCTGCAAGGCAGTAGTGGTACAACTCCCACAGGGTTTGGGAATTTAAAGGAAGTCCGTCGGGCTTTGGAAGGGTTTAAAGAGAGCGGTAAAACTATTATTGCTTATGATACTGACTGGACCGAGCGTGAATATTACCTGGGTTCAGTAGCTGATCAAATCATTATCCACCCCATGGGTACGGTGGAGATGAGCGGGTTTAGTTCTCAAAGCGTCTTTTTGGCGGGAGCCTTGGAACGGTTCGGGATTGGGGTACAGGTGACGCGGGTTGGTCAATATAAGTCTGCTGTTGAACCTTTTTTGCGCCAAGAGATGAGCCCGGAAAATAGACAGCAAATGCAGCAGTTATTGGGAGATTTGTGGGGTGAGTTTACCGGGGCGATCGCATCTAGTCGCAGTCTGACTACAGCACAGTTGCAGCAAATTGTGAATCAGGACGGATTTTTAATGGCTGCAGATGCGAAGGATCGCGAAATGGTTGATCATATCGCCCATAGAGATGAAGTGGCCGCTAAACTGCGCGAATTGACCGAAGAAAAGGAGGAGGGAAGACAACCTTTTCGACGGGTGGGGATCCAGGAATATTCGAGAACTCCTCAAGTTAAGGGAAGTTGGGCTGGTAATCCCAACAGTCGCAATATCATTGCTGTAGTCTACGCTGATGGTGAAATTGTCGATGGTCGCGGGGGATTGGTCAAGTTGGCGGCGATCGCTTTAGCGAAGAGTTACGCAGGCTACGGGATAATGATCGGGTCAAAGGAATTGTCCTGCGGGTCAATAGTCCCGGTGGTAGCGCTACCGCTTCCGAGGTCATCGCACGAGAAGTACAATTGACCAGAGAGGAAAAACCCATTATAGTTTCTATGGGGAATGCCGCCGCTTCCGGTGGTTATTGGATTGCTATGGGGAGCGATCGCATTTTCGCTGAACCCACTACGGTCACTGGTTCCATTGGTGTATTTGGACTGCTGTTTAATGCTCAGGATATTGCTAACCAGAATGGCATTACCTGGGATGGTGTGAAAACCGGACCCTTTGCTGATCTTAATTCTATCTCCCGTCCCAAAACAGACCAGGAACTACAGAAGGTTCAGCAGATGGTTGATTTCATTTATCAGCGGTTTGTCTCTTCCGTCGCCCAATTGAGAGATTTACCACAAGAGGAAGTTTTGGAAATGTCTCAGGGTCGGGTTTGGTCGGGGGTACAAGCTGAAGCCTTGGGGTTAGTTGATCAGTTGGGGGGTTTACAAGATGCGATCGCTGCTGTAGCCGAAAAAGCCGAACTGGGTGATGATTGGAAACTCGCCGAATATCCCAGAATTCCTAGTTTTGAGGAACGTTTGCTAGAAAGCCTGCGAACCGAAGCCACCCAAGCAGACCCTCTGACCAGGGAACTGCTCCAACTCTATCATGAGTTATCCGTGCTTAGGCATCTCAATGATCCTAGGGGAATATATACCCGGTTACCCTTTAACTTACAGATTGATTAGATCCAACCCAATGATCGTGGTGTGGGGCGGGTTGACGACAATTCCGGTGGAGAAATTTAATTGACTGCGGAGGCGCGCCCCTACTAGGATATGCCGACCAAATCTTAAATTTTTCTAAAAAAGTAATAATACCTATTCCCAAATAATCAGTTAAGGTGCTAGACTCTAGTCAATGGAGAATTAAGTATCGGTTGTAGTATTTTTGTTTCAAGTATCAACGAGTTTTTCACGTTCAATGCTGGCAAGTTTCTCTCCGAGAACCTCACTCCCTACGAAACTCTGGTTTTGGAGATAATTTATGTCGATTTACGTTGGTAACCTGTCCTATGAGGTTACAGAAGATGATCTAACTGCTGTGTTCGCAGAGTATGGATCAGTTAAGCGTGTCAAACTACCCACGGACCGAGAAACCGGACGTATGCGTGGTTTTGGCTTCGTAGAAATGGACACAGAAGCTGAAGAACAATCAGCCATTGATGCTCTTGATGGTGCTGAGTGGTGCGGTCGTGATCTGAGAGTCAATAAAGCCAAGCCTCGCGAAAATAGTGGCTCCTTTGGCGGCGGCGGCGGCGGTCGTCGTGGTGGCGGCGGTTACTCTCGTCGGTCCTAAGGGTCTCACTTCCTCACTTCTTTTAATAAGTCTTACAGCTTATCTAGCAATTTCGCGTTTCAGCTTAATAATTGTTAAGAGTTAGTGCTGTGCAGTCGTGCGCTGTCAACATTGTGTTGAAGGCTTTGAGAGATACCTTTCCACGTCTGGGGTAACTGAATTATTCCAGATTGTGCAATACTCAGAAACTTTCTGAATTACTAAATTACTAAGTTAATCAAAACCCCTCATTGTTGTAGGGGTCTTTTTTTGTTTCCATGGAAATATGAAAAAATATACAACATCCCAGACCCTATTTTGGCTTTTCCTCAGCATGAGTTTAGCCAGCATTTACGGTATTCTATCGCTAAAACAAGCCTTTGCGGAACCCAATTTAGTCCATAATGACGCAAGACAGCACATTTTTTGGATGTTGCGGTTCATTGACCCCAACCTGTTTCCCAATGATTTAATAGCCGATTATTTTCAATCTGTAGCTCCCCGGGGATATACTATAGTTTATAAACTAGGTATTATCTTAGGAATAAACCCCTTTGATTTAGCTAAAATTATCCCACCAATTTTAGGATTATTTGTTACTTATTATTTTTTCAGGTTATGTCTTGAGATTTTACCAATTCCAGCCACAGGATTTATCGGCTGTTTAATCATCAATCAAGCCTTATGGTTAAAAGACGATTTAGCATCAGGAACACCCAGAGCATTTATTAACCCGATTTTCATCGCCTTTTTATACTATCTAGTTAGACATTCTCGGCTGGGTGTTTGTGTCACAGTAGCAGCTATTGGCTTATTTTATCCTCAGTATGTTTTCATGGCTGCTATAATGCTGATATTGAGAGTTATTAATTGGCAAAATCGCAGCTTTAAGCTAACCCAAAATAACCGCGATTATCAAATTTTAGCTTGGGGTTTATTGGTCGCGTTCATAGTATTACTTCCATATATTATCACCTCCTCAGAATTTGGTCCGACCATTACTCGCGCCGAAGCCATGAATTCTCCCGAATTTTTCGAGGGGGGACGGAGCAGGTTTTTTCACGATAATTTTATGGATATTTGGTTCACCGGAAGACGTAGCGGAATGTTTCACAGTTCCCTATTTACCCCCGCTACTCAATGTGTGGCTTTATTACTGCCATTTTTACTAATATTTCCGAGACAGTTTCCCCTAGGGAGATATATTACACCCCAGGTTTGGGTATTATTGCAATTATTCATATCATCGGTTTTGATGTTTTTTGCATCCCATGCACTTTTGTTTAGGCTACACCTTCCCGGTCGATATACTGAGTTCAGTTTTCGGATTATTATTGCGCTTTTAACAGCCATATCTTTGACTTTAATATGGGATACACTCCTGAGAGTCTTTAAACATAACTACGGCTATAGATTTTATCGATATTTGGCGGGGAGTCTTATGGCTATTATGGTGGGAATTGTCCTATTATATCCGGCTTTCGTGCCTTATTTTCCATTGGTGAGATATGAAAAAGGTAGAATGACAGAAGTTTATGATTTCTTCCAACAGCAACCCCCAGATATTGTCATAGCTTCTCTGTCAGCAGAGGCTGACCAACTGCCAACTTTTGCTCAAAGAACTGTTTTGATGGCGCGAGAATATGCTATCCCTTATCACTTGGGTTATTATAATCAAATTTTGGCGAGAACTTTGGATATGATTAATGCTCACTATACGGATGATTTGCAGACACTTCAGGATTTTATTAATCAATATAATGTGGATTTTTGGCTGATTGACCCGGCGGCTTTTTCGCCTGAATATATTAAAAATAATCACTGGATGCTGATTTTTTCGGAAGGTCAAAAAGCCTTAAATTTACTGGAAAATAATTCGCAATTTGCTTTATATCAACAGGTTAATATATGCAGGGTTTTTGAGCAGCCTAATTGGTGGATTGTTGATGCAAAATGTATTTTAAATAACCCAGGATGATGAGTTAATAATGTTTTGATTGCCGTTTCAGTAATCATGCCATAAGCCTGCGAAGTACCTCTCCCCGGTGAGAGGAATTTAGGGGGTGAGTAATGTTTAGTGCGATGGCTGCTTGGGGTTATTGTGAATTACTCAGAACGTAAATCTTGAGTAATCCGATCGCAGTTTAATTGCTCTAAATCCTCTGGTGGAATATCCCATTGGGTGGCGGCATTTTGGCGCATTGTACCTACCAGACTATCAGCTTGTTCGGGAGTTAAAATACCCTCTTGTTGAGCAGTTTCTGCGGTGATACATATACCCAACAAAACCCCGGCAGCCGCACCGCCAATACCTCCGATCGCCGTACCTCCGACAAAGCCAATACCACCACTAAATAAGGCAGTAGCAACGGCAATTAAGACAACATGAATGGTTTTCATTATCGGTTATCCTCTCTAACAATTATCAAAATTTAGCAAGATTCTCAGCCTATATCAATCAATATTATATGAAAATCGAGACGATGATGGATCAAAGTTGAGTAAATGGGCAGGGGAGGACTATAATTTTTGGGTAAGATAGCGCTAGGCCTGTTGTAGACTGCGACAGGGAAACTGGGAGTGGGAATGAGTAGTGTTGAAGAGTTGTTGAAGTTGGCACAGGATAATTTAAGCCAAGGAAACCAAGATCGGGCTTTTGCTATTTGTCGAGAAATTATCAGCCAACAGCCTAATTGTGCCATTGCTTATCAACTACTAGGCAATATTCAAGAAGATAATGGCCAATTCATAGCGGCCATGGGGGCTTATACCAAAGCCTTTGAACTTGCACCTAACCAACCTATTAGCTATGCTTACCTTGCCCAAGTATATCGGAATATGGGCTGGTTTGATGAAGCTATTTCATTTTACCAACAGGCGATCGACCTCTCTCCTAATTGGGCAGATTTACACTATCATTTAGGGATGACTTGGCATTGGCAGGGTAATATTGAAGGGGCTATTGGCTGTTACCAAAAAGCGATCGCCTTAAACCCTAAGCTAGGTGAGGCTTATTTAGATATGGCGCTGCGGTTAAATGAGCGGGGGGACATTAACACAGCGATTAAAGTTTTACAAGAAGGCCGAATTAACTGCCCTAATTTTAAGGAAATTTTCAACACTCTGGGATATTTGCAATTACAGCAAAATCAGATAGATGAGGCGATCGCCATCTTTCAAGAAGCCCTAAGTATTGACCCGACCGAACCATTAGTATATAATAATTTGGGTTGGGCTTTCGCTCGCCAAGGAAAGCTGAGTGAAGCGATCGCCGCTTACCATAAGGCAATTAGCCTGAAACCAGATTTAGCTATTGCTTACAGTAATTTGGGTAAGTTGTGGCAGCACAAAAATAACCACCGACAAGCAATCACTTATTTTCAAAAAGCGATCGCCATTGAACCGGATAATATCATGTTCTATAGCGACTGTGGGAATTCTTGCCTAATCATAGGTTGCCTATCTCAAGCCATGGCTTGTTTCCAGAAAGCGATCGCCATTGACCCCAAATTTGTGCAGGGTTATATCCAACGCTTTAATCGGGATGTTATCCTAGAAACAGGTTCAGATGAACTACTACAGGCACAAATAGCCTGCGCCCAGTTTTTGGAAGCTCTGCAAAAATCCGATTTGGAATTGGGGAACTCTGAGAACTCCCAGGAGTCTGATCATAGTGTAACTGAGGTGCCAGATGCGGTTTATAACTACCTAGAAGCTACCTATAGTCATTTGGGTAATACCCTAAATCAATATGGTGAGTGGGATGCAGCAATTAGGTATTATCAACGAGCATTAAGGATTAAACCTCAGAAAATACAAACTTACCTGGATTTAGCATCCTGTCTAGCTAAACAGGGAAGGTTGCAGGGGGCAATAACAGTTTGCCATACTGCCGGGGTGATTGAATACTCCCCAGAAGTCTATTGGCTTTTGGGGAGTTTACTTGAGTTACAGGGACGGTGGGAAGTGGCGATCGCTTATTATTCAAAAGTCTTACAAAACGGAGGAACAGCAGAGAAGTTAACTACTGTTTCGCAGGAGTGGCGGGATAGCGGAACTATATCGACCGGAGAAATTCCCCGACCACAACAGCCACCCCAAGGAGTTTATCAGAAAACCCAGGCATGGCTACAGGCGAATAATATAGACACCAGCCACTATATCCCGATTCCAACGGTAGGACAACAGCTACCCCCAACAGAGTTAGACTTAGACAATGTAGGGGGAGAGTGCGGCGGTTTAGATTGTAGCCCTTGTCGAGAGCGAATTTTTGCGGGATTTGAGGTGAGCAATTTAGGTTATGGTATTGAGAGGCGAGTGGCAGATGCCAAGACTGTAGAGGTTCCCTTTGAAACCTTTGTGGCAAGTATTCCCCAGGGACGGTGTTGGATTGTCCCCCAAGAAAATAACTGGAAAGTCTGTCGGGCGATCGCTACCATAACACCGGATAATCAACTGTTAGCGGACCTGTCACGGGAATATCCCGCCCCCCTTCCGGGTTGTACTAACTATAATCCCGAAAAACATTGGATTTTTCGCCAAACTAAACTTTGTCCCCCCAAAATATTGATGGGACGGTGGCGGTATTATCAGGACTTTCGGGACATATCTATTTTCACTGGATGGTTGATATAATGCCACGGTGGGAATTAATGCGACGGGTGGGGGTAGACTTTAATCAGATAGATGGGTTTGTGGTCAATAGCGCCTTGCTACCGTTTCAGCGGGAAACTTTGCGGCGCTTGGGTATTGCGGAATCGAAAATTATCGAAAGCGATCGCTACCCCCATATTCAGGCGCGACAGTTGCTAGTCCCCTCGTTTGCTTCTCCCACGGGATGGTTGCAACCCTGGGGGGTGGACTTCCTGCGAGGAACTTTTCTCCCGCTGGCGACAGGTGATAATCATGATTACCCTAATCGTATCTATGTTAGTCGTGCCCAGGCTAGACATCGACGGGTTTTGAATGAAGAACAGGTGATGGCGCGCCTGAGTCGGTTGGGGTTTGTGCGGGTGCTACCAGAGAAACTATCATTTTCCCAGCAGGTGGCATTATTCTCACGGGCGGAAATAGTTATCGGTCCCCATGGGAGTGGTTTAACCAATTTGATTTTCTGTCAGCGAGGGGTGAGGGTGATTGAGTTGATCTCCCCCCATTATGACCGCCATTACTATTGGGTGATATCTCAGGCTTTGGGATTAGAGCATTATTCCCTGACTGGGGATGGGTTTTCCTGTTACCCTTTGCGATCGCTAATGTACCAAAATCCCTTAACTGAGGATATCTGGGTCAATATGACCGGGTTGGAGAAGATTTTAGAGAAGTTGGAAATTAGATAAAAAAAATTTTGTGATCCAATCACCATAAACGAGTACAATCGAATCTTGGGAATTAAAAAATGAGTCCGTCTGATCTGAGCCAAACCATGCAAGCTAAAGAGATCCTCCAAAAAAGTGTCCAGTTCCTGCAACAACAAGCCCAAGCATATCTTCAACAAGGACAGGTTGATGATGCTCGTAAGGCTTGTGAACAATTATTGAAAATTCAACCTACCTCGGCGGTGGGGTTTAAGATCCTGGGAGATGTCTCCTTGCGAGGGGGAGATATAGAAACCGCCAAGCAAAACTATACGAAGGCCCTGGAACTACAACCCAACTGGGCTGAAGTTTACGCCAATTTGGGTAGCCTCTATGCGCGATCGCAACAATGGGAACAGGCTAGTGCTGCTTATCAAAAGGCGATCTCGATTAAACCAGAATTTGCTGGGGCTTATCGGAATTTGGCTAAGGTCTGGACTCAACTAAATCGCCCCTTAGATGCTATCCGAACTCAATATAAAGCCTACACCCTAGAACCTCAAACTTTCAGCGCTCAAGAACATCTGGCTTTGGGTGATGGTCTGATGCAGCAGGGTATGGCGACGGAAGCACAGGCTTGTTATCAAAATGCGATTAATCTTAATCCGAGTTTGGCGGCGGCTTATCAAAATCTGGGGGAAGCCCTTAAACAACAGGGTAAATTGCCGGAGGCTGCTACCTATTTTCGGAAGGCTATTGAGTTGAATAACCCAACTCCAGCAGTTTCTAACCCGGTGGATACTTTGGCGGCGGCGGTGTCAACTCCTCAAGATACTTTAGCAGCGGCAACTGCTGCGGGGCAGGTTCCTCAGCCTGATGTGTTGGTGGTGGGTCAATCTCCACAAGTTCCTATGGAGACGGGAATGGGGGTTCCTATTAGTCGCCCGGTTAACCCGGAAACGGTTTTACAAGAGGCTAAGGCATTCTGCGCTATTAAAAAATGGGAACAGGCGGTTTCGGCTTGTCAGAAAGCATTGCGACTTGACCGGAATTTGGCGGAAGCCTATAAAATTCAGGGGAATGCTCTGCAAATGTTGGGGGAAATGGAGGCGGCGGTGCGCTCCTACAATAAGGCTCTGGAAGTTAAGCCTCAATTCCCGGAAGTTCATGCGAATTTGGGTAGCTTGTACGCCCAGGAAGATCGCCTGGAAAAGGCGGTTTCCTGTTATCAACAGGCGATCGCTCAAAATCCTAATTTTGCCGGGTTCTATCGCAATTTGGCTAAGGTTTTAGAACGTCTGGGGCGAGAGGGTGAAGCCTCTATATGTCTGGAAAAAGCCTATACTTTGGAACCGAATAAGGCTACCCCGGAAGATCATCTGCGTCTGGGAAATACTCGCCTCGGTCAGGGTAAGCTCGATCAGGCTTATGAGAGTTATCAGCGGGCTTTGGAGTTGAATAAACAACTGGCTCCGGCTTATTATGGTATGGGTAAGGTGAAGGCTTCTGAGCAGGCTTGGTCAGAGGCGGAGGCGGCTTACCGTCAGGCTATTGAACTTGACCCGAAATCAGGAGTTTTTTACCAGGGTTTGGCTGAGTGTTTGGCTGGTAAACAGGACTTTGATGGGGCGATCGCTCTGTATGGTCAGCTATTACAGCTTAATCCGAATTGGGCGGCGGGATACTACCAAATTGGGGAACTTCGCAACCAACAATGGAATTTGTCGGAGGCGGAGGCGGCTTATCGTAAAGCGCTGGAATTGGACAAAAATCTGGCGGCTGCCTATTATGGGTTGGGTCGGGTATTGCTGCGACAAGAACGTTGGGCTGATGTGATTCCGGTTCTGGGTCAAGCAATGGCTTTGGATGCTTCTGGGGCGGATTTTGAGCTGTGTAAGGGTTTCGCTGATGCTCTGGTACAGACGGGACAGCTAGATGAGGCGATCGCTTTCTATCAAAAAGCTACGGATTTGGCGGCGGATAATGCTGAGGTTTGGCAAAAGTTGGGAGACCTATGGCGGGATAAACAAGCGTTTGATCAGGCTATTGAGGCTTATCAAAAGGCTAATGAGTTGGACCCTAATTTGTTCTGGTCTCACAATGGTTTGGCTGATGTGCTGTTTAAGTTGGAACGCTGGTCGGAAGCGGTTGAGGTTTATCAAAAGGCGATCTCGATTAAGTCGGATTATTCCTGGTCCTATAACAGTTTGGCGGAGGCTCTGGTTAAGTTGGAACGCTGGTCGGAGGCGACTACGGCTTACGGAGAGGCGGCGCGGTTGAATCCAGAGTTCCCCTGGTCTAGTTATAATTTGGGAGAGGTTTCGGTTAGACTTCAAAATTGGGAAGAGGCGGTTAAGGGGTATCGCGCCGCCATGGCTGTACAATCGGATTTACCTGGGATTCAACAAAAACTGGCTGATGCACTGCGAGAACGCGCTAAAGGTGATTTAGATGAGGCTCTGGGGTGTTATCTTCAGGTGATGGAACAAGAACCAGATAATGTGGATACCTATCATAAGGCGATCGAGATTAAGCCTGATGATTCTGAACTATATGTTAAGTTGGCTGATACTCTGGCTCGACAAACTCAGTTGGATGGGGCGATCGTTTTTTACCAAATGGCTCAAGACCTTGACCCTGACAATACTGCGATCGCTTCTCGCCTACAACAGGTGATTGAAAAAAAAAATGACGGGTTAGAACTATTCATTCCTCAAGAAACTTTCGGGGAAACTCCAATTCTTCCTACTCAGAAAAAATCCCGTCCATCTGAGCAAAGGTTTCCCATTGATCTAGAAAGTTATGAACATTGGCTGAGGGAAAATTTGCCTAGACCCGCTGACTTACGGCAAATGTCTCAGGCGGTTAATTATCTCGGATATAAGCCGCTAATTAGTGTGATTATGCCGGTATATAATACCCCGGAAAAGTTCCTGAAAAAGGCGATCGAATCAGTTACTAACCAAGTTTATCCCTACTGGGAACTGTGTATTGCTGATGATAATTCCAGCGAACCTTGGATTAAACCTCTTCTCAAAGAATATGCCAGAAAAGATAACCGGATTAAAGTTGCTTTTCGCACCGAAAACGGTCACATTTGCGCCGCCTCCAATTCGGCTTTGGAATTAGCCACAGGAGAATATATAGCACTATTAGATCATGATGATGTCATTACCCCAGAAGCACTCTATGAGGTCGCACTGGTACTTAATGAAAATCCCGATGCTGATATGATTTATTCCGATGAGGATAAATTAGACCAATACGGTCAGCGAGTGTTCCCATACTTTAAGCCAGATTGGTGTCCTGACTCATTTTTAGCACGGATGTATACCTGCCATTTAGGAGTATATCGCCGGGAACTGGTTAATCAAGTAGGTAACTTCCGAATTGGTTACGAAGGTAGTCAAGACTATGACCTAGTTTTGCGAGTAACTGAGAAAACTAATAAGATTTTCCATATCCCCAAAATTCTCTACAGTTGGCGACAGCATAGCGGTTCCACCGCCTACGACCCCAACAGTAAACTCTACGCCTATATAGCAGCAGAAAAAGCCCTAAATGAATCCTTTGCTCGTTGCCAAGAAAAGGCGCGAATCGTTTCCGATCATGAGAATTTCCCCGGTCAATACACTGTTCGCTATCACATCGAAGAACACAAACTTGTGAGTATTATTATCCCGACTCGCAACCTGGGAACCACTCTCAATCATTGCCTACAATCAATTTTTGAAAAAAGCACTTATCCTAACTATGAAGTGGTGGTCATTGACAATGGCAGTGATGAGCAAGAAACTTTCGATATTATCAACGCCTGGAAACAAAAAGAACCCCAACGCTTTAGCTGTTACGAGTTTGATGTACCGTTTAATTACCCCCAAATTAATAACTATGGGGTAACTAAAGCTAGGGGCGATTATTTACTGTTTCTAAATAATGACACAGAGGTATTGACCCCCGACTGGATAGAAGCCATGGTAGAACAGGCTCAACGTTCCTCTATTGGTGCTGTCGGTGCTTTGTTACTCTATCCTGATGATACCATTCAACACGCTGGCGTTGTCCTGGGAATTGGGGGGGTAGCGGGTCACAGCCATAAGGGTTATCAGGCTCATCATTTGGGTTATTATAACCAACTGGTAATGGTTAATAATTACTCCGCCGTGACGGGAGCCTGTTTGATGTGTCGGCGAGAGGTTTTTGACCAGGTTGGTGGGTTAGATGAAGAGTTGGAAGTTGCATTTAATGATGTGGATTTCTGCTTAAAGTTAGTGAGCCGAGGATATCGGAATATTTATCTACCCCATGTGGTTTTATATCACTACGAGTCTAAGAGTCGTGGTTATGAGGATACGCCGGAAAAAGAAGCTCGGTTTAAACGAGAATCTAAAATCATGAAGCAGCGGTGGAGAGATTTACTCAAAAATGACCCCTGCTATAACCCTAACCTGAGTCGCATACGACAGGACTATGGTATTCGTCTGAGTAATGATGAAAATCAGGTGGTAGCGATATCAATGTCTGAGGATAGGGAGGCGTTTTTAGGATGTGCGATCGACTTACCCAAGCTACACCAGCCTTTTAATGAGGAAAATATGCTGATTCAGGGATGGGTGATTGGTAAGCACTCTCCAGCTAAACTAATCAAGTTTATCTGTGGCGATCGTGTCATTGGCGAATCCAAAATGAACCAGGAGCGTGGTGATGTCGCTAAAGTATTTCCAGATGTCTCCCATGCTATTGATAGTGGCTTCGTCAAAACCATTGATGTCAGTGAAACACCCAGTGAAGTAGAAATTTTGATTCTAGCTACCATGGAAGACGGGAATGAGATTCCTTTGTCAACATTACACCTGCGACATGGTAGCTCAGATGATGATTATTGATATTCTCCTTCTCCCCCTAGACTAACCTAACAGAAATCGTGGGATTGTGGATCCCACGATTAGGTATGCCTGTAATTGCATTTTTAAAGAAGTGAACTCCACTATAAATCATCTACAATTGTCATCAGTTTTTGCTTATATTCTTTCAAACTGGTTCTAATGGATTCTAAGTTTGAAAAACTACTCATCTCTGTCTTTTGTGATTGGGCAAACAAATAAGAATCTATCAATCGACTTTTTAATTCTGGAAATAAATTGTAAATATCTAAGGTTTTTATTTCTGCTTTCCAGAGAATACATAAAAAATCCATAAATCCTGGTTTTACTTGATAAACTTCCGCCTTATAAAAATTAACTATATTATATTTAATTAGCTCAGATATCACATCATAAAAATGTAAATCTGTGAAAATATTGCAGTGAGTATCAATGTAGACTTCTTTAGATTTTTCGGCTGCCAATATCAGTTGATTAACATCTTTAGGAATGCGAGAAAGTGACTTACTGTTTATTTTTCCAGCCCAAACATCAGCCGGTTTCACCGGCTTATTGTAGTATTGAGAGTTAAATACATGACGAAAAGCTGGTTTTTCTAAGTTGTTTAAGTTGTTTTCTAAGATTTCACCCAGGCTTGTCAAGGGTTTCAAAAAATCAAAAGTATAACGTTTATCAGGGATTATTAAAAATACCAAACCAGTATCAGTTAATAAATCAGCAATTTGATTCAGAAAACCAATCATATTGGGTGTATGTTCAGTTACATGGGAAGCTACGATATAATCGTATTTTACAGGTATATCACTGAGAGTCATTTCTGACAAATTATAGGTCACATCCACTACAAAATTAGGATTATGACCAGCAGCCCGTTTTGCCAATTCCTTTAACTCTTGTGTAGTTCTATAGTCTGCATAGTGCATTTGTCCTTGATTTGGCGGCACAAAAGGCCTATCAAATGCTCCAATTTCTAGACCAATGCTAGTTTTTACATCTACTAGATTTTGCAGTATACTTTTATAATATAAAAAACGCTCATTCTCTCTGGGATTTTTGATTTCTAAATTTACCTTTGGAGGGTCAGATTCAGGTTTATCTAAAGGTCTGGAAGATGGGTTATAAAGACGATCATACCTTTGAGCTTCGGACTGAATAAATGCCATAAATTTTTGATCATACTGCTGTTTTCCTCCCAAGGAAGCATAGATTGATGAAACGTGATTTTCTAGTTCTATGATTCGAGTCAAAATATCATGGTTTTCTAATGTGTTACTATAAGAGTTATGACTATCAAAATCTCCGGGTTTTAGACGGCTTTGGGGTGAACTTTCATCAACGGTAGCTCTTCCCCTAAGTTTTCTACATTTATACTCCTGCAAAGACTTAGACTGATAGTGGTTAATCTGTCCAGGTTCATGATTAATATAACCTTGCTCTCTAATATGTTCTCCAGTTGGGTTGTTGCCAAATTTTAATTCTGTCCCATCAATATGAAAATATGCTGATCCAGGCTTTAAAACAGGTATGTGAATGTCGCAGTTTTGTATAGCGTCAATTTTTGATATACATTTAACGTGTTTGTGAACTACATGATTACTAGGAGCGCATTTGACAAATCTTTTAGTTACCAGTTCTGGGAGATACTCATTTTTACAGCCAGATCCAAACATCAGCCAGTTAAACAGGATACTGTCTGCTCTGTTTTCAAAGGACTTAATGCAGTCATGAATCGACTTGAAATTCTTTAAAACTAAAAACTCGTCCATATCTAAAAAACAAACCCATTGAAATAAATCCTTTTGAGTTTGAATGACATGGTTATAGGCTGATTGCTGAGGTGGCTGACCGGGTACTCGTGGCCATTGTTGAAACTTACATAACCCTAACGCTGCTAGTTTTTGAAGCAGATACAAACTATCATCATGACTATCGTTGTCATAAATTATGATTTGATCAAAGCCAACAATCAATCGATGATAAGCTATCCATTCTACTAAATACGGAGACTCATTTTTGGCGGTGGTACACAGAATAGTTTTAGAACTCATTGACTTGATTAAATGGGTGAGGTTAAACATTTTAATAGCATCATTATACTTAATACTTGTATGTGATTATAAGCCAGCCACTTTTATGAATCAATAGTTAAGATATTTCCCATTAACATTAATTAGTCCCATGATATCAGATGAGTCAAAACTTTCCGTGTCAGGCAATATCATGGCTCTGACAATTCCCTTGGTTTCCCCATTATTCCAGTTAACAGAACCTTTCATTTTAAACCATAAGTGAGTTATCCTCAATATGATCAAGCCAAGACTTAGATTTATCAAGTTCCTTTTGAATTTCTTGTAATTGTTTAAAAGACCTCTTTAGCTTATTATTAGCAGAATCTATCATATCATATTTTTGATAGTCAAACACCAACTGATTAGGGGTTTTATATTGCTGATTTAGTAGCAGTTCATAGTTAAGAACACGTTCACGCTCTGCCAAAGCATTTTTCAACTGAGGAAGAAAACGTTGAATTGTTAAATCTTCTACGTCATTGCGATCATAAGCCTTAAATAACTGCGGATTTCTGGGTTGCAATGTAGTAGGTCTCCCGCGCCTAGTCTTATAATCACCATCTTCTTGTGAACGAGTTTTATAATGATTAATCCGCAGCTTTTTTGTAGAAGATATGTCGGTGCGAGATCCTCCTAGTAAAGGTTGCTTAGATTCAGTTACAGGTAAACCATCTAAGTAGGTAAACTCATGAGGTGTTCCAGCCGAACCTAATGTTTTTTCAGGACGAACAATAGATTTAACAACTTGATGAGATTGAAAATTATCTGGAGCGCGTTTTGTATAGTTCTCTATCTGTAAGCCTTTAGGTCTTTTGATATGACCAGAAGAACCAAAACACAGCCAATTGACTACAACTCCTGGATAATCTTTAAACTCTTCTAAAACTTCTCTTACATCGTTTTTTTCAGTAGCAAACAGAAACTCATCTAAGTCAATAAAGGCTATCCACTCGGATTCTCTACCATAATGTTTAAGGCAATGTTCAAAGGCAGGAATTTGACCGGGATGTAGGGGCCAGTCGTGGAAAATTACCTCACCAGTTTGAATATAGGGGATCACAATGTCTGTAGTGTTATCTACACTATTATTGTTATACAAATAAAAACGTTCAACACCAACTAGCTTATGAAACTCCAGCCATTCCATCAAATAACAGCCTTCGTCTCTCATAATGGCACAGATGCTTAACTTACATTTGTCTCTCATCAACTTTTTCCTCGGCGAAATAAAAACAACTATTTAGTGTTTAATCTTTGTATAAATCCACTACGATAGACAAGGGTCGACGGGGGGTTTTGACACGATTATCATGATCAGGAGTTCGCATGACATATCCTTTAGAATAATCAATATCATGCATCACTGGCTGACCATTGGTGTCATAATAGTGCAACCAATTGGCTTGACAGTTCCGCAGGGGTGATAACTCAATCAGCGATCGCAGTCTCTCATAAGTCGGTAACCAAACATGACCTCCTGGAGTTACCCGTTTACGTTTAGCATCCCATTTTCCTCCCCCCTGAGGATCATAATAAGGTTCTCCTTCATCATTTTTCCAGCATCGATTAATCAAATAATCACATCTATAATCTGGAACTGAAATCCGAATAAACCCTCCAGACTTCATCACTCGGTAAATCTCAGGAAAGGTCACAGCCAACAAATCGGAAGGTTCTATATGTTCTATAACATCCTCAGCTTGGAAACAGTCCACTACTTCATCGGGAATGGGCATAAGTTTGGTTAAATCATGTTTAATGTGCCATTGATCAGAACGATAATAAGCCAGCCCTGTCCATCCATCCTCTTTGGCTTTGGGAGACAGAGAATCAGCATAGAGGCGGATGGGACTTTGTTTGAAAATCCTAGCCCAATCTGAATCCGTGGATTTAAAATTCGGAGGTTTAACCCACCAGTCAGTTTGGCGTTGTGGATGAATTCTGCGATTATATTCCCAGTTTTGTAATAAATGATGAACGCGATGGTAATAAGGTCTTTGGGCATCATCTAACATTAGTATGCCGCCTGTTTTTAAGATTCTGATCGCTGTTTGAGCGCACCGAACTCGGTTGCGTCCATCCACTAAAATCAGATCAAAAGATTCGTCCTGAAAATCTTCACAGACTCCATAATAGGGAAGAGATATTAGTCTGAGGTCAACTGGGTTACAATTATCATAGTTATCTAAGTCCCGCTTCACCCTATCATACCATTCTCGATTATGTTCTATCGAAACTACATTTTTGGTATAAGTTGAAAACCATACTGTAGAGCCACCACTTCCAAATTCTAAAACCCGAGCATGGGGATTTTGCTGCAAAAATTGTTGCAAAAATTCAACGGCTCCATTCGCCAGTAAGGGAGGCTTGATTTGTGGTCTTTGGTTAAGCTGTATCATGGGTTTAAGGTTGTGATTATCTTGAGGTAAGTATCCAAATTCCTTCATTAAATCATAAATTTCAGGTCTTTGAGCTAATTTTTGGGTAACATAATCTTTCTTTTTAGGGTCTTTGTTCCAAACTCCAATTTTATCTTTTTCTAGGGGTTTAATCTCCTTGATTGATTTCAAATAATCAGGACTAATTGGCTGAAAATGTTGCCAACATTCAGAAAATGGCTTGTTAATATCAAATCCAAATTTAACTGCTATTTTTTCTTGGATGGCATTTGGGTTAGTTACCAAGTCTTCATATTTAATCCATAGGACTCGCTCATGTTCTTTAACTTTGTTTAGGATTAGAGCATTGTCAATCCATCGTTTCGGATCTTTAATCCAAGGCTCACCAGGCTTTGCTCCATGTTCGGAGACCAAGACATCTCTAGGATCGCGAATCATAAAAATAATAGCTGCATCCTCAAGATCTAAAAAATGGTCAGCTTGGACTTTTTTATGAGATAGTCCTTCAGGACTTGGAAAAGTACCAAAAGTAATTTGATTCGGATTACTTTTATTGGGTATTGGTATATCTTGTGCTGTTAATACATGGCTATTTTTAAATCCTACACCGCATAAAAGCAACATGAGTGTATTTCCAGAACGAGGACATCCCCGTATATAAACTCGCCGAATTGGAATGGATCTTGCAGACACTATTTTCCATAATTGATAAACTATATATTGAATACTAGCAACTATTTCCTTCTCCCTATTAGAAGTTGGTTTAAGTGTATCGAACTGATCCATCAACTGCTTAACTTGGATTTTAACTCTCCATAACTTATCTTGATTTTCTTTCAGGCTTATTCTAGTTTGGAAAAGCTTTTCTTGATTTTTTTCTAAAATTGCTTCTGTTCTATAAAGCTGATTTTGAGATTCAGCCAGCACCATTTTCATTTGACTTATACAAGCCTGAGAATGAACGGCAATAGCTATAATCTCCTGTGATAATTGATCATCTTGATCTATACCTTTGACATTAGCTAAATCTAATGTGCTGGAATTAAAGCTAGACATTGCTGTTAATTCCTTTTTAATTTGAGATAAACGATTTTCCATTCTTTCGATTTTTTCCATTTTAGGTATTCCATTAATTGTCAATGATTTTAATTTATGAAGATTATCAGCCTTTATATCTAATGTTATGGGCTGATTAGTAATTAACGAACTAAACGAACTATTGGTTATTAATTTATCTTGTTTTTTTGCTGTAATAATTATAAACTTGTATGTCAACTGAGTTATATTCATGACAAAATTCCACAAATTCTGAGTTACTAAGTAACTCGTTTTTGGATATTGCTGGCATCACATTTTTGTTTTCCATATGTATTTCTGGGTTTATATTCAAGCCAATCAAATTTATATAGTCGCTAATAAATTGAAAATAGTTTTCGGTAATGCCTACTAAATCGAAATCTCTCAAGATATCAATAATTTCAGCAGGTTTCAAATCTTGATTGAGTTGAAAGTATCGAGATTGATTATTTGCAAATATACCTCTATAGTCACATAAAACTTGGATGATATCTTCAGTATTATGAAGATTTTTGTGTCTAATATCTAATGACATTTTTCTAATTTCTTGTGGATGATTTTTGAAAAACTCAGATTCTACGTCATTGCTAATATAAATTACCCAATTTAAGTGAGATATTAGTTGCTCAATGGGGTCCATCAGGATGGTTACAAGATAGTAATCTTTACGGTCAAAATTTTGGTTAAAATCTTGCAGTCTTAAGTGACCTGAAATAAAGTCAAAAGTTTTCAATTTATTTAAATTATGAAAACTGTCTCTATTTTTGTAATTTTCACAATGTTCTTCTCCACATAAATGAGTTCTCAAAAAATGATTAAAGGAAGTACCTGCAGTTTTCGCAACGTGAATAAAAAATGTTTTTTTCACCGATTTATGCTCATAATGATTGACATCAAGCATGACAACTGGAACTCTGGTATGGTTTTCCAGGACGACTTGTAGACAAAAATTTTGACTTCCCAATAAATTTTTTTTTAAATCTAGCTCAAATTCAAAACCACTAGATTGATAATTACTGATATCTGGATAATATTCAGCAACTTTTGGTCGATGAATATTGACATGGCTTTGTGCAACAATTTGTTGTTCTTTTACCATTTCAACTGCAACAGCAGGCATTTTTTTTCCCAAAACCCACCCACATACATTGATTGTATTACTGAAAGCCACTAGATTTGATTTGGGGGAGTCAAGTACAAATCCTAAGATCAAATGATTATCGTATTTCAACTGATGGACATGGATATTTGTAGCTATAGTCATAGTCACATTATGTTAGATATTTTGACCAACAAGGGATGAGAACCTTACTTCTGTGTCACTAAAGACTTGACAGCGATCGCACGTTTGATAAGTTGTTTCCATGGTTCAGAACTCGTTAGAGAAGCTGTGTCAAACGGAACCCCCTTTTCCTTAGCAAACTGGCTGAAATTCTCCAGCCAATGACTGAGAGTTTCGGTTTTTGACTGGGGGGAATATTTAACAGATCGCTGTAAACATTGAGCCATTGTCTCCAAATCTCCTACCTGATAAGCACACCAAGCATCCCAGACAAAAAGCTGATATTTCCGTTCCTCACTCTGTTCACCAGCCGAATTAGCAACTATTTTATAAAACTGTAACTTTTCAGCTTCTAATTGTGCCTTATTCAGTGCTTTTTGCGACCGTTGTAACTCCTCTTGGGTTTGCTGTAGTTGATGTTGAGATGATTTTAACTCCTGTTCAGTACCCTGCAATTTAGCCTGATACTGAGCGATCGCTTTTTCCATCTCATTTTCCTGTTCAATTGATTTTTCCAAAAGTCGTTCCCACTCTTCCAGTTGATTCTTATACTGGGTTTTTTGTTGCTGACTTTCAGCTAAATACAATTGACATATCTCCAAGTTCCCTTGAGTTTGATGTAATTGTATCAGAGTTCGCTGATGATTTTTCTCAACCTGGTTAAGTTTAACCAGAGACTGACTCAATTGGATCTCAGTTTTCTCCAGTTGTGGCTCAAGTCGTTCTAATTCTGCTAGATACTTATGTTGTTGAAACTCCGCATATTCTAGTTTACCTTGGGTATCATGAAGTTGAGCAATAGTTCGGACTCGGGTTTTGTTCCCTTGTTCCAGTTTTAGCCTTGATTGACTCAACATCATCTCAGTTTTCATCAGCCGAGACTCAGACTCATTTAGTTGAGACTGTAGTTGATGTTTGTGGCTTAAAATTTCTCGGTTTTGTTGCTCCGACTGTTCCAGTTCTTCCTGCGTATGGTGTAACTGGGATTGATATTTCATCACATCCCATTGAGTTTGACTTAACTGTGATTTGGCTTGATCGAGTTCTTCCTGAACTTGGCTAAACTGCGATCGCAATACTGTCAATTGACTGTGAGACTCCTGTAAAATCGACTCAGTTTTTTGCAGTTGGGTGTGAGTTTTTTCTAAAATCTCTTCCGTTTGTTCCAACTGAGACCTTAACTGTTCTACAATCGACTCTGTTTGCTGTAGCTGAGACCTAGTTTCTTCCAATTCATCGCGAGTTGGGTTTAACTGAGACAGAGTTTCTTCCAGTTTAGCTTGAGTCCCTTCTAACTCAACCCGGAGAGACTTATTTTCGGCTGCGGACAGTCGATAATTCGCCCAATCTCTGAAGGCCCAAGCCATATAGGGAGAAGACTTAATCTGATTACTCCATGATAAATCTGGAGTTTGATTAGGATGCCATCCCCGACTCTCTAGTTCCTGATACATTTCTATGGCTTCAGGAAAATAATAATCGATTAAGCTGGGACGTTGACCATCTTCTGAACTATTCGTTTGCAGTAGGGAGGCATCATAAACAGCCGGAGAAGGATTAGTTAAATTTATCCCAAATTTATGATTGATTTCTGCTACATATTTATCTTGATATTTAACAATCGTTTCAATATTTGCCAACAAACACTTATCACCATATTTATTATAAAAGTCTAATACATTCTGATTATAAAATACCCAATATTTAACTGCTAATTCTGGTTGATTTCTAAAAATTTCATCTCCTCGGCGGTACAGAGAATCTATCACATCCCAGGGAGAACGGTAAATCAACAGAAACCTAGCATCAGGTAATAACTCCGCCCAAAAATCTAAAAATAGCGTCGTCCGAGGTTCTTTCCATCCCCAAATATGACTCAGAGAATTTTTGTCGACAATGGCATTAGCTCGGTCGATAAACTCTTCGGGAACATCTAGGTTATCTTGTAATGTCCAACCATCTACATTAACACCCTGCGATCGCAATAAATCTAGGTGAAATTCAAAAAAATCAATATTCTCAAAGTAGCCTTTGGGGTTAAACTCGGTTCCCTGCATTAGCCGACGACCAATGTGCAACCCAGCACTTTGCAATAATGAAGCGGTCAAGGATGTACCTGAACGGTGCATTCCTGTCATAATTAAAACCTGGGATTCGCTCTTTTTATCTGGCATGGTATAAATGTCGGTTTATCTTTAGTTTATAAGTGAATGGCAAATATAGCGTTTATTAAGGTTCATAACTGACTAGCTACCAACCCGGACAGCCTAGCCCGCCAGTCCGTGGGAGTTTACCATAAATCATCGAGATGGTTCAGGATTTCCATAAATGCTGTCCGTTCTTTGATTAAACCATGTTCAGCGACCGTTTGAAAGGCTGCTTTTTTGACCAGAGACTTCCGCACCTCAGAAAAGACGATCGCCTCTTTGATGGCTTCTAACAGCCCTTCCACAGTATACTTGGGTCGCAGACAATTGTAACCAGGAAAACAGAAACACCGATTCCCAATACAATCTGGACAGATAGTTAGTGTCCCCATGGCCATAGCTTCCAGGGCGGGAAGGTAAAATCCCTCTCCCTCTTCGCGGTTAGGCAGGAGTATCGTCATTTTAGCACGGTTGAGGTACTGTAGATAATCCCTTCTGGGAATTAGGGATGTCAGTAGTTGCACCCCATAGCCCATTCCTGCTAACCTTTGTTGTAACTGTTCGCCTAGTTCCGGTTGTTTCAGGGCCGAAATCAGGATTTCGATATCCCGTTGGGGGTCGGGTCGGGGTTCGGGGAAACTACTGGTATCTAAGCCATTGGGGATAATAAACACGGGTCCATTGACCTGACGTGATTCTGCCAGATAGGTTCCTACTTCTGGGCTGACACAAATGCGGATCGCTTTATGGTTGAGAAACTGATAGCGGGGATTATCTGGGTAGACGTGCCGGATGTGCTGAATTAGATTAATAATTGGTATGGGGGAGTTGTGGCGCTGGGTGGCTGGTAAAAATTCCCAGTCCATACCGTCCATAAAGATAATTTGGGGATCTGATAGCGGTTTAGATAAAATTAGTTCCTTGTCAATATTGAACCAGGGGTTATTAGCATCGATCGCACTTTCGGGAGAAAAATAAATCTGGGGTAGGTAGTCCGGGGAATCGAGAATATGATTAAAATAATCCCAGACCTTTAAATGACCTCCGGTTAGTCCCCATAATCTCGATAAAATAAAATAGATTTTCGCTGTGGTGAGCTAGGTGGTATAATTGCGGGCGATGGACTACCCTGGGCTGGTAACTTTTCCATCTGCTCAGAGATTTGTTCTAGCCAGGACTGCGATCGCTCTAACTCAGAGTCGATTTGCTCTAATTTTTGGCGGTCAAATTCCATAAATTATGTACAATTGGGAGGGATGGCTCGATTCAGTAGGGGGATGGGAACATCTAATTAAACTCTGGGTCAGTCTCTAGGGCGGGTCATAACCAACAAATATCAATCATCTGTTCTTCCATATCAAAATATAGTAAAGAAACCGAACATGAGCGTCACTTCCTTCGACACAGCCAATCAACTCCTAAGAAAAGGTCAGCTAGACGAGGCGATCGCATCCTATAATCAGGCGATCGCAGAAAGTCCCCAATCGGCTTGGTATTATCATAACTTGGGGGAAGCCCTCAGCCAACAGGGAAAAATAGACGAAGCTATTGCAGCCTATCGTCAAGCTACCGAACTTAACCCTAATTCTGCCTGGTCTTATGATAATCTGGGAACCCTCCTAAATCAACAGGGTAACTTACCAGAAGCCGTTAGTTGTTTCCGCAAGGCTATTGAACTTGACCCAGATTTCTCCGAATTTTACCACAATTTAGCCCTAGTGCTGATTAAAGAAGGCCGCCTAGAGGAGGCGGTTTCCCTATTACAAAAAGCCATTGAGTTAAAAGCCGACGATGCCGAATTATACCACAGCTTGGGTAAAGCCTACCAGCAACAACAGCAATATTCGGAAGCAGTTACAGCCTATCGTCAGGGGTTAGAATTAAACCCTTATTGGTCCGACTGTTATCTGAGTTTAGGTCAAACTTTGGAGGCTTTAGGAGAAACCGAAGAGGCGATCGCCTCCTATCGTCGCTCCTACGAACTTAATCCTAGCCTATCAGAAGCCCTGCCCAAATTGCAAACAGTCCTAGAGTCCCAAGGACGCTGGGAGGAATTAGCCACCCTCTACCGTCGCTGTTGTATTGTTGATCCTAACTCAGCCACCAGTCATAAATACCAGGGGACCGCTTTAGCCAATAGTGGAAAGCTATCAGAGGCGGCGGAGAGTTATCAGAAAGCCTTAGAGTTAGACCCGAATTTGGTAGAAATTCTGCAACCCCTAGGACAGGTTTTAACCCAATTAAATCAATGGGAAGCCGCCGTTGACATATTCCAAAAAGCCACCCAAGTCGATCCTAACTCCGCTTCATTCTACCATCAATTGGGGCAGGCTTTAGCTAAATGCGATCGCCTCTTAGAAGCACTCGCCGCCTATAAACGGGCTTCAGAATTGCATCCCACTTCCACCCCAGTCCTGTTTGATTTAGGTCAGGCCTTGACTAAACTTTACCATTGGTCCGAGGCGATCGCCACCTATCAAAAAGCCTTATATCTTAATCCCCCCAACCAGGCTGAAATTCAAACCCATCTACAGGAAGTCCAGGACAAACAGCGCCACCTAGACGAGGAAATCGCCGCCTATAGCGACAGCCATGAGTTTCATCCTAATTCTAGCGAATCCTACGAAAAATTCGCACAGTTTCTCAGAAGCAAGGGAAAAATTGAAGATGCGATCATAGGATTTCACCAAGCCTGTATTCTCAATCCTCAGTCAGCCGTAGCCCATCATCAACTAGGTTATACCCTCGCTCGTGGTCAACGCTGGGATGAGGCAATTCTAGCTTATCAGAAGGCGGCCGAACTTAATCCCTACTCTCCCCATGTGCAATATCACCTGGGAGAAGCCTTGGTTGAGGAAGGACGGTTAGACGAAGCGATCGCTCATTTTAAACAGTCCATCACCATTGACCCAGAATTTGAAGAGGGTTATGATGCTCTCAGGCAGGCGATCGCAAAAAAAAAAGGTAGCCTCTAAAACCGATCCGATTTCTCATTATCGGCATTTACTCCAAGCCAGTCCCAACAACCCTGATCTACATCAGGAGTTGGGACAGCTTTTGCATAGCCAGGGTCAAACCCAATTAGCGATCGCCCATTATCAAAAAGCCATAGACCTTCAGCCAGGACCCGTTCACCTGTGGTTTTATCGCAATTTGGGAGAAGCCATGTTAACTACTGATCAACATTTTAGGCTACCTTAGCCAGAGTTTCCCATGCAGCCAACCTACACCACCCATAGTCATTGGATGCAACAGGCCTTAAAACTAGGCGCAGCAGCCGGAGAAGCCGGAGAAGTCCCCGTTGGTGCCCTCATTGTCAATCAACAGGGAAAACTCATTGCCCAGGGAGAAAATCGCCGAGAACGCGATCCGGACCCCACCGCCCATGCTGAAATTATAGCATTGCGCCAAGCCAGTCAGATATTAGGAGATTGGCATTTAAACACCTGCACCCTATATGTCACCCTAGAACCCTGTCCCATGTGTGCAGGAGCCATTCTCCAAGCTAGGATAGGTTTATTGGTCTATGGTGTCGATGACCCCAAAACTGGCAGCATTCGCACCGTTTGCAATCTTCCAGACAGTCCCGCCTCCTATCATCGTCTCCCTGTCCTTGGGGGTATTCTCGAATCATCCTGTCGCCAACAACTGCAATCCTGGTTTGCTCAACATCGCGCTAATATGTAACCATTGAGACAATCTAATAACTGTCATCCTCTCCCATGACAGCAGGGGGTTAGAGGATTTACCTTAGACTTATAGAGTTTAGAAATCACAAATCATGATCATGGTAACAGTTGAATCGATTAAACCCTTGTCTAATTCACCTCCATCTACCCAGACTAAATCCTCTGATGTCGCACATTGGTTAACTTCTATCGTTTATCCCCTGGGACGCTATGGGGTTCTTCCCTTCTATTTTAAAAAAATTACCGTCACCGGACAGGAGAATTTACCCAAAGACAGTCCCCTAATTTTAGCACCCACCCATAGATCCCGTTGGGATGCTTTTATTGTACCATTTGCAGCAGGTCCTTATGTCACCGGACGAGATTGCCGGTTTATGGTAACTGCTGATGAAATGAAAGGACTGCAAGGGTGGTTTATTCGCCAAATTGGAGGGTTTGCGGTTAATCAAAAACATCCGGCGATCGCCAGTCTTCGATATGGCGTTGATTTACTACGTCAGGGAGAAATGTTAGTCATTTTTCCAGAAGCTGGCATTTTTAGGGATAATCAAATTCACCCCCTCAAAGCCGGATTAGGTCGTTTGGCAATTCAGGCTGAATCACACTATCCTAATTTAGGAGTTAAGATTGTGCCTATATCTATCCATTACAGTCCCAATATTCCCCATTGGCGGTCTGAGGTTAACGTCACAATTGGGAAACCCCTAGAAGTCAAAGAATATGCCACCGGTTCAGCCAAAAAAGAATCTATCAGGTTGATGTCAGACTTAAATCAGGGTTTAATCGATATTGATAGTTTCTAGTATATATGAATAATTTACCTCAATTTAACTCCGGTCAAATTGTAGCTATTGATGCTCAAAATACCTCTGTTTATGCCGAAGTGATTCAAGTGGTTATGGTGCGCCGAGTCTGTTGGGTGCGTCCCTTAATCCTCGTCGAATTTACCACAGAAAATCAGCCCATTTGCTATCATTTGCGAGACAGTGCTGATTTGATTTGGCCCTTGGAGTTATTTAGGGTAGCTTTGGATACAGAAGTAATACCTTTTTTAGTCGCATTAAATCCCCCAGAACAAAAGCCGGAAATGTTACCCAGAAACCATCAACTTTTTCGAGAGTTTATTTCCCAAATTTGGCTCAATCATTCCCAGGTTTTTCGGGAAGTTAGATAAAGATTCCCTTTTCTCTTGACAAATCCTAGGAATTGACTTATACTTATATCATGGGAGAATGTGGCGGCATATATATGGCTTTCCTTGAAGGAACCGAAGACCTCCACCACCAGATTAATCTAGTAGTTGTATATTTAACTCCTCCAACGTCTCCGAATTTTCATCAATAGTAATAGTATTAGGTAAAAGTTGCCGAAACGTTGGTTAAGATGCCAATTTAGAGTTTCATCTGTATCAACACTGACACGGATATTAGTAGAAAAATTGCGCCTACCCCAAAAATATTGCAGACCCAAACTCGAAGACCTATCTAAATCCCCACTCCCCAATAATGTCAATCCCCGCAAAAGTCTCCAGTTGAGACTATACCAAGTTCTCTCAAAATCACTATTAAAAGTTGCATAAAATTGTCGAGAGTCCCAAACTATATCAGTAGTAATATTAACATCATCCCCCAGAAAGCCAGAAACCCCAACCCGCAAAGGTGTTCCTTTCGGTTGATCAAAAACTTCCGCCAAACCACGGGTAGATGAATCATAAATCCCACCTAAACCCACGGTTAAATCTTCGGTTATTCCCCAACGCTGAGAAACTGCGGCATTAAATTCGGTAAATTCTCCCCAGAAGTCATCACCTCGATTAAAACGACGCTGTAACCCTCCAGAAATTACCAATGCTGACGCGCCTTGAGGTAATTGTTCTGGTAGAATGGTAAACCTAGCTTCTTCTATTTTGGGTTCACTAATGAGAGAGCCGCCAGGGTAAAGTAAAACATAGTAATTTCTGCCAACCTGTCTACCTACAAGAACATTATCAAAACGGTAAAAGCCAGAATTATCGACAAACTGTTCTGCTATGACCTCCCCACGATAACGACTCGAAACCAGTTGTGCTAAAGTTCCTGGTTCAGCATTACCTGTTACTGTGGCGGTAACTTGTTCGGGTTGCAAACGTTGACTAGGGTTGGCGGCACCACTACCCAATAATGAACTAGGAGAATATCTCCGCCTTTGAATAGTAGTAAATCCCCAAAAGTCACCTGTAGTCCTTTGGTCTCGCCAAAATCTCCGTTGAGAACCTAAAAAATAATCGCTATATTCAGTTTGGCGGATGATTTGAAATTCGGATAATCGCCAGGTTTCGCTGTCGGTTATGTCTCCCTGATTAAGCGTGAGAAACCAACTACTATCTAAAACTGTTCCGACGGCGGATAGGCGACCTGTGTTGTTCAGGTCAACACCTTGGTTTTTGGTAAGATTAACCCGCTGTTATATTATACCAGTGTTAAAGTTGGGGGGGGAAATTTCTGGCAATCCTTCTAAAATTACTGGCGGTCTTTCCCGGCTGCTTCTTCTCCCCCTTCTGACTTCGGGGACCTCAAAAATAATTGCATATTCCCGAAAACTAAATTCTGATTTGATATCAAATAAGTCTTGAATATCTTGCACGGAAAGGACTAACCCTAATTCGGGGTCGTTGCGAATTTCATCGAGGTTAAGGCGGACAATTTTAAAGGGCGATCGCAATTCGACTTCATTATCTGATATAACTGTAGATGTAAACTTTATGACCTGCAAAACTTCACCATAAGGAATTAGCCAATTCCCAAAATTTATCACCTCATTATCCGTTACTGACCCGCGCACAAATACCCCAGTTTTAAAATTGCGCCTACCAGCATTTAAGCCAATCATAAAAATCGTGAATTCCGGTGATTCTGGGGTGATTTCCTCTGTGATGTCTGGGACAAGCAGATTGTATCCACAAATTTTCAACAGCCATCAGGGTAAACAACTGCCCCAAAATAAACACTTATAAATATTTGGCATAACTCAGTGTTAAAACTGCCTTAATTGCCGTCAAATTATGGCAGTATTTTACTGATAATATACTCCATTCATCACCATGTTAAGGAACGGCTAATGTTACGCTGAATGGGATTTTGTTATTCCGGTTTACTCCCCAAGCCAAATTCCCATAAAGTTTATAATCTCCCGGTTCAAGGGGTTGATTAGAATTGATATTAACCAAACGTTCTTTTTCCGCAATCACCGTAGTATCTACACCACGACCACTCTGGATTTCCTGATTTCCTTGAGAAATTACCCATTCTGGTTGCACAATCACACTGGCTTGTCCACTATTACGAACCAATAAATGTAAACGATTCGATTCGGGATTATAGCGAACATTAACAATATCTAAATCGTGATAAATATCTCCCTTGCGAACATAGACTGCTACCCCAATTTGGGGAACAATAGTCGTCCTTAATACAAAATTTCTGGTTTCATCTGTTTGTTCCTCAATGATGGCTTCTAAATTTTCGGTAATTAGCATTGCTCGATATTCTCCGTCGGGTCAACTCGGTCGCATATCAAGCAGATGTTGCATTGTGCAGTAAAAAACTGATTAATTTATTTACTGGCAAGGGTTTCAGCTTTTTTTAAATCAAACGCCCTTTTTACGGTTGCACTTGACCATCTGGGAAAACTCGGATGTTAACTGGGTTAAAGAAAAGAAGGCAGATTAGACGATCGCCCGCCTAGAACATTCTCTATTGATGGGATGTGTGGCAAAATCAGGGTCAGAATTAGGGATGTTGGGGATTCTGAATCAAAAAGCCCGTCTTAGTTGACTTCCCCGCAACCGAGACTCCCGTAACAGAA
This sequence comes from Arthrospira sp. PCC 9108, assembly GCA_016745315.1. Lineage (GTDB taxonomy): Bacteria > Cyanobacteriota > Cyanobacteriia > Cyanobacteriales > Microcoleaceae > Limnospira > Limnospira platensis. The sequence continues at coordinate 3,759,315 of CP066886.1, forward strand.
CAACATCACAGGGATGATGCCTTTTTTAAGCCTTCCCAAACTATCCCTAGTGTTAGGGGTAGTTTAGGAGTGCTTTTGACTAGACCCTGAAGCAAGCTAACAATGTTATTGAAAGCTCTAACGATTGGCGATATGGCGATGTTTATATCGCATCTGAAACTAAGATATCATACTTTTTCTCATTTTTATATCCGATTTGTGCAACTTTTTCAGGGTTGAGGGGTATTCTCCAAAATAACGATGGAATTGTTCGGAAAATCGGCCCATGTGGGAGAAGCCGTAGGCGGTGGCGATCGCATAAATGGTGGTGGGGTTTGCACTACGTCCGCAAAGTTCTTCCCGGACGGCGTTTAGTTTGCGGGCGCGAATATATTGCTGTACCCCTACCCCGGTAATTTCCTTGAAGGCGTATTGTAGGGATCTCAGGGAGATGCCAAGCTGTTGACATAACTCCTCATTGGTAAGGTTTTGGCGTAAATTATTGTCGATGATCGCCTGTACTGTTTCAAAGATCCAATACCGTCGAGAGGGTTTGAAAATTTGGCGATCGCCACGCTGTTCAAAGGTATAGTCTAATAATTCCCGAAACTGACACAAAAATTTTTCTCGCAACAGTGCGGCTTCCTGGGGAGTCAAAAGACCTCGACGATACAGACATTCAGCCCTAGGAAACCACTGCTGCATAAATCTGGTGAAGTTGGCAAACCTAATGGGGTGGACGGTCAAAACTGCTTGATTGGGGTCCTGGCTATTTTCCCAAAATTTCTCTGGTAGTAAATCCAGGTTGGCGAGGAGTTCATCATTGAAACAAATATATACACCATGCCAACCCGGAGGTAAACTTGATGTGTATTCGATTTGGCTGCGATGAACGGCGATCGCATTACCAATGGGGTCTGTATAGCCCATCCAAGACAATAGGGGATGATGGGGATACAAGCCCAGGGAAAAATGGGTTTCTCCTTCGGGAATTACATGGTGATCGCTAAACAGATTTTCTGTGAAGAAATGCGCTATTTCTATCCCCGGAAAAGCTACTTCTCGATGTTCGAGCCTAAATACTCCTTCTCCTAAATGGAACCCTTCTATCCAGGCGGGTAACACTTCACTCTGGGAGTCTACCGCCAAGGCTCGGCGAGCCTTGTACTCGGCACACATGGGCTTATACAAGTCTATACGGTTGACCATAATCAGTTTCAATATATCAGGATTAGCTGCAACAACCAAGAATAATAATTGATGATACAACTGTTAAATTTGCCTTCATACTACCAAAATTTATCCCCGATAATTCCATCTTTTATCTTGACAAACTCCCCTACATTGACATATAATAATAACATGGAAAAATGTGCGGGCATATATATCAGTTTTTTAGTTATCCTTGATATATTCGGGCATCTTCCATCCTCCTGCAAGTATCTGTAATTTACGCAGTTTCTGAGACTAATTCCAGCACCACATTTAGGACGACTCAGGAGTGGATATATTTACTATTTCCACAAGTCACCAATCTATCTTTCCTAGTCGATATCTGGGATGGGGTTCTGCTGTTAATTCCCACGATAAGATGAATCACCCCCCTTTCTGGAGAGGGAGAGATGGTTGGGGTTAGAGGAATCTAAAATGGCGGCAGTTTTACTGATAACGTATTCCCGCATTTCCCATTCTGTCTATGGCTTCTTGAATGCGGCTTTCTTTATTGGTTAAAGCAATTCGGATAAAACCCTCTCCCGCCGCGCCATAACCGTTGCCAGGGGGGACAATCACCCCACATTTCTCTAAGAGTAATTTGGCAAAATCTGTGGAAGTGTAATTGCTGGGAACAGGTACCCAAATATATAATGTGGCTTTGGGTGGTTCAATTTTCCAACCCAGAGAACGCAATCCTGAAATGACTAAATCGCGGCGATGTTGATAGATATCATTCAGCTTTTGACGGTCTGATTCTGGGGTCAAATAGGCGGCGATCGCCGCTTTTTGAATAGCCTTAAACACACCGGAATCTACATTGGTTTTAACTTGGCTTAATCCCTTAATCCCGATTTCATTACCTACCACAAACCCAATGCGCCACCCGGTCATATTATAGGATTTAGACAGGCTATGAAACTCAATAGCAATATCTTTCGCACCGGGAACCTCTAAGACACTTGGCGCTCGATAACCTTCATAACACACCTCAGAATAGGCGTGATCATGACATAGTAGAATGTCGAACTTTTGACAAAAATCTACCATGGTGCTAAAATCTTCTAAGGTCGCGATCGCACCTGTGGGATTATTGGGGTAGTTTACCCAAAATAATTTAGCCCGTCTAGCTATCTCCTCTGGAATTGCCTGTAAATCTGGTAAAAAGCCATTTTCCGGCTTCAGGGGAACGTAGTAAGGCTCTCCCCCAGCGAATAGGGTGGAAGTGCGATACACTGGATAACCCGGATCGGGGATTAAGACAATATCCCCCCCCTCCACAAAGGCTAAGGCTGTGTTGTGGATAGCTTCCTTAGAACCCACAGAGGAGATAATCTCGGTTTCTGGGTTTAAGCCAGTGACACCAAAGCGACGAGACATCCAAGCGATCGCCGCCTCCCGGTATTCTATCATACCCCGATAGGGTGGATAATTGTGGTTGGAGGGGTCTTCGATCGCCTCGTGCATAGCCACCCTGATATGATCCAAGGTAGGCTGGTCAGGATCACCCACTCCAATATTTATTATATCTACCCCTTGAGCCACCAGTTCTATACGTCTCCGGTCAATTTCAGCAAACAGGTAGGGGGGGATTTTTTCTAAACGTTTAGCAAACTGCATTATCACTCACTGGGGTTGGTTCATTAGATATAAGCCAGAGAATTATACCAGAAAAATCTTACAACCTACCCATGAACAGCAGCAAATGAACGGCGATGCAAACCCAGTTATCGCCTTAATTACAGGCTTGTCGGTTAAATTCTTGCCAAAAGAAAATCGGCAGTAACAACAACTCTAAATTAAATCCTACACAATGGGACAGTTTCGGGTTCAAGGGGAACCAGCTTGATTAACTGTGTTAAGTTCCGAACCTAGGGACTAGGTATTAAGCGAATACGTCCGGCATCCATTTCGTCCATCAGTAATTCTAACGCTTCATAATCCACATCGGAAATATAACCCAGTCGAGTCAGTTCATAGTTAATCCCGTTTTCAATTTCCGGGGTCAGGCATCTAAAGTAAAGTGCTTTAGATACCAGTTTTCGAATTCCATTAGTGGCTGACATGAGTAGTCAAGTAACTCAACTTATGTTAATTCTCCAACCAATAAACAGTCTGGCTGGTGATCTGCATCTCCATAAATATGTGATCTAAATCACGCAGTCTGGCTATTGGGGGTTGGTGATAGCAGAAATTAAGATGCTGCTATATTATGAGACAATCAAACAGTTTTTATCTGTGTTGTTTTATACACTTCTTATCATCTCATGACAAGTTCAGTGCCTATCAATAAGTTAACAAAAACTTAATCTTTGTGCCACCGATAATATCATATCTGCCCATAAAATCTAGCCCGATACCGGAAACATAGACAATATCCACCCTATTTTGATTGACAAAATCACCATATCTATCAACTAATTATCAGCCCCAAATCTCCGCAAATATGAAGCCACCAAGTCCTGTAGTGAATCAGGATAAATTTAATCTGTCAGAATTGCACCCATCATGTATAATGGTGGTATATGCGTCATTTCTGAGCCGAACATCATCAAAACATATCCGTAAAGATTGCCGATTTAAGAATCAGAAGAGGTAGAAAGTGGCAGTTCCAGTCAAAGAATTAATCACACCAGAAATCAACCAGCCAGCGAGATATTTAGGTAATGAATTAGGGGCGAAACACAAACCCTGGGAATCAGCGGCTGTGCGCTGGTCTCTCACGTATCCAGAAATCTATGAGGTAGGAGCCTCGAACCTAGGACACATAATCCTCTATAATATCATCAATGCCCAGCCGAGACAATTATGCGATCGCGCCTATTTACCGGCCGCCGATCTTAGCGCCAAACTGCGAGACACCCAAACCCCCCTATTTGCGGTAGAGTCCCGCCGTTCTCTGACGGAATTTGACATTCTCGGGTTTAGTCTCAGCTATGAACTAGGGGCCACGAATATCCTAGAAATGCTAGATCTTGCCCACATTCCCCTAACCTGGAAACAAAGGCAGGAGCCAAATGGACAAACCCCCCTAGGAGAACTTCCCCTAATCTTTGCCGGTGGCCAAACCGCCACATCCAACCCGGAACCCTACGCGGACTTCTTCGATTTTATCGCTTTAGGGGACGGAGAGGAACTCCTCCCAGAAATAGGTTTAGTGATAGAAGAAGGGAAAGCAGCCGGGTTAACCCGGGAACAGCTACTCTTAGACCTAGCCCAAGTGCCAGGGGTATACGTTCCCCAATTCTATGATATGGCGGCGGATGGGTCAATCCATCCTAACCATCCCGACGTACCTGCAACCATTATCCGTCGGGTAGCGACTCCGATGCCTGCCTATTCGATTACAATGGTTCCATTCGTGGAAACAGTTCACGATCGCCTAGCCATAGAAGTGAGACGAGGTTGCACCCGTGGCTGTCGTTTCTGTCAACCGGGAATGTTAACCCGTCCGGCTAGAGACGTAGAACCCGAAGCGGTGGTAGAGGCGATCGCCAAAGGGATGAAAGCAACGGGATATAATGAATTTTCCCTATTATCCCTAAGCTGTTCAGACTACCTATCATTACCCGCAGTAGGAATGGAAATCAAAAACCGCCTGCGTGACAGCAATATATCCCTATCCCTACCCAGTCAACGAGTCGATCGCTTTGATGAAAACATTGCCAACATTATCGGCGGAACCCGCACCAGTAGCCTGACCTTTGCACCAGAAGCGGGGACCCAAAGAATGCGGGATGTCATCAATAAAGGACTAACCAATGAGGAGTTATTGCGAGGAGTCCAAACCGCCTACGAGCAAGGTTGGGATAAAATCAAACTATACTTTATGATCGGCCTACCGGGAGAAACGGATGCTGATGTCCTAGGTATCGCGGAAACCGTCCGCTGGTTGCAGAGTCAATGTCAGGGACACCGCCGCCGCCCCCTAAGCATTAACCTGACCATTTCTAATTTTACCCCGAAACCCCATACACCCTTTCAATGGCACAGTGTATCGACCACAGAATTTCAACGCAAACAGCAATTGCTGAAAGCGGAATTTCACCGCCTCAAAGGGGTTAAAGCCAACTTTACGGACGTGCGGATCTCGGCTATGGAGGACTTTATCGGTAGAGGCGATCGCCGACTAGCACCCGTAGTCCAACGAGCCTGGGAACTGGGGGCCGGCATGGATGCTTGGTGGGAAAGCCTAGATCGTGCCTTCGCCGCCTGGACCCAAGCCATAGAAGAGTCTGGGTTAGGCTGGAAATATCGGCAAGTAGAAGCCGGGGAATGGAACCTCATGGAAAAGGCGATCGCCGAGGACAGCCACGACCACAGCCACCGTGAACAACTACTAGACCAACCTCTACCTTGGGACCATATCAACACCGGAATAGACAAAAACTGGCTGAAACAAGACCTACAAAAGGCGATCGAAGCGGCCACAGTTCCCGACTGTTCTTTCGCCGCCTGTTCCCATTGTGGGGTATGTGGCCCAGAATTAGGTCATAACGTGGTATTTACACCCCCACCCATTCCCGAATTTACGGGTCATTTCGTCCCCCCTTCCCAACGAGTCCAACGGTTCCGAGTCTGGTTTGGCAAATTAGGAGAGATGGCATTAGTCGGACATCTTGACCTGATGAAAGTATTTGATCGCGCCGTCAGACGCGCAGAATTGCCCATATCCTTCACGGGAGGCTATCATCCCGGCCCCCGTATATCCCCCGCCAATGCACTGCCTTTAGGGACCACTAGCACCGGGGAAATCGCGGATTTTGACCTAGCCGAGACTATGGATATACAAACCTTTCAACGGGAATTATCCGCCTGTCTCCCGGACAACTTACCGATTTATCGGGTCGAAGAAGTGGACGTTAACTCGGCGGCGATCGCCCAAACCATAGGACAAGCTACCTATATCATCCATTTACAAGCCCAAGATGAAACCATTACCCCGAATCATTGGGCCAGTTGGGTGGAGGCTGTACTGAACAGTTCAGAAATGTTGTGGGAAAAAACTACCAAATCAGGTAAAATCAGAATTATTAACCTGCGGGAGCAGTTATTACAACTAGAGGCGATCGTAAAGGAAACAGTCAAAATTCCACTATGGGAATTAGACCAACCCGCCCCAAACGCTACCCTGTTGCGTTATTTGGGAACCTGTCGCAATGATGGCACTCAACTGAGACCTGAGCAAGTAGTCTATATGCTAGAACAGGTTAGCAGCCTGGAATTGCAACTAATTTCAATCCATCGAGAACATCTAACTTTAGCCTAAACCAATTTTCTCGTAGCGTCAGAGTGAGGCTATATCAATCTTGGCCGGACAATTTTCGGCTGACGCACCGCAGATTACAGATTCGGCTGGTTTAGGGTATAATGATCTAACCTGTAGAATACCTAATTAACCCTACTACCTGGGATTAACTTAGGCAATTGGGTTTAGGGTGATCAGAAGAATGGGTCTAAAACCCTGTTGTTCTAGGACGGCTTTGTTCTCAAATAGATGAAGTCATAAGGATCAAGACCCGTTGAAATAGCTACGATGAGAGCGCACCTAGACAGTTCCGAGGGGCAATGTTTAACTACATCCCTGAAGAAAACCAGCTTTGGGCTTGAGTAGAATGAAACATAGTCGCCCCAGGACATTGGGAGACTCTAAACGGACGCAGAGCGAGGGTAAGACTACTTCGGTAGCACATTGCTGTGAAGCGTCAAGGAATCCTCGCTCCTTCAGGGCGAGGAGGTATGTCAAGGCTATCGAATGGACAATTTAGGGAGTATTTAACCCCCGCTCAATTGCCACTCCTATCGAGACCCACCCACAAGGGGATGGAGTTTTTCGGAGGAAGAGCATGAATTAGAGCAAAAGTTCCGGAGGAGCATCTCGAACCGACAATGGCTACTATGGCGAGTCCCTTGCCCTTTTCTCAGCAGATGATTGCTGCGGGTGCGATCGCACGCTTCGCGAACGATTCTAGCAGCCACCACAATATAAGGCCCACGCAGATGCGCGTGCCTGTAGGGGCGGGTGTTAGATATGCCATTGGAAACAGGACAAGACTGCTGCACCCGCCCCGCCAAGTTTTGAGGAAATTAAATGTCCAAGCAAATTATTATTGCAGAGCAGCATAGGATAGCTGCAGTTTTTTCTGAAGATGAGATTCAAGAACTTGTGGTGGCCACCGGAAACCAACAAGTTAGTGATATTTATTTAGGAATTGTTGAAAATGTCCTGCCAGGAATAGACGCGGCTTTTGTCAATATTGGCGACCCCGAACGTAACGGATTTATTCATGTTTCCGATTTGGGACCACTAAGATTAAAGCGATCGTCCGGTTCCATTACCGAACTATTGATGCCTCAACAAAAGGTTCTAGTCCAAGTGATGAAAGAACCCACCGGCACCAAAGGACCAAGATTAACAGGGAATATTACCCTACCAGGACGCTATCTCGTCTTAATGCCCTATGGCCGAGGTGTAAATCTATCTCGCCGTATCCGATCAGAAGCAGAACGCAATCGTCTTAGGGCCTTAGCGATTTTAATTAAACCCTCTGGTATGGGTTTATTAGTCCGAACCGAAGCTGAGGGTATGGCAGAAGATGCCATTTTAGAAGACTTAGAAGCCCTACAAAAACAGTGGGAAGAAGTCCAACAAGAGGCTACCTCGACCCGACCTCCCGCTCTACTCAATCGAGATAATGATTTTATCCAACGGGTGCTAAGAGATATGTATAGCACCGAAGTTAATCGCATTGTTGTAGATTCCGCTGATGGCATTAAACGAGTTAAACAGCATTTGGTCAACTGGAGTGTTGGTAAAACTCCCCAAGGAGTCTTGATTGACCACCACCGAGAACGTATCCCTATCCTTGAATATTTCCGCGTTAATGCTGCTATTCGAGAAGCACTACGCCCTAGGGTAGATTTGCCCTCCGGAGGATACATTATCATTGAACCAACAGAAGCCTTGACCGTCATTGACGTTAACTCCGGTTCCTTTACCCGTTCGGCGACTTCTCGGGAAACTGTCCTCTGGACTAACTGTGAAGCGGCTACCGAAATCGCCCGTCAACTGCGCCTACGCAATATCGCTGGGGTGATTATTGTTGACTTTATTGATATGGACTCCCGCCGAGATCAGCTACAAGTCCTTGAACACTTTAATAAGGTCTTGAAAGCAGATAAGTCTAGACCACAAATTGCTCAATTGTCTGAGTTGGGTTTGGTCGAGTTAACCAGAAAACGCCAAGGACAAAATATTTATGAGTTGTTTGGCCGTAGTTGTCCCACTTGTAACGGCTTGGGACATCTGATTCACCTCCCCGGAGAGTCAGCAGCCGATACCGCTGAAGCCTCTGAACGATTCATGGTTGGTCCGAAAGGATTATCTAGCACCCCTGGTTTGGATACCGGAACTCGCACAGCCGCCGTAGACAACACTCGCCGAGTTCAAGCTAATGTGTCTTCTGTATCGTCCGCTGAACCTGTTTATAGAGATGATTCGGAAATAGTTTCTGCTGAAACTGATACAGGAGGTAATTTCCCTGAGTTGGAGTTGCTTAATCATCCCAGTTATCAAGACATTGGCGGTACTAGCAATATCCGCCGCCGTCGCCGTCGTCGCATTGGTGATCTTGAACCTTTAGTGCGTGAGGAAGAGGGAAATCGTGGTAATCTCCGCGTTAACTCCGGTAATACCTACAATGAGACGACTAAGACTGAAACTAATACCGATGTGGCTTTCTCCGGTCGCCAAGAACTTACTGAGCGATTTCCTAAGTCCGTTAAGTCTGATGCGATCAAGGCTATCCCAGAACCTCCAGAGGTCGTAGCTGTGGAAATGACTGGGGATGAACAGGATGTTTATGCGCTGATGGGGATTTCTCCCTTGGTACTCTCTAACCAGTCGGTGAAAAATGCTAGAAATGCGATCGTCACAGTTCGTTTACCAGGTGATACGCCTTTACCTCTGTCCAGCATTTTGGAGGAGGAAACCGACACCGCTATCTCCTGGGCTCCAACTCTACCAATTCCTAATGCTGTGACAGTCCCACCTGCTGAAAATCTGATCTCTCAAGATGACCAAAACCTCGTTTATAATCATGTAGAAGATACAACTGACGATTCTGAAGAGTCCCCAGAAATCACAGAATCTATCGAGGTCATAGATCCTAGTGATCTCACAGTCACAGATATTAATGATGTCACAGATCCTAATGATGATATCGAAGATTCTGATTATATTTATCCCTCGGAAGATTCGGAAAATTTGGAAACTGAAGGCGACGCTGAAAATACACCTGTTATTCGCCGCCGCCGCCGCCGTTCTTCGGCCGTTTCTGAGTGAGTATCCCCAGCTTTACCTATCAACTCCCTCCCGCCTTTGAACAACTATCCTGGACTGCTGTGGCTGGTATAGATGAGGTGGGAAGGGGAGCTTGGTTTGGTCCAGTGGTGGCTGCTGCTGTACAACTGTCAGAAACAACTATCTTGGAACTTGCTGCGGCTGGGGTTAAAGATAGTAAAAAATTGACTCCGACTCTTCGCGCCAGTTTGTCTACTTTGATTAGATCTAAGGCGATCGCCTGTGGAATTGGTTGGGCTTCGGCGCGGGAAATCGATCGCCTAAATATTTTGCAAGCTACCCAACTCGCTATGCGGCGATCGGTGCTTAAATTGGACCCGCCACCGCAATTGTGTTTGGTTGATGGGAACCGACTTATCCCCAATCTGTCTATCCCTCAACAGGCGATCGTCAAAGGGGATAGTCATTGTATTGTCATCGCCGCCTCTAGTATTCTGGCTAAGGTCTGGCGGGATGAACTCATGACGCGCTTAGATCGCACTTACCCACAATATGGTTTAGCCAAACACAAGGGATACGGTACTAAACAGCATAAACAAGCTTTACAATCTTATGGTCCTTGTTTTCACCATCGTTTCTCCTTTGCTCCCGTCCGTCAACATTTGGAGCGGGAGGCGGGTTCAGTAGGTTGGCTGTGGGAATCATCACCGACTGGGGAAACCCCCCACCAATAAGCACTGGGGGCGGGCGATCGGAAGTTGGCTGCTGGGAATCATCACCCGACTGGGGAAACCCCCACCAATAAGCACTGGGGGCGGGCGATCGGAAGTTGGCTGCTGGGAATCATCACCCGACTGGGGAAACCCCCTACCAATAAGCACTGGGGGCGGGCGATCGGAAGTTGGCTGCTGGGAATCATCACCCGACTGGGGAAACCCCCCACCAATAAGCACTGGGGGCGGGCGATCGGAAGTTGGCTGTGGGAATCATCACCGACTGGGGAAACCCCCCACCAATAAGCACTGGGGGCGGGTTCAGTAGGTTCGCTGTGGGAATCATCACCGACTGGGGAAACCCCCCACCAATAAGCACTGGGGGCGGGCGATCGGAAGTTGGCTGTGGGAATCATCACCGACTGGGGAAACCCCCCACCAATAAGCACTGGGGGCGGGTTTAGTAAGTTGGCTGCTGGGAATCATCACTGACTGCGGAACCCGCCCCTACTATAACTTGACTATTGGGTTGTGTAGCCATTCCTTGATCGGCAACCTCACAAGTCCATCGCTGATAATCTGATAGTAAATTGTGCATTAATCGCTGTTTTATGGTTAATAAAACGCTTTTAAGCAAACCGTTTCCAGTGGCTTCAATAATCGGTTGAGGAGTTAGCGACAACGGGTAGGGGACTTCCACCTGTACCTCAAGATCCGCTTGACCCCTTAGATAGGTGATACCATTGATTTTATACGGCGCTAATCTACCATATAAGTTCAGCGAAAACCTCTGGTTAATGTATTCAATACCCCGAATTTCACAACCCTGCGATCGCAACCTTACAGTTCCATTGGCCAAAGCTGATACTTTCATATCTACTGTCGGTTGAATGGTCATGGTCATAAATGACAGAGGACGCATTTTTAACCGAAAGCAGTCCGCCTCCAACCTCTCTAACCTATTTGGATCAACTAAGGCGTTCACCAAACGTCGAGGCTGACGCAAATAGTGCTGGATCGGAATCGTTTGCTCACCTACCGCAATTTCCAACGATTGGGAAGCTGTAAATCTATTAAGCATAGGAGACCGTATAAATCAACAGTTGTTAACCTACATTAACAAAACTTAACTTTTTTTAATGTGACTGACATCACCCCAAGTCCTCAAGTAGTCTTAGATTATTCTTAGATTGGGGTTTTGGCGTTCAGTTTTTCCATCATAACGGTCATATTCATGAGAATCTTGTAAAGAATTACAACAAGCTCAATTCCTGAGAGTGCATTTATCCCTACCCTACTTGTCCTAAGTCAGCCAAGTTCAACTAAATAGACCCGGTTGGACCCCTGTTTCAGTTCCCCCAAACCTCACACCATAGCAACCTAAATTTAATTGATTAGTGGTTAAAATGACTGTCTCTATTGCTCATTTGGGCCCCCCAGGTACTTATGCTGAGGCGGCGACTCTGGTTTATGCCGATTATTTAACCCAAACTACAGGACATAAGCCTTTACTTTGTCCTTATCCTAGTATCACCCAAACTCTACAAGCCGTCGCTAACGGTGATGTCACTCTGGGAGTTGTCCCCGTCGAAAATTCTATTGAGGGTAGTGTTACTATTACCCTTGATGCTATCTGGAAGCTAGATCTAATTCGGATTCAACAGGGCCTGGTTTTACCTATTTCCCACGCTTTACTATCTAACGCTCAGGAATTAGCAGAGATTAAAACTGTCTACTCACACCCCCAAGCCTTGGCTCAGTGTCAGGGATGGCTCGAAAAATTTCTCCCTAATGTTCAGGCTATCCCTACTAATTCCACTACAGAAGCACTCCAATATTTGCAGGACACTACTACCGCTGCGATCGCATCTGGACGCGCTGCTGAACTTTACCAGTTACCTATTTTAGCTCATCCAATTAATGATTATCCTGACAATTGCACCCGATTTTGGGTCGTGAGTTTACAGCCTTGGCCTGGGGGGAATTATACTTCCTTAGCTTTTAGTGTTCCCGCTAATGTTCCTGGGGCTTTGGTCAAACCATTACAGATTTTTGCCCAACGCAATATTAATCTAAGTCGCATTGAGTCCCGTCCTACTAAGCGATCGCTTGGTGATTATTTGTTCTTTATTGATATTGAGGCTAACACCGATCATCAATCAGTGCGCGAGGCTTTGCAAGAACTCAAAACTCACACCGAAACTCTCAAAATTTTTGGCAGTTATAGCATTCTTAACCATCAACCACAATCCCCATGTTGATTTTTTCTTCAAAAAAAAAATTTAATCGCGCCGCCCGTGGAGGGGTTGACAGGTCGCGGGAAATCATGGTAAGCTGGGAGGTAATCCCTGATAATGGGAGGCATGACTAAAATATTTTAAAAGCACAGATTTCCATTATATAAATATAGTACCCCAACTTCCCCAGTAAGTCAAGCCCCCCTTGCCCGGTGAGGCCGGGCGCGAGGGGGTTGATTTTTTTTTCAACAAAATTTAATCGCGCCGCCCGTGGAGGGGTTGACAGGTCGCGGGAAATCATGGTAAGCTGGGAGGTAATCCCTGATAATGGGAGGCATGACTAAAATATTTTAAAAGCACAGATTTCCATTATATAAATATAGTACCCCAACTCACCCAGTAAGTCAAGCCCCCTTTCCCGGTGAGGCCGGGCGCGAGGGGGTTGATTTTTTTTTCAACATTTGAGATGCACAAACAAACCCAAGGGGAGACCGTTAAGGAAAAATCCTCCCGCCGTGCCCTAGAGACAAGGGCTGCCTTGTCTCATGAGGCGGGCTTGGTCTGTCAACTACTCCCCTAATTTAGGGCATCCTTTAACACAGTTCTAGCAGCTAAATGATTGCGAGTTGAAGTCAGAATTTCAGCTTCCCTTTCCAAACGAGCTACAGTATCCTGCATTTCTAAGAGCATCTGTTGTTCCGATGCCACCCCATAGAGGTTACTAGCAACCCAGTAGGATAACTCTGTGGGTAAATCAGGAATATCATCCGGTAATTCGATCGGCTGATCCATTAACTTACTGGAAAGATGAACCACATCTCGCAGTAAATTAGCCACATCCTGAGCCAAAGGTCTCAGATCAGCCGTTGGTGGCTCATCTTCGATCCATTCCACCAAACCAACCAGATAAGGCTTTTCCCGGACAGCTTCAAGGACCCGAAATCGTTGTTGTCCCAAGGTCACAATTTTCATGCGATCATCGGGTAAACGCTGATACTGAATCACCTCAGCACAGCAGCCCACCGAAGCCACTTGTCCTTGAGTAGGATCGAACATCAACACCCCAAAGCGACGATCGCCCTCTAGGATAGTGTTCATCATAATTCGATAACGGAACTCGAAAATATGTAAAGGTAGCGGCCTATGTGGAAACAGAACCACTTCCGGTAGAGGAAACAGGGGAAGTTCTCGAACAGCAAGAGAGGAAGATGATGCCATTGTCCCTTAGTACAGTGTGCGCTTCTTTCTTTATACTTTAGCTGATTTCGGACGACCCCTGTTTTGATCACCCCATATATTAAAGAGCGATCGCCCCTAGTGCCCCTACAATTTCACCTCAATATCGACACCCGCAGGTAAATCTAGTTTCATGAGAGCATCAATGGTTTTTGAGGAGGGTTGATAAATATCAATAATGCGGCGGTGAGTCCGGGTTTCAAAATGTTCTCGTGAATCCTTATCAACGTGGGGAGAACGTAGGACACAGTAAATGCGTCGTTTAGTCGGTAAAGGAATCGGACCGAGGGCTGTAGCTCCGGTGCGGTTAGCCGTATCGACGATCTTCTCGCAGGAGGTATCCAGTAAGCGGCGATCGAAGGCTTTAAGACGGATGCGAATTTTTTGCTGCTGAATGGTAGCCATTGTCTAATTGTTGAGTTTTCGAGGTTCAGTTGAATTGAATAAGCAAGAGGAGAGGGAGCAGAAAAGTGTCCTCAACTCGGATCACTTTCCTGCCACTCAATTGATCAGTTCAGAATCTAGCGATCGGATTCTAGTTCTAAGCCAGAATCTTAGCAACTACACCCGCACCAACAGTACGGCCACCCTCACGGATAGCGAAACGCATCCCTTGCTCAATAGCGATCGGGCAGATCAGTTGCACAGTCATATTAATCCGGTCGCCAGGGATAATCATTTCAGGAGTGCTGCCATCATCAGCAGTAAACTCATCAATAGTCCCGGTTACATCGGTAGTCCGTACATAGAACTGAGGACGATAACCTTTAAAGAAAGGAGTGTGCCGTCCGCCTTCTTCTTTTTTCAGGATATAAACTTCCGCCTCAAACTTAGTGTGGGGAGTAATTGATCCGGGTTTAGCAATTACCATACCCCGTTGAACATCATTTTTCTGAATACCCCGCAGGAGTAGACCGACGTTATCTCCCGCCATCCCTTCCTCAAGAGTTTTCTGGAACATTTCCGCCCCAGTTACAGTAGTGGTGCGGGTATCCTTAATTCCAATCAGTTCAACAGTTTCACCAACCTTGACTTTACCCCGTTCGATCCGGCCTGTAGACACCGTACCCCGGCCAGTAATCGAGAAAACATCTTCCACAGCCATCAAGAAAGGCTTATCGATAGCGCGCTCAGGAGTGGGGATATAAGCATCCACCTCATCCATCAGAGCATGAATTTTGTCAACCCAGTCATTTTCACCGCGAGCAGTTTTCGGGTTTTCTGTCAAAAAGTCCAATGCTTTCAAAGCAGAACCAGAAACAATGGGGATATCATCACCGGGGAAATCATAGGAACTCAGAAGTTCGCGAACTTCCAATTCTACCAGTTCCAGCAGTTCCTCATCATCTACCATATCGGCTTTGTTCAGGAAAACCACGATACTAGGAACCCCTACCTGTTTCGCCAGCAGGATATGTTCACGGGTTTGAGGCATGGGACCATCAGCCGCCGAAACCACCAGAATCGCACCATCCATTTGGGCTGCACCAGTGATCATATTTTTCACATAGTCAGCGTGTCCCGGACAGTCAACGTGAGCATAGTGGCGTTGTGCAGTTTCATACTCAACGTGAGCCGTATTGATGGTAATACCCCGCTGCTTTTCTTCAGGAGCAGCATCAATATCATCATACTTACGAGCTTTAGCCCCACCAGACGCAGCCAATGTCATGGTAATAGCAGCAGTCAGCGTTGTTTTTCCGTGGTCAACGTGACCGATAGTACCAATGTTAACGTGAGGTTTGTTCCGTTCAAATTTTGCGCGTGCCATATTATTGTTTCGTTTGTTCTTCTAGTAATCAGTGATCAAGTTTGAGATAGGAGTTTGAGTGCGATCGCCGCGATCAAAATTCACGCTAACACCGCCTACATCCTAATCTCTAGTTACCTTTGCTCTTGGCAATGATAGTTTCTGCCACACTCCGAGGCACCTCTTCATAATGGCTAAACTCCATCGAGAAGACCCCCCGGCCTTGAGTTTTCGAGCGGATATCCGTCGCATAGCCAAACATCGTCGCCAGAGGAACCTTAGCCACTACCTTGGCAATTCCCTGACTCTGATCAGTTTCCTGACCTTCAATCTGACCACGGCGGGAGTTGAGATCCCCGATGACATTCCCAATGAAATCATCGGGAACTTCCACCTCAACTTTCATCATCGGCTCCAACAGCACAGGTGAAGCCTTGGTGACACCATTTTTGATCGCCATGGAACCAGCAATCTTAAAGGCCATTTCCGAGGAATCAACGTCATGGTAGGAACCATCCACCAGAGTGGCTTTGACATCGATGAGGGGATAACCAGCAATCACACCGGACTCGCAGGCTTCCTTCATTCCCTGTTCCGCCGGATTGATATATTCCCTCGGAACAGAACCCCCAACAATCTTGGAGACAAATTCAAATCCACTGCCCGGCTCACCCGGTTCCAATTCAATCACAACGTGGCCATACTGACCCTTACCACCACTCTGACGGATGAACTTTCCTTCCGTGCGAACTGACTTACGGATCGTTTCACGGTAAGCCACTTGGGGGGCACCAATGTTAGCTTCCACCTTAAACTCTCGTAACATCCGGTCTACCAGAATTTCCAGGTGCAGTTCACCCATCCCAGCAATTACCGTTTGGTTAGTCTCCGAGTCAATTGATACCCGGAAAGTAGGATCTTCCTCAGATAACGATTGCAAAGCCTTGGAGAGTTTCTCCATATCCTGTTTAGTTTTGGGTTCCACCGCCACCGAAATCACAGGCTCTGGGACATATAACGACTCCAGGATAATCGGGTTAGCCTCATCACAGATTGTATCCCCAGTCAGGGTATCCTTGAGACCCAAAGCAGCTCCCAAGTCCCCGGCTCGGAGTTCTTCCACCTCAATGCGTTCATCAGACTTGAGAACGATCAAGCGAGAAATCCGCTCTTTCTTGTTCTTAGTCGCATTGTAGATGTAACTTCCTTTCTGGAGAACACCCGAATAGACCCGCACAAAAGTCAAACGTCCATAAGGATCAGCCATCACTTTGAACGCTAAAGCTGATAGCGGTACATCATCATCCGCGTGGCGAACTTCCTCTTCACCGTCCGGTAGTATCCCTTTAATCGGAGGAACTTCTGTAGGTGCCGGAAGATAGTCTACCACAGCATCCAGAAGCCTTTGAACACCTCGGTTTTTGAAAGAAGAACCACAAATTACCGGCACAATTAAGCCTTTAATTGTTCCCTGACGTAAGCTATGACGAATTTCTTCTTCCGTGAGAGGGTCCCCACCTTCCAAATACTCCAGATATTTCTCCATCAAAGCCTCATCCGTTTCGGCTACAGCTTCTAGGAGTTTTTCCCGATACTCGGTTACCAAATCTTGGACTTCCTCTGGAATCTCATCACTGATTTGGATATCAGTTCCCAGGTCATTGGTGTACAGATAAGTCTTCATCGCGACTATATCTACCAAGCCGTGAAAGTCACTCTCACGACCAACAGGAACCTGGATTGGTACTGCATTAGCTCGCAAGCGATCGCGGATTTGACCATAGACCTTAAAAAAGTCTGCTCCGGTGCGATCCATTTTGTTAATGAATGCAATTCGGGGAACCTGATAACGTTCAGCCTGCCGCCAAACCGTTTCTGACTGAGGCTGTACGCCGCCGACAGAACAAAAAACTGCAATCACCCCATCAAGAACCCGCATAGACCGTTCTACTTCAATGGTGAAGTCAACGTGACCAGGAGTATCAATGATATTAATGCGATGATCTAGCCAACTGGTACTAATGGCGGCAGCCGTGATGGTAATACCACGCTCCCGCTCTTGAGCCATCCAGTCCGTTACAGCAGTTCCTTCATGAACCTCGCCCATTTTGTGAACCACACCCGAATAGAATAAGATTCTCTCCGTAGTGGTTGTTTTGCCCGCATCGATATGGGCTGCGATGCCGATATTACGTACTCTCTCAAGCGGGATGGTACGTGCCACAGCTACCTCCTTTTTAAACCTTTATTAAGATTTTATACGTTTCTGGAACTGACTGCTAATCCAATATTCTAATACCGATAATGGGCGAAGGCTTTGTTGGCTTCTGCCATCCGGTGCGTTTCTTCCCGCTTCCGAACTGCACTCCCGGTTTCATTGGCTGCATCCATCAGTTCTGATGCTAGTCTACTAGACATCGATCGCCCTGAACGAGTCCTCGAAAAGTGAATCAACCAGCGTAAAGCTAAGGTCGTTCCCCGTTCGGAACGCACTTCCATCGGAACTTGATACGTCGCTCCTCCCACCCGGCGAGCCTTAACCTCTACCAAAGGAGTCGCGTTTCTAACCGCTTTTTCAAACAGTTCTAGCGGATCAGATCCCGTCCGTTCCTCAATAGTAGCCAAAGCATCATAAACAATGTTGTGAGCCACAGATTTTTTTCCGTGTCTCATGATGCGGCGCACCATCATACTCACTAAGCGACTGTTATACCTAGAATCAGGAGGAACCGGACGTTTTTGAACAACTCTACGACGAGACATACTAATTTTTCCTCAACACAATCTCAAGTTTATGCCGGGCCAGCAATACTTACAATAACCCATGTCAACCAGACCCGCCCCTAAAATTAGGCTGCCAAAATTTGGGTTAATTCATACTCCGATCCTAAGCCTTCGGGCGTTTCGCTCCATATTTGGAACGACCATTACGACGATCTTTGACCCCGGCTGTATCCAAAGTCCCACGAATAATGTGATATCGAACGCCTGGTAAGTCTTTCACCCGACCGCCTCGAATCATTACTACGGAGTGTTCTTGTAAGTTATGACCAATACCCGGTATATATGCTGTAACTTCAAATCCTGAAGTCAAGCGCACCCTTGCTACTTTGCGAAGTGCTGAATTCGGTTTTTTAGGTGTTGTAGTATAAACACGAGTACAAACGCCTCGACGTTGCGGACAACTTTTCAGGGCTGGAGACTTGGTTTTTTTATCAGTCTTTTCTCGTGCAGAACGAATTAGTTGCTGTATAGTGGGCATGAGTTACGACATAATCTATGAATTCGGCAATTTTAGGGGTTACGGTATCTCCACTGAAATAGCCCTCCCCGATTTGGGGATGGGATTTTCCTTTCTATCTATAAGTTAGATTCTGATACCCAAAACTTTATTTTAAACGATCTAACTGCTTTTGGCAAACTTTTTTTGAAAATACGGAAGCGAATGGGACGCAACCCTCTCATATCAGGACTTGAACACAAAAGAGTGACCACAGCTACAGGTCTTGGCTGCATTGGGATTATCGAACCGGAAGCCTCCCCCCATTAGATCCTCTGAATAATCTAGGGTTAGTCCCGCCAGGTAGGGAGCTATTTCGCTATCAATCACTATCCTAATCGAACCACACTGATAAACCCCATCATTGGCTGTGGCTTCTGGTTCCCAACCGAAGGTATAAACCCACTCACAACACCCCCCAGACTTCACTCCTAGTCTAAACAATAGGTTGGAGTCATTCTTCCTAGACTGTTGTCGTAGAACTTCATTAGTGGCAGATTGGGTCAGATGAATCATATTTAACACATATAACACATAACCGATCGCTGAGGCTCGACCATAAGCACCCTGTATTTTTGGTCAAGCCGTAATTATACAGCTAGGGTCGGCAATTGCACAAGTCAAGCTAATCAAAGCCGTCTCAACTCATAGGAAGCCGAATTTTAAGGTTAGCGACCGCGAGAGTAGTCATCCTGAAAACGAACAATGTCATCTTCCCCTAAATACTCCCCATTCTGAACCTCAATCAAAACCAGAGGTATCACGCCGGGATTTTCTAGGCGGTGGGTGGTACATTGAGGCACATAAGTAGACTGATTAGAAAACAGTACCTCTTCACGATCGCCACAGGTAACTCTAGCAGTACCAGAAACTACAATCCAGTGTTCACTGCGATGATGGTGCATTTGCAAGCTAAGACGATGGCCTGGGTTTACCTCAATGCGTTTAATTTTGTAGCCGGGTCCTTCTTCTAATACGGTAAAAGAACCCCAAGGCCGCAACTCAGTGGCTGAAGGCAATTGGGGAATGGTGGCGACGAGTGTGGCTGCAACTTGAGGATTTTCTTTGATGGCTACCATAGCAATCTGTCCTTGAAACATTTAGGATAAATTTGGCACTAGCTCAGGGCTTTAGATGATCGAGGTTCGAGCCTTTACATTGAGCCTTGATTCCTACAAACCACCATAGCAAACAGATTAGGGAAGATGTCACCCGGTTTGCCTCAGAATGCGGTGATAGCTACCAGATTTTATCAAAACTTTACGGTAGCCACCCATAGCTTTACATAGAAGTCATAGTTTTTAAGGGGATAAGAACACACCCAGGGCATTGTGAATAGGGGCGGCGGTTTGAGGAGGGCGATCGAGTAGATACCCACCCAAATAGAGACCCGTGGAACTACCACCGTCCAAATTGAGAGCATCAGTAGCCCCCAACTGTTTCATTATGAGTGATAATTCAGCCAGAGAGGGTCCGGGACCAGCCAGACGAGGATGGACTACGACGAATAAAAGCGATACTCCTGGGGAGTCGCTGGGCGATCGCCCTCCGGTGTTAGTTTTCAGACCGACGGCACTGCGGATAGCTCTTTGAGTATTAAAAGCATCACTAAAGTTTTCGGCTATAGCATCTAGGACTACTTCGTTGCGCCGGAGTAACAGAGGACCAGCCCCCAGAATATGGGGATATTCAGTAAAATCGGGCGGATTAGTTTCATAGACGAGTTGCACCGGTCGGGGTTGGTGTTCTGTCTGGGTGCTAGGGGGACAAACCAACCCGATACACTGGGTTTGATCTAGGCCGAGGGCTAAAGCTATTTCGGGTTCATTTCGCAGAATTAGTAAATGGCCATCGTCGGGAATAGGGACGGCTGAAAAGTTAATCGAGTCGAGAACTTGGTGACTAATAAGGGTTTCCCCTTGCACAGTGATAGCAATTTCTCTGGGAGTAAAAGGGCTATAGGTGTTTCCCCAGTCAGAAGTATAGCGAGAGAGTCCCCGTTGAATAAAGGCACTGTTGAGGCGACCGAGGGGGATAGGTTCACCAAGGTCTGTTAACAAGGTTTGTGAAAGTTCGAGGCGATCGATAAAAAATTGGTTTTGGTCTGTCCAAGCGATCGCCCCCCGGTTAAGAATTGGGCCAGAGAGCCAGCGATTTTGGTGTCTGATGACTCCCAGGGGATATTGATTATTGCGATTGAAAAATCCGCCATTAATGGCGGCGGCGGCTCTGGTACGACTAGCAATATTAACCAAGGGGCTGACACCGGAGCGAGATCCTTCTCGGCTGAGAATCGGTTGTAGGGAAATCCCCGGGTTATTTAAGTCTATCTCTAACCAAACCACTGGGAAGAGCGCCGCCTCGGAGCCAGTAGAAGAGGCCAAGGGAGGGAGTGCAGATGACCTTTGGTGGGTATTAATATCGACATATTTTTGTTGCCAACGCAGTCCCTCAGCCCAAACTATATTGCGATCGCGCCAAAAATCGGGGCGAATTTCGATGTTGATTTCTGGTAGAACAGCGCTAGATGTTACCACAGGTTGCCACCCGGTGGGAGTGCTGAAAATCAGGCGAGTTTGCTGGTTCTGGGAATCTACCCATAACCCCATTAAATTTGTCCAGAGATCTGATGAACTCTCGGAGGGGGTGAGAGATTCGATATTATTACCAGGTAAAATTACAGAACCGGGTAGCTGGCGCGAGCCGCTACTATTGGAGAGGTGAGGCGATGTAGCCTCCAAGGGAATTGACCACCATACCAAAGGCGGTAGTTCCCGGGGTGGTGTGGGTAAAGGTTGCCTATCCCCTTCATCTTCTAAGTTGGTTTCCTCTGTGGGCTCAGGTTCTGGTTCAGGCTGTGGCGACGGGGGTTTAAGTAACTCTTGCAGAGGGGGGGAAGATCAGATATATCGAGGTTTTGGGGAGATATGCTGCGCCCAATGATACTGGGAGTTTGCCAATTGGCTGGGTTGTTGAGTCTGACCACAAAACGGCGGCAGAAATTTTCCGAGTTGCGTCCTGGGGGGTTGACGAGTGTTGTAGTGGGGAGGTCGGATAATTCTTGAACCCGTCCGTCGGTTCTGTCACCAGTCGTTTCCCCCAAAGAAGCTAGGGCGACTGTGTAAGGGGGGATGCCGAAATCAGCCCCGCTCAACACCGGATCCGAGGGGCGGGTGTGGGGAGTTGGCTGATTTTTCCCGTGGGATATGTTGCACCCGCCCCTACAAGCACCCGCCACGGGAACACAGAGATTGTCTGCTATGAAATCGGCTTGTACTGATTCAATAGTGCTAGGGGGGGTGACAATTTCGAGACGGTTTCCCTGGATCTGAATTTGCCAATTTTCCCTGGCTGCCAGTTCGCTAATCTCTAGGTATCGGTAGCCAGATTGATATTGTGTAGGCACGTTATGGGAAAATGCAAACCAACTAATGGGCTGTTGTTGGTGGTTATCGGTATCAAGGAGTTCGACTCCCATGGAGTGCATTAAGCCCAAATCGCTAATACCAATAGCAAGGCGGTCTGGTATGCGAGAATCTTGCCACTCTAGCCAATTAACTGGCAAATGTTTTCCGTTGATGGCAATCTCGGTTCCTGATTGAATAGGTTTTGATACAATGGTATACCCCGCCGCTAATGCCACACCCCCGCCGACCCCCCCAGTGGGAGTGCTAAGGGCGGGAGAGGACAACAACCAGAAAAAAGCAGCCAAATTTACAGAAAATCGGGATGAGTTAAACATGAAATCAAAATGTAATCAGATTTAAACTTTTGGGAGTCAAGACCAAAAATCGCGTGTATCCTAGGTAATTATGAGCTATAGCTTGGAATAGGGTACAGGCGGGTTCACAAACAATGGGCGTGGAAATAGAGTCGCGCGTAAGAACCCGCCCCTCGATGCGAAAATTTCGGAGTAAATCAACACGGAGTGCGTCACAATAACGCTTTTGGTTGGTGTTTCTCGTAGCCGGTCGGATGTGACGCACCCTACGAATCTTGGCTACATAATAATACCTAAGGGCATTTCACGGACAACGGACACCAGACAGCAATTTCCCTAGCAAAACCCATTGATCGAGACATGGATAGAAAAGAAACCAATTTCAACCCCCATCAACCCCCTACCCTGAAAGTTCGCCGGTTATCTAACCAGGGAAATAGCCTGGGTACACCCTACGCGGGTCCTCGGTGGCTGGTGGAAGAAAGAGATGCTTGTGGCGTTGGGTTCATTGCAGACCTAAACGGAAAAGCCAACCATAGCATAATTGAGAAAGCCTTAAAAGCCCTAGGCTGTCTGGAACACAGGGGAGGATGTAGTGCCGATTACGACTCTGGGGACGGAGCCGGAGTGATGACTACTATTCCCTGGAAAATACTGCAAGCGGAAGGATATGCGGTGAGTCCAGAGGGTGACTATGGAGTAGGAATGATATTTCTACCCCAGGCGGGTTCTTCAGGGAATGGTTCCCCCAATCAGGAGGTTGCGGAAGCGGACGGTAAACAACAGTTAGCCCGCGATACGATCGCCAAAGTTCTGGAGTCGGAAAATCTGAACCTGATAGGTTGGCGAGTGGTTCCGGTGCGCCCGGAAGTCCTCGGACCGATGGCAGCAGCTAACCAACCCTGCATTGAACAGCTTATTGTTAGCTCAAAAACAGGTCTGGTGGGAGATGACCTAGAACGTCAATTATATCTGGCACGCCGCCAGTGTGGGGTAGCCCTAGAAAAAGAGGGCTTGGTCTGGGGACAAGATATCTACATTTGTTCCTGGTCCTGTCGGACTATCGTTTATAAGGGTATGGTGCGCTCGGCGGTGTTGGGTGAGTTTTACCGTGATTTACAAAATCCTGACTATGAAAGTCAATTTGCGGTGTATCATAGGCGCTTCAGCACTAATACTATGCCACGCTGGCCCCTCGCTCAACCGATGCGGTTACTGGGGCATAACGGGGAAATTAACACGCTTCTGGGTAACATTAACTGGATGCGGGCGCGGGAAGGTATCCTCTCTCATCCGGTTTGGGGCGATCGCCTTTGGGATCTGAAACCTTTTGTGGATGCCAATAACAGCGATTCGGCTAACCTCGATAACGTGATGGAACTGCTGGTGCGGACGGGGCGGGAACCTTCTGAGTCGTTGATGATTATGGTTCCAGAAGCCTATCAAAATCAGCCGCTGCTGAAAGACTATCCAGAAATTACGGACTTCTACGAATTTCACAGCGGAGTACAAGAAGCCTGGGATGGTCCGGCTTTGCTGGTGTTTAGCGATGGTAAACAGGTGGGGGCGTGCTTAGACCGCAATGGACTCAGACCGGCGCGTTATTGCATCACCAAAGGGGGTTTGATTATTGTGGGCTCGGAAGCGGGAGTAGTACAAGTTGAGGAGTCGGAAATTATCGAAAAAGGTCGCCTGGGACCGGGACAAATGATCGCGGTGAACTTGGAGGAGTCGGAAATCCTGAAAAACTGGGATATTAAACGGAAAGTGGCGGGGAAATGCAACTATGGGGAATGGCTGCGAAAATACCGCCAGGATTTGGAGCGGCAACCTTTTGTGGGCACGGAAAATCCTCCTCTTCCTGACCTGGCTATCCAAAAAGCCTTTGGTTACGGTTCGGAAGATGTGGAAATGGTGATTGCGGATATGGCGAGTTTGGGGAAAGAACCGACTTTCTGCATGGGAGATGATATTCCGCTGGCGGTGATTTCGGAACAACCTCACCTGCTATATGACTATTTTAAACAGCGCTTTGCTCAGGTGACTAACCCGCCTATTGACCCGCTACGGGAGCGGATTGTGATGTCCCTAGAAATGCGCTTGGGAGAACGGGGGAACCTGCTGGACCCGAAACCGGAAGATGCGCGGATGCTAAAAATATCATCCCCAGTCCTGAATGAGGCGGAACTGCAAAAACTGGCGGACTCTGGTTTAAAGGCGGTGGGTCTGTCTACTCTGTATCCGGTGGCGACGGGACCGGACGGGTTGCGGTTGGCGGTGGAGGCTCTGTGCGAAAAAGCGATCGCCGCTGTGGCTCAGGGGGCGAAAATCTTGATTCTCAGCGATCGCCACTCGGAGAGCCAATCGCCTTTGAATGGGGAAAATACCTATATTCCGCCTCTGTTGGCTGTGGGGGCTGTCCATCACTATCTGATTGAGTCGGGAGACCGCCTGAAATGCTCGTTGGTGGTGGATACTGCCCAATGCTGGAGTACACATCATTTTGCCTGTTTAATCGGCTATGGTGCGTCTGCTATCTGCCCCTATTTGGCTTTGGCGACGGTGCGACAGTGGTGGTCGGAACCCAAAACTCAGATACAGATGGAAAAAGGGAAAATGCCACCCTTGACGATGGTTCAGGCTCAGGAAAATTATCGCGCGGCGGTGGAAGGGGGACTGTTAAAGATTCTCTCGAAAATGGGGATTTCTCTACTGTCTTCTTACCAAGGAGCCCAAATTTTTGAGGCGATCGGTATCGGGGAAGACCTGTTGAATTTGGGCTTTAAGGGGACGACTTCTCGGATTGGAGGGTTGACTGTGGCGGAGTTGGCGATGGAGGTGGGCCAGTTTCACGCTAAGGCTTTCCCGGAAATGCAAGGCAAAAAGCTGGAAAACTACGGCTTTGTTAATTATTTTAAACGGGGAGAATATCACGGCAATAGCCCGGAATTGGCGAAGTTGCTCCATCAGGCGGTACGCGGTGAGGGGGCAGACCATTACAGCACTTACCAGGCTTACCTGCAAGAGCGCCCGGTGGCGGCGCTGCGAGATTTGCTGGATTTCCAAAGCGATCGCTCTCCTATCTCCATTGATGAGGTGGAACCCATTACGGATATTGTGTCGCGTTTCTGTACCGGGGGATGTCTTTGGGGGCGCTGTCGCCTGAGGCTCACGAAACTTTGGCGATCGCTATGAACCGTTTGGGGGGTAAGTCTAATTCTGGGGAAGGTGGGGAAGACCCGACCCGGTTTAAGCCTTTGGATGATGTGGCTGATGATGGTATCTCCCCCAGTCGCCCTTATCTGCGAGGGCTGCAAAATGGGGATAGTTGTTCTTCGGCGATTAAACAGGTGGCTTCGGGTCGCTTTGGGGTGACACCAGAGTATCTGATGAATGCTCAGTCTATTGAGATTAAGGTGGCTCAAGGGGCGAAACCCGGTGAGGGGGGACAGTTGCCGGGTAAGAAGGTGAGCCCCTATATCGCTATGTTGCGACGGTCGAAACCCGGTGTCACCCTGATCTCGCCGCCGCCTCATCATGATATCTACTCCATTGAGGATTTGGCACAGTTGATTTTTGACTTGCATCAGATTAATCCGGGGCTCAGGTGTCGGTGAAACTGGTGGCGGAAATTGGGATTGGGACGATTGCGGCTGGGGTGGCTAAGGCGAATGCTGACTATATCCAGATTTCTGGTCATGATGGGGGGACGGGAGCCTCGCCTTTGTCTTCGATTAAACACGCCGGAGCCCCCTGGGAGTTGGGTTTGACCGAGGTGCATCGGGTTCTGATGGAAAATAAATTGCGCGATCGCGTCCGCCTGCGGGTTGATGGGGGCCTGAAGTCCGGCTGGGATGTGGTGATGGGGGCGCTCATGGGGGCGGAAGAGTTCGGCTTTGGGACTATCGCCATGATTTCCGAAGGCTGCATTATGGCTCGGATTTGTCACACTAATGGCTGTCCGGTGGGGGTGACAACTCAGCGGGAGGATTTGCGGAAACGCTTCCCAGGAACTCCTGACCATGTGGTGAATTTCTTCCATTTTGTCGCCGAGGAGGTGCGATCGCTGTTGGCGAGGTTGGGTTATCGTTCCCTGACTGATTTGATGGGGCGATCGGACCTGCTGAGGATGCGTGATGTACCTCTGGCCAAAACTAAGGGATTGGATTTGGGGGTGTTGATGCAGCAGCCGGTGGCTCCGGGTAATGATTGGTTGCATCATGAACCGGTACACAGCAATGGTGCGGTTTTGGATGACCAGCTTTTGGCAGACCGGGAAATCTCTGATGCGATTTCTCATCAGTCTAAGGTTGCCAAAACTGTAGATATTGTCAATACCGATCGCACTGTGGGGGCTCGCATTGCTGGGAAAATTGCTTCTATGTACGGCAATAGTGGGTTCTCTGGAGAAATTGCCCTGAGTTTTAAGGGGTCGGCTGGTCAGAGTTTTGGCGCGTTTAATCTACCTGGTATGATTTTGACTCTCCATGGGGAGGCTAATGATTATGTGGGTAAGGGTATGCACGGCGGCGAGTTGATTATTAAGCCCAGTGATGACTCGACTCTGGCGGCTCTTGAAAATGTGATTATTGGCAATACTTGTCTGTATGGAGCTACCGGGGGCACTCTGTTCGCACGGGGACAAGCGGGTGAGCGCTTCGCTGTGCGTAACTCTATGGGACGGGCGGTTATTGAAGGGGCTGGCGACCATTGCTGCGAGTATATGACTGGTGGGGTGGTTGTGGTTCTCGGTAAGGTTGGCCGTAACGTCGGGGCGGGAATGACTGGCGGTATTGCTTATTTCCTGGACCCGGGTGGGTCTTTCCCCGATTGTGTGAATGGGGAAATTGTCCGCATTCAACGGGTTTGTACGGCAGCCGGTGAGGCTCAGTTGCGCGGGTTGATTCAAGACCATTGCGATCGCACTGGCAGTACCCTAGCTGCTTCGGTTTTGGCTAATTGGTCTGAGTTCCTACCTAAATTCTGGCAAGTGGTTCCCCCTTCTGAGGAAAATACGCCCGAGGTCTCCCCTAAAGGTAGCGATGAAAAGGTTGCCGTTGGCGCTTCGTAATTCGTTTCTTAATCTAGGCTGATAATCTTCTTGGGGTCTATCAACTGATTTCCCAAAACACAGGGGCGAAAAATTCTTCGCCCCTATCATTTACGCACTAAGATTTTTACCCAACAGATGCGTTATCGTAAAAATTATTCTCTGTTATAATCCCATAATATTAAGTTTTATTGGTGCAGAGGGTCCTGTCTCCGAATAAAATCTTTACCGTATCCATACTAGTTCTATGATCTTCTATATCGAAAATTCGATCAGGGGACTGCGCTCAACTATTTTGTTCAACTATAATATAGCAGCATTGGCTTACGCCCTGCCGTTAATAACATTGTTTGCCGTCATCTTCGATGACTCTACTCAAACTCGTTATCTAATGGGAGTCTTACGTCAACAAGATAAATCCGGTAAAGATTGCTATAAATTATTTGCAAGCGGATTTGGGGGAAAATCGAGAACAAAATGCTTTACTAAGATGAATTTTCATGGGAGGCATCATCTCTGGGTGAATGAGTTTTCCTGGCATTTTTTAAGCTCTTTTTAGGATGATTTGGATTGAGACAAATGGGCGATCGCTTATCGCGTGCTTTCCTACATCATTAACGGCAGGAGTTTATGCTTATCATAAAATCGATCTATTCCTCTTTTCGCAAAATCCACAAAATCGTTCCACTGCGTACGATTCTAATCGTGCCGTTTATTCTTCAAATTTTTGGGGTTGTTGGACTAACTGGATATCTCTCCTTCAGGAGTGGACAAGAATCGATTAATCAGTTAATCGAAAAATTAAGCAATAAAATTACCGCCAATATTAATCTGCATCTTCAGAATTATCTGAAAACCCCCCACCTGATGCACCAAATTACCGCCGCATCGGTTCGCAATGGCATTTTAGATCTAGATGATTTTGATACCTTACAAAAGCAGTTCTGGTCAGAAATTCAACTGTCTGAAGCCGTTGATTACATCTTTTTTGGCGATCAAGATGGCCGGTTTATCGGAGTTCAGACTTATCTGACCGGGGAAACCGTGGTTAAATTTAGGGATTTTCAAACTGAACCCAACCGCGAAATTTATCAATTGGATCAACAAGGAGAACGGGAACAATTTTTAAGGTCTGGCCCATACGATCCGCGCGATCGCCCCTGGTACAGCAACACATTAGAACAAAACAAACAAACCTGGAGTGAGGTGTATTTATCCGCAGATTTAGGGCTATTACAAATCACGCCAAGCACACCGATTTATGATTCAGAAGGGAATTTACAAGGGGTGTTAGCAACCAATTTAATTCTAGCTCAAATTAGCGAATTTTTACAAACTTTAGAAATTAGCAGCTCAGGGATTGCCTTTATTCTAGAACCCAGTGGCAAAATTATTGCCAGTTCAACCGCAGAATCCCCATTTATAATCAAGGAAAACGGAGAACCCAAACGGTTATTAGCCATTGAGTCCCGTGAAGCCCTAATTCGCGAAAGTTACAAATATTTAATTGAGCAGTTGCCTGGCTTGAATAAGTTTGAAGGAAAGCGTAATTTTATCCTAAATATTGAGGGAAATAAAAAACTGTTACAAGTCTCTCCCTTACAACAAGATATCGGCTTAGATTGGGCGATCGTCATTGTGATTCCTGAATCCGATTTCATGGAAAAAATTGCCGCTAATACCCGCACCACGATCGCCCTTTGCTTAATCTTTTTCTTGATTGCTATTTTTATCGGCTTCCGAACATCACTCTGGATTGTTAAACCCATTTTAAAGCTTAATCAATCTGCCAAAAAACTCGCCAGTGGAGAATGGGAAGAAACCCCTAATCTTGACCGGACTGATGAACTGGGAGAATTGGCAAATTCCTTTAATCAAATGGCTCGCCAACTCAAGGAATCCTTTGTCAACTTAGAAGCCAAAAATGCCCAACTTCAACATTTAGATAAACTCAAGAATGAATTTTTAGCCAATACTTCTCACGAACTACGAACCCCCCTCAATGGAACCATTGGAATCGCCGAGTCCATGCTCGATGGTGCAACCGGAAGTTTAACAGAAATTCAACGCAAAAATTTATTAACCATTGCCCAAACAGGACGGCGTTTAGCCAATTTAATCAATGATATTTTAGACTTTTCTAAACTTCGACATAACCATATTGAACTGCAACTCAAATCAATTCGATTGCGAGAACTGGTTGAAGTCGTCTTAACCCTCAGTCAGCCTTTAATTAAATATAAACAGTTAGAAATAATTAATACCATTTCTGATAATCTACCCCCGGCGATGGCTGATGAAAATCGTTTGCAACAAATTCTACATAACTTAATTGGAAATGCGATTAAGTTTACCAATGCAGGAACCATTGAAATTTCTGCCGTAGAACTTGACAGTCATGGGGAAACAGAAAAACCAGAATGGATTGAAATCACCATTTCTGATACAGGGATTGGGATTCAAGAAGACAAAATTGACCGTGTTTTTGAATCCTTTGAACAAGCAGATGGGTCTACCGCACGCCAATATGGGGGAACAGGATTAGGATTGGCGGTGACGAAAAAACTAGTTGAACTTCATGGGGGTAAAATTTGGCTTGAATCTGAGATTGGTGTGGGGTCTCGCTTTCATTTTAGTTTACCCATTGCCGAGAGTGAACCGATATCGCTGGAGATTGAGCAAGGTTTAAAAATGTCTCAGTTAAACCATTTGGCTTGGTCGGAAGATGAAGAGGAGATCGAACCGACCGGTTTAGAACGGGAAGAGATTGATGACGATCGCCAAATTAAAATCTTAATTGCTGATGATGAACCCGTCAATTTACAGGTTATCTCTAATTATTTATCTTTAGAAAATTATACAATTGTTTCTGCATTAAATGGGATTGAGGCATTGGCTTTAATTGAAGAAGGATTTAAGCCGGATCTGGTTTTACTAGACTTAATGATGCCTCAAATGACTGGGTATGAAGTTTGTGAAAAACTGCGAGAACATTTCGAGGCAAATCAATTACCCATTTTGATGTTAACGGCGAAAAATCAGGTATCTGATTTAGTCCATGGCTTGGGAGTGGGAGCCAATGATTATTTAACAAAACCGATTTCTAAACATGAGTTGCTGGCTCGGATTAAAACCCATTTAGAAATTGCGAAGATCTCAATTGAAAATGCACAGCTTTATTATGAAATACGTGAAAGTGAAAGCCGCCTGAAACAGTTTTTAGAAGCGTTACCGGTGGGGATTTCTATTCTGGATGCACAGGGAAGTCCTTATTATGTGAATCAAGTGGGGAAAGAACTGTTGGGTCAAGGGGTGGTGAATACGACGTGGAAGCAAGTTAATGAGGTCTACCGTAATTATATTGCGGGGAGCGATCGCCTCTATCCGATTGAGCAGTTACCGGTAATTCGCGCATTGCATGGGGAACGAACAACGGCGGATGATATTGAAATCCAGCACCCGGATAAACGGATTCCAATTGAAGCGTGGGGGACACCTATTTTTGATAAAAATGAGGCGGTTGCATTTGCGATCGTGGCATTCCAAGATATTACAGAACGCAAACACGCGGAAATGGAACGGGAGGAATTTTTACAACAACTAGCTGTGGTAAATAAAGATTTGGAAAAAGCCTTAGAAGCACAAGTGCAGTTAACGGATGCTTACGGTCGTTTTGTCCCCCATGAATTTTTAGAGTTTCTGGGTCATCGCAGTATTGTTGATGTCGAGTTAGGGGATGCGGTGGAGCAAGAAATGTCCATCCTCTTCTCAGATATTCGAGATTTTACAACGATTTCGGAACAGTTAACCCCGGCTGATAATTTTAAGTTTCTCAATTCTTATTTAGGTCGCATGGAAGCGGCGATCGCTTATAATAATGGGTTTATTGATAAATATATTGGGGATGCAATTATGGCTTTATTTAGCAATAATGCGGATGAAGCCGTACAGGCGGGAATTTTGATGTTAAAAATGTTGGCTGCTTATAATCAACAACCAGTGGAAGCAGGCCGATCGCCGGTGAGAATTGGCATCGGGATTAATACGGGAAATTTGATGTTAGGAACCGTAGGCGGATCAAACCGGATGGATGGAACGGCGATCGGAGATGCGGTGAATTTAGCATCTCGAATTGAAGGCTTAACTAAAAATTATGGGTCGCAGTTGTTGATTTCTCACCACACTTTTTTAAAGTTGGAACATCCCACTAAATATGCTTTACGTTTAATCGATCGCGTTAAGGTAAAAGGAAAGTCAACGTTTGTGTCGGTTTTTGAAATTTTTGAGAATGACCCACCAGAAATAAAAGCCTTGAAGTTAAAGAATAAAACATTGTTTGAAAAAGCGGTTGTACTCTATCACTTTAATTGCTTTGATCAAGCAACTGAACAGTTTCAAGCATATCTGGACTTAAATCCGGGCGATCGGGCGGCGGAAATTTACCGCGATCGCTGCCAACAACGCTCTAAGGGATCCACCGATGAACAGTTGGAATAGCAAGGCTTCAATGGCTTGAGCACAGGAGGCGCAACTCATGCCCTGGAGTTGGAGAGTTTGTGGATTGATAAGGTAGAGGTCGAATCTCCTAAAGCGATCGCTTCATTTCTCCCACTCCTAACACTTGAGGGAAAAGGCGATCGCCCCGATGCTAGTTTCCGGCAAATGTTCTAGGGCTTTGGTGGTGGAGTTAGTAGCGATCGCCTCAAGATAAACCGGGTTTCTGTTGTGGATATTATCCTTAACTGTGGAGTAAAAAAAACCTGTTTTTCACACCCTAGGGATAAGAAGAAAATACAGTCACAGCAGCTTCATCGGGCAAACATGGTAAGGATAATGAACTCACAATTTCTGTCACTATTTGACGATAAATATCATAAGTTTGCTGGTCATTACAAACCAAGATAATCTCTTGCAGTTGAAAATAGGTGGTTAAAAATTTTTGCATTTCAGTAACAGCAATTTTGGCAGCTTTTTCTAAGGTAAATTTCCCGGTTCCGGTTCCTAATGCCGGAAAAGCAATGGATTCAATTTCTTGAGAATTAACTAAGTTTAAACAGTTCTGGTAGCATTTAGCTAAGAGTTTTTCGGCTTGAACTTCACCATTTTGCCAAGTGGGACTAACCGTATGAATTACCCATTCAGCGGGTAAATTATATCCGGGGGTTATTTTTGCTTCTCCTACCTTACATCCATTCAGTTTTTGACATTCTTGTTTTAACTCTACACCTGCCGATTTATGGATCATAATATCTACTTCGGGATGGTCTGAGGACATGAAAAATGAACCCCATTTTTTATTTGGTAATAGATGGGGATTTGTGGAACAAACGATCGCATCTACAGGTTGCTGGGTGATATCTCCTTGGATAACCGTAATGCGATCGCTGAGATTAATCCCGGATTTTAGTAAAATAATTCTGCGGATTTCCTCAACCTCTTCTAGGGGAGTTTTGGTGATTTCAGCGATACGATTATGCAGGATTTTCTCCTGTTCACTAATTCGCCCATCTGCTTTAGCCAGTTCCCAAGATATCGCCAGAAGGAAACGATATTTGATTCTAGCTTTTTCTGGCTTTTGTTCCTTTAATAAGCCCTCAGCGATTACTTGGTCAAAACTTTGCTGATGTTCGATGACATCCCGAACTCTCTGAGCATCTTTTTTGTTAATCCATGGGTGAAGCAGTAAACTTTCCAGAGTATCTCGTTCTTGACGAGAAAATTCTCCATCAGCCCAAGCCATTGGTAAAGATGCAATGAATACATCCGCTAAAAAAGCACTTAATTTTCGCTGTTCATTTTTATTTCTTAAAGATAAAGCACCGTAACTAATTCCCACTCCGGCAACTGCTGCCAGAGTAATGGGGGCAGCTAATGTTAATAAAGAATAGGCAGAAGCACTAACCGCAATTCCACCACCCAAACCAAGTGCAGATTGAATGGAAGTCCATAAACCTGCTTGAACAAACATACTGCTTGCTACACCATGAACACCCGCACCTGTTAAGGCTGCCATGGTAGCTCCTTCGGCAACTGACACGGTAATTTTGGCGACTGGAGGTAAGTCGTCTGTAATAATTTGCAGTTCACTTTCTGTAGGAGATAAGGATTCATTAGTCAGATATTTTTTCAGGTAAGCAAATAAGCCATTAATCAAACTGACAATGGTGCTATCGTAGTCCTTGTCTGGATCGAGTTTGCTTTTGACTGCATCTAAGATTTTTTGGGTTTCTTTGACAGTTTTTTCCCAGGTTTTTTCCCAAGAAACGCCCAAACTTTGGATCAGTTCGTTGCGATCGCTTTGAATATCTTCTAACTCTGAACCATACTTACTTTTTAAATAGTTTCCATTGAGTTCTAAAACTATGTCGAAGGTTACTAGACTTATGACAATAGCGATCGCAGCAGCAATGGGAGTAGTGAATAATCCCAAAATTGGCATTCCGGTTAAGGGAATATAGGAGGAGGCGAGGAAAGCCAAAATATGGCCAATAATCAATAAACTTGCCGTTAAAATTTTTCTGGCTTCTGCTCCAATATTTTGATTTTTATAAATTGTAAAGAGAAGGTTAATATAACTTGGTATTTTTTTGATTTTCGGAATAGTAAACTTTAAAAGCTGTCCAGAAATGGGGACAATCACGTGCCCAAAGAATTGCATAATCAGACCAGGAATTTCAAAGAACATAATATTATTCCTCTTACAGATTTAATCTTGATTGGGTAGGGTGGGTTAGTCGCTGCGGTATGTTTGATTTCTGTAGGGGTCAATAGCCATTAACCCCTACCATTTATCTATCATTGAGAAATGCTAGATAAATTTAATTCATTTCAGGGGGAGTAAATTAGGATCAATACAAGTTATTGCTGCCCATTCGCCAAGTTTGTTAGCAATAAAAATAGCTAATTTAGAAGAACCATAAGTTGTAGCAGCAGTTCCACCAACTAACAATGCAGCCATAATCATCGGACCCCCGACTGCGGATGTGACAACCGCTGTTGCTGCTGCTCCTGTTGCGCTGCTGCCTAATGTACTAGCTAAAGTTGTTGTAAGTCCACCTAAACCTAATTCAGAAACTGCAGAAGCGATTCCTGCATATCCGGTTAAGTTTCCTGCACCGGCTACGGCCGCAGATGTAATTGTTTGATGTACAATAAAAACAGTACCTGCACCATCTAATATTGCATTCCAATATGAATCATCAATTCCATTTTTGCTATCAAGATAAGCTCGGCATATCATCTTAGGACTTGTTTCTAAAAAATCTCGTGCTCGTTTACGACTTTTAGCATCTAGCTTTTGAGAGGTAATAGTTTGAAAGACTAACATCAGAAGTTTTTGGCTTTCACCCAGTTTACCTGGAAGAGTTTTTGTGGCTATTTTTTGCATTTCTTTGCCATAGCTTGATGTGTGAGAAACTAGCTGAGTGAGATCATCCGCCAGCTTTTTGACAGACAAGCTGGAACTAATATTACTGGTCGTGTCAGAAACTAATTTTTTAGCAACGTCTGTCTGTTTTAGGGCATCATTGATTGCCTTCAAAATTTGCTCTTGACTTGGCAAGTTTTTCTTAAAAAAATTCCGAGTAGAATTGGTAACATATTTGCTGTTGGATTTAATCCCATTCTCAATCATGCTTTGTATTTGAGATTTATCAGGGATTTGATCCAGAAAGTCCATAAAACCTGTTACAGAAATGCTTGCTACTAATTCTGATCGCAGGTTCCAAGAATTTGAAATCTCAGTCATAATTGATTTCTCGGCTGCTAAAGCTGGTGGAGAGGAAAACCAGAAACCAATACTAACAGTAACATATAATATGACAGTGACAATGGAAGTTGTCAGTTTAGTCCATTGACTCATATCAAACACTCCTTGCATTTTAACAATTTAGCCATAACCATAAGACCCTCAACTGCTAATTTAAAAGGCGATCGCCTATCACACCATCCGACCGACTAACCCAGTGATAAGCCTGATAGAATACGTGGCGCTTGTCTTCCATTTTATACACAACCATCATAAGTCAATTATATTTTCCGATATTTTTAATTATTTCTAAATATTTCTAAATATTTCTACAAAAAACGTCACTACAGTAGTTAAACTTTGTAGGTTGGGTGAAACGCAGTGAAACCCAACATGATTTAGAGATAGTAGTGTGAGGTGGCGACCAAGGGCCGAGTGCTAAACTTTGTAGGTTGGGTGAAACGCAGTGAAACCCAACAGAAGGTTAGAGATGGTGGCGTTGGGTTTCGTTACCTCCACCCAACCTACTCAACTAATGGTGGTGTGAAACGAGCGTGAAACCCAACAGAAGGTTAGAGATGGTGGCGTTGGGTTTGGTTACCTCCACCCAACCTACTCAACTAATGGTGGTGTGAAACGAGCGTGAAACCCAACTTTGTAGGTTGGGTGAAACGAGCGTGAAACCCAACACAAGGTTAGAAATGGTGGCGTTGGGTTTGATTACCTCCACCCAACCTACTCAACTAATGGTGGTGTGAAACGAGCGTGAAACCCAACAGAAGGTTAGAGATGGTGGCGTTGGGTTTGGTTACCTCCACCCAACCTACTCAACTAATGGTGGTGTGAAACGAGCGTGAAACCCAACAGAAGGTTAGAGATGGTGGCGTTGGGTTTGGTTACCTCCACCCAACCTACTCAACTAATGGTGGTGTGAAACGAGCGTGAAACCCAACAGAAGGTTAGAGATGGTGGCGTTGGGTTTGGTTACCTCCACCCAACCTACTCAACTAATGGTGGTGTGAAACGAGCGTGAAACCCAACTTTGTAGGTTGGGTGAAACGAGCGTGAAACCCAACACAAGGTTAGAAATGGTGGCGTTGGGTTTGATTACCTCCACCCAACCTACTCAACTAATGGTGGTGTGAAACGAGCGTGAAACCCAACAGAAGGTTAGAGATGGTGGCGTTGGGTTTGGTTACCTCCACCCAACCTACTCAACTAATGGTGGTGTGAAACGAGCGTGAAACCCAACTTTGTAGGTTGGGTGAAACGAGCGTGAAACCCAACAGAAGGTTAGAAATGGTGGCGTTGGGTTTCGTTACCTCCACCCAACCTACTCAACTAATGGTGGTGTGAAACGACCGTGAAACTCAACTTTGTAGGTTGGGTGAAACGCAGTGAAACCCAACAGAAGGTTAGAGATGGTGGCGTTGGGTTTCGTTACCTCCACCCAACCTACTCAACTAATGGTGGTGTGAAACGACCGTGAAACTCAACTTTGTAGGTTGGGTGAAACGAGCGTGAAACCCAACAGAAGGTTAGAGATGGTGGCGTTGGGTTTCGTTACCTCCACCCAACCTACTCAACTAATGGTGGTGTGAAACGACCGTGAAACTCAACTTTGTAGGTTGGGTGAAACGCAGTGAAACCCAACAGAAGGTTAGAAATGGTGGCGTTGGGTTTCGTTACCTCCACCCAACCTACTCAACTAATGGTGGTGTGAAACGAGCGTGAAACCCAACAGAAGGTTAGAGATGGTGGCGTTGGGTTTGGTTACCTCCACCCAACCTACTCAACTAATGGTGGTGTGAAACGAGCGTGAAACCCAACAGAAGGTTAGAGATGGTGGCGTTGGGTTTGGTTACCTCCACCCAACCTACTCAACTAATGGTGGTGTGAAACGAGCGTGAAACCCAACTTTGTAGGTTGGGTGAAACGAGCGTGAAACCCAACAGAAGGTTAGAGATGGTGGCGTTGGGTTTCGTTACCTCCACCCAACCAACTCAACTAATGGTGGTGTGAAACGAGCGTGAAACCCAACAAACTGACTACCTGAAAGAGGCGGGTAGGGGGGAAAGATTTAATACTACGGGGGAAATGCGATCGCCCTGGGGAGCAGCCCGTATTGCTTCTTTTCCCAAACCTTTACCCATCATCCCTGATATTGCTTTTTAGGTATCCTGATTTTACCCGTCCCCAATTTTAGTGTCGATTATTCCAGTATATAACGTATAAAATAGCCAACACCTGTAAGGGAATTAAGGCAAGATTACCGCGCATCCATACCGGAAACGAAAAACTGGAAAAAGTTATAAAGTACAGGAGGCTGATTCCTGTCAATCCAGTTAATAAAATCGTCTTTCTCTTAATCAACATTTTTGATAAAGTTCCTGAAATATAACCAGGAAAAAACAGTAATAATCATATTATACTGATGTTTTAATTTGACCATTATTAGGGGTTAAAACCATCCTTTTTTATTGAGCATATAAGTCTGCAAAAACTCTTCATCACTTTTAGTCAAATAAATGATTCCTTCTATCAAACCAATAACCCCTACAACTACTGCTGCTACTCCACAAGTGAATAGGGTTGACAACAGCATAATTAACCCCTCTGTACTATATCCTAAAACGAACTTGTGAATCCCCAATCCACCCAAAAGAATCCCCAAAACTCCAGCAGCAATTTTCTTACTATTGGCTTCCTGTAATGTAGGTTCTGACATCTGTCTTGACCCCTAGCTAGTTTTCTTTTAGACTAGCCCCAATTGGGAGGATATCAGGAAAATTATAGAATTAATTTATATTTGTTTAATTTTTGTTTACATTCAGTAATTATTTGTGATATTACCCAGGTTATATGAAAGCCAGGTTTAGGGTGAGTTACCCGGTTGTGAGGAAAACAGCCAAACGAATTCCATGATAACCCAATAAGACGATCAGAAACCATCCTACCAACCCCATCTTATGGTTGAATAACCAATCATGCAAGGAACTAGACAAATAACGACGGGTTAAAATTTCAATACATAAATGAATAGTCATCAATAAAAAACCCACAAAAACGCAGATTCCCAATCCATGATAGGAGAGAGATTCTCTGAGGTTCCCCCTAGCAATTTCTACAAAAGCGCGAGTCATCCCACAGGTAGGACAAGGAATACCCGTCGCTGATAAAATCAGGCATTTCCACCCAAAACTAGCAGAAGTATGTCCTAATAAATAAGCACCGACAAGGGGAGAAGAGACACAAGACAAGCTAAAATAGCGCCATTGTAAGGCTTGAGTAGATAATTTTTGGGAAGATAACTGAAATCGCATTATAGTTCAGACTTGAGCAAACCCAAAACTGCCGATCAGAGAATGTGCTGACATAGTGATAAAAGTATATCACAGTGCTAGTCTTTTTATGAGGTTGGCGATTGTACAGATGTGAAGGGGGCAAAAAATGAGAATAATTACATCAACCAATCATCACTACGACTAAACTTTGTAGGTTGGGTGAAACGCAGTGAAACCCAACAGAAGGTTAGAAATGGTGGCGTTGGGTTTCGTTACCTCCACCCAACCTACTCAACTAATGGTGGTGTGAAACGACCGTGAAACTCAACTTTGTAGGTTGGGTGAAACGCAGTGAAACCCAACAGAAGGTTAGAAATGGTGGCGTTGGGTTTCGTTACCTCCACCCAACCTACTCAACTAATGGTGGTGTGAAACGACCGTGAAACTCAACTTTGTAGGTTGGGTGAAACGCAGTGAAACCCAACAGAAGGTTAGAAATGGTGGCGTTGGGTTTCGTTACCTCCACCCAACCTACTCAACTACTCAACTAATGGTGGTGTGAAACGACCGTGAAACTCAACTTTGTAGGTTGGGTGAAACGCAGTGAAACCCAACAGAAGGTTAGAAATGGTGGCGTTGGGTTTCGTTACCTCCACCCAACCTACTCAACTAATGGTGGTGTGAAACGACCGTGAAACTCAACTTTGTAGGTTGGGTGAAACGCAGTGAAACCCAACAGAAGGTTAGAAATGGTGGCGTTGGGTTTCGTTACCTCCACCCAACCTACTCAACTAATGGTGGTGTGAAACGACCGTGAAACTCAACTTTGTAGGTTGGGTGAAACGCAGTGAAACCCAACAGAAGGTTAGAAATGGTGGCGTTGGGTTTCGTTACCTCCACCCAACCTACTCAACTAATGGTGGTGTGAAACGACCGTGAAACTCAACTTTGTAGGTTGGGTGAAACGCAGTGAAACCCAACAGAAGGTTAGAAATGGTGGCGTTGGGTTTCGTTACCTCCACCCAACCTACTCAACTAATGGTGGTGTGAAACGACCGTGAAACTCAACTTTGTAGGTTGGGTGAAACGCAGTGAAACCCAACAGAAGGTTAGAAATGGTGGCGTTGGGTTTCGTTACCTCCACCCAACCTACTCAACTAATGGTGGTGTGAAACGACCGTGAAACTCAACTTTGTAGGTTGGGTGAAACGCAGTGAAACCCAACAGAAGGTTAGAAATGGTGGCGTTGGGTTTCGTTACCTCCACCCAACCTACTCAACTAATGGTGGTGTGAAACGACCGTGAAACTCAACTTTGTAGGTTGGGTGAAACGCAGTGAAACCCAACAGAAGGTTAGAAATGGTGGCGTTGGGTTTCGTTACCTCCACCCAACCTACTCAACTAATGGTGGTGTGAAACGACCGTGAAACTCAACTTTGTAGGTTGGGTGAAACGCAGTGAAACCCAACAGAAGGTTAGAAATGGTGGCGTTGGGTTTCGTTACCTCCACCCAACCTACTCAACTAATGGTGGTGTGAAACGACCGTGAAACTCAACTTTGTAGGTTGGGTGAAACGCAGTGAAACCCAACAGAAGGTTAGAAATGGTGGCGTTGGGTTTCGTTACCTCCACCCAACCTACTCAACTAATGGTGGTGTGAAACGACCGTGAAACTCAACTTTGTAGGTTGGGTGAAACGCAGTGAAACCCAACAGAAGGTTAGAAATGGTGGCGTTGGGTTTCGTTACCTCCACCCAACCTACTCAACTAATGGTGGTGTGAAACGACCGTGAAACTCAACTTTGTAGGTTGGGTGAAACGCAGTGAAACCCAACAGAAGGTTAGAAATGGTGGCGTTGGGTTTCGTTACCTCCACCCAACCTACTCAACTAATGGTGGTGTGAAACGACCGTGAAACTCAACTTTGTAGGTTGGGTGAAACGCAGTGAAACCCAACAGAAGGTTAGAAATGGTGGCGTTGGGTTTCGTTACCTCCACCCAACCTACTCAACTAATGGTGGTGTGAAACGACCGTGAAACTCAACTTTGTAGGTTGGGTGAAACGCAGTGAAACCCAACAGAAGGTTAGAAATGGTGGCGTTGGGTTTCGTTACCTCCACCCAACCTACTCAACTAATGGTGGTGTGAAACGACCGTGAAACTCAACTTTGTAGGTTGGGTGAAACGCAGTGAAACCCAACAGAAGGTTAGAAATGGTGGCGTTGGGTTTCGTTACCTCCACCCAACCTACTCAACTAATGGTGGTGTGAAACGACCGTGAAACTCAACTTTGTAGGTTGGGTGAAACGCAGTGAAACCCAACAGAAGGTTAGAAATGGTGGCGTTGGGTTTCGTTACCTCCACCCAACCTACTCAACTAATGGTGGTGTGAAACGACCGTGAAACTCAACTTTGTAGGTTGGGTGAAACGCAGTGAAACCCAACAGAAGGTTAGAAATGGTGGCGTTGGGTTTCGTTACCTCCACCCAACCTACTCAACTAATGGTGGCGTGAAACGACCGTGAAACTCAACTTTGTAGGTTGGGTGAAACGCAGTGAAACCCAACAGAAGGTTAGAGATGGTGGCGTTGGGTTTCGTTACCTCCACCCAACCTACTCAACTAATGGTGGCGTGAAACGACCGTGAAACTCAACTTTGTAGGTTGGGTGAAACGCAGTGAAACCCAACAGAAGGTTAGAGATGGTGGCGTTGGGTTTCGTTACCTCCACCCAACCTACTCAACTAATGGTGGCGTGAAACGACCGTGAAACTCAACTTTGTAGGTTGGGTGAAACGCAGTGAAACCCAACAGAAGGTTAGAGATGGTGGCGTTGGGTTTCGTTACCTCCACCCAACCTACTCAACTAATGGTGGCGTGAAACGACCGTGAAACTCAACTTTGTAGGTTGGGTGAAACGC
This sequence comes from Arthrospira sp. PCC 9108, assembly GCA_016745315.1. Lineage (GTDB taxonomy): Bacteria > Cyanobacteriota > Cyanobacteriia > Cyanobacteriales > Microcoleaceae > Limnospira > Limnospira platensis. Next base: position 3,800,746 of record CP066886.1, read on the forward strand.
AGTGAAACCCAACAGAAGGTTAGAGATGGTGGCGTTGGGTTTCGTTACCTCCACCCAACCTACTCAACTAATGGTGGCGTGAAACGACCGTGAAACTCAACTTTGTAGGTTGGGTGAAACGCAGTGAAACCCAACAGAAGGTTAGAGATGGTGGCGTTGGGTTTCGTTACCTCCACCCAACCTACTCAACTAATGGTGGCGTGAAACGACCGTGAAACTCAACTTTGTAGGTTGGGTGAAACGCAGTGAAACCCAACAGAAGGTTAGAAATGGTGGCGTTGGGTTTCGTTACCTCCACCCAACCTACTCAACTAATGGTGGCGTGAAACGACCGTGAAACTCAACTTTGTAGGTTGGGTGAAACGCAGTGAAACCCAACAGAAGGTTAGAAATGGTGAGGTTGGGTTTCGTTACCTCCACTGAACCCCAGAGTTGGTTGGTTTTCCTGATAGTTTTGGATGTCACGCACCCTACAGCGCCCACACCGACAGAGGTAAGCCCCGACCAAACCGACCACTCTCAACAGATCCGACAAACACGGGGACCGAGACCACCCACCAACACCGACACGGACGAACAGTGACCACCCCGCCGCCAAAAGCCTCGGAAGACACCGCACGCCCGAAGGAGACAGCCGCCCGACGAGAGGAAAACCAGACCACACCAACCCAGCGAGAGAAGGACCGGGAAGAAGGACGCACACCCACGAAGGACGCACCAGCCCCAGAAGCCCATAACACAACCGACCCAGGAAAAGGAGCCAGACCAGAAACAGAAGCCGGAGAACTCCCCCAAGACCAAGACACGGACACAGAAGCGAGAAGACCCATAAACAATAACCAAACGCAATTAATTGTAGGCGGGTTTCTCAAAGAAACGGTGGGGCGGGTTTATTGATAAGGTTGAGGATTGACAGCCCAGGCGCGTCCCTACAATTATCAATTATAGCTGGGTATGGGTGAAAGATTTTCCAGCCATGCTCAGGCTTCTTTGAAAAATCGGATAATTTCCCTCACGTTATTGAGGATTTGGCTGTCTTCTGTAATTTGCGCGATCGCTTTTTCAGCGGTACGAGAAAGGCGCTCATGTTCGGATTTGTTGGTGGCTTTGAGAGTTTGCATATCGGCAGCTAAACGGGTGATTTCATTTTGACAAAAAGACAATTTTTCGTTTTGTTTAGATGCCCAAGAATTGGATTTATTGGGGTCAAGACTCTTCTGGATTTGCTCTAATGAAGCCTCAATAAATTCTACTCTACCCCTCAATTCTACTACATCCTCGCGGGGATAAGAAAACTCCCGACGTACCATTGATAAACGGGCTACTAAGTATTGATAACCTCGGAGACATGGACGTAAAATGGTTAGTAATAATGCCGCCACAGAGCCGATATATCCAACTACACTAATTCCCGCCCATGATAACCATAAAAGCACGATCGCACTAGCTATATGTAAGGCGATCGCCGCCCACAAAGAACGACCAACTAATTTATGCACATAAGAACGCTGACTGGGTTCAATCGGAATCCCTTTTTTGTCGGACTCCGCCGCCTCTGCCAGAACTTCCTTAGCCTCAAAGTGTATATTCCAAGGCACAGTTACTATTAACAATAGCCACCCAAAAGTAATGCCGCCAATAATCCAATCCAAAAAACTCCCACTGGGAATATTGAGCCACTGAAGTATGGAAAAAGTCAGCAGTAAAATCACAACAAATCCAGCAGTCAAAACACCAAAATTAAATGGTAACTTCATACTAAAAATCCCTGCAAATATAAAATTTTGACAGTTCGTACTCCTCCCTAGCCAAGAGTTCAGGTATAATCTCTCAGAGGTGGTAATCATTATTATGCAGAAGGTGTTAACCTATATGGCGATCGCTGTGACAGTCTGACAACCGGCTAATGGTACTATTGAATCAGAGAATCAGAGATTTTGGGCACTATAGGTGAGTAGGTGTGCAGTAGAGAGAAACCATGACCAAATTAACCGGAAAAGTTTATTTAGTAGGGGCAGGATTAGGAAATGTAGCTTATTTGACTGTAAAAGCCTATCAATTAGTCAAGCAGGCTGAAGTCCTAGTTTATGATGCCCTAGTTGATCAGTCAATTATACCCCTAATTTCGCCCCATTGTCTGAAAGTATATGTGGGAAAGCGAGGTAGCCAAGTCAGTACGCCCCAAAGCGAAATTAATGGTTTATTAGTAAAATATTGTCAACAAGGAAAACTGGTGGTGCGACTAAAGGGTGGCGATCCATTTATCTTTGGTCGCGCTAGTGCGGAAATTCAAGCCTTAATTGCTGCTAAGTGTGAATTTGAGGTAGTCCCAGGTATTTCCTCAGCATTAGCCGCCCCCCTACTGGCTGGTATTCCTGTCACTGATACAGTCATGAGTCGGTGTTTTGCAGTCATGACAGCCCATGAGCCAGAAGCGCTAAATTGGGCGAGTTTATCGGAACTCGAAACTTTAGTTATTCTCATGGCGGCGCGAAATTTACCTGTGATTGTACACCAACTTAGACAACATGGGCGATCGCCTGAAACTCCCATAGCGATTATTAAAAATGGCGGTCGCTTTAATCAAAAGGTAATCGTTGGCACCTTAAATGATATTGTACATAAAACATCACGAGAATCCTTATCTCCCAGTGTCATAGTTGTGGGGAATGTCGTGCAACTGCAAACCTATCTACAGCCTCGCCATAACCACTCAAGAATTATGCTGAGTCCATTACTTAATCACACCATTTTAGTCACCCGTTCGTCGGAACAATCAAACGAGTTTCGCAGTTTGCTGGAACAAAAAGGGGCTGAAGTCCTAGAAATGCCTACCCTAATGATCAGACCTCCTTCTACTTGGGAACCCCTTGATCAAGCGATCGCCTTCTCTGATACATCAAAGCCTTTTGACTGGCTATTATTAACCTCTGCTAATGCTGTATCATTCTTTTTTGAAAGACTCTTGGCTAATGGTAAAGATACCCGCATTTTAGCCAGCACTAAAATTGCTGTGGTCGGCAAAAAAACCGCTATGGTTTTGCGACAATGGGGACTAAATCCTGATTTTATACCCCCGGACTTTATCGCTGATTCCCTAGTCGAAAACTTCCCCGAATCAGTTAGCGGAAAACGTCTATTATTTCCCAGAGTGGAAACCGGAGGTCGGGAGATATTAGTTAAGGAATTAACCCAAGCTGGTGCGGAAGTAGTAGAGGTTCCCGCCTATGAGTCCGCTTGTCCAGATACCATCGATCCGAATGTTCAATCAGCCTTAGAAAATGGTATAATTAGTATTGCCACCTTTACCAGTTCCAAGACTGTCAAAAATTTCTGTAAACTCCTAGAAGGCTTTGCGGGTGATTCCTGGCGAGATTTAGTCACCGGAGTGGCGATCGCCTCTATTGGTCCCCAGACCTCCCAGACCTGCCAAACTCTCCTAGGAAGGGTTGATATTGAAGCCCAAGAATATACCCTAGAAGGACTCACTCAGGCTATCATAGATAAAATGTAGGCAGGGAGTCCTACCCTGTACCGGAACCCTATCAAAGTACAATTTAACCCTTTGTTTCCGGTAACTACCTCGAACAAACTTGATTGAGTTTACGTCATATTACCATAGACTAACTAATTAAATTTTAGGGATATAACCATGTTCAACTTGGGTTTTTCTCGCTTTGATTCCCTCACCGCCATTTTAACCGGAATGGCAACAACTGCCGCCGTCGTCATAAGTTGTCAAGTCGCCCTAGCTACTAAAAGCGCCCAGCAAGTCGCCGAAATCGCTGCACCCATTACAGTTCAAATTAATAGTGCCCTGGGAGACGGTTCTGGGGTAATTATCGCTAGACAAGATCATATCTATACAGTCCTGACCGTGAATCATGTAGTCAAAGCACCTGATGTCGCCTACAATATCCGCACCCATGATGGTCAAAGTCACCCGGTCACCAGTGTGACTAGACTGCAAACTACAGGTGATGAACCCGATTTAGCAGTAGTAAGATTTGAAAGTAACCAGGAATACCCGATCGCCACTTTAGGCGATTCTGAACAGGTAGTGATTGGGGTTCAGATTTATGTCTATGCTTATCCGGCTACTGGGGGGTTAACCGGCGCGGCACGGGAACCAGAACTCTCCCCCGGATTGGTCACCAGTCGCCCTAAAAATCGCCCAGAAGGCTATAATTTGCGGTATCAGGCTGTTACTTGGAGTGGTATGAGTGGGGGTCCGGTATTTGATTCTCAAGGCCGTGTGGTGGGTTTACACGGCCAAGGGGAGTTTGGATTTGCTCAAACTCGTTCTGGAGATGTTACCCCCATTAAAACTGGGTTTAATGCCGCCGTTCCCATTAATTTGTTTCTCGAACAACTATCACAAGCCCAGTTAAATCCTAGTGATTTACAAATGGATTGGGAAGCCCTAGAAGCCTCTCCTGTGTCGTTGGATACTCCCCAAAATGCCGAAACCTATTACTTTCGGGGGTTGAGTTGGTTGGATCGCGGTTATGCGTGGGAGGCGATCGCTGATTTTAACCGAGCCCTAGAATTGAATCCTAATTCCCCGGAAACCTATTTTAATTTGGGATTGGCGCGGACACTATTGGTGCTTAATGAACCGACCCGTGGCCCCAATCCCGTTCTTGACTACACTAGGGCGATCGAACTTAATCCCGGTTTTGCTGATGCCTATTATAATCGTGCCCTCAGCCATATCCGTCGCCAAGAATTTGAGGAAGCCTTAGCTGATTTTCGCCAAGCCGCAGAACTTTATCAACAACTGGGACGTTCAGATTCTCATCAGGATGCCTTACAGCGTATCCATGAACTTGAGGAAATGGCACAATAACAGTTGAGGCTGTAGGGTGTAAAGTGTGTTTGGGGTGTACAAAAAGCAGCTATCCTGACCTAAAACAAGGAAAACAGAGATGGTCGCTCCTAATCATCAGCACACTTTTTAATTTTCCCCCGTTTCCTTATTGACTAATGACCAAACCAGTTATTCTCTGTGTCGATGATGAACCTATGATTTTGGACACTCTGAGGCGACTGCTTCGGAGAACATTGGGCGGAAAATATCGATTTGAATTTGCTGGTAGTGGCAATGAAGGAATTAAATTAGCTCAAGAATTGATAGAAGCTGGGGAAGAATTGGCGGTAGTCATTTCTGATTATATGATGCCGGGTTTGCGGGGAGATGAAGTATTAAAAGTTATTCATCATTTATCCCCCCATACTATGAATATTATGCTCACGGGTCATGCTGATATTGATGGGGTATTTAATGCTATTCAATATGCTAAACTTTATCGCTATATTTCTAAGCCTTGGGAAAATGAAGATTTGAGTTTAACCATTACTGAAGCTATTAACAGTTTCCAACAACAAAAGCAACTCGCTGACCAAAACTTTCAGCTTCAGGAGATGAACCGCGCCTTAGAATTACTTACCCAAGACCAAGCCAATTTGATTGAGTCTTTGGGTAAGACTGAACGCAAATATCGCAGTATCTTTGAGAATGCTCTGGAAGGGATTTTTCAAATTTCCCCTGATGGAAAGTTTATTAATGCTAATCCCACTTTGGCTAAGATTTATGGCTATGAATCCCCCAAGGAACTGATGTCTTCTATAACTGATGTCCAGAAACAGTTATATGTTGAACCTAATCGTTGGGATGAATTATTAGAAACTTTGCATGAGCGCCTGGAAATATCTAAGTTTGAATCTCAGGTTTATAATCGTGATGGTGAGATTATTTGGATTTCCGAAAGTGCCAGAATTGTTAATGATGAAAATGGTAATATTCTCTATTATCAAGGGTTTGTAGAAGATATCACTGAACGTAAACGCGCTGAAGCTGAACTAGAACGTTTTACCTCCGAATTATTTGAACTCAACCAGTCCTTTTTCCGCTTTGTTCCTCACCAATTTCTACAATATCTCGGTAAAGATAGCATTGTTGATGTTCAACTGGGGGATAATGTTCAACAGGAAATGTCGGTTTTATTTGCTGATATCCGCGATTTTACTAGCCTCTCGGAACAAATGACCCCAGAGGATAATTTTAAGTTTATTAATGCTTATTTGTCCCATGTAGAACCAGCGATCGCCGAATATCGAGGCTTTGTTGATAAGTACATTGGTGATGAAATTATGGCCCTCTTTAGCCACAGCGCCGATGATGCTCTGCGAGCCGGAATTAGAATGCTTGACCTACTAGCAGAATACAACAAAACTCGACGGCGTACCGACCCCACAAAACCTACCTATCGTCCCCCTATTGAAATTGGTATTGGTATTAATACCGGAAAATTGATGTTAGGAACTGTGGGGGGAAAATCGCGCATGGATGGTACTGTAATTGGTGATGCGGTTAATTTGGCTTCCCGTTTGGAAGGATTAACTAAAAATTACGGCGTATCTCTATTAATCTCTCACTATACATTTGTCCGACTTAACCATATTAATGAGTATGGTATCCGTCTTATTGATCATGTTCAGGTTAAGGGGAAGTTAGAAATGGTTTCTGTGTTTGAGGTCTTTGATGCTGACCCCCCCGACTTGCGCGCGGGAAAACAAGCCACAAAAACTATGTTTGAGCGAGGATTATTACACTATTATTTAGGCGAGATTTCTGAGGCGATCGCACTTTTTGAATCCTGTTTAGAACAGAACCCCCAAGATAAGGTCGCTCAGATTTATTTAACCCGCTGTAAGGGTGATATTTAGCTACTCCCAACTAATTGAATCACCCCCTGACTAGGGTTGGGTAATTGGCTATAATTACCCGATTTTTTTAGTTTTTAGCCCAACCAGGTGCTTTAATGGCTGATTGTAAGATAAAAGCCGCTAAGTTATCAATTTCTGCATCCGAAAGCCAATTTTCGGGAATTTCCCGACACCAGTAGTTAGTATCACTACCATCATAGCTGACGGGATGCCTCATATAAGCCACTAAATCTTTGATAGTATCCCTCGGAGGTGTGGCTCCTTTCAGGTCTTCCAGAGACAGGGAAACCGTCGGATAAGGAATAGTTACACCACCAGCGTGACAGTTTAAACAACTATCAGTAAACAACACTTTTCCCGCTGATAGATCTTCTACAGAAAAGGTCTGGGTTCCCCCTTGGCGATCGCTCTGTATTTCCACAGGTTCATCAGTCAGATATCTTAACACATAAGGGTCAACATTTTGAGCTTGAACCGGGAAACTAAAAATCAGCCATCCTACTATATTGGTGATAAATAAGAGCAGTAGAGAGCGCAAAAAACGGTTACGAAACATGGAAATTTGAGGTATTTAATATCAGCAGTTAAATCGGAGACTTTAGATTTTAGCTCCGCTGATTATCCTAGATAATTCGCGGACTTTAGTGGTTACAATTTCAGAGTATTTAGTAACCCTTCTTAGTAGCCACCAAAAACCAAAACCTAAAGTCAGAAATCTAGTTAGGTCAATCTTTCAATCTGAAAGATTAACGGAGGTATTTACCACCACCCCACTGTTCACCGCGAACCTTGGGTTGTAAGAGAATGTAACCCGCTACATTATACAGATCATCTTCGGAGATGTTTCTCATCTTGGGAAAAATGTCTGAACTTTTCAAGCTAGGATGCAGTTCGGATATCTCGACGAAGCCATCATAGGTGGTGGGATTTTTGATATAATCAACCAAGGCCGCAATGTTATCGCGGGGGGAGTAGCCAAAGCCAGGGCTTCAGGACTCAAGTTAACATCAGGGTTGGTTTTAGTCACACCCAGCGCATGACACTGAGCGCAGGCGGCGTTAAATACTTGTTGGCCTTTTTTGATTTCTTTGAGACTCAAGACAGCAGTATCGCCTTGAGCATTGATGGGAAAGGTTCTCAATTCTTCAGTCAATTCCAAAGCGTTTGCATTACCCACCCACATTTGAAAGGTGAAGAATACAGTGGCAACAGCCAACCAAATGTACCTTTTTAGCATGGTTCTCCTTAACTTTTAGATGATTATAGAACGCACTACAGCAACAACTCAATCGGCAATGTTGAGCAGTTGTGATCCTGGTTTTTAGCGATTCTGTCTCAGAAGTCTGATCTCAATAGTCCTGTGTTAAATGATCTTTGTCAATCGTTGGATCTACTATCTGATTAAGCACTTGTGCGATCGCCAAATGGTAGTCCGAGGCCATTTGGGCCCTAGACAAATGAGCAAAAACCGATGACAATTAGTCAAAACCGGCATCACCCACCAATTATATGCAGTAGTGGGTACTATCAAATCACTGATTTAGAGATTATCGATGCTGTTGGGTTTCCTCAGAACGATGGACATGGCTGAGGGACTTAGGGTTAGAGTCCGACAATTTTACAAAAGGTCTTCCGGTAGGCTGTGGTGGTCGGTGCAGCTTAATCAATTGGGTGAGGGTTTTTTTAAGCTGAGTGCGAGGGACGATCGCATCAATAAACCCATGAGCCATCAGATATTCAGAAGTTTGAAAATCATCAGGTAGTTTTTCTCGCAAGGTTTGCTCAATCACCCGACGACCCGCAAAACCAATAGTTGCCTGGGGTTCAGCTAGAATCAGATCACCGAGCATCGCAAAACTAGCCGTCACCCCTCCAGTAGTAGGATTTGTCAGTACAGGGATATACAAAAGTTTTTGCTCTCGATGTCGTTCCAAAGCTGCCGAGATTTTGGCCATTTGCATCAGGCTTAACATTCCCTCCTGCATTCTAGCCCCCCCGGAAGCACAGATAATCACTACCGGGTATTGATGCTCAGTCCCATATTCGATCATCCGGGTGAGTTTTTCTCCCACCACCGAACCCATACTACCCCCCATAAATTGAAAATCCATCACCCCAAGGGCGATCGATTCCCCATTCAATAAACCCGTCCCCGTTTGGACAGCATCAATTTGACCTGTTTTCTCCCGGTATTCTCGCAGACGATCGCTGTAGGGTTTGCGATCGCGAAAATTCAGGGGATCTACTGAACACAGATTAGCAGCAATGGGCTGCCAGGTATTTTCATCAATCAGTTGTTTAATGCGATCGTCACTGTAGACCCTCATGTGATGGTCACATTGCAGACACACCATAAGATTCGCCTGTAAGTCTTTGGTGTAAGTTAATGCACCGCATTTTTCACATTTGACCCACAAACCATCGGCAATTTCTCGCTCTTGGCGTTCGGGACTAATGGGAACTGATTTTTGTCGATTTGCAAACCAGTCAAATAGAGACATTAATTAAAATACGTTCTGATGTTTGATTGAGGAGATTATTGAGCCTGATACATTTACGCGACATTTATCCGGCTATTGCCTGACAATGCTACGATAGCACTATTACCCGTTAAGGTAACAGAGGCGGTATCCCGCAAAGCTTTTAGAAAGATTCCAAAAGCACCGTTCCAGTCCCTGGGTAGAGTGAACCCACACTCAGGACATCGGAACACTTTTGAGCCACCTAGCTGGGAATGGACATGACCACAGTGAGTACAGGTTTTGCTGGTGTATTCTTAGGTCACATCTACAACTGTGGTTCGAGTTATCTCGGCTTGATGTCTCAGGGTTAGTTTGAATCGATAATGCGCCCATGTCAGCATGGCTCGGGCAGTCTTGGATTTGATTTTCCGCTTGGCTTTGGCAACCATGTTGGAAGTCTCGAAGGTGGGCAGAAAAATTATGCTGTAGTCATTAGTCAAGTAGTGAGCAATTTGTTTGTGGGCTTCATCAACTAGATTGCGGATTTTGGTTCTCATTCGTTGAGCCGCTTGCCTCATCCGTCGCCTTCTTGAACGACAGGGTTCCTTGGCGATTCGGCTCATCAAATCATCCAAATGTTGACATAACCGAGTAATGCGTCCTATATCTCCGGAGCCCAATTCCAGAAATCGTGAACCATCAAACCCGGTCATAAAAGTTCGGACGCCCGGGTCTAATGCAATTACGCCATTCGCTTCAGTTGGGGTAACGGCAACTGGTTCAGGGAAAATCGCCAACCATCGACCTTTGGTAAACACCAACTGAGTCCCTTGCCCGCAAGTTTTAGGGATAGCTTCGGAAACCATGAAAGTTAATCCTTTCGTGAGTCTTGGATACCAACTCCCTGAAGAGAAATTAGTATTATTGAACTTCATCCCTTGAGAGCTGTCACGACAACTTCTAAACCTTGCATCAGGACTGGCGGTCAAAGCCTGATAGGCATCAAAGATGGCATTTTGCCGAATATGGCAGGGTGTTTCTTTGACCCATTCGGGTAAGTCACTCTGCATCACTTCGTTGCGTAATTTCAGTTTGCTTAGTCGTTTACCACTCCGGGATAATGCAATTGCTTGGTTGTAGCAATACCGACAAGCGGCCAGCCATTTACGCCAGACTTGATTTAGCTCGGGGCTGGGGTAAATCCGGATCTTCTTTGACCTGAGTTTTGTATTGACTCCGTCCGTATAATCGGGAACTGAAGCAGTCGAGGATGGCGAGAATGTCCTCAACCATTTCTGGTTCTCGACTGAGACTTGTCTCGTTGAGAACCATGAGTGAGCACCTGTTTTGCTCACAGAGCCATCGAAACAAGTCAAATCCCCATCTGGCCAATCGGTCTGGGTGGGCAACGACAACCATGCCGACATCTCCTGACAAGACTTGTCCCAGTAAGGCCAGCATTTTCTTTCCCTTGAAGTTGAGCCCGCCTCCGATTTCGGAGACGACTTCTGCTTCGGGGTAGAGGTTGGACAGTGCGGCCACCTGTCGCTTGAGGTCGGACTGCTGGGCGCGGCTACTAGCTCTGGCATAGATAACGACTTTGCGTTTGTCACTGCCTGATTTGGCAGCAGTATATGACTCAACGTTGTATCGTCGTTGCCCAGCCGGGGTTCTGATGGTCTCGATTGAGCCATTTTCGTCCCATCTGCGGAGTGTTCTTTCATGGACTCCAAGGATTTAGGCCGCTTCCTTGGGTTTGACATATCTGGCAATAGGTTTATCCTCAACTCTTCTCGCTTCTTATCTTATTATACCGTATTGCCCTAAAATATTAACCTAATTTGAGATTAAATCATGCTCCTCTGGCTCTTCGTCCACCGGACTCAGCAGCAGTAGTGCTGTCCACAAATGTTCCGATGGTACTTGCAACTTAGCTGGACCCCCCACCCCCATATATGACCCAACTCCTAGGCTAATTACCCGTGCTGGAATATCATGGGAGCTGAGGACCTGTTGCATTAACTCGGCTTCCCAGCGCATAGCAGTGGTTTTTAGTGTAATCCAAGACACGATCATTTCTATCTCTAGGATAGGCACAAAGCCTGATGCACTTTACCTCAGATAACTGGGAAAAATAACTCCATATACATAGATACTATTATCTCACCCCACAGGGCAGTTATACCAGCAGCGATCGCTAAAAAAGGACCAAATGGCATGGGTTGGCGGCGGTCTAATATGCCCACAGCCATGGCTCCTGCGCCGATAAAGGCTCCTAAACCACAGGCGATGAAACTTGCGACCAATAGCATCTTCCACCCCAACCAAGCCCCCATAAGGGCCGCTAATTTAGCATCTCCCGCCCCCATAGCCGTTTGTCCAAAAGCCATGGACCCCAAAAAGGCGATCGCTTCAAATAACCATAATCCTAGCACCGCCCCCAAAACACCCACCATTAACTGGTCTATCACCCCAGCCGTTTTTAATCCCAGTAAGCCTTGAAAACACAACCCCACCACTAAACCTGACTGGGTGAGAGGGTTAGGAAGGATTAAGGTATCTATATCAATTAGAGATAATGCCACCAACCAAGCTAATAACGCCCACAAGCCAAACAGTTGTACTATAGTTCCTGGCATGATGGTTACATATACCAGCAAAAACAATAGACCCATTAACCCTTCTACTAAAGGATAGCGCATAGATATCGGTGCATGGCAATGGCGACATTTACCCCGCAACCACAACCACCCCAAAACCGGCACATTTTCACTTAAACCTAAACGGGTATGACAATGGGGACATCGTGAGGGAGGATACCACACCGACAGACCAGCCGGGACTCGATACACAATGACATTTAAAAAGCTACCTATGGAAGCGCCTAGGGCAAATATAATCAAGTAAGCCGGCAGATCAACTAAAATATCCATTAGACTTTCACCTTTCACCGGGGTTTCACGCCCGCTTCCTAGCCTGGGGCTAAAATAACTCTAATTCTATCTGCTCAAAGGGGATAAAACATTCTCCCGGAAGCAAAATGGGTTTGGGGGAGAAAAGCAGTAAACTCCGATAGCTGCGGGAATTAATGGCTACACCAGACGGACGGCGCATTCGTTTCGCGTGTACTTCTGAATAAGCATGATACACCCGTCGGGCTATCCTCAGTAGTTGGGGATCTTGTATCCGCCACTCTTGGCTAAGGGGTAAGTCCGGGTTTGGAGGCGGCGTTACGGGATTTTTTAACTCTGAGTTGGAGCCATAAACCACAAAGACAATTCCCAAAGGGTTAATCAACACACCTGGTTAGATGTTAAACTAAAACTATCACAACAATTCCATAATTTCGGTAAACTGCCCTACAACATACTAAAAACCATGCCAGATAAACCCAATCTTCTCGCCTTGGACTTTGATGGTGTTCTCTGTGATGGCTTGCTGGAGTATTTTCAGACGGCTTGGCGTACATATCTCGAAGTTTGGTCGCCTCCTGAGTCTACCCCCCCGGATGATTTACCCCCTAGATTCTACCGCACTAGACCTGTGATTGAAACGGGCTGGGAAATGCCTCTTTTGATCAGGGCTCTGATTTTGGGGTGGGCTGAATCTCAGATTCTCAGCGATTGGCATAGTATATCACGTCAACTGCTCGAACAAGAACATTTGTCACCGGAAGTTCTTGGCTCTCGACTTGATCAAATTCGTGATCAGTGGATCGCTACAGACCTACCAGGGTGGTTGGCTTTACATCGCTTTTATCCGGGTGTATGCGATCGCCTTCGGGTTATTCTTGAGCAGGACATGATACAATTACGCATAATTACCACTAAGGAAGAACGATTTGTGCGATCGCTTCTCGGACAACAGGGAATTATTCTCGACCCGGGAATCATTTTTGGTAAGGGACACAAACAGCCTAAGCACCAAACTCTACGGGATCTCATGACTCTTTCTGATCCTAGTCCGCTGATCTGGTTTGTTGAGGACAGAATGAAAACTTTGTTGTCTGTACAAGGTCAACCAGACCTACAACAGGTTACACTGTTTTTGGCTGACTGGGGTTACAATACTCCCATAGAGAGACGTTTGGTGGCTGAATATCCCCCCATCCGTTTGTTGTATTTGTCTCAATTTACTCAGGATTTTGAGGCTTGGTAATTACCTAATTATCCGCTTAGTTCATGGTGCAAACAATTACGACAATTAAACTCACTAGAATATTTATGGTGATTGGTGACTTATTATTAAGTGGTATATCTGAGAGCGATCGCTCCCCTATTTAGCAGATTCAACCTCACTGTAATCCTTGGGGATAACCCCCGAAATTATAACTCCTAATGACTGCTATATATACTAGCCAATGTTTGGCGGATTTATGGCTTGGTAAATAGAGTTAAATATGATCTAAAATTAGTTTATTTCGATATCTATGAAACTTAACTTATCACAAATTTTTCTCGACCATAAAGTTAAACCTCGTGGTATTATCTATGTGGGAGCTGGAGAAGGGCGATCGCTCAAACGTTTTGCCAAGTTTACTAATGCTCAAATATTGCTAATAGAAGCGAATCCTGTCACCTGTGAACGGTTAAAAATGGCTGTAGGCGATCGACCTAATATTCAGACAGTTCACATGGCGATCGCTGACCAAAATAGTGAAGCCACTCTCCACGTTACCAACATCGAATCCAACAGTTCCATTTTACCACTAACACAATACAAAAAACTTTATCCTAACCTCAGCGAAACTCAGCAAATCCCCGTTGATACCCGCACTATTGACACCATTTTAGCCGAACTTAATCTACTCCCAGAAGACTTTAATATACTATATTTAGACATCCAAGGAGCCGAACTTCTCGCCTTAACAGGAGCCTCCGAAATTCTCCAACATCTTGATGCTATTTACACCACGACAAGCCAACATCAACTATTTGAAGGTGGAGCGACTCTTGAGCAAGTTAACGCCTTTCTCAATGAACATTATTTCACCCCCATAGCCCAAGCAACTCCTTATCATCCCTCTCGGTATGAAGTTGTTTATATTCACAACAACCTCATCAATACCTCGATACTTACTCCCGAAATTGCTGCAAATATTCGCCTCCACCCCCCCGCGGAACCGAAACCGACCGAACTCAAAATAACTCTATCTCGACTCCAAGAATTAGAATCCGAACAGGAACTTTTAAAATATCAACTACAACAACATCAGAAAGACCTCGGAAAATCTCAATCTGATTATCAGCAGAAGCACAAAGAGTTAGAAAACTCCCAGTCTCAACTACAGCAGACTCGGAAAGACCTGGAAAAATCTCAATCGGATTTTCAGCAGAAGCACAAAGAGTTAGAAAACTCTCAGTCTCAACTACAGCAGACTCAGCTTGAATTAAAAAATCTGCACTCACAACTCGAACAAAGTCAGGAAGAGTTAGAAGAGTCCAAGGGGATAAGAGACCAAATATTAGCTGATTTAGAGAAATCTTATTCTCAATTCAAACAGAGTCAGACTCAATTAGAGCAGTCTCAGTCTCAATTAGAGCGAACTCAGACTGAGTTACAACAGTCTCAATATCAACGAGACCAAATATTAGCAGAATTAGAACAATACCATACACGACTACAGCAGACTCGGAAAGACCTCGAAAAATCTCAATCGGATTTTCAGCAGAAGCAGAAAGAGTTGGAAAACTCCCAGTCTCAACTACAGCAGACTCGGAAAGACCTCGAAAAATCTCAATCAGATTTTCAGCAGAAGCAGAAGGAGCTGGAAAACTCCCAGTCTCAACTACAGCAGACTCAGAAAGACCTGGAAAAATCTCAATCGGATTTTCAGCAGAAGCAGAAGGAGTTAGAAAACTCCCAGTCTCAACTACAGCAGACTCAGAAAGACCTGGAAAAATCTCAATCAGATTTTCAGCAGAAGCAGAAGGAGCTGGAAAGCTCCCAGTCTCAACTACAGCAGACTCAGAAAGACCTGGAAAAATCTCAATCGGATTTTCAGCAGAAGCAGAAGGAGTTAGAAAACTCCCAGTCTCAACTACAGCAGACTCAGAAAGACCTGGAAAAATCTCAATCGGATTTTCAGCAGAAGCAGAAAGAGTTGGAAAACTCCCAGTCTCAACTACAGCAGACTCAGAAAGACCTGGAAAAATCTCAATCGGATTTTCAGCAGAAGCAGAAGGAGTTGGAAAACTCCCAGTCTCAACTACAGCAGACTCGGAAAGACCTGGAAAAATCTCAATCGGATTTTCAGCAGAAGCAGAAGGAGTTGGAAAACTCCCAGTCTGAAGGGAAGAAACTGGAAACCAAAGTTAAGGAGGTTCAAGACCAGCTTAAAAATGCACAGAATAAACAGACGGAAACTCAACAGGAACTTGATAAGTCTCGCTCGGAGTTACATGATACCAGAGAAGAACTAGAAATGGCTAACTTCCAATTAGATGAAGTACAGGTGGAACTTGAACAGGCTACATTTGAGTTACATAAAACTAAGGAAGAGTTAGAGGGTTCGCAGTCTCAACTACAGCAACAGCAGAAGGAATTGGAAGAGTCGCAGTCTCAACTACAGCAACAGCAGAAGGAATTGGAAGAGTCCAAGTCAGAAGTTCAAAAACTGCGGGAACAAATACAACAGATACAGCAGATACAACAGTATCAAAATATGTCGCCACCAGGACAGCCAGTACAACAGTATCAACCTGCTGTAGCGCAGTCGGGGAATACATATAATGCTGCTCTTGTCAAGATGTTTGCTAAAATTATTGCTGAAACTATGCCAGACTAACATCTAAATTACTATATAAAAGGTGGGGTAGATGTGTGTTACCTAACCCACCTACTATCTCACCTAACTCTCCCAGGTGTTTAGGGCTAAATTAGACGAACAGAGGATTTGTAATATCAGTCAATTTCTATGGGAACTAAAAAACGTCATTTCTGGATTTTTGATAATATTCAACCTACTGTTAACCTGACTATTTTTGCGGTTCCTAAATCCTTTGTGGGAAGTGTGGGAATGATTCAACGTAATGCGATTACCAGTTGGACTAAACTGGTTCCGAGACCGGAAATTATCTTATTGGGTGATGAGAAGGGAACCGCAGAAGTCGCTAGTCAATTGAACCTGAGACATATTCGGAATATCCAAGTTAACGAATATGGAACACCTCTGCTTAATGATATTTTTAGCCAAGTACATAATCACGCTTCCCACGGGGTTTTAACATATATTAACTCGGATATTATCTTAACTAGGGATTTTCTCCCTACGGTTCAACAGGTGAATGCTAATTACCCTCAGTTTCTGATGGTGGGACGACGTTGGAATTTGGATATTCACCAACCTGTTAATTTCGATAACCCTAACTGGGAACAAGAGTTACATGATGAAATCAATACAGCGGGAATATTTAGCGGTATCGGTGCGTTAGATTACTTTGTATTTCCTAAGCCTCTATTTAAACAAATTCCGGCTTTTGCTATTGGTCGTCCGGGTTGGGATAATTGGATGGTGGGAGAAGCGTTAAAACAAGGATATCCGGTAATTAACGCGAGTCAAACTATTACTATTATTCACCAAAATCATGACTACGGACATCTTCGGGGAAACCGCATCGAAGCGTTTCACGGAAGGGAAGCGAAGCAAAATCAAAGCCTTTTACAAGGACATTTCGCGGGAAATAGTGCGGATGCTACTGATTACTTAATCCCCGCGACGGTGGCTAATTCTCCACAGGTTAGTATTATTGTTTGTAGTGATAATGATGGTTCAACTTTACCAACAACTCTTGATAGTATCCTGAATCAAAATATTGATGGTTGCGAGATTATTGTGATTGATAACGGTTCGACGGACAACACCCCGGAAGTCCTAGAAGGTTATGGAAAATCTTTGCAATATGTTGGTCAATGTGGCGAGGGAATTGTGGCTGCTAGAAACCGAGGCTTGGAAATGGCTAGGGGAGAATTTATCCTGTTTTTAGATGGGGGTTCGACTTTACTACCTAATAGTTTGTCTGACCAGATAGATGCTTTTGAAAATCGTGCGGGTTCGCTGGAAATGGTATTCTCTGGTTGGGAAATTTGGGAGGAAAATCAGCTAATTTCGGAAGTTCAGCCTTACGATAATCTTGCGCCAATTTTACAGGGTCGCGACGGTTTACATGGTTTTCATATCTGGATGTTAACGGACCTGTTGCGATTGGTTGAAACTGGTGCTATTTTATTCCGAAATTCCTGGGTTAAACGCTGGGGAGGGTTTGATTCTGGTCTGTCTCCCTATGCTGCTACTATAGATTTATTGCTAAATTTAGCATCCCATGGCGCTGCGGGAATTTGTTTACGAAAACCGACTATAAGAGTCTCTACTGATTATAGCTTTAAACAATATACGATCGCCATCCTCACCTCGGACTGTAATCAACTCATTGAAAATTACTTTTCCCGTCCTACCCTACGGGACTGGATGCGTCCCCTACAACCCCTCTGTCGCTATCAAGTCCTGGTTTGGTTAGCTGCTTTAACCTATCATACTCAAGACCAACATCAGATGCTCCAATTTCTCAGACAGTCCCGCAATTATAGTCCCTATCCCCCTCAACAAACTATCAATAATTGGTATCAAAGTTTGACCAGAATTTCCCGCGCATATAATTATCCCCCCTTTCAACTCTCCCCAGATGACCTGAAATGTTGACGAAAAAATCAAATGTTAAGAAATGTTAAAAAATTTTGCTTTTTGGGGGTAGGGGCTTGACTTTTGGGGCTCTTGACAGTACACTTTTAATATAATGGGAATCTGTGCATTTTTGACAAATTAGCATATATTTCGATTATGTAACTTGATGCTAATATGTTAGCAAAATTTCGGCTCCCTGTCAACCCCTGCAGCCGGGCGGATTTGCGTGTTGACGAAAAAATCAAAAAAGTGATCGGGTGCGTCATAGCAATTAATAATGATTTCCCGATGGGGAAATGAGCGGACTGACGCACCAAAATTGTGGTTGAGAAATTCCCGGCTTAATTAACCAGGAAGTTGCTCAACTAAGCGCCACCGCGCAGCTTTTCGAGAACGGTGCGATCTTGGAGAGTGGAAGTATCCCCAGAAATCTCCTGACCCGAAGCAAGCGATCGCAATAAACGCCGCATAATTTTACCCGAACGAGTCTTAGGCAAATCATCAGAAAAGCGAATTTCCCCGGGACGCGCCAAGGCTCCAATTTCATTAACAACGTGCTGCTTCAACTCTTTTTCCAAGGCTTCATCAGGTTGGCGATCGCCTTCAAGAGTAACAAAAGCCACAATTTCCTCACCCTTGACTTCATCAGGACGGCCAACCACCGCCGCCTCAGCCACAGCCGGATGAGAAACCAAAGCCGACTCAACCTCCATAGTCCCCAAGCGATGACCAGAAACATTAATCACATCATCAACCCGGCCCATCACCCAGAAATAGCCATCCTCATCTCGATGAGCGCCATCACCAGCGAAGTAGACATAATCGCCATTTTTAGGTCGTAGATACTCCCAATAAGTACGACGGAAGCGCTCCGGGTCGCCATAAACAGTCCGCATCATACCCGGCCACGGGTGACGCACCACCAAATATCCCCAGAATTATTAGTAACAGGTTCCCCTTCCGTATCAACCACATCAGCAATAATTCCAGGGAAAGGCAAAGTAGCCGAACCCGGCTTAGTAGGAGTCGCACCAGGAAGAGGAGTAATCATAAAACCCCCCGTTTCCGTTTGCCACCAAGTATCAACAATGGGACATTTTCCTTGACCAATGACGCGGTTATACCAAATCCAGGCTTCTGGGTTAATCGGTTCTCCCACCGTACCCAAAATCCGCAACGAAGACAAATCACGAGCATTAGGGTGTCTTTCACCCATTTTCATCAAAGCTCGAATAGCAGTAGGAGCAGTATAGAAAATAGTCACGCCATACTTTTCTACCACATCCCACAGACAACCGGGATTAGAAGCACGGGGAGCGCCTTCATACATCAAAGTTGTCGCCCCATTGGACAAAGGCCCATAGACAATATAACTATGGCCAGTAATCCAACCCACATCAGCGGTACACCAGTAAACATCAGTATCCTGTAAATCAAAAGCCCACTGATTAGTAATGTGACTGTAAAGATTATAGCCACCAGTAGTGTGTACAACTCCCTTGGGTTTGCCAGTAGTCCCGCTAGTGTAAAGGATAAACAGCATATCCTCGCTATCCATTTCTTCGGCGGGACATTGCCCGGAAGCATTTTGTTGCAAGTCATGCCACCAGTGGTCTCGTCCGGGTTCCATCTGGATTTTTTGCTCAGTGCGCTGTACGACCAAAACGTTATCAACACTAGGCGCACCAGCTTGTAAAGCCTTATCTACCTGTTCTTTTAGGGGTACGATCGCATCTTTGCGCCAACCACCATCAGCAGTAATCACCAATTTAGCTTCGGCATCTTCCAGGCGGTCCTTTAGAGCCTCGGCACTGAAACCGCCAAAAATGACGGTATGGGGTGCGCCAATCCTCGCACAAGCCAACATGGCGATCGCCGCCTCTGGTATCATGGGCATATAAATCCCAACGCGATCGCCTTTTTTGACTCCCAACTGTTTAATCACATTTGCCATTTGGCAAACTTCCCGATGTAGTTGGGAATAGGTCAGAGTCCGAGAGTCTCCCGGTTCCCCTTCCCAAATTAAAGCCGCCTTATTTTTGCGCCAGGTAGTCAAATGGCGATCGAGGCAATTATAGGAAATATTAATTTTGCCCCCCACAAACCACTTCGCAAAAGGTGGCTGCCAGTCCAGCACCTGATCCCATTTTTTAAACCAGTGCAACTCATTTTCCGCTAATTCTGCCCAAAACGCTTCCGGGTTAGCTTTGGCTTTCTCGTAGAGTTCCCGGTACTCTTCCATGCTCTTAATCCGGGCCTGTTTGGAGAAGTCCTCGGACGGATTAAATAACCGTTTCTCGTGTAAAATTGATTCGATCGTCGGTTGTGACATAGTGTGATGGTAACTTTAACTACAAAGTGAAGCCATTATAACCATTTTAGGCCTAGATTAAACTCTAAGAATCTTTACTTTTTTTGAGCAGACTGTTAACTAGCTAACTCCTCCCCATGTCAAACCGATTAAAATCAGTTGTCAACTTCTAAGTAACTATGCCTCCTCAACTCATTATCCGTCCTGCTACTGTTGATGATGTTCCGGTCATTTGGGCTTTAATTCAGGCTTTGGCTGAATATGAAAAACTCTCCCACCAAGTCACTGGAGATCTGGAAACTTTGCAACAGCATCTATTTGGCGATCGACCAATGGCTGAGGTCATTATCGCCGAATGGGAGCAAAAACCCGTAGGCTTTGCTCTGTTTTTTCATAACTTTTCCACCTTTTTGACTCAACCCGGCATTCATTTAGAAGACCTATTTGTTATGCCTGAATATCGACGTTTAGGCATTGGGAAAGCCTTAATCCAACAGGTGGCTAAAGTCGCCCTAGAACGTCCGTGTGGGCGCTTAGAGTGGACTGTCCTCGACTGGAATCAATCGGCGATCGCATTTTACCAACATATAGGAGCCACAATACTACCTGAATGGCGCATTTGTCGAGTAGTGGACTATCAACGCTTACTGCAACAATGAGATTTGTAAATTTATTGTTAAGTTTTGTAACAAAAAAAAATTGCCCCTGGGAAGCTGGGGGGGTTGCTTTTCCGGTTGGCTTGTGGTATTATTTTAGATAATGGGAATAGTCGCAATTTTATTTTACAAGGTTAGATTGTCATTATAAAATCATATATCAAAATAATAGCATGATATTTCGGAGGTTGTCAACCCCCTATCTCTTGGTAATTGATATTATGGTTCTTGATAGAGAGGAATAGTGAAAGTAACAGTTGAGCCTAAGCCTTCACCCAAACTGTAAAACTTAACCTTACCTCCCATAGCTTGGACCAGCTTTTGAGAAATAACTAAACCCAGTCCCGTCCCCCCATATTGCTTAGTGTAACCACTATCAACCTGAGAAAAAGCCTGGAATAATCTATCTTGCTTTTCAATGGGGACACCAATACCAGTATCCACAACTCTAAACTCCACAAATCCCGGAAATTGTTGATTTTGGATAATCACATTTTCTCGGATAATTCCTAGACTAATATTAATCCCTCCTTTGTGAGTAAATTTAATGGAATTTCCCACCAAATTTAGCATCACTTGTAAGATACGTTGATAGTTACCATAAACAATAATTTGACTATTGCCAGCCTCCGTTTGAATGGTTAGTTTCAAATTTTTCTGCTCAACTTGAGGGCGAATAAAATGCTCAATTTCTCTGAGGACTTCATCAACTTTGACCAAAGCGAGTTCAATATCCATTTTGCCCGCTTCGATTTTAGCAATATCCAAAACATCATTAATTAAATTCAGGAGATGAATAGCAGCTTGATGGGCTTCTTCGATAAATTCCCGTTCTTCCTCTGGGTCATCAGCCATACCATCTAAGACTAATTGAAGGAAGCCAATCATACCGTTGAGGGGAGTTCTGAGTTCGTGGGAAGTATTGGCGAGGAACTCACTTTTGAGGCGAGAAAGAGCCACAGCTTCGAGTCTGGCTTCTTCTAACTCCTGATAAAGAGTAGCATGGGCGATCACCGTTCCTACATGAGTAGCCAACTCCCGGACAAAATCTATTTCCGCCGCCGTCCACTGGCGAGTGCGATCGCATTGATGCAGGGAAATCAAAGAATTAGGTTGCTCTTGATAAGCAGTAGGAATCACCATCAACGAATGACGTTGATAGGGGTCATTTTCAGGGGCACTGCGCTCAATGATAATCGGTTCTAAAGTGGCTAAGGCTTGAGCCCAACCTAATTCCGAATCACTCCATAGATTTAAACCCAACATCATGGGGATATCTTCTTGGCGGTACTCAGCCACCACTTGGGTAGACTTATCAGAGGTGCTGCGATAGGGACAGATAATGCAGCGACTGACACCAAGAACCTGACCCAGACTGTTAACAGTTTGTTGCCAAATCTCTTTTAAATCCAGAGTGCGGCGAATTTTTTGAGTAATTTGGCCGAGAATAGTTTGATAAATTTGAGAAGTGGGGGGAACGCTACGGCAAAGGGTTCCGGCAATTTGAACCAGCATTTTTTGCTGGATATCAAAATTAGATGGTAAGGCGCGGTAGGCAATCAGTTCACTGTGATTAGGGCTGAGATTCAGTTGAGAATTTTCTAGTAATCGCCCCATCACCAGGACATGGGTAGCACTGCCGTTAGATTTTAATATGGGACTGACAATCAGTTCCAGGGGAAAATAGTATTCTTCATAACAAAATGGATAACTGAAACGCTCAGGTATTAAGCTGGCGATCACCCGGTCGATTCTTTCTTGATAGGGGGTCAGTACCAGAGGCTTAAATGTATCTGCCATATTAGTTCCTGTGATTTGGTCAACAGGAAGAGGATGGCGATCGCATTGTCGCCAAGAAAATAGTAGATACTCCCCCGATTGGTTCTGAATAAAAACTAGGTCGGCATCCAAACCGGGTAAAATATCCCCAAAGCCTGATAATGGTAGATCAGAATTGTTGTGCAACATTTAACCTTCCTAAAACGCTCAAAACTCAGCGCAATAGGGTAAGTACAGCATCACCAATAACGGTGAAGGCAGTTGCCTGCAAAGCTCTCAACATAATGTGGCGATCGCCAATTAAGGTTTAAATACAACCCTCCTGGCCCATTGTACTCGTATTCGGGTACAATGTCAACAGACACATTTAGCCCGGAGACATCTGGCGATCGCACCGTGGTTTACCAGGCTTTCCGCCCCCAACTCCAACTCAATGACCATCAAGCCACCTTGATGGTCAAACACGCCGGCTATGCTAGATTTTTGATCAAGCTCTCCCCACCTCGCCGCCGGCAGGTGGACCGAGTGCGTCGCTCTTTTTGTTCAATCATTCCACTCCCCCCGGGGTGGCACGGGAGGGTTACGTTGTAGACTCAAAGCCAAATCATCTTCTGGGCGTTCTCCCCGCAACCATTGTCGGAGAGCGGTTTCAATCACCTTACTTGGATCATTAGTCAAGTGCTTGACCTGATCCAATAATTCAGAATCAATATGGATAGAAACCTCTACTTTGCTTGGTACACTAGAGGTCGAAGAAGTATTTAGATTCATGGCGCAAACATCCTAATTCAGAAAACCCAATACCTCCGAGATTAGTCCCGGAGGCTCAACTCAAGACCGAGTATGATTTGGGGGCTTTATTCTATTGTACGATCTCAATCTCACCTGTTGCCCATCCGGTTAAGGGCGGGGAAAATTTGAAGCCGGAGTAAAACCAGTTTGAGGTTTACCCACAGAGGCACGACTCATAAAGTCCCGCCATACCGGAGCCGCCACAGTTCCCCCAGTTACTCCCCTAGCCAATCGAGTGAAGTCATCATTACCAACCCAAACCGCCGTCGATAAATGGGGAGTATAACCCACAAACCAGACATCGCGTTCGGAGGATGTAGTCCCAGTTTTGCCCGCTGCTGGTCGTCCTAGTCGGGCGCTGGTGGCAGTACCACTGGTAATTACCCCTTGCAGTACATCATTTAGGGAGGCTACCGCCCACTGATTCAGAACTAAGCGAGGTGATGGGGTATTGTCAAGCAAGACATTTCCCTGGCTATCAGTGACTTGTACAATGAAAGTCGGGTCAGAATGCCAACCGTCATTAGCAAAAGTAGCAAAAGATGCAGCCATTTCCATCGGTGTGAGATCCACAGATCCGAGTGGTAAGGAAATTACCGGCTCCATAGGGCTAGTAATTCCCAGGAGGCGACAAATCTCGATTACCTGATTGAGTCCCACAGATTGACCCAGCTTGACCGCCGGAATATTCAGGGAAGTCTCTAAGGCTGAACGAATGGTCACAGCGCCCGAGAAGCCGCCGCCATAGTTTCGGGGTGAATAAAACCCAGAGCCGTCGCGATAGCTAACAGGGGTATCTTGAACAATGGTACTAGGAGCATATCTACCTGTAGCGAAGGCGGCATAGTAAACAAACGGCTTAAAGGCTGATCCAGGTTGCCGTTGAGCCTGAATAGCTCGGTTGAACTGGCTTTTATTATAATCAGACCCTCCCACCATAGCTTTGACAAAATGGGTAGTGGGATCTACGGCGGCTAATGCGATTTGACCGTTATTGCGATCGCGATATACTCCTCGATAATAAAGGCGATCGTGCCATTCCCTCACCGTTCTTTCTGCCATGCGCTGGAAATTCAAATCAATGGTCGTTTGAACCCGCATTCCCCCTTTCAGCACCGCATCACGACCAAACTCCCTAGTTAACTCCTGAACCACCGCTTCCGTCACGTATGGTAATTCACTGGTTCTAAAGGAGGTGATCCTACCCACTAATAGGGGTTCTTTTCGCGCCTCAGCCGCCTCTTCTGGAGTAATCCAATTTAGCTCTACCATGCGGTTAAGCACTTGAGCCTGTCGTTGTTTAGCTAGTTGATAATTTGCAAAGGGGCTATAGTCTTCTGGTGCCGAAATTAAACCAGCAATCATCGCCGCTTCAGATAATTTCAGCTCTGATGCCGGTTTGTTAAAATAGCTTTGGGAGGCTGTTTCAATCCCATACAGGTTATGACCCCAGTAAACCTGATTTAGGTATAATTCTAGGATTTCGTCTTTGTCTAAAATTTGTTCGAGGCGAATTGCCATTACCGCCTCAGCGGCTTTTCGGCTAATGGTTCTACTGGGGGATAAAAACAGGTTTTTCACCAACTGCATGGTTATGGTCGAACCACCCTCTACCGTTTTCCCCCTTTCCAGGTTAGCAAGCATAGCTCGCACTATCCCCGTGGGATATATCCCCCGATGATCATAAAAATGGCTATCTTCAATAGCTAATACCGCCCGTTTTGCATGGGGGGATATTTCATCAAGAGAAACTACTTCTCGGTTGGCTTCGTCGTGAAGGCTGGCTAAGTGTCTACCCTCAATATCGTAGATGTGGGTGGTTTCGGTGGGAATATAGTTTTGTAATACCCTTACGTCTGGTAAGTTACGGAAACTAACGGCTAGACCCACCAGCCCTCCTGCCACCACGGAACTGGCTAACATGGTTGTACCCAATATGGTTCCGGCGGTAACTTTGCTTACTGACTGGATGAAGTCAAATAAGCCTGACGGTGGCGACTCAAGCCTTTGTCTACCTCGGACTGTTACGTTTGTTAATGACACGCTGATTCCACTCCTTCCAGAAAACAAAGCTACAGGGTTTTAAACTTGATAATTAGCTTAGACCAGTTTTTCTCCTGTTAGCTAGTAGGGGTCGAGAGAGATGTCGCCATCTCCCCCTCCCATACAAAACCGTGCTTGCGAGTTTCCCAGCACACGGATCCTAATCTGATTGTTCCATTGTTAAGGATACAGCATTGGCGTTATCTATTGCCGTTTTATCATCGCGGGTGTGGCGATGTAATAGTTGAAGATTTTTGTATTCATCCTTTCCGCCTAGGCTTCGAGGTACAATGTGGTCTACTTCAATTAAATCCAATGGTGCGAAATACTGTCCACACCAGGTACATCTACCTTTTTGCTTCTTGAGTAGTTTTGCTACCCTATTTGGCGTTCCAATTGCTTGTCCTTTCCTGGTTGCCCAGTAAGTCCAGTTTCCGTCGTATGGTGTTGCGTCAGGGCGTATTATGGTATGTCTGACAATTGGGGTCCATTTATGTTGCCATAATGTGAGTCCATCCTTGGTCTGGAATAACCAGGATTCATGTCTTTCTTTAGAAGGGGTCGAGAATGGAGTCACCTCCCTCCATCCCCTCCCATTCAAAACCGTACTTGAGACTTTCACCTCATACGGCTCCTAGTTTAACCGTCTCCTTGTTAAGAGTACAGCATTATCTCTTCATCAAGAGCTGTTTTATCATCGTGACAATGGCGATGTAATAGTTGAAGGTTTTTGTATTCATCCTTTCCGCCATGGCTTCTAGGTACAATGTGGTCTACTTCAATTAAATCTGATGGGGTAAAGAATTGCCCACACCAGGTACATCTACCTTTTGGTTTTTTGAGTAGTTTTGCTACCCTGATTGGCGTGTCGATTGCTTGTCCTCTCCTGGTTGCCCAGTAAGTCCAATTTCCGTCATCAAGTGTTGCTTCATGGCGTATTAGGGTATGTCTGGTAATTGGAGTCCAATTGTGATTGAACAGATGTAACCCATCTTTGGTTTTGAACAGCCAATTTTCGTGCCTTTCTTTCCCATTGCTAAGTTTAATTGTTCTATGTCTGAAATAATTTCTTAGCTTTTCGTGACTTGCCTTTCCGCATCTTGATACTGTCCATGCCCGTAACATTTGCCAGATTATGAGGTCTAGTTTCCTGAAGGTCTCTGTTGAGACTACCGCTGAGTAATAGTTTGACCATCCCCTAATAATTGGGTTTAGTTTATTTATCAGGGCAAATTGAGGTGCTTTTTTATATTGTTTGATTACACCTTTTCTCACTTCTGTGTGGGCAACTGCTTTTTGGCTGGGTTTAATGTGGGTCTTGTGACCGATTAATCGGCTTGCCATTCCCCCTGTTTTCCCAGATTTATATTTTCCTGCTGGATATTGCCTAATGTTGAATCCTAGAAAATCAAATCCGGGTTTCTCTGTTTTGCCATTATACTCAATAGATTTGAGTGTATGGCAGATTCGAGTTTTTTCAGGTTTAATCTCTAATCCAACAGGCTTTAGCCATTCAGAAATAGCAGTTTTGCACTGTTCAATGATTCCTAGGTCTTTTGAAATTACCACGAAATCATCGGCGTATCTTATGACATTGGCTTGCACCCTGTTCTTTTTCTTGGGATACATTGTTTCTATTAACCTAATCATGCCCAACAGTGCGATGTTGGCGAGTATTGGACTTATTACCCCTCCTTGGGGTGTCCCTGCTTCTGTATCCTCAAATACACCGTTATCTAGCACGCCTGCTTTGAGCCATTGTTTCAGGTCTCTTTTTAGGTTGCTTGGACAATGAATTTTGGACAGTAGGTAGTCATGGTTTATTCGGTCAAAGCATTTCGCTATATCCGCATCTAGCACGTAGTATTCACCTTTGTTAATACTCTGGTAAATCCTGCTTATTGCATCTTGTGCTGACCGTCCGGGACGGAACCCGTAGCTAGTGCTTTCAAATCTCGATTCCCATTCAGGTTCGAGAGCCGACTTAACCAAGGCTTGCCTTGCTCTATCTTGGATTGTGGGTATTCCTATTCCAGCTTTTTTCATCCCTGCCAGGTTTTGGAATCCACTCCCTTCGCAGTGGTTTTGATTTGAGGTTTCCCTTAATGTTTTTGACAAGCTCTAACCTTTGTCTTGGAGAGATTGCTCTTACTCCATCAACTCCGGCTGTTTTCTTGCCTTGACCCGCTTGGGGGGGCGGGTTTATTAAGCTGACTGTTGGGAAGCATGGCTGACCGTGGAACCCGCCCCTACAGCCGCACTGCTAAGAGCCGGGCATAATATGATTTCACCAATAGACGTTGCCACCTTCTTACCTTTGCATTTTGTCCCGATTTAGCTGCTTGGAATATACTCTTTTGGAGCTTGAAAACTTTCCGTTGAACCTTGGTCCACGGGATTGTCCTCCATGCGTTGCTCGTAGTCTTGATTGGTTAATCCTTTCTTTAAACTCGCTATCGCCATTTGTACACCTACTAGACTCTATTCTTACAATCAAACCGTGACCTGTTAGCATATCCCTACCATTACAGTAGGGCGTTGGCTTCTGGTCACATCTCACATCCTCTAAGACTTGCGGTTACACTTATTCCTACTGATATCTCGACCAGATAATCAGAGTCTAAGAGGACTTAAAACGTTCCGTTTATATGGGCATTCCATCTTTAGATTCGTCCTATCCACCGGGGTACTTTTTAAAGGTCTGTGTAGGTAAGTAAAAGAATCCTCCTACTCTTTCCCCTTGCTCTTTTGAGCGCAGCGTGTCAACCTATTTCGCTACTTACTCATTACGATGGTTCAAGCCGGACATTCGGTTTCCCTAATCATGGATGGTTGGCAGTGGTCGCCTATGGTGGTAGGTTCTACTTTGCGCCTTCCGTTCCCCGCTTCAATCCTGGGTTTGTGATTCCCAAAACTGGGGGTGGCTGTTATGGTCGAAAGGGAAGTCACCTTCCCCGACTCCACTTCAAAACCGTACTTGAGACTTTCATCTCATACGGCTCCTGATGTGAATACCCCTTTGTCAGTGGGAACAGGGCTACAACCCCCTGCTTTATGACCTCAACTTTCGGAGCTATATACACACGTAGTCATTAACTCGTTTTCGTCATAACACTCTTAGTTGTTGTGGTCTCTATATCCACACCGTGACTAGTGGGCATATCCTAACCATTACAGTTAGGCATTAGCTTTCAGTCACATCCTTTTCCCTTAAAGGCATACGCTTACACTTTTCGCTACTCCACAAGTACATCCTGCCACTTGAGAGCCAATGAGGGGTTTAAACGTTCCATCTATGCGGGCATTCCATCTTTAGATTCGTCCTATCCACCGGGGTACTTTAAAGGTCTGTGAAGGTGGTGGTAATATACCCCTTCTTTTCCCCGTGCTCTTTTGAGCGCAGCGTATCAACCTATTTCGCTACTAGAGTATTACGATGGTTCAAGCCGGACATTCGGTTTCCCTAATCATGGATGGTTGGCAGTGGTCGCCTCTGGTAGTAGGTTCTACTTCACGCCTTCCGTTCCCCGCTTCAATCCTGGGGTTATGATTCCCAAAACTGGGGGTGGCTATCGCCGTTACTCTCAACCTTACGTTATACTCAAGGGGTTCACAACTCCCCTCTTTTTTTCGCTCAGTCTTGACCTTGAGTCTCTCTGCCTTATCTGGTTGTCGAAGCCAGATGTTGAGACACATAGATAGTTATGGGATGGTCAGGGGTGCGAATCCCTTATATTCCACCAAGGGGTGGAAGTCCCACTAGGAGGTTATTTAAGGCATTGCAGCCCTATTTCACTCCTAAACGTCTCGCACATCGCCGTTACTCTTAACGCAATTGTTAAGGAATCATTAAGATTTCCATTTTTGCGTTTTTGACCTTGAGTTCCCTGCCTTGTTTGTATATTTCTATACCAAACGTTGGGACATATAAACAGTTATGAGGATGGTCAGGAGTGCGCTCCTTATATTCAACCAAGGGGTTGAAGTCCCCATCAGGCGGTTATTTCAGGTATTTCAACCTTATTTCATGCCTGAACGTCTCGCACCCCATTGCTAAGTTTAACCGTTCCTTGTCGAAAATAGTTTCTTAGCTTTTCGTAGCTTGCCTTTCCGCATCTTGATACTGTCCATGTCCTTAACATTAGCCAGATTTTATTATCTAGCTTATTGAAGGTCTCGGATGAGACCACCCCTGAATAGTAGTTTGACCATCCCCGAATAATTGGGTTTAGTTTGCTTATCAGGGCTGATTGAGGTGCTGTTTTAAGTTGTTTTATTACACCTTTTATCACTTCTGTGTGGTATTTAATTGCTTTGTTACTGGGTTTAATGTTTGTTTTGAAACCTAACATTTTGTGGGGGGTTTTATTGAATAAAAAACCTCCTTTTATTCTTCCCCCTAATTTCCCAGATTTATATTTACCCACAGGGTATTGCCTGATCTTGAATCCTAGAAAGTTAAACCCTGGCTCCTCTGTTTTTCCATCATATTCAATAGGTTTGAACGTATGACAGATTCGAGTTTTTTCGGGTTTTATTTCTAGTCCTACAGGTTTTAGCCATTCGGAAATAACAATTTTGCACTGTTCAATGATTTCAAGTGATGGAGATATCACAACAAAATCATCGGCGTATCTTATTGAGGTGGCTTGAACCGTTCCTTTTTTCTTGGGATACATTGTTTCAATTAACCTAACCATTCCCAACAGTGCGATGTTGGCGAGTATTGGACTTATTACCCCTCCTTGAGGTGTCCCTGCTTCAGTATCCTCGAATACGCTATGATCTAGCACTCCTGTTTTGAGCCATTGTTTCAGGTCTCTCTTCAGGCTGCTTGGACAATGAATTTTGGAAAGTAGATAATCATGGTTCACGGTAAGAGCATTTGGCTATGTGTTAGGGGTCGAGAATGGAGTCACCACCATCCCCTCCCATTCAGAACCATACGTGAAAGTTTCCCTTCATACGGCTCCTGGTGTGGATACCCTGTTTTGTCAAAGGAGCAGAATCAACAGACCTGCTTTTTACTTCGATGTTCAGAGCTATATGCAGCACGTAGTCTTTAAACTCGTCCTCGCCATTATACTCTTACTGACCGCAGTATCTATATCCACACCGTGACAATTGGGCATATCCCCACCATGACAATTGGGCTTTAGCTTCTGGTCACATCCTTAGCCCTCTAAGCATGCGCTTACATTTTTCACTACTGCCTTGTGAATTGCATTACTCACTTGTTTATGGGCAGAGCATTAGAGGGGTTACAACGTTCCGATTATATGGGCATTCCATCGTTAGATTTGTCCTATCGACCGTGGTACTTCTAAAGGTCTGTGTGGGTAGAATGCAGAATCCCCCACTTTTCCCCTTGCCCTTTTGGGCGCAGCGTGTCAACCTATTTCGCTGCTCGTGCTTTACGATGGTTCAAGTCGGACATTCGGTCTTCCTAATCATAGATGGTTGGCAGTGGTCGCGTCTTGGTAGTAGGTTCTACCTCACGCCTTCCGTTCCCCGCTTCTATCCTGGAGTTATGATTTCCAAAACTGGGGGTGGCTATCGCCGTTACTCTCTACTCCCTGATTTCTCAGTTCGTTTATGACCTTGAGTTCCCTGCCTTGCTTAGTTACCTAAGCGTCGGGACATATAATCAGTTATGAGGATGCTCAGGAGAGGTCTCCTTATATCCAGATTCGGAGCTGGAATCCTCACCGGGTAGTTATTTCGGGCATTTCAGCCCTATTTCATACCCGAACGTCTCGCACCTGCATCTAGCACGAAATATTCACCTTTGTTGATACTCAGGTAAATCCTGGCTATTGCATCTTGGGCTGACCGTCCGGGTCGGAACCCATAGCTTGTGTTTTCAAATCTCGATTCCCATTCAGGTTCGAGTGCCGATTTAACCAAGGCTTGCCTAGCTCTATCTGGGATTGTGGGTATTCCCATTCCCGCTTTTCTCATCCCTACCGGGTTTTGGAATCCACACCCATCGTAGCGGTTTTGTTTTGAGTTTTCCCTTAATGTTCTTAACAAGCTCAAACCTTTGTCTTGGGGAGATTGCTCTCATTCCATCAACTCCGGCAGTTTTCTTGCCTTGACCCGCCTGGGGGGCGGGTTTATTAAGCTGACTGTTGGGAAGCATGGCTGACCGTGGAACCCGCCCCTACAGCCGCACTGCTAAGAGTCGGGCATAATATGACTTCACCAATAGACGTTGCCACATTCGTGCCTTTGCGTCTTGTCCCGATTTAGCTGCTTGAAATATCCTCTTTTGGAGCTTGAAAACTTTTCTCTGGACTTTCGCCCATGGAATATGTTTCCATACAAACGCACGTCTTGATTGGTCTTGATTTCTCAAATCCTTTCTTTAAACTCGCTTTCGTCATAGTAACTCCTACTAGACTCTATTCTTTACAATCAAACCGTGACCCGTCTGCATATCCTTATCATTACAATAAGGCGTTGGCTTTTGGTCACATCTCACCCCCTCAAAGGCATTCGCTTACATTTGTCACTTCTAACTATCTCGACCAGATTGTTAGAGCCTTAGAGGGATTACAACGTTCCGTTTATATGGGCATTCCATCTTTAGATTTGTCCTATCCACCGGGGTACTTTAAAGGTCTGTGTAGGTAGTGAAACAATCCTCCTACTCTTCCCCTTGATCTTTTGAGCGCAGCGTGTCAACCTATTTCGCTACTTAATAGTGACGATGGTTCAAGTCGGACATTCAGATTTCCTTAGTCATGGATGGTTGGCAGTGGTCGGATTTTTGGGAATAGGTTTTCCCTCACGCCTTCTGTTCCCCGCTTCAATCTGACGGGTTGTGAATCCTAAAACTGGGGGTGGCTGTTATGGTCGAAAGGGAAGTCACCTTCCCCGACTCCACTTCAAAACCGTACTTGAGACTTTCATCTCATACGGCTCCTGATGTGAATACCCCTTTGTCAGTGGGAACAGGGCTACAACCCCCTGCTTTATGACCTCAACTTTCGGAGCTATATACACACGTAGTCATTAACTCGTTTTCGTCATAACACTCTTAGTTGTTGTGGTCTCTATATCCACACCGTGACTAGTGGGCATATCCTAACCATTACAGTTAGGCATTAGCTTTCAGTCACATCCTTTTCCCTTAAAGGCATACGCTTACACTTTTCGCTACTCCACAAGTACATCCTGCCACTTGAGAGCCAATGAGGGGTTTAAACGTTCCATCTATGCGGGCATTCCATCTTTAGATTCGTCCTATCCACCGGGGTACTTTAAAGGTCTGTGAAGGTGGTGGTAATATACCCCTTCTTTTCCCCGTGCTCTTTTGAGCGCAGCGTATCAACCTATTTCGCTACTAGAGTATTACGATGGTTCAAGCCGGACATTCGGTTTCCCTAATCATGGATGGTTGGCAGTGGTCGCCTCTGGTAGTAGGTTCTACTTCACGCCTTCCGTTCCCCGCTTCAATCCTGGGGTTATGATTCCCAAAACTGGGGGTGGCTATCGCCGTTACTCTCAACCTTACGTTATACTCAAGGGGTTCACAACTCCCCTCTTTTTTTCGCTCAGTCTTGACCTTGAGTCTCTCTGCCTTATCTGGTTGTCGAAGCCAGATGTTGAGACACATAGATAGTTATGGGATGGTCAGGGGTGCGAATCCCTTATATTCCACCAAGGGGTGGAAGTCCCACTAGGAGGTTATTTAAGGCATTGCAGCCCTATTTCACTCCTAAACGTCTCGCACATCGCCGTTACTCTTAACGCAATTGTTAAGGAATCGTTAAGATTTCCGGTTTTGCGTTTTGACCTTGAGTTCCCTGCCTTGTTTTGTATATTTCTATACCAAACGTTGGGACATATAAACAGTTATGGGGATGGTCAGGAGTGCGCTCCTTATATTCAACCGAGGGGTTGAAGTCCCCACCAGGCGGTTATTTCGGGTATTGCAACCCTATTTCATGCCTGAACGTCTCGCACCAAATTATAGAATATAGCATTGAGTATCTCATGTTAGCCCAATTGCTCAAAATTGACACTCAGCTAACCAGTAGGCGCGATGGTTCCTGGTTGTGGGCTATTTCGGCGATCGCCAAAATTATAGACTGTTTCCAGTTTTTCTGATGAAACCGGAAACTTCTGGAGTTTTTGTTGAACTTTGGTTATCCTGGTGTGAGCGGCGCGATATTATGTTATGGGGTCAAAACGCAAAATTACTAATTGGTTAGAACGTAACTGGGTAACTCCGGCTTATCCTGGTTGGCTGTTAGGGTTTATGACGGTTTTTTTCTTTGGGGCTGCTACTAATACTATGGCAGGGTGGCTGTATGTGATTAGTGGTATGGGGTTGGCTTTGTTATTGGCGGCGGCAATTCTGCCAGGGCGGAGTCTTCGTCCCCTTCAGGTTCGCCGCTACCCTATTACTCCGGTCAGTGTGGGCTCGCGCCTCACTTTTGAACTGGAAATCGAAAACCAGTCGAAAAAATCTTGTCCCCTATTTCAAATTTACGATCGCCTCCCCACAGAGTTGGGAGATGCATCGGAGTCTATTGATGTTATTGGACCCGGACAAGTTTATCACTGGAAATATTCCCGTATTACTAAACGCCGGGGGATTTACCATTGGTCTGGGGTGAGACTGCGATCGGCTTCTCCCCTGGGGTTATTTTGGTGTAGTCGCGATCGCCAAGTTCCTGCTACAGCTATTGTTTATCCCACCGTATTGCCTTTAACTGCTTGTCCTATTGTTGATAGCATTGAAGTAGACCAAGGTCCAGAGATTTACTCTTGCTTTCGCCTTGATCAAGCCACAGAAGGCATTACTCGCACTTTACGCCCTTATCGTATCGGCGACCCTACTAGACTGATTCATTGGCGTTCTAGTGCTCGCTATGGGGATCTACGAGTCCGAGAATTGGAGGTCGCTATTGGGGGTCAGGAAGTAGTTATTTGTCTTGATAGTGCATTTTCTTGGGACCATGCCGATTTTGAAACCGCCGTTTCTGTGGCTGCTTCTCTTTATTTCTACGCTCGTCGCGCTCAACTTAATGTACGGCTATGGACTGCCTCCGACGGACTGGTGGAAGGCAATTGGGGCGTTCTCTCCGTTTTGGCTGGGGTTATGGCGGGTCAATCTAATAGCACCATTGACCGCCCTGATGTTCCACTGATTTGGATTACTCAAAATTCTGACAGTATCATGAGCCTTTCCCCTCAGAGTCGTTGGCTACTTTGGCCACTGCCTGCCCCACAAAATCATGGCGCGCGCTCCGGGTTGGGGATGCAATATGGCTCCGATGCGATCGCTCCCTGTCCCGGTGTAAGGATTAATCCCGCTGAACCTCTGGTTCCACAATTGCAGGCCAAAAATAATTGACTTTGACAAGCCGCCCGGCGGGTTTAGTAAGTTAGCCGATGGGAATCATCCCTGAATGCAGAACCATCCCCTAAATGGGCATTAAAGCGCGGTATTCTCAAAACTAATTGCACCAAGATACTGGGGTTTACCTGCCGCCGGGTAGGAGATAAGCCGAGGGGGCAGACCTTCACAAACCAAAGTTAGCCCGACTAGATTTGTTTTAGTGACCGTTGATGGTATATGATCAGGATATTGTAAAGTTTTATGTAGGCTCGCTCATAAATTTGTCCCGTTCAAGACAAATCGAGAAGCCTAGATATTTGAGAGAGGAGAAAACACAATGGCTTTTGAACTTCCCAGTTTACCTTTTGATCAGGATGCACTAGAGTCTAGCAAAATGTCCGCTAATACTCTATCCTACCATCATGGTAAGCACCATGCAGCTTATGTCAAAAACCTTAATGCTGCTATTGAAGGTACAGACATGGCTAATATGTCCCTGGAAGAGATCATCAAAGCCACTTACAATGATCCTTCTAAGTCTGGTATATTTAATAACGCTGCCCAAGTCTGGAATCACAGTTTCTTCTGGAAGTGCCTCAAGCCCAATGGTGGTGGTCAACCTACAGGAGCTTTGGCTGACAAGATTCAAGCAGATTTCGGTAGCTTTGACGCATTCATTCAAGAATTTAAGAACGCAGCGGCTACCCAGTTCGGTAGTGGTTGGGCTTGGCTAGTCCTGGATAATGGCACACTGAAAGTTACCAAGACTGCTAATGCTGTTAACCCCATGGTTGAGGGTAAAACTCCCCTGCTAACTCTCGATGTTTGGGAACACGCCTACTATCTGGACTTCCAAAATGCGCGGCCAGGTTTCATCGATAACTTTATCGAAAATCTGGTTAACTGGGACTTTGTAGCTGAAAATCTCGCGTCTGCCAGCTAATATCTTTGATATTCCTTTCAGCCAACCTAGCTAACCTGCTCTAGCTTAATCTGTACCCCCCCTCAAAGGCAATATTGGGGGGCGGTCAGTTGAGAGGGGCGGGTAATTTTTGATTATTTATCAGTGACTCAGGCGCACTACTGACAGCAAAAAAATCCAGTAATCGGACTTGAACCTAATACATAGCCTATAACCCCTATTCTACCGCTGCTTAGGTGTTACTCAAAACCGTAGTAGAGTAACAAGTGAGTAAAAAATGAGTAACGCCGCTAAACTCCCTACAGTGGGGGGAAAGGGTAACTATGATGAGAGTTACGCTAGATTCCTGAAAGCCTATCAAGACTTTAAGGGGGAATGTCCCAAAGGAGTGACTCTCAAACTACAAAAGTCCGGGACTAGGTACAACCTACTATTGCGTGCGAGACGTTTAGGAGATAAAATAAGGCTGCGATGCCTGAAATAACCTCCTCGTGGGACTTCTACCCCTTGGTAGAATATAAGGGACTTAATGTGATAGCTAAGTAACCCTGACCATCCCATAACTATCTATGTGTCCCAACCTCTGGCTTCGACAACCAGACAACGCAGGAAGACTCAAGGTCAAGACAGAATGCTGGAAAGATGGACGTTATGAACCCATTTAGTATAGCAGGAAGTTGAGAGTAACGGCGGTAGCCACCCCCAGTTTCAGGAATCACAACCCG
Organism: Arthrospira sp. PCC 9108; assembly: GCA_016745315.1. Taxonomy (GTDB): domain Bacteria; phylum Cyanobacteriota; class Cyanobacteriia; order Cyanobacteriales; family Microcoleaceae; genus Limnospira; species Limnospira platensis. The sequence continues at coordinate 3,837,197 of CP066886.1, forward strand.
TCAGATTGAAGCGGGGAACGGAAGGCTCCGAGATACAACCTATAGCACTAGTCAATACGGTTAGGACGCAGCCTTGAGAACAGAATCCATGGCATCATCGAGAGAATCAAACTGCTCACGTGCAATGGCGAATGCGGGCTTTCAACCACGACCAACATTTCTCTATCTTGTTGAGGTCTGGCGAATAAGGTGGTAGATAGAGCAAACGGCATTGAGCCGCCTCCACTAGCTCAGGAATCCGTCCCCCTTTATGAAACGTTGCATTGTCTAGCACTAGAGTCTGACCTGGCTTCAGTGTTGGAATTAAGATGAACTCCAACCACAACTCAAACACTGTCCGATTACAACAACCCTCAAAGCGATCGGGGGCTAAGAGTTGTTGATGACACCATGCGGCCATATAGCTCACCCTGCCCTGCCTCTTCCCTGATTTGAGGGCATCGAAGCGTTTTCCTTCCTCGCAGTAACCATAAGGGTAATCCGAGTCCTGACTATTCATGCCGGCTTCATCGAGGTAGACCACTTCTTGTGGCTCCATATGTTCAATCTGAGCAATAAACTCCTCTCGCTGTTGCTGATCACGTTCTTGGTAGCCGTAAGTTTTTTTTTCTGGTGAAGCCAATTTTCTTCAAGGCTCTGGATATGGTGCGAGGAGAGATGTCGTCATCCCAAAGTTCAGCCATTGGAGCGGAGGTTTGATCGCCATGCTCTTGGGCAAAAGCCTTGAATTTTTGCCAGTCGGTAATTTTGTGGTTATTGCCAGGTCGGTGATTAGGTTTAGGGAGGAAGTCTCCGGTCTGTGCTTTTCTTGGCAGCCAGAGATTAATGGTGTTCCGGCTGACATGGAAAACTTGACTGGCTTCTGTTTTGGGCATACCGTCTAGTTCAATTGCATCAATAACTTTTTGTCTGAGGTCGTAACTATAGGGGGCTGGCATTTTTGGTCTTCTTAGTCATCTCGTCCTCTCCATTATACGTCCTAACTTTACTGTCTTGTGCTATATATCCATACCGTGACCTGTGGGCATATCCCCACCATGACAATTGGGCTTTAGCTTCTGGTCACATCCTTTACCCTCTAACCATGCGCTTACATTTTTCACTACTGCCTTGTGAATAGCATTACTCACTTGTTTATAGGCAGAGCATTAGAGGGGTTACAACGTTCCGTTTATACGGGCATTCCATCTTGAGATTTGTCCTGTCCACCGGGGTACTTTAAAGGTCTGTGCAGGTAGGTAAAGAAGCCTCCTACTTTTCCCCTTGTTCTTTTGAGCGTAGCGTGTCAACCTATTTCGCTACTACAGAGTTACGATGGTTCAAGCCAGACATTCGGTTTCCCTAATCATGGATGGTTGGCAGTGGTCGCGTCTTGGTAGTAGGTTCTACCTCACGCCTTCCGTTCCCCGCTTCAATCTGACGGGTTATGATTCCTCAAACTGGGGGTGGCTATCGCCGTTACTCTCTACTCATTGTTATCATGGGGTCATAACTTCCCATTCAAAACAGTTTGTTTGATGACCTTGAGTTCCCTGCCTTGTTTGGGGGTTCAATCCAAACGTTGGGACGTATAAACAGTTATGGGGAATGGTTCTAGGCTCCGACCTCTTATCCAGACTCGGGGCTGGCTTCCCAACTAGGAGGTGATTTCAGGCATCACAGCCTTATTTGGTCTCCTAAAGATTTCGCACTCTCTACTCATTGTTATCATGGGGTCATAACTTCCCATTCAAAACAGTTTGTTTGATGACCTTGAGTTCCCTGCCTTGTTTGGGGGTTCAATCCAAACGTTGGGACGTATAAACAGTTATGGGGAATGGTTCTAGGCTCCGACCTCTTATCCAGACTCGGGGCTGGCTTCCCCACTAGGAGGTGATTTCAGGCATCACAGCCTTATTTGGTCTCCTCAACATTTCGCACTCTCTACTCCCTGATTTCTCAGTTTGTTTATGACCTTGAGTTCCCTGCCTTGCTTAGATTTCTCCAAGCGTCGGGACATATAAAGAGTTATGGGGATGGTCAGAAGCGAGCTTCTTATATCCAAGCAAGGGATTGGATTCCCCACTAGGAGGTGATTTCAGGCATTACAGCCTTGTTTAGTCTCCTAAACGTCTCGCACCTTCCGAAACATTATACCGCATGGCCCGTAAATGTTGAATTAATCTTGGATTAAATTTAGCTCTGACAGATTCCACCGATAAATTCCACCTTGAGCGATCGCCACTTGCCCTCAACCCCGGAAAGTATTAAGCTGTACAGTGAACAAGTAAAGTTTTTTGTAGATTCGTGTATTCGTGTAGCTTTGGATAACCATATTGCCAACACTCATATAACCGAGATCATCCAGCGAGTGGCTTTGGTTGCCCTAGGGCTGATGGTGGTTATTCTCCTCTGGGTCTGGGGAGTCAGTTCCGTGAAAATTTCCGATCCCTACATTCAAAAAGTGTTGTCACTAACCGGAGACCCAACCCGAGGACACGCTATTTTTGAGATGAACTGTGCGGGATGTCATGTTAGCCAAGTCGAACATCAAATCGGTCCAAACCTGGAGGACATTTCCCAACGAAAATCACAAATTAGTATTATTCAACAGGTCGTTAGTGGCAAAACCCCTCCCATGCCTCAGTTTCAGCCTAATCCTCAAGAAATGGCAGATTTATTAAATTATTTGGAACAAATTTAGAAAACTATGATATACTAAGAAACAGTGGGTCGGTTGAGTGGTTGAAATCATCATTCCAGCTTTACCCCAAGCCAGTATAGCTCAGTGGTAGAGCATCCGCCTTGTAAGCGGACGGTCATCGGTTCAAGTCCGATTACTGGCTTTTTTTGAAAAAGACTGGGTAGGGGTCGAGATGGAAGTCGCCTTCCCCCACTCCCATTCAAAACCGTGCTTGATACTTTCGCATCACACGGCTCCTGATGTAGATACCCCTTGGCAACGGGAACAGGGTTACCAACCCCTGCTTTTGTACTTCAACTTTTGGAGCTAAATACAACATCGTAGTGTTTAAACTCGCTTTCGCCGTTAAACTCCTGTTGATTGCAGTAACTATATCTACACCGTGACTAGTGGGCATATCCTAACCATTACAATTAGGCCTTGGCTTTCAGTCACATCCCTTCCCCTTAAAGGCATACGATTACACTTTCACTACTCAACAAGATGTACTTGTCGAGAGCCTAAAAGGGGTTTAAACGTTCCGTTTATACGGGCATTCCATCTTTAGATTTGTCCTTTCCACCGGGGTACATTAAAGGTCTGTGCACAACGAAACGTTGCTTCTGGGTAGTATATAAAAACTCCCACTTTTCCCCATGTTCTTTTGAACGCAGCGTATCAACCTGTTTCGCTGCCCAATGGTTACGATGGTTCAAGCCGGACATTAGGTTTCCCTAATCATGGATGGTTGGCAGTGGTCGCGTCTTGGTAGTAGGTTCTACCTCACGCCTTCCGTTCCCCGCTTCAATCTGACGGGTTGTGAATCCTAAAACTGGGGGTGGCTATCGCCGTTACTCTCAACTTCCTGCTATACTAGGTGGGTCATTACTTCCACCGTTCAAACATTCTGTCTTGACCTTGAGTCCCCTGCCTTGCTTAGATTTCTCCAAGCGTTGGGGCATATAAACAGTTATGGGATGGTCAGGGTACGAGTCCCTTATATTCCACCAAGGGGTGGAAGTACCTACTAGGAGGTTATTTCAGGCATTGCAGCCTTATTTGACTCCTAAACGTCTCGCACATATATCTACCATTGTGGCAATTGCCTTAACCCGATAGTCGTACCTAACTACTCAGATATTACTCACAATCTGGTGTTGCATAATAGAAAATGATATTCTCAAATAAATCAAGATGGATTGTCCTTATTGCCAAAGCCATAAAGTAGTCAAAAATGGTCATCGTCAGGGAAAACAGAGTTACCTGTGCCGTGAATGTGGTCGCCAATTTCGAGAAAATCCCTGTCCTGGAGGTTACAGTTCTGATGTCAAAGAGCTTTGTGTGAAAATGTCCCTCAATGGCATGGGATTTCGAGCCATTGAGAGAGTCACTGGTATTTCTCACAACACAATACTTAACTGGGTTAGAGTTGCAGAAACCCAGATGTGATGAGGAAAACTATGAAATTCCTGAAATAGCTCAAATTGATGAGCTTCAGACTTTTGTGGGTTCAAAAAAAAACCATCTGGGTCTGGACAGTTGTGAATACCAAACTGCCTGGAATTCTGAAGTTTGTCATAGGCGACCGCTCATTGCTGAATTAGGGGTCGAGATAGACCTCACGGTCTACCCCTCCCATTCAGCAGCAGAACCGTACATGAGAATTTCACCTCATACGGCTCCTAGTTTGACCGTCTCCTTGTTAAGAGTACAGCATCATCTCTTCATCAAGAGCTGTTTTATCATCGTGACAATGGCGATGTAATAGTTGAAGATTCTTGTATTCATCCTTTCCGCCTTGGCTTCTAGGTACAATATGGTCTACTTCAATAAAGTCTGACGGGGTACAGAATTGCCCACACCAGGTACATCTACCTTTTGGTTTCTTGAGTAGTTTTGCAACTCTATTTGGCGTATCGATTGCTTGTCCTTTCCTGTTTGCCCAGTAAGTCCAATTTCCGTCATAAAGTGTTGCTTCCGGGCGTATTAGGGTGTGTCTGACAATTGGAGTCCACTTATGTTTCCATAATTGGATTCCATCTTTGGTCTGGAATAACCAAGATTCATGCCTTTCTTTCCCATTGCTAAGTTTAACCATTCCATGTCTGAAATAGTTTCCTAGCTTTTCGTAACTTGCCTTTTGGCATCTTGATTTTGTCCATGCCCGTAACATTTGCCAAACTATGTTGTCTAGCTTATTGAAGGTCTCTGTTGAGACTACCGCTGAATAATAATTTGTCCATCACCGAATCATCGGGTTTAGATGTTTAATCAGGGCTGATTGAGGTGCAGTTTTAGATTGTTTAATTACACCTTTTATCGCTTATGTGTGGGCAACTGCTTTTGGGCTGGGTTTTATGTGGGTTTTATGTCCGATTAATCGGCTCTTACGTCCCCCTGTTTTTCCAGTTTTATATTTTCCTACTGGGTATTGCCTGATATTGAATCCGAGGAAATCAAACCCAGGTTCTTCTGTTTTGCCATTAGACTCAATAGGTTTGAGTGTGTGACCAATTCGAGTCTTTTCGGGTTTAATCTCTAATCCTACAGGTTTTAACCATTCGGTGATAGCAGTTTTGCACTGTTCAATGATTCCTAGGTCTTTGGAGATTACCACGAAATCATCGGCGTATCTTATAAGGTTTATCTGAGTGGTTGTTCCTTTGTTAGGATACATTTCTTTAACTAGCCTTTCCATTCCCAACAGTGCGATGTTGGCGAGTATTGGACTTATTACCCCTCCTTGAGGTGTCCCTGTTTCTGTATCCTCTAATACACCGTTATCTAGCACGCCGGCTTTGAGCCATTGTTTCAGGTCTCTTTTTAGGCTACTTGGACAATGAATTTTGGACAGTAGGTAATCATGGTTCACGGTAAGAGCATTTTGCTATATCGGCATCGAGAACATAATATTGTCCTCGATTTATGGCAATATAAATTCTGCCAATTGCGTCATGGGCGGACCGTCCGGGACGGAACCCGTAGCTTGTACCTTCAAATCTCGATTCCCATTCAGGTTCGAGAGCCGACTTGACCAAGGCTTGCCTTGCTCTATCTTGGATTGTGGGTATTCCTATTCCAGCTTTTTTCATCCCTGCCAGGTTTTGGTATCCACACCCGTCGCAGTGGTTTTGCTTTGATATTTCCCTTAATGTTCTCCACAAGCTCAAACCTTTGTCTTGGAGAGATTACTCTTACTCCATCAACTCCGGCTGTCTTCTTGCCTTGACCCGCCTGGGGGGCGGGTTTATTAAGCTGACTGTTGGGAAGCATGGCTGACCGTGGAACCCGCCCCTACAGTCGCACTGCTAGGAGCCGGGCATAATATGACTTCACCAATAGACGTTGCCATCTTCGTCCCTTAGCGTCTTGTCCCGATTTAGCTGCTTGAAATATACTCTTTTGGAGCTTGAATACTTTCCGTTGAACCTTAGTCCATGGGATTGTCTTCCATGCGTTGTTCGTAGTCTTGATTGGTTTTGGTTTTCCCAACCCTTTCTTTAAACTCGCTATCGCCATTTGTACACCTACTAAACTCTATTCCTTACAATCAAACCGTGACCTGTTAGCATATCCCTACTATTACAGCAGGGTGTTGGCTTTTGGTCACATCTCACATCCTCCGAGACTTGCGGTTACACTTATCCCTACTGATATTTCGACCAAATAATCAGAGTCTAGGAGGACTTAAAACGTTCCATTTATATGGGCATTCCATCTTGAGATTTGTCCTTTCCACCGGGGTACTTTTAAAGGTCTGTGTAGGTGATGAAAAGATTACCCTACTTTTCCCCTTACTCTTTTGAGCGCAGCGTATCAACCTGTTTCGCTGCTCAATAATGACGATGGTTCAAGCCGGACATTCGGTTTCCCTAATCATGGATGGTTGGCAGTGGTCGCATCTGGTAGTAGGTTCTACTTCACCCCTTCCGTTCCCCGCTTCAGTCCTGGGGTTATGATTCCCAAAACTGGGGGTGGCTGTCGCCGTTACTCTTTACTCCCTGATTTCTCAGTTGGTTCATGACCTTGAGTTCCCTGCCTTGTTTGGATTTTTCCAAACGTCGGGACATATAAACAGTTATGAGGATGGTCAGGAGAGATCTCCTTATATTCAACCAAGGGGTATAAATCCTCACCAGGCAGTTATTTCGGGCATTGCAGCCCTATTTGATGCCTGAACGTCTCGCACCTTTTACCACATTATGGCAAATGATTCAGGGCTGGGCTTGTTTTCTATATATTACGGACGGATACAAAGTTTATCCTTGCTTAATTGAGGATTGCAATCATCTAGTCAGCAAAACGGCTATGACAAGAGTAGAAGGAGAAAACTGCCGTCTGAGGCACTATTTAGCCAGGCTACATCGCAAAACTTTGTGTTATTCCAAGTCCACTGAGATGTTGTACAAATCAATTCGCTTACTTATCTATTATTTGAAGCATGGACAACTTCCTCCGTTCTCTTCATCATTCCTCACTGTGCAATACCCACAATCTAGTCCTAGCACCGGAAAATCATTCTGTCAATAGGATGATTACTCAGTCAATAAGCACAACTTAATCAATCTGTCAAATACCCATATCACCCCCCTAAACCCGACAAGTGATAGGGTAGTTCCCTTGTGATACCCGTCAATGGCAAGCCTATCGGTTCCTAACGTCACCATTGACTGCTATCACATCGGTCACTTCCCCAATAGTGCTTGTTCCGGTTATGGGGGGAGGGTATGATTCCAAGCCAACACGATAGCCGTAGGTGGGGGGTAACCCGCTAGGGAATCAACGTACAAAGATATCAGACCGCCTTTCAGTATCAACATAGGAAAGTATGGTGGCGATCGCCTATCCGGTTATCTATGGGTTCAATTCATAATCTCCGGTGAGGGGAAAGTATGGGCTATCATCCGGCTCCAACCCGATACCCCTAAACAACTTTTCAACTGGTGACAATTACCGGGATGGGAATCGATACCCACATAATTCTCAGCAAGTCTCCAATCTTTGATGGTAATCATCACGTCCAACAGTCACTACCAACATAATCGCCTTACCCAAAAATCTTAGTCGTAGGTTGTAGGTAAAGCTATCTGTTAGGGGTAAAGTAGTTCTGGTTAATATCTGGACATGATAGGGTAGGCATTCATATAAACCCGTTTACTGTCTAGTATTTACTAGACAGTAAATAGTGTGCGAGACGTTTAGGAATCAAATAAGGCTGCAATGCCTGAAATAACTTCCTAATGGGACTTTCACCCCTTGGTGGAATATAAGGGATTCACATTCCTGACCATCCCATAACTGTTTATATGTCCCGACGCTTGGAGAAATCTAAGCAAGGCAGGGGACTCAAGGTCATAAACAAACTGAGAAATCAGGGCGTTGAGAGTAACGGCGATAGCCACCCCCAGTTTTGGGAATCATAACCCCAGGATTGAAGCGGAGAACGGAAGGCGTGAAGTAGAACCTACTACCAGATGTGACCACTGCCAACCATCCATGACTAAGGAAATCTGAATGTTCCGGCTTGAACCATCGTCAATAGTAAGTAGCGAAATAGGTTGATACGCTGCACTCAAAAGAGTAAGGGGAAAAGTAAGGTATTGCTAAAAACACTTACACAGACCTTTAAAAGTACCCCGGTGGAAAGGACAAGTCTACAGATGGAATGCCCATATAAACGGAACGTTTAAACCCCTTTTAGGCTCTCGACAAGTACATCTTGTTGAGTAGTGAAAGTGTAATCGTATGCCTTTAAGGGGAAGGGATGTGACTGAAAGCCAAGGCCTAATTGTAATGGTTAGGATATGCCCACTAGTCACGGTGTAGATATAATTACTGCAATCAACAGGAGTTTAACGGCGAAAGCGAGTTTAAACACTACGATGTTGTATTTAGCTCCAAAAGTTGAAGTACAAAAGCAGGGGTTGGTAACCCTGTTCCCGTTGCCAAGGGGTATCTACATCAGGAGCCGTGTGATGCGAAAGTATCAAGCACGGTTTTGAATGGGAGTGGGGGAAGGCGACTTCCCTCTCGACCCCTACCTTCCTAACCGGAAATATTGTCTATTTATTTTGTATTTACTGTCTAGTATTTACTGTCTTGTGCTATATATACCGAAATATGTGCGAGACGTTTAGGAGTGAAATAGGGCTGCAATGCTCGAAATAACCTCCTAGAGGGGAATCAACTGATTCAACCCAGTTACCCCTTAACTGTTTATATGTTCCAACGCTCGGGCTTAAAACGAGCAAGGCAGGAAACTCAAGGTCAATCCCATTTTAAGAAATCGCAAAATTTACCGTCCAGGTGAACTTAGGAGGAGTAAAATCCACTTGGGGCGATTATGGGAAAGAGTAAAGGCGATAGCCACCCCCAGTTTTGGGAATCACAAACCCAGGATTGAAGCGGGGAACGGAAGGCGTGAAGTAGAACCTACTACCAGATGCGACCACTGCCAACCATCCATGATTAGGGAAACCGAATGTTCGGCTTGAACCATCGTTATAAATAAGCAGCGAAATAGGTTTGATACGCTGCGCCCAAAAGGGTAAGGGGAAAAGTAGGAGTTTGTATTTACTACCTACACAGACCTTTTTAAGTACCCCGGTGGATAGAACAAATCTAAAGATGGAATGCCCATATAAACGGAACGTTTAAACCCCTGTTAGGCTCTCAGTAGTGTTGTGTCTATTGAGTAGTGAAAAGTGTAAGCGTATGCCTATAAGGGGAAAGGATGTGACTGAAAGCCAATGCCTAACTGTAATGGTTGGGATATGCCCACTAGTCACGGTGTGGATATAGAGACTGCGATAAGTAGGAGTGTTATGACGAAAGCGAGAGTAATGGAGAAATCCATGAGACTACGTGTTGTATATAGCTCCCAAAGTTGAAGTCACAAAGCAGGGGGTTGTAACCCTGTTCCTATTGACAATAGGGTGTCCACATCAGGAGCCGTGTGATGTGAAAGTATCAAGCACGGTTTGGAATTGGAGTTGGGGAAGGCGACTTCCCTTTCGACCATAACATAGTGTTCTAGGTGATGGTATGAATACCCTACTTTTCCCCTTGCTCGTTTTAGCGCAGCGTTTCAACCTATTTCGCTACCTAATGCTGACGATGGTTCAAGCCGGACATTCGGTTTCCCTAATCATGGATGGTTGGCAGTGGTCGAATGAGAGATAGGTTTCTCTATTACGCCTTCCGTTCCCCGCTTCAACCCTGGGGTGTGAATCCCAAAATTGGGGGTGGCTATTGCCGTTACTCTCAACTTTACGTTATACTCGAAGGGTCAGTTATGATCGAAAGGGAAGTCACCTTCCCCAACTCCAATTCCAAACCGTACTTGAGACTTTCACCTCATACGGCTCCTGATGTAGATACCCTATTGTCAGTAGGAACAGGGCTACAACCCCCTGTTTTATGACTTCAACTTTCAAAGCTATATGCTTGCGTTAGTCTTTAAACTCGCTTTCGCCATTAAACTCCTACTTATCGCGGTCTCTATATCCACACCGTGACTAGTGGGCATATCCTAACCATTATAGTTAGGCATTGGCTTTCAGTCACATCCCTTCCCCTTAAAGGCATACGCTTACACTTTTTACTACTCCACAGGTACATCCTGCCACTTGAGAGCCAATTAGGGGTTTAAACGTTCCATCTATGCGGGCGTTCCATCTTTAGATTTGTCCTATCCACCGGGGTACTTTAAAGGTCTGTGTACAACTTTCGTTGCTTTTGGGTGGTGAGCCAATACCCCCACTTTTCCCCTTGTCTTTTTAAGCGCAGCGTGTCAACCTATTTCGCTGCCGAATGATTGCGATGGTTCATGCCGGACATTCGGTTTCCCTAATCATGGATGGTTGGCAGTGGTCGAGTGAGAGGTAGGTTCCTCTATTACGCCTTCCGTTCCCCGCTTCAATCTTAGGGGTGTGAATCCTAAAATTGGGGGTGGCTACCGCCGTTACTCTCAACCTTACGTTATACTCAAGGGGGTCACGACTTCCCCTCTTTCTTTCGCTTAGTCTTGGCCTTGAGTCTCTTTGCCTCATCTGGTTGTCGGGTCACGACTCCGAGACCAGATTTGGGAACACATAGATAGTTATGGGATGGTCAGGGATGTGAATCCCTTTTATTCCACCAAGGGGTGGAAGTCCCACTAGGGGGTTGTTTCAGGCATCTAAGCCCTATTTCACTCCTAAACGTTTCGCACTAACTCCTTCTTTCTAACGCTCAGTCTTGACCTTGAGTCTCTCTGCCTTATCTGGTTGTCGAAGCCAGATGTCGAGACACATAGATAGTTATGGGATGGTCAGGAACTTTGCACCTTCCTTATATCCAACCAAGGGGTTGGAGTCCCACTAGGATGTTATTTCAGGCATTGCAGCCCTATTTGATCTCCTAAACGTTTCGCACCATACTACTATAGCCTTAGTCAAGGTGGTTAGGACGCAGCTTGGAGAACGGAATCCATGGCATCATGGAGAGAATCAAACTGCTCACGTGCAGTGGCGAATACGGGCTTTCAACCACGACCAATATTTCTCTATCTTGTTGAGGTCTGGCGAATAAGGCGGAAGATAGAGTAAACGGCATTGAGCTGCCTCCACCAGTTCAGCCTGCCGCCCCCCTTTATGAAACGTTGCATTGTCCAATACTAGAGTCTGACCTGGCTTCAATGTTGGAATTAAGATGAACTCCAACCACAACTCAAACACTGTCCGATTACAACAACCCTCAAAGCGATCGGGGGCTAAGAGTTGTTGATGACACCATGCGGCTATATAGCTCACCCTGCCCTGCCTCTTCCCTGATTTGAGGGCATCGAAGCGTTGTCCTTCCTGGCAGTAACCATAAGGATAATCCGAGTCTTGACTATTCATGCCAGCTTCATCGAGGTAAACCAACCCTTCCGGCTCCATATGTTCAATCTGAGCAATAAACTCCTCTCGCTGTTGCTGATCACGTTCTTGGTAGCCGTAAGTTTTTTTTCTGGTGAAGCCAATTTTCTTCAAGGCTCTGGATATGGTGCGAGGAGAGATGTCGTCATCCCAAAGTTGAGCCATTTGAGCGGAGGTTTTGTGGCCATGCTCTTGGGCAAAAGCCTTGAATTTATGCCAGTCGGTAATTTTGTGGTTATTGCCAGGTCGGTGATTAGGTTTAGGGAGGAAGTCTCCGGTCTGTGCTTTTCTTGGCAGCCAGAGATTAATGGTGTTCCGGCTGACATGGAAAACTTGACTGGCTTCTGTTTTGGGCATACCGTCTAGTTCAATTGCATCAATAACTTTTTGTCTGAGGTCGTAACTATAGGGGGCTGGCATTTTTGGTCTTCTTAGTCATCTCGTCCTATCCATTATACGTCCTAACTTTCCTGTCTGGTGCTATACATACTACTATGACCAGTGAGGATATAGGCCAAGCCGAAGCCGAGTTAATTACCCTCAAATATAGCCGAGTTGAGATCCGGGGAGTTCTGGTTTTGCTGCGAACCTTTCAGCAATTACAACCCACCCCCATAGCCGATCTATCCATACGCCAACAATATTTTCTATTTGCTAATGTGGGGGAATTTTTCCCCGCCTTAGTAGTCCTGTCCATAGCCGCCGGAGCATCCCTACAGGAGTTTACTACCCTAATTAACCATTATCTGAATCCCGATGATGCGATCGCTCACCCCCAACCCGTCATTAGCGGGAAACTCTTAATGGCAAAATTGGGACTCTCTCCCAGTCCCTTATTAGGGGATCTACTCCAAGAGATACAAATTGCTAAGGCTGAGGGTCAAATATCCACCCGTGAAGATGCCATAGCGATCGCATCCCAGAAAATGCTTGAATTGAACCTACCCTAACTAGGGGTTGTAGCTGTTATTGTGGCTTCTAAGGCTTTAATTAGGGGTGTGTCCCGGCGGACATTTCACCCCTACTTTTATGATTTTAGGGACGCTGAATGATGGTTTCCACCACACGCCGCCGCTGTTTGGGGTCAATGCCCTAACAGTCGCACATAGTCCTTTGGGTGTTGACTTAGGCAATTTTCCACAGAAGCGATCGCCTCTGGGATAATTAGGGGTCGAGAATGGAGTCGCCTCCATTCCCTCCCATTCAAAACCGTGCTTGAGACTTTCACCTCACACGGCTCCTAGTCTGATTGTTCCATTGTTAGGGACACAGCTTTGGCATTGTCAAGTGCCGTCTTATCATCGCGGGTGTGGCGATGTAATAGTTGAAGGTTTTTGTATTCATCCTTTCCGCCTAGACTTCGAGGTATAATGTGGTCTACTTCTACTAAATCTGATGGTGCGAAATACTGTCCACACCATGTACATCTACCTTTTTGCTTTTTGAGTAGTTTGGTTACCCTAATTGGCGTTCCAATTGCTTGTCCTTTCCTGGTTGCCCAGTAAATCCAATTTCCGTCGTATGGTGTTGCGTCAGGGCGTATTAGGGTATGTCTGACAATCGGAGTCCAGTTGTGTTTATATAGATGTAACCTATCTTTGGTTTGGAACATCCAAGTTTCTTGTCTTTCTTTCCCATTACTGAGTTTCACCGTCCCCGGTTTAAAGTATTTGCTCAGTTTTTCGTGATTTGCCTTTCCGCATCTTGATACTGTCCACGCCCGTAACATTAGCCAGACTATGTTGTCTAGCTTAACAAAGGTCTCTTTTGAGACTACCGCTGAATAATAGTTTGACCATCCCCGAATGATTGGGTTTAGTTTGCTAATCAGGGCTGATTGAGGTGCAGTTTTGTGTTTTTTAACTTCACCTTTTATCACTTCTATGTGGGCTTTAACTGCTTTGTTGCTGGGTTTGATGTGGGTTTGATGTCAGATTAATCGGCTTGCTGCCCCGCCTGTTTTCCCAGATTTATATTTTCCTACCGGATGTTGCCTGATATTGAATCCTAGAAAGTCGAACCCTGGTTCCTCTGTTTTACCATCATACTCAATAGATTTGAGCGTGTGGCAGATTCGAGTCTTTTCAGGTTTTATTTCTAATCATACAGGTTTTAACCATTCAGAAATAGCAGTTTTGCACTGTTCAATGATTCCTAGGTCTTTTGAGATGACCACAAAATCATCAGCGTATCTTATCAGGTTAACCTGTGTGGTCGTCCCTTTATTAGGATACATTTCTTTAACTAGCCTTTCCATTCCCAACAGTGCGATGTTGGCTAGTAATGGACTTATTACCCCTCCTTGTGGTGTCCCTGCTTCTGTATCCTCGAATACACCGTTATCTAGCACGCCTGCTTTGAGCCATTGTTTCAAGTCTCTTTTCAGGCTGCTTGGACAATGAATTTTGGACAGTAGGTAATCATGGTTTATTCGGTCAAAGCATTTCGCTATGTCCGCATCTAGCACGAAATATTCACCTTTGTTAATACTCTGGTAAATCCTGGCTATTGCATCTTGGGCTGACCTGCCTGGTCTGAACCCATAGCTAGTGCCTTCAAATCTTGATTCCCATTCGGGTTCAAGTGCCGACTTCACCAATGCTTGCCTTGCTCTATCTTGGATTGTAGGAATGCCTATTCCAGCTTTTTTCATCCCTTCCAGGTTTTGGTATCCATACTCTCCTAAGTGCTTTTGCTTTGAGGTTTCCCTTAATGTTCTCAACAAGTTCAAACCTTTGCCTTGAAGAGATTGCTCTCATTCGATCGACTCCAGCCATTTTCTTGCCTTGATTATCTTGGGTCACTCGCCGCACTGCTAAGAGTCGGGCATAATATGACTTCACCAATAGACGTTGCCACCTTCGTGCCTTCGCGTCCTGTCCCGATTTAGCTGCTTGAAATATACTCTTTTGGAGCTTAAAAACTTTCCGTTGAACCTTAGTCCATGGGATTGCCTTCCATGCGTTGTTCGTAGTCTTGATTAGTTTTGGTTTCCCAAGCCCTTTCTTTGAACTCGCTATCGCCATCTGTACAGCTATTAGGCTCTATTTCTTTACAATCAAACCGTGACCCGTTAGCATATCCCTACCATTACAGTCGGGCGTTGGCTTCTGGTCACATCTCACCCCCTAGTGGGCTTGCGCTTACACTTTCACTACTGACTTTCTCGACCAGATTGTCAGAGCCCAAAAGGGGTTAATTAGGGGTCGAGATAAACCTCACGGTCTACCCCTCCCATTCAGCAGCAGAACCGTACATGAGACTTTCACCTCATACGGCTCCTAGTTTGACCGTCTCTTTGTTAAGAGTACAGCAACATCTCTTTCATCAAGAGCTGTTTTATCATCGTGACAATGGCGATGTAATAATTGAAGATTCTTGTATTCATCCTTTCCGCCTTGGCTTCTAGGTACAATGTGGTCTACTTCAATTAAATCTGATGGGGTAAAGAATTGCCCGCACCAGGTACATCTACCTTTTGGTTTTTTGAGTAGTTTTGCTACCCTAATTGGCGTGTCGATTGCTTGTCCTTTCCTGGTGGCCCAGTAAGTCCAATTTCCGTCATAAAGTGTTGCGTCGGGGCGTATTAGGGTGTGTCTGACAATTGGGGTCCAGATGTGTTTGAATAGATGTATCCCATCTTTGGTTTGGAATAGCCAATTTTCGTGTCTTTCTTTCCCATTGCTAAGTTTAATTGTTCCATGTCTGAAATAATTACTTAGCTTTTTGTAACTTGCCTTTCCGCATCTTGATATTGTCCATGCCCTTAACATTTGCCAGATTGTATTATCTAGCTTATTGAAGGTCTCTGTTGAGACTACTGCTGAGTAATAGTTTGCCCATCCTCTTATAATTGGGTTTAGTCTACTTATCAGGGCTGATTGAGGTGCTGTCTTATATCGTTTAATTACACCTTTTATCACTTCTGTGTGGGCAACAACTGCTTTTTGGCTGGGTTTTATGTGGGTTTTATGTCCGATTAATCGACTCTTATATCCCCCTGTTTTTCCAGACTTGTATTTTCCTACTGGGTATTGCCTGATATTGAATCCGAGAAAATCAAACCCAGGTTCTTCTGTTTTGCCATTATACTCAATAGGTTTGAGTGTGTGACCAATTCGAGTCTTTTCGGGTTTAATCTCTAATCCTACCGGTTTTAACCATTTGGTGATAGCAGTTTGGCACTGTTCAATGATTCCTAGGTCTTTGGAGATGACCACAAAATCATCGGCATATCTTATAAGGTTCACCTGAGTGGCTGTGCCTTTATTTGGATACATTCCTTTAACTAGCCTTTCTACTCCCAACAGTGCGATGTTGGCGAGTATTGGACTTATTACCCCTCCCTGGGGTGTCCCTGCTTCTGTATCCTCAAATACACCGTTATCTAGCACGCCTGCTTTGAGCCATTGTTTCAGGTCTCTTTTTAGGCAGCTTGGACAATGAATTTTGGACAGTAGATAATCATGGTTCACGGTAAGAGCATTTCGCTATATCTGCATCAAGTACATAGTATTGTCCTTGATTTATGGCAGTGTAAATTCTACCAATTGCGTCCTGGGCTGACCGTCCGGGACGGAACCCATAGCTAGTGCCCTCAAATCTTGACTCCCATTCGGGCTCAAGTGCCGACTTAACCAAGGCTTGCCTTGCTCTATCTTGGATTGTGGGAATTCCTATTCCAGCTTTTTTCATCCCTACCAGGTTTTGGAATCCACACCCTTCGCAGTGGTTTTGCTTTGAGGTTTCCTTTGATTTTCTCGGTCATTTCTAGCCTTTGTTTAGGGGATATTGCTATCACACCATCTACTCCAACCGTCTTTTTGCCTTGACCCGCTTGGGGGGGCGGGTTTATTAAGCTGACTGTTGGGAAGCATGGCTGACCGTGGAACCCGCCCCTACAGTCGCACTGCTAAGAGTCGGGCATAATATGATTTCACCAATAGACGTTGCCACCTTCTTACCTTTGCGTCCTGTCCCGATTTAGCTGCTTGAAATATACTCTTTTGGAGCTTGAAAACTTTCCGTTGAACCTTAGTCCACGGGATGGTCTTCCATGCGTTGTTCGTAGTCTTGATTGGTTTTGATTTCCCAAATCCTTTCTTTAAACTCGCTATCGCCATTTGTACACCTACTTGACTCTATTTCTTTACAATCAAACCGTGACCCGTTAGCATATCCCTACCATTACAGTCTGGCGTTGGCTTCTGGTCACATCTCACCCCCTAATAGGCTTACGCTTACACTTTCACTACTGACTTTCTCGACCAGATTATCAGAGCCCAAGAGGGGTTAAAACGTTCCGTTTATATGGGCATTCCATCTTTAGATTTGTCCTTTCCACCGGGGTACTTTTAAAGGTCTGTGTAGTTATGACATTGAAGTTCCTACTTTTCCCCTTGCTCTTTTGAGCGCAGCGTATCAACCTGTTTCGCTGCCCAATCATTACGATGGTTCAAGCCGGACATTCGGTTTCCCTAATCATGGATGGTTGGCAGTGGTCTCGATTCTGGTGTTGGGTTACACCTTGGAGCCTTCCGTTCCCCGCTTCAATCCTGGGGTTGTGATTCCCAAAACTGGGGGTGGCTATCGCCGTTACCCTGACTCTCTAACTTCTACTTATCTATTTGTAGAATTTGTATAAGTAATTTGTATGAGTTAGTTGGTTTTGACCTTGGGTTCCCTGCCTTGATTTGTATCGTGGGATACTAATCGTTGGGACATATAAACAGTTATGAGGATGGTCAGGAGAGATCTCCTTATATTCAACCAAGGGGTTTAAGTCCCCACCAGGCGGTTATTTCAGGTATTTCAACCTTATTTTATGCCTGAACGTCTCGCACCAACGTTCCGATTATATGGGCATTCCATCGTTAGATTTGTCCTATCGACCGGGGTACTTCTAAAGGTCTGTGTGGGTAGAATGCAGAATCCCCCACTTTTCCCCTTGCCCTTTTGGGCGCAGCGTGTCAACCTATTTCGCTGCTCGTGCTTTACGATGGTTCAAGCCAGACATTCGGTTTCCCTAATCATGGATGGTTGGCAGTGGTCGGATTTTTGGGAATAGGTTTCCCTCACGCCTTCCGTTCCCCGCTTCTATCCTGGAGTTATGATTTCCAAAACTGGGGGTGGCTGTTATGGTCGAAAGGGAAGTCACCTTCCCCGACTCCACTTCAAAACCGTACTTGAGACTTTCATCTCATACGGCTCCTGATGTGAATACCCCTTTGTCAGTGGGAACAGGGCTACAACCCCCTGCTTTATGACCTCAACTTTCGGAGCTATATACACACGTAGTCATTAACTCGTTTTCGTCATAACACTCTTAGTTGTTGTGGTCTCTATATCCACACCGTGACTAGTGGGCATATCCTAACCATTACAGTTAGGCATTAGCTTTCAGTCACATCCTTTTCCCTTAAAGGCATACGCTTACACTTTTCGCTACTCCACAAGTACATCCTGCCACTTGAGAGCCAATGAGGGGTTTAAACGTTCCATCTATGCGGGCATTCCATCTTTAGATTCGTCCTATCCACCGGGGTACTTTAAAGGTCTGTGAAGGTGGTGGTAATATACCCCTTCTTTTCCCCGTGCTCTTTTGAGCGCAGCGTATCAACCTATTTCGCTACTAGAGTATTACGATGGTTCAAGCCGGACATTCGGTTTCCCTAATCATGGATGGTTGGCAGTGGTCGCCTCTGGTAGTAGGTTCTACTTCACGCCTTCCGTTCCCCGCTTCAATCCTGGGGTTATGATTCCCAAAACTGGGGGTGGCTATCGCCGTTACTCTCAACCTTACGTTATACTCAAGGGGTTCACAACTCCCCTCTTTTTTTCGCTCAGTCTTGACCTTGAGTCTCTCTGCCTTATCTGGTTGTCGAAGCCAGATGTTGAGACACATAGATAGTTATGGGATGGTCAGGGGTGCGAATCCCTTATATTCCACCAAGGGGTGGAAGTCCCACTAGGAGGTTATTTAAGGCATTGCAGCCCTATTTCACTCCTAAACGTCTCGCACATCGCCGTTACTCTTAACGCAATTGTTAAGGAATCGTTAAGATTTCCGGTTTTGCGTTTTGACCTTGAGTTCCCTGCCTTGTTTTGTATATTTCTATACCAAACGTTGGGACATATAAACAGTTATGAGGATGGTCAGGAATGTGTTCCTTATATTCAGCCGAGGGGCTAAAGTCCCCACCAGGCGGTTATTTCGGGTATTGCAACCCTATTTCATGCCTGAACGTTTCGCACCCGCCATCAATGATAGCACAACTTTTCCAGGAACCCGTCTTAAAGTGACGCTGATCAGCATATTCCAAACCAATTTGATAACCCCCTGACCGGATTTTTTGCACCTGTTCCAAAACATCTAAACTCAGTTTACTGCTGACAGTTTTACCCTCAATAAAAGTAGTTGAACTGCTACTATCTCCCTGCCAATTAGATAGTCCTAAATCATCAAAAGCATGGGGAGGGATGACCGGGTTATAGGGAAGGTGTGGTTGATTAATCGGTTGAGGATGGCGGTTAATTGGCTGAGAATTAACCGTGCGGAATTGGTTATATTCTTCCACCAAGCGTAGTTTCTGGATTTGCTGCTGTTCTTTTACCATAGCACGCCCAGACTCGATCAGGTGTTGAAGACTAAAATCAGGCTGAGGAAGTTCGGGGGGTTTTTTCCACACTATCAACTAGGCGGCGCGAGATTTTATCTAAGCCTTGATGATAGATAAACTCGCGGATTTGTTCGTCATAAATACGCGATCGCATAGCACTAAAGAAATCAATCGCCTGTCCGGTAAACTCATCAACCAATTTGATAATCTGACTATCCGAGAGTGAATCATCAGCAAAAATTCCCCGCACAATAGCAATGCGATCCTCCCGGCTAGATTCCCCATAAAACTTATCCATCCGACCATCGCGAATTAAAGGGGCGTAGAGGGTAGAGAAATCATTTCCCGTTATAATAATCGGAATCCGATGTAATGGGGTTTCATCATAACTTCCGGGTAATTGCACATTAGTAGGATTATCGGCAATATTCATTAGTGTAGCATTAACTAATTGAGTGTTAACCGTGTATTTAGTTCCTGAGTCAAACCTGCCAGCCCCGGCATCAAAATCATTAATAAAAATGGCGCACATTTGACCTTTTACCCGCACCTGTTCGGCCGCTTCCCGATACCGTAGCCGTAGCAGTCGGGAGGGGTCTCCGGCATCAGGACTTTCTAATTCTCCCCCAGAAATCATCACGGGTTCAATTCCCATGGTCTTAAAGACAAGTTCACATTGGAAGGTTTTGCCTTCTCCGTTGCGTCCGTGTATTCCTAAAATTAGGGGAACTTTTATCCGGGGAATATCTAAAAAGTTTTTGGTAATATGGACGGAAACCTTATCAAGAAATCGATGTGAAATGTAGTAAGACATAAATCTATTTTTGTGATAGTTATTAACCCAATTTTAGCGGGTTGGGTGCATCATAATCTCTCGCGAAAGGGCGGGTTGATTAATCTTCTGGCTCGTGGGGTCGGAACTAGCGCAGGGCTGCGATTCATATTATCGCCCTCTCCGACTCCCCCAGCCCTCTAGGTAGGGGGAACCATGATTGTCCCATTACCATTGTGATTGTGTCCCCGATGGGGTAGGCTAGATCGAGTGCAACTAACCGAACTAATATTTATTTTAGAGAGCGATCGCACAATTGATGTCAGCCACTAAGTCTAACCAGCCGGGACAAGACTGGCTAAGTTAACATTCCCCCAAAAGGGCGCTGTGGAGAGGACCATCAATTTCAACATTAAACCGTTCTAATCAGGACGGGGTTTCAGAGTCAAGGAGTTTCGATGACAACATCTGTATCTGCCCAAACCCGTACCATTCGCATTGCTTCACGCAAAAGCCAACTCGCCCTAGTTCAAACTTACTGGGTTCAGGAAGAACTACAAAAGCGCTTTCCTGATATCAAGTTTGAAGTTCATACCATGTCCACCCAGGGGGATAAAATCCTAGATGTAGCCCTAGCCAAAATTGGGGATAAGGGACTGTTCACCAAGGAACTAGAAGTGGGGATGCTTAACCATGATACTGATATGGCGGTGCATTCCCTCAAAGATTTACCAACAAACCTCCCAGAAGGTCTAATGCTGGGCTGTGTGACTGAACGGGAAGACCCCGCAGATGCTTTGGTAGTCCACGAAAACCATCGCGACAAACAACTAGACACTCTGCCACCCGGTGCGGTGGTCGGTACGTCTTCCCTGCGTCGTCTGGCACAACTACGCCACAATTTCCCGCATTTGGAATTTAAGGATATTCGCGGGAACCTGAACACGCGCCTGCAAAAATTGGATGAGGGTCAGTATGATGCGATAATTTTAGCAGTGGCTGGACTGAAACGGTTGGGAATGGCCGATCGCATTCATCAAGTGATTCCGGCTGAAATATCTCTGCACGCGGTGGGACAGGGGGCTCTGGGTATTGAATGCCGAGAGGGAGATACGGAAATTTTAGAGGTGGTGAAAGCCTTGGAACATACGGCGACAGCCCAAAGGTGTCACAGTGAACGGGCATTTTTGCGGGAATTAGAAGGGGGTTGTCAGGTTCCTATTGGTGTTAATACTATGGTGGAAGGCGATCGTCTAACTTTAACGGGAATGGTGGCTAGTTTGGACGGAAAACGCCTAATTAAAGATACAGTGACCGGACAGGCTAGTGACGCGGAACAGTTGGGGATTGAATTAGCTAACCAACTGAAACAACAGGGGGCTGAGGAAATCTTAGCGGAAATTTTTGCCGAAGTTCAGCGCAGTTAAACTTCACGCATGGGTGAGTAATTATGACAGCATCTGATGATAATTTTCAAATTGCCCTTAAATTTACCCTGAAATGGGAGGGCGGCGTTGGACACCCGGAAGACCTGGGAGGTGTGGTTAATTATGGCATCACCCAGGCGACCTACGACACCTATTTAAAAAATAAGGGTCAGGGGTCGAAATCGGTTCGGCAAATTACTCAGCCAGAGGTGGAGGAGGTCTATTATACGATGTACTGGATACCGTCAAAGGCGGATTTGATGGTGTTACCTTTGGCGGTGGTTCAGTTTGATACGGCGGTTAATTTTAGTGTGCGCGCCAGTATTGAGTTTTTACAAGAAACTCTGGGAGGGTTGACTGTAGATGGTCGCTTTGGACCGAAAAGCCAAGGGGTGCTTGAACAAAATAATAACCTGGAAACTGCCCAAAGATACTGTCAGGCTCGCATTGACTACCGCTACCAACGGGTTCAGGCTAACCCTAGCCAACAGATATTTTTGGAGGGTTGGCTAAGACGCGATCGCGATTTATTGGGTTATGTTACTCAATTAGGCGGCGGTCAGGCTCCGGTTATTGATCCGCCCAAACCACCGAACACACCGAAACCACCGAACACGGAAACCTCGAAAGATTCGGAAATTTTGGATAAACTCCAACAGGCGATCGCCCTTTTGCAAGAGGTAGCACAAAGCCTTAAACAAAAGGATTGACCTTTGACACTCCTCGCGCTAAAGCGACGAGGATTCTTAAATAGTCCAAATACGAACTCTTAATGGCGTAGTCAATGCGCCTCTACTGACTCCATTGAGATTTAATCCCAATGTGGCCGATACTTTACGAATGATGTTAGCTGCTGCATTACAATCAGCATTGATATATTGATTGAATGGTGCGAGACGTTGAGGAGACCAAATAAGACTGCAATGCATGAAATAACCTCCTCGATGGGCCTCAACCACCCCTTAACTGTTTATATGTCCCAACGCTTAGACGTTATGAATCTAAGTAAGGCACGGGAACTCAAGGTCAATCCCATTTTAAGAAATCGCAATTCACCGTCCAGGTATACCTAGGAGGAGTACTAAAACCACTTGGGGCGATTATGGGAAAGAGTAACGGCGATAGCCACCCCCAGTTTTGGGAATCACAACCCCAGGATTGAAGCGGGGAACGGAAGGCGTGAAGTAGAACCTACTACCAGACCGACCACTGCCAACCATCCATGACTAAGGAAATCTGAATGTTCCGACTTGAACCATCGTATCAATAAGCAGCGAAATAGGTTTACACGCTGCGCCCAAAAGGGTAAGGAGAAAAGTAGGGTAATCATACCAACACCTACACAGACCTTTAAAAGTACCCCGGTGGAGAGGACAAGTCTAAAGATGGAATGCCCGTATAAACGGAACGTTTAAACTCCTCTAAACTCCTCATTGGCTCTCGGCAAGTATACCAATATTTGTTGAGTAGCGAAAAGTGTAAGTGTATGCCTTTGAGGGGAAAGGATGTGACTGAAAGCTAATGCCTAACTGTAATGGTTGGGATATGCCCACTAGTCACGGTGTGGATATAGAGACTGCGGTAAGTAAGAGTCCTACGGCGAAGGCGAGTTTAAAGACTACGCAAGTCATATAGCTCTGAAAGTTGAAGTCATAAAGCAGAGAGTTGTTACTCTGTTCCTACTGACAATAGGGTATCTACATCAGGATCCGTGTGATGGGAAACTATCAAGCACGGTTTGGAAGTGGAGTTGGAGAAGGTGACTTCTCTTTCGACCATAACCAGTGCGGTATAAACCTCGTTTTACTCGTTGTCCTGACGGCTTCCAATTGTCGGGTTTTTCACCGAATTCAGGAAGAAAATCATGCTCAAGAAAACTAGCTTTTGAGGTATAAGATTCCTCGGTTTCTATAAACTCAATTCCATAATGAGAACAAAGCTCTTGGATTCGAGACTTCAATCGTGCGGTGGGAATCTGAATAAAGTTATGATTCCCTTTACTTCCAAGGGTAGCACCATTTTTTTGTCCTTTATTCCAACCAAAAACAAGACGACCGATACTGTTTTTGAGGCAATGGTTAATAACTACTATGGCAGCTTTATTGATAGCATCCCTAACCTGACGATTCCGTTTTTCAGTGGGATAAAGCATTACTCCAAAAACCTTGAGGTTTACCATTTTTATGATAAGCAACTTGCTTGTTGTACCACTGGTTAAAGGATTTCAAATGCTTGCCATCAACAATGAAACTGGTTCCTACGTTACTCACACAAGTTAACCAATTATCAATTCCATGATCTATTCCTAACACCTGGTTTTTATCAAGTTTAATATTTTCAGCCTGAACTTGATAAATAAACTCGGCATAAAAACATTTATTCCGAGGAAGAATACGAACTTCTTTGATTGAATCCCAGTTGAGGTTAGATGGCATGGGTAATAAAAATGAATCAATCCCAAACCATGCTTTAACCTGATTTCCTAGCGGAATTCTAATTCCCCCCGGGGTTAACTTCAACCATCGAACCGGATAGGAAACTGTAAATAGCCCGGGCTTCCTGTATTTAGGAGGACGGGGCTTTTCTTCTAACTTTCCACCTCGCCACAATTTGAGAAGTTCTTTATAAGAACTCATGGCTTCTACTACTGAATTGCAAGTTGGTTGAGCAGAAGAAACATACATGGCCTTAAAATGCTGGTTGGCACTTTTAGACATCTCAGAACAAACGGCTCCCCTATTAACAAAAACGTGCTTTTTGAAAAGCATTTGCCTAGCGTAATAAAGAGCGCAATTGTAGATCTTGTTAGATTCTGAACAAAGATACTCGATAATCGCCTCAATATCACGACTGGTATGAATTAGAACCTGTTGACAACCATACATCTTTTTGTCGTTTACTGTAATATGATCAACATTATAGCCATTAAATATAAAATTGACAATGAGAAAGAAAAGTTTTGAGTATCAACACTATAATCACTCTATCGGGCTGGCTATTGTCCATTTGGTTTTTGTCCCAAAACGAAGGAAGCCTGTTCTCAAAGGCGATATTCGGAACAGGCTTTATCAAATCTGGCAGGAGTTGGCAACGGAAAAGAATTGGAATATTCGAGCTGGTGAGATAGCACCTGATCACGTCCATCTTTTTATTGAGTTTCCCCCAACAATCCCAATTCATTTAATTGTTAGGTTTTTCAAAGGGAGATCTTCTAATTTCCTTCGGAAAGAATTTCCTGAATTATTGAAACTACCTAGCTTATGGAGTAAAAGTTATTTTTTTAGTACCGCAGGTAATGTCAGTGCGACAACTATCCAGAAATATATTGAAGATCCGCATCATCATTAATTGAATGCGGATAAATCCGCCGAGTCACTTTTCCGCCTCGCTCTAAAGAGACGAGGCTACCAAGTTTCTATCTTATTCCCAAACTTTCACCAATAAAAACCCCGACCTAGGGAATTGGATCGGGGTACAAGTTTGATATGAGCATTATATGGGGATTATTACCGCATATCCCAGAGAGCCTTAAACAAAGTAAGTCTCAGCCAGCTTTCTGGATGTGGCATTCCTGGCAGCCTTGAGCGCCGCCCCAGAAACTTTGTTCCCTTTGTGGTATGCTCTAGTTACCCAATAAACTCTAAGCGAATGAGCCTCTGGAGATTTTGGTAGGCAATCGTAGGGGGTTGTCGCGATCGCACCCCCACCCGGTTTCTGTTCACGATGAGTCCCCCTCTCGACTGCCCGAACAACAAACTGATGCAACACCGATCGCGCCTCTTTGCTTCCTGTGAAACTACTCCGAGTGTCAGCCTTTCCAGATTGCACTTGAGTAGACCCCAAACCGCAAAGCTGCCGGAATCGTCTCATAGCCTTAGACTTAGGGAGACATTTAAACATCTCATCAAACGGAACGCACCGGGTAAGTAGCCAGCCCCGTTCTCGGCAGCCAAAACCAAACTTGTCAAACACCCGATGGTAGCAATCAAACTCTGGTAGGTTCAGATAGCTTAGTAGCTCTTGCTCTACCATTGCCTCTGACTGATGCCACATACAAATCTGTTGGGCTAGTCGGGCAGTTATTTCACTGATGCCAGTGCCTTCCCCCGCCGCGATCGCCTTCGCGTATTCATTGTCAAACTTGGTTTTAATCCCTTTGGGAATTTCCCAACTACCTTGGGAAGTCCAGCCACAAGCCCAACCCCACCACGCAGGCAGTTTGTCCGGGTCTAATTTCCCAGATTCTTTTTTAACTCTAACTTTTGCTTTGGCTGGAAACTCATAGACCAGTCGAGACTTGGCTTGGTTTATCGTTTGGGTGCGGGGCTTGTTGAATGACCCAATATCTCTTAGGCATTGTTCAATTTTCGCTACTTCTGGCGGCCGCTCCCTTACCCAATACCTGCGATCGTAGGCAATTTGGTAATGCTGGAAGTATGTGGCAACCATGAGCAAAGCATCGTAGGGGTCAGACTTGTTAGACGTTCCCCCATAGCTTTTCCGAGTGTCCTTAATCATCGTCTGATCTACTTTCAGCACAGGGATTCCCTCCCGATGTAAGCAGTCAATCCAGAATCTGCTATAAGTTCGGGTCGGCTCTAATATCACCACAGACGGCTCCAAAGACACAAGAAACTGGATAGACTTTGCATTTGCTTCTAGCTTTCGGTGGCACTCAGCAAATGCGGGAGACTCGTAAAAATCCCGCAACGCACCCGCTGGCATAAATTCTAGCCACACGGCATCGCACCACGATGAGCTAACATCAAGGCCTACAATTAAACTATTCATTTTTAACCTCTAGTGTTGTGGTTAATCGTTCCCACGAAGCTGTTACGGCTCTCGCCCATTCTATCTGGGGGAACAAATCTCCCTAGAATCTAGCCGGGGTTGGAACCCGGCTAGAAGCAATTATTGACTTCTGCCCCCAGTAACAGGTTGGGGAGGGAAACCTCCCATTTCAATTCGGGGGGGCTAGTTATCAATGCGGTGGGAATCACCCGGTTATCCGCGACTTCCCCCCAGGTGTGAGGGGAAAGTTTCGTCCTTTACCGGCTAGGACTCATCAGGCGGTGAAATCTAGATTTTCTAAAGCTGATAGTGTATATTCCAAGTCTGCATAAATTTGATTGTGATACATTTCAAGCTGCATTGCATAATTATGCACATCTTGGAATCGTTCATCATTAGAGATAAAATCGATAACTCTTAGGTGAGTAATGGTGTTATCAATTTCCATTTTGGCTTTAATTAAACAGTTCGAGAAAGAGACTGCCTCTCGTGTCAAATCGACCCACGCGCAAAGAGAATTTTCATCCTCGCCAAACAAGTGACCAGGAAAATCCGCTGATGTTTTTTGTCCAGGCGGTGAAACCCGCTAGGCAAATTGGCGGCCTCGGCTTTTGGTTTGACCATAGGCTTTTTACCTATATATAGGGTGTGCTTTTGCGATCGCCTGACCAACCCCAAGGCGATCGCATCAATCTACCAGCTTCCCCGCTCTCAACATCCGGCTTTTTACCTATCGCGCTCGAATAATGGAAGACCCGCAGCACGCTGTACGGGGAAAACAAGAAGTCAGTCTCGATGACGTTAACGGAAACAGCCGTCGGGCTACTGGATCAGATGGCTCTGGAGCTAAATCTGAATCGGTCCGAATTGGTGGAACAGATTGCCAGGGGGATAATTTCCAGTCAAGCGGGGAAAGTGTCCCCGGAACAGGCGGGAAAATTCTAGACCTGTTGGAGGAGTTGTTTGCTGGTTTCCATGAGTATGTCAAAAGCCATGAGGCTCGATTAGAGCAAAGACTGCAAGCCAACCGAGACTATCAATCTCAAATGAAAAAACAAATGGAGAACATCCGACAGGAGATTCTCCAACAGGTTTCTAAATAAATTAAGCGCCCTTCGTGTCCACGAAGGGTGCTTTCTATTTTGGCACGCTGCTAAACCCTCAAGAAACAAATGGACTATGGCACAACACTTTTCTAACCTTCAAACTGTCACCGGTGAAAAGGCGATCGCTAATAAAGTCACCGATTCCGTCACCCTGGGTGACGCAAAAGTTAAAAATTTAAACGCGCCGTTACGCGCGATCGCTCATAACCCGACCGACACAATCCCAAGCGTTCCTTCAGAAGTGCTGGAACTTGAGTCCAAAGTGCTGGAACTTCAGTCCGAAGTGCTGGAACTACGAGAACTTATCGGGAGGAATTATGCAGCTTTCCGCCAAGTCGCCCGTTATCTTGATGTGGCGATCGCCCTAAATTTTAGCGACCTTCCTTGTGCCCATAAGCTCCGGTTGGCTCGTGATATAGCCAAGCAATCCTACGGCAACATTTTGGCTATAAATAGTCGAGTGAGATCTGGGGAAGATGATAACAGGGGGTCAGGCCGATGAGGGAAAAATCTAAGTCACCGAGGCAGCTTTCCGTCATAATATCGTCACCCTGGGTGACGGATTCTGAAAGTGTAGAACCATTCGATCCGGCTTGGGATGATATGGATGTCTTTATGGCGCTGGACAAATGTCCGAATCAAGACCACAAACAACTCGCCCAATCCACTGATATCCCGATATCTCGTGTAGTCAAGTCTCTGGAAAGGTTACGCGAGAAAGGTAAGGTTAAGTATTTGGGATGGATAGCCGTCACCCTGGGTGACGAAAATTTATCCCCGGTGAACACTTCTCAGAGCGATCGCCTAACTGTTCGCTGGAAAGCTAAGTCAACCGCCCAAGACACCAACGGGAATAAATATGCTTACCTATATAGGGGAAAAAAGCAGGTTTGTTACCTTGCCGGCCCCCATCTATCGGAAAAAGCTAAAGCGATCGCCGACCAAATAGAACAGTGGATCGAGTCCGGCTTATCTCTCGAAACTATCCTAGAAAAACTTCCCGCACTTAAATCGGGTGGTTGGAAATCCCCAGATAGCAACTCCTAAATTTTCCACAGGGGAGACTTTACTCCCCCGAAAAATTTTATGATTTCACAGAAAAATCAATGAGCATTTTCCAACCCTAAACAGCGCTATTTGCTACTGTACACTGGTTAGCGCCGTTGGCTGTGTGTAAGAGTCTTTGATGTTTTAGACAAAATACCAAGCAGCCCGGTTTAGTGCTAAAATTGGCGGAATCTAGGGCAGTTACTTCTCGATCTGTGTTTGGCTAGTAGCACCCACTTTCCTCTGATGTCAGGCAACCTCAAGTTATCGACTGCCCTAGATTTAATTAATTGCGTCTCTTACCTTGTCGGGGTCAGCATCAATGTAACGCTGCAATGACGACATTGATTTATGACCGGTAATCTCCATTATTGTCCGGGTACTAATTCCCTTGTTGTAAAGTTTAGTTATAAAAGTGCGGCGGTAACTGTGAAGCGAATAGCCTTCATTCTGTAAACCCAGTTGAGCGATCGCTTTTCTGTGGAAAGAGTCGATCGCTTGAACTGTCACCGGTGAACTGTGGTCGGATGGGCTAGGAAAAAGCCAGACACTACCACCAGGTCGGTAGGTTCTCAGAATTTCTCTCAATTTTTGGGAGACGGGAACCTGTCTCACCCCAGCATCTTTCCCAGCCGATCGCTTCCTAGTTTCTGACCTAAAAGTAATCTCCGGCAAGGCAATCTGAGAACTGCCATCGGCGTAGACATCAGAAACTTGCAACAACCTAACGGCTCCCACCCGTTCCCCGGTGTATCTCATTATGGAAAGTAGAGTCTGTTGCCAGGGATATTTGCAGCGTTTGATTATCTTGTCGGCGATCGCGTCGGGAATGACTGAGGCTTTACCAATGCGGTTTTTTTTCATGAGTTCGTGTCTGTGGGGAATTTCCCCTAGTTGCCTAGCCGACGAGGTAAAGCGATCGGCTTACCTATATGACTATTGTAGGGTTCGGGCGGGAGGGGTGTTAATTTCCGCGCCGACTTGGGGGGAAGTTTGGCATGGGTGGTGGTAGTAGGGTAGCCTCTGAGTTTTTGCCAGCCAGTGAGTGATAGCCCGCCCCCAGAAAAAAATATCAGATAGGCGATCGACTATTCACCAGCAAGATGATTACATTGATTACCAGTCTTCAGGCAAAGTTACCCCAATAATAGTGAACTCTCCCCCCTCCTTTGGATTAACCAAGTTTGGAGTGTAAGTGCAATTGCAGAGGTAGCGATCGGGTTCATCATCTGGCAAAGTGTCAAAAAATAATAGTTGACGACTCATCGTGGGGATAATCGAAAAACCCCCGCCTAGGGATTCCACTGTTGCCACTTCGCTATGGCTTTTCACCCAGTTAATCAAATGGTGAATGTTATCGCCACCAGAAAACTCCCACTGATAGACCGCCATATGGCTAAAAGTCATAGCCATGATTTCCCTTGGACATAAAAACACTTTAATAACTTCACCCGCTCCCAAATGCCAGTCATCTGGTGAGTTTATTGTAAAGTTATACATTTGACCGGGGTAAAAAATGTCAAACTGATGCAAGACTGCCGCAGCCCGTGCAAACGCATTATATTTAGCGTTATCTTGCCAATCAGCAGAGTTAGCTATGGCAGGAGCCGCCCAGATTTGCTGATTGGCTGTCGCCCCAAAAGGTCTAACTAATAAGTCTGGCATTGGCATATCGTCTATTTCTCCTATTTCTTGTCCTAACTCATAATCAATTGCCGTTTCTTGTCTAACCCATACTTCAATCGTTTGAGTTGTGCTTGATGTGGCGAAAAGAGAAATTCCCCCGTCGCTACTATCAAAATAAATCGCATCCTCGAATACTGGTAAAACATTATTGCTGCCATCCCAGCGGATTGAAAATGGGCTTTCCCCTTTGATTAAAATCTCTCGCTTTACCGGGGATGGAGTAGAAGGGACAATTTCCAGTTCATCTTCCGCCACCAGTTCAACCATCCCCGATTTGGAAAATCTATAATAAGCGCCCCCACTGCCACCGCCGCCAGTCGGGCGCATTTCAAACCGAATAGGCATTTATCGTACAATGGAACTAATCACTTCTATTGTCGCATATGAACATCACGCCGGGACTTTATCCTGATTTTTCTGAGACTACCTTAGAGGCCTTAGTTTTAGCAATGGGGCGGCGGTTAATGAGGAGACAGAGAAACTTGGTTATTAATATCACCGGAAAAGACATTATGGATCTGACTCTGGACGAGGAAGATTCTGTTGTGAATCTGGCTATTGACGAGTTAGAAGGTTTTATTAATGACGGTGCGATCGAAGTAGTAGAACCATTTCCAGCTAGTTTTCAAGCCGGAACGGGTAGCTATCCTTTTAATCAAACCAATTTATGTAGCGCTCTACTGCATTTGGTTATGTATCAACACGCCGCCGAATTTAGCCCCACACTCAATCCCGAACCCGCCAGAAAGCATTGTGATTTTACCATAGGACCTAACATCCGTGGAAGTGGAACTTATCCCTTGATATTTACCATCACTTTAACAGACTATCCTGTAATTATTAACTACACCGATGGCATGACTTCAACCGCACAACCATACTTATTGACACCTTAAACTATGGCAGAGAATCGCTTATCAGAAACCGACACATTTTCATTTGAAATTAATCAAAGCAATGCCAGTAATTATGTTAGTGACCCATTAACACTTTGGGCTGTTTCTAGTACCGTTAACTCAATATCTGCCAATATCGACCCCAGATGGCTATGGCGGGCTAATGTTTTCCTAGAAAGTCTCACCGCCTCAGTTTGGTGTCCCAGTTTTCCCCGGTCTCCTTATCCTGAGTTTTACCCCGAAGATTCGGCAGCAGAAAAAGCAGCTAAACTAATGAAATTAGAGAGCAATCATCCTAAATTTGGGTTGCAATTGCTTAGAAGAAAAAGTGCTACTGGTTCATGGATTGAGGCAGCTTGTCCTGTCATTCAAAATCGAGGGCGGCGGTTTTATGTTCCTCTAATTAATCCTTACTTAACAGCAAACGAGGTTAAAATATTTGGTAGATTTGACCGGCTGGGTGTAAGTTTTAAGGATTATGGCGATGGAATATTAGGGGGCGGTTCAATAACCAGCAATCGCATCTATGACACTCTTTACATTGAGGGGGAATATAGAGTAGAATTAGATTTAATATTGATGGCTAAACGTCCGGCTAATACGGTGATGAATACAATCACTGCTCAGCCTAATCCCACATTGCTTGTTTCAGCTAATTTGAACCGTGCTTATTTTGAGATTCAAAACCAGGGAGAAACCCAACTCCTTTGGGGTTTTGGAACATCGGGGAGTAACGCGACAAGCCATCCGTTCAAAATGCCACCCGCCAGATTTATTATCCAGGTAATGTAGCAGGATTTATACCAACTGACGCGATATGGGCAAAAGTAATAGAGGGAACGACAACGGTGTTGATTGTGGAGAGTTCTTATCAATGAACACAGCTTTATATAGCAGTGAAAAACCCCAGGATTTAAGTCATCTACCAGCGGGACAATATGAACTGGCTGTAGTTAATTTGTGGGATACTAACTTATCGCAAATGCTTTACGCTAAAAAGGTGATATACAAACGCCACTTTTTACTCCCCGGTCATCCATCTGATGGATTTCCTATCATTCGAGAGTTAAAAGCCTTAGCTAATGTCCCCATACAATACAGGGCAATTTATGAATTTCCGAAAACGGATCGACAAACGGATAAAACGGATTCAAGAAGTAGGGGGGACTATCGTTTTCTCGTTGAACAATGGTTAGAGAGACTTGAGTATCTATGTCAAACTTTTGACTTTTTAGAAGTGTTGCCAGTCACTGCCATGTTAAGGTCTTGGAGAAGCCCGTACCTGCCTAATGCTTATATGATGATAAAACAACGGGAAACCATTAAGCAGGTTTCTTTGGAAAATATCGAGGCGATGGAACCGGAATGGCTGACTGAGAATCGGGTGTTGTCTGAGGAGGGATGGATGCAATTATTGATTAATTGGGATGAGGAATTTTTGTCATGCGAGAGGTCGAAGAGCGTAGCCGAAGGGTGAAAGACATTGTTAGAAATCGCAACTACCGGCAAGCCGTAGATGTAATAGAAAGAGAGGTCAAAAGATTAGAAGCGGACGACAAACCCAGGGCGAGAGTAAGGATTCCCCGTGATGACGGGGATATTGATATAGACGTTGGAGGAATGGTTGATTTTGCCCGGTCGATGTTGCCTAAAGCAAGCATAGAAGCTGAGGATTTACAGGATGGTAGAACCAGGCGAGGGATAAAAACCGAAAAGATTGGCAGCACGGCTCGCGGATTTGTAGACCTTGATGAGGATGGAAACCCCAAAGGTTTTGGGGGAACAATTGACAGTATCAACGATGCGAATGTCTCGGTTTACTTTGGGGAATGCGAGCAATCGATGAGCGTAACTATTGGGGGAAAGACGGTTACTTTTGCTAGAAATGTTTGTGAAGATGACAAAGAGGAGGGAACAGAGGGAGACAAACTAGATCCCAGCGATGATGTAGACAATGACAAACCTCCCAATGTGGAAATTCCTAGACCTCCGGCTGGTTATACCGGAGCTTTAGTTAATGTTTTCCTCATGAAAAAGTTATGTATACTTGGGGGTTTTGGACAGATTTGAGACAATCGGGAAAAGATTTTCTTTTGGGAGATAAGGGGTCAGCAATGATGGGAGATGACCCGGTCTCAAGCATTCAGTTTATTGTAGATGTCGTTGGGTATGAAGCCATAATTCCTTTGGGGAAGGCTCCCTTCGGTCCACTTGACGACTATGTTCGAGCCGTCCGCCGGTCGAAAGGTTGGAGTATTCAAAACCCGCGATTTCCTACTGTGATAAAGTTTAATTACGGATTGACGAAGGCTGGTTCTCATAGTGGCTGGAATGCTTTTCTACCCTCTACTCAAACTAGATTTGTTCGTTTTTCCAGACCGTTTGAGATTGTATCATCGACACAAAGAGTAAGAGCTGCTTGGTTAGCATTAAGTGACCCAGAAACTGGCTCTCCCTACTCAGAATATCTGTATCTTCGCACAGTGTTCTGGGAACTTACATATGTGGGGGGTTCTTTTCCTTCCGACAATTATCAGCCAGAGCCGCCGCCAAGTTTACCAATATTAAGGAGTGATATGCTTCAACCATCCTGTGAAGATTCAACTAAGATGATTAGGGAAATCCATCAAGCCCTAGGAGTTAGGAAATTGTTAGAGAAGAATTTCCAAGTCCCGTCTAACATGATGATACCAGAAGGCAAAGGTAATCATGTGAATAAGGATTATCTGGAAATCATGTCTGACCTGTTTAAAACCATAGATAATTATGGTTTTGATGCTCCGGTCACTGTTACAGTTCAGGATACGAATAAAGCCCAAAAAGGCGACCAGTCTATAGAGTTAAAGTTTAACTCGCTGGGGGCTATATTAAAGGCTCAGACTGAACTGTTGATTGAGTTGAAAGGTGATAGTGCTAACTTAGGTTAAATATTCAGATTCGCCTAGCTTATATAATGACGAGAATGTATCGGACTTTAGCTAAGTTATATTACAGAACGTCGGCGATTTTGGACGGGTTGGGAATTCCTATTATCTCGAAGGTGGTGACTTTACCGATTGAGTTTAATGTGTTTGGTAAAAAACACTGGGGAGCTGGTAAGGGATTCGGTAAGGATAGTAAAAAGGGTCAGGAGCCTAAACTTGATTTAAACGATGAAGACACGACAGAAGCTATGTTACCCGATTTATTAGAGATTCATGATTATGAAATAGAGGTTGATGAGTTTAGGTTTAAAAGCACTGACCTTTATGAGATAATTTTGAATATGGCAGCTAAAATGAGGACATAATCGTGACCAAAAGAAATCCCCCCCGTGGTTCCAATCGTCCCCCAAGCGATTCGGGTAGTGGTAAGAAGCCACCATCTGAAAGAGAGAAAAAAGCGGGGTTAAGAACTGATACAAACAACAGAATAGAGGAAGCGATCGCTGTCTTGGATTTTCGGCTACACTTAGAATATTTAAATGTGGCTTCTGCCGTTGGGGGCGGCGATTTTGAACAGTTTAAACGTTCTTGGTTGATGAATTACTATAATGCTATGACAGAACCGAGGTTTAAAGATAAACCCAAAAATCCTCCTACTAGAGAGGAACGGGCACGTCTCTTAAAAACTAATGATGAGTTGATGATGAATCGCCAAATCAAATCCGACAATTTGTCATCAAGGGAAAATCTAGCTGAATTTCGCCGAAGTAGAGACTTGTTGCCATTCGACGCTGATAATATAGGTTAAAACTATGTCTAATATTGTAGGGATAGACCAGAGAGAACTAACTTCAACCGCTATAGCTGGCGGTGCAATGTCTTCACAGTGGTTTAATGCTTTTTCGACCCCTTTTTATCAGCAGATTCAAAGTTTAAAAGCCTTTGATTTTAAGAAGTGGGCGGGTAGTGTCAAGGGCGGAGCTTTAGTTATTGCAGAAAACATCAAAAAAGGGAACTGGGGTTTTTTCAAAGAATGGCTACAAGAGGCTCCTCTGGTTCCTAAAATAGCCGGGATTGTAGCGGGTGGTTTAATTGCTGGGACTGTGCTGATTGTTGGCGGACAAGCATTAGGGTTTGTTGGTGCGGGTGTAGGGAGTTTAGTAGCAGCCCATCCGGCTTTTGTTGGCGGTTTTTTAGGGGTAACAATACCTACAGTGATGAGCAAATTGACCCAAGGGGTTTCTCAAGCCTATAACTTTGATTGGGCAGCATCTGACAAGAAAATGATGGACGATTTAAAACAAGCGGCTAATGCTTTATATGTTCCCTTGGGGGAAACAGTCGGGAAATCTTTGGCGGCTTTAGTGGTGGGCAAGGTGGGTAGTGCGGCGGCAACAAGTTTAAGGATTCGGGAAGGTGCGATCGCCGCTATGTGTATGATTAACCCGACTATTAAAGAGACTTTGGTGGATGCGTTATCCTCGCTGAGGTATGCGGTGCAAGAGGTTGTTAAAAAAGCACTGTTTGTTATGACTTACATTAACGCCAGAAAAGTAGCAGCCAGGTTGTTGGATAAGGAAGATACTTGGGGCAAGGAAGGGCAATCACCTTTTATTGTTTCGGAGAAAGTATAAGAAACTTGGGCGAAAGTTAAAGAAGATGAATATTTTGATTGGGTGAATGAGCAACAATGGGAGGGTATAGAAACAATGACATCTACTTTTTTTGAAACCCTCGGTGAGTTGTTGTCAGAGCAGGGAACTTATGAGGAGTGGATACCGGTATAAATTCATCACCTGAGAGGAGGGATATCAATGGTAGAAGTTGGAAGACTTACTCAGCAAACTTACATCATGATGGCTCGTCAACGGCGTATCACGAAACTATCAGATAAGCGGCCGGAACGAGTCCGAATAGAATTGCAGCCAAACTGGAACGTTTATCAGTTACAACCTGATAGAAAAAACCCAGATTATAAGCTGCTGATGACTGGTTCTGAGTCAGCCTTGGCATTGCAGTTGTCACAACTCGGATGGATGGAGAAGATGCTCGATCATCTTCTCAATGCCAGCGATCTAAAATTCGAGGATTGGTTTGATGTTTGGGCGGCGGGTTATCCAGAACTGCGCTACAGAGTGAACCCAAAACTCCCCAATTTAAGAACTAACTATCCTTCATCTAATGTTAAGGATTCCAATGGGGAAACAATAAGCAGATGGAGAAATGAGGTAGGCTCTCGCCCGGCTTACATTGAATGGAAACCTTCAGCCCGAAAAACAGCAAAGGATCTCGGGCTTCACCGCACAATAGAATATTTTCCCGATCGCTCTCAGAACAAATCAGTTGTCTTGACGGGGAACGACAAGGAGCTAATTAGGCAAATCCTACAAATCCACTACGAGGGTGGGGGTAGCAGTGAGGGGATGGATAGCACGGTCTCGACGGGTATTAGTTACCGGGGCGCTCCCAAGGTTGTGCTGTACTTTTTGGAACGGATCGAGGATGTGGAAAAAGGCTACCGACAATTAGAGGCAAGAGTGGGATTCCGTTTGGTGGGAAAAACAGAAAACCCGAACGGAACTGGCGACTTGTTAACTAAGGCTAACATCAGAAATTTGGCTCAGAGAATTGTCCAGAACTTTCTACAACCCGAACAATTTCGTCTTCACAAGGGTAGAGAATCGGTTAGCTACAGAGATAAACGCCAAGGGTTAGAGTCGTTTGTTTTTGCAACTAGCGCATCAGAGGGGATTAATCTTTATCAGCGAATCTGTCGGGTGATGGAAATAGAATTTGATAACTCAAAGGTCTTTACATCGAGCAACCAAAATCCAACCCAAGCGTTTCCTATCACGCCCCCAGAAGTGACGATATTGGGTAACAAAATTAAACCACCCCGCCGCCGTCCGGTCGGGCACGTCTATTTTAGAGAGGCGAAATTGTTTTTAGAGATGCTCAACGAGCCTATCCTTCTCTGTGACTACAACGGGCATATATACAGGAATCCCGATTAGAAGACAACCCCAATATTTTTTTTAGATCAAACAAACTCCCTTGTATGTTCGGAAACCCTATAGGTTTCCGTAACTGTTCCACGCTCTAAAAATACCTGTTATGAATGTAGTGGTAATCAGTTTTAAAGCAACAAGGCAGGTATTCTATGCCCCCTCTAAATAGTTCAACAATTTATAGCTGGGATGCACCCTCGCCAGGGGGTACGGGAACCATTAAAGTAGCTGCCCGGCTTTCTAATCGGTACAATGGCATTGCTACACATCTCGGAATGACCGCCCACACAGATCCAACAAATGTAAATGCACATATGCTTAAGCCAAATAAAGCTGTGCAGGAGGGTTTCTTAATGAAGATGCGAATTAACTACCGAAAAGACAATAAGTATTATGGTGCTGATATTTATGTGCCTACAGACAAGGTTACTGAAGCCATCCAGATACTACCTAACAAGCCCTGGGATGGTACGGGAGTGATAACTTCATGTCGCGATCGTGTACGAGTTGATTACCGTTAATAGAGAAAGGAAAATATATCAATGGCTAGAACGAAACTGTGTCAATTAGTAGATGACACTAAGGTTCGAGTATTTAGAGCCAGCAGTGTAATGTATGACGATAACACTGTAGCACATTTGGGAATAGGTCCAGTCTCTGATGCGAATAAGAAAGAGCCAGTTTATGATACTGGGGAATTAATGCGAGCCGGTGTTTTAGCAAGGCTTTGCATTACCTGCAACAATGGAACGACTAAGCCACCAATTACATATAGAGTATTTTGCGACGTAGAAAACATAAATGCTGCTTTGCATCATTATAATAGTGGCGGTAAGACCCTAAACGGTAAAACCGTATTGAGGGCTGGTTTAGACCGTCGTCAAGTTATCAAGTAAAGCATGAGTTTTACGGATGCTTATGGCACATGGGAGGTGATAGCTTCAAGCTATCAGCCAAGTCAAGAGTGGATAATTCACAGCTCCCCAGTTACTCAATACTCATTATTGAGGTTTAGATTTTTAACTGATTGGGAGCGGTGGACAAATCCCTATGATGGCTATAGGTCAATGCTGCTTATTAGAGGACATTATTCTAATAATTCTGGAAATTCTGACTGGATAACAGGGCAAAGGACTGTATACGTTACAGAAGAACCGCAACTGATTAACTATCCACCAGTTCAAGAATTTACAGACAACCCCTCGGTGATTAGAAGGTTGGGAGTTCGCCGCCGTTTTTTCAAAAACGCAACATGGATCGAAAATCATCCTACAATGGATCTAAAGTTTGACGTAACAATTGAGGCTTTTGTAAGTTAACATGGACATCTCTCTTAATCAATTAATCGACCATCTCCCAGATGATTCACAGTTTAAAACCTTACTAGAAACATTGGGGGCAAGCGGTGATAGTGTGGACGCTACCGTAGAATTTTGTCATTTAGTAGGGGCATTATATCAAGCACAGTAAGTATACAACCAACAACCAGGAAATAAAGCAATTAATGTGGTCTCAGCAGTAAGTATTAGGCCTGTAATAGAAAGTTTAGACGGGACATTTTTTAGGAGGTTAGAAAGAACTCTAGCTTTTTTTGAAAAGTATGAAAATAGTATAATTGTCCCGAACGTCAAAAGTTAGTTGGTCGAAAATTTAAAGCTGCCAGATAATTCGGATTCTATCTGCGTTATCTGGTCAAAGTCTTGAAATTAACCCAAGTAAAATGTGATTAAAAATCCACATCAACAGAGGAGTTAATTCCGTCGTGGATATTGAAATTGAGAAAATTACGGTAATTATAAGTTGGATACTTTCACTCATTAGTACGGTCTGGTATGTATCAGTTCAATACACAATAATTAGAGTACAAGTCAACAGAAACAGAGAAGAGCTAAACAGAATATCATCAACGCTTAGGCGAGAAATAGAAGACCATAATAAACTTATATGGATAAACATCAACCACATGGAAAAATACTTAACCAAAAATCAAGATTATTTTCCGTTAAATATCCAAAACCAAAAATATAAAGATTATGGCGACTGATGTTTTACCAGAATTATTACGGGTAGGAAGTGATGGGGTAGTGATATTTTTAGTGTGGTCTTTGATGAAGCAAAACCAAAAGTTAATAGCAGAGGTCAACTCAAGAGACAATGAATTGATGAAGTTGATTTACAAAATACTTAGCAATGAACAGCCAGGGACAAGAGGTAAACGCGATCGCACAATCAAGCCAAAGCCACAAGAATCCGTTAGGACTTGGGAGTAGAGTTGTCTGTGGCCCTAACGAATAACAGGTTCTCAAGCTGTTATGGTTCAATCACCTAGCCATTGCTCCTGGCCACAATCATCATACAGAAAAACTAAAGCGATCGCCAGCCAAGTCAGTTAACTCGTATAAACGCTTCCCGTGTATTTCTTGTGTTGTGGGGGGCTGAAACAACGGAGAGGGTGGGATATTACCCCGAGAACCTTGCGGCTCACTCGATTTCAAGTCGAAAGAGTCTTGATGTGCCAACCCCTTGCTGGTAAATCGTTATGGCGTTTTCTGGTATCTGTCGGCTAAATTTTTATAGCCAAATTATAGCCAAACTGTGTTAAATATCGGGGATAGAAAGCCCCCGGTTTCGCCCCGCATAGTTTTGGTAAATGACTTGGGGGGAGTTTCCGACCCAAGTGGCAACGTCCTTAGCATCAATTCCGGCTTCAAGGCATAGAGTTATAAAGGTGTGCCTCATTTGGTAGGGTTTCCGGTGTTCTATGCCCATTATTTCTAAGACTGGATGCCAATGTTTTGTACAGAAATCACCGACTTGGATCGGCTTCCCTGTCTTGCTGGGAAAAACTATTTCCGAGTTGTTTCGCGATCGCGCCTCCCTGAGAATAATTTGGACCTGTTCGTTACAGGGGAAATTACGGCGGGTCTGAGTCTTGAGACCGTCGCAGCGCTTGCGCCCCCCTTCCCCGGAAACAATCACGGTGTTAAAAGTGATTTTGCTTAGGTCGCCAGCAACGTCCGACCATCTTAAAGCGATCGCCTCCGATGGGCGACACCCGGTAAAGAAACAGAAACGGACATACAAACAAAAGTGGCTGTGTTTTGGTTCAGATTCAAAACACTGGATAATGCGATCGCGTTCGTTAGCCGTAAATGGGTTAATCTCATCAGAATCACTTGCTTTTTTTAACCGATTAGCCTTAGCGCTTAACCCATTAAATGGTGAGGGTTCGCTCACTAGCCTTTTTTCTATAGCCCAGTTAAAACAAGCATTAAGTTGTGTCAATAATCTCTTTGTGGTGTCAGGGGTCAGATTCTGAATAGCCCAATCATATACATCCTGACCAATTATCGTTGATATGTCCGCATTGCAGAACGGCGACCTTTGTATGTGTCTCAACGCCACCATATAGTTATTATTCCAAGTCCCCGGTCTGACTGTTTTTTTGCGCGTATTAATATATTCATAATACAGGTCTTGAAGGGTTGTGATTTTCACTTCGTCTTGATGTGGTGGTGGCTGTTGTGTATATTTTTTCAGCGTGTAATCAAAGCGCTCATAAACGATATCACTTTCAATTGCCTTGGCTTTGGCTTCGGCAATTTTTCTGTTTTCTGGGGTGTCTTTAAACCCTAGATAAATATATTTCCGTTGTTCAGGAAATAAATGCCGTGGCAACGAAAGCCTGAGTTTATTATTACACATTCCGACACCTACCTTGCCTTTGTAACGTTAGGATGATTTATTTTGCATGATTCGTTGATGATTTTAACTGTATTAGTGGCTTAATCTTGTTTAGGTCTTAAATACTTGATTTCATATATCCCATAGTTGTTGCCAACCTTTACTGCAACTTTATTTTTTGAAACAACCTGAGTGATTTCAGCATGATAAGAACAAAGTGGATCATCTTCTTTGTTAATCACAACTGTCTTGCCTGCAGAAAACCAAGTATTTCTTATTCTTTGGGGGATAACATAAACATAATCCTTAATTTCTTGGAGCATCCAAGAATCTAGTAACCTGGTTATAGTTAACTCAGCTAACTCTGTGTCAGCAAATTTTGCTATGAGCTTATTTTTCCTGATCCGATGCTCTTTGTTGTTGTATAAATCTATGAAAATCTTTTTTATAGCGTCCTCACACTCTTCTGTAGTGTCACAGTAAAAAGTGTCTGGGATTTCCCCGACATCAAAACCTCTACCGTCGGATTGGCTGTCAGGGTCAGGGCCTAAAGTCCCGTTTTTTACAGGGCCAACTACACAGTTAGCTGTGTTTAGATCGTTTTTAACAAAATTTGCCTGTCTGCCTGTCCTGCCTGTCCGCTCAGTCTGAATCAACTGCTGTGTCGGTGTTTCAGGGTGGACACCCACCTTTTCCGCTGCCTGTCCGCTGCCTGTCTGCCTGTCCGCTTCCCGGACTGGCTGGTCCTTTATGTACCCCATTCTCTTGGTCCCGTTGCGGTTGAATCGTTTTTGGGAAAAACCCAAATTTGTCATTACTTTCCTGATTTCTCGCTCAATGCGATTGAATTCATTTGTTTTTATTTTTTCACCATCTAGTTTACCAAGGTAGTCTTTTATCTCTTCAGTTGTTACTGTGTCTTTATCAGTAACAAATTGCTCTATTAACTCGTGTAGATAGCTGTGTTCTGTGAACTCTTTATTAAGCAAATTGGCTTGCTGCTGTTCCTCACGGGTCAGGTAGAAACAACGGCCTTGCCGATATAGTTCTACCACCTCACCCCAAAGCTGATCGCGTTCATCCTCTACCAAATTTGTGGGGATAACCTGAGAAACTGGGATAACCATAAAACGCCGCGCGCCAGTTTCATCATGGTTAAAATCGGTGCGGTTGGTTGAACCAACTAACACATTCGCGCGCGGGTACGCTGTTGAACGTTGTGCATAAGGGGGGCGTATATTGTCTGTTTGAGTTGTAATAAAAGCCTTGATTTTTCCTGACGTACTCCTGCTAATATTGTTTTCTACTTCCGCCCATTCTGTCCAGACAGATTGGTGCATTTTTAGGCGTTCATCTTTTTCTTTAAAGTCCCCCATGTCATCACAGAAAAAGTCATCACCCACCATGGTTCTGAACCATGTAGATTTTCCTATCCCCTGTTGACCATGCAGAATTAATAAAGTGTCAAATTTGCATCCTGGTTTTTTAGTCCTAGCTACAGTTCCGACTAACAAACACTCTAAATAACGTTGGTGTAATGGGTTATCTGTCCCAAAATAACGTTTTGCTGCCCCATTGATACGATTCTGACCGTCCCATTTTTTATGGCAATCTTCCAGATAATCCTCAAACGGATCAAAGCTATTACTTTGAGCTACATCAAGGATGATTTGATTCTTGATTCTCAAACTTCCCTTAATCTCAACACCACCCTTTTTGGCTAAATCAATTTCAGGAGCGTCAGGGTTGATAGGCTCACCATCAATTTCAATCACCTTAAAACGGGTGTTATAGCGAATTCTCTCCCCAAAGGCACGTTTGATTTTTTCTATGTCTTTGAGGATTTGTAAATCACATTTAACCACCGTGTTTATAGCATCTTTTTCTGTCCAGTGTGTGGGTGTATGGGTAGGCTGTCTCCGGTAAGACTTGACACAATTTGTTAAATAATCTTCTGACAATGTTGGTGTGGGATTACTTTTTTCTGCTGACTTCCAAATCGCGCCTCTTTCCCGTGGTGGTAATGGCGGATTGCAGCGATCGCAATAGTTATTAAACAAAATATGTGGGTCATCCTGACACCTCTCCCCATTAGAGTGTAACCAGTTGTGGGTTCCGATTAAATTCCTGGCAAGTTTAGCCGCGCTATCGTTACGGCTTCCTTGCGAGGCTCCCGTCTTTAGTAGTTGGCGATCGTCTTTGGTTAAGCACGCTTCTAACGGTATAGACTCCGGCAAAACAACCAACGGCATTGGCTGGGGTGTCTCTTTTAACATTTTGTTTATCACCCATAGTGGTGCTTGGGCAATATCAATTTCATTGGGAGATTTTAGCCATTTATACTCTCCAGTTTCCGGGTGTTTTGATGGGGGTAAAACTGACTGGCAACCGTCCCATCGTAACTCTAGTAACTCTTCTTTCCCGTCAGATGATTTATGGC
Source organism: Arthrospira sp. PCC 9108 (assembly GCA_016745315.1). Taxonomy (GTDB): domain Bacteria; phylum Cyanobacteriota; class Cyanobacteriia; order Cyanobacteriales; family Microcoleaceae; genus Limnospira; species Limnospira platensis. The sequence continues at coordinate 3,880,159 of CP066886.1, forward strand.
CTGTCGGTAATTTCTTAGTGGTAATTTTATCCCAATATGTGTCGGGGATTAAATACAAATATTGGGCGCGCCCTTCCTTGCCACTGGTGAAACTAACAGTGGGTGGCAATCCCCCCAATGATTCGGCTAACTCATGCGCTTTGTGTCCGTCCGCGTCAATGGCTACAATACCGCCACTAACCTTTCCCGTTCTCAGACCATAGCCTTTAGCGCGTCCTTTACTTATCTCATCAACCAAAACATCCCTAGATATAGCTGACTCTTTCTGCCAACCCGTTCTGTAGGGTGCTTTTTCCCCGTTAACTGGCGTTAAGACCCAATCACTAGGGATACTAGAAATTGCTGCAATTAACTTGCTAACTGTTTTGCTTTGTTTTATAATTGCCATAATTCAAAAAATACTTTTGGGCGATTGAGTTCAAGTCGCTTGAGAGTTAATAACCCGTTAGGGTCTGGGAAAAAGGGAAATCCAGACCCTAATTGTTTTTTTGTGGAGTCTATCCGCAATGGTAGGCGGTCGTCAGTCAATCGGAGACTGACTGAATAGCCATATACAATGGCTGTGTTGTTTTTGGAAATTTTCCTTTTTTAGTCCCCGCCCGCCGAATGCTTTATTAGATTTTCCCTCGTTGCTACTACTTACTCAATAAGAAAGCTGCCACCATTTCTAGTTGGTTTTACTTTCTTGTTAAAACCGATTAGATTCCCTCTTCCAATGCCTTAACCTCATACAATCGCGATTTCACGGCCTGCTACTCTCCCCCAAGGGGGTATAAGAAAAGTGTTTTTAAGAGTAGACGCGAAACGGGTTAGGGGTGATGAAGTATTTTTATCCACAGGGGATAAAGGTTTAATCGGCTAACCGCCACTATTCTTTTAAAGAGATTATGATACACTCCTCTAGCGGTAAAATCAAGTAAGCCATAAGGATGGCAATAGAACAGTGTTAGTAGGGAATCATCCCAAAAAGCTAATTAACAAGCCATTTATTTATACCGGTAATAGCTTAGGATGCGATCGCACTAGATATGCGAACAGTTACGGAAATCTATAGGGTTTCCGGATATGCAAGGGAGACAGCTTAGGACAGCGATAGCAATTAAGACGGATTGAGGATGGGATGGGGACATCAAGGAAAGGGGGGTGTTACGGTTTGATTTTCTGCTACTCCCATCCCTCTGGGGGAATAAATGTTAAATAAACCCGGCCATCATTGTTGTTTGGTGGGCGACAGGGGTAGACTCTGGAAGTGTCAGATAGCGTATAACCATCTAATTCAAAACGTTCGGCAAGCTCAGTGGCAACCTTAGCCACCAGCTTACTGGCAGTCATTACCCGAATACGAATCACGCCGCTGGGAGGGTGTGAATCTTCTGGCTCAACAAATGCCCAAGCCTGACCATTCCACCAATACCCCATACCGACTAAGTGGCTGTAAAGCGAATCGCGATCAGAATGAGAAAAATTCGGGGCTATTTCTATTGCTAACCTGTATTTTCTTGTGAGTCTTATCATGACCAACACCACCAGAATTATAGAAAATCAAAAAGCGGAAAATAAGGCATTAACCATTTGTGGGTTTTACACAACCATCTTATATGGTCATTGTCGTAGTCAAAACTAATAGGTGATAAGTGTATATCTATCACATACGACCGATAGCTGTATACAAGAATTCTGAGAGTAAAAATGCGTCTAGCTGTCCTATCAGTCGGGATGGTTAGCATAAACTGATTAGCCATACTAACAAACTCCTCTCCAAAAAGGAAAATAGGGGCGCAGCCATTCGTGCGCTTCACACAACCATTTAATGTGCTGTGGGTCTCTCTCAAACACAGGTATCTTAACCTTAAGGTTGATTAAGATAGTCCCATCCAAACATTGCATTATGTCCAAAAAACTCTCGTGAAACAATTTAATCTTCATATTCTGCGTCCTGTTTAATTAACTCAAGTACAGCACGACCTTTGGCATATTTAGCACCACCCAAACCCATTACGTCTTTGATAATCTTAGATTCTATCATTCCTTTATCTAGCGCGTCTAGTACGGCTTGCTGGTAGCGTTCGGCAAGTTTAGAAAGTTCGGCAAGTTCAAACTGACTAGCTAACTCAGAACTTTCTAACTTTTCTGGTAACTCTCTGAACTCCCCGTGAGCATGGGAGTCTAGGAGTTCTGGTTGAGCATAAAGGGAGTCATGTCTCTGAAAATTTAGAAATTCGGCAATTGCCTGGTTAGTCTGCTGAGTTAGATAGAGTGAACTGGCGACCGAATGCTTGAAATCTGCCTCCTCTTGTTTATTTAATGCGGTAATTTTTGGCTTGAGTTTTGCCAATTCATTACTGGTCAAGAGTAATCCAGCGCCGCCCCCCATACCATAGCTAATAGATAACCATCTTAGGGTGTTTTGGTATGTGAGGAAAGGTGTAAAAAACCAAACTGGTGATGCTGTAACTGCTATTAAGACTGATATGCCGTTTAACAATCTCCAATTACTCCGAATGGCTTGATTGTTGGCGTTGGGATTGATTACATCCATTGGATTGCACCCCCAATAATTAGAACAGCAGCCACAGCGATCGCCAAAACTAACCACTGCCACCATTCCTCAGATTTGTCTCTGTGATAGTAGGCGATCGCCCCCATTGCACCCAAGACGCTGGCGGCAATTAAGGCAAGCCAGAAGGCAGGGAGGCGGAAACTTTGGTGACTGACAGCCAACAGTGACACGGTGGAACTACTCGCACCAAATAACAAAATCAACCCAAGCATTCTATACAATTGAATCATTCTGTTCTACTTCCTTTGATATTTTCGCCCCCAATAACGGGGGCGTTTTTATGGGATTACAGGGTAGACATCAGGGCGTTAATTTTCTGATCAGCCAGTTGTGCGGATTTTTCCAAACCTTGCCCTAAGCGCGCATATTTAGGTCGCAATCCGTGCAAGTATTTGGCTGAATCGTGTTTAGCTGACTGAATCTTGTGTTCATTCCCAGCCTGATGGCGGCGCAACTTCTCATAGGATTCGTTGACCTTGCGGCTATTGTTATCCAATCGCTTTAAGGCTCGGTATCCTTTCCGGGTGCTAACAACGTGCTTGTCAGATTCATCGGCTAGGTCGGTGAGGGCATCGGCTTCGGCTGGATCAAGAACACGGGGGCGGTCAAGCACGGGAGCGAAACGGAAATGCTCCCAGCTACCAGGGCCAGTGGGGGTAATGCCGTTGGGGCTAGTAACAAAAACCGACCCTTTATCAAGGTTGCTATGCTGACCCTCAACGGGGGCGATCGCCCCACCTTTCACATCGTCGCCTCTGAGAAATCCAATCATAATCAAATGTTCCTAACTAATGGGTAACAAACTTGGTGATAACGGGCGGCTACCCTCCCAAGCGCGGTTATCGCATTTTTAATCAAGTGTTAATTGCCGGGTTTTCCTGTTCCTTTCTGTCCTGACATCCAATCGGTTTAGGCTGCACTCGAAAACAGCGCCGGCATCAGAACAGAACAGGGCAATTTGACGTTGCACCACTGGACTTAAAACTGCTATGGCATCGGGATTATCCAAAAAGAGACAATACAATCTCATGACTAAATCCCTGATACGGCAATGTTCGGGTGTCATTTCTGTTCCTCTGTGTTGGGGTTGGCAATGTCTACAGTGAGGGTAAAGGGGGGAATTCTTAGATCACCAGTCCCTAGCCAGAATCCTAGCCACAGGAGAGCGATCGCCACGGCAGTTAGGGAAACTTTGAACCCCACCCATCCGGCATCCCTCACCCCAGGGCGAAAAAACTCAGCACCAAACCAACAACCACACCGGTGGCAGGGATTGGCTCAAGCAAGCCTTCCAGAAAACCCAAAACGACTGCGGCACCGGTAACAGAAAGGGGCGAGGCTTTCAATTCAGCGATATCAGCATCAGATACCCCGGATTGGCGGAATTGTTCAATAATTTCGTGACGGGTATCATCGTCAGCTTCTGGGGTGTACTGAATCAGATGACTAAGCCGGAAGGTTTGGGTCTCCTCATCCCCATCGGCGATCGCGTGGCAGTTTCCCCACTTGTCAAAGCCAACAATGGTGAAACGGTTGCCACGGGGGGTGGTAAATTTAGCGCCTACTTTCATCCAGGGACTCCAACAATCAAAGCGATCGTCTTTATCCTTGAGTTCTGGCAGGGTGTCGGGGTCAACCTCATCATCGTGGCGACGGTAGAGCATCTCACTACTACCATCGGATTCTCGGATTATGATTTGCTGCCCAAACATCAACTTAACTTGGTCGGCAATGTGTCGCGCCTCTCCAAGGTCAGCAGCAAAATCAATAACTTCCTCAATACCATCGCAGGCCCCTGTAACCAAAATTACACTCTGGGGAGTACGGTAATCAGTTCCCGTTTCTTTCAATGTACATTGATTTTTCGGCTGATTTGTGGTGTCAGGTTCTGCCTGATATAAAGGGTTAACCATAACCTGATCGGACAGAGTTTCGCGGATAGGCTCGGCCTCTGGTACGGCTTCGTATTCGGCTTGGGTAATAGCGGCTTCCCAAGTGGCTTTTGAACGCAAGTCGCCAAACTGGCGGATATCTTCTTTTGATAATCCCAAGGCGATCGCATTAGCTTTAAGTTCTGCTAAAGTCATAGTTACTCCTGTAAAGGGGTTTTCGCGCCCACTGGTGTGTATGCTTGGCCGCAGACACCAGTGGGTATTTTGTTGGCAATTGCCAACACAGGCTATATGTATCACGCACAGGCTAATATAGTTGTGTATAGGCTGTGTTAGCATAAAACCATAATAGCACGTTGTGGTATAATTGCAAGGAAATTATGATTAGCGGACTAAAAACTGTGGGCGGGCCAACCAAATTAGCCAGAATTGCTTTTTATGTTGACCCCGAAATTAAGGAGAAACTAGAAAAATTGGCTGGGATTCAACGACGCACACTGTCAAATTTGATGGCTGTGATAGCGGAAAAGGCTGTAGAGGAAGCGGAAAAGGAAGAATTAACAGACAATTCAAAGTAACAACTTATTTGTTGTTGCGTTTACTCACCCCCGATCGCACCAGGTCGGGTATTTTTTTGTCCAACAGAAGCGGACAGGCAGACAGGCAGGGGACAGGCAGAATTTTTTCTGGGTGTCCCCCTTGTAACTCCCTTGCTATAGCAGTTACAGCCACAGGGGACAGGCAGGACACCCAAAAATAAAAATTTGTGATTTTTTTTAAATCCATTACTGGCTGTACAAAAAAATGGCCCGTTTTATGTTTTGGGCCTACTCTTGACGGGTTGATGGGGACAGGATGATTGTTGGCGATTGGTGGGTTTAGGGTTGAGGCGATCGCATTAGCTTTAAGTTCTGCTAAAGTCATAGTTACTCCTGTAAAGGGGTTTTCAGACCCACTGGTGGCTTGCTTGGCGGCTGACACCAGTGGGTTATTTTGTGTTTGACCTTTCGGTAAATTAACTGTACCATAAAAGTGAATGCTCTGTAAATACCCCTAGCATATTTTTTTGAGTAAGAGTAGAATTGGAGTAACACCTATATGACTGCCACTGTGCCTAGCAACAAGCCAAAGCTACAGGTTTACCTGGATGAACAGATGTTAGAAGAGGGTAAAAAATTAGCAGAGAAGAGACAAAGATCTCTTTCAAGCCTTATCCGCCGCCTGTTGCAGTTGGAAATTGAGGAAGCCAAGAACAAAGGTGAAATTTGAACACCCACTTTTTGTCTGTACGGGCGTTTCTCTAATAGCAGGTTCAATCAATACACAATCACCAACCCCCGATCGCACCAGGTCGGGTATTTTTTTGTCCAACAGAAGGGGACAGGTAGACAGGCAGGGGACAGGCAGAATTTTTTCTGGGTGTCCCCCTTGTAACTCCCTTGCTATAGCAGTTACAGCCACAGGGGACAGGCAGGACACCCCAAAATAAAAATTTGTGATTTTTTTTTAAATCCATTACTGGCTGTACACAAAAATGGCCCGTTTTATATTTTTGGCTTACTCTTGACGGGTTGATGGGGACAGGATGATTGTTGGCGATTGGTGGGTTTAGGGTTGAGGCGATCGCATTAGCTTTAAGTTCTGCTAAAGTCATAGTTACTCCTGTAAAGGGGTTTTCGCGCCCACTGGTGTCAGCCGCCAAGCATACACACCAGTGGGCTTGTTTTTGTTTCCGTGTGTCAATTGTACAGTTTCGGTACACCCACTGTCAACACTTTTTTGCTAAAATATGGCTGTACAGTACAATGAAGATGCACCCATGATTTCTCAGACAGTGCCGAGCAAACTGCCGCGTGTAAACGTCTATATTGATCCAGACCTTAAAGAAACGGGGGAACGGTTAGCCAAAAAGCGTTTTCGTTCCCTCTCCAATCTGATGGCTTGGCTTTTACTCCAAGAAGTTGAACGAGCCAAGCAGTCGGGGGAGTTGACCGAAGATAAATAAAGACTTATAAGTCACGCCCTCGGCAAAGTCTCAGCCAAACATATAACACCCCTTACCCTCCCCGATCGCACCAGGTCGGGTATTTTTTTGTCCAATTAAACGGACAGGCAGGACAGGCAGCGGACAGGCAGATTTTTTTTTGCCTGTCCACCCTGTAATCCCCTTGGTATAGACGTTACAGCCACAGTGGACAGGCAGGACACCCAAAATTAATTTGTGATTTTTTTTATATCCAATACTGACCACATCTAAAATGGCCCGTTCTATGCTTTGGGCCTACTCTTTAACGGGCGACGGGGGCAGGACGCTTGTTAGTAATTGGCGGGTTTCGGGCTTAGGCGATCGCCTGTCAACTTATCAATGTACATTGATATAATAATCATCCTAGGCAAGGGACCGATACCCGACCAGATTAGTGGACAATAGCGGGCAAAATATAACCTTGTACTTGACACTTATCAATGTACAATGATATACATTATCAATGTACAATGATAGAGGTATAAAAATCCTATGGCTAACTACCATCCTGATACCAGTGGCTTAAAACAACCCAAATGGATCAACACCCCGACCCGCGCGATCCGAGTTCCGGATGTATTTGCAGAGGAACTATTGGCGATCGCTCATCAGATGGATCAGGGCGACGTGATTGAGATACCGGTAAACAGTAATGGCAACCACCAACCACCAGGTGAGCATAAGCCAAATCCGATCTACCAGCAGATAATTGATATCCTCTTACCTGCCACAAAATTGAAAGCTAATAATGGCGGCGCGATTAAATTGGAGATCGCCAAGGCTCTGACGCTGTTAGGAGTTGATGTCAAATTGACACAAAAAGGATTCCGTTAATCTTCTGAGATATCAATGTACATTGATATTTTGGCAGTTTGGGAGGCGATATGGTACAGGTTGGTTTAGGCTTGCATCCAGTCCCCAAAATTAACCAGTGTACTGGTGCAAGTTGTTCACATGACGCATATATAGGTACACAAAGGTTTGTGGATGGGGGCGGGGGGGTAAATTTCTGAAAATTTATTTTGGCTATAACTGCCTAAATTTATAGCCAAATTATAGCCAAATTATAGCCAAAGGTATTTGTGTAGGGGCTGAAACAACGGAGAGGGTGGGATTTGAACCCACTATAAAGCCTATAACCCCTATTCTACCGTTACTCTAGTGCACTCAAAAGCGATCGCATTATTAGGAGTTAGTGCAAAATGAGTGCAAGTACAAACAGTACACATAGTGGTACATATCAAGGCTTTCAAGACATTCTTGAGTTTTTCAACCTATCCCGCAAACAATGTCCCAAAGGTGTCAGGATTAAACGTAACCGGGGGACAATCCAACTAGACATCACCACTGACCCGGAAACGGGGGGACGTAAACAACGGGGCTGTAATTGTCAGTTTACCCCAGAGGGTATCCGCAAGGCTGTTGACAAGGCTTGGTTAGTTCATAAATCCCTTGACGGACAATTTCAGTCGGTGTCTGAATGGCTGGACTGGTACAAGGCTACTATCCTTGATGAAAACAAAACTCCCCTAAAGAATGACTTAATCACCTACCGTCAAGTGTTTAAAGAGATGGAGGATGATTACTTTAACGGAGTTCACAAAAACACTAAGCGCAAACGTTCCCGTGATATAGCTAGTGACAGAGCCTCTTTTAAGCGCTGTTTCTTAGATGTATTTAACAAAGTTACAAACTGGGATAGTTACGTTACCTGGGAGGGTATAAAAGAAACCTTGTATACTCCATTGCCAGACGGTAGCAGCCCGGTAGGACATAAGGATTTTAAGGACCGATATTACAAGTTAAGGCAGGTAGCGGAACGGGCTGGCTGCAAAAAAGCACTGGACAAGCTAGAAAAAATTGACCCTACCCAAACAGTATTTGCTGAATCCCAAAGTATAGACTTGGATACCTTGTTAAGTTTACTAGACAAAGAACGCAACGCTGATTATCGTTCTGTCACAGACAATAACGCTCGTGATGGTTGGTGTTGGGTTAGTGCAATGTGTACTTTATATGGGTTAAGACCGTCTGAAGTAGCAGCAGGTCAAAATTTAACTAAGCCAGTTAAGATTGATGGCATTACCTTCCCAGTCATATCTGACCCTACCAACATTGAGTTAGTGTTAGTGATTGGAGAATTTACCTATTTTGGGGGTTCTACTAAGACAGGCTGGCGGTTAGCTATCCCAATGTCAAAAGACAAGACTCTGATTAACCGCTTAGGGATTCATAACGTCTACTTACCTGTTACTAAGTCTAAAAACCCTGGTATGTTTAACGATAATCACCGTAAATGGTTATCACAACATAATTGGGGATTTACTCAAGCTTATGCTTTCCGTCATCTTGGTAACCAACTGGGAGAGATGAATGGGATACCACAGGAAATCAGAGCGCGTTCGTTTGGTCACTCGGTAACGGTTAATGACAGCAAGTACAAAAAACGTCGCAACCTTGCCACAGAGTTAGGTATCCTGACGCGGCATCAAAGGCAACCATTGCCGTTAGACATGGGAAGGCAAGTGTTAACCAATAATGGTATCAATCCAGACCTACCAGAGGTTAAGGCTATTCTCAGATTGCTATATCAGCTTGATGATTAATCTCCAATAAACCCACAATACAACACCCCCTAGGTATTTAGCCTAGGGGGTTTCATTTTGCACTAACTCCTAATAATGCGATCGCTTTGGAGTGCACTAGAGTAACGGTAGAATAGGGGTTATAGGCTTTATAGTGGGTTTCGTACCCAACATCTCCAATTAACTTAAACCCTTATCATTATTGCGATAGGAGGAAATTAACTAACCCGTTAGTCGTACTGTTACATTCAAAATGCACTCCATTCAGTCTTAGCACACGGGACAATTAGCGCATATCCCTCAGCAACAAAACTTAATTATTGACGGGTTAATCAATAAGCACAACTTAATCAATCTGTCAAATACCCATACCACCCCCCAACCAAACACCGATAGGGTAACTCTCTCGTGATACCCGTCAATGGCAAGCCTATCGGTTCGTTACGAACCATTGACTGCTATCACATCGGTCGCACCCCTAAGAGTGTTTGTTTCGGTTATGGGGGGAGGGTATGGCTCAAATTTCAAAACCCATAGGGGTAGTCAGATTATTGGTGAAATATTGAGGAGCCTACTCACTACCAACAAAATGCGATCGCATAATCTGAACTATCATCTACCGGAACCAACCCGATACCCCTAAACAACTTTTCAACTGGTGACTTGTTTCGTTATCTCTCGCTGATACCTACATAATCCTAGAGAATTGCTTTACCAGCGACAACGGTTATCCACATAATCCTAGGGAATTGACTCCCCATCGAAACCGATACCTACATACCGCTAGACAAGTCTCCAATTTATAGGGGTACTGAGTTCCGCACGGGATGATTACCCCTAATAGACGGGTTAAGGTTTTGGCTTAGGGTGTTTATTGTGGGTAAATTAGAGGCAAGCATTCATATAAATGATTTCCTGGCCTGGTTTTCCAGGCCTGGAAACAAAAAATATGCAAGCACCCCCTACAGTCAGAAACCATAGGGGGCCATTTAAGTTATTGGGGTAGCTGTTATCTGTTAGGTGTTAGGGTTTACTGCACTTAGTAATCATAGCGTTAGCTACATCTATTAACTTGTCTACAGTAACTTGGTCAGATTTTCCAACGTAGATGTGATGATTGACGCTACCATCCCACCCTTTGAGGTTCCAGTAGGTGAAACCATTAATTGAGACTTTTTTGCACAACGTAAATCGTTTACCATTAACCTCCACTGAAAAGGATTTATGGGTTTCTAGGTATTTAAACCATTCTAAAGAACCTACTTCGATACAGATATTACCATGACCTACCAGAAACCCTTTGTAAGACCCTGTTAGTGTGACTACCGGGAGTAGCTTAGGCATGAAAATCACCTCCCAGTAGGATATCGCTGTTATAGCCGTTAATGTTGAAATCAGAGGCAATAATGCCTGGTTGAGGTTGAGAGATAATTGGATACTGAGATTTTACCCATTTCTCGTGTACCATCATAAAATCAACAGCGGCGTTATGAGATATTTCGGCTAATGTCACCCTAGTATCTTGGTTAGCGTAGGGGATATCTCGTGACATCATTTGAATGTAAATCTCCCTAGCCATTTCTGCAATAACCATCATTTTCCCTTGTTCAAACTCATTCATGGCTTTATTTCCTATTGATTAATTGAACTTGTGATCATCATTATCGGGGTGATTTTGATTATTGTTGTGTTCTGTAATTTTTGCATCAAGCAAGGCTTCAATACCTTTGAGTAACTCGATTTCCGTGTTTAAAAAATGCCTGTGGATTTGAATAAATTCGACAATTTCGTCGAATTGTTCAGATGTGATAGCAAGTTCTACTAAGTCAAGTAATCCTACAACGTTAGGATTTAATCGATTACTCATGTAGCTATATTCTACTACGTTTAATCCGGGTGTACTTAATTTGATTGACATGGTTTTATCCTTTGATAGTGGTTAAGTTGTGATAGTTTAACGTCATTTCGGACGGGTTTAAATTATTCGATTTTGGTTAGTAAATGCTTAATATAATTAAGCTGTTTGAGCGATAATTGTTTTTTTGCTTCTGCTAAGGATAACTCAATCTCGCAATCATTCATTATTGAAATTAACGTTTCTTTAGCGTCTTCTCTGTTGGCGTTGTAGACTGTACTATCTACCATTTGTTTAAATGTTTTAAACCTTGCCTTTATAATGGCATTTGTGTTGGTTTGAGTCATTTTTTTGGTCTCCTATACGATGTGTTTCCAAACATTTTTGCCGTTCTGATTAATCATATTATATCCTCTATTTTTCATTAGATTAGTCAACTCTGAAACATTAACGCGACTATCAAGATATCCATCTGTTTTAGCTCTCTCAATGGCTTCTTTTAACGCTTTCGGGTCGATATCAGTTACAATCTCGGTTAACTCAGGACATCCCGCGTTAATTGCCTGGTTGTTTTGTTTCATTTTTGCCTCAATACTTTGAGTGATAAAACTGTCTAAAAATTGTTCAGTACCTGATGATATAGTCAAGATTTTTTCATTAACAAAATCCCAGTAATCATTGAAGCGTTTAATTGATTCATTGATAGATAATTGATAAATCAATGAATGGGTGACAATAATTTCACTTGATAACCTAGCGTTAATGATATCTTTTTTGTGTTTCTGTAGTTGTTTTTTGACCTTGCTGTATTGATTGCAGTTATCGATATTTCTCCAGAAAATTTCTAATTGAGATGATAATTTATCAAGCGTAATATCCTCTACATCGTTTAAATCACTTAACTCGTAACCATTGCCCCTATATTCCTCTGATGTCATAGTCTCTTTTTAAACCATATAGGAAACATCCGTCTTTTGAGTTCGTTTAACTCCCAAAATGTCCACAATGGATGTATTGAATTAATCACCTTTAAAGCGAAAGCATTAAAAATCATGTTAGTTCCCGGTGTCTGACTACTGATGGTTATTCGGCTATTTTTGCGGTTTAACACCTTGAAAAGCGATAACATATTCTCATTTTCAATTAATAAGCTAGGGGTGATATCTTCCCATACCAATATAAAATTTTTCTCAAATTCACATTGAAGGGGGTCATAAAATCGTTCATGTTGTATCTTGTTTCTTAGTGAAGCGAAAGTGCTATTAGCAAGCACCGAGGTTGTCTTGTATAGTTCAGATGCTACGGTAGCTATCTGTGACTTTCCAGTACCGCTAGACCCCCAAAGGAACAGGATGCCAGCTGTACTCATAAGGGTTACTGGAGACGCTATAAACGAGGTTACAATAGGGAATTGGATATCAGGATATGGTAGAACACAGACAGCCCTACACACCGATTCTATCTGTTTACCTAAATTGCCATCCGTGATTATTTCTTCTAGTTCAGATGACATCTGACTTCTAATTAGTCTATAATCAATATAGTCCTCAGACATGGTAGTAACCTCTTATCGCTCTTGACTTGTTGACATGGTATGGTGGTTATTCCCCCTAAATATTTAGGGGGGATTTATTTGTGACTACATTAATCGCAGTAATTCAATTAATGCAATTAATACATTAGAATCAAGTTGTTTAACCTTGTTATAAAGACTCTCAAAGCTAGGGTCACAATCCAAAACCTTAGCCCCTTCTGTTAACCTTTCCTCGAAGGTTTTGTATTTTGCCTTTCCATTAAATCCTGCTTTATTTTTAGTTTTGGATTCAATGAAAGCGTCAATATCTCCGATTGAGTAAGTAGCGACAGATTGATTGAATGGATTAATACATTCAATATAGAATATGTTGGTACATTCTATTTCCAGGTCAGCAATGCTATCGGTCTCTAGTATTTTGTTAGCTGGCCTTACCGATGATTGTCCTAGGTTGATAGTGGCAGTGAACATCATAGACCCGTCAGTTAATCCTGTATCGCTTTCGATTATTTTAAGCAATGCAAGCTCCAGTACTGTAGGGGTGTATTCTCGTTTTTTGCCGTTATATTCAGTCTCGTATTTTTCAATACAAAACCGTACAGCAATTAATTCTTTATCACCTTTGGAGTAACTCCAATCCCTATCATTGAAATTCTGAAAATCACCTGATACACCTTTCCCGAATATCCATAGGTGAGGTGGCTTTATCCGTATTTGTGCATAATCAACAATTAGAAAGGTTCCCGTTTCACCGGGCTTAACTGCACTGCAATAACTAAATTTATCGCCCTGTTTTTTGCCGTAATATCCGATACTCATGATTAACTATCCTTTGATGATTGATTGATTGTTTTTGAGATTTTTTTACAGACATCCCAAAACTGAGAATTCCCAACAATTGAAACTGGTAATTTTCCCTCATCATTTAATTTAACTGTACAGGTTCCCCTGTAACCTCCACGAGGAAAATACGAACCCATATAGGAGTAGGTTAAATCCTTGACTTGTGAAGTTTGATGGTCCTCAATAGGGGTTAGTATCCGGTAGGCTATTTGAGTGGTTTCATACTCAAATAAATGCGGGTTATAGGTAGCACTTAACAGCTCTCCCGTGATATCAAAAATCCCTCTGTAGTGTAGTTTATTCATTGTTTGTCCTTGGAATTTCTAAGTTGTTTAAAATCTCCTGAAACTCGTCGATATTGATAAATGAGATGCCTTGCCATTGATAAGATGTCCCCCTTATAACAAACCAACACTGATTGACTAAGCCAGGATTAAGGTACTGTAATAACTGCATTTTTAGCTTAAATGAATCAGTTAATACTCCCTTAACTTCGATGTAACGATTAAAGAACGGACTATAAAAATCTGGAATCCAGGTGATATTTTTCCAAGGTTTTGCATGTTCAATTAATGTCATTTTAGGGTGAACAATTAATTGATTATCATGTTTTCTTAGAAGGTGATAAACCCTACATTCAAATGCACTTGGAAAATAATAGCCGTCTATTTTTTGTCCTCTAGCATTGTATTTATTTTTCATCTTTTGGGTACACTCCGAAAGATGTATTAGGATTATCAGGTTCTCTATCCCCGCCGTTTTCGGCTTGATATATATTCCATTCTTCTCTGTAGAACTCTAGGGCTTCTGTACAAATTTCCTCAAGTTTGTCAGGATGTAATGGGATTAATTTTTTAAGAATTTCGCCTATAAAATAAGCGATAAAATCCTTATCAAACTTAACTAAAGTTGATTGCCATGTAAAAGTTTTTCCGTCTGAAATTGGAACTTTGATATATAGGGAATGACCGATATACATCAAGGGGGTTAACGCGATGTTTCGTAGGTTAAGCCTAACCTCGGACCAATGACGTGGTATCATGCTATGATTTCCTGATGCTTAGTGGCTACCGCTTATGTGCTTTTAAAATAGAGTCCCTAAAAAATTTACACATAAGCGGTTTTGTTTTTGGTGTGGGATTAATCTAACCAACTAGAAAATGGGTTGACTTCATTATCTTCATCCTCTAAATCACTCTCAGAGCCCAATAGATGGTCTTCGAGGGCGTTAATATCATCTTGGATGGCTCCCGTAACCTTACGAGGTAGCTTTACTCCACCTGCTTTTAATAGCGTCAGGATTGCGTTGGTGACTCGTTTAAGTGTGGCAATCTCTGAATATGTCAGATAAAAGGTATTTGAGTTGATAATCTCCGACGTTTGGAGTTTGTTGGTCAATGATTGAATTAATGAAGTTTTGGGGTAAGGAAGGTAAGTATTAACCAACTCCAGAAACTTAGTAAACTGATTAAACCGACTCAACGTCTCAATGTATTCTGTAGGAGTTAATACTTTATTAGTATTAACATTAGTTACATTTTCTACAGTTACGTTACCTTCAATTGATTTTGTAACTGTATAGTTACCTTGCTCTTTTGAATTCATGTCAGTGATTTAAAACTCATTGACAAAATCATTTTTTAAAAATACGATTGAGTTATTGAGTTTTAAATCACTGTATTTAATTAAAATCATCTTATTTGATTAGTTTATTTTTAATAAACATAAATTATACAATTTACACTTATTTATAAAATAATCAAATATCACATTAAGTATATATAGAATGTACAAATAATAACAAATACAAAATACCCGTTAACTCACAAAATAGGATTAACGGGTATATAATTAGCAACAAGATAGTTATTATGGATTCGTGCCTGTTTTTCCTGGTAAAGCGCTTTGGTCTCCTGTTACTTGATTAGCTGCTTCAGTTTTGCCTGCGGTTAGTTCTCCTAGGTTATTGAGGGTAATTTCAGATTCAGCCGGAATACGAAACATTGAGTTATAGGTTCTAATGCTTGAGGGTTTTTTACCCCAATAATGCGCAAAAACATATAACAGGGAACTAATTGAGAAAATTTGAGGAACTTTTAAACCAATAAATCTTAGTTTTCTTTCGCCCGCGTTAGTTCCTGATGTGCGATATGTTCTCCAGACTCCCTGCATATCTGCAGGAGCTTCCACAAAGATTTTTGTGTACTCTATACGTTTGTATGACCTAACTCTGGTCCCTCGTAGAATATTACGCCTATTAGAAGAAGTTGACGGAGTTCCACTAACAGCAGGTCTCCAGATAGTTAAGGCTCGCACCTCTGCGGGTTCTAGTGTTACGGCGTTATTAGATAGCGTATGAAGCAGCAACATAGGCATTGGGATAACATACTTTGATGTCTTGTCTACTGGAGCCTCAACCATCAAACTCCTACCGATACAAGTACCGCTCGGTTGCGCTAGTTTAGCAGCAAAAGCTACTTTATATTTATCGTAAGCATCATTTAATGGCATAATTTAACCTCATTAATTATCAAACAAAACTTTAGATAGGTAGACATTAACACTATTGTTGTCTACCTAGTTAATGAACCCTAGTCAACAAAAACAGCGATGGCTTGTACATCGATAGAGCCATCAGTAACATCCAAAACATCATCAGTAGGGATTGTTAGGGATACTGTCACAGCTCCAGTTGCCATGTTGCGGGTATAAGCTGTAACTACCGTTACACCATTAGGGTTTCTAGTTGCGTTTATCTGTGCACGTTGAACTTGCTCGATAATTTCTAGCAATTGGTGTTCGAGAGTAGCACCGTTAAGAGTTACTGGACTAGCCATAATCATCACCTTTAATCAGTTAATACATAGAGCCTAGCATCATTAACTGAATTTGTCTGTTAACTATTTGATATATCAGATGCTACATATATGTAGCTTCTATTCAATGAAAACTACATTAGGCTGTAGTTGGTGGTTGGTTCCCGGTTTTCATCTCTAACGATGTCCTCGTAGCTGTTCTGATTACATCATCTACCCACTTAGGTTTCTTCTCAAAATGTAAAGGAATTTTGACTTTAGACTTCCTAGGGTCTTTGTACATTGCCAAAACACTATTCTCTCCCATATCGATTTTGGCTTGTTCAAATTTATCAATTAATTCCCAGTTAAGTATTTTCACTTCACTGATATACATTTTGCTCTCTTTGATTCTTTTCGCATTTTCCCTACCGCCAAAACCTTTCCTTTCCTCAAATAGTAAAGGATAAACAATTGAAGAATTTGTTAATTGTACTAAATCCTTACAAATTCTTTCAGCGTCAGATTTAGAGCTTTCATTCACAAAAAATGAAAATTTCCTACCATTTCTTAATTGACAGGTTACTTTGATATTGCCTTTAGTAAATGCCGATTTACTAGGTTGAGTAAATATCCTTTGTAATTTATCCCAGGTTATTTCGTGTCTTTCTACTGATGGGAGTTCTATTTGAGTTTTTTGTAGTTTTGACCGTCTTTCCTTAGTCCAATATGGAGGTTTTTCGTAATTGTACAAAATGAAGGTTAACTGAATTTTTAAATTACTGCTATTCGGAACTTCAGAGATATCACCGGAACCCACAAATTGACCAATATCTCTATTCCCTAATATTTCAGTTTGAGCTAACACATTTGCTACATTTTCTTGAAGGTTTCTTAATGATGATACTAGTCTAAATCGCTCTCCACCATTTTCTACAACCGCGTTAACTAACTGTTGCTGTCTATTTTCCTCAATGCGTTGCAAGGCAATATATTCATCTAATCCTTGAGCAACTAAAATAATTGCTTCTTTACAGTTATCTGAGAATTCATCCCAGAATTCCTCGGAACTGTCTTGGTTCCAAATGGTGTTAATATTTCCATCATATTTTTCTGGTAATTTCTCCCTAGCTTCCCTTCTCTGTTTACCGAAACTCCATTCTTCACCTTTTTCGTCACCCCACTTTTCAATCGTTCCTTTACCACCAGGAACCATTGAAACAATAGCCGTTGCAAGTGTTGAAGGACTTTTATCTAAAAACATTTTAACAACCCGTCTACCATGTTTAAACAGTTGCCATGCTATGGCTTTCATAGCCATGTTAAATGACTGTTTAACGTATGAGCCGAAAGCTGTAGATACTTCCATAAGCATTTCAGGTCCCTTGCTTAAGGCAATGTGCATAGCAGCGGCTTTGTTGATAAATGCAATACCAATGGTAGGCAATACTCCACAAACTAATTTACCTGCCATATTACCCAAAAAACCGGCGGTAGTACTAATAAATTGATTAGCAATATTCATCATATTTTTGTCTATCTGTTCATCTGATATATTCCAGTTGAAATTCCAGAAACTATCCCAATTAGACGTGATAAATCGTGCTACTTTCTCAAAACTAAAGTTAGATAAAAACTTAGTAATTCCTTCCCATAACCAACCTCCAAAACTTTTGCCCCATTCAACTACTTTACCAGTTATTTTTGCCCATAGCTTGCCAAACCAACCCATCTCTTGAGTAGATGTTCTCTGAGCTAAATTAACTTGTCTAACGCCATTCCTACCTATACTGCTACGAGTTTGACGGCTAGACAAGCTACGAGTACTCCTTAGCATTCTTGCACTTCTGGCAACCATTACAAAGTTCCTCTTAGTGGGTTATCGCCGTCAATCAATTCGGTTTCTATCTTGATATCAGGAAAGTCTTTTTTCAATAATTCTTTAACTTTATTAGTCTCTTGCTCTCTAATCTCGTCTTGTTTTTTCATTGAATCATATAACCTAGTTAAATCAGCTAATATGTCTTTTGACGGGTCATTACCATTAACTTGTAAAGTACCTTGCGCTCTAACTATTGAGAATATTTCCTTTATTTGATTTAAGGCTGTCTGTAGTGTTTCTTTCGCGTTCTTTTGATTAGTGATTTTAACTTTACTTTCGTTAGGTTCTAGTAGTTCCTCAAAATTATCAGCCTCTGGAGTAAACGCTGTTTTTAGTTTCTCGTATTTTTCCTCGGTTTCAAATCCTAAATAGTCTAATATTTCCGAGACTTCCCTACCAGCTTTAAAGGCTGCCGCGTGCGCCAAACCTGCTTCATGTAAACAGGTTAAAACAGCGTTTTGGGTCACTTGGTGACTAATAGCTATCTCCATTACCATCCCGAATATTTCAGCAATTGATTCAGCTAAGTTAGGTAATTTGATTTCCGCGTGTTCCTGTTCTTTGGTCATCAAATTTACGTCATCAATCTCGACTTTAACTTCAAATTCACCCCATCTTTCGTCATCGATGTCAAATCGATACATTAACCATTCTGGCAATGTGTTTATTCGTTTAATTCTGTTCTCTGGATTATCAGCATTAACCGTGATTTTTTCAGGCATTTCAGCCGGAAAGGATTCAGGGTCTAGGAACTCGTAAATCCTTCTAATCATTCCACAGCATTCTTCGTTCATATCTGGTATTGTTATTGTTACTCTTTTTCTTTTTCTTCTAGTGTATTCTATTTCACATATAGGGTCATAAACATATAAACCTGACCAAGTATTGTAATTAAGCCATTGTAGTTTACACGGTAATATTCCAAAACCCCAAAACGCTCGCTCTGTAGCCAACCCTGTTCCTTGCTTAAAAGTATAGTATCTATTTTTATAGCCATAGATAACCGGACCCATCCATGACCATTTATAATCAAATGTTTTGCGGTCATAACTTACTCTGTTCCCTGGAAGATAATAAATCTTTGTAAAGGCCATTTCAGTCCAAGGGTTTGTATGCAGGCTTAAAAAAGTCTGTAAATATTTACCACGAATATATATAGCGGCTAAATCAAAAGGCGTAGTTAAATCGCCTTCAGAGTAATCTCCTTCATGATAATCCACAGGAGAAAGTTCCTCGAACTCACAAATAACATTATGTGATGTCATTGACTCCCATATTATTGTTTCCACTTCTCGCCGCCACCGCCGTGGCAGTAAACTCCTACGTCCAGAACGGCTTAAGTTACTAAAAGTTGGTGGATAGCTTGAGTCTCGATATACCCTACTAAACTCATAACTTTGTTGGAAAGTAAGGCTAAAGCCATCATTTGATTTATCTAATGATGCTTGAAAATCGTTTTTTTCAAACCTATCATAATTACCGTATCCGAAGATATATGGTTGGTAACCTGAACTTTCTCCATAACGAGGATAGGCATAGGGCAATAAATAATAACAATCATCCCTAACACTTGTGGTTTCCTCGATTAATTCATCTAAATAGCTTGCGTTATCGCCTTGATTATCTGAACTTCTACCTTTATCATCATCTACCTCGTCACCGCTATTAGGACCGCCAAAACCTCTACCAGCGCCACCCTTTCCCCTAGGTTTTTTTCCTCCCTTTGGTTCATCTCTGTTTGGTGGTTCCTTGACAGTTGCCTCTTTTTTAATATCCTCTCTTTTTTCCCTTTCTTCAGCTTCTCTTTTTTTGTGATATTCATCTGCATCCCAGTATTCAGGAGCTACATATTTAGAATCACTTATAAATTTGTTTCGAGTATCTAATTCCCTCCCGTATGGGTCTCCAGTCCAACCTCGAAACGGGTCTCCTAGTTTACCGGGGTCATCGTTTAATCTAAAGGGAGCTGTGTCATATCTAACTCCCGAGCGAGGTCTAACCTTTGGTTTGTCTCTAATCGTCCGTCTGTCTCTAACCATATTAACGTTTTGTACTAAGTTTAATAGTATTATATGATAGTATAATTATGTTACTAAATCCATTAAATAAGGGAAATCATGAGAGGTGTTAAAAATATCGCGGCTCATATAAACGCTGCTAACTGGAGTAACGCCATAGAGTTATTTAACGGGACTATTTTAGAATCATTAATAACAGAAAGATATAAATATGATATCGGTATTTACAGCTATATATCATCGTTAAACGCTAGGTGTTATATCCCTAATATTGCACAATCAAAAATACCCAAAATTTACCCGGAAGATAGCTATTATCAACGGTGGGAAAAAAAACAGGAAGTTTTGCAGGGAGCGGTAGATTTACAAATATTTTATGGGAATATGGCAACAGAAAACGGGTTAAATTTAGGGATTGTCAAATTGCCATATTATGGAGGCATTCACACCGAAAACCTGTTAATTGAATTAATCACTAATCAAAACGAAGGTTTAGCAATTGATAGCAACTCAATAGTTAAAGCTAGGTGTTTAACTCAGTTACATAACAATGATTCTATTAATATTTTGGGCATGGCTGAATATCAACTCGATACAGTTCCTAAAACCCCTACATTGACACAACCCGAAAATTTTGGGGTGATAATAGGCAATACCCCCACGTTAGTTAGACCCTCAAATATTAATCGGTATAGGTTGCACTTACAAAACGTAGGTTCTGTAGGGGTATGGTTTTGTCACGGCGATATCAGTAACTGTGTACCTTATCAATGCCTATATTTACCTCCTAACGCTGGGTGGGATGATGAACTAAAATCAACAGCTTCTATCTATGCTATAACTGAGGATAGCGTAACCAATATTGTTGGATTAGAACAAACAATAAATTGGTAAATTTTACTTTGATTTAGGAGTTTATTATGAGTTTCTCAGTTTATAGTTCTGTTGTCAATTTAGACACTCTAAATATGAGCAGTAAAATACAGGGAACACCGACAACTACAGCGATAAGTTTGACTGCTAACACTATCACGGAAGTTGTGCCTATCAATGCTACCAGTAACGGTAGAACGGTGTTTGTAAAGAATCGGTCAAATACCAATGTACATCTAATATTTGACCCTACAGGTGATAGCGTGTCAGACGCTGCATTTTCGGTTAAGCCAGGTGATACCATCTCAATAACGTGGGGTAGAACTAAGTTACAGGCGATAGCAGAATCTAACGCTAATATCAGCGTTACAATTATCGAATATATCGATATGTAATCATCAAATAAATGGCTAGTATTAAGTTATTAGCCATTTAATTAAATAATCAATATAGAGGCAGTTATGACTAATTTCAACATTTACTCTAGTAAGTTTGGGCAATCAACCGATGACTTGCCAGAAGGTGAAGTTAATCTGTATTTAACTAATGAACGGATACAAGCAGTTATTGACTCCAATACTAATTTAGTCAAATTAACTCAGTTAACTTGGAATAATATTACTAATAAACCTGGCACTTTCCCCCCATCTACTCATTCCCATAGCTGGACTGAAATAACGTCCAAACCGTCTACGTTTACTCCATCAGAACATACACATACTATTGCTAATGTTACAGGACTTCAAAGTACATTAGACGGTAAAGAGCCTACTTTTACCAAAAGTACAGCATTTAACAAAAATTTTGGAACAACTATTGGAACTGTTACAGAAGGTAACGATGTCAGATTATCAAATGCTAGAACACCAACTAGCCATACACATACCTTATCTCAAATAACAAATTCAGGTAATGTTGCTGCCATTGATACAAATGGCAGTACATCTAACTATTTACGCGGCGATGGTGTTTGGGTAACACCTCCTAATACAACCTATTCTGCGGGAACTGGCTTAACTTTAGTAGGAACTGAGTTTAGAAACACCGCCCCAAACGTATCCACCAACCTCTCTATAAGCACTACAACCAATACGTTAACCGTTAACAGTTCTGACGGTACTAATGCTGTATTACCTGCTGCTACAACAACCGTTGCAGGTGTAATGTCGAACGCTGATAAGACAAAGCTGGATGGGATTGCGGCAGGCGCACAAGTAAATGTAGCAACTAATTTAGGAGTAACAGCAGGAACAACAGCAGGTCCTGTAGTTACATCATCAACAGGAACTAATGTTACTTTACCTACAGCTAGTGCAACTAATTCAGGGATAATTACAACTGGGAATCAGACATGGACAGGAGTTAAAACATTTAATTCATTAATTACCGGGTCAATAAGTGGAAACGCCGGAACAGCAACAGCACTTCAAACAGCAAGAACAATCAATGGAATAAGTTTTAATGGAACAGCAAATATTACTACTGTAAACTGGGGAACTGCTCGGACTTTAACAATTGGTTCTACAGGCAAATCAGTAAACGGCTCTGGAAATGTAAGTTGGAGTTTAGCAGAAATTGGTGCTTTACCAAATCTTTCAATAACTGTAACAGGAGATTGGAATGATGTGTTAACAACAGGTTTTTATCGAGGGAGTTCTCTTTTAAATCAAAGTCCGGGAAGTTCATGGCGTTTTTGTACTGTACAAAGACATAATGATTCTTGGATTTCTCAAACAATGATACCTTTTGGAGGAGAAGGTATTTATCAAAGAAATCGTGTAAATGGAGTCTGGAGTAGCTGGCAACAATTAGCTTTTACAAGCTCTAATATTACAGGTAATGCAGCAACTGCAACCACGCTTCAAACTGCTAGAACAATTAATGGGACTTCGTTTAATGGTAGTGCCAATATAACAATAACTGCCAATACTCCTAATACATTAACAAATGGTACGGGATTAACTGGAAATAATTTTAATGGGAGTACTGCCACAACATGGGCGGTTGCTTATGGCACTACAGCAAACACAGCCTGTCAAGGTAATGATAGTAGATTATCTGACGCTAGGACTCCCACAACGCACACACATTCAAATATTACATTAACTGCAGGTGATGGTTGATCCGGAGGAGGAACTTTAGCAGCTAATAGAACAATTAATGTAGATTCAACTGTAGTTAGAACTACAGGTAATCAAACTTTAACAGGAATTAAAACATTTAACATAACAAATAATCCAGTAACTTTTGAAGCTAATGAAAGTTTTCCTGATGGAAATATGCTTATTGATTTTAATGTTTGGAGGGGGTTTGACATCCGCCGGATAGGCTCTACTGCTGGTTCGGCAAGTTTAGTACTAAATAGTAGAGTTGGAGGAAATAGCTGGGCGTTTTCTCATCAAGAGAATTATTCTATGCAATTAGAAGCAGATAATAATCCTAGAGTATTTATATATCATGGTATTAATTTTCATCAAAGCGATTGGCGAGGTGCTCCTGACAATAGATATTCAATACAATTATATAACGGGCAGACATATTTTATAAAGAGCTCAACTCTTTCATCATCTGGAGTACATACTAGATTTAGAGTAGGAGGCACAAATGTATCTTATATTAACGATAATGGAGACTACGTTAAAGGTAGCTCTGATCTTAAATTCAAAACACTTTTATCAAAACCAACTCTAGGGTTAAGCGAAATTAACGCATTGACAGTCACGTGGTTTAAGTATAATGAACTTGCAGCATTTCATGGCTTTAATCCAAGTACAGAACAATTTGGGTTAATTGCTCAAGAAGTACAAAATATATACCCTAACGCAGTTGAAGTGGTTAAAAATGACCATACAGATAGTCCTGAAGTTGACGACAAAAAAATAGATTACTTAACAATCATGTATGATAAACTGATACCATTAGTGATTGCGGCAATTCAGGAATTATCAGAAAAAATCGACAAATTGGAAAATATGCTAAACACTCAACAATAAATTAACAGATAATGCCTAATGCACTTGATATATCTGAAAGTAATTGGTTTAAAGTTTATGAATTTAATTTTAGGATAGAAGATGATAGTACTCTACACGGTACTAAAAAATTGCCTGACATTTCTGGCAGTAAATTTGTTAGGATATTATTTGACGCTGACAGTGTACCCGTGTACTGGAAAATGGCAGGGTGGCTTAAGTTTTATGGTTACAATGATGTTAATCAAGCTATGTTAGTTAAAAGAGAAACTGTATGGCTTAATGAATATCAAATAATTGAATCACCGCCGTACAGCAATTTTTACGCTTCATTTTCTCCACTAGAAAGGATTAAATGGTTTACACTTCATTTTTGGAAATTAATATAAATGAACTTGGTAATAGTTGAATTAGGGTTAATTATTGTCGCGATTATTATCAGTATGTTCATTACGCATACAGGAAACCTAATTATTGAGAATAGGTTAGACGGTATCCAAAATAGCCTAAATTATTTGATTAGATATGTTAATGATTTTATGCCATCAACAGTTTGTAAAAAACAGTTAGAAGATAAAAAGCAATCACCCCATCTCCCAATCAACAGAGATGATATTGATGATGATGGTTGGAGAAAACCCTAAACCCTAACACCTAACAGATAACAGCTACCCCAATAACTTAAATGGCCCCCTATGGTTTCTGACTGTAGGGGGTGCTTGCATATTTTTTGTTTCCTGGCCTGGAAAACCAGGCCAGGAAATCATTTATATGAATGCTTGCCTCTAATTTACCTACAATAAACACCCTAAGCCAAAACCTTAACCCGTCTATTAGGGGTAATCATCCCGTGCGGAACTCAGTACCCCTATAAATTGGAGACTTGTCTAGCGGTATGTAGGTATCGGTTTCGATGGGGAGTCAATTCCCTAGGATTATGTGGATAACCGTTGTCGCTGGTAAAGCAATTCTCTAGGATTATGTAGGTATCAGCGAGAGATAACGAAACAAGTCACCAGTTGAAAAGTTGTTTAGGGGTATCGGGTTGGTTCCGGTAGATGATAGTTCAGATTATGCGATCGCATTTTGTTGGTAGTGAGTAGGCTCCTCAATATTTCACCAATAATCTGACTCCCACAGGGAACCAGGTAGGCGGTCTGATATCTTTGTACATTGATAGGAGTATCGTTGTACATTGATAACCTAGTGGGTTCCCCTATGGGTTGTTTTTGAGCCATATCCTCCCCCTAACCGAAACAGACATATTAAGGGAACTGACCGTTGCGATAACAGTCAACAGTGACGCTAGGAACCGCTAGGCTTGCTGTTGACGGGTATCGCTAGGGAAGTACCCTATCGGTGTTGGGTTAGGGGGAGATAGTAGGCATTTGACAGATTGATTAAGTTGTGCTTATTGATTAACCCGTCAATAATTAAGTTTTGTTGCTAAGGGATATGCACTAATCGTCCCGTGTGCTAAGACTGAATGGAGTGCATATTGAATGTAACGGTACGACTATCGGGTTAAAGCAATTCCCGCGATAGTAGTCAGGATAAGGGTTTAAGTTAATCGGAGAGGGTGGGATTTGAACCCACGGAACCTTGCGGCTCACTCGATTTCAAGTCGAGCGCGATCGACCACTCTGCCACCTCTCCAAGGGTATCTGATCATTACCCATTATAACACAAATCTGCTGATATTAGCCATCAATTTGTCTTGGTATGCCGATAAATGATATAAGAGATAATTATCATATCTTGATGAAATCAGAACCTTGGCTGAATATCTGGACATCCTAGACCAAACGGCGCGATCGCTAAAATCTCGGGGCGATCGCGTTTCTCCTGACCAGGTGGTTAATGCTTTATTAGAGGCGGAAAAGGCGGGTCGCCAAAACCGGAAACCTCACCCCTTCGAGAGTTTGTATGGGTGTTGGCAATTATATTTCATTACCGGAACCAAAAAAACTCGCGCTAAAGCAGGGGTGATTATGGGGGCGGGTCGTTATCTGCCGGGGCTAGTTGGTGTATTATTAAACTATTCCCCAGTTTCGGGGGTGGAAAGCGGCGATCGCCAACCCTTTGAAGCCGGTAGAATCGAAAACCAAATCCAAGTCGGACTAATGACATTAACTGTTAGCGGTCCGGCTAAGTTTTTGGAGAAAAATGATATTCTGGCTTTTGATTTTACCCGCCTAGCGGTGGAAGCGGTGGGGATAAAACTTTATGATAACTATATTCGTGGTGGGAAAACTAGCGAGGAAAATTTTGATCAACGCCTAGTTAAAGACCAGGCTTTTTTTGCCTATTTCCTAATTCGAGAAAACTTGATCGCCGCTAGAGGGCGAGGGGGAGGGTTGGCGCTATGGGTAAAAGTCTGAGGTAGGCTGGTCAATCGGCGGCTAATTTGGGTATAATTTCAGGTTGTTGTGGCTTTTTTTTAATGATGCGCCGATTGATACTTTTTCTAACCGTGGTATTTTGCTGGCTATGGCTAGGGGTAGTATCGCCATATAATTTAGCCTGGGCTGCTACTGAAACCGTAGGGGAAACGGTAGCGGAAATCTCAACTTTATCATTGGATGAACTACTAGAGAGGGCTTTTTCCACTAGCCAAGCGGGACGGTTTCCCGAAGCAGAGAGTTACTGGACTGAAATTATTAATCGTTACCCGGATAACCCGGCTATGTGGAGTAACCGAGGTAATGTCCGAGTTAGCCAAAACCGCCTCACGGAAGCAATAGGGGACTATAACCGGGCTATTGAATTAGCGCCGACGGCGGCGGACGCTTACCTTAACCGGGGAGTGGCTTATGAGGGTTTGGGGCGTTGGTCTGATGCGATCGCTGACTATAATCGGACTTTAGAATTGAGTCCCTCTGATGCGATCGCCTATAATAATCGAGGTAATGCGGAAGCCGGACAGAAAAACTGGGAAGCGGCGATCGCCGACTATTTCCAGGCGGCGGAATTAGACCCTAATTATGCTTTTGCTAGGGCTAACTACGCCCTGGCTTTGTATGAAAGTGGAGAAACTAAAGAAGCTATCCGCAACATCAAAAATCTGATTCGTAAATATCCCAATTTTGCCGATATGCGGGCAGCTTTAACCGCCTGTTTGTGGGATAGTGGTAAAATAGGGGAAGCCGAAAGTAATTGGGTGGCGGCGATTGGATTAGACCCCCGTTATCGAGATATTGATTGGGTAGCTAATATCCGCCGTTGGCCTCCGGCTTTGGTGGAAGCCTTAGACAGATTTTTGAACCTCAAATAAGCGGAAAGTTCCGAGGATTAAGCACCTAACATCTGTAACTGATACAGACTGGCGTAGAGTCCGCCCTGGTTTAATAATTGGTCATGGGAACCGGACTCTATCAGTCTTCCTCGCTGTAAAACTAAAATGCGATCGACATTTTTAATCGTTGATAAACGGTGGGCAATAATAATGGCAGTTTTGCCGACTAACATCCGATCAAGGGCATCCTGAATTAGGGATTCTGTCATCACGTCTAGGTTAGCGGTGGCTTCATCCAAAACTAAGATTTGTGGGTCTCTAATGGCTACCCTCGCAAAAGCTAAAAGCTGTTTTTGACCACTGGAAAGATTAGTGCCTCTTTCCCTCAATTCGGTATCATAACCTTCGGGTAAAGCCTCAATAAACTCAGCTACATTAGTCTTTTCCGCCGCCTGTCGAATTTCGTCGATTGTATAGGTTTCCCCTAGGGTAATATTACTTTTAACATCTCCGGCGAATAGAAACCCATCTTGTAAGATGACCCCCACATGGCGACGTAATTCGGCTTGAGGTAAATCACGGATATCAATGCCATCAATTAAAATGCGACCGCGACTAGGTTCGTATAAACGACATAATAGCCGAATTATAGAACTTTTCCCCGCCCCAGTAGGTCCGACTAGGGCGACTTTTTCGCCTGGATGAATAGTAAAATTAAGGTTGTGGATTACATATTCATCATTTTTGTAGGCAAAATAAACGTTTTCAAATTTGATTTCGCCGATCGCTCCACTATTTTTAGTTGGTAAAACACTGGCTTTTCCGATTTCTGGGTCGCGGATTTCTATGGGTTGGTTCAGAATGTCATTAATCCTTTCCACAGCAGTTAAACCGGCTTGGATAGCGGTAAATTTATCGGCAAATTGTCGGAGGGGGTCAAATAGACGTTGGGCGAATAGTATAAAGGTGGAAAGTATGCCAAAGCTGAGGGTTTGATTTAATACTTGTTGGCCGCCAAACCAGAGGACGGCGGCGATCGCTATTAGGGCAATCCATTCTAAGGTTGCCGAGACAGCCGAATCATAAAAAATGGTTTTATCAACGGCTTTAATATAACGCTGATTGGTGATGCGAAATAACTCGGTATTGTAACGTTCGCGGCGAAATAGTTGGACAACTCCAATACCAATCAAATTTTCTTGCAGTTGTGCGTTGAGGTCGGAGAGTTCCTCCCGTGCTTTATAATTAGCAGTGCGATATTGTTGTTGAAAATAGATAATTATTGCCGTGACCGGGAACATAGATAAAACCAACATTAAAGCCAACTGCCACTGAAGGCTAAACATGGCGATCGCAATTACTAAAATCGAGAATAAATCGCTAACAATGCCAATGGCACCAGTCGAGAATACATCCCCTAAAGCATCGACATCACTGGTGAGACGAGTAATGAGTTTTCCCACAGGAGTCCGGTCAAAAAATCGGACTGCTAAAGAGGTAACATGGTCAAATAAATCGTTACGAATATCTGCGGTCATTTTTTGTCCAACGGTCTGGACGACATATCCTTGGATAGCCTGAAGGGTAAATCTGAGGGAAATTGTCAGCAATAACAGGAAAGCTAAGAGATTTAAGCCCGCTGATAGGGATAATCCTTGTAGAAATTTATAGGTGGGTTCTTGGCGAATTAGTGAAATAGTTTGCCCAATTAAAATGGGTTGAATGGCACTAGAAATAGACAGAGGAATGAGTAAAATAATAGCGATCGCCAACAATTTTTTATGGCGCGAGGCATAGTCTCGCAATCGTAAGAATAGCCGCCAGTCGGTTTCTAGGGTTCTTTGTTTTTCAGAGACAATCATCGGTAATTATAATGGTAGATCAGCAGAAACCAAGTTGACAAGTTAGAAGTTTAAATGATGATTATACCAAAAAATCAGATTTATGGACAATTCCCGGCTGAGATTTTATGGACACAAAAGGCGATCGCTATCTTGTACCTCCATATTAGTCCGCAGATAATCCCCGACCCAATTGCAGGCATATTCCATAGGAGCGAGATTTTTAATTCCCTCTAAATCCCATATAATCAGCGTCCGGTCATCCCCACCAGATACCAAAAAATTACCATCAGCCGTAAATGCTAGACTGATTACCATAGCTTCATGTCCGGGTAAAGTTCGCAGTAACTCCCCTTCAAGATTCCACAATTTCACCTGATTATTAACACCAGCAGTGGCGATATTTTGACCGTCTGGACTAAAGGCAACCCTGGTTAATCCACCACTGTTAGCTATAATTGTTCTGACCAAAGTACCATCTAATCTCCACAGTTTAAAAGTATCATCACGACTAGCGGAAGCTATTAAATTTCCTTGAGGATTAATGTCAACTCCCCAAATAACTCCATCTTGATTTAGGGTGTTCACAAGCACACCCTCTGTAGTCCATAATTTGACAGTCTGATCTTCACTAGCAGAGATAAGAGTTTGACCATCTGGGGCAAAAGCTAGTCGCCAAATTCTTTCATTATGAGCCCAAAAACTATTGATCAGTTCTCCCTGAATCGTCCATAATTTAATGGTTTTATCATCCCCAGCGGCAGCCACCATTTGACCATCAGGACTAATAGCAATAGTATAAATTAATGCTTTATGTCCAGTTAATATGGTCAGTAGTTCCGGTGGAGATTTGGTGATATTTGTAATCTGCCAAAGTTGCACTTCATAATTAGCAGAAAGTGCTAAGATATCTGCATCGGGAGTAAAAGCTACAGCGCGACTTGTCTTTCCGGAATTACGAATTATACTTAAAAGCTGACCATCTGTTTTTCTTAAATAGGTGGTATCAGCAGACCCATAAGCAATCAATTGATTATCAGCACTGGTGGCTATATTCCACAGGGTATCATCATGATTATAAAGCGGTTTTAATAAATATGCGTTACGTCGCCATAACTTGACGGTTCCATCATCACTAGCGGAAGCAGCCATCAACCCATTAGCGGTTAATGCCACATCTCTAATGATAGCATTATGTCGTTTTAAGGTTTTCATAAAAGTTCCGTCTGTTTGCCAAATTGTTACTGTATTATTTCTACCACTGGTGGCAATAAATTCACCATTAGCGCTACAATCAACCCCAAGAATTGCATCTTTTTCCTCCAGAGTTCTCACCAAGGTGCCATCTGTTGTCCAGATTTTAGCTGTTTGATCTGTGCTGACAGAGACCAGTAAATTGGTATCATAACAAAAGGCGACATCCCAAATAGCTGCTTCATGTGCTTCTATGGTGTTTAATAATCTGCCATCGATGCTCCAGAATTTCATTAAACCATCAAGGGCGA
Source organism: Arthrospira sp. PCC 9108 (assembly GCA_016745315.1). GTDB lineage: Bacteria > Cyanobacteriota > Cyanobacteriia > Cyanobacteriales > Microcoleaceae > Limnospira > Limnospira platensis. The sequence goes on from CP066886.1 coordinate 3,910,575, forward strand.
CAGAAGCTACTATTTGACTGTTGTTATCAAAAGCCACATTCCAAACACTGGTTGTATGTCCTGTCAAAGTTGTTAATAATGTGCCGTCTAGTCGCCATAATTTGACAGTGCGATCGCCACTAGAAGAAGCGATAATTTCACCATTGGGGCTAAAATCTATTCCCCAAACCGGAGCATCATGGGCTTGTATATTTTGCAATAATTCACCATTGACATTCCACAGTTTTACCGTACCATCTAAACTACCAGAAACCACCAAATTACCGTCAAGACTGAAAGCCACACGATGGACAGTTGCCGAATGTGGGAGGGTATTAATTAAGGTTCCATCTTGCCGCCAAATTTTCACAGTTTTATCATTACTAGCCGTAGCAATTAACTGACCATCACCGCTAATATCTAAACTTAAAACCGAGCCGTTATGACCAATTAACCTATTAAATTCATTGGTGTAATAAATGGCATTATTTAAAGCCAATGTTACTTGGTATTTAGTTTGGCTATCAACTGTCCATAAACTCTCTAGGCGACGTTGAGCCTTAATGGCATCCACCATAGCATCTAACTGGTTATGGGAGGCTAATAAGCCATGAGAAGAAGATGCTAAGGCTCCGATTTCACTAATCCGCATTTGTTGATTTTGTCGCCATACCAAGATACCCAACCCAGAGTAAATAGTCAAAGCTACGGTAGCTATTATTAACAGTAACCGCTGCAATTGTGCCAGTTTTTTTTCTTGAGCAAGTCGTTTCTCAATTTCTTTGATTTTGGCAGCTTCTAAATAGGTTTTTATTTGGCGTTCTTCCAGTTCTTGACTGGTGGCTAAAAATTGATAATCTAAGTCACTTAAACTGCGGTCATTTGCCCAAACTTTAGCATCTATTAACGCTTGTCCAGTTAGTAATCGAGATACATCATTTTTGTAGGATTTAACCCAAGCATCTAAAGCCTGGGAATAGGGGCGAATATTTGATAGCTCCTGGATGGCCCAAGCCAGATTAAATATAGTCTCATAAATGGGATTTTTGATGGTCAAAATTCCTTGGTTTTTAAAGACTAAACCAGATAAAACTAACTCTGATTGTTCGGGACTATTATCAAATTCTACGGGGATTTTATCGAGCAATTTCTGATAAATACCTAGCATTTTAGGCATGATATCTACCCTATACTTGATTCGGTTTAAGATAGTCATTAAATGCTCTGGCTGGTCTTGTTCTTGCCATTTATAGATAATTTTACTGCTAATAACTTCATCGACAAACTGGCTTTCTTCCCCCGGCGTTATCAACTGGGGCGCATCATTGGCTCCGAGGTTGATTTGATTAATTAAATCACAGGTTTTTTGAGTTAGAAACGGCTGGCCATTAGTCCAAAATAAAATGCGTTCAATAACTGCTATTTTGTCGCACCCTGTGATATTTAATCCTTGGGCTAATATCTGTGCTTCTAAGATGGTAAAACCTGTTAAATCTATGGGTTTACCAATATTAAAAGGTGTCCGAGTGCGGTCTTGAATTAAATCGGAGGGTGTGGCGACTCCAAAAATGGCAAAAGTGAGGCGGTTATATTGGGGATTACTGGCTCTATTATTATACAAAAAACGTATGAGTGCCCAAAAATCATCTGAGGGGAAATCCAGGCTTAACATACTATCAATCTCGTCTATAAAAATCACCAGATTTTGGTCAGATATTTCTGGCAATAATACATCATCAATAAAATAACCAAGTTTCTGCACTGGGGAAAGGTTTTCTTGCTTTTCCCACCAGGCTTTAAATGGGAATTTTGGCCATAATTTAAATCCTCTGAGTAATTCAACAACAATGCCTTTATACCACTGAGCAGAGCTAATCTGGTCTTGACCGACTAGGGTTAAGTCAATACTAGAACATCGCAATCCCTCTAATTCTAAGCGGTATCTAGTGTGAGCCAATAATGAGGATTTCCCCATTTGACGAGAGTTAAGAACATAACAAAATTTTCCGGCTTTCAAGTGTTGATAAAGTTCTCGGTCGGCTTGTCTTTCGACATAACTAGGAGCATTACGATCTAAGCTACCACCAACTTGATACATAATCAAAAATTCTCAGTCATTTTTCTATAGGGACTCTCCGCCATTGACAGTCTCGCAACCACAGACGAATGGCGCGGGCGATCGCACTTTGGCTACTATCCCAAGGCTGGGGTAAAATCCTATAACCCGGATAAGGATCTGATTTAGATAACATTTTCACTAATTCCCACCCGTTAGGAGTTGAACGCATGAATAGCCAATGATAGCGTTGAATCACGAGCATTCTATTATTAGCATACAACCTTTCACGGGTAACAATGAAGCCCAAATAAATATCATCACCAGTGGGTAAATCGGTGGGTAAATGCTCAGAAACTGGGAGAGTTTCTGGGGGTAAATTGGTAGCTAAAATCACTGATGTAGGGATATCCTGTAAATTGGTAGGTGGCGATCGCGTAATCACACGGTTAGCATAGGCGGGTAAATCCACCACCAACTCAGCCAGTAACTTGTTTAATTCGAGGGGACATTGAGGATTTGGGGATATAATTTGTTGGACAGGCAAAATTATAGGAGTCTGTTGTTGTCCATCAGACACCCTGACTCCCACCATTAGTCCCAGAGCCCCAAAACTAGCGGCCAGTTGGCTCAAAACTGGCACAGCGGTATAATCAACCATTAAGAATTTGGTAAGGTGCGGATATCTCCCCTATATTGGGGAAGTCCGTACTTTTGATTAGCTGTAGCAGTTATGCTAGAGGCGTTAAAGTAGTAGATATATCGACTGGATAAGCGATCGCAGGTACAGATAGAATTGATGCTAACCTCGATCAAACTCCAGTCCCCAGCAGACATTAGGATCATTTATGTTGAAAAATTTGTTGTCAATTGTTAAACCGTTTTTTAAACCACTAATAGCGATCGCCCTCATTCTCACCCTAGGATTTAGCCATGCTGACAACGCCCTAGCAGCCAGAAGTGGCGGTCGGATCGGCGGTGGTTCATTCCGCGCTCCCAGTCGCACATTAGCCCCCGGTCCCAGAACCGCCCCAGGGGGTGGATATTACGGCGGCGGTGGGTTTGGATTTCCATTTTTACTTCCCTTCTTTGGTTTTGGCGGTTTCGGAGGACTATTTTCTATCCTGATTTTCGTCGCCATTGCCAATTTTATCGTGAGAAGTTTCCGCGCTGTCGGTGAAGGAGTCCAAGAAGCCGAATATAATAACCCCACAGTTTCCGTGGCTGAGGTCCAGGTAGGTTTATTAGCTGAGGGTCGCTACCTCCAACAGGACCTCGATCGCCTCGCCGCCACTGCTGACACCGGAACCCCAGAAGGTCGCGCCCAAGTCCTTCAGGAAGCGACTTTAGCCCTGCTACGTCACCCAGAATATTGGGTCTATGGTGCGAGTGAGGCGACCCGGATGCGTTTAAATTCCGCCGAAGCGAAATTTAATCAGTTGGCGATCGCAGAACGTAGTAAGTTTACCGAAGAAACTCTCTCAAACGTCAATAATCAGCGCATTTCTGCTACTGATGACAATGGAGCGATCGTCAGTCAAGATGCTACCGAAGACCCAGGGGAATATATTATTGTCACCCTAGTTGTGGGCGTTTTGGGTCAGCTTGAATTACCCAAAATTGAAAGTTCCCAGGATGTCAGACAGGCGATCAGTCGTTTAGGTTCCATTGGTAGTGAACAGCTATTGGCGATCGAAGTTCTTTGGACTCCCCAAGCCAGTGGCGATACCCTTAGCACTGATGATATTTTGGCTTACTATCCTAATCTCAGACTGGTTTAGGCTGTCGTCCGGTGCGTCAAATCATCACCCGGCTGGTGTGGAGTTGACGCACCTATTTAATCCCATTTAATCCTGTGGCTGGTTCGATCGCCAATTATGTTTGACGACTTGCCTTTCTCTAGCGATGGCTAACGAGTCGTCTGGCACGTCATTAGTAATCACAGACCCTGCTGCTACTGTCACATCATTTCCGAGGGTTACAGGGGCAACTATCACGCTGTTAGAGCCGGTTTTAGTGCGATCGCCTATGGTAGTGTGATGTTTCTTAAATCCATCATAATTAGCCGTAATAGTTCCCGCCCCGATATTGACTTTTTCCCCTAGGGTAGCATCCCCAATATAGGATAAATGGGCAATATTAGTTTTCGGTCCAACTTCGGCATTTTTCAACTCCACAAAGTTGCCAATTCTGCACCCCTCAGCGATGTTAGCATGACCTCGTAAATGGGCGTAGGGGCCGATACGGGTATTAGAGGCGATCGTGCTATCAGAAATCACCGAATATAAAACCCTCACATTTTCCCCGATTTCGCTATTCTCGATTAAAGTTCCCGGTCCGATACGACTTCCCGACTTAATTAGAGTTTTTCCTCGCAGGTGAGTTTGTGGTTCAATAATCACATCTGGTTCTAATTGCACCGTATCATCAATAGTAATACTATCAGGGTCTATCAAAGTTACACCCGCATCCATCCACCCTTCTTTAATCCATTCTTGAAGCACCTCATGGGCGGCGGCTAAATGGCGGCGATTATTGATACCCATAATTTCCCGGAAATCTTCCACATCAACCGCCATTACTTGGTCGAGGTCATGCACAGTATCAGTTAAATAATATTCCTGTTGGTCGTTGTCTGCTTTTAAATGGGGCAGAATTTTAGCTAAAGCCTGCCAATTAAAACAATAAATCCCGGCATTGATGCGATGATTTTGCTTTTGCGCTTCGGTGCAATCGCGATGTTCGACAATTTCTTTAACCAGGTTTTTGCTATCACAAAAAACTCGACCGTATCCCGTGGGATTGGGCAAATTCGCCGTTACAATAGTGGCAGCATTTCCCTCTTGTTTATGAATAGTCATCAACCGTTGTAGCGTTTGGGGTCTCAGTAGTGGCACATCCCCATTAAGAACCAGTAAATCCCCAGTAAAATCCTGTAAATAGGGTAAAACCTGTTGGATAGCGTGACCAGTACCTAACTGTTGTTTCTGTTCGACAAATTCTAAGCCTGCGTCCGCATATTTCGCCATCAGAGAAGTCTGGACTTGATCGCCGCCATAACCGACAATCACCAGCTTTCGTAAGGGTTGTAAGTCTCGGGCGCTTTCTAAAACCCATTCGACAAGCGATCGCCCTCCCAACTCATGTAAGACCTTGGGAAGGTCAGATTTCATGCGGGTTCCTCGTCCTGCTGCTAGAATTGCTACTGCTACCATCGGTTTTAATACTTATAGGGTCTTTAAATTTGCCCCGGACTCAAAATTACTGGTTGTCTATAGTAGCCGAAATCCAGCGTTTTTTCCAGTGGCTACTAGGTTCTAAGGGCGATCCGGCTTGTTCGGTTTGGCGGCGCTCTATAATTGATTGGTGGCGATCGCCCAAATTCGGGTCACGATAGGGGATAGCCGCCCGGGTGTTAAGCTGTTCGAGTTCCTTTTCCGTCAGGGGTGGTAGACCTACCCCGTCCCAACTGGCGATCGTTCCTGGGGCGCGACGGCCAAAGGGGGTACTAGAAGCGATCGCTAATCCTGCCATCATTAAAGCAGTTCGCACCGCCGCCGCACAGGAATAAGTCGCTAAACGTCCGCCGTCAGGTTTGAGACATTGCGCCACCATAGCCAAAAATTCCACCGTCCACAGTCCCGGACAGGTCGGGGGAGAAAACGGGTCAAGACAAATAGCATCAGCCTGAAAACCGGAATCATAGACCTGTTTTAAGGTCTCTCTAGCATCACCAATTAGCAGTTTCCCTTGGAGGTTATGGGATGTTATCTGTAATTGAGTCCCCAGAGTTTTGAGATATTCGGGAATAGGAAGCGGATAATCATTTAATAAACCTTGGGCGATCGCCCTTTGGGGGACTCCCTGATCTAATTCTAATCCGATCATTTCCACTTGACAATTCGGGTTAACTTCCCAAATCGCAGCTAAAGCCGCTGCCGTGTTATATCCCAAACCATAGCAAATATCCAAGATTTTCAGACGGGGTGCTGTAGCTTTAGCCGCCAAATTCAGGGGTTCGACAAATTTACTTTGTGCCTCTCCTTTCGCGCCAAAACGACTATGGAAAGCCTCCCCAAATTCTGGGGAAAAAAAAGTAAAAGAACCATCCTCGGTAGGCTGTAGGGGTAAATCTTGCAGTGACGACATCATTTTTAAGGGTTGGGTATCTCTGGTAATCATATCTTAAATCTGGGGGCATTTATAGCAAATTTACAGCGTGGGAAGCCTATAATCCCATGAGTGCAACTTTTCCCACTATTTAGAAGTAGACTGACGCAAAATTGGCGATAGGTCAACATCGGGGACGGCGTAAGTATCTGAACCGCCGTAACTACCGACAAAAATAATTAAGGCTGTCAGTAACAAAAACAGAAACCCAACCGATCCCAACCCTTGAGACTCATAATCGTAGTCGTATCGATAACGTGGGTCAGAGTTAAGATCCACATGAATATGGATATTTTTACCTTCAATTTCAGTGCGATCGTAGCGAATTCTATCACGGCTTGAACGTCTCATGGTAACTTCTCCCTGGTGGTCAACTATTAGTCTATTGCAGCCACCAGGACAGCCATTCAGGATCAAGCCAAAATAGCAGAAGTTAGGATCGAGTTAAATTCAACTAGCCGACATATCCAATTTGACCAACGAACCTGATTCATTAGTCCGATAAACCAATTCATTGGCACCATCCGTTACTTTCACCTCCCACCCAGGGACAATCGCTAAAGTACAAACAGCACCATCTTCCGGTAATCCCAGACAACCATCAGGCCATAATGCTGGTTGAGCCTCCATGATTCTCAATTCAGAATCTGGTAGCATGAACTGTTGGGATGCTTCTGCAAAAACACCTTGGACAACTTCGAGACCAATAACAGTTAACATACCTCCCTCATCAAGTCCAATCAAATCAGCATCAGAACCTGGAACCACTACTTCTTCCAGGAAGATAACTGCTTCGGGAAAATCTGGGGGTTGTAAAAAGGTGATGAAGTATACACCTGTTTCCAGGTTAAATTCTACCCCCAAATCCAATCCATCAGGTTGGTCAAAGTTGCCAGTTTGCAAAATGGTAGTGGTGGTAGTGTCAAAGTTGAAATTCAATTCACTGGTGGGAGGAAGCGGAAAATCGTAGTCAAAACTTTGTATGGGGTTCCCATCAGGGTTAAAGAAGGTTATTTGCAGGTCGCTGAGTTGATCACGGGTAACTATGGTTCCCTCAAAACTCCTATCATAACTAAATTCTCCGATGGCGGTATAGCCGAAAATTCCTTGCCAGAATAACGGATAGGTAATCAAGTCCTCGCTGAGAGGGGACGAAGCAAATACAAAGTTATCTGGTGTTAACTCATCTGCTTTTCTTCCTAATACTATGCTCAGGGGTACGCCATCTAAACTAATGGTTATATCAGAGTTAACTTCCGTGAGTGTCAGCCGTTCAAAACTGAGAGTAGGATCATCTAAACCAATGACATCAACTCCGGGTTCAAAATCAGTAATTACACTGGGATTAATCGGTAAATTGCCGTTATTGAAAATCCAAAACTGGTCAGAACCTGGGCCGCCTGTTAGGGTGTCGCCATCAATTCCAGCGAACAATTGATCATCCCCCAGGTCTCCAAACAGTTGGCTACGACTCCCACCAATTAATATATCGTCTCCTTGACCGCCAAATAATTGGTTATTGCTGTCAGTTGATGCGTCTAGGATATCAGCACCTAACCCGCCATAAAGGATATCATTATTGCCTGCTAATAAGACATCATTTCCGTCTAATCCGTAGATCTGATTACTGCCACCGCCAACACTGCCATCAATTGTATCATTAGCTACAGTGCCAAATTGGATGGTATTATCTAAGCCTTCCAAGCTGATATTCAGACCTGGCTGTGATGACATCAAGGCTTCCAGTCCTAATTCTGATGGAGTCATGATAATTATTGGAAATTCAACAGTTGTCGCCATCAGGCTATCATGGACTTCCTAAAATCGTCAAAGTTCTGATAATTATATAGTTACATATTCTGGCTATCAGTGACGAAAAAATCCCCCACCAAGAGGCGGAGGATTCAGCGTTTTAGATAATGCCGTTGATATTAGGCATCGCTTTCAATATGGATGAACAGCAAACCCATCAAAACTGCAGGCATCAACCAGCAAACCACGGGAATCAAAATCCAAGGCAGGAAGGAAGCAGCGTAATCACCAGTCATGCTATATGTCTCCTAATTTCAAAAGTTAAGGTTAATGTTGCAGAAAAAACCGATATTTGACTGATGTTTGTGTTAAAATTCAGTCAGAATCGTGCTGATTAATTATTGACCAAACCCCTAAAGATTGCGTCAACAACAGCAAAGTTTTCTAACAAGAAAAATGCCAAAAATGCACTGCCCATACCACCGATGAAAAATCCACCAGCGAATTGGCTCCAACCGGCGGCGCTTTGGAGGGAATCACCTTCTTCGGATTTATCCCCTTGGAAAGTTACCAAACCGTAAGCGGCTAAACAGGCTGTGGCAATCAGTAACATAGCCAAGCCACAAATCAGGCCATTGAGGTTGGCGAACTCAGTGCCGCGTTGGGTTCCAAATTTCACCCAGGGACCGCCGATGAAGTAACCATGAGCCATACCGATTTCTAAGCCTCGCAGAAGAGGAGACAGACCGGGACGGTAGGCGGGAAGGTTGCCGATAAAGGTGCGGGTGAAGGCGGAATCACTAATGGGGGTGGATAGATGACCTACAAAGGGATCGCCGTTGTAGGCTTGAATCAACCCTTGATCCGTTGCTTGAGGCATACTGATTTTTCTCCTGTTCGCTTAAAAATCTTGAGTTCAGGTGTTAAGCTCATATTTTAAGCAGCCCTGTGCAAACTATCGACAAAAATGGGAGTTAGCGTTAAAAAAGTTCACATATAATCCCAAAAGTTCATAAATTTTTACGTTTTCGGGCCCGATACCACTGGGCGAGGGTGGGGCTGGGAATACCGAGAAGGTAACCGATAATGACGATTTGGTTAATTAGGGTGGTTTGGAGGATGCCAATTTGCTGCCAACGTCTGGCTGAGGTGATGACTGGGACTGGGGCGATCGCAATTTTGCCCCGTTTCTGTAGTTGGCGCACGAGTGCAAAGTCTTCCATAATTGGTAAGTCGGGAAAACCGCCAATGTCCCTAAAGGTTTGGGTTTTCATAAATAAGGCTTGGTCGCCATAGGGGAGTTGACAATAACGCGATCGCATTTTTACCCCGAATTCCACCCAACGCAGTGCTAAGACGGGGGCGGCGATTTCCAGTTCAAAGGCTCCGGCGATGATCTGAGGTTGACTGAGAATTTGCTCTATCCAATGGTTAAAAGCGTCGGGAAGCTGGGTGTCACCGTGCAAGAAGAGGATAGTATCTCCGGTGGCGATCGCGGCTCCTGCGTTCATTTGTCGGGCTTTCCCGGCTGCTGTGGTGATGACTTGGACGCTGAAAGATTGGGCGATGGTCACGGTTTCATCCTGACTGCCACCATCAACTACAATTACTTCAATGCCTTTGATACCCTGCAATTTCTTGAGGGTAGGGGGAAGGGTTGGCGCTTCATTGAGGACGGGGATAATAATTGATATTTGGGGAATGTTGGCAATATGGCGATCGCTATGGGGTTGGGTCAATCTAGCAGTTCCTGGCTCGAAAATAGTCATCTGTTTCTAATTACTGTTGCCACTATATATTAACTGCGAAACAGACGGGTATACTGGATTTCGTGAGCCATGCTTGCTAATCCTAATCCCCAACTACAGCTAACTAAATCATCATCGTTTAACATCAGTATTTGCTGGCTAATTTCGGTGAGAGTTGGGGAAAGTTGCCAGAGCAGTTTTTGTCCGATGGTTTGACCTAATGGAATGAGTTTGACTCCGGCACCGATGATATGAGTCGCCCAACTATGCAGATATCCCAGTAGGGCTGTTTGGGGTTCTATCTGGCTATGGGCGGCGGTAATTCCGAAGGCGATCGCATAATTACAAGGCTTATCAATAGCTGATTTTATATATTGAAAATAATCATGATCGCCATCATTTGCCTGGTAGATTTCCCCCATTAATGCCAAAAGAGAGTTACCCATCTGCCAGCTTTGCAGACGCAATTCTGATGTTTCTTTACTGGCACTTAGCCAACTATTCCAATAACATATACTGGCTACATCTTGATTGATAAAACTCTGAAAGGCTCTCATCATTAAGGCGGCTTCCAGACGAATCGCGCCATAATTGAGGTCTTGAATTAACCAGTGATTCAGGTCTTCGGCGTTGGCGATCGCTCCGGTTTCTACCAGAGTTTCTAATCCATCAGAATAGCTATAAGCACCCAAAGGCAACGCCGGACTAGATAGCTGTAATAATGGTAAAATCAAAGCCTATCTCTTCCCTCCCCTCTGTTATTTAACCAATTAATGATCATGTCCATGGTAGGCTCCCTTGTCGGGGTAAAACGGGGCGATTTCCTGGGTAACATGGCATCCTAACTTAACCAGTAAATCAGCTAAAACTCCATCAGGTTCCAGGCGCAAATACTGGCTGGTAATTTCTAGGGGAACATGACGATTGCCCAAATGATAGGCGGCGCGAATGAGATCTAAATTAGTCGGGGCTGTAACTGTGATGACGGGTTCTGGTTGGGCGACAATAGCTAAAACTTTGTCCCCAGTTTCGGAAATTAGGCGATCGCCCTCGGAGATATTCACACCACGATCCAAACATAAAGTAATGCGATCGCCGCCAGGGATATCAATATGTTGTCTAGTCTTAGTGCGTTGTTCCGCTGTTAGGGCGATCGTCCAGTCCGGTATGCGATCGAGATCCGGCGCTAATTTTTGAGTAAAAACCAACATGATCGTCACCACCAAGTAATTTCGGACTAGGGGAGGCCAGTCCCCCTTTTTAATCAGGGGGATAGACTTTCCCAACCCGTGCTAAAGCAAACCGATAAAATGCAAAGGCCCCTGACCAGTAATCAATTCGACAATCACAGCCACAATTCCAATCATAGCCAAGCGACCATTCCAGACTTCCGCTGCTGTGGTCATACCCCATTCCCAACGTTCCTGGGGATACATCTTAACCCGTTTGCTGGGGCGCACCACTTCCGAGAAATGAACACTAGGGCTTTCCAAAGCCTCAACCACCATATCAGCCAAATCATTAATAAAAACCGGATGAGTGTTCAAAGCCGGAACCCGGTAAAAATTCTTAATCCCGGACTCTTCGGCTAATTCCCGATACTCCATATCAATTTCTTGGAGAGTTTCGATATGTTCGGAGACAAAACTAATCGGAACAACCAATAAATCCTCGACCCCTTGCTGTGCTAATTCAGGGATAGCCTCTTCGGTGTAAGGTTTTAGCCATTCCACCGGACCAACGCGGCTTTGATAAGCCAGGGTGTGGGGGTTTGGGCGGTTGAGAGTTTTCATAATCAACTCAGTACACCCTTCAATTTCTGCCTGATAGGGGTCTCCGGCTTCCTCAACATATTTAAGGGGGACTCCGTGGGCACTAAAGAAAATATGGACCTGATCCGGGTTGGGACAGTGATCAAGTTCCTGGGCGATGAGTTGCGCCATAGCTTGTAAATATCCCGATCGCTGATACCAGGAGGGAACCACTGTATAATCAATTTTTTGTAGTTCCGGGTCATCTTCCCAAATCCTCTCGAGCAGTCTAAAACTAGAACCACTGGTGCTAATGGAAAATTGCGGATATAGGGGGAGAATCACTAATTCATCAATGCGATCGCGCTTAATTTTCGCCAATGCTTCCTCGGTAAAGGGATGCCAGTAGCGCATTCCCACATATACCTGAGCATTATTACCTTTTTCCCCAAGTTTTTCTTCCAGGGCGACCGCCTGTTCCTCGGTAATCCTTCGCAGTGGAGACCCACCCCCAATTTCTTTATAATTTTCCTGGGATTTTGTGTGGCGCATGGTGGCAATCATCCAGGCTAGAGGTTTTTGTAGCCAAGTAAATGGCAGCCGGATAATTTCTGGATCGGAAAATAGATTGTACAGAAAGGGGCGGACATCCTCTAATTGTTCAGGTCCGCCTAGATTCAATAGTAAGACTCCAACTCTTCCCATGGCGCTTAACAGGTTCCCAGACTCTAATTTTTGTTACCCATTTTAACAAAATATTCTATCAATAGGATCAAAGTCTATAGCATAAGTTAAGGATTTTTGATTGATGGCAACATTTTTGAGACCGTTAAGTTATCGCTATCAGTGGCTGTATGATGGGATTTCCGCCGTGGCTGCTTTGGCTGTAGGTGGTGAAGGTCGGTTCCGCCGCCTTCCCCTAGAGGGTTTGTCTATCACCCCAGAAACACGGGTTTTAGATTTATGTTGTGGCAGCGGACAGGCCACAAGGATTATCGCACAATACTCGCAACAAGTCACGGGCTTGGACGCATCAAGGCGATCGCTTTCTAGGGCCAGGGCCAATGTCCCCACCGCTGAGTATGTGGAAGCCTTTGCCGAAAATATGCCTTTTGATGACTGTAGTTTTGATTTAGTCCATACTAGCGCCGCCCTCCATGAGATGGCCCCCGACCAGTTACAACAAATTTTAAGGGAGGTTTACCGGGTACTCAAGCCAGGGGGTATATTTACTCTGGTGGATTTCCATAAACCCACTAATCCTATATTTTGGCCGGGTGTGGCGATGTTTCTATGGTTGTTTGAAACCGAAACCGCTTGGGAGTTAATTGATACCGACTTACAAGGCTTACTGGCTTCTATGGGGTTTCAAGTGGCTCTTTCCTCACCCATGGCGGACCGGACTGCTTTTCGTCTCTATGCTGGGGGGAGTTTACAAGTTATTCAGGCGCTCAAGCCTAGTTGACTGACAGAAGTTTAAGTTTTTGGAGCAATTTTTAACAAATATGTGGAAATATTAAGGATTGCTACATTCTGAGGCAGTTGCGAAAATTTTGTGATAAAAACTTGGACTTAAAGATAGTAAAATTTGTCGATTCTGCTGAAGTTTAAACCTTAGATTAGGAGAAGTCCATTGATTTACTCAACTTTAATTGCAGCGGCTCCCACCACTTTACCCTGGAGTCCCAATGTTGCGATTGTGATGATTGTTTGTAATGTTTTGGCGATCGCTATTGGTAAATTCACCATTAAACAACAAAACGTAGGCGCACCTACCCCCATTGCTGGTATGAGTGCTGGTGCTGTAGTTGGGAGTGCTTGCTTAGGTCATATCCTGGGTGCTGGTGTAATTCTGGGACTGGCTAACGTCGGTGGACTTTAAAAGTTAAATTTGGCACTGATTGTCAAGGGTTTTTATACCTTCTTTCCTCAGTCTAATTTAGACTAGGAAAGGAGGTTTTATTTATATGATGTGATGTGATTTTAACTATGATAATCTCCCCCGGAACCATAGCACCAAGCATCAACCCAGCGATGAATATAATACTGTTGTTGAGCAGATAATTTTTGAGTGAGAGGGTTCAGAGATTTTCCCATGGGGTACAGTAGACTATAGCTGGCTAAATTCAAATAGTGAATAGTCCAATCAACTAAATTTCCTAACCCCACCTGTGGAATCACTTTCAAGACAATAGCAGGGTGTAGAATTCCGGTAGTAAATAGAGTTTTAGCTAAGGCGGGAAATTGAATAACATCTTGTAAAAAAGGTTTAAGCACTGGTTCCCCCAAACGTTCCATATCCTGAAATACGGCGGCGAGAAGTTGATTAATACTGTGACTATTGATGGTTTTATCTATGGGGACACTCATAGATTTTTGAAATAACCAAGTCACCGACAAACTGGGTTGATAGGGTTGTAACAGAGCCAGAGATTTACTATCCAAAATATTAGCTGTCAAGGCTTCATCAATACCGTTAGTTAAGCGATTAAGATGGCGTACCATTGCGCCAAAACCACCAAAACTTAAAGGGGACTGGCTACCGCTACTATCACCAATGGGGATAATGCAATTCCAGGGAGTGACTAGGGGACTCTGGCGATAACAGGGGAAAAAACCAAATAAGGCTCGTTTAAAATTTAACTGGGATAATTCCACATTTTGATATTGAGGAAGTAGGGTTAAATAATCCTCAAAAAAGGCTGTTAAACTGGGTCGGGCTGGGTGTGCATCAAGATAACTAAACATATAGGTAGTGCGTCCGTCTCGGGCTGGGAAAGCCTCCCAAAAATACTGACATTGATTTTGCACAGGAGTAAAAGAAGCGAATATATCTCCGGTTTGATTATCAGGATATCCGGTGGCGCAAGTCCCCACCACTAAACAAACAGCATCAGGAGTTTTTCCCTGTCTGGCTTGTTTGATAATGGGGGAAAAGTGACCCATTGCATCGAGTAATAGTCGGCTGGTTAAAGTTTGATTTAGTCCGGTTTCTACGGTGACTCCATTGGGGTGAATGGTGGCGGCTTGGTAGGGGGTGTTTTCTAAGAGTTGACCCCCAGCTTCTAAAAACCGGGTTTTGATGATGTCTAGCAAATAAACTGGGTCAACACCAATATTAAGAACATCTCTAACCCAGATATCGGGAATGTCGGGAAAGCTAATTCTAGCGGGGTTATATTCGGTGGCGATCGCTTTTTCTAATTCTTCTGGAGAGAGTAAATTGAGCTTCTCAAATACCTGAAGTTCATGGCGGGAAATATTCCATTCTTGTTCTCGTCCCCTCAACTTTCCGCGCTCACAGACGGCGACGCGCCATCCTTTTTTGGCTAAGGTCGCACCGATAATAATTCCTAATGTTCCCCCACAGACTATGACATCATAATCAATTTGGTTTAGGGGTTGATCGGTTTCTTTGACGGTTTCTGGTATGGGTAGGCTATGGTTTTTGATGGCCTCCCAAAGGCGATCGGCGTTTTGTAGTCCGGTGAGAGGGTTTCCCGGAATTTGCGAAAGAATTTGTTGAGTCAGAGACATGGCGTTTCAAAGTTATCCGACAGTTTAATTATAGACTGAGAAGAATTACGAATAAAACTCCCACTTTCATGGCGATCGCATACTAATACTGACTCCGGTGGAAGTGCTGATATTAAAGCATCAGAATGGGTTGTCACAATCAGTTGAGTTCTTTCTGAGGCGGATATTAGCATTTCAGCAATCATTGGCAGTATATCAGGATGTAAACCTATTTCTGGCTCTTCTATACATAAAATCGGTCCTGGTGTCGGATCAAGGAGTAAAGCCATTAAAAATAAATAACGCAGTGTACCATCAGAAAGACGAGTGGCTGGGATAGGCTGAATTAAATCTTTTTCGCGAATAAATATCTGGACTGTACCACCATAAATTTTGATGATCAGTTCCTCGGCTTCTTCGTAAAATTTTTGTAAATTTTCGATAATTTCCCGACTTCCTAATTGATATTGTAAGTTATTTAACACCAAGCCTAGGTTACTAATATCTTCTAATATTGGGTGAGAAGGTAAATCAGTTTGTTGAGCCAATCTGGGTTCAGAATATCTGCCAATTTGCCAGTTACGATATAGATTAATTTGTGCAAATTGAGAAGCAAGATAACTTAACTGAGGATACATATCTGGATCTTTTCTTTGAGATAAAACTGATTGTTCGGGACTCAGAGTTTCTCGACGTAGGGCTCTTTTTTTGTATCCATCAACTTCGGTAGCTTCATTAATAACTGGACGACCCCCTTGATAACGATAAAAAAAATATGGTTCATTTTCTCCTGGATAAGGATGTTCATTTTCGATGGCTTCATCAAGGATTTCTAACCTCTGACCAGCTTCGGTAAAACTGATTCTGTAGCGCAGATTCATTGAACCTTCTAGGGGTGCAATAGTTGCATCAATTTCGGCTATAGGAATGTTTTGGGCTCCTTTCCACAGGAAATCACTAATTCCTCCTCCTTGACGAATGGGAGCAGTCAAATCTGTAGGGGTGGATTTTAAAATCCCCAAGGCTTCGATTAAATTCGATTTACCGGAAGCGTTACGACCGATTAATACATTTAAAGGCTCTAATTTAATCGGTTCTGTCTCACTCCCATAGGAGAGCAAATTTCGCAATTTTAAACTATGAATAAACTGGGACATTATTAAATTTTCAAATAGGTTTTATCAAATATAACACAAATCCCAGAATTGGGTCAATTCTGAGAGAGAGATTACTGTAGCCATACTATAGCCATCCTCAATGATGGGCAACCTAGGCGGGGTAGAGGGTAAAATAGTAAGTAGTCTAAATGATGTCTTTTTGCTTCTGAATAATCGCAGTTAATCCCCAATAAATAAATAAATGTAACCCCAACATACCCCAATTTAATAATAAATTTTCCCAGGTGGGTTCATAAACTGATGATAACTCAAAGGGTTGGGGAATAATTGTGCCATCAGGGAGGGTTACGGGTGGGGGAATTAAGGAATTTATATCCCCCAGGGAACCATAAGCACCCATAGACCAGCGACTCACCATTAACCAAGATACTACTCGGCTAATTCCTTCCATTTTAAATAATACGCCAGAAAATATAATTTGTGGTAATAATAGCAGGGGTAATGCACTATTAGCCTGGGCGCTGTTTTCGACACGAGCAGACACCAACACGCCTAAACTCATGGCTGATATGATAGTCAAAAATGTGGTAATACTTACCCCTAAAATCCAAGGTAATAAAGGATTGGATTTTGCGGAAAAGCAAAGGGCAATTATTCCGACCATTAACAGAGTCTGTAAAAGGGCTAATCCTGATAAGATTAGGAACTTTGAACCCAAATAAGAAACAATCCGTAAATTTACCAACCTTTCCCGGGTATAAATAGCGGTTTCTTTCACTAATTCTTGCAGGGAACTAGATAAACCCACCCAGATAGCTGCACAGGTAAAAACAAATAACACTTGTCGCGCTAAAGATGCTAAACTGGTGTCAGCATCGCCAATAAAGGGATCGCGATCGCCTATAGCCAACCTAATCAATAAAATCCCCACAGGCGCGGTTAGCAAATTCAGTAATAGATTCAACTTGTCCCGCTTAATTAGCTGACCATACCTTTGAGTGAGGATTGATAATTGTCGGGGAATATTGGCGAGTTTATGAGTAGCAGGTTGCCGATTTTTTTCGGGTGTTTCTCCCCCGGTGAGATGATTAACTACATAATTCTGAAATTGAGGAGATTTACGAAACCGTAAAGACCATTCTTGAGCGATCGCTTCTCCCTCTTCCAGCAAATTATAAATATCGGCAAAATCCCCGGTATCTAACTCAAAAAACTCGAAGGCTTCCCCTGGGGGTCCAAAATAACATAACCGCCCCCCCTTCCTAAAAATACTACCCGATCGCACATCATCATATTGGCGGTAGCATGGGTAACTAAAATCACTGTCCGTCCTTGGTTAGCCAAACGACGTAACAATTCCATCATCTTTTTATCCAACCCCGGATCAAGTCCTGATGTGGGTTCATCCAGAAAAAATAACTTAGGATCTGCTAACAATTCCACCCCGATACTAACCCGTTTTCGTTGTCCGCCGCTAAGTTGCGACACCATGACATCACGGCGATCGAGCATTTCTATTTCGTAGAGAGTTTTAGTAACTGTGGCTTCCATATCCCCGTCTGGAGGTAAGCGCAATTTAGCCGCATAGGTGAGAACTTCTCCCACAGTTAAGTCTCTATGAATAATATCATCTTGGGGAACATAACCTATTTGGTGGCGATAGAGATTAAAGTTTTGTTGTAATTCGTCCCCATTCAGATAAACGGAACCCTTAGTTGTAGGACTCAGACCTAATAAGGTTCGCATTAGGGTAGATTTTCCCGCACCACTTCCCCCTACTAATGCCACAAATTGTCCGGGTTCAATGGCGAAGGTTAAATCACTTAATAAGACTTTAGATTTACCTCGGCGATCGCGGACTAATCTCAGCAATCTTTCCGCATCTAATCTGATGCGATCGCCTAAATCCATGATTTCCAAATTATCCCCCTGACGCATCAGGGTAAACGGACCGATTCTCATGGTATCGTTATCTAGTAATCGGGTAGCTTTCTGGATTCTTTTCCCATTGACAAATATGCCATTAGCGCTATAATCATTTAAAATATAATGACCCTGATCATCGGGTTCAATAATGCCATGACATCGTGATACAATAGGGGAATCTAACTGCACTGTGGCGGTGGAGTCTCTACCTAACATCACCGATCGCTCTTTGAGAGAGATAGGCGGAATCACTGAATAGGGGGAGGTGGTGGGATTATTGGGGTCAAAGTAGCGCAACCTCATCTGATTTTTGGGGTTCTGACCGATGGTAATTTCCACCCCACTCCGCAGTCGATAGCCTTCCTTAGCTGTAATTCTAGTATGGTTGACAAACAGACCATTGGTGCTAGGTTGCTGTCCGTCTCCGTCATAAATATAGTAGGTGTCTCCGATTTGGCGTAGAATTAGATGACCAGCGGAAATTACCCGCCAGGTTTCGGGAACTACTAAATCAGCGCGGGTGCGATCGCGTCCCAAAATATGCTGATTTTGGGTCAATTCAAAGGTGAGGACTTGTCCCTGATTGTTTAATTCTAAATAGGGGGACTTCTTCGATAAGTTGGACTTCCCATTTAAACCCGTCATCGCTACACCTCCCAAATCCTATCAGGTCAGCATACCAAATATATGCACCTGTTGAGTTAACCGTCAATTCTCAACAGACCAGGGACAAGAGACAAGGAAAAACGAAAAATTAAAAATCCCCCTGAATTAGGGGGATAGGGGGAAGTGGTGGGGGATGGTATAAGATAATTTTAGTCATTGGGGGTAATATCCCCAAGAATTTATCAGGTTTTCTCAAAATTTTTTTTCACCAGTATAGAAGTTTATGCTATCTGGATATATGAAAGTTTACGACGGTTTTCAATAGCATCAATTTGAGACTTAATCCACTCCAAATCAGGGGAAATAATTTGTTCATCGGTTAAGTGATCGTAGGCTTCCCAAAGACCGTTAACATCGGCATCATACCAGATAAACCAGTCGCGATAAAGTTCGCCTTCGTCAATATCTGGACACAAAGCCAGCCAATCATCTCCAGTAAAGTGAGCCACTTCATCGGCAATTAGATACAGCCAAGAATTAGTAGATTCAACAGGAGAGTTAGTAGGGGAACAAATGGTAGATGTCATCGCTTTTTCTCTGAACTCGATAACTATAATATACCCAGATATGATTAACTTGGGGATAGTGTATGTGACAGTATTTGAACTGTGACAGTTCCCCAAACCTCAAAATTTCTATCCGTAGTAGTCGCCCAAAACCGGAAAGGCTGGCATAATAACCTAGATGTCAACCCATCTGTTTGACGGCTTTTCAACTGCCATGACCATTGTTTAACTCCGAGGATTCTGGCCACTTCAAGCTGCTTGTGCTTGAGTTTTTTTTTCCTCAGACTTGATCACGATCCATTTGCCACTTATGGGGTCACGGTAAGTGGTGAATGGATTAGACTTTAGTTTTTTGTAACCAATTTGAGTATCCATCTGCTTAATTCTGATAGAATCGCCCTCAGTCTCTACAGACAAGGGGCGGAAGGACTAAAGGGTTAGAGTTGGGTTGAAATCGGGATGAACTCTAAAAACTATGCCCTGTATCTTGATTATTGTGTGAAACGTCTCTTATTTACCGTGATACCATGCCCTAGTTCAGGTGAAATTGATCAAGAATAATTGTGATATAAAACACCTAAGACTTGTGATCTTGCATCCGTGATTTTTCGGAGGTTACACTGTCCCCGTGAGCATAGGCCGACTAAGTAATTGACGATTTGCCAGAAAAAGGCTTTATGATGTGGTCAAAGCTGATTTTGAGGATATGATGCACAAAATAATCGAAGTTTTAGCTACCCGCGAACAAATGGTCGGGCGATCGCAAGAAATCATCCTCAGCAAAATGGAGGCGGCGGTGAAAAGCCGAAATCGATTCACCATAGCCTTAGCCGGGGGAGGGACTCCCCAACCCATTTATGAAGCCTTAGCCAAACAAGATCTACCCCTAGACCAGATCCATATTTTCTGGGGAGATGAACGCTATGTGCCCCCAGATCACCCAGATAGTAACCAGAAAATGGCTCGCAGTGCTTGGTTAGATCGGGTTAACTTCCCAGAGTCTAACATTCATCCTATGCCCACGGGTAGCGGCAATCCCCAACTAGACGCAGAAAACCACGATCGCCAAATTCGAGAATTTTTTGGGGTAGATCCGGGAGAATTTCCCAGTTTTGATATGATCTTGTTAGGAATGGGGGATGATGCCCATACAGCTTCTCTGTTTCCGTTGACAGATGCGCTGCAAGTGTGCGATCGCTTAGTAACAGTGGGGAATAAAGACGGTCAACCTCGCATCACCTTCACCATTCCTCTCATCAATCAAGCTGATTGTGTGATGTTCCTAGTAGCTGGGGCTAGTAAGCGATCGGCTCTGGCGCAAGTTTTTGCCCCTACAGGGGATGCAAATGCCTACCCTAGTCGCTTCATTCAGCCCCAGGGTGAACTTTGGTGGCTACTTGATGCGGCGGCGGGAGAAGAAATCCAGAAAGGCTGAGATTTCAGTGATTGATGGTAGGTTAGGATCTAAGTATTAGCTATGGTGCGATCGCTCTTCTATGGCGAAAGGAGAACCCTATGATTGTCTGTCCAAATTGTAATCATCAGAACCCAGAGGGCGCAACTCAGTGCGAATCTTGTTATACTCCCCTTCCCACTACTACCAGTTGTCCCAATTGTGGCGCAACAGTCCAAGCCGATGCTTCTTTCTGCGGTCAGTGTGGTTATAATTTGCTACCGACCCCCGAGGGTGAAGAAAACCAAAACCCTGATTTAATTCCTACGGTAGTTCCGCCGCTACCAGATTTGGTATTTCCTGACCCGATACCAGATGAAGAGGTAGCCACAGTAGCATCTAATCCTAATTCTGCTGTCAATTTACAAAAATCGACTCCCGACCCATCTTTGGCATCACCTCAGCCCGACCCCGACCCAGCCCCCGACCCCGACCCCGACCCCGACCCCGACCCCATCCCCGACCCCATCCCCGACCCCGACCCAGTACAACCCCCAACTCAGTCAACAGTCCCACCACAACCAGACCCCATATTCCCCTCTCCCCCACCAGTGGCTAATGTGGGAACTCCCGCCACCCAACTCCAGCAACAAACCGCTAAATTGGTTCATGTTCAAAGTCAAACCCTGCTGGAAATACCCCAAAACTTACCCGTGATTCATATTGGCAAACCTAATGATTTAGTACCCCCGGATATAGATGTTTCTGGATTTGCTAATGCGGAAATTGTTTCCCGAACTCATGCTAATATTCGCCCAGAAGGAGATGCCTATTATATTGAGGACGTGGGTAGTTCTAACGGAACATATATTAACAATATTCCTCTGCCAAAAGGAAACCGTCATCGCTTGCGACCAGGCGATCGTATTGCTTTAGGTAAAGGGGATATGGTGTCGTTTATTTTTCAGTTGTCCTAAAACCTGACCCAGCCGCCAGCCACCTAATTAACATATTAGCTGTGCTTTGTCAACAATTATGTTACAATTAATAGCACCTATCAAGGAAAAAATTTGCTATGAACGCTAAGAAAGGAATCATCAAACGTAGTGACCTAATCGGTCGGCTAGTCCTCGATCGCCAAACTGTAGAAAAATTAGGCGACATCGAAGAAATTGCAGTCGATCTGAACTCCAACCAAGTGATAGGCTTCACCACCAAGTCAGGAATGTTACCAGTAGGAGGCAAAAAACGGGCATTTAGTTGGCAACAAATTGATACTATTGGGGTCGATGCTGTTTTGGTGAATAAATCCACCGATGAAGATGAGTTTTTATTGCCAGAAAATGCGGATTCTAGCATGGGTCATGAAGTCTGGACAGATGCTGGTAAAAAAGTCGGGGTTCTGGTTGACTATCTAATTAAAAATGATACAGGTACAGTGACTAATTACTTGTTCAAAACTGATGGTGGTTTGCGAGGCATTTTACAGGGGATCTATATTATGCCAGCATCAGCCATGACCAGCGCGGGTAGTAAGCGAGTAATTGTGTCGGAATCAATGGTTGAAAATCCTCCCCAGTATACAGAAGGCTTGGATCAAAAAATTCGTCAGGCGGCGGGATTTTTACAGTACGATTTTGAACAGACTCTCAGCGACCTGGAAGGCTTAAAAAAATATGCCCAAGAGTTGGGGAAATCCTCATCGGATAGTGCTGAGAACAACTTAGACAAGGAGGATACTAAATCATCCGACACTGCTGATGCCGAAAATCCCTAAAATAATGATTATAGCCAGCCATAATGGCTAAATTAGATGACTAAGTAGGTGGGAAAAATGACGGACAATGACCATATCATAAAACTGAAACTTTCCGCTCCCATAAAATCAGTTTTTATGTCTGAATGTGATTTTTTTTGCACCTGCTTATTCAATGGTTCAAACTGTCTGATTGTAGTAATTTACCGCACATCTTATCACAAGCTTACAACTTGGTATACATTGCCAAAAATAGCTATAACTTGTAGGTTGGTTATCTATCTTTCAGGACTTTGTTGTATATTTTTGGCCTCTTAAATTTTGGTGTGATTACTCTCATCCTGCTTCATTCTAGCCGACCTGTTCCTCTACATCGTTGGACTTTTGAGGATAAACCAATCTTGCGTATTGGTCGCTCGAAAGATAATGATGTTATTATTGGTAGTGCCGTGGTTTCAAGACATCATCTGGAATTGTGGAATAAAACATCTGGATGGGAATTAGTGAATTTTGGTGCTAATGGCACTTATGTTAATAATCAGATGGTTAACAAGAGGCGAATTGTAGATGGTATGGTGGTGCGCTTAGGACACACCGGACCGAGGCTTTTAATTCGCTTAAAACTTGTTAATGATATTCACCTAAATAAGCAATTAGATATCCCAGATTTAGAAGACTTAGCAGCCAATGAGATCACCGAATCCGACCCAGGTCATACTACCCGGATCGAGTTTGATGATGATGATTAAACATTCAGGAAATTAAGTAGCTTTAATCTAGTGAAATCACGATCCGGATCGCCTTTTTTTAATCCCATATTTGGCAGCTTTGAAGGCTAAATAAGCCACTAGACTACTGATGGCGATACATCCTCCGGACACCCGGCGCGATCGCCCTAATATCAATTATCCTTAATGGCTCTGATCATGACGGCGATTGTCGTTATCTCCTGTCTGCTGGAGTCACCCTCACGGCTGTTGGCTTCGCTTGTTTACCCCAGGGGAGGGCGATCGCCTTTTTTTACTGCACTTAATCCAGCATTTAGCGCCCAACCACGCCACCACAGCGGCACCGAAACTCAGCACCACAGCAATAGTAAAAGGATGCACATTATCACCTCGATTAGCTTCCCAGGGAAAGGTCATTTTCTCCTGAAAAATCAACCCCGAAGTCGAAGCTACGATCGCCCCCACCGCAATTCCCCACCCAGCCGCTTGGATTTGATGTTCTAGGGCGCGATCGCGTTCTGCTTGGTCAATTTCCACCAATCCGCGAATCGTATTAATTGCCGTATCTAGCAGTCTTTCCCCTTGTTGCAGATACACCAAATCGGCTTTTATTTGTCCCTGAAACATCCCAAAAATCTGATTTGCCTTATCCCGCCACCCGGTCAAATCACTTTGACTTTTTATCTCCATGCGTGTCAGAGTATTGAGATAATTTTGCCGGTTGATGGCGATCGTATTCTCGAACGTGACCAAACTCCGCATTCGTTGAGAATAGCGCAACGATAAATCCAACAAATTCTTAATTTCCTGCTTTAATGACCTTAACTCGTCCTCCGACAAATCCGGCGGCACATTCGTCGCAATATTCGGCGGAAAAGTCCGAATCGTCTCCTCTATCGTTTTAATATCCCGATTTGCCCTTTTATATTCCTCACGACTATCGAGGTAATTTTGATGAATCTTGCGTTCATAAAAAAACAACTCCGGTAACGACCACTGCACCCCATTAAGTTTCTCTTTACTATCCTCTGAAAATAGCAGCAAAATCAGAATCTGTCCGTAGGAATGGCGATTATAAATCTTCTGATACTCATACAGAAATCCCCCAAAAAACTCTCGACTCTCCCAGAAAGGTGGCGCGGTTTCTAGGGAGTCTAATTTTAACAAGTTTTGTAATAGTTCATCGGCTAAGTGTTTTCCCTTCTCCAGAGTCTCTGGGGGAGAGTCGATAAAACCACTAAACAGAATCGTTGTCCCCCAAGAGGCTTGTTTGAAATGGGTTTGTAGGGGTTCGTCTAGGGTTGACGAAGTTCCGGCAAAAAATGAGTCAGGGGGTTTTAATTCCGCAAGTTCTGAGAACTTCACCCCATCTTGTCCCAGTTTTTGGGGACGCAATAGTTGCAACAAAAAACTATAGCTATCATTCATATATTGAGGACGGAAAGCTCCCCGATATTTCCGGGACAAATTTAAGT
The DNA here is from genome assembly GCA_016745315.1 of Arthrospira sp. PCC 9108. Lineage (GTDB taxonomy): Bacteria > Cyanobacteriota > Cyanobacteriia > Cyanobacteriales > Microcoleaceae > Limnospira > Limnospira platensis. Next base: position 3,935,115 of record CP066886.1, read on the forward strand.
GTTGAATGCCGATTTTTCCGGGATTATTAATAATTTTAAAAAATGGATTATTATTCTTATCATCAGTTAAATCTTCAAAATCCGCCCTAAATAGATAGTTTTTTATCACATCTTCTAGGGTCTGGCTGCTCAGATAATCTTCTAAATTAATGAGAATTTCCAGAACAATTATCCTCAGTTCAACCCACCATAAAAACAGCTTAATTGTATCAATATACTCAAGCCACCTATCAATAATTGACCAGGGAGATAACATCTCTTTTTGTAGTTTTTTGATGAGGGAATCCACCAACCCATAATCCGCCAATAACTGCACATAATAGGCAATCAGTGACCTTAAATCTAAATCCTTGTCGGCTTCGTTAAGGTTTGTGGTTCTGAGGAGTTTTAAATGATAGGTAAATAACCGAATTTCTGGGGCATAAATAACCTTATCTGTCATGATGATTGCTGCTCATGTTGCCCTTGAGCTTGGCTAATGGTTTCATCCACAAATTTTAGAGATAAGTTACCCAATCGAATTTGTTGTTCGGTTTCGTCCTCGTCTGGGTCTTCATCTTCAGGAATCGAATCACTTAGGACAGGTCGGAGAGCTTGGAGAATTGAACTATATTGGTGTTCTTTACACCATTTTGTAATGGCTCGTGCTATGATTTTAATGTCATCATTGGCTTGAGCGAGGCCCGCTTGCAGTTCCGGTAAATTTTCCCAAGCTGTAGGGGGGATAATCGCACTTTCCGATTTTTTGCTTTCTCGATGCAGAAGCAGTAAGAAAGCCCGCACAATTCGTTCTCTTTCAGATGTGGGCATGGTCTAACCTCATCATGGCTAACTGTATTGTAAGGCGATCGCCGTAAAACCAATAATTTTAATCAGGCTCTTGGGCAAGGGTTAAGACACGCTGATAAAGTTGGGGGCTGACGCGAAAACCAGCCTCGTTGATCAGCGCATCCATAATAGGTTTAACCTGGGGGATGAGGTTTCTTTGTTTGGCAACCAGCAGAATGCCCAGGATACCAATGATAGACAGCCCTAACCGCAGAGCTTCTTGCCGTCCCAAGCGTTCATCAATCAGTAGATCATCCGCTTGTAGCTCCAGTGCCAAGGCGATCGCATTTGCTTCTCCAGCATCTAATCCTCGTTCTTGTTGCAGTTGGTTCGCGAGTTGGGAGTGGGTGAGGGGTTGGGTTTGAATCCAGCCGACTTGGAGAATAGCTGGAATGATAGGATTGCGGGCGGCTGCTAGTTCTCTAGCCACAACGTCAGGAATAATCACCCTTTGATAAATTGCTTCTAGCAACCAAAGATGATTAACAATAGCAAGATTGGAAACAGCAGACGTATCGCTCACAACAATCATAACCAGCCGCGATCGCGCAGGTGCTGGACATCCTGTTCAAAATCTGCTACATCGTAGTGAACACAGATGCCACGCTCTGCCAGCAGCTTTTGAAACTCCATAATCTCCATCGCCGCAATAGTGCTGGCACGGCTGAGAGAAACCCGCTCTTGTTCAAACAGGGCCACCGCAATTTCCCTAAGCCAGTCCTTCTGATTAAAGGTTTCAGTTTGGCTAAGGCTATCCGGTAGATTCAGAGTAATTTGCATCCGCTCACCCTCCCACACTCACATTAATTTTCTGGGTCAACTGTCAGGATGAGCCTTTTCCCGGCTCGCGCTCCTGACTCAATTATAATCCCGCCGCCGTAAACCCTGACCAATAATAGGCATTAGCAAAGGGGGGGGGTCATCAAATAAACTCAAATAGTCTTCCACCGCTTCCATTCCTTCCTCCGTCGCCTAATGGTCATATTTCAGCCAGTCAAGAACACCAGAACTTTAATCTCTACTTTCAGGTAATGTCCGTTGTACTTGAGCCAATTTAAACATGAGAACTCTTTGCTTATTATGCAAGGTTAAGATTAATTCATGCTTGTCGGGATAGCGCCACTCCACATAATCAATGAAGTCATCGATTGTACAAGTTTTTTGGGTTCCTCCATTCCATTGATGAAAATCTTCATGCAGTCTTTTGTCAATTGTTAAAATGTTATCTGGATCGGCGCTGAGAAAATGATAAGCATTTTTGTCATAAAGATGATGACCAACCAGTTCAATCCGTTGGTTATACTTATCTCTAACAACACCCGTCACCTGACAAGTTTTTTGATCTCTATTTTTGGCGAAGTTCATAGCTTGCTCAATCTGTTTTGGCTCTGGAGAAGGCGCGATCGCCAGAAATTCTAATACCGGAGGAGCCACTTCACTCACCCGTTTACAATAAGCCCGCCTCTCCTCTGAGCGCAATTTCAAGGACAATTCTATACTGAGTTTTTCTAAGCCAGACAAAGAGAAGAATCTCATGCCGTCATAATCTTCAAAGTCTATATTCATTCTCATGGGAAAATCCGATCTTTGAATATCTCTAAACGCCTGCTCTAACCTGGAGGAAGTGGTAATAAATATCCGTACTACATCTTCTCGATTAAGCCAGTGACGTTTATTTCTGGAAACTAGAGAAGAAGTATTTTCATACAGCGCCCTCCGAATCTTTGCATCTATTTGATTGACGCTGTATTTATCTAGTAATGCAATCACTCTTTTGAGGGAAATCTGAGTGGCATCGCCTCTCAAATCCAGATAACTGGCAATAGCCAAAGCTCCTTCCCGGGAAAAAATCCTAATCGGTTGTTGCTTAGTTACATAATTTTGAACCACAAAATGTAACCATTCTTTGAGTCGAATACTTTCATCAGTCGATGCTTGTAGAAAATCAACTATTTCGTCTAAACCTTGTTGAGTTAGTTCTAAAGATTCAGCCAGTTTTATTTCTTCAATATAAAAAATTTCTCTATCAAAAGGCATCTTCAAAATCCAGCAATTATACTCTTGTACATATTTTCCACTTGCTCAAAAATTGCTCTGTCACCCGTTACCAAATTGTCAGGATGATAAATTTTCGATAATTGATAGTAGGCCATTTTGACATCATTCTTGGTAGCGGTTTTGGGATCTAGCCCAAATACCTGCCAGGGTTTAAAGTATTTAAAAATATCAATTCCATTAATACAACCATATCCTTCCTGGCTTTGCTCATGGGGAAGAATACCCACAAACTTTCGATAGAGTGTTTCCCAGGTTAGTTGTAAGCGAAAGTCTAACTTGTCCATGCCATCAGTAGCCATCCTGAATGCACCAGATTTTTTCAACTCCGATGTATCCTTGACACTAAACCGCTCATAAATAGCTTTTTTTAGCTCATGAGTCTTCAGCGAATGAGCTTTATTGCTTGACTTTTGCTGTGATATCTCAAGAACGAAATAGGCAAACTTCTCCAAAAGTTTGGAGTCAACTTGCCTGACTTGAGCAAGACGATCTATCTCAGTCTTTACTTCTGGATCTAGAACTACCTGGGGCATGGGAGTACCACCACAACTTTATCTTATTAATTATACCAAGACCTTCATGGTAAGTCGAAGAAAGTGCTTGTGGCAAAAAGGTTTCGTATTCTGCGGGTGTTATCTCGCTGTGGGATAACTGCGTTACCCCTGCCCTAAAAACGCCCCCACCTGCTGCGCCACATAAAGTGGGAAGGGTCTGACCTGATCATGGCTCAACTCTCCCACATTATAACCCTTTGAGCTTTGCTAGTCTGAAGTACCTTTAACATGGTATCTGCTGCCTCATCTGCATCATAAGGCGACCATACCGGGTAAGCTTGGTCAGGTTTAATCAGATCCGCTTCTTCTTGGGCGAGTTCTGAAATGAGAAGCTGCATGAGATAGAACTTGTCTGAACGGCTCAGTCCCTTCAAGGTTGAGATTAATTCTAAGCAAACCATTGTAATGACTCAAGTCACGAGAGGTTTGTCTTTCTATTCTCATGATACCCATCAATTCCCGATCGCCGTAAACGCTGACCAATAATAGGCATTAGCAAAGGGGGGGTTATCATCAAATAAACTCAAACGGTCTTCCACTTCCTCCACTTCCTCCTCCGTCGCCTTCTGCTCATGTTTGAGCCAGTCCAGAATCTCCGCAGAAGATAACCCCCGTAACCAGGTTTGAGCCGCTTGCAGGGCAACTGTCACCGAGGGATAATCGGGTAAAATTTGATAGAGGCGCAGGGTCACCAGAGTCGCCGCCAGTTCATCCACATTCCAGAGACTGGCGACCACCGTTCGCGCTCCCGCGTAGAAAAAAGCACTGGATAATCCCACATAGTCATCCGTGTGGGAGGTTTCCACCAAGCCCGTTTTGCAAGCCGACAGCACCAGCAGGCGACAGAGGGGAATATTCAGACCGTTGAAAATCTCCAGAAACGTCAGCTTTTCCCCATTCGCCAATTTCAGATAGGCGTTGAGGGGGTTAGCCTCGTCAAATTCACCGTGACAGCCAAAATGGACGGCGTGACTCTGCTCAAGGAAGGTTTGGGTGTGGGGTTGGGTTAAATTCGCCCGGGTAGCTTGGTCGCGACGCAAGACTTGATGGGGGCTGAATTGGCGCAGTAAGAGTTCCACCCCCCACTCCGCATAGTCCAGGTCTTCCGTCGGGTTTTGAATCGCGAAGAAGGGGACCGTTTCCCGGTTGAGGGGGGGACGCTGCTGGAGGTTGTTGAGAATTTGACAACTGGGGGCATATTGCACCGGGAACCAGTCTTGCAGGCATTGGCCCTCACCCCCAGAAGGCGAGGGGAGAGAGACGGGGAGAGCGTGGAGGGGGATGAGGTGCAGTTCCCGGTGGGGAATCAGGATGAGGTGTTGAATCTCCGATAATTCAGCCAGAATGCGGGGGAGTTGCAGGGCGGCGCTGAGGGTTTCCAGGTGTTGGGGGAGTTTCTGTTCCCAAGTGTCTTGTTTTTTGTAGTCGCTGCGGTAGTCCTGGAGGGCTTGGTCGAGGTGTTGGCGGTCTTCGGCGCTGAAGGGGTGGGGGGTAATCTGGATTTGCTCGTCTCGGCGGGTGACCAGGAAGGCGTAAAACCCGGATTCCGCTTCGGTGGGGAGATACCACTCGATGAGGGCGGTTTGGGGCGGCAGGAGGCGGCGCAAGTCCGGGAGTTGGGCGGGGACTTGTTGGGTGAGGGTAAAGTTGGGGTCGTCGAGTTCCTTGAGCAGGTCTTGGAATTGCTGGTTAGCGGCTTGGAGTTGTTGGCGGATGAGGGTTTCGGGTGAGGGTTGGTTGGGGTGTTTTTCGGTGGTGGGGGTGAGGGTGTCGCTGGAGGTGTAGGCGAGTTGTTGTTGGTAGCTGGCGATTTGACGGCGCAGGTCGCTGATGCGTTGTTTTTGGGCGGCGGTGGCGTTTTTGGGGTAGAGGTTGGCGCTGTCGAGGAGTTCGAGGAGGGTGCGGGATTTACTGCGTTCGACGGTGAGCAGGGCTTGGGCGTAGTCTTGGTGGTTGATGCAGGCTTGCACCATTTTTTGATAGATATCAAGGGAGTTGGCGATGAGTTCCCGTTTGGTGGCTTCGGAGGTCGCCCAGTAGCGGCTTTGTTCGATGGCAAGGATGGCTTGGTTGTAGCCTTCGATGGCAATCTCCCAGTTTTGGAGGTTGTAGCCGAGGTTGCCGAGGTTGCGTCCGGTTCCGAGGCAGTTTAGGGGGAAGGAGGAGGGGGTATGAACTTCTAGGGCAGCTTTGTAGCAGCGAATGGCGGCGGCGGCTTGGCCTTGTCGCTGGTAGGCAGTCCCCAAGTTATTTTGTGTCCCTGCCCATTTTTCGGGAAAGGCGCTGCGCGTGTAGACTTCTAAGGCAGCTTGGAGGTAGCGAATCGCCTCCTCCATATTATCGGCTCGCTCTCCCCGGATGCGATACCAGTAGGCATTCCCCAAGTTATTTTGCGTTTCTGCCCAATCTTCGGGAAAGGCGCTGCGGGTTCTGACTTCTAAAGCAGCTTCATAGTAAGCTATGGCCTTCTCTAGGTTCTCTGCCCGCTCTCCCCGGATGCGGTTATTGTAGGCAACTGCCAAGTTATTTTGCGTTTTTGCCCATTGTTCGGCAAAGGCGCTGCGCGTGTAGACTTCTAAGGCGGCTTGGTAGCGGCGAATTGCCTCCTCGATATTGTCGGCTCGCTCTCCCCGGATGCGGTCATCGTAGGCATTCCCCAAGTTCATTTGAGTCATTGCCCATTGTTCGGGAAAGGCGCTGCCCGTGTAGACTTCTAAGGCGGCTTGGTAGCGGCGAATCGCCTCCTCGATATTGTCGGCTCGCTCTCCCCGGATGCGGTCATCGTAGGCATTCCCCAAGTTCATTTGAGTCATTGCCCAATCTTTGGGAAAGGCGGTGCGGGTGTAGACTTCTAAGGCGGCTTGGTAGCGGCGAATGGCCTCCTCGATATTGTCGGCTCGCTCTCCCCGGATGCGATACAAGTAGGCAACTGCCAAATTATTTTGCATACTTGCCCAGTCTTCTGGGTAGTCACTGCGGGTGTAAACTTCTAAAGCGGCTTCATAGTAGCCAATTGCTTGTTCCAGATTCTCGGCACGCTCTCCCTGGATACGATCAGAGTATGCACTCCCCAGGTTATTTTGTGTCGCTGCCCAGTTTTCTGAGTAGTCGCTGCGGGTTCTGACTTCTAAAGCAGCTTCATAGTAAGCTATGGCCTTCTCTAGATTCTCTGCCCGTTCTCCCCGGATGCGATCAGAGTAAGCAATTCCCAAGCCATTTTGCGTGGTTGCCCAGTCTTCTGGGTAGTCACTGCGGGTTCTGACTTCTAAAGCAGCTTCATAGTAAGCTATGGCCTTCTCTAGATTCTCTGCCCGTTCTCCCCGGATGCGTTGCCGGTAGGCACTCCCCAGGTTATTTTGCATGGTTGCCCAGACAGTTGGGCGATTTTGCTTCTCAGAGGGAGCTAGCGATGCTCCTGGAAATCCTGTCATAATTCCCAATACACGCTCCTGGCTATCAAAATAAGCGAGAGCTTCCGTATAGATGGCTATCACAATCTCTAGATTAATCGCCTGTTGACCCAGAGGAAAATTTAGCAACAAATTCGCAAAATTAAACAGATCAGAAATCTTGTTGCTTCTTGCAAAGGTTGGAATAAAGGCAATCAAATCATCATTAAGTATGGCCTCTTGACTGCCGAGGAAGTGGTAAACAACGGATGGGTCAAAACCACTTTCATTGCTCAACCGAATCGCTTCTTGCAAAAAAGTTTCGTATTCTGCGGGTATCATTTCGCTTTGAGATGACTGCCCTTCGCTTTGGTATGGCTGCGCCGTCTCCAGCCCTAAAAACGCCTCAAGCCGCTGCGCTACATTCTGCAAAAACTGCGCCCGCCCCAAAAACGCTTCAACCTGCTGCGCCATATCCTGCAAAAACTTTGCTAGGTCGTCTTTTCCCTCTTCCCGAAACTGTAGTGCTACCAACTTGCACACCTGCACAAACCCCTCATCTGCCAACTCCATATGACCATCGAGGATTTGTAGTTCTTCCCCACTGGGACATTCGAGGAGTTCTTGAATCAGGGAGAGATAAGCCTGCACTCTTTGTTCATCCATAGCCACACACCGGGTTAGGGGACACCATCCCGATTTTACCCCATCCCCGCCACTGAGAAACCTGGTTACCGAAGACCTCTGATTTTCCGTAAATTCTCCAAAAACTCCTCCCGCGTCACCGACTCTAAAACATCACGCCGCTCCTGGGTATAATCTCCCTGACCCCAACCCATTTGTTGCAAAAAGCGAATTGCATCAGACTGTCCCAAATGATTAACTAAAATCTGATAGCCTTTTTCTCTTAACTCTACTGCATTCATCATCCATAACTCCTGATTATTACCCCTGTAAAACCTGAATCAGCCAAACCACCGGATTGCTAATAGCAACCTTTAATTGAGATGCGTACCTGCGAGCCGTTTTGAGCAGGCGATCATCAGTAGAAAGAAAAATATCTGCCCCAGTCGCTTCAGCACAAGCCAGATGAAAAGAATCGAACAGCCCAAACCCAAATCCTTCTAATTGTTGTGAACGTTCCTCCACCGTCGGATTAATGTCTTGCATCTGGGTTGCTAACGCCAAAAGACTAAGGATGCTCGTTTTTTTCTCCAGATTTCGCATTTTTTCCAGTTCCACAGCGATCGCTTCACTCGAAATGAGTTGCCATTCTCCCGTGCGAACTCGTTCCAGAATAGCTAAAACTGAGTCTCCCTCTAGCCGAACCCGTTCCTGCGCCCAGTCATCAAAAGGGCGATTGAGACAACACACATCTAAATATACCGCAACCATCCAACCCCCTAACATTAGCTACCACCAACTCCCACGCCTGTACAAAACTCTCATCCAGCAACTCCAGGTGACGGTTAAGGATTTGCGGCTCTTCCCCACTGGTACAGGTCAGCAGTTCTTGAATCAGGGAGGGATAAGCCTGTACAAGCCTTTCATCCATCGCCACACCATCAGCAAAGACATCCCCCCCATTTTAACCCCCCAACCCAGAAATCGGATTGCACTCATCCCCTCATTTCCCCCCAAACTCTCCCAAAAACCCGGTTTCCGCCCTCAATCCTGAAACCGGGTTTCTTGCACCGACCCATTTCCCACTACAGCACCCCTGAAACCCGGTTTCTTTCCCCCCACTAGCCAAGAAACCGGGTTGCGCTCATCCCCTCATTTCCCCCCTAAACCCTCCCAAAAACCCGGTTTCCGCCCTCAAACCTGAAACCGGGTTTCTTGCACCGACCCATTTCCCACTACAGCATCCCTGAAACCCGGTTTCTTTCCCCCCACTAGCCAAGAAATCGCCTTTCACCGCTACAGCCCCCCGGCCTCTCATCCCCCGCTTCTCCCTAAATAGTACAATCAACATAACCCCACAATTGAGGTCAATGATGAGTCCCCTCCTAGAAAAAGTCTTAGCAGAAGTCACCCAACTCGATCGCCAAGAGCAGTTGCAACTCGTCTCCTACTTAATTACCCAGTGGCAACAACAGCCGAACCTATTTGTAGACAAAAAAATCAGCCGTAAAAATTTATTTGGTTGTATGCAGGGCAAAATCAAGATTGCCGAAGACTTCAACGCACCCCTTAATGATTTTGCTGAGTATATGTGATGCGCTTATTGTTAGATACACACATCTTTATTTGGCTGATAGACGGCAACCCAAAACTTAGCCAAACCGCAAGGCAAGCCATCGAAGATGAAAGTAACACGTTGCATCTAAGTATTGTTAGCCTCTGGGAAATAACCATTAAAACTAGCCTCGGTAAACTCGAACTGGCAATCCCACTCGAACAAATTGTTATCAATTTTATTCTTCCCAGCGATATTGAAATTCTACCCATTCATCTGCCGCACTTATTGATATTACAAACGTTACCTTTCCATCATCGAGATCCGTTTGACCGATTATTAATTTCCCAAGCCAAATCTGAAACTTTAACCTTAGTATCAGAAGATGGTAGGTTTGAGCAGTATGAAGTAGAAATACTTTGGTAGTTTATCGAATACCACTCCCACCAAAGTAGGGCTGTTTCATTAAAAAATTAAACTTATAATCTTTAGGGAGTTCGATGAGTAGGTATTTTCTTCATTAGGATAGCCGAAGAATTCTTGAATCAGGGAGAGATAAGCCTGCACTCTGGGTTCATCCATCGCCACACACCGGATAGGGGATACCATCGGGATTTTACCCCACCCCCGCCACCGAGAAACCGGGTTGCTGAAGACCTCTAGCGATCGCTTCACTGGAAATGACTTACCAATTCCCTAGAGATTATCGTCCCCCTTCAACGTTACCACTCCGGGCGGACGGGGGGCGAAACTCAGGCGATCGCCTCCCCAATGGGTAACTAGAGATTGATATCGAGCGATTCTTTTTTGTAAACACTACCTCAAGTTTTTCCCTGCTCAAAAGCCCGAACCTTCTCATATAAACTATCCACTGTTTCATCCGCAAATATCTCATCTTTACTCAACAAATAATCCCCTTCCCCCAGTTGACAAGCCACAACAAATCTCGCAAACTTGACAGGAGCCATGTGAGCGGATAGGATTTTTAGCCCCTCTTTGATAACTTGTTGTTCCGTCGGTAAATCAACCTTCATAATCAACCTCCGTGATAAAATAGGTAGGATTCATAACGGGTAAATCTAGTCCTTGGCAGCGATTAATCAGACGTTTATCGCAGGTGAGAAAATAATCACTCCCAGACGCTTCCGCGCTGGCAATGTGTAAAGCATCTAAAGACTTAACACCCATCTCTTCCAGTGCTTTTGCTCGAAGGCGGATCTTAGGTGTCAGTTTCTGATATATCTTGGACAAACTCAGCCAGAGATTGACAGCATTGGCACGCTCAAGACGAGAGTTGCGACTATTTTCATAGTCTAGAACACTGGAACTGACCAGAGCAATTTGCTGACTTTCAATCAGGGTGAGAATTAGAAGAAACGCCTGGGTTTCTAAAAAGATTTTGACCTGTGATTGATCGTCAAAGGGACGATTTAAAACGCTTGTGTCTAGGTAAACACGCATACCAGACATCCACCTCCAGTCAAGTGTTGGTGGGCAAGTCTAGAGTATCAGTTTCTACTGACAACTGACTATCCCTGCACACCCTAGTATTTTAGTCCCTGCCCTGAACGTTGAGGCGTTCTTGAATCAGGTGTAGATACACCTGCACTCTGGGTTCATCCATCGCCACACACCGGATAGGTTACACCATCCCGATTTTACCCCACCCCCGCCAGTCCAAAACCCAAGAAACCGGGTTGCACTCATCCCCTCATTTCTCCCCTAAACCCTCCCAAAAACCCGGTTTCTCTCCCTTTGCTAGTTTTCTCGCTTCCTCAACCCAGTCTTTAACTTAGGGACTGATGAGGATAAGCTCAGGGAAATAGGTTTGGTAACGGGTCGCATCACGAGTGAGCAGACTGTATCGGCACACAAACCCATGAGCACCAGTATAGAAATCCGGTAAAGGCGATCGCCTCACCCCACCCCTACGACGATATTGCAAAAAGGCTTGACCCGCTAAAAATGCCGCCTCATAAGGTAATCCATCTCTCTGAAAAAAACGAGAAGATAAGACCGATTCCACTTCCGTTACATCTCGAAAACCAATGGATACTTCTGCATAAATAATCGGGTTGATATGCAGTGTTCCGGTTTGGGCACAATCAGCCAGTTGCGCTGCTGACCAGTCAAACCAATGGAGATCTTCAGTTAATACATCGAGAATCACATTACTATCCACCAAAAAATCCGTCATTCCTCACCCCGGGTTAAATTCAGAATCTCATCAGTGGTCAAGTCCCCTGTAGCTTTTCCCCGCAGACTGGCGATTAAAGTTGCTCCTTGGGGGGAGGTGTTTTGATACCGCCAAGCTAAAAAGTCTAAGAATATTTTCGCTTCTTCCAGAGCAGGTTGAGGTAGATTGCGGAGAATAGCCAAGATTTCAGTTTCTGTGGTTAGCATAGTGCATTTCAGGATAGTACCCTCATTTTACTCCATCCTCCCAATCCAAAAACCGGGTTTCCTTGCCCCCCCAACCCAGAAACCGCGTTGGACCGCGCCACCTCAGCCGAATTTTACCCCACCCCCGCCACCGAGAAACCCGGTTGCTGAAGACCTCTAGCGATCGCTTCACTGGAAATGATTTACCAATTCCCTAGAGATTATCGTCCCCCTTCAACGTTACCACTCCGGGCGGACGGGGGGCGAAACTCAGGCGATCGCCTCCCCAATGGGTAACTAGAGATTGATATCGAGCGATTCCTTAGCCGCCGACTTCTTAAACCGGACAGCATACCCTTCATTTGCCCTTTGCTTCTGCCTGAATGTCTTGTTTTAACTCCTCCCAAGACACCTCTTCCTCATCCTCACGAGTATGAGCCACTAACACATCATAGAAATCTTCCCATAACTCACTCCGAGGAAATCCGTAATTCCTGACCCTCCCCACCTCGACAGCCGAGGATTTCTTGAATCCGGGAGAGATACCCCTACGATCGCCCTTAGCGCGATCGCCCTTTTTCAATCCAATATTTGGCAGCTTTGAAGGCTAAATAAGCCACTAGACTACTGATGGCGATACGTCCTCCGGACACGCTGCGCGAACGCACTCAAAAACGGATGGGGATATCTGCCAAATTCTGCTTCCCACGGAAACGTCATCCGTTGGGGTTCAAATAACAATCCGCTACTGGAGGCAACGATCGCACCCCCAGCAATTCCTACCCCCACCGCCTGAATGTGATCCTGGAGTTTCTGCTGCTTTTCTTGAATGTGGCGATCGCGTTCCGCTTGGTCAACTTCCACTAAACCGCGAATCGTGGCAATGGCTTGATTTAGTAGGTTGGAACCCGGATTAAAATAGTTTAAATCGGCGCGGATTTGTTCTTGAAAAGTTATGGCTTCCTTTTCGTAAAATAACCGCCAACCTTCCATGGGAGTTTCTGCCAGTTGTTCCATGCGTTCTAAACTGGTTTGATAGTTTTGGCGATTGATGGCGATCGTATTGCGCGCATATTCCATATTTCGCAGTTGTTGAGAATAGTTGAGGGAAGTCGCCAGCAGCGTTTTTAAGGAGATTTTCAAAGTTGCCAATTCGGCGGCGGACAGGGTTGCCGTTTTTTCCCGGTTTAGATAGTTTTGATGTAACTGATTTAATTGGGTTTCATTTTCTGCCACAATGCGATCGGCGCGATCGTAATAAATCCGACTATCTTGAAAACTTTTACAGATTTTGTGATAATATAGTAGTAACTCCGGCAATTCCCAATAACACTTTTGCAGGATTAAAGTTGGCTGTTCTTCAAATAGAAACCAAGTCAATAAATGACCGTAGGGATTTTCCTCTAAATCCGCCCTCGGACTCCCGTACTCATACAGATATCCACCCAGCAGATTATCAGCGCGATAGAGAGGCGGTAATTTCTCCCCATTTTCCAGGTGAAAAAACTTAATCCAGCCTTGTCTAGCCAGAGGTTCTAAGTCGCGAATATTATCCGGTTTATTGGTGTTTAAATAGGCACTTAATAACAGAGTTTGCCCTAAATTAGAAGCCGAATCCGGTGACGGTTTAAAGCAATTCCCCGGGTTGAATTGAGCTAAATCCGCCAGCTTATATTCATCTTGTCCGGGGGTTTCGGGTTGGTAAATATTCAGATTTAGGGCATAACTATCATGGAGACATTGAGGATAAATAAACCCTTCTAAATCCTGTTTAGTGCTAAAGTCAACTGTAGCTCTTTCATCATCAGCACCGACCAGCAAATCAAAATTTTGGGAAGGTTCATCGGAGCGAATATCTAACTCTAAGTCTACCTCGAACTTGTTAAGAATACTGCTATATTTTTTCCGTACCCATTGGGGGTTAATGTGGTCTAAGGTTTGGGCGGGGGTATCATCATTTGAGGTCACTAAGCCGCGATGATATTCATAGGCGAACCAATACAAACTAGGGGCGTAAATTGGGGCTATTTTATCGCTCATATTTATGGTTGCTAAAGATTAGGTAAACAGATTAGGAGTGTGCTTGTTTTGCCTGTTGCACTCTAGCCACCAGTAAGGCCTTATTATAGACCGTTTCCGGTCGTTCTCCTTCTGCTGGTTTGGGGATTGTCTGCCCTTGTTGTTTCATGTGGGCGCGAACTATTATCAACTCTTCTGGGTTGAAGGTAATCTGATACTCGTTACACCATGATTTAATGATTTTCGCCAGTTTCAAGGTTTTATCTTCGGCGGCGGTTAATTGGTCTTCTAATACTTGTAGATGTTCCGACAGTTTGGGGTTATTTTGGGGGTAGGTTTGACATTGTTCGAGATAGGTGAGGAAGTCTTCGATAGTTTGTAATAAATCTGAGTTGGAAATGCGATCGCTCATGGTATTATCTCCGAATGTGAACATACCGAGTCTGTAGCAGCATTTGGGCGGTATTAACCAATTTTAACAAGGAAACCCGGTTTTTCACTGTTGGGTGTTGGGTGTTGGGTGTTGGGTTACGCTGCGCTTCACCCAACCTACTGTCTTACTCCCTCTCCCACAGGGAGAGGGCTGGGGAGAGGGCCGAGCATGATTCCTTATTGTTGGGTGTTGGGTGTTGGGTTACGCTGCGCTTCACCCAACCTACTGTCTGTCTTACTCCCTCTCCCACAGGGAGAGGGCTGGGGAGAGGGCCGAGCATGATTCCTTATTGTTGGGATTGTTGGGTGTTGGGTGTTGGGTTACGCTGCGCTTCACCCAACCTACTGTCTTACTCCCTCTCCCACTATGACCAGTTATAGCTTCGGCGATATTATCTTAATTCCATATATTATAAACGGTTAAAAGCCCGAATTCACCCGCCATTGATTAGTTTTTAAACTAATCAGCAGATTGATTAATGGGGTGGATGAAGTCGAGGACGGAATCGCGGTATTCAATTTCAAGGTTATAAGAACAAGGCATATTTTTGAAATACTCCACTATTCCTGTCAGGATTTTAGACATGACTTCTGGATAGAGGCTTTTTAATTCAACTAAACCATCCCTCAAAAGTTGATTAGTTTGTCGATAAGGAGTTAACCCAATCAGATAGCTCATTGATTGTTGCCAACCATCTTGGGTTTGTTGTTGCTGCTTTTTGCTTTTATTCTTTAATTTTTCAATCCCGCGTTTCACATCGTTCAGATAATTGATGATATATTCATCATTATAGGAAAAACATAACTCTCGGTCACCCAAATTACGCAAATTCGGATAAAATTCGGTATTTTCCTCATTTTGGGCTAAATTTACATACATAAAAGTTTTACTCTGTTGCCATAAATCGAGCAACTCAATAAACCAATCATCATGGGTTTTCGGTAGCCGTTCGAGTTCCTCGGCTAAATCACAGCTATACTGAAAATCATCTTCATACTCTATACACATATCCAAGACGAGGCGATTAAAAATTTCAAAGTCACATTCACTTTCTTTCCAACCATCGGCTTCTAACTGTTCAGTACAGGCAGGAATAATGTCATGACTCATCGCGCCTTGCATGAGTAAATTATGGAAGTCTGCCCAAGCGTCATCGGATAATATTTCATATTCTTCGCCAGTTTCTTCATCGATGCCGTAATAGTGGATTTTATCATCCTCATCCATCCTCAAAATGGCAAGGGTTTCTATCGAATCATAATCTTCTTTTGAAGTGACGAAACGCGGAAGTGCATAACTTCCCTTGACAAACCGACTACCTGGTGTTTTTCGATTTTTTGCAGCCATAATCTTTTCAACTGTCTCCCAAATTTAACCTTTGAAACTGAGTTATTTAGATAACGACTTGAGGTTATCTTTATAAATACACAAAAAGTTTTCTGCGTGAGTAGCTCCAATTTTTTGGATTTCTGGAGGGAAAGCACTTAAAAATGCGGTTTGTCCGGTAATGTTAAAAACGGCTGCACCTTCAGCCGTCCCTCCATGAAGATACACTAAATCTGGAGCTAAATTTAGCCACATTCCCAAGCGTTGAGCCACATCGTAAGCTGTGATTTCTCCTAATCCTTTAACGCGAGCAGTCACCGACTCTATCCAGTGATGAAGTTCTGCAAAGGTTTTAAACTGCTGTGCTTGCTTACCATCTTGGCGAGATACGTTTAATCCTTCTGCTAATTTACGAGAGGGTTGGCACTGATGGGGGTGCATTTTTCCATTGGCACGTAGAGAAAGCCAAGCTCGTTCCAAGGCTGCATCCCAAGTCAGGGTGCGATCGCCCCACCATTGGGTTTGAGCTTGATAACAAGTTCCGAAATGAGCGAGATAATCATTCACCCAATCAGCAAGAGTGGGTTGATTTTGACTACCCATATTGCTAGGGATAGAATGACCGCATAATTTGCCCGATGTTTGCTTCTTGCAATTGCCACTCATAGCTTCCTCAATTTTTCAGAGATTAACTAACGGCAAATAGCTCTTGCTTATTTATAGCATAATTTGATTGTTAAAAGCGTTAAATTATGTCAAGATTTGTCCCTGATTAGTTGGCTATTCCCAGTAAGGCTCCAGCCCGGGCAAGAGATGGCGTGTAACGGGACGAGAACACATAACAACTCCCTTCAACTCTTGCTCCCTCTCCCTCTGGGAGAGGGCTGGGGAGAGGGCATTATCCACTACAAACCGATCGCCACAAAAGCGGACCAATAACGGCGATCGCCAAAGGGACAATCCTCATCATAATCCATTAACTTAAACTCAATTATCTCACATTCCTCCTCCGTCATCTGCAAACCCTGACCACACCACTCTAAAAACCCCGCCGCCGAAACCCCTCTGAGCCAATTTTGCGCCTTATGTAATGCCATCACCACCCGCTCATCTTGGCGGAATTCATAATAGAAACGAATCGCCAAACAAGCCGTGGCAAAATCATCCACACACCATAAACTACTCACCACTGCCGGAGTTCCCGCATACAAAAACCCACTGGCTAACCCAATATATTCATCGGTCAATAAACTCCCCATTAGTCCCGTCTCACAAGCCGAAAGCATCACCAGACGACAGGCGGGAATTTCCAGATTGCGATAAATTTCCCCCAGGGTTAAGCCTTGCTGTGCGGTGTCGAAGCGGCGACCATCCCGGAGGGTGAGGGTCTGGCGTTTTTCCTCCCTGGGAGCAGATTCGAGGGGTGTATCCCCTGCCAAAATCACAGCGGAATTGAGGGGATTTTCGCTATCAAAGCCCCCGTGACAGGCAAAATGAATGACATGACTCTGGCGCAGTTTCTCCAGAGTTTCCCGGCGATTGAGGGCGGATTTCGTCGCCGCTTGCTGGGTGAGGATATAGCAGTTGGGGTCGAAGTAGGGGCGGATGAACTCCACCTCCATTTGGGCATAGCTGAGGTCTTGGGTGGGGTTCTGCACCGCGAAGAATTGGGGTGGGGTGGCGGGTTGGGGGCGGTGGTGGATGTAGTCGAGAATTTGGCAACTGGGGGCGTAGCTGACCCCTTGGCTAAAGCGCTCCAGTAACGGCGTGGCGGGGGCGTTGAGTTCAACGGATAAGGCGTGGAGGGGGAACAGGTGCAGGTAGAGATGGGGAATCAGAATCAGCCGTTGACAGGTCTGGGGGAGGGCGGCGATCAGACTGGACAGGTGGAGATGTTCCGCCAGGTCCTCCAGGCGACGGTCTAGGGCCTTGTACCAACTGGGTTGGCGGTAGTCGGCGAAGTAGGTTTGGTTGAATTGGTCGAGGCGGTGGCGTTCGTCGGCGCTGTAGCTGTGGGCGCAGATGTGAGGGCGGTCTGGGTTTAGGGTGACGGTGAAGGCCCAGGCTCCCAGGTCCGGGTCTTGGGGCAGATACCATTCGATGAGAGCGGTTTCCGGGGTGAGGAGTTGGCGAAAGTCCGGCAGTTGGACTTGCACCTTCGCGAAGGCGTTGAAGTCGGGGTCGTTGATTTGCGCCAGGAGGCTGTCCCGTTGTTGCAGCAGGCGTTGCAGGAGAGGGGTTCCCAGTGCCTCGGTGGGTGTGGCTATCTCCGGGTTTCCCCGGTTCCCGGTTTCCCCCGCTCCCCCTGTCCCCGTCTCCCCGTCTGCGGCGTTCTCCGGTGCTGCGAAGGATTGTTGTAGGGCGGCGATTTCCCGGTTGAGTTGGCGATATTGTTCCTGTTGTTGGGGGGTGGCGTTTTTGGGAACCAGGTCGGCGCTGGTGAGCATTTCCATCAGGGTGCGGGACTTGCTGCGCTCCACGGTGAGGAGGGCTTGGTCGTAGCGTTCCAGGTGGAGGCAGGCTTGTATCATTTTGCCATAGATGGGCAGGGCATCTTCCAGGATTTGACGTTTGCTGTCCGGGGAGGTGGCCCAGTCCCGGCTCTGTTCCACGGCGCGGATGGCGTTGTCGTAGCCTTCGATGGCGATTTCCCAGTTTTGGAGGGTGTAGCCGAGGTTGCCGAGGTGGCGTCCGGTCTTGAGGCAGTTTAGGGGGAAGGATGAGGGAGTATAGACTTCCAAAGCGGCTCGGGAGCAGGAAATAGCATCTTCTAGGTTTTGTGCCCGTTCTGCGCGGATGCGGTCTGAGTAGGCAAACCCCAGACAAATTTGGGTTAGAGCCCAGTATTCCGGAAAGGCATCGCGGGTGTAGACTGACAAGGCGGATTGGTAGCAGGAAATCGCCTCTTCTAGATTCTGTGCCCGCTCTCCTTTGATGCAGGTTTCATAGGCAAACCCCAGACAAATTTGGGTCAGAGCCCACTTTTCGGGAAAGGCATCGCGGGTGCGGACTTCCAAGGCGGATTGGTAGCAGGAAATCGCCTCTTCTAGATTCTGTGCCCGCTCTCCCCGAATGCGTTCCCCGTAGGCAAACCCCAGATTATTTTGGGTCAGAGCCCACTTTTCGGGAAAAGCATCGCGGGTGTAGACTTCCAAGGCGGATTGGTAGCAGGAAATCGCCTCTTCTAGGTTCTGTGCGAGCTCTCCTCGGATGCGGTCTGAGTAGGCTAACCCCAGGCAACTTTGGGTCTGAGCCCAGTATTCGGGAAAGGCATCGCGGGTGTAGACTGACAAGGCGGATTGGTAGCAGGAAATCGCCTCTTCTAGGTTCTGTGCCTGCTCTCCTTTGATACTGTGCCTGTAGGCTAACCCCAGAGAAATTTGGGTCATCGCCCAGTATTCCGGAAAGGCATCGCGGGTGTGGACTGACAAGGCGGCTTGGAAGCAGGAAATAGCGTCTTCTACGTTCTGTACCCGTTTTCCCTGGATGCGGTCACGGTAGGCTTCCCCCAGAGAAATTTGGGTCATCGCCCAGTATTCGGGAAAGGCGTTGCAGGTGTAGACTTCCAGGGCGGCTCGGTAGCAGGAAATTGCCTCTTCTAGGTTCTGTTTCCGCTCTCCCCGGATGCGGTTTTTGTAGGTAAACCCCAGATTCATTTGGGTCAGAGCCCAGTCTTCGGGAAAGGCATCGCGGGTGTAGACTGACAAGGCGGCTCGGTAGGCTGCAACGGCAATTTCTAGATTATTAGCTCGACTGCCTAATTGGAATTGCCGAATATCAAGAGCAAAATCATAAAAAATCCTGGCTAAGTATTGATTTTTTCTAATCTTATTACGGTCTATTTGGGAGTGAAACCATTGGGTGATGGTTTCAGCAAAATCGAGGTCCAGTTGGTCTTGGTATTTTTGGAAAATGCGATGAACTTTTTTCCTACTTAATCCCCTTTTTTTGGCTTTCAGAATTTCTAACCAAATCGCTAAATACTCAGGGGATATCGCCTCAACGGTCGGGTTAGAGGTTCTGGGAGGCTGGGAGGTGAATAAAGGGGTGTTGAGCCTCTGCCTTATGTTTTGCCATCTCTCACGCCAACTCGACATCATTTTGCCTCCATGAGTCTGGGTTCGGTGCTGTCAGTTCAGTGAAGCCTCGCGCCACCGCACCTTAATTGTACCCCACCCCGCGACTCTTTGAACACCCCCACCAGGTTCACAAGTCACCGGAAAACCGAGCCAAAAGCTCCTCCCGTGATAACTGCCAAATCAACTGTGCTTGCTCCAAGGGGGGAACTTGAATTAACCCCTCGATAATCTCAGCTAATTCTGCATCCACGGCACCAAATTTAACTTGTAACATACTTTCAAGGAGCGATCGCTGTCCTTGTTGGATACCTTGCTGGATGCCTTGTTGAACTCCTTGTTGGATACCTTGCTGAACTCCTTGCTGGATACAGCTTGTTCGATATTTAATTAGTACAGTAACCGCATTTAGTAAACCATTTCTTAAACGTATTTTTTCTCATCAGCATTAGAGCCAGTTTAATTAACTGTTCTAGTGCTTCCATTGCTCGTGTTGGAAACATTCTGACCACTGACTTAACCGTTGACCGCAACATTTCAATAGGATTGAAATCTGGTGAGTAGGGTGGTAAATATTCTACTCTGGCTCCCGTAGCAGTGATCATTTCTTCAATGCCCTCCATTTTATGGATATTAAGGTTATCCATAACTACGACATCCCCTGGATTCAGTCTCGGAACCAAGTCCTGTTCAATAAAATCCTGAAAATCTTTACCTTTCATAGAGCCTTCTATGGCTTTTTTAGCGGGTGCATCTCAATGAGGAGATGAGTATAATTACTCAGGGCAAAAATATACTCTTACCCTGATTAAGCAGCTAACGCGCCATTTAGATAGGCACAGCGATCGCCTTTTTTCGATTGGCCCGTTCTGATCAATCAGGCGGCGCATTTTCTAACAGATGTTCAGGATGTCCGCCCAACCTTTCGACAATAGTTTGCCGTGGTTGTAAACTCAACCAGCATTCTTGAACCAAGCGTTTAATCAATTCATCCCTGGTCGTTTTTTCCCTGGCTAAAATTTCCACTAAACGGGCTTCTGTTTCTGGGTCTAGTTCTATATTCATGAGGCGTTCTGATTTGTGCTTGATATCTAATTCTACCGAATTTACCCTAACTCATCCTATTATAGCTAAATGCTGAGAAACCGGGTTTCTATGGATATCTCGGTTAGGATACAGAAACCCTGACAGCAACCCGGTTTCTTTGATTCCACTCAACCTAAGACATTTCCAGAACTTGTTGGAGAGAGGCAGAGAGTTCAATAGGCATAAAATATGCGTTAGGATAGAGGTAATCTTCCCCTGATTCATCAATTATCCGCAGCATTTGATGACTATTCGCTTTTGAGTCGGGTAAGACTGGATAAATCTTGCGAACTTCTAGGGAAGCTGCATAGTCTGTATTTTTGATGCCAACAACAAAGTTCATTAGTTCATGGCTTTTCCTCTCATGGATAAAGCGGCGGCAGTTCAACATCCAATAAAAATTACTTGATTGGCGAAATCTTCTAATTCTCCCATTTTGGCGTAAACCTCTAACTATTCGATCGCATAACCCATCGACACTTGAGGACTTAAAAAGAAAATTCCGGTAAACGCTTTACCTTGATTGACGCAATTTTTATCTAACACTAGAAAATCATGATCCGTGGTTACAAGAGGACGCTTTAGTTGCACAGACTCAAAATTATTTCATAAATAGCACTATTATTATTGTCTTCTTGAGCGGTCATAACCTCAACCAATGTCAGTTTTAAACCAATCTTAATCGCTCGATGGAGTGGAGCCTCGAAATAGTAATAGATTGCCATTTTCATCCTTGCTGCTGCTGCCATTTTTGCTGAAGCCTTTGTTGAAAATCGGCAGTATTATGACCGACTCTCATTGTAATTAAATCAGCTTGCAGGTTCTGGATGTTTTCTTGTTCTTGAGCAATTTGAGCATCAATTTGGTGTTGATAGGTGTAGTAATAACTGAGGGCAGAATAAATGGCAGCGAGGGAAATTTCTGGGTGTTGAAAGTGCAGTTCTTCTGGACTCCAGCCGTGGGCGTGTTTTTCTTGAATCAGTTGGGCAACTGAAACGCGACTATTGGCAATAGTTGCCTGATTTTGAGCATCAATGTCTAGGTATTGCCAAGTTACCGGAGTATCGGTGATGAATGTCATATTAAGGATGGGGATATGGGTTGATACTAGGGGGTTACGACTATTATAGCCAAGTTGCCAGAAACCGGGTTTCTATTACTATCTTTGTTAGGATATAGAAAGCCTGACAGAAACCCGGTTTCTTAGAGTCAGTTTTAGTCTTTCTGGATTTCTAGGTTGGCGAAGTGTTGTTGCACGAGGCTATCGGTGCATTTATTTAGGGAGTAAAAATCAGGTTTTATATTGGTGGAATATAGGATAAGGTAAACACTAGCTTCAACGCCAAAAAGATTCATACCCTTTCTTTAATTTTTCTGTGCTATCTCGCTAAATTATACTTCCATGAGCCATAATAAATCGCTCGAAATCCCATAACATTACTTGTTAAAACGATTGTCTAAATCGCTCTTTTTAATTGGTGGCTATCCTTTCCATGAGTGATAGACTTAATTGTTTATATACTCCCAGCAGTCTAGCTTAAAATTGTGTCATAATTGGAAATGTTTCATCAAAGTGCAATTCTGTATCTGTCAAAATCAGAGTGCGACTTGCAGAATGAAAAACACACATTCATTAAGTGAATCAATTCCCGTTAAGCCCCAAACTCTTAAACCATCGAATAAGACAAAGTATAATCCAGGTAATAACTCACCTCGATCGCCCCTGATGGTCTGGTCAATCGGTCAATCGGGTTTTTTAATGGTTAAACCAGGGGCAGCCCCAAAGGTTGCCTGGGGATAAATAGATTTGAAATTAGCTGCAAATAAATAATGATAAAGGTTAGGGGCAATAATATACTTGACAACTCCCAGTTGACCTAGCTGGCTGACAAGTCTGTCGCTAGATTGAATTGGAGAAATTACCGCGAGTTCTCGATTAGCCAATCGAATAACCGTCATCCTGTTCCGACACTGAGTCCCAAATATCGGAAGGTCTATTCTGCAACCCAAACATCTATATCAACTTCTTTTAGCATGGTTTTGGTGAGTAGTTTGATGGCTAGGTTTAATGGTAGGAGCTTATGGTTTTAAAAACAACTTTGTCGATCGCATCTGAGTTAAGATATTTTGACGCGCGCGATACTCCTGTTTAGAGAACGATCGCCCCCTCGGTTGATTGTGCAGCCACTCCAACCCCTGCCCCACCTCTTGACGAAATTCCGTCACTTCTTGGCGCAACCCCTCTAGGCGTTCCTCTAGGGTTTGTAACAAGTCGCTGATGGTGGTTTCCATTACCCCCAACCGTTCACAGACTTCCGCAAAACCAGAATCAATACTATGGGAAACATCCCGAAAAAACTCCTCCTGCTGGGTGACGTTTCTCCTTTTACAGGCTGCCATGTTGAGGCGGATGAAGATATCACCCCATTCTGTATCGGTGAGGTTGCCTTGTTGGGTGAGTTGGTATTCTTGGGGGGTGAGGAATTGGTCGAGTTGGGCTTCTCGTAGTTCAGGGTAACGTTGCTGGGTGAGTTCCTGTTGGGCGATCGCTAAACCCACCTATATATCTCGCCTAATTCAATTAGTGATTTCCCTGGGCAAAAATACCCTACAACCGAACACCTAAGCGTCATCAATATGGTAGTAGCTTAGGGGTGGCTGCCATCGCCTTTTGGTGTCACCAACAACAGCAATTATAGCCCAGTTTCCCGCAACCGGGTTATAGCAGAGCCATGTCCGATGATCAGGGATTGAATTTACTGCTAATTTCACCGGTTCATCGTGCCAAGTTTTGCAACCACTGGAGGAGATGGGCAATCAAATCGGGGTCGCTTTCTAGGAATTGCGGTAATCGGCACTCCGGGAGGGGTTGGGGGACAACCACCGCCATGGGGGGATGGCTAAAGCGGGCGAGTTTATTGAGTACCGCGATATCAAAGCCTTGGGGGGGTGGGTCGGTGGGTTCTTCGTAGAGGATGAGGGCAATTGGATGGTCGCTGAGGTCATCCTCGCAGTAGGCTTGTAATTCGGCAATGGTACCGGGTTTACCGTCGGGACTGGCGGGACAACCGGCTTTTTTCAAGGTGGTGTAGATTGGCAAGGCGGGGTTGCTGGGGTCGCTGAAGCGGCTGCGATCGATGCAAATGGGTTGGCAGTTGAGGGGGTGGGTTTGGATGGCTTGGTTGAGGATTTGGGGGAGAAGGGCGAGGTTACACTGTTGAATAAAGGGGGTGTTGTCTTCCACTTAGGGATGAGGGGTGGTGGGGAGATTGTGCCAGGGTTGATAAAATTCGGGATAGGGGAGGTTTTCGGCACAGTTGCAGATGAGTTTGTAGGATGCCTTGAATAGGTCAAAGTTGTTTTCGTAAACTTCATCGCTGAGGCAGTCTTTTAAGGCGGAGACGACTCCTGCATATTCTTCCGGTGTGGTGAGGATTTTCCCTACACTCCATGCTGCCAGCCTACGGGTATCTTCATCCTCAGTAGTGCGGATAATTTCGAGCAACCCAGCGATCGCATCAGGATTTCCTTGTCCGATTTCCCCTAAACTATATGCCACCAGACCACGGGTATCTTGATCCTCAGTGGTGCGGATAATTTCAAGCAACCCAGCGATCGCATCAGGGTTTCCCGGGTCGATTTCCCCTAAACTATATGCCACCAGACCACGGGTATCTTGATCCTCAGTGGTGCGGATAATTTCAAGCAACCCAGCGATCGCATCAGGATTTCCCTGTCCGATTTTCCCTAAACTCTCTACTGCCTCCCTACGGGTCTTTTCATCCTCAGTCGTGCGGATAATTTCAAGCAACCCAGCGATCGCATCAGGATTTCCTTGTCCGATTTCCCCTAAACTATATGCCACCAGACCACGGGTATCTTGATCCTCAGTGGTGCGGATAATTTCAAGCAACCCAGCGATCGCATCAGGATTTCCTTGTCCGATTTCCCCTAAACTATATGCCACCAGACCACGGGTATCTTGATCCTCAGTGGTGCGGATAATTTCAAGCAACCCAGCGATCGCATCAGGATTTCCTTGTCCGATTTCCCCTAAACTATATGCCACCAGACCACGGGTATCTTGATCCTCAGTGGTGCGGATAATTTCAAGCAACCCAGCGATCGCATCAGGGTTTCCCGGGTCGATTTCCCCTAAACTATATGCCACCAGACCACGGGTATCTTGATCCTCAGTGGTGCGGATAATTTCAAGCAACCCAGCGATCGCATCAGGATTTCCCTGTCCGATTTTCCCTAAACTCTCTACTGCCTCCCTACGGGTCTTTTCATCCTCAGTCGTGCGGATAATTTCAAGCAACCCAGCGATCGCATCAGGGTTTCCCGGGTCGATTTCCCCTAAACTATATGCCACCAGACCACGGGTATCTTGATCCTCAGTGGTGCGGATAATTTCAAGCAACCCAGCGATCGCATCAGGGTTTCCCGGGTCGATTTCCCCTAAACTATATGCCACCAGACCACGGGTATCTTGATCCTCAGTGGTGCGGATAATTTCAAGCAACCCAGCGATCGCATCAGGATTTCCCTGTCCGATTTTCCCTAAACTCTCTGCTGCCTGATAACGGGTATATTTATCCTCAGTGGTGCGGATAATTTCGACCAATACAGCGATCGCATCAGGATTTCCCTGTCCGATTTTCCCTAAACTCTCTACTGCCTCCCTACGGGTCTTTTCATCCTCAGTCGTGCGGATAATTTCAAGCAACCCAGCGATCGCATCAGGATTTCCCTGTCCGATTTTCCCTAAACTCTCTACTGCCTCCCTACGGGTCTTTTCATCCTCAGTCGTGCGGATAATTTCAAGCAACCCAGCGATCGCATCAGGATTTCCTTGTCCGATTTCCCCTAAACTATATGCCACCAGACCACGGGTATCTTGATCCTCAGTGGTGCGGATAATTTCAAGCAACCCAGCGATCGCATCAGGATTTCCTTGTCCGATTTCCCCTAAACTATATGCCACCAGACCACGGGTATCTTGATCCTCAGTGGTGCGGATAATTTCAAGCAACCCAGCGATCGCATCGGGATTTACCTGTCCGATTTTCCCTAAACTCTCTGCTGCCTGATAACGGGTATATTTATCCTCAGTGGTGCGGATAATTTCGACCAATACAGCGATCGCATCGGGATTTACCTGTCCGATTTTCCCTAAACTCTCTGCTGCCTGATAACGGGTATATTTATCCTCAGTGGTGCGGATAATTTCGACCAATACAGCGATCGCATCGGGATTTACCTGTCCGATTTTCCCTAAACTCTCTGCTGCCTGATAACGGGTATATTTATCCTCAGTGGTGCGGATAATTTCGACCAATACAGCGATCGCATCGGGATTTCCTGGGTCGATTTTCCCTAAACTCTCTGCTGCCTGCATCCGACTGTCCTTTTCTGGGCAATTCTCAATAAGTTCAATCAGTGCGGACATCGCCAAGGGTCTAATGGTTTGTGGTATCACCTCTCTCGCCGCTTCTTCGATGGGTTCTAAAAAGGTTTGCCATTCCTGTTTTTCAGTATTTAAATAACCAAACCCCCACTTCACCACCTGCCGCACAATATCGGTAGCCAGAGAACAAGCCTTAAATTGATTAATTTCAGCAGCAGCCAGCAAATATGTTTTATATTCATAAAAATCTCTGACCCCATCCTCAAACTCAACCAACGCCCGAATCAAATCCTCCTTCTTCTGAGCCTGAATATCCTTACGCCCCAACCAACACAAAATCACCTGCTTCCACTGCTTCTCAAAAATCCGATACCGCCTCCCCGCCACCGGAGAATCAACATGATTCCGAGGCAGAAAATAATCCCAATCCTCCACCGCCAACGCTGCAAAATACTCCTGAAACGTCGCATGATAAAAGGCAAAAATACTATCGCCGCGTCCATCTCTGCCCACCCGATTTAACCAACCCAACCGCAACACCAAATAAGCCCACGAAGTCTGATCTGATTCCTCCCCTAGATGCTCTTCCACCAAAGCCTGTGATAACCGAAATCGCTGCCGGGGCAAATTCAGCGCAGCCTTTGCCAGTTCCCCCCAATTGCCGATTCAAATTCTGCTTTAATTTCGTGGTATTCGTGCCACCAACTTCCGCATACTTTTCCAAGTCATTTAAATTCTGATTCCACTCATAAATTTTTCGCAGGTAACGCTGATATAACTCCGCCTGAGTGTCCGGCAACGACCCATCCCAAATCATGCATAGCATCGTCAAACACAAGGGATTTTGGACTAAATCAAGGAGGTTTTCCCGTCCCGGTTCATGGAGGGCGGCGATTAGAGCATCTGCAGGAGTTGGGGTTGAATTTTTCATCGCATTCTGGTGGGAGTCAGGCATAAATTACTAGGAATTACCTATTGACAAAACAACCAAATAGTGCCTTGATAAATCTTGAGTTATCCAGTCAGAAAATACCCCCTAGTTTACATGATAAACCCTGGCTAAATTTGACTAACCTACCGGACAAGAGTAGCGATCGCCCCCGCCAATAATCTGCATAAATTTAGTTGAGGTTTAACTGCTTGAGCAGGGCTTCACCTGTGGTCTGGGGAACATTATACTCAGATAGAGTTGTTGCGTCAATTGCACCGCCGCCATAGGTCAAAACTCCCCATTGCCCCTGTTCTTTTCGGAGCAACATCATCCCCGCTGTTTCCCCTTGCTGCCAAGTAAGTAAAGCCGTGTCATCAGCGATCGCCATTTTTTCAATGGTTGGGGTAGGCAACCCTGCTGCTAAGGCTCCCGGTTCCAAAAACATAAGGGCAATGCGCTGTATTTCTTGGCGGTCTGAAGTTGGCTGATTGCTGACTGTGAAATTATTGAGGTCAAACTGTGCAGAAATTTCCATGATCTGCTCTCTCGCACCGAGTTCTAGCTGATGCCAACGGGCTTTATCTGTAGTCATGTTGATCGCCATTTTTTCAATGGTTGGGGTAGGCAACCCTGCTGCTAAGGCTCCCGGTTCCAAAAACATAAGGGCAATGCGCTGTATTTCTTGGCGGTCTGAAGTTGGCTGATTGCTGACTGTGAAATTATTGAGGTCAAACTGTGCAGAAATTTCCATGATCTGCTCTCTCGCATCGAGTTCTAGCTGATGCCAACGGGCTTTATCTGTAGTCACGTTGATCTGTCGGTTTCCAACTAACTATACAATGGTCTGGCGAGCTTCTGGGAGTAGCACAAAAACCTCATCAGAGTGGAAGTAGCGAATTGCATAGATATCTGCGTTCTCATTGAGCCAATATCCGGCACCATCACCCTCACTAGCCAGAGATGAAGAGGCATAAACAACTTGAATCAAGCCCTGGGAGTCAGTCATGGTGCAGATCTGATAACGCAAATTCCCGACAATTTTTTCCTGTTTTTGACAGGCTCGCCGGGTCAAACGCTCAAATTCTGTATAAATTGCCTCGGCGTTGTAGTGCCTCGATGCCAACCCAGAGGGGCTGGATAAAGTAACGGGAGATGAGGCGATCGCAGCGTTTTGGGGTAGAAAAGACTCGGAAGATGGTCTTATAGTCTGCTCAGTAGTCTGCCCAGTTGTCAACTGCCCACAAGCCAATAATCCACAACTCAACCCCAGGAGTCCAGCCCAGCTCAAAGTTTTGATTAGGGGTCGAGATAGACCTCACGGTCTACCCCTCCCATTCAGCAGCAGAACCGTACATGAGACTTTCACCTCATACGGCTCCTAGTTTGACCGTCTCCTTGTTAAGAGTACAGCAACATCTCTTCATCAAGAGCTGTTTTATCATCGTGACAATGGCGATGTAATAATTGAAGATTCTTGTATTCATCCTTTCCGCCTTGGCTTCTAGGTACAATATGGTCTACTTCAATCAAGTCTGACGGGGTAAAGAATTGCCCACACCAGGTACATCTACCTTTTGGTTTCTTGAGTAGTTTGGCAACTCTATTTGGCGTGTCGATTGCTTGACCTTTCCTGGTTGCCCAGTAAGTCCAATTTCCATCGTATGGTGTTGCGTCAGGGCGCACTAGGGTATGTCTGACAATTGGAGTCCAGTTGTGTTTGTATAGATGTAACCCATCTTTGGTTTGGAACAACCAAGTTTCATGTCTTTCTTTCCCATTGCTAAGTTTAACTGTTCCATTTCTGAAGTAATTCCTTAGCTTTTCATGGCTTGCCTTTCCGCATCTTGACACTGTCCATGCCCGTATCATTTGCCAAACTATGTTGTCTAGTTTGTTGAATGTCTCGGTTGAGACTACCGCTGAATAATAGTTTAACCATCCTCGGATAATCGGGTTTAGTCTGCTAATCAGGGCTGACTGAGGTGCTGTTTTATGTTGTTCTATTACACCTTTAATCACTTCTGTATGGGCTTTAACTGCTTTTTTACTGGGTTTAATATGGGTTTTGTGACCGATTAATCGGCTTCCTCTTCCCCCTGTTTTTCCAGATTTATATTTTCCTACTGGATATTGCCTGATATTGAATCCTAGAAAGTCGAACCCTGGTTTCTCTGTTTTATCATCATACTCAATAGGTTTGAGCGTGTGACAGATTCGAGTTTTTTCAGGTTTTATTTATAAGCCTACAGGTTTAAGCCATTCGGTGATTGCAGTTTGGCACTGTTCAATGATTCCTAGGTCTTTTGAGATGACCACAAAATCATCGGCGTATCTTATGACATTCGCATACGGGCGATTGTCTGTTTTCTTAGGGTACAGTTTTTCAATTAACCTAATCATCCCCAACAGTGCGATGTTAGCGAGTATTGGACTTATTACCCCTCCTTGAGGTGTCCCTGCTTCTGTATCCTCGAATACACCGTTATCTAGCACTCCCGCTTTGAGCCATTGTTTCAGGTCTCTTTTTAGGCGGCTTAGACAATGAATTTTGGACAGTAGGTAATCATGGTTCACGGTAAGAGCATTTTGTTAGGGGTCGAGATAAACTTCACAGCCTACCCCTCCCATTCCAAACCGTGCTCGCGAGTTTCCCAGCACACGGCTCCTGATGTAGATACCCCTTTTGTCACTGGGAACAGGGTTACAACCCCCTGCTTTATGACCTCAACTTTCAAAGCTATATGCTTGCGTTAGTCTTTCAACTCGCTGCCATTAAACTCTTACTTATCGCGGTCTCTATATCCACACCGTGATTAGTGGGCATATCCTAACCATTACAGTTAGGCATTAGCTTTCAATCACATCCTTTCCCCTTAAAGGCATACGCTTACACTTTTCACTACTCCACGGGTACATCCCGCCACTTGAGAGCCAATGAGGGGTTTAAACGTTCCATCTATGCGGGCATTCCATCTTTAGATTTGTCCTATCCACCGGGGTACTTTTAAAGGTCTGTGTAGGTAGTTATAGCAGCCTCCTACTTTTTTTCCCTCGCCCTTTTGAGCGCAGCGTATCAACCTATTTCGCTACTGACGCATTACAATGGTTCAAGCCGGACATTCGGTTTCCCTAATCATGGATGGTTGGCAGTGCTCGAGTGAGAGGTAGGTTCCTCTATTACGCCTTCCGTTCCCCGCTTCAACCCGTTGAGTGTGAATCCTCAAATTGGGGGTGGCTACCGCCGTTACTCTCAACCTTACGTTATACTCAAGGGGTTCACAACTTCCCTCTTTTTTTTCGCTCAGTCTTGACCTTGAGTCTCTCTGCCTTATCTGGTTGTCGAAGCCAGATGTTGAGACACATAGATAGTTATGGGATGGTCAGGGGTGCGAATCCCTTATATTCCACCAAGGGGTGGAAGTCCCACTAGGAGGTTATTTCAGGCATTGCAGCCCTATTTCACTCCTAAACGTCTCGCACGCTATATCTGCATCTAGCACGAAATATTCACCTTTGTTGATACTCTGGTAAATCCTGGCTATTGCATCTTGGGCTGACCGTCCGGGTCGGAACCCATAGCTTGTGTTTTCAAATCTCGATTCCCATTCAGGTTCGAGAACCGACTTAACCAAGGCTTGCCTCGCTCTATCTTGGATTGTGGGAATTCCTATTCCAGCTTTTTTCATCCCTACCAGGTTTTGGAATCCACACCCGTCGCAGTGGTTTTGCTTTGAGATTTCCCTTAATGTTCTTAACAAGCTCGAACCTTTGTCTTGGAGAGATTGCTCTTACTCCATCAACACCGGCTGTCTTCTTGCCTTGACCCGCCTGGGGGGCGGGTTTATTAAGCTGACTGTTGGGAAGCATGGCTGACCGTGGAACCCGCCCCTACAGCCGCACTGCTAAGAGTCGGGCATAATATGACTTCACCAATAGACGTTGCAACCTTCGTGCCTTTGCGTCTTGTCCCGATTTAGCTGCTTGGAATATACTCTTTTGGAGCTTGAATACTTTCCGTTGAACCTTAGTCCATGGGATTGCCTTCCATGCGTTGTTCGTAGTCTTGATTGGTCTGGGTTTGCCAAATCCTCTCTTTAAACTCGCTATCGCCATTTGTACACCTACTAGACTCTATTCCTTACAATCAAACCGTGATCTGTTAGCATATCCCTACCATTACAGCAGGGCGTTGGCTTCTGGTCACATCTCACATCCTCTAGGACTTGCGGTTACACTTATCCCTACTGAGGTATCGACCATACTCTCAGAGTCCAGGAGGACTTAAAACGTTCTGTTTATATGGGCATTCCATCTTTAGATTTGTCCTCTCCACCGGGGTACTTTTAAAAGTCTGTGTAGGTGTTGTAGAGAAAACCCCACTTTTCCCCTTGTTCTTTTGAACGCAGCGTGTCAACCTATTTCGCTACCTAATATTGACGGTGGTTCATGCCGGACATTCGGTTTCCCTAATCATGGATGGTTGGCAGTGGTCTCGTTTCTGGTGTTAGGTTACACCTTGGAGCCTTCCGTTCCCCGCTTCAATCTGACGGGGTGTGATTCCTAAAACTGGGGGTGGCTATCGCCGTTACCCTAACTCCCTAACTTTACTTATCCATTTCTGGGCTTCCTATAAGGAATTGTATGAGTTAGTTCGTTTTGACCTTGGGTTCCCTGCCTTGATTAGGGGTCGAGAATGGAGTCACCTCCATCCCCTCCCATTCAAAACCGTACTTGAGACTTTCACCTCATACGGCTCCTAGTCCGGTTGTCTCTTTTGTTAAGAGTACAGCATCATCTCTTCATCAAGAGCTGTCTTATCATCGCGGGTGTGGCGATGTAATAGTTGAAGATTCTTGTATTCATCCTTTCCGCCATGGCTTCTAGGTACAATGTGGTCTATCTCAATTAAATCTGATGGGAAAAAGTATTGCCCACACCAGTTACATCTACCTTTTTGTTTCTTGAGTAGTTTTGCTACCCTAGTTGGTGTATCGATTGCTTGTCCTTTCCTGGTTGCCCAGTAAGTCCAATTTCCTTCGTATGGTGTTGCTTCGGGGCGCACTAGGGTATGTCTGATAATCGGAGTGTAACTGTGTTTCCATAGTGTTATTCCATCCTCGGTTTTGAATAACCAAGTTTCATGCCATTCTTTCCCGTTACTGAGTTTGACCGTTCCCGGTTTAAAGTATTTCCTCAGTTTATCGTGACTTGCCTTTCCGCATCTTGATACTGTCCATGCCCGTAGCATTTGCCAAACTATGTAGTCTAGTTTAGTGAAGGTCTCTGCTGAGACTACCGCTGAGTAATAATTTGACCATCCCCGAATAATTGGATTTAGTCTATGTATCAGGGCTGATTGAGGTGCTCTTTTATGTTGTTCTATTACACCTTTTATCGCTTCTGTATGGGCTTTAACTGCTTTGTTGCTGGGTTTTATGTGGGTTTTATGTCCGATTAATCGGCTTGCTCCCCCACCTGTTTTCCCAGATTTATACTTTCCTACGGGATATTGCCTGATATTGAATCCTAGAAAGTCAAACCCCGGTTCTTCAATTTTGTCATTGTACTCAATAGGCTTGAGTGTGTGACATATTCGGGTCTTTTCGGGTTTAATCTCTAATCCTACAGGGTTTAGCCATTCAGAAATAGCAGTCTTGCACTGTTCAATAATTTCTAGTGATGGTGATATCACTACAAAATCATCGGCATATCTTATTAAGGTGGCTTTAACTTTAACCCCTTTTACTTTAGGATACCTTTTTTCTATTAACCTAACCATTCCCAACAGTGCGATGTTGGCGAGTATTGGACTTATTACCCCTCCCTGGGGTGTCCCTGCTTCTGTATCCTCAAATACACCGTTATCCAATACACCCGCTTTGAGCAATTGTTTCAGGTCTCTTTTTAGGTTGCTTGGACAATGAATTTTTGACAGTAGGTAATCATGGTTTATTCGGTCAAAGCATTTTGCTATATCTGCGTCAAGAACATAGTACTGTCCTTGATTTATGGCAGTATAAATTCTGTTTATTGCATCTTGGGCTGACCGTCCGGGACGGAACCCATAGCTAGTGCCCTCAAATCTTGATTCCCATTCGGGCTCAAGTGCCGACTTAACCAAGGCTTGCCTTGCTCTATCTTGGATTGTGGGTATGCCTAGTGGGCGTTTTTCATCCCGACCAGGTTTTGGAATCCAAACCCTTCGCAGTGGTTTTGCTTTGAGGTTTCCTTTAATGTTCTTGACCAGTTCTAGCCTTTGTCTTGGAGAGATTACTATTACTCCATCAACGCCGGCTGTCTTCTTGCCTTGACCCGCTTGGGTCACTCGCCGCACTGCTAAGAGCCGGGCATAATATGATTTCACCAATAGACGTTGCAACCTTCTAACCTTTGCGTCCTGTCCCGATTTAGCTGCTTGAAATATCCTCTTTTGGAGCTTAAAGACGTATCGCTGAACCTTAGCCCAGTTAATACTTCTCCATACAAACGCACGTCTTTGTAAGTTTTGGTTTTCCAAATCCCTTACTTTCTCTCGATTTCGTCATATTGACTCCTACTAGATTCTATTCTTACAATCAAACCGTGACCTGTTAGCATATCCCTACCATTACAGTCGGGCATTGGCTTCTGGTCACATCTCACCCCCTAATGGGCTTGCGCTTACACTTTCACTACTGACTCTCTCGACCAGATTATCAGAGCCTAAGAGGGGTTCAAACGTTCCGTTTATATGGGCATTCCATCTTTAGATTTGTCCTCTCCACCGGGGTACTTTTAAAGGTCTGTGTAGGTGATGACAAAATTACCCTACTTTTCCCCTTGCCCTTTTTAGGCGCAGCGTGTCAACCTGTTTCGCTGCTCAATAATGACGATGGTTCAAGCCGGACATTCGGTTTCCCTAATCATGGATGGTTGGCAGTGGTCACATTTGGTAGTAGGTTCTACTTCATGCCTTCCGTTCCCCGCTTCAATCCTGGGGTTATGATTCCCAAAACTGGGGGTGGCTATCGCCGTTACCCTGATTTCCTAACTTTACTTATCCATTTCTGGGCTTCCTATAAGGAATTTGTATGAATTAGTTCGTTTTGACCTTGGGTTCCCTGCCTTATTTGGTATATTTCTATACCGAATGTTGGGACATATAAACAGTTATGAGGATGGTCAGGAGAGATCTCCTTATATTCAACCAAGGGGTTGAAGTCCCCACCAGGCGGTTATTTCAGGTATTTCAACCCTATTTCATGCCTGAACGTGTCGCACTTTGTATATTTTTATACCAAACGTTGGGACATATAAACAGTTATGGGATGGTCAGGGGACGAGTCCCTTATATTTAACCAAGGGGGGAAAGTCCCACTAGGAGGTTATTTCAGGCATTGCAGCCTTATTTGACTCCTAAACGTATCGCACTATCCCTACTATTACAGCAGGGCGTTGGCTTCTGGTCACATCTCACATCCTCTAAGACTTG
Source organism: Arthrospira sp. PCC 9108 (assembly GCA_016745315.1). Taxonomy (GTDB): domain Bacteria; phylum Cyanobacteriota; class Cyanobacteriia; order Cyanobacteriales; family Microcoleaceae; genus Limnospira; species Limnospira platensis. The sequence goes on from CP066886.1 coordinate 3,969,257, forward strand.
CGGTTACACTTATCCCTACTGATATCTCGACCAGATAATCAGAGTCTAAGAGGATTTAAAACGTTCCGTTTATATGGGCATTCCATCTTTAGATTTGTCCTCTCCACCGGGGTACTTTTAAAGGTCTGTGTAGGTATTGACGAGATTATCCTACTTTTCCCCTTACTCTTTTGAGCGCAGCGTATCAACCTATTTCGCTACTTCATTATTACGATGGTTCAAGCCGGACATTCGGTTTCCCTAATCATGGATGGTTGGCAGTGGTCTCGATTCTGGTGTTGGGTTACACCTCGGAGCCTTCCGTTCCCCGCTTCAATCCTGAGGTTGTGATTCCCAAAACTGGGGGTGGCTATCGCCGTTACCCTAATTTCCTAACTTTACTTATCCATTTATGGGCTTCCTATAAGGAATTTGTATGAGTTAGTTCGTTTTGACCTTGGGTTCCCTGCCTTGTTTTGTATATTTCTATACCAAACGTTGGGACATATAAACAGTTATGGAGATGGTCAGAGGCAAGCCTCTTGTATTCAACCAAGGGGCTGAAATCTCCACCAGGCAGCTATTTCGGGTATCTCAGCCCTATTTCATGCCTGAACGTCTCGCACGTCATCTTTTAGTGACATCGAATAAATAGAGTAGGGGTCGAGAGAGATGTCGCCATCTCCCCCTCCCATACAAAACCGTACATGAGACTTTCACCTCATACGGCTCCTAGTTTGACCGTCTCCTTGTTAAGAGTACAGCATCATCTCTTCATCAAGAGCTGTTTTATCGTCGTGACAATGGCGGTGTAATAATTGAAGATTCTTGTAGTCATCCTTTCCGCCTTGGCTTCTAGGTACAATGTGGTCTATTTCAATTAAGTCTGATGGGGTAAAGAATTGCCCACACCAGGTACATCTACCTTTTTGTTTTTTGAGTAGTTTTGCTACCCTAATTGGCGTGTCGATTGCTTGTCCTTTCCTGGTTGCCCAGTAAGTCCAATTTCCGTCGTATGGTGTTGCGTCGGGGCGTATTAGGGTATGTCTGACAATTGGAGTCCAGTTATGTTTGAATAGATGTAACCCATCTTTGGTTTGGAATAGCCAATTTTCGTGTCTTTCTTTCCCATTGCTAAGTTTAATTGTTCCATGTCTGAAATAATTACTTAGCTTTTCGTGATTTGCCTTTCCGCATCTTGATACTGTCCATGCCTTTAACATTTGCCAGATTGTTTTGTCTAGCTTATTGAAGGTCTCTGTTGAGACTACCGCTGAGTAATAATTTGACCATCCCCGAATAATTGGATTTAGTCTACTAATCAAGGCTGATTGAGGTGCTGTTCTATGTTGTTTAATCACACCTTTAATCACTTCTGTGTGGGCTTTAACTGCTTTGTTGCTGGGTTTTATGTGGGTTTTATGTCCGATTAATCGACTCTTAGGCCCCCCTGTTTTCCCAGATTTATACTTTCCTACGGGATATTGCCTGATATTGAATCCTAGAAAATCAAACCCAGGTTCCTCAATCTTGCCATTATACTCAATAGGATTGAGTGTGTGACATATTCGGGTTTTTTCAGGTCTAATCTCTAGTCCTACAGGTTTTAGCCATATAGAAATAGCAGTCATGCACTGTTCAATGATTCCTAGGTCTTTGGAGATGACCACAAAATCATCGGCATATCTTATAAGGTTTACCTGATTGGTGCTGCCTTTATTTGGATACATTTCTTTGACTAACCTTTCTATTCCATCCAGTGCGATGTTGGCTAGTAGTGGACTTATTACTCCTCCTTGGGGTGTCCCTGCTTCTGTATCCTCAAATACACCGTTATCTAGCACGCCAGCTTTGAGCCATTGTTTCAGGTCTCTCTTCAAGCTGCTTGGACAATGAATTTTGGACAATAGGTAATCATGGTTTATTCGGTCAAAGCATTTTGCTATATCAGCATCAAGAACATAGTATTGTCCTTGATTTATGGCAGTATATATTCTACTTATTGCATCTTGTGCTGACCGTCCGGGTCGGAACCCATAGCTTGTGCCTTCAAACCTCGATTCCCATTCAGGTTCGAGGGCCGACTTAACCAAAGCTTGCCTTGCTCTATCTTGGATTGTGGGTATGCCTAGTGGGCGTTTTTCATCCCTACCAGGTTTTGGAATCCACACCCTTCGCAGTGGTTTTGCTTTGAGGTTTCCCTTAATGTTTTTGACAATTTCTAACCTTTGTCTTGGAGAGATTGCTCTTACTCCATCAACCCCGGCTGTTTTCTTGCCTTGATTATCTTGGGTCACTCGCCGCACTGCTAAGAGCCGGGCATAATACGATTTCACCAATAGACGTTGCAACCTTCGTGCCTTTGCGTCTTGTCCCGATTTAGCTGCTTGAAATATACTCTTTTGGAGCTTGAAAACTTTCCGTTGAACCTTAGTCCATGGGATTGCCTTCCATGCGTTGTTCGTAGTCTTGATTGGTTTGGGTTTACCAAATCCTTTCTTTAAACTCGCTATCGCCATTTTGACTCTTATTAGACTCTATTCTTACAATCAAACCGTGACCTGTTAGCATATCCCTACCATTACAGCAGGGCGTTGGCTTCTGGTCACATCTCACATCCTCTAGGACTTGCGGTTACACTTATCCCTACTGATATCTCGACCAGATAATCAGAGTCCAGGAGGACTTAAAACGTTCCGTTTATATGGGCATTCCATCTTTAGATTTGTCCTCTCCACCGGGGTACTTTTAAAGGTCTGTGTAGGTAGTAAAAAAAAACCCCTACTTTTCCCCTTACTCTTTTGAGCGCAGCGTATCAACCTATTTCGCTACTTACTCTTTACGATGGTTCAAGCCAGACATTCGGTTTCCCTAATCATGGATGGTTGGCAGTGGTCTCGTTTCTGGTGTTAGGTTGCACCTCGGAGCCTTCCGTTCCCCGCTTCAATCCTGGGGTTGTGATTCCCAAAACTGGGGGTGGCTATCGCCGTTACCCTAATTTCCTAACTTTTACTTATCCATTTTTGGACATCCTATAAGGAATTTGTATGAGTTAGTTTGTTTTGACCTTGGGTTCCCTGCCTTGATTTGTATCGTAGGATACTAATCGTTGGGACATATAAACAGTTATGAGGATGGTCAGGAGTGCGCTCCTTATATTCAACCAAGGGGTTGAAGTCCCCACCAGGCGGTTATTTCGGGTATTGCAACCCTATTTCATGCCTGAACGTCTCGCACACTTTTAGTTTAGCATACTGCCTAAAGCATCGTTTATCGTCGGGGTAAGGAGCGATCGCGCCGTTGGGGTTTGGGTGATGAGGGTAGAGCGATCGCGCCGTCCCTTGGCTCATTGGAAAAACATCTCAGCCAAGGATTGACAATTTTTTAGCCCATCAATATCTGAATACCCAAAATCTTCTGTATAGAGAGTCCAAGTGGGTAAAACTGTGTACCAAACTTGTTGCAAATCTCCAATCCTCATCGTTTTTTCGTGCATGGGCAGTCCTAAATCTGCCCGCCTACGTCTTTAAACTTCTCAACAAACGCCGAGATTTTCTGGAAAACGCTCTGCTTTTTGGTTTTGTATTGTGGATTAAGCGGACTCATTTTAGGCAGTGTTGAATTTAACTCAGTCCCATTCTCGCTGGCAAACTCGCGTTTTAGTGAGGCACTGATATAGCGCTTGGCTTCTGCCTCATTCAAGCCCTCTGAACGAATCAATTCCTCTGCTTCGCGGGCTTGCTCGGCTTGGGCAAATTGGAAGAACGTATCAATGATGCTGGCTTTATCGGCCATCTCATCGAGATTAGTTTGATTGATAAAATCCACAATCAGGCTCTCTTTCGCTCGATTGCCCAAGCTAGCCCGAATCAAGCGGCGCACTTCTTGGATCAATTCATCCTTACTTTTATTCTTCTTATTCTGCTGAAAAATTAGCTCAAGAATGTAATCTAGGTTGATCTCTTGGGATTTCAGCAAATCTACTTCAAACACCACGTCATCCCAGTCGATGGTAGAGGTTTCTTTTTCGCGGCTTACTTTTGCTTGGCGTAGCCAGTCGCGGATATCGTTGTAGGTGGAACGGTAATCTTGAATGGTGCGCTCGGTAGGAATCTTGATGGCTTGCAGGGCTGTCAGGTCTTCATCACTTAAATAGTGGTCTGCTTTAAAGGCTTCAACCGCTGCTGGGTCATTTGTATCGACCTGCTGCAAGGCTTTTAGGTTGGCAAATTCATCGTAGTTTTGCAGCACATTTTCAACCCGCAAATATTCACCAAACAGCTTGGCAAAGTCTTTTTTGTCTTTTTCTAAGACAATTTCGTCGGGGTTGGGAAAACGCTGTTCTAATTCTGCCACCACCTCGATAAAGCCACGCCGTGCTTCACCCGTGACCACATCGGTAAAGCCGCCCATATATTCCTGATAGCTTTTTTCCAGCACCACGTTTTTGGTGTTTTTATCGCCAAATAGGGTAATGGTGTCAATGGTGGCTTGTTCTAAATTGCGGAAGGTGACGATATTGCCAAAGGTTTTGGTGGCATCATAAATGCGGTTGGTGCGGGAATAGGCTTGTAGTAACCCGTGATAGCGCAGGTTTTTGTCTACAAATAGGGTATTGAGGGTCGGCGCATCAAATCCTGTTAGGAACATCCCCACCACGATCAGCAGGTCGATTTCTTTGGCTTTGACTTGCTTAGCTAAATCGCGGTAGTAGTTTTGAAAACCGTTGCTATCGACGCTGAAGTTAGTTTTGAACAGGGCGTTATAGTCGCTAATTGCCGCACTTAAAAATTCTTTGGCGCTGCTGTTCATGGCGGATACGTCGAAGCTTTCATCCGAAATTTCACCCACGGTTGCTTGTTCTTCATTGGCGGCGAAGGAGAAAATGGTAGCAATTTTAAGGGGGCGATCATGATCTTTTTACAATTGTTTAAAGGCTTCATAATACAGCTTGGCTGCGTCCACACTGCTGACAGCAAAGAGGGCATTAAAGCCTTTGCCGCCTGCTTGCAAGCGGTGGGTTTTTTGGCGAAAGTTACTGAGGATGTATTGGGCAATTTCGCGGATGCGATCGGGGTGTAACAGGGCTTGTTTGTTTTCGGCGGCGCTCAGTTTTTGCTGGTCTTGCTCCGTTTCAATCGCTTTGAACTTGGGACGAACATCGTTGTAGTCCACCTTGAACTTCAGCACTTTTTCATCACGGATCGCGTCCGTGATTACATAGGAATGCAATTCACGACCAAAGACGCTGGCGGTGGTGTCTGCGCCCAGGGCGTTTTGCGGAAAAATGGGCGTGCCAGTGAATCCAAACTGATAAAACCGTTTAAATTTTTTCCGTAAGTTCTTCTGCGCCTCACCAAACTGGCTGCGGTGGCATTCATCAAAAATAAACACGACTTGCTTTTTATAGATGGCTAGGTCGCTTTCGGTTTTCATCAGGTTATTGAGTTTGTCGATCGTGGTAACGATGATTTTATTGTCATCTTTCTCCAGATTACGCTTCAGCCCCGCAGTGCTGTCAGAGCCATTCACGCTATCGGGCGAAAAGCGTTGATATTCTTTCATGGTTTGGTAGTCGAGGTCTTTGCGATCAACCACAAAAAACACTTTGTCGATAAAATCTAGCTCCGTCGCCAGCCGCGCGGCTTTGAAGCTGGTTAGGGTTTTGCCGGAGCCTGTGGTGTGCCAGATACAGCCGCCGCCCTCAAGACGGATCCAGTGTTTGGCTTGGTAGGCGCTGTTGATTTTCCATAAAATGCGCTCGGTGGCCGCAATCTGGTAGGGGCGCATCACCAGCAAGGTGTTATTTACATCAAACACGGAATACTTCAACAGGACACTGAGGAGGGTGTTTTTCTCAAAAAAGGTGGCGGTAAAGTCTTTCAGGTCTTTAATCAGGGTGTTATCCGCTTTCGCCCAGTGCATGGTGAAGTCAAAGCTATTTTTATTGCGCTGGGTGGTGTTGGCAAAGTAGCGGGTATTGGTTCGGTTGGAAATAACAAACAGTTGCAAATATTTATAGAGGGAATGTTCGGCGTTAAAGCTTTCTTTGCTGTAGCGATGGATTTGGTTAAAGGCTTCACGAATTGCCACGCCGCGTTTTTTGAGTTCGATTTGCACGAGGGGCAAGCCGTTGACTAAGATGGTGACATCGTAGCGGTTGGCTTGGGTCCCCTTTTGTTCAAATTGTTCGATCACTTGTACTTTGTTGCGGGGAAGGTTCTTTTTGTCCAGCAGGTAGATGTTTTGAATGCGACCATCATCAAATACAAAATCATGGATATAGTTTTCATGGATTTTGCGGGTTTTATCAATAATGCTGTCGCCGGGTTTATCTAAAAAGGTTTCTACAAAGCGCTGCCATTCGCTATCGGTAAACTGCACATGATTGAGGGTATGCAACTGCTCGCGCACGTTGGGTAACATGGCTTGCGGGTTGGTTAATTTAGGCAGGTAATGATAGCCTTGATTAACTAAATCCCGAATAAATTCGCGCTGTAAATCGCTTTCGCTTTGGTAACTATCGCTCTGCGGTATTTTGGTGTATTGATCCAGAATGATAAAGTTATTGGATTCGGCAATGGTGTTGTAGTGGGTCATTGTTTCTTGTCCTCCAAAAACGTTTACTCTGCTAGTCTTTCCCTTACTTTAACTTGTAACACCATTGGCAACACAATCCTTAGCATCTATTCCACAGACTACGGGACAAATTCAAACTCGGCTTCTAAAATAAATTGGTATAATAGACAGACCCAATGAAAAATGTGTTGTTCTGTTTAGACGGTATAACCATGACAAATCAAGAAATTCTAGATGATTTTTTGTCTTTGCCTGCTGAAGCACAAAACCAAGTAGTCAGCCTCATCATTTTTTTGAAACAGAAGTATATATCCTCTCAACCTTTACCTAAATCATCAAGTGTTGATTTGGCGAGTGCTCCTTTTGCTAAAAATGGCAAGACTAAATTACGGCAAGATTGGGCAGGAATGCTAAAAGCAGATGGTTACACATCCGTTGAGCTACAGCATCTTTCCGTTGAATGGAGAAATGGCTAGTGTTTCTTCTAGATACGAACATTTGGCTAGAACGTTTGTTGGGGCAAGAAGAGGCAGAAGTTGTTGCGGAGTTACTTAATACGCTCTCGCCGTCTGATATATGTATGACTGATTTTACCTTGCATTCCATTGGAGTGATTTGCAATCGGCTAAAGCAAAGAGATGTTTTTGTAAAATTTGTGGATGATGTTTTGATTGACTCTAATGTTCTACTGGCGAGCATTCCTACCAACAAAATGAGGAGAGTTGTAGAAATAATGGATCGCTTTAGTCTCGATTTTGATGATGCCTACCAATATGCTGCTGGCGAGCTTGAGGAGGCTACTATTGTGAGTTTTGATAAAGATTTTGACAAGACAGAGCAAGGGCGTTTAACGCCTATGCAAGTGCTTAACTTTAGAAGTTAGTCGCTTGCGCATTGTTTCTCCTCCTTTTTGGGAAAGGTGAGCAGTAAGTCGCGGTAATATTCGTATTGCTTTTGGCGCCAGGCAATTTCATGGGGCAAGCCTTCGCTAATGGAATGGGTAAGGGTGTCGAATTTGTCGAGGATGGCGACAATGTGGGCTTGTTCTTCGAGCGATTTTTTAGGATCGTTTGGGTATGGGATTGGGATTGGGACTTTTTTAATTCCATTAATTAATAACCGATTAACTTTTCCACTAGATACATGTTTTGCCTTCTCATTTATAAATGCAGTTGTTTGCATCACATAGGACACAAATTTTGGATTAATTGAATGACGAAAAGCCCAACTATCATCGTGAATAGCTACTTTTTCACTTCCTATCCATGCAACAGCCTTACCAACATCTTCAACAGTTTCACCCACACCTGTCATTACAACATCGCCCGGTTCTGCATAGCATAAGGATGCTGCCATTTCAGCGCGAACCTGTGATAGCGTATGCGAGGCTGCAACTCCATAGTGTGTGTAAATTTCGCCGTAGTGAATAGCTGGTATGCCGTCATCCACGTAATCTGCCTTGGTGAAACGTTTTCCGCGAATAAACTCCCCAATCTCCCCCAAAGGCTTCCACTCCACTTCACCTTCTTCAAAGGTCAACAACTGATCGCGGTAGTAGTTGTATTGTTTTTGGCGGACGGTCAGTTCGGCGGTCAGTTCGGCGGTCAGTTCGGCGGTCAGTGCTGTAAAAGTGTCCAAGATCCGCACGATTTAGGCTTGAATAGCCAGCGATTTTTCGGGGTTGTCCGGGCACGGGATAGGGATTTGATAATTCAAAATTGCTGCTTTGTTTCCGCGTGGCATCTTTGCGCCTTTCGCGTGCTGCATGTTGTACAAAAAAAATTCATCTGATGACAATAGATAGTAGAGAAAATCCGCACTAACATTTTTTTTACACTGACCTAAAATTCGTACCGCAAGAACGTCACCACTACAACCACCTGAATTGGTTGCCTTCCACACTTTCTTGAGATATGGGCGAATATTGCCGAGGAGGATGTCTCCTGGCTCATATGATGTCAAACGGTCAGTGTTAGGAAAATAGCTTGCATCAACACGCCCACCTTTATCAGCGACAAGATTGTCCACTCCCACGAACGAGGTCGCATCGAGTTTAGAGGAATCAACTCGCGTTGGTGAATATTGCGCCACGTCACCTAACAGTTTCCACTCCACCTCAACGCCATCCAATAGCTTTTCCAGAAAATTCATCCTTCAATCTCCGCCACGATCGCATCAATCTCAGCCCGCAAGCGATCAATCTTCGCCACAGTAGTTTTTAACTCAGCATTAAGCTGGGTAATATCAACTTTTTCGCGAGTATCCTTGGCTTCCACATAGCTACTAACCGACAGATTGTAATCATTAGCGGCAATCTCTTCAAAAGGCACTGATCGGGCAAAGTGATCAACGTTTTCTTTGCTATCAAACACCCCCATAATTTCCGCAATATGGTCATCGGTCAGGGTGTTATTATTCGTTTCTTTTTTAAACAAGCCACTAGCATAAATAAACTGGGTGGTAGAGTCCGGCTTGTCCTTAGATAGCACCAAAACCGTCACAGCGATCGTAGTACCAAAAAACAGATTAGGCGCGAGGGCAATCACCGTTTCAACGTAGTTGTTATCTACCAGATACTTTCTGATTTTGGCTTCCGCACCGCCACGGTAAAAAATACCAGGGAAGCACACGATCGCCGCGCGACCACTGCTAGATAAATAACTCAAGCAATGCAGCACAAAAGCAAAATCAGCCTTAGACTTAGGCGCAAGCACCCCCGCAGGCGCAAAGCGATCGTCATTAATCAGGGTCGGGTGATCACTCCCAACCCACTTCACCGAATAGGGCGGGTTAGAGACGATCGCATCAAAGGGCTTCTCATCCCCAAAATGCGGGTCAGTTAACGTATTGCCCAACTGAATATTAAACTTGTTGTAATTGATGTTATGCAAAAACATATTCATCCGCGCCAAGTTGTAGTTAGTATGGTTAATTTCCTGCCCATAAAAACCTTCTTCAATCCGGTGATCATCAAAATGCTTTTTAGCCTGCAACAGCAGCGAACCCGAACCACAGGCGGGGTCATAAATTTTATTAACACTGGTTTGCTGATGCATGGCAAGCTGGGCAATCAACCGGGAAACCTGCTGCGGTGTAAAAAACTCGCCCCCCGATTTACCCGCATTAGCGGCATAGTTGGAGATCAGAAACTCATAGGCATCGCCAAACAGATCGATGTGGCTGGCATCAAAACCACCAAAATCCAGCCCTGCCAACCCTTTTAGTACCGCAGCCAAGCGCAGGTTTTTATCTTTAACCGTGTTGCCGAGGCGGTTGCTGGTGGTGTCAAAGTCAGCAAACAGCCCTTTGATATCTGGCTCGGAGGGGTAGCCATTGGCAGAGCTTTCAATCGCCGCAAAAATCGCAGCTAGGTCAGTGTTCAGGCTTTCGTTAGTGTTTGCACTAGCGGCGATCGTAGCAAACAACTGGCTGGGATAAATAAAGTAGCCTTTGGTTTTGATGGCATCATCTTTGAAGTCGTCAGGAATATCACTATCGGACAGCTTGGCATAGTCGATGCCGTCATCGTCGCCCTCCGCGTAGCTAGTAAAGTTTTCACTGATAAAACGGTAAAACAGCGTGCCGAGTACATATTGCTTAAAATCCCAGCCATCGACTGAGCCGCGCACATCATTGGCGATTTGCCAGATTTGGCGTTGCAGGGCGGCGCGTTGTTGGGTACTCGTCATTGTCCAAATTATGGTTCAAAGGTTTTGAATAATGATCAGTGTGACCTCGGTTTTGTATTTTAGCAAGTATTAGGTATTATAATCCAGCGGTTCGAGATGTCGGGATACTCAAGGCCCACCATATCAGAGAGCCTCTCTGGGATTCTCGCACTGATGACCTAGGATTAGATCAGGGTAGAGCGAGCGCGCCGTCCCTTGGCTCATTCGGAAAACATCTCAGCCAAGGTGTTGAGAACGCCTCTTTGCTCATCCGGACTAATTTTACCCAGTTTTTTGACCAATCGAGCTTTATCGATGGTGCGGATTTGGTCCAGAACAATTTGCCCTTCCTTACCCTGAAACTGGCAGGCAATTCGCGTCGGGTAGGCTTTCCCTTTTGTCGTCATTGGTGCAATAATCACCGTGGCAATATAACCGTTCATTTCATCCGGTGAGATAATCACACAGCGTCGTGTTTTCTGAATTTCACTGCCAATTGTGGGGTCAAGATTAACCAAAAAAACATCGAAACGCTTGGCTACCACTCCCATTCGCTTTGCTCCCAATCGGTACTGTTGACTGGATCGAGAAGAACATCATCTTGTTCTTTCGCCATTGCTGCAAAGGCTTGCTCCCAGCCTGTGCGTAACCGTCGTGCGTTGCGAATCGTGAGATGATCGCCCTCCACTTCGATTTCAACGTCTGTCTGAATACCACTTTGCTCTAAAAGCAGTTTAGGAATACGCACACCTTGGGAGTTGCCAATTTTAACGATTCGGGTTCTAATCACTTTGCTCATGCTGGGATGGCTTGAAAAGCAGGATGTAATTACATTATAGTTACACCCTCAAAGGTCGTCAAGTGCCAGGTAGTCTCCTTGGCAAACTCTCAGTTGTCAGCGATCGCAATTAGCAACTATTTCAACCTACCACAGGCAGCAATTCTCATTTTGGAAATTCAACTGCTATCGGGTGGGATGTCTAACTCGAGACCCTCAAGCATAAAGGTCAGAAGGTGGTCCCAACTGTCGAAGTACAGTCTGGGTAAGCGCGCGCAAATCATTAAAGAAGGTTTGGCGCTTCGGTAAGTGCGCTCGTAGCAACTGGTACTTGTTATCGAGCAACTCCTGCAGGGTGTGGAAGAGCAGCGAGAGGATGTTGATGGTCCGGAGCAAGGAAGAAAGATGCTGCTTGCCATGGCCAAAATTGTGTTCGAGATGGTAGCCCTTGGTCTTGAGAGTGTTGTTGTTCTCATTCTCAACTTTCCAACGAGTCCGCCCGGCCCGAACCACCTCGGCTACATTCTCATCGCTGAGAGGATAATTCGTGGCCAAGGAGTTGTGATAGGTTACCTGGCCATCAGCGGTGGTGACAGTAAGTTCGCACCAGTTAACCAACAGGACCTCATCGCTATCTTTGAGGGGGACTCCGTTGAGATAGCGGTAGGTATAGGTTTTCTCGACTTTACCAGTCCACTTCTTGGTCGTGAGGGTCGGGAGTTCGATGCCCTCTAGGTGTTCATAGAGGGTAGTATGAGACTCGGGGCGACAGACGACGATGAAGTTAAGTTGCTGCTCTAAAAACTGCTGACACAACGGTTGGTGGCAATAGAGGTCATCCCCTCAAACCGTGACATTCAAAGCCCTCAAGCATTGTTCTTGCCTCGATAGCCAGCGTTTGGCGGCGGCATTCTCACAGTCTTGCTTATCATGACCATCTTGGGGCACGATAAATTCGGGGACTAAGGGAATCACATGATTCTGTCCCGGACAGACGATGACTGGAGTGACAACACTATGGAAGTAATGGGTTTTTCCTGACTTCTGGGTGCGCGTTGAACAGTGGGGACAGTGAATTTGGTCGGAACTGAAGTATTCGGTGCCATCCAACGCGACTAATAGACTGTCCCCTGGGCAACGGAAGTCTTCTAACTGCCCCTGGGCTTCCAAGACTTGTAGGATATCCTCAAACACTGGAAACAGGTGCTCTGGGGACACGGCATCTAATAAGTCCCGAATCTGGTTATCACAGGGAATTCGATGAACTCCAAACAGACTTTGGGCATTGCTCTTGCCTTTACTCCCCTCCATCAGACGTTGATAAGCCAGAAACGACGGAGTTTGAGTAAAAAACACACTAAACGCACTTAAAGCGGCATCCTCCATTCCATAGCGGCGATTTTTACCCCGGCGCTTGTCCGGTAGCGATGACAAGCACTGGCGGAAAGAACCGACTAGAGTCTCAAAGCCACCTGGCTTTTTCAACGGCTCTGGCGCTCCTGGGTTTCTTAGATGTCATTACGATACAGGGATGCTGGGGACTTGAACAGGTTTTCGCCAAAATGAGAATTGCTGTACCACAGGGAGATGGCTTGACAATTATTTTGCTTGGTGATATCTTAGGTTTATTGGTGCGAAATTTAGAACCCCTAGGGAATTTAAACCAAACCACCAACCACCCATGCAGCGGATAGCGCTTCCGCTTGCTGCAAGACATTTTTAACCGCCGCCTGTAGGTCTGGAGGATAGCCGTATTTACGCAAAATTCGTTTAACGGTGCTACGGAGACGAGCGCGGGCACTTTCCCGATGCGCCCAGTCAATGGTAACGTTCGATTTCAGGCTCATTAGCAATTCATGCCAATCTCTGGTTTTTAGGCTGTCATTGCCCATCACTTCCACCGCGCTTTCATTCTCCGCCAGAGCGTCATAAAAGGCGATTTCATCGCAATCCCTTGAAAGTCCTTGTTCCTCGCCCCGTTGGCGGGCGGCTTTAATATCTTGAGCCAGATTGATTAATTCTTGCAGAACTTCAACCGTGCTGATGGCGTTGGTGTGGTATCGAGTGATCGCCTTTTCCAAGCGCTAGCGCAAACTTTTTCTCCTCGGTGATGTTGGTACGGCTACGGGAGCGCCTCTCGTCATTCAGCAGACGTTTAAGGGCTTCGAGGGCGAGATTTTTCTTCTCCATTTGCTGAATTTCTAGCAAGAAGTCATCGGAGAAGATGGAAATATCCGGGGAGGATAAGCCAGCAGCCCTGAGAATATCGACAATTTCAGTGGAGACCACAGCCTGATTAATAATTTGCCCCGCCGCGAATTCTTTTTGTGCCGTGGACTTGCCAGGGGTGGCGGAGGATTTCACCAGGGCAGCGCGGATGGTTTGGAAAAAGCCGACCTCCGATACGAATTTGGCAGGCTGCATCGCTGGCCGCCGCTAGGGCAAAGGCTTTAGAAAGTGCCAGCACTGCGTCTTGATAGCTTCTTTCAGGCGTTGCCCGATGCCGATGTAGTCCACCACCAAGCCAGCGGGTTTATCGCGAAAGACCCGGTTAACCAGGGCGATCGCCAGGGATTGGCATGAGGCCGTGACCTTTCATCGGTTTATCGATATACATGGTGTGCATTGAGGGCGCATCAAACCCGGTTAGCCACATATCCCGCACGATGACCAGTTGCAGGGGATCCTTTGGATCTTTGATCCGCTTGGCTAGGAGATCGCGCCGGGCTTTGGTGCCAATGTGGGGTTGCCATTCGGGCGGATCAGTCGCCGAGCCTGTCATCACGATTTTAATCATGCCAATCCCTCGTTATCGTCCGGGGAATGCCAGCCCGGGCGGAGGGCGACTATCTGATTGTAAAGGTTGACGCAGATTGCCCGACTCATGCCAATCCCTGACGATCATCGCTTTACCGCTCAGTGCCAAGAGGCGGTTTTCAAAGTGACTGACGAGAGGCGCAGCAACCAGCTTTAACCGCGCTTCCGCTCCCACGGCCGCTTGCACCGTTGCCCATTTTTGAGTCATTCTCGCCTGTTCCGATTGCTCTTCGCCGTTACGGAGTTCTTCAATCTCTGCATCAATCTGGGGCTTTTGCGCTTCGGGAAGTTCGATGCGGGCGAGGCGGCTTTCATAGTAGATGGGGACGGTTGCGCCATCTTCCACCGCGCGGCTGATGTCGTAGATGTCGATGTAGTTGCCGAATACGGCGGGGGTGTTAACGTCGGTGGCTTCGATGGGGGTTCCGGTAAAGCCAATAAAGGAGGCGTTGGGGAGGGCATCCCGCAGATATTTGGCGAAGCCATAGCCAATTTCTCCCGTTTTTAGATCGACTTTGGCTTTAAATCCATATTGGCTGCGGTGGGCTTCATCCAGGATAGGCATGACGATGATATTGCGTCGATCGCTCAAAACTGGATAGGTGGTTTCCCCTTTGTCGGGGGCAAATTTTTGGATGGTGGTAAAGACAACCCCACCGGAGGCGCGATTGAGGATGGCTTGCAGGTGTTTGCGGCTCTCCGCTTGTTCGGGGGTTTGGCGAATCAGATCGCGGCATAGGCCAAACGTGCCCAACAGTTGATCGTCGAGGTCACCCGGATCGGTAATCACAACGATTGTCGGGTTTTCTAGTTCCAGAGAGCGCACCAGTGCGAGCGCATAAAACGCCATCAATAGGCTTTTGCCGGAGCCTTGGGTATGCCAGATGACTCCCGCTTTGCGCTAGAGCCGAGTATGGCACGGGCGGTGCTAGTAACGGCTTTTTGGACGGCGTGGAACTGGTGATAGCCCGCGATGATTTTGCGGATACCAGAGCCGGTATCGCCAAAGACAGGGATTGGCATGAAGTTTCCGAGCAGGTCGAGTAGTCGCCTTTGGGTAAACACCCCCTCGATCAGCACTGGCATTTCCGGGGTGCTTTTGGTTAGCACTTCTCCATCAATGGTGCGCCAGGGATTGTCAAGAACCGCTCTAGGTCGGCGGTGAGGGAGCCGATGCGGGCGGTGATGCCATGTGTGGTACCCCCATGCGGAGTTGGTACGGAAGAGGGCGGAAATTTCGGTTTTGTAGGTTTGCAGTTGGTTGTAGGCGGCGTCGAGGGTGGCGGTTTCGCTGCCCGGATTTTTAATTTCGATAACGGCGATCGGTAGCCCGTTGATAAAGACCACGACATCGGGGCGGCGATTGTGGCTGTTTTCGATGACGGTAAATTGGTTAAGCACGAGCCAATCGTTAGCGTTGGGATTGTCAAAGTCGATCGCCTTGACTTTATCGCCGCGAATGGTGCCATCTGGGCGCGTAAAACTCAACATCGATTCCATCGACTAAGGCTTGGTGGAGGCGGCGGTTTTCTTCGATTAGGTTGGGTTTTTCCGTGGCGATCAGCTTTTTAAAGGCATCGTCGTTCGCTTTGGCGGGGATGGTGGTGTGATGCTTTTGAGGGCTTCGAGTCGCCGTTGGTAGAGGATACCTATACGCTCATGATTCCCTTTCCGGCGCTTAACCGTCAGGGATAGTCGTGACAACACCAGGGATTGTCTAGAGTATAGCCGAGGTCTTGCAGTTGAGCTAGGAGGATTTGTTCGATTTCGTCTTCGGTTAGATAACTCATGTCACCAGTTGCTCGATCAATTCTTCTGGCTTAGACAGATAGCAAATCTCGGACAACTTCGCGAGTTGGCTAATGTGGCTACTACTCCACACATCCAAACTATCGTCAAACAGGGAAATAAAGCGTAAAGGTTGCGTGGGGAGTTGGTAGTGCTGCAAATCAACCCAGGTGGCGACCGTATTCTTGACTTTGCTATTGGCTGCGCCTCGATTGCTGGTACTCAGCACTTCGACTAAGGCCTCGGTGCGTCAGCAATTAATTATCGGCTATTTATTCGGTTGGCGATATCTGACGCACCCTACTGGGGATGTCCGATGCCAAAGTCGATCGCCCAGGAACGAGTTGATCGCCCCACTAATTTGATGTCTCGTTGGTAGGGGATGTGATAATCTTTGAGGAGTTTGGCGATTTCATCATTAAAGGTTCCCGCCAGTCGGGTTCTGTTCTGTTACCACAGATTAGCAACTGCGATCGCAAAGCGCACTAACCGAGTAATGGCTTCTGCTAGGTCGTCCCCAACTCTGACCAGCAGCATTCCATCATAAAGTTCGATGCCATAAGTGACTGGAATATCTTGGAGAAACGAGTCTTGTTTTTTGGATAGGGACTGCCGAGAGGTTTGCATATCCAACCAGCGCAAAGTTTCACCCAAATCGGTGAGGGTTTGGGTTTCTGGCTTGATATAGCATTAGTCAAGGTGGTTAGGACGCAGCTTGGAGAACGGAATCCATGGCATCATGGAGAGAATCAAACTGCTCACGTGCAGTGGCGAATGCGGGCTTTCAACCACGACCAACATTTCTCTATAGCATTAGTCAAGGTGGTTAGGACGCAGCTTGGAGAAAGGAATCCATGGCATCATCGAGAGAATCAAACTGCTCACGTGCAGTGGCGAATACGGGCTTTCAGCCACGACCAACATTTCTCTATCTTGTTGAGGTCTGGCGAATAAGGCGGAAGATAGAGTAAACGGCATTGAGCTGCCTCCACCAGTTCAGCCTGCCGCCCCCCTTTATGAAACGTTGCATTGTCCAATACTAGAGTCTGACCTGGCTTCAATGTTGGAATTAAGATGAACTCCAACCACAACTCAAACACTGTCCGAAGGGGGCTGGCATTTTGGGTCTTCTGTAGATATCCTTGCCATTATACGTCCTAACTTTTCTGTTTTGTGCTCTACCTGGCTGTTGGGTTTCATCCAACCTACCTGGCTGTTGGGTTTCATCCAACCGGCTATGGAGAAGGGCGATCGCCTTCCAGTTGCTGTAAGCGAGCCTCCAATTCCCGCAGCCGCGCTTCCGCTAACTCCGCCCGCTGATGCTGTTGTTGGGCTTCCTGACGCTGTTGTTGGGCCTCCAAGCGCTGCTGTTGGGCTTCCTGACGCTGCTGTTGGGCTTCCTGACGCTGCTGTTCGGCGAGTTTGGCTAACTCTGTGGGGGTGAGAAATCGCTGACCATCAGGACGATAGATGGTGAACTGCTCCTCAATCAGTTCAAAGCGAATCCCTAACCGGGGACTCGTCCAGTTTTCCGCCTGCTCAATCAGTTCCAGCGAACCCGTTTGATTGCGTATCCACCCGTGAAAATCAAAACGGTCTGGGTCGAAGATATAATATTCTTCCACCCCATAGCGATCGTAAAACTGCTGTTTCTTGACCATCTCCTTGAGACGATTTCCCGGCGAGAGAATTTCAAACACCACTTGGGGAGGGATGTTCCCTTCTTCCCATTGTTTATAGGAACCGCGATTCTCCTGCGGAGACGCTTCCGGAACGCCTTTAGGTCGTCCGAACGCCACCATTATATCAGGTGCTTGACGCAGTTTATTATTGCCTTCCATGGGATACCAGAGTAAATCTCCCGCTACAAACACATTCGGATCATCATCAAACAGAATCTCTAAATTCTCTTTAATGACTACAATCCAGCGAAACTGGCGGGTATTTTCAGCCATGGGATTTCCATCAGAATCAGGGTAGATGACCTTTGTGGGTTGTGTGGGTTGAGGAGTAGTTACCATAAAATTAGACCTCTCAATTATTGAACTGGAATACACCATTGAGTCGGTGTCCATAGTTGGCTAACATTATAGCTGATTTTTTCGTCAATATTTAAGTAGGTTGGGTGGAGGTATAGCACTAGTCAATACGGTTAGGACGCAGCCTTGAGAACATAATCCATGGCATCATCGAGAGAATCAAACTGCTCACGTGCAATGGCGAATGCGGGCTTTCAACCACGACCAACATTTCTCTATCTTGTTGAGGTCTGGCGAATAAGGCCTAAGATAGAGTAAACGGCATGGAGCTGCCTCCACCAGTTCAGCCTGCCGCCCCCCTTTATGAAACGTTGCATTGTCTAGCACTAGAGTCTGACCTGGCTTCAGTGTTGGAATTAAGATGAACTCCAACCACAACTCAAACACTGTCCGATTACAACAACCCTCAAAGCTAAATGGGGCTAAGAGTTGTTGATGACACCATGGGGCCATATAGCTCACCCTGCCCTGCCTCTTCCCGGATTTGAGGACATCGAAGCGTTGTCCTTCCTCGCAGTAACCATAAGGATAATCCGAGTCCTGACTATTCATGCCGGCTTCATCGAGGTAGACCACTTCTTGTGGCTCCATATGTTCAATCTGAGCAATAAACTCCTCTCGCTGTTGCTGATCACGTTCTTGGTAGCCGTAAGTTTTTTTCTGGTGAAGCCAATTTTCTTCAAGGCTCTGGATATGGTGCGAGGAGAGATGTCGTCATCCCAAAGTTGAGCCATTTGAGCGGAGGTTTGATCGCCATGCTCTTGGGCAAAAGCCTTGAATTTATGCCAGTCGGTAATTTTGTGGTTATTGCCAGGTCGGTGATTAGGTTTAGGGAGGAAGTCGCCGGTGTGTTCTTTTCTTTGCAGCCAGAGATTGATAGTGTTCCTGCTGACATGGAAAACTTGACTGGCTTCTGTTTTGGGCATACCGTCTAGTTCAATTGCATCAATAACTTTTTGTCTGAGGTCGTAACTATAGGGGGCTGGCATTTTTGGTCTTCTTAGTCATCTCGTCCTCTCCATTATACGTCCTAACTTTCCTGTCTGGTGCTATATCACTACTACCACGGGTACATCCCGCCACTTGTAGAGCATTAGAGGGGTTACAACGTTCCGTTTATACGGGCATTCCATCTTTAGATTTGTCCTTTACACCGGGGTACTTTTAAAGGTCTGTGTAGGTGTCTTCTCAAAAACCCTACTTTTCCCCTTGCTCTTTTGAACGCAGCGTATCAACCTATTTCGCTACCTGTTCATTACGATGGTTCAAGCCGGACATTCGGTTTCCCTAATCATGGATGGTTGGCAGTGGTCGGATTTTGGGGTAATGGTTATCCCTCACGCCTTCCGTTCCCCACTTCAATCCTAGAGTTATGATTTCTAAAACTGGGGGTGGCTAACGCCGTTGCTCTTCACTGATACATTTACGCGACATTTATCCGGCTATTGCCTGACAATGCTACGATAGCACTATTACCCGTTAAGGTAACAGAGGCGGTATCCCGCAAAGCTTTTAGAAAGATTCCAAAAGCACCGTTCCAGTCCCTGGGTAGAGTGAACCCACACTCAGGACATCGGAACACTTTTGAGCCACCTAGCTGGGAATGCACATGACCACAGTGAGTACAGGTTTTGCTGGTGTATTCTTCGGTCACATCTACAACTGTGGTTCCAGTTATTTCCCCTTGATGTCTCAGGGTTAGTTTGAATCGATAATGCGCCCATGTCAGCATGGCGCGGGCAGTCTTGGATTTGATTTTCCGCTTGGCTTTGGCAACCATGTTGGAAGTCTCGAAGGTGGGCAGAAAAATTATGCTGTAGTCATTAGTCAAGTAGTGAGCAATTTGTTTGTGGGCTTCATCAACTAGATTGCGGATTTTGGTTCTCATTCGTTGAGCCGCTTGCCTCATCCGTCGCCTTCTTGAACGACAGGGTTCCTTGGCGATTCTGCTCATCAAATCATCCAAATGTTGACATAGCCTAGTAATGCGTCCAATATCCCCGGAGCCCAATTCCAGAAACCGAGAGCCATCAAACCCAGTTATGAAAGTTCGGACACCCCGGTCTAATGCAATTACGCCATTCGCTTCAGTTGGGGTAACGGCAACTGGTTCAGGGAAAATCGCCAACCATCGACCTTTGGTAAACACCAACTGAGTCCCTTGCCCGCAAGTTTTAGGGATAGCTTAGGAAACCATGAAAGTTAATCCTTTCGTTAGTCTTGGATACCAACTCCCTGAAGAGAAATTAGCATTGTTAAACTTGATGGCTTGAGAACTATCCCGACAGCTCCTAAACCTTGCGCCAGGACTGGCTGAAAAGGCGAGATAGGCATCAAAGATAGCATTCTGCCGAATATGGCGGGTGTTTCTTTGACCCATGCAGGCAAGTCGCTCTGCATCACTTCGTTGCGTAATTTCAGTTTGCTTAGTCGTTTACCACTCCGGGATAATGATTAGGGGTCGAGATAAACCTCACGGTCTACCCCTCCCATTCAGCAGCAGAACCGTACATGAGACTTTCACCTCATACGGCTCCTAGTTTGACCGTCTCTTTGTTAAGAGTACAGCAACATCTCTTTCATCAAGAGCTGTTTTATCATCGTGACAATGGCGATGTAATAATTGAAGATTCTTGTATTCATCCTTTCCGCCTTGGCTTCTAGGTACAATGTGGTCTACTTCAATTAAATCTGATGGGGTAAAGAATTGCCCGCACCAGGTACATCTACCTTTTGGTTTTTTGAGTAGTTTTGCTACCCTAATTGGCGTGTCGATTGCTTGTCCTTTCCTGGTGGCCCAGTAAGTCCAATTTCCGTCATAAAGTGTTGCGTCGGGGCGTATTAGGGTGTGTCTGACAATTGGGGTCCAGATGTGTTTGAATAGATGTATCCCATCTTTGGTTTGGAATAGCCAATTTTCGTGTCTTTCTTTCCCATTGCTAAGTTTAATTGTTCCATGTCTGAAATAATTACTTAGCTTTTTGTAACTTGCCTTTCCGCATCTTGATACTGTCCATGCCCTTAACATTTGCCAGATTGTATTATCTAGCTTATTGAAGGTCTCTGTTGAGACTACTGCTGAGTAATAGTTTGCCCATCCTCTTATAATTGGGTTTAGTCTACTTATCAGGGCTGATTGAGGTGCTGTCTTATGTCGTTTAATTACACCTTTTATCACTTCTGTGTGGGCAACAACTGCTTTTTGGCTGGGTTTTATGTGGGTTTTATGTCCGATTAATCGACTCTTATATCCCCCTGTTTTTCCAGACTTGTATTTTCCTACTGGGTATTGCCTGATATTGAATCCGAGAAAATCAAACCCAGGTTCTTCTGTTTTGCCATTATACTCAATAGGTTTGAGTGTGTGACCAATTCGAGTCTTTTCGGGTTTAATCTCTAATCCTCTAGGTTTTAACCATTTGGTGATAGCAGTTTGGCACTGTTCAATGATTCCTAGGTCTTTGGAGATGACCACAAAATCATCGGCATATCTTATAAGGTTCACCTGAGTGGCTGTGCCTTTATTTGGATACATTCCTTTAACTAGCCTTTCTACTCCCAACAGTGCGATGTTGGCGAGTATTGGACTTATTACCCCTCCCTGGGGTGTCCCTGCTTCTGTATCCTCAAATACACCGTTATCTAGCACGCCTGCTTTGAGCCATTGTTTCAGGTCTCTTTTTAGGCAGCTTGGACAATGAATTTTGGACAGTAGATAATCATGGTTCACGGTAAGAGCATTTCGCTATATCTGCATCAAGTACATAGTATTGTCCTTGATTTATGGCAGTGTAAATTCTACCAATTGCGTCCTGGGCTGACCGTCCGGGACGGAACCCATAGCTAGTGCCCTCAAATCTTGACTCCCATTCGGGCTCAAGTGCCGACTTAACCAAGGCTTGCCTTGCTCTATCTTGGATTGTGGGAATTCCTATTCCAGCTTTTTTCATCCCTACCAGGTTTTGGAATCCACACCCTTCGCAGTGGTTTTGCTTTGAGGTTTCCTTTGATTTTCTCGGTCATTTCTAGCCTTTGTTTAGGGGATATTGCTATCACACCATCTACTCCAACCGTCTTTTTGCCTTGACCCGCTTGGGGGGCGGGTTTATTAAGCTGACTGTTGGGAAGCATGGCTGACCGTGGAACCCGCCCCTACAGTCGCACTGCTAAGAGTCGGGCATAATATGATTTCACCAATAGACGTTGCAGCCTTCTTACCTTTGCGTCCTGTCCCGATTTAGCTGCTTGAAATATACTCTTTTGGAGCTTGAAAACTTTCCGTTGAACCTTAGTCCATGGGATGGCCTTCCATGCGTTGTTCGTAGTCTTGATTGGTTTGGGCTTGCCAAATCCTTTCTTTAAACTCGCTATCGCCATTTGTACACCTACTAGACTCTATTCTTACAATCAAACCGTGACCTGTTAGCATATCCCTACCATTACAGTCGGGCATTGGCTTCTGGTCACATCTCACCCCCTAATGGGCTTGCGCTTACACTTTCACTACTGACTCTCTCGACCAGATTGTCAGAGCCCAAGAGGGGTTAAAACGTTCCGTTTATATGGGCATTCCATCTTTAGATTTGTCCTTTCCACCGGGGTACTTTTAAAGGTCTGTGTAGTTATGACATTGAAGTTCCTACTTTTCCCCTTGCTCTTTTGAGCGCAGCGTATCAACCTGTTTCGCTGCCCAATCATTACGATGGTTCAAGCCGGACATTCGGTTTCCCTAATCATGGATGGTTGGCAGTGGTCTCGATTCTGGTGTTGGGTTACACCTTGGAGCCTTCCGTTCCCCGCTTCAATCTGACGGGTTGTGTATCCTGAAACTGGGGGTGGCTATCGCCGTTACCCTGACTCTCTAACTTCTACTTATCTATTTGTAGAATTTATATAAGTAATTTGTATGAGTTAGTTTGTTTTGACCTTGGGTTCCCTGCCTTGATTTGTATCGTGGGATACTAATCGTTGGGACATATAAACAGTTATGAGGATGGTCAGGAGAGATCTCCTTATATTCAACCAAGGGGTTTAAGTCCCCACCAGGCGGTTATTTCAGGTATTTCAACCTTATTTTATGCCTGAACGTCTCGCACCAATTGCTTGGTTGTAGCAATACCGACAAGCGGCCAGCCATTTACGCCAGACTTGATTTAGCTCTGGGCTGGGGTAAATCCGGATCTTCTTTGACCTGAGTTTTGTATTTACTCCGTCCGTATAATCGGGAACTGAAGCAGTGGAGGATGGCGAGGATGTCCTCAACCATTTCTGGTTCTCGACTGAGACTTGTCTCGTTGAGAACCATGAGTGAGCACCCGTTTTGCTCACAGAGCCATCGAAACAAGTCCCATCCAAATCTGGCAATCGGTCTGGGTGGGCAACGACAACCATGCGGACATCTCCTGACAAGACTTGTCCCAGTCAGGCCAGCATTTTCTTTCCCTTGAAGTTGAGCCCGCCTCCGATTTCGGAGACGACTTCTGCTTCGGGGTAGAGGTTGGACAGTGCGGCCACCTGTCGGTTGAGGTCGGACTGCTGGGCGCGGCTACTAACTCTGGCATAGATAACGACTTTGCGTTTGTCACTGCGTGATGGCATCAGAATATGACTCAACGTTGTATCGTCGTTGCCCAGCGGGGGTTCTGATGGTCTCGATTGAGCCATTTTCGTCCCATCTGCGGAGTGTTCTTTCATGGACTCCAAGGATTTAGGCGCTTCCTTGGGTTTGACATATCTGGCAATAGGTTTATCCTCAACGTTATGGTCGAAAGGGAAGTCACCTTCCCCAACTCCAATTCCAAACCGTACTTGAGACTTTCACCTCATACGGCTCCTGATGTAGATACCCCTTTTGACATCGGGAACAGGGCAACAACTCCCTGCTTTGTGACTTCAACTTTTGGAGCTAAATACAACATCGTAGTCTTTAAACTCGCTCTCGTCATAAACACTCTTATTTGTCGCAGTCTCTATATCCACACCGTGACTAGTGGGCATATCCTAACCATTACAGTTAGGCATTAGCTTTCAGTCACATCCTTTCCCCTTAAAGGCATACGCTTACACTTTTCACTACTGTGCAGTTACATCCTGCTGAGAACCTATGAGGGGTTTAAACGTTCCGTTTATACGGGCATTCCATCTTTAGACTTGTCCTGTCCACCGGGGTAATTTTAAAGGTCTGTGTAGGTAGTGGATGAAAACTCCTACTTTTCCCCTTGCTCTTTTGAGCGCAGCGTATCAACCTATTTCGCTACTTAATAATTACGATGGTTCAAGCCGGAACATTCAGATTTCCTTAGTCATGGATGGTTGGCAGTGGTCGGATTATTGGGAATAGGTTTCCCTCACGCCTTCCGTTCCCCGCTTCAATCTGACGGGTTGTGATTCCTCAAACTGGGGGTGGCTATCGCCGTTACTCTCAACGCCCTGATTTCTCAGTTGGTTTATGACCTTGAGTCCCCTGCCTTGCTTAGATTTCTCCAAGCGTCGGGACATATAAACAGTTATGGGATGGTCAGGGGTGCGAATCCCTTATATTCCACCAAGGGGTGGAAGTCCCACTAGGAGGTTATTTCAGGCATTGCAGCCTTATTTGACTCCTAAACGTCTCGCACTTATCGCTTATTATACCATATTGCCCTAAAATATTAACCTAATTTGAGATTAAATCATGCTCTCTACTGAAATGGGTCACGACTCCACTCAGCAAATTGTTTTGTGACCTTGAGCTCCCTGCCTTGCTTGGAAGGTCATGTCCAAGCGTTGGGACATATAAACAGTTATGAGGATGGCCATCAGCTCGCTTCTTATATCCAACCAAGGGGTTGGAGTCCCCACTAGGCAGTTATTTCGGGCATTGCAGCCCTATTTGATGCCTAAACGTCTCGCACTGAGATCATGATCACAATTAGCCTTTCACCTGCTACTACTTTGATGGCTGGCTAATTGGAACTGCGAGGGTAAAGCTGCATCAACTTCTGCACCTGTTCAGCATGGTAGGAACTACGAGTCAGGGGAGAAGCGACAATTTGTAAGAACCCTAGAGACTCCCCGTAGGCTTTCCAAGTCGCAAATTGTTCCGGGGGAATAAAATCAGCTACAGCCAGATGCTTAGAACTCGGTTGCAGGTATTGTCCTAGGGTCAGGATATCGCAGTCAACCTCTCGCAGATCTACCATGGCTTGGCGGATTTCTGCATCGGTTTCACCTAATCCTACCATTAACCCAGATTTGGTATATAACCACGGGGCGATTTGTCGCGATCGCCTTAATAATTCTAAACTACGGTGATAGTCACCCTGGGGACGAACCCGCCGATATAATCGTTGGACAGTTTCAGTATTATGGTTGAGGACTTCTGGTTTAGCCTGTAGAATGGTCTCTAGGGCTTCCCAATTGCCACACAGGTCTGGGATTAATACCTCTATGGTAGTTTTGGGAGATAGCGATCGTACCGATTCAATACAGCGGACAAATTGAGATGCTCCCCCATCAGGTAAATCATCCCGGTTCACCGACGTAATCACCAGATGATTTAACTGCATCCGTCGCACCGCCTCAGCCAATCTTTCCGGTTCTGTCCGATCAAGAGCCTGTGGTTTTTTCTCAAAGTCAATATCACAATAGGGACAGGCGCGGGTACAAGCCGGACTCATAATCAAAAATGTAGCCGTCCCCGCGTTGAAGCATTCCCCAATATTCGGACAGGAAGCCTCTTCACAGACAGTATTTAATCCCAGATCCCGCAGGATCCCTTTAACGTTCCCAACGCGCTCGAACTGGGGCGCTTTAACTCTCAACCAATCGGGTTTAGATACCATAGTAGCTCATGATATGTTTAGCTTGATTTTAGCCAATTAGTTCAATTAGTGGTCGAGATAGACCTCACGGTCTACCCCTCCCATTCAGAACCGTGCATGAAAGTTTTCCCTTCAGACGGCTCCTAGTTTGATTGCTTCTTTTGTTAAGAACACAGCTTTGCGTCATCTAATGCCGTCTTATTGTCGCGGGTGTGGCGGTGTAGCAGTTGAAGATTTTTGTATTCATCCTTTCCACCGTGGCTTCTAGGTACAATGTGGTCTACTTCAACTAAGTCTGATGGGGTAAAGTATTGCCCGCACCAGGTACACTTGCCTTTTTGCTTTTTGAGTAGTTTTGCTACCCTATTTGGTGTGTCAATTGCTTGTCCTTTTCTGGTTGCCCAGTAAGTCCAGTTTCCGTCATCAAGTGTTGCGTCTGGGCGTATTAGGGTGTGTCTGACAATCGGAGTCCAATTGTGTTTCCATAACTGAAATCCATCCTTGGTCTTGAATAACCAAGTTTCATACCTTTCTTTCCTATTGCTAAGTTTAACCGTTCCGTGACTGAAATAGTTTCTTAGCTTTTCATGTAGGTTTGCCCTTCCGCATCTTCAAACTGTCCATGCTCTTAACATTTCCCAGACTATATGGTCTAGTTTATTGAAGGCTTCTGTTGAAACTACCCCTGAATAGTAGTTTGACCAACCTCGTATTATTGGGTTTAGTCTGCTTATCAGGGCTGATTGAGGTGCTGTTTTATGCTTCCTGATTACACCTTTAATCACTTCTGTGTGAGCTTTAACTGCCTTATTGCTGGGTTTAATGTGGGTTTTGTGTCCGATTAATCGGCTCGCCGCTCCACCTGTTTTCCCGGATTGATATTTTCCTATAGGGTATTGCCTGATGTTGAATCCTAGAAAATCAAACCCTGGTTCCTCTGTTTTACCTTCGTACTCAATGGGATTGAGTGTATGGCATATTCGAGTCTTTTCGGGTTTAATTTTTAGTCCTACAGGTTTTAACCATTCGGAAATAGCAGTTTTGCACTGTTCAATGATTTCTAGGTCTTTGGATATGACCACAAAATCATCGGCATATCTTATTAGGTTGACCTGGGTGGTCGTCCCTTTATTAGGATACATTTCTTTTACTATTCTTTCCATTCCATCCAGGGCGATGTTGGCAATAGTGGACTTATCGCTCCTCCTTGAGGTGTCCCTGTTTCTGTATCCTCGAATACACCGTTATCTAGCACACCCGCTTTGAGCCATTGTTTCAAGTCTCTTTTCAGGCTGCTTGGACAATGAATTTTGGAAAGTAGATAATCATGGTTCACGGTAAGAGCATTTCGCTATATGTTAGGGGTCGAGAATGGAGTCACCACCATCCCCTCCCATTCAGAACCATACGTGAAAGTTTCCCTTCATACGGCTCCTGGTGTGGATACCCTGTTTTGTCCAAGGAGCAGAATCAACAGACCTGCTTTTTACTTCGATGTTCAGAGCTATATGCAGCACGTAGTCTTTAAACTCGTCCTCGCCATTATACTCTTACTGACCGCAGTATCTATATCCACACCGTGACAATTGGGCATATCCCAACCATGACAATTGGGCTTTAGCTTCTGGTCACATCCTTCACCCTCTAAGCATGCGCTTACATTTTTCACTACTGCCTTGTGAATTGCATTACTCACTTGTTTATGGGCAGAGCATTAGAGGGGTTACAACGTTCCGATTATATGGGCATTCCATCGTTAGATTTGTCCTATCGACCGGGGTACTTCTAAAGGTCTGTGTGGGTAGAATGCAGAATCCCCCACTTTTCCCCTTGCCCTTTTGGGCGCAGCGTGTCAACCTATTTCGCTGCTCGTGCTTTACGATGGTTCAAGTCGGACATTCGGTCTTCCTAATCATAGATGGTTGGCAGTGGTCGCGTCTTGGTGGTAGGTTCTACCTCACGCCTTCCGTTCCCCGCTTCTATCCTGGAGTTATGATTTCCAAAACTGGGGGTGGCTATCGCCGTTACTCTCTACTCCCTGATTTCTCAGTTCGTTTATGACCTTGAGTTCCCTGCCTTGCTTAGTTACCTAAGCGTCGGGACATATAATCAGTTATGAGGATGCTCAGGAGAGGTCTCCTTATATCCAGATTCGGAGCTGGAATCCTCACCGGGTAGTTATTTCGGGCATTTCAGCCCTATTTCATACCCGAACGTCTCGCACCCGCATCAAGTACATATAGCACCAGACAGGAAAGTTAGGACGTATAATGGAGAGGACGAGATGACTAAGAAGACCAAAAATGCCAGCCCCCTATAGTTACGACCTCAGACAAAAAGTTATTGATGCAATTGAACTAGACGGTATGCCCAAAACAGAAGCCAGTCAAGTTTTCCATGTCAGCCGGAACACCATTAATCTCTGGCTGCAAAGAAAAGCACAGACCGGAGACTTCCTCCCTAAACCTAATCACCGACCTGACAATAACCACAAAATTACCGACTGGCATAAATTCAAGGCTTTTGCCCAAGAGCATGGCCACAAAACCTCCGCTCAAATGGCTCAACTTTGGGATGACGACATCTCTCCTCGCACCATATCCAGAGCCTTGAAGAAAATTGGCTTCACCAGAAAAAAAAACTTACGGCTACCAAGAACGTGATCAGCAACAGCGAGAGGAGTTTATTGCTCAGATTGAACATATGGAGCCACAAGAAGTGGTCTACCTCGATAAAGCCGGCATGAATAGTCAGGACTCGGATTACCCTTATGGTTACTGCGAGGAAGGAAAACGCTTCGATGCCCTCAAATCAGGGAAGAGGCAGGGCAGGGTGAGCTATATGGCCGCATGGTGTCATCAACAACTCTTAGCCCCCGATCGCTTTGAGGGTTGTTGTAATCGGACAGTGTTTGAGTTGTGGTTGGAGTTCATCTTAATTCCAACACTGAAGCCAGGTCAGACTCTAGTGCTAGACAATGCAACGTTTCATAAAGGGGGACGGATTCCTGAGCTAGTGGAGGCGGCTCAATGCCGTTTGCTCTATCTACCACCTTATTCGCCAGACCTCAACAAGATAGAGAAATGTTGGTCGTGGTTGAAAGCCCGCATTCGCCATTGCACGTGAGCAGTTTGATTCTCTCGATGATGCCATGGATTCCGTTCTCAAGGCTGCGTCCTAACCACCTTGACTAATGCTATAGTAGTTTCCTTTATTTATGGCAGTATAGATTCTACCAATTGCATCTTGGGCAGACCGACCAGGTCGAAACCCATAGCTAGTGCCTTCAAATCTCAATTCCCATTCAGGTTCGAGAGCCGATTTAACCAAGGCTTGCCTCGCTCTATCTTGGATAGTGGGTATTCCCAGCGGGCGTTTCTCATCCCTACCAGGTTTTGGAATCCACACCCTACGCAGTGGTTTTGCTTTGATATTTCCTTTGATTTTCTCGGCTAAGTCTAACCTTTGCTTAGGGGATATTGCTATCACTCCATCCACTCCGGCTGTTTTCTTTCCTTGATTGTCTTGGGTCACTCGCCGTACTGCTAAGAGTCGGGCATAAGATGACTTCACCAATAGACGTTGCCACCTTCTTACCTTTGCATCCGCGCCCCGATTTAGCTGCTTGAAATATCCTCTTTTGGAGCTTGAAAACTTTCCGCTGAACCTTAGCCCAAGGAATAGCTTTCCATGCGTTATTCGTAGTCTTGATTGGTTTGGACTTGCCAAAGCCTTTCTTTAAACTCGCTTGCGTCATTTAAACACCTACTAGACTCTATTCTTACAATCAAACCGTGACCTGTTAGCATATCCCGTCCATTACAGCCGGGCGTTGGCTTTTGGTCACATCTCACATCCTCTAGGACTTGCGGTTACACTTATCCCTACTAACTACCTCGACCAGATAGTCAGAGTCCAGGAGGACTTAAAACGTTCCGTTTATATGGGCATTCCATCTTTAGATTTGTCCTTTCCACCGGGGTACTTTAAAGATCTGTGTAAGTAGTATTAATAGCCTCCTACTTTTCCCCTTGCTCTTTTGAACGCAGCGTATCAACCTATTTCGCTGCTCAGTATTGACGATGGTTCAAGCCGGACATTCGGTTTCCCTAATCATGGATGGTTGGCAGTGGTCTCATTTCTGGTATTAGGTTACACCTCGAAGCCTTCCGTTCCCTGCTTTAGTCCCAAGGTTGTGAATCCTGAAACTAGGGGTGGCTATCGCAGTTACCCTCACCTTTGCCGTAACTATTCCGTTATGTTAAGAATTATTACGTTGTGTTGCAAAGTGTGTTGACCTTGGGTTCCCTGCCTTGATTTGGTATCGTATGATACCAATTTTCGGGACATATAAACAGTTATGGGAATGGTCAGAAGTGCGCTTCTTGTATTCAACCAATAGGTTGAATTCCCCACCAGGCGGTTATTTCAGGTATCTAAACCCTATTTCATGCCTGAACGTCTCGCACATTAAAGATATAATGTGCTATCATAGCTAAATGTGAGATAAAACTCCGGGATGTAGCGCAGCTTGGTAGCGCACCTCGTTCGGGACGAGGGAGTCGCAGGTTCAAATCCTGTCATCCCGATTTAACTTAAACCCTTATCCTGACTACTATCGCGGGAATTGCTTTAACCCGATAGTCGTACCTAATTACTCAGATATTACTCACAATCTAGTCCTAGCACAGGAAAATAATTCTGTCAATAGGATGATTACTCAGTCAATAAGCACAACTTAATCAATCTGTCAAATACCCATACCACCCCCAACCAAACACCGATAGGGTAACTCCCTTGTGATACCCGTCAATAGCAAGCCTATCGGTTCGTTCCTCACCATTGACTGCTATCACGTCGGTCGCACCCCCAAGAGTGTTTGTTCCGGTTGGGGGAGGATATGTTTCAAAATCAACCACGACAACAGCAGAAGATAATTCCCCAAGCTATCAAAGATACACCTATCAATGTACAAAGATATCAGACCGCCTTTCAGTATCAGATTATGAAAGTATGGTGGCGATCGCTCGCAAGGTTATCTATGGGTCTGATTCATAATCTCCGGTGAGGGGAAACTATGAACTATCATCTACCGGAACCAACCCGATACCCCTAAACAACTTTTCAACTGGTGACAATTACCGAGCAGAAACCGATACCAACATAATCAGTTCACCCCCAAAATCTTAGCCGTAGGTTGTAGGTAAAGCTATCTGTTGGGGGTAACTTAGTTCTGGGTAATATCTGGACATGATAGGGTAGGCATTCATATTTTAGAAGTTACATAATGTATTTACATTATGTAAATGAAAAAAATACATAGACACCCCTGCAGTTAGAAACCATAGGGGGCCATTTAAGTTATTGGGTTAGCTGTTAGCTGTTAGCTGTTAGGGTTTACGCTTGTTTAGGGTTACACCGATAAAACATAGCTATAGCAGCTTGTTGAATCTTTTCGTTGGTAGTCTGGTCAGATTTTCCGATATAGATGTGATGGTTGATTTTACCGTCCCAGCCCTTCAGGTTCCAGTACGCGAAATTGTTGATAGATGTTTTTTTGCAAGCCGTAAACCTTTTGCCGTTTAACTCAACAGAGAATGACTTGTTTTTTCTCAGGTAGTCAAACCATTCGGGTGTATCTAGTTCTACACAAGTTCCACCGGGCCTGTAGAAAATTGCTGAAATTTCCAGTATGTAGGCTGATTACTGGTAATAACTTAGGCATTGAAGTCACCCCCCATAAAGATATCGCTACTGTAACCATTGCCACTAAAGTCGGACATAAATGATACTGGTTGAATAACTGTCTCTTGAGACGATACCCATTTTTTCTGTACCGTCATAAAATCAACAGCGGCGTTATGAGCTATTTCGGCTAATTTCATCCTGGTATCTTGGTTAGCGTAGGGGATATATCGTGACATCATTTGAGCGTAAATATCACGTGCTAATTCCGCGATAACCATTAACCTTGCTTGTTCTTCATTCATGGTTTTGTCTCCTATTGATTGCATTGCAGTAACTGATTAATTGAACTCATGATAATCATTGTCAGGGTGATTTTGACTATTGTTGTGTTCTGTAATTTTTGCATTAAGCAAGGCTTCAATGCCTTTGAGTAACTCGATTTCCGCGTTTAAAAAATGCCTGTGGATTTGGATAAATTCGATAATTTCATCAAATTGTTCAGGCGTGATAGCAAGTTCTACTAAGTCAAGCAATCCCACAACGTTAGGGTTGACTCGATTGCTCATATAGCTATATTCTACTACGTTTAATCCGGGTGTACTTGATTTGATTGACATAGTTTTATCCTTTGATGATGGTTAAGCTGTGATAGTTTAAACCCGTCCGAGACGACGTTAAACTATTCGATTTTGGTCAGTAAATGCTTGATATAATTAAGCTGTTTAAGCAATAATTGTTTTTTTGCTTCTGCTACAGATAACTCAATCTCGCAATCATCCATAATACTGATTAACGTATCTCTAGCGTCTTCTCTGTTGGCGTTGTAGATTGTACTATCTACCATTTATTTAAATGTTTTAAACCTTATTTTTGCAATAGCATTTATATTGTTTTGGGTCATTTTTGGGTCTCATAAATTATTTGTTCCCAAACATTTTTGCCGTTCTGATTAATCATATTATATCCTCTATTTTTCATTAGATTATTTAATTCATGCACAGTAACTATTGAATCTAAATAACCATCATTTTTGGCTCTCTCAATGGTTTCTTTCAGAGTCTTGGGGTCAATATCAGTTACAACCTAGATTAATTCTGGACACCCCGCGTTAATAGCTTGTTGATTTTGATTTGTTTTGGCTTCTATACTTTGAGCGATAAAACTATCCAAAAATTGCTCAGTACCTGATGATATAGTCAAGATTTTTTTAATAAAAAATCCCAGTAATCATTGAAGCGTTTAATTGATTCATTGATAGATAATTGATAAATCAATGAATGGGTGACAATGATTTCACTTGATAACCTAGCGTTAATGATATCTTTTTTGTGTTTCTGTAGTTGTTTTTTGACCTTGCTGTATTGATTGCAGTTATCGATATCTCTCCAGAAAATTTCTAATTGAGATGATAATGAGATGATAATTTATCAAGCGTAATATCTTCTACATCGTTTAAATCGCTTAATTCGTAACTATTCCCCCTATATTCTTCTGATGTCATTGTATCTCGTTTTTTAAACCATATAGGAAACATTCGTATTTTGAGTTCGTTTAATTTCCAAAATGTCCACAATGGATGTATTGAATTAATCACCTTGAAAGCGAAAGCATCAAATACCATGTTAGTTCCCGGTATTTGACTACTGATGGTTATTCGGCTATTTTTGCGGTTTAACACCTTGAAAAGCGATAACATATTCTCATTTTCAATTAATAAGCTAGGGGTGATATCTTCCCATACCAATATAAAATTTTTCTCAAATTCACATTGAAGGGGGTCATAAAAGCGTTCGTGTTGTATCTTGTTTCTCAGTGAAGCAAATGTGCTGTTAGCTAACACTGTGTCGGTGCGATACAGTGAAGCCGCAATAGTAGCTATCTGTGACTTTCCAGTACCACTAGACCCCCAAAGGAACAGGATTCCTGCTGTACTCATAAGGGTTACTGGAGACGCTATAAACGAGGTTACAATAGGGAATTGGATATCAGGATATGGCAGAACACAGACAGCCCTACACACCGATTCTATCTGTTTACCTAAATTGCCATCCGTGATTATTTCGTCAAGTTCAGATGACATTTGGCTTCTGATTAGCCTATAATCGATATAGTCGTCGGACATGGTACACTCCTATCGCTCTTGTATTGCTGACATGGTATGGTGGTTATCCCCCTAAAATTTTAGGGGGGATTATTTGTGACTACATTAATCGCAGTAACTCAATTAAAGCTATCAAGACATCAGAATCAAGTTTTTTAACCTTGTTATAAAGGCTCTCAAAGCTAGGGTCACAATCCAAAACCTTAGCCCCTTCTGTTAGCCTTTCTTCAAAGGTTTTGTATTTCGGTTTACCACCAAAGCCACCATTTTTTGGGTTTTGGATTCAATGAAAGCGTCAATATCAGCGATAGAGTAATTAGCTACCCGTTCATCAAATTCTTCTATATCCTCAATATAGAAGATATTAGAAATGTCAGAGTTGAAATTATCATCTCCGATATTTCCTTCTAATATCCTGTTAGAAGGTATGACTGATGATTGCCCTAAGTTTATTGTTGCTGTAAACATCACAGAACCGTCTGTAAGCATTGCGTCACTTTCTATTATTTTAAGCAATGCAAGTTCTAGCATTGTAGGGGTGTATTATCGTTTTTTCCCGTTATATTCAGTCTCGTATTTTTCAATAAAAAACCTGACAGCTAATAATTCTTCATCACCTTTGGAATAACTCCAATCCCTATCATTGAAGTTAGCAAAATCACCTGATACACCTTTACCGAATATCCATAGGTGAGGTAAATTAATTCGGAATTGTGCTTGACTAATCACTAGGAATGTGCCTGATTCTCCAGATTTAACTGCACTACAAAACGCGAATTTATCGTCATCTCTTTTACCGTAATATCCAATACTCATGATTACTCTTCCTTAGTTAATTGTTGATTGTTGATTGTGTTAGGTGATTTGATTCTGGCTGCAATTTGGCGACAACCATACCAAAACATTGGATTACCTTACCGGATAGCTGAACTCTAAACTGTGATTGTTTAGTTAGCTTAATAATTGCAGAGCCTTGATAATCACCACGTGGTCTGTAACTACCCATTACCTGATAGGTAATATTCTTGACTTCAGGTGTTTTGTGTTCCTCAATATGTGTCAAGACTTGATAAGCCACAATGATTGTATTTTGGTCAAATTTATGGGGGTTATAATGGCTTTGCACAAGTTCACCATTGAGGCTAAATATGCCTTTATAGTGTAGATTTATCACGGTTGCTGTTCTCCTATTAACTTAAATTATTGTGCTTTCAGATGTCGTTGGAACTCATCGATATTCATTAAATAAATACCTGGCAACGATAAGACCTGTTCCGAGTGACAAACCAAATATCTTCAATCATTCCGGGATTAAGGTAATTAAGCAATTGCATCTTGAGTTTAAACTCGGTTGTTAGCGTTCCCTTTACTTCGATGTATTGGTTGAAAACTGGACTATAAAAGTCTGGCTTCCATGTAATTGACTTCCAATCATTACAGTGATCAACCAAAGTTAATCGGGGGTGTATTGATAGGTTGTCATCATACTTTTTGAGTAGGTGATACACCTTGCTCTCTAGCGTTGATGCAAAGTAATGCCCCTCATCATATTGTCCTTTGGCGTGATACTTGTTAATCATCATTATTTACCTCCTCTTTATCGCCACCAGATTCAGCTTGATAAATCCTCCATTCTTCCCGGCAATATTCAAGTGCTTTATTGAGAATTTCCTCAATTTTATCTGGGCGTAATGGGATTAATTTTTTCATGATTTTTCCCACATAATAAGCCAGAAATTCATGGTAAAATTTAACGGCTGTTAATTGCCATTGAAGTTTTCCTCTTCCTGCATAGTTAGGAACCTTTATAGCAAACGACATTCCCATATACATCAACGGGTCAAGTTTAATATTCCTGAGATTTAACCGCACTTCTTTCCAGTGCTTTGATATCATGGTGATAGTCCTCGATGTTTGGTGTATTGGCTACCTTTTTACGGGTAGCCTTTTCTATTTCCCAATTAGACTGCTGTAATTAGACTGTTAGGGATTAACCCTGAAGCCAGACTGAAAATGGGTCAGGGTCGGTTGATAACTCAGGGATATCCGGGCCAACATGATTATCGGAGAGATTAAAAAAGTGACCCTCCAAGGCAGCGATATCGTCAGCAATAGCACCAGAAACTTTACGTGGCATCTTGACACCACCACCAAGTTTAATCAGAGTTAGAATAGCTTTAATGCTATTCTTTAACGCGATAATCTCAGAGTAGGTTAATTCCAGATTAAAGTCCTTTTCGTCCGTTACAGATGCAAACACTAACTTTTCTTTTAATGTGTAGATAGGTGATGTTTTGGGATATGGCAGATAAGGAACTACCTGGTCAAGAAATCCGGCAAAGTTGCTGAACCTTTTTAAGATTGCCAGATATTCACTAGGTGAGAGTCCATGTGTATCCTTGGTTTTTACGCTGTCTTTGTCAATCTGGTAAATAGCGGTATTTTGGTCTACTAATGTATTTTGGTTTTTACGCATCTGTCAGTTATTTTCAACTCATTGACAAAATCATTTTTAAAAAATACGATTGAGTTATTGAGTTGGAAATCACTGTTTTTGATATTTTTGGTTGTTTATGATTATTATTTTTAACCTAATTAATACTTATAAATAAATCAGAAATATATAAGCCCAAAAAATAAAAGAATTATTGACTTTATACCATAATTGTGAAATGTTTAAATTATCGCCACATACAACTCAAACAAAAGACCACTATTTTTTTATATAGTGGTCAATTCTCTTTGTCTACTTTTTGGCGGTTTATTTTTTCTTACTCTTACTGCCAGGTGACTTAACAGGAGCATTAGCAGGAAGATCACCCTGTACTTGGTTTGGTGCTTCACTTCTCTCAACAGTTAATTCACCCAGGTTAGCTAGGGCCAGCCCATCGCTGCTAGGAATTCTGAACATACTGTTATAGGTTCTTAATGATGCTGGCTTGATAGTAAAATAGTGAGCAAATACATATAACAAGCCACTAACAGAAACGATAGGAGGTGCTTTAATACTGATAAATCTCAGTATTTTTTCGCCTACCCGTGTTTGGGTGTATTTACGCCAATAGCCAGGATTAACCGGGGCTCAACAAAGAAACGAGTGTATTCAGCCTTCTTGTATGCTCTTACCCGACTGCCTTTTATGATATTACGTCTGTTAGTATTAGGCGTGGAAGTATTCCTAACAGGTGGTGTCCAAATGGTTAAGTTCCTGACGGCCGTTGGTTCATTAGATACTGACCCTCCACTTAAAACGTGGAGTCAAAGCATAGGCATAGGTACGCCTATTTTTGAAGTTGCATCTACTGGAACTTCAACTACTAGACTACGACCTAAATGTGAGCCTTTGGCTGTGGCTAACTT
This sequence comes from Arthrospira sp. PCC 9108, assembly GCA_016745315.1. Taxonomy (GTDB): domain Bacteria; phylum Cyanobacteriota; class Cyanobacteriia; order Cyanobacteriales; family Microcoleaceae; genus Limnospira; species Limnospira platensis. The sequence continues at coordinate 4,005,856 of CP066886.1, forward strand.
TTCTACCCAGTCTTCTTTGTCTCTGTTAAATGCGTCGCTTAAAGGCATAATAACTCTCTTGTTCTACATGATTTAAGTCAGGGTAGGTAAAACGATGATATTAGTGCCTACCCGATATCTATTAATCAACAAATAGCTCTGTAGCTATTACATCAATACTGCCGTCAGTAGGGTCTAAAACATCGTCTGTTGGAATTGACAATGAAACAGTTACGAGACCTGTAGCCATATTTCGGGTATAAGCAGTGACTACGGTTGCACCATCAGGATTATTACTTGCAGTCGATTGCATTCGTTGGGTTGGCTCAATAATTTCAAGTAATTGGTTTTCCAGTGTCGCAGCACCTAGCGTTTTCTTAGTAGCTATAATCTCACCTTGATTTTATTCAATACCTAGACTATAGCAGTGTATTTGCTGATTGTGGCTGCTATGGTTCTTTCAACAGAAGCTACATATATGTAGCAGCTTTTGAGTTAAACGCGACGGTACGCTACCAATACCAACATTACGCTAACTACCAGTTTAACCATGTCTAAGTATGTTCGTAATCTCTTTCATCGTGGATGATAGTTAGTGACTGATATGACTCAATGATTAGGTTGTAGTTGGGGGTTGATTTCCAGTTTTTAACTCTAACGATGTCCTCGTAGCTTTCCGTATGGCATTATCAACCCAACTAGGTTTTCTCTGGAAATGTAGAGGAATTTTGACTTGGGTTTTTCTAGGGTCTTGATACATCGCCAAGGCACTACTTTCACCTAAGTCGATTTTAGCTTGTTCAAATTTATCAATTAATTCCCAGTTAAGTATTTTCACTTCACTGATATACATTTTGCTCTCTTTGATTCTTTTCGCATTTTCCCTACCGCCAAAACCTTTCCTTTCCTCGAAGGTAATAGGATACACGATTTTAGCGTCAGTTAAATCAACTAATTGTTTACAGATATTTTCTGCCTCATTTTTACTAAATTCATTAATAAAAAACGCAAACTTTCTACCATTATTTATAGTGCAATTAACTTTAATATTTTCTTTAGTAAATGCTGACTGGGTTGAGTAAATATCCTTTGTAACCTATCCCATGTAATTTTATCCCTACTAACCGACGGTAACTCTATTTGAGTTTTTTGCAGTGTTGACTGCCTATTTTTAGTCCAATATGGAGGTTTTTCGTAGTTGTACAAAACCAAAGTTAACTGTATTTTAAGATTAGCTGACGTACTGATTTCCGGAAAATCACCTGACCCTACAAATTGCCCTATATCTCTATTTCCTAGTATTTCAGTTTGAGCCCAAGCATTAGTTACGTTTTCCGGTAAATTACGCAGGCTTGACACTAGTCTAAATCTTTATCCATTGTTTTCTATAACCGCGTTAACTAATTGTTGTTGTCTATTTTCTTCTATTCTTTGTAATGCCATATATTCATCTAAACCTTGAGCGACTAACACAATAGCCTCTTTACAGTTCTCGCTAAACTCATCCCCGAATTCCTCGGAACTGTCTTGGTTCCAAATAGTGTTAATATTTCCGTCATAGCTTTCTGGTAATTTCTCCCTAGCTTCCCTTCTCTGTTTACCGAAACTCCATTCTTCACCTTTTTCGTCACCCCACTTTTCAATCGTTCCTTTACCAGCAGTAACCATTGAAACAATAGCCGTTGCAAGTGTTGAAGGACTTTTATCTAAAAACATTTTAACAACCCGTCTACCGTGTTTAAATAACGTCCATGCTATTGCTTTCATAGCCATGTTAAATGACTGTTTAACGTATGAACCGACAGCTGTAGATACTTCCATAAGCATTTCATGCCCCTTGCTTAATGCTACATGCATAGCGGCCGCTTTATTGAGAAATGCAAGACCTGCTACTGGTAAAACACCACATACTAATTTCCCAGCCATATTACCTAAAAAACCCAGCCGTGGTGGTTATAAATTGTCCGGCAATATTTTGGATGTTTCTATCAATATCACTATCGCTAATATTCCAATTAAAATTCCAAAAGCTGTCCCAATTAGAGGTAATAAATGTCGCTACTTTCTCAAAGCTAAAGTTAGATAAAAACTTAGTAATTCCTTCCCATAGCCAACCTCCAAAACTTTTGCCCATAATGTGCCAAACCAACCCGTAGATGTTCTCTGGGCTAAATTAACTTGTCTAACGCCATTCCTACCTATACTGCTACGGGTTTGACGGCTAGACAAGCTACGAGTACTCCTTAGCATTCTTGCACTTCTGGCAACCATTACAAAGTCCCTCTTAGTGGGTTATCGCCGTCAATCAATTCGGTTTCTATCTTGATATCAGGAAAGTCTTTTTTCAATAATTCTTGTACTTTTTTGGTTTCCTGTTCTCTGATATCGTCTTGTTTTTTCATTGAATCATATAACCGCGTTAAATCGGCTAATATGTCTTTGGCTGGGTCATTACTGTTCACCTGTAAAGTACCTTGAGCACGTAAGCAAATATTTCTTTAATTTGATTTAATGTTGTTTGTCATGTTTCTTTCGCATCCTTCTGGTTGGTAATCTTAACCTGGCTTTTATTGGGTTCTAGTAGTTCCTCAAAATTATCAGCTTCTGGAGTAAAGGCTGTTTTAATTTTTGCGTATTTTTTCTCAGTAGCAAATTCTAAATAATCAATTATTTTAGATACTTCACTACCAGCTTTAAAGGCTGCCGCGTGAGCCAAACCTGCTTCATATAACGCCGTTAAAACAGCGTTTTCTGTAACCTGATGAGAGATAGAAATTTCCATTACCATACCAAATATTTCAGCAATTGATTCAGCTAAGTTAGGTAATTTTATTTCGGCTTTTTCTTCTGCTTTTATCATTAGATTGACATCATCAATCTCTACTTTAACTTCAAATTCACCCCATCTTTCATCATCGATGTCAAATCTGTACATTAGCCATTCTGGTAATGTGTTTATTCGTTGAATTATGTTCTCTGGATTATTAGCATTAACCGTTATTTTTTCAGGCATTTCAGCCGGAAAGGATTCAGGGTCTAGCAACTCGTAAATCCTTCTAATCATTCCGCAACAACATTCTTCGTTCATATCTGGTATTGTTATCGTTCGTATATTTTCAGGTTCTTTTTTATTTTCAGGTTCTCCTCCTCCGATGCCTGGCGGGATATCTTTTGTGCTCGCGGAAAAGTTGGGAATTACATAATCAAATTCTGTGCATTCCATCCACGAATCACAAAATGCACCTACACTTTCATACATTAAATCAGGGTCGCCGTATGCCCACTCAGACTCCCACCGTCCTTGCCTATAAAAAACCTCTCACTTCCTGTTGGTTGAGGAGTTTCCCCCACCTCGGATTCCCACCCATGTGACTAACAAAAGTGATGCTACTTCTACTTGGTGGAGGATTACAGCATCCCCCGCTACCCATTTGTCTGTCGAACTCTTCAACGCTGTACTTTTCATCAGCTTTTATGGTACAACCGATATTGCCATTTCCGCCATTTCCATTGTCTGAATCATCATCTGAATCATCATCTGAACTATCGCCTGGTCGCCTTCCTTTATCATCATCAATTTTGTCACCTGAATTAGGACCCCAAAACTTCTCCCGCTACCACCACCGCCACTTCTGCCGCCGCGTGGTTTTTTACCTCCCTTTGGTTCATCTCTCTTTGGTGGTTCCTCGTCTACTCATGCGCATCATCTTCCCTTTTCCACCTACCATGGTCTTCTGGGTTAATTCCACGCGGCACTCTGGTGATTGGGTCCCAAGGATTTACTAATCCGGGAACACCTCCTCTATCTCTTTCCCTTGCATACGGTAAACCCCTACCAAAGTCCATTGTTGAAGATGTTTGGTCGCCTAAATCTCCTGCTAAACCTGAACTTACTCCTCCTGACCTACCAATATTCCTGGGTGTGCTTGACCTAATAGTATCTTTAATTTTTAGAGTGTCTCTAATTTTTAGAGTGTCTCTAACCATGCTGAATAATTATTGAAGGCTATTAATAAATTAGAAATATTATATAATATTACAAAATAATTGAGGACTATCCATGAGGGGAATTAAAAATATGGCTACGGAAATTAATGCCAGCAATTGGCATAACGCCGTAGAGTTATTTAATGGCGCGATTTTAGAAGGCTTGATAACTGACAGATGTCGTTATGATATTACCGCTTACGCTTATGTCTCTAGCTTGAATGCTAGGTGCTATATCCCTAGTCTCAATCAATCAAAAATACCCAAAATTTATCCAGAATATAGTTATTATCAAAGATGGGAAAAGAAACAAGATGTGTGACAAGGTTCTATCAGCTTAGGTATTTTATGGGAACCTAGCAACAGAAAACAGGTTAAATCTAGGTATCGTAAAACTCCCTTATTCTGGGGGGATTCACACAGAAAACCTATTGATTGAGTTGATTACCAATCAGACAGAAGGATTAGCTATAGATTCACATTCTGTATGAAAAGCTAGATGTTTAAATCAATTGCACAATAATGATTAAATTAATATTTTTGGTATGGCAGAATACCAACTTGATACCTTACCAAAAACACCATCATTAACTCAACCCGAAATTTTGGTATTTCCGTAGGTAATACCCCTACACTTATCCGCGCCGCCAATACTTACAGATATCGCTTACACTTGCAGAATACGGGTAGCGTTGGGGTTTGGTTTAGTCATGGACACATCAGCAATTGCATACCAGGTCAATGTTTATGGCTACCCCCTAATACTGCATAGGATGACGAGTTAAAATCTACTGCCAGCATCTATGGAATGACAGAGGATAGTGTTTCGCAGATTGTCGGGTTAGAGCAGACAATCACTTACTAACCGACTACAATAGAATTATTTAAGAGGTAGGTGATTATGAGTTTCTCAGTTTATAGCAGTGTTTTAAATTTAGACACTCTCAATATTACTGCTAAGATACCAGGTACTCCCGTTACAAGCACTATTAGTTTAACGGCTAATACAGTTGCCGAATGAGTAGCAGAAAATGCTAACACAAACTGGCGTAATGTATTTATCAAAAACCCGTCTAATATACCCGTTCATTTGATTTTAGACCCTACCGGCGATAGCGTGTCAGACGCTGCATTTTCGGTTAAACCAGGTGATACAGTTATGCTAACAATTGGTGGTAGCGATTTACAAGCTATCGCGGAATCTAGCGCTAACGTATCAATAACTTTAATTGAATTTGTTACTGTAGGTTAATAATAATTAGGGGGAATCCCCCTAAGATGAATATAGAGGCAGTTATGACTAATTTCAACATTTACTCTAGTAAATTTGGGCAATCAACCGATGACTTGCCAGAAGGTGAAGTTAATCTGTATTTAACTAATGAACGGATACAAGCAGTTATTGACTCCAATACTAATTTAGTCAAATTAACTCAGTTAACTTGGAATAATATTACTAATAAACCTGGCACTTTCCCCACATCTACTCATTCCCATAGCTGGACTGAAATAACGTCCAAACCGTCTACGTTCGCGCCATCCGGTCACGGTCATCTATGGGGCGACATCAGTAGTGCGCCTGCTACCGCAACACGGTTACCTACTTGGTCTGAAGTTACAAGTAAACCGACAACGTTTACTCCATCAGAACATACACATACTATTGCAAATGTTACAGGACTTCAAGGTGCATTAGACGGTAAAGAGCCTACTTTTACCAAAAATACAGCATTTCATAAAAACTTCGGAACAACTACTGGAACTGTAACCGAAGGTAACGATGTCAGATTATCAAATGCTAGAACGCCAACTAGCCATACACACGGTAACATTAGCAATACCGGAACTATAGGTTCTACGGCTAATTTACCGTTAATTACCACCACATTAGGCGCTGTTACTACTAGGTACTTTCGGTAGCACGGCAAATACATTTTGTCGTGGTGATGATAGCCGCCTTTCCACCAACCTAAGCTACACTACCGGGCAGCCCAAGGGACGGTAACAAGCAGTACCGGAACTAACGCTACTATTCCAGCAGCTACGACGAGCATCGCCGGTTTATTAACTTCTGCTGATAAATATAAATTGAATGGAATAGCCGCAGGCGCACAAGTAAATGTAGCAACTAATTTAGGAGTAACAGCAGGAACTACAGCAGGTCCTGTAGTTACATCATCAACAGGAACTAATGTTACTTTACCTACAGCTAGTGCAACTAATTCAGGGATAATTACAACTGGGAATCAGACATGGACAGGAGTTAAAACATTTAATTCATTAATTACCGGGTCAATAAGTGGAAACGCCGGAACAGCAACAGCACTTCAAACAGCAAGAACAATCAATGGAACAAGTTTTAATGGAACAGCAAATATTACTACTGTAAACTGGGGAACTGCTCGGACTTTAACAATTGGTTCTACAGGCAAATCAGTAAACGGCTCTGGAAATGTAAGTTGGAGTTTAGCAGAAATTGGTGCTTTACCAAATCTTTCAATAACTGTAACAGGAGATTGGAATGATGTGTTAACAACAGGTTTTGCTCAAGGGAGTTCTCTTTTAAATCAAAGTCCGGGAAGTTCATGGCGTTTTTGTACTGTACAAAGACATAAGAATTCTGCGATTTCTCAAACAATGATACCTTTTGGAGGAGAAGATATTTATCAAAGAAATCGTGTAAATGCAGTCTGGAGTAGCTGGCAACAATTAGCTTTTACAAGCTCTAATATTACAGGTAATGCAGCAACTGCAACCACGCTTCAAACTGCTAGAACAATTAATGGGACTTCGTTTAATGGTAGTGCCAATATAACAATAACTGCCAATACTCCTAATACATTAACAAATGGTACGGGATTAACTGGAAATAATTTTAATGGGAGTGCTGCAACAACATGGGCAGTTGCTTACGGCAAGCAGGCACAGCCTGTCAAGGTAATGATAGTAGATTATCTGACGCTAGGACTCCCACAACGCACACACATTCAAATATTACATTAACAGCAGGAGATGGTTGATCAGGAGGAGGAACTTTAGCAGCTAATAGAACAATTAATGTAGATTCAACTGTAGTTAGAACTACAGGTAATCAAACTTTAACAGGAATTAAAACATTTAACATAACAAATAATCCAGTAACTTTTGCAACTAATGAAAGTTTTCCTGATGGAAATATGCTTATTGATTTTAATGTTTGGAGGGGTTTGACATCCGCCGGATAGGAGATAATCCAATTACGGCTTTAGTACTAAATAGTAGAGTTGGAGCAAATAGCTGGGCGTTTTCTCATCAAGGGAATTATTCTATAGAATTAGAAGCAGATGCTAATCCTAGAGTATTTATATATCATGGTATTAATTTTCATCAAAGCGATGTTTGGCGAACTGCTCCTAGCGATAGATATTCAATACAATTATATAACGGGCAGACATATTTTATAAAGAGCTCAACTCTTTCATCATCTGGAGTACATACTAGATTTAGAGTAGAACACACAAACGTATCTTTGATTAACGATAGTGGAGATTATGTTAAAGGTTCTTCGTATATTAGACTTAAAACAGTTTGTGCTCAGAGTATTAATGGCTTAAATTTACTTAAAAAATTAAATGTAATTGAATTTCAATATAATGAGTTGGCAGCCATGGATTTTCTACACAATAAACAAAAATAGGTTTAATCGCACAAGAGGTTCAACAGTCTTATCCTGATGCAGTTTAATTGGTTAAAGATGACCACACATATAGCCCTGAAGTTGACGACAAAAACATAGATTATCTGACGATTCTTTATGAAACATTAGTTCCTTTATTAGTGGCAGGGATTCAATAATTATCCCCAAAATTAGAGGCACTAAGTAAATCAACAGCATCTACAAATGTTAATATCAGTAATTTACCGACAAGCCCTACAGGTTTAAGTGTAGGTGATTTATGGTGTGACACGGATAACGATAATGTAATCAAGCAGGTGAGATAATGTCTAACAAATATGATATATCTGAAACTAATTGGTTTTTAGCTTACAACCAATACTTTATCAAAGAGGATGATACCCCACACGGAAGTAAACAATTGCCAGATATATCAGGTAGTAAATTTGTGAGGATATTATTTGATGCAGACCAGGTTTCTATTTATTTGAAAATGGCAGGATGGTTAAAATTTTACACATACAATGATGTGAAGCAGAATATGATGGTTAAACGTGAAACTATTTGGCTAAATGAATATCAAATAATTGAATCACCACCATATAGTAATTTTTACTCAATATTTGAACCCTGGGAGAGGATTAAATGGTTTACCCTTTATTTTTGGAGATTAATGCAATGAGTATAATAATACTAGAGGTTCTGTTATTGATCACTGTTATTGTTTATTTGGGCATTGATTCATTGATAGGCAATAAAATAATTGAGTCTAAACTAGATTTAAACAATAAAAAGTTAGACATATTATTTGAGTTTTTGAAAAATTAGTTAGTTCAGATAGTTGGTAAAAAACAGTTAGAAGATAAAAAGCAATCACCCCATCTCCCAATCAACAGAGATGATATTGATGATGATGGTTGGCGTAAACCCTAACACCTAACAGCTAACACCTAACAGCTACCCCAATAACTTAAATGGTCCCCTATGGTTTCTGACTATGGGGGTGTCTATTTATTTTTTGGCTAACGGACTGTTGCAACGGACTGTTAAAAATTTATATGAATGCTTACCCTATCATGTCCAGATAATACCCAGAACTACTTTACCCCTAACAGATAGCTTTACCTACAACCTACGGCTAAGATTTTGGGGGTGGAACTGATTATGTTGGTATCGGTTTCCGCACGGGGTGATTGCCAACAAAGATTGGAAACTTGCTGAGGATTATGTGGGTATCGAGTCCCATCCCGGTAATTGTCACCAGTTGAAAAGTTGTTTGGGGGTATCGGGTTGGTTCCGGTAGATGATAGTTCATAGTTTCCCCTCACCGGAGATTATGAATCAGACCCATAGATAACCTTGCGAGCGATCGCCACCATACTTTCATAATCTGATACTGAAAGGCGGTCTGATATCTTTGTACATTGATAGGTGTATCTTTGATAGCTTGGGGAATTATCTTCTGCTGTTGTCGTGGTTGATTTTGAAACATATCCTCCCCCCCAACCGGAACAAACACTCTTGGGGGTGCGACCGACGTGATAGCAGTCAATGGTGAGGAACGAACCGATAGGCTTGCTATTGACGGGTATCACAAGGGAGTTACCCTATCGGTGTTTGGTTGGGGGGTGGTATGGGTATTTGACAGATTGATTAAGTTGTGCTTATTGACTGAGTAATCATCCTATTGACAGAATTATTTTCCTGTGCTAGGACTAGATTGTGAGTAATATCTGAGTAATTAGGTACGACTATCGGGTTAAAGCAATTCCCGCGATAGTAGTCAGGATAAGGGTTTAAGTTAAATCGGGATGACAGGATTTGAACCTGCGACATCCTGCTCCCAAAGCAGGCGCGCTACCAAGCTGCGCTACATCCCGTTGTACTCAAACCTCTCCATTATAGATCAGCTGACACCTATATGTCAATAGGCATTGGATGATATCAGCAATTCTCATTTGAGAAAAAAGCGACTCAAGGACGGAAAATGGGGTACTGTAAGGACATCCAAGAGCCAATAGGGTCAGAGCCGTTGGAAAAACATGAGTTGTTTGACACAATCGTCAGTTCTTTTCGCCAGCGTTTGTCCTCGTTACCGGACAAGCCTACTGGTAAGAATAGCCACTATGGGATGGAAGACGCAGCCAATCGCGCGTTTAGTGTGTTCTTCACTCAAACCCCATCATTCCTTGCCTATCAACGCACGATGGAAGGCAACAAAGGCAAGAGCAATGCTCAAAGCTTGTTTGGGGTTCATCAAATTCCCGGCGACAACCACATCCGGGATTTTTGGGCGACAGTGTCACCAGACCACATCTTTCCGGTCTTTGAGGATATCTTGCCGGTGCTCGAAGTCCAGGGGCAGTTGGTAAAATTCCGTTCTATTGCCAACAGTCTGTTAGTGGCGTTGGATGGGACTGAATATTTGAGTTCGGAGAAAATCCACTGCCCCCAGTGCTCGACACGCACCTATAAGTCTGGGGCAACCCATTACTTCCATGGGGTGGTGACTGCGGTCATCGTTTGTCCAGGACAAAAGCATCTGATTCCCTTGGTTCCTGAATTTATCGTGCCCCAAGATGGTCATGACAAGCAGGACTGTGAGACGGCGGCAGCCAAACGGTGATTATCGCGGCAAGGGGAACGTATCAGTAGATGGAACGTTACGGTCTTAGGGGATGACCTGTATTGTCACCAACCCTTGTGTGAGCAATTTCTAAAGCACCAACTCAACTTCATCCTCGTCTGTCGTCAGGAGTCCCACACCACCCTCCATGAACACCTTGATGGCATTGAGCTACCCACAGTCACAACCCTTGGTTGGACCGGGAAAGTCGAGGAAACCTATACCTACCGCTATCTCAACGCCGTGCCCCTCAGAGACAGTGATGATGCCCTGTTGGTCAACTGGTGCGAACTCACCGTCACCACTGCCGATGGCCAGGTGAGCTATCACAATGCCTTTGCTACGAATTATCCCCTCAGTGAGGAAAATGTCGCAGAAGTCGTGCTGGCAGGGCGAACCCGGTGGAAGGTGGAAAATGAAAACCACAACACCCTCAAGACCAAGGGCTACAATCTGGAACACAATTTCGGCCATGGTAAGCAGCATCTTTCCTCTTTACTGGCAACCCTTAATATCCTCTCTCTGCTCTTCCATACCTTCCTCGAACTGAGTAGGGGTCGAGAGAGATGTCGCCATCTCCCCCTCCCATACAAAACCGTACGTGAGACTTTCACCTCATACGGCTCCTAGCCTGACTGTGTTATGGTCGAAAGAGAAGTCACCTTCCCCAACTCCAATTGAAAACCGTGCTTGCGAGTTTCCCAGCACACGGATCCTGATGTAGATACCCTATTTGTCAGTAGGAACAGGGCTACGACCCCCCGCTTTGTAACCTCAACTTTAGGAGCTATATACAACCTCGTAGTCTTTAAACTCGCACTCGTCATAAAACTCTTAATTGTCGCGGTCTCTATATCCACACCGTGGCTAGTGGGCATATCCTAACCATTACAGTTAGGCATTAGCTTTCAGCCACATCCTTTCCCCTTAAAGGTATACGCTTACACTTTTCACTACTGTGCAGGTACATCCTGCCGAGAGCCTAAAAGGGGTTTAAACGTTCCGTTTATACGGGCATTCCATCTTTAGACTTGTCCTGTCCACCGGGGTAATTTTAAAGGTCTGTGTAGGTAGTAAAGAGAAACCCCTACTTTTCCCCTTGCTCTTTTGAGCGCAGCGTGTCAACCTGTTTCGCTACCTTCTTATGACGGTGGTTCAAGTCGGAACATTCAGATTTCCTTAGTCATGGATGGTTGGCAGTGGTCGCATATGGTAGTAGGTTCTACTTCAGGCCTTCCGTTCCCCGCTTCAATCCTGGGGTTATGATTCCCAAAACTGGGGGTGGCTATCGCCGTTACTCTCAACTTCATGCTATACTAGGTGGGTCACAACTCCCACCGTTCAAGCGTTCTGTCTTGACCTTGAGTCCCCTGCCTTGCTTAGATTTCTCTAAGCGTCGGGACATATAAACAGTTATGGGATGGTCAGGGAAGCGACTCCCTATATTCCACCAAGGGGTGGAAGTCCCACCGGGCAGTTATTTCGGGTATTGCAACCCTATGCGCGTGCCTGAACGTTTCGCACCTCCTTGTTAAGAGTACAGCAACCTCTCTTCATCAAGAGCTGTTTTATCATCGTGGCAGTGGCGGTGTAGTAGTTGAAGATTCTTGTATTCATCCTTTCCACCTTGGTTTCGAGGTACAATGTGGTCTACTTCAATTAAATCCGATGGGGTAAAGAATTGCCCACACCAGGTACACTTGCCTTTTTGCTTCTTGAGTAGTTTTGCTACCCTATTTGGTGTGTCGATTGCTTGTCCTTTCCTGGTTGCCCAGTAAGTCCAGTTTCCGTCGTATGGTGTTGGTTCCGGGCGTACTAGGATATGTCTGACAACCGGATTCCAATTATGTTGCCATAATGTTAATTCATCCTTGGTCTGGAATAACCAAGTTACGTGCCTTTCTTTCCCGTTGCTAAGTTTAACCGTTCCATGTCTGAAATAGTTTCTTAGCTTTTCGTTACTTGCCTTTCCGCATCTTGATATTGTCCATGCCCTTAAGATTAACCAGATTATATAATCTAGCTTAACGAAGGTCTTTCCAGAGACTACCCCTGAATAGTAATTTGACCATCCCCTTCTGATTGGGTTTAGTTTGCTAATCAGGACTGATTGAGGTGCTGTCATATGTTGTTTGATTACACCTTTTATCACTTCTGTATGGGCTTTAACTGCTTTTTGGCTGGGTTGGATGTGAGTTTTGTGACCGATTAAACGACTCGCTGCTCCACCAGTTTTTCCAGACTTATATTTTCCTACAAGGTATTGTTTAATGTTGAATCCTAGAAAATCAAACCAGGGTTCTTCAGTCTTGCCATTATACTCAATGGGATTGAGAGTATGACAAATTCTGGTCTTTTCAGGTTTTATTTCCAAGCCAACAGGTTTTAACCATTCGGAGATAGCAATTTTGCACTGTTCAATAATCTCTAGTGATGGTGATATCACTACAAAATCATCGGCATATCTTATTAAGGTGGCTTTAACTTTAACCCCTTTTACTTTAGGATACATTGTTTCAATTAACCTAACCATGCCATCCAGTCCGATGTTGGCTAGGAGTGGGCTGATCACCTCTCCTTGGGGTGTCCCTGTTTCTGTATCCTCGAATACGCCGTTATCTAGCACACCCGCTTTGAGCCATTGTTTCAGGTCTCTCTTCAGGCTGCTTGGACAATGAATTTTGGACAGTAGGTATTCATGGTTCACGGTAAGAGCATTTGGCTATATGTTAGGGGTCGAGAATGGAGTCACCACCATCCCCTCCCATTCAGAACCATACGTGAAAGTTTCCCTTCATACGGCTCCTGGTGTGGATACCCTGTTTTGTCAAAGGAGCAGAATCAACAGACCTGCTTTCTACTTCGATGTTCAGAGCTATATGCAGCACGTAGTCTTTAAACTCGTCCTCGCCATTATACTCTTACTGACCGCAGTATCTATATCCACACCGTGACAATTGGGCATATCCCAACCATGACAATTGGGCTTTAGCTTCTGGTCACATCCTTCACCCTCTAAGCATGCGCTTACATTTTTCACTACTGCCTTGTGAATAGCATTACTCACTTGTTTATAGGCAGAGCATTAGAGGGGTTACAACGTTCCGATTATATGGGCATTCCATCGTTAGATTTGTCCTATCGACCGGGGTACTTCTAAAGGTCTGTGTGGGTAGAATGCAGAATCCCCCACTTTTCCCCTTGCCCTTTTGGCGCAGCGTGTCAACCTATTTCGCTGCTCGTGCTTTACGATGGTTCAAGTCGGACATTCGGTCTTCCTAATCATAGATGGTTGGCAGTGGTCGCGTCTTGGTGGTAGGTTCTACCTCACGCCTTCCGTTCCCCGCTTCTATCCTGGAGTTATGATTTCCAAAACTGGGGGTGGCTATCGCCGTTACTCTCTACTCCCTGATTTCTCAGTTCGTTTATGACCTTGAGTTCCCTGCCTTACTTAGTTACCTAAGCGTCGGGACATATAATCAGTTATGAGGATGCTCAGGAGAGGTCTCCTTATATCCAGATTCGGAGCTGGAATCCTCACCGGGTAGTTATTTCGGGCATTTCAGCCCTATTTCATACCCGAACGTCTCGCACCCGCGTCAAGCACGTAGTATTTACCTTTGTTGATACTCAGGTAAATTCTGGCTATTGCGTCTTGGGTTGACCGTCCTGGACGGAACCCGTAGCTTGTATCTTCAAATCTCGATTCCCATTCAGGTTCGAGTGCCGACTTAACCAAGGCTTGCCTTGCTCTATCTTGGATTGTAGGAATTCCTATTCCAGCTTTTTTCATCCCTACCAGGTTTTGGTATCCATACTCTCCTAAGTGCTTTTGCTTTAAGATTTCCTTTGATTTTCTCGGTCAGTTCAAACCTTTGCTTAGGAGAAATTGTAATAACTCCATCTACTCCAGCTGTTCTCTTTCCTTGATTGTCTTGGGTCACTCGCCGCACTGCTAAGAGTCGGGCATAATATGATTTCACCAATAGACGTTGCCACCTTCTGACCTTTGCATCCTGTCCCGATTTAGCTGCTTGAAATATCCTCTTTTGGAGTTTGAAAACTTTCCGTTGAACTTTCGCCCATGGGATTGCCTTACATGCGTTTTTCGTAGTCTTGATTGGTCTGGGTTTACCAAAGCCTTTCTTTAAACTCGCTTGCGCCATATAAGCTCCTACTAAACTCTATTCTTACAATCAAACCGTGACCCGTTAGCATATCCCTACCATTACAGTCGGGCGTTGGCTTCTGGTCACATCTTACCCCCTCAAAGAGTTAGGGGGTCGAGAGTGAAGTCACCTTCCCGAACTCCCATTCAGAACCGTGCTTGATAGTTTCCCATCACACGGCTCCTGGTGTGGATACCCTATTTGTCAAAGGAGCAGAATCAACAGACCTGCTTTCTACTTCGATGTTCAGAGCTATATGCACCACGTAGTCTTTAAACTCGTCCTCGCCATTATACTCTTACTGACCGCAGTATCTATATCCACACCGTGACAATTGGGCATATCCCAACCATGACAATTGGGCTTTAGCTTCTGGTCACATCCTTCACCCTCTAAGCATGCGCTTACATTTTTCACTACTGCCTTGTGAATAGCATTACTCACTTGTTTATAGGCAGAGCATTAGAGGGGTTACAACGTTCCGATTATATGGGCATTCCATCGTTAGATTTGTCCTCAGAACCGGGGTACTTTTAAAGGTCTGTGTAGGTAGTCGGACGAACCCCCTACTTTTCCCCTTGCCCTTTTGATCGCAGCGTGTCAACCTATTTCGCTGCTAGTGTATTACGATGGTTCAAGTCGGACATTCGGTCTTCCTAATCATAGATGGTTGGCAGTGGTCGCGTCTTGGTAGTAGGTTCTACCTCACGCCTTCCGTTCCCCGCTTCTATCCTGGAGTTATGATTTCCAAAACTGGGGGTGGCTATCGCCGTTACTCTCTACTCCCTGATTTCTCAGTTCGTTTATGACCTTGAGTTTCCTGCCTTGCTTAGTTCCCTAAGCGTCGGGACATATAACCAGTTATGAGGATGGTCAGGAGAGGTCTCCTTATATCCAGATTCGGAGCTGGAATCCTCACCGGGTAGTTATAGCACTAGTCAATACGGTTAGGACGCAGCCTTGAGAACAGAATCCATGGCATCATCGAGAGAATCAAACTGCTCACGTGCAATGGCGAATGCGGGCTTTCAACCACGACCAACATTTCTCTATCTTGTTGAGGTCTGGCGAATAAGGCCGAAGATAGAGTAAACGGCATTGAGCTGCCTCCACCAGTTCAGCAATCCGCCCCCCCTTTATGAAACGTTGCATTGTCCAATACTAGAGTCTGACCTGGCTTCAATGTTGGAATTATAGCATGAGTCAAGGTGGTTAGGACGCAGTGTTGAGAACGGAATCCATGGCATCATCGAGAGAATCAAACTGCTCACGTGCAATGGCGAATGCGGGCTTTCAACCACGACCAACATTTCTCTATCTTGTTGAGGTCTGGCGAATAAGGTGGTAGATAGAGCAAACGGCATTGAGCCGCCTCCACTAGCTCAGGAATCCGTCCCCCTTTATGAAACGTTGCATTGTCTAGCACTAGAGTCTGACCTGGCTTCAGTGTTGGAATTAAGATGAACTCCAACCACAACTCAAACACTGTCTGATTACAACAACCCTCAAAGCGATCGGGGGCTAAGAGTTGTTGATGACACCATGCGGCTATATAGCTCACCCTGCCCTGCCTCTTCCCGGATTTGAGGACATCGAAGCGTTGTCCTTGCTCACAGTAACCATAAGGATAATCCGAGTCCTGACTATTCATGCCGGCTTCATCGAGGTAGACCACTTCTTGTGGCTCCATCTGTTCAATCTGAGCAATAAACTCCTCTCGCTGTTGCTGATCAGGTTCTTGGTAGCCGTAAGTTTTTTTTCTGGTGAAGCCAATTTTCTTCAAGGCTCTGGATATGGTGCGAGGAGAGATGTCGTCATCCCAAAGTTGAGCCATTTGAGCGGAGGTTTTGTCGCCATGCTCTTGGGCAAAAGCCTGGAATTTGTGCCAGTCGGTAATTTGGTGGCTATGACCAGGTGGGCGATTAGGTTTAGGGAGGAAGTCGCCGGTGTGTTCTTTTCTTTGCAGCCAGAGATTGATAGTGTTCCTGCTGACATGGAAAACTTGACTGGCTTCGGTTTTGGGCATACCGTCTAGTTCAATTGCATCAATAACTTTTTGTCTGAGGTCGTAACTATAGGGGGCTGGCATTTTTGGTCTTCTTAGTCATCTCGTCCTCTCCATTATACGTCCTAACTTTCCTGTCTGGTGCTATAAGATAAACTCCAACCACAACTCAAACACTGTCCGATTACAACAACCCTCAAAGGTAAAGGGAGCTAAGAGTTGTTGATAACACCATGCCGCCATATAGCTCACCCTGCCCTGCCTCTTCCCGGATTTGAGGGCATCGAAGCGTTGTCCTTCCTGGCAGTAACCATAAGGATAATCCGAGTCTTGACTATTCATGCCAGCTTCATCGAGGTAAACCAACTCTTCCGGCTCCATATGTTGAATCTGAGCAATAAACGCCTCTCGCTGTTGCTCATCACCTTCTTGGTAGCCGTAAGTTTTTTTCTGGTGAAGCCAATTTTCTTCAAGGCTCTGGATATGGTGCGAGGAGAGATGTCGTCATCCCAAAGTTGAGCCATTTGAGCGGAGGTTTGATCGCCATGCTCTTGGGCAAAAGCCTTGAATTTGTGCCAGTCGGTAATTTGGTGGCTATGACCAGGTGGGCGATTAGGTTTAGGGAGGAAGTCGCGGGTGTGTTCTTTTCTTTGCAGCCAGAGATTGATAGTGTTCCTGCTGACATGGAAAACTTGACTGGCTTCGGTTTTGGGTATACCGTCTAGTTCAATTGCATTAATAACTTTTTGTCTAAGGTCGTAACTGTAGGGGGCTGGCATTTTGGGTCTTCTGTAGATATCCTTGCCATTATACGTCCTAAATGTTCTGTCTTGTGCTATACTATTCATGGGGGTGCGAAACGTTCAGGCATGAAATAGGGTTGAAATACCTGAAATAACCGCCTGGTGGGGACTTCAACCCCTTGGCTGAATATAAGGAACGCACTCCTGACCATCCTCATAACTGTTTAACTGTTTATATGTCCCAACGTTCGGTATAGAGATATACCAAACAAGGCAGGGAACCCAAGGTCAAAACGAACTAACCCATACAAATTCCTTATAGGAATCCCAAAAATGGATAAGTAAAAGTTAGGAAATTAGGGTAACGGCGATAGCCACCCCCAGTTTTGGGAATCACAACCCCAGGATTGAAGCGGGGAACGGAAGGCTCCGAGATGTAACCTAACATCAGAAGCGAGACCACTGCCAACCATCCATGATTAGGGAAACCGAATGTCCGGCTTGAACCATCGTAACTAGAAAGTAGCGAAACAGGTTGACACGCTGCACTCAAAAGAGTAAGGGGAAAAGTAGGAATTTCTTCATAATACCTACACAGACCTTTAAAAGTACCCCGGTGGAAAGGACAAATCTAAAAGATGGAATGCCCATATAAACGGAACGTTTTAAGCCCTCATGGACTCTGAGAGTATGGTCGATACCTCAGTAGGGAAAAGTGTAACCGCAAGTCCTAGAGGGTGTGAGATGTGACCAAAAGCCAACGCCCTACTGTAATGGCAGGGATATGCTAACAGGTCACGGTTTGATTGTCAAGAAATAGAGTCTAGTAGGTGTACAAATGGCGATAGCGAGTTTAAAGAAAGGGTTTGGGAAACCAAAACCAATCAAGACTACGAACAACGCATGGAAAGCAATCCCATGGACTAAGGTTCAACGGAAAGTTTTCAAGCTCCAAAAGAGTATATTTCAAGCAGCTAAATCGGGACAAAATGCTAAGGCACGAAGGTGGCAACGTCTATTGGTGAAATCATACTATGCCCGGCTCTTAGCAGTGCGGCGAGTGACCCAAGATAATCAAGGCAAGAAGACAGCCGGAGTAGATGGAGTAAGAGTAATCTCTTCAAGACAAAGGTTTGAACTGGTCAAGAACATTAAGGGAAACCTCAAAGCAAAACCACTGCGACGGGTTTGGATTCCAAAACCTGGTAGGGATGAAAAAAGCTGGAATAGGAATACCCACAATCCAAGATAGAGCAAGGCAAGCCTTGGTTAAGTCGGCTCTCGAACCTGAATGGGAATCGAGATTTGAAAGCACAAGCTACGGGTTCCGTCCAGGACGGTCAGCCCATGACGCAATTAGCAGGATTTATACTGCCATAAACAAGGGACAATATTATGTTCTTGATGCTGATATAGCAAAATGCTCTTACCGTGAACCATGATTACCTACTGTCCAAAATTCATTGTCCAAGCAGCCTAAAAAGAGACCTGAAACAATGGATCAAAGCGGGAGTGCTAGATAACGGTGTATTCGAGGAAACAGAAACAGGGACACCCCAAGGAGGGGTAATAAGTCCAATACTCGCCAACATCGCACTGTTGGGAATGGAAAGGTTAATCAAGAGTCTGTATCCAAACAAAGGAACAGTCACTCAAGCCAACCTAATACGATACGCCGATGATTTCGTGATTATCTCAAAAGACCTAGGAATCATTGAACAGTGCAAAACTGCTATCACCAAATGGTTAAAACCTGTAGGATTAGAGATTAAACCCGAAAAGACTCGAATTTGTCACACACTCAAACCTATTGAGTATAATGGCAAAACAGAAGAACCTGGGTTTGATTTTATCGGATTCAATATCAGGCAATATCCAGTAGGAAAATATAAAACTGGGAAAACAGGCGGGGCAGCAAGCCGATTAATCGGACATAAAACCCACATAAAACCCAGCCACAAAGCAATTAAAGCCCACACAGAAGCGATAAAAGGTGTAATTAAACAACATAAAACTGCACCTCAATCAGCCCTGATTAATCATCTAAACCCAATTATTCGGGGATGGTCAAACTATTATTCAGCGGTAGTCTCAACAGAGACCTTCAATAAGCTAGACTACATAATCTGGCAAATGTTAAGGGCATGGACAGTATCGAGATGCGGAAAGGCAAGTCACGAAAAGCTAAGAAATTATTTCAGACATGGAACAATTAAACTTAGCAATGGGAAAGAAAGGCACGAAAATTGGCTGTTCCAAACCAAAGATGGGTGACATCTGTTCAATCACAATTGGACTCCAATTACCAGACATACCCTAATACGCCCTGACGCAACACCATACGACGGAAATTGGACTTACTGGGCAACCAGGAGAGGACAAGCAATCGACACGCCAATCAGGGTAGCAAAACTACTCAAAAAACCAAAAGGTAGATGTACCTGGTGTGGGCAATTCTTTACCCCATCAGATTTAATTGAAGTAGACCACATTGTACCTAGAAGCCATGGCGGAAAGGATGAATACAAAAACCTTCAACTATTACATCGCCATTGTCACGATGATAAAACAGCTCTTGATGAAGAGATAATGCTGTACTCTTAACAAGGAGACGGTCAAACTAGGAGCCGTATGAGGTGAAAGTCTCAAGTACGGTTTTAAATGGGAGGGGTAGACCGTGAGGTCTATCTCGACCCCTAATTGCGAGACGTTCAGGCATCAAATAGGGCTGCAATGCCCGAAATAACTGCCTGGTGAGGATTTCTACCCCTTGGTTGAATATAAGGAGCGCACTCCTGACCATCCTCATAACTGTTTATATGTCCCGACGTTTGGAAAAATCCAAACAAGGCAGGGAACTCAAGGTCATAAACAAACTGAGAAATCAGGGAGTAGAGAGTAACGGCGATAGCCACCCCCAGTTTCAGGATACACAACCCGTCAGATTGAAGCGGGGAACGGAAGGCGTGAAGTAGAACTTACTACCAGATGCGACCACTGCCAATCATCCAGGATTAGGGAAACCAAATGTCTGGCTTGAACCATCGTAATTAGTAAGCAGCGAAATAGGTTGATACGCTGCGCTCAAAAGAGTAAGGGGAAAAGTAGGATAATCTTATCAATACCTACACAGACCTTTAAAAGTACCCCGGTGGAGAGGACAAATCTAAAGATGAAATGCCCATATAAACGGAACGTTGTAATCCCTCTTAGGCTCTGAGAGTATGGTCGATACCTCAGTAGTGACAAGTGTAAGCGGATGGTGCGAGACGTTCGGGTATTAAATAGGGCTGAAATGCCCGAAATATAGCACCAGACAGGAAAGTTAGGACGTATAATGGAGAGGACGAGATGACTAAGAAGACCAAAAATGCCAGATCCCTATAGTTACGGCCTCAGACAAAAAGTTATTGATGCAATTGAACTAGACGGTATGCCCAAAACAGAAGCCAGTCAAGTTTTCCATGTCAGCCGGAACACCATTAATCTCTAGCTGCAAAGAAAAGCACAGACCGGAGACTTCCTCCCTAAACCTAATCACCGACCTGGCAATAACCACAAAATTACCGACTGGCAAAAATTCAAGGCTTTTGCCCAAGAGCATGGCGATCAAACCTCCGCTCCAATGGCTGAACTTTGGGATGACGACATCTCTCCTCGCACCATATCCAGAGCCTTGAAGAAAATTGGCTTCACCAGAAAAAAAACTTACGGCTACCAAGAACGTGATCAGCAACAGCGAGAGGAGTTTATTGCTCAGATTGAACATATGGAGCCACAAGAAGTGGTCTACCTCGATGAAGCCGGCATGAATAGTCAGGACTCGGATTACCCTTATGGTTACTGCGAGGAAGGAAAACGCTTCGATGCCCTCAAATCCGGGAAGAGGCAGGGCAGGGTGAGCATGATAGCCCCATGGTGTCATTAACAACTCTTAGCCCCCGATCGCTTTGAGGGTTGTTGTAATCGGACAGTGTTTGAGTTGTGGTTGGAGTTCATCTTAATTCCAACACTGAAGCCAGGTCAGACTCTAGTGCTAGACAATGCAACGTTTCATAAAGGGGGACGGATTCCTGAGCTAGTGGAGGCGGCTCAATGCCGTTTGCTCTATCTACCACCTTATTCGCCAGACCTCAACAAGATAGAGAAATGTTGGTCGTGGTTGAAAGCCCGCATTCGCCATTGCACGTGAGCAGTTTGATTCTCTCGATGATGCCATGGATTCCGTTCTCCCAGCTGCGTCCTAACCACCTTGACTAATGCTATAACATCGTGACGCTGTGTCCTGTCGAGCCAAAAGGATGACTAAGACCCCACCGATCCTTGACCCCCACCTGCCTGTGGGGACGTGAACCGAGTGCGTCGCTCTTTTTGTTCAAAAACGCTGACCCATCAACCTTTGTCGGATACCCTCAGCAATTTTCTGACCCAAATATTCTGGGATCAAGCTCTCATTTGGGCCAAGAAGATACAGAATCAGACGAGTGCGACCCCGCCAGACCAGCAAGTTAGCATTGACCACCAACAGGTCTTCCTGCCAGATGGCATACATCACCTTATAGAATAATCCCGGCTGGTTATCTGCTTCAATTAACAAAGCTGGTAGGTGGAACACCGGGTCAACATAAAACTCCGTAGCTACATCCTCTAAACCCGCATCCAGGTTAAACTCGACGGCCAGCATTTCTTCTACCTCAAAATGCCCCGCCAATGCTTCTCTAATCGCACGACAAACGTTATCTGACGTTTTTTCTGTGAGTGCCTTACCACCCCTCGATACCACCAGCTTAATGAATACCAGCATCGGCGGGTAGATTTGTCCATACAAACTAAGATTATGGATGGTTAACCCATAGGCAGCCAGAACTCCAAAAATATCGCTCAACAAAAATGATTGATTGCGATAGGCGAAGTGTAGGGCGCTTCTGCTCCCTTCTGGCTTAATCTCAATCACCGCTTGTGTAGTTTTATAAACATTGTAGGCAATTTGAGATTTTGCAATTGAATCTCACTGCTAACAAATTGCTCATAAAACTGCGGAAACGCCCGATTGAAGCGCTTTAGAAGTTCTAACGTTGATGATTTTAAACCCGGAGCCATAATTGAGGATCAGGTACGGGAGATATACTATCTAGTAAAGACATCATCTATTACCTTAACCACGCCTGCATGGGTTTTTGGAAAAATTTCTTTAGCGGTTCTGATTCTACCTCAATGTCCAAAACGGCGGAACAAGAGGAATGCTCTATCGAGAACCAATCCTCTTGGTCCCAGGTAACTCGGCAACCAAACTCTCGGAATTCTCGGATTTTTTTCAGCACGGATCGGGACATTGATCTATATGAGCTAGAAGAACTCTGTAATGCTGTCGGTTGGTCCCGTCGCCCTCTCAGGAAGGTCAAAAAGGCTATTCAGCATAGCTTTTTGGTCGTTTCCATGTGGCAAATGCGGGGCAACCAACGACGGCTAATCGGTTTTGCTCGCGCTACTTCCGATCATGCCTTTAATGCTACCCTTTGGGATGTCGTGGTTCACCCAGACTTCCAAAACAAAGGTTTAGGCAAGGCTTTGATGCGTTTTATCATCAAAAAGCTTCGCAGCGATGATATTAGCAATATCACGTTGTTTGCAGACCCCCATGTGGTTGAATTTTATCGAAACCTAGGGTTTATCTCAGATCCCGAAGGGATCAAGGGGATGTTCTGGTATCCAGACTAGCCCATTTTTGACCCCCAAAATGGGCTTCAAGCCTCGCCCTTTTAGGGCGAGTATTGAGAGAATCCTACACCGACTCCCATGGTCAGACGGAACCTAACCCCAGATTTTTTCCTTGAGGAGATAAGCGCCTTAAGAGAATCAGGAGGGGCGGAAAGTTTTTCCCCCCTTTGGTGGGTAAAATCCCGTCGGGTATGGGAAATTTTACCATGAATCTGAACCCCCTTCAAAAGGGTAGGTCAGACAAGCTATAGCACAAAACAGAAAAGTTAGGACGTATAATGGCAAGGATATCTACAGAAGACCCAAAATGCCAGCCCCCTACAGTTACGACCTTAGACAAAAAGTTATTAATGCAATTGAACTAGACGGTATGCCCAAAACCGAAGCCAGTCAAGTTTTCCATGTCAGCCGGAACACTATCAATCTCTGGCTGCAAAGAAAAGAACACACCGGCGACTTCCTCCCTAAACCTAATCGCCCACCTGGTCATAGCCACCAAATTACCGACTGGCAAAAATTCAAGGCTTTTGCCCAAGAGCATGGCCACAAAACCTCCGCTCAAATGGCTCAACTTTGGGATGACGACATCTCTCCTCGCACCATATCCAGAGCCTTGAAGAAAATTGGCTTCACCACCAAAAAAAAACTTACGGCTACCAAGAACGTGATCAGCAACAGCGAGAGGAGTTTATTGCTCAGATTGAACAGATGGAGCCGGAAGGGTTGGTTTACCTCGATGAAGCTGGCATGAATAGTCAAGACTCGGATTACCCTTATGGTTACTGCGAGGAAGGAAAACGCTTCGATGCCCTCAAATCAGGGAAGAGGCAGGGCAGGGTGAGCTATATGGCGGCATGGTGTTATCAACAACTCTTAGCCCCCGATCGCTTTGAGGGTTGTTGTAATCGGACAGTGTTTGAGTTGTGGTTGGAGTTCATCTTAATTCCAACACTGAAGCCAGGTCAGACTCTAGTGCTAGACAATGCAACGTTTCATAAAGGGGGACGGATTCCTGAGCTAGTGGAGGCGGCTCAATGCCGTTTGCTCTATCTACCACCTTATTCGCCAGACCTCAACAAGATAGAGAAATGTTGGTCGTGGTTGAAAGCCTGCATTCGCCATTGCACGTGAGCAGTTTGATTCTCTCGATGATGCCATGGATTCCGTTCTCAAGGCTGCGTCCTAACCACCTTGACTAATGCTATAGAGTCTGACCTGGCTTCAATGTTGGAATTAAGATGAACTCCAACCACAACTCAAACACTGTCCGATTACAACAACCCTCAAAGCGATCGGGGCTAAGAGTTGTTGATAACACCATGCCGCCATATAGCTCACCCTGCCCTGCCTCTTCCCTGATTTGAGGGCATCGAAGCGTTTTCCTTCCTCGCAGTAACCATAAGGGTAATCCGAGTCTTGACTATTCATGCCAGCTTCATCGAGGTAAACCAACCCTTCCGGCTCCATCTGTTCAATCTGAGCAATAAACTCCTCTCGCTGTTGCTGATCACGTTCTTGGTAGCCGTAAGTTTTTTTTTCTGGTGAAGCCAATTTTCTTCAAGGCTCTGGATATGGTGCGAGGAGAGATGTCGTCATCCCAAAGTTGAGCCATTTGAGCGGAGGTTTTGGGCCATGCTCTTGGGCAAAAGCCTTGAATTTTTGCCAGTCGGTAATTTGGTGGCTATGACCAGGTGGGCGATTAGGTTTAGGGAGGAAGTCGCCGGTGTGTTCTTTTCTTTGCAGCCAGAGATTGATAGTGTTCCGGCTGACATGGAAAACTTGACTGGCTTCGGTTTTGGGCATACCGTCTAGTTCAATTGCATTAATAACTTTTTGTCTAAGGTCGTAACTGTAGGGGGCTGGCATTTTGGGTCTTCTGTAGATATCCTTGCCATTATACGTCCTAACTTTTCTGTTTTGTGCTATAACTACCTACACAGACCTTTAAAAGTACCCCGGTGGATAGGACAAATCTAAAGATGGAATGCCCGCATAGATGGAACGTTTAAACCCCTCATTGGCTCTGCTAATAAATAAGTGAGTGTGCGAGATGTTTAGGAATGAAATAGGGCTGAGATGCTCGAAATAACCTCCTAGTGGGGACTTCAACCCCTTGGTTGAATACAAGAAACTCGTATCTCGTTTCTGAGCATCCCCATAACTGTTTATATGTCCCGACGTTTGGGGGAATCCAAACAAGGCAGGGAACTCAAGGTCAAGACTGAACGCTGGTGTTATGTACAGCAGGAAGTTGAGAGTAAAGGCGATAGCCACCCCCAGTTTCAGGACTCACAACCCGTCAGATTGAAGCGGGGAACGGAAGGCGTGAGGGAAACCTGTTCCCAATAACCCGACCACTGCCAATCATCTATGATTAGGGAAACCGAATGTCCGGCTTGAACCATCGTCAATTTATAGTAGCGAAACAGGTTGAAACGCTGCGCTCAAAAGAGCAAGGGGAAAAGTAGGAGTTTACTTACACTACCTACACAGACCTTGAAAATACCCCGGTGGATAGGACAAATCTAAAGATGGAATGCCCATATAAACGGAACGTTTAAACCCCTCTTAGGCTCTGCTAATAAACAAGTGAGCAATATTACTCGCAAGCAGAGCGTGAAAAGTGTAAGCGTATGCCTCCTAGGGGAAAGGATGTGACTGAAAGCTAATGCCTAACTGTAATGGTTAGGATATGCCCACTAGTCACGGTGTGGATATAGAGACCGCGACAACTAAGAGTGTTTATGACCAGAGCGAGTTAATGACTACGTGGTTGTATATAGCTCCGAAAGTTGAGGTCATAAAGCAGGGGGTTGTAGCCCTGTTCCCAATGACAAAGGGGTATCCACATCAGGAGCCGTATGAGGTGAAAGTCTCAAGTACGGTTTGGAATTGGAGTTGGGGAAGGCGACTTCCCTTTCGACCATAACAAAATGCTCTTACCGTGAACCATGATTACCTACTGTCCAAAATTCATTGTCCAAGCAGCCTGAAAAGAGACTTGAAACAATGGTTAAAAGCGGGTGTGCTAGATAACGGCGTATTCGAGGATACAGAAGCTAGGACTCCACTTGGAGGGGTAATAAGTCCAATACTCGCCAACATCGCACTGTTGGGTATGGGTAGGTTAATTGAAACAATGTATCCTAAGAAAAAGAACGTGGTACAAGCCACAGTAGTGAGATACGCCGATGATTTTGTAGTGATATCACCATCACTAGATATCATTGAACAGTGCAAAACTGCTATTTCCGAATGGCTAAAACCTGTAGGATTAGAAATAAAACCTGAAAAGACCAGAGTGTGTCATACACTTAACCCCATACAATGTGAGGGTAAAACAGAAGAGCCAGGCTTTGATTTTTTAGGATTCAACATCAGACAATACCCGGTAGGAAAATACAAAACTGGAAAAACAGGTGGGACAGCAAGCCGATTAATCGGACACAAAACCCACATAAAACCCAGCAACAAAGCAGTTCAAGCTCATACAGAAGTGATTAAGGGTGTAATCAAACAACATAAAACTGCACCCCAGTCAGCCCTGATAAGCAGACTAAACCCAATAATACGGGGATGGTCAAATTACTACTCAGGAGTCGTCTCAGTCGAAACCTTCAACAAGCTAGACCATACAATCTGGAAGATGTTACGGGCATGGACAGTATCAAGATGCGGAAAGGCAAGTCATGAAAAACTGAGGAATTACTTTAGACCCGGAACGGTCAAGCTCAGTAATGGGAAAGAAAGGCATGAAACTTGGTTATTCCAAACCGAGGACGGTCATCAGTTGTGGAAACATAACTACACGCCGATTGTCAGACATACCCTAGTGCGCCCCGAAGCAACACTTTATGACGGAAATTGGACTTACTGGGCAACCAGAAAAGGACAAGCAATCGACACGCCAGCAAAGGTAGCCAAACTACTCAAAAAGCAAAAAGGCAGGTGTACCTGGTGTGGGCAATACTTTACCCCATCAGACCTAGTTGAAGTAGACCACATTGTAGCTCGAAGCCACGGTGGAAAGGATGAATACAAGAATCTTCAGCTACTGCACCGCCACTGCCACGATGATAAGACGGCGTTAGATAACGCCAACGCTGTGTCCATAACAATGGAACAATCAGACTAGGAGCCGTATGAGGGGAAACTCTCACGTACGGTTCTGAATGGGAGGGGGAGATGGTGACATCTCTCTCGACCCCTAATTATGTCAATTATAGGGGAATCATCTGCTTAGTACGCAAGTTTTTAGCTGGTGACGGATTCAGAGTAGGATGTTATCTATGGCAACTATTAAAATCCACAGCGTTGGACACGCCTATGATCTGACGGCTCCAATAGATGGGTCCGATGTTGTTGTATTTATTCATGGCTGGCTGCTGAGTCGTCGGTATTGGCAACCTGTAATCGATCGCCTAAAACCTCAGTATCAGTGCTTATGCTATGACTTGCGAGGGTTTGGCGATTCTCAGTTAGCCAGTCGCCATCCATATTCTTGTGACTATGCTCCGGCTTCTTATGCTCAGGATTTAGGGATATTACTCGAGGAGTTAAATATCTCTAAGGCTTGGCTTGTGGGACATTCTTTAGGGGGGACGATCGCACTATTAGCGGCGCAGCAATTGAGCGATCGCATTGCGGGGGTGGTTTGCGTGAATGCTGGTGGTGGTATTTACCTAAAAGAGGAATTTGAGCGTTTCCGAGCAGCAGGGGAACAAATTGTCCGGTTTCGTCCGCGATGGCTTTGTCATCTACCTCTAATTGATTTGCTGTTTACCAGAGCCCAAGTCGCTTGTCCGGTTTCCAGGGAATGGAGCCGCCAGCGATTAATTGATTTTGTCATGGCGGACCCAGAGGCGGCTTTAGGTGCTTTATTGGATTCGACTACGGAGACAGAAGTGCATCGCCTCCCCCAAGTAGTGGCTCAATTACAGCAGCCTGTGTATTTTTTGGCAGGAATGTGCGATCAGATCATGGAACCTCAATATGTTCGCCACCTGGCTAGTTTTCATCATCTGTTTCGCAGTGGCTATCAAAATGTGATTGAACTTGCTAATTGTGGACATTTAGCCATGATCGAACAGCCTGAGCAAGTGGTTGGTCACTTACGGGATATTCTGGCTCAACATGGCTCAACACAAGTGCAGCCCCATAATCACTAAATCCCGTTTGACTCCATCAATGACAGCTATCTGTGGGAGATAACCCCATTGTTGAAAGCCAAAACTGTCAAAGAGTTTCAGGCTGGGTTGGTTATGGGCAAAAATTAGAGCCAGTAGAGTTTCACAGCCAAACTTTGGCCCTTCTTCTATGGCTTGATGGAGTAGTTTTTTGCCAATTCCCTGTCCCTGATAGTCAGTATGGATGTATATACTCAGTTCGGCAGTAGCATCATAGGCGGCTCGCTTCTTGAACGCCTGAAAACTCAACCATCCAATTATGCGATCGCCAATTTCCACGACCCATAGGGGGCGTTGGGCTGACTGACATTCCCGATACCAGCCTAACCGACTCTCAACGGAAATTGGCTCTAGGTCAGCCGTGGCGATTTTTTGGGGAACGGCTAAATTGTAAATTTCGATAATTTGGGGTAAATCGTTTTCGAGTGCATCACGAATTTTCAAGTTATTCTCCATAAACTCCCGTACACAGTTTATTGGCAGTTGCTCACTCAGGCTTTGACCACATATTCTGAGTGTGAATATTTGATTCACAGCCTAAATATAAACTTGAAACAATCATCAGATATGCCTTTGGCTAGTTTATGGTGTGGTTAGTGCTTTGGTCAGTAATCTTGAGAGCGCGGAAAGGATTTGGGGCTGCCAGTGGTGGTTTCATAATGCGATCGCCTTCTAATATTAGGGCTAACTGTCGATAAATCGGTATTTTAGACTACCAATTTTTGAAAATTCTAGGGCGGAACCTGTGTCCTTGGGAAATACTGCATTTTCCGGGAGTTCAAAGTTGTTTATAGAATTCCAGCTGTTGCTTGGCTAGGGCATGGTTAGTGTAGCAGGAGAGGGCTCGCTCATATCCCCGTTGACCTAGTTCTTGGGTCAAGTCTGGGTTACTGATTAACTTTTCTAGGCAGTCGGCTAGGGCTTCGGGGTTCCCTTCCGGGAAGACTAACCCAGCTTGGTCAATTACATAGGGAATTTCCCCAGAGTCCGAACCAATTAGGGCAACTTGGCAAGCCATAGCTTCGATGAGAACGTGGCCGAATTGCTCTTTCCAGCCGACGGAGGTTAGGGTTTTAAATTTGTAGGTGGTTTCCGAGGGTAAAACTAGGGTATTCATGACGTTGATATATTGCCAAACCCGGTCATGGGCGACACTCTCGACTATAATTAGCCGGTCTTGAATCCCTAATTCTTGAGCTAGGTCTAAAAGTGGCGATCGCAGCTCTCCCCGCCCTAGTAGTAACCATTTCCAAGGGTGATGTTTGACCTTAGCTAATGCTTTAGCTAGGGTGATTAGTCCTTTTTCTTCCACAAACCGACCAACGAAGCCTACCACAAAGGTATCCGGTTCTATGCCTAATTCCGCCCTTAATTCCGGTTGTGGTTCCGGTTTAAATAGGGTTTCATCGACTCCTAATTGAGGCATCACCTCCATCGGTCCTTGATATCCATGGTCGCGCAAAATTTCCGCCCCGTCCTGGTTTCCTACAATAATACCATCAGTGTTACCTAGGTTATATTGTTCCAGTAGCGACACGGGAAATTTGAGAGTATATGGTAAATTCCACCAGGTAAAAAACACATTTTTCGCGCCTATACCTAGGAGTTTATTTAGGGTAATAAATTCAGCATAGGTTAAGGCTTTTGCCCCTTGCTCGATTTGGATAATATCAGGTTTAAACGATTGTAACAGAGGAATTAAATCCAGACCAAAAGTCAGCAAACCTTGGTTATTTTGACTAAGGTTAGATATAGGAACCACCTTAAAATTTCCCTCATCCACAGGTTCGGATTTAACCTGCTCACTTTGGACACCGCCAGGGTTCCAAAGACGGGGTACAATCACTATAACCTCAATACCCGGTTCAAGGTTAGCTAAAATCCGCAGTTTCTCCCGGTTGAGATCAACAATATAAGTGTGACTAGCGACAATAATTTTCATAGCTATCAATTGCCTGTTGTTTGCTAATTAGGTCGAGGGGAAGGGTGGATGATTGAAATTAAATATTCCCACTGGTTATCTAAGCCGTAGTTAATCAACAGCTAACCCATGCTAGACCATAAATATAGTTTATCCTAACTCTGTCAAAAAAGCGAATTTGGGGACGAAGAGACACCTAACTAGACCGCCACATAGTCGGGGGATAATGATGGCTATGTTCGCGGGCATTTATTAGTCATGGTTGCCAGTTTTTGACAAGTTATTGCATAAGGAGATTTTGAGATATTATATTTCATCTTCATCTAATTCTCCTTCTTCTATGAGTCGTTTAATTTCTTGCTTATCAATTTCCGGTAATTTATAGATAACCCCGGCAAAGTACCAATAATAAACCGCTACCGGGTCAACATCGAGGGGATAATAATAGGTGTTGTAACTAATCACCAAAACAAACACCCAGAAAGAAGCCCCAAAACTGCGGAGGCTTTTTTCTTTAACGGAACGGTAAGTTTTAAAAGCTGTGAAAGTAATCACAGTTACAAAAAATAGAAAAGCGATCGTCCCTAGGGGTCCAATTTCATAAATCAGCTTGGGATAGTAAGTTTCAATCAATCGAGTTCTGCCAAAAACACGAGCGGAGTTAGTCGCTCGTCCGAGACCATTACCAAGGATTCCCCGTTGTGCGCCACTGCTTTGATCAAACTGCCCGGAAATAAAGTCAGTGGGAGGGGAAGCATTCCACCGATCCACAAAACTATCAACTCGTTCCTGAACCATTTCTGGGTTAGCAATCATGACTATACCCAAAAGTAATCCGAGACCCCCACCAATAGGAATAAAGCGCTTGAGATTAGCAATTTGTCCAGTGAGAACCAGTAGAATAATTGTCACTACCGGCACTAATGCTAAGGCAATACGCTGTCCAGAAATCACAGCATTTACAAATACTAATGCCATGCCAATTAATCCGGCTATACGCCATTTTCCTGATGGATCACTAAAGGCGGTAGCAAAGGTAAAAAAGGCGTTAGCAATTAAAAACCAAGCCCACTGCCAAGGAGCGACAAAGGTTCCCGGAAGTCGGATCATATTTTGGGAGGGGCTAAAAACTAAAGATCCGCCTACGAAACACTTATACTCGATGGTTGCTTGAAACAGATCGTCTCCTGTCAGATGGTCAGTTCCTTGACAGCGACCACTGGCGAGAAATTGATATTGTACCATGCCCAAAAGGCAACATATAATTGCCAGTATTAGGGTCATGCGAGTTAAAAACAGCAAATCTTTTTTGTCTCTGATATGGTAGTAGGCACAGGTAATTAGGGGAACATAGCCCATAAATACCTTTAACCCCAAAATTCCCATAGCTATGGGTTTCTCGCCCGGTCTGGGGTCAAGTTGTTGCAAGCCATTGACGCAAATGATGGTGAGAATACAAAAACCCAGAAGAATTAGCAGAGGTTGTTTAAGAGCCTTGGGAATAATGATAGGGAGTCCTTTGCTTTTCCAGTCTTTATACATAGAAGCTAAGGCTGGAAAATAAAAGCCATCTTTGGCAAGCTGAAATATGACATTTCCGCCCCCAATCCAGTAAGTAATAGTTCCAGAGAAGGGCATATAGATTAGGAAACCCCAGAGACCATGACGGGGGTATTTATAGCAAAGAACCAAGACTAATATGCCACCACCACCAGCAATGGCGAGTCTTTCATCTTTGACGAAAAACAGAGCCACCCCAACGATCGCACCAACAATTAGAGTGGGAATTACAGTGCCTAGAACAGCTTTAACGTCTTTAGCAAACTGGCGCTGTTTAGCTTTAAGTTGGGCTTTAGTTAGGGTCGGCTTTTTCTGCTGTTGTTTGGACTTTTTTTTCCGGGACTTCTTTTTTTTGGATTTAGTCTTAGATGCCATTTTGGGTTCAATTCTAAGTTGGGCAGTAACTAGGCATTTGTAACTTGCTCCCCGACTAAAAACCGCCTTGGTTGGTCACGCTAATCGAAATTATATACCAACAATTAGGGGACTGCCCAATCTGATCCGCCCTGTTATGCCCATCATTAGGGGAGATTAGGCAATTAAGTATTGTTGCACCACTCCCACTAAGCGATCGCACCAATATTGCACCAGGTTAGGGTTAGCCGCTTCTACCATAACTCTGATCAGCGGTTCAGTACCAGAAGCGCGCACCAGTATGCGACCTTGATCCCCCATATCAGCTTCAGCACTAGCGATCGCATTTTGTAGAGGTTCGCAGTTTTTCCAATTACGGCGGCTGTCCGGGTTTTCCACTCTGACATTTCGTAACAGTTGAGGATAGGTGAGGAAACTATCATCCACCAGTTGGTTGAGCGATTTTTGCGATCGCTTCACTAAAGCTGCTAGGTGTAATGCCGTCAGTAGACCATCTCCTGTGATGCTGTAGTGATGACAGAGGATATGGCCCGACTGTTCACCCCCCAACATAGATCCCGTCCGCTTCATTTCGCTGTGGACGTGCTGATCTCCCACCGGGGTGCGGATCATTTTTCCTCCCAGTTTTTCCCAGGCTCTCTCAAATCCCAAGTTTGCCATAACCGTAGAAATAATCAAATCCTGGGGCAGTTGCTGCGCGTTTCTGAGGGTCTGCCCCCAGAAGTACAGGATATAGTCGCCGTCAACGGTACGACCCCGGCTATCGACCGCTAACACCCGATCTGCGTCCCCATCAAAAGCAAATCCTAAATGGGCTTGATGTTCTATAACAGCTTCGCGGAGTAGGTCCAGGTGCGTAGACCCACAGTTAACATTAATTTGATGACCGTTGGGAGACTCATGTAAACAAATCACTTCGGCTCCCATTTCTCTAAATACTTGAGGTGCAATATTTACCGCCGCCCCCCAAGCCAGATCCAAAACCACCCGCATTCCCTGTAGGTTAGTAGTTGGTAGCAGGGGACGATACAGAGAATCAGCATAATTCTGGACTAATTCCGGTCTGTAGTAATGTTGTCCACAGGAATCAGAATAAACCGGGAAGGCTTCCGCCCCCCGTAGGGCTGCTTCTATTTGCTTCTGGAGGTCGCTGGAGAGTTTTGTGCCGTCTGCGCCAAAAAATTTGATTCCGTTATCTTCTGGGGGGTTGTGGCTGGCGGATATCATCACCCCACCCATAGCTTTACAGGTTTGGGTGAGGTAGGCTACTCCCGGAGTAGGACAAACTCCTAAATTCCATACTTCTAGTCCCGCCGCCGTTAACCCCGACGATAGGGCCATCGCTAACATATTACCCGAAATCCGGGTATCTTGTGCCAGGATGACAGGGCCGAGATTGTCCTGTTGCTGGCGGAGAATTTGTCCGGCCCAAAAGCCTACCTGTAGCGCCAGCGGTGCGTTTAGAAGTTCTCCGACTCGCCCGCGAATGCCGTCTGTACCAAATAGGGGACTACTAGGAAGTTCCCCCCCAAAGACGGGACGGGTTTTGGCCGGGTTGACTGCATTTGTTACTGGGCGCGATAGTTTGATGTTCTGGGAAGGGACTGGTGTTGATACCATGTTATTCACTCCTCTCGATGTTCACACACTCACAAAGGAGGATAGCACGTCCGGAACTGAGGAACCTTGATCTACAATTCAAGTCTTGAGTTGATGTCTGGGAGCGTATCAGGATATTTTAAGTTTTGCGATCGCCTTTTCAACCACTCGGCTAATATACAGATGACCTAGTTTGACGTAGTTAGGCGTTATTTCGTTCCTAGGTTTAAGGTTGAACTGATAGGATGTTATGTTATTCTAACTCCCTGGACAGCCTCTGGCGTGGAGACTGATACTTAGGACATATTCAATTCATCATTGGGGAAAAAGTTAAGTTTAATGTTCAAAATTAATCAAGGGCGATCGCTCCTTATTTATCGGGCTATATTAATTGTCATTATCGCTCTGGCAGGTATAGTTTGTTATTATCCTATTATTAACTCATTTTTTCTGTCAGATGATTTAGTGTTAATTGCCATTTTTGAACAGGTCGGACCTTGGGGATTGTGGGTCAATCAACAACATGGTCAATCTTTGTTTTTTCGTCCGGTTCTGAGTTTAATCAGTTTCCTAGATTATCAAATTTGGGGTAATGAACCCCTCGGTTATCATTTAACTAATTTGGGATTTCATCTCAGCAATGCTTTAGCAGTAGGTTGGACTGCTAGTTTATTAGTTCGTAATTTTCCCATTGGTCGCCACTATAAAATAGTTTTACCCTATATTTCCGGGTTTGTATTTTTACTACTTCCTAGTCACACCGAAGCAGTTTCGTGGATTTCTGCGCGCACAGATGTCATCTCTAGCTTTTTTGGGTTTGTAGCTTTTATCGCTTATTTAATCGGCAGAAATTCCCGATATAAATATCCTTATATATTATCTCTACTGCTATTTTTTATGGCAGTGCTATCAAAGGAATCTCTCGTCACCTTTCCTGGGTTGATTATTTTGTTTGAAATTTACGACTATTTTACCAATAAAAAAAATGGCAAATCTTGGCAAAATAGACTAGGCTTAATTATTCCCTATGTGGCAGTTTTGGCAGTTTATTTTATCTGGAGAGTTATCAAAA
The DNA here is from genome assembly GCA_016745315.1 of Arthrospira sp. PCC 9108. GTDB lineage: Bacteria > Cyanobacteriota > Cyanobacteriia > Cyanobacteriales > Microcoleaceae > Limnospira > Limnospira platensis. Next base: position 4,040,451 of record CP066886.1, read on the forward strand.
TTGGTACACTGGTAGGGGGATACGGTGAGGATATTCATTTAAGGTTTGATTGGGCTCATATTGCCCAAAATTTGATTATCTACCCAACTAGGACTTTTCTGCCCCCGATTTTTAACTCTAATTTTAGTCTGTGGTTATCGATTTTTTGGCTAATTGTTCTCCTGTCCTTAGCTTGTACTTCCTTACTGTTTAAAAGCCGCACTCCCGACCCAAGTATCCCCCCTTTACTGCTATTTTTAGCAGGTAGTTTTTTTGTAGCGGTTTTACCTGCCATTAATGTATTTGTGTCAATTACAGACACCCAAGGGGAAAGATACCTCTATTTCGGTTCTGGGTTTGCGTCAATTTATCTAGCAGTAGTCCTCGCGTGTTTGTGTATGAATATCCGGCTGATTTTGGTCGTCTCCTCAATTTTACTGTTGATTTTTGGGTTGACTGTTCAATCTTTGAACCAAAATTGGCAGGTGGCTGGTTCAATTTCTCAAAATATTCTTTTGGGGATGTTACAAGATAACCCTAATACCCCCGCTATTATTACTGCTATTCCTGATAATTACCGGGGTGCTTATATTTATCGGACCGGTTTAATACAGGGTTTGTATCTATTTGGGGGGGGTGAAAAATATGCGATCGCATTTAGTCGCGAACCCGGTGACGGACCCTTTGAAAGGGTACAATTTACCACCAATAGCATTCAGACAGTCATGCACCATAATTTACGCGAATTGGACGATACAATTTTAATTAGACAAGATACCCCAGAGATTTATCAATTCAACTTGTCTAACCCCGAAACTTCCTTTTTACCCTGGCCGAAAAACTCCTTAAAAACTCTTGACTACGAAGTGATTAAGTTTGCGCCCACCCAATATCAACTACTCTTAAAAAATCCAGATTTGGCTGATCATCTTATTTTCTATTCCGACGGAAGGTTAACAGCTTCCCCCTATTAACTGATAGGTCGCCAGATAACAGAACATCCATAATTGACCCAGTAGAGACAAGACCAACCTTGTCCCTACTATTTACTAGGTGATAGATGACTGTTTACAGTTTCGTGCCACACTCAGGACAGAAATTGTTACTGGCGACATTTTTCGCCCCACAATTACTGCAATAGATTAACTCAACAGCTTTTTCTAACTGCCGGCGTTCAGGTAATCCTATCATCTGAGCATTGCTCTTTCCTGGTGCTACCATAGGATAACAATTTTCATCCTTAGTAACATGAACATCCATCAGCACAGGACCCTCATAAGCCAACATTTCCGCTAGTGCTTGGTGTAATTCGTCACGACTCTTAACGACCATGCCTTTTACCCCATAGGAACGTGCTAACATTTCAAAATCTGGCATTCCGATTTCCATGTTAGAAGCCGAATAGCGCTCACCATAAAAGGCTTGTTGCCACTGGCGGACCATACCCTGCCAACCGTTATTAATAATTACAGTCTTGACATTTATGCCATATTGTGCTATAGTAGCCAGCTCCTGGATGTTCATTTGCACACTGGCATCCCCAGCAATACAAATCACCTCGCGATCGCTCAAAGCCACTTTAGCTCCCATAGCCGACGGGATACCATAGCCCATAGTTCCTAACCCAGCGCTAGATATCCACTGACGGGGGCCATTTTTCAAAAATTGAGCCGCCCACATTTGGTGCTGACCCACATCCGTGGTATAGTACGCATCCGGTGCCATTTTTCCTAATTCTGCGATCACCTCTTGGGGAGAGAGACTATCAGAATAAGAGGGAACCACCAGGGGATAATCTTCCCGCCAACGGTTAATCCGCTCTAACCAGGATTGAGTTTGATTATCGTTGCCGACATCTCCAATTTCCCGGCAGCGGCGCAACAGGTCTATCAACACCTGGCGAACATCTCCGACAATTGGCACTTCCGGCGTGCGGTTTTTACCAACTTCCGCCGGGTCAATGTCAATATGAATCACCTTCGCCCTAGAGGCAAATTCATCAAGTTTCCCCGTAACGCGATCGTCAAATCGCGCCCCCACAGCTATTAACAAATCACATTCACTAACAGCAAAGTTAGCATAGGCTGTTCCGTGCATTCCCAACATTCCCACAGACAGGGGATGCTTTTCATCAAAAGAACCTTTCCCCATTAATGTGGTAGTTACAGGAATCTGAAAAAGCTCTGCTAATTCCGAAATTTCTGCATGGGCTCCGGCGGAAATTGCCCCACCACCGACATACATCAGGGGACGTTCTGCTTCTTCTATAAGTTTAATAGCTTGGTTGATTTGGCGAACATTGCCTTTAACAGTAGGACGATAGCCAGGTAAAGAAACCTCTCCTGGATTAACCGGAATATAATCAAATTCCTCTAAACCTACATCTTTGGGAACGTCTATGAGTACCGGACCCCGACGGCCTGTGCTGGCAATATGGAAGGCTTCCGCCACAATGCGAGCCATATCACCCGGTTCACGAACCACATAGGAATGTTTGACTATTGGTAGGGTAATGCCGAAAATATCTGTTTCCTGGAAAGCATCTGTACCAATGGCGGGGCGGGCTACCTGTCCGGTAATGATTACCATTGGTATCGAGTCCATGTGAGCCGTAGCAATGCCAGTAACTAGGTTAGTCGCTCCTGGTCCTGATGTACCAAAGCACACTCCCACTCGTCCGGTAGCTCTGGCATACCCATCAGCAGCGTGGGATGCCCCCTGTTCATGGCGAACTAGGATATGCTGTATACCGCCCTCAGCTTCGGCTCGATACAGTTCATCATAAATGGGGAGAATAGCTCCACCAGGATAGCCGAAAATGTGCTGTACGCCATGACGTTTAAGACTATCAATGAGCGCAAACGCACCTGTTGCACGCCCCGCAGCAATTTTAGTTTGAAGTTGCACGATCGCTCCTCTAATTTAACTATATTGTTGAGTTAAAACCTCTATTTTAGTAAGGAATTTGTTTAAGGGGACTGGGCGGTTAGGGTTTTAACAAGATTTTACATTGTTAAGCCGCCACTATCAGGCCTAACGGTTGGTTCCGATAGGGTTAGGGGGTTGAGGCTTTCCTGCAATTGTATCACGATTTACCAATTGCGGGGCTTTGATAGTGATATCAAATGGTTTGGGCTATGTATGGCTGAATAAATCGGAGTCGAATGTCTACCCCCTGGGGAGATTTGCATCGAACTGGTAGTATCTTAGATAGCTGGTGAGCTGATCTTAAAGAAAGTTCGACCGATTCCCTGGAAGACCTGATCAGCAGGCACTAAACCCAACTGCCAAGTGTAGGATTGTCAAACAGTAAGCGTTAGGAGTGAAAACCTTGAAAAAGATAGAAGCCATTATTCGGCCATTTAAACTTGATGAAGTCAAGATTGCCCTGGTCAATGCTGGCATTGTTGGAATGACGGTTTCGGAAGTTCGCGGGTTTGGCCGCCAGAAAGGTCAGACTGAGCGTTATCGGGGTTCGGAATATACAGTTGAGTTCCTACAAAAACTCAAGGTTGAGATTGTGGTCGAAGATGAGCACGTTGATATGGTTGTAGAGAAAATCGTATCGGCTTCTCGTACCGGTGAAATTGGAGACGGTAAAATATTTGTCTCTCCAGTTGAGCAAATTATTCGTATCCGCACAGGAGAAAAGAACCTAGAAGCAATTTAAACGCTTTCGGCGATTATTCCCCGCCATGAAGCCTCTCCCACCTGGGGAAGTAGTGGTGGGAGTTTCTTATCCACGCCTTGAGACGATCGCACGATCAATAAGTGATCTGGTTTCCTACCCATTGAGAAGGGTACTCAGTTGGGGAAGTAATAGGTCAAAGGCTTTTCCTCGGTGGGAGATTTTTCGCTTGAGTTCTGGAGACATTTGGGCAAAGGTCATTTGCTGCTCAGGAACATAAAAAATGGGGTCGTAGCCAAAACCTCCTTGACCTTGGGGGGTTTGGGCAATCACTCCTGGACATATTCCTTGGACTTGTTGGACAATAGAACCATCAGGACGACATATGGCGATCGCACAAATAAATTGGGCGCTACGGTCGGCGGCGGTTTCCAGTTCTTTGAGTAATTTACTAATGCGATCGCTATCGGTGGACGCATACCGGGCTGAATATACTCCTGGCATTCCCCCTAGGGCATCTACGGCTAGTCCTGAATCATCTGCGATCGCCCATTCTCCCGTCGCCTTTGCCACTTCACTGGCTTTTAGGCAGGCATTCTCCAAAAATGTGTTTCCGGTCTCTTCAACGTCCAAATTATCGGGCTTAAGCTGCAATTTCACATCGATACCACCCAGATAAGCCTGCATTTCATTTAACTTACCAGGGTTTCCGGTTGCCACTACTAATAGTTTGGTCATATCATTTACCTGTGGGAATGGAACATTCAACAACTATAACTACTGTTATCTGTCCGGGATTTCACCCGCCCCATTTTACAGATCAGTTTTTGGATAGACTGGGAGTAGACTGGGGAGATAATGGGCTTTTGGTGTTTCCGGCTGATCTATCTTCCCCTCTCTCACCGATCGCCTTGGGGGAGTTTTTACAGGATAATCTTGGCGATCGCCTTCTGACACCATTGATATTTATTGGCTTTAGTGCCGGTGTGGTGGCTGCTATGGTAGGCGCTTACAGATGGCAACAATCAGGGGGTCAGGTGAGGGGATTAATTGCCGTTGATGGTTGGGGAGTTGGTCGGGTCGGGAATTTTCCCTTTTACCGTATCAGTCACGATCGCTTTACTCACTGGAGTTCTGGGCTATTAGGTGCCGGTGATGGTGGTTTCTATGCTGACCCGCCTGTAGAACATTTGGACTTGTGGCGATTTCCTCACCAGACCTGGGGCTGGTGGCTGGAAACTGGGTTAATTGGCTTAAAAACAGCTTCTCCTATGACTGCATCTGAGGCAATATTTGCTATATTAAAAAAACTTGGCAAATTACCAAATTGATAGCTTGATGATTAGTTTAACTCAGCAGCCCGATAGTTCTTATATTACTATTAATGGCGTAGAACACTATTATCAATGGGTGGGAACTCCCTACCATTTAGAAAGTTCTAAGCCGGTTATGGTGTTTATTCATGGTTGGGGTGGGTCGGGTCGCTATTGGGAAAGTACCGCTATGGCTTTGGGCGATCGCTTTCATTGTTTACTTTATGATATGCGGGGTTTTGGTCGGTCTAATCGACCTGCTTTAAATGATGGCGATCGAAGTTATGAATTAACCGAATATGCTCAGGATTTAGCCGCCCTTTTACAGGCTTTAAATATTCCACAAGTCTATATTAACGCTCACTCTATGGGCGCTTCCGTTGCTGCCATTTTTATGAATCTTTATCCGTCCATGGTAGTTCGGGCTATCTTAACCTGTAGTGGTATTTTTGAATATGATGAAAAATCATTTACAACTTTCCATAAATTTAGTCGCTATGTGGTCATGTTTCGCCCAAAATGGATGGCAAAAATGCCTTTAATTCATCAAATATTTATGGCGAGATTTCTGCATCGTCCCTTACCTAGTCAGGTCAGCCGAGAGTTTTTAGAGGATTTCTTATTAGCAGATTTTGCCGCCGCCTATGGTACTGTCTTAACATCCGTCAGCAAAGAAGCTACCCAATGGTTTCCTCAAGAATTTAAAAAATTAACAGTCCCTACCCTCTTGGTAGCTGGGGAATATGACCAAATTATCCCTATGGAAATGGCTAAACAAGCGGCTACTCTCAATCCTAACGTTCAGCTTACTATTTTGCCAAATACTGCTCATTTTCCCATGTTAGAAGACCCTAAAAATTACCTGAAAATTATTCAAGAATTTTTAATTGACAATTAATAATGGTAGGGGCGGGTTCTGCTGTCAATGAAATTTCCCCACCGGAATATCAATAAACCCGCCCCACCCGGTCATTAATTGATAATTGATAATGGTAGGGGCGGGTTCTGCTGTCAATGACATTTCCCCACCGGAATATCAATAAACCCGCCCCACCCGGTCATTAATTGATAATGGTAGGGGCGGGTTCTGCTGTCAATGAAATTTCCCCACCGGAATATCAATAAACCCGCCCCACCCGGTCATTAATTGATAATGGTAGGGGCGGGTTCTGCTGTCAATGAAATTTCCCCACCGGAATATCAATAAACCCGCCCCACCCGGTCATTAATTGATAATGGTAGGGGCGGGTTATGGTGTCAATGACATTTCCCCACCGGAATATCAATAAACCCGCCCTTTCTTTCCCTGTCGCTGGGGGTTATGGTGTCAATGAAATTTCCCCACCGGAATATCAATAAACCCGCCCTTTCTTTCCCTGTCGCTGGGGGTTATGGTGTCAATGAAATTTCCCCACCGGAATATCAATAAACCCGCCCTTTCTTTCCCCGCCGCTGGGGGTTATGGTGTCAATGACATTTCCCCACCGGAATATCAATAAACCCGCCCCACCCGGTCATTAATTGATAATTACATTAAACCCGCCTTGTGGGGAAAATAGGGTATATGCACATAATGGCGTTTTTGTCAAGAGGTGGAAAAAAGACGATCGCTTTTCGGGGAAAAACTCGTGCATCGCCAGCTTCAACTTTTGGGGAGAGAATAATTTTTATCGCCATATAATCGGGGTTGTAGCCTCTGTTTTTGCGGATAGACATAGTGAACCCTTGGGTGCGATTTCTTCTAGGGTATCATAACCCCCATTCTCTCGTCAACTTTTTGCCAGCTATTTTCAATAAATTTGTAACAATTCTTAACAATCTTTTGAAGATAAAATTTATTTGGCTGTATAAATTAGCAAAACTTATGGTTAGCTGGGGGGTGAGAGGGTGAGAGGGTAGCCTAGGCTAGGCTGGTGTGTATTAGGTTTTCTCAGATTGGAAATAGTAATCAAATCGCTTTTCGAGTTGTTCAACCGTGAGATTTTGGGTCCAATATTCAACTAAAGCGTGTCCGAAAGCCCAAGCATTATGGTCAGGTGGATCGGGGTTATTTAAAAGTAGCGGCCAGAGGGCGAGAAGGTCAAAATTAGGGGATTTAGTGCGATCGCTGCTGAGGAGACAAAACAAATCATAACCCATCTGCAATTTACCGATCGCCACCGGAAGCTGTTCTATGGGTATTTGTTCAGCCAACAGATAGGCGAGGGTAGGGTTTCCGGTGGTGAGGGTAGAGATAAATTTGAGGACAGGACTTTTTAATAAAGCTGTTAATCCTTGGGTAGTTGCCATTTGGCGGGTATAGCGGTCAATAATTTTAGCTGCGGCGAGAGTTCGGGATTTTTGATCTCGTAAAAATCGGGCTAGTCTTAGTTGTTTGGTCGGTCCGACTGCTTCTACTAAATGGTTGGATAAAATCTCAGCATTCCAAGGATTTCTCTGAGTTGGGGAATCACTCGTAACTAGGGGTAAAACCAGATCGCAAAATTCTCCTAACTGTTGGCGGCGATATTCTGTCGCCTCCCGAATAGCTTTTTCTTTCGGTCTATTTCCAGTTTCCCAATTATAGGGAGGTTGCCATTCTCTGACCGGACGCAGACGGTCAACTTGGGTGACAATAGCGATCGCTTTCAGGTCAGGAACTTCTACACGCATATCCCGCAAAAAATCCCGATCCATTTGTAGGGCTGGGTCTAGGGCTGGTGTGACTAATAATAGCAAATCTGCTGTTTTGGCTTCACTAACTACCAACTCCCGCAGGTCTTCTCGGTTCACTTGTTCATAACCCGGAGTATCCCACAAATTTAGGGATTCTCCTGTCGGTGTACTCCAGTGATAATTTTTAATGCGATCCGTACTGGGAAGAACATCAACTTCCGCGAGGTTAGCCTGAAATAGGGTGTTAATTAAACTGCTTTTTCCTGACCCAGTGCGTCCTACCAACAGAATACTAATCGGTTTTTGTGCCACCTTTTCGGGAGGGTCAGCCTGGGCGATAATCTCCTGTAAAGTTTGGGTTTTCGCCTGGGGTAAATTGTCCTCGGTAACAGTTAACGCCGTCAGAGGAAGTTGTTCGCCACCATAAAGAGCGATCGCTTGTCGGGAGAGGTTTTGTAGGGCTACCTCTCGCATCATTTGACCTAAATTAACTAATAGTTCTTGATTCGCTTTACTGCTATATTTCTGACTCGCTAACCTCGCCGCCGCCGACACAGGATTAAGTATCCATGAAGCCCAACTCCAGACCTGCCATAATTTCCGGGCTGATGGTTCTAATTTCTGATAAACTTCATAGGCTTGATAGGCTTGTCCTACTGTTACTTTATTTAGCACTGGGGAGAGTTCTTGCATCCACCTATCTAAATCATCTACTGTTCCCCTAATTAATCCATAAGCCTGGGGTACATAAATATCAAGTAGGGGATATTTTACCTCTGGATGATAGATATTAGCAATCACAACTACTAACTCTTTACAGCGTTCCCCAAATTGCCCCCAGTCTAACCAAAATGGCGGATCATTTCGCGATTGTATCAGGATTTCTTGTACCGCTTTTTCTACCTGTGCGATCGCTTCACTTCCTCCCGTCGCTGCTGCCATTTCTTCCGTTAATTGAAACTTCGCAGCCGCCTCGTCTATCGCCGCTTCTACCTGGGCAATATCTGGCTTTGTCCACTTCACTAATAACCACCGCCACCCTAATAATAGCAGCGTGAAAATTCCCCAGATCCAGTTAATGCCCCAGCTATGAATTTGCCACCCCGCTGAGATTAGTAAAAATCCAACTATGATGGCGATCGGACTGACTATAATTGCCCATTTCCAAGGCTTTAAGTTTAGCATTTATCGATTTTCCTAGTCTTCACAAGGTCATATTTCTGCCTATTATCTGGATCTGGTTGGGGATGGTATGCACAAAATGTCTATTTTGTCAAGATGCCTATTTTGGGAGGCCCATTTTTTTGGGAAAATTGGTGCATCGCCAGAGGCAAGTTTTGGTCGGGTAATTGTGCTAATTCCTTATATGACAAGGGTTGTAGACCCTGTTTTTGGCATTTAGACACTAGAAGCCCTTGGGTAACATTAATTACAGTCTAGCAGAACCCCTATAAACTCGTCAATGGTTTGAGAATAATTAGCAATAAATTCTTATTAATTCTTAATGTCGTTTTAAATAACAAAACTCTCTAGCCGTATATATTAGCAAAACTTAACTATTTGGGAAGGGTAGCGCCAACTCTTGGGTGAGGGTATATGTAGGCTTGGGAATTAATCCCAAGCCAATTTGGGGGTATTATGTACGAGTGAGACTGTCGTGCAATTGAGTTAGCATTTCCGCCTCATCTTGGGCGGGTTTTTTGCATTTGAGACCCTGACAAACGAGGGCGATCGCACCGGTAGGCAAATTTTGATCAAGTTTAAAAACAGCAGTAGGTAGATACTGCTTGTTTAACTTAGCAATTTGCTCATAATTAGTGCGAACCAAAGTATTATTACAATACCAATCAAAAGCCACAAACAGACTCGGACAGGCTTGTGGAGACTGGCGCATAATACTAGCAAAGGCTTCCAAAGCCTGCCCAGCGCGATCTAAATAGTTCAGGTCTTCTGTTAACAAAAATAGCCGCACCAAATTAGCGATCGCCACCCCATTCGCCGCCGGAGTAGCATTATCCATATAACTACGTTCACGAATTAGCAAAGTTTCAGCATCATCAAGGGCTGTATTAAAATAGCCCCCCAATTCCATACTCCAGAGATATTCGTCCAACTCACTCTGAACATTCACAGCATTTGTCAGCCAAAACTCTGCCAATTCCGGCTGTTGTAAACTAGCTTGATGTAGATCAATTAACGCTTTGACAAATAAAGCATAATCTTCCGCCTGTGATAAGACCGCCACCTGACCATCATAATTAACCCGGTGAAAACGGTCATCAACCCACTGATGTTTGAGGATAAATTTTGCCGCCGTAGTAGCCAATTCCAAATATTCAGAATTATCAAAAACCCGCGCCGCTTTCGCCAACCCAGAAATCATCAGAGCATTCCATGCTACAATCATCTTAGTATCAGTAACCGCCGGAATACGACCCGGCCAGTCCCTTTGTTTAGCCCCTTGATTATTCTCAGCCACCGGGAAAGTTTTAACCTCCTCTGGGGGCGCACCATAACGGACTGCAAACAGTTTAGCCAAAGCCGTTTCTATTAAGGGGTCTAACTCGTCACAATTCCAGCGCTGCAATACTGTTTTACCTTCAAAATTACCCGATTTTGTCACCGTAAATTGTGCTTGTAATTCCCCAAATTCTTCCGAAGTTAGGAAAGTTTCTAACTCTTGATTAGTCCACACATAAAACGCCCCTTCTTCCGGTTCTTTATCCTGAGAGGTGACAAAACTATCAGCATCTTGTGCCGCGTAAAAATAGCCCTGTGGCGCAGTCATTTCCCGTTTCAACCATTCCACCGTACCATTTATTGACCGTTGAAAAGCAGGTTGTTTCTCACCCTCAGACCATAGATCCGCCAAAAACTCAAGAATTTGACCGTTATCATAAAGCATTTTCTCGAAGTGAGGAACAGTCCAGGTCGGGTCAACCGTGTAACGATGAAAGCCTCCCGCCACATGGTCATAAATGCCTCCGGTCACTAAGTCTTTTCCTCGTTGCAAACAGGCCGCTTTACCATCTACTTTAGATGAGGAAATTAAGCGACTTCCCCGCCAAGCCATATCTGCATAAGGAATCATCGGAAACCGAGGACCGCCGTAGTTATTACGACCAACTACTCCCGTGTTAGTTTCTAGTCCTTGTTTCAGTAAATCTTCGGTTAATTCCGAGGGTGGTAAAATCACAGACTGTCGCAGTTGGGTAAGAATTTCCTCCGTGACAGTTTCCAGTTTATTTTTGTCAGTATGGTAAAAGTTGTGAATGGCTTTCAATAAATCCAAAAAGCCAGGCCTTCCGTAGCGGGGTTCAATGGGAAAATAGGTGCCACCATAAAAGGGGATCCGATCGCCTGGGGTGAGAAATACATTTAGCGGCCAGCCCCCTTGACCAGTCATCATTTGTAGGGCTTGCATATAGATGCTATCAATTTCTGGACGTTCTTCGCGATCGACTTTGATGGGGATAAAATTAGCGTTCATATATTCAGCGATCGCCGCATCAGAAAACGCTTCCCCCTCCATAACTGTACACCAGTGACAACTTGAGTAGCCAATAGACAGAAATATGGGCTTATCTTCAGTTCGAGATTTTTCTAAGGCTTCATCGCACCAAGGCCACCAGTCAATGGGATTATCTGCGTGTTTACGGAGATAAAGGCTTGATGATTGGGCTAGACGATTGCTCATAATATTAGATAAGTTCTAGTGCTATTGACTATGTTGGGAATTAGTTTAAGTATAGCGTTTTAATTTACTCGGCGGTATTCTCAGCTAACAAACCCTTAGCAGCTTCGATCATATCCTGCTGTAAACCCTTTAAATGGTCGTGGCTATCCAAATAGGTTTTTAGGGCTTCTAAGGGGTCGATCGCACTTCCCGCCGCCAATTGAGGCAAACGAGGGCGGGCCAGTTGACTAATTAATTCCGGTTGGATAGTATAACTGTGGGCGCTGCTGAGAGCTGCGTGCAGTTTCGGCATATCGATCGCATTTAATTGATCTGGTCGCAACTGATACAGTAGTCGCACCACAGCCTGATCAATGTTTTTCTTAGCGATCGCCCCCAGCAACGCCGCTAGGGGGTCATCTTGCTGGGAAATATCCACCCTAATTGTACAAAATGGGCGCACTGGTAAAGGGCAAAATTCCCAAGTCGTTTGATTTTTCGCCAAATTCACCAACACAAACCCCTTATCTTCTTTTTCCTCCGAAAAATCCACCCTTTCAATACTTCCTGGGTACACCACCGGAGGGTTATTAGTAGGATTAAGATTTTGATGTTTGTGAACATGACCCAAAGCCACATAATCAAACTGAGGACGAGTCAACAACCCCAAAGGAAGATTAAAACCTTTCCCCACCGCCAGAAACCTCTCAGCCCCGAAACTAGCGCGATCGACCATTAAATGTCCTAACAATACCGTGGGAATATCCGCATCAAGCCGTCGAATTTCGCCCTCTAAGGCTACCATTAGGCGATCGATGAGTAATTTATTAACCGCCTCCAAAGACAGCCCCTCAGTGTCCGGTCGAGTCAGTAGAGTTGAACGGGTCAACCAGGGGATAGTAATCACCTGAACTAAACCCTGGCGAGTTTGAATGCGATGGGTTTCTAAGCGATCGCCCACCACAAACCCCGGAACCCCCAGAGTCCGATAAATCCCCAAACTCGCCCCTCCCTGTCCTTGGGAATGTTGGTCATGATTCCCCACCAGTAACACCGTGGGAATTTCCGCATCTACCAGGCGGCGAAATTCCTGAGCGAAAGCCTGCTTAACAAATGGTGGCGGCGTAGAATCAGGGAAAGCATCCCCCCCAAACAAAACCAAATCCACAGGTTCTGCGATCGCCCGATCTATACATCGCCCCAAAGTTCTCGTAAAATCTTCCAGACGAGTATTTAAGCCAGTTTCCGGGTTGATCCGTCCTTGGGAAAAACCACTACCTAAATGGATATCCGAAAGATGCAGGACTTTAATCATCAAATTCTCGCCATAGGTATCAATAGCAGGTTACTGTTACCTAAGTAGTTTACCAAAGGTTGGGGTTGAAAGCCTTGTCGTTTTCCAGACACTTTGTGATATTGTAGGTTTCTGAGAACGGTTGCATATTCCCTTGCCAGACCTTGCCATGCTAAATCCGAATTTGGATGAAATCCAGTTACAGCCAGACGAATACGAACGCTATTCCCGTCACCTGATTTTACCAGAAGTCGGGTTAGACGGTCAAAAGCGTCTGAAAGCGGCCAGCGTCCTCTGCATTGGTACAGGTGGACTCGGTTCACCTCTGCTATTATACCTAACCGCAGCAGGGATTGGTCGCATTGGGATTGTCGATTTTGATATTGTAGACAATTCCAATCTCCAACGCCAAATCATTCACGGGACCTCCTGGGTGGGAAAACCTAAAATAGAATCTGCCAAAAATCGGATTCTCGAAATTAATCCTAACTGCCAGGTAGAGTTATACAATATTCGCCTCAGTTCCGAAAATGCCCTGGATATTATTAAATCCTATGATGTGGTGGTAGACGGAACCGATAATTTCCCCACCCGTTATCTGGTCAATGATGCTTGTGTTTTGTTAAATAAACCCAACGTCTACGGGTCTATCTTCCGATTTGAGGGTCAGGCTACCGTTTTCAACTATGAAGGCGGACCTAACTACCGCGACCTATATCCTGAACCCCCACCCCCTGGGATGGTTCCTTCCTGCGCCGAAGGTGGAGTTTTAGGGATTTTACCAGGCATGATTGGCGTTATTCAAGCCACTGAAACCATTAAAATCATTTTGGGACAGGGACGGACTCTTAGCGGTCGCTTACTCCTTTACAATTCCCTAGATATGAGTTTCCGGGAATTGAAATTACGGCCTAATCCTGAACGTCCGGTGATTGAAAAACTCATCGACTATGAACAATTCTGCGGCATTCCCCAAGCTAAACAGCAGGAAGCAGAAGAAGCCGGATCTCTGGCGGAAATGACGGTAACGGAATTAAAATCCCTGATTGACAGTGGTGCCGATGATTTTGTATTGATTGATGTTCGGAACCCTAATGAGTACGAAATCGCCAAAATTCCCGGTTCTGTTTTAATTCCTCTACCCGATATTGAACAGGGGAAAGGAGTTGAACAGGTTAAAGAAATGCTCAATGGTAATCGTCTAATTGCACATTGTAAAATGGGAGGGCGATCGGCTAAGGCTTTAGGCATTCTCAAGGAAGCTGGTATTGAGGGGATTAATGTTAAAGGCGGAATTACCGCCTGGAGTAAAGAGGTTGATCCTTCCGTTCCACAATACTAACCTATAGGGTGTAAAATGGTGCGTCAGTATGATTAACTGGTCTGACGCACCCTACTATTCTTTAAATGGTGCGTCAGTATGATTAACTGGTCTGACGCACCCTACTATTCTTTAAATGGTGCGTCAGTATGATTAACTGGTCTGACGCACCCTACTATTATTTAAATGGTGCGTCAGTGGGATGATTCTCTATTATTCATGATGATCAATCGGTCTGACGCACCCTACTATTCTTTAAATGGTGCGTCAGTGGGATGATTCTCTATTATTCATGATGATCAATCGGTCTGACGCACCCTACTGGGGTTTGGTTAAATCAATTAGAATATCATAGCGAAAATCATTAGCTAACTGGCTCAGATAATCAGCTAGGGGTTTATATTCACCAGGAATTTTAGCGATAGTGTCAGCAATTAACCGACCGTTTAGTTTAGTGGCAGCTTGATGTAATTCTTTTAGCCAAAATTCCGGCATTACAGAAAGATTTATTTCCGTTTTATCAACAGATGTGTTATAATTAGGATTGGCTGACTTTTGGGATTCAGAAATAGCCATATTTTCGGCTAATTGCGATTTATTTTGTTCATAGATAAAACGGACTCCGAGATGTTTAACTATAGTTTGTAATAGCTGGTCTACCCGGAAAGGTTTGCGGACAAAATCATCACACCCAGCCGATAAAACAATGGATTTTTCTTGTTGGAGGGCGCTGGCGGTTAGGGCAATAATTACAGTAGCTTGACCCTTGAGGTGGCGTTTAATTAGCTGGGTAGCTTCATAGCCATCCATAACCGGCATTCGCATATCCATAAAAATGAGATGGGGTTCCCATTTCTCCCAAATAGCGATCGCCTCTTGACCATTTTCTGCCTCTCGGACATGGAAACCCAAGGGGTTCAATAATTTGACAACTAATTTGCGGTTAGTCCAGTTATCGTCAACCACCAAAATCCGATATTCCGGCTGATTTTCTGCTAAAGCGATCGCCCTCCCTGGGGATTTTTCCGAGTTTCTAGTCACCGCCTCAGCCATACTGACTTGAATATCAAACCGAAAAATTGTGCCTTTTCCTCTCTCGCTACTGACTTGAATTTCCCCACCCATTAAACCAATAAACTTTTGAGTTATCGACAGTCCCAAACCCGTCCCCTGCTGAGAATTACGACCAGTTTCTGTTTGCGAAAATGGTTCAAAAAGCAAATCCATTTCCGACGCATCAATACCCGGTCCGGTATCCTGAACCTCAAAGCATAGTTGCCCCAAATCATGGTTAAATTTACCCAATTTTACCCGCAAAATTACCCCACCTTGCAAAGTGAATTTAATAGCATTTCCCAGCAAATTAGTTAAGCATTGACGCAGTTTTTGTTCATCAGCATAAATATAAGTTGGGATATGATCATCAATGGCAAAATCTAGGGTTAATTTTTTCGAGGAGGCTGGCAATTCTAGCATTTCTCGCAGAGAATTAAGTAACGAGATTAAATTAAAATTAGTGGGATTTAGAGAAACTCTACCCGCCTCAATTTTCGACATCTCCAAAACATCATTAATCAACTCTAAAAGATGTTCACCACTGCGACCGATAATTTCTAAATGTTCTTTATGGTCAGATAGAGGAATATTAGGACTATGATATAATTCCCTTTCCATTAATTGAGTAAATCCCAGAATAGCATTAAGTGGTGTGCGTAATTCATGACTCATGCGGGCGAGAAATTCACTTTTAGCCCGACTAGCGGTTTCGGCGGCTTCCTTGGCTTGTTGAAGGGCTATTTCAGTTTGTTTGCGATCGCGAATATCTCGGACTACAGCGCAGCCATATTCCCGGTGATTATATTCTAAATAACTCAGGGTAATTTCCACAGCGATCGCCTGACCAGTTTTAGTATAATGACTTGATTCAAAAGTAAATGAACCTTGGTCTCGCAAATCATCCCAAGCAATTGACCAACCACCAGGAGAGGCGAGCGGGTCGATATCTTCCACTTCCATGGTCAGTAATTCTTCTTGAGAATATCCCAGAATTTTACAAGCCGCTTCATTCACATAAAAAAACCTGCCATTAATATCACTAAATAAGACATAATCCCTAGATTTATCAATCGAAAATTGAGTTAAACGCAGCTTTTCGTCAATTTCCTTGCGTTCGGTAATATCTTCTAAAACTCCCAAAATTCCCAACACATTACCCTGAGAATCTAACATAGGAATTCTGCTAACATCTAGCCAAATTCGCCGCCCTCCCGGTCCCAGCTTTTGTTTAGGTGCTACTACATTCATTTCCGGGGTGCGAGACTCTAAAACCTGTCTATCTTTTTCTCGGTAAAACTCCGCAATATCAGCATCTGCAAATAAATCAAAATCCGTCTTTCCAACTACTGATTCTGAACCATCAAGTCCGGCGGCTTCCGCCCAATTTCGGTTACAACCTCGAAATACTAAATTAGTATCTTTCCAAAATACTTGTTGGGGGATATTATCCAGAAGTAGACGTAAATACTCCTCTTTTTCGCGAATTTCTTGCTCGGAACGTTTGCGTTCGGTAATGTCAATAATTTGAGCGATCGCACAGAGAGGATTTCCCATGACATCCAAACGCAGATAACAAGTAAGAATCCCATAAACCCAGTGTCCGTCTCGATGACGGTAGCGTTTTTCTAGGGTATATTTATCAATTTCTCTGTTGATTAATTGCCCAAATTTTTCCCGGCAAATATCCCCATCTTCCGGGTGAGTAATAGCATTAAAATTTAAGTTAATTAAATCCGCTTGGGAGTAGCCGACCCACCGACAAAAAGCTCTATTGACTGCCAAAAAATAGCCCTCAGTTGAGATTTCCGCAATCCCAATGGGGGCTAAATGAAATAAATCTCGCAGGCGATTTTCACTCTCAGCTAGGGCTGTTTCTAGCTGTTGTAATCGATGTGGTAATTTATGGTTATTCTGATTCATATCTCGGTAAAGTAAAGTAGAAACTGGTCCCCACATCCAGATCAGACTCTACCCAAATTTCCCCACGATGGCGATCAATAATTTTCCGACAAATGGCTAAACCGATACCATTTCCTGGGTATTCTTGATGGGTATGTAGTCGTTGGAAAATCTGAAAAATGCGCTGGGTTTTATCCGCTGGAATACCAATGCCATTATCATGGATACCAAATTGCCAATTTGGATTTTTTGGCATTACAGAAACCGTGATTTTTGGCGGTATACCAGGACGGTGATATTTAACTGCATTAGCAATCAAATTTTGAAATAGCTGTCCTAACTGAAGGCGATCGCCAAATATAATTGGCAGTTTCTCGGAGGTAATAGTCGCCCCACTTTCCTGAATCGCTAAACTTAAGTTACTCAAAGTTTCCCCTAAGACAATATTACAGTCAGTCGCCTCAAAAGCAGCTTGTTTCGTTCCCACCCGGCTATAGTGTAGCAGATTTTTAATTAATTCCTGTAGTCGCATTCCCTCATCTAAAATCGGAAGCACATACTCTTCTGCTTCTTCCTCCAGGTTAATTTGTGATTTCAGGGTCAGCATCAATTCCGCAAATCCCGTAATTGTCTGAAGCGGTTGTTGTAGGTCGTGGGAAACAATATAAGCAAATTGTTCAAGTTCTCGGTTAGAACGTTTGAGATCCTCATTCAACTGCTGTAGGCGCAAGTTTTGATTTTGTAATTGTTTCTGTAGTCTTCTAATCGTCAGTTGATGTTCAACTCGCGCCAACACTTCCTCAACTTGAAAGGGTTTAGTAATATAGTCAACTCCCCCCACCGCAAAGGCTTTCACCTTATCGATAACATCATCTAAAGCACTCAGAAAAATTACAGGTATATCAGCCGTTTTCTGTTGAGATTTTAAGGCTTCACAGACCTGATAACCGTCCATTTCCGGCATTTTGATATCTAGCAACACGAGATCCGGCGGTTGATTAGCAACTGCCATTAGTGCTAATTGTCCATTAATCGCACATTGTACATCATAATCGCGATCGCCAAGAGTTGCCGACAATACCCGCAAATTATCAGGTGTATCGTCAACTATTAAAATGCTACCCTTTTCCGGATCTAAACTGTTCACAAAATCTGATGAATATAATAGGGAATTTTCCAGAAATCATCTGGTCAATGTTGCTGGTCAGTTGGGTACTGCCACAATAATACCACATATAACAATAAACTCTCCCCTATGGAAGGGAAGAGTTAAACCGGGAGCCAAATTCTCCCACCACTATCAACTTTTAACTAAGATAGCAGTTGTGTGACTACTTGTCTGTATCTTTGATCATTCATCCCTCCGCTTTGTCCTGCTAATTGTGGATCAATATGCCGTCTCATGGCTTCAATGCGATCGCGGGTGGCGGGGTGAGTGCTTAAAAATGTGGGAGGAGAACTGCTACTTAGAAGTTTTGCCATAAAGTCTAGAGCTGCTTCTTGAGCATATCCAGCCCTACCCAAATTAATGATTCCCAGTTCATCTGCTTCAAATTCTGCACTGCGACTATTCGGCCGTCTTAGGGCTAATTCTACCCCAATTTGTACCGCCCTATTAGTATCAAGTCCAGCCGCCGAAGCCACACCTTGAGCGATCGCCATTTCTCGCATTTGTTGAATAGAATGACGACCGACAATATGCCCAATTTCATGAGCAATTACACTAGCGAGTTGTGCTTCATTATCGGCGGCGTTAATTAAACCTGTGTGGATATAAACAAATCCCCCCATAGTCGCAAAAGCATTAATCCGAGAATCATCAACTACTTGGAAAGTATAGGGAATATTAGGGCGATCGCTAGTTTGTACCAGTCGCTGACCAATTTGGTTAACATACATAGCTAAATCGCGGTTACGATGCAAACGAAACTCGCGACCTACCATCTGATCATTGATCTGTTTACCAATATTGACTTCTTGGCGATCGGAAATAGTAGAAAGCTGGATAACTTGAATTCCTCTAAAAATCAACTCCGGGATAGAAATGGCTTGGGTAGCGGGGATAGAACTTAATAAAATCCCACATACCACCGTTACTGATAGCAGTGGATACAGCAAGCGACGGGTATTTTTTCGGAGTTGAGGCAGGTAATTTTTAAACATAATTAAACAGTTGTTAGGGTGGAAAAAAGCTAGGCTAGAACATTACGAGGAATCCCAAAGGCTGGAAGGGTATGGTTGCACTATTTAATAGTTCGGGCGATCGCCCACAATTCAGGAAAAAAATATGTGATCCTCCTTAATGTTAATGTTCCCATCTTTATCCTTGGCTTTCTCCCTGGTTTGGTGGTCAATCATCTAATTGACGCGCTTAGGTGCATAGCTACTGTTGAAGACAGCGATCGCCCCTACTACACAGGGTGTGATACCATAACTATATTCTACCCGTATTTGAGACTGACAATCACTGAAAAAAGTTGCCATTCCCAAAGTTCACCCCAAAAATTGGGCGGTTAGAGGGTGAGGTTGAGTCAGATAATATCCCTGAGCATAATCTATTTCCAGGTCTCGGAGGGTTTCAAAGGCTTGGGAAGTTTCTACCCCGTTGGCTATGGTCTGAATAGCTAAAGACTGCGCCACCAACTGAATTATTTGGACAATAGAGCGATCGCCTAAGTCCTGGACAATATCTTTCACCAAATCATCGGCTATTTTCAGATAGTCAACGCAGACATAGTTCAGATAGTCCAATGGGGAATGCTGACTACCGACTTGATCCACTGTAACATAATAGCCCTGGGTTTGCAGGTCAGCGATCGCATCGGCCGCCTTTTGAGGGTTAGCCAGAATAATTGATTCCGCAATTTCCCAGCAGAATAGATCCGGTGTCAGGTCTCGTTTAAGCATTTCTTGCTCTAATTTTTGCCACTGTCGGTCATTATATAGAGTCCGACTCGATACGTTAATAGCCCAACGATACTTTTCCCGATTTTCCGGGCTAGTTTCCGATAACAAATCTAATACTGTTTTAATCACCCAGCGGTCTATTTTTTCAGATAATCTTCTATAGCCTGGGGTTATTTTTGGTAAAAACCCGGAACTTGGAACCCCTTGACCTGTCTCATCAATAAGTCTGATTAAGATCTCACAGTATCCCTTTGACTCCCCGTTGTTTAGGGAGATAGCTTCTTGAGTATACAGACCCAACCGCTGTTCTGACCAAGCCTTTTTAAGCAGCTTAATCTGGTGGAGGCGATCGCCATAGTTATCAGCATCGCAACCAGGTAAACAAATAAATTTCGACTGACTACTTAAATCAGTTTTTAATGCCGCAGACCTTCTCATAAAACTTGACCCCCAACTTAGCTCAGACAGGTGAGCAGATATTATTCCCTATTTCTACGATAACTAGCCTAGGTAAAATAACGATGAAGATTTGATGAGATTTTTCTTAGGTTAGTTGTGGCGAGCCAAGTCTGACGGTCTGTGGAGACCCTGAAACATTACCGGAAACTCTACAGGTGTCAATCCAAATCTAGAAACTGAGATGTGAAAACTTCCACTGTCTCTGTATTGGGGGTGATACTCAATAACCCGAATCGGTGATCAAAAGTCCATTTCCACCCTAAATGTAGGTGTAGTGATAAGGTAATAAGTGCAGCTAGTATTAATTTTTCTAACATAGCCAATCGCTCCTTTATCAAATAAACATTAACCGCACCCTTTGTGAACCTAGGATCGATTATAAACAATTAGTCAGATGATGACCATGATTTGATGCAGTTATAACCATGATCTTCTGCACTCAATTGTTGTGATTTCAGTCACATTATCAAAATCACTAGATAGCTTCTGTATTTTTTATTACGCTTGACGCACCAGAGAGCCAATGGTAGGGTGCGTCAGAAGCAGCCACCCCATTAATCACCCGAAAATCGAAAACTGACGCACCAGAGAGCGAATATGGTAGGGTGCGTCAGAAGCAGCCACCCCATTCATCACCCGAAAATCGAAAACTGACGCACCAGAGAGCGAATATGGTAGGGTGCGTCAGAAGCGGCCACCCAATGAATCACCCGAAAATCGAAAACTGACGCACCAGAGAGCGAATATGGTAGGGTGCGTCAGAAGCGGCCACCCAATGAATCACCCGAAAATCGAAAACTGACGCACCAGAGAGCGAATATGGTAGGGTGCGTCAGAAGCAGCCACCCCATTAATCACCCGAAAATCGAAAACTGACGCACCAGAGAGCGAATATGGTAGGGTGCGTCAGAAGCGGCCACCCAATGAATCACCCGAAAATCGAAAACTGACGCACCAGAGAGCGAATATGGTAGGGTGCGTCAGAAGCAGCCACCCAATGAATCACCCGAAAATCGAAAACTGACGCACCAGAGAGCGAATATGGTAGGGTGCGTCAGAAGCAGCCCACCCAATGAATCACCCGAAAATCGAAAACTGACGCACCAGAGAGCGAATATGGTAGGGTGCGTCAGAAGCGGCCACCCATTAATCACCCGAAAATCGAAAACTGACGCACCAGAGAGCGAATATGGTAGGGTGCGTCAGAAGCAGCCCACCCAATGAATCACCCGAAAATCGAAAACTGACGCACCAGAGAGCGAATATGGTAGGGTGCGTCAGAAGCAGCCACCCAATGAATCACCCGAAAATCGAAAACTGACGCACCAGAGAGCGAATATGGTAGGGTGCGTCAGAAGCAGCCACCCAATGAATCACCCGAAAATCGAAAACTGACGCACCAGAGAGCGAATATGGTAGGGTGCGTCAGAAGCAGCCCACCCCATTAATCACCCGAAAATCGAAAACTGACGCACCAGAGAGCGAATATGGTAGGGTGCGTCAGAAGCAGCCACCCCATTAATCACCCGAAAATCGAAAACTGACGCACCAGAGAGCGAATATGGTAGGGTGCGTCAGAAGCGGCCACCCAATGAATCACCCGAAAATCGAAAACTGACGCACCAGAGAGCGAATATGGTAGGGTGCGTCAGAAGCGGCCCACCCAATGAATCACCCGAAAATCGAAAACTGACGCACCAGGATAAGCCATTATTAATTATCGATTACTCAGTTAGGTCGCGCTGAGATGTACAATGTCGGCAGTAGAGATTTGTGGAGCTAAAGATGCTGGCATACATCCTAGCGATCGCAGTTGGCTTAGGGAGCTTTACCCTATACATGGCTGCTTTCTTCTTTCCAGAGGTTCATCGCAAAAGTGACTTTATCTGGAGTGGTGTGGGTTTATTCTATGCCCTAATTCTATGGGTGTGTGTGGCACGCTTCACCGGGGCAATTTTGTTGGGCCAAACTGCTAGTGTCGCCCTGTTGGGTTGGTTAGGTTGGCAGACCCTCTTATTGCGTCGGGAAGTGACACCAGCTCATTTACAAACCCCCCTCCCAACCCCTGTCAAACAGAAGGTCTCAGGCTTATTTAGCAGCCGTAGCGTTAAAAAATCTACCACCCCTAAACCATCATCTAAAAAGGCTAAAAAGGCTTCTGAACCCCCAACCCCCGCCGCCACTCCGGTTACACCAGAAGAAGTAAAACCCTTAACTGAACCTGTGGCGGAACCTGTGGCGGAACCTGTGGCGGAACCTGTGGCGGAACCTGTGGCGGAACCTGTGGCGGAACCTGTGGCGGAACCTGTAGCTACTACAGAAGAAGCAGAAGCGCCAGCAGAACCATCCCCTGTGGTGGCGGAGACTGAAGCGGTTGCGCCAGTAGTTGAACCAGAAACTATCACCGAGGAACCAGAATTAGCAGTTTCTGAGCTAGAAGTGGCCGAAGTTGCACCCGAACCCACCACAACAGCGGAAGCGGAAACCCCCACGGCTGAGGAAGTATCCGAGACAGTATCCGAGACAGTATCGGAGGAAGTATCGAAGGCGGAGGAAACCCCAACAGAGGAGGTGACAGAAACTCCAGAGGTAACCAAACCTGAGCCGGTAGAATCTGCTAAAGTGCCGGAAGATCAACCTAGTGAACCTAAGAAATCCAAAGGATTAGGTGGCTTGTTGGCTGGTTTAAAAGGCATATTTGGCGATCGCAAAAAGAAAGAACCCGCCAAAACTGAAGCGCCGGATACTTCTAAGGACAACCCGAAAGCTCCAGAAACACAAGGGGATGCTTCTGATTGGGATGACAATGATGAGAGTTGGGAAACCGACACTGATAATGCTTCTCCCTCTGAGGCGGAAAAAACTAACTCCCCCGATACACCAGAAGCTGGTCAAGTTTCAACCCCAGATATAGAATCTGATCATAGTGGTGCTACTGCTGACCCAGTGTCAACGGTGGAACCTATAGATGAGGAACCTACAGATGAGGAGCATCAAGATAGTAATGTCAAAGCTGATTCTACTAATGTTGAGACTGTCCCCAGCGTAGAACCTACAGATGGGGAGCATCAAGATGGTAATATCAAAGCTGAGGCGGAACCTACGGCGACAGATACACCAGAAACCGAGGCTGAAACTGTCGTTTCTCCAGTAGCGGACTCTGAGGAGGTCAGAACAGATTCTGCTGAAAAGTCTCCCTCAGAGACAATCATAGGGACTCCAGAACCTGAAGCCTCAGACAGTCCTGAAACCTCAGAGAGTTTAGAATCTGAGAAGTCGTCAACAGAGACAGAGGAGGAAAAGGGGACTCAATCTGAATCTGATTCTGATTCTGGTGTTGCGGAAGACGAGGACGACGAGGACGACGACGAAGACGAGGACGACAAAACACCCCGCGCCTTGAAACGTCCCAGAAAGCCTAAACGCAAGAGATAATCAAGGTAAAATATAGATCCAATTGATTATTTGGGAGAAAAAGTGGCAACCTGGCTTTGTGTTAAAGAGTGTGGCGCTTGCTGTCATCTTGACCCGACAGAACGCCCGGAATTAGACGAATATCTGGGGGCTGAGGAACTACAATTGTATCTCAGCTTGGTGGGTTCTGATGGTTGGTGCATTCATTTTAATCATGATACCCGCGAATGTAGTATCTACAGCGATCGCCCTCGGTTTTGTCGAGTCCAAGCTGATGTCTTTGAAGACCTCTATGGTATTGAACCAGACCAGTTAAATGATTTTGCGATTGATTGCTGTCAGCAACAGATTATCGGGGTTTATGGGGAGGACTCCCCAGAAATGGAGCGGTTTAACCAGGCTGTGGGTTGGGGTGAGTAGCCTTGCATCTTCGAGCAGATTAGGTTAAATTGGATTTCATAATTGTTTCATACAATGTCAGTGACACTAATTTCCGAGCCTGTGGATTCTTCCCCAAATCAGTCTAATAGCCTTCCTGTGAGTCCTAACTGTCAGGAACAACCGTTAAATGAAACTACCATCATTGACCCCGATCGCCTCCAGGTTGACTCTTCCACACAACCAGATATGGTTTCTGGTGCTGCGGGAACTATCAAAATTTGGGCGATTTTTACTTCGACATTTTTCACCATATTTCTGGCGGAAATGGGGGATAAAACCCAGATTACTACTTTATTAATTACGGCGGAATCTCATAATCCTTGGGTGGTGTTTTTGGGAGCGGGAAGCGCTTTGATTACTACCAGTTTATTGGGGGTTTTGCTAGGTCAATGGTTGGCGCGTCATATTCAACCCCAAACCTTAGAACGGGCGGCGGGCTTGACTTTGTTATTGATTTCTGCTATCATATTCTGGGAGGTTTTGCATTAGTTGATGGGCTGGTAAAATTAAGTATTAAATATCAATGGATTTACAACTGTTAGGACTGAGTTTTATTACGGTCTTTTTATCGGAGTTGGGAGATAAAAGCCAAGTAGCAGCGATCGCCCTAAGTGGTACGACGAAATCCCCGAAAGCCATCTTTTTTGGGACAGCATCAGCCCTCGTCTTGGCTAGTCTGATCGGGGTGTTGGTAGGTCAGGGTGTGGCGGAAATTTTACCGACTCAATGGGTGAAAATGGCGGCGGCGATGGGATTTGCAATTATGGGAACTCGCCTATTATGGAATAGTAGCAAACCCACGGAAGATTAACCTACTTTAACCCCTCATGGGGGGTTACATTTCATTTCACCCTTTTAATCAATTTCTCGGCGACCCACCACGCACCAACTGCACAAATAATACTCGCCACCAATGCTATAATGAAGGGATGCCTATACGGTAGCGAAAAGCGATCGCTATCAGGACGCTCCCAAGGTTCAGTCACTAACCCGGAAGTTGAAGCGACGATCGCACCCGCCGCAATTCCCACACCCACGGCTTGGATATGGTTTTGTAAGTCCTGGTTAGCGTCTTGTTGCTGTTGGTAATATTTCGCGTCGGCTTCTTGGCGTTGGCGATCGCACTGGGCTTGGTCAATTTCCACAATGGCGCGAATAGAGGCGATCGCCTGACTAATTAACCCCGTCCCCTGTTCAAAATAACTTAAATTGGCGGCAATTTGTCCCCGGAAGTACGGCCCCGTTTCTTCCCCGAAATACCGCCACAATGATAGTTCTTCCTTATCGATTCCTACTTTAGCACAAATCTGCTCAATTGTGTCATTATAATTGTTAAGATTTATGTGAATTGTTGTGCCCAAATCCTTCATTTTCCGCAGGAGGCGATCGTAAATCAGAGAATCAGCGGATAGTTGTTTTAACTGAGTTTTGAAATCCTGGAGATAGGTATTATCTTGGGGGTCAGGTTTGGCGCTATCAATTTGGGCTTGAATTTGGTCTAAGGTGGGGTCTAGGCTGAGATAATATTGTTTGAGTTGCTGGTAAATCTCCCGGCTATCTTGAAAAGCCTTGCTGACTTTATGGCGATAGAAAAACAGGTCAAAGATGGAAGAAAAGCATTGGTTTTTTTGCAGGGTTTGGTCGGCGAGTTCATCTCGGAATAGCCAGATGAGAACATGGGGGTATTTATCGGGTTCGCGGGGATTCCCATATTCAAAAATCGGACTCCCAAATAATTCCCGACTGCGAGAGGGGTCAGCCTTTTGATTGAATAAAGCCTGATAGCATTGATTGGCTAATTTGGTTAATTCCGAACCTTGCAAATCTTGATTTTCTGGGGTTAAATTTAGGGTTAATAGCAGAGTTTGTCCGAGAAAATATGGGCTTGGGGGAAAGGGTAAAATCTGGTTGGGGTTCAACTGTTCCAGAATGGGAATTTCCACAAGGTTGGTGGTGTCGCTATCATCATAGCCAATATTCAGAAATACCCCATAACTGTCTTCTTGAAGTTGTACAGGTTGGATAAAGCCTTCGATATCGTTGGAGTCGGTGAGGGTGAAGGAAATCTGCTTGTCGGGTGGGGGGAGGAGGATGCGATTTTCGCCCTCGTGAAGATGGGGTATCAGTCGGGTTTCGGTGAGGTGGGAGAGAAGGCGATCGCAATTTAACCACAGGGGGTGAGTCTCTCCCTCGGTGTCATCTTCCCGGAGATGGTAAGCGCATAAATAGAGATTGGGGGCGAAAATGTTCATTGTAATGGGTTATAATCTATGGGAGTGGCTTGTCCGGCGGCGCGTTGTTGTTTGGCTTGACGTGCGGCGGCGACTAAGGCAGATTGAGTCCGATTAAACGCCGTATTCCACCGTTGTTCATCTTGCAAATCGGCGATATAGTCCCGTAAATGTGCAATCACTTGGTTTTGAACCGTATCGGGTAAAGATTCAACCAGAGTCACTAATTCTTGAATCGCTGGGGATGACATGGGTTAAGCTCCTAAGTTTGTATTTTGTAGGTTGGGTGGAATGAAATGTAACCCAACATTTTAGCCGGATTTGTTGGGTTGCGCTGTCGCTTCACCCAACCTACGACTCCTGAGTTGGGATTTTGTAGGATTTTGTAGGTTGGGTGGAATGAAATGTAACCCAACATTTTAGCCGGATTTGTTGGGTTGCGCTGTCGCTTCACCCAACCTACGACTCCTGAGTTGGGATTTTGTAGGATTTTGTAGGTTGGGTGGAATGAAATGTAACCCAACATTTTAGCCGGATTTGTTGGGTTGCGCTGTCGCTTCACCCAACCTACGACTCCTGAGTTGAGATTTTGTAGGTTGGGTGGAATGAAATGTAACCCAACATTTTACCTGAATTTGTTGGGTTGCGCTGTCGCTTCACCCAACCTACGACTCCTGAGTTGGGATTTTGTAGGATTTTGTAGGTTGGGTGGAATGAAATGTAACCCAACATTTTAGCCGGATTTGTTGGGTTGCGCTGTCGCTTCACCCAACCTACGACTCTACTGATTAATTGGGGCGACAGAGGACGCGGTAAGATGATGTTTTCATAAAAGCGATCGCTTTCATCCCAATAGCCAGATATTTGATAATCACATAATGCCAAATGCTCCAAAACTAGAGCATTAGCATCAAGACCATTGATGACTTCCGATAAATTTTGCCAAACGGGATGATTGTTTAAAGTAATCATAGCCCCCATCAAGATTGATTCTCTTTTTTACCCATTATCGGAGCGCGGTTTCGCAGAATTTCCGTAATTTTCGGATAGATATTTTTATAAGCCGTGTCCCCTATGTTGGGGGAATCATTATCAGAACCACTTAGCTTGCGGGTACTGGCTGCATCCACGGCATCAGTTATCGCCTCATAATCTGACAACCAATCTTCCAAACAATCGGCTATTTCTTCATCAGATGCAGTTTCCAACTCAGCCAATTGCTTTTGCAAGTCTCCTAAACTGTCCGAGACTTCTGGATTGTTAAACAGTTCTGAGTTGTTTTCCCAAACCGATAGAAAAGCGCTGATAATGTCTTCTGGGTTCATAATTATCCTAATCTGGCTTAACGACTAAAATACAGAGGAGGGCAGTCTCAAGATTTTACGCGCCAATAGCGCAAAATGCCGCCCAGTAGTAAGGAGACTCAAACCGTTTAGCATCCAGTTTCTTTTTCCAAGAGCCAAAAGCGAGTCGTTTTTGCATTTGCTTCCGCCGTTCCTCACTAATCACCGCACAGCTATCCACCCAGTCTAACAAATCCTGCACCGTGGCTTCTCTCAGCCAGGTCTGAGTCTGCCGCAACGCCAAAACCACCGACAGGTCAGGCTGTTGCTGGAGCGTTTGATAAAACTGAATCATGAAAATCGCCGTGGAGATATCCGCTACGGCCCAAAGAGTACTGACGACATTGGGAGAACCCGCCAAAATGAAGCCACTGGGTAAACCGATATATTCATCACTGGTGGAGGTGATGTCAGTGATACCCGTTTCGCAGGCGGAGAGGGTGACGAGACGGCAATTGGTCAGGTCAAGGCGGAGGATATCCTCTAAGGTGAGACATTTTTTTAAATCCAGAAGTTTGTTGTCTTTGAGGGGGAGATAGCGGCTGGGGTCATCGGTGGGCGGCGGGGGTGTAAATTCGCTTTTAGCCAAGATGAGGGCGGATTTGAGGGCATCTTCAAAGTTAAAGTAGCCATGACAGGAGAAGTGGATACAGTGGTCGTTTTTTAGGGTTTCGGCATCAATGGCGGCTTTTTCCGCTTGGTCATGTTTGAGGACTTGGTGGGGGTTAAAGAGGGATTGGATAGCTTCGACTTCCATATCGGTGAACTGGAGGTCTTGGGTGGGGTTTTGGATGGCGAAGAGGCGGTTAAAGTTGGGGCGTGAGCGGTTTTGGGCTTGTTGCAGGACTTGGCAGTTAGGGGCATACCCCACGCCTTTGGGGAAGAGGTCTTGTAGGAATTTGCCCTCACCGTCTTCTGTAGCAACGGGTAAGGCGTGGAGGGGGAACAGGTGCAGGGCGAGGTGAGGAATGAGGATGAGTTTTTGGCAGTTGGGGAGTTGTTGCCGTAGGTTAGTCAGGATTTCATCCAGGTGGAGGATTTGGGCGAGGGTTTCTAGGCGTTGGGGGAGGCTGTCTCGCCATTGGCTGTTGTTGTCATAGTCGTCGATATAGGCAACTGTCCAGTCGATGAGGTTTTGTCGGTCTTCCTCGGAAGATATCCAGAGGTTAAGGGTTTGGTTAGTCAGGGTGAAGGTGAGGAATTTTTCATCCAGGATATACCATTCTAAGATGACGGTTTCATCATCCAGGAGAGATTGAATATCCGAGAATTTTAAGGGTTTATAGGGATAGTTTGCCTGGAATTCTTCCCGCAGTTGACTGATATGGGTATAGTTCGGGTTGGGGTCTTGTTTGAGGCGGCGGTCTTCTTCAGAAATCGCTTGACGGAGTTGTTGCAAGCGTTGGCGAACTTCAGAGGAAATTTCTCCGCCTGGGTATGCGTCACGGGTGGCGATCAGTTCGGTGAGGTTGCGGGCTTTACTGCGGTCTACATATTCAATGGCATCGGTGTATTTGCCCAATTCTAGGCAGACTTCCACCATACCGCGATAGAGTCTAACCCATTCCTCATTCAACTTCCGTTTAGCTTCATCCCCAGAGATAATCTCCCCTCGTAGGTATTCCACCGTATCTAGTGCTTGGTCAAAGGTGTTGTAAGCATTTTCGAGAGCCTTTTGTTTCTTTTTGGGGTCGTGGGTGTAGTGTTGAGATTGCTTTTGGTAGGCAAGACCGAAATTAAATAAGGTTTCAATATGGTCTTGGGGAAAAGCCTCACGAGTTCTGACTTCTAAAGCGAGTCGATAGGCTGCGATCACCTGTTCTAGATTATTAGTCCGTTCCCCTTTGATGCGGTCTAGGTAGGCAGCACCCAGATTATTTTGAGTTCTTGCCCATTCGTAGGGAAAAGCCTCACGGGTATAAATGGTTAAGGCGAGTTTGCAGGCTACGATCGCCTGTTCTAGATTATCAGCCCGTTCCCCTTTGACACGGTATAAGTAGGCAGCACCCAGATTATTTTGAGTCATAGCCCAATCATAGGGAAAAGCCTCACGGGTATAAACTTCTAAGGCGAGTTGATAGGTAGTGATCGCCTCTTCTAGATTATCCGCCCGTTCCCCTTTGATGCGGTTACAGTAAGCATTACCCAGATTATTTTGAGCCATTGCCCAATCTTTGGGAAAAGCCTCACGGGTTGATACTTCTAAGGCGACTTCTAAGGCAGCGATCGCCCTTTCCAGGTTATCCGCCCGTTCCCCTTTGATGCGGTTACAGTAAGCATTACCCAGATTATTTTGAGTCTCTGCCCAATCTTTGGGAAAAGCCTCACGGGTTGATACTTCTAAGGCGAGTTCTAAAGCGGTGATCGCCTTTTCCAGGTTATCAGCCCGTTCCCCTTTAATGCGATCTGAGTAGGCAGTACCCAGATTATTTTGAGTTGCTGCCCAATCTTCCGGAAAAGCCTCACGGGTATAAACTTCTAAGGTGAGTTGATAAGTAGCGATCGTCTTTTCCAGATTATCAGCCCGCTCCCCTTTGATGCGGTTAAGGTAGGCATTACCCAGATTATTTTGAGTTGCTGCCCAATCTTCCGGAAAAGCCTCACGGGTTCTAACTTCTAAGGCGAGTTGATAGCCAGCGATCGCCTGTTCCAAATTATCAGCCCGTTCCCCTTTGATGTGGTTAAGGTAGGCATTACCCAGATTATTTTGAGTTCTGGCCCAATCTTTGGGAAAAGCCTCACGGGTTCTAACTTCTAAGGCGAGTTGATAGGCAGTGATCGCCTGATCGAGGTTATCAGCCCGTTCCCCTTTGATGCGGTATAAGTATGCACTACCCAGATTGTGTTGAGTCATTGCCCATTGTTCGGGAAAAGCCTCATGGGAATAAACTTCTAAGGCGAGTTGATAGGTAGCAATTGCCTTTTCCAGGTTATCAGCCCGTTCCCCTTTGATGCGGTTACTGTAGGCAGCACCCAGATTATTTTGAGTACCTGCCCAATCTTCGGGAAAAGTCTCACGGGAATAAACTTCTAAGGCGAGTTGATAGGTAGCAACTGCCTTTTCCAGGTTATCAGCCCGTTCCCCTTTGATGCGATTATTGTAGGCAGCACCCAGATTATTTTGAGTCCTTGCCCATTCGTAGGGAAAAGCCTCACGGGTATAAACTTCTAAGGCGAGTTGATAGGTAGCAACTGCCTTTTCCAGGTTATCAGCCCGTTCCCCTTTGATGCGATTATTGTAGGCATTACCCAGATTATTTTGAGTCATTGCCCAATCTTCTGGAAAAGCCTCACGGGAATAAACTTCTAAGGCGAGTTCTAAAGCAGCGATCGCCCTTTCCAGGTTATCAGCCCGTTCCCCTTTGATGCGGTTATGGTAGGCATTACCCAGATTATTTTGAATCGTTGCCCATTGTTCGGGAAAAGCCTCATAGGAATAAACTTCTAAGGCGAGTTCTAATGCAGCAATGGCGATTTCCAGGTTATCTGCCCGACGACCTAGGGGTAATTGTGCAATTAAATTGGCAAAATTGCCAATAACAGCGGCAATGTCGGCGGCTTGTTTGACGTTAACTTGAGAAAATTTACCCCTTGCCCAAACTGTTAATATCTGGGCTAAGTTTAAGTCTAGTTTATCTAAGTTCTGCCTGAAGAGAGGGTAAACCACTGCTGGATTACCGTTGCTATAGAATATAGCTTGCAGCACTTCCGTCAAAAACTGTGAATACTCCTTCGGATTGGCTTTCCTCTGGGTTTTCCCCCGTCCTAAAAACGCCCCCACCTCCTGCGCCACATTTCGCAAAAACTGCGCCTGATTCTCCTCTCCCTCCTCCTGCAACTGTTCCGCTACCTGTTCGCACACCTGCACAAACCCCTCATCCACCAACTCCCGATGACGGTTGAGGACATCACTTTCCTCCCCACTGGGACATTCCAGGAGTTCTTGAATCAGGGAGAGATAAGCCTGCGATCGTTGTTCATCCATAGCCGCGCACCGGGTAGGGGATAGACCCCGATTTTACCCCATTCCCAAACCTCAGAAACCGGGTTTCTTTGTTAAATCTTTGTGAAGGAATCGAGATGCGGCTAGAAAGCCCGTTTCGTTTCCGGCGGTTACAGTCCCTTAAAATAGATTCAATCCATTGGATTTGAGAAGCCGTAGAATCAAGGGTTAATGTTAGCCATAGATAAACTCACCGTTTCACTCGTTGAGATGGGTTCAGGAATCGGTTGACCATTCATTTGTAAATCTTCAAGATGAAATCGGATCGCCTCTTGAATCAATTGCAAGGCTTCTTCTTTCGTTTCTCCAACTGCAACACATCCAGGCAAGTCCGGCACATAAACCCCGTAGCTAGAGGTTCCTTTTTCGAGGATAATCGTGTAGTGTAATTGTTGATTATTCATGGTTAGACTCCTTTACTTTAATCCGGCTTGCTTGAAGACGCTGTTTAAGGTTCCGGGGGGCATATCAACGTTTAATTGTCCCGAAACGGTAACTGTACCGGGCTTAGTGGCATGATGAAATTGTCGATGACTCCCCCGTGTCCGGACTTAGTACCATCCATCATTCTCTAGGATTTTGATGATATCTCTTACTTTCATTATTTAGGATTTCCCCTCCAGATGACCGTTAAGGATTTGCGGTTCCTCCCCACCCGTACATTCCAGGAGTTCTTGAATCAGGGAGAGATAGGCGGCGATGCGTTGTTCGTTCATGGCTAGGGATAGAGTAGGGGGATAGTGGGTATTGTAACTGATGCCTGGAAGCGGAACACAAAAGACACTGAGGGGTTTTGTGTTCACCTCTAGTCCCAAATCCTCTGGATTGGATAAGCATTGAAAGCCATATCTTTGCTTAAAATCGGGATATTTTCTTGCATGGATTGGGCGATTAAAAGTCTGTCAAATGGGTCTTTATGGTAAAATGGAAGTGATGACAATATCCTTAAATGGTTGAGTTGAATTGGCAACAATTCAAAATCATCTAATCTGATTTTCTCCTCTATGTAATCTGACGCAGTTTTTTCCAGGGTTAACTTATTCTGACTCTGTTTGATGGACATCTCCCAAACCGTAGCAACACTAATTAGCTTATGATTATGACCGTCTTCGACCAAATCACGCACCTTGTCGCTCAACCGAGAATTTCCCATAAAAAACCACAGGATGGTATGAGTATCAAGGAGTAACCGCATTAAATATAGTCCTGAAAATCATCCAATGGTTCATCAAAATCATCCCTGAGAGCAATCCGGTCTTTATCGCACCCAAATAAAGGGGGGCGCGGCTGAGGCGATAAAACTGGAGTGATTTTAATGGTTTGCTGATTATTTTTACTAATGATAATTTCTTCTCCGGCAAAAGCCATTTCTATCAGTTCCATAATTTGCGGTAAGGCTTGGTTAATATCAATAATTTTCATCGCTTATCCTTCCTCGTTTATCTATAACCTAGCACCCGGTAGGGGACTATGACCCCGATTTTACCCGATTCCCAAACCTCAGAAATCGGGTTTCTTGCTTAAATCTTTGTGAAAGAATCGCGATGCTGCTAGAAGCCCGGTTTCTTTCCTGACCAGATGAGTTATAATCATCCAACAGACTCCAATCATCTGAAAACTCAACCCTGACCATGAACCGGCAACCTACTGAAAATCAACCCCAGGCGATCGAAGCACGAGTCACCAGCTTGGAAATCGAACTCACTCAA
The DNA here is from genome assembly GCA_016745315.1 of Arthrospira sp. PCC 9108. Lineage (GTDB taxonomy): Bacteria > Cyanobacteriota > Cyanobacteriia > Cyanobacteriales > Microcoleaceae > Limnospira > Limnospira platensis. The sequence goes on from CP066886.1 coordinate 4,073,779, forward strand.
ATTAAACAAGTCTTAGCCACCGTCACCTCCCCACAACAGCCCTGGTGGGAACGCATTGCTGGAAGTCACGCCAATGACTCCACCTTTGAATCGGTGATTCAACTCGGACAAGAATGGCGCAAAACTGCCGAATAAAGTCAGCAAAATCCGATGTATATTCTCGATACTGATCATCTGAGTCTCATTCAACGCAATGGTGAACCCGGTCAACGGATTTTGGCAAAAATAGCAACCGTTGAGAAGATTCAAATTGCCGTCACCGTCATCACTTATGAAGAACAAATCAGAGGAAGACTCAATTTTCTGTCCCAAGCGAAAACAGTTGAGCAACAAATCATCGCTTATGAAGGACTGCAAAAAACGGCAAAGGACTATTGTTTTATCCCCATTTTACCCTTCGATTATCCTGCCGCAGTCGAGCATCAACGCCTCCGCAAAACCTACCCTCGTTTAGGCAATATGGACTTGAAAATTGCTGCCATTTCTCTGGTTCAAAATGCCACCCTCCTCACGTGCAACGAGTCTGATTTTGGCATTATCCAAGAACTCTCCATCGAAAACTGGTCAATCAACGGTTCTGGCATCAGGGATAAATAAGCCTGCACTCTTTGTTCATCCCTAACCTAGCACCGGGTAGGGGATAGCATTCCGATTTTACCACATTCCAGAGACTCAGAAACCCGGTTTCTTTGTTAAATTTTTGTGAAGCAACAGCAGATGCTGCCAGAAACCCGGTTTCTTTGACCCCCGGTTGCTTCCCACTGACTAACTCACCCCCAAACCTGTATATTTTCGCAAATCAGGCGGTTGTAGTCCCAAAATAATATCTTCCCTCTCCACACCCTGACTTAACAACTCATCGGTCAAGGAACAGTCCGTTTGATTGCGCTGAATCCAGATTTTTCCGGAACGAATTTCCAGATGAATCAAGCAATTATAAATCCTCCGGGTTTCATTCCATCCTAAATCAACCACCAAATAGCGATCGGCTTTGACATCGAAAACCGTTTCTGATTCAATCTCTCCCCCCAACGGAGAACCCGTCGAATATTCCGTCAAGAGTTCCTGAATAATCTCTCTATACTTAGCTACTCTATCCATTGCAAAATCACCTCATCGTTCGGTTCATAAGTTATCAATTTTATATGATAAGTTTGGATGGAAAGTTGCGGCAATTGTCGATAAAAAAATGATTGATACGCAGTTATGGGTATGGCCAAATAAAGAGTTCGCTCCGGCTCAAGTCTTTGGAGAACTAAACGGTAATTTAAGAACTGACCCAATGCCAAATGAAAGTCTAACATAGCGGAGTCATTCAAAAAACTCTTGATTTCCACTGCTATTTTCTCTCCGGTTCGCTGCGCCCCTAAGAGTTGCTGCGCCCCTAAATCAATCTCTACACGGTCATCCGGTCCTAACTCTAAACGTAAGGGATCGTGGGTAATCTGCCATTCTTGTTTTTCTAAACCCCGTCTGACAGCATAGTGGAATTTATCTCTAGCCATTGTATCCACCCTAACACTTTTCAGCGCCTAATTGACGACCATTCTCCATTGTTCCCTGAGTCGCTGCATATCCTCCCTACCCGTAGCGGCAAGGAATTCTTGAATTAGGGAGAGATAGGCTTGAACTCGTTGTTCATCCATAGCGGCACATCTGGTAGGGGATAGCACCCCGATTTTACCCCATTCCCAACCCTCAGAAACCGGGTTTCTTTGTTAAATCTTTGTGAAGGAATCGCGATGCTGCTAGAAACCCGATTTCTTGACCCCGCCGTTTTACGGATTTAGCCTCCACAATTAGGCTCTAGTACGTTAAAATATATCCTATAAATCCATTGAATTACCCCCTTATGGCACTGACCCGAATCACTGCTACCGGAACCGCCACCATTCCCCCAGAAATTATCGACTGGCTGCACTTAAAACCGGGCGACCAAATTAATATCGCCATTTCCCCTGATGGCAAAGTCTATTTAGAACCCGCCCCAAAAGCGGCTCAAATTGATGTCCGTACCTTATCGGGTTGTCTCTACGACCCTGACAGAAAAACCGTTTCTCTAGCGGAAATGGAACAAGCCATTGTTGAAGGTGCGGTAGAATCGATGTGAAAGGTTTGGATACCAATGTAATCGTCCGCTTTCTAGTCCGAGACGATGAATCACAATGGCAGCAAGCGGATCAATACATCAATCAAGCCCTAGAAAATCATCAACCCTGCTTGATTAATAATATTGTCCTCTGTGAAGTGGTTTGGGTATTACGCAGTCAGTATAAAATTAGTCGAGACCAACTCATCACTATCCTAGAAAATCTCTTAAATACCAATATTTTTATATTTGAAAATTCCGATGATATCGCTTGGGCAATTCATCAAATGAAGTTGGGAAATGCTGATTTTTCTGATTATTTGATTGTTCGCATCAATCAACAGGCTGGCTGTGATGAAACCGCATCTTTTGATGTCAAGCTAGGGCAATTATCCCAGGTTAACCGGCTGGGTTCATAATTCCCCTCACCCAAGGCTGCAACTGTGCCGCTACCAACTCGCACACCTGCACAAACCCCCCATCCACTAACCCCTGATGACTGCCGAGGATTTGTTCTCCCCACCCGGACATTCCAGGAGTTCTTGAATCAGGGAGAGATAACCCGACGATCGCTCTTCATCCATAGCGGCGCACCGGGTAGGGAATAGCACTCCCATTTTACCCCATTCCAGAGACTCAGAAATCGGGTTAATTTCTTAAATCTTGGTGATGCGATCGCTATCCTACCAGAAACCCGGTTTCTTGTCTTTAAAAAATCTATGTGCTAAACTGAAATAGCATTGCAAAAAAATGAGAGCCATATTTATGCAAATCCGAGGCATTAAACGCGGTAAAACTATTGAGCTAACCGAAAATATTGCGGTCCCTGATGGCTCTGAAATTATCCTGGAAATTAGCCCCCCCCTCCCCCGGACACCAGAAGAACATTGGCAGCAATTCTGTCAACTATTTGGTGCTTGGTCAAACCAACCCGATTTAGATGCTACCTTTACAGCGATCGCTCAAAAACGCCATCAAAACCACGGTCGAGAATTATTTAATTTTGATTGATTTATGTATTTGCTAGATACTAACATCTGTATCGCTTTACTCAAAAATCATCCCAATGCTGTACCCAAATTTGCCCAGCATTTTCAATCCTCTTATTTGAGTTCTATTGTGGTTTCCGAACTCTACAAAGGTGTTTATTGCTCACAAAAAATAGAACAAAACTTGGCTACATTACAACAGTTTATTAGTCTACTACATCTGGTAGATTTTGATTTGCTTGCTGCTCGTGAATTTGGTCAAATTCAAGGAGAACTCAGACGCATCGGTAAGCCCACAGGAGAATTAGATGCCATGATTGCAGCCGTAGCAAGATCGCGAGATTTTATTTTAGTTACAGATAATTTAAAGCATTTCCAAAATATTGTTAACTTAAAAATTGAAAACTGGCTGATCAATGAATAGGTGATGGGTTGTTAACGCGATCGCCACACAAATAGAGATAGCACCCCTATTGTCCCCCGAAACCGGGTTAATTTCTTAAATATTTATGAAGCGATCGCGAGGACATCGGAATGCGACGTATCCCTATCCTACCAGAAACCCGCTTTCTTTGTGAAATGTTGACTAATTCAGGATTAGTCACAATCAATTACCTCGGATATTTGGGATAGGGTGAATCGGCTGTAAAAAGGTTTCTGGAAGCCTCCCCAATTATTCAACCGAGAAGGGGTGAGGAAATAGATAAACTTATACCAACCCCCTTGGTTAACTTGCGCCTAACAGCAGAGTCCCTAGGTGGCGTGAGAGGCTTGGGTTGAACTAAGCTACTGGAAGGCAAAAATTGCGGGAATTTGTTAACATCAGAAAAATGTTAGTTGAGCAACCCGAGTCCCATGGTGTTAAAAAGCGATCGCATTGTCATTGTGGGCGCTGGATTTGGTGGTTTAACAGCAACCCGCCTCCTAGCCAAGGCGGGCGCGAATGTGTTGCTAATCGATCGCAACTGCTACCATACTTTTATACCCCTACTGTATCAAGTAGCCACCGGCTTACTCTATCCCCACCAAATCGTTTATCCCCTCCAGTCAGCATTCAAAAAATATCCTAATGTCGAATTTATCCAGACTAACGTTGAGGGGATTAATGATCAATATCAATGGATAGATACAGATCACGGACAAATCAGGTATGATATCCTCGTCATCGCCACCGGAAGCCGTCCCCAATTAGATCACATCCCTGGGGCGGCTCAATATAGCTTAACTTTAAATACCCTACAAGATGCGGCGGTTGTGCGCCATCATATCGTCGATCGCATTCGCCGGGCTATTTTAGAACCTGAACCCATTGATCGCGCGCGGTTATTGACATTTGTGATCGTTGGTGGCGGTCCGACCGGGATAGAATTGGCGGGAGGTTTAATCGACCAACTCCGCGCTTTGTTAGGTTGGCGGCGGTTATTCCCCCTGGCGAAGGTGATTTTAGTACATTCGGGCGATCGCCTACTTCCCAACTTTTCCCAGCGGTTTAGCGCCTATTGTGAACGTCATTTACGCCAATTGGGGGTATCTGTCTGGTTAAATCGTCGAGTTTTGCGCGTGAACTCCCAGGGGGTAGAATTAGACACAGGAGAAGCGATCGCCGCCCCAACTATCATCTGGACAGCCGGGGTACAAGCAGACCATCCCAGCCAGCTTGACCAAATCTCTACCGCCGCCAAGGGTAAAATCATTGTCGAACCCATTTTACAAGTTCGCGATCATCCTAAAGTATATGCGATCGGAGATGTAGCTTTTCTCTGGCCTGAGCATGGCCTTAGCGGTATCGCCCCGGAAGCTATCCAACAGGGGGAAGCCGTCGCGACCAATATTTTGCATCAGTTACGGGGAACATATCCCCAACCTTTTCGTTATATTGATAAAGGCAAGGCTGCTATTATTAGTCGCTATGCTGGGATTTTGTCATGCGATCGCCTCAATAGCACCGGATTTTGGGGTTGGCTAACTTGGTTAGTGATTCATCTGTGTTATCTACCCGGATGGCGCAATCGGTTAACAGTGGGCTATAACTGGTTCTGGGATTGTGTTTTAGGACTGAGACTGCTAAAACCGATTCTCCCTCCTTACCGGGAAATTGCCTTTTTAAATAGTCCTGATCCGGCTATGGAGTTTTTTAAGGATAAATCCCAAAGAAAGCGATCGCATTTGTTGTCTCAAGATAATTGGATTATGAATTATATTCCCCTAATTGGACGAGCATTTTTAGCCACCATTTTTATCAATTCATCCGTTAGCAAAATCTTGGATTTCGCCGCCACCGAGGAAATGATAGCATTGCGGGGATTGCCGCATCCCAATTTAATGCTATTAGGAAATATTGTGTTTCAATTAGTGGGTGCTTTTTCTTTAATTCTAGGTTATAAAACCCGTTGGGGGGCGATTATTTTGATTTTATTTTTAATCCCCACCACCCTAGTTTTCCACAATTTCCTAGATGATCCTGGTCAGAAAACGGCATTTTTAAAGAACTTAGCCCTAATTGGTTCTTTAATGATGGTTTCCTACTTCGGCCCAGGACCCGTCAGCTTAGATGAGAGAGTATAAGCCAAGGACCCAGCAATCATCGCGATTATAAACAATACCGGGTTAAGAATACCTAAAACTAGGGCGGTAATCGCCGGACCCGGACAGTAGCCACCAATACCCCAGCCAATGCCAAAAATAGCCGCCCCCATGATTAAAGTGGGGTCGATATCTTGGCGTGTAGGTAGATAAAATTTGTTTGAAAATAGGGGGTGAGGAAGACGGAGGACAAACCGAAAAGCGATCGCTGTCACCCCCACAGCGCCGCCCAGGACAAAGATTAAAGTAGGGTCCCAAACTCCCACAACATCTAAAAATCCCAAAACGCGATCGCGATCCATCATTTGGGATAAACCCAGTCCTAAACCAAATAAAATCCCAGAAACCAAGACAATTAAATTTTCTTTGAGGTTCATAAATTACAGCACCAAAACATGACGCATTATAAATACAGTAATAAAAGCAGTGGTCATAAATGAGAGAACTGCTATAAGCGATCGCATGGAAAAGCGACCCAAGCCACAAACACCATGACCACTGGTGCAACCGTTACCCATACGAGTACCAAACCCCACCAGAAAACCACCAATAATCATTAGCACAGGCACAAAATTTGACGGGGGAGTTGGCGACGTTGGCAATCCATATTCATAAATAGCAGCACCAACTATTAAACCCAGAATAAACAGCCATCGCCAAGCCTCCTGGGATTTAAAAGTAATCGCCCCATTAACCATGCCACTAATGCCAGCAATCCGACCATTAAAAGCTAATAATAGGGTAGCACTCAGACCAATTAAAATCCCGCCCATTAAGGCACTTATCCAGTCAAAATCAGCCATATTACCTCTAAAATCATCAGTATAGTGAGAGTTGGTCAGATGTTGAACCATCAACAACGTCTAATATTGAAACAGCACCAGTCCTGTCGCTTCCAGAGAGTCGCGACGATCCAGCCATGTTGTTCTAATAAATCAGCGATCGGTTTAGCCTGTTCTAGCAAAATACCACTGAGAACCCCCCAGCTATTAGGTTGAGTGAGGGAGTCCAACTGAGGAATGATATCCATAATCACCTCAGCCAAAATATTGCATAAAATCCCATCAACAGGTCTTTGAACCCGCTTAATCAACTCCTGAACACTCCCCACGTCACTAATCATCTGTTCTGGTGATATATGGTTGAGGTCGCGGTTTTCATTAGCCGATCGCACCGCTAAGGGGTCAGTATCGACACCATAAACCTGAGTCGCCCCCAATAGGATCGCACCAATACCCAAAATTCCCGATCCACAACCGATATCAGCAATAGTGATCGGATTTTCTCCTAATATTCCCAAACGCATTTCTAGGGACTCCAAGCAAAGCTGAGTAGTAGCATGGGCTCCCGTACCAAAAGCCACCCCAGGGTCAAGACGTAAAATCAAGCGATCGCTATTTTCCGGGGGAGTTAGCCAAGCCGGATAAATCAAAAAGCGATCGCCAATTTCCGTTGGTTCCCAATGCTGTTTCCAACTACTAGACCAGTCCTCCTCATCAATGAGATCCCATTGCACAATAGGGATAGACATTTCCATGCACAAAGCATCCTGGCGCAGCAAAATAGATAAAGCCGCCAGATCCAAAAGATGAGCTTGTTCCTCTGGTAAATAGGCACAAATCAAACAAGACTGATGTTTAGTTTGACTGGCTGTTCCCCGAAAGCCAAAATTGTCGAGTCTCCAGAAAACAGTTTCTTCTAGGTTCAAATCACAGACTACTCGAATTTCCCACCAGCTATGTGCCATATCAGTTACTTTTGGGGCCGGACAATATGCGAGCATTTAACTCACCAGAAGTATTAAGAGAATGTATCTCACCCTAACGTAGTGTGAGCATCTGATTCTCCACTTTCTACCCCCAGTTTAGTCTGCCGGGAGCCATTAAGTCCAGCACCCCAATTTCGTTGAATTTAGAGAGTTACCGTATAGGCATCCCGGATACCTGCTACTTTCATGATCTCACTCAACAGTCCGTCCGGCAATGGGTCATCTAAACTTAAAACCATCACCGCCTCTCCCCGTACAATTTTACGACCGACCTGCATACTAGCAATATTTACATTAAAGCTACCGAGGAGCGACCCAATTTTACCGATAATTCCCGGCATATCTCGGTGGAGAGTAAATAACATATAACGAGTCGGCGGTACGTTAATGGGGAAATCATCAATATTTGTCACCCGAATTTCGCGATCGCCCAATAGAGCCCCCGTCACCGAATGAGTACCTAAAGATCCCTTCGCTTCCAAATGCAGAGAGCCGGTATAGTCACACACCGAAGCATCCCTAGTTTCAATCACCCGAATACCGCGCTCTTTGGCTTCAATGGTAGCATTAACATAATTAACCCGCTCCCGCAGAGCCTGAGATAACAAACCTTTCAGAGCCGCCACCACCACAGGTTTACTATCGCGATTAGCCAAATCCCCTTGTAAGCGGATATCCAAGAAATCTACCCTACCTCCTACCAGTTGGCTGACCAAATTTCCCAAGGTTTCCGCCAGTTGTAGATAAGGCTTGAGTTGTTCGAGAGCATCGGGATATAATCCCGGAATATTGACCGCTGAACGAGCTGGTAATCCTAACAATACATCTCTAATTTGTTCAGCTACATCAATGGCTACATTAACTTGAGCTTCTTCTGTGGATGCTCCCAAGTGGGGAGTGAGGATCACCTTTTGACCCAACTCCCGCAGGGGGGAATTTTCCTCTAGGGGTTCGTTTTCATAAACATCTACCGCCGCCCCAGCAATTTGATCACTTTTCAGAGCTTCTGCTAAAGCTACCTCATCCACAATACCCCCACGAGCGCAGTTAATTATACGAGCTGTGGGTTTCATTTGAGCGAGAGCCTCTGCGTTAATTAAATGATAGGTCTCCTCAGTTTTCGGCATATGCAGACTGATATAGTCTGACTCGCGGATGAGTAAATCTAAGTCTACTAACCGACAGCCTAACTGTTCTGCGCGATCTTGGGAAATAAATGGATCATAAGCCAGTAATTTCATCCCCATAGCTTTAGCTGCGGCTGCTACATGGGAACCAATTTTACCAAGACCGACAATCCCCAGGGTTTTTTTGTAAACTTCTACCCCAATAAACTGTTTGCGATTCCACTGGCCGTTTTTTACGGATACATTGGCTTCGGGAATATGGCGCGATAGGGCTAACATCATCGCTATAGCGTGTTCGGCGGCGGCGATCGTGTTACCTTGGGGGGAGTTCACTACGACAATTCCTTGGCGGGTGGCGGCGGGAACATCCACGTTGTCCACCCCCACACCAGCCCGACCAATAATTTTCAGATGAGTACCCGCTTCTATTATTTCTTTGGTGACACGAGTACCAGAACGGATCATCAGGGCATCATATTCGGGAATAATCTTTACCAGTTCCTCAGCAGGTAGTCCGGTTTTGACATCAACCTGAGCCACCTGAGAGAGAATGTCAAGTCCAACTTGATCAATCGGATCAGATACAAGAACCTTAGGCATGGTTAGGCCAATAAATTGCAACGGTAGGGGATTCACCACAACTTCCTTGATTGGAGGATTCGTGGTAAATTGAGAGAGTCTGTTGATGCAGATCTCGATCGCGGCTAAAAATACCGCAGTGAACTATTCTAGCGTTAAGGGGGACGAGCTACCAAAAATTGTTCACAAAAATTTAGTAAATTCAGTTGTGATTGTCCCCGGCATCAGGCCCATTGATGATTAACCACAGCATTATGGTGCATTTCCCAACATTAACAGGGGATCATGAAACCTAGTGACTAACAGAATTGCGGCCGTATATCCAATAATCTAATCATCATATATGAACTACCTAATTGCTGTTTTACCCGATCGCATTCAAGCTGAGGCTGCCTATTTAGCTTTAGAAAAAGACGAAATCCCTATCAGTCAAGTAAGTATTTTAGGCAGAGGATACAAAAGCGCTGATGAGTTTGGCTTGATTGACCCCTATGATCCTGCCCGCAAACAGGTTAAACTGATGGCTAGTTGGTTGATTCCTTTTGGGTTTGTGGCGGGCTACACTTTCAGCTTAATCACCGGGCTTAATACCTTTGCTTGGGCGGGGGAAATTGGCGATCATTTCATCGGTGGTATTCTGGGCGGTATTTCTGGGGGACTCGGTAGCATTCTCGCTGGCGGCGGGGTAGGCTTGATTATTGGGGGTGGAGATGCTGTACCCTATCGGAATCGCCTTAATGCTGGGAAATATCTAGTGGTGGTTCAAGGTTCGGAAACTTTAGTCCGTAAAGCTACCCGCACCCTCAAACAATTTAACCCGGAAAATATCCAAGGTTATACTACCTGAAAAAAAACAGGATGCTACAGCTTGCCTAGCTTGCACAGCCAGCTAATCTTAACCTGTGCAAGCTGTTATTTTGGCAATTAGACGACAGTTTTATCCTTATATATTGGGTATGCTTGACGGCAAATATTGACAAATTGCTTGCGTCCTCGGTAAGCACACCAGGCAAAAATAACGAGAGTTTGCCCACTTAGTAAAATGGATAATTTCCCAGTTCCTAGGGCGACAGAAATTATCAGAAATGTAAACAAAAAGCAGCGGAAAAGTTCTCCCGGAAAATCTATCCATTCGGAGTGTTTACCGACTCGATAAACAATATAGGCGATCCAGCGGGCTAAAACTTGAGAAGCAAATAACATAATACCTATGCTATTTGTGGTAGTTACCATCAAAAATCCAAAACATTTACTTGCTTGCAACCCGAAATATAGCCAAATTCTGGTTTGTTTATCAAGGCGGTTATAACTCCAAAAAAGACCAAATACCAAGCCCAGAAAGGTTAGCCATAGGATACCATCTAAAGCCATAGATCTGAGTAGGGATAAATTGAGAGTTGCTGAGGTTAATTGAAGTTTGATCACCTCCAATAAGAAAAGTCCAGGGGTTGCCAAAATTATCGCCCATAACCAAACCTGCGAGAGGTGGACACGATTTTTGTATTTTTGATAGGTGGGGGTGAGAGTAGGTTTTTGCTCAAAAGTTTCGGCGATGATATCATTATCTACATAGCCATACTCGTAGATACACCAAAAAGATAAAAGCAAAAACAGCATCATGATTGATTGTAAAGCTGGATAAGGACTTATCCAAGCGATCGCCAAAATCAAGACTAACCAATCATCTGCGATAATGTTCTTGATAAAATATTTTTGGCCGGGGCGCTTACCACGTTCGAGATACAAAAATGGAATATAAGCATCAGCCATAGCGGGGACATATTGAGCATCGAGCCACTGCACGAGATAGGGTGATGCCACTGCATCCAATAATACCTGATCATCTGTGGAATCTGTAATCACGGCGGCATTGGCGATTTCTTCGTCAGTTAATACTGCTTTAACTAACTCATACTTTCCCCGTTGACGATCAACTCCTCCCTGCCAAAACCGACAACTAATGACAGCATCAGGACAAAATTGGAAATTCTTAATAATGGGATTGATAATTAGATCAAAACCGAGGGTAGCAATGACTATTTTTGATGGGAATTGTTCCAGGAATTTTAGTATCAGTTCCTGGTTGATATAATCATGAGCAAGTTTCTTGGCTTTGTGTTGCCAAAAAATTAAAGTCCATGGAAAAATTAGGGTGGAAATAATTACACGACACCAATCCCTTGATTGGTTTCCTTTGAGATGTCCGGGTAACCAATTCCAAGGCTTGAGAATATCTAGGGCAATTAATAAAACAGCCCCCAAAATTTGAGGCTGCAAAGAATTGAGATATTCTTCTGTTGAGTTTCGCAAAAGAAGCGTTTCGTCCAAATCTACAATTACAAGTTTTCCTTGTAGTTCCATGGACATTGGGTCCGGCTCTATTGTTTCCATAAGTTTTGATAATTGATCAAGAAAATTAGATTTACGGTGGAGTAAGCATTTGAGGTATTCGGATGGACTTGGATGAAATTACGGATGTTACCATAATCAAATATATACGATCATGGACTTGGTGGCCATGGCAGTCAAGAATAATTTACGATCGCCTTTATATGGAGATATCCTGCCCCTAGCTAGGGAAAAGGGCAGGTTGCTAATATTGACTGGTTATGTTTGACAACGGGCTTCTAGGGGCTGCTAGTATTGGGGTTAATTATACTTAATTGTGCGATCGCTGTTGGTGGAGGTAATCAAATACACTTTTATCGCCAATATCAGAAGGAATGGCTTGGAAACACTTGCGGAGGGCAAAAATCCCAAATTGAATAGCCCAGAAAAATAACAAAAATTTCTGATTGATCACTGTCCACACTCCCGCCATATATCCCAACAGTAATAGGGGGACTAGGGGAGTTAGCAGCTTGGTTTCCATGCGATTAAAACAAAAAGCCTCCTTAAAGTAAATTCCTGTTAGGGCTACAAATGTAAAACCGACACCAAATAAGCTATATGGCTGATTATAAACGGTGACGGCTAAGGGTTCAGGATCTGCGATCGCCACTACTAGGGTAGCAATACCCCCCATGAGCCAACAAAACTGAAGGAATCTGTGTAAAATAATCAGATAGATATGAATTGTGAACAGGCTAACCCCTAAAGCTAACCAGAACACAAGATAAATAGGGGTCAGCAGTTGCAGGACTATGGGGTTGTGTGAGTCCCATATTACTAAAGCAGTCCCTATACCAAAGCAGAGGGCGGCGATCGCCAAACTAACTCTATATACTAGGACTCCCTGGCGATCGCCATCAGTGATGGTATACTCACCAAACTGTCCTTGGTATATCTGTGGCTGAGATGTTGATACGGTTTGAGTCACAATTTTAGTCTCCTGTTGATTATTAGGATCTATCCAGAACAAATTAAAGTAACTTCTGTTGTTCACTAACCCAAATATTATGACAAAATTTCAGAAAAACTTAAAATCGGCCTCGACTCATCTCGATCCGTCTCACCTGGAGGGGATTCAAATTGATGAGACGATTACTTTTAATATCCGTAGTGGTAACAGTAGAGACCGATTCGAGCTAACAGAAGATCCCCGTTTATTGATGTTTGAACACATCAAACACTTGAATCTAAGTGATATTGAAGGTCTCGAAGGTCTTGATGACTTATACATGGATTATGTTACCGATGATGACCTAGAAAAGGCGGTAGCCAAGACTAACAAAAAGTTGGGTTTCAAGGCTTCTTATAGTTTGACAAAAAAACTTAAACTATATCTGCAATACCTGAAAAAAGAAATCAAGTTACCTTGTTATGTGACCGGAAGCGATGAATTTGATTGGGAAGAAGAATATTTATTTTCTTCGGGTCGCAAAAAGGAATATCAGAAACAAAAAATCAACAATCCTTCCTATCAAGATACTTTTGAAATTTTGAGTTTTGTTGATAAATTTGATGCAGAAGATGGCTTGAAAGTGGAAGTCCGACGGGTTAGCGATGAGAAATTATTTACCCTAGTCCTAGCGGATTTAGAATGCACAGACGAAGAGTCTGATAATTATGAATTAATCGAAGATTATTCGATCTGGTTTTTAAGTAGCGCGGGAGATTTTGATTAGAGTACAGCCCCAACTGTCATCTGGTGGGCGGATAATTCCGACTGCCAAAGATAGAGACGAACTGTGGGGCTGTAAACATTTTCTAAGAGTGATAAATCCGGGAAGTATTGACAGTGGCTAATGCTTCCACCAGACTACGAACGGCTGCAATCATTGCTAATTCATTATCCAGGCGGTTGATAGCGGAACCGACACCGACACCAGCCGCCCCAGCAGCGATCGCCAAAGGTGCTGTTACACTAGAAATTCCCGAAGCGCATAATACTGGAACCGATACGGCGCGGGAAATTTCGCGGGCAGCGGCTAGGGTAGGGGCAGCTTTTTCAATCAATCCTAAAGTTCCGGGATGCACGGGGTTAGCGCTAGTTCCCCCTTCAGTTTGGATAATATCCGCCCCAGCTTCCACTAAGTCTATAGCTAATTGGACTTGTTGATCAAGTTCCAAAATATGGGGAACTGTTACCGATAGGGTAATCTCAGGAAGTAGCGATCGAGTTTGACGGGTCAATTCCAAAACTTCGGGAGCTTCAAAGCGCCGTCCTTGGGCGTAGAAAGCATCAAAATTCCCAATTTCAATCAAATCAGCCCCAGCTTGGACACAGGGGAGAAACTTTTCTGGTTCTACGGCTGAGACACAAATAGGTAAATGGGTCAAATTCCGGGCGATCGCCACCAATTCGGGGTCGGCGGCAATATCTACAAAGGTCGCGCCGCCTTGAGTGGCTGCTTTGACTACCGCCATGACATTGGCGCGATTGAAATTCATTAAACCGCTAATTACTTTCAGCCCTTGGCCTCGGTTAAAGGCTTGCTGTAGGGTGGAGTTGATCATTGTATTACTTAGACTCTATTTCCGATATCGATTTATTTTGACACAGAGCGGAAACACTGGGGCTGCTGAAATTTATAAATATCTGCGATCGCCTTTACCCAACTGTCTACCACCGACTCGAGTAGGCGCGTCCCCTTATCTTCTGTGGCGGCGGTTGCATCTCCCAAAACACCACTAGCGCTTAGATCCCGCGTTACCCAAGCAAAGGGCAATTTTCCCTCCATACTCAGTAAACTGTCGGAGGGTAAGCCGTGGGGAAACTCTCGCACCACCTTTTCCCGGCGTACCACATCAGGCAAAATTGATAACATCACGCTGGTTTCTATGTCTCCGGCGTGAATCCCTAATTCCAATTCTTCGGGGGAAAATAGTTCTTTGGCTATGTGGGGAACCCGCCACACAAACAGGGGAAAGACCATGAAATCTTCATGCTGTTGATGCAAGTCTCGCGCTACCATCTCTAAAATCTGGGGTTGTCCACCGTGGGCGTTCACAAATACTAATTTGCGGAACCCCGCCCGATATATACTTTCTCCTACTTCCATTAATACTGACATTAGGGTTTCAGAGGTTAAGGTGATGGTTCCCGGAAAGTGCCAATGTTCGTTAGATTTGCCATAATATAAGGTAGACAGGGCATAGGCGGGAATAGTGCGATCGAGTTTTTCTAGGGCTTTCCCGGTCACAGCCGTAGCAATGGCAGCATCGACAATTAACGGTAAATGGGGGCCGTGTTGTTCTATAGCCCCAATAGGTTGGATAATTACCGTATTTTCTCGATCGGGCATTTCCGCAATTTCTGTCCAAGTTAGGTAAGGGAAAAACCGATGAGGGGGGATAAAATTGTGCATGGTTTTCGAGGTAATTTTCACCAAAAATTTAGAATATTTTGTAATCTCAGGAAACTAGATCTTGAGCATGGTGTGCATACCTACCTAGGGACGGGGGGCATGGTGCAATCAGACTGGGTTCACAGTGGTTATGATTGATATAGACCATAGCCAAAATTTTATGCCAAAATTGACACAAGAAACTCAATGGTGAGTTCTCAATCCATAGGAAAATCAGTTAATCCATAGGAAAACCGATTGCATTTGTTATCTCCTCCATTTTATATCAAACTGTAACATATTATGAACTTAGACGATCGCTCTAAACCCCATTCCTCGAACTCCCATAGAAGTTTCAAACCTCAACGCCAGATGGAAATCATTGGTCAACTCCTAGATGGAAGGTATCGAATTGTACAAATTTTGAGTTCGGGAGCATTTGGCCAGACCTATCTAGCGGCAGATACCCGCCGCCCAGGTCATCCTCAATGTGTGGTTAAACAACTGCGTCCCCCCAGTAATAATTCCAAAATCCTGAAAACAGCCCTACGCCTATTTCGACAGGAAGCAGAAATCTTAGAAAAACTTGGAAGAAACGATCGCATTCCCCTATTATTAGCCTATTTTGAGGACAATAATCACTTCTATCTAGTGGAAGAATTTATCGAAGGACATCCCCTTCATAAAGAACTAATTCCCGGTCATCCGTGGAAAGAAGATATAGTTATCGAAGTATTAGAAGAAATCCTCAATATTTTAGTATTTGTTCACCACAACGGCGTAATTCATCGAGATGTTAACCCCTCGAATTTAATTCGCCGCAAATCAGACCAAGCCTTAGTCTTAATCGATTTCGGTTCCGTCAAAGCCGTGACTAGCCAACTGGCTGAGGAAAATAATCAACCCATGCGAACCATAGCCACGGGTACACCTTCCTATATGCCGATTGAACAATTCCAGGGAAACCCCCAATTTAATAGCGATCTATATGCTGTGGGAATGATTGCTATTCAGGCTTTAACTGGTTTAGAAGCCTCAGATTTGCCGAAACTTCAAGATCCTAGCCTATCTATATCTGGAGAAATTGCCTGGCGACAGCGGGCGCGAGTTAGTAACAGCCTAGCTAGTATTATAGATAAAATGGTGCATCATTACTATGGCAAGCGATATAAATCGGCTATTGATGCGATCGCCGAATTAAATCAACTCACCGGAAAAACTGGGTTAGTTAACCAAACTTCCCCAAATCACCCCCCTTATAAAGCACACAAACCGCGACGACGGGAAATCTCCTTAAATCGCCTATGGACTGTAGTAGGAATAGCCGCGACTGGATTAGTGGGTTTAATGGTGATATTTGGCTTATTTCAAGTGTTAAACCGTCCCGATCCCGTGAAATCAGAAGCCGCCTTAAAAAGAGGGGTAGAACGTCTGGAATCGGGAGATCCGGAAGCGGCAATTAAGGCTTTTAATCGCTCAATCCAGCTATTTCCTGATAATAGTGAAGCCTTCCGTAAACGGGCTAATGCTTACTATGACCTCCAGAAATATGAACAGGCGATCGCTGATTACACCCAAGCCATTAAACTTGATCCTACTAATCCTGACATCTATTTTAACCGCAGTTTAGCATACCATCAAATGGGAGATTTTGGTAATGCTATTAATGACCTAAATCAAGTTATCCGTCTGAACCCAGAAGATACAGACGCTTTCTATCAAAGGGGGCTCGCCCATTATACCCAAGAAAACTACGAAGCCGCCATATTAGATTATACCGAAGTAATTAGGCGACAGCCCGACCATAGTGAGGCTTATCGTGCTAGAGGAAGCGCTCACGTTAAAGCTGGTAATTTACAAGCCGGAATGGCTGATTATACAGAAGCAATTAGACTCAATCCCCAGTCGGCTGCTGCTTATTATAATCGGGGTCGCGCTCGGTTTCATTTAGGAGATTATCAAGGTGCTTTAGCAGACTATAATCAAGTGATTAGTTGGGAACCAGATAATGCTGAAGCATACGGGAATCGTTGCAGTACCTACATCAATTTAGGGAATTATGAGGCGGCGATAGAAAGTTGTAGTAGATCCATTCAATTAAACCCCACAGCTATGGATTATAATAATCGCTGTATTGCTTATCTGAATGTGCAAA
Organism: Arthrospira sp. PCC 9108; assembly: GCA_016745315.1. Classification (GTDB taxonomy): domain Bacteria; phylum Cyanobacteriota; class Cyanobacteriia; order Cyanobacteriales; family Microcoleaceae; genus Limnospira; species Limnospira platensis. Next base: position 4,090,798 of record CP066886.1, read on the forward strand.
ATTATGATGCAGCTATTGGAGATTGTACTAAGGCGATTGAGTTAGAACCTAATAATTCTAAGGCTCACAGTAATCGGGGGTTAGTTCACTCTTTGGCTGAGGATTATGAGGCGGCGATCGCAGACTATAGCCAAGCCATTAGTCTTAATCCTAATGATGCGGAATCATACAGTAACCGGGCTCAGGCTCATGCTGAACTTGGTAATTACTCTCAGGCGATCGCAGACTACGCCCAAGCTATTCGCATCAGACCTAATTTAGCTGGTGCTTTTTATGGTCGCGGAATGGTCCGAGCATCTTTAGGCGATCGCCGAGGTGCCATCAGTGATTTTGAACAGGCTGGAAAACTGTTTTTAGAGCAAGGTTTGACCGGGGGATTTCGGGATTCTCAATATCAAATTCAGCGATTACAGTAACCTGGTTTTGATATAGAATTATCCCAGATATTGGTTTGTAATTTTGTGGGACATTGGCCAAATTCTCTAACTCTATCTATAACCTAGCCATGACTAATCAATACCCTCAACCCTCTTTAAATATCAGTGATGTGATCATTGCCGGATTTCGCATCTATCGAGACCATTTTAAACAATACTTTACTATGGCGTTGGTTGGCTGTTTATGGCTGATTGTTCCCGTTTATGGTTGGGCTAAATTTCTCGCCACTTTAGGAGCGATCGCTCGTTTAGCCTTTTTTGAAGTGAGCGAACGCCCAGAAGCCCCATCAGATGCTAAACGCTACACTAACAAACGCCAATGGAGTTTTTTCGGACAATTACTCCTCGTCGGATTAATTCTCATTGGTATTGTCATCGGTTTTAGTATGATTCTTGGTGCAGCCATATTCATATTTATGAAACTGAATTTTGAGAGTTTTTGGTTATCATGGTTAATTTTTTTATTGGCAGTATTTGGGTTTATCATCTTATACCTGGGGTTTATATGGATATCAGCCCGTCTGTATATATGTGACGTGATTCTCGCATTAGAAGACCAGACAAACGCCAAAAAATCGGTTAGAAAAAGCTGGGAAATCACCGAAGAATCAGAGTTTCAAATTATGGGGATTTTGATAGTCGCATTTTTAGCAACTTTACCCTTCCCCATAGCTACTCGGTTCATTTTATTAATCAGCCGATTACTTATCAATTCCCTAGTCACGGCTGAGGTAGCAGTTTGGCTGAATTTATTAGTTGTATCCGCTGTGTTAATTTCTATGGGGGCGCTGACTCTCCCCTTTTTCAAATCCATTAAAGCCGTGATTTACTACGACCTCATCAACCAGCATAATCAGGATGAACAGAATTTAGTCACAGATAACCCAAAAATATTAGAAATCTGAAGGTGTTTGTGAAATTTTGTTTAAGAAAATCGCCCGAATTACCTAATTGCTGTATAATCCCCACCATAGGAATTTTCGGGCTGGTCAATTAAAAGCAGATTCCTGGCTTCCCCCCCCTAGGTAACGACGAGCAGCATTTTTTACTTTGGTGAAACCAAGGAGACCAAGAATCTGTAATTTTGGAGACAGTCAAAAATCCTATAGCTGCATCTCTAAATTGAGTCATGACTAATAAATATGCTCACAAATCCCTAAACTTGGCTGATGTCATTAGTGCCGGATTTCGCATCTATCGAGACCATTTTAAACAATACTTTACTATGGCGCGGGTCGCCTTGTTATGGCTGATTGTTCCCGTTTATGGTTGGGCTAAATTTGCCGCTACTGTAGGAGCGATCGCTCGTTTAGCCTTTTTTGAAGTTAGCGAACGCCCAGAACCAGGAGCAGATGCTAAACGCTATACCGACAAGCGAAAATGGAGTTTTTTAGGGCAATCAATTCTGGTACTATTGATTCTTATTGGGGCTTTTATAGGTTTAAGCATAGCTATGGGAATAGCCGGATTCTTGGTATCTATGCTGCTGAATCCAGAAAATTGGGTGTCATTATTACTACGATTTTTATTAGGAGTAGTGGCATTTGTCATGTTTTATATAGGCTTTATGTGGATATTAGCCCGCCTGTATATATGTGACGTGATTCTAGCCGTAGAAAATCCGATGACCGCCACTGGAGCCATTAGTAAGAGCTGGAAAATTACCCAAGAATCAGCATTAAAAATTATCGGGATTATGATAGTCGCACGTCTAGCCACCTTCCCGGTCAGGATTGGGGTCAGTTGATTATGACAATCAGCCGAGCAGTTATCAGTTCAATTTTCCCGTATGACTTAGCAGCTTCGATAAATTTCTTCATTATGTTGGATGTGTTAATTGCTATGAATGCGCTGATTATGCCGTTTTTCCAAGCCATTACAGCCGTTATTTACTACGATATAATCAGCCGTAATGGTAAAAAACAGAATCTAGTGACAGATAGCCCCAAAAGCCAATAAATCTAGGGCTTACGGTCAGAAATCGAAAGGCTATAAGGATGTTGAGACTGTTGGCGATCGCCAATAAAAATCCGATAAGTTCCCCGAGTACCATAACCAGAAAACTGTAACATAGACCCAGAGGGACTCTCCGGGAGTACACAATAGCGACCAGCCGGACCATCAATCAGTAAAGTAGGAGCCCCAGCCGTCTGTACAGTAATACTCCAATATGGTAGATCCTGAGTCACATCAAGAACATGATTAGGACTCTCAGCGATCCAACCACAGTCTCGGCTATTAGAACTTCCCCCCGAAGTTCCCGATAAAGTGACAGCCACCCCAGGGGAAACCGATCGCCTGTCAGCCAAAACCGACTGCGCCGACCCCAGAAACAGGGAAACCCCCAGCAGTCCCGCTGTTAAAACTTGACCCAAGTTAATATTAGTCATAACCCACCCTCTTAATCTCCTTGTACAATGGTAAAGCCTTGTTTTATATCCCCGGAGGAGAAACCCCTTGAACTACCAAGACGACCCGAAAATCAATCGTCGCCTCGAGCAACTCGAAGCCGAAGTTAACCCCAATGCACCCATAAATCCCACCCCCTCCGACTTAAACAGCAGCCTAAAAACCCTATATGGTCAGTTGATGGCGCGGTTCAAGAGATTACCCAAAGCCGGACAGATCGCCATAGCCAGTGTGGGAGTCATCGCCGGGTTAGCCCTATTAAAAACCCTTGTCGAATTAATTTCCTTAGCCATAAGTCTTGCGGTAGTCGGGGTGATAGTGTACATAGGTTATCAAGTATTCAAATCATCCCAAAAACCCAAGATTTAAAGAAGTTCCGTAACCCATCATCAAAGATTCAGACAAAGGCAATTATTAATTATGGCTAGTCCGACTGCAAACCGACCCAGCATCGACCAACCAACCCCCACCTGGCAAAAACAAGCCAAACAACTCCCGTTTTGGGTGCGTCGCTGCAGTGCTTGGGCGGTGGAGATGTCCCTAGTAATCGTGGGGGGATTAGCCCCATTTACCATTGGTGCAATTTCCAATCGTGGTCCCGTGTCAGTCCCCCTCAACCCAGTAGTAAGAGGAACAGCCGAAACAGTGGCTGCTACCTTGGGACTACCAATGCGCGATCGCCAGCCCAGTGTATCTCCATTGACGAATTTATTTTGGTCTGGTGCCTTAGTTTTGCCAATAGCGATCGCCTCCTGGCAGCTTTATCTATTGTCCACCACCGGACAAACCCTTCCCAAGCGCTGGTTTGGGGTTCGTGTAGTCAACTCCAGACAACTCCCCCCGGATTTTCACGGATTATCGCTAGGGAAACCATCGGGCGTTGGGGCATTCCCGTCGGTATAGCATATATAGTTTGGCAAGCCACAGGCGCATTCCCCAATCTCCTGGTAATGATGGGATTATCGGGAATTATGATCGCCGCCGACGGACTAATGGGGCGGCGCTTCCACAGTCGCACCGGACACGATTTGCTGGCTGGTACTTATGTACAACCGGCCGCCACTTCCTTCTTTACTAATCCATTCACCTCCTACGACTGGGAAGAAGAAAACCAATCGGTCAAGGCGATCGTCTTAATCTCTAAGCCAAAACTCCCAGAGTGGAATTTATGGCAATGGATGCGACAATATCCTGGCTTAACCCTAATTATCGTCGGTAGTGCCAGCATGGCAGCCGTTTTGGGAACCTTTATCGGCACTCAAGTCTATATTCAAAATCAAGCCAACCTTCGCGCCTCCCAAAATCAAGATAACGAAGTATTTCTCGCCCTGGTGGGTCGCCTTTCTCCCGCCGCCAACACCGACCCCGCACAACGGCGGGGAGCAATTTTAGCTTTAGGAACCCTACAAGACCCCCGCGCTGTTCCCCTACTGGTGGATTTACTCGGTCAAGAAGATGACCCCATATTGCTAGAGGTGATTCAACAGGCTTTGGTGAGTACAGGTCCGGTGGCTTTACCAAACATCCGCAAACTTAATCAAGCCTTGAGAAATGACCTCGATTCGATGAGGTTTGGGGCGGACCAACGGCAAAAACGTATTGTTTCCCAACGACAGCAGGCTACTCAAAGGGCGATCGCCAAAATTCTCAAAGTCTATGGCGGTTTTATCCAACAAGCCGATCTTAGTCGTGTTCATCTCGGTCAAACTACCACCCCTCCCGCTCAGTTTACCCTCGTACTAGACCAAACCGACCTATCTGGCATCAGTTTCCGCAGTGCCATCATGACCCATGCCAATTTCCGCAATAGTCGCTTTGCTTCACCTGGACCTGATGGACGTTTTAACACCTTTGACGACTTGATATCAGACCTCAGCGGCGCTGATTTGACCTCTGTTGACCTGACAGGCGCTTTTATGAGTCCCGTCATCATGCGACGCACTAACCTGTTAAACGGCACCCTAGACCGCGCTAATTTATCCAATGCTGATTTGAATGGCAGCAATTTTAGCAGTGCTAGTCTGATTGGCACTAACCTAGAAAATGCTAACCTAAAAGAAGCTAGTTTGACCGGAGCAGATATCACTAACGCTAATCTGTCACGCTCAGACCTCAAATTAGCCCGCATGAGTCAGATTAACGCCCAGGGAACCCAATTTATGTTTGCTGACCTCCGGGAAGCAGATTTACAAAGGGGTTCCTTATCGGGCGCTGATTTCCAAGGTGCTAATCTTCAGAATGCTAACCTCAGTCAAGCTCAACTCACTGGCACTAATTTTAGAAACGCTAGGCTACAAAATGCTAACCTGAGTAATGCTGACCTGAGTTTAGTTAACCTACAGGGTGCTAGACTACATGGCGCAAATTTTGAGGGGGTGACTTTTGTGGTTAATCGGGAAACTCGCACTGATGAGTTTATCGAAGAAACCGCTCAGGGTGCCACTTCAAACCGAATGCAGGGGGCTGATTTTTCCCGTGTGCAAAACTTGAGTGATGCTCAAATTACCTATATCTGCAATCAAGGCGCAATTCATCCTAATTGTGAGTCCTGAAAGGGCTAAATAATTGTCGGGGTGGGTTTGGCGGTTTGGGGGTGGCGGATTCAGATCACTTCTGAACCCCCCCAGACTTCAGCAGTATTTTGGTTAAATTTATCGGCTAACTTAACCGTCGAAATAGACACCCAAATTGTTCCATATTGGCTAAAATTATGACCAATTATATAGCACCTATTCCCTTTGTTGATTTATCGTTTCAATATCAGGAACTTACCGATGAGATTGAAAAAGCAATTCATGCAGTAATTGGACGCGGAGATTTTATCCTGGGACGCGCCCTACAAGAATTTGAGGCAGATTTTGCGACAGCCTGTGGTGCTAAATATGGCGTGGGTGTCGCCTGTGGAACTGATGCGATCGCCATAGGTTTACAAGCCTGTGGCGTTAAACCAGGGGACGAAGTTTTAGTGCCAGCTAATACCTTTATTGCAACTATTATTGGTATTTTGCAAGCCAGAGCCAAACCCGTTTTGGTAGACTGTGAATTAAGCACAGCTTTAATTGATATAGCCGCCGCTGAAAGAGCCGTGACCGCCAAAACTAAGGCGATTTTACCAGTGCATCTATACGGTCAAATTGTCACCCCTAGCCAACTGCTCGACCTAGCCCTAAGTCATAACTTAATTGTATTTGAAGATGCGGCACAAGCTCATCTGGCTACCTGCGAAAACTATCGAGCCGGTTCTATCGGTCGCGCCGCCGCCTTTAGTTTCTACCCTAGTAAAAATTTAGGGGCTTTTGGTAGTGGGGGTATGGTGGTTACTTCCGATGAAACGGTCGCTAAACAGGCGCGAATTCTGAGGAATTATGGCGCACCGGAAAAATATGTGCATACGGAACAGGGGACTAACAGCCGCTTAGATACTATACAAGCAGCGGTTCTTAACGTCAAATTGCGTCATTTACCAGGGTGGAACCGCGATCGCAATTTAGCAGCCGAACAGTATGATGTTCAATTAATGGTGCTAAAAGAACATGGTATTATCCCCATTTACAACTACAGCGAAGGGGGTCATGTTTATCACCTGTATGTAATTCGTGTTACCGAGGAATGTTCCCTCACTCGCGATCAGCTACAGGCTAAACTAAATGAATTAGGGGTGCAAACAGGCATTCACTATCCCATCCCCTGTCACCTACAACCCGGTTATACTGATCTGGGATACAAAGCTGGAGACTTTCCCAAAACTGAAACCCTCAGCCAGCAGATTCTATCTTTACCCATGTATCCTGGGATTACCAGTGATCAGATTAATCAGGTAGTTGCAGCTATTCGCACCGCCTTGGGTCTTAAAAAAGATTAGGTGCGAGATGTTCGCGATTAAATAGGGATCATCAAATCAGTGGGAATGTTGCTCGATTACACAATTAAGGCTTATGGAAACTCAACCTAAAATTCCTGTGGCGATAGAGCGAAATCTATTTATCGGATTGGCGATCGCCTTGTTGGTGTTATTATACGCCCCTTTGCTCCTGCATTGGTACGATGGCTGGCTCAACAAAAGCATTAGCATCGAACATGAATATTTTAGCCACGGCGTAATTGGTCTACCCTTCGCGGCTTATATCGCTTGGAATAACCGCCAACAGTGGAACAAACTACCCAATCAACTGCACCCCTTGGGGGGAGTATTATTAGGACTCGGTGGCGTTCTCTACCTCAGTAGCATCTCCGATTTAGTCAATCTGTCCTTTCCGATAATTTTAGCCGGACTCTGCCTGTGGCTAAAAGGAATACCTGGGTTAAAATTACAGGGGATAGCCTTATTGTTTGTGCTACTGGCAACCCCTAACTATATCCCCTATCTGATAGAGCCTTTAGCCCTGCCTCTACAAACCTTTATCGCCAATATGGCGGGATTTGTTCTAATTCAGTTTAACGTCCCGGTGACGGTAGATCAAATCTATCTCTATGTAAATGGACAAATTGTTGAGGTTGCGCCGCACTGTGCGGGACTGAAAATGCTATTTACGAGTCTGTATGTCGGTTTAATGTTATTGTACTGGACGGGTGCGATCGCTTCGAGAACCAAAACCATCCTATTTTTAGTGGCAGCCGCTTTAACCAGTGTTGTCGCGAATATTATCCGCAATACCCTGTTAACTCTGTTTTTCGGAACAGGTAATCAAGAACTTTTTGATTGGCTTCATGAAGGGTGGGGAGGAGACCTATACTCTGCTTCCATGTTGGGTCTATTGGTTATTCTGATGAAACTAATGCAGTATTATTTCCCCAATCAACAGGAATCCGAAGATAATGGACAAATCAGCCCCGAATCTTGAACCCACCAGCCAGGAAACCCCCAAACTACAGCTAAAACCCTCTCAATGGGTACTGTTGGGATTTCTGCTACTCCTATTTTTGGTAGGGACTCTTCCCGGTTTCTTTCGGGGTGGCTGGTCTTGGTCAGATATGCCTGATATTCAAGCTCTCCCTCAACTGCAAACCATTCGCCGTGAGGGTTTGACTGTACCCGGCTGGGAAACTACCAGTCACGATAGTATTCAAGTGGGGGCGAGGAGATGGTCTTTACAGACCCTCCAACAAAATGATACCGAAGTCCTGGTATTGCTGTTTCCCCAAAACTACTATAAAGACCAGCCCCAAGTCGAATGGATGGATTTGCAAGGGTTACAGAGCCTCAGAACTGACTCCTATCGTGCCCTGCAATTGAGCCTAGACTCCCCCCAACCTGTGACAGTTAACGCGAGATTTTTTCGGGCTTGGAACCCCCGCCAAACCTATGCCCTTGTACAATGGTACGCTTGGCATAATGGCGGATCTCCTGCACCCAGCCAGTGGTTTTTTGCCGATCGCCAAGCTCAACTAAGAGGCGATCGCGCCCCCTGGGTAGCTGTCAGTATTATGATTCCTATAGAACCTTTAGGTGACATAGAAACAGTGGCAACTATAGCTCAATCCCTCGGTCAGGATATCCAAAAACAATTGATGACCACGATTTTTCAGCCACAATAAACAGTTATCCACAGTTGTGATATGGGCGCTAACCTCAACCCGATTAAATCCCTATTCCTCACCGGTCTCTACTCAGTGGCGAGTATTATTCCTTTAGCCATCATCACCAGTGGCGGCAAGTCGATGGCTCAAAGGATACCTGATCGGTGCATCTTACCCCGCTCCTTTGTGAATCAACCCCTACCGAGAGGCGGCGGACAACCCGCACCAGTACAACCAGACTGGCCTACACTATTAGAGCTTTTCCGCAATGCGGATGCTCCCATTCAGACCAGACCCTCTGGTATTCCGGTGTCACCTTCTGTGTTTGAAGGTCCTATTGGCGATCGCATGAAAAGTTATGAGCTAGGACCGGGAGATCAGATTTTTATAGATGTGTTTATCAATGGTCAGCGTTCCCAAGAATTAACTATTCCCAATGCCACCATTGGTCCTCAAGGCTCCCTGGCTATGCCTTTAATTGGTCTGGTGGAATTGGAAGGATTAACCTTAGAACAGGTGCGCCAGAATATCCAACCCCGCCTAGCTCAATTTGTCAGAAACCCTGAAGTTGTCGTATCTCTGGTAAATCAGCGACCTGTACAAGTCACCGTGACCGGAAAAATTGCCAGACCAGGTTTTTATCCCCTAGCATCACCACAACTAATTGTCGCCTTGACTACGGCGGGGGGAACTAGACCAGGGGCAGATTTACGGCGGATTACTGTGCGCCGGACTTTACCCACCGGACAAACTCTAGAAACGGAAATAGACCTATTTACCCCCCTGTTATTGGGTTTGGAACCGCCTAATATTCGCCTAAGCGATCGCGATGTGATTACAGTCCCCACTCAGGAAGTTAGCCCCTCAGAAGGCGTAGAGCGAGATCTATTAGAAAATTATAGTCTGGCTGCTGCACCAGTTCCCGCCCAAGTAACCGTCGTTGGGGAAGTTGTGCAACCAGGCTTCTATACCCTCCCGGCTGGGGGTTCTCGTGTCTCTACGGCGCTGTTAGCGGCCGGAGGTGCGACATTAACTGCTGACTTGCGAACCGTCCTAGTTTGTCGCACTACCGTTGATGGTCGAGTTTTAGAAGATATCATAGATCTATATACACCCTTAGCAGAAGCTACCTCTCTCCCGGATGTTTCTCTATCTAATGGTGATTCGGTGATTGTACTACCACTAGATCCTGATGTTGATGAGAGAGACTACGATCGCAAATTAGTGGCTAGTTCAACTTTAGTTAACCAGCAAATTACGGTCAGAATTCTTAGTTATGCCGGAAATGCGATCGGTGCGGTAGCCTTACCCAATGGTAGTACCTTTATTGATATCCTCGCCAATGTACCTTTACAAACTGGAGACCTCGATAAAATTGCCCTGATTCGATATGACCGACAATCTCGACAAACAACTACTCAGATTCTGAATGGTAAAAATGTACTTAGAGGAGACCAAACCGACAATATTCTACTACAAGATGAGGATGTGATTGTGATTAATCGTAATCTGATTACTCAAGTTACTGTGTTTCTCAATAACTTTACCCAACCCTTTCGGGATGTCCTCGGCTTTACTCTCTTCTTTCAACAACTCATTAATTCGGCGGAAAGATTATTTGGACCCGACCAACAACAGGGTAATTAAAGGTATACAGCTTGTTCATAAATTGTGCTAAACATTACCATCACCCTAAATACCTCTACCAGGGAGTGAGAGGGACTTTGACAGCCTATGGCATGATTACTGAAAAGGCTGTAAATACCAAATTGCTATTACCAAAAATTCTGATATTGCCATGACTTTACCAATTGTTAAACGCTATTTAATCGCCTTTGAAAACTACAAATTTGCGGGACTAGCCGCCTTTGTGGTAGCCCTGGGAATTTCTGGGGGTGTGGGTATGATTTTGGAAGCGCCGCCAAGACCGCCCTACGAAGCCAGAGGAATTTTAACCTATAAAAATCCCCCCGTTTTGTTCTCCCAAACAGGTCAGAATATTCGACAGCAAGGACAACAACTGACAGACCGGATGTTACTACAACCCCGTGTGATTGAGACGGTGTTAAATGAAACGATGATTACCCCTAGAGATTTTCGTGCTAACGCTAGGGTTCAAATTAGACCGGGAGAGGGTGGTCAACCGGGTACAATTCAAGTCACCTTTAAAGATTATAATCGCGATCGCTCTGTGGAAGTGGTCAATGTATTAATGCGGGAGATGATCGAACAGAGCCGTTTAATTAATACGGAACAACTCCGCAATATTATGGACACAATTCAAGATCGCATGGGACCAGCGAGAGCGGAATTGAGAGAGGCTCAAAATACTCTGGAAGAGTATGATAGACGAGAAGGCGCTACTTTATTGGCGATCGAAAGTGGTTCTTTACCTCAGTCGATTATTTCCAATAGAAATCATGTAGAACAGCTTGAATTGAGACTAGATTCTATTAATGCTCAAATCGCTAGTTTGGAAGGTAGACTAGGATTGAATGTCGATCAAGCCTATGTTTCCCAAGCGCTGACGGCTGACCCAATTATTGCTCAATTGCGAGTACAACTTTATCAAATTGAGTCTCAGTTAGAGTTTCTGCGTAAGGATTTTACTGATGCTCATCCCCTGGTAGCAGATTTAATTAAACAACAACAGGCAAGCGAACAGCAATTACAAGCGAGAGCTTCTGAGGTTCTCGGTGGTCATGGGGTGGCGGCTCCCCTGCGACAGGTTGACCAAATTCGGGTTGATTCGTCTTTAGACCCCTCCCGACAGCAAATTGCTCAAAATTTAATTAACCTGCAAACTCAGCAAGAAACTCTACTCCAAGAAATTGCTACTAGCCGTGAGGTGGGACGCAGATTAGAACGGGAATATGCGACTATTCCTAATAAGCAAATGGAGAAAATGCGGTTAGAGCAACAGGTGGGTTATAGACAGACACTCTACGATAAAATGCAGGCGCAATTGGCTGATGCTCAGGCGGCGGAAGCGGAAACGGTGAGTAGTTTACAGGTGGCTCAGGAGGCGGCGGCTCCTGATGTGGAAGATCCACCACCACCACCTAGTTTAATCCTGGTCATGGCTGCGGGTGGCTTTGGTGGGGTGATAGTTGGTGCGGTGCTGATTTTTGCGTTGGGTATACTTAGCGGTAAATTCTACACCTGGGAGGAGATTCAGGGGGCTTTGAAAGAACGAGAAATTCCGATTCTGGGAGTGGTTCCCAATGTTTTGGATGACCATGCGGATTGGGATATGCCTTTACTACTACATCACAATTCTCGGTATTTGGAACCCTATGAGCAGGTGCGTAGTAATTTGTTCAGTAACGGCCAAAAACCTCCGAAAGTGGTGTTGATGACTAGCACTAAAGGACCGGAAGGTAAGACTCTGACGGCTTATAATTTGGCGATCGCCTCCGCGAGAGCCGGAAAACGGACTTTGATAATTGAGGCGGATTTGCGATCGCCAAGTCAAGTTGAGAGAATGCGATTGGCTATTGATTCTCAGGACCGTTGGGAACCTTTGCGCTATTACGGAGATTTGAATAATTGTATCCGTATGGTTCCAGATGTGGAAAATCTCTATGTGATTCCCTCTCCTGGTCCGTTAAAACAAGTAACGGCGGTGCTAGAGTCTAGTGAGATGCGACGTTTGCTTAAAGAGGTGCGCCATCGCTTTGATGTGGTGATTGTGGATGTACCTGCTTGGAGTGACCATAATGATGCTTTGACTCTGGAACCTTTAACTGATGGCATGGTTTTGGTGGCTAGACCTACTTGTACTATGTCGGCTCAGATGAATCAATTGGCTGATCAGTTGACGGAAACTGATGAGGAGCAAACTGGACCGAAAAAATATCGGCCGAGGTTACTTGGTGCTATTATTAATGGGGCTGAACTCGATCTTCTGCCTGAAGATGATGGGGAGTTGATTGATATTCAGAGTGTTGATTCTTTGGATCGTCCGGCTTTACCTAGGGATTATGAGCCGATTCCTCAATTGCCTTCTGGCGCTAGGCGTTAAATGTTTCAACGGGTTGATATTACCCCGTTTGGGGATGATGCGATCGCTCCTCATGTTGAGGTTTGGCAGGCTGATTTGGATTTGCATTTAAGTCAAATTGCTGGTCTGGAAAGACTCCTAAGTGCTGAGGAAAGACAAAGGGCGGCCGCGTTTCGTCGGGAGAGCGATCGCCTCCATTTTACCGCCGCTCGTGGGATTCTCCGCCAAATTTTAGCCTCTTATGTAGGGGTGGCTCCCCCAGGGTTGGAATTTGCCTATAGTCAACGGGGAAAACCGGGTTTAATTACTGGAAATTCTCAGGGTGAAATACAGTTCAATCTTTCCCACTCCCACGGTAAGGCTTTATATGCGATCGCCTTTAACCGCAGAGTTGGTATTGACTTAGAAAAAATCCGCTCCTTGGATGGATTAACTTTAGCCAAACGCTTTTTTTGTGAGGGGGAATATTCCCAACTTTCTAACCATCCAAAAGCCGCACAAAATCGCGCATTCTTTCAGCTTTGGACGGCGAAAGAAGCCTTACTAAAAGCCACTGGTACGGGATTAATAGGCTTAAAAGATGTGGAGATTTTACCCAATAATGATGGTCAACTTTTCCTGGCTAAAATAGTTGGAAATTACCCACATAATTGGTATTTAAAAACCTGGGAAATTGACAATTGGGCGGCAGCTATAGCAGTAGAGACCCTGAAATAAGCACCTAGCAACACTCCCACCAGTAACTTGATGTTAAAAATCATCGACTAAAGAACTCAGACGCTCCAGGAGGGGGTCAGTTTTTTGGGGGGGGACGGGTTCTGGTGGTGGGGGAGGCGGCGCGTTTGACCGAGAGGGTTCTGGTGGTGCAGCAGGTGATGTAATTTGGGGCAATTTACTAGGTATTTGAGCGATCGCCTCATTGGTAGTATCCAATTTCAATGCGATCGTCGCCTGAAATTGAGCAAGCTGCTGGGTTAACTGATTAACCTGACTCTCAAGTTGTTGGGTTTTATTTTCCGGTTTTTGGGCTTGTAGCTGTCGCTCCAAAGCCCCTAATTGTCTCTGGAGACTCAATAAACCCTCTTCAATAGGTTTTAGATTAGGAGAGGGGTTTAAAGGTCTTTCCGAGGTAATTTCCGGGCGGTAATCATTGTTGTTAATCACAGGGGTCTGTGTAGTGGGAGAACTCAACAAAAACTGCCACAAAGCCTGTTTACAGAGATTGCTAAAAGTTTGATATTTAGTGAGAGATAGCTCCTTTTCGATCGCCTCTAACAGAGTTTGATCAGCAGCATCCTCAGTAAAAGTAACCGACTGCGTAAGTTTTTTATTAGCCCAGAGCATAGTTAGGTAGGACGTATGGGCAGACCTGCCAATGAGGACTAACCCAGTTTAGCAGCAATTAGATCTAATTTCACCCCCAAACAGGCTATCCCGTTGAGGAAGTACCCAACGGGATGAAAAACCAATTAATTAGCGTTTCGCCAGTTGAGCCTCCCCATAAACATATTGTCCTAGGGAGTTAGCCTTACGAGCCGGTTGAGTCAGATGAGCCCTTAACTGAGCCTCTTTGAGTAGGGGTTGTAGATCTTGCCAGAAAAACTCACCACCGCCGCCAGTAATCACTACATCTGTGACCCTTTCTGGCAACCATTTTACCACGCGATCGCAAAGATCCCGCGCAAAAATCTTACGCAACTCAGGTACAATTTCATCTAGGTTAGCAGGTTTAGTCGCCCCTCTGGGACGATAAAAACGTTGTCCTTGGGGTTTATGTACTGCCTCTAGCAAGAATAGGGATTGAGCATCGGCTCCCTCAATCTTAGCGGCGACTTCCTCATAAAATTTACTCATCGCAAAGACTTCACTCTGAGAAACCCCACGAGCAAACCGGAAGCGATCGACAGTCAAGAAATCCGTAGTTTGATGTCCCACATCAACAATAGCTACAGAAAGATCCGCAAAGTTAGGCATATCTTTACTGCCCTGGGCTTCACACCAAATCAGGCTACCATAGCCCTCTGGCATTACCCGAACACTCTGGATATCAACCACGACTTGCTCACCCCTAAAGACCAAGGTATTGGGTCCACTGAGGAGACTCATAATTTGTTCTTTCTCTCGCTCAAACTGTTCTTGGGAGTAGAATGGTAGACCCAGCACCACATCAAGATCGCCTTTGAGGTTGAAATACCCCACACAAGCGAAGATCTTAATTAGGGCATCGTTGACCTTAGAGGGGTTAGCGGCGGGATCTACGCCAAACAGACTCGCTCCAAAATCAGCAGCCAGTTGACCGACGGCAAAACCATTTCCCTGATATTCCAGCCATAGATCTAACAGAGGATCGGTGTTTTTCGACTCAAAGCCGCCGCCACGGGCTTTTTCTACACTTAGTTGGGCAACATTAGAGGGGATAAAAACCACATCTGCGGGGTTGCGACTAATACAGGATTTAGTTGCGGTTCTCCCCAAGTCAACACTGAGAATCGTTGAGCGGCCGACTACAGTAGTAGTGGTCGGTTTGGTTGTGGTAGCTTTAGCTAACGGTGACTGTGACTGTGACTGTCCGGGCTGTTTGTTACTCTGCATCTGAAAAATCCGTTACTTCACGAAGACTCAAAAATTGTGACACTCAGAGGGACTAAGTCCGTGAGATTCTTCTTTCGGCCATCAGACTTGCCATCGGGAACTAAAGTTCTCAACACTCAAGCTGATACAAGAAGCATTTGGGTTGCCTCACAACCCAGTTGACCAGTACATCAGGGTACTTAAATCTCATGCTTTCGATGTTAATTGCCAGATTGCAGCCCCATTCTCACAACTTGAATTCAGAAATATGAGTTTGAGTCTCTAGCAACCTTCTGACAATTCTCCCATAGTTATAACTTTCCTGAGATTTAGATGTAGGCAATCCAACAACGGTAACTTTACCCTACTTCGATCGCGAAATAATCATCTCTAACTACAATTCCTAGGATTATAGCCTACTGTCCCCCATTGCCAGATTATATTCCACTGATGTTTTTCCGTATCAGGACTTTTCCCCCTCATCAACTGTAGCCGGCCATTAAACTCCCCGGCCTGGTTGCCTGATCACAGACTGTTACGTTACATTTAGTTAAGATTATGAATATCTTTAATCTTAGCCATTGACTGGGCTGAGTTTTAAGAAATTTCTGATGTATTAGCACATAGAGGCAACGGAATTTATGAAAACATCTTGGAGAACCATTCTGCTATGGACGATCCCGGCCCTGGTGATCGGGTTCTTCCTGTGGCAGGGTGCTTTTGCGGCTTCCCCGACGGATATAGCTCAAAATAATACAGCCAGCACTCGCATGACTTATGGCCGATTCTTAGATTACCTCGATGCCGGGCGGGTTACCAGTGTGGATCTATATGAAGGGGGACGGACGGCGATCGTTGAGGCGATCGATCCTCAATTGGATAATGGAGTGCAGCGCCTACGGGTGGATTTGCCTAATAATGCCCCGGAACTAATTTCTCGCCTGCGTGCTGCTAATATTAGCTTTGATTCTCACCCTCCCCGTAATGATGGGGCGATTTGGGGACTTTTAGGAAATTTGGTTTTCCCGATTTTGTTGATTGTGGGCCTATTTTTCCTGTTCCGCCGTTCTAATAATGTGCCGGGTGGCCCTGGTCAAGCGATGAACTTCGGTAAGTCTAAGGCTCGTTTCTCTATGGAAGCCAAAACCGGGGTTTTGTTTGATGATGTCGCTGGCGTTGAGGAAGCTAAAGAAGAACTCCAAGAGGTGGTTACCTTCCTGAAAAAGCCGGAACGCTTTACCGCTGTTGGGGCGAGAATTCCTAAAGGTGTTTTGTTGGTTGGCCCTCCGGGAACTGGTAAAACTCTCCTGGCTAAGGCGATCGCCGGTGAGGCTGGGGTTCCCTTCTTTAGCATCTCTGGTTCGGAATTTGTGGAGATGTTTGTTGGGGTTGGCGCTTCCAGGGTCCGCGATTTGTTTAAGAAGGCTAAGGAAACTGCCCCCTGTATCGTCTTTATTGATGAAATTGATGCGGTCGGTCGCCAGCGTGGTGCTGGTATTGGCGGCGGTAATGATGAACGAGAACAGACCCTTAACCAGTTATTAACTGAAATGGATGGTTTTGAGGGTAACACGGGCATTATTATTATTGCTGCTACTAACCGCCCAGACGTTCTCGATTCGGCTTTGCTGCGCCCCGGAAGGTTCGATCGCCAAATCATAGTCGATGCTCCTGATATTAAGGGCCGTCTGTCGGTTTTGGAAGTTCACGCCCGCAATAAAAAACTTGCCGATAAGGTGTCTCTCGAGGCGATCGCTCGTCGGACTCCCGGATTTACTGGGGCTGACCTCGCCAACCTACTTAATGAAGCCGCTATCCTCACCGCCCGCCGCCGCAAGGATGCCATTACTATGGCCGAAATTGACGATGCCGTTGATCGGGTTGTCGCTGGTATGGAAGGAACCCCCCTCCTTGATGGTAAAACTAAGCGCCTGATTGCCTATCATGAGGTCGGACACGCGATCGTTGGTACTCTGATTAAAGATCATGATCCCGTTCAAAAAGTTACCCTAGTTCCCCGTGGACAGGCTCGCGGTTTGACCTGGTTTATGCCTGATGAGGATCAGGGTTTGATTTCCCGGTCTCAAATTCTCGCCCGTATTACCGGCGCTTTGGGCGGTCGCGCCGCCGAAGATATCATCTTTGGTGATGCCGAAGTTACCACCGGCGCTGGTGGAGACCTGCAACAGGTGGCGGGAATGGCTCGTCAAATGGTGACTCGTTATGGTATGTCTGACTTGGGACCCCTTTCTCTGGAATCTTCCCAGGGTGAGGTCTTCCTAGGTCGCGATTTTGCTACCCGCACTGAGTATTCTAATCAAATTGCGGACCGCATTGATTCTCAAATTAAGGCGATCGCCGAACATTGTTATCAGGATGCTTGTCAAATCATTCGCGATAACCGGGAAGTTATTGATCGCCTAGTTGATTTACTCATCGAAAAAGAAACCATTGATGGAGACGAATTTCGGCAAATTGTAGCTGAATATACTGAAGTTCCCGAAAAAGAACGGTTTGCTCCAGTATTATAATCTCTCTAACTGAGAAATTGCTCTTAAATTTCCGCCCAGTTTCTTATTCAAGAGACTGGGTTTTTTAATCTAATCTTAATCTAATCATCCTGTTGACCTCTTTATACTCAAGTTACCAATTACTGACCCAGGGGTGGCACTAATTGTTCTAAAGATGAGATCCAATTAAATTATCATGGGCACACTAACTAAATGCTAAGACTAAGTTATATGATCAAAAATGACCATCTTAATCAGGACAACTTAACCAATGACCACACCAGTAGAATATCAACAGCGTCGGGAACAGTTAATGGCTAAAATTGGTGGCGGTACTGCCATTTTTAGCAGTGCGCCCACAGCAGTCATGCACAACGACGTTGAATATTCTTACCGCCAAGATAGCGACTTTTTCTATCTCACTGGCTTTAATGAACCTAACGCCGTCGCCGTGTTCGCACCCCACCACCAAGAACATCAATTTATTCTATTTGTACAACCCAAAGACCCCGACAAAGAAACCTGGACCGGATATCGAGTTGGGATTGATAATGCTAAAACTATTTATGGTGCAGACCAGGCTTATCCAATTCATGAATTAGACGAAAAATTACCCCAATACCTACAAAAAGCCGATCGCATTTATTACCGACTAGGACGCGATCAACAATTTAACCAGATAATTCTCAATCATTGGCAAAATTTAATCCGGGTTTATCCTAAACATGGCACAGGTCCTATTGCTATTCAAGATGCTGGTACAATTCTCCATCCTCAAAGGCTAATTAAAAGCCCCAAAGAATTGGAATTGATGCGAAAAGCCGCCGAAATTTCCGTAGCCGCTCACCAGAGAGCGCGAGAATTTGCTCAACCCGGAAAGTATGAATATCAGGTACAAGCTGAAATTGAATATTTCTTTAATCAACATGGTGCTACTCCCGCCTATCCTTCCATTGTCGCCTCTGGTGAAAATGCTTGTATTTTGCATTACATTGAGAATAATCGCCAAATGCAAGACCAGGATTTATTGTTGATTGATGCCGGTTGTGCTTATCAATATTATAATGCCGATATTACCCGCACTTTTCCCGTTAATGGTAAGTTTACACCAGAGCAAAAAATTATTTATGAGTTGGTTTTGCGCGCACAAATCGCCGCCATTGAACAAGTTAAACCCGGAAATCCTTATAACCAGTTACATGATACGGCGGTGCGGGTTTTGGTAGAAGGTTTGCTAGATTTGGGATTGCTCAAAGGCGATATTGATGAGATTATTAAAGAGGGCAAATATAAGCCTTTTTATATGCACAGAACCGGACATTGGTTGGGCTTAGATGTTCATGATGTCGGCGTTTATCAGTGGGGTGAAGAACCGCAATTATTGCAGCCAGGACAAGTGTTAACTGTGGAACCGGGGATTTATATTAAACGGGATATTAAACCCGTGGAAGGACAACCAGAGGTCGATGAGCGATGGCTGGGAATAGGGGTGAGAATTGAGGATGATGTTTTGGTGACAACAGATGGTTATGAGGTTCTGACGGCTGGGGTTCCTAAGTCGGTGTCAGCTATGGAAAGTTAGGCTGATTTTCGGGGTGGAGTTGATGTTAATTTCTACCCCGGTTTTAACTTACCTAAGAAGGTTATGTTTGGGGTGAATATTTAATTAATTGTGATTATAACTGTTCCTTTTGGTCTTGAGATTATGGCAAAGATTAAGTTTTTGTAAAGAAACAGCCGTCAACCCCAGTCCAGTATGATATAATTTAAGATAGTCACATATCGGGCAATGATGCAGATGAAACCTTGGCATTATGTTTTGATTCCGATGACGATCGCCTCCGCTACGGGTTGGGTAACAGCAGCGATCGCATTTACTGATTTTGACTCTGTTAAACCGTCTCAGGAATTACAACTTGCTCAAACTCCCGTAGGCGCTTGTACTGTCGATGACCCTACCGGAACCCCCTTAAATGTACGAGCTACTCCTGCTGGTAAAATTGTTGGTAGTTTACCCAATGGAACTCGGGTAATTTTAGGAATAACAGACGGTAGAGAAGGACCCAACTGGACTCGCATTATCGGACCCATAGAAGGTTATGTTTGGAGTCCATATTTAACTAATTGCGCTTACCAATAAACCATGAATATATATAGTTCATAGGACTACAACTCCTCTGCAATTATTGAACTTTCCACAGGTCTGGGATATCCAGAACTTGCTCAAGGTCGCCATAATTTTGCTGTAGCAACTCTTGTAATTCCTGAGAAGGTCTAAATACAAAAATGGTGGAATTTTCAGGAATTAATTGTAATGATGGTTGATTACTCATCAGAATAAGTTTAACCTCATTATTATCTAATAGATAACTGAGGGAGATTAAATCTCCTGTATTAGTACCATTTCCCGCATCAGAAATTACCACAGACGAGTTGGCTTGATTAATTTCTGTAGCCACTTGATGATTAAAATAGCTTAAACCTTTATCCCACCAAGTTGATGAAACTGTACTTAAACCCAAGGAGATAATACTAGAACTTAGTAATATGGCTAATACCCACAGCCACAACTTTTCACCATCCAATAATGATTGACGACCAGTATTAAGGTGGGTTACTAATAAAAAGGCGATCGCCATTTGAATAGCTGGAAAACAAGCGATCAGATACCGAGTGACAGAGGAACGCTGTCCCCCCCATAAGAAATCTGGTAAAACCAACAGGATAAACGGTATCAAAATCGCAGTTAAAATAAATAATCCGGTTTGACTATCATTGGTTTCACTTACATAATACAGAGCATAAATAATTAGCAGTAAAAACGGCAGCCTAAATAAATACGTCCAGAAGCTGTTAAAGCCAAAGTCAATATCAACTAAAACCGAGGTAAAACTTAGCATCCAAAACTTAGATAAATCCAGTAAACTCATGGATTGATGAGTCCAACTGGTCAAGTCTTGAGCCTGTTCCCAATTATGGATAATCACAGTTATCCAGGGTAGATAAAGAACCACAATTAAACATATAGATATTGCCAACTGAATGAAAAACAAAGACGGACGTGGTTTATAATTCCGTCTCGGTTCCGACCCAAAAATCAAGATTCCCCAACCGATATGACTGGCTATAACTAATCCAAAAAATAAATGGGTATATAATCCTAAAGTGCAGGTAATTACATAACCCAACCACCACAGCCAATTGTTGGTGCGACTCCCTTTGAGTAACATCAGACTAGATGCGATAATTAAAGCCGTCATTAAGCTGTATTGACGAGCAGTTTGCGCTAATAATATATCCACCGGAGAAACAGCCAATAAAGCCGTAGACATAAGGGAAATTAGCGGAGATTGAAATAATTCCCAAGCTAAGGCATAAATAAGCGGTAAGGATATTAAACTAATGACGGCGGGTAAAAGACGGGAAGCTAAAATCGAACTGCCAAAGCCTCGCATCCAACCCCTAGCTATGAGATAATATAGGGGGGGATGATGGGGGTTTCTATGCAGAGAGGCGAGAGTATCGGCGGCGGTGCTATCGGGTTTGAGGCGTTGATATTCTAGGAGTTCTGAAGGGGTAAAAATGCGATCGCTGAACAATTGCTGATCTACCTGTTCGCGCGTAAAACCAGCCGATCGCAAGTTGGTAAAAACTTCATCATGGGAATATAATTTGCGATCGAGACTCGCAAAACGGAACAACACCCCCAGGACAATCACAATCATTAACAGAATAACCAGGCGACGGGGTGAACCACCTGTAAACACCTTTGGTTGGTAGAGCATTCCTGTGGTTAAGGTTTTTTATCGATTTCACCCAGATCATAAAGGCAGGGAGTCACCCCTGCCTCAAAATTTTGGAAATTGGCGGTTAGCCTAATCCTAGATTAAATTTTAGCGGGTGATTTAGTACAGTGAGCCAGTGGGACGGTGAACGATAAAGCTGAGAACTTGGCACTGCTTCACGTTATCAAAACCCATAACCCGGATAAAGCACTTAGGATATTCGCGACGGCATTCGTCGATTTCCGCCATAACTTCGCGAACGGTAGTTGCATTAAACAGAGGCAACTTCCACAGAGTCCAGTAGTGCTGTTCAGGCGCAGAGGATTCGCTGAATTCTACCCCAGCAATAAAGCCTTGCTCAAGAATGTACTGAAGCTGTTTCTGGGTCTGAGCATCAGTCAGAGGGGGTAAATAGGACAGAGTTTCGTAACGGCGCTCTTTTGGTAGTGTTTGCATTGTGATTTTCCAGGGTAGTTGTTGAAATTAATTATTTAGACTCCGACCTTAGTCGGGAGGGTTAGTCTCGGAAGTAGTTAGTTGCGTCATTCGTTCCAGGTACTGGCGGCGATGTGCCATATTTCCCTGCTGAATCCCCAGCCGAACCATCTCCGGTAGATAATCCGCCACCTCTTGGGTGAGATGATCTCGGACGGTCATCACCCGGAAAGCCAGTTCTTGATTTTCCTGTAGTAGTTCCTCAAGATAAGCCTCACCATCCTGGATTTTCCCCCGAGAGGAAAAATCACTCAGCCAGATGGCTAAACCAGGGTTAGTCTCTGTCAATTGGTTGGTGATGATGATTACAGCTTGATAGGTTAGGTAACTGGTCAGTACCTTGGTCGTGTCTTTAGCAACTTTTTTGATATCCATGTTCTGACACCAACCCTCTGTTAAGACTTCAAGTTTGAGATATTGGATTGAGTTGTATCCGTAGCTCTCCAAAATTGTCAAGTCAGGGGAATTTGCCCAATCCAAAATCACTTCTCGAAATCTCAGGAAACCTACAGGGTATCCATAGCCTCGAACTCGAATTTGATTTCTTTCCAAAGTTCGCAAGCCACAGCCAGTTCAGGACTCCACTTGCAAGCCTCACGAATCACGTCGCCGCCTTCACGGAACAGGTTACGGCCTTCGTTACGAGCTTGGATGCAGGCTTCGAGAGCCACACGGTTAGCAGTTGCACCAGGAGCATTACCCCATGGGTGTCCCAAAGTACCACCACCGAACTGTAAGCAGGAATCATCACCGAAGATTTCTACCAAAGCTGGCATATGCCAAACGTGAATACCACCGGAAGCAACAGGCATTACACCAGGCATAGAAGCCCAATCTTGGGTAAAGAAGATACCACGAGAACGATCTTCTTCGATGTGGTCTTCCCGCATCAGGTCTACAAACCCCATGGTGATACCTTTTTCACCTTCGAGTTTACCTACAACTGTACCAGAGTGCAGGTGGTCACCACCGGACATCCGTAGACACTTGGCGAGAACCCGGAAGTGGATACCGTGGTTACGTTGACGGTCAACCACGGCGTGCATAGCGCGGTGAATGTGCAGCAACAGACCATTATCACGACACCAACGAGCCAGGGTGGTGTTGGCGGTAAAACCAGCGGTGAAGAAGTCGTGCATGATGATGGGGGTGCCGATTTCTTTGGCAAATTCCGCCCGTTTCATCATTTCTTCGCAGGTGGGGGCTGTTACGTTTAGGTAGTGACCCTTAATTTCGTTGGTTTCAGCCTGGGCTTTTTCGATCGCCTCTTGTACAAATAGGAAGCGATCGCGCCAGCGCATGAATGGTTGAGAGTTGATGTTTTCGTCGTCTTTGGTGAAGTCTAAACCACCACGCAGACACTCATAAACCGCCCGACCGTAGTTTTTAGCCGACAGACCCAGTTTAGGTTTGATTGTGCAACCCAACAGGGGACGACCGTATTTGTTCAATTTGTCCCGCTCAACGGTGATACCGTGGGGAGGGCCTTGGAAGGTTTTGAGGTAAGCAATTGGAATCCGCATATCTTCCAGGCGCAAGCCCCGCAGTGCCTTAAATCCAAATACGTTACCCACGATGGAGGTTAACATATTGGTAACAGAACCTTCTTCAAACAGATCCAAGGGATAGGCAACAAAGCAGAAAAACTGATTGTCTTCGCCGGGTACTGGTTCGATGTGGTAGCAACGACCTTTGTAGCGATCGAGGTCTGTTAACAGGTCAGTCCATACAGTTGTCCAAGTTCCGGTTGAAGATTCTGCTGCTACTGCTGCTCCCGCTTCTTCCGGGGGAACTCCTGGTTGAGGTGAAACACGGAACGCTGCCAGAATATCTGTATCTTTGGGTGTGTAATCCGGCGTGTAATACGTCAGCTTATAGTCTTTTACACCAGCCTGATATCCGGCTTTCGATTTGGTTTGAGTTTGAGAGTAAGACATAACTCCTTTATATCTCCCTTCTGAGGAATCGCTCTTTAAATTTCCGGCTATTTGCCGATTGATTAAAATACTATCAATAAATGGCTTCAGTCAACCTTTAATATTGTTAATATTTCCATTACATTTGTTTATATTTCTTTGCAAAACCACACATTTGGTCCAAAAAAAACATATATATCACTAAATGACTAAAAATAATATTAAGTATTGTAAATATTAGCGGCCAGATCATGAATAATCCCGATCCCGCCACTCTAGGAAGTGGGCGCAACTGGTTAAAGCCGAGAGATCACCAATAGCTTTAGGGGTCGCTGCGCCCCATTCATTTAGGTCTACGGACTGCTATAACCGAGATGGGTAATTATGGGAGTGGCAATCTATTGTATATTATCTATATTTTGATAGACTTAAATCAATAGTACAATCATCATTTCCCATTACTTGGAGGACAAAGCTGGTGATTCAGACCACACTGCATCAGTTAAAGGTTTTTGAAGCCGTAGCGCGTCACGGTAGCTTCACTCGCGCAGCAGAAGAGTTATTGATCACCCAACCCACTGTCTCAAGTCAAGTCAAACATCTATCGCAAGCGGTGGGACTACCACTATTTGAGCAAATTGGCAAACAACTTTATCTGACTGATGCGGGTCAGGAGTTACAAGCGACCTGTCACGATATTTTTCAGCGCCTGGAACATTTCGAGATGACCATTGCTGACCTGAAAGGCGCTAAACAAGGGCGATTAAGTTTATCAGTAGTCACTACAGCCAAATACGTTATTCCCAGACTGTTAGGGTCTTTTTGTCAAAACTACCCAGCCATTGATATTGCCCTACAGGTGATCAATCACCAACAGATTACCCAACGGATGCTGGAAAATAAAGATGATCTATATATACTAAGTCAACCCCCTGAAGATATAGACCTTTGTACGAAACCCTTTTTAGATAATCCCCTAGTGGTGGTAGCCCCCTCTAACCATCCCCTAGTCGGTAAAACCCAAATTCCCATTGAAGCGCTGAACAATGAACCATTTATCATGCGAGAATCTGGGTCAGGGACTCGTAGGGCAGTGCAGAAATTATTTGACAAGAGTAAGGTATCAGTGCGGGTACGCCTAGAATTAGGTAGCAACGAAGCTATCAAACAAGCGATCGCCGGAGGCCTAGGAATTTCCGTTTTATCCAAACATACATTAAACTCGTATGGCGATCAACGAGAGTTAACCACCTTAGATGTGGTAGGATTCCCTATCCAACGTTGTTGGTATGCAGCCTATCTCAACGGGAAACAATTATCAGTTGTCGCCCAGACCTTCTTGGAGTATCTTCTCGAGTGCGGTAAGTCTCATTGACCTGGGTTTAAACATAGCGTGACATGAAACTACCCTTTTTGCCATCTCAACCACCATCAGAACCCACCCCAACTTCCCAAACCGGAGCCGGTTTAGGCACCTTTGGTGGAGTCTTCACCCCCTCAGTTTTAACCATCCTGGGGGTGATTATGTACCTGCGATTTGGATGGGTAGTCGGTCAGGTGGGACTGTGGGGAACCTTAGCTATCGTCACCCTATCAACTTCTATCACCTTTCTGACCTCTCTTTCCATTTGTGCGATCGCCACAGATCAAGTAGTCAGAGCCGGCGGAGCCTATTATATGATTAGTCGCTCCCTGGGTATTGAATCCGGCGGAGCCATTGGGATACCCTTATATTTTGCCCAAGCCATCTCCGTTGCTCTCTATACTATCGGTTTCGCCGAAAGTCTAGTCATCACCTTTCCTCAACTCAATATTAAAGTTGTCGCCACCATCACCACCATCATGGTGGCTATAATTGCCATTAAGTCCGCAAAATTAGCGATTAAAGCCCAATACTTCATCATGGCAGCGATCGCCCTGTCCCTCATCTCCTTATTATTCGGCAGTCCGGTTGAAGCCAGTACACAAGACATAGAAATCGCCACCAACCTCCCCAAAGTAGGATTTTGGCAAGTGTTCGCCGTCTTTTTCCCCGCTGTTACCGGAATTATGGCAGGGGTCAATATGTCAGGAGACCTGCAAAACCCCACCAAAGCCATCCCCACAGGAACCCTCGCCGCCGTCGGCACAGGTTATGTAATATATATGTTGCTACCCGTCCTATTATGGATGCAAGGGGATACAGAAAGCCTCCTAGCCGATGCGCTAATCATGAAACGGATAGCTTTCTGGGGACCATCTATCCTGCTGGGAGTCTGGGGAGCCACCCTATCGAGTGCCCTAGGTAGTATATTAGGAGCCCCAAGAGTCCTGCAAGCCTTAGCCAAAGATGGCATTTTACCCAACTCGTTAAAATTCCTAGGAACCGGATCGGGACCCGATAATGAACCCCGTATCGCCACAGTTGTTACCCTAGGATTTGTATTAATTGCCGTTGCTGTCGGCGACCTCAACCTGATCGCCCCAGTGCTGAGTATGTTCTTTCTGACCACCTATTTGGTACTCAACCTAGCAGCAGGTATCGAGACCTTTTTAGAAAGTCCCTCCTTTCGTCCCACCTTCAAAGTTCACTGGCTATTATCTCTGTTAGGAGTCGTCGGCTGTTTAGGGGTAATGTTCCTCATTGATTCAGTAGCCACCATTATCGCCGCCATCATTGTCTTTAGTATCTATATTTGGTTAGAGCGACGAGAACTAGAAAGCGCCTGGGGAGATATCCGTCAGGGAGTTTGGATGGCCCTAGTGCGTCGAGGTTTATTTCAACTGAGTTACACCCCAGACACCAAAAACTGGCGACCCCATATCCTCACCTTTTCCGGTGCGCCCAATAAACGTTGGTCTTTAGTGGAATTAGCAGCTAATTTTAGTCATAACGTCAGCCTGTTTACTGTTTGCACCATCTTACCCACAGGCTCCCGTAGTCCGACCCAAAGAAATGAAATAGAAGCGATTTTGCGCGATTATTTAGAAAAACGAGCCATAGCAGGCTTAGTCAGGGTAATTATGGCTGATGATCCCTTCACTGGCTCCCGTCAACTCGTAGAATCCTACGGAATTGGTCCCTTAGTACCCAATACAATTTTATTAGGAGATTCCCAATCCCCTGAACGTCGAAAATCATATTGTGAAACCCTAGTACATTTTCACAAAACCGCTCGTAGTGTACTCATATTAAGGGATGAATCAGATCAGGGATTTGGTCAACGACAGCGCATTGATGTCTGGTGGGGGGGTCTTAATGCTAATGGAGGCTTGATGCTAATTCTGGCTTATTTGTTGCGGACCAGTCTGGAGTGGCGCGGAGCCGAAATTAATTTAAACTTAGTTGTACCCGACCAAACAGCAGCCGTAGCAGCCCAGACTAATTTGGCTAAAGTTGTTACACAGTTACGCATTGGGGCTAAACCCCAGGTGATTGTGTCTCAAGGACAACCTTTCCCGGAAATTCTACGGTCTTCCTCTCAGGATGCCGATTTGGTATTTTTGGGTATGGCTACCCCCAAAGAGGATTTAGAGTACAGTGAATATTACGAGCGCCTCCAGAAAATGGCTACAGGATTACCCGCTACAATTTTTGTGTTAGCTGCTCCTGATTTTGCCTTCTCTGAGGTGTTACAAAAAGATTAGGTTCACTTTTTTTTCAACAAGTAATCTGAGGTGTCATGGGGCTGAACTTTCAATGGTCTAGGTTAAAGTTAGCTGTACTTTCGGCGATCGCATTGGGGACTCATATTGCGATCGCTACCCCAGTTAACGCAGCAGAAACAATTATAGTTCGCCAAGGGATTATGTCCCTGTCCTTGGCGATCGAAGATTTAGAAACATTAGCCAACACCGGAAAAGCTCCCCCCGGACTCCGAGGTTATGAGCTGTTTCTGTCCCCCCAACAAAAACAACAAGTCCTGGGAGTCTTAAATTCTCAAGTAGGTATCCCACCCACCGCCGTCAGCAATTTACTGACAACCCAAATTGGCGAAAACATCCTCGAGGAAATTGCCACCATTACCCGCACTCAGGACCCCCAAACCCGAGGCGCAGACATTAAAACCGCCCTATTAGAAGCCGCCGAAAGCGAGTCTGGGTTATCAATACTAGGGTTTTTACAAAGCTACCCTAACCCAGAATTGAGAATTGATATCGATGTCGCCTTTGATGTGTTTAGTCGCCTCAACCGTTCCTTTTGGCGGACTCAGCAGTTTATGGTGGAAATAGTCCAACAATTAGGACCCACAGATGCTAATTTAACCCTCCCCCTAGACCCCACCCAACCAGGTCCTCACCAAGTGATCACCACTACCCATACCTTTGAGGATACAGCCAGAAACCGCACCATTGATGTAGATATTTATTGGTCAGAAGCCGTCACCAGCGATCGCCCTGTGGTACTGTTTACCCACGGTCGCGGTTCCGTTCGCAACGAATTACAATATGTAGCCCGCCACCTAGCATCCCACGGCTATGCTTTCGTCACCTTAGAACATCCCGGCAGTAACCAGACCCATATTAGCCAAAATCTGGCAATGCAACCACAGGAGTTGTTAGAACGTCCCCAGGATATTAGTTTTGTTCTCGATCAGTTAACTCAACTCACCCAAACCGGTGGAGTTATAGAACGTAGCCTTAATCCTAACCGGGTTTTAGTGATTGGTTATTCCTTGGGTGGTGGTACAGCTTTAACTATCGCCGGGGGAGAATTTCAACTCGACTCCCTGCGCCAGCGCTGTCAGCAGGACGCAATTACTTTAAGTTCAGGACAAATTACCCAATGTATCGCTACTGAACTACCCGGCGATCGCTATCAGCTATATGATCCTCGCATCAAAGCAGCGATCGCCCTTAATCCTACCGCATCCTTAATCTTTGGTGAAACCGGACTAACTCAAATCCGAGTTCCCACCCTCATTTTTTCCACCTCCGCCGATAAACTCACCCCCGCCTTATCCGACCAAATCGCCATATTTCCCCAAATTCCCGCACCTAAATGGTTAGTTGGAGTTTTGGGGGGAACCCACCTCAGCGCCAAAGACCCCGATTTTGTCTTAGATCAATCCCGCGTTCCCAGTACACCCCTATCTGGTGATGAAGTAGCAGGTATCGCCGCCGCCGATATCCAAAACTATGTCAAAGCCTTTACCCTAGCCATGGCCGCACAGTTAACACCAGAAGCCGAAAAATATCAAATTTTTCTCACCCCAGAATACTTTGAGTTTATTTCTACCGATGCCTTTCCAGTGCGGCTAATCACCGAAATTCCCGAACCTATGCAGATCCTCGTTGATTCATTTCTCAAAGACCAGTTACCCTAAACTTTGCCAAAATGGTAGCTACTATGAGTTCCATTAGGATAAAGAAAAGTGCAAACCACAGATACATCAGGGTTATAAGCAATGAGCATCTCTTGCAATTTCATCTGTTTCCAATCCGAAAGCATAGAATCAAGACTACTCATAGGACGGTATTGGAATTGCCATTCTTCCAACTCCGTCGAGTTATTCTCCAACTGGCGCAACAGCACCACTGTTCCTTTTTCTCCACTGTTTTTGTAGCCGCGATCGCTCATTTCCGATATTTTCTCGGCATTGGCTTCAATCACAGCAATTTGTTGTTCGGGAGTTTCTAAAACATCAGCCATAGTAATTTACGATAAGCTCATCAGATAATCGAAGCCTTGCTCCTCCTAGGACTGGGGCTGGTAGGCGAAGTAAGCTAGGAGGTAGTTACACAGGTTAAGATAGAACTATCATCAGGGAACCAAAAACAGGGAACAGGCATTCCTGGCATCTACCGTCAGATATAGTAAATTGCTATATCTATAATCTATCAATATCAGTAACCCCAGTAAATCTTAACCCCAATCAGTTGATATGACTCCTAAAAAAATTCTAGGGCTGATAGTATTCGCCCTAATTGTTACCTTTATTACCTCTGCTGATGGTTTTACCTTCCTACCCGACCCAGTGCGGGGCGCTAGTAAAACCAGCCGCGAATTTTTAATTGGGCTGGTTCCCGACTGGCTAACCCCCCATAATTTCAACGAAGAACGGGAAAGGGATGTCGAACAGTTACAGAATACAACGCCAGAAAATAGCGGTAATTAAGGCAAAAAGTCAGCCTATAAGTTTACCGGGCTACTCTCTCCCCGTGGCTATCTTAGGCTTTCTTTTTCAGCCAGCTAAACATCGCCCGCAGGTCATGACCAACTTCCTCGATAGGATGTTCGGCTTCCTGGCGGCGCATGGCGGTAAACCCGGCTTTACCAGATTGATTTTCTAACACAAACTCCCGCGCAAACTGACCTGTTTGGATCTCTTTGAGGATCTTACGCATTTCTGCGCGGGTAGCATCTGTAATTACACGGGGGCCGCGAGTATAATCTCCATATTCGGCCGTATTGGAGATACTATCGCGCATTTGAGCCAAACCACCCTCAACCACTAAATCTACAATCAGTTTGACTTCGTGGAGGCATTCAAAATAGGCTAATTCCGGCTGATATCCGGCCTCTACAAGGGTCTCAAATCCAGCTTTAATAAGGGCACTTAAACCACCACAGAGAACCGCCTGCTCGCCAAATAGGTCGGTTTCTGTCTCTTCCCGGAATGTGGTTTCCAAGATGCCACCACGAGTGCCACCAATACCTTTAGCATAGGCCATAGCGCGATCGCGTGCTTGTCCTGACGCATCCTGATAAACCGCAAACAGACAAGGAACCCCCTGTCCTTCTTGATATGTACGGCGCACCAGGTGTCCAGGACCTTTGGGCGCTACCATGATCACGTCTACATTCTCTGGGGGGACAACTTGACCAAAATGGATATTAAACCCGTGGGCAAATGCTAGGGTTTTGCCTTCGCTGAGATTGGGTTCGATTTCGTTTTTGTAGACGGTTTTCTGCACTTCATCCGGTAGGAGGATCATAATTAGATCGGCAATTTTAGCCGCTTCATCTACCGGATAAACTGTTAAGCCGGCATCTTTGGCTTTAGTGGCTGACTTACTCCCTGGATATAGCCCGACGATGACGTTCATGCCACTATCTTTAAGGTTCAGGGCATGGGCATGGCCTTGGGAGCCATAGCCGACAATTGCAATGGTTTTACCTGCCAATAGATCTAGGTTGGCATCGGCATCGTAGTACATACGGGCCATAATCCGGGTTCTCCTTCCTATTCAAGTTGTGTGTTAAGGGGTACTTGCAAAACTTAAATCATATCATGGGTAGAGACCTAGTGGCATATATGATCCTGGTCACGATTTTCGGTAATTGCTACTCAAATCGGGCACATGATAGCTTCGACCGAGTTTTGTAAATATCTTTTAAATATCGTTGCCAATATTGTTACAAAATCTCAACTGGGCGATCGCCTAAAAGTCTTGTCAACACTGACTTGGGGTTTTTTAGGCTCAAATTTTGGCCGGGATTTGTTATTAAGTCTTGTGTCAGGGTCCTGCTGTGACGGGAAATTTGAGTTTCAATTAGAACTATAACCAACCTAATGTGATGTCAATGGCATAGCGTGATATGAAACAACCTTCACAGTTAACACGGCTGATTTGGGATTTCTATCGAGAAAACGAAGCCGAATTGCAACAGCTTAGACCCTTGGGACAGTGTAAAGTCTATAGGCGGTGGGGTGTTTTGCATATTCAGTGCATGAACCAGGACATCGCAGACGCTGTAAAATCCTCCCCATCGCTAATTCAGGAACCTGTTGTTCTGATGCGACTGGCTCATCAAATTAAAATATCGGTTAAGAATACAACGGTGGCTGTGTTTGATGTTAATTGGGACACCATCATCGCCTAGAACCTTTTGGTACGTCATAGTCTGGTCCCTACGGTCGTCGGATTGTAGGGACTTTGTTATATTCACAATTTTTTCTCAAATTTCCCGGAGTGCTTCATCTCCGACAGGAATAGGAAAAAGTAGATGCACCCTGATGGTTTTCCCCCGGCTTCGGCTGGGGGATTTTTTTGCCCAATACTGGACAATTACAAATTTTAAGACGATCGCCACCTTAACCGAGCGATCGCCTTCATCAACATCTCAACTTATTAACAGCTTTCCATCTATTAAGCCGGAACAGGTGAGAAACCATTATTATCACCTATCGATTGAGAACTATTAGCCGCTTTTTTGCCATTGCGTAACTCTTTTTGAATCGAAATAGCTTTTCCTAAAGAAGCGATCGCCTCCTGATATTTTTTCAGTCGGGATAATAAAGCGCCCCTGTGTCGCCAACTTTCCGCATGATCTGGCTTCAAAGCAATCGCCGTATCAAAACAAGCGATCGCATCATCATGTCGTTCCAACTTCTCTAAACAGATTCCCCGTTGACACCAAGCCTGATAAGCATCTGGCTGTAAAGCAATCACCCGATCCCAATTAGCCAGCGCCTGTTCATACTGTTTTAAAGCCGTTAAAATCTCACCTCGCCCCATCCAAGCCTCATAGCTATCCGATTTCAGGCTAATCGCCCGATCATAACAAATCACAGCCTCTTCATGACGTGCTAATTTTACTAAAACTCCCCCTGAGAAATCCAAAGTTCTGGCTCCTTAGAATTCAGAGATATCGCCTGTTCATAGCAAGATAGAGCCTCCGAATATTGATTAATATGACATAAAGCCATCCCTCGATTTGCCCAAATATCAAACTGACCTGGATTAATTTGAATCGCCCGATCATAAGATGATATAGCTTCCTGATAGCGTTTTAATTGACTTAAAACATTACCTCGATTATGCCAAGTTTCATAATGATTCGCTTCCAGCTTAATCGCCCGATCATAAGACTCTAAAGCCTGCTCATACTTCTGAAATTTACGCAGTAAAGCCCCCCGATTGTGCCAAGCCGCATAATCATTAGGCTGAATCTTTAACGCCTGATTATAGGCTGAAAGAGCCTGGGAATAACGTTTTAAACGCACCAAAACATTACCCCGATTATACCAAGCATCTGACCGCTTAGGCTGAATCTTTAACGTGCGATCATAACACTCCAAAGCCTCAGAATATTGTTTTAGCTGCACCAAAGCATTACCCTTTTGATACCAAGCCTCATCTAAATCAGGGTTAATTTCCAAAGCCCGATCGCAAGAAGCGATCGCTTGTTTATATTGACGTTCATTAATTAGAGCTTCCCCCTTTTTCAGGAAATCATCCGCAATTAAAGGCTGAGAAGTATGCGGATGCTTAGGAGGTAATCGTAATTCATGATTATCATGATTAGATGGAGATTTTGATATCGGCTTAGAGATAGGTGGCGCAGAAACTGGTAAGGCTGGCGTATTAACCTGTTCCATCGCCTGATTTTTATAATTTTGCAGCTCCACCATCATCTGTTGTACCTGTCTAAGATACTGTAACTTCAGATTTTCTAGTTCTTGAATCGATACCTGGGAAGCCTCAACCTCTTTCCTTAAAAAATGAATAGACTTTTGTGCTACTTTCAACTGCATTTCTAAATCTTTAACCAATTTTTTAGACTGATAATGAGATTTTTTTAGTTGTGATTCTAAACCATCCAATTTATCTAATCTTTTGTTAGTTTCACTCACCAACTCTCGAATCACTAAGCGCCGCACCAACCAGAAAAACATCAAAGTTAAAGTCGGTGATAAAGTAGAAATTAACAGCAAAGTATTGAGTAATATAATCGTGTAGCCAAATTCAGAATTAGCTACAGAAGGGCTAACCTGAGCCAGTGACAAAGATGGGGAAGCTGAGGCTATAAATACCACTTCATCTGTTGTTAATGATGAATCCTCAGCTAATTCTGGCCGGCTCCAAGTTTCCGGGGTGCCAACAGTGGGAGTCAGTTCAACTTGGCTAATTTCGATATCAATTTTATCAACCAAATTTTCCGTATCACCAACCGGATTAGAACCAGATGTTAACTTAGGGGCGGCAGTTGCCGGATTTAGGAATTCGTTAGCTGCAAGCGCAGTCAGAGTCAACAGTGTTAGGGTCGATAGCCTCATGGATATAACTCACTCTTGCTTGATGATTAGGGGGATGGATAACGGATAGCTAAATAGTGACTCCCCCCCGGTTTAATATCCTTTAAACTCAGGGGGAGTGTCTTAGCTAGTTCATAATTACGCCCCAATTTTTGCAGGTCAGGAAATTGATAGTTATAATCTAGGGAGTTGAGGATTGGTTAAGAGTCAATCCGGTTGAGCAACCATCATCAAAGTTTCTGGTCGCCATAGCATCCCCGACCCCCCAGGAAAAACTATCGATTTGGATTTGATAGCCACACCAAAAAAAGCAGGCAAAATACCTGCTTTTTACAGTAAAACATTAGACTAATTGATATCGGGCTTGATATCTCTTATGCACCTACTGCTACCGGTTCTCGATGGCTGGCTAGAGGAGTTTGATGTTCCGATGGTGTGCAGTAGACCTCACAGGAATTGTTAGGGCTTTCAATCAACTTGATTTTATGGAGATTGGCTCCTAATTCATCAATGGGATTTTGCAGCAATTCACGGATATAAACGGCAATATTTTCAGCGGTTGGTACGACCTTAGCAAAGTAGGGAATATCTTTGTTGAGGAAAGTATGATCGAAGGGTTCAACCACATAATCATCGATCGCCTTCTGCACAGCCCCTAAATCCGCAATCATACCCGTGCGGGGGTCAATTTGACCACGAATGGTAACTTCTAGGTGATAATTGTGTCCGTGACCGTGAGGACGGGCGCATTTGCCATAAATTTTCGAGTTATCCTCATCATTCAGGAGAGGGTGAGCTAGGCGATGAGCCGCGCTAAAGTGGGTGCTGATGGTTAGATATGCTTCCATGGCGTTTCCTTGATAATCTGCCCAAAGTTGGGGGTGTTCAAATAGTTGAATGTTGGTTAGGGGTAAATGGGGGGCTAAACGATGCCAAATTAAATAAGCCAGAAATTCAGTTGTGGGTAGGGTGTGCTGAAATTCCGGCCATGCTTCATTGAGGAATGAAAAATCTAGGGGTTCGGTAACTTCACTCCTAATGGTATGTTTGACGTTCGACAGGTTAAGTACCATGCCATATTCGTCTAGTTCCCCTACCATTGAAACATACAGGACATAATTATGGCCGTGACCGGGGGCGCGGGCTGTTTGTCCAAATTTGGCAAAATTTTCGGCTTCGCTTAGTTCTGGCAACCAGTAACGGTGACTGGCTGAAAACTGGGCGCGACGGGTAATCAGGCATTGCATAAATGCAGGTTAATTTTTGCTTGTTAAGTTCTGTTAACTAATGTAGTCGGTTTCCGAATTTTTTTCAACCTCGATCCCCATGGTATGATGCTCTGCTCAAGAAATTATGGCGATCGCTCTCTGGTTAAAGGAATTTATGGATTTGCTCTTGGGCTTCTTGACGTAAGCGATCGGCAATGCGGAAAAATTCATGGCCAGCGTGTAGATAGGATTCGTCATAGTTCAGCGTAAACATATTTAATTCTTCGATACCATCACCAATATGATTCAGACAGTAATAAAGATGCGCCGCCACTCCCGCAATATTCGCCGGGTTGGGAGTCGAGCGAAATCGAGTTTGGGTTTCCGCTAGGATATCTCTACAGGTTTCAATATAGGCTTGGAAATCTGCCATTAATTCATCATCAAAGGGGTCGCCCGATAAGTTATCGATTTCTTGTTTAAATGGTTGAAAAATCCGCTCAATATTTTGATTAACAGGCCTATAGACTTCCTGTAACCATTGGTCTAGGTCAAAATCTTTAGACCGCCCTTTGGGCTTCTGTTTACGGGGTCGGGTTGGGCTGCTTAGGCTCCGGTCATAATTTTCACGTTTTTGGGGATCGCTCAGAACTTCATAGGCTTGATTAATCCGAATAATTATATCGTGATTGGCTGTTTCTTCCTGACTGTCTGGATGGAATTTTTTGGCTAATCTCCGATAGGATTTTTTGATATCCGTTTGACTGGAATGGGGTGCAACCTCTAAGATTCTATAGTAATCATCAATTTGCATCATCTTTTAACAGTGATCATGATAGTTTAAAAAATGCTAAAATTCCCTAGTATTTAGCTATGAGATTAAGTGATGCAGCCCCGTAAATATCTGGTAGCAATCATCATCATTAACGACATTGCCATATTTAAACACCCAGAAATTATTAGATGTCTGAAATATTTTATACATAATAGCTAAATTTGATCATCTCTGGCCTTCCTTAACGCCACTGGCTCGGCAGGACTGAAGGCTCACTACAGCCATCTGGTTTGGGGTTAGGGGACTCAGTAATGGTCTCGTATCACCTATATTTATGCTGATGAGCCAAATTATCTGGGTTACTCAAATATTAGTTGCTCCCTGAATCCATCTCTGGTATATCATTTGGTGTTTTTTGTCAACCCCCTAAAGGGAGGAATATTATCATCTTTTTGCAGATTTTGCTATTAACAACAATCTGTTAAAATTCTAGCGGAGAGTGGAATATATCCCCAAGACTAAAACTCCCCAATTCGTCAATGAGGACAATATATGAGTAGACTTCGTAAAATTCTCGCTGGGGCTGGAATTGCTACCGTCGGTGCTATTGGTACTAAGATGGCGGTAGATTATTTCCGCAATCGCAATAAAGAAGAAGTGGTTGACGAAAGTGAAGGTGATGTCGAGGAAGAAGAACTTCCGGCTGAACAGGTGAGCTATGCTGTAGTTCAGGATGATTCACTTCAGGAATTCCTTGATGCGGCTTTTGGCGCTCCTGGTCGCTATGTTCCTACCCGTCCTTCTAAGGTTTTCTCCTATCACGGGGAAGAATATATGGTGGTTTGGACTTATGATAATGATAAGTCGAAAAATCAAATGTTGGCGTTTAAATACACTGATGCAGGACGGAAGATGATCGCTAGTGTTGGATACACCAGCGAGAAGACTGATTATAACTTGACTGGTTTGGGTGAAACCGAATTCGCGATCGAGGTTAATGGCGAAAAAATCACTTCTGGTCAAGGAGAAACAGACGGCACAGATGATGTTGATTTTGTTCCGGTAACCGCCTAGATCAGCGTACTGGAGTAGATCCAGGAGGACATTTTAATCCTTGACCAGGTACAGGGGTTGAGGATAATAAGGGGGGTATTTTAGATGGTGTGTCTGTTGGGCACAGGTTAGCCATCAAGACCACCCCTCCCTCGTTTTTTCCTACTGTCATGACACCACTATAACTACGCAGGTCATCGGTTTTGGCTGTGGCTGTTATGAAGACGGTTTGAGCGGTTTCGCCTTCGGTTTTAATGGCGTATTGATAACTG
Source organism: Arthrospira sp. PCC 9108 (assembly GCA_016745315.1). Lineage (GTDB taxonomy): Bacteria > Cyanobacteriota > Cyanobacteriia > Cyanobacteriales > Microcoleaceae > Limnospira > Limnospira platensis. The sequence continues at coordinate 4,127,711 of CP066886.1, forward strand.
TCGGTTTCCAGATTGAGATGACCAGATAGACCCTGAAGGGAATTAGCAAAATAACCTTGATTTTGATAATATGTCTGTTGTCCCAAGGCGATCGCCTTCATCATCAAAGGAGCGCGATCGCTACTTCGCAACCCTGGTATATCTTCCAAGACAGACGAAAAATTGACCTGACAACCCGTTAAAACGATAGGAGCCAAAAATAGCAAATATTTCCACATCATCTCAGTTTCCTTGACTTAACGCGATGCTAGACCTCACTACAAGGCGATCTGGCTTGATTCCTGAAATTAATGAGAAATCACAATGGGATCCAAAATGGGTAACCGCAACCTTTGGACAGTCCCGGAGAGGACTATATGAGTATTTACTCATGGGGGCTTAACAGCGATCGCCACAGCCATAAATAGGTAAACTACCTTCAGGGAAGTGGTAGTGTCCTGGGGGATAATATGCGATCGGAGCTAGGGATTGTCCCAAAAGTGCTAAAACTTGGCGATCTTAGTTGAGGCTTTGGGTAGGATCAGCACCTATCGTTGGTAACCAGCTAACAGGCTACCATGGGCTGTGTCAACCGAAAACTATCCGATTATGATTGATATAGCCGGGGTCTGACGCAGCCTACGCCACCAATATCGCACTAAGCGTGCGATCGCATCAAAGTCCGCCATCAGTTCTGGGGGTAATCTAAATGGCTGAATGAGAATGATTAACCATTATACAATAAATGACCTACAATGTACCTTGTACAAGGTAAAAGGTAGATAGAGGCGAGTTTTAAATGCTCTATTGTGATGATGGTTTGGTGTTTATATATTCCGTAAAATACACTTAAATAATTCCGTATGGCTTGGTTGATTTTGGCGAAATCACTGATAAATAATCCTACTTAACCAGGCTAAAATATAGCCAATATTTTGAATGGTTATATATTGATTATATATGACTAATAAATTTTGCCGAATCTGGCGGCTCACACTATCACAAACTAACTGTTGATTTATCAATGATTTGTAGGAGGCAAAAATGCCAGCCAAATCGATCCTGGATGATGTTGTGCAAAACTTAGATACCAGCGATGAGGTGTTTCGTATAAAAAAAATCATGATTTGTGCTACCCATGGAAAATGGGAGAGTGATTCAGCAGTTATCGCCAATACTCCTATGCGGGATTTAGTGCAATCTTTGTATTGGAGTACCCAAAGCCTTGAACGGCTTAATAGTATTTTGAATAAAATTTTATATAAAATTAACAAAAAAACAGAATATACAGTTATTGTTAATCTGGTATTGAGTCAAGTTGGGAGATTGTACCTTGAGGGAGATCAGGAATCTTCTACTGAGATGGTTATGACTTCCTATCAGTCGTCAGACCGTCCTCACTCTCAACTTGATTGGTCAGTTAATCCCGAAAACTTTAACCACAATCCTCCCCCCAAAAAACTAGATAATATCTTTGATATTCGTTTCAAGATCATGCAGACTGCCAACCCATTAAGGGTGAAGATATTGATATTTTCCGTCTTAGAAAATGAGTTTACATTTAGCGATCGCGACTGGCTACAACTCAAATCAATCGAGTTAGATAACCTGATTGAACAACTGTTTCAAATGTTTCCTAACTTTGAAGATTTGAAAGTTTATCTCAAAAAAATGGTCGCTTACCTAGAGGATTCTGATGAAGATGCTCAAGTGGCAACAGTTTTAATTGAAACCATGCGTCTTTGCTATAATCATCAAGTAGTTAATCACAACTATTTTCAGGAATTACCTGAATCTAATTATAGTCAGGATCAAAAATTATCTGATCTCGCCAAAACTCAGGGAATTGATTTGAACGAAAGCCAGACTATTCAAGTAGCAATGCCCACCAATTTAGTCGCATCTCCCACACCGGAAATCTCAGGATTACAAACCTTACCAATTCCTACAGAGTCCGGTCAAGCGCTATCCAATAACGAATTGGTATCAGAGTCATCGGCTAACCGTTCTAAGTCCAATATTATTCAGGAACGTTTGGGGTTAAAAGATGGTATTCACAAGCGAGTTAGCCAGGGAGTAACCGAAGCTATAACATCCATTGCTAATACCCTACAGAGTTTAGAAGACCAACTAGACGGCCGAATGATTAGCTATGAGGTTGAGGAGCAGTTAAAATTCAAGTATGAGGTGCTTAAAGACTTCATTGCTCAAGTTCAAGAAAAAATCCTACAACTAGAAGAAATAGTTGATCAATCTGAAACGACAGAACGCCAACAAACCGCAGCCAAATCAGAGATTACTGACCCGTTACCACCACCTACTCAGATATCAGATTCCGGGGGTACTAATCAGGTACTAGAACTAGCTAAAGAGGGTAATCCTAAAGCGATCGCATCCTTCCTAAATCACTTAGTAAAATCCAAAGGTATCCACGTTTTAGCTCAATCTAAAAATCAGTGTTTGCATCTAATTCTCGAATCCCAGCACAGTTTCGCGCCAGAATCAACCACCCAGTTTATCCACAAAAAGTTACTATCCCTACAACTACAATCTATTAACATTGTCAAAATTTACTTCCGTAAGCCAGGTGATCAGTCTTTTATTTGGGCTCAAAAAATCAACTATGTAAACCATAGTTAATAATTGATAATTCCGAATAAATTAACAGCCAAAGTACAAGGATGAAGATGGATGGATGAGCGGACTTTCTTAAATAAATATCGAAGTGGAGAAAAATTGTTTCGAGGTGTTAACCTCCGCAATGCTGAACTAAGTAATGCTGACCTAATTGGAGCCAATTTAAGTGGCGGTGATTTTCAAGGAGCCAATTTTGTGTTAGCCTATCTTAATGGAGTTAACCTAACTAGGGCAAATTTAGAAAAAGCCAAATTAGGAGGAGCTAACCTATCACGAGCTAATTTAAGTGGCGCTCAACTAACCGACGCTGATTTTCATGGTACTATCCTGCAAGCAGCCGACCTGAGAAAAGCTAATTTAACCCTAGCCACATTAGTTGATGCTAACTTAATTCAAGCAGATTTACGCGGTGCTAATTTGCAAGGTGCAGATTTAAGGGGTGCTTGTCTACGGGGTGCAAATATGCGTTATGAAAGGCGTATTTATGAGAGTGTAAATTTACGAGGCGCAGATTTAAGAGGTACCGATTTACAGGGGGTTAATCTCACCGGGGCTGATTTAACTCGCGCTAACCTAATGGGGGCTAATTTAACTGAATGTGTACTGCGTGGCGCGATTCTCAACCAGACTAACCTTTCCGAAACCAATTTACAAGGGGCGATTTTAACAGAAGTTAATTTAAGTGGTGCTAATTTAATTGGTTCCCGCATGGTTAAGGTAAAACTAGAGCGAGCCATCTTGACTAACGCCCAAATGCCTAGGGTGGAATTGTGCGACTCAATTTTACCAGATGCTAATCTCAGTAATGCTAATCTCAGTCATGCTAACCTAAGCCGGGCGAATTTGGTACGGGCGGAACTAAATCGGACTAATTTAAGTTCGGCTAATTTGACTCAGGCTGATTTAACCGATGCTTCTCTTGGTCGGACAAATTTGCGAAATGCTAACCTTAGCTATGCCTACTTAACTCGTACTGAGTTTAGTAGTGCTAATACCATTGGGGTAAACCTACATGGCGCGATCATGCCTAATGGCGAGATTCATGATTGATAGGGCTTTGATGTACTACTTTAGATAGATTTGGTCGGGAATTTGGGCGCTTTTGGCAATACTTATGCTATAGTGTCTGCATGAGAGTTACTCAATCACTAAACAGAATAAGGCTGAGAACAGCACTTTAATTATGACCACAAGTGAAAGCACTAACTCATATTTAGAGGCTCCTCAGCCTAGCAATTGTTCAATTCACAATTCTTCTGAAACATTTTCCAACATTATGCAAAAACTAATGAACTACGCGGATCGTAGCATTACGGTTTTATTTTCTATTCTGAGACAAGTTGAGGAGAACCTAGGTTAGAACTATAAACCCAAAAAACTTAAAAATCACCCGGTTTCTGTATCTTAACCTTCGAGTCAAAAACCGGGTGGTTTTTTTGGCTAGGTGAAGTTTAAACAAACAAAAAGCGCCCCCCTGGTGGGAGGCGCTTAATTTAATCAAAGCTATAAATTAGCCGATTTGAGGTGCAACCAAAGCTACAGGCTCAGACTCAGCAGAAGCCAAATCTAAGGGGAAGTTGTGAGCGTTACGCTCGTGCATTACTTCCATACCCAGGTTAGCGCGGTTGATGACATCAGCCCAGGTATTGATTACCCGACCGCTGGAGTCCATTACGGACTGGTTGAAGTTGAAACCGTTCAGGTTAAAGGCCATGGTGGATACACCTAAAGCGGTGAACCAGATGCCGATTACCGGCCAAGCACCCAAGAAGAAGTGCAGGGAACGGCTGTTGTTGAAAGAAGCATATTGGAAGATCAGGCGACCGAAGTAACCGTGAGCTGCCACAATGTTGTAAGTTTCTTCTTCTTGACCGAATTTGTAACCGTAGTTTTGAGATTCGATTTCGGTGGTTTCACGCACCAAGGAAGAAGTTACCAAAGAACCGTGCATCGCGGAGAACAAAGCACCACCGAAGACACCAGCAACTCCCAGCATATGGAAGGGGTGCATCAGGATGTTGTGTTCTGCTTGGAACACCAACATGAAGTTGAAGGTTCCAGAGATACCCAGAGGCATACCGTCGGAGAAAGAACCTTGTCCGATGGGGTAGATCAAGAATACTGCACTAGCAGCAGCAACAGGTGCGCTGTAAGCTACGCAGATCCAAGGACGCATTCCCAAGCGGTAGGACAGTTCCCACTCACGACCCATGTAGCAAAATACACCGATCAGGAAGTGGAAAATTACCAACTGGTAGGGGCCACCGTTGTAGAGCCACTCATCCAAGCTGGCTGCTTCCCAAATAGGGTAGAAGTGCAGACCGATCGCATTGGAAGAAGGAACAACCGCACCAGAGATGATGTTGTTGCCGTACAACAGAGAACCAGCTACGGGTTCGCGGATACCGTCAATGTCAACGGGAGGAGCAGCTACAAAAGCGATGATGTAGCAGATGGTAGCAGTTAGTAGGGTAGGGATCATCAGAACACCGAACCAGCCTACATAGAGGCGGTTGTTGGTGGATGTTACCCAGCTACAGAACCGTTCCCAAGCGTTGGCGCTCTCGCGCTGCTGAATGGTAGTAGTCATGTTGGATATGATTGCTTTATTGAGTTTTCTAGGTACTTATCCGGCAGTTGTTTTTCTACCGTGTTTATAATATGACACACTCTGTTAAGGTTTGTAAAGGGGTTGAGCCACATTTATTTTAATGGCTGTCATAAGTAGGGCTTATCATTAATTGAACCATAAGGAGTCGAACCCTGAGAGAGCCTGTGGTTCCAGGCGACTATGGGCGGCTTGGGATATAATCATCAACAACTGAGAAACACGAGAGAGGGGGGAACCGAAAATGTCAGTTGAACTCACTGCCAATACTAGCCCCGAAACTGCTACGGAAACGGAATGGGAACCCCCCATGCCGCCCACAGATTTGATTTTTGATGATGGAGAGCCTTTGGAAAGTAACCGTCACCGCATTGCCATGAACGTCCTGATTAGGTCATTGCAACAGGCTTGGAGCGATCGCCATGATTTCTATACAGGCGGGAATATGTTTATTTACTATAGCAGCGAACAAGCTAGGAACCGAGATTTTCGTGGCCCTGATTTCTTTGCTGTGTTGGATGTAGATGGCACTAAAGAACGACAGGGTTGGGTAGTATGGCAGGAAGGGGGTCGCTACCCAGATGTCATTGTGGAGCTAATGTCTCCCAGTACCGCCAGAATAGATAAAGGAAAGAAAAAGGAGCTGTATCAGCAGACTTTTCGGACACCAGATTACTTTGTATTTGACCCGTTTGAAGCCAACGCCTTTCAAGGATGGCATTTGCATAGTTCGGAAGGTTATCAGCTTTTAGAGCCGAATGAGCGAGGTTGGCTGTGGTGTGAAAGTTTAGGCTTTTGGCTGGGAACTTGGTCGGGAACTATAGACCGTGAGGAGGCAATTTGGCTGCGGTTTTATGATACCGAAGGTAATTTGGTGTTGTTACCGGAAGAAGCAGAACGCCAAAAAGCCGAAGCAGAACGCCAAAAAGCCGAAGCAGAACGCCAAAAAGCCGAAGCAGAACGCCAAAAAGCCGAACAATCTCAACAGCTTGCTGAGGCAGAACGCCAGAAAGCCCAACAAGCTCAACAGCTTGCTGAGGCAGAACGCCAGAAAGCCCAACAAGCTCAACAGCTTGCTGAGGCAGAACGCCAAAAAGCCGAACGTCTTGCTGAACGGTTGCGATCGCTGGGTTTAGACCCAGAGGAACCATAAAAAAAGTCACCCACAATATGCCCGTTAAACACTATTTTTTATTTGTTCATCTAATTCATTCACTGCAGACATCACACCCAACTCAGGATCTTTTAAAAGAGTATTTTTGAGTTCACTTAGAGATTCAACTAGATCCTCACGCAAACGGGGCTTATTTTCTGTAACTCCATTATTATAATCCCAATAATCCAAGGCAATTAATCCAACAGCGACAGCAGGATCGATCACAGATGCGATTGAACTAGAAATCAAGCCAGCCACAACTTTACCACTCGTCATAGCTGCTATTTTTGCTACAGCTTTAGTGGTGAGATAACCACCAATAACTTTTACTGGCAATGATTGATCGCCTTGTTCATTTTCTAATCTGACTTTGATTGTCTCTAAATATTGCTGCCAGTCTGCCTCAGCAATTTTGTACTTTTTGGGAACATTTTTTAGTTGACCCGATAGTTTTTCTAGATATAATTCAGTGGTATCAATCTTGATTGTATTAAATTTACTTTCAGCAGATTTTGAACTAACAACGCGACGAGCAAATTCTCTTTGAAGATTATAATTGACGCTATTTTTAATTTGTTCGTTAATTTTAGACTGATCGAATCCATTTATAAAATTTTGGCTTACATATTGAACAAGCACGTCCAATTCTTGTTTTTTCTGATTAAAGTAACTAAAATACCAGTTCAGAAAATCTGTATCTATGCGCTTAATTAATTCAGTTTCCCATTTATCTAATTCCTGTTCGGCATATTGTTTAGCCTCTTTATAGGCTGTTTGACGAGCTTGATCAAAAGCCTGTTGGTTCCCTAGCCAGCCAAATGCAACCATATTTGGCGTAATTTCCAGTGAAGGAGTATTTAATTCAGCAGATAAAGCTTGATTCATAATCTGGTGTCCCAGTAATGGGAATAACACCAGAAAAATCACCATAGTCCAAATGATAATACTAACTATCTTAATTACTTTGACGACGATGGATGTTTGTTTTAAGTCAACCAGACTGAAATCTCGATCGCCCAAAAACTTACTTAATTTTTGATTCAGCTTTTTGGCAACGATCTGCCGTCCTGCCTGAAGGCCACTGGGGAGATAAATTAGATGGTTATTTTCGTCCAAAAATACGAGTGCTAAAAAAGTACCTTCGGGATGTTTTTGGCGAATGATCGCTGCTTGTGTTAGATTGGGACTATCGGGGCGATCGCTTTTTAAATAACTGACTACCTTATCAAAGCTGATTTCCTCTAAGATTTCCGAGTTTTCAGGAAGAGATGGTAAGGACTTATTGAACTCCCCAACTATCCCCAACATATCCTCATCAGTAATTGCCTTGGTTTCTTGAGAGGATTTTTTCGCAAACAAGTTAAACAATTCCATGGATGTTTGTTTTAAGTCAACCAGACTGAAATCTCGATCGCCCAAAAACTTACTTAATTTTTGATTCAGCTTTTTGGCAACGATCTGCCGTCCTGCCTGAAGGCCACTGGGGAGATAAATTAGATGGTTATTTTCGTCCAAAAATACGAGTGCTAAAAAAGTACCTTCGGGATGTTTTTGGCGAACGATCGCTGCTTGTGTTAGACTGGGACTATCGGGGCGATCGCTTTTTAAATAACTGACTACCTTATCAAAGCTGATTTCCTCTAAGATTTCCGAGTTTTCAGGAAGAGATGGTAAGGACTTATTGAACTCCCCAACTATCCCCAACATATCCTCATCAGTAATTGCCTTGGTTTCTTGAGAGGATTTTTTCGCAAACAAGTTAAACAATTCCATGGATGTTTGTTTTAAGTCAACCAGACTGAAATCTCGATCGCCCAAAAACTTACTTAATTTTTGATTCAGCTTTTTGGCAACGATCTGCCGTCCTGCCTGAAGGCCACTGGGGAGATAAATTAGATGGTTATTTTCGTCCAAAAATACGAGTGCTAAAAAAGTACCTTCGGGATGTTTTTGGCGAACGATCGCTGCTTGTGTTAGACTGGGACTATCGGGGCGATCGCTTTTTAAATAACTGACTACCTTATCAAAGCTGATTTCCTCTAAGATTTCCGAGTTTTCAGGAAGAGATGGTAAGGACTTATTGAACTCCCCAACTATCCCCAACATATCCTCATCAGTAATTGCCTTGGTTTCTTGAGAGGATTTTTTCGCAAACAAGTTAAACAATTCCATAATTATTTTCCAGGATTAGATTATCAATACATACAAGATCCTATCGCTGTTTAATTTTAGCAGTTCACTTGAGAGTTATCTATAACAATTAGTGGGATAAAGTGGGATTTTACAATTATTTACAAGACCGATTTTGTAGGATAAAGTGGGATTTTTGTCGCCAAGTGGGGAAAAGTGTGATAAAGTGGGATTATCCTTGCATACCCCCACTTTTTCCTATGGATATTCAAGAAGTTTTAAACTGGACTGATGAACAGGTATTCACTAAAACTGGAAAACATCTTGATTGGCTACAAAAGTCTATATTACAGGGGATTTGGCAACATCAGGATTATTACGAAATTGCCGCAAACAATGAGAAAAGTTACGATCATGTCAAAAAAGAAGCCTGGAAGTTATGGAAACTTCTGTCTGATGTGGTTGGGGAAGATGTTAAAAAGTCTAATGTGTTTTCTGTTCTAGAACAAGCAGAACTGTCTGCTACTGGAAATTCTACTAATTTTATGCAAATTGGAATCGGCAATAATCAAGTTAATATTTGTAGTGAACAACACCGATCGCCCTCCGATCTCTCTTCTTCTCATTCTCCCACACCTCAAGATTCTTCACCGATTATCGACTTAACCGACGCACCAGACCTGACTGAATTTTATAGCCGTACTTCCGAACTAACTACCCTAAAACAGTGGATATTACAAGACCATACCCGCCTAATTACCATCTATGGATTAAGTGGCATTGGCAAAAGCCTATTAACACGCCAACTCATAGAACAAATAAAAACTGAATTTGACTATATGATGTGGCGAAGTTTGAGCGATCGCCCTACTCTGTCCTCCTTAAAAAACCAACTTCAACAATTTTTTGCCCAGTCCCAACAGCCTTCATTGCCCACAATAATTGATTATTTGCGTCACTCCCGTTGTTTAGTCATATTGGATGACCTACACAATCTTTTTAAAAGCGGTGAATTAGCGGGGGAATACTTGACAGACTATAAAGAATACCGGACATTTTTTCGGCAAATTGCCAAAAACCATCATCAAAGTTGCGTGATTCTCATCAGTTGGGAAAAACCCAGAGAAATTGCTACCTTAGAAGCGGAAAAACACTCCACCCGCACGTTACACCTAAAAGGATTATCAGCCGATGCTGAGAAAATTTTGCGATCGCACCAATTAACCGACTCCGACAAATGGCCGGAATTAATCAACCTCTATCAAGGACATCCTACCTGGTTAAATATCATCGCCTCAACCATAGTCGAACTATTTGATGGTAGCGTTTCCCTATTTTTAAGCTACAGCGAGGATATCTTTTTAGGTGACTTAGAACCAATTTTAGAATCTCATTTAGAACGATTATCAGACTTAGAACAACAGGTGATTTCTGGTTTCCGAAAAAATCAAGCGATCGCCCTTTCTCAAAAACCGACTAATCCTGAATTATCCCAATCCGAATTATGGTCAGCCATCCAATCTTTAGTTAGACGGGGGTTGCTAGAAAAAATATCAGAGGGAGAGCGAGGAATGTTTCAACTGCATCCGATTTGGCAACAGTATCTTAAATTTAAGCTAAGTTAGAATAGTTGAAATAGAAAAACTAGGAGAATCCCTAAAATGCGATCGCCTTTACCCCTGTTTACCGTTGAAGACTATATCATCGCTGAAGCCGAAAGCACCATTCGCCATGAGTATATGGGCGGTTATGTGTTTGCTATGGCGGGTGCTAGTGAAGAACACAATCTCATTGCCGGTAATCTTTATGCCTTATTACGTTCTCATCTGCGGGGGAGTTCCTGTCGGGTATTCATGTCTGATATGAAAGTCAAAGTTCAAGACGATATTTTTTATTACCCCGACTTACTCGTGACTTGTAACCCCGAAGATAATCACCGATACTTCAAAACACAACCTAACTTAATTATTGAAGTGCTGTCAGAAAGTACCGAAAGCACTGACCGACGAGAAAAATTAATGAACTACCAAACCTTAGAAACTTTGAAGGAATATGTTTTAGTCTCTCAAGATGTTATGCAAGTGGAAGTCTATCGTCAAGAGACTCCGGGGAGTTGGACAGTTCAAATCTTAGGAGAAGATAATCAGTTAACCTGGGAATCTGTGGGGCTAACTGTGACCGTGGCGCAAATTTATGAAGATGTCTTGAATGTGGGTCAGTAAATTTAAGCACGAAAAAGCGCCCCCCGTGTGGGAGGCGCTTGATTGAATCGAAGCTATAAATTAGCCGATTTGAGGTGCAACCAAAGCTACAGGCTCAGACTCAGCAGAAGCCAAATCTAAGGGGAAGTTGTGAGCGTTACGCTCGTGCATTACTTCCATACCCAGGTTAGCGCGGTTGATGACATCAGCCCAGGTATTGATTACCCGACCGCTGGAGTCCATTACGGACTGGTTGAAGTTGAAACCGTTGAGGTTAAAGGCCATGGTGGATACACCTAAAGCGGTGAACCAGATGCCGATTACCGGCCAAGCACCCAAGAAGAAGTGCAGGGAACGGCTGTTGTTGAAAGAAGCATATTGGAAGATCAGGCGACCGAAGTAACCGTGAGCTGCCACAATGTTGTAAGTTTCTTCTTCTTGACCGAATTTGTAACCGTAGTTTTGAGATTCGATTTCGGTGGTTTCACGCACCAAGGAAGAAGTTACCAAAGAACCGTGCATCGCGGAGAACAAAGCACCACCGAAGACACCGGCAACTCCCAACATATGGAAGGGGTGCATCAGGATGTTGTGTTCTGCTTGGAATACCAACATGAAGTTGAAGGTTCCAGAGATACCCAGAGGCATACCGTCGGAGAAAGAACCTTGTCCGATGGGGTAGATCAAGAATACTGCACTAGCAGCAGCAACAGGTGCGCTGTAAGCTACGCAGATCCAAGGACGCATTCCCAAGCGGTAGGACAGTTCCCACTCACGACCCATGTAGCAAAATACACCGATCAGGAAGTGGAAAATTACCAACTGGTAGGGGCCACCGTTGTAGAGCCACTCATCCAAGCTGGCTGCTTCCCAAATAGGGTAGAAGTGCAGACCGATCGCATTGGAGGAAGGAACAACCGCACCAGAGATGATGTTGTTTCCGTACAACAGAGAACCAGCTACGGGTTCGCGGATACCGTCAATGTCAACGGGAGGAGCAGCTACAAAAGCGATGATGTAGCAGATGGTAGCAGTTAGTAGGGTAGGGATCATCAGAACACCGAACCAGCCTACATAGAGGCGGTTGTTGGTGGATGTTACCCAGCTACAGAACCGTTCCCAGGCGTTGGCGCTCTCGCGCTGCTGAATGGTAGTAGTCATGTTGGATATGATTGCTGTATTGAATTTTCGAGGTACTTATCCGGCAGTTGTTTTTCTACCGTGTTTATAATATGACACACTCGGTTAAGGTTTGTAAAGGGGTTTAATAAAGTATTTAGTTATATTTGAGATAAGCAAAACTAATGTTTAGTCAGATGTCTGCTTTGGTTTCCTATTCTCCGGCGTATACGATAGTTCCGACCTATGAGTGTTTTAACCGCTGTAGTTACTGCAATTTCCGCAGGGAACCGGGAGATAGCCCTTGGTTAACTGTCGGCGAGATGAAACAGCAACTGGCGGGACTATGTGAACAGGGAGTAGTGGAGATTTTGATTCTGAGTGGGGAAGTACACCCCAACAGTCCCCGGCGAGAGGCTTGGTGCGATCGCATTTATGAATTGTGCGATGAAGCGCTAAGTTGCGGATTTCTGCCCCACACTAATGCTGGTCCTCTGAAATTTGAGGAAATGGCTAGATTAAAACAGGTTAATGTGTCGATGGGGTTAATGCTCGAACAAATGACTCGGGATCTTTTACAAACGGTTCACCGCCACGCGCCTAGCAAGGTTCCTAGTATTAGGTTACAGCAGCTTGATTGGGCTGGGGAACTCAAAATTCCGTTTACGACTGGGTTACTTTTGGGAATTGGGGAAAGTCCCTCAGACTGGGGATGGACATTAGAAGCGATCGCCAAAATTCACGATCGCTCTGGTCACATTCAAGAGGTAATTGTGCAACCCTACAGCGAAGGAAGTCGACAAGGGGAGCCAGGGTACGGATTTAATCTTAGCCAATTACCGGAAGTAGTGGCGATCGCCCGCAGTATTCTCCCAGAAGAAGTCACGGTGCAAATTCCCCCCAACCTAGTTATACAGCCAGAGATATTATTAAAATGTCTGGAAGCGGGAGCCAGAGACCTAGGGGGAATCGGTCCCCAAGATGTAGTCAACCCGGACTATCCCCACATTAACCCGGAAACCCTCAGCCAAATTATCAACCGGAAAGGTTGGCAATTACGGCCACGACTACCGATATATCCCCAATACGATAGCTGGTTATCCCCTCGATTACAGAAGAGTGTCAATTCTTGGCGAAAAAAGTTGCAGTTTTCCCAGGGGTTGTGATATATTAGTAAATCGCAGTGGTGGCGGCATAGCCAAGTGGTAAGGCAGAGGTCTGCAAAATCTCCATCCCCGGTTCAAATCCGGGTGCCGCCTTTTTTCTGGAAAGATTGATATAAATGCGATCGGCGTTAACTACCTTAGCCAGGCATCCTACCTGATTACTCAAAAATCAGAATCGAGTCCCTAGCCAGGGTAGATAACTCTATGGCATGATGTCGGTTCTAGTAAGTGGGATCACCAGTGATGTTAGCAGCGGAAACCCACTGATTGGTGTTTTGAAGGCGGAACCAGCGGTTCTCGTTTTTCCTTTCCCTTGTATCCCAATGAGTTGTGCCTACAGTTGTAGCATCAAAAGTGCGACGACTGCCACTGCTTAGAGAGCCGACGACAGAGAAGTTCGTCCCTGGTCCGCTGCGGATATTGAGAGTGGTATCTGCCGCGCCACTGAAGAGTGGATTGCCAGTGATGAAAGAAGCGGAAACCCACTGATTGGTGTTTTGAATACGGAACCAGCGGTTATCATTTCGCTGTTCGCGAGCGTCCCAATGGGTTGTGCCTCGTGCCACAGCGTCAAAAGTGCGACTGTGACCAGGGATCAGAGAGCCAACTATCGAGTTGTTAGTCCCCGGTCCGCTGCGGATATTGAGCGCCCCATCTACAGTACCTCGGAAGGCACTCGTTGAAGGCTGAGTAGGTGCAGTGCTAGATAAAACGCCAGGAACACGGATATAACGATCAGGGTTATTTGCCGTGTAGTCAACTATTCGGTGTAAAGTTCCTGCACCACCACCATCAAAATTATTCCTGTAGTGTGACTCCGAAAGAGTTACCCGCCTTACACCATTTTGCTGGTAAACCCTTTCCACCACAGCGACGTGATTTTGCCCATTTCTCGTCCACTGAGCAATATCACCTGGTTGCGGGTCGCTAACGATACGTGCGCCATTAGATAGCTGTGTATGCCACTGATTAGCATTACCCCGCATTGAGTTTAAAGCTGCAACATTACCTCCTAACTCTTTCACCCGACCATGTGCATACCAAGTACAGTTGCCTTCTGTATGACCACGACCACCAACTAGACTAGAACCAAACATCGATTGAGCAAAAATGTTACCAGTCGTGTAGAACTGAGGACGATTCCTAAAGTAGTTTGCATTTTGTTGGGTCAGTAAAGGAGTACGAGAAGATGACTGCTCTATGAGAGTAGCTTCGCCATTGATCATCACAGTGGCGGTATCATCTACTGCCATTAATGCCTCAAGTTCCCCTGCATCAAATTCCCTGCCTTGGACGACACCGGAAAAAATCGCACCCTCATCTCCAGGTGTATCGGAGATGTTAATCTGCGAGTCGATATAATGTCCTATCTCCTCTAACAGCACTGAGACGATCGCCTCTGGGTTATCAGCATTCTCAGCCACAAACTCACTGGACAGATAAATATTGTTAGTTTCTGCGGCAAAAGCCCCGTTAGCTCCGTTGATATCAGCAGCAGAAACGACCGTAGTCGGTGGGATCTCGAAAGTACCATTAGTCAAGCTATCTGCCAAATCCTGAGCCGCCTCAACATCAAAATCATCTCCAAAAGCAATGCTCATCTGAGAGAGAAACTCTGGGCTGTTGGCAAATTGCTGTAATTGTTCGTAACTATTGGCTAAGGCTATTCCCGTTAATGAATCTACCGACGGGGCGATGTGAGAATCCGTTTCCGCCGGAGTTCTTCCTTGGTCAACGGACATATCCAGAGGGATAACAAGATTATCGCCCGCAACTGATACCAAGGTTGGGAGAACGACCGGATCGGCAACCCCCCCTATGAGCAGTTGATTCGCACCAAAAGACTCTAAAATATCCCCATCACTTCGAGCGATCGCCTTGGGATTCACTCCCAGCAATCCGGTGATTTCTGTAGTATCTGTGTCAACAGAAAACATAAGCAGTTCCTCCGATGGCATTGACAATCTAATTATCGCCGTGGCAGTTGAGGCTCTGGGTTAGAAAATGATCGGGGAAAAAGTTAGTTTTTGTTATATAGGATTTAGCCGCTTTGTGAGAGGAAATCTCAATAAATGGGCAAAAAAATGAGATTTTGGTGAAATTTTCTGGCTTTCGAGCCAGGAAACCATCTATAATAAGTTCATTTTTACCATGTCAGAGTTGGGGAGTATTTGCCATGACTCCAGAAGAGGCTTTTGAGTTTGTCAATCAGAAATATTTAGGCGATCGCCAAGGCAAAAGTATTAGCGACTTGCAAAAACAAATTTTTTGTTTATCTTGGCAGGGCAAAAAATATGACGAAATCGAGACCCTAATTAATTTCAATAAAGTTTATATCAGACAAGAAGCAGCCAAATTATGGAAAAGACTAACCGATTTATTTGATAAACCAGTAACCCGCACTAATTTTCGGTTAGTCGTGGAACAGGCCATCAAAGCCGATCGCGATCGCTGCCAATTTGCCTTTCCCCAACAGATGCGAGAATGGTTTGAAATTCTCGATTATGAATTTGATTCGCGCTACAATATTCAAGAAGTAATCGAGGGGAATCGATTTTTTGAGTGGATCATCAAAATCAAGGCCCGCCGGGGATACGATCGCATTCTTGTCCGGGGAGTAGAAGGGGAAGCAGAACTTTCCGATTTTAATGCTTTGCGTCAGTCTGTGGAAAACCAACGCACCAACGAGGGATGGTTAGTCGCTGTCCGTCGAGTCAGTAAAGCCGCCAGAAATGCAGCCCAAAAAAGCCCAAATAAAAACTTATTTTGCTATACATTCGACGAACTTATCGACCAAGAAGCAGATTTTAGTGGCTACTGTCAATGGCTAGAACAGGAAATTCAACGGCGAGGTATCCACCATAAATATGTACCTCTCGCCTGCATAAAAGAGGAAGTTGACCCCCATACCAAGCAAAAATTAGGAGTCAGCCACTACGACGAAGACGATGGCTGGATTGATGGTTATGTTAATAAATGGATTGACGATACAGCCAAAAAACATCTCTCAATTTTAGGGGAATTTGGCACTGGAAAAACTTGGTTTATATTTCATTATGCCGGCAAACAATTACAGCGTTATTTGAAAGCCAAACATAAAGGAGTTGAACGGCCGCGATTACCCATAGTTATTTTATTGCGAGATTATGCCAGTGCCGTTAATATGGAATCGCTGTTTTCTGAGTTCTTTTTCCGGCAACATGAAATCCCCTTGCGAGGGGGTTACTCTGCTTTTGAATGGCTGAACCGCCAGGGCAAATTGTTGGTCATGTTTGATGGCTTTGACGAGATGGCCGCCAAAATTGACCGACAGCGGATGATTAATAACTTTTGGGAATTGGCTCAAACTGTAGTCTCTGGTTCTAAAGTTATTTTGACTTGTCGCACTGAGCATTTTCCCGAAGCCAAAGAAGGGCGCGCTTTGCTGAATGCAGAACTACAGGCTTCCGTCGCAGCATTAACGGGAGAACCGCCACAGTTTGAAGTTCTGGAATTAAAAAAATTTAGTGACCAGCAAATTCGTCAGGCTCTCTCCTTTGAAGCCTCACCCGCGACGGTGGAAAAAGTCATGAATAATCACCAACTTGTCGATTTAGCACGCCGTCCGGTCATGAGTCAGTTAATACTGAAAGCCTTGCCGGATATCGAAGCCGGAAAAGCGATCGATTTAGCCAGAATTTATCTATATGCAGTTACCCGCAAAATGCAGCATGATATACAGAAAAAGCGCACATTTACTTCTCTGGCAGATAAACTTTATTTTCTGTGCGAACTCTCCTGGGAAATGCTATCTAAGAATCGGATGAGTTTAAATTATCGAGAGTTTCCCGATCGCATTCGTCGCTTGTTTGAGTCGGAAGTGCAACAACAAAAGGATTTGGATCACTGGCATTATGACATGATGGGTCAGACTATGTTAATTCGTAATGAAGATGGAGATTATAGTCCGGCTCACCGTTCGTTATTAGAGTTTTTTGTGGCTTATAAGTTTGCTGCTGAATTGGGGATATTGGCTCCCGATTTCGTGGAATTGGCACAGTCACAGTCCCATGTAAATCCACAGAAAACTGCTCAAAACTACACTTGGTCTAATTATTTCCGCCGCGAAGTTGATGTTAACGGAGAAGTGATTTCGATTGCACCTCTCAATATGTTTTCTACTGAGTCTTTGGCACATTTGCGAACTACATTTGGGGAAATGCCTCTCACCAAAGCAGTGCTAGATTTATTATTGCCGATGCTGCGTCCCGTGACAAACACTGATGAGGAAAACTTACAGGATATTTGCGATCGCTTGCGGGAAGTAGTCAAGGCGACACGGCGAAAAACCCTAGAAAAAGTCGGCTATGTTGGTGGCAATGCAATCACCCTGCTTTTGAAAACTGACAAGGCTGCTTTGGAGGGTTGCGATCTCAGTCATGCCGTGATTTTGGGCGCTGATTTTAGGGGTGCTAGTTTGCAGGATGTTAATTTCACTAAAGCCAATTTAACTAACTGTCTTTTTATGGAATCTATGAATACAGTTAGAGCATTAGCTTTTACTCCTGATGGCAAAGTTTTGGCGACAGGTGATGAATCTGGTCAAATTCATATTTGGCGAGTTGCCGATGGCTCAAAAATTGCCACATTGACAGGGCATCGCCTCAGCATAAAAACCCTAAAATTTAATGAAAATGGGCAAATTCTTGTCAGTGCTAGTTATGATAAAATTGTCAATTTTTGGAATCTTGCAAACCATGAATGTTTCAAAAGCGTACTGATAGAGCCTGATTTTTTATGTGATGCTCCTTTAATGCCCAAAATGAAAATATTTTTGAGTCCTAATCTCAAAATATTGGCGAGTGGTAGTGTAGATGGTACAGTACAGTTATGGGATATTAACAATGGTAAATGTTTGGCTTTTCTCACTGGACATACCAGTTGGATTAATCGAATAGTTTTCAGTCCTGATGGTCAATTTTTGGCAACCACAAGCAAAGACACAAATATCAAAATTTGGGATGTGGCTAATGCTAAATGCCTGAAAACTTTACAAGACCATGAAGAAGAAGTATGGGGTGTTGCTTTCAGTCCTGATGGTCAAATCTTAGCCAGTGGCAGTGCTGACGGAACCATTAAACTTTGGCAAATTGCAGATATCAATAACATTTCTGTTGCTGCTAGTATCTCTGCACACGATAGCGATTTAAGAGGATTAGCTTTTAGTCCTAATGGCAAAATACTGGCTAGTGGGAGTGGTGATCTCACCGCCAAACTGTGGGACGTTAGTGATATTCATCATCCCCAACTCCTCAATACTTTACAAGAACATACTTCTTGGATAGACGAAATTGTTTTTACACCAGATGGTAAAATATTAGCTATGTGTGCGGCTGATAAAAAGGTGAGTTTGTGGAATGTTCAAAATATTAATAATATCAAGCTAAACAGCATTTTAGGAGGTTGGTGTAATTGGATACGTTCAATAGTTTTTAGTCCAGATGGAAAAACTTTAGCCAGTGGTAGCGATGACTACTACATAAGGATTTGGGATATAGAAACAGGTGATATATTAGCCAATTTACGGGGACATAAAGAACGAGTACAATCAGTGGCTTTTAGTCCAGATGGTCAAACGATCGCTAGTGCTAGTCGAGATTTTACCGTCAGGTGTTGGAGTGTTGATGATCATAAATGTTTGACTACATTGAGGGCACACACAAACCAGTTATATGCCGTTGCTTTTAGTTACGATCATCAATTGTTAGTCAGTGCCGGGGATGACCGAACTATTAAGTTATGGAATGTGAGACCGACCCCTAATTTAATCAATGAAATTAACCATTATCCTTGCAAAATATTTACAGTTGCTTTTAGTCCTGATAGTCAAAAAATAGCGGTGGGTGGCAGTGATAATATTGTCCAAGTTTGGGACATTAATTTTCAGCAAACTTCCCTAAAATTTCGCGGACATCAGGGAGAGATAATCTCAGTTAATTTTAGTCCTAATGGGGAACTACTGGCGAGCAGTAGTAATGATAATACGGTGCGTTTATGGGATGTTAAAACTCAAGAATGTCTGGCAATTTTTCCAGGTCAACAAGTTTGGACTTACCTGATTTCATTTAGTCCAGACGGTCAACTATTGGCGAGTGGAGGAGAAAACAATACGGTGCGTTTGTGGGATGTGAGGACCCATGAATGTTATGCTACTTTTAACGGACATCAAAGCTGGGTGCTGGCGGTAGCTTTTAGCCCCGATGGTGAAACCTTGGCCAGTAGCAGTGCGGATGAGACAATTAAACTTTGGAATGTCCCAAGGCGAGAATGTCTCAAAACTTTGAGAGTACCCAGACTTTACGAAAGGGCGAATATCTGCGGGGTAAAAGGTTTGAGTGATGCCCAAAAAGGGAGTCTTAAAGTATTGGGGGCGATCGCCGAATAACTGACGTTAATTGTTGTCCATTGGGTTGGGTTCCCACTGTGAGGGGTCAGAGTTTGATGGGGCGGTGTTGTCAAGCAGACTAGGAAATTGTGCGCTTCTAGCTAGGACCAGGTGGAGCATGGTATAGTACGCCTTGCTAAGGATTAAGGTATGTTATAGCGGTTCGGTGGATTAGTGAGGTACTTTTCAAAGCCCCTCTCCCCTCTTGGGAGAGGGGTTTGGGGTGAGGGCCGTACCTTATGGATATGAGAAACGCTATAACTGAAATTATCCTAAAATTAATTATTGCCGGAACAGCATTAAGATCAACATTTCCGGCTTTACCATTATAAATTGTCGAATTGACAGCATATTTTATGACGAATCATCAGCCAAATACCCATGCAACGGATAACCCCATACCTATAGGAGTCCTAGGGTTTGGTGGTTTAGGGCAAGCGGCGGCTAGGGTATTAACCCCTAAACAAGAAATGCGCTGGGTAGCAGCAGCAGATCAAAAGGGCTATATCTATTCGCCGGAAGGACTAGATCCAGACCTGTGCATCAGGACATATCGCGATCGCGGTTCTGTAGCAGACATAGAACCAGGCGGAACCCACAGCACCCAGAGTATTATCGACTTAATTAACCATGCTCCCTTGGTCAAAGGTTACTTTTTGGCGCTGCCTAATTTACCGAATACGTTTATGGCTTCGGTAGCCCAAGCCTTTATTAACTCGGGTTGGCAGGGAGTTCTAGTCGATGCCCTCAAGCGTACCAGTGCGGTGGAACAACTCCTAGAACTTCAGGAAGAGTTAAAAGCGGCTGGCATTACCTATATGACAGGTTGTGGCGCTACTCCGGGTTTACTGACGGCGGCGGCGGCGATCGCTGCCCAAAGTTATGCAGAAATTCACAGCGTTAACATCACCTTTGGGGTTGGTATAGCTAACTGGGAAGCCTACAGAGCTACTATCAGGGAAGATATTGCCCACCTTCCTGGTTATAACGTAGAAACAGCTAGGGCGATGACAGATGCGGAAGTAGAAGCCCTATTAGACAAAACTAATGGTTTACTGAAACTGGAGGACATGGAACACGCGGACGATATTATGTTGGAATTGGCGGGTATTTGTTCTCGCGATCGCGTTACTGTTGGCGGAATTGTCGATACCCGTAACCCCAAAAAACCCCTGAGTACCAATGTGCAAGTCACGGGTCGCACCTTCGAGGGGAAAATCTCCACCCACACCTTTACTCTGGGTGATGAAACTAGCATGGCTGCCAATGTCTGCGGTCCAGCTTTTGGCTACTTAAAAGCCGGGGTAAAATTGCACCAAAGGGGCATTTATGGACTGTTCACTGCCGCCGAAGTTATGCCGCAGTTTGTCCGTTAAGCCTCGACAGCAACAGCCGATAAAAAGCTCCCTGCCTACTGGTTCACGGTTTGATAGAATGGGAGCCAGGCTTCTGCCTATAATCACTAACCGGAGAAATTGAATGAGTCTAAATGTGGTTACCCTTGTGGGACGAGCCGGAGCTGATCCGGATGTCAAATATTTTGGTGCGACCCGTTAGATGGAAAAGCTGCCCAGTTGGGTAGCGTGCCATCTGCGTAGACTAAGACAAATGCGGTCACAGGTCTATGATAACTGGGTGTCTGGGTAGGTGAGGGTCTCACCAATTCCTACCGTCGTGATGCAGACGAAGCGACACCCCCACCGGGGAGACTGACTATCAATCTGGTGAAGCGGGGTGTAACGGAGGTAATCGTCAACCCATGGCGAAATCCCTTCTAGCTGAGATGAGTATGAGTAAGGTTAACTGAATCCACGTCTGAACCGTCGTTATTGATGACAGCCTACATGGGTTATGGGCTGGGCCAAAAGGCAAGGATAAGGGCTGGGCAACTCGAAATTTGACCCGGAGCATCCCCGAAAAAACCCGGCGGATAGTGGAACTCTAACCTCATCGTAAAGCAGACACTCGGAACGGGGTAATCCGGCGTATATCTCTCGGACAGGTCGATAACCGAGTAGGCGGTCAAGCTGCATGATGGCGCTGGAAAAGATTGACTCAGAAGCAAAGGCCTTTAGGAAACTAGAGGATAAGCCCACGGAGTCACGGTTACTTGGAGATGGATAATCAAGTGAGAGTTAATAAGCTATGAACACGGTAAAACCGATGTATGGATGGGAGACAATGAACTGGGCGAAAGTTCAGCGGGATGTCTTGAAGCTCCAAAAGAGAATCTATCGAGCCTCGAAACGTGGCGATGTCAAGGCTGTTCGTAAGTTGCAAAGGTTGTTGACTAATTCCAGGGATGCCAAAATCCTGGCGGTGCGGGAAGTTATCCCGGAAAATGGTAGCCAAAAGACGGCGGGAGTTGATGGGGTCAAAAGACTCAGGAATCAGGAGAAGCTAGATTTAGCTAACTGCTTAAAACTGGGAAGGAAAACCCAAGGACTCCGCCGGGTGTCGATACCTGAACCAGGAAGGGACGAAAAGCGTGCCGTTGGTATCCTAATGATGATGGAAAAAGCTAAACAAGGGCTGGTGAAGCTGGCACTTGAACCGGAATGGGAGGCAAGGTTTGACCGGAATTCCTACGGGTTCCGCCCCCGACGGTCTGCTCAAGATGCGATCGCAGCAATTTTCAATGGCATGAAGGAAGATCATAAATATGTCCTAGATGCACATATTGAGAAATGCTTTGAGGGAATTTACCATCAGAAGCTACTAGCCAAACTAAATACCTACCCTACACTCAGGCGAGAAATCAAAGCCTGGTTGAAATCTGGGGTAATGGACGGAAAGGAATTGTTCCCGACGGAGACTGATACACCCCAAGGGGGATTGATGCCACTATTGGCAAATATCGCCCTTGACGGCTTGGAAAGTCTCTTAGAGGATAAATTCCAGGGTGGAGTAGCTAACTGTGGCAATGGGAAAGCGACAGTGGTCAGATATGCTGATGATTTGGTGGTATTGGACGGGGAACTTGAGGTGATCCTGGCAGCCAAGGAGACTATAGAAGCGTGGTTGATGGAAATGGGGTTAAAACTCAAGGACGGTAACACCCGCATTAGTCACACCTTCATAGAACATGAGGGAAATATAGGCTGGGATTTTCTGGGGTACAATATCCGACAATATCCCACAAGGGAAAAGCGATCGCGCGCGACCGGAAACACGGAGCAGAAAAGAGGCTTTCAAACTATCATCAAACCCAGTCAAGGGGCAATAAAACGCCACTTACAGAAAGTAGATGAGATCATCAGAAGCCACAAAAACTCAAGTCAAGAACAACTGATCAATGCACTAAACCCAATCATTAGAGGGTGGTCGTCATATTACTCGACTGTGAGTAGTAAGGGAATCTTTGGTAAAATTGACAGTATTTTGTTCCACAAATTGAGAGGATGGGCTTTCTTTAGAAGGAATCGAAATCAGAACAAAACTGATGTGATATCGAGTTACTGGGGAGTCAACAAAGGCATCGGATGGAAATTTATCACACCAGATCACAAATACTGTCTGGAAAAACATAGCCAAACTATGCTCGAACGGCAGGTTAAAGTCAAAGGGGAAAAAAGCCCGTTTGATGAAGATTACGTTTATGGGAGTGGGCGGCTATGGAACTATCCGGGAAAATGCCACTAATGCTATCTAAGTTTATACAGTAGATAATGTGAGAGAAGGTGATAACTCACATTGATGGTAATTGAGCCAAGAACAAACTGGAGAACTTAGAACTGTTACACGGACACTGCCATGATATCAGAGACGCTAGAGGTATCTATATAATGACTGAGTAACTGAGGAGCCGTGTGAGGGGAAACTTTCACGCACGGTTCTGGATCAGAGGTAGGAAAGGTGACTTTCTTATCGACTGTAATAGTCAGGATCAGTAAAATGTCGATTGACTTTAGCTGTCAGGCGCAGAAGTCGCAACAGCGATAAACCAGACTGGTTTAATTTAGACATTTGGGATAAGACGGCTGAAATTGCTGCCAACTATGTCCGTAAGGGCAGTTTGATTGGAGTGAAGGGAACATTAAAGATTGATACATGGACTGACCGCAATACGGGTGTACCACGCTCGATTCCGGTGATTGTGGTCGATCAACTTGATCTACTAGGATCTCGTCAGGATAATCAGGCATCTGGTGTTCCTGAGAATTATGATGAGTTCTAGGGGTATGATCTGGTAGTCGGGTTGATAACATGGTTAAAATCCGACTACTAGGGGAGTACCACCCCTGATGTGTTGCACTATGAAAGTTTATTTTTGTTGTGAGTTCACCAGAATTAGATCGGATTTTGCATGAGTACAGATCTGGACAAATAGCCTTTGAACAGGGTCGATATCGCCAATCGGTGCTACATTTGGAAACAGCGAGAGATGCAGTGGAGGCTAACTCTGGGTTGGGTGGCGAAGTCCAGATTTGGCTAGTGACGGCCTATGAAGCCCTAGGGGAAAGACAAAAGGCGATCGCTCTTTGTAAAACCCTCAAATTTCATCCCAGCCTAGAAACTAGGAAACAGTCGCGGCGCTTGCTAGAAATTTTGGAAGCACCGAAACTCTATAGGGGTTCAGAAGGGTTAATCGAAATTCCCGATCTGAGTAACTTAGGAGAAAATGCCGATAAGTTTCCTGTAGCATCATCAAGCCGAGAAAATTCTGCTAAAGCAGATCAACTCAATTCTCAATCACCAGACCCAGACATTGACCTAACTCAGGTTAATACTAAAGATAATCAATTTTTGTGGGTGGCTCTGATTTTCCTGGGGTTGACAGTAACTAGCTTACTGTTTGCGAACAGTTGAGACGACAATGGTCTAAATCCCCTAATGCACGGAATCACTCGTAGTGTAACAATAGTATGGAAACGGAAACTCCAGACCTAGAAAGCATTAAGCGCCAGTTAATGAGTATTAGACGACCGAAAAAACCTAAGATGCTGGTAGTAGACGATGAACCAGATAATTTGGATCTGCTATATCGTACTTTTCGGAGAGATTTTAGCGTTTTTAAAGCGGAAAGCGGGATCCGCGCCCTAGAAATTCTCTCTCAGGAAGGCGAGGTGGCGGTGATCATATCTGATCAACGGATGCCAGAAATGAAGGGGACTGAATTTCTCAGTAAAACTGTACCTCAGTTCCCTAACACGGTGCGGATTATTCTTACCGGGTTTACAGATATTGAAGACTTGGTGGACGCGATTAATTCCGGCCAGGTGTATAAATACATTACTAAGCCTTGGGACCCGAATGAGTTAAAAACGGTGGTTCAACGAGCGACGGAAACCTATGAACTGCTGAAACTGCGGACGGAGCAACTATGCCGAGCCAACAGCCAGATTCAACTGTTGAGTGATATTATAGGCATGGCACTCAAGGCGACGGAGATAGAGGAAACTCTACGGGCGATCGCTAAGGCTATTGGAGAACAGATCGAGGCTGATGGGGTGATTCTGCAAGTGGTTTCCTCAGATAGTTTGGCTACCACGGCCGGAGCCTATGGTATCGTGGAGGATGTGAAGGGTTGGCTGGCTGATGATCAGATTGTCAGTGAAGCGATCGCCACGAAAGTCGCCCAGGGTGAAATCAATATTCCCAATAACTCAGCTCTGGCGGGAAGCGATCGCTATAAAAGCGCCAATATCCAAGCTCACCTGTGTACCCCCATTATCGATCGCAATCAAGTGGTCGCCGTGTTTTCCCTCCAATGGCAAAAACCCTGTCAACTGTCCCCAGATGACCTGTATACGGTTAGGTTGGTGGCTCAGGAAATGGCTCTAGTTCTATCTCGCTTACATCAATCAACTTAAAATATGAAGCTAGATAGAACCGAAGAACATATCCAAAACCTGTTTAACCGTATTGCTCCGGTCTATGACCAGATGAACGACTGGCTAAGTTTTGGGAGTCATCGCATTTGGAAACAAATGGCGGTAAACTGGAGCGGCGCTCGTCCCGGTCATATAGGCTTAGATCTATGTTGCGGGACTGGTGACTTAACTAGACTTTTGGCTCTCAAGGTCGGTGGCTCAGGACAAGTGGTTGGGGTGGATTTTTCCCGGCAACTGCTGGCCATTGCTGGCGATCGCCAACCACCTTTTACCCTATCCCCGGCTCCCATTACTTGGGTAGAAGCAGATGTACTAGATCTTCCCTTTGGGGATCATCATTTTGACTGTGCTACCATGGGTTATGGTTTGCGTAATGTGCTAGACATTCCCCGCAGCCTAAAAGAACTCCATCGCGTCCTGAAACCCGGTGGGACGGCGGCGATTTTAGATTTTCACCGTCCTGAGAATGGCTTTAAAACCTTTCAACAATGGTATCTCGATCGCGTTGTTGTTCCAGTAGCTAATACTTTCGGACTAAAGGCTGAGTACGCCTACCTTAATCCTAGCCTAGAAAAATTCCCCACAGGTCCCGAACAGGTCGCCCTAGCAAAGGAAGCTAATTTTAGTCGGGCTACTCACTATGCGATCGCAGGGGGTATGATGGGAGTATTGGTTCTTGAATCAGGGGGGTGATGAGCTAAAACATCGCGATCGCACCAACCACCCTAATTCAGAAAGGCGAATAGAAAAGGCAATTCGTCAGTTGTCCTAGTTAGCTGGGATTTGCAGAAATGTTGTGGCACAATGGTCAATTTATCTCAAGCATCGATTTTTATTGTTCCCCCAGTTTTGGGGGGAATTATCGGCTACTTTACCAATGACCTAGCCATAAAAATGCTATTCCGTCCCTATAAAGCCAAAAAGGTCGGAAAGTTTCAGCTTCCCTTTACTCCCGGTTTAATTCCCCGCAACCAAGAAAGGCTGGCTCAAAGGGTTTCTGATACTATTATGCAGTCCCTGCTGACACCGGAGGAACTCCAGAAAGTTGCGCGCCGCCTATTAAAAACCGAACGCATTGAAGCGACGATTTTATGGTTATTACAACTGGCGCTGGCTCAGGTAAAAGCTGATACTGAACAGAAAACGGCGAAAATTTTAGCAGGTATTCTGAGGGACTTTTTGGGAGAATCTTTACCTAGGATATTGCGGGTTATGGCGCGGCGGGAAGATTTTTTAGAGCCGCAGCTAAACCAGATTTTTGATCAAGTAATGTTGGAGTTCCAACTAAGTGACCAACAGGCTCAACAACTGTCAGAATGGCTATTAGAGCGAGTAATTCCCCCAGAAATTATCCGACTGACTTTAATTGATTTTCTGACCGATCGCAATATTTCGATTATTGATGAAGGCTTCCGGGAACAAAGCACGGGAACCTATTGGGTAGTGGCTAATATTTTCGGTCTCCGCACGACTTTAACCCGGTTAAGAACTTTTTGTCTGGATGAAAAAGAAGAAACTAATCGCCGACTGGAAAAACTGTTAACTTCTCTGGGAGTTAGGGAGCGATTTAAGGAGTGGTTGCAAAATCTTTCAATGCAAAATTTGCCGCTGTCTACGGTGCGACAATTACGCAAAACTCTCCGGGATACTGTGCGAGAATACGTCCAAGAACAGGGTATTGATTTAATTCAAGGGTTAACTAAATCTATTGATTGGGAAAGGGTTTCCGCGTTAATTTTAAGGCGGCTGCAAACTTCCCCAGTGATTAATAATTCCCTAGGATTAGTTAGTCAAGAGTTGGCGATGGTTTTGGAACGCTACCTAGAAGAAGACTTAGAGAAATTGGTGGCTAAGGCGATTCCAATTTTGAATCTTGATGGAGTGATTATTGAACGGGTAATGGCTACTTCTCCACAGCAGTTAGAAGTAGCAGTTAATGGCATTGTGAAAAGTGAATTACAGGGAATAGTTAATCTAGGTGGTATTTTGGGTGTAATAGTTGGCTCACTACAAACGGTAATTTTGCTATTGCGTTAAAGTAACATCCCGGCGACGCAAGCGGTCATAAAACAAGCGATAGAACCAGCAATCATGGCTCGGAATCCTAATTGGGCGAGGTCGGCTTGTCTTTGGGGTGCGATCGCTGAAATTCCGCCTATTTGAATGGCGATCGAACCAATATTAGCAAATCCACAAAGGGCGTATGTAGCAATTAAAATCCCCCGGGGACTAATGGTGGGTTCAGTAGTACCTACAACATTAGCATTTTCGATTAATTGTTTGAGGTCTAAATAAGCAATAAATTCATTAACAATAATCTTCTTACCCAGTAACACGCCGACGGTGGCGCAGTCGGACCAAGGTACACCCATTAACCAAGCCACGGGAGCAAAGATAAAAGAAAATAGCCATTCCAAGGAAAGTTGGGGTAATCCGATCCCGGCTCCTAACCATCCTAACACGCCATTAACTAGGGCTAATAATCCTAAAAAAGCAATCAGCATGGCGGCGACATTTAGGGCTAATTTCATGCCTTCAGTGGCTCCGGTGGCGGCGGCATCAATGGCATTCGCAGAAGTGGGTTTTACTTCGATTTTTACCTGTCCGGCGGTGGGGGAAGGCTCGGTTTCAGGATAGAATATTTTGGAAATGGCTAAACTAGCCGGGGCGGACATTACGGAAGCGGCAATTAAATGTTCTGCGGGAACACCAAAGGAAATATAAGCGGCTAATACTCCCCCGGCGACGGTGGAAAATCCCCCGGTCATCATGGCATGGATTTCTGATCGCGTCATGGTGGCAATATAGGGTTTAATTAATAAGGGAGCCTCGGTTTGTCCGACGAAAATATTGGCGGAACAGGAGAGAGTTTCTGAACCGGAAGTTTTGAGGGTTTTCATCATTAGCCATGCTACCCATTCGACTACTTTCTGTAAGATGCCATAGTGATATAAAATGGTGATGAATGAGGAAAAAAAGACAATGGTCGGCAAGACCTTAAAGGCGATGAAATGCTGCTCAAAATCGTCTCCGAATACAAATTGGGCTCCCGCATCGGAAAAGTTGAGAAACTGGGTTACAGCAGCGCCTAGGGCTTGGAAAATGGCGAATCCTATGGCGGTTTTCAGAATCACAATGGCAAATAAAATTTGCAGGGCAATGCCCCATAAAACGGTGGGCCAGCGAATCTGCTGACGATCGCGCGAAAATAAATAGGCGACCAGTACAAATACTACAAGTCCCAAGGCGGAAATTGCCCGTTCCATTGGCTGTTTTTAAGTTAGGGTGAGCTTGAGTTGGGCGATCGCAGATAACAAGTTGGTCAAGGAGTATGTAACAATAGAGGGTTAGCACTATCAACGCCTGGATAAGGCGAAAGTTCCATGTCTCGACCCATAGTTGCCATTATCGGCCGCCCTAATGTCGGTAAGTCTACACTGGTAAACCGTCTTACACAAACCCAAGATGCGATCGTTCATGATCAACCGGGGATGACCCGCGATCGCACCTATCGTTCCGCCTATTGGCAGGATCGAGAGTTTATCGTAGTAGATACGGGAGGGTTAGTCTTTGATGATGATACCGAGTTTGTTCCGCTAATTAGAGAACAAGCCTTGATGGCTTTGGCGGAAGCGACAGCAGCTATTTTGGTGGTGGATGGACAAACAGGACCGACGGGAGGGGATGAGGCGATCGCTAGTTGGCTGCGACAACAAAAGGTTCCGATCCTCTTAGCAGTTAATAAATGTGAATCCCCTACCCAGGGACTGACTCAGGCGGCGCAATTTTGGGAATTGGGTTTGGGAACTCCTTTTCCGATTTCTAGCATTCATGGTAACGGTACGGGGGAACTGCTGGATACTTTGATTGAACATTTACCAAGTTCAACAGAGGATGACGACAACGAAGAATTGCGAGTGGCAATTGTGGGCCGTCCGAATGTGGGTAAGTCTAGCCTATTAAATACCTTTCTGGGTCAGGAAAGGGCGATCGTTAGTCCAATTTCTGGGACTACCCGTGATGCGATCGATACCATCGTAGAACATAATGGCAATACCTATCGCCTAGTAGATACGGCGGGGATCCGCCGGAAAAAGCACGTTGAGTATGGGGCGGAGTTTTTTGGGATTAACCGGGCTTTTAAGGCGATCCGACGGGCTGATGTGGTGTTGTTTGTGATTGATGCTGTGGAAGGAGTCACAGACCAAGATCAAAAATTGGCGGGTCGTATTGCTGATGACGGGCGCGCCTGTGTGATTGTGGTAAATAAATGGGATGCGGTGGAAAAGGATAGTTACACGATCCTAGAGTATGAAA
The DNA here is from genome assembly GCA_016745315.1 of Arthrospira sp. PCC 9108. Lineage (GTDB taxonomy): Bacteria > Cyanobacteriota > Cyanobacteriia > Cyanobacteriales > Microcoleaceae > Limnospira > Limnospira platensis. Next base: position 4,157,282 of record CP066886.1, read on the forward strand.
AAGTCATGCGATCGCGATTGTATTTTCTCGATTGGGCAGATATGATTTTTGTCAGCGCTATGACCGGACAGCGGGTCGAGAAAATTTTTAAATTGGTGGACAAAGCCGCCGAAGAAAATCGCCGCCGAGTCTCTACAGCCGTAATTAATGAAGTCATCGAAGAAGCAGTCCGTTGGCATTCTCCCCCCACCAGTCGCCAAGGACGACAGGGCAAAATCTACTATGGAACTCAAGTTACCTCCGGTCCGCCAACTATTGTCTTGTTTGTGAATGACCCAAAACGTTTTGGGGATAACTATCGGCGCTATATGGAAAGCCAGTTTCGTCAACAGTTGGGATTTGCTGGCACTCCCATTAGACTATTATGGCGGGGTAAAGCTATGCGGGAAGTAGAGAGAGGTTCCGCTAACCGCGCGACTAAGGTTTGACTGCTGAACAGTTGCGCCGATTTGCCATTGATCCCGCCAACTATCGTTAATTGTTGAGAAAATGGACTTACTGCGATCGCTACCTATCGGTTTATACTTAGAACAACCGATTACTTGGCTTCATCGCCTTGATTCCCGGATTAAGCTAGTCTGGTTGATGAGCTTTCTCATTGCGCCGATTCTCTCCAATGCCGTTTGGCGGTTGGGGTTGGTGGTGCTGTTGATGGTGATTACCCTAGTGGCAGCAATTCCATTCCGGGTTTGGAAGCGACAAATGGGCTGGCTATTAACTTTCTGTAGTTTATTGTTGATAGTAAGTGCTATCCTACCTGACGGGTTGAGTGTTAGCCATCAACCCCGTCTCCCTACAGATGAGATAGCTTTTGAAATGCAAAGTCTTGGGAGAGTGGGAGAGGACCTCGAAAATGCCACAACTATGGCTGATTCGGTGACTGATACAGGGGGTTTACCTCAACCTACGGCCTATCGTTATATTCTGCTGTCGGCGGGTCCGTTAACTATTACCCGCTATTCCCTGGATCTGGGTGTTAGGATTAGTACCTTGCTGTTTACCCTGGTGTACAGCACTAATCTATATCTACTGACTACGGCTTCTGAGGAAATCGCTGTGGGGATTGAAAGCGTGATGAAACCATTGCGAAGGTTGAAAATTCCGGTGACGGAAATCGCCCTGACCCTGACTCTCTCCCTGCGTTTCTTTCCCCTGGTACTTGAGGAAATTCAGAACCTATATAGATCTGTGCGTACTAGGGCGATCAACTGGAAAAAACTGGGCTGGCGCAGGGCGACTCAAATTTGGCTATTGGTGGCAGAAAGACTCCTGGAAAACTTATTATTGAGAGCAGAACAAATTGCTAATGCCATGAAAGTCAGAGGCTTTACCAGTCCTAACCAACATCGGGTTGAGTGGCATCAACTTAAAATTAATTGGTGGGATTGGATCGCCCTATTCGCCTTAACTATATTTTGGGGTATGCGTTTGGTTTGGGGTTGGGAATCTTAACATCAATGCTTTTTCCCCGTTTCCCGGCACAAGGTGCTATGACTTGAAAAGTGCGCCCGAGAGTGTCAAGATAAATCGGCTGATTATTTGATTCTGGGATATGTCTGTGATGGGCGGGCCCGAATAGCAGAGTAACACCAGGTAATTGCCTTTTTTATAAGTTAGTGCTTGCTGATGCGTGAGGCGGAATGACAACAGAAACTTACATGAACCATCCCAACTTTGGCTTACTTTTTAAAGTGTGCCCAGTTGAGGATAATCAGGAATTATTTACTACCCTTTACGCCCAACGCCTCTTTTTCTTGGTGACTCAATCACCGGCTGGCTTGAAGTTTGAACCGATAAGCCGCTCGGATGCCAAGATGTTAGTAGAAATTCGCTTGCGAATGTTACGACGCACTGGCCAAATGGAGCCTTATCAAAAACTGCAAATAATTCATCAGCAGACCTTTCTATAGCTTGACTAACCTACTATGACTGATTCGATCGCTGAAAGAATTGCCCAAATTCGGGCTGCTATTCCTCCAGAGGTGCGACTGGTGGCTGTGACTAAAACGGTTTCGGTGTCGGCTATGCGCTTGGCTTATGAAGCCGGAGTTAGGGATTTTGGCGAAAATCGTGTTCAGGAAGCAGAGGCGAAACAATCTCAATTGCAGGATCTCACGGACATTAACTGGCACTTGATTGGTCATCTACAAAGCAATAAGGCGGCGACGGCGATCGCTCATTTTGATTGGATTCACTCGGTTGATAGTTTGAAATTAGCCCAAAGACTCGATCGCCTGGCCACAGAACAGTCTCGCTGTCCTCGGATCTGCCTACAGGTGAAAATCCTCCCAGACCCCAACAAATATGGTTGGACTGTCCCGGAGTTGCTGGCTGATTTACCCCAGCTTAATGTCTGTGAGTCCCTAAATATTCAGGGTCTAATGACAATTCCCCCCAAGGCTTGACCGAAAACGAAACGCGATCGGTTTTTGAACAAACCCGCCAGTTAGCCGCTCAAATTGAGGGGCAAAATTGGTCTAATATCAAAATGCAAGAGTTGTCTATGGGTATGTCAGGGGACTATTTACTAGCCGTAGAAGCAGGGGCTACTATGATTAGACCGGGACAAACTATATTCGGTCCCAGGAATATCTAAGGCGATCGGGTCGGAGTCTACCTGATGCACTATCAATAGGGGGGATGAGGAACTTTCGGGTTAAACTTTAATCATCTGCCTTTGTGTTAGGGGAGGAAATGTCTAAAAAAAATTATGACAATCAGCCCCCACTGGGTAGGTTAGAGCGGTATCTTTAGAGCAGTTGATCAACAATCAGGGCGATCGCATAAATTTAGTTGACCCTATGCTTTACGGTACAAAGCCTGTGTATCCTAGCACTGGTTACAGTCTGGGTTAATGCAGGTAGTAAATCTCAAAATGTCAATGGTGACTTTTTGTGGTAGTTTTATGGAGCGCAGTAAGCCGTGAATACACTGTTTAGCAAACTTAGAGATTTCGTAGGACTCAATGAATCCGTTGAGTACGATTACGAATACGATGAAATGGAAGGGGAGCAATACCAGACGACCATGTATCAAGCCCCTCAACCACAGGCTGCTCCCCTCATGTCAGAGGAAGAACGTCGTGGGTCTCGTCGCCCCCGTGAACGCGCGGTGGCGACGGTCGGAGGTGGTAATATGACATCTGAATCAGTAACAATGGGTTCACCAGCTATGAATAATGTAATTGGAATGCCAGGAGCGCTCAACGGAATTTCGGAAGTGATGGTTATGGAACCTCGCACTTTTGAAGAAATGCCGGCTGCTATCCGCGCCCTGAAGGAACGCAAGTCTGTAGTTCTGAATTTGACTATGATGGACCCAGACCAGGCTCAGAGAGCTGTAGATTTCGTCGCTGGTGGCACCTATGCCCTCGATGGTCATCAGGAACGCATTGGAGAAAGCATTTTTCTGTTTACTCCCAGTTGTGTTCAGGTTAGAACTCAAGGTGGTGTGGCTAATGAGGTTCCCGGTGTGCGCCCCCGCGTGAGTTCCAGCACTTCCGCGCCTTGGCAGCCAGAAAAGGTTCAGGCGATGCAGTAGTTGGCAGTGATGCAGATACGACGGGACAGGGGGAGATGTTTGGCAATTGACAAGTTAATGCTTCTCCCCTCATCCTGAGCCCAAATAGCGCGATGGATGGACGGATGAGTGAGTTTAAATTGGGATTGATTGGCGGCGGGGTAATGGGGGAGGCTTTGCTGTCGGGTCTGTTGGCGAAGCGGATTTATGCCCCGGAAATGGTGATGGTTAGTGACCCTTCTGGCGATCGCCGTGAGTTTTTATCTCAAAAATATGAGGTTGGGGTAACATCTGATAATCGGGAAGTTGCCGCAGCTACTGAGGTGGTTTTGCTGGCTGTGAAACCTCAGATTTTTGACTGGGTGGCTGACGATTTAGAAGGACTGCTAAAGCCGGGTACTATAATCATCTCAATTTTGGCAGGTGTTACCCTGTTTAAGTTGGAGAGAGCTTTTCGGGAATCTCCCGTAATTAGAGTAATGCCAAATACTCCCGCTACGGTAGGAGCCGGAGTTAGCGCTTTGGCTGCTGGTAGTTCCGTGGAACCTACACATATTAAACGCGCTACGGAGATTTTAACAGCAGTTGGGGATGTGGTGCAAGTTCCAGAATATTTGATGGATGCGGTAACGGGTTTATCGGGTTCTGGTCCTGGATATGTGGCGATTATGATTGAGGCTTTGACTGATGGAGGAGTGGCGGCTGGACTTCCTAGAGCGATCGCCTCAAAGTTGGCTCTGGATACCGTTTGGGGAACCGCTCAACTGTTGCGGGAATCTCAATTACACCCAGCCGAATTAAAGGATCGCGTCACCAGTCCAGGCGGTACAACTATCGCCGGAATTGCCGAACTAGAGGCGGCGGGTTTTCGATCAGCTTTAATTAAAGCGGTGAAAGCCGCAGGCGATCGCTCCCGGGAATTAGGGAGTTAGGGGGTCGGGTCTGCTGAGAGTTTTTGACCAATACGGGGTTCTGTACCCTGTAAAATCCGGTCAATATTGCTACGATGTCGCCAAATCACATAAGTTCCAGCGGCGATCGCAAAAATCTGGTAGGGGAGGGGTTGTCCGGTCATAATCATTAAAGCAGCGATCGTGATAGCCCCAGCAATAGAACTTAAAGATACAATGCGGGTAATGGCTAAAACCACCCCAAATACAATTAATGTAGCCAAAGCCAGGAGCCAATTGAGAGCAAATAAGATCCCCAAACTGGTAGCCACAGATTTACCGCCCTTAAAGCCTATCCATATAGACATTGTATGGCCGAATACTGCAATTAAGCCAGATAATGTGGCGATCGAGTAGGCCAAAACTTCCGGGGAGTCAATCCCAGCCAGAGTCGCAATTTCGCGGGTTTGAGTGAGGGAATACACCCAGAAAACCATAGAAATAGCAGCGACACCCTTCAAAATATCCACTGCTAAAACCATCACCGCCGGCAGTTTACCACAGCTTCTTAATACATTAGTTGCCCCAGTTGAACCCGAACCCACCTCCCGGATATCAACACCATAAAACCAAAGAGCGATCGCATATCCAGTAGGAATTGACCCCAGTAGATAAGCCGCCACCAAGATCACCCCATTCAAAATCAACCAATTAACCATACTTAATCAAATTTCCTGCATCCATCGACAATTTAGCAACCGAATCCGACTAACCTATATCAACCGCTCTCAAAACCTATCTAAGGTTGACTGAGCCGCCGCCTGCGGGTCAGGAGCAAAAGCCAACCAGAGAGGAAACTGGAGCAACGAGAGGCTAATTTTCTCCTCTGTATCATCAATAATAATAAACGGAAGGCGACCGTCATTAACCAATCTGTCAGCCTTTTGAGCCAACAATTCCGGGTCTTCAAATAATCCCAACCCGCGCTCAGGTCCAAAATCACGGCGGTCAATTCCTAAACAGTCTTGAAGTCCCCGCCGCCACTCTCCCAGGCGTTCTGGACTATTCGCCAAGACCAAAGTCCCCAAACGTCTGTCATAGAGACTTCTGAGAATTGATACAGTCGCCGAAGCCACCAGAATATTTTGCAGACGGCTTCCCATAGTCCGCAACGCACCGCGTCCACCTTGGTTAAAGAACCAATTAGAAACCTGTTTAGCGTGGATAGGCTCAAAAGTGCGGCGCAACTGCCAAGGGGGGCCATAATAGTCAGGATTACTGCGGTATTGGTCAATAATCTGACGAATTTGTTGAGTTTGTTCAGCAAAAGCCGACTTAGTAAATTGAGTATTAGGCTGAGTTTCAGCCACCAACTCCACCGACTGACTTCTGGGAGTGGAATTAGCAGCAGGGGGAGCGATCGGTTCTTCTGGGATTAACTCAAGCTGTTCTGCTGTAGCCGCCAGGTCTTGAAGACTACCAACCAAATAATCTTTAAAGCCTTGAACTCGGATAGCCAAATCCTGAGAAACCCCAGCAAAAGTAGTTCGCATTTCTTGCTCAATGCGTTCTCGGCGACGTTCGAGTTTTTCGACTTCCACTTGTAGAGTCTGTCTCCTCGCCTCCAACTGGCTGAGGGCTTCAGAAACCAGGTTTCCCATAGATTGAGTTAGGGCGGTTTGTTCCTGCTGTAATTTTGCCTTAGTGAGCTGAAGTTGGACAATTTCCTGCCTCAAATCTTCAGCCTGACGCTTGAGGTAATCTATAGGCTCTTCCGGGGACTGAGAGCCTGTGGTTAAATTAGGTTCAAGTGGTGATGATTCAGGTTGAGAATTCAATGGTTGTACTCGCTCTGGGTTCAAACTAGGGTAAGGTAGGGTGCGTCAGGCCTACCATATATCGATAATTATCGGATTCTACCATACCCCGGCTATATGAATCCCACCCGAATAATTTTCGCCAGAGACCCCCATCTCATATCATCGTGCGATCGCCTCCCGTAGCCTCCCGTAGGGTGGTAGGGTGGTAGGGTGCGGTAGGGTGCGGTAGGGTGCGGTAGGGTGCGGTAGGGTGCGTCAGAACCAGGCTATATAAATCCCAGGGGATAATTCCGTGCTGACGCACCATAGAGGCTATATAAATCCCAGGGGATAATTCCGTGCTCACGCACCATAGAGGCTATATAAATCCCAGGGGATAATTCCGTGCTCACGCACCATAGAGGCTATATAAATCCCAGGGGATAATTCCGTGCTCACGCACCATAGAGGCTATATAAATCCCAGGGGATAATTCCGTGCTACCTGTTCAATTATCGGGTATGGTGCGTCAGAAATGAATGTTCCGGTGTTGATTTTAATTCTCGGAGTCTGACGCACCCTACTGATGGACGCTTTAAATCAATGCTCCGGTCTTGATTTCAATGATGGTGCGATCGCCTCCCGTAGCCTCCCGTAGGGTGGTAGGGTGGTAGGGTGCGGTAGGGTGCGGTAGGGTGCGATCGCCTCCCGTAGGGTGCGTCAGAACCAGGCTATATAAATCCCAGGGGATAATTCCGTGCTGACGCACCATAGAGGCTATATAAATCCCAGGGGATAATTCCGTGCTGACGCACCATAGAGGCTATATAAATCCCAGGGGATAATTCCGTGCTCACGCACCATAGAGGCTATATAAATCCCAGGGGATAATTCCGTGCTCACGCACCATAGAGGCTATATAAATCCCAGGGGATAATTCCGTGCTCACGCACCATAGAGGCTATATAAATCCCAGGGGATAATTCCGTGCTACCTGTTCAATTATCGGGTATGGTGCGTCAGAAATGAATGTTCCGGTGTTGATTTTAATTCTCGGAGTCTGACGCACCCTACTGATGGACCTTTAAATCAATGCTCCGGTCTTGATTTCAATGATGGTGCGATCGCCTCCCGTAGCCTCCCGTAGGGTGGTAGGGTGGTAGGGTGCGGTAGGGTGCGGTAGGGTGCGATCGCCTCCCGTAGGGTGCGTCAGAACCAGGCTATATAAATCCCAGGGGATAATTCCGTGCTGACGCACCATAGAGGCTATATAAATCCCAGGGGATAATTCCGTGCTGACGCACCATAGAGGCTATATAAATCCCAGGGGATAATTCCGTGCTCACGCACCATAGAGGCTATATAAATCCCAGGGGATAATTCCGTGCTCACGCACCATAGAGGCTATATAAATCCCAGGGGATAATTCCGTGCTCACGCACCATAGAGGCTATATAAATCCCAGGGGATAATTCCGTGCTACCTGTTCAATTATCGGGTATGGTGCGTCAGAAATGAATGTTCCGGTGTTGATTTTAATTCTCGGAGTCTGACGCACCCTACTGATGGACCTTTAAATCAATGCTCCGGTCTTGATTTCAATGATGGTGCGATCGCCTCCCGTAGCCTCCCGTAGGGTGGTAGGGTGGTAGGGTGCGGTAGGGTGCGGTAGGGTGCGGTAGGGTGCGGTAGGGTGCGGTAGGGTGCGTCAGAACCAGGCTATATAAATCCCAGGGGATAATTCCGTGCTCACGCACCATAGAGGCTATATAAATCCCAGGGGATAATTCCGTGCTGACGCACCATAGAGGCTATATAAATCCCAGGGGATAATTCCGTGCTCACGCACCATAGAGGCTATATAAATCCCAGGGGATAATTCCGTGCTCACGCACCATAGAGGCTATATAAATCCCAGGGGATAATTCCGTGCTACCTGTTCAATTATCGGGTATGGTGCGTCAGAAATGAATGTTCCGGTGTTGATTTTAATTCTCGGAGTCTGACGCACCCTACTGATGGACGCTTTAAATCAATGCTCCGGTCTTGATTTCAATGATGGTGCGATCGCCTCCCGTAGCCTCCCGTAGGGTGGTAGGGTGGTAGGGTGCGGTAGGGTGCGGTAGGGTGCGATCGCCTCCCGTAGGGTGCGTCAGAACCAGGCTATATAAATCCCAGGGGATAATTCCGTGCTGACGCACCATAGAGGCTATATAAATCCCAGGGGATAATTCCGTGCTCACGCACCATAGAGGCTATATAAATCCCAGGGGATAATTCCGTGCTCACGCACCATAGAGGCTATATAAATCCCAGGGGATAATTCCGTGCTCACGCACCATAGAGGCTATATAAATCCCAGGGGATAATTCCGTGCTCACGCACCATAGAGGCTATATAAATCCCAGGGGATAGTTTGGTGCTACCTGTTCAATTATCGGGTATGGTGCGTCAGAAATGAATGCTCCGGTGTTGATTTTAATTCTCGGAGTCTGACGCACCCTACTGATGGATCTTTAAATCAATGCTCCGGTCTTGATTTCAATGATGGTGCGATCGCCTCCCGTAGCCTCCCGTAGCCTCCCGTAGGGTGGTAGGGTGGTAGGGTGCGGTAGGGTGCGGTAGGGTGCGGTAGGGTGCGGTAGGGTGCGTCAGAACCAGGCTATATAAATCCCAGGGGATAATTCCGTGCTGACGCACCATAGAGGCTATATAAATCCCAGGGGATAATTCCGTGCTGACGCACCATAGAGGCTATATAAATCCCAGGGGATAATTCCGTGCTCACGCACCATAGAGGCTATATAAATCCCAGGGGATAATTCCGTGCTGACGCACCATAGAGGCTATATAAATCCCAGGGGATAATTCCGTGCTCACGCACCATAGAGGCTATATAAATCCCAGGGGATAGTTTGGTGCTACCTGTTCAATTATCGGGTATGGTGCGTCAGAAATGAATGCTCCGGTGTTGATTTTAATTCTCGGAGTCTGACGCACCCTACTGATGGATCTTTAAATCAATGCTCCGGTCTTGATTTCAATGATGGTGCGATCGCCTCCCGTAGCCTCCCGTAGCCTCCCGTAGGGTGGTAGGGTGGTAGGGTGCGGTAGGGTGCGGTAGGGTGCGGTAGGGTGCGGTAGGGTGCGTCAGAACCAGGCTATATAAATCCCAGGGGATAATTCCGTGCTGACGCACCATAGAGGCTATATAAATCCCAGGGGATAATTCCGTGCTGACGCACCATAGAGGCTATATAAATCCCAGGGGATAATTCCGTGCTCACGCACCATAGAGGCTATATAAATCCCAGGGGATAGTTTGGTGCTACCTGTTCAATTATCGGGTATGGTGCGTCAGAAATGAATGCTCCGGTGTTGATTTTAATTCTCGGAGTCTGACGCACCCTACTGATGGATCTTTAAATCAATGCTCCGGTCTTGATTTCAATGATGGTGCGATCGCCTCCCGTAGCCTCCCGTAGGGTGGTAGGGTGGTAGGGTGCGGTAGGGTGCAGGTAGGGTGCGATCGCCTCCCGTAGGGTGCGGTAGGGTGCGTCAGAACCAGGCTATATAAATCCCAGGGGATAATTCCGTGCTGACGCACCATAGAGGCTATATAAATCCCAGGGGATAATTCCGTGCTGACGCACCATAGAGGCTATATAAATCCCAGGGGATAATTCCGTGCTGACGCACCATAGAGGCTATATAAATCCCAGGGGATAATTCCGTGCTGACGCACCATAGAGGCTATATAAATCCCAGGGGATAATTCCGTGCTGACGCACCATAGAGGCTATATAAATCCCAGGGGATAGTTTGGTGCTACCTGTTCAATTATCGGGTATGGTGCGTCAGAAATGAATGCTCCGGTGTTGATTTTAATTCTCGGAGTCTGACGCACCCTACTGATGGACCTTTAAATCAATGCTCCGGTCTTGATTTCAATGATGGTGCGATCGCCTCCCGTAGGGTGCGTCAGAACCAGGCTATATAAATCCCAGGGGATAATTCCGTGCTGACGCACCATAGAGGCTATATAAATCCCAGGGGATAATTCCGTGCTCACGCACCATAGAGGCTATATAAATCCCAGGGGATAATTCCGTGCTCACGCACCATAGAGGCTATATAAATCCCAGGGGATAATTCCGTGCTCACGCACCATAGAGGCTATATAAATCCCAGGGGATAATTCCGTGCTCACGCACCATAGAGGCTATATAAATCCCAGGGGATAATTCCGTGCTCACGCACCATAGAGGCTATATAAATCCCAGGGGATAGTTTGGTGCTACCTGTTCAATTATCGGGTATGGTGCGTCAGAAATGAATGCTCCGGTGTTGATTTTAATTCTCGGAGTCTGACGCACCCTACTGATGGATCTTTAAATCAATGCTCCGGTCTTGATTTCAATGATGGTGCGATCGCCTCCCGTAGCCTCCCGTAGGGTGGTAGGGTGGTAGGGGTGCGGTAGGGTGCGGTAGGGTGCGGTAGGGTGCGGTAGGGTGCGTCAGAACCAGGCTATATAAATCCCAGGGGATAATTCCGTGCTGACGCACCATAGAGGCTATATAAATCCCAGGGGATAATTCCGTGCTGACGCACCATAGAGGCTATATAAATCCCAGGGGATAATTCCGTGCTCACGCACCATAGAGGCTATATAAATCCCAGGGGATAATTCCGTGCTGACGCACCATAGAGGCTATATAAATCCCAGGGGATAATTCCGTGCTCACGCACCATAGAGGCTATATAAATCCCAGGGGATAGTTTGGTGCTACCTGTTCAATTATCGGGTATGGTGCGTCAGAAATGAATGCTCCGGTGTTGATTTTAATTCTCGGAGTCTGACGCACCCTACTGATGGATCTTTAAATCAATGCTCCGGTCTTGATTTCAATGATGGTGCGATCGCCTCCCGTAGCCTCCCGTAGCCTCCCGTAGGGTGGTAGGGTGGTAGGGTGGTAGGGTGCGATCGCCTCCCGTAGGGTGCGGTAGGGTGCGTCAGAACCAGGCTATATAAATCCCAGGGGATAATTCCGTGCTGACGCACCATAGAGGCTATATAAATCCCAGGGGATAATTCCGTGCTGACGCACCATAGAGGCTATATAAATCCCAGGGGATAATTCCGTGCTGACGCACCATAGAGGCTATATAAATCCCAGGGGATAATTCCGTGCTCACGCACCATAGAGGCTATATAAATCCCAGGGGATAATTCCGTGCTCACGCACCATAGAGGCTATATAAATCCCAGGGGATAATTCCGTGCTCACGCACCATAGAGGCTATATAAATCCCAGGGGATAATTCCGTGCTACCTGTTCAATTATCGGGTATGGTGCGTCAGAAATGAATGTTCCGGTGTTGATTTTAATTCTCGGAGTCTGACGCACCCTACTGATGGACCTTTAAATCAATGCTCCGGTCTTGATTTCAATGATGGTGCGATCGCCTCCCGTAGCCTCCCGTAGCCTCCCGTAGGGTGGTAGGGTGGTAGGGTGCGGTAGGGTGCGGTAGGGTGCGATCGCCTCCCGTAGGGTGCGTCAGAACCAGGCTATATAAATCCCAGGGGATAATTCCGTGCTGACGCACCATAGAGGCTATATAAATCCCAGGGGATAATTCCGTGCTCACGCACCATAGAGGCTATATAAATCCCAGGGGATAATTCCGTGCTCACGCACCATAGAGGCTATATAAATCCCAGGGGATAATTCCGTGCTCACGCACCATAGAGGCTATATAAATCCCAGGGGATAATTCCGTGCTCACGCACCATAGAGGCTATATAAATCCCAGGGGATAATTCCGTGCTACCTGTTCAATTATCGGGTATGGTGCGTCAGAAATGAATGCTCCGGTGTTGATTTTAATTCTCGGAGTCTGACGCACCCTACTGATGGATCTTTAAATCAATGCTCCGGTCTTGATTTCAATGATGGTGCGATCGCCTCCCGTAGCCTCCCGTAGGGTGGTAGGGTGGTAGGGTGCGGTAGGGTGCGGTAGGGTGCGATCGCCTCCCGTAGGGTGCGTCAGAACCAGGCTATATAAATCCCAGGGGATAATTCCGTGCTGACGCACCATAGAGGCTATATAAATCCCAGGGGATAATTCCGTGCTCACGCACCATAGAGGCTATATAAATCCCAGGGGATAATTCCGTGCTCACGCACCATAGAGGCTATATAAATCCCAGGGGATAATTCCGTGCTCACGCACCATAGAGGCTATATAAATCCCAGGGGATAATTCCGTGCTCACGCACCATAGAGGCTATATAAATCCCAGGGGATAGTTTGGTGCTACCTGTTCAATTATCGGGTATGGTGCGTCAGAAATGAATGCTCCGGTGTTGATTTTAATTCTCGGAGTCTGACGCACCCTACTGATGGATCTTTAAATCAATGCTCCGGTCTTGATTTCAATGATGGTGCGATCGCCTCCCGTAGCCTCCCGTAGCCTCCCGTAGGGTGGTAGGGTGGTAGGGTGCGGTAGGGTGCGATCGCCTCCCGTAGGGTGCGTCAGAACCAGGCTATATAAATCCCAGGGGATAATTCCGTGCTGACGCACCATAGAGGCTATATAAATCCCAGGGGATAATTCCCTCCTGACGCACCATAGAGGCTATATAAATCCCAGGGGATAATTCCGTGCTCACGCACCATAGAGGCTATATAAATCCCAGGGGATAATTCCGTGCTCACGCACCATAGAGGCTATATAAATCCCAGGGGATAATTCCGTGCTACCTGTTCAATTATCGGGTATGGTGCGTCAGAAATGAATGTTCCGGTGTTGATTTTAATTCTCGGAGTCTGACGCACCCTACTGATGGACGCTTTAAATCAATGCTCCGGTCTTGATTTCAATGATGGTGCGATCGCCTCCCGTAGCCTCCCGTAGGGTGGTAGGGTGGTAGGGTGCGGTAGGGTGCGGTAGGGTGCGTCAGAACCAGGCTATATAAATCCCAGGGGATAATTCCGTGCTGACGCACCATAGAGGCTATATAAATCCCAGGGGATAATTCCCTCCTGACGCACCATAGAGGCTATATAAATCCCAGGGGATAATTCCGTGCTCACGCACCATAGAGGCTATATAAATCCCAGGGGATAATTCCGTGCTCACGCACCATAGAGGCTATATAAATCCCAGGGGATAATTCCGTGCTCACGCACCATAGAGGCTATATAAATCCCAGGGGATAATTCCGTGCTACCTGTTCAATTATCGGGTATGGTGCGTCAGAAATGAATGTTCCGGTGTTGATTTTAATTCTCGGAGTCTGACGCACCCTACTGATGGATCTTTAAATCAATGCTCCGGTCTTGATTTCAATGATGGTGCGATCGCCTCCCGTAGCCTCCCGTAGGGTGGTAGGGTGGTAGGGTGCGGTAGGGTGCGGTAGGGTGCGGTAGGGTGCGGTAGGGTGCGTCAGAACCAGGCTATATAAATCCCAGGGGATAATTCCGTGCTGACGCACCATAGAGGCTATATAAATCCCAGGGGATAATTCCGTGCTGACGCACCATAGAGGCTATATAAATCCCAGGGGATAATTCCGTGCTCACGCACCATAGAGGCTATATAAATCCCAGGGGATAATTCCGTGCTGACGCACCATAGAGGCTATATAAATCCCAGGGGATAATTCCGTGCTCACGCACCATAGAGGCTATATAAATCCCAGGGGATAGTTTGGTGCTACCTGTTCAATTATCGGGTATGGTGCGTCAGAAATGAATGCTCCGGTGTTGATTTTAATTCTCGGAGTCTGACGCACCCTACTGATGGATCTTTAAATCAATGCTCCGGTCTTGATTTCAATGATGGTGCGATCGCCTCCCGTAGCCTCCCGTAGCCTCCCGTAGGGTGGTAGGGTGGTAGGGTGCGGTAGGGTGCGATCGCCTCCCGTAGGGTGCGTCAGAACCAGGCTATATAAATCCCAGGGGATAATTCCGTGCTGACGCACCATAGAGGCTATATAAATCCCAGGGGATAATTCCGTGCTGACGCACCATAGAGGCTATATAAATCCCAGGGGATAATTCCGTGCTGACGCACCATAGAGGCTATATAAATCCCAGGGGATAATTCCGTGCTGACGCACCATAGAGGCTATATAAATCCCAGGGGATAATTCCGTGCTGACGCACCATAGAGGCTATATAAATCCCAGGGGATAGTTTGGTGCTACCTGTTCAATTATCGGGTATGGTGCGTCAGAAATGAATGCTCCGGTGTTGATTTTAATTCTCGGAGTCTGACGCACCCTACTGATGGACCTTTAAATCAATGCTCCGGTCTTGATTTCAATGATGGTGCGATCGCCTCCCGTAGGGTGCGTCAGAACCAGGCTATATAAATCCCAGGGGATAATTCCGTGCTCACGCACCATAGAGGCTATATAAATCCCAGGGGATAATTCCGTGCTGACGCACCATAGAGGCTATATAAATCCCAGGGGATAATTCCCTCCTGACGCACCATAGAGGCTATATTGATTATTTGGAAGTGCTGACTGTTGAGGGTTCTTTGGTCAAGAACAATTCCCGGATTTGTTCAGCAATTTGGGAACTTGTCAGACCCAGATCAACTTTAGATTGATCAGGTGTAGCATGATCCACCAATTGGTCAGGAATGCCGAACCGCTTAACAGGTACTAAAACATCATGATCTAGTAGTGCTTCGGCTACTGCGGAACCAAAACCTCCCATGATGCAACCTTCTTCGAGGGTGACGACTTTACCGATTTTTTGGGCTAAGGGTACAATCAGCTCTGTGTCTAGGGGTTTGACAAATCTGGCATTAACCACAGTTGCATCAATGCCGTGTTCACTGAGAATCTCAGCTACCTGCATAGCGCTGTGAACCATTGTGCCATAGCCGAGTAGTAGGATATCATCACCTTGGCGGAGGATTTCACCTTTACCGATCGCAATAGGTTCCCAGCCTTCTTCCATAAGGGGAACCCCATGACCGGAACCACGGGGGTAGCGCATAGCGATCGCCCCAGAATTGTGATTAATACCAGTTACCAGCATTCGCTGTAATTCGGCTTCATCTTTAGGAGCCATAATGGTCATATTGGGGAGACAGCGCAGATAAGCGATATCATACATTCCCTGGTGAGTGGGACCATCTACCCCAACAATACCGGCGCGGTCCAAACAGAAGAAAACCGGCAACTTTTGGATACAGACATCATGGATAATCTGATCATAGGCTCGTTGTAGGAAAGTCGAGTAAATCGCCACCACCGGACGCATTCCCTCACAGGCTAAACCCGCCGCCAGAGTAACCGCGTGTTGTTCAGCAATACCCACATCAATATATTGTTGGGGGAGTTTAGCTTGTAGTTTATCCAAACCTGTGCCTGTTGCCATGGCGGCGGTGATACCCAAAATTTTAGGGTTATCTTCGGCCAGCTTAATTAAGGTATCTGCAAATACTTTAGAATAACTGGGAGGCTTGGGTTTGTTGGAGGGAATAGCTTTCCCGGTGGCGAGGTTAAAGGGTGATTGAGCGTGATAGCCTACTTGGTCTTTTTCAGCGATCGCATAACCCTTACCCTTAACTGTCGAGACATGAACCATAACCGGGCCTTTAATTTCATGGGCTTGTTGGAAAGTCTCGATCAAATCCTCCAAGTTGTGACCATCCACAGGTCCGATATAGGTAAAACCCAACTCCTCAATAATAGCCCCCAATTTCGGCACAGCTAACCGTTTCATCCCTTCTTTAAGGCGTTCCATCTCCGGGGTAAAATTCTCACCGACAAAGGGAATTTGTTTAAACTGTTCCCGCAGATTATCTTTCAAAAATTGCACCGGCGGGCTCAGGCGCATTTTATTCAAATAACGGGGAATCGCGCCCACATTGGGGGAAATCGACATTTCGTTATCATTGAGAACCACCATCAAATTAGTGTTAGGTAGATGACCCGCGTGGTTAATAGCTTCCAAAGCCATCCCCCCTGTCATCGCCCCATCACCAATAATTGCCACCACCTTATAGTTATCGCCCTGCATATCCCTAGCCAAAGCCATCCCCAAGGCGGCTGAGATGCTTGTAGAGGCGTGTCCGGCTCCAAAATGGTCAAAACGACTCTCGCACCGTTTTAGGTAGCCTGCGACCCCATCTTTTTGGCGCAGAGTATTAAAATTGTTGTAGCGTCCAGTAATCATTTTATGGGGATAGGCTTGGTGTCCGACATCCCAAATGACTTTATCTCGGTCTAGGTCTAGGGTTTGGTAAAGTCCTAGGGTTAGTTCGACCACTCCCAAACCTGGTCCCAAATGACCTCCAGTAGCTGCTACGGTTTCTAGGTGCTTTTCACGGATTTGTTGAGCCACTTCTTCCAATTCATGGATAGACAAACCGTGGAGTTGATTGGGATGGGTCAGTTCACTTAGATGCATAGTTGAAAATACTGATCCTAAAAATAAATTAACAATCGGACTTGTCTGAACATGATAGCCCAGTCTTGACGTTGATGCTGAACTTTAGTAGTAGTCGGGGGGGGTTATGGGGACTGGTGCAAATAGAGTCCCGCGCGGGAACCCACCCACACCAGCGGTGAGAGTAGGGGGGATGGTTTTTGGCTCGGTAATTTTTTCGGCTTAAATGCTGTTAGTATGGCTGTGGAGTCATTGCCAGGGAAACCACCTCACCCTAAGCCTTTCCCAGAAGCTGAGGGAGTTTCTGTATCGATCGCCAATTCTTGATGAGTTTGTGGCTCGCCAACAGGCATATTTTCGATTTCCCAGACTTTCAGGAGAATCAGATATTCATAAAAGGCTTGTAGAGTACACCAGGCGAGTCCAGGCTGACCGTCGAGGAAGCCTCCCAGGATAAAATACATATAGACAAACCGGATTAGGGGTCGAAATGGTAGACGCAGGGATAAATCTTTCAAGGCGTGTCGCCTTTCGACCTCTGTTTTCCCCCAAAATAGGTGATTCCAGTTTACTGTACCCGATCGCAATTGTTTGACTGTCTCGTGGGCTTCATCTGTAGAATAACGGTTGTGCTTTTCTATCCATCGTGCCATGCCTTTACTGTTGGTATAGTGAGGATAGGTTTCTTTGAGGAAGCTGGTAGGACCGTCACAGACTTCTCTCTCGGTGTGACCATAATCGGTAAACCAGACGCGCTGCTTATCAAATAGACGCATCTGATAGCGGGGGTATTGGGTGCTGCGGCGAATCCAGCGCCCCATAAACATGACCCTTTCCGCTGCATAATAACCTATATAGCCGTCGGTATTTTGGGTTTGCTGTTGACACTCGGCGAATAGTTCGGGGGTCATGCGTTCATCGGATTCGAGAATATAGACCCACTGATATTTAGTGGTTACTTCCTGCAGCATCCAAGTCCGTTGGCGACCGTGACTTTCAAACTTATGTTGAAGTACGCGGACGGGGTACTGTTGAGCAATTTCTACGGTGCGATCGCTACTAAAGGAATCGACTACAATTATATCATCACATTGACTGGCTGACTCAATGCAGGCGGCAATATCAATTTCATCATTGCAAGTCAGAATATATATCGAAAACATTAGCTTCAGTGTTTTAGGGATATAAATTGGCAAAAAAAAGGAATATTTGATGCACCATAAATTTCGCTCATCGGTGAGACAAAAAAGGTGGCTCCATGCAGTTAAATACACCTAGGATTGGGTTTAATTTACATCCTTTGGAGCCATAATTATCTCGCGGTCAGCTATTTTATCCAGGGTTAGAAGATGGTTTACGACGACCTTTATTTAAGAGACCCAAACCTTTTAAACCAGTCCAGCCCAAGGCTATATAACCGATCGCCAATAGCAAACTACTCATCCCAGTTTGGAGGCTAGATTTGAGCGATCGCGTTTTGGCTTCATCCTCTAGTTCTTGTTGGCGTTGACGAATTTGGGTGAGTAATTGCACAGGTAGGGAGTCGGCTTGTTGTTCCAAGAACTCATCAAGGACGGCTGGATTAGTTTTAGCTTCCTCAAGAACTTGTAGAATTTGTGGGGGAAGGTTTCCTTCCGCAATCACCTGATTTAATTGTTCCTCGTCTTGTATTAAGCCAGTTAACTGGGCTCGGAGTTGCACTTTTCGCTGTTCAATCTCCTGTTGAAATTGCTGACTTCCTAACTGGCTTTCCAGTTGAGTTTCTGCTTGCGCGGCTTGCTGACTAATCTCTGATAAAGCATCTCGGCGAGCCAAACGGGTATTATTAAGGTGCATGGGAAAAATCAGCAGGTACAGCAACCCTAGTAAACTGGCGAGGATACCAACCCACAATCTTAGGTCGGCGATATTGTTACGAGATTTGGGAGCATTTCCGAGGACACTATCCATCCAATACCCCATTAAAACGAGAGCCATTCCTACCAGGGGAACTACGCCTCGGTCAACTAAGCTGCTAGCAGTTTGGATTAACCAACCTCTATCGGTTAGGTTGGGGGGGAATAATAGGACTAAATAATCGACTAGGGCTGACAGAATCAGGATTAGCCCAACTAATTTGATGCTAGAAGAGGCTTGGAAGGAAAATTGACGGTTTGTTGTTGATGTCATAGGACGGTTAAGGATACTCTAAGTTTGTCTACAGCCAAGATAACAGTTCCGGCTAGTATGTAACTACTGTCATATTTGCCAAGATGGGGGAATTGTTTATTGATTAGCTGCGGTTGAGTAGTGGTTAATGATATCAAAGAAAGGAGAGACAATCATGATTGAGGGCGTTTATTCTGTGGAAGAACTACGGGAGGCGATCGCCTATAACCCTGAGCAATGGCGACCTCTAGTTTTTAGCAATGGCTGTTTTGACTTGATTCATGCTGGACATATTCGCTACCTGACCCAAGCCAAAAGTTTAGGGCGATCGCTCGTGGTCGGTCTCAATAGCGATCGATCTGTTCGCCTGATTAAACCCCACTCGGCTGGATATCCTCCCCGTCCTATTATACCAGAATTACAGCGAGCCGAAGTTCTCAGCCACTTAAAACCTGTAGATGCAGTGGTGATTTTTCCAGAAAGCACTGCTACGGCGATTATTGAACAGTTACAACCTGATATCTATGTTAAGGGTGGTGATTACACCATTGACACGCTACCGGAAGCGCCCACGGTTCAAAGCTATGGCGGCAAGATTGTCCTAATTGCGGTGGAAATGCCTACTTCTACCAGTGGGATTATTAATCGGATTTTGCACCATCATACCCCACCCTAACCCTTCTACACCCCCAACAACTTTTGGCCATCTTAGCTGTCACATGGATAAAGGCCACCTTAGCTGTCCTCTGGAGGGACATAGCTAGGACATGACAGCACTAACCACCAATATTGTCAATGTTACCAAACACAGAAGATATTTTATTTGACTTAACTCTTCTAATATGAGAGTGTTGATCAGTTTCTACATCTGTATTAGACAATTCTGATGTCGGCAATTTTTCTGGATCTGGATCTGGCAAATTTTCTGAGTTTGTCGAGGTAGAACTTGGCAAATTATCGCTGAATACAGAACTGATATATTTGGATGTATCCAAATTAGTAACTGAAGGATCAGGCTGAGACTTGATCGGCTGAGACTGGAACTGTTTTTCCTCAAAAATCGAACCAGGGGAAGATGATTGAGTTGTTGACGAAGTTCGAGATTTTGAAGGCGAGTCAATACCATGATCACTGGACTGACTAAATAGTTCAGGAAGCTGTAAAGAATTAGGCTCAGTCTCCTGTTCAGCTTCTGCATCTAATCGGTTTGTTTCAGCGGTAAAAATTCCATCTATAACTGTTTCTCCTTGACGAATTCTGGAAGATGACCACGATGGCGTTGGCTCGATTTCCAGGGAATCTTGAATTTCTGTAATATCAGAGGGGATGGGCGAAGAATCAAAGTCAGGTAATTCCGGGAAATATATGATGTCCGGTTCCTTGGGGTCTAATTGTGCCTGTGAGGTTGGATTGGAAATATTACTAAAGACAGTTTCTGGTTCCCATAAAATACTATTCGGTATAGCCCAATTAGAATCTTCGGTTACGGAACTAATATAGGCGGTCACAGCAATGCGACGCTGAAAAGAGCCTGAGACTATCAAAATACTGCCGGACAACAAAGTATCTTCTAGCATTTTGTCAAGAGTTATGTTGATAGAGTTTAAGCCTGGTTCTAGTTTATCATTTTGTATATTTAACCCCGAAATATCAGTCAAAATTTTGCAATCAATCGGCACAAAAATTTTGAGAATAAAATTATATTCTGTTCCGTAAGGTAGTTGACCCAGGTTCAAAGATGCTGGATACTGCCATTCGCCTTCTTCTTCCGGTAATCCCATAACAGAACCTCGTACTTGTACATTCTCAAACCTTAGATTGATTCTTGATTTTACCAAAATTGCACATTGATCGTGATAACTATTGCGTTCCTCTGCTGTTACTTCAATGCGCAAATTTTTCAAGCTGACTCCCTGAGATTCAATAAGTATAACCGGCCCAACTTTTGACCACAGAGTTGCCCCTTTTCCATCTAGGATAATCGGGTGATTGATAACAATGGGACCAGGATATTCTGCGTTGGGAGGCCATAACTGGATTGTAGAGTTATCTGGCAAAACATTTAGTTTTTGTTGAAAGGTGTCTCGGCTAGATGGGGTGAACTGTTCTTCTATTGGTTTTCTTGCAAGTTGCTCGACAGTGATTTTTGGTTTTTTGGGGTCTGCCTTGATTTTAGCATATTCCACATATTTTTTACTTTTATGATTCGTTGTTTTTGTTTGATTTTTTCTGGCATATGAACTATTTTTAACTACCTTTGAAGGTTGATTACGGCGTTTATTAAGGCTTTTGGCGGGAGTAGAAAAACCTAGAAAAATTTTGATTTTTTCTATCCATTTATACATTAATAACTCCTATTACTAAACTGCTATTCATCATAAATTGGTTGAATATAATGAAATTTTAGGCTTTAAATTGATATATTTGGACTTCAACCATTCTAGAATTAGGTTCTTTAGAAAACCGAAACCGGATGCCATTATCAAGTTGAAGGGCACTGCCAGGAGGAACCAAATTTCCTTTTGATGACATCAACGAAGTTAACTTCTGGTTAATGAGTAACCAATTGCCTTCATGAAAAACACAATAAGCTTGGGGGGTGCGATCGGCTTCTTCTCCCGGGAAAATATTATCAAAAATATGCCATTTAAATAGTGATAGATTATGATAAACAACCGATTTTCCATCCCCAATCCATTGTCCGGGACGACTTTCTTTACGCAGCTTCATAATCGGAACCTTTCCTTTGGGTTTAGTCCCACAAAAAGGACACTGTGCATGATTTAAATCATGTAAAACAAACCATTGGCTCGGACAAGAATGATTGGCACAGGGGAAAAACATATCCCAGGTTTTGATTAAAGCTCGCTCCCATTCAATCGCAGGCGGACGAAGATTGGGAGAGTGCAATCCTTGCACAAATGTCTTCTCAAAAAGTTGACTTAATTGCGGCCCCAAAGCAGTAAAAGGAATTTTTAAATCTTGAGGACGGTTAGAAGTATCCCTAGGATGTTCGACAAATAAAGCTTTTGAACCCATCTCTAGGCGTTCTTGCTCCTCTGCTGATGTTGCCGGATAAGTTCTGGGACCTTCTAAGGGATGCCTCCCTAATAAATATTGATACAGTAGAACCGCAAGGGCGTGTTGATCTGTCGCAGTTGATGGATGTTTCCGTTGAGGATCGTTGAGGGGTAAATGGATAGTTGATAAGACTTCTGGGGCAATATATCCCCTTGTTCCTAGCACATCGGGTGGAAATAGTTGGGGAACAACTAAAGAGTCAATATCAATGATCAGACATTCTCCAGAAGTTGGATCGATCAAGACGTTTTTGTTAGATAAGTCGGAATGGGCTAATCCGGCTTGATGTAAACGTCTTACTGCTCGTGCTAAACGAATACAAATTTGAAAATAATTAATCCATTTTCCTTTTTCTTCAGGGGGCAAAATAGAGCGCAGTGTAGAACGAACAAACCAGGTACTTTCTTTTTCTTTTCCCTGGAATTTTCCGGTTTTAAAGAAATAATTATGAGGATAAACAGGGGTAATAACTCCCAATGAAGGTTGAGTTACGATCGCCGTCGGCCAACAAAACAGATTTTGGAAATAATCTCCATTAATCCCAAGAGTAGGATTATATCTCTTTAAAATTGCTCCTAGTCGAGATAACCGACTTTGATCTGAACCGGCATTCGGATCTTTGTAAAAGCAAATAACCGCAGTTTTGTCCGCTGTAAAGTAGACTTCCTTCATCGCACCTTCCCCAATCATATCGGGGATATATTCAAGGATGCTCCCATCTGCCAAGGTTGCAATTGCCACTAATCTTCCTCCCGATATAAAACAACCAACGTGCGATCGTCAAAAGAGCCTCTTCGGTAGTAGGAGTCCAGCCAAATCTTTAATTTTTCGTGGGGCTCCATCGGTTCACATTCCTGACACATTTGATGCTCCAAAATTCCGGCATTTAATAAATCTCGAGATGTCAGCACCTCTTTAATATCTTTACCCAACCGTTCAGCATATTTTGCAATAGAACGAATTGAAACTTTTTTAGGTTCATCAGAATTTGGGGCTAAAATTCTCTCAACTTCATCTTGAAAATTTTTCTGATTATTTATCACATCATTTTGCGTTTTAAGAGAGGTTTTTTGTAGTTCTTGTTCCCTCTCTTTGGCATCAACATTACGAATCTTGATAACTCGATTTAGGATTAAATCTCCATACAATTTCAACATACCTGGATCGTTGGGAAAGTAGTCATCTGAAACACCATCTGTCATAATCATCAAGGCTTTTAAATTACCAATAAAAGGAAAGGTTTTTTGGACAAGATTATAATCTTCGAGTTTTCCAGCTGAAGTCAGAAAATCCGTTTGTCCTCCATGCTCTCCAATATCAGGTTTTCCCAGTAATTTTAAAGTATATTTATGGGAAATAGCAGCCAACATTCCATCTCCAACTTGACAAGTTAAAACAAAATCATAGCTAGTAGAATTTTTTACCTGAATTTTTGTATGAATAGCTAGAAGTAGAGTAGCTGATAAATCTTTGATGTCAAGTTCTTTCTTTTCTTCTCGTTTATTGTAACTGGAATAATTTTTGAGACGATTGGCTTCCTCTTCAACCCGTTGGTAAGCCTTACTTAAAGCTGTGTATAAAGATTTTTGAAGCTCCTTTGCCTTGTCGCCTTTAAACAGCCACTCAGAATCTCGATCAAAATCATTTTCTAAATCTGTTTTGGCTGTTTCACACAGAGAGAAAGACTCGAGAAATTCTTTCAATGATTTAACTGCGGCTTCACAAGAAATCTTGGCACCAATTCGAGAAAACTTTTTAGATCCGGCTCCATCAGAAACAGCAATAATGGTCCATTTACCAACGGTATCAAATTTAAACCAATCATCACAATTAGTTCCCTGATGTTTGTGCATTTTTCCTCGGACTCTAGCTCCAATCAGTTTTAATCCTTCTGGGGACTGATCCGATTTTTGAGAATAAAATTCATCATGAGGTTTTGGTTCATCAGGAACACGATGATACTCCCAAGGCGGAGTAATAGGGGTAGAAGTTGATTCGGGTTGGGCAATTTTTCCCTCAGTGGAATGCTCTAAAAGAGTTGCTTCTGGGGTTGGGGAATTTGCTGAACCTACTGTTTTAGCTTCATTTATTGAAGGAGTTATAGAAGTTGCATTCACAGATGTATTTATATTATCATTAGATAAATTTTTTGTAGATAGTGGAACATTTTCAGTAGGACTTAGAACTTCTGAATCTCGAATAAATTCTGTTTGATTTGGTTCTGACAAAGGGGGCAATTGTGGAGATTTGTTCTTGAATACCTCGTTGATGGCAGTTTTAATTTTCTCTGTTAATTGACTGCAATTTTGATTTTTTTTAATGAAAAAATCGACTAAAGTCTCAACAAGTTTTGCAACCTCTGATGACTTTTTATTGCTGCTGATCTCAAACTTGATTTCAGAGAATTCTTGACCAATCTCAGCACAAATACCAGCTATTTTTTTGATAATTTTTTCAATTGTATCTTGATAATCACTTGAACCTTGAAAGTCATGCCATTTTTTTTCTAACTCATTTTTTTCTAACTCATCTGAATGATTTTCAATGTCAAGTTTCCAGCAAATAGCTTTGATTAATTTTTCTACGTCGGGTTCTTGATTGGGGTCATGATTAGACATAAGTTTGACGAGCCTTTGGTTAACTATTGGGTCTTAATGGTGGTACTAATGCACCCAGATTGGGTGCATCAGCCTGGTATTAAGGAATAATTGTGATTCCTTGAGGAGGAGGAGGTAGATTGATCGGTTGGTTATTTGCCATCACCTGAGCCACGCTCTGAGAACTCTGCTTAATTGACTGTGATACCCACTTGAAGAACTGTTTAAGAGTATCTGGCTGCAAATTATCTAACTTAACTACAATCTCTGTCAGTTTCTTGAGGGTATATTCATCGGCTCCTGAGCCAGCAGCACAGGCAATAATATTGGCGGGTTTTTTCTGTTTCAATTCATCGGCCGCTTTTTCCCAAGTATCAGTCGGCATCCCATCTGTCATCAAAAACACTAATGGTTTCCAATCCCCTTTTTGGGTATCGCTGGCTTTTTTAACCTCTTTATCGAAACACTGAGTCAACAGTTTTAAGGCATCACCTAATGAGGTTGTTCCTCCTGCCGAAAGTACAGGTGGCTGAAATTTCATTAATTCAGTCAGGGGAAAAACTTGTTGAGCGGTACTTTCAAAGGTAATGACTGAGAGGTAAGCTGTTTCTATAGCATAGGGTTCGCTTTGCAGTTCGGCTACCAGTGCTTTAATGCCTTGATTAACGGCCTCAATAGGTTCGCCACACATAGAACCAGAACAGTCTAAAACTAAATAAACAGGTAAACGACGAGATGACATAATTTTGCTCCTTACATGAAATATAACCCATTTAAAATGGTTTTAAGAGTAGCACTACAACTCTTTTACCTCAGTTTTTCTTCGGGATCACAACCGTTTGGTAAATTTTTTGTCCATAGACTTCTAATTCAAATCCTTGAGTATTCAATGGAAGTGTAAATGAGACTTTTGCCGGAAGACCATCGGTATATTTTTTAATGATTTTTCCGGAATCATCATAAATCGTTGCAGTGGGAGCAACAATTTGGTTTTCATCCACAACTTCTGCAAAAATCTCAACTAAAGAACTCATTTCAGCCGCGATTTTATGATCCCAGATATCAATACCTGTCCCAGTTACTAGATCATCTAGTTCTTCTAGCTGACCTATGTCGATTTCATCACCCACACCTATTAAAACACATTTGACTATATTTCGCTGACCTGATTTTATTTCATTAGCCAACCGATTGGTATATTGTTTGATATTCGCTAAGTCATCAATCTTCCCATCGGTAATAAAAATATACATACCTCGTTTGGCATCGACAAATCTTTCAGTAAAATACTTAACCGCAGGCGTAAGAATTGTCCCTGTACCAAAGGTGATAGATTGAGGACCACTAATTTTTAGTTCATGACATTGTGGTTCTGTAAAATCACCTAAAAACTCGACAGAACTACCATCTCCACCTGCCCAGTAAATTACAGTTGTTGCACCATCAGCATCTAAATTATCTGCCAAGTAACTAATAAATTGTCGAGCCAAGGGTTCAACGATATTATCGCTGGATTTCATGTATCCTTTGGCTATGGCATCTTCATAGGCTTGTGATTTAATAACTTTGTAAGTTTTGCCATCTTCAACTGTGAAAGTAATCCATTCTTGCTTTTCATATTTTGCGTGCACATCTTCAGGGATTGACCCAATTAAACTTCGCCCATACAAACCTCGCATTGATGCACTGGCATCCAGTGCAATACCTGTTTGCCAACCTTCGGCATTAGACCCTTGGGGTTCCATAAGAATGGTGAACAAAACTTGTAAGTTATTGCCACTTTTTTTGACATTAACTTCACCAAATTCCTTGGCAACAACACTTCTAGGAAGTTGCACATTAGATTCTTTATCTTCAGACTTTGAGGTAGGGCTATACATTTTTTGTCGTCCTTTTCTGAAAATCCATCATCTTATCTAGTTATAACCCTTCCGAAATATTTTGAGTGATATTTCCACCAGGAAACTCTAAGGTGAAGGATGTTGAACCAGAGGGTAAAGTAAAGCGAAGTAATGCGGGAACACCGTCTGCATAATCTTGGCAAACTTTTCCGGCTTGGTTTAGGATGCGACCTGAACTAATAACCATCACATCTTCAGAAACCAACTCCTTAAACACTTGTTCTAATTTATTCATATCACTAGCTAACTGATGATCCCAAATATCAATATCTTGCCCGTAACTATCTTTAATATCTTTTCCTTCAAACATATCATCTAGTTCTTCCATTTGTCCAACATCGACTTCATCTCCAACTCCAATCAGTACCATTTTGACAAAAGGTTTACTTTGGTTAGTGATTTCTTGAGCATACCGAAAGCAATATTTTTTGACCTCTGCGATATCTTCAATAATTCCATCAGTCACGAAAACACAAAGAGCAGCGGGTTGCTTAACGCCTAAAGCTGGAGCATCTTTAAATTTATCAACAAAATATTGGAGAGGTGCTAACAACTTAGTTCCTCGTCCCCAAGCTAATTTTTTTGGACCAACGATCGCCAAATTTTGGGTTTGTTCTTCGTCAAATTCTCCGACTTCTTCAATTTTAGAACCATCGGGACTACAAGCCCAGTAAATTAAATTCACTTTGCCGTTTGAGGAAAAGTTAGATAAGTAGCTAATCATCGTCCGAGCCACCGGTTCAACGACATTAGGAATAGTAGCCGCAGCACCAAACACTCCTCCGACAATTCCACTAACTCCATACATTTTTTTCATGGAAGCAGAAGCATCTAAAGCCAACCCCATTCTTACCCCTTCTAAATCGGGAACAGTAAGAATTGTCGCCACAATATTAATGCTGCCATTTTTTTGCTTATAAACATTGACTTCACCCAAAGGTTCCACTACATTGGTAAGCTGCATATCGAAAATCTCCTAGCACTGTATAAATTACCCGAAAAAATAAATAATCAAGGCACAAATTTCTCCGGGCCTTGCCTCACCCCTCAAAACCATGAATACCGAACTCTTGGACTCCTTTTGACTTCCTCATAGTTCTGTCCATTTATTTTAGTGATCCCAACTGTTAACAAGAGAGGCATCTTTTTCAATTCATTAAAATAAATTTAGGTTTATGTCGTAGGGAAAAACTGCTCAACAAAACTTTACACACTTCGCAGATGCAAATCAATGTTTTGCGGTTTTCGGCTCTTTATTACCGTGATTATATCAAGGCTTACCTGATACTGTCAACCGCGAAAATTGTTAACTTTTTTGTCATTCCCTTGAGGTTAAGTCAAATCACTTGACCAGCCAACTTCTCCCACATTATGGGTAACTTTACCAACACCGAAATTGCTACAATTGCTACTAAAAAACAAGTGGAGAGATTTTGAGCAGGCGATCGCCTATAACCCTGAGCAATGGCGACCTCTAGTTTTTAGCAATGGCTGTTTTGACTTGATTCATGCTGGACATATTCGCTACCTGACCCAAGCCAAAAGTTTAGGGCGATCGCTGGTGGTCGGTCTCAATAGCGATCGATCTGTTCGCCTGATTAAACCCCACTCGGCTGGATATCCTCCCCGTCCTATTATACCAGAATTACAGCGAGCCGAAGTTCTCAGCCACTTAAAACCCGTAGATGCAGTGGTGATTTTTCCAGAAAGCACTGCTAGGGCGATTATTGAACAGTTACAACCTGATATCTATGTTAAGGGTGGTGATTACACCATTGACACGCTACCGGAAGCGCCCACGGTTCAAAGCTATGGCGGCAAGATTGTCCTAATTGCCGTGGAAATGCCTACTTCTACCAGTGGGATTATTAATCGGATTTTGCACCATCATACCCCACCCAATTTGGGGATGAATCCCTAACTCTAGGGTCGCAAAAGGTGATGGCTATTAACTACCCCATTGACCACTGGCGGACCTCTATCAACTTCGACCCTGAGAAAATCAACACACCAGTTAGCTTTCCGTCCCCTGGCGCTTAATTGGTAGGGTCTGACACAGTAACACAACCAACCCAGTGGAATCGCTCGGATTTCGTTTCCGTCCCCTGGCGCTTAATTGGTAGGGTCTGACCTGGGAGAATATGGCGCTTACCAGTGGGGAGTCTTCCCCCTGTTTCCGTCCCCTGGCGCTTAATTGGTAGGGTCTGACTTCAAATCCAAAAAAGCACTCTAAGACGACATTCGATAAGTTTCCGTCCCCTGGCGCTTAATTGGTAGGGTCTGACCTCAGCGGGTATCACAGGAAAAGGGCACTAGAGAATTGCGATCGTTTCCGTCCCCTGGCGCTTAATTGGTAGGGTCTGACCGAGGAAGCGCTAACAGACTGTGATGTAGTCTGGTTAAAGTTTCCGTCCCCTTGCGGGGAATTGGTAGGGTCTGACGGCTTTTCTCTGCAGGACAAGAGGGTAATATGCCCAGGTTCGTTTCCGTCCCCTTGCGGGGAATTGGTAGGGTCTGACTCCGTTGGCTGTAAAGAATAACGGTCAAATCGGAAGGTGGATTATGTTTCCGTCCCCTTGCGGGGAATTGGTAGGGTCTGACTAAATAATAAAAAGGTAACCGGGTACTTTAAAATATGGACTGTTTCCGTCCCCTTGCGGGGAATTGGTAGGGTCTGACCGCCACTAGACAAGAGATAAAAGAAGCGGAATCAAAAGCATAGTTTCCGTCCCCTTGCGGGGAATTGGTAGGGTCTGACAAACTCGGTAAGGGGAGGGCTTCTCCCCGGTCAGAAGTTTCCGTCCCCTTGCGGGGAATTGGTAGGGTCTGACATAAAAGGAAATAATTTACAAATACCTTCTATGAGGTCATTTAAGTTTCCGTCCCCTTGCGGGGAATTGGTAGGGTCTGACAAGATTATTTTGATAATCTCAGAACTGCTATTGTTCGAAGTTTCCGTCCCCTTGCGGGGAATTGGTAGGGTCTGACCTTGTTCTTGTTTTGGTTCTTGTTCTTTAAAAATATTATAAGTTTCCGTCCCCTTGCGGGGAATTGGTAGGGTCTGACTGGGAAGCGGATACACCTATTTGGTGTAACACCCTGAATTAGTTTCCGTCCCCTTGCGGGGAATTGGTAGGGTCTGACTCTGCTGAGGATTTCCAGATGAATGAACACCAAAGACAGCTAAGTTTCCGTCCCCTTGCGGGGAATTGGTAGGGTCTGACCACCCAGAAGGGGGAGTATTTATCCATACAAATCATGTCTGGTTTCCGTCCCCTTGCGGGGAATTGGTAGGGTCTGACAAAAAGTAAAAAGGGAGGATTGTAGTAAAACGACAATGCCCATGTTTCCGTCCCCTTGCGGGGAATTGGTAGGGTCTGACTTCAGGACTACCTTCGAACTGGTAGTATACCTACGGGCCGGTTTCCGTCCCCTTGCGGGGAATTGGTAGGGTCTGACACTTATGTGGACATAAGTGCCAACGGAGAAACAGTAGAAAATTCACAAGTTTCCGTCCCCTTGCGGGGAATTGGTAGGGTCTGACAATAGCAAAGTCAGCGGTGAATGCGGTTCCAGTACCTACGACTGTTTCCGTCCCCTTGCGGGGAATTGGTAGGGTCTGACTGAACTGAATCAACGAGCAGATGCTATCCTGCAAGACGAACGTTTCCGTCCCCTTGCGGGGAATTGGTAGGGTCTGACCAGATCTGCTTCTCTAGTGACAACCGTAGAAGGAAAACAAGTTACGTTTCCGTCCCCTTGCGGGGAATTGGTAGGGTCTGACAAACTCCTTATCCGTGGAGGTGGAGGTCCCGTTCATAGGTTTCCGTCCCCTTGCGGGGAATTGGTAGGGTCTGACGAGGACGCTGATTATTATCTCGGAAACTAAGCAATAAACAAGATTAAGGTTTCCGTCCCCTTGCGGGGAATTGGTAGGGTCTGACGTTGCAGGATTTCGATTCCGTAGTCGAAAAATGCGTTAACGCAGGAGGTTTCCGTCCCCTTGCGGGGAATTGGTAGGGTCTGACTTATACTACAACTACACGGAACTACATAGAATAAAAGAGTGTTTCCGTCCCCTTGCGGGGAATTGGTAGGGTCTGACTAGTTATCGCTTCTGTCGAGTTGCTAGAAAAGGAAGGTTTCAAAGTTTCCGTCCCCTTGCGGGGAATTGGTAGGGTCTGACCGGGGTGATGAGTCTGCGGGATATCTACCCTATCCTCAAAGCCTGGGTTTCCGTCCCCTTGCGGGGAATTGGTAGGGTCTGACATTAAAACTAATATTTCTTTATTTTCCTTATTTGATTCTAAGTTTCCGTCCCCTTGCGGGGAATTGGTAGGGTCTGACTTCAGAAAAGATATCAAGGTAAGGATTGCCTCGTGGGATGGGCGGTTTCCGTCCCCTTGCGGGGAATTGGTAGGGTCTGACATCTGGCGGTGTGAGCGCAGCATTGCGCTGCCACGAGCCCAACAGTTTCCGTCCCCTTGCGGGGAATTGGTAGGGTCTGACTGTGGCAAATCAAATGTCTTGATTACGTGCTTTAATCGCGCGAAGTTTCCGTCCCCTTGCGGGGAATTGGTAGGGTCTGACCTTCCGTCCAAATTACAGCTACTATGAAGCCCACCGGACGTTTCCGTCCCCTTGCGGGGAATTGGTAGGGTCTGACCCTATACCTTTGGAAACCTTACAGTATGCGGTTTTCAAGGTACGATCGCGCGAGAGCACGTAGAAGGTGCTTAACAAAACTTTACAGCCCTTTTTTTGGGGAGCAAATTCCTTTGTTTTCGCTGGATATATATTATCAGCCATAGTGCCAGACTGTCAACCCCCAAAAACAAAAACTTTTCTTTTTCTAGCTCAAATTTACCTGAACTAGCCCAGGATTGCCAGTCGCGCGAGGTTATGAGAATCTGTCATATAACTTTACAAAGTCCCAAACACTCACCCAGAAAGGAATCCATCCATTAGGGAGGGTCGATCGCCTTAAAAAGCCCCAATAATTATGAGAATCAACCCACCGACTCATTCCCTGGGGCAGGGGAGAGACCTTCAAGCCCACCTAACCCTGGAAGATAACCAAAGTCCACCCCAAGAAATTTCAGCAATTGTCAACATTTTGGCATCCCCAGATTGTCCGTCAGCGGTGAACTGAGTCCAATGCACCTGTACAATGGTGAATTAATCACCTTTTTATATTATTGGGCCAAACCAGCCCAGTTAGTTTTCCGCCGCCAGTTAACCCTAGGCGGTTTCCAAGCTACCGGAGATATTGAATGACTGATTTGATCGCCTCCTCCGAACAAGACTTATCAATGGACTTAAATCAACTGCGCTCACAACTCAACAGCGACAGCCAGACCCAGCAGTTAAAGGCGATCGCCTCATTAGTGACCCAGGGGGAACTCGGTTTAGATATACTGATAGAATTCTTAACCAACCAGCAGACCCAAACTCCCACCCCCGTCAGTGGTCAAGTCTATCAAGCACTGTATACAGCCAACCTCCCCAAAACCAAAGAGTTTTTGGAAACCCATTTTCCCACCGGAGTAGTCCCCCTAAACTCACTCGTAGGAGCAGATTATTTTCCCCTCCAACAGGAATTAGCACAGCAAAACTTCCAAGCCGCCGACCTGCTGACCCTCAGAAACCTGTGTGAATTAGCCGGGAGTGCTGCAGTTAAACGAAACTGGCTATATTTTTCGGAAGTCGATCGCTTTCCTGTCGCTGACTTACAAACCATCGATACCCTGTGGCGAGTCCATTCCCAGGGTCAATTTGGCTATACAGTCCAGCGGGAAATTTGGTTAGGTGTCGGCAAAAATTGGGATAAATTGTGGCAGAAAATTGGCTGGAGAAGCGATCGAACTTGGACTCGCTATCCCCAAGGCTTCACCTGGGATCTAAGCGCTCCCAGGGGACACCTACCCTTATCTAATCAATTACGCGGTAGAAGAGTCATTGAGGCTCTGTTAAATCATCCCGCCTTCGACAAGTAGGAAAACACTTCCCAGCCCTAATAGTTTCCTAGGCTGAAAAAGTCCTCGTCCCTAGAGGGCGGGGTCTGCCTACCCTCACCATCATGGTATATTGAAACGGAAACAATGTTATTGTAGAGCCAGGTCTTCCCCTATCCAAAACATAAATCTATGGTTGGTTTCCTCAAAGGTATTTTTTCGAGCCGTAAGCCGGGAATGGGTATTGAACTAGCCACCGAGCGAATTAGTATTGTCGAAGTGCGGAAAAAAGGCGATAAGTTCAAGTTGTTAACCCTAGCGACAGCCGAAGTTCCCGAAAATG
This sequence comes from Arthrospira sp. PCC 9108, assembly GCA_016745315.1. Lineage (GTDB taxonomy): Bacteria > Cyanobacteriota > Cyanobacteriia > Cyanobacteriales > Microcoleaceae > Limnospira > Limnospira platensis. Next base: position 4,189,930 of record CP066886.1, read on the forward strand.
TCGTGCAGGATGGTCAAATAGTTGATACTCCTACCATGTCGGAGTTAATCGAGTCCACATTGCAGGACAATAACATCAAAACCAAAAACGTCGCCACCGCTATTCCGGGAAGGGAAGCTGTAACTCGTTTAATTCCGGTTCCCGCCGAGTTAAATGAGGAGGAACTCAAAGATTATATGAACGCCGAAGCGGGTTTATATCTACCTTTTCCTAGGGAAGAAGCTGATGTAGACTACCAGAAACTCGGCACATTTGTTGATGAAGATGGCATCGAGAAAGTACAGGTTTTGTTAGTCGCTACCCGTAAGGATATCACCAATACTTACATAGAAACCTTTGAACAAGCCGGGTTACAAATAGACGTTTTAGAAATCAGTAACTTTTCCCTAATTCGGACTATGAAAAGTCAGTTAGAACACTTTAGTTCTAACGAGGCGGCTATTTTGGCTGACATCGAATTTGATAGCACAGAATTAGTGATTGTTGTCAATGGGGTTCCCCAATTTACCCGCACCATTCCCATTGGTTTGTATCAGGTGCAAACCGCCCTCAGTAGCGCCATGAACCTACCTCCGTCTCGGGATGTTCAGGAATTGCAGGCCATGACCCTCCCCGTAACTGATACAATGGGAGCATTGAACGAACCCAATCCGGGAGTTAATGCCATAATTAAAGTATTAGCAGAGTTGGCCGACGAACTACGTCGCTCTATTGACTTCTATATTAATCAAAATGATGGTTTGGAAATCGCTCAGTTACTTCTGGCGGGTCCTGGGGCGGCGATCGGACAACTTGATGAGTTCTTCATGCAGCGCCTAGCTATGCCAGCCACCCAGGTTGACCCCATAGAAGCCCTCAATATATCTACCGAGGGTAAGGAAATTCCTCCAGAACAACGTGCTAGTTTAGGAGTGGCATTAGGTTTAGGACTGCGTGTCACCTAATCGGGGAACTCTCCCCCGTTCCCAAATATCCATAGAAATCTTACCAGAGGGTTTGTGATTATGTACAGCCTTGATATTAATTTTCTTAACGATCGCCCAGACTATAAGCCCGCAGACCGAAAGCCCCAAAGTCGGCAGAAAGGGAAACCCGTTGACCAAACACCCATTTTAATCGGACTTGGGGTGGCTATGGGACTCAATGCCTTGATGGCCGGGGGTTGGTTCGTTTTAAATCGACAAAATGCCACCCTTTCCAGAGAAGTGGATACTTTAGAGTTGCAACTAGGCGAGAAAAATGTGCAAGTCGAAGCCCTCGATCACGTTTATGCTGAAGCCAGACAGACCAATGAGGAAGCCGATGCTTTGGCTTTGGTATTCAACGAGATTAAGCCCTGGTCAGCTTTAAGTCAAGAAATGGCTGAGATTATGCAAATTGCTGGGGTGAGAATTACTAACGTCCGACAAACTGAACCCACCGCTGAAGCGGGCGCAGCCTCTGGGGAAGAGGGACAGGCGGCGGCTAGACAAACCGCACAGGTGACCATTGAGGGGAATGCTGGATCTTTTGGACAGCTTAATGATTTTATGCTGTTGGTAAATCAGTCGCCTTTCTTTGATGACAGCAAAACCCGGTTGGTTTCTGCTAGATTGCACGATAACCCCACCCGTTTAGTGGTGGCTGATGGTTCTTCAGTGCCTGGGGGTCTGCCAGATTTACAGCCCATAGTCCAGTTTAACATAGAAACCCGTCTGAGTTCTGCCAGCGCTTCGGAACTGTTACCTCTATTAAAAGCTAATGATGCGGTGGGCTTGGTCAACAGAATTCAAACCCTCACAGAACAAGGGGTGATTAGGCCCTAGGCTTTCTTGGATCAGTTATGATGTCAATAATAACGGAGGATTTGGAAAATGGTAGCAGCAAATGAGTATCTTCTCGATCCTGATGAAGATGAGGAGGAGGGTTCGTCTGGCCCAGTGATATTGGGTTTGGCTATTACTTCTAAGGTCATTGGTATTGCGATTGGAGCCGTAGGAGCAATTTTGTTTGGGGCTGGTGTGTTTTACCTGGCTTTTCCGGCTTGGGAAGAACAGCAAATGCTGAATTCTTCTATTCAAACTAAGCAAAGGGAAATTGAACAGCAAAACGAGAAGTTGCAGCAGCAAGAAGAAGCTGAGAGACAACTAGCCGAGGCTAAACAGCGACGGGCTAGTGTAACGGCTTTGTTTGCTGATGAGGCTAATCTGCAAACCTTGATGTTTGATGTTAATGAACAATTAAATCAAATTAATGGGGGGATTTTGGATGAAGATCTAAAAGCGCGTTTGATTAGGTTTCAACCCCTAAATGATGGACCTGTACTGGTGGCTGATGGTTCTCTCGGTTCCCAAGTTAATAATAAACTGAGACGACAAGAGTACGAGGTGGAGTTGGAAGGGAGTTTTGAGCAAATCCGCAGATTTCTGATTTCTCTCGAGAGAATGCAGCCTATGTTGGTGGTCAGAGATTTTAGTTCTCAGTTGCTCGATCGCGCGCCAGAATTGAAGGGGGAAATTCGCCAGGGTCGCTTTGTTCCCATAGATGACCAGCCGCAACGCCGCCTCAGAAGCACGTTTAAGTTACACGCCTTAATGCCTTTGAGTGACCAGCAGCGTGAGGAAAAACAGCAAGCAGGTCAGGAAGCTGAAAAAAAATAATGCTCTGGTTCACAGATAATGGAGCGATCGCCTCATAACCCCTAATTAATGGCGATCGCTCATTTTTTTGCGGAAGGGGGGTTAGACCGCAACTGTATCACTAATCGACGGGGAGGGTAAACGGGAACGCTTAATCTACTGCCTCTGTAATATGACCCCCTCGCAGCGACTCAAAACCGTCAAGTTAGCAATCAGGATTATGGGACTAAGCAGGATGTTTATGCCCAGAGTGATTTTCAAACTACTAAAGCGATCGCTGAACATTATGATACCTGGAATGAACATAAAATTAAGTTTAGGCAAAAGCGATTAGCTGTCATAGCTGCTGGTATCTGACGCATTGAAAATATCAGCCTGGAAATATAACTCAGACCATCCGCCGCCATAAATCACCATCGGCAAACTATGTCAAGAGCTTGTCTCATGTTGATATCAGGTCGAACTGAGCAATTTTCCTGAGTGGGTCGGCAATAACGATGGTTTATAACTTGGTTGTTAGATGAAAGGCTAACAGTTTGGGTGACAAGCACACGCTCGGATCTGTTGCAGTCTACTGTAACTTCGGATATTTTTATTGAATTATTAAAGAACTTTTCTCTCGTGTAAAATGAGACATAATTACTTCGGGAATCGATATAAATCAAACTTAATGTCGAGTTAATAGGCTGCCAAGATTTCTCAAGAATAGTCCACCTAGTTCGCAAATCTAATGCATTAACTGCTGGTGCAGAGATCGTAACATAAGACGCGGCGAGTAACCCGGCAATAGACTTTTTAATCATGATCAAGTATCCTCATGGTATTGATGATCACTACAAGCTGATTATAACCCCAGTCGCCCAAAGAGGGCGAGGTCTTAGACCCAATTTTTTGATAATGGAGCGATCGCCTCATAACCCCTAATTAATGGCGATCGCTCATTTTTTTGCGGAAGGGGGTTGACAAAATCGCTAAAATGTGATAGGTTGCCGTGGTAAAACATCCGTGCATCCGTGGCTGTAGATAATTTCCTATTGTCCTGTTGTCGCGGATCAACTATGATTTTTCCAGGCCTAAGCAAACATAATATATAAACCCATAGCAACGGTTGCTTTCCAACTTTTAGGAGGAAATGTGAGAGATATTTTAGGATTTGGTGGAGGAGTAATGGGGGGAGTTGCAGCAGCCATGGTTGTGGCTGTCGCTCCCGCCCTAGCGTTTACTGTTGTCCGGGATATTCAATTATTCCAAGCCGACAACGGGGAGATTAACCTGGTGCTGGTAACAGACGGCGGCGAACGTCCAGCGGTGTTTGTGATTCGGCGGGGTAATGATTTTGTCGCCGATATTACTAACGCTCAATTGAGTTCTGCGAATGGGTCATTTCAGCAAAATAACCCGGCTCCTGGTATTGCTTCGATTGTGGTGAACCAGCTAGACCCGACCAGTATTCGGGTGATTGTGACGGGAACTAATGGCTCTCCTGAAGCGCGGATAATTCAAGGTGCGGGAGATGCTATTGCGATCGCGATCGCTCCAGAAGGGGCGATCGCCGAGGCTCCGGCTTTTGCACCGGAACAACCTGGGAACGGTACTTCTCAGGTAATGGTTCCCGACCCACCAGTTAGCATCACTGGTCAGCCTACGGCCCCTTCTCAAAACGGCAATAATGAGATTATCATGCCCGACCCGGCTTTAACTCCCCAAATGGGTCAAGCGCCATTACAGCCAAGGCGTTCCTTAGACACAACGCCACCCTTCCAACCCCGTGCTGTTGCGCCACCTTTAGGAGATATTGCGGTTTCTAATATCAATCAGGGTGTTTCCAATGTCAACCTGAACACCAACGAAATCATCCCCCGCCTAGTGTTGCGAGACGCATCAGTGCGGGAGGTATTATCATTGTTGGCGCGGGTTGCTGGCCTTAATGTTGCATTCAGTAATTTGAGGCAAGATCGTACAACTGGGCGTTTTCGACCGGGAGATGAAGCACAGGAATTTAAAATTTCCTTGGACATTGAAAATGAACCAGTCCAGGAAGTCTTTAACTATGTCCTGCGATTAACCGGGTTACAAGCCAATCGAGTTGGTAACACGGTTTTTGTCGGTTTTGAACTGCCTGAGTCTGCCCAAAATATTGTGATGCGAACCCTGAGAATGAATCAGGTAGCCGCTGAGAATGCAGCCAGTTTTTTAAGCACTCAGGGCGCTGCAACTCAGGTTTTAGTTACCGAAACTAGAAGAGTTACTGAAGGCGACGGGGATAATGCGCTGACAATTACAAGTAGCTCAACCCGAATCCAACCATTGGGAGCAACAGAAGGACAAGGACCTCTGGTATTAAGGGGGCTGTCAGTATCAACAGATGCACGGCTCAACTCTGTGACTCTGGTTGGAGATCCTGAAAAGGTAGAGATGGCAACTGCTATGTTAATGCAGCTCGATCTCCGTCAACGTCAGGTGGCGGTTAATGTGAAAATCATTGACGTGAACCTGACCGGGGAAGCCACCCAGAGCAGTAGTTTCTCCTTTGGGATTAATGATACCTTCTTTGTGAATGATGGCGGGGCGGCTTCTCTCAACTTTGGTGGCATCAATCCCCCAACTCGTGGTCAGTCTACAGGTGGTGTCACCTCTCGCCCCATTATTACCAACCCCCTAAGCACTCAAGAACCATTTTTTGATCGCGATAGCACGATTAGGACTCCGTTAACGGCTCCTGGGGGTGGTATTGGCTTGAGACCGATTCGACCTGTCACCGAGAGACCGGGAGGGGTTGGGCTTTCTGAATACGAACCCTTTGAGAGAGACTTAACAGATGGAACTCTGAGCGCCCTGGGTAGCACTACTGTTTCCGTGTTTCCCTTCTTCCAATATCCTCGGCGGTTCCTGTCTACCTTGCAAGCTCAAATCGTCAGCGGTAGAGCCAAAATCCTCACCGACCCCACCTTGGTGGTACAAGAGGGAGAAACTGCTTCCGTGCAACTGGTACAAGAGGTATTGCAATCGAGGACAACAACTTTTACAGATACTCCTTCGGGTACTAGGGAAACCATCCAGCCTCAACTTGTACCTGTGGGCTTGACTCTGGGGGTGAATGTTCAGCGAATTGATGATAATGGCTTTGTCACGATGACCATTAACCCAGAAGTTAGCTCCCCAGGAAGTCAGGTAGGAACAGGTGGCGATGATTTTGTCTTACAAATCTTTCGGCGGAATTTGCAGTCTGGTCGGATTCGTCTGCGGGACGGTCAAACTCTGATTGTCTCTGGTATTATTCAAGATCAGGAACGGACTGATGTAAGCAAGATTCCCCTGTTGGGTGACTTGCCTATCCTGGGTTCTCTGTTCCGTAGAAGCAGCACCAGCAGCGAGCGGGCTGAGGTAATTGTGTTGGTAACGCCCAGTATCCTGGATGATTCCGATCGCTCTGGGTTTGGCTACCAGAATAATTTTAGTCCCGATGTCCGCCAGATGATGCAAGGGCGTTAGGATCTGGCCGGAAAAACCCATTAACCGAAAATCCCCCACCCCTGGGGGATATTTTGATCGGCTAATATCTTAAAAAAAGTGGAAAATTCCCCTAAATCTATGACAATTTAGGGTTAAACCCTATCTATGTTGCTACAGAAACCTTAGAATAAGGCAGAAAATCGTGCAAACCATTGGGGGTAATTGATTGGCCCCCAGTTCTCAAAAGGAGAGATTGATGAATAAGGGTGAATTAATAGATGCAGTAGCCGAAAAAGCAGGTGTCACCAAAAAACAGGCTGATGCAGTGTTGAGTGCGGCCCTCGAAAGTGTTATAGATGCTGTTGCTACACAGGAAAAAGTCACCCTGGTGGGATTTGGTTCTTTTGAAGCGAGGAAACGCAAGGCGCGCGAAGGCCGTAACCCCCAGACGGGTGAAAAAATGGATATTCCAGAGACTTGGGTTCCGGCTTTCTCGGCAGGAAAGATGTTTAAGGAGAAGGTGGCTCATAAATAGTCGTCCATAACCCACCACTAATCAGGATATGGATTTAGTGGGTCTCCACGGGAGTAGATCATGAACAGACCCAGCCACGGGGGAAATTTGATGTGGGCGGCTTCGATCGCTGATTGTCCGCCATCAGAAATTGTCGATTTCTCGGCTAGTATTAATCCCCTCGGCCCTCCGTTAACGGCGATCGCCGCTTTGGCTAGTCATCAGGGGGAGATTAAAACCTATCCTCAGCCGGATTATATGGACCTGCGACAGGCTTTAAGTCGCTTCCATGGGGATGTACCCGTTGAATGGATTTTGCCCGGAAATGGGGCGGCTGAGTTGCTGACATGGGCGGGCCGGGAGTTGGCGCAAGGGTCGGCTACATATCTGCTGACTCCGGCTTTTGGGGACTATCGGCGATCGCTCAATGCTTTTAATGCTAGGGTGATCGAGTTTCCGATTAGTCTCGAGGGTGGCGATAACCTCCAATTTGATGGGTTGGGGGAATTACACCAAAGGGCGGGACTATTGCTGAATACTCCCCACAATCCTACGGGTATATTACTACGGCCAGAGTTGATTTTGCCTCTGTTGGAAAGGTTTGCTTTGGTGGTGGTTGACGAGGCTTTTATGGATTTTCTGCCACCGTCGGCACAAACTAGCTTAATTCCTATGGTGGCAGATTTTCCCAATTTGGTGATTGTGCGATCGCTGACTAAATTCTACAGTCTGCCTGGTTTAAGATTAGGATATGCGATCGCTCACCCAGACCGCCTAAATTTGTGGCGACAGTGGCGAGACCCTTGGTCTGTGAATAATTTAGCCGTGGCGGCGGGTATTGCAGTTTTAGGCGATCGGGCTTTTGAGGAAAAAACCCACCATTGGTTATCTATTAACCGCCCTAAACTCTATCAGGAATTAGGGAATATTGCCGGACTTTATCCTTATCCAGGGGTGGCTAATTTTTTGCTAGTCCGGTCTCAATGTTCTGTCACTCAGTTACAAACCAAACTACTTACAGATTATCGGATTTTGATTCGCGATTGTTTGAGTTTTCCAGAATTGGGGGACAATTATTTCCGGGTCGCCGTCCGCACCGAAGCTGAAAATCAATATCTGATTACCGCTTTAAAAAATATATTAATAATTGATAATTAATAATTGTAGGGGCGCGCCTCTGCAGTCAACCCAACTCCCCACGACCTTCTAAATAAACCCGCCCTCTTTCTTTCTGGGTTCCGGTTGATGGTGCGTCAGAAGCGGGCTATATTAATCCTCACGAATAATTATAGGTTATGGTGCGTCAGAAATCAATTATAGCGGTTCGGTGGATTGGTGAGGTACTTTTTAAAGCCCCTCTCCCTTCTGGGAGAGGGGTTTGGGGTGAGGGCTTTACCTCATGAGTCTGAGAATCGCTATATCCGGTGAGAATTATAATTATCGGTTATGGTGCGTCAGAAATTAATTCTCCGGTGAGAATTATAATTATCGGTTATGGTGCGTCAGAAATTAATTCTCCGGTGAGAATTATAATTATCGGTTATGGTGCGTCAGAAATTAATTATCCGGTGAGAATTATAATTATCGGTTATGGTGCGTCAGAAATTAATTATCCGGTGAGAATTATAATTATCGGTTATGGTGCGTCAGAAATTAATTATCCGGTGAGAATTATAATTATCGGTTATGGTGCGTCAGAAATTAATTATCCGGTGAGAATTATAATTATCGGTGTCTGACGCACCCTACCGCACCCTACCGCACCCTACCGCACCCTACCGCACCCTACTATTAAACTACTATGGTAATTGTACCACTAATTGAAGATACCGATCGCCTCGATATGAGATTAAAAGAAATTCCCCCGGTTCCGGGTGTGTATTTCATGAAAGATGGTAATGAGAATATTCTGTATATTGGGAAATCTAAAAAATTGCGATCGCGCGTGCGTTCCTATTTTCGCGATCGCCATAACCATAGTCACCGGATTAACTTAATGATTCAACAGGTGACAGATATTGAATTTATAGTTACCGATACAGAAGCCGAAGCCTTAGCCTTAGAAGCTCATCTGATTAAAACCCATCAACCTCATTTTAATGTCTTACTCAAGGATGATAAAAAATATCCCTATCTGTGTATTACTTGGTCGGAACCATACCCCCGTATTTTTATTACCAGAAAACGCAGTTTAAGCAATCCCAAAGATAGATATTATGGCCCCTATGTAGATACGGGATTATTGCGAAGTAACCTACAATTAATTAAGCGTCTATTTCCCCTGCGTCAACGTCCTAAACCCCTGTTTAAAGACCGTCCCTGTTTAAACTATGATATCGGTCGCTGTCCGGGAGTTTGTCAGGAGATGATCTCCCCAGAAGATTATCATCAAATTGTCCAAAAAGTGGCGATGGTGTTCCAAGGACGGACGGAAGAACTTATCGAAAATTTAACCGCACAAATGCAACAAGCCGCCGCTGAGTTGAACTTTGAAACAGCGGCGAAATTGCGCGATCGCCTTCAAGGTTTACAGTCCCTCAACCAGGATCAAAAAGTTTCCCTTCCTGATGAAACGGTGTCTCTCGATGCGATCGCTTTGGCTACTGATGGACAACAAGCCTCCGTGCAACTTTTCCAAATCCGCGCCGGACATTTGGTTGGTAGGTTGGGCTTTTTTGCCAAAGTTTACCCTACTGAAAAAGCCTTGACTTCCCTAGAGTTGGGGTTAATTATTCAGCGGGTTTTACAGGAACATTATCAAACCGTCGATCCTGTGGAAATTCCTAGGGAGATTTTCCTACAATATAGTTTACCAGATGCGGATTTGGTCACCGATTGGTTAAGCGATCGCAAAGGTCGCAAAGTAACTTTAATTACTCCCCAACGACAATCAAAACTCGATTTAATTGAAATGGTGGAACGCAACGCCAATTATGAGTTAATGCGCGTGCAAAAATTAAGCGATCGCCATCATCAATCTCTCCAAGATTTAACCGAAATTCTCGACCTTCCCGACCTTCCCCACCGCATAGAAGGTTATGATATCTCCCATATTCAAGGTTCTGATGCAGTCGCTTCGCGGGTGGTATTTATTGATGGTTTACCCGCCAAACAACACTACCGACAGTATAAAATAAAGAATCCTAATGTACATTCGGGAAGGTCTGATGATTTCGCGAGTTTAGCCGAGGTGATTGGTCGCCGTTTTCGAGATTATCATAATTTAGAACCCCAGGACAAGCCGGATTTGATTATGATTGATGGTGGGAAAGGTCAACTCTCAGCCGTGGTTAAAGTTTTGCAAGATTTGGATATTTTAGAAGAGTTAAAGGTGATTAGTTTAGCCAAACGCCGAGAGGAAATTTTTGTCCCTGGTGAGTCTCAACCATTAACTACTAATCCTGAACAACCAGGGGTTGAATTATTGCGACGACTACGAGATGAAGCCCATCGATTTGCGGTTAGTTTCCACCGTAACCAACGCAGTAAACGCATGAAGCGATCGCATTTAGACGACATTCCCGGACTCGGACACCACCGCCAAAAATTGCTATTAGGTCACTTTCGGTCTATTGATTATATTCGCATAGCCACCCCCACACAACTCGCGGAAGTTAACGGAATTGGCGAAAAACTAGCCCAACAAATTTATGATTATTTCCATCCTTCTACCTGATGCAGATTAAGCTATGATATATGGTAGCTGCCGGGAAGATGTGCTATAAATAGGACTAGATTGGTCTGACTCAAAATCCTAGAATCTCAATCCCACCATGAAATTAATTGACGGTCCGCAAAATCTTCCGACTCTCCAAAAAATACAGTGGATAACTAACCCCCTTGGTTATATGGAAAATTGCCAACGTAAATATGGAGATATTTTTGTAACTGAAATCGGGGTGGCGGGTCATCCAATTGTGTTTGTTTCCCACCCCCAAGCCATTCAAGAAATCCTCACCCGGGATAAAGAATTTACCGCCCCCGGTTCATCTAATCGTATTCTAGCGCCTGTGGTGGGGGATAAATCCGTCATTTTACTTGATGGTAAAGACCACCTAAGACAGCGAAAACTGTTAATGCCGCCTTTCCATGGGGAACGGATGTTTAATTATGGTAAATTAATCTGTAATTTGACCACAGAAATCGGCGACACTTTACCCATTGGTAAGACTTTTCTGGCGCGAGATTATGTGCAAAAAATCTCCCTGGCTGTCATTCTTAAAGCTGTGTTCGGAGTCTATGAAGGACCCCGTTACGATCGCCTGAAAAAATTAACAACTGAACTGGTCGCTGTTACCGATTCTCCTATTAGGGCGAGTATCTTATTTTTCCCGATTTTACAACAAGATTTAGGGCGTTGGAGTCCCTGGGGGCGCTTCCAAGGTTTGCGGCGCGATATCGATAAACTGCTATTAGAAGAAATCGAAGAACGTCGCCAAAATCCCGATCCAAATCGCACCGATATTCTCAATTTGATGATGTCCGCTAGGGATGAAAATGGGGAACCGATGACCTATGAAGAATTGCGGGATGAACTGTTAACTTTATTATTCGCCGGACACGAAACTACCGCCACCGCCATGGCTTGGTCTTTGTATTGGGTGCATAAACTTCCTACGGTGCGCGATCGCCTTTTATCAGAGTTAGCAACCCTCCCCCCAAATCCCGATCCGATGACTATTTATAGACTACCTTATTTAACAGCAGTTTGTCAAGAAACCCTGCGAATTTATCCAGTCGCAATGGTGACATTTCCCCGTGTTACTACTCAAGCGGTGGAACTGATGGGATATCATATAGAACCCAACATAGAAGTGATTGGCTCCATCTATTTAACCCATAATGATCCGACAATTTATCCTGAACCCAAACAGTTTAAACCAGAGAGATTTTTAGATAAAAAATACTCCCCTTATCAATATTTGCCTTTTGGTGGTGGTGTGCGTCAATGTATTGGTATGGCTTTGGCTCAATATGAGCTAAAATTAGTCCTAGCAACAGTCATGTTAAACTATCAACTAACCCTGGCTAATTCCCAGCCCGCCAAAGCCGCCCGCCGAGGGGTGACTTTATCAGCGACCGGAGGCATTCCTATGGTATTGACAGGGCGGCGATCGCTATCTCCCAACTCTGTGGGAGTTGCACCGAAAGAAACCCCGCTTCTGGGTTAACTCTTCTGGTTAAGCCCAACGGTCCCCGAAGTTACCAGGTTTATGGGGAATTTCTCCCCTATTTAATCCTTTTTGGTCTTGATTTCCGTCAGATTAACCGTATAATATTAACAATGGCTCAATTTTTCATGGAGATGGGATTCTGAAATCTCAAAAATTACTAATGATTGATACATTCAATTGTTCCCCCCAACAGTTAGCCATTTGGCTGAGTCGTTTGGTGGAAATTTTGCGGAGTCAAGGTGGTTTAACTTGGCATAACTTTGTTCACAGCGTCGCTGGTAAAACCGCCATCATAGAAATTGATGGCATTCAGTTGAGATTAAATGCCAATCATAGCGAACCTCTCCAGGTAGATATTACTGATAATTCCGATAATTCCGAGTCAGTGGAAGCCTTTAATTTTCGCAGCGAAGCCGAAACCTTGCGAGATTTAATTGGGGGTCGGTTGACCTTAGATCAAGCTGTAGCGACGGGTAAAATCAATTTGCGGGGAACTTTATCAGAGTTGTTGGGTATTCAGAAACTAGCAATGAATATTATCGCCGACAGTGCCATTAATCCTCAACTACAGCAACTGTGGAAAGAATTTGACGATCTGTGGTTCCGTCCCAGTTTTCCTCCCCCAGTTTTGTCTCTGGAAGAACAAACAGCCCAGCACGGGGAATTAATTCGGAATGTCCCGAATGATGTACTGACAATTGAGGTGTAAGCGGAGGAGAAATGTGGAAAAACTCACTGTGGAGGGAGAAATTATTTTTTTCGTTTAGCCGTGGTCTCTCGACTTTTCCCCGCTCCCAAATTTCGCCAGACTCGAAGGCGAAAAAATAGGGTCAATCATCTTTTGTCTGATGCCCCGAACTTGAGTCAAATTCCCTGGATTTTGTCAACCTTTATTTTCATATGTTTACTCTGATATGCTATCTGAATTATTCCATAAATTTGGTGTGCCGTTTTTTCTGTCAGTAGTCCACGATCCAAATCTTTGTATTTCTTGGTCACAATTTGGTGAAGATACTCTAATTTTAGAGTTGATTTCCAGAAATAAATCCACCCTATTTAGCAATTACTATGTTGATATCGGTGCTTATCATCCCAGTCGATTTTCTAACACTAAACTTTTGAGTATGATGGGATGGAAAGGTATGAATGTAGATCCCAATCCTCAATCTGTGAAACTATTTGAACAGGAACGTCCCCAGGATATCAATCTAAATCTAGGTGTTGCTTCTTATGAAGGGGAGTCAGAAATCTATTGTTTCGGCGAAGGTGCTATCAACACTTTTAATGAGGAAATGGCCGAATATTTTATCAGACACGAATGGGAGTTTTTGGGTAAGCAAAAAGTAAAGGTACTCCCCCTTAACCAGCTACTTGACACTTATCTTCCTGAAGAAATTAAAGATTCAGAAATTGGTTTCTTAGACATTGATTGCGAAGGTGTAGACAAGGAGATTATTCTAAATTTGGATATCAATCGCTATCGGCCTTATATCATTGCAGTTGAGGCCCATGATTTCAATCTTATGCATCCTCTCTCTCACGAAATTGTTCAGTTTCTGAGCGCTGCCGATTACCAGTTGGCTGCTTACACCGGACCCACCCTTTTGTTTAGACGGTCAGGGTAATGGTATTTACGTTGGGAAGTTTAATGAGGCCTTTTAGATATGAATCTTGAAGTCGGGATGGTTGGTTAGAGTTTTTCATCGGTTAAAGCTATAATAGAATTGAAGCCAGATTTTCAGAATTAAACATGGTCGATCGCATCGTATTAGCAACCTATGGTTCTTTGGGTGATTTGTATCCTTATTTGGCGATCGCCCGAGGATTAAAAGCCAGGGGGTATCAGCCGGTCATCGCCGCCGCCGAAAAATACCGCCCTTATGTGGCGGCGGAGGAAATCGAATTTCATCCCCTCAGATTAGAGGACACTTGGGAACACGATCGCCAATTTCTGCAAATGCTGATCGATTCCCAACGGGAGCTAGAATACATTATTTGTTATCAGTTGATGCCCCACTTGCGGGCGACTTACACCGACTTGATAGCAGCGGTAAAGGGGGCGGATCTATTAATAACTCACCCGCTGATTTTGCCCGGTGCAATTGTAGCCGAACAAACCCAAATTCCTTGGATTTCAACGGTTCTATCAGCCTTGATGTCAGTTTACGATTCGCCTGGGGGCGATAGCTTCGCTTCACGCACCGAGGCGATCGCTTCCCCAGTCTCGGAATATGAACGGTGTTTGCAATGGGTAGCCAAAGATGCTGAAAAACGCCAACTCCGCAGTCGGCTTCGCCATTGGAGTGCCCCCCTGCGTCAACTGCGGAGTTCGTTGGGACTCCCACCAGGCCCAGATCCCCTGTTTGAAGGGCAGCATTCCCCCGATTTAGTGCTGGCTTTGTTTTCCCAGGTTTTTGCCAGACCCCAACCGGACTGGCCTAGGCAAACTGTCGTCACCGGGTTTCCGTTTTATGATAACCCCCCTAATCAGGGGTTATCTGAAAAACTGAGAGAGTTTTTAGACAGCGGGCCGCCACCGATAGTGTTTACTTTGGGTTCAACGGTGGTCTGGACTCCCGGTAATTTTTATTGGTCTAGTGCGATCGCCGCCCACCAATTGGGTTATCGGTCAGTGCTAATGATGGGCCCTGGGGCGGATAGTCTCAGACCGGACCAATTGCCCGAAGGTGCGATCGCCGTCAATTATGCCCCCCACGGGCAAATTTTCCCCAGGGCGGCGGCGATCGTCCATCATGGAGGCATGGGAACCACAGCAGAAGCATTGCGATCGGGGCGGAGAATGCTGGTGGTTCCCCACAAATACGACCAGCCAGAAAATGCCGCCCGCGTCGTCCGCCTCGGGGTCGCCCGAATGCTCCTACCCCAACAATATACTGCGGAGTTGGTAGCTGCCGAACTTCGACAACTGTTGTTTGAAGAACAATATACCCAGAAAGCCGCTGCCATTGGAGAAGCGATCGGGGCGGAAAATGGAGTAGAAACAGCCTGTGATGCGATCGCCAACTTGATGAGCCAATACCGGAGTCGGAAACCCGCCAGATATTCCGGCTCCCCTAATGATTCTCAGATCACATATTCCCCGTAAACTAAGCCGGTGGCGAGCCATGTTTTTTCTCCTAGTTTAAGGGTAACGGCGGCGCGGCCAGTCAGTTCTTCAATAAAAGTATATTGCCGTTGTTGATTGTCGGGGACGATTAATTCCACTACCGACTCAAAATCAATCTCAATTAGCAATTGGTCTTGGTCATCAGCGGCGATAATTTCTAAGGTGCTGGGGGTTTGCAATAAGCGATCGCTAAATAATAGCGCCATAATTCCCGGCAACCTGGGGGGAATGACAGCCACCTCCGACCAGTCCCAATTAATCTGTAAAGTGGCACCCAAAAACACTTTTCGCAATTGGTGATTGACATAAATAAAAATATAGGGAAAGCCGCCTTGGGAATGGTCTTTGTTGGTGCGTCTGTCCAATACCAAAGTGATGGAGGTGCCATCAATGCAGGTGCCAAAAGCGACGAACCACTCCCAACCGATATCTTCCCCCCAGCGGAAGCGGCCAAAATTGCGATCGTGGTAGCAAAACCAGTTCGGGTGAATGGGAAACGATCGCCCAGCAACGGATAAGTTTCCCCTCACTTGCAAGCCCGGTACTAATCCCCAGCCGATGAATCCACTGCCAAACGGTGAATTTTCTGTGACTAATAGGGGGGTGGCTGTAGCTGTCGCCTCCAATTCAATGAATAGCTGCGATCGCCGATCTTCTACTTCTAACCGCGTCTGGGTTCCGTTGACTTGCAATTCCATCCCTTCACCTTGCCAATGTACGGGTTCCGGGCTGATTTGACTGGGGTTCCACTCTTGGGAAAAAGTCGTTCCGAAACTGGCAAAAGGGGCGCTCTGGCTACAGTCGAGCCCTTGAAAATCAGTCGGAACTGTCACCATAAAACTGGTTTGAATTTCTCCAGTTCCCGGTCTGGCGATCGCCGTCAGATTCACCAGCACTCTAATCTGAGTATCAGGATCTAATAATACATAATGATACCAATCTTTCCAATCTAGGGGGGCGGTGGGATCCTCGAGAGGGATTCGCAGTTGTTCCACTCGGGCAAGTGTTTGTTCGTCAATGGTCATTTTGGCGCTAGAAATTAACTACAATTGGGCGGTGGATAACTTATCGTTGTAGGGAACCTGGCTCGCTGAGAACGTCTTTAATTGGCGGGGTGGGGGTGGGGGCGGGTGGGGACACGGACGGTGCGCTAGAGGCGATCGCCTCCAATGTCGTAGCTATCCTGGGGGAAACACAACTGAGTCCCAAAACAATCTTGAGAAACCAAGCCTCCCCATCTATTCCTAATTGGTTCACCAAGTCCGCCGCCGAAGTCTGGGAATTAGGGATTGGGGAACCAGCAATATCCCACAACCACTGTTCCCAAAACTTGAGCAAACCCGCCCTAGAAGCCGGAGTCCCCACGGAATTGTGAAAAGCGGTAGCCGTGGCTTGACTGACGGCGATCCAACGGGGGACGGAGGCGGCGGCTAAACTCAAAACCCCATTTTTGCAGAACCGGGTGAGTCGCAATCGCTCTAGTAGCATTCGACCTGGGGGGGTTCTGGCATAGTCGTCCCCTTTTTGGGCGAAAATTAGCAATAATTCTAACACCAACCAACGAGCCGGAAGTAAGTCTAATTCTGGCAATCGCGTCCCTAAATGATACGAGCAACCCGCTATGGTTTGGGGGGGAGAGGTGGCTGGGTTTAATGGCTCAATTTTCTGGGTGGCGATCGCCTCTATATGGGAAGCAATTCGAGGCGACAATGACATCAATCCTAGGAGAAAATAACCCAACCAGCGATCGCTATCTGTTCCCAGTTTAGCCACAAATTCTGTGAAAGGTGCGTCAGAAATCAAATGCTCCGGTGTTGATTTAAATTCTCCGAATCTGACGCACCCTACAAATAATGGGGCGACGATGGGTTTAGCCGTTTCTGGGGCTTCTACGTCGCTGTCTACCAAACTCAACAGCCACCTTTCCCAAATATAAAGCAGGCCTTCCCGGCGATCGCCCTTGAGGACTTGACCGGACATCGATAAAGTTTCCGAAATCCAATCGGGGACTTTTGCCGTAGCCAGCACTGTCGATACAGTTGAGAAAAAAGCGGTTTGTCGCAGTTGCGAGAACAGTTTTACACCCTCCGGGGTGCCGGTGTATTCCTCTCCTTTTTGGCTGATGGCTACTAATAATTCTGCCACCAGCCAGCGAGAAGGAATGCGATCGAGGTCGTTCAATGCCGAAATCAATCCCCAGGCATTTTGGGTGGTTATGTCCTCATACATTGACGGGTTTTGAGCCGCTAATTTTGTTAATGGAAAGCTGATATTAACCGGATATTCTCTAGGCTTTCTCTCGGCAATTTCAGCTTTAACATTTAGGATGATTACCAGAGGTTCCTCAAGTAATCCGGGAAATCTTAGCCAACTTTTAATAACCTGTCCTGGTGGCAGTTCTAAAGGTAGTTTTACCCTCACAGTTTGAGTGGCTTTTCCCGCACCAGAACCTAGATAAATATAGTCAGGTTCCACCGGATTAATGGTGGCGAAAATATCCCCGTTCTCGGCGATCCAATTATCTAAAACTGGTCGCACCAGTAGGGTTTCACCGCTATTATTATGCAGGGACAGTCTCAGCACCAGTTCACCGCCGGGGTGAATTTCAGCTTCGACTGGGGGGGGCATTGCCATCGGGTTTTTATGTTCGATCATCTTGACAATCTCTCTATTTTATGGTAGAATAACTTCCTCAATACCACTTGATTTTATGGTGGGTCAATCCTCCTTAAATGAGCAAGGGGCTATGAATCGTATCATAACCCCCAAAAATGCTATAAATTTCGATAAATCACATAGTTAATTAATTCTTTCAGAAAGCGGCGATCGTGAACCGGGGTCTGCCATTTTTCCCCTGGTCTGAGCGGAGTTTTCGGTTCCATAAAATCCAGACTGTCCAAAATCTGGGCAGCTTTTTGAGCCAAAGATCTAGCCACAGCCCAACCATGTTCGATGCTACCATACTGGCGCATTTTCTCCATGACAAATTCTACCTGTTCCGGGGTCTTTTCCGGTCGGGGGGTGGCGAGAATTTCCAACATTCGGCGGGATTCGACTGGACTACTATGGGCGATCGCATGATTGAGCATCAAAGTTCGTTTTCCCTCATAAATATCTCCGCCAATTTCCTTCCCATAAGCCTTCATATCTCCCACCAAGTTTAATAAATCATCTTGGATCTGAAAAGCAATGCCTAAAATCATGCCAAACCGAGTAACTCCCGCCAAAGGTTCCACCAAATCTTGAGGGTTAGCCGAGGAATTCCCCACAATCAAACCGATGCGACAGGGGGTCATAAAAGAATACCAGCAGGTTTTTTTGACGCACATTTTAAAATAATCGCGATCGCTTAAATTTTGGGTATTTTCTGCCACCCAATCCAATTCCATCGCCTGTCCTTCCACCGATTGACGCGCCATAAACTCAATTTCGTGGAGTACATTCAGAGTTTTGGTTACCCCGATCGCCGATAAATTTTCCAGCAACAAACCAACAGCCAGTACATTGGTTGCATCCCCGACATTAATCGCCCGGGGAATGCCAATATTGTGGTGTAACGTCCCTTTTCCCCGGCGCGACTCTGACCCGTCCTCAATATCATCGTGAATCAGAAACGCATTGTGATACAGTTCCAAAGCCGCCGCCGTCGATAGCGCCACCTGTCCCATGCCACCCATCGCCCGCGCCGCACTAATACACATGGTGGGGCGCAGCATTTTACCTCCCCGAAACGGGTAATCGAGCAACAAATCATATAAGGGTTCGTAGGAACCGATAATTTCCCGCCGCCTACCAATAAATTCCTGAATTTTGGCCCCGATCGCGATTCGGGAGTCTTCTAGTGCTTGGTTAATAATGGTTTTATCAAACTGCGTCGGTTCCGATGTCGGGAGGATCGCCTCCGACACGATATTTAAGTCCGCTTCCAGGTTCGCATCTTCCGGCAGAATCGAACCCCGGTTATTTTTACCGTCGGGAATGCGATCGCCAAGGGTTGCGGATGCCACATCGTTGACTGCAATGGTCGCGGTTTGGGGAGTGCGATCGCCAAGCGGCACCGTAAGGCGCGTAGGGGCGGATGCCACATCGCCATTAGCATTGGAAACCGCGATCGTTTGGGGAACACAGGACTGTAATTCACCAGCCGAGTCCGTTTCCTCAGTCGGAAGAAATGGCACAACAGACTTACCATTCCCACAGCCATTTTCCCCCAATTGAGCGATCGAGGAAGTAGATTTTTCCAACTTATCCGATACCGAGTCACTCTTGACCCCTAAAAACATCAAATTGAGCAGGATTCCCCAAACCGTAAAATACAACAGGATTCCCCAAAAGACTAAATTGGATGGAGGGCTAAGACCGAGCCAATTTAACAGCAATTCAAACATTGATCAAGTACAGCTAGAAGGGCAGCTAGAAGGGCAGATAACCACCATTAAAATCGGATACATTTTGGCATTATTCATCATTGCCTAGTGCTAGACAGGCAAAGAAAGCCAATTGACAATCTTTATAGAGGCTATCCCTAGGGATAGCCACTTATTTACATCAATCAATGACAAAAAGCTCACCCCACCCGGTCACATCAGACAATGTAACCGGGTTTGATGATGGATTTCAACAATGGGAAATTGATACCATCAACGGTAGAATAATTTGTCGTTGGGATTACCTTTATTAGGCAATTCCTAACAGTTGCTTCTGGGCATCATCAAGTTTAGCCCCCGTGAGGTTCGCATTACTGAAGTTAGCCCCAGTGATGTTGGCTCCCCGCAGGTCCGCATTTGTCAGGTTGGCATTGGTGAAGTTAGCCCCAGTCATGTCGGTTCCTTGCAGGTCGGCATTTGTCAGGTCAGCACCACAGAAGTTAGCATAGCCCAGATAGGAATAGCTGAGATTGGCATAGCCCAGATAAGCGTAACAGAAATTCGCGTAAGCCAAGCTAGCCTGGTTTAATTGGGCTCCAATTAGCTTCGCCTGACACAAGTTAGCAAAACTCAGATCCGCTTCGGTGAGGACCGCGTAGCTTAAATCGGCAAAACACAAATTAGCATAGCCCAGATAGGCATAGTTGAGATTGGCATAGCCGAGATAGGCGTGACAGAGATACGCGTAACTCAAGTTAGCCGCGACCAGGTTAGTGGCTCCTAAGTTGGCTGCACACAGGTAGGAAAAGCTCAGATCGATACCACTCAGATTCATTTTGCTCAAGTCTACTTGCGGCAAGTAACTATTCGGAAAATCTCGCTTGCCCATGTCATACGGAAACTTTATCTTTGTGTAGCCTGGGGGTGTGGGGGCGCAGCCACCCTGTGGTGGTTGTATGAAACTAGACCAGTCAACATTCGGCGGGGTCGGTTGTGGCTCCTCTGAACCCCCACTGGGCTGGGTCGGTTTCTCGCCTTCATTTGAACTGCCACTTGGTTTCTCTTCCCACCAGGAGGGGGCTGCATCGCCAATCGAAGGCCATTCTAGCCAGATACCAGCTTTATTGGTCAAACCTAGTTGGCCGGGACGGCAAGACTGGGAGCCTTCTTTGGCTGTGGTTTGCAAGTTCCCAACCGGGTCGGCCATTTCAATGTTAAATACACTCCGGGCTGGGACGGCATTGGCAGGGTTCCCACCAATCACAAAGTGCAGTGTTCCTCTCGCGCCTTTACTCAGATCGATTTGCGTGTCCGGGTCGGTGTAGAAAAACTCCCTCAAATCGGTGTGGTAGACTATCTCTTGGTCGTTCGCAGTTTGGGAATTTCCGTAGACAAAGTACCCTTTGCCATAGGTTTGGTTATTGTTAGTGACTGTCCTGAAGTACACTTTCACCATGATTGAAGTCCTTAATTTTGAAAGGCAATAAAATATCGAAATCGCAGTCTTTGCTGAACTAGACTCGGTGACGTAACAACGCCATCGAAAGTCATCACAAATTAGCCCCTCTCCCAACTGTCTGGTGGAGCATATTTTGGGGTGTGACCAATCACCGACCTATGCCATGACATGACCGCGCGATCATGATACTGGATAGATCACATTGGCTAATTTTTGAGACTAAAACCCTCTTCCTGGGTTGATTTTCAAGCCCAGTTCAAGCTCTATACTTGATGATGCACCCGATCGCAACTTAGACTAAGTTCTTTGAAACCACCACAGATGGCGTTCAAGCCAGAAACTAGACGCGCACTACTGGCGATCTGCTTCGCTGTCACTGCCCAATGGAAAATCAGTTCAGCGGTTAACCTAAGTTGGCAACCAACATAACAAATTTGCCGTTTTTTGTCAACTAAAATACAATTTTTATTGTGAAGATTTATGAACAGGCAACGAACACTATTTAGAGAGCCTAAATGGGCCATATATAATATATATAATGGTGTCCTCGCCTGGGTCAACACTCCCTAGATCCGTTTATGGTGGCCATGGGACTTTTTCAGCGATCGCTTTCCTAATTTCTCAAGAAGGGGTAACTTTTTCAGCGACCGGAGGCATTCCTATGGTATTGACAGGGCGGCGATCGCCATCTTCCAACCCTGTGGGAGTTGCACAGAAAGAAACCCCGCTTCTCGGTTAACTCTTCAAAAGCAATTCCCTTATTGTTATAATAATCAAAAAGGTAGTCGGAGAAATATAAATGAATACTTCTATTATCGATCGGGTCGTTGAACAACTC
Source organism: Arthrospira sp. PCC 9108 (assembly GCA_016745315.1). Taxonomy (GTDB): domain Bacteria; phylum Cyanobacteriota; class Cyanobacteriia; order Cyanobacteriales; family Microcoleaceae; genus Limnospira; species Limnospira platensis. The sequence goes on from CP066886.1 coordinate 4,211,480, forward strand.
AAAGTCATGCCACCGCAAAAGCAATCGCAGGTACTTGAGTTTATTGAGACATTACTCAAAGCTGAAGTTCGAGGGACTCCAGGAAGGCAGTTACTACCTTTTGCTGGTTCAATTCCGTCCGACGATCTTCAGTTAATGAGTGAGGCGATCGCCCAAGACTGCGAGGAAATCAATTTATGAATAATTCGGGACTTTTTGAGCGATCGCTTTCCCAATTTCTAAAGAAGCCGTCGCCGCCGGTGATGGCGCATTACAAACATGAAGCGCACGGGGACTTTCTACAATTAGAAAATCATCCACTAATCCCCCATTAGGCATTAACGCCTGTGCCCGGACTCCCGCATGGGTGGGGATGATATCCTCCGCTTGAATTTCAGGAATTAATCGTTGTAAACTCCGTACAAATGCCGCTTTACTAAAAGACCTGATAATTTCTTCCACCCCATCACTCCAATATTTAGCCGCCAGTTTCCACAGTCCTGGATAAGTCAAAATTTCCATTAACTCACCCAAATCAACATCAGTTTTTTTATAACCCTCTCTTTTGAGGCTTAAAACTGCATTAGGTCCCGCGTGTACCGAACCATCAATCATCCGCGTAAAATGCACCCCTAAAAATGGGAAATTGGGGTTAGGAACTGGATAAATTAAATCCTTGACTAAATATCTTTTTTCCGGGATTAACTCATAGTATTCTCCCCGAAATGGGATGATTTTAGCTGGGGGTTTTACCTGGGTTAATTCTGTGATGCGATCGCTATAAAGACCAGCACAATTAATCACAAAATCCGTCACAAATTCTCCCTGGTTAGTGGCTAATACTAAACCCTGAGAAGTTTCCGTGATTTTATGCACCTTAGTATTTAACCGTAAATCCCCCCCTTTTTCTGCCACTAAATCCGCATATTTGGCGCTCACTTCACTATAGCTAACAATCCCCGTAGACTCAACTTTAATCGCCGCCAAACAACGCACATGAGGCTCAATTTCTGCCACCTCTTCCGGCATAATTTTAGCGACAGGAATTTGATTATCTAAGCCTCGTTGATAGAGATTATCTAACAATGGCAATTCTTCCGGATCCGTGGCTACAATTATTTTACCACAGACATCATATTTAATCCCCTGCTGTTCACAAAAGTTAACCATTGATAAATTCCCCTGGCGGCAGAGAGTCGCCTTGAGGCTACCTGGTTTATAATAAATACCAGAATGGATAACCCCACTATTATTACCAGTTTGGTGAAAAGCCCAAGATTTTTCTTTTTCCAAGATGATAATTTTAGCCTTTGGGTGAGTTAGACTTAATGAATAAGCAGTAGATAGTCCGACAATGCCACCACCAATAATTGCTAAATTGTACATAATTTCGATAATTTCCTGAATTGATTGCGTTGTGCTATAAATATTAAACAGGCACCTTTTCAAACCATCTTAAAATTCATGAATGATCTGATTTGGCTGCTGATTTGCTCCAGTTTAGTATTCCTGATGCAGCCCGGGTTTATGTGTTTGGAGTCGGGGTTAACCCGTTCCAAGAATAGCATTAATGTTGCTATCAAAAATCTAGCTGATTTCGGAATTTCCGTCTGGCTATTTTGGGCGATCGGCTATGGGCTAATGTTTGGCACCTCCCAATTAGGACTTTTCGGTTCTAGTTACTTTGTTTTAGATGTTAGTAACATCCCCAGTGTAGCTGCTTTTTTCCTATTTCAGACTATGTTCTGTAGCACCGCCACCACCATTGTTTCTGGGGCGGTGGCTGAAAGAATGCGATTTACAGCCTATTTAATTGTAGCTGGTTTTACCTCTGGCTTAATCTATCCCATTTTCGGACATTGGGCTTGGAATGGTTTAAATAATGGTGTCAATAATGGTTGGCTAGATCAGTTAGGGTTTATAGACTTTGCTGGCTCCACTGTTGTGCATAGTATCGGGGGATGGGTAGCCCTCGCTGCTTTATTAGTAATTGGACCCCGCGCCGGGCGATTTCCTAAAGGTAAAAGTCCCCGCAAAATTCATGGCTCTAATTTGCCTTTATCGGTGTTAGGAGTGATGCTACTTTGGATAGGTTGGCTGGGGTTTAATGGTGGTAGCGCCTTGGTTTTAAGCAATCAAATTCCCGTGATTATTGTGAATACTATTTTAGCCGGGGTCGCGGGAATGTTGGTGCGTTTATTTATGGCTTGCTGGCGCACAGGTTCCATAGAAATAGAATGTTTAATTAATGGTTCTCTGGCTGGACTGGTGGCAATTACTGCCTCCTGTAACGCTGTGGGAACTTTGCCAGCTATAATCATTGGAGCCTTGGGCGCAATTATTACTATGATGGTATCTACACAATTAGTTAAGTGGCGCATTGATGATGCTGTAGATGCGGTGGCGGTTCATGTGGGGGCGGGAGTTTGGGGAACTTTGGCAGTGGGTTTATTTGCCCGTTTAGATGTGCTAAATACAGGCTTAAATCGCTTTGGTCAAATAGCTGTACAAGTTTTGGGAACAGTTAGCGGCGCTATCTGGGGATTTTTAGTTAGTTTAATTTTGCTTTTAATTATCAATAGATTCTACCCTTTACGGGTTTCAGAAGACGGCGAAAATATCGGACTAAATATTTATGAACATCGGGCTAAGTCGGAAATTTATGAACTGTTTAAGGTTATGGACTTTCAAGCTCAAACTAAGGATTTGAGTTTGCGGGTTCCGGTGGAACCATTTACGGAAGTTGGACAAATTGCCACCCGCTATAATTATGTGATGGATGCCTTGGAAGAAGCGGTGCGAAAAACTGAGGCGATCGTTGAGACTGCTACTGATGCTATTCTTACTTTGACGACATCTTCTCTGGTGGTTTTGACTGCTAATTCTAGTGCTGAAGCTGTTTTTGGTTATAGCAAACAAGATTTGATTGGCATGAAAATTAGTGGATTGATTACGGAAAGTTTTAATTCTAAAATCTGGGATAATTCCTTAATCAATCAATGGTTAAAAAAAACCTTGTCAAGGGGCGATCGGATGGCGGGCTGATGGTTTTAATTTTCCGGTAGAAGTTACCTTAAACCCGGCTCAATTAGGAGCCCGATCATTTATGATTGGCACTTTTCGAGATATTACTGAACGACACCAAGCCCAAGAGTCCCTGGCTTCAGCATATCAAGAAATTAAAATGCTTAATCATCAACTCCATGATGAAAATAAATATCTCAATATGGAGTTGGAAATTACCCGCCGCCTACAACGTTTGCTGTTACCGAGTGAAGCAGAACTTGAGGAAATTAAAAGCCTGGATATTGCGGGTTATATGGAACCTGCTACAGAAATAGGAGGTGATTATTATGATGTTCTCGCCTTTGGCGGCGGGGTGACTATCTGCATGGGAGATGTCACGGGACACGGTTTAGAAAGTGGTATGGTGATGTTAATGGCTCAAACTGCTGTCAGAACTCTACTAGAAGCGGGAGAAACTGATCGAGTTAGATTTTTGGATGTTCTGAATCGAACTATTTACCTAAATGTGTTAAGAATGAACTGTGATAAAAATATGACTCTGGTATTGCTTGATTATCAAGGTGGAGAAATCAGAATCTGCGGTCAACATGAGGAAGCAATTTTAGTTCGTAGTGATGGAAATGTCCAACGAATTCAAACTATTGATCTGGGTTTCCCGATTGGATTGGTTGATGATATCTCGGAGTTTATTAGCCATTATACTACCTATTTAAATGCTGAGGATGTGGTGATTTTATATACTGATGGTATTACTGAGGCAGAAAATGCAGATGGGCTTCACTATGGAGTTGACCGACTCTGTGCCGTGGCTGCCAAAAATCGTGATCTGACTGCTGCTGAAATTCGACAGTCTATTATTCATGATGTTATGGAATACATCGGTAATCATCAGGTTTATGATGATATGACTATCTTAGTGTGTAAACAGCGCTAATTTCTAAATTATTAATAATCACCATAAGCAAATATACTGCTTACCTTCGACACCAGAAGCCCCCAACTACCCCCAGCCAAGCTGTCTATTTCTTGGGAGAGAGATAGATGGATGAAAGTAAAATTGTGTGGTATTATAACTACATGGTTAAGTAATAGGTGATCTATGTTAAGGGCTTTGTCAAAATTCGTTTTAGGGCTACTGGTGGCAGTTTTCCTTCTGGGTAGCTATAGGACGACTCCAGTATATGCTGGGGTGGTTCCCGAAGAATTGGCTAAAGCAGTTGAGGCGATCGAAAATCTGGATGGGTTGCGTAGGGGTTTAGCTTCGACGCTAGAAGGACAAACCACAGAACCGACCGGACAAACTTTTAAAGAAGTTTGTAAACCGGTGGGAATGCAAGCAAAACAACTCAGCGAAGATAATGGATGGCAGGTTAAACAAATTGCTAATAAATATCGCAACCCGGCTCACGCTCCTGATAATTTACACGCTAAAATGGCGTTAGCACAATTTGAACAAAACCGGGAATTGATGGGATTTTGGGAACCAGAAACTATTGATGGTAACTCTGGTTTCCGTTACTATCGCCGGATTAATGTTGAGGCTACTTGTTTGGCTTGTCATGGTTCCCAAAATAGCCGCCCTCAGTTTGTGAAAGATAAATACCCTCAAGATTTGGCTTTTGATTTTAAGGAAGGGGATTTGCGGGGAATGTATGCGGTGTTTATCCCAGAAATTCAAGCTGCTTTAGAGGCAAAATAATGTTAATTAATGTCAGAAAAAATGTCAGAAAATTGGTGTCGATTTTGTTGCTAATTATTCTGCCTTTGCTGTTGGTTATGGTTCCGCCTCAACCAGCGATCGCCTTAATTCAACAACAGGAGGAGGCCCCCGGACAGATACTTTATAAATCTCGCCATAGTTTGAGAGATAATCAAGGTAATTCTTGGCAGGTGGTTCTGTTTAAGCGGATCAAAAATGGGGAGGTCAAGGATGTGAATTTGCGCTTGGTGGGGTTTCCGGGGTCGGTAACATTTAATCATCCTGAACCGTTGCAAATTGTGGTCGGTAATGGTACAATTATCGAGGCGGTAGATGAGTTTGGCGAAAAAGCACCCGGCCCGAATGTTGGACAATACAATTTAACGGATGTTTTGCCCAAAATTTCCCCAGCCGATGAAATCGAGCTTTACTTGTCGATCGCTGAAACAAAATGTGCGATCGCTATCCCGTCTCCAGTAGTTCTGGAATGGAAGGCGATCGATAATCCTGGTTAATAATTTCTTAGGGTGGAGAAAAATAATTGTCTCCACTCTATCCCTGATTATGGTTGACTGGGTGCATCTAAAAACGGTGGAATAGGACAGTTAAGAGAAATCACGATCGCCCTTAGTAACTCGGCTTGGTCTAAGGTGACATTGTGATCCGCCAAGACGGTATAGGCGCAAGCATCAACTACCGCCTGTTTAAGTTTGGGGGCGGCGAGTTCCAGACGTTTGAGGCTTTCACCGACTTGAGTTAAACTATATTCACCGGGCGCGGTGGGTAAAGTTTCCCCGGAATTTTTAGGTAGGCGCAACAGTCCGGCTTGAAAAGCTATATCAACCGCCCCCGGAGAATCTTGGCCGACGCGAGCCAAAGCTGATAACACAGTAACACAATCAGACCAAATCTGTTTAATGTCAGTAAACTTAACTTTAGATTCCGGTTGTGTACTCGGAAAGTAGTTAGTCAACCGTTGACGCAACACAACAAAAATCGCATACTCGGACAGACTCAGATGATTGTCAGCCTTAATCAAAACCCTGGCTTGTTTCAGCAGTTGGGTACACTGGCTAACACTTCCACCACGCAAAGCAGGTATGGCTAAATCAATCAACGGTAGACGAGTCCGCGCGTTCAAACTCTCCAGGTAGGGACTGAGGTTTTCGATCATTTCCAACACTGGCGGCGGGGAGGACTCTCGCAAGGAAGACATTTGGCGATCGCGCACTTCTGGGTCTGTATGCAACAATAAACTATAGATAATGGCGATCGCTCCATTTACATCACGGGTAGCCATGCGTACAGGTTCGGGAATATCCGCCAAAAACCCCCGCACATTATCAAGATGTTTGGGGTTGGTAGTCCCCACTCCGGCGACTACCCTATCCGGTGAAACTGACAACGACTCCGGTTGAGGCTGTGGTTGAGGCGATGAACCCGCAAACCCCGCCACCATTTCATTACCGGAAGCTATAGACGACATAGAGGGATTATTTCCGGTTTCTTCCACCGACCAAGTGCGACCGGCGAAACCTTCCAAACGCTTAACCCTTTCTTTCACAGGGGGATGAGTTGCAAAGATTTGTCCGAAACTCTCAAAAATCCCTGTAAACGCCTCCCCAAAAAACAGGTGACTAGCTTCTTCAGCCCTAGGATTTCTTACCTTAGAACCAGATTTATAACCCGCAATCTTTTGTAGTGCGCCACTAATACCGTCAGGGTTGCGGGTAAACTGAACTGCAGAAGCATCCGCTAAAAACTCCCGTTGGCGAGAAACAGCACTTTTAATTAACCTTCCGCAAAAAAAGCCGACCCCGCCAATAACTACCATTCCTAAACCAATAATCAATCCCGAATCTTTGCCCTTTGACGACGATTTGCCACTACCTCCCCCTAAAAAACTACCCCTTAACATTACCCGACCTATAAGATAAATGAAAATCAAACCCTGAATTACTCCGATTAGTCGCAGATTTAGGCGCATATCTCCATTGAGAATATGGCTAAATTCATGGGCGATTACTCCTTGTAACTCATCGCGATCGAGTTGTTCTAAACAGCCTCGCGTTACCCCAATTACTGCGTCATTGGGAGTAAATCCCGCCGCGAAAGCATTGATTCCCTGTTCTTCCCCCAAAACATACACTTCGGGAACGGAAATTCCAGAGGCGATCGCCATTTCCTCGACAATATTAAGTAGTCGTTTCTCCAGTTCATCCCCGGTCATGCGATCGACTAATGTTCCCCCCAAATCCTCAGCGACTACCTTACCTCCCCCCCGTAATTGAATAGATTTCTGGACACTTCCCGCGCCGACAGTGCCGATAACTCCCAAGGCGACTAAGAACAACAGTTCCGGTTGCCATACTAACCGATCAAACTGTGCAAATACCACCACCCCATATAATAGGATAATCATCACAATCACAGCCACCACAAACAAACCCAGCAAATAAACCGTGTTTTGTCTGGCTTGGTCTTGATGCTCAAAGAAATTCATAATTAGAAGGAAACGTTAGGAACTTCTTTCACCTCTGGGGATGATTCTTCTAGTAATTGAGCTTCTTGGAAATTGAAGCTACTAGCCACCAAATTACTCGGAAATACATCCTTTTTGGTATTGTAAACAGTTACGGCATCGTTAAAAGCCTGTCGCGCAAAAGCAATCTTATTTTCAGTAGAGCGCAACTCTTCCATGAGTTGATCCATGGATTTATCAGCCTTTAAATCGGGGTAGGCTTCCGACAGAGCAAATAACCTTCCTAATGTACCCGTTAAAGCGGCTTCCGCCTGTCCTAATTCTTGCATAGCTTGGGGGTCGCCAGGGTTCGAGGCTGCTTGATTCGTGGCGGTAACAGCAGCATTGCGAGCGGCAATAACTGCTTCTAAGGTTCCCCTTTCATGAGCCATATAACCCTTGACTGTTTCGACCAAATTCGGGATTAAATCATGGCGGCGTTTGAGTTGAACATCAATCTGAGCATAGGCATTTTGATAGCGTCTGCGTAGGCGTGCTAGGCTATTATATGCCTGGACACCTACAATAGCCACCAGGATGACCACAACAATACCGATGACAAGCAAAACGGCGAAAATTCCAGCAAGTATCTCCACAGTCTAGGATCTCCTTGGCGTGTGTCTGCATGGTTCGCGGATTTGACGCGGGTTATACTCGGTGTATCAAGCTGGATTAGTTTAATTATGTTTTCCCAACCTAAAAGAAGTAACCCGGCTATGGGGCGCATTATAACATAATCAAATCTGGCTAACCACAAATTGTTACACTTTTTAACTTAACCCGCACTCCCACCCCGGACAAAATAGAAACTGGCTACTTGGCTTCGCCACTGTACTCGAGGTGTGGTTAGAATCTACTCGAGATTAATTATAGGTCAAGTTGACTATGAATCCTGCTTTGACGAACTTTGGCGATCGCATGTCTCGTTTAACGGGAGTGCGAGCCATTATGAAAGATATTATCGAAACCTTGCGCTCTGGTAAAGGTCAAAAATTCATTAATTTAAGCGCCGGAAACCCGGTCATCTTACCAGAAGTCGAACAACTTTGGCGCGAATGTACCGAGCAACTCCTATCTAGTCCCGAATATGGTGAGGTAGTCTGTCGCTACGGTTCGAGCCAAGGATACCAACCTTTTATTGATGTCATTGTGGAAGATTTTAACTCTCGCTATGGGTTAAATTTAAGCGATCGCAATATCCTAGTCACTCCCGGAAGTCAATCAATTTACTTTTACGCCGCCAACGCCTTCGGAGGTTATAACAGCCAAGGACAGCTCAAAAAAATTGTCCTTCCCCTCAGTCCAGACTATACGGGTTACGGCGGCGTTAGTCTTATTCCCGAGGCGGTTTTTGCTTATCAACCCACCCTCGACATAGACGAAAATTCCCATCGGTTTAAATATCGACCCGATTTTAATCAACTCTCTATTAATGAGGATACGGGCTGCGTTATTTTTTCCCGTCCCTGTAATCCCAGCGGCAATATTCTCACCTCAGAAGAAGTGCAAAAAATCGCCGATTTAGCATCCCCTTATGATGTGCCAGTATTCGTAGATTCCGCCTATGCTCCCCCGTTCCCGGCTTTGAATTTTACGGACATGGCTCCGGTTTTTGCTGATAATATTATTCACTGTATCAGCCTGTCTAAAGCCGGATTACCCGGAGAGCGTTTAGGTGTCGCCATTGGTAATGAAGATGTGATTAAAGTTTTGGAAGCCTTCCAAACTAACGCCTGTATTCACTCCCCCCGCTACGGACAAGCTATAGCAGCTAGAGCGATTGGATCGGGAGCTTTGTCTGATATTTCGGTTGAGGTAATTCGTCCCTACTACAGCAATAAATTTAATATCTTAGAAGCTACTTTAAATGATGCGATGTCTACGGATTTACCCTGGTTTTTGCATCGCGGAGAAGGGGCAATTTTTGCCTGGCTGTGGTTTAAGGATTTACCAATCACAGACTTAGAACTATATCAGGAGCTGAAAAAGGTGGGTATTATCGTGGTTCCTGGTAATTCATTTTTCCCAGGATTACAACAAGAATGGTCTCACAAAAATCAATGTATTCGCATTAGTCTAACTGCTACTGATGAGGAGATTGTGGAAGGGATGAAGCGTCTAGCTCAGGTGGTCGAAATGGTTTATAGACAGGCTATGGTAGAAGTTTAAGTGCTAATTAAGGCTGTATAATTACTAGAGTTTATCGGGGTTCAAAATCTCTGGAATTCTGAACCCCCGTAAATGCTCGATCGCATTTATTCGCACCTGGACGGGAAGGCGATCGCTTCTTAGTCAACTTAACGGTAATTCAGAATCGATCGCCACCCGATGAGCATTAATGTAGAATGAATCAGGGATAATCTCAAATCTCGCTCAGAGCCAATATGGGGTCGGAGGGACACATGGATGAATTGAAGTATCTAGCTACTTGGGTTCGGGAACAACACGCACGGGAGTATATTCTCACTTGGTTACTCAATCAACCGGGGATCTGGTGGTCAAATGGTGATGTTTACCAAGCGGCTATACAAAAATCTGGTTCTCGTCTGAAAGAGTATGTAAAAAATAGTAAACAAGAGGGTTTATTCCAGGGGATTGCTGATAAAATCAGGAGCGATGAGGCTTGGGATGCGATCGCCCTAAGTTTAGCTCGCCTCATTGCTACCTATCAGGAAGAGCTGGTTAAACTCCAAGAACAAAATCGGTTAGATATCAGTAAAGTCTCGGAAATATCCCCAAAGTTCAACCCCGAAATAGATGATATCTGGTCTGCTAATCTTCAGGAGCCCCTACCAGACCCGAACTCTGACGCTTTAACAGGTCTGTAATTAGTCTATTATCGATTATTGATTATCGATTGATTCGGGTTGAATAATCAAATGAGTGGGAGCATGGGTGCGGATAAAATCGGTCATCAGATCCCGTTCTTCAATAGTAGGAGTAGCCAAACAGCCAGCGGTTCCGGTTTCTTCATTATCCTTAAAAACGGAAGGATCATAATGAACCCCAAACCCACCGCGATCGGTTTCAAAGGTGGGAGTTACTGCTGACCAAACCCCGCCAAATTCGCCGCCAGCATATTCTACGGAACCTGGTATATCAAAAGTATAAACCCCAAAAGGAATGGGTGTTTGAGAGCCAGGCTGGTCTGATGGTGTTTGCTGACCGATACGACCAGAGATACAGCGGACTGTATTAACTAACCATCCCCCAGCATCAAATAACTCGGTGTGATAGACCTTGAGACCACCGGCGATGGTCTGTTGTGTTTGAGTGGCGACAATTTTCGGTCCGGGAATAGTATTAGCGAGATGATCATCAGTTTCAGTTGTGGGGTTATGAACAGTTAAAAACTCTCGCGACACCCAGCGATCGCCACCAATAGGAACCCAAGTCAACCCCCCTTGAGGAACAGGAGTTCCGATCACTTCGACAACAGTTCCGGGTTCAACAGTATCAATAACGGGACCATAGGGACTAGAGCGGACATTGAGGACATCACCACTGGTAGTAACGATCGCTTGCTGTATCATAATTTCGAGTTGTTTGGGTGTAGACTGGTGTTGATTATCAGGGCGATCGCCAAGATCATAAACACAGAAAGCGATCGCCGTGGCAAGTTATGATGGAGTTTGTTGCAACTCTGGTCTTTCTTCCGCCACAATAGCCCCTTCTACCGGACAGACCTGTAGACAAATCCCGCAATCAATACAAGTATCGAAATCAATCCAATACCAATCAGTCCCCTTAGTATTCTTACCAGGACCGGGATGGATACAAGCCACCGGACAAGCGCCAACACAATCAGCGACCCCTTCGCAGACATCAGTAACAATAGTATGAGCCATAATAAATTCCCCTTTGATAACGCACTGACAAACTAGCCGTTTATACCTAGTCTCAGCCTAACTCAAAAACCGATATCATCATCATCAAAATCATCACCAAAACCCTCCGACACATTTGGCGGTTGAGTAGGGATAGAAGCAAGAATCGCATCAATCACCCGACCCACGGGCAAAATTTGCATTCCCAAATCCTCTGGTTTTTGTCCCTTGGGTACAATAGCGCGTTTAAAACCCAACTTAGCCGCCTCCCGCAATCTTAACTCTAATTGTGAAACCGGGCGCACCTGTCCGCCTAATCCGACTTCCCCGATTAAAATGGTGCGAGGATCAACAAGGCGATCGCGGAAACTAGCGACAATGGCGATCGCCACCCCCAAATCCGCCGCCGGTTCATCCACCTTTAACCCTCCCACAGAAGCCACAATCGCATCTAACTTAGAAAGAGGGATACCAACGCGCTTTTCCAGAACCGCCAAAATCTGCATCAAACGGCTACTATCAACCCCCGTAGTCGTCCGTCGCGCCGACCCATAACTAGCAGGACTCACCAAAGCCTGGATCTCGACCACAATAGGTCTAGTTCCCTCCATAGAGACAATAGTGGCAGTTCCCGGCGAGCAATCATCGCGATTTCCCAAAAACAATTCCGACGGGTTAGAAACCTCTTGTAAGCCGTGGGAAACCATCTCAAACACGCCAATTTCATGGGTAGCGCCAAATCGATTTTTCATCGATCGCAATAGACGGTGAGACGCAAAGCGATCGCCCTCAAAATACAATACCGTATCAACCAAATGTTCCAAAACCCTCGGACCCGCCAGGCTGCCATCCTTAGTCACATGACCCACAATCAACAAAGTAATATTTTCCCGCTTCGCCACCTGCATCAAAGCCGAGGTACATTCCCGCACCTGAGCCACAGAACCCGGAGCCGATGTTAGACTAGCAAAATAAACAGTTTGAATACTATCGATGATCGCCAGGGTGGGTTTCAGAGATTCCAACTCCCGCAGGATGACCTCTAAATCCGTCTCTGGGAGCAAAAATAAATCCTGCTCTTCCTCACTATTCTGGCTATTCTGGCTATTTTGACCATTTTCCGACTCTGGGGATAATTCCGGTGGCGACTCAGCCGAAGATAAATTACCATTTCCTGTAGCGAGGGATGTCTGGTCAAGGCGTTGGTTTCGTAACTGTTGGGTAAACGGGTCAACATTAGTAACTTCCACAGCATCTGAACTATGGTGGTTATTTACTTGTGCATGATTGTCAGTCTGTAAGTCATCATCACCATCACCATCATCATCAGCCACATTAGCCACTGATTGAGCATTCCATAAACGCTGCGATCGCAATTTTACCTGTTGTCCAGATTCTTCCGCCGACACATACAGCACCATGGCATGATGGGATAAACTATTAGCCACCTGTAGCAGTAAAGTAGACTTACCAATACCAGGTTCACCGCCAATCAACACCAACGACCCCGGAACAATGCCACCCCCCAACACCCGATCCAACTCTCCATATCCAGAAGGGATGCGCGATTGAGTCTGATCAGAAATCTGGGACAGCCTAAATGATAACCTCGGTTGTCCCAGGTTCGGCTTATGTTCCCCATCCTCAGTTAAGCCAGATCCCAACTCGCTCCAGCTAAACCGCTGTAGAGACGGCGTAGGCGATGGTTCAACCACCTGTTCTACAAGAGAATTCCAGGCTTGACAATTGGAACAGCGACCAAAGTATTGGGAGAACTCGGCCCCGCATTCACGACAAACATATAATGTTCGAGGCTTGGGCATTGTTTAAAATAGTGGCTGTACAATGCTTATTGTATATGCAAACAATGGGATCAACACGCGCTATATCCGACCCGCACAATAGAGGCGATCGCACCTACAGTTAAACTATATGAAACCAAGTCTAGTCTTATAGAGGGAGTATTGAGGTCAATTGGAAAACCATAAGGAAAGAATTTTAGTTGTCGATGACGAGGCCAGTATCCGCCGGATTTTGGAAACTCGCCTTTCCATGATCGGTTACGATGTAGTAACTGCCGCCGACGGGGAGGAGGCTTTAGAAACCTTCCGCCTGACAGAACCTGACCTCGTGGTTTTGGATGTGATGATGCCTAAACTAGATGGCTACGGAGTTTGTCAGGAATTAAGGAAGGAGTCTGACATCCCCATTATTATGCTCACCGCCTTGGGGGATGTCGCCGATCGCATCACCGGGTTAGAATTAGGCGCTGATGATTATGTCGTCAAACCCTTTTCACCCAAGGAACTAGAGGCCCGTATCCGTTCCGTCCTGCGCCGCATTGATAAAAATGGCGCTTCTGGAATTCCCAGTTCTGGAGTTATCCAAATTGCCAGTATTAGGATTGACACCAACAAGCGACAGGTTTACAAAGGTGATGAACGCATCCGCTTAACCGGGATGGAGTTTAGCCTATTGGAACTCTTGGTCAGTCGGTCAGGAGAACCCTTTTCCCGATCCGAAATTCTCCAGGAAGTTTGGGGATATACTCCCGAACGCCATGTTGATACTCGCGTCGTCGATGTGCATATTTCCCGGCTCAGAGCTAAGTTAGAAGATGATCCTAGCAACCCAGAACTGATTTTGACCGCTCGCGGTACTGGCTATTTATTCCAGCGCATTATTGATCCTTCAGAAGTGGGTTGATCGGATCTCAGTTGTCCTTTAGAGCTTCTCATAAATGGCTCAAATAAATTCTAACCGAGTTCTGCGACTTTTGCCCCTGGTGGTGGGGGGTTTAGGGGGGGTGCTATTGCTCGTCAATCGTTTAGAAACCCCCCAGATTTTGGACTCTCAAGCCCGCTCGGATGCCTTGGGAGTCATATTAAGCGCTTTGTTGATTTTGACCGGCTTACTGTGGCAGCAAATTCAACCTATCCCACCGGAGGCTGTGGAGTTGGAGGGTCGCCAAGGTTTTGAACTCAAGCCGGATTTGCCCGATCCGGTCAAAACTGAACTGGCTTGGGCCTCTCTGATGCTGTTAACTAATACTGTCACCCGATCGCTTTTGGTGGTTTGGGATGCTCAGGTGTTACTCCGACGCGGCGTTTTGGGGGTTAATTCTCAGGTGCAACCCGGACCTATTGTTAAACGGGTTCTCGATACCCACAAACCGGTTTACTTGGTCAATTTGGCCTTGTATCCCGGAAGGGTCGAGTTTGACTATTTACCTCCTAACACTCAGGGTGTCATCTGCCAACCTATGGGCGATCGCGGTGTCTTGATTTTGGGGGCGAATACTCCCCGCAGCTATACCAAACAAGATGAAGTTTGGATTGAGGGAATTGCGGATAAATTGGCTGATACTTTGGATCGCTTTGGTGGGTCCGATGCCACCAAAATTACAACTTAGAAATGGGGTAGACAATGTTATTTTTATACTGGGTATTGGTGCTGGTAATGCTCCTGGGGGTCATCGGAGCCGTCGTTCCGGGGCTGCCTGGGTCGGGTCTGATTGTTACCGCTATTTTGATTTGGGCTATCTTTGCTGGTTTTTCCGGTATGGGCTGGCCTATTGGTGTGGCGATCGCTGTCCTGCTTTTAAGTGTCGGTGTTGAATTCCTCAGTGCTTATCTGGGTGCTAAAAAAGCTGGCGCTAGTAAATGGGGACAAATTGGCGCAATCATTGGCTTATTATTGGGGTTCTTTGGTCTCTTACCAGCTTTGCCTTTTGGCGGACCCTTATTAGGACTGTTAATCGGTCCTTTGGTCGGCGCTTTTGTTGGAGAATTTCTCTATCGTCGGGATTTAGTCTTAGGTCTGCGGGTGCGCTCCGCAGTTAAGGCGGCGATCGGGATTTTTGTCGGGACCGTCCTCGGTAATTTACTTCAAGGGGTTTTAGCTTTCGCCTCCGTAATAGTTTTCCTGACCAGCACCTGGCCCTATTGAAAAAGAAGACGTAGTTAGCGATCGCTTTATAGATTCAGGGGTGAATATCTATGGACCTTGTGTTTGAGTCCACTGATGAGTTTAATCAGGACTTAGCTAAATTTACCCAGGAAGAACAATTAATTATCCTCAAGGAACTTGAACATTGGCTTCCCTTATTATTAACTAACTCTAGTCTGCGGAGTAGACGACTTCATCAGTTTTGTCAATTTCATCTCAAAGATAACTACCGTTCTTCCCTATACTCATTTATTGTTAACTACTACCTGCGCGTAATTCTCACCATTGACGAAGACCCCCTATTTAATCGCCTGTCAATCACCCTATTTAAAGCCATAGAAAGCCGTCATGCTGCTACAGCTTATCGACAGGTCGGCAACTCCATCTATGAAAAAATAATTGACCATAAGGATAGTTATTGATGTTATCACCATTTCCCCCATTAATTGACGAGCGCGGTATTATTCGCCAAGCTATGGCAGTTTTTTCCGAACCTCAGCAACTGAAATTTTTGGCGGCGATCGCGGAGTTACAAAATCCCCAATCCTATCAAAATCAATACTTTCCTATGAGTCGCCTCAAGCGATTAAAGGGGACTCACGCTAAGATTTACACCGTAGATATTGACCCGACATCAAAATGGATGTTTTACATTGAATATCAAAATGGTAATATCTATTTACGGGAACTTTATAAGCATACCAATAATCAGGCAAAAACCAGCTTGGATATTATTGCAGAAGTCAATGATTTCTGAGGTCTAATCATCAGCCGAGACCAGGCTAGGCTGGTCTCTACAGTAACCCATTGATAATTAATTAGGAATTCGGATAACTAACTTGTTGGCGTTGCAGATGATACATATGGTTAAAGAGTTGCCAACAATATTCCTGAGTTAAACCACAGGTAACAGCACCCCGTAAAACCACATTAAAATACCAATCATTCGGGGCTAATTCTTGGGCGAGTTTATTAATTACCATATAAGTCCGCACATTTTGATAATCCTTACCCAGAGAATGTACCTCAATCATTTCTGGGCGATATCCGCCAATATGAACCTGTTTATCCGGGTCAATTCTTACTTCTTCCCGTTCATCAAGGCGATCGCTTAAACGCCAAGGAAGTCGATATAACACCCCTTCCACAGAAGAATTAGCATCTTTAACTATATCCAAAGCCCCACAATTGCGCCGCCGGGAATGCCGATAAAACCCCAACCGATAACCCTGTAGAGTAGCAGGTCCGATCACATAGGAATGAGTAGGTTCACCTAGAGTCCGCTGCAAATCCACCGGACACATACAAGAACCGTAGGCGAAATAATAAAAACTCGGTTCAGCATGAGAAGTTGAGATGAATTTTTCGTCCCACTGAATGGGATCTATAGATTGAATCGTATCTGTGTCAGAGTTCAATGTTACTTCCTCCTGTCCTAGGTGACACCCCCATATTTTAGCAAAATGCACTCAAGTTCATGTATCACAAATAACTATTTTTCAGGCTCAATATACTAGATCATAGTGATTTTGCTATATCCTTGATACTGTAGTTAATTAGTCCCAGGAGCTAAAACTATGCAGGAGATTGAGGAAAAGAGTTCCCGGAGTGAATTGCGGGCAATTGTCAGGGAACAATTGCGACTGTTATTAGAAGATCGCAACTGGGAAGGTGCTAAAACTCTATTATTGCCAGTGCAGCCTGTCGATATTGCTGAAGCCATAGATGGGTTGCCCAAAGCCATGCAATTGACTGCTTTTCGTTTACTTTCTAAAGCAGAAGCCGTAGAAGTTTATGAACACCTTTCTACAGATATTCAACAGTCTTTAATTGAGGAGTTTAGAGATTCCGAATTATTAGAGATTGTCAATAGTATGGCTCCCGACGATCGCGCGGGTTTATTTGATGAATTACCCCCTCGGTTAGTGCGGCGGGTTCTCGCCCAACTTTCACCCGAAGAACGTCAAGCCACCTCTCAGTTATTAGGTTATCAGGCGGGAACAGCCGGCCGTCTCATGACCCCTGAATATATCGCTTTGAGGTACAATTTAACCATTAAAGAGGCATCCGATCGCATTAGACAATTAGCACGCGATCGTGAAGTGAGTTATTATGTCTATGTAGTTGATGAACAACGGCGGTTAATGGGAGTCGCTTCTCTGCGGGATTTATTATTAGCTGACCTTGAGCAATTCCTAGGTGATATCATTAATCCCGATGTGGTTTTTGCCCAAACAGATACAGACCAGGAAGAAGTCGCCCGTTCCATTCAACGTTATGATTTAGTTGCTTTACCTGTGGTCGATCGCGATCATACCTTAGTCGGAGTCGTAACCGTAGATGATGCGATCGATATTTTGCAAAAGGAAGCCACCGAAGATATTTATATTATGGGTGCCGTCAGGTCCGAGGGGGAAAGCTATTTTCAATCCAATTTAGCCACCATTACCCGTAAACGTATCCCCTGGCTATTTATTTTGTTAATCACCAACACCCTAACTATTTTTGTGATGAGCAATTTTGAAGCCGTCCTTGATGAAGTCGTCGCCTTAGCCTTTTTTACCCCTCTGTTAATTGATGCTGGCGGTAATGTCGGTGCCCAGTCTTCAACCGTCGTCATTCGCGGGTTAAGTACCGAAGAATTGAAATATAAAAAACCCCTTTGGGTGATTATGCGCGAGTCCATGACTGGCGGACTTTTGGGCATTTTATTAGGGGTAGTAGTAATTGGGATGGTGTTTGTCTTTTTAGGACAAGTTGAAATCGGTTTAACCGTGGGGATTAGTTTACTGTGTATTACTATTATTGCCGCCACCGCCGGGGCGGGATTACCCTTTCTGTTTCATTCCTTTGGGTTAGATCCCGCCTTGATGTCCTCTCCTTTTATTACTACCATTGTCGATATTTTGGGGATCTGGATTTATTTAAGTACCGCCAAATTACTCCTCGGTCTTTAGGTCATCCAAAAATCGCCAAACTTCCTGTAAAAGTGCATCCAAACCAATGCGGGCTACAGCCGAAATTAGGAAGACTTTAACCCCGGCGATCGCCTCAAGTTGAGATGCGATCGCCTTAGTTCTTTCCTCCGAGTCGCCCGCCGCATCAATTTTATTAATAGCCAGAATTTGCCGCCGCCTTTCCAAACCCCGCCCATAGGCATTTAACTCCTGTTGAATAATTTGATAATTAGCGATCGGGTCAGTATCGGTAATATCAATCATGTGTAGGACAATGCGGGTTCTTTCGATATGGCGCAGAAACTCATGGCCCAGTCCAGTGCCTCGGTGTGCCCCTTCAATCAATCCCGGAATATCCGCAAATACCGTCCCATCTCCCGTTGGTTTACGCACTACTCCCAGGTTAGGAATTAACGTAGTAAAAGGATAATCCGCCACCTTGGGACGAGCTGAAGATAGTGCCGAAATCAGAGTTGATTTTCCCGCATTCGGTAAACCAATAATCCCCACTTCTGCCAACAACTTTAACTCTAGTCGTAGTCGCCGACTTTCTCCTGGTAGTCCCGGTAAAGCATAATCAGGGGCGCGGTTTTGGTTACTGAGAAAATGAGTATTTCCCAAACCGCCTTTACCCCCAGCCGCCACGCAAAATTGCTGATTAGGGGTGACTAAATCCACCATCACCTCTGAGGTATTCGCATCATAGACCACGGTACCACAGGGGACTTCGATAATGCGATCGCTTCCCGATGCCCCCGTTTGATTTTTCGGTCCTCCTCGTTTGCCATCATCAGCCTTAAAGCGACGGTTATACTGGAAGTCCAGGAGAGTTTGCAGGTCTTCCACAGCTTTGAGGATCACAGAACCCCCTCGGCCCCCATTGCCTCCCGCCGGACCCCCAGCCGGAACGTATTTTTCCCGGCGAAAGGCAACTATGCCATCTCCCCCTTTTCCCGCCTCTACTTCAATTTCAGTGCGATCAATAAACTGCATCGATTTAAATCAGCCCATTTTTAAGGCCGTTGAAGGTAATAATAAGTCGCCATAGGTGCGACTGTGGCAATTACTAGGACTACCACAACTAAGATCGTCGCACTTTTGTCGTCCGTTTCTTCAGCGGATTTAAATGTACTGGCCACTTGCAGATTTTCCTGGAGTTTAGGCGCGCCCGGATCTCCTTGTCCTGAAAGGACTTTGACTATACGATCTGTCGCCGCCAGGAAGGCTTCATTATACTTCTCACCTTCTCGCAGGGGAATCTGTAGGGTTTCGTTGGCTACACTATCAGCGATCGCACCACTTAGCAACGGTTTTACATTGTCTCCCGTATGGATAGCGCTATTATTGGTTTGGGTATCCACCATCAACAGAGTTTGATTAGCCGCCTCTTCTGCGGTGGGAAACCATTTCTCAAACAACTGATCAGTAAAACTTTGGGCTGTTTCTCCGTAGTCCAGGCGGCGGATCGTCACTAACCGCACCTCATACCCTGTCTGGTCCGCTAGTTTCTCCAGGCTTTGGTTAATTCTGCCTTCCGTAGCGCGACTGAGAATGTCCTCATCATCAATAATCCAAGTGCGATCGCCAGTTTTCAAGTCTGGCATTTGATAAACTCCTGTAGCCATAGCTGGCGCAGTGGACAATAGCAAGACCATGACTATTGCTATCATTCCCGCCAACAAATGCCACCATTTTGACATCACGTTAAGCTGTTGATTCATGCTGCCATAGTAATTTCTGTATCATTAGACCCCACTTTATCGCAAATTTAGCATTAGCGATCGCTATACTTTCACATTAGTTAATCTTACCTATAACCCCTCATCGTCACCACATGATCACCCCGAAACCACCCTCCAACTCTCAGATTTCAGATCGAGCCGTCAGTGAACCCTTCCGTATATATTGTTTAAAGACAGGACATAAAGCGAAGGCCATTGTACCATTTTCGATAGTTTTTAGCAAGCATCGTCTCTGCAAAGATTGTAAACCTTTGATGATCTCGGTGGAGGATAGGGATAATTTTTCGTTTAACTGCGATCGCGACAGGGGACGGTCAACTTGGCTTAACTCTAAGGCGATCGCTTTTTCCCTGGAAGATAATCGCTCGAAAACTTCTCCTAATTGACTACTCATTAATTCCGTGATTACCGGGGTTTCTTCTGCCAAAAACTCCGAGACTTTACCGCAAAACATATTCCTAATTAAATAGCAAATATCTTCCAAATAGACTGGATTTCCTTCGTATATTTCGATTAAATTTGACCAGCTTTCTCGGTCTGATAATTGCAGACTCTCTAAAATGTCTACACTATTTAAGCCGGATAAAGTTAAGGATTTGATAGGATATAGGTCATTATTGAGGGATAATCACATTTCTTGGGATTGTTCTTGGCTGATTACAATAATGCTGCTTTTATGTTCAATTTGTGTGATCGTTCTCAAAAATTGGCTATAGTTTTTATATTGGGTTTGGTATTGTCCCGCCAACTTGCCGCTGATAAATAGTTCTTGTAAATCATCGAATATCAGCAAACATTTTTGTTGCATTAACAGATTAATCAGGTCATGGATTTGATAATCTTTGGGGCTGGATTCCTTATTGAATTTGGTTAAAATATCATTGCCAATAGTGGTTAAATGTGGTGATAGTTTTAGATTTTTCCAACTCACCACCTCAAAACTATCTTTATGGCGATCGACTAATTTTTTGACTAGGGTGCTTTTGCCAATTCCCGCTATTCCCACCACTGAGATTAAGGGTATACTTTCATCAATTAACCAACGGGATAGGGTATCTATTTCGTCATTGCGATCGCAAAATTTCCAGATTTTAGGTGCCATGGTTAAATCATGGCATATTTTTTGGGGCGGCGGTAGTTGGGGAGTAGCGATCGCTTGTTCTTCCTGTTCAGAATTGCCATTCGGATAATAAGGACACCAGGTCACATTATTGTTATTAAAGCTAAATATTTGCGAATTTATTGCCCTTTCCAGAGTCCAACAAAAATTGGATTTTTTAATATCCTCATTAAGCTGTTGAGATAAAATTTTAAATAATTTCCGGCTAACATCTCCGATATAGTTTTCATTGTAGCCATTCCCGATATCTTCCACGATATCCTTGTACGTCTTCCCTGTCAACAGTCCTTGAATGATCGACTTTTGTAGGTCGTCTAGGTGTTCTCCCGTCTGTTGTGCTACCAACCGATCCGCAAATTGTAACAATTCTGTTATATCCATCAACTGCTGCTTGGTAAGGGTTTCAGCCATTATAACTTAGTTCTGAATCAGAAAATCAAGTTTTTTCTGGCATTCCCCTAACATTTTGTCACAAAATTGACCAGAAAATCTGTTTTTTTCAGGTTGCAGGGGTCAGGCGATCGGATATAGACTGGGGAAAGAATGATAGCAGTACACTACTGAGACGAGACAGGCTCAACCAGTCACAGCCTTAGCAGCAAAAGGTTTTACTGAATCAAAAAATGGCAATTCAGGAGATGGATCTATGGCTATTGATAAAGATCTTTTTTCAGTAAACAATTTTCAGTCAACAATTAGAGGATATTGTAACCGAATTGGTTGGGGTATTGCAGAACTTAATTCCAACAAAGCTGTCCTGAGATTTGGTATGGATTCAGGAACAACTCAAACGGTTTTTATTATCAGATATGAAACAACTTTAGAGTTTTCTTGCCCCACTGGCTTGAAGTTTTCTAGCTTTGATGCAATTCCTCATCAGCTTTCTTCGTATATGCTTAAAGAAAATAGCAAATATAAGATTGGATTTTGGTGCATTGAAGAATTAAGCAATCGTCAAGTTTTTTCAATTATGCATAATGCTGAAATGAGTCTAATAGACATCAACTATTTTCTCAGTATTGTTAAAACTTTAGTGCAAAAATGTGAGAATTTAGAACAGGCAGCAGAGCAAGGTTTAAGAGGTATATGAATACCAACCTCACCCTACTACTGTACTATGGTGCGTCAGTATCAATCATCGGGTTATCAGCCAGGTTGACGGCTTCTGACGTACCCTACTCATCAATCATCGGGTTATCAGCGAGGTTGACCGCTTCTGACGTACCCTACTTCTGCTATGATTGGGGTGGCTTTTCCGTGGTATTGATATGGGATCTGTGGTTTCTGGTTCACGAGCAACTATTAAATACTTGAAAGAACCTACCTCAATGGCTTGGGTTCAACAGGCGATCGCTAATTTGGATATTATCCTACTTGACCACTCCCACTGTGAACGTAAGGCGGCGGGAGTAGCCTTGAATTTGATGTTTCGTTACCCCTCTAGTACCCAATTGGTGCGAATGTTAACAGCGATCGCTCAAGAAGAATTACAGCATTTTGAACAGGTCAATCAGTGGCTGGAAAAACGACACATTCCCATGCGATCGCTTCCCTCTCCCCCCTATGGCGCAGGTTTGAATCGCCATGTCCGCCGAGAAGAACCACACAGAATGCTTGATTTATTATTGGTTTCTGGATTGATAGAAGCCCGCAGCCATGAACGTTTAGGCTTATTATCCCAATATTGTCCTGAGTTGGAATTGGCTAAGTTTTATCGCAGTTTGATGGCTTCCGAAGCCCGTCACTATGGTATTTATTGGGTGTTAGCAACTACTTATTTTGAACAGGAAACCGTTAGCCAAAGACTAGAGGAATTGGCTACTATTGAAAGTCAACTCCTTTCCACACTGCACCCGGAACCCCGGATTCATAGTTAGTCTCTGCCAAAAACTCCGATTTCTTAACTGATTATATCACCGAATTAACGGTTATGAGAAAAGTATATAAAGATTTTATAATTCGTTCCTGGGAATCAGGCGATCGCCAAGTTGTTCAAGACTTAATCGCCTCCGTCTTAGCTGAATATCGTTTAACTTGTGAACCGGAAGGCGCTGATGTGGATGTCTGGGAAGTCGAAAAGTATTATCTTAATAAGAATGGGGAATTTTGGGTAGTAGAACAACATCAAAACCTAGTCGGAACTGCTGCTTATTATCCCATTAATCGTGGTACAAATGCCGTGGAAGTTCGCAAAATGTATTTACAGCCACAGGTCCGAGGTCTAGGATTAGGCAAATATTTATTAACCCAATTAGAACAACAAATTCACACACGAGGATTTCAGGAGATTTGGATTGAAACTGCAACGGTTTTAACGGAAGCCGTGAAACTCTATGAAAATCATGGCTATCAACCGACAACGGGAGTAGAAACCCGACGATGCGATCGCATTTACAAAAAAACTTTGTCTTAGTATAGAGACCTATGCAAACCCGGCGGCGGTTCTGAATGCCACACTCAGCCTTTCCGGTAGAGTCGGGAGCTTTCCCGCCGCCAAAGCTAAAAATTGGTCAATTAGCGGAACATACTACTAACGGAACTATCTTCGTGAATGCGCCAAATAGTTTCACCAAGTAAATTAGCAACCGATAACACAGTCAGCTGATCAAAAGTTTTATCCGGGGAAGCGGGGATAGTGTTAGTCACAATCACTTCCTCCAAAACCCCCGTAGACAGACGTTCAATAGCTGGGTGAGAAAACACCGCATGGGTAGCACAGGCATAAACCTGCCTAGCACCCTCTTCCCGGAGGAGGCGAGCGCCTTCGCTAATAGTCCCGGCTGTGTCAATCATATCATCAACCAAAACCGCTGTTTTACCTCTAACATCACCAATGACATTGAGAACCTCTGCCACATTATGAGACTGACGGCGCTTATCAATAATCGCCAGGGGTGCATCATTGAGTTTTTTAGCAAAAGCTCTAGCACGAGCGACACCTCCGACATCTGGAGATACTACGACAATATCAGATAGTTGTTTACTAGCTAGGTAGTTTAAAATAACAGGTGAACCATAAACATGGTCGAAGGGAATATCAAAATATCCTTGAATTTGTGCCGAATGCAAGTCCATGGCTAAAATCCGACTAGCACCAGCTTCGGTGATTAAATTAGCGGTCAGTTTGGCTGTAATCGATTCGCGGCCGGCGGTTTTGCGGTCTGCCCTAGCATAGCCATAATAGGGTATTACCGCCGTAATTTGCCTAGCAGAGGCTCGACGACAAGCATCAATCATAATTAGGAGTTCCATCAGATTATCGTTGACTGGATGACAACAGGGTTGAATTAGGTAGACATCACAGCCTCGAATGGACTCCTGAATTTGGATGTAAAGTTCTCCGTCCGCAAACTGCTTGCGAACCATTGGCCCCAAATCAATGCCCAGATAGCGACTCACTTCGGTAGCTAAACCTGTATTGGCAGAACCTGAAAACAATCTTAGTCGATTGTGGTCGGTCATTAGTGCCTCAGAATGAGGAAGGGGTAGAGTGGCAGAACGGATCACGGCATTTCCTCGCAGTTCATTCCTAGCAATTTTATCATTATTTAGTAGCCCAGGAAACAGTTAAATTGGCTATCATTCAGGGGTAACTCTCCTTATCAAAGGATGGGAACAGGTGGCGACGGTTGTTGATGATATGCTCAACCAAGTTGGGGCGAGGTTGGCTCAACATAAAGGTTCTGGGTAAGTTGATCAGACCAGACTAGACCAATAATGCAAGGACGGAAAGGGAAGGCTCACGGAAACATGGTTAAAAATGTTGTTAAACACCAATTAGGGGGCATAATCAAGACTTTTTGAGGGCCTGGCCTTGATGTATCTGTTAATTTGTAACTCATGACAAGTATGAATTCTATGCAATCGGCTATTCCACTAGGGACTGTTTTACAAAATCGCTACCGCTTGATCAGGGTTTTGGGTCAGGGGGGGTTTGGCTTAACTTATCTGGCTGAAGATCTCGGTCGCTTTAATGAGTATTGCGCGTTAAAAGAATTTACCCCGGTGCAAATGGGGACCTATGCTTGGGAAAAGTCTAAAGAACTATTTAGGCGGGAAGCTCAGGTGCTTTACCAAATCCAACACCCGCAAATTCCTAAGTTTGGGGCGGTTTTTGAGGAAAATCAGCGCTTGTTTTTGGTTCAAGACTATGTGGAGGGTCAAACCTATTATGCGCTGCTCAAAGACCGGAAAAATGCCCCTGTTGGTCAACCTCGCACTTTTGCTGAGGCTGAGGTGATAACTTTCCTTGAGCAAATGCTACCAGTTTTGGAGCATCTCCATAGCCTCAATATTATTCATCGCGACATTTCCCCGGATAATATTATCCGCCGCGATCGCGATCAGCTTCCGGTTTTGATTGATTTTGGGGTAGTGATTGAACAGGCGACTTATATTCAGTCTCCGGGTCAAACTCAGCCGGTGGGTCAAACTAGGGTGGGAAAATTGGGTTATGCTCCTGCTGAACAAATGCAAACGGGGAAGGTTTCCCCCAGTAGCGATTTGTATGCTTTGGCGGTAACGGCGATTTTTCTGCTGACGGGACGGGAACCTCAAGATTTAATTAACCAACAAAATCTAACCTGGATGTGGGAACCTTGGGCTACTGTGACTCCTCAACTGGCGGCGGTTCTCAATAAAATGTTGAGCCGTAATCCTGGCGATCGCTATCAGTCGGCTAGGGAAGTACAACAGGCTCTCAATAATCTCTCTGGCATTATACCGACTCCCCCCACTACTGACCCGAATTTATCAGGACTCAAAACTCTGGCGGTGGGGTCTCCTGTGTCTATGCGATCGGGGTCTAATCATCAAACTACTCCGGTGATCTCTACCCCTTCCCTTCAGTCTTTCTGGAATAACCCAGTTGCTGTTATTTCGGCGGGAATTGCTGTGGCTATCATCGCGGGTTATGGTTCTTGGAGTTTGGTGAGCTATTTACTAAATTCTACTGGGTCAACTTCAGACCCAGACCCGATTACTACTGTTGAAACGGAACCTAGACCTAGACCTAGACCTAGACCGACACCGACACCGACACCGGAACCGACACCGACACCGGAACCGACACCGACACCGACACCGACACCCACACCGGAACCGGAACCGACACCGGAAGTGTTAACTAGACGCTTAGATGTCACGCCGGGAGATACTACTGTTGTTGAAGGGGCGATCGCCGCCAATCAAATATCTGAATATCTCCTATCGGCTACGGAAGGACAACAGCTTTATCTGTCTGTTACTGGTGATGGTGTGTTACTGACATTGCTGGGACCTGACAACAACCCGGTTAATTCCCGCGCGACTGGGGTATCAATTTGGCAGGGTCCTTTATTTGCTGATGGTGACTATACTATCATCTTGGAAACTCTCCCAGAATTGTCGGAAAGTCAATATACGCTAGAGTTGGAATTGATTAACTCTTTACCTCCTATCATTCCCGAACCACAACCAGAACCACAACCACAACCACAACCACAACCACAACCGCAACCACAACCACAACCGGAGCCGCAACCACAACCGGAGCCGCAACCACAACCGGAGCCGCAACCACAACCGGAACCGGAACCACAACCGGAACCGGAACCACAACCGGAGCCGGAACCACAACCGGAGCCGGAACCACAACCGGAACCGGAACCCAAGCCGGAACCTAAGCCGGAACCCGAACCGGAACCCAAGCCGGAAAACACAGAGAGAAATCTTGATCTGAGTGGGAACCCTAAACCATCGGAAAAACCGCCAACTTTCTTTCCTGAATCAGAGACGGAGGTAGATGGTATGGGGAATAATGAGGTTAAGAATCTCGATAAACTAATTTTGCCATAGTAGTTAATTGTGAAAAATACCCTGCTGATTACTGCAACTGATACGGAAGCCGGAAAAACGGTTTTAACTAGCGCGTTAATTGCCTATTTTCAAAGTTACCAAAGGTCTGTGAGTCTGGGTGTACTCAAACCAATTCAATCGGGAATAGGCGATCGCGAATTGTATCAACGCCTATTTTGGCCGGAACAGTCCCTAGAGGCGATCGCACCGATTTATTTTGATGCACCCCTGGCTCCCCCCTTGGCGGCGGAAAAGGAAAATCGCCAGGTCGAACTCAGTCAGGCTTGGTCAGCTTTGGTCAACCTTCAGCAAGAGCGAGATTTGGTGCTGGTGGAAGCCTTGGGAGGTTTGGGTTCCCCTGTAACTAGGGAATTGACTGTGGCTGATTTGGCGCGGGATTGGGCTTTACCAACGGTTTTGGTGGTTCCTGTGCGACTAGGGGCGATCGCTCAGGCTGTGGCTAATGTGGCCCTGGCTAGACAGGCTAAAGTAAATTTGCGCGGCATTGTCCTTAACTGTCTTCAACCGACAGAACCCCAGGATGTTGAGAATTGGACTCCGGCGGATCTGATTACCTCCCTGACCCAAATTCCGGTTTTGGGTGTGATGCCCTATTTGGACAATCCCACGGACCTGCAACAATTAGCCCAAGTCGCCGCCCAATTAGATTTGGAGGCGATTTTGCCGATCAGATGGGCGGGAAATCCTTGTATATCAGGGGTTTGAGGAAATCTCAAAAAAAGTTTGATTTAGGGGTTGACATTTCCTGAACTATCCCCTACTATTAATAACTGTGCGAGAGAGAGAAGCGACGAAACGCTAAAGCGATCGCAACCAGAGAAAGATTGTAGAGCTTTCCTGGTGTCTATGGCTCAGTGGAACCACACCGATCCATCCCGAACTCGGATGTGAAACGCTGAAACGGCGAAGATACTTGGCGGGTAGCTGCCTGGGAAAATAGCAAGATGCCAGGATAATTATAAACTAGGACTTCCCGCCAGTGGTAAACGGTAGGAAGTCCTAGTTTGTTTTGGTGGGGTATGGGGATATGAGCATCTCCCCGATGATTAGATCGGGGGAGACTTGCGCGATAGTGTAATTAATTATGGATGGTTAGACGGCAGTTTTGGCATCATAGCGACTGGTTAGGCGGTCTAGTTGTTTGACCAACAAGCTGAGGAACAGCCCCACGTCAGTGACGACACCCACAGACTCAACGGAACCGCGATCGCTTAATTTTGTGACCACAGCCGGGTTAATATCCACACAGACCATTTTAACGCCAGATGGAGTCATATTACCGACACCGATGGAATGAAGCATGGTAGAGAGCATGATAATCATGTCTGTACCTTGTAGCAACTGGCTATAGTGCTGCTGTGCTTGAATTAAATCCATCTGGGTATCAGGTAGAGGGCCATCATCGCGGATAGAACCCGCCAGGGAGAAGGGAACATCATTGCGGACACACTCATACATAATACCACTGGTGATAACTCCCTGTTGGACAGCACTAGCAATGCTACCGCAACGC
The DNA here is from genome assembly GCA_016745315.1 of Arthrospira sp. PCC 9108. Lineage (GTDB taxonomy): Bacteria > Cyanobacteriota > Cyanobacteriia > Cyanobacteriales > Microcoleaceae > Limnospira > Limnospira platensis. The sequence continues at coordinate 4,239,669 of CP066886.1, forward strand.
CGAATAGTGTTAATGACTTTGAGATGATGGCGGTGTCCCCCTTTGACGGCGACTCCCTGTTTCATATCGACACCGAGAGAGGTTCCCATCATGGACTGTTCAATATCATGAACAGCGATCGCATTTCCGCCCAATAAAGCCTGGACATAACCCTCGCGAATGAGGTGAGATAAATGCTGAGATCCTCCGGTGTGAATAACGACAGGACCAGCGGTTACGACGACTTTACCACCGCGATCGCGAATTTGGCGCATTTCCCAGGCTACCTGTTCGACGATCAATTCTACGCGGCGTTCACTAGAAACCCCGGCTGACATAAAGCCAAATTCCTGGTTATTACGCTGTTCGCGAGATTCAGGTTTGCGGATAGTGCGGATACCCATAACATCGACAACTACTTTTTCGCCAACTTCGAGATCGCGCAATAATTTACAACGGGCGATCGGTCCTGAGGGTCCTTCGGTAACAGCGATCGCCCCATCCATGCGCTGATTTTGAACGAGGACCCACTCACCAGCGATGCGTACTTCTGTGGGATAAATAGTAGTCACATAGAAATCATCGGGACTGACACCATGCTGATGGACGGTTTCCAGTTTCGCATCTTGAACATCCTCTTGTAGAGAAAACGCGCCGATATCAATTAGTTGACTCATAATCTCTTCCATGACCTCATGGGAGGGAGCCGAGATTTTAATTTGCGCGGTAGAGGTGCTTTGGCGCTGTTCCCCTAGATTAAAATTCTGGACTTGGAAGCTACCGCCGCCTTCGACGACTAGATCTAAGGCGCGGTTAATTAAACCTGCGTCTAATAAGTGACCCTGTAAACAGACTGTGCGGCTTTCGAGTTGGGTCGCAGCATGGCGATCCTCGATGATGGGTTCAGTTACCCGCAAAGTTAAACATTTCGCCGCCCCTCCCGCTTTCAGAAATTCGGTCAGGGGAGTTTCAACGACATTAAATCCGGCTTCAGATAGCCTTGATTTGAGGTTATCGCTGATTTTGTTCATAATCACCGTCTGGTTAATATTGACGGCGTTACAGGCGAAATTAACCGCGTCTGGTTCATCAATAGCAATGCGTTTTTCTGGGGGAACCCGCAGTTCAATGAGACGATTTGAATATGAGTCAAAAGCTGGGGGATAGTACAGCAAATAACCCCCTGTCAGAGGACAAAAGCAGGTGTCGAGGTGATAGAAGCGATCGTCCATTAATCGCAGGGATAGGACTTCTATATTTAACCATTCGGCTAACAGGGAGTGAGAGTCAAGTTCAGACCGGAAACCATATCCCGCCCACAAATAGCGGCCTTCACGGTCTAATAAAGCATCTCCTGCGCCTTCAAAAGGGAGATCTTTGGGGAGTTCGTGAACGGTAAATCCTTGGCTTTCAAACCAAGCCTTAAAATAAGGTTCCTCTCCTTGGCGTTCTTTATGGTAGAACCGACTGAGAACCACAGTCTTATCTAATACCAGTCCGGCGTTAGCTGTGAACACCATATCTGGCCAACCTTTCTCTGGTTGCACTAGATCGACGATCGCATGATCTTTAATGGTATGGTAGAGTTTCTGCCATTGTTCTACAGCGCGATCGTAGGATGATTTATGAATGTTACCCTCCATCCACGGGTTGATCACATAATCTACATCATAGTGATCTGGGGGACACATGAGAAAGCGAATCGCATCAGTCATAATTAAGCTAATTGGTAGATATACACATCACAGCCACTAAACCACAAAAACCACTCCCACACCTGACAAGTGTTTTAGAAGTGGTCAAGTTTAGCCATAGTCAAGCCGACTTATTATTCTAACATGGCCGGACGTAGCAACACACTTTCCCCATTGCCAACTGCAAATGCTAGACTAGGTGCTGGGGACGATCGCACTTCTATCTCCAGTCATTGCACACCCAACTACCAAAACATGAAATATTCTGTGTTAGATACATTTGCTGGAGCCGGAGGGTTCAGTTTAGGATTCCAGTGGGCGGGAGCCCACATTATTGGTGCTATTGAAATCGATGAATGGGCTGGTGAGACATTTCAATTTAATCATCCAAATGCTCATCTAATTAAAGGTGATATTAAAGGGATAACTGACGAACAAATCCTTGACACTTTTGGGGAGATTAAACCTCACATCATTTTGGGAGGTATTCCCTGCCAAGGCTTTTCTATTTGCAATCAAAATAAAGGCGATCGCCAAGACTCTAGAAATTATATGTTTCAGGATTTAATCAGAATTAGCAGTTTGCTACAGCCGGAGATTATCATTATTGAAAATGTCCCGAATTTAATTAAAGCTAAAACCACCAATAGACAGCTAGTTATTGATTTGATTATGTCAAAATTGCGGCATCTAGGATATCAAGTAAATTATCAAATACTGAATGCTACTGATTATGGAATTCCTCAAGTCAGAAAAAGATTATTTATCCTGGCTCATAGATGTGATCTTACCCATCCATTTCCTCAGCCTACACATACAACAAGTAATCAGACAGAGTTGTTTACACATAATCTAAAGAAATGCCCAAGTCTATGGGAGGCTATCTCAGACTTACCCGATATTGATGCGGGGGAAGGAGCAGAAGAAATGGAATATAATAAATGTCCAGATCATGAATATCAACAGATTCTCAGGAATGGTTCTGATAGGGTTTTTAATCATAAAGCTATGAAACATTCTCAGCGATTAGTTCAGCGTTTTGCATCAATGGGCTGGGGAGACTCGACATCTGATGTACCTAATCATTTGCGCCCCCTCAAAAGAAATAGCCATCAGTTTTCTGATAAAATCTATGACCAAAATAATAGAAGAATGTCCCCATATAAACCATGCAACACTATACCAGCTTCCTTTTATGCTAATTTTGTTCATCCTTATAAAAATCGCAATTTTACGGCGCGGGAGGGTGCGAGAATACAGTCTTTTCCAGATTGGTATGTGTTCAAAGGTAAGCCAACTGTTGTCAGTCACAAACTTTTAGAGCGTGAGGGTAGATTGGCGGAAAAGCATCTATGCCAATATAATCAAATTGGTAATGCTGTTCCCCCTTTAATGGCAAAAGCTATAGCGGAAAATCTCTTTAAACAACTTTAAAATAATATGTTTGTTCACGGTAAAAATATTAGCCAAAAAGAAAACCATAAAACCAAATATAGAGACGATGAATCTCGGCGTTATTTGGCGGAAATTAGATTACATTATGAGCAGTGGAAATCTGCTAATCAATCCCTGATAGGTCCCGGTTCAAAAGCACATCCAAATGACTTGGTAATCATGGATGAACGAGTAAAAATCCTCAATGATTATAAAGATTTTTTAGATCAGCAACACTATGCTGCTAAATTCGATTCTCGGTCTAATCTACATTCTTCGGTATTAGAGGAGTTTATGTACTACTTATTTAGAGATTTGGTTCAAGAAATTTCTCCCCATGCACTGCTGGGAAAAGCTCACTCTTTTAAAGATGTATTTTTTCGCCCACCTTCTTATCAAGAAATGCTGAAAAAGCCCTATGCTTTAATTGAGATAAAAGACCATGACTTTGCGATTGGAGTTAGTGTGGAAACACAAATGAAATGTGAAGGTTCTCCGGTCGTAGAAACACACAATTGGGATATTCCTGCTGTAGCGATTGCATGCAAAACCTATTTAGATAAGACGATGCTGCAAGATATTTCTACGGCGGCTGAACAACTCAAGTATAAAAATCCCAATGCTATGTATATTGTAGTGGCAGAATGGCTCAAACTTACTGACTCGGTGAATCTGAGAAAATATAAAATTGATCAAATTTATATTTTGCGAAAACAAAAAAATACTGATAGAGAATTTAGATATCTTGAGAGTTATCAGAAAAATCCTATATACTCTGATGTAGTACAACATCTATTTCTGAAAGTACGAGAGTTTCTGATTTCCGACTGGGAGGGAGGAATATCAGATGGTTTAAATCGTGGTTTTTTACTCTAAAATCTTGGCTATGACAATTCCTCTGGCTTCCCCGAGTCCCTGCCCTAATTATCCCATATCATTATTAAACTCGCAAGGAGGTGAATCTTTCCGCGTTTGTATGCTATGATATGCTACAATTCAGACTATACTTTTCTCCCTTGACAACCCAAACCGATTAGATTAGATGACTGTAAATTAATCAATAAATTATGGCTAAAAATAGTTTTAATCTTTCCGAATGGTCGATTCGACAACCTGTTCCCACTTTGGTGCTGTTTTTGATCCTGACGCTGGTGGGGTTGATGTCTTTTTTTCAACTGGGAATTGATGATACTCCTAATATAGATATTCCGGCGGTTACGGTGACAGTTACACAACCGGGTGCGGGTCCTAATGAATTGGAAAATCAGGTGACAAAACAGGTCGAAGATGCGATCGCCGGATTAGGAAATATTGACCAACTTACCTCTACAGTCAGAGACGGAGTATCTACCACTACCGTGAGTTTTGTTTTGGGAACCGATAGCGATCGCGCTACTAATGATGTCCGTAATGCGATCGCTCAAATTCGCCAAAGCCTACCCCAAGACATTAACGATCCTATTGTACAGCGTCTGCGATTTGCGGGCGGGTCGATTATGACCTATGCGGTAACATCACCCACCCGCTCAGTAGAAGAACTTAGCGATCTGGTCGATCGCACTATTAGCCGCGCCTTACTTAACGTTCCTGGTGTCGCCCAAATTCAACGACTCGGAGGAGTTGACCGAGAAATTCGCGTCGAACTTCACCCCGATCGCATCCAAAGTTTAGGCATCACCACCACCCAAGTTAACGACCAAATTCGTGCTTTTAATATTAACCTTCCCGGAGGGCGATCGCAAGTAGGCGGTAGTGAAAAAAGTATCCGCACCCTCGGAAGCGCCCAAACCGTCGAAGCATTAAGAGACTATCCAATTATACTCCCCAATGGTAACTCAGTTCCCCTGTCCAGTATTGGCACGGTTACCGATGGTTTAGCAGAAGTCCGCCAAGTCGCCAAATTTGCAGACTTTCCCCTAGAGTCTAACAGTGAAATTGGTACTCCTGTTGTCGGCTTTTCCGTCCTCCGCAGTACCGGAAGCACCCTAGTATCAGTAGAACAAGGTATTCGCGAGCGCGTGGTAGACCTACAAAAAACACTCCCAGAAGACATTAACCTAGAACTAATTGTCACCAGGGCTAATTCTATTCGCGAGTCCTATCAAGCCTCAGTGGATGCGTTAGTTATCGGTTCCATTTTAACCGTGGTGGTCGTCGGTGTATTTTTGCGAAACTGGCGACCAACTTTAATTACGGCGATCGCCTTACCTTTATCGATTTTACCCACCTTCCTGGTGATGCGGATGTTTGATTATACCCTCAATGGGATGACTCTATTAGCCCTAGCTTTAGCCATGGGAAACCTAGTAGATGATGCTATCTGTATGATGGAGAATATAGATCAGCACGTTGAGATGGGTAAACCTCCCTTTAAAGCTGCTATTGACGCTTCCCGCGAAATTGGGTTAGCCGTAGTCGCCACCACCGCCACCATTGTCGCTGTCTTCCTTCCCGTCGCTTTTATGGGAGGGGTTCCCGGTCAATTTTTCCAACCCTTTGGAGTTACAGTAGCTACCTCTACCATGTTTTCTACCCTAGTCGCCTGTACCATGACTCCCCTATTGGGCGCTAGGTTACTTAAACAAAAATCAACACCTCCCAAAACTGACACTAATCACACCCGGCGGCGCTTCTCTCCCTATCGCAGCCTTTTGGCTTGGTCGTTGCGACACCGCATCACTACCCTGTTATTAGCGATCGCCTTTTTTATCGCCAGTTTACAATTAGTCCCCCTCATCCCCAAAGGCTTATTTAGTAGTGGAGATACTGGATTAAGTACCATTTCCCTTCAATTACCGCCCGGTTCCACTTTAGCCGAATTGGAAACTACCACCCAAGAAGCGATCGCCCACTTAGCCGAAAATCCCGCCGTTGACAACGTTTTAGCAGTCTTGGGAAATCGTGGGGAAGGTGTCGTAGAAGTTAACCAAGCTACCCTGTCTGTAAATTTAGTCCCCTCCGATGACCGGGAGATATCCCAGGCGGAATTTGAAACACAAATGAGAACCCGTTTTGCTCAAATTCCTGGCGCGAGAATTAGCTTTCAGTCCCAGGGTGCAGGTGGCGGCGGCAAGGATTTATCTATTGTTCTTAGTAGTGATAACCCCGATGCTTTGTTAGAAACTGCTAATGCTTTGGAAAGCCAAATGCGGTCAATTCCCGGACTCGTAGAAGTTACCTCTAGCGCTAGTTTGGTCAGACCGGAAATCTTGATTCGTCCTGACCCTAGAAGGGCTGGAGATTTGGGCGTTTCTGTACAGGCGATCGCCCGCACCGCTTTATTAGCTACCTTGGGTGATAACCAGTCGAATTTGGCTAAGTTTGACTTACCCGATCGCCAAATTCCTATCCGAGTACAATTGGCTGAGGAGTTTCGCAATGATTTTGAGGCGATCGAAAATTTACGCATACCTACCCAGGATGGTCGATTAGTTCCCCTCTCTGCTGTCGCTGATATTACTATCGGTAGCGGTCCCGCTACTATTGACCGCTATTTCCGTTCCCGACAAGTACAATTAGAGGCTAATTTAGAAGGTCTTTCCTTGGGTGATGCTCTCGCACTGGTAGAGGCTTTACCAGCTATGAACCCCCTACCGCCTGATGTACAACAGCAGTCCGAAGGTGATGCTAGAATTATGATTGATGTCTTCACCCGCTTTCTCTCCGCTTTGGCTTTAGCTGTCTTGGGAATTTATGCCATCCTCGTATTGCTTTACAACAACTTTATTATCCCCGTTACCATTTTGATGGCTTTACCTCTATCCCTCGGCGGCGCATTACTAGCCTTGATGGTTACTCAAAAAGAGTTGGGCTTATTTGCTCTCATTGGTATTGTTCTGTTGATGGGTTTGGTCACTAAAAATGCCATCCTTTTGGTCGATTGTTCTATGGCTAATCAACAGATGGGAATGTCTCGATTTAATGCAGTCCTAGAAGCTGGATGCTCCCGACTGCGACCTATTTTGATGACCACTTTTTCTACCATCGCCGGTATGTTACCTATTGCTTTGGAGTGGGGCGCAGGTTCTCAGGTACGCAGTCCTATGGCGATCGCTGTTATTGGTGGAATGACTACATCTACCCTCTTAACTTTGGTCGTCGTTCCCGTTTGGTTTACCTATGTTGATGGGTTCCAAAACTGGCTTAAAAATCCCTTTAAACCTAAACGGCGGCGCGTATCACCTGCTAAAAAAATGCCCAAAAATATGGCTTCTATCAAAGAATAATCACCCTGATTTTGGGCTAGATGATTTTTTGTTCAACACCTAAAAAAAACGCCCGATTTTTCAGTAAAAGGTTGACAAATCATCAGCCCTAAGCTATAATGGTATCGTTGGGGTTGATATGGCTATACGCTTGATTTTTTATTCAACATAGTTAAACCAGAGGGGGTGGTAGTGTGGGAGGGGTGGAGGTTTCAGCCCTAGCCCTGAATGGTTAAAAAATAGATCTGTCCGCCGCCATCACCGGCGACCACGGTACAGCCATCAGAAGCGATCGCACAGCATCGGACAGAAGAAGAAGTGATCAACTTAGCGAGGACGGTTCCGGTGTTCAAATCCCATAACTTGAGGGTATCGTCAAAAGACCCGGACAGAGCCCGCTTACCGTCTGGGGTGACAGCCACAGCATTAACCGATCGCCGATGAGCCACAAGCGATCGCACTTCTCGTCCCGTGAGCAAATCCCATAACTTGATCGTATCGTCAAAAGACCCGGACAGAGCCTGCTGACCGTCTGGGGTAATCGCCAACGCATCAACCCAACGGCGATGACCGACAAGCGATCGCACTTCTAGTCCCGTGTGCAAATCCCAGAGTTTAAGGGTGTTATCCTCCGACCCCGAAAGCCCCCACCTACCATCAGGAGTAATCGCCACAGCCGAAACCGAATCATCATGACCCATAAATGAGCGAATTTCCTTGAGAGTCCTCATATCCCAAAGTTTAAGGGTGTTATCCTCCGACCCCGAAAGCGCCCACTTCCCATCAGAGGTAATCGCCACCGCCCTAACCGGGTCAGTATGACCAGTCAGAGAAAATAATTCCTGTCCCGACTCCAAATCCCACAGCTTGAGAGTAGTATCCTCCGACCCAGATAAAGCCCGTTTACCGTCCGGGGTAATCGCCACCGTCCTGACCCAATCACTGTGACCCACAAAGCAGCGCAACTCCTGTCCCGTCTGCAAATCCCACAACTTGAGAGTTTCATCATAGGAAGCCGACAGAGCCCACCTATCATTAGGGGTAATTGCTACAGCAGAGATAGCATCACTATGACCGAGGAAACAATCTAACTCCTCTTCCGTAGCCAAATCCCAAAGTTTGAGAGTCTGGTCAAAAGACCCCGAAAGCCCCTGCTTACCGTCTGGAGTAATCGCCACATCCCAAACCCAACGACGATGACCCGCAAAAGATCGCAACTCTTCCCCGGTTTGTAAATCCCAAAGTTTCAAAGTCTTATCAAAAGACCCAGACAGAGCCCTTTCACCGTCTGGAGTAATCGCCACCGCATTAACCGAATCCTCATGACCCGCAAAAGTTCGCAACTCTTCCCCGGTTTGTAAATCCCAGAATTTAAGAGTCTGGTCAAAAGACCCCGACAGAGCCCGTTTACCATTAGGAGTAATCGCCAACGCCCAAACTGAACCCTCGTGACCCGCAAAAGTTCGCAACTCTTCCCCGGTTTGTAAATCCCAAAGTTTCAAAGTCTTATCAAAAGAAGCCGATAGAGCCCGTTTACCATCAGGAGTAATCGCCACCGCCGCCACCAAATCCCCGTGACCCGTAAAAGTTCGTATTTCCTCCCCTGTCACCAAATCCCACAGCCTGAGAGTAGTATCTTTTGAACCCGACAGAGCCCGTTTACCGTCTGGAGTCATCGCCACCGCCGTCACCCAATCCCCATGACCCGCAAAAGTTCGCAACTCTTCGCCAGTCCGCAAATCCCACATTTTGAGGGTATTATCATAGGAGCCGGAAATCGCCCGCTTACCGCTAGGGCTAATCGCCAAAGCCAAGACCCTACAAGTATGACCCTGAAGCGATCGCACCACTCGTCCCGTCTTCAAATTCCACAGTTTTAGGGTAGTATCTCCCGAAGCCGACACACCAGCCCTACCATCAGGAGTAATCGCCACCGCATTAACCGAGTCTCCGTGACCCACCAAAGTCCGAATCAGCACCCCATCAGGGGAATCAAAACAGGGAAACAGCGGACAAAACCAAGACCGATCCTGATATTGTTTCACCTGTTCGATAAAGTCTTTAATCCCCGGTTCCGAGAAATATAATAGCCGTCCCAGCAATTGTTCCGCCAACTGGCTGTTATCTTCCTCCAAAATATGAGAAGACATCAGCAAAGACTTTTGAATCAATTGGAAAACCCGTTGCTGACCTGGGGACACCAAAGATAAAGCCAAATCATAATCATCAATTAGCGCCCGGATCCCCACATTGGCTAACTTTTGTTCCAAAAAGCCAAAATCCATTAACCAATCAACCAAGCGCTTTATATCCTTAATTTCCGCCAGATAAATAGGTTGGTGTCGTAACACATGGAGACGGTCTTCTGGTAACTGTTCAGTCAGCCAATGGGTCAGTTTTTGGGTCATAAAGGCGCTCCCTTCGCTAAATTCTCCACAATACCACGTTTAAGCTCTTCAAGATTCACACCAGAATCAGCCGATTGCTTCTCCAGGAAATCATGAAAAGACCCGTGGTAAATACTGTATCGAGTTTCGTTGTCAATCATTTGCACCTGCAAAAATTGAGCCCATTGTTCCAGAACTTTAGATAGCACCGACTCTTCTACCCCCGTCAACTTCGCCAGCAAACGACGAGAAACAGGTTCGCGCACTTTGGATAATACATAAATGGCGCGAATTTGAGCCATAGGTAAGGATTTATGATTAATCCTGATCATCTGCCAGTGGTGATGATAATACCCCCACAAACCAATCGGTAAAGTCTCCAGACTTTTACCATCATAAACCCCATTATGGATGTCATTCAACACATAGCACAAATACATGAAGTTATTTTCACTTTTGGCGACCAGTTGAGTACAAAACTGTTCCGCTGTTAACTTTTGCGATGCCATCCACTTTTGAATTAGGGGACTTTTAGACAGGCGCTTATTCGTGTATTGACCAGCATCCCAAGCACTTTCTGCCCGATACTGCATTAAATTACAGATGGTTTGATGGTCACTTACTGGCAAGGGCAGTTGTTTAGAACGTTTGGAGATGATAAAATAGACATTCTCCGGCAGTTTATCTGGTAAGTAAAGCACATTACTTCCCGGTGTTTGACTAGATAAATCCACCTCGTTTAAAGCATCCACAACTACCACTAACTTTTTCCCCCGTGGTAGCTTCTCGCTGGCTTCCTTCAACAGCCCAGCCAAAACTTTACCATTTCGCAGGGCGTTTTCTGGTAAACTGGTATAGTCCAGTTGATAACCTTTAATTAGTGCCGTGCAGATATTTTCTAAGAATTGTCGTGCCGTAACTTTTCCCAGAGAATTGCTGTTAAAATAACTGAGACAATGACCTTGACACAATTGGACTAAACGCGCGAGGATGGCGGTTTTCCCATAACCAGAATCTGCTTCTAACACAAAATAACCTTGGGATTTTGTTTGCAGAAACTCCAGAATTTCTTGGAAAACATGGGTGCGCCCCACAAAATCCTTTGTTGTATCAGCTATGATACTTTCGCATTGTGGCGAAATCTTAAAAAGCGTTTGTGTCTGATCTAAATAAGGTTCTAAGGCTTCCTGAATGGCTCCTAGTTCGTCATCCAAGCCTGTGTTTAACTGTTTTAAAATTTTCAGGATGTCCTGTTGAGTAATGGCTATTTGATGGGCGGATGTCAGACTATCCCGCAGCCAATCTAATACCATACCATGAAAAACTTGCCCCCCTTTAGCAGCATCTTGTTTCCAGATTTCTGCTAGATTATGGGCAAACCGTTTATGCAGATGTTGACTAATGGCATTGATGGCATCTTGGTAATGGTGAATACCTTTAGGTAAATGGGATTTATGCTGTTCCATTAACCAGGTAATTAGAGATTGCCAACTATCGAGATCCAGAGTTTTTAAGAAAATATCTGAACCGTTAGCCGCTAATGTATAACGCAAATGCTCTTGACCAATAGCTGGATAGTCGGGATCTAGGGAACTACTGGGTTCGATTTGTAGCCAGTATTTTTGAGTATTTTTGGCTAAATTCTTTAATTCGGGGGCGATATTTTGATAGGATTGTTTTTGGGAGATTTGCAAGATTCCTAAAGCGATCGCACCTCCCACAGATTTGGCTAATTTTTCCTTACTCAAACCCGGGGATGTTTCCCCTAGTTTTTTGGCAAAATCCAGCAATTTACTGGCTGTGATACTGTTAGCAAGAGGTTCCGTAAAATGTCTGTACAAGGGGGTAGCGGCTTTGGTGTAACCTGTAACGACGGAACCTACAGACAGTAAGGCTGTCACCTCTAGGAATAATTTGTGTTGCTTAACGGTGTTGATCATAATTTTGTATATGCTAGTGATGTTAACCGAGCAAACCTCTAGGCAATTCCGAGGATATAACTAGGATAGAGTCTATGGTAGGCTGAATTTTAGAGATAGCAGCAATACATAAACTTATTTTCACTTTTGACCCTGATCCTAGGCCACTCTCCTAGGATAGATTTTCACAACAATACTCTGTGATGTATTTTGAACCCATATTTTCAAGAATATCTTGATAGTTATATTCTTGAGCCATCTCTGATTATGCCACAGACTTTGATGCCATATTGTATCAGATTATGCCCTTCCGTGATCATCTGGGTGAACTAACCTCTGAGTCACAATTACAAGCGATCGCCACACCAACACCGATCCTATATTTGAGGATACAATGGCGACCAGAAAGCACTATCGACCTCGATCTGGTTTCGACCCTGATCTCCGACTTGTCAAGCTACACTGTCTGATAGACGGTAACAGTAAGGAAATTCGCGATTATGAAATTACAACCCCTGACCCCTTCTACTTCTGACCCGGTTTCTGATCATGGGGTATCTGACCAGGTGCGAACTTGGACCATTGAAGATAGCGAGAAACTCTACCGCATTCAGGGTTGGGGTGAACCTTACTTTTCTATTAATGCTGCGGGTCATATCACGGTCTCCCCTCAAGGCGATCGCGGTGGGTCTATTGATTTATATGAGTTGGTGGAGTCTCTGAAAAAACGAAATTTGGGGCTACCTTTATTGATCCGCTTTCCTGATATCCTGGAAGACCGCATTGAGCGCCTAAATGCTTGTTTTTCTAAGGCGATCGCCCGCTATAACTATCCCGGAGTTTATCGGGGAGTATATCCGGTTAAATGTAACCAAGAACGTCATCTAATTGAGGATTTGGTGCGCTTCGGTGAACCTTATCAATTGGGATTAGAAGCGGGTTCTAAGCCAGAATTATTGATTGCTTTGGCTTGTCTGACTACTCCCGGCTCTCTACTAATTTGTAATGGTTATAAAGACCAAAAATATATCGAAACTGCCATGTTAGCCCAACGGTTGGGACGTAAAACTATTATCGTCATGGAACAGTTGGAAGAAGTGGAATTAGCCATAGCAGCTAGTCAAAATCTGGGTATACAACCGACTTTAGGAGTGCGGGCGAAATTGGGAAGCCGAGGTGTAGGACGTTGGGGAGGTTCGACGGGCGATCGCGCTAAGTTTGGTTTAACTATTCCTGAAATTATCCAGGTATGCGATCGCCTCCAAGGTTTGGGAATGTTAGATTGTTTGCAACTCCTACACTTTCATATTGGCTCACAAATATCCTCTATTAGTGCTATTAAAGATGCCATTCGAGAGGCTAGTCAAATTTATGTGGAACTGGCTAAATTAGGCGCTAATATGCAATATCTCGATGTGGGCGGCGGTTTGGGAGTCGATTATGATGGCTCTAAAAGTAACGCCCCGGCTTCTAAAAACTACAATATGCAAAATTATGCTAATGATATTGTCGCTGAAGTTAAGGAAGCCTGCGAGGAGGGAAAAGTTAATGCGCCGGTTTTGATTAGTGAAAGTGGTAGGGCGATCGCTTCTCATCAGTCTATCTTGGTTTTTGATATCCTAGGAAGTAGTGAACCCACAGCCGAAAATCCCCCTACTATTAATGATGATGATCATTTGATTCTCAGGAATTTAGCCGAAACCTATCAATCTATTAATCCTGAGAATTACCAAGAAGCCTATCACGACGCGATCCAGTTTAAAGGGGAGGCGATTAGTGTATTTAATTTCGGTTACTTGAATTTACGCGATCGCGCCAAAGCTGAACAATTATATTGGGCTTGCTGTCATCAAATCCGCGACATTCTTCGGGGTTTGGAAACCATCCCTGATGACTTGAAAAATCTTGAGCAGATTATGGCTTCTATATACTATGTAAATCTGTCCGTGTTTAAGTCTGCGCCGGACTCCTGGGCTATTGACCAACTTTTTCCGATTATGCCGATTCATCGTCTGAATGAAGAACCGACTCAGAGGGCGACCTTGGCAGATTTAACCTGTGATAGCGATGGTAAAATTGACAGCTTTATCAATTGGGGAGAATCTAAACCTATTTTAGAATTGCACCCCCTCACCCCCTCACAACCCTACTATTTGGGGATGTTTTTGGCGGGCGCATATCAGGAAATTATGGGGAATTTACATAACTTATTTGGCGATACCCATGTAGTTCATATTAAACTCAATCCTCAAGGTTATGCGGTGGAATATGTCATCAAAGGGGACACTATGAATGAGGTTTTGGGTTATGTACAATATGACAGTGAGGATTTGGTGGAAAGTATCCGCCGCCAAACTGAACAAGCCCTTCAGTCCCAAAAAATTACCATCGAAGAATCTCAGCTTCTCCTACAAAACTATGAACGCAGTTTGACCCAATATACCTATTTGACCTCTCACTGATGCTCAAATTTTACGGAATTACCCCAATTTCAGCATAAAATAAGTTAAAATATACAGGTTTCCCTAAAGGGGATAATTTGAGACTATGAAAGCACAAGAAAATCGACGGGTTCGCAAAGCTGTCATCACAGCCGCAGGATTTGGTACTCGGATGTTCCCAGCCTCCAAAATGATTAAAAAAGAGTTTTTCCCTATAGTTGATGCTGAGGGAATCGCTAAACCTGTGATTCAGGTGGTCGTGGAAGAGGCTATTAATGCTGGAATTGAAGAGGTCGGAATTATTGTTCAATCGGGCGATCGCTCCTTATTTGAGGACTATTTCCAAGGGTCTCCTAAACCGGAATTTTGGCGGAAATTGTCCCCCAGTAGTCGAGACTATAGCCACTATTTACAAACCTTGGGGGAACGGATTACTATTTTAACCCAGGAACAACAAGAAGGATTCGGTCATGCGGTTTTTTGTGCCGCCCCCTGGGTGCATGATGAGCCTTTTATGTTACTATTGGGTGACCATGTTTATGCTTCCGATTTGGAGGTAAACTGCGCCCGTCAATTGTTGGAGGTTTATGAGAAAGTTCAACAGAGTGTTATCGGTGTGCGAATTACTCCCGGCGATCGCATTCAGCACTATGGTTGTGTAGCCGGAACTCCGGTTAAAGATTCTGATTATTTATTTGACCTGACGGAAATCTATGAGAAGCCAACTCTCAATTATGCGCGGACAAATATGCGAGTTCCCGGACTGGAATGGGATCGGTTTTTGACTATATTTGGGCTGTATATCATTGAACCGAAAATCTTTGACTTCTTAGCCGACAATATCCGCCGTGATGTCCGGGAAAAGGGAGAATATCAACTGACTTCCTGTTGGCAAACTCTCCTAGAAAAAGAACAAATTACTGGGTATCTTGTCCAAGGTCGCTGTTTTGATACGGGTCTACCAGAAACCTATTTTAAGACTCTGGTAGAATTCCGCAATATCAAGACTAAATCCTAGGGAGTACAGCCGATTTAATCAGGGGGGGTTTATCAGTTTCCCTCCCCAACCTTCCCTCAAAAAAAAGGGGGATTTAGCGGCTATACATTTGGGTTAAATAGCGCAGGCGATCGCACAAAGGATGGGTTAACAATGTGGAACTTTCATAGCGCCACCGCCAATTTCCGGCATTGGTGCTAGGGTCATTCATTCTCCCCCTATTATCTAATCCTAGCAGGTCTTGAAACGGGAAAATGGCTAGGTCAGCAATGGAACTTAGGGCTAACCGAATTAAAGCCCAATTAATGTCCTCAATGGCTTCTGGGAAAGCATAACCTAAATATCCAGCTACGTGCTGACGAATTTCTGGGGTCATGGTTTGCCACCAACCGACAGTGGTATCATTGTCATGGGTTCCGGTGTAAACAATGCTATTGCGGGTATAATTATGGGGTAAATAAGGATGGTTAGAATCTTCCCCAAATGCAAACATGAGGATTTTCATTCCGGGAAACTCAAAGCGATCGCGTAACTCTTCCACCTCTGGGGTAATGATTCCTAAATCTTCCGCTAAAACCGGTAAACTTCCTAACTGTTGACCGAGACTCTCAAAGAACTCCGCACCGGGCGCTGTTACCCACTCCCCATTCAAAGCGGAAGTTTCCCCATAGGGCACTCGCCAATAGGCTTCAAAGCCTCGGAAATGGTCAACCCGGACTAAATCTACATATTCCAAGGTGGCGCGGAATCTTTCAATCCACCAAGCATAATTAGTGCGTTTTAGTTCATCCCAATCATAAACGGGATTCCCCCAAAGTTGTCCGGTAGCACTAAAATAGTCGGGGGGTACTCCCGCAATATAGGCAGGATTAAGGGTTTCTGGGTGCAGTTGAAAGTTGTTAGGCGCAAACCAGACATCTGCACTATTATAGCACACATAAATGGAGATATCACCAATAATTTTAATGCCTTTATTGTTGGCGTAGCGTCGCAGTTGGCTCCATTGTTCAAAAAACTTGAATTGCAGAAACTTATGGTATATAATCTGAGTGTGGAGTTCTTCGGTTTTGGCTTGCAAGGCTTGGGGCTCTCGGCGGGCGATCGCCGGTTCCCACTGATTCCAATCTTTACCGTCGTTCTGCTCTAGGAGTGCCATAAATAGGGCGTAATCATTGAGCCAGGAGGCTTTTTGTTGACAAAACTCCTCGAAACGATGGTTAGGTTGTGATTGTAGGGACTCCCAGAAGGAATCAAAGGCTTGTTTGAGGTATTGTCCTTTATGAGGAATTACCCTAGGAAAGTCAACGCGCTGAGGATTATGGTTATCTGGTAAGGGTAGCAATTCCCGGCTATTGAGTAACCCTTCTTCGGCTAGGCGATCGAGAGAAATCAACAGAGGATTTCCCGCGAAAGTGCTAAAGTTCATAATGTAGGGGGAATGCTCGTAACCTGTCGGACCGAGAGGCAGAATTTGCCAAATTTTCTGGCCACTACGTTCTAGGAAATCGATAAACTCATAAGCGGCACGTCCTAAGTCACCAATACCAAAGCGACTAGGGAAGCTGGTGGGGTGTAATAAGATACCGCTGGCTCGTTCAAGGTGCATAATTAATATATATTCCCGTAGAAACCACTTTTATTTATATCACACAAATGATGCTGGATCTACCATGTATAACATGACCAAAAAAGCTGACCGATATAGTTTTTACCCAACTCCTGAACAGGAAAACCCACCAGGGAGAACTTGGATTTTGTGTCCCCACAGTGTACAACATGGGTAGGGGCGAAAAATCGGGGTCTTTTACTAGCCATGAGGGCGGAAATATGATGAAACGCTTATGGCGATCGCCACGGCTGCTGAAGTCTCTTGTGGACGGATGTTCTCATGTCAAGCCACTTACTTTAGGTAATAGCGAATATGAATAGTTTAGTTGATACTCTGAGTCAAGTTTTGATTATTGCTTATAAAGAGCCTACCCAAAAATTAGAAGAATACTTGACCAAAGAAGGATTTGAATGTCTAGTTATTCGCCAAGAAGATAAGCCAGAATATCAACAATTTTCTCCAAGTTATAGGTGTATGCTCAACCACCGTCAGGCTTGGGAAATAGCGACTCAGCAGAGCCAGCCTAGTTTAATTGTGGAAGCGGATTTTGTTCCGGTTTTAGAATTTGGACAACTGCCTTTACCTTTTGATAAGGAATTGCCTAATCTCGGAATTACCTGGATTTATACTTGCAGCCCTCAAGTATATTGGGTCTCTCCAGAAGGATATGCCGAAGGTTTTTCAACCGGTATGGTAGCTTATATTGTCAGCCCCAAAGCCGCAGAAATTCTCATTAAATTTTCCGAGAAAATCACCGAAAAAACTCAGGGAAAAACTTATTCTACTTGGGATTCGGAAATAGATACATTTTTGCGCTCTCATAATTTGCAAAACTTTATTCCTTTCCGCAATTACGGAGAACACGGAGGTTTGGCTAACCCTGAACACCGCAAACATGGTTTAAGTCCTGGTCATCAAGCCGATGTTCTCTGGGGAGAAATAGCCTTTGAGCCATTATATACCCAGGCATATAATGCCCAACTGATACGCGCTAAAGCCCGCATTAAAGGCATACTGCGATTACTAGCAGGTTATTTTGTCAGAATCAAAACACTCCGAAATAGTGGAGTTCGTTGGCGGTTAATTAGCTTTAGTTTTCGTCGCCAACTGACCTGGAGATTATAGGGAAAAAACCTGTGTTAGGAATACCCCCTATACTACAGAGGTGGCTTTCTAGCTTAGAAGCCACTTTCTGAAAACATTACCCTCACCCTAAATCCGAATCCTAGGGGGGAGAGGGGCTTTGAGATAGTATTGCCAAACTTTCTGGTCACTACGTTCTAGGAAATCGATAAACTCATAAGCGGCACGTCCTAAGTCACCAATACCAAAGCGACTAGGGAAGCTGGTGGGGTGTAATAAGATACCGCTGGCTCGTTCAAGGTGCATAATTAATATATATTCCCGTAGAAACCGCTTCTATTTATATCACAAAGCGATCGCCTTTTTGGGGGGATTATTGCCTCGGTTAAACTTAAATGAATTGTGGGGTATAATAGAGGGTATCCCCAGCACGGTTGATGCAAATCACAACTAAGAGCGATGGGGATCACCTGTTCAGGTGATCCAACTCATATGTAGTCGTCTGTATAATCACAGAAAAAATCAGCCACTTGAGGGAAGATATATATATAGTGGAGCATTGAGGTTAGGGAGATGAGCAGCTACTATAACAGCATGACCAATTCTAATGGTTCCCTTGAGGAAATGTTTGGTCAAGTGATGTTTTCCAGTGTGGTGACGACTGAAGACCGCCAAAAGTTGAAAGCTATCCTCCTCAAAGAAACCATCACGGAGGATGAACAAGCGATTATTAACCGCTTACTCTACAATGTGCGCCGGGGATGGGTTAAACTAATTGACTGAAGTTTAATTAGTAGCCCGTGTTATCCACTGTTTTGCTTGTGTCCCACGGTAGTCGCGATCGCCGCCCTCAATTGGTTGTAAATAGGTTAGCACAACAGTTAAGCGATCGCCTGAAGGTTGAAAAGGGTTGGAATGGTTTAACTGATTCTTTGGTGGGGAGTGCGGTGTTGGAGTTAGGTCCGACTCCCCTATCTGTACAAATTCAACAATTCGCTAAGTATAGCCTGAGTTTAGGGATTAATCGAGTCCAAATTCTGCCGCTGTTTCTGTTACCTGGGGTTCATGTGCGCGAAGATATCCCCACGGAGGTGGAATTGGCGCAAAAATTCCTGGGAAGGGAGATACAGCTTGAACTCCAACCTTATCTGGGAAGGGAGGTTAACCAGTTGGCGCGACTACTAGAGGCTCTCAAGAGGGGTTACTATGTTGATGCTTGGGTTCTGCTTTCCCATGGGAGTCGCCGCGCGGGTGGAAATGAGGCGATCGCTGATATAGCTGATAAAATCAAGGCTGCTGTAGCTTATTGGTCTGTTCCTCCCCATGTGGAGTCACGGGTTGAGGAGTTGCTGGAAGCTGGATATGACAGGATTGGGATTTTACCTTATTTTCTGTTTTCGGGTCGCACTACTGATGCGATCGCGGATGTGGTGGCCAATCTTGGCGACAGGTTCCCCGATAGCCAACTACACCTCACGCCTCCCCTAGACCACAGCACACACCTGGGGGATTTGATTTGTACTTGGGCGAAATCTTACCTCTAAGATATCTTCTCCCTGCTCGGGTGGGGGGTGATTCTCATAATTATTGGGGTTTTTTGAGGCGATCGACCCTCCCCAATATCTCTGTTGGTTTCGGGGTAAGTGTTTGGGCTTGTGTAAAGTAATGTTACAGATTCTCATAACCTCGCGCGAGTTTTAATTTGGCGATCGTTCAAGTAAACTGGAGCCAACAACAGAAAAGTTTTTGTTTTTGGGGGTTGACACTCTGGCGCTCTCTCTGATACTATTAATTTCAGTGAAAACAAAGGAATTTGCTTCGACAAAAACAGCCTGTAAAGTTTTGTTAAGCACCTTCTAGGTATGCTCGCACAAACGCACCTTGAAAACCCCATACTGCAACGTTTCCAAAGGCATAGGGTCAGACCCTACCAATTCCCCGCAAGGGGACGGAAACGGACGGAAGTGGGGTACTAAGATTTCTCCAGGGTTCAATTTTGCGGTCAGACCCTACCAATTCCCCGCAAGGGGACGGAAACAAATGGGATTACAAAAGACCCGATTCAATCAGTCTCGAGTCAGACCCTACCAATTCCCCGCAAGGGGACGGAAACACCGAGCGAGGTTCTCTCACTCTCAGGGAGCCTATAGTTGCAGGTCAGACCCTACCAATTCCCCGCAAGGGGACGGAAACAATGCAACTGATGCTTTTCCTCTTTCGATTGCCCCCCAGTTTAGTGTCAGACCCTACCAATTCCCCGCAAGGGGACGGAAACAGAAACCATATTTTGAAGAAATACTTTGAACTTTTAATTGTAGTCAGACCCTACCAATTCCCCGCAAGGGGACGGAAACACTCCCCATTTCTAAGGGAGTCAATTGTCCTTTAGGATCTCTAAAGGTCAGACCCTACCAATTCCCCGCAAGGGGACGGAAACAAATGGGATTACAAAAGACCCGATTCAATCAGTCTCGAGTCAGACCCTACCAATTCCCCGCAAGGGGACGGAAACTTCGGAGGGGCCGGTACCCCTTTATGACCGTGACCTCGCGCCTTAGTCAGACCCTACCAATTCCCCGCAAGGGGACGGAAACTAGACTCGGATTTGATACCCGGTTTTCCCAGTGAAGGGGTTTGTCAGACCCTACCAATTCCCCGCAAGGGGACGGAAACTACTTCCTGATAAAGGCATAGTTGGACAACACGATGGCCGTGTTGGTCAGACCCTACCAATTCCCCGCAAGGGGACGGAAACTTCCAGCCAGTCTTCTATTTGCTTATGTCCTCGGACGAGGAAGTCTGTCAGACCCTACCAATTCCCCGCAAGGGGACGGAAACTGTTTATCGAGTATTTGATTGAACTCCTTGCTTTTGACAAAGTCAGACCCTACCAATTCCCCGCAAGGGGACGGAAACATCGCTTTGCTCATTCAGCATCGCGCGTTGTGCCATATCAACGTCAGACCCTACCAATTCCCCGCAAGGGGACGGAAACGAGCCAGTTATCATCAGTGTAATCAAGCAAAGCCATGTCAGACCCTACCAATTCCCCGCAAGGGGACGGAAACCTGGGGGGCAAGGATGGTGCAGCTCGTGCTGTGGCAAAAGAGATCGCAATCACGGTCAGACCCTACCAATTCCCCGCAAGGGGACGGAAACCTTGCAAGCCGAAATGTCGGCTATGGCTTTGCAAACGTCTTCGTCAGACCCTACCAATTCCCCGCAAGGGGACGGAAACACGGTAATGAGCGCCTGGAGTGCTGCAGCTTTCTCGGGAGCCACGTCAGACCCTACCAATTCCCCGCAAGGGGACGGAAACTTGGACTTTAGGCCCTTGTCCCAACTTTTTGAGACTTGACTTTTGGTCAGACCCTACCAATTCCCCGCAAGGGGACGGAAACTGTTTCTTGCGCTTTGTTACTATGGCTGATAGCCACAGCTTGTCAGACCCTACCAATTCCCCGCAAGGGGACGGAAACCACCTTTAATTTGAAATGCGTATAACATCATGTGTTGCTCCTTGTCAGACCCTACCAATTCCCCGCAAGGGGACGGAAACCCGTCAAAATAGCCCGTTATGTCTATGCTCACCCCGCTCTCGATTGCAGAGTCAGACCCTACCAATTCCCCGCAAGGGGACGGAAACTCTTCTCCGCGACGGTGAGAGGTGGGGAACTGCCACCCAGTCAGACCCTACCAATTCCCCGCAAGGGGACGGAAACAAACTGAAGGCTAATGTTTTCTTCGACCTTAGAATACTTGTCAGACCCTACCAATTCCCCGCAAGGGGACGGAAACCTTCTATAGACATGGATCTTCACTCACTTGGAATTCACTTCTCTAGTCAGACCCTACCAATTCCCCGCAAGGGGACGGAAACGAATCCGCGAGCTCGAGCAACGCGTTTCCCACCTTGGGATTGGGTCAGACCCTACCAATTCCCCGCAAGGGGACGGAAACCTGTCGGTGATTATCTCAAGGAGATCTAACTCCTCTCCCCCTCGTCAGACCCTACCAATTCCCCGCAAGGGGACGGAAACTTTTTACTATTGCAGGGGGAGTTGATGTATCCTCCACCGTCAGACCCTACCAATTCCCCGCAAGGGGACGGAAACAGGGATGAAGTCTTCCTCGACGATATCAATACACGCTTCTAAGTCAGACCCTACCAATTCCCCGCAAGGGGACGGAAACGCTACCCTTGTAAGGGCGATACCCGTCGGACCCTGGAATCCCCTGTCAGACCCTACCAATTCCCCGCAAGGGGACGGAAACGTAGCTGTAGTCATTGTTGTGATAATCTTTGCTACCGCATCGCTGTCAGACCCTACCAATTCCCCGCAAGGGGACGGAAACGTGGAGTTAACTCGTCTCTGTCACTTCTTTTGGTGAAGTGTCAGACCCTACCAATTCCCCGCAAGGGGACGGAAACGACCGAGGTCCTCGAGACCTGTGCCCCCTTAATAACGATGTCAGACCCTACCAATTCCCCGCAAGGGGACGGAAACACTGGCAAGCCACCGGCATAGCCAGCCAAGGAGCATTTATCGCTCGTCAGACCCTACCAATTCCCCGCAAGGGGACGGAAACACTTAGGTTGATGTAGCCATAAATAAACCCCCTAAATTTAGGGGGTCAGACCCTACCAATTCCCCGCAAGGGGACGGAAACACGCGCGTGTCGATACTCTTAGGGTTGTCAGGGTGATACGATGTCAGACCCTACCAATTCCCCGCAAGGGGACGGAAACCTGTCACAATGCTCCAGTGGAGGGCGGGCCTATCGATAGCATAAATAGTCAGACCCTACCAATTCCCCGCAAGGGGACGGAAACCAGGGAGCTATCTCTTCTTTCTCAATTTCAAGAATGAGGTCTAACCCTACCAGTTTCCTGTCAGGGGACGGAAACAACCCGGAACCACAAATAATATCTGTTCCGGGTTCTCCTACCTTCTAACCCTACCAATTAAGCGCAAGGGGACGGAAACCAGGGAGCCATCTCTTCTTTCTCAATTTCAAGAATGAGGTCTAACCCTACCAATTAAGCGCAAGGGGACGGAAACAGCTTTTGAAACTTAGCCTTAATAAAAAGAGAATCAGATAGTCAGACCCTACCAATTAAGCGCAAGGGGATGGAAACTTAACTCCACAAGGACACCTCGTCGCTTGTGGTGAAAGCGACCGTCAGACCCCAGCAACTCCCCCCAGCAGAGCGATCGCATTTTCACAGCCCAGCAACTCCTCTAGGAGCGATCGCATTTTCACAGCCAGCAACTCCCCCCACCAGAGCGATCGCATTTTCACAGCCAGCAACTCCCCCCACCAGAGCGATCGCATTTTCACAGCCAGCAACTCCCCCCACCAGAGCGATCGCATTTTCACAGCCAGCAACTCCTCTAGGAGCGATCGCATTTTCACAGCCCAGCAACTCCTCTAGGAGCGATCGCATTTTCACAGCCAGCAACTCCTCTAGGAGCGATCGCATTTTCACAGCCAGCAACTCCTCTAGGAGCGATCGCATTTTCACAGCCAGCAACTCCTCTAGGAGCGATCGCATTTTCACAGCCAGCAACTCCCCCAGCAGAGCGATCGCATTTTCACAGCCAGCAACTCCCCCCAGCAGAGCGATCGCATTTTCACAGCCAGCAATTCCCCCAACCAGAGCGATCGCATTTTCACAGCCAGCAACTCCCCCAACCAGAGCGAAACCCCAGAAATTAGTTAATTTTGAGAGCGATCGCCAGGGTATAATCACCTGCAAGGGATTTTTGCTAATTGACTCAATGAAACCAGGTCCATCGACACCAGAAACACATTTGCCAACCTTTCCCGTTTTAGGATTACCAGTCCATTTGGCTGATAATTATAGCCAGTGGCTGTCATGGCGGCTGAGTCAGGGTTTGGGAACTAATGTCATTACCCTCAATGCTGAAATGGCGATCGCCGCCGAATCTAATCAACCCCTAGCCCAGTTAATCCGAAGCGCCGACCTAGTGATTCCTGACGGCGCGGGTGTCGTGCTTTATTTGAAATTCAAAGGACACCCTATCCGCCGTTGTCCGGGAATTGAATTAGCCGAAACCCTCCTTAATCAGGTCAACCAGCTAAGACCCTCTGAATTAGTGTTTTTCTATGGTGGAAAACCTGGTATTGCTCAAAAAGCAGCAGACAATTTTCAGCGCCACATTAAAGGCTTGGCGATCGCCTCCTATCACGGCTACCTGTCCGACTCCGAAGAACAGGAAATGCTTGCCAGTCTCCAGGAACTACAACCTCAATTAATTCTAGTCGGTTTAGGCGTTCCCCGTCAAGAGTTTTGGATTGCTAAACATCGCCATTTATGTCCTGATGCCGTGTGGATTGGAGTCGGTGGCAGTTTTGATATTTGGGCCGGAGAAAAACAACGAGCCCCCGCTTGGTTTTGTGAACATCATTTAGAATGGCTTTATCGTTTGTATCAGGAACCTTGGCGCTGGCGGCGGATGTTGGCTTTACCCCATTTTGCTTGGAAGGCTTTAATCAAGTCTTAATTAGCCGATTCCACACTCCTCTAATTTAGCCATAATTGCCAAAATTCTCGCTAATCCAAACCCTCCCAATTTCCCCATTAATCTACTGGCGATCGCAATATCCCCCACCCTCCCCGACGGGAGATGACCGGGGGGGCTTTGTCTATTTCAAACACTAGGTTATTGTACCATAACCAGTCATTCGGTCGCCGCCATCCCACCCTTTCCCCAAACAGGTTATAAGTCTCTATATCCGCATTGGTAGAACCCCCGATTTCCTTCCAAATTCGATACTGGACACTAAACCCAAACCGACCATTACTATATTGACACCAAAGCTGATCAATGGTGCGGAATATATCACAGGGTAACTTTCCCAAACTCTCCATATCCAAAGAACCTTGACTTTCCCGATTTGCTACTGCTAAAATTAAGGTGGTGGTTTCCCGGTCGGCATCCCTCCATCTGCCACTTTTGAGCAGCTTTTCCAGGAAGCTATAGTCCGTAGATGGTGATAGCCATGACTTCATATCTTCCCGCACTTCTTGGGCGCATTGGTAGCGTTTATTGCTGCTGGTCATCACCATTTTATCTAGCAGATCCGCTAACCGAGAATTTAGGCGATCGCCTAAATATTTGCGCCAATTCCATTCCCCATCATGAACATTATATAATTGCCAAGGTTGCACCTGCGTTAACAAATAAAGACAGGTCACACCCAAGCTATAAATATCACTGCTAAAGTTAGCCTGTCCCAAGGTTTGTTCCGGTGCCGCATATCCCGATGAACCTATGCTAGTCCCCGGACTGGTTAAAGCCTTCGCTGTGGCAAATTTTGCCGCCCCAAAATCCACTAAAATCAGTTGATGATCGGGATGTCTTCTGATGATATTATCCGGTTTAATATCCCGGTGAATTACCTGCTTTCCATGGATAAAATCCAACAGAGGTAACAAACTACCCAGGAGATTAATCACCTGTTGCTGGCTAAATTTTCCCTGGGTTGTTAACTCATTTAGCAGGGTTTTACCGGGGATATATTCCTGCACTAAATATTGGCGATTATCCTGGGTAAAATAAGCATAAAGTTCCGGGATTTGGGGATGATGTCCCAAGTCATCTAAACGCACCGCTTCCAGTTCAAACAGTTGTTTAGCTTTCGCAACTCCCTGAGTCCCCACACCTTGGGGAAAAAACTGTTTAATCACACAAATAGGCTTCGAGGGTTTGTCCTCATCAACCGCTTTAAAAGTGCGACCAAACCCTCCCTGACCGATAATAGCGATCGCCCTATAGCGTTCTTTTAATAACAGTTTAGCACCACATCGCTGACAAAACTTGCTATCAGGTGGGTTATTAGCCAGACAGTCAGGATTTAGACATTGACTCATTGACCCTCCCTCATCGACAACCCCCTAGCCTTATTTTACCTGACCCAGTGCGATCGCGCCATCAACCAAAAACCACCGCCGAATTAGCCGGGGAAATCCGAATTTTCGTGTTAGTATATTCTGGAGTCCATCCCGACATATTGCTAAAATAGCGCACCGCTTTAATTCTCTTAGTATCCGTTAGGTGAAACCAGTGTTCTGTCCCCGCTGGAACATTAATATATTCTTCAGCTTCAATCACCAACTCCATTTGACCACCATCAACACCCACAAAACCAAACACACCCTCCCCATCAATAATATAGCGCACCTCATCATCAGCATGGGTGTGGCACTGCTCAAACTTAGCCAGTAGGCTGTCTAAGTTAGGGATATCGGGATGTAAAACGATTAAATCCCTCGACTGATAACCAGCCGTTTCCTGGAGTTGTTGAAAATACCCATCCAGAGATTCTAACACCTGTTCTTTTTGGTGATCATCCAAAGCCGCCTCACTTAACAAGCCGCGAATTTCTGGGTTATCTCCCACCGGCCATTTATTTAAGTTAACATTCAAAGCAGAAAGTTCTCGGCTAATATCTTCTAGGTTAGAATAACTCGTGCCATTTTCCAGATGTAAGATTGCCATAGTTACTATTGATAATCAGCGCCTCTTATTATACCATATTCACATAGCCCAACCCAGAAATCATCACTTATGTCTGAAGATACATCAACCAACCATCAGGACCTGTTAGAAACTTGGCGATCGCAAATTCGCCAGGCTGATATAAATAACGTTTTCTGTCATTGTCGAGACTGTGAAGCCGAGTGGGTAGGTTCAGCCTGGGATGAAAACTGCCCTAGTTGTGGAAGCACAAAAATCGAAAGGATATCCTGTTGGCAATTTCCCGATGATTAACACTTCCCCACCGCCCAGAAACCCCTTTTTTTGTAGGGTTAAGAAAAAGGCAAGAGCCAGACATAAGCCGGGTTCTGTTGTCTCAACTGCAAATAGCAATCAAGATAGCAGTTATCTATCTGGGATATCTGTTACCAGATACCTCTAGCGGTACACCATAAACGGGATCGGTAAAAGACCAACCGTCATCCCTGCGACCTTGCTCCCAACCGGGGTTTACCGAGCCGATACCTCACGATATCGCTGGTGCGCTCTTACCGCACCTTTGCACCCTTACCAGTGAGCTAAATAGCCCCTTTGGCGGTATGTTTCTGTGGCACTATCCTCACGATCGCTCGCACTGGGAGTTACCCAGCAAGTCTAGTCTTTCGGGAGCCCGGACTTTCCTCAGATTCAAACCAATGAATCCGCAACCGCCATCGCTGACTCTTACCCACACCAAATTATAACAAATATCCGCACGCCCCGCCTCAATTTCCCCCAGTCTTTAGCTGATCGGTAAGAATAATAATGGGAATGGCTGGACAAAATGGGGATTAACTGTGAGTCGGAAGTGGTTGGAAGTTTTCAAAAACAAAGGGGCTGATCTCAAAGAAATTATCGCCTGTGCGATCGCCAATGCAAGCATCATCCTGGGAATTTTGTTGCTGAAACAGCTAGGAGGACTCCAGACCCTGGAATTGATAGCCTTTGATGTGATGGTGCGACTACGCGACGATTTAGAACCAGATCCGCGATTATTGATAGTGGGTATCACCGAGGAAGATATACTCGCCTTTAATCGCTGGCCCTTATCTGATGAAGTTATCGCCCAACTTTTAGATCGCCTCTCCCAGCTACAACCTCAAGCGATCGGTTTAGATATCTATCGCGACATTCCCTATGAACCCGGACATCAATCATTAGTCCAACAGCTTGACAACCCCAAAATTATCACCATCAAAGCCCTGGGAGACTCAGACATTCAGGGAACCCCCGCCCCTCCCACAGTCCCCCCCAATCGCGTCGGATTCAATGATTTGTTACTAGACCCTGATGGAGTTGTGCGCCGCAATTTAATGTTAGCCACCATTGAAGACGAAACCTTCTACTCATTTTCCATGCAACTCGCCCTCAGATATTGGCAAAAACAGGGCATTAACCCCACCAATAGCCCCCTTCACCCTGATGGTATTCGTTGGGGTCGCGCGGAATTTTTACCCCTTCATCACACCAGCGGCGGATATCAGACCATTGATGACCAAGGATATCAAATTCTCCTCGATTACCGCTCCCGTAAAGCCGTCGCCAGGGTTGTCAGTGTTAGCGAAGTTATCTATGGTAACATCCCCCCCTCTTGGGTAGAGGATAAAATCGTCTTAATCGGAACGATCGCCCCCAGTGGAAAAGATCTATTTCTAACTCCCTATAGTCCCAGCCGCCGAATTTCCCCCAAAATGCCAGGAGTGTTAATTCACGCCCAAATGGTTAGCCAACTTTTGGATGCAGTGGCGGGGGAACGTTCTTTATTTGTGTTTTGGCCACAGTGGACAGAGTTTATCTGGGCTATAGTTTGGGGGGTAGCAGGTGTCATGGTGGTGGTCGTGGTGCGTCATCCCCTGGTGTGGATATTTTGCCCCCCACTCATGTTAGGAATTTTGTGGGTGGGGGGATTTTACCTATTTTTAAACAGTGTCTGGGTTCCCATGATTGCGCCTAGCCTGACTCTCCTATTTACCTCTGTGATTGTGATTATTTATCTGGGATTTCGTGCCCAGCGACAGCAACAGGTGGTGATGGGATTACTCGGACAAAATGCCTCCCCAGAAATCGCCAAGGCTTTATGGAATAGTCGCGATCGCCTGATGACTAACGGGAAGTTACCCGGAGAAAAACTCGTGGCTACTATGCTATTTACTGATATCCGCAATTTCAGCACTATTTCCGAGCAAATACCCCCAGAACAGCTAATCGAATGGCTCAATCAGTATCTGGCTACCTTAACCCAATGTGTTCATAGTCATCGAGGCATTATTAACAAGTTTATGGGGGATGGGATTATGGCTGCCTTTGGTGTTCCTATCGCCCGCACTACCGACGCAGAAATCGCTCAAGATGCCTATGCAGCCGTGGCTTGTGCTTTGGAAATGCGCGATCGCCTCATCGAGTTAAATCAACTTTGGCAATCCCAAAATCTACCCCTTATTGAAATGAGAGTTGGGATTTTTACCGGACCCTTAGTTGCTGGCAGTTTAGGCAGTCGCGATCGACTAGAATATGGTTTATTGGGAGATTCTGTTAATATTGCTTCTCGCCTCGAAAGTTGCGAGAAAGATAGACAGTCTGAACCATGTCGCATCCTCACTGCTTATCAAACCTTAGTCTATCTTCCCGATGTTTTTGATCTGGAATCTTGGGGGTTTATTCCTCTC
Organism: Arthrospira sp. PCC 9108; assembly: GCA_016745315.1. GTDB lineage: Bacteria > Cyanobacteriota > Cyanobacteriia > Cyanobacteriales > Microcoleaceae > Limnospira > Limnospira platensis. The sequence goes on from CP066886.1 coordinate 4,268,629, forward strand.
AAGGGAAAACAGCAACTTATTGATGTTTATCGGATTGTCGGCTGGCAATCTCCACCTCAAGCAGAACACCCAAAATAGTATTGATTCAGTCTAGGCTTTTTTGTCTTCTTTAGCAAACCCTCCACTTGAGACAATAATACCTCCAAATCAATCGGTTTATAAATGATGCCATCCACATCGATATGAGCCTCTTCCCGGTCTTCTAAATAGCCACAAGCCGTCATAATTAAGACGGGGATAAATGGGAGGCCTTGTTGACACCTCAAAATTTTGATCACATCATAACCGCTCATTTTTGGCATCATTAAATCCAAAATAATTAAGTCGGGTGTTGATGACTCAACCATCTGCAATGCCACCTGACCACTTTCGGCTGTTTGCACGTTATATCCGGCATCTTGCAGCAGAATTTCTACTAATAATCTGCCATCCATAGAGTCATCTACTATCAGAATATTAGCCGAATTGGGTGGAATTACACTCTCGCAACTGTTCATGTGAATCATAATAACTTACTGTTGACAATATCAAGCCTGATTTTCCCAACTATACCCCCTAGGAGGCTAGGGCGAAAACTCTCAACTTTGATAACAGAGTTAATCCTGATATCTGGGTCAGTAGTATCATAGAGATGGCAATGATTTTGAGGGTAGCTTTCTCAGTTACCCATCCTATACTAAGAACTTATAATCTGTCTAACCTCTATCTAGGGAAGTATAAAATACCTATGTCAAGATTTGATGTTAACTTATCGGCGAATCGGCTGATTAACATAAATCTACCGATATTGTCAACAGGCTAAAACCCATGTTCTCAGGGAAGAGACCATCACAGAAAATCAGTCTGGGGGAATAGTAATTAATGCAATTATTCAATCCACCCGGAGCGTAAAGCTCTCACCGCAGCCTGAGTGCGATCGTCAGCACATAACTTATTTAAAATACTGCGAACATGAGTCTTAACTGTACCCACAGTAATATATAACTTTTCGGCAATTTCGGCGTTACTGCGTCCGCCGACAATCAATTCTAAAACCTCCAATTCCCGCTCAGTTAAGGGACAAGTAGATAAAAATTCTTTATATTCTGGTTCAACAGCATTTATAGTAACAGTAGCCGCGTTGGTATTTTCCCCGGGTAGATTTTGAGCCTGTTGTAAAACCGTGCGAGCAATAACCGGGTCAATCCAGGAATTACCTTCACTGGTGACTTGGATGGCTTCCATTAAGCGATCGATGCTCACATCTTTAACACTATAAGAATCTGCCCCCGCCGAAAAAGCGCCCATCACAGCATCTTTATTATCGTGCATAGTCAAAATCAAAACCTTAGTATTGGGTCCCTTTTGGCTACGGAGATATTCCTTAAAAGTTTGAGTTAATTCAATCCCATCAATATCAGGTAAACCAATATCAATAATTGCCACATCAGGTCGAGTCAATTTCAACACTTCCAAACCCTGGCGACCGGTGGCGGCTTCCCCGACCACCTCCACCTGTTCACTCTGTTGTAGGGCGGTTTTTAAACCCACACGAGTTAAATCATGATCTTCAATTAAAACCACCCGAATAGTTTTCATCATTTACCCTCCAGAAAATTCTCAAATACCAGTAGTTCAATCCTAGACAACTTAAAATCTGCCATCCTGTGACTGGTGCGACGCTGACCCTGAGTTATTGTCAGCCCAGAAACAATGATTGTACCACCTTTAATCGGACATAGAGATAATCTCCGATTCCAGGCAAGAGTATCTGAATCAGACCGGAGCCATTAACTGGTAAAGTGGTCTAAATGCGCTCTATAGTGTGCCCAACTTTAGCTTTTTGGATAATTTCTGACCAAATACAATAACTATGTATTCTTCTGCTGTCCCCTCAACATACTCCCGCCCACATATTTTAGCGGTTGATGACTCCCCAGAGAATCTATTTCTGATTGAAGCCATGTTAGCCGACGAGGGATACACGGTCTATTGTCAACCGGACGGAGAGTCAGCCCTAAAAACGATATTAGAGAAGCCGCCCCAACTGGTATTATTGGATGTGATGATGCCGGGAATTGATGGCTACGAAGTAACTCGGCGTATCCGCAATAACCCTAACCTCCCATTTATCCCGATTTTATTGATTACAGCCCATGATCAATCTAGTGTAGTGGAAGGACTGGACGCGGGGGCTGATGATTTTATCCGTAAACCGGTAGAAATTGACGAACTCCTAGCTAGGGTGCGATCGCTACTCCGACTTAAAGAGAGTATAGATGAACAGGTGCAAATGGCACGCCAACGAGAAGATTTTGTCTCTCGCCTCACCCACGACCTACGGACTCCCCTGGTGGCGGCAGATCGGATGTTAAAACTATTCCAGCAGGGCGCATTGGGACAAGTGACCCCAACTATGTCGGAGGCGATCGCTACCATGATTAGCAGTAACCAAAACCTCCTACAGATGGTCAATACCCTATTAGAAGTATATCGCTATGAAGCCGATCGCAAAACTATTGCCTTCTCCAGCCTAGACTTGAGTGCATTAGTCAAAGAGGTAGTCGAAGAATTGACCCCCCTAGCTATGGAAAAAGGCTTAATTATCGATATAGACGAGATCCAACCGGATCTATCAATGGTTGGCGACCCCTTAGAATTGCGCCGGGTGGTGATGAATTTGCTGGGAAATGCCATTAAATTCACTGACCTGGGGAAAATTACCGTCCGGCTACAGGTAGCAGCCAACCCCACTAATGGCACACCTGAGATAATTCTACAAGTTGAGGATACCGGAGAGGGAATGTCGGACCCCGATCGCGCCATTATTTTCGATCGCTTTCGTCAAGGAAACCATAAGCGATCGGGAAGTGGCTTAGGACTGCATTTGGTCTCCCGAATTGTCGCCGCCCATCATGGTATTATTGATGTCACATCCCAAAAGGGTCAGGGTAGCTGTTTTACGGTGAAATTACCCCAAAAGTTGGCCTAAAAAATTAGTGCGAGTTTTCAACATAATCTCGTATACTGGTACACTGCGAGACTAAAATTTTCAATTGAGAACCTACCCGCGATAACCATGAGAACCTACTACTGCGGACACCTAAGAAGTGTTAATATTGGAGAAACAGTCACCCTCTGCGGCTGGGTCGATCGCTATCGCGATCATGGGGGGGTGGTATTTCTGGATCTGCGCGATCGCAGTGGTCTGGTACAAATTATCAGCGATCCTGAACGCACCCCTAATTCCTACGGGCTTTCTACTTCTGTCCGTAATGAATATGTTTTACGGATTACTGGTCGAGTTTCACACCGTCCTGATGAGTCCATCAACCCCAAAATACCAGGGGGCGATATAGAAGTATATGCTGATGAAATCGAAGTCCTCAACGGACTAGGAAAGCCTCTACCATTCCAGGTCGGGAGTAATGATAATGAATCAGTCCGCGAAGAATTACGCCTCAAATATAGATATTTGGACCTGCGACGGGAACGCATGACCCGTAACCTACAATTGCGCCATGAGGTGATTAAGGCTATGCGGCGCTTCCTGGAAGATCAAGAACATTTTATTGAGGTGGAAACCCCAATTTTGACGCGATCGACTCCCGAAGGCGCACGGGATTATTTAGTTCCCAGTCGGGTTAACCCCGGAGAGTGGTTCGCCCTTCCTCAGTCTCCCCAATTGTTTAAACAAATGTTGATGGTCTCCGGGTTCGATCGCTATTATCAGATCGCCCGCTGTTTCCGCGATGAAGATCTACGGGCTGACCGACAACCGGAATTTACTCAGTTAGACATGGAGATGAGTTTCATGTCTCAGGAGGAAATTCTCACCTTAAATGAGAACCTGGTTTGTCATATTTTTAAAACTGTAAAAGGTATTGATTTACCCCGCCCCTTTCCGCGCATGACCTATAAGGACGCGATGGAACGCTATGGGAGTGATAAACCCGATACCCGCTTTGGCTTAGAACTTGCTGATGTTTCTGACCTGCTGAAAGATTCCGGTTTTAAAGTGTTTTCAGCGGCGATAAAATCGGGGGGAATTGTGAAAATCCTGCCGATTCCTGGGGGAAATGATTTGATTTCTAATGTGCAAATTAAACCGGGTGGGGATTTGTTTAAAGAAGCCACGGAAGCCGGGGCGAAAGGATTGGCTTATATTAGGGTGAAAGCCGATGGACAAATTGATACTATCGGCGCTATTAAAGATAACCTGAGTGATGAACAAAAAGCGGAAATTCTCCGGCGCACGAATGCGAAAGCGGGGGATTTATTACTGTTTGGTGCGGGGGATGTAGCCACGGTTAATAAAACCTTGGATAGACTGCGATTGGTGATTGGTCAAAGGTTGGGATTGATTGACCCTGAACAAATTAATCTGCTCTGGGTGACGGATTTTCCTATGTTTGAGTGGAACCAGGATGAAAAACGCCTCGAAGCTATTCACCACCCCTTTACTTCTCCCCATCCTGATGATATTAATGATTTGAAAACGGCTAGGGCTCAGGCTTACGATTTGGTGCTAAATGGTACGGAAATTGGCGGCGGTAGTCTGAGGATTTATCAGCGGGAAATTCAAGAGAAGGTTTTTGATGCGATCGGTTTATCTACGGAGGAAGCCTACAACAAATTTGGCTTTTTATTAGAAGCCTTTGAATATGGAACACCCCCCCACGGCGGTATCGCTTACGGTTTAGACCGCTTAGTGATGCTATTAGCTGGGGAAGATTCGATCCGAGATGTGATTGCATTTCCTAAGACACAACAAGCCCGTTGTTTGCTTACTAATGCACCCTCTGGGGTTGATCAAAAGCAGTTAAAAGAGTTACAGGTAGCTTCTACCTATAAGCCTAAAAAATCTGAGTGATTTTGGTGGTGGAGATAATCACGATTCGCTGTTCTTAGCACAGCGATCGCATAAGCCAAAAAATTCCAGGGTATGATAGTAAATCTTAAAATTGTGGGATTGTTGTAAGGTGGCTTCTAAATGATGCACTGGACACTCATCAATCACAATTGAGTAACCACACTCAACACAGGTGAGATAGTGTTCATCCTCCTGTACCAGACTATAAACAGATTCCCCGGTCCCTAATAGCCGCACATGAACCAAACCCTCCTTTTTGAGTGCATCAAGGGAACGGTAAATTGTGGCTAGTCCCATAGCCTGGTCATTTTTACGCATTTCCATATACAGATCCTGAGCCGAAAGCGATCGTCTCAGGGCTTTAAGTTTGCTCAAAATTCGTTCTTGACTACGAGTCCGACGAGTTTTCATCACTTCTCATTACCATTGCTCAATTTGGCGCTTATCTATAGGCTATCATTAATCATAACAATAGCAACCAGTGTCTACAACTATTATGATTCAAAGTCGTCTTTTAAATAGCTATTCCCCCAATCCGGTTTTCGCCCGCCACGAGACGTTTCATCCTCGGTTTGGCTGGCTAAAAAAAGGTTTTGATCTGGCTAATAAAGATGCTGGTATTTTTTGGGCGGAAGATGCTCCGGTGCGCCTGGGAGTTGGTAAAAATATGGTGCGATCGCTTCGTTATTGGTGTCAAGCGTTTAAGATTTTAGGAGGCGATCGCCCCTTATCACCCCATCAAAATTACACCGTGGTTATCCCTCAATTTTTAGTCGAAGACAGATAAAAAACTTGGATTTTTTAACCTGTGAACACGGGGATATGCACTGTGGGGAAAGACTCCGAGATATGCGGTTGATTGTGATTGACCAATGGCAAAAACTGTCTTCAGTGACGTTTAATCCTCCGTGAAGGCGATCGCACGTTGAGGGTTAAGTAATGGGAAGACCTGGCGGGTGATCAAACCTCCAGCGTACCCCTGGTGCAAAATGTCACATAAAACTTGGCTATAATTTGTTCAAAATCTATCAATTGAACAGGCAAAATATACGATGGAAATTATCAAACTCAAAATCCGGGCGGATGGGGAAGGAAAAGTTATTTTACAAGTTCCTCAAGATTTAGCGAATCAAGAGTTAGAGATAGCTGTTATCTATCAATCCGCTTCTCCACCTTCCGCCACTCAAACCCCAGACGAATTAGGCTGGCCTCCGGGATTTTTTGAACAAACCGCAGGCTGTTTAGCCGATGAACCGTTGGTCAGATATGACCCAGGGGAATATCAGGTGAGGGAAGAAATCGAGTGATTTATTTACTGGATACAAATGTCTGTATTCTCTACCTAAATCGTCGCAATTCTGGAATTCAGGAACATTTAGAGCGGTTATCTCCCAGGGATGTGGCGGTTTGTTCGGTGGTCAAGGCAGAATTGTTTTATGGAGCGATGAAAAGCTCAAACCCCTCTCGTACACTGGCGCTACAGGAGGTATTTTTAAGTCAGTTTGTGTCTTTACCGTTTGATGATGCAGCAGCGAGTATTTATGGCAGGATTCGCGCTCAATTAGCCGCTTTAGGAAAGCCAATCGGTCCCTATGACCTCCAAATTGCAGCGATCGCTTTAGCGAATCATCTGATTTTAGTAACCCATAATGTTCGGGAGTTTGCACGGGCAGAAGGATTACGCCTAGAAGACTGGGAAGCCTAAATCTGAGGCGCTATCCGTCAGGATGAGAAGCCATGGCAGGGTCTCTATAGCCGGTAGGTTGACTTTTTACTCCAGCGCGGTACTATGGACGATGGACATCACAAGCTGATCCAGTCCCTGAGTTAAGAATGTAAAATTTTATTGCTCAGGCCGATCGCCCAGGCACAGACTGGGTAACAATAAGGGTTTTGCTTACCAGACATCACCGGAAACCATCGTGATTCAAACCAGCCTCAATCGTCATATCATCGATCCACCCCCAAGCGTGAATCCGGTTTTTGCCCGTCACGAGACCTTTCACCCTCGGTTTGGCTGGCTAAAAAAGGGGTTTGATCAAGCCGAAAAAGATGATCGTATTTTTTTGGCGGAAGATGCTCCGGTGCGCCTGGGAGTTGGTAAAAATATGGTGCGATCGATTCGTTATTGGTGTCAAGCGTTTAAGATTTTAGGAGGCGATCGCCCCACGGTATTCGGTGAAAATATTTTAAGAGATGACGGCTGGGACCCGTTTTTGGAGGATCCGGCTTCTCTGTGGTTGCTACACTGGAATTTGCTTAAACAACCCTGCGATGCTGCTGCTTGGCATTATACATTTAATCAGTTTCGGCGGGTGGAATTTTCCCAACATGATTTGTTTGTGGCTATCTCCGACTATGGGAAAACTCTTAAAAAAAACCTGGCTGATTCTTCAATTAATAAAGATGTTAGCTGTCTGCTAAGGATGTACGTTAAACAAAGCCGAAATCACCAAGTTAGTGAGGATTCGATTGATTGTCCTTTTGCCGAATTAGGGTTAATTCATAGGGCTGGCGACTCTAAATATTACACCTTTAGAGTTAACCAGAAGCGCAATTTACCCCCGGAAATTGTAGTGGCTGCTTGTTTAGAATATGCGGACTTTGTGGGGCGTGAACAACGCACGCTCGCCATCTCCCGACTGCTGTATGATATCGGTAGTCCGGGGATGGTTTTTAAGTTGCCAGAAACTGCGGTCTGTGATGCCATTGAAAAGGTGGCGCGGGGATGGAATGCGATCGCTTTATCAGAAGCCGCCGGATTAATTCAGTTTTCCTTTAACGAAAATCCCCAAAAATTAGCGGATCATCTGCTGGGGATGTATTACAATAAAAGGAGAGTTGGCTAATCAAATGCCTAAATTTTTATCAGATTATTTTAGCCTCAATCGTCGCTATTCTCGGTCTATCAATATCGAGCGAGATTTCGACCAAGTAGAAGCCTTAGCTGGATATGTTCTGACAGAGCGATCGCTAGATGCTCTGGGGCGAATTTTAACCGGATTTACCACCCCCAAGCTAACCGCGCCTGGACTTTAACCGGAGTCTATGGAACCGGGAAATCTTCCTTTGCTCAATTCTTAATTTCCGCCTGTGCTGACCGCGAAAATACCGCCCACAAGGAAGCATTAGCACTAATTGAAACTACCCTTGGCAGCGAAAGTACAGAGTATTTATCATTAACTAAGGCTATCCCCAAAGCAGGTTTTTTTCGCGCTGTTGTAACCGCCCAGCGGGAACCTTTGAGCCATACGATTGTTAGGGCGATGTATAAGGGTTCCCAATTTTTTGGGCAGAAGAATAAACCCGCTAAAACACCGCAAATAGCTAAGGAAATAGTAGATTTATATACTGATGTTGAAAACGGCAAATCTATCCAAACATCAAAGATTATCAAGTTGGTTGTCGAAGTAGCCAAAGCTGCCCAAACCCCTGTCTTGATATTGATTGATGAATTGGGAAAAAACCTAGAATTTGTCGCCCAAAATCAGGGAGCCGAAGATTTATATTTGTTGCAGCAATTAGCGGAACTTCCTAGAGAGACAGATTCTCAGATTTATCTAATTGGATTATTGCACCAAGCCTTTGCTGACTATGGGGAAAGATTAAGTTCGGTTCAGCGCAACGAATGGGCAAAAATTCAAGGCAGATTTGAAGATATCCCCTTTAAAGATTCCGCCCCTCAAATGATGCGATTGATTGGTAAAGCCATCGATTCTGCCAATGCCGGAACCCATTTAGAGGGGGTTAATAATTGGGCTAAAGAATGGTTCGATTTACTACCTGACACACTCACGGCAGACATCACTACGGACGTGGTAGGTGCAACCTATCCCCTGCATCCATTGACGGCGTTAGTATTACCTGAATTATGCACCCAATACGCCCAAAATGAACGCTCCTTATTTACATTTCTCACCAGTGCCGAGCCCTATTCCTTCAGGCGCTATTTAGAAGAGACGACGGCGGATGATACTAAACTGCATACATTGAAACTCGATCGCGTTTACGACTATTTTATCGAAGCTGTGGGAATGGGTATCACCTCCCGCCCCAAACTGCAACGATGGATAGAAGTACAGGGATTAATTAACGATGTTTCCAAAACCCTGGATGCTGACAGTTTACGGGTGCTTAAAACCATCGGAATCTTAAACATTGTCACCACCACGGGGGGACTGAAAGCTACGCGATCGCTTGTAGCTTTGGCAATGTGTGACCGTGTGGACGAGTCCCCAGAGTGGGAAAAGACAATTGATAATTTGCTGCAAAAAGGAATCGTTACCTATCGGCGACAAGTCGATGAATTGCGGATTTGGGAAGGGTCTGATTTTAATGTAGATAGCGCTGTAGCTGACTATTTGGCAAGCGATCGCACTACCCTAGTCGAACTTCTGTCGGAAATTCGCCCTTTGGAACCCCTAGTTGCCCAACGCCACAGTTATATTACCGGTACGCTGCGCTATTTTGAACGGCGCTATCTCGATAATCCTATACATCTCTCGACTCTTTCTTGTACCCTGGAAAATGCCGACGGTGCGATCGCTTATTGGGTGGGGGAAGAATCGCCCAATAATCCGCCGGAAATGACCACCGACGGCAAACCTTTAATCGTGGTTTGTGCCGCTAAATTGGAGACCTTGCGGATACAAGCGCGGGAATTGGCGGCATTGCGATACATTGAAAATAATGCCCCGGAATTACAAAGCGATGGGGTGGCGCGCCGAGAAGTACGTTACCGCTTAGTGCAAGCTGAGGAGTTATTTGATGATGCCCTAAGTCAGGCTTTTGACCTGGCAGAAAATCGCAACCGCTGCTGGATTTTGGGACGACCAGAAACTCTCAACCACGTTACCGATTTAAACGCACAACTCTCGCGGGTGTGCGATCAGGTTTATTCTCAAACGCCCACTTTGTGGAATGAACTAATCAATCGGCGCGACCTCACCTCCCAAGGCGCTAAGGCGAGACTGGAGTTGATTTCGGCAATGTTGGAATACGGACCGCGCTCACAGCTAGAATTGACAGGATACGGCCCGGAAGTGAGTATCTATTACTCGGTTTTATCGGAAACCAAAATTCATCGGTGCGAGGATGACCAGTGGGGATTTTACCCGCCGCCAGAAGATTCGGGAATTTTCACGGTTTGGGAGGCGATCGAAACCTTTTGTCTGGAAGCCAAAGAACAACAGCAAACCTTAGATTTGCTTTATCAGCGCCTGCAAGCGCCTCCCTACGGCATGAAACAGGGAGCGATTCCGGTGTTGTTGGCGGCGGTGTTGTTTTACCATGTGGATGATGTAGGGGTTTATAAAGATGGCTCCTTTATCCCCGTGTTGGGATTGGAGCATTTCGAGATATTGGTGAGGTATCCCGATCGCTTTTCGGTGAAATACTTTGAAGTCCTCGGAGTGCGATCGCAAGTCTTTAAAGAATTGGAGGACATTTGGGGCAAACGCAAACCCCTCAATAAACCAGGGCTTCGTAATACCACCCTGTTAACGGTCGTTAAACCGTTGTTTCAGTTCGCTAAGGCTACCCCCCTATACCACTCAAACTCAGCGCCTCAGCGCCCAAGCAGTGGGGGTATTGCAGGCGTTGCAGCGAGACCAGGAACCCGATGAACTGGTTTTTACATCTTTACCCCAAGCCTGTGGGTTGCCTGCAATTACCACCGGAGAAGACTCTGATGCCAATATTGCCAAAACTCTCCGCGCCAAGCTAGTGGAAGCCTTGCGAGAGATTCAGACGGCCTATGATTGCTTATTAGACCAGTGCCAAACCCGCTTATTTGAAGCCTTTGGCATCAGAAGTCCCGAAACTCGCCTGCGGGAAGATTTGCGAGTCCGCGCTAGTTATATTAGCGGTCAGTGTTTAGAGCGCACCCTCAAGAGTTTTGCAAGGGCGGCAGCGGAGGAAACTAAAAGCGATCGCCAGTGGTTAGAAGCACTGGTGATGATAGTCGCCGACAAACCCGCCGAATCCTGGACTGATGAAGATGCGACCAGATTTGAAATTAAACTCAGTGACATCTCGCGGCGGTTTAAGAACCTGGAAGCCTTGCAAAAAGAAGTCGCCGCCAAAGGGGAGGGATTCGAGGCGCGGCGGATTACCGTTACCCGTCCCGACGGCGAAGAAACTCACCGCATGGTCTGGGTGGAACATGAGTCGGAGAACCAAATAGAGAAATTGGTTGAAGCCACCTTACAAAATCACCTTTTGCGGGATAATCCTCAACTTCAGCAAGCCTTTGTTGCTAAACTAACCGAAAGAGTTTTGGGAGCAACATCCCAGGAGAATCTTGCTCAAATGCAGAAAACCCGTCAGAATACGAAGCATGAGCAACAAACCAATTAGACATATCCTCGGTTTATCCGGCGGCAAGGACAGCACAGCCCTTGCTATCCTTCTGCACAAACAAGTGCCGCAGATGGAGTATTTCTTCTGCGACACCCATAAGGAGTTGCCCGAAACTTACGAGTATCTCGATCGCATCAAAGCCCGCTTAGGGATTAAAATTCACTATCTCAGCGCTCACCGAGGATTTGACCATTGGCTCGACATTCATGGCGGGTTACTTCCCTCTCCCCAAAAGCGCTGGTGTACCGTGATGATGAAAATTAAGCCCTTAGAGGAATTTGTCGGGGACGACGAAACCATAAGCTATATCGGCATCCGCGCCGACGAAAACCGGGATGGCTATATCTCCACCAAGCCGAATATCCGCCCCGTATATCCGTTTAAGGAGAAGGGTTTAGTTAAAGCAGATATCCTCCGCTTGCTAGAAGAGAGCGGCATCGGGCTCCCCGACTATTATCGGTGGCGCAGTCGTTCTGGTTGCTTTTTCTGTTTTTTTCAGCGAAAATATGAATGGGTGAAGCTCGCCGAGGAACATCCCGATCTGTTTGCCCAGGCGGTTGACTACGAGCAAAATCATAGTGACGGCAGACATTACACTTGGACAGATGGGGAGACCTTATTAGAACTACTCGAACGCAAGGAGGAAATTATTGCCAACCATGAGAAAGCAATGGCTAAGGAAATAACCAAATCAGTCCCAAATCGACCTCTAGCTGATGTCCTCTCTTCAGTCTTAGATGAGGAAGATGAGGATTTACCATGTTTGGCGTGTCATTTGTGAAACAGAAGCAAATAGTATAGGAGGGGTACACGAATGCCAAGCGATCGGCTGGAGTTTCAAGGGGGAATCGAGATTGCCAGAATTCCTGAAACTTCAGGTTTGTATGCTTGGTACTACAAGCCGTTAGTTATCGAGCCTAAATCAGTTGAACAAATAATTTCATCTTTCCTTGACCTTCCCGGAGAAATATCGACAGAAATTCAAATGCGTTATGGAGTTCGATTAGTAGCGAAATCGTCTTTAGATGTTGTTTATGGTTTTAAAAGACAATTAGCCTCTGCCGTCATTGCAAACGCCATTGATAGTGCAGATAATTTATTGGTAAATTTCCTAAAATCTAATTCAGTATATTTTTTTACACGACCCATTTATATAGGGATAGCAAAAAATCTTAAACAACGAGTGTATCGCCAGCACTACTTGTGTTTAAATGAATACTGGGATCAGGATTCCGCTGTAAGCAAACATTTGGACGTTTTTCCTGATGCAACAGTTCAATCGACAATGGAATACCTAGGCTTGCCGCATTCATTTGCACTTGAAGCCCGAATTAGAAACATACCGCTAAGAGATTTAGTAGTGCATATATATCCTACTAATGCACTTCCGGCTGATATTGGTCTAGATACTGAAGATACCGAATCAGATTCTGCTTCTAGACGCGATCTAGAGAAGGTACTTCAACTTGTGACAAATCCAATTTGTGGGAGACCCTGATATGTCATTTAGCTTTGGAGTTCAAAAAGATCCGATTTACGGAACCTACGGCGAGTTTACTATCGGTTCAGACGATAACCGAGTCCGCGCTCAGTTTCTGTTAACCAAAATGAAACCTGGCTCAGAAGGGATTTGGGAAAACTCTCTCGCTTCTCAGATGGTTCCTTGGCGGGAAGTTTTTAATATAGAAGAATTAACATTTGATGAACTTCTCCAACGGGATTTAGATGATTCTCGCGTTGCTCATGATATGATACCTTATCTACTAGGAGAATCGGGGGCATTTGCCCGATTTTTTCCTCCAATTATGGCGGTATTAGTCCCTAAAAAAACGGAAAGAACGGGAATCCAGTCTTACTACCCAGCACCGCGCAACGTCACTGAAGTGTCAATCAGCTTTGGTGACTTATTTGATTTTGAAAAAGCTCAAATTGAAGGGTCTATTACTCCGCTGGGAGTCATCAAATATAACCGACAAAAAACTGCCTTCATTATCGTTGATGGTCAACACCGAGCCATGGCTGTTTTAGCGTTACACAGACAAATCAACGATAGCTGGTCTGGTAATAACTTTGCCGGATTTTACAATCACCTCCACCTCACGGAAAATCAAATCAAAAATATCGAATTACCAATTTGCATTGTTTTCTTTCCCGATCTCCACGAAGAAAATGAACAATTCAAGCAGAAGGGAATCAGCTTGCCAGCAGTATGCCGGGAAATATTTTTAGTCGTCAATAAGAACGCCAAGCCAGTCAGTCAATCCCGAGAACTTTTACTGGACGATGAAGACTTGGCAGCTAGGATGATGCGTGAAACCCTTTCCAAATTAAAAGGTCGTGGTGAGTCAGAGGCTTCAATTGCTCATATTTATTCCTTTGCATTTGGAGATTCAGTTTCTGAAGCGCAACACCGCAAGACTGAGGTTGTAGCGGGTCAACTTGAATACACCTCTGCAGTAGCTTTGCACAAAATGCACGCAGCCGTTGCCTTTGGTGTACCCTCCGCTTTCCAGCTTGACTCTAAACAAGATATCACCGATGGCAGAAGAATCCAAAACTCAGAGCGTCCAGCTACAATTTTGATAGGAACGGAACTGCAGAAGTGGTCTACACTTTCCCGTCGTTCTGGTAGATCTCATCCCCCGGATGAAGTGGAACAAGCGGTCAAGCTCTTGGGGAATGTTTCGGATGCTGTGATGCTTCCACTCTTTGATCGGTTTCGTCCTTTCGCCGTACACAACTCTGAAATGAGAGCCTTACGCACTCGGTTACTGGATCCAAATTTGAGAGCGGATCCGATTCAGCGCAAGTGCTATAGTCTGCTGTTTGAAGGGAGTGGAGTCCGAAGTGTTTTTGAAGAACATATTAAGCGGCTTCGCGAACGGGAAGACCAACTCCAAGAAGAAGGTCGATCAATTGGAGATTATGTAAAGAACCAGCTACAAGATGCTAAAACAACTGCTTCAGCACTCAATCGGTACGAAAATGAGATCAAAAACCGAACAGCCGCTAAGTTCTTTAGTATTGATTATGAGAGATTTTTCTCTGCTGAAGGCGGCAATGAAGCCGAGCGAAAAGAGTTACTCAATCGAGCCAAGTCAATTTTTGATACGGTTTCCACACAAGCTTTCCAACTCGGATACTTGATGGCGGTTCATTCAGTGGTCGAATTGATGCTAGATACAGGTACACCCTATGATCGGCGTCTTCAGGTCATTAAATTTGTTTCCAATCTGTACCTCAACGCACTGAACACCTACTTTTCATCTGGAACAGAGGTGGAGCATCGGACTCTGACAGGTTTTGTGAATGAACCCAGAGCAAAAGTCTTCGCACCCAATGAAATAGGTTTGCGCGGTCTTTTATCTCAAAGTGTGAAAGAACTTAATGAGAGTCAATGGCTCTTCTTTCGTTATGCCATTTTAGAGATGGTTCACTGCAAACACGCTTATGAGACGCTGCTACAGGGATTAAACACAGCTACCGATGTTTCCCTGTCTGAAGCATATAGAAGAAATTTGCCCTACTTAACTTACGGCATTGTTGAGGTTCGTAACCAATACATTAAAGCAGCAGTTGATACATCCCTAAATTCCACGGAGTTTAAACAAGAGATTCAGCTTGTAAAGGCGAAATCAATTGGTGAGAAAAAATCTGAAGAAGAAATCGCCCAACTAATTGAACAACTAGAAGCTGAAAGAAAAGCAGAAGTCCAAGAAAAGTGCAAACAGAATATCAAAGCGAGTTTGGGAGAACTGGCGAAAGATGATAAAATTTCCAGCCGTCTTTTAGAGAATGTTTCTATGCAAGATAGCGAATAAATACTAGAATAGCTAAAACGCCAGCAGCACCGACCCGATTTGAGGCGATCGCCTATTGAGTTGTCGTAGGTGATAGTCACTAATCCTAAAAGGAGGCGATCTGTCAATAAAAATCTTGAGGATATCCGCAGAAAATGGGACGTTTGATTCCACAGCAGGTATTGAGGAAGGGATGAGTTATTATGACGACAGAGAGCGATCACATCTATCTGAACCATATTTTAGAGTGTAGCGATCGCATTCGAGAATACACCGGCGAAGACCGAAGTATTTTGATGCAAAATACATTGTTGAAAGATGCGGTTTGGCGACGGTTACAAACTTGAGTCTGTCCAGGAGTGATTGACTAAACCCATGATATTCAGAACCCGTTACTATCGAGATCATGTATCTGTTTGGCGGCGGACATCAAGGAGGAATTAGGTCTGGTACTCTCAACGTGCCGGGAATTGTCGGGTTGGGAGAAGCCTGTCGCCTGCGAGGTTTGGAAATGGCAGAAGATGAGGCAAAAATTGCCAATTGGCGCGATAAATTACAGGATTTACTACTTGACAAAATATCGGGTTTGGTGATTAATGGAGATATTAATTATCGCTTATCGGGAAATCTGCATATTTCGATTCCAGATGTTCCTAATAGTGCGATTATAGCACGGGTGCGCGATCGCCTGGCAATTTCTACGGGGGCGGCTTGTTCCTCTGGAGTGGAAGCACCGTCCCATGTTTTGCGGGCGATCGCTTTATCCCCAAATGCCATGGAAGGTGCTTTGCGGATTGGTATCGGCAAATTTACCACTGAGCCGGAAATTGATCGCGCTGCGGAGATTTTAGGGGGTGCTATTGGTACTATCCGTGAGGTGATGGAACCCTAGGGCGATCGCAGCTTTCCCCCCTCCCAAATTGCTATAATACAGCAACTATTTTTTACAGGTTCTCCAATGTCTATCATTACCCTTGAAGTTCCAGACGAACTCTGGGGAAAACTGACACAAATGGAGGCTCGCCTTTCATTTCTGTCAATCTAAACCGGAGGCGATCGCTTTGACTGCGGAAAAAAGTATAGAACTAAGCCAACACGCCGTCCTAAAAATTGAAGTCTTAGCCACTCACGGAATCACGATTTCTCCCGAGATAATTATAGACACAATCCGCTCGCCAGACAAAGTAGAGTCTAGCGGAGGAGAAAAATACATCGCTCAAAAAAGATTAAATGAGACTTTAGTTCTCAGATGCGTCTATAGAGAATATGCCGATCGCATTTTAGTCATTACCCACTACCCACGAAGGAGGTCGCGATATGAAACGGATTCGATATAGTCCAGATGTGGATGCTTTGCTGATTGAACTATCAGACGAACCCATTGCCTATGCTGAAGATGAAGGCTCCCTGATCATTCACTATTCTCCCAGTGGAGATGTGGTGACAATCGAGGTTTTAGATGTCAAAGAATTTATGGCTAAAGACTCCACTGCTAAAGTTAGTTTTGAAAATTGACGTTTAGCTTGATGTGAAAACTTTAAATGCGTGAGTTAAATGTAACCATTCCCGATGCCTTGTACCAACAAGTAGCAGAATTGGCAGCCCGAGAAAATATCTCCCTTGACCAACTGGTTGCGATCGCCCTTTCGGCTCAAGTTGCCGCTTGGATGACCCAAGATTATTTAATAGAGCGAGGAAAACGAGGAAGTTGGGAACAATTTCAACAGGTTTTGATGAAACTGCCCGATGGAGAACCGGAGGAATTTGATAAGCTGGAGTTGTAGATTGCTGAAGTTGCGATCGCCCACTCTAGGGAGTGTAAAACACATTCCTAGAAAGGCGATCGCAGGTTTCCCCACTCCAAAATTGCTATACTCGACAGGGTAAACGCATCTAATTTGGTATAAAATTTAACTGACAAAAAAGCTGGCATCCAGTATGTGGGAATCAAACGGGTGGCAATGAGTGATGATTACAGAATGCTTATTCTCAAATCCTAGTGTCAATCCTGATTGAGATGTGCTTACCCTGCCCCCTCCCCCTATTTTCGTCAGATGACCACCTATATCTACCCTATTACCCATATTAGAAATTTACCCTCTATCTTGCGTTCTGGTGGCATCCTCGCTAACAATCCCTTAAAATCTCAGGGCATCAATTAGAAGGTCTAAGAGGGTTTATAAAAGCAGGTTAAGTTAGCGGTAAAAACTTGCTGGAATGTAAAAATTATCCATTGCCAGTTTAGGATATGCTACAAACTCTCAGTAGTAATCTGCAAAATTAAATGGTGACAAAGAAAGTTAGCAGGATAAGGCTTTCCTGTTGGAACTGGACGGCGGTGTTTTGAGATTTTATGAATTCTATTTAAAAAATGTGGATGATGATACAAACTACAGGAAAGTTTGGCTTCAATATTACTACATACTTTACTGGTTTGAGTAGAAAAAAGATACCCAAGCATACCACCTTGGCTAGAAAATGGTGCGTATCGACAAGTCAAAAATTCATTATTAATGTCGTTTATATACTCAGAAAGTTTCCCCTCGGAAGGAAGCACCTTTGCTTCTAACGGCCACATCATTCTTCCGTCACCACCATGCATAACAAAAGCAATATCATATTGTGGTGACTGGGCCGGTGGTGCCTTCCTTGTTTCAAATTCATAGGGACCATGTTCTACATCAAATGGCTCCCATCCCGTCATACATTGTCGAATTCTTGGTACAAATCGTTGGGTAATCGTCCTTTCTCGCTCCTCATAATCTTGTTCCCAGCAAATTGTTAATAAGTCACACTCTCGGAGCCGGTCATATCCCTCCCAGACTAATGTTAGGATCAACATTGATTCGTCTTCACACCACTCTTTTGCTAGTTGAACAAAATCAGGTGGAACAGGTAATTTTTTGGTTTCCCACGGTGTTGGTCGTCTCCTAGCCACTTATGACTCCTAATTTAATTTATGAGTAAGATTCAAATCCGCTGTGCCACATCATAAGAGCAGCAGCCACTTCGTCAGCATCCCGTAAAGCCATAGAGCGTGTCCAGTAGCGTCTTTTGTCGGGTTTTACAAAATACACAGTAGGAATGGTTTTTCCATCCAAGTGAATAGAATCATATATTTTAGCAACACGCTGATAAAATATTCCCCCCTCCTCTATACTGGACTTTTCTAAAAATGATTGATTTAACCTCTCTAACTGTTCTATAAGCTCTAAAGAATCTAGGGGTTCAACCTCGATTTCTTCACCCTCATCATTTGGGGTGAGATAAAAAGCAATTAAACGAACCGGAATAGAGGTGTGGTTTTGCTCTTGAAAAATTTTAACACAGATGTTTTTATTTGTTCCAAACCCAGCTTTAATCACCTTTAAAAAATAATTGCAATATTCATTTAAGACATCTTCCGAAGCTCCTGTTTTAAGATCGCTAGATTGGGAACGAGTGCTTTGCCGTCCAGGAGATGAACGATTACCTTTAAAATCAGGTAAAGTGTAATTAAAGATATCCTCAATTAGCAACCACTCACTATCCTTTAAGGAAAAGGCTTCACGCACACGATGGTCTACATCATCAAAATCCAATCTTTGAATATTATGTAATCGCATTGGACTTTCAGGAATTGGAACCCGCAGCAATTCGTTAATATTAGGTTCAGGTCTATAAGAAGCAAAGCGGCCACTTGACAAAAGAAGATAATAAACAGCAAGCTTGCTGTTATAAGTTAGACAAGCCGCTTCTAAAGTTGAAGTATATTGAGGTGCAACATGGATAGTCACGTAACTTTCAGAACAAAGCACTCCTTGCTTATCTTCATCTGATCGGATAATTGCTGCTTGAAATCTTTTGGAATCAATTGTCCAAGCTTGCTTTAAAATTAGTTGGGGTATTTCAAACGCCGACAAATCGCTAGAATCTCGTGAATGGGTATCAGGATCCGCGTTAATAGGCAAATCTTCTGGATTGATAAAAATAAATGGACCCTTGGGGAACTGCCGTAACAGGCGTTTTCCCAGTATATCTTCCTGATACTTTTTTCTATCACCCCGGATAATACCTTGTCTTTTAATGGCAATTTTAGCACGCTCCAGTTTCTCAAAGTTTTGTCCTTGGCTCAACCGGCGCACTAAAGCTAAATCCCGTCTGCCGCCCCACATTAATACAGTCCACACCAAAGAATCTTGGATTGCTTCTTGCGGATAAATTAAATTGATATCATAAGGTTCTATAACTATCCGGTAATCATCTTCATTACTGGCAACAGGCTTTGGGCAGATATAAGACAATGGTTCACCATTGGGCAATTCGGCAGACATCGTGACAATGCAAGTGGGTGAAATAGCATCTTTGAATAACCCAAATCGCAAAGCAGATAAATTCACAATTTCATCTACTTTATATTCACAAAAAAGTTTGTGCCGGAATTCTTGAGCTGTGCTAATTTGATTGAAAATTAGCCCCCCAGCAGGCTGCATCATTGCAATCGGTTGACCAGCCTTTGCTAAAGCCGCAGATTTGGGCAAGAAAAGTGGGCCAATATTGCCGTAAGTAATCGGCCACTCATTGTCTCTTGCCCAAGAATTCGCAAATCGAGTAACGGTATTTCTTCCCCAAGGAGCATTACCTATCACTAAATCGTATTGCCCCGCATCATGCACTGTGCGAAACCCTTCTACATTTTCTTGGAAAAAGTCTGCGGATATTAATCGCTTGTCTCTCAAGCGTGGAAAGCGTACTTGCTCCCAATAATATCGAGGATCGATTTCATCACACATAGTCAAGTAAAGGCTAAATGAAGCTACCCTTACTGCTTGCGGATTAACATCTACTCCAAACAAATTACCTGCAAGAATTTGTTGCAATATGGGTGCAGTTATTTCTTCGACTGGATAAGCTTTCTTCCATCTATAAATAAGTCGCTGAAATGCTTTTACTAGAAAAATGCCCGATCCACAAGCCGGATCAAGGATTTTCAGATCCCACTCGTCACTATCCCACGGCAAGACGCCATCCAAGATAAAGTCAACCAGATGTCCTGGAGTATAGTGAACTCCTTTGTCCGCATTTTTTTTTCCCTTGTCAACAAATTCTTCATAAATACTACTAATGAACTCAAGGGGTATGGCATCAAAGGAATACTGCGGCCAGAGGCAACCCTGTCCCGTTTCCATTTCCAGATCGCCACTGACAAATTCTGCAAGCAGATTGAGATGTTGTTCAGTGACTTTATGTTCCTCTACTTGCCATTCGTGTTCGCGTTCCCCTTCGGTCGCTCCTTTTCCGGGAAATAAATCTCCATTAAATTTATTGTTAAGCCAGCGAAAGAAATTATAAGTATCTGTTTTATTTCGCAAAATTTCAGTTAAATTTGCATGGCTTTCTAATAAATATGCTTGTTCATATAAATGAGTTAGTAAATCTGGATTGAAAGCGGCGTTTCCCTGGGAATCTTTTCTGTCAAATAGAAATTGAATGAAAATAATCCGGGCTAATAGATCGTGGATGGTGTCGTAATCGAGTTTAAGTTTATTAAGTTGCTTGCGGACACTTTTGAGATTGCTCAGGAGCATTTGGTCAGCAGACTGGCTACGCTGAAATCGCTTATTATTAGCTTGAAAAAATTGCCCTGACACCAAATCAGCCCAGTGGATGCGGAAAGTATCAGCCGCCTGTTGCGAGAGAGAGGGCTGATCAAATAATTCAAGTTGCTGACGCGAAACTTCAGCAACTGGTCTGAGATTCTCAAATTCGGTTGGTGGGCCTTCGTAACAGCTCCAAATTCGCAACCGATCTGGTTCCGCCGTAATTAGCGACGGAGAGCGAGCAAAACTCCATGCAAGTCTGTAAGTTTCTTTAAGAATGGCCTCTGATACTGGAATAGGAAACTGACAGACCACGGCGATAGGGGCCTCAGTTTCATCCCCTTGAGGATTTGGAGCCAGCACTCCCACTTGGAGGTCAGCACCAGAACCATTTAAAAGATTTTTGATATTCCTTCCCAGTTTTTCCCGAGCTAGGCGTGCATACACGCTGGGTCCAGCACCTGTTGGCTCCATGACTTGAGCCAGTTCAGGCCAGTGGAGCTTTTGGTGAGCTAGTTCTAGTAATCCAGAAACAGACATAGGACGGTTTAAGCTGCCATTACAGCAGAAGGCGACAAGAGGGCTATCGTTTTCTTGATTGAAGACGATTTGGCCTTTTCTTGCGGTGTTGTCATCCGTTATTATATTCCAGTAGCGCTAAAATTAAATAAATTGGTGCGAGACGTTTAGGAGTCAAATAAGGCTGCAATGCCTGAAATAACCTCCTAGTGGGACTTGCACCCCTTGGTGGAATATAAGGGATTCGCACCCCTGACCATCCCATAACTGTTTATATGTCCCGACGCTTGGAGAAATCTAAGCAAGGCAGGGGACTCAAGGTCATAAACCAACTGAGAAATCAGGGCGTTGAGAGTAACGGCGATAGCCACCCCCAGTTTTGGGAATCACAATCTCAGGATTGAAGCTGGGAACGGAAGGCTCCGAGGTGCAACCCAACACCAGAATCGAGACCACTGCCAACCATCCATGATTAGGGAAACCGAATGTCCGGCTTGAACCATCGTAATAATATAGTAGCGAAATAGGTTGATACGCTGCGCTCAAAAGAGTAAGGGGAAAAGTAGGGGCTTCTATTTACTACCTACACAGACCTTTAAAA
This sequence comes from Arthrospira sp. PCC 9108, assembly GCA_016745315.1. GTDB lineage: Bacteria > Cyanobacteriota > Cyanobacteriia > Cyanobacteriales > Microcoleaceae > Limnospira > Limnospira platensis. Next base: position 4,290,340 of record CP066886.1, read on the forward strand.
GTACCCCGGTGGAAAGGACAAATCTAAAGATGGAATGCCCATATAAACGGAACGTTTTAAGTCCTCCTGGACTCTGATTATCTGGTCGAGATATCAGTAGGGATAAGTGTAACCGCAAGTCCTAGAGGATGTGAGATGTGACCAGAAGCCAACGCCCAACTGTAATGGTAGGGATATGCTAACAGGTCACGGTTTGATTGTAAGAATAGAGTCTAGTAGGAGTCAATATGACGAAATCGAGAGAAAGTAAGGGATTTGGGAAACCAAAACTTACAAAGACGTGCGTTTGTATGGAGAAGTATTAACTGGGCCAAGGTTCAGAGATACGTCTTTAAGCTCCAAAAGAGGATATTTCAAGCAGCTAAATCGGGACAAGATGCAAAGGTAAGAAGGTGGCAACGTCTATTGGTGAAGTCATATTATGCCCGGCTCCTAGCAATACGGCTGTAGGGGCGGGTTCCACGGTCAGCCATGCTTCCCAACAGTCAGCTTAATAAACCCGCCCCCCAAGCGGGTCAAGGCAAGAAAACAGCCGGAGTTGATGGAGTAAGAGCAATCTCTCCAAGACAAAGGTTTGAATTTGTGGAGAGCATTAAGGGAAATCTCAAAGCCAAACCACTGCGACGGGTGTGGATTCCAAAACCCGGTAGGGATGAAAAAAGCTGGAATAGGAATTCCCACAATCCAAGACAGAGCAAGGCAAGCCTTGGTTAAGTCGGCTTTCGAACCTGAATGGGAATCGAGATTTGAAGGCACTAGTTACGGGTTCCGACCCGGACGGTCAGCACAAGATGCAATAAGTAGGATTTACCAGAGTATTAATAAAGGTGAATATTACGTGCTAGATGCTGATATAGCGAAATGTTTTGACCGAATAAACCATGATTACCTACTGTCCAAAATTCATTGTCCAAGCTGCCTAAAAAGAGACCTGAAACAATGGCTCAAAGCTGGTGTGCTAGATAACGGTGTATTCGAGGATACAGAAACAGGGACACCTCAAGGAGGGGTAATAAGTCCAATACTCGCTAACATCGCATTGGATGGCATGATTAGGTTCATAGAGACAATGTATCCAAAGAAAGCAGACAGAGCGCAGGCTACTGTTATAAGATACGCCGATGACCTTGTAGTGATATCCCCATCACTAGAAATCATTGAACAGTGCAAGACTGCTATTTCTGAATGGCTAAAACCTGTAGGACTAGAAATAAAACCTGAAAAGACTTGAATCTGTCATACACTCAAAACTATTGAGTATGACGGTAAGACAGAGAATCCAGGGTTCGACTTTCTAGGATTCAATATCAGGCAATATCCAGCAGGAAAATACAAATCTGGGAAAACAGGCGGGGCAGCAAGCCGATTAATCGGACATAAAACCCACATAAAACCCAGCCATAAAGCAGTTAAAGCCCATACAGAAGTGATTAAAGGTGTAATCAAACAACATAGAACAGCACCTCAGTCAGCCCTGATAAAACATCTAAACCCGATTATTCGGGGATGGTCAAATTACTACTCAGCGGTAGTCTCAGCAGAGACCTTCAATAAGCTAGACCTCATAATCTGGTTAATGTTACGGGCATGGACAGCATCAAGATGCAAAGGGGTGAACTACGAAAAGCTGAGGAACTATTTCAGACATGGAACGGTTAAACTTAGCAATGGGAATGAAAGACAGGAATCTTGGTTATTCCAGACCAAAGAAGGATTCCAATTATGGAAACATAACTGGACCCCAATTGTCAGACACACCTTAATACGCCCCGACGCAACACCATACGATGGAAATTGGACTTACTGGGCAACCAGGAGAGGACAAGCAATCGATACGCCAAATAAGGTAGCAAAAGTACTTAAAAAGCAAAAAGGCAAGTGTACCTGGTGCGGGCAATTCTTTACCCCATCAGATTTAATTGAAGTAGACCACATTGTACCTAGAAGCCATGGCGGAAAGGATGAATACAAAAATCTTCAACTATTACATCGCCACACCCGCGATGATAAGACAGCTCTTGATGAAGAGATGATGCTGTACTCTTAACAAGGAGACGGTCAGACTAGGAGCCGTATGAGGTGAAAGTCTCAAGTACGGTTTTGAATGGGAGGGGTAGACCGTGAGGTCTATCTCGACCCCTAATTATTCTATTTTTGTAAAATTATAATAAATAAGGGATCCACACTCCTAGAATGGCTATCATAGAAGGATTCACTCGACGAGAAACCCTCGACCTAACGGCTACCACCTCCAATCGCCTGCAATACCTAGAACGGTGTCAACTGGTAGTCCCGCACCGAATCAGCAACTCCCGAAGGCCCACCGTGATTTATACCTGGGAGCAGGTTTTAGAAATCCGGGCCATCAAAAATCTTCGAGAAGTCATCTCGCTCCAGACGGTGAGAAGCATTATCAAATTCCTCGATGAGAGCGGATTTGACGATAGCTTACGTGACAAGCAGCTAGTCGTTATTGATGAAGAGGTAATCTGGGTTCAGCAGGATTGGAAAGACTTTGCCGACAAACTCCCGTCAGTTCTGAAGGTGGCAGGACATAAAAACAAAGATGTGGGTCAGTATCTCTTGGTGGTTATTCCACCTCTATCTCAAATTGTGAACGAGGTATGGCTGGCGGCTGAAAAATCGACTGTAGTCCATTTTGAGAGTTTTAAGCAACGGGCTAAAGCCAAACCGACTCAGGTAGCATGAAAGGATTCTCAGAGGGACACTTCAACAGCAACCCCTATGTCGGTATCACCCCTAGATTTCCTCACGGGTATCACTCTATCTGGCGATCGCAACTATCCACCCTATTACCCATATTAGAAATTTACCCTCTATCTTGCGTTCTGGTGGCATCCTGGCTAACAAGCGCTTAAAATTTCAGCGGATCAATTATGTAGATATTGCTCACGAAACTATTCAGAATAAACGCGCTCAAATTAATATCCCTTGTTCAAGGGGCGGCACGCTTCACGATTACGTTCCCTGGTATTTTGCGCCTCGTTCTCCGATGCTTTATGCCATCTCCAGAGGCAATGTTCAAGGATATGAAGAGGGGCAAAGTCCGGTGGTTCACTTAGTGGCTACAGCGGAGGATATCGCAGCGGCAGGTCTTCCTTTAAAATCAGTTAAAATGAATGGGTTGATCACAACGAGAACTCGGGAATTTTTATCCGGCAATGATTCAGTTTAAGCAAGGCAACCTATTGACCGAAACGACTGAGGCCCTGGTGAACACCGTTAACTGTGTCGGTGTCATGGGTAAGGGGATTGCTTTGCAATTTAAGCAGGCATTTCCGGAAAATTTCCGAGCCTATAAAACAGCTTGTGATGCTAAGAAAATCCATCCCGGGCAGATGTTCGTAGTTGCTACCCATGAGCTATTTCCAAAATACATCATTAATTTCCCCACTAAGCGCCACTGGAAGGGAAAATCTAAAATAGAAGATATTGAATCGGGATTAATTGCACTGGTTGAGGAAGTCAAGCGGTTAGAAATTCGCGCTTATCGCGATTCCTCCTCTGGGATGCGGAAATGGGGGCTTAGATTGGACGGAAGTCAAGCCTCTCATCGTTCAAGCTTTTGCGGAAGTTCCGGATATTGAGGTGGTTATTTTTGAACCCACTGGTGCACCTGTTGCGCCTCAAATTCCAGTGGCTACCTCTACCCCCAAAATGACCCGGGGACGGGCTTTATTGATTCGCTTGCTGGAATTGTACGGCATTCCCGGGTATCGCTTAACTAAGCTGGAAATTCAAAAACTCGCCTATTTTTTGCAAGTAGCAGGCGAACCGTTAAGACTGCGCTATATCAAACATCAATTTGGCCCTTATGCAGAGAATCTCAATCATGTTTTGCCAAACATTGAGGGTCATTACATTCGCGGATATGGCGATCGCACTGAAACCTCTGCAATTTATGTATTAGAAAAGGGTCGTGACGCTGCCGATCGCTTTTTATCAGAACATCCCGATACCGGCGATCGCCTGCAACAAGTCAGCGATTTAATTGAAGGATTTGAGACGCCTTACGGGATGGAAATGTTGGCAACCCTTCACTGGATTGCGACGGAAGATCCGCCAGCGGCAATGGATTGCGATCGCGCCATTGAAAGAGTACAGGAATGGAGCGATCGCAAACGCACTCTATTTAAACCCAACCATCTGCGAAAAGCTTGGGAACGCCTTCACTCTCAGAACTGGTTTCATATCAATAGGGATGCCGAAACCCAATAATGTTCATGACCAAAAAAATGAGGGGATGATTAGTATTGATGAAACTGCCCGATGGAGAACCAGAGGAATTTGATAAGCTGGAGTTGTAGATTTCTGAAGTGGCGATCGCAGATTTCCGATTTTACAGATAAAATAGTCCCACCTCTTAAAATATGACCCTAAAAGAACTAGAACCCCAACTCCTAGCCTTAACGCCAGAAGAAAAAGCCCAAGCGATTCAAATTCTCGCCCAAAGTTTAAGTAACGCTTGGAAAGGGATTGAAAAAACCCCCGGAGTCTGTGGCGGCGATGCTAGAGTCGCTAATACGCGCATCCCCATTTGGTCTCTCGTCAACTCTCGTCGATTAGGGGCATCTGATGGTCGTATTTTACAGGATTTTCCTCAACTCAGCGCCGAAGATTTAGTCAATGCTTGGAACTATTCCCAGGCACACCCAGATGAAATGGAAGCGGCAATTCACAGAAATGAGGAAGATTGAAATAGGGCTCGTCTTTATGCCGATGAAAATTTTCCTCTTCCCATTGTCGAATTCCTGCGTTTAGTGGGTCACGATATCCTCACCATTGCCGAAGCTGGCAAGGCAGGATTGGGAATTCCTGACGAAGAGGTATTGGCATTTGCCGTTCATGAGGAACGGTCTATTTTAACGCGGAATTGGGATGATTTTAGACGACTGCACCGCTTTCACCCCAATCATTACGGCATTATCATCTGCAAAGAAGATTTGAATACAGAAAGACAGGCACAGCGGATTGCTGATGCTATTGCCAGGGAAGAAAATCTCAAAGGTCAATTGATTAGAATTACTCGGGCATCAGAACCGGGAAATAGCATCTAAACTAGGCTCGTTTGAATTGACCCCCGATGGCCTAGTTAGGACTCTCTATTGATTGAATTATGCTATAATCGATTAACTTTTTTATTTGAAATTATCCTATGCATAGAATTATTATTGATGTCCCGGATGAACTTTCGGGACACCTGACACAAATCGGCGAGATTCAGCCCAACTATAAAACCCAGTCTAGGGATACTGATATCAATGCCGAACTCCATCAGTTTAAATTGTGGCGATCGCTGCCTTTATGGAAAAAAGCTGCCATAGTCAGCGGTTGGACAAAAGGGGTTTGGGAAATGTCTCTCATGGCGATTCAAAACCGCTATCCTCAAGCCAGTCCATTAGAAATTCGTCATCAATTCGCACTTCGCACCCTAGATGATGAAACAGCTTTAAAAGTTATTGGGCAAAACCTAAATCAACCCGTTATGATTACTGACCCGATTTCTCAGGTACTTGTGGTGACGGCAATTCTCGACCAACTTGGTATCCCTTACCTCATCGGTGGTTCCGTTGCCAGCAGCTTATTAGGAGAACCTCGCAGCACTCAAGATATTGATTTGGTGGCAGACTTAACCTTACCCAAGGTTCAACCATTAGTCGCGGCATTGCAACCTCGATTTGATGTGGACGAAGATACCGTAAAATCCGCAGTCCGCTATCAAAGTTCGTTTAATATTATCGACAATGAGTCGATTGTAAAATTTGACATTTTTATCTTAAAAAACAACCCATTTAGCCGATCTGAATTTGAACGTCGTCAAGTGCAAATTGTTCGCACTAACCCTGAGCAAACCTTAGTTTTGCCGAGTCCTGAAGATATTATCTTACAAAAGTTACTGTGGTATAGAGATACCAATTTTAGCTCAGAAAAACAGTGGCGAGATATTTTAGGGGTGATGAAGTTACAAGGCGCTACCCTTGATTTTGAGTATCTGCAATATTCGGGAGAACAACTCAAGTTAGCAGAAACCCTAGACCGAGCTTTGGGCGAATCAGGATTATTGTAACCAGTTGATGGATATCTGATGACTGACTCTCCCCCTATCTATCTCGACTACCACGCCACCACGACCGTTGACCCCAGAGTGGCTGAGAAAATGCTGCATTACATGACGGTAGAATTTGGTAACGCCAGCAGTATCGACCATATTTATGGCGATCGCGCCCAAAAAGCAGTTTCTCAAGCGGCGCGACAAGTGGCGGAATTAGTCGGCGCTTCCCCAAGAGAAATCATCTTTACTTCTGGCGCTACTGAAAGCATTAATTTGGCTATTCAAGGTAGCATCATTAATCATAAATCCCCATATTTGCCGACAATGGCTGTCTCTCCGGTGGAACATCCAGCGGTTTTAGATACGGGTCAGGCTTTAGTTAAACAAGGGTTAATTGATATCACTTATTTGTCCGTTGATCAACAGGGTAAAATCGACTTGGCATCGGTGCATAAGGTTTGCCAGGATGGGGTTTCTCTGTTATGTATGATGGCTGCTAATAACGAAATTGGGACGATTTATCCCATGGCAGAAATTGCTAAAATTGCCCAAGCTCACCAAGTCCCTTTTTTGTGCGATGGGTCCCAAGCTGTGGGCAAAATACCTATCAATTTTGAGGAATGGGGAATCACTTATTTGGCGATTTCTGGTCATAAACTCTACGGACCAAAAGGAGTCGGGGCGTTGGTGGCTAGAAAAGGTTATCCACTCAAGCCGATTCTGTTTGGCGGCGGACATCAAGGAGGAATTAGGTCTGGTACTCTCAACGTGCCGGGAATTGTGGGGTTGGGAGAAGCCTGTCGTCTGCGAGGTTTGGAAATGGCAGAAGATGAGGCAAAAATTGCTAATTTGCGCGATAAATTACAGGATTTACTACTTGACAAAATACCGGGTTTGGTGATTAATGGAGATATTAATCATCGCTTATCGGGAAATCTGCATATTTCGATTCCAGATGTTCCTAATAGTGCGATTATAGCACGGGTGCGCGATCGCCTGGCAATTTCTACGGGGGCGGCTTGTTCCTCTGGAGTAGAAGCACCGTCCCATGTTTTGCGGGCGATCGCTTTATCCCCAAATGCCATGGAAGGTGCTTTGCGGATTGGTATCGGCAAATTTACCACTGAGTCGGAAATTGATCGCGCTGCGGAGATTTTAGGGGGTGCTATTGGTACTATCCGTGAGGTGATGGAAGCCTAGGGCGATCGCCTAATTCCCTCAACTACGCCACACTCACCCAGGGGCTATTTTGCCTCAAATATCCTGTGCTCTTATCTACTAATAAATCACGTCAACCATAAAAAAACCAGGTTAAAACCCTGATATATTTGGGGCTATAACCTAGTCAATTGCTAATAGTAATTAAAGGGTAATTACTGCTCAATAATTCCCGCATAATTATGATTATGATAACACCAAGCCAAAATAGTCCCAGCGGCGAACAGTTTTAAGGCTTCCAGACTTAGGTAGCTAAAGTGTAGTTGATTCATCCCCTCTGGAGTCGATTCAACAGCGTTAAATAAATTCAGATTTACACCTAGGGCAGTCATTTGGGGGGTGAGGCTATAGGTGTACAACAAAGCGATCGCCAACAAGATAGAAGATAACACCGTCAGGGTACGAATCCGATGGCTGAACCCTTCAGGAAGAGTCATTCCTAAAACCATCATTCCCGTTAAAGCTAAGGCGGCGCAGAGGATTTCAATATGATTAAATGCCGTGAAAACTATTCCGCCTGTAGAGGCAAAACTAGGTTCTTGCATCATCCCAGATAGATACATCGCTGGCATAATTACTACATCCAACAGTAGGCTACCACCAACCCACAATGCCATGGTCATCAGAACCAGAGTTAGCCAGCGGGAGGGATTGTATTGAACTTTAGGTATAAATGTCATGAATAATACCTCGTAACTTCTAATTTACTTATTGACCAGTGTAGCGAATTTTTGAGGAAGTAAATATGAAGTATTTTTGCGATTTTCCGTGGGCAGAGGATTGTTAAGAAGTTTGTCGTAATTTAACTAAATGCGATCGCCTTCTATCCCCTAGCAGATGGTGATTTGCTCCCCTCTTAGGGTGATAGCCCATAGATATGGGTAATTGTTATTAACTTTTGTTACAATTAATTCTATGATTAAGTAAGATGAAGTTGGGTAAAGGCGAGAAAACGTGAAAGCAGTAATTCTACTCTCTGGTGGACTTGATTCTTCCACAGTGCTGTATCAGGCGAAAGCTGATGGCTATGAATGCTATGCACTGTCATTCAACTACCAGCAGCGACACCTACGAGAATTGGAAGCGGCGGCTAAAATTGCACAGGCGGCGGGGGTAGCAGCTCATCAAACCGTAGAGTTTGACCTCAAGCGTTGGGGAGGGTCAGCCTTGACTGATGATAACATCGATTTACCTTGCGATCGCACTTTGGCGGAAATGTCCGCAACCATCCCCATTACATACGTCCCCGCCAGAAATACCATTTTTCTGAGTTTTGCACTCGCCTACGGCGAAGCCATCGGAGCCGATCGCATTTATATTGGAGTCAATGCACTAGACTACTCAGGATATCCCGACTGTCGCCCTGATTATATCGTCGCCATGCAGTCCGTGTTCCGTCTGGGAACCAAACAAGGACGCGAAGGTAATCCTATCACCATCAACACTCCCCTAATTGACCTCAAAAAAACAGATATCATCCAATTGGGGAACAGTTTAGGGGTTCCCTGGGAGCATACCTGGTCTTGCTATGGGGGAGAAGCTGAAGCCTGTGGGGTATGTGATGCTTGTCGTTTGCGTCTGGCTGCTTTCCAAGCCTTGGGGTTAACTGATCCCATTTCCTATGCTAAAAGATAAAATTTAACTAACCCTTTACTCCCCCCTCTCTTTTCCTAGCGCCAAACACTCCCTAACAGTTCCCTAAAAGTTAATTCTATGGAAGACCAATTTTCACAATCTCCCAATTCTGATGCTTATGAAGCTCTGTGTCAAGAAGCCACTGTTCTGCATCAAAGAATTACCAATCTCAAACAACTTCTCGCAGAAACCGAACGGGAGAATCAGAAACTACGCACTCAATTGGAAGCCCAAGATACTCTCAAAACCGAGAACCCAACCCCCCCAAAAACGCCCGTAATTGCACCAGATAGCTTGACTATGGCTCCCACTCCTCAACAGGTGTCGAGACCCACTAATACTAATGGCAAAAATCCTCAAGCGCCCTTGAACGGTAATGGCTCCGTAAATGGTTACCAACCCGCCACCTCTACTAGGGCTAAAAGTTCATCAACAGCCACTCTGATTAAGCCACCAGAACCTCAAATTTCCCCCGATGATGATGACTACCTCAACCAAATTCCTGATGAGGTAGAAATGTCTCTGTTTGACCACCTGGAAGAATTAAGACAGCGCCTTTTTTACTCATTAATTTCTGTGGTGATTGGGATAGTTGTTTGCTTTATAGCAGTTAAACCAATTGTCCAAATTTTAAAGGTTCCCGCTCAAGGGGTAAAACTTTTACAATTGGCTCCGGGAGAGTATTTCTTTGTCTCCATTAAAGTCGCGGGATATAGCGGTTTACTGGTGGCGAGTCCGTTTATTATTTTTCAGATTATCCAGTTTGTTTTACCCGGACTTACCCTCCGGGAACGACGAATTTTGGGACCCGTTTTTCTGGGGTCAACTTTTCTGTTTTTAATCGGATTGGTTTTTGCTTATCTGGCTATTGTTCCGGCGGCTCTCACCTTCTTTATTAATTATGGTTCTGATGTGGTAGAACAGCTATGGTCAATTGCTGAATACTTTGAGTTTGTCCTGAAATTGCTGTTGGTAACTGCGATCGCATTTCAAGTGCCAATTATTCAGATTGTTTTGGGGATATTGGGTATTGTATCTTCTGGGAAAATGTTATCTATCTGGCGATATGTGTTGATGGGGGCGGCTATTCTGGGGGGATTTTTAACCCCCTCTACTGACCCCTTGACTCAAAGTCTGCTGGGAGGCGCTATTGTGTTTTTATACTTTGGCGGCGTGGGGGCGGTTAAACTTATGGGAAAATAACTTTTTTAGGCGATTTTCTCGCTCCTCTGGGGAGTCTTCCGCCCAATTCCACAGGCTTTCATAGAAGAAAAAACAGACTCCCGCAAAATGGCGATCGCGTACATTTTTTACCTGTTCTTCCAAGATGTTAGTCGCTGTAGGACGATTTTTGAGACCGCTTAAAATCCCGATCGCCACCGGAATATGATTTTTCGCTAATTCGATTTCTGCTCGTTCTAGTTCCCTAATAAAATGAGACATATCAGAACGATATATTTGCGGCACTAGCTCTTCTATCCAACCTTTTCTTTCCCAGGTAAACCAGTCCTGAAGATAAGCCGGAAGCGCAAAATGTAGGGGGTTCGGAGACAACGAAATCAGACAATCTTCTTGAATTGCTTTCACCCCATAAAATACCTTCTCCATCAACTTATTAAGTTGGTCGGCTCGCCATCTCACCCAATAGGTATCTAGGGGATTTTCTGGCGGTGATTGACCTTGATGCTGCTCCTTAAATAGTTTAACGGTAAAGGGGTCATAACCTAACTCAGCAGGTAAGCCAAAATGATCATCAAATTGAATGCCATCAATATCATAGTTCTTGACAATTTCAGTCACTAGATTTAAAATGAATTGTTGTACTTCGGGATGAAAGGGATTTAACCACACCCACTCAGGATTTCCTCCCGGTTTCGTGAAACTACCATCTTGGGTTTGTGTTAACCAGTTCGGGTGAAGTTTGGCTAATTCTGAATCAATGGGAGCCATAAACCCAAACTCAAACCAAGGAATAACTTTTAATTCCCGTTTATGTCCTTCCCTCACCACCTCCGAGAGCATATCTCGTTTTTGTAATCCGGGGTGGGGGTCTCTGGAAATACCAAACACCTCCTCAGCTACACGGCTAGGATATAGGGTATAACCTCCCTGCCACACTGTGGGGTAAATAGTGTTAAAATTCAGGTTTCGCAGGCGGTCTAAAGCCTGAGTTAAGCCGGTTGTTGAAAATAAAATATTGCTGTCAACATTGGTTAGCCAAACTCCCCTAATTTCGGTGACAGACCTCGCTGGAATTGGAGAACTAGAGGAAATGGCGATCGCCACAAAAACACTAACAGCCACTACCAATAAAATCAACAGTTTCGGCAAGGTATAGCGCGTTTTAGTCATCTCTTCTCATTCCTACTTGTGTCTGTCGGTGAATGATTCTTAATTATCCACGATGATCGTAAATTATTAAGATTTCGGCTATCAATTGGCTGCTATGCTTTTGTGGTAGACTCTCTCAGAGAATATGCTATTCTGAAAAAAATGGCTCTAGCAGTATTGATCGTGAGGTAAGTTAGATGAGTGCTTTTGGGTTTGGCACGATGGCAGAGGATATAAATATATCACCATTATCTGACCTTACCGATATTATTGATCACGAATCCATACGCTCAGAACCAGAAACCGAGGAGATCGGACTCCTTGACAATGGGGATAATGGGGATAATGATACCCTTCCCGTGGATAATGGCGATAATGGCGATAATGGCGATAATGACACTCTTCCCGTGGACAATGGGGATAATGGCGATAATGGCGACAATGGCGACAATGGAGAGGAGGAGGAGGAAATCCCTTTTATCCCAGAACCCGCGCCACCCACTCCTGAACCCACACCTGCACCTTTTGAGCCCACACCTCCGCCTGTTGCTCAACCGACACCGCCGCCTCCGGTTCCCATTCCGACACCACCTCCGACACCCACACCCACACCAGCACCCACACCCACACCCACACCCACACCCACACCCACACCCACACCAGCACCCACACCCACACCTTCGGAACCGACTCCTACACCTTCGGAACCGACACCCACACCTTCGGAACCGACACCCACACCTACACCTTCGGAACCGACACCCACACCAACTCCCACGCCGACTCTACCCAGTGCAGATTATGTTTTTGAGGGTGGCGACGGTAATAGTTTAATCTTGGGAACAGAAGGAAATGATTTGCTCTATGGTGGGGGTGGTAACAATACCCTCTATGGTTTTACGGGGAATGACACTCTTATCGGAGGTGGGGGTAATGATCTCCTGTATGGGGGTCAAAATAACGATTTCTTAGATGGGGGAAATGGTAACAATACCCTCTATGGCGGTTTAAATGATGACACCCTATTAGGGGGAATTGGTCGCGATCTGCTATTTGGAGAAGCAGGTAATGATTTCTTAGATGGCGGCGACGGTAATGATACCCTCTATGGCGGCGAGGATAATGATACTTTATTGGGTGGCAATGGTAATGATCTTTTGTTTGGGAATCAGGGAGATGATAGCCTAGATGGGGGTCCGGGTGATGATACTCTCTATGGGGGGAAAGGTGATGATACTCTGTTGGGTAGTCAGGGTAATGATATACTGCTAGGAAATATGGAAAATGATATCCTCTATGGCGGAGATGGGGATGATTGTTTATATGGTGGTCAGGGTAATGATACTCTCTATGGGGGTCGAGGTAGGGATTATTTAAGTGGCGATCGCGGTAATGATTTCCTGGTTGGTGTTGATACTAGCGCTGATTTTCCGGGACTGACAACTATTGACACCCTGGTTGGCGGAGAAGGTTTTGATACTTTTGTATTAGGCAATGAAAACGGACCGTTTTACGATAACGGTAATGATGATATTAATGGTGTGGCTGACTATGCTTTGATTTTGAATTTTAACAGCACTACTGATGTCATCTTACTGAGTAATGACGATTATTTATTCTCTACTGATATCCCCCAACCCCTCCCACAAGGAACTGCTATTTTCCGTCGGACTCCCGGCGAAAATGAGTTGATTGCTATTTTAGAAGGGGTGGTCGGTCTTCAATTTGATGGCACTAATCTTGATGATGGACCGATTAGGTTTATCTAGCACCACAAAAATGATTGGGTGTAGGGTGCGTCAGACACCGAAAACTGAAATCCACACCGGATAATTGAGGGCTGACGCACCACAAAAATGATTGGGTGTAGGGTGCGTCAGACACCGAAAACTGAAATCCACACCGGATAATTGAGGTCTGACGCACCACAAAAATGATTGGGTGTAGGGTGCGTCAGACACCGAAAACTGAAATCCACACCGGATAATTGAGGGCTGACGCACCACAAAAGGCGGCTGAAATCCACACCGGATAATTGAGGGCTGACGCACCACAAAAGGCTGCTGAAATCCACACCGGATAATTGAGGGCTGACGCACCACAAAAGGCGGCTGAAATCCACACCGGATAATTGATGGCTGACGCACCCTACAGGTGAATGTATGCACATAATGGCGTTTTTGTCAAGAGGTACAAAAAAAGCGATCGCTTATTACTCGAAAACTCGTGCATCGTGAATTTAATATTTTGCTGAGAGAATAATTTATCTGGCGATATAATCGTAGTTGTAGCCTTTATTTTTGCATAATGACAGAGTAGCCCCTTGGTATCTATTTCTGAGATGATACCATAACCCCTATAATCTCGTCAACTTTTTGCGAGGGATTTTCAATAAAAATGTATTAATTCTTAACGTTCTTTGGAAATTCCAATCGATGGGGCTGTATAAATTAGTAAAGTTTATGTGATGGTGGGTTTTGGGGGGATGGATTGTTGATGAAAAAAAAGGCTATCCTGAAAGTGGATAGCCTGTGAATTATGAAGGAAAAATGGGGTTAAAAATGAGGCTTAGGCGATCGCAGCCATTTTGACATCGCTAGAAGCTAATAACTCCTGCAACTCCTCAGAATCAACGGTTTCTTTCTCGATGAGCATTTCTGCCAAACTATCGAGAACAGGGCGATTTTCTTCGAGGACTTGACGAGCGCGTTTATAAGCCTCATCAACCAAAGCGCGGACTTCTTCATCAATAGCGGATGCGGTTTCCTCAGAGAAATCACGCTCCGACATAATATCGCGACCGAGGAAAACATTACCCTGCTGACGACCGAGAGCCACCGGACCAAGGCGATCGCTCATACCAAAGCGGGTAATCATTTGACGGGCTACCCGTGTGACCTGCTGGAGGTCATTAGAAGCACCTGTAGTCACTTCTTCCTCACCAAAGACAATCTCTTCGGCTAAACGACCACCGAGGGCGACAGCCATTTGATTTTGCAGGTAAGAACGACTATATAAACCCGAGTCCATGCGATCTTCACTAGGCATAAACCAGGTTAATCCACCAGCGCGACCACGAGGAATAATACTGATTTTCTGAACTGGGTCATAGTCAGGCATCAACGCCCCAACTAAGGCGTGACCAGCTTCGTGGTAAGCCACTAGGGTTTTGCGTTTTTCGCTCATCACCCGATCTTTCTTCTCAGGACCTGCTAAGACGCGATCAATGGCATCATTAACCTCATCCATAGAGATTTCCGTGAGGTTGCGCCGGGCGGCTAAAATGGCTGCTTCGTTTAACAGGTTAGATAAATCAGCCCCAGTAAAACCAGGAGTCCGACGGGCGATTTTATCGAGATCTACATCCTTACCAAGGGTTTTACCTCTGGCGTGGACTTGCAGAATTTCCGAACGACCAGAATAGTCGGGGCGATCGACTACTACTTGGCGATCGAACCTTCCCGGACGCATTAGGGCTGCATCTAGTACATCAGGACGGTTAGTAGCAGCAATAATAATAATGCCTGTATTCCCTTCAAAACCATCCATTTCGGTCAGTAACTGGTTAAGGGTTTGTTCCCGTTCATCGTTACCACCGCCAAGACCTGCACCCCGTTGGCGACCAACTGCATCAATTTCATCAATGAATACGATACAGGGAGCGTTAGCTTTGGCTTGCTCGAATAAGTCCCGGACGCGGGAAGCACCCACACCGACAAACATCTCCACGAATTCTGAACCGGAAATGCTGAAGAAGGGAACTCCGGCTTCCCCGGCTACGGCTTTGGCGAGGAGGGTTTTTCCGGTTCCCGGAGGTCCTACCAATAGCACGCCTTTGGGAATTTTCGCACCAATGGCGGTGAAGCGATCGGCGTTTTTGAGGAAGTCTACTACTTCGCTCAATTCCAGTTTGGCTTGCTCAATACCCGCTACATCTCCAAAGGTAACTTGGGTTTGGGGTTCCATTTGGACTCTGGCTTTGGATTTACCAAAGTTCATGGCTTGGCTACCTGGTCCGTTTTGAGCGCGACGCAATAGGAAGAACAAGCCCACTAGGAGCAAAATCGGGAAGAACAGGCTACTTAATGCTCTGAACCAAAGTCCTTCCTCCGTTTGGGGTTGTACCGCAATGTCAACATTGTTTTCACTCAGAATGTTGATCAGATCTGGATCATTGGGTAGATTTACTAGGATTTTGGAGCCATCCTGGGCTGTAACTAGGGCTTTAGTGCGATCGGCACTAATACTGACTCGTTCAACCCGGTTCTGTTGGACTTCCTGGACAAAGGTGCTATATTTCCAGGTTTCCCGGCTTTGGGGTTGTTGGTCAAACAATGTCGTTGCTAAGGCGATGACGACAATAGCCAGCATTGCATATAAGACCGCGTTTCTCCACCGTTTATTCACGGGGGTCTATCCTCCTACTGATTTTTTTTCGATCCCAGATTCTCTGGTATCTTTGATATTATGTTTACCAATCTTAACGTATTTTTCAGAAATACGGGGTCTGGGAACAGATTAACTCTATTGGACTCTTATTGAACTGTATAGTTGGACTCGCATTGCTGAACTCATGGGGAATTTTGCCAATCTAACAGCTAGTTCTGAGGTTTTGCGACTCAATGACCAGGCAGGAGATTGTCTGGCTCGCGGGCGTTTCTCTGAGGCGATCGCAGCTTGTCATCAGGCCATCAAAACCCAGCCCCACCATTTTGGAGCTTATCATATCCTCGCTCAAGTGTTGCAAGCCCAGCATAAAGCCTCAGCCGCGACTAGGGCTTATCGCATCGCCCTAGAACTTAATCCTGATTGTACTACGGCTCAACAGGGTTTATCACAAATTCTGGCTGCATCTGGAGAGGATTTGTCGTTTCCTCCAGGGGATTATGTCTCCTCTGGGTTGAGGAAAATTAAATGCGATCGCTATTTCCCCAATTTAGTTGTTGATAACATTAGTTCTAAGTGGCAATATAACCGCCGAGAAATTCCCCATAATCGCTACGTTGATCAACAATTCCCTACGGTGGGATTTATTACCAGAGATGAAGCACATATTCTATATAATACCGCCTTGCAATTCGCTGGTAAACCGGCTTTAGAAATTGGTTGTTGGTTGGGTTGGTCAACCTGTCATCTCGCTTTAGGTGGGGTGATTCTCGATGTCATTGACCCCGGTCTGGCTAATCCGGTTTTTTCCAGTCGCGTGCGCTCTTCTTTACAAAAGGCTGGCGTGATAGAAAGGGTTGAGTTAATTGCGGGTTACAGTCCCGCTAAGGTTGCCGAAATTGCTCGGAGTTGTCATCGTCGCTGGTCTCTCATTTTTATTGATGGCAACCATGAAGCACCAGGACCGTTTTTAGATGCTCAAATTTGTGAACAGGTGGCGGCGGATGATGCTTTGATTTTGTTTCATGATTTGGTTTCTCCTGATGTGTTTGCGGGTTGGAATTATTTTCGCGATCGCCGTTGGAATGTCGCCATTTATCAAACTAAACAAATCATGGGGGTGGCTTGGCGTGGAGACGTTCAACCTATTGCTCATCAGCCAGACCCATCTGTTAATTGGACTCTCCCCAGTCATTTACAATGGGAATGGATTTTTAATAATCATTCTCGGCAGTTTTACTATCCAATTATTGATGAGTTGGTCGCCGCCAATCCTGGACAAATGACCGGAGAAGAATATCGCTATATTGCTGATATTATTCATCCTCAGACTCCCGGAAATTTGCTAGTTTTTGGCGTGGGTAAAGATAGCGGTTTATGGATGGATATTAACCCCCACGGTAAAACGGTATTTTTGGAAGATAACCCCCAGTGGTTAACTCAGGTGAAAAAGAGCTATCCCCATTTAGAAGCCTATCATGTGGATTACCAAACTCGGCGACAAAATTGGGCAGAATTGTTGATGAAATTTGAACAGAGGGAGGATTGTTTATCCTTGGATTTACCTAATTGGATTTATGATATATCATGGGATTGGATTTTAGTTGATGGTCCGGCGGGATATACACCGGAAACACCGGGGAGAATGAAAAGTATATATTTGGCTTCCCAATTAGCTATCAAATCTGGTGATACTGATGTGTTTGTTCATGATTGCGATCGCACCGTTGAAATAGCCTATACTAGCTATTTCTTTAAGCCCAATCATTTGGTTAAGCAAATTAGCAGATTAAATCATTATCGGGTTTCTCCCGGTCATTAATTAAAAGTGATTTGGGCGGTTATCTGGTCTTTAGAAATTACGGATTTATGAAAATTTTACACATTTTACAAGGATTTTCTCTAGGAGGTGCATCACGGTCTGTAGTAGCGATCGCTAAAGATGCTACCCTCAAACAATTGGATCAGGTTCATTGTGCTATTTCTTTGACTCCCGCGCATCCCCAAGCAGTCAAATTAGCCGAAATGGCTGGTTTACAGGTAATTGAATCACCTAATTTAGAGATAATTTATCGAGAGATAGCACAGGCGGATATTGTTCATATTCACTTCTGGAATACTCCAGAATTATATGAATTATTACAGTTAAATTTACCTCCCATGCGGTTGCTAGTGTGGCTGAAAGTAGTAGGCGATCGCTCTCCCCATATTGTCACATCGGAATTAGTTGATTATGCAGATATTTTGTTAGCCACAACTCCCTATAGTTTAGAGATACCCGCCATTAAATCCCGTAGTGATTTATTCACCAATAATCAAATTGGAGTAGTGCCAGGAATTGCTGATTTTAGCCGTTTAGAATCTTTAAATAATCGCCCTCACCAGGGTTTTAATGTCGGTTATATTGGCACAGTTGATTTCTCCAAACTCTATCAAAATTATATCCCCATGAGTGCCGGGGTGCAAGTTCCTGATATTCGTTTTATTGTCTGTGGGGGAGGAATTGAAAATAGCCTTAAACAACAGGCAGCAAGTTTGGGAGTTGCCGAAAAATTTGAGTTTCGGGGGTATGTTGAAGATATTAAATCCGTCTTAGAAATCCTCGATGTGTTTGGCTATCCTTTAGTTGAGGATACCTATGCAACTAGCGAAAAAAGTCTACAGGAAGCTATGTATGCGGGGATAACTCCGGTGGTTTTTCCCCATGGAGGGATTAAGGGGTTAGTTATTAATAATCAAACCGGATTAGTCGTTAACAGTGAGAGGGAATATCAGCAGGCGATCGCATATTTATATCATCATCCCCAGGAGAGATTGAGATTAGGAAATAATGCCCGAAATTATGCCCAACAATATTTTAATCCCCAGGTTTCTATTGATAAAATTCATCAAACTTATCATCAGTTAATGAAGTTTCCTAAACGGGAACGCCGTTTAACTACCGGAAACCCCCAAACAGGTGCAGCATTATTTGTGCAGAGTTTAGGAGATATTGACCCTCAATTTAAAGTTAGTTTAACATCTAATCATCTCTCCGAACAGTTAGAAAGCGATCGCCACATTTCGACAGCTTCTCCCGGACTGTGTAACCCCGGTGGTGGTGGTTTATTTCACTACCGCAATTGTTATCCTCAAGATGGATATTTGCGCTTCTGGTCAGCATTAGTTTTGCAAAAACAGGGACGACATCAGGAAGCAGTTAACGAGTTTTACCAAGCATGGCAAAATGGTGGTAATATTGGGCGAGTCCTGTGGTATTTAGCCAATTCTGCCGAACAAATCGGTAATCATAATTTAGCGCAACAAGCCATTAACCGAGTCCTAGAGTTAATCCCTAATTTTACCCCCGCCGCAGACATGAAAAAGCGGATTAACTCATTATCAACACCAGCTACAAAATCTTCAGTTAATCACGCGCAACTAAATTTACAGCGTCAGTTTTGGAATGTTGATTCTATCCAAGATGCCATGTTTGCGCGAGTGTTGACATATCCAGGAATTGAGAAATTATCACCAGCCGAAAGACAGCAAGTTTGGGAACAGTCAATTTATCGAACTACTCAACAAATTCTTCAAGGTCTCCCTAGTCAACCCCATTGGAAAGTCTTAGAAATTGGTTGTGGTGTCGGTCGTTTAATTAAGCCTTTACGGGAAAGATTTAACCGAGTCGATGGGGTGGATATTTCGGAAAATATGATTGAGTTTGCTAAACAATACTTAGCTGATGGTCAATCTAATGGTGAATTATATGTCAATAATGGATCTGATTTACAAGATTTACCAGGTGAATTTTACGACTTAGTTTATTCTACCATTGTTTTTCAACATATCCGATCGCTATCTGTGGTTAAAAGCTATTTTAGCGAAATCTTTAGGGTATTAAAGCCAGGGGGATACTTCCGCATTCAAGTTCACGATCGCAGTGCGGAAAATTTAGGTGATTTTGATGAAGAAGGCGCAGAAAATCAGCAATATTATTTATACGGAAACGCCTACACTGATACACAACTCAGGGATTTATTAATCGCCGCCGGCTTTAATTTAGTTTCCCTTGAATGCGCTAAACCTTGGATTTGGTCAACGGTTCAGCGACCAGAAACGAGGTTAACATCACCCAAAGTTTCCGCCATTATTTCCACCTATAACTCCGCCAAATTTATAGAGGGATGTTTGCAGGATTTGGTCAATCAAACATTATACCATAAACAGCAGCTAGAAATTATTGTTATTGATAGCAACTCCCAGGAAAACGAAGCAGAAATAGTAGCCAATTTTCAAGCTAAATATCCCCAAATTATCTACCATCGCACCGAACACCGAGAAACCCTTTATGCCGCCTGGAATCGAGCCATAGAACTCGCCAAAGGGGAATATATCACTAATGCTAACACTGATGATAGACACCGTTTCGATGCTTTAGAATTAATGGCTAATTATTTAGACCAGCATTCAGATATTGCCGTTGTTTATGGCGATCAACTTATCACCCACAACCCCAACGAAACCTTTGCTAATACCCAAGCTAACCAACGCTGGAACTGGCCAGATTTTAGTTATCAAGAATTAGAGCGCCGCTGCTGTCTCGGTTCTCAACCTATGTGGCGCAAATCTCTCCATCAAAAATATGGCGATTTTAACCCGGAATTTACAGTAGCGGGAGATTATGAGTTTTGGCTGAGAATTGGCAAAACTGAAAACATCGCTAAAATACCCGAAATCTTGGGGTTATATTTTGATAATCAGGATGGATTAGAAAACAAAAACCCCACTACTTACACGGAAACTCAGAAAATTTGTCAGCAATATGGTATTGTTAATATCCCCAGAACTATATCTAAACCAGTATCAGTCTGTCCAGGGGAAATGAAACCTTTAAAATCGCCTGAAAAATTCCATATTTTAGTTTATACTGACGAACCGAGGATTTATGGAGTTGGACAATATAATCACTCAATTCTCACCCAGTTAATTAAATCTGGTTATCATGTTAGTTGTGTACAAAGTCGAGAATCTCATTATTTGTTAGACCAACAAAAACAGTTAGGAATTCAACATTTTTGGTTAGACTATGATTCAGTTAAGGACTTTCATCAAACCTTAACAGACCACACTACTGCTGAAACTATTTTTACCAAGGCGAAGCCAGACCTAATCCTGTTTAGTGATTGCTGTCCAATTTCTAATTTAGCTGCTAAACAAGTGGCTATGAGGTTAAAAATACCTTTCGTTATTACAGAAAATTTTGTAGCGCCTTATTTAGCTAAACAGTTTCAGTCTTACTTGGGTCAACTGGCGGAGATTTATCAGCATTCCCAGGAAGTTATCGCCGTTTCTCAAGAAAATTTACAGCAGTTGTGGGAACTTTTCCAACTACCTAAATCACGGGGTCGCGTAATTTACTATGGACGACCCAGGCAGTATTTTAGTTTAGTTAATCCTACTACAGGCGATCGCATTCGTAAACAACTAGGCATCCCCCCCAATGCCATAGTTGGCTTCACCTCAGCTAGATTAGAATCCATCAAAGGCTATCAATACCAATTACAAGCCATTCAACAACTGAAAAACACCCCCATTTGGTGTCAACTATATTTTCTATGGACTGGTGGAGGTAGCTGGGAAAATCAACTAAAAACAGAAATCCAAAAATTAGGCATTACTGACCAGGTTAAATTGCTAGGATGTCGTCATGATATTCCTGACTTATTAGATGCCAGCGATATATTTATTTTACCCTCCGAATTGGAAGGAATGCCCTTATCAGTAATAGAAGCAATGGCGAAAGGATTACCTGTAATTGCTTCAGCAGTTAGTGGCATTCCTGAAGAGTTAGGAAACACGGGTAAACTCTTGTCTGACCCTAAAATAAATGCCTCAGCAACTATCACGGAATTAATAGAAACTATTAAAGAGTGGGTTGCTAATCCCTATCTACGGTATTCTATTGGTCAAGCCTGCAAAAAACGAGCCGAACAAATGTTTACAGAACAACAAATGTTAACCCAAACCATGGAAGTTATTAAAACAGCATTACCTACTAATATACCACTAATTTCTGTAATTATTCCCTGCTATCAACAGGGGGAATTTTTACCAGAAGCAGTTGCCAGCGTTGTGGCTCAAACTTACCCCCATTGGGAAATTATCATTGTTAATGATGGTAGTCCTGACCAAACTAGCCAAGTGGCTCAACATCTTATTAAAATTTTTGCTAACCACAAAATTAGCCTCATAGAAACCGACAATAAAGGTTGTGCTAGTGCTAGAAATACTGGCATCAATCAAGCCAAAGGTGAATATATTTTACCCTTAGATGCTGATGATAAACTTAGCTCTTCTGCCATGGCTAGTTTAGTAGAAGTGGCCCTCAGCAAATCTCATGATTGCGTGATTTTTGGCTCCTATGAGATTTTTGGCACTGAACAGCGAAAAATTGTAACTGCTGACGAATATTCCTTAGAAAATCTCAAAAAATATAATATGCTGGTGTGTACGTCTTTATATCCCAAAACTGTCTATGATTTGACTAAAGGATATAAGGAAGAAATTAAGGAATCGGGATATGAGGATTGGGAATTTTGGCTAAATTGTCATCAACATAATATACCTTTTTATGGTATACGAGAAACAGTTTTATATTATCGTCGCCATCCTGGTTCTAGGGTTGTGCAGTCTTTTCAAAATCGAGATTATTATAAAGCTCAGGTAATGAGTTACTATCCTGATTTCTTTGATGCTAAATCTCAGCCAGTTGAGTTGATTTTAAATGCTAGTGGTAATTTAAATCTACAAAATTTTGTAGATTATGCTCAAAAATATCAGCAAAATTCCCATGATGAAGTAGCCTTAGAAAATCTCCGTAATGCTCGCAAAGCTGTGTCTGAGATGTGGTTAAAATTAGAAACAGAACAACTCCCCCAGGCTTATCAGGAGAATTTAGGTCAAGTACATAAGTCTCTACTCAACTCTGGTATCAAAAACGAAATTTTCCGCGATGATGAACGTCTGTATTTTCAGGAAATTAAATCCTATTTGAGTCAAGGCTTTAAGCAGCCAAAAACTCTTCAGTATTTACTCGCTGGGATGTTATATGGTCGTGCCGATCAGCTAATGCTTACCTTTGAGGAGTCTTTAATTCCCACTTGGTTGGCTGAGGACTATTTTAGATTTTTATTTGAGGTCCCCCCCCTATTCCAAGAAATGGGAGATGCAGATAATTACTCCCGCTATCGGATACGGTTATTAGATTTTGTTCGGGAACGTCTCCAGCAGCAGCCAGACTATCCCCTATGGCAAAAGTTAACCAGTATGTTGCTAGAAAGGGGGAATTTTATCCCTAACTATTTCGCCGATTTTAACTTAAAACCTCTGTTTTGTAGTCGGGCTGAGTTGTTTCATCTCTTCCTACAAACCCGCGATTTTAAGTTGGATTACTCCTTCCCAGAACGTCCGAGCGATCGCCAAAAAATTCGCCTAGGAATTCTTAACGACCACCTCAACCCCCAAACCGAAACTTACTTAACATTACCAGCTTTTGAATATCTCAATCGGGAACAATTCGAGATTATTTTATATGTTACCCAAGCCAACAATCATCCCCTAGAGCAATACTGTAGATCCCGCGCTGACCGTTTAGTTAGACTACCTGATGATAAGTTACAACAAGCAGCCACTATTCGCGCTGATAACCTCGATATTTTGCTATTTGGAACTAATGTAACTGCCATTACTAAACCCGTCACCTTGTTAGCATTACACCGACTAGCGCGAGTACAAGCTACCCTATTTTCATCACCTGTTACTACCGGAATGAGATATATGGATTATTATATTTCTGGTCATCTTTCCGAGGGTGCAGAGGCTCCTAATTTCTATCGAGAAAATTTAGCTGTTCTCAACGGAACTGGCTTTTGTTTTAACTATTATGCGATCGCACCTCAACCCGCCACCGTTAAGCCTCACCGCAGCCAATGGGGAGCCAATGACCAAACAATTGTCTTTATGTCCGGCGCAAATTTCTATAAAATTATCCCAGAACAAGGGGAAACCTGGGTGAAAATTCTCGCTCAAGTTCCCAATTCCATTTTAGTGCTTTATCCCTTTGCTCCTAGTTGGAGTAGCAACTATGCTAGTTCCCAATTTATCCGCCGAATGTACGCCACCTTGAGCAAATACGGAGTTGAAGACAAACGCTTAGTTCTGATTAAGTCTCTTCCCAGCCGTACCGATGTTAAAGCCTGTTTAGAACAGGGGGATATTTATTTAGATTCCTACCCCCACTCTGGCTCAAACTCCTTAGTGGATCCCCTAGAAGTGGGATTACCTGTAGTAGTCAGAGATGGAGATACTTTGCGTTCTAAACATGGTGCCGCTATGATGCGATCGCTTGGGATTCCTGATTTAATTACCGACAGCGAATCCTCCTATATTAGTTTGGCTGTTACCCTCGCAAATACTCCCGAATTGCGACAGTTAAAACGCCAAGCCATTCAACAGAAAATGGCGGCTAATCCTGAGTTTTTGGATAGTCGCGCCTATGGTGCGAAAATGGGAGCTTTGTTAACTCAAATCTTCCAAAATTACCAATCTCAACAGCAAGTTATAGATTTACATAATCCCCAAAAACGACAGCAGTTTTTAGCGGAATTGGTCGATCAAGTTAATCTCTATGAACTTGACCCCAATAATACTATGGTGGTAAATAAATTACACAAAATTCGTCGTGGTATGGTAGAATACTGGTTAAGACAACCACCCGAACAATTAGAACATCTTTATCAACAACAGATAGGTAAAGGTTATCAAATTTTGCTCAATAGAGGTATTCAAAAACAACCCTTAACTGATGAAGAACAAGCATTAGTTAAGACTTGGACAAAAACTGCTATGGGACTGACTGAACCCCATGCAATTAATTGTTTAATGGCGGTGATGTTGTATTCTCAACCTGGTAAAATGCTGGTGCGAGATGCGGTTAATCGTTTACCCGCCTGGTTGCTTCCTGATTATCAGCGAGTGTTTGAAAATGCCGATGCGATCGCTCAAATTAAACAAACCTTAGCCACGACTCAAACCCAGCCAACTCCTGTCAATTCTCCCCAGGTAACACCAACGGTCACTGCTGTAGATGTCTCAACTTTTGTCAATCGATTAATTGGGTGTGTCAAATTATTTAATATCGACCCCACAGATACTAATATCACCGTAGAATTGCGACAACTGCGGTGGCAATTTGCACAGTTTTGGCTCAATTTACCTGAACACCAGTTAGAGGAGATGTATCAGAGTCCCCTCGGTGATGGCTATCGCAGTTTGTTAAATAGTCGCCTGCAAAATGAAATGTTAACCCAACATGAATGGGATTTTCTACAACAAGTAGGAAACCATCTCCGACAGGGTTTAGATACACCGCGATCGCTTAATTATCTCATAGTGGCTATGCTATATTATCGACCGGAACAACTACAAATTAAAGACCTATCTCGCCTTCCTAGTTATCTGCAACGAGATTATCAAAATTGGCATTCCTTGAATAGTTGATTTCAATAGTTGATTTGAACTGTTGCACCCCAGTCTATTTGTAACCGAGATTTAGCACTATCTCCGTTAGCCGCAATTTCTATCCAACCGTGGGAACCAATGAGGGTTAAAAGATGACCTAGTTCGACTTCTCCATAGGTTCTATGGCTGCTAATATTAGGACTGGGGGTGCATTCAGGAAAGCTAACAGTCCAGGATTTATCTGCTACCATATCTCCCGGAATATTAGTAATTAAATTCCCAAAGCGATCGATATATTGAATGCTGCCTTTAATGCTCGTTTCTGTGATTTCTAGGTCTGGTATTGACAGGTCAATGAGGGTATCAGAATTAATCACAGTACCTAAATCCCTAATTGGCACACCAGAGGCGAGATAAGCAGCCACAGGACTAAAGATATCTCGACCATGAAAAGTAGTGCTGGGTTGGGAATTTCGCCAGTATTGATGATTAGTTAATTCCACTGCTGTAATTACACCATACTGCTTAATTAAACCCCCGAATAAGCCGTTATCAGGTCCGACAACATATCCGTTAGTAAATTGTAGTGCGATCGCCTTCCGTTCAGTTCCCACCCCCGGATCTACTACCGCAATGTGAACAGTACCTTCAGGAAAGTAGGGGTAAGCATTCATCAAACAAAACCGCGCCGCCATCAGATTTTGGGGAGGAATTTCATGGGTTAAGTCAATCACAGTTAGGTGGGGGTTAATTTGGGATAATACCCCTTTCATTACCCCCACATAAACATCACTTAAACCAAAGTCTGTCAATAATGTAATTATACCAGATACAGACATATTTAGCACTCCTAGTCTCGGAATATTTAGGGTTTCTGGAAATTTTTATTAATGAAATAAATACTGGTCTCCATTGAAATGTATCATGTGATCGGGAAACTCCATAATCCAGGCATGAGTTTCCCTGGTT
The DNA here is from genome assembly GCA_016745315.1 of Arthrospira sp. PCC 9108. GTDB lineage: Bacteria > Cyanobacteriota > Cyanobacteriia > Cyanobacteriales > Microcoleaceae > Limnospira > Limnospira platensis. The sequence goes on from CP066886.1 coordinate 4,316,453, forward strand.
ATTTCTTTGGTCAGTCTTTTGAGTTCCTTAAAAGATTCAAAGGCATTGACGAATGATAACTTTACATCAACATTTTCAAACAAAGATAATAAACGATCGCGACGTTCAACATTAATTGCACCACCAGTTTTGACAGCTTCAATAATAATTAAATATTTGTTATCAGATTTATAAAGCACAATATCTGGCTTGTCGTAACTATTTTTAAATTTGTCAATGTCTATACCTAAATAATTAATTAAATTTTCATCAATAAATGGAGAATAACCTCTGGCTGTATCTACAGTATTATCAATATATAGAACTTTATCAATATTAAAATATTTACAAAAATCTTGAAGGACTGATTTAATTAAAACACCTTGACCACCGGGTGCTATACTGACAGAAAAATTATGAGCAATTTTGACATTTAGCCTCTGTGATTGTCTTTTGGCTTGATACTTATGTTTTATTGTTTGATAGTTAGACAAAAAATTATTAAGTGCTATTGGATAATCTGCACTGCCAATTTTTTTAACTAAATATAGAACTTCTTGATTTATTTGATAACAGTATTTAGGACTATTCTTAGGTCGAGGCTTGTCTGGATTTTCGGTAGCGAGTTCAGCATCAACCAGTTGACCAACACAGTCATCGCGAATATTTTCACGAGTATTAGGTGCTAAATTTTTAAAGCCCAACTCTCGCATTTTATTCATCAATGGCGTTATTCCCCATTTCTGATTATTAGCTTCAGACCATGATTTGGCTGGCTTCATATCTAACATAACTAACAGGACAAAAATGGGAGTATCTCCTTGCATTTTGTCTGGTAATCCTAAATCCTTCATTAACTGACGTGCCTCTAACATCAGTTGTTCAAGATTTGGGGTTGGGTTATTTGATGACATCTTTACGCAAATGGTAATTTTAACTGTTGAGGAAAAGGAGAAAAATAATCTGTGGGTCGAGATGGTTTATTCTCCAGTGTCATTTTCACAGATTTAGCGATCGCTTTGGCTAACAAAGGTGGTACAGCATTACCAATTTGATTAAACTGAGAATTTTCTGAACCCACCAACTCAAACCAATCGGGAAAACTTTGTAATCTCGCAGCTTCCCTAACTGTTAAACGTCTCCGGCGGCCATCTGGTAATAACAATCGCAACATATCACTGGTTGCGCCTGATAGGTTTCTACAGGTCAGAGTTCGGCAAGGAATATCAAGGTAAATATCCCTAGGTTTAACACATTTAGATTTTGCTTCATATCTGCCAATATATTCTAGCATACTAGGCGTGAGAAATTTTGCCCCTATAGGAATGGTAGAAGCCGTATCATAAATAGCATCTCCAGCCGTATAAGGAATAGCTAAGGTTTCAGCTTCTGGCCAATTCCATGCTGTTTGATAAGCCACAACAAACAGGCGTTCTCGTTTTTGTGGAACACCATAATTAACAGCATTGATAAGTTTGATGTCAACCCGATAATTCAGTCTCTCAAGTTCGGCAACTATTTTCTCTAAATACTGACGATTTTTATAAAGCATTCCTCGCACATTTTCAAAGATGGCGATTTCTGGCTGATATCGTGCGATCGCATCTATAAAAATCGGCAAGCCATCCCTGGAGTCTCTCGGACCTTTTTGTAATCCACCTACACTAAACGGTTGACAGGGAGGACCTCCGATAATCACATCAGGATGATTGCATAAATCTTGACCAATTTCTAAAGTTTGACAATAACATGGGTCCTGAAGATTACGAGTATACGTGGCGGCAGCATCCGCTAACATCTCATAACCGATTGTTTGAAAACCTGCGGCTTTAAATCCTAGAGAAAAACCGCCACAACCCGCAAATAAATCAAGAACAACTAACTGAGATTGGATATCTGCATTCAGTTTTAATTCTTGGTGTAAATATTCCCAATAACTCAGTCTGTTTGACATGGTATTTTTCGATTATTTACTGCCTATTCAAAACTTGTTTAAAGCTAACCCAACCTAAACCAACTTGAAATACTCATCGATATGTTCCATAATGCGTGAGGCGGCGTGACCGTCTCCAAAGGGGTTAATAGCGGTTGCCATTTTTTGGTAAGCCTCTCGGTCCCCCAGGAGTTCGCTAGTGGCTCTGAGGATATCTTCAGGGTCGGTTCCTATTAATTTAGCCGTTCCGGCCGCGATCGCTTCAGGACGTTCCGTAGTTTTTCGTAACACTAACACAGGCTTCCCTAAACTCGGTGCCTCTTCCTGGAGTCCACCCGAGTCCGTCAGCACTAAATAAGCATCAGCGATCGCTGCTACCAGTTGAGTATAATCTAGGGGTTCCGTGAGAATTACCCGGGGATGTCCTCCTAACATTGCCTGTAGGGGTTCCCTCACCGTCGGGTTACGGTGTAGGGGTAGCAGTATAATTGTGTCATGATACTGATCAAGAGTTTTTAAAAATCCTTCCGCAATCCCCTCTAGGGGTTCTCCCCAATTTTCTCGGCGGTGAACTGTCGCTAAAATTAGTCGATTTTCTTCTAAGTTAAGATTGGGAATATCTAATTTGGGTTGGGTTTTAGCAACAGATAATAAAGCATCAATCACTGTATTTCCGGTTTGATAAATTTCCCCGACTACCCCAGATTTGATCAGGTTTTCAACCGCTTTCTCCGTAGGTGCAAAGTTTAATCTACTCAGTTGAGAAATTAGACGGCGGTTCGCTTCTTCAGGATAGGGATTAAATAAGTCATCAGTTCGGAGTCCCGCCTCTACATGGCCAATAGGAATTTTTTGATAAAAGGCCGCTAATGCCGCAGCAAAGGCTGTTGTCGTATCCCCCTGGACTAAAACCATATCAGGTTGGATTTGCTCAAAAATATTTCCTAACCCTTGTAAGCTACGATAGGTAATGTCCGTCAGGGTTTGCTGGTGCTGCATGATTTCCAGATTGCGATCGGCCTTGATATCGAAAAGCTCCATCACTTGCTCGACCATCTCCCGATGTTGACCTGTTAAAATCACTCGGGTTTCATAATTACAATTTTGTTGAAACTTTTGGACCAGTGGGGCCATTTTAATCGCTTCTGGTCTGGTTCCAAATACTATACCAATTCGATACTTTGATGTTGACATTTGTGATTAAATAAAGTTACGATAAAAGTATAAACCAATACAAAAAAATATCAAGACTGGTTATAAAATTAAGATGACTAGAATAGGTCATCCCCCTAAAAATGCTTGATCCCCAATTGTTGACTCAACTGTTATCCTCAATTCTCATTACCATATTCTCCCCCCATAACTCAGATTTTTATCGGTGTATAACTGGGAGTTATCCTTATATAAAAATTTTTCCGGCAATGTTTAATCATCCGTGATATTTTAGCACAAAATTGTTAAGATTGTCGTACAGGACAGTACAGAATTGGCAGGAAATATCATAGTAGAATGTTCCGAATGACAATTTAATCTAATGGCTTATGATCAACGTAAAAATGAGTGATTTTAGTCGTTTTCATGATCAAGACAAGTTAGACTCTGAACACTATTACCATTTTGATGGTAACTTGCACCGATTGGCAACAGCAATTGAACAAGAAAGAAAAAGGTTTGCCGGGCTATCTGAACCTACACCTGTGCTAATCTGGGCTTGTAATGCAGAAGGTTCCTATACATTTTTTAATGAAGACTGGTTAGAGTTTACCGGACGTTCCTTAGAAATGGAACGGGGAGAGGGCTGGTTCCGGGGGGTACATCCTGAAGATCGCCAAAATTGTTTAATCACTTACTGGCAAGCATTCGGCGATCGCAAACCCTTTCAACAGGAATATCGGCTGCGAAGGTTTGATCATCAGTATCGTTGGATATTTAATACCGGAGTGCCCCAATGGACAGCTAACGGTAAGTTTTTAGGTTATACAGGTTCTGCCATTGATATTACCGAACGCCGCCGAGCATCAGAAGAACTCTTACATCTGTGTTACCATCTGCAAGACATCCTAGATGACCGGACAACTCAACTGCTGGAAACCAATGAGAAACTCCAGCAACAAATTCAGGAACGCCAGAAAGCAGAAGCCGCCCTTGAGCGATCGCAACAGATGTTACAGCTAGTCATGGATAATATCCCAAAAGCGATTTTTTGGAAAGATCGCAACTCCGTTTATTTGGGCTGTAACCGCCGAGGGGCCTTAGAGGCTGGGGTGATTAGTTCAGAAGCAATTGTCGGGTTAACCGATGAAGATTTACCCTCAACCAAGGAGATGGCTGATTATTTGCGAAAATGCGATCGCACTGTCATTGAAACCAATATCCCTCAATATCGGCAGCTCGAAACCCGAACCCGCCCAGATGGTAAAATAGTCTACCTAGAAACCAATCGCATTCCCCTTCATGACAGTAACGGCAATATAGTTGCCATTTTAGTCACCTCCGAAGATATCACCGATCGCAAACAAGCCGAAGAAACCCTATTAAGAATTCGTAAAGCCGTCGATAGCACCACCGATGCGATCGCCATTATGGACGCAACCGGAGTGCAAATTTATCAAAACCGAGCCTTTTGTGATTTATTTGAATACGAAACTGTCGAACAATTCAACCAGCATGGAGGTCACAGAGCCCTTTATGTTGATGCCACCGTCGCCGAAACAGTCCTGAGCCATATTTTAGCCGGGTATTCTTGGCAAGGAGAAGTCCACAAGCTAACCCGCAGCCGCCGAGTAATTCCGGTTCACATGAGAGCAGATGCCATCCGAGATCCACAGGGTAATTTAGTCGGGTTGATCTGCGTCAATACTAATATCAGCGAACGCCTTTCTACACAAGAAAAAATTTTCCAAACCGCTCAACAGTTAACCAGTGTCATCGAAACTGTCGGAGAAGGCATTACCCTCAGTAATCAGACCGGAAAGTTTTGGATCTATAACTCCAAGATGGAGGAAATTACTGGCTACACCCTAGCCGAAGTAGAAAGTTCTCAGGATTTCCTATCGCTTCTGTATCCTGACCCCCAAGCTCATCAAGATGCTCTGATTGGATTATATGAGATTTTAGAACGGCCAGGCGTGCGGGATGTCGAAACTACCATTTGCACTAAGTCAGGACAACAGAAAACTCTGTTAGTGTCTACCTCTATTGTCCAAAATCAGGATGATAGGCTGTTTTTGAGTGCTTATCGAGATATTACTGAACGCAAACAAGCCTTAGAGTCCCTGCAAAAAGCCGAATATCAATATCGTAGTCTGTTTGAAAATGCGATCGAGGGTATTTTTCAGACTACCTGGGACGGTCACTATATTAATGTTAATCCAGCCTTAGCCAAAATCTATGGCTACCATTCACCCCAGGATATGATGGCTCAACTGACCGACATTAGCCACCAGTTATATGTTGATCCTGGTCGTCGCCCTGAGTTTATTCGCCAATTACAGGAGTCCGATTCAATTACTAATTTTGAATCCCAGGTCTATCGTGCCGATCATCAGATTATTTGGATTTCTGAAAAAGCTAGGGCCGTCCGGGACGGCTTAGGACAACTACTCTACTATGAGGGTATGGTCGAAGATATTACTGAACGCAAGCAGGCTGAGGAAAATCTCCAACAGCAAGCCGAACGTCAACGGTTGATGCTTGTCATTACTCAACGCATTCGGCGATCGCTCAAATTGGATAAAATTTTAGACACTACTGTGGCTCAGGTTCGTGAGTTTCTCAATACTGACCGAGTAATGATCTACCGATTTCAGGATGATGGTAATGGCGTGATGGTCGTCGAATCAGTCGCCCCGGGGTGGAAGTCTGTCGTCGGAACTATTGTCACCGAAGATTGCTGGACTCCCCACTATCTGGCTGGGTTCACCCAGGGTCAAGTCCAAGCTATGGCTGATATATCCACTCAAGATTTCACTCGATGCGATATTCGTTTGTTATCAGAGTTTCAAGTACAGGCTAATTTGGTCGTTCCCATTTTGACCCGAAGGCACAGTGAGACTTCTGCTGAGTTGGGGTTTGTTGCCAATGCACCTTATAATCGCCTCTGGGGGTTGCTCATGGTGCAGCATTGTTCTGGTCCCCGTGAATGGGAGTCAACTGCAGTCGATTTTATCAAGCAGTTAGCTGTACAGTTGGGAATTGCTATTCAACAAGCTGAACTTTATCAACAGCTTGAACGCCTGGCTACTCTTGATGGCTTAACTCAGGTTCCTAATCGCCGACAGTTTGATACCTATTTAATGACAGAGTGGCGTAGGTGCATCCGCGAATGTACCCCTATCTCTTTAATTTTGTGTGATGTAGACTTTTTTAAGCACTACAATGACACTTATGGACACCAAGAGGGCGATCGCTGTTTACAAGAGGTGGCCCAGGCTTTGGCTCGATCTATTAGACGACCTGGGGATCTGGTCGCTCGCTATGGCGGCGAGGAGTTTGCTATAATTCTCCCCAATACTGATGCTGAGGGTATGTGTAATGTGGCTGACACAATTCGTGAGCAAATCCTACAATTACAGAGGATTCATGAAACTTCCCCTATTAGTGAATATATTAGTGTCAGCATGGGCGGCGTGAGTGTTTTGCCTAATAGCAATATTCAGCTTGAACATCTCATTGCTATGGCTGATACTGCCTTATATCAAGCTAAGGCTCAAGGACGCGATCGCTTTGTTCTGCACACCATGTCCTAGACTTTTCTGCATGGCTTATCGATATATCTTGTTCTATAAACCCTATAATGTCCTCAGTCAGTTTACTGATCGTGATTCTCATGCTCAGTCTCGACAAACTTTGAAAGATTACATTCCCATTCCTTCCGTCTACTCAGTCGGACGACTAGACCTTGATAGTGAAGGGTTACTTTTACTCACTGATGATCGCAAACTTAAATATCGACTTGGCCAGCCAGAATTTGCTCATCCTCGTACTTACTGGGTTCAGGTCGAAAGAATACCCACTACACAAGCCTTAGAACAACTGCGGCAGGGAATCACCATTCAAAATTATCGCACCCGAACAGCGAGGGTTCAACTACTATTAACTGAGCCACTTCTTCCCCCTCGTATCCCTCCCATTAGATTTCGCCAAAATGTCCCTACCGCTTGGCTCGAAATTACTTTAACTGAAGGACGCAACCGTCAGGTTCGACGCATGACCGCCGCCGTTGGCTTCCCTACTTTGCGACTGGTTCGTGTCGCGATCGCTCATTTGACTCTCAATTCACTTGAACCTGGTCACTGGCGAGATTTGCACCCCCAGGAAATTCAGCCATTTTTCAGTTGATTTATTTTCAAAAAAAAAAAATGGCCCAGCCCGTCAGCGCTCCAGGGGGTTGACAAGCCGAGCGAATCGGGATATGATGGAGTCATATCTTAGATAATCGGAGGCATGACTTTACTAAAAAAATTGCAAATATCCCATTATGTAATATAGTAGCAGAAGCGCCGCCCAAAAGCAAGGGTTCCCCAAAAAAAAGTGGCGCGGGGGCGCAAGGATGATTTTTTTTTATTTTTTCGGATAAAATTAGTTGTAGGGGCGGGTGCGCGATCGGCCACGGGAAAAACCAGCCAACTATCTACACCCGCCCCAGAGTGCTGTAGGGGCCGGCGGGTGCGCGATCGGCCACGGGAAAAACCAGCCAACTATCTACACCCGCCCCAGAGTGCTGTAGGGTGCGTCACATCCGATCAGCCACTGGGAAAACGAAAAACTTGCTGATGTGACGCACCTTCTGAGGCCATAAGACACACCGGGTAACTATATAAACCCGCCCGCCCCCCATCAATTCCCAACATAACTCCCGAAAGCGATCGCCACTGATTAAACTGATTAATGTTTATTTTTTCAAAAAAAAAAATAGCCCAGCCCGTCAGCGCTCCAGGGGGTTGACAAGCCGAGCGAATCGGGATATGATGGAGTCATATCTTAGATAATCGGAGGCATAACTTTACTAAAAAAATTGCAAATATCCCATTATGTAATATAGTAGCAGAAGCGCCGCCCAAAAGCAAGGGTTCCCCAAAAAAAAGTGGCGCGGGGGCGCAAGGATAATTTTTTTTTTTATTTTTTCGGATAAAATTAGTTGTAGGGGCGGGTGCGCGATCGGCCACGGGAAAAACCAGCCAACTATCTACACCCGCCCCAGAGTGCTGTAGGGGCCGGCGGGTGCGCGATCGGCCACGGGAAAAACCAGCCAACTATCTACACCCGCCCCAGAGTGCTGTAGGGTGCGTCACATCCGATCAGCCACTGGGAAAACGAAAAACTTGCTGATGTGACGCACCTTCTGAGGCCATAAGACACACCGGGTAACTATATAAACCCGCCCGCCCCCCATCAATTCCCAACATAACTCCCGAAAGCGATCGCCACTGATTAAACTGATTAATGTTTATTTTTTCAAAAAAAAAAATAGCCCAGCCCGTCAGCGCTCCAGGGGGTTGACAAGCCGAGCGAATCGGGATATGATGGAGTCATATCTTAGATAATCGGAGGCATGATTTTACTAAAAAAATTGCAAATATCCCATTGTTTAATATAGTAGCAGAAGCGCCGCCCAAAAGCAAGGGTTCCCCAAAAAAAAGTGGCGCGGGGGCGCAAGGATAATTTTTTTTTATTTTTTCGGATAAAATTAGTTGTAGGGGCGGGTGCGCGATCGGCCACACACCTCACCAGCCAACTACCTACACCCGCCCCAGAGTGCTGTAGGGGCGGGCGGGTGCGCGATCAGCCACACACCTCACCAGCCAACTTTCTACACCCGCCCCTGGCTGCGCGTAGGGTGCGTCACATCCAATCAGCCACTGGGAAAGGAAAACGAAAAACTTGCTGATGTGACGCACCTTCTGAGGCCATAAGACACACCGGGAACTATATACACCCGCCCCCACGCCATAAAACACACCGGGAACTATATACACCCGCCCCTAGGGTTCTGCATGGTAGTGTTACCTGGGTTAAAATTGAATTTGGGCTGTTAGACATCCTTGCGAAACAACAACTAAAATTTGTATCGTATCGAGGCCGAAGCCTCCCATTTTTTTGGAACACGCCACCCGGAGCAGAATGGCGAGGTTATTGGTCTATCCTTAAATTTGACGACTAACTAACATAGACTAACCCCCAACCAAGAAGCGATCGCTCAAGAGGTAACCGATCGACCCTTAAACTCAAAAACCGCCCCGGTGCAATCCGGCCGCGGTTTCTTTTGTAAAGTGCAACTACTTGCAGTTATTTTGGTTCGCTAGGTAGCTATCAGCGAACTCAGTTAAAACCCTCCGCAGTTCTCGCTTAGGTATAACCGCAAGTTTGTCTTTTAAATCCTGAGCTACTCTAATGCCAAACAGTATATTCGCGGGTTGAGATCCTTCCTGTTTCAGCTTACTTGGATTCTTGTCTGTGAAAAAGTTGGGATTGCCAACTCGATCATAAACGCCTCTTCTGCCTCTTTTCATTTTTTTACCCTCTGTAAAGTTTTGTAAACAATTGCACGTTTTCGGTACTATTGTGTATAATCTTATCAGAGGGATAGGGAAAGAGCCGTTGCAGCGGCTCTGACCCATCAAATCTCTCAAAACGGTTAAGAACCAATTAACTCATCAGTTGAGGATTCTATATGTATGCTACCACACAGAGCCAATCTTTGGCAAGTATCTTGTACAGCAAAGCCGCCGTCGCGCGGATTTGTGGTTGCTCTCACCAAATTATTGCCAGGGTTGAAATTTGGTGGAAAGTAATTTTTGTTGTTTTCAAAAAGGGTCACGGGTTGAGACCCAAGTTTGTCAGTAAAAAATCTTTTCATCAAAACTTCCAAACCTTCAGGAAACGCCACACCGGGAAGCTAGAAATATACCCCCACAATGAACCCTATAAATTTGCTGTTGTTAATCCCCAGGGAGACACCTATGAAGTGTCCATCGAAGAAGAGGAAATAACTTGCACTTGCCAGGATTTTGATTTCCAGAGTAAAAGCCGTGATGTACTTACCCTAGAAACCGGAACGCGCTGGATTCCCAAGTGTAAGCATATTCACAAAGTATTAGAACTTGGCGATAGGGAGGAGCTTAGAGATTTGATCAACTCTGAAGGGGGTGTTGAGTTTGACGCAGACGACAACTGGTTAATCAGTGATGATTGGGTCAGTGATTATGAATACTCCCAAGTGCCACCCAACTGGTAATTTTCGGTAACTTCCAGGAAGGTGATTAATCCCTCCCTTCACCCAACCTCGCCAACACAACGACTAAGGAATCCATCATGACCACCACTATCTATAAAAAACTGTTAACCGTCCGAGCCTCAATCTCCGGTCTAAACAAAAGCGGGTACAACAAATTTAAGCAGTTTCATTGCTCGACTAATGTTTATTTTTTCAAAAAAAAAAATAGCCCAGCCCGTCAGCGCTCCAGGGGGTTGACAAGCCGAGCGAATCGGGATATGATGGAGTCATATCTTAGATAATGGGAGGCATGACTTTACTAAAAAAATTGCAAATATCCCATTATGTAATATACTAGCAGAAGCGCCGCCCAAAAGCAAGGGTTCCCCAAAAAAAAGTGGCGCGGGGGCGCAAGGATAATTTTTTTTTTATTTTTTGGGATAAAATTACCTGTAGGGGCGGGTGCGCGATCGGCCACGGGAAAAACCAGCCAACTACCTACACCCGCCCCAGAGTGCTGTAGGGGCCGGCGGGTGCGCGATCAGCCACACACCTCACCAGCCAACTACCTACACCCGCCCCAGGCTGCGCGTAGGGTGCGTCACATCCGATCAGCCACTGGGAAAGGAAAACGAAAAACTTGCTGATGTGACGCACCTTCTGAGGCCATAAGACACACCGGGTAACTATATAAACCCGCCCGCCCCCCATCAATTCCCAACATAACTCCCGAAAGCGATCGCCACTGATTAATGTTTATTTTTTCAAAAAAAAAAAAAATAGCCCAGCCCGTCAGCGCTCCAGGGGGTTGACAAGCCGAGCGAATCGGGATATGATGGAGTCATATCCTACATAATGGGAGGCATGACTTTAATAAAAAAATTGCAACTATCCGATTATGTAATATAGTAGCAGAAGCGCCGCCCAAAAGCAAGGGTTCCCCAAAAAAAAGTGGCGCGGGGGCGCAAGGATAATTTTTTTTTTATTTTTTGGGATAAAATTACCTGTAGGGGCGGGTGCGCGATCAGCCACACACCTCACCAGCCAACTACCTACACCCGCCCCAGGCTGCGCGTAGGGTGCGTCACATCCGATCAGCCACTGGGAAAGGAAAACGAAAAACTTGCTGATGTGACGCACCTTCTGAGGCCATAAGACACACCGGGTAACTATATAAACCCGCCCGCCCCCCATCAATTCCCAACATAACTCCCGAAAGCGATCGCCACTGATTAAACTGATTAATGTTTATTTTTTCAAAAAAAAAAAATAGCCCAGCCCGTCAGCGCTCCAGGGGGTTGACAAGCCGAGCGAATCGGGATATGATGGAGTCATATCCTAAATAATGGGAGGCATGACTTTACTAAAAAAATTGCAACTATCCCATTATGTAATATAGTAGCAGAAGCGCCGCCCAAAAGCAAGGGTTCCCCAAAAAAAAGTGGCGCGGGGGCGCAAGGATAATTTTTTTTTTATTTTTTGGGATAAAATTACCTGTAGGGGCGGGTGCGCGATCGGCCACGGGAAAAACCAGCCAACTACCTACACCCGCCCCAGAGTGCTGTAGGGGCCGGCGGGTGCGCGATCGGCCACACACCTCACCAGCCAACTACCTACACCCGCCCCAGGCTGCGCGTAGGGTGCGTCACATCCGATCAGCCACTGGGAAAGGAAAACGAAAAACTTGCTGATGTGACGCACCTTCTGAGGCCATAAGACACACCGGGTAACTATATAAACCCGCCCCTACCCCATCAATTCCCAACATAACTCCCGAAAGCGATCGCCACGATGTTCAAAACTGCGATACTGGTCAAAACTAGCACAGGCCGGGGAGAGCAAAACAGCCTTAGCTTGCAACACACTAGCCAATTGGGCAGCGCGCGGGATAGCATTTTCGAGAGTTTCGACAATCTCGACATTTTGATAGTGAGTTTCCTGTAACCTTTCAGCAAAAGCCGAGGCGGCGCTTCCGATTAATAAAACCGCAGCAGCTTTTTGATGAATAGTATTAATCCAGTCGGTATCATCACCAGCTTTAGCTTCTCCACCAGCAATTAAAATCACAGGTGGCTCAACTGCCGCCAATCCGACCTGAGCCGCATCATAATTAGTAGCCTTGCTATCATTAATCCAGCGAATTCCCATCCAGGCGCTAACCTCTTCCAGGCGGTGAGGAACTCCAGGAAAAATAGAAATAGCGTGAGCAATTGCTTCCTTGTCAATTCCCGCTATTCGGGCTGCCGCTACAGCCATAAGTAGGTTTTGGCGATTATGGTCTCCCACCATTTTAAGGGAGTCAACCGGTGCGATCGCCTCTCCGTTTTGGTAGACCCAGTTTTCTTGAATATATACACCCATAACGCGATCGCCCAATAATTCCTCAGCACCATTAACGCTAGTCCAGACAGCTTGTGGCCAGAGTTCCGGTGCTGCTCGCCGGAGATAAGCATCATCACCATTAAAGACCTGCACCTGGGAACGTTCCATTAAACGCCCTTTAATCCGAAAATAATTATCTAGCGTGTAATGGCGGTTAAGATGATCCGGGGTAAAAGTAGTCCAGATACCGATTTTAGGAGCCAGGGTTGATGATGACTCAATCTGAAAACTGCTAATTTCAGCAATGACCCAATCTAAGGGTGTCGAGGAATTTTGTTGTTGTTGCAGCGCCAACTCACAGGCAGCATTACCAATATTTCCACAGGCAGGGGCTGCACTTCCCGCCACTTCAAATATTTTAGCAATCAGCGCCGTTGTAGTAGTTTTACCGTTAGTCCCCGTAATTCCCACCCAAGGGATATCCTGGAGATTTCGCCAAGCCAGTTCCATTTCCCCGATAGTTTCTATACCTAGACTGCGGGCCGTTTCTAATGCTGGCAAATCCCAGGGAACCCCCGGACTAACCACTACCAAATCTGGTGCCGTGTCCGGGTCGAAATTCTGCCCCAAATTAACTGTAATTCCTTCCTCAATCAGGGTCTGACACTGTTGCTGTAGCGATTCTGAGGTGTTGCGATCGCTAACAGTTACCTGCCATCCCTGAACCTTTAACAGGCGCGCCGTAGCATTTCCTGATTTTCCCAGACCAATAATATGAGCGTTGGGCATTATATCCTTACCCTGCACCTTGATTGAGCATTTTTGATTCTATCAGAAGACGCTGATTTTAGGTCAGCTTAGGGGAGTTGATCTGGTTCCTAATATTTTTGGCATTGGATTATATCACAAAAAATTATTTTGTCAAGTAACTTGACACTTTGTAACAAAAACGTTACATTGGTTAACATAGATTAACAAACGGAATTGCCCCAAGACGTTCCCACTAACTTTCGTGAAACTTTCTTGGTAGTAATCCTGACGCAATTATTGGAGCATAAAAAATGGTTATTTTAGCAGCTTTATTTATCAGTGGTTGGCTGGCTGTTTCGGTAATTGGAACTATGGCTTATTTTCGTGGTGAACAGTCTAAACCCATTCACATGAGAAACTGGAACTCTGATTCCTTTGACCGTCTTTCTCTGGCGTTGACAGGTGTACCAGTAGACTATAGCCAGCGGGTTCCTGCTTACAGCATGGATGCTTACCGCAGCCAGAATTTTTCTAACTAAATTCTCTTCAGTCACCAATAGCTTTTAGACTCTCTTCTTGAGGGCAATCCTAACGGGTTGCTCTTTTTTTTGTATAGTGATATAATCATCACCCGTGGGGGGTAATTAGTTTTTAGTCTCTACCTTGAGGAGCATCATAATTTGATGTCAATTATCATGTCAAGGCGGGTTGAGAATGCGGGTTAAGAATCAAGAATATTTTAATCCCAGGACTCCATGGAAGAATCCGAAGTTTGATTATCCAAAGGTAAAGCATCAACAGATAATTGTTTGAGTTCGGGAAGTTTTACCACTTCTTTTTCAGTTTGTTTAACATTAATAGGTAACTGTAAAGGTTTGACCTTCTCAATCCAACAACTAGCCAGAGGTAAAGTTTGTTCAAGTTCATCAAGGGGACGAGGGATGACCATCACTGCATTTAATTCGCCAATGCGTTCAGCCTCATACATTCCCGCTTCTAAAGCCACTGCTACATCAGCAACCGAACCCCTAATAATAGCAGTACATAATCCCGCCCCAATAATTTCGTAGGAAGCGAAATAAACATCTCCCGCCTTCAGCATAGCATCAGCCGCGCCGACCATAGCAGGAAATCCCCTCGTTTCCAATAAACCTATGGCTTTATTACTGAGGCGAGAGTGACCGCCACTGGCTGCTAATTGGGAGAGACGAGACCCAATAGGTAGCACATACTCTAAGTTGGGGAGAGGTCTAGCAATGACTAGGGAAGAAACAAACTGATTGAACTGTTTAGCAGTATCAACCCCAGTTTCAATAGCTAGACGGACATCCGCAATACGACCGCGCACAATAGCGCTACAGTAGCCACTACCGATTTTTTCATACCCAACCAGGTGAACACCTGCAGATTTCAGCATCATATCAGCAGTGCCGACTATTGCTGGAAAACTGCGGGTGGAGATTAACCCCAAAGCAGTATCTTTAAATTCTGGCTCAGTATTGCGCCTTTGGGGAAATGAGGTTTGCAAGTGTTCATCCATGACTGTATTTTACCTGCTAGAGAGAAGAATGGAGAATCCCGACCGATTAATCTGCGGACTTTCCTGTTCATCAACCCCGGTTTCTCTCAAAAATTAGGGGGTTTTCTATGGGGGAGCAAAGTCTTTAACAACTCATTGATTTGAGTTTGTCCGTAGACCTGCGGACTACGACGAATTGAGGGTTCTGGTTCCGGTTGGGGTTCTGGTTGGGGTTCTGCTTCTGGTTGGGGTTCCGGTTCCGGTTGGGGTTCCGGTTCCGGTTGGGGTTCCGGTTCCGGTTGAGGGATGAAATCAACCTCAGTAGCAGAAAAATTGACCTGACGAGATTGATCACCAATTAATGAACCGGAAGCTACAACGTGCTGAGATGGGATATCAGAATTAATCAAAGTTGACTCTGAACCAATACAAGCCAGAGCCCCAATTTTTCCAGCACCGACTATGAGTACAGTAGTACCAATACAGACACCCTTATCTATTTCTAGGATACCCTGATCAGCATGAATAATAGTCCCCATACCAATACAGACCCCAGGAGCGATCGCAATTTGGCTATCAGGAGCGGCGGTAATCACCACTCCTGGGGCGATGGCTACACTGGGGTCAATGGTGACATCGCCACTCACATAGTAAGCATAATCCGGGTGATGGGGTGGCGACATACACATTCGGCTTGAACCTCTGAAAAGTAAACAGGGATTTTCGAGAGAGTTAATTAAGGTCGTTGGATAATTTCCTCAAGAACCCGACGCTTGGCTTGAGCATCAATACCAATCAAGCGAACATACTCACCGCTATGTTCCTGCATACAGCCTTCTAGGGCTGCCATAACCTCCCGTTGATTATTAGAGTCGATGGGGGTACAGCTACGCCAGGACCCCGTGCGGAAGCGACGCTTATCAGCGTGTTCCGTGCCAATTTTATAACCCTGAGCCAGGAGGTTTTTAACTTGCTCAATAGTTTCAGAAGTCAAACTACTATTAGCAGATGAGTAGGATGATTGAGCTGAACGACTAGAGGGCGCAGGGGAAGCCGCGCTAGGACTAGGGGTAGCAGAAACCCTACCGTCAGGTCGTTGGATAATCTCTTCAACCGCCCGCCGTTTAGCTTTTTGGTCAATGCCAATTAAGCGGACATATTCCCCTGTATGCTCGTTCATGAAGGCATCTAATTGACTGAGAACAGCCGAAGCACTGGAGCTGTCAATTTGGGGACCACTACGCCAGGAACCCGTGCGGAAGCGACGCGCGTCGGCGTATTCCGTGCCAATTTTATAGCCTTGGTTCAGGATTTGGGAAACCTTTTGTGCCAAGTCGGAACTACCAGTAGCAGTAGTTCTGGAGGGGCTGGCTGTAGAAGCTGTGGCATTGGAGACCTGAGCGTTAGAGGACTTACTAGCGACAGGACCATCAGGACGTTGGATAATTTCTTCAAGTACCCGGCGCTTGGCTTTGCTATCAATTCCCAACAGGCGGACATATTCGCCTTGATGGTCTTGCAGACAGGCGGCTAAGGCTGATACAACTTCGCTGGTGTTGCGGGAGTCAATGGGAGCGCAACTGCGCCAAGAACCTGTGCGGAAGCGACGTGCGTCGGCGTGTTCGGTACCAATTTTATAGCCTTGGGCTAGAAGTTGGCTGATGGTTTGTACCGTTTCTGGGGGAATAGGTCTTGCGCCTAGGTTGCTATGGGAGCCAGATCTAGCGCGGCCACCATTACTGCTGCTTCCCTTAGTTTCATTTCGTAGGGGACTGATGCAGGCGAGGTTTTCTGAACACTGATAACCTGCTGCTAATGCTTGGTTAACTCCCACCACATGGGTTGAGAATTTGATATCAGTATCTGTTACGCTCGGTAAGCGATCGGCTTGTTGTTGGTTAGTGATAATTGCTCCCGAGGGAACATATTTTCCGGGGGAATTTCCACATCTTGGATGAGGGCGTGCATCATGACAATACAACCATTTCCGACTCTGGCATTGAATACAGTAGAGCGGAAACCAATAAAGCAATTGTCCCCGACATAAGCCGGACCATGAATCAGAGACAAATGGGTGATTGAGGAATTTTTACCAATCCAAACGGAGTAGGATTGACCATCATCTCCTTTGACTTTGCCTTCATCTAAGCCGTGAATAACAACGCCATCTTGAATATTGGACTCATCGCCAATATAAAAGGGGAATCCTTCGTCAGCGCGGATAGAGGTTCCCGGGGCGACCAGGACATGAGCGCCGATGCGAACATCACCGATGATATTCGAGAAGGAATGAACGTAAGCTGTGGGGTCAATTTTGGGCTCCGCCAGGTTTTTAGACCAGGGTGTGGGAGGAGCCGCATGGCCTTTAACTGCCATAACTGAATTTCTCCTAACTAACTTTTTATAGGGTTGACTTTTGGTGGTGGTAGGGAGAATTGATGAATTATCCCAGGCTTTGGGGTTAACCCAGATCTGTTGCTCAACCTAAACGGTTCTGCTGTTTTTGACTGTAAATCTGGCCATTAGCAGTGCTAACGGTGTCAATAATGGCGATTACGGCTGCATCACTGGGTCGGTTTTCACTGCCAGGAATTTGGCGAGCCGCACTTCCGAGACTAACCAGAACCCACTCACTAAAACCCGCACCCACATAGTCGCACGCCACTTCATATCTTGATGTTGGCTCTCCCTGTTCATCTAAGAGTTGCAATAGCAAAAACTTGGAACCTCGGAGACTGGGTTCCTTCTGGGTACTAACAACTGTGCCAATAACTCTGGCAATTTGCATCTTAATTTGATGTTGAGGAACTGTACGGCAGGAACATTTTTCCCCCCGACTGAGCCGGAAAATAGATGGAGTCAATTGGTAGATTGACCTACTACGGGCGAACTATGCAGTCGGTTCGGGCTTGGCTGTGGTTGAACTACATACCCCTAGGGGTCATTGGAGTTAACCTACGGACGGTTAAGAGGACGTATCCCGGCGACGCTTTCACGGAATTGTTCTACCGCTTCGGTGTAACGAATTGGTAGGACATATTCTAGGTTTTCATGGGGACGGGCAATAATATGGGTGGAAAGAACTAACCCACCATTTACCCGTCGCACCGACTCGGTTCCGGCGGAGACAGAAGCCTGAACTTCTGACACATCTCCGCGAACAATGACGGTGACACGACCGCTACCGATTTTTTCGTAGCCTACTAAGGTTACGCGGGCAGCTTTTACCATGGAATCGGCTGCCTCTACTACCGCTGGAAAACCCAGGGTTTCTATCATGCCAACTGCAATGGCCATAGTATGTTTTGACTCCTGAACCTCGATTTGATTACCACGCCTAGATGTCGCACAGAACACTGGTTTCTACTCGGTTCGGCTCTGATGGCTTCTCAGACAAGCTATCAACTCCCTGATCCTAATTTTCAGGGAGGGAGTTTTCAGAACTTAGAGACAAGATTGGCCTTGTCTGTACGACTTTTTCGGCGATCGGGTGAGGGGGTTAACGCTTGCCCCATTACGTCTAGTAGGACCGGAACTGTTCGACCGCATCGGTGTAACGAATTGGTAGAACGTACTCTAGATTTTCATGGGGACGAGCAATGATGTGGGTTGATGATACTTCTCCACCATTCACCCGTTTGACTGACTCAATGCCAGCGGAAACTGATGCTTGTACCTCGGAGACATCTCCTCGGACAATCACGGTCACACGACCGCTGCCAATTTTCTCATATCCGACTAAAGTAACGCGCGCGGCTTTTACCATGGAGTCGGCTGCTTCTACAACAGCCGGAAAGCCTATGGTTTCAATCATTCCAACAGCGATGGACATCTTACAACTACTCCTAATTACGGACAGACTGAACTCAACTGGGCAAATCTCTTGCTAACTGAGTCCCATGACCACAAAGACTAATGATTCTTTTTGTGTATGCGGAAAAATTTTTCAACCTCCCTCAAATTATAAGAATACGAGAATTGTGGCTTCTTTGACAATATTAATCTGGATTATAATTTCTCATGTTCGAGATTATTTTTATTGATTGTTAATAGAAATTAAGGTTTTTTAAACAAAGTTAATATTTGGAGACAAAAATGCCGATTTATATTGACTTTTGTAACAAGTTGTGCTATATCCCAAAGGCAGACCCTAGGTAATTTGACTAGAAATGGCTGGTTATTGGGGATGAATTTGACGATTAGCTCTGTTTAGGACGGAAATTCTGATATATTAATCTGAGGGTTAATATTTCTTTATGTAAGTTAAATGATTCAGTTCCTCCTACAAGCTAGTTGGTGGATACCCATATATGGTCTCATGGGGGCAGTGTTGACCCTTCCTTGGTCAACGGGGTTAGTCCGACGCACAGGGCCAAGACCAGCAGCCTACTTTAATATATTGATGACTTTAGTGGGTTTTATCCACGGTGCGGTAATTTACCGATCTATCTGGTCAATGCCGGGTCAACAAATTCACATTGCATGGTTACAAGCTGCGGGATTAGACTTATCTTTTGTCCTAGATGTTTCTCCCGTAAGCCTAGGAGCCGTGGAACTGGTCACAGGTATCAGTCTAGTGGCTCAGGTTTATGCCTTGGGGTACATGGAAAAAGACTGGGCGACGGCTCGGTTTTTTGGTTTGATGGGCTTTTTTGAGGCGGCAGTGAGTGGTTTGGCTTTGAGTGACTCGCTGCTACTTAGTTATATTTTGCTGGAATTGCTGACTCTCTCAACCTATCTACTGGTGGGTTTTTGGTATGCTCAACCCCTGGTAGTCACGGCGGCGCGAGATGCGTTTTTAACTAAACGAGTGGGAGATGTATTGTTGTTAATGGGGGTGGTTTATATCGGCACGATCGCCGGTAGTTTAAACTTCTCGGATTTAGAACTCTGGTCAGAAACCCACAATTTACCACCGCTTACGGCGACTTTATTAGGATTAGCCCTGATTTCTGGGCCTATTGGCAAATGCGCCCAATTTCCCCTACACCTATGGCTTGATGAGGCTATGGAAGGCCCAAACCCGGCTTCTTTGCTGCGAAATTCGGTAGTGGTGGCGGCGGGGGCTTATGTTCTGATTAAACTGCAACCAATTCTCGCCCTGTCTCCGGTGGTGTCGGATACTTTAATTGTTTTGGGAACAGTAACGGCTATTGGGGCTTCTTTGGTGGCGATCGCCCAAATTGATATCAAACGCGCCCTTTCCCACACGACCAGCGCCTATTTGGGTTTAGTCTTTGTAGCGGTAGGTCAAAGCCATGTGGATATAGCCCTATTGTTGCTGTTCACCCATGCGATCGCCAAATGTCTGTTATTCATGAGTGCAGGTTCAGTAATTTTGACCACCAACACCCAAGACATGACCGAAATGGGGGGATTATGGTCTAAAATGCCTGCCACTACCACTGCCTTTATTGTCGGTGCATCAGGAATGGTAGCCGGATTACCTTTAGGAATGTTCTGGACTTTCCGAAGGTGGGTAAGTGGCTTCTGGACAGTACCACCTTGGTTACTGATTTTGTTGTTGCTGGTGAACTTCCTCACCACCCTAGGATTAACCAGAATTTTCGGCTTAGTCTTTGCTGGTCAGTCGCAACCGAAAACCCGACGCGCCCCAGAAGTCCTGTGGCCTATGGCTTTACCAATGGTTTCCATGACCATTGTCACTCTGTTAGTGCCCATGATGCTACAAACCTGGCAACTATTGCTAAGTTGGTCAAGCACCTTCGTAGAAGCGCCCGCCTCTGGAGTCCAAGAAGTAATTAACCTCATCGCTTTACCCCTGTTGTTGGTCTCAAGTGTATTAGGGGTGGTTGTAGGTAGCAGTATTTATGTATACCCACAGAAGAGAGAGCCCTATAAATTCCCCTACCAACCCATACAGGATTTACTGGCTTACGATTTCTATATCGATCGCCTTTACGATCTGACCGTTGTATTTTTGGTTAATCGTATCTCCGCCATCAGTTATTGGATCGATCGCTATATTATCGATGGGTTTGTCAACGGCTTAGGTTTAGCCACCCTCTTTAGCGGTGAAGGACTTAAATATAGTATTTCTGGACAATCACAGTTTTATGTCTTCACCATAGCCACTGGTATAGCCGTGTTGTTGATTTTAATGCTGTGGCAATTTTAGACCCCTTCCCGACCACATTAACCGTAAAAATCGATGCTAAGTGTTTTAATTTGGATTCCGCTGTTAGCTGCCCTCCTGATTGTAATCTGGCCAAACCTAAGCCCCCAATTATCCCGTCAAATCTCCCTATTAACCGCCGGGGGGTTATTGGTGTGGTCTCTAACTTTGGCAAGGTTATTTGATCCGACTGTAGCCGATCTACAGATGGTAGAACATATTACCTGGATTCAACCCCTCGGCTTAAATTACTATCTGGGGGTAGATGGTTTATCCTTACCCTTGGTCATTATCAATGCCTTATTAGTGGCGATCGCTATTTGGTCTTCTGACTTAGACATTTCTCGACCCCGCCTATATTATCCCCTGCTGTTGATTATCTTTGCCGGAGTCGCTGGCACCTTTTTATCCTCCAACCTCCTGCTGTTTATACTCTTTTACGAAGTCGAGCTAATTCCCCTGTATCTACTCATCGCCATTTGGGGAGGCAAAAACCGAGGCTATGCAGCCACCAAGTTTCTCCTTTATACAGCAGTTTCCGGTCTGTTAATTTTAGCCGCCTTTTTAGGCATAGTCTGGTTAACCAAAGCACCAGATTTTGATTTAGATACCCTCAGAACTTCCGCCTTGGGAGTGTCCGCATTACCCCTAACTACGCAACTAATTCTACTGGGGGGACTCGTAATCGGATTTGGTATTAAAATCCCCGTCGTTCCCTTTCATACTTGGCTACCCGATGCTCATGTGGAAGCCTCAACCCCTGTATCGGTTTTATTAGCGGGGGTATTATTAAAGTTGGGAACCTATGGTTTACTAAGGTTTGGGGTCGGTTTATTTCCAGAGGCTTGGAATGCGATCGCCCCTTATGTCGCCAGTTGGGCAGTAGTTAGTGTTTTATATGGCGCTTCCTGTGCCATTTCACAAAAAGACATCAAGAAGATGGTCGCCTATAGTTCCATCGCCCACATGGGTTATATTATCCTCGCTTTTGCCGCCGCTTCCCCCCTCAGTTTACTCGGTTCAGTCATGCAAATGGTCAGTCATGGCTTAATTTCTGCCCTCCTATTTTTAACAGTGGGAGTAGTTTATAAAAAATCAGGCAGTCGAGATATTGACGTGATTCGCGGCTTATTAAACCCTGAACGCGGTTTACCTTTAATTGGTAGTATAATGATTTTGGCAGTAATGGCTAGTGCTGGCATTCCTGGTTTAGTCGGATTTGTGTCAGAATTTATTGTCTTTAGAGGCAGTATAGAAGTGTTCCCGGTGCAGACTCTTCTGTGCATGGTCGGGACTGGTTTAACTTCTGTTTACTTTCTGATTATGATCAACCGTGCCTTTTTTGGTCGCTTATCCGAGTCCGTCATTAATTTACCAAGGGTACAATGGCGCGATCGCATTCCAGCTATAGCCTTGGCTGTGATTATCACCTTCCTAGGAATACAACCGAAAATCCTAGTTAACTGGACTGAAAGCACCACATCAGCCCTGATGTCTCGCCCGCCTATTATAGCTCAAATTGAATCAAATGTCAAGGCGATCGACCTTAATTAACCGCCTAAAAATTAATCATAATTTACCACCATAAAAACTTGTGAATTTAGCTACTATGACCAATAATCAAATCCATCCATTGTTAAAATATATTGAACGCTTAGAAGCTGGTGATGCCTTATTGCCAGACTCTCCCCAAAACCTCCTTGAAGTAGTTGGCATCCTCAAAAGTTATGGCATTGTTTTAGATGCCTACTCTGACAACCTTATTTATGTTGCTGACCATCAATTTTTAGTATTTTTTCCATTTTTTAAATACTTCAATGGTCAGCTAAATATCCGCAAATTGCTCAAGTATTGGTGGCACGATCGCATTAATTATGAATATGCCGAATATTGCATGAGAGGGATGTTATGGCATGGGGGAGGCGGGTTAGATTCTTACCTAGATTCATCCCAATTCCAAAACTTAGCAGAAGCCGCTATTCAAGCGAAATTTAAAGGCAATAGTTTAATCCTGGGACTACATCGAATGTTTCCCGAATTTCTGCCCGAACAAGTGCGACAGTCAGCCTATTATAGCGCCTTAGGGCAATTTTGGCGAGTCATGAGTGATATTTTTATCTCCCTTTCTGACCTCTATGACCAAGGGAAAATTAAATCCATTCCCGCAGTAGTCCAGCATATCTTAAATGGATTAGTTGCCGCCGCCAATCAACCGATTACTTATGGGGTAAAATTGGGAGATAAAACATTAGATATCATCCCTAAATCTGCCGGACTCACATTTTTAATGGATACAGCAGTTCCCTATGTAGAAGCCATTTTTTTCCGTGGTACACCCTTCCCCGGTACTGTATCCTATAACGCTCAAGTTCATCAAATCCCCAACCAACAAAAAGAATTTACATACGGCGCTTTATACGCTGACCCCTTACCCATTGGTGGGTCCGGTATTCCACCCACTCAATTAATGCAGGATATGCGCCATTTTTTACCTGATTATCTCCACAATATTTATAATAATAGTTGCCGAGGAGAGGATGATTTGCGCGTGCAAATATGCCAAAGTTTTCAAAAGTCTATGTTTTGTGTAACTACAGCCGCCATTCAAGGACTAGCACCCTATCCCCTCAACACTGATGACCCGGAACAGAAAAAAGCTAACCGCACTTATCTGGAAAATTGGTTAAATCGGTTTATAACTTCCCGTTTGTCTGAGGTTAATCAGCCTACTCCGACAGATTATAAACCCTTTCCAATGCGTTCATAGTTTATCTCAATTGGCAAATTTTTACTTTCTGAATTATGAGTTATTCAAGACTGCAAACCCTGGGAAGATATCTGCGTCCCCACTGGAAAATATCCGCCTTGGGTATGGTGTCTCTGTTGGTGGTGAATGTGGTGGGGGTTTATATACCTTTACTCATTCGTAATGGTGTAGATGACCTACAAGAGGCGGTAGAGTTTCAGGAAGTAGGATCGCAGGTTTTATTGATTGTTGCTCTAGCATCCATTATGTGGGTGATTCGCATGACATCCCGAATTTTAATTTTTGGGGTGGGGCGACAGGTCGAATTTGACCTAAAACAGAAGATTTTTAATCATCTAATTATCCTGGAATCTTCCTATTTTTCTAATAGTAGAATCGGGGATTTAATTAATAGAGCAACCTCTGATGTTGATAATATTCGGAGGTTGGTGGGGTTTGCTGTCCTTAGTTTAATTAATACCATATTTGCTTATGGTTTGACTTTGCCAGTCATGCTGGCTATTAATATTAAGTTGACTCTATTATCGATTTCGGTTTATCCGTTGATGTTAGTATTGGTGCAGATTTTTAGTGGTAAACTTCGAGATCAACAAATGGAGGTGCAGGAAAAACTCTCGGATTTGAGTGATTTAATTCAGGAGGATATGAGTGGCATATCTTTGATTAAAATTTATGCTCAGGAAGAAGCCGAAAGGCAGGCTTTTCGAGAACATAATCAGGGGTTATTATCGGCTAATTTAAAGTTAGCTAGAACTCGAAATTTTTTGTTTCCAATATTGGGAGGTTTAGCCAGTTTAAGTCTCTTGATTTTGCTGGCTTTCGGGAATGAGGCGATCGCTCAAGGTGATTTAAGTATCGGGGATTTTGTTGCCTTAGTATTATATGTCGAAAGGCTGGTATTTCCCACCGCTTTATTAGGCTTTACTATTACCGCTTATCAGCGGGGAGAAGTCAGTGTTGACCGGGTTGAGTCTATCCTCAGTATTAAACCTAAAATTCAAGATTCACCTCACCCTATACCCCTCATGACTCCAGTTAAAGGGTGGTTGAGTGCGAGAGATTTAACCTATACTTACCCCGCCGCCAAAACTCCCGCTCTCAATCATGTCAATTTTACCATCCTACCAGGGGAAACTGTCGCGGTAGTCGGTCCTATTGGGTCTGGAAAAACTACCCTAGCTAATGTAATTCCTCGGCTGTTGGATATTGATATAGATAGCTTTTTTATTGATGGTCAGGATATCACTCAACTGTCTCTGGCGCAACTGAGAAAGGTAATTGCTTATGTTCCCCAGGAGAGTTTTCTATTTAGTACCACTATTGCTAATAATATTTGCTATGGTAATCCCTCAGCATTGCGATCGCAAATTGAAGCCGTTGCTAAAATTGCTCAAATTCACGATGAAATTGCCAATTTTCCCAAAGGTTATGATACAATAGTCGGGGAAAGGGGTATCACCTTATCCGGTGGGCAGCGACAACGAACTGCCCTAGCTCGTGCCTTGCTTTGCGATGCTCCTATATTGATTTTAGATGATGCCCTCTCTAGTGTAGACAATCAGACAGCCACCGACATTCTCTATAATCTGACTAGCGGGACGGTGCGTCAAACCGTGTTATTTATTTCTCACCAAATGTCAGCTACAGCCAAAGCCGATCGCATTTTGGTGATGGACAAAGGCACAATAGTACAGACCGGAAACCATGACCAGTTACTACAGGAAGAGGGACTATATCGGAGACTTTGGCAACAGCATCAACTCGAACAAATGCTGGCTTGATTACAATAAAAATCATCAACTGTCAATTTATCAAACCATAGTATGAGTGTATCGGTTGGCAACGAGTCACAACGAAAGGGAAAAACCCTCCAGAATACGGGGTTGTGTGGTTTGACCATGCAAGTAGTTTTTGCCTTTGTCGCCATTTTATCATTAGTTTTCACCACCACAGGTAGAAATATTTCTGATGATACTAACCCCGCCCTAGGTGTCAGTGTAACCTTTGCTGTTACCGGACTAATTATCGGAGCATTTAGCATTGTTGTATCATTTCGCTATGCTAACATAGGCAAACAGTTATTATCCCCCAATACCGTCAAACCCAAAAAATCCGACACAGTGAGACTCTTGCGAGTCGGCTTATTATTAGGAATGGTTGGTATCCTGATTGCATTAATGGGGTCAGGTATAACCGCCTCAGTGTTAATTGCCAAAACCATTTCCCAGCCACCAGGAACAACCCTAACCGAAGCCAGTGAGGCGGTTAGAGCCCTAGATGTATTTGTAATGATTGCCAATTTAAATGTACTAGCAACCCATTATGTTGGCAGTGTAGCATCAATTTGGCTACTTTATCGGATTTAGTTGCCGCGCAATCTTCCTAGGGTAGTAATATAAATAACCGCTTCATCCGTGGGGATACCCAACACCTCATTAACTAGGTTATCAAAAAATCCGCCGATACCACTAGCACCTAAACGTAGGTGGGTGGCGGCGAGGTTCAATCTTTGGCCGAGATGACCAGCATCACTATGTAAATAACGATAAGCCCGATCGCCATATTTGGCGATCGCCTTGTTTAAGTCAGCCGTATGAAAAAGCAGCGCCGCCGCATCTCGTCCCAAATCTTGTCCCAAACATAGATAATGCAACTCTCGGCGAAAATTTTTAAAGCGGATTTGCCTAAGTTCCTGTGCTTTCGGGGCATAATAATAACACCCCTCCTCTAGTCCATTCACCCCAGAGACAGCGATAAAAGATTCAATCAGACTCAAATCAAAAAAGTCCGGTGCAGCATCTAAACCCTGATAGCTGTAGTGCTGGTGTTGATAGGTAAAATCCAGTAGAGCCAGTAATTCTTCCAGGTTGAGATTCCCTCCACTATAGCGACGGGTTGAGCGTCGGCGCAAAATTGCCGTATTTAACCCCTTGAGGTCTTTTCCCCAATCAATAGAAGGGGTGACAGCCGAGACTTTAGTACAGAAGGGGAAATTATATTTATCTTCCGGTTCTTCTTCTTCTGGTGCTAATTTTTTCCAACCTTGGGAACCGGAGGTATCCGATTTAATTTGGCTGGCGCGGTGGAGATAATGGAGTAGTTCCCCGTCGGGAATTTCCGGGTAGTCAGTTTGGGTAGCCGAGGGTAAAGCCGTTCGGAATTCGGGAAGGTTCTGGTCAATTTCCAGTAAGTCAGCCAAAGCCAGCACAGCGATCGCCGCTTCTGTTTCCGAATCTAGGTATAGTAAGTCATTAAGGATTTCATCAGCAAATCCGCCAATCATGTGGGGACGATAGGAATTTAGGGCTCCTGCTAGTTCCAAATTACCCAATAGGTGGCCCGTATCGAGAAATATACGCCGATAGGCGCGGTCTTGGTATCGCCAAGCTGAACGGTAAAATACAGCAGTAACCACCATCGCCAGTTTGGTATTTTCTAGGGATGGATGCCAAAAACAGGCTTGTTTCAACTCTGGCCAAATTTGGCTATCCCAAAATTGCACTAGGGAGTGATTTAAGGCTTGATAGTTATAAAGTCCCGGTGGTAATTCTGGGGTTCCCCTAGAAACTAGATAGACTTCTGCTGGATACAGTCCCCCGGCTGAGGGTGACGATCGCAAATAGTGAAATCCGCTATTTGTGGCTAGTTTAGCAGTTAAGCCATAGGTATGCAGTAGTAGACTAGATAATCGCTGCCATGGGTCTGTATTGGCTGTGGGGATTGGAGAATCGGATATTTCTTTGAGATAGGGTTTCAGGTCAAATACCGTGCCAATCTTGTATTCTTTGAAGGGTTCTGGTTGTTGACTCCAGTCTAACTGCTGACCCTTAGAGGCTAAGGTGTCGGGATCGTATTTGGTTCGCTCATGGTAGTATTGGGCGATGGATTTCAGTGGTTCTGACATTATGACACAGGTTAAATGTGAGGACGGACAGAATCGTTAACCGGAAAGCCAGAGATGCGATCGCGCTATGTGGTTACAGTCCTAACGCCACTCCCCAAGTTTACACTTTTTCAGTGCGATCAGCTGGCAGCAACTCACCAAATCTTAACACAGTTACCACCTGATGCGGCTGTCTGGATTCACGCTACACAGGTTTTTCCTGGTAAATCTTGATTGGGAATTTCCACAAAATGCTTTCGCCATTTGCGAGAGTTCACCCGATTATCGGTTACTGACCCATAGCGCCAGAATTTACTGGTGAGCAAGATTTGTGGGAAAATCAGGTTATTAACTCACCCATCAGTATACATACTTAACTTATTGGTCTCCCCAACCATGAAACCCCAGACTAACTTTATTGTCATTGATACAGAAGGACAACCGATTCTGAAAGCCATGGCGATCGTTGATCATCAAGGAAACTTAATTTATGAAGCCTTTGACCAAAAATATTGTCAAAATCCCCAACTTATCGACCAAAGTAAACCCCTGAAAACCATAGTTAATGAATTTTTAGCTATAGCCGGTTCTCAAACCATTATCTGTCACTATGCACGCCATGATATCGAAGTGCTTAGGAATACATTTCGCGCCGTCGGTGTCCAACCACCTCGCCTCAGTTTTCAATGCAGTTTTGAATTGGCTCAACGCTATCTTCCACAATTAGGAAGTAATAGCTTAGACACTATTAGCCAACAACTCAATTTAAGCCCAGATGACCATACCAATAACCGCGATTCCCTCCATCGCGCCAAACATGATGCCTTATTTACTTATCAACTTTATCGACGTATGATTAACGAATTATTAAAAACTCGACTACAACATCAACCCAACCCCTTTGGCACTAGCCGGGTTGATACCCCTTTCCAAAGCCATATT
Organism: Arthrospira sp. PCC 9108; assembly: GCA_016745315.1. Taxonomy (GTDB): domain Bacteria; phylum Cyanobacteriota; class Cyanobacteriia; order Cyanobacteriales; family Microcoleaceae; genus Limnospira; species Limnospira platensis. The sequence goes on from CP066886.1 coordinate 4,344,899, forward strand.
GATTTTAGAGCGATTTTTGACAATGAATTTGAGCGCCTTAAATACATTCTATCTGATATTAAAAATGATGTCAACCATCAAAGTAAAGGAGCCGTAGTTATTGGAGAACCTGGTTCTGGCAAAACTCACCTAATGATGAGATTAGCCCAAGATTTATTAACTAAGAATAGACTCTTATTTATTCGGCAACCTAATAATGCTGACACAGTTCTATTTCATACCTATAGCCGCATTCTGGAGTCTTTAATTCAAACAGTTCCTCACAGTTCACATACACAGCTTGAATATTTGCTGGCTAATAGTTTTGCCCAAATTATTAAAAATACTGACGCTTATGCTACCCCTGCCACCCAAAAAGATGAACGGTTAATTGAGTTGATAAAAACCGATAACCTCAAGCTGTTTACCGACCTGGGAAAAGACGACACTCGCCAAAAAAGAGAATCTTGGCAACATATAGAAAAACGTGCTTATGATTGGTGGATTAATCAGTTTTCTTCCGCTGGATATGCGCCGAAAATTCTCAAAGGGATAATTCGGTTTTGTGGCTATACCGATTTTAAACGCCGCCAAACTATTACTCAGTGGTTAGCTATGAATGATGTCGCACCAGAGGAGTTAGAGAAGGTCGGTTTGGAAAGCTGGGGAGAAGATACCAGTCGGGAGGAAATTTCTCTGGCGGCGTTGGCGGTTTTTAGCAAGCTGTCTCTCTTGGATGAACCCCTAATTATTATTTTTGACCAGTTAGAAGGTCTGGGTCAAAAACACAATGAACGACTGTTACAAAGTTTTGGAGAAGCTGTTAAAGAAATCTTTACCCATGTTCCCAATAGTTTAATTATCTTAAATCTGTTTCCCGACCGCTGGTCACAATTTCAGCAGGTTTTTGATGGTTCAATTATTGACCGAATTTCTCAATGTCAAATTATCCTCAATAAGCCATCTAATGAACAACTAAAGCAATTACTCAATTTGAAAGGACAGGTGGCTGATGTCACTATTGATGAATTATTTGAACCCCAGGAAATTGCTGATATTTTAACTGCGCCTTCTATTCGTTCAGTTGTCAATGCTGCGGCTGACTACTACCGCTATAAAATTGATGGTATTTGTTTACCTCAGCGACCTGATAAATCGGGTAATTCTGGGGTGATAGGAATGATGGAAAAGCAAATTCATCAATTGACAGAAGAGGTGGCGGAACTGAAAATAATTGTCAGTAAATTAGTTGATACTTTTAATTTAGCCGACGGGGAAAATATTGTCAGGGTTTTTCCTAATGGTATGGCGGCTAGGTCGCCGATTAACTCTTCTCGGCGTAGTCAATTAGAAGATTATCTACGACAGCAAAGGGGTATCCTAGAAGAGAATTATGGTCAACCAGCAATTATTTCCGAAAGTGATGATTTCGGGAAGTTAAAGATGATTATTGAATCATTAAAGCTGGTTTTGTCTCCCCTGAATGTGGATATTTTGCGACTGGGGAAACGGGTACTTCCTGAACATTTGGTGATTAAGACAGCAACCCATCAATTTGCGATCGCTTTTCTGCACCAAAGCGGGACTCGCTTTTATCACAGGATGAGAAACTTAAACGAATTGGTCAGCCATCGTCCTGATATTCATTTTAATCTGTGTCGAGATGCGCGGGAAGATTTGATATCAGGAAAGTCTAGTAAGATAGAGTTGGAAAAGTTCTGTCAGGGGAACAATAGCCACTATCTTCTGTTTGACCGAGACCAACGCATCACCTTTGAGTTAATTTATCAGGCGATCGTTGATATCCAAAATCGCGATTTAGAGATAGATTTACCAGAAGCCTTGGATATTCTACTGTTAGACTACCAGGACTATTGGCTATTCCAAAACCTCACCCAACTCACCCTAGATAGTTAGCAGCCAAATAGTTGACATTATGAATAGGTTGGATGATGCTTTCGTATCACCCAACCTATCGGGAATTTACGACACTGTAGACATCAACTTGGAAGAAGATGCAATTTCGGGTACTTTATTCCAAGTATGATCAGAGATTGTATCAGGGACTGGAACCGGATAACCCATACCTCGCCAAAATTCTTGAACCCTTGTTTGTTTAGCTTCCAGACGAGTTTTTAGCATTTCTGCTGCTTTGTCAGGTTCGCCACAACCACAGAAAAATAAATCAGCCGCAAAATAGCCATATTCGGGCCAAGTGTGAATGGCAATGTGCGACTCGGCTAGGGTAGCTGTGGCAGTTACACCGTGAGGACTAAACTGGTGAACACAGATATCTATAAGGGTGGCACTTCCAGCAGCGATCGCATCAAGAATGGCTTGACGGATACGGTCTGGGTCGTTTAAGATATCAGCGGGGCATTGCCACGCATCGACAACAATATGGGTTCCGAGTTGTTTCATTTTTGGTGATTTCACCCCCCTTTTCGTGGGTTGTAAATGTTTATGCTGGGCTAAAATCAGCAGTCGCTACTTCAGTTTAAGTCCGGGGAAAATAACCGAGTTTTATAACTCTCCTCATGGGACTAATAGGGCCATCTTCCGGCGACGCTAGATTTTCCTACTCCAGCCTTTCCCATTGTAGCACTCTGTTATAATAATTGGTCACACTGAACATATAATTTTTCCGTTCAGTGGTATTGATGTACTTCTGGACTTGAGCCAATTTTGTCCCAAACTTCCCAGCCAACAGTCACCAGTCCACCTCAAACCGCCCCAAAACCGTTTCTCAAGTGGGCCGGAGGTAAGAGTCGTTTAATTCCTCAGTATACTACTTACTTTCCCGCCAACTACCAAACCTATTATGAGCCTTTTTTGGGGGGCGGTGCTGTATTTTTTTATCTACAACCAAACCCAGCATTTTTAAGTGATATTAATAGCGAACTAATTAATGCTTATCAATGTGTCCGTAATCATACAGAGGCGCTGATTAGCCGATTGGAAAAGCATCAGCAGCAACATAATCAAGGTTATTATTACCAGATGCGATCGCAAAAATTTAGCAATTCGCTTGACCAAGCCGCCCGCCTAATTTATCTCAACAAAACTTGTTTTAATGGCTTATATAGAGAAAATCGCCAAGGTCAATTTAACGTACCTATGGGGAAATATAAAAACCCCAAAATTTGCCCGCGAGAATTATTGATAACCGCATCAAAAACTCTCCAGTCAGCAACTCTTAAAGTTCAATCATTTGAAGCAATTGTAAATGAGGCTAATTCTGCGGCTGATTTTGTCTATTTTGACCCTCCCTATCACCCCCTGAGTCCCACCAGTAACTTTACCAGCTACAGCCGTCATAAATTTGGGGTTGATAAACAGGAAAAATTAGCCGAAATCTTTGGGATTTTACACAAGAGAGGAGTCAAGGTGATGCTATCTAATTCTGATACTGAGTTAATCAGAGACTTATATAAAGACTTCAATATTCACCCTATCCAAGCGGGTAGGGCGATTAATTCAAATCCTCAAAATCGAGGAAAAATTACGGAACTTTTGATAACTTCTTATTAACAACAGATGATGGCTAGTTTAATAACAAACTAACACAGAAACAATCAGAAAGATAGCCACAGCGCTATGTAGGAGATAGTCGCGCTGGGGTTTGAGTGTAGCAGCAGGTTGAGTAAAATAAATCTTGGGTTGTTGCTTATCCTTGTTGATGGTATACATACTACTTGACCTGTGTGTGTGAGTTGCTTGTCAGTAAATCTAAACAAAATCTAAAGTTTTGTCAAACAATATTGACAAAAGATTACTTATATGTTGTATAAGCAAAGCGATCGCCTCGGAAAAATCCCACTCTCGGCGGCTTTCGGGTGGGAGGGGTTGAGATAGCAGCAATGCCCAGGCTGGAAAATTCTGATAAAGTAGGAAGGGGAGTGCGAGACGTTCAGGCACGAAATAGGGGTGAAATACCTGAAATAACCGCCTGGTGGGGACTCCATCCCCTCGGTTGGATATAAGAAGCTCGTTTCTGACAATCCCCACAACTGTTTATATGTCCCAACGATTAGTATCATACGATACCTAATCAAGGCAGGGAACCCAAGGTCAACATTCTCTGTAACAAGTCGTAATAATTCCTAACACAATGGAAGCTACGAAACAGAGATGAGGGTAACGGCGATAGCCACCCCCAGTTTCAGGAATCACACCCCGTCAGATTGAAGCGGGGAACGGAAGGCGTGAGGGAAAACCTATTCCCAAATCTGACCACTGCCAACCATCTAAGATTAGGCGTGAGCCGAATGTCTGACTTGAACCATCGTAATTACTTAGCAGCGAAATGGGTTGAAACGCTGCGCTCAAAAGAGTAAGGGGAAAAAGTAGGGGGCTTCCCTTACCACCTACACAGACCTTTAAAAAGTACCCCGGTGGAAAGGACAAATCTAAAGATGGAATGCCCATATAAACGGAACGTTTTAACCCCTCATAGGCTCTGATTATCTGGTCGAGATAATCAGTAGTGAAAAGTGTAAGCGGATGCCTTCGAGGGGGTGAGATGTGACCAGAAGCCAACGCCCAACTGTAATGGAAGGGATATGCTAACGGGTCACGGTTTGAATGTAAGAAATAGAGCCCAGTAGGAGTACAAATGGCGATAGCGAGTTCAAAGAAAGGATTTGGGAAACCAAAACCAATCAAGACTACGAACAACGCATGGAAGGCAGTCCCGTGGGCGAAAGTTCAGCGGAAAGTTTTTAAGCTCCAAAAAAGTATATTTCAAGCAGCTAAATCGGGACAGGATGCAAAGGTTAGAAGATTGCAACGTCTATTGGTGAAGTCATATTATGCCCGGCTCCTAGCAGTACGGCGAGTGACCCAAGATAATCAAGGCAAGAAAACGGCTGGAGTTGATGGAGTAAGAGCAATCTCTCCAAGGCAAAGGTTTGAGCTTGTGGAGAACATTAAGGGAAACCTCAAAGCCAAACCACTGCGACGGGTGTGGATTCCAAAACCTGGCAGGGATGAAAAACGCCCTCTGGGAATACCCACAATCCAAGACAGAGCGAGGCAAGCCTTGGTCAAGTCGGCACTTGAGCCCGAATGGGAATCAAGATTTGAAGGCACAAGCTATGGGTTCAGACCCGGACGGTCAGCCCAAGATGCAATTGGTAGAATTTATTCTGCCATAAAACAGGAACAATACTTTGTCCTAGATGCTGATATAGCAAAATGCTTTGACCGAATAAACCATGATTACCTACTGTCCAAAATTCATTGTCCAAGTAGTCTGAAAAGAGACCTGAAACAGTGGTTAAAAGCAGGCGTTCTGGATAACGGTGTATATGAGGATACAGAAACAGGGACACCACAAGGAGGGGTAATAAGCCCATTACTAGCCAACATCGCACTGTTGGGTATGGAAAGGCTAGTTAAAGAAATGTATCCAAATAAAGGAACAACCACTCAGGTAAACCTTATAAGATATGCCGATGATTTTGTGGTCATTTCAAGAGACTTAGGAATCATTGAACAGTGCAAGACTGCAATTTCTGAATGGCTAAAACCTGTAGGATTAGAGATTAAACCTGAAAAGACCCGAATAGGCCACACACTCAAGCCTATTGAGTACAACGGCAAGATTGAGGAACCTGGGTTCGATTTTCTAGGATTCAATATCAGGCAATATCCCGTAGGAAAATATAAATCTGGGAAAACAGGTGGGGTAGCAAGCCGGTTAATCGGTCACAAAACCCACATCAAACCCAGTAATAAAGCAGTTAAAGCTCACACAGAAGTGATTAAAGGTGCAATAAAACAACTCAAAACAGCACCTCAATCAGCCTTGATTAGTAAGCTAAACCCGATAATACGGGGATGGTCAAACTACTATTCAGGGGTAGTCTCGATGGAAACCTTCAATAAGCTAGATGATGTAATCTGGCAAATGTTGCGGGCATGGACAGTTTCAAGATGCGGAAAGGCAAGTTACAAAAAGCTGAGTAATTACTTCAGACCAGGAAAGGTCAAACTCAGTAATGGGAGAGAAAGGCAAGAAGCTTGGATGTTCCAAACCAAAGATGGGATACATCTATACAAACACAAATGGACACCAATTGTCAGACATACCCTAGTGCGCCCGGACGCAACACCATACGACGGAAATTGGACTTACTGGGCAACCAGAAAAGGACAAGCAATTGATACGCCAAAGAGAGTAGCCAAACTACTCAAGAAACAGAAAGGCAGGTGCGCCTGGTGTGGACAATATTTTACCCCATCAGACTTATTGGAGGTAGACCATATCGTGCCCCGAAGCCAAGGTGGCAAGAATGAACACAAGAACCTCCAATTGCTACACCGCCACTGTCACGATGATAAAACCGCTCTGGATGAAGAGAGGTTGCTGTACTCGTAACAGAGAGACTATCAAACTAGGAGCCGTATGAAGGGAAACTTTCATGTACGGTTCTGAATGGGAGGGGATGGGGGTGACTCCATTCTCGACCCCTAATTATCCCCTTGAAGCGCGAAAAGTAAATTATGCTACAAACCGCAGCCCAGAACCCAGGTGCAGTTCACAGCGAGTCAAAATTCGATGTAGAACTCCGTAAAGTATTCAAAGTATTCAACGGCGAAACCGCAGTTAGGGCGGTAGACCTAGAGATAAAGCGGGGAGAATTTTTTAGCATTCTCGGACCGTCTGGCTGTGGTAAAACTACCACACTGCGGTTAATTGCTGGATTTGAAACCCCCTCAGCCGGGGAGATCCTAATTAGGGGTCAGTCAATGAACCAAACCCCAGCCTATCAGCGCCCGGTGAATACAGTTTTCCAGAGTTATGCCCTATTCAATCACATGAATGTCTGGGATAACATCGCCTTTGGGTTGAGATTAAAACGCCTGGGGAAATCGGAAATTGAAGCCAAAGTCCTAGAAGCCCTACAATTGGTAAAGATGGAATCGTTTGCTAACCGTTATCCTAACCAAATGTCAGGGGGACAACAACAGCGGGTAGCCTTAGCGCGGGCTTTAGTAAATCGTCCAGCGGTGCTACTATTAGACGAACCCCTGGGAGCGTTAGATCTGAAATTGCGTAAACAAATGCAGATGGAGTTATCAAATTTGCATCGCAATTTGGGGTTAACCTTTGTGATGGTAACTCACGACCAGGAAGAAGCGATGAGTTTATCCGATCGCATAGCGGTAATGCACGAGGGTCGCATTGAACAAATTGGCAGCCCCAACCAAATTTACCAATATCCCCAGACCCCCTTTGTGGCTGACTTTATTGGAGACACTAACCTATTTAAGGGACAAGTTGAACAAGCCAATCAGGAAGCTATACAAGTATTAACAGACACAGGGTTACAGATTATCGTAGCCATGAACAAGCGATCGCCTCATCAACTACGAGGGGGGGCGAAGGCTGTAGTTAGTATCAGACCGGAAAACATCACCCTACACTCTGAACCCCCAGAGACTCCCGGAAATAGTTTCGCCGGAAAATTAGTCGATCAGATGTATTTAGGTACTCATCTACAGTACATTGTGAAACTGACTACAGGGGAAACCCTAATGGTGCGACAGTCTCAGAGTTTAGGAGAAAACCTAGATTATGATAGGGATATTTATGTGTGTTGGAAACCCACAGATTGTTTAGCCCTACCGGAACCTCAACACCGCTAAAATATTTGTTGTAAAATTATGGTTTTGATGGCAACGGTAAAAAAAAGTGCCCCCAAGGAAATTACACCCGTTTGGGTTTCATAAACGGATGCAGACCCGGCGCGGGTTTCTGCAATCGACTATGGCGGCGGCGATCGCCTCTTCTGCGTCAGGCTGTGGGTGGACTTTAGGCGAAATCAAAACCACCCCCAGCACTCGCTTCTCATCAGATACCCTGTATATATATACTTGGGCTGGATACACCGATCGCGATCTGCTAGAACGCTTTACCCAGGAAACCGGGCTGAGAGTAGTGGCAGATGTATTCGATTCTAATGAGGCTATGTTAGCCCGTATACAGGCGGGAGGAGCTGGAGCATATAGTATCATCTACCCCTCGGAATACATGGTACAGAAGATGGTAGCACTAGGGCTATTAGCTGAATTAGACCATACCTTAATCGTGGGGTTAGAAGATCTATTTCCCAAATTCCAAAATCCCGATTATGACCCCAACTCCACTTATAGCGTCCCTCTGAGTTGGGGAACTACAGGTTTAATTTACAACAGCAGACTATTATCAAGCTCTCCCGAAGACTGGGAAGATTTATGGACCTATCAAGACCAACTCAACCGGAGGCTAACCCTACTTAATGATGTACGGGAAGTGATGGGAGCCAGTTTGCGGCGTTTAGGCTACTCCTACAACAGCACCAATCCTAGGGAGATTAATCAAGCCTATCAGGAATTGGTCAAGCTGCGAGGGGCGATCGCATCTTTTACCACCGATGCTTGGCGACCTCAGATGATTGTAGGAGACTTACTCCTGGCGATGTGCTATTCTTCCGATGCGGCCGAAGTTATGCCCGAAAACGAAGATTTAGAATACATCACCCCCGTTAGTGGTTCTTCCCTGTGGATTGATACCCTGGTAATTCCCAAAAGCGCACCCAACCCAGAAGGTGCTTATCAGTGGATTAATTTTATGCTGCGACCAGACATCGCCACCCAAATTGTCGAACGCCTCAGCTTTGCTACCCCCTCCCTCGTCGCCTATCGCCAACTTCCCCAAGAACTCCGGGAAGACCCAGCCCTATTTCCCCCAGAAAGCGTCATTGCTAACAGCGAAACTGTTTCGCCCCTACCACCAGAGATAACCGCCCTTTTTGATCGGTATTGGACTAGACTCACCAGTGGTTAATGTGAACATCGGGTGCTTTTACAGATTAAACCTTAAAAAAATGCTCAAACTCTATTATGGCTGTATCTACCCCCCCAAGACCCCTTATGAACCTCCCACCACACCCGCTAAAACTGGCCTCTCTGAGATTTGGTCTAAGTTAGCTGGACCCCTAATTATGCTCGGACCGGCTGGGGTGTGGTTGCTACTATTGCTGGTGTTTCCCACTCTGGTGATTTTTCAACTCAGCTTAGTGGAGAATATTCGCCCTGGGGACGTGGTAATTCCTGATGGTCTGGGTAACTACCTGCGGGTATTTGAAACGATAAATTTGCGAGTAATCGCCAGATCCGTTAACTTTGCGATCGGAACCACAGTTTTTTGTTTGCTGTTAGGGTTTCCCGTCGCTTATTGGATAGCCATTATGGCTCCCCCCAAGTCGCGGAACCTTCTACTATTAGGGTTTGTTCTGCCTCTATGGACATCTTCCTTGCTGCGCTCCTATGCCTGGATTACCATTTTACGACCCACAGGAGTGCTAAACTCATTTCTAGGGTTATTGGGATTACCTACCTTAGCACTACTTAATAGTAGTCCAGCCGTTTTAATTGGCATGACCTATAGCTATTTACCCTATATGGTAACCGTGCTGTATGCCTCCCTTGAAAAACTAGATCGCCGTCTGTTGGAGGCTTCCGCTGATTTAGGAGCTGTGCCCCCCGAAACCTTCTGGAAAATTACAGTTCCCCAAGCTAAAACCGGAATTATCGCCGGCTCACTATTAGTATTTATTAGTTCCCTAGGAGATTTTGTCGATCCAGAACTGTTAGGCGGCGCTTCTAGTATGACCGTATCTCGGCTGATTTACAATCAGTTTTTAGGCGCAACTCAAAACTGGGGTTTTGGTTCAGCCCTAAGTATGGTGCTAATTTTTGGGGTGAGTATAGCGATCGCTCTTTTAATCCGCTACGGTGATGGCAGACCCTCAAAATAAACAGGCGGCGGACTCAGGCGGTTGTATAAAGTTCGACCCTTAGTTGGGGCTCACTCTAGCACCCGTCCTTACCAAACTTAAAATTCCATGCAGGATATTAACAATCACAATCATCAGTCAGACATTCCTCAAGAAATGCAAAAGCCTAAAATTAGATTTCGGGTATCTTGGCAGATCATATTTGTTGGCCTGATGTTCCTGTATATGTATCTGCCTATCTTGGTTCTCACCTTTTATAGCTTTAATGAATCCCGCTATAGTGCAGGATGGCAGGGATTTACCCTACAGTGGTATGTCAAACTTTTTCAGGATACCCGCATCCTTAGCGCTCTCAAAAATAGCCTTACCGTTGGCTTGAGTGCCGTAGCCATATCATCCGTCATTGGAACCCTGATGGCTGTGGGATTATCCAGGTTTCGCTTTCCCGGAAAAGGTATTTATCTGGGCATATCTTACTTGCCTTTAATTGTCCCCGACATTGCGATCGCCGTTTCCACCCTAGTATTTTTGGCAGCCTTAGCCATTCCCCTGAGTTTATCAACTATCATAGGCGCTCATGTAGTCTTCTGTCTCGCCTATGTCGCCCTGGTGGTATCCACTCGCCTAGCTGACCTAGACCCCCACTTAGAAGAAGCTGCACTAGACCTAGGGGCAACACCAGATCAAGCCTTTATCAAAGTCTTGCTACCCCAACTCATGCCCGGTATCATTTCTGGCTGTTTACTGGCTTTTGTCCTGAGTATGGATGATTTTTTGATTGCCAGTTTCACCGCCGGAAGTGGCGCAACTACTCTGCCAATGGAAATTTTTAGCCGCATTAGAACCGGAGTTAAACCCGATATTAACGCCCTCAGCGTAATTTTGATTATAGGTTCCGGGTTGTTAGCATTTGCCGCAGAGTTTCTCAGAAATCAAAATCAGAAGAACTGAAAAATTGTCTTGGTTCCCCTATACGGGGTAAACTGTTTGTCTTGCTGTTCGCCATGAACGTGGCAATTTAACCTGTGTGGATAACATCATCAAAAGATACGGTTCTAACTCCGACTGCTGTTGCCTTGGGGAACTTCGATGGATTTCATCGAGGACATCAACAGGTAGTCCGACCCATTCTCAACCCCAATGAGGTCGCGGTAGATTCCCAGAAGGTAGGGTTTATAAAGACGGATGAGAAAACGCCCCCAGTAGCTATTTCTGGCTATGGAACAGTGGTGACTTTTAATCCTCACCCCCAGGAATTTTTTACGGGTCAAACTAAAAAACTGTTAACTCCCTTACCCGAAAAAATTGACATTCTACGGAGGTTTGGGGTTCAGCAGTTGGTGCTTTTGCCTTTTGACAAAGATTTGGCTAGTCTCACCCCAGCTCAGTTCGTTGAGCAGATTTTGGTGGAGTATTTACAAGCTACTCGCGTGAGTGTCGGTTTTGATTTTCGCTTCGGTCGCCATCGCATGGGTAGTACCGAGGATTTAAAGGCGATCGCCTCTCAGTATGGTATTGATGTCGAAATAGTTTCTCGCTTTAAGAGTGCTTATGGCGATCGCATCAGTAGTTCCATCATCCGAGAATCCCTCACAGAAGGTCATCTTAACCGTGCTAATCAACTATTAGGACGTGCTTATACCCTCGTCGGTCAAGTGGTACAGGGTCAACAATTAGGCCGGACTCTGGGATTTCCTACAGCTAATTTACAACTGCCACCAGACAAGTTTTTACCCCAATACGGTGTTTATGCAGTCCTGGTTACGGGATTTGCTTTCGGGGAACAAACAACTATTGCCCCTCAGTTAGGAGTGATGAATATTGGTTGTCGTCCTACTGTAGCTGGAGACAATCCTACCGTTGAGGTTCATCTATTAGATTGGCATGGGGATTTATATGGTCAGAGTTTGACTGTCAGTTTAGAGGGGTTTTTGCGACCAGAACAAAAATTTGCATCCCTTGAACAACTCAAGGCCCAAATTCAAAGGGATTGTACCCACGCGCGAACCTATCTCCAGGCTAGGAAAAATCTACCCCTACTGGATTAATCTAGTTGCCTGACTAATGTTGATTTTTAACTATTCTATTTTATCGGGCTATAGTTCTCGTCGGGAATAAAGTTTCAATCCACACCTGCGCCCCAGAACATAGCTTTTGGAAAGGTTGATATAGTAGGCGGCAGGGTCCATCAATTATTATTTCCGAAGAATACAAGGTTTTATTGCCTTTGTTCAAAATAATTGGTGGGTTTAGCAATTTTTGGATGTCGCCTATCTTTCCTTGGGTTTCCCTGAGTATGCGGTTGTTGTTACCAATGACTTTCTTGTTGATGTGAATATACGTGGGCTTATTCTTAGGACGGCTACATTCCCAGGTAGGCTTCGGACCCCGCCCCCCAGGTGTGATTTCAGGCATTTCGCCAGTTAGGGGAATCACCCACATCCTGCCAATTCGGTAAGCTCCGGGAATTCTACCACTATACAAAAGCTGCCTAACTCTGGTGGTGCTTACACCCATCATTTTTGCGGCTTGAGAAGTACCTATGAACATCATCGGCAAAAACTATTACGATAGTATAAGAGAAATTATAGCAGATGATCTCTGGTTGGTCGAAACTGCTGTCTGGTGAGGTCTGGGAATTCTTGGTGGGCAAGAATTGGCGGGCTCAAGAGCGATCGCCCTTCAGTCAAACATTGGCATCTTCCGCTTTCGCGCTCTATGGCCAGTGATTAGTTCTACACCCAACACAATCAATATTTAGATGGGCAGGGGGGCGGCGGGGTGTTTCGGTGGCAGACGTTGAGAATAATTACACCTGATAAATCCCCCCTAATTGTAGTTGACAGATGGGAAAAAATAGCTCTCCGAACTCGAACACAACTCAGGTTAATGGGGATATAAAAGCGATCGCTTCCCTGGCGCGAGCAGCCATCAGAAATCGTGGCGGAAAGCGGCTCTGAGTAGATGGTGTTAGAAAATATCTGTACAGATAGTCTGCGGGTAGCTGTGCAACGGTCAAAATGCTGTATCCTCTCACTCAGAGGGTTGAATCACCGGAGAATTGAATGAGAGAACGTATTGAACGATTAAAGCAAAATTTAGGTCGGACTATAGTTGGTAAAGAAGAGTCAATTCGCCTAACCTTGGTGGCGCTGCTGGCGGGGGGTCATGTGCTTTTGGAAGATGTACCGGGAGTAGGTAAAACTTTACTGGCTAAATCCTTGGCTCGTTCTATTGATGGGGTTTTCCAGAGGATTCAATGTACACCGGATTTATTACCAACCGATATTACTGGTACTAATATTTGGAATCCTAGCAGTGGTGAGTTTGAATTTTTGCCGGGGCCAGTATTTGCTAATATTTTGCTTACCGATGAAATTAACCGAGCTACACCCCGCACTCAGTCGGCTTTGTTGGAGGTCATGGAGGAAAGACAGGTGACCATTGATCGGGTATCGCGCATGGTTCCCATGCCTTTTTTTGTGATTGCGACTCAGAACCCCATTGAGTATCAGGGAACTTTTCCTCTCCCAGAAGCGCAAATGGATCGGTTTATGTTGTCTTTAACTTTGGGATATCCTAGTGAACTCGAAGAGTTGCAAATGTTGCGACGCTTGAGTGAGGGAGTACAGGTTGATGAACTTAAACCCTGTCTCAGTTTACAGGATATTCTGACTCTGCAAAAAGAATGTCAGCGAGTCCAGTTGGATGGGTCTTTACAGCAGTATATTCTTAATTTGGTTCGCGCTACACGGGAGCATGAGGATATTATGTTGGGCGTGAGTCCTAGGGGGGCGATCGCTCTTCATCGTACTACCCAGGCGATCGCTTTTTTGTCGGGACGAGATTACGCAGTTCCTGATGATATTAAATTATTGGCTCCCCATGTCCTTTCACATCGCTTGATTACTGCTGGTGGTCGCCGTTCTAAGACGGTTATTGAAGCCTTACTGCAATCTGTACCTATTCCATCCTAGGCTGGTACTACTATTAATTAATCCCCGGCTCAACATATATTAGGACGGAGCAAAATATACCCCTCTGCCTTCTATGGCTTTGAGGGGTTTTGCTGTGCTTCTCTGATGCTAACGATAGGTATGCGATCGCATTTTAATCACTGAGAAAACCTAGTTTCTCATCATCATACAAGTATGAAGGCGAGACAATATGCTACTTTCACCATTGCATCAACTTAGCTAATCTTCCGAGCCTACCTGTTTCAGATAAATGTGCTTACGTCCCAGAATAATCTCAAATTCATCTCCCGGTTGCAGATCCATTTGCTTCGTATAGGCTGACCCAATCAACAGGTTGTTATTAGATTGAACCGTAATTCTATAACTTGCAGAACGTCCCCCACGTCCATTACCTTCTGATTTACCATCTAGTTCGATTCCTTCAGCGTCTATTAAGGCGTTAAGGAATTTCATCATATTAACTCGCTCTATACCGCCTTTTGTTAAGGTATAGTATCCGCATTCTCTGGCTTTCTCTTCTTTGTTCATGTGGCCGAGATTTCGGACTTTTTCTAAAAGTGCTTGACCAGTTAGCGGTTGTGCTTGAGTGTCGGAATTGTTCTTCTTAGCCATGATGTCTTCCCTTGCATATTCGAGATGATGTCATCACCCCAGTTATGGTTATCTCTCGGACAACCATAACTGTTCACGATGACCTGGTACCTGGATACTATCTTACACTAAGAGCGCAGAATTATTCATCTCCATCATTAACATTTTTAACGGATGTAATCATCCTATAGCTGATTATTCTGTAAAGGCTTACCTGTTTGTGGTTTCCCTAATCTATTACTGTCGGTAGTTGAGGTCAAACTCAGTTAGAATCTAGGAAGGATGGATCAAATGATGTTAATCAATGATGTATCCGTAAATTCCACTAGATAGATAAGGATGAGTAATCTGGGTTAAGGTGGGTAGCAACGGCTGAGACTAGAGATCAAATAACTACAAAAATTACTGTTAATTTGAAAGGGATTAATGAAGTTAACTACTCGCGGACATTATAGTGTTAAAGCATTGTTAGATTTAGCCATGCTGGGCAGCAGTGGTCCCGTGTCGGTACGAGCGATCGCCTCTCGGCAAAATATTCCAGCTCCCTATTTAGAAAAGTTACTAATTGAGATGCGGCGCAGGGGGTTAGTAATTTCCGTAAGAGGCTCTCAGGGGGATATAAGTTGGCATATCCACCTGCTCAAATTTCTCTGGGGCAAATTCTGGAAGCCGTTGGTGAGACCATAGAACCTTTATCTAACCATCAACCTGATGCTGAACAAATAGAGGATTGGGTAACATTTACTCTCTGGAATCGTCTCCATGAAAAATTAAAGGAGGCTCTGTATAGCATCTCCCTAGAAGACCTTTATTATGATGCCCTCAGTTGGCAGGCGGCTCAGGGAGAGTCCGCTAGTTTTGTGGTTTAATTATATGCTGGCGGTTAAGGATTACATGGCAGTTAAGAAATGAGCGATTTCCAGACAATAGTAATTTTGGCAATAGCGGCGGGCTTGGATTATGCTATCGGTGATCCGTGGAATTGGCTGCATCCAGTTCAAGTTATGGGTTGGGTGATTACCAAATTGACTCAACCAGTTCTGAGATATTTCAAGAGTCCTTTATCTCAAAAGCTGGCGGGAATTTTGGTGGGGTTGATTTTGGTGATTGGTAGTGGATTGGTCAGTTGGCTGATGGTGGCAGCAGTTAAAGTCTGGTCAGAGCAATTACCCTTTCATGGTATTATCTTTGTAGGCTTACAAAGTATTCTTTTAGCTAGTTGCTTTGCTGCTCGGAGTTTGCGAGCGGCCGCTGAGGATGTACAAGAGCCTCTGCAACGGGGGGATTTGCCAACAAGCCGCCAGCGATTAAGTCAGTATGTGGGTCGAGATACGGAACATTTATCGAAACCTGAAATTGAGCGGGCTATTGTGGAAACTATTACCGAAAATGCGATCGATGGTATGATGGCTCCCCTATTCTATGGGATTATTGGTTTGCTGATACCAGCAGTGGGAAGTGTTCCTCTGGCTTGGGCTTATAAAGCTGCCAGCACCCTGGATTCAATGATTGGTTATCGTGAAGCACCTTATACTCATATAGGATGGTTTAGTGCTAAATTAGAGGATGTTCTGACTTGGCTTCCTTGCCGTCTCAGTGTAATTACGGTTGCTCTATTGTCGGGTCAACCTAGACGGGTTTGGCAGATATGTCGCCGAGATGCTATTAATGATCCTAGCCCTAATGCGGGTTGGAGTGAATGCGCCTATGCGGTGGCTTTGGGGGTACAATTGGGGGGAGTGAATCAATACCGAGGAAAAGTTAAACATAAACCTACTTTAGGAGATCCTATTGACCCGATTACGTCAGAAACTATTGAGGGGGCGCTGGCTATCACCCGCAACTCAATTTTTATATGGTTAGGCGCGACTTTTATTATATTTATAATTAGGTCAATATTTTGGCAATAAAAATAAGGCGTTATTTAGCCAATAATGTCGGCAGTAAATATAGATATTTGGCAGATATCTAAACCAGTAATTTTGTGAAGCAATCAACTTGAATCATGAGTAAAATTGTCGAAATCCTATCGGCTGAAGAAATGCGGCGAACTTTGAACCGTTTAGCATCCCAAATTGTGGAAAGTGGGGGAGATTTATCTAACCTGGTATTATTGGGAATATATACGCGGGGGGTTCCGCTGTCGGAAAGGTTAGGGAACCAAATTAACTTGCTGGAACAGTTGACGGTTCCTCGTGGCGCTTTGGATATTACTTTCTATCGGGATGATTTAGATAAGGTGGGGATGCGAACTCCGGCACAAACTAAAATTCCTTTTGACTTGACAGGTAAAAAAGTGGTTTTGGTGGATGATGTGATTTATAGTGGACGTACTATTAGGGCGGCTTTGAATGCGGTAATTGAATATGGAAGACCGGAGACTATCCAATTGGCGGTTTTAGTCGATCGCGGTCATAGACAACTACCCATTCAAGCGGATTTTATTGGCAAAGAACTCCCGACGGCTAGAGATGAAGAGGTGCGAGTATATCTGGAGGAGGTAGATGGATACGATCGCATAGAATTAAAGTCCGAATAATCAGAATAAGTTAAAGGTATCCATCACCGCTGTCTGGAATTAATTATCAATTGGGAACTGTATAAAAATGGAATTTTCCACGGAAAGCCGCAAGGCTGATCATCTGCGAATTTGTTTAGAGTCTGATGTACAATTTCGCCAAAAAACCAATGGTTTCGATCGCTATCGGTTTACCCATTGCTGTCTACCGGAAATTAATCTTGGGGAGGTAGAGGTCTCTACAGAGTTTCTGGGTAAGTCCCTGGCTGCGCCGTTGTTAATTTCCTCGATGACTGGTGGCACAGAACAGGCTAAACTAATTAACACCCGCCTAGCTAGGGCGGCTGCCAGACATCAAATTGCTATGGGGGTGGGTTCCCAAAGGGTGGCGGTGGAAAAGCCAGAATTAGCCCCTACTTTCGCAGTGCGATCGCTCGCTCCTGATATTGTACTATTTGCTAATTTGGGCGCAGTTCAACTAAACTATAGCTATGGCTTAGAGCAATGTCAGCGGGTAATTGATATTCTGGAAGCCGATGCCCTAATTTTGCATCTCAATCCTCTCCAGGAGTGCATTCAAACGGAAGGCGATACTAATTTCCGAGGACTACTTGACAAAATTGCCGATTTATGCTACAAGCTGCCAGTTCCGGTGATTGCCAAAGAAGTCGGTAACGGCATATCGGCTGCTATGGCTAAAAAGCTGATAGATGCGGGAGTAGCTGCCATTGATGTGGCTGGTGCGGGCGGTACGTCTTGGGCGAGAATAGAAGGACAGAGGGCTACAGATCCTCGTCAGCGACGCTTGGGGGAAACTTTCGCTGATTGGGGTTTACCGACGGCTGAGTGTATCACTGAGGTTAGGGCAGATTCTCCTGATATTCCTTTGATTGCTTCTGGGGGACTCCGCAATGGTTTAGATGTGGCTTATGCGATCGCTTTAGGTGCTGATTTAGCCGGTTTAGCGTGGCCTTTTTTACAGGCGGCGGCTGAGTCAGAGGCTGCTGTTGATAGCTTGGTAGAGATTCTGATAGCCGAAATATCCACGGTGCTATTTTGCACGGGAAGTAGAACCATGAAGGATCTTCAGCGACCACAAGTTTTGAGAGCCATATATTGACCACAGAAACACTCGCCGCCTACTAGGTAGGGGAGGGTTTGGGTAATAGGGGTTTGTTGGTAAACCGGGGGCAAAAAAACAGGACAGTAGGGCATAGCCCCCTGTCCCATCTATGAGTTATTGGGGAGTGAATTTAGCCAAAGGCCAGAAAGGGAACTGTTGATTAGCCTGGAGGTTAACGCCTTGAATGTTGTTTTGGGCGAAAACATGGATTTTGTCTTGCCACAGGGGAATAAAAGGCACATCCTCAGCCAGAATTTGTTGAATTTCCTGAAAGATAGCTTGGCGAGTCTCAGGGTTAGCCTCAGTGCGCTGTTGACGAATTAACTGATTCATGCGATCGCTATAGTAGAAAGACCCATGATATTGACTAGCACCTTCGACGCATCCAGTTTGGGGGGAACCATTAGCACAATCAAGAAAGGGGTGTATATAGTTATCAGGGTCCAAGAAATCGGCATACCAATCCAGAATAAAAGTCGGATAAATTCCCTTATCCAAATTTTGAAAAGCGGTAGTTGTATCGACACTTTGAGGTTGTAACTGTAAAATACCCCCCAAATTATTATCAGATAAAGCCTTGAGAGTAGCCGCCAACTCTTGACGTTTCTGGGAGTTCGCGCCATACCAAAGTTCAACCACAGCGGGGTTTTCGGGAGTAAATCCCGCCTCTGTTAACAGTTGTTTAGCCTTCTCAAAATTAGCATCTCCGTAGGCTTCCTTAAATACGGGAAGGTGACTTTCAAAAGTAGTAGGAATGAGACTATAAAGAGGTTCGGCTTGTCCTCGGAGAACCCTTTCATTAATTAAATTTCTATCGACTAAAGAGGCGATCGCCTGTCGAACTTCCACCCGGTCTAAGGGTTCGCTGTTCACATTTAATACTATGTAATTAATAGTATTTCCATCAGCACTAATTGCTTGCCATCTTCCCTGTTCTGCACCTTCTAATAAATTGGCAATTTGGTCAGGCTCAAGGGATATATAAGCGACATCGACAGCATTAGTGCGGAAAGCATTAAACAAATTAGCAGGACTAGAAAAACGTTGTAAATCCACACCTTGATTAGCTGGTTTATCCCCCCAATATTGGTCAAAAGGATGGAGGCGAATCAGATCAACAGCATATTCTGTTAAAACATAAGGTCCGGTTCCGACAAAAGAATTAGGCTTAAATTTACCCGCCCCAATTTCATAAGCACTAGGGGAAACCGCACAAGCTCCCGAAAATGCTAATAGGGAGGGGAAAGCGGCAAAGGGACGCTTGAGTTTAATAGTTAATTCATATTCACCGGTGGTGGTAATATCCTCAACAATATCGGAGAGTAAAGAGGAAGGGGGTCCGCCGTTTTCAATAAACCGGCGCAGGGAAAAAGCCATCGCCTCAGCATTAAAAGGCGTGTCATCATGGAAAAGCACCCCCTGGCGTAGGGGTATAGTATAGGTTAGCCTATCGTCGCTAATGGTAGGAAAATCGGTAGCTAGTTGAGGCTTGAGTTGGGTAGTTCCCACTTCATAGGCGTAGAGGCGATCGCCTAAATTATACAGAAGATTGCCAGAAATAACCTCATAAGCATCGGCTGGATCGATAGTGCGGAGGGTTTGGGTAGTACCAATAATAATCCGTTCGTCGCCGTTGCTAGACCCTGGGGTAGTAGTGGTTTGATTATTGGGTTGAGCGCAACTGATAATGAGGAAGCTAACCAAGCCAAACAGTCCTAAAAATTGCCATAGGACTCGGAACCGCCGCCGACTACCCCTAACCAAGTTAGATAACAGCATCTGGTATTTTGTGTGCATCTGATGAATGTTTTAATTTAAGGCGCGCCGTGCTAGTTTAGCATAGGTTTTTACTGTCTGATATGGCATTTCTAAATCAGTAGCGATCGCCACTAGAGATTCTCCCAACTCCCGACGCGCCAGAATAGTCGCCCAGGTTTCGGCTATGTCGGTGGCGCGGTTTCCCCCGGTGCGCTGTCTTTGGGAACGGAAAATGTCGGTTAATTCCAGAATGCGATCGGCTAGTATTTGTTGAATAGTAGACACATTCTGGATATCGTCTACTAACCAGCCTAAGCGGGTTTGTCCTAAGCCAAAGGGGGTTTTATGTCCCGTTCCACAGTAGGGGGCGAGTTGTCCTAGGGCGTAAAATAGCTGTTGCTGCTGTTGGATATTTCCAGAAAACTGGGTTTTGCTTTTCTGGGATCTGGCTAATTCAATGGCTCCGGTGAACCCGGTTACCATTCCCCGTTTTCCGGCGGCGACTTTGACGGACTGTAGATAATGACGTTGGAGGATGACAAACTCATCGACCCATTCTAAAAATAGGTCGCGATCGCATTTAATCTCCGAAAAATCATGCCATCGCCGCAGGTAGCTATGAAATAGGTTAACTGGAATTGGTAGGGGGAGATGATGTCCTTTGTGACGAAAACTGGTGGGAGAGAGAAAACTTAATTTCAGGTTAGAGGTTTTGGGAGACTGCTGTTCCCACAGTTGCTGATAGGTCTTGGCTTCCAGGAAGACTTTACAGGAATTGATGGTTAGGGGGGCGTTTCTGAGTTCAATGCGGGGGGGTAGGTTTTGGGTCCATTTCCCTAGCCACTGAACTACTGGACGAGATAACCCGGTGACATACCAACGGTAGAGGCGATCGCCTTGTAGTTGCAGATTTTTTCCAGAGGTGATTAGGGAACCGGACAACCCTGAAATGGTAAAGGGTTTTTCCGATTGTCCATCATGGAGATATTGGGAAAGTTCTGGGTTAGTGTTACGCACTTGGTCGAGAAACCAGGCGTGTAGACCAATGGTATATTGAGGGTAAAGGATATGATTGTCGGTGGGTGTGAGTTCAAATTCTAAACCTACCAATTCGCTTTCGGTAGACCAATGGGAATTTACCGAGGGATGCTCACGGTTACGTTTATTGGGGTAAGCCATAACAGTTGATGGTTTTTGAGTTCGGTTAACATAACCTTTTGTTGACAATGGTATGGGACAATACATAATGGCAGCAGTTTTTTTGATGCCATTGCTGTGTATACTTTAGCCATAATGTATATCTCCCACCCCCAGACTACTACAGAAACGAGCGATCGCTCCCTACTCCAGCAACGAATCAGGATTGAATCTCTAGTTAATGCAAATCAGACCCCAGCCAATGAACCCGCCACGGGTTATGATATAATCGAGAGTCTAGCAACCCCCTACCAGCCGAAAACTCTGTCCCCTAAGTATTTTTATGATGATCAGGGTTCTCTATTGTTTGAAAAAATATGCGAATTACCCGAATATTATCCGACCCGCACAGAAACGGCTATTTTAAGGGATTTTGCGTCGGAAATTGCCACTTTAACTGGTCCGACGGAATTGGTAGAGTTAGGGAGTGGTAGTTCTACTAAAACTCGGATTTTATTAGATGCTTACCAAAGTTTAGGCTATCCTCTGCGTTATCTTCCCATTGATATTAGTGGCGGTATTTTGGAAAATAGCGCCTATCAATTATTAGAAGATTATCCATCTTTACAAGTTCATGGAATTGTAGCCACCTATGAACAGGCTTTAGCAAAATTAGAACCCGCACCCCTTCCCAGTCGGATGATTTGCTTTCTGGGTAGCACCTTGGGAAATTTAACCCCCACTGAGTGCGATCGCTTTTTTGCACAAATTACAGCCGCTTTATTACCGGGGGAATATTTCCTATTAGGAGTTGATTTACATAAACCCACCGATATTGTAGAAGCCGCTTATAATGACAGTCAGGGGGTAACGGCTGCTTTTAATTTAAATATGCTGTCACATTTAAACCATCGTTTTGATGGTGATTTTGATATCAAAAACTTTGAACATTGGGCTTTTTATAACCTAGAAGAACATCAAATTGAGATGCACCTACGCAGTCTCTGTCAGCAAACTGTACGCCTAAAAAGTTTAAACTTGACCGTCAATTTTAGCGCCCAGGAAACAGTCCGCACCGAAATCTCCCGCAAATTTGAACTAGAAAATATGCAGAATTATCTTAACCAGCAAGGTTTACAACCCGTCAAGACTTGGACTGATAGTAACAATTGGTTTGGTCTAATTCTGGCTAAATTGACTTAGGTAGGATAGGAAGTATGTCTGGGACAATTAATTAATTATCCCAGACCTCTCGCCCTCTCCCAGAAGGAGAGGGAGTTCCATGATCAATAGATATGGGTGGTATATGGCTGGAAAAGTTAAAATTTATTGAGATCGATGCCAGCCTCTTTAGCCATAGCTTGTAACCCTTTCTTCTCAATAGTTTTAATAGCCTTAGTGGAAAGTCTCAGACGTACCCAGCGCTTACCTTGGGGCCACCATATCCGTTTCCACTGCAAATTGGCTTGTTGTAGTTTATGGCTACGACGGTGGGAGTGAGAGACAGCCATTCCGTTATTAGCCCGTTTTCCTGTAAGCTGACAGACACGAGACATAGTACCCTCCAGTTGAAAATTAAACGCAAACCCTTATTATAAGCGATCGGGGGCTAAATAAAGTGAGATAGTTGGAAATGTTGGGTTAGGCTAGAGAGTGCTGGTGTTGCCTAAACAGTCCGACAAGAGAAAAAGAGAAATTATGGTCTCCCCCGAACCAGGGCTAGACCCCCAAGTCCAGTTTGCTGCTATACGAAAAAGCTGCTATGTCAACTTTAGTTATCGTTGAATCACCGACCAAAGCCCGGACTATTCGTAACTTCTTACCGAAAGACTATCAGGTAGAAGCCTCAATGGGCCATATCCGAGATTTACCACCCTCTGCTGATGAAATTCCCGAAGAGTACAAGGGGAAAACATGGGCAGGGCTAGGGGTAAACGTGGAAGGGAATTTTGAGCCTATTTATGTAATCCCCAAAGATAAGCAGAAAGTGGTCAAAGAACTCAAGAAAGCGCTCAAACAAGCGACAGAATTAGTTCTAGCGACCGACGAAGACCGAGAAGGGGAAAGTATTAGCTGGCACTTGTTGCAGGTGCTAAAACCGAAAATTCCCACCCGGCGTATGGTGTTCCATGAAATTACCTCCGAAGCCATACTCCAAGCCCTACAACATTGCCGAGACTTAGATGAACAACTGGTTCACGCCCAAGAAACCCGGCGGATACTCGATCGCCTCTATGGTTATACCCTGTCACCACTGCTGTGGAAAAAAATCGCCAGAGGCTTGTCAGCAGGTCGGGTGCAGTCTGTAGCCGTAAGATTGATAGTAAACCGAGAGAGGGAGCGTCGCGCCTTCCGACAGGGGGGATATTGGGATCTCAAAGCCTTGCTCGAACAAGGTAAAACCGAGTTTGAGGCGAAACTAATTACCCTGAATGGGGTAAAGGTAGCCACAGGTAGCGACTTCGACGAAAGCACTGGTCAAATCGCCCAGGGGCGTAATGTAGTCCTACTAGACTCAGACCAAGCCCAAGCCCTCAAGGAGAGACTGAGGGAGAAACTCTGGTCTGTGAGGAATATTGACGAACGCTCAGTTACTCGCAAACCCGCGCCGCCATTTACCACATCGACTCTCCAACAGGAGGCTAACCGGAAACTCAGACTTAGCGCCCGCCAGACTATGCAGGTGGCTCAGGGACTCTATGAGCGGGGTTATATTACCTATATGCGGACTGACTCTGTGCATTTATCAGAGCAAGCCATAGTAGCTGCTAGAAACTGCGTTGAGCAGAAATATGGCAAAGAGTACCTGAGTCCGAAACCGCGCCAGTACACGACCAAA
Organism: Arthrospira sp. PCC 9108; assembly: GCA_016745315.1. GTDB lineage: Bacteria > Cyanobacteriota > Cyanobacteriia > Cyanobacteriales > Microcoleaceae > Limnospira > Limnospira platensis. The sequence goes on from CP066886.1 coordinate 4,368,606, forward strand.
AGTAAGGGGGCTCAAGAAGCCCACGAAGCTATCCGCCCGGCTGGAAATTATTTCCGTACTCCCCAGGAAACTGAGTTAAGTGGTAATGACTTGAAACTGTATGACTTAATTTGGAAGCGGACGGTTGCTTCTCAGATGGCTGACTCTCGCCAAACTAATATCTCTGTTGACTTACAGGTGGAAGATGCGGGTTTTCGGGCGACCGGGAAACGTATTGATTTCCCTGGGTTTTTGCGGGCTTATGTAGAGGGGTCTGATGATCCTGATGCGGCTTTGGAAAATCAAGAGCTACCTCTACCACCTTTAAAAGTGGGTCAGCATCCTGATTGTAAGGATTTGGAGGCGATCGGACATGAAACCCAACCTCCGGCGCGCTTTACAGAAGCATCTTTGGTTAAAACTCTGGAAAGTGAGGGGGTAGGTCGTCCGAGTACCTACGCGAGTGTGATTGGTACGATTATCGATCGCGGTTATGCTCAAATTAAGGGTAATGCTCTGATTCCTACTTTTACGGCTTTTGCGGTTAATAGCCTGCTGGAAAAACATTTTCCCGATTTGGTGGATATCGGTTTCACCGCTCGCATGGAGAATACTCTTGATGAGATAGCCACTGGACAGGCAGACCAGTTACCTTATCTGCAAAAGTTCTATTCCGGTGACGGGGGGCTGGAAAATCAGGTTAAGGAACAGGAAAGCCAAATTGATGCTAAGGTAGCCCGCACTATTGAATTGGAAAATTTGGGTGATGCTACTGATGGCATGACTTACCGTTTGTGTTTGGGTCGCTTTGGGCCTTATATCGAGGCACAGAAGGATGAGGAGATTATTACTGCTTCTATTCCTCAAGACCTGACTCCTGCTGACCTGACTCCTGAGTTAATTCAGGAGTTGATTGGACAAAAGACGGAGGGACCGGAAAAGCTGGGAGTCCATCCCGAAGCAGGAGAACCGATTTTTATGTTAATTGGTCCCTATGGTCCCTATGTGCAGTTGGGGGAAGAGTCGGAAACTAATAAGAAGCCGAAACGGGTTTCTCTTCCCAAGGGGCTGGAAAAGGATGCTGTGACTTTGGATGTGGCGGTGTCGCTTTTGTCTTTACCTCGCCTTTTGGGACTGCATCCCGAAACGGGGGCTAAGGTTAAGGCTGCTATTGGTCGCTTTGGTCCTTATGTGGTTCATGAAAGTAAGGAGGCTAAGGATTATCGCTCTATTAAGGCTCCTGATGATGTGTTGACTATTACTTTTGAGCGGGCTTTGGAACTTCTGGCTCAACCTAAGGTGGGACGCAGGGGAACTAAAAAAACTCTTACTCCCCTGCGAGAGTTGGGAGAACACCCGGAAGATGGAGAACCTCTCAATATCTATGATGGTCGCTATGGTCCCTATATTAAGCATGGCAAAATTAATGCTTCTTTGCCTAAAGACCAGGCGATCGAAACTTTTACCCTGGAACAGGCTTTGGAACTATTAAAGGCTAAGGCGGCTTCTGGCTCCAAGTCCAAGTCGAAGTCGAAGTCTACTAGCAGTACCACTGCCAAAAAGTCCACGACTGCCAAAAAGTCCACGACTGCCAAAAAGTCCACGACCGCCAAAAAGTCCACGACCGCCAAAAAGTCCACGACCGCCAAAAAGTCCACGACCGCCAAAAAGTCCACGACCGCCAAAAAGTCCAGCACTAAGGGCGAAACGGAATAGGTTTTGACATCCCGGAATGGGCTGATATAATGGGAGAATGGGCGGGTTGTATCGACTGGCGATCGCAAATAGAGATGCTCTGGAAACTCGCCCCTAACCCTGTGAGTTCATGGGAATGGGGATTATTATGTGGAAATATATCATCACGGCCTTAGTGGCTTTGGAATTGGTCTTGCTGAGTTCGTTTTGGTCTCCGGCTGCGGCGACGATTAATGATACAGAATCCTATATTTGGGATTATGCCTATAGCGGTAGTAGTCAATTTGTCTGTAAACAGGTGATTTTTCACCCGATAGGGGAACCTGTAACGGCTCATGAATCACTCACCCAACCGGCTATACTACGATCGCATATTGTTGACAGCAGCCACTGTAAAAGCGTCAGTAAACCCAGTTAAATAGACCGTCTCAAATCGGAAACCATCAATTAAGGGGTCGATTCAGGTTGACCCCACAGGGTGATTTGTTGCCTGACCCAAAAATAAGTTTGGCTAATTGATACGGCTCAAATATATGGGATTTTTCAAAGACTGTTAAGATTTGATACGTTTTTGGTGATCAAAAGTGGCAACAAGTTGACGAGATTATCGGGGTTGTGGTAGCATTGAGGAAACCGATACCAAGGGCTTATTGTGTCTTTATGCAAAAATAAAGGGTGAAACCCTGATTATATGGCGATTAAAGTGATTTTTTGACGAAAATCTGAAGCTGGCGATACACGAGTTTTGAGGGTGAATGAGGATCTCTGTTTTTATACCTATTGACAAAATGGTGAGTTTGTGTAGTAGTATGGCGGAGAGTATGTTAGTGGGAGTGGGAAAATGGGCTGACGATCGCCTCTGGACCGACTAAGACGAGGTAAGGTTGACCGAAGTATTTTTGAGATATGGCTTGGACTTGTGGAACTGTGACGGAAGCGACATCAATTTGAAATTGCTGGTCGAAGTCAATGCCCAATTCCAGGGTTTCATACCATCCGTAAATTTGGGCGAGTTGGCTGTTAGTTTGCTTTCCGAGGGCATATTGTCCTAGGAGCTTATTTTTAGCGACCTGGAGTTCTTCTTCTGTGAGGGTGGTGGTGGTGAGTCGTTCTACTTCGGTGCGTAGTCCGTCAATAGCGATCGCGGTATTATTAGGAGCAGTTCCCATATACACTACAAATTGGGAAGCATCTAGGCGGGTGGGATAAAAAGCCGATACATCATAGGCTAGTCCGCGCTTTTCGCGTAATTCGACAAAGAGGCGACTGGATAGACCATTCCCCAGATAGGTGTTAATGACTTTGAGGGAGGCATAATCGTGATCATAGACGGAGGCGGCGAGGTATCCTAGCATAATGACAGATTGCTGGGTTTCCTGGGGTGCGATCGCCTGGTGAGGGTTGGAGATGATTTGTGGTAGTGTCAGTTTGGGGAGGGGAGTCCGGTCGGCTTTCCAGTCTCCAAAGGTTTTTTGTATGTGGCTTAGGGCTTTATCTAAGCTAATGCGTCCGGCTAGGGAAATAATCAGATTATCTGGGCGAAAATAGGTCTGATGAAATTCTTGTAGGTCGGCGCGGGTAATTTGGCTTACGGTTTCTTCAGTCCCGAGGGTGGAAATGGCATAGGGATGGTTTTGGTACATTCCCCGTCGCAGAAAGTCGAAAGCGATGGAAAATGGCTGTTCTTTGTGAGACCTAATACCTTGAATGGTGATGCGACGTTCGAGTTCTATTTCCGCTTCGGGAAAAGATGGGGCGCGCAAAAGTTGGGCGACTAACTCCAAAATATTCTCGAAGTCCCCAGAAACTGTTTTGACACCAACGAGGAAATAGTCGGAGGAGGTGTCGGCGCTAACTCTCGCCCCTACTGACTCGACTCTTTCGGCAATTTCTAGGGATGAGAGGTTTTCTGTCCCTTTGGTCATGACGGCGGCGAGGAGGTGAGAGAGTCCGGCTTGGTGTGGTGGCTCCCAACGGGTTCCGGTTCTCAAAAATAAACGGGTGGCGATAATGTCCGCCGCCGGGTTTTCGGTGACTAACAGGGTAATGCCGTTATCTAAAACATAGCGATGAACGTTCTGGGTGTCTGAGAATGATGGGGTTAGGGTTTGAGTCACGGCTGCCTATATGATGAAATGCGATCGCAGTTGATGCCAGGATCCTTTGTAACACAAAATTAGGATATTTCAGGAGTGGTGATAGTCGTTCCATGATAACAACTCAGTTTTTGGTGATGTGATGGAGGCGATCGCTTAGGAGTTGGTGACTGGGACTGAATAGGGCCCCCCAGGCTAGTATGACGACTCCGAGAGTTCCGAGGGCGCTCGCGGAAGCGATCGCAAACACAATTATAATCTGATAGCGTACAGCATCAAGGGGACTGGCTCCGGCTAAAATTTGACCAGTCATCATACCGGGTAAACTAACTACACCCATAACCATCATAGAGTTAATGATGGGTATCATCCCGGTTCGGACTGCGGTCTGAATTTGTTTATGGCTGGCTTCCCACCTGGTAGCACCTAGGGCGAGTAGGGTTTCAATGCCATTACGGTTACTGACGACTCCTTCCATAAACCTGTCTAAGCCTAAAGAAATTCCGTTTAATGTGTTTCCGAGGATCATTCCCAACAGAGGGATTAAATATTGGGGATTGTACCAAGGTTGTACTTGAATGATGCCGATGACTGATAGGTTGGTGATTAAAAAGGCTGATACTAATACTGACAGTAAACTCCGCCAATAGATTCCCGCAAAACGGCGCGATGTTCGGTTTACTGCTGATATTCCGGCTATGGCTGCCATTAATAGAGCGATCGCTAATACTACCCAGGGGTTATCCAGGGCGAATAACCATTCTAGGATATAGCCGACTAACAATAATTGTACTACGCACCGCAGTGATGCTATGGCGAGGGAGCGTTCTAAACCTAGGCGTAATTGGATGGATAGGGCGACGTTGATTATAATTAATAAAACTGATGCGCCTAGTTGTCCATAACTGAGGGAAAGGTAATTATCCGACATAGGGAGAAAGGATAAGTTGTTGGTTGGTCACTCGTTGAATTTGCTGGGGGTCGTGGCTAGTCCAAATGCAAGCACGTTGGGGGTTAGCAGACAGCCAGAAGGCGATCGCCTCTTCGACTTTGTGGGTGGTTTCTGGGTCTAAAGATGCTGTACATTCATCTAATAACAAAACCATTGGTTCTAGTTGTAGGGCTCGGATAATTGCCACAAGTTGACTTTCTCCCCCTGATAGGTTGGTGGCTGGTTGGTAGAGAAAATCAGGGTGGCGGTCAAAGGTTTCCAGTAGGTCTCGGACTTGGTGAGGGTCATAGCGACGGTGGGAGTTAATGGCGAGTTGATAGACTGCCTTTAGGTTGGCTTCTACACTACCCTCGAACATGATGGGGCGTTGATGTAGGTAAATGACTTGTGAGCGGTACAAGGGCAAATTCCAGGCGCTCAGGGGCCGATCTAAATATCTGATTTCTCCTTCATCTAGGGGGTCAAGGCAGGCGATCGCTCTCAATAATAAACTTTTTCCGGTTCCGGTGGCACCAACTAAGCCTAATTGTATGCCAGGTTCTAAGTTAAAGGATAAATCACGCCATAGCCACCTGGCTGCTTCCTCTGAACTTAGGGAGGGTTGTATTTTTTGACAGCCGATTTTGATGCCTTCGATAATTGCCATTGATTAACATCAACAAGGTAGTCTCTGGCTGTCTGTTGGGTTCAACAGATGTAACCAGAGGGAATAGATACTTACTGATTATTCCTGGGGATGGGGAAACTGTCAACTACTGCTCTATAAGCATAAGATTGGGCGGATTTTAGTATGGGGTTGCTACTATCTATTATATGATAGACTGAATTAAAATGAATCATCATAAAATGAATTTTGTCGCAGCGTTTAGTAGTTGCTTGATTATATCTATGTACTTAGGGGTAGATGCTGCACCAGTTAAAGGTACAGTCGATATAGTTCGGGTTGGTGTATACGAAAATAAACCCAAGGTTTTTATTGATGAAAATGGTAAACCTACCGGGTTCTGGGTAGATATACTGAAGTTTATGGCGAGGAGGGAAAATTGGCAGTTGCAGTATATCCCCTGTGAGTGGAATCAATGCTTAGAATTATTGGAGGAAGGACAGCTTGATTTAATGGTCGATGTGGCTCACTCGGAAGAACGCGATCGCCGTTTTGATTTTAACCAAGAAGTTGTCCTCGTAAGTTGGTCGGAGATTTATGGAAGACCGGGAATTTCTATTAACTCGATTATCGACTTACATCAAAAACAAGTAGCTGTATTAGCTGGTAGTATTCAACAGTCATTATTGATAGAAAAAGCCGAGGCTTTTGCCGTTCAACCGCAATTAGTGGAAGCCTCTAGTTTTCAGGAGATTTTTGAGCTAGTTGCCAATGGAGAAGTTGATGCGGGTGTGGTAAATCATCTCTATGGTTGGGAGGCTTCATCGGTCTATAATTTAGCGAGAACCCATATTTTAATTAACCCTTCTCGACTACATTTTGTCACGGCAAGAGGTGAAAATTATGCTATTTTAGCCGCCCTTGACCAGCAAATATTAGAGATGAAAAGGGATGCTAATTCTGCTTATTATCAAGCCTACAGACGCTGGCTACAACCACCGGCTAAATTTGGTAGGCAACAAATGAAGGAAATTTTAATCAATTTAGGGATATATACAACCATTGCTGGGGTAGTGGTTTTATTGGTGTGGAATCGTTTATTGGGTGTAGAAATTAAGCGCCGTAATCAAGTTGAAAAAGCCCTGATACAAAGTGAACAGCGTTTTCAAAAGATGGCGGCTAATGTACCGGGGGCAATTTTTCAATATGTGCTGCACCCAGACGGTTCTGATCAGGTTTTATATATGAGTGAAGGCTGTTATGAATTGTGGGAAGTTAGGGCGGACACTGTTGTTAAAGATGCTAAGATTTTGTGGGATATGGTGCATCCAGATGATCTAGAGTCAATGTATGAATCTGTACTGATTTCAGCTAATAATCTAGCCCCATGGTTTTGGCAATGGCGGATTACTACTCCTTCGGGAAAATTGAAATGGTTGCAATCAGCAGGACAGCCAGAACGCCATGATAATGGGGATATTATATGGGATACCCTAATTATGGATATTAGCGATCGCAAACAGATAGAAATCGCCTTAGCTGAAAGTGAAGAACGTCTGCGTTTAGTCACTGAAAATATGAGTGATTTAGTATGTTTACACGCCCCTGATAGCAGTTATTTATATGTGAATCCCTCTAGTGAAATATTGCTAGGATATACCCCAGAAGAACTGATTGGTAAAAAACCTACTGATATTTTCCAATCCCAGGAATTATATCAGGTATGTATGGAATATTCCCTCAGTATTTTACCGGGAATATCTCGTCCAATAATTTATCAAATCCGCAAAAAAAATGGAGAATATATCTGGTTGGAAACTCTCACCAAAGTAATTTTAGATAACCAGGGAGAGGTGAGACATTTACAGAGTGCATCTAGGGATGTTAGCGATCGCATTAAAGCAGAAGAACAGTTAAAATATGATGCTCTTCACGATAGTTTAACCGGACTCCCTAACCGTACCCACCTAATGGCACAGCTAGATATGGCTTTAAAACGAGCCCAAAATAATGAAAATTTGCAGTTAGCTATCCTGTTTTTAGACTTAGATAATTTTAAGGTTGTCAATGATAGTTTAGGTCATTTAATTGGTGATAAAATGCTGTCATTAGTGGCAAAAATCATCAAAAACTTTGTCAGAGATACTGATTTATTGGCGCACCTAGGAGGGGATGAATTTGTGATTGTCTTAGAATATTTAGAGGTGATACATGAAGCAATACGGGTAGCCGAGCGAATTTTAGAAAGTCTGCGGACATCACCTTTACAAATAGGTGAAAGAGAGGTATTTGTTAATAGTAGTATTGGCATAGTAGCGCGAACAAACCGCCACGAAAAAGCCGAAGATTTACTCAGGGATGCCGATTTAGCCATGTATCGAGCCAAACATGAAGGACGAGGGAGATATGCCATATTTGACCCCTTGATGCACTTCCACGCTGTACAACAAATGCACCTAGAGAATGACCTACGAAAAGCCATAAAAAACAATGAGTTAGTTTTATATTATCAACCTATTGTTAATATCAAAACTCAGAAGATTCAGGGATTAGAAGCACTGGTGCGTTGGCAGCATCCCGAAAGGGGTCTTTTATCCCCTGGTCACTTTATTGAAATTGCGGAAAACACGGGTTTAATTATACCTATAGGTAAATGGTTATTACACAAGGCTTGTCAACAATTAGAAGAGTGGAAAAATCAATTTCCCAGTCATTGTTTAAAAATGAGTGTCAACCTTTCAGTTAAACAATTAGAAGGTTTTTTACTAGAACAACTTGACGAAGTGTTAAATAGTTATAATCTGAACCATAATAGTTTAGTTATGGAAATTACCGAGAGTATGTTGGTAGCGAATGTTCAAAAAACCTGTGATTTACTCAGCCAAATTCAAGCCAAAGGTATTGGTTTAAGTATTGATGACTTTGGGACTGGTTATTCTTCCCTTAGTTATTTGCACCAATTACCTGTTAATAGTCTCAAAATTGACCGTTCTTTTGTGAGTCCAGAAAATTTGAGTGACCGCCACCAGGTGATTGCCAAATCAATTATAGCTTTAAGTAAATTACTGAAACTTCATGTAATTGCTGAAGGTGTGGAAACACCGGAACAATTCTACTGGTTAAAAAAACTCGGTTGTGAAGCCGCCCAAGGTTATTTATTTTCTCGACCTGTTCCGGCTAGTGAAATCACGGAGTTATTATCTCAACAATTCTTGTGTATTCCTGAGAGTAAATATTCGGATGAATTTAGCAAATAATCACCTGTTTAATTTTTTGTTGCAATTTGAAAAGACCATCGAAGCATACCGAGGTATTCGCGCAGGTATAGCTTTAGCGGTTCCTTTGGTAATCGGTCGGTTAATGGGTTATCCAGAGACGGGATTTTATATAGGTTTAACGGGGGTATTTTTTATTTTGGGTGCGGTGGGTGGTCCTTATAAAATTCGGGCTAAAACAGCGATCGCCACCCTGTTAGCAGGTCTTTTAGCTATAGGTTTGGGAACTTTGATATCCCATATTATTTGGCTAAAATTACTGATAACTTTTTTATGGATGTTTGGGGTAGGATATGCTGCAGTTTATGGACATCCTGGGGTAATGACGGGAATTGTCGCGGGGATTTTATTTCTGTTTACTATTCATACTCCCCCAGGAGATATCATAATCGCGGGAGAAAGGATGTTTATTGCTTTGGTGGGAGGAATTTGGGCGATCGCTTTATGGTTCATTTTTTGGCCCCTACAACCTTATCTCCCCCTCAAAAAAGCCATAGCTGATTGTTATGCGGCGATCGCTGATTATATACAAGTAGTTTTAAATAATTCTACCAGTTTATCTGTCTCGGAATTACAGCAGGTTAAAGGATGGCGAGAAAAACTACAATTAGCTAAGGATGCTTTAGTCATCAACCGCCAAGGTCGCCGAGGGACTTCCGAAATCGGACAAGCGGCAGTGATTTTGATTCAAGATATTGAATACTTGATGACGGCTATCTCTACCTTAATTAAGTTATCAGGTATTCATCGAGACCAGCCGGAAAATATGACCGTTAAAATCTTGTTAAATGAGGCTTTTAAAGAAATAGTTGTTAATCTGGAAAATCTAGTCCAGACAATCCGCAATCAACCCGCTCAAGTTAACTGTGACCGCCTTAAACAAATTACCCAAGCCTTGGATGAACAACAATCTTTTCAACGTCAAACTATTGGTAATCAGGTAGATGCTTATGTGAGTTTAATTGCTCTAGTCCGGTTGATAGAAGTGCTAAATAGATTAATTTCTCTACTGGAAAGAACCTTTTTAGTTGTACAGGAAATGAAACCCACTACCATTGGGGGAGAAAATAACTCGGAATTGTCAGAAATAACTATATTGTTGGAAAAACTTGAGCAACCTTGGTTTCAACCTCTGTTAGATAACTTCAGTTTCGATTCTGCTATCTTCCGTCATGGACTCCGACTGGCTATTGCTACATCGGTAGCTGTGGCGATCGCTACTATTGAATCTATCCCCAGAGGCTTCTGGATTAGCTTAACTGTCTTATTGGTTTTACAGCATGATTTTGGTAGCACATTTCGCCGTTTTTTTCAAAGAATTTTAGGGACAGTTTTAGGCGCGTTAATCACTCCGGTTTTAACTGTGTTTATTTACACCCAAGCTGGCTTAGAAGCCATTGCTATTATGTCGGTTTCCGTGGCTTTTTCTTTGCTCAGGTTTAACTATGGAGTCGCCGTTTTTTTCATTACTGTATATGCTGTGACTCTCGAACACAGCCTAACTTTTGAGAATGCTTGGGTCGCGACTCTGCGAGTAATTGCTACTTTAATTGGTTCGGGATTAGCTTTTATGGCGGCATTCTTTCTATTTCGCGATCGCCAGGAACAACAATTCTGGAGACTAGCCACTGATGCTATTAGTTGTAGTCGGGATTATTTCCATATAGTCATCAATTCTTACTTATCTAATAATCAATCTGCTGATTATCATGCTATCAGTAAACAACGTCATCAGAATAGACTCGCTCAATTTAACGCCCAAATTTCTCTACAAAAACTGATTGATGACCCGCAAACTTCCCAACTCCAAATTGAAATAGCTTTAACTCTAATGACTAACCTAACTCGGTTCAGTCGATCTATCACTGTTTTAATTGACCAATTAAATGATTTTAGTGGTACAGACCCTCACCCAGCATTAACAACCTTTGTTAGTCGCATTGATTTGGGGTTGTCACAGTTGGAAACTTCCCTAAAATATCAAAGTCCCCTCCCCCCTATTCCCGATACAGTTACGCCATCGCAAGAGTTTCAGGTTTACCTCAAGGGTCTACAACAAAAACGCTTAGTTGAATTTGCTAACCAGGAAGATGAAACCCCCACCCGTCAAGTTTTACTAGACTATAGTATTTTGGCTTTAGAAATAGAGGATATGGCGGATTATCTACAGGGTATATATCAAGCAGTTGCTCAACTTTAATGGCGATCGCGCGTAGCCATGGGAGGGGTTGACATAGTTATATTCTCCAGCCAGGTATCAGAAACTATTCCCGATACACTTACACCATCGTAATAGTTTCAGGTTGACCTCAAGGGTCTACCACAAAAACCCTTCCCCCTATTCCCGATACACTTACACCATCGTAATAGTTTCAGGTTGACCTCAAGGGTCTACCACAAAAACCCTTCCCCCTATTCCCGATACACTTACACCATCGTAATAGTTTCAGGTTGACCTCAAGGGTCTACCACAAAAACCCTTCCCCCTATTCCCGATACACTTACACCATCGTAATAGTTTCAGGTTGACCTCAAGGGTCTACCACAAAAACCCTTCCCCCTATTCCCGATACACTTACACCATCGTAATAGTTTCAGGTTGACCTCAAGGGTCTACCACAAAAACCCTCCCCCCTATTCCCGATACAGTTACACCATCGCAATAGTTTTAGGTTGACCTCAAGGGTCTACCACAAAAACCCTTCCCCCTATTCCCGATACAGTTACGCCATCGCAATAGTTTCAGGTTGACCTCAAGGGTCTACCACAAAAACCCTTCCCCCTATTCCCGATACACTTACACCATCGTAATAGTTTCAGGTTGACCTCAAGGGTCTACCACAAAAACCCTTCCCCCTATTCCCGATACACTTACACCATCGTAATAGTTTCAGGTTGACCTCAAGGGTCTACCACAAAAACCCTTCCCCCTATTCCCGATACACTTACACCATCGCAATAGTTTTAGGTTGACCTCAAGGGTCTACCACAAAAACCCTTCCCCCTATTCCCGATACAGTTACACCATCGCAATAGTTTTAGGTTGACCTCAAGGGTCTACCACAAAAACCCTCCCCCCTATTCCCGATACAGTTACGCCATCGCAATAGTTTCAGGTTGACCTCAAGGGTCTACCACAAAAACCCCTTCCCCCTATTCCCGATACACTTACACCATCGTAATAGTTTCAGGTTGACCTCAAGGGTCTACCACAAAAACCCTCCCTCCCTATTCCCGATACAGTTACACCATCGTAATAGTTTCAGGTTGACCTCAAGGGTCTACCACAAAAACCCTTCCCCCTATTCCCGATACACTTACACCATCGTAATAGTTTCAGGTTGACCTCAAGGGTCTACCACAAAAACCCTTCCCCCTATTCCCGATACAGTTACACCATCGTAATAGTTTCAGGTTGACCTCAAGGGTCTACCACAAAAACCCTTCCCCCTATTCCCGATACACTTACACCATCGTAATAGTTTCAGGTTGACCTCAAGGGTCTACCACAAAAACCCTTCCCCCTATTCCCGATACAGTTACACCATCGTAATAGTTTCAGGTTGACCTCAAGGGTCTACCACAAAAACCCTTCCCCCTATTCCCGATACACTTACACCATCGTAATAGTTTCAGGTTGACCTCAAGGGTCTACCACAAAAACCCTTCCTCCCTATTCCCGATACAGTTAGGCGATCGTAATAGTTTCAGGTTGACCTCAAGGGTCTACCACAAAAACCCTCCCCCCTATTCCCGATACAGTTACGCCATCGTAATAGTTTCAGGTTGACCTCAAGGGTCTACCACAAAAACCCTCCCCCCTATTCCCGATACAGTTACACCATCGCAATAGTTTTAGGTTGACCTCAAGGGTCTACCACAAAAACCCTTCCTCCCTATTCCCGATACAGTTACACCATCGCAATAGTTTTAGGTTGACCTCAAGGGTCTACCACAAAAACCCTTCCTCCCTATTCCCGATACAGTTAGGCGATCGTAATAGTTTCAGGTTGACCTCAAGGGTCTACCACAAAAACCCTCCCCCCTATTCCCGATACAGTTACACCATCGCAATAGTTTTAGGTTGACCTCAAGGGTCTACCACAAAAACCCTTCCTCCCTATTCCCGATACAGTTACGCCATCGTAATAGTTTCAGGTTGACCTCCAGGGTCTACCACAAAAACGCTTAGTTGAATTTGCTAACCAGGAAGATGAAACCCCCACCCGTCAAGTTTTACTAGACTATAGTATTTTGGGTTTAGAAATAGAGGATATTGCAGATTATCTACAGGGTATATATCAAGCAGTTGCTCAACTTTAATGGCGATCGCGCGTAGATATGGGAGGGGTGACTCTAGCCATATTCTCAAAGCATGGTATCGGTAAAATATCCGGTATAAATACTAAAATGAAAATTGGACAGGATGTCTACCTTACGATAGATACCAACTGGCTCATAATTTGTGATACTAAAGGGCAGATCGATTTATTTTGTGTTTAAAATTTGCAGTTAATTTAAGAGGTTTTTTGATGAAAAAACTGTCTGATTTTCTCAAGTCTCTAAAAGTAGGTCATTTGGTGACAATGTTAATGGCGGTGACTTTACTATTGGTGACAGCAGCTTGCGGCACCACGGAAACTGCTAGTTACGATAATTCAGAGGCGGGTAAGTCTCAGGAAAATGTAGCTGAAAATTTGAGTGATTTTCGTCAGGAACTTGAAGACCTGGGTGCGGAAGTACAGACTAAGGTGGAAGAGGCTACGGGTATAGTTAAGGAAGAAGGTGGAAATATGACTAAGGAAGCTAAACGACAGTTAGAAGATACTGCTGATGTAGTTAAGCAGGAAGGTGGAGATATGGCTAAGGAAGCTAAACGACAGTTAGAAGATACTGCTGATGTAGTTAAGGAAAAAGTAGGAGAGGCTAAGAAGTCTGCACAACGGACTATTGATGATGTTTCTGATGCAGCGGATAGCTAATTGGTGAGTGGGTAATCTGTCTGCCCAACACTAAACTAACTAACTTGTGATAGAATACAGGGAGGGATATGATTCTCTCCTTGTTTTCCAAGTTACTCCTCATTTATCCTCTAGTTAGGGTCAGTGGGGAGATTTAATCTGTGTAGGTTAATGATGAGTTAAAAAACGGTTAATGGTTTCCCAAACTTGGTCTACTAAGTTGGTACTATCAGCATCAAACCAGTGAATTTGAGGAATAGCCTTAAACCAGGTATTTTGTCGTTTAGCAAATTGGCGAGTATGCAAAACTGTCAAGTCCTTGGCGGCGGCGAGGGTAATATCGCCAGCTAGGTATTGACTAATCTCCTGATAGCCTAAAGTTTTCAATAGGGGTAAATCTTGACCGTAGCGATCGCCTAAACTTTGCACTTCCGCCACCAAGCCTGATTCTATCATAGCCTCAGTGCGATCGCAGATCCGCCGGGTGAGGGTGAGTGGGTCTTGACAGGTTAGACCTAACTGCAAAATCGGGTAATTAGGCGGGTTTTCCCCTTGTTGGGCTGAGATGGTTTGTCCGGTGACATAATAAACTTCTAAACCTCTGAGGGTGCGTACAGCATCATTGGGGTGAATTTTTTGGGCGGCGATAGGATCAACCTGCTGTAACATACTGTATGCGAAAGGTTGACCCAAAGCTGTGAGTTGCGATCGCAATTGGGGGTGTGGTGGAACTCTGGGAATTTTCAAACCAGCGGCGATCGCCTTAATATATAACCCTGTTCCTCCCACCAGAAGTAAAGGCTTACCCGGTCCCGCTAATATATCGGATTGGCTGATTAACTGATTAGCCCGATCCTGATAATCTGCTAAAGTTAGGGTTTCGGTCGGATCGCAGATATCAATCAGATAATGGGGGACTTGTTCCCTTTCTGCTAAAGTAGGTTTAGCAGTTCCGATGTCAAACTCCCGGTATACTTGGCGTGAGTCGGCGCTGATAATCACTGTTTCCAGGCGTTTAGCCAAGGTTAGGGCTAACCCGGATTTTCCGGTGGCTGTCGCACCACAAACCACAATCACCCCAGTTGGAGGAGTGAAAAGTTGATCATCATCGATTCTAGTATTTGTCCATCCCATATCAAAACTTCAATTTAGCCTACCCTAATCTCGTCTATAACCCTTTTGTGTTACAATTTTGGCTATATTTATCATTTTTGAGGCCCCAGGGCTTCAGCGCCATTATTGGAGCAGTTTTTAGATGACCAGCACGTACTCAGCAGACCAGATCCAAGTTCTTGAAGGTCTTGAAGCAGTCCGCAAACGTCCGGGGATGTATATTGGTTCTACCGGACCGCGCGGCCTTCACCACTTAGTTTATGAGGTTGTTGATAACTCCGTTGATGAGGCGTTAGCTGGCTATTGCACCCACATCGAAGTTGATATCAACCCAGATAACTCCGTCAGAGTAACTGACGATGGCCGAGGTATCCCCATTGACACCCACTCTAAAACTGGCAGATCAGCCCTAGAAACCGTAATGACTGTTCTCCATGCCGGAGGAAAGTTCGGCGGTGGTGGCTATAAGGTATCAGGCGGCTTACACGGGGTGGGTATCTCCGTTGTGAACGCTTTATCGGAATGGGTGGAAGTAACAGTATTACGAGACCACAAACGATACGTTCAACGTTATGAGCGAGGGGTTCCGGTGACAGAACTAGAGGAACACTCTAGCAAAGAAAGCCAAACGGGAACTTCTGTCTGTTTTAAACCCGATACCAAGATTTTCACCACGGGGATAGAGTTTGAATATGATACCATTGCCAGCCGTTTAAGGGAACTGGCTTATCTGAATGCGGGGGTACGCATTACTCTCACGGATAACAGGCTGGAGTTACTCAAACGGGAAGAGGCTAAGGTTGAGAGTTACTGTTACGAGGGGGGGATTAAGGAATATGTTACCTACATGAACCGGGAAAAGCAGGCTCTCCACGAGGATACTATTTATGTGTCTGGTGAACGCAATAATGTTCAGGTGGAAGTGGCTCTACAGTGGTGTGTTGATGCCTACAGCGATACGATTTTGGGTTTTGCTAACAATATCCGCACCGTTGATGGTGGTACCCATTTGGAAGGGCTGAAAACTGTGCTGACTCGCACCATGAATGCGATCGCTCGTAAGCGCAATAAAATAAAGGATAATGAGCCTAACCTGGGAGGGGAAAATGTCCGGGAAGGTTTGACTGGGGTGATTTCTGTTAAGGTTCCTGACCCGGAATTTGAGGGACAAACTAAAACCAAGCTGGGAAATACCGAAGTTCGCGGAATTGTCGATTCCCTGGTGGGAGAGGTTCTGACTGAGTTTCTCGATTTTAACCCTAATGTGGCTGATGCCATTTTAGAAAAAGCTATTCAGGCTTTTAAGGCGGCGGAAGCAGCACGGCGCGCGCGGGATTTGGTACGCCGCAAATCGGTGTTAGAATCTTCTCCGTTACCAGGAAAGTTGGCAGACTGTAGCAGCCGTGACCCGGAAGAGTCGGAAATCTTTTTGGTTGAGGGAGATAGTGCGGGTGGTAGCGCTAAACAAGGACGCGATCGCCGTACTCAAGCGATTTTACCCCTGCGTGGTAAGATTCTGAACATTGAGAAAACTGATGATGCGAAAATCTATAAAAATAATGAGATTCAATCACTAATTACGGCTTTGGGATTGGGTATTAAGGGCGAAGAGTTTGACTCGTCTCAGTTGCGCTATCACAAGGTCATCATTATGACTGATGCTGATGTTGATGGGGCTCATATTCGGACTTTGCTGTTAACCTTTTTCTATCGCTATCAGCGAGAGTTGGTTGCTCAGGGTTTTATTTATATCGCCTGTCCGCCTCTTTATAAGGTGGAACGGGGACGCAATCACTACTATTGCTATAATGAGCAACAATTGCAGCAACAATTGGCTGAGTTCCCCGATAATGCTAATTACACCATCCAACGGTTTAAGGGGTTGGGGGAAATGATGCCCAATCAACTCTGGGATACAACTATGAACCCGGAAACTCGCAGCATTAAACGGGTGGAAATTGAGGATGCGGCGGAGGCTGATCACATCTTTACTGTGTTAATGGGCGATCGGGTTGCGCCTCGTCGCCAGTTTATTGAGGATCATGCTCCTCGTTTGGATATCACTGATTTGGATATCTAATTTTGGCGCTACCTGAGAACTGATGTGCTGAGTTTTTAAATGGGTTTTTAAAGGCGATCGCATCAGTTCTTTCCAGTTAATCGGTGCGTTAACCGTTCTGCTATAATCCTATAAAGATAGGTTTTTCTTGCCTCCTGGTAACTGGGAACTCACCACATAAAAATCTTGGGGGTAAATCCAATGAGTATCCATGGGACCATGAATCTGAATCCCAGTCATCACCGCATAGTTAAACAGGGAATTATCCACCGAAGATAACAACTTCTCTACATCTTCTGAAATGATTTTACTGGCTAACTGCGTCATTTCTACTAGATTCGGTTTGTCGCCATATTTCAGCGCCGAAATGTTTTTTTGACGGATGATAGATTGCTCAATATCCTGCATATCAGTCATTAATTGCAGACAACCAGATTCTAACTCCTTAACAATTGCTTCTAAAGCACCACAAGCATGGGAAGCCTTATCTATTCCCGACCGATAAACTTTGCCGATTTCTCCATTTTTGGAAATAGCAATATGTGGCATTGCATAAAATGTAAATCGCCGAATATTATCAAAAAAGGTTTTACCCCAATATTTGATGACTTCATCCATTAAAATATCGGTGATTTCATCCCGAAAAATCGCGACCATACCAATGGTTTTTCCGGTTTCAAAGCCATAATTTTTCAGTTCAATATAGGTCTTTTTTATATAATCTTTCATCGGTAAACTGCCCGGAAAATGCTTCCTCATGGTTTCATGAAACACCGGATTTGTATTTGAGTCATACCCATCAACTGCCTGTAATATTTCGTCGCGTAAACTATCAAGGTAGTTAATATTCATCAGTGCTAAAAATTATAGGTTTGGGGAGTGCTAACTAAATTTTTGGGATTATGGCTGTCTGAGTCTATGCACAAACTGGGTTTTTTGTCAAGAGGGTAAACTGGGACGGACCCTAAATCACTGAAAACTCGTGCATCGCCAGTTTTAAAATCTCCTCAGAAAATAATCGAATCTGCCACGCAATGAGGGTTTTAGCCTCTATTTTTGGCAGTAGACACAACAACGCCTTGGGTGCTATTTCTCTGATGGTACTACAACCCCTATGATTTCGTCAACCTTTTGCAAGTAATTAGCAATAAAATTGTAATAATTCTTAACAATCTTTGGAATTTGAAAACTGTTGCGGGGGTAAAGATTAGCAAAACTTATCCCAAGCCGGAAATTAGGGTAGGAACACCCTGTAAGGAAGCCAATTAGAGTTAGGTTAAACAACTCATTTTTTGATCTTCCTTAAACCAGA
The DNA here is from genome assembly GCA_016745315.1 of Arthrospira sp. PCC 9108. Taxonomy (GTDB): domain Bacteria; phylum Cyanobacteriota; class Cyanobacteriia; order Cyanobacteriales; family Microcoleaceae; genus Limnospira; species Limnospira platensis. The sequence continues at coordinate 4,386,652 of CP066886.1, forward strand.
GAGGGAGATTAAGCCGATTCGGGCTTAGGTAATGAGGAAGGATGAACGAGCAACTCAGCAGTCGATCGCTTCTCAACCATTGCCTGAGTAACCAGACATCGTTTGACATCTTTACGCGAAGGCAGTTCATACATAACATCTAGCATCAACTCTTCCACGATACCGCGCAAAGCACGAGCGCCAGTTTTACGGCGGAAGGCTTCTCTGGCGATCGCCTGAATAGCGTCAGGTTCAAACTCCAGATGCACATTATCCATACGCAGCAATTTTTGGTATTGTTTGACCAAAGCGCTGCGAGGTTCGGTGAGAATTGACATCAAAGTTTTCTCATCGAGAGGATCGAGAACCGCCACCATAGGAATACGACCGATCAACTCTGGAATTAAGCCAAACTTGACCAAATCATTAGGTTCGATACCCTTGAGAGCTTCTGTGTCTTTTTGTTCTGGGGTCACTTCTTCGCCGGAGCGGACAAAGCCCATGGACTTTTTACCGCTTCTTTGCTCAATAATTTTTTCCAGGCCCACAAAAGCGCCGCCACAAACAAATAGGATGTTGCTAGTATCAATCTGAATGCAATCTTGATAAGGATGCTTACGACCGCCTTGGGGAGGAACATTAGCAGTAGTTCCCTCCAGCATTTTCAATAAGGCTTGCTGGACACCTTCACCGGAGACATCTCTAGTAATGGAGGGATTTTCGCTCTTACGGGCAATTTTATCAATCTCATCGATGTAGACAATGCCGCGCTGTGCTTCTTCCACATCAAAATCAGCCACTTGTAGGAGTCGCAGGAGGATATTTTCTACATCTTCCCCAACATAGCCCGCCTCAGTGAGGGTGGTAGCGTCAGCGACCGCAAAGGGAACATCAAGCATTTTAGCCAGAGTTTCCGCCAATAGAGTTTTACCGCACCCAGTGGGACCAATTAGCAAAATATTGGATTTTTGCAGTTCGATCTGATCATCACCCTGTCTATGACCTGGGATAAAGCCTAGACGCTTGTAGTGGTTGTAAACAGCCACTGATAGCACTTTTTTGGCATCATCCTGACCAATGACATGATGATCTAGGTAGGCCTTAATTTCCCTAGGTTTAGGAATTTGATTTAAGGCGACTCGGCTGGGAGTGTTGCGACGTTTAGAGGTGGGGGCTGCTTGGGGGCGCTTGGCCTGGGGTGTAGGAGGAGCTGAATTGGTATCAAATAGCTCCTCGTCCAAAATTTCGTTACACAGTTCCACGCATTCATCGCAGATGTAGACTCCTGGCCCGGCAATTAACTTGCGAACCTGCTCCTGGGACTTGCCACAGAAGGAACACTTCAAATGGGAGTCGTACTTGGACATAATTGCCTCGTTTTATGTTGCGCTAACAGATTCTCCGGGAACCGGAAGATTCTGTTTTAGGATCACTTGATCTATTAGACCATATTCTTGAGCTTCGGCGGCGGACATAAAAAAGTCTCTTTCGGTATCAGCATTAATGCGCTCTATGGGTTGCCCTGTATGTTGGGCTAAGAGTGTATTAAGGGTGTGCTTGTGATAGAGAATTTCTTTGGCTTGAATTTCTATGTCTATTGCCTGTCCTTGAGCGCCGCCTAGGGGTTGGTGAATCATAATTCGAGAACTAGGTAAGGACATTCGCTTGCCAGCGGTACCGGAAGCGAGGAGAAATGCACCCATACTTGCCGCCAATCCATAACATATAGTCACCACATCGGGGCGAATTTGTTGCATGGTGTCGTAAATTCCCATACCTGCGGTGACTGAACCGCCAGGGGAGTTGATGTAAAGTTGGATATCTTTTTCGGGATCTTCTGATTCCAAAAACAACATTTGGGCGCTTACGGCATTGGCTACTTCATCGTCAATGGGTGTTCCCAGAAAAATAATGCGATCGCGTAGGAGACGGGAATAGAGGTCAAAAGCCCTTTCTCCCATTCCCGACTGTTCAACTACCATGGGAATGACACCCGCAGCGGATGAGTTAATAGTAACTGGTTGTGAACCACTAATTATATGGCTGTTACGGGTGCTGCCAATGGAATCGCGGGAATACTCAGAGATCATCATAAAGCGGATGGTAGTTTAATCTTATGGTTGTTTCTACAGTTAATTGGAAATTTTAGGGAAACGCCAGGGCAATTGTTGGGGGAGAAGAACAGATCAACCGACTTAAAATTAGTGCGATCGCCTTTCTTTCCCCCACTCCATGTTAGCGCTTTTTGGAAATTTTGACACCCGATCCCACTGGTGGTCAAATAGCTAGTCGGTAACGACTTCAGCTTCAGCGACGACCACTTCTTCTGAATCTTCTGAATCTTCTGGTTCTTCTTCCTCTGGGGTTAAAGTACCTTCAGGGACTAATTCAATGGTGGAATGTTCTTCAATCCACTGATAAGTCTTTTTGCTAATCAGGTCATCAGTAACCACCATGCGTAGGCGCTCTGGGTTCACCTCTTGGCCTTGAAGTTGCTCCATCATTTCTTCACACTTAGCCTGAATTTCCTCTTCGGTGACAGTGATCGATTGTTGTTTAGCAACTTCTTTGATAGCCAAAGTTTCCTTGAGTTGAGCGATCGCATCAGGGCGGAGATGTTCTCGCATCCGTGGTACAGTTTCACTGTTAAACAGTTGTTTAAGGTCAATGCCCATATTACTCAACTGCATAGCCTGCTGAGTCAAGAGGCGGTCTACTTCTTCCTTAACCAGGGTTTCCGGCAATTCCACTTCCATTTCTGCCACTAAAGCCTCAGCCAAAGCCTTGTGTTTATTAGAGGTAGTTTGTTCGGCCTTTTCTTCCTGAAAACGCTTTTCTAGGGACTCGCGTAGTTCCGCCAAAGTCTCAAACTCGCTCACTTCAGCCGCAAAATCATCATCCAACTCTGGCAACTCTTTTTCTTTGAGTTCGAGTAGAGTAATCGTAAAGGTTGCCGGACAGCCAGCTAATTCCGGTTTACCATAGTCAGCCGGAAACTCAATGTTTAGCTCTTTAGTTTCCCCAGGACTCATGCCTTCAATGCCTTCGGTAAAACCGGGGATAAACTGACCTTCGGTGAGTTCCACTTGGTAGTTATCACCTTGTCCCCCTTCAATTTCTTCGGGTTCCGTTGCTCCTTTGGGGGTAAAGTATCCCTTAAAGTCCACATAGGCGGTATCACCTTTTTGAGCGGGTCGTTTTTCTACGGGGACTAGGGTTGCCATTTTCACCCGTTCACGTTCGAGGATCTCATCAACTTGCTGCGGATCAAATTTGACCTCTTCAGCTTGGACCTGAAAATCCTGGTACTTGTTGAGTTTAACTTCTGGTTCCACATCTACAGCCGCTTTGATGGTGATGGGTTGGCCAGGTTCGTACTGTTCGATGAGTTCTTCAATATTGCCAACTACTTCAAAACTGCCAATGGCCGGGATTTTTTCTTCTTCAACGATTTTGGGGAAATATTCCTGCATCAAATCATCGAGAGCCGCTGCTTTAATCCTAGAGGCTCCTAGTCGCTGGACTAGGATATGGCGGGGGACTTTGCCTTTTCGGAACCCAGGAATATTGGCAGAACGAGCATATTGGTTAATTACCTTCTCATAGGCATTTTTGGAGATTTCTGGAGAAATTTCGATATCCAGTCCAATCTGGCTGGCGGGAAGTTTTTCCTGGGTGACTTTCATGATGTACCTTGTTTAAGCGCGGACTAAGGAAAGGGAGCTATCTAAACTGCTGTCTGGGTTGTAGGCCCAGACTATTTGGTTCCAGATGCTGACAGTTCGTGGTATGGTAGTGTCATTGTTTCTGTACCACAATTTTAACTCTGGAGAACTATAATTGATAGACTAGCCAATATTTGATGCTATCAGTAGATGGCTCGAAATGGGTAGCGATCGCCATTGACTGTCACATCAACTGTCACAGTTACCGATATAATAGCCTTTAGTATAGATACAAGACTGATTAGCCTTATATATTATTAAAATTTCTGATTGATTCTCAGATTATCGATTGTCTAAAGTTCCGGGAGGAAGTGAATTTGTCAAAATCCTATAGAGTTGCTATTTTGGGTGCGACCGGGGCCGTGGGAACCGAGTTGCTGGAATTGCTGGAAAGTCGCGATTTTCCTCTGTCGGAGTTGAAGCTATTGGCTTCTCCCCGTTCGGCCGGAAATAGTCTCCGTTTTCGAGGAGAGCAACTCACAGTAGAAGCCGTTGGCGATCGCAGTTTTGATGGGGTAGATTTGGTATTAGCTTCCGCCGGAGGCTCTACTTCTAAGCAATGGGCTCACCAAGCCGTAGCAGCAGGGGCGGTGGTAGTGGACAACTCCAGTGCCTTCCGCATGGACCCCCAAGTTCCCCTGGTGGTGCCAGAAGTGAACCCAGAAGCAGTAGTTAATCATCAGGGGATTATTGCTAATCCTAACTGCACCACTATTTTGATGAATGTGGCGGTTTGGCCACTGTATCAGGTACAACCCCTGCGGCGTATAGTAGTATCTACTTATCAATCCGCTAGTGGTGCGGGAGCCAGGGCTATGGAGGAGGTGAAAACCCAAGCCAGGGCGATTTTGCAGGGAAAAACTCCCCAGGCAGAAATATTCCCCTACCCCTTGGCTTTTAATCTGTTTCCCCACAACTCGCCTATCAATGATTTAGGCTATTGTGAGGAAGAGATGAAAATGATTAATGAGACGCGGAAAATTTTTGGTGATGAAAAGTTGAGAGTTTCCGCGACTTGTGTACGGGTTCCGGTACTGCGTGCCCACTCGGAGGCGATTAACTTAGAGTTTGAGCAGCCTTTTGATGTGGCTAAGGCGCGGGATGTCCTGAGTCAAGCCCCAGGGGTCAAGTTGGTGGAAGACTGGCAGGCTAATTATTTCCCCATGCCTATTGATGCAACGGGCTGCGATCCGGTTTTGGTGGGTCGTATCCGCCAGGATCTTTCTCATCCCTGTGGGTTGGAATTATGGCTATGCGGCGATCAAGTTCGCAAGGGAGCGGCTTTAAATGCTGTCCAAATTGCTGAATTATTGGTAAGTAAAGACCTTCTGTAAGTCCCCCGTGTTGGGGGGAATGAATGATAACAAGACGGCTAACTATACGGCACAATTGACACAAAAGAAATGGTAAGTTTTGGCAGAGTAATGACGGCAATGGTAACGCCGTTTTGGGAAGATGGTAGCATTAACTATCCAGAAGCAGAGCGACTGGCGGCTCACTTGGCGGATAATGGCAGTGATACTCTGGTGGTGTGTGGCACTACTGGAGAGTCTCCGACTCTGACTTGGGATGAGGAGCATGAGTTGTTTAAGGTGGTTCAGCAGGCTGTGGCGGGTAAGGCTAAGGTGATTGCTGGTACGGGGTCAAATTCTACCCAAGAGGCGATCGCCGCCACTCAGAAAGCCGCTAAACTGGGGGTGGATGGTTCTTTGCAGGTGGTTCCCTATTACAACAAGCCTCCCCAAGAGGGATTGTATCAACACTTTTTGGCGATCGCCTCAGCTTGTGCAGATTTGCCGATTGTGTTATATAATATTCCTGGGCGTACAGGACAAAATCTCCAACCGGAAACCGTTGCACGTTTGGCATCGGTTCCTAATATTGTCGCCATCAAAGAAGCTAGTGGCAGCCTAGACCAAGCTAGTCAAATCAGGCAGTTGACACCTAAAGAGTTTCAGATATATTCTGGGGATGATTCCCTGACTTTACCACTGTTAGCAGTGGGTGGAACTGGGGTGGTGAGTGTAGCGAGTCACCTGGTAGGGAAGCAAATTCAAGATATGATCCAGATGTTTGAAGCGGGTCGGGTGCAGGAAGCAACGGAAATTCATATCAAACTCTTCAGTTTGTTTAAAACGTTGTTTATCACTACTAATCCTATTCCGATTAAAGCGGCTCTGAAATTGTTGGGCTGGAATGTGGGTCTGAGTCGGTCTCCCATGTGTGAACCTTCCCCAGAAGTGATTGAAAAGGTCAAGGGAGTTTTGGGCGAATTGGGTTTGATTGAAACTCGGTAAATTCAATAAAAATCCGGGTTTCAGACAATTGAATAGTTGTGATTATTCCTAGGTTTTGATGACTGCTTAATTCAAACTTATAGATAGCTGTTTAAACCGGGAAAAATCAACCATGGCAAACTAAGTTAATGAGGTTTTATTATGTCAAGTAACGGCAAATCTTACACCAGAACTAGACCTTCTGCTAGGTCAGTGAAAATCACCAAAAAGTTGGATAATGTACCCAAAAACAGGGAACAAACCCCGGAAGATAACTCTCCGAAATTGAAAATAATTCCCCTGGGTGGACTCCACGAAATTGGCAAAAATACCTGTGTATTTGAATATGAAGATGAAATCATCATCCTAGATGCTGGTTTAGCCTTCCCCACCGATGGAATGCACGGCGTAAATATAGTTTTACCAGATGTTACCTACCTGCGGGAAAATCGGGATAAAATTAAGGGTATGATTGTCACCCACGGTCACGAAGACCATATTGGTGGCATTGCTTTTCACCTGAAACAGTTTGATATTCCGGTGATTTATGGTCCGAGATTAGCCATGGCTCTGCTTCATGGTAAATTAGAAGAGGCGGGGGTGAGCGATCGCACCGAATTAAGAACGGTCAGACCTCGCGATATAGTGCGGATTGGCAAAAACTTCCTGGTGGAATATATCCGCAATACTCACTCAATCGCTGATAGTTTTACCGTAGCAATTAATACCCCCGTGGGAGTAGTTATCCATAGTGGTGACTTTAAGGTGGATCATACCCCGGTGGATGGCGAATTTTTCGATTTTCAGCGGTTGGCTGAGTATGGGGAAAAAGGGGTTCACTGTCTGCTGAGTGATTCGACTAACGCTGAAGTTCCTGGCTTTACTCCCTCGGAGGCTTCCGTTTATCCGAATCTGGAAAGAATTATTGCGACTGCTTCGGGACGGGTGTTGGTCACTACTTTCGCTTCATCGGTTCACCGGGTCAATATTATTCTGAGTATTGCTCAAAAATTGGGGCGTTCTGTGGCTGTGGTAGGGCGATCGATGTTAAATGTGATTGCTCATTCTCGGAATTTGGGTTATATAAAATGTCCTGATAATCTGTTTATTCCCCTCAATGCGATTCGCAGTTTACCTGATGAAAAGGTGTTGATTTTAACTACAGGTTCCCAGGGTGAACCCTTGGCGGCGATGACCCGAATTGCTAATGGCGCTCACCGACAAATTAGCATTAAACAAGGGGATACAATTGTCTTTTCTGCTAACCCGATTCCCGGAAATACCATTGCGGTTGTCAATACTATTGATAAACTGATGATGCAGGGTGCTAATGTGATTTATGGCCGCCATCATGGTATTCATGTTTCCGGTCATGGTTGTCAGGAAGACCATAAATTGATGTTGGCGTTGACTCGTCCTAAGTTTTTTGTTCCTGTACATGGTGAACATCGGATGTTAGTACAACACAGCAAAACTGCTAAAAGTATGGGTATTCCACCAGAAAATATGGTGATTATCAATAACGGTGATGTGGTGGAGTTGACCGAAAATTCCATTCGCGTTGGTGGTAAAGTTCCTTCTGGTATTGAGCCGGTCGATTCCTCTCGCACTGGGTTTGTGCGTGATGATGTCCTGAAAGAACGCCAGCAGTTGGCTGAGGATGGTTTAATTACTGTAGCGGTGGCTGTTAGTGATGAGGGTAAACTTTTGGCGACTCCTGAAACTCACCTGAAAGGGGTGGTGATGACTGCTGATCAGGCTGCGTTTAAACAACATATTGTTAAGGTGATTGAGGCTACTTTAAGCGATCGCTGGTCAGAGTTGAGTCGGTCCTTTGGTAATGGCGAAGGTAATCAAATTGATTGGGTGGGGGTACGCACCGAGATTGAAAGAGCGATCGCTCGTTTGTTGCGGCGTGAATTACAAAGCAATCCTCTGTTAGTGGTGTTGATGCAAACTCCCGAAGAAAGTCCTGATTCTAGTGCTTCTTCTTCTTCGGAAACTCCCCAGCCAACTACCGGACGGAGAAGACCTCGCACAGCAGCTCGTGTCGCTTCCTAATTGACTGTAAAGGTCGCCATGAGTGAGCGGGTTTAGCAGCTTCAGTTTAACACTGGTCGCTGCTATCCCGCTCCGGCTTTGCTTAACCGTCAGACTCTCAAGTGTGTTAGTTTTTTTGCTGGCTGAAAAATACGGCAGCCAGAATAATTAACCCTAGTAATGCGAGGGGAACTAACAGAGATAAAATAGGCGTATTAGTTGACATGATTTTATCGGAATTGTGATTCCTGTCTTAATGTGTGTTATAATATAGGGTAACTTTTTCGGTGAAAGTTATCTAGGGGGAAACCATGAATCAAACTGATCTGGTGAAATGGTTGCAGGAAAGAACTGCACTGAGCCTCCTTGATGATGAAATATTGCAGGCGATCGCACCTCAACTGGAAGAACGCACCATTCCTATAAATACCGTCGTGGTGACTAAAGGAACTTCCCCAGATCGGCTTTATATTTTGCGATCGGGTGATTGGGAAAACCCAGACGCACCCAAGGCGGATAAGTATTTACCTGGAATCGCCATTAATCTGCAATCATTACTGTTAAATAATCCAGTTCAACAAACATTAATTACCCGAACAGATTGTCAATTTTGGGTGATGAAGGCGGGAGAATTTCACAAGTTTGTAGAAGCCCATCCCGAAATTAATCAAGCCTTTTCTCAGCAACTAGCCGAAGAAGTCGAGGAACTTTCCGCTCAATTGGTTTATGAGCAGGAAAGGTTAGCCATTTTACAACCCTATTTAATTCCGAGAGCGCGGCGAGGAATTGTCGGAAAAAGTCGTTATGCGGTGAGGTTGCGATCGCAAATTAAAGAGGCTTCTAAAAATCGTAAATCCGTCCTAATTTTTGGGGAACCAGGAATCGAAAAAGACAACTTAGCGGCTTTGATTCATTTTGGGTCTGATGACCGCCGAGAACCAGTCATTCAAGTAAATTGTTCTAAACTCCAAACCAGTGGCGCAGATTTATTTGGACGGACAGGGGGAAAATCTGGGTTAATTGAAGCCTTGGGAAAGGGAACTTTAATATTTAATAATATCCAAGAATTACCCCCAGAATTAATCCCCGCCATCTCAAATTTATTAGAACTAGGAACTTATATTCCGGTCAGTAAAGGTGGCGCGGAAACCGTCAATGCTAAAGTTTCTCAAGCTCGGATTATCATTATATCAGAAAAGATGGTGGCTAAGATTGAAACCTTAGTCGAAACCGTGATTAAAGTGCCACCTTTGAGGGTAAGAAAATCTGATATTGGCGATTGGGTTAATTATAATATTAGCCTAATTTGTCGGAATAAAGGTATTAACCGAGTCCAGATGACCCCGGAAGCCTTGCGACGACTACAAGCCTATGATTTTCCCAATAATTTGCGGGAATTACGAAACCTGGTCGAAAGGGCGATCGTTCAACTCCAAGGCTGTGCAGAAATCACCGAAGAAATTATTTGGCCGTCTCAAACTAAAAAGCAGCAATTCCGAGTTAATTTATTAAATACCTATCCGAAATTCCGCAAATTTCTCAGAAGTCCCTGGTGGCCGGATCGGATTAATTATGGCTTTACTGTAGCTGTTTTTGCCGCCGTGGTGGCGATTTTATTCCTCGGTCCTCAAACGCGATCGCAAAATTTCGCTCTCAACCTATTTTGGGCCTGGTGGTGGCCATTGGTTTTGTTAATCTTCCCATTTTTAGGTCGCGTATGGTGTGCAGTTTGTCCCTTTATGATTTACGGAGAAATCACCCAAAAACTATCTCTCTGGCTGTTTCCGCGTCAATTAAAAAAATGGCCGAGACAGTCAGCCGAAAAGTGGGGAGGGTGGTTTTTATTCGGTTTATTCGCCCTAATTTTACTCTGGGAAGAATTGTGGGATTTACCAAATACCGCCTATTTATCAGCTTGTTTATTGCTACTCATTACCGCCGGAGCCATGATTTTTTCAGCTATTTTTGAACGGCGTTTTTGGTGTCGTTATCTGTGTCCCATTGGCGGTATGAATGGGATGTTTGCCAAATTAGCCATCACCGAATTACGCGCACAGCAGGGAACCTGTTCCGCCGAATGCAACACCTACCAATGCTATAAAGGAGGACCCCAAAAAGGCGAAGGAATGGAAACAGCCGGATGTCCTTTATATTCTCACCCTGCACAATTAGAAGATAATCGAGATTGTGTATTGTGTATGACCTGTTTAAAAGCCTGTCCCCATCGTTCAGTTGAGGTCAATTTGCGACCCCCAGGAATTGAATTATGGACTACTCATATACCTCGCACCTATGAAGTAGCCTTACTGTTTTTATTATTAGATGCCGTCTTTTTACATCATTTACCCCAATTACAACAGTATTTTAATTTTACCCTAAATTTAGATAATTTCTGGATACATTTAGGAGTTGCAACCGTAGTCTTAGCTTTACCTGCTATAATTCCCGGTTTTGCTCATCTTATTTATCGGTTAATTTCCCCAAGAAAGCCTCGGAAATTTATCGAGTTAGCTTATGGTTTACTTCCCTTTGCGTTAGCCATTAATTTAGCTCATTATCTACGGTTAGGGTTAGCAGAAGGTGGCAGAATTTTACCAGTTACCCTTGCTACTTTTGGCTTAGATGGTTCCAGTCTCCCCGTTTGGGTTGCTCACCCAGCAGTCATTGAATTTTTGCAGGGAACCACCTTATTATCCGGGATATTAATCGCCATTTTACTAACTCAAAAAATTGCCCGCCAACCCATCAAAACCCTATTACCTCAACATTTAGCCACCCTTATTTTAGGCTTCATATCATGGCAAATTGTTGTGGGATTTTAGGATAGTAAGAACTGCTACTATACCCAATATATCGCTAATTAGATATGCCAAAAAATCCCAGCCACAATTTAGAAGATAGTGACGAAGAACTACTTACCTTTAAGTATTCAATAACCAGTTATGGTGCTGATTATCCCGTTGATAGTTTAGTTAAACGGATGAAAAATGGCAGCATATATGTACCCACATTTCAACGAGGATATGTCTGGGACCATAGAGAAGCATCTCGTTTTATTGAGTCCCTGTTATTGGGTCTACCAGTACCGGGAATTTTTCTCGCTAAAGAACAAGATACTCAAAAACTTCTAGTTATTGATGGTCAACAAAGGTTAAAGACTATTCAATACTTTTATGATGGTGTTTTTGAACCTAATCAAAAGGAATTTTCCTTAACCAAAGTAGCTCATAAGTTTGACGGATTAACTTATCAAACTCTCTCGGAAGAGGATAGACGTAGACTCGATGATTCCATTATACCTGCTACCATTGTTAAACAGGATGAACCCTCAGATGATAATAGCAGTATTTACTATATTTTTGAGCGACTTAATACTGGTGGTCAACAATTAAAACCTCAAGAAATTCGCGCCTGTATCTATCACGGAGAGTTTAATAATTTATTAGCAGAACTTAATTATCATCAGTATTGGCGAGATATATATGGTTCCCCAAAACCTGATAAACGTATGCGAGATCAGGAAATGATTTTGCGTTTTCTGGCTCTATATTTTGAGGGTGATAACTATCAAAAACCGATGAAAGGTTTCTTAAATGATTTTATTGGTAAAAATCGCCATCTTCATAGGTATGATAAATCAGAAATTCAACTAGCTTTTATTCGCACTATTGAAACTGCTTATGACATTTGGGGGGTTCGAGCTTTTAAACCTAAAAATCAGATTAATGCAGCAGTTTTTGACTGTATTATGGTGGGTTTGGCTCGCCGATTAGAAAAGGGTTCTATTAAGGATAAAGAATCACTCGATACTAATTATCAAAATCTTTTTAAAAGTCAAAATTTCTTGGATGTAACTGTCAACAGTTCCCGTACTACCGAGAAATCAACTGTAGAAAAGCGTCTCGAACAAGCTATCAATGCTTTTAAAAATGTACAATAAAAAATGTAACAGTTGTGCGTTACAAACAGCAGTAATAATTAGAGTATACTATCAAAATGCAGTTAAACTTGTTGATATGCTTGAGGAATTGTGTGAGGGTAAATATGTTTAAAATGTGATAATTATGGGATGATTAATTATTTTTTAGTTAGTCAGTATCGACAAACCAGTGATTAATACCAAATCCTACCGCGCGATGAGATTGACATAATTCTGCGGCTAATTGTAGTGACGCTTTTTGACCGATTTCGGTTTCAAATACCGAAGAAAATACCCCATCAATCCCTAGGGTATGATATAATTTCCTTAACTGCTTTGGGGAACCTACTATAGCAGGTTTTATCACAAAAATACCTCGCCAACCTTGTTGATAACATTGATTGATTTGGGTGAGGGTCGCGACAGATTCATCTAAGGCTATGGAGGTTAAATGACCTTTAGTTAAGGCTAACATTCCCTCTAACTCATTAACACCTAGAGGTTGCTCTAAAAACTCTATTTTAAAGCTAGTATCTCCCAGGCTTATTCTATCACAAATATCTAACAAGCGATCGCTTTCCGCAAAATTTAACCCACCATTCGCATCGAGTCGCAGCGATAACCCTTGAATTTCACTCATTTGGCTGGCTAATATCTCCAACCAATTCAACTCATTATCAATGCTATCAACCCCGATTTTCCACTTGAGAGTTGTATATCCCCTATTAACTAAATCTTTCCAAGCAGATAAACCCGCTTTTCCTGTAGGAAGCAGTCCGCTATTTTCTAGCTTAGGTATTTCCTCATCATTTCCCTGTAATTGAGTTAAAGCCGACTCCAAGCCAAACTGACAAGCTGGGAGACTCATAGGAATCGAAAAAATCAGATTTTCTGTAATTATCCCAGGTAGACTTTCACAAAAATCCATAGCCTCCCTGAGAGTTTCCGACCCAAACCAACTAAGAGGCGCAATTTCTCCCCAGCCAACTTTACCCTTTTCGTCCATTAACTCAATAATAATCCCTTCCCTAACCTCCCAGAGTCCGTGATGAGTTTTTAAAGGCTGTTTAAATCTACGGGAGTATTTATTAAACTTAAATTTGATAGTCATTGAATTGCATTTAACTAGACCAAGCATCAATAATTTTAATCATAGTTTTGTCTGCTAAACCCTTAACATTAGCAATCACTTGTTGATAATTGATAAATTTACCCAGTTTTTCCCTCGCTTCACAAATACCTTTAGCTAAGTTTTTAGAATTACTAATATTAGCCCGATTTAATCGCCTCAATAACTCCTCCTGAGTCAAACTATTGAATAAATCGAGAGGGTTAATAATGGGTTGATTTGGCGACTCTGACTCTCTCATTGGGGAAGGTTGGGGAGATTCTATAGCTTTAAATCGCCGTTCATTTTGTTGTTGATAATCCCTCAATTCCTGCTGAATTTGACTCACATAGGTTTCTAGTCGTTGTTCAAGATTATTTAACCGAGACTCTAAATGAGGAGATGGAGATGTCGTTAATGTTACAGTTTCCCCTATCTGATTATTTACCAAGCTAGGAGTTACCGTAAAACGCTCAATTAACTCCACCTGTTTTAATACCTTAGCTTCATGTTTGTCAGCAATCACAAAAGCATTAACCATCTCAGCTTTGCGGGGGTCTTTTTCCCTAGCTTTCACCGCCGCATAATATTCTAAATTACCTGAAATAACTTGATAATTTTCTAACCCTTGCATTTTCAGGATTAAGGGTTTAATAATTCCCCCACATTCTAAAATTTTATCGGCTAACTCCTCTAATTCAGATTCGGAAAAATTAGACCGAGGTACATGAGAATTAATGCTTTTAACATCCACCAAAGAAAATCTGATCATGATTTATTTACCTAACTTTTCTAAAACTTCCTCTGTCAACTGTACAAATTCCATCGCTGCTGGTGAATCTGGCGCAAATTCTAGCACAGATTGGGGGTCCGGTATCTCTAAATCTCCCATAGTTATAGTCTGGTTGGTACATTGAGACAAAACTGTTCTTTCAAAGATTATGCTATTCATAATCGGTACATTATGGGAATTTAACAGGGATTCTTTTTGCTTGGGGAAGACATAATTAAAAAATCGCGAATTGGTGGATATTTTAGATGGCAATATCCCCAAAATTGCCAAATCCTTTTTACCAATTAAGGCACGAAATTCATCAATTTGACCAATAAATTCTAAAACTGTAGGTAATCCTTGATTAGCAAAGGGTTTCAGGTCTGATGGGATTATTAAATAATCCGCCGCAATTAAGGCAATTTCTGCATAAATATCCCGGGAGGGAGGAGTATCAATAATCACGATATCATAATCTTCTTTAACTCGCCTTAGCTTGGTGACTAAACGGGTTTTATTAGATGCAACTTGGTTGAGTTTATATTGCTTTTCAATTAAGTTAATATGGGAGGGTATTACATCAATTTCGGGTTGATTAAATCCGTCGGTTTTTCTGACGACATCAGGAATAAAGTGATAATCACCTGATTCGATAACATGGGAAACATTGCGATCTCTTAAATCATCATCTTCCACAAATAAAAATTTCATTAAGCCAGTCGCAAAGGTGGAGTTGGCTTGAGAGTCTAAATCGATAAGTAGTATTTTGTGACCTTGTTTTTGTAAACAGGCGGCTAGGTTAATGGCTATGGTGGTTTTACCTACTCCACCTTTATTATGGTAAACAGCAATAGTTTTCATACCTGGTTATTTAAGGGTTTGTTAAAGATTGTCATATTTAGGAAATAAAGTCAAGGATTAAGTCTACCCAAATTTGGGGATTTTCGCCGTGGATGTTATGGCCACAGCCGGGAACTATTTTTATGGTTGCGAAGGTACATAAACCCGTAATTTCTCGGTTAATTTGTTTAAATTTATGGTCAAATTCTCCCACTAATAATAGTAAAGGTATCTGATTTTGAGATAACTTATCCCAGAGTGTTGGCTGGGTTCCGGTTCCCGAATTTATGAGGATTTTCGCTAATTCTGTAGGGTTATTTTTGAGACGATCGCCTATAATTTTATCAAAATTGGGCGAGTTTTTAAAGGATGTAAATAGGGGTAAACTATACCACCAGTTGAGGAAGTCTTGAAAGTTACTATTTTGTAGTTTATTGGCTATTTGATTATCTGATAAACGCCGCTGCGATCGCTCAATTTCCGTTTTCAGTCCCGGTGATGCTGATTCCAGAATTGCTTGCTTAAATCGTGTGGGATAGTGTAAAATCAAATAGAGTCCTAAACGACCTCCCATAGAATATCCAATCAGGACACAATTATCAATTTTCAGGTAATCCAAAAGACCAATTAAACCGGAGGCGATCGCTGGTATTTGATAGGCTTCATCTCCTGCTAATACCTGAGTTTTTCCTTGTCCTGGTAAATCAATAGTTAAGCAGGAGAAATGCTGAGAAAGGGAGGGTATAGCCGGGTCAAAGTCTCGGCAATTTCCCATAAAGCCATGTAATAGCAAAATTATAGGCTGAGTGCGATCGCCGTGTAATTCACCATAAAAACTATAACACCCCACCCGCCATTGTGGCATTTAATCGACTCCTATTTGTTAGTCAAATATCCAATGCAAAAAGGGAACCGCCGCCGCACAAAAAGCCATAAACCCAAATAAACCCCCCAGCATTCCATAAAGCAAAAATTGGTCGCCGCGATCCTTAGCCAATTTCACAATAACGTAACTGTAGCCATAGCAAACCAGGAAGAAAATAACAATAAAGCCAGTGAAGTAATATTGCATAACCAAATCAGGTCTAAAAAGTCTAATTATCCATTATAGGAAAATTATGGTCAATTCCCTGAAATTTCACAAAAATTTAGTATTTCCTAGAAATTAATGAGTAACAGATTTTTGCTGTTCAGGTATGCTGAGGGTAATCACAAATTCTGTACCGCTACCTACCTGCGAATTGCACTCTAATTTTCCGCCGTGATTTTCAACTACAATTTGATGAGAAATAGACAATCCCAAACCCGTCCCTTGACCCACAGGCTTAGTCGTAAAAAATGGATTAAAAATCTGTCTTTGGATAGATTCAGAAATTCCCGGACCATTATCAGCAATTTTAATAACAATAGAGTCTAGTTGGTCGGGAAAATTAGCTTTTTCCACTGTAGTTTTGATGGTAATTATACCAGGATCTGGTTGAGTTGCTAAAGCATCGATCGCATTAGCCAATATATTCATAAATACCTGATTCAATTGACTAGGATAGCATTCCAACTTAGGCAATTCTCCATAATCTTTAAGAATTTGAATTTCCGAACCTGGGTGCATTTTGATGCGACCTTGTAAAATCAGTAAAGTGCTTTCGATACCCTCATGTAAATCTACAGCCTTGCGGGTAGCTTCATCGAGGCGAGAAAAGTTTCTTAAAGAGACAACAATATCTTGAATCCGAGTAGTTCCCAACTTCATTGAATCCAAAGCATGAGGTAAATCATCAAGCATAAACTGCAAATCAATTTCTTGGGCAAAATTAATAATTTCCTCAACAGGTTGAGGGTAGTTTTTATGATATAATTTCACCAGTTCAATTAAATCTTGAGTGCAGGTTTCTAGGTGCATCAAATTCCCATGTATAAACCCTAAAGGATTATTGATTTCATGGGCTACCCCTGCCACCATTTGTCCTAAGCCGGACATTTTCTCAGCCTGAATTAATTGTGTTTGGGTGCGTTTTAATTCTTGTATAGTTTGGGATAACTCGATCGCTTTATGGCGTTGTTGTATCTGTTCAAGTCTGAGGCTAACTTCCATAGCTTTGCGATCGCTAATATCCCTAACAATCGCCAAGACCTGATCATCACCACTAGGGACATAACGCGCTTCATAATGGTGATAGCTACCCGAAACCGATAGCACATATTCCCCCTGCTGAATTTGTCTAGTATTGAGGGTTTGAGTTAAATAATGGCGCGTCCATTCAGCCAAATCTTGAGAAAAAACGGCATCAATTGTCTGTCCCACAATATTTGGTGGTAAACCGGGATTGGGGGAATTTTTAGCCGGGAAGTAGTCAAGAATTACTCCCTGAGAATTTATCCTAAATATCAAATCAGGAATAGCCTCAATCAGGCTGCGATTTCTCACCTCACTTTCTCTCCAAGCCGAGGCAATTTTTTGGCGTTCAGTGATATCACTTTCCACAGCAATAAACTTAGTCAAATTTCCCCATTTATCAAAAACAGGAGTAATACTTATAGACAGCCAATAGGCTTCTCCATTGCGTCTATAGTTCAGGATTTCCCCTTGATAAGGTTGATGTTGTTTGAGTGCGTTAGCAATCTCCAAGATAGTATCTGGGTTAGTGTCAGCACCCGGCAAAAACGAACCAGGCTTGCGACCTTGTACCTCATCAAAGAAATATCCAGTAATAGTTACAAATCCGGTATTAACCCACTCAATATAACCATCACAATCACAAATAATTACAGCATTATCAGTCTGAGTAGCAACCCAGGATAACTGTAGCAGTTGTTGTTCTATCTGCGGTTGAGTGTCATCTTTATTGGTAATTACCCAATAGCGATAAGGACATAATCCCGATGATGCTTCCACAGGAACAATAGTTGTTTTTACCCAAATGTGTTGTCCGTTAGCAATATGATGTTGAATTTCTCCTTCCCAAATATTACCTTGATTAACCACTGACCATAATTCTTCCCAAAAAGTAGGGGAATAATAAGGGGATTCAAACAAAGGGTGAGGGTGATTAATCACCTGTTCCCAAGACTTACCCCACATCTCAATAAAAGGTAGGTTAGCATCTAAAACCGTCCCATGTTTATCAATCATACTAACCGGGTTAGTGCGATCGATAATATTTTGCAGTTCCGCATATTCTTGCTGAGTTTGACGAAGTTCATTTTTGAGTAAACGTAACTCAGCGATCGCCGTTTGATAGGCGTTGAATAAATCTTCAGGATAGTTATTAACAATTAGTTCAGCGGTCATTAGCACTCCATGGGGTAAATCAAGTTTTGGTTAAGAACTTCTTGGAAAGTTTCTGAGGCTATAGGTTCAGCCATCAAAAACCCTTGAGCCAGTTCGCATCCCCAAGATTTTAGTTGACAAAATTGTTCCAAGTTTTCAATCCCTTCAGCAATAGTTTCCATTCCTAGGGATTGAGCCAGCTTCACAATAGCATAGGCAATTTTAGTTTGATGTTCCGAAGCATTGATACCCTTAATAAAAGAGCGGTCTATTTTCAGGGTATCAATAGGAAAACATGAGAGGCGACTGAGGGAGGAATGTCCGGTTCCGAAATCATCTATACATAATCTAATCCCCAAATCTTTAATTTTTCGGAGAGTAGTAACCGCCACTTCTGTCGATTCAGCGATCGCCGTTTCTGTCAGTTCAAACTTAATCAATTCAGGAGAGCATTTAGTCGCTTCTAATATTTCCTTAATTGTCTCAACAATTCCCGCCTGTGTTAGTTGTTTAGTCGCCAGATTAACACTAATAAATGGTGGTAAATCTTGATAAATAGATTCCCATTGTTTAGCTTGAATACAAGCCTGTTCAATTACCCAATCTCCCAGGGGACAAATTAACCCAGTTTCTTCAGCAATAGGAATAAATTTAGCCGGAGAAACACAGCCAAAAGTTTTATGTTCCCACCTAAGCAAGGCTTCACAACCCACAATCCGATTAGTTGTCATCGAGATAATTGGCTGATAGTTGAGTATCAATTCCTGACGTTTGAGAGCATAACGCAAATCCGTTTCTAGCTGTAGTTGCTGTCGGACTTGGTGGTGCATAGCTTGGGTAAAAATTGCATAACTTCCCTTCCCTCGCTCTTTCGCTCTATATAAAGCCGTATCAGCATCTCGGAGCATATCCTCGCTGCAATTATACCCCATACTACTCAGAGCGATACCAATACTAAGACTGGTAACAGTTTCGAGGTTCTCTTCCCCGAGCAGAATAGGTTTTTTGATTGTCTGTTGAATTTTATGAGTGAGTTGAGAAATTTCAGATAGGTCTTGGATATCATCAATCAGAATCGCAAATTCATCTCCTCCCCACCGAGATAGAATATCTTGGGGACGGATACAGCTTTGTAGACGATCGCCAATTTCAATCAGTAGTTGATCTCCCGCTTGATGTCCAAAGCTATCATTAATCAATTTAAAGCGGTCAAGATCCATAAACAACAGACCAAACAAATAGTCTTGAGAGTCTTGTGTGCGGTCTATGGCTTTCTGAAGTTCAGTTCTAAAGTAGCCTCGGTTATATAGACCCGTTAGGCTATCATGGTTAGCCTCGTAGATGAGGCGATTCTGTTGATTTTGTCGTTCAGTCACATCTCTTTGAATAGCTAAATAGTGGGTTATCTCTTGGCGATCGTTATATATAGGTTCAATATGCCACTCATTGACAAATTCCCTTCCATCCTTGCGATAGTTAATTGTCTGACCATAAAAGACCCCTCCAGCTTTCAGATCCAGTTTCATCCTTTCCAAAATCGTGCGATCTGTTTTTTCTCCTTGCAAAATTCTGGGAGTTTGACCGATCGCCTCTGTGGGACCATAACCAGTCATTCTGGTAAATGCTTTATTGACAAACACAATTTCAGGTCCAGGAAATTCCAGATTGGCGCTAGTAATCACCACAGAGTCCTCAGCAGAGCAAACCGCTGTCGCCAATAACTTTAAGTGTTCTATCATCGGTAAGCTCAAATTCTGTGCAGAATCATGCTCACCACAAGAACCACCCCCAGCCACAACACTCTCATCAATATGGAGTTGAGGAACTAACTGCCCCCTATAGGCATCCAAATCATTCATAGCCACTAATTTTGTTCCGTAAACGACGACTGACCGAACCCTGTAACGTTTCTCGGTTCAGCTAGACCCAATCAGCAGACCCCTAGGATGAGTCAGATTCCGAGATGCAATAGGTGTATGAGAAGCTACTCTTGGCGATTGTACACCAAATGTTAAAAAAATACTAAGATTTGGGTTTCCGAATTATTTATGTGATATGGGCACAGCCGCATTATGGCACTCAGTTTTTGATAAAATTGTATACCCAAATTTCCATGGCACTGTATACCCAAAGACAGACTTTCAGGATGTGGCAGTGATTAAGATATCAAAAATGGGGGGAACTATGGGATTAGCCCTTTGAGATCAGACAACTTGTATGTAAAGCTGTTTCTAACAGACAATAGGAGAATTAAGTTAAGATTCAGTAGCAGTTTTGGAGATCATCCCTTGACTGAAAACCCTCAACCATCCGTTCCCCTGTCTACCATGTCGCGTAAAGAACTGAGGGAATTAGTCCGATCGCAACTACAAGTATTGTTAGAACGCCGAGATCTGCAAACTGCCAAGGCTATTTTAGTTCCAGTCCAACCAGCAGACATTGCCGAAGCCATTGAGGGATTACCCGAAACCATGCAGGTCATTGCCTTTCGCCTATTATCGAAAGATGAGGCGATCAAGGTTTATGAGCAACTCGACTCTAGCGTTCAGCAGTCATTGTGCGAAAAATTCAAACGCCAGGAAGTGATAGATATTGTCGATAAAATGTCCCCGGACGATCGCGCTAGGCTATTTGACGAATTACCCGCCGCCGTAGTGCGTCGCTTAGTTGCCGAACTGAGTCTATCTGAACGCCAAGCCACAGCCTTGTTACTAGGTTATGAGGCTGACACAGCCGGGCGAATTATGACCCCTGAATACATTTCCCTCAAGGAAGAGTACACCGTAGGTGAGAGTTTGGAGCGTATTCGCAGTTTAGCCCATGTTACCGAAACCGTCTATTCTTTGTATGTTACCGACTCCGATCGCCATTTAATTGGTATTCTCTCCCTGCGGGACTTAGTAACCGCTCAGTTAAATCAAACCGTGGGTGAAATCCTCAGCCGAGATTTTGTCTCTGTACAAACCGATACAGACCAAGAAGAAGTCGCGCGCATCATTAAGCGATATGATTTCCTAGCAGTTCCTGTGGTCGATAGTGAAAAGCGACTCGTGGGAATTATCACCGTGGATGATATCTTGGATATCCTCGAGAAGGAAACCACCAAAGATATCTACGCCTTGGGTGGCTTACAGGCGGACGGAGATAACTATTTTCAGGTAAGTTTACTCACAGTAGCCCGCCGCCGGGTGGTCTGGCTGTTAGTATTGTTAGTGACCAATAGTATTACCGCCTCTATTCTCAAGACCCAGAGAGATATTCTCCAAGACGTGGTGGCCTTATCGTTTTTTATCCCCCTATTGACCGGAACCGGGGGAAATGTCGGCGCTCAGTCTTCCACTGTGGTAATTCGGGGGATGAATACCGATGAAATTTGGTCTTTGGGATCTTTCCAGGTAATTCGGCGGGAGGCTATGGCGGGTGCTTTACTGGGTCTAGTTTTGGGGACTTTGGCGACTATATGGGCTAGTGTATTTATTGTCCCCGGTCAAATAGCAGTGGCGATCGCAGTTGGTATGAGTTTATTGGCGATTTCCATGTTGGCTTCTGTAGCCGGTTCGGCTTTGCCTTTTTTGTTCCGGTCGCTCAAATTAGACCCAACTTTGATGTCTGCGCCGTTTATTACCACCGCCGTTGATGTGTTGGGGGTGTTAATATATTTGAATTTAGCTCGGATGATTTTGCAAAGTAATAGTCTCAATTAACAGAATGTTGAATTACCGTAATCTACTAGAAATAGCTGAATATGTCGGTTTAGCCGTGACTGTGGTGGGAACTGTGGCAACTTTCACCGGCCGATCGCTATTATATGGCGGCATTCCCCTATTGATTTTTCTAGCTATTGGTCTAGTTAACCGCTATCTGTTAAAGCAATATATGCGATCGCTTACTTTCAATGTCAAAGCTAATGTTGACTTGAACACTCAGGCGATCGAACAGTTACATCATATTGCTGAGGCTAATGCTGTTTCTGCTAATATCAACACCCTAAAATCTACCGCTAATTTAGACATGGCGGCGCTCACCGATAACTTAACTACCCTTAATGGTACTCTCCAGAATATTTTAGAGCGCCAAAACGCCCTCGAACAGGCGATCGATGCCATTCAGGGAGAGTTGGAATTGGTGGTGCGAAAGTTCCAGCAGCGACCTGAGTTAGAACAAGTCGAGAGTTTAACCCATGTGATTGTCGATTTACAGCAGTTTATCAATCAACTACCCCAATGGGGAGCCCTCCAACAGCAACAGTTAAATGAGTTACAGGACAAAGTTTCTGTGGCGATCGCTAATTTACCTCGACAGGTGGAAGTAGCCATCAGCGATCGCTTGGATAATTCGACTTAGAATCGAAATCAGGATTTGATGTGCTTGATCAACAATTGAGCGATCGCCTGAAGTTCTTTTTTGTTGAAAGTCTTCAGTAACACCTTCACCACTTCCTTCGGATCTGCTGGTATCGTAATTTCCTTAGCAGTCGCCGGAGCCGCCCCTTGGCTACTTCCCAGTTTAACTAGAGCATCACTGGGCGCTATAGCATCAGCTTTTCCCGCTTCCAGGAGTTTCGCCGCCTGCTGAAGTTCCTTAATTACCGTATTTTTCAGAAGCGGAAAAGGAGCCCTAGGATTAGCGATCGCGCCATGGGTAGTTTTCACCAAATTTTGCCAAGGTTCCACTCCCGGCGCAATTTTTTGCAAATGACCACACAGCCCCGCTATTTGTTTCCGTAGCGCCGGAGATTCCGGTTTGCTCAATCCTTGTAACATCGGTTTCAGAACCGCCGTCACCTTAGCCACCGCCGAAGGTACAGGTTTACTTCCTCCAGACGAAGCTGCCGCCACTGCAGGCGCTGCCTTACCACTCATCAAATCCGCCAGATGCTTCTCCAGCATATCATACACCGGAAGGGCAGCCGTAGCAATTTTTTCCCCCATTTCCACAGATAAACCAGACGGACTTTGTGCCCTTTGAATCAGGTTCTTGAGTACCTCATAACACTTGTTTGACAGTGTAACAACCTTGGTATCAGCTTTGATGGGAGTGTCTTTAACCGACTTAAAACAATCTTCAAGTCGTTTAGATACCTTATTAATACTGGCTAAACTCGGCATCTGTTGCGTTAACATAGCCGAGGCTCCCTTAATCGAGTGCGCCGCTCTGTACATAGTAATCATCGGTTCGCGATCGGAGGAGGCCATAATTTTTGGCAGATCCTTCAACCCCGTACTAAGTTCTTCGAGGCGTTCTCCCGCCTCTTCCATAAAGATAGCGATTATTTTTTGGTCTTGGCTGGTCGGCACGGCTGCCCTCCTATCGACAATTTAACGCCGAGCTTTATTATGAGCGGTACTGTTAACCTGGTTATGGTCGAAAGGGAAGTCGCCTTCCCCAACTCCAATACAAAACCGTGCTTGATACTTTCACATCACACGGCTCCTGATGTGGATACCCCTTTTGACATCGGGAACAGGGTAACGACTTCCTGCTTTGTGACTTCAACTTTTAGAGCTAAATACAACATCGTAGTCTTTAAACTCGCTATCGTCGTAAACACTCCTAATTGTCGCCATCTCTATATCCACACCGTGACTAGTGGGCATATCCTAACCATTACAGTTAGGCATTGGCTTTCAGTCACATCCTTTCCCCTTAAAGGTATGCGCTTACACTTTTCACTACTGTGCAGGTACATCCTGCCACTTGAGAGCCTAAAAGGGGTTTAAACGTTCCGTTTATACGGGCATTCCATCTTTAGATTTGTCCTCAGAACCGGGGTACTTTTAAAGGTCTGTGTAGGTATCTCATACAAAATCCTACTTTTCCCCTTACTCTTTTGAGCGCAGTGTATCAACCTATTTCGCTACTGTGTTATTACGATGGTTCAAGCCGGACATTCGGTTTCCCTAATCATGGATGGTTGGCAGTGGTCGGATTATTGGGAATAGGTTTCCCTCACGCCTTCCGTTCCCCGCTTCAATCCTGGGGTTATGATTTCCAAAACTGGGGGTGGCTATCGCCGTTACTCTCAACGCCCTGATTTCTCAGTTGGTTTATGACCTTGAGTTCCCTGCCTTGCTTAGATTTCTCCAAGCGTCGGGACATATAAACAGTTATGGGATGGTTAGGGGTGCGAATCCCTTATATTCCACCAAGGGGTGGAAGTCCCACTAGGAGGTTATTTCAGGCATTGCAGCCTTATTTGACTCCTAAACGTCTCGCACGTATGTCTTAACACTACAAGTTAGAAGCCATTGCCAGACAACCCTACTCATCACTTACCCCAAATTATGGGTTTCAAGCTCCGCCCCCTTCGACCAACTCACGGCAAGCCTTCAAAGGCGGCTGGATTAGGGGTCGAGATAGACCTCACGGTCTACCCCTCCCATTCAAAACCGTACTTGAGACTTTCACCTCATACGGCTCCTAGTTTGACCGTCTCCTTGTTAAGAGTACAGCATCATCTCTTCATCAAGAGCTGTTTTATCGTCGTGACAATGGCGATGTAATAATTGAAGATTCTTGTAGTCATCCTTTCCGCCTTGGCTTCTAGGTACAATGTGGTCTATTTCAATTAAATCTGATGGGGTAAAGAATTGCCCACACCAGGTACATCTACCTTTTTGCTTTTTGAGTAGTTTTGCTACCCTATTTGGCGTATCGATTGCTCGTCCTTTCCTGCTTGCCCAGTAGGTCCAATTTCCGTCATAAAGTGTTGCGTCAGGGCGTATTAAGGTATGTCTGACAATTGGAGTCCAGTTGTGTTTGAATAGATGTAACCCATCTTTGGTTTGGAACATCCAATTTTCGTGTCTTTCTTTCCCATTGCTAAGTTTAATTGTTCCATGTCTGAAATAATTTCTTAGCTTTTCGTGACTTCCCTTTCCGCATCTTGATACTGTCCATGCCCGTAACATTTGCCAGATTGTCTTATCTAGTTTGGTGAATGTCTCTGTTGAGACTACCGCTGAGTAATAGTTTGACCATCCCCTAATAATTGGGTTTAGTTTGTTAATCAGGGCTGATTGAGGTGCTGTTTTAAATTGTTTAATTACACCTTTTATCACTTCTGTGTGGGCAACTGCTTTTTGGCTGGGTTTTATATGTGTTTTGTGTCCTAATGGTTTCCCATGTTGGATTTTCCCAGTTCTATATTTTCCTACAGGATATTGCCTAATATTGAAACCTAAGAAATCAAATCCGGGTTTCTCTGCTTTGCCATTATACTCAATAGATTTGAGTGTATGGCAGATTCGAGTTTTTTCAGGTTTAATCTCTAATCCAACAGGCTTTAGCCATTCAGAAATAGCAGTTTTGCACTGTTCAATGATTCCTAGGTCTTTTGAGATAACCACGAAATCATCGGCGTATCGTATTAGGTTGGCTTGTGTGGCTGTTCCTTTATTAGGATACATTTCTTTAACTAGCCTTTCCATACCCAACAGTGCGATGTTGGCGAGTATTGGACTTATTACCCCTCCCTGGGGTGTCCCTGTTTCTGTATCCTCAAATACACCTTTATCTAGCACTCCCGCTTTGAGCCATTGTTTCAGGTCTCTTTTTAGGCGGCTTGGACAATGAATTTTGGACAGTAGGTAATCATGGTTCACGGTAAGAGCATTTTGCTATATCGGCATCGAGAACATAATATTGTCCTTGATTTATGGCAGTATAAATTCTGCCAATTGCGTCATGGGCGGACCGTCCGGGACGGAACCCGTAGCTTGTACCTTCAAATCTCGATTCCCATTCAGGTTCGAGAGCCGACTTGACCAAGGCTTGCCTTGCTCTATCTTGGATTGTGGGTATTCCTATTCCAGCTTTTATCATCCCTGCCAGGTTTTGGTATCCACACCCGTCGCAGTGGTTTTGATTTGAGATTTCCCTTAATGTTCTTAACAAGCTCGAACCTTTGTCTTGAAGAGATTGCTCTTACTCCATCAACTCCGGCTGTTTTCTTGCCTTGACCCGCTTGGGGGGGCGGGTTTATTAAGCTGACTGTTGGGAAGCATGGCTGACCGTGGAACCCGCCCCTACAGCCGCACTGCTAAGAGCCGGGCATAGTATGATTTCACCAATAGACGTTGCCACCTTCTGGCTTTTGCATCTTGTCCCGATTTAGCTGCTTGAAATATACTCTTTTGGAGCTTGAATACTTTCCGTTGAACCTTAGTCCACGGGATTGTCTTCCATGCGTTGTTCGTAGTCTTGATTGGTTTTGATTTCTCAAATCCTTTCTTTGAACTCGCTATCGCCATTTGTACACCTACTAGACTCTATTCTTACAATCAAACCGTGACCTGTTAGCATATCCCTGCCATTACGGCAGGACGTTGGCTTTTGGTCACATCTCACATCCTCTAGGACTTGCGGTTACACTTATCCCTACTAACTACCTCGACCAGATAGTTAGAGTCCAGGAGGACTTAAAACGTTCCGTTTATATGGGCATTCCATCTTTAGATTTGTCCTCTCCACCGGGGTACTTTTAAAGGTCTGTGTAGGTAAATGAAAGAATCCTCCTACTCTTCCCCTTGCTCTTTTGAGCGCAGCGTGTCAACCTATTTCGCTACTTAACAGTGACGATGGTTCAAGCCGGACATTCGGTTTCCCTAATCATGGATGGTTGGCAGTGGTCTCGGTTCTGGTGTTGGGTTACACCTCGGAGCCTTCCGTTCCCCGCTTCAATCCTGAGGTTGTGATTCCCAAAACTGGGGGTGGCTATCGCCGTTACCCTAATTTCCTAACTTTACTTATCCATTTATGGGCTTCCTATAAGGAATTTGTATGAGTTAGTTCGTTTTGACCTTGGGTTCCCTGCCTTGTTTTGTATATTTCTATACCAAACGTTGGGACATATAAACAGTTATGGAGATGGTCAGAGGCAAGCCTCTTGTATTCAACCAAGGGGCTGAAATCTCCACCAGGCAGCTATTTCGGGTATCTCATCCCTATTTCATGCCTGAACGTCTCGCACCTTTCTCTCTGTTATACTATCACCTGCACAGTTTTTCCAGGTCTGACCACTATCATAGGTTGATTTTTTAATCAATTTTCAAAAATTGGCTCACCAGAATCCGCCTCAATCCTTCACAGCCACCGGAACTAATGATATAATCTTGACACCATCCTAGATAATGGTTACTCTTGTAACTTTTTGGTTTTTCGTATAATTACCATTATATAGAATTGTAGGGGCGGGTTCTGCTGTCAATTTTCCATCCCTACGACTATGTTAATAAACCCCCCCACCCCCGATAATTAATAATTGTAGGGGCGGGTTCTGCTGTCAATTTTCCATCCCTACGACTATGTTAATAAACCCGCCCCACCCCCGATAATTAATAATTCAGAAACCCGGTTTCTTGACCTGTGCGAAAAAACCGGGTTTCTTGACCACGATATCCCTGGTGCGTCAGATGAATAAAATTTGCCGTTTACCCGATAGGTTATCCCTCTGACGCACCCTACGAGGGTGATGATTAATAATTGTAGGGGCGGGTTCTGCTGTCAATTTTCCATCCCTACGACTATGTTAATAAACCCGCCCCACCCCCGATAATTGTAGGGGCGGGTTCTGCTGTCAATTTTCCATCCCTACGACTATGTTAATAAACCCGCCCTCTCTCCGGCTGTCAATTTTCCGTCCCCACCCGGATATTAATAAACCCGCCCCACCCTTTCCGGGGTAGCACAGGTAAAACCAAAAAGCAACCCCCCCCTGGGAGAGGGGGGGAGTCCGATTATCTAATGCGACCATCTGGCATAATTGCACCAGTGAGGATAGCATCTTGTAGCATAGCGCCATTGAGAGTAGCATGGCGGAAACTAGCATCGCGCAGGTCAGCATTTTCAAGGTTAGCACCATCCAAATTAGCACCCCAAAGGTAAGCACCCCGAAGGTTAGCCCCCGTGAGGTCAGCACCTCGCAAGTTAGCCAAATTAAGGTTAGTATTGCTCAAATCCGCATTTCTCAAGTCGCACTCTTCCAGGTCAGCCTTCATCAAATTAGCCTTAATAAACTGACCCCCGCGAATATTACTACCTTGTAGGTTAGCCTGTTGTAGGTTGGCTTCATCCAAGCGAATAAACCGCATTTGCGAATCTTTGAGATTAGTCCCCTGTAGGTTAGCACCTGCCATTTTAGCGCCACTGAGTTTAATTTCACTCAGTTCTAAACTACTAAAGTCGATCGCTTCCAAAGTTAAGCCATTCAGAAAGGCTTTTTCCAGTTTAACCCCGTTTAATTGCGCTCCTCGCAAGTTAGCCCCACTCAGTCGCGCTCCCGTCAAATTAGCCCAATTTAGGTTAGCTTTTTCTAAGTTAGCCGATCGCAAATTAATCCCATTAAGATTAGCGCCACAGAGATTCACACCAGGGAAATTAGCGCGATAAAGTGTCACCCAAGACATCACCGCGCCGCTGAGTTTTGCTCCCATTAAGTTAGCTTTATGAAGTTGCGCGCCGCTCAAGTCTGCTTTAGTTAAATCAGCTTCAATTAAGCAGCTATCTCGCAGTTTCGCATAATTAAGGTTAGTACCATACAAAAAAGCCCCATTCAGGTTGGCTTCTAACATAAAGCATCGTTCTAGGTAAGCGCGAGCTAAGGATGCTTCTTTTAAATTAGAACCCGACAGGTTAGCCGCGATTAATTTAGCACCAATCAAGTTGGCTGCGGTTAAATCGAGTCCACGAAAATCTCTTTCTCCCCTAAGATATCGCTCTAGGATTTCTGTTTCTTTCATGTTGAGGATCTCCTTTTTCATCACACAAGTTCTGAAACAGCCTCCGGCGAGCGCTTAGTTGAGTTTCGACTGATTCAGATGTCTTAATTTGCTGCACCTCTGACGATAAAAGCTACTGCTAATAATCTCTTAATATTTATTTTATCTGTACCAGACAAAATTTGTGTATTTTGTTTACAAATGTTGATTTATCCTCTGATTAGGGGTCGAGATAGACCTCACGGTCTACCCCTCCCATTCAAAACCGTACATGAGATTTTCACCTCATACGGCTCCTAATTTGACCGTCTCCTTGTTAAGAGTACAGCGACCTTTCTTTATCAAGAGCTGTCTTATCATCGTGACAATGGCGATGTAATAATTGAAGATTCTTGTATTCATCCTTTCCGCCTTGGCTTCTAGGTACAATGTGGTCTACCTCAACTAGGTCGGTGGGGGTAAAGAATTGCCCGCACCAACTACACTTTCCTTTCTGCTTTTTGAGTAGTTTTGCTACCCTAGTTGGCGTGTCGATTGCTTGTCCTTTCCTGGTTGCCCAGTAAGTCCAATTTCCGTCGTATGGTGTTGCGTCAGGGCGTATTAGGGTATGTCTGACAATTGGAGTCCAGTTGTGTTTGAATAGATGTAACCCATCTTTGGTTTGGAACAACCAATCTTCGTGTCTTTCTTTCCCATTGCTAAGTTTAATCGTTCCATGTCTGAAATAATTTTTTAGCTTTTCGTGACTTGCCTTTCCGCATCTTGATACTGTCCATGCCCGTAACATTTGCCAGATTATGTGGTCTAGTTTGTTAAAGGTCTCACTTGAGACTACCGCTGAGTAATAATTAGACCATCCCCGAATAATCGGGTTTAGTTTACTAATCAGGGCTGATTGAGGTGTTGTTTTATGTTGTTTAATTACACCTTTAATCACTTCTGTGTGGGCTTTAACTGCTTTGTTGCTGGGCTTTATGTGGGTTTTATGTTCGATTAATCGGCTTGCTGTCCCACCTGTTTTCCCAGATTTGTATTTTCCTACGGGATATTGCCTGATGTTGAATCCTAGAAAATCGAACCCGGGTTCCTCAAACTTGCCATTATACTCGATAGGTTTGAGTGTGTGACATATTCGGGTCTTTTCAGGTTTAATCTCTAGTCCTACAGGTTTTAGCCACTTAGAAATAGCAGTTTTGCACTGTTCAATGATTCCTAGGTCTTTAGAGATGACCACAAAATCATCGGCATATCTTATAAGGTTCGCCTGAGTGGCTGTGTCTTGATTTGGATACATTTCTTTAACTAGCCTTTCTATTCCCAACAGTGCGATGTTGGCGAGTATTGGACTTATTACCCCTCCTTGAGGTGTCCCTGTTTCTGTATCCTCGAATACACCGTTATCTAGCACACCAGCTTTTATCCATTGTTTCAGGTCTCTTTTTAGGCTGCTTGGACAATGAATTTTGGACAGTAGATAATCATGGTTTATTCGGTCAAAGCATTTTGCTATGTCAGCATCCAGCACGTAATATTCACCTTTGTTAATACTCAGGTAAATCCTACTTATTGCATCTTGTGCTGACCGTCCGGGTCGGAACCCGTAGCTAGTGCCCTCAAATCTCGATTCCCATTCAGGTTCGAGAGCCGACTTAACCAAGGCTTGCCTTGCTCTATCTTGGATTGTGGGAATTCCTAGTGGGCGTTTTTCATCCCTGCCAGGTTTTGGAATCCACACCCGTCGCAGTGGTTTTGCTTTGTTGTTTCCCTTTATGTTCTCCACAAGCTCCAACCTTTGTCTTGGAGAGATTGCTCTTACTCCATCAACGCCGGCTGTTTTCTTGCCTTGACCCGCTTGGGTCACTCGTCGCGCTGCTAGGAGCCTGGTATAATATGATTTCACCAATAGACGTTGCAACCTTCTTACTTTTGCATCTTGTCCCGATTTAGCTGCTTGAAATATCCTCTTTTGGAGCTTAAAGACGTATCTCTGAACCTTAGCCCAGTTAATACTTCTCCATACAAACGCACGTCTTTGTAAGTTCTGGTTTCCCAAATCCCTTACTTTCTCTCGATTTCGTCATATTGACTCCTACTAGACTCTATTCTTACAATCAAACCGTGACCTGTCAGCATATCCCTACCATTACGGTCGGGCGTTGGCTTCTGGTCACATCTCACATCCTCTAGGACTTGCGGTTACACTTATCCCTACTAACTACCTCGACCAGATAGTTAGAGTCCAGGAGGACTTAAAACGTTCCGTTTATATGGGCATTCCATCTTTAGATTTGTCCTCTCCACCGGGGTACTTTTAAAGGTCTGTGCAGGTGTTTAACATAAAACCCTACTTTTCCCCTTACTCCTTTTGAGCGCAGCGTATCAACCTGTTTCGCTGCTTAATCATGACGGTGGTTCAAGCCGGACATTCGGTTTCCCTAATCATGGATGGTTGGCAGTGGTCGTATATGGTAGTAGGTTCTACTTCACGCCTTCCGTTCCCCGCTTCAATCCTGGGGTTGTGATTCCCAAAACTGGGGGTGGCTATCGCCGTTACCCTGATTTCCTAACTTTTACTTATCCATTTCTGGGCTTCCTATAAGGAATTTGTATGAGTTAGTTCGTTTTGACCTTGGGTTCCCTGCCTTATTTGGTATATTTCTATACCGAATGTTGGGACATATAAACAGTTATAGGGATGGTCAGGAGTGCGCTCCTTATATTCAACCAAGGGGTTGAAGTCCCCGCCAGGCGGTTATTTCAGGTATTTCAACCTTATTTAATGCCTGAACGTATCGCACATGTCTTTGTTGATTTTTTAAGCAATTTTTAAAAATTGTTCACGCCAAGCCGCCCCAAGGATTGACAGCCACCGGAACTAATGATATCATACTTTTATATAATTGAAATTTTTTTATTTTTAACTTGTTTACAAATGTATCAATCATTTAATATAATAGCAAAGCCAGGGGCAAAAGTCAACCCCCTCCAGCAATTCTCATTTTGGCGAAAACCTGTTCAAGTCCCCAGCATCCCTGTATCGTAATGACATCTAAGAAACCCAGGAGCGCCAGAGCCGTTGAAAAAGCCAGGTGGCTTTGAGACTCTAGTCGGTTCTTTCCGCCAGTGCTTGTCATCGCTACCGGACAAGCGCCGGGGTAAAAATCGCCGCTATGGAATGGAGGATGCCGCTTTAAGTGCGTTTAGTGTGTTTTTTACTCAAACTCCGTCGTTTCTGGCTTATCAACGTCTGATGGAGGGGAGTAAAGGCAAGAGCAATGCCCAAAGTCTGTTTGGAGTTCATCGAATTCCCTGTGATAACCAGATTCGGGACTTATTAGATGCCGTGTCCCCAGAGCACCTGTTTCCAGTGTTTGAGGATATCCTACAAGTCTTGGAAGCCCAGGGGCAGTTAGAAGACTTCCGTTGCCCAGGGGACAGTCTATTAGTCGCGTTGGATGGCACCGAATACTTCAGTTCCGACCAAATTCACTGTCCCCACTGTTCAACGCGCACCCAGAAGTCAGGAAAAACCCATTACTTCCATAGTGTTGTCACTCCAGTCATCGTCTGTCCGGGACAGAATCATGTGATTCCCTTAGTCCCCGAATTTATCGTGCCCCAAGATGGTCATGATAAGCAAGACTGTGAGAATGCCGCCGCCAAACGCTGGCTATCGAGGCAAGAACAATGCTTGAGGGCTTTGAATGTCACGGTTTGAGGGGATGACCTCTATTGCCACCAACCGTTGTGTCAGCAGTTTTTAGAGCAGCAACTTAACTTCATCGTCGTCTGTCGCCCCGAGTCTCATACTACCCTCTATGAACACCTAGAGGGCATCGAACTCCCGACCCTCACGACCAAGAAGTGGACTGGTAAAGTCGAGAAAACCTATACCTACCGCTATCTCAACGGAGTCCCCCTCAAAGATAGCGATGAGGCGCTGTTGGTTAACTGGTGCGAACTTACTGTCACTACCGCTGATGGCCAGGTAACCTATCACAACTCCTTGGCCACGAATTATCCTCTCAGCGATGAGAATGTAGCCGAGGTGGTTCGGGCCGGGCGGACTCGTTGGAAAGTTGAGAATGAGAACAACAACACTCTCAAGACCAAGGGCTACCATCTCGAACACAATTTTGGCCATAGCAAGCAGCATCTTTCTTCCTTGCTCCGGACCATCAACATCCTCTCGCTGCTCTTCCACACCCTGCAGGAGTTGCTCGATAACAAGTACCAGTTGCTACGAGCGCACTTACCTAAGCGCCAAACCTTCTTTAATGATTTGCGCGCGCTTACCCAGACTGTACTTCGACAGTTGGGACCACCTTCTGACCTTTATGCTTGAGGGTCTCGAGTTAGACATCCCACCCGATAGCAGTTGAATTTCCAAAATGAGAATTGCTGAACCCCCTCTCTATCTCCCTTCTAGCGCCCCATCCCAGATCGCGAGTTGCTGGCCTGGGGGCGAGCAGATTGACGGGCCAGCCCTCTGGGGAGAGAGAGGGATTTGCATGATCCATTGTTAACCCCTAGACAATTTTTGAGAAAGCGCTATAATGGCAACAAGGTCCTGCTGTGACGTTGGTGACTGCCAAAATGTTTTTTTGATCTATAACTCTAAAAACAAGGGAACCCCTTAGAATCGAGTGGCAGTATACCGGGCATTGTACCCGGAAACTTGAAGCTCGGCAGTGGTGCCCACCTGGCTCGTCCAGGTCAAAAACTGAGGTAAGACGGCGTTGCGGTTGGGCTGTTCAATAATTAAAAATGCCCGAATTCGAGAGTGGATAACTCTACGAGTTCGGGCTGCCTTTGTTTAAGTGTAAACTTTGTGCTGTTAACTAGCCTGACGAGAAGCTATCTTTTCAAAATAAGCCTGAGTTTGCTGAAGCATCTCCTCCCGACTATCATTTTCCTTGGTCTTAGTTAAAGTTGGGATTAGGTTACGAGCCTGTAGTGTCATGTGTAGCTGGAGGTCAGCCACATACTCGCTAACATCTTGACGAAGGGAACAAGTTGGGTATCTATCCATATCTAAATTCAAAGTGTTTTTCGTCTCTCAATCTAAGGTGTTCGTAATCACTCATAGAGAGTATCATGCTTATGTACAAACTTGACCAACTTTGTAATGATATTTAATCTTTAGGGTGGGCTTGTGTGAAAAACCTTTACATTAACCGCCCCTGTGTCCCTGTGCCCATCTACCCTAATGCCGGATGATCACTACCAGAGGATCTGAAGTTACACACCGCTAAGTCTGGGGACTTCCCCTCGAAGATGGAAACTAAAACCTCTGGTATTGTTGATATTCAAAAAATTATGGGTAAACTTAAATCAATTCAAGAGACCCTCAAGGCAAAAGCAGCATAGAATGGCTAGGTTGCTTAGTTTAATCCGGGATTATGTGGATTATGGATCATTTCATGGGCCAATGTATATTGGGGCTGGCTTGATCAAGTCAGCAAAAAGGACTTCTAAAGGTAAGGTATCGTTAACATGGTAAACATTATTATTGGCACTTCAGAATCGGATTTGCTCTTGGGAACCTCGGAAGATGATGAAATTCAAGGTTTGGAAGGGGATGATACCCTTTTGGGGTTCCAAGGCAATGATACCCTGTTCGCAGGTGAGGGTAATAACTTGCTATTTGGTGGACAGGGAGATGATTATCTGTTTGGCGGACCAGGTAACGACACCCTATTCGGTGAGTTAGGGGATGATGTTATCTATGGGGGGGAAGGAAACAATTTCATCCTGGGTAATTCGGGGGATGACTCTATAGTTGGGGGGTCAGGAAACGATACTATTTATGGCGGTCAAGGATCTGACACTCTCATAGGGGGGAGGGAGATGATCTTTTATTTGGCGATCGCGGTAATGATATTCTCTATACAGGTAGTGGTTTTAACAGCTTAACCGGGGGCGCGGGGTCAGATTTATTTGTAATTGGTGTAGGGTTCAATGGCGGTCAGACTGATGTAATTACAGACTTTAGACCCGGGTTTGACCTAATTGGTTTGGCTAATGGTCTGGAATTTGCGGATCTAGAAATTGCACAGCAGGGGAATGATACCCTAATTCGCGATCGCCAAACCAGAGAGAGATTAGTGCTACTAGAAGCCACAGACAGCACCATTCTCAACAGTGGCAACTTTACCAAATCCATCACCAGCATTACCTCAGTCTTGGAATTTTGGGAAGATAGCGTCAACGCTGACGAAAATCAGTCATTATTGCAAATCCCCATCACCAGAACCGGATCTCCTCTTGATAGAGTAGGAGCAACTCTAGTAGTAGCTGGTGATAGCACCGCTGACGTGATTGCAGAAATTCCCGTAATTTTTGAACCCTTTGAAACCTTCAAAGAATTCACCGTTTCTATAGTCGATAACGATATCCCTGACGGAGGGAGACCAGTTACCTTAACCCTAGCCGATCCCTCTGGAGGAGCCAGTATTGGCCAAAGGAATGAGTTTATCATTAACATCCAAGATGATGAACCCGCACCAGTACCGCCTCCGCCCCCAGGACTTACCCCTACACCTATTCCAGAGTTACCGGTGCTAAATCTTCCATCAACTTCTCAGGTGAGCCTCACTATTGAACCGGAAGCCGTGGAAGAAGATAGTGGCAACAGTTTAGTTTATACATTAACCCGCACCCCAGATTCTGTGGGAGTGCCTTTGGCGGTAGATTTTTCCGTAGGTGGGACGGCTATTTTAGGGGAAGACTACACAGTTAGCGGTGCTGCTAGATTTGATGGCGATCGCGGAACCGCAATATTTGACCAAAACGCTACTACCACCCAATTCTCGGCTACCCCCATTGCTAATGATATTTTTCAGGTAAACAGAACCATAGAAGTGGTTTTAGACGAATCAGGATTTTTGTATATCGCCGAAATCGGAGTGAATACAGCCACTGGCACTATTATAGATGATGACCCACCCCCCAGTCCCCCTTTATATGACTTCAGCGACAGTCGTTTTATAGGTGTTGAGGGGGATGATCCTAATAATCCTGAATTTGTGGAAGTCACCATTGAGCGTTCTTTCGCCACCGAGGCACCCTCACGAGTCGATGTGGCAATTACACCCATTACTGCTGAACCTGGTCGAGATTTTGTCGCCACTCCCGATCCCACCCCAGTCATGTTCGACGCGGGACAAACCAGCGCCACCGTTCAAATTGAACTAATTCCCAATACCGAACCAGACCCCACCAGAACCGCCAATTTATCCTTTACCAACTTCTTTATTGAGAGTACAGCCGGGGAAATTGAGGGGGGACAACCAGGCCGGCTGAACCCCGAGGCTACCCTAGTGATTTTGGATGATGACGGACCATTTAGCTATCAGTTCAGTCAGAGTTTGTTCACCACCCTGGAGGGTTCCGATACCAACGTCACAGAAGTTGTGACTATTGAAAGAATTGGCAGAATTAGGGAAGCATCTTCAGTCACCGTTGAGTTAGCCGGTATTACTGCTGTTCCGGGAACAGATTTTGAGCAAGAGGAGATAACTATTAATTTCCGACCTGATCAGATTTCCCAAACTGTTCCCATCACCATTTTTGGTAATTTGGTGACTCAACCTAATCGAAATCTGGAGTTAAGTTTGGTTCCAGTAGAAGGGGAACTCGTCGGCGAGGAGAACCCTACGGCTGAATTAATTATTATCGATGATGATAATATTCCCACCTATGATTTCAGTCGCAGTATTTTTGAGGTCTCAGAAGATGATGGCGTAACTGAGGCTGTGGTGGTGGTGCGTGGTGGTAATACCAGCAATGCATCATCTGTAACTGTGGTTCTTGAACCTGGTCCAGAAAATCCAGCTACGCCGGGAGTTGATCTTGTTGAGACTGAGGTGCGCCTGGAGTTTGCGCCGGGTCAAGAAGTCGCTAGGGTTCCCCTGGAAATTGTTGATGACGAAATAGCTGAACCTACCGAGTCGATTATCTTATCTTTTGAGGATTTTGAACCGAGGGGACGCGCGGGTGTAACTCATCCTACAGCGACTTTATTGATTCTCGATAATGATTCGCCCCCAACTTATGATTTTGGTCAGTCTGAATATCAGGTGGAAGAGGGGGATGAGCGAAATACCACCATGGTGGTGGAATTGTTGCGGTCCGGGGATATAAGTTCTCCCTCTTCTGTGGATGTGGTTTTAACTGGAATTACAGCCACTGAAGGAGATGACTTTGTTGGTAGTGTGATACCAATTCAGTTTGCTGAGGGAGAAACACAAGCCCGGGTTCCTATTGAAATTCTGGGTAATACCCTGGTGCAGCCTGACCGAACACTGCAACTAGACTTAGATGATAATTTTGTGGCGATTGTGGACGGAGAGGAGCAAATCCTAGGTCAGGCTGGCACTATCAATCCTAGTACGGTTTTGACGATTCTCGATGATGATATCGCCACAGTTTCCCTACAGGTGCTTACTCCCGATGCTGTGCAGTCTAGTCTGGATTGGGAACAAGATCCTCCGGCTATTCTTCCATCTAGTAATGCAGTCTTGAGGATTAGTCGTGAACCTGATAATTTTGGGGATCTTGAGATATCTTTGGATCTGGAGGGAAATCGGATTTCTTTGGAAGATTATCAGCTCGAAATTGGTGACGAGGTGATTCCCACAGATGGGGAAACGGCAGAGGTGACGATTCCTGATGGTGAAACTCGGATTGAACTAGAGTTGGTGCCGCTTGATGATGACCATGCGGAGGCTGATGAGTCTTTGACTTTCCGCTTGGTAGAATCTGATTTTTATATTGTTGACCCTAATGATAATCAGGGGACGTTAACGATTCTAGCTAATGGTACCGGGGTAAGGCGGTTAACTGATAGCCTTGAGACCACGGAAGAAGCCTATTTTGACAGTATTGAAGGGTCTTTGCGCCAGGCGGTTATCAATGCTGTGAATTTGGGTGGCACACAAAGAATTACTTTTCTTGATGAGGCAGAATCGGGAACAATTAACCTGGTGGGTGCATTACCAACTCTCAATGGAGATATTTATTTTCAGGGTCCGGGAGCCAATAATTTGACGATTCAGCGTGATCCGGACTTGACTGATGAGTTTCGCCTATTTAGGGTCAATACGGGGACGATTACTTTTGATGGGTTAAGGTTGGCTAATGGTTTGGCTGCTGGTACTAACCTAGATGTTTCTGTAAGCACTACTTCTGGTAGTCGCGGCGGGGCAATCACTATTGTCTCTACTGATGCGAATGTTACTATTATCGGTAGTCTGATTGAAGAAAATGCAGCTAATAATGGGGGGGCGATCGCTAATTCGGGGATTCTGAATATTATCGATTCCACTATTGCTAATAATCAGGCTGTTAATGGTGGTGGCATCATTATTATTGATGGGGAGGTTAAGATTACCAACAGCACTATTGCTAATAACTCGGCTGAAGTCGGCGGCGGGATTTTTAACTCTGTTGCTGATCTGACTTTAACCAACAGTACCATTGTTGATAATACGGCGATCGCCAGTGGTGGCGGTGTCCGCAACATTGGCGGTAGTGCTAGTCTCCAAAATACTCTGATTACTAATAATACCGCTCCTTTCGGTCCTGATGCGGCGGCGGCTCCTGAATTTGCCTTTAACAGTGGTGGGGGTAATTTGATTGGAGATGGCACTAATGCCTCTGGCTTCACTGATGGCGTAAATGGCGATATAATCGGCACCGCAGATGACCCAGTGGATGCTCTCATCTCTCCCCTGGCTGATCATGGGGGACTCATCCCAACTATTGCTCTTTTGGAAAATTCACCAGCAATTAATGCCGGAAATAATACCTTTGCTGATGGTTTTGTTAATCCCGGAGAGTTCGACAGCCGGGGCCCCGGATTCCCTCGCATTGTCAACGATACCATTGATATCGGGGCTTTTGAGTCGGAATTTTAACTAGAAAAACTGGGGATATAGGGATAGTCCGTCATGGATAAATGATTCCCTATTCCCCTCACTCTTATCTGTGGTGAATTACCAGATTTACTATTGACATCTGAGCAGACTTGACCTACAATATTATCATGGGAAAATGTGGGCGCATATATAATGAAAAATTGAACGTCACAGATTCACCGGATGATTAATAAACAATTGTAGGGGCGAACAATTGTCGCCCCTACTGCTGGGAAAGGCTGGTGGAGAGGGCAATTAGGTCAACTATTGCACAGTGCCACTACTGGCGGCTGCCTTGGCGGCGGCGGCTTCGTCGGGGTGAATTTTCAGGCGGGTTAAGTTAATGCGGCCTTTGGGGTCAATTTCGCGGACTTTGACGATGACCTCATCTCCTACTGCTACCTCATCCTCAACTTTGGGGACTCGGTATTCTGCTAATTGGGAAATGTGAATCATGCCTTCTTTTCCAGGTAGAACTTCCACAAAGGCACCAATAGGAATAATCCTGGTAACTTTCCCTACATAGACATCTCCGGCGTTTAGCTTGCGGGTCATACCCTGAACAATTTGGTAAGCGCGGGCGGCGTTTTCGCTGTCTGTAGAGGCAATGGTAACAGTGCCATCATCGTCGATGTCAATTTTAACGCCAGTTTCTTCGGTAATTCCTTTAATGGTTTTACCTCCCGGACCAATGACCAAACCAATTAAGTCTGGATCAATTTTGAGTGTGAGTAGGCGAGGTGCGAAGGGAGACAGGTCAGGACGAGGTGATGGTAGGACTTCCAACATTTTCTCGAGGATATGTAGCCGTGCGGGTTTAGCTTTGGCGATCGCATCTGCGACTACATCTAAGGACAAGCCGGTAATCTTCATGTCCATTTGTAGGGCGGTGATACCGCTATCGGTACCTGCGACTTTAAAATCCATATCTCCCAAAAAGTCTTCAATCCCTTGGATATCGGTGAGGATACGAACTTCCGACCCTTCTTTAATCAAACCCATCGCCGCCCCACTCACCGGCTTGGTAATGGGAACCCCAGCATCCATCAAAGCCAGAGTCGAACCACAAACGGACCCCATAGAAGTAGACCCATTAGAGGATAGCACCTCAGAGACAATGCGAATCACATAGGGGAATTGCTCTTTTGATGGTAGCACGGGCAATAAAGCCCTTTCCGCCAAAGCACCGTGACCAATTTCTCTACGTCCTGGCGATCGCATAGGTCTTGTTTCCCCCACAGAATAGGGAGGGAAATTGTAGTGGTGCATATAGCGTTTTTCATCTTGAGGGTGCAGGTCATCAAGATCTTGAGCATCTCCAGGAGTCCCCAGAGTAGCAATAGAGAGGACCTGAGTTAGACCCCGATTAAATAAACCACTACCATGGACTCGTTTTGGTAATAATCCCACCCGACAGGACACCGGACGCACCTGGTCTAAATTGCGACCATCAACCCGCACTCCGTCCGTGAGGATTTGCTGGCGCATGAGTTTTTTAGTGATGTCTTTAAAGATCATCCCCACCGCTTTAGGATTTTCGATATTGAACAAGCTGATGGGGTCATCTTCTGGCATTGATGCGATCGCACTGACAATCTGCTC
The DNA here is from genome assembly GCA_016745315.1 of Arthrospira sp. PCC 9108. Lineage (GTDB taxonomy): Bacteria > Cyanobacteriota > Cyanobacteriia > Cyanobacteriales > Microcoleaceae > Limnospira > Limnospira platensis. Next base: position 4,426,819 of record CP066886.1, read on the forward strand.
TTCTTTAATCACATCAAGAGCAGCATCTCGTTCATCTTTGTTCAACTCAAATTGACCAAGAACCTTTTTAACTGGTTCTGTAACCCGTTCTTGGATAAATTCTATCAAAGTCCGATCTTCTGGTAGCGGTTCTTCAACGGGGTTATCAATGTTCAATTCCTGCATAATTTCAGTTTGGGCTTTGATCAAATCCATGACCGCCTCATAACCGAAATCGATCGCCTCAATCACATCATGTTCTGGCAATTCATTAGCCCCCGCCTCCACCATAACCACACCTTGGGGAGACCCAGCCACCACCAAATCGAGGTCACCGTTTCTAATTTCCTTGTAGGTAGGATTAATAATGAAATCATCTCCCACTAATCCCACACGCACCGCCGCCATTGGTCCATAGAACGGAATTCGCGCCAACAACACTGCCACAGAAGCACCTGTTACCGCCAGAACATCCGGTGGTACTTGCTCATCCATTGACAAAGTAGTGGCCACTATTTGAATATCATCTCTAATCCAACCCGGAATCAGAGGACGTAGGGGGCGGTCAATCAAGCGACTGGTGAGAGTAACCCGATCAGGGGGGCGACCCTCTCTCCGCAAAAACCCACCCGGTATACGACCACCGGCGTAAAGTCTTTCCTCATAGTCTACCAATAGGGGCAGGAAATCAATTCCCGGTCTTCCTTCTGCGCGAGTTGCTGTTACCAGAACTGATGTATCTCCCGATTCTACTAACAGGGCTCCCCCCGCCTGCGGCGCTAGTAATCCAATCTTGAGTCTAATATCCCGTCCATCAAAGGATATTGACTTATCAATTTCTTGCATCTATTTTCTCTTCCTTCCTGCTATCACAAATACTCACCATCTTGACACCCACCTAAGCAAAAACAGGGGAACCATCCCAGGTATCCGCCTATCCAGTTTTTGTAGATGCGATCGGGCGTGGTAAGAGACTTCCCCGCCCAATTTAGGGCGACTCATATCCTAGGCTGAAAATTTTTCCTGCCTACTTTCCATGGACCAGTGCCGATCGCTGCTGCCACATTGAAAGATACACTTTCAGCTATGTTGGCACAGACACATTTCACCTGAAAAAATCTGACCATTGTCGGAAATTTCTAGGTATAGCACAATCTGCAACTTTAATGGGATGTTATACCATCTTATCCGCAGATGTCAGGCAAGTCTCGGATTAAATCCCAGTCTTGGATGTTGACACCTATTGTAGATCACTTCTGGAAAGTTTTAACCAGAGCGGAGATTTATTGAGATTGGGCTAATTCTGAACACCAGAGCGACCACAGCACACGATCGCTTAAAATTTAACGGGTTGCTAGTAGATACTGGGGTCAATATGGCTATTTTACACGGAACTTGGCGGATTCACCAGGACGATAGTTATGTATTCATTTGGGGGGAAACTTGGCGGGGGGGCGGCGCACAACAGGATAACCGCTGGGAAATAGCACCACTAAGTTGGGCTATGACCGAGGCGGAACTCTCCCAGTGGTCGCTTTTACAAGATATGGCTTTATCTAAACTCTCTCCCGATACTATCACAGAAGCGATCGCCCTTCCCACTCATATTGACCTCCATTGTGGTCATCTCACCCCCATTCATTCCGCCGCCACAGTCCCCACAGAAGCAGCAGAAGCTCAAGATATCTACCTGTATCCTTGGTTAATCACCGGGTATCGGCTCAACCCCAGTGATGCTTTCCACCTGTTCGAGTCCTTACCTTTAGGGACCATAGATTTAGACTGGTTGGGAGACGATATAAGGTTTTGGTCTCATGTGAACCGCTGGAGTTTAGACCTTCTAGCGAGGCGTAAATTTTTACCCATCATTAGCACCAGTCGCCTGGGAGAGGGGTTATCTTCCCCAGTTGGCGCGTCCAAATGGCAACCCATTGTTGATAGTGCCACAGATCGCGCCCGCCTGTTAAAATTTGCTGGCTTCATGCCGACCGTTTGTAGAATCTCTGGTTTAGCGCCCCTACAGCCACAGAAGGTCTCATCTATGGTTTGTGCCATATTTTTACCCGGAAGGGCTGAGGATTTGATATTAGGGGCTTTAGGAGCAATGATTGATTGCCAGGTGCGTCATATTGCCCAAGAAGTTGAACGCAAAGCCTTAACTAATGTAGCCATTCTCACCCCTGTGGTTAGAATGTGGTTGCATGGTTTAGCCGATGATGCTGGTGGCCACATAGAAGCCGATAGGGCGGAAATAGATACCCTCCAGACCAGCTTAGAGAATTGGATGTTTCCCCTCCAACAGTCTTTGGTGGAGCAAACCCAGTTTAGGGCTAGTTTTCGTCTCCAGCCACCCCAGGGAAAAACTCAAGAGTGGCTTTTGGAATATGGTTTACAGGCTATTGATGATCCTGATTTTGTCGTTGATGCGGCGACTATTTGGAAACACCCAGTTGAGGCTTTTATTTATCGGGAAAGGACTATTCGTTATCCCCAAGAAACTCTCCTGGCTGGTTTAGGATTGGCTTGTAAATTATATCCGGTAATTGAGAACAGTTTAGCCGAAGCTAGTCCCCAGGGGTGCTGGATTGACTCTGGTCAGGTTTATGAGTTTATTACCCGTCTAGCTTGGCGATTTAGTGATAGTGGTTTGGGGGTAATTTTACCACCTGGATTAAGTCAACGAGAAGGCTGGGCGAGTCGTTTGGGTTTGCGGATTAAGGCAAATACTCCCAGGGGGAAAAATCAGGTAAAAATTGGTTTAAAAAGTTTGTTAAATTTTAAGTGGGAATTATCCCTAGGTGGTCAAAGTTTATCTAAGGCTGAATTTGAGCGTTTAGTAGCTAAAAAAAGTCCGTTAGTCGAGGTTAACGGTGAATGGGTAGAGTTGCGAGAACGAGATATTAAAGCGGCTCAGGCTTTTTTTGCTAGTCGGAAAGAAGAGATGACTCTTTCTCTAGAAGATGCTTTGCGTTTGTCTACTGGAGATAGTCAAACTATTGAACGACTCCCGGTGGTGGATTTTGAAGCTGGGGGGAAGTTGGCGGACTTGTTAACGGCTTTAACTGATAATCGTACCATTGATGCGATCGCTACTCCTCCCACTTTTAAAGGAGAGTTAAGACCCTATCAAGCCAGGGGTGCGGGTTGGTTAAATTTTCTGCAAGAATGGGGTCTGGGTGCTTGTTTGGCTGATGATATGGGGTTGGGAAAAACCATAGAATTGATGGCCTTTTTGTTACATTTACAGCTAGAAAAAACCCTGATAAATCCGGTTTTATTGGTGTGTCCGACTTCAGTTTTGGGAAACTGGGAACGGGAAGTTAAGAGGTTTGGACCCAGTTTAAAGACCTTGGTTCATCATGGAGATAAACGCGCCAAAGGAAAGGCTTTCCCCCCGGCTATTAAAGGCAAAAACTTGGTAATTACTAGCTATGCTTTGACCTATCGAGACCAGTCGGAATTACAATCAGTAAAATGGCAGGGTGTGGTTTTAGATGAAGCGCAAAATATTAAAAATCCCGAAGCCAAACAATCGAAAACCGTCAAGACTTTAGAGGCGGATTTTAAAATTGCTTTAACTGGAACTCCCGTAGAAAATCGGTTATCTGAGTTATGGTCGATTTTGGAGTTTTTGAATCCTGGGTATCTAGGACAACGACCATTTTTTCAGCGTCGCTTTGCTATTCCGATTGAAAAGTATGGGGATACTGAATCATTGCAAATTTTGCGATCGCTTGTACAACCTTTTATTCTGCGTCGCCTCAAAACCGATAAAGATATTATTCAAGATTTACCCGAAAAACAAGAAAACACCGTATTTTGTCCTCTGTCAAAAGAACAGGCTAGTTTATATCAAAAGCTGGTAGATGAATCACTCTCAGAAATTGAATCTTCTACCGGGATACAAAGACGGGGGATGATTTTAGGATTATTGGTGAAGTTGAAGCAGGTTTGCAATCATCCCTTATTATTGGGTGCTAAAACCAAAGCCAAGAAAGAAATGCCAACCCTCAACTCCGCTTATTCTGGGAAGTTGCAGCGTTTAAATGAAATGTTAGAAGAGTTAATATCAGAAGGCGATAGGGCTTTAATTTTTACCCAATTCGCCGAATGGGGGAAACTCTTAAAACCCTATTTAGAAGCCAAGTTAAATCGAGAAGTCCTGTTTTTATATGGGGGAAGTCGTAAACTTCAGCGAGAACAAATGGTCGATCGCTTTCAACAAGACCCCCAGGGACCTCCGGTGATGATTTTATCTCTCAAAGCTGGGGGAGTCGGTTTAAACCTAACCCGTGCTAACCATGTATTCCACTTTGACCGTTGGTGGAACCCAGCAGTAGAAAATCAAGCCACCGATAGAGTATTTCGGATTGGTCAAACTCGCAATGTACAAGTGCATAAATTTGTCTGTACCGGAACCTTAGAAGAAAAAATCCATGACCTCATAGAAAGTAAACAAGCCTTAGCCGAACAAGTAGTTAGTTCTGGGGAAGACTGGCTAACCGAAATGGATACCGACCAACTCAGAAACCTATTGATTTTAGACAGAAGTTCCATTATCGAAGAGTCCGAAGAAACCTAACCTTTTCTCGGTCTCCTCAAACCAACAGACCCCCCTGGACTTCTGGGTGATTGTCAATATTTCCCCTTACAAGTCCAGCAGAAGTTAAAAAAACCTAACAAATTCCCTTGAGTTCAAAAGCCAGTGATACAGTACAACTGCAAAATTCGATGAATTAATATCGAACTGGGTATTTTGGGAGGACTAATGACAGAAGTTTATATCGTCTCCGCAACACGCACCCCCCTAGGTAGGTTTGGGGGGGGTTATCTGGGTTTTCTCCGGCTGACCTAGGCGCTCATGCTATGAAAGCAGCATTGGCGAAAGCTGGGGTTTCCGGTGAAAATCTGGATCTTTATATTTTTGGAAATGTGTTGCGAGCAGGACACGGACAGCTAATACCCCGTCAAGCGGCTTTGAAAGCAGGTATACCCGCCACAGTCGATGGATATGCCATTGATATGGTTTGTTCTTCTGCTATGATGAGTCTGATTAATGGCTGCTACACTATTAAGGCTGGAGAGGCTGATCTAGTGCTGGCAGGAGGGACTGAGTGTATGTCGCAAACAGGGTTCTTTTTGTCTCACCGCGCTAGATGGGGTTATAAGTTCCTTATGGGAGCCCCAGAACAGTTGATGGATATTCTGCTGTATGATGGTTTAACAGACTCTACTACCGGAGACGGTATGGGGGATGAAACTGAACGTTTGGCGGCTGAACATGGTTTCAGTCGTCAGGCTTTGGACGAGGTGGCTTTTTACTCCCAAAAACGCGCGGCGGAAGCTACGGAAAAAGGATTGTTTAAAAATGAAATCTCCCCCATTGAGGTGTCTAGCCGTAAGGGAACTCAGGTGATTGATACTGATGAGGGTATCCGCGCTGAGACTACTTTGGAAAGTTTGGCTAAGTTGCGTCCGGCTTTTCAGAAAGATGGGGTCTTAACTGCTGGGAATAGTTCCCAAATTTCTGATGGTGCGGCGGCGATTATTTTGGCTAGTGAGGCTGCTGTACAAAAGTATGGTTTGAAACCTCTGGCTAAAGTGCTGGGCGGCGCTTGGGCTGGTGGTGAGAGTTGGCGGTTTCCAGAAGTGCCGATTTTGGCTACTCAGAAGTTACTGGGTCGCCTGAAAATGTCGGTTAATGATTTCGATTTGTTTGAAAATAACGAGGCTTTTGCAGTTAGTACCTTGTTATTTGATACAATGTTGGGGGTCTCTCAAGATAAGTTGAATGTTAATGGTGGGGCGATCGCTCTCGGACACCCTATTGGCGCTTCCGGTTCCCGCATTGTTGTGACTTTACTTAATGCTTTGGAACAACACGATAAGAGTTTGGGGCTGGCGGCTTTGTGTCATGGTACTGGCGGCGGTACGGCTTTTGCTATTGAGCGTGTGTAGGTTTTTTAGGTTTTTTTAAGGAGGATAAATGGTTTCTTTAGGACTTGAGGATAAGGTGATTATTGTCACCGGCGGCGCACGGGGTATCGGTGCGGCTATTGTGAAGTTATTGGTGGAATTAGGCGCGAAAGTTGCATCTATTGATGTCATTGACGGGGAAACTCCCACAGGTGGACTAGCCCTGAAAGCTGATGTGACTAAGTTGGACAGTATGGAGTCCGCTGCTAAGGAAATTAGCGAGAAGTTGGGGACTGTTTATGGTGTGGTCGCTAATGCTGGTATTACCCGCGATAATTTCTTTACTAAGTTGACTGATGAAGATTGGGATCAGGTCATTGCTGTTAACCTTAAAGGGGTGAAAAATACCATTCAGCCTTTTATGCAAGGTATGTATGACCAGAATGCTGGCTCTATTGTGGCTATTAGTTCTATCTCTGGCGATCGCGGTAATGCTGGACAAACTAATTATGCTTCCACTAAAGCGGCTGTGATTGGGATGATGAAATCTCTCGCACGAGAAGGGGCTCGTTTTAATGTCCGCGCTAATGCGATCGCACCCGGTTTTATTAATACCGAAATGACTCAAAAAATCCCTGAGAAAGTCCGCGATAAAATTACCGCAGAAATTCCTTTCCGGCGTTTTGGTGAACCTGAAGATATCGCCTGGGCTGTCGCTTTTTTACTCTCTCCTGTCGCTAGTAATTACGTCACCGGAGAAGTCCTGCGCGTTAATGGCGCTCACCATACCTAGGCTTTTCATCGCGGTTAGCTACTCCTAAATGGCGGCGGGTTTATTAGTCGGATTTCCGTTTTTCAAAACCTCCACTTTGACACTCCCCGGCGTGAACGCACGGGGATTCTTTGTTCTACGACACGACTTGCTGATGCAGGATTTCTCCAACAACAGTAGAGGACTTGTCTCCCAAAGCGTTGCTCGGCTGCCCGAAAGTTCCGGTATGCCCTACCGTACTCAATCCTCGACTCCGAATATTTCTAGCTGCGTTTTCATCCCTATCCATTGAGCAACCACACTTACAAACGTGCGTTCTTGTGGATAGCGTTTTCTTCACAATTGCACCGCAGTTAGAGCATTCTTGGCTAGTGTATTGCGGATTTACCGCAACCGTTACTCTTTCAAACACTTTAGCAAAGTATTCAAGCCCGACACGGAATTGATACCAAGATGCGTCGTTGATAGACTTAGCTAAACAATGATTCCGCACCATATTTTTAATTCTCAAATCTTCGTAGGCTATCAAGTCGTTTGACTGAACTACGCACCTTGCCAACTTCACAGCATGGTCTTTACGTTGCCTACTTAAGTAGGGGTCGAGAGAGATGTCGCCATCTCCCCCTCCCATACAAAACCGTACATGAGACTTTCACCTCATACGGCTCCTAGTTTGACCGTCTCCTTGTTAAGAGTACAGCATCATCTCTTCATCAAGAGCTGTTTTATCGTCGTGACAATGGCGGTGTAATAATTGAAGATTCTTGTAGTCATCCTTTCCGCCTTGGCTTCTAGGTACAATGTGGTCTATTTCAATTAAGTCTGATGGGGTAAAGAATTGCCCACACCAGGTACATCTACCTTTTTGTTTTTTGAGTAGTTTTGCTACCCTAATTGGCGTGTCGATTGCTTGTCCTTTCCTGGTTGCCCAGTAAGTCCAATTTCCGTCGTATGGTGTTGCGTCGGGGCGTATTAGGGTATGTCTGACAATTGGAGTCCAGTTATGTTTGAATAGATGTAACCCATCTTTGGTTTGGAATAGCCAATTTTCGTGTCTTTCTTTCCCATTGCTAAGTTTAATTGTTCCATGTCTGAAATAATTACTTAGCTTTTCGTGATTTGCCTTTCCGCATCTTGATACTGTCCATGCCTTTAACATTTGCCAGATTGTTTTGTCTAGCTTATTGAAGGTCTCTGTTGAGACTACCGCTGAGTAATAATTTGACCATCCCCGAATAATTGGATTTAGTCTACTAATCAAGGCTGATTGAGGTGCTGTTCTATGTTGTTTAATCACACCTTTAATCACTTCTGTGTGGGCTTTAACTGCTTTGTTGCTGGGTTTTATGTGGGTTTTATGTCCGATTAATCGACTCTTAGGCCCCCCTGTTTTCCCAGATTTATACTTTCCTACGGGATATTGCCTGATATTGAATCCTAGAAAATCAAACCCAGGTTCCTCAATCTTGCCATTATACTCAATAGGATTGAGTGTGTGACATATTCGGGTTTTTTCAGGTCTAATCTCTAGTCCTACAGGTTTTAGCCATATAGAAATAGCAGTCATGCACTGTTCAATGATTCCTAGGTCTTTGGAGATGACCACAAAATCATCGGCATATCTTATAAGGTTTACCTGATTGGTGCTGCCTTTATTTGGATACATTTCTTTGACTAACCTTTCTATTCCATCCAGTGCGATGTTGGCTAGTAGTGGACTTATTACTCCTCCTTGGGGTGTCCCTGCTTCTGTATCCTCAAATACACCGTTATCTAGCACGCCAGCTTTGAGCCATTGTTTCAGGTCTCTCTTCAAGCTGCTTGGACAATGAATTTTGGACAATAGGTAATCATGGTTTATTCGGTCAAAGCATTTTGCTATATCAGCATCAAGAACATAGTATTGTCCTTGATTTATGGCAGTATATATTCTACTTATTGCATCTTGTGCTGACCGTCCGGGTCGGAACCCATAGCTTGTGCCTTCAAACCTCGATTCCCATTCAGGTTCGAGGGCCGACTTAACCAAAGCTTGCCTTGCTCTATCTTGGATTGTGGGTATGCCTAGTGGGCGTTTTTCATCCCTACCAGGTTTTGGAATCCACACCCTTCGCAGTGGTTTTGCTTTGAGGTTTCCCTTAATGTTTTTGACAATTTCTAACCTTTGTCTTGGAGAGATTGCTCTTACTCCATCAACCCCGGCTGTTTTCTTGCCTTGATTATCTTGGGTCACTCGCCGCACTGCTAAGAGCCGGGCATAATACGATTTCACCAATAGACGTTGCAACCTTCGTGCCTTTGCGTCTTGTCCCGATTTAGCTGCTTGAAATATACTCTTTTGGAGCTTGAAAACTTTCCGTTGAACCTTAGTCCATGGGATTGCCTTCCATGCGTTGTTCGTAGTCTTGATTGGTTTGGGTTTACCAAATCCTTTCTTTAAACTCGCTATCGCCATTTTGACTCTTATTAGACTCTATTCTTACAATCAAACCGTGACCTGTTAGCATATCCCTACCATTACAGCAGGGCGTTGGCTTCTGGTCACATCTCACATCCTCTAGGACTTGCGGTTACACTTATCCCTACTGATATCTCGACCAGATAATCAGAGTCCAGGAGGACTTAAAACGTTCCGTTTATATGGGCATTCCATCTTTAGATTTGTCCTCTCCACCGGGGTACTTTTAAAGGTCTGTGTAGGTAGTAAAAAAAAACCCCTACTTTTCCCCTTACTCTTTTGAGCGCAGCGTATCAACCTATTTCGCTACTTACTCTTTACGATGGTTCAAGCCAGACATTCGGTTTCCCTAATCATGGATGGTTGGCAGTGGTCTCGTTTCTGGTGTTAGGTTGCACCTCGGAGCCTTCCGTTCCCCGCTTCAATCCTGGGGTTGTGATTCCCAAAACTGGGGGTGGCTATCGCCGTTACCCTAATTTCCTAACTTTTACTTATCCATTTTTGGACATCCTATAAGGAATTTGTATGAGTTAGTTTGTTTTGACCTTGGGTTCCCTGCCTTGATTTGTATCGTAGGATACTAATCGTTGGGACATATAAACAGTTATGAGGATGGTCAGGAGTGCGCTCCTTATATTCAACCAAGGGGTTGAAGTCCCCACCAGGCGGTTATTTCGGGTATTGCAACCCTATTTCATGCCTGAACGTCTCGCACTTTTAAGATAGTGTTTACCTAGAATCTGTCTAGCTTTGCCTCTGTTTTTTGAACCTTTAACCTTCTTCGATACGCGACGGTGACTACGTTTTAAGACCCGTTCGCCTTTTCTCAGGAATCTAGGATTTTCAACGGTGACTCCGTTTGAATCGGTGTAATACTCTTTCAGTCCAACGTCTAAGCTAATGGTATTGCCTGTCGGCGCTGTGTTTTCTTTCCTGTCAACGTTAATACAGAATTGAACGTACACACCATCAGCACGTTTCACCAGTCTTACCCGTTTGATCTGGCTGACTTGGTAAAAGTGTAAATCGCGTGTACCTTTGATTTTGAGTTTACCAATTCCTTTTTTATCTGTGAAAGTTATTGATTTTCTGTCGTCTGCAAGTTTCCACCCGGTTGATTTATATTCAACTGAGCGACAATCTTTTTGAAACTTCGGATACCCCTTTTTACCGGGAATATTCTTCTTGCAGTTTTCATAAAATCGAGAGATAGCTGACCAAGCTCTTTCAGCACTGGCTTGTCTCGCTTGAGAATTGAGTTCGTCGGTAAATGGAAAAGTCGCTGCCAGCACCGCACAGTATTTGTTCAAATCGTACTTATTCTTTTTAGGATTATCCACCCAATAGCGCCAACAGCTATTGCGGACAAACTGCGCTGTACGAATGGCTTCAGCTACTGCGATGAACTGGCTTGATTTTCCGTAGGTTTTGAACTCAAAAACTAGCATGGCTCTACCTCCTATCTTATGCTAACGCCATCAGCACAAAATATTCGATATTGCCACAAAAATTTACAATTCAAGCCGTCCTAGAAGGACGGGGTTTTAGACCCAGTTTCTTGATAACCCGCCACTCCATAATCCCCATAATTCGCGATCGCTTGTTCAAAACTCACACTATGTTAAGTTTTGTAAACAAAAATTAAGAAATGTTGCGAAAAATTTTTTTGGGCGGGGTTGCTTGCTTTTGTCGCTGACTCGTGGTATCATTTTAAATAATCGAATTATTGACATTTTTTTATTTTTGTAAATGTAAAATTATTAAATAATATTTCCATATACTACCACTACTCCCCGCCACCTGTCAACCCTATTTCCGAATTAATTATTAATTGTAGGGGCGCGCCTCTGCTGTCAATTCTCAATTCCCCACGACCAGAGGCATAAACCCGCCCTACCCCACCGGGGAATTACAGGGGAAGGGGGAAGGTGCGTCAGTTGATAATTATCCGGTTCTCATCGCCATAGTCGGGGGTCTGACGCACCCTACAGTCGGGTGATCAATTATCCCGTTAAGAAGCCTCAGCCGGACGTATCCATAAACGATTATCAGAAGTAGCAGCAAACAATTTCCCTTCACTAGCAGCCATAGCCACCACATTATTAGCATGACCAATTTGCTGCCAGATCAAATCTTCGTGGACAGTATCGCGCATCCAGAGATTATTGTCAGAAGTAGCAGCATAAAGTTTTCCACCCGTAGCAGTTAATCCCACCACATTATTAGCATGACCAATCTCGACCCAAGGAATATCCTGAGTATTGACCTCCCGAGTTAATAACTTATTATCCGAAGTAACAGCATAGAGATTACCGTCACTGGCGGTCATGGCTATCACCTTCTCAGCCTGACCAATCTTATCCCATTTGATATCCTCAGCCACCCCTTCGCGGACCCAGAAGGAGCCATCTTGGGTAGCAGCAAATAACATATTATTAGTGGCAGCCATAGCGACAGCCTGATTAGCCTGACCAATCACCTGCCAGTTAATATCCCCAGGGACAGCCACCCTAATCCACAACTTATAATCTTGAGTAATTGCATAAAGGGCACCATCCATGGCAGCCATAGCGACCACATAGTTAGCATGACCGATGTGTTCCCAATTGCTCTCTCTTCTATTAATACTCATTAAAACAGACTCCTTCAGTTTTAAAGATCTGATGGCAGACCCATCATAGCCAAATAATTAACAAAATCAACCCCATGCCGACCCGGGGATGCGATCGCTCAACAATAGCCTTTAGACATGGGGTTGTTTGTGCCTATAGCTAAAAACCCAAACAATCCCTAGTTAGGACATAGCTTGGATAATAAAGTCAAAGTAAGGGGCTGCCTCCTTAGCATCTTCATCATCCAAAAGCGCCAGAGATGCTTCCTTGAGGCAACGGATAGCCTCTACCATTCCCGGCATAGGAACACCCAGAGAATTGTACATTTCCTTAACCCCAATCAAGCCAATGCTTTCAATAGGATCTTTATCTCCAGACAGAATGCCATAAGTAATTACACGCAGATACCAGCCATAGTCCCGCAAACACAAGGAACGTTCCCGCTGTCCAGCGGCATTACCACCGGGGGCAATAAAATCTGGGCGCTTCTTCCACAGTTGTGCGCTAGCACGGTCAACAATCTTTTTTTCGTTTTCGGTAAGTGTATCGACAATCCGCAACCTTTGCTCACCAGTTTTCAAGAAATCACTAATATTCTTGAGTTCCCCAGTGGTCGGGTAACGGAGTTCATCATCGGCCTTGAGAATAACTTGGCTTACTACAGTCATCGTTTTTCAAACAGATAAACAATAATTTCCGGTCGAGATAGCCTTGACAGCCTACCCCCCTATTGAGAATGGTACATTAAAGTTTCCCCTCATAGCGATCCTAGTCTAAATACTGGGGGTTATCGGTACGGCTTATGCTTACTAGTATTATTCAGGTTGACCCACTGATATATTCTCGCGATCGCATCCTCAACAGATTGTCCCAGTCTGAGGGAGTGTTGCTGCCTCATATACTCCCCCTTTAAAATAATCCTTCCCAATAAGCCTGTCAGACCACTAACATTAAGTAGTTTAGCGATTCAGGGCTACAGACAGCAAAAAGCCCCCAAAGGTTTTAGCCTGATCATTTCACACTATCGGATTCAACACTATGGCAACTTGGCAGCAAGGTCAACAGATAGAAGTCTCAATTACAGATTTAGCAGAAGGCGGAAACGGAGTCGGACGATATCAAGACCGGGTTGTGTTTGTCCCAGATACTGTCCCAGGCGATCGCGCTTTAGTCAGACTCACACGGGTTAAGTCTAAATACGCAGAAGCCAAAATACTGCAACTGCTCACAAGCTCTTCATCCCGTATCCGTCCCCATTGCATTGTCGCCGACAAATGTGGGGGCTGTCAGTGGCAGCATATAGATTATCACTTCCAACTAGAAGCTAAAAGGCATTTAGTCGTTAATGCCTTAACCAAAATCGGGGGATTTATTGAACCACCAGTAGCCCCAGTTTTGCCCTCCCCCCAACCCTTAGCCTATCGCAATAAAGTTACCTATCCCCTACGATTATCTTCTACGGGTCAGGTACAAGCTGGATATTATCAAAAAGCCAGCCATCGGTTAATTAATTTGAATCAGTGTCCAGTGCAAGATCAGCACCTCAATCCTTTATTGGCTAACATTAAACAGGATATCCAAAATCGTGGGTGGCTGGTTTATAATGAACAACAACATACTGGCACTATCCGCCATCTTTCTTTTCGCATAGGGCGGCGCACAGGAGAAATTTTGCTAACTCTCGTCGTCAAAGATAATAACTTACCACAACTTAAAGAACAGGCAGAACTCTGGCTACAGCAATATCCACAATTGGTAGGAGTTTGTCTTAATCTCAACAGCGATCGCACTAATACTATCCTTGGCAAAAATACCCATTGTCTCATCGGCAAACCTTATATACATGAGATATTTGCTGATTTAAAGTTTCGCTTGACTGCCGACACTTTCTTTCAAGTCAATACCGAAGCTGCCGAATCTCTGTTATCAGCTATTTCCTCAGAGTTGAATTTGCAGGGTCACGAAATCCTAGTAGATGCTTACTGTGGTATCGGCACCTTTACTCTACCCCTAGCCAAGCAATTAGGACAGAATTTCCCCCCAAAAGAAATTAGGGTGATTGGTTTAGAGTCGCAAGCAGGGGCGGTAGAACAAGCTATTTCTAATGCTGATTTAAATGACATTAATCATGTACAATTTCGCGTCGGTTCCGTTAAACAACTCTTGCCAAAAATACCATTTAAGCCCGATATAGTTGTCCTAGATCCACCCCGACAAGGATGCGATCGCACCGTCATTCAAACTCTCTTAAATCTACAGCCTCAACGCATTGTTTATATCAGTTGTCGTCCCGTTACTTTGGCACGAGATTTACAACTACTCTGCGAAAACGGCATTTATCAACTCACCAAAGTACAACCTGTCGATTTTTTCCCCCAAACCTCCCACGTTGAATGTGCAGCCTTTTTGACTCTTAGTCACTAATCTAACTCATGCCCAAAAACTCCTTCCACCCCTCCCTCCCTCTGGTGAATTCCCAAATTTACTATTGACATCTGATGAGACTTGACCTATAATAGTATCATGGGAAAATGTGCCGACATATATATGGCTGTGCTGGGTAGCCCAGCCCCTATCGGCAACCCTATTCCCTAATTCTGACTTGAGTCCAAAACAGTTGCATGAGACCAACTCCAGTCAGACCAGCAACTATAGCCCAGGTGAGAGTCAAACCAATAACATCTCCCAAAAAAAAGCCGGTCAACTGGCGCAAAATGCCGCCTAATACCCATCCTATAGGTAATCCCACCCCCCAACACACAACACTAGCCACCACCCAGCGACCGCCCCCAAATACCGACTCTCGCAAAACCCACCATTGAAAAAGTCCCAGCGCCACACCCACCTTCGCCCCTTCTAGGACTCCATAAAACAGGCGGAGAAACAGGTTAAGGGTCCGCGGTGCCATCCAGCCCATAGCACCTATAGGAGTTAACCCCATTAAACACCAAGCGATCGCACTAACCCAAATCCAACGCCAGGGGTAAGCAATATGGTGACGGAGGACAAACCATTGCGCGCCGCCAACACTCAACCCCCCAACAACTCCCACCAACCAATTAACATCAGGACGTTCTCCCACTTCTATCCATAGCAAACTCACCAGAAACCCAGCCACAGTGACAGCCACCCACCGGACCAAAAATCTACCTTCAGCTTTAACCAGAGACACGGACCTAGAAAGCCACCACATGATCAGTTAGAAAAGCGATGCCAGGAGAAGTATTCTAGCAGGGGGTCTAATTTATCATAGCATACCAAATCAGCAATTAATTCAGCGGTAATAGGGGCTAGTAGAATACCATTACGGTGATGACCTGTAGCTAGAGTTAAATTCTCAAAGGGACTTCTACCCAAGATAGGTAATTCGTCGGGGGTAGTAGGGCGAAAACCGGACCAAAATTCCTCAATGGGAAACTCTGCGAGTCCGGGATAAAGTCGGGTAGCCTCTGATAGCAGAGTATTTATTCCTTTGGGGGTGAGACTCTTATGAAAACCGACATTTTCGGCCGTAGCCCCCAGGACGATTAAACCATCACGGCGTGGTACAATATAAATACCAGACCCAAATAGAACTTGTTTCAGGGGTAGTTCCGAAATATAATCAGGGACTCGCAGTGATAACATTTGACCTTTTATGGGGTACACTGGAATAGGCAGGATTTGACCTGACCAAGATCCGGCCGCGAGAATGTAGTGAGAACCTACGATCGCCCCTTGGTTGGTGTTGATTTGCTTAACTTGATTAGTGGTGGTGGCGATTTCTTGGACTTCTACACCATCCCTAATTTGTATGCCTAATTGTTGGCTGGCATGAATTAGCGATCGCATTAATAGGCGGCGGTTGTCAACTTGGCCATCTTGTGGAAACCACCATCCCCCAACCACTTCTGAACTTAAACCGGGTTGCTGAGTGATCAGCTGATCTGCTTCTAGCCAGATAGCCGGACTCTCAGGAGTTTGGGGTAGTTTTGTTTGTTGGGGATATTCATAAACCGGGGCGAGAATACCACAAGGCCAATAGCCGGTATCTAAGCCAGTGAGGTGTTGAATTTTGCTAGTCCACGGTTGATAAAGCGATCGACTACGGAGGGCTAAATCAAGCAGAGGACTTGGGGGAATTCTTTCAGCCTGGGGTGCTAACATCCCCGCCGCCACATATCCCGCCGCCTCTTGAGTATTGCGGCTACAGACAGTGACAGTTGCGCCTCGCCATTGGAGAGCGATCGCCACAGATAACCCAACAATACCACCACCTATAACAATTATATCACTTTTTTGATGACTTGAGGTACTCATTGTTAGTCACAAATTCTGAATTATCAATTAATTTAGATCTGACCTCTGACGCGGTAAATCAATGTAGTCTCAGTTTTTTTTCTTGTCGTTGGGGGTATCGGTTGGAGGAGGGGAGTGGCTGTCAGAAGACTTTAGGGCTTCATCTAAAACCATTCTAGCAGCTTCAGCATGGCTGCGCGCTTCCCGGTAGCGGAGGTTAGCGACCGCAAAATTTTTCAAAGCCTTAAACCCTTCTTTGAGGTCAGTAATTTCTTCCATGGTGGTAGTTTGGTCACTAAAGAGGATATCAATTTGGTCACGGGCTTTTAGGGCTTCTTCGCGAGACTCCATCATTTTCAACTTGAGTGAAGCGAGGTTGCTAAGGGTCTGGACAGCTTCCGTGACAGCATCTTCTTCTCCAATAGTTGCCATAGAGGTTTCCTTAACCTCCACAAACTGCTCTGGACTAAAGCCATCTTCCAACTCAGTGGGTAATTTTCCATTATCCATAAGTTCCATAAGTTTATCCATAGCCTGTTCACGGGCTTTAGGGGAGTCTTTACCCCGGACAGACAGGAGAATTTCTGGACTTTGGGGGAGGGTGTAGCGAACCATATTGACACAGATTGCCTAGAATGACTATTGAGATAAATATTTTAGCAGAATCCGAACATGAAAGAGCAAGTTATTCTCTGGTTGAACCGCCTTTTGGTAGCGGATGTGTTTCTGGTGTTATTGAGTTTCCTGTGGTTGGCGATCGCTGTTTTGGGTAAATCTATGGGGGTTAACCTGGGATTAGAACTGTGGTATCAACTCTGGGAACCTGTTTTCACTCCGGCGATCGGTCTATTAATGGCTGGTGCGTTACTAATCGGGGCTATGAATCAAATCTCTAAATGGTTAGTACGTCCTAATTCCCAATCGTAATCTATAATCCCCCAAACACTTAATGATTAATAGTCGATAGTTGACTCTCTCAATTATCGACTTTCCCTTTTCGGGAGACTCTCCCAACTTCCGACTCCTGAAAACCTCCACATTTTC
This sequence comes from Arthrospira sp. PCC 9108, assembly GCA_016745315.1. Classification (GTDB taxonomy): domain Bacteria; phylum Cyanobacteriota; class Cyanobacteriia; order Cyanobacteriales; family Microcoleaceae; genus Limnospira; species Limnospira platensis. The sequence goes on from CP066886.1 coordinate 4,443,878, forward strand.
AAGTCAACCCGGAAACTGTTATGTGGGTAGGTTATATGAGAGTAACTCTCGCAACTGGTGACTTTCCGTTTTCGGGAAACTCTCGCAACTCGTGACTTTCCGTTTTCGGGAGACTCTCCCAACTTCCGACTCCTGAAAACCGCCACATTTCCAACTCAACCCGGAAACTGTTATGTGGGTAGGTTATATGAGAGTAACTCTCGCAACTCGTGACTTTCCGTTTTCGGGAGACTCTCCCAACTTCCGACTCCTGAAAACCGCCACATTTCCAACTCAACCGGAAAACTGTTATGTGGGTAGGCGATATTTGAGTAACTCTCCCAATTTCGGACTTCTGAAAACCGCCACATTTCCAACTCAACCCGGAAACTGTTATGTGGGTAGGTTATATGAGAGTAACTCTCCCAACTGGTGACTTTCCGTTTTCGGGAAACTCTCCCAACTTCCGACTCCTGAAAACCGCCACATTTCCAACTCAACCCGGAAACTGTTATGTGGGTAGGTGATATGAGAATAACTCTCCCAACTGGTGACTTTCCGTTTTCGGGAGACTCTCCCAACTTCCGACTTCTGAAAACCTCCACATTTCCAACTCAACCGGAAAACTGTTATGTGGGTAGGCGATATTTGAGTAACTCTCCCAATTTCGGACTTCTGAAAACCGCCACATTTTTAAGTCAACCGGAAAACTGTTATGTGGGTAGGTTATATGAGAGTAACTCTCGCAACTCGTGACTTTCCGTTTTCGGGAGACTCTCCCAACTTCCGACTTCTGAAAACCGCCGCATTTCTAACTCAACCAGGAAACTGTTATGTGGGTAGGTGATATTTGAGTAACTCTCCCAACTGGTGACTTTCCGTTTGAGGGAAACTCTCCCAACTTCCGACTTCTGAAAACCTCCACATTTCCAACTCAACCGGAAAACTGTTATGTGGGTAGGTGATATTTGAGTAACTCTCCCAATTTCGGACTTCTGAAAACCGCCACATTTTCAAGTCAACCCGGAAACTCTTATGTGGGTAGGTGATATGAGAGTAACTCTCCCAATTTCGGACTTCTGAAAACCGCCACATTTTCAAGTCAACCCGGAAACTCTTATGTGGGTAGGTGATATGAGAGTAACTCTCCCAACTGGTGACTTTCCCTTTTCGGAAAACTCTCGCAACTCGTGACTTTCCCTTTTCGGGAGACTCTCCCAACTTCCGACTCCTGAAAACCGCCACATTTTTAAGTCAACCGGAAAACTGTTATGTGGGTAGGTTATATGAGAGTAACTCTCCCAACTGGTGACTTTCCCTTTTCGGAAAACTCTCCCAACTCGTGACTTTCCCTTTTCGGGAAACTCTCCCAACTTCCGACTTCTGAAAACCGCCGCATTTCTAACTCAACCAGGAAACTGTTATGTGGGTAGGTGATATTTGAGTAACTCTCCCAACTGGTGACTTTCCGTTTTCGGGAAACTCTCCCAATTTCGGACTTCTGAAAACCGCCACATTTTCAAGTCAACCCGGAAACTCTTATGTGGGTAGGTGATATGAGAGTAACTCTCCCAACTGGTGACTTTCCCTTTTCGGAAAACTCTCGCAACTCGTGACTTTCCCTTTTCGGGAAACTCTCCCAACTTCCGACTTCTGAAAACCGCCACATTTCTAACTCAACCAGGAAACTGTTATGTGGGTAGGTGATATTTGAGTAACTCTCCCAACTGGTGACTTTCCGTTTGAGGGAAACTCTCCCAACTTCCGACTTCTGAAAACCTCCACATTTCCAACTCAACCGGAAAACTGTTATGTGGGTAGGTGATATTTGAGTAACTCTCCCAATTTCGGACTTCTGAAAACCGCCACATTTTCAAGTCAACCCGGAAACTCTTATGTGGGTAGGTGATATGAGAGTAACTCTCCCAATTTCGGACTTCTGAAAACCGCCACATTTTCAAGTCAACCCGGAAACTCTTATGTGGGTAGGTGATATGAGAGTAACTCTCCCAACTGGTGACTTTCCCTTTTCGGAAAACTCTCCCAACTTCCGACTTCTGAAAACCTCCACATTTCCAACTCAACCGGAAAACTGTTATGTGGGTAGGTGATATTTGAGTAACTCTCCCAATTTCGGACTTCTGAAAACCGCCACATTTTCAAGTCAACCCGGAAACTCTTATGTGGGTAGGTGATATGAGAGTAACTCTCCCAATTTCGGACTTCTGAAAACCGCCACATTTTCAAGTCAACCCGGAAACTCTTATGTGGGTAGGTGATATGAGAGTAACTCTCCCAACTGGTGACTTTCCCTTTTCGGAAAACTCTCGCAACTCGTGACTTTCCCTTTTCGGGAGACTCTCCCAACTTCCGACTCCTGAAAACCGCCACATTTTTAAGTCAACCGGAAAACTGTTATGTGGGTAGGTTATATGAGAGTAACTCTCCCAACTGGTGACTTTCCCTTTTCGGAAAACTCTCCCAACTCGTGACTTTCCCTTTTCGGGAGACTCTCCCAACTTCCGACTTCTGAAAACCGCCGCATTTCTAACTCAACCAGGAAACTGTTATGTGGGTAGGTGATATTTGAGTAACTCTCCCAACTGGTGACTTTCCGTTTTCGGGAAACTCTCCCAACTTCCGACTTCTGAAAACCGCCACATTTTTAAGTCAACCGGAAAACTGTTATGTGGGTAGGTTATATGAGAGTAACTCTCCCAACTGGTGACTTTCCCTTTTCGGAAAACTCTCGCAACTCGTGACTTTCCCTTTTCGGGAAACTCTCCCAACTTCCGACTTCTGAAAACCGCCGCATTTCTAACTCAACCAGGAAACTGTTATGTGGGTAGGTGATATTTGAGTAACTCTCCCAACTGGTGACTTTCCGTTTGAGGGAAACTCTCCCAACTTCCGACTTCTGAAAACCTCCACATTTCCAACTCAACCGGAAAACTGTTATGTGGGTAGGTGATATTTGAGTAACTCTCCCAATTTCGGACTTCTGAAAACCGCCACATTTTCAAGTCAACCCGGAAACTCTTATGTGGGTAGGTGATATGAGAGTAACTCTCCCAATTTCGGACTTCTGAAAACCGCCACATTTTCAAGTCAACCCGGAAACTCTTATGTGGGTAGGTGATATGAGAGTAACTCTCCCAACTGGTGACTTTCCCTTTTCGGAAAACTCTCGCAACTCGTGACTTTCCCTTTTCGGGAGACTCTCCCAACTTCCGACTCCTGAAAACCGCCACATTTTTAAGTCAACCGGAAAACTGTTATGTGGGTAGGTTATATGAGAGTAACTCTCCCAACTGGTGACTTTCCCTTTTCGGAAAACTCTCGCAACTCGTGACTTTCCCTTTTCGGGAGACTCTCCCAACTTCCGACTTCTGAAAACCGCCGCATTTCTAACTCAACCAGGAAACTGTTATGTGGGTAGGTGATATTTGAGTAACTCTCCCAACTGGTGACTTTCCGTTTGAGGGAAACTCTCCCAACTTCCGACTTCTGAAAACCGCCACATTTTTAAGTCAACCGGAAAACTGTTATGTGGGTAGGTTATATGAGAGTAACTCTCCCAACTGGTGACTTTCCGTTTGAGGGAGACTCTCCCAACTTCCGACTTCTGAAAACCTCCACATTTCCAACTCAACCAGAAAACTGTTATGTGGGTAGGCGATATTTGAGTAACTCTCCCAATTTCGGACTTCTGAAAACCGCCGCATTTTCAAGTCAACCCGGAAACTCTTATGTGGGTAGGTGATATGAGAGTAACTCTCCCAACTGGTGACTTTCCCTTTTCGGAAAACTCTCGCAACTCGTGACTTTCCCTTTTCGGGAGACTCTCCCAACTTCCGACTTCTGAAAACCGCCGCATTTCCAACTTAACCAGGAAACTGTTATGTGGGTAGGTGATATGAGAGTAACTCTCCCAACTGGTGACTTTCCGTTTTCGGGAGACTCTCCCAACTTCCGACTTCTGAAAACCGCCGCATTTCCAACTTAACCAGGAAACTGTTATGTGGGTAGGTGATATGAGAGTAACTCTCCCAACTGGTGACTTTCCGTTTTCGGGAAACTCTCCCAACTTCCGACTCCTGAAAACCGCCACATTTTTAAGTCAACCGGAAAACTGTTATGTGGGTAGGTTATATGAGAGTAACTCTCCCAACTGGTGACTTTCCCTTTTCGGAAAACTCTCCCAACTTCCGACTTCTGAAAACCTCCACATTTCCAACTCAACCGGAAAACTGTTATGTGGGTAGGTGATATTTGAGTAACTCTCCCAATTTCGGACTTCTGAAAACCGCCACATTTTCAAGTCAACCCGGAAACTCTTATGTGGGTAGGTGATATGAGAGTAACTCTCCCAATTTCGGACTTCTGAAAACCGCCACATTTTCAAGTCAACCCGGAAACTCTTATGTGGGTAGGTGATATGAGAGTAACTCTCCCAACTGGTGACTTTCCCTTTTCGGAAAACTCTCGCAACTCGTGACTTTCCCTTTTCGGGAGACTCTCCCAACTTCCGACTCCTGAAAACCGCCACATTTTTAAGTCAACCGGAAAACTGTTATGTGGGTAGGTTATATGAGAGTAACTCTCCCAACTGGTGACTTTCCCTTTTCGGAAAACTCTCCCAACTCGTGACTTTCCCTTTTCGGGAGACTCTCCCAACTTCCGACTTCTGAAAACCGCCGCATTTCTAACTCAACCAGGAAACTGTTATGTGGGTAGGTGATATTTGAGTAACTCTCCCAACTGGTGACTTTCCGTTTTCGGGAAACTCTCCCAACTTCCGACTTCTGAAAACCGCCACATTTTTAAGTCAACCGGAAAACTGTTATGTGGGTAGGTTATATGAGAGTAACTCTCCCAACTGGTGACTTTCCCTTTTCGGAAAACTCTCGCAACTCGTGACTTTCCCTTTTCGGGAAACTCTCCCAACTTCCGACTTCTGAAAACCGCCGCATTTCTAACTCAACCAGGAAACTGTTATGTGGGTAGGTGATATTTGAGTAACTCTCCCAACTGGTGACTTTCCGTTTGAGGGAAACTCTCCCAACTTCCGACTTCTGAAAACCTCCACATTTCCAACTCAACCGGAAAACTGTTATGTGGGTAGGTGATATTTGAGTAACTCTCCCAATTTCGGACTTCTGAAAACCGCCACATTTTCAAGTCAACCCGGAAACTCTTATGTGGGTAGGTGATATGAGAGTAACTCTCCCAATTTCGGACTTCTGAAAACCGCCACATTTTCAAGTCAACCCGGAAACTCTTATGTGGGTAGGTGATATGAGAGTAACTCTCCCAACTGGTGACTTTCCCTTTTCGGAAAACTCTCGCAACTCGTGACTTTCCCTTTTCGGGAGACTCTCCCAACTTCCGACTCCTGAAAACCGCCACATTTTTAAGTCAACCGGAAAACTGTTATGTGGGTAGGTTATATGAGAGTAACTCTCCCAACTGGTGACTTTCCCTTTTCGGAAAACTCTCGCAACTCGTGACTTTCCCTTTTCGGGAGACTCTCCCAACTTCCGACTTCTGAAAACCGCCGCATTTCTAACTCAACCAGGAAACTGTTATGTGGGTAGGTGATATTTGAGTAACTCTCCCAACTGGTGACTTTCCGTTTGAGGGAAACTCTCCCAACTTCCGACTTCTGAAAACCGCCACATTTTTAAGTCAACCGGAAAACTGTTATGTGGGTAGGTTATATGAGAGTAACTCTCCCAACTGGTGACTTTCCCTTTTCGGAAAACTCTCGCAACTCGTGACTTTCCCTTTTCGGGAAACTCTCCCAACTTCCGACTTCTGAAAACCGCCACATTTCTAACTCAACCAGGAAACTGTTATGTGGGTAGGTGATATTTGAGTAACTCTCCCAACTGGTGACTTTCCGTTTGAGGGAAACTCTCCCAACTTCCGACTTCTGAAAACCTCCACATTTCCAACTCAACCGGAAAACTGTTATGTGGGTAGGTGATATTTGAGTAACTCTCCCAATTTCGGACTTCTGAAAACCGCCACATTTTCAAGTCAACCCGGAAACTCTTATGTGGGTAGGTGATATGAGAGTAACTCTCCCAATTTCGGACTTCTGAAAACCGCCACATTTTCAAGTCAACCCGGAAACTCTTATGTGGGTAGGTGATATGAGAGTAACTCTCCCAACTGGTGACTTTCCCTTTTCGGAAAACTCTCCCAACTTCCGACTTCTGAAAACCTCCACATTTCCAACTCAACCGGAAAACTGTTATGTGGGTAGGTGATATTTGAGTAACTCTCCCAATTTCGGACTTCTGAAAACCGCCACATTTTCAAGTCAACCCGGAAACTCTTATGTGGGTAGGTGATATGAGAGTAACTCTCCCAATTTCGGACTTCTGAAAACCGCCACATTTTCAAGTCAACCCGGAAACTCTTATGTGGGTAGGTGATATGAGAGTAACTCTCCCAATTTCGGACTTCTGAAAACCGCCACATTTTCAAGTCAACCCGGAAACTCTTATGTGGGTAGGTGATATGAGAGTAACTCTCCCAACTGGTGACTTTCCCTTTTCGGAAAACTCTCGCAACTCGTGACTTTCCCTTTTCGGGAGACTCTCCCAACTTCCGACTCCTGAAAACCGCCACATTTTTAAGTCAACCGGAAAACTGTTATGTGGGTAGGTTATATGAGAGTAACTCTCCCAACTGGTGACTTTCCCTTTTCGGAAAACTCTCCCAACTCGTGACTTTCCCTTTTCGGGAGACTCTCCCAACTTCCGACTTCTGAAAACCGCCGCATTTCTAACTCAACCAGGAAACTGTTATGTGGGTAGGTGATATTTGAGTAACTCTCCCAACTGGTGACTTTCCCTTTTCGGAAAACTCTCGCAACTCGTGACTTTCCCTTTTCGGGAAACTCTCCCAACTTCCGACTTCTGAAAACCGCCGCATTTCTAACTCAACCAGGAAACTGTTATGTGGGTAGGTGATATTTGAGTAACTCTCCCAACTGGTGACTTTCCGTTTGAGGGAAACTCTCCCAACTTCCGACTTCTGAAAACCTCCACATTTCCAACTCAACCGGAAAACTGTTATGTGGGTAGGTGATATTTGAGTAACTCTCCCAATTTCGGACTTCTGAAAACCGCCACATTTTCAAGTCAACCCGGAAACTCTTATGTGGGTAGGTGATATGAGAGTAACTCTCCCAATTTCGGACTTCTGAAAACCGCCACATTTTCAAGTCAACCCGGAAACTCTTATGTGGGTAGGTGATATGAGAGTAACTCTCCCAACTGGTGACTTTCCCTTTTCGGAAAACTCTCGCAACTCGTGACTTTCCCTTTTCGGGAGACTCTCCCAACTTCCGACTTCTGAAAACCGCCGCATTTCTAACTCAACCAGGAAACTGTTATGTGGGTAGGTGATATTTGAGTAACTCTCCCAACTGGTGACTTTCCGTTTGAGGGAAACTCTCCCAACTTCCGACTTCTGAAAACCGCCACATTTTTAAGTCAACCGGAAAACTGTTATGTGGGTAGGTTATATGAGAGTAACTCTCCCAACTGGTGACTTTCCGTTTGAGGGAAACTCTCCCAACTTCCGACTTCTGAAAACCTCCACATTTCCAACTCAACCGGAAAACTGTTATGTGGGTAGGTGATATTTGAGTAACTCTCCCAATTTCGGACTTCTGAAAACCGCCACATTTTTAAGTCAACCGGAAAACTGTTATGTGGGTAGGTTATATGAGAGTAACTCTCCCAACTGGTGACTTTCCCTTTTCGGAAAACTCTCGCAACTTCCGACTTCTGAAAACCTCCACATTTCCAACTCAACCGGAAAACTGTTATGTGGGTAGGCGATATTTGAGTAACTCTCCCAATTTCGGACTTCTGAAAACCGCCACATTTTTAAGTCAACCAGGAAACTGTTATGTGGGTAGGTGATATTTGAGTAACTCTCCCAACTGGTGACTTTCCGTTTGAGGGAAACTCTCCCAACTTCCGACTTCTGAAAACCGCCACATTTTTAAGTCAACCGGAAAACTGTTATGTGGGTAGGTTATATGAGAGTAACTCTCCCAACTGGTGACTTTCCGTTTGAGGGAAACTCTCCCAACTTCCGACTTCTGAAAACCTCCACATTTCCAACTCAACCGGAAAACTGTTATGTGGGTAGGTGATATTTGAGTAACTCTCCCAATTTCGGACTTCTGAAAACCGCCACATTTTCAAGTCAACCCGGAAACTCTTATGTGGGTAGGTGATATGAGAGTAACTCTCCCAATTTCGGACTTCTGAAAACCGCCACATTTTCAAGTCAACCCGGAAACTCTTATGTGGGTAGGTGATATGAGAGTAACTCTCCCAACTGGTGACTTTCCCTTTTCGGAAAACTCTCGCAACTCGTGACTTTCCCTTTTCGGGAGACTCTCCCAACTTCCGACTCCTGAAAACCGCCACATTTTTAAGTCAACCGGAAAACTGTTATGTGGGTAGGTTATATGAGAGTAACTCTCCCAACTGGTGACTTTCCCTTTTCGGAAAACTCTCGCAACTCGTGACTTTCCCTTTTCGGGAGACTCTCCCAACTTCCGACTTCTGAAAACCGCCGCATTTCCAACTTAACCAGGAAACTGTTATGTGGGTAGGTGATATGAGAGTAACTCTCGCAACTCGTGACTTTCCCTTTTCGGGAGACTCTCCCAACTTCCGACTCCTGAAAACCGCCACATTTCCAACTCAACCCGGAAACTGTTATGTGGGTAGGTGATATTTGAGTAACTCTCCCAACTGGTGACTTTCCGTTTTCGGGAAACTCTCCCAACTTCCGACTCCTGAAAACCGCCACATTTTTAAGTCAACCGGAAAACTGTTATGTGGGTAGGTTATATGAGAGTAACTCTCCCAACTGGTGACTTTCCCTTTTCGGAAAACTCTCGCAACTCGTGACTTTCCCTTTTCGGGAGACTCTCCCAACTTCCGACTCCTGAAAACCGCCACATTTTTAAGTCAACCGGAAAACTGTTATGTGGGTAGGTTATATGAGAGTAACTCTCCCAACTGGTGACTTTCCCTTTTCGGAAAACTCTCGCAACTCGTGACTTTCCCTTTTCGGGAGACTCTCCCAACTTCCGACTTCTGAAAACCGCCGCATTTCCAACTTAACCAGGAAACTGTTATGTGGGTAGGTGATATGAGAGTAACTCTCCCAACTGGTGACTTTCCGTTTTCGGGAGACTCTCCCAACTTCCGACTTCTGAAAACCGCCGCATTTCCAACTTAACCAGGAAACTGTTATGTGGGTAGGTGATATGAGAGTAACTCTCCCAACTGGTGACTTTCCGTTTTCGGGAAACTCTCCCAACTTCCGACTCCTGAAAACCGCCACATTTTTAAGTCAACCGGAAAACTGTTATGTGGGTAGGTTATATGAGAGTAACTCTCCCAACTGGTGACTTTCCCTTTTCGGAAAACTCTCGCAACTCGTGACTTTCCCTTTTCGGGAGACTCTCCCAACTTCCGACTTCTGAAAACCGCCGCATTTCTAACTCAACCAGGAAACTGTTATGTGGGTAGGTGATATGAGAGTAACTCTCCCAACTGGTGACTTTCCCTTTTCGGGAGACTCTCCCAACTTCCGACTTCTGAAAACCGCCGCATTTCCAACTTAACCAGGAAACTGTTATGTGGGTAGGTGATATGAGAGTAACTCTCGCAACTCGTGACTTTCCCTTTTCGGGAGACTCTCCCAACTTCCGACTCCTGAAAACCGCCACATTTCCAACTCAACCCGGAAACTGTTATGTGGGTAGGTGATATTTGAGTAACTCTCCCAACTGGTGACTTTCCGTTTTCGGGAAACTCTCCCAACTTCCGACTCCTGAAAACCGCCACATTTTTAAGTCAACCGGAAAACTGTTATGTGGGTAGGTTATATGAGAGTAACTCTCCCAACTGGTGACTTTCCCTTTTCGGAAAACTCTCGCAACTCGTGACTTTCCCTTTTCGGGAGACTCTCCCAACTTCCGACTTCTGAAAACCGCCGCATTTCCAACTTAACCAGGAAACTGTTATGTGGGTAGGTGATATGAGAGTAACTCTCCCAACTGGTGACTTTCCGTTTTCGGGAGACTCTCCCAACTTCCGACTTCTGAAAACCGCCACATTTTTAAGTCAACCGGAAAACTGTTATGTGGGTAGGTTATATGAGAGTAACTCTCCCAACTGGTGACTTTCCGTTTGAGGGAGAGTCTCCGAGTTGTGACAGTTGAAAAGATGAAGTGATAGAGGTTTAGGGTGATGCTTTAAGCTGGACAAAAATAGTTTTAGCTGTTTCGGTGTCTAAAGCGACCCGTGAACGTCCTATTTTGATAACATAGGAGGGAAAACGTTGCTCTAATAATAGAGGAACTCCCGGCATAACTCCCATAGCAAAGAGTTTATGTAGGATAGTGTCCTGCTGGGTTTTAATATCCACAACGATCGCATCTACCCTCAGATCCAAACTCACGAGAGAAATCATTAAAAATTTACCCCAACCAGGTCAAGTAAAAAATTCGCCCCGTATCCCATTGTAAAAGCAAAAGGGATAATCAATGCTACCATAATCAAAGTAATTTTCAAACCTTGCTCTTTAACCATTACCTGAAACTGGGCTACACAGGGAAGAAATAGAGTCAAAACTATGGCGGTAACGACTAATTGATTACCTGTTAATATACCGGTTTGAGTTAAATCAAAAAGTCCCGCCGCGCCATAATCACGACGAAAGAAACCATAGAGGAAAATAGGTGCGACTTCTCTAGGGAGTCCCAAGGCTAAAGTGATGGGCTCTAATAACCCAACCAACCAGCTAAAGACTCCGGTTAAATGACCAATCCAAATAAACACGGAAACCCAAATAAATAGGGGTACTATTTCCCAAAAATATCCCTTCATACGCAGATAAGTTTTGAGGAGAATATTCTGTAACTTGGGTATTCTCAAAGGGGGAACTTCCATATAAAATTCGGATCTATTTCCGGGAATAATCCGAGAAGTAAATGCGCCGACTATTAGAAAAACGGAGAGGATAAATCCTCCCCAAATTAATAGGGCTGTTGGTTTCATAGAAAGTAGCCCTAAAATCACGCCCCACTGGGCGGCACAGGGAACGGCTAGGGCGAGGAGAAAGATGGTAATCATCCTTTCCCGACGAGTTTCTAGGGTGCGAGTGACCACAGTTGCCATAGTATCACATCCTAAGCCTAATACCATGGGAATTACCGCCCTTCCTGATAAGCCGATAATCTTAAATAACTGATCCAGCATTAGGGATAGACGGGGTAAATATCCACTATCTTCTAATAGGGAAAACATGAGAAAATAAGTCCCGACTACGGGTAATACAATAGCGATCGCATAACGAACTCCCAGGGTAATAATACCATAGTCATTAGCCAATAAATCCTGGAATATCTCTAGGGGAATGACGGCGGCTACAAAAGCATCTACTTTGGGATTAATATAGGTTTCAAAACCGCCCTCAATTAGGTCTACGAGAATACCAGCGCCAAATTCCCCGACAAATTTATAAACCCCGAAATATAGGATGATTAAAAGTAGGGGAAACCCGGTAATCGGATTAACTGTAATCTGGTGCAATTTTTCGGCTAGGTCTGAGGTTTCGGAGGCTGATTCGGTTAAGACTTCTTTCTCAATATTCCCGGCTTTTTCTTGTCTGGTAATGGCGATCGCACGACTAATAGGAACATCAAGACTGACCTGGGCTGACCTAATAGCGAGATCATATTCTTCCCGATAGGGGCTGGTTTTTATGGTCTCCCAAACTTGAGGATCTCTCTGCAAAATTAGCAGGGCTAAACTTCTATGGGAGAGGGTATATGAGGGGAAACTATTATCTTTCAATAACAGAGATTGGATCTGGGCGATCGCTATTTCTATCGGTTGATAATAAACTACTGGACTCAACATAATCTACTACCTTGGTTTTTAATTCTTGAACTCCAATATTATGCGCCGCCGCCATTAATACTACGGGAATACCTAGCCTTTCCTGTAAGTCTTTGGCATTGATTTTAATACCAAGATGGTCGGCTTCGTCAATGAGATTAACTGCTAATAAAACTGGTAATCCTGCTTCTAGTAATTGTAGGGTTAAGTTTAGCATTCTCCCTAAATGTTGGGCATTTACTACATGAATGACTAAATCTATCCCCCTAGTCATTAATAGGTCTCGCCCGACTTTTTCTTCTTCGGTAATCGGTAAGAGAGAATACATCCCTGGTGTGTCTATAATGGCGATCGCTTTGTCTCCAATTATCATGTCTCCTGTGGTAATATCTACGGTGGTTCCCGGATAGTTGGAAACTGTGACATAATGGCTGGTTAGGGCATTAAATAATACGCTTTTTCCGACATTGGGAGAACCTACTAGGGCGACTGTAGGCTTATTGAACAACGCCGGGGTATGGCGATCGCTTTTCGGCTTAAACCACTTCCACCACGGTCTCGGTGAGCTAGAAGTTTTACTTGAACAGTTTTTAGAGCAGTAATTACAACTCATGTAGATTATTAGTAATAATTCACTTTTATTTAATCCCTAAATTATAGAATATCACTACAATATCGTCAATAACAACAATTCCCTGTTTAGGGCCCCAAAAGATAATTCATGGTTATCTAAATCTTGGTTTTTGATACAAACATTAAATAAATCGGAAAATTTTTGTCTGATAATGGTTCTCATTCTCGCCAAAAATCACACGAGAGAATCAGTGCTTGACAGGGATAGATGTTAATGATAGAGTGGAATCTATAGGTTATGCTCCTATTGGTGTGGGTTATATCAGCTACGAGAGAGATTATAAGAACCCAAAGCCAGTAAAGCCGTACTGACACTGACCAATTTCGGGCATAGAGACTCTGGAAGATTTCGCCGCGATGCACGAGTATTTTTTGGGCCAAAATTAGGGGGGTTGACAAAATTCCACATTTATGCTACTCCCCGTCAGGATTGAAGTTGTTAGTAAGTAGATGTTTTGTAATTAATTCCGCCGCCAATGCGTTTCCAGCGATATTCCAATGGCTGTCATTAGGTCGGTAGAGTCGGGTGGTTTGGGAAACCTGCCTAAAATCATCTAATAAGTCGATATATTGGATATTGTATTGAGAAAGGCGATCGCGTAGGAGACGATTAGGGTAATCAAAATCCAAGCCTTGGGGGTCATCAGGCTTGAGGATATCAATAACTTGGGATTGTAATTGTTTATTGACTTGTACCTCGGTAGGGATAATCACAATGGTTAGGTCAATATTTCGAGAATCACAAATCTCCTTAATGCGGCGAATATCAGCCATAGCGTCTTCAAAAAACCCTAAGAAAATGCCATCGTTTGTCCTGATATTAAACATACGACTTAGGTTAGAAACCTGGTCAAGATAGGACTCATCAGTTAAGGTGGGGTGGTCGTCTTGATATTCGAGGTTATTGGGGTTATAGACAGTCCCTTCAAACTGGGTCTGGAGTTTAATCAAAGATTGTAAAAAGGCGACGGTATAGAAGGTTTGCTTTTTTCTGTCTAGGGAAGTTAGGTAATTATCGATAAAATCATTCCCAATATAAAAGGATAGGAGGACTTTATCAGGATTAAGGACTAAACCTTCATTAATCAATAAGGCTAAATAGGCGGCTGGTCCTAAGCCAGGAATTCCCATATTGATCACTTCGATATTTTGACCTTGGCTGTTGAGCTGTTTCTCAATCAAGGTTAAATAATTATAGTGATAGGGAACTATTCCAAAGGCGAAGGAATCACCAATTCCCAACATTCGATAAATCCCTTCTGGTTTTTCTTGGGTAAATTCCACATCTTTAAAGCCATGGGAGTTTAGTTGAAAGTCAAAATCTTGGGCGTGGGGTCTTCCTCGCCAACGATTATATGAACGGTTATAAAAAACAAATGTGGGATTGATTCTGTGGTAAATTCTGAAGGTAGCCTCGGTTAGCAAAAAGGTAATTCCGGCGATGATTAAGGCTTGGCTCAAAAATTTATAAGCTGGGTTATTAACAATGGCTTTTATGGGTAATTTCCGGGAAATTTTTAACTTGTTTTGGTTCATTTGTCCGGGGTGGTGAATACGGAGTCGGTAATTTTAACTAAATGTTCAAACAAGATATCTTTAGCTAGTTGGTTTCCGTGGGAGTTCCAATGGGGTTCTTGGAAGAGATAGAGATGGCGGTTTTGTTGTTCTACTCTAAATCTAGGAGTGAGGTCAATATAGGGAATGTTGTTTGACTCCAAATATTCGATGAGGATATTTTGCTGACAGGTAATGTCATAATCATCTAAATTTAGGTAAAAGGTGGACTGGAGTTGATGTAACAAGTCATCGTTAACCTGGTACTCATCGGGGTAGATAGCCACGATAAACTTAATGTTCCGGGCTTTTAAAATGGCATTCATTTCTGAGATGCTATCCAAGATATAGTTAATGTTAGCATCACGATCGCCATTTTGTAGCTTCTCGATATTGCAGAAACTCATCCGACCACGTTCTACATCCAGAAATTTCTCAAGGGACAGAATACCTGGGGATTTTTCGGGTTCATCTAATGCGATCGCCTCAGTAGTCGCGACTAACTGATTCTGGGGGAGTTGATAGGACTGTTGAAACTTCCTGGCTTCTCGAAAGATTTTATATTTTTGTTGAATAAACAGTAAAAGTCGTGATTTGGGAATAATCGGATAACCAAATATGATTAGCTCTTGACGGGGGTCAATATCAATGTAAAGGTCATTGACAATAATTCGTTTTCGATAGGGGTCAGCATCAACAAAATCATTCCCGACAAAAAAACCTAAGACGACTAAATGGGGATTATACTGCAATCCATATTTTTTCAATAATGCTAGTTGTTCGGCGGTATGGGTTCCTGGATATCCTGCATTAATGACATCGACTTGATGCTGTCCGTAATGTTCCCGAAATTGGTTTTCTAATAAGGCGGTATAGTTGCCTTGTTGACCGCCAGCCCAATTAAAAGAGTCGCTGATAATGAGCATCCTAAAAATATCGGGATCTGGTTGGAGGGGATAATCTCGGTCATTGAAGCCAAATTGATTATTACCATTAGCATGACCTCGAATTTTAAACCCCATATCAGGATCGTATTGATAGAGTCCGCGAAATAAGTAGGGTTCCCAGACAATCATGATTACTTCTACTAAGAAGAAGGGTAGAATTGTCCAGCAACAGAGTAGGAGTAAAATTTGCCGCCAGGGGGGTAATTTTACAGATGGTAATAATTTTTTCATGAAGTATTATCGATTTACTTCCTCGGATGATTGATTAGGATAGCAGTGCCGACGGATATTGTCCATACCTATCTCTCATTGATAACAGGGAATAGGGAGGGGCGTGGTTTAGGGGTATAAATACTTGATAATAGTGTAATCAAAAGGCAGAAGGGACAATGGGCGGATGGTGTGGAGTTGATAAATAGGCAATCAGGGTAAGCCAGGGGAAATCAGAGAAGTTGCCGTTAAAATAGCCCAAAGGTTATAGAATATAAAAATATTTCGTTGTCAGCCGACTAACTTATGACCTTTTCTGCTGTAGTTCGGGCCTTGGGGCGATCGCCTCTAATGGCTGAACTGATCACCAAACTGAACCAACAGCAAGCCCTTCACCTTAACGGTCTTCC
The DNA here is from genome assembly GCA_016745315.1 of Arthrospira sp. PCC 9108. Lineage (GTDB taxonomy): Bacteria > Cyanobacteriota > Cyanobacteriia > Cyanobacteriales > Microcoleaceae > Limnospira > Limnospira platensis. The sequence goes on from CP066886.1 coordinate 4,459,562, forward strand.
CCGTGTCCCCAAGGGACTGGTGGCTTCAGCTTTAGCCCAGGAAGCGGGGTTAAATCTATTGGTGGTGACAGCTACCTTGGAAGAGGCTGGTAGGTGGTCAGCCCAGCTAGAAGTGATGGGGTGGCAGACAGTACACTTTTACCCCACCTCGGAAGCATCCCCCTATGAACCCAGCTATAGCGAAGAGATGGTCTGGGGACAGATGCAGGTATTAGCGGACTTAGTGACAAGAAACGGAGGGAAAGCCGACCGGGTGGCGGTGGTAGCCACAGAGAGGTCTTTACAACCCTATCTACCCCCGGTGAGTGACTTCCAGAGTTATTGTCTCCCCCTGAAGTTGGGGATGACCTGCGCCGGAAAAACTATAGACCAAAAACTAGCCCAGTTGGGATATCAACGGGTGACAGTGGTGGAAACAGAGGGGCAGTGGAGTCGCCGGGGGGATATTGTAGATGTGTTTCCGGTGGCTTCAGAACTTCCGGTGCGTCTGGAATGGTTTGGGGATGAATTAGAAAGGATGCGGGAACTTGACCCGGTGACACAGCGATCGCTTGATCGGGTTGATCAGCTAATTCTCACGCCGACCCATTTTAGTCCGATTATCGAAGGGAATTTGTCCCTATCTACGGAGACCCTGGAAACTCTCAAATCTGAGGATATATCCGACAGCAAAACCGGACTATCTCACCTATTAGGATTAGCCTATCAAAAACCGGCTTCTTTAATTGATTACCTACCGGAATTAACTTTAGCGGTAATTGATGAACCTGACCAATGTGCAGGTCATGGCGATCGCTGGTTTGAACATATTGATGAACAGTGGCAAAATGAACAAGGTAAGCTAGTAACAGCAGAAGGGATATCCCTAGAAATTCCGGCAATTCATCAATGCTTCCAGGAGTCCCTAGCGGCGGTTGAACATCGTTTTGATAGGCTGTATCTGAGTGAACTGAGTGATTATAAATCGTCTCTGATTTCCCCTTCCACAGCATCGATAAACTTAGCGAGTCGTCCCGTCCCAGTGACTCCCCACCAATTCGGAAAAATTGCCGAAATGATTCGCGAACAACGCGATCGCCAATTTAACGTATTTCTAATTTCCGCCCAACCTAGCCGGTCAGTGGCTTTGTTATCGGAACATGATTGCCCATCTAAATTTATACCCAACCCCCGCGACTATCCAGCCATAGACTCATTAATCCGTAATACCCCCATTGCTTTAAAATATACGGGACTAGCCGAATTAGAAGGGTTTATTCTCCCCACCTTCCGTTTAGTAATTGTCACGGACAGAGAGTTTTATGGTCAACACGCTTTAGCTACTTCTGGTTATATCCGCAAACGCCGCCGCGCCGCCTCGAAACAGGTAGACCCGAATCGACTGCAACCGGGAGATTATGTGGTTCACCGCCAACATGGAATCGGTAAATTTGTGAAGTTGGAAAGCCTGACCATTAGTCAAGAAATCCGGGATTATTTAGTGTTACAATATGCGGATGGAACCCTAAGAGTGGCGGCGGATCAGGTGGGGACTTTATCCCGTCTAAGGCGGTCAGAGTCGAAGGTTCCCCAACTCAATAAGTTGACGGGTAAAGCCTGGGAAAAAAATCGGGAAAAAGTCCGTAAGTCTGTTAAAAAATTGGCGGTTGATTTGCTGAAACTTTACGCCGAACGTTCCCAAAAAACGGGGTTTAGCTATCCCCATGATACACCTTGGCAGCAGGAAATGGAAGATTCTTTCCCCTATAAACCGACTCCCGACCAACTGAAATGTAGCCAAGATGTGAAACGGGATATGGAAAGCGATCGCCCTATGGATCGCCTGGTTTGTGGAGATGTCGGTTTTGGTAAAACGGAAGTGGCAATTAGGGCGATTTTTAAAGCAGTGACGGGGGGTAAACAGGTGGCATTTCTCGCACCGACAACGATTCTCACCCAACAACATTATCATACCCTAAAGGAACGTTTTGCGCCTTATCCTATTGAAATTGGATTACTTAATCGCTTCCGTAGCGCTAGTGAAAAAAAGTTAATTCAACAGAAGTTGATAACCGGAGAAATTGATATTATTGTGGGTACGCATTCGGTGTTATCGAAACATATTAAATTTCGGGATTTGGGTCTGTTGGTAGTGGATGAAGAACAGCGTTTTGGGGTGAATCAAAAGGAGAAAATTAAAGCCCTAAAAACTCATGTGGATGTTTTGACTCTGACGGCTACTCCGATTCCGAGGACGCTGTATATGGCGTTGTCAGGTATTCGAGAAATGAGTTTAATTACGACTCCACCTCCCTCTCGTCGCCCAATTAAAACCCATTTAGGACCCTTAAACCAGGAAACTATTAGGGCGGCGATTTGTCAGGAATTAGACCGGGGAGGACAGGTGTTTTATGTGGTTCCCCGCATTGAGGGTATTGAGGAGAAGTCGGCGGCGATTCGAGAAATGGTCCCCAGTGCTAGATTGGCGATCGCTCATGGTCAAATGGAAGCTGGGGAGTTGGAGTCGATCATGCTCACTTTTAGCGCCGGAGAGGCTGATATTCTCGTCTGTACGACGATTATTGAGTCGGGCTTAGATATCCCCCGTGTTAATACTATTCTGGTCGAGGATGCCCATAAATTCGGGCTAGGACAATTGTATCAGTTGCGCGGTCGTGTGGGGAGGGCGGGAGCTCAAGCCCACGCTTGGCTATTTTATCCGATTAAAGGTGACGGACAGGCGGCTTTAACAGAAGATGCGGTTAAGCGACTGAGGGCGATTAAGGAGTTCACCCAGTTGGGGTCTGGCTATCAATTGGCGATGCGAGATTTGGAAATTCGCGGCGCTGGGGATATTTTGGGGGCGCAACAGTCGGGTCAAATGAATGCGATCGGTTTTGATTTATATACCGAAATGCTACAGGAAGCTATCCAAGAGGTGCGCGGACAGGAAATTCCCCAGGTTGATGATACTCAGGTGGATCTGATTTTGACGGCATTCATCCCGTCGGATTATATCACAGATTTAGACCAGAAAATGAGTGCTTATCGGGCGGTGGCATCTTGTCAGGATTCGGAAGAATTAAGTAGAATTGAGGAAGATTGGAGCGATCGCTATGGTACAATTCCCGCACCAGCCCAACAGTTACTCCGGGTAATGGAGTTAAAACAAATTGCTAAAAAGTTGGGTTTTGCTCGCATTAAACCCGATGATTCTAAGCAGAATATTATTTTAGAAACACCGATGGAAGAACCCGCATGGAATTTATTAAAGCAGAATTTACCTGAACATTTACAACCTCGCTTTATCTACGGTCGCAAACAGGTAAAAATTCGTGGTTTGGGGGCCTTACATCCTAGTAAGCAGCTTGATTGTCTGATTCAATGGTTGCAAATTATGCAGGAGGGGCTTCAATCATAATTAATAATTAGGTAGGGGCGGGTTCGGCTGTGAATTATGAATGTCTGACGACCATCTTAATAAACCCGCCCCACCGACTATAATTGATAACCGACTATAATTGATAACCGACTATAATTGATAACCGACTATAATTGATAATTAGGTAGGGGCGGGTTCGGCTGTGAATTATGAATGTCTGACGACCATCTTAATAAACCCGCCCCACCGACTATAATTGATAACCGACTATAATTGATAACCGACTATAATTGATAACCGACTATAATTGATAACCGACTATAATTAATAATTAGGTAGGGGCGGGTTCGGCTGTGAATTATGAATGTCTGACGACCATCTTAATAAACCCGCCCCACCGACTATAATTGATAACCGACTATAATTGATAATTAGGTAGGGGCGGGTTCGGCTGTGAATTATGAATGTCTGACGACCATCTTAATAAACCCGCCCCACCGACTATAATTGATAACCGACTATAATTGATAACCGACTATAATTGATAACCGACTATAATTGATAACCGACTATAATTGATAACCGACTATAATTGATAGTTGATAATTGATAATTGATAATTGATAATTGATGACTATTGACCAATTGGAAGATAGACGGCGTTTTGATGAAGCGATCGCATGAGTGAATCTAATTGCAGTATAAGAGTTGAGAACCTGACGTTTAGTTATTCTGGGGAAAAACCAATTTGGCGAGAAATTTCCTTTAGTGTGAACCCAGGAGAACGTCTAGGGCTTTTGGGACCAACGGGGACGGGTAAAAGTACACTCATGGAAACCCTAATTGGCTTAAAAACCCCCGACAGTGGCAAGATTTGGATTCAGGGAACCCTGGTAGAACCGTCAACCCTGCGACAGATACGCCGCCAGATAGGTTTTGGTTTCCAAGACCCTAACGACCAGCTATTTATGCCGACCATTTTTGAGGATGTCATCTTCGGCCCGTGTAATTATGGGGTTAGTAATGACCAAGCCTCAGAAATCGCCCATCAATTACTAGCCCAATTTGGTTTAGCTAAATTGGCTCATCGGTCTGTCCATGAACTATCAGGGGGTCAGAAACGTTTAGCCACCTTAGCGGCCATTCTAGCCCTAAATCCTAGCATTTTGATTTTAGATGAGCCGACCAATGGACTGGACCCTTGGTGGCGGCGTAATTTAGCGGAAATTTTAGTTAATTTACCTATCGAAGTCCTATTGATTGCTTCCCACGATCTACAATGGGTAAGCCGAGTAACAGAGCGATCGCTAATTTTGGGATTGGGCAAAATTAAAGTAGATCGACCCACTCAAGAACTATTACAGGATAGAGACACCCTGGAAAAATGCGGTTTACCGGATAATTGGGCTTAATGCCTAGCCCGGCGCAAAGCTGATCTAAAAGTGATTCAATTGTAGGAATACATCCGCAATACCAGGCGGAATTTCTTCTGGAAACTAGCTGACCGTCTCTGTGATAGGGTAGGGGTGATATTCGTGCCAAAACTCAACTTCAAGGCGTGGACTTGCAGCCGTGGGGCACACGGTGAAGATGCTTGGCGAGGGGTTAAGTGCCGACTCCCCGATGACCCAAGAATCCCCGTCCTTTTAGGGCTGGGAGTGTCAATAGCGATAATTGTGTATTAAGTCGAAGGAGATTTAACATGGTAGAACCTACCAAAAGTGCCAACCCTACCACCACTTCCCTACCAGGAGGAAGTATGACACCCACCACAGACGAGGGACCCAGTAAAGAACAATTTGAAGAAATCAAAGAGAAAGTCGTTGTCTTTTTGTCGGAATTACCGGGTTATGTTTCCAAGTTTTTCGGGGAGTATCAAAAACCTATTGTTACTATCCTGTTAATTGTGGTGGCATTGGTGACAATTAAGGTGTTATTTGCGGTAGTTGATGCCCTCAATGATATTCCCTTTGTGGCTCCCACTTTTGAGTTAATTGGCATGGGATATGCGGCTTGGTTTGTTTACCGTTACCTGCTGAAAGCATCCACCCGCCAGGAATTAGTACAGGAAGTTAACTCCTTCCGCCAACAGATTTTTGGCAATAAATCCTAACTAGAAAACCGCAGATTTGCATTGGGCGCAATAGCGCCCTATTTTTTAACTCAAGGTTTGATGGCAATAATAGTTCGATGACGGGGGTCAGTTTCCACAGTGGTTTGATAGTCAAAGCCGGATTCTGATAAGGTGGTTTCTACGTCAAAGGTATAGTAATCATCCGTCCAGGGTTCTGTACTTTTCATTAAAGTAAATAGCACCGGCGGCAGATTTTGAATGACGGCAGATTTGGGGTTATTATCAACTATGGCTAAAACACCATGCGATCGCAAAATTCGTAAGGCTTCTTTAAATATGTTCCGCGTCGCTGTTCGTGGTAATTCATGAATCAAAAATTGTAAAGTTACCACATCAAAAGAATCATCAGCAAAACCCGTATTCTCAGCGTTAGCGTGTTTCCACTCACTAATTTTTCCTTCAGTATCCCGCATTTTCGCCACCGATAACATATAGGGAGATAAATCTAACCCTACTGTTCGGATTGAGGTTTCTTGTCTGTGTTGATAATAGTTATGTAAGGCTTGGGTAGAGATTCCCACCGAACAACCTATATCTAAAATATCACGAACTGGGTTAGGGCTATAATTTTCTAAAACCTGATGAAAACTGTGGCGCAACCTTTCCTGGGCTGTTAGCCATGATAAATCCTCTTTTGGCCATACTCGCAAAGCCATGGAATAGGTAGCAGACTCCGCCTCAAAAGCAGCTTTCCAGCAAAGATTTCCGTCATCATAAGCATGAAAGGGAACTTGATAATAGTCGGGGTAAACTACTGTGGTATCAGTGATTTCTGGGAGTAAGGCTTTCACGTCAGACCCTTCGAGTTGCTGATAAGTTTCTCGCCAGGGAATACCTTTCTTTTCGGCGGTTTTAATTAACACCCGTCTAGCCTGATATTTCATGACGCTGAAAATCGGCTTAGTTTGGATAAGAAGATTGACAAATTGGGAGAGGAAATCACCACCAGCCCAGTCGGGTTTGATTTTATCACTTGTATTCATCAGACGGACATTATAATCATCAACAGTTGATTATCTCATAGTCTCAGCCTCTGTGTTACAGTTAAGCCATAAGTATATCCCAGGGGAAAAAATCATGAGTCTTTGTTTTAATCCCGTCTGTCGCCACGAAAACCCCAAGGATATTGTATCCTGTGAACGCTGCGGTCAGTCATTAAAGTTAGGCGATCGCTATCGAGCATTGAGAGAAATTGGGTCTGGGGGGTTTGGAACTACCTATTTAGGGATAATAGATGAAAGCGAAACTAATCACCCCCCCTGTGCGATTAAACAATTTTCCCCCCTTCTGACTAATGATGCTCAGGTCTCCTCTCGCCTCTTCCGTCGAGAAGCTCAAAGTTTGCAGGTAGTTAATCATCCCCAAATCCCCAAATTTTTGGCATATTTTGCCATAGATGAACAACAGTATATTATCCAGGAATTTATCCCCGGAGAAACCTTAGCACAAGAACTCGCAGAAACGGGGATATTTGGGGAAAGCCAAATCCGAGATATCCTCAATCAAATTTTACCAATTTTACAATATCTACACGCCAGAAACCTAATTCATCGGGATGTTAAACCCGCTAATATTATCCGTAGACAAAGCGATAAACGTCTCTTTTTAGTAGACTTTGGGGCGAGTAAACTCCACACGGGAACTAACCTGGCTAAAACGGGAACTAGCATCGGAACTGCTGAATTTGTAGCCCCGGAACAATTGCGAGGAAAAGCCGTTTTTGCTAGTGACCTGTATAGTTTAGGTGTTACCTGTATTCATTTATTAACGAATACATCACCGTTTAATTTAGTTGATGGTGATAATAATTGGGTATGGCGAGACTGGCTTGGCAAAAATCCTGTTAGTCCTCAATTAGCGGAAGTTTTATATGGTCTAATTTCGCCACGTCTAAGTAACCGTTATACATCAGCTTCAGCCGCCTTAACAGACCTAAATCAGCCCCGGAAAGCGAAAAATATATATCGCAATTATTTGTGGTTTGGGAGTGCGATCGCCGCTTCTATTGCCTTTTTCTCTGTGTTGAAAACCACCCAACAATCAGCAAAGATTGAAGAAACCCCCACCTCACGAGATACCCCTACCTCACGAGATGAGCCGATTATTCGCCCCAGCAATTTAGAGGTAATTAAATCCCTATCTACTTATATGAATATTCAAAATGAAGCCTATTTAGACACTGGTAAATTTCCTCAAGAACTATCACAATTAATTGCTCTACCCACCCATTATTTTGATGTGCAAGTTATTAATAATCATGGAGTCCAAATAGCCGCCATTCCTCGCCAAAGTGATAGTTATGGTTATGTGGCGGTTTTATGGGGGGGTAAAATGTCAGATGCCGATACCAAACGCCAACAAAATTGGCAACCCAAAGACCCCACAGACTGGGGAACTTTTAGCCTGCCTAGTTTTCGGAAAACCCCCTCTGATTATATCACCAGAGTTAACTATTGTGAAAGCATCCAAACTACCACAGAGCCCCCATTATTATCAACGGTAGGGGAATCACTACCTCTTTCCACAGATGAATTACCCTGTCCCCCAGGTTATGCTTTTTCCCTGGGAATAATTGATGCGATGGGTCGATTATCCGCCGAAAGTTCACCAACCCATCTTCCGTAGAAATTAGCGCCAAAATTATGATCAAATCTCTTGGCGCTATAACCTGGTAAATATAGCCGTGATTTCAACTATTGACTAATCAGGTAGTAAAACAATCCGATAGCGGGCTTGATTAGCGGCTACCTTATCCATGGCTTCATTGATTTGACTTAATGGCATAGTTTCAATCATCGGTTTAATCTGATTCACCGCCGCAAACTCCAGCATTTCCGCCATAAACCGCCGACCGCCGACAACGCTACCCACCACAGCTTTTTGACCAAAAATCAAAGGAATTAGGGGTATATTTAAAGTCGAAACTGGGATACCCACAAAACACAAAACCCCGTTATTAGCTAACAAGCTAAAAGCCGCATCCCAATCAGTTTCTGAAGAGATAGTAGAAAGCACTAGATCAAAACTTCCGGCGATCGCCTTCATTTGTTCAGCCGTCCCCCATTGTTGGAAGTGATGAGCGCCAAATTCTGTAGCTTGTTCTTGTTTATTTAGGGAAGTAGAAAACGCCGTAACTTCAGCCCCCATAGCCCTAGCAAACTTAATCGCTAGGTGTCCGAGTCCGCCAATTCCCATCACCCCAACTTTCATCCCAGGATGTTTTATATAGGTCCGCAAGGGCGTATAAACAGTAATTCCGGCACATAATAGGGGGGCGGCGCTGGCGGAGTCTAAAGCATCGGGTATTTTATAGGTAAAATCTGCGGGAACCCGTAGGCGGTCAGCAAACCCCCCATAATGACCGACAATCAGACCTGTGTAGCCCTCACGACAGATATTTTCTTCTCCTTGTAAGCAATGGTCACAAGACCTACAGGAATTTCTAATCCAGCCAACTCCTACGCGATCGCCTTTATGCAGAAAAGTCACTTTTTCCCCAACTTCCGTAACTTCTCCAACCACTTCATGACCGGGAACCAGGGGATATTGACTGACATTCCAATCATTATCTCTCATGTGAAGATCCGTATGACACAAGCCATTGTGAGTGACTCTAATTTCTACTTCATCAACCTGTAGAGGTTCTGGTTCATATTCCCAAGGTTGCAATTTTTCACCAGGATTTAAAGCCGCATAAGCCTTAACTTTAGTGGCTGTAGTCATATTAATATTTTCCTGATTATTAGCATTGCCTTGTATTGTACAATCCCCTTTAATAACCCCAGTCAAAATTAACATTTTTTTAACTTTTGGGCGGGTGGCATTTTCAGCAATAGCCAGATAGTTGGGGAGAATTTGGTCAAGTGATGATTACTCAAAACAGGTCAACCAAATGGCGATCGCAATAGCGATCGCCAAAAACCCAAAGTTAAGTAAGTTTGATGGAAATATCTGCCATTAAATCGGATTACATAACCCCAGTTTTCCACCAAGCATCATTTAACCCGATTAACGTATCCTTATCCAGGTCGCCAACAGCCATAGCCGAGTCACCACCTTGACAATACTTTTCAATCATGTTTAGATATTCTGTTTGTTGAGTTTTCCGGCTTTCTTCTGGCTGACATTCTGGGTGAATTGGTGCTTTTTTAACAGCCGGTTCATGATAAGCAGTAGCGTACAAATTCTGCAAATCACCAATTAACGGATAACGGGGGTTAGCAGCAGTACATTGGTCATCAAAAGCCTGGTTAGCCAAATTAGGTAAGTTACTCATAAATTCCTTTTCTTCGATGTCTAGTGATTGTTTAATCGTCGGTGGAATCTCAATTTGTTGCTTGAGGTATTCCACAGCTTCTATCAATTTTTCTACCTTCTCATCAAGGGTATTTCCGCCTAATTTTAGGTAGTCAGATATTTCTGCATAACGCTGTTTAGCTTGGGGGTATTCATACTGCGGAAAAATCGCCTGTTTAAAAGGAGCATCCGTAGAATTATACCGAATCACATGGGAAATCATTAAAGCATTTGCCAAGCCGTGAGGTAAATGGAAAGTCGAACCTAATTTGTGTGCTAGGGAATGACAAATACCTAAAAAAGCATTCGCAAAAGCCATGCCAGCAATAGTGGCAGCATAATGCACCTGTTCACGCGCCTTCGGGTCTTTTGCGCCATTTTGATAAGCAGAAGGCAAGTATTTAAACAGTAACCCTAATGCCTCTAATGCCAGTCCATTAGTAAACTGTGACCCACAAATTGAGACATAGGCTTCTAAGGCGTGAGTCACCGCATCAATACCACCATAAGCCGTTAGTTTCTTCGGCATATTTAAGGTTAATTCCGGATCAACGATCGCCATATTTGGGGTCAGCGCATAATCAGCCAGAGGATATTTAATCCCCGTGCGATCGTCCGTAACCACAGCAAAAGGTGTCACCTCAGAACCCGTCCCAGAAGTAGTAGGAATTGCCACCATAATAGCTTTATTTCCTAGTTCTGGTAAAGCATAAACCCGCTTCCGAATATCCATAAATCGCGTCGCCAAACCGTCAAACTCAATTTCCGGATGTTCGTACATCAGCCACATAATTTTAGCCGCATCCATGGGGGAACCGCCACCAAAAGCGATGATAATATCGGGCTGATAACTATTCATAAGTTCCACCCCTTTATTAATATTAGAAAGTTTCGGGTCTGGTTCCACATCATAGAACACATAATGGGGTACTCCTATCCGGTCTAACACCTCCGTAACTTGCGTAACTAATCCCATATCAAACAGAGGTTTATCCGTCACAATAAAAGCCCGTTTTTTACCCTGTAACTCTCCCAGGGCTACTGGTAAACATCCCCCCTTAAAGTAAATCTTGGGCGGCACTCGGAACCACAACATATTTTCCCGACGTTGCGCGACATTTTTAATGTTTAATAAATGGTGAGGTTCCACATTTTCGCTAATCGAATTACCCCCCCAACTACCGCATCCTAAAGTCAGAGAAGGAGACAGTCGGAAATTGTAAACGTCGCCAATAGCCCCCTGAGAAGAAGGAGTATTAATTAAGACCCGCCCAGTTTGCAAGCGACTTTCAAAATATTTGATATGTTCGCTATTCCCAGGATGAGTATACAAAACAGATGTATGTCCTTTACCACCAAAAATAATTAACTTTTGGGCGGTCTCAACTGCTGCGGGGAAACTACTAGCCCGATACATTGCCAAAATTGGCGATAGCTTTTCATAAGATAGAGGTTCATTAACCCCAACTTCCGTCACCTCCCCTATCAGAACTTTAGTATTTTCTTGTACTTGAATACCTGCCATTTCTGCCAATTTTTGCACCGACTGACCCACAATTTCTGGATTTAATCGCCCATCTTTGAGAATCAGTTGTCGGATGGCTTCTTTTTCCTGCTGTTTCAGAAAATAACCGCCCCTAGCTATCAACTCCTGCTTAACACTGGTATACACCTCATCTTGAACAATTACTGCTTGTTCAGAAGCGCAAATCATACCATTGTCAAAAGTTTTGCTAATTAAGATAGAAGAAACAGCCATTTTTAGGTCTGCAGTTGCATCAATAATCGCCGGAGTATTCCCAGAACCCACCCCCATGCTAGGATGTCCAGATGAATAAGCAGCCTGCACCATTCCCGGTCCGCCTGTTGCTAAAATTAGGCTGATATCAGGATGCTGCATCAACTCTTGAGACCATTGGAGAGTTGGGTTATCTATCCATCCAATAATTCCCTTTGGTGCGCCAGCAGCTACCGCAGCATCTAGGATAATTTTGGCAGCTTTAATCGTGCATTCTGTGGCTCTGGGGTGAGGAGAAAAGATAATACCATTGCGGGTTTTGAGGGCTAATAAGGCTTTAAAAATAGCCGTAGATGTCGGATTAGTTGTCGGGATAATTCCCGCCACAATTCCTAGGGGTTCAGCGATTTTTTGCCAGCCATAATGGGGGTCAGATTCGATAACATCACAGGTTTTTTCGCCTTTGTATTTGTTGTAAATGTATTCAGAAGCAAAGTGATTTTTGATTACCTTGTCTTCTACTACTCCCATTCCCGTTTCTTCTACGGCCATTTGAGCCAGATTAATCCGGGATGCGTTGGCGGCTAAAGCAGCGACTTGGAAAATTTTGTCTACCTGTTTTTGGCTGTAAGTGGCGTATTGGGCTTGAGCATCTTTGACTTGTTGGATTAAATCATTCAGGTGAGTTTCTTGGCTAATTATCATGGTTTAAACTATCCATAGTTTATACGATTTGCTAGGCTACATTTTGCCAAGAATATGCTATCAAATATGGTAATTGCCATACTCAGCCCCGACGATGATATTTAATCATTGCCAGCAATTATAGCCTATTCAGGCGATGTGAAAATAGATGCCATTTAGTTCAAAAAGGTAGGTATGGTTAGCTGTTACACATTGGTTTTAACACATACCTACATATAGACGAACTCTGATTACAAAAGGATTTCAGTATGTAATCTGGACTGATTAGTTATTGGTAGCTAACCTTTAACTCTGCCCACCTTCATTTATAACAAACTAAATTCTCTCTGTCAGCAGCAAAAAGTAGGATTGTGTATCTACTTTTTTCGGAAAATCTCGGCTTGCGGGCCGCGAAATGGTAGGCAAAAGTTTCCCAAGTCGGATAAAGTTAAATAAAGTTCGATTAAGTAGCATGGAGTAATAGCAAGTGGGATAACGTAGTTTAAAGTAGTATTCAGTTGTCAAAAGTTGTCAAAAGTTGTCAAAAGTGGTATAAAATTCTCATAGGTAAGGGACCACTACTAGACATTTTCCAAATATATAACATATATATAGGACAGCCTCAAGGATTCTATGCCGTCTGTTACCTGTCCCTGGTCTCCTCCTCAACTCAGATAGTTGTTTTCAGTCACAGGTTGGGAGTTATGAGATCACAGATATATGGGCTCTTTTTATCTGTGATGCGGTGTTATTAGTCAAGAGTCCCTTATCCCCCGATCACGGATCGCTACTGGTGAAGATGAGACAATTTGAATAAGTAATAACACTTATTAGTATTATGGAAGTTCAACAAATTATCGAATGGGCTGACGGTCTAGTGTTGATCCAAACTGGAAAACACCTAGATGACCTGGAAGCGGCTATTTTGCTGGGGACTTACCAAAATCAAAAATACTCGGAAATTGCTGCTGGCTACAACTGTAGCGAACCCCATGTCAAAAAGGTGGCTTATCTGCTATGGAAAACCCTTTCCCAAGCGTCGGGAGAGGACATCAATAAATCTAATCTGCGATCGACTTGTCAGAGGCTACAACTTCCGACTTTGTCCAATAGTGAGGAATTTGTGGCCATTGATGCTGTCACTCAAACCAATTCCCCACCTCCCCAGGGTGACACTACCCCCAAACTATATAGCACTGAGTCCCTCAGGCGCATCGATCGCACTGATATACCTGATGGGGATTATTTTTGCGATCGCCAAGAAGAAGTGGCTACTCTCAAAAATTGGATACTAGAAGATCGCAGTAATTTAGTCTCAATTTTGGGCATTAGTGGTATAGGTAAAACCGCACTCGCCCTGCGTCTTTTGCCAGAAATTCAAGATAATTTTGATTGTGTGATTTGGCGCAGTTTACGCACCCTACCTTCCCTATCTTCAATCCTAACTTATTTAACCCAATTTTTGCCTCCCCCAAACCCAGATATCCGACCCCTTACCATCAGTTACTATTCCACAGTTGCAGAAGCTCAAAACCCATCCCACCAATTAGCAGAACAATTATCATTAGTCATGGAATGTTTCCGACAACATCGCTGCTTGCTAATATTAGACGATGTGCAGGCGATTTTAAATCCTCATAACCTGGTGGGAGGCTATAAACCCGGTTACGAAAGTTATCGATTACTCTTTAAAACCATTGGCGAACTATCCCATAATAGTTGTTTGATTATGAATAGTTCAATTATGCCTCAAGAAGTAATCGAATTAACTAATAATAACCATCGGGTTAAATGCTTAACATTACCTGGTTTGATTTTGGAATCCGCCCAGGATATTTTGAGTTCTGCGAGTTTATTAGACGCTGATAATTGGCAAGAATTGATGAATATATATGGTGGTAATCCTGGATTTTTAAAAATTGTATCCCGGACAATAAAGGATTTTTTTGGTGGTAGCGTCCAGCAATATTTAGCCAATAAATCAATCTTGGTATTGCCAGAAATTAAGCATATATTAGATAATTTTTGGCAGCAATTATCGGATTTAGAAAAGCAGGTAATGGGTCGGTTGTCGGAATCAGAATCTGGTTTGTCTATGACGGATTTGCTAGAGAATATAAACCATAACAGTTCGGAGTTATTGTTAGCGGTTCAATGCTTACAAAAGCGGTTTTTAGTGGATAATATCCAACAGGAACAGCAAACATTATTTACCCTGATTCCGGTAATTAGAGAGTATACCAGACAATGTAGATGATTGGTAAACCCGTGCTGATAGACAGTTGCAGCTAGTCAATAATATTGGATATTCTCGCCTATATAATAAGGTTTAATCTCCCCTAATTCCTGTTAAGAATTAAGGAAGATTTAGGGATTATCAAGATGCAAGTTTATCGTTGGGGGAATAGTTGATAATGACTAACTATCACTAATCAATAATGAATCATCAATTAGTCCCCCCGTCACCATTCCCCTAGAGGAGTAGCGATTAGTTACCAATCCCAAATACACGGATATAGAATTGAAACTCATCTTCTAAGGCTTTCTGAATATTCTCAGCTTTACGGAAGCCATGTTGTTCATCAGCAAAGGTGACATATTCGACGGTTAAGCCTTTAGCTTGGAGGACTTGCACCATTTTCTCAGCTTGGTTAGGGGGAACGACTTTATCCTCAAGTCCTTGGAAAAAGATGATTGGACAGTTGAGGCGATCGCTATGATGAATGGGCGACCTGGCTATATACAAATCGCGACCTTCTGGGTAAGGTGCAATCAAGCCATCAAGATAGCGAGACTCAAATTTATGGGTATCGGTAGCTAAAGCCTCCAAATCACTAACGCCATAGTAACTAGCGCCAGCTTTAAACACATCATGAAAAGTCAAGGCGCACAGAGTAGTATAACCCCCTGCACTACCGCCCGCGATCGCCATGCGATCGCCATCAACCAACCCTTGCGCCGCCAGAAACTTAGCACCATTAACACAGTCAGCCACATCAACAATTCCCCAGTTACCCTGAAGACGTTGGCGATAGTCTCGACCATAGCCAGTGCTACCACCATAGTTAACATCCAATACGGCAAAACCGCGACTGGTCCAATACTGAATTTTCAAATTGAGACTGCTAGAAGTGGCCGCCGTGGGTCCGCCGTGGCTTTTCACTAGCAGAGGCGGTTTTTCGGTCTCAGAAGCCACATAGTCTTTATTTTGGGGGGGATAAAAGAAGCCGTAGGCGGTTTGGTCATTTTCGGTAGGAAACTCAATAGGTTCTGGGACTGATAAATAACCAGGGTCTAGGTCGATTTCCGTCGAAGATCGCAGAACATTCATTTCCCCAGCATTAAGATCCAATTCCACCAAGGCGGTGGGTTCAGTAGCGGAAGATGCCAACATCAAAATACTATTGTTTTGAACTGTGACGGAGGAAATGTAGGTATAGGAAACATCAAAGGAACGTAATTGTTGAGTTTCTGGGTCTAAAGTGGCTAAGGACCAAATACCATTTTGAGTATAGGCACAACAAAGCCGCCGTTGGGAGATGAAACCGAATGTAGACATCCCAAAGACCCATTGAGGTAGTCCAAATTCGGCCGGGAGGGGAAATAATGGCTCAATTTTCTGATCACGAACCCGGTAGAGGTTCCACCAGTTAGCGCGATCGCTTACAAAATAAAGAGTTCCATCAGGAGACCATTGAGGCTGAAAAATTGACTCTTCGACTCCCCCCGCGACCCGTTTTTGTTGGTCTAAGGTTCCATCTTCGGTAACTTCAGCCACCCATAATTCTGTGCCATCCCAAGGCATATTGGGATGATACCAGCAAATCCAACAGAGACGGGAGCCATCTTTACTGAGGTTAGGGGAGGCGTAAAAATCGGCCCCTGTGGCTAATATTTGGATATCTTCAGGGTTGTTGAGGTTAAGGCTAATGAGGGTATTAACGGGTTCTCCTGACTGGCTGTGGTCTTCGCGCACACAAATCAAGCGTCCCCGGCGGGTATCTATGAGCAAATCAGCATAGCGGAAATTTCCTTCCGGGGTGATAGGTTCGGGTAAAATTTCGGTGGGTTGAGCAACTGAGGCGATCGCCTGACGGTAAATGCGTCCATCAGCAAAATTAGAAAAATATACCGTCCCCTCACTGACGGTATAAGCTCCCCCCCCATACTCATGTACACGGGTACGAGTATTAAAAGCGGCAGGAGTGCAATCAATGCGATCGCCTTTGGGGGTTAGGCGCACAATCACATTGCGTCCCCCTTCAGAGGGTCGTCCCTCAATCCAATATATATCATCTCCATCCCAGGCAGGACTTGCCAACCCGACTGCCCCTTTAATAATTAAGTCGGTAGTGATGGCCGATTGCCAGGAGCCATAGGGCGCAACGCTTAAACTCATAGTTTCTATCTCTATAACTCCAGTGGATTCCCGTACAGGGAGATTCTAGCTAAAATATCAATAAAATACCTCTATTATCCACTGGGATGCAATAGATAGGGCAACTCATACTCTGGTCGCCCTGAAAATTAACAACCGACTTCAATCCCTGACCAAGGTGGGAGAACATTGCATAAAAGCAGATTGAAAATCCCGATTTGCCATAATTTCCTGTTGAGTTGTCAGATTACTTAGCGCCAAGAATTTGTCATCTGGCAGTTTACTTAAACGCTCTAAGGTACAATTACAAAAGGCTTCTCCTCTTTGGGGGGAAATCTTCTCAGCCGCCATTCCGGCTCGGCATCCTTGCAGATAATTGGTCTGAAATTCCTGGCGCTGTTGTGGGGTCAACGCTTGCGCCGGAAACATGGCAGTTATGGTGCCGCTAATTAGTGGGAACACCACCAGAAATTTAGACACAGTTTTGGGGGGGGAAATTCTCATAATATTGTAACTTGCTAACCAGATGATTACTTCCCAATCATACGACTAATTCAACTGCGATCAGCAAAATTTGAGCCAAAGATGATGAGCGCCATTATACGTCAAGAGTTATCAATTATGAATTAGATGGTAATTGATTTCTCATGGTCAGGACTGGTCAGGTGGGCAATAAGTTCCACAAATTTGGATCCGGGTACTGATTGGGGTAAAATATATTGGAAGTCATTGGGCGATCCAGGTCATCTTAGAAAATTGATGTTTTAGACGAGAGGCTATTATTGTATGGCATACGATTATGATTTGTTTGTGATTGGTGCAGGTTCAGGGGGGTTGGCTTCGTCGAAACGGGCGGCTTCATTAGGGGCGAAAGTAGCGATCGCAGAAAATTCCGTGGTTGGGGGAACCTGTGTGATCAGGGGTTGTGTCCCCAAAAAACTGATGGTCTATGCTTCCCAGTTTTCCCACCTATACAAGGACGCGGTAGGCTATGGCTGGAGTGAGGTGGAGAGTAGCTTTGATTGGCAAAAACTCACCCAAGCGGTTGATACGGAAGTTAAACGGTTAAGCCAACTGCATATCAGCTTTTTGGAAAAAGCCGGAGTGGAACTTATTGATGGATACGCTAAATTTATTGATGCCCATACACTAGAAGTAGGCGATCGCAAAATTACGGCCGATAAAATTCTGGTGTCAGTGGGAGCGAAAGCGGTGCGCCCAGAGATTCCCGGCATTGAACATAGTATAGTTTCTGATGATATGTTTTTGCTGCCGGAACAGCCCAAACGGTTCGCAGTTTGGGGTGGTGGCTATATTGCGGTAGAATTCGCGGGTATCCTCAATGGTTTAGGTTCCCAAGTGACAGAAATTATCCGGCGCGACCTGATCCTGCGGGGATTTGATCAAGACCTGCGGAGCCATATTCAAGAGGGTATGACCAAGCATGGGGTGAATTTCCGCACTAATACCACCATTGAAAAAATCGAAAAAGTGGAGGAAGGTCTGAAACTAACCCTAACAGGTGATGATACAGAACCGTTGATTGTAGATGCTCTGTTGTGTGCGACAGGTCGCCAGCCTAAACTGGATGGATTAAACCTGGAAAACGCGGGGGTAGAAACGATTAAAGGGGCGATCGCCGTAACTCAAGACAGCCGGACGACTCAATCTAATATTTTTGCGGTGGGAGACTGCACAGACCGGGTCAACCTCACCCCAGTAGCGATCGCGGAAGGTCGGGCTTTTGCAGATACGGAATTTGGTCATCTACCCCGCTCCATCAGCCATGATAACATCGCTACAGCGGTGTTCTCCCAACCGGAGGCGGCGACAGTAGGCATGACAGAAGCCCAAGCCCAAGAAAAATTCGGTGATTCGATTAAATGCTATCGGGCTGTGTTCCGACCCATGTTCCACAGTCTGACGGGGGCTGATGAAAAGGTATTAATGAAGTTAATTGTTGAAACCAATACCGATCGCGTTTTGGGGGCTCACATGGTGGGTAAAGACTCAGCCGAACTGATCCAAGGAATTGCGATCGCTGTTAACATGGGAGCTACCAAAAAAGATTTCGACAACACAATGGGTATTCATCCCAGCAGCGGTGAAGAATTTGTTACCATGCGCTAGTTTCTGATTCCTGATTGATACCTAGAAGGGTAGGTAGGGGCGGGTTGATTAAAATTGTCGTCGGGGACTTTAATTAATTGGGGAACCCGCCCCCACGAATTGATTACCCTCTCTTTCGGCTTTACCTATATCTTGGCATCAAAATATGAAACGGAATTATATAACCCGTAAAATTAAACTCTGGAAGCCTCTAACTCGTTGGCTTTCCCTCGCGATAGCGATCGCCTTGTCAGTGGTTGCTGTTTCTATCATCTTCACCCCCATTGATACCAATGCCACATCCCTGAGCGAAGCCATTTTAGGCATGGATCATCGTTTTCAAGCAGTATTTGAGGATCATTTTGGTCGAGAACTACCCGGCACCAGTGACCCCCCAGAAGTGATGGCAGAAACCCTGTCCTTGCTGGCTGAAAAAACCGGAACCAAACCCGCAATTTTATGGGTGAGTCCCCGCATTGACCATTTACACCTAGTCCTAATTAATCCCGGAGGAGAACCCGTAGTTGAGGATCTCTATGAAGTTCCCCAAGAATTACTGAATCAAACCGCTCGCGAGTTCCGCCAAAATATTACCCGTCTGCGTCCTCCCTTACAACTAGGAGCCGCCCAACAGTTATATGAGTGGATTATTAAGCCATTAGAGCCACAATTACAAGCTGATGATATTGATACCCTGCTTTTTTGCGTAGGAGAAGGACTCCGAGGCATCCCTTTCGGTGCTTTATACGACGGCGAACAGTTTTTAATCGAAAAATATAGTTTGTCTCATATTCCCGCCTTTAATCTGATTGACAGAGACTATAAGCCTATTCAAGCTGATCGGATTTTAGCCATGGGAGCCTCAGAATTCCAAACACTGGAACCTCTCCCGGCTGTACCTGTGGAATTATCGGCTATCACTTATAAAATTCCCAACCTGTTAATTCCCCAATCGGCTATCGAGGGACAATTTTTGCTCAATCAGGATTTTACCACGGAAAATCTACTAGCCAAACTAGCTAATCAAGATTTTGATATTATCCATTGGGCTACCCATGCTGAGTTCAATCCCGGAAATCCAGATAATTCCTATATTCAGTTTTGGGATAGTCAACTTACTCTCAGCCAGTTATCACAAATTCCCTGGAATTCACCGCCGGAATTATTAGTCCTCAGTGCTTGTCAGACGGCTTTGGGAAACGAAGAAGCAGAGTTAGGATTTGCGGGTTTAGCACTACAGGCTGGAGTCAAATCGGCTGTGGCTAGTCTTGGGAATATTAGCGATTTGGGGACTTTAGCCCTAATGTCGGAGTTTTATCTGCAACTAGCCAAAAACCCCACGAAAGCAGAGGCACTCCAACAGGCTCAAATTAATCTGTTGCGTGGTGATGTATACTTTGATGGCGATCGCCTGTTCTTATCTAACGGTGTGATGCCTTTACCGCAAGGTTTAAACGATTTAGGCGGTTCTGGTCTCCGCCATCCATTTTACTGGGCTGGTTTTACTATGATTAGTAGTCCCTGGTAAACAGCTCACACCAATAGGCGATCGTCTGCCAGAAGTGTAATTAATAATTAATAATTGATAATTAATAATTGTACGGGCGAGTTCGGTTGTCAACTCAACTCCCGACGACTATATTATAAACCCGCCCCAGTCCACAAGGTAATTAGTAAACAGGGAGGAGAGGCACTTTTAAAGCCTGTTGTATGATTACTGAAATGACTGTATCAATATTAACTGAAAATTGACCAATGATTAAACAATTAGCTATTTCTCGCCGAAGTGTCAGAATTAAATGGCTTTCGGTATTATTGGCAATAGCAGGAGCATTGCTATTTGTTGGGGTGAGCATAATTCCGGCGATCGCGATAACTCAAGGGGATTTGACCATTGATTTTGCCACCTCTCAACCTGGTGTTAAATCTATGAGTGGTTTTCTCTATGGAGTGGAGGAAGATGAACCGCCAGACCATCTAATTCAACCCCTGCAACCGAGACTGTGGCGGACATCTCGCCTAAACCTTTATCCTCGCTTAACTGGATTTGGGGCAACATTTCAGTTGTTACTGAGTGATACTTGGGGATATGGAAGACCACGGGGGTGGCCCTATGATGACTATACCCGCTGGGAAAACCATGTTCGGAATTTGGCTAGAGAACATAAGGGAAAAAAGATGCTCTGGGATATCTGGAATGAACCAGATTTGCGCGATCCGTTTTGGCATGGCACTAGAGAACAGTTTTTTGAAACCTATAAAAGGGCTTATCGGGTTTTACGGGAAGAGTTAGGCCCTGATGTGATCATTGGTGGGCCGAGTATTACTAAGTATGATAAGGGTTTCTTGACGGCTTTTTTAAACTATTGCCGAGACAATAATCTTGAGGTGAACTCGTTATCTTGGCATGAACTTAATGATCAGACTATTAATGCGATCGCATCCCATATCCGAGATGCTAACCAGAGTTTTCGACAGAACCCAGCTTATCGCAGTCTGAAAATTCAGCGATTGGATGTTAACGAAATCATTGGACCCACTGCCCAATATCGACCTGCTGAAAATTTAGCCTATTTGTATTATACAGAACAGGGAGGCGTTTCCGCCGCCGCCAAAGCCTGTTGGGAACCAAAAGCGGGCGGTAGAAATAACTGTTTTAACAAAAGTCTTGATGGTTTGGTACAGCCGGGACCTTTTGCACCTAGGGCGGTTTGGTGGGTTTATAAAGCCTATGCCGATGGCTTTGAAACTAGGGTGAGGACTCAGGGAAATAACCCCAGAGTGATTGGTTTGGCGAGTCGGTCTAATGGTGGAAATCAAGCCCAAGTCCTGTTTGGTTATTTTGAGCAAGGTCGAGCGCCCCGTCAAGCTACTGTTACCCTGACTCTCAGAAATCTTCAGCTGCTTGACTTGGTAAGGCCTGGACAGCCTTTAAATTTGACTATCTCCCGAATTCCAGACACTGGCGAAGCGGTGGTTAAGGATTTAGCGATCGTCAAACGGGAGCAAATTACGGTCACTAATCAAATAGTCCGATTGACTGTTCCCAATATTCGCATCCATGAGGCTTATATTTTGACTATCGGCTAGGTAGCGCACCTTGAGTGATATCTTGGTGAGGTTAAGGGCGATCGCCTTGGTAAATTTACTCTAGGGGGGTACCGTCTAAACAAGCGCCATCAAGACAAGCGCCGCCCCATTGTGTATTTTCCACAATGGCACAAAGTAGGTTAGCCTGTTGCAAATTCGCCCCTCGCAAGACTGCGCCACTCAGGTTAGCCTCTTCCAAATCAGCTTGGAAAAAGTCCACTCCCGAGAGGTTAGCATTTCTCAGGTCGCAGCCCTGCAAAATTGCCTGAGATAGACTCACACCCCGCAAATCAGCCGAATGTAGACTAACACCACTCAAATCCAGATTACCAAATACCGCCCCAGTGAGAAAAGCCCCTGCAAAAGTAGCCTCTCGCGGGTCTGTATCTAATAAGATAGCACCCCGCAGGTCAGCATTGCGAAAATCTGCCTGTATGAGGTTAGCCCCGGTCAGATTAGCGCCTCGGAGGTTAGCCCTAACGATCGCCCTAGCCAAATTCGCCCCCGACAAATTCGCCCCCATTAGCTTGGCTTGGGACAGGTCTGCGTCAGCCAGATCAGCCCCCGACAGGTCAAGACCCGATAAATCAGCATTAACTAGGTCTTTGATTTTACCATTTCTAATGTCTTCGATATTTAGGGATGCAGTTTGATTATTCATAATAGTTTATTAATGTGTAATTTATGGAGATTATTGATTAGCGGGATTAGTGCTTTCTTCTAGCCAAATATTCGGCAGTTGGGTGGGCTGAGTTGGTAACTGCATTAAACCCACTTCAGTTAACCTAATTACTGTGGCTAAGGAGTTGACTAAAGCCGGATCAAATCTAGTGCCGCTGTATTTTTGACATTCATTTAGGGCATCTGTTAAAGTCAAAGCTGGGCGACTTCCCCGGGGCTGAGTTAGTTCTTGAAAATAGCTAACTAGCCCTAATATTCTGGCTTGGATGTTGATTTGTTCTCCTTTTTGACCATCAGGGACTCCGCTACCATCCCAATTTTCCAAGTGGTGATTAACGACTTTTTGCACTACGGTTAATTCTGGCATAGATTCCAATAATCTACCACTAATAGAAGCGCGATCGCGCCAAAATTTTTGGGTGGCTTCATCCATTTCTTCAGGAGTTTTTAAAAACACTTCTGGGGGTGCAGATGCGAGACCGATACGATGCAGTAAACCCGCTAATTTCAGCCGTCGCAGTTTCAGGGTGGGTAGGTCTAAAATCTGACCTATGGTTTCGCATAAGGCGGCGACTTGTAGGGAAGCGCAAGGGTTAAAGGGGTCACGTTTATCTACTTGTTGCGCCATGCGTAATAAGGCTTGCAGTTTGTTAGCGCTCAAATTGCGGCTAACTCGTTTGGCTTGTCCTTCCCATTGCCAGAGTTGTCTATTTTGGCGATTAACGGAGATTAATTCTTGTTGTGATGATTGTAAATATGTAACAATCCGAGAAACTACCGTGCTGAGGTCGGGAAATGTGGGGTTAGGGGTAGCAGTAATATTTTGATAATATTCCCAGAGGCGATCGCCTAATTCCAGGTTATACTTACGGAAGCGATTAATTAATATTTCGGCAGTTTGGTCTACTATAGTTTGCTCAAAAGTCCAGAGTCCATAAAATTTGCGTTCGGTGTCAATGGTAGGTTTCGCATTAACCAAGTATTCAGACTCTGATAATTCCTGACAGAGCACCATCGCCCTATATCCAGGTGCTATAATTAAGAGGTTCCACTCTTCCACTAGGCCATCAGATGGTTCCAGATTAATTAAGGAAACATTATCTAATTGACCTGTGGGATGTTCGGAAAAGCCACTATCAGGCACAGCGCTAATGGCAATATGGTGGCAAAGTTTGGCGATTTCAAAATAGCGATCGGCTTCTTGAAGATACCATTTTCCTTCTTGAAAAGTCACTAAAACCAGAGGTTTTTCTCCGGTAAGTTCACCTATTTGTAAAAGATGGTCTTCTAAAGCGTGACAAAGTGCGACTAGGGTATTTTTAAAGTAAACGCCAAAACTAGAGGGCAGTTTACCATCAGGTAAAGAGGCTTTAAGTAAGTTTAGTGTCGATTCAGGATTCATATTATTTATAGGAATTTTAACAGGGGACAGACCAAGGTAGCCTCGACAATTAATTAATAATGATTAATTATGAGCTATTTACTGCCCCCTGTCTAGTATCTACTGTTAATTTTGGGCAAGTTGGTTGGGTGGGTCAATGCGGTTAGCGATCGCCGCCACGATAATCATAGGTAAACCTACCAGGAAACAGGTTAACCATTGTTGCAGGTCTAGGGGCGCGGTGCTGAATAAGGTATTCATGAAGCCTACCTGACTAAAGAGTACCTGTAAAACCATGGTAACAGCAATACCAATCCAAATTACTGGTACTTCCGCGATTTCGGTATCTTTCCCCCGTAGTTTGGAGGAGATAGTTTCGCCAATTTGACTGAGACTAATTAGGTAGAATACGCGCCCAAATACGAGGGCTTGAATTGCCATGGTCCGGGCGATCGCATCTTCTTCGGTAGTCATCCTCGCCCATTCAAACATTCCAAAAATCAGCACCCAGTTAAAGACAGAAATCAACAGAATTCGCAGGAGTAGTGGCTTATTTAACAGGGGTCGATTAGGGGAGAGGGGGGGTTGTTCCATCACCTGTTTAGACTTAGGTTCAAAAGCCAGAGGAACCGTCATAGCGATGGAGTTAATCATATTTAACCACAAAACTTGTAGGGAGAGAATAGGTAATAATCGGTTGAGGAGGACACTAATAACGATGGTCATGGACTCGCCGCCATTGACAGGTAAGATAAAGGCGATCGCCTTGATCAAATTACGGTAAACCGTGCGCCCTTCTTCCACCGCCGCCTCAATAGAAGCGAAATTATCATCGGTCAAAACCATATCGGAGGCTTCTTTAGCCACCTCGGTCCCCGTTTGTCCCATAGCCACACCAATATCAGCCTGTTTAAGGGCGGGTGCATCATTGACCCCATCCCCCGTCATGGCGACAATATCTCCCCGAGACTGTAAGGCTTCCACCAGGCGCAATTTTTGTTCCGGGGCGACCCGCGCAAATACTACGCCATCTTCAGCCGCCTTAATAAACTCTTGCTGATCCATCTGGCTAAGGTCTTCTCCGGTGAAAGCAATAACTCTCCCTGACCGTTTAAGGCGCATTTGGGAGGCGATCGCACTAGCGGTGATGATATGGTCTCCCGTAATCATTTTCACTCTAATACCAGCGTTTTTACAGGCGGCTACGGCCCTAATTGCTTCTTCGCGCGGCGGGTCAATCATTCCTTGTAAGCCGAGAAACTCTAACCCCTGTGCAATATCCTCATGGTCTAGGGTGGTTTGCTGGGTGGGTTTTTTGGCGATCGCTAATACCCGTAACCCAGAAGCTGCCATAGTTTCAGCCTGTTGATGAATTTCTGCAGCATCTACCGGAATAACTTGCCCGTCAGAGTCTAACATTTGATCGCAGCGGGAAACAATAGCTTCCACCGAACCCTTCACATAAATTACCAACTGTTGGCGATCGCTAGATTCATGCAAAGTCGCCATATATTGATATTCTGACTCAAAGGGAATCACATCTTGACGCGGCATTTCTGCCTCTAATTCAGCCAGAGTAAATCCGGCTTTGCGGGCGCTAACAATTAAAGCCCCTTCCGTCGGGTCTCCCACAATTTTCCAGGTGTTTTCTTCCTGAATTAAATGGGAGTCATTACACAACATCCCCCCTTGCAAACATTCTATAAGCATCGGGTGATCAGCTAGGTTAATAGCTTGATCTGCTGAGGATATCTCCCCCTCTGGTGTATAACCACTACCGGAAACCTGGTAATTTTCACCCCCAACATAAATCTGCTGGACGGTCATTTGATTTTCAGTTAAAGTTCCCGTTTTATCAGAACAAATAACCGTCGCACTTCCCAGAGTTTCCACAGCCGGGAGTTTCCGAATAATAGCATGGCGGTTAGCCATCCGAGAAACCCCAATAGCTAGGGCGACTGTTACCACTGCTGGTAAACCTTCGGGAATGGCACTAACTGCTAGGGCGATCGTCGCCTCAAAGACTTCGTTTAAACTCTGACCATATCCTAACCCTACCGCCAACGTCAAGGCTGCCACTCCCAGGATAATATAAAGCAGTTGGCGGCTGAATTTACTAAATTTCCGAGTTAGGGGAGTAATCAGATTATTTTGGTTTTCCATTAACTGAGAAATGCGCCCAGTTTCCGTGTTTTTTGCCGTAGCGATAACTATGCCTCGCCCTTGTCCTGCAGTCACAAAACTGCCAGCATAACCCATGCTTTTACGGTCTCCCAGAGAGGCATTTTCCTCTACCGGATCTGGGCGTTTCTCCACAGCCGTTGATTCTCCGGTTAGGGCGGATTCATTAACTTGTAAATTCTTGGTTTCTACTAGGCGTAAATCAGCAGGAATTTTATCACCTGAAGCTATAAAGACGATATCCCCAGGCACTATTTCCGATGAGGGAACCTTGTTTTTTTCTCCGTTTCTATATACGGTGGCTTCCGTTTCTATGGACGATGACAGGGCGGCGATCGCATTTTCCGCTTTAGTCTCTTGGATAAAGCTAACTATAGCATTAATCAGAACGACCGCCCAAATTACCCAACCATTAGCACTTTGCCATCCTTCTAAGATAAACTTAATCCCCCCAGCAATAATTAGAATATAAAGTAGGGGTTGATTAAACTGTTCTAAAAATCGGATAATCGGATGTGTTCCCCCTTTACTTTCCAGGCGATTTAAGCCAAATTGTTCCTGTCTTTTTGCCACTTCTTCCGAGTTTAAGCCTGCTTCTAGGTTAGCCCCAACTTCAGCAGCAGTGTCGGCGATCGCTAAACAATGCCAGGGTTTGGGTGGTAGAGATTTAGGGTCATTCATAATGTCAATTTTGTGATGGTCAAAGGGTTAACCATAGCCCCAGAAAATATAGCTATAGGGGAGGGGGTAGCCATGGTTAAGGTTATCGAAACATTAAGATGTCGGCACAGAAAAGGTTAGTCATCCTCACCAACCAGGATAAGTGCTTACATCCCCATTAGGATAATATGTATCATATCTAACAATCGTGTATTTTCCAAGTGTTTAGCTGGTGGATGTAGTTAAATGTCAATTCTACTTACTTCGCGAGACTGTAGGGATAGGTGATGATTGATGAGAAAATTGCGGGGATTGTGTGTAAAAATTGCCAATATATGATATAATACACCCTGCAAATATCGCTAATCCGATAGCAGGGAGATGGGATTTTAATGGTTAATACTCAACCGATTGTTTCCCCCGAATGGTTACGCGAAAATCTGAATAATCCCCAGGTGAAAATTGTGGACTGTCGTTTTGCCTTGGCTGATCCAGCTTGGGGACAACAACAGTATCAACAGAGCCACATTTTGGGGGCTTTTCATCTCGATCTAAACCGGGATCTGTCTTCACCAGTGACTAAACATGGTGGCCGTCATCCCTTGCCGAATATTGATGAACTAGCTGATAAATTAGGCACAATGGGGATTGAATTTGGGGAAACCCATGTGGTAGCCTATGACCATGCCCGGTTTGGCTTTGCGGGGAGGCTGTGGTGGCTGTTACGATATATGGGTCACGATCGCATTAGTTTACTCGATGGTGGCTTTAACAGTTGGCAGGCGGCGGGTTATCCCGTCTCTGAAGAGTTGCCAAGTTCACAACCGGCTAAATTTACCCCGAAATTGCGATCGGATTGGGTGGTAAATTATGAACAGGTGAAAACCCGCAAGGATCAGCCCGGCGTGGTTTTAGTTGATTCTCGTGACTATGACCGCTATCTAGGCAAACATGAACCCATAGACCCCATAGCCGGACATATTCCCGGCGCGGTCAATTTACCCTGGCAACAAGTCACCGATGATCAAGGTTTTGTTAAATCTACACAACAACAGCGGTGGGCGGACTATCAGGACGCTGAAGAAATTATCGTTTACTGTGGGTCAGGAGTCACAGCCTGTACTAATTTGCTATCCCTGGAATTGGCAGGCTTATCCCAGGGAAAATTGTATGCCGGAAGTTGGAGTGATTGGTGTTCCTATCAACTAGACCCGGAAGCCTGAAGCCTAACGACACCCCAGGGAGTAGCGGGTATCAACTCCCGTCGTCGAGTTGACTCCTTCTGCCCTCAGACAGAGTTGGCGCAACTGTTCCCGATCAAAAATAGCATCGGTGAAGTCTGCGCCAGTGATTTTGGTATCAGCAAAGGTAGAACCTAAAAACAGGGCTTCCGTAAAAATCGAATCGCTGAGGTCTGCTTGGGAAAAGTCCACCTGATCGAGCATAGCATAGGTGAGGTCGGCTTTTCTCATGGTCACGCCCAGCATAATTGCCCGACTGAACACAGAACCCCGCAATTCGGCTTCGTCAAAGTTAGCATATTCCAGATTGGAGTTGGCAAATTCGGCGGCGGGTAGTTTTTGGTTGGAAAAATCCCGGTTTTGCAGCAAGCTGTGGTTAAAAAACAGGTGGGAGGGGTTCTCAGCTAGGGCTAACCCAGGCCCAATAATTAATATTAGCCCTACCCATAAGGCGATCGCTAATGATTTAATCATCCTCTTCATTGCTAAAAGTCCCATACAAATATCTCTAATAACCACAATCTATCTCCAGGATAGCGAACTACAGCAACCTTTTCACTACAATAGGAAACTAAAGACCACGTTAAACTGTATTGATGATTAATTTTTTCTTGACTTGGCTGTTAGCAGCCATTGCGCTGTCCATTACCGCTTATTTAGTGCCTGGTTTAACTCTGGAGGGTTGGCAGGCTGCTGCTGTAGGGGCGATCGTTATGGGGTTGGTAAATGCCATCATTAAACCAATTTTAACTATCCTCACCCTACCCTTAACCCTATTAACCCTAGGTTTGTTCCTGTTTGTCGTTAACGCCATTTCCCTATCCCTCGTCGCCAAATTTACCCCCGGTTTTACCATTGATGGATTTTGGCCAGCCCTATGGGGTTCTATTGTCCTTTCCTTAGTTTCCTGGGGTATGAGTCAAATTGCCAACAAAACTGATGTAGATGTTTAGATTGTTCAGATTTTCCCGACTCTAGGTTAAGGCGGTGGGTTATTCCTGGCAATATCAACCCCCGCCTTTTTTATCCCAAACTTCCATTACAGCCTGTTCAGAAATCATCTGATCACCTCTCAAAGTCCCTCTCCCTCTCTGGGAGAGGGATTTAGGGTGAGGGCAATGTATTAAGCGACTGGTGAACAAGCTGTATAAACTATTGACCTACATTCAACATCAAAAAGTCATCATTCTTAAATATCAACTTATCCACAGACTTCCTCTACCACCAGGAATCTCACGAATCTTCATATCCGTCATCTCTAAATGTTTGTAGGACATCCACCCTATTTGTCCATTCAACCAATTTTGTTTATCTGCAGTACATAAAGCGCGACCACACCACCATATCCCTAGATTTTGATTAACATAAGTCGCATCAAATATCTCAACGAAAGTTCCTAATGGTAGCTTTTCGAGAATGTTGTTACTATCGTTAGGGTTAGGGGATCTTCTCAAATTTAACCCCTCAGTTTTCACCTTAGCAATAGATTCAAATATATCAGCATGAACCCTGGGAATATACCAGAAATCACGACGATTTTGTTCTCCTGAACCCAAATAGGAATATATAATCATCTCATAATGTCCGTCTTCCAAATAACGACTATTATTCCGAGCGATAAAACTAGCGCCCGCCGGAACTTCGATTTTTTCATGACTAGGTAATTGATTAGCCGGGAGAGGTTTCGCTTTAAAAATAGTGGGGGTATGCACAAAAACTTTCATGATTAGTTCCCTCAGTAATAGAGATAGTTGATTTGAGACATATTAGGCACTAAAATACTTAGCCGCCGGGTGGTAAGTGATAATCGCAGTAGTCAGAATTAGACATCAAAAAGTCATCATTCTTAACTATTAATAGATATCGTGAATCTTCAGATCCGTCATCTCTAAATGTTTGTAGGACATCCACCCTATTTGTGCATCATTAAACCAATTTTGTTTGTCTGCAGTACATAAAGCGCGACCACACCACCATATCCCTAGATTTTGATTAACATAAGTCCCATCAAATATCTCAACAAAGGCTCCTAATGGTAGCTTGTCGAGAATGTTGTTACTATCGTTAGGGTTAGGGGATCTTCTCAAATTTAACCCCTCAGTTTTCACCTTAGCAATACATTCAAATACATCAACATGAACCCTGGGAATATACCAGGAAGTAGAACGATTTTGTTCTCCTGAACCCAAATCGGAATCTATAATCATCTGATAATGTCCGTCTTCCAAATAACGACTATTATTCCAAGCGATAAAACTAGCACCCCCGGAACTTCGATTTTTTTATGACTAGGTAATTGATTAGCCGGGAGAGGTTCGGCTTTAAAAATGGTGCGGGTATGCACAAAAACTTTCATGATTGATTGCCTCAATAATAGAGATAGTTGAGTAGAGAGATATTAGGCGCTAAAATACTTAGCCGCCGGGTGATAAGTGATAATCGCAGTAGTAGACTGTTCTGGGTAAAGCTGTTCACTTTCATCCATATATAAACCAATTACCTCTGCTTTCAACAGATCTAACTGTTTATATTGGTCTTGCATATTCGGACAAGCCGGATAGCCGAAACTGTAACGGGAACCTCGATAACGCTGCTTCAGGATATCGCGAATATTATCAGCATCCTCCCCACCAAAACCTAACTCGCGGCGAATGCGGGCGTGTAACCATTCTGCCATGGCTTCAGCCGTTTGTACTGCCATACCATGGAAATACAAGTAATTCGTATAATCATCAGCAGCAAATAGCTTCTGGGCGTAATCTGTCGCGATTTGTCCCACGGTGACGGCGTGCATCGGAAAAACGTCGATTTTACCGCTATCTTTAGGGGCGAAAAAGTCAGCAATACAGAGGCGACGACCAGACCGCTGGCGGGGAAATTCAAAACTGGTAATTGGTTCGGAAATTTCTCCGGCCTTAATTTTTTCGGGGTCATAAATTAACAGCGTGTTCCCTTCCGACTGACAGGGAAAATAGCCATAGACGGCGCGGGGTTGGAGTAAGTTTTCGGCAATAATTCGCTGTTTCCACTCTGCCAAAATTGGATAAACTTTAGCTTCTAAAAACTGGTTATATTCCTCCCTGGGTTGTCCTTGGGGTTTACGGAACTGCCATTGTCCGGCGGTTAAGGCTTGTAAATCTAAATACCAGAATAATTCATCAAAGGGCATATCCACAGGTTCGAGAACTTTCACCCCCCAGAATGGCGGCGTAGGACGTTCTATATCTACTGCTACGGCTTCGGAACGTCGGGTATCTACTACTTTTGGGGTGTCAGGTTCTGGCTGGTCTGTTTGGGGTGGTGACTGTTGACTCTGACCGTTAGTGGTGATGGTTTCATCTTGGACAAATTCATCTAAAAAGCCTTTGAAATCTTCCCATTTTCCGGCTTTCTTGGCGGGCATTAATTTATCCATAAAGGTGAGGTCGGAAAAGGCATCTTTCCCATAAATTACCCGACCTTTATAGGTGTTCTGACAGTCTTCATAGACAAACTTGGAGGTTAAAGCAGCACCCCCTAAAATGACGGGAACGGTAATTCCCTCTTGATTGAATACCTCTAAGTTATCTTTCATAAAGGCGGTGGATTTAACCAGTAAACCACTCATGGCGATACAGTCGGCGTTATGTTCTCGGTAGGCGGAAATAATATTATCAACGGGTTGTTTAATGCCTAAATTAACGACTTTATAACCGTTATTAGATAGGATGATATCAACTAGGTTTTTACCGATATCGTGAACATCTCCTTTGACTGTGGCAATTACAAAGGTTCCTTTGGCATTATTTCCCGATTCGGATTTTTCCATAAACGGCTCTAGGTAAGCAACCGCCGCCTTCATGGTTTGGGCGGACTGGAGAACAAAGGGTAGTTGCATTTGACCAGACCCAAATAGTTCGCCGACAACTTTCATCCCGTCTAATAGGAAAATGTTAATAATATCTAGGGGGGATATTTTTTGATGGCTTCGGCGAGAGCATCTTCTAAGCCTATGCGTTCCCCATCAATGATATGCTGTTTGAGGCGTTCTTCAATTGGTAAATTAGCATCACCACTGCGATCGCGTTTAGTAGTTTTACCTTCAAATAGGGTAGTTAATTTAGTTAAGGGATCGTAGGTACAAACATCCCCATCAAACTGTCGTTGGTCATAAATCAAATGGTGGCAGACTTCTTGATGTTCGGGTTCAATTTTAGCCAGAGGTAGGATTTTATTAGCAGTCACAATAGCGGCATCCAAACCCACGGCCATGGTTTCGTGCAAAAACACTGAATTTAACACCTGTCGCGCCGCCGGGTTCAAACCAAAGGAAATATTAGATATCCCTAATAAAATATGGCATCCGGGGAGTTGTTGGCGCATTTGATGAATGGCTTCAATAGTGGCTTTCCCATTTTCGCGGTCTTCTTCAATTCCGGTAGAAATAGGTAAAGCTAGGGGGTCAAAAAATATTTCTGTGGCGGGGATACCAAAGGCGATCGCATCATTATAAGCCCTTTGAGCGATCGCAAACTTTTTGGCGGCTGTCCGCGCCATTCCCTCCTCGTCAATAGTTCCCACCACCACACCAGCGCCGTATTTTTTCGCCAATTCCAACACCTTATAAAACCGAGGTTCCCCGTCTTCATAGTTAGTAGAATTAAGTAAACATTTCCCCCCAGCGACCTTTAAGCCAGCCTCCATTTTTTCCCATTCCGTAGAATCCAACATCAAAGGAAGATTAACATTAGTCACCAGCCGAGATACCAACTCGTGCATATCTCGGACTCCGTTACGCCCCACATAATCAACGTTCACATCAAGAATTTGCGCCCCTTCTTTCACCTGTGTTTTAGCGAGGGCGACCAAACCATCCCAGTCTTCTGCATTGAGTAAATCCCGGCATTTTTTCGACCCGCTGGCGTTGAGTCTTTCACCCACAATTAAAAACGAGTTTTCCTGTTCATAACTGATGGTACTGTAGATAGAAGCCGCCGAGGGTGTAATCTGAGGATGGCGAGGTTTTGGGGTCAAGGTTTGGGCAATTTCCGCCAAGGCTTTAATATGGTCAGGACGGGTTCCACAACAGCCGCCAATCACCTGTACTCCCAAATCTTCTATAAAGTGCATTAAAGCCATTTTTAACTCTAGGGGGGTGAGTTTATAATGAGCTTGACCGCCGACATTTTCCGGTAAACCAGCGTTAGGAATACAGGAGACCACAAAGGGGGAATGTTCTGATAAATAGGCGATGTGTTCCTTCATTAAATCGGGACCCGTGGCGCAGTTAAGTCCCAAAATATCGATTTGATAGGGTTCGAGAATAGTTAGGGCGGCGTTAATTTCGGAACCGACTAACATAGTTCCAAAAGCCTCCATAGTTACGGATACCATAATTGGTCGCCGTTCCCCTTTCATTTTAAATACTTCTTCGATACCATTAAGGGCGGCTTTAATTTGCAGGACATCCTGACAGGTTTCGACAATAAACAGGTCTACCCCACCATCAAATAAGCCTTCTGCTTGTTGACAAAAAGCACGTTCTAGGGTATCAAAATCGATATGTCCGAGGGTGGGGAGTTTAGTTCCCGGTCCCATTGAACCTGCCACAAAGCGAGGTTTTTCGGGGGTAGAAAATTCAGCGGCGACGCTTTTGGCGAGTGTGGCGGCGGTTTGATTGAGTTGATAGGCTTGGTCGGCGAGGTCGTATTCTGCTAATACGATAGAAGTCCCCCCAAAGGTATCGGTTTCAATAACATCAGCGCCAGCTTGCAAAAATTGGCGGTGGACGGTGGCGACGGCTTCGGGTTTGGTATGGACGAGGTATTCGTTACAGCCTTCGTATTCTTTCCCCCCAAAGTCTTCGGCGGTGAGGTTTTGGACTTGTAGGTTAGTTCCCATTGCGCCATCAAAGATGATCACGGGGCGTTGGGGACTGTGAAGGCGTTGTAAAAATAGGCTTTCCATAGGGGATTTAAAGATAGATTTTTTTTTAGATCGATTGGATATTATGGTTAAGATGCGATCGCAGCTATCTACTATTTTTACACAATTTTTGGCGAGATTCACCCCCAATTATTTACCGAGTGATTTTGAGGGGGGTTGGCTAGGGTGTACACTTGGGTTTCAGATGCGATCGCATTTCGTAGGTAGGTAGGGTTCTGAAATAATCCTAACAGCGTTTTTCCGTCTAACATCCTTAACCCTCCCTTCGTCTGGGTAGCTAATAACTGATTAACTGATTCCGGGTCAGGTCGGGAGGAAATTGGTTGTTTAGATGCTAACACAAACCCCCAAGGTTCTCCAAAACTGGGAACATCACTGCTATAGCTTTGGATATGGGGAAATACTTGATTGATGGTATGGGCGACTTTCGTATGAAACCCCAATCCAGCTAAGGCGGTTGAGCCAGCTTGTACTACTAGGAAACCATCGGGTTTCAGGACTCGCGCCATTTTGCTAAAATATTCTTGGGTAAACAGTTGAAAAGATGGTCCTGACTCTACCGGGTCGGACAGGTCAGAGATAATCACATCCCACTTTTGAGATGTGCTATCTAGGAAGTTAATGGCATTGTCAATATTAACTGTGGTGCGGGGGTCATCAAAGGCGCGATCGCTCATTTCTGGCAAATATTTTTTAGAGGCTTCTACCACTTCTTGATCTAGGTCTACCATCACTACTTCTTCCACGGTATGCCAGCGCAAGACTTCCCGCACAGTCGCACCTTCTCCACCTCCTAATATCAGAACTTTTTGGGGGTTTCCATGATAAATTAAGGCGGGTTGCACTAAGGGTTCATGATATAAAAATTCATCAACTATAGATGATTGTAGTTTCCCGTCCAAAACCAAAACCCGACCATAAGATACTGTTTCTAAAATCTCCATTTTCTGATAGGCAGTCTGCTGAGAAAGTAGAACCCTGATCACACCATGAGCATAAATATCCCAAGATGTTATATAATCATTGAGCCACAAGTCGGCTGCTATCTGACTACCCACCATGAGTTATCCTCCTTGTTTATGGGTCAAATCCTACAGTAATTATAAATCATCTGGTTTCGGTCTTGTGGTTTAATGGTCCAATCATAGGGCTAGATCAGCCTGGGTATTTTCGGTTATGAATAGTGATTGATAGCATGGGGCTATCTATCCCACCAGTCCCTAGGTAACGGTGAACTTCAGGCGATATTATGACCATAGATATATGTCATCATCTCAGGTTTTATTGACACCTAAAAAACCCGGCTACAGAATGACTAAATTATCTCGATGTATGACAGTTTCCGCCCCCGCATAACCGAGAATTTCGGGTATTTGTTCAGAGTGACAACCTTTAATTCTCAGCATTTGGGAACTACTATAGTTAACTAAACCCCTGGCTATTTCTTGATGGTTATTATCACATAATTGCACAGAATCATGGGGGTTAAATTCTCCCTCAACCTTGATAACTCCTGCTGCTAGGAGAGACTTTCCCCCCTCTTTAATAGCTTTAATTGCGCCGGAGTCAAGGTAAAGTTTACCCATGGGAACTAAGACATTAGCGATCCAGTGGCGACGGGAATTTACGGGGCGAGATTGAGGTTCAAACTGAGTCCCGATCGCCTCTCCGGTGAGAATTTTTTGAAGATTAGCAGGATGTTTACCATCAGTAATGACAGTACGCACCCCGGAAGCGGTAGCGATACGCGCCGCCTCAATTTTAGTAATCATCCCCCAGTCCCCCAACTGCTGCGGGAAGAACCCACGTCAACTTGAAATTCTTGTAACTGTTGAATATTAGTAACTAGATGAATAGGTTTAGCATGAGGATTACTGCGAGGGTCGGCGGAATAAAGGCTTTCGACATCAGTTAACATAAATAGCCAATCTGCCTCTACTAAACTAGCGACTAAAGCTGATAAAGTATCATTATCCCCAAACCGTAATTCATCGACAGCGACGGTATCATTTTCATTAACAATAGGAATGACACCCAATTTCAGCAGTTGTTGAAAGGTATTATAAGCGTTGACATAGCCGCTGCGTTGTACTAAATCTCCGCGAGTTAGCAGGACTTGGGCGATGGGTTGTTTGAGGGTAGTAAATAAATCATCATAAACCCTAATCAAGCGCCCCTGTCCGACGGCGGCGACGGCTTGTTTAAGGGCGATCGCCCTAGGTCTTTCGGTTAATCCCAGGCGATCGCGTCCTACACCCACCGCACCAGAGGACACTAAAACGACGCGATTTCCGTTCCTTCGTAGGTCGGTTAAAGTCTCTACCAGAGTCGCCAAGGTTGACAGCGCCAAGTGTCCAGTTTCCGACTGGGTTAAACTGGAGGTACCAATTTTCACAACAATAGTACAGGTCATAATTGGTATTGGGGGGGTCGGAAATGGGTTGTTAATTTTTCAAAACAGCGCCGAGGAGTTTAGATATCCAAACTTCGATAGATCGAGTTGAAAAAGATGTACCAGTTTGCATGGGGTCAACCATTGGTTCCACTAGAATTGTAAACATTCCCAAACGGTTTCCCGCCAGAACATCGGTAAATAGGCGATCGCCAACCATCGCAATTTGAGCGGTGGGGATATCCATAGCATCGACGGCTTGACGAAGTTTGCGGCGGGAGGGTTTAGCCGCCGCGTTAATGTATGGTAAACCCAGGGCGTTAGCAATACCACTAATGCGAGTCTGGCTGATATTGTTGCTAACTAACCAGAGGGAAAATAGGGGTCTAACATTTTCTACCCACTCTCGCAACTCATCAGAGACTTCCTGGGTGGTTATAGGGACTAAAGTTTCATCGACATCTAACACCAGTCCTTTGAGATCATACTGATGAAGGATATCAGGTATAAGCTGCATAATCGAGTCGCCCAGAACCAGATCTGGTTCTAAAAGTTTTCCCCAGGACATAGCTGATTGTAGAGTTTAACTCTACTATCCTACATGAAAACAGAGTAATTCATCACATTTTTATTGATTAGCCAGTTGTCGTTCGACTTCTGCGATCGCCGCCTGATGTTCTTCTCCGGTGCGGCTAAAGATATGAGTACCATCATACCGAGCCATAAAATAGAGGTAATCTGTTTCGGCTGGATTTAGGGTAGCCTTTAAACTAGCCACACCTGGGGAGGCGATCGCTGTTGGTGGGAGTCCCACATTCAGATAAGTATTGTAAGGTCCCGGAGTTTCCACCTGTCTAAAAGTGAGGGGTTGGTCAACAGTTTGGCGAATCCCCAAGCCATATTCTACGGTAGGATCTGCTGCTAATGGCATTCCCATTCTGAGGCGATTATGAAACACCCCAGAAATCAAATCCCGTTCATCAGCCACCACCGCCTCTTTTTCCACAATACTAGCCAGTGCTACCCATTCATTAAGATCAAGATTGTGTCTGTCTCGGCTTTGTTGGTAAATTGGTAGCGCCACCCTTTCAAATTGAGTTAGCATCTGGTTAATCACGGTTTTGGGCGTAATCAAATCACTAGCCACCACATAGGTATCAGGATATAAATATCCTTCCAGTAGGGGTAATCCTTGCGGCAACCATGGATATTGATCTAATGGTATTTGTTGAGCTTGTGCGATAAACTCCTCGGCTGAAAAGAACCCTTGTGCTTGGAAATATTCGGCCATTTCCCGAATCGACCACCCCTCTGGAATGGTAAAGCTGGTTTGCATCACTTCCCCAGTCCAAATGCGATCGGCAATGTCACCGAGGGACTCCGTAGGGGATAACTGGTAATTTCCCGCTTTAAATTCTCCATCTGGGTCTCGGAAAACCAACCACCTAGACCATAACCGCCATGCTGTCGATGATCTAATCAAGCCAGCGCTTTCCAAATCGAGGCCAATTTGTTGGCTGGATGTTCCTGGGGGAATTGAAATCTGGATAGCAGTTTCTGCGGCCGCATTTTCCCCGATCGCATCTCCATCTATGTGAGGAGAACTAGCCCAACTCCACCAACTCCATCCTTGCCAACCACAAAATCCCCACACTAATGGTACTATGGCGAAATAAAAAATACCTTTAGAAATCCGTCCCATAACCTATTCTATCAATCACTAACAACTACTTCTGCTTAATTAGCAGTTCGGCTTTTAACTAAAATCTCCAAATAGTTTCTCCTCAATCATCGGTAGTAGTGGTTCAATTTTATCTAATTCTTCAGAAGACAGCAATTGTGGCTCACCTTTCGGATTCCTACGAGCCAAAATAAAAAATGGATCGAGGGGGGTATAAATGCCGTATTCTTGTTCTTCATGATAAAAAGTTGTGAGCATCAACAGTTCCTCATAATCTTCCTCATCCCCCCCACCAGAACCATTACCGTCTACATCATTATCAAAAATGTCCTCTGGTAATTCCCCAGCGACAGTCAAGGTGACTGCTGTACGTTTCAGGGTGAGGTTCTGTTCTTCCAGAACTACTTTCGCGGTGGCGAAAATGCTATCGATGACGGCTTCTGACTCTACCGGAACTGCCACCTCTTCATCCTCATCATCAGACCAAGTGAGGATTTCCACGGGGGTATCGAGGGGAAGCAGCAAAATATATTCTTCCCCGTCTAAGCTAAAGGATGACTCAATGGTGCATTCAATGGATCGCCCTTGTTCATCAGTTAGGGTAGTGGCCTCTGGTTCGGGGATATTCTCGTCGGAAAATTGGGATGGCATGATTTTTGAAAGTAGTATGGTTGCTCAAAAAAATAAGGCAATCAGAATTATACCAATGGGTACAATTGATACAGATCCACTTGTACCAGAAAGAATAACATAACAGTGATCCCTTAACCCCTAGGATTTGTGGCGGCGTTGATCGAGCCACTGTTGCAGAATCAAGGCGGCCGCTTTGCGGTCAATCAGGGCTTTATTCTCAGACAGGGGGATTTTTTGGCCTTTTAACATCTCTTCGGCCTCAATGGATGTTAAGCGCTCATCAAAATATTCTACGGGTAGAGCCAGGGATTTTTGCAGTCGTCGGGTATATTTTTGGATCTGACGGGCTTGGGTTCCTAACTCTCCATTGCTCAAATAGGGTAAACCGACGACTAAAATTTGCACCTGGCGCTGTTGGATTATGGCCTGAAACTGGGCTAAGTCCGCCTCAAAGTGGGTGCGGACAATGGTAGTTAATCCGGTGGCGATTAAGCCGGTACCATCACAGCCAGCTACTCCAATGCGACGGCGACCAATATCTAAGCCTAGGGCTGATATATAGCCTTTGGGGGTGATATCATTCATTGCTCGCGCCTGGTTTAATTTGGGTCTGATGCACCACTCTCGGCGATGTTTTGGGGTTGCATTTTGGCGGAGGAATCAGCAGTGCTGGTCTGACCTGGATGGGTATGATGGCGATCCATTGGTCCTAGCCATGACATTCCCCCCGGAACTGGCTTTCTCGATGGTTGCAAACTTTGGAGAACTTCGGACCATTGGAGAGGTTCGGCGATCGTTTTTGACTCACGCAATTTGTGCCAAACCGATCGCGACATTAGCAGGGTGTGTTCCACGGGCTCGGCTCCGACTTTTTGTAAATAGGCTTCGCGTTCGGGTTGATAATCCACGGAAGCCAGTCGCAGGGACTGAGGCGGAAAATCTTGGACTAATTGAGCCATTTGACATAAAAGTTCGGGGTATAACCAAGTATAGGCGGGATGAACGGTTAACTCGGCTTGATGGGGTTGGCGACCATCTCGACACAGTTGGATTTGAAAATAACCGATCGCCGCCTTGCGTTGAGGTTCAAACACATAACCGCTGACCTGTTCGACTCCATCAAGCCATTGTCGCACTCCATCGGCGATCGCTCTGATCACATTAGTTTGAAAATCGAGAATATGGCGATCGAACACCTGTCGGACTTGAGGTGGCATAGAAACCGTATCTAATTGATACAACAATTGAGCATCAGCATTACTGACCGGAAGTAGATTAGGGACATCCGCCACAGATTGGGCTAAATCAGCCAGCAATTCAGGTTCTACGGACCAGTAAGTGATTTTAGCCAGGGGTTGGAAGCCATTTTGTCGATACAGCGCCAAATCATCTTTATCGTTAACATTGACCTCCAAAACCCAGGTTCTGGCTTCCCAAATAGTTTCAAAGCAGTATCGCAAAAGTTGGGAACCAATACTACCGGAATTAGTGGCCGGGTCTACGGACACTCGCTGAACCCGCCAGGTGCTACGGGTACGGTTGAAGGGGGAAACTCTGATCACTCCTTGAACCTGTCCCCCCTGTTCGGCTACATAGGTATTAAATAGGTGCTGACAGGGGTTGGGAAACCAACTCAGAAATCGGAGTAAGCCATACCAGAGTCGAAGTTGTTTGATTTCCGGGTCGATGGCGGGGTCTTCGCGCCATGGCTCATCTACCGGGCGCGTGAGCTGAGACAAACGCTCAAAAGCCTCTAAATCGCGATATTGAAAGGGGCGAATTGTCGCCTGAGTTTGATTGGGAGAAGGAAATAAATTCATGTACCTCCTGGGGTTTGGGGGTGTTGGTAGATCATTATTCAAGGCTTTGATCAGATTCGGGACGGATCAGAACTAATGGGGTGCGCTCATCAGCATTTCCGGCGGGATTGCTTCTGAGCGATCGCTCCACTAAAGCCGTAGATAAACCAGAAGTCGCTGCCAATATTTTAACGGCTTTCAAGTCGTTAACGTCTACAATGGCTGCTTCTAGTCCCGTGGCTTGGCGAATACGGTTAACTACTCCTTCAGGGTCTTCTGGACCCAGGACAATAAATTGATCGTAAGGCGGTAAGGTTCCGGTAACATCATCAATAAGGCGTGCTTGTTCCCCGGCTAATTCGTAAAACCCGCCCCGATGACCTAATACTTTGCCAATCGCACCTCCGACAAAGGCTCCCAAAACCCGCACCGGACCGACTATATCCACTAGGGTTTGCAGTCCGCAGGCGGTGGCTAGGCTGGAGGTGGGCATAAAAAAGTAACAAACTCGGCGGGCTACCCATCCGGGTTTGACTTCGGTTGGGTGGCGGAACTTACCTTGAATTAAGGCTAGGGGAGTTTCTCCCATTGTAACAATATCTCCGGGTTTGGCGTGTGGCATCACATAACGCTGCACTACTTCGACGGGATCATCTAGTTGGGCCAGGAGATGGGTGCGGATCGGGAATACTTGACCGCCGCCTTCTACGGGGCGAGGAGTGGGGGGAATTTGCGGATCTGGGTATTGCATGGGAATCACCAAATGGCGGACTTTGGGTATTCTGCCTTGGGGTCCGTAGGTGACGTAGCGAATTTGTACCCAAGCTGACTGGAGTTCCTTGATGTTTGGGCTTTGAATGTCGATAATTGCTTGGAATCGGGTGATTTTACGCGCTTTGACGATATAGGCTAACCAGTAATCATCGGCTCTCGGTTTGGTGTCTTCATGGGCGGCAATGATGCGGGTGTTTACCCTGGTATGGGCTAAACTGCCATCGGATAGGAGTTTGACTTTGGCTGTGACCTCCGGCACCATTATTTCTAGGGTCTTGGTCCGGTTATATAGTTCAAATTCTCCTTTGAGCAAGAGTCTTTGGGGTTCTGTGAGTGTCTTTTCCCAATTGATGGCTCTTAGTTCTAAGTCATTACCCGGACGGTTACGATGCTGCCATTCTAAGGCAATTAAAATGATGGCGATCGCTACTACCATGGCGATCGCTAACGATAAAATCAGATTTACAATAATCACACCAGCCCCCCAATAAAGCTATCAAACATGAATGAACTAGGGGTCGAGAATAGAGTCGCCTCTATCCCCTCCCATTCAGAACCGGACATGAGACTTTCACCTCATCCGGCTCTAGTGGTGCTTCCACATCCCGATAATTGGCATAGACACGAAAAACTTCATGATGTGACGCACGCGCAGACTGTTCCATTGTTAAGGACACAGCGTTAGCCTCATCCAAGGCTGTCTTATCATCGTGACAATGGCGGTGTAGTAGTTGAAGGTTTTTGTACTCATCCTTTCCGCCTTGACTTCTGGGATGTATGTGGTCAACTTCAACTAAATCTGATGGGGTAAAGTATTGCCCGCACCAGTTACACTTACCTTTTTGCTTTTTGAGTAGTTTTGCTACCCTGTTTGGTGTTCCAATTGCCTGTTCTTTCCTGGTTGCCCAGTAAGTCCAGTTTCCGTCATAAAGAAGTGTTGCTTCCGGGCGGATTAGGGTGTGTCTGACAATCGAGGTGTAGCTATGTTTCCATAGCGTTTTCCCGTCCTTAGTCTGGAATAACCAGGTCTCATGTCTTTCTTTCCCATTACTGAGCGCTACCTTTCCAGGTCTGAAATAATTACTCAGTTTTTCATAACTTGCCTTTCCACATCTTGTAACTGTCCATGCCCTTAACATTTGCCAGATTACACAGTCTAGTTTGTTGAAGGTTTCTAATGAAACTACCCCTGAATAGTAATTATACCATCCTCGGATAATCGGGTTTAGTTTGCTAATCAGGGCTGATTGGGGTGCTGTTTTATGTTGTTTAATCACACCCTTAATCACTTCTGTATGGGCTTTAACTGCTTTCTTACTGGGTTTTATGTGGGTTTTGTATCCCAACACCTTTTTTTGTGCACTTTTCCCAGATTTATGTTTTCCCACAGGATACTGCCTGATGTTGAATCCTAAAAAGTTGAACCCTGGTTCTTCTGTTTTTCCGTCATATTCGTTATGGTCGAAAGGGAAGTCGCCTTCCCCAACTCCACTTCCAAACCGTACTTGAGACTTTCACCTCATACGGCTCCTGATGTCGATACCCCTTTTTTCATTAGGAACAGGGCTACAACCCCCTGCTTTCGTACTTCAACTTTCAAAGCTATATGCCTGCGTTAGTCTTTAAACTCGCTGCCATTAAACTCCTACTAATCGCAGTATCTATATCCACACCGTGACTAGTGGGCATATCCTAACCATTACAGTTAGGCATTAGCTTTCAGTCACATCCTTTCCCCTTCAAGGCATACGCTTACACTTTTCACGCTCTGCCGTGGGGCAGAGCCAATGAGGGGTTTAAACGTTCCATCTATGCGGGCATTCCATCTTTAGATTCGTCCTGTCCACCGGGGTACTTTAAAGGTCTGTGCACAACTCTCGTTGCTTTTGGGTAACTCAGTTAGACTCCCACTTTTCCCCTTGCCCTTTTGAGCGCAGCGTATCAACCTGTTTTCGCTACTCACTCATTACGATGGTTCAAGTCAGACATTCGGTTTCCCTAATCATGGATGATTGGCAGTGGTCGCGTATGGTAGTAGGTTCTACTTCACGCCTTCCGTTCCCCGCTTCAATCTGACGGGTGTGAGCCTTGAAACTGGGGGTGGCTACCGCCGTTACTCTCAACTTCCTGCTGTACATAACACCAGCGTTCAGCCTTGACCTTGAGTCTCTTAGCCTTTATCTGATTCTAAATCCAATTTAGCCCAGATAATTGGAACACATAGATAGTTATGGGATGGTCAGGTACGCTCACCTTATATTCTACCAAGGGGTAGAAGTCCCACTAGGAGATGATTTCAGGCATTGCAGCCCTATTTCACTCCTAAACGTCTCGCACACCGCCGTTACTCTCAACCTTACGTTATACTCAAGGGTTCACAACTTCCCTCTTTCTTTCGCTTAGTCTTGACCTTGAGTCTCTCTGCCTTATCTGGTTGTCGAAGCCAGATGTTGAGACACATAGATAGTTATGGGATGGTCAGGCGAGCACTCCTTATATCCAACCAAGGGGTTGGAGTCCCACTAGGAGGTTATTTCAGGCATTGTAGCCCTATTTGGTCTCCTAAACGTTTCGCACAATTGGATTGAGTGTGTGACAGATTCGAGTTTTTTCAGGTTTGATTTCTAGTCCTACAGGTTTTAGCCATTCGGAAATAGCAGTTTTGCACTGTTCAATGATGTCTAGTGAAGGTGATATCACTACAAAATCATCGGCGTATCTTATGACATTGGCTTGCACCCTGTTCTTTTTCTTGGGATACATTGTTTCTATTAACCTAACCATTCCCAACAGTGCGATGTTGGCGAGTATTGGGCTTATTACCCCTCCTTGGGGTGTCCATGCTTCTGTATCCTC
Source organism: Arthrospira sp. PCC 9108 (assembly GCA_016745315.1). GTDB lineage: Bacteria > Cyanobacteriota > Cyanobacteriia > Cyanobacteriales > Microcoleaceae > Limnospira > Limnospira platensis. The sequence continues at coordinate 4,503,556 of CP066886.1, forward strand.
GAATACGCCATTATCTAGCACACCTGCTTTTAGCCATTGTTTCAGGTCTCTTTTCAAGCTGCTTGGACAATGAATTGTGGACAGTAGGTAATCATGGTTAATTCTATCAAAGCATTTCGCTATATCCGCATCAAGAACATAGTATTGTCCCTGATTAATGGCAGTGTAAATCCTGCAAATTGCATCGTGGGTTGACCTACCAGGTCTAAACCCATAGCTTGTGCCTTCAAATCTCGCTTCCAATTCGGGTTCGAGTGCCGATTTAACCAAGGCTTGCCTGGCTCTATCTTGGATTGTAGGAATCCCTAGCGGGCGTTTTTCATCCCTACCAGGTTTTGGTATCCATACTCTCCTAAGTGCTTTTGCTTTGAGGTTTCCTTTGATTTTCTCAGTCAGTTCAAACCTTTGTTTAGGGGAGATTGTGATAGCCCCATCAACTCCAGCCATTCTTTTTCCTTGACCCGCTTGGGGGGCGGGTTTATTAAGCTGACTGTTGGGAAGCATGGCTGACCGTGGAACCCGCCCCTACAGCCGCACTACTAAGAGTCGGGCATAGTATGATTTCACCAATAGACGTTGCAACCTTCTAACCTTTGCATCCTGTCCCGATTTAGCTGCTTGATATGTCCTCTTTTGGAGTTTGAAAACTTTTCGCTGGACTTTCGCCCATGGGATAGCTTTCCATGCGTTTTTCGTAGTCTTGATTGGTCTGGACTTGCCAAAGCCGTTCTTTAAACTCGCTTGCGCCATTTGTGCTCCTACTTGACTCTATTCTTACAATCAAACCGTGACCCGTTAGCATATCCCTGTCATTACAGCCGGGCGTTGGCTTTTGGTCACATCTCACACCCTCTAGGACTTGCGGTTACACTTTTCCCTACTGAGGTATCGACCATACTCTCAGAGTCCAGGAGGGCTTAAAACGTTCCGTTTATATGGGCATTCCATCTTTAGATTTGTCCTTTCCACCGGGGTACTTTTAAAGGTCTGTGCAGGTAGCTCGATAATTATCCTGCTTTTCCCCTTGCCCTTTTGGACGTAGCGTATCACCCCTCTTTCGCTGCTGAATAATTACGGTGGTTCAAGCCAGACATTCGGTTTCCCTAATCATGGATGGTTGGCGCTTAATCTCGATTCTGGTGTTGGGGTACACCTTCGAGTTCTTATTCCCCGCTTCAATCTGACGGGTTGTGAATCCTGAAATTGGGGGAATCGCCGTGACCCTCATCTCTGTTTCGTTACGTTTCCGTTATGTTAAGAATTGTTACGAATTGTTACAGAGTGTATTGACCTTGGGTTTCCTGCCTTAATTGGGTATCGTATGATACAAATTTTTGGTACATATAAACAGTTATGGGGATGGTCAGAAGTGCGCTTCTTATATCCAACCAAGGGGTTAAAGTCCCCATCAGGCGGTTATTTCGGGTGTTTTAACCCTATTTCATGCCTGAACGTTTCGCACTATCGAGATTATTCTAGGTTATCCTTGCCAGTTCCACATAATCAATAGTGTTTCTGATAACTATGGGGTTCAGCAATTCTCATTTTGGCGAAAACCTGTTCAAGTCCCCAGCATCCCTGTATCGTAATGACATCCAAGAAACCCAGGAGCGCCAGAGCCGTTGAAAAAGCCAGGTGGCTTTGAGACTCTAGTCGGTTCTTTCCGCCAGTGCTTGTCATCGCTACCGGACAAGCGCCGGGGTAAAAATCGCCGCTATGGAATGGAGGATGCCGCTTTAAGTGCGTTTAGTGTGTTTTTTACTCAAACTCCGTCGTTTCTGGCTTATCAACGTCTGATGGAGGGGAGTAAAGGCAAGAGCAATGCCCAAAGTCTGTTTGGAGTTCATCGAATTCCCTGTGATAACCAGATTCGGGACTTATTAGATGCCGTGTCCCCAGAGCACCTGTTTCCAGTGTTTGAGGATATCCTACAAGTCTTGGAAGCCCAGGGGCAGTTAGAAGACTTCCGTTGCCTAGGGGACAGTCTATTAGTCGCGTTGGATGGCACCGAATACTTCAGTTCCGACCAAATTCACTGTCCCCACTGTTCAACGCGCACCCAGAAGTCAGGAAAAACCCATTACTTCCATAGTGTTGTCACTCCAGTCATCGTCTGTCCGGGACAGAATCATGTGATTCCCTTAGTCCCCGAATTTATCGTGCCCCAAGATGGTCATGATAAGCAAGACTGTGAGAATGCCGCCGCCAAACGCTGGCTATCGAGGCAAGAACAATGCTTGAGGGCTTTGAATGTCACGGTTTGAGGGGATGACCTCTATTGCCACCAACCGTTGTGTCAGCAGTTTTTAGAGCAGCAACTTAACTTCATCGTCGTCTGTCGCCCCGAGTCTCATACTACCCTCTATGAACACCTAGAGGGCATCGAACTCCCGACCCTCACGACCAAGAAGTGGACTGGTAAAGTCGAGAAAACCTATACCTACCGCTATCTCAACGGAGTCCCCCTCAAAGATAGCGATGAGGTCCTGTTGGTTAACTGGTGCGAACTTACTGTCACCACCGCTGATGGCCAGGTAACCTATCACAACTCCTTGGCCACGAATTATCCTCTCAGCGATGAGAATGTAGCCGAGGTGGTTCGGGCCGGGCGGACTCGTTGGAAAGTTGAGAATGAGAACAACAACACTCTCAAGACCAAGGGCTACCATCTCGAACACAATTTTGGCCATGGCAAGCAGCATCTTTCTTCCTTGCTCCGGACCATCAACATCCTCTCGCTGCTCTTCCACACCCTGCAGGAGTTGCTCGATAACAAGTACCAGTTGCTACGAGCGCACTTACCGAAGCGCCAAACCTTCTTTAATGATTTGCGCGCGCTTACCCAGACTGTACTTCGACAGTTGGGACCACCTTCTGACCTTTATGCTTGAGGGTCTCGAGTTAGACATCCCACCCGATAGCAGTTGAATTTCCAAAATGAGAATTGCTGCTATGGGGTTAATGGTGCTTGACAAACAGTGATGGAATATGAAATAATAACAGATTGTCTGTATAAATCTGGCTCGGATCAGGTTCAGATATTGCTAAATGCTAGTGGTGAGCGATCGCGCCTTGTGGAAATGGCAACCATAAACAAACAGGCGATCGTCTACTGTTGGCTACCTGTACGGCAACTTTACTAACAATTCCATGACTTACGCAATTATTGAAACGGGCGGTAAACAAGTGCGGGTAGAACCGGGTAGGTTCTACGATGTTGAATCGCTACCAGTAGATCAAGATGAAAAACTAACCATCGAGAAAGTGCTGCTGGTTCAGCATGATGGTAACGTCCATATCGGTCAGCCTCTAGTAGCTGGGGCGATCATTGAGGGGACAATTGTGCGGCACTTCCGCGATCGCAAAGTTATTGTATATAAAATGCGACCCAAGAAGAAAACCCGCAAAAAACGGGGCCACCGCCAAGAAGTAACCCGATTGATGATTGATTCAATTACTCTCAACGGGGAAGTTTTGGCCAGTCGCGAACAGTCAGAAAGCCCAACCTCAGAACCCCAGGCCGCGACAGCAGAATAAATTTGGAGTTGGTCCTCAACTAAAGCAAACTAGAATTATAAGAGCTTAATTTAATCACAGATTAGTTGAACCAATTAGGGCGATGCGCTACAATACCAAGTATGGTGCGAGACCTTCGGGTATGAAATAGAGCTGAAATGGGCGAAATAACTACCCGGTGAGGACTTCAACCCCTTGGTTGATTGGGTCGCATCCCTGACCATCCCATAACACAGCCTAATTTTTTGGCCAACCTTCGAGACTTCCAATATGGCCAGTCAGGTGAAGCGTCTAATCAGGTCTAAGACTGCCCGCGCCATGCTGACATGGGCGCATTATCGATTCAAACTAACCCTGAGACATCAAGCGGAAATAACTGAACAGTTGTAGATGTGACCTAAGAATACACCAGCAAAACCTGTACTCACTGTGGTCATGTCCATTCCCAGCTAGGTGGCTCAAAAGTGTTCCGATGTCCGGAGTGCGGGTTCACTCTACCACGGGACTGGAACGGTGCTTTTGGAATCTTTCTAAAAGCTTTGCGGGATACCGCCTCTGTTACCTTAACGGGTAATAGTGCTATCGTCGCATTGTCCGGGAACAACCGGAAAAATGTCGCGTAAATGTATCAGATCAGGTTAATTAGGAGAAGATCATGGCTCATAAGAAAGGAACAGGAAGCACCCGTAACGGTCGCGACTCTAACGCCCAGCGTTTGGGAGTCAAACGCTATGGCGGTCAAGTAGTCAGTGCAGGTAATATCCTCGTGCGTCAGCGCGGCTGTAAGTTCCACCCTGGGAACAATGTAGGCATTGGCAAAGATGATACTCTATTTGCCAAAGTAGATGGAGTTGTGCAATTTGAGCGCCGGGGGAAAAGCGGCAAGAAAGTCAGCGTTTATCCCGTAGAAGTGGCATCCTAGCCATAGTAGGGCGGGTTTCCCACCAGCCTCGTCAGATATTTTTTCCATAACCGGACTCCATAAGTGTCCGGTTTTTTCAGTTTTCGGGGAAATATTGTAGTCAGCACCCCCGCCTGAAGCACGGGGGCTTCGTGCCTCCCGCAACAGAATAGCTGACCAGCTATAGCCGTAACTGGCTACGTTCAGAGCAAGAGTTAAAGTTCCTACCCTGGAATGCGTGCTAGTTCCCGGCTCTAGAACCGAATCGTTAAACAGTTTTAAGGGGTTAAGACAGTGCGATTTGGAGAGACTCTTCCTGTTAGGCAATTCACTGAACAACGATTGACAAAGGTCAACAATTGCGTTAAGCTAGACGAGTACACAGCAAGCGAGTTAAATGCCGAAATATATAGCACAAGACAGAACAGTTAGGACGTATAATGGCAAGGATATCTACAGAAGACCCAAAAAGCCAGCCCCCTACAGTTACGACCTTAGACAAAAAGTTATTAATGCAATTGAACTAGACGGTATACCCAAAACAGAAGCCAGTCAAGTTTTCCATGTCAGCCGGAACACCATCAATCTCTGGCTGCAAAGAAAAGAACACACCGGCGACTTCCTCCCTAAACCTAATCGCCCACCTGGTCATAGCCACCAAATTACCGACTGGCAAAAATTCAAGGCTTTTGCCTAAGAGCATGGCGACAAAACCTCCGCTCAAATGGCTGAACTTTGGGATGACGACATCTCTCCTCGCACCATATCCAGAGCCTTGAAGAAAATTGGCTTCACCAGAAAAAAAACTTACGGCTACCAAGAACGTGATCAGCAACAGCGAGAGGAGTTTATTGCTCAGATTGAACATATGGAGCCACAAGAAGTGGTCTACCTCGATGAAGCCGGCATGAATAGTCAGGACTCGGATTACCCTTATGGTTACTGCGAGGAAGGAAAACGCTTCGATGCCCTCAAATCAGGGAAGAGGCAGGGCAGGGTGAGCTATATGCCCGCATGGTGTTATCAACAACTCTTAGCTCCCTTTACCTTTGAGGGTTGTTGTAATCGGACAGTGTTTGAGTTGTGGTTGGAGTTCATCTTAATTCCAACATTGAAGCCAGGTCAGACTCTAGTATTGGACAATGCAACGTTTCATAAAGGGGGGCGGCAGGCTGAACTGGTGGAGGCAGCTCAATGCCATTTACTCTATCTTCCGCCTTATTCGCCAGACCTCAACAAGATAGAGAAATGTTGGTCGTGGTTGAAAGCCCGCATTCGCCATTGCACGTGAGCAGTTTGATTCTCTCGATGATGCCATGGATTCTGTTCTCAAGGCTGCGTCCTAACCGTATTGACTAGTGCTATAGTATTCCCCTTGGTTTATACTCAGGAAAATACGAGCTATTGAATCTTGGGCTGACCTGCCTGGTCTGAACCCGTAGCTTGTGCTTTCAAATCTTGATTCCCATTCAGGCTCAAGTGCCGACTTAACCAAGGCTTGCCTCGCTCTGTCTTGGATTGTGGGTATTCCCAGGGGGCATTGGTCATCCCTGCCAGGTTTTGGTATCCATACTCTCCTAAGTGCTTTGGCTTTGAGATTTCCTTTAATGTTCTCCGCTCAAGTCAGTCTTTGTTCTGGAGATATTACTATCATTCCATCGACACCGGCTGTCTTTTAGCCTTGACCCGCTTGGGGGGCGGGTTCATTAAGCTGACTGTTGGGAAGCATGGCTGACCGTGGAACCCGCCCCTACAGCCGCACTGCTAAGAGCCGGGCATAATATGATTTCACCAATAGACGTTGTCACCTTCTGGCCTTCGCGTCCTGTCCCGATTTAGCTGCTTGAAATATCCTCTTTTGGAGCTTAAAAACTTTCCGCTGAACCTTAGCCCATGGGATAGCTTTCCATACGTTATTCATAGTCTTGATTGGTTTGGATTTCTCGAATCCTTTCTTTCAACTCGCTTGCGTCATTTAAACACCCACTAGACTCTATTCTTACAATCAAACCGTGACCTGTTAGCATATCCCGTCCATTACAGCCGGGCGTTGGCTTTTGGTCATATCTCACATCCTCTAGGACTTGCGGTTACACTTATCCCTACTAACTACCTCGACCAGATACTCAGAGTCCAGGAGGACTTAAAACGTTCCGTTTATATGGGCCTTCCATCTTTAGATTTGTCCTCAGAACCGGGGTACTTTAAAGGTCTGTGTAGGTAGTATAAGGAGCCTCCTACTTTTCCCCTTACTCTTTTGAGCGCAGCGTTTCAACCTATTTCGCTACTTGATTCTTACGATGGTTCAAGCCGGACATTCGGTCTCCCTAATCATGGATGGTTGGCAGTGGTCTCGTTTCTGATACTAGGTTGTATCTCGGAGCCTTCCGTTCCCCGCTTCAATCCTGGGGTTATGATTCCCAAAACTGGGGGTGGCTATCGCCGTTACTCTCTACTCCCTGATTTCTCAGTTGGTTTATGACCTTGAGTTCCCTGCCTTGCTTAGATTTCTCCAAGCGTCGGGACATATAAACAGTTATGGGGATGGTCAGGAGTGCGTTCCTTATATTCAACCAAAGGGTTGAAGTCCCCACCAGGCGGTTATTTCGGGTATCTCAACCCTATTTCATGCCTGAACGTCTCGCACCCTTAACGGGAGTCGTAATGCGTGACATTGAAGATAGGGAAAGGTTCACGGTAAAGGTTTAGTCGTCAATCCTGATCATCTTGAACTCCCTCAATAATGCGAGACAACTCACTTTTTTCATTAATAGAAATTCGGGTAGGAGAACCACCAATAATGCGTTCGTAATCCCTAAACGAGTCAGTAATATGGGGACCATGTTCGGTGATAGTATATTCCCGAATACCCTTATCATGCCAAGAACCGCGCATTTTAAACACATTAATAGCCCTAGACATTTGACCGCGAATTTCTACATACTGAAGCATCAGAATGGTGTCAGTAATAGTCGAAATATGGGAATCTGTAATCGAGTGTGAACCCATAAACTGGTCAGTTGTATTGGTAAAAAATCCCGTAATTTCCTCCTGTTTAGCATATCCTGTGACAGCAATTACAAACTGTCGAAAAGCATTACTACTAACTCCCCTAGCTAAAGCAGAAAGAGAATCGATCGCAATGCGGGAAGGTTTAAACTCAGAAATTTCCGAGCGAATAATTTGCAAATGGTCTTCCAAGCCTGTAGACTCAGGATAACTACAGATAATTTTAAGTAATCCCTTACGTTCCATCGCTTCAAAATCAAGTCCCCAAGAGTGAGCATTTCGCAACAATTGAGCGCGTGATTCTTCATAAGCAAATAGAATAGCTCGCTCATTACTTTGACAGGCGTTATTAACAAAAATACTCACCAACAGAGTCTTACCAGTTCCCGTAGCACCAGTCGCCAGAATAATGGAATCTTTAAAAAAGCCACCGCCGCACATTTCATCGAGAGTTTTATCACCAGAAGAAACCCTGATATTAGAAGACCGTTGAGTAAGTCGCATAGCACCGAGGGGGAAAATACTAATCCCATTTTGAGTAATCGTAAAAGGATATTCTCCTTTCATGTGAGTAGTGCCGCGTAACTTCAAAATTTCGACGGTGCGGCGACGGCGTTCTCCTTCCAAAACATTTCGGACAATCATGACATTATCGGAGACAAATTCCTCCACACCAAAGCGAGCGACCGGACCATATTCTGATTCTCGCTCGGTGGTCATAATGGTGGTAGCTCCCACTTGCTTTAAACGAGCCACTAATCGGAAAATTTCCCGTCGCACGACTCCGGCGGCTTCATATTGTTGAAAAATCGCGGTTACGGAATCAATAGAAACCCGCTTGGCTTTATATTTGCGAATCCCATACTGTATGCGTTCAATGAGTGCTGACAGGTCAAAGTTACCGACGATATCTTGACCTTCTGGGTCGGGGGAGGCATCAAGAATAAATAATTTACCCTCATCAATTAATCCCTGTAAATCCCAGCCAAAACTGGCGGCATTTTTGATAATATCAGTAGGAGCCTCTTCAAAGGTTACTAAAATACCAGGTTCATCAAAATAGGTGATACCATTGTAGAGAAATTGAACGGCAAATAAAGTTTTACCTGTACCGGAAGTGCCACTGATCAAGGTTGACCGACCTGCTGGCATTCCCCCATGACTGATATCATCAAATCCTTCAATCATAGTGCGGATTTTTTGGACACTAATTAATTTCCGTTTATTGGGTTCTGATCCGAGATTACTATTGACCATAATTATTGATTTGAAAAACGTTGTAATCTGAGTATTCTATATGTCCCCATGAACGGGATCTATGGAAATTGGGTTATATAGATCTAGGCTTTGGTATTGTACTGCATTAAGGGAATCGAGAATAACCACAAGGTAGATATCAAAAATTGGCTATTTTTTGTTCCCGGTTGCATTGAGCCTGTGGGTTGCTATAACTGTTATTTATCATAATCTGAGCTGCATTAGTGGGAATATGATCACCTGGAACTTCTCGGTGGATAGCCGGAGCAGTTGGAGAGGCAGGGATCTTCCCACAGAGACCTGAACAGCCACAGGATAGCAAAGGGTCTCCCCTAGCTGAAAGTTAGGGGAGCAACGGTAGCCAATTCGGGTTGATGGCTGACCTAGAAGTTATAATCGTCGTCTTCTAATTCTTCATAGAGTAAATCTAATCCAATCAACACTTTTTCGCGATCGGAGAGGTCGCCAATAATTTTCCTCACTGGTGGTGGCAGAATTTTCGATAAAGTCGGTGTTGCCAAAATCTTATCCTCTTCGGCTAGTTGAGGATTTTTTAGAACATCGATAACTTTGAGAGCATAAACCCCTTGAAACTCTTGTTCCAAGATATCTTTAAGGGTTTTGAGGGCTCTAACTGAGTTAGGGGTATTCCCAGCGACGTAGAGTTTAAGAACATAAGTTTTCTTCAGAGGAGTCATAGATATATCTACCGATATCAGATGAAAATTTGGGGGAGTAACAGAAATTTTTTTGACATTAGACCGATGATGAAATTGACAGGGATTTTATCTGGTCATTCTCCCCATGACTCACGGGGTATGGAACGACGATACATTTCGCATAAATGAGCTAAAGTGTCAATCAGGGTAAGTCTGTAGTCCAGTAAAACATCTTCACTACGTCCCTCAAGTTTGAGTTGTTTAGAAAAATTATCCATCAAATCCATGTGAATCTCAACGATGCGAGTCACTGGAATATCCCCGAAAAACGCTGTGTTAACGTATTCGTCAATTTTATTATTCAAATTTTTATCGTTGGCAAAATAGCTTAAAACAATTTGGCGATACTGAGATTTAAGCTGTTCCAACAGCTTCTGACGATCTGCTTTGGACAGGTTTCTCAGAAAATTTTTAGGATTTCTCTTATAATACACACCTAGATATCCTAGTCGCTCATGTAATTTGTCCATGAGTCTTCGCTGCTGGCGAACAATGAAATTAGTTAACTCTGTGGGGGTATCTACAGAGGATGATTCATCGGTCAGACGAGTGGTGACAGCATGGGTAATAAATTGGCTAATGGCTTTATCAATATATCCTTGAATTAGATGAATTTGTTGACCTTTTAACTGGACTTCTGTTGAGGAAAGTATGTAATTCTCGGAGGGTTCAGTTAGGCTAGGCTGGACGACAGGGGACTGCTCATCAGATATAATGATTAAGGTGGGGATGGAAACTAAGTTTTGCTGGAGTTTATTAACTAAACCCTGCCACTGAGGCGACCACTCCAGAATGAGACAGTCAAGTTGGTGTTTATGTTCTGTTACATATTCTATAAATTCCTCTGGGGAGTCGGGTTGAATAATTATGTAGTGTTCTTTTGGCAAATAGGAGGACACCGACTGAGATAACTCAATCGATGGGATAAACATACATATTGACAGTTGCAGACTCCAAAGGTGGCTCGGTACTGCGGCTGGCTTTTCTGGTTCCTGTTCAATCAGAAGCTCTTACTCCTTTGATTATTGATTCTGGTTGGTGTAGGCCGATCGCTTACACTAGGGTTTACTGGTGTTTTGAGGTTGATGATACTTGATTAATAGGCTAAGGTTTCTAGGGTTTCCCGTAAATAGATGCGTACCTGTTGGTCAAGATTGAGATTCTGGAGATTCTCCCGAGAATTGCGATCGAGCTGCCAACGCTTGAACCCTGAACTGGTGGCGATCGCCTGTTTGAGATCGGACCAGATCTGAGAGTCCCGGCGGTTCATTGCAGCATCAGGGTTCCAGAAAATTGAGGTTGAGTGAGCCATGACGGTACATTAACTAAACAGTGGTGGTGGCTCTACCTGATTGGCCTGGATCAGACATAATATCAGGCTGAACCTATCTCTTATCATAATGACAATTTTACAAAAGTTTAAGCTAATCTCTGCATAATTGGTGAATTGATCTGGGTTATGGTCCATCTGAGTGATGAGGCTATGACGTTTTTTCGGGGTTGGGGGTGATGGGTAAAATGCGCTCGACTTTCCAGCCAACTATGGTAAATCCTTGGCTAATCTGATCGGGTGATAGGGGATTACGCTGATTTAGCTGTGATTTGGAGGTCAAAAATACTAATAGTACACTGATCGGCACTTGGGTAAATAGGTTACATCCGCAGAAGGCTATGGCTGCGATCGCTAAACCCAAAATCCTCCAATTCGGAAGTATGGAGGCGACATCGGTAGCTAGGGGTGCAATGCGGTACAATTGCCACAAAATCGGCAGCAGCAAAACGGGGGTAATTATGGCAAAACCCTGATGGCGTTGGGTTTTAAAACCTGTGAGAATCCGCTGTTGTTCTGTGGTGAGTTGTTCTGGCTTAATGGCGATCGCCAAAATGCTATATATATAGAAGGGCCTAAACCACTGCATCCATAGCACTGGCACTATACCCAGGACTGCCACCAGTAAAAACTCTATGGTGACAGGAAATACAGGATAACCCACGGCAAATCCCAATAGGCACAATCCTAGCCAAATGGGAAGAGTTGCCAATCCGGCTAAATGAATCCAGAGAAAGGGATCGAGTCTAAACCGTTGCATGATGGGTTATTCTGTACTCCTGAAGGTTGATGGTGGCAGGTTTGGCTATGATCTAGTTTGTTGTCTAAATAGTCGGCAAAACCTGCATCTATTTAGGATGATCATACAACAAATAGGGGAAAACTCATATCATATTCAGTGGGATCGGATTGGTGGCGGTAACAGTGGCGCTCTAGGATAGTAGTTTGGGATATAATGGAGAAGAGGCAAAATGTGGATCAAAATCAATGTAATTCTGATCGGGGTTTCCCTGATTTATATGATTGCTCCTTTGGCGATCGCTATTCTGGTGATCGCGTTGGCTAATATTTTCGAGTGTTCGGCCACTGGTATGGATTTTCAATGTCCAGGTAGCCCCTGGTTAGGACAGTTACTAACCACTATGGGAATGCTACATTGGTTCGGTGTATTTACTATCGAGAATGGAGCTATTATCGCTATCATCTTGACTGTGGCTTTGAGTGTACAAATGTTTTTACCCAGGTTTATCCGTTAGATTAAATGGATTAGGTCGCGAATCATCGTTAACCTTTATAATTTGTGATGATGGACCACCTTCATATAGAATCTACTCTCCAAGATTTAAGGCTGTATGATATCCGAACTGATATCAATCAACCGGGAAATGTGCTGGCTAAAATTTTTGAAAATGATGGCAGTCTTCCCGGCGTTATACTGTATAATTTTGATGATTTCGTGGGGATAATTTCTCAGCGACAATTCTGGCGCACCCTCAGCCGTCCCTATGGTAGAGAACTATTTTTGACCCGTCCTCTGCGGTCTATGTACCGTTTTTTAAGGATTCAACCTTTAATATTACCTGCTAATGTTTTAATTGCTGAAGCCGCAGGTGCAGCCTTAAAGCGTTCGACCGAAGAACTGTATGAGCCTTTAGTGGTACAGATTAATCAGGGCTATTTTAGATTATTAGATACTCAACAATTACTAATGGCTCAATTATATGTTCACCAATTGTCAATTGAACTATTAAAAAAGACAGAAGCACAGCTACAAGAAACCAACCTGGAACTGGAAATGTTGGTGAATCTTGATCAGCTTACCCAAATCTCTAACCGTCGGAGATTTGATGATTTTCTACAGGTAGAATGGGAGAGACATTATCGAGTCAGACTTCCCATATCTTTAATTATGTTGGATATCGATTACTTTAAATACTATAATGATTATTATGGACATCAAGCCGGGGATGATTGCTTAAAAAATGTCGCCCAAATTATTAATCAAAATGTTGATCAGTCTAATGCTTTAGTGGCTCGTTATGGGGGGGAAGAGTTCGCGGTGGTGTTACCTGAAACTGATCTAGAAACGGCGGAGGCGATCGCTGAAAAAATCCGTCTAGCAATCCAGGATAAACAACTCCCTCATATTCAATCAAAAGTCTCTCCCTATGTATCTATCAGTTTAGGTGTCAGTAGTCAAATACCAACTTATTTAACCTCAATTAAAACTTTAATTGCGGCTGCTGATGCTGCTCTTTATGAAGCCAAACAACTAGGGAGAAATCGGGTTTTTAGCTTCTATAGCGAATTAGTTTAATCAGAAAGCAACGGTTAGGGAGCCAGATGGGGGATATATAGGTGATAGAGCATGAGAAATTTTACCCATTATTTTTTGTGGGATAATCTGGGTAATTTTGTCAAGGGAATTGCCGAAATATTTACAAATCTCAACAATAAATATAAGAATCATTGCATCCCATGATCAAATGGTTATTTAAGTGGCAGACTGAATCACTAGAGTCCATAAGTATCGTCTAGGAAAATAGGTGTTTTTACTCGGTACTGTCGATAAATTGGCAGATTGAGACTATCACCAGAACCCGTGATCAGTAATTATAAATAAGGGAGAAAATTGTATGAAATTAGCCTACTGGATGTATGCAGGACCTGCTCATATTGGGACACTCCGCATTGCTAGTTCTTTTAAGAATGTACACGCAATTATGCACGCTCCTTTGGGGGATGATTACTTTAATGTAATGCGATCGATGTTAGAACGGGAAAGGGACTACACCCCAGTAACAGCTAGTATCGTAGATCGCCACGTCTTAGCGCGCGGCTCCCAGGAAAAAGTGGTTGATAATATTGTTCGTAAAGATCGGGAAGAAACCCCAGATCTAATTGTTTTGACCCCTACCTGTACCTCTAGTATTCTGCAAGAAGACTTGGCGAATTTTGTAGAACGCGCTCAGTTAGACGCTCAAGGGGATGTGATGTTAGCAGATGTTAATCACTATCGGGTTAATGAATTGCAGGCGGCCGATCGCACTTTACAACAAATTGTGCAATTCTATACTGAAAAAGCCCGAAAAAAAGGGGATTTACCGGAAGGAAAAACGGCGCAACCTTCAGTTAATATTCTGGGAATGTCTACCCTAGGTTTCCATAATCAACATGATTGTACTGAATTAAAACGGTTAATGGCAGATTTGGGAATTGAGGTAAATGAGGTCATCCCGGAAGGTGCATCAGTTCATAACCTCAAAAATCTATCTCGCGCTTGGTTTAACTTAGTTCCCTATCGGGAATTGGGAATGATGACGGCTGAATATTTACAGGCTGAATTTGGCACGCCTTATGTTGATATAACTCCTATGGGGGTGGTAGAAACTGCGCGGTGTATCCGCAAAATTCAAGAGTTAATTAATGCTCAGGGTGCTAGTGTTGATTATGAAGAATATATCAATAATCAAACTCTGTATGTTTCCCAGGCGGCTTGGTTCTCTCGTTCGATTGATTGTCAGAATTTAACTGGTAAAAAAGCGGTGGTGTTTGGGGACAATACCCATGCGGCGGCTATGACTAAAATTCTGGCGCGGGAAATGGGGATTCATGTAGTTTTGGCTGGAACTTATTGTAAGTATGATGCGGACTGGTTTAAACAGGAAGTTAGCGAATACTGTGATCAGGTTTTAGTTAGTGATGATCATGGTGCGATCGCCGATGCGATCGCTAGTATTGAACCGGCTGCTATTTTTGGCACTCAAATGGAACGCCACGTTGGTAAGCGTTTAAATATCCCTTGTGGTGTCATTGCTGCGCCTATTCATATCCAAAATTTCCCCATTGGATATAAGCCATTTTTAGGCTATGAGGGAACTAATCAGATGGCTGATTTAGTGTATAATTCTTTTACCTTGGGTATGGAAGATCACCTATTGGAAATCTTCGGAGGTCATGATACCAAGGAAGTGATTACTAAGGGAATTTCGGCTGATTCTGATTTGAGTTGGTCTAAAGATGCTCAGGCTGAGTTAAATAAAGTTCCTGGTTTTGTGCGGGGTAAGGTCAAGCGGAATACGGAGAAATTCGCCCGCGATCGTGGTTTTCAAGAAATTACCCTAGAAGTGATGTATGCGGCTAAAGAGTCCGTAGGTGCTTAGTAATATATAAGCCAATTCCCCTAGGTTAAACTCCTCACCAGAAACCCATCTATTTAGTCTATGATTTTAGTCTATAATGGAGGTTGATATACTGGTGGGGAATTTTTATGAGTTTATGTGAGGGGTTGACGGGACGGAAAGCAACTCCCACTAACTCACCAGGGTGGAGGACTGTTTCCCATTGGTATGAGGAAAATGCTAAACTAGCATTAACACAAATTAACCAAGGTCATGGAGAGTTATGAAAATTATAACACCATTGGTAGGATTGGCGCTAGTGTTATTGGGGATTTATTTTCTTGGTCAAAATATCATAGTGGCTACCAGGCTTTCACTCAATTTGTTCGGAAGTATGTCAACGGCTGGGAGTGTTTTATTGATGGTTTCTGGTTTGGTGGCTTTGATCTCTTTTCCTAGGGAAACTGGAAATTTGGGTTGGATACTGCTATCGCTGGGAATTATCTTGGTATTTTTACACGCCAGAATTATACTGCGTCCTAGCAGTTTATTGACATTTTTGTTGTCTATAAGTTCAATTTTGGTGGGTTGTAATTTATTGAAAACCCGAACTACTAGATTTTGATAGGGAGACTTGATGACTTTTACAAGGGGTATCAAATACTCTGCTAGGGGGGGATTATTTATCTGATTTGGCGGTTGATTTCATCAATTTTGGCGAGAAAATAATCCTCTTTATGTTGGAGTTGTTGGGCGAGTTGTAAGGCTCTCTGAAAGGCTTGTAATGCTTGGGAATATGCTTGCTTTTGCCGATGAATTTCTCCTATATTATCATAGGTGTTCATCATAGCAAAAAAATTGAATGACCGCTGATTAACCAGTAGTTGAGCTTGATATAATTCTAAGGCGGTTTGAGTTTGATTTTGGTCAACATAAAGTTTTGCTAATCGCGCAAGGGCGATACTAGCATTCTCAAATTGTTGGATATTTATGGCAAATTGATAGGCTTGTTGATAGGCTTCACCGGCTTGTTGGAATTGACCGAGTTGTTCGTGGTTAGTGGCGATCGCTATTTTTTGGTCAGCAATTGGGACTAAGTTAGACTGTCTAAGATGATATTCAACCAATCGTTCACGAGTGGCGATCGCTTCTAAAAGTTCCCCCATTTGCTCATAAATAAATGATAAATTTCGGAGAGATTGTAATAGGGAAGGTGGGGGGTTTCCGTTTTCTATTGGTGGTGGCGGCGGGGGTAGTTCTCCCCGTTGGCGCAGGTTTTCAATCTGTTGTTGAGTTATGAGTAATTCTCGGTAAGCCGCCGCCGCTTGGGGATAGTCTAACCAGTTAAGATAAATCAAAGCGATCGCATTTAACCATCCTTCTTTTTGCCAGATATTATCTTCTGCATAAATTTCTAAAAGCCTCTGATAGGCTTGGATTCCATAATCTTTGGCGCGGACTGTTTCAAAGGCATTTCCTAGGGCTTCTAAGATAGTCTGATCGGGGCTATTTAGGAGAATTTGATGGAGACGATCCGTAATAAATTCTAAGTAGAGACGCTGACCATTTTCCCAGGAAATTAACCCGACTCTTTCCAGGGCGGCGATTTCTTCTAAGGGTCCGAAATAGCGACGTAAACGCAGTTCCCTAGTCCATAATTCAAAAGCAGCGATCGCATTTCCCGCCGCGAGAAGGGTGGTGGCTTCGGCGTTCAGGCGATCGAGTTCAGGGGCGAGGGTTTCTTGCTGACTTTCACTGAGGATGTTTCCGTCTGTGGGGGGGTTCGGTAATAAGGGGTCAGCTTCTTGACTCAGCAGGGGGTTAGGCGCAAAGGGATCGAGAACTCCTAGATCTACTTCTTCCGACTGATTTTGGGCGGCGGAAAGGGTGGGAAAATGGAATCCTACGGCTACTAACATTAAGGCGATCGCACTAATTTTAATACTCTTAAAAATCGGTCTTACCATAGAATATTTGTGAATGGTCGAGTTGATGGGTTTAATCTGATCGGCAATTATAGCAATTTTTGGATAATCGTGGGGGTCAACCAGAATACTCTAACTATTGGTAATCCGATTTACATAGAATTATGGGGATTGATTTGGGCTGGCATTTCGGGAATAAATATGCTACAATATACTTCATCAAAAATTTACAAAGTCACAGAAAATATCACACCAGTTATAGATTAATTTAGTTAGAATGGATGAATAGCTATTTGGCGGAGTGATCACCATGCAGACTATCTCCAATCACCATCAAAAGTGCTTAACCCCTGGGATGCTACGTCGCGTCCATCATATCGCCTTAAATGTTGCCGATATCAAGGCTTCTCGTCAATTTTATGGCAAAGTTCTCGGACTCCATGAATTGACCGGAGATGAGGTTCCTAGTACCCTCAAATCATTAGTTGAAGCCGGAAAAGTAGCCAACTTTGTCACCGGGGATGGCACAGTAATTGATTTATTTGCTGAACCCAACCTACAACCTCCCCACCCTGACCCAACCCATGAGTTTACTGGGCCGAATCATTTGGCTTTTGATATTGATCCGATTCTATTTGATACCGCTGTTGAGGCTTTACAGAATCATCATGTGGCGATCGCCAGAGGACCTATCAGCCGCCCCACAGGTCGCGGTATCTACTTGTATGACCCCGATGGATTTATGATAGAGATCCGTTGTGATCAACTTCCCGGTCAGGCTCCCGGTCAGGCTTAATGAAAATGACCAGACTCCTGACGGGGACTGGTCAAACTAAATAAGGATACCGTTGTTGTTGCGATTTGAGGATACCCGAGTTGGGCGTTCCGCCTTCAGTAGCGGGTATAAATTCTCAAACCTCTCGATTACATTGTAACAAAAAGCACAACATTTTTTAAAAAAAATTAACTTGTTAGCCATCTCGTCCCAAAAGGGCGATCGCCTGTTGAGGTACACCCCACAAAACCTGTTCATGTTTATAGATAACCATTCCCGGTTTCGCCCCCTTCGGTTTATAAACATATTTCGGCTGGGTGTAAATGACGGGGACCTGTTCGCTTTGGCGCGCGCGACTATAATAAGCCGTGATATTAGCCGTAAACTGCAAATCATGATCATCAGCAACCTGTCCCGGTGGAAGCCTTAATAAAGCATGGCTTCCAGGAATTTCCTGGGTATGAAACCATAAATCATAGTCGGTGGCTACCCGAAATGTTAGGCGATCGTTTTGTTGATTATTCCGACCTACTAATAACTCAAAACCACCAGGGGTTACATAACGATAAAATTCCGTTTCTGTCCCTAAGTTTTGGGGGCGATAGTCGGGAATAGTTAGATATCCTTCCTCGATTAATTCCCCTCGAATTTCTTTCAGGTTTTGTAAATCTGCCGGTTTTCTATAATTAGCAACTTGAGATAGAGCCGCTTCTACTTGTTCCAGATAATTGATTTCTTCCCTTACTGCTTTAATTAATGGAGCGATCGCCATGCGGGCGCGTTTCAGTTTCTGATGGCGTTTATAGAGACCTTGGGCATTTTGCACCGCGTTTTTTTCCGGTTCTAGGGGAATTTTTACAGGTGCAGATGTTTCAAAATCAGCGAGGGTGATTGATTTCATTCCCGGCTGCCACTCATGTAAACTAGCCATTAATAAGTCCGCTTGACTACGATATAAATCCGCTTTTTCTGACTGTTGTAGGCGCTGGTTAAATTCCGCTAACTTTACCCCCAATTTCTTTAAGAGTGTCTGCAACTTTTGGCTGATTTGATGCTGTAATTGTCGGAACTCTTGACCGTTTAATTCCTCGGTGTAATACTCATTGAGAAGTTCCTGCACATTTCCCGGACTTTCCCCTATCTTTCCCCAACCCAGAACACTGTAACCTGTGGCTGTCCAAACAGGTTCAAATTTACCCGTTTCTAACGCTGTTAACCA
Source organism: Arthrospira sp. PCC 9108 (assembly GCA_016745315.1). Classification (GTDB taxonomy): domain Bacteria; phylum Cyanobacteriota; class Cyanobacteriia; order Cyanobacteriales; family Microcoleaceae; genus Limnospira; species Limnospira platensis. The sequence continues at coordinate 4,522,328 of CP066886.1, forward strand.
CTGTCGCCACTGCTGGAATAGTTTTTCCCACTCTCCATTGTTTAAACTGTCCGTAGTGCGATCGCTTTCCAAATTCGCCGCCGCCATTAAACCCAACGCTAAAGTCGAACTTAAACCTCGATAGCTTTTCATTAACTGTCGTTTCAGTAAATCGGGAATTAAACTAACTCTTTCTTGCCACTTTTCTAGGGGTTCTTCTAGCTTAGGAATGGGGTCAGTCAGACCGGGCGGTAATTCATAGCGATCGCCTGTTTGGATCGGACGAACACTAGACTGTTGAGAACTTACTTGGTGCGCCGCCGTCACAATTAAGTTATCTTTTCCTGTTAAAATGACATTGCTATATTTCGTCATTATTTCTACATATAAATGCCAGAGAGCAGCTTCTCCCGGACGCTTCGCAAATTGCAAATCTAAAACCCTTTCCCAGGGCGCAACTTCCGCAATATCTACTAATGCTAAACCACTCAGTTGGTGTCGCAATTGGTCGCTAAATGTGAACGTATCAGCAACCCGTGGCGGCGGCGTAGAAATACAAATTCGTGCCGCTTGGGGATGCCAAGAAATGTCTAACCAGCCCCTACCCTTCAGCGTTCGTAGGGCCAGAGAAATAGTAAAGCGATCGCGCTGATACACCTGTTCAAGTCTTGCTGGTAACCAGTTAGACCGCAATTCACAACAGGACGCTATCAGGGTGGTATAATCTACGGGTTGCATATTAACAGTTATTAGTCTTTAGATATTCTAGCAGTCTCAATACCAGGATGATTAATTTAGGCTTATATATGCCGCCACATTTTCCCATGATTTCATCATAAGTCAAGCTCCAGAATTTGTCAATAGTAAATACCGATAATTTCACCCAAAATCTCCCGATTATAATAGATTTTAAGTCAGTCTATATCCTCCCTAGCCAGCCAGAGAGTTACTACCCCTAGTTTACAACTAACATAATATTGCTATATGATAGGCTGTCCCTAATTATTCAGGATCAAACTATGACGGTTAACACCAATTCCCAAAACTTACTTAGTCCCCTTCAGATCGGGAGTTTATCTCTCGCCAATCGCGTGGTTATGTCTCCCTTAACGCGATCGCGTGCTGGAGAAGAGCGAATTCCTAATCAGTTAATGGCTGAATATTACCAACAACGAGCATCCGCTGGTTTAATTATTACCGAGGCTACAGTTATCTCGAAACAGGGCATTGGTTGGCGTAATTCTCCTGGTATTTATTCAGATCAACAAGCCGAAGCATGGCAAAAAATTGTTGATGCTGTTCATAGTAAAAATGGTAAAATTTTTCTACAACTGTGGCATTGTGGACGGTCTTCTCATTCCGACTTTCATAACGGACAGCTTCCCGTTGCACCCTCCGCAATTAAACTCAATGATGACTATATTCATACTCCCCTTGGTAAGCAAGCCTACGAGACTCCTAGAGCCTTGTCAACCGAGGAAATATCAAATGTGGTCGAAGACTATAGGAAAGCCTCAGAACGGGCGCAATTAGCCGGATTTGATGGGGTAGAAATTCACGCAGCCAATGGTTATTTAATTGACCAATTTCTGCAATCTAAAACTAATCATCGCACTGATAAATATGGTGGAAATATTGAAAAAAGGTTTCAGTTTCTCAAAGAAGTAACCGAGGCTATTCTCACCGTTTGGTCAAGCGATCGTGTAGGGGTTAGACTTTCACCGAATGGCAACTTTAATGATATGGGTTCCCTAGATTATCGGGAAACATTCACTTATGTTGTCAAACAACTAAATCAGTATAACTTAGGTTATCTTGATATCCTAGATGGTTTGGCTTTTGGTTTTCATAAACTAGGAGAACCCATGACATTACCTGAATTTAGACCTCTATTTTCTGGTATTTTAATCGGTAACTGTGGCTATACCCAGGAAACTGCAGAAGCCACCATTAAAGCCGGTCATGCAGATGCGATCGCCTTTGGTCGTCCCTTTATTAGTAACCCAGATTTAGTAGAACGTTTTACTAATAACTGGCCTTTAAATCCACAGGCTGATATGTCCGTTTGGTACTCTTTTGATAAACAGGGATATACTGATTTTCCTACTTATCAACCCAGCTAGTATTTTGAGCATCAAATACAGAGTATTGATTCATTAACATTTCCCGCCAACTTGGTGTCGTGAAATCAAATTCACATTGCACCCAGCTTGACTATTACAGCCCTTCCAGTAATCATGCAATAAGCCTTCAAAGTCCCTCTCCCCTGGCTCCTTAGTTTGTGGAAGGGGGAGAGAGATTTAGGGTCAGGGTAATGTTTTAAACCACTTACGAACAAGCTGTATTCTTGTATTCTTGATGTATTTATTCAGGGTTGTTATCAGTTATTTACTCCCTCTACAATTATTCATTAACCTAAATCCCCAAATTGCTGGCGATATTGATTTAATAATGCTGCCAATTCATCCGCCCGTTGTTTTTCAGTTTCTGCCCGTTGTTCAGCTTCTATCCTCGCCAAAGTAGCCTCTTGCAAAGCCGCGTATAACTCATCAGGAATTAGCAATTTTTGGCCGTTATCTTCTCGGTAAAAATCGATAATTTTACCGGAGACTTGTAAACGTAAACCCAGAGTTTCACTGCGGTTATCTGTAATTAATTGGTAACTATCTCCCACTAAACGATAACCCCGCAATTGTTCAGTTATCCACTGCCCTTTCGGGTCAAATAACCAGTATTCTTTCACCTCCAAACTTTCATAGAGATTCTTCTTAACCGTTTGGTCTTGTTCTTTTGTACTCGGAGAAGTCATCTCAAAAATCACAGCCGGAACTTGTCCCTCTTCCCAAATTTTATAGTTATCCCTTCCCCCTGGTTCCACATCAAAAATCACCATCACATCAGGGGCTACTCGCAACTTAGGGAAACCCGCCGCATAATACATAAATTGGTCAGCCAAAACCGTCGCTTTTCGGTCTTTTAGGTATTCTTTCAGAACTAGCATAGTCGCCATTAGAACGTAAACATGATCATAAGTTTCTGCCAAGGGTTCTCCGTCACTACTGGGATAAAAAACATCAGTTTTATGGGTCAGGCTGTCAACTGCTATCATAATTCCTAACTCCGCATTAGCACTGATATATATTATAGCTGATTATCTAAATTTGGGAGTTAAGCAACCCCCAAACACCTAGATAATTTTACTTTGATAAATCTCCAAATTGCTGGCGATATTGATTTAATAATGCTGCTAATTCATCCGCCCGTTGTTTTTCCGTTTCTGCCCGTTGTTTTTCCGTTTCTGCCCGTTGTTTTTCCGTTTCTGCCCGTTGTTCAGCTTCTATCCTCGCCAAAGTAGCCTCTTGCAAAGCCGCGTATAACTCATCAGGAATTAGCAATTTTTGGCCGTTATCTTCTCGGTAAAAATCGATAATTTTACCGGAGACTTGTAAACGTAAACCCAGAGTTTCACTGCGGTTATCCGTAATTAATTGGTAACTATCTCCCACTAAACGATAACCCCGCAATTGTTCAGTTATCCACTGCCCTTTCGGGTCAAATAACCAGTATTCTTTCACCTCCAAACTTTCATAGAGATTCTTCTTAACCGTTTGGTCTTGTTCTTTTGTACTCGGAGAAGTCATCTCAAAAATCACAGCCGGAACTTGTCCCTCTTCCCAAATTTTATAGTTATCCCTTCCCCCGGTTCTACATCAAAAATCACCATCACATCAGGGGCTACTCGCAACTTAGGGAAACCCGCCGCATAATACATAAATTGGTCAGCCAAAACCGTCGCTTTTCGGTCTTTTAGGTATTCTTTCAGAACTAGCATAGTCGCCATTAGAACGTAAACATGATCATAAGTTTCTGCCAAGGGTTCTCCGTCACTACTGGGATAAAAAACATCAGTTTTATGGGTCAGGCTGTCAACTGCTATCATAATTCCTAACTCCGCACTTTACTAATATATATTATAGCTGATTATCTAAATTTGGGAGTTAAGCAACCCCCAAACACCTAGATAATTTTACTTTGATAAATCTCCAAATTGCTGGCGATATTGATTTAATAATGCTGCTAATTCATCCGCCCGTTGTTTTTCCGTTTCTGCCCGTTGTTTTTCCGTTTCTGCCCGTTGTTTTTCCGTTTCTGCCCGTTGTTTTTCCGTTTCTGCCCGTTGTTTTTCCGTTTCTACCCGTTGTTCAGCTTCTATCCTCGCCAAAGTAGCCTCTTGCAAAGCCGCGTATAACTCATCAGGAATTAGCAATTTTTGGCCGTTATCTTCTCGGTAAAAATCGATAATTTTACCGGAGACTTGTAAACGTAAACCCAGAGTTTCACTGCGGTTATCCGTAATTAATTGGTAACTATCTCCCACTAAACGATAACCCCGCAATTGTTCAGTTATCCACTGCCCTTTCGGGTCAAATAACCAGTATTCTTTCACCTCCAAACTTTCATAGAGATTCTTCTTAACCGTTTGGTCTTGTTCTTTTGTACTCGGAGAAGTCATCTCAAAAATCACAGCCGGAACTTGTCCCTCTTCCCAAATTTTATAGTTATCCCTTCCCCCTGGTTCCACATCAAAAATCACCATCACATCAGGGGCTACCCGCAACTTAGGGAAACCCGCCGCATAATACATAAATTGGTCAGCCAAAACCGTCGCTTTTCGGTCTTTTAGGTATTCTTTCAGAACTAGCATAGTCGCCATTAGAACGTAAACATGATCATAAGTTTCTGCCAAGGGTTCTCCGTCCCTACTGGGATAAAAAACATCAGTTTTATGGGTCAGGCTGTCAACTGCTATCATAATTCCTAACTCCGCATTAGCACTGATATATATTATACACCCCACCCTAGACTAAGTGGGCTGATATAAGATTGACCGAAATAACTAGATCTTATTAAAACCAGATTCTGTGGTGAATTAACAACAGTAACCCACCCCAGAACCTCAATCAGGTTAGTTATCCTGTAACAATGTTTTAATCAACTTTTCCACCCTTTCTCTAACCTCCTCCCTAACCCTGGGGAAAATCTCCGGCTTTTCCGCTGGGTCGTCTAATTGCCAATCCTCAAATATCTCCCGTGTTAGCCATTCCTCTGGTAAATTAACACCGCAACCACAGAGGGAAATTACTGCGTCATAATCTTCGGGTTTAAATTCACTTAAAGCATTAGAAGTTTGGTTGCTAATATCAATGTCAACATCTGCCATAGCTTTGATAGCATAAGGGTTGACTTCGCTGCTTTCCAGTCCTGAACTGGTCACTGCTATTTTATCTTTTCCCATTACCTTAGCAAACCCCTCAGCCATTTGGGAACGAGAGGAATTTTTTTTGCAAACAAACATGACTTTTTTCATGGTTTCTCCAGAATTGTAATTGACAATTAAAGTGCTTTTTGTGCCGTTTCAATAACTGCTTTTTTGGCGAGTTCTTGGCGTTCACTGTGGCGGTCAGTTAAGTAATCCACCTTGTCCCGCAATAATAGGGTGAATTTATAGAGTTCTTCCATGACATCAATCACCCGATCGCGATAAGGTGAATCTTTCATAGTTCCATCCTCATTAAACTCTTGATAAGCCTTAGCAACTGAGGATTGATTGGGAATGGTAAACATTCGCATCCAACGCCCCAAAATTCGCATGGTATTCACGGCATTAAAAGACTGGGAACCCCCGCTAACTTGCATCACCGCTAGAGTTTTACCCTGAGTAGGTCTAACCGCGCCAATACTCAAAGGTATCCAGTCAATTTGGTTTTTCAGAATACCAGTAATATTACCGTGCATTTCTGGGGATGACCAAACTTGACCTTCTGACCATTGACTAAGTTCGCGCAATTTTTGAACTTCTGGGTGAGACTCATCAAAGCGATCGCGTAACGGTAAATCATGGGGATGGAAAAAACGAACTTCCGCACCCATATCCGTAATAATTTTAGCGGCTTCTTCTGCTAGTAAGCGACTGTAAGATCGCGTTCTTAATGAACCATACAAAAACAGGATTCTGGGAGGATGATCAAAATTAGTCATGATTCAATTAACACTTTAAACAACGGGGGTCTAGCAGTGTAGCTTTTTCCGGTTCTCGCGGAAACCAAAAAGCCGTTTTTTGGCAAAATTTCACCAGCATTAACATCACCGGAACCTCAATTAATACCCCCACCACAGTTGCTAAAGCCGCCCCAGAATTTAAACCAAACAGTGTCACCGCCGTAGCGATCGCTACTTCAAAATGATTACTCGCGCCAATTAAAGAAGCTGGCGCAGCATCCTCATAGGATAGCTTCATTTTCAAAGCCGCCACATAGGTAATCAAAAAGATAAAATTGGTTTGCAGAAATAGTGGCACAGCAATTAACAGAATATGCAGGGGATTTTCCACAATTAAATCACCCTTAAAAGCAAACAGCAAAATCAGGGTAATTAATAAAGCCGCCGTAGCCACAGGACTTAAATATTTCAGGAACTCTCTTTCAAACCAAGCCTTTCCTTTATACTGAAAAATCAAATAGCGAGTATACATCCCCGCCGCCAGTGGCAAACCCACATAAATCAGGACTGATAATAAAATAGTTTGCCAAGGTACAGTTAAGTTATTTGCCGACAGCAACCACCGTCCCAATGGTGCGTATAAAAACAGCATCATCAGCGAATTAACCGCCACCATAACCAGGGTAAGTCCTTGGTTGCTGTAGGAGAGATAACCCCACATTAAAACCATGGCTGTACAGGGGGCAATTCCCAATAATATAGTACCGGCGATATAGGAATCAGCGATGGGAATTTCTGCCCCTCTTAATATCTCAGTTCCGGTGATAATTGGTCGAAATAACCACCCCAGAAAAAACAGCGAAAAAGCTACCATGGTAAACGGTTTAATTAGCCAATTCACTACCATTGTTAATAGCACTGGCTTAGGTGCTTTAGCCGCATTAACTGCCTGGGTAAAGTCAATTTTAACCATGATGGGATACATCATGAAAAACAGACAAATTGCGATGGGAATTGACACCTGATAAATGCTCATTGAATCCAGGGTTACGGCGACCCCTGGAAACAATCGACCCAGGACAATACCTGCTATAATACAGAGAATCACCCACAGGGTTAGGTACTTTTCAAAAACGTTTAATTTACCCCCTGCTTGCACCGCTGATTTATTGATTTGTGGTGAATCATTACTCATGTTAAATCCTGACTATTAGGACTTGGTTTAATCCCCATATCTAAATTGAGGGACTAAATACATACCCCACGGGGACCCAGAAACCTAATTAATCAGGCCTCTAGTCCCTGTCAAGTTGGGTATAGTGTCTATTATTTCAAAAAAAATTGATATGTCAAGTAGGCAGAATATCTATAATCTGGCAAAAATGGCGGAGAGCGTATGGGCTATAATCCTGTATGGTAAGTAAATACAGACAATTTTGGCAGAGCAAATTTTATCAATAAGTTGTTTAATTGCGATTATGGTCATATATAGAAATCAAAAAATATTGATATTGTCTCCTTCCCAGAGATGGCTAGTGGAGACTTGGGTTTTACCATTAGCCCCAGAGTCAGATTAGGAATAGAGGCGAAGCGTTTACTTTAGTCTTGGAATTGTAGCAGTTCAGATTGGTATCCAGGGACTTGATGCGATCGCTTTTTTGTCCTAGGTGGGAATTTGTACTTATTTTGTCCATTTTCCCAGTAGGCTGTCATCCATTGGGCCAGTATGATAACTTACTCATTGCTTTCTGCTCTGGGACGGTTAATTCGGCTAGTGCGATCGCTTAATCGTGTTGGGTACTGCCTATATTGATTTAGGATTGTGTAAATCAGCTTCATTAGTTCGTTGTCTCTGGAGTTAACCTCTGATATCAGTTTCTGGTTTTGCTTCATTAACTGCCAGACTAAAAAAACTGTAATGCCATCAGTTCCTAGTTTGACTATATCTGGTAATACGTTAGAATCCATCGTTGTTGATTTCGTTGTCTTTTAAGTTCAATTCATCAGTGCGAGACGTTGAGGCATCAAATAGGGCTGCAATGCCCGAAATAACTGCCTAGTGGGGACTCCAACCCCTTGGTTGGATATATAGCACAAGACAGGAAAGTTAGGACGTATAATGGAGAGGACGAGATGACTAAGAAGACAAAAAATGCCAGCCCCCTATAGTTATAGCATTAGTCAAGGTGGTTAGGACGCAGCTTGGAGAACGGAATCCATGGCATCATCGAGAGAATCAAACTGCTCACGTGCAATGGCGAATGCGGGCTTTCAACCACGACCAACATTTCTCTATCTTGTTGAGGTCTGGCGAATAAGGTGGTAGATAGAGCAAACGGCATTGAGCCGCCTCCACTAGCTCAGGAATCCGTCCCCCTTTATGAAACGTTGCATTGTCTAGCACTAGAGTCTGACCTGGCTTCAGTGTTGGAATTAAGATGAACTCCAACCACAACTCAAACACTGTCCGATTACAACAACCCTCAAAGCGATCGGGGGCTAAGAGTTGTTGATGACACCATGCGGCTATATAGCTCACCCTGCCCTGCCTCTTCCCGGATTTGAGGGCATCGAAGCGTTGTCCTTCCTCGCAGTAACCATAAGGGTAATCCGAGTCTTGACTATTCATGCCAGCTTCATCGAGGTAAACCAACCCTTCCGACTCCATATGTTCAATCTGAGCAATAAACTCCTCTCGCTGTTGCTCATCACCTTCTTGGTAGCCGTAAGTTTTTTTCTGGTGAAGCCAATTTTCTTCAAGGCTCTGGATATGGTGCGAGGAGAGATGTCGTCATCCCAAAGTTCAGCCATTGGAGCGGAGGTTTGATCGCCATGCTCTTGGGCAAAAGCCTTGAATTTATGCCAGTCGGTAATTTTGTGGTTATTGCCAGGTCGGTGATTAGGTTTAGGGAGGAAGTCTCCGGTCTGTGCTTTTCTTTGCAGCCAGAGATTAATGGTGTTCCGGCTGACATGGAAAACTTGACTGGCTTCTGTTTTGAGCATACCGTCTAGTTCAATTGCATCAATAACTTTTTGTCTGAGGTCGTAACTATAGGGGGCTGGCATTTTTGGTCTTCTTAGTCATCTCGTCCTCTCCATTATACGTCCTAACTTTCCTGTCTGGTGCTATACCTGTGCCGTGAATGTGGTCGCCAATTTCGAGAAAATCCCTGTCCTGGAGGTTACAGTTCTGATGTCAAAGAGCTTTGTGTGAAAATGTCCCTCAATGGCATGGGATTTCGAGCCATTGAGAGAGTCACTGGTATTTCTCACAACACAATACTTAACTGGGTTAGAGTTGCAGAAACCCAGATGTGATGAGGAAAACTATGAAATTCCTGAAATAGCTCAAATTGATGAGCTTCAGACTTTTGTGGGTTCAAAAAAAACCATCTGGGTCTGGACAGTTGTGAATACCAAACTGCCTGGAATTCTGAAGTTTGTCATAGGCGACCGCTCATTGCTGAATTAGGGGTCGAGATAGACCTCACGGTCTACCCCTCCCATTCAGCAGCAGAACCGTACATGAGAATTTCACCTCATACGGCTCCTAGTTTGACCGTCTCCTTGTTAAGAGTACAGCATCATCTCTTCATCAAGAGCTGTTTTATCATCGTGACAATGGCGATGTAATAGTTGAAGATTCTTGTATTCATCCTTTCCGCCTTGGCTTCTAGGTACAATATGGTCTACTTCAATAAAGTCTGACGGGGTAAAGAATTGCCCACACCAGGTACATCTACCTTTTGGTTTCTTGAGTAGTTTTGCAACTCTATTTGGCGTATCGATTGCTTGTCCTTTCCTGTTTGCCCAGTAAGTCCAATTTCCGTCATAAAGTGTTGCTTCCGGGCGTATTAGGGTGTGTCTGACAATTGGAGTCCACTTATGTTTCCATAATTGGATTCCATCTTTGGTCTGGAATAACCAAGATTCATGCCTTTCTTTCCCATTGCTAAGTTTAACCATTCCATGTCTGAAATAGTTTCCTAGCTTTTCGTAACTTGCCTTTTGGCATCTTGATTTTGTCCATGCCCGTAACATTTGCCAAACTATGTTGTCTAGCTTATTGAAGGTCTCTGTTGAGACTACCGCTGAATAATAATTTGTCCATCACCGAATCATCGGGTTTAGATGTTTAATCAGGGCTGATTGAGGTGCAGTTTTAGATTGTTTAATTACACCTTTTATCGCTTATGTGTGGGCAACTGCTTTTGGGCTGGGTTTTATGTGGGTTTTATGTCCGATTAATCGGCTCTTACGTCCCCCTGTTTTTCCAGTTTTATATTTTCCTACTGGGTATTGCCTGATATTGAATCCGAGGAAATCAAACCCAGGTTCTTCTGTTTTGCCATTAGACTCAATAGGTTTGAGTGTGTGACCAATTCGAGTCTTTTCGGGTTTAATCTCTAATCCTACAGGTTTTAACCATTCGGTGATAGCAGTTTTGCACTGTTCAATGATTCCTAGGTCTTTGGAGATTACCACGAAATCATCGGCGTATCTTATAAGGTTTATCTGAGTGGTTGTTCCTTTGTTAGGATACATTTCTTTAACTAGCCTTTCCATTCCCAACAGTGCGATGTTGGCGAGTATTGGACTTATTACCCCTCCTTGAGGTGTCCCTGTTTCTGTATCCTCTAATACACCGTTATCTAGCACGCCGGCTTTGAGCCATTGTTTCAGGTCTCTTTTTAGGCTACTTGGACAATGAATTTTGGACAGTAGGTAATCATGGTTCACGGTAAGAGCATTTTGCTATATCGGCATCGAGAACATAATATTGTCCTCGATTTATGGCAATATAAATTCTGCCAATTGCGTCATGGGCGGACCGTCCGGGACGGAACCCGTAGCTTGTACCTTCAAATCTCGATTCCCATTCAGGTTCGAGAGCCGACTTGACCAAGGCTTGCCTTGCTCTATCTTGGATTGTGGGTATTCCTATTCCAGCTTTTTTCATCCCTGCCAGGTTTTGGTATCCACACCCGTCGCAGTGGTTTTGCTTTGATATTTCCCTTAATGTTCTCCACAAGCTCAAACCTTTGTCTTGGAGAGATTACTCTTACTCCATCAACTCCGGCTGTCTTCTTGCCTTGACCCGCCTGGGGGCGGGTTTATTAAGCTGACTGTTGGGAAGCATGGCTGACCGTGGAACCCGCCCCTACAGTCGCACTGCTAGGAGCCGGGCATAATATGACTTCACCAATAGACGTTGCCATCTTCGTCCCTTAGCGTCTTGTCCCGATTTAGCTGCTTGAAATATACTCTTTTGGAGCTTGAATACTTTCCGTTGAACCTTAGTCCATGGGATTGTCTTCCATGCGTTGTTCGTAGTCTTGATTGGTTTTGGTTTTCCCAACCCTTTCTTTAAACTCGCTATCGCCATTTGTACACCTACTAAACTCTATTCCTTACAATCAAACCGTGACCTGTTAGCATATCCCTACTATTACAGCAGGGTGTTGGCTTTTGGTCACATCTCACATCCTCCGAGACTTGCGGTTACACTTATCCCTACTGATATTTCGACCAAATAATCAGAGTCTAGGAGGACTTAAAACGTTCCATTTATATGGGCATTCCATCTTGAGATTTGTCCTTTCCACCGGGGTACTTTTAAAGGTCTGTGTAGGTGATGAAAAGATTACCCTACTTTTCCCCTTACTCTTTTGAGCGCAGCGTATCAACCTGTTTCGCTGCTCAATAATGACGATGGTTCAAGCCGGACATTCGGTTTCCCTAATCATGGATGGTTGGCAGTGGTCGCATCTGGTAGTAGGTTCTACTTCACCCCTTCCGTTCCCCGCTTCAGTCCTGGGGTTATGATTCCCAAAACTGGGGGTGGCTGTCGCCGTTACTCTTTACTCCCTGATTTCTCAGTTGGTTCATGACCTTGAGTTCCCTGCCTTGTTTGGATTTTTCCAAACGTCGGGACATATAAACAGTTATGAGGATGGTCAGGAGAGATCTCCTTATATTCAACCAAGGGGTATAAATCCTCACCAGGCAGTTATTTCGGGCATTGCAGCCCTATTTGATGCCTGAACGTCTCGCACCTTTTACCACATTATGGCAAATGATTCAGGGCTGGGCTTGTTTTCTATATATTACGGACGGATACAAAGTTTATCCTTGCTTAATTGAGGATTGCAATCATCTAGTCAGCAAAACGGCTATGACAAGAGTAGAATGAGAAAACTGCCGTCTGAGGCACTATTTAGCCAGGCTACATCGCAAAACTTTGTGTTATTCCAAGTCCACTGAGATGTTGTACAAATCAATTCGCTTACTTATCTATTATTTGAAGCATGGACAACTTCCTCCGTTCTCTTCATCATTCCTCACTGTGCAATACCGAAATTCGAGCTGGGTAGGTTGGGTGAAACCCAACATCACTGAGAGATGTTGTTGTTGGGTTCCCCTCCTCCACCCAACCTACTAAATAGGCTCGGCGTCGGAAATGCGATCGCCCTACTCACTTTCGAGGAATTCGACCTGGGTAGGTTGGGTGAAACCCAACATAACTGAGAGATGTTGGTGTTGGGTTTCGTTCCTCCACCCAACCTACTATAGCACCAGACAGGAAAGTTAGGACGTATAATGGAGAGGACGAGATGACTAAGAAGACCAAAAATGCCAGCCCCCTATAGTTACGACCTCAGACAAAAAGTTATTGATGCAATTGAACTAGACGGTATGCCCAAAACAGAAGCCAGTCAAGTTTTCCATGTCAGCCGGAACACCATTAATCTCTGGCTGCAAAGAAAAGCACAGACCGGAGACTTCCTCCCTAAACCTAATCACCGACCTGGCAATAACCACAAAATTACCGACTGGCAAAAATTCAAGGCTTTTGCCCAAGAGCATGGCGATCAAACCTCCGCTCAAATGGCTCAACTTTGGGATAACGACATCTCTCCTCGCACCATATCCAGAGCCTTGAAGAAAATTGGCTTCACCAGAAAAAAAAAACTTACGGCTACCAAGAACGTGATCAGCAACAGCGAGAGGAGTTTATTGCTCAGATTGAACATATGGAGCCACAAGAAGTGGTTTACCTCGATGAAGCCGGCATGAATAGTCAAGACTCGGATTACCCTTATGGTTACTGCGAGGAAGGAAAACGCTTCGATGCCCTCAAATCCGGGAAGAGGCAGGGCAGGGTGAGCTATATGGCCCCATGGTGTCATCAACAACTCTTAGCCCCCGATCGCTTTGAGGGTTGTTGTAATCGGACAGTGTTTGAGTTGTGGTTGGAGTTCATCTTAATTCCAACACTGAAGCCAGGTCAGACTCTAGTGCTAGACAATGCAACGTTTCATAAAGGGGGACGGATTCCTGAGCTAGTGGAGGCGGCTCAATGCCGTTTGCTCTATCTACCACCTTATTCGCCAGACCTCAACAAGATAGAGAAATGTTGGTCGTGGTTGAAAGCCCGCATTCGCCATTGCACGTGAGCAGTTTGATTCTCTCGATGATGCCATGGATTCCGTTCTCAAGGCTGCGTCCTAACCACCTTGACTAATGCTATACCCCTTCTTTTCCCCGTACTCTTTTGATCGCAGCGTATCAACCTATTTCGCTACTAGAGTATTACGATGGTTCAAGCCTGACATTCGGTTTCCCTAATCATGGATGGTTGGCAGTGGTCGCCTCTGGTAGTAGGTTCTACTTCACGCCTTCCGTTCCCCGCTTCAGTCTGACGGGTGTGAACCTTGAAACTGGGGGTGGCTACCGCCGTTACTCTCAACTTCCTGCTGTACATAACACCAGCGTTGGTATTGCACAGTGAGGAATGATTAAGAGAACGGAGGAAGTTGTCCATGCTTCAAATAATAGATAAGTAAGCGAATTGATTTGTACAACATCTCAGTGGACTTGGAATAACACAAAGTTTTGCGATGTAGCCTGGCTAAATAGTGCCTCAGACGGCAGTTTTCTCCTTCTACTCTTGTCATAGCCGTTTTGCTGACTAGATGATTGCAATCCTCAATTAAGCAAGGATAAACTTTGTATCCGTCCGTAATATATAGAAAACAAGCCCAGCCCTGAATCATTTGCCATAATGTGGTAAAAGCCAGCAATGAGCGGTCGCCTATGACAAACTTCAGAATTCCAGGCAGTTTGGTATTCACAACTGTCCAGACCCAGATGGTTTTTTTTGAACTCACAAAAGTCTGAAGCTCATCAATTTGAGCTATTTCAGGAATTTCATAGTTTTCCTCATCACATCTGGGTTTCTGCAACTCTAACCCAGTTAAGTATTGTGTTGTGAGAAATACCAGTGACTCTCTCAATGGCTCGAAATCCCATGCCATTGAGGGACATTTTCACACAAAGCTCTTTGACATCAGAACTGTAACCTCCAGGACAGGGATTTTCTCGAAATTGGCGACCACATTCACGGCACAGGTAACTCTGTTTTCCCTGACGATGACCATTTTTGACTACTTTATGGCTTTGGCAATAAGGACAATCCATCTTGATTTATTTGAGAATATCATTTTCTATTATGCAACAGCGCAAAAACGATATGAGATCCCGTCAAGCCCAGGAAGATGATACCAGGGAACACAACGGGGAATTATCCCCTATGCCCGCCGGGTTTCCAGTCCCGCCCAAAAAGCAAAGGGCGCGAGGCAAATTACAAAGCTATAAGTTGGTTGCGAGTTGTCTAATTGGGTTAATTTTGGGGAGTTTAACCTGGTGGCGTTTAAATTCAAGACCGGGGAATATTAGCCGTTAGTCAGCGGTTTTTGGTGGTGCGATCGCATTCCCGCCGCCGGTTTTGGTGAGGTGGTGCGATCGCATTCCCGCCGCCGGTTTTTTGTAGTGCGATCGCATTTTCACCCAATTTCACCCAATTTCGATCTCGAATAAGACGCCCAATGTAGGGGCGGGTGCAGCAGTCAGCTATCGAACACACCAGCCAGCTATATACACCCGCCCTTTCCTTTCCCCACGGCGGTTTTTTGTAGTGCGATCGCCTTGAGGATAGGTGATTGTTAGAAGATATTTTACCCAAATGTGGCGGGTTCAGTCCGCCGCCAGGTGTTTTGCTGTAGATAGAGTAGAATAGTTAAAGTAAAGTAACTCACCTTAAATTTTCACTCATGTACCAAACATTCATTGATCTTGATGAGCTAATAATTCTATGTATAGATAAGTCAGCCAAAAAGTTTCTTCAGGAAGCTGTAGCTTGTTACCGCGCTGGGGCATATCGTTCTTGTATTGTTTCTACCTGGAATGCTGTTGTATTTGACTTCATCCACAAATTAAGGCAGCTAGACCAGGTAGGGAATGGTGAGGCTTATCAGCTATTGCAGCAGTTTGAAAACATGAGTAAAAACTCTGATGTCAAAGGACTTTGGAAGTTTGAGTCGGATATTCCTAATATAGCAGAAAGCAAATTTGCACTTATTTCACCTATAGAAAAAGCAGATATCACAAGATTGTGTGAAGATAGAAGTCGATGTGCTCATCCATCAATGGCATCTCTGGAAGAACCATTTGAGGCGACAGCAGAATTAGCGCGTTATCATATGCGGAGCGCAGTCACATATCTCTTGCAGCGCCCTCCAGTTCAAGGTCGTTTGGCTCTAAATATAATTTGGGAAGATATCAAGTCTGTTTACTTTCCTACCAATCCAAATCAGGCAGTTCAATATTTCCAAAAAGGACTTTTGGCTCGTCCTCGGGTTTCTCTAATCAAAGACATTGTTATCGGATTAACTAGGAGTCTCTTAACAGAAGATCTCCCAGAAGATGAAAAGGAGAGACAGTTTTCTGCACTGAATGCTGTAGCTAGAATGCACAGAGAGAATGTCGGAAATATTTTAACTGAAAATCTGTCTTCTATTATTCTTGATGAAGTCACTGACGAAAATTGGCCAAAAGTGATTACATATCTTCGTAGAGTGGATAATGCTGTGGAAAACTTGAGCGATCCATGTAGATTGAAGGCAATAAGGTTCATCGAGAAGATGAACGTCGCCAGTGGCATAAACTGTCAGGATAAAGAGATATTAGCGAATGCTGCTTATATTGATTTTCTTATGGATTCTGTACAAGTAAAACTGAAAGAAGCCTCACCAGATGAAGTATTAAATTTGATGGAAAGATTGCCTTATGAATCCAATAAATTCAAAGTCATTTTGAATGATAGCATCGAAGCATTTATTAAGAAATTTGAACGAGTTACTAGTTTCCAGGAATCTCTGAACTGTGTAGACAAGTTTTATCCAATTTACTCATTCTTGTCACCAACACACAAGGAATCTATTCTCAACGCCTTTTGCAACAATCATCAGATTTATGGGTCATATAAAAGTCCATGGGTGATCACAAATATTTTTCATGAGGATACAAAAAATGGTTCTCTTCTTGAGTCTTACTGGTTATCGTTTCGGAAAAAACTTGATGAGAAATTCCCCGACAGATTCGAGGATTTGAAAAAACTTATCGACTCTTACAAGGACAAGTTTTAGAGGTGGCGAGTATTGTTGAATAGAATACAAGCTAACAACCGTGTTGCAGCGGACGGTTTAGATATATAGTTGTTGAATCAAAGGAGATCTGCCACCGCTGAAAATGTGGTTTCTGTTGGGAAGGCTCCGCTCACCCGTTGGTTTTTCTCAGAGATGAGGCGATCGCCTTTTCACCCAATTTCGACCTCGAATAACGCGCCCAATGTAGGGGCGTTAAAGAAGAAGGGCAGGTGCAGGTAGTTGGCTGGTTTTCCCCGTGGTGTTAAAGAAGAAGAAGGGCGGGTGCAGGTAGTTGGCTGGTTTTCCCGATGGCGGATCTAGCACCCGCCCCTACTAGCCCTTTCCCCACGGTGGTTTTTTGTGGTGCGATCGCATTTTCACCGAATTTCACCCAATTTCGACATTGAATAACACGCCCAATGTAGGGGCGGGTGCAGCAGTCAGCCATCGAACACACCAGCCAGTTATATACACCCGCCCTTTCCCCACGGTGGTTTTTTGTGGTGCGATCGCATTTTCACCGAATTTCACCCAATTTCGACATTGAATAACACGCCCAATGTAGGGGCGGGTGCAGCAGTCAGCCATCGAACACACCAGCCAGTTATATACACCCGCCCTTTCCCCACGGTGGTTTTTTGTGGTGCGATCGCATTTTCACCGAATTTCACCCAATTTCGACATTGAATAACACGCCCAATGTAATGTAGGGGCGGGTGCAGCAGTCAGCCATCGAACACACCAGCCAGTTATATACACCCGCCCTTTCCCCACGGTGGTTTTTTGTGGTGCGATCGCATTTTCACCCAATTTTGACATTGAATAACACGCCCAATGTAATGTAGGGGCGGGTGCAGCAGTCAGCCATCGAACACACCAGCCAGTTATATACACCCGCCCTTTCCCCGGCGCCGTTTTTTGTGGTGCGATCGCATTTTCACCCAATTTTGACATTGAATAACACGCCCAATGTAATGTAGGGGCGGGTGCAGCAGTCAGCCATCGAACACACCAGCCAGTTATATACACCCGCCCTTTCCCCGGCGCCGTTTTTTGTGGTGCGATCGC
Source organism: Arthrospira sp. PCC 9108 (assembly GCA_016745315.1). GTDB lineage: Bacteria > Cyanobacteriota > Cyanobacteriia > Cyanobacteriales > Microcoleaceae > Limnospira > Limnospira platensis. The sequence continues at coordinate 4,539,862 of CP066886.1, forward strand.
GTTTTCACCCAATTTCGACCTCGAATAACGCGCCCAATGTAGGGGCGGGTGCAGCAGTCAGCTATCGAACACACCAGCCAGTTATATACACCCGCCCTTTCCCGGCGCCGTTTTGGTGGTGCGATCGACTAATGGCTGAGGGAAGCGAGCGAAAAAAAGGCTATCTACCGAGTTTCGATAGTGATGATTATAGCACAGAATTAAGCAATCTGGCGGAGCAAATTTGTCATTCTCCCGACCCAGTAAAAGCCTCAAAAGATGCGCTAAATCCTTCGGGATGTGGCAAACTCAAAGAGTTTTTTAGGCAACTATTTCAGTCATCTCCATCTATCTAAGTTAACTGAATGTACCCCCTGAAAGAAATCACGCTGCAACTGTTTCTGTATGACTTACGGGAAGGGTTAGGACAAACCTCAGAAAGCATAGATTTTAATCGCTATTATTTTTGGCGGCGGTTTCATCATGACCTGCAAAAACCATATAGTAACTTAACGCCAGAAAATAAGCAAAAACTGGAAAAATATGCTAACCGCGAAAACCCCGAAAGCGATATTGTGTCGTTAGACTATCGAACAACCTCTAATGTGGATAGAATATGTGTTAGTGGCATCGCAATTGGGGGATAGCTATAGTTTAATCGTTGATGCCTATGATAGCGAATATCATAAAACCAGTTTAAGTCAACTGAAAAAATACATTCAGGAAAGGATTAATAACACTCCCTCAAGCCTAGGTAAAACTTGGTTATTGTGGGGTCAACTTGACGGGAAATATTCCCCAGATAAAGTTAATGAAATTGCCGACAAGAGTTATACAGAAATCGCCAATAAACCCCTACCCTGGAAAAAAGATAATCAATTGAGTTTCCCAGGGAATAAACTGTTAGGGGACGATTTATTTGAAATAACCCAGTGAGTTTCGGTGACAGATTGGGAAAATTTACTGATACTGATTGATAATGAAAAACCGGAAGACCTGCGAAATTATCCCTGGTTAAATGATGAACATAAATCACTGCTGACAAAGGACATTCAAAACAGTTTAGGAGAATGCCATTATTTAATTTGGCTATTACCAGCAGAGTGCGACTTAAAGGCAGTGCAAGATAAAATTAGGGAAATACAGACCCATTTTCATCGCCTGTTATCCTATCGCCATAAGATTATTTGGGCTTATAGCCAAAGTCGGATTTTGAAACGCCGATTAAAAGACAATTATCAAACGATTCAAAAATCGGTCTTAACAATTCGCCAACAGCGGAAAGACCCGGAAGATTTACAAAAGGCTTTAGAAGATACGCTAGAAATATTAGGGAATTATGCGATCAATTTAAGTAAACTGCATTCCCAGTTAAGGACAATTACGATTAATTTAACCAACTATCGACAAAGGTTAAAATAATTTGCGAAGCTAGACCCAAATTGTCAGTTAACTACGTTTGCTGAGTTTAGTAAATTGGCAGAACAAAAGTATGAAAGACAGGTAAAAACGGACTATGAGAGTTTAAGTCCGGGGATGATTTTATTAGAAAATCTGATTAAGACGATTGAGGGAATTGTGGAAATTAATCAAGCGAAAAGAGAAGATCGGCTGGAAAGGGCGATCGCTGCTGCTAGTATAGGAGTGGGTACAGCGTCGGCGGCGGCTTCATCAATCGCGAATTATTCGGAGGGTATATTAACGGAAATTGCCTCGTTTGTCCCGTTACGGAATAAGACGGAAGCGCCAACGATTCATCCGGTATCAACGGCGAGTTTTGCTTTTATTGCTAGTTGTCTAATTGGGGCATTTTGGGGAGTTTTAACTTGGTGGATTTTAAATCGAAGACCTGGGAAGATTAGCCGTTAGGAGAATCGTCAATCAGAGTATCTGACCAAAGCTATGAGGACAAAAATATCTCTTGATGTGACTGATAGTCCGTAGACTTATCGTCCACAATGGGTAATTATGACTCTATGGAAAAATCAAAAGCAAAAACCTTAAAAGCCTTGGGATTTCTGATTAGACAGCATAGAAGGGCTGTGGGTATTTCTCAAGAAGAACTAGGGCTACGTTGTGACCTAGACCGCACGTATATATCTGGTCTAGAGCGTGGTGTCAGAAATCCTTCTCTTACGGCTATTGTGGCTCTTGCTGAGGGCTTAGGAATAACCGTATCTCAACTTCTGGATAACTTAGAAATAGAAATAACTAGGACTGAATGAATCGCAATTTAGTGGCTAATTTTAAATCCCAATTAAAACCAGGTTCTTCTCAGTTAAAGGTGTTCAGTTTGCTGTCAGATCAGAAGTGGCACTGTCGCACTTATGAAGGTAAGCAAGTAGCATCGGAGCAATACGCTGGAGGTGGTGGAATTCAAGGACTAGAGCGCGGAACTAAAAGTCGTCCGGGGCTACATCTTGAGACCAAACGGGATTTCTGTAACATCTGTAATAAAAAAACCAGATGGGATAGATGGACTGGGCAAATAAAACCGTCAAATGCTCCGGCTATTATTCCCCCAAAATTAGCCGACAGAATTTTGAAACTTTATGATTATAAAGACGTTATTGCAAATCGAAAAAGACCAACCCATGAGTTAGTGATTGATCACCGTTTTCCTATGCAGCGTTGGGGTAAAGCCGAACCTAGTCATGACATAAACATGAACGAAAACGAAATCAAAAGCAAATTTCAACTTCTCAAAAAAGATAGTGCTGGCAACCACAATTTACTGAAATCCAGAAGTTGTGAAAGATGTATGAAAACTGGTAAAAGAGGGCAGCCCATGGGTATCCACTTCTAGTATTCTGGGGGTGATAACTGGCCTGATAATATTCCTCCATTGGGAGCGGAAGCAGAAGGTGGTTGTATAGGTTGCGGTTGGTATGATTTTGAGTCATGGCGTAATGCTCTTAATGCAACATTAGCTGAACATAAGTAAGCTGTTTTTCGGAGACAACTATATTTTCAGCCTCATTTTCAGCCTCTGTGACAATCCTATTTAAGTAAGGAATGAGTCCATAGCCAATACACTCTGCTAGACGTGGAGGAACAGCATTTCCAATTTGCCACATGGCTTTTTTCATGGTTCCTTCAAAGATAAAAGAATCAGGAAAGGTCTGTAATCTAGCCATTTCTCGCGCTGAAATCACCCGATTTAGATGGGGATGAATATGAGTCCCCCCGTGATTCTCTTTGATGGTCATACTAGATTTTCCGGGATACTGTCGCTTAAAAGCATCAACATAGGTTTGATACAAAGAACCTCCTGGAGGTACTTTTGATATCCGCTCCATATATTCGGGAGAATGACGAGTCCATTCATGATTAATACTGGGAATGGGTTGGTAAGCTGGTAGATCGGAAATTGCTGATTCAATTGTCTGATACTCCTCTGGAACTAATTGAGGATATGGATAAGGATTTTTCATTCCGAAACGATTAGCTATAAAAATAGCTCTAGGCCTGATTTGGGGAACACCATAGGCAGCAGATTCAAGAATTGCTACGGAAATATTGGTGTAACCAATGGCTTCAAAAGCAGCAAAAATAGCTTGTTTAATTGTGCCTTTTTTGAGGGTTAAAATGCCGGGTACATTTTCCATAACGACATACCAAGGACGCACTTCAGCAACAATGCGAATAAATTCTTGAAATAAATGGTTGCGAGGATCATTGGGATCGCGCTTCCCAGCGACAGAAAAACCTTGACACGGTGGCCCGCCTACGACGAGATGAACTGAAGGAGAACCAATTTTAGATAGCCACTGGTGAGGATTAAAATCATTAACATCCCCACAAAAATGATGACAATTGGGAAAGTTTCTCTGATGAGTGGCGGAGGCAATTGGGTTAATTTCTACACTAGCTACTGGATTAAAACCAGCTTGCCAAAAACCCTGCGTGATTCCCCCTACACCAGAAAATAGATCGATAAAGTTATAGGTTTGCAGTGGTTGGGATACGGGATTAATATCAACTTGAACTTGATAAGGATCGCGTTTGGTTGTGGCTAATTCACGCTGAATTCTTTGATAACGCCCTAATTTAGCTTTTTTCTGCTTCCTGGTGCTGTTATCTTTTGGATCATCTGGAAACAAGGATAATTGTAGGTCCATGACTTGAAAAATAAAGGCTCTATAACCATTATAGTGACAGATAGTATACATAATGTCAAGACTGAGATCAAGTCGAACCTTTTGTTAACAAGAATAACGCGCCCAATGTTGGGGCGTTACAGAAGAAGGGCGGGTGCAGGTAGTGGGCTGGTTTTCCCGATGGCGGATCTAGCACCCGCCCCTACTAGCCTTTTCCCCGCCCCCGTTTTGGTGGGAAGAGCGATCGCCTTTTCACCCAATTTCGACCTCGAATAACGCGCCCAATGTTGGGGCGTTACAGAAGAAGGGCGGGTGCAGGTAGTTGGCTGGTTTTCCCCGTGGTGTTACAGAAGAAGGGCGGGTGCAGGTAGTGGGCTGGTTTTCCCCGTGGTGTTACAGAAGAAGGGCGGGTGCAGGTAGTGGGCTGGTTTTCCCGATGGCGGATCTAGCACCCGCCCCTACTAGCCTTTTCCCCGCCCCCGTTTTGGTGGGAAGAGCGATCGCTCTTTCACCCAATTTCGACCTCGAATAACGCGCCCAATGTAATGTAGGGGCGGGTGCAGCAGTCAGCCATCGAACACACCAGCGAGCTATATACACCCGCCCTTTCCCCGCCGCTGTTTTGGTGGGAAGAGCGATCGCATTTTCACCGAATTTCACCCAATTTCGACCTCAAATAACGCGCCCAATGTAATGTAGGGGCGGGTGCAGCAGTCAGCCATGGAACACACCAGCCAATTATATACACCCGCCCTTTCCCCACGACGGTTTTGGTGGGAAGAGCGATCGCATTTTCACCGAATTTCACCCAATTTCGACCTCAAATAACGCGCCCAATGTAGGGGCGGGTGCAGCAGTCAGCCATCGAACACACCAGCCAGTTATATACACCCGCCCTTTCCCCGCCGCCGTTTTGAACAGGTGGTGCGATCGCCATTTCACCCAATTTCGACCTCAAATAACGCGCCCAATGTAGGGGCGGGTGCAGCAGTCAGCCATCGAACACACCAGCCAATTATATACACCCGCCCTTTCCCCACGACGGTTTTGGGTGGTGCGATCGCATTTTCAGCCAATTTCACCCAATTTCGACCTCGAATAACGCGCCCAATGTAATGTAGGGGCGGGTGCAGCAGTCAGCCATGGAACACACCAGCCAATTATATACACCCGCCCTTTCCCCACGGCGGTTTTGGTGGTGCGTCGCCATCCCTAGTTGGTCGGTTTCCCCGGTAACTGGTCGGATGCGACACACCCGACGGTTTTGGGGAACAATCCGCCAACCGTCTAAACCCGCCCATTAGCCCTAGAGCGAGACTATTTTAAATGTAATAGTCTTGAAGGGCTTTAACATCTAGGGGGTGTTTCTGGAGCGATCGCAAAGCGGATATAGTGGCTTTAGCGCCAGCGATAGTGGTAATAATGGGGACTTTGTAAGCCAAAGCCGATCGCCGGATAGTAATACCATCAGCCCGCGCTTCCGACCCCGAAGGGGTGATAATCGCCAACTGTACCGCATGGTTTTTAATAGCATCCAACACATTAGGGCGACCCTCATGGAGTTTCAACTCCAGGTCAACCTTAACCCCATGTTCCCATAAAACCTTGCGAGTGTTGATGGTAGCGGTCACCTTAAAGCCCAGATCCAGGAAATCTTGAACCACAGGAACGATCGCCTCTTTATCGCGGTCATTGACAGAGACAAACACCGTCCCAGACATAGGTATCACCTGACCCGCCGCCAATTCCGCCTTAGCAAAGGCGCGTCCGAATTCCGTATCAATTCCCATAACTTCTCCAGTCGATCGCATTTCTGGACCGAGGAGGACATCCGTACCTGGGAACTTAGCAAAAGGCAAAACCGCCTCTTTCACCGACACATAATCAGGAATTTTCTCCTGAGTATATCCCAACTCTGCCAAAGTCTTGCCAGACATCACCCGCGAGGCCATTTTAGCCAAAGGAATACCGATCGCCTTAGACACAAAAGGAACCGTCCGGGAAGCGCGGGGGTTAGCCTCCAGAATATAAACCTGTTCACCTTGTACAGCAAACTGAATATTCATCAGACCCACCACATTCAAAGCCTTAGCCAATTGAATAGTCTGGCGGCGAATAGTAGCGAGGACGGTTTCTGATAGAGTTTGGGTAGGAATGGAACAAGCGGAGTCCCCGGAGTGAATCCCCGCCTGTTCAATATGTTCCATAATCCCACCAATGACGACATTTCCGGTATGGTCAGCGATCGCATCAACATCGACCTCAACGGCATTTTCCAGGAACTTATCAACCAAAATCGGGTGATCCGGTTCCACCAGCACCGCAAAAGTCATATATCGTTCCAATTCCTCATCAGAATAGACGATTTCCATAGCGCGACCCCCCAACACATAGGAAGGACGCACGACCACCGGATAACCGATACGACCCGCCACCGCGAGAGCCTCCTCATAGCTGCGAGCCATTCCATTCGCCGCCTGTTGAATATTCAACTCCCGGAGAATTTTCTCGAAGCGTTCCCGGTCCTCAGCGGTATCAATAGAGTCCGGGCTAGTCCCCCAAATTTTAGTTTTGAGGGTCGATTCTGAGAGGGCTTTTTCGAGGGGAACCGCTAGTTTTAAGGGAGTCTGACCGCCAAACTGGATGATAATACCTAGTGGTTCTTCCGCCTCGATGATATTAAAAACATCCTCCTTGGTCAAGGGTTCAAAATAAAGGCGATCGCTGGTGTCGTAGTCCGTGGAAACCGTCTCCGGGTTGGAGTTAACCATAATGGTGATATAGCCATCATCGCGCAACGAATAGGAAGCGTGACAGCAACAATAGTCAAACTCAATCCCCTGACCAATGCGGTTTGGTCCGCCGCCGAGAATCATGACTTTGGGGCGGTCGGAGGAGATCATTTCGTCCTCTTCCCAATAGGTAGAATAATAGTAAGGGGTGGTAGACTCAAATTCCGCCGCGCAGGTATCCACCATTTTATAGGCAGGTTTTACCCCTAAACCCTTACGATATTTGCGGACTTCATCTTCGGTGGTTTGACTCGCAAAAGCAATTTGGCGATCGCTAAAACCTTGGCGCTTAATCGCCAGCATATCGTCATGATTAATTTCTGTCACAGGAGTGCGTTTTAAGAATTTCTCCGTCTCCAGCAATTGCTGCAACTTATCCAAAAACCAAGGGTCAATCCCGGTTAACTCATAAATCTCCTCTACCGACATTCCCAATAACATCCCATAGCGGAGTGTTATCATTCGGTCAGGGTTAGGAGTTCTCAAACCCGAACGGATCGTATCTAAACTGGGGACTTTTTCGTTGGTATTAAGTCCCCAACCCGCTAAACCCGTTTCTAGCGATCGCATAGCTTTTTGGAAGGACTCGCAGAAAGTGCCACCAATAGCCATCGCCTCACCCACCGATTTCATTTGGGTAGTCAATACTGGTTCAGCACCTGGGAACTTCTCAAAAGTAAACCGGGGAATCTTTGTTACCACATAATCAATAGTTGGTTCAAAAGAAGCCGGAGTTTTTTTGGTGATATCATTGCTAATTTCATCGAGGGTATAACCCACAGACAATTTTGCCGCAAACTTAGCAATAGGGAACCCAGTCGCCTTAGAAGCCAAAGCCGAAGACCGACTCACACGGGGGTTCATTTCAATGACAATCACATCCCCATTAACCGGGTTCACGGAAAACTGAATGTTAGAACCCCCTGTTTCTACCCCAATTTCGCGGATAATTTTAATCGCCGCATCCCGCAATCGTTGATATTCCTTATCCGTGAGGGTTTGCGCCGGAGCGACCGTAATAGAATCCCCAGTATGAACCCCCATAGGGTCGAGGTTTTCAATGGAACAGATAATCACCACATTATCCGCCAAATCCCGCATTACCTCTAACTCGTATTCTTTCCAGCCAATTAAAGACTGTTCGACTAAAATCTGGGACATGGGGGAAGCGTCCAACCCACCCATCGCCAATTCCTCGTATTCTTCCTGATTATAAGCAATACCGCCCCCTGTACCCCCCATAGTGAAGGCGGGACGAATAATCAGCGGATAAGTCCCAATTTGCTCTGCGATCGCCCTGGCTTCATTGAGGTTATTCGCAATACCTGACGGACAGCAGGCTACCCCAATTTTCTCCATCGCCTGTTTGAACAGGAGACGATCTTCGGCTTTTTCAATCGCATCTAATTTAGCGCCAATCAGTTCAACTCCGTATTTGTCTAAGACCCCATTTTTCGACAAAGCTACGGCAATATTTAACGCTGTCTGACCCCCATGGTTGGTAATAAAGCGTCGGGACGTTCCGCCTCGATTACTTTTTCGACAATTTCTGGGGTTAATGGTTCAATGTATGTCCGCCGGGCCGTCTCTGGGTCGGTCATGATTGTGGCTGGGTTAGAGTTGACCAGAACTACATCATATCCTTCTTCTCGTAGGGCTTTACAGGCTTGAGTCCCTGAATAGTCGAACTCGCAGGCTTGTCCGATTACAATGGGACCCGAACCCAGCAGCAGAATTTTTTTTAGGTCGTTGCGTCGCGGCATATCTCTTAACTATCCGTTATTCGGTTATCTGTGAAGTACCCTACCACCACCTGGGTCAGAACAGGCTGACGCATTGGCTGTAGGCTTCCTGCTTCTCCGACAATTCCCCCGGCTATTAGTTTATAGCTGGGGTCTCCCATCGTCTCCACAGGCCTAAACGCCACTTCCTGGCGCTTAAAAATCATAACTTAGACTTAAATTTAACTGAACATCATCAGCCTAATTTTAGATCCGATGCCCAATTATGGGCGATCGCTCACTGTAATCAATGCCAGGGTACAATCTCAACTCCCGCCTAAATGTTCAGACTGAACTTGACAAGTGCGATCGTACTACTACCCTAGAACCGGAAAATCAACTAACAACCAGTAATAATGATTGTAGACATGACGAGAAAACTCCCATGATTATCAGTGTATACATATCTAAATTAATCCTCTTTTTAACAATCCAATAACAGTATATGAAAAAATGTGTCTAATTCCACCACCTAGCCATTAACAATAGCCTAAATTACCCAATTTCGAGGTTCTACCAATCAGCCATGAGTTGTGATCACAATTTCCTGAATCATCTATAATCAGTAAAGACAAGGCTGATGTCAGGGAACTGATTAAATACTGATGGTGGTGAACTTATTTCATCTTCTGGCTGATATTGGTGTATCGTTACTGATGGATTGACCGATCGCCCTCATTAATGAGAAAATAGTCTAACAATCCCTTATTATCCCAAACATCCTTATGCCTAAACCTAGTTCATACGCGGTTCATCTTTTGATTCAGGGGGGACACCGGGAAGAGGTCCGGTTCAGGACGATCCAGGATTTTCAGACCTGGTACACTAAAGTTCTGATTCCTAAGCACACTGATACCGATTTTCTCAATGTCCCGATTAAAACCATTGAAGGTGAGTATCTGGTAGTTCGTCCCTCTAGTATTATGGGGATTCGCGTCGAACCCATTTATACTAGCAGCATAGAACGCGACGAAGTAGAATGAAACCAAAATCCGCTCAGGTCATTGGTATTGATTTAGGGGGGACGGCGATTAAACTGGGACTGTTTGAGGCGGACGGTTCCTGTAACCAATCCCTGACGGTGGCAACTCCACAACCCGCTACCCCGGAAGCTTTGTTGGCAGCAATACTAAACGCTATATCACAAATAACAGCCCCTGTCGAGTCTTGGGCGGCGATCGGGGTGGGTTTACCGGGACCAGTAGATGGGACGGGGCGGATCTCCCAGGTAGCCATTAACCTAGAGAATTGGCGGGATGTTCCCTTAGCAGACTGGCTGGAAGAAAAAACCCAAAAGCCAGTAATCATGGCTAATGATGCTAATTGTGCGGGGTTGGGGGAAGCCTGGTTAGGGGCGGGACGAAATTTTGATAATCTGATTATGTTAACTCTGGGGACAGGAGTTGGCGGGGCGATTATCCTCAATCGTCAGTTATTTGTGGGTCATCGCGGCGCGGCGGGGGAGTTGGGATTAATTACTTTGAACCCCGATGGACCCCCTTGTAATAGCGGAAATCAGGGTTCTCTGGAACAATATGTCTCTGTACAAGCTATCCGCCGAGAAACGGGTGATCACCCTTCTGACCTAGCTGAAAAGGCGATCGCAGGTGATTCCCAAGCCTTAGCCTATTGGGAAGAATATGGGCGACGGTTAGGGGCGGGTTTAGCTAGTTTAATTTATGTTTTGACTCCAGAAGCGGTCATTTTAGGCGGTGGTATTAGTGCGGCGGCGAATCTATTTTTACCAACCCTCTGGGAGGAAATTCAACGCCGAGTTTTACCCACTTCTCGGGAAGGGCTACAAATTTTGACCGCCGAATTAGGAAATCAGGCGGGTACTATAGGGGCGGCGCGACTTGCTTTTCAGATAATTAATAATTAATAATTAATAATTAATAATTAACATGATTTCCTGAAGTCAATGCTAACTCAATGTATATATGCTATTATCAATCAATCCGAGAATTACCTGTAGATAAATCCTAAACTATGATCCGCCTTTCTCGACAACAAGCCAAGACGGCACTTGTTCAACTCAGCGATCGCTTTCAAGCTACCGACTACCATAGTGATCATCTGGCTATTCGCACTAAAGCCGCCTATGCAATGGGAGATTTTGGCGGTGCTATTCCCGGCTGTATGCAAGTCTTCTTTTTGCTGTTTTTCTTGACTAATATTGCGGGACTTGATGCAGGTTTAGCAGGTAGTGTATTATTACTTGGTAAAGGATGGGATGCTATCAGTGATCCGATGATTGGTTGGTTAAGCGATCGCACCCAGTCTCGTTGGGGAAGGCGTTACCCTTGGATGATAGTAGCTTCTATTCCTTTGGGTATCTGCTTTTTCCTGCATTGGGTTGTACCTCCTGTTAGTGGCTGGCTACTATTCGGCTATTATGGCTTGATTACCATCCTATTTTATACCGCATTTACCGCCGTATTTCTTCCCCTCGGTGCTTTGGCGGCTGAACTTACCCAAGACTATGACGAACGTACCAGTTTAATCAGCTTTCAATCAGCTTTTAAAATTGGCGGAAGTCTATTTACTTTAGTGTTAGCCCAGGTTTTATTTGGATTATTTGAATCTCCCCAATTGCGATATCCTTTATTGGGTAGTTTGGGGGGATTAATGGCGATGATATCTGTCTATATATGTGTTTTCGGAACCAGTAAACGCTACTTTAAACAAGAAGCTAAACGATTGGCAATCACCCGACCTCCATCATTACCATTTTTACAACAAATTCGCATTGCCTTTAGTAACAAACCCTTTCTTTATGCCATTGGGATTTATTTATGTTCCTGGTTGGGAGTACAGGTAACCGTTGCTATTCTACCCTATTTTATAGTAGATTATATGCAACTAGCCGATCGCCACTTAACCCAAATGGCATTATTAGTGCAAGGGGTATCCTTACTGGGTATGGCTTTCTGGAATGCGATCGCCCAAAAAGTAGACAAAAAAACCGTCTATTGTTTAGGCATTCCCTTCACCATGTTAGCCGGAGTCGGACTATTTATGCTGCAACCCGGACAAATGCTGACCATGTATGGTTTAGGTGCGATCGCTGGATTTGGAATAGCTACCGCCCACCTAGTCCCCTGGTCAATTTTACCCGATGTTGTCGATCTCGATGAACTCAACACCGGACAGCGACGGGAAGGCATTTTTTACAGTTTTATGGTAATGTTACAAAAACTAGGAATTGCCCTATCCCTATTTATTGTCGGACAAATTCTCAGCCATGCTGGACTGTTAGCCACAGCCGGTTCCAAAGAAGCAATCAGCCAACCCGAATCCGTATTATGGGCAATTCGCCTGATGGTAGGTCCCATTCCCATTGCCTTTTTATCAATGGGGTTAGTATTAGCCTATTTTTACCCAATTACTCGCACCGTCCACGCCGCCATTCGTCTACAATTGCAACAACGCCACGACTAAATAACTACCAATGATAGGGGCGGCTGGTAGGGGCGGGTGCTAGATCCGCCCCGGTAAAAACCCGCCAACTTACGGAACCCGCCCTTCTTATGTAACACCCCGGTAAAAACCCGCCAACTTACGGAACCCGCCCTTCTTATATAACGCCCCGGTAAAAACCCGGCAACTTACGGAACCCGCCCTCACCTACGGTAAAAACCCGGCAACTTACGGAACCCGCCCTCACCTACGGTAAAAACCCGGCAACTTAAGGAACCCGCCCTTCTTCTTATGTAACGCCCCGGTAAAAACCCGGCAACTTACGGAACCCGCCCTTCTTATGTAACGCCCCGGTAAAAACCCGCCAACTCACGGAACCCGCCCTTATTCTGTTCGGAACCCAGATATAGCACAAGACAGAAAAGTTAGGACGTATAGCACATGACCCGATATCGGGAATGGCAATCGGGAACTCGTCAACGTCGGGATGCCAAACCTCCCGTCCTCAATCCCAACAGTGGCTGTTATCCGACCCTGTATCGAGGTAATTGCTATAAACGACCTGGCTATGACCGCATCGAAATCAAGGTCTTTAACGGAACCGATGGGGTCTGGACAAACGTTGGCATAACCAGCCTACGAGAACGGCATACCGTGGACAGCAACGTGCGAGATGTTCAGGCATGAAATAGGGTTGCAATACCTGAAATAACTGCCTGCTGGGACTTGCACCCCTTGGTGGAATATAAAGGACTTGATGTGAAAGTTAAGAAACCTTGACAATCCCATAACTATATATGTGTTCCAACATCTGGGTGCGAGACCAGATAAAGGCAGAGAGACTCAAGGTCAAGACTGAGCGGAAGAAAGAGGGAAGTTGTGACCCCCTTGAGTATAAAGCAAGGTTGAGAGTAACGGCGGTAGCCACCCCCAATCTTAGGAATCACAATCCTAGGATTGACGCGGGGAACGGAAGGCGTAACAGAGGAACCTACCTCTAACTCGACCACTGCCAACCATCCAAGATTAGGGAAACCGAATGTCCGGCTTGAACCATCGTAACTACGGAGTAGCGAAACAGGTTGATACGCTGCGCTCAAAGAGTAAGGGGAAAAGTGGGAGTTTGTTGCAGCTACCCAGAAGCAACGTTTCGTTGTGCACAGACCTTTAAAGTACCCCGGTGGATAGGACGAATCTAAAGATGGAATGCCCGCATATATGGAACGTTTAAACCCCTCATTGGCTCTCAAGTGGCAGGATGTACCTGCACAGTAGTGAAAAGTGTAAGCGTAAGCCTTTAAGGGGAAGGGATGTGACTGAAAGCTAAGGCCTAATTGTAATGGTTAGGATATGCCCACTAGTCACGGTGTGGATATAGATACTGCAATCAACAAGAGTTTAATGGCGAAAGCGAGTTTAAAGACTATCGTGTGCATATAGCTCTATAAGTTGAAGTACGAAAGCAGGGGGTGGTAACCCTGTTCCCGATGTCAAAAGGGGTATCTACATCAGGAGCCGTGTGATGTGAAAGTATCAAGCACGGTTTTGTATGGGAGTTTGGGAAGGTGACTTCCCTCTCGACCCCTACCAAGCTGCTGTCACCGTCCCTTATCTTCAATGAGCAAAAGAGGACTTGTCATCTCTCAGTTCCATTTGAGTGTCATCCACCTCAACGGGAGGGAGAGGGTCGAGTTGTAAGTGTTGACCTGGGTATCAACACCACCGCTACTGTGGCAGTCGTGAATTTTGACGGCACTGTAACCTATCGGGAGTTTATTCACCCAGCCAGAGACATAGACGAAGTCGCCGCAGCCGCTCGAACCTGCGTCCAGCGGAACGGCGACCGTCGAGATAAGCGGCTGAAATCGGTATCTAAACGAGCTAGTAAGACGATGGGGCTAGGTGGAAGTCTCCAGAAAGGCTTCTGCTCTCATACCTACCGCAAATGCCGTAATATCAACCGTCAAATTGGGCAAATTGTCTCGAAGCGTATCGTGCAGATTGCCCAACAGTTCAATGCCGATGCTATTGTCTTTGAGAACCTGAAAGGATGGAAAGCTAAGGGGGGGCGCAAGCGCTCTAACCTTCGCCAACGCTTTCATGGATGGCTTAAAGGTATGATTCGAGATTTGACTGAGATGAAGTGGCAAGAGATAGGCGGTAAGGTCATTGATGTCGTAGCTCCACCTAAAAGTTGGCTTATGACGGTAGTGGAGTCGAAAGGGCGAGACTCCAACAACTATGCTCTGGCTAAATTTTCCTCGGGCAAGCGATACAATGCAGACCTCAATGGGGCGCTCAATATTGCTGCACGAGGCATTCTTCAGCTCACTCGCCGAAAGGACAGTGAGGAGCCCTCGATCCAACGTTCGAGGGCGATCGCCTAGAAGCTGGGCTTGTTTGTGTGACCTGTGGACTAGCACAGTTCGAGGTTAGCACCGACACCCCCACCTGCCTTGGGCGGGTGGGGTGAGCTTCATTGTCAAAGGGCTGGTAAGAAATCGAAAACTAGCTAAATCTATTTATGATGCGGGTTGGTCTACTTTTCGCGGTTGGCTAGAGTATTTTGGCGTTAAATATGGCAAGGTCACGGTAGCTGTGCCAGCTCACTATACCAGCCAAGAATGCTCAAACTGCGGTCAAGTGGTGAAGAAAACCCTATCAGAAAGAACACATATTTGTTCGCACTGTGGATATCTAGCCGCGCGCGATGTTGTTATGGTCGAAAGGGAAGTCACCTTCCCCAACTCCAATTCCAAACCGTACTTGAGACTTTCACCTCATACGGCTCCTGATGTGGATACCCCTTTTGTCATTGGGAACAAGGTTACTACCCCTTGCTTTTGTACTTCAACTTTCAAAGCTATTTGCATGCGTAGTCTTTAAACTCGCTTTCGCTATTAAGCCCCTACTTTATCGCAGTATCTATATCCACACCGTGACTAGTGGGCATATCCTAACCATTACAATTAGGCATTAGCTTTCAGTCACATCCTTTCCCCTTAAAGGCATACGCTTACACTTTTCACTACTACTTGTGAGTAATATTGCTCACTTGTTTATTAGCAGAGCCAATGAGGGGTTTAAACGTTCCATCTATGCGGGCATTCCATCTTTAGATTTGTCCTGTCCACCGGGGTACTTTAAAGGTCTGTGCATAACTTTCGTTACTTCTGGGTAATATCATTACTTTCCACTTTTCCCCTTACTCTTTGATCGCAGCGTATCAACCTGTTTTCGCTACTCACACTTTACGATGGTTCAAGCCGGACATTCGGTTTCCCTAATCATCGATGGTTGGCAGTGGTCTCGATTCTGGTGTTAGGTTACACCTCGGAGCCTTCCGTTCCCCGCTTCAATCCCAGAATTGTGAATCCTGAAACTGGGGGTGGCTATCGCCGTTACTCTCAACTTTCTGCTATACTAGGTGGGTCACAACTCCATCGTTCTAGCTTTCTGTCTTGACCTTGAGTCTCTCTGCCTTATCTGGGGGTCTCCAGATGTTGAGACACATAGATAGTTATCGGATGGTCAGGGCGCACTCCTTATATTCAACCAAGGAGTAGAAGTCCCACTAGGAGGCTATTTCAGGCATTGCAGCCCTATTTAACTCCTAAACGTCTCGCACAATGCGGCAGTGAATATCCTAAAACGCGGACTAGCTACGGCGGGGCACGCCGGAAATTACGCTTGGGGAGATTGGCCCTCTTGGGCTGTTGGTGCGAACCTGCGGTCTAATGGCGAGTCGCGCGAACCAAGAATCCCCGTCTCTTTAGAGCGGGGAGTGTCAAAACAGCCCGTTAAAAAATGTAATAATGCCTTAATAATGCTTTAATGAATGGATGTCAGTCCTGTAGGGGTAGATGAAATGGCTTTCCTGCGGTGCAGGCTCCAAGGGTCTGTAAGGACTGGGAAACAACCATAGTCCCTACAGATTAAATTTGACCCCGCCTAGTAGGGGTCGAGAGAGATGTCGCCATCTCCCCCTCCCATACAAAACCGTGCGTGAGACTTTCGCCTCACACGGCTCCTAGTCTGATTGCTCCATTGTGAGGGATACAGCTTTAGCGTTATCAAGCGCCGTTTTATCATCGCGGGTGTGGCGATGTAGTAGCTGAAGATTTTTGTATTCATCCTTTCCGCCTTGGCTTCGAGGTACAATGTGGTCTACTTCTACTAATTCCGATGGTGCGAAATACTGTCCACACCAGGTACATCTACCTTTTTGTTTTTTGAGTAGTTTTGCTACCCTGTTGGGCGTGTCGATTGCTTGTCCTTTTCTGGTTGCCCAGTAAGTCCAGTTTCCGTCGTATGGTGTTGCATCGGGGCGTATAATGGTGTGTCTGACAGTCGGCGTGTAACTATGTTTCCATAGTGTTAATCCATCCTTAGTCTGGAACAACCAAGATTCATGTCTTTCTTTCCCATTACTAAGTCTAACCGTTCCATGACTGAAATAGTTTCTTCGCTTCTTGTAACTTGCCTTTCCGCATCTTGATACTGTCCATGCCCTTAACATTAACCAGACTATATGGTCTAGTTTATTGAAGGTCTCTGATGAGACTACCGCTGAATAGTAGTTTGACCATCCTCGAATAATCGGGTTTAGCTTGCTAATCAGGGCTGATTGAGGTGCTGTTTTAATTTGTTTTATTACACCTTTAATCGCTTCTGTATGGACTTTAACTGCTTTTTTGCTGGGTTTTATGTTAGTTTTTAATCCTAACATTTTGTGGGGGGTTTTATTAAATAAGAAGCCTCATTTTCTTCTTCCCCCATGTTTCCCAGATTTATATTTTCCTACCGGGTATTGCCTGATATTAAATCCTAGAAAGTCGAACCCTGGTTCCTCTGTTTTTCCATCATACTCAATACGTTTGAGCGTGTGACAGATTCGAGTCTTTTCAGGTTTTATTTCTAGTCCAACAGGTTTTAACCATTTGGAAATAGCAGTTTTGCACTGTTCAATGATTTCAAGTGATGGGGATATTACTACAAAATCATCGGCGTATCTGATTGTTGTGGCTTGAACCACGTTTCTCTTTTTAGGATACATTGTTTCTATGAACCTAACCATTCCCAACAGTGCGATGTTGGCGAGTATTGGACTTATTACCCCTCCCTGGGGTGTCCCTGTTTCTGTATCATCGAAAACGCCGTTATCTAGCACGCCTGCTTTGAGCCATTGTTTCAGGTCTCTCTTTAGACTGCTTGGACAATGAATTTTGGAAAGTAGGTATTCATGGTTCACGGTAAGAGCATTTCGCTATATGTTAGGGGTCGAGAATGGAGTCACCACCATCCCCTCCCATTCAGAACCATACGTGAAAGTTTCCCTTCATACGGCTCCTGGTGTGGATACCCTGTTTTGTCAAAGGAGCAGAATCAACAGACCTGCTTTTTACTTCGATGTTCAGAGCTATATGCAGCACGTAGTCTTTCAACTCGTCCTCGCCATTATACTCTTACTGACCGCAGTATCTATATCCACACCGTGACAATTGGGCATATCCCAACCATGACAATTGGGCTTTAGCTTCTGGTCACATCCTTAGCCCTCTAAGCATGCGCTTACATTTTTCACTAGTGCCTTGTGAATTGCATTACTCACTTGTTTATGGGCAGAGCATTAGAGGGGTTACAACGTTCCGATTATATGGGCATTCCATCGTTAGATTTGTCCTATCGACCGGGGTACTTCTAAAGGTCTGTGTGGGTAGAATGCAGAATCCCCCACTTTTCCCCTTGCCCTTTTGGGCGCAGCGTGTCAACCTATTTCGCTGCTCGTGCTTTACGATGGTTCAAGTCGGACATTCGGTCTTCCTAATCATAGATGGTTGGCAGTGGTCGCGTCTTGGTAGTAGGTTCTACCTCACGCCTTCCGTTCCCCGCTTCTATCCTGGAGTTATGATTTCCAAAACTGGGGTGGCTATCGCCGTTACTCTCTACTCCCTGATTTCTCAGTTCGTTTATGACCTTGAGTTCCCTGCCTTGCTTAGTTACCTAAGCGTCGGGACATATAATCAGTTATGAGGATGCTCAGGAGAGGTCTCCTTATATCCAGATTCGGAGCTGGAATCCTCACCGGATAGTTATTTCGGGCATTTCAGCCCTATTTCATACCCGAACGTCTCGCACCTGCATCCAGTATGTAATAACCTCCTTTGTTTATACTTTGAAAGATTCTGGATATTGCATCATGGGCTGACCGTCCGGGTCGGAACCCATAGCTGTTGCTTTCAAATCTCGATTCCCATTCAGGTTCGAGTGCCGATTTAACCAAGGCTTGCCTAGCTCTATCCTGGATTGTGGGTATTCCTATTCCAGCTTTTTTCATCCATTCCGGGTTTTGGAATCCACACCCGTCGCAGTGGTTTTGCTTTGAGGTTTCCCTTAATGTTCTTAACAAGCTCAAACCTTTGTCTTGGAGAGATTACTCTTACTCCATCGACTCCAGCCGTTTTCTTGCCTTGACCCGCTTGGGGGGCGGGTTTATTAAGCTGACTGTTGGGAAGCATGGCTGACCGTGGAACCCGCCCCTACAGCCGCACTGCTAAGAGTCGGGCATAATATGACTTCACCAATAGACGTTGCCACCTTCTTGCCTTTGCGTCCTGTCCCGATTTAGCTGCTTGAAATATCCTCTTTTGGAGCTTAAAGACGTATCGCTGAACCTTAGCCCAGTTGATACTTCTCCATCCATTCGTAGTCTTAGTAGGTCTCCGTTTATCGAAGCCTTTACCTTCTCTCGATTTCGTCATTTTGACTCCTACTCGACTCTATCCTTGCAATCAAACCGTGACCCGTTAGCATATCCCGTCCATTACAGCCGGGCGTTGGCTTCTGGTCACATCTCACCCCCTAATAGGCATACGCTTACACTTTTTCACTACTGACTCTCTCGACCAGATTATCAGAGCCTAAAAGGGTTTATAACGTTCCGTTTATATGGGCATTCCATCTTTAGACTTGTCCTTTCCACCGAGGTACTTTTAAAGGTCTGTGTAGGTAGCTTACAAATACTCCTACTTTTCCCTTTGCTCTTTTGAGCGCAGCGTATCAACCTATTTCGCTGCTTATTATTTACGATGGTTCAAGTCGGAACATTCAGATTTCCTTAGTCATGGATGGTTGGCAGTGGTCGGATTATTGGGAATAGGTTTCCCTCACGCCTTCCGTTCCCCGCTTCAATCTGACGGGTTGTGTATCCTGAAACTGGGGGTGGCTATCGCCGTTACTCTTTCCCACAATCGCCCAAGTGGTTTTAATCCTCCATGTTGTATAATTGAGTATTGCGATTTTCTTTGTGGGATTGACCTTGAGTTCCCTGCCTTGCTTTCGCTTTGGGACATATAAACAGTTATGAGGATGGTCAGGAGTGCGCTCCTTATATTCAACCAAGGGGTTGAAATCCTCACCAAGCGGTTATTTCGGGTATTGCAACCCTATTTCATGCCTGAACGTCTCGCACTTGTAAAGATCAAGTAACATAACACAGACAAACTGCATCGATCATGACTCAAATTTCTGCTAACTCTGATGTTCCGAGTATGGGACGTCGCCAATTTATGAATCTGCTGACCTTTGGTTCAGCAACCGGGGTGGCCCTAGGTGCGCTGTATCCCTTCGTCAAATATTTTATTCCTCCTTCAACTGGGGGAGCAGGTGGCGGTGTGATCGCCAAAGATGCTTTGGGTAATGATGTGGTAGCCAGCCAATTTGTGGCTACTCATAATGTAGGCGATCGCGTCTTGGCTCAAGGTCTCAAAGGTGATCCTACCTACCTAGTGATTGAAAATGATGGCAACCTGGCTGAATATGGCTTGAATGCGGTCTGTACTCACCTAGGTTGTGTGGTTCCCTGGAACAGCAGCGAGAATAAATTTATCTGTCCCTGTCACGGTTCCCAGTATGATGCTACTGGTAAGGTAGTGCGTGGTCCGGCTCCCCTGTCCTTGGCGCTGGTTCACACCGAAGTTGTGGACGACAAAGTAAGTTTCATTCCCTGGACTGAAACTGATTTCCGCACCAATGAAGCTCCCTGGTGGGCTTAATTGAGACTCAGGGGGGGATGGATAATATCTATCCCCAATCTGTGATCTAATGATAATTTACATTTTGAGAGAGATAGAACATTCCGATGTCAAACACTGACCGATTCGCAATTCTGCGTCGTGGCATTGGGGCAACTTTGCGGGTGTTATTAGTTGCAGTGGCAACCGCAGGGCTGTTCCTAGCCGGGGATTTGGTATTACCCCAAAGTGCTGCGGCTTATCCTTTCTGGGCTCAGGAAACTGCCCCAGAAACTCCTAGAGAAGCTACAGGCCGTATTGTTTGTGCTAACTGCCACTTGGCTGCTAAACCTACAGAAGTAGAGGTTCCCCAGTCTGTCTTACCTGATACTGTGTTTAAGGCTGTGGTGAAAATCCCCTATGATACTAATTTACAGCAGGTGTTGGGTGATGGTAGCAAAGGCGCTCTGAATGTGGGAGCGGTGTTGATGCTTCCAGAAGGCTTTAAAATTGCTCCTGCCGATCGCATTCCTGAAGAGATGGCCGAAGAAGTCGGTGGTCTTTACTTCCAACCCTACAGTGCTGATCAAGAAAATGTGGTGATTGTTGGTCCAATTCCTGGCGATCAATACCAAGAAATTGTCTTCCCGGTTCTGTCTCCAGACCCAGCTACTGATAAGTCTATCCACTTTGGTAAATATGCCATCTACGCTGGCGGAAACCGGGGTCGCGGTCAACTGTACCCGGCCGGTAATGCCAGCAATAACACGGTTTATAAAGCCTCTGTGGGTGGAACTATCACCGAAATTACTCAGGAAGAGTATGTTGGCTACCAGGTCACTATCACTACTGCTGAGGGCGATTCTGTGGTGGAAACTGTGCCTCCTGGTCCTGAGTTGATTGTTTCTGAGGGTCAACCTGTGGCGGCTGGTGATTCATTAACCAATAATCCTAATGTGGGTGGCTTTGGTCAAGATGATACTGAAATCGTACTCCAAAGTTCGACTCGGATTCAAGGTCTACTGGCATTTTTTGCCCTGGTGATGCTAACTCAGATTCTGTTAGTTCTCAAGAAAAAACAAGTGGAAAAAGTCCAAGCGGCTGAGATGAATTTCTAATTCTGGCTGTCCATTGGCTTCAACGTTGAAAGTCAGGGGGTAGGGTCTGATAATTAATAGTTGTTAATTGTGGATTCTGCCTCCGGCTTTCTCACTGGAAATTAAGCAAATTTATCAAGTTTTTACAAGTGGCGATCGCAACGGATACAATTAAAGCGGGAAAATTCGACTGGTTTTATCGGGAAATTAATCGGGAAGTTATCGATAAACCGCCTATATTATTTTTACATGGGTTAATTTCTCACGCGTTACAGTTGGACTGTAATTATGGAGGAAGTAGGCGAGAAAGGATACAAGTGCGATCGCACCCGACTGGCTGGGTTCTGGATATTCTGAGAAACCAGACAACAAGACAACCACGAGATTTTCCCTATACTCCAGATGCGTATATTCAATCCCCGCCAGAGTTTTTAAATGCTCTCCAATTAACTAAGTTTTATTTGGTGGTTCAAGGTTTCTTGGGTTCGGTGGGTTTACAATATGCCCTGCGACACCCAGAAAAAATTGAACGGCTGTTAATATTAAATACCCCCGTCTCAGGTGAGGGCAAAATTACCCTGGAAAATCAAACAGATGGCATTGCCTTTTATGGGTATATTAGGATGACTCAAGACCCGTTATTAGTCGATCGCACTCTGGAGGGGGGAAGCGGTTATGTGATTGAAGATAAGGAGCGAGATGTCTATCGCCGTCCGTTTCTCAAGTCCTCCTCTACGGGGCGGGCGCTCATGGCAACCATTAAGAACCTACAATTGAATTGGTCTATGGAAGAAATTGTCTCAGGCTTCCCCAAATGGTTGCATACCATAGAGATGATCTGGGGGACTGCTGACCCTTGGCTAGATCTGTCTATGGCGGAAAGTTTTGCCCTTGAAGAGGGGAGGGGCAATATTGGTTAAACTAGATAAGGCTGGACATTATCCCCAAGACCATTGGCCCCAAGAAATCACCGAATCCCTACTGCTATTCCTGCGAAAAAAAGCACTCTGAACTCCTATGGTGACGCTTCGACCCCATGGCGGATCTAGTTTTGGGGTTGGGGAATACAGCTAATCGTCACCTCGTCCGTAGATTTTCTATATACTACTGTCCAATATGACTGAAACATCCCCGAATCCGAAATTTACACCCCCAGTGGTCGAAAGTAATGTAGACCAACAAGCCTTGACGGGGCAACTTAGACGCAAAGAAGGCAGTTGGGTCGAGTGGGGTCAGGCTTGTGCTACTCTGCAAAAGTGCGGTAAAAATTCTGGCGAGATTTTTGAGGATACTGGTTTTGAACCTGTGCAACAAAATCAGGTAATTGTGGCTTCCCAGGTTTACCAGTCCATGGTTAAGGGGGAAACCTCCGAGAAGGTGCGATCGCATTTTTGGCAAAAAGGCAGCGATATCCTTTATGAACTTCGCATCCTCACCCAACCCCTGCGGGTGGCGGCGGCGGCGTTGATTCTGGAGTACAATTTAGATGCTGATGAGGCCAGAAATATTGCTAGAGCGCTGAAAGATTTTTCCCTGCTGCGGGGTATCGAGTCAGGATTTTCTACTGATGCGGGGGATATGGTGGCCTATTATTTCGCGAAATTGGCTCGCCAACAAAAGGATATTCAGGAGCGATCGCGCCTGATTGCTAAGGGTCTAAAATTTGTTAAATCTGCAGCGGCTAGAAGCGAGCTAGAACAGCTTTTAACTGATTTTACGGTGTCCTCTCCCAAAACTGCCCCTCGCCTGCCAGTGTATCGTTTAGAGGAATCTGAGGAACTTCCTTGTATTATGCCTGTGGTGGGGAGGTTACCCCTGAACAGGGAGGATTTGCAAGCTGTTCGGTGGTGTGAGGCGATCGAACCTTTTGGAATGATCAAATTTACGGGCTCAGGTGCGAGTCTGGCTTTACCAGGTTGGCAGGTAGTCCGAAATTCTGAGGACCCGGTGGTGATTTTATGCCCAAGCGATCAGCTTCCTACTCCTCTTCCTGGTTGTCAGGTTGAGGAAGTAGTTGCAGTCATTGATCGCGCCGCCAGGACATGGCAAGCAGACAGTTATTTTCTAGTGGAGGTTGAGGGTCAACTAGAATTGCAGTGGTTTGAGGAAAAACCAGAAGCGCCTCTGCTAGGCCGGGTAGTTCTGATTTTGCGTCCGAAACGGATTGTCGATGAAAATCAGATGACGGATATTTGGCAAGTTGAGGAGTAGGGCCCGTCAAACTCTTGCACCCAGAAATAGAGGCGATCGCGATCTAGCTATAGGATGTTAACGAGAACGACGCGATCGCATATTAGGGGGCAAAAAGTCAGCAGGTTCTTCCTCAATCCGATAAGGCCAGATATCAATAGGTTGAATTGAATAACGTTTCAACTCAGACCGACGATTAGATTGAGTCACCATCACCACTAAAGCGATCGCAAAAATACTACCACCCAAGACCACAGCCAGAATCACCCCCACCAGAAACCATAGCATAGCAGTTGGCAATCCATTGGAGCCAGAATTGCCTTGAGACAAGCGGTTTTGATCCAGAGTCAAATTACTAACCCGACGCTCCTGTTCTTGCAGTTGCATAGTCAGGCGTTCATTTTGCATTCGCTGCTGTTCAAGCTGAGTTGTAAGAGTTTCAATTTGAACCCGATGTCGCTCCAGTTGACTCGTTAGTTGGTCAATCTGAACCCGATGTCGTTCCAGTTGAGTAGTGATTTGTTGATTAGTCGTTTGTTGTCTTTCCCATTCTCGAAGTACATGAGACCCAGAACTTGAGGAATCAGAGGAACTAGGTGGGGGAGGTAAAGGAAAGGTGGGGATCGGAATCTGCCCATTGGGAAACGTCCCTAATGTTGACTCCGACACATTAGGCGGTGGCGGGAGAATTCCAGATGGGAAACTTGGGGGTGATGGTTCATCCTTTCCTAAAGACGATTGGTTACTCAAAAATAACCATGCGAATAGGAGTAGCATGGCTACCATTAAGGTAAACACACATCCCCATAAAAACCCCGTAGTCGGACTCATGCGTTTGGATTTCACACTTAGGCAGCTATAAGAGAATTCCAGGTTAAATCCTTTTCAACAGCCTAATGGCCTATCTAGGGTGATCAGTAGAAGAGAGACTTGCCATTGGACATCATGTACATCTCTGAATCTAACTGCTTACGAATCTAACCGAGTTGCATATTAACACGAAGCGTTTACCGTTGTCTTGGAATTGTATAGCACAAGACAGAAAAGTTAGGACGTATAATGGCAAGGATATCTACAGAAGACCCAAAAGGCCAGCCCCCTACAGTTACGACCTTAGACAAAAAGTTATTAATGCAATTGAACTAGACGGTATACCCAAAACCGAAGCCAGTCAAGTTTTCCATGTCAGCAGGAACACCATCAATCTCTGGCTGCAAAGAAAAGAACACACCGGCGACTTCCTCCCTAAACTTAATCGCCCACCTGGTCATAGCCACTAAATTACCGACTGGCACAAATTCAAGGCTTTTGCCTAAGAGCATGGCGACAAAACCTCCGCTCAGATGGCTCAACTTTGGGATGACGACATCTCTCCTCGCACCATATCCAGAGCCTTGAAGAAAATTGGCTTCACCAGAAAAAAAACTTACGGCTACCAAGAACGTGATGAGCAACAGCGAGAGGAGTTTATTGCTCATATTGAAAAGATGGAGCCGGAAGAGTTGGTTTACCTCGATGAAGCTGGCATGAATAGTCAAGACTCGGATTATCCTTATGGTTACTGCGAGGAAGGACAACGCTTCGATGCCCTCAAATCCGGGAAGAGGCAGGGCAGGATGAGCATGATTGCGGCATGGTGTTATAGCACTAGTCAATACGGTTAGGACGCAGCCTTGAGAACATAATCCATGGCATCATGGAGAGAATCAAACTGCTCACGTGCAATGGCGAATGCGGGCTTTCAACCACGACCAACATTTCTCTATCTTGTTGAGGTCTGGCGAATAAGGCGGAAGATAGAGTAAACGGCATGGTGCGAGACGTTTAGGAGTCAAATAAGGCTGCAATGCCTGAAATAACCTCCGAGTGGGACTTTCACCCCTTGGTGAAATATAAGGGACTCGTACCCTGACCATCCCATAACTGTTTATATGTCCCAACGTTTGGTATAGAAATATACAAAACAAGGCAGGGAACTCAAGGTCAAAACGCCAAACTGGAAATATTAATGATTCCTTAACAATTGCGTTGAGAGTAACGGCGATAGCCACCCCCAGTTTTGGGAATCATAACCCCAGGATTGAAGCGGGGAACGGAAGGCGTGAAGTAGAACCTACTACCAAATGCGACCACTGCCAACCATCCATGATTAGGGAAACCGAATGTCCGGCTTGAACCATCGTAATTATTCAGCAGCGAAACAGGTTGATACGCTGCGTTCAAAAGAGCAAGGGGAAAAGTAGGGTAATCATGACATCACCTACACAGACTTTTAAAAGTACCCCGGTGGATAGGACAAATCTAAAGATGGAATGCCCGTATAAACGGAACGTTTAAACCCCCTTTTAGGCTCTCAAGTGGCAGGATGTACCTGCACAGTAGTGAAAGTGTAAGCGTATACCTTTAAGGGGAAAGGATGTGACTGAAAGCCGATGCCTAACTGTAATGGTTAGGATATGCCCACTAGTCACGGTGTGGATATAGAGACTGCGACAATTAGGAGTGTTTACGACGAAAGCGAGTTTAAAGACTACGATGTTGTATTTAGCTCTAAAAGTTGAAGTCACAAAGCAGGAAGTTGTTACCCTGTTCCCGATGTCAAAAGGGGTATCCACATCAGGAGCCGTGTGATGTGAAAGTATCAAGCACGGTTTTGAATTGGAGTTGGGGAAGGCGACTTCCCTTTCGACCATAACGAGCTGCCTCCACCAGTTCAGCAATCCGCCCCCCTTTATGAAACGTTGCATTGTCCAATACTAGAGTCTGACCTGGCTTCAATGTTGGAATTAAGATAAACTCCAACCACAACTCAAACACTGTCCGATTACAACAACCCTCAAAGGTAAAGGGAGATTAGGGGTCGAGATAGACCTCACGGTCTACCCCTCCCATTCAAAACCGTACTTGATACTTTCACCTCATACGGCTCCTAGTCTGATTGTTCCATTTGCTAAGGATACGGCGTTGGCTCTATTTTGTCAAGTGCCGTTTTATCATCGCGGGTGTGGCGGTGTAATAGCTGAAGGTTTTTGTATTCATCCTTTCCGCCTTGGCTTCGAGGTACAATGTGGTCTACTTCAACTAGGTCTGTTGATGCGAAATACTGTCCACACCAGGTACACCTACCTTTTTGTTTCTTGAGTAGTTTAGCTACCCTTATTGGCGTATCGATTGCTTGTCCTCTCCTGGTTGCCCAGTAAGTCCAATTTCCGTCGTATGGTGTTGCGTCGGGGCGTATTAAGGTGTGTCTGACAATTGGGGTCCAGTTATGTTTCCATAATTGGAGTCCTTCTTTGGTCTGGAATAACCAAGATTCCTGTCTTTCATTCCCATTGCTAAGTTTAACCGTTCCATGTCTGAAATAGTTCCTCAGCTTTTCGTAGTTCACCCCTTTGCATCTTGATGCTGTCCATGCCCGTAACATTAACCAGATTATGTTATCCAGTTTCTTGAATGTTCCAGATGAAACTGCTCCTGAGTAGTAGTTTGACCATCCCCGTATTATCGGGTTTAGTTTGTTTATCAGGGCTGACTGAGGTGCTGTTCTATGTTGTTTGATTACACCTTTAATCACTTCTGTATGGGCTTTAACTGCTTTATGGCTGGGTTTTATGTGGGTTTTATGTCCGATTAATCTGCTTGCTGCCCCGCCTGTTTTCCCAGATTTATATTTTCCTACTGGATGTTGCCTGATATTGACTCCTAGAAAGTCGAACCCTGGTTTTTCTGTTTTACCATCATACTCAATAGATTTGAGCGTGTGGCAGATTCGAGTCTTTTCAGGTTTTATTTCTAAGCCTACAGGTTTTAACCATTCGGTGATTGCAGTTTGGCACTGTTCAATAATTCCTAGGTCTTTTGAGATGACCACAAAATCATCAGCGTATCTTATCAGATTGACCTGTGGGGCCGTTCCTTTGTTAGGATACATTTCTTTAACTAGCCTTTCCATTCCCAACAGTGCGATGTTGGCGAGTATTGGACTTATTACCCCTCCTTGAGGTGTCCCTGCTTCTGTATCCTCGAATACACCGTTGTCTAGCACACCTGCTTTGAGCCATTGTTTCAGGTCTCTTTTTAGGCGGCTTGGACAATGAATTTTGGACAGTAGGTAATCATGGTTTATTCGGTCGAAACATTTCGCTATATCCGCATCAAGAACATAGTATTGTCCTTTATTAATGGCAGCGTAAATCCTGCCTATTGCATCTTGGGCTGACCTGCCTGGTCTGAACCCATAGCTTGTGCCTTCAAATCTCGATTCCCATTCGGGTTCGAGTGCCGACTTCACCAAGGCTTGCCTTGCTCTATCTTGGATTGTAGGAATGCCTAGTGGGCGTTTTTCATCCCTTCCAGGTTTTGGTATCCATACTTTCCTGAGTGTTTTTGCTTTGAGGTTTCCTTTGATTCTCTCGGCTAGTCCAAACCTTTGTTTGGGGGATATTGCTATCATTCCGTCCACTCCGGCTGTTTTCTTTCCTTGACCCGCTTGGGGGGCGGGTTTATTAAGCTGACTGTTGGGAAGCATGGCTGACCGTGGAACCCGCCCCTACAGTCGCACCGCTAAGAGTCGGGCATAGTATGATTTCACCAATAGACGTTGTAACCTTCTTACCTTGGCATCCTGTCCCGATTTAGCCGCTTGAAATATACTCTTTTGGAGCTTGAAAACTTTCCGTTGAACCTTGGTCCATGGGATGGCCTTCCATGCGTTGTTCGTAGTCTTGATTAGTTTTGGTTTCCCAAACCCTTTCTTTAAACTCGCTATCGCCATTTGTACACCTACTAGACTCTATTTCTTACAATCAAACCGTGACCTGTTAGCATATCCCTACTATTAATGTCGGGCATTGGCTTCTGGTCACATCTCCCTCCCTAATGGGCTTGCGCTTACACTTTTTACTACTGACTTTCTCGACCAGATTGTCAGAGCCCAAGAGGGGTTAAAACGTTCCGTTTATATGGGCATTCCATCTTTAGATTTGTCCTCTCCACCGGGGTACTTTAAAAGGTCTGTGTAGGTAGTACTTAGAAACCCCTACTTTTCCCCTTACTCTTTTGAGTGCAGCGTATCAACCTATTTCGCTACTTCTTAATGACGATGGTTCAAGCCGGACATTCGGTTTCCCTAATCATGGATGGTTGGCAGTGGTCGCATCTTGGTAGTGGGTTCTACCTCACGCCTTCCGTTCCCCGCTTCAATCTGACGGGTTGTGATTCCTGAAATTGGGGGTGGCTATCGCCGTTACTCTCAACGCCCTAATTTCTCAGTTGGTTTATGACCTTGAGTTCCCTGCCTTGCTTAGGTTTCTCCAAGCGTTGGGACATATAAACAGTTATGGGATGGTCAGGGGTGCGAATCCCTTATATTCCACCAAGGGGTGTAAGTCCCACTAGGAGGTCATTTCAGGCATTGCAGCCTTATTTGACTCCTAAACGTCTCGCACCTAAGAGTTGTTGATAACACCATGCGGCCATATAGCTCACCCTGCCCTGCCTCTTCCCTGATTTGAGGGCATCGAAGCGTTTTCCTTCCTCGCAGTAACCATAAGGGTAATCCGAGTCCTGACTATTCATGCCGGCTTCATCGAGGTAGACCACTTCTTGTGGCTCCATATGTTCAATCTGAGCAATAAACTCCTCTCGCTGTTGCTGATCACGTTCTTGGTAGCCGTAAGTTTTTTTTCTGGTGAAGCCAATTTTCTTCAAGGCTCTGGATATGGTGCGAGGAGAGATGTCGTCATCCCAAAGTTCAGCCATTTGAGCGGAGGTTTTGTGGTCATGCTCTTGGGCAAAAGCCTTGAATTTGTGCCAGTCGGTAATTTGGTGGCTATGACCAGGTGGGCGATTAGGTTTAGGGAGGAAGTCGCCGGTGTGTTCTTTTCTTTGCAGCCAGAGATTGATGGTGTTCCGGCTGACATGGAAAACTTAACTGGCTTTGGTTTTGGACATACCGTCTAGTTCAATTGCATTGATAACTTTTTGTCTAAGGTCGTAACTGTAGGGGGCTGGCATTTTGGGTCTTCTTAGTCATCTCGTCCTCTCCATTATACGTCCTAACTTTGCTGTCTGGTGCTATACATTGATTACTTAGCGGGTTCCCCCCTACGGCTACCTACGGCTATCGTGTTGGCTTTGAAACATACCCTCCCCCATAACCGGAATAAGCACTATTGGGGAAGTGACCGATGTGATAGCGGTCAAGGGTGAGGTACGAACCGATAGGCTTGCCATTGACGGGTATCACAAGGGAACTACCCTATCACTTGTCGGGTTTAGGGGGTGATATGGGTATTTGACAGATTGATTAAGTGGTGCTTGTTGACTGAGTAATCATCCTATTGACAGAATTATTTTCCTGTGCTAGGACTAGATTGTGAGTAATATCTGAGTAATTAGGTAGGACTATCGAGTTAAGTGAATCACGGTTATTGCAGTTATGATAACGGTCAGTTAATAGTGGACACAACTGGACTCGAACCAGCGACCCCCACGATGTCAACGTGGTACTCTAACCAACTGAGCTATGCGTCCGAACAGTTTATTACATTAACATAACTCACCCGAAAATTGCAACCCCCCAAACGGATCTATTTTTCCCCTCGCGATCGCTGTATGCTTAATGAAGTTGTATCAGCCGCCCATCAGGCGACGGGACACACAGTTCCAAGGGAGGAGATGATGGTTAAGAAAAGTCTAGCCGATATGGTCAAACAGGAAGCAGAAAAGGCGGGTAGTCCCCCCCCAGAATCTGCTGATACTGATCATCAAATTAATACAAGCACATCCCCAAGGGACAATACCTCCTCTAGCCGTCCAACCCCCACCCACGCCGAATTAGAGGCGCAGATGGAGTTAGAAGCTCAAGTAGCCTGGCTTGAATCCCACTTACAGCAGTCCCAGGAAACTGAGCAGACTTTAAAAAAAGAGATTTCTGCCCTTCAATTAACTGTTAAAAACGCTCAAGCCAGCCATAGGCAATTAGCCACTACAATAAATAAACTACAACAAGAATTAGAGGAAAAAAATAAATTAATAGCCCAACTTAAACAGGAGACTGAAGCGGCGGCGGCCTTAAAGGAAAAGCTAGAACAGGCAGAATTAACAGCACTACATCTGTCGGAAACGAATACTAAACTTTTACAACATATCGAACAGTTAAAACTAGAATCATCTACGTCTAAACTAGCACAGAAACCCACGAAGCGATCGCCACCTCATTTAGTGCCTCGTCCCGAACATTCCCTCAGTCAACCGATGAACAATGAAGATTTTTCTCAAAGTACCTGGCTGTTATAATTTATCCATTAGTGCGAGACGTTCAGGTAGGAAATAAGGCTGAGATGCCTGAAATAACTACCTGGTGAAAACTTCAGCCCCCTGACTGAATACAAGAAGCTCGCTTCTGACCATCCCTATAACTTTTTATATGTCCCGACGTTTGGTATAGAAATATATATAACGTGCGAAACGTTTAGGATTCAAATAGGGCTGCAATGGCTGAAATAACCTCCTAGTGGGACTTCCACCCCTTGGTGGAATATAAGGGATTCGCACCCCAGACCATCCCATAACTATCTATGTGTCTCAACATCTGGCTTCGAGAACCAGATAAGGCAGAGAGACTCAAGGTCAAGACTGAGCGAAAAAAAAGAGGGGAGTTGTGTTATGGTCGAAAGAGAAGTCACCTTGCCCAACTCCAATTCCAAACCGTGCTTGCGAGTTTCCCTGCACACGGCTCCTGATGTAGATACCCTATTGTCAGTAGGAACAGGGCTACAACCCCCCGCTTTGTAACCTCAACTTTGGGAGCTAAATACAACACGTAGTCTTTAAACTCGCTTTCGTCATCAAACTCTTACTTGTCGCGGTCTCTATATCCACACCGTGACTAGTGGGCATATCCTAACCATTACAGTTAGGCATTGGCTTTCAGTCACATCCTTTCCCCTTGAAGGTATACGCTTACACTTTTCACTACTCCGCAGATACCTCCTGCTGAGAGCCTAAAAGGGGTTTAAACGTTCCGTTTATACGGGCATTCCATCTTTAGACTTGTCCTTTCCACCGGGGTACCCTTTAAAGGTCTGTGTAGGTAGTATAGAGAGCCTCCTACTTTTCCCCTTACTCTTTTGAGCGCAGCGTTTCAACCTATTTCGCTACTCACAGATTACGATGGTTCAAGCCAGACATTCGGTTTCCCTAGTCATGGATGGTTGGCAGTGGTCGGATTTTTGGGAATAGGTTTTCCCTCACGCCTTCCGTTCCCCGCTTCAATCTGACGGGTTATGAATCCTGAAACTGGGGGTGGCTATCGCCGTTACTCTCTACTCCCTGATTCCTCAGTTTGTTTATGACCTTGAGTTCCCTGCCTTGCTTAGATTTCTCCAAGCGTCGGGACATATAAACAGTTATGAGGATGGTCAGGAGTGCGCTCCTTATATTCAATCAAGGGGTTGAAGTCCTCACCAAGCAGTTATTTCGGGCATTGCATCCCTATTTGATGCCTGAACGTCTCGCACCTTTAAAGGTCTGTGTAGGTAGTGAGTTGAGACTCCTACTTTTCCCCTTACTCTTTTGAGCGCAGCGTGTCAACCTATTTCGCTACTTACTCATTACGGTGGTTCAAGTCGGAACATTCAGATTTCCTTAGTCATGGATGGTTGGCAGTGGTCGCATATGGTAGTAGGTTCTACTTCACGCCTTCCGTTCCCCGCTTCAATCTGACGGGTTATGATTCCTCAAACTGGTGGTGGCTACCGCCGTTACTCTCAACTTCGCGCTATAATAGGAGGCTCACAACTTCCTCTGTTCTAACGTTCTGTCTTGACCCTGAGTTCCCTGCCTTGCTTAGATTTCTCCAAGCGTCGGGACATATAAACAGTTATGGGATGGTCTAGGGATAAGAATGAGAGTGCGTCTCCCTATATTTCACCAAGGGGTGAAAGTCCCACTAAGAGGTTATTTCGGGCATTGCAGCCCTATTTCACTCCTAAACGTTTCGCACGAACCCCTTGAGTATAACGTAAGGTTGAGAGTAACGGCGGTAGCCACCCCCAATTTGAGGATTCACACTCAACGGGTTGAAGCGGGGAACGGAAGGCATAATAGAGGAACCTACCTCTCACTCGACCACTGCCAACCATCCATGATTAGGGAAACCGAATGTCCGGCTTGAACCATTGTAATGCGTCAGTAGCGAAATAGGTTGATACGCTGCGATCAAAAGGGCAAGGGGAAAAGTAGGAGGCTGTTATAACTACCTACACAGACCTTTAAAAGTACCCCGGTGGATAGGACAAATCTAAAGATGGAATGCCCGCATAGATGGAACGTTTAAACCCCTCATTGGCTCTGCTAATAAATAAGTGAGTGTGCGAGATGTTTAGGAATGAAATAGGGCTGAAATGCTCGAAATAACCTCCTAGTGGGGGCTTAAACCCCTTGGTTGAATACAAGAAACTCGTATCTCGTTTCTGAGCATCCCCATAACTGTTTATATGTCCTGACGTTGGGAGGAATCCAAACAAGGCAGGGAACTCAAGGTCAAGACTGAACGCTGGTGTTATGTACAGCAGGAAGTTGAGAGTAAAGGCGATAGCCACCCCCAGTTTCAGGACTCACAACCCGTCAGATTGAAGCGGGGAACGGAAGGCGTGAGGGAAACCTGTTCCTAATAACCCGACCACTGCCAATCATCTATGATTAGGGAAACCGAATGTCCGGCTTGAACCATCGTCAATTTATAGTAGCGAAACAGGTTGAAACGCTGCGCTCAAAAGAGCAAGGGGAAAAGTAGGAGTTTACTTACACTACCTACACAGACCTTGAAAAGTACCCCGGTTCTGAGGACAAATCTAACGATGGAATGCCCATATAATCGGAACGTTGTAATCCCTCTAATGCTCTGCCTATAAACAAGTGAGTAATGCTATTCACAAGGCAGTAGTGAAAAATGTAAGCGCATACTTAGAGGGTGAAGGATGTGACCAGAAGCTAAAGCCCAATTGTAATGGTTGGGATATGCCCAATTGTCACGGTGGGGATATAGATACTGCGGTCAGTAAGAGTATAATGGCGAGGACGAGTTTAAAGACTACGTGGTGCATATAGCTCTGAACATCGAAGTAGAAAGCAGGTCTGTTGATTCTGCTCCTTTGACAAATAGGGTATCCACACCAGGAGCCGTGTGATGGGAAACTATCAAGCACGGTTCTGAATAGGAGTTCGGGAAGGTGACTTCACTCTCGACCCCTAACCCTCCTAGGGGAAAGGATGTGACTGAAAGCCAATACCTAACTGTAATGGTTAGGATATGCCCACTAGTCACGGTGTGGATATAGAGACTGCGACAACTAAGAGTGTTTATGACGAGAGCGAGTTAATGACTACGTGGTTGTATATATAGCACTAGTCAATACGGTTAGGACGCAGCCTTGAGAACAGAATCCATGGCATCATGGAGAGAATCAAACTGCTCACGTGCAATGGCGAATGCGGGCTTTCAACCACGACCAACATTTCTCTATCTTGTTGAGGTCTGGCGAATAAGGCGGAAGATAGAGTAAATGGCATTGAGCTGCCTCCACCAGTTCAGCCTGCCGCCCCCCTTTATGAAACGTTGCATTGTCCAGTACTAGAGTTTGACCTGGCTTCAATGTTGGAATTAAGATGAACTCCAACCACAACTCAAACACTGTCCGATTACAACAACCCTCAAAGGTAAAGGGAGCTAAGAGTTGTTGATAACACCATGCGGCCATATAGCTCACCCTGCCCTGCCTCTTCCCGGATTTGAGGGTATCGAAGCGTTGTCCTTCCTGGCAGTAACCATAAGGATAATCCGAGTCTTGACTATTCATGCCAGCTTCATCGAGGTAAACCAACCCTTCCGGCTCCATATGTTGAATCTGAGCAATAAACGCCTCTCGCTGTTGCTGATCACCTTCTTGGTAGCCGTAAGTTTTTTTTCTGGTGAAGCCAATTTTCTTCAAGGTTCTGGATATGGTGCGAGGAGAGATGTCGTCATCCCAAAGTTGAGCCATTTGAGCGGAGGTTTTGTCGCCATGCTCTTGGGCAAAAGCCTTGAATTTTTGCCAGTCGGTAATTTGGTGGTTATGACCAGGTGGGCGATTAGGTTTAGGGAGGAAGTCTCCGGTGTGTTCTTTTCTTTGCAGCCAGAGATTGATAGTGTTCCTGCAGAGATGGAAAAATTGACTGGCTTTGGTTTTGGACATACCGTATAGTTCAATTGCATTGATAACTTTTTGTCTAAGGTCGTAACTGTAGGGGGCTGGCATTTTGGGTCTTCTGTAGATATCCTTGCCATTATACGTCCTAACTTTTCTGTCTTATGCTATATCAGATAGATTAATCTACCCGTTACAACCCTATAAGCCAATACCCCTAGATTAAACCCCTAGGGGTTATTTTATGGCTACAGATTGATCGATCCTACTACGGTTTTGAGTAACACCTAAGTAACGGTAGAATAGGGGTTATAGGCTATGTATCAGGTTCGAGCCCGCTTAGCTCCATTTCAGTTGTTAGATCTCTTGTTCCTGAACTATCATGGGAGCTACTATTTGCTTTTGTTTCTAACTCCATTAAATAAGACCACGCGAGCTTGTGTCATCTCCCAAACCTGAGAAAATCGACTTACATAGTGATTATCCCTGTCCCTGTCGTCGAAAGGGTAATCTGGTTCCGATTACCTTGACCGAGGCTTTCGGTTGCGGTCGCTGTCAGCAGATTTTTGTAGTTGATGAGAGCGGTTATTCCCTAGAACAACTAGCCACCCACTACCCCTACAAACAGGCTTGGTGGTGGACTGGACAACAATGGTATCGCGCCACCCCAGGAATGCGATCGCACTATCTACCCTTAGCTTTGGGGATGCTTCTAGTCCCCCTGGTGATTTGGCTACCCCTAGCCATGTACTCTCCCGGGGGCAACATCTTGCTTTGGGCAATAGTTGCTGTTATGCTGGCGATGTTGCCAGCAATCATGGTTTGGCTTGCTTACAGGCGTTAGCTCGATGATCATTGATGATTTTTCTTCTACCCCAGATCCATTAAACCCTTCTCGTCGGGCCTATTTTGCCAGTCTTGAATTGACACAGATATCAGGAGAAGATCGGGGTCAAGCAATAAACAGAATGGCTGATGGTCTCAAACAACGAAAAAATGACATTCTGGAAGCGAACACCCTTGACTTGGAAGCCAGCAGAGAAATGGGGGTTTCCGAAGTGATTGGAGATTGGTTAAAACTGACTCCAGTTCGCCTAGAAAAAGCGATTAAGGTATTGGAAAGGTTAAGCACCATCTCCGATCCTATCGGTCGGGTGGTTAGCGATCCTTACCAAATCAAACAGTATAAGGGCTATTATCAGTATATACCCCTGGGAGTCATTGCCCTCATTTACGAGGCTTTTCCTGAATTAGGGGCGATCGCCGCCGGTTTTGCTCTCAAAACTGCTAATAGTTTAATTCTCCAGGGAAGTAGTGAGGCTAACTCTTCCAATCAAATTATCGCCGAAACCCTACAATCAGCCCTAGAAGATGCGCGAATGCCGCCGGGATGTTTAGAATTTGTTCCCGCTGACCCTGATCATCCTATCCCCGATTTAGTCACCGAAGACAGATATATCAACCTGATTATACCATACGGGCGACCCCAATTAATCCAAGAAGTGATTAATAAAGCCACAGTTCCCATTCTGAAAACAGCCATGGGGAATTGTTATCTTTACTGGTCTGCTACCGCTAGTATGGATTTAGTCCGGTGGATGATTACGGATAGCCATAAAAGTGAACCCGACCCAGTAAATGCGATCGAAAAGGTCTTAATTGACCCTCATCAAAAAAACTCTTCCCTAGTGCGACTCTTAAATAGTTTGCAGGAAGAAGGTTTCCAATTACGAGGCGATCGCGATTTCATCCAAAACTTTCCCGAATTAACGGAAGCCGAACCCTCAGAATGGTATCATCCCTATTTGTCAAAAACCATAGCCTTCCGATTTGTGGAAAACCTCGAAAATGCGATCGGCATGATGAATCAGTGTAGCAGCAACCACGCCAATTGTATAGCGACCGAATCCTATAGCGAAAGTCGTATATTTGCCCAAAATTCCAATAGTGCGCTCACCTTCATGAACACATCCCCCCAATTTTCACGTCATCAAAACCGAGGGGATGCGTTGTTTTTAGGAGTGTCGAATCAGAAAGGATATCGACGGGGTTTAATTAGCCTAGAAAGCCTAATGACCCTGAAACATATTGTACAGGGTAATGGCAGAGTGTGAACTTAACCCGGCTGTCAGAGTCTAAGTTAGCTTCTGACCTACTCAGGAACAACTTTTGTCGCCGGGGCTAGTTTTCCACCAATTTAACTTTTTTAGCCAAACCCAAAAATTGTAGAAGTTGAATAGTCATCCAGGTTAAATCAATTTCCCACCATTTCAGACCATGACGGGCGGAATATTGGAAAGCATGGTGATTATTGTGCCAGCCTTCCCCATAGGTGACAAGAGCAACCCACCAACAATTTTTCGAGTTATCATTAGATTGATATGTTTGATAGCCAAACTTGTGAGTAGCGCTATTGACAAACCAGGTACAATGAAAAACCACAACGATGCGGAAAAAGATGCCCCAGACGACCAACGGCCATCCTCCGAGAAGATATAAAACCACACCCAAGGCGACTTGGATGGGAATGAAATAATTTTGCAGGAACAGATAAACTGGGTCTTCGTTGATATCTTTGGTAAAGCGGGGAACATCAGCATCAGCAGGAATTTCCCGCAACATCCAACCCATGTGACTCCACCAAAAACCCTTGTTAGAGTCGTGGGGGTCAAGGGTTTGATCAGAGTACAGATGGTGCATACGGTGTAAACCGACCCACTGGATAGGTCCTCCTTGACAGGCTAAAGCGCCGCAAAAAGCCAAGAAATATTCTAGCCATTTGGGAGTTTCAAAACTGCGGTGGGTGATTAAGCGGTGAAACCCTAGGGTAATTCCTAAGCCACCAGTTACCCAGTGCAAAAATACGGCCACACCAATTGCAGCCCAGCTAAAATTACTCGGGACTAGGACAAAAAGTGCGCCAATGTGGAGGAATGCCATAAATATTATGGTCATCCAGTCGAGTTTGAGTTTGGTTTCAGTTGCAATCGTCATGAATATCAAATTTTTGAACAGACCAGACCTGTTGGCGGCATAATATGCAGCACCCCTAATTCAGCTTTAGTCAGGTAATGAGACACAGCATAGAGTCACTACATGAAGCGCCACAGGCATTATCCCCAATTTTTTCGGGAATTGACACTAAGGTCAAGCACCACCTCCGACGAGTGTTAGATGCTTTCCGTACTCACCGGGTAGGAACCCATCATTTTGCCGGAGTTTCCGGCTACGGACACGATGATCTCGGTCGTCAAACTTTTGATCGCGTGTTTGCGGATGTTATGGGCGCAGAAGCGGCGGCGGTAAGAGTCCAGTTTGTTTCTGGAACTCATGCGATCGCCTGTGCCCTTTTTGGGTGTCTGCGTCCAGGGGATGAGATGCTGGCCGTAGTTGGTTCTCCCTACGATACCCTCGAAGAGGTTATCGGTTTACGCGGAAAAGGTCAAGGTTCCTTAATAGAGTTTGGCATACTTTACCGACAATTAGATCTTTGTGCTGATGGAAGTTTGGATTGGTCGGCTTTATCAACAGCGATCGCACCCCATACTCGTTTGGTTTTGATTCAGCGCTCTTGTGGCTATTCCTGGCGCAATTCCCTTTCCATTGCTGATATTGAGAGGGTTGTCCAGATGGTGAAGGCACAAAATCCCGATACTATCTGTTTTGTGGACAACTGCTATGGCGAGTTTGTGGAAGACCGGGAACCGACGGCGGTGGGGGCTGATTTGATAGCTGGTTCCCTGATTAAAAATCCGGGGGGGACTATTGCGGCGGCGGGGGGTTATGTGGCGGGGCGTTCAGATTTGGTAGAAGCGGCCGCCTGTCGCCTCACCGCGCCCGGTATTGGTAGCAGTGGGGGGGCAACCTTTGAACAATACCGATTGCTGTTTCAGGGGCTATTCCTTGCGCCTCAGATGGTGGGGGAAGCGGTTAAGGGGGGACATTTGATTGCTTATGTGTTTGACCAGTTGGGTTATCGGGTTAATCCTGCGCCTCTGATACCTCGGCGCGATATTATTCAGGCGATCGAGTTGGGTTCACCCGATAAGTTGGTGGCTTTTTGTCGCATTTTGCAGAAGTTTTCGCCTATTGGGTCCTATCTTGATCCGGTTCCGGGGGAAATGCCAGGATATGAGAGTGAGTTGGTGATGGCGGGGGGGACTTTTATTGATGGTAGTACCTCTGAGTTTTCGGCTGATGGTCCTTTGCGAGAACCCTATATTGTTTTCTGTCAGGGGGGGACTCACTGGACTCATGTGGCGATCGCTTTGGAAGCTGCTATAGAAGCGATCGCTTCCCTAAATGATGCTTAATCCGTCAATTTAGCTACTGACTTGGCCGGCGGCCAAGACAATCGCTGCCCTCCGGTAATAGCTGGGGAACTTGTAAAAGGTCTGGTCAAATTGCCGGTATTTGGGGTTGGGGTTCTTGGCGGTTGGGTGAATCAGTTTCTCAACGGCTAGAACCCGTTTTTGACTCGATAACCCTCCGAGAGACGGCCAATGAGTTAAGAGAATTCCTATCAAATGCCGACAGACACCTAGGGAGACCTCAACCGTTTGGCTCAACAGCACTCGCGCTGCTGCTGTCGGGTTAAGATTCCATCGGTCTGTACGGACGATTGATGTGGATTTGTTGGTTGCCATAACGCGCTTGTTACCCCAAGGCTTGTCAGATCGGCAGCTCCTTGACCCCCACCTGCCGTTCGGCGAGGTGGGGGAATGCGTCGCTATTTTTGTTCAAATCTTCATAGGCGACCAAATCGTTAGATTGGATAACGGAATACGCCAATCTCTTGCAATATTCTTTTCGCTGCCTACTTACTCTTAAATGCTTACGAGCATATCTATTTCTAGCTTTGTGATAGTTGTTCGATTGCTTTTTTTGGGCTGTTTTTTTAGCTGGACTGTACTTTTTAGACTTCTTTCGATTGGCTCTCTTTAACTGCTTTTCAGCTTGGCGGTAGAACTTGGGAGATGGTTCAACATTGCCTTTATTGTCAGCAATAAATTATCTAATTCCTAAGTCTAAACTTACGATTTTATGAGTGGGTTCAGTCTCTATCCTGACATTGACAGCGATCGCAAATTGAGCATAGTATCCGTCAGCCCGGCGGACTAATCGGACTCGTTTAATTTGCTTGATATCGTAGTAGTTGAGGTCCCAGGTTCCCTTTAATTTCAGAGTTCCGATACCTTTTTTGTCAGAAAAGGTAATAGCTTTTCTGGTTTCCGAAAGTTTCCATCCGCTAGTTTTATATTCAACTGAGCGAGCATTTTTCTTGAACTTAGGAAATCCCTTTTTCCCCTTAACTTTTTTCTGACAGTTATCGTAGAAGCGAGAAATAGCCAACCAAGCGCGTTCAGGCGCTGATTGTCTAGCCATCGAGTTCAATTCATTAGCCCAAGGAAACTCAGCCGCTAAGACAGCACAATATTTATTAAGGTCATATTTTCCCACCCTCTTATTGTCCATCCAATAGCGCAAACATTTGTTTTGGATGAACTGAGATGTGCGAATAGCCTCGTCTATAGCTTGGTACTGAGATGGTTTGGCTTTTATTTTGAACTTGTATACAATCATTGCCCAACTTAACAAGGTTATGCTATTATGGCATATAAATGAAAAGATAGCAATAGTAGGTAAGCGAATTTATTCGCCTTTGCCGCTACATCCGCCCTTTAAATAGAGTCGGCCAAAGCGGCTATCGAGTATTTCCAGATCATGCAACTTTTCACATTCCCACGACAAACGGCGCGAGGATTCTCAGTTCTTTCTCAGTCCATGCAAGAGGTGCTTATGACGGGCCAGGACTTACGACAACTTCTGTTAAACAAGTGGGGAGTCTCCTATGATATCCAACTGCGGCGGACGCGGGGCAAAATTTTTGTCCAAGTTATGTGGAAGTACCTAGAACAGGCTTCTTTTCATTTGGGTGAGGCTGAGTATCTCGATCACCTCAATGCGATCGCTGATTATCTCACCAGTTTGGGAGGATCACAACAGGTTACCAATTATATCCTGAACACTCGCGATCGCCCCCGGCTAGGAAAAGCCGTCAGTATTCCCATTGACTTGGGGGGTAGGGCTTCCGAATGGATGGTCTAATCAGAGTCCTCCGTTACCAGGGGAATAGTAATCGTGAACCTAGCCCCTGAGTCGATTTGGGAGGTACAGGTTAACTTACCTCGGTGTTTTTCTTCGATAATATGGCGAGAGATAGCTAACCCAATACCTGTACCCTTACCAATAGATTTAGTCGTAAATAGATAATCAAAAATTTTCTCTTGCACTTGTGCAGTCATACCAATTCCATTATCTTCAATCCTAATCACTGCTGATGTGCCATCTTCTCCCAGTTCAGTGGTAATTTTGATCGAGTGGGGGTCTTTCTCTAAGTCCTCATAGCTGGAACCCTCACTAGCATACTCGATCGCATCAATACCATTAGTGATCAAATTCATGAATACCTGATTCATCTGGCTGGGGTAGCATCTAATCGGCGGAAGGTACCCATATTCTTTAATCACCATGATCGCAGGTCGATCGCGATTCGCTTTTAATCGATGCTGTAAAATCAGCAAAGTGCTTTCAATACCTTGATGCAGGTCGAACAATACCGCATTATTATCATCGGAGCGTGAGAAAGTCCTCAGACTTTGGCTGATATTGCGGATGCGTTCTGTCCCCACTCGCATAGAAGCAATCAGTTGCGGTAGATCCTCCATCAGATATTCAAGATCAATGTCCTCGGCGTGATGATCAAGATCCGGCGGTGCTTCCGGGAACATCTGTTGGTACATTTGCAAGTGTTTCAGCAAGTCGAACACATAAATACTCGCATGGCTCAAATTCGCTTCAATAAAACCAATCGGATTATTGATTTCATGGGCCACCCCAGCCACCAGTTGACCCAAGGTAGACATTTTTTCACTCTGAACCAGTTGTAGTTGAAATTTTCGCAGGTTATCTAGGGCCTGGGTTAGTTCGTGGGTGCGTTCCGCTACTCTCTGTTCTAGTTGGAAGTTGCGATCGGCTAGTTGTTGGGTTAGGTAACGGATCTTTAAATGTACATTAACACGGGCCAGCACTTCTTCTGGCTGAAACGGTTTCGTAATATAGTCTACTGCTCCTAGGGATAAGCCTTTCACCTTATCGGCCGTATCGTCTAGGGCTGTCATCAGAATTACTGGGATATTACAGGTTGAAGGGTTCTGTTTCAGACGGCGACAGGTTTCAAAGCCGTCCATCTTAGGCATGACGATATCCAGCAGAATTAGATCCGGTTGGATCGCTTCCGCTTGGGCGATCGCTTCAATGCCATTGGTGGCGATCGCTATTTGACAACCCACATTGGCGATCGTATCGGCAATCAAACTCAGATTTGATCGGTTATCCTCGACAATTAAAATTGTGTCATCGGTCGAATCAGTCATGGGATCGGGGGGTGTGAAGGTAGTTGGCCAGATTGCTTAATTACCTGATGGCGATAAATAATGAATTGCATCTACTTACTCAATTGTAGCTCAAAGCTGGGGTTTCCTTTCGGGTTCCTTGAGGCGATCGCTACTCTACCCATCATAAATCAGCCTCAAATAAATGAGACAACAACCTCTACTGTGTGGTAATATAGTAAGCACACCTTTCCTATAACTTATTCAACTCACCTACTTAAATCATGACAACATCTTCCGTCAAAGCATCACAATTCCAGCTTGAATCCAATTCTGGGGAGTGCGGAGTCTCCAAACTTCCACCCGAGGCATTGACTCTTATGGCTGACTTTTTTAAAGTTCTTTCCGAAGTCAGTCGCCTCCAGATTGTTTGCTGCTTAAAAACTGGTGCCAAAAATGTTACTCAAATTATTGAAGCCACTGGTTTAGGACAAGCTAACGTTTCCAAACACTTAAAAATGCTTGCTCAAGCTGGGATTGTCACTCGCCGGCAACAGGGGGTTAATGTTTATTATGAAATTGCTAATCCTTTCCTATTTGAGTTGTGTGAGTTAGTCTGTGATTCCCTATCGGTTCAGATAAATCAGCAAAACAAACAGTTTGAAAAGCTCCGAGTTCTTCAAGAAGCATTCTAGCTTCCTAATTAATCACCCGACACAGCCCCTAATTCCCTAGGTCAGTGTCGGGATTTACTAATATTGACAAGTTAGCCTAAGATTTTTGTCCCGCTAACATATCCGCCTCAAAAGGTTTCCCTTTTAACATCCGATTCCAATACAGCCAAGGCAAAACATAGCGCTTCACTAACCACATACTATAACGTTCTTCCGTCGGGTCGAATGGAAAACTAGATTTCGGAACACCATCATAATCAAACTCTGCCATAATTGTCCGCCCATAACCTGTTACCAACGGACAGCAAGCATACCCGCCATATTTTCCCCCTAGTTGTTTAGCAGCCATCACCGCTAACAAATTCTCCACTAATGCGGGTGCTTGTCGCCGAATAGCAGCCGCTGTTTTAGAATTGGGAAGAGACGAAGCATCCCCTAAGCTAAAAACATTCGGATAAACATTATGTTGCAGCGTGTATTTGTCTACATCTACCCAACCTTTCGTGGGTCCCTCTTTCACCGCTAAAGGACTGTTTTTAATAAAATCAGGGGCACTCATTGGCGGCGTGACATGAATCATATCATATTTAATCCTGATTTCCTCTACTCCCGCCTCCGTGGTTTTTTCAAAAACTGCTTCCTGGCTTGAGGGAATAATCGCTTTCAGATTATGCTTATATTTGACATCAATATTTCGGCGCGCGGCAATCTTTTCTAAAGATTCACAGTAGCCTGTTATCCCAAAAATTTTGGCTCCCGGAGTTCCATAAATCACATTCGACCGATTCCTAACTCCATTTTTGATGAAAGTATCATCCGCCAAATACATGATTTTTTGAGGCGCTCCCGCACACTTAATAGGAGTCGCAGGAAAAGTGAAAATCGCGTTCCCTCCTTGAAAATTCTTGATCACTTCCCAGGTGTACTCGGCATAATCTTTAGAATAGTTGCTAGTTACCCCATTTTTGCCGATCGCATCTGTTAGTCCTTCTACTTTATCCCAGTCAATTTGAATCCCTGGACAAACTATCAGATAATCATATTTGATGGCTCGTCCATCTTGCAGAATCACTAGATTTTGCTCTGGTTCAAAGGTTTTTGCTGCTGCTTTCAACCAGGTAGCACCCGTAGGAATACAGTCTTTTTCCTCCCGGATAGTATCTTCAAGACGATAAGCACCACCACCCACTAAAGTCCAAGCTGGTTGATAGTAATGTTTATCTGAGGGTTCAATAATAGCGATATCTAGGCTACTATCCTGTTGTAAAATTTGGGCAGCCACAGTTATGCCAGCCGCTCCCCCACCCACAACCACAATGGTATGATGGAGAGAATCTGTGATGGTTTTGGATGTGGGACTTTCCGAATTTGTCATAAGGTATTTTTACTCCCGTGACTTTAACTTTAATAATTTTAGGCTTTATTGTCAACCAGATCACACCAATCATCAAAATTGTTAACAATTGATCAACACCAATTATTAACCTGAATTTTGATGATAGTATGCTAGTCCCATAACAACAACGATTGCATCATTATTGAACTAGCTATAACCAAAATGGTAGCTGCTAGAGTATTTATACATATCATTCAACCCAGTTGCGCCACCATTCTAATCATTCGTTCAACTGAAAACTGATCTATACATAGCCATTGACATATTCTACCATAAATGCTATAATCGCGTCAACCTTGAGCCATATATTTACCTCCATATTGATGGATTTTTAATATTTTTATTAATCAGATAAATCTCGGCTAAAGTCCCATAAACTAAATCATCAAATCAATCCTATGGTTGCCCACGATCTCATCGAAACCATCAAACAAGATTATCAAAACTTTCCCGATAATCAAACCTATAGTATTTATGCAGAAAACGTTTATTTTAAAGACCCTGTTAA
Source organism: Arthrospira sp. PCC 9108 (assembly GCA_016745315.1). GTDB lineage: Bacteria > Cyanobacteriota > Cyanobacteriia > Cyanobacteriales > Microcoleaceae > Limnospira > Limnospira platensis. The sequence goes on from CP066886.1 coordinate 4,584,394, forward strand.
TGAATTTTCGGGATGCGATCGCTATCAAAAAATGATCAACTTCATGGCCACCTGGTTTCAGGATATCCAATTAGACTTACATGATATTTCGGAATCTGGGGACACCATCGAGACCCAATGGACTCTCAGTTGGACCGTATCTGTACTGCCCTGGGCTCCGCGACTATCCATCCCCGGTTACAGCCACCTACACATCAACCCAGAAGGCTTAATTGACCGCCACATAGACTACTGGAACTGTTCCCGCCTCGCCGTAGTCAAACAGCTTTTTCAACAAAACAGCCCTAAACGTTAGAATAATGTAAACATATTTTAAGCGGGACTCAAAACTATATGCGCGTGATTTTAATGACCGGAAAAGGAGGCGTTGGTAAAACCTCCGTGGCGGCGGCCACAGGCTTACGGTGCGCCGAACTAGGCTATAAAACCCTGGTATTAAGTACAGACCCAGCCCACTCCCTAGCAGATAGTTTTGATGAACCCCTCGGCCATGAACCCCGCCAGGTGAAACCCAACCTATGGGGCGCAGAACTAGACGCACTGATGGAATTAGAGGGAAACTGGGGGGCTGTCAAACGCTATATCACTCAAGTTCTGCAAGCGCGGGGACTTGATGGCGTTCAAGCCGAGGAATTGGCTATCCTTCCCGGAATGGACGAAATTTTCGGCTTGGTGCGAATGAAGCGGCACTATGACGAGGGGGAATTTGAGGTTCTCATCATTGACTCAGCGCCCACAGGGACTGCTCTGCGCCTATTAAGTTTGCCGGAGGTAGGTGGGTGGTATATGAGAAAATTTTATAAACCGTTACAAGGGATGTCGGCCGCTCTGCGTCCTTTAGTGGAACCCATCTTTAAACCTATTGCTGGTTTTTCCCTCCCGGACAAAGAAGTAATGGATGCACCCTATGAATTTTACGAGCAAATCGAAGCCTTAGAAAAGGTATTAACTGATAATCAGAAAACCTCAGTGCGTCTGGTAACTAACCCAGAAAAAATGGTAATTAAAGAATCCTTGCGCGCCCATGCTTATCTGAGTTTGTACAATGTAGCCACGGATTTAGTGATTGCGAATCGGATTATCCCCGACTCAGTAACCGATCCATTTTTCCAACGCTGGAAGGAGAACCAACAGCAATATCGCCAGGAAATACATGATAATTTCCGCCCTCTTCCTGTCAAAGAAGTAGAACTATTTACTAAGGAAATGTGCGGTTTTGAAGCCTTAGAGCAACTCAAGGATATTTTGTATAAAGATGAAGACCCGACTCTGGTTTATTATCAGGAAAATACTATGCGGGTTATCCAAGATAAAGAATACTATAGTTTGGAGTTATATTTACCGGGAATTCCCAAGGAACAGATACAGTTAAACAAGACGGGTGATGAGTTAAATATCCGTATTGGGAACCACCGCCGCAATTTAGTTTTACCCCAAGCGTTAGCGGCTTTGCAGCCTTCCGGGGCGAAAATGGAGGAAGATTATTTGAAAATTCGATTTGCTGACGTGGCGAAGATTTCCTAAAACTTCTCAATTCCGGGTTCAGTGATTAAGGTAGCTGAATCCGGTTTGTGAGTGTAGTTGAGTATTGGACTTTATTTCGTCCGGCAGCTTTAGCACGATATAGGGCTTGGTCAGCATTTTTAATCAAATATAGCAATACGCAAATACATTAGTACAGCTTTTGAACGCTGCATCTACACATTCTCTCACCGCTTCAAAGTCTTTAAGTTTTGGTCTCATCCATGTCTTTAAGGGAGACCACCAATTTTCAATTTTATTCAAATCTGGTGAATAAGCTGGCAAGTACCAGATTTCGCATCCCACTTCTTCTACCATTTCTTTTATGCTTTCACCGTGATGAAAACTCCCATTGTCAAGAATAATAATATCTCCCTCTTCTAGCTGAGGGAGCAAACATCGGTCCTCTAGCCCTGGGTTTGTCGTCTGCTTCTAATCTTTTGACCTCTCTTTCTATTACATCTACAGCTTGCCTGTAGTTGCGATTTCTAACAATGTCTTTCACCCTCCTGCTTCGCTTTTTTACCTCTCTCATGACAAAAATTCCTCATCCCAATTAATAAATAATTGCCTCCATCCCTCCTCAGACAACACCCGATTATCAGTCAGCCATTCTGGTTCCATCGCCTCGATCGCTTCCAAAGAAACCGAATTAATCGTTTCCCGTTTTTTTAGCATAAAATAAGCATTAGGCAGATACGGGCTTCTCCAAGACATTAACATGGCAGTGACTGGCAACACTTCTAAAAAGTCAAAAGTTTGGCATAGATACTCAATTCTCTCTAACCATTGCTCAACAAGAAAACGATAGTTATCTTTGCGTCTTAAATCCGTTTTATCCGTTTGTCGATCCGTTTTCGGAAATTCATTAATTGTCCTGTATTGTATGGGAACATTAGCCAAGGCTTTTAACTCTCGAATGAAAGGAAAAGCATCAGATGGAGAACCGGGAAGCAAAAAGTGGCGTTTGAATATCACCTTTTTAGCATAAAGCATTGATGATAAATCACTATTCCACAAATTAACTGCATCTACTTCATATTGTCCCTCTGGTAGATAACTTAAATCCTCGGTATTTTCACTGCTATATAAAGCTGTGGTCATTGATAATAACTCTCCATAATCAGAACAGTTGTCGTTCCCTCTTTTACTTTTGCCCATATCGCGTCAGTTGGTATAAATCCGGCTACATTACCTGGATAATAAATCTGGCCGGGTGGCATTTTGAATGGATGGCTTGTCGCGTCACTTCCCAATGTGCCAAAACCCCAAAGGAGCTCAATTTCTCCCTGATTTTGAATTTCAAAATAAGCACGGCTTAGATTAGCGGGGGCTATTAACATGGGATTAGGGCTTACAGTGACTGTGTTCATCACTGTATTAGCCGGACGTTTAGCCATCAATATTAAATCTAATTCTACTCTATGTTCTCCCTCGATGTAAAGAGTGTCATAGATGCGATTACTGGCTATTGAACCGCCCCCTAATATGCCGTTGCCATAATCCTTAAAACTTACACCCAATTGGTCAGCACTGCCAAGTATTTTGACCTCGTTTGCTGTTAAGTAAGGATTAATTAGAGGAACATAAAACCGCCTCCCTCGGTTTTGAATAACAGGACAAGCTGCCTCGACCCATGAACCGGTAGCGCTTTTTCTTCTAAGCAATTGCCACCCAAATTTAGGATGATTGCTCTCTAATTTCATTAATTTGGCTGCTCTTTCTGCCGCCGAATCCTCTGGGTAAAATTCAGGATAAGGAGACCGGGGAAAACTTGGACACCAAACTGAGGCGGTGAGACTTTATAGGAAGGCATTAGCCCGCCATAGCCATCTAGGGTCAATATTGGCAGATATTGAATTAACGGCACTAGAAACAGCCCCAAGTGTTAATGGGTCATTAACATAATTACTGGCATTACTTTGATTAATTTCAAATGAAAATGTGTCGGTTTCTGAACAGCGATTTTCTGCCATAGTTTAAGGTGTCAATAAGTATGGTTGTGCGGTTGAAGTCATACCATTAGTGTAGTCAATGATTACGGGATAGTCTGTTAAAGTGATGGTGCATATTAATGGATAAGTTCCATTTCCCCTAACGTTAGGTCGGATAGAAAAATCACAATGTTGTTTGGCGGGTTCGGGGTTTAGCTCGAAACTAAATTCTGCTATGTGTTGATGTACAACTAAATGCAGTAAAGCACTAGCTAAATTGGTTTGGTTAAAGGGGTAACTGCCTATACCGGGTTCAAAGGCATCAACAACGGATCTTGGACTTTAATCGCACCGTCATCAATAAAACCTTCTAACTCGTCAATATCCAGATTAACAACAGAAGCCTCCTCATCCAGAGACAGATCCATAATATCTTTCCCGGTGATATTAACGACTAAGTTTTTCTGCCTTTGCAACAATTGCCGCCCCATTGCTAAAACTAAGGCTTCTAAGGTAGTTTCAGAAAATTCAGGATAAAGTCCCGGCGTGATATTCATGTGCGACAATAGAGACAACTCATTCCATTTTACTATAAATGCCTATTCGGTTTGAAATGCGTCCTACCGGTGGCGGGGGCGGCGGCGCTTATTATCGCCATATTAAGTCAGGTTATTTTCAACTCACCGCAGGGGAAGAGATTGAAATAGTCCCCGCCACGCCATTATTAGTCCGTCGGGAAATCACCATCCAAGCCGACAATCCTTTTTCTATTCGGTGGGTAGGGTCTGATTTATCCTTACCTGTTTTTGAAAATGGCTTCTATTCCGATGGGAGTGATGGGGGGATTGGTGTTTTAGCAAGCAGCCCCACAACTCAGATTCTCTCTATCTGGGTGCGCCAAGATACGGAAATTGACTACAACATAGGAAGCGAAATCGAGGACGATATGCCTATCCCAGATTTATCAATTAGACCGTTTATTTCCTTAGATTCCAATATAAACAAACTTCCATCGTTTATAAGTTCTGATTCTCAAGTTAATTATGATGACGTAGATACTTATAATAGGTTCTGGGGAACGTGGACTACAACAGAGGGAGCAGTTAGAGCCTGGCAATTTGATGCTTTTTTGCCCGGTAAACAATATGTTTTTAATATTACCCATAATCTTTATGCCTACATTGGGAATGACGGAATTTCTACGTCTGTTATCAAGGAAGGAACTAATATCGAGATTTTACTATGTCCTCGTGAAACCATGTGGATGGCAATATCTCAAGTTGCATTGTTTTCTAATGTTTTGAGTTCACATATTGACATAGATAATCTTGAAAAATGGATAACAAATCGATGCTCTGTTATTACAGTTCCTGACACAGGGGGAGCTTTTAATCTGACTCCTACTCTGTCTCGCTATATTTTGCTGTTTAAAGCTGAAGGTTCTTTTTTAGCTCCCGGATTAGGACTTTGCCGTTGCATTTACACGCCCAACAGCACAGACCCAAAACAAGGGGGAGAATTTGAGATAACGCAGTTTTTACCATGGGAGGATTGGTAAATTCACAAAAATAGGGGAGAGTATTACCGGTTAGTAAACAAATATAGAGAAGGCTGATCCGATCGCTCGCCGCCAAACTTTCCCCCAAGTCGGCGCGAAAACTAATATTCTCCCCGCCCGAACCCTACAATATTCATATAGGTAAGCCGATCGCTTTACCTCGTCGGCTAGGCAACTGGGGGAAATTCCCCACAGAAATGAACTCATGAAAAAAAACCGCATTGGTAAAGCCTCCGTCATTCCCGACGCGATCGCCGACAAGATAATCAAACGCTGTAAATATCCCTGGCAGCAAACTTTACTTGCCATCTTGATGTACACCGGTGAACGAGTAGGAGCGGTGAGGTTACTACGAGTCCCTGATGTTTATGTTTCCCCAGCTTCCCACATTGTCCTGCCAGAAATAACTTTTCGGTCTGAAACTAGAAAGCGATCGGGCGGGAAAGATGGGGGAGTCCGCCAAGTTCCCATCTCCCAAAAACTTAGAGAGATTCTTGGAACCTACCGCATCGGTGGCGGCGATTTTCTATTTCCCAGCCCATCTGATATATCCAAGCCCGTTACTGTTCAAGCGTTCGACTCTTTTCACCGGAAGGCGATCGCTCAACTGGGTTTACAGAATGAAGGCTATTCGCTTCACAGTTACCGCCGCACTTTTATAACTAAACTTTACAACAAGGGAATTAGTACCCGGACAATAATGGAGATTACCGGTCATAAATCAATGTCGTCATTGCAGCGTTACATTGATGCTGACCCCGACAAGGTAAGAGACGCAATTAATTAAATCTAGGGCAGTCGATAACTTGAGGTTGCCTGACATCAGAGGAAAGTGGGTGCTACTAGCCAAACACAGATCGAGAAGTAACTGCCCTAGATTCCGCCAATTTTAGCACTAAACCGGGCTGCTTGGTATTTTGTCTAAAACATCAAAGACTCTTACACACAGCCAACGGCGCTAACCAGTGTACAGTAGCAAATAGCGCTGTTTAGGGTTGGAAAATGCTCATTGATTTTTCTGTGAAATCATAAAATTTTTCGGGGGAGTAAAGTCTCCCCCTGTGGAAAATTTAGGAGTTGCTATCTGGGGATTTCCAACCACCCGATTTAAGTGCGGGAAGTTTTTCTAGGATAGTTTCGAGAGATAAGCCGGACTCGATCCACTGTTCTATTTGGTCGGCGATCGCTTTAGCTTTTTCCGATAAATGGGGGCCGGCAAGGTAGCAAACCTGCTTTTTCCCCCTATATAGGTAAGCATATTTATTCCCGTTGGTGTCTTGGGCGGCTGACTTAGCTTTCCAGCGAACAGTTAGGCGATCGCTCTGAGAAGTGTTCACCGGGGATAAATTTTCGTCACCCAGGGTGACGGCTATCCATCCCAAATACTTAACCTTACCTTTCTCGCGTAACCTTTCCAGAGACTTGACTACACGAGATATCGGGATATCAGTGGATTGGGCGAGTTGTTTGTGGTCTTGATTCGGACATTTGTCCAGCGCCATAAAGACATCCATATCATCCCAAGCCGGATCGAATGGTTCTACACTTTCAGAATCCGTCACCCAGGGTGACGATATTATGACGGAAAGCTGCCTCGGTGACTTAGATTTTTCCCTCATCGGCCTGACCCCCTGTTATCATCTTCCCCAGATCTCACTCGACTATTTATAGCCAAAATGTTGCCGTAGGATTGCTTGGCTATATCACGAGCCAACCGGAGCTTATGGGCACAAGGAAGGTCGCTAAAATTTAGGGCGATCGCCATATCAATGTCGCCAACGATTCGGGAAAAGGCGGCGTAATCTTTTTTAACCAGGTCTCGAAGTTCCAGCACTTAGGACTGAAGTTCCAGCACTTAGGACTGAAGTTCCAGCACACGCTTGGGGTTGTGTCGGTCGGGTTATGAGCGATCGCGCGTAACGGCGCGTTTGAATTTTTAACTTTTGCGTCACCCAGGGTGACGGAATCGGTCACTTTATGAGCGATCGCCTTTTCACCGGTGACAGTTTGAAGGTTAGAAAAGTGTTGTGCCATAGTCCATTTGTTTCTTGAGGGTTTAGCAGCGTGCCAAAATAGAAAGCACCCTTCGTGGACACGAAGGGCGCTTAATTTATTTAGAAACCTGTTGGAGAATCTTCTGTCGGATGTTCTCCATTTGTTTTTTCATTTGAGATTGATAGTCTCGATTTGCTTGCAGTCTTTCCTCCAATCGAGTTTCATGGCTTTTGACATACTCATGAAAACCAGCAAACAACTCCTCCAACAGCTCTAAAATTTTCCCGCCTGTTCCGGGGACACTTTCCCCGCTTGGCTGGAAATTATCCCCCTGGCAATCTGTTCCACCAATTCGGACCGATTCAGATTTAGCTCCATAGCCATCTGATCCAGTAGCCCGACGGCTGTTTCCGTTAACGTCATCGACACTGACTTCTTGTTTTCCCCGTACAGTGTGCTGCGGGTTTTCCATTATTCGAGCGCGATAGGTAAAAAGCCGGATGTTGAGAGCGGGGAAGCTGGTAGATTTATGCGATCGCCTTGGGGTTGGTCAGGCGATCGCAAAAGCACACCCTATATATAGGTAAAAAGCCTATGGTCAAACCAAAAGCCGAGGCCGCCAATTCGCCTAGCGGGTTTCACCGCTTGGACAAAAAACATCAGCGGATTTTCCTGGTCACTTGTTTGGCGAGGATGAAAATTCTCTTTGCGCGTGGGTCGATTTGACACGAGAGGCAGTCTCTTTCTCGAACTGTTTAATTAAAGCCAAAATGGAAATTGATAACACCATTACTCACCTAAGAGTTATCGATTTTATCTCTAATGATGAACGATTCCAAAATGTGCATAATTATGCAATGCAGCTTGAAATGTATCACAATCAAATTTATGCAGACTTGGAATATACACTATCAGCTTTAGAAGATCTAGATTTCACCGCCTGATGAGTCCTAGCCGGTAAAGGACGAAACTTTCCCCTTACACCTGGGGGGAAGTCGCGGATAACCGGGTGATTCCCACCGCATTGATAACTAGCCCCCCCGAATTGAAATGGGAGGTTTCCCTCCCCAACCTGTTACTGGGGCAGAAGTCAATAATTGCTTCTAGCCGGGTTCCAACCCCGGCTAGATTCTAGGGAGATTTGTTCCCCCAGATAGAATGGGCGAGAGCCGTAACAGCTTCGTGGGAACGATTAACCACAACACTAGAGGTTAAAAATGAATAGTTTAATTGTAGGCCTTGATGTTAGCTCATCGTGGTGCGATGCCGTGTGGCTAGAATTTATGCCAGCGGGTGCGTTGCGGGATTTCTACGAGTCTCCCGCATTTGCTGAGTGCCACCGAAAGCTAGAAGCAAATGCAAAGTCTATCCAGTTTCTTGTGTCTTTGGAGCCGTCTGTGGTGATATTAGAGCCGACCCGAACTTATAGCAGATTCTGGATTGACTGCTTACATCGGGAGGGAATCCCTGTGCTGAAAGTAGATCAGACGATGATTAAGGACACTCGGAAAAGCTATGGGGGAACGTCTAACAAGTCTGACCCCTACGATGCTTTGCTCATGGTTGCCACATACTTCCAGCATTACCAAATTGCCTACGATCGCAGGTATTGGGTGAGGGAGCGGCCGCCAGAAGTAGCGAAAATTGAACAATGCCTAAGAGATATTGGGTCATTCAACAAGCGCCGCACCCAAACGATAAACCAAGCCAAGTCTAGGCTAGTCTATGAATTTCCAGCGAAAGCGAAAGTTAAGGTTCTAAAAGAGTCTGGGAAATTAGACCCGGACAAACTGCCAGCGTGGTGGGCTTGGGCTTGTGGTTGGACTGAACAAGGCACTTGGAGAATCCCCAAAGCGACCAAGACTAAGTTTGACAATGAATATACGAAGGCGATCGCGGCGGGGGAAGGCACGGGGATTAGTGAAGTAACAGCGCGACTAGCCCAACAGATTTGTATGTGGCATCAGTCAGAGGCAATGGTAGAGCAAGAGCTACTAAGCTATCTGAACCTACCAGAGTTTGATTGCTACCATCGGGTGTTTGACAAGTTTGGTTTTGGCTGCCGGGAACGAGGCTGGCTACTTACTCGGTGCGTTCCGTTTGATGAGATGTTTAAATGCCTTCCCAAGTCTAAGGCTATGAGACGATTTCGACAGCTTTGTGGTTTGGGGGCTACTCAAGTGCAATCTGGAAAGGCTGATACTCGTAGTAGTTTTACGGGAAGTAAAGAGACGCGATCGACCTTGCATCAGTTTGTTGTCCGGGCAGTCGAGAGGGGGACTCATCGCGAACAGAAACCGGGTGGGGGTGCGATCGCGACAACCCCCTACGATTGCCTACCAAAATCCCCAGAGGCTCAAGCCATCAGAGTTTATTGGGTGACTAGAGCATACCACAAAGGAAACAAAGTATCTGGGGCGGCGTTGAAAGCAGCAAGGAACGCGACATCAAGGAAACTAGCTGAGATGCTATTTAAGGCTCTGTGGGATATGCGGTAATAATCCCCATATAATGCTCATATCAAACTTGTACCCCGATCCAATTCCCTAGGTCGGGGTTTTTATTGGTGAAAGTTTGGGAATAAGATAGAAATATGGAAGCCGGGGGAAGGGCTAAATTGGCTCACTATGGTCTGGATTCATACTTTCCCCTGGGGGCGTTTTCGGGGCGATCGCGCGATCGCGTGGAAATTGCACAACGGGCTGTGGTTTTAGCCCAGCAACAGTTAGGGAAAGTCTCCCCGGAGCGATTATATGTTATTGGTGATACGCCCCACGATGTGCGCTGCGGGCGGGCGATTGGGGCGAGGGCGATCGCGATCGCTTCAGGACACCATGGCGCTGAAGAGTTGAGAGATTGCGGTTCTTGGTGGGTTTGGGATGCACTTCCCCACCCCCAGCAGTTTTTGGAGACGGTGGGACTTAGGGAAACTGTTTATTGAGTTGGGCTACTTTGCACTCAAATTAGGGCTGGGAGTATCGCGTCGCTGACTGATTTGGGTTCAACTGTCTGAGTTGGTGCTTCTGGCTGTTGATTTTTTAGTCATGAGTATAGCCATGGGAGACGAATACATTGAATCTAGGCGATCGCTCCTCCCCTTGTCAACCCCTTTATTCTTTTATGGCGACGATTTGAGCCAGGGATTATGATGGATAATCATAAAAAAGGAGATGTTTCGGAAGGAGAATTTAGAGGTGATGGAGTGGCAAAGTGTGGTTAACTCGATTGATGAGTTTGTGTTTGAACAAACTGGGGAACACTTGGATAGTCTGCAATTAGCGATTTTAAAGGGAGTGCTGAATGGGGAAAAGTATAGTGCGATCGCCAAGCATTACGGATGTAGCACAGGTCATGCCAAGGATAAAGGCTACGAACTGTGGCAGTTATTATCAAAAGTCTTTGATCAAGATGTTAATAAATCAAATTTAGTCGCTACAGTTGAGCGTTTAGGGTTTGTAAATTATCAGCATCATATTGTCAATAATTCTGTTAAAATTAGTAATATTAATTTTTGCAATAATTCTGAAACAGCTAATTTAGAACATCAGGATAAAGTCCATCCTGAATCTCCAGTCAAAAATACCATATATGAAGACCAAATAGTTGAACATATCTTGCAAGAGACTAAATTTAAGGCGGTGGAGAAACTAAGTCAACTCGGTTTAACACCGGAACAAATTGCCGAATCCTTAGATTTACCCTTACCAGAAGTTCAGAATTGGATAGAGTAAATTTATGTGAATTTTGAGAATTATGGATTAGATTATCTGGCATCACAGTATGGATTTTGGATGACACTATTCGGTTCTACACTATCGATAAGCCAGGTACTTTTCTTTTGGTCAAAAATTAAATTAAATATCAAGCTTTCACAGGGAGTCTGGCCATTTTTCATGTGGTATTTCAACCACACTTTAATTTTGGCTTTGCTATTATTTTTAGCAAAAGTCTGGAAGGCATAAACATCAACTCTTCTGATAGAATCCCACCAATTATCATTAACCCTTTGAGCGGCTCTTCGTCGCCAAGAGTCGCTGAGTAACTTGATAGCTTCTTGTCTATTGCTGGGGGCTAACTGATAATACCTAACAATTGTGTCTTCAGGAGCAGAAGTATTCCCTGTTCTATTTAAAGCTGACGAGCTAGTAGTATTGTTGTGAGACCTGGGAATATAAGATTGAGGCTTAATTAATATTGCTGCAATAATAAAAGCACCAGCAATCACACTACCGATAATTACCTGATCTTGCCAATCTATTTTTTGTTGATTTTCTTTCATATCTAATAGCTTCCTATTGAATTGGGTTTGACAGCATATCTTAAATAATTTATTTAGGTTGACTATGGGAATTTTGGGGATTATGATTTTTTTCTAATTCTTCTTGTCTCCTTTTTCTTTCGTTTTCTTGAGAAGTTTTAAAAGATTCTGCTAATTGATCTTCAATATTGGGTACACGATCAATTCTGGCAAAATCATAGTCGGTTTTATCCTCCTCTTGTTGTTCTATGGAAGAAATAGGTTTTGCTGATGACATGGCAATTTCTGAGGGAGGAGAAGCATACCCCAAACCAACAATTGCTTGTGCAATTTCAACTCCGGTATACAACTTATTAACCACATCACCTAGCTTCACCTTTCTTTGTTCGGCAGTCTTAATTTGTTGCACTAAAAACCCCATATATTTTTCACAGCCATCAATTTCACCTTGATAAGTAGATGACAGTTTTTCAAACAAAGGTGCAAATTTATCAAATTGTTGATCGTGCCAAGTCAATTTAATATTTTCCCATTGAGTAGCTACCTTTCCCCACTCTTGCTGTAACGTTCCTCGAAATTGATCTAACTGCCTGAGCAAGCACTCAGCATCTTCTAAGTTAAAAGAAGTTGGTTTAACCATATCTATCTTTTCCTGATTTATAAGTCGGCTAAACGTCCAGACAATTTTTGTTTTTTAGTCTCATTTATTTCAATTTGTTCTCGAACAAATCTGATGTATTGATCGCTTTCTTTTTCCGCATCATTATAAGTAGAGATAAATTTCTCAAATATCGGTTCAAATTTATCAAATTGTTGATCGCGCCAAACCGATTTAAGATTGCTCCACTGGTTCAAAACCCTTGACCATTCATCCCGGATAGCCTCGTGAAACTGTTCCAGTTCTTTGAGTAGATCTTCTGCATCTTGAGCATCAAATGAAGTTTGAGCCATAACCCTTTCTCCTTTTATTAATAATTTTGTTCAAACTCTTTCAAGATATCATCAAACTTTCTGAGCCATTCCAAGGCATCGTCACCCGCTTCTAAGGCTCTTTGTACCATGTCTTTGGTTTGGTCGAAATCTTTAGTAAATTTGTCTTTACTTTCTCCTTTCCAAGAATCATCACATTTTCTCCAAGCTCCTTCAACTGCCTTAAATTTATCAGTTGTTAAATCTTGGAAATCAGACAAAGCCGCAATAAATTTGGCTAACTCTTGTTCGTCAATATCCAAATCTCTTGACATCCTACAATCTCCTAATCACGTCAACCGTTGTTCAAAATTATGGCAGTATTCGCCAATTTCTTCTTTTGTGGGGACAGCATAAGGCTTAAATTTCTCTAAACCTGCGGTCGCCGAATCATCCCGAAAATAAGCTCTGAGTCGTGGTAACTTTTCAGCATGGACTTCTCCTAATAGCAATCGAGAATCATCTCCCGGCATATTCAAGGCAACCCGCAGGTCAAAATGGGTTAGCCAAGAACGATTATCCCCGGTCAGTTTGAGAAATGTTTTCATATCTTCTAACCAGAAAATAGTATGGATACCCAATTCAGACCCTTGAGAAATTAGCTTGAGTAGTCTTTCGGCATCTTCGGAAGGTTCTTCACTACGATGACCCATAACAGGACGTAAATTTTGCGATCTGTTTAACCCTCCCACTGCATAGACAAAAAATAGGGAATCTCCTAAATCATCGGGATTTTGGTCTGGGTTTTCTTCTCGTTGTTTTAAACGTCTTTCAAATTCTTCATAGGTCTCGTTTAATAAAGTTTCAGCTTTAATAACTTGACAATCTGGATCGGCAAAACGTTTAGCGATTTGGGTGGGGAAGTAAGAGTTAAAGGCATTCCTGAAATTGATGGTCATTTCTGTCCAGTCATTATCTTCATCAGGAATGGATAAATCAGCAATCATAAACCGTGCTTTTTGGGGTTGATAGCAATGAATTAAACTCATTAATATTCCCCCAATAATTCCCAAGACAATTTCTTCAGAAGAGCCAACTATCATCATGTTATTGCGGGGACGACGACGGAAAATCGCTTTAGTATGATCGCCAATTCTCATCGGTTCTCCCAGCCAAGCAATCCCCGGAGTTTCTTGAACTACCCAATCTGGTTCTTTAATAACTTGTTTATTTAATTCTTTCAGGGAGAGCCATTCAGTCATATCCGATAATTTAACTAATTGTCGATTATGACTTAATTTAGTCGGTCGAGATCCATTAAAGAGAATTAAAGGTTCTGAGCGCTGATAATGATTTTGATTGACAATTTCCTGAATATTGACTAAGGCATTGGATCTTTCTTGAGCAGAAATATCAGCGACTTGACCGATCTCATTTTGATTTTTCTTACCATAATCTTTGTTATAAATCACCTTACCTGGTTTGTCCAGCAAATCTACAGCATCGGTATTTCCTTCCGCTAATACTGAAGATGCTGTACTTTTATCCATTTGCTGTGCCATTCTCAGGTCAATTTGTGAGTAAATACCTCGACTCATATTGGGTACATTGGGAGACTGAGATGCAATTAATAAATGAATCCCAAATGCACGTCCTTGTCGGGTTATATTATCCATCACTTGGTTGAGACTGCGGGTAATATTATCATTTTCCTGGAACATATACTGAAACTCATCAATGACCACTAAAATTCGTGGCATTGTTTCTCCAGTTTTATCCCGGTAATCTTGCAATTTGTTTAAGTTTCCTGCTGATTTAAACTTGATGCTGCGTTCTTCGATTTGTTTATTGACATACTCTAAAACACTTAATCCAAATTCGCGATCGCTTTCAATCGAGACAACTTTGGCATGGGGTAAGGCTTTTTCTTCGTTCAACTCTTCGGCATTTTGAGAAGTTTCTCCCTTTTCTGGATCGACATACATTTGAAACTCGACTCCCTCTTTAAAATCAAGTAAATATAACTCCAATTCATCGGGAGAATATCTCAGCGCCAAACTGACAATAATTGCATGAAGCGTATAACTTTTACCTGAACCTGTTTTACCTGCTAACAAACCATGACTGACCAGTTGTTTGTCTTCATTTTCACCTAACCAAAATTCCAACTTATCCATTGCACCCATTAAACCGATAGGCGCTCTGATTTCTTTCCTGCTATCCTCAGACCATGCTTGTTGGGGATAAAGTTTGGAAAAGGGTAGAGTTTCAACACTAATTTTTTTCGCTTCTTCTGTAATGAGTTGTAGGATTTGATTAAATTGTTCGTTAGGTGGGGGTTCATCTAGTGCGACTTTGAAAACCAAATCATTAGGTAACTTCAACTCAAATAAGGACTGATTGGTATTTTGAGATGAACGAAAATTCTTTTGTCGAGCCGCAGTTTCTTCAGTCGGATTGATATCTAAACAGGTCAGTTCAATTTCGTCTCGACTATTGATTGAGTGAACTTTAACTACAACTTTTTGGCCGACAGAAACCGCTTCTTCGGGTCTGTATATTCTTCGATCTACTAATTTTGGGGTTGGTACAAATCCTTGAGTATTGGGCAGAAATTCAACATAAGCACCCCCAGAGGTCAAGCTCGTAACATATCCCGAATAAACATTGCCCTGCTTGGGTTTTGCTCCCACACTCAAGCCATGTGTGGGGCTAATAACGGTACAAAAATCCTCAAATGTTCTGTAATCAAAGTTTTTCGGTTTCTCCAAAGTTTCGTCAATATGCAAAATCACATAAACACCCGCCCTAGAACCATTTAACCGGATGCTTTTCAGATCTTCCCACGAGTTGTTGTCAAAGCCAGTGGGAAAATCAGCAATAAATAAATAACGATAGGGTTCCGCTACAGACTGAGCCGCAATATTATAATCTTCTATGCTTTGGTAATTTTTACCTAAATAGTTTTGTAGAACTTGCTCAATATGTTCGGTTAACCCTCGCAGTTGTTCTCGAATATCATCACTGCGAGTATAGGTTTTCTGACCTGAAATAAATTGATGTAAATTCTTGAAGGGAAAAGTATTTCCCATGCTTACCGGGTCAATAAATATTCCTTTTAATTTTCTGACGGGGAAGGTACTGACCACTCGCAAAGCGATAGACTCTAAACCCGCAAGTGCGGCTTGACGAGATTCCGCATCACTGCTAAAAATTGCAATGTGTCCGGGCTTAAAGTTGGGCAAATGATTAGAAAAATCTCGGATTGGTATCAATGCCGGAACTCTAGCGGGTGGCTGTACTTGATCCAGTAAAAATTCACCAATTCGTAAAACACCAGGAGCCAGACCACCATTTTGAGGTTTATAACTATCGCTATTCTCTGAAGGTGTCCAACGGGGATCATTCCAAGAAGCTGATAATAAGCGGGGGTTATCAATTTGATTTACTAATTGACTAATTTCTTTTTGTTTTTGTTGCAATTTTTGAGAAAAAATATTGCCCTCAAAAATCGCTCTTTCTTGAGCAAGCTTAGTATCTTCATTGACTATATATAAATTTGATAATACTTTCTTTTTTAAACTTTCTGTTTGTTGTTTTAATTCACTTTCATTCGCCTCTATTTTCTGAGAAAATTGTTTTTCTTCTTGAATAATTTGATTTTGCAAATCAGCTTTTTTTAGATTTTTTTCTTGTTTTTCTTGGATTAGCTTATTTAAATTTTCTAAAAAACTTGCCATATTTCCTCCCTATTTGACTAGAAAATTAAAATCTTAAAAACATAATCAAGTGGAATTTACTCATTCAACAGACAAAATTATAAGAAAATATATTAGTGTTACCCAGAAAGTCGTTGCCAAATCTTGCCAGACGATTGTGACAACAACTGCAACAATAACAGTTGAAACAAGGCGCAACATTTTTTGATTTTTCAGGTTTTCTATTTTCTTTTCAATTTCATCTAATTTCTCGCCAACCTGAATATTTTGATTTTTTAAAGATTCTAATTGATATTTTTTTTGATTTTTTATGTTTTCTATTTCACCCTTTTTCATGTTATTGATATTTTTGATTTTTTCTAAAGTGATATTGATATCATTTAAGGCTTTATTGATGCGATCGCGATCTGTCTTTTCTCCAGAAACGTAGTTACAGTCAGTTGTGGGCAATGATGAAATGTCGTTGATGCCCAATTGTTGAGCCAATTTATAAGCTTCTTTTTTGCGAGAATTATGCCAACTCAATTCTCGTTTAGCATCTAGCAGCTTTAAATGTTGAGTATTGATGGCATGAAGAGCTTGGTAATAGTCTTGAAGCAGATTTAGGTCTAAATTTTCTGGGTAGTTTTGCTCCATTGTTTTGCCTGAACAGAGTAATTTGGTCAATCAAGCATTAAATGTATCTTCGTATACCATAAATTTTCCGGGTGTAGATCCTTTTCCGATTGATGTGGTTGACTGTTTCCTCGGAACAGCTTTGGCAATTTACTTAAAATAGTGGATGATCAACTCTGGTTTTAATTTTGCTCAAAATCAGAGCTATTGGCAAGTCGGAAAAGGACGGAAAAGGACGGAAAAAGACGGGAGTTTGATTAAGAAATGTAAAAATTTAGGATGGTTGCTTCTAATGGTAGATGACAAGATGTTTCCCAAGCGGAATTGAGGGGCAATGGGGTAATGGGGTGTCAGCAGTGGAGCGATTCAACTAGGTAAGGCTTGGATAGTCTACCGTTGGTGGTTTAAAAGGAAGTGCGGAAGGGTCAAAAATAGAGGGAGATCGCTCTCTAACGTCCTATCAAAATGCTATACTGTTTTTCACACTCTGCGATGAGAAACGATTAACTATGACCATCGCCCAATCCTCAGAACTGGGAATTACCTCACTTCCCGATCATACCCAACTCCCCGACTCCGACGGTACTTTTGTGAAAAACTTTCAGGAGCATCCCCAAAGTATCTTATTGACTGATTCCATTCAATCAACACTAGATAGTATACACCCAGACCAGCAATATGCTATAGGTCAAGATTGTGGTATCTATTGGCGGCTGACAGAACCCCCAGAACGCGGGGCGGAATGTCCAGACTGGTTTTATGTTCCCAACGTTCCCCCCAGCCTCGACGGAAAATTCAGACGTTCCTATGTATTATGGCAGGAATATATCCCCCCTTTAATTGCCATAGAATTTGTGTCCGGTGATGGTTCCGAAGAACGCGATCGCACTCCTTTATCTCAAATTTCTGGAGAACGTCAAAAACCCGGTAAATTTTGGGTATATGAACAAGTTATCCGTCCGGCTTTCTCTGCTATCTATGAAGTCCAAAAAGCCAGTGTAGAAGTCTATCGCCTAGTGGAAAATCACTATGAGTTAGTGGCGGCGAATGAACGAGGTCACTATCCCATTCACTCCATGGGTGTAGAATTAGGGATTTGGCGGGGACAGTATAGCAACGTAGAATTGCCTTGGCTGCGTTGGTGGGATAATCAGGGTAATTTGCTATTAACGGGGGATGAACGGGCTAGAATTGAACGTCAGCGGGCGGAAAATCAACGTCAGCGGGCTGAACAAGCCGAACTAGAGTTACAGCAGGAACGCCAACGAGTCGAAGCTGAACGCCAACGGGCGGAAAGACTAGCGGAGTTATTACGCGCCCAAGGAATTAACCCGGAGGAACTTTAAATAACTGTAAATAGAGGCGATCGCTCTCCCAAATCCTCCCTATTGGAACTCTCAGGAGTTGATCATTTCATCCAAACGGGCTAGGACTTCCTGACTGTGAATGGCCGGAATCACACCCACAAAGGTTTCTCGGAGAATACCATCAGGATCAATAATAAATGAATGTCGCATCGAAAAGAAATTTAACCATGAACCATAAGCCTTGCTGACACTTCCATCAACATCAGCTAACAGCGGAAATTTTAACCCCTCAGAGTCGCAAAACTCGGCGTGGGAGTCCACATCATCAGCACTAATCCCTAAAATTTGGGTATTTCTAGCCATATATTTCGGCAAGTCTTCCTGAAAGCGACGGGCTTCTAAGGTACATCCTGGCGTAAAATCTTTGGGATAAAAATAGACTACTACCCACTGACCTCGGTAGTCTGATAGAGACACCTCCCCGTCTCCGGTATTTGTGGGAAGCGTAAATTCTGGCGCGGGTTCATTTAGCGGCGGCAGTTGACCACCCAAGGCTAAGACCGGACTCGCTAGGTTTAGGTTAAATAGGGCGATCGCTATTCCTACAATTAGACTGATCAAGGTTCGGCGCAACATAATACACAGATCGAAATTTCTTTACATATCTTTACATATCTCCGCCACCGGACTGGCGGAACCCTAAATCTATATTTGGAGTCAAGGAAATGCGATCGCCCCATATACTCCCCTAAATTACCCAAAAACTCTCAAATTGGTCTCCATCTGATCCCAAACAAGCTAACATCATTAACGGAAAAATAGCATTTCAAACATGACAAACATTCAACCTTTAAGTGGTCAAGCATTAGTAGCTATGGTGGTTAATGGATCACCAATTGTTATCCAAGTTGATGGCGATAATGCACCCATCACCGCCGGAAACTTCGTAGAATTAGTTGAACTTGGCGTTTATGATGGTGTATCCTTCCATCGCGTAGTCCGTGAACCTAACCCCTTTGTCGTACAGGGAGGCGACCCTAACAGCGTTATTCCAGGTTTTCCCCCTAACTTATTAGGAACTGGTGGATTTATCGACCCAGCGACAGGACAAGTCCGTAATGTGCCCCTGGAAATTATACCAGAAGGTGCCACCGAACCTATCTACAGCCAAACTTTTCAACAAGCCGGAATTACAGTTCCTCCCTTATTAAGAAATGTCCAGGGGTCGATCGCTATGGCGCGGTCAGGTAATGACCCTGACTCAGCCTCTTCTCAATTTTACTTTAACTTAGTTGACTCTCCCGGCTTGGATGGCGATTATGCCGTTTTTGGTATGGTGATGCAAGGGTTTGATGTGATTGACCAAATTCAACAAGGCGATCGCATTCAAGACGCGGAAGTATTTGCTGGTATTTTACCAACTCGCACCTCTAATCTAATCACTGATGTACCACTTTTAAATGGTTTCATTAACACTCTTAACCGCGCCAGCTTACCCTTATCTTATGCCTTTCCTAGGGATTTGGATGCTGATAATGTGATCGAAATTACCCCCGAAATTAGCCAACAAAACCCTAAAGGAGTTTTCGCCGGGGGTGGTAATGATTTAGTGATCGGGTCAGAAATTGCTGATGTAATTAATGGTAATCAGGGTAATGATACCATCTATGGCGGCGCTGGTGATGACTTGATTTGGGGTGGTCAAGGTGATGACCTGCTCTTTGGTAATGATGGTAATGATATCATCAACGGAAATCGCGGTAATGACACTATCTATGGCGGCGCTGGTGATGACTTTATTCGCGGTGGACAGGGTGATGATTACTTGTCTGGAGATGCGGGAAATGATATTCTCATTGGTGATCTGGGTGCTGATACCCTCGTTGGTGGTCAGGGTGCAGATACTTTTGTTTTAACCCATGCTGATGCTACTATTGATCAGGCTGATCTGATTCTCGATTTTAACCTCGCTGAAGGCGATCGCATTGCGGTAGTCGGCGATATTGACCCATCAATATTAATCCTTAATTCAGTGGGTAATGATACTCATATTCTGCTCCCAGAAGGAGGTATTTTCGGAGTCGTTCAAAATGCACAACCTGATCTAGTTAGACAGGGACTGTTTACCCTCTCACCCCAAGATTTGGCCCTGACTATCGGCTAATTTCTTCCCCTAGGGAACTGTATTTTTATCCTGCAAGTCTAGTTCCCTAGACTACCAAATACTATTAACTTCCCTTCCTGACCGGTTAAAACTATGTCAACACTATCTTTAATTCCTCTGGCGATCGCCTGTATTTCTGTTTGGGTCAGCCTCAGTCATCATGGACACTGGTTTGATGAACTTCCCCGTCTTCTCGCCGCCGTCATCGCCACCATATCATCAATGTGGTTTTTTGTGATGATTCCCTGGCCTGTTAAACTTAGTCTAATTCTGTTAACCTTAATTATTGGTAACTTTTTGGTGAAAAAACAATTAGGTCTTAGATAGCAATAAATACTCAGTGAAGCACTACACCCACAAGGGGCTGGGTATTAAACCCAATTTTTCATTCTTTCGGACTCAAAAAAAAATGCGACAACAGCAATAGCGCCCTAACCTACTCCCCAGGGACATCCTCTCGTTGATTTAGACTATCTGGAGGTGAACTGAAACCTGAGCCAGTTGCATTGCTCCCATCGTCGCTATCTGAGGAAATATAAGGAAATTCTGTGGGCGCTACTACCGCGTTTTGACGAAACAGAGTTTAGAGTGAACAGCTTAGAATACCTCCTGGTCTACCGAGTGATTTCCTCGAATAAATATGGTTTGGCTGGAGTTACATCGAAAACTACAAAAGTTAAGTGCATAGCTCCCATCGAAACAGTAGAGGAAATATCAGAACCCTAAAGAGGGGCTGCTCTCAAACATGACAGACTCGAAATGAAACAGTGTTTTACCTCCTGATTCTCACTACATTGGCGATGAACAAGTTTTTATTCGTTCTAGTCCTCCCTCGAGATATAAAACCGACAGATTGAACATCGCTTTTGGTATCTGTCAAAGAAGCCTGTTTGACTTCAATTACTACTTTAGCACTATTAAATATAAGTGCAAGCATATTAAACTAAACTTAACAATTTCATGAGTAACCAAATCAAATTATATTAAATTTAGTAAAAATTATCCTCTCTTTTCCTCACCCTATTGTCCTGTATCCTCTATGGTGTAAGGGTTTGAAAAGATTTTACTTAATACAGTTGAGCCTTTTACAGAAACCATAGTATTTATAGATAATCTGGTATAATGAGTTGTTTGTCTATAAGTTACGGGCTAAATTTAGCCGGAAAATGTAAAGATAATGTTACAATAGCACCATTAATCCTAAGCCGAATCAATCATGCACCCGCTGGACCAGGAAATCGAAGCAATTAGGAAGCAGATTTTAGCCCTACAACGGGAAAAAACCCAGATCCAGATTCAAAATCCGCAAATCACCCCAGAAAATAACTCTCCAGAAGCGATCGCCACAGCCTACCGTAACCATGCGCGAGAAACCGCCCACCAGTCAGCGGAGAGCAAAGGTATAGAAGATGCGATCGCCGCCCTCAAAATCCACCTTCGCCATAAACAACAGGAATTAGAACAATTCAGGCGCAGCAGACCCACAGAAGAACAACTAGAAGAAAGCCGACAGCAAGCCAAACTACACGCCGATCGCATAAACCAACTATCCAGGGAACTCCAAACCGAAGCCAAAGCCCTCAAAGCGATCGCCGATGAAATTACCCCCCTATACTGGCAGGTGTACTATAAGCCATTTATCACCGGATTTAGTAATATTTCCGTCCCCTACGTCCGCTCTGATGGGGATGTTTGGACAATTCTCAATAAACTTGTCTGAAGTCCCAAATCCATGGTAATTTTACACAAAGCACATTACCCTTTTTCTTAACGGTTAAGCGATCGCAGCCACTATGGAATCTGTAGACTTCCTAACTTCCCTAAACCCATCCCAACGTCAAGCCGTTGAACACTTCTGCGGTCCAATGTTAGTAGTCGCTGGCGCAGGTTCCGGTAAAACTCGCGCCCTCACCTATCGCGTAGCCAACCTGATCGACAATCATAAAGTCAACCCCGAAAACATCCTAGCCGTCACCTTCACCAACAAAGCCGCTAGAGAAATCAAAGACCGGATCGAGTCAATTTTTGCCCAACAGCAAGCCCAAAAAAAATACCAGAAACCCCTATCAGCCTTAGAACCCGCCATCCAAACCCAACTGCGATCGCAAATTTACCGGAAACTAACCAAACACCTATGGATGGGAACCTTTCATAGCCTCTGTGCCCGCATTCTCCGGTATGATATCAACAAATACCAAGACGAAAAAGGCCGTCAGTGGAAACCTAACTTCTCAATTTTTGACGAGTCAGACGTACTAGCCCTAGTTAAGCAAATCGTCACCAAAACCCTCAACCTAGACGACAAAAAATTTGACCCCCGCAAAACTCGCTATAAAATCAGTAACGCCAAAAACCTGGGATTGTCTCCCCAACAATACCTACAGGAGAACCCCGACTATCAGGGGCGAGTCATTGCAGAAGTCTATAGTCTATATCAAGATGCCCTCGCCGCCAATAACGCCCTAGACTTTGACGACCTCATTCTCGTCCCCGTAGCTTTATTTAGCCAAAACGAACAAGTTTTAGCCTACTGGCATCAAAAATTTTGCCATATTCTCGTGGACGAATACCAAGACACTAACCGCACCCAGTATGACCTGATTAGGCTGTTAACAACTAATGGAGAACCGCCGCCATCTTTTCACAATTGGCAGAATCGGTCTATTTTTGTGGTCGGGGATGTAGATCAGTCTATTTATTCCTTCCGTATGGCAGACTATCGGATTATGCTGGAATTTCAACAAGATTTTGGCGATGGTTTAGCCGACGATGACAGCCGCACCTTAATTAAACTAGAAGAAAACTACCGATCGCGAGAAAACATCCTAGAAGTAGCCAACCATCTCATTCAAAATAACACCACCCGCATTGACAAAATTCTGCGCCCTACGCGATCGCCTGGTGTTCCCGTCTGCTGTCATAAAGCCGATGACGAAATGGCAGAAGCTCATTTTGTAGTCGATCAGATCAGAACCATTATCAACCAAAACCCCGAAATCGGCTTCGGTAGTTTTGCCATTCTCTATCGCACCAACGCCCAATCTCGACCCTTTGAGGATGTATTACGGCGTGAAGATGTACATTATAACATTGTCGGCGGGCTAAAGTTCTACGATCGCCGAGAAATTAAAGATGCCATATCTTATCTTCGCGTCATTGCGAACCCCGCTGATACCGTCAGTTTGCAAAGGGTCATTAATGTACCTCGGCGCGGTATTGGTCGCACTACCATAGACGGCTTAAATAATGCCGCCCAACAGTTAGGGGTTCCCCTCTGGGAAATTATTAGTGATCAAGACTCCGTTAATACCATTACCGGACGCGCGGCTAAATCCGTTAATCGCTTCGCCCAAATGATTCAATCTTGGCGCGATCGCTTAGAAACTACCACAGCCCTAGACATTTTAGATGGCATTCTCGAAGACTCTGGCTACTTCCAAGACCTCAAACAACAAGGCACTGATGAAGCAGATAACCGCCTAGATAACCTGCGGGAACTCTGTAACGCCGTTTCCCAATTTCAGGAAGAAGAGGAAGACACCAGTTTACAGGCTTTTTTAGCTCGTGCGTCCCTATCCTCAGATTTAGATAATCTTCAGGAAGGACAGGAAGCCGTTTCTCTGATGACCCTACACTCAGCTAAGGGCTTAGAATTTCCCATTGTCTTCTTAGTCGGTTTAGAACAGGGACTCTTTCCCAACTTCCGCAGCATTAACGACCCTCTCAGTTTAGAAGAAGAACGGCGACTTTGCTATGTAGGCATCACCCGCGCCCAGGAACAGTTATTTATTACCCACACCAGCGAAAGGCGTTTGTGGGGGTATCGCGAACCTTGTGTTCCTTCGATGTTTCTAGCCGAATTACCACCAGACCTAGTGCGGGGATATAAACCTTTGATCCGCCACCAAGCCGCCAAAAACACCACCAAGAATAAAGCCACCAAGGGGACTATCAAAAAAAGTCCCCAACAGTGGAATGTGGGCGATCGCGTTTTACACCGCAGTTTTGGTGTTGGTAAAATCACCCACATTTTCGGAGATCACAAAGGTAAGCTATCTATAGCCGTTAAATTTCAGGGTTCGAGCCCCAAAATTATCAATCCTAGTGTAGTCCCTTTAGAGTCCCTAGATTAAGCCTAGAATATGCCCAGAATATTCCATATACTGCGGGTATACACATAACCCACCCCTAGCATCACCCCTACTTCCGTAGTCTCTCTGATGTAGCCTACATTAAAGCGACCCGTCAAGATGAAACTGTAGGAAATCGGTACGTCAACACCCGTCATAAACAGGGGACCGAAGCTAAAATCGCTATTGAATAGGTCCGCATAAATGATGCCAGCACCTATAAACGGAGAGGCAACTATACCCCCTGTATCTACCCGCATAGGGAAGCTATAGGTCAAAGCCGTGACACTAGCACCCTCACCAATAAGCACGCCACCAGTATGCAACGATAGATTCTCAGAATATCCCGTTTTACCTAAAGTGCCGCCCCCTCCCTTTCCTAAACCAGAAGCATTCCCCGTAATGCCAATATTACCCCCAACCGCAAAATAGTTGAAGTGGTTACTCAAGCGGCGGTTATTCCGGTCCGCCGCGCGACGGGGATTATCCTGCCACGATTGAGCTATGATATCATCCCCCAAGGTATCATCCCCCAAGGCTATCTCTTCAGCAATGCGCCATTGTGGTTGTATGGATACCACATTTAAATCAATTGCATCGGTAGAAGGGCTATTTTCGTTTATTTCTGATAGATACTGAGGAGTTTCTTGGCTATTAGTATTAACTACTTCCGCAATAGTTTCAACTTCTGGGTTAGTATTAACTACTTCCGCAATAGTTTCAACTTCTGGGTTAGTATTAAATACTTCCGCAATAGTTTCAACTTCTGGGTTAGTATTAACTACTTCCGCAATAGTTTCAGGAACTTCTAGTTGAGATTCCAAGTCTTGGGCTAAACTCAAGAAATTCTTGTGAAGCGGTGTTTCCTCCGATTCCTGAAAGTCTTTAAGAGTCCCCGCTGCCACAACTTGACTACCGCTAAAAGCTACGATCGCAAAACAAGCAAGAGCAACCGACTGTTTAAAAATGGTCATACTGGCTCCTCACAACATTGAGCTAGGAATAACGGAATCATACACCATATTGCCAGGAAGAGAGAACCAAAATATATTTTTCTTATTAATTCTGGACTCTCCCCTCTCGCCGATTAACAGTCAGCTAACCATAACTTTAGTCAAATCTGTCATTAAAGGTGCGGATATGTTCAGCCAACTTTTGAGAAATTTCTGGGTTATAAATCCTCAGATAATTCCAGTAATTTCCAAACACAGATTTCACATAACCATAGGTTTCAGGATAGGGAATTTTATCAATAAACTCATCAGGATCATTAAAACCAAACCGCCTTACCCAATTAGCTACAGCCCCCGGACCGGCATTATAACTCGCCACAGCTAACAGTGAATTATTGTTATATTCTCGGTGGGTAAAATCAAAGTAATAAGTCCCCAAATTAACATTATCTTCAACATCTTCTAAAGAATAGTTAGTCAGTTGAATTTTCTGGGCTACTTCCGCCCCGGTTTCGGGCATGACCTGCATTAATCCAGTCGCCCCTACCACTGACTTAATTGAAGGCATAAACCGCGACTCCTGGCGAATTAGGGCGGTAACCAAGACTGGATTTAGTTGGCGTTTATTTGACCAACTCACAATAGTTTCTAGGAAAGGAAAAGGATATAAAGACTCCCAATAACCAGGTTTTTGCTTCAAAGCCAGATATTCCTGATGTTCTTCGGGGTCATTCCGACGGCTAAGGCTGGAAATCATCCACAGTCCATCTAAGTTGTCACCTACGGCAATTCGCATTAAACCATCAGTATATTGTTGGGCGACAGAAGGCTGCTGACGATAATTACTAAATTCTACCTGCCACAAACTCCAGGCATCCTGACCGCGCCCTAAGCGATATAATTCTCTTACGGCCTCGGAACCGGCTAAGGGAATAGGTAACTGTTCCAAGTGTTCTACATGGGGAGACAGGGGGCGCACAGTGGTAAAATCTCCCACTGGCCAACCCAAAAACACGGCGGCGCGCCAAGCATAATAAGATTCGGGATATCTGGCTAACAGATATTCAAAGGCTTTGGTAGCATCTTTGGAATTCCCCTGCTGTCTCGCCCACCTTCCCAACATAAAGGTAGCTTGTGGCGCTAACTCACTATCGGGGTTTTTGTTAACTAACTGTCGCGCCCATTCTGAAGCAATATCAAGTCTTCCCGCCGTTGCACCCTGTTGGGCGAGAGTCCAACGCAATTGCGCGGCTGCTTCGGAATCACTATATTGACTCAGCAATAACTGACGACTCTGAGAGGCTGTTTCAGTAGATCCGAGTTTATCGAGGACATTGGCGCGGTCTAATACGGCTTCGGCGGCGTGATTAGGGAAATTCTCTACTACTTGATTAAGCAGGGGTAGGGCTTCTCTGGGCTCGACTAACCGCGCTAGTCTAATTCTTCCTAAGCCAGCGTCTTCGCCCCCAGGATCTGTTTGGGTGGGGAATGCGGCAATTAACTCTTGATAAGCCCGACGAGATTCGGGAATTTTGCCACCTAACCATAACCCCCTGGCGTGTCGATACATATTTCTGGGGGTTTTGGGGGCTTTGGAATAGGCGATCGCCCCTCGAGCATAATCCATCTTCTCCCAATAGCCAAAGCCAATATTTTCCCAATCCTCTGGGGTAAGTTGTTGTTGATAATTCTGGGTTAACTTGGCTAAATAAGTGCCATATTCGGGTAAATGAATACCATGTTGGGCAATTAATAGCAATAATGGGAATTGATCGGGATTCTCTCTCAGTAGGGTTCTGGCAATTTCTACGGTCTGTGGGTGGGCGGGAAATTCGGCGATCGCCCTATCCCAATATTCCCGATTAGTTTCCCCTAAAGCATATAAACCCATTACCACTACCGGATCTTCTGGGTGGCCATCTACCAAAGCCTTCCATGATAGTGAGGCTTTAGCCGTATCCCCAAGCTGTTGATAAGCCAAAGCCCGCATTTTCAGGATATGACCCGCTAAGACACGATAACTCCTCTCTAATCTATCTAATTGTTCTAAGGCTTCTTCTGGCTGTCCGGCTTCTAATAAATCCGCCGCCAGTAAGAATCTAGCGCGATCGCGATTTTCTGAGGTAGTTCTACTGGTGGCAATTTCTGTTAATTCCAGGCGGCGCGACTCTGGAGACAACACCGCTAAACTCATCACAGTTTCTGAAGGCTGGGAAACTTCCGGCATTTCCCCTGTCCGAGAAGACCACATTCTTTGTAATTGCATCATCGGGAAAAATATTCCCACGAACAATGCTGCCACAGCAGCCACAACATACAGCGAAACTTGGGTAACTTTTCCCTTTAACATAATTCCTGAATCGGTAAGTTGTTTTACTTAAAACTTAATTCACCCGACAGAGTATCCATCGCAATGATATGGGAGGGTTATTTATCGGAAAGACATCTCTACCCTGACTCCAATTTTCAAACCAACCCGTTGGGGGCCAGGATTCGGAGGGGAGGTGCGATCGCTCATACTCATACACCGACTCATCGGATAATATCTCTAATGGTAAACCGGCCATGATCGAATTGAACTCCGATCGCGTGATTAAATAAGACCATTGCACCTGGGAAAGTTCCCGCGCCCGGTTATCAGGTTCATAACCTGGATCTGTTAAAAATGTATTAAACAACAACAGCCCCCCCGGTTTAATAGCATTACACATTCTCCCTAACAGGATTCGCACGTCCTGGTTATTCCGAAAATGGGAAATCACCTCCGACACCAACACCAATTGATAGCTTTTCTGCGGTAATTGTAGAGATGGATTCAAAATATTACTTTGGATAACCCGCACCCGCAATTGGTTTTCCTGGGCTTCCTTAGCGATAATTTGGGCAAATTCTGGAGTTAATTCTACCGCATCTACAGGATGTCCCCGCCTCGCTAAAGCTAAAGTATTGCGACCTACCCCAGCCCCTACGTCAAGAATGGGGGCGCTAGAGGGCGGGTTAAACTCTTTTACCACATCCATCAGTTTAGCGTCAGCATGAGAGCCAAATAACGGTCCCTGGCGACTGGTTAGCCACCGTTGATACTTCTGTTCCACTGATAGAATTTCTGTCAATACGCTTAATTTTAAGCCGCTGGTCAGCCCTTGGGTGGGGTCTGGCGGTTCGTATTTAAAAATTATCCGAGAATGGGGTGATTGATTGTAGCCTTCTGCTAGTTTCCGCGCTACCAATTCCCGCAGGGCTGTCATTTCTTCCTGGGTGAATTGCTGTCCTAGGGATTTTAAAATTCGATCAAACTGGTCCATGTATTCGTCTATCATGGACGGGATACAGGGTAAACTCATTTGACCGCTGGCCGCTGTGAGTCGCTTTACCTTTAATAAAATGGCGTTTGATAAAATGTCGTTGTCCATATTTTGGCGATCGCTGAAGGATATCGGCTTGTTTGCTACCACCAGTAAAGTATCCTCAATATACAGAGTAAGTGCATTTCTGCTAATTTAACAAAAATCTGCCCATAATTTGGCTAGTTCCGGCTATCACATTCAAAATTCTCTGGTTTGTGCCTCCTGTTGATGTATACCCAGAGTACCTACTCACCTCTATATCAAAAATATGCGAAAATTAGCCCTATCTCTGGCGATCGCCTGCTTATTCTTCCACTATGGCAGCATTCTCTCCGCCCGCGCCAGAACTGATCTATTATCTCAGACTCCCTCCCCTCAACCTGATCAAGTTACTCCCCAACCCAGTGACGAAGAACTTGATCAAGGTGATCCTTTTTTTAGGGTTCCTGAGCCCATCATGCAGTATTTTTACAGCAATTCTCAGCAATTAAATATTTGTCCCGGTGGTAGTTCTTTCCCCTTTCAAGTCGGTTCCTTTGCTTATCCTTTGGGAACTCAGGGCTATTTGGTACAATTACTCTGCTTTCAGGCAGCTTATCAAAATAATTATAATTTCTTTGTTGATCGAGAAACTAATCAGGGCGTTAATGTTGGGCGCGTTAAATTACCTAAGTTTGAAATTAACTCTAGTGGTCAAAGGGTAGAAACTCAGATGGATGAGGTCGTCGGTTTAGTTGATTATGAGCCTGTTCAGGGTGTTTTAACTGTCTTTACCAAATATCGCGGTATAGGAGATTGTGGATCTTTTGCTAAATATCAATGGGATCAAGTCGATTTTAAGGCGATCGAATATCGAGAAAAGTCTGATTGTGATGGTAATTTTGTAGACCCAGAAAATTATCCACAAATTTACCCTTAAAAAATAAAACCCGGCGTAAAACCGGGTTCAATTAATTAGTTAAAAACCAACCTCTGAGTCAACAGAAACTTTTAACTACACAGCTACAGCTTTTTTAGAAGTTGCACTCAAAGCACCACTAGCATATTTAGCAGCGAACTCGTCGAGAGTTTGAACTTTAATCTTGTCAGCATTACCAGCAGTTCCGAACTGTTGATAGCGATCGGCGCAAACCTTCTGCATATACTTGATAGAAGGCTTCATGAAGTGGCGGGGGTCAAAGTTAGAAGGATCTTTAGCCGCAGCTTCACGAATAGCAGCAGTAATCGCCAAACGGTTGTCAGTATCAATGTTCACTTTCCGAACACCACTCTTGATACCTTTCTGGATTTCTTCAACCGGAACGCCGTAAGTTTCAGGAATTTGACCACCATACTGGTTGATCAAAGCAATCAGATCTTCGGGAACAGAAGAAGAACCGTGCATCACCAAGTGGGTATTTGGTAAACGGCTGTGGATTTCTTCAATGCGGCTGATCGCCAAAATTTCCCCAGTCGGTTTACGGGAGAACTTATAAGCACCGTGGCTAGTTCCAATGGCCACAGCCAAAGCATCAACCTGAGTACGTTCTACAAATTCAACCGCTTGATCTGGGTCGGTCAGCAACTGGTCGCGAGTCAGGACACCTTCCGCGCCGTGACCATCTTCCTTATCACCCATACCAGTTTCCAGAGAACCCAAGCAACCCAGTTCCCCTTCTACACTCACACCAATCGAGTGAGCTACATTAACCACCTCAGCAGTTACCCGCACATTGTACTCGAAATCAGAGGGGGTCTTGGCATCGGCTTCCAGAGACCCATCCATCATTACACTGGTAAAGCCATGACGCATTGCAGAGTAGCAAGTGGCGGGGGAATTTCCATGATCCTGGTGCATAGCCACAGGGATATGAGGATAGGTTTCCACCGCCGCCAGGATCAGGTGGCGCAGGAAGTTTTCACCAGCATAAGAGCGAGCACCACGAGATGCTTGCAGGATCACAGGGCTGTTGGTTTCATGGGCAGCTTGCATGATCGATTGGATCTGCTCCATGTTGTTAACGTTGTAGGCTGGGATGCCATAATCATTCTCAGCAGCATGATCCAGCAGCAACCGCATCGGTACTATCGCCATAAAGTCTCCTCCTAAGTCTTCTTAATCTCTAAGATGGTTTTGATTAAAACAATCTTAAAACAATTTTACGATTTATGGCTAATTGTATCAAGTTATGTTCACTAATTGCACATTTATCACTAAAAACAAAGTGAAAATGGGTCGCCCGGGACTCGAACCCGGAACTAATCGGTTAAAAGCCGAGTACTCTACCATTGAGTTAGCGACCCTAGTGAGTTATTTCTCTAATCTCACACAGTTTTCTATAGTAGCATAGCTAATTTTGGTTGTCAAACATTTTTTATAAAAAAGTTGCCATAAGGTAAACTACCATCTCAAAACTGGTTCCAGGCTTTAGGTGAGTTAGCAGTTGTCCGGTATTCATAGCGTTTCTGGGCGCACTCCAAGGTTCCAGACAAACATAATCCTTGCCCCTCACTGTCCAAAAGACTACACGGGAATAAGCTGCACTGTAGTTCAGACATAATCTTAAATTGCGACTTAAATCAGTCATGGTCGCTCCTAACCCGGTCAAAGGCCCAAAAATGCCATCGATTTCCTCGACATTAGGATCAAAGTAACCTCGAAAATCCTGGAGACTCTCAGTCGGTTGGTCCCAATACTGCATGGCTGGAATGTGAAAACGCAGTTGACTTTTATCTGGGACCCATAAATAAGGATGTAAACCGGTTGAAAAAGGCATGGACTCAGGGGGCATACTGTTCACTAACCCGGATAGATTAGTGTAACGCTGAAAAATCTCTAGCCCGTTTCCCTTGAGGGTATAGGTAAACTCTAATTCAAAGTCAAAGGGATATAGCGATCGCGTTTCATCATTGCTAGTCAACCCTACCGTAATTGAGGCGGCGTTAGTTTGGTCCTGTTTTCGCACCGTCCAGGGTAAATCACGAGCAAAGCCATGTTGTTTGAGCCCATATTCCCGGTTTTGGTAGGTATAACTATTATCGGGTAAATTCCCACAGATGGGGAACAGAATCGGAATACCACCCCGGACTGTCAAACTGGGGTCAGCAAACCTTTCCTCATCCATATATAGCAGTTCTTCACCTTTAACTGACCAGCGAGTAATTAACCCACCCCTTTCCGGTACTACCTCCAGAATAGACTCAGCCTTGTGGTCACATAGGGTATAGGTCTTATATTGTTTTTGGTTAAGTGCGATCGCAAACACAGTAATTTATTCTTCCTTAGGAATTTAGTGGAGTTTGTAGGGTGCCGTCACGCGGTGATAATTTGCATGAAACAGAACAAATGATAATTGGTGACGCACGCTTACATTGTTGAAAGTTTGACATCCTGACCAATACACCTCTGACACCCTATTTCAGGAAGACGAATAGCCTCACCACCATGAGCGTTCACAGAACCTTCAGCAGAAACCCTATTGTTGTTAGTCATAGACTGATCATCTTTAGGTTTGTGGTGAGACCCTGTTGATACATCAAAGGAAATTTCCGACTTAGAATTATTGTAACTGCCTTCTGAAGTTCTAGCTTCAGGTTGAGGGGGAGAAATAAAAGGTTCCGTAATAAAAGGAGTTTTGATAAAAGGCCGCAACTGCTCAGACGGACCAGAAGTTTCCTCCCATGTAGTTGTCGGCTCATCAGCAGTAACTGAGGATTCACTAGGAGCATCATCTAACATAGTAGTTGACCCTTCATTCTCCGACAACCCAGGCGACAAACTTTCCTGATGTACTTCAGGAGTAGTTATAGCATCACTCAAGGCTGGCTCAGTAGAACGAGCCTTCAGGATCACCTGGTAGGGCATCGGCTGCTCAAAAATCCGGGAAATCCGCTCAATATGGCGCAAAGTCGCCTTAGCGCTTTCCCCTTGCATTACACGAGCCTGATATCCTCGCACCTCAACCGGCAAAAACTCCACTTTCATTTTCCGATTTTGCTTTAGTGAAACCCTTAAAATAGCTGTATCGTAATCACTGCGACTGTTACCACCAAAAATGAAATTTCCCAGGGAATAAACAATTGGTCTACCCTTATATATCTCTGCACCCTGAAGAACCTGGGGATGATGTCCAATCACCACATCTGCTCCCTGGTCAATGGTATAGCGACCCAAATCAATTTGCCAATCTCCCGGATAATCAGAAAGTTCAACTCCCCAGTGATAATTAACAATCACCCAGTCTACCTGATCACGCACAGCCTGAATATCTGCCGCGATCCGTTCATGATCACGAGAGTTAGTTCCCGCCCGATTTTCCCCGGCTGCATTAAAATCAGCATCATAATAGCCGAAATAAGCGATCCGCTGTCCTCTTACCTCGATAATTTTCGGTCGTCGCGCTTCCATGATATCTCGTCCCGCTCCGATCGCATGAATACCGGCTTGCTGCAAGGTTTCCAGAGTTTCCACCAGTCCCGCTTCTTCGTAATCCATGATATGGTTATTGGCTAAATTGACCAGATCGATGCCACCTTCTGTTAATACCTTAACCGCTTCTGGATCAGCTTTAAAATTAAATTGTCGATTAGGTCGAGCCAGGGTCGCTCTAGTCAAAGGATTTTCTAAATTCACCATTGCTAGATCCGCATCCCGATATTCCTGTAGTTCTGAAAAAGCCCAGCTATAATTGTCACCAACTTTCTGAGCAAAGGAACCTGCCAGGTTAACATCTCCCCCAAACATTAATGTTACGGTTGGGTCCTCTGGATTTAACACAGCCTCATGTTGAATCACCGGGACAGTTTCCAAAGCCGCCCGCACCTGATTAGGTCTAGTCACCGGGGGAGATGTCATAACCACCTGATTCGACTGTCGCCACCCGCCTCCACGGGAAGAAGTCATGGCTCGAGCATCCCGACCAATTACCTCATAGTAACTAACCCAACATCCCAGAACTAAAGTAGCCGTTACTGAGGTCATGAGCAGCAAAGTCCGCAGGGTTTTAAAGTCCAGGCTGCTCCTGCTCCCCTTTCGTCTCTGGGAACGTTGACGGGCGGCGGGTGTGACAATGCGAACCGACTGGTTCCACAGGATATCTGGTTGACCCATGAAGCGACCGGCAATTCTCACCCCCAGCACCTGGGGAGAGTTCAGCTTCCAAAGGACATGACAAATATATTTAACAATTCTCTCGGCGATCGGTTCTTGTTGAAACTCTACCAGCACCTGTAAACACCCTTTGCGATCGGGGATAACTCGCGCCTGTATCCCCTGGGGTGCTAGGTAGCTATTAATCAGATAGCCGATCGCCCTGAAATCACCCGATCGCGCGAGGTCAAATACTGTGGGTTGGGATAGACTTTGTGCGTAAACCATAGTTGAGATATCTTTCCGGCTATATTAATAACTTCCTGCCTCCGCCTGGATCGGAGTGATACCGAAATTTGTGATCACACTGTATAATAATAAGCAATGACGCGCTATTAATAAAATTAACAGATGCGATTCAGTCAGATATCAGCTACAATAAGCCCCCATGGGTGACTTACAATCATCCAAATCAGACCAACGCCTTCATAGGGCGACTTGACCTAGCCAGCGAACTTCTCAGGATTAAGTTAAAAATGCTACATCGCAAGATCTATCAACTTTGTTGTGATGGCCGCGAAGTCTGCATCTTTTTGCGGGACCAACAAAGGTGGATCGAAAGAGCCCATATTCTTGATATCGAGGGAGATTTGGTCACGCTGCGCTACGAAACAGAAGAAGATGACGAAGTGTCTTCTTGGGAAGAAATCGTGCGCCTCGAGAGTATCGGATCTATTAGTCAAAAGTTGGCATCAGTTCCCCGTGGCTATTTCGAGCTACAGGTATCTGATGAATGTCCAGAAGCCGAGCAACTGCGTAACCCTTCCACCGACTCCGATCGCGAATAATCCCTGATGTTACTCGTCTCGGTGAGCTAAAGGCTCAAACACGGGACAGTAACCCTCTGGGGTGACTTTAAAGCCATATAAAGCCGAAACTGGGTTCCAACAACGCCCGCTTCGGTAATATTGGCAATTCCCACAACAGTCTAAGTCTGATGGCATAGTGCGATCGCTCTGACTGCTGAGAAATTCTCGCTGGGAAATTCCCCGCAAAACTAACTCTTCCCCCTGCCATCTAGCCTCCACAATTCCCGTATCTGCAAAGGTAGACCACCGTGGATCAACAGACAAAGTATTGGGTAGGGTAATATTTAACTCCGTAGCCGACTCCGTTAACTCCCCCTGATAATGGGTTTCTGGGAGGGTCGGTTGTATAAAAGTCTCCCCAATCGGTAATTGAACCTGTGCGCCTGCTGCTGGGTAATGCAATTGGTAGCGGTTCCGCAGTTCGTCTAAATTGGTTAAATCCGCTAGATAAATGGGGGAACCATGCACAAAAATCACGTGCTGGGGTCGCAGGTTATGAATCAGTTGGGTAGTTCCTGGGCCGTCGCAATGTTCCGCCAGAAAATAGCTTTCTAACAAAATTTCCCCAGAATTTACCAAGGCCGATATTTCTCTGGTGTGTCCGGGAGTTTCTGATAAAAATAACGTCCACAACCGAGGACGATAGCGCAAATACTGTTCAATATCCGTCCCGTCATCTACAATCACAATAGAGGGGCATTGCTCCAGTTCTGGCAACAATTCTGGGGAGAGGCGACGCACACGAGGCTTAATTCGCTCATCCCAAAATAGTGGCTGATGCTGGGCAAAGTTCTGTATATTAGCTGGGAAGTGCGGTAGCAGCTCTAAATATATATCGCACCCAGTTTGTACTTGACCATCAACCCAAATGTCAATATCCCTACCTGTGAAGTAGTGGTGGGAACGCAGTAGCATTAATAATTCCTGGCCTAACCCTAATGCTGGGGTGGGAATTATTACAGAATAACCAGAGGCGATCGCTCGATAAATCCTTTCCGCTAGTTGGTTTTCTAGTTGACGGCGGTGGGGATAGCGTGCAGTTCCATAGCTCCCTTCTAAAATTAGCACATCCGGCCTGAGTCCCCGCAGTTCCCCTAGGGGTAGACCCTCCACTAATCGAGAATTTGATAGGAAAAAATCCCCCGTATAAAATAGCTTATAGGTGCGATGGGGTGCATTATATTTCAGCAGCATACAAGTCGCACCCGGCAGGTGGCCGGCCGGAAATAGGGTGATGCTTAGTCCTTCCTTCAGTCGGACTTCTGTTCGCAGCGGTAGGGGTTGGCAAAATTGCGGAATTTGCCCTGATGACAATTGCTCTGGCCAGTTGAGGGGTAACAATTGGCTAGTAACATCACTGGCATAAATTGGTAAGTCTGGACAGCTTTCATGTAGTGCCAACAAACCCCTAACATGATCGGCATGAGCATGGGAGCAAATCACCAAGTCAGCTACACATCCTTCGGAAGATTTTAGCAGCGGCGAAATATCGCGCAAACCACAATCAAGCAAAACGTGATGGGGTCCCATGCGTAACAACAAACACACCCCATCATCTTCGTGTCCAACACTATAGGGAAAACACTCGAGATCAATCACGGTGATTTGAGATAATTGTCGGATGGGTGCTAAGACAATGTTAAGAAGTATCTCACATTTTAATCTTAAATTGTGACAACCTGCTATGTCGATTTTTGATTGTGGCCTGGGAAGGCGATCGCATTATCGGGCGCATTATCGGGCGCATTATCGGGCGGGTTGTCGGGTGGGTTGTCGGGTGGGTTCTGGGGCGGGTTTACTAAGCTAACCTCTGTGAACCGAACAGGCTACGGCGGAACCCGCCCCTACCATGGCGTGGTGCTGGTTGTCGGGTGGGTTCTGGGGCGGGTTTACTAAGCTAACCTCTGTGAACCGAACAGGCTACGGCGGAACCCGCCCCTACCATGGCGTGGTGCTGGTTATCGGGTGGGTTCTGGGGCGGGTTTACTAGGCTAACCTCTGTGAACCGAACAGGCTACGGCGGAACCCGCCCCTACCATGGCGTGGTGCTGGTTATCGGGTGGGTTCTGGGGCGGGTTTACTAGGCTAACCCCTGTGAACCGAACAGGCTACGGCGGAACCCGCCCCTACCATGGCTGCTGGTTATCGGGTGGGTTCTGGGGCGGGTTTACTAGGCTAACCTCTGTGAACCGAACAGGCTACGGCGGAACCCGCCCCTACCATGGCTGCTGGTTATCGGGTGGGTTCTGGGGCGGGTTTACTAGGCTAACCCCTGTGAACCGAACAGGCTACGGCGGAACCCGCCCCTACCATGGCTGCTGGTTATCGGGTGGGTTCTGGGGCGGGTTTACTAGGCTAACCTCTGTGAACCGAACAGGCTACGGCGGAACCCGCCCCTACCATGGCTGCTGGTTATCGGGTGGGTTCTGGGGCGGGTTTACTAGGCTAACCTCTGTGAACCGAACAGGCTACGGCGGAACCCGCCCCTACCATGGCGTGGTGTGGGTTATCGGGTGGGTTCTGGGGCGGGTTTACTAGGCTAACCTCTGTGAACCGAACAGGCTACGGCGGAACCCGCCCCTACCATGGCTGCTGGTTATCGGGTGGGTTCTGGGGCGGGTTTACTAGGCTAACCTCTGTGAACCGAACAGGCTACGGCGGAACCCGCCCCTACCATGGCTGCTGGTTATCGGGTGGGTTCTGGGGCGGGTTTACTAGGCTAACCTCTGTGAACCGAACAGGCTACGGCGGAACCCGCCCCTACCATGGCTGCTGGTTATCGGGTGGGTTCTGGGGCGGGTTTACTAGGCTAACCTCTGTGAACCGAACAGGCTACGGCGGAACCCGCCCCTACCATGGCGTGGTGTGGGTTATCGGGTGGGTTCTGGGGCGGGTTTACTAGGCTAACCTCTGTGAACCGAACAGGCTACGGCGGAACCCGCCCCTACCATGGCTGCTGGTTATCGGGTGGGTTCTGGGGCGGGTTTACTAAGCTAACCTCTGTGAACCGAACAGGCTACGGCGGAACCCGCCCCTACCATAACTTTCTCTCAGGCGATCGCATCGTGAATTTTGCTTTTGTAACGAAATGTTAAGAAATGTTGCAAAAAATTTTTTTTGGGGTGGGTGGGTTGCTTTTGGCTTTGACTTCTGGTATTATTTTAGATAATGGGAATCTTGACAATTTTATTTTTTTAACAAATTTCTTATTATGAAAAAGTATGTCAATATTTTACATTAGTTTCCGTGGCTTGTCAACCCCCCTATAGGGTTATTTTAACGGTGAATCCAGCCATTAATAGTAAATCGGCTATCCTCGAACCTCCCAGAAGGACAGAAAACCGGGAGAACTTCGTGTTTCATGCGACTATCAAAAAAGATGATGCTGTTATGGCGAGGTTCCACCGTAACAAACTGTTCACCAATGGTATAACTATCACCGTTGATGTAGGTAGGATAAATCCTTAAATCCCCCCCATAGAAGGGTTTTGGCTGTTCATAGAAATAGTAGACGTATGTTAAAACTCGATTGGCAATTTTTTCGCCATCCATGTCTTGATGGATATAATAATAATCTCCATGGTTATGGGCTGTCATTTGCATTTCCACCCAGGAAACCAAAAAAGTCGGTAAGTTGAGTTGAGCTAAGATTTTGGGTCTAATTTGCAGAATTTTATGTCTGATTTGGTTGTAGTATTCATCAAAGTTTTGCACCAGTAAAACTGAAGATTTGCGGGTGTTTTCTTCCTTGTTGGCGACTCCAGACGGGAAAAACTTATCATGATTTTGGAAGGCTATCTTAAAGGTTTCTGCTTGTTCTTCGGGTGATAAAAAGTTGTCAATCTGGATAAAGTTAGCTTCTAATAGCTTGGGGGTGTCTGTGGCGGGACTCTCAGCAACTGCGGGATAATCATTAGGATTTGCGGGGCGGTTTAATTGATGATAGACACCGGAGAGATCCAAAACTTTTAAAGCTATTTCGACTCTTGCGGATAGAGATAGTTCGGAATTATTTAGGGCATTTTGGACTAAATCCAGGGAATCAGACAATAAATTTTCTAGGGCTGTTTCCGAGGCGATCGCCTTATTTTTGATAGGGAAAATATCGTGATTCACAACTTATTTAATCCTCCGACTTACTGGGAATTAATGAACTGCTAATTAATCTGGAATTACTCAACTATTTTATACACAAACTTAACCAGGTTTTTGATGTGTTAGTCTTCCGCCCGTCGCAGCCAGCCATTTAGGGTAAAACGACCATCTTTAAAGTTCGGGGAATCGCAACTAACTGGCATTACCTCGTGTTTGCAACGGCTATCAAAAAACACGATACTATTATTAATGGGTTCAATAGTCTTAAAGGTCTCTTTGTTGTAGGCGACACCATTCCGTAACTCGGTTTCATAAAGTCGCAGTTGTCCGCCGGTAAAGGCTTTGGGTTGGTCATAAAAATAATAGACATAAGTGATGGTGCGAGTTTTCGTTTTGGCACTACTAGAGTCATTATGAATCTTATAATATCCACCATTATGGTGGGCGGTTAGCTGCATTTCCACTTCTGTGACGGTAAAAGGGGGATGTTTCAACTGAGATAATACCTGCGGTAAAGTTTCTAAAATGCGATGTTTCATAAATTGATAGTATTCGGGGAACTTGGTAGCATATAAAATCGATGATTCTCGATAGTTAACCGCCCCGGTTGTAGTTGTGGATGCCACAAATTGGTCAGCGGAAGCGATCGCTATTTCTAAAGCCTGTTTGTTTTCCGAGGGAGACAAGAAATTTTCTATCTTAACATAACCACCCAAAACTAGGGGAGAGTTGGGGAGATTCACATTAACAGATGGTAAAGTTTGACGGACATTAACCCCCGTCGCTTCCAGAATTTTTAAAGCGATCGCCGCCCGGTCTAAAGGGGAAACTTCCCGGTCTTGTAACAGAGACTCTAACACATCAATAGACCGATCCACTAATCCTTGTAGTCGTAAAGGTGTAACATTTAAAGATTTCCGATTTAAGCGATCGCCATTCATAATCCTACCATAGTCCTACCATAGCGCGAATATTAGCAGCCCTAGACTTACCGAAAAAAGTATCCTACCATGCACAAAACATTTTACAATCAGTATAATCCATAAGTTAACAGTCCCAATTATCCAGATTATCACCACTCTATGCTACCACTAGCGATCGCCCCCCTAATCCTCTCAGTCACCCCCCGCCGCCAGTAGTCATCACCCGACCCCAAGAAGTGCGTCCCCTTCCCGGTCAACTAGATAATATTCCAGTTTTCAATAGCAATAGCCCGGAAGTTGTACCAGTCGAAGGTATCTTACTATCAACCTTTCCCCCCAAGGTAAAACCCAAACCAATGCCCATCTTAACTTTCCCTTTGACGGTAGGTTCGACATTTTTGCCCATCATATCGCCAGACCCACCAACCCCGAAGACTTACGCACCCTATATCTAGGCTTATTAGCTTACAACCCCACCAGCGAACCGGTCACCCTAGAGATATTACAAGCCGCCAGCTATCTCAGCCAACCAGACGCACCCTTTATCCCCTTACCTCCCGTATTAGACAACAATGATGGGACAGTATTTGCAGGTCCAGGAAGTCGAGTTATGGGAGAGATTTTGCGAGGAAGGCAACAGTCATCACCACCCGACCAAGTAATCATTCCACCACAGCAGTTTCAGATGGTCTTTAAAGCCCCTATTCCGGTAAAAACATTAGAACCGCCTCTCAATGGGCGATCGCTTCTTATGCGCCTCCAGAGTAGCGGTACAGTGCATATAGCTAGTCTAGCTCAATTTGCCATTCAAAACCCCGACGGTAGCGAATCTAGCCCCGCCCTAGAATCATGGGTAGAATTATTACACAATGGTTCTCTAGTCACCCCCCGCGACCTAGCGCCCACACCCCCGAATAGTCCAGAGAGAATCATTTATGGTCGAGTTGCTGGAGTCGCCCTAGGTTCAGTCTGGAAAGCCGAGATAACCAACCTGACCATTCCCGAACCCGGTCAAGCCATTTCCTATATTTTCAGTTCCCTACCTGGGGGTAAATTAGGAACCAACCAAAACCAAAGCGCCCCCATGGTAGTTCGTTATGAGGATACCGCCTATCAAGCCCATGGCAACTATGGCATTCAATATAGCCTAACCCTAGACTTATCTAATCCCACCAATACCCCTAAAACTGTAGTCCTCACCATGGAAACCCCCCTAAAAAGTAATGAACTAACAGACGGGGGAGTGCAATTTTTCGAGGAACCTCCCAGCCGGGTATTTTTCCGAGGAACGGTGCGTTTCCGCTATACTGATGATTCGGGAACTACAGTTAGCCGATACTTTCACCTAGTCCAAAACCGAGGACAACAGGGGGAACCTTTGATTGAATTAGACATTCAACCCCGAACACGGCGACAGGTGGAATTTGACTTTCTGTATCCCCCAGACGCGAGTCCGCCCCAAGTGTTAACTATTAAGACATTAGATTAATCACGATTATGCCTTGGTTTGCCAAAATTGAAACCGGAATTGTGGAAAAAGCCGTTTTTGATCAATATGTCCCCGCCCATATCGAGTATGTCAAGGAGTTGGCTGCTAAAGGACATCAAGCGCGCAGTGGCTATTGGGGAAGGAAAGGCGGCGGAATGTTGCTTTTTGAGGCTGAGTCTATGGCCGCCGCCCAAGCTATTGTCGCGGATGACCCTCTGGTGGTTAATAATTGCGTGACTTACGAAATTTTTGAGTGGTGTGTGGTTGCACCGTGAATTTCTGTGTTATAATGAATTTTGTGGCCTGGACCTATGCGGTCAGAACGCCTAAACCTTGTCAGGACCGGAAGGTAGCAGCAACACGGGATGCTTCTGATAGGCGTGGAATCCGGGTCACTCCCATTTTTAACTTCCCCTAAATTATTGCCTGGAGAGTTTTTCCCTATGCCCGGTTTTGGAGATTTAGTCCAAAAAGCAGTTTACCTTGGGGTTGGTTTGGCTTCCTACGCCGGGGAAAAGGCGGGGAGTAAACTGGCTGAGTTACAGGTAGAAGCCCAAAAATTAGCAGATGAACTGGTTAAACGTGGCGAAATGACGACGGAAGAAGCCCGCCGTTTTGTTGACGATGCTATCCGACAAGCACAAGAACCAGGCGCTGATTATAATCCTACACCACCTCAGTCGGCGCAACCTCGCCGCATCGAAATTATTGATGATGAGGAAGAAGCCCCAGAGAGTAGTAGTGATGATAGCATTGAAGACTTACGCGATCAGGTTGATAAACTAAAGGATGAGTTGCGTAATTTGGAAAATGATTGATTTAATTGATCAATGAGTGCGATCGCTCTGCGTAAGATAAGATTGGTTTATCCTTTGCACATAATCCTGTAAGACCTGAGTATGGGAAACCAAAAAGGGCTATAATTACCTCAAGAGTCCCTTGCTTTCAGCAAAGGGAGTGTCAAATATTAAAGCAGTTAGCCCCTAAAGCCTAATGGAAGATTGGTCTAATGAGTTTGTTAAGAGTATAGAAGCCACAGTTATTGAGGTGGAAAAGTTTTTTATAGATGCGACTGAAGAGTTTAATCATATCATGGATGACCTGACTCAATTTTCCGAAGAAATTGCTGAGGAAGTCCAAAATAAGTTGATTCCCGACTTAGACCAGTTTTTAAATGATATCTTTGAGCCGATTCTGGATATATACTTAGATTTGGAACTAGATGGTATTGAGGAAGAGGAAACTTTTGATCCCTTTGTCACCTATGTTCACCCCAGCGCCACC
This sequence comes from Arthrospira sp. PCC 9108, assembly GCA_016745315.1. Taxonomy (GTDB): domain Bacteria; phylum Cyanobacteriota; class Cyanobacteriia; order Cyanobacteriales; family Microcoleaceae; genus Limnospira; species Limnospira platensis. Next base: position 4,626,532 of record CP066886.1, read on the forward strand.
CAAAACCCAGCCTGTCGTGGATGTAATCACTATCATGGTAAAATCTACGGTGGGAATTTGTTAGTTTGTGGAATGCACCCATTAGGTGTGGAGGGTGACTCCTGTCCCGACTGGGAATCAGATCATGATTGATTTTTGATGGGTGATTTTTGATTTTTATATAGGGCTTGTGTTTCAGCGGTGAGTCTACCTGGTATCCCTGTCATTCCCCCACAAATACACCTGAGACACTACCAACGTCAGGCGGTATCCCAATGGTTTGGGAACCGGGGACGGGGAACGCTGAAAATGGCAACGGGTACGGGTAAGACTATCACAGCCTTAGCGATCGCCTCTGAATTATATCATAAAATTGGCTTACAAGTTGTTTTAGTTATCTGTCCCTATCGCCACCTAGTTACTCAGTGGGGACGGGAAGCTCAGAAATTTGGGATGACTCCGCTACTGGCTTTTGAAAGCGTCCACAATTGGCAAAAACACCTATCTACGTCCCTTTATAACATAGGTTCGGGTCATCTACCGTTTCTCGCAGTCATCACTACTAACGCCACGCTAATTTCCGATAGCTTTCAGTCTCAACTGCGGTATTTCCCCGCCAAAACTTTGATTATCGGCGACGAAGCCCACAACTTAGGAGCCCCTCGCCTAGAAGCTAGTTTACCACGACATATAGGTTTACGTCTAGCACTTTCTGCTACCCCAGAACGTCATTTTGATGACCAGGGGACCAATGCTTTAATGGAGTATTTTGGTCCGGTTTTACAACCGGAACTTACGCTGGCTGAAGCTATCCGCCAAGGGGCGTTAGTTCATTATTTATACTATCCGATTTTGGTAGAATTAACGCCGGCTGAAACTCTGATTTATTCCCGCCTAACTACTCGCATTGGTTGGGCTTTAATGGACAATGAGAAGGAGTGGGAAACTAACGACAATATCACGGCGCTATTGATGCAAAGGGCAAGAATAATTGGGGCTGCTAATAATAAGGTTAACGCCCTCAGACAGTTAATGAGTAATCGTTTACAGACCAGCCACACGCTATTTTATTGTGGGGATGGTATCACGGAAAAAGGCACTCGCTTTGACCGACAACTAGAAGCGATCGTCTTTTTATTGGGGTCAGAATTGGGCTATCGTGTTAATACCTATACCGCCGCTACTCCTATGGCAAAAAGGGAAGAATTGCGGCAACAATTTGAAGCGGGACAACTACAGGGTTTGGTAGCTATTCGCTGTCTTGATGAAGGGGTAGATATTCCAGCTATTCGTCATGCGGTAATTCTGGCAAGTAGCAGCAACCCCCGCCAATTTATTCAACGTCGAGGACGGGTTCTTAGACCTCATCCCGGAAAGGAAAGGGCGACGGTTTTTGATATGATTGTTTTACCGCCAGACTTGGGCAGAAATACGTTAGATGTTGAACGCAATTTGTTAAAAAAAGAGTTGATACGGTTTATGGAGTTTGCTGATATTGCAGACAATGCAGGAGAGGCTAGGGTGAAGTTATTACAACTACAAAAACGCTATGGTTTATTGGATTTATAAATCATCCATCATTATCTCTCCCTCACCCACGGCGGTTTTCGGGGCTGGTTTCGGGGGCGGGTTTAACGGGGTGGGTTTCGGGGGGTTTTCCGGGCGGTTTCGGGGCGGTTTTCCGGGCGGGTTTAACGGGGTGGGTTTCGGGGGGGTTTTCCGGGCGGTTTTCCGGGGGGGGTTTCGGGGCGGGTTTCCGGGGGGGTCCGGGGCGGGTCCGGGGGGGTCCGGGGCGGGTTTATAAGTTGACTGGTGCTAAGTCGAATTGACTGAGGAACCCGCCCCTACATTATCCCTCCTTGTCGTCTCAGAGTTGACGTGATTATAGGGGTTGTGGTAGGATAAAATTTATTTTTGTTAGATAGTCGATTTTTCGCCCTATTAAAAAACCATCGATAACTCACGTTTGGAATAGTCTATGTCTTACCAATATTCAGAGGGTTTAATTCACGCGATTTCTAATGTGTTTTCTGAGGCAAAATCTACCTATGGAGAAAACGCTAATCAGACATTATTTCATGACCCGATTACAGATGCACCCCCGGAAGTTAGGGAAATTATCGAAAGGGTTTTGCAGGCGGAAAGAGATAAACTATATATGAAAAGTCCCTTGAACATTAATGATGATGTTCTCAAGATTATTAAAGAGGTCATACAATGAATTTACTCTCGATTCAGTTGTGTAACTTTCGGCAATTTTACGGAAAAAGCCCGATTATATATTTAGCAAAAGGGGAACGAAATACTACGGTAATTTATGGGAATAATGGTGCGGGTAAGACGACGATACTTAATGCCTTTAGCTGGGTTTTATATAATAAATTTAGTGCGGCATTTGCGGTGTCGGAACAATTGGTTAATAAGCGATCGCTGACGGAAGCTGAACCGGGGAAAGCTGTAGGTTGCTGGGTGGAAATTGTCTTTGAACATGACCATAAACGCTATCAGGTTAAACGGGTTTGTCGCGCCTATAAGCAACATGGAGAAATCGAACATTCCGACAGCGAATTATATATGCAGGTGGCGGGAGATGATGGGCGCTGGACTTTGCCGCCGCAGCCACCAGAAGAGATTATTAATCGCATTTTACCGATGAGTTTACATCAGTATTTCTTTTTTGATGGAGAACGCATAGAACAAATTGTTAGGGATGATAGAAAAGCGGAAATTGCGGAAGCTACTAAAGAGTTATTGGGGGTGGAGGTATTAAATAGGGGTATTAAACATTTAAAGGAAGCGAGAAAGTCTTTGGAAAAGGATTTATTGATTATTGGTAATCCTGAGACAAAAAAGTTTTTAAACGACAAAAAAAAGCGGGAAGATGAAATCAATACTTTGTCGAACAGACAGAAGGAAATCGAAACGGAATTAGCACATCATGAACAGTTAAAACGCACGCTAAATTCCCATTTATTGGATTTAAGCGGGGCGGCGGAGTTGCAACAATTGCGAAGTGAGTTAGAAAGCCAAATTATTTCAATCAGAGATAATTTAAAAAAGTCTAAAAAAACGATTAATAAACTGTTGTCAACTAGGGCTTATCCGGTTTTATTGTCAGATACGATCGCCGATTTTCGTCACCTGTTTTCAGGAATGCGAGAAAGGGGGGAGTTAATGACAGGAATTACTAAGCAGTTTGTGAATGAGTTGATTAACCGCCAGCAGTGCATTTGTGGAACTCCTATAACAGAAGGAAGTTCGGAATGCGATCGCCTAAAAAGTTGGTTAAATAAAGCCGGAATGGCAGATCTTGAAGAAAGCGCTATCCGTATGTCTACCCAAGTCGATGATGTAGATCGCCAACTAGGAGAATTTTGGCAAGAAATTGACCAGCATCAAATATCTATAAGTGAAAATCGGGCGGAATTATCCAAAATCGAAACCCGGCTAGATGATATTAAGCAAAAGCTACGCCATTTCCCAGATGAGGATATTCAACAACTGCAAAAACGCCTAGATGAAATCGAAAGCCGCATTGGTGAACTTAACCGAGAAATGGGTTCCAATTATCAACAAATTGAGACTCTAACTCAAGAATGCGAGAAACTCTCGAAACAAATAGATCGCCAACAAATGAATGAGATTAAGCAGCTAACAGCCCAGCGACGCATTGCGGCGACGGAAGATGCGATCGCCAGATTATCCCAAGTCCTCGAACGTTTAGACCAGCAATTCCGCCAACAGTTAGAAAAGCGAGTCCAAAATATTTTTTCCCAAATTTCTTTTACCCCCTATCAACCGCAACTCAGCCCCAAATACGAACTTAAATTAGTGGAAAGAACCTCTGGAGAAGATGCACCAGTAGCCTCCTCCACCGGAGAAAATCAAATCCTCAGTTTATCCTTTATTGGTGGAATTATCGAAGGTGTTAGAGAATGGAGCCAAAAGAATACCCTCATGGGACCAGATAGCAGTACATTTCCTATTGTGATGGATTCCCCTTTTGGTAGTTTAGATGAAATTTACCGCCGCCAAATAGCCCGCATTATTCCAGAGTTAGCTAACCAGCTAGTTGTATTAGTCACCAAAACCCAATGGCGGGGGGAAGTCGCAACAGAAATTAAGCCCAGAATTGGGCGAGAATATATCCTAGTTTACAATTCATCAAAACCAGATTGTGAGGAAGATATAATTAATTTACAAGGGGTTAATTATCCCCTAGTTAAACTCAGTCCCAATCAGTTTGAGTACACCGAAATCATCGAAGTAGAAGCAGAATTTTAGACATCCCAAGTATTATAATTATATAATAATCCTACCATAAATTATAACATATCCTGAGTAAATGTGATAGTATGATGTGGTTGTCGCTACTATCTTAAACTATGACTCCAGAAGTTGCGATCGCTGAGATCAGTATCAAAGATAATCTTGAACAATTTCTGCTGGTCTTGCTGATTTCCCTAAGTGTGGCCACCATGTCTCGTTTATTCCCTTGGCTGCGGAAAATTCCCTTTACCCTATTATTGGTAATTGTCGGATTATTTTTAGCCTTTGAAGACATCCATCTAATCCAATTATCACCAGAACTAATCCTAGAAATTTTCCTACCTCCGTTACTCTTTGAAGCCGCCTGGAATCTGAATTGGCGAGACCTAAAACGAGATTTATTCCCAGTATTTTTATATGCAACTATTGGGGTAGTTATTTGTGTAGTAGGGATAGCTATTGGCTTACATTTAGCCGTAGGAATGCCGATAGCGATCGCCCTGTTAGTAGGTGCAAGTTTATCAGCAACCGATCCCATCTCAGTAGTCGCCCTAATGAAAGAATTAGGAGCGCCTAAACGTCTGCGAGTCTTAATGGAAGGGGAAAGCCTCTTTAATGATGGCATAGCTGTTGTAGCCTTCATCATCTTAGTCGGTTTTCCTATGGGAAACATCGAAATATCCCCGGCTGCGATCGTTTTAAAACTCTTATCATTCACAGGAATTGCCGTAGTTATTGCTGGGATAATTGGGTTTGGAATATCCTATCTAACTCAGCGTTTTGACTCTCCCCTAGTAGAACAATCCCTCACCCTCCTAGCCGCCTATGGAACCTATGTAGTCACCGAAGACTTAGGCGGATCTGGAGTTATTGGCGTAGTAGTAGTAGGGTTAATTTTAGGAAATTTTGGTTCCCGAATTGGTATGAATCCCCGCAGCCGATTAATCGTCAGCGAGTTTTGGGAATTTATAGCATTTTTGGTAAACTCAATCGTCTTCTTATTAATTGGCGCTCAAATTGAATTTGGGAGTTTAGCAACCAACATCAAACCCATTGCGGTTTCCGTCCTAGCGATGGTGCTAACCAGAGCAATATCCACATTTACTTTAACGGCGATCAGTAACAGATTAGCCAAATCAGAAATAGACCTACAAAATCAAACTATGTTGTGGTGGGGAGGCTTACGAGGTTCTGTTTCCATCGCCCTAGTCTTGAGTGTCCCAGTAGCTATACCTGAACGGGAAAATCTGATCGCGACAGTCTTCGGGGTGGTTTTATTTAGTTTATTATTTCAGGGTTTAACGACCCAGCCTCTGTTGCAATGGTTAGGACTGCTTGATGAGCAACCTTTGCGGGAAGAATATCTGGAATTAGTAGCCCGTCGTGTAGCCCTCAATCGAGTACAAAACCACCTCTCCCAATCAATTGTTAAGCAGGAATTAGACCCTGATGCTTATCAACATCAAGCCGAATTAGTCAAATCTCAGTTAGAAGCTATCACCACCAAAACTCAGCAGCTACTCTCACAAGACCCCAAACTGCAAGGGTTGACCATAGAATTACTTCGGGAAGAATTAGTTGATATTGAGGCTGAAACCTATGCGGAATTTGTCAGATCCGGCCGTCTGAATACTCAACTCTCAACTCTTTTGTCAGAAGTTATGGAAGAAAAAGACCCAGAAACCGCATAAACAGACAGGAGTCTGGCGCAGTTATTCCCATAACAACAAAAGACTCCTTCCCCCCCTGCTAACAGTGCTGGCGGTTGCTATACCATGACAATTGGGTTGGGAAGCTAAACTCAGATACTATAGCTAGTGACTATGTTCCAATTTATCAATCACCAATGAATGTAATACCCGCCATAGACCTATTAGAAGGGCGCTGCGTCCGCTTGTATCAGGGAGACTACACCCAAGCTGAGACTTTTAATGAAGATCCTGTGGCTGTCGCCCAGGAATGGGTGTCCCAGGGCGCTACTCGTCTGCATTTAGTTGATCTTGATGGGGCGAAAACTGGACAACCTACTAACCACGCGGCTATTGGGGCGATCGCCAAAGCTGTCAATGTCCCGATTCAAGTCGGCGGCGGGTTGCGTAGTCGTGATACTGTCGCCGCCCTATTTGATTTGGGGGTAGAAAGGGCAATTTTGGGGACGGTAGCGGTGGAAAATCCCCAATTGGTAGCTGAGTTATGCGGTGAGTTTCCCGGACGAATTGCTGTGGGAATTGATGCCCGTGATGGTAAAGTGGCGACTAGGGGTTGGCTGGAAACTTCCGAGGTCAAAGCTACAGACCTGGCGCACCAAATGGCGCAGTTGGGGGTGGCTACGATTATTTACACTGATATTCACCGGGACGGGACTTTACAGGGTCCTAATAAAGCGGCATTGCGGGAAGTTGCGGAAATTGTCTCGATTCCTATTATTGCCTCTGGGGGTGTCAGTAGCATTACTGATTTATTAGGGTTATTGGGATTAGAACCTTTGGGGGTAACTGATGTCATTGTTGGCCGTGCTTTATATACTGGAGATGTGGTTTTAAAAGAGGCTATACAGGCGATCGGTCCTGGACGTATTCAGGATATACCCCCTGATTTTGGGAATTCAACTTTTGCCTAATTAACAGCAGAAACCGATAGATAGGGCGGGTTTATTCATCTTCTCGCTACCAAATCTAATTAACTGTGGAAACCGATAGATAGGGCGGGTTTATTCATCTTCTCGCTACCAAATCTAATTAACTGTGGAAACCGATAGATAGGGCGGGTTTATTCATCTTCTCGCTACCAAATCTAATTAACAGTAGAACCCGCCCCTACGCGATCGCACTGTCTCAGAGGGCGGGTTTATTCATCTTCTCGCTACCAAATCTAATTAACAGTAGAACCCGCCCCTACGCGATCGCACTGTCTCAGAGGGCGGGTTTATTCATCTTCTCGCTACCAAATCTAATTAACAGTAGAACCCGCCCCTACGCGATCGCACTGTCTCGGAGGGCGGGTTTATTCATCTTCTTGCTACCAAATCTAATTAACAGTAGAACCCGCCCCTACGCGATCGCACTGTCTCAGAGGGCGGGTTTATTCATCTTCTCGCTACCAAATCTAATTAACAGCAGAAACCGATAGATAGGGCGGGTTTATTCATCTTCTCGCTACCAAATCTAATTAACTGTGGAACCCGCCCCTACATTATTTCTGGGCTATTAATTATTCATTGTGAATAACACGATATAATAAAATTTGCTTGGAAATGCGAACCAATTGATAATTTCCCTGTTTTGTTAAAATGGGATAATCTCCCGGTTGTAGTCCAATTCTGGCTAAATCCTTAGCGCGACTAACTACCAGGGCTGTGGGTGATTCTGAGGTGTTTTGCAGAACATTAAGGATATGCAAGAGGGGTTCACCTTCCGCCCTAAAAAAGTCGTTGATTCTAAAAAAATGGACGGGCTGCTGAGAATAGAATACTACGGTAGGTTTAGCAAATCCAATCATCCATAACTCTTCTTGGGGTTGTTGAAAAGTTGCCAAGTTTTGGGCGATATTTTTTAGAGGGATTTGTCGGTATTCATCGACCAAGAATAAGCCGGGTATAAACACCATATTAAAGAATAAAATAAAGCCGATGAGGTTGGCTGTAATAATTAGTCGCCACTGATGACGATCGCCTATTAACCAAGCTATTAAAACAGCGGTAGCTGTCCAGATTATACCACCTTTTATGGGTAAGCCAGAGTTATTAACTACTGATGCTAAATCTTCAACGGCTGGGTCGGGTCCGATAAATTGGGGGCTGTAAATAATGGCGATCGCTAAAACGACTAAAAACAGGATATTAACTAATACTGTATTGAAAAACCAGCGATTTTTACGATTAATATAACTGCTATTTTTGCCGAATTCTTCTCCCCAAAAAATGCCGATTAAAATTGCCGCCGCAGGCATTAAAGGCAGCACATAACTAGGAAGTTTAGTAACGGCGATAGTAAAGAATACAAAAATACAGGCAAACCACACCCAAGCAAATAAACCCAATTGCTGATTTCTGGGTTGATTAATCCATTGATTACGTCGCCAAAATTCCAGCCTATATATGGCTATGGGCAAATAAATAGACCATGGTAAAAACCCGATTAAAACCACGACAAAATAGAAATACCACGGCGCACTATGACCATTTACAACACTGGTAAATCTTTGGACATTATGATACCCAAAAAACGAATCTATATAGTCTTGACCATTTTCAATAATTACCAAAATATACCAAGGGACGGTAATTAATCCGAAAATAATCCCACCCCAAATCACTCCCATTTCTGGCAAAACTGACCACAGGCGATTTAAATAAGCCAGAAAAACCACCACAATTAATCCGGGGATAACAATACCGACAGGACCTTTAGCTAATACGGCTAATCCTGTGAAAATATAGAATCCTAAATACCATCTATTCGGAAATTGCCAGTGACAACAATTTTTGAGTTTATCTACGAAGTTAATAGCCGGATTATTATCCGATTCTTTGGTAGTGGCATATCCCCAAAAAAAGCTAAATAGACTCAAGCCCATACAGCCACTTAATAACATATCAGAAACCCCCTGCCGCGCCCAGATGAGAGTTTGTAAATTCAAAGCCACTAAGGCAGTAGCTATCCAAGCAGAAGGCTGAATCTCAGCAAATTTGAGATATTTATGGGTAGTCGATCCGAATTTTTGTATAGTCAAAAAACAGCCAACCATTAAAGCGATCGCCGATAGAGCAGAAGGCCATCTTACCGCCCACTCATTCACCCCAAAAATATAATAACCCAGGGCAATTAACCAATAAATTAAAGGAGGTTTATCAAAGCGAGTTTCCTGATTAAAATAGGGAGTAATCCAATTACCGGAGATTTTCATATGACGGGCGGCTTCAGCAAATAAAGGCTCTGTTTCATCTACTAAACCCACACTACCAAGATGCCACAGAAAAGCCATAATGGCGATCGCCACTAACCCAGCCATAGATAAAATCCACGCCGACCCAGGATGACGACCCCACCTCATAAAAGTTTCCCCAATATTTCCAGTTAACTTCAACCCGTCCAACTCCCAGAATCTGATCTACAACCCCTTAATTTAACAGCCTAACTCAGAAATCGGTGTACTCTGTGGAAAATGTACAATTTTGATCAACATTTCACACCGAGGACGAATGAGAAAAGCCCTATTTCCGCCCTATTCTTTACCGGTAATCATTTTCCTAACTAGCTTAGTCCTATTTTTTTGTAGCAGTTGGCGACACGCCATATTTCAATCCAACGCCTTCGATTTAGGAATTTTCGATAATGGCATTTATCTAATTAGCCAAGGCGAGAAACCCTTTGTCACCTTTCGGGGTATCCACATACTCGGCGACCATGCCGCTTGGATTTTATACCCCATAGCGCTCCTTTACAAGCTATATCCCGATGTACACTGGCTGTTTGCAGTCCAAGCCATAGCCCTATCAGTCGGGGCGATACCAACCCAATGGCTGGCTTTACAGGCGGGTTTAAAGCCAACCCAAGCTAACTTAATGGCGATAGTTTATTTGCTATATCCCCTGATTTTCAACGTCAACTTATTCGACTTTCACCCAGAAGTTATCGCGCTTCCTCTGTTATTGGTCGCCGTTTATCAAGCCAGGGCGAAACAAGTCCTGTGGTTTTCCCTAATAGTCCTGGTAATTTTGGGCTGTAAAGCGGTCCTGTCCCTAACGGTGGCGGCTATGGGAGTTTGGTTATTCCTATTTGAAAACCGGCGTAGATGTGGTGCGATCGCCATAATTTTAGGGCTGACATGGTTTATAATCGCCACAGGTATGATTATCCCCCACTTCAGCGGCGGTCAACCCGAAGCCGTCGCGCGATATGGGGAATTGGGTAACTCAGTCACAGAAATCGCCAAAAACCTCTTCTTAAAACCCCGACTGGTGGCGCGACAACTCTTCACATTAGCCAACTTAGAATATCTCCTGCTATTGATACTTCCCCTGCTGTGGGGACTCTCACCCCGCCATTTAACCCCCATCATCGGCGCATTACCAATTTTAGCCCTTAACCTCCTTAGCAGTAGCCTCCAACAAAAAAACCTCACCCAGCATTATTCTCTCCCCATACTGCCATTTTTGCTACTGGCCGTAATTTCTGCCCTACGGGGTAACTCCTATTGGCTACGCCACCCCCGCCATATTATGTTATGGTCTCTAGTGGCTTTCTTGGCTTTAGCTAAATACGGTTATTTTTGGTCGCGATATCTCCAACATTTTGACACCGTTGCAGCCTCCAGAGAAGCTGTCGCCCTCGTTAACAGTCCCGGAAGCGTTTTAACTGCGGACCATATCGCCCCCCACCTTACCCACCGCCAGATTTTGATGTTGGCTACTCAGGGGGCGGAAAGTTTGGACCTCACCCAGTTTGAGTGGGTCCTACTCAATTCTACTTACCCAGGTTGGAATAGTTCACAGGAACTTGTGGAGGGTCTCATCGTCAAGGTTCAAAATATCCCAGAGTTTCAATTGGGATATAGCCGCGACGGGGTATTTTTATTTCACCGGGACACCTCCCCGAAAAATTAAGATTTTCTCAACCGGAATTTGAATTTTCCGGAGTGATGATAAGCAGGTTAGTATCAAATTCATTAATAACCTATGTCTAGCACTGATTTGACCCCACCTGTTCACAATTATGAGGACATTGCTATTTCCCCGACTCTTCTACCCACAGAAGAAACTACAACGGGGGCTCTGGCTTCTCCCTCCCTGAAGAAGCATCCTCAATTGGTCTCAACTCGGATGATAGAGTATCTGGGCCATGCCTTTTTTATTGTGATGGCTTTGATTGTCATAGACTGTCTACAATACAGGCAACCTATATCAACTGAAATAGGAGTAACTCCACATTTACAAGATTTGCAAATTATCAGACGACTGAAAAATAGATTATTGTAATCTCAAATACACCCCAAAGATTAGGGTCATAATACATCATTTGATACAGCCGAGAAATCGCACTAAACATTACCCTCGCCCTAAATCATTCTCCCCCCCCTCTCCCCTGAGGGCGGGTTTTTTCATCTTCTGGTTGGGAGACGAGGAAGCAGCAGAACCTATGAGGGCGGGTTTTTTCATCTTCTGGTTGGGAGACGAGGAAGCAGCAGAACCTATGAGGGCGGGTTTTTTCATCTTCTGGTTGGGAGACGAGGAAGCAGCAGAACCTATGAGGGCGGGTTTTTTCATCTTCTGGTTGGGAGACGAGGAAGCAGCAGAACCTATGAGGGCGGGTTTTTTCATCTTCTGGTTGGGAGACGAGGAAGCAGCAGAACCCTAGAGAGAGGGCGGGTTTTTTCATCTTCTGGTTGGGAGACGAGGAAGCAGCAGAACCCTAGAGAGAGGGCGGGTTTTTTCATCTTCTGGTTGGGAGGCGAGGAAGCAGCAGAACCCGCCCCTACAATTATTAATTATTCATCAACATTAGACTGATATAATTTAAGGAGGATTTCCTGATGATATTCTCGGGTAATTGGATAAAAGTAGGTAAGGATAATTCCCACGATAGATAATATCATAGGCAGAGGTCCGATCGCCAATCTAATTGCCAATAATACGGATTCCGGTTGAGTTGGTGTAGGTTGACCGGCTACGGATTCAATAAAACCTGCCCAATCTAAAGTTTGACCTACCATAAAAATCCCTAAAGCCAAACCAATTTTTTGTAGGAGAACCATAAAAGAATAGAAAATTCCCTCCCGTCGCTGTCCGGTTTTGAGTTCATCATAATCAATAACATCGGTAATCATAGACCAGGGAATCAGATAAGCGGTAGATACTCCTAAACCGGCAATAAAACAGAGAAAATACATCAAAAATAACTGTCCTGGCTGTAGAAAGAATAAAGATAATTGAGCAATTATCCAAAATCCCATGCCGCTGATATATACAATCCTTCTGCCGTATTTTTCGCTGATTTTACTCCACATAAATAAGGTCAATAAAGCTGTGCCCTGGACGACGATCGCTACTTGAGTAAAAGCCACTTCGGGAAGTTCCATACAATACACGACAAAATATTGGAGAATTGCTGCAGTCAGTTGTACCGCCAACCAAGAACATAAATAAATCCCAATTACAAACAAAAAAGGACGGGTACTAAAAGCAATTTTCACCTGTTCGGAGAGGGGTAAAGATGTGGGTGCATCAACTTCTCCGGTGGCGGCTTGTACCTGGGCGACACGATCGCGAGTTCCCCAAACACATAAAAAAATGGGTGGGACTGCCATAATACTACAGACCAAACCCAAAATCATATATCTGGTAGCTAGGTCTTCAATAGCAGCAAAAATAATAAAAGCTAGAACTAGGGACAAGATGCTACCACCAATGGAAAAAGAGAAGCGAAACCCATTGAGGGTAGTACGTTCGTTGTAGTCGCGAGTTAATTCAGGGGTGAGGGTAGCATAGGGAAGATTAACGGCTGTGTAAGCGGTATGAAAGGCGATCGCAATAATTACATAATACCAAAATAGAGTCTGGGTATTGGTACTAGGTACGATCCACATTAAAAAGAAAAATATGCCAAAGGGAACTGCGGCAAAAATCATCCAGGGATAGCGCCGCCCCCAGGGATGCTTAGTGCGATCGCTTAAAACCCCGATAATTGGGTCATTAACGGCATCCCAAATTTTACCGACCATGGGTACACTCGCCGCCAGTCCGGCTGGTAGTCCGGCGACAGTGGTTAGAAAAAACAACAGGAAAAAAGCGAAAATATTAGCAGTCATGGCTGTTCCCAGGTCTCCCACCCCAAAAGCTAATTTGGTGGAAAAGTTCATTTTGGGAATAGTAGGACTAGCAGAAGATGACTCAAAGGGGGAAGAATGACTCATAAATTTTAGTCCCAAGAGGTTCCAGGATAGACAAAGGATCGCGATATCCTAAAAACATAACTGATCTGTTTGCAGTAATCCAATGAGGAGTCAATTATGGCCAGCTTAGGCGATCGCTTTAACAAAATGATGGGTAAGACCCGCTTTGTAGTCTGTCGGCTATTCCTACACCTAGGCGGCGCTGAGGTTGCGCCATTACTAGGTGTTCTTAACCAAGTCACCCGCGAAGCGATAGACCATGATGGAGATCTGGAAATCATGGGGTCGGGACTTGTCGAAGTCTGTCAAAGCCTTCTCCAGTACAATAGTTATTGGCAGTCCGCTGGTAATGAAGGAGATGTGATCTGGGATGAAGAAGAAGCCGGGGACTATGTGAATGAGTTATTCACGGACTCTGCTCAAAGGTATCTCAGTCAACCGGACTTGAACCAAGAAGAAATCGCTCCAGATGAACCGCTGTCCCTACCTATCACCTATAACTTGGTTGTAATAGTTACAATAGGTTGTGAGGGGGAAGTTCCTGACCTCGAAACTGACCTAGCCAATTTTGAAGCCATGGAAGCTGGACTAAAAAGCATCATCAACCTCCACTACCAAGGGAGTTTACGCGCGATCCAAATTCATTTTTCCCCGGCGCGGTTGGGTGATGTACTCACGGAAGACCAGCTTTTACAAAACTTTCCCGAACTCGTACCCCTATAAAGGGTGCAGAGAAATTTCCTAAGTTAACTTTAGCTAAAATTATGTTACCCAAAAAAGTAATCACGGTTTTAATGGTATTTGCACTCTGTTGGACAACCGTGGCTTGTGGGTCTTCCTCGCAGACGACCACTCAACAAACGGTCCGCAGTTCAGCATCAGCGGCTAACCGACTGGCTGATGGCAAATATCCCGTTCAACAAGCGCAATATGATGATGGTACTGGAGAGTATCGCTTAATGCTGCTCAACGCCAGACCGCCAGTATTTCAGACCTCTGAGTTGCAAATGGCGCGTTTGACGGATGAACAAATTAAGGCTGGTGAAAAAAGTCATCTGTTGATCGAAAATAATCAGCCAGTTTTTTACCTGACGGAAGATTTCCAGATTGAATATGTCCACAATGTGACTGAAACGCGCACTGATCCTCAAACTGGTCAGACTCAAACTGTGGTGGTGCGCCGAGAGTCTAATTTCTGGACTCCTTTTGTGGCTTCGTTTGTGGGTAGTGCGATCGCCACTAGCCTATTTTCCCCCCGCTACTATGTTCCTCCCGCCTATCAATCGGGTAGTTCATTAGTTGGCTATGGCGGTTCTGGTAACAGCTATAACCAGGCGGTGAGTCAATATCGCACGAGGTACAATGAACCTCCCGCCGCTGTTAGAAATCGGCAAACTTTCCGCACCACTGGAACGGCTCGCAGTTCTTCCCCTGGTTCTACTACTGGCCAAACTAACCCCAATGTTAATCGCTCAACGGGTTCTGGCGCGGGAACTAGCAATCTGCGTCAGTCTCAGCAGGCTCGTCCTCAAAGACAACGTACACCTAGTTTTGGTAGTGGTAGTAGAAGCCCCAGCCGTTCCGGTTCCTCTGGAAGACGGCGACGTTAATTGACATGATCTGAGCTAGGGGGTGGGTTCGACAGCTCCTCTCCCTGTTCAAGTATTTTGCCCAGGGGACACCCCTGGCGGCTTACTGTTTAAAAACTTATTATTGTTTGATAAGAATATGGCTTATGATCTGAGATAGCAAAGTGCGCGGAAAAGCGGAAAATAGGTGAGAGGGTTACAACTGATGATTGTTACCTCTTACCTATTCAAGGGTTGCATCAGATGTTAAACGCGCCCTTAAAGCCTTAGTCTGATTGAGTAGAGAGGTGCAGTGAAAATGACCCCAGAACCATCTGTACAATCTGAGTTGACAGGTAAACATCTAAACACCATTAATGAATGCCAACAACTTCAAGAATTAATGGCCGGGATGTCTGGGGTTTTTTATCAATATATATTGGCGGCTGATGGCAGCGAAAAATATACTTATATTATTGGCAATTTCCTAGATGTTTATGGGGTAGAATTAGATGATTTTACCATCGATTCTGACCATATTTTTGGCTTAAAAAAAAAGGGCGATCGCCAAAATTTTTATAAATCTATTTATGATTGTGCAGCCCATTTAAAATCTTGGTCTAGGCAGTGGCAATATACTACACCAAATGGTGAAGTTAAATGGCTATATTCCAGTGCTAAACCGGAGAGACAACCTAATCACGATCTGGTCTTGAATGGCTTTATTTTTGATACGGAAATGCCTGGGGACTATCACGGTTTAAATAAACCTACCAAATTGCCAGCTATTATTACCTCGAAATTTACTCATCTTTGGAATTTTAGACAGTACAGGTTACTGGCTTCTCTGCAAAAACGTTTAGCTGAATGGTGGCATCATAGAAATCAAATCGATCGCCTATTTAACCATACTGTTGATCTGGTAGTAATTCTGAATCTGGACGGTAACTTTAAATTTCTCAATTCCGCCTGGACAATTAGCTTGGGTTATGATTTTAATGAACTGATAAATAGTTCTTTTATGAGTTTGGTATATCAGTCAGACCAAACCATAACTTTTTATGAATTTAATGCTATCCATTATGGCAAAAATCGTCAGTTTGAAAATAGACTTTTATCTAAAGATGGGTCCTATAAATGGTGGTCTTGGACTTTTGTGCCGGTGTTTGAGTCGGGAGCTATTTATGGAGTGGGTCGAGATATTACAGAACCAAAGGCGATCGCTGATAATTTCAAGGCTGTTGAAGATAAGTTACGAAGGATTATCGATTTTACCTATGATTGGGAATATTGGATTAATCCTCAACAGGAAATTGTATATATTTCTCCCTCCTGTGAACGCATAACTGGCTACTCGGTCAAGGAGTTTATGCAAGACCCTAGCCTATTGGCAAAAATTATTCATCCTGAAGATCGCGATCGCATAGTTCCCCATTTATATCAAAATCTCTGTGAGAGTAACAACCAGGAAATAGATTTTCGTATTATCACCCGTGATCAACAAGTGCGTTGGATTGGTCATAACTATCAGCCTATCTATGACGCAGCCGGACAGTATCAGGGAAAACGGGTTAGTAACCGAGATATTACTCAACGTAAACAGAAAGAAACTGAAGCCTTGCGAGTAGCTGAAAACCTGGAAATGGCCCAGCGGATTGCTCATGTAGGTAATTGGGAATATGATGTTGTTACTCAAAAAATTACTTGTTCTGATGAACTTTTGCAGATTTTAGGTTGGGTCAAGGAGCAAGATTTTTTAACCTTTGAGGAATTACGAAAACTCATTCATCCTGACGATCGCGATAATTGGTTAAACCAAGTTGAGAGAGCTTTAGCTACTGGGAAATCTTACGAAATTGACCACCGCATTGTTAGACCTAATGGCGAAATTCGTTATATTCAAGGTCGCGGGGAGGTAGTTCGTAACCAAGTCGGACAGGTACTCCGCTTATTTGAAATTACTATGGATATTACCGATCGCAAACAGTCTGAGCAAATTTTGCGCGATCGTGAGCAGTTCCTCTCTAGTATTTATGATGGAATTGAACAAGCAATTTTTGTCGTTGATGTTACCCAAGATGGAGACTTTCAGTTGGTGGGATGGAACCCCGCCTCCGAAAAAATTACTGGCATCAAATCTAGGGATATTATCGGTAAAAAACCCGAAGATATGTTTTTAGATGAATATGCTAAAGCTATCCGCTGTCACTATGAAACTTGTTGGCTGAAAAAGTCATCATTACAGTATGAGGAATATTTTAATTTTGGGCAAAATCAAATTTTCTCCCTCACGACTCTTAATCCTATTATAGATGATTCGGGAAGAGTTACCCGAATTATTGGCACAGCTTTTGATATTAGCAACCTGAAAGAAACCGAGGAAAATTTAAGGCTTTCGGAAGCACAACTGCGAGAACTAGCTGAAAGAGAAGCACTAGAAAATTGTCTGTCGAGTTTGATTCGCAACTCCCTAGATACAGATACTATTTTGGCAACAGCAGTGGCGGAAATTCGCCGTGTATTGGATATAGACCGCACCTATTTTGTCTGGTATAGAAGCGACTTAGATACCCCAGAATGGGAAGTTCGCAAAGAAGCCAAAATTGACTCTCTCACGAGTATTTCTGAACTTTACCCCGGCGATGCTTTGCGTCCAGTTAGCCAATATATCCTATCTGGAGAAATGATGCGAATTGATGATATTGCCACCTGTCCGACTCCCACTATTCGCAATTTCTTTTTGGTGTTAGAATGCCGTTCTGTTTTGATTTTACCCATTCAGATACAACAAGACACTAAAGGAGCTTTAGTCCTAGCACATTGTCAGGATATCCATAATTGGACTCATTCAGAAGTGGCGCTATTAGAGGCGATCGCTAATCAATTAGTCATTGCTCTGAACCAAGCAGAACTCTACGCCGCCACCCAGGAAGCCGCCAGAGTAGCACAAGCGCAAACTGAAACCCTAGAAGCTACATTAAACCAACTTCAACAAGCACAAGTTCAATTAGTGCAATCCGAAAAAATGTCTAGCCTAGGGCAAATGGTAGCAGGTTTGGCTCATGAAATCAACAACCCAGTCAGCTTTATTTACGGCAATATTACCCATGCTAAAGAATATACCAGAGATTTATTAGGACTAATTGAACTATATCAAAAGCATTGCCCCCAAGCACACCCGGAAATCACCGAAGAAATAGAAACTATTGATTTTCAATTTTTAATAGAAGATTGGCCGCGTCTATTTAAATCAATGACTTTGGGAGCAGATCGGATTCGAGATATTATTAAATCCCTGCGAACTTTTGCGAGGCTGGATGAATCGTAAGTTAAATATATTAACCTACATGAAAACCTCGACAGTACCTTGATGATTCTTGATAATCGTCTGAAAGAAAAACCATTACATCCCGCGATTCAAGTCCATAAACAATATGGAGATATTCCCCAGATTGAATGTTGTGCTGGACAGCTTAATCAGGTGTTTCTCAACCTAATCAATAATGCTATTGATGCTATTTGCGATCGCTACAAAAAACAGACCCTGGAACAAATTATCAACGAGCCAGGTATGATTTGGATCAGCATCATGCTAACCGAGCAAAAAACCGTCCAAATTCGCATTGCTGATAACGGTATTGGTATCAGTCCGGAAATCATCTCCAAAGTCTTTGACCCTTTCTACACCACCAAACCCGTGGGTTCAGGAACAGGTTTAGGACTATCCACCAGCTATCAAATTATCGTCGAAAAACACGGAGGAACCCTGCGTTGTGTTTCCCAAGAGTCTGTGGGAAGCGAGTTTGTTATTGAAATACCCCTAAAACTTCCCCAAAACTCTTCCTCAACTTCATGATCACTCCGACTTTGTAGGTTGGGTGAAACCAAGTGTAACCCAACTAAAGACTTGGTAGAGACTTGGTAGGTTGGGTGAAACCAAGTGTAACCCAACCAGAGACTTTGTAGGTTGGGTGAAACCAAGTGTAACCCAACCAGAGACTTTGTAGGTTGGGTGAAACCAAGTGTAACCCAACCAGAGACTTTGTAGGTTGGGTGAAACCAAGTGTAACCCAACTAAAGACTTGGTAGAGACTTGGTAGGTTGGGTGAAACCAAGTGTAACCCAACCAGAGACTTTGTAGGTTGGGTGAAACCAAGTGTAACCCAACCAGAGTCAGCAAAGCGATCGGCTAAATTCCCCAAAAAATAGCAGCAGATTATCTATCACCATCGATCAACTCTGCTGCTACCCCCCAAATTAATTAATCAGTGGTGACAATTGCAACCCTTATGACCGCAACCATCCCCATTAGGATGGCCATTAGCACAGGCTTCGCTACAGTAATATTGGCCATTTTTGGCGATCGCTTTTGTCGTATCCACAATACACAGACAGGACTCGCAGGCGCATTTCATTTGAGTTACCGTGGTCATCAGAACTTCTCCTCAAGATATAATAGACTTATGCTTGAACAAGCTTTCATAGTAACTACTATAACATTTGAACATACTTTCAGATATATGTATCTGGAAGTTTAATAATTTCTTTAGAATTGAGATTAATCCCCCACAGTCAAACCCCCACATCACAATATGTCTGACACCCTTGATAGCAATCCCCATCACCACGACCACCAGCCCCTCGCCCCAGAGCAAATTTTGAGCAGGGAAAAGGCCCAACGGATGGCAGAATTTTTTAGTACCCTAGGAGACCCCAACCGCTGGCGTATCTTGTCAGCACTAGCCCTGAAAGAAATGCGTGTGCGAGACCTAGCCGCCGCCGTTGACATGACCGAATCCGCCGTATCCCACCAACTGAGAATTCTGAGGACCATGCGCTTTGTCAGTTATCAGAAAAGGGGACGCAATGTAGTCTATGGTCTCAAAGACCATCATATTTTCAACCTTTATCGGGATGTATCCGAACATCTCGATGAACCCGAAGATCACCCGTGAAAATCAACCGCCAATTCTGTTTCCGGAGGACCACAAATTTATAAAACCGCAACTCTACCATACAAGCGAAAAATATGCAATAACTTTCACAAAAAGCCAGCAATTCTCATTATGGAAATTTTGCCCCAGCTTATTGAGAATCATCTCAAGAGCGATTCTTGAAAGCCCCATTCTTTCGTTCAAGATTGGGCATCATCGGGCATCTTGGACAGGATGCGGGTCAAAATGAGAATTGCTGACAAAAAGCCATCCTCGGCTACCTTAAAGAATGGGGCTTTGTACCCCATTTTTTGATAAAATGGCTAGGAGTGTGACAGGTTCGGGAATATAAACTCCACCTCTGGCTAGGAGTGTGGGAGTAATTGGTCTGAACAATTTAGCAATTTTGCTTTAAAAATCGCCGAAACTGATCAATCTGTCACAGTTTTTGGGTGAACAGCTCAGTATTGTTAAGGGAGAAATAACGAATGTACAGTCCAACTGGAACTGGTGTTGCTATGAGGACAGGAGCGGCGGGCCGTATCTTTGTCTTTGAAGTCGAAGGGATGCGTCAGGGACAGAACACTGACAACTTTAACTATCCCATTCGTCGCAGTGGCACAGTCTACCTCACCGTTCCCTACGAACGCATGAACCAGGAGATGCGTCGCCTATCTAAAATGGGGGCCAAGATTGTCAATATCTACCCTGCTGGCGAAACCCCTCCGGTTCGGACTCAAGCGGCACCAGAAAATGGACAACAGAGCCAATCATCTGGAACCCAAACCCCTACTATGACTCAAGCGAAAGCCAAAACAGATATTCCTGTTAACATTTACAAGCCCAAAAATCCATATATCGGCAAATGCCTGTCTAACGAAGAGTTAGTTAGGGAAGGTGGAACCGGGACTGTTCGCCATTTGATTTTTGATATCAGTGGCGGCGACTTGCGCTATCTCGAAGGTCAGAGTATTGGTATTATTCCGCCAGGAACTGACAACAATGGCAAACCCCATAAACTCAGGCTGTATTCGATCGCCTCTACCCGTCATGGCGACCATGTAGATGATAAAACAGTTTCCCTATGTGTTCGTCAGTTGGAATATAAACACCCAGAAACCGGGGAAACCGTCTATGGAGTTTGCTCAACTTATCTGTGCAACCTGGAAGCTGGGGCTGATGTGGCTATTACTGGCCCGGTCGGTAAAGAAATGCTGCTCCCAGAGGATGAGGATGCCACTATCATTATGATGGCAACGGGTACGGGAATTGCGCCTTTCCGGGCATTCCTGTGGCGGATATTTAAGGAACAGCACGAAGATTACAAGTTCAAAGGCTTGGCTTGGCTGTTCTTTGGCATTCCTTACAGCCCCAACATCCTCTATCAACAGGAACTTGAAGAATTACAGCAACAGTTCCCTGAAAACTTCCGCCTGACATTAGCCATTAGTCGGGAACAACAAAACCCAGAAGGTGGCAAAATGTATATCCAGGATCGGATTAAGGAAAATGCTGATCAGTTATGGGAATTGATCCAAAAACCCAACACCCATACTTATATTTGCGGTCTCAAAGGTATGGAAGGCGGCATTGATGAGGGAATGTCGGCCGCAGCAGGTAAGTTTGATGTTGACTGGTCTGATTATCAGAAGCAACTCAAGAAAAAGCACCGTTGGCACGTTGAAACCTACTAGGACATCAACTTAACCATTTGACTGGCGGGCGTGGCTCTTGAGTCGCGCCCTTTTTGTGGCTGGATTGGACTGATTGGACTCTCGGCAATTATCATCAAAAAATCGCGATCGCTCCTCGAAACCTCAGAGACAAGGCAGCCCAGAGACAAGGCCTGCCTTGTGGGAATCTTAGTCAATCAGTTGATTTCCGCGTTTGTACTGCTGATAGGCTGCAAAGAATAGTCCCGCTAATGTCACCAGGATTAAGCCTAAGACGATCCCCGAAAGTAATGGTTCAATCACGTTGAAACTCCTTGATGTTAAGTTTTGATCTCCTTGGATTAATATCGCATATTCTGATACATTTACCCGACATTTATCTGGCTATAGCCATTAGGGGTCGAAAATAAAGTCGCCTTGATCTCCTCCCATTCAGCAGCAGAACCGTACATGAGACTTTCACCTCATACGGCTCCTAGTTTGACCGTGTTATGGTCGAAAGAGAAGTCACCTTCCCCAACTCCAATTGAAAACCGTGCTTGCAAGTTTCCCAGCACACGGCTCCTGATGTAGATACCCTATTTGTCAGTAGGAACAGGGCTACGACCCCCCGCTTTGTAACCTCAACTTTAGGAGCTATATACAACCTCGTAGTCTTTAAACTCGCACTCGTCATAAAACTCTTAATTGTCGCGGTCTCTATATCCACACCGTGGCTAGTGGGCATATCCTAACCATTACAGTTAGGCATTAGCTTTCAGCCACATCCTTTCCCCTTAAAGGTATACGCTTACACTTTTCACTACTGTGCAGGTACATCCTGCCGAGAGCCTAAAAGGGGTTTAAACGTTCCGTTTATACGGGCATTCCATCTTTAGACTTGTCCTGTCCACCGGGGTAATTTTAAAGGTCTGTGTAGGTAGTAAAGAGAAACCCCTACTTTTCCCCTTGCTCTTTTGAGCGCAGCGTGTCAACCTGTTTCGCTACCTTCTTATGACGGTGGTTCAAGTCGGAACATTCAGATTTCCTTAGTCATGGATGGTTGGCAGTGGTCGCATATGGTAGTAGGTTCTACTTCA
Source organism: Arthrospira sp. PCC 9108 (assembly GCA_016745315.1). GTDB lineage: Bacteria > Cyanobacteriota > Cyanobacteriia > Cyanobacteriales > Microcoleaceae > Limnospira > Limnospira platensis. The sequence goes on from CP066886.1 coordinate 4,648,923, forward strand.
GGCCTTCCGTTCCCCGCTTCAATCCTGGGGTTATGATTCCCAAAATTGGGGGTGGCTATTGCCGTTACTCTCAACTTCATGCTATACTAGGTGGGTCACAACTCCCACCGTTCAAGCGTTCTGTCTTGACCTTGAGTCCCCTGCCTTGCTTAGATTTCTCTAAGCGTCGGGAGATATAAACAGTTATGGGATGGTCAGGGAAGCGACTCCCTATATTCCACCAAGGGGTGGAAGTCCCACCGGGCAGTTATTTCGGGTATTGCAACCCTATGCGCGTGCCTGAACGTTTCGCACCTCTGTGTTAAGAGTACAGCAACCTCTCTTCATCAAGAGCTGTTTGATCATCGTGACAATGGCGGTGTAGTAACTGAAGATTCTTGTATTCATCCTTTCCACCGTGGCTTCGAGGTACAATGTGGTCTACCTCAGTTAAATCTGATGGGGTAAAGTATTGCCCACACCAGGTACACCTGCCTTTTTGCTTTTTAAGTAGTTTGGCTACCTTTACTGGCGTGTCGATTGCTTGTCCTTTTCTGGTTGCCCAGTAAGTCCAATTCCCGTCATAAAGTGTTGCGTCAGGGCGTATTAGGGTATGTCTGACAATCGGAGTCCAATTATGTTTCCATAGTGTAAGTCCATCTTTGGTTTTGAATAACCAAGTTTCATGTCTTTCTTTCCCGTTACTGAGTGTGACCGTTCCCGGTCTATAGTAATTTCTCAGTTTTTCGATGTTTGCCTTTCCGCATTTTGAAGCTGTCCATGCCCGCAACATTTGCCAGATTGTGTGGTCTAGCTTATTGAAGGTCTCAGATGAGATGACTGATACATTTACGCGACATTTATCCGGCTATTGCCTGACAATGCGACGATAGCACTATTACCCGTTAAGGTAACAGAGGCGGTATCCCGCAAAGCTTTTAGAAAGATTCCAAAAGCACCGTTCCAGTCCGTGGGTAGAGTGAACCCACACTCAGGACATCGGAACACTTTTGAGCCACCTAGCTGGGAATGCATATTACCACAGTGAGTACAGGTTTTGCTGGTGTATTCTTCGGTCACATCTACAACTGTGGTTCGAGTTATCTCGGCTTGATGTCTCAGGGTTAGTTTGAATCGATAATGCGCCCATGTCAGCATGGCTCGGGCAGTCTTAGACCTGATTAGACGCTTCACCTGACTGGCCATATCGGAAGTCTCGAAGGTGGGCAAAAAAATTAGGCTGTAGTTGTGAGTCAAGTAGTGAGCAATTTGTTTGTGGGCTTCATCAACTAGATTGCGGATTTTAGTTCTCATTCGTTGAGCCGCTTGCCTCATCCGTCGCCTCCTTGAACGACAGGGTTCCTTGGCGATTCGGCTCATCAAATCATCCAAATGTTGACATAACCGAGTAATGCGTCCTATATCTCCGGAGCCCAATTCCAGAAATCGTGAACCATCAAACCCGGTCATAAAAGTCGGACGCCCGGAGCTAATGCAATCACTCCAGTAGCGTCAGTCGGAGTGATGGCCACAGGTTCAGGAAACACCGCAAACCACCGCCCCTTGGCCAAGACTAATTGAGTCCCTTGAACACAAGTTTTAGGGATAGCTTAGGAAACCATGAAAGTTAATCCTTTCGTTAGTCTTGGATACCAACTCCCTGAAGAGAAATTAGCATTGTTAAACTTGATGGCTTGAGAACTATCCCGACAACTTCTAAACCTTGCATCAGGACTGGCGGTCAAAGCCTGATAGGCATCAAAGATGGCATTTTGCCGAATGTGGCCGGGTGTTTCTTTGACCCATGCAGGTAAGTCACTCTGCATCACTTCCGCAGCGTAACTTTAACTTGCTTAGTGGTTTAGCACTCCGGGATAATGCAATTGCTTGGTTGTAGCAATACCGACAAGCAGCCAGCCATTTACGCCAGACTTTATTTAGCTCTGGGCTGGGGTAAATCCGGATCTTCTTTGACCTGAGTTTTATATTTACGCAGTCCGTATAATCGGGAACTGAAGCAGTGGAGGATGGCGAGAATGTCCTCAACCATTTCTCGTTCTGGACTGAGACTTGTCTCGTTGAGAACCATGAGTGAGCACCTGTTTTGCTCACAGAGCCATCGAAACAAGTCCCATCCAAATCTGGCCAATCGGTCTTGGTGGGCAACGACAACCATGCGGACATCTCCTGACAAGACTTGTCCCAGTAAGGCCAGCATTTTCTTTCGCTTGAAGTTGAGCCCGCCTCCGATTTCGGAGACGACTTCTGCTTCGGGGTAGAGGTTGGACAGTGCGGCCACCTGTCGGTTGAGGTCGGACTGCTGGGCGCGGCTACTAACTCTGGCATAGATAACGACTTTGCGTTTGTCACTGCCTGATTTGGCAGCAGTATATGACTCAACGTTGTATCGTCGTTGCCCAGCGGGGGTTCTAATGGTCTCGATTGAGCCATTTTCGTCCCATCTGCGGAGTGTTCTTTCATGGACTCCAAGGATTTGGGCCGCTTCCTTGGGTTTGACGTATCTGGCAATAGGTTTATCCTCAACTCTTCTCGCTTATTATACCGTATTGCCGTAAAATGTTAACCTAATTTGAGATGAAATCATGCTCCTGAATAGTAATTAGACCATCCCCAAATAATCGGGTTTAGTTTGTTTATCAGGGTGCATCTCAGTTAGGAAATGAGTGATTGTACTTAGTGCAACCTTCACCCACAGCCCTACATAATGAGCGAAGCACCACTCACCCTCCCTCTACTCATGGATTCTCAGAAACCAGCTCAACTCCAGCAACACCTTGACGCGATTGCGGCCATTCTCTACAGCGAAGCTAACCCTGCTATCACCAGACTAGGATTATAGACTACCAGGCTGGGCAGGAAGCGGGGCAATCGATTGGTACTGTGGGTTAAACCCCAACGGATGCTTCAGTTAAGTGTTCCCTGGTGGCTTAACTGAAAAAGACTTTACTAGGGAATCCTACCGTCAGGGATAAGTGACGGTTCCCACCCCGAGGATTAGAGGGGCTATGTCTGTGAACGAGCAAGGCGTAAATAGTCGTTTTGGACATGGGTTCGATTCCCATACGCTCCATTTTTGGCAATATTTCAGAAGCCCGGTTTCTCAAAGAAGCCGGGCATTATGTATGTTGTATGTATGTAGTATGTAGGTTGGGTGAAGCGCAGCGTAACCCAACTTCCCAGTGTAGGTTGGTGTGAAGCGCAGCGAAACCCAACTTCCCAGTGTAGGTTGGTGTGAAGCGCAGCGAAACCCAACTTCCCCAGCCGTGAGTGAAGCGCAGCGAAACCCAACTTCCCAGTGTAGGTTGGTGTGAAGCGCAGCGTAACCCAACTTCCCAGTGTAGGTTGGGTGAAGCGCAGCGTAACCCAACTTCCCAGTATGTATGTAGTATGTAGGTTGTGTGAAGCGCAGCGTAACCCAACTTCCCAGTATGTATGTAGTATGTAGGTTGTGTGAAGCGCAGCGTAACCCAACTTCCCAGTGTAGGTTGGGTGAAGCGCAGCGTAACCCAACTTCCCAGTATGTATGTAGTATGTAGGTTGTGTGAAGCGCAGCGTAACCCAACTTCCCAGTATGTAGGTTGTGTGAAGCGCAGCGTAACCCAACTTCCCAGTATGTAGGTTGTGTGAAGCGCAGCGTAACCCAACTTCCCCAGCCGTGAGTAAAGCGCAGCGTAACCCAACTTCCCACCCATGAGAAACCCCATTTCCCGGAGAAAGCGGGTTTCTTTTCGGCATTTATGGTAATGTAAAATCAGGTATCAATAACCATCCTGATTATGAGCCAGTGTCTGAACCCAGACTGCCTCCACAGCAACCCCGAAGGTTGTCAGTTCTGCCAAAAATGTGGTAGTAAACTCCGACTGGTTGAACGCTACTATGCTAAAAGCATCCTCGGACAAGGAGGGTTCGGACGCACATTTCTGGCTGTCGATGACTTCAAACCTTCTAAACCTCCCTGTGTGATTAAGCAATTCCTTCCCCAGGCGCAAGGAACCGCTACCCTCCAAAAAGCCGCCCAATTATTCGACCAAGAAGCCCAACGTTTAGAACTCCTCGGCAAACATCCGCAAATCCCGGAACTTTTGGCTTATTTTACCGCTGATAACCGTCAATATTTAGTTCAGGAATTTATCGAAGGGGAAACCCTACAACAGGAGCTAGATAATCAAGGCGCTTTTACCGAAAATCAAATCATTGCCCTGCTCAAGGATTTATTGAGAGTTTTGCATTTCGTCCACAAAAATAAAGTAATTCACCGGGATATTAAACCGGAAAATATCATTAGACGCGCCAGTGATAAAAAGTTAGTCCTCGTGGATTTTGGGGCGGCTAAACAGGTGCATAGCACATCTCTGAGCGTCACCGGAACGGTTATCGGTTCGGCGGAATATTGCGCCCCGGAACAGGCGATGGGAAAACCTCAATATGGGAGTGATTTATATAGTTTAGGGGTGACTTGTTTATATCTGCTAACCCAAGCGAGTCCGTCGAATTTATATGACCCCTTAGAATTACAATGGGTGTGGCGTGAGCATTTAAATGGGAATCAGGTGAGTGATAAATTAGGCAAAATCTTAGACCGTTTGGCTGAGACAGTCTTTAAAAAACGCTATCAATCTGTAGCCGAAGTGTGGGCAGATTTACAGGGATATTATGGTCGTAAAAATAGTACCAATACAACTCCCCAACCTGTAGTTATCAAAACTCCGCCTAAACCCCCAACCCAGAAGTTTGAATTTGATATCGTTACGGTCAATTCAAAGGGACAACAAATTAACTGCCGTCGCGGTCAGGCTGAATGTATTATCGAAGACCTGGGAAATGGTGTGACTCTGGAGATGGTAATGATTCCGGGGGGAACCTTTATTATGGGTGCGCCGAGTGGTGAAGCAAAAAGTTATAATCATGAAAGACCCCAACACCAAGTCACGATTAAACCCTTCCTGATGGGGAAATATCCGGTTACCCAAGCACAATGGCAACAAGTGGCTAGTTTCCCCAAACTCCAACGGGACCTGAGCCCAGACCCCTCATGTTTTAAAGGATTAAATCTTCCCGTTGAAAGAGTTTCATGGTATGATGTAGTTGAGTGGTGTGCCCGCCTCTCGAAAAGAATCGGCAAACCCTACCGATTACCGAGTGAAGCCGAGTGGGAATATGCAGCCCGCGCCGGAACTACTAGCCCCTTTCACGTCGGTGATACCCTGACCACCTACCTCGCCAACTATAATGGCAGCTACACCTATGGCTCAGGACCCAAGGGAGCCTACCGCCAAAAAACTACCCCCGTCGGTCAGTTTCAACAAGCCAACGCCTTTGGCTTGTTTGATATCCACGGGAATGTTTGGGAGTGGTACGCTGACCCCTGGCACGACAGCTACAAGGGTGCGCCTTCTGATGGTGGTGTGTGGGATGCTGGTAACGATAATCGTTATCAAAACTATATTGAATATTTAGTCAACTTTTTGAGCAACACAAACAAGAGGGTGCTGCGCGGCGGTTCGTGGTTCAACAATCCTGGAAGCTGCCGTTGTGCCTACCGCCTCAGGCTCGACCCGGACTACCTCAGCAGCAACTACGGTTTTCGGGTAGCCTGTGCCCCCCCCGACTCTTAGCCCTTAGCCCTTTTAGTAGGTTGGGTGAAGCGCAGCGTAACCCAACTTCCCAGTATGTATGTAGTATGTAGGTTGTGTGAAGCGCAGCGTAACCCAACTTCCCAGTATGTAGGTTGTGTGAAGCGCAGCGTAACCCAACTTCCCCAGCCGTGAGTAAAGCGCAGCGTAACCCAACTTCCCACCCATGAGAAACCCCATTTCCCGGAGAAAGCGGGTTTCTTTTCGGCATTTATGGTAATGTAAAATCAGGTATCAATAACCATCCTGATTATGAGCCAGTGTCTGAACCCAGACTGCCTCCACAGCAACCCCGAAGGTTGTCAGTTCTGCCAAAAATGTGGTAGTAAACTCCGACTGGTTGAACGCTACTATGCTAAAAGCATCCTCGGACAAGGTGGGTTCGGACGCACATTTCTGGCTGTCGATGACTTCAAACCTTCTAAACCTCCCTGTGTGATTAAACAATTCCTTCCCCAGGCGCAAGGAACCGCTACCCTCCAAAAAGCCGCCCAATTATTCGACCAAGAAGCCCAACGTTTAGAACTCCTCGGCAAACATTCCCAAATCCCGGAACTTTTGGCTTATTTTACCGCTGATAACCGTCAATATTTAGTTCAGGAATTTATCGAAGGGGAAACCCTACAACAGGAGCTAGATAATCAAGGCGCTTTTACCGAAAATCAAATCATTGCCCTGCTCAAGGATTTATTGAGAGTTTTGCATTTCGTCCACAAAAATAAAGTAATTCACCGGGATATTAAACCGGAAAATATCATTAGACGCGCCAGTGATAAAAAGTTAGTCCTCGTGGATTTTGGGGCGGCTAAACAGGTGCATAGCACATCTCTGAGCGTCACCGGAACGGTTATCGGTTCGGCGGAATATTGCGCCCCGGAACAGGCGATGGGAAAACCTCAATATGGGAGTGATTTATATAGTTTAGGGGTGACTTGTTTATATCTGCTAACCCAAGCGAGTCCGTCGAATTTATATGACCCCTTAGAATTACAATGGGTGTGGCGTGAGCATTTAAATGGGAATCAGGTGAGTGATAAATTAGGCAAAATCTTAGACCGTTTGGCTGAGACAGTCTTTAAAAAACGCTATCAATCTGTAGCCGAAGTGTGGGCAGATTTACAGGGATATTCTGGTCGTAAAAATAGTACCAATACAACTCCCCAACCTGTAGTTATCAAAACTCCGCCTAAACCCCCAACCCAGAAGTTTGAATTTGATATCGTTACGGTCAATTCAAAGGGACAACAAATTAACTGCCGTCGCGGTCAGGCTGAATGTATTATCGAAGACCTGGGAAATGGTGTGACTCTGGAGATGGTAATGATTCCGGGGGGAACCTTTATTATGGGTGCGCCGAGTGGTGAAGTACAAAGTTCTGATGATGAAAGACCCCAACACCGAGTCACCATTAAACCCTTCCTGATGGGGAAATATCCGGTTACCCAAGCACAATGGCAACAAGTGGCTAGTTTCCCCAAACTCCAACGGGACCTGAGCCCAGACCCCTCATGTTTTAAAGGATTAAATCTTCCCGTTGAAAGAGTTTCATGGTATGATGTAGTTGAGTGGTGTGCCCGCCTCTCGAAAAGAATCGGCAAACCCTACCGATTACCGAGTGAAGCCGAGTGGGAATATGCAGCCCGCGCCGGAACTACTAGCCCCTTTCACGTCGGTGATACCCTGACCACCTACCTCGCCAACTATAATGGCAGCTACACCTATGGCTCAGGACCCAAGGGAGCCTACCGCCAAAAAACTACCCCCGTCGGTCAGTTTCAACAAGCCAACGCCTTTGGCTTGTATGATATCCACGGGAATGTTTGGGAGTGGTGCGCTGACCCCTGGCACGACAGCTACAAGGGTGCGCCTTCTGATGGTGGTGTGTGGGATGCTGGTAACGATAATCGTTATCAAAACTATATTGAATATTTAGTCAACTTTTTGAGCAACACAAACAATAGAGTGACAAACAATAGAGTGCTGCGCGGCGGTTCGTGGGGCTACTATCCTGTAGACTGCCGTTGTGCCGGCCGCAGCTGGGTCGTCCCGGGCAACCTCTTCAGCTTCGACGGTTTTCGGGTAGCCTGTGCCCCCCCGACTCTTAGCCCTTAGCCCTCTTGCCCTTTTGCCCTTTACCCTGTTAGCCCTTAGCCCTTTTAGTAGGTTGTGTGAAGCGCAGCGTAACCCAACTTCCCAGTATGTAGGTTGGGTGAAGCGCAGCGTAACCCAACTTCCCCAGCCGTGAGTAAAGCGCAGCGTAACCCAACTTCCCACCCATGAGAAACCCCATTTCCCGGAGAAAGCGGGTTTCTTTTCGGCATTTATGGTAATGTAAAATCAGGTATCAATAACCATCCTGATTATGAGCCAGTGTCTGAACCCAGACTGCCTCCACAGCAACCCCGAAGGTTGTCAGTTCTGCCAAAAATGTGGTAGTAAACTCCGACTGGTTGAACGCTACTATGCTAAAAGCATCCTCGGACAAGGAGGGTTCGGACGCACATTTCTGGCTGTCGATGACTTCAAACCTTCTAAACCTCCCTGTGTGATTAAACAATTCCTTCCCCAGGCGCAAGGAACCGCTACCCTCCAAAAAGCCGCCCAATTATTCGACCAAGAAGCCCAACGTTTAGAACTCCTCGGCAAACATTCCCAAATCCCGGAACTTTTGGCTTATTTTACCGCTGATAACCGTCAATATTTAGTTCAGGAATTTATCGAAGGGGAAACCCTACAACAGGAGCTAGATAATCAAGGCGCTTTTACCGAAAATCAAATCATTGCCCTGCTCAAGGATTTATTGCCAGTTTTGGATTTCGTTCACCAAAATAAAGTAATTCACCGGGATATTAAACCGGAAAATATCATTAGACGCGCCAGTGATAAAAAGTTAGTCCTAGTGGATTTTGGGGCGGCTAAACAGGTGCATAGCACATCTCTGAGCGTCACCGGAACGGTTATCGGTTCGGCGGAATATTGCGCCCCGGAACAGGCGATGGGAAAACCTCAATATGGGAGTGATTTATATAGTTTAGGGGTGACTTGTTTATATCTGCTAACCCAAGCGAGTCCGTCGAATTTATATGACCCATTAGAAGCACAATGGGTGTGGCGTGAGCATTTAAATGGGAATCAGGTGAGTGATAAATTAGGCAAAATCTTAGACCGTTTGGCTGAGACAGTCTTTAAAAAACGCTATCAATCTGTAGCCGAAGTGTGGGCAGATTTACAGGGATATTCTGGTCGTAAAAATAGTACCAATACAACTCCCCAACCTGTAGTTATCAAAACTCCGCCTAAACCCCCAACCCAGAAGTTTGAATTTGATATCGTTACGGTCAATTCCAATGGACAACAAATTAACCGCCGTCGCGGTCAGGCTGAATGTATTATCGAAGACCTGGGAAATGGTGTGACTCTGGAGATGGTAATGATTCCGGGGGGAACCTTTATTATGGGTGCGCCGAGTGGTGAAGTACAAAGTTCTGATGATGAAAGACCCCAACACCGAGTCACGATTAAACCCTTCCTGATGGGGAAATATCCGGTTACCCAAGCACAATGGCGACAAGTGGCTAGTTTCCCCAAACTCCAACGGGACCTGAGCCCAGACCCCTCAAGATTTAAAGGATTAAATCTTCCCGTTGAAAGAGTTTCATGGTATGATGTAGTTGAGTGGTGTGCCCGCCTCTCGAAAAGAATCGGCAAACCCTACCGATTACCGAGTGAAGCCGAGTGGGAATATGCAGCCCGCGCCGGAACTACTAGCCCCTTTCACGTCGGTGATACCCTGACCACCTACCTCGCCAACTATAATGGCAGCTACACCTATGGCTCAGGACCCAAGGGAGCCTACCGCCAAAAAACTACCCCCGTCGGTCAGTTTCAACAAGCCAACGCCTTTGGCTTGTATGATATCCACGGGAATGTTTGGGAGTGGTGCGCTGACCCCTGGCACGACAGCTACAAGGGTGCGCCTTCTGATGGTGGTGTGTGGGATGCTGGTAACGATAATCGTTATCAAAACTATATTGAATATTTAGTCAACTTTTTGAGCAACACAAACAATAGAGTGACAAACAATAGAGTGCTGCGCGGCGGTTCGTGGGGCTACTATCCTGTAGACTGCCGTTGTGCCGGCCGCAGCTGGGTCGTCCCGGGCAACCTCTTCAGCTTCGACGGTTTTCGGGTAGCCTGTGCCCCCCCGACTCTTAGCCCTTAGCCCTTTTAGTAGGTTGGGTGAAGCGCAGCGTAACCCAACTTCCCAGTATGTATGTAGTATGTAGGTTGGGTGAAGCGCAGCGTAACCCAACTTCCCCAGCCGTGAGTAAAGCGCAGCGTAACCCAACTTCCCACCCATGAGAAACCCCATTTCCCGGAGAAAGCGGGTTTCTTTTCGGCATTTATGGTAATGTAAAATCAGGTATCAATAACCATCCTGATTATGAGCCAGTGTCTGAACCCAGACTGCCTCCACAGCAACCCCGAAGGTTGTCAGTTCTGCCAAAAATGTGGTAGTAAACTCCGACTGGTTGAACGCTACTATGCTAAAAGCATCCTCGGACAAGGAGGGTTCGGACGCACATTTCTGGCTGTCGATGACTTCAAACCTTCTAAACCTCCCTGTGTGATTAAGCAATTCCTTCCCCAGGCGCAAGGAACCGCTACCCTCCAAAAAGCCGCCCAATTATTCGACCAAGAAGCCCAACGTTTAGAACTCCTCGGCAAACATTCCCAAATCCCGGAACTTTTGGCTTATTTTACCGCTGATAACCGTCAATATTTAGTTCAGGAATTTATCGAAGGGGAAACCCTACAACAGGAGCTAGATAATCAAGGCGCTTTTACCGAAAATCAAATCATTGCCCTGCTCAAGGATTTATTGCCAGTTTTGGATTTCGTTCACCAAAATAAAGTAATTCACCGGGATATTAAACCGGAAAATATCATTAGACGCGCCAGTGATAAAAAGTTAGTCCTAGTGGATTTTGGGGCGGCTAAACAGGTGCATAGCACATCTCAGAGCGTCACCGGAACGGTTATCGGTTCGGCGGAATATTGCGCCCCGGAACAGGCGATGGGAAAACCTCAATATGGGAGTGATTTATATAGTTTAGGGGTGACTTGTTTATATCTGCTAACCCAAGCGAGTCCGTCTGATTTATATGACCCCTTAGAAGCAGAATGGGTGTGGCGTGAGCATTTAAATGGGAATCAGGTGAGTGATAAATTAGGCAAAATCTTAGACCGTTTGGCTGAGACAGTCTTTAAAAAACGCTATCAATCTGTAGCCGAAGTGTGGGCAGATTTACAGGGATATTCTGGTCGTAAAAATAGTACCAATACAACTCCCCAACCTGTAGTTATCAAAACTCCGCCTAAACCCCCAACCCAGAAGTTTGAATTTGATATCGTTACGGTCAATTCCAATGGACAACAAATTAACCGCCGTCGCGGTCAGGCTGAATGTATTATCGAAGACCTGGGAAATGGTGTGACTCTGGAGATGGTAATGATTCCGGGGGGAACCTTTATTATGGGTGCGCCGAGTGGTGAAGTACAAAGTTCTGATGATGAAAGACCCCAACACCGAGTCACCATTAAACCCTTCCTGATGGGGAAATATCCGGTTACCCAAGCACAATGGCGACAAGTGGCTAGTTTCCCCAAACTCCAACGGGACCTGAGCCCAGACCCCTCAAGATTTAAAGGATTAAATCTTCCCGTTGAAAGAGTTTCATGGTATGATGTAGTTGAGTGGTGCGCCCGCCTCTCGAAAAGAATCGGCAAACCCTACCGATTACCGAGTGAAGCCGAGTGGGAATATGCAGCCCGCGCCGGAACTACTAGCCCCTTTCACGTCGGTGATACCCTGACCACCTACCTCGCCAACTATAATGGCAGCTACACCTATGGCTCAGGACCCAAGGGAGCCTACCGCCAAAAAACTACCCCCGTCGGTCAGTTTCAACAAGCCAACGCCTTTGGCTTGTATGATATCCACGGGAATGTTTGGGAGTGGTGCGCTGACCCCTGGCACGACAGCTACAAGGGTGCGCCTTCGGATGGTGGGGTGTGGGATGCTGGTAACGATAATCGTTATCAAAACTATATTGAATATTTAGTCAACTTTTTGAGCAACACAAACAATAGAGTGACAAACAATAGAGTGCTGCGCGGCGGTTCGTGGAACTACTATCCTGAGGACTGCCGTTGTGCCCTCCGCGTCAGGGGCGTCCCGGGCTACCTCGGCAACCTCAGCGGTTTTCGGGTAGCCTGTGCCCCCCCGACTCTTAGCCCTTAGCCCTCTTGCCCTTTTGCCCTTTACCCTGTTAGCCCTTAGCCCTTTTAGTAGGTTGTGTGAAGCGCAGCGTAACCCAACTTCCCAGTATGTAGGTTGTGTGAAGCGCAGCGTAACCCAACTTCCCCAGCCGTGAGTAAAGCGCAGCGTAACCCAACTTCCCACCCATGAGAAACCCCATTTCCCGGAGAAAGCGGGTTTCTTTTCGGCATTTATGGTAATGTAAAATCAGGTATCAATAACCATCCTGATTATGAGCCAGTGTCTGAACCCAGACTGCCTCCACAGCAACCCCGAAGGTTGTCAGTTCTGCCAAAAATGTGGTAGTAAACTCCGACTGGTTGAACGCTACTATGCTAAAAGCATCCTCGGACAAGGAGGGTTCGGACGCACATTTCTGGCTGTCGATGACTTCAAACCTTCTAAACCTCCCTGTGTGATTAAGCAATTCCTTCCCCAGGCGCAAGGAACCGCTACCCTCCAAAAAGCCGCCCAATTATTCGACCAAGAAGCCCAACGTTTAGAACTCCTCGGCAAACATTCCCAAATCCCGGAACTTTTGGCTTATTTTACCGCTGATAACCGTCAATATTTAGTTCAGGAATTTATCGAAGGGGAAACCCTACAACAGGAGCTAGATAATCAAGGCGCTTTTACCGACAATCAAATCAGTTCGCTGCTAGAGGATTTATTGCCAGTTTTGGATTTCGTTCACCAAAATAAAGTGATTCACCGGGATATTAAACCGGAAAATATCATTAGACGCGCCAGTGATAAAAAGTTAGTCCTCGTGGATTTTGGGGCGGCTAAACAGGTGCATAGCACATCTCTGAGCGTCACCGGAACGGTTATCGGTTCGGCGGAATATTGCGCCCCGGAACAGGCGATGGGAAAACCTCAATATGGGAGTGATTTATATAGTTTAGGGGTGACTTGTTTATATCTGCTAACCCAAGCGAGTCCGTCGAATTTATATGACCCCTTAGAATTACAATGGGTGTGGCGTGAGCATTTAAATGGGAATCAGGTGAGTGATAAATTAGGCAAAATCTTAGACCGTTTGGCTGAGACAGTCTTTAAAAAACGCTATCAATCTGTAGCCGAAGTGTGGGCAGATTTACAGGGATATTCTGGTCGTAAAAATAGTACCAATACAACTCCCCAACCTGTAGTTATCAAAACTCCGCCTAAACCCCCAACCCAGAAGTTTGAATTTGATATCGTTACGGTCAATTCCAATGGACAACAAATTAACCGCCGTCGCGGTCAGGCTGAATGTATTATCGAAGACCTGGGAAATGGTGTGACTCTGGAGATGGTAATGATTCCGGGGGGAACCTTTATTATGGGTGCGCCGAGTGGTGAAGTACAAAGTTATGATGATGAAAGACCCCAACACCGAGTCACCATTAAACCCTTCCTGATGGGGAAATATCCGGTTACCCAAGCACAATGGCGACAAGTGGCTAGTTTCCCCAAACTCCAACGGGACCTGAGCCCAGACCCCTCAAGATTTAAAGGATTAAATCTTCCCGTTGAAAGAGTTTCATGGTATGATGTAGTTGAGTGGTGCGCCCGCCTCTCGAAAAGAATCGGCAAACCCTACCGATTACCCAGTGAAGCCGAGTGGGAATATGCAGCCCGCGCCGGAACTACTAGCCCCTTTCACGTCGGTGATACCCTGACCACCGACCTCGCCAACTATAATGGCAGCTACACCTATGGCTCAGGACCCAAGGGAGCCTACCGCCAAAAAACTACCCCCGTCGGTCAGTTTCAACAAGCCAACGCCTTTGGCTTGTATGATATCCACGGGAATGTTTGGGAGTGGTGCGCTGACCCCTGGCACGACAGCTACAAGGGTGCGCCTTCTGATGGTGGTGTGTGGGATGCTGGTAACGATAATCGTTATCAAAACTATATTGAATATTTAGTCAACTTTTTGAGCAACACAAACAATAGAGTGCTGCGCGGCGGTTCGTGGGACTACAATCCTGAGAACTGCCGTTGTGCCATCCGCGGCAGGAGCGGCCCGGACGACCTCGACCGCAACTTCGGTTTTCGGGTAGCCTGTGCCCCCCGACTCTTAGCCCTTAGCCCTCTTGCCCTTTTGCCCTTTACCCTGTTAGCCATTTGCCCTTTTAGTAGGTTGGGTGAAGCGCAGCGTAACCCAACTTCCCCAGCCCAACCGGGTTTCTCTGCCAATGCGGAACCCGGGACTTGAACCCGGAAGTCCTTGCGAACACTAGAACCTGAATCTAGCGCGTCTACCAATTCCGCCAGTTCCGCATGAGTAGGTTTATTTGTTTTGCACAATTTAACATCCTGCCATAGTTTGGGGAATTTGTCAAGCCTTTAATTGGGAATAAATGGACTTGAACAATTTTTGTTGTCGATTGTGGTCTACAATGGGCTGTGGGTAGCCACAGGCTTGTCGATCGCCTGATGAAATTTTGCCAGTCACCAGGTGGGCGGTGTCCAAATTCCGCAATTCTGGCAACCACTGGCGGATATATTCAGCTTCGGGGTCATATTTTTGGGTTTGGGAAGCGGGGTTAAAAATCCGCAAAGGCTTAGGGTCCATGCCACTGGAGGAACTCCACTGCCACCCACCATTATTTGAGGCTAAATCGCCATCAATAAGGGTTTGCATAAAATACTTTTCTCCCCATTGCCAATTAATGATTAAATCCTTGGTCAAAAAACTGGCAACAATCATGCGACAACGGTTGTGCATCCATCCAGTTTCATTGAGTTGACGCATGGCGGCATCAACAATAGGATAGCCGGTGCGTCCTTGACACCAAGCCTGGAAATGTTCTTGATTATCTGACCAAGGGAAACGGTCAAAGGGCTGACGAAAAGCACCGGTGGCTAAGGCGGGGAAGTGATATAAAGCCTGTTGATAAAACTCGCGCCAAGCGAGTTCCTGCTGCCAAGTTTGAATATGGTGGCGGGCTTCGTCACTGCGAGTTAAAGCCATAATTTCTTGGGTTTTTTGCCAAAGGGTACGGATACCGATCGCCCCAAATCTCAAAGCCGGACTTAACACAGAAGTGCCATCAATAGCGGGGAAATTCCGCCCTTCGTCATACTCATAAATGGCTCGATCGCAGAAGATTTCCAAGCGATCGCTCGCCGCCGTTTCTCCGGGTTCTAGGATAAAAGGTTCCGACCAGATAAATCCCAAATCCTTAGCCGTCGGTAAAGCGATCGCTCCCGCCTCCAGAGCCGCCTTTTCCTGAGCCTCTGTCAGACCGGTAGATTTTAGTCGCTGACAGGGTTCTGGTTTGGGTTGCTGAATCCATTTCCGCCAATAGGGAGTATAAACCTTATAGGGTTCCTTAGACCCGGTAAAAATGGCTTCTGGGGAATGCAAAACCTGATCCCAGAAAGTCTCAACTTTAATTCCCACCTCTGTCAGGGACTCTTCTACAGAGCGATCGCGTTGTCTGGGGAGGGGTTCAACGTCTCGATTCCAATAAATAGCGATCGCCCCCAAAGCCACGGCCAATTTTCGCAGACCTTGAGCCGGGTTATCCTGAATAATCAGTAATTGACTCCCCCCCCGTTGGTAGTCTTCTTGTAGACATTGGAGACAGCCCAGCATATAAGCCACACGGACGGGGGCGATATCATCACCGCTCAAAATCTCCGGGTCGAGACAGAAGACCCCCACCACCTGAGAAGTGACCCGACGCGCCGCCGCCAGTCCCCAGTTATCAGAAATCCGCAGATCTCGACGATGCCAAAATAAGATTAAATCCGACATAAACACTACAGAGTTATAGAAACGGTTTAGCTAACATAAAACTAGCAATAGATTTAGCATCGACAGGTTCCCCCTGTAAAATCGCCTCTTCCAACTCTTGGGGAGTCATCAAAACGGTGTCTATATCCTCATCTTCATCTTGTGGGGGGGAGTTTCCAGTTTTTCGAGATCTTCGGCGAGAAAGGCGTAAATAATTTCATCAGAATAACCCGGCGCGAGGATAAATTGCCCTAGTTTACGCCACTTAGAAGCCCGGTAGCCTGTTTCCTCCTCAATTTCTCGCCTCACGGTTTCGGCGGGGTCTTCGTTAGCTTCTACCGTCCCGGCTGGAAATTCCAAAGTCCGCCCTTCCACCGCAAATCGATATTGTCGGACCAATACCAACTTACCTTCTGGGGTAACGGGAATTACTAAAGCGCCTCCGGGGTGTCTAACACATTCCCACTGACCGATCGCACCATTAGGAAGGCGAAGGCGGTGGACATCAAAGTTAAATTTCCGACCTCGATAAAACAGTTGTTGATCTAGGATTTCTGGGGGTTCTGAACCTGGTTTCATTAGTTAGCCACAGTTAGTTTTTGGACTCCTGAGTGATCGATAGTTTCCAGCAATTGGGCGATCGTCTTTTTACTGACAGGATCTATCCAATCCGGGGCTATTTCCGCTAGGGGGACTAACACAAAAGCCCGATCACCCATCCTAGGGTGGGGTATTTCTAGGGTAGGTGTCTTCAAGATTAAATCATCGAACAGCAATAAATCAAGATCTAGGGTTCTCGGTCCCCATCTTTCCCCACGCACCCGCCCCAATTTCTTCTCAATTTCTAGCAGAGTCTCCAACAGCAACTGGGGGGAGATACTCACCACGAGGGTAGCACAACCATTGATATAATCCGGCTGAGGGGGTCCCACGGGAGTTGTCCGATACCAATGCGATCGTTCTTTCACCCTAATTCCCCCATAGCCGCCAAGTAATTCTAGGGCTGTTTCTAATGTTTGACAACATAACCCCAGATTACTACCCAAACCTATTGCTACATTCGCATCAACCATAATTAACAATTAACAATTAACAATTAATTAACCGGGTGGGGTGGGGCGGGTTTATTCAGCCCGTCCCTCATTCCTATGACTAACTGTGGAACCCGCCCCTACAATTGTCAATTAATAATTAATTAACCGGTGGGGTGGGGCGGGTTTATTCAGCCCGTCGCTCATTCCTATGGCTAACTGCGGAACCCGCCCCTATAATTGTCAATTAATAATTAATTAACCGGTGGGGTGGGGCGGGTTTATTAAACGGGTCGCTCATTCCTATAACTGACTGTGGAACCCGCCCCTACAATTAACAATTAACAATTAACAATTAATTAACCGGTGGGGTGGGGCGGGTTTATTAAACGGGTCGGTTATTCCTATGACTAACTGCGGAACCCGCCCCTACAATTAACAATTAACAATTAACAATTAATTAACCGGTGGGGTGGGGCGGGTTTATTAAACGGGTCGGTTATTCCTATGACTAACTGCGGAACCCGCCCCTACAATTAACAATTAATAATTAACAATTAATTAACCGGTGGGGTGGGGCGGGTTTATTAAACGGGTCGGTTATTCCTATAACTAACTGTGGAACCCGCCCCTACAATTAATAATTAACAATTAATTAACCGGTGGGGTGGGGCGGGTTTATTAAACGGGTCGGTTATTCCTATAACTAACTGTGGAACCCGCCCCTACAATTAACAATTAATAATTAACAATTAATTAACCGGTGGGGTGGGGCGGGTTTATTAAACGGGTCGGTTATTCCTATGACTGACTGCGGAACCCGCCCCTACAATTAATAATTAACAATTAATTAACCGGTGGGGTGGGGCGGGTTTATTCAGCCCGTCCCTCATTCCTATAACTGACTGCGGAACCCGCCCCTACAATTGTCAATTATCCATTTCATTTTCATTTTCCGTTAATTTTTCTTCGAGGGATTGAATTGTGTTGAGAGTCGCCTGTGCAGCTTCTGGATCTCCAGCTTCTTCGATGATAGATAAAGCACTTTTTAGAGTTTCTAGGGCTTGGGAATAGTTGCCCAATTGCTCATGAATTGAGCCTAACTGATTAAGGATTTGACTAATCTCTGGCTGCTGTTCTGATTCTCGATAAACTTCTAGGGCTTGCTGATAAATTTCTAAGGCTTTTTCCCACATTTCCTGACTGTTATAAATGCGACCTATCTGGGTAAGTGCCGTCCCCGCTAGACCAAAATCATTAGCTTCCTTAGCCAAATTAGCAGCCTGCTGATAGGTTTCGATCGCTTGAGGAAACTGGTCTAAATTTTCGTAGATAATCCCCATTAAATTCAAGATACGAGCCGCCCCAGCGTTATCTCTGATGCGTTCTAAGAGTTGAGCCGCTTGCTGAAAGTGTACTAAGGCTTGGAAATCATCTCCATTTTCGCGGTAGATATAACCCATATTACTTAACAACCGTCCCACCCCGGCTTGGTCTCCTATTTGTCGGCGGAAAGCCAGGGCTTGTTGATAAATTTCTAGGGCTCTTTCTACCTCTCCTATGCTAAAATAAAGTGCCCCTAAATTGTTGAGGGTGCGGGAAAGATCCCGTAAATTGCCAACCTCTTGACGAATAGCCCGGGCTTGTTGATAATAGTCGAGGGCTTGGGTGGGTTGAGCTTGACTGGCATAGACGGCCGCGATATTATGTAAGGATTCCCCGACTTCACTACGATCGCCTGCACTTTGAGCTAGTCTCAGTGCTTCTTTGTGGTGTTCTAGGGCTTGGGGAAATTCACCCTGTTGGCGGTGAAGAAAACCCAGAAGGTTGAGACTGCGGGCTTTACCACTTTCGACTAGAGCCGTTTCCGAGGCTCCCTGGGGGTTTTGTTGGCGGTAAATTTCCAGGGCTTCAGAAATAGCTGGTAAAGCGCGATCGCTTTCGTTAAAATTGCTGTAAACTTCACCAATAGCATTCAGTGTTTCGGCCACAGCCAAGCGATCGCCTTGGTTCCGGCGGATTGACAATGCCTGTTCTAGGCTTTCTATGGCTTCGCGATGTTCGCCTTTATGGAATTGCTCAACTCCCTGATTGTGTAATTGATTATGATCAACAGATGGGTTGTCAATTTCCGAAGTTGGGGATGGTTCCGCAGATGGTTCCTCCTGAGCTAGAATAGGTGCGATCGTGAACACCAACACAGTCGCACCCATAAGCATCAAAATCGGTATATTCCGCAGTTTGAGGCTAAACCAGAGCAGTGGTCGTCTGGGAACTCCAATAGATAAAGCAGATTTTAATATCATTGCTGTCATTCAACTAATTAAGGAACTTGAGTAAATATGCTGACCGATTTAACTTGGGAGACTATTGATTAGATTGTATGTTAACTCAAACCGTTGATGCCATTTTGGATTGTGCCTCAGAGGGGGCTGATTTATCCCCAGAGCAAGGATTAATCCTACTAGAAGCCAATCACCCGAAAGTTACCGAACCCCTGCGAGAAGTGGCAGATAAGTGGCGATCGCGTGATTGTGGAGATACTGTAACCTATGTAATTAATCGCAATCTCAATTTTACCAACATTTGCGAACAGCATTGCAATTTTTGCGCTTTTCGGCGTGATGAAGGGGAAGCCGGGGCGTTTTGGTTGGGTTTTGAGCAAATTCTCCAAAAAGCCAAAGATGCTGTCGAAAGGGGAGCCACCGAAATTTGTATGCAGGGGGGATTAAATCCCAAGGCTCAGATTAACGGTCAGTTTTTACCCTATTATCTCCAGTTGGTGAAGACCATCAAAAATGAGTTTCCTAATTTACACCTTCATGCTTTTTCCCCCCAGGAAGTGCAATTTATTGCCCGTGGCGATCGCCTCAGTTATGATGTAGTCATAGGTTCACTGCGGGATGCTGGAGTCGGTTCTATGCCAGGAACAGCCGCCGAAGTGTTAGATGATCGCATTCGCCAGGTCATCTGTCCAGAAAAAATTAATACAGCCACCTGGTTAGAAATTGTAGAAACCGCCCACAGTCTAGGAGTTCCCACCACTAGCACCATCTTATGTGGTCACATTGAAACCCACCAACAGCAGATCGCCCACTTGCAAAAATTGCGATCGCTACAACAAAAAGCCATTGACCGCAATTATCCCGCCCGCATTACCGAATTTATCGCCCTGCCTTTTGTCGGGGAACAAGCACCTCCGTCCTTACGCCGCCGGGTAGGACGAGACCAACCAATTTTAACTGATAGCCTCAGACTCATGGCTGTAGCCCGGATTTTCCTCGGTAACTGGATTATGAACCATCAACCTAGTTGGGTAAAATTGGGTTTATCCGGTGCCACAGAAGCCCTAAAATGGGGCTGTAATGATATCGGCGGCACCTTAATGGAAGAACATATCACCACTATGGCAGGAGCTACGGGGGGAACCTGCCAGACTGTAAAAGACCTTCAACAGGCGATCGCCTCAGTCGGGCGAAAACCTCTCCAGCGTGATACCCTATATAGCATTATCCATTGATTTCCCCCAACCGTAAATCACTACTAACAGTAGGTGTTATAATCTTGCGAGTCGAGCTAAGGCCAGTGAGTCTCACATAACGGCTATATGCGAAATGTCGCCAAATATGTCATCTAAAAAGCCGGACCCGAAGTCAAATACAGTTATAAGTGCCATCACCCAGGTTGTGCAGACCATTCACGCCAGAGTTAACTTCTCCCGGCTGGTACTAAGGCCTAATAGTAGGGTTCCTGAACTTTGGGTGCAAAATGCTGATGCGGATAAGGCTGATGTTTATCCGCTATTAGGCGATCGCTATGTGATTGGTCGTTCTTCGCGATCTAGTGATATCGTGGTTCGCAATCCTGTAGTTAGTCAGGTGCATCTGTGTTTATTACGTCAGCCACCACATAAAACCATTTTGGGAGAACATCCCTCTCGACAATTTTTGCTCCAAGACGAAAGCTCAACCAATGGAGTCTATAAGGGACGGCGGCGGCTTCAGGTTTTTCCCCTGCGTCATGGGGATGTCATTACTTTGGGCCCCCCGGAACTCGCTAATGGTGTTCGGGTTCAGTATGTAGATCCACCACCCCTATATCTGCGGTTACTGTGCTCTGGTCTTTATACCTTCTGTGGTATTAGTGCTTTGGTCGCCTTAATCGTTTTGTGGCAGTGGCAATATTTTACCGTGCGACCTCTGCCTCGCTCTATCAATGGCCCGGTAGTCGTTTATTCCCGTGATCATCAGCCTCTGCGGGGTACAACCAACAATAATTTACAACTGGAATTAGAGGCTTTATCCGATTTTTCCTCTTACCTACCAAAGGCCGTTATAGCTTCGGAAGATAGCCGCTTTTATTGGCACATGGGTATTGACCCCATCGGAATTTTCAGGGCTTTTATCACGAATTTACAAGGCGGTGCAATTAGAGAAGGTGGCAGCACGATTTCCCAGCAGTTAGCCCGCACTTTATTTAGGGAGTACGTCGGCACAGAAGATTCCGCCTGGCGGAAATCCAGAGAGGCGATCGTCGCCCTTAAATTAGAGACTTTTTATGGGAAAGATACTCTCTTACTTACCTATTTAAACCGAGTCTATTTAGGCTTAGACCTCTATGGTTTTGAAAATGCCGCTCAGTTCTATTTTGGCAAATCTGCCGCTAATTTAACCCTGTCCGAAGCTGCAACACTGGCAGGTATTTTGCCCGCCCCCAATAGTTTTAATCCTATTCAAAATTATGAGTTAGCCGTCCAGTATCGCGATCGCGTATTGGCGAGAATGGAAGCCCTGGGAATGATTAACTCTGAAGAAGCCGATCGGGCGAGGCGATCGCGTATTGAAATTAACCCCAGGGCGCGGGAAATTCTCGAAAGTACCATTGCACCCTACTTTTATGATTATGTATTTACCGAAATAGAGAGACTTCTCGGCAGTCAATTGGCGCGAGAGGGTAACTTTATTGTCGAAACCTCTTTAGATCCTCAAATGCAAGCCGTCGCTGAGAGGTCTTTGCAACAACATCTAGCTACCGTCGGCGCTGGTGCTGGCTTTTCTCAGGGGGGAATAGTCACTCTCGACTCCAGTAATGGCGCAGTTATGGCTATGGTCGGAGGAATCAGTTATGGGGATAGTCAATTTAACCGCGTGACTCAAGCCCTACGACAGCCCGGATCTACCTTTAAGCTGTTTCCCTATGCCGCCGCCTTAGATAAGGGTATACCCCCCGGTAGAACCTATTCCTGTGAACCTCTCACTTGGCAAGGACAAACTTTTAGAGGATGCGATCGCAGTAGTGGGTCTGTCGATATGTATCGGGGTATGGCTTTATCCGAAAACGTCACCGCCCTAAGAGTCGCCCAGGAGGTCGGCTTAAATTCCGTCGTCGATATGGCACGACGGCTAGGCATTCGCTCCGATTTAAATCCGGTTCCCGGTTTGGTTTTGGGTCAAAGTGAAGTTACCCTGCTAGAGATGACTGGCGCTTTTAATGTCATGGCTAATCGCGGTTTAGCTCACTATCCCCACGGCATTAGACGTATTTTAGATAGTAGTGATTGCACCGATGCGATCGATATTAATAGCTGTCGGGTCATTTATGCCTATGATCGAGAAAATCCCAGAGTCCCCCAGGTCGTTTCTCCCCTCGTCACAGAAACTATGACTTCCATGCTACAGGGAGTAATTCGTTGGGGCACAGGTCAGGATGCTAGTTTGGGTTTAGGGGAAGCTGGAAAAACTGGCACCACCAACTCCAATGTTGACCTCTGGTTTATTGGCTATATACCCAATCAGAGACTCACCACAGGCATTTGGCTCGGTAATGATGACAATTCCCCTACTTTCGGCAGTAGCGCTAATGCAGCTCAATTATGGGGCGATTATATGCGCCAGATCCTCCCTTGAGGTTAGCCAACTATCACCAAAAAGACTAGGGTAGAGACCACATTCCACAATCCCTACCCTAACCTTAAATTTTTAGTACCCCCAAGGGAATTCGAATCCCTGTCGCCTCCGTGAAAGGGAGGTGTCCTAGGCCTCTAGACGATGGGGGCTTGTGTTTGTGTTTCGCCTTTGATTTTCGAGCTTTTTGCGCTCTCACCTTTATTAACTTAGCGAATCTTTCAACTTCTGTCAACCCTTTTGCCGATTTTTTTTTGACTTTTTTCTGGCAGCCGCTTAATCTCCCTCTGGGTAAGCGTTTCGGCTTCTAACTTCCCGTATATTTCCGAGTCCCTAGAACCATAACCGCCACCATCAAGCCTCTGGCTCCATCCTAACATGACCCCTTAAATCTAGCCATCAGTCTCCCCAGAGCCAGACAGACCCCCACCACTCTCACCTCATCACCATCACCTCAGAATTGATACAGCCACATCAGACAGCATCTGAACTGAGTCTCAAACCCCCATATTATTAAAGGTTGGGGCAATGATTATATGCTACAATTACCCAACATCGGCGAGTTAAAAACAGGGTAAATATCATGGTTCAGAAAATCGCACTATTTAATCACAAAGGCGGAGTCAGTAAAACCACCACCACATTTAACTTGGGTTGGATGTTAGCATCAAAAGGCAAAAAAGTGATTATTGTAGATGCTGACCCACAATGTAATTTAACTGGTATGGCTTTAGAACAAGATACCGAAGATGACCAAGCCAGAATCGAAGCTATCTACAATACACATTCAAACATTAAGACCGGACTCGCCCCAGCTTTTGAAGGTCAACCTAAAGCCATTGAAGCCGTCAATTGTGTTCCTTTATTAGGTCAAGAAGGCTTATTTTTACTTCCGGGTCATGTGGGATTTGCTGAGTATGAAGTTACCCTAGGTATTGCTCAAGAGTTAAGTAGTTCCATTCAAACACTCCAAAATTTACCCGGGTCTATTACTGCATTGTTTAACAAAACTGCCGCGCTCTTTAATGCGGATTATATTTTAATTGATATGAGTCCTAGCTTGAATTCAATTAATCAAAATTTGTTGATGACCAGCGACTTTTTTATCATTCCTACTACCGCTGATTTCTTCTCCGTGATGGCGATCGAATCCTTGAGTAAAATTTTGCCTAAATGGTCATTATGGGCTAAAAAAGCCAGTTCGTCACCGATTTTAAAAGAGGCAATCTATCCATTTCCTGATTTTAAACTTCGCTTTCTGGGAACTATTATTCAGAATTATCGAATTATTCACGGTAAGGAAACTGTGGCTTTTCAAAAATGGATTGACAAAATCGAGGCAGATGTTAAAGATAAATTAGTTCCTGTGTTCAGCCAATCTGGTTTAATGTTACCTACTCCCAGTTATTTTGAGCAAGGTATTAGCGAAACTTTTACTTTAACCAAGATTTCTAACTTTAATAGTCTAATTGCCCTTTCTCAAAAGCATCAAACTCCCATTTATGATTTAACTCGTGAGCAATTAAGACAAGCTGGAAAAGTTTTAACAAACAATCGGAAAAAACAGGAAGAATTTCGTGGGGTATTTGCAGACCTAGCAGATAAAGTTATCGGATTAACTTCTCAGAGTTATGCAATTAGCGCTTGACCAATTTCGGGTCAGTATTGCTCGTGTTAGGGATTTAATTGATGTTCATAACTATATTAAATCTCAATCGACCCCGGCTTTAGATTTATCTGATATTTTACGAGCATCCCTGGTTTTAGCCGTGAGTGCGTTAGATTACTATATCCATGAAGTTGTCACCCTGGGAATGTTAGAAATTTATAAAGGTGAACGTCCTCAAACTGCCGCCTTTTCACGTTTTCAAGTGTCATTAGGTAACACTACCAATGATAGATTAATGCTGATGAATATTGAATCTTGGTTAGAAACAGAAATTCAGTTAAGCCAAGCCGGGTCATTGCTGCCACCATCTCCCAGTGTATCAGATTTGCTTCCACTGATATCAAGTGCGATTCAAAATAAACTCAATCAAACTTCATTACTCAATGATGAACTCCGAGAAAACCTGGGATATAAGAGTTTTCAAAAACCAGATAAAATAGCTGATGCTATTCGTCTTATTTATGACCAAAAATTGTGGGATGAGGTAGCGCAGCAAATGGGGAAATCAGCATCCGATATCAAACAACAACTTAGCGCAATAGTCGATCGCAGAAATAAAATTGCTCATCAAGCTGATATAGACCCTTCTTTTGGTATCGGAAACAGATGGCCTATTTATGACTGTCTAGTTAGCGACTGCGTTGATTTTCTTGAACAACTTGTAGAAACTATACACCAAGTCTTAACATAATTGATGGCGATTACTTGCTATTATCCTCCATTTATGGTATAATAGGCGGAGCTTTTCCGAGTCTATCTATCGGATACCACTAACAACCCAGAGGTAGTTCGTCCGAACTCTTCTGGGTTATATTGTAGATAGGCTCTAGCACCCGGCCAGATAAATTCGCCGGGGGTGACAGAACGTACTAGATAATGAACATGATATGCACCAGGTATGAGACGATCGCTATAAGCCATAATGCGATCGCGATAAATAGTTTGATAGGCAATTTCCCAACTATCAGCCTGACTTTGTAAGACTTGATTACTCGTCTCAAAACTCCTATCAATCGCCTCTAAACCAGCCGGGAGAGGGTCAACAATCATCACTTTATCCACTGGATGATCTGCGATAATTTCCAACCCAATATCAAATATCTGTCCCGGTTTCACCGTTAAAGGTTTAGACTCCTCTGTGAGGCTATAGGTTTGCAGACTTTCAGTTTCGTTAGCCGGTCGAATAGTCCGAATCACCCGAAGACCATTAAGTTGACCTGGCTGCTTTCCTTCTAGGCGATAACTGTATTTTATCCAATAATGTAAATTACCCGAATTTTCAGGTTGAATCGATAGTTGATAATTTCCTTGGGGTAATTCTGCCATCGGTAGGTTAAGATTAAAGCTAGAATTACCATCATTTCCTAACTCAATTTGCTCTGATATGTACCCCCCCACTTCCAAATTAACCCGGAAACTTTCCGACGTGGTTTGGGTTTGTTGATAAGCCACTAACGCCGTTAACGCTTCGGCGGTATCATAGTCATTTTGCCAAATTCCCTCACGACGCAGGTTTAACAGACTTTCCACTAATCTACCGATAGTTTCTGGCTGTTGGTTTTGGGTAATATATAAGCGCAATGCTTGAGACTGTAAAACCGTCGGAGAGGCTAACCATTGATATCCGGGGGGTAAATTAACCGTCGCTGTCCGTCCCGTTTGATAAATGTGTTTTTGGATATCTTGGAAAATCGTATTAAATTCCGTTTCCCATTGGGGGAAGTTGGCTAAATAACCAGCCAGTTTAATTTGGGTGGCGGGGTCAAATTCCCGCCAAGTTCCGTAAATTTCTGCCATGAAATCACTGCGCGTTTCTCCTAAGTCTGATAAGGCGATTAACGCTTCAAGACGCAGGCGGTTTTTACAGATATTATTAACACAGAAGCCATTTTCATCAGGATTAGCAACTACTTGATTTAGATAATTTCTGAGGCGATTAATCAGATTATTATTAACCGTAAATCCGGCTTGAGATGCTTTGGCTAAGGATTCTGCGGCGTAACTCGATAGTAGCGGATCGGAGATATTCGCGGCGGGAAAATAGCCAAAACCGCCATCTTCTTTTTGTAAGCCGGCTAATCTGTTAATAGCATCATTAGCTTGCAATTCCAAATCTAAGCCCGATAAATCATTAGGATTTTTCCCAATAATTTGGAGATTACTTGCTATTAATAAACGACTGGCTATGGGTTCTAAGAATGGTAAAGTTGGCTGTTGGAAAATTTGGGTCGCAGGTTGTGTTAATTGGGGGATTAAACTATTAGCCAGGGAAATAGTTAGACCTCCCGCATTGGGGACTACCTTATCATCAATATTAATGGGAATGCTGACGGTTTCGCGGGTAGTCCCGGAAGCGATTACCTGTTCCGTTGTTTCTAGGGGTTTTATCTCCAAAGGAACTTGAAAACTATCAGTTTTATTTTGCAGTCTGCTGGTGAATTTTACCAGGGAATTTCCTACTTGTTCAACTAACACAGGAAAACGATAGGCTTGGGTGGCCGTTTCCGCTTGGGTTTTCAGGTGGTGGCTGGTTTTATTCCCCGCTGAAAATAACAGTCCACCACTCAGGTCTCCGGTGATGTCTAATTGTCCTTTCAGGTTGTCTCGGTTGGTGATGGAAACTCCCGCTAAAAAGCGATCGCCTACCCGCGCGAATGGTGGTAGTATCGGATTAGATAATAGGGATTTGGTCGTGATAAATGTCGCTTCCCCCGACCCAAATTCTAAATTTTCGTCAGTAGCGATCGCCAGAACTCGCCAGGTGGTTAAATTATCAGGTAACGTAAAATTAACCGTGGCTTTTCCTTGGGTGTCCGTGATAATTGAACCGTTATAGTAGGCTAACGCTTGGAAGTCTTGACGCAACTTAGATGTATCAATAGTGGCGGCGGAAAATCCTCCCCCATAACCCCAACCTTTAGCCAACGGTGACATCAATGATTGTATTACCACATCAGGACGGTTATCTGTTAATCGGGTCGATATTGATTGTTCAGCATATACAGTATCTACTAAGTTGGGGGGTCGGTAGCCGTTAAGTTGCAATATCGCATCATTGACCACCATTAAAGTGATTTGTCCGCTAATCGGTTGATAATTATCCTTCGTCAACTCTAGGTTAATCGTGGCTTGGGAACCAGGTTGAAATTCCGATTGATTCGGGTTAATTTTGACTTGTAAATACTTCCCATTTTTGCTGACATTTAACGGAGTCATCCCGATAGATACTAGATTATCTACGCTTCCCGGTTCCAGTTGTGATAGAGGTTCTCCCTGACGGACTAAGACCGCTTCTACAGCCACATTAGGTAGCATTTCTGGTGTTACTTGAAAGCGGATTTCTGGTGCGCCGCCTTTCACCGGAATTAGGGTTTTATACAAAATGCGATCGCGAATTACTGCGAAAAATAACTCTCCCTCCCCATAGGGTGATTGAATTAAAGCCGTTGCTATATCTCCCGGTTGGTAATTATCCCGGTCTAGTTTAATTTCGAGGCGGTTATCATAACGATTTCCCCAACTCACCGGACTATCACCTGTTATCCAAATTTGAATATCAGTAGCTTTCGGTGTATTTAAGGGGTCCGAAGCAAATCTCGCCTGAATGCGATAAGACCCTGATTCCCTCGCCGTTAATTCTACAGTTTTCGCAGTATTACCACTCCTGACATCTACAGTATCCACTGTTTCATATTCCAGTTGATTTCGGTTAGTTTGTCCCCCTTCCACCACCCGGGTGATACTGCTGTAATTCATTTTCTGTAATTCCAGCTTCACCGGAACATTATTAATTGATTTACCCTCAACATCAGTAACAATCACTTCCACCGGAAAAGCCTGATTAACATTAGCTACAAATTTGCTTTTCAGTCCAATCAATTGATGGTTAGGTAAGACCGTAAAACTTTGGGAGTCCGCGACCGACAGGTTAGAAACATCTGTCACTTCCACATCAACTTGATATCTGAGGGGATAGGGAACATCACCGCTAACAGTGATCATTTCACTTCCCGAACCCGCCGCGTCTAAATTTTGCGATCGCTGTAAGACATCACTAGAAATCGTCGGTTTTTCTTCCGGCCAAAACCACTGTCTTCCAAAATGATATTTTTCCCAACCTGGGGGAGTGAAATCACTAGCCGTCCGCGTCACATAATATTTAGCCTCACCACCAACTACCGGAGAACCGAATAAATAATCACCCTGAACTGTCGCCATAATTTTATCCTGACTCACAGCTAATTGGCGGTCAAGACTCAAATCAACCTTAAAGTTAGGGGGGTTAAATTCTGCTACTCGAAAATTACCAACAATTTCTACCCCATTGATACCTTTACCCTGAATTACATAATTCCCCAAAGGGTCATCTGGCTTAACCGTAAATTCTACCGAAAACGTAGCAAATTGATTAGTTGAATAATCCCCTAATTCTCGTTTTTCCCCCGTCGGAGTTTCTAGCGTGAGATTATAGACCGTATTCTGATCTGGCTGTAATTCCCCATTTTGTAAATAGTAAGCCACCCCCGTTAAAGCGATAGGTTCACCCGGTTGATAGAGTTGTCGGTCTGAAAAAATAGTTCCGCGAGAAATCGGTTTATTTTCATCCCAACCCGCATAAACTCCATAGCCATAAGCACCACTGTAGGAGTAGCTGCGAGTGAATGCCCAGTCCTCCCCTTCTTTAGCAATTACCAACAGTTCTGGGGGTTCATTAAACCGACTGGCTCCCATACATCCCCCCAGGTTTTCCGCCGTTAATAATAGCAATCCCTCCCTATTAGTAATTCCCCTAGCACAAGCAGTTGGTTGAGGAAATGATCTAGCATTAAGTTGGGATTGGTATATTTCCACCGATGCTGATGCTACTGGTGAACCGTCATCTAAATGATTAACTCTCACCATTCCCGACTCTGGAAACCATTGGGAAAACACACCCAAGTTAGTTAACTGAACCATCCCATAAAAGCTAGGCTCATTCCATTCCGTCACACCATTTTTTTCATAGGAAGTAGTTTTGGCTTTAATTCCATAGGCTAACATTCCCGTTTTCCCTTGTAACTTATCTCGCAGATTAATCGAAGTTTCGATAGTTTGATTAGTCGCACCACCATCAACCCTAAAATTTTGCCATTTATCTGAGGTGGGGAGTAAATTTTTACCCTCCCTGCTCGGATAGGCTTGCTCTGCATAGACTAAATCTTCTGGCTGGATAATTGCATAAGCTGCTTGATAGCGAGATTCGGGTATATTAACAGTAGAAACGTTAATTTGTAAATTGTTACCAGATGGGAAAATATTTAAACCAGAAGGAGTCCACAGGTCAGCCGCAAGATTTCCCGTTTTATAGTTAAGGTTGATGGGTTCCTCTAGCCTTTGATTAAAGGTGTCTTCCAGGTTAGCGCCAATCGTAATTACATAATTAGTTTGAGGTTGAAAAGACCAAGGATTTAAGCTGATTGTATCGTTACCGTCGTATGATTGTATCAGCGGCGGTGCATCTCCTACTGGTGGCGGGTTTATCGTGATATTTTCTCTGGCTGATTGCGCCGTAATTCCGTTATTAAACTTAAGTTGAGGACTCCCATTAGTAAATCTTCCATAGGTTCCACCTTCCCTAGGTTGTCCATAAAATTGGATTCCTTGAAACTGTAGGGGTTCGTAGGTGTAAATTGGGTTGGAAATCAGAAATTGGCTGGCTAGATTTCCCGTTTTTGATTGCAGTCCGGGTGTGATTTCTAGGGTGTAACGGCTGGCTTTTTCTAGCTTTTGCTGAAATTTTATGTTATAATCCCAGCTATGGGAAAATGGGCTTTCTCTGTCTTCTCGCGCCACATCCCCGCTACCAGCTTCCGGTTTATCTAGTGTTACCCGTAGAGGAATGGCTTTTTTGGTCTTGTCGGAAATGACTCTGATATGGTCGTTGACTGAGGCGAGATCTAGTTCTACGTTAGATGTAAATTTGAGGGTGGGGTCTAAACCTATGGGGTGGTCAGGAAAACCAGGGTTATCTTCCGTCCCCGGAAGGTTTGACAGTTGAATGGCTGGAGTGTTGAAAGTCCAGGCTATGTCTGACTCTAGTTGATGGTCGCTGAGGTCGCTGAGTCCTTTTTTCAGCGTTACCTGAAACCGGGTGGCTAGGGGAATTGCCTCTTCCGCTTGAAAACCTACCATCCGGGGTGTCAGAAATCGGAATCTTCCCGGTATTGTGGGGTTGATGTCAAAGTGTTTGAGTTGTTGTCTCTGGTTGGGGGAGTCGAGACGCTCAACCGGAATTAACGGGTTGCTAAAAGTGATTCTAATCTGGCCTAAAGATGTGGCTTCCTCTGTAGGACTAATTTCTTTTATCCACTCTGGAAGCTGGGGAAGGGGTAGCGGGGATATGCTGACCATCGGTTCACCAACGGGTTGACTGCTGAAAATTCGACACCCGGCTATGGTGAGGATAAACAGGGAGACTAGGAAAAACCGCTTCCAGATTCTACGGGAAAAGCCTATTGTTACCATAGGAGATTATGCGATCGCATTTCGTATTCCCTTCATAACACATCCGAGTTGCTCAACCCCGGAAACTTCCACAATTCTTAATTGTTTCTATCTCCTCCGGCTATCGTTTCAAGGGTTGACTGTTTAACTATCGACTGGGTTCACTATCGATTAGTTTAACCATAGATTTTACATTATATATGCCGCCACCTTTTACCATGGTAATAATTATGGCATAAACATCACCGAAAGTCAACCCCTAAACCGAAATAGTTTTTTTGTGTTTAGATTTGTGTGGCACATAATGCGGCACCGATTAAACCGACTTGAGGATTAAGAACAATAGAGACAGGTACTTGTTCTAATAAAGGACTAACGCGACCCTTATCTTTCAAGGCTTTGATAAAGTTTCCTTCCTGTATTAAAGGGATAATTTTAGCAGCAATTCCCCCGGCCACATATAACCCGCCGTATGGTAGTAATTTGAGCGCGAGATTTCCAGCTTCTGCGCCATAGGCTTCCACAAAAATTTTCATAGTCTGAACCGAGAGATAATCACTTTTAGCCAAGGCGGCTTTAGAGACTTCAGCGGCGAGGTCTACGGTTTGGTGTTCTTGTCCGATTTCCTGTTTCCATGTATGATAAATTTGGGCAATTTCGGGAGATTCTTGAGAGATATCATGGTCACGCAAAAATTGATAAATCGCGGTAATTCCCATCCCCGATACTACTCTTTCTACGGATACTCTGGTGATATTATAGAGTTCTCGTAAATAGCCTAGGAGATGAAATTCCAACTCGGATCTGGGTGCGAAATCAGTATGACCGCCTTCGCTGAAAAAGACTTGATAACCGCCTTGGGGAAGGGGAATCACAAAACCTTCTCCTAAACCTGTTCCCGCACCTATCACAGCCCTAGGCGCAGAAGCATCAGGTTTTCCGGGTTGGAGAATGTGTAAATCTGATGATGATAAACCGACTACACCATAACCAATAGCGGCAAAATCATTAATTAGTTTAATGTGGGAAATATCTAGTTCTCGCTGAAGGCGATCGCTGTCTAACGACCAACTCAAGTTAGTAAGTTCGCAGCTATCATTTACCACAGGACCCGCAATACCAAAACAGGCTTTTTCGGGTTTTTTATATTCGGAAACTTCCTGAGATGCAGCTTCTAAAAAATGTTTAACTATGGGAACCAAATCAATATAATTTTGACTAGAATATGTCTGCTCAAATAATGATTTTATCTGGGGTGTAGGGGCGCTAGTGTCGAGAGAATTTGCGTCAAATAAGGATAAAATTGTTTTGGTTCCTCCTATGTCTCCAGCGAGAATAATTGTCATGTTTTTTGTATCCTGAAATATTGATGATATCAGCAGTCTATGCTGAGGATGAAAAAAGGCGATCGCATCAGTAGATGTTAAACCGATACTTTCAGCGAATCGCCTAATCAAGTTAAGTTATCCTACTAATTGGTCAAAAGTTGACCCCGAGATGGTATCAGCTAAAACGGCCACTTCCAATTACTAATTTCCTCCTGATCCTGACCATGTTCGTAGGCATAAGCGACATTTTCGATGATAGCATTTCTCATGCGTTCGCGAACATAAGCCGCCGCCGATCGCAATTGTGGCACTCTGTCAATGACATCAATCACCAAATTAAAGCGATCGACCTGATTTTCGATCGCCAATTCCAAGGGTGTATTAATATTACCCTTTTCCTTATAGCCACGAACGTGCAAATTGGGGTGATTAGTGCGACGATAAGCCAACTTATGAATCAACCAAGGATAGCCGTGGAAATTAAAGATAATGGGTTTGTCAGTGGTGAACAAACTATCAAAATCCCAATCAGATAAACCGTGGGGATGTTCAGTATTAGGTTGTAACTTAAACAGATCGACCACATTAATAAAGCGGATTTTCAACTCAGGAAATTCCGACCGGAGAATGGCGGTCGCCGCCAAAGACTCCCTAGTAGCGACATCACCACAAGAAGCCATCACCACATCAGGAATATCGGGGTCTTTACCACAATCATCATTACTAGCCCATTCCCAAATTCCAATTCCTTTAGTACAATGCTTAATGGCATCATCCATATTCAGGAATTGTAGATGTTTTTGCTTATCTGCCACAATGACATTAACATAATCTTTGCTTTGGAGACAATGATTAGCACAGGACAGTAAACAATTAGCATCAGGTGGAAAATAAACCCGTACTACATCAGGACTCTTATTAGTAACCAAATCCACATAACCGGGATCTTGGTGACTAAAACCATTGTGGTCTTGTCGCCAAACCGTAGAAGATAGTAGGATATTCAGAGAGGCGATCGGAGAGCGCCAAGGCACCTCTTTTTTACAGACTTCCAACCATTTAGCGTGTTGATTAAACATGGAATCGACCACATGAGCAAAAGCCTCATAGGTGTGAAAGAAACCATGACATCCCGTGAGTAAATAACCTTCTAACCAGCCTTGAAGGGTATGCTCACTTAACATTTCCATAACCCGACCATCAGTGGCTAATTCGCTACCGTCTAGGTCTTCCTCTAAAAACTCACCCATCCAGGTTTTTTTACTGACTTCATAGACAGCATTAAGGCGATTAGAGGCAGTTTCATCAGGCCCAAACATCCGAAAATTAGTCATATTTTTAGCCATGACATCCCGGAGGAAATTACCGAGAGGTCGAGTGTTTTCTGCCTCACTTTGACCCGGTTTAGGAACCTCGACAGCATAGTGGCGGAAGTCTGGCATATTTAAGTCACGACGCAAAATACCACCGTTAGCAAACGGGTTAGCACTCATGCGGCGGATACCCGTTGGCGCGAGTTCCTGGAGTTCAGGAATCAGGGTTCCGTTTTCGTCAAAAAGTTCTTCGGGCTGGTAACTTCGCATCCAGTCTTCTAGGATTTTCATCTGATGGGGGTTCCCAATGACATTAGACATGGGGACTTGGTGCGCGCGCCAAAAACCTTCAACTTTGCGACCATCTACTTCCTTCGGACCTGTCCAACCTTTAGGCGATCGTAAAATAATCATCGGCCATTGGGGACGGGTAGCGTTTCCACTACTACGAGCCTGTTGTTGAATGTCGCGAATTTCGTTGATACAATGTTCTAGGGTCGTCGCCATTTTCTGATGAGCCGAGGCATAATCCTCTAATTGGCTACATTCCACCAAATAGGGAGTATAACCATAGCCTCGGAATAGGTTTTTGAGTTCCTCGTTGGGAATTCTGGAGAGAATCGTCGGGTTAGCAATTTTATAGCCGTTTAGGTGCAAAATCGGCAGCACCGCACCATCACGGATAGGATTGATAAATTTATTGGAATGCCAAGCCGTTGCTAGGGGTCCCGTTTCCGCTTCTCCATCTCCCACCACGGCGGCCGTAATTAATTCGGGATGGTCAAATACTGTACCGTAAGCATGGGAGAGGCTATAACCTAGTTCCCCCCCTTCGTGGATAGAACCTGGGGTTTCTGGGGTGCAATGGCTACCGATACCGCCAGGGAATGAAAACTGTTTGAAAAATTTTCGCATCCCTTCAGCATCTTGACTTTTATCCGGGTAAACCTCCGAGTAGGTTCCTTCTAAATATACCGGACCGAGAACACCCGGTGCGCCGTGTCCTGGACCCGCAATATAGATCATATTCAGGTCATATTTTTTGATTAACCGATTTAGGTGAATGTAGATGAAACTTAAACCGGGACTAGACCCCCAATGACCCAGAAGGCGATATTTGATATGTTCAGGTTTTAAGGGTTCTTTTAGTAACGGATTATCTCGCAGGTAGATCATCCCTACACAAAGATAATTGCAAGCGCGCCAGTAGGCATGAGTTTTCCGTATCTCATCGTCACTGAGAGGATAGGTTGTCTCCAAGGATTGATCGGCTGCTGCTACCATAAATATTTACCTTGATTGGGCTTATTGACATCCTACTTTAGATAGATATTTCCAGGGAGGTTAGGCTAATCCTAACATTCTGGATGATCCGATAGGACGGAGTTTCTCTATTAATATCCTAAGATTACCGAAATGGCAAGTTTTTATGATTAATTGGGTGATGTTTATGAATATTTAACCTGATTTTAACTTGACTTTAAGTGGTCTTTAGTCTATGTTAAGGTGGATTTTGGTGCTGTCCATCATTGCTTTAACTAAATAGCTCCCACTCCATCCCAGTCCATCAACCTGCCCGCCATCATCAAAAAAACAAAAAATCCATCAATAAACTATTATTAAAAGGCTGTTAATTTTAATCATGAAAATTCTGGTATTGAATGCTGGTTCAAGCTCCCAAAAAAGCTGCTTATATGATATTAACGGAGATAGCCTACCAGCATCTCCCCTAGAACCTATTTGGGAGGCGGTTATTGATTGGGGAATGCCACCTTTTGGGCAAATGACAGTGAAAGCCAATGGGGTGAAACAGGAGAGTAAAATTGATGGCAGTCAGAAGGATAAAGCGATTGGTCAAATGTTGAATAGCCTGATAGAAGGGGAGACTCAAGTTCTCAATAATCTAGGGGAAATTAATGTGGTTGGTCATCGGGTAGTGCATGGAGGAACTGACTATTCTAGGGCGACTATAATTGATGAGCAGGTGAAAGAGACGATCGCCCGATTAATCCCCCTAGCTCCGTCTCATAACCCTTCTCATTTACAGGGAATTGCAGCCATAGAAAGGGTGTTAGGGAATGTGCCACAGGTGGCGGTATTTGATACAGCCTTTCATAGTCAAATGCCCTTGGCGGCGGCGGTATATCCTATTCCTTATGAATGGTTTACTAAAGGAATTAGGCGCTATGGTTTTCATGGTACAAGCCATAAATATTGTGGGGAAAGGGTAGCTCAATTAATGGGTAAACCGTTGGAGTCTTTGCGGTTAATTACTTGCCATTTAGGGAATGGTTGTTCTTTGGCGGCTATTCGGGATGGAATTAGTGTGAATACTACTATGGGATTTACTCCCTTAGAAGGTTTGATGATGGGAACTCGGAGTGGTTCCATTGACCCAGCGATTTTGATTTTTTTGATGAGGGAATATGGGTGGGATAGCGATCGCCTTAATGAAATGCTAAATCAACAATCGGGGTTAAAGGGAATTACGGGAATATCTGGAGATATGCGCTATGTTCAAAAGGAACAGAGTAGCGGCAACGAACGGGCTCAATTAGCCTTTGATATGTTTATTCACCGCCTGCGAACTGGGATAGGTTCAATGTTAGCGAGTTTGGGGGGACTAGATGGTTTAGTGTTTACGGCAGGTATTGGAGAACACGGAGTTTTAGTGCGTCAAGAAACCTGCAAAGATTTTGATTTTATCGGACTCAAATTAGACCCCGAGAAAAACCGCAATATTAAAGGAGATGGTAACATCGCCGCCAGTGATTCCCAGGTGCCTGTATTTGTGATCCACACGGAGGAAGATTGGGCGATCGCCACTGAATGCTGGCATTTACTAAAATCCTAGGTTAGCAACAGACCCGCCTGGTCTGGGCGGGTTCACCAGGGTCTTCTGTAGGGGCGGGTTCACCAGGGTCTTCTGTGGTAACAGACCAGTTACATCAACCCGCCCCCGCACCCTGTAGGGGCGGGTTCACCGGGGTCTTCTGTGGTAACAGACCAGTTACATCAACCCGCCCCCGCACCCTGTAGGGGCGGGTTCACCGGGGTCTTCTGTGGTAACAGACCAGTTACATCAACCCGCCCCAGCACCCGGTAGGGGCGGGTTCACCAGGGTCTTCTGTAGTAACAGACCAGTTACATAAACCCGCCCCCGCACCCTGTAGGGGAGGTTTCACCGGGGTCTTCTGTAGTAACAGACCAGTTACATAAACCCGCCCCCCCACCCGGTAGGGGCGGGTTCACCAGGGTCTTCTGTGGTAACAGACCAGTTACATAAACCCGCCCCCCCACCCTGTAGGGGCGGGTTCACCGGGGTCTTCTGTGGTAACAGACCAGTTACATCAACCCGCCCCCGCACCCTGTAGGGGCGGGTTCACCGGGGTCTTCTGTGGTAACAGACCAGTTACATCAACCCGCCCCCGCCCCCTGTAGGGGAGGTTTCACCGGGGTCTTCTGTAGTAACAGACCAGTTACATCAACCCGCCCCCGCCCCCTGTAGGGGAGGTTTCACCGGGGTCTTCTGTAGTAACAGACCAGTTACATAAACCCGCCCCAGCACCCTGTAGGGGCGGTTTCACCGGGGTCTTCTGTGGTAACAGACCAGTTACATAAACCCGCCCCCGCCCCCGCCCCCGCCCTGGCCCTATTGTTGGCGTATCAACCCGCCTGTTGGCGGCGTATCAACCGACCCCTTAGTCGTCAGCATAAACATAGCGATATAACTCGCTAGGGTCAGGTTCAGGGCTAGTCTGAGCAAACTCAACCGCGTCATTAATGACATCCTGAACCTTTTTGTCGATCGCCTTCAACTCGTCACTATCAGCGAGATTATGTTCAGTCAAATAGGCGAAAAACTTATTAATAGGGTCACGAGCAAACCAAAACTCTTTTTCATCGCGATCGCGCAATTCATCAGGGTCAGCCAAAGAGTGACCCCGGAAACGATAAGTTAAGGCTTCAATGAGGGTTGGACCTTCTCCAGCACGGGCTCTAGCGATCGCCTTTTGAGCCACCTCTCGAACCGCCAAAACATCCATACCATCGACTTCATAACCAGGCATTCCAAAAGCGGGACCTTTCTTATAAATTTCCGGGTCAGAAGTCGCCCGTTCATGAGCCATACCAATAGCCCACTTATTATTTTCCACCACAAACAAAATAGGTAACTTCCAGAGAGTCGCCATATTCAAACACTCATAGAACTGGCCATTGTTGCAGGCTCCATCTCCAAAAAAGCAAGCCGTGACCGTATCAGAACTTTCATCTCCCATTACTTCCCGGCGATACTTACTCTGAAAAGCCGCCCCCGTAGCCACAGGGATGCCTTCCGCCACAAAAGCAAAGCCGCCGAGCAAATTATGTTTAGACGAGAACATATGCATCGAACCGCCACGACCCTTAGAGCAACCTGTAGCTTTACCAAACAATTCAGCCATCACCTCTCGTGCGGTAACTCCAGCACTGAGGGCGTGTACATGGTCGCGATAGGTACTACAGACAAAATCCTCGTCGCGGCGCATAGATCGAATTACCCCGGTAGAGACTGCCTCCTGTCCATTGTAAAGATGAACAAACCCGAACATTTTGCCCCGGTAGTACATTTCGGCGCACTTGTCCTCAAATAAGCGCCCTAGCACCATATCCTCATAAAGCATCAACCCTTCCTCTCGGGTGATGACTACAGAATCGACTTGAAAACTAGGTACTGTGCGTTCCTTAACCATTGCGTTACCTTGTGAAACTGTTTACTGCTGCGTGTTGCCAATTAATTATAAGTAGGTGCGGGTTCACCGGAGTATATGATAATTTGTAGGGGCGGGTTCACTGGGCTATATAGTAGTGACAGATAAATGCACATAGCTCCCGCTGCCTAAGCGCTACATCAACCTGCCCTTGTGGGGGGAGGTTCACTGGGCTATATAGTAGTGACAGATGAATGCACTTGCGCGATCGCCCTCACGAGAGAATATTCTATAGGAATAGGGGCAAAACCCAAGTTTTTTCAGGGTAGGGGCACAAGGACGGGAAAAATTACAGCGACCAACCTATAATTTGGGGTAGAATGCAGCACATTGTGTAGGATATAATTAAAAATCCCCGTTGGTTTATTCGCGGGGAAAGTAGGGGTGGGTTCACGCCCGGTATATGGTAATTGGTAGGGGCAGAAGGAATCGATAAATAGCAATAGTAAACTGATAATTTTTTCCCCTACTCCCTCTTCCGCCGCCCTCCCCTAGCTCCTTCCCTAGCTCCCGGACAGTGGGATGGGATGGTCTGGAGGGATGTCAAACCTGCCCTAAATCAGTCGCTCGCCCTTGGGGATGAACCAGAATGCGTATTCCACTCGATTACTACCGAATTTTAGGCTTACCAATCCAAGCGACTGCCGACCAGTTAAAGCAGGCTAGAGGCGATCGCATTCAGCAACTTCCCAGGCGGGAGTATTCTGATCTGGCGATCGATGCTAGAAAGCAGTTAATTGATGAAGCCTACGCAGTCCTGTCAGACCCAGACCAACGCGGGGCCTATGACATGGGGTTTCTAGCCAAAACCTACGATATCCCCTCAAACCCATCACTGTCGGGGGTAGGAGGGGAAAAGGACACAGATTCTCACCGAGCCAGTATAGAGATAGACGATCGCCAGTTGGTGGGGGCTTTGCTGATCTTGCAAGAGTTAGGGGAATATGAACAAGTTGTAGCCATGACTCGCCCCTGGGTAGGAACCAGCACTATTGGTCTGAAAGATGGTCGGTTTGGAGACCCCGATCTAGTTGTGCCGGATATGGTTCTGACGGTAGCCCTAGCATATTTAGAACTGGGTCGGGAACAGTGGCAGTCTCGGCAATATGAAAACGCTGCTATTTCCCTAGAATCGGGTCAAGATCTGCTGTTACGCGAAAGCCTGTTTGCCAGTCTACGGGGAGAAATGCAGGCAGATCTTT
The DNA here is from genome assembly GCA_016745315.1 of Arthrospira sp. PCC 9108. Taxonomy (GTDB): domain Bacteria; phylum Cyanobacteriota; class Cyanobacteriia; order Cyanobacteriales; family Microcoleaceae; genus Limnospira; species Limnospira platensis. The sequence goes on from CP066886.1 coordinate 4,688,288, forward strand.
ATAAACTGCGCCCCTATCGGATCATCGAACTGCTACAACTGCCAGAGGTGAAAACTGATGAACGTCGCCGGGGATTGCAGTTGTTGCGGGAAATGCTCCATGAAAGAGGCGGTATTGATGGTCATGGTGACGATCGCTCTGGTCTGAATGTGGAGGATTTTCTACGCTTTATCCAGCAATTGCGTAGTTCTTTGACTACCACTGAACAACAGACCCTATTTGAGATGGAGGCTCATCGTCCCTCCGCCGTTAGCACATACCTAGCCGTTTATGCTTTATTGGCTCAGGGATTTGCACGCGCCCAACCGGCTCTGATTCGCAAAGCTAAGTTAATGTTAATGCAGTTGGGTCGCCGTCAGGATGTGCATTTGGAAAAGGCGGTTTGTTGTCTGTTACTAGGACAGACTGAAGAAGCTAGTCGTGCCCTGGATTTGAGCCAAGAACAAGAAGCGATCGCCTTTATTCGCGAAAATTCTGTCGATTCCCCAGACCTGTTACCCGGGTTATGTCTGTATGCAGAACACTGGTTAGCCGAAGAGGTTTTTCCCCATTTCCGAGATTTGCAAAATCAGTCAGTTTCTCTCAAAGAATATTTTGCTAATAAGCAGGTTCAATCTTATTTAGAGGCACTTCCCGCCGAGGCGCGTGCCACATCCAATGAGTGGGTCGTAGTACAACCTCGCCGCAGCAGTAGGTCAGATCATGAATTGACTTACGCACAATCGGGATCGACCCCCGCAGTTTCAACATCTGCAAATCCCGCTCAATCAGCACCTTACTCCTCTAGTCCTGATGGTCTAAGCAATGGGCATTCGCCTACCGGTTCTGTGGGAATGCCTACAGGCTCTCAGTCATCCCATAGTGGTGCTAATTCTCCCTCCGCACAGGTTCCCAAAACCACCCCCCCAGGTAGATTCAATCAATCGACTAATGAATCTACCTACCTCCAAAAACCAGCCAGAGGGAGTTCATCTAAATCTCATCAACCCTCTCCGGTGGCATCTTCTAGCGCTGCCGGATTAAACGGTACTCCTACGGCTAATCTGCCACCACTGGGTCAGGGTAGCCCTCAACCTAACTCTCCCAGACGAACTAGAGGAAAGGGAACCCATGAATCCAACTACAAGGTTAAAAGATTAATCTTGGTAGCCTTAGTGGGATTGTTTGGGATTTGGTTATTATGGATGATTTTGAGTGCCATTTTTGGTTGGATTGGTAATGCCCTAGAGGGAATGGGTGGACCGAGATTGACAGCCGATGGGCCAGAAATCCGCCTTGATAATTCTCCGATCGCTATTCCTGAACCCGAACCAGACAACCCCCTAGCGGCTGACCTGGACCCCACTGTAGCCCAACAGGTAGTTAATCAGTGGTTGACTGCTAAATCTGCCGCTCTAGGTCCTGAACATCAAACTCAAGGATTAAGGGAAATTTTGGTTGAGCCTTCCCTGGCTCGGTGGATGGGGCTTTCCGAGTCATTAAGGCAGGAAAATTCCCACAGGCGTTTTCAGCATGAAGTTAGGGTCCAGAGTGTTGATGTCAATGAGAATAATCCCAATCAAGGTACTGTTGATGCTCAGGTGCGGGAAGTTACCCAATTCTATCAAGGTAATCAAATGGAGAGGTCTGAGGATAGCACCCTACAAGTTCGATATCAACTCGTCCGAGATCAGGGTCCTTGGCGGATACGGGATTGGGATATAATTCGTTAGCTTTGGCCACACCCAGACCCGCACTCCAATTTTGACAATTTTTAACAAAATGTGGCGGAATTCCCCTTCCTCGCTTGCAGGGAGGGGATGAATAGCAACCAATAAACAAACTGAGCGATCGCGAATCCTCGGATGAGCAGCTACAATGTTATCGGCAACAGCAAATAACGATAATGTATAAGGCGTACAAGTATCGCATCTACCCAACCGACGACCAAAAAGCGTCTCTCGCCAAGGCGTTTGGATGCTGTCGTTGGTATTGGAATTTGGCACTCAACCTATGCCAAGAAACATATCTCAAGACAGGCAAAGGATTATCTCGTGGATATATCCAGGGTCTGTTGCCAGGGTTAAAAAAGGAATACCCTTGGCTAACGGATGCCTATTCCCAGTCTTTGCAAGTTGTTGCTCTCAATCTTTCCACTGCCTACAAAAACTTCTTTGAGAAGCGGGCGCAATTGCCCCGTTTCAAGTCAAAGCATGGTCGGCAGTCATTAAGTTATCCCGCCAACGTTAAGTTTGAGGGAGACTATATCAAACTACCTGGGAAGATTGGGCTAGTCTACTGCCATCGTCATCGAGAATTTGAAGGGACAATCAAAACTGTGACGGTCTCCCAAAATTCTGATGGACAATACTATGCTTAGGTATTGGTGGATGATGGGAAAGAAACTCCGAGTCAGTCTACCGAAGGTAAAGCGGTTGGCATTGACGTTGGATTGACTCATTTCGCCATTACCAGTGATGGGTCAAAGTATGATAATCCCCGTCATGGCGACAAACATCACCGTAACCTTAAACGCCAACAACAAAAACTATCCCGGAAGCAAAAGGGTAGTCAGAATAGAACTAAAGCCAAACAAAAAGTAGCTAAGGTTCATGGCAAGATTGCCCGTTGCCGTGAGGACTTTCTACACAAACTATCCCGCCAGATAGTCAACGAAAACCAAGTTATTGCTGTAGAGAATCTGAATGTAAAAGGGATGGTAAGAAACCCCAAACTAGCCAAGGCGATTAGTGATGTAGGCTGGGGAATGTTTACCACAATGCTTAAATATAAAGCGGAGTGGGAAGGAAAAACCTATATTGAGGTTGACCGTTTCTTTGCATCCTCTAAAACCTGTCACGTTTGCCTCAACCGAGTAGATAGTTTGTCGTTAGATATTCGTCAATGGCAATGTCAACATTGTGGGACTTGCCATGATCGAGATGTCAACGCGGCACAAAACATCAGAAATGAAGCCTTGCGGATACTTCGACTATGCTCAGTACAAGTATTGTCGTTGGGAACCAGCGATACTGCCTGGGGAGGGAGTGTAAGACAACCTGGCAAAACATCGGTTTTGTTAGATGCAGTTCCCGTTGAATCAGGAAGCCCCATCCTCTAGGGCGGCAGGGTGGGGTACTTCACGAATCTACCTACAACCCCAGGCCCACGCCGGGGATTTTTTTGGGGATGCAGACGATCCCCAATTCCATGATATATCATGAAACTATGACACAATGATCCCAAAAACCTTATAAAACAGTATATTTACTTATAATTTTTGGGATTACCCCTTGACCCCTCTGGATATTTTCTGCAATATGTTGATTAACGAGAGCGATCCCCACGATCCCAAAGAAAATCTACAGAGCCAACAGCCTGCTGTCTGAACACATGGAGATCACCAACCTATGGCCAAAGAAAGACCCCCCTTGGAAGAAATGACATTGCGACAATTACGCAAAGTCGCCAGCGAGTACAGTATTTCTCGCTATAGCCGAATGCGTAAAGCCCAGCTTTTAGCTGCCATTCAAGATATTGAACGTCAAAGATTTTCATCCCCTAGTCAATCCCGTACTTTGGAGGCAAAAGCAGAAGTGGAAGTAGCAAAGTTTACATTAGGCCAGGAAGAACAAACAGATGATTTCCTGTCCTCAGTTGATGAAAATCTAGTGGAACTTGGCAGCGGATATAGTGAAAGTCGCGTAGTTATGATGGCAAGAGACCCGGAATGGGCTTATGCTTACTGGGATATCTCCAGTCAACAAAAAGAACAATTCCGGCGATTAGGTGGGCAACAACTGGCTTTACGGATTTATGACGTAACAGGTATAAATCTCAGCAATCAGAGTCCCCACAGCGTTCAGGAATACCCTTGCGATGAAATGGCGCGGGAATGGTATTTACCAATTCCTGTAAGCGATCGCGATTATGTGATCGAAATTGGCTACCGTTGCGCTGATGGTCGCTGGTTAGCTATGGCCCGTTCCCAGGCGGTTCGGATTCCCCCCATTTATCCCTCTGAGTGGATTGATGACCAATTCATTACAGTATCTTGGGGTGATGAACTCAAAGGTCAAACTTTTGCCCAACTATCACCCCCTGGCTTATCTTATGGCGATCGCATTTACGACGACCTCTTCAATCTAGCCAAAGAAGCAGAAGCTCAACGCATCGCTGGTTCCCTATTTGGTTCCATGCACCATGTTTCCAGTTTCCAACATGGCATCAGTTCCTATATTTTCCCCTCTGGTGTCGGTAAGTGGGCATCAGGTGTCGGTGAAACTATGTCCGGTGTCGGAATGTCCGGTGTCGGCTTAGGCGTAACTCAATCCGGTTCCGCCCTAGGTTACTCCATGTGTGTCGGAATGTCCGGTGTCGGCTTAGGCGTAACTCAATCCGGTTCCGCCCTAGGTTACTCCATGTCCGGTGTGGGAATGACTGAATCCGGTTCCGCCCTAGGCTATTCTATGTCCGGTGTCGGTATGTCCGGTGTCGGCTTAGGTTACTCCATCTCCGGTGTCGGAATGTCCGGTGTCGGCTTAGGGATAACTGAATCCGGTGTCGGCTTAGGTTACTCCATCTCCGGTGTGGGAATGTCCGGTGTCGGTTTAGGTTACTCCATCTCCGGTGTCGGAATGTCCGGTGTCGGCTTAGGGATAACTGAATCCGGTGTCGGTTTAGGTTACTCCATCTCCGGTGTGGGAATGTCCGGTGTCGGTTTAGGTTACTCCATCTCCGGTGTGGGAATGTCCGGTGTCGGCTTAGGCGTAACAGAATCCGGTGTCGGTTTAGGTTACTCCATCTCCGGTGTGGGAATGTCCGGTGTCGGCTTAGGCGTAACAGAATCCGGTGTCGGTTTAGGTTACTCCATGTCCGGTGTGGGAATGTCCGGTGTCGGCTTAGGCGTAACAGAATCCGGTGTCGGTTTAGGTTACTCCATGTCCGGTGTGGGAATGTCCGGTGTCGGCTTAGGCCTAACAGAATCCGGTGTGGGAATGTCCGGTGTCGGTATGGGTTACTCCATGTCCGGCGTGGGAATGACCGAATCCGGTTCCGCCCTAGGCTATTCTATGTCCGGTGTGGGAATGTCCGGTGTCGGTATGGGTTACTCCATGTCCGGTGCTTCAATCACCGAATCCGGTTCCGCCCTAGGTTACTCCATGTCCGGGGTGGGAATGTCCGGTGTCGGTATGGGTTACTCCATGTCCGGCGTGGGAATGACCGAATCCGGTTCCGCCCTAGGCTATTCTATGTCCGGTGTGGGAATGTCCGGTGTCGGTATGGGTTACTCCATGTCCGGTGCTTCAATCACCGAATCCGGTTCCGCCCTAGGTTACTCCATGTCCGGGGTGGGAATGTCCGGTGTCGGTATGGGTTACTCCATGTCCGGTGCTTCAATCACTGAATCGGGTTCCGCCCTAGGTTACTCCATGTCCGGGGTGGGAATGTCCGGTGTCGGTATGGGTTACTCCATGTCCGGCGTGGGAATGACCGAATCAGGTTCCGCCCTAGGTTACTCTATGTCCGGTGTGGGAATGTCCGGTGTCGGTATGGGTTACTCCATGTCCGGTGCTTCAATCACCGAATCGGGTTCCGCCCTAGGTTACTCCATGTCCGGTGTGGGAATGTCCGGTGTCGGTATGGGTTACTCCATGTCCGGTGCTTCAATCACCGAATCGGGTTCCGCCCTAGGTTACTCCATGTCCGGGGTGGGAATGTCCGGTGTCGGTATGGCGGAACGGATGTCTGGTATTGGTTTTACCATGTCCGGTGCCGCCCTAGGCTACTCGATGTCCGGTATTGGGATGTCTGGTATTGGGATGGCTGCATCAATGCCTCCCATTCGTCCCCGTAAATTCTGGTTGGTGGCTGATGCTGAGTTAATCATTTATGGTGCTACTGAGCCTGATGCTAAGGTTAGTATTGGCGGACGACCGATTAAACTCAATCCTGATGGTACTTTCCGATTCCAAATGTATTTCCCTGATGGTCAATTTGACTATCCGATTATGGCGGTTGCTGCTGATGGTGAGCAAACCCGTTCGATTCACATGAAGTTTAATCGTGAAACTCCTGAACGTCACACTAATACCCGCGAGGAAGCGGTTTTAGAGTGGGTGGGCTAGGATATTCACTGATATAACCGATAATGAGAGTTTGATCTTAGCAATTGCGAATTAAGAATATGAGCCGGCGTTTTCCAGATGCGAAACCTCCCGGCTCAATTTTTGTCTGTGCGATCGCTCTTAGTATGGCAGCTAGCAAAGACCAGGTATGCCTAGACCGTTGAAGATGATAACCTGTAATTAGGGGTAAATAATACAAAAAACTATGGTGAGCGAGAAATTACAACAACTTCAATCCCTATTTACTGGAATGGAGCAGGCTTTAATTGCCTATTCGGGAGGGATAGATAGTACCTTGGTGGCGAAAATTGCCTATGATATTTTGGGCGATCGCGCTTTGGCTGTCACGGCTGTTTCCCCTTCCCTGTTACCAGAAGATTTGGAAGATGCTCGCATTCAGGCGGCGATGATTGGCATATCTCATGAGGAAATCTACACTCAGGAAATGGCTAATCCTAATTACACCGATAACCCGGTTAACCGTTGTTATTTCTGCAAAAGTGAACTGCATGACCAGCTTAAACCCTTGGCTAGACAACGGGGTTATTTATATATCGTTGATGGTGTGAATGCTGATGATTTGCGGGACTATCGTCCGGGGGTGAAAGCAGCTAAGGAAAGGGGGGTGCGATCGCCTTTAGCGGAGGTGGGAGTTACTAAAGCTGAGGTGCGGGAAATCTCTAAATACCTGGGGTTAAGTTGCTGGGATAAGCCTTCTCAACCTTGTTTAAGTTCCCGTTTTCCCTATGGAGAAGAAATCACTATCGCTAAATTGCAGAGGGTCGGACGTGCTGAGGTTTATTTGCGCCGCCTGGGTTGGCAAAATCTGCGGGTGCGCTCTGAGGGAGACACAGCTAGGATTGAACTGCCACCAGCACAAATTAAGGACTTTATCATTAAAAATGATTTGCCAGTTTTGGTGCAAACTTTTCAGGCATTGGGTTTTCTGTATGTTACCTTAGACCTAGAGGGATATCGTAGTGGTAAATTAAACCAAGTATTACAACCGGAACTTCTGGCTAACTACGGCTAAATTATACTGGCTAGGTGATGAAGTTGCCAACCGACTACTAGCCCCAGCATTGACACGAGACACAGGACTAAAAATGCCTGCCAGTTTTTGGTGCTGTGGGTTTGTAGTTCCATACGGGTGAGGATAGTGGCGGATAAAGCCATCAGAATGGTGGTAAAAACTTCCATATGGGTGGCTAGGACTACCAATAAGAAAGCACCAAACACTACAGATAAAAAAGCGCCAAGATTAGACTGAAACCAGCGATTGAGAGGACGGCTTAAATTCTCTAATGGAACTGTCAAAAATAGGGCGATTAAGATGATGATTAATTTAATAATTACCCACAAGTGCCACTCTATTTTTAGGTTAAATAAACCCCACCCAAACACCATATAGGTGAGCATCAACAAGAAAATTGAAACCCAAAGCATAGGGGCTATTTGATGGGATGTCATGGGTAGGATATCTATTATAAATTGGTGGAAATTGCTTGTAGGGGACAGGTGGGAATACACTGTTCACAGACAATACAACGCGATCGCGTAAATGTTAGATAAAAGGTTTCGGGATTGAGAGTGAGTGCTTCTGTGGGACATACACCTGTACATAGTCCACAGTCTACGCAGCTTTGTTCATCAATGATAATTTCTCGACTGGCCAGGGAAACTGTGACGTTTTGAGATTGCATCCAATCGATCGCCGCCTCGAGTTGGTCTATATCTCCGGATAACTCTACTACCAGTTTTCCTACCTGATTAGGGGCCACTTGCGCTCTAATAATATTAGCAGCTACATTAAAATCTTTGGCCAGTCGGTAGGTAATTGGCATCTGCACTGAACGTTTGGGAAAAGTCAAAGTGACTCGTTTTTTCATGCTGCCCGCCAGTATACAGCAGTTCCATCATACCATGCGATCGCCAATGGTGGCTGGTTTGGTGGGGCGATCGCTTTCTATTTTCCCCGCACTCGTCGAATTCGCTACACTGTACCCTAATCGATTATCTCTGTGACTAGCTGCATTAAATGAGTACAAATCCATCTGATTCTAGTTTAACTACTTCTTCATTCACCACTCGTTTGAGAAACTTTCTGATTGCTATAGTGGCAATTGTTCTCAGTGTCTTGGTGTTTTGGGGTTTCCGAACTAATGCTACATCTATATCTTTAACGGAACTGGCGACGGAATCAACCCCTCTTGAGGTGGCTTTGAGTAATGGTAAACCCACTTTGATGGAGTTTTATGCTAATTGGTGTACAACCTGTCAGGCTATGGCTGAAGATATGGCAGATCTGCGCGACAGTTATGGCGATCGCATTAATTTTGTGATGCTTAATGTTGATAATACTAAATGGCTGCCAGAAATTCTCAAGTATCGAGTTGATGGGATTCCCCATTTTGTCTTTCTCAATGATCAAGCTGAGGTTATGGGGAGGCGATCGGAGAAATTCCCCGACCTAACCTAGGGTCTCGTTTAGATGCTTTGATCGCTGGTAACTTGATGCCAACTGTCGAAACTATGGGTCAGGTTTCCACTTTTAAAGCCCCTGTTACTCCCTCTGGGGATGCTAACACCGATCCTCGCGCACACGGTAGCCAAGTCAAACTCTAAAGCCTTCGGGCGGGCTAAATCGCCCGCCTATTTTTGGCTGGTCTCCCCTTTGATTAACTGTTTTTTACAAAAATTATCAAAACTTAAAAAAACTGTGATTGTTATTCACTCAACTTTGAGGGGATATTGTTTGAGTAATTGTACGGATTTTAGGGAGTTGCTTAGAGAAGGCGATCGCTAGATTTGAGTCAGGTAGATGAAACCCAAAAAAACTGCACAACTTATACATTATAACATGATTTGGGGATTATGGTTAATTATCCGTTGATTGCAAATAAATATTGCAAATAGTGTGCAAATCCTGAAATTCCATGTAATATAGTAAACATATAGGGCAACAAAAAAGTGAGGTTTTATCATGAATATGATGTCTAAACTATCGAATATGATGGCTTACCTGACCGAAGCAGTCATTAGGATTTTTAGCCCCAGTGACGATGCTTATCCAGAAGTAGGTCCTAGCCCCTTTGAAGGAACTCCCTGTAAAAAGCCTTCCCCAGTCCTGAAGTAAACGGTAAGGGGTAGAGTGGGCGTGATACAGAAGGTCTTAGCGGGTTGGTTTAAAGTTCGAGCATGGGATTGTCCTCCAATCAGAACCTATAGCAGTTAGTGCTAGTATTTTCACCTGGGCTAACGGATGCGAGATGCAATGCCATGTCCGGCGGTGTCTATACTAGCTCTGGGGCTGGCTATGGTTTGGTTGGAGGCTTTTGGTGTTGGGTAGGATTAAGAAAGTTGATGGAGAAAGAAGGCGATCGCCGCACTACCGAGGGGAACGGTTAAATTATCAATACCCAATTTAGATACCATTTCTAAGAGGGTGGCAGCTATGGCTACGGCTAGGGAGATACTCCAAATTTGCCAGGTGTTACCATAGACTGGGAGTAAAATTAAGGCAGATACTACAAAACTGGTTAAAGTCATGGTGAGGGAACCTTCCCAACTTTTTTGACTTCCCCAGACCTGATATTTATGGGAACCAAATTTCTGGCCGATGGTGGCGGCGAGACCATCTCCCCAGGTCATGACTAAAATTCCTAGGGCGGCGTAGTGGGGTTCTTGGCGCGGCCAAAAACAGGCGATCAGAATACCAATGCTGATGGCGTAGAAAAATGTCCCTAAACTTTGGCGGCCGACACTATTAACACTGGGGAGAATGGGGACTTTTAGGGAAATTAAGGCGATCGCCGCCGATAATCCCCCGGCTGCTATACCGATGGAGGCGGGGATGTGCAGCCACCAAGCTAATAAAATCACGTTTCCGGTGCCAATATGCACGACCTTTCGGGATATTTCGGGGTCTACGGAAAATAGGCGGTTGAGTCCTTCAGCAATAATCAGGACTAAGGCTAACCATAGACCCACCAGTGAGATATGAAGCCAAATGTTGGGATTTGCAGTTAAATCGGAAAGCATAAATCAACAGTAGTGTATAAAATAGGAAACCATATTCAGAATATATTTGGCTATGTTTCAAGCTCCAAGTCTGTCAATTGTCAAGATAGACTAATGCTGAGATTATTGAACTGTCTGGGATATGTCCATGTCTGAAGCCGATCTCCCCCTGAATCAGTCCCCCGATGAAGCAGCCATCCCAGAGTATGAAGCTGGTGTGGCGCAGCCGCTGACCCACATTTCCCACACAGGGGATGATGATTGGGAAACGGTGAATTTTCCTGATGCGATCGCCATTGATCAAATTCCGCTGGTTAAACAATCTCCAGAAAATGCCTCTGTTAGGACGGAAGGATTACCGCCCCAGGTGGCTACTGGGCCGATGAATGAGGTTGAGGGTAGTCGCGAAACTCCTCTGATTAAAGCACTTCACGCTTGTAACCGGGATTTAATCGATCGCATTGCTGAACTGTCCGAACAACTCGAAGATTGTCATCAACAGTTAAGAGAACAGAAAACTAATTATCATCAACAATTGCAGGAACTCGATTTTACCCGCGCACAGGTGAATCGTCTTTTCCAAAAGCTAGATGTTGCTAACCGGGTGATTCGACAACAGCAGGTTTTGGTCGAAAACCTGACTCAACAGTGGGATACGAGTCAAACTCGCATGGCTAAGATGGAAAGAGAATGTGCCATGACTCGTCAAAGTTACAATGAACAGTCCCATGAGTTAGTCCAGGCTCAAAATACCTGCCGTGAGTTGCGATCGCGTTTACAACGCCAACAACGCTACACTCTTCAGTTTAAGGCGGCTTTGGAGCGTTCCTTAGAAGTCCGCGAATCTGGTATGAGTCCAAATCCTGAATTAATGGTTGACTCCCCCTCCCTAGAGATGGATGGCGCGGATAATGAGTTATTATCGCCATCCTTTGTGATTCATGGCCAGATGAATTTATCTAAGGCTTCACCTGTTCAGCCTTGGTCTGCTCAATTGCAAGATTCATCAGTAGAGCAGTCAGTAGAGCAGTCAGAAGAGGGGTTAGACGAATTAACAGCACCCGCAGAAGGTGATTATAACCCCACCCCAGTTATGCCACCTTTACTATCCACTAAGGAGGGTTTAGGATCTCAGGGAGAATCGCCCAAGTCGGCTGTTTCTGATTCGGAGGCGATCGCACCCCCACCGCCCTTTGAGATATCTATTGATTCCATTGTTCCGGCGGGTGAACCTGTCCTGGATGAGTGGCCGAAACCTCGATTGGTAGAAGAGGAACTACAGCGTATCCGTTTGGAATATGCCGCACCGGAGCCAGTAGAGGAATCAGTGGCTAATCCTAAACTAGCCGGGGTGGGGTCTCGACAAAAAGGGGATAATTGGCCAGCACCTTTAGTCTATCCCCAACATCGCCGGAAGTTGCAGTCTTGGTCTGCTATTCAATTACCGACTTTCCCAAATCAGAAGGTTGAGGAAGCCGTGGAATTTTGAGTTATCGGGTCCGGTGCTGTAGCTGCTTCCAGGGTTGCTATGTGTGATATACTGACTGCCATTTGCTATTGATAAATAGTCAAATTGTCCAACGGTGGTGAGGAGAAATTTCATGCAAAAGTGGCAATTGTTGACCATAACTGGTTTGGCGATGGTCGGGAGTATTATGTGGGTGGGGTCGGCTTCTGCTCATCATCATTATATTGATGAGTGCAATACATTTGCAGACCATAGACCTCATCCACAACCTAGACATCATCAGCCAACTAGACGCCATGACCCCCACCCACACCATGATCCTCACCCGGTACAATACCATCAACCTCGCCGCCATCGACCGGCTAATGAGTATCCTTATACTCTGCGACCTGTGATTAACTACCAGGATTTTTATAGAAATCCCGATCTGAATCCACCGATTATAGAACCGCCTCCTATAATGGATATGCAATCAATGATCGATGTTAATTCGGAACGGGCATTTATAGTTTTAATTGTGTTAATTTTGTGGGGAATTTGGGGGCCGGCTTTTAAACCCAAGAAAGACAGTAAATAATCAACAATTAAGATATAGGGGGGATTAATTGGAATTTGACCAACTATTTGCCACTATTGAACAGTTAGTGATGTGTCACTCTCCTAGTGGCGATGAGTCGGAAATAGATAGCTTTCTCCTCGATCGCTTTTCGGATTTGGGGGTGAAGGTGTGGAAAGACCAGGCGGAAAACGTGATCGCTGAAATACCTGGTCAAAATCCTGATGTGGCGATCGCTATTACCGGACATAAAGACGAAATAGGCGCTATTGTTAATAATATTGAGCCTAACGGACGGGTCATGATTCGGAAATTAGGGGGATCTTTTCCTTGGGTTTATGGTGAGGGAGTGGTAGACCTACGAGGAGATCATCAGACAATTTCAGGAATTCTTAGCTTTGGTTCCCGCCATATTTCCCATGAGTCCCCCCAAAAGTCTTGGCAGACTGATAAGGTATTAACTTGGGAGGATGTTTGGGTAGAAACTCTGCGATCGCCAGAGGATTTAGAAGCAGCCGGGGTGCGTCCGGGGACTCGTGTAGTAGTCGGAAAACATCGGAAAAAACCTTTTCGTATGGGGGACTATATCGCTAGTTATACCCTCGATAATAAAGCCTCTGTCGCGATTTTATTGGAGTTGGCTAAACAGATTAAAAATCCTCCGGTAACGGTCTATTTGGTGGCATCGGCTAAGGAAGAAGTAGGGGCGATCGGTGCATTATATTTTACGAATCGCACCCGTCTTGATGCTTTAATTGCTTTAGAAATTTGTCCCCTAGCGCCAGAATATCCTATAGAATCTGGTGAGAAACCAGTGTTATTATCTCAAGATGGTTATGGCATTTATGATGAGGGCTTAAATGCTGAATTAAGGAAAGCATCTCAGCGAGTAAATGTATCGATTCAATCGGCAATTATTCGGGGGTTTGGTAGTGATGCTTCTATTGCTATGAAGTTTGGGCATATTTCTAGGGCGGCTTGTTTAAGTTTTCCTACTCAAAATACCCATGGGTTTGAGATTGCTCATTTGGGGGCAATTTCTCATTGCATTAGCATTTTGTTGAGTTATTGTCAAGGGTTATAATTTCCAGGATTTACAGCGATTTATGGGATTTACAGCGATTTACAGTGATTTATGGGATTAAACTAAAATCAGATTCAGTCATGGAATTAGTGACAGATTGAGTATAATTCACAGTAATATGAAAGCCCAAAGTTATACCCAGAGACAAAACTAGATAACCTATCAAAAATAAAATTGCTACTTGATCAGCCGACTGTGAAGATTTGTTAAGCATAAATTTAAGTTGATCGGAGGGTTTCTATTTACAGGATATCTAGTTACAGTGACAATGAATTCACCTGATGGGGTGATTTTTATGGTCATAGTTGCCATGATGGATTTTTGCTATGATAGGTCTAATGATGTCCGATTCGTTAGGAGGGCTGCATATTTGAAAAATAGGCAGATTTTCAGGATGAAGTTGCTTACTCTCACTTCTGCAATTATCCTGTTGACCCCTGGGTTGTCTAGTAGGGTTGTGGACGCTAGACCGACTCTTCCTGATGCTAATTGTCGGTGTGATGTGAACGATCGCTTTGATCCTCAAGCTAAAATGCCGCAGGGAATTCACCAGGGTAAGTGTATCAACTCCTGTCATCAGCGATCGCTACGACGTTTATCTGCTGCTGAGGCGGCTGAATATGGTATCGAACCCCAGGCGATCGCTGTAGCTAATGTCAGTCACCAAAATCAGTTTTGGGTCGCTCAAATTCTCCCCAACTCCGTAGCAGAAGTTATCTATCAACTGGAAAATTTCCCATCTCCTATTCCCGCCGCCCATACCCAACTAAGATTTCGTTTTTCTCCCGGTTCCGAGGTTCTGTTAATTCCCCAAATTCCCGGTTCTCATCAGTCCCCCGTGAAGCTACAAGACCTGATTTTTTCAGTGGAAGCTGTCGCCGTGGTGGGGGGTAACTTCGATTTGGTGGCGGGTTTCTTTGATAATTTTGCGATCGCCTATCGTTTGGTTTCCTTGGAGTCGAGAGTTCAACGGATGATTATTGAAGATGGTCATCAAGTTCAACAAATTCAATTAAATTTAACCCCAGCCCAAAAAAATCAGTTACTTTTAAACGCTATAACCAAAAGCCAGCAAGCTGGGTTAACTCAAATGTATAATACCCTGAATAGAAATTGTACTACCGAAGTCTTTAGAATCATTGACCAAACCATTGGCTATCATAGCGCTCCTAATTCAGGATCACAGGAAATTTTTATTAATGCACCTACGGGAGAACAGATATCTATGTTATTTGCCAATGGTATATTAAATCAACAGGCGATTAATCAGTTTTTGGCTGATAGTTTAGATGCCACTCAGTTACAATTTTTGCAGGAACATATCCCCACCATTTCCCCCACGGCTTTGCAACGTCGAGGGATTAAAGGAATGGAGCTACCTGATTTGAATTATGAGTTACAAAACACAGGTGGCGGCGGGATGATTTGGTAGTCTTAGCAGTCATTAACTACCCAGTTTTTGTGGGGTAAATTATCATGATCAAAAAACAGCTATTTCTGTATTCAACAATGGTGGCAACTTTAGTTATAGCCCCCGGAATTAATCAACCATCTTCAGCCAATTTACCCCTGATAACTTCTCCAGAGTTTGAATCCCTATGTAGGTCGGGAAATAGAGAATGTGCAATGATTGGGAAAGCCTCTCACCTCACCACCCAGTTAATCTACGAGTTATTTGATGCTGAGAAAAATGGAAATCCCACCGAAATGCAGCAGGCGATCGCCAATATTGCCACACTATATCAAACTGAATCTGATGCTATAAAAGTAGTCAATACCAGATTAAACTTATCGGATTTTTTTATACTCGAAAAAGACCAGGTTCTAGGTGGCTATGCTGTTTTTTTAAGCCGGGGAGAAATTATAGCTGGTGGTATAGAAAAAGTATCATTTGTAATTGGCTTTAAAGGTCTTTATCCTAGCTTAGAAGACCCCAACGATATCGCTGTTGCTCTCTCCGCTTTACCGGAACATCTTTATCATGATGCTGGTGCGTTAATTCATAAAGGGTTCCGTGATTATTCCGGTTCTGTGTTTAATCATCAAATTTCCCAAGATATGATTAACTCGATTCGAGAGCTTCAAAATGACCCGAAAACTCATGTGGAAATTGTCGTCACCGGACACAGTTTAGGTGGGTCGGCTATTCTGTATGCGGGGATGTTAGTTGATGCGGGGATTAATCCTGAAAATTTAAAAGTTATAGTTTTTGGATCCGGACCTGTAGCACAAGCTAGTTTTATTAGTCAATATCCCGATTTGATTCCTAATATTATCCGCATTGAAACTCCGGGGGATATGCTACTTTATGATGATGATTCTCCCATGAAACCTATCTATCAAAGTTTAGGTTATGTTCCCTTTGGAAGATTAATTAAAGCTACAGGAAGCGATCGCCTTAATCAACTTAACCAACAGCTTGCTATTCTCCAACAACAACAGCAGATTTCTCCATCCCCAGATTTTGATACCAAACGGCTTAACTTGCTACAACAAATCCTACAGGAAAGAGTAGCGATTCATGTTTATAGTTATCGGTATTATTATCAGATTTATCGGTCTCATCAAGGCGGTGGTGGTAGCTTGTGGTAAATGCCATTAATCATCACATTTTAGTCAGTAGTAATAGTCTCTAAGTTGGCAAATATTTAAGACAAAAAAGCCAAGGCTTTATTTTTTGTTTTTGCCTTCTTTAAGGCATCTTCCATCCGTTCTAAACAGGCATTCATGTGTTCATTAGGATGCACTTGAGTAAAACCTATTCTAGCAGAACAGGTAATTACTGCATCATCTAAGTGAATGTCGCGGCTTTTAAAGGCTTGCCAAATACGTTTGAGAGCAATTTTTGCACCTTGTGGGTCGGAGAAAATGACCATCACAAACTGATTATTACCCCAGTAGGCTACCCAGTCGCATTCGCGCAGGTGATCCTGAATTTCTTGGATCAATTCCATTAACACCTGATCAGTTTTATGATATCCCTGTTGTTGCAGACACAAATCTAACCCTTCCATCCCCATTAGTGCCAAGGATACGGGTAAGCTGTTACGTTTAGCAATGCCTAAACACTGCTTAATGCGATTTTGGACCGCACGATCGTCACTTACAGAACAAAAACAATCTTTGCTGTTTAGGTGTTCAGATTCCTGTAAATCTGACTGTGTAGGAATTTGAGAGTAAGAGTTCATCTCATCTGGTGGCAAAGTTATCCACTCCTTACTCGATGCTAATATCATTTATATCATGGTTGATTAGGGCTGACTACTGCGATCGCATGACATTTACGCAACTGTCCATAACCTGGGGTCAATTTCCCCCCAGACCTCTAGGTAAAGGGCGGTTATGGATACACAGGGGAACTGGTAGCCATGTGTAAGTCGTGATAGTATCACCTGCTGTCGCCACATTTGAGAGTTTCAATCCTACAGTAAAAACATAGACAAGCGCAGACATTAGTATCTGACTAATCACTTTAGCACCAGGGATTATATCTATGTTAACCAATCATAAACTAAGCGATCGCACCTGTAAAGATAACCCTCAAGTTATACCCCCATCTGAAAAACAATTTTTAGCAGAATTATTAGATCGTCTATCTAAACAGGTCAACCATCTCGAGAGTATCTCCGAATTTAACCAAATTTAATTAGGTGAATTACCATGCAATATCCAATTTTATCTTTACCCGAATCCGGTCAAATTCGCAAAAATATCGGACAACCCACCTTATATATTTTCTCAGCTAACAAAGGAGAAAAAGTCAACTTAATTGTTTGGGCTGGAACTCTGCAAGCTGAACTTTATAGCCCTTCCGGTCGCGAATTAGCCTTTGTGTCTTCCGGTCGTTGGCAGGGAAATATGCCGGAAACTGGAATATATCGGGTTATGATTTATCCACGCATTGACTCTACCAATTGTGCTATTGAGGTTCAAATTGAACGACCATCACCAGAACCCCAAACAGAACCCCAACCAGACCCTATAAACCACAAACTATCTCAGTATCGTTCTTTACCAGATCGCCCTATTGTAATTCGTTCAGGGGAATATAATGGGTCTGTGGGGTTCACATTATCGGCTCACAGCATTCAACCCCTAACTATTCGTTGTCGCCAGGGTCAAATGATGAAAGTGACAGGGTTTGGAGTCGAATTAGCGATCGCCAGTCCTCATGGCAAGATTTTAGAGACAGGAACCCAAAACATTTCTACCCGCCTTCCCGAAAATGGAGTTTATCGGATACTGGCTATTGGTGGGGAATTACCCCTAGATACATTAGTTTCTGTGGATGTTCGCTAATCTCAACGGGAATTGTGTTAATTAAAAAAACCCGGTTTTTGGTGTAATATACCTGATTTTAGGGAAGACTATAAACCGGTAATAACTATTTAATATCAGGTTAATTTTCCGAGTTTCCATAAATAATAAATCAGCGGGCATTATCGCCCGCTTTCACTATTTAAGGAAGGTAATCTTCAATCAGGTTGGAGAGTCGCAAATAACCCCGACTCTGGTTCAGAATGTTGAGGGCGATCGCCATTAGCCAAAGCCTTCACCTCCACAGTCACATTAGTAGCAGATGGTTCATTTAATGCCTTAATACAGAGTTCCGCAATATCCTCTCGACTGACTTTCCCCTTAATAGTATCTCCCTGATCTAACATCAAAGCCTCGCCGCCAGGTTCTTCCGTCATAGCGCAGGGGCGAATAATCGCATAGGGAATATTACTCGATCGCACTACATCTTCCCCCCGCAATTTCCAGGTTAAAATACCTCCCAATTGGTCATTCATCCGCACTGCCGGAGGTTCCTCGTCTAAATTTAATCCAGGTTTTCCCGGACGAGTCACACCGGCAGAACTCACCATCACCAACCGAGGTTTAGCGGCGTTTCCGTAGGCTTTAATCGATTCAATTTCCAGTTTAAAAATACCCGGTTCAAACTTAGGGTTTAACTCCCCATCATATTCAAACTTACTCAGCATCAATTGAAAAGCATAGACCGATTGAGGATTAAAACCAGGATTATCTTTAAGGGTTTTGGCGCGAAACACAGGAATCAATTCTTTAAAAGGAATCCTGATAGTCATGGGAATATTATAAACCGTATCAAAGGAATAGCAATAACCAATACTATCCCACTTTTCATCACTGCGGGCAATAAACTTATAACGCTTGCCATCTCCTTTAACACGCAGTTCAATTCCCGCAAATTCTGATAAATCTAAAGGGGGTTCAAAATTCCGAGTTCTGATAGAGACAAACCCCCCAGAATTAGCCGTCGAAACATTGCCCGTAAATAAAGCAGCATCACCAATTAGTAGCAGGGAACTTTCACTAACTCCCCCCATCACCACATCATCTAAAGCCCCCCAAGTCGCTTTTAGTTCAGCGTCTGGCTTGGTAAAGTCAAACAGAATTTTTTGACCCAAATTCCGCAATGTATTAGGGGTAGCATTAATCAGATTTTGAATGCCTTTATATTCCACCAATTCAGGAATATCAACTACCTCCGGCATATAAAATTTAATCCCTTGATAGTATTTTTCGCGGGTGGGGGTATCCCCTTCTACGGGTTGGACTCGGGTTCCTGAACAACAAATAATTGCCGTCACGTCCTGCATTACTTGGGGTGTCAGGGTTTCGGGGATGGTTAAATCAGCCTCAATGATATCAACCTTATTTCCCAGAATTTCTAGTCCCCGTTTCCGGTCTCGAACCAAGGCCCTTACTTTGATACCCTGTTGCTGGAGGCGTTTAACCACCCGCTTACCTACTCCCCCCGTCGCGCCAACGACTAGGACCACTTCAGAGGGGGGACTGGGTGGCTTGGCTTCCCCCCCAAATAGCTTCTGTAGCCACCGACAACTACCTAGAAACGGAATTACGCCAAAATAGTTGAGGGTTTTCACAAACCGACTGATGTCCCAAGGTGCTTTTTGATTTTCTGTAGCCATGTCTGTCCTTCAGGTGTTGCTGTTTACTATATTAAGATATGTTACAGAATCTATGGGGTCGGTGATTACCCGTTCTCTGGCGGTGGGTATTTGTGCTAAGGTATGGGTGGCACGGATAGCATGATATTCATTCTATGGAAAACATTGATTGGGAAACCGCGATCGCTGCGGGATTAGCTGCCACAATTTTTTTAGGTGCGATGCTGATGATGTTCACTAATTTTTGGACAACAGCCCTGCGGAAAAAAGATGATTAAATTTTGGCAAAGATTCAGGATTGTGGAGTAAAAATCAGCTATATTTTCGGAAGTTCTACCATTATAAATGACCATGATTTTAGATTTCAGTAATATCGCCGAATTTTCCCGGACTAACTGTGGGATGATTTGCGCCTTCTTGGTACCGATGAATTTAATCGCTACTCTGCAAACCATGATCTTTACAGCGGTGGGACGTTCTCAGCAGCAAATATTATTGATGGCGGCATTGGCGAGTTTATATGCTGGTGTTCTGGTGGCTCATGTTTGGACTTGGTTTGCGATCGGTGTGGTGATGGCTCCCACATTTATTCTCTTATTTTTGGCGGCGGTTTGTGTCAGCATTAATATTTGGGCGATCGCTAAACCCACCCATATATCTCGCCTAATTCAATTAGTGATTTCCCTGGGCAAAAATACCCTACAACCGAACACCTAAGCGTCATCAATATGGTAGTAACTTAGGGGTGGCTGCCATCGCCTTTTGGTGTCACCAACAACAGCAATTATAGCCCAGTTTCCCGCAACCGGGTTATAGCAGAGCCATGTCCGATGATCAGGGATTGAATTTACTGCTAATTTCACCGGTTCATCGTGCCAAGTTTTGCAACCACTGGAGGAGATGGGCAATCAAATCGGGGTCGCTTTCTAGGAATTGCGGTAATCGGCACTCCGGGAGGGGTTGGGGGACAACCACCGCCATGGGGGGTGAGTCGGTGGGTTCTTCGTAGAGGATGAGGGCAATTGGATGGTCGCTGAGGTCATCCTCGCAGTAGGCTTGTAATTCGGCAATGGTACCGGGTTTACCGTCGGGACTGGCGGGACAACCGGCTTTTTTCAAGGTGGTGTAGATTGGCAAGGCGGGGTTGCTGGGGTCGCTGAAGCGGCTGCGATCGATGCAAATGGGTTGGCAGTTGAGGGGGTGGGTTTGGATGGCTTGGTTGAGGATTTGGGGGAGAAGGGCGAGGTTACACTGTTGAATAAAGGAGGTGTTGTCTTCCACTTAGGGATGAGGGGTGGTGGGGAGATTGTGCCAGGGTTGATAAAATTCGGGATAGGGGAGGTTTTCGGCACAGTTGCAGATGAGTTTGTAGCATTTAGCGAATCGTTTAAAGTTGTCTCTGTAGGTTTCATCGCTGAGGCAGTCTTTTAAGGCGGAGACGACTCCTGCATATTGTTCAGGTGTGGTGAGGATTTTCCCTAAACTATCTGCCGCCTGAATACGGGTAAATTTATCCTCAGTAGTGCCGATAATTTCAAGCAATCCAGCGATCGCCTTGGAATTTCCTGGGTCGATTTTCCCTAAACTATCTGCCGCCCACCTACGGCTATTTTCATTCTCAGTAGTGCGGATAATTTCAAGCAATACAGCGATCGCCTTGGGATTTCCTGGGTCGATTTTCCCCAAACTATCTGCCGCCCACCTACGGCTATTTTCATTCTCAGTAGTGCGGATAATTTCAAGCAATACAGCGATCGCCAAGGGTCTAATGGTTTGTGGTATCACCTCTCTCGCCGCTTCTTTGATGGGGTCTAAAAAGGTTCGCCATTCCTGTTTTTCAGTATTGAAATAACCAAACCCCCACTTCACCACCTGCCGCACCATCTCGGTAGCCAGAGAACAAGCCTTAAATTGATTAATCCCAGCAGCAGCCAGCAAATAGGCTTGATATCCATAAAAATCTCTGACCCCACCCTTAAATTCAACCAACGCCCGAATAAACTCCTCCTTCTTCTGGGCCTTAATATCCTTACGCCCCAACCAACACAAAATCACCTGCTTCCACTGCTGCTCAAAAATCCGATACCGCATCCCCGCCACCGGAAAATTAACATGATTCCGAGGCATAAAATAATCCCAATCCTCCACCGTCAAGGCTGCAAAATACTCCTGAAACGTCGCATGATAAAAGGCCAAAATACTACTATCGCCGCGTCCATCTCTGCCCACCCGATTTAACCAACCCAACCGCAACACCAAATCAGCCCACGAAGTCTTACAGCTTGTTCGATATTTAATTAGTACAGTAACCGCATTTAGTAAACCAGTTCTTAAACGTATTTCCATCAGCATTAGAGCCAGTTTAATTAACTGTTCTAGTGCTTCCATTGCTCGTGTTGGAAACATTCTGACCACTGACTTAACCGTTGACCACAACATTTCAATAGGATTGAAATCTGGTGAGTAGGGTGGTAAATATTCTACTCTGGCTCCCGTAGCAGTGATCATTTCTTCAATGCCCTCCATTTTATGGATATTAAGGTTATCCATAACTACGACATCCCCTGGATTCAGTCTCGGAACCAAGTCCTGTTCAATAAAATCCTGAAAATCTTTACCTTTCATAGAGCCTTCTATGGCTTTTTTAGCTACCAATTATTCGATACTTATGGCTCCAATTAAGGTAATTTTTTGTCTTAATAAAAACGTATTAAATATCATGCTTTTTTGCCTTTTTTACTCCTCGCTATAGAGGGACTCATCCCTACCCAGAAAGCTGTCTCATCAATGAATATCATTTTTGAGGTATATCTCACCCGCTCTCGGTAATCAAATCGCTGTTGTTGACCTTCTTCCGTTGCTACCTTTTCTGACCGGTAATTTTTTTTTAAGAGTTAGTTCTTCTTTTTTGAGGAATTCACACATTCCTCCGACGCTGACATAAACATCCAGCTCATTTAGGAGATGTTCTCGATACTGTCGAACTGTCCCATCTGGGTAATCTTGTACCATCTGAATAATAAAGTATCGATAAGATTATAGCTGGCTAGGACGATTGAGCCCGGGCTTTTGAGGAGTTAGATCTTGAGTTTCTCGATATTTTTTTGATATAACTATGAACAGTAGCAGGACTCATCATAAATTGCTCTGCAAGTTGCCTAATTGAGCCTTGGCCTAATTGATAGGCGGTGACCACTTTTTTCCTAAAAGCAACAGAATAACGGCTCATGGGTGAATCCAGTTGGAATTGAGTTTAGCCCTAGTTGATCACCAAGTTGTTATAGGTATTCATTGTTACACATATTTAATGAACAAGCTGTCATAGCGCTTTCCAGTCCCTTGGGGAGAAAGTACACCCCACTCATCCAGTTTTCCAAGTCTACGGTAGCGCCAAAATCTGCTAAGATGGCAGGGGATACGGTGGGGGTCAGAATCCACAACCGGGGTGATTCTCCGGGAGCGAGCCGTCTTTTTTCCCGAGTGGCTTGGCGTTCCCATTGCGCCTTCATATCTAGGAACTTCACCAGACAACTGCGAATTTCTCTGGGTTTAACAGGATTGCTAAAAGGCTCAAAAACCTCACTGGTGGTGGCTAATCTTCCCAATAAGCCTAGGTTACTAGCCGAGGCGAGATTTTCCGGGCGGGGTGTGAAAAAGATGTCAATTTCTCGCCTTTCTGAAGCCATGGTTTTGCTGGTTTCAGTTGCACCTAATTGCTTTAAGAGTTCCTGGATATATTGTTTGGTGAATTGGTCGTAGATAAATCTGGTCATTTATAGCTGTTTTCGAGGTCTCTAATTATTAATTAGACTCTAGTCAGGCTCCGACAGCAGTCCTCAATTGCTGCCTTCACCCCCCCCCGACTGAGAAACCGGGTTTCTCAAAGAAACCGGGTTTCTTGACCCCCCCGACTCAGAAACCGGGTGATTTTCATTATGATGTCTTGCCATGGGGGTAGTTTTTTGAAATAATAGCCAGGTATCAGTTAAACTAATCAACAAATCCCATCAATGGGAGGGTACGATCGCAGATGATTTTATCTCGTGGTAAGTGTTTAATACTCAGCTTGCTGTTAACGACTTTCTTGGGCGGCTGTTATACGCGAAAAGCTAGGCAATGCGAAAAACTAATTGATGTGGTACACCGGGGTAATTCCTTAATTACAGCCCAAGGCGATCGCTACGATATAGCGACTACCAAACAGTTAGCCGTAGCACTTGATGGCATCGCTAACCAAGTAGAAAAACTAGATATTCACAACGAGGAATTACAAACTTTTCAAAATGGTTATAGCCAGAGTTTCCGGGAGATAGCCATAGGTCTCACCCAAACGGCTCAGGTGCTGGAAACCGGACAAACTATCCCCGTTAGCTTTCAAGGACGACAACAACTTAAACAAGCCAAACAACAAATGCACCAAGCCACAATCAGGACTCAGCAAGCAGGCGATCGCCATGATAATATAACCCAGGAAATGCTAGTTTATTGTCCTCCGAAATCGACTAATTAATGGTGAATTTTTAGCAGTAAAACATAGTTACCTAGGCGCAATTTTTCCGACCAAAGTTCATACTCCAGTCGCAAAAATTCTGGCAGGGGATAACCAACTAAAGTTAGGTCGCGGGTAAAATTTCGCAGGCGAATTTGATTCGGTAAAGACTCCGACTGACCCTGAAGATAATAACGACTGAGCCCGTACATCCCTTTTTGCCATAGATGACGATAGCTAAATTTACTGTTCCCCTGCATAGTCATGACGGCACGAGCGGGGGACACTTCCAACCACAGGAGTCTGGGTGGGTGACATGGCGGTACAATGGGGACTCGATCGCCATGACTCTCGGATTGATAGTCTAACAGATCTGGTTCCTGTAGGATAAAATGAAACTGCTGTTTGTCTTTTTGGTACAAGGTAGCCGCTGTCTCAATTTGCGATCGCAGTGGTAAATCCGTAGAAATCCAAGATAGACTAACAGGCTTGCGGTGATGAGTGAGCATAAAATATCTTGTTAATTGATAGGATTTTCAGTCCTGATGGGAACTCAGGACCCCTAAAGCGATAGGATTTGAATATCAATCCTTATCTACATCTATCCTAATGCCATCTGTAGTTGTCACCCTAGAAAATACAGAAAACCAACAGAAACTCAAAATTAACCCTCCCTCTTCCGGTTTATCCCTCCAGGGTAGCCTTACCATTCCTGGGGATAAATCTATCTCCCACCGCGCTTTAATGTTAGGAGCCCTAGCAGAAGGAGTTACCACCATTGAGGGTTTACTCTTAGGCGCAGATCCTCGCAGCACGGCTGAGTGTTTCTCTGGGTTGGGGGCAGAAATTTCGGAGTTGAACTCACAACAGATTAAGGTCAAAGGCTGTGGTATCGGTAATTTACAGGAACCCGATCGCGTCCTTGATGCTGGCAATTCTGGCACTACCATGAGGTTAATGTTGGGGATTTTGGCTTCTCACCCCGATCGCCTCTTTACTATCACAGGCGACAGTTCCCTGGTAAAACGACCCATGGATAGGGTTATTAGACCTCTCACCCAAATGGGGGCGACTATTTGGGGGCGGCGATCGGGTTCTTTGGCTCCTCTGGCGGTTCGTGGCCAACAACTCCAACCGATTCATTATCATTCCCCCATCGCTTCGGCTCAGGTCAAGTCCTGCATTTTATTGGCTGGATTGATGGTAGAAGGGGCTACAACCGTGACGGAACCTGCCTTGTCAAGGGATCACACGGAACGAATGCTAAAGGCTTTTGGGGCGCAATTAACAGTGAATCCAGACACTAACAGCGTGACGGTGTTCGGACCGGCTAAATTGCAGGGTCAAACTGTGATTGTCCCTGGTGATATCAGTTCGGCTGCTTTCTGGTTGGTGGCGGCTTCTATTGTTCCGGGTTCGGATATAACCATCGAAAATGTGGGGGTTAATCCCACCCGGACGGGGATTTTGGAGGCTATGGCTATGATGGGGGCTGATATTGAATCCCAAGGAGAAAGGCTTGTGGCGGGGGAACCTGTGGCAGATTTACGAGTCCGTTTCTCGCGATTAAAAGCCTGTGAAATTAAGGGTGATTTGATTCCTCGGTTAATTGATGAAATTCCGATTTTGGCAGTGGCGGCGGCTTTTGCAGAGGGGACTACTACGATCCGAGATGCGGCGGAATTGCGGGTTAAAGAAAGCGATCGCATTACGGTTATGGCTACGGAATTGACGAAAATGGGGGCGAAAATTTCGGAGTTACCTGATGGCTTGGAAATTACTGGCGGTTTCCCTTTACGGGGGGCTGAAGTGGACAGTGACACGGATCATCGTATGGCTATGAGTTTGGCGATCGCTGCTTTAAATGCCAAGGGTTCTACTACTATTCATCGCGCCGAAGCTGCGGCTATTTCCTACCCTGATTTTGTCGAAAGTCTACAGCAATTGATAATTAATAATTGATAATTTCGTAGGGGCGGGTTCTGCTGTCAATTAAATCTGTCACCGAGAAGACTAATAAACCCGCCCTCTATTGATAATTGATAATTGATAATTTCGTAGGGGCGGGTTCTGCTGTCAATTAAATCTGTCACCGAGAAGACTAATAAACCCGCCCTCTGGCGACAGGTGTCAATTAAATCTCTCGGCGAGAAGACTCATAAACCCGCCCTCTGGCGAGAGGGGGAGAAAGTCAATTTTCTACGGTGTGACCATAGAGGTCATAAATATCAGCATCGGTGATTTTCACAGAAACTAAGGACCCTAAACGGGCGTTTCCTTCCACATAAACTAAGCCATCGACTTCCGGCGCAAACCTAGCCGATCGCCCTATGAACTCCCCTGTAGAGGGGTTTTCTTGTTCAACTAAAACATCCACCACCTCACCAATACACTGGCGGTTACCCTTGAGAGAAATTGGCTGTTGTACCTGCATTAGTGCATCCCGTCGCGCGTCCATTACCGCCTGAGATACGGTGTTATCCAGAGTATAAGCGGGGGTTCCTTCTTCGGGGGAGAAGGTGAAAACACCAACATGATCAAATTCGTGGCGTTTCACAAATTTGAGGAGGTGTTCAAAGTGGCTGTTAGTTTCTCCCGGAAAACCGACAATAAAAGTAGTCCTAATTACAGCATTAGGCATAGCTGTTTTAATATTCTCAATAATATGGTCATTAACCTGACCCTGCCATGGACGGTTCATGGCGCGGAGAATTTCCGGGTGGGAATGTTGTAGGGGTAGGTCTAGGTAGGGGAGAAAATTGGGGGTTTCGGTGATCGCATCAATGACTTTAGGAGTTAGTCCGGTGGGGTAAGCGTAGTGCATTCTGATCCAGGGTACATCAACTTTACCCAAGGCGCGGATCAGGTCTGCGAGTTTTGGTTCACCATAAATGTCGGTTCCGTAGTTAGTGGTAATTTGGGAGATTAACACTAATTCCTGGACTCCCTGATCTGCCAATTGTTTGGCTTCGGTAACTATTGATTCAATGGTACGCGATCGCTGATTTCCTCGCAAGTGGGGAATAATGCAAAAGGCGCACCGATAGTTACACCCTTCGGCTATGCGTAGGTAAGCGACCCCTTCCGTGGTTGTCCGATAACGGGGGACGGTATGATCAGCAATATAGGTGGGGTCGGCAGAAATTTCCGAGACGCGATCGCCTTTTTCTACCCGATTAATTACATTAACAATTTTATGATAATCTCCGGTTCCTACTACTGCTACAGCTTCGGGAAGTTCATCAAGTAATTGTTCCTGGAAGTGTTGCACCATACACCCAGTAATCACTACTTTTTTATGGGCTTCGGCTAGTTCAACTATGGTGTTGACGGACTCTTCTCTGGCTGATTCAATAAAACTACAGGTATTCACTACCACATAATCAGCAGCCTCTTCGTTGGAGTCTACTTGATATCCGGCTTCGGCTAATAAACCGATCATGTGTTCGGTGTCGATGCGATTTTTTTCGCAACCTAAATGGGAAAATGCGATCGTTGGCTTGGTTGCCATAGTTGATAAAAGTTTGGATGCACAAACTCGGAACAGTACAAGTATACCATTATAGCTGTTAACATGACAATTGGCAATGGCATCAGTCAACTGATAACTACTTTTCTGTAATTCCGGTTTAAGGAATTTTGGGGAAGTGTGAGGGCGCTTTTTATTCTAAGGGTTCAAAATCTGGCTGAGAGGTTCACGGCTGGGGCTGTTTTTGGGGCTATTCAGACCATCAAAATAGGTAACTTGAGTTGGATAAGCAAACTCAATCCCCCTTTCTTCAAAGGCAGATTTTAGTTGATAATTAATCCGCTGTTGTATATCCATATACATGGCATAATCGCTGCTGAGAACATAGTAAACAATCTCAAAGTCTAGGCTAAAGTCTCCGAAACTTGAGAAGTGCGCCCGGTCAAATAGGGTGTTTTCTATAGGTTCGATAATCTCTCGAATGAGGGCGGGAATTTGTTGTAGTTTCTCCTGGCTGGTTTCATATATGACACCAATTTTAAACAGTATCCGCCGCCTTTCCATGCGTTTATAGTTATGAATACGAGAGGCGGTGAGGTTGGTATTAGGAACTACTACTTGTTCGCCACTTATGCTTTTAATGCGGGTGGTTTTAATCCCTACATAATCAATGCTTCCCGCCATGTCCCCAACTACGATAAAATCGCCGATTTCAAAAGGGCGATCGAACAGGATGGAGAAATAACTAAATAGGTCTTGTAGGACTCCTTGGGAGGCTAAAGCAATGGCTACACCCCCAATTCCTAAACCCGCTACCACGGCGGAAATATTGAAGCCGAGGTTATCTAGCACAAAGATAATTCCTAATACCCAGGCGGCGGTACGAATGGCTGGCAATAGGGCATTTAGGGCGCGGTCTACGGTTTCTATGTCTCGACGATTTAACCAGTATAACCGCATAGCATATTCAGCGAGGGATACCACCAGCCTCACACCTAAAAAGGTGGAGAAAATTAAGGCGATCGCATTAATTAAATTACCGAGAATTGGGTGCAATGATAAGTTAGTGATTGCCACATAAAATATAGCCACATAAGCCAGGGGGATTAGGGCTCTATCCCCAATTTTCACCAAGGCATCATCTAACCGACTATTGGTTTTAACCGCCCAGAGTTTTAACCGCCTCAAAATCATTTGTTCGATGACTCTGATGGCTAAAATACCCAACACAATAATCACAAAAGCGATTAAATAATCAGATAGGGTATTGGTCAATAATTCTTCTTGTAAAATCTCTAAAATATCCATCGTCAATTTTTCAACTGTTAACTGTCAATAGATGCCCAAATACTGGGGACTTGTTCTGGTGTAACGTGATCATACCAGACTTGCTCCGGTAAGACCAAAACCATCGGCCCATTACCACAGGACCCCAGACAGCCGCTAGGAGTAATGACCCCGACGGAAAAATTGGCAGCCTGAAAAGCCTGTAAAACCTTGGCTGCGCCTTGTTTACGACAGGTCCGATTATGACATATTATGATTTGGATAGAGTTAGATACAGACATTAGAGCGAAAAAAAGTCCTGATAGTTTAAAATTGGGTAGCAGAAAGGGTTGAATCTGCACGAGTGTTAAAGTGTTGAGGCAAAAATCACAGCAACCACAGCAAATTTACTATCAACCGGGGTTTCTTGGTTTAATGGCTTGTGCCATGTATTTTAACCTGTGTACGTTATCATCACCCGCACTCGCCCAGATTAGACCAGATGGAACCCTACCTCAAAATAGTATAGTCACTCCCCAAGGTAATGTTATCAACATCGAAGGTGGAACCCAAGCGGGAAATAACCTCTTTCATAGCTTCGGGGAATTTTCCCTTAGCACTGGTAGCATCGCCTTATTTAACAATAGCCTAGATATTCAGAACATTATCAGCCGGGTAACGGGGGAATGCCATCAAATAATTGATGGTCTGATACAAGCCAACGGAGTCGCCAACCTATTTCTATCTTATTCCCAAACTTTCACCAATAAAAACCCCGACCTAGGGAATTGGATCGGGGTACAGGGCAATTAAGCTAATTCTATGGGGATTATTACCGCATATCCCAGAGAGCCTTAAAAAGCGTCTCAGCTAGTTTCCTGGATGTGGCATTCCTGGCAGCCTTGAGCGCAGCCCCAGACACTTTGTTCCCTTTGTGGTATGCTCTAGTTACCCAATAAACTCTAAGCGAATGAGCCTCTGGAGATTTTGGTAGGCAATCGTAGGGGGTTGTCGCGATCGCACCCCCACCCGGTTTCTGTTCGCGATGAGTCCCCCTCTCGATTGCCCGGACAACAAACTGATGCAAGGTCGATCGCGTCTCTTTACTTCCCGTAAAACTACTACGAGTATCAGCCTTTCCAGATTGCACTTGAGTAGCCCCCAAACCACAAAGCTGTCGAAATCGTCTCATAGCCTTAGACTTGGGAAGGCATTTAAACATCTCATCAAACGGAACGCACCGAGTAAGTAGCCAGCCTCGTTCCCGGCAGCCAAAACCAAACTTGTCAAACACCCGATGGTAGCAATCAAACTCTGGTAGGTTCAGATAGCTTAGTAGCTCCTGCTCTACCATCGCCTCTGACTGATGCCACATACAAATCTGTTGGGCTAGTCGCGCTGTTACTTCACTAATCCCCGTGCCTTCCCCCGCCGCGATCGCCTTCGCGTATTCATTGTCAAACTTGGTTTTAATCCCTTTGGGAATTTCCCAACTACCTTGGGAAGTCCAGCCACAAGCCCAACCCCACCACGCAGGCAGTTTGTCCGGGTCTAATTTCCCAGATTCTTTTTTAACTCTAACTTTTGCTTTGGCTGGAAACTCATAGACCAGTCGAGACTTGGCTTGGTTTATCGTTTGGGTGCGGGGCTTGTTGAATGACCCAATATCTCTTAGGCATTGTTCAATTTTCGCTACTTCTGGCGGCCGCTCCCTTACCCAATACCTGCGATCGTAGGCAATTTGGTAATGCTGGAAGTATGTGGCAACCATGAGCAAAGCATCGTAGGGGTCAGACTTGTTAGACGTTCCCCCATAGCTTTTCCGAGTGTCCTTAATCATCGTCTGATCTACTTTCAGCACAGGGATTCCCTCCCGATGTAAGCAGTCAATCCAGAATCTGCTATAAGTTCGGGTCGGCTCTAATATCACCACAGACGGCTCCAAAGACACAAGAAACTGGATAGACTTTGCATTTGCTTCTAGCTTTCGGTGGCACTCAGCAAATGCGGGAGACTCGTAAAAATCCCGCAACGCACCCGCTGGCATAAATTCTAGCCACACGGCATCGCACCACGATGAGCTAACATCAAGGCCTACAATTAAACTATTCATTTTTAACCTCTAGTGTTGTGGTTAATCGTTCCCACGAAGCTGTTACGGCTCTCGCCCATTCTATCTGGGGGAACAAATCTCCCTAGAATCTAACCGGGGTTGGAACCCGGCTAGAAGCAATTATTGACTTCTGCCCCCAGTAACAGGTTGGGGAGGGAAACCTCCCATTTCAATTCGGGGGGGCTAGTTATCAATGCGGTGGGAATCACCCGGTTATCCGCGACTTCCCCCCAGGTGTAAGGGGAAAGTTTCGTCCTTTACCGGCTAGGACTCATCAGGCGGTGAAATCTAGATCTTCTAAAGCTGATAGTGTATATTCCAAGTCTGCATAAATTTGATTGTGATACATTTCAAGCTGCATTGCATAATTATGCACATTTTGGAATCGTTCATCATTAGAGATAAAATCGATAACTCTTAGGTGAGTAATGGTGTTATCAATTTCCATTTTGGCTTTAATTAAACAGTTCAAGAAAGAGACTGCCTCTCGTGTCAAATCGACCCACGCGCAAAGAGAATTTTCATCCTCGCCAAACAAGTGACCAGGAAAATCCGCTGATGTTTTTTGTCCAGGCGGTGAAACCCGCTAGGCGAATTGGCGGCCTCGGCTTTTGGTTTGACCATAGGCTTTTTACCTATATATAGGGTGTGCTTTTGCGATCGCCTGACCAACCCCAAGGCGATCGCATCAATCTACCAGCTTCCCCGCTCTCAACATCCGGCTTTTTACCTATCGCGCTCGAATAATGGAAGACCCGCAGCACGCTGTACGGGGAAAACAAGAAGTCAGTCTCGATGACGTTAACGGAAACAGCCGTCGGGCTACTGGATCAGATGGCTCTGGAGCTAAATCTGAATCGGTCCGAATTGGTGGAACAGATTGCCAGGGGGATAATTTCCAGTCAAGCGGGGAAAGTGTCCCCGGAACAGGCGGGAAAATTCTAGACCTGTTGGAGGAGTTGTTTGCTGGTTTCCATGAGTATGTCAAAAGCCATGAGGCTCGATTAGAGCAAAGACTGCAAGCCAACCGAGACTATCAATCTCAAATGAAAAAACAAATGGAGAACATCCGACAGGAGATTCTCCAACAGGTTTCTAAATAAATTAAGCGCCCTTCGTGTCCACGAAGGGTGCTTTCTATTTTGGCACGCTGCTAAACCCTCAAGAAACAAATGGACTATGGCACAACACTTTTCTAACCTTCAAACTGTCACCGGTGAAAAGGCGATCGCTCATAAAGTGACCGATTCCGTCACCCTGGGTGACGCAAAAGTTAAAAATTCAAACGCGCCGTTACGCGCGATCGCTCATAGACCGACACAATCCCAAGCGTTCCCCCAGAAGTGCTGGAACTTCAGTCCTAAGTGCTGGAACTTCAGTCCTAAGTGCTGGAACTTCGAGACCTGGTTAAAAAAGATTACGCCGCCTTTTCCCGAATCGTTGGCGACATTGATATGGCGATCGCCCTAAATTTTAGCGACCTTCCTTGTGCCCATAAGCTCCGGTTGGCTCGTGATATAGCCAAGCAATCCTACGGCAACATTTTGGCTATAAATAGTCGAGTGAGATCTGGGGAAGATGATAACAGGGGGTCAGGCCGATGAGGGAAAAATCTAAGTCACCGAGGCAGCTTTCCGTCATAATATCGTCACCCTGGGTGACGGATTCTGAAAGTGTAGAACCATTCGATCCGGCTTGGGATGATATGGATGTCTTTATGGCGCTGGACAAATGTCCGAATCAAGACCACAAACAACTCGCCCAATCCACTGATATCCCGATATCTCGTGTAGTCAAGTCTCTGGAAAGGTTACGCGAGAAAGGTAAGGTTAAGTATTTGGGATGGATAGCCGTCACCCTGGGTGACGAAAATTTATCCCCGGTGAACACTTCTCAGAGCGATCGCCTAACTGTTCGCTGGAAAGCTAAGTCAACCGCCCAAGACACCAACGGGAATAAATATGCTTACCTATATAGGGGGAAAAAGCAGGTTTGCTACCTTGCCGGCCCCCATTTATCGGAAAAAGCTAAAGCGATCGCCGACCAAATAGAACAGTGGATCGAGTCCGGCTTATCTCTCGAAACTATCCTAGAAAAACTTCCCGCACTTAAATCGGGTGGTTGGAAATCCCCAGATAGCAACTCCTAAATTTTCCACAGGGGGAGACTTTACTCCCCCGAAAAATTTTATGATTTTACAGAAAAATCAATGAGCATTTTTCAACCCTAAACAGCGCTATTTGCTACTGTAAAATGGTTAGCGCCGTTGGCTGTGTGTAAGAGTCTTTGATGTTTTAGACAAAATACCAAGCAGCCCGGTTTAGTGCTAAAATTGGCGGAATCTAGGGCAGTTACTTCTCGATCTGTGTTTGGCTAGTAGCACCCACTTTCCTCTGATGTCAGGCAACCTCAAGTTATCGACTGCCCTAGATTTAATTAATTGCGTCTCTTACCTTGTCGGGGTCAGCATCAATGTAACGCTGCAATGACGACATTGATTTATGACCGGTAATCTCCATTATTGTCCGGGTACTAATTCCCTTGTTGTAAAGTTTAGTTATAAAAGTGCGGCGGTAACTGTGAAGCGAATAGCCTTCATTCTGTAAACCCAGTTGAGCGATCGCTTTCCGGTGAAAAGAGTCGAACGCTTGAACTGTCACGGGCTTGGATATATCAGATGGGCTGGGAAATAGAAAATCGCCGCCACCGATGCGGTAGGTTCCAAGAATCTCTCTAAGTTTTTGGGAGATGGGAACTTGGCGGACTCCCCCATCTTTCCCGCCCGATCGCTTTCTAGTTTCAGACCGAAAAGTTATTTCTGGCAGGACAATGTGGGAAGCTGGGGAAACATAAACATCAGGGACTCGTAGTAACCTCACCGCTCCTACTCGTTCACCGGTGTACATCAAGATGGCAAGTAAAGTTTGCTGCCAGGGATATTTACAGCGTTTGATTATCTTGTCGGCGATCGCATCAGGAATGATTGATGCTTTACCAATGCGGTTTTTTTTCATGAATTCGTGTCTGTAGGGAATTTCCCCCAGTTGCCTAGCCGACGAGGTAAAGCGATCGGCTTACCTATATGACTATTGTAGGGTTCGGGCGGGGAGAATATTAGTTTTCGCGCCGACTTGGGGGAAAGTTTGGCGGCGAGCGATCGGATCAGCCTTCTCTATATTTGTTTACTAACCGGTAATACTCTCCCCTATTTTTGTGAATTTACCAATCCTCCCATGGTAAAAACTGCGTTATCTCAAATTCTCCCCCTTGTTTTGGGTCTGTGCTGTTGGGCGTGTAAATGCAACGGCAAAGTCCTAATCCGGGAGCTAAAAAAGAACCTTCAGCTTTAAACAGCAAAATATAGCGAGACAGAGTAGGAGTCAGATTAAAAGCTCCCCCTGTGTCAGGAACTGTAATAACAGAGCATCGATTTGTTATCCATTTTTCAAGATTATCTATGTCAATATGTGAACTCAAAACATTAGAAAACAATGCAACTTGAGATATTGCCATCCACATGGTTTCACGAGGACATAGTAAAATCTCGATATTAGTTCCTTCCTTGATAACAGACGTAGAAATTCCGTCATTCCCAATGTAGGCATAAAGATTATGGGTAATATTAAAAACATATTGTTTACCGGGCAAAAAAGCATCAAATTGCCAGGCTCTAACTGCTCCCTCTGTTGTAGTCCACGTTCCCCAGAACCTATTATAAGTATCTACGTCATCATAATTAACTTGAGAATCAGAACTTATAAACGATGGAAGTTTGTTTATATTGGAATCTAAGGAAATAAACGGTCTAATTGATAAATCTGGGATAGGCATATCGTCCTCGATTTCGCTTCCTATGTTGTAGTCAATTTCCGTATCTTGGCGCACCCAGATAGAGAGAATCTGAGTTGTGGGGCTGCTTGCTAAAACACCAATCCCCCCATCACTCCCATCGGAATAGAAGCCATTTTCAAAAACAGGTAAGGATAAATCAGACCCTACCCACCGAATAGAAAAAGGATTGTCGGCTTGGATGGTGATTTCCCGACGGACTAATAATGGCGTGGCGGGGACTATTTCAATCTCTTCCCCTGCGGTGAGTTGAAAATAACCTGACTTAATATGGCGATAATAAGCGCCGCCGCCCCCGCCACCGGTAGGACGCATTTCAAACCGAATAGGCATTTATAGTAAAATGGAATGAGTTGTCTCTATTGTCGCATATGAACATCACGCCGGGACTTTATCCCGATTTTTCTGAAACTACCTTAGAAGCCTTAGTTTTAGCAATGGGGCGGCAATTGTTGCAAAGGCAGAAAAACTTAGTCGTTAATATCACCGGGAAAGATATTATGGATCTGTCTCTGGATGAGGAGGCTTCTGTTGTTAATCTGGATATTGACGAGTTAGAAGGTTTTATTGATGACGGTGCGATCGCAGTAGTAGAACCATTTCTTGTGGGCTTTCAACCCGGAACGGGTAGCTATCCTTTTAATCAACAAAATCTATGTAGCGCTCTACTGCATTTGGTAATGTATCAACACGCCGCCGAATTTAGCCCCACACTCAATCCCGAACCCGCCAGAAAACATTGTGAGTTTACCATAGGACCTAACATTCGTGGAAGTGGAACTTATCCATTAATACTTACCATTACTTTAACAGACTATCCTGTAATCATTAGCTACAGCGACGGCATGACTTCAACCGCACAACCATACTTATTAACGCCTTAAACTATGGCAGAAAATCGCTGATCAGAAACCGACACATTTTCATTTGAAATTAATGAAAGTAATGCCAGTAATTATGTTACAGACCCATTAACACTTTTGGCTGTCTCTGATGTCGTCAACTCAATGTCTAACAATATTGACCCTAGATGGCTATGGCGTGCTAATGTTTTCCTAGAAAGTCTCACCGCCTCAGTTTGGTGTCCAAGTTTTCCCCGGTCTCCTTATCCTGAATTTTACCCAGAGGATTCGGCGGCAGAAAGAGCAGCCAAATTAATGAAATTAGAGAGCAATCATCCTAAGTTTGGGTGGCAATTGCTTAGACGGAAAAGCGCTACCGGTTCATGGGTCGAGGCAGCTTGTCCTGTTATTCAAAACCGAGGGAGGCGGTTTTATGTTCCTCTAATTAATCCTTACTTAACAGCAAACGAGGTCAAAATACTTGGCAGTGCTGACCAATTGGGTGTAAGTTTTAAGGATTATGGCAACGGCATATTAGGGGGCGGTTCAATAGCCAGTAATCGCATCTATGACACTCTTTACATCGAGGGAGAACATAGAGTAGAATTAGATTTAATATTGATGGCTAAACGTCCGGCTAATACAGTGATGAACACAGTCACTGTAAGCCCTAATCCCATGTTAATAGCCCCCGCTAATCTAAGCCGTGCTTATTTTGAAATTCAAAATCAGGGAGAAATTGAGCTCCTTTGGGGTTTTGGCACATTGGGAAGTGACGCGACAAGCCATCCATTCAAAATGCCACCCGGCCAGATTTATTATCCAGGTAATGTAGCCGGATTTATACCAACTGACGCGATATGGGCAAAAGTAAAAGAGGGAACGACAACTGTTCTGATTATGGAGAGTTCTTATCAATGACCACAGTTTTATATAGCAGTGAAAAACCCAGGATTTAGGTCATCTACCAGCGGGACAATATGAACTGGCTGCAGTTAATTTGTGGATAGTAATTTATCATCAATGCTTTATGCTAAAAAGGTGATATACAAGCGCCACTTTTTGCTTCCCGGTTCTCCATCTGATGCTTTTCCTTTCATTCGAGAGTTAAAAGCCTTGGCTAATGTTCCCATACAATACAGGACAATTAATGAATTTCCGAAAACGGATCGACAAACAACTAAAACAGATTCAAGCAGTAGGGGGACTATCGTTTTCTTGTTGAGCAATGGTTAGAGAGAATTGAGTATCTATGCCAAACTTTTGATTTTTTAGAAGTGTTGCCAGTCACTGCCATGTTAAGGTCTTGGAGAAGCCCGTATCTGCCTAATGCTTATTTTATGCTAAAAAAACGGGAAACGATTAATTCGGTTTCTTTGGAAGCGATCGAGGCGATGGAACCAGAATGGCTGACTGATAATCGGGTGTTGTCTGAGGAGGGATGGAGGCAATTATTTATTAATTGGGATGAGGAATTTTTGTCATGAGAGAGGTAGAAGAGCGAAGCAGGAGGGTGAAAGACATTGTTAGAAATCGCAACTACAGGCAAGCTGTAGATGTAATAGAAAGAGAGGTCAAAAGATTAGAAGCGGATGATAAACCCAGGGCTAGAGTAAGGTTTCCCCGCGATGACGGTGATATTGAGATAGATGTTGGGGGGATAGTTGATTTTGCCCGGTCAATGTTGCCCAAAGCAAGCATAGAAGCTGAGGATTTACAGGATGGTGGAACTAGGAGAGGGATAAAAACCGAAAAGATTGGCAGCACGGCTCGCGGATTTGTAGACCTTGATGAGGATGGAAACCCCAAAGGTTTTGGGGGAACAATTGACAGTATCAATGATGCTAATGTCTCGGTTTACCTTGGGGAATGCGAGCAATCGATGAGCGTAACTATTGGGGGTAAAACGGTTACCTTTGCCAGAAATGTTTGCGAAGATGATAAAGACGAGGAAACAGAGGAAGATGAAATTGAGACAAGCGAAGATGAAAATGATCTTAGACCTCCTAAGCTCGATATCCCTCGACCTCCGGCTGGATATTCTCGCCAGTTAGGGGAACTCTATCTAGTTAAAAAAGTATTCTTTTTGTGGGGGTGGTTTCCAACTTTTACGGAAGCAGGATTAAATTTTATAGCGAAGGGTGAGGGTACAATAACAACAAAATCAAGCTTAATAAGTTCCCTTGAATTTTCCAATGAACGTTGGGCGTTCGAGTCTATAACTTTTATGGGAATAGTGCCAGTTTCGGAGACTAGACAGCTTTTTGGGCGTTGGGACAGAAGACAGTTTAGAGATGTTCAAGTTGGAGTATACTTTAACACTGTTAAAGCGGTATTTCAACTAGAATATATCAAGAAATCTCCTACATGGTTTCCCCAGCGTGTATGGACATCATACCCGATGCTTTCACCTAGTTATTTGAAATCAGCCCAGCAGATTAATGTTGCGGTGGCTCCGATAGTTTTTAACCAAATAGAACCAGAAACTGGTAACTATATAAGCCATCAACTTTATCGTAGATATATAGACTGGTGCCTTTACCTGGTACCTCTGCCTTATACAGAGAATTTATCTGAACCAGAGCCACCGCCAAGTTTACCAATATTACCAGATGATATGGACAAAAACTGCTGTGAAGAGTTGATTAAGATGACTCGGGAAATACATAAAGCCCTAGGGGTCAGGAAATTGTTAGAGAAGAACTTCCAAGTTCCGTCTAATATGATGATACCAGAAGGTAAAGGTAATCATGCAAATAAGGATTATCTGGAAATCATGTCTGACCTGTTTAAAACCATCGACAATTATGGTTTTGATGCTCCGGTTACTGTTAAAGTTCAGGATACGAATAAAGCCCAAAAAGGCGACCAGTCTATAGAGTTAAAGTTTAACTCGCTGGGGCTATATTAAAGGCTCAGACTGAACTGTTGATTGAGTTGAAAGGTGATAGTGCTAACCGGTTAAATATTCAGATTCGCCTAGCTTATATAATGACGAGAATGTATCGGACTTTAGCTAAGTTATATTACAGAACGTCGGCGATTTTGGACGGGTTGGGAATTCCTATTATCTCGAAGGTGGTGACTTTACCGATTGAGTTTAATGTGTTTGGTAAAAAACACTGGGGAGCTGGTAAGGGATTCGGTAAGGATAGTAAAAAGGGTCATGAGCCTAAACTTGATTTAAACGATGAAGACACGACAGAGGCTATGTTGCCCGATTTATTAGAGATTCGTGATTATGAAATAGAGGTTGATGAGTTTAGGTTTAAAAGCACTGACCTTTATGAGATAATTTTGAATATGGCGGCTAAAATGAGGACATAATCGTGACCAAAAGAAATCCCCCCCGTGGTTCTAATCGTCCCCCGAGCGATTCGGTAGTGGTAAGAAGCCACCATCTGAAAAAGATGAAAAAGCCGGGTTAAGAACTGATACAAACAACAGAATAGAGGAAGCGATCGCTGTCTTGGATTTTCGGCTACACTTAGAATATTTAAATGTGGCTTCAGCCGTTGGGGGCGGCGATTTTGAACAGTTTAAACGTTCTTGGTTGATGAATTACTATAATGCTATGACAGAACCGAGGTTTAAAGATAAACCCAAAAATCCTCCTACTAGAGAGGAACGGGCACGTCTCTTAAAAACTAATGATGAGTTGATGATGAATCGCCAAATCAAATCCGACAATTTGTCATCAAGGGAAAATCTAACTGAATTTCGCCGAAGTAGAGACTTGTTGCCATTCGACGCTGATAATATAGGTTAAAATTATGTCTAATATTGTAGGGATAGACCAGAGAGAACTAACTTCAACCGCTATAGCTGGCGGTGCAATGTCTTCACAGTGGTTTAATAGTTTTTCGACCCCTTTTTATCAGCAGATTCAAAGTTTAAAAGCCTTTGATTTTAAGAAGTGGGCGGGTAGTGTCAAGGGCGGAGCTTTAGTTATTGCAGAAAACATCAAAAAAGGGAACTGGGGTTTTTTCAAAGAATGGCTACAAGAGGCTCCTCTGGTTCCTAAAATAGCCGGGATTGTAGCGGGTGGTTTAATTGCTGGGACTGTGCTGATTGTTGGCGGACAAGCATTAGGGTTTGTTGGTGCGGGTGTAGGGAGTTTAGTAGCAGCCCATCCGGCTTTTGTTGGCGGTTTTTTAGGGGTAACAATACCTACAGTGATGAGCAAATTGACCCAAGGGGTTTCTCAAGCCTATAACTTTGATTGGGCAGCATCTGACAAGAAAATGATGGACGATTTAAAACAAGCGGCTAATGCTTTATATGTTCCCTTGGGGGAAACAGTCGGGAAATCATTGGCTAGTTTGGTGGCGGGGAAGGTAGGGCAGTCGGTTAATGCAGCAACGCTAAGGATTCGGGAAGGTGCGATCGCCGCTATGTGTATGATTAACCCGACTATTAAAGAGACTTTGGTGGATGCGTTATCCTCGCTGAGGTATGCGGTGCAAGAGGTTGTTAAAAAAGCACTGTTTGTTATGACTTACATTAACGCCAGAAAAGTAGCAGCCAGGTTGTTGGATAAGGAAGATACTTGGGGCAAGGAAGGGCAATCACCTTTTATTGTTTCGGAGAAAGTAGAAGAAACTTGGGCGAAAGTTAAAGAAGATGAATATTTTGATTGGGTGAATGAGCAACAATGGGAGGGTATAGAAACAATGACATCTACTTTTTTTGAAACCCTCGGTGAGTTGTTGTCAGAGCAGGGAACTTATGAGGAGTGGATACCGGTATAAATTCATCACCTGAGAGGAGGGATATCAATGGTAGAAGTTGGAAGACTTACTCAGCAAACTTACATCATGATGGCTCGTCAACGGCGTATCACGAAACTATCAGATAAGCGGCCGGAACGAGTCCGAATAGAATTGCAGCCAAACTGGAACGTTTATCAGTTACAACCTGATAGAAAAAACCCAGATTATAAGCTGCTGATGACTGGTTCTGAGTCAGCCTTGGCATTGCAGTTGTCACAACTCGGATGGATGGAGAAGATGCTCGATCATCTTCTCAATGCCAGCGATCTAAAATTCGAGGATTGGTTTGATGTTTGGGCGGCGGGTTATCCAGAACTGCGCTACAGAGTGAACCCAAAACTCCCCAATTTAAGAACTAACTATCCTTCATCTAATGTTAAGGATTCCAATGGGGAAACAATAAGCAGATGGAGAAATGAGGTAGGCTCTCGCCCGGCTTACATTGAATGGAAACCTTCAGCCCGAAAAACAGCAAAGGATCTCGGGCTTCACCGCACAATAGAATATTTTCCCGATCGCTCTCAGAACAAATCAGTTGTCTTGACGGGGAACGACAAGGAGCTAATTAGGCAAATCCTACAAATCCACTACGAGGGTGGGGGTAGCAGTGAGGGGATGGATAGCACGGTCTCGACGGGTATTAGTTACCGGGGCGCTCCCAAGGTTGTGCTGTACTTTTTGGAACGGATCGAGGATGTGGAAAAAGGCTACCGACAATTAGAGGCAAGAGTGGGATTCCGTTTGGTGGGAAAAACAGAAAACCCGAACGGAACTGGCGACTTGTTAACTAAGGCTAACATCAGAAATTTGGCTCAGAGAATTGTCCAGAACTTTCTACAACCCGAACAATTTCGTCTTCACAAGGGTAGAGAATCGGTTAGCTACAGAGATAAACGCCAAGGGTTAGAGTCGTTTGTTTTTGCAACTAGCGCATCAGAGGGGATTAATCTTTATCAGCGAATCTGTCGGGTGATGGAAATAGAATTTGATAACTCAAAGGTCTTTACATCGAGCAACCAAAATCCAACCCAAGCGTTTCCTATCACGCCCCCAGAAGTGACGATATTGGGTAACAAAATTAAACCACCCCGCCGCCGTCCGGTCGGGCACGTCTATTTTAGAGAGGCGAAATTGTTTTTAGAGATGCTCAACGAGCCTATCCTTCTCTGTGACTACAACGGGCATATATACAGGAATCCCGATTAGAAGACAACCCCAATATTTTTTTTAGATCAAACAAACTCCCTTGTATGTTCGGAAACCCTATAGGTTTCCGTAACTGTTCCACGCTCTAAAAATACCTGTTATGAATGTAGTGGTAATCAGTTTTAAAGCAACAAGGCAGGTATTCTATGCCCCCTCTAAATAGTTCAACAATTTATAGCTGGGATGCACCCTCGCCAGGGGGTACGGGAACCATTAAAGTAGCTGCCCGGCTTTCTAATCGGTACAATGGCATTGCTACACATCTCGGAATGACCGCCCACACAGATCCAACAAATGTAAATGCACATATGCTTAAGCCAAATAAAGCTGTGCAGGAGGGTTTCTTAATGAAGATGCGAATTAACTACCGAAAAGACAATAAGTATTATGGTGCTGATATTTATGTGCCTACAGACAAGGTTACTGAAGCCATCCAGATATTACCCAATAAAGCCTGGGATGGTACGGGAGTGATAACTTCATGTCGCGATCGTGTACGAGTTGATTACCGCTAATAACAAAAGGAGAGTATATCAATGGCTAGAACGAAACTATGTCAATTAGTAGATGGCGATAAGGTTAGAGTATTTAGAGCTAGTAGTGTGATGTATGACGATAACACTGTAACACATTTGGGAATAGGTCCAGTCGCTGATGCGAATAAGAAGGAGCCAGTTTATGATACTGGGGAATTAATGCGAGCTGGTGTATTGGTGAGACTTTGCGTTAGTTGCAACAATGGAGTTAATAGACCACCAATTACATATAGAATATTTTGCGACGTAGAAAACGTAAACGCTGCTTTACATCATTATAATAGTGGCGGTAAAACCCTAAACGGGAAACCAGTATTGAGAGCTAGTCTAGACCGTCGTCAAGTTATCAAGTAAAGCATGAGTTTTACAGATGCTTATGGCACATGGGAGGTGATAGCTTCAAGCTATCAGCCAACTCAAGAGTGGATAATTCACAGCTCCCCAGTTACTCAATACTCATTATTGAGGTTTAGATTTTGAACTGATTGGGGGCGGTGGAAAAATCCCTATGATGGCTATAGGTCAATGCTGCTTATTCGAGGGCATTATTATAATGATTCTGAAAATTCTGACTG
Organism: Arthrospira sp. PCC 9108; assembly: GCA_016745315.1. GTDB lineage: Bacteria > Cyanobacteriota > Cyanobacteriia > Cyanobacteriales > Microcoleaceae > Limnospira > Limnospira platensis. Next base: position 4,730,576 of record CP066886.1, read on the forward strand.
GATAACAGAGCAAAGGACTGTATACGTTACAGAGGAACCGCAACTGATTAATTATCCACCAGTTCAAGGGTTTACAGATAACCCCTCGGTGATTAGAAAGTTAGGAGTTCGCCGCCGTTTTTTCAAAAACGCAACATGGATCGAAAATCATCCTACAATGGATCTAAAGTTTGACGTAACAATTGAGGCTTTTGTAAGTTAACATGGACATCTCTCTTAATCAATTAATCGACCATCTCCCAGATGATTCACAGTTTAAAACCTTACTAGAAACATTGGGGGCAAGCGGTGATAGTGTGGACGCTACCGTAGAATTTTGTCATTTAGTAGGGGCATTATATCAAGCACAGTAAGTATACAACCAACAACCAGGAAATAAAGCAATTAATGTGGTCTCAGCAGTAAGTATTAGGCCTGTAATAGAAAGTTTAGACGGGACATTTTTTAGGAGGTTATAAAGAACTCTAGCTTTTTTTGAAAAGTATGAAAATAGTATAATTGTCCCGAACGTCAAAAGTTAGTTGGTCGAAAATTTAAAGCTGCCAGATAATTCGGATTCTATCTGCGTTATCTGGTCAAAGTCTTGAAATTAACCCAAGTCAAATGTGATTAAAAATCCACATCAACAGAGGAGTTAATTCCGCCGTGGATATTGAAATTGAGAAAATTACGGTAATTATAAGTTGGATACTTTCACTCATTAGTACGGTCTGGTATGTATCAGTTCAATACACAATAATTAGAGTACAAGTCAACAGAAACAGAGAAGAGCTAAACAGAATATCATCAACGCTTAGGCGAGAAATAGAAGACCATAATAAACTTATATGGATAAACATCAACCACATGGAAAAATACTTAACCAAAAATCAAGATTATTTTCCGTTAAATATCCAAAACCAAAAATATAAAGATTATGGCGACTGATGTTTTACCAGAATTATTACGGGTAGGAAGTGATGGGGTAGTGATATTTTTAGTGTGGTCTTTGATGAAGCAAAACCAAAAGTTAATAGCAGAGGTCAACTCAAGAGACAATGAATTGATGAAGTTAATTTACAAAATACTTAGCAGTGAACAACGAGGGACAAGAAGTAAACGCGATCGCACAATCAAGCCAAAGCCACAAGAATCCGTTAGGACTTGGGAGTAGAGTTGTCTGTGGCCCTAACGAATAACGGGTTGTCAAGTAGCCATTACTCATGGCCATAATCATCATACAGAAAAACTAAAGCGATCGCCAGCCAAGTCAGTTAACTCGTATAAACGCTTCCGGTTAAAACCAAAGATAAAACATCGGTGCGCTGTTGCAAATTCTCCAAAATTTCCCGCACTCCCGCCAACACATATCCCCGACATCGCAGCAACATTTCGGGGAGATGTTTAATGTAGAGTTTCTGAAGTTGTTCGATATTTTCCGCCGTCGGTTCAAGATTGCACTTTTCTAAAATCCTGCTGCAAATATCCCAATCTGTCAATCCCGCCATATTCAAAGCTGACAAATCCGTGCGATCGCCTGTCAGTTCTGCGATCGCTACCTCCATCGACAGCCGCCCCGCCCCTTTAGTGTTTAAAAGCGTCCCGTCAATATCCCAAAATAACACCGTTTTCAACTTCTCAAATACCCCCTCTCCCCTATTCAAGTTGACTTAGTAACCCACCTTTATATTACAGTTCATCCGGGTTAATTCCCTGGGCGCGTAATAACTCCGCTAGTCTTTCCGCCCGTTGGCGTTCAGCCTCCGCCCGTTGGCGTTCCTGCTGTAACTCTACTTCTGCCCTTTCCGCCCGCTGACGTTCAATTCTAGCCCGTTCATCCCCCGTTAATAGCAAATTACCCTGATTATCCCACCAACGCAGCCAAGGCAATTCTACGTTGCTATACTGTCCCCGCCAAATCCCTAATTCTACACCCATGGAGTGAATGGGATAGTGACCTCTTTCATTCGCCGCCACTAACTCATAGTGATTTTCCACTAGGTGATAGACTTCTACACTGGCTTTTTGGACTTCATAGATAGCATAGAAAGCCGGACGGATAACTTGTTCATATACCCAAAATTTACCGGGTTTTTGACGTTCTCCAGAAATTTTAGATAAGGGAGTGAGATCGCGTTCTTCGGAACCATCACCGGACACAAATTCTATGGCAATTAAAGGGGGGATATATTCCTGCCATAATACATAGGAACGTCTGAATTTTCCGTCGAGGCTGGGGGGTACGTTGGGAACATAAAACCAGTCTGGACATTCCGCGCCGCGTTCTGGGGGTTCTGTCAGCCGCCAATAGATACCACAATCTTGACCTATAGCATATTGCTGGTCTGGGTGTATACTATCTAGTTTTGATTGAATGGAATCAGTCAATAAGATACTTTGGGGATGCTCCTGAAAGTTTTTCACAAAAGTACCGTCGGAGTCGGGGAGTTGGGTATGATCGGGAAGTGAGGTAATTCCCAGTTCTGATGATTGGGCGATGGTCATAGTTAATCGTTTTTCATCGCAGTTTATGGCAAATAGTATAGCATTTTGATAGGATTTGAGAAGGCGATCGCCTTGGTTCATGGTAGGCGCGATCGCTTATAATTTACTAAAAATCCCTAGGACTATTTGATTGAGAACCATGACATTTACACTCCCAGCCATTTATGAACAAGGAATGCTGCGACTCCTGCAGCCCGTCGATCTACCAGAAGGAACATCAGTTCAAGTAATCATTAGTGCTAATGACTCAACTCAGGAGAACAAAAATCCCGCCCATATTTTAGCTCAAATTGCCGCATTACCTTTAGAAGGCGATCGCGAAAATTTTTCTGGATGCGACCACGATCGCATTCTCTATTCCCATCAGAAATAAATCATGATATTCGTAGATACGAGTGCTTGGTTTGCTAGTGTCGTTCCTTCAGATCCCTATCATCAGGCGGTCAGTATGTGGATGCGTCAAAATACCGAGGCTTTTCTGACAACAGACTATATTGTTGATGAAACACTGACACTGTTAAGAGCCAGAAAATAAACGGCGCGATCGCTTGCTATGGGAAAAGCATTTTTTTCGGGTCAGCTTGGTAAACTCTACTTTCTCAGCGAAGCAGACATTCAGTTAACATGGCAACTTTTCAGGCAATTTTCAGATAAAGAGTGGAGTTTTACCGATTGTAGCAGCAAAGTCATTATCGAAAAATTAAACATCAGCAAAGCTCTCAGTTTAGACAATCATTTTCATCAGTTTGGCTCAATTATTGTCATTCCCTAAAAAGGAACTTATCAAACTTTTCTGTAAACAGGCGATCGCCTCTAGGCTTTTCTCAAAACCAGGTAGGTGCGATCGCCTCTATTTACAGTTATTTAAAGTTCCTCCGGGTTAATTCCCTGGGCGCGTAATAACTCCGCTAGTCTTTCCGCCCGTTGGCGTTCCTGCTGTAACTCTACTTCGGCTTGTTCCGCCCGCTGACGTTCATTTTCCGCCCGCTGACGTTCATTTTCCGCCCGCTGACGTTCATTTTCCGCCCGCTGACGTTCAATTCTAGCCCGTTCATCCCCCGTTAATAGCAAATTACCCTGATTATCCCACCAACGCAGCCAAGGCAATTCTACGTTGCTATACTGTCCCCGCCAAATCCCTAATTCTACACCCATGGAGTGAATGGGATAGTGACCTCTTTCATTCGCCGCCACTAACTCATAGTGATTTTCCACTAGGTGATAGACTTCTACACTGGCTTTTTGGACTTCATAGATAGCATAGAAAGCCGGACGGATAACTTGTTCATATACCCAAAATTTACCGGGTTTTTGACGTTCTCCAGAAATTTTAGATAAGGGAGTGAGATCGCGTTCTTCGGAACCATCACCGGACACAAATTCTATGGCAATTAAAGGGGGGATATATTCCTGCCATAATACATAGGAACGTCTGAATTTTCCGTCGAGGCTGGGGGGAACGTTGGGAACATAAAACCAGTCTGGACATTCCGCCCCGCGTTCTGGGGGTTCTGTCAGCCGCCAATAGATACCACAATCTTGACCTATAGCATATTGCTGGTCTGGGTGTATACTATCTAGTTTTGATTGAATGGAATCAGTCAATAAGATACTTTGGGGATGCTCCTGAAAGTTTTTCACAAAAGTACCGTCGGAGTCGGGGAGTTGGGTATGATCGGGAAGGGTAGTAATTCCCTGTTCTGATGATTGGGCGATGGTCATAGTCAGTAGTTTCTCATCGCAGTTTATGGCAAATAGTATAGCATTTTGATAGGGTTTGAGAGGGTCTACGCCTATTGTGAAACACCGTTAAAACTAACATCGTCGCCTTTAAGGAATAATTAGGGGTTGACAAGGGGAGGAGCGATCGCCTAGATTAAATCTACCAGGGTGGCGTAGCTATACTCATGACTAAAAAATCAACACAAGAAGCAAGAGGGGAAAACTGAACCAAGAAATAATCAGGAAAGTCCCGAAATCAGTTAATGTTAAAGGTGATTATTCCCAGACCGATAGCACATAACCCATGATTGAAGTTGAGAATCTGTGCAAAATTTATGGCACAACTCCAGCCATTGAGGATGTATCCTTTTCTGTGAAAGCGGGGGAAATCTTAGGGTTTTTGGGACCCAATGGCGCAGGAAAGACTACCACTCTCCGTATTTTATCAGGCTATTTACCAGCCACAAATGGAACAGCCCGAATTGCTGGATATGAAGTCCACGAACAATCAATGGCGGTGCGGGAGAGAATTGGCTACCTGCCGGAAACACCCCCATTGTACCCTGATATGACGGTTGAGGGTTTTCTGCATTTTGTGGCGAGGATTAAACGGGTGGCGGCGGGCGATCGCCCTTTACGAGTAGAAGCGGCTATGGAACGCTGCGGTATATTGGATCGCCGCCGGAGTCTAATTCGTAAACTATCTAAAGGCTATCGTCAGCGGGTGGGAATAGCTCAGGCGATCGTGCATGATCCACCTGTGATAGTGTTAGACGAGCCGACAGTGGGGTTAGATCCGCGCCAAATCATCGAAGTGCGGAATTTAATCAAGAGTCTAGCCGGAGACCATACGATTATCCTATCTACCCATATTTTACCTGAAGTAAGCATGACCTGTAGCCAGGTGGTAATTATCAATAAGGGTCAAATTGTAGCGACCGGAACTCCAGAGAATCTTATGGAGAAGTTGACGGCGGGAGCAGGGTATGAGATAGAAGTAGAGGGAGAAATAGAAGCGGAAACCCTAAACTCTCTGTTAGCAGTTCCTGGAGTCAAAATAGTTGACCTATTACCAACATCTCCCACTGAACCACGCCAGCGGTTACAGGTTGTCTGTGAAACTACCAGGGAACCCGGACCTGAGCTGATAGCAGCCTGTGTGACTGAGGGAATAAAAGTTCATGAAATGCGGCGCACTCGTGCTAGTTTAGAGGATGTTTTCCTAACTCTTACCTCCCAAGAAGAAGTGACGATCACCCGATCGCCTTCTGAGGATGAACCCGAGTCTGAGGAGATAGCCAAAGACCAGCTAGAAGAAGACCAGCCAGAAGAAGAAACAGTTGATAATTAATAGTTAGCTACGGATGATTGCTCCGGTTCTGCTTAAACTTTAAACTGATATTAAACTATGCTAGTCGTTTTTAGTAATATCATCGCCATCTATCGCAAAGAACTCCAGGGATATTTTGCCTCTCCGTTGGCTTATGCGATCGCCGGAATTTTTTGGCTACTAACTGGATACTTTTTGATCGCTATTCTGTTAGGACCTGATGGACTGATTCAACAAGTAGCTTTGAGAGATCAAATGGGTTTAACGGAACCGCCCATTGATTTATCCTATGAGTTTCTGCAAGTATTTTTGAGGCTTATGGGAACCATATCTCTGTTTGTGCTGCCTATGTTATCAATGGGATTATATGCAGAAGAACGCAAACGCGGAACCCTAGAACTGTTGGCGACTTCTCCGATTACTAACTGGGGAGTAGCTACGGGAAAATTACTAGGAGTTATCACCTTCTATAGTACCATGATTTTACCGCTGTTTGTGCTACAGGCGATCGCCTTGAGCGTATCTAGCCCTCCCATGTCTCCGGGGATTATGATAGTCTCTCATCTGGGGTTAATTTTGCTGGCTGCTGGTGTGTTATCCCTGGGAATGTTTATTTCTTCCCTAACCGATAGCACCTTACTTTCGGCGATCGGTACTTTTGCCTTAGTGCTATTTTTATGGGTTGTCGATATCATTGGTCAAGCTGTAGGAGGACCCCTAGGAGATGCTCTCTCCCATTTATCATTAATCTCTAATTATACTAATTTAGTACAAGGAGTTATTGAGATCAGGAGTTTGGTGTTATTTGGGAGTTATGTAGTGTTAGGGGTGTTTCTCACCGCCCAGTCTATTGATGCGTTTCGCTTTCAGCGATCGTAAAATGTTTTATGAAAAAAAATCGAATTCTTTGGCAAGTTTTTAAATACTCATTTTGGCTAGGTCCCATGATTGCGATCGCTGGTTTATCAGCGGGTTTCGTATCGGGAATATGGCAGCCAGTTCCCCTAGCTTTAATCATCACTGGGGTGGTAATTATCGGGGTGTGGTTAGCCCTAAAAGGTTATTGGGAAACTGACCTAAAAGACAAACGATTAAAGAATCGTAGGTCTACTCAAGCCGGGACTAACGCCCTAGTGGCAACAGTTTCCGTGATTGTAATTATCGCCTCAATTAATATTATTGCAGTACGGAACCCAGTTCGCATTGACTTAACTGAAAATCAACAATTTACCCTCGCACCCCAAACCCAAACTATCGTTACCAACCTTCCTGAACCCTTAAAAGTTTGGGTATTTGACCCGACCCAAAATCCTCAAACTAAATCATTATTAGACCGCTACCGAGAAAAGAACCCAGCCTTATTTAGTTACGAGTTTATTGATCCACAAATGCAACCAGGTCTAGCCCAAGAATTTGGGGTGAGAAATTTTGGTGAAATTCATCTGGAAGCCGGAAGCCGTCGCCAACTTATTCGCCGGGAAGGAAGACAACCACTAACGGAAGTTACATTAACTAATAGTATTGAACAAATTTTTAGCGATCGCACTTCCCAAATTTATTTCCTCCAAGGTCACGGACAAAGACCACTTCAAGCCGGACAAGGAGGCTTTCAACAGGCTGTTGATAGTCTCAAAGAAAGAAACTTTGTAGTTGAACCTCTCAACCTAGCACAAGCCACAGGAATTCCCGAAAATGCCAATGTGATTGTGGTAGCAGGTCCTCAACAAAGGCTATTTGAAGGGGAAGTTAACGCCTTAATTGATTTCCTTGACAATGGCGGCGGTTTGCTATTAATGCTAGACCCGAAAACTGACCCAGGGTTAGATAATTTATTGGATAAATGGGGAGTAAAATTAGACGATCGCATTGCTATTGACGCAACTGGTAGCGGTCGATTAGTTGGTTTAGGTCTCACAGTTCCCATTGTCCGCGAATATGGCGATCATCCTATTACTAGAGATTTTGGTAATAATATATCTCTGTTTCCGTCAGCGCGTCCTGTGGAAACTCGCCCCGTAGACGGAATTACTGAAACTCCCATAAATAATTTGGACAGATACACAAAGTTGGGCGGAAAGTAATTTAGTAGAGGGAAGATTAGAATTTAACCCGGAAACAGATCGCGAAGGTCCTCTATCTTTGGGAGTGGCTTTAACCCGAGTTTTAAACCCCCAAGAAACTCCCACGGCGGAAACTACCGAAACTGAGGAAACCACAGAAACTCCCACGGCGGAAACTGCGGAAACTACCGAAACTGCGGAAACTCCCACGGCGGAAACTGTGGAAACTACCGAAACTGCGGAAACTGCGGAAACTGCGGAAACTGAGGAAACTGAGGAAACTGCGGAAACTGCGGAAACTGAGGAAACCACAGACACCGAGGAAACCACAGCCACTGCTCAAGAAGCCAGACTGGTAGTATTCGGAAACTCTCAATTTGCGACTGATGGCTGGCTTGAACAACAACTCAATAGAGATATATTTGTAAATACTATTGTTTGGCTGAGTCAACCAGACCAAGAAGTGTTATCTATCGGGGTTAAATCTGTTACTAGCCGTCGGATTTTGATGACTCCCCCATTAGGTCGGTTGTTAAGTTGGATGGCTTTAGTGATTTTCCCGTTCATGGGATTTGCTGTATCAGCTTTCCTCTGGTGGCGGCGACGATAAAATGGCATTGATGTGGAGGTTTAGTTATGAAATTGCAGCAATCAACCCGGATTTTAATGATTATTGCTTTGGTATTAGCGGGGGGTGTTTATGTGGTAGAAATTCGCGGAAAATCTCAACAGCAAGAAATCCAAGCTAGACAAGATCGGATTTTTGATGTTTCTCAAGATGATATCCAATCTCTGGTTATAGAAACAGGCGATCGCACTTTAAAAATTCAACGAGTTGGGGAAGATGAAACTGATGCAATCACCCCCTGGAAAATGCTTGAACCTATGGAATATCCCGCTAATATTGCGAGGGTGAATGCCGTTTTAAATCAATTGGTAAATAGCCAGAGAATTGCATCTAATCCTAACTCAGGTATTAGGAAATTAACCATTTCTAAATCACAATTAGAGGATTATGGATTGGTTGATCCTCAAGATTCGATCCAAATTCAACTACGAGATGAAACTACTCATCGCCTAGTTTTGGGTAAGTCTGATTTTAGTGGTGATGCAATTTATGCAATGACCAATCCTCCCGAAACTTTACCAGAAAATATCTCGATTTTAGTAATTTCTAAGACGGCGCGAGATGCTATTAGTCACCCCCTATATGAGTGGATTATGGCTAAAGATTCCGAAGATTTATTATCTCCAGAAACTCCCACGGAAACTCCCACGGAAACTCCTACGGAAACTCCCACCGAAGTGGAGACAGAAGAAGTTGACACCCCAGAAACATAAAATCAGATAGTAGCCGACTGTATTAACTATATGCAATTAATTATTATTCGATAGGTTCGGAATTAGATTAGTTAAACCTAGATTAGGGTTTTCTAGTAGTTGATCCAATTCAGCGATCGCCATTTCAGCGCGTTGAGTGTTTAAAATCATTTTGCGGGTAACTTCGTCTTCTTTATGAGCGATATCTTTCAGGTTATTAATATGAACTTTAAAATGACTAGAAACATTATTCATTTGTTGGCTTAAATCAAGAGTTTGTTTAACCAGTCGATTCATTTCTAGGTTAATTTGACTTAAAACTGTTTGATTAGTCGAACTTTGTTGATAAGTTAAAACCGAAGCCTGTACCGAGAGATATCGGACTTTTTGGACAATTTCCGCCATAATTGTCGAAGCGGAATTAATAGTTTCCAAATCCCTAGAAATATTTTTAATCACTGACTCTAAATCTTCCGAATTTTTATGAATAGAATTAGCGCCGATAAAAATTGCATGAAATTCGCGATGACTTTCCTTAGAAACCAGCCGACCAGTCTGGACAATTTCTTGATAAATTTTGAGGATTTTTTGATAATGTTGATTAATGGCATTTTCTCTTTCTATAAAACGACTTTGATATAGCTTTTTCATAATATTTTTCTCAATATTGAGATTATGATTCGCCTCATTAATCCGTTGTTTTTCCTGATTTAACAGGTTAAAATACTTCTGCTTTGTCTGTTCTTGCTGTTCAATTATTTGACGAGATTTCTGTAAAATTAAGGTTTGGGCTTGACAAAGAATCCGAAAATCTATCAACCGAAATTCATGGTGATCACAGATGAGGACAATAGGCTCATAAATCAGATTAATAGACCGATTCATCGCCAGTTGTACTGCTTCATTAATGGGCGTATCTGACGACAACATCAGGGGAGGAATCCGGGTAAAATCTAAGAGTTTCTGAATGGGGTGGTTGCTGTAGATTTCCTCCCAATTAGGTAAATAGATTTTTTCTAAAAATTTGCTGCGGGAAATCATCCCTATTAATTCGGAATCGTCGATAATTAATACACCGGGAAGTTCGGGATTTTGGTAGAGTTCTTTAGCTACAATATCTGATCTAGTCACCGAACTAACCTGATAATTATGGGATGCTAGGTCGGCGAGAGTTGAGTTAAGGGTGAGGGATAATTGCTGAGTCATAAAGTTATATTTTTTAGACAAATACAATCAAACCAGGTCCAAGCTGTGATCGCCATTGGAGATAGGCTTAATCGTTGAGGTCAAAAAAGTGGATCAGCCTACCAGAGAATCTGATAGCCACTATTACACAAAATATTAAAACAATATTGCAACAAATCTGACCCTGAAAACGCCTACATCAGCCACATGGAGAGAGAAAAACCCTGAATCGAACCCTGATCAGAAGCGATCTAAATGAGGTAGAGTGGTTTGGTGCTATCTTTAGAGTGTACAGCAAAAATCTGTGTTTGCTTAAATCTGTGCGATCGCAATATTTACTAAGCCTGTGGATGATTCCCTAAATAAGCAACTGGAAAGAGAGCGACTTTTAAATCAAGTGACGACCCAGATTCGCCAGAGTCTTGACCTGTCGGTAATTTTGTCAACCGCAGTCGAACAGTTGCGCGAATTTTTGCAGGTTGATCGTCTGGTGATTTATCAGTTAAACACCTATCATGTCCAGACCGGTGATCATCCTAAAGACCTATCTCCTGAATTAGAAGAACCCGACTTAAATACCGAAATCCCCACCCCAGAAGCCGATCGCCATGATCCGATTCACGGAAGTATTACCTATGAGGCTAAATCCTCTGATGCGATCGCCTCACTCCTAGACTGGGAACAAGCCGATCGCTGCTTTGCTCAAGTTCCCGAATGTCAACAATACTATCAAAAATCTATCATCCATTGCATCCCTAATATTAAACTGCACTATCAGTCATCCCCGGAATTGTATGCGATTTTACAACAAAAGCAGGTTATGGCGCAACTGGTGGCTCCAATTTTAGTACAAAAACAGCTTTGGGGTCTATTAATTGCTCATCAGTGTTTTAGCGATCGTCAATGGAAAGAAACCGAGCAAAAATTTATTAGTAAAATTACTCAACATCTATCGATCGCTATCTATCAAGCCCAACTGTACGCCCAAGTTCAGCAACAAAAACAAACCTTAGAAAGACGGGTTAAAGAACGCACCCAAGCCCTTCATGATGCCCTCTTAGCCGCTCAATGTGCTAACCGTGCTAAAAGTGAATTTTTAGCCACTATGAGTCATGAATTACGAACACCGCTTACCCATGTAATTGGCATTTCATCGACTTTATTGAGGTTATATAGTCAGCCTGAGAATTTTCCCGCCCTACCCCTAGAAAAGCAAAAACATTATCTGCAAACTATTCACGATAGCGGCGAAAATCTACTGGCTTTGATTAATGATATTCTCGATCTCTCCCAAGTTGAATCTGGTAAAACCGTCCTAAAAATTAGCCAATTCTCCCTGGGAAAAATGGCGCAACAATGTTTACATACTTTGCGAGATTTTGCCAAAGAAAAAGGAGTGAATCTCTACTTAAAAATGAAGGTTGATCAAGACCTTTTTCGGGCAGACTATCGCCGGGTTAGACAAATTTTGCTCAACCTATTAAGTAATGCTATTAAGTTTACCCCTAAAGGTGGTCGCGTCACCCTCACAGTTTCCCGGAAAGACAAAATGGCTATCTTTCAAGTTAAAGATACTGGTATTGGCATTTCTAAAGAACAACAATCCCTATTATTCGAGAAGTTTCAACAATTAGATTCTCCCTACCGCCGCCAATATGGTGGCACGGGTTTAGGGTTGGCTTTGACTAAGCAATTGGTGGAGTTACATGGCGGTAGCATTCAATTTGAATCGGTCATTGGCTTAGGTACTAAATTTACGGTTTACATCCCTATTCAACCTTTAATTGACAAAAATAATTCTAACTACAAAACCTCTCTGCCGTCTATGTATACAGATAGTCCTCAAGGTAGATTGGTCTTGATTGAAGATGATGAGGAAACCGCGACTTTAATCTGTGAATTACTAACAGCAGCCGGTTATCAAGTGGTATGGTTGATGGATGGTTTAACGGCTTTGGCAACTATTGAACTTCTTAAACCAGATGCGATTTTGATGGATTTACATATTTCAGGACAAGATGGTTATGATATTGTTCGTCATCTTAGGGAAGATGCCACTACCCAGAAAATTAAAATTGTTGCCCTTACTACCAACAGCGATGAACAGGAACAATCCTTACAATTCGGGGTTGATAAATGTTTGAATAAACCTATATTACCTAATCAACTACTGAATCAAATCGAATCCTTAAACCTGGGCAAAAATTATGAGGATTAAATTGATGCAATAGCTGTTATAATTTAACCAGGATTATTGGTATCTAAAAAATATCTATGTTAACCCTTCCGTCTGGCTTAATTGTATCTTGTCAAGCCCCTGTTGACTCCCCCTTACATGACCCGGAAATTATCGCAGCGATCGCCAAAACGGCAGTTAAACGGGGGGCGGTAGGGGTGCGAATTGATACCCCCGCCCATATCGCGGCGGTGCGCCAACAGGTCGCTCAACCCATTATCGGGCTATGGAAACGACAATTTCCGGGGTTTTCTGTTTATATTACACCTCGGTTTGAAGAGGCGGCGGCGATCGCTCAAGCTGGGGCTGATATTATTGCCATTGATGCGACTTTAAGAAACCGCCCAGACGGGGAAACTGTGGCATCTTTAATCGCCCAAATTCATCAAAAATTAGCTAAACCAGTGATGGCTGATATAGATACTTTAGCAGCAGCAATAGCAGCGGTTGAAGCGGGGGCGGACTGTGTGGGAACCACTCTCTATGGCTACACAGAGGCGACTAAACACCTATCGCCCCCAGGTTTTGAACTTCTTAGTCAATTGGTTAAACAGCTTGATTGTCCGGTAATTTGCGAGGGGGGTATTAGTTCCCCGACTTTAGCTAAACAGGCGATCGCTTTAGGCGCTAATGCGATCGTGGTCGGAACAGCTATTACTGGTATTGATTACCTAGTACAGGGATTTCAAGAAGCTATTACTAATTCCTGATTTCTGGGAATGTCATAACTCATAAAATCATAGGCCATTTTGGTATTGGGAAAAATTGCCCTAGCTTCCTTTAACAAATCCTCCAAAACTATATCATTTCCCGGTGCATAGCGGGGGCTAAAATGCGTCATTAATAGAGTTTTGACCCCCGCAGCCAAAGCCACCTGCGCCGCCATTGTAGAGGTAGAATGCAGTCGCTGAAATGCCATGTCAGCATCAAGATGAGAAAATGTAGCCTCATGTATGAGAACATCCGCACCATCAGCTAATTCGATCGCCCCATCACACAAGACGGTATCCGTACAATAAACGAATTTACGGCCGATTTCTGGTTTTCCACAAAGAGCAGAACCATTAATTTGACGACCATCTGGAAGGGTGACGATTTCCCCATTTTTCAGTTTACCATAAATCGGTCCGGGTGGAATCCCCAAGGCTTGAGCTTTTTCGACATAAAAACGTCCGGGGCGATCCTTTTCTTCGATCCGATATCCAAAGGCGGGAACTCGATGTTTGAGAGGTCCACAACTGACAATATATTCCTCGTCTTCGTAAATTATTCCCGGTTTAACGCGATGGACTTTTACCGGATAAGAAAAGTGGGTTTGAGAATAGCGAGTGCAGGATTTTAAGTAATCTTCTAATTCAGGGGGTCCGTAGATATCTATGCGGTTAGCATTTCCGGCTAAACCACAGGTGGCTAGTAATCCCATTAAACCAAAAATATGATCACCGTGCATATGGGTGATGAAAATACGACTCAGTTGGCTGACTTTTAATTCACTACGCAAAAACTGATGTTGGGTTCCTTCTCCGCAGTCAAATAACCAAAGTTCTGCCCTTTGGGGAAGACGTAGGGCGATACTCGAAACATTTCGCGATCGCGTGGGAACTCCTGAACTTGTGCCTAAAAATGTAATCTGCAAAATGGCTACTCCTTTAATTTCAGCTTGGCGATTTTAGTTAATTTGTGTCCGGTTTAAAAATCACGCTTTCCCCACTAAATCAGATACAATTTTAGCCGAACTTATCACTCCGGGAATACCAGCGCCTGGATGAGTTCCCGCCCCGACAAAATACAGATTAGGGATATCTTCACTCACATTATGGGGACGAAACCAAGCCGACTGCATTAAGGTTGGTTCTAGGGAAAATGCACTTCCTAAATAGCTGTTTAGGGTGTTTTGAAAATGCAGAGGGTCTATATAATTTTCGGTGACAATATGTTGGGATAAATTGGGCATATATTGATTTTCTAAAAATTGAATTAAGCGATCGCGATAGGGTTTTGCCATGATTTTCCAGTCCGTATCTCCTGCTAAATTAGGAACTGGAGATAGCACATACCAACAATCACAACCCGCTGGCGCTAAGGATGGATCAGTGGCAGTAGGACGGTGTAAATACAGAGAAAAATCTGATGATAGGTGTTTTCGCCTAAACAAATCATCCATTAATTCTCGATAATTCGGCCCCATGATAATTTCATGGTGTGCCATATTATTATAACGTCTATTGGTGCCAAAGTAAACTACAAATAGAGAAATTGAATGGCGCAGGCTTTTAATTTGGCGATCGCTATATTTTCTCCTAAATTTGGGTGAGATTAAATTGAGATAAGTAAACGCCACATCACCATTACTCACTACCGCCTCAGCTTCTAACATTTCCTGGCTCTTCAAAATCACGCCTTTGGCTTTTCTGGTGTCTTCATCAATCACAATTTCCTCAACTTCCGCATTGAGACATAAAACCCCCCCTATCTCCTCAAAAAGTCGCACCAAAGCCGCCACCAAAGCACCCGTCCCCCCCATAGCAAACCAAATCCCAAAAACCTGTTCAAGTTTATGAATCATGGCATAAATCGATGTACTATTAAAAGGATTTCCACCAATCAATAAAGGATGAAAACTAAACACCTGGCGCAACCGTTCATCCTGTATATATTGATTCACAAATCCCGCCACGGATTTATAGGATTGAAGTTGTATCATGGCTGGCGCAACTTTGAGCATCTCCCTAAATTTATGAAAAGGTTTAGTCATCAAAGGCAATCCTTTACTAAAGACTAAATCCGCCGCCCGACAGAATTGTTGATATCCCTGTACATCTCCAGGATTAAACTCTCGAATTTGCTCGATAAGTTCCTGATAATTATCATTATAGTTAAATACTGAACTATCGGTAAATCTGACCCGATAAAAAGGGTCAAGTTTGACTAATTTTACATAATCAGACATGGAGCGATCGGCTAAAGTAAATAAATCCTCAATTAACCCAGGTGCGGTAATAATGGTAGGACCACCATCAAAGGTAAAACCATCCTGCTGATAGCAATAAGCCCGCCCTCCGGGTTTATCTCGCTTCTCCAGAATAGTTACTTGATGACCTAAAGCCTGTAACCGAATCCCCGCCGCCAGTCCGCCTAAGCCACTCCCAATAATGATAATATTCATGAGTCTAGTCAATTCCAGTTAATAGTTACCATAATATCCTAAAATATGTAATGATAAACAAGTGGTAAATAGAGACGTTTACAAATAGCCGAGCCTAATGGTTCCCAATTAAGCTAACTTAAAGAGTGCGATCGCCCTTGGCGATCCTTCCCCACAATTGGAGCCTGAGCCGACATAATTAGGTAAGCAGATAGGAAATCAAACCCTTATCAAAATTAGTGGCTTCTCCAGACGGAAAAGTTAAAACCCAACTGGTCTGTATTCAGCGTCATTTGTCAAAACATCGATGAGTAGATTCTATAGTCTCCGGTTCACCACCCAAATTTTAGCCCTGTTGCCGATGGTACTTATGGCTGGATGTTCCCAGTCTCAACAGTCGGCTACACTTAGCCAAGTATCGGAAAAAGCGATCGCCGCCCAGGTGTCTGAATCAGAATCAGTCCCCAATGCGATCGCCCGGTCAGCCAATCAAATTATATCCAAATCCAATCACTGCGTCGAAACCAACCCCTTTGATGAATCAGTGCGTTTTGCTCTGAGAGCCTCCAATTTAGCCCAAAGCGCCCGCAGCAAGGAAGATTGGGACGAAGTAGCCCGTCAATGGGTGCAAGCCGTAGCATGGATGCAAGCCGTCCCACCCCGCAGTCCCCGGCGCAGCTTTGCCGAAAGAAAAGTAGTAGAGTATATGCGTAACCTGACCTACTCCCAACAACAAGCCGCCAGAAGTAGGTCAGTAAGCGCTTTTCCCAGTTTTGACAGCGAACTTTTCGATCGCCAATTAGAACTATATCTATCCTATTTAAGCACTGTTGGCACGCCAGACATTTTAATTGTCGGCAGTTCCCGCGCCCTTCAGGGAGTAGATCCTAATCAAATGCAGCGTTCCCTCACAGCTAGAGGCTACGGAAACCTAAGAATTTTCAACTTTGGTATCAACGGCGCTACAGCCCAGTTAGTAAACTATTTAATTAGGGAAATCTTACCCCCAGAGCATTTACCTCCGATGATTCTGTGGGCTGACGGAGTGCGAGCCTTTAATAGTGGTCGTTTTGATCGCACCTTTGCAGCAGTTTTAGCATCTGCGGGACATCAACGCATAGGTTCTGGTATCCGCCCCCAACTAGCCCAAGCACAACCTTACCCAACCACCTGTCACGAGTTCCCAGCGCTTTGTGTGGCTAGGGGGTCAAAATTCAATTTTTACCAAGCCAAGCCGGATATCACCTTAGATCCGATCATGGGGGACTCATCAGCAGACTGGGAACTAACAGATTTAGTCTATCGCTCTGGACAACAGCCCGTTAATCTCACTCCCATATCTCTTGATAACATTGATGCTCAAGGATTCCTACCCCTAAGCGATCGCTATAATCCTAATACCTATTATCAACGTCGTCCTTATGTCTCAGGTCGCTATGACGGAGACTATCAATCATTTAACCTAGAGGGAGTACAAGCGAGAGCCTTTGATTCTGTCGTCGCCTTTACTCGCGGCCGCAATATTTCCCTAGTCTTGGTTAACCTTCCCCTCACCCAAGGCTATTTGGACTCTGTGCGCTGGTCTGCGGAACGTCAATTCCGCGATCGGATGATATACCTTTCCCGACAGCAGGGGTTCCTGTTTGTTGACCTCTCCCAAAGGGCTCTCACCCAATACGATTATTTTGTAGACCCTAGCCACCTCAACCGTTACGGCGCGAGGGCTGTCTCTCAAAAATTAGTCGCTGAACCCTCTATTCCCTGGCCCAGGAGGAGAAACTGAGCGATCGCTACCCCAGCCCTGTGCCGTCAATTTACCCACCCCACCAGTGGTTTTTTGGTTTTTTTGGGGATAATTGTAACGAAATATTACAAGTTTGACGTTATAGCAGCATAACTGCTTGACATCTCAAAAAATACCCGCTATGTTGTCATACATACCCGGGTACACAAGTTCACTGTCCTATGCAAAGTAAGCAAAAGGTAACACTCTATATTCCACCTCAACTGCATCGCCAACTCAAAATCAAGGCAGCAGTTGAATCGGAACCAATGTCCGCTCTAGCTGAAAAAGCTCTTGTCTTCTATCTCACCCACCCAGAAATCGTAGATGAGTTAGAAGGACTACGCGGACATAGCCACAAGGTTTATGCCTGTCCCGAGTGTGCCAGTTCTGTGGTCATAGACCAAGGCGAATTGGTATCACTCAAGAACCAACCCACTGTACTGTCGGACGAAGAAATTTCGGTTACGCAAGTGCGAGAAGTGGGTCCAACCACTGCCCACACAGGGGAAGAAGAACTCGTTCCCTGTTGAGGAAGTCAAAAAACCTAGCTTCGATGATAGTGCGATGTCGTGCTCACAATCGGATATGGGGAAACACCATTAGTAAACGTTGTACCGTCTCTACCCTGGATCGAGGACTATGCAAGAAGAACTTAGTATCCTAATTGAAGCTCGATATCCTCTGATCTACCTCGTGACTTTCGAGGAGGAGCGGTCTGAGCAGGCGATCGCCACCATTGCACAGAACTCGAAGCGCCAGCGGGAAGTATACGTTTGGACAGTAACAAGGGGACTGACCCAATACAGCAAGGATCAAGCCCGTAACACAGTACAGTCTAACACGGTATCACCGCAATCGGCGATCGAATGGGTAATTCGGCACAGAGAGCCAAATGCTAGTGGCAGTATTTACATCTTTAAGGACTTGCACCCCTTTAAGGATTCTCCAGAAGTAACCCGGTGTTTACGCGATGCGATCGCTAACTTCAAAAACACAAACAAGACAATCATCTTGATGTCTCCAGTGCAAGAAGTACCTATCGAGCTAGAAAAGGAAGTAGTGGTCCTTGACTTCCCCCTACCGGACATGACAGAACTCAATCAGGTACTGTCTGCCCAACTTGAGCAGAGCCGTTCTAAGCGCATCAACACGGAAACCAGGGAAAAACTCCTGAAAGCTACCCTAGGTTTAACAAAAGATGAAGCTGAGAAAGTTTACCGCAAAGCCCATGTAACTGCAGGTAAGCTAACTGATAAAGAGGTTGAAATTGTTCTGTCTGAGAAAAAACAACTCATTCGGCGCAATGGCATCCTAGAGTTCATAGATGTTGATGAAACCATTGATGCCGTTGGGGGCTTAGAAGAGCTGAAACACTGGTTACAGCAGCGTTCTAATGCCTTTACCGAACGAGCCAGAGAGTATGGTCTACCCCAACCCAAAGGGATGCTAATTTTGGGAATTCCCGGTTGTGGAAAATCCCTGATAGCTAAAACTACATCTAGGCTGTGGGGTTTACCCCTGTTGCGATTAGATATGGGTCGGGTCTACGATGGCTCTATGGTAGGGCGATCGGAAGCCAACCTTCGTAACGCCCTCAAAACGGCAGAATCCATTTCTCCAGCCATCCTATTCATCGATGAATTAGACAAATCCTTTGCCGGAGGCAGTGGCTCTGCTGATTCAGACGGTGGCACATCTAGCCGCATCTTTGGTTCATTCCTAACCTGGATGCAAGAGAAAGAATCCCCCGTGTTCGTTATGGCAACCGCCAACCGAGTCGAAAGGCTTCCCGGTGAGTTCCTCAGAAAAGGACGATTTGACGAAATCTTTTTTGTAGACTTACCCACCAAGGAAGAACGACAAGCTATTTTTAAGATTCACCTCTCCAAACGTCGCTCAGATATTGATCGCTTTGATATCGATCAGCTCTCTACCATATCTGAAGGCTTCTCAGGAGCGGAAATTGAGCAAGCCTTAGTCGCTGCCATGTATGAGGCATTTGCTCAGGATCGCGAGTTTACGCAGCTTGACATTATCGCCGCCATTAAGGCAACCCTACCCCTGTCAAAAACGATGAAGGAACAGGTCACAGCGCTACGAGACTGGGCCAGACAGCGGGCGCGACCGGCTGCGTCCTCCGTCGCTGAATATCAGCGCATGGAGTTCTAACAGGCTTTCTCCTGGTCCAAACAGGAGTAAAGGCTAGCATATTCGCTAGCAGTTTCTATCACAATCGTCTTTGCATCCCACGAAGAGCGATTACAGTTCAAATCAAAACCGTTGTTGTTTCGTTTTTAGTTCCACTAGGAGGATACCTAAATGTCTCACTTTAGCACACTGCGTACCAAGATCACCGATGCCGAAATCCTGAAATCTTCTCTGCGTGATCTGGGTATCTCTGTGAATTCCAACGCTGACGTTCGCGGTTACAACGGCCAGCGCGTCCGTGCCGACTTGGTTGCCGTCCTTGATGGCGAGTATGACCTGGGTTGGTCTCGCAATAGCGATGGAAGCTACGATTTGATCGCTGACCTGTGGGGTGTTGCTAAAAAACACAACCAAACTGAGTTGATCAACTCTATCAATCAAAAATACGCCGTTAACAAGACTTTGGCTGATGTTAAACAGCGTGGTCTCCAAGGCGCAAACGTCAAACTGGTTGTTCAAAAATAGAATCTCTGAGCGTTCCCAAGCTGGCGGGTTAACCATAATGACGGGTTAGCCCGTTTTTTGTGTGGCTAGTTAATTTAACCATGGAAACAGCCCTGACCATGCTACCATCTTGGTTTTGGGCGGGTTTATTAACATCAACGGGGTGATTATCCCATTGACTTCATGGCTTTATATGGTCCAAATCAGCTATTAAATGAAAAGGGATGAACGAGCTATAATTGAACGTCAGCAGACGGAAATGGCAGAGGGAGTATTTGAAAACTTGACAACGGTTTGATTTGGGGATATCGACCGGATACTCGTGAACACCCGAGCCGGTTGGCTAGATTCGTCGCGATCACCCATTCTTGATTAGCCCTAGCTCCAGGGTAGAATCTGGTAGGTAATGGTAAAAAAAGAAACATAGCCATGGAACTTCACTTAGAATCAACCTTTCATTTATCAAACCTGGATCTTTCTTATTCTAAATTAGATGATTTGCAAGTTACCCGAATCGATACTACTGTCAAAATTGACGGTAGTATCGATTTATCAAAAGAAGAATTAGAGGAAAGATGGGCATCGGGAGATTACCCGGAACCCATTGAGATTGGCAGAATGCAAGCCCATCGGTTCGATTTATATTACAATCAAGGAGAGGTCGTAATTGTCGCCGATTGTATGAACTCGGACTTGTCATACTTTGCATCGTTCTTTCTCTTAGAGGAAGGTCAGGATGCCATAGAATATAGTCGCTACTTGTTCTACATAAATAGCGTTTTCATTGAACCCAAGTACCGGGGCATGGATTACGGCTTGCAGGCATTGGCGATGTTTTTACAGGGTTTCGCCTGGGGGGAAGTTGTGGGTTGCCATCCAGTTCCTACTAACGACTTATCCGGCAAATATCCCAAACAGAAAGGGCAGTCACTGCTACGAAAATATTGGTCAAAAGTTGGATTTGAATCCTACAGCGAAAAGCATAATATTCTCTGGACTTCAGAATGGGAGATGCCTCGTTGGTTAAAACGTAAAATTTTTGAAGAAGAGAAATGGTATTGAATACCAGCTTGTGGGCGCTGACAACGACGCGATAAAACTGCACTAAAAACAACAATTATTGTCAACATAACAGATGAAAAAGGTTGTATTTTGGGATATTGACGGGACGCTTTTAAACACTAAAGGGGCGGGGCGGCTGTCGATGGAGGTAGCGATCGCAGAACTGACAGGCGATCGCACGGATTTGTCAGCTTTGAATATGGCGGGATTGACAGATTGGGATATTTGCAGCAGGATTTTAGAAAAGTGCAATCTTGAACCGACGGCGGAAAATATCGAACAACTTCAGAAACTCTACATTAAACATCTCCCCGAAATGTTGCTGCGATGTCGGGGATATGTGTTGGCGGGAGTGCGGGAAATTTTGGAGAATTTGCAACAGCGCACGGATGTTTTATCTTTGGTTTTAACCGGAAATATGGAAGCCGGGGGAAGGGCTAAATTGGCTCACTATGGTCTGGATTCATACTTTCCCCTGGGGGCGTTTTCGGGGCGATCGCGCGATCGCGTGGAAATTGCACAACGGGCTGTGGTTTTAGCCCAGCAACAGTTAGGGAAAGTCTCCCCGGAGCGATTATATGTTATTGGTGATACGCCCCACGATGTGCGCTGCGGGCGGGCGATTGGGGCGAGGGCGATCGCGATCGCTTCAGGACACCATGGCGCTGAAGAGTTGAGAGATTGCGGTTCTTGGTGGGTTTGGGATGCACTTCCCCACCCCCAGCAGTTTTTGGAGACGGTGGGACTTAGGGAAACTGTTTATTGAGTTGGGCTACTTTGCACTCAAATTAGGGCTGGGAGTATCGCGTCGCTGACTGATTTGGGTTCAACTGTCTGAGTTGGTGCTTCTGGCTGTTGATTTTTTAGTCATGAGTATAGCCATGGGAGACGAATACATTGAATCTAGGCGATCGCTCCTCCCCTTGTCAACCCCTTTATTCTTTTATGGCGACGATTTGAGCCAGGGGTTATGATGGATAATCATAAAAAAGGAGATGTTTCGGAAGGAGAATTTAGAGGTGATGGAGTGGCAAAGTGTGGTTAACTCGATTGATGAGTTTGTGTTTGAACAAACTGGGGAACACTTGGATAGTCTGCAATTAGCGATTTTAAAGGGAGTCCTGAATGGGGACAAGTATAGTGCGATCGCCAAGCAGTACGGATGTAGTACAGGTCATGCCAAGGATAAAGGCTACGAACTGTGGCAGTTATTATCAAAAGTCTTTGATCAAGATGTTAATAAATCAAATTTAGTCGCTACAGTTGAGCGTTTAGGGTTTGTAAATTATCAGTCTCCTTTTATTGGCAATAATGTGCGCGTTAATACTATTAATCTTTGCAGTAATTATGAAACAGCCAATTTAGAACATCAGGATAAAGTCCATCCTGAATCTCCAGTCAAAAATACCATATATGAAGACCAAATAGTTGAACATATCTTGCAAGAGACTAAATTTAAGGCGGTGGAGAAACTAAGTCAACTCGGTTTAACACCGGAACAAATTGCCGAATCCTTAGATTTACCCTTACCAGAAGTTCAGAATTGGATCGAGTAAATTTATGTGAATTTTGAGAATTATGGATTAGATTATCTGGCATCACAGTATGGATTTTGGATGACACTATTCGGTTCTACACTATCGATAAGCCAGGTACTTTTATTTTGGTCAAAAATTAAATTAAATATCAAGCTTTCACAGGGAGTCTGGCCATTTTTCATGTGGTATTTCAACCACACTTTAATTTTGGCTTTGCTATTATTTTTAGCAAAAGTCTGGAAAGCATAAACCTCAACTTTTCGGACAGAATCCCACCAATTATCCTTAACCCTTTGAGCGGCTCTTCGTCGCCAAGGGTCGCTGAGTAACTTGATAGCCTCTTTTCTGTTACTGGTGGCTAACTGATAATACCTAACAATTGTTTGTTTAGGATCTGAATTTAGCCCCGCCGTTTGATTTGCAGAGGATTGCGAAGCTGTTTTTTGAATTTGGGATTGCCAACCGAAATAAACAGAGGCACTAACAATACACAAGGCTACAGCAATCCACTTTTGTGTTTTTGATACTTTAAATTGAGCAACTTTTAATTGTATCCATTGAACAAATGGATGAGTGGGTTTGCTGGGGGTAAATTGATTAGTAGGTGCAGGTGGTGTAGGAAGGATAGTTAAAGGTGATATGGATATGGGCCTAGGCAATGGGCTTGGAGGGACATTAGGTGATCCATAACTTGGAGTAATAGTAGGTTTATTTAAATTAGAATTAGCGCAATTTTTGATAATAGTAGGTAAAGATGAACTTCCGGTATTAGGCGAAGCTGATCCGGCAGGATTTTCAAATATATCAACCCCAATTTGAGCTTTCCGTTCACACCAGTAACATCTGCCATAGGTTCTAGCATAATAATGCTGTTCTCCGGCCACAGAACATTGTTTTAAATCCTTGATTGCCACTTCTAAAGCATTTTGCCATTCCGATGCACTAGGTCGAGCATAAGGATTGCGATGTCCATCATCAAAACAGCGACGAAATAAGGCTTGTAGCTGAGGATGTATCACATCAAATGATATGGTTATGGGACTAGGTTTAACCTTAGAGCTTTTACCATAGACCCAGTGTCCTTGAGCAATTTTTTCTCCTAAACTTGGAGGGTCACCAGAGCCATTCCACTTACCTGAAAACGGGTGATCGTTAAAAAGTAACTGCCAAATTAGAATAGCTAATCCAAAGCGATCATGTACTTCGTGCCTATCGAAATCGCGAAAGCTTTTTCCGTACATTTCCGGTGGCGTATATTCTTCCACCCCGACATTACAACGATAGACTTTTGAATTGCGAGGATTTGTTACTTGAAAAGAATCGGTGTCTATGATAGAAACATAAGTATTTCGTTTTACCAAAATATTTTGACCATTAATATCTCCTATGACATATTTTTTGGCATGAATAGACGAAATACAAGCCGCAATATTCATAGCTGTAGCGTGTAAGTATAACCAATTAAAAGTCGGGGCGTTTTGTTTTCTAGCAGCAGGATGATATATAACTGAAAATTCTAATGTATTGCTAATATAAGGCAGTAAAAACCCTTTTGGTATTCCTTTATCTGTGAGAATACACTGCGGCCAAACAATTGAGATATGTCCATTTTTTAAAGCTGGTTGCTGGGGAGAATTACTAATCATTAAGCGTAGTTTATCCCAAGTATCACTGGGTGCTGACTTAAGATATATCTTGGCTACAAAACCAGCCTTGCTAGTCTCATAAATTATTGCTTCTCCTCCTCTGGCAATTTCTTTGTTAAGACTAACCAACTCTCCGGTTGTTTCAGATTTGAGATACTTCATAATACTATCTACTTTGATTTACATAAATATCAACACTAATGATTAAGATTAAACTGTATACAATATACATTAATATTTGCATCAATAATCCATTAGACAAAATACTTATCAAAAGGCTGATTAATGTCATTAAAATAACTATTAGGATTATGTATAACATTTTGTTTACCCAAGGTTGTATAGAATCAAGACTAAATTTATATTGCCAATATTGATGGTTTCGATTACCTCTATGATTGATGTTTACTTCTTTAATCGGCAATTCATAATCATTAAAGTCAATTCGTCGCAGTAAATCAATGAAATTTTTTTGATCTACTTTTTGGTCGGATATGACAGAGATTGTTAAAATTCTTTTTTTAAAACTTAATTTTATATCTATATTATGATACTGATTCTGGGTGAATTTATAAATGTCTTCCTTGATTTTGTCAAATTCTGGCTGAATATTATATGATGGTTGGCTATTTAGTGAATCATCTTCCAAAGATTCAATGGGATCTCTTGATGTAGATGGTGATTGAGAAATAGCAGAAGGGGAGGGGGAGGGATTGAGTTGGATGTTTGATGATTGAATGGGACCTGATGAAGAGTTATGATTTTGACTATTTTGAATACAAAGTAATACCGTTTTGTCATCATCAGTTCTTTGATTTATGTCATCAGATTTTAGCCAATCACTGACAATATTTTTTTTCTCCGCTTCTGTTTTATGGGAACGCATAATTTGTGTTTCCACAGGCTCAAAAAACTTATCATAAGCCTTCCATTGTTTAGATTTAATCAACGAAATATGTTCTATGCCATCAGTAGCTGCACAAATAAAATCAATCGGTTCAGCAATAACTTTAACTTGCATATACTGATCAGCAGAAGCAGAAGTTATCGGGACATACTCATTCGCATATTCTCCTTTTTGAGGTTGGAATATAAGTTGATAATTTTGAGAAGATTGGGGACGGATTACAATTAATCCATCACCACATTGCATAGCAACAAGCCAATTAGGTGTGGCGATAAATGCCAATAGCGTACAAGCCATATCTCTAACTGAGTAGCCTTCTTTTTTAGCCACAGTTTGAATTTCTTTGACTACAGTTTCCAATAATTCATCAAAAAAGGCTTGGGCTTGACTCTCATTTATAGAATTATTTAACCAATCCCGTTGATTGAGACAGTTAAGGGTTGTTTGCACTGCTATTTTTGCACCCAAATCAGAATGGGCGGCACTCCCCATTCCATCAGAAACAGCGCCAATAGTTACCTGATTATTTGAGATGATTTGATGACCGCAAAAATCCTGGCACGGAATACCTGTTTTGATATGTCCTGAGCCTATTTCACTACACCCAATTGCTTGCCACTGCATGATAAAATCCTATTGATAATTAAGTGCCAACTACCCATCCGCTTGCGTCTGGCAAAGCCACTTGAGCGCCACTACCTTGACTCCGAGATACTGATCCCATTGACCTAGACAACCAGGTAAATAGCTGATTAAATGCTAATCCTTGTAGCTGTTGAGGAGGTATAGATCCGGGGGGAACGATTTGCGACAGGGTATTCATGTCTGCACCTTGAACAGCAATGGCAAAAAAAACCACCTTTTTATTAGCATAAAATTGATGAAGCATTTGAGCGGCATTTTGCCAACTATCAGTAGGTGCGCCATCTGTAATCATTAACAACCAAGGTCGATAATAATCAATACCATTAGCTCTAAGAAGCTGCTTGTGAGATTCGATCAGATTGAGCGCTGTTCCAATACCTTCGCCCATTGCCGTTGTACCTGTGGTTGACAGGTGAGGAGGATTAAATTGATCAAAGTCAACAAAATCTTGAACGACATTTACATAACTATCAAAGGTGACAATTGCCACTTGTACACGCCGAGCAGCTAGGCTGTCTTGGCTTAGTTCTTGCTGAAAAGTGACTAATCCCTGATTTAATTGATCAATGGGTTGACCGCTCATTGAACCTGATGTGTCCAGAAGCAAAACAACTGGACAACGAGGATCGGGGTTTTCGGCATATCCGGGCTGAAAATTCATGTAATTCTCCTTAATTATTCAGATTAATTAACTTGATTTCCCCAGCTTGTATCTATTCTGAATCGCCACATGGTTGGTTTTGAGGATATATTGAATTTCATAGTTATTATAAGCCAACTATACGAATATGTGAAAGCCGGAAAAAGACGGAAAAAAACGGAAAAAGACGGGAGTTTGATTAAGAAATGTAAAAATTTATGGTGGTTGCCTCTAATAGTAGAAAATGGGATGTTTCAGAAGCGGAATTGAGAGGCAATGGAGTGTCAGCAGTCGAGCGATTCAACTGGGTAAGGCTTGGATAGTCTACCGTTGGTGGTTTCAAAGGCAGTGCCGACAGGTCAAAATAGAGAGCGATCGCACCTTCTCCAACCCTTCCTAAAATGCTATACTATCCCCCATAATCTGCGATGAGAAACTATTTACCATGATTCAAGACTTTGGGATTATCATTGCTTGTTGTTTTAAGGACTACCACTTTGCGGCAGGATGTTGTGCTAGTATTCGCTACTTTGGCGGGGATGTTCCTATCTGTTTAATCGTTGATGGTGATTTTAATACAACCAGCTTAGAAAAAACTTACGGTGTTAAGATTATTAATCAAAAGACGGTCAAACATCCGTTTCTAAAGGAAAATAGTTTTGGTTGGGGCTTGACTAAAATGATTGCCTTTTGGGAAAGTCCTTGGCAGAATTTTCTGTTTTTAGATGCGGATACAATAATCTGGGGGGATGTGCTAGATTTTGGGGATCTTGAACATTATGACATGATTATTGATCATAATTTGGAGGATTGGAAGGCTGAAGATATTTCGCGTTTATTCTTTGACTTGGAGGGGATGAAAAAGCACTTCCCTGATTTTAATTATCAAGATCGACCCTATTTTGTCACTGGGGTATTTTGGGGCAAGAGGGGGATTTTTAGCTTGGCTGAATATGCCGAACTGTTGGAGTTTAAGAATCGATACCCTGATGTTTTTAAATATGGCGAACAAGGACTATTAAATTTCATGATTTTTCGAGCATTAGATGAGGGCAAAATTCATCTGAAAACTGCACCAATGCAGGTTTTGATGTGGAACTATTCCCAAGAAGAAATGCGTCAACGTTTCCCCCTTGAGGACGGAAAAATTGGGAATCGCGACTGGCATAAAGAGGCTTGTGTGATTCATTGGGCGGGAATCAAACCATTCCTTGTTAATGATGTTTATTCAGACCCGATGACTTTTATGCAGCAGAAGTTTTATGAAGACTCTCAATGCCTAATTTATGGCAATGTTAAGATTAATTTGCTGCTCGAAGATTTGTGGCGCTATCGACCCACCCGAAAATTTATTAAAAAACTGTTTGGGTATTTGCTCAAATCCCCCAGTAGTCTATTTTCTAACACCTAAACTGTGGGTAAAAATCGAGGCTGACAGGTGAAATTGTCTGATGATAAATTTGGTATTTGCCAGTTCATTAACCAGATTTAAAGACAATTTATAATTTGTATATTCAGGGTTTAATTACTGTCCTCATTTTGTCGGGTATTGCTATAAGTGTCGATGAGCATTTTAATTTGCGTTAAAGCCTCATTAACTCCCTGTTCTCCCGTGGGAGAAAGACGATCGCCTAAATCAAAGTTATCGCCGGGGACTGCTACTAGCCAGGCTTGGGGTGTGTATTCATACAGAGTTTTGGCTAAGGAAAGCAGCGATCGCGGATTGATAGAATGACCAAAGTTAACCACTGTTTCTGAGTCATCAGGTGTCAGGGGTGAGACTTCCACCACTTCCCCAGTAATACTAGCATCTACGAAAATCCCATAGTTAAAATGGGTTAATTCTTCCGCTATTTCCGGGGTTAATTGGTGAACTGAAAGCGATCGCACATTAGGTTTTTTCCACTCTTCCACCAGCCTGGCTACCTCCTGTCCAATGCCATCATCACCCCTTAACTGATTACCATAGCCAATAATTAAAAAAGACTTGACATTTTCCATCGTATATGTTAGTAGTACAGTTAGCCGTAATTATCTGTTAAAAGTACCCAATTTTGATACCGTACTCCGGGAATTTAACAATATTCTACGGTAACTTCTTTCTGCTTTTGTTTGAGTAAGTTTACCAAATCTTCAATTAAACTGCGTCGAATCGAGATATTTTTAGGAAGCAGAGGATTTTGGTAAAACTCATTAATCTGTTGACCAACCAAAAGGAAAATAGAATCAGCCTCTAAAATTTCTCGCGCCAGAAGTACCGCACCATTTTGGTCAGAAGGAAGCCGGGTAATATCACAATTACACTGGCGGAGAACTGCTGTAGCTTTAGAAATCGTCAAAATTCCCTCAGTGACCAAATCAATTTCGCTTAATTTACCGATAGGGGGTAAATCTTTTCGCATGGTGGAAATATCCATTTCCACAGTTTCCCCCATATAATTCGCCACCAGGTTTCCTGTTGTACCCCCACAGATAACTTTACGACCTTTAAAAGTTAATAAACGTTCCGCATATAACTCATCCTTGTTAATATCTAAAGGGGGTCCTGTAAAAATCATGACCGGGTTACGTTTGCGGACATAAATACCAACAAAGGTAGCATCATCTCCGATGTTATCTCGATAAAGCGATCGCGTTTCCGCCATCACCTGTTCAATAATGCTACGGGAGTTAGTCGCCTGAGTCA
The DNA here is from genome assembly GCA_016745315.1 of Arthrospira sp. PCC 9108. Classification (GTDB taxonomy): domain Bacteria; phylum Cyanobacteriota; class Cyanobacteriia; order Cyanobacteriales; family Microcoleaceae; genus Limnospira; species Limnospira platensis. The sequence continues at coordinate 4,759,620 of CP066886.1, forward strand.
TAAACACTTTTTCCATGTATTTAGCGATATTGTCCCACCCCCACCCAAAATTCATGGTATCCCCTAAACCCGCATAAAGAACCCCATCACTAATAGCGCCTAGAAAGTCTCCCCTTTGTAGCTGTCCTTCCGAGGAAATGATTTTTTTACCGAGGATTTTTTCAGTCTTAGTATCTAGTGTAATTACCCGTCCTTTGTTAAAATAAAATATAGGGGGGTTATCAAAATTAATCACCTTAAAATGACTGCTTTGGTGGTCAATCTGAATAATGGTAAATGTAGCGTAAGCAATTTGGCGAACTTGACAAATTGGCAGGGTTCCGATCACAGTTTTGATGACTTCCTCCAGGGGAACATCAGCATTTAACATAGTGATTAAAATTTCCGTAGTCAGGGTAGCTAGGATATTAGCTTTTACCCCACTTCCCAAACCATCAGAGAGGACGATGGTGCTTTTAGTTTCAGTTTTGGTAAACTTAACCTGGTCGCCACAGAGTTCTTCGCCTTTTTTATTAAGGTGGCGATCGCAAATATCAAAAAAGTTATCTTGACCCATAAGCCGACTCAACTACTTGGTTTGGTAAACAAAAATATGCTATTGGTTAATCATCTGGATAATTTTGAGAAGACTAACCTTAGTTTCGGCGGTAGTTTCTCCGAGTAGTCCAGCGATTTCTTGGGCAACTTTCATTTGATTGTCAACCACTTCGTTAACTTTTTTAACGGTTTGTTCCCGGATATCATTGATTTCTTTTTTCCGCTGCATTTCCGAGGTAATATCCGTCATAATGCAGGCGATGATATTTTCATCTTTAATCGGAAAAATCACCTCTTTTAAATACAGATGATGATTCTCATATTCCACCTCTATCCCCTGCATCATTTGGTTTTTTTCCCAAACTTTTTTGAAGCGGTCTACATTCCCCAACAAATTAAAAGCGGGAGTGCCAATAATCTCGGCAGCCTCGACCTTAAAAAAGTTACAAAATGCCGGATTAACAACTTTAATATTCATGGAGACATCCACGGCAATTAAACCGTTAGGGTCATATTCCCAAAGCAGTCGCCATAAATGGGGATTCTCATGATTTTCTAGCATTATGAATTCAAGGGTAAATTACTATTCTGAATCATCGGCAAAATTTCACCGATAAATTTATCTTCGATATTTTTCGGGCTGATATTAATAAAGTGTTGGTCTTGGTATTTCATGACAATACCGGAACTACAGGTTTCCAAGCAAAACGAACCTTTAAGTTCAATGCGGCTTTCTAGTTTATATTCCGCGATTAATTCCTGAAGTTTTGGCAACACTTCATAAACGCCCATTTGGTGACAAGCAGACCCCATACACAGGTATAAGTTTTGTTTTGCCATATCAATTATTACCCAAGTTAAACAATAAATATCCCGCTGGTTTGGGAGGCAACCAGCAGCGGTTGCCTCTGTGTTTAATCGGACTTAATTACGATAAACCTCATCAACAATTGTGCCATCAGGTTTAAGTAACTCAATATGTAGTGGCATTTGACCAACAGCATGAGTTGAACAACTTAAACAAGGGTCAAAACAGCGAATACCAGCTTCAACTCGGTTTAACAAACCTTCGGGGATTTCATTACCATGGATATAATGCTTGGCAATTTGGGTAACAGTTTTATTCATTGCCAAGTTATTTTGTCCGGTAGCAATAATCAAATTCACCTTTTGAATTAAGCCATTTTCATTGACTTTATAATGGTGAAATAGAGTGCCGCGAGGGGCTTCACTAACTCCCACCCCTTCCAAGTTGTTAATTCCGGCATCAGCACGGACGCGGGAGGAGGTAATATCAGGGTCTTCTACCAAAGCCTCGATCGCCTCAATACAAGCCATAATTTCCACTAAACGGGCGTAATGGTAGAAGAAGGAAGAAGTAGCAACCCGACTACCAGCGCGATCGCGAAATTCCCGCAATTCCCGATCAGCATCGGGTGTTCCAATTTGATCACAGACATTCAGCCGCGCCAAAGGTCCAACCCGATAAATACCATCAGGATATCCCAGAGGTTTATAATAGGGGAATTTGAGATAAGACCAATTTTCCACAGCCTCACCCAAATAGTCTTGGTAATTATCCTCACTCAAACCATCAGCGACAATATTACCATCACTATCAATAAAGCGCAGATGTCCGCCATAGTGTTCCCAATTACCATTAGGAGCCACTAAACCCATAAATAGAGAGGGGAATTTACCAAATATATCGACCTCAGAAGCCAAGTCACTATCGAGGAGACGCTTTAATAAATTTAAAGCTAATTCGGTAGTTTGGCGGGCTTCTGGTAGGCGGTCTTTTATCCATTCCAAACCTTCCTGAGAAAGAGGCGATCGCACCCCTCCCGGAACCGCCCAAGCCGCGTGAATTTTCCGCGCCCCCAATAGTTCAATTACCGTCTGACCAAACTGGCGTAGACGAATACCCGCCCTAGCCAAATCTGGATCAGCCGCAATTAATCCAAATACATTTCTTTTGGCGGGGTCACTATCCCAACCTAACAGAAAATCAGGGCTACTGAGGTGGAAAAAACTTAAAGCATGGGACTGAGTTAACTGGGCTAAATTCATCATCCGCCGCAATTTTTCCCCGGCTGGTGGCACTTGTACCGCCAGAATTTTATCCCCCGTTTTAGCCGCTGCTAAGAGGTGACTAACCGGACAAATCCCGCAAATACGGGCAGTAATTCCGGCCATTTCAAACATCGGTCGTCCTTCGCAGAACTTTTCAAAACCCCGAAATTCTACTACATGAAATCGGGCATCTTCCACCTCTCCCGCATCATCCAAATATATGGATATTTTGGCATGACCCTCAATGCGGGTCACTGGATCAATAACAACTGTCTTAGCCATAGTATCAAATCACCTCTCCAGGGAATCAACAATCAATAATTAACCAGATAATTGCGGGCTAACCATTAATTTTATAGTCAGTCAACAACAGGGTAGCCTTAGCCAAATTTAATCATTTCCCGCCCTTCCATTTTCGGCATTTTCCCTTCCACCAAAGGCGCGAGGGTAGCCTTAATGCGATCGGAACTAGGGGGACATCCCGGCATAAAAATATCAACATCTACGACTTCATGCACTGGACTAACACGCTCAAGCAATTCGGGAACAATACCGGGTTCTCTGGGAAGTTGTGGGGTAAAATCCCCTAGTTCCAAATAGCAGCGTTTGAGTACATGATCGGTGCTACCCAACATATTCCGCATGGCGGGAACATTCGCAGTGACAGCACAATCTCCAAAAGAAATCAAGAGTTTGGTGCGCGATCGCACTTGTTTAATTAGTTCCAGGTTATCTTCGTTAGCGATACCACCTTCGACCAAACAAACATCAACATTTTCGGGATATTCTTTCAGGTCACAACCCACCGGGGAGTAAACAACCTCGACTTTTTCCGATAGTTCAATCAGCCATTCATCCAGGTCTAAAAAAGACATATGACAACCCGAACATCCAGCTAACCAAACCGTAGCAAATCTTATCTTTTCCATTCGTGTTTCTCCCGTGCATTAACTAAGAATTCTAATTTAGCGCGATCGCGAGTCATTTCAGCCACCGTCGCACCTTTACGGAAAATGGAACCCGTCGGACAAGCATCAACACATTTACCGCAGGAAGTACAGGCATCCACAGCCCCCCAAGGTTGATTAAGTCCGGTAATCATTTTAGCAGCAGGGCCGCGAAAAGCCACATCCCAAACATGAGCGCCTTCGATTTCATCACATACTCTTTGACAGCGAGTACAGAGAATACAGCGGTTATGATCAATACCAAATTGAGGGTGAGAAATATCAACTTCTCGCTGTGGGAAACGGTAGGTAAAGCGGCTATGATCCATACCTACTTCAACGGCGACATCTTGCAATTCGCAGTTTTCATTAGCCACACAAACAGCACAAACATGGTTGCCTTCTGCAAATAGCATTTCCACAACCATCTTGCGATATTCTTTAATCTGGGGGCTATTAGTGCAAACTTCCATCCCTTCCGCAACCGTAGTTACACAGGAGGGCAAAAGTTTATTAATTCCGGCAATTTCCACCAGACATAAACGACAAGCGCCCACATCAGAAAGACCATCTACATGGCAGAGGGTTGGTATTCTCACCCCCGCCTCTTTGGCGGCTTCTAAAACGCTCGATCCTTCTTCGATCGCCACATCAATGCCATCAATTTTTAAGGTGACAACGGACATAGTTTCTCCTTTCATTAAGGGAACATCTTACCGGGAGTCGGGAATATTGTATATTCGCGATTTTCCCAGTTATTTCTAGTTTAAACAGGCGGCTAAATCAGCTTCGGGAGTGGTAATAGCCTGTAGGTTGTATTTTGCCGATAGGATAGCGAAGACATTAGGGGAAATGAAAGCCGGTAAAGTCGGACCCAAACGGATATCTTTGATACCCAAATATAATAGTGTCAGCAGAACCGCCACAGCCTTCTGTTCATACCAAGACAAAATCATAGATAGAGGAAGTTCATTAACTCCGATATCAAAGGCTTGGGCGAGTCCTAGGGCGATCTGAATAGCCGAATAGGCATCATTGCACTGTCCCACATCCATCAGCCGAGGAATGTTACCAATTTCCCCCATTTCCTTATCAAAAAAGCGGAATTTTCCACAGGCGAGGGTTAACACCACACAATCTGAGGGAACCTGATCGACAAATTCGGTATAATAATTGCGATCGGGTTTAGCCCCATCACAACCTCCGACTAGGAAGAAATGGCGAATTTTGCCTTGTTTAACCGCCTCAATCACCTGGTCGCTAACATTTAATACCGCATTACGGGCGAAGCCAGTTTTTACCTGACGGGGTGGTTCATCTTCTGCAAACCCAGCTAAAGCCAGGGCTTTGTGAATGGCGGGGCTAAAATCTGGGGTAAGATTTGCCCTATCTTCGAGATAGTTGATGTCAGGATATCCCACCGGACCGAGGGTAAATAATTTATCCTCATAGTGTTCGTGGGGAGGCATCAAACAGTTAGTGGTGATGACGATCGCACCGGGAAACTTAGCGAAATCCTTGGTTTGATTTTGCCAAGCTGTGCCATAGTGACCGTAAAGGTGGGGATATTTTTGTTTAAGGACTGGGTAGCCATGGGCGGGTAGTAACTCGCCGTGGGTGTAAACATTAATACCAGTATTGGCTGTTTGTTGAAGGATGGCTTCGAGTTGTTTAATGTCGTGACCAGAGACCAAAATGGCTTTCCCGGCCTTTGCATTCAGGGGAACAACGGTAGGGATAGGATGACCATAATGGTTAGTGTGTCCCGCGTCGAGAAGTTCCATAGCCAACAGGTTCATTTCCCCGACTTTCATGGCTAGATTAACCCAATCTTCTAAACCGAGACTAGGTTCTTCCAAGGCGGCGAGGGCTTGGTGACAGAAACTATAAATGCGATCGTCTTCCTGACCAAGTTCTTGGGCGTGGAAACTGTAGGAAGCCAAGCCTTTGAGACCGTAGAGGACGGTAAGTTTGAGGGAGAAGATATCGATGTCTTGACTAGAGTCGGCAATAAAGTTACGGGAAACTTCCTCCCCCTGGGCTACTAAACTATCAGTCCAGTCTGGTTGATAGGTAGCAGCTACAGACCAACTGATGGGGCGATCGCTCATCTGTTGAATTTCGGTTTTGAGTTTTTCCCGTTGGGCGATCGCCTCACGGATATAGCTGTAAAAGCGTTTACGGTTAAAGTTAACATTCGTCATCGTGGCGAACATCGACTCACAGCAAAACACATCCACAGCATGGGTATCAATGCCCAATTCCTTAGCCTTCAAAGCCACAGGCGCAATACCCCGCAGACAGTAAATCAATAGGTCTTGAACCGCATTTACATCCGGTCCTTTACCACAAGCGCCCCACTGGTGGCAACCTTGACCGCTGGCAGTTTGTTCGCATTGTTCACAAAACATCAATCCCTTCTCCTAATTGAGCTTCCTAGTTTCCTGTTTAGCTTCCCTATGTGAAATATCAGTGAACCGCCACCTTAGCGTTAGTAGTTTGAAGCAACTCCAAATACTCACTCTCGAAATACTGCAACGTACTGGTAACCGGGTTAGGGGCTGTCATTCCCAAGCCACATAAACTGGTAGCCCTTACCATGTCGCACAACTGTTTAAGTTTTTCCAAATCAGCAGGGGTAGCCTGTTTATTGAGTAACTTCGTAAGCAACTGGTACATTTGCACAGTACCCACACGGCAGGGGATACACTTACCACAGGTTTCACCCCGGCAAAATTCCATATAGAATTGAGCCACCTGCACCATGCTAGTGTTTTCATCCATCACCACCATGCCCCCAGATCCCATCATAGATCCCAATTTAGTCAGAGATTCATAATCTACTGGGGTATCGAGAAACTGAGCCGGGATACAACCGCCAGATGGTCCCCCTGTTTGCACAGCTTTAACTTGCAGACCGCCCGGAATACCGCCGCCCATCTCTTCCACAATTTCGCGTAGGGTAATACCCATAGGCACTTCAATCAGGCCGTTATTGCGGATTTTACCCGTCAGAGAGAAGATTTTAGTACCCTTGCTTTTTTCAGTACCAATTTGATTGTACCAGTCCGCCCCGTTGCGGATAATCGGGGCTATATTACCCAAGGTTTCCACATTATTAATCAGGGTTGGGCAGTCCCACAACCCAGAAACGGCGGGATAGGGAGGACGAGGACGGGGGTTGCCGCGACCGCCACCAATAGAAGCAATCAGCGCCGTTTCTTCGCCACAAACAAAAGCACCCGCACCAACCCGAATATCAATATTAAAGTTTATGGAGGAACCAAAGATGCGGCTACCTAACATACTCTGACGTTTAGCCTGTTGAATGGCTTTCTGTAGCCTAGTGATCGCTAGGGGATATTCCGCCCGAACGTAGATATAGCCTTGGGTTGCACCTACAGCATATCCAGCGATCGCCATTCCTTCCAGGATACGGTGAGGGTCACTTTCTAAGACACTACGATCCATAAACGCCCCCGGGTCGCCCTCGTCAGCGTTACAGATCACATATTTTTGTCCTGGGGGCATTTTAGCCACAGTCGCCCACTTTAACCCCGTGGGATAGCCAGCCCCTCCCCGTCCCCGTAATCCAGATTTAGTAATTTCTGCCACTACCTCTTCTGGAGTCAGGTCATAAATTACATGATGTAAGGCTCTGTAGCCTCCCACGGCAATATATTCCCCGATTTTCTCCGGGTCAATTTTGCCGCTAAATTCCCGAACGATTTTTAATTGGCGACTAAAGAAGGGATGATTGGGATCACCTTGAACTGGTTTCGCTTCCCCGCCTTTCAGCGCTTCGATAATAGATGGGGCATCTTCGGGGGTGACTTTTTCATAATGAATGCCGTTAGGTTCGACTTCCACCATGGGGCCGCGTCCGCAAAACCCCATACAGCCTACACCGACTATTTGCACGTCCGCCTCAAGTCCTGACTCTTTCAGCGCATCTTCCATCGCCTTTTTGACTTCTAGGGACTCAGAGGCTTGACAACCAGTAGATGTGCAGCAGTGGATACGGATACTTTTTTGGTTGTTGCGTTCCTTTTCGGCTAGTTCGACTAATTCAGTCAATTCCATAATATTTTAGTTCTCCTCTCTCAATGGAGTTGGGGTTATAAGTGGCATTTAGGCCTCGGCTGAACCCTGCCACTTTTGCAGTCGTGCTACCGCCATTTCTGGGGTTTGCTGACCTGCAACTTTCCCATCAAAGACAGCCGCCGGAGCAATACCACAGGCTCCGATACAGCGGGCGGTGACAATAGATATCTGGCCGTCTGGCGTGGTTTCCCCTGACTTGATTCCGGTTTTTTCTTCTAAGGCTGCTAGGACTTCTCCACTGCCTTTAACATAGCAGGCTGTCCCTAAACAGACCACGCAGGTATGAGCGCCACTGGGTTTTAGGGAAAATAGATGATAGAAGGTGGCGACTCCGTAAACTTGGCTCAGGGGGAGTTGGAGTTGTCGCGCAACGTATATTAATACGTCTTCTTCTAAGTAGCCAAATGCTTCCTGGGCTTTGTGCAGCACTTCGATTAGGGCATCCTGACTATATTGGCTGCGTTTCATGGTGATATCCAGTACCTTGAAACGTTTATCGCCACTGGGATGGTTTGACGCTGCTTTACTTTTGGCAGATTTTGGGGCGGTTTCTGTGGAATCGGGCATAGTGATTTTACAGTAATTTCTACAGAATTTCAACCCTATTAAATATGATCAATATTGATCCCCACAGGGTTGATGTTCTATTTTGATGACAATTCATGCTAATTTTGGGGACATTTTTGGGACAAATCCCCAAAACAACTGTAGGGTTGTTTATCTCCAAATATTTCGTTAGTCGAACATTACAACATTCTGTTCTAAATGTTAAGTATAACGGCAAACCCCGGAAAAAAGTATTAAGATAATTAAAAGAATTTCTGCCTCTGCTGGTGGGTCTGCTAACAGTGATTATGCTTAGTTAGCCTGTCATCAAACTACCACAGAGCCTAGAGATAGCCTCGGGGTTGCTATTGGCAACCTAAATGAGAATAATTATCATTCAAGGGATGAAATATATGTGTCTAGCAGTTCCGGGAAAACTCGTGAGTATATCGGGAGATGATCCTTTATTAAAAAAAGGTCGCGTCAGCTTTGGCGGGGTAATTAAAGAGGTGAGTCTGGCTTATGTTCCTGAAGCCCAAGTGGGTGATTATGTTTTGGTTCATGTTGGTTTTGCTCTGAGTCGGGTAGAACCAGAGGACGCTTTACAAACCTTAGCAGATTTACAACAGATGGTGAAATTGGGTTAAAATTTGTTAAGACCTGATTTATATTTACAGCTTCCTATAGGATAATAAATAGGGTAAGGTAGGAGGCAGTCAAGTTCCAAAAACCCTTAACAAAGATTTAAAGATTGTGATCTGACTCAGGGGAAAGGAACCTTTGAATCAGACAGCCGGCGCAGAGGTATTGTTGTCAAAATCTAGGTAAATTATCGACCCAATTTTTTTTTGTTGAATGACACAATTTAGGGCGATCGCTTGGTAAAGAGAACTGTCAAGGACAGGGCCAAGGTAAATAATGCGATCGCCTCAGATCAGCTCGTCAATGGTTGTCCGATCACAGCCATCAACGCGGTTAATTCCGCAGGTTTTAAAACTGGGTTAAATCCCAAGTAAATGAGAGGATTTCAAGTATGAATACCAGACAGTATGCCACCCTAGACGGGAACGAAGCCGTAGCCCGTGTGGCTTTTCGTCTCAATGAAGTTATTGCCATTTATCCCATCACTCCATCATCACCCATGGGAGAATGGGCGGATGCTTGGACATCAGAAGGACAACCCAACATTTGGGGAACTGTTCCCGCAGTAGTAGAAATGCAAAGCGAAGGAGGCGCGGCGGGGGCTGTTCATGGTTCCCTACAGGGAGGGTCATTAACCACGACATTTACAGCATCCCAGGGATTATTATTAATGATTCCGAACCTGTACAAAATCGCCGGGGAACTAACCTGTGCGGTTCTCCATGTGGCCGCCAGGTCGATCGCCGCCCAAGCCTTGTCTATTTTCGGCGATCACAGTGACGTAATGGCAGTGCGGGCTACTGGTTGCGGATTATTATGTTCAGCCTCAGTCCAGGAAGCCCATGATTTAGCCCTAGTCGCCCAAGCAAGTACCCTGAAATCAAGGATTCCATTTATCCACTTTTTTGATGGATTCCGCACCTCCCACGAAGTGCAGAAAATCGAACTCCTCGAAGAAAGCGACCTGCGGGCGATGATAGATGATGAGGACATTTATGCACACCGCGCCCGGGGACTAACACCCGATCGCCCTGCTTTACGAGGAACCGCCCAAAACCCTGATGTTTACTTCCAAGCGAGGGAAAGCGTCAACCCCTTCTATAACGCCTGTCCAGAAATGGTGCAAAAAGCCATGGACAAATTCGGGGAGTTGACGGGACGGCACTATAAACTATTTGAATATCATGGCGCACCGGATGCCGATCGCATCATTATATTAATGGGTTCGGGCTGTGAAACCGTCCACGAAACCGTAGATTATCTGACCGCGCAGGGAGAAAAAGTCGGAGTCCTGAAAGTCCGTCTGTATCGACCCTGGGATGCTAACGCCTTTATTGGCGCTGTACCAAAAACCGCCAAAGCGATCGCCGTTTTAGACCGCACCAAAGAACCCGGTTCTAGTGGCGAACCCCTATATTTAGATGTCGTCACCGCCATAAGTGAAAGCTGGGAAGGACTCGCCCCCAAAATTGTCGGCGGTCGTTATGGGTTATCCTCCAAAGAATTTAACCCGGCTATGGTAAAAGCCGTTTTTGATAACCTGCAACTCGACAAACCCAAAAATCACTTTACCATCGGTATTAACGATGACCTCACCCACACCTCCCTACCCTTTGACCCGGAATTTTCCACCGAACCCGATAACGTCATCCGCGCCATGTTCTATGGTCTAGGGTCTGATGGTACTGTAGGGGCTAACAAAAACTCCATTAAAATTATCGGAGACGAAACCAGCAACTACGCCCAGGGTTACTTCGTCTACGACTCTAAAAAATCCGGCGCTGTCACCGTATCTCACCTGCGCTTCGGTCCTAACTTAATCCGCTCCCCCTATTTAATCGAAAAATCCAACTTTATCGGCTGTCACCAGTGGAACTTCCTAGAAAAACTCAATGTAGTTGATGCCGCCACCAATGGGGCGACCTTCCTGCTGAATAGCCCCTACGGACCTGATGAAGTCTGGAATTACCTACCCATTGAAATTCAAGAACAAATTGTCCGCAAAAATCTCAAACTCTATGTCATCGATGCTAATAAAGTAGCCCGTGACAGTGGAATGGGTAGCCGTATCAATACGGTGATGCAGGTCTGTTTCTTCGCTTTGGCGGGAGTTCTACCCAAAGATGAGGCGATCGCCAAAATTAAAAAAGCGATCGAAAAAACCTATGGTAAAAAAGGTTCAGCCATTGTCCGCATGAACCTCCAAGCCGTAGACAATACCCTCGATAACCTCTTTGAAGTCAATATCGGCGAAGCCAATAGCCACGTACGCATAGCGTCGCCAGTCCCTGCTAACGCCCCTGATTTTGTCCGGGAAGTCGAAGGGATGATGTTAGCGCGCAAAGGCGACCAACTCTCCGTCAGTCAACTACCCTGTGACGGAACCTATCCCACAGGTACATCAAAATGGGAGAAACGCAACGTCGCCCAAGAAATCCCCGTTTGGGATGCTGATGTGTGTGTGCAGTGTGGTAAATGTATCATGGTCTGCCCCCATGCCGTAATTCGTGGTAAAGCCTACGATGAAAGCGCCCTAAATGGTGCGCCGGAAACCTTCAAAACCACTGCTGTCCGTGATAAAGCCTTTGAAGGGCAAAAATTCACCATCCAAGTATCTCCAGAAGACTGTACAGGTTGCGGTATCTGTGTCGATGTCTGTCCGGCGAAAAATAAATCCATGCCCTCCAAAAAGGCGATTAACATGGAGTATCAGCCACCCATACGAGCCACCGAACGGGATAACTGGGAATTTTTCCTCAACTTGCCTAACCCCGATCGCCGTAATTTGCGATCGGATATGATTAAACAACAACAATGGCAAGAACCCCTGTTTGAGTTCTCTGGCGCTTGTGCGGGTTGTGGCGAAACTCCCTATATCAAGTTAGCAACCCAACTATTTGGCGATCGTATGGTTGTCGCTAACGCCACCGGCTGTTCTTCTATCTATGGCGGTAACTTACCAACTACACCCTGGGCGCAAAATGCCGAAGGTCGCGGCCCTAGTTGGTCTAATAGCCTATTTGAAGATAACGCCGAATTTGGTCTAGGCTTCCGTCTGTCCATTGATAAACATACCGCTTTCGCCTGTGAATTGTTGCAGACATTAGGCGGCATTGTCGGCGATGAACTGGTAGCCAAAATTATCAATAACCCCCAAAAATCCGAGGCTGATATTTGGGAACAACGGGAACTCGTCGCCCAGGTTAAGCAAAAATTGCAAGGGTCTGATGATACCAACGCCAAACAGTTACTCAGTCTGGCTGATTACCTCGTCAAAAAATCTGTCTGGATACTCGGTGGCGATGGTTGGGCCTATGATATCGGCTATGGCGGTTTAGATCATGTCATTGCTAGTGGTCGCAACGTCAATATCCTGGTCATGGATACTGAGGTCTACTCTAATACTGGTGGTCAGTCTTCTAAAGCTACTCCTCGCGGCGCGGTCGCTAAATTTGCTGCTGGTGGTAAGCCTTCACCTAAGAAAGACTTGGGTTTGATTGCTATGACCTACGGTAACGTTTATGTCGCTTCTGTGGCTATGGGGGCGCGGGATGAACACACCCTTAAAGTCTTCCTGGAAGCCGAAGCCTATGACGGCCCTTCCTTGATTATTGCCTACAGTCACTGTATCGCCCACGGTATTAATATGACCACGGCTATGAGTCACCAAAAAGCAATTGTCGAAAGTGGTCGTTGGTTGCTTTATCGTTATCATCCTGACCTGAAAGCGGAAGGTAAAAATCCCCTACTTTTGGATTCGCGATCGCCTAAAAAATCCATCGAACAATCCATGTACGCCGAAAACCGCTTTAAAATGCTCACCAAAACTAAGCCCGTTGATGCCAAACGCTTGCTGAAAGAAGCCCAGAAAGACGTTGACACCCGTTGGCAAATGTATGAGTATCTGGCGGCGCGTCCCTTGAATGACGAAGGTAATAAACCCAATACAGACACCTCTGGTGACAAAGAGTGAAGCTCCTAAACCGATGGTAGACAGAAACTCCTAGTCCGGTTCCTAGTGTGGGGGCGTGCCTATTTTTCGCCCCTACAAACCGGACTCCTAGAACTTTTCGCTGTTCCTATCCACTTTTCATAAGGAATCGATATTATGGATTTGAGTACGACCTATTTGGGATTGAATTTGAGGACTCCCATTGTCCCTTCCGCCGCCGCCGTTTTATCAGAAGATGTCGATAATATTCGGCGTATGGAAGATGCGGGCGCATCAGCGGTGATTTTACACTCCCTATTTGAAGAACAGTTACTGCGAGAAAAATTTGAACTTAATCACCATTTGGAATATGGAACTAATAGTTTTGCTGAGGCTTTAACTTATTTTCCTGAACCCGAAGAATATCACGTCGGACCAGAACTTTATCTTGAGCATATTCGCTTGGCTAAGGAATTGGTTGATATTCCCATTATTGCCAGTTTAAATGGTTTCTCCTCCGGTGGTTGGGTGGAATATTCCAAACTCATGCAGGAAGCTGGTGCAGATGCGATCGAGTTGAATATTTATTATGTCCCCACCGACTTTGATATGAGTGGGGCTCAGGTTGAGGAAAACTATATCACTACTCTCCGGGAAGTTAAAGCAGAGGTCACTATTCCTGTGGCTATGAAACTTAGCCCCTTCTTTAGTAATATGGCAAATATGGCGAAACGTTTAGATGAAGCTGGAGTCGATGGACTCGCTTTATTTAACCGCTTCATACAGCCAGATATTAACCCAGAAGAACTAGAAATTGAGGTGAGTTCCGTTTTGAGTTCTCCCCACGATATGCGCCTACCTATGCGCTGGATTGCTATTCTTTATGGTCGGATTAATGCCGATTTAGCCTCGACTAGCGGTGTCGCACGCGGTCACGATGCTATTAAAATGTTGATGGCGGGGGCTAAGGTAACTCATGTTTGTTCCGCTTTATTGCGCCATGGTATCGGTTACATTCAAGTGATGGAAGATGAGATGAAACACTGGATGGAAGAACATGAGTATGAGTCTGTTAAACAGATGCAGGGTTCTATGTCTCAGCGCCATTGTGATGATGAGTCAGCCTATGAACGCGCCCAGTACATGAAAGCGATTACTTCCTACGTCCCAGAACATAGTTTATTCTAGTTCATTCTAGGATATGATTCTTGGATAATAATTTCACCATATCATCACCCCTCAGTTTTTGCTGGGGGGCGGTTTGATAACTGTTCTAAAAAATATAGCCGATATAAATCACAGCCAATTTTAGCTAGGTTATCCTCAAAGTTAATTAATCCTAGACTTTCTAATTTATAAGCAGTAATCGCCTCTAAAGGTACACCCTTATCGGATTTTAAGACTTTATTTAAAGCCAGATACAAAGACGAATCTTGTTGAATTGTTACTAATAAATCCCGCAAATGGGAACTATAAATTCCATCAGGTTGCCGGGCATTTTTGATTAAATTTTCCAGAGAAATCCCTGATTTACTAATAGTATAAAAAGCCAGTTGTACCAGATAAGGATGTCCACCCACCATAGAGATTAAGCCTTCTAGCCGTTTAAGTCCACTCTCCCCCGCCGCCCAACTTAACTCATATCTTAAAGCCAGAACTTGCACTTGTGGCGGTGTAAATTGGGGTAGTTTTAACACCAAACCCACATTAAAAGGGGATTGATGTAACTGTAAAGGTACATAAACTTCGGTGCTATGAACTACAATTAAGCGCAAATTTTTCCAGAGTTGATTATGTTTAGATAGTTCGTGCCACGATCGCAACATAGGCAAAAAATCACTAGCAATAACCGGATACTCAAACAGGCGGTTAACCTCATTCATAGCAATCACAATCGGGGTGTCTTTAGTGATGAATAGATATTCCTCAAAATACAGCCGACAGGAAACTTTAGTCCCTAAATCTATATCCCAATATTCATCTAGTTTCGGTGGTATCTTTAACTGCTTACTCGCATTAGCACAAAACCATCTGACCAGTTGTTCTAGGGAATTAAAAGTATCAGCGTCTACTTCCAAAAAATTCAGATAAACTGTACTATATCCCCAATCAACTGCTTGGGTTAACATCCTATTAAGTAGGGAACTTTTACCCATTTTCCGAGGTGCTTTAATCCTCACGACACAACCCGGTTGTTGCAGTTCATTATAGCCTATATCTTCAATGGGTGGACGTTCTATATAAAAGGGAGAGTTAATGGCAATTGGGCTCCCTGGGAGTTCGATATTACTGCCATCATTAGGATTGAATGAATTACCTGCAAAAGTTGCTAATTTCTGAACAGGGGGGGCAGTTAATGGTATCTGCTGGCGAGATTTAAGGACAAGTTTTAGATTTTTTTTGCTAACTTTTGTCCCCATAGCCTCGGAGAGTTCCTGCCATAATCGTCCACCAACTTCTTTAACATAATCATTAGCGTATGCAGATTTTTGGGAAATTTCACTGTAGGTCTTACCGACCCATGATTCAGATAAAATTAAATGCTCAATGGGGGAAAGCGATCGCCCCAGGAATACTTCTTCTATAAGTTTTAAGGCTTCAGGAAAATTCATGCCAAGGCAGAATAATTGAGCAAGGGTAATTTGATATATAATCACACTTTACATATCATAACGAATATAAGACCCAAATACTTAGATTTGGGTCTTATATTCAAGCATCCCTAACAAGGGAATTGTGATGATCTGCTGAATAGCGATATTTATTGCATTCTCATAGCAGCCACTTGGGAGGTAGAAAACTCAGTTATTGCCCCCAATGCTACATCAAATAAGCGACTCGGTTTGAGGTCATCCTGAATTAAACCCCAGAGTCGTTGGACTTCAGCGGTATGTAGGCGATCGTCTTCTGTCAACGCCATCACAATTTGACGACGGAGAAAACTACCCTCCTCTGAAAACAGATATTGTAAACCTAGCTGTGCGGTGGGGAGAATATCAAAATTGCCGTCAGTTTGAGCGATCGTAATCATATTTTCCAGACGATGCCACTGGAAGCGGCCATCTTTAAATAAAACCTCAATCAACCGTCGTCGCAAAGCCGGAGTTTCTCCCTTCAACAACCGACGCGCCACATAGGGATAAGCCACCTCCACGATTTTAAAATCCGGGTCAAGACTGAGGGCAATTCCCTCCTGAGTTATTAGAGACCGAATAATCAGGGCAAATTTTGCCGGAACCCGGAAGGGGTAATCATACATCAATTCCGAGAAACTATCGGTAATAGTTTTAAAGTTAAAATCCTTAACACTCTCCCCAATAATATCCCCCATAACCGCCTCTAAAGCCGGAATAATTGGAGCCATATTAGTATGAGGTGCTAAAAATCCCAACCTGACAAAATCCTCCGCCAACTCCTTATAGTCTTTATTGATTAAATGAACTACGGAATCAACCAGAGTTTCCTTAGTTTGCTGGCTTAACTGATCCATCATGCCAAAATCAATAAATGCCATGCGACCATCAGGCATAGCAAAAAGATTTCCGGGGTGGGGGTCAGCATGGAAAAAACCGAACTCTAGCAGTTGTCGCAAGCCACTGGTCACACCGACAAAAATCATTTTATTCATGTCCAAACCTGCCGCTTGGACACTTTCAATATCGGTCAACTTCAAGCCGTTAATCCACTCTAAGACTAACACCTGATTGCTGGTATATTTCCAATAGATTGAGGGAACTTTGACCGTTGGATCATCATCAAAATAGGTGGCAAACCTTTCAGCATTTCGACCCTCATTAATATAGTCGATTTCCTCAAATAATTTGAACCCAAATTCATCGACAATTAGGGTTAAATCATGACCCAAATTCAGGGGTAAAATGGGAGACAACCAACCCGCCGCCCAACGCATTAAATACAGATCCAGGGTGAGAGTTGGTAACAGGAATGGTCTTTGCACCTTAACGGCGACCTCTTCCCCTGTCAAAAGTTGTGCCTTATAGACCTGACCCAAACTGGCGGCGGCTACGGGTTCAGGGGAAATTTCTCGGAAAACACTATCTAAATCGCGATCGAGTTCTTTCTCGATGATCGCCATGGCGATCTTAGTATCAAAAGGGGGTAACTGATCTTGAAGTTTGGTTAATTCTTCTAAAAAGTCCTTGCGAATGAGGTCAGGACGGGTTGATAATGCTTGACCTACTTTAATATAGGTGGGACCGAGGCGGGTGAGAATATTACGCAGTTGGGCGGCTCGTTTCGGGGTTTCGGTAACATTCCGATGTCGCCATTGATCCCACAGTAGACCAATAATGAACCCTGAAAAAAACCATATAACCGTGATCACGCGCCAGATGGCCTTCCACAGCCGACGGCGATAATATTGAGCAATGGCTTGAGGATCGTAAACTCGGCGATCGCTATTTTGGTAGGGGTTCACTCCTTTTATTTCCTCTTCATATTCCTAAGTTTGGTCAACTGATTGCCTAGTTACCTGCAACCAAGGGGGGGATACATAGATCCCCAGGGTGAATTGATGATTTTTTATCGTTATGTTAACTATAATATACAAAACGACATACAACACTCACCCGGTCAACCTATAGCCCCCAATTTTAGGCAATCTTTGACAGCATAGATTACCCGGTCTTGTTGTTCGGTGGAAAGTTCCGGGAACATCGGCAAAGACAAAACTTGGTGGCTGACCTGTTCTGCTACCGGAAAATCACCGCAGCCATAGCCTAAATCGCGATGAACCCCCTGTAGATGGAGGGGTATGGGGTAGTATACGTTAGTGCTAACTCCAAGGCTCTGGAGTTGTTCTCGCAGGCGATCGCGTCCTGACGAGTCCCTATTATTATTCACATATCTGATAGTGTACTGATTCCAAACGGTCTCGCCGCCTGCAGTTTCTGCTGGGACAATTAAACCGGGTATCCCCTCAAGTCCCTGAGTATATCGAGAAGCGATCGCCTTTCTCTGTTGATTCCAGCGCGCCAGATACTCTAATTTAATGCTTAAAATCACCCCTTGTAGGGCATCAAGACGACTATTAATCCCCAACAGTTCGGAATTATATCGCTCAGGCTGACCGTGATTTTTCAGCACCCGCAACACACCCGCCAGATCACGATTATTAGTTGCGATCGCCCCTCCATCTCCACAAGCCCCTAAATTCTTAGTCGGAAAAAAGCTAAAACAGCCCAGATATCCCATACTACCCACCTTAGCATCACCCCAACTGGCTCCGGTAGCTTGGGCGCAATCTTCAATCACCGCCAAATTATGAGACCGCGCTACCGCCATTAATGCGGTCATGTCCACAGGGCGACCAAACAAATGCACCGGAAGGATAGCACGGGTTTTGGCAGTAATCGCCGCCTCAATTTGACTAATATCTAAGTTGAACGTATCCGGGTCAATATCCACAAATACCGGGGTGGCTCCCACGGCACTAATCACCTCAGAGGTAGCAATAAAGGAAAAACAAGTGGTAATCACCTCATCGCCGGGGCCGATTTCTAAAGCCCGCAAAGCCAAAAATAGGGCATCAGTACCAGAGTTGCAACTGACCAACTCAGAAACGCCGATATACTCGGCAAACTTTTCCTCAAAACTGTCCACAGCGTAGCCACCAATGTAGCGACCACTAGCCAGCAAGTCCAGTACCTCCCGACTAAGGCGATCGCTGATCATTTGATACTGTTGGGTTAAATCAAGGGCAGGAATTAGGTTCACGCGCTTCTCACACCACACTATACTAAAATGAGTTTTTCCCAGGGTTTGCTGATAATTTGTTGATTTCCTTAGATTTTACAGACTTAGTGCTAATATTCGGACTTATGGCGATCGCCATTGGTCTATCAGTATCTGGGGGATTAGGCTTAGAATTCAAGCTAATCACTTCCGCCGGGCGCGCCTGAGCGCCAATTAGTCGTCTTGGGTTACGTCCTGGCTATTGTCTTTGACCCCACCACGACAGGCCAACCTCTCCTAGTCAGAGCCCTAATTCTGGCAATGATTACCCTAGTTGCCATTGTCTCCCGTAACCGCATCAGTCGCCAACTTCCACAACTTTTACTCTGGGTTTGGGTTTCCCTATTTATTAGCACTGCGGCGATCGATTGGGGGTCGAGAGAGATATTGCTACCTCCCCCTCCCCTTCAAAACCGTACGTGAGAGTTTCCCTTCATACGGCTCTAGTGGTGCTTCCACATCCCGATAATTGGCATAGACACGAAAAACTTCATGATGTGACGCACGCGCAGATTGCTCCATTGTTAAGGATACAGCTTTAGCGTTATCAAGCGCCGTTTTAGAGCACTAGTCAATACGGTTAGGACGCAGCCTTGAGAACAGAATCCATGGCATCATCGAGAGAATCAAACTGCTCACGTGCAATGGCGAATGCGGGCTTTCAACCACGACCAATATTTCTCTATCTTGTTGAGGTCTGGCGAATAAGGCCGAAGATAGAGTAAACGGCATTGAGCTGCCTCCACCAGTTCAGCCTGCCGCCCCCCTTTATGAAACGTTGCATTGTCCAGTACTAGAGTTTGACCTGGCTTCAATGTTGGAATTAAGATGAACTCCAACCACAACTCAAACACTGTCCGATTACAACAACCCTCAAAGCGATCGGGGGCTAAGAGTTGTTGATAACACCATGCGGCCATATAGCTCACCCTGCCCTGCCTCTTCCCGGATTTGAGGACATCGAAGCGTTGTCCTTGCTCACAGTAACCATAAGGATAATCCGAGTCTTGACTATTCATGCCAGCTTCATCGAGGTAAACCAACCCTTCCGGCTCCATATGTTGAATCTGAGCAATAAACGCCTCTCGCTGTTGCTCATCACCTTCTTGGTAGCCGTAAGTTTTTTTTCTGGTGAAGCCAATTTTCTTCAAGGCTCTGGATATGGTGCGAGGAGAGATGTCGTCATCCCAAAGTTGAGCCATTTGAGCGGAGGTTTTGTCGCCATGCTCTTGGGCAAAAGCCTTGAATTTATGCCAGTCGGTAATTTGGTGGTTATTGCCAGGTCGGTGATTAGGTTTAGGGAGGAAGTCTCCGGTCTGTGCTTTTCTTGGCAGCCAGAGATTAATGGTGTTCCGGCTGACATGGAAAACTTGACTGGCTTCTGTTTTGGGCATACCGTCTAGTTCAATTGCATTAATAACTTTTTGTCTAAGGTCGTAACTGTAGGGGGCTAGCCTTTTGGGTCTTATGTAGATATCCTTGCCATTATACGTCCTAACTATTCTGTCTTGCGCTATAAGTATTCCTTATATTCTACCAAGGGGTATAAATCCCACTGGGAGGTTATTTCGGGCATTGCAGCCTTATTTGGTCTCCCAAACGTTTCGCACGGTGATGATACTTTGTACGGTGGTGCGGGTAATGACACTATTTTCGGTGGTGATGGTGATGATGTGTTGTTTGGAGATGAGGGTAATGATTCTCTGATTGGTGGCCCAGGACGCGATCGCTTTGTGATTTTTGCTAATGACGCCACGGATACTATTGCTGATTTTGTCTCTGGGGAAGACCTGATTGTTCTCGGTGGTGGTTTGCGCTTTGAGCAATTGAGTATTACTCAAAATGTCTCGTCGGCGGTGATTACCCTAGATACGGAAGAGTTGGTGATTTGGGAAGGGGTACAAGCGGCAGCTTTAACTGAGGATGATTTCATCACTTTCGCGATCTAAGATTAGGTGAGAGTACTCCTCACGGTTTGTGCTGTGGGGAGATGGGTTCCTGGTTAAAGTTGAATGGAGGGGTGTTTGTGGCTCCATATCAAAGAATCGAGCAGCGTTTCTTTTCTGTGTTATTTGGGATCTTGATTGGGTTAACTTTGCTGGTTTGGGTTCTTAGGGGGTTAGGGGTTCTGGGGTTTATCCCTGGATTGATAATCTGGGTGTTGTTGCTGTCAACCATCGCTATGGGGGTTCTGTCTAGAGTGGCTCGATAGCTCGGTTTGGTAATTATTCGGTCACTGGGATAGACGAATTGGGTTGAGTTGGGCTATAATGGCGAATGGCCTAAAACAAGGCGCTTCCTTAAATCTAGGTTGTGTGCGACGGGTTCACTTATTCCGAATAGCACCAATCGGATTTTTCAGAGGACAGTGTTGTTTATTGAGCTTCAGCCTACAGCCAGAAATGGCCTGGGCAACTGCTAAGGTGAAACTTCCTGGCAGTTGGCGAGAACGCCGCTTTCCAGTCTGGTAGCAGGATTGGGAAACTACGGTTCTATTGCGTAGCAATCGCTCGTGGTCGCGTTCATGTCTTCTCAAGTATCTTTCATATAGGAGGAGACGGGAAGACCTCAAGTAAAGTTATTATTTTTTAGAGAGGTGAAGGATAAAACATGACCCAAGTTATTCTGGGTGAAAACGAACAATTAGAATCCGCACTGCGTAGATTTAAGCGAGAAGTGTCTAAAGCTGGCATCCTGGCTGATGTTCGCAAAAAACGTCACTTTGAAACCCCTCCAGAAAAACGCAAGCGCAAGGCGATCGCTAATCAGCGTCAGAGACGAGCTTTCCGTAAAAAGCGGATGTTCTAAAGCGCTTCATAACCCGATATAACCGCGAACAAAACTCCTATTCTAGTTCTATTGGACTAGAGTGGGGGTGGCTGCGGTTTTTTGGTTATTAGATAATTTGGGAACTGGGTATTGGTAAGGAAAATGTGAAGGTGCTACCTTTGCCTAACTGACTACTAACGAAAATTTCGCCGCCTTGAAGTTCCACCAAACGCCGGGTAATAGCTAAACCAATTCCGGTACCTCCATAATTGCGCGATCGCGATCTATCAGCACGCCAAAATCTTTCAAAAACATGGGGTAAATCTGCCTCAGAAATACCAATTCCGGTATCGCTGACATCCACAAACAAGTAACCACCATGAGTATAAACTTCTATTTTAATTAGACCATGTTTGGTGTATCTGATGGCATTTCCTAATAAATTAACTAAAATTTGTTCAGTGCGATCGACATCAGCTAAAGCCAGGGGTAATTCTTCAGAAAAATCTAATTCTAACATCGGTCCTTCTTCCAGAAGTTGATCAGAAAAACGCTGCACTAAAGACTCTAATAAAGGCCGTAATGCTAAAGGTTGGGGGTTAATGGGTAAATATCCAGATTCAACCTTAGAGAGTTCTTGTAAGTTATTTATCAGCCTTTCCAGGCGTTTAGTTTCCTTGGTTAACTGCTGATAAATATCTGGTGATGGCGAAATTCTGCCTTCGGCCATTTCTTCTAAGTATCCGCGAACTACAGTGATCGGAGTTCGCAATTCATGGGTCAAGTCACTAATTAATTCCCGCCGTTTTTGTTCAACATCTTGAAGACTACTAGCCATCTGATTAAAACTCATCGCCAGTTGATTTAATTCATGAATTTCACTAGATGACATCCTTTCTGAGAGATTACCCTTGGCAAATTTATGGGTAATTTCTTCCATCTCGGTGAGAGGCTGAGTAATGCGTTTAGTCACCCAATAACTTAAACAGACAGCAGCAGTTGTTCCGGCTAAAACAGACCAAAAAGTGCTACGATTCCAAGCAATTTCAAAGCCTTCTACTAGGCGAGTTCTTACATATTGTAAGCGAAAGCCAGGACCTTCTAGTTGTTCCAAACTACGGACAAAGAACCGAGGAGAGGAAATTTTGCCGATGATCACCAGGGATGTGACCCCAATCAGCATAACCAGGAGGTGGGATAAAAATAGGCGCGATCGCAAATCTACCTTTGCCATTAGTTCTGGGTATGTATGATCTGATAATTTCTATCCTACACTCAAACTTTCAACAGTAAAAAGCCCCGCTTGACCAACAAATCAGCGGGGCCTTTATAAGGAAACCTTTAAAGTAGGATTATCGCATATCCCAGAGAGCCTTAAACAAAGTCTCAGGCAGCTTTCTGGAGGTGGCATTCCTGGCAGCCTTGAGCGCGGCCACGGAAACTGTGTTCCCTTTGTGGTATGCTCTGGTAATCCGTGCGAGACGTTCAGGCATGAAATAGGGTTGAGACACCCGAAATAACCGCCTGGTGGGGACTTCACCCCCTTGGTTGAATATAAGGAACGCACTCCTGAACATCCCCATAACTGTTTATATGTCCCGAATATTTGTATCACACGATACCAAATCAAGGCAGGGACTCCAAGGTCAACATACTTTGTAACAAAACGTAACAATTCTTAACATAACGGAAAAGTTACGACAAAAGGTGAGGATAACGGCGATAGCCACCCCCAGTTTTAGGACTCACAACCCGTCAGATTGAAGCGGGGAACGGAAGGCTCCAAGGTGTAACCCAACACCAGAACCGAGACCACTGCCAACCATCCATGATTAGGGAAACCGAATGTCTGGCTTGAACCGCCGTAAAGAGTAAGTAGCGAAATAGGTTGATACGCTGCGATCAAAAAGAGCAAGGGGAAAAGTAGGGTTTTGAGATGAACACCCACACAGACCTTGAAAAGTACCCCGGTGGATAGGACAAATCTAAAGATGGAATGCCCGTATAAACGGAACGTTTTAAGTCATCCTGGACTCTGATTATCTGGTCGAGATATCAGTAGGGATAAGTGTAACCGCAAGTCCTAGAGGATGTGAGATGTGGCCAGAAGCCAACGCCCGACTGTAATGGTAGGGATACGCTGACAGGTTACGGTTTGATTGTATGAATAAATAGAGTCTAGTAGGAGTCAAAATGACGAAATCGAGAGACGGTAAAGGATTCGGAAAACGAGAACTTACCAAGACGTGCGTTTGTATGGAGAAGTATCAACTGGGCTAAGGTTCAGCGGTACGTCTTTAAGCTCCAAAAGAGGATATTTCAAGCAGCTAAATCGGGACAGGACGCAAAGGTAAGAAGGTGGCAACGTCTATTGGTGAAATCATACTATGCCCGGCTCTTAGCAGTGCGGTTGTAGGGGCGGGTTCCACAGTCAGCCATGCTTCCCAACAGTCAGCTTAATAAACCCGCCCCCCAAGATAATCAAGGTAAAAGTGCGAGACGTTCAGGCATGAAATAGGGTTGCAATACCCGAAATAACTGCCTGATGGGTATTTCAACCCCTTGGTTGAATATAAGGAGCGCACTCCTGACCATCCCCATAACTGTTTATATGTCCCAACATTTGTATAGAAATATACAAATAAGGCAGGGAACCCAAGGTCAACACACTCCGTAATAATTATTTACATTTCTTAATAATTGAAGGGACGGAAAACCGAACCGGAAAGAAATCGGGAAACCGAACAGGAATAAATGGAATGGAGATGAGGGTAATGGCGATAGCCACCCCCAGTTTTGGGAATCATAACCCCAGGATTGAAGCGGGGAACGGAAGGCGTGAAGTAGAACCTACTACCAGACGCGACCACTGCCAACCATCCATGATTAGGGAAACCAAATGTCCGGATTGAACCATCGTAAGGATTAAGTAGCGAAATAGGTTGATACGCTGCATTCAAAAGAGTAAGGGGAAAAGTAGGGGTCTTTTTTTACTACCTACACAGACCTTTAAAGTACCCCGGTGGATAGGACAAATCTCAAGATGGAATGCCCATATAAATGGAACGTTTTAACCCCTTTTAGGCTCTGACAATCTGGTCGAGAAAGTCAGTAGTGAAAGTGTAAGCGCAAGCCTATTAGGGGGTGAGATGTGACCAAAAGCCAACGCCCTGTTGTAATGGCAGGGATATGCTAACAGGTCACGGTTTGATTGTAAAGAAATAGAGCCTAGTAGGTGTACAAATGGCGATAGCGAGTTTAAAGAAAGGATTTGGGAAACCAAAACCAATCAAGACTACGAACAACGCATGGAAGGCAATCCCATGGACTAAGGTTCAACGGAGAGTTTTCAAGCTCCAAAAGAGTATATTTCAAGCAGCTAAATCGGGACAAGACGCAAAGGCACGAAGGTGGCAACGTCTATTGGTGAAGTCATATTATGCCCGGCTCCTAGCAGTGCGGCTGTAGGGGCGGGTTCCACGGTCAGCCATGCTTCCCAACAGTCAGCTTAATAAACCCGCCCCCCAAGCGGGTCAAGGCAAGAAGACAGCCGGTGTTGATGGAGTAAGAGTAATCTCTCCAAGACAAAGGTTTGAACTGGTCAAGAACATTAAGGGAAACCTCAAAGCAAAACCACTGCGACGGGTTTGGATTCCAAAACCTGGTAGGGATGAAAAAAGCTGGAATAGGAATACCCACAATCCAAGATAGAGCAAGGCAAGCCTTGGTTAAGTCGGCTCTCGAACCTGAATGGGAATCGAGATTTGAAGGCACAAGCTACGGGTTCCATCCTGGACGGTCTGCCCATGACGCAATCAGCAGAATTTATATTGCCATAAATAAGGGACAATACTATGTCCTTGATGCTGATATAGCAAAATGCTCTTACCGTGAACCATGATTACCTATTGTCCAAAATTCATTGTCCAAGCCGCCTAAAAAGAGACCTGAAACAATGGCTCAAAGCAGGTGTGCTAGATAACGGTGTACTTGAGGATACAGAAACAGGGACACCTCAAGGAGGGGTAATAAGTCCACTTCTTGCCAACATCGCACTGTTGGGAATGGAAAGATTAATCAAAAACCTGTATCCAAATAAAGGAACAGCCATACAAGCCAACCTAATACGATATGCCGATGATTTCGTTGTTATTTCAAAAGACTTAGAAATCATTGAACAGTGCAAAACTGCTATAACCGAATGGTTAAAACCTGTAGGATTAGAGATTAAACCCGAAAAGACTCGAATCTGCCACACACTCAAAACCATTGAGTATAATGGCAAAATAGAAAAACCGGGGTTTGATTTTCTCGGATTCAATATCAGGCAATACCCAGTAGGAAAATACAAGTCTGGAAAAACCGGGAGTCTCATGAGCCGACCAATCGGACATAAGACCCACATAAAACCCAGCCAAAAAGCAGTTAAAGCCCACACAGAAGTGATAAAAGGTGTAATTAAACGAAATAAAACCACACCTCAATCAGCCCTGATTAAACAGCTAAACCCGATGATTCGGGGATGGTCAAACTATTATTCAGCGGTAGTCTCGACAGAGACCTTCACTAAGCTAGACTTCATAATCTGGTTAATGTTAAGGGCATCGACAAATTCAAGATGCGGAGAGGCGAATTACAAAAAGCTAGAAAACTATTTCAGACATGGAACGGTTAAACTTAGCAATGGGAAAGAAAGGCATGAATCTTGGTTATTCCAGACCAATGATGGACACCAATTATGGAAACATAACTGGACTCCGATTGTCAGACACACCTTAATTCGCCCAGACGCAACGCCATACGACGGAAATTGGACTTACTGGGCAACCAGGAAAGGACAAGCAATCGATACGCCAAATAGGGTAGCAAAACTACTCAAAAAACAAAAAGGCAAGTGCACCTGGTGTGGGCAATTCTTTACCCCATCAGATTTAATTGAAGTAGACCACATTGTACCTAGAAGCCATGGCGGAAAGGATGAATACAAAAATCTTCAATTATTACACCGCCACACCCGCGATGATAAAACAGCTCTTGATGAAGAGATGATGCTGTACTCTTAACAAGGAGACGGTCAAATTAGGAGCCGTATGAGGTGAAAGTCTCATGTACGGTTCTGCTGCTGAATGGGAGGGGTAGACCGTGAGGTCTATCTCGACCCCTATTAGACGGCTGGAGTAGATGGAGAGATAGCGTGGGAGACGTTTAGGAGTGAAATAGGGCTGCAATGCCTGAAATAACCTCCTAGTGGGACTTCCACTCCTTGGTGGAATATAAGGGATTCGCACCCCTGACCATCCCATAACTATCTATGTGTCTCAACATCTGGCTTCGACAACCAGATAAGGCAGAGAGACTCAAGGTCAAGACTGAGCGAAAAAAAGAGGGGAGTTGTGTTATGGTCGAAAGAGAAGTCACCTTCCCCAACTCCAATTCCAAACCGTGCTTGCGAGTTTCCCAGCACACGGCTCCTGATGTAGATACCCTATTGTCAGTAGGAACAGGGCTACAACCCCCCGCTTTGTAACCTCAACTTTGGGAGCTAAATACAACACGTAGTCTTTAAACTCGCTTTCGTCATCAAACTCTTACTTGTCGCGGTCTCTATATCCACACCGTGACTAGTGGGCATATCCTAACCATTACAGTTAGGCATTGGCTTTCAGTCACATCCTTTCCCCTTAAAGGTATACGCTTACACTTTTCACTACTGTGCAGGTACATCCTGCCACTTGAGAGCCTAAAAGGGGTTTAAACGTTCCGTTTATACGGGCATTCCATCTTTAGACTTGTCCTATCCACCGGGGTACACTTTAAAGGTCTGTGTAGGTAGTGAGTTGAGACTCCTACTTTTCCCCTTACTCTTTTGAGCGCAGCGTGTCAACCTATTTCGCTACTTACTCATTACGGTGGTTCAAGTCGGAACATTCAGATTTCCTTAGTCATGGATGGTTGGCAGTGGTCGCATATGGTAGTAGGTTCTACTTCACGCCTTCCGTTCCCCGCTTCAATCTGACGGGTTATGATTCCTCAAACTGGGGGTGGCTACCGCCGTTACTCTCAACTTCGCGCTATAATAGGAGGCTCACAACTTCCTCTGTTCTAACGTTCTGTCTTGACCCTGAGTTCCCTGCCTTGCTTAGATTTCTCCAAGCGTCGGGACATATAAACAGTTATGGGATGGTCTAGGGATAAGAATGAGAGTGCGTCTCCCTATATTTCACCAAGGGGTGAAAGTCCCACTAAGAGGTTATTTCGGGCATTGCAGCCCTATTTCACTCCTAAACGTTTCGCACAAACCCCTTGAGTATAACGTAAGGTTGAGAGTAACGGCGGTAGCCACCCCCAATTTGAGGATTCACACTCAACGGGTTGAAGCGGGGAACGGAAGGCATAATAGAGGAACCTACCTCTCACTCGAGCACTGCCAACCATCCATGATTAGGGAAACCGAATGTCCGGCTTGAACCATATGTAATGCGTCAGTAGCGAAATAGGTTGATACGCTGCGCTCAAAAGGGCGAGGGAAAAAAAGTAGGAGGCTGCTATAACTACCTACACAGACCTTTAAAAGTACCCCGGTGGATAGGACAAATCTAAAGATGGAATGCCCGCATAGATGGAACGTTTAAACCCCTCATTGGCTCTCAAGTGGCGGGATGTACCCGTGGAGTAGTGAAAAGTGTAAGCGTATGCCTTTAAGGGGAAAGGATGTGATTGAAAGCTAATGCCTAACTGTAATGGTTAGGATATGCCCACTAATCACGGTGTGGATATAGAGACCGCGATAAGTAAGAGTTTAATGGCAGCGAGTTGAAAGACTAACGCAAGCATATAGCTTTGAAAGTTGAGGTCATAAAGCAGGGGGTTGTAACCCTGTTCCCAGTGACAAAAGGGGTATCTACATCAGGAGCCGTGTGCTGGGAAACTCGCGAGCACGGTTTGGAATGGGAGGGGTAGGCTGTGAAGTTTATCTCGACCCCTAACAAAATGCTCTTACCGTGAACCATGATTACCTACTGTCCAAAATTCATTGTCCAAGCAGCCTGAAAAGAGACCTAAAACAATGGTTAAAATCAGGTGTTTTGGACAACGGCGTGTTTGAGGATACAAAAGCAGGGACACCACAAGGAGGGGTAATAAGTCCACTACTAGCCAACATTGCACTGTTGGGAATGGTTGGATTAATAGAAACAGGGTATCCCAAGAAAAAAGGAAAGGTACAAGCCACCTTAATAAGATACGCCGATGATTTTGTAGTGATATCACCATCACTCGAAATTATTGAACAGTGCCAAACTGCTATCTCCGAATGGTTAAAACCTGTTGGACTAGAAATAAAACCTGAAAAGACTCGAATTTGCCACACGCTTAATCCTATTAAGTATGATGGCAAAACAGAGGAACCAGGGTTCGACTTCCTGGGATTCAATATCAGGCAATACCCGGCAGGAAAACATAAAACTGGGAAAAGTCCACATGGGAAACTATTAGGATTCAAAACCCACATTAAACCCAGCCGTAAAGCAGTTAAAGCCCATACAGAAGTGATTAAAGGTGTAATCAAACAACATAAAACAGCACCTCAGTCAGCCCGGATAAGTAAACTAAATCCGATTATTCGGGGATGGTCAAATTATTATTCAGGGGTCGTCTCATCAGAGACCTTCGACAAACTAGATAACACAATCTGGTTAATGTTACGGGCATGGACAGTATCAAGATGCGAAAAGGCAAGTTACGAAAAGCTAAGAAACTATTTCAGACATGGAACGGTTAAACTTAGTAATGGGAAAGAAAGGCATGAATCTTGGTTATTCCAAACCAAAGATGGATTCCAATTCTGGAAACATAATTGGACTCCGATTGTCAGACATACCCTAGTGCGCCCTGACGCAACACCATACGACGGAAATTGGACTTACTGGGCAATCAGGAAGGGACAAGCAATCGACACGCCAACAAGAGTAGCAAAACTACTTAAGAAACAGAAAGGCAGGTGCACCTGGTGTGGGCAATATTTCACCCCATCAGACCTAGCTGAAGTTGACCACATTATACCTCGAAGCCAAGGTGGAAAGGATGAATACAAGAACCTTCAGCTACTACATCGCCACACCCGCGATGATAAAACAGCTCTGGACAATGAGAGGTTGCTGTACTCTTAACAAGGAGGTGCGAAACGTTCAGGCACGCGCATAGGGTTGCAATACCCGAAATAACTGCCCGGTGGGACTTCCACCCCTTGGTGGAATATAGGGAGTCGCTTCCCTGACCATCCCATAACTGTTTATATCTCCCGACGCTTAGGTAACTAAGCAAGGCAGGGGACTCAAGGTCAAGACAGAACGCTTGAACGGTGGGAGTTGTGACCCACCTAGTATAGCATGAAGTTGAGAGTAACGGCGATAGCCACCCCCAGTTTTGGGAATCATAACCCCAGGATTGAAGCGGGGAACGGAAGGCCTGAAGTAGAACCTACTACCATATGCGACCACTGCCAACCATCCATGACTAAGGAAATCTGAATGTTCCGACTTGAACCACCGTCATAAGAAGGTAGCGAAACAGGTTGACACGCTGCGCTCAAAAGAGCAAGGGGAAAAGTAGGGGTTTCTCTTTACTACCTACACAGACCTTTAAAATTACCCCGGTGGACAGGACAAGTCTAAAGATGGAATGCCCGTATAAACGGAACGTTTAAACCCCTTTTAGGCTCTCGGCAGGATGTACCTGCACAGTAGTGAAAAGTGTAAGCGTATACCTTTAAGGGGAAAGGATGTGGCTGAAAGCTAATGCCTAACTGTAATGGTTAGGATATGCCCACTAGCCACGGTGTGGATATAGAGACCGCGACAATTAAGAGTTTTATGACGAGTGCGAGTTTAAAGACTACGAGGTTGTATATAGCTCCTAAAGTTGAGGTTACAAAGCGGGGGGTCGTAGCCCTGTTCCTACTGACAAATAGGGTATCTACATCAGGAGCCGTGTGCTGGGAAACTTGCAAGCACGGTTTGGAATTGGAGTTGGGGAAGGTGACTTCTCTTTCGACCATAACACAATCAGACTAGGAGCCGGATGAGGTGAAAGTCTCAAGTCCGGTTCTGAATGGGAGGGGTAGACCGTGAGGTCTATCTCGACCCCTAATCGATAATGTGACGCCAGTTGCTCCACTTGGGGAAACCCCAAGACATGGCTGCTCAAGACAAAAGTAAGGATTAATCAGCAAATGCACTACATTTTATTTAGTACCACTAAAAAAATTATCTAAACAAATTACCTCGCAGCCAAGTGCCAACAAATGTTCACATAAAAAAGAACCAATAAAACCCGCCCCACCTGTTCCCAAAACGCGCTTACGGCAAGACAAATTACTTTTCACAAGGTGACTATTCATCGTTATCTTTACTATCATCCAGTTTTATAAATATCTGTCTTACCCAAAACAGTTGGATATAAGGTAGCTAATTGCCTAATGCCAGCATGCTAAATACCCTACTTAAAAAAACAAAGCATCCACAGCCACTTTTGCAAATTTAGACTTGGGATAGTTAGCATAATTATTAGGCAAATGATGAATTAAACAGCGCGGATCAAGCTGATATTGCTGTTTTATAACCCCTACTAAATTACGGGAATAAAACCCTTTAGGCACTTCTAAATAAGTGATGCCCTGTGCAGCTTTTTCTCTGATACCCCAACGACCAAAATCGGGGCTAGACGATCCCCCAAAAAAATGTTTTTTCGCCAAAGCCCTATCTAATAAATACATCCCCTGATCAGGGGTTGGCAAATTAATAAACTGGTAGTTTTCGGCTACTTCAACACTAGGCGAAGCATTCAAATCTACTGGTGCTACAGTATCTGTTACAAATTTCTCAGCTTTACCTGTTTGGTACTCGTAGCGCACAAAAGAAGGGATAAAAGGCGTATTTTTCAGCTTTTCGCGACCATCTAGCCAATAAGCAAGGTTTTCGGGCGTAACTAGGATGTCATCTTCCAAATACCAAAAATGAGTTATATCTGGATATAACTTAAATTTTCTGCGAAACACCTCAAAATGACACCATGTAAGCAAATAAGGATGCCCCAACAAAAAAGGTACATAAATAGACACATTATTACCCAATCTAGCACATGCTTGTCTAATAGTATGATGATTATCTAAGTCGTTAGTAATGATCGATACATGAATATTGTCACTTAGTAAAGCTAAAGAGGTTGCTACCGTTTTTAGGTAACTTAACCGTGCTTCAACGTAAAAAAAAGTTATTGCAACTTCCAGCTTCATAACATTTCCATTTAAATATTAATGTTTGTTGGACCTTGGGTCTCCTTGCCTCATTCTGTATCAGAATGATACAAAAACTTAGGAACATATAAACAGTTATGAGGTCGGTCAGAGGCGAGCCTCTTATATTCAGCCGGGGGGGCTGAAGCCCTCACCAGGTAGTCATTTCGGGCATCTCAGCCCTATTTCATACCTGAACGTCTGGCACCAGTTAGATAATGTATAGCACAAGACAGAACATTTAGGACGTATAATGGCAAGGATATCTACAGAAGACCCAAAAGGCCAGCCCCCTACAGTTACGACCTTAGACAAAAAGTTATCAATGCAATTGAACTATACGGTATGTCCAAAACCAAAGCCAGTCAATTTTTCCATCTCAGCCGGAACACTATCAATCTCTGGCTGCAAAGAAAAGCACAGACCGGAGACTTCCTCCCTAAACCTAATCACCGACCTGGCAATAACCACCAAATTACCGACTGGCATAAATTCAAGGCTTTTGCCCAAGAGCATGGCGACAAAACCTCCGCTCAAATGGCTCAACTTTGGGATGACGACATCTCTCCTGGCACCATATCCAGAGCCTTGAAGAAAATTGGCTTCACCAGAAAACAACTTACGGCTACCAAGAAGGTGATGAGCAACAGCGAGAGGAGTTTATTGCTCAGATTGAACATATGGAGCCGGAAGGGTTGGTTTACCTCGATGAAGCTGGCATGAATAGTCAAGACTCGGATTATCCTTATGGTTACTGCGAGGAAGGACAACGCTTCGATGCCCTCAAATCCGGGAAGAGGCAGGGCAGGGTGAGCTATATGGCCCCATGGTGTTATCAACAACTCTTAACTCCCTTTACCTTTGAGGTGAGGGTTGTTGTAATCGGACAGTGTTTGAGTTGTGGTTGGAGTTTATCTTAATTCCAACATTGAAGCCAGGTCAAACTCTAGTATTTGACAATGCAACGTTTCATAAAGGGGGGCGGCAGGCTGAACTGGTGGAGGCAGCTCAATGCCGTTTACTCTATCTTCGGCCTTATTCGCCAGACCTCAACAAGATAGAGAAATATTGGTCGTGGTTGAAAGCCCGCATTCGCCATTGCACGTGAGCAGTTTGATTCTCTCGATGATGCCATGGATTCTGTTCTCAAGGCTGCGTCCTAACCGTATTGACTAGTGCTATAGCAAAATGCTCTTACCGTGAACCATGATTACCTATTGTCCAAAATTCGATGTCCAAGCAGCCTGAAGAAAGACCTGAAACAATGGTTGAAAGCGGGTGTGCTAGACAATGGCGTATTCGAGGATACGGAAGCAGGGACACCACAAGGAGGGGTAATAAGTCCAATACTCGCCAATATCGCACTGGATGGGATGGCTAGGTTAGTAGAAATAATGTATCCACAAGGAACTAATAATAAACCTTTTGCAAGGTTAGTAATATACGCCGATAATTTTGTAGTCATATCCAAAGACCTAAGAAT
This sequence comes from Arthrospira sp. PCC 9108, assembly GCA_016745315.1. Taxonomy (GTDB): domain Bacteria; phylum Cyanobacteriota; class Cyanobacteriia; order Cyanobacteriales; family Microcoleaceae; genus Limnospira; species Limnospira platensis. The sequence goes on from CP066886.1 coordinate 4,792,697, forward strand.
CATTGAACAGTGCAAAACTGCAATTTCCGAATGGTTAAAACCGGTGGGGCTAGAAATCAAACCTGAAAAGACAAGAGTGTGTCATACACTAAAACCCATACAATATGAAGGTAAAACAGAAGAACAAGGATTTGATTTCCTAGGTTTCAACATCAGGCAATACCCGGCAGGAAGACATAAAGCTGGCAAGATAAACCAAAACGCAGTCAAAGAGTTCCTGACTCACATCAAACCCAGCAAGAAAGCAGTTAAAGCCCACACAGAAGTGATAAAGGGTGTAATCAAACGACATAAAACCGCACCCAAATCAACCCTGATAAGTAAGCTAAACCCAATCATAAGAGGGTGGACAAATTATTATTCAGGGGTCGTCTCAACCGAGACCTTCAATAAGCTAGACTACACAATCTGGCTAATGTTACGGGCATGGACAGATTCAAGATGCGGAAAGGCAAGTCACGATAAACTGAGGAAATACTTTAGACCGGGAACGGTCAAACTCAGTAACGGGAAAGAAAGGCATGAAACTTGGTTATTCAAAGCCGAGGATGGATTAACACTATGGAAACACAGTTACACTCCGATTGTCAGACACACCCTAATTCGCCCTGACGCAACACCATACGACGGAAACTGGACTTACTGGGCAACCAGGAAAGGACAAGCAATTGACACACCGACAAGGGTAGCCAAACTACTCAAAAAGCAAAAAGGCAGGTGTACCTGGTGCGGGCAATACTTTACCCCATCAGACCTAGTTGAAGTAGACCACATACATCCCAGAAGCCAAGGCGGAAAGGATGAATACAAGAACCTTCAACTGTTACACCGCCACACCCGCGATGATAAAACAGCCCTCGATGAGGAGCGAATGCTGTACTCTTAACAAAGAGACAATCGGACTAGGAGCCGTGTGAAGGGAAACTTTCAAGCACGGTTCTGAATGGGAGGGGTAGGCTGTGAAGTTTATCTCGACCCCTAATCATGGTAAATATTGAAGTGTTATGGTTGACTCATGCGAGGAAATTAGGGGGGTTATTTATAGCAATAGTCAATACGGTTAGGACGCAGCCTTGAGAACAGAATCCATGGCATCATCGAGAGAATCAAACTGCTCACGTGCAATGGCGAATGCGGGCTTTCAACCACGACCAACATTTCTCTATCTTGTTGAGGTCTGGCGAATAAGGCGGAAGATAGAGTAAACGGCATTGAGCTGCCTCCACCAGTTCAGCCTGCCGCCCCCCTTTATGAAACGTTGCATTGTCCAATACTAGAGTCTGACCTGGCTTCAATGTTGGAATTATATATTTTAAATAACCTCGTGATTGTTAAGGATAAAGAATCAGTTAAAATTGAGTTTCTTACTTGATGATTAGTTCTCTGGGTAATTTATTGAAAGAAAGCCGCTCATTTTCGACATCAACATAGATGGTATTTCCATCATTAAACTCTCCCCGAAGAATGCCTTTGGCAATTTGTGTTTCTAGTTCCTGTTGAATAGCTCGTTTGAGGGGACGGGCTCCATAAACGGGGTCAAAACCGACATCAGCTAGGTAGTCCAGGGCGCTCTCAGACAATTTTAAGGACATTTTATGCTGCTCTAGGCGCTGAGAAAGATTGCCTAATTGTAGGAGGACAATTTCGCGCAATTGGTGGGGTTTGAGAGAGTGGAAAATAATAATTTCATCAATGCGATTAAGAAACTCTGGACGAAAAGCCGATCGCATAGAATCCATAACCCGGTGACGCATTTCCTCATAGCGAGAATCATCGCCAGCAATATCCAAAATATACTGCGACCCAATGTTACTGGTCATAATAATGATAGTATTTTTGAAATCGACAGTACGACCTTGAGAATCGGTAACTCGACCATCATCAAGGATCTGAAGCATGACATTAAAGACATCAGGATGAGCCTTTTCTATCTCATCAAAGAGAATAACAGCATAGGGACGGCGGCGGATAGCCTCAGTGAGTTGTCCTCCGTCGTCATAACCGACATATCCGGGAGGGGCTCCCAAAAGGCGGGAAACGGAATGTTTCTCCATGTATTCAGACATATCAATACGAACGATCGCCTCTTCGGTGTCAAATAGGTAGGAGGCTAAAGCCTTAGCTAGTTCAGTTTTACCGACTCCCGTTGGTCCGAGGAAGATAAAACTAGCGACGGGTCGGTTAGGGTCTGACAGACCAGCGCGCGATCGCTGAATAGAGTCAGCGACGGCTGTTACAGCTTCATCCTGTCCCACTACCCGTTGATGTAACTCATCTTCTAAATGCAGTAATTTCTCCTTCTCAGATTCGACTAATTTACTAATAGGAATCCCCGTCCACTTAGAGATAATTTCAGCAATATCAGACTCGGTTACTTCTTCCCGGAGGAGAGTTTTCCCTCCGGTTTGAGTATCTTGTAATTGTGACTCAGCTTGATGGAGTTGTTTTTTGAGAGCTTCCATGGTCCCATATTTCAACTCAGCAGCGCGGTTGAGATCATAATTACGTTCCGCTTGTTGAATTTCAATGTTAACCCGATCAATCTCTTCTTTGAGGGACTGAATATGGGTAATTGTATTTTTTTCCGACTCCCACTGAGCGCTGAGGGTGCGTTGTTCTTCCTTCAGGTTGGCTAAGTCTTTTTCCAGTCGTTCTAACCTTTCTTGGGAGGCGGTATCACTCTCTTTTTGCAAAGACAGTCTTTCCATTTCTAATTGGAGGATTTTCCGGTCGATTTCGTCTAGTTCCTCCGGCTTAGAAGTGATTTCCATTTTCAACTTAGCAGCGGCTTCGTCTACCAAGTCGATCGCCTTATCAGGAAGGAAGCGATCGCTAATATAGCGAGTAGACAGAGTAGCCGCCGCCACCAAAGAACTATCAGAAATCTTCACCCCATGATGAACCTCATAGCGTTCTTTCAAGCCTCGTAAAATCGAGATCGTATCAACCACATTAGGCTGATCAACATAAACCTGCTGAAAACGCCGCTCTAAGGCTGCATCTTTCTCAATATACTTACGATATTCATCTAAAGTAGTCGCACCGATACAGCGCAACTCACCCCGTGCTAACATAGGTTTCAGGAGGTTTCCCGCATCCATAGCTCCTTGGGTAGCTCCCGCACCAACAACGGTGTGAATCTCATCAATAAATAGGATTATTTTACCTTCAGAGTCGGTGACTTCTTTAAGAACTGCTTTCAAGCGTTCTTCAAATTCTCCCCGAAACTTAGCACCAGCAATAAGTGCGCCCATATCTAGTGCTATTAGTTTTCTTTCTTGGAGAGATTGAGGCACATCTCCCGCGATAATACGTTGAGCCAATCCTTCTGCGATCGCCGTTTTTCCAACTCCTGGTTCCCCAATTAAAACCGGATTATTTTTAGTCCGCCGACTCAAAATTTGAATAGTACGGCGGATTTCTTCATCCCGACCAATTACCGGGTCTAATTTCCCCATACGCGCCGCTTCAGTTAAATCGCGTCCATATTTCTCCAAGGCTTCATATTTGCCTTCCGGGTTCTGATCTGTCACAGTTTGATTTCCTCGAATTTGGGTAATAATTTGTTGAAGTTTCGCTTCATCTAGTCGAAATTCTTGATAGAGAGTTTTACCAAATCTAGCATCTTTAGCGTAAGCCAATAACAGATGTTCAACGGATATATATTCATCTCCATATTGTTGGCGGTAGGCTTCAGCGTTGTCTAACAGCGTATCTAAAGTGCGACCTAAATATACGTTGGTGCTGTTTCCTTTAATTTTCGGTTGACGATTAATAAAGTTTTCCGTACTTTCCCGGACCTTAGCTACTGATATTCCCGCTTTATTAAATAAACTATTGGCGAGTCCATCTTGCTCTAGCAAGGCTTTCATCAAATGCTCAGTTTCGATTTGTTGTTGTTGAGCCTGTTTGACTATATCGGGAGTTTGTGCTAAGGCTTGCCATGCTTTTTCTGTAAATTTACTCGGATCTGTGGGTTGCATAATTTCTAACCTCCTATACTGATTTTATCTCATAATTGACTGCTATTAACCATGGGGGACCTTTGGCGGAAGATTTTGATAAGAATGCCATCATTTTCTCAAGGTTTTAGTCTGTCCGACTATTTATAGACTTTAGCTTAATTGACTAGGGGCATTAGTTCTCTATTCCTAACCTTCGGGGTACGGATCACCGAAGTGATCAGCAGAGCTATGGTGGCTACAAATACTGACCAGAGACGTGGACTGGTAGCCAAACTACAAAGGTTGAGCCTACTCCTTCACGACTTTTTACATAAATGCCGCCGCCTAAAATCTCACAAAGTCGTTGGCTGATGGCGAGTCCTAAACCCGTGCCACCAAATCGTTTAGTTGTGGAAGCGTCAGCTTGGATAAAGGCTTTAAAAATGTGTTGAACTTGTTCTTGATTCATGCCAATTCCTGTGTCTTTGACTTGAAAAACCAAATACTGAGTTTTAGCACTGGCAAATCTTTCAGCATTGGAGGTGTCTTTTTTCCACTCATTGGGAATTTTGGTAACTCGCTGAACTTGCAGGGTAATGGTTCCTTTATCGGTAAATTTGGAAGCATTACTCAATAGGTTTAATAGCACTTGTCTAACTTTGGGTAGGTCGGCATACATGGTGCCGAGGTCTTTGGCTGTTTTGACTTTGAGAGCGTTCTGATTTTTTTCGGTTAGGGGGGTGGCGGTGGCTACCACATCATCAATTAATTGTTGCACGGCAAAATCTTCGAGATACAGGGTGACATGACCGGCTTCGATTTTGGAGATGTCGAGAATATCACTAATCATGTCTAAGAGGTGTTTTCCTGCGGTTTGAATCCTCTCTAAATCGGGTAAAAAATCATCGTAGCCTAAATCTTTTGATTCTTCGTGAAGCATTTCACTATAGCCAATAATGGCGTTTAGGGGGGTGCGAAGTTCATGGCTCATGTTGGCTAAAAATACACTTTTTGAACGGTTGGCTGCTTCGGCGGCAATTTTGGCTTTTTGGAGTTCTTCGGTATATTGTGCGACTCGTTTAATTAGTTGGTTAAGGGTGGTTGTGAGTTTGCCGATTTCTGTGTTTTGGTCTTCGGTTAGGGGAATTCTTAGGGCAAAATCGGAATCTTCTCCTACTTGATCGGCAATGCTAATCATTTGTTCAATGGGATCGGCGATCGCTTGACCTGTATATTTGGCTAGTAACCAACCTAAAACTATAGCGGTTAATAAACTTATTAATATAATGTTACGAGCGATACTTTGTCCGGTTTGTAATTCAACTAAGGCTAAGTCGGCGCGATCGCGAAAATTGACCGCTAACTGCAATGCTTCCCCAGATAAATTATAGAGGTTAGTGGCAGCCGGGCTGTTGTTGAAGTTGTTTAATGACTGTTGGAGGATTTGTTGATTTTCTGGGCTGTTGTTCCCGGTTTCTGTTGCTTGAAATATCCGGTTGATTTCCTCTGTATAGATGGCGATCGCACTGCTATAATCCTGCAAAATTTCTTGTAATCTTTGATAGTCTGGCTGGATTTTAGGGTCCGTGGTGCTAGGCACTTCCTGCCAATTGTTCAGAGCCAGTTGTAATTGAAAAATTTCTGACCTAATTTGGGAAATTATGATTAAGATTTTGTCGGGGTTGTTGATATTATTAACCAGCTTTTTTTGCTGGTCTTTGAGGTCAAAAATATTCGTATCTAAGTTAATTAAAAAATGGGCTTGGTTGTGATTAATCTTAAACTGTTTATTACTGTTATTGGTGAGAACTGTGTTAACTACAAATCCGGTTAACACCCCCCCGACGGCTACACCGAGAACAATCATATAGCCACTACTAATTTTTTGCCGAATTCCCAAATTATTGAAAAACGGCAGAGACAACCCCCAAGGAGTTAGGGTATTTGAAGAATTGGGTTTGGGTGAGGTTTGAGGCATCCGTTGCTTTACAATTAGCCAGGAAGGTCTACAAAATACCAGGCGTAACCCTCGGTTCTGATGGCTGTCAGAATTTTAGATTTTGGGGATGTCTGATATTATTATCGGTATCTATAATTCAGGCGGCACATTCAGGATCAAGTTGAGCAGAAGGTGAGAACCTACTGGACAAGTATTCTAGCATTTTAATAAGTCAATTTTGAGCAACCTTTGATAAACTTAATGAAGTTGAGAGATGCACGCTCAACAGTGTGCATGGGTCAAGGAACTTTGATAGTCCCCAGGCTATCTGCAAATTTTGGTTTTGGCATGGTGATGGCGCTAGGGGTACACTAGAAGTAAATTTAGTGAATGACGGGTAATTGTCCATGAAACTATTTGATCAAATTGTCGGTGCATTGAATAACCCAGCACTGCAAGCCAACACTAACCAAATTAATGATCTCATAAATACGGCACAACAGCTAGGGGTTAACTTTGGTGGGTCTCCGGAAACCACCCAGGCGGTGATGTCTGTGGTGGGGGACTATGTGCGATCGGCACTCAAGGAAAAGTGCAACCAGGAAGGCAAGGAGTCAGTACAATCCTTTGTTAATCAGTATAGTGGTATCCAAGCGAATCCTGCTGTGCTACAATTGCTATTTTCTCCCCAAACGCAAAATCGACTGATTGAAGCGGTCGAACAGCGCACCGGAGTTAATGCTCAGACTATTAGAAGTTTGCTGCCCCTATTGGTTCCTGTGGTTTTGAACTTTTTGCAAACTGGGACTAATAGCCAAGATCCACAAAAAGGCGAAAATCCGGTTTTGACGAGTTTCTTAGATAGTACCGGTGATGGAGAGGCTGATATTGCGGGTGTGCTGCGACTAGCTAGTAGCTTTTTTAAGCGCTAATCTGATAATTGGTCTAATGATATGGTGATTGAATGGTTACGGTTTAAGGTTCCCCCAACACTGTGGGAAGCCTTTATTCAGAAGGATGAACAGGTTTGGACGGAAGGACTGAAGCAGTTTCCGGGTTTTATTGGTAAGGAAACTTGGGTTGACCCCAAACTCGAAGAGGTGATCCTAGTAATTCGCTGGGAAACTCGCGAACAGTGGAAATCCATTCCCACAGAAGCCTTAGAAAAGCTAGACCTAGCGATGGGTGATCTGAAAATGCCGATTATTGAAAGCTATGAGTATCAGGTGCGTAAGTTCCTACATTAAGGATTGAGGAAGATTAGCTGAATTTGTCAATGAGGGCAAACATAAGGTTAAGGGTCAGTAAACCTACCCCAATCAGGAGTCCGATAAACGTGGCAATACTCAAAAATGGACGAATTTTGGCGAATCCCTGGTTTTGTTTTGGTTCCATAAAACGGATAACTCCTGCTAGGCAACATATCGGACAATTACGGATTAGACTGGGATTATAACATAATTGCTTGTAGCATAATCGACCTGCTCACTTTTAACCTAAATTGAAATCATGGCTATGTTTTCTCCGATTTCTCACCCAAATCAATCTGTACTTAACCATAATCACAGTGCTGCCATGCCCAAACCTAATTCGTCAGAGTCTGATCTGTTAGCCTCGTCTTTACCTCAGCGCCACTGGTTGGAGTGGGCAGAATATATTTCTTTGGCAAGTTCTGCTATTGGGTCGGTGGTGGTGGCGCTTTCGGGTCAGGCTTTCTATGGGGTTGCGCCTCTGACTGTGGCTCTCTCTCTTAATGTTGCTAACCGACATCGCCTACAACAGTCTATGGGGGAAACTCAGGCTGATGTGGTTGAGGTTAGGGAGTCGGTGGAGGTTTTGGAACAAAAGGCGGTGCGGGCAATTTTGGGGTTGCGCCAACAACTAAGGGGAGATATTGAGGCACTACAAAGCCAATTACCAGAGCCTGTAAGTGAGGATGAATTGATGAGGGTTCGTGGGTCAAAACAGGTGGCTGTGTTAACGGAGTCTGTGGCTTCGTTTCAGAGTGAAATGTCTCAGGCTTTGGATGAGATGGAACAGCAGTTTCACCAGGAAATTGCCCCTTTACAGGGTAGTGTGATTGAGTTACAAAATGCGATCGCATTATTACAAAATCAACAGGGTAAATTGACAACTCCTGTTCAGCGGCAGGCGGGTGATGTGTCTCAAATTCAGGCTGAAATAGAACGCATATCTAATGAAAACGAGACAATTATTAAACCTCATATAAAACGTTTGCTTTTGGTAGTTAAACAAATGCAAAAAACTGAGAGTAATAATTATTTACCTCGTCCACCCAAACCCAATTCTAATAATAAGAATTAGCTGGCAATATGACATTAACAATAAAGCCGAGAAAAATTCTCTTAGATACTGACCCAGGTGGGGATGATGTGTTCGCTTTGCTATGGTTGCAAAGTTTGGTTAGCCAAGGTATGGCTGAATTGGTGGCGGTGACAACTGCAGAAGGAAATGTGGAGGCTCAACGCACTTTTACCACGGCTAGTCAGGTTCTGGCTTGGACTGGAATGGATGGGGTGACGGTGGGTCGTGGGGTGATGGGGGTTAATTCTTTGGTGGGAAATGCTAGTCATATTCACGGGGATGATGGTATCGGGAATTTGTCGGATACTTTACCGCCGCCTACCCATAATTTTGAGGAGGCTTTGGGTTCGCCACAGGTGATTATTGACTGTTTAGAAAAATATCCAGGGGAAATTACTATAGCAGCGATCGCCCCTTTAACTAATTTAGCCGCCGCAGAACAAATACGCCCAGGTATTCTCAAGTTAGCGCGGGAAATTGTGATTATGGGGGGTTCTTTTCATTTGGGGGGAAATGTTACCCCCCATGGAGAGTTTAATATTATTTATAACCCGGAAGCGGCGGCTACTGTTTTCGCCAGTCGCCATGATTTGGTGATGATTTCCTTAGATGTTACCCAGCATTTAATTTTCACCCCAGAAATTAGCGATCGCATAGCCGCAGTTAATCCCCAAAGTGCGATCGCAAAATTTATGGTTGGTTTGGTGAAGTTCATGATCACAACAGCTTTAAAAAACCGTCGCACTCGTGGTATTCCTGGTTTTTTAGTGCATGATGCGGCTACCATAGCTTATATATTCTACCCGGAATTATTCAAGTTTTACCGGGCTCAGGTTGAGATAGAAACCCAAGGACTCTCAACTCGCGGTCTAACTTGGTTTGAGCGCACCCATAAACCCAAATTAGATGTTAATAGCTGGGTGATCTCAGAAGTGGATTCTGAGATGTTTTTTGCCATTTTAGTTGAAGATTTAAAACCATTAATAATGGACAATTGATAATTGATAATTAATTACCGATTACCGATTGCCCATTGCCGATTATCGATTTTTGAAAGGATTAATTTTCGTCGCTGAGAATTTGAGGAACTCGGAAGAAATCCCCATCAGGTTCTGGGGCGGCGGCGAGTAAAGCGTCGCGATTTTGATAGGGTTCAAGTTGATCAGGACGGGTGATATTGCTGACATCGATCGCCCGCATAGTAGGGGCGACTTTTTCGGTATCCAGCTCCTTGAGTTGTTCAAAGTAATCCAAAATACCATTCAATTCCTTAGTAAACTTTTCCTCTTCCGAGGGCTGTAGTTGTAAGCGAGCTAAGTGAGCCACTTTGCGGACTTCTTCGCGGTCAATCATGCTGGTAATCAAACTCCTATTTAGAAGTAAACATCAATATCACTGCGGCCTGTTGTTTTCAGCCAGTTTTGAGCTTCAATGTAGTTATTAGGAGCGAGACGAATAGCCCGTTTCCAGTATTCTGCGGCTTCCCGATAGGCTTGTTCTGCGGCATCGGGATCTCCGGCTTCTTTGGCGCGATCGCCGCGATAGTGGAAAATAACAGCAATATTATTGAGAGCCTGGGGAAGGCGGGGGTTGAGTTCAATTGCTTGATGGTAATAATCTAGAGCTTGGTCATGTTCGCCGTTGCTGGTATGAATCAAACCAATGTTATAGAGGATATAACTGCGATCGTTAGGATCTTGTTCAAGTTTGAGAGCCTCATAATAGTTTTCGAGAGCTTCTGCATATTCTCCATCAGCTTGAGCCGACATTCCATCGCGATAGTAGGCGAAGGCTTCTTTTGCCTCCCGGCTGGTAGGTAGCATTTTCAGAAGCATATCAGCCGCGACCGTAAAAGTCTTATCAATGAAATTATCGTTACGTTGAGTTCTGGGCATATTATTAGGAATCTCCACAGTAGGGGGGCGATCGCTTGGAGTTACCGCATCAGGGGCAAAACCAATATTAAGTTTACACCTTCGTTAATTGCTAGAGCAATCTAACCGGGTATTCTATTAGGGGTCGAGATAGACCTCACGGTCTACCCCTCCCATTCAGCAGCAGAACCGTACATGAGACTTTCACCTCATACGGCTCCTAGTTTGACCGTCTCCTTGTTAAGAGTACAGCAACATCTCTTCATCAAGAGCTGTCTTATCATCGTGACAATGGCGATGTAATAGTTGAAGATTCTTGTATTCATCCTTTCCGCTTTGGCTTCTAGGTACAACGTGGTCTACTTCAATTAAGTCTGATGGGGTAAAGTATTGCCCACACCAGGTACATCTGCCTTTTTGTTTTTTGAGTAGTTTTGCTACCCTATTTGACGTGTCGATTGCTTGTCCTTTCCTGGTTGCCCAGTAAGTCCAATTTCCGTCGTATGGTGTTGCGTCAGGGGGTATTAAGGTATGTCTGACAATTGGAGTCCAGTTGTGTTTATATAGATGTAACCCATCTCTGGTTTGGAACAACCAAGTTTCATGTCTTTCTTTACCATTGCTAAGTTTAATTGTTCTATGTCTGAAATAATTTCTTAGCTTTTCGTGACTTGCCATTCCGCATCTTGATACTGTCCATGCCCGTAACATTTGCCAGATTGTCTTATCTAGTTTAGTGAAGGTCTCTGTTGAGACTACCGCTGAGTAGTAGTTTGACCATCCCCTAATAATTGGGTTTAGTTTGTTAATCATGGCTGATTGAGGTGCTGTTTTATGTTGTTTAATTACACCTTTTATCGCTTCTGTGTGGGCAACTGCTTTTTGGCTGGGTTTTATGTGGGTTTTATGTCCGATTAATCGGCTCTTACGTCCCCCTGTTTTTCCAGTTTTATATTTTCCTACTGGGTATTGCCTGATATTGAATCCGAGGAAATCAAACCCAGGTTCTTCTGTTTTGCCATTATACTCAATAGGTTTGAGTGTGTGACAGATTCGAGTCTTTTCAGGTTTTATTTCTAGTCCTACAGGTTTTAGCCATTCAGAAATAGCAGTTTTGCACTGTTCAATGATTCTTAGGTCTTTGGAGATGACCACAAAATCATCGGCATATCTTATAAGGTTCACCTGAGTGGTTGTGCCTTTATTTGGATACATTCCTTTAACTAGCCTTTCCATTCCCAACAGTGCGATGTTGGCGAGTATTGGACTTATTACCCCTCCTTGAGGTGTCCCGGCTTCTGTATCCTCAAATACACCTTTATCTAGCACTCCCGCTTTGAGCCATTGTTTCAGGTCTCTTTTTAGGCTGCTTGGACAATGAATTTTGGACAGTAGGTTATCATGGTTTATTCGGTCAAAACATTTTGCTATGTCCGCATCCAGTATGTAATAACCTCCTTTGTTTATACTTTGGTAGATTCTGGATATTGCGTCGTGGGCTGACCGTCCTGGACGGAACCCATAGCTTGTGCCTTCAAATCTCGATTCCCATTCAGGTTCGAGAGCCGATTTAACCAAGGCTTGCCTTGCTCTATCTTGGATTATGGGTATTCCTAGCGGGCGCTTTTCATCCCTACCAGGTTTTGGAATCCAAACCCGTCACAGTGGTTTTGCTTTGAGTTTTCCCTTAATGTTTTTGGCTAGTTCAAACCTTTGTCTTGGAGAGATTACTCTTACTCCATCAACACCGGCTGTCTTCTTGCCTTGACCCGCTTGGGGGGGCGGGTTTATTAAGCTGACTGTTGGGAAGCATGGCTGACCGTGGAACCCGCCCCTACAGTCGCACTGCTAAGAGCCGAGCATAGTATGATTTCACCAATAGACGTTGCCACCTTCTGGCTTTTGCATCTTGTCCCGATTTAGCTGCTTGAAATATACTCTTTTGGAGCTTGAAAACTTTCCGTTGAACCTTAGTCCATGGGATTGCCTTCCATGCGTTGTTCGTAGTCTTGATTGGTTTTGATTTCCCAAATCCTTTCTTTAAACTCGCTATCGCCATTTGTACACCTACTTGACTCTATTTCTTTACAATCAAACCGTGACCCGTTAGCATATCCCTACCATTACAGTTGGGCGTTGGCTTCTGGTCACATCTCGCATCCTCAAAGACTTGCGGTTACACTTATCCCTACTGATATCTCGACCAGATAATCAGAGTCTAGGAGGACTTAAAACGTTCCGTTTATATGGGCATTCCATCTTTAGATTTGTCCTATCCACCGGGGTACTTTTAAAGGTCTATGTAGGTAGTATAGTAAAGCTCCTACTTTTCCCCTTGCTCTTTTGAACGCAGCATATCAACCTGTTTCGCTGCTCAGTAATGACGATGGTTCAAGCCGGACATTCGGTTTTCCCTAATCATGGATGGTTGGCAGTGGTCTCGGTTCTGGTATTAGGTTATACCTTGGAGCCTTCCGTTCCCCGCTTCAATCCTGGGGTTGTGATTCCCAAAACTGGGGGTGGCTATCGCCGTTACCCTGACTTCCTAACTTTACTTATCCATTTCTGGGCTTACTATAAGTAATTTGTATGAGTTAGTTCGTTTTGACCTGGGGTTCCCTGCCTTATTTGGTATATTTCTATACCGAATGTTGGGACATATAAACAGTTATGAGGATGGTCAGGAGTGCGCTCCTTATATTCAACCAAGGGGTTGAAGTCCCCACCAGGCGGTTATTTCAGGTATTTCAACCCTATTTCATGCCTGAACGTCTCGCACTGCTTCTCTTTACTGTAGCAATGATTGCCTTGCGATGCAGCCTACACCCATTCGCTTCCAGATCCTTGAGTTACTGGCCCAAATTCATCTTGTCTGCGGGGTGGCGGGAACCGTTTTATATTCCCAAGGTATGGCGGTGGGGGTTTAATCCGGTTCCCAGAAACTGAATTTACGACAACAGGGAGAAAATCGCCAAAATCCCTACGAGTCTGGATTGGCTCGTTTCAACAAATCAGAGCGAATTAAACCACCCATCCAAGTCCAGTTTGTGCGTTCTTCTTTTGGTATAAAATGAGCCATGACAGTATCTGGACTACTTTGATAGAAAGTCTTAATTTCTGCCCGTGCCCACAGTCCCCAAGGCGCTCTGACCAGAATATGATCTCCGACCACAAACACCTCACCCTCAGAATTTTCAGCCTGGGGAAGTTTCACCGCCACTTTCGGCTTATGTTTAATGGGTTTTGAAGGTTTCACGGTGCGACTAGGAATGTGTTTGACAGTCCCAGTAGACCGAGAATGTTCTTGGGTGTTGGTAGTGGGCGATTCGGAACTAGGCTCAGGGGGTTTGTTTGGTCTAGTAACTGCTAAAATTTTGTGATTGCTATTCATTGACACTCCTGGATGCTACATCTCACCATATCCTTTGTTCCTATTTTGGCATCCTTGTTCCGCAAATCCAAGATGATATTTGGAACTTAACCGCTCAAAGATCTGGGTTTCCGGTAATAAAAGCCAAAATTCGGTCAAATTCAAAATTATCAGCGTTATGGTCGAAAGGGAAGTCACCTTCCCCAACTCCAATTCCAAACCGTACTTGAGACTTTCACCTCATACGGCTCCTGATGTAGATACCCCTTTTGACATCGGGAACAGGGCAACAACTCCCTGCTTTGTGACTTCAACTTTTGGAGCTAAATACAACATCGTAGTCTTTAAACTCGCTCTCGTCATAAACACTCTTATTTGTCGCAGTCTCTATATCCACACCGTGACTAGTGGGCATATCCTAACCATTACAGTTAGGCATTAGCTTTCAGTCACATCCTTTCCCCTTAAAGGCATACGCTTACACTTTTCACTACTGTGCAGTTACATCCTGCTGAGAACCTATGAGGGGTTTAAACGTTCCGTTTATACGGGCATTCCATCTTTAGACTTGTCCTGTCCACCGGGGTAATTTTAAAGGTCTGTGTAGGTAGTGGATGAAAACTCCTACTTTTCCCCTTGCTCTTTTGAGCGCAGCGTATCAACCTATTTCGCTACTTAATAATTACGATGGTTCAAGCCGGAACATTCAGATTTCCTTAGTCATGGATGGTTGGCAGTGGTCGGATTATTGGGAATAGGTTTCCCTCACGCCTTCCGTTCCCCGCTTCAATCTGACGGGTTGTGATTCCTCAAACTGGGGGTGGCTATCGCCGTTACTCTCAACGCCCTGATTTCTCAGTTGGTTTATGACCTTGAGTCCCCTGCCTTGCTTAGATTTCTCCAAGCGTCGGGACATATAAACAGTTATGGGATGGTCAGGGGTGCGAATCCCTTATATTCCACCAAGGGGTGCAAGTCCCACTAGGAGGTTATTTCAGGCATTGCAGCCTTATTTGACTCCTAAACGTCTCGCACCCATCCCTTTAATAAATCAGCCAAAGCGCCATGATACTCTGGAATTTCAGCAATCAAGGCTAGAATTTCCGGTTCGTTGGTACACAAAACGGCTTGATGTAGTTGCTCTATCCAAGTCGTCGGCATCACTTGCAGGGAGTCCCTGTCAAGGGGGACAGCAGGCTGGTTTTGCAGATCGGAAGTTAATGATACATCCTCTACAGGACTTCCTTCGTATAGATAGCGCACTCCTAAGTATTGATCCATCTTATCAAAAATCACTGCTTTTCGAAAGGGTTTACTGACAAAATCATCACAACCCATAGCTAAAATTGGCGATCGCTCCTCTTCAAAAGCATCAGCTGTCAGAGCGATAATGATAGGGGCGCGATGTGGTGGTATGGTTTCTTTAATGTGTTTAGTAGCTTCCAAACCATCCATAACTGGCATTCTCATATCCATCCAGACCCAATCAGGTTGCCACTTAGCGCACATTGTAATCGCTTCTAAGCCATTTTCAGCCGCCTGCACCTCAAAACCCACCTTAGACAGTAAACAGACCAGTACCTGGCGATTTTCTTGGGCATCTTCTACCACCAAAATCCGATAAGATGGTTGTCCGTCAGCTAAAGCAATCACCCGTTTTTGGATAGATTGAGCCGGGATTTCTTGAGGGTCTGCTGCTTGTACGACAATGGGAAATTTGACTATTGTACCCTTTCCCACCTGGCTGATAATATCAATTTCGCCGCCCATAATTTGTACAAATTTCTGGCTAATTGGTCATCCTAAACCCGTCCATTCATTAGACTTACGACCCGTTTCAGTTTGCCCAAATGGTTTAAATAGCATATCAATTTCATCGGGAGCAATTCCTGGTCCGGTATCTTCCACCTCAAAACTGAGGATAGTTATATCGGGGGTTTCATAGTTCTGAGACTGAACTCGCAGGGTAACTCATCCTGATTCCGTAAACTTAATGGCATTTCCCAATAAATTAATCAAAACTTTTCGCAGTTTATTTTCCTCTTTAACATAGGTAACAAAATTATTATGCACCTAAAACTCTAGTTTTAAGCCATTATTTTTACTTCTTAAATCCAGTATTTTGTGTAAGTTTTTCAGAAGATAGTAAAGGTCAAAACTGATTTGATTAAACGTAATGCGACCCCCTTCAATTTTCGACATTTCTAGGACATCGTTAATCAGTTCTAATAGATGCTCTCACGAACGACCAATAATTTTGATATATTCCTGTTGGGCTAAATTTAACTGTTCATCCCTAGCCAGAATTTGGGTAAAGCCTAAGATAGCATTTAAAGGAGTGCGTAACTCATGACTCATTTTGGTGAGAAATTCACTTTTAGCTCGATTAGCTGCATCAGAGGTTTCTTTGGCTTTATGTAACTGTTTCATCAGTTCTACTTGTTGGAAAGCGACACCTAATTGATTGGCAATTTGAGCTAATATACTCACTTCTCGATGCCTCCACTCTCTGGGGAAATTGTGTTGATAGGCGGCAATCATTCCCCATTGAGTTTCCCATAAAAATACGGGAGTAATCATATAGGATCTAATCATAAATTCATCGATGAGGACTCGATGAGAATCGGAAAGGGGAGATTTGTAAATATCATCAACCGTCTGTTGATGGTAAATTTGATTGATATTTCCCTGACTCTCCTGTAAATGTAAATAAAACCAAGTATTAGGGTCAGTTAGATTGAGAAACTGGGGACAGTTTGGCGCGACGGACTCAAACAAAAACTTGCCTTTTCCTTGGGGTAAAAGTCGGTAAACTACAACGCGATCGCATCTGAGAATTTGGCGCACAGCTTGAGCAGTAGCCCTAAAAATCATATCCATATCCAGAGTTTGGCGTATGGTTTCAATTAACCTGGATAAAGCCCTTTCCTGTTGAGCGGCTTTGGTTTGTTCTGTGGATTCTTTCTGCGCCTGGGTGAGCAATTATGCTTGTGGCAAAGCCACCCCCAATTGTAGGGCTATTTTCTGTACAAATTCGACCTCATAACTTTTCCAATTGCGAGAATATGAGCATTGATGAATACATAGTAAACCCCAGAGATGGCTCCCTTTTTGCCGGGAAATTACCAAATTTGCTCTCACCTAAAACTTAGCCAAAAGTTGAATATAGCAAGGGTATAAATTTGCTTCATAAATATCAGCAATGGATTGAATGCGGGAGTTTTTGTATTCCTCCACAAATGAATTGGCGAAACAAGAATCATGAACTTGCCAATTTAAAGCTGATTCAAACTCAGGTCAAACATCTTCCGAGACAAAATTACCATCCCGGTAATTAGAGAGGGGATGAAAGCTAAATATAGCCACTCTGTCGGCGTTCAAAAGTTGGCGGACTTCGGCGGTAGCTGTAGCAAAAATTGTGTTAATATCTAAGGTGCGCCTGATTTTATCAATCACTTAGGCTAAGGCTCGTTCTCGTTGGGCTTCCCTGGCTAAGTGTTCGGCTTGGCGACGTATTTGAGTTTTGACTCGCACTAGGACTTCTTCTACCTGAAAAGGCTTAGTAATATAATCTACTCCACCTATAGTAAAAGCCTTGACTTGATCAGGAAGTTCATCTAAAGCGCTCATAAAAATCACCGGAATTTCTGCCGTAATTTCATCAGCTTTCAGTTGCAAACAAACCTCATAACCGTCCATATCAGGCATTTTGATATCTAGTAGCACCAAATCAGGAGGTGACGCTTTAGCCGTAATCAAGGCCATTTTTCCTTTGGTCACTCTCCTGACATTGTAGCCCTGCTCCGTCAACATTTGGGAAAGCAGTCGCAAGTTATCCGGTTTATCGTCAACCAGTAAAATATTGCCAAATTGGGATGTGTTTGGGGGCCGCATCATTAGCGTGTCGGTAAACCGGATAGCTAGAATAGGTAGCCAATAGTCAAGGGAATTGACAAAATACCTCAAAAGCGAGGGAAGTTGATATTTTCCCCCAATGGTTGCCTTGAGAGCAACCCTACCATTTACCTAGAAGGTAAGCAGGAGGGCTGTCTTGTTTATAGATATCCCGCCGGGTGAGGTGGGATGTCTCCCAGTTTCCTAGTTTACCATAATTGCTGTCCAGGGATAATTTTGGATAACCGCTCCTGTAGCGGGGTTGGTGCTGGTCGTTCACAGAGATGTCATATCAATGCTACAACTTCGCCAAATCTCTCATTTAATCTAAGAACTATCAAGCGATTAATGGGAGTGTTAACGATGCAAGATTCTCTAAAATCCTCTGTGCGTCCTATTCAGCCTGTGGCTTATTTATCGATGCTTTTGTTGGGTGCGGGGCTTACTTTTGGTGTTGTTTCCCTTACTCCTAATGCTGGTTCTTCCCGTGAGAGTACCGGTGAAACTAACAGTGGAGTGGCAGATATGAACCCTGGGATGGTTTCTCCGGGTCACGTTTTGGCACAAAATCCTAATGTAGTCAGTGCTGTGGTGGAGCGGGTGGGAGCAGCAGTGGTTCAAATTGATACAGCCAGAACTGTAGAAACTCAGGTTCCTGATGTATTTAATGACCCGTTTTTCCGACGGTTTTTTGGCCAACGACTCCCTAGTGGTCCGGGGCGGCGAGTTGTTCAGGGTTCCGGTTCGGGTTTTATTGTGGGTTCTGATGGTCGGATTTTGACTAATGCTCATGTGGTCGAGGGAGCCACCCGAGTGCGGGTGACTTTGCGCGATGGTCGCCAGTTTGATGGGGAAGTGTTGGGAACTGACCCGGTGACTGATGTGGCTGTGGTGAAAATTCCGGCGCAAAATCTCCCGACTGTGAGTTTGGGTAATTCTGACCTATTGCGACCGGGAGAAATGGCGATCGCTATTGGTAATCCCCTAGGCTTAGAAAACACTGTCACCATGGGTATTATTAGTGCTACCGGTCGCTCTAGTGGCTCTATTGGCGCACCGGATAAACGGGTGAGTTTTATTCAAACTGATGCGGCGATTAATCCGGGTAATTCGGGGGGACCTTTACTTAATCAAAATGGTGAGGTCATTGGTATGAACACGGCTATTATCCAAGGCGCACAGGGTTTAGGTTTTGCTATTCCGATTAATCGGGTTGGGAATATCGCTGATCAAATTGTGGCTAATGGTCACGTTGATCATCCATTTTTGGGTATTCAAATGGTGAGTTTAAACCCCGAAGTTAAGCAGAATATTAATAATGATCCCAACAGTGGTTTAAAGGTTGATACAGACCAAGGGGTGTTAGTTGTCCGTGTGGTTCCTAATTCTCCAGCCGCTCAGGCTGGACTCCGAGTGGGTGATGTGATTTCTCAAATTAATGGTCAAATCATTCGGGACGCAGCGGAGGTTCAACAGTTGGTTGAACAAACGGGAGTAGGTCATCAATTACGATTGGAATTACGCCGCAATGGTCAAAGTCAAGGTTTCGCGGTTCGCACCGGAACTTTGAGAGAACAAAGTTAGGTTAAGTCGATATTATCAATTCTGACCAGAGACCAGGTATATCTGTGAAGATAAGGGGTGTCTTGTCTCTAAGAAAGAGGGAAATTTCCCTCTTTTAATTATCTTGAGGGTGGACAGGCTCTTAAAAGCTGCTGGTAAGTCATCTCCATCGCCAGGATTTACCGGCAAATCACCCATCCAAAATACTGGTTAAAAATAGCCAATAATTACCCAACATAAACTCTGATAATTTGCATAAATTGACCTCGGATACCTCAAATTTTACCAGCATTTAAAATTTCTATGGCTGCCCGATCGCCTGCTCCTTTTACCCCCAATACCTGGCGCATTTGTCGATATTCAGTTAACATTTGTTCTCGTTTTGTGGAGTTAGGAAAAAGTTGGATAACCTGGTTAAAAATGGCTTCTGGTGTCACTTCATCTTGTAGCAATTCTGGCACAATTTCCTTCATTTGGACTAAATTGGGAGGAGCCATAAAGGGGATGGAAAAATGGAGAAGGTGACGAGCGACCAAAGCGGTAATTTGACTCACTCGATAAACGACAACTTGGGGAACTTCCAGTAAAGCTAATTCAAGGTTAACGGTACCTGACTTGGCGATCGCCAAATCAGCGCCGGCTAGTACATCAGTTTTATTTTCTACTAAAGAAGCCCGGAGATTATATTGTAAAATACCCCGTTCAATATCTGCCCGATACTTTTCTAAAGATAATGGAATCCAAAAACGCACCAATGGAAACTGAGCCTGAAGAGTGGCGGCGGCTTGAAATATAATGGGCATTAAATAGCGAATTTCCTGCTGTCGGGAAGCGGGAAGTAAGGCGATCGCTATTTCCTCAGTAGCAATACCCAAATTTTCCCGGGCTTGGTGGCGGCTGGGGTAGGCTGTAATCCGGTCAATAAGCGGATGCCCTACCCAGGTCACTTTCGCGCCTTTAGCGGCAAAATAGCGGGCTTCCTGGGGAAAAATGGCAAGGATGCGATCGCTAAAATTGACGATTTGATTAGTATTGCGCGATCCCATAGACCAAACCCACTCCTGGGGGGCAATATAATAGATAATGGGAATCTCCGGGAATCTGCCTTTAATGAGATTACCGATACCGATATTAGGTCCCATGTAATCAATTAAAATAGCGACATCGACAGGGTTTTCTTGCAGATAACGCCTGACCCTAGCCTGCATTTGCAATGTAGGGATAAAATAGGGCAAAGACTCCCAAATTCCGACCGCACCAATAGCGGTAGTATCCCCCAACAATTGGGCTCCGGCGGCTGCGGTTTGCGGCCCTCCCAAAGCAGTAATTTCCAAGCTATAACCTTTAATTTCGGCTTGTCGGCGCAAGGCTGCTACCAATAGCGCCGCCTGCATATCTCCTGAAACCTCCCCGGTGCTAATAAAAATCCTCATGGCGCTTCTGGTGTGACCCGTTTTCCCGGAATAAGACCGCGCCTTTCCGGTGTGAGTGAGAGACGGACAAAATTAATCAAATGGTCAAGATAGGAATTTTGGGGGAGTTGTTCCAATTGAGCGATCGCTTCTGAGAGACGGTGTGGGGTGCGGTATAAAATCCGAAATGCCTTTTTAATTAGTCCCAACTCCTCATTAGTCAAACCCGCGCGTTTAAGACCGACAGAATTAAGCGATCGCACTCGGGACGGGTTGCCTTCCACTAACATAAATGGTGGTACGTCGCGGTCAATGCGACTCATACCTCCAACCATAGAAAACTGACCAATGCGGACGAACTGATGGACTCCCAAAACGCCGCTCAACCGTGCTTTAGACTCAATATGAACATGACCCGCCAAAGCTACCCCGTTGGCAATTACCACTCCATCCTCAATGGTACAGTTATGGCCCACATGAACATAAGCCATAAGTAGATTACCATTGCCAATTTTGGTAGCTTCTCCCGCGTAGGTAGCCCGGTTAATGGTCACATATTCCCGAATGCGGTTGTCGTCGCCAATGGTAACAAAACTCACCGCCCCCTCGTATTTTAAATCCTGGGTTTCCAACCCAATAGCAGCCCCCGGAAATATCTGGTTTCTGGCTCCTATTTCTGTCCATCCTTGAATGACGGCATGGGGGCCAATGGTAGTACCAGGGCCGATTTTTACGTTTTCTCCAATAACGGCGTATGCACCCACCCGCACGGTCGGGTGCAACTGAGCACCAGGCTCGATCACTGCTGTCGGGTGGATTAAAGTGGTCATGGAAATCAAATATGTTACTGATTGACCAAATTGGTTTGCTGCCGCAATTATACGGAACTGTGGCAATTCCTGAACCTGATCTGGTGTAATTCCATTGGTCCAGTTTAAAGTTTAGGCTTTAGTCTACCAGGGAAAACATTAGTTCTCCTTCACAGGTTCTTAGCCCATCAACTTCGGCGGCTGCTTGCATATAAGCAAAACGACGGCGTTTGACGGACAGTAGTTGTACTCGCATGATTAACTGGTCGCCGGGAACTACTGGGCGGCGAAAGCGGACTTTATCAATTCCCGCAAATAGGAATAGTTTACCTTCCATGTCTGGCAGTTGGGTCAGTACAATGCCGCCCACTTGAGCCATGGCTTCTACGATTAGCACCCCAGGCATAATTGGCCGACCGGGGAAGTGTCCCTGAAAGTGGGGTTCGTTGATGGTGACATTTTTAATTCCGGTTGCTCGTTCTCCGGGAATATACTCGATAATGCGATCGACTAGGGCGAAAGGATAGCGGTGGGGTAGCAGTTTTTGGATTTCTGCGATCGCTAAAGTGTTTTCCGGTGCTAATTGGGAGTTGCTGTTATCCTGAAGATCGGCGGTCGTGTTAACTGTGGACATTCTTTAAATATTAAACGTTGCTGTTGGTAGGGGTTTGGCTAATGCGACGCACTAACTCGACGTGCAAGTGATGACCAGCTTTATAGGCGAGATAGTGGGCGAGTGGGATAGTTCCCAGTAAACTGAGATCTCCTACTAAGTCTAAGATTTTATGACGCGCTGGCTCATTTGCAAATCTTAGGGGCGGATTTATCCAACCCGAATGGGAACAGACGATCGCATTATCTAGGCTTCCTCCCTTGATTAATCCAGCTTTTTGTAGGGCTTCTATCTGTGAGGCTAGGGTGAAAGTCCGGGCGGGGGCAATTTCTGTGATAAAGTTTTGCTCATCGGGACTCCAACTATGCCACTGGTTCCCGATAGGCGCCACTTCAAAATCAATGCCGTAGGTAAATCGTGTTTCGGTGGAGGGTATAGCCATCACGAAGGCATCTCCCTGACGCACAGAGATTTCTTGATTGAGGGGTGCTACTATTGGCTGTGGTTCAATTTCTTTCAGCCCGGCTGCTGCTATGGCTTCTGACCACGGTTTGGCGGAGCCGTCTAATAGGGGCAATTCTGGTCCGTTAACTTCTATGCGTGCGTGACTGACTCCCCCGGCGGTGAGGGCAGATAACAGGTGTTCTACGGTGCGAATACTGGCGCTATCACTATTTCCCAGTTCTGTTGATAGGGTGGTAGACCTTACTGATTCACAACTGGCTGTAATTATTGGGCATTCCGGTAGGTCAACTCGGACAAAGTGCCTTCCGCCTCTGGTGGCTGGCAGAATTTTTACGGTGGTGATTTCACCGCTATGGAGTCCGACTCCTGATTGGCTTATGGCTTGGGCTAGGGTGTATTGTTGAGCAAGACTCATGGGACTTTATGAATTTATGGCATTTCTGAGCGATCATGATACAGATACATTTAACCCGGAAAAATCTAGCAATTGCTGGAAGTTTCTGAGTATGGCACAATCTGGAATGAAATTATCGCGCCATTGGCGGAGGTATCTCTCAAAGCCTTCAATAAAATGTTGAAAGCGCCATTTACATCACGCCCAATAGCGTGACCGCAGTCGGGACAAACAAATTGTTTGTTGCCTCTTAGCTTTGTGTGAATGTGGCCACACTTGGAGCAGGTTTTACTGGTGTACTCTTCCGTCACATCTACTACAACACAGCCATAGTGCGAAACGTTTAGGAGACCAAATAGGGCTGCGATGCCTGAAATAACCTCCTAGTGGGACTTCCACCCCTTGGTGGAATTAATGGGATTCATACCTCTGACCATCCCATAACTATCTATGTGTTCTCAAAATCTGGTCTCGGAGTTGTGACCCGACAACCAGATCAGGCAAAGAGACTCAAGGTCAAGACCAAAGCGAAAGAAAGAGGGAATCGGTTCCCCTCGAGTATAACGTAAAGGTTGAGAGTAACGGCGGTAGCCACCCCCAATTTTAGGATTCATAACCAGTCAGATTGAAGCGGGGAACGGAAGGCGTAATGAGGAACCTACCTCTAACTCGACCACTGCCAACCATCCATGATTAGGGAAACCGAACGTCTGGCTTGAACCATCGTACCATGATTAGGGAAACCGAACGTCTGGCTTGAACCATCGTAAGTGTTAAGTAGCGAAATAGGTTGATACGCTGCGTCTAAAACAAAGGCAAGGGGAAAAGTAGGGTACTTATGACATCACCTACACAGACCTTTAAAAGTACCCCGGTGGAAAGGACGAATCTAAAGATGGAATGCCCGCATAGATGGAACGTTGAAACTCCTTATTGGCTCTCAAGTGGCAGGATGTACCTGTGGAGTAGTGAAAAGTGTAAGCGTATGCCTTTAAGGGGAAAGGATGTGACTGAAAGCTAATGCCTAACTGTAATGGTTAGGATATGCCCACTAGTCACGGTGTGGATATAGAGACCGCGACAACTAAGAGTGTTATGACGAAAACGAGTTAATGACTACGTGTGTATATAGCTCCGAAAGTTGAGGTCATAAAGCAGGGGGTTGTAGCCCTGTTCCCACTGACAAAGGGGTATCCATATCAGGAGCCGTATGAGGTGAAAGTCTCAAGTACGGTTTGGAATTGGAGTTGGGGAAGGTGACTTCCCTTTCGACCATAACTTTAGCCGCTTGATGCTTCAATGTTTGCTGAAAACGGTAATGAGACCATGTAACCATTTTCCGTGCTGTCTTAGTTGACAGCCGTCGCTTGCCTCGTTTGACCATATTTTTGACCTCAAATTTAGGCAAAAATATGACTTTGTACTTGCTGCATAGATAGTTAGCTGCTTTCTTGTGCAGCTCTGAAACCAGGTCACGAATTTTCACCCGAATCTTTTGTGCAGCTTTTCGCAGACAGTGCCGTAGGCGCTTAAATTGGCGTCCCTTGGATAGACCAATTCGAGACATTAACCTATCGAGGTGGGTAGCCAGTCGATAAATACGTCCCATGTCCGACTTGCCAATTTCCCAAATTTCTTGCCCGTCAAACCCAGTTAGAAATGTCCTTACCCCTGGATCAAGGGCGATGGCTAGGTCGCTGTTTAGTGGTTCTAGCTTAGGCGCATCTATGGCATAACAGATAAACCAGCGCCCTCTATCTAGCACCAAGGTGGGCTCGTGGTGCATCTTGTCGATAATTGGCTCACTTGCCTTGAACCTTAATCCCTTGGTCTGTGTCGGATAAAATGTCCCCTTTTTCCAATTATCTTTTGGAAATCGGATAGACTTAACCGGGTCGCGCACAGACCGAAACTTAGCATCTCCCCCTGATTTTATTGCTGCTTTGTGCGCCTCATCAGCTTGGAATACCGCCAATTGGCGTGGGTTATATGGGGTTTGGCTTACCCAAAATGGAGCCGTATCCATGACCGTTTTCCGTAGGTCATATTTACCAATCCTCTTAGTTTTAAGTATGGCAATGGCTTGATTAAAGCACCATCGGGCGGCGGATATCCATTGAAACCACGTCTTAGCCAAGGCTGTCTCTGGGTAAATCCGAATCTTCTTTGATAACAGACTTGTATTTCCTGAGTCCGTACCATCGACAACTGAAGACGTGGACAATGGCAAGGATATCTTCAACCATTTCTGGTTCTGGAGATAAGTCACGTTTGTTGAGAACCACGAGTTGGCAATTTTGCTGTTGACAGAACCATTCGATGAGGTCAAAACCGAACCGAACGAGTCGGTCTTGGTGCGAGACCACAACTTCTCTGACGTTTCCTGACAGAACTTGTCCCAAAAGGGAAAGTAATCCTTTGCGCTTGTAGTTGAGTCCGGAGCCGATGTCTTTGATAATGAGTCCGTCTGTGAACATCGATTGCAGGTAATTTGCTTGTCGTTACTGGTCTGATTTTTGTTTGTACGAGCTAACTCTGGCGTAAAGGATTCTGATTCTGGTATCGCCTTTTGGATTGACAACGGAATCGATAGCGTACCGTCGATGACCCGCAGGAGTTATAATTGTGCATATTTTTCCGTCTCTATCCCAGTAACGCACAGTGTTCTTTCTGAGACTTGAAGGATTTGAGACGCTTCCCTCGGTGTTGCATATTTCATGGTTGTTGTTTGACACTGTAGTCAATATACTACCATAACTGGAGAAATATTTCTGGAAATATCTTGAAATTACCTGTTAATCCCCCTCTAATCCGAAACAGTTTGACGCACCCTAGGCGCGGATAGTTCAGGGTATATTCACAAAATGTCGTTTTTGTCAAGAGGCGGATTTGGGGCGATCGCTTTTTCCTCAAAAACTCGTGCATCGGGATTTTAAAATTTTACTCGGATAATTTTATGAGGGGCGATATAATCATGGTTTTAGCTGCTTTTTTGGCGTATAGACACAGCAAGCCCTTGGAAGCGATTTATATGATGATACTCTAACCCGCATCCTGTCGTCAAGTTTTTGAGAGAAGTTATCAACAAAAATTTATCAATCTTTGGAAAATCAAAAGTTTTTGCCGAAATACATCAGGGAAACTTAACTACAGCTTGTTCACCAGTCGCTTAATACATTGCCCTCATCACCCTAAATCCCTCAATACATCAGGGAAACTTAACTACAGCTTGTTCACCAGTCGCTTAATACATTGCCCTCACCCTAAATCTGGATCCCAGAGAGGGAGAGGGACTTTGAGAGGTGATCAGATCATTTCTGAACAGGCTGTAAAGCCGGGATTAGTTTGAGTAGTTATGGCTATGTAGTTTTGTAGAGTCCCTGAAGGGAGCAACTGATCGGTGGGCCATTAGCCAGTTAAAGATGGAGATATTTCGTCTAGGGAATAGCCCATCATAGCAGGGCTGTATCTACTGTTATATCAAGATTTGTATCGCTCAGGAACAAAGTCGGAAAAACCAACTTATCCTAAAAGAAAGACCGTTTAATAATAACAAAAAGCTAATAAAAATTGAGGTAAACCAGAATGATGGATAAGTATTTGTGTCCGTGCTGTTCTGAGCCGCTTCTCATTCATATTATCGCCCATAAGAAAATTGGCTTTTGTATGAACTGTCATCAGGAAATGCCACTAATTGAGCAAAGTCGGCAAATGGCTACTGTGACCGAACCTGTAGATGTTAGCACCATAAACACAGAGCAACTGAGTCGGGATCAAGTATCTCGGTGGACCCTCCAGACCACGGCGGCGGGAATTTGGATTTTGGATCGCCAGACGAAGACGGCATTTGTTAATCCGAAAATGGCAGAAATCCTGGGATATACTCCGGAAGAGATGATTGGTAAATCTCTGTGGAAATTTATGGATGAGAGACACCCGGCATTTTCGGCGATCGCTCACCAAAATCACCCAGGCGATCGCGAAGAGAAATATAATCTGAGTCTGCGACACCGTTTAGGAAAATCGGTTTGGGTAACACTGTCGGTGCGTCCCCTATTTGATGAAGAAAACCAGTTTGAAGGAAATCTCTGCATTGCCATTGACACCAGTTCCCAAAAAGTGATGGAAGATGCCATCAAGAAACAATCACAACGGGAAGAAGCCATGGAAAGGTTAACCCAAGTGATCCGAAATTCCCTGAATTTAGAGCGGATCTTTCAGATGGCAGTGACTGAACTGGGGAAAATTTTTAAAGTCGAGTCGGTGCAAATTGTGCAGTTTATTGCCCAAGGCAAATCATGGTTAAATAGGGCTGAATATCGACAACCGACTAATTCTATATTGGCTAAAATCCCATCTAATTCGGGTAAAACCTACACTAAACAGGTGGGGTCGGAATTACCGTCAGTGTTGCGATCGCTAACCCTGAAGGTCCCCAATTCCCAAGATGAAGCCACCATTCAAGACTTCCTACAAAGCTGTCCAGGGGGGTGGCTACCAATTCCCCTGTATAGTCGCAGTCGTTTATGGGGAAGTTTAAGCCTAGTGATGACTGACCCCGGTTATCAGTGGCAAGAGTCCGACCTGAAACTGATCCATGGTTTTGCGAATCAACTGTCGATCGCCATTTATCAAGCCGAACTCTACCACCAACTAGAAGAGTCTAACCGCAAACTCCAGCAACTTGACATCATCGACAGTCTCACCGGACTGGTAAGCCGTCATGGTTTTAATGATTATCTCAGTCGCCAATGGCAGCGAATGATGGAGGAACAAGCGCCCCTATCTCTGATTTTATCGCGCGTTGAAGATTGGGAACAATACCGAGAGCAACAGGGTGACAACGCCGCTGATCAATGTTTGCGTAATGTTGCCAAAATCATTAAACATACTGTCACCCACCCTCACGGTTTGGTTGCTCGTTATCAACAGGCAGAATTTGCGGTATTATTGCCTTCTACCAATGCTCGATGGGCGGTGCGCCTAGTGGATACTATCCAGGAACAAATTGGACAACTTAGCCAAGTGTCGATTTATTCCCAAAGATTACTCAGTTTTGGGGTTGCCAGTAGCACTCCGGCGATCGGTTTACAGACTCAAACTTTAACCACGGCGGCGGAACAAGCCCTTAATCGCGGTGCTTCTCGATTTTGTCAGTGTCTGCTTTCCCAAAAAGACTAACAACAGAGTTGTTGTCGATTAGCCAACAATTATGAAACCCTCCCATGCCTTCTGATTCCATTACTGACATTCCTCAATGGCCTCTGACAATCTGGGCGATGCCTTTCTATCTGCGATCGCCTTTGGTTTCTATCGCTGCAAGCCCCATATAATAGGGATTTGTCCGCGATTTTACCATCTATTTATCCAAAATTGTTTGGCTGTCAAAATATCTAAAAGCCCGGTACTTAGACAATATTTATTAGCATATTGATGGGGAAATTAACATTAAATGATGCTAAGAATTATCACTATATGTAATTATTTGTAAACTCCTAGGCACTTTCATAAAAATCGTCTACCATAGACAAAATTGGCAACCATCATCTACATGGAATCATGCTTTTCGACATCATCACCGAAAACGGATTAGACTTGGGTATAGCTACTCCTGGTAATGACAGAATTATCATGTCTGAACTCCCCCCAGAACAGCTCGCCTATTTCAGATCCTCACCTTTTCCAGATGCGATCGCTCTGTTGGCGGGAAATGATTATGCAGTTAATGATAATACCGGACGCATTTTTTACGGAAACCAAGGTAATGACACCATTATTGGCGGCGGTGGCAATGATACCCTTTTTGGTGGTAAGGATAATGACTTATTAGAAGCAGGTGGCGGTAATAATATTCTATTCGGTAATTTGGGTAATGATACCCTAATTGGAGGGTCGGGAAACGATAGTCTTTATGGCGGCGCTGGTAATGATGTCATTATTGGAGGTCCGGGAAATAGTCTCATATCCGGCGATAAAGGCTTGGATACCTTAACAGGAGGGGGAGGCGCTAATCAATTTATCCTAGCTCCATCAACTGCTGACCGGGATCTAATTACTGACTTTCAGCCGGGAGTTGATCAAATTATTGTTTCTAATGGCGATCGTCAATTAGTCGTTCAAGCCCTAGACCCTTTCACCACCCAAATTCTCGAAAATGGCGGCGTATTAGCCACATTAAATAATGTCAGCATTTCATCTATTAGTACCAATGACTTTATCGGTGGCAGAATATTCATTCAAAACACAACCACAAATAATCCTGATGATGGACCTAACCAAGTCTTTGAGCAACAAGTCCTACAACTGGTCAACCAAGAACGCGCCCAGGAGGGTTTACAGCCCTTATCCTTAAACCGCCTATTAACTCAAGCCGCACGAAACCATAGCACCAACATGGCGTGGCAAGATTTCTTTAGTCATACTGGGCTTGATGGTTCTAGCCCCAGTGACCGCGCCCGAGCCGTAGGATTTACATCTGGGGTCGGAGAAAATATTGCCGCAGGTCATCGTACACCAGAATCTGTGGTTGAGGGGTGGATGGATAGCCCAGGACATCGCGAGAATATCCTCAATCCTAATTATACCCAAATTGGTGTTGGTCACTACTTCCTCAGCAATGACACTGGAAGTTTTAATTTAAACAACTACTGGACTCAGAAATTTGCCTTTTAGCAGTAGGTTGGGTGTAGGTACGAAACCCAACATCTTACTGAGTAGGTTGGGTGTAGGTACGAAACCCAACATCTTACTGAGTAGGTTGGGTGTAGGTACGAAACCCAACATCTTACTGCGGGTACGAAACCCACTATAAAGCCTATAACCCCTATTCTACCGTTACTCTAATGCACTCAAAAGCGATCGCATTATTAGGAGTTAGTGCAAAATGAGTGCAAGTACAAACAGTACACATAGTGCTACATATCAAGGCTTTCAAGACATTCTTGAGTTTTTCAACCTATCCCGCAAACAATGTCCCAAAGGTGTCAGGATTAAACGTAACCGGGGGACAATCCAACTAGACATCACCACTGACCCGGAAACGGGGGGACGTAAACAACGGGGCTGTAATTGTCAGTTTACCCCAGAGGGTATCCGCAAGGCTGTTGACAAGGCTTGGTTAGTTCATAAATCCCTTGACGGACAATTTCAGTCGGTGTCTGAATGGCTGGACTGGTACAAGGCTACTATCCTTGATGAAAACAAAACTCCCCTAAAGAATGACTTAATCACCTACCGTCAAGTGTTTAAAGAGATGGAGGATGATTACTTTAACGGAGTTCACAAAAACACTAAGCGCAAACGTTCCCGTGATATAGCTAGTGACAGAGCCTCTTTTAAGCGCTGTTTCTTAGATGTATTTAACAAAGTTACAAACTGGGATAGTTACGTTACCTGGGAGGGTATAAAAGAAACCTTGTATACTCCATTGCCAGACGGTAGCAGCCCGGTAGGACATAAGGATTTTAAGGACCGATATTACAAGTTAAGGCAGGTAGCGGAACGGGCTGGCTGCAAAAAAGCACTGGACAAGCTAGAAAAAATTGACCCTACCCAAACAGTATTTGCTGAATCCCAAAGTATAGACTTGGATACCTTGTTAAGTTTACTAGACAAAGAACGCAACGCTGATTATCGTTCTGTCACAGACAATAACGCTCGTGATGGTTGGTGTTGGGTTAGTGCAATGTGTACTTTATATGGGTTAAGACCGTCTGAAGTAGCAGCAGGTCAAAATTTAACTAAGCCAGTTAAGATTGATGGCATTACCTTCCCAGTCATATCTGACCCTACCAACATTGAGTTAGTGTTAGTGATTGGAGAATTTACCTATTTTGGGGGTTCTACTAAGACAGGCTGGCGGTTAGCTATCCCAATGTCAAAAGACAAGACTCTGATTAACCGCTTAGGGATTCATAACGTCTACTTACCTGTTACTAAGTCTAAAAACCCTGGTATGTTTAACGATAATCACCGTAAATGGTTATCACAACATAATTGGGGATTTACTCAAGCTTATGCTTTCCGTCATCTTGGTAACCAACTGGGAGAGATGAATGGGATACCACAGGAAATCAGAGCGCGTTCGTTTGGTCACTCGGTAACGGTTAATGACAGCAAGTACAAAAAACGTCGCAACCTTGCCACAGAGTTAGGTATCCTGACGCGGCATCAAAGGCAACCATTGCCGTTAGACATGGGAAGGCAAGTGTTAACCAATAATGGTATCAATCCAGACCTACCAGAGGTTAAGGCTATTCTCAGATTGCTATATCAGCTTGATGATTAATCTCCAATAAACCCACAATACAACACCCCCTAGGTATTTAGCCTAGGGGGTTTCATTTTGCACTAACTCCTAATAATGCGATCGCTTTGGAGTGCACTAGAGTAACGGTAGAATAGGGGTTATAGGCTTTATAGTGGGTTTCGTACCCAACATCTCCAATTAACTTAAACCCTTATCATTATTGCGATAGGAGGAAATTAACTAACCCGTTAGTCGTACTGTTACATTCAAAATGCACTCCATTCAGTCTTAGCACACGGGACAATTAGCGCATATCCCTCAGCAACAAAACTTAATTATTGACGGGTTAATCAATAAGCACAACTTAATCAATCTGTCAAATGCCTACTATCTCCCCCTAACCAAACACCGATAGGGTAACTCCCTTGTGATACCCGTCAATGGCAAGCCTATCGGTTCGTTCCTCACCATTGACTGCTATCACATCGTTCGTTTCCCCAATAGTGCTTGTTTCGGTTAGGGGGAGGGTATGGCTTAAAGTCAACACGATAGCCGTAGGTAGCCGTAGGTAGCCGTAGGGGGAACCCACTAGGTTATCAATGTACAACGATACCCCTATCAATGTACAAAGATATTAGGCTGTCTTTCTATGGACTAGACCTATAGGTAAACCTATGTGCGATCGCAAAACCTGAACTATCATCTACCGGAACCAACCCGATACCCCTAAACAACTTTTCAACTGGGGACTTGTTTCGTCATCTCTCGCTGATACCTACATAATCCTAGACAATTGCTTTACCAGCGACATCGGTTATTCACATAATCCTAGGGAATTGATTCCGCATCGAAACCGATACCTACATACTGCTAGACAAGTCTCCAATTTATAGGGGTAATCATCCCGTGCGGAACTCAGTACCCCTAATAGACGGGTTAAGGTTTTGGCTTAGGGTGTTTATTGTGGGTAAATTAGAGGCAAGCATTCATATAAATTTTCAATAGGCCTATTGCAATAGGCCTATTGGCAAAAAATACATAGACACCCCCTACAGTTAGAAACCATAGGGGGCCATTTAAGTTATTGGGGTAGCTGTTAGGTGTTAGGGCTTAGGGTTTTCTCCAACCATCATCATCAATATCATCTCTGTTAATTGGAAGAGGGGGTGATTGCTTTTTATCTTCTAACTGTTTTTTACAAACTGTTGATGGCATAAAATCATTAACATATCTAATCAAATAATTTAGGCTATTTTGGATACCGTCTAACCTATTCTCAATAAGTAAGTTTCCTGTATGCGTAATGAACGTACTGAGAATAATCGCGACAATAATTAATCCTAGTTCAACTATTATTAAGTTCATTTATATTAATTTCCAAAAATGAAGTGTAAACCATTTAATCCTTTCTAGTGGAGAAAATGAAGCGTAAAAATTGCTGTACGGCGGTGATTCAATTATTTGATATTCATTAAGCCATACAGTTTCTCTTTTAACTAACATAGCTTGATTAACATCATTGTAACCATAAAACTTAAGCCACCCTGCCATTTTCCAGTACACGGGTACACTGTCAGCGTCAAATAATATCCTAACAAATTTACTGCCAGAAATGTCAGGCAATTTTTTAGTACCGTGTAGAGTACTATCATCTTCTATCCTGAAATTAAGTTCATAAACTTTAAACCAATTACTTTCAGATATATCAAGTGCGTTAGGCATTATCTGTTAATTTATTGTTGAGTGTTTAGCATATTTTCCAATTTGTCGATTTTTTCTGATAATTCCTGAATTGCCGCAATCACTAATGGTATTAGTTTGTCATACATAATTGTTAAGTAATCTATTTTTTTGTCGTCAACTTCAGGACTATCTGTATGGTCATTTTTAATCACTTCAACTGCGTTAGGATATATATTTTGTACTTCTTGAGCAATTAAACCAAATTGTTCTGTACTTGGATTAAAGCCATGAAATGCTGCAAGTTCATTATACTTAAACCACGTGACTGTCAATGCGTTAATTTCGCTTAACCCTAGAGTTGGTTTTGATAAAAGTGTTTTGAATTTAAGATCAGAGCTACCTTTAACGTAGTCTCCATTATCGTTAATATAAGATACATTTGTGCCTCCTACTCTAAATCTAGTATGTACTCCAGATGATGAAAGAGTTGAGCTCTTTATAAAATATGTCTGCCCGTTATATAATTGTATTGAATATCTATTGTCAGGAGCACCTCGCCAAACATCGCTTTGATGAAAATTAATACCATGATATATAAATACTCTAGGATTATTATCTGCTTCTAATTGCATAGAATAATTCCCCTGATAAGAAAACGCCCAGCTATTTCCTCCAACTCTACTATTTAGTACTAAATTTGCCGAACCAGCACTAGAGCCTATCCGGCGGATGTCAAACCCCCTCCAAACATTAAAATCAATAAGCATATTTCCATCAGGAAAACTTTCATTAGTTGCAAAAGTTACTGGATTATTTGTTATGTTAAATGTTTTAATTCCTGTTAAAGTTTGATTACCTGTAGTTCTAACCACAGTTGAATCTACATTAATTGTTCTATTAGCTGCTAAAGTTCCTCCTCCTGATAAACCATCACCTGCTGTTAGTGTAATATTTGAATGTGTGTGCGTTGTGGGAGTCCTAGCGTCAGATAATCTACTATCATTACCTTGACAGGCTGTGTTTGCTGTAGTGCCATAAGCAACCGCCCATGTTGTGGCAGTACTCCCATTAAAATTATTTCCAGTTAATCCCGTACCATTTGTTAATGTATTAGGAGTATTGGCAGTTATTGTTATATTGGCACTACCATTAAACGAAGTCCCATTAATTGTTCTAGCAGTTTGAAGTGCTGTTGCTGTTCCGGCGTTTCCACTTATTGACCCGGTAATTAATGAATTAAATGTTTTAACTCCTGTCCATGTCTGATTCCCAGTTGTAATTATCCCTGAATTAGTTGCACTAGCTGTAGGTAAAGTAACATTAGTTCCTGTTGATGATGTAACTACAGGACCTGCTGTTGTTCCTGCTGTTACTCCTAAATTAGTTGCTACATTTACTTGTGCGCCTGCCGCAATCCCATCCAGCTTTGTCTTATCAGCGTTCGACATTACACCTGCAACGGTTGTTGTAGCAGCAGGTAATACAGCATTAGTACCGTCAGAACTGTTAACGGTTAACGTATTGCTTGTAGTGCTTGTAGAGAGGTTGGTGGATACGTTTGGGGCGGTGTTTCTAAACTCAGTTCCTACTAAAGTTAAGCCAGTTCCCGCAGAATAGGTTGTATTAGGAGGTGTTACCCAAACACCATCGCCGCGTAAATAGTTAGATGTACTGCCATTTGTATCAATGGCAGCAACATTACCTGAATTTGTTATTTGAGATAAGGTATGTGTATGGCTAGTTGGTGTTCTAGCATTTGATAATCTGACATCGTTACCTTCTGTAACAGTTCCAATAGTTGTTCCAAAATTTTTGTTAAATGCTGTACTTTTGGTAAAAGTAGGCTCTTTACCGTCTAATGTACTTTGAAGTCCTGTAACATTAGCAATAGTATGTGTATGTTCTGATGGAGTAAACGTAGACGGTTTGGACGTTATTTCAGTCCAGCTATGGAATGAGTAGATGGGGGGAAAGTGCCAGGTTTATTAATAATATTATTCCAAATTAACTCAGTTAATTTGACTAAATTAGTATTGGAGTCAATAACTGCTTGTATCCGTTCATTAGTTAAATACAGATTAACTTCACCTTCTGGCAAGTCATCGGTTGATTGCCCAAACTTACTAGAGTAAATGTTGAAATTAGTCATAACTGCCTCTATATTGAGTAATCAAATAAATGGCTAATAACTTAATACTAGCCATTCATTTGATGATTACATATTGATATATTCGATAATTGTAACGCTGATACTAGCGCTAGATTCTGCTATCGCCTGTAACTCAGTTCTACCCCACGTTATTGAGATGGTATCACCTGGCTTAACCGAAAATGCAGCGTCTGACACGCTATCACCTGTAGGGTCAAATATTAGATGTACATTGGTATTTGACCGATTCTTTACAAACACCGTTCTACCGTTACTGGTAGCATTGATAGGCACAACTTCCGTGATAGTGTTAGCAGTCAAACTTATCGCGGTAGTTTCGGGAGTTCCCGGTATTTTACTGCTCATATTTAGAGTGTCTAAATTGACAACAGAACTATAAACTGAGAAACTCATAATAAACTCCTAAATCAAAGTAAAATTTACCAATTTATTGTTTGTTCTAACCCAACAATATTGGTTACGCTATCCTCAGTTATAGCATAGATAGAAGCTGTTGATTTTAGTTCATCATCCCACCCAGCGTTAGGAGGTAAATATAGGCATTGATAAGGTACACAGTTACTGATATCACCGTGACAAAACCATACCCCTACAGAACCTACATTTTGTAAGTGCAACCTATACCGATTAATATTTGAGGGTCTAACTAATGTGGGGGTATTGCCTATTGTCACCCCAAAATTTTCGGGTTGTGTCAATGTAGGGGTTTGAGGAACTGTATCGAGTTGATATTCAGCCATGCCCAAAATATTAATAGAATCATTGTTATGTAACTGAGTTAAACACCTAGCTTTAACTATTGAGTTGCTATCAATTGCTAAACCTTCGTTTTGATTAGTGATTAATTCAATTAACAGGTTTTCGGTGTGAATGCCTCCATAATATGGCAATTTGACAATCCCTAAATTTAACCCGTTTTCTGTTGCCATATTCCCATAAAATATCTGTAAATCTACCGCTCCCTGCAACACTTCCTGTTTTTTTTCCACCGTTGGTAATAGCTATCTTCCGGGTAAATTGTGGGGATTTGTGATTGTGCAATACTGGGAGTGTAACATCTAGCGTTTAACGATGATATATAGCTGTAAATACCGATATCATATTTATATCTTTCTGTCATTAATGATTCTAAAATAGTCCCGTTAAATAACTCTATGGCGTTACTCCAGTTAGCAGCGTTGATATTAGCCGTGATATTTTTAATACCTCTCATGATTTTAACCACCTATTAATAAATTATTTGTTAGTATAATATTACTACTTTAATGTGATTATTTAAATGGTTAGAAACACAATTAACCCATGGGACCCAGGTCCTACTAGGGAGCCACCAAAGAGAGATGAACCAAAGGGAGGTAAAAAACCGCGTGGGTTTGGTAGGAGACCTGGTTTTGGGGGGGGCAGAAGCGGCGGCGGTGGTGCTGGTAACAGTTTTGGCGGTCCTAATAGCGGTGACGAGGTAGATGATGATAAAGGAAGGCAACCACCAAAACCGGGGAACGAAATGCCAGACCCTCGTGATTATCCTGTTAAAAATAATAATAAATGGCATTTAATGATTTTTGCTCAAATAGTAAATAGTAGACTTAGCAGTGGAACATCTAGTATTAATAGGCATTGGTGGAGAAGGCAAGAAGCAACAACGTCAAATTTTAGACTTAATAAGATTGGATTAGATGTCTTTATAGAGTGGGAAGAATCATGGCATGATTCAGAGTACAATTACGAAGAGCCGATAATTGTACATAATGATTATATTAAACATCGTAAGTTATACCCGTTAAAACCTTACTATATGAATTCAGGTTGTGAAAGAGTTTCATTATATGGAAGTGGCTTTAATAGTTTTTATAACTCTGAATATAACGCTTCATGTCGTGATCCAAATAGGCTTATGATTAGTCCATTATTTGGGTCTATCTTTTACCGTTTAACTCCAGCCACAACCTGGACAGACGTAACAACTGTTTGGACTAAAGACCCGGAAGCAATGTTAGAATATATACATTTATGGGAAGTTCCATATATTGATAGAGGTCATCAATCATACTACGAATATGAGTCTGACG
The DNA here is from genome assembly GCA_016745315.1 of Arthrospira sp. PCC 9108. Classification (GTDB taxonomy): domain Bacteria; phylum Cyanobacteriota; class Cyanobacteriia; order Cyanobacteriales; family Microcoleaceae; genus Limnospira; species Limnospira platensis. The sequence goes on from CP066886.1 coordinate 4,829,469, forward strand.
TATTGTGGGACGCCTATCGAGGTAGGTCGTATGAAAATACACGCTGGTATCCAGTATTTCCTACGAGTACTAGATTAAACTATACTTCTTTAGACGGTCCACGAATTTGGGAGAACACCCGTAATTATAGCTATAAACTATGGATTCTGTCTGAAGATAAAGATTATTTGCCGCCAGAAAACAACGTTCGTCAAATCACAATACCAGACAGACATGAATGAAGAATGCTGTGGAATGATTAGAAGGATTTACGAGTTCCTAGACCCTGAATCCTTTCCGGCTGAAATGCCTACAAAAATAACAGTAGATGCCGATAATCCTGATAATGGAATTAAAGAAATTAAAACATTGCCAGAGTGGTTAATGTACAGATTTGACATCGATGATGAGAGGTGGGGGAATTTGAGGTAAAGGTAGAAATTAATGATATCAATCTTCTATCAGAAGAACAAGAAGAAGTAACAATAAAATTGCCTAATATTGCAGAATCTATAGCTGAAATTTTCGGGCTGGTTATGGAAATTGCCATCTCTCATCAGGTTACACAAAACGCTGTGTTAACCTGCTTACATGAAGCAGGTTTGGCTCACGCAGCAGCCTTTAAAGCTGGTAGGGAAGTCTCGGAAATATTAGACTATTTAGGCTTTGAAACTGAGGAAAAATACGAGAAACTAAAAACAGCTTTCACTCCAGAGGCTGATAATTTTGAGGAACTACTAGAACCTAACGAAAGTAAAGTTAAAATCACTAATCAAAAGAACGCGAAAGAAACACTAGAGACAGCCTTAAATCAAATAAAGGAAATATTCTCAATAGTTAGAGCGCAAGGTACTTTACAAGTTAATGGTAATGACCCATCAAAAGACATATTAGCCGATTTAACGCGGTTATATGATTCAATGAAAAAACAGGATGAGATTAGAGAACAGGAAACCAATAAAGTCAAAGAATTGCTCAAAAAAGACTTTCCTGATATCAAGATAGAAACCGAGTTAATAGACGGCGATAATCCACTAAGGGAGACTCTGTAATGGTAGCCAGAAGTGCAAGAATGCTAAGAACAACCCGTGGCTTATCCAGTCGTCAAACTAGGTCAGCAATTGGACGGAATGGAGTTAGACAGGTTAATTTTTCTCGACGAACATCAACCGAGGAAATGGGATGGTTTGGGAAGCTGTGGACAAAAGTCACAGGAAAAGTAGTTCAGTGGGGTAAATCATTTGCGGGTTGGTTATGGGAGGGACTTACTAAGTTCTTTTCTAGCTTTAGCTTTGAAAAAGTAGCGACATTTATTACCTCTAATTGGGACAGCTTTTGGAATTTCAACTGGAATATATCAGATGAACAGATAGACAAAAATATGATGAATATTGCTAATCAATTTATTAGTACTACCGCCGGTTTTTTGGGTAATATGGCAGGTAAATTAGTTTGTGGAGTATTGCCTACCATTGGTATTGCATTTATCAACAAAGCTGCTGCTATGCACATTGCCTTAAGCAAGGGACCTGAAATGCTTAGGGAAGTATCATCAGCTTTTGGTTCATACGTTAGGCAATCATTTAATATGGCTATGAAAGCTATAGCATGGCAACTGTTTAAACATGGTAGACGGGTTGTTAAAATGTTTTTAGCCGCAAGCCCTTCAGCGCTTGCGAAACGTATCGTTTCGATGGTTCCCGGTGGTAAAGACAGGATGAAAAAGTGGGGTGACGAAAAAGGTGAAGAATGGAGTTTTGGGAAACAGAGAAGGGACGCTAGAGAAAAATTACCAGAAGAATATGACGGCAAGTTAAGCACTATATGGAACCAAGATAGTTCAGAGGAATTTTGGGATGAATTCTCAGATAATTGTAAAGAAGCGATTATTTTAGTCGCTCAAGGCTTAGATGAATATATCGCGTTACAACGCATTGAGGAAAATAGACAGCAACAGTTAGTTAGCGCGGTTATAGAAAACGGCAGCGAACGTTTTAGATTAGTATCAAGTTTGCGTAATTTACAGGAAAATGTAACCAACGCATTAGCTCAAACTGAGATATTAGGAAATAGAGATATTGGTCAATTTGTAGGGTCGGGTGATATCTCTGAAGTTCCGAATAGCAGTAATTTAAAAATTCAGTTAACCTTCATTTTGTACAATTACGAAAAACCTCCATATTGGACTAAGGAAAGACGGTCAAAACTACAAAAAACTCAAATAGAACTCCCATCAGTAGAAAGACACGAAATAACCTGGGATAAATTACAAAGGATATTTACTCAACCTAGTAAATCGGCATTTACCAAAGGCAATATCAAAGTAACCTGTAATATGCGAAATGGTAGGAAATTTTCATTTTTTGTGAATGAAAGCTCTAAATCTGACGCTGAAAGAATTTGTAAGGATTTAGTACAATTAACAAGTTCCTCAATTGTTTATCCTTTGATATTTGAGGAACGTAAAGGTTTTGGCGGTAGGGAAAATGCGAAAAGAATCAAAGAGAGCAAAATGTATATCAGTGAAGTGAAAATACTTAACTGGGAATTAATTGATAAATTTGAACAAGCCAAAATCGATATGGGAGAGAATAGTGTTTTGGCAACGTACAAAGACCCTAGGAAGTCTAAAGTAAAAATTCCTTTACATTTTGAGAAGAAACCTAAGTGGGTAGATGACGCAATCAGAACAGCTACTAGAACGTCGTTAGAAATGAAAACTGGGAGTCAGCCACCAACTACAGCTTAATGTAGTTTTCATTGAATAGAAGCTACATATATGTAGCATCTGATATATCAAATAGTTAACAGACAAATTCAGTTAATGATGCTAGGCTCTATGTATTAACTGATTAAAGGTGATGATTATGGCTAGTCCAGTAACTCTTAATGGTGCTACTCTCGAACACCAATTGCTAGAAGTTATCGAGCAAGTTCAACGTGCACAGATAAACGCAACTAGAAACCCTAATGGTGTAACGGTAGTTACAGCTTATACCCGCAACATGGCAACTGGAGCTGTGACAGTATCCCTAACAATCCCTACTGATGATGTTTGGGATGCTACTGATGGCTCTATCGATGTACAAGCCATCGCTGTTTTTGTTGACTAGGGTTCATTAACTAGGTAGACATTAACACTATTGTTGTCTACCTATCTAAAGTTTTGTTTGATAATTAATGAGGTTAAATTATGCCATTAAATGATGCTTACAATAAATATAAAGACAATTTTGTTGCTAAACTAGGGCAACCAAAGGGAACCTGTCTTGGGAGGTCTCTAAACGTTGAGGCTCCAGTAGACAAGACATCAAAGTATGTTATCCCAATGCCTATGTTGCTGCTTCATACGTTATCCTCTAACAGTCAAGGCTTAGAACCAGCAGAGGTTAGAGAGTTAGATATTTGGAAACCCGCCCCTAGAGGTAATACTGGAACGTCTAACCCTAACAGAAGAAAAGTACCTTCTGGCTTGAGTTATAACGTTGGTAAAAAGACAGGATTTTACCGTGTCTTTGTGGAAGGTCCTGCTCGTCCAACAAATCCAGGAATTTGGCGCGAATATACAACATCAGGATTTAACGCGGGTACTAAAAGGTTGCGGTTTATTACTTTAAAAGTTCCTAACATTTTCTCGATTAACTGCTTGCTATATGTTTTTGCGCATTATTGGACTATAAAACCAATATCACTCAGGACGAATCATAAATGGTATCAAATACCTGATAAAGATGATTATCCATTAGACGGTTTAGGAGAACTAACCACAGGTAGAACTGAAGCAGCTAATCAAAAGAAAGGGGAACAACCCGGGGACACAACCAAATCAGGAACCAACGTTTAAAGTTAGTAATCGACTACTTGTTACTAAGTATATACCCGTTAACTCACAAAATAGGATTAACGGGTTTTTTGTATTTGTTATTATTTGTAAATTCTATATATAGTTAATGTAATACTTGATATTTTTATAAATAAGTGTAAATTGTATAATTTATGTTTATTTTTAATAAACTAATCAAATAAGATGATTTTAATTAAATACAGTGAATTCAAAAGAGCAAGGTAACTATACAGTTACAGAATCAATTGAAGGTAGCGTAACTGTAGAAAATGTAACTAATGTCAATACTAATAAAGTATTGACTCCTACAGAATACATTGAGACGTTGAGTCGGTTTAATCAGTTTACTAAGTTTCTGGAGTTGGTTAATACTTACCTTCCTTACCCCAAAACTTCATTAATTCAATCATTGACCAACAAACTCCAAACGTCGGAGATTATCAACTCAAATACCTTTTATCTGACATATTCAGAGATTGCCACACTTAAACGAGTCACCAACGCAATCCTGACGCTATTAAAAGCAGGTGGAGTAAAGCTACCTCGTAAGGTTACGGGAGCCATACAGGATGATATTAATGCACTAGAAGACCATCTATTGGGCTCTGAGAGTGATTTAGAGGATGAAGATAATGAAGTCAACCCATTTTCTAGTTGGTTAGATTAAGGGGTCTAGCATAAAGTCACCTTGCATATAAATTGTCTAGTGAAGTGTGAATTAAAAAATATGCAAGGTGGCAGTCAACAAGTAACAGGAAATTATAGCATGATACCACGTCATTGGTCCGAGGTTAGACTTAACCTACGAAACATCGCGTTAACCCCCTTGATGTATATCGGTCATTCCCTATATATCAAAGTTCCAATTTCAGGCGTAAGGGGGTTTATATGGCAATCAACATTAGTTAAGTTTGATAAGGATTTTATTGCTTATTTTATAGGCGAAATTCTTAAAAAATTAATCCCATTACATCCTGACAAACTTGAGGAAATTTGTACAGAAGCCCTAGAGTTCTACAGAGAAGAATGGAATATATATCAAGCCGAAAACGGCGGGGATAGAGAACCTGATAATCCTAATACATCTTTCGGAGTGTACCCAAAAGATGAAAAATAAATACAATGCTAGAGGACAAAAAATAGACGGCTATTATTTTCCAAGTGCATTTGAATGTAGGGTTTATCACCTTCTACGAAAACATGATAATCAATTAATTGTTCACCCTAAAATGACATTAATTGAACATGCAAAACCTTGGAAAAATATCACCTGGATTCCAGATTTTTATAGTCCGTTCTTTAATCGTTACATCGAAGTTAAGGGAGTATTAACTGATTCATTTAAGCTAAAAATGCAGTTATTGCAGTACCTTAATCCTGGTTTAGTCAATCAGTGTTGGTTTGTTATAAGGGGGACATCCTACCGATGGCAAGGCATCTCATTTATCAATATCGACGAGTTTAAGGGGCTTTGGAAAAACTTAGAGATTCCAAGGGTAAACAATGAATAAACTGCACTACAGAGGGATTTTTGATATCACGGGAGAGCTGTTAAGTGCTACCTATAACCCACATTTATTTGAGTATGAAATCACTCAAATAGCCTACCGGATACTAACCCCTATAAAGGAACATAAAACCCAGGAAATCCTTGATTTAGCTTATTCCTATATGGGTTGTTATAGCCCTAGGGGGGACTACAGAGGTCACGCTACAGCAAGGTTGACAAATGAAGGCAGCCTACGAGTATCAATTGTTGGTAACCCTCAATTTTGGGATGTCTGTAAAAAAATCTCAAAAACAATCAATCAATCATCAAAGGATAGTTAATCATGAGTATCGGATATTACGGCAAAAAACAGGACGATAAATTTAGTTATTGCAGTGCAGTTAAGCCCGGTGAAACGGGAACCTTTCTAATTGTTGATTATGCACAAATACGGATAAAGCCACCTCACCTATGGATATTCGGGAAAGGTATTTCTGGGGATTTTCAGAATTTCAATGATAGGGATTGGAGTTATTCCCAAGGTGATAAAGAACTAATGGCTGTACGGTTTTGTATTGAAAAATACGAGACTGAATATAACGGCAAAAAACGGGAATATAACCCTACGATGCCAGAGTTGGCGTTACTGAAGCTAATCCAAAGCGATACAGGATTAACTGACGGGTCTATGATGTTCACTGCCACTATTAACTTAGGGCAATCAGCGGTAAGGCCAGCCAACAAAATACTAGAGAGCGATAGCATTGCTGACCTGGAAATAGAATGTACCAACATATTCTATATCGAAAATATCGCCCCTTTTGATGGCAATATAGCGGGCTACTCTGTCGCCGATATCGACGCTTTCATTGAATCCAAAACTAAAAATAAAGCAGGATTTAATGGAAAGGCAAAATACAAAACCTTCGAGGAAAGGTTAACAGAAGGGGCTAAGGTTTTGGATTGTGACCCTAGCTTTGAGAGCCTTTATAACAAGGTTAAACAACTTGATTCTAATGTATTAATTGCATTAATTGAATTACTGCGATTAATGTAGTCACAAATAAATCCCCCCTAAATATTTAGGGGGGAATAACTACCATACCATGTCAACAAGTCAAGAGCGATAAGAGGTTACTACCATGTCTGAGGACTATATTGATTATAGACTAATTAGAAGTCAGATGTCATCTGAACTAGAAGAAATAATCACAGAAGGCAACCTGGGTGAGCAATTAGAGTCTGTTTTACGGGCTGTCTGTGTTCTACCATATCCTGATATTCAGTTTCCAATTATCGCCTCGTTTATAGCGTCTCCAGTAACGTTAATGTCTACCGCTGGTATCCTGTTCCTTTGGGGGTCTAGCGGTACTGGAAAGTCACAGATAGCTACCGTAGCATCTGAACTATACAAGACAACCTCGGTGCTTGCTAATAGCACTTTCGCTTCACTGAGAAACAAGATACAACATGAACGATTTTATGACCCCCTTCAATGTGAATTTGAGAAAAATTTTATATTGGTATGGGAAGATATCACCCCTAGCTTATTAATTGAAAATGAGAATATGTTATCGCTTTTCAAGGTGTTAAACCGCAAAAATAGCCGAATAACCATCAGTAGTCAGACACCGGGAACTAACATGATTTTTAATGCTTTCGCTTTAAAGGTGATTAATTCAATACATCCATTGTGGACATTTTGGGAGTTAAACGAACTCAAAAGACGGATGTTTCCTATATGGTTTAAAAAGAGACTATGACATCAGAGGAATATAGGGGCAATGGTTACGAGTTAAGTGATTTAAACGATGTAGAGGATATTACGCTTGATAAATTATCATCTCAATTAGAAATTTTCTGGAGAAATATCGATAACTGCAATCAATACAGCAAGGTCAAAAAACAACTACAGAAACACAAAAAAGATATCATTAACGCTAGGTTATCAAGTGAAATTATTGTCACCCATTCATTGATTTATCAATTATCTATCAATGAATCAATTAAACGCTTCAATGATTACTGGGATTTTGTTAATGAAAAAATCTTGACTATATCATCAGGTACTGAACAATTTTTAGACAGTTTTATCACTCAAGGTATTGAGGCAAAAATGAAACAAAATAACCAGGCAATTAACGCGGGATGTCCTGAGTTAACCGAGGTTGTAACTGATATCGACCCGAAAGCGTTAAAAGAAGCCATTGAGAGAGCCAAAACAGATGGATATCTTGATAGTCGCGTTAATGTTTCAGAGTTGACTAATCTAATGAAAAATAGAGGATATAATATGATTAATAAGAACAGCAAAAATGTTTGGAAACACATCATATAGGAGACCAAAAAATGACTAAACCTCCCAACACAAATGCCATTATAAAGGCACGGTTTAAAACATTTAAACAAATGGTAGATAGTACAGTCTACAACGCTAATAAAGAAGACGCTAAGGAAACGTTAATTTCAATAATGAATGATTGCGAGGTTGAGTTATCCTTAGCAGAAGCGAAAAAACAATTATCGCTCAAACAGCTTAATTATATTCAGCATTTACTAACCAAAATCGAATAATTTAAACCCTTCCGAAATGACGTTAAACTATCACAACTTAACCACTATCAAAGGATAAAACCATGTCAATCAAATTAAGTACACCCGGATTAAACGTAGTAGAATATAGCTACATGAGTAATCGATTAAATCCTAACGTTGTAGGATTACTTGACTTAGTAGAACTTGCTATCACGCCTGAACAATTTGATGAAATTATCGAATGTATCCAAATCCACAGGCATTTTTTAAACGCGGAAATCGAGTTACTCAAAGGCATTGAAGCCTTGCTTAATGCAAAAATTACAGAACACAACAATAATCAAAATCACCCCGATAATGATGATCACAAGTTCAATTAATCAATAGGAAATAAAGCCATGAATGAGTTTGAACAAGAAAAAATGATGGTTATTGCAGAAATGGCTAGGGAGATTTACATTCAAATGATGTCACGAGATATCTCCTATTCCAATCAGGATACTAGGGTGACATTAGCCGAAATATCTCATAACGCCGCTGTTGATTTTATGATGGTACACGAGAAATGGGTAGAATCTCAGTATCCAATTATTACTCGATTTGATTCAGGCATAATATCACCTGAATGCAACCTTAATGGTTATAACAGCGATATCCTACTGGGAGGTGATTTTCATGCCTAAGCTACTCCCGGTAGTCACACTAACAGGGTCTTACAAAGGGTTTCTGGTAGGTCATGGTAATATCTGTATCGAAGTAGGTTCTTTAGAATGGTTTAAATACCTAGAAACCCATAAATCCTTTTCAGTGGAGGTTAATGGTAAACGATTTACAGCGTGCAAAAAACTCTCAATCAATGGTTTTACCTACTGGAACCTCAAAGGGTGGGATGGTAGCGTCAATCATCACATTTACATAGGGAAAGCTGACCAAGTCACTGTAGATAAGTTAATAGACGTAGCTAACGCTATGATTGCTAAGTGCAGAACAACCTAAACCCTAACACCTAACAGCTACCCCAATAACTTAAATGGCCCCCTATGGTTTCTAACTGTAGGGGGTGTCTATGTATTTTTTGCCAATAGGCCTATTGCAATAGGCCTATTGAAAATTTATATGAATGCTTGCCTCTAATTTACCCACAATAAACACCCTAAGCCAAAACCTTAACCCGTCTATTAGGGGTACTGAGTTCCGCACGGGATGATTACCCCTATAAATTGGAGACTTGTCTAGCAGTATGTAGGTATCGGTTTCGATGCGGAATCAATTCCCTAGGATTATGTGAATAACCGATGTCGCTGGTAAAGCAATTGTCTAGGATTATGTAGGTATCAGCGAGAGATGACGAAACAAGTCCCCAGTTGAAAAGTTGTTTAGGGGTATCGGGTTGGTTCCGGTAGATGATAGTTCAGGTTTTGCGATCGCATTTTGTTGGTAGTGAGTAGGCTCCTCAATATTTCACCAATAATCTGACTCCCATAGGGAACCAGGTAGGCGGTCTGATATCTTTGTACATTGATAGGGGTATCGTTGTACATTGATAACCTAGTGGGTTCCCCCTACGGCTACCTACGGCTATCGTGTTGACTTGGAAGCATATCCCCCCCTAACCGAAACAAGCACTATTGGGGAAACGAACGATGTGATAGCAGTCAATGGTGAGGAACGAACCGATAGGCTTGCCATTGACGGGTATCACAAGGGAGTTACCCTATCGGTGTTTGGTTAGGGGGAGATAGTAGGCATTTGACAGATTGATTAAGTTGTGCTTATTGATTAACCCGTCAATAATTAAGTTTTGTTGCTGAGGGATATGCGCTAATTGTCCCGTGTGCTAAGACTGAATGGAGTGCATTTTGAATGTAACAGTACGACTAACGGGTTAGTTAATTTCCTCCTATCGCAATAATGATAAGGGTTTAAGTTAATTGGAGATGTTGGGTACGAAACCCAACATCTTGGTTGGGTTTCACTGCGTTTCACCCAACCTACAAGAGATTTGGCAACTTGGTTGGGTTTCACTGCGTTTCACCCAACCTACAAGAGATTTGGCAACTTGGTTGGGTTTCACTGCGTTTCACCCAACCTACAAGAGATTTAGCAAGCCCTCACCACTAAATTAAACGATAAACAATTGACCCATCACTCTCACGATTATCCATGGTAATTAACTGCTGTATCATCATTTCTTCTAACGTTTCCCTAACTTGTTGACTGCTTAAACAGGTTTCTATTACACAATCAGCTAGGGTGACTTCTCTGTTTCTTTTCATAAGTTTGAGCAGCTTCAGTTCAACATTATTTGCTGAGGGAAGATTGGCTGAATTATTCTGGTTTAAACCGCTATTTAGTTTCTTAGCTTGATTAACAGCCCGGACATTTTCAATAGTAGCAACCACAACATATATACCATATATACCTGCCACTAAGTCAAAAAATTCATCATCATCTTCCAAAGATGAATCTATCATCAATCCCAAAAACGTTATCAAAATAACTATTCCAAATCCTTTAAATAAGGCTTTATAACGTCCGGTATAAATATAGCCAATCGGTAGAAAGAAAAAGGTCAATAATCCCGTAGCCCAAGCATTTTTATTAGCCAATTTGCTAATTCTTTCGGTATCTTGTGAGTCACTCATAATCAATTCCTCAATTTTAGATGATTATAGTTAGGGCATAGGAAGGGGACTAAGCTACCACTAAGCGATCGCACATCTTCAACTCTCTCAGGAAATCAAAATAACCTGATCCAAATAGATATAACACATCCTGAGCGCGGGTCATTGCCACATAAAATTCCCGGCGAGCCTTTGCTTTTTCACCCACACCAAACTGCTGCACCCACGGGATAATTACAGCTTTGAACTCTAAACCCAAAGCTGATTTACCAGTAACCACCCTGACACCAGGATGACTAGAACAGTAGTTAATTTTGTGGTCATGTTTATTATCATTCACCCAAAAAACTCCCATTCCGATATGGTCTAGGGTTTTAATTAGATGCTCAAAAGATTGACTCTCATTTGTTCCCTTATAGCGGTAAATCACAGCAATCTCATGAGGTTTATATCCCTCATTTACTAACTTCTTAATAGTGTCAATTACACCATTAATTTCATCCATACGGTTTGGTTTGATATGAAGCTGTGGTATCTTACCATGTCTAACTGCTGCCAAGGGTTCTACCACAGGAAATGTCTCATCTTCCAGTTCATCATCTTCTGCTGAAGATAGATCACAAACCATAGCCCATGCTAACTGTAATATTTCCTCAGTATTCCGGTAGTTTTGGGTAAGTTTTCGCATCCTCCCCTTTGCTTTCACTCCCACAGATTTCCAGGTAAACTTATGTCGGCGATAAATACTCTGGGAACGGTCGGATACAATTACTAAATCGCCATCTTCTGGGTCTTTGAGAGCCGCCGTACAGCATTCAAACCACTTAGGATGGAAAGTATGACCTTCATCTATTAAGATGGCATCCCACCTGTCATCGCTGGGAATTTTTTGCAGTGCATTTAACAGCCTAGTACCCATTTCATAGTCGTATATATCGTCGTCTTTAAAATGGTTAGGATTGGGTAGACCTCTGAGGACGGATTTTGCCCAAGCATGGAAGTGCATAACTTCAATGCGTCGGTGATATAAAAGGTTATAGTCTTCTTTGATGAGCGATCGCAAATAAGATGCCAAAGCAACATTATAGCAGAGAATTAGGACTTTCGTATCTGTCCAACCTCCCGCTAAAATTTTAGCGCGACTGAGAAGAATCAAAGTTTTGCCACTACCTGCGACTCCCGAAAATAGTCGATGACCGGAATTTAAAGAACGCGCCAATTGTTCCTGGCGATAATCGAGAGTTGTCAGAATAATAGCATCCGGCTTAACCAGTTTACCTTCCGGGACACTGCTAGGTTTAGCTGGTTCTTGTCTAACCTGAGCTTCTGGGTGAATTACCCCTCGAATAGTATTAATTTGGTCATCTTCTAAATCTGCAAATTTAAATCGGACGGTAAACATGGCTTCCAGGCGTTTAATCAGCGCCCTTTCTCCGATTTCTTGCCATGTCATCAGTTCATCTTTGTAGCAGACCTGTGGCTTTTCTAGTAAGGCATAAATATGATTTTCCCGCGCCTGTGCTTCTGTGATATTAGTCATCACTGCACCGACACCGATAGGACATACCAACTTACCTTGATAATCTCCATCATCTTGGCACAGGATAGAATAGCCTTTAAGTTTGGAAAGCAGAGCATCTAGGTAGCCTTTCGCTTGTCTCATAGGAGACTGACAATGCTCTAATTGACCGTCTTGTTCAATATGAAAGAAAAAACTATCTGCTTTGTGGATTTGTTTAACTGACCACCCCTTAACTTCTAGTATCAGTAAACCGAAGCTGGGACTAAGGATCATAAAATCGGGGTAAAATCCGCTGGTAATGGGTTCATAGTAAACAAAGAAGTCGTCAGGTAGTTCATCCCGCAACAAGCGGAACAGCATTTTTTCTCCTTTGCTGGCTTTCGATGGGATTGAATCAGGGATGACTAATGCCATGGTTGATGAGCTAAGATGACCTGAATAGCAGCCTTGAGCTTTTGAGTAAATTTGCTTGTCGCCGCACTGATAAACTCAGTATAAAGCAATTCCTACGATTTCACAATGGGTTTACTTAACTTCATGATTGAGTGTTCGTCAGTGTCAGTAATTTAACGGATTAACTACTAACAGCTACCATGGGGAGCCTTTTCTCCTCCAGAGAAATGACAGGAGGTTGTTTGGTGAATGTTCTCCGTGGAGGCGGTTACATCTGCGATTAAGCAGGAGAATGGGGAGTAAAATTGTAAGTGTCAATTATACAGAATAGTTTGTTCTCTTGGCGATCGCATCTGAGAGGGAGGGAGGTCAAATAGATAGAATTGAGACTCCCCTGATTGGGGTGTGGCACATTCCTCAATAATGAGGAATGTTAAGCCAAGTTTTCACGGATTAAGAAAGATCGACAATATTTGCCCACTTAGCAAACGAGGGAGGAAAGAAATTTACCTCATAGCCTGAATCTTCCCATTCTTTGACCCACAGAGGGATTTTACCCCCATCAGGAGTTGAAGCAAATAACCGGGCTTTGTTCTCCACGATATAAAATATCTGTTTGAGAGTGTCTCCCTTGTCTAAAGCATCACTCAGGATTTCGTCTAACTCCGGGGGGACTCGCTTAACCCTTGTTTTGTCGTCCTCGACCCAAACCAGTTTTAAAGATTTGAGGTCGCGCGGACCCAGGTTGGTTTTAAAATAAACCCGTTTCAGGGTAGCCACGGGAGCTAAACTTCTTTCTATCCTTCTGATTTGCTGGAGTCTCAGAAAGTGCCATTCTGCTAAACGTAGTCTTTCTTCCGGTGAAATAACCCCTTTACTGGTAGCGTGTTTAAGACCATATTTAGCTTGGGAACATCCGAGGTTAGCCAGCAGATGGATTAACTCTCGTTCTTTTGGTGTGGCTTGTCGCCTCACTAAATTATGGGTCGGTTGCCGTCTTGTTTTAGTATCCATCTCAATTGGTTCGCTGCTGACGATGATAAAATCTGGGTGAAACTATTCAGTTTTCAGTAAGACTGGATTAACTTTGGTGTGTTGAAATCGATATTTCCCATCATGGCGATCGCTCCTGACTTTTTACAGTCTATCAGTACCGGGGTACGACATTAATTTTTCAGCCAGAGTCACTTAGCTACCACTGAGAAATAGGATCTTGATTTTGGGGAGTTGGACAGGAACAAAACCAAGCATGGCGGGGATTTTTCCGGTTAATGGTCTATAAAACAGCTATCCCACTTTCAGAAAAAGCGGGTGATTGCAATAGACCCCTTGAAATCTCCAAAACCGACCTGTAATAATTAATACAGACTCGCAAACCTTGATTGGTCGGTAACAGGAATTGAGCTTGTCCGTAGTGTCCGTGAGTTGTCCACTCAAATCCGACCTGATTCCCCTAGTTCAGGGGGTCGGGCGGATAGGAAATCTACCAAAGTTATCCGAAAGTTTATCGATCATTAGGGTGTTTTTTCATCAGGGTGCATTTCCTTTACTCAAAACATCTATCATCATTCTACCTCAGCCAGAGAGGGTTGCTCTCATGCTTTGAGGCGATTAGTTTCGATGACCCACTGTTCTCACCGGAAGCCAAAAGCATTCCGGTGCGTTTTTTTGTGCCCATTTTGGTTGCTGAGAGTTTCCTTTACCAAATCTTTACAATAGGGGGCTTGACCCCTCATAGCAAAAAGGCTATATTGTGTTATGTAGATGCACCCTGATGGTAGAGAGAGTTGCTCAGGCAGTTCTCTCTTTTTTTTTGTCCCGTTTCCTGGACTGTGGCAGAATACTACTCTGGTAGCCTCAAATATGGCGGGGAATATGGGAAAGCGGGTTCACCTCTGGGAAAGTTGGGTTAAGCACGATCGCATTAATTTGGTTTTACTACTGGTCTGGTGCGCGATCGCCTTAATTTTGCGTCTGATCAACTTAGAAGCTAAACCAATCTGGAGTGATGAATTCGCCACCCTAGCCTTTAGCCTGGGTCATGGTTTCCATAGGGTCCCCTTGGATACAGCGATCGCTCCAGAATTACTGCTGTTTCCCCTACACTTGGGCGATCATATGGCGATCGCTTCCGTTTCCGAAAGGCTATTTACAGAAAGTAACCATCCCCCATTTACTTTTGGTTGACCCATCTGTGGGTTCACTGGTGGGGAACTCCGGGGGATTTAGTCTCAATTTATATAGCCAGATCCCTTAGTGTTCTATTTGGGGTCGCTACAGTTCCCGCTATATTTGGCTTGGGGTGGCTATGTTTTAGATCTGTACTCGTTGGACATCTGGCGGCGGCGTTGATGGCCGTTTCACCATTTGGGGTATATTTAGCCCAGGAAGCACGACACTACACTTTGGCAATGTTCTTGGCGATCGCATCTTTCGCCTGTCTCACGGTCGCTATTGAACGCCTCAAAGCACAAATCTCTCTCCCGGTCTGGCTGGTTTTGGTGACTGTCATAGTTAATAGCCTAGCAATGGCCGTGCATTTCTTTTTTATCTTCCTCCTGATAGCCCAAGGGTTAATAGTTTTGGCATTTTGGATTCAGGATATCCGCTACTATCCTCTACGGTTTCCCAAGCTGAAACTCTGGAAAGGGTTTTATGCGATCGCATTAGGTACAGCTATCGGTAGCTTGGTGTGGTTGCCAATTTTTCTGAAAATTTCCACCGGAGATAGCCAGTTAATTGCTTGGACTTTACCGAGTCGCAATCATTTTATTGAGCCCATTTTTCGGCTAATCGCTTGGGTGATTACTATGGTGATTATGTTACCCGTCGAAAAGCAACCTTTGCCCATTATTATAGTTTCTAGTGCCGTGGCTTTGCTGGTTTTAGGGGTATTAGGAAAAGTAGTAATTGATGGTTGGAAGTTTCAAAGCGATCGCCACAAAGAATCACTGAAGTTATGGCTAGGCTTTACTTTGGTGATTATGGCTATATTTGTCGGAATGGCTTGGGCTATTGGTTTGGATTTAACCCTAGCAGCCCGATATCAGTTTATTTATTTTCCCGTTGTGTTACTAATCCTGGCCGCCGGGTTGGCTAAAAGTTGGGAGTTTCCCGGAAAATCTCAATGGCGACGATATGCGATCGCTTTTATAGGTTTCATGTCTTTATTAGGTGGGTTAATGGTAGTGTATAACTTAGCTTACCACAAACCCGATCGCCCCGAACTTGTCGCTGAGGAAATATCCGCTTATTTAAGGTCAGATATTCCCACCTTAATTGCCACCGTTCACAAAAGCCATGAACAAACCGGGGAAATGATGGGAATTGCCTGGGAATTACAAAAGTTAGGTATCCGGGAAAATTCCCCTTTCTTTCTACTGGCGCATCGCCATGATGGTGATTCTTTAACTTCGACCAATACCTTAGTTAAGACTCTGAATAGATGGCCGCAACCCATGAATTTATGGTTGATTAACTTTGCCGCTGAATTTGACCATTCCGGGTCTAATTGTGAGCGAGAATTGGGGGTAAAATCTCGGGTTCCTGGTTATTTCTTGCGGATGTATCGCTGTGGGTATAATGAGAGTTTATGAGGAGAATTGTGCTTTAATTTGCTAATGGGGTTTGCATGGGGGTGACACTTACAGATACTATGGTTATTTAATAACATAAGTTAGCAAAAGACATGAAGGCAATTACTCTTCTCGGTTCTACAGGTTCTATCGGTACTCAAACTCTCGATATTGTTGCTCATCACCCCGATAAGTTTAAAATTGTGGGATTAGCCACAGGTAGTAATGTCACTCTCCTGGCGCAACAGGTGCGACAGTTTCGGCCGGAAATTGTCGCTATTTGTGACCAGAATAAGTTGTGGGAATTGCGAGAGGCGATCGCCGATCTTGACCCCCAACCCATTATAGAAGCAGGAGAGTCTGGTATAGTGGAAGTTGCCCGCTATGGAGACTCGGAAGCTGTGGTGACTGGTATTGTTGGCTGTGCCGGACTATTGCCAACAATTGCAGCTATTGAAGCCGGTAAGGATATCGCCCTGGCTAATAAGGAAACTCTCATCGCTGGCGGACCTGTCGTCAATCCTATGATTGAGAAATATGGCGTTAAATTGTTACCCGCTGACTCCGAACATTCCGCTATTTTTCAGTGTCTGCAAGGGGTTCCCTCTGGGGGTTTACGACGGATTATTCTGACAGCTTCTGGGGCGCTTTTCGTGATTGGCCTGTAGAAAGGTTAACCGAGGTCACAGTGGCTGATGCAACTACGCATCCTAATTGGTCCATGGGGCGTAAAATTACCGTTGATTCCGCTACCATGATGAATAAGGGTCTCGAGGTGATTGAGGCTCATTTTCTCTTTGGTTTGGATTATGATCAAATTGATATTGTCATTCATCCCCAGAGTATTATTCACTCTTTGATTGAGTTGCAGGATACTTCTGTATTGGCGCAGTTGGGTTGGCCGGATATGCGTTTGCCCCTATTATATGCTCTATCTTGGCCGGAAAGAATTTATACCGATTGGGAACAGTTGGATTTGGTCAAAGCTGGTAATTTGACTTTTAAAGCACCAGATAATCAAAAATATCCTTGTATGCAGTTAGCATACGCGGCCGGACGGTCTGGGGGGTCTATGCCAGCCGTGTTAAATGCCGCTAATGAACAGGCTGTGGCTCTGTTTTTAGATGAAAAAATTAGCTTTTTGGATATTCCCAAGGTCATTGAAATGGTGTGCGCGCGCCATGAACAAGATAATTGTCAAAATCCTAGTTTGGATGACATCTTAGCCGCCGACCTATGGGCGCGTCAAGCAGTTATAGAGGCTAGTGCAAGGGTTCATCAAAAAACGGCGATCGCTTTGTAGTTGATTGTATGTAGTTGATTGTATCCTAGAAAAACCCGGTTTCTGTGTCCACTGGGAACTTGAGAAACCGGGTGTTTTGCTTAACCGGGTGTCGCCCTAAGTGGTGACACCAGTTTCCGGTTGTACTTCAGGAGTTGGGGGTTGGTAGGAATAGTATCCCGCTACTTCCTCATAAACCTTGATGTATTCCCGGGCTGAGTTTTCCCAGCTAAAGTTTTGGTGCATGGCTCGCTGTTGGAGTCGCCGCCAATGGTCTTTATAGCGGAAAGCCTCCGAAGCGCGAACCATAGACGTAAAGAAGTCCAGAGGTTCGTAGCGGTCAAAACAGTAACCTGTGCCGCCTTCCCCTACTGGGTCGTTATGGGATACCGTATCGACTAAGCCTCCTGTACGCCGCACAATGGGAATACAGCCATAACGCATTGCTAACATTTGGCTAATTCCGCAAGGCTCAAAACGACTGGGCATAATTAAGGCATCCGCACCAGAATAAATCCGCCGTGATAGGGCATCATTAAACAGAATTTGGGTCGTCATTCTCCCCGGATAGCGGGATGCCATTTGCCACATTTGGGTTTCGTAATAGCGATCGCCTGTTCCCAGTAAAATAAATTGGGAATCAGTAAAGGACATAAACTGATCCATAATTTGAATTACTAGATCGAGTCCTTTTTGTTCCACCAGTCGTGTTACCATACCAATCAGGAAGGCACCGGAGTTAACTTCTAGTCCTAACTCTTCCTGAAGGGCAACTTTATTGGTTTTCCGTTTTTCCACGGTATCAGCATTAAAGTTTTCCACGATATAGCGATCGTTTTCCGGGTTATAAGACGACGTATCAATCCCATTAAGAATCCCCGACATTTTGCCACTTATATAGGAGAGCAAACCTTCCATGTTTTCCCCATAGCCAGCCGTTTGAATCTGACTAGCATAAGTGGGAGATACTGTAGTTACCCGGTCAGCAAATTGAACCGCTGCCGCCATGACATTATGACCTTCCATAAACCAAGGACACCAGGTAATCCGTTCCAAAAACCAGCGCCAAGGTCCTTGATAAGCTAAATTATGAATGGTAAAGATAGTACCTATATCAGGGGTTTCTTTCATCCATACGGGAATCATCCCGGTATGCCAATCATGACAGTGAACAATTTGGGGTTTCCAGTAATTCCAACAAAATTCAGCAGCCCCATTCGCAAATAGGGTGAACCGCCAATCCTCATCTTCTCCATAGTAAATCCGACGAGGCATAAACGAAGGATGTCCAAATAAATATAATGGAACATCAGTTTTGGGAAATGTCGTCTCAAAAACCGCAAATTTTTGATACATGGCGGTTCCCCACCATATAGGTTCCTTGGGTATTTTGATTTTGTCTGGTAAAAAGCCATAGTAGGGCATAAATACCCGGACATCATGGCCCATTGCCCGCAAGACCTGGGGCAAAGCACCCACGACATCCCCCATACCCCCGACTTTGGCCAGGGGTGCCGCTTCCGCCGCTACAAATAAAATTCGCATAATTGTATTTTGCGTTCCCTTAGATCGAGATGCGTAACGTGATCATACCGGAGGCCGTTGCAATATTTTTACATTTTTCCGAAAGTACCTAGAATGATCCCACCGGTCAGCCTAGAGCAAGAAGTGATCAACGTTCACACATGAATGCTCCGCCACCTGCGTTCCGCGAGGTGGGGGTGGGGACAAGGATTTATCCCTCGTGACAGGTGGCATTCTCACCGTGTTGCGGGAACTTTTGCCCGCATACACCCCTAAGTCGTTTCCGCTTCGGGCTGATGAATAGTTTTGCCCTGAGTCTGACGTTGATTAACCGACTACAGAGGACTTATAAGCCGCTTTACCTTTCTCAACCAATCGTGTCTCTGGGGAGTTCGGGTTCTATGCCCGCCCATTACCGTGCCAGTTGATTAGGGGTCGAGAGTGAAGTCACCTTCACCCCCTCCCATTCAGAACCGTGCATGAAAGTTTCCCTTCACACGGCTCCTAGTTTGATTGCTCCATTGTTAAGGACACAGCATCGGCTTCATCTAGTGCCGTTTTATCATCATGACAGTGGCGGTGCAATAGTTGAAGATTCTTGTACTCCTCTTTACCACCTTGGCTTCGAGGTACTATGTGGTCTACTTCAACTAAATCTGATGGGGTAAAGTATTGCCCACACCAGGCGCACCTACCTTTTTGCTTTTTAAGTAGTTTTGCTACCCTTGTTGGTGTATCGATTGCCTGACCTTTCCTGGTTGCCCAATAAGTCCAATTTCCGTCGTATGGTGTTGCATCCGGGCGCACTAGGGTATGTCTGACAATTGGCGTCCAGCTATGCTTGTGGAAATGTAACCCATCTTTGGTTTGGAACATCCAACTTTCTTGTCTTTCTTTCCCATTACTGAGTTTAACTTTTCCAGGTATGAAATAATTACTCAGTTTTTCGTAGTTTGCCTTTCCGCATCTTGAGACTGTCCATGCCCTTAACATTTGCCAAATTATGTGGTCTAGCTTAGAGAAGGTTTCTATTGAAACGACCCCTGAATAGTAATTTGACCATCCCCGTATTATCGGATTTAGCTTGCTAATCAAGGCTGATTGGGGTGCTGTCTTATGTTGTTTGATTACACCCTTAATCACTTCTATCTGGGCTTTAACTGCCTTCTTACTGGGTTTGATGTGGGTTAAAAAGGTTTTCCTTGTGTCCCTATTTATCTTCCCCGCTCTATGTTTTCCTGCTGGGTATTGCCTAATATTGAATCCCAAGAAATCGAAACCAGGTTCTTCTGTTTTCCCTTCATATTGTATGGGGTTAAGTGTATGACACACTCTGGTCTTTTCCGGTTTAATCTCTAATCCTATAGGTTTTAACCAACGGGAAATAGCAGTTTTGCACTGTTCAATGATGTCCAGTGACGGTGATATCACTACAAAATCATCAGCGTATCTTATTAGGGTGGCTTTAACTTTACCCCCACTTGCTTTTGGATACATTGTTTCAATTAACCTAGCCATTCCATCCAGTGCAATGTTGGCGAGTATTGGACTTATTACCCCTCCTTGTGGTGTCCCGGCTTCTGTATCCTCGAATACGCCATTGTCTAGCACTCCTGCTTTTAACCATTGTTTCAGGTCGCGTTTAATTACGCTAGGACAATGAATTTTGGACAGTAGGTAATCATGGTTTATTCGGTCGAAGCATTTCGCTATATCCGCATCAAGGACATAGTATTGACCCTGATTTATGGCCGTGTATATTCTACCAATCGCGTCATGGGCTGACCTGCCTGGTCTGAACCCGTAGCTTGTGCCTTCAAATCTCCCTTCCCATTCGGGTTCGAGAGCCGATTTCACCAAGGCTTGCCTGGCTCTATCTTGGATTGTGGGTATCCCTAGAGGACGTTTCTCATCCCTTCCAGGTTTTGGAATCCACACCCTTCGTAGTGGTTTTGTTTTGAGGTTTCCCTTGATTTTCTCAGCCATTTCTAACCTTTGCTTAGGGGATATTACGACCATCCCATCTACTCCAGCCGTCTTTTTGCCTTGATTGTCTTGGGTCACCCGTCGCACCGCTAAGAGCCGGGCATAATATGATTTCACCAATAGACGTTGCCACCTTCTAACCTTCGCGTCCTGTCCCGATTTAGCTGCTTGGAATATCCTCTTTTGGAGCTTAAAGACGTATCGCTGAACCTTAGTCCAGTTGATACTTCTCCATACAAACGCACGTCTTGATTGGTCTGGTTTTCCCAAATCCGTTCTTTAAACTCGATTTCGTCATATTAACCCTTAATCGACTCTATCCTTGCAATCAAACCGTGACCCGTTGGCATATCCCGTCCATTACAGCCGGGCGTTAGCTTCTGGTCACATCTCACTCCCTCAAAGGCCTGCGCTTACACTTTCACTACTGAACATTTCGACCAAATGATTCAGAGCCATTGAGGGGTTAAAACGTTCCGTTTATATGGGCTTTCCATCTTTAGATTTGTCCTCTCCACCGGGGTACTTTAAAGGTCTGTGTAGGTAGTTTATCTAGCCTCCTACTTTTCCCCTTACTCTTTTGAGCGCAGCGTATCAACCTATTTCGCTACTTAGTTCTTACGATGGTTCAAGTCAGACATTTGGCTCACGCCTAATCATGGATGGTTGGCAGTGGTCATGGTTCCAATACTAGGTTGTATCTCGGAGCCTTCCGTTCCCCACTTCAATCTGACGGGTTGTGAGTCCTGAAATTGGGGGTGGCTATCGCCGTTACTCTCTACGCAATTGTTAAAGAATCATTAATATTTCCGATTTTGCGTTTTGACCTTGAGTTCCCTACCTTGTTTTGTATATTTCTATACCAAACGTTGGGACATATAAACAGTTATGGGGATGGTCAGAAGCGAGATCCTTATATTCAACCAAGGGGTTGAAGTCCCCACCAGGCGGTTATTTCGGGTATTGCAACCCTATTTCATGCCTGAACGTCTCGCACAGATAGAAGAACTATACCACAATCTCCGCTCCTTGACCCCCACGCCGCAGGCAGGTGGGGGAGTGCGTCGCTCTTTTTGTTCAACCATTGTATGTTGCTAATAGCATCTGGGATTAGTTTAATTATTGACACCAACCCGGTTGTGGTTGGTGTCCTGATTGACTATGGTGCAGGTTGAATACCTGTTATCCCGATTTAACTTAAAGCCTTATCCTAACGACGATAACCGGAATTTACTTAACCCGATAACTATGCCTAGTTACTCAGATATTACTCACAATCTGGTATTGCACAGTGAGGAATGATGAAGAGAACGGAGGAAGTTGTCCATGCTTCAAATAATAGATAAGTAAGCGAATTGATTTGTACAACATCTCAGTGGACTTGGAATAACACAAAGTTTTGCGATGTAGCCTGGCTAAATAGTGCCTCAGACGGCAGTTTTCTCCTTCTACTCTTGTCATAGCCGTTTTGCTGACTAGATGATTGCAATCCTCAATTAAGCAAGGATAAACTTTGTATCCGTCCGTAATATATAGAAAACAAGCCCAGCCCTGAATCATTTGCCATAATGTGGTAAAAGGTGCGAGACGTTCAGGCATCAAATAGGGCTGCAATGCCCGAAATAACTGCCTGGTGAGGATTTATACCCCTTGGTTGAATATAAGGAGATCTCTCCTGACCATCCTCATAACTGTTTATATGTCCCGACGTTTGGAAAAATCCAAACAAGGCAGGGAACTCAAGGTCATGAACCAACTGAGAAATCAGGGAGTAAAGAGTAACGGCGACAGCCACCCCCAGTTTTGGGAATCATAGCCCCAGGACTGAAGCGGGGAACGGAAGGGGTGAAGTAGAACCTACTACCAGATGCGACCACTGCCAACCATCCATGATTAGGGAAACCGAATGTCCGGCTTGAACCATCGTCATTATTGAGCAGCGAAACAGGTTGATACGCTGCGCTCAAAAGAGTAAGGGGAAAAGTAGGGTAATCTTTTCATCACCTACACAGACCTTTAAAAGTACCCCGGTGGAAAGGACAAATCTCAAGATGGAATGCCCATATAAATGGAACGTTTTAAGTCCTCCTAGACTCTGATTATTTGGTCGAAATATCAGTAGGGATAAGTGTAACCGCAAGTCTCGGAGGATGTGAGATGTGACCAAAAGCCAACACCCTGCTGTAATAGTAGGGATATGCTAACAGGTCACGGTTTGATTGTAAGGAATAGAGTTTAGTAGGTGTACAAATGGCGATAGCGAGTTTAAAGAAAGGGTTGGGAAAACCAAAACCAATCAAGACTACGAACAACGCATGGAAGACAATCCCATGGACTAAGGTTCAACGGAAAGTATTCAAGCTCCAAAAGAGTATATTTCAAGCAGCTAAATCGGGACAAGACGCTAAGGGACGAAGATGGCAACGTCTATTGGTGAAGTCATATTATGCCCGGCTCCTAGCAGTGCGACTGTAGGGGCGGGTTCCACGGTCAGCCATGCTTCCCAACAGTCAGCTTAATAAACCCGCCCCCCAGGCGGGTCAAGGCAAGAAGACAGCCGGTGTTGATGGAGTAAGAGTAATCTCTCCAAGACAAAGGTTTGAGCTTGTGGAGAACATTAAGGGAAATATCAAAGCAAAACCACTGCGACGGGTGTGGATACCAAAACCTGGCAGGGATGAAAAAAGCTGGAATAGGAATACCCACAATCCAAGATAGAGCAAGGCAAGCCTTGGTCAAGTCGGCTCTCGAACCTGAATGGGAATCGAGATTTGAAGGTACAAGCTACGGGTTCCGTCCCGGACGGTCAGCCCAGGATGCAATAGGCAGGATTTACGCTGCCATAAATCGAGGACAATATTATGTTCTCGATGCCGATATAGCAAAATGCTCTTACCGTGAACCATGATTACCTACTGTCCAAAATTCATTGTCCAAGTAGCCTAAAAAGAGACCTGAAACAATGGCTCAAAGCCGGCGTGCTAGATAACGGTGTATTAGAGGATACAGAAACAGGGACACCTCAAGGAGGGGTAATAAGTCCAATACTCGCCAACATCGCACTGTTGGGAATGGAAAGGCTAGTTAAAGAAATGTATCCTAACAAAGGAACAACCACTCAGATAAACCTTATAAGATACGCCGATGATTTCGTGGTAATCTCCAAAGACCTAGGAATCATTGAACAGTGCAAAACTGCTATCACCGAATGGTTAAAACCTGTAGGATTAGAGATTAAACCCGAAAAGACTCGAATTGGTCACACACTCAAACCTATTGAGTCTAATGGCAAAACAGAAGAACCTGGGTTTGATTTCCTCGGATTCAATATCAGGCAATACCCAGTAGGAAAATATAAAACTGGAAAAACAGGGGGACGTAAGAGCCGATTAATCGGACATAAAACCCACATAAAACCCAGCCCAAAAGCAGTTGCCCACACATAAGCGATAAAAGGTGTAATTAAACAATCTAAAACTGCACCTCAATCAGCCCTGATTAAACATCTAAACCCGATGATTCGGTGATGGACAAATTATTATTCAGCGGTAGTCTCAACAGAGACCTTCAATAAGCTAGACAACATAGTTTGGCAAATGTTACGGGCATGGACAAAATCAAGATGCCAAAAGGCAAGTTACGAAAAGCTAGGAAACTATTTCAGACATGGAATGGTTAAACTTAGCAATGGGAAAGAAAGGCATGAATCTTGGTTATTCCAGACCAAAGATGGAATCCAATTATGGAAACATAAGTGGACTCCAATTGTCAGACACACCCTAATACGCCCGGAAGCAACACTTTATGACGGAAATTGGACTTACTGGGCAAACAGGAAAGGACAAGCAATCGATACGCCAAATAGAGTTGCAAAACTACTCAAGAAACCAAAAGGTAGATGTACCTGGTGTGGGCAATTCTTTACCCCGTCAGACTTTATTGAAGTAGACCATATTGTACCTAGAAGCCAAGGCGGAAAGGATGAATACAAGAATCTTCAACTATTACATCGCCATTGTCACGATGATAAAACAGCTCTTGATGAAGAGATGATGCTGTACTCTTAACAAGGAGACGGTCAAACTAGGAGCCGTATGAGGTGAAATTCTCATGTACGGTTCTGCTGCTGAATGGGAGGGGTAGACCGTGAGGTCTATCTCGACCCCTAATTCAGCAATGAGCGGTCGCCTATGACAAACTTCAGAATTCCAGGCAGTTTGGTATTCACAACTGTCCAGACCCAGATGGTTTTTTTTGAACCCACAAAAGTCTGAAGCTCATCAATTTGAGCTATTTCAGGAATTTCATAGTTTTCCTCATCACATCTGGGTTTCTGCAACTCTAACCCAGTTAAGTATTGTGTTGTGAGAAATACCAGTGACTCTCTCAATGGCTCGAAATCCCATGCCATTGAGGGACATTTTCACACAAAGCTCTTTGACATCAGAACTGTAACCTCCAGGACAGGGATTTTCTCGAAATTGGCGACCACATTCACGGCACAGGTAACTCTGTTTTCCCTGACGATGACCATTTTTGACTACTTTATGGCTTTGGCAATAAGGACAATCCATCTTGATTTATTTGAGAATATCATTTTCTATTATGCAACACCTACAAAGCCAAGCCAACAGCTATGGGGTAGGTTCAGAAAAGCCAGCATTGATATTTGGTCAGCGGGACTCGGACTATCAGTCTGGGTAAGGACTGGAAGACTCCAAGAGAGTGTATCTCGCCACGCTAACCCTCAACCCCCCGAGAACCGCCCTAGGGGAAAAAGCCCAAAAATTATCAATCATAGGGTCTGGGAAATGTCCCCCTTTATCCACAGGGCTAAGTCGGGAGGATAGCCCAAAATATTCCGTAACCAGGATAACTGCTACAACTACCAGGAGAAATTATGTCCGATATAACTAAAGAAGAAATGCGCGAAAAATTAGCTAATATTGAGAAAATTCGCGATATTATTTTTGGTTCTAATATCCGGGAGTTTAATAACCGCTTCGAGAAAATGGAGTCGGATTTATCTAGGCTTCAGCAAGAATTTCATGATTATGCACAACAGCTAAAAAGTGTTTTTTCGACTGACATTAGGGCGACTAACGAAGCCTTTGATAAAAAGTTTAAATCTCTAAGTACAGAGAGTAAAGAAGAAGCCCCGGAACTGCGACAGCATCTTGAGAGAATCAATCGTAAGTTTTCTAACAGTATTGAATCTTTGGATCAATCTCTGGATACTCAAACTAACCTGCTCCGTGATGAATTCAACCAAACTAGCAAACTAGAGATAGGTGGCAAGAAGACTTTAGGAATTTAACAAGTGAGGTATTTTAACAACTTTATCAACGTTTGTCGATGAGGGGAAATGACAAAGTTTCTAAACATGATATGGCAGAAATACTGTTGGAAATGGGGATGAAGCTAAAGGGGACGGAGTTTGTGCCACAGCTTCAAGATGCGGCGGATACTAATATGTATACTGATATTTAATTGATTAGGGGTCGAGATAGACCTCACGGTCTACCCCTCCCATTCAGCAGCAGAACCGTACATGAGACTTTCACCTCATACGGCTCCTAGTTTGACCGTCTCTTTGTTAAGAGTACAGCAACATCTCTTTCATCAAGAGCTGTTTTATTGTCGCGGGTGTGGCGATGTAATATTTGAAGATTCTTGTATTCATCCTTTCCGCCTTGGCTTCTAGGTACAACGTGGTCTACTTCAATTAAGTCTGATGGGGTAAAGTATTGCCCACACCAGGTACATCTACCTTTTTGCTTTTTGAGTAGTTTTGCTACCCTATTTGGCGTATCGATTGCTCGTCCCTTCCTGGTTGCCCAGTAGGTCCAATTTCCGTCATAAAGTGTTGCGTCAGGGCGTATTAAGGTATGTCTGACAATTGGAGTCCAGTTGTGTTTGAATAGATGTAACCCATCTTTGGTTTGGAACATCCAATTTTCGTGTCTTTCTTTCCCATTGCTAAGTTTAACTGTTCCATTTCTGAAGTAATTCCTTAGCTTTTCATGGCTTGCCTTTCCGCATCTTGACACTGTCCATGCCCGTATCATTTGCCAAACTATGTTGTCTAGTTTGTTGAATGTCTCGGTTGAGACTACCGCTGAATAATAGTTTCACCATCCTCGGATAATCGGGTTTAGTCTGCTAATCAGGGCTGACTGAGGTGCTGTTTTATGTTGTTCTATTACACCTTTAATCACTTCTGTATGGGCTTTAACTGCTTTTTGGCTGGGTTTTATGTGGGTTTTATGTCCGATTAATCGGCTCTTAGGTCCCCCTGTTTTTCCAGATTTATATTTTCCTACTGGATATTGCCTGATATTGAATCCTAGAAAGTCGAACCCTGGTTTCTCTGTTTTATCATCATACTCAATAGGTTTGAGCGTGTGACAGATTCGAGTTTTTTCAGGTTTTATTTCTAAGCCTACAGGTTTAAGCCATTCGGTGATTGCAGTTTGGCACTGTTCAATGATTCTTAGGTCTTTTGAGATGACCACAAAATCATCGGCGTATCTTATGACATTCGCATACGGGCGATTGTCTGTTTTCTTAGGGTACAGTTTTTCAATTAACCTAATCATCCCCAACAGTGCGATGTTAGCGAGTATTGGACTTATTACCCCTCCTTGAGGTGTCCCTGCTTCTGTATCCTCGAATACACCGTTATCTAGCACTCCCGCTTTGAGCCATTGTTTCAGGTCTCTTTTTAGGCGGCTTGGACAATGAATTTTGGACAGTAGGTATTCATGGTTCACGGTAAGAGCATTTTGTTAGGGGTCGAGATAAACTTCACAGCCTACCCCTCCCATTCCAAACCGTGCTCGCGAGTTTCCCAGCACACGGCTCCTGATGTAGATACCCCTTTTGTCACTGGGAACAGGGTTACAACCCCCTGCTTTATGACCTCAACTTTCAAAGCTATATGCTTGCGTTAGTCTTTCAACTCGCTGCCATTAAACTCTTACTTATCGCGGTCTCTATATCCACACCGTGATTAGTGGGCATATCCTAACCATTACAGTTAGGCATTAGCTTTCAATCACATCCTTTCCCCTTAAAGGCATACGCTTACACTTTTCACTACTCCACGGGTACATCCCGCCACTTGAGAGCCAATGAGGGGTTTAAACGTTCCATCTATGCGGGCATTCCATCTTTAGATTTGTCCTATCCACCGGGGTACTTTTAAAGGTCTGTGTAGGTAGTTATAGCAGCCTCCTACTTTTTTTCCCTCGCCCTTTTGAGCGCAGCGTATCAACCTATTTCGCTACTGACGCATTACAATGGTTCAAGCCGGACATTCGGTTTCCCTAATCATGGATGGTTGGCAGTGCTCGAGTGAGAGGTAGGTTCCTCTATTACGCCTTCCGTTCCCCGCTTCAACCCGTTGAGTGTGAATCCTCAAATTGGGGGTGGCTACCGCCGTTACTCTCAACCTTACGTTATACTCAAGGGGTTCACAACTTCCCTCTTTTTTTTCGCTCAGTCTTGACCTTGAGTCTCTCTGCCTTATCTGGTTGTCGAAGCCAGATGTTGAGACACATAGATAGTTATGGGATGGTCAGGGGTGCGAATCCCTTATATTCCACCAAGGGGTGGAAGTCCCACTAGGAGGTTATTTCAGGCATTGCAGCCCTATTTCACTCCTAAACGTCTCGCACGCTATATCTGCATCTAGCACGAAATATTCACCTTTGTTGATACTCTGGTAAATCCTGGCTATTGCATCTTGGGCTGACCGTCCGGGTCGGAACCCATAGCTTGTGTTTTCAAATCTCGATTCCCATTCAGGTTCGAGAACCGACTTAACCAAGGCTTGCCTCGCTCTATCTTGGATTGTGGGAATTCCTATTCCAGCTTTTTTCATCCCTACCAGGTTTTGGTATCCACACCCGTCGCAGTGGTTTTGCTTTGAGATTTCCCTTAATGTTCTTAACAAGCTCGAACCTTTGTCTTGGAGAGATTGCTCTTACTCCATCAACACCGGCTGTCTTCTTGCCTTGACCCGCCTGGGGGCGGGTTTATTAAGCTGACTGTTGGGAAGCATGGCTGACCGTGGAACCCGCCCCTACAGCCGCACTGCTAAGAGTCGGGCATAATATGACTTCACCAATAGACGTTGCAACCTTCGTGCCTTTGCGTCTTGTCCCGATTTAGCTGCTTGGAATATACTCTTTTGGAGCTTGAATACTTTCCGTTGAACCTTAGTCCATGGGATTGCCTTCCATGCGTTGTTCGTAGTCTTGATTGGTCTGGGTTTGCCAAATCCTCTCTTTAAACTCGCTATCGCCATTTGTACACCTACTAGACTCTATTCCTTACAATCAAACCGTGACCTGTTAGCATATCCCTACCATTACAGCAGGGCGTTGGCTTTTGGTCACATCTCACATCCTCCGAGACTTGCGGTTACACTTATCCCTACTGATATCTCGACCAGATAATCAGAGTCTAAGAGGATTTAAAACGTTCCGTTTATATGGGCATTCCATCTTTAGATTTGTCCTCTCCACCGGGGTACTTTTAAAGGTCTGTGTAGGTATTGACGAGATTATCCTACTTTTCCCCTTACTCTTTTGAGCGCAGCGTATCAACCTATTTCGCTACTTCATTATTACGATGGTTCAAGCCGGACATTCGGTTTCCCTAATCATGGATGGTTGGCAGTGGTCTCGATTCTGGTGTTGGGTTACACCTCGGAGCCTTCCGTTCCCCGCTTCAATCCTGAGGTTGTGATTCCCAAAACTGGGGGTGGCTATCGCCGTTACCCTAATTTCCTAACTTTACTTATCCATTTATGGGCTTCCTATAAGGAATTTGTATGAGTTAGTTCGTTTTGACCTTGGGTTCCCTGCCTTGTTTTGTATATTTCTATACCAAACGTTGGGACATATAAACAGTTATGGAGATGGTCAGAGGCAAGCCTCTTGTATTCAACCAAGGGGTTGAATATAAGGAGCGTACTCCTGACCATCCCTATAACTGTTTATATGTCCCAAAGCGAAAGCAAGGCAGGGAACTCAAGGTCAATTCCACAAAGAAAATCGCAATACTCAATTATATAACATGGAGGATTAAAACCACTTGGGCGATTGTGGAAAAGAGTAACGGCGATAGCCACCCCCAGATTCAGGAATCATACCCCGTCAGATTGAAGCGGGGAACGGAAGGCGTGAGGGAAAACCTATTCCCAAAATTCCGACCACTGCCAACCATCCATGACTAAGGAAATCTGAATGTCCGACTTGAACCATCGTCAACAGCAGGCAGCGAAATAGGTTGATACACTGCGCTAAAAAGAGTAAGGGGAAAAGTAGGAGGCTCTTTGAACTACCTACACAGACCTTTAAAAGTACCCCGGTGGAAAGGACAAGTCTAAAGATGGAATGCCCATATAAACGGAACGTTTTAACCCCTTCTAGGCTCTGACAATCTGGTCGAGAAAGTCAGTAGTGAAAGTGTAAGCGCAAGCCTATTAGGGGGTGAGATGTGACCAGAAGCCAAAGCCATACTGTAATGGTAAGGATATGCTAACGGGTCACGGTTTGATTGTAAAGAATAGAGTCTAGTAGGAGTTACTATGACGAAAGCGAGTTTAAAGAAAGGATTTGAGAAATCAAAACCAATCAAGACGTGCGTTTGTATGGAAACAAATCCCATGGGCGAAAGTCCAGAGGAAAGTTTTCAAGCTCCAAAAGAGGATATTTCAAGCAGCTAAATCGGGACAGGACGCGAAGGCAAGAAGGTGGCAACGTCTATTGGTGAAGTCATATTATGCCCGACTCTTAGCAGTGCGGCGAGTGACTCAAGATAATCAAGGCAAGAAAACAGCCGGAGTCGATGGAATGAAAGCAATTTCGCCAAGACAAAGGTTTGAACTTGTTAAGAACATTAAAGGAAACCTCAAAGCAAAAGCACTTAGGAGAGTATGGATACCAAAACCTGGTAGGGATGAAAAAAGCTGGAATAGGCATTCCTACAATCCAAGATAGAGCAAGGCAAGCCTTGGTTAAATCGGCTCTCGAACCTGAATGGGAATCGAGATTTGAAGACACAAGCTATGGGTTCCGACCTGGTCGGTCTGCCCAAGATGCAATAGAACGAATCTATCTATGTATTAAGCATAGTAGTTATTATGTATTGGACGCAGATATAGCAAAATGCTTTGACCGAATAAACCATGATTACCTACTGTCCAAAATTCATTGTCCAAGCAGCCTGAAAAGAGACCTAAAACAATGGCTCAAAGCAGGTGTACTAGATAACGGTGTATTTGAGGATACTGAAACAGGGACACCTCAAGGAGGGGTAATAAGTCCAATACTCGCCAACATTGCACTGGATGGCATGGCTAGATTAATTGAAACAACGTATCCAAAAGTAAAAGGGGTTAAAATTAAAGCCACCGTAATAAGATATGCCGATGATTTTGTAGTGATATCACCATCACTAGAGATTATTGAACAGTGCAAGATTGCTATTTATGAATGGTTAAAACCTATTGGGTTAGAGATTAAACCGGGAAAAACTCGAATCTGTCATACACTCAATCCTATTGAATATGATGGAAAACTTGAAGAACCCGGATTTGATTTTCTAGGATTCAATATTAGGCAATATCCTGCAGGAAAATATAAAACTGGGAAAACTGGTGGAGCAGCAAGCCGTCCAATCGGTCACAAAACTCACATCAAACCCAGCAACAAAGCAGTTAAAGCCCACACAGAAGTGATTAAGGATGCAATAAAAAATCTTAAAACCGCACCCCAATCAGCCCTGATAAGCAAACTAAACCCAATCATAAGGGGATGGTCAAACTATTATTCAGCGGTAGTCTCATCAGAGACCTTCGTTAAGCTAGACCACAAAGTCTGGTTAATGTTAAGGGCATGGACAGTATCAAGATGCGGAAAGACAAGTTACAAGAAGCTAAGAAACTATTTCAGTCATGGAACGGTTAGACTTAGTAATGGGAAAGAAAGGCATGAATCTTGGTTGTTCCAGACTAAGGATGGACTCACATTATGGCAACATAATTGGACTCCGATTGTCAGACACACCCTGATACGCCCTGACGCAACACCATATGACGGAAATTGGACTTACTGGGCAACTAGGAAAGGACAAGCAATTGACACGCCAAATAGGGTAGCAAAACTACTCAAAAAGCAAAAAGGCAGATGTACCTGGTGCGGACAGTATTTTGCACCATCGGATTTAATTGAAGTAGACCACATTGTACCTCGAAGCTTAGGCGGAAAGGATGAATACAAAAATCTTCAACTACTACATCGCCACACCCGCGATGATAAGACGGCATTAGATAATGTCAACGCTGTATCCCTAACAATGGAGCAATCAAATTAGGAGCCGTATGAGGTGAAAGTCTCAAGTACGGTTTTGTATGGGAGGGGGAGATGGCGACATATCTCTCGACCCCTACTTGACTGAATTATCTATCAGGGGTGGCATTTATGACTAGATCGCAAGAAACTCCCAAGAGCATAAATCAATCACAAGAGGTTGAGTTAGAATCTGTTGAGTCTGAACCACAACTGGATGAGTTGGTTGATCTTTTGATTGATGTGTTGCTTGGGAAGCCTAATGATGAATCTATCACTAACTCACCTCAAACTCCCAAAGTTGATAATTCTCCATCTCAAAATAGCAATATTAAGCATGAACAAAAATCCTCATATTCTCGGAAAAGTAATTCACAAAATCTGGGTGTGAAAAGGGAGGATCTACTTTCTGCTCAACCATAAGATTTTACCCAGGTAGAGACTAAGAAGGTAGAGACTACTAAGAAGATAGAGACTCAGGTAGAGACAGCATTCTCTGAGTTAATCCCAGAGGATGAGGAAGTGGTGACTAAGGCGGTTCGATTAATTGAAATTTCCCCAAATGAGTTTAGTAAGTATTTTGATGATCCAGTGTCTGTCCAGTCTGGAGAAACTGCTAAATCTCATGCAAATAATAATAATGGTTCTGATTTGGAGGAGGAGAAAACCTCTGTTTCTGCGCCGCCATAAAACCAAACCAGCGATACAGAAGTAGATCTAAGTCAGGACTTGTCCGACCCTTTCGACCCATTACAGGATCTGCTGCTAGGTTCCAAATTCTCGGAGTTTGAAAAAGTCACTAAAAGTTATCTTGAGACTGAGTTACCGAGGCTACAGAGCCCAATTCAGTCAGCGGAACAGAAACTGCAAGCGGTTCAGGATAAATTTGATGATCCTGGCAAGATTTTTAACCTATTACTCCCAGCTATAACAGCTATCATTAATGAGCAAATGCTTCTGTCTCAACCACAAGTTATAGACTCAATTGTGCCGATTATTGATGAGATTATTGCGGGGAAAAAACGACAAGATAAGTCGGGGATGATTAATGCGATCGCCGATTTATTACCTGGGGCGATTTCTCAGCATATTAAAAACGCCCCGGAAGAAGTGGCGAAGGCTTTAGCGCCGGAAATAGCGATCGCGCTTCGTGAGCAAAGAAAATTAGATCAAAATGCCATAGCTAATGCTTTAGCACCAGAAATGGGTAAAGCTATTAAGGAGCAAATTCGCCTAGAAAGTGATGCGATGGTAGATGCTTTATATCCTGTGATTGGTAATACTATCAGCAAATATCTAGCCGAGGCTGTTCAGAATATTAACGACAAAGTAGCTAATGCTTTTAGTTTTGAGGGAGTGGCGCGGAAAATTAAAGCTAAGGTGAAGGTGGTTTCGGAAGCAGAATTAATCCTCAAAGAATCTTTACCTTTTGCAGTTCAAGCCATCTTTTTAATTCATAAAAACTCAGGGTTAGTGATTTCGGAGGTGCAGGCTTCTGGTAGCTATAGCCTTGAGTCAGAAATGGTAGCCGGGATGTTAACTGCTATTCGCAGTTTTGTGAATGATTGCATTGTGCAAATTGATAATTATTCAGAACTCAATGAGATTGAGTATGGGGATTCTAAAATAATCCTAGAGGTGGCGGGTTACTGTTATTTAGCTGTGGTAACTAAAGGGGAACCCACGCCAGAATTTATCGAAAAAATGCGACAAACTATGGGTATAATTGTTTTAGATTACGGAGAATTTATCGAAAATTTTGATGGCGATCGCGACAATATTCCGCTGGCTGTACATCAGTTATTAGAAAGTTTAATTAAATTTGTATTTGAGAAAAAATTAAAGCGACTACCTCTGGCTCTGATTAGTTTGGGAGTATTTATCGGGTTGTTAATTTTAATTCCTTGGGGATATTTTTCTTATCAAGAATACCGGCAAAGACGCATAGCATATCAAACCGCCCAAACCTTAGCTGCAACTCCTGAGTTAGCGATTTATAAGATTGCTGTCTCAGGGGAAGGTGAGCAATTAAGACTGAGTGGAAAAGTTCCTAATGAAAGATTACGGTAATTAGCGGAAAACTTAGCTGTATATAGGGCTTCTGACTTGCAGATAGATAACCAAATTATCGCTGTTGATGTACCGCCAGATCCTATAGTAACGGCTGGAGAAGTGGAACGCATGACGGGGATTTTCCATGAAATTGCTGGCGTTAATATTGAAAGCAATTATAGTGATAGCGATCGCCAAGTTATTATTAGTGGTCAAGTCAGACAAATGAGAGACGCTCAAATAATTCCCGCCGCCTTTGAAAATATTCCTGGGATAAAATCAGTTTTTAGCACCTTAAAAATCGATCCAGTCCGCATAGAAAATCGCATCTACTTTAATTCCGGTTCAGCACAGCTTAACCCCCAAGATCTGCAAATCATAACCAAAATCCAAGAATTTCTGGATCGGTATCCGCAACTATCGCTCAGAATTATTGGTCATACTGATCTGAGGGGAAATGCTGCTAGAAATCAGCAATTAGCCCTCAATCGAGCCATAGCAGTTCGGGACGCTTTGACCAAACAAGGAATTGACCCGAAACGCCTAGAGGTAGTAGGTAACAGCCAGCCACCTACAGATGTTGTATCTCATCAGCCTTTCTTATTGGGGAGAACTGTGGTATTTGAAATAATAGATAACCAAGACCAGAACCAGGGAGAACAACCTTAATCCAATGTCTAAAATTTCTAAAAAAATGTGTATGGTTGGTGACTTTAGCGTTGGCAAAACCAGCCTAATTCGGCGTTTTGTAGATGGTCAATTCAGCGACCAATATCTGTCAACAGTGGGAGTGAAAATTTCCCGCAAAGCTGTTGACTTACCCAACGTAAAACCGGAAGAAATAGTCAATTTACAGTTGTTAATTTGGGATATAGAAGGGCACACAAAATTTCAAGCAATTGCGCCTTCTTACCTACAGGGAGCGGGCGGGGTGATTTTGGTAGCCGATCTCAGTCGCCAAGAAACTATTGAGCGGTTAATTGAACACTTGAACTTGTTTTTATCTGTGAACCCAAAAGGTGAAGTAATTGTAGCTTTGAATAAGGCTGATTTGGTGAATGAAAAAGACCTGGAAAAATTGACTAAATATGTGCCAGAACCAGTTATCGAAAAAGCCCTAGGTATTTATCCCACTTCAGCGAAAACAGGTGATTATGTGGATGAAATATTCCAAAAATTGTCTTATAGTATGGTGGTTAAGGTTTAATCATTACCCATAATTAGGACTTCAATAATCAGGTATAATTAGTTAAAATCAGGGTCTCCAAAAACTTGAATATACCAGAGGATAATATGAAGCAACTTGGCTCGAAAATTGTAGTTCCCCATCACTTAGAATATTTAATTATTGATGCTAATTTAATCATCTGTGAACTGTCAGCACAGGTAGATCGTTTTGCTGATGAACCGGAGTCATTTCAACTTGGTGAAGATATCCACAATGGCTTACCAGAACTCTTCGGAACTGAGGAGATGTTAATGGAGGTATTGCGGGGAGAATTACCATCTTTTGAAATGAAAGGAATTGGTCGTTTTGCTGACCCAGACTCCCCCCTTTATTTAGATTTTTTTGCAAATCGGTATTATGATGATAAAACGCAAGAATATCAGCTAATTATCTTCTTTTCTGATGTGACAGATAGAATGGTTTTAGAGCAAAAATTAGTTCAAAGTACCAACGAAACTAGCCTGTTATTAAGAGCCTTAGCGGAAAGCGAAGAAAAATATCGAGATTTGTTTGAAAATGCTAGTGATTTAATTCAGTCTTTTGGTATGGATGGTAGTTTTATCTATGTGAACAGAGCTTGGAAGCAAACTCTAGGATATACTGAATCTGAAATATCTAATCTGACTATTTTTGATATTATTCATCCTGATAATAAATTTCATTTTTTACAGATTTTAGCTCGTCTTGTGAGGGGGGAGTTAGTTGATTCTATTAAAGCGGAATTTATTACTAAAGATGGTAAGAAAATTTCAGTAGAAGGTAGTATCAATTGTAAATTAGAAGATGGTAAAGCGATCGCCACACGAGCCATTTTACGGGACATTACGGAACGCTTATTAACAGAAGCAGCTTTACAGCATGAGCGAGAACAAACGGAACGTCTTTTACTTAATATATTGCCTAAAAAAATTGCTGATAAGCTGAAACAACAACCGGGTAGCGGAAATTTTTGCGGAAGTTACAGTATTATGTACTGATATTGTCGGTTTTACCCAGTTAGCATCGGAACTTTCTCCTGTGGATTTAGTCAACCTTTTAAACAAAATTTTTTCGGCTTTTGATATGCTCACGGAAGCCTATGGATTGGAAAAAATTAAAACTATTGGAGATGCTTATATGGTAGTGGGAGGACTCCCACACCGTCGAGATTATCATGCTATTGCTATTGCGGAAATGGCTATTAATATGCAAAAAGTTATGGCTGAATTAAATAAGACACAAAACCGAAAATTAAGTATCCGCATAGGTATTCACAGCGGACCAGTAGTGGCGGGTGTGATTGGTTTGAAAAAATTTATATATGATTTATGGGGTGATACGGTTAACACTGCATCCCGAATGGAGTCCCATGGCGTACCTGGTAAAATTCATGTTTCTGAGGATACTTATCAACTCCTACAACATCAGTATTTATTTGAAAAGCGAGAGATGATAGATGTCAAAGGTAAAGGTAAAATGATTACCTATTTTCTGTTTGGACCCAAAAAAAATCCCAGCTTTAATAATAGTGAGGTCACAAGTAATGTGAATTGATCACTGGTGAATTTTCACTATTTACTGTTATGTATCATCTGGTTTATTTCCGGTGTTGCGAACATCAATCAATCGGTTGAGGAGATCAAACCAAAATGAAGATCCCATGGAGATAGCGATCGCTGTTAATAGCCAACCACCAATGACTCTAAGAATTGTCAATCCCGAAATTTCACCGCCGAATTGGTAGGCTAAATTAGCGGAACTCCAACCCAAAGGAAGAGACCATAGTTTCTCTTGTGCTATCTTGAGAAAATCCTCACTGACAAGGGTTTCACAGTCGTTTTTATCTAAGGAATTTTGACTTAAACAATTGATATAGTTTTGCCAGGAATCACTATCACTTAAAATTATCTGAATATCTTGGCTAACTTGTTGGCGAATTACAGGTTCTAAGGAGAGGCGGTTAGCAATATTAATAGTATCAACATTCATGATGATGGCAGCCCCAAATCCCAAGGCTAAAATCATCAACTTAACTCGACGTTTAAAGACACCAGAAGCGCGATCCATTGATTGATTAAACCATGCCATTACCTCGGTTTCTAAAGCCTTAATAAAAACATTTTCAAAACAATTAATTTGTGCTTGATTAGCGAGCGATCGCATTAATCCTATATGTTCCGGCTTGAGAATTTTGGCGACGGGTTGAGAAGCGATCGCCTCCTTAAAATCATCCACAGATAAAGTGACAATTTTTGATTCTTGTCCCGCAGTTTCCATCAACACACTAATCAACGCCAAAGAAAAGGTATCATCAGGAATATAAGAAGGACCCACACCCCGGTTAAATCTATCAATTTTATAATCTTGTAAAGACCCGACTAAAGGATGATTATAAATCTTTTCGGTCATGGCATCCCCTAAGATACTCTGAATAGATGCCTTGAGATTTTGGGCGCGCCAGTCAAACAAATAAGAGGCGATAAGTTCCTGTAAATTTGATACAAAAAGGCTTAAAATCAGGTAAATAAAAAACAGACCGATCGCTACATTAACTAAAGCCGGAATATTCATAATTTGTGTGGGTGATTAAATCAGCATTTAATTAATAAATTATACCTCTGGGACATGATTAATTTGGGTGATGCCCCAATTATCTATAAGATTATCCCCAATCAATGTTAAAATAACTATAATATCATTAGATATCCCTAAAATCAAATAGAGCGACATTGTAAAATATTCCAACTATGACCGTAAATTCACCCGTAGACTTTCAAGAAGAATTTGATATCATCGTAGTCGGTGGCGGACACTCAGGCTGCGAAGCGGCTTTAGCGGCAGCGCGTTTGGGTTGTCGCACCTTGCTGCTGACCCTGAATTTAGATAAAATTGGCTGGCAACCCTGTAACCCGGCTGTGGGGGCTCCCGCGAAGTCTCAACTCACCCACGAAGTTGATGCACTGGGGGGAGAAATTGGCAAAATGGCCGATCGCACTTACCTGCAAAAACGTCTACTTAACAACTCTCGCGGGCCGGCTGTTTGGGCGTTGCGGGCGCAAACGGATAAGCGCGAATATGCAGCAGTAATGCGACAAATAGTCGAAAACCAAGAAAACCTATCAGTCCGGGAGGGAATGGTAACGGATTTAGTATTAGGATTAAATGACGAAATTATAGGTGTAGAAACCTATTTTGGTGTAGCATTTGCCTGTCAAGCTGTCATCCTAACTACTGGGACTTTTTTAGGTGGAATTATTTGGGTGGGTAACAAATCCATGCCAGCGGGACGAGCTGGAGAATTCGCGGCCGTAGGACTTACAGACACACTGAACCGCTTGGGGTTTGAAACCGGACGACTGAAAACCGGAACTCCCGCACGAGTAGATAAGCGATCGGTTGATTATAGCAACTTAGAACCTCAGCCAGGAGATGAACGAGTGCGATGGTTCAGTTTTGACCCTCAAGTGTGGGTTGAAAGGGAACAAATGAACTGTTATTTAACCAGAACTACGGCGGAAACTCATCGATTAATTAGGGAAAATTTGCATTTATCGCCGGTTTATGGCGGTTGGGTAGATGCTAAAGGCCCCCGTTATTGTCCGAGTATTGAAGATAAAATTGTGCGGTTTGCAGACAAGGAAAGTCACCAGATTTTTATTGAGCCGGAAGGTCGTCATATTCCTGAACTTTATATTCAGGGATTTTCTACTGGTTTACCGGAAAAATTGCAGTTAGAAATGTTGCGGAGTCTTCCCGGTTTGGAAAACTGCGTTATGCTACGCCCTGCTTATGCGGTGGAATATGATTATTTGCCGGCAACTCAGTGTTATCCTACTTTGATGACTAAGAAAATTGAGGGATTATTTTGTGCTGGTCAAATTAATGGTACAACTGGATATGAAGAAGCGGCAGCCCAGGGAATTGTGGCGGGAATTAATGCGGTTAAATTAGTGCGGGGGGAAGATATGATTGTGTTTCCTCGGGAACAAAGTTATATCGGCACTTTAATTGATGATTTGTGTACGAAGGATCTACGAGAACCCTATCGAATGTTAACCAGTCGGTCGGAATATCGGTTATTATTGCGATCGGATAATGCCGATCGCCGCCTAACTCCCTTGGGTCGGGAAATTGGTTTAATTGACGATCGCCGTTGGCAATTATTCCAACAAAAACAGGCTAATATTATCGCCGAAAAGCAGCGGCTAGACCAGACCAGAGTTAAGGAACGCGACGAAATTGGTATAGCGATCGCCTCTGATACTCAACAAAAAATTAAGGGGTCAATTAGCTTGGCGGAATTGTTGCGCCGTCCTGGTTTTCACTATGGCAATTTAGAACATTACAACCTAGGTAATTCTCAGTTATCCTTAGAGGAAAAAGAAGGCGCGGAAATTGAGATTAAATATTCCGGCTATATGGAACGCCAGCAAAACCAAATTGATCAGATCAGCCGCCATGCTAACCGCCAACTTCCTCAAGACTTAGACTATCTTACCATTGAAACCCTATCTATGGAGTCACGGGAAAAGTTAAACCGGATCAAACCCTTAACTATTGGTCAGGCTTCCCGTATTGGTGGGGTTAACCCCGCAGATATTAACGCTTTGTTAATTTATCTGGAAGTCCGCCACCGTCAAACTGCGATCGCCATGAAATAAGGGTTGATTATTAACTATCCATTCGCCGGGTTTCTATTCATTCAGAAATCCGGTTTTTCTTTTAAATATAACCACATTGCCATCTACTAATCATAAAATTTTGCTTAAATTTGTACAATTTTATACAATTATGATTATACTACCCCCATATAATCATCAACAGATTGATAACAATGGCAACTTTAACAGTTTGGAAATACAATAGCGCTGATGGTGCTAAAAATGCTCTGACTAAACTCGCTGAACTCCAGAAACAACGTTTAATTCAAATCGAAGATGCGGCTATAGTATTCTGGCCACAAGGTCGTAAGAAACCCAAAACCACCCAAGCCGTTGACCTAGTGGGTTCTGGTGCATTTGGCGGCGCTTTTTGGGGTCTATTATTCGGCTTGATTTTCTTTGTTCCGGTATTAGGAATGGCGGTCGGTGCATTAGCCGGAGCATTGTCAGGATATTTCACTGACTACGGCATTGATGATGACTTTATCAAAGATGTCCGAAATCAAGTAACTGAAGGTACTTCCGCACTGTTTTTACTAACCAGTAGTGTGACTTTAGATAAAGTAGAGGAAGCCTTCAAAGATGAAGAAAAAGGTGAGTTGATTAAATCCAACTTGACCAATGAACAGGAAGCTAAGTTACGGGAAGATTTCGGCGCAGACGAGTAATTTGTCACTAATTTAGCTTGGTAAAATGTGGGGGATAAGCTGGAATGATCCCCCACAAAAATATCCCACCCCAAATAAGGCAATTAAATGATGTGGATTAAAGTTACAGATAAAGCTACCTACTTAATGAATTCAGATATACATATTGAGAAAGTAAGCGGCAATGTTAAAATCGAAAGAGATGGTAAAAAGATTACTATTCAAGGTATGCCGCGTCAATGGTTCATTTCCCAATCTCTCAATGTTGTAGTTGATTTAGATGCGCCAGAAGCCGATGTGCCTGAAATGGAGCCTATGTAAAAAATGATCACTATCTGGGTTGGTTTCACGCTGGGATTAATAGCTTTTTGTTTGGCAATTCCGATCATGGTTCTGTTCGTTGAATGTTTGGCAGCCGGGTTTAATTTCCCAGGTTTTACATCAAATGACGACCTACCAGAACCGACAATTTCTGTATTAATTCCGGCTCATAATGAAGGGTTAGTTATTGGTCAAACTTTGGCTAATATTTTACCTCAACTGAAACCGGACGATGAAATCATTGTAATTGCGGATAACTGCACAGATGAAACTGTAGCGATCGCCACTGAAAACGGAGCGCAAGTCCTGGAAAGGCAAGATCCAGACAACAGAGGAAAAGGATATGCTCTCGATTATGGATTACACCACCTAGCCCAAAACCCCCCAGAGGTGGTAGTTATGATTGATGCTGATTGTTTAGTGGAACCGGGAGCGATCGCCACTATTGCTCAACAAGCCTTGCTCACAGCCAAGCCAGTGCAAGCATTATATTTAATGGAAACACCCCCCAATCCATCTGTCAAGAACTCCATTTCTGCCTTGGCATTCTTAGTCAAAAATTGGGTGCGTCCCCAAGGATTAGCGAAACTAGGGGGACCTTGTTTATTAACCGGAACTGGGATGGCTTTTCCCTGGTCAATTATTCAAAGCATATCCTTAGCGAGTAGTAATATAGTCGAAGATATGCAGCTAGGTGTCGATTTAGCGATCGCCGGTTATTCCCCCCAATTTACAGCCAAAGCAAAAGTAATTGGATACCTTCCCCAAGACGAAACCGCCACCACCAGTCAACGCACCCGTTGGGAACACGGTCATTTACAAACCCTGAAAACTCAAGGGCCGCGCCTGCTCAAAGCCTCCCTAAGCCAAAGACGTTTTGAACTGTTACAAATGGCATTAGATCTATGTGTTCCCCCCCTCTCCCTTCTCGTAATTTTGTGGGTCGGTGCAGCCGCCATATCCTTACTCGCCAGTAGCCTAGGAGTCTCTGCTATTCCCACCATCATCATAGCCCTAGAGGGGCTGCTGCTAATTGCCGCCATTGGTATGGCTTGGGCAAATTTTGGGCGATCGCTTATCCCCCTCAAAACCCTCTTAGGTATCCCCCTATATATACTGTGGAAAATCCCCCTATATTTAACCTATTTCATTAAACCCCAAAAAGAGTGGGTAAGGACTCAAAGAGAACCCCTTGATAAATCCTCCCCAAATTCCGATAAAATATTGTGATATAATCCAAGTGTTCCAATATCTGCAAGGTTAGTCATGTTAGCCACTTCCCCAACTTACACTATCACTTGGGAAAAGTTGCCAGATGATTTTGTGTTACCCGATGATCCCGTGGATAATATCTATCAACCAGCCCTAGCAGCAGCCCTTACCGAAAGTTTAAGGTTAGCCGGAAAACTGCCAGAAAAGTCGCTCACCCCCACCAACTACGGCATTTGTGCCACCATCAACGGTAAAATAAGCATAAAAGCCCCAGATTGGGCGTATATTCCGCAAATTACCGTCAATCTCGAAGAAGTAGTTCGTAGTTATACCCCCGACTACAAGGGGATATTCCCGCACTGGTACTAGAATTTTTATCAGATACAGGTGGGGGTGAATATTCAATTAAACAAACCTATCCCCCTGGAAAGTTATTTTTCTATCAACAGATTCTACAAGTACCTAATTATGGCATTTTTGAGCCAGACACAGGCACATTAGAACTCTACCGTTTAGACGAGAACCAACGATATCACCTAGAGTCACCTAATGAACAGGGCAGATTTTGGATACCAGAAATGCAGCTTTTCTTAGGTGCAGAGCAAGGAACCCGCGAAAATCTCACGGGCTACTGGCTACGTTGGTGGGATCAACAAGGAAACCTACTCCTATGGGCGACTGAACTATTAGACCAGGAACGTCAACTATTAGACCAGGAACGTCAACGAGCTGAAAAATTAATCGCCCAATTGCGGGCGGCGGGTATTGAACCTGATACATAGCCTATAACCCCCATTCTACTGTTACTTAGGTGTTACTCAAAACCGTAGTAGAGTAACAAGTGAGTAAAAAATGAGTAATGCTACTAAACTCCCTACAGTGGGGGAAGGGTAACTATAATGAGAGCTATAGCAGATTCCTGAAAGCCTATCAAGACTTTAAAAGGGAATGTCCCAAAGGAGTGACACTCAAGTTACAAAAGTCCGGGACTAAGTATAATTTGCTATTGCAGTTTAAGCAGCCACCTACCGGAAAACGGCTACCCAAGACAGCTAATCTTGAGTGTACACCCCAAGGGGTGATAGACGGGGTTAAGAAAGCCAAGTTAGTGGCACCAAGCCCTGGGAACTATCAGCAGCGCTAGTGAATTCTGGGACTGGTACGATGCGACTATCTTAGGAAAGAACCAGATTGAGGATAATCTGATAACCTATCGGGAAATATTCCAACAACTAGAGGATGAGTATTTTGCGGGTTACAACCGCAACACAGGAAGGAAACGTTCTCGCGATATCGCTAGCGACTTAGCATCTTACGAGTCTACTAAAGGGGCATATTTCAGGTTGTTCCCCAATTGGGATGAATATCCTAGCTGGGAGAGTTTCAAGGCTATGCTGTACACTCCCTTACAGAATGGAGAGGAATTGATAGGGTCCCAAACATTCAAAGAACGCTACTACACTCTAAAAGCCATTGCCAAGAAATCACCTAGCAAAGACCACCTACTAAAGCAGTTAGAACCTATTAACCCTAAGCCAACACGATATGTTGTTAAACAGCGTATAAATATCGATGCTTTCAAAGATTGGTGGTACAGTGCTAAACAGAAGGCCTACACCATCAAAAACAATACAGTAAGCAATAGCCGCCATAGTTGGTTGTGGGTTGCTGGTATGGCAGTAATGTACGGGTTAAGGCCTACCGAGATAGCCGCTGCTGTTAACTTAACCAAGCGTTATGTAACGGATGATGGCGTAATCATCAAAGCACTATCAGACCCCGATAATCAGGATAATTACTTGGTGCTAGGTGACTATGTTTACTTTACTGACGCAGAAGGTCGGAAAGTGAGCATTAAAACGGGTGGACGGGTTGTAGCCCCAATTCCCAGTCCTGAAATGTTTGATTTCCTGGAATTGAAACGGTCGTTGTTACCAGAATATAGCCCTATAAAAGGCAGTCAACCCAGAACCATAGCTGGAGGCTTTAACGCAACTTTTAGCAAAAGAATTCAATCTATGAAATGTCCCGTAACCCAGAAATATGCTTTTCGTAGACTGTACAACCTGTTAGGTGAAAAGTATGGATTGCCTATAGAGTTACCCGCTATAATGATGGGTCATAGCGCAACAATCAATGAGAATAAATATAAAACAGAAGGGATTGACGCTACCCTAGAAGTTTTAAAGGGATGTTCTAAGTTACCTATACCATTGAGCGTGGCTATAGAGAAGTTAACAGCTTTGGGAGTTGATATTGATAGCCCTGAAGCCAAATTATTTCTTGGGGTGATTTATCAAATAGATTAATCTACCCGTTATAACCCTATAAGCCAATACCCCTAGATTAAACCCCTAGGGGTTATTTTATGGCTACAGATTGATGGATCCTACTACGGTTTTGAGTAACACCTAAGTAACAGTAGAATGGGGGTTATAGGCTATGTATCAGGTTCAATACCTGTTATCCCGATTTAACTTAAAGCCTTATCCTAACGACG
Source organism: Arthrospira sp. PCC 9108 (assembly GCA_016745315.1). Lineage (GTDB taxonomy): Bacteria > Cyanobacteriota > Cyanobacteriia > Cyanobacteriales > Microcoleaceae > Limnospira > Limnospira platensis. The sequence continues at coordinate 4,874,182 of CP066886.1, forward strand.
ATAACCGGAATTTACTTAACCCGATAACTATGCCTAGTTACTCAGATATTACTCACAATCTAGTCCTAGCACAGGAAAATAATTCTGTCAATAGGATGATTACTCAGTCAACAAGCAGTTATGGTCCAAAGGGAAGTCGCCTTCCCCAACTCCAATTCAAAACCGTGCTTGCGAGTTTCCCAGCACACTGCTCCTGATGTAGATACCCCTTTGTCAGTGGGAACAGGGCTACAACCCCCTGCTTTCGTACTTAAACTTTTAGAGCTATAGCACCAGACAGGATAGTTAGGACGTATAATGGAGAGGACGAGATGACTAAGAAGACCCAAAATGCCAGCCCCCTATAGTTACGACCTTAGACAAAAAGTTATTGATGCAATTGAACTAGACGGTATGCCCAAAACAGAAGCCAGTCAAGTTTTCCATGTCAGCCGGAACACCATCAATCTCTGGCTGCAAAGAAAAGAACACACCGGCGACTTCCTCCCTAAACCTAATCACCGACCTGGCAATAACCACAAAATTACCGACTGGCATAAATTCAAGGCTTTTGCCCAAGAGCATGGCCACAAAACCTCCGCTCAAATGGCTGAACTTTGGGATGACGACATCTCTCCTCGCACCATATCCAGAGCCTTGAAGAAAATTGGCTTCACCAGAAAAAAAAACTTACGGCTACCAAGAACGTGATCAGCAACAGCGAGAGGAGTTTATTGCTCAGATTGAACATATGGAGCCACAAGAAGTGGTCTACCTCGATGAAGCCGGCATGAATAGTCAGGACTCGGATTACCCTTATGGTTACTGCGAGGAAGGAAAACGCTTCGATGCCCTCAAATCAGGGAAGAGGCAGGGCAGGGTGAGCTATATGGCCGCATGGTGTCATCAACAACTCTTAGCCCCCGATCGCTTTGAGGGTTGTTGTAATCGGACAGTGTTTGAGTTGTGGTTGGAGTTCATCTTAATTCCAACACTGAAGCCAGGTCAGACTCTAGTGCTAGACAATGCAACGTTTCATAAAGGGGGACGGATTCCTGAGCTAGTGGAGGCGGCTCAATGCCGTTTGCTCTATCTACCACCTTATTCGCCAGACCTCAACAAGATAGAGAAATGTTGGTCGTGGTTGAAAGCCCGCATTCGCCATTGCACGTGAGCAGTTTGATTCTCTCGATGATGCCATGGATTCTGTTCTCAAGGCTGCGTCCTAACCGTATTGACGAGTGCTATAATGTTCTTAACAAGCTCGAACCTTTGTTTTGAAGAGATTGCTCTTACTCCATCAACTCCGGCTGTCTTCTTGCCTTGACCCGCCTGGGGGGCGGGTTTATTAAGCTGACTGTTGGGAAGCATGGCTGACCGTGGAACCCGCCCCTACAGTCGCACTGCTAGGAGCCGGGCATAATATGACTTCACCAATAGACGTTGCCATCTTCGTCCCTTAGCGTCTTGTCCCGATTTAGCTGCTTGAAATATACTCTTTTGGAGCTTGAATACTTTCCGTTGAACCTTAGTCCATGGGATTGTCTTCCATGCGTTGTTCGTAGTCTTGATTGGTTTTGGTTTTCCCAACCCTTTCTTTAAACTCGCTATCGCCATTTGTACACCTACTAAACTCTATTCCTTACAATCAAACCGTGACCTGTTAGCATATCCCTACTATTACAGCAGGGTGTTGGCTTTTGGTCACATCTCACATCCTCCGAGACTTGCGGTTACACTTATCCCTACTGATATTTCGACCAAATAATCAGAGTCTAGGAGGACTTAAAACGTTCCATTTATATGGGCATTCCATCTTGAGATTTGTCCTTTCCACCGGGGTACTTTTAAAGGTCTGTGTAGGTGATGAAAAGATTACCCTACTTTTCCCCTTACTCTTTTGAGCGCAGCGTATCAACCTGTTTCGCTGCTCAATAATGACGATGGTTCAAGCCGGACATTCGGTTTCCCTAATCATGGATGGTTGGCAGTGGTCGCATCTGGTAGTAGGTTCTACTTCACCCCTTCCGTTCCCCGCTTCAGTCCTGGGGTTATGATTCCCAAAACTGGGGGTGGCTGTCGCCGTTACTCTTTACTCCCTGATTTCTCAGTTGGTTCATGACCTTGAGTTCCCTGCCTTGTTTGGATTTTTCCAAACGTCGGGACATATAAACAGTTATGAGGATGGTCAGGAGTGCGCTCCTTATATTCAACCAAGGGGTATAAATCCTCACCAGGCAGTTATTTCGGGCATGGCAGCCCTATTTCATGCCTGAACGTCTCGCACCTTTTACCACATTATGGCAAATGATTCAGGGCTGGGCTTGTTTTCTATATATTACGGACGGATACAAAGTTTATCCTTGCTTAATTGAGGATTGCAATCATCTAGTCAGCAAAACGGCTATGACAAGAGTAGAAGGAGAAAACTGCCGTCTGAGGCACTATTTAGCCAGGCTACATCGCAAAACTTTGTGTTATTCCAAGTCCACTGAGATGTTGTACAAATCAATTCGCTTACTTATCTATTATTTGAAGCATGGACAACTTCCTCCGTTCTCTTAATCATTCCTCACTGTGCAATACCCAGAAAAAAGGTTCTCAGTCGGCCCGTGAGTTTCTGGAAAAAAAACCCGAAATCTTGAAGCGGTTGCTAGTTCAGGCCCAAGCCCCCCTGAAAAATGCGGCCGCCGTCAACTCTACCCGATGGGCATTGTTTAACGGCCTGAAGCTAACTGGATTACCCATTGAAATTGGCACTGGAGGTTTAACAAAATATAATCGGACGGTTCAAGGACTACCGAAAACCCATTGGCTAGATGCGGCTTGTGTGGGAAAAAGCACCCCGACCCGGTTGAAAATTAAAACTCACCAGCCACTACTAATTACTTGTTTTGGGCGTGGTGGCCGTCAAAAAGCGGCTCCTAACAAGAGGCTTCCGATTCGCCATAACCCATTAAAGCCAATTAAGGGATGGCTTACCGGGGATATAGCCAAGCATAAGACACATGGAATCGGTAGAATCACCCCGTCGAGTCGCGGCAGTTTTGTTTTAACCAAACCTGACCAAACTCAGTTTTCAGTCAAGCCAATAGATTTTAAACCTGTTTTTAGGAGAGATGGCTATTTGTATAAATTTTCCTGAGTTGTCCGGTAATTACCAGGTTATAGATATACTGCGCCGCCCTAATGTTTTGGAGGGGTGAACTGGTTTTCGAGTTGTCGGACTACGGTTAAAGCTGAATAGGATACCCCTGCTGTTCCCTCTCCGGGGTGGGTACAGTCTCCCACTAGCCATAATCCATTAATGGGGGTACGATTGGAAAAGCCAAAGGGTCCAAAGGTGGAAATCCGCTGACCTACACCACCGACAACGCCTTGGTCACGCGCGGTATAACGGGCGAAAGTGCGGGGGGTGGCAGCACAGGAATAAATGATTGTTTCTGGGGTAAGCTGAAAGTAGGAACTTAGACGATTAATGGCCTGTTGGGTGTATTCGTGTTTGAGTTTCTGATAATCTGGGTTATGCCACCATTGCTGCGTATCTGTGAAACTAGAAGCAATAATGGTGGCTTGTCCGTGGGGGGCGCGTCCGTCCCCTGGGTGGCTGACGGAAACAAATAGGGAATTGTTTTCGCCAATGGGTCGGTTATAGTCGTAAAGAAATTGGAGATGGGGGGGGCATTCGGGGGGAATGGCTGACTGATCAACTCCTAAATAAATGACGAAAGCCCCAGAAGCTGGGGGGAGTTTATTAATACGGTGGTGGTAAATGCGATCGAGGGGATTGGTGGAAATGTGGTTTTCCCAACCTAATAGCTTAACTATGTTCTGAACTGTGACGTTAGCAACTACTAGATCGGTGGTTTCTCGCCACACTTTCCCGGTTTTTTGATCGCGAATTTTGACCGCTACGACTTGACGGTTTTCGGTTTCGATCGCTTCTACGGTATGACCCATTAATAGGGTTCCTCCGTCCCGTTTCAGGCTGGCTACTAGGCGATCGCTTAATACTTGCATACTCCCCTGTAAATGATAGAGTCCTTGGGGTGATTGGGATACTCCCAACGCTGTGGCTGCATACAGTAATGCCGTTTCATCGGCGTTCACCTGGGAGTATAATTTTAATTGTAAATCCAGAAATGTTTTCAGACGGCGATCGTTGTCTATTCCATAGATCCGCAATAGATCCCCTACCGTCAATAGGGTAAAAGGTAGGGTAATCATGGTATCGAGACGCAAGGCTTTCACCAGTTGCACTAAATCCCACCAATTCCGAGGAGGTAAAATCGGATCGCGACTTTGAAACCGCCAACTAGCTTCAAATAGAGTTCCCATTAATTGCCAAAACTTTTCACTCCCTGGGAACTGTTCTTGTCGTTCCTGCTGCCATTTTTCTGGGTCTCGCCAAACTCGAATCGGCTGGGTTTCTCCGGGTAAAAATACCGCACAAGCCGGGTCGCAGAAGGTGGCGGCTGGTAAGTCTATTTCTAATTCCGAGAAAATACGATGATGAATGCCGCCGGGTTCTAAACCAGCCACTTGGGTCGCCCCTACATCAAAGGTAAAACCTTTACGTTTAAACGTGGAAGCACAGCCGCCCGGAACTATGGCTTGGTCGAGGACTAACACGGAATATCCTCGATGAGCCAGTAGTGCGGCGGTGGTTAATCCGCCTATACCAGCACCAATTACAATTACCATATTTGGACGGGGAAGGTTATCAACTTCTTTCATTAATTATTAGGTGGGAATGCTGGTTTTGGATTATAGCAAATTTTGGGGAATCTTAACTACCTATTTTGGCTCTGTATTGTGTTAAAATCTAATCGGGCGGGTGGTGAGTAGGTTTGTCAAACTATCCCGGTTTCCAGTTCACCGAGACTGAAGTTATAATCGTATGGGGGAAGGGTAAGGGTGAGGGTCGGAGGAGTAGGGACCAGTAGGGACGAGTAGGGGGGTGATCAAAAAATTGATACCTAAGCGACTTTTCAAGTTGACCTAGCTGCCCTACAATTCACAAGGAGCCTAAATGCTGTAGCAACCTGGTTGAGTCTGATTCCGTCTAAACTAATACTAAACAGCAGAGTCAAAGTAATATGAACGCTTTGTTACCGAGAATTTTAAAGTCTGCTTACCGCAGAGAACCAATTGTCAGTTTTGTGATTACAGTTGGGGCGGTTGATACTGTAATTGGTGGTGTAACTGCGAGTTTACCGCTGTTGAGTCTCGGTCTGGGAACCGTGGGAGTAGCGGTAGCCTGGCGTTGGTGGCTTATACAGCGATCGCCAGTGGAACAACAAACCGAAACCGCGCCGGAATACTATTTACCGCCGAGTGGTTCCCGTCCTTCCTTACCTATGCTGACTCAGAATAAAAAGCCTCGTCCTCCCTACTAATGAGTTAGGTTGGGGGTTGATAAGTTGCTGAAAATTGGAGAGGTAGCGGCCGAAAGTGGTTTATCGGTGAAAACAATTCGCTACTATGATGATATTGGGTTACTCTGGCCGACTGTTGATCGTAGCAGGTCGGGTTATCGGCTATTTGCTCCGGAAGTATTGACCCGACTGGCATTTATTAAACGCGCGCAAGGGTTGGGGTTGAGTTTGGCGGAAATTGCGGAAATTCTGAAAATTCGCGATCGTGGTGACATTCCCTGTGACCAAGTGAAGCAGCGTTTACAAGCTAAGGTAGCGGATATTAATCAACAAATTATCGCCCTAGAAGGCTTGAAGGGAGAACTTCAGGAGTTACTGAGTCAGTGGGAAGATCAGCCGTCAGCGAGTCGCATGGCTGATACTATTTGCCCCAATATTCAACTGAAACCCTAAAATAAAAAGAGGGAAGGATAAATGATCCTTCCCCTGAATTGGTGATTTTGGGTTTTGGTGTTGGTGTTGGTCTTTGGGTTGGTTGGTTTGGAGTTGTTTACGCAACTGTTGCTGTTGTTTTTTTAGCTGTCGCATTCTAGCCGCACCACCTTTACCTTTGTGGTTGCGCCCTTGGCGACGCGGGGACTCCCAGCGCTTTAGTTGTTGTGCCATGGGGTTATATTATTATTTTTAGGATAATACCTATAGTGTAACTGAGTTGTGCGAGACGTTCAGGCATCAAATAGGGCTGCAATGCCCGAAAATAAATGCCTGGTGGGGATTTCAACCCCTTGGTTGAATATAAGGAGCGCACTCCTGACCATCCCTATAACTGTTTATATGTCCCAAAGCGAAAGCAAGGCAGGGAACTCAAGGTTAATTCCACAAAGAAAATCGCAATACTCAACTATATAACACGGAGGATTAAAACCACTTGGGCGATTGTGGGAAAGAGTAACGGCGATAGCCACCCCCAGTTTCAGGAATCACACCCCGTCAGATTGAAGCGGGGAACGGAAGGCGTGAGGGAAACCTATTCCCAATAATCCGACCACTGCCAACCATCCATGACTAAGGAAATCTGAATGTTCCGGCTTGAACCATCGTAATTATTAAGCAGCGAAAGAGGTTGATACGCTGCGTTCAAAAGGGCAAGGGGAAAAGTAGGATAATCATATCAATACCTACACAGACCTTTAAAATTACCCCGGTGGATAGGACAAGTCTAAAGATGGAATGCCCGTATAAACGGAACGTTTAAACCCCTCATAGGTTCTCAGCAGGAGGTATCTGCGGAGTAGTGAAAAGTGTAAGCGTATACCTTTAAGGGGAAAGGATGTGACTGAAAGCTAATGCCTAACTGTAATGGTTAGGATATGCCCACTAGTCACGGTGTGGATATAGAGACTGCGACAATTAAGAGTGTTTACGACGAAAGCGAGTTTAAAGACTACGATGTTGTATTTAGCTCCAAAAGTTGAAGTCACAAAGCAGGGAGTTGTTGCCCTGTTCCCGATGTCAAAAGGGGTATCTACATCAGGAGCCGTATGAGGTGAAAGTCTCAAGTACGGTTTGGAATTGGAGTTGGGGAAGGTGACTTCCCTTTCGACCATAACCTAACGGGTCACGGTTTGATTGTAAAGAATAGAGTCTAGTAGGAGTTACTATGACGAAAGCGAGTTTAAAGAAAGGATTTGAGAAATCAAAACCAATCAAGACGTGCGTTTGTATGGAAACAAATCCCATGGGCGAAAGTCCAGAGGAAAGTTTTCAAGCTCCAAAAGAGGATATTTCAAGCAGCTAAATCGGGACAGGAGGCAAAGGCAAGAAGGTGGCAACGTCTACTGGTGAAATCATATTATGCCAGACTCTTAGCAGTGCGACGAGTGACTCAAGATAATCAAGGCAAGAAAACAGCCGGAATCGATGGAATGAGAGCAATCTCTCCAAGACAAAGGTTTGAACTTGTTGAGAGCATTAAAAGAAACCTCAAAGCAAAACCACTGCGACGGGTGTGGATTCCAAAACCCGGAAGGGATGAAAAAAGCTGGAATAGGAATACCCACAATCCAAGACAGAGCAAGGCAAGCGTTGGTTAAGTCGGCACTCGAACCGGAATGGGAATCGAGATTTGAAGGCACTAGCTATGGATTCAGACCTGGAAGGTCAGCTCATGATGCAATATCCAGAATCTTTCAAAGTATAAACAAAGGAGGTTATTACATACTGGATGCAGATATAGCGAAATGCTTTGACCGAATAAACCATGATTACCTACTCTCCAAAATTCATTGTCCAAGGAGCCTAAAGAGAGACCTGAAACAATGGCTCAAATCTGGTGTGCTAGATAACGGCGTATTTGATGATACAGAAACAGGGACACCCCAAGGAGGGGTAATAAGTCCACTCCTAGCTAACATCGCACTGGATGGTATGGAAAGGCTAATTAAAGAAATGTATCCAAATAATGGAACAGCCACTCAGGTAAACCTTATAAGATACGCTGATGATTTTGTGGTTATCTCAAAAGACCTAGGAATCATTGAACAGTGCAAAACTGCAATTTCTGAATGGCTAAAACCTGTAGGATTAGAATTAAAACCTGAGTGCGAGACGTTCAGGCATGAAATAGGGTGGCAATACCCGAAATAACCGCCTGATGGGGACTTCAACCCCTCGGTTGAATATAAGGAGCGCACTCCTGACCATCCCCATAACTGTTTATATGTCCCAACATTTGTATAGAAATATACAGATAAGGCAGGGAACCCAAGGTCAACACACTCCGTAATAATTATTAACATTTCTTAATAATTGAAGGGACGGAAAACCGAACTGGAAAGAAATCGGGAAACCGAACAGGAATGAATGGAATGGAGATGAGGGTAACGGCGATAGCCACCCCCAGTTTTGGGAATCATAACCCCAGGATTGAAGCGGGGAACGGAAGGCGTGAAGTATAACCTACTACCAGATGCGACCACTGCCAACCATCCATGATTAGGGAAACCGAATGTCCGGCTTGAACCATCGTCATTATTAAGCAGCGAAACAGGTTGATACGCTGCGTTCAAAAGAACAAGGGAAAAAGTAGGGTATTTCATGTTGCACCTACACAGACCTTTAAAAGTACCCCGGTGGATAGGACAAATCTAAAGATGGAATGCCCATATAAACGGAACGTTGTAATCCCTCTAAGGCTCTAACAATCTGGTCGAGATAGTTAGAAGTGACAAATGTAAGCGAATGCCTTTGAGGGGGTGAGATGTGACCAAAAGCCAACGCCTTATTGTAATGATAAGGATATGCAGACGGGTCACGGTTTGATTGTAAAGAATAGAGTCTAGTAGGAGTTACTATGACGAAAGCGAGTTTAAAGAAAGGATTTGAGAAATCAAGACCAATCAAGACGTGCGTTTGTATGGAAACATATTCCATGGGCGAAAGTCCAGAGAAAAGTTTTCAAGCTCCAAAAGAGGATATTTCAAGCAGCTAAATCGGGACAGGACGCAAAGGCAAGAAGGTGGCAACGTCTACTGGTGAAATCATATTATGCCAGACTCTTAGCAGTGCGGCTGTAGGGGCGGGTTCCACGGTCAGCCATGCTTCCCAACAGTCAGCTTAATAAACCCGCCCCCCAAGCGGGTCAAGGCAAGAAAACGGCTGGAATCGATGGAATGAGAGTAATCTCCCCAAGACAAAGGTTGGAACTTGTTGAGAATATTAAGGGAAGCCTTAAAGCAAAAGCACTTAGGAGAGTATGGATACCAAAACCTGGAAGGGATGAAAAAAGCTGGAATAGGCATTCCTACAATCCAAGATAGAGCGAGGCAAGCCTTGGTTAAATCGGCTCTCGAACCTGAATGGGAATCGAGATTTGAAGGCACAAGCTATGGGTTCCGTCCCGGACGGTCAGCCCACGACGCAATAGCACGAATTTACCTAAGTATCAACAAGGGTGAATATTATGTACTGGATGCAGGTGCGAGACGTTCGGGTATGAAATAGGGCTGAAATGCCCGAAATAACTGCCCGGTGAGGATTCCAGCTCCGAATCTGGATATAAGGAGACCTCTCCTGAGCATCCTCATAACTGATTATATGTCCCGACGCTTAGGTAACTAAGCAAGGCAGGGAACTCAAGGTCATAAACGAACTGAGAAATCAGGGAGTAGAGAGTAACGGCGATAGCCACCCCCAGTTTTGGAAATCATAACTCCAGGATAGAAGCGGGGAACGGAAGGCGTGAGGTAGAACCTACTACCAAGACGCGACCACTGCCAACCATCTATGATTAGGAAGACCGAATGTCCGACTTGAACCATCGTAAAGCACGAGCAGCGAAATAGGTTGATACGCTGCGTTCAAAAGAGCAAGGGGAAGAGTAGGTGTTTCCGTCATACTACCTACACAGACCTTTAAAGTACCCCGGTGGAAAGGACAAATCTAAAGATGGAATGCCCGTATAAACGGAACGTTGGTGCGAGACGTTCAGGCATAAAATAAGGTTGAAATACCTGAAATAACCGCCTGGTGGGGACTTAAACCCCTTGGTTGAATATAAGGAGATCTCTCCTGACCATCCTCATAACTGTTTATATGTCCCAACGATTAGTATCCCACGATACAAATCAAGGCAGGGAACCCAAGGTCAAAACCAACTAACTCATACAAATTACTTATACAAATTCTACAAATAGATAAGTAGAAGTTAGAGAGTCAGGGTAACGGCGATAGCCACCCCCAGTTTTGGGAATCACAACCCCAGGATTGAAGCGGGGAACGGAAGGCTCCAAGGTGTAACCCAACACCAGAATCGAGACCACTGCCAACCATCCATGATTAGGGAAACCGAATGTCCGGCTTGAACCATCGTAATGATTGGGCAGCGAAACAGGTTGATACGCTGCGCTCAAAAGAGCAAGGGGAAAAGTAGGAACTTCAATGTCATAACTACACAGACCTTTAAAAGTACCCCGGTGGAAAGGACAAATCTAAAGATGGAATGCCCATATAAACGGAACGTTTTAACCCCTCTTGGGCTCTGACAATCTGGTAGAGAGAGTCAGTAGTGAAAGTGTAAGCGCAAGCCCATTAGGGGGTGAGATGTGACCAGAAGCCAATGCCCGACTGTAATGGTAGGGATATGCTAACGGGTCACGGTTTGATTGTAAAGAAATAGAGTCAAGTAGGTGTACAAATGGCGATAGCGAGTTTAAAGAAAGGATTTGGGAAATCAAAACCAATCAAGACTACGAACAACGCATGGAAGACCATCCCGTGGACTAAGGTTCAACGGAAAGTTTTCAAGCTCCAAAAGAGTATATTTCAAGCAGCTAAATCGGGACAGGACGCAAAGGTAAGAAGGTGGCAACGTCTATTGGTGAAATCATATTATGCCAGACTCTTAGCAGTGCGACTGTAGGGGCGGGTTCCACGGTCAGCCATGCTTCCCAACAGTCAGCTTAATAAACCCGCCCCCCCAAGCGGGTCAAGGCAAAAAGACGGTTGGAGTAGATGGTGTGATAGCAATATCCCCTAAACAAAGGCTAGAAATGACCGAGAAAATCAAAGGAAACCTCAAAGCAAAACCACTGCGAAGGGTGTGGATTCCAAAACCTGGTAGGGATGAAAAAAGCTGGAATAGGAATTCCCACAATCCAAGATAGAGCCAGGCAAGCCTTGGTTAAGTCGGCACTTGAGCCCGAATGGGAGTCAAGATTTGAAGGCACTAGCTATGGGTTCCGTCCCGGACGGTCAGCCCAGGACGCAATTGGTAGAATTTACACTGCCATAAATCAAGGACAATACTATGTACTTGATGCAGATATAGCGAAATGCTCTTACCGTGAACCATGATTATCTACTGTCCAAAATTCATTGTCCAAGCTGCCTAAAAAGAGACCTGAAACAATGGCTCAAAGCAGGCGTGCTAGATAACGGTGTATTTGAGGATACAGAAGCAGGGACACCCCAGGGAGGGGCAATAAGTCCAATACTCGCCAACATCGCACTGTTGGGGATGGTTAGGTTAATAGAAAAAATGTATCCTAAGAATACCAACTACAAACCTTTTGCCACGGTAATACGATACGCCGATGATTTTGTAGTCATATCCAAAGACCTAGGAATCATTGAACAGTGCAAAATTGCTATCACCGAATGGTTAAACCCTGTAGGATTAGAGATTAAACCCGAAAAGACTCGAATTGGTCACACACTCAAACCTATTGAGTATAATGGCAAAACAGAAGAACCTGGGTTTGATTTTCTCGGATTCAATATCAGGCAATACCCAGTAGGAAAATACAAGTCTGGAAAAACAGGGGGATATAAGAGTCGATTAATCGGACATAAAACCCACATAAAACCCAGCCAAAAAGCAGTTGTTGCCCACACAGAAGTGATAAAAGGTGTAATCAAACAATATAAAACAGCACCTCAATCAGCCCTGATAAGTAAACTAAACCCAATTATAAGAGGATGGGCAAACTATTACTCAGTGGTAGTCTCAACAGAGACCTTCAATAAGCTAGATAAGACAATATGGCAAATGTTAAGGGCATGGACAGTATCAAGATGCGGAAAGGTAAGCCAAGAAAAGCTAAGGAATTACTTCAGAAATGGAACAGTTAAACTTAGCAATGGGAAAGAAAGACATGAAACTTGGTCGTTCCAAACCAAAGATGGGTTACATCTATACAAACACAACTGGACTCCAATTGTCAGACATACCTTAATACGCCCTGACGCAACACTTTATGACGGAAATTGGACCTACTGGGCAACCAGGAAAGGACAAGCAATCGATACGCCAAATAGAGTTGCAAAACTACTCAAAAAACCAAAAGGTAGATGTACCTGGTGCGGGCAATTCTTTACCCCATCAGATTTAATTGAAGTAGACCACATTGTACCTAGAAGCCAAGGCGGAAAGGATGAATACAAGAATCTTCAATTATTACATCGCCATTGTCACGATGATAAAACAGCTCTTGATGAAAGAGATGTTGCTGTACTCTTAACAAAGAGACGGTCAAACTAGGAGCCGTATGAGGTGAAAGTCTCATGTACGGTTCTGCTGCTGAATGGGAGGGGTAGACCGTGAGGTTTATCTCGACCCCTAATTAACCCCTCTAATGCTCTGCCCATAAACAAGTGAGTAATGCAATTCACAAGGCAGTAGTGAAAAATGTAAGCGCATGCTTAGAGGGCTAAGGATGTGACCAGAAGCTAAAGCCCAATTGTCATGGTGGGGATATGCCCAATTGTCACGGTGTGGATATAGATACTGCGGTCAGTAAGAGTATAATGGCGAGGACGAGTTTAAAGACTACGTGCTGCATATAGCTCTGAACATCGAAGTAAAAAGCAGGTCTGTTGATTCTGCTCCTTTGACAAAACAGGGTATCCACACCAGGAGCCGTATGAAGGGAAACTTTCACGTATGGTTCTGAATGGGAGGGGATGGTGGTGACTCCATTCTCGACCCCTAACACATAGCAAAATGTTTTGACCGAATAAACCATGATTACCTACTGTCCAAAATTAATTGCCCAAGCAACCTGAAAAGAGACCTGCGACAATGGCTCAAAGCGGGTGTGCTAGATAACGGCGTATTCGAGGATACAGAAACAGGAACACCCCAAGGAGGAGTAATAAGTCCAATACTCGCCAACATCGCACTGTTGGGGATGGTTAGGTTAATAGAAAAAATGTATCCCAATAATACCAACAACAAACCATTTGCCACGGTAATACGATACGCCGATGATTTTGTAGTCATATCCAAAGACTTAGGAATCATTGAACAGTGCAAAACTGCTATTTCCGAATGGTTAAAACCTGTTGGATTAGAGATTAAACCTGAAAAGACTCGAATCTGCCATACACTCAAACCCATTGAGTATAACGGCAAAGCAGAGGAACCCGGATTTGATTTCTTAGGTTTCAATATCAGGCAATATCCTGTAGGAAAATATAAAACTGGGAAAAATCCACATGGGAAACCATTAGGGTTCAAAACTTACATCAAACCCAGCAATAAAGCAGTCAAAGCCCATACAGAAGTGATTAAAGGTGTAATTGAACAACATAAAACAACACCCGAGTCAGCCCTGATAAGTAGACTAAACCCAATAATAAGGGGATGGTCAAACTACTACTCAGCAGTAGTCTCATCAGAGACCTTCGTTAAACTAGATTACATAGTTTGGCTAATGTTACGGGCATGGACAGTTTCAAGATGCAGAAAGGCAAATTACAAAAAGCTAAGAAACTATTTCAGATATGGAACGGTCAGACTTAGCAATGGGAAAGAAAGGCATGAATCTTGGTTATTCCAAACCAAAGATGGATTACAACTATGGAAACATAGTTACACTCCGATTGTCAGACATACCCTAATACGCCCTAACGCAACACCATACGACGGAAATTGGACTTATTGGGCAACCAGGAAAGGACAAGCAATCGACACGCCAAATAGAGTAGCAAAACTACTCAAAAAGCAAAAAGGTAGGTGTACCTGGTGTGGACAGTATTTCGCACCATCGGATTTAGTTTAAGTAGACCACATTGTACCTCGAAGCCACGGCGGAAAGGATGAATTCAAAAACTTACAACTATTACACCGCCACACCCGCGATGATAAAACGGCACTCGATAACGCCAAAGCTGTATCCTTAACAATGGAACAATCAGACTAGGAGCCGTGTGAGGTGAAAGTCTCAAGCACGGTTTTGTATGGGAGGGGGTGAAGGCGACTTCACTCTCGACCCCTACTAAAGACCCGAATTTGCCACACACTGTTATGGTCGAAAGAGAAGTCACCTTCCCCAACTCCAATTCCAAACCGTGCTTGCGAGTTTCCCAGCACACGGCTCCTGATGTAGATACCCTATTGTCAGTAGGAACAGGGCTACAACCCCCCGCTTTGTAACCTCAACTTTGGGAGCTAAATACAACACGTAGTCTTTAAACTCGCTTTCGTCATCAAACTCTTACTTGTCGCGGTTTCTATATCCACACCGTGACTAGTGGGCATATCCTAACCATTACAGTTAGGCATTGGCTTTCAGTCACATCCTTTCCCCTTAAAGGTATACGCTTACACTTTTCACTACTGTGCAGGTACATCCTGCCACTTGAGAGCCTAAAAGGGGTTTAAACGTTCCGTTTATACGGGCATTCCATCTTTAGACTTGTCCTATCCACCGGGGTACACTTTAAAGGTCTGTGTAGGTAGTGAGTTGAGACTCCTACTTTTCCCCTTACTCTTTTGAGCGCAGCGTGTCAACCTATTTCGCTACTTACTCATTACGGTGGTTCAAGTCGGAACATTCAGATTTCCTTAGTCATGGATGGTTGGCAGTGGTCGCATATGGTAGTAGGTTCTACTTCACGCCTTCCGTTCCCCGCTTCAATCTGACGGGTTATGATTCCTCAAACTGGGGGTGGCTACCGCCGTTACTCTCAACTTCGCGCTATAATAGGAGGCTCACAACTTCCTCCGTTCTAACGTTCTGTCTTGACCCTGAGTTCCCTGCCTTGCTTAGATTTCTCCAAGCGTCGGGACATATAAACAGTTATGGGATGGTCTAGGGATAAGAATGAGAGTGCGTCTCCCTATATTTCACCAAGGGGTGAAAGTCCTACTAAGAGGTTATTTCGGGCATTGCAGCCCTATTTCACTCCTAAACGTTTCGCACCAATCCCATTGAGTATAACGGCAAGACTGAAGAACCCGGGTTTGATTTTCTAGGATTCAACTTTAGGCAATATCCGGTAGGAAAATATAAATCTGGAAAAACTGGTGGAGCAGCAAGCCGATTAATCGGTCACAAAACTCACATTAAACCCAGCAATAAAGCAGTTAAAGCCCATACTGAAGTGATTAAGGGTGTAATAAAACAACATAAAACAGCACCCCAATCAGCCCTGATAAGCAAACTAAACCCAATAATAAAGGGATGGTCAAACTACTATTCAGGGGTTGTCTCAACAGAGACCTTTGTTAAGCTAGATTATCTAATCTGGCAAATGTTACGGGCATGGACAGTATCAAGATGCGGAAAGGCAAACCACGAAAAGCTAAGAAACTATTTCAGACATGGAACGATTAAACTTAGCAATGGGAAAGAAAGACATGAATCTTGGTTGTTCCAGACTAAAGATGGATGCCAACTATGGAAACATAATTGGACTCCGATTGTCAGACACACCCTGATACGCCCTGACGCAACACCATACGACGGAAATTGGACTTACTGGGCAACCAGACGAGGACAGGCAATTGAAACGCCAAATAGGGTAGCAAAACTACTCAAAAAGCAAAAAGGTAGGTGTACCTGGTGTGGACAGTATTTCGCGCCATCGGATTTAGTTGAAGTAGACCACATTGTACCTCGAAGCCTAGGCGGAAAGGATGAATACAAGAATCTTCAGTTATTACATCGCCACACCCGCGATGATAAGACGGCACTCGACAACGCCAACGCTGTATCCTTAACAATGGAGCAGTCAGATTAGGAGCCGTATGAGGTGAAAGTCTCAAGTACGGTTTTGTATGGGAGGGGGAGATGGCGACATCTCTCTCGACCCCTACTACCAAAAATCTGTCAATGCCTCAATAGTAACTAGGGTTAAGTCCACATAACTATCAGTATCCGTCCTTGCTAGTATTGGATCACACAGGGTCATAACAATTGTGGCATAAATCTTGACAATTATTTGTTTTGTGATATACAACTCCCATAGTACACCGAACAAATATAGCACCAGACAGGATAGTTAGGACGTATAATGGAGAGGACGAGATGACTAAGAAGACCAAAAATGCCAGCCCCCTATAGTTACGACCTCAGACAAAAAGTTATTGATGCAATTGAACTAGACGGTATGCCCAAAACAGAAGCCAGTCAAGTTTTCCATGTCAGCCGGAACACTATCAATCTCTGGCTGCAAAGAAAAGCACAGACCGGAGACTTCCTCCCTAAACCTAATCACCGACCTGGTCATAGCCACCAAATTACCGACTGGCACAAATTCCAGGCTTTTGCCCAAGAGCATGGCGACAAAACCTCCGCTCAAATGGCTCAACTTTGGGATGACGACATCTCTCCTCGCACCATATCCAGAGCCTTGAAGAAAATTGGCTTCACCAGAAAAAAAACTTACGGCTACCAAGAAGGTGATGAGCAACAGCGAGAGGCGTTTATTGCTCAGATTGAACATATGGAGCCGGAAGGGTTGGTTTACCTCGATGAAGCTGGCATGAATAGTCAAGACTCGGATTATCCTTATGGTTACTGTGAGCAAGGACAACGCTTCGTTGTCCTCAAATCCGGGAAGAGGCAGGGCAGGGTGAGCTATATGGCCGCATGGTGTTATCAACAACTCTTAGCCCCCGATCGCTTTGAGGGTTGTTGTAATCGGACAGTGTTTGAGTTGTGGTTGGAGTTCATCTCAATTCCAACACTGAAGCCAGGTCAGACTCTAGTGCTAGACAATGCAACGTTTCATAAAGGGGGACGGATTCCTGAGCTAGTGGAGGCGGCTCAATGCCGTTTGCTCTATCTACCACCTTATTCGCCAGACCTCAACAAGATAGAGAAATGTTGGTCGTGGTTGAAAGCCCGCATTCGCCATTGCACGTGAGCAGTTTGATTCTCTCGATGATGCCATGGATTCCGTTCTCCCAGCTATGTCCTAACCACCCTGACTAATGCTATAATTGTAAATGGATAAGTCCTAAAGACTGCGGCCACACCCTGCTTCAAAAGCTTTCTGGCTCTGGCCGGATGAGTGGGACTTAACGGTTGCCCCAATGTGTCAACCACAAAAACGTAATTTTGGTAATTTGGCATTTAAGCTATCTCCCAGATGGGGTAATGTTGGCCTCGGTCATGTTAAAGGGGCTTTTTACGTCTAGCTCACTCGATATTGCCAATCCACTCATCTCGTTCCTTAAAGATAGACGACAGAGCCACAGGCTGGCGTTCACCTGTGGGTGTCATCACCCCCTTAACGTAGGTCTAATCCTGGACCTGCATCGATCATCTCCTTTGAGGAGTAATTTCCGGCAGGAGCCGGAAATTACCGGATTTTATACAAGAGACACTTCTACACCACCAGCAATTCTCATTATGGAAATTTTGCCCCAGCTTATTGAGAATCATCTCAAGAGCGATCCTTGAAAGCCCCATTCTTTCGTTCAAGATTGGGCATCATCGGGCATTTTGGACAGGATGCGGGTCAAAATGAGAATTGCTGTCTACACCACCCCAGACATTGATTTTCCGTCAAATATGCTGTAAAATCTAGCAGGCTATGTGTTGAGCTTCTGCCTCTAACAAACTCAACAATCTTTGGTCGCCTCGTTCCCGGGCTGCTTTCTGTCTCCGTTCCAGAAGACGGCACAAATTAGCCGAATGTACTTTAGCTAATTCTTCAGGAGCGATCGCACAGGTATCCCCACTCGTCGCCGGGGGTGGCTCAGGTTTAGCATCACTTGTCGCTACAGCCACCATCATAGTGTTTTGGTCTCTAGGTTCACCCACAGAGTAGGAAACAGCCCTATATTTCAGGTTTCCGTGGGGTTGGGGGACAGGAATATGGCGAGGGTAATGGAAATGGCAATCTTGGCCCCTATATTTTCCACAAACCTCTGATTCTACCACATCCATTGGTTGAAATTCATGGTTATAGTTAACGCCGCGATAGGCTAGTTTCATATCTGTTTCTCCGAAAGGGTAATTTTTAAAGTCTACTTGGTTATTCTGTATTCATTGTTACATTTTTTCCGGGTGATCCCCAATATTTTACAAAACTTTACATCTTTCCCATAACAGTCCCAGCAACCATTCTACCTAGGCCACTCACTGAACCTTCCCCCGGCTACCCCACACAACCTGATTCCGCCCCGATTATGTAAATTTTTGTTACAAAAGTTAAGAAATATTACAAAAAATTTTTTGAGGGGGTGGGTTGCATTAGGGGTTCACCCGTGCTATTCTTTGATATAATTGAAATATTTGCGGTTATTTGAAAATTAAATAAAATTTAATTATGAAATTTTTAAATTAAACGATACCATTAGTTCTTGGCAGTTGTCAACCACCGGCGGCAATTTGGCTGAACATTTTTGTAAAATTGACGAAAACATCAACTTTGTCCCCAAACATAAAGCTATAATGGTGGTAGACGGGTCAAAATGGGTCTGGGAATGTCAAAGTACCATCGAGATTAATCTTAGACCCCCATAAAAGGCGACAATCAAACCCTATAGAAACGAGATATAACTAAAGCTCATTTCCAAGGAAAGTCGAATTATGAATAACCACAGTATCAATGGTAAATCCCATTTTCCTAGTTTAGTGCCGACTATACCTATTACAGTAGGTTTACTGGTGGTAAGTGCCGCATTCTATCCCCAAGGGTTGGCTACAGCACAAGAACAACCAGGCTGTTTTGCTCGGACAAGATCAGGTCGGTTGATTAATCTGAATCAAATTTGTAATTTTCCCGAAGTTGTGACCCCCCCGGTGGTACTGCTGTCCTTCCCAGTGCAGCCGCCGGAGTTTACCAAGCACCCATTATTCGGCGACACCAAGGCATCCCAGTCGTATTGGCTACTTTTAATGATAGCCAACCGTTTCCAATGATGATTGATACGGGGGCTAGTGGAACTGTGATCACGCCGCTGATGGCGGAGGTATTGGGTGTGGTTCGGACGGGGCGAGGTTTGGCGAATACCCCCAGCGAGCAAAATGTTGAATTTGACCTGGGTGAAATTATCTCTATTGAAGTTGGCGGCGCAATGGCTAGTAATTTGACAGTGGCGATCGCACCTGCTTTAGAAGTAGGATTGTTAGGGCAGGACTTTTTTGGTCAGTATGATGTGACTATTAGAGAAGATGTGATCGAGTTTCGGACGAGGGGATAATCCCTAAGCTGCCATTCCCACCCCCCCACCTACACCTACAGATTTTTGAGTGGGTAATAAAGAGCGATCGCACCATTTAAACCTAGTTGAACACATCGACTATCTTTAGATGCGGTTCAGGTCCTGGCTGTTACATCCGGGAAATCTCGCTAAACATTACCCTCACCCTAAATCAGAATCCCTGGGGGGGAGAGACCAGCGACAGGTAAGCCATGATTACTGCAAGGACGGCTATACCGAAATGACTCAAAAAATCCCTGAGCAAGTCGGCGATAAAATGACCGCAGAAATTCCTTTCCGGCGTTTTGGTGAACCATTAGATATCGCCGGGACTGTGGCTTTTTGAATGTCTCCTTTTCCTAGTAGTTATGTCAACACAGAGGTATTGCGCCGTCGTGGGATTTAATGGTTATTTCATTCCTTACCTACTGCTAAATTAGGGCGTTTTTATTAGTAAGATTTCCGTTTTTAAAAACCTCCACTATCACCCCCCTTACATTACGGAAAATAGTTAAGTTTTACTAATCATTCCGTGGAAATGGTTTTAATTTTCCCAAGTATGTTAAGAATTAATACATTTTTATTGATAATTTCTCGTAAACACTTGACGAGATTATAGGGGTTCTGCTATCATCATCTAAATCGCACCCAAGGCTTTACTATGTCTACACGCAAAAAAGTTGGCTGTAACCCCTATTTTATGGCAGTTAAAAATATTCTCTGGTCAAGTTTTTAATCTCACGAATCACGAGTTTTTCGCCTTTGTCCACTGCTCGAACTTGCCACCCCTTGACAAAATAACTTTTTTATGCTGATGGAGTTTTAAGTCTTTCCACCCCTCAGAGGAGTTAAAAGAGTTGTGGGGGGAGTCCGGGGAGGGTCAAGAAAAATGGGGTTATTGACCGCGACGTTCCTTTTCTCGGCGGCGGCGATCGCGCCAATCAGCAAAAGTCAAATAGGCGACACCACTCGTTACCAGAAGCAACAGAGCGATCGCCATGAGAAACAGAATATTAACCGTAGTAAACTCCATGAGTGCTGTATCTTCCCCTAAATGGCTGGCAGTTCATTCAAAATCGTAAACCGAACATGGTTAATCGCCAAATTCCCCAGAGAGACTTTTTCCTTATCGACAGGAAGCCCCTGGTTAGTCAGGCGTTGAAACTTCAGCCCCTTACCTATTTCTATATGATACCAAGCCAAGCCCATAAAAAACCGTAAAGGATAAGGTCCACTACCACCAGTATCATCAGGGTTAGACTCCATAGGAACCCAGCCAAAGCCAGGAATATAGAACTCCAGCCAAACATGATTATACTCTGGTTCTAGGGGAACGCCCCGGCGATCAGCAAAAGCCGGACATTTGTAGCGTCCCACCGTCCGACAGGGTATTTCATTTAGCCGTCCCAAAGCCAGCAATACCCCCACATACTCACCGCAGGACCCTATCCCCCGGTCTAGTACCACGTCTGGGGTTTCAATTTTAGCGGTAAGGCTGTAGTCAAGGCGATCGTAAACATAATTCCGAACATTCAATAATTTACGCAGAATATTAGTTTCTGTCCCCACGGCTTCCTCAGCCGCTTGTCGGACTACGGATGATTCCATGGCGAGGTTATCATTATCTACTAGATATTTATCCTTAAATTCCTGAGTTAATGGCGGGATTTTTTCCACGTCTAAGGGATGAATTTGATATTTAATTCCTCGAACTTCTAATAATGCTTTCCAGCCAAAAATTTGTCTTTCTGTGGAGTTGAGGGGTTTAAACTTAAAAACTGCCACCCTTTCTCCGGCTTCAATTTCCTCCGTAAAGGGTATACCAATATAGGAAATTTCCCGGACTTTTTGGCGGTCAGTTTCCGAGGGGAGGGCGATACGCCATTCTACATCTTCTAAGTAAATCTCTTCTAAAGGTTCGATTTCCTCTACATAAGACATCTCAATCAGATATCCGTTAGATGTAGCATATCTTTGGGACTCATTGTAGTGAAAATAGAGGGGATGAAGAAAAGTGCGATCGCGTTTAGCTAGTTGATATTGTTCATAGGAGTTCGGGTCATCTCGGATAAATAATTCATCTCCCGCATAGGCGACATATAGCACTTCTTCCCCGGTTTCTGGGTGAGTATAGAACCCTAATCCGGTGGGATTTTCAAAGGGAGTTAACACATTAAACTTAGTTTCTCCGGTACCACGTTCGAGACAATAAACGGTTTGTTCAAGGCGATCACATACCCACAATTCCTCATCTCGCACCGTCAAATTTTCGACCCCAATTCCGGGAGAATAAAACCGGGTAATTTCCCGACCGCTAGTGAGACTATAAACAAAGATGCATCCCCCCTGTTTAGAACTAATATAAAGGGTAGAGTTCCAGACCGCAATCCCATCAAGATTATAGGGGAGAGTTACCAAAGGTTCTGGGTTAATATGAGAGATACTATCACCGACAAAAGCCCCTCGACAAACATAAACCGTATCATAGCGAGTGAACCATAAATCCTCGGACCAAACCGCCAAACCCGTCACATCAGCAAACTCAGAAGTCTGATCAGGATTCACCACCGTAGCATTATCAGTTTCCGGGTCTATCCTCAGCAAAAACCCCCTCAAAGAATCGATCGCAAAACAACTTTTACCCACAAAAGTGATACCATAGAGTGAGGAAACCCCCATGGGTCTGATAGTTCTGTGCCGATAATTGCTAGTTGTTCCAACATTCGTTAAATTGATATTCATGCTAACTTTGACACTCCCACTTTCCAAATACAACAATTTTTCACAGTCAATTACGGAAACATTGGATACAATTTAGCTATCTTGATAACCTGTATGTTAACGAGTTTTTGAGTTGAATCCTATGGTTAAGACAACCCCTGTGATTTTATGGACAACTGTGTTGGGTGCGCTGTGTACCCAAACCATTGTCTGGGGTAGCCTAGTCCGACCCGCTATAGCCTACCCATCAAACAGAGATGTGATCATTCAAAATCAACCATCTCCATGGTTAATAGCCTTCGACCCACCCCAGCGGGGGGTTCCCGGAAGACGGGAAGGAGGAGGAACCAGAGGGACACAATGTGCTGACTATGCAAGCCTCATCAGTCTAATTCCCGTTTCCACCATGGGTTTAACCGCCCATGAGAAACCCCAATTGTTTTTTTATCTCCCGGTAGTTAGTGGGGATACCCCCATTGAGTTACTTGTGACTAAGTTACCAGATTCAGAGTCTCCCGAAACAGAAGAAATAGTGATTTATAGCACCCAATTTCAACTGGATATGGAAAATCCTGGCATTGTGGGCATAGATTTGGGGGCTCTCGACGGCTTTCCGGGTTTGGAAGTGAATCAATATTATCACTGGTACCTGACAATTTTATGTGATCCGGTTAATCAATCGGTGAACCAAATCGTGGATGGTTGGATCAAAAGGATCGACTTAGACTCAGATCAGATTCAGAAATTGGAAGGACTCAATGGAAGCGATCGCCTAGAATTCTACAAAGAAAAGACCCTGTGGTACGATATGGTCGCCGCCTTTTCCGAATTACTTTCAGATCATCAAAGGGATATTCAAATCCAGCAGGCTTGGCTAGAATTATTGAGATCGGAAAATCTCGAGCAAGTAGGTAGTAATCGGGTGCGCTTGTATGAACAACCCTTTGTTCCGGGTAGGGAGGAGTTCCGCAATTAACTTCGTTATTACTTAAAGTATCCCCATAAACCCGCCTGTAAATCAAGTCAGCGAGAAATTAACCTGCTGGTAGTGCCACTAGCTGGGGCTAAACTTGAAGCCCTCCATAATCCCTATGAGTTTACATATTTCATTGATAGGTTGTCAAATGACTACCCTGTGGTTGATTCTATTTTACCCCCTTGTTCCAGCCCAGGCTTTATTTTCCCCTAATTGTGATTCCGCAGACTGTTTAGGACTTTCCCAAAGTTTCCCCCTACCCCCCAAAGTGACCCTAACCGCGATCGCTTTTTGCAACCTCTCCCCCGACCTCCCCAAAGACCACCCAACGGCGAACCAGAAATAGAAACACCACCCCCACCTTCCCCGTCAATTCCCGGTGATGATACTCCCGTAGCGATTAGTCAAATTCAAATAATTGGCAGTAGTATTCTATCAACTGAGGAAATTAATGCGATCGCCTCTACCGTATCAAACCAGACCATCACCCTCAACCAACTGCAAAATATAGCCGATCAGATTACAGAAATCTATCTCAGACGGGGTTATATGACTTCCCGGGCTGTAGTTCCCCAACAGACTATCACAGATGGTGTCGTGCAAATTCTCGTGATAGAGGGAAGTTTAGAAAAAATCGAGGTCGAAGGAACCCGCCGCCTTAATCCCAACTACATTATCAGTCGGGTGAATTTGGGCGCGCAAACTCCCCTAAATACCCTACAACTCGAAAATCAACTGCGACTATTGCGGGTTAATCCCCTCTTTGAGTCTGTAGAAGCTAGTCTGCGTCCAGGAGGCGAGGAAGGACAGAGTATTTTAGTAGTCCGAGTCACAGAAGCTAATCCCATACAGCTTAGTTTTAGCTTAGATAACTATTCCCCCCCCAGTATTGGTAGTCAACGTTTGGGGGTTAATTTTAGTCATATGAACCTCACGGGAAGGGGTGATTTCCTCTTGGT
Organism: Arthrospira sp. PCC 9108; assembly: GCA_016745315.1. GTDB lineage: Bacteria > Cyanobacteriota > Cyanobacteriia > Cyanobacteriales > Microcoleaceae > Limnospira > Limnospira platensis. Next base: position 4,898,134 of record CP066886.1, read on the forward strand.
TTCCTATAAAACTACTCGCCTAATTACTGAGGGGGAGTCGGATATCTTCGATTTTCTCTACTCTATCCCCATCAATGCCATGAATGGTACGATTCAACTGCGGATTCCTCCTTATCGCAATCGGGTGATTACCGAAGAGTTTGCAGACCTGAATATTCAGGGAAACTCTCAGCTTTACGAAATTAGCTATCGTCAGCCTTTGCGGAGGACTCCCTCGGAAGAGTTTGCTTTATCTGCGGGGTTGAGTTATCAGGAAAGTCAAACTTTGGTGGATAATCAGGGGTTGCGCTTTGGCTTTGGTCCAGATGATGATGGTAAGACCCGTCTGGTGGTTCTCAAGTTGGGACAAGACTATATAAGACGCGATCGCCTGGGAGTTTGGGCTTTGCGATCGCAGTTTAGTTTGGGCTTGGGGATATTAAATGCTACCAATACCGAATTTTTGCCCAATAGCGATTTTGTCAGTTGGCTAGGACAGATACAACGGCTACAGCTATGGCGTGACAATCACCTTTTGATTATCCAGGGAGATATACAGTTAGCTGCTGACCCCCTATTTCCTTCTCAACAGTTTGTTATCGGTGGGGCTCAGTCTTTGCGTGGCTACCGTCAGAATGTCCGCGCCGGGGATAATGGCTTTCGATTCTCTATTGAGGACAGAATTACCCTTAAACGCGATCGCTTGAATTTACCTACTTTACAGTTAGCACCTTTTCTCGATATGGGCAAGGTCTGGAATCATCCCAACAACCCTAATCGTTTACCCACTCAGACATTTTTGGTGGGAGGTGGTCTGGGGTTACTATGGGAACCTATCCCTAATCTGAATATCCGTTTAGATTATGGTTTACCACTGATACAACTTCGCGATCGTGACAACAATCTTCAGGATCATGGCATCTACTTCAATGTGCTTTATACCCTTAACTAGGTGCAGGTTATTCTGCCGTCTCACGCAAACGCCAAAAATTAATAACTTTTTACAAAATGGTGCGTCAGCTTATTTATCCGTTTCCCCTCCCAGATAGATGATTTAGGGGTCTGACGCACCCTACAACGGGTCTATTCGGTGCGTCAGCTTATTTATCCGTTTCCCCTCCCAGATAGATGATTTAGGGGTCTGACGCACCCTACAACGGGTCTATTCGGTGCGTCAGCTTATTTATCCGTTTCCCCTCCCAGATAGATGATTTAGGGGTCTGACGCACCCTACAACGGGTCTATTCGGTGCGTCAGCTTATTTATCCGTGTCCCCTCCCAGATAGATGATTTAGGGGTCTGACGCACCCTACAACGGGTCTATTCGGTGCGTCAGCTTATTTATCCGTTTCCCCTCCCAGATAGATGATTTAGGGGTCTGACGCACCCTACAACGGGTCTATTCGGTGCGTCAGCTTATTTATCCGTTTCCCCTCCCAGATAGATGATTCAGGGGTCTGACGCACCCTACAACGGGTCTATTCGGTGCGTCAGCTTATTTATGTGTCCCCTCCCAGATAGATGATTCAGGGGTCTGACGCACCCTACAACGGGTCTATTCGGTGCGTCAGCTTATTTATGTGTCCCCTCCCAGATAGATGATTTAGGGGTCTGACGCACCCTACAACGGGTCTATTCGGTGCGTCAGCTTATTTATCCGTTTCCCCTCCCAGATGATGATTCAGGGGTCTGACGCACCCTACAACGGGTCTATTCGGTGCGTCAGCTTATTTATCCGTTTCCCCTCCCAGATAGATGATTTAGGGGTCTGACGCACCCTACAACGGGTCTATTCGGTGCGTCAGCTTATTTATCCGTTTCCCCTCCCAGATAGATGATTTAGGGGTCTGACGCACCCTACAACGGGTCTATTCGGTGCGTCAGCTTATTTATCCGTTTCCCCTCCCAGATAGATGATTCAGGGGTCTGACGCACCCTACAACGGGTCTATTCGGTGCGTCAGCTTATTTATGTGTCCCCTCCCAGATAGATGATTTAGGGGTCTGACGCACCCTACAACGGGTCTATTCGGTGCGTCAGCTTATTTATCCGTTTCCCCTCCCAGATGATGATTCAGGGGTCTGACGCACCCTACAACGGGTCTATTCGGTGCGTCAGCTTATTTATCCGTTTCCCCTCCCAGATAGATGATTCAGGGGTCTGACGCACCCTACAACGGGTCTATTCGGTGCGTCAGCTTATTTATCCGTTTCCCCTCCCAGATAGATGATTTAGGGGTCTACGCACCCTACTAATTTGTGTATTGTAACTCTTTTACTCTAAAAAAGGCACAAATTATCATAAAACTTGATAAATTTACTTGAGCTGTTATGAGAGACCATGAGATATTTATATATCCTTGATAAACTAAAATGCTTTATTTTCCGACTAAATATAAATTTATAGCCCCTTTCCATTTGCGGAAAATTCATCAATAATGGCAATCAAGAGGGACAGCGATGTTATGGGGTAAGACAAAAACCGTACTACCTGAAATAGCGATCGCCACCCCAACAAAAGCAAAGATAAAAAACTTGGGATGCTGAGTTAGTCCTAACTACTCAGCCCCCCCATGATTGAAAAAGTATGCCCCAGGAGAAAAAATCGTGAAACTCGCAGTATATGGAAAAGGTGGAATTGGCAAATCAACAACCAGTTGCAATATTTCCGTGGCCCTAGCCAAACGGGGTAAAAAAGTCCTGCAAATTGGCTGCGATCCCAAACACGACAGCACATTTACCCTCACAGGGTTCCTAATTCCTACTATTATTGATACCTTGCAGGAAAAAGACTATCACTATGAGGATATATGGCCCGAAGATGTCATCTATAAAGGCTATGGCGGCGTTGATTGCGTAGAAGCAGGCGGTCCCCCGGCTGGTGCTGGTTGTGGTGGCTATGTGGTCGGAGAAACCGTTAAACTTCTCAAAGAACTAAATGCCTTTGATGAATACGATGTCATCCTGTTTGATGTTCTTGGGGACGTGGTTTGTGGTGGTTTCGCCGCCCCCCTCAATTATGCTGACTATTGCATGATTGTCACCGATAATGGCTTTGATGCCTTATTTGCAGCTAATCGCATCTCCGCTTCTGTGCGGGAAAAATCTCGGACTCACCCCCTACGGTTAGCGGGTTTGATTGGGAACCGGACCTCTAAGCGCGATCTGATTGATAAATATGTCGAGTCGGTCCCTATGCCAGTTTTGGAAGTATTGCCGCTAATTGAAGATATCCGGGTATCTCGGGTTAAGGGGAAAACCCTGTTTGAGATGGCGGAAACTGACCCATCTCTAAGTTATGTCTGCGATTACTATCTTAATATTGCTGATCAAATCCTGTCTCAGCCGGAGGGTGTAGTTCCCAAAGATGCGCCAGATAGGGAATTGTTCTCTCTTCTGTCTGATTTTTACCTCAATCCAACCAAGCCTTCTGTTCAAACTCAGGAAGATGAGCTAGACCTGATGATGGTTTAATAAGTCTAGCTACTCAGGATAAGGAATAAGAGGTTATGGCTTTCTTCCAGGAGTTTACTACTACCCTGAAACAAAAGTGGTTAGACTACTATCAGGCTAATCGTGAATGGTTGGTTTTACAAATGGACATTAGTTCCATTGACACCCCGGATGGAGGTAGAAGGCCATCCTCAGCCATGATTTTGGGGACTATCAACGCCCTCGACCCAGAAGCGGCTCTGTTGATGTTCCCCTTTTCCAAACTTAATCCTGATCCAGAAAAGTTGATTGAGGTTCTGGGTTTACATTTTGACCCAGAGCATGAGCTGGCCAGGATTTCTGGTTCTTTACCTGATCAGCCTCCGGTTGCTCAAGAACCTGTAAAGGCTGCGCCGGGATACCATCCTCCCCGAGAGCTAACACTTGAACCAGAGCCAGAGGAAGATTTAGGTCTCGGTGATGCTGAGGAAGAATTAGCTACCGATGACTTAGGTTTAGACCTCGGTGATGATGCTACCGATGACTTAGCTACCGATGACATGGATTTAGGTCTCGGTGATGATGCTACGATGACTTAGCTACCGATGACATGGATTTAGGTCTCGGTGATGATGCTACCGATGACTTAGCTACCGATGACATGGATTTAGGTCTCGGTGATGATGCTACCGATGACTTAGCTACCGATGACATGGATTTAGGTCTCGGTGATGATGCTACCGATGACTTAGCTACCGATGACATGGATTTAGGTCTCGATGATGCTACCGATGACTTAGCTACCGATGACATGGATTTAGGTCTCGGTGATGATGCTACCGATGACTTAGCTACCGATGATATGGATTTAGGTCTCGGTGATGATGCTACCGATGACTTAGCCACCGACGACATGGATTTAGGTCTCGGTGATGATGCTACCGATGACTTAGCTACCGATGACATGGATTTAGGTTTAGACCTAGATGATGCTGGGGATGACTTAGCCACCGATGACATGGATTTAGGTCTCGATGATGCTACCGATGACTTAGCTACCGATGACATGGATTTAGGTTTAGACCTAGATGATGCTGGGGATGACTTAGCCACCGATGACATGGATTTAGGTCTCGATGATGCTACCGATGACTTAGCTACCGATGACATGGATTTAGGTTTAGACCTAGATGATGCTGGGGATGACTTAGCCACCGATGACATGGATTTAGGTTTAGACCTAGATGATGCTGGGGATGATCTAGCTACGGATGATTTAGATTTAGAGGAAAGTAATCCATTTAAAGATGATTCCTCAGATGATATCGGAGAGCTAGATCTTAGCCTAGATGGAGATGATGATTTAGGAGACTTTGGTAGTTCCTCTGATGATGATTTAGATATAGGAGACTTGAATGATGACGACAGCGATTTAGGCGATTTAGGAGACTTAGGAGACTTAGGAGATTTAGAGGAAATCAGTTTAGAAGAGCTAGGAGAGGTAACGACTGGAGATACAGATAAGTTTGATTTAGATCTGGACAGCCTGACCGAATCAAATGATGATGATATCTCAATATCAGACTTTAAATAAGTCAATCATTCCTTAACATCTAACAGGCTGGTGTACTCATTATGATTTTGGAAGTTAGTAGCCAAAGTCAACCGTTGATCATGTCTAAATTTCTGCCAGGTTGTCATCTCATAAATAGCTGGGTGTCAACAGCTTAAAAAGTGACACTAAAACTGGCTTAATTATAAGGAGAAATATATGACTGTTGCTCAACCTGAAGCACTTACCTTTGAATGTGAAACTGGTAATTATCACACTTTTTGTCCGATTAGTTGTGTGGCGTGGTTGTACCAGAAAATTGAAGATAGTTTCTTTTTAGTAATTGGTACAAAAACCTGCGGCTATTTCTTACAAAATGCGATGGGGGTGATGATTTTTGCAGAACCTCGTTATGCAATGGCTGAGTTAGAAGAGGGTGATATTTCGGCTCAACTTAATGATTATGATGAATTAAAACGACTGTGTTTGCAAATTAAACGCGATCGCAATCCTAGTGTAATTGTATGGATCGGAACCTGTACTACTGAAATCATTAAAATGGATTTGGAGGGGTTGGCTCCTAAATTAGAGGGTGAAATTGGAATTCCTATTGTGGTGGCGAGAGCAAATGGTTTAGATTATGCTTTTACCCAGGGAGAAGATACGGTTCTAGCGGCGATGGCTAATCGCTGTCCGAAAGAACCTGAAAAAGATGCGACTACGGCGACTTCAGGCGATCGCAATGCGATTCAGAAATTGCTGAGTTTTGGTAAAAAAAATGAGGATGTCACTAAGGAAGAGTCAGAATATGTAGACCATCCCCCGTTAGTGTTATTTGGTTCCCTCCCAGACCCGGTAGTAACTAATCTGAGTTTGGAGTTGAAAAAACAGGGGATTAAGGTATCTGGATGGCTTCCAGCGAAGCGTTATACGGAACTTCCGGTTTTAGAAGAGGGTTATTATGTATCGGGGGTAAATCCGTTTCTCTCGCGCACCGCAACTACTTTAATGCGTCGTCGTAAGTGTAAACTGATTGGCGCACCGTTCCCCATTGGACCTGATGGAACACGAGCTTGGATTGAAAAAATTTGCTCTGTATTCGGTATTGAACCCCAGGGATTAGATGAACGAGAAGCTCAAATTTGGGCGAATTTAGAGGATTATCTTGAGTTAATCCGGGGTAAGTCGGTGTTCTTTATGGGGGATAATTTGTTAGAAATTTCCCTAGCACGTTTCTTGATTCGCTGTGGGATGACTTGCGCGGAAATTGGCATTCCTTATATGGATAAGCGCTACCAAAAGGCGGAGTTAGACTTACTGGAAAAAACTTGTCATGAAATGGGGGTTCCGGCTCCGAAAATTATGGAAAAGCCGGATAATTATAATCAGATTCAACGGATTTATGAACTTCAGCCGGATCTGGTAATTACGGGTATGGCTCATGCGAATCCTTTGGAGGCGCGGGGTATTAATACTAAGTGGTCGGTTGAGTTTACTTTTGCTCAAATTCATGGGTTTACTAATGCTCGTGATATTCTGGAGTTGGTGACTCGTCCCCTCCGTCGTAACCATAACCTGAAAGATTTGGGTTGGAGTAATTTGGTGAAGGAGGCTAAGGTTTAATCAATTACTGTTGATGGAAAGGAGAGCGATCGCTTTAGGTCGCTCTTTTCGCGTTTGATTAGGATTTTCGATACATTGTCCAGCAGATATGACTATGAACACAATCGTTAATTATCATGTTATTGACCCTAAGAATATTGGGGATTTGTTCTCGTCCCCAGTCAATTATTTTCAGTTTCCGGGTTATGAAGTTATCAAGCGAGATATTCGGACTCTGGATAATTCCCCGCCACTAGAAGACGCGGAAACTCTATTGAATCATCATGCGATCGTTGGTGGTGGTGGGTTAATGTTTGACCGCTTTTTGCCGAATTTTCAACGTTTACAAGCTGGTACAAATGGCAATAGTTTGATTTTATGGGGAGCCGGACAGCAGGTTTATCAACTGAAAAATTCCGGTTTAACAGATGGTTCACACTCACCCTATAATAACAATATTTTTGACTATACCCCTTATTTAAAAGATTTTAATTGTATTGGAATTAGGGACTATAATCAAGGTTATGATTGAGTTCCCTGCGTGAGCTGCATGGATGGATTTTTTGATAAGGAATACTCTATTCAGCAGGAATTTGTAGTATTTTCGCATAAAAAATTTCAACTTAAAATTGATTCATTTCCTCGGATGACTAATGAAGGTAACAACTTTGAGGAAATTATTAGTTTTTTGGCTTCAGGGGAAACTATTTTAACCAGTTCTTTCCACGGAGCCTATTGGGGAACACTGCTGGGACGAAAGGTTTTAGCTTTCCCATTTACCAGTAAATTTTTGACCCTAAAACATCCAGTTGCTATGTATCCAGGGATTCATTGGAAACAACCAAAACGGGAGATAAAAATATTGGGAAAAACTCTATATCAGCGATTTGATGAAAGTAAATTTTTGTGCAGTACGGATAATTGGCGATCGCATCTTAAACACTGCCAATCTTATCCGGAAAGTTTACAAGAATGTCGCGATCGCAATAATTGGTTTTATCAGCAAGTCATGAATCACCTAAGTACAGTATAATCTAAATTCATGCAATTTTGACCTTTGGCCCAAAGTTATGCACTCCGACTACCTAAAACGAATCCTCACCGCCCGGGTCTATGATGTCGCCCAGGAAACCCCCTAGAATTAGCTCCTAGACTATCCGAAAGGTTAAATAATCAAGTCCTCCTCAAGCGAGAAGATATGCAGTCTGTGTTCTCATTTAAACTGCGGGGAGCCTATAATAAAATAGCCCAATTAACCCCGGAAAGCCTCGCCCAGGGAGTAATAGCCGCCTCAGCGGGAAATCACGCCCAGGGGGTAGCTTTGGGAGCAAGTCGCCTAGGAAGTCGGGCAATTATTGTTATGCCAACTACTACCCCAGATGTGAAAGTACAGGCGGTTAAAGCTAGAGGCGGGGAGGTAGTTTTATATGGAGAAACCTTTGATGATGCCTATGCTTACGCGCGCCAATTAGAAGTCGAAAAAAACCTAACTTTTATTCATCCCTTCGATGACCCAGACGTGATTGCTGGACAGGGAACTATTGCCATGGAAATATTAAGGCAATATCAAAAGCCTATTGATGCTATCTTTGTGGCTATAGGAGGCGGCGGTTTGATTTCTGGTATTGCGGCTTATGTGAAACGACTGCGACCAGAAATTAAAATTATTGGGGTGGAACCTGTGGATGCTGATGCGATGTCTCAATCTTTGAAAGCTGGACATAGGGTAAAATTATCCGAGGTGGGATTATTTGCTGATGGGGTGGCGGTGCGACAGGTGGGAGAGGAGACTTTTCGCCTCTGTCAAACTTATGTAGATGATATTATTTTAGTGGGAACTGATGATATTTGTGCCGCGATTAAGGATGTGTTTGAGGATACTAGATCAATTTTAGAGCCCGCTGGTGCATTAGCGATCGCCGGAATGAAAGCCTATGTGGAAAGGGAGAAGCTCAATAATTGTACTTTAATTGCTGTAGCCTGTGGCGCAAATATGAACTTTGACCGTCTGCAATTTGTCGCAGAAAGAGCCGAATTTGGAGAACGACGCGAGGCGATTTTTGCCGTGACAATTCCTGAACAACCGGGAAGTTTACGCAAGTTTTGTAACTGCTTAGGAAAACGTAATCTCACCGAATTTAACTATCGCATTGCGGACGAAAAAGAAGCCCATATTTTTGTCGGTGTTCAAATTAAAGGCCGGGAAGATGCCCAAAAGTTAACAGAAAACTTTGCCGAACATGATTTAATTGCCATCGATTTAACAGATGATGAATTAACTAAAATGCACTTGCGCCACATGGTAGGCGGTCGTTCTCCTCTGGCTCATGATGAGTTATTATATCGTTTCGAGTTTCCCGAACGTCCGGGTGCATTAATGAAGTTTGTCGAGTCTATGAGTCACACTTGGAATATTAGTTTATTTCACTATCGCAACAATGGCTCAGACTACGGCCGTATTGTGGTTGGAATGCAAGTTCCCCCCCAGGAAATGCAGAAATGGCAAGAGTTTTTAGACACCCTAGGATATCGCTATTGGGATGAAAATAAAAATCCTGCCTATAAATTGTTTTTAGGTTAATGATAATTTTCCATGATTAACTGTTCAGGAATTTCGGCAAATTTAGCGACAGTTTTGGGAATGTTATCCCAATCAAAATCCTGAAGTTGCTGTTTGAGGGTTGCCACATAATCGAGTAAAACTGTCGATTGGTGTTCTTGTCCTAACATCTCTAAATTTTGAATAAACTGCTTAATTTCTCGGGAAACTAAAGTTTCTCGTAAATGGGGTAAAGTCACTTCTACTTCCTGACGCAATTTAGCGGCTAATTCGGGTAATCTCACGGGTTTTAATGAGACTTTATCCGATGGCTGTTTATCTGTGGGTTCGGTGAATTGAGTAGAATTTAGGAACTTCTTGAGTTCAGCTACAATTTGTGATTTAGTCACCGGTTTTGATAAAAAACCATTGCACAATTGCTGTAAATCTTGTTCATGGCGCTGTTGGGGAGATGCTGTTAATAGGACAATGGGAATATGGCTAGTTAGTTCGTTGTGTTTGAGAAACTGGGTGGCTTCTCGTCCATCCATACGAGGCATCCGTAAGTCCATAAAAATAATATCTGGCTGATAAATTTGGGCTAACCTAATGGCTTCTTCTCCATCTTTGGCGGTGATGATTGTATGATATGTATTGGCGAAATATTCGGCTAGTAAATCCAGATTAGAACGGACATCATCAGCCACTAAAATACTAGCAGTTTGAAATTGTTTTAAATTCTCGTCAAGGGCTATTAGAGGCGATAATATTGTGGTTTCTGTGGCTATTTTGACATCAGGGAAATCAAAGGTAAATGTGCTTCCTTGGTTGATTTGGCTTTCCAGATGAATTGAACCACCTAGGAGATGGACTAACCTTTCTGTAATAGTTAAACCTAAACCTGTCCCTCCGTATTTGCGGTTACTTTGACCTTCGCTTTGGGTAAATGAGTCAAAAATCTTCTGTTGGTCTTCGGGAGAAATACCAATACCTGTATCAGTAATGGCAATTTTGAGGTTAATAGAATTATAGGGATGATTTGGTTTGAGTTGTGAACAAGAAGCCATAATTTTAACTGACCCAAATTCTGTAAATTTGATTGAGTTTCCTACAATATTAAATAGAATTTGTCGCAGCCGGACTTCATCCATGATAATACTGTAGGGTATTTCTGGGGCTATATAAACTTGTAGTTCAATATTTTTTTCCTTGGCTTTTTGTTCAAAAATATGCTCGATTTCATTAATGATGGTGCGGATATTAACGGGTTCATAGTGTAATTGTAATTTCCCGGCTTCGATTTTGGAGAGGTCTAAAATGTCATTGATTAATGCTAACAAAGTGCGACCACTAGAGGCGATCGCCTTAATATAAGAACTAGCTTGAGGGTCGGTAATTGTTGATTGTAATAAATCCGCAAAGCCTAAAACTGCATTCATGGGTGTCCGAATTTCATGGCTCATATTAGCCAAAAATTCGCTTTTCGCGCGGTTGGCGGCTTTGGCTTCCTCCGTCATCTTTTTAAGTCTAATATTTTTATAGGTTAATTCTTGGCGTTGCTCTTTTTCTTGGGAGAGTAGTTGTGCGTGAGCGATCGCAATTCCTAATTGGCGTGCTATCGCTTCTATAAGTTCCATTTCATCAACAGTCCAGACTCGCTTATGGTCGCATTGATGCAGGCTAATAATACCATTAGGTTGACCATGATAGAAAGTGGCGATCGCCAACATGGATTTCAGATTTTCTGACTCTTCAAAATATTCATGGGTCTGCAAAAAAGGAGAAGCCATATTCAGTTCTGATAGCTTAATTAAGCAATCATTTTTATGGCATGAAATCGCCCTATCTTGCTCCACTATGTACTCTATATAAGGGTCATTATCAAAGGCTACCGCCTCCTTTAAATCCCCAAGTAAATGACATGGATGCTGAGAATATTTAGCTACTAAAGCCCCATGGGGCAAAGGATATTTTTGGTAAGTATGAATTAGACAGCAGTTGACTTTAAAGGCTTTACCAATTTGTTCCACTGCCGTTGTGAAAATTTCTTGAACATCTAAACTCTGACGAATTTTCTCGGTAATTTTCTGGATGATTAGGGTTTTTTGTAGTTGATTTTGTAGAGCATTTTCGATGTTTTTACGATGAGTTATATCTTCAGCAATACCAGTATATCGATAAATGTTTCCCTGTTTATCTCGCACTGGAAAAGCACGAGACTCAATCCAACGAATTGAGCCATCTGGTCTAACAATTCGGTAAGTTTCATTAAAAGCAATACCTTGACTAATTTGCTTATTTAAAGCCTCAGTCATAGCGTTACGGTCTTCTGGGTGAACACACATTAACCATAAACTAGGATTTTTATATAAACTATCTCGACTTTGTTGCCAAATTTGCTCATAAGCGGGAGACACATAAAGCATTTCTCCGATAGTGCTATTAATAAAGAAAACTTGATGGATATTTTCGGCTAACTGACGAAACTTTTCTTCACTCTCTTTTAAAGCCAGTTCAGTTTTTTTGCGTTCACGCAGTGCAGCTTGCTGTTCGCTAATATCCGTGTGAGTTCCAATTACCCGCAGCGGTTTTCCGTCGGGACTGCGATACATCACCCGACCCCGATCAAGAATCCATTGATAACTACCATCTTTGCACTGAATACGATGTTCACTAATATATTGCTCTGTTTCATCATTTAGGTGTTTATTTAATGCCTCGAATACTTGCGGTTTATCATCGGGATGTATTCGTTTTTCCCACTCCTCAACATTATCGCTAATTTCCTCATCCCTAAAGCCGAGAAGTTGTTTCCAACGTCGAGAAAAATAAACCTGATTGGTTTGAGCATTCCAATCCCAAACTCCATCACCATTTCCTTCTAAAGCAAATTGCCAACGTTGTTCACTCTCTTGTAAAGCAATTTCCGCTTTTTTGCGGTCTGTAATATCCCTAGCTGCTGCATAAATGCGATCGCCTACGGGAGTAGAACGCCACTCTATCCAACGATAAGAACCATCCTTAGCTTGATAGCGATTGACAAAATTAAGCACCGAATTTTTTTGAGATAAATTTGATATTTGCTCAAGGGTAGGTTGCACATCATCGGGATGCAAAAATTCTATAAAAAACCGACCCTCTAACTCTTCTATGGTATATCCTAAGCTGATTTCCCACTGTTGATTTAATCGCAAAAATCTTCCTTCTAAGTCAGCAATACAAAGCAAATCCATAGCCATGGAAAAAAAATCATATAATTCTTGGGTTTTTTGCTGTAAAGCTAGTTCGGTATTCTGACGCTCAGTTATGTCAAAAATTGCACCATCGAGACCCAGCAAATTTCCCTGTTCATCAAACTTACCCCTACCCTTTTCATCAACCCAACGAATACCACCATCTCGATGAATAATCCGGTATTCTACAATAAATGATTCATGTACAGCTACAGCTTGTAAAATCTCGGTGGCGACAGCTTTTTTGTCATCAGGATGAATGATGTTATTATAGGAGATCACCCGATTGTTGATAACTTCATCCGCTCGATAACCGCAAATATCTTCAATGGCATGGCTGATAAATTTCATCGTCCAATCTTGGTCACAAGCACAGCGATAAATCGCACCAGGAAGATTAGCAAGTAAAGCCCGAAATGATACTTCTGAATATTGAGGATTGAGTACATGGGTGTTTAAATTTTGCAATTTTTCGAGCAAATTGGCTTGTTGAATAGCGATCGCCAAATGTACAGATATAATCTTCAGCAGATCTACTTCCTCTGGTAGCCATTTCCGGCTATCACTACACTGATGAACAATCAAATATCCCCAAATATCTCCACTCACCCAAATAGGAACTATCAAAATTCCCCGCACTTGCAGCCGAGCCAGAAATTCTATATAATCATCTCCTAGATGGGTCTGATAAATATCAGCGATCGCCATTACTTCGTCTATAAATGCCTGATACTTCCAGAATATTGGGGCGATGTTTTCCTCGCTGACAAACCAGCAAATATCCTGAAAAGAGGCAGCTCTTATCTGGAGACTACCATCAGATTCTAAGGGACAAATCAAAGCGCGATCGCTTTGCCACAACTCAGATAATTCCGTGACTACCGTATCAAAAATCGTGTTTAAATTAGCCAACTCAACCATCTGGTTAGCTATTTTGAAAAGCAAGTTTTCCCTAGGAGTCGCCGTAGTAAGTTGGTCTGATCGTGCTAAAATCTGTGGAATCATTGGATTTGTCCCCTGTCTGAATCATCTTAGGAAAAATTAACTCGGAAAATTCACAGTGTAGAGTTATATTCCCGCCCCCGTATCAAATACTGTTGACTGAATCACTAAAAATTATCAATGCCTATGATTCCATTTTGCCAGATTTGCTAACCAAATATCTACCCCCTAAATAAACCATGGTAAAATTTGCCGTTAGTGGGTTGAACCTGGTCTATGGGGTCTATGGGGACAGGGCCCAAGTTCCGGTATAATTCCCAATTCAGTTCAAAACCCCGCTTTGTATTGTTTAAAATAGAGTTTTAAGTTAAGTTCACAGCAGCAATCATGGATAAGCAGCGAATTCTCTCAGGAGTACAACCAACGGGAAACCTACACCTAGGTAACTATCTGGGCGCGATCCGCAACTGGGTAGAAGGTCAGAAACAGTATGATAACTTTTTCTGTGTGGTAGACCTACACGCTATCACTGTTCCCCACAACCCCGCCACTCTGGCGACCGATACCTACACGATCGCAGCCCTTTATTTAGCCTGTGGTATCGACCCGGAACATTCAACTATTTTTGTACAGTCCCATATTTCCGCCCATAGTGAGTTAACCTGGCTTCTTAACTGTCTGACCCCCATTAACTGGCTGCAAGATATGATCCAGTTTAAGGAAAAAGCCGTTAAGCAGGGGGAAAATGTCAGCACGGGTTTATTAGACTATCCTGTATTGATGGCCGCCGACATTTTGCTTTATGATGCCGATCGCGTTCCCGTTGGCGAAGACCAAAAACAACATTTGGAACTGACACGGGATATTGCTGGCAGATTTAACCATTTATTCGGTCAACCAGATCAGGAAATTCTCAAAATCCCTGAACCTCTCATTCGTACAGAGGGCGCGCGGGTCATGAGTTTAACTGATGGGACTAAGAAAATGTCTAAGTCTGACCCCTCCGAGTTAAGCCGGATTAACTTATTAGACCCCCCAGATGCGATCGTTAAGAAAATTAAACGCTGCAAAACTGACTCCGTGCGAGGGTTGACTTTTGATGACCCAGACCGCCCCGAATGTCATAATCTGCTGAGTCTATATGCTTTACTCTCTAACCAAACTAAAGCACAAGTGGCGGCGCAATGTGCAGATATGGGCTGGGGACAGTTTAAACCCCTGCTGACCGAAACGGCGATCGCCGCCCTGACACCTATTCAGGAACGCTACAAAGAAGTCATGAGCGATCGTAGTTATTTAGAGTCTATATTGCGTAGAGGCCGGGAACAAGCTCAGGCCGTAGCCAATCAAACCTTAACCAGGGTTAAAGATGCCCTAGGTTATTCTAAGCCTTTGTAATCTCCCTGCCCTAATTTACGTTTTACCTAACCTCATTTTCTTATCTAAAACAGCCTGCCTTATGAACCGCTTTCGGACTGCTTGTTTGAATCCCAAAGAATTTGTTATTACTGCCGAAGTAGCACCCCCAAAAGGCGGTGATCCAACTCACATGATCGAGATGGCGCGGGGTCTAAAAAAACGCGTCCATGGGGTTAATATTACTGATGGCAGTCGGGCTGTTTTAGGGATGAGTTCCCTAGCTTCCTGCGTGATTCTGCAACATCATGGCATTGAACCGATTTTACAAGTGGCTTGTCGCGATCGCAACCGGATTGGTTTACAAGCCGACCTCCTGGGAGCGCACGCCCTAGGAATTAGGAATATTCTCGCCCTCACAGGTGATCCAGTCAAAGCGGGAGATCATGTTAATGCTAAACCAGTTTTTGATTTTGAATCCGTGCGCCTATTACAAGCTATTAATAAGCTAAATAATGGCATGGATTGGAATGACAAAAAGCTGCCCCATGGTCGGACAGACCTATTTCCGGGAGCCGCAGTAGACCCCCAATCTCCCAGTTTTTCCGGGTTACAAAGTCGTTTTTATCGCAAATTAAAAGCCGGGGCTTGTTTCTTTCAAAGTCAATTAATCACGGATTTTGAAAGGCTCTATAAATTCATGAATCAAGTGGCTTCTGATACGGATAAACCGATTTTGGCGGGAATTTTCCTCCTGAAATCCGCGAAAAATGCCATTTTTATTAACAAATATGTTCCCGGTGTTAACATCCCCGACCACATTATCCACCGTTTAGAAAAATCATCACATCCCCTGGAAGAAGGCATTAAAATTGCGGCGGAACAAGTACAAATTGCACGTCAAATTTGCCGAGGTGTTCACCTTATGGCGGTTAAACGAGAAGACCTCATCCCGAAAATATTAGATGCAGCCAATATCCCCCCATTACCATAATAGCGGAGGGTAGAACCATGGAGTTTTCGATATGATGGGATACAGCCAACTCCAGGAGAAGCCACCGCGCGTCTACACCCCTTTCCCCCTGGGGGAGGGGCTTCAGAATGTACTTGATGGCTAGAGAAGGCGAAGCTGTTACCAAAACTGGTGAAGGTGATTTGAATCAGGTCTGACTAACCGAGTAGATGAAGTTGGCATTTGGGCGCAATAATTCAATCAAATGGTAAAGCAACTCAAGGATTTATTCAATACATTATCATAGCCCTCAGAACTGAGAAATTATCCCAAGCCAATCAAGAGATTCTTAGCTTCAATGTGACCAAAATCTAACTTTTGCCATAATTCCCCCCAAATTACCATGAGCGACAATATAACCGAGGTGCGATCGCCTAATATTTCCATTCATCCCCCCACGGCTTTTGTCGCGGCTAATTTAAGGCGGATTCTACCAGATTGGAACTCTGATGATGTTTGGATAGTGATTTTTTTACAGCGATCGCAGTTCCCCTTAACCACAACTAATGATATAATTGAGCAGGAGAAAAACCGATTATGCGATCGCTTTTTAGAATTCGCCCAACCCGTAGCCCAACAACTTAATTCCCAGGGATGGATGACCGATATTATCTACCCTCCCAGCGGTTATCCGTTGCTGTCGAAACCCGGAGAAATCCACCATAGTGATGCTTTAACTGTCGCGACATCCTTAAACCTTTCTCTGCAAAAGGGACCCTGTACCATCGTAATTCATCCCCAATGGGGAACCGCCGTTTATCCCAGTGTGTTGATATCCTCTGCGCCGCCAGATGAAATCAACAAAGCTATCGATTTTGCTGGCTATCGCGTCGCCCCAACTCATAAACCCCACAGGTAACCGCCGCAATGACTCCCACACTGATAGACCAAGAAGGTCCCAACCCCAATTCAACTCCCCAATTCAATAATCCCCCCACCATTAGAAACGGTACAACGCTGAAGATAGAAGCAAAAAAAATATTTCCCGACTCCCTGCTAGTGCGCGTTTCCTCAAATTGTTCATCTGACCCATAAAAGGGACGTTCAGCCCAATCTAGCCACCCCGTGAGTTTTTCCATGAGTAATTCACTGAGGGGGGAAAACCCCAAACTTAATGCCAGCGACCATAACGCCGTCCCAGCCATAGCCGTTGTATTCAACGGGAACCAACCCAGAAATATCGATATAACAGGGGTTTCCATCGCCCATGAAAAATAATCAGTTAACATTATGTTCTGTTTATGCCTAATGGTGGCAGAATATCAAATGTGTGCTATACGGGAATTGATTTAAATATAACCCTTGTGGGTGCATCCGGTAATTCATTAATAGATTTTGGTGATTGAGGAATCAATAATCATGGCAAAACTCAACCCCCTGCAAGTTTTCAAGCGTCCGACCCTTCTGAAACGAATGCTATGGGTTCTGGTAGGTTTCGTGTGTCTGACTCTAATTCCTTGGGGGGACAACAGTTAGATATAGGTGCAACTAAGGCATCAGCCTCCCAAGTAGCGGTAGGGGTCGATTGGGGTAATGCTTCTTTTCCGGTGGAAAATTTCCAGCAGTATACATCACCTTTTGGCTATCGTGCTGGTGGGTTTCACTATGGTTTAGACTTAGCCGCACCTATGGGGAGTTATATCCGCAATTGGTGGAGCGGACAGGTAGTCGAACTCTGGGAGGATAATCGCTGCGGCACGGGAATTATTATCCAGTCAGGACAGTGGGAACATATCTATTGCCACGTTCAGGGTCATGTACAAAGTAATGCTAATGGTACTTACTTTATTGACCGTGGCGGCGGTCTGGAACTTCGCAAAGGTCAAATTGTGGCAGCCGGGACTAGAATTGCGCGGGTTGGGATGACCGGGAGAACTACCGGACCTCACTTGCACTGGGGACTCAAGTATAGTAATCGGTGGGTTGATCCGGCCCGTGTTCTGATTGCTATGTATCATCAACAAAACCAGCGTTTGTCTCAACGTTGAACAAATAGCTGGTTAGGTTTTGTGGGGCGCGGAGTATAGGTTCATACTGTGCGCCCGGTTGTTTTGTTTTTTGTGGGTCTGTTAGGATTGCTAACAGGGCTCAATTTAGCCTCGGGAAAGTAGATCAATGGATACCCGTTCCGATGGACTGCCTTGGGAAAAGGTGGGCAATTCTACGGAACTTTGATGTAATGCTGCTACTGGGTTAGTGGCGTTGCAGGCATAGGTGTTGTTAGTATCGCCGTGGGCGAAGAAATCACAGGATTTACTTGGGCTGGACTGTTGCCAAGTACAGTCAAGGGCTGCATAGTAAGCATCCTCATTTCGGCGTTGCAGACATCTAGCCCAGGCTTCAGGATCGTAACCTGAACCGAGACATTGGAGAGTGAGACCTAAACCAATGGCTTTTAAGGCGCAGTCGGCATTCACACTACAGCCGTTTTTGTGGAAGACACCGAAGCTGTCTCTGTTGATTTCTTGTTTACCGCCAGTGTGCAAGCCATCCATTTGGCCAGGATCATTAAGTAAATCTTCGGTGGTAATTCCTAGGATATCTGCTACATCATAGACAAAATCTGTTTGGTCATCATTGAGGACTTCGCCATTAAAGATTAATTCCTCATCTGGTTCTTCTGGTGGCATTGCCCAAGGGGGAAAGGCGGCGGCGGGAGAAACACTCCAGCCTACTACCAAGAAAGAGACGGTGCCGATGGTTGTTAGTAATTTTTTCATAGTTAGTTATAATTTAGAATCAGTTGGTGAGGGAATTTCACAGTTAATAGCCGGGGTCTGAATCCATCAAAAAATCAAGACAATTATGGGTTGCTGAAGTCGCTTAACTTTCCTCCAGCATAGCTAAAGATAGGTGTTGATGTCAATATTTGTTGTGTAAAGATGTTGTAAAATCTGAGAAAATTATGTAAAGGTGGTTGAGGGTGATTGTCTACTCAAAATCTGCTGTCAAGTCAGTATTTTCACGGAAAAAGTGGCTAGGGTTTTGGGGATAAAGGGGAAGCCGGCAATCAATATTGAGCGGAAAAATGGTGGCGAGAGGGTGGTTTTGAGGTAATATCATAGCGAGTTCAGGGTGAAGGTAGCTCAGGATAGAATGGGAGAGTCTCAGTAAAAATACGGAAAGTGATAGTGTTATGAAAGGAACAACTCGAAATCAAATCCCGTCCCAGGCTGCTGGATTTTTGAGGCTGGCGGGGGTGATTTTATTCTTTTTTGCCCTAATTAACTATATTTTGCTGTTTGTGCCACCGAATTTTGGGGATCTGAGATGGCAATTGAATTTTACTACTCAGATGGTAGAACAAGGGGTGATTCCGGTGTTGGCGATCGCCTTAATGTTTTGTGCGTACGGGTTACAGGAGGTAGCTGGTCTATCACCAGAAAAGCCTAAACAGGGGTTCAACAGTCTGAAATTTTGGGTTTATGTGATTTCTGGCATTCTGGGGGTGATGTATTTAGTGCTGATTCCCCTGCACGTTGGCACTACTATAGCGGCGAGTAATGAAACGATTGAGAAAATTAATCAGGATGCAGCGACGGCCCAAGTACAGCTAGAGGAACGTCTGCAAGAACAACAAACGCAGATGTTAGCTATCTTAGGCAATCAGCAGCGCTTAGAAGATTATATCCAAGAACAACAGCTTACGGAAGCACAATTAGCCCGCCTGCAACAATTTCAGGAAAACCCGGAAGTGTTGGGAGTCCAAAGCGATGCTATTGGCCAAGAACTGAAACGGGAAATTGAAAACCGTCGGCGAGAGGCGGAAAAGCGATCGCAACTGGGGACTTTCAAATCTAATCTGCGGGTAGGCTTAGGTAGCTTACTGCTGGCTAGTTGCTATTTGACTATCGCCTGGAGTGGCTTAATCAACAAACGCAGTCGCAAAAAAGCGGTTTAAATGGTCAAATTTGCTGGGCTTCATTGGTCAGGGCTTCCTTGACTCTTTCTAACTCGGCTTGAATCTGAGTATAAAATGATTCCGCCGATGGTTGAGGAATGGGGACACCTGCATCTACTCCTTGACGGCCCATAATTTCTAGTTGCAGACATAATTCCGATAAACCAAAAGCGCCCAAAGTGCCACTGATGGATTTAAGGGAATGGGCTGCCTGTTTTAAGGCGATCGGATCATTTTTTTGGAGGGCTATTTGAATAGTTTTGAGAAGTTCGGGGGCACTTTCGATGTACATTTCGGCTATTTCTTCTAAGGCTTCTATCTCTCGCAGTCCTTGTAAAACAGTGGGATCAAGAATGGGGGAAGATTTGTGATCATCGGTGGTATTGGCATATACTGAGGGTACAATGACATCGCAGGTGATGGGGCGACAGTTGCTGAGAACTTTCACTAATTGTTCCATACGGATAGGTTTGCTGATATAGTCGTCCATTCCTGCTGCTATACATTCAGCCCGATCGCTTTCCATAGCATTGGCTGTAACGGCGATAATACGAGGGCGTGGGGAGTAGGGGTTGTCATTGCTATCATAGCGTTTTTTAATCTGTCGGGCTGCCTCTAAGCCATCCATAATGGGCATCTGCATATCCATTAAAATGACATCATAGGGCTGTCTTTCTAGGGCTTCGAGAACTTCTAAACCATTCCCGGCGACATCAGCCCTATATCCCATTCTTTGCAGAATTTGTAGGGCGACTTTTTGGTTAACTAGGTGATCCTCGGCTAATAAAATCCGCAGGGGGAGTTTTTCTGCTAACAGGGGAATATCTTGGGGCGATCGCATTTGGTTGCGACTCCAATTTTTAATCTGTAGAGGTTCCCCACACAGGACGTTAATCAGAATATTGTATAGGGGTGATTGTTTAATGGGTTTATTGAGAAAGGCGACAAAATCTCGATGATCGGTGGGGTTAAAATTTTGTTGACCGACGGAAATTAACATGACTAAGGGGAGGTCAACGCCGGCTGAAGTTTGTCGGACTTGGGTGGCAAAATTGAACCCGTCTAAATTGGCGATTTCCATTTCCACAATGGCGATATCAAAGGTTTTACCTTGTTTTAACCAGGCGATCGCTTCTGTGGGGCTGTCGGTATCTTCTACCACTAAACCCCAGCATTGAACTTGCTTGGTCAAAATTTGGCGATTGGTGGGGTGAGAGTCAATAATTAATAGTCGTTTTCCGGCTAATTCATCAGCATGATTCCACTGTGGTAATAAATTCTGGCTACTCTGAACTACTATGGAAAAATAGAATGTAGATCCCTGTGTGGGAGTATCTTTATTTATCTGCCAATTTTCTGGGGGATGACCACCGATCGCATCACCACTGACTACCCACATTTTACCCCCCATCATTTCGGCCAGTCGCTGACTAATAGCTAGACCTAATCCTGTCCCGCCATATTGTCGATTCGTGGAAGCATCAACCTGACTAAAGGACTTAAATAAACGATTCATGCGATCGACCGGAATACCAATACCTGTATCCGACACTGCTACCTCAATTTGATAGTGGGTAGAATACATAGATTTTGCAGTCAATTCTAAATCCGAAAACAGTGGTTTTGCTGACACTGATACCAACACTTCACCCCGGGCGGTAAACTTAACGGCGTTGCTGAGTAAATTCACTAAAATTTGCCTAACTCTTGCCATATCTCCCACCACTTCATTGGGGGTATAAGCATCAATGAAATATCCCAATTCTAGGGATTTACTCGCGGCTTTGGTCGCCAATAAGTCCAGGGATTCTTCAAGACAAGTGCGTAAACTAAAGGGGAAGGCTTCTAGGTCTAATTTTCCTGATTCTATTTTGGAGAAATCTAGGATATCATTAATTAAAGAAAGTAGGGCATCACTACTGCTGCGAATGGTTTCGACAAAATCCTGTTGAACTAGACTTAAAGGAGTATCTAATAACAATCCGGTCATCCCAATTACTGCATTCATGGGAGTCCTAATTTCATGGCTCATAGTGGCTAAAAATTCACTTTTGGCACGAGTGGCTGCGAGAGCCTCATCCCTGGCTTCACTCAATTCTTGGGCGGTTTGCTGTCGTTCTATTTCACTACCTATCCACTGCGCCATGAGTTTTAATAGTTCTTGGTCAACGGCTCTAAATGGCTCATTTAAAGGGTTTTGACTCCAAAAACAAAGAGTTCCATAAACCTGACCATAGACTTTAATAGGAATAGCCATATATGCCTCAATTTGCCAGCAATTTTCATCGGCATAAGAGGGGAATCCGGAGACTAACACTGATTCAAAAATCAGGGGGTTTTCAGCCTTTAATGTCGCCAAAATCAACGGATTATTTAAATCAAAATTATCCCCAAATGACCAGCTATTATTATGGTCAATTCCTGCCATAATTTGGGCGGAAGGCTGGGGGGTGCCTAGGTTCAATATCTGGTTAATTATACCGACTTCTAAGTGGAATTTATCACAGCCCAACTTGAGGATTTGCTGGAGTTGTTCTTGCCAGTCTAAATGACGAGATGAGGTGATTTGATAAAGACTCCTAATTGAGGCTTCGCTGTCTTGTAGTTCCTGTTCCCGCTGTTTGCGATCGCTAATATCTCTGGAGACACCCAGAATTTCTTGGACTCTCCCGGTTTCGGGATGATAAATGGCGCGACTGGTGGTTTCAAACCAAATATATTCGCCGTTTTTGTGGCGGATACGATAGGTTAGAGTATAGGATACTTTTTGACTTAAAACAATTTCTAATGTCTTGCTGAGTGTGTTAAGGTCATCTGGGTGAAAAAATTTACTGGGGTGTTGACCAATTAAACTTTCCGGCTCATATCCTAATAGCAACGAACAGGCGGGGGAGGCGTAGCGGATCAAACCTCGGCGAGAGTGATGAGTAATTAAATCGGTGGAATATTCCGCCATTAGCCGATATCTTTCTTCACTATCCTGGCTTTGAATGTTAGCTTGTTCTAAGGCTTCTAACATTTGATTAATGGTTTTTCCTAAGCTGGATAGTTCATCTTCCCCTGGGGGTACTGTTAGCCGTAGGGATGGATCGCGACTTTGGCCGATTTGATTAATTTTGTAGGTGAGGTCTAAGAGTCTGGCTAAAATCAGTTTTTCAAATACCAGTATGGTAATTGCACTTAAAATTATGCCGATCAAAAATAGGGAAAATGTTAGATAAATTAGGCTGGTGCGACCTTGGCGGAAAATGGGGCGATCGCTTTTGATTTGCAGGTTGAGAATCGGTCGATTATAAATGTCTAGGAGGGGAATAGACCCTAGAATAGTGGAAGTGTCTACGGGTTGAACTCTGATGGGGTCTTCGGTATTGATGATCTCTTGGGTTTGTTGGGGGTCTAGAGGACTCCAAGGGGTGATTTCTAAGGAAAGTTGGGTAATTTGAGTTAGGCGATCTATTTCTTTAGCATCAAGATAGCGACCTACTACTAGGGTTCCTCGGCTTGGTCCACGGGCAATACTGGTAAGAATGGGACGGGCCGATAGCAGCAATGGGCCTTCTGGTAACATGACGATCCCTATTGTGGGACAGGGGATTTCCTCTTCTTTCTCAAAACAAGACCGGGAGGGGTTGGAAAATGACAGACTGACTGATTTTAGGTGGGGGGAGAGACTGGGAGGAATGGCGGTTTCGGTTTGGTTGTTGATGTCGAAACCTTTGCTGAAGACGATTTGACCTTGGCTATCTATCAGAATGAAGAGATTTAGCCTCAGATCCATAAACATAGTGTTAGCTAGGTTAGATCGCACATATCGGCTATTTTGTTGATTGATAAAGGCATAGGTATCATCCCATTTGGCTTGATCTTGAGCGATCGTATCTAAATTAGCCAGGTCATCCTCTAAGGCTTTAATTACCCGGACTACATCCTGATGCACCGACTCAATCTCCAGATTACGGAAATTCTGAATCAGGATACAGGATGCTGTTGTATACAACACCACAATTAGGCTAATTAGTGCTGCGCCAATAATGAGCAATGTCTTCTTGTGCAATTTCATAATCTTCCTCCGAGAAACCCCATCCCCTTGTGGGTGGGGAGGGATAGGAACAGCAATTGATATAGAGTGGGCGGGACCCCCAAAAGTGCATCATTCAAAAGCCATTTGAGTGCCATGGGTATTGTGCAAAGTCAGTTCTGCTATTTCTCCCTCGCCAACCACTGGTTTAAAGTAATACAACCATCACTTCCCCTACTAACATACAATCCTGTTGCTTTCTGGGTAATTCCCCTCCGTTGTCCCAAGACTCCCTGGAGTAAGTCTGGTTGGCTTGAAAAAAATCTTTAACCATAAGGTTTGACAGTTAGGAACTAGCGACCCATTCCCAGGTAAGAACTTCAACCCTTGCTCCCAAGGTAGACCCGGAAAGTCTCTCGAATGTTCCACCCAGGTCTGTCAACTAAACTCACTTAGGTTTGTGGCTGTGGTCAGCCTGATCCCTTTGTGGGGGGTTATTGACGGCGTTTTGCCTTGATGATGCTTCTACGAAACAACTGGGATGAGTAAATAAAGTTAGCACCCAACCACCCGGAAAGGCTTGGTTATTTGTAACCTGACATCAAAATAGAGACTAATAAACCCATAATCTGTTGATCCAACTTAAAACTAAGGTAGATACTTTGATTGTAGCCTAGGTTGTTGGTAAAGTTGGCTAATTACATCCATAGGACCAGTTATAGCCTTGTAGGAAGCCCTGGGGTTGAGAAATTGTCTCTGATCCGTTGATGGGTGCTTCTAGGCTTGAAAGGGATTTTCAAAATTAGGATAACGTTGATCAATTTGGTGGGCTTTTTTGGTGAACCAATTAAACAAGAGGTTAAATAGTTGAATTTGCCTCAAAACTTTCTGTGGATCAGATAGGTGAGTGGTCGGCAAAGTCTGTCCGATTTCCTTCAAGACTAAACCCAAGGGAATCTTGATTTCCTCTTGTAGTTTTAGACACCGGGTAAATAGGGGCGCATAAGCAGAAATCAACGAACCTACACCGCCTCGCGCTTGGCCCCATCCGATATAATATAGCCCTTTATAATCATCTAAAAATGCTCCCCCATAACACTGTACAGTCGCTCCCTTGACTCTTTGTAATTCGGGAGGAAGAAAGGGATAGGAAACATGATAGCCTGTGCCACAAACTATTAAATCAAAGGCTTCTCGGGTGCGATCGCTAAATTCTACATCCGAACCGTCTAATTTATCGACGGCGGGTTTGGGGGTGATTTTACCATGTTTGATATAGTAGGGTACTTCATTATTTAAGGTGGGGTGTTTATCGAAAATCCGATATTTTGGTTTGGGTAAACCATAGTTTTCATGACTGCCAAAAGTTAGCTTGATTATACCATAAGATATTAATCTTTGCAAGGCTTCAGGCATCCACCAACGAATTAAATCCGATAGGGGAACCCCAGCAAAGGTTTTGGGAATAAACCACACAGACTCCCGCAGGCTTAACACCGATTTTTGACCGACTCTGGCGGCTTCGGCTGCTAGGTCACAGGCGGAGTTACCACCACCAATTATTAAAACCCGTTTACCCCGGAGTTGGTCGGGATTTTTGTAGTCTTTAGAATGGATGATTTCACCGTTGAATTTTCCGTTAAATTCGGGAAATCTTTTGCACCAATGATGACCATTACATATAATCACCCCTTTATAAATTCGCTTTTCTCCATTATCAAAGCTGACTAACCAGAGATTATTGGCGATAGGATTAACTAGGGTAACGGTGCGTTTTAGTTCAATGTTGGGGCGCAGATTAAAAGCATCAGCAAAATGGTTTAAGTAGTCTCGCATTTGTTTGGCACTAGGAAAATCTGGATAATCATTCGGCATCGGAAAATGAGTAAATTGGGTGATTTTCTTGGAGGAAATAATATGGGCGGTTTCATAGACACCATGATACCAATTACCACCAATATCATCACTAGCATCTACTTGATCATAGGTAATTTTAGCGGCTTTTAAACCTTCGGCTATACCTAATCCGACAAATCCGGCTCCGATAATTAAATATTTGTCGGCAGTTTCTGGGTTGTTTTTTAATGTTGTAAAAGTCATATTTTGGGATTTTTCACAAGTTTTTTATCAGCTAAAACCGAGATTTTATTTAATAAAAAAGGTGTATAGCGCTTGAGTAAATGAATTAAATTTGCCGGGGAGTCTGGAAATACATGGAGTTGATTAGATTTAATCCCTCGTAAGGTCGCTTTCATGACCTGCTGAGGGTCGGTTAACCAAGCCTCTGGTAAACCTTGATAATTAGTGGCTAGGGTTCCATATTTTTCGGCATCTAAAATTGGGGTGCGACTAAAAAATGGGTAGACAGCAGTTACTTTGACATTATAGGATTTTACCTCATCAAAGAGTCCCTCACTAAAGCCTCGTAAGCCAAATTTACTGGCGCAATAGTGGGTTAAACCAGCTTTGCCACTCCAACCAGCTACGGAGGAAATATTGACGATATGACCTTGGCGGCGGCTAATCATATCCCCTACAAATAGACTGCTTAAACGCATGGGTGCGATCAGGTTAACTTCCATGAGAGTTTCCCATTTTTCTGGGGGTGTTTCGTCCATACGACCATAGATGGCTAGTCCGGCATTATTGATTAAAATATCGATGGGAATTTCTAGGCTTTGGACTTGATTAAATAGGGTTTCGCATCCCTCACGGTTCGATAAATCAGCTTCAAAACAGGCGAGGATTTCTCCGGTTTTAATCTCCTGTTTAATTAGTTGTGCTTGGTGGCTGAGAGTCGGTTGATGGCGATCGCTTAAAATTAAACGGCTACCTGCTGCTAATAATTGGCGGGTGAGTTGTTGACCAAATCCGCCAGTGGCTCCCGTTAAAACAACTGTGGCATTTTCTAATTTAGTCATGGTTAAATTTTCGGAGATTTTAGCATGGTTGATAATAGCACAGACCAGGGAATATTTACATTAGGAATTAGTGATGCGGATTTTTGCAGTTGCGGCCATTTCATGGAGAGTAAAAAACGCAGCGATCGCAGAGAAACTGGACGATTACCATTTTCATCTACTAGATTATACTCTTGAGCCCGTTCGGCGACAATTTGCAGGCGACCACTGCGACGCATAATATTAGGATCGGCTGCTAATGCTGCAATAACTCTCCCTGTTAATAGGGGTGTTTCCCAATTATAGCGGTCAACAAGCGATCGTATTGCTGGATCATCTGTGGTGACATTAGAGGCTTCTATTTCCGTGGCGACCCGAGACATATGTTCTGTGTTAACAATTCCTGGCCAAACGGCAACGGAAGCGACATTATAGGGTTGAAGTTCAGTCGCAAAATCCGCAGCTAGGCGATCGCAGGCAGATTTTCCAATCCCATAAACCGCACTAAAAAGATAGGAAAATCCCCCCCAAGATGAAATAGTACAGATTAAACCTTGACGACGTTTAACCATCATTCTAGCTGCTAAAACCGCCGCCACATAATGACTGCGTAAGCCTACATTATTAATCTCATCCCAAACTTGCGGTTCACTTTCCCAAAAGGGTTTACCCTGCATTTCTGTTAAAGTTCGTACTCCCGCGTAGGCGTTATTTACCAATAAATCAAGTTGTCCCTGTTGTTCTTGGTCAATGCGATTAAAAAGTAATTCAACCTGTTGATCATCACTGTGATCAACCGGAATCGCGATACATTTACCCCCGGCTTTTTCCACCGCTAACTGAGTTTCTGCTAAACTGCCTCCGACGGCATCATTGGCTTGCGATAGGCTGCGACCTGTGATATAAACAGTAGCCCCAGCTTCCCCTAAACCAATGGCAATTCCTTTACCTAATCCTCTGGATGCGCCCGTGACTAAAGCGACTTTACCTGTTAATTGGCTCATGTTTGATTAGTGCTATAATTAAATGATTTTGGTCGGGGTAATTAATTAATAACTACCCCTTTCTGGTAAAATTTACGCGGCGGCTTTGATGATTTCATCGTCCGTGGAAAAGTCTACCTCCCCTTGATTGCTATTGATTATATAATCATTTTGGAAGGAATCTTTTAATCCAGAAATGAGATCATATTTGGGTTGCCAATTGAGTTGATTTATGGCTTTGTGAACATCGGCGAAGAAATGCTGAACTCGCAGGGGAAATGCTTTGCGTTTCCCGAAATCAAACTTTTTGGGGTCATAATGAATTAATTGCAGGTCATCTGGGGACTGACCCGCAGCGATCGCACAGGCTTTAGCTAAACCATCAAAGGTGACAAAGCGATCGCCTGAGATATTATAAATTTGACCAATAGCCGTTTGATTTCCTAATACTGCTACCATCGCATTCGCTAAGTCTTCCACATGACCTAATTGGGTAATGTGCATTCCATTACCGGGAACAGGAATCGGACGTTTAGCAACAATGCGATCGAAAAACCAGGACTCTAAGGGGTTATAATTTTGCGGTCCGTAGATGTAAGTTGGTCGAATTGATGTCCAAGGAATTCCCACTTTTTGCAAGTAGGTTTCCGTTTCATATTTCCCTAAATGGCGACTTTTTGGATCGGTGGGATCTCCTTCAATATGAGGCATTTGATCAGACTTGAGATAGACTCCGGCTGAACTCATATAAACAAAGTGTTTCACCTGACCATTAAATAAGTCTGCTAAGGGTTGGGTATCACTTAATTGGCGACCATTATTGTCAAAAATGACATCAAAGGTTTCACCGGATAGCTTTTCCTGCAGTTGTTGGCTATCAGTGCGATCGCCATGAATTTGTTTAATTCCTTCTACCGGACTCGGTTTATTTCCCCGATTAAATAACACCACTTCATGACCCTGGCTGACTAAAATTTTCGTGAGATAAACCCCGATAAACCTAGTACCACCCATGATTAAAATTCGCATTTTATCCATCTCCTAATGATTGATTTTTATGGTTGAGAGTAAACTGGTCACGATAGTTGACTAATGTCTAGCCAGAAACCATAATACCATGGGGTTATACAACTTCTAACTAAAGTGGTAGGAATAGATCCCAATGGTCACTAAATTAATCTTATATGATTCTGGGTATTGATACCAACAAGTTATACAATAGCACAATTAGCCGATGACCAGACCCTATCCAAAAGCGATTTTAGCAGTTACTACAGTTTTCAAGCTATACTGACAACAGTTGAAATTCAAAGTTGTCAGGTAGTTAATTCCATGTTGGCTTTCTATCTTCGCCGTTTTCAGAGACAACTCAAGCGGATATTCAGTAACATTTCACTCCGCACTATTTTAGTAGTACCGTTTTTGCTACAAGTAGCATTAACTGTCGGTTTAGTTGGTTATTTTTCTTTTCGCAATGGCGAAGCAGCCGTGCGAGATTTAGCATTTCAACTGCGCCAGGAATTAACTGCTCGCATTGACCAGCAATTACAAGCATATATTAGAATACCTCATCAGATTAACAAGTTAAATGCTGATAGTTTTTCTCATGGTCAAATTGATTTTTATACTGGGGATAGAATTAATGTTTTGTTGCAACAGATTAAAAATGCACCTTATATTAATGCCGTTTATTGTGCTGAACAAGAAACCGGAAATTTTATCGGTGTAAGTTGGAGTGATGAAGGGTCATTTTTTGAGTTAATGATTAGGAATGATCAAACCAATGGAAATATGCACTTATACGGTATTGATGTCCGTGGCGATCGCCTTTATTTTCTTCGGGATGCTGGACTCTATGAACCTCGTCAACGTCCCTGGTATCGATCCGCACAAGCCACAGGAAAGTCCGTATGGAGTGATATATATTTAGATTTTACCACACAATTACCCACCATTACCGCCAGTTTATCTACTTATGATCCTTGGGGAAATCGTTTTATTGGGGTATGCGGAACTGATATTTTACTGTCTGAAGAACTTAGGCACTTTTTGCAAAATTTAGGAATTGGCAAAACTGGAGAAGCATTTATTATGGAGCGTTCAGGTCTGCTAGTTTCCAGTTCAACTAATGATAGCATGATCCGTAAAATTGGTGATAATATCCAAATTCGTCAAGCCACAGACAGTGAAAATATATTAGTCCGAGAAAGCGCCAAATATTTAACTGACCATATTTTAAACTTTCACACAATTGAGCAACCCAAACAATTCGATTTTAAAATTAAAGGCGAACGGCAATTTGTGCAAATTTTACCCTTTGATGATGGACATGGCTTAGACTGGTTAATTTTGTTAGTAGTTCCCGAAGATGATTTTATGGCTACTATTAATGCCAGCAAACGCACTACAATTTTACTGTGTATTTTAGCTTTAATATTCCCGACAATTTTTAGCATTATGATAGCTAGATGGATTAGTCTTCCTATCTCCAACTTGAGTGCGGCAAGTCAGGCGATCGCTCAAGGAAAATTACAGCAAAAAGTTCATTCTAATGGCATTAAAGAACTCAGGATTTTAGCCAAGTCTTTTAACATGATGACTCAACAGGTGCAAGATGCTTTTACCGCCTTAGAAAAACGGGTAGAGGAGCGGACGTTTGAACTCCGATATGAAAAAGATAAATCTGAAAAACTATTATTAAATATCTTGCCAAAAGCTATTGCTGATCAACTCAAAAATGAACAAACAACCATTGCTTGCTCTATGGAAAATGTGACTATTTTATTTGCAGATATTGTCGGATTTACTCCTTTATCTGCTCGCATTCCTCCCATTCAGTTGGTGGAATTGCTAAATCAGATGTTTTCCCGATTTGATGAATTAGCAGATAAGTATAGTTTAGAAAAAATCAAGACTATTGGTGACGCTTATATGGTAGTGGGAGGCTTACCAATTCCCCGGGATGACCATGCAGAAGCGATCGCCAATATGGCTTTAGAAATGCAGCAAATTATGGATGATTTTAAGACTTGTCCAATCTTGGGTAATATTTCAGGTTGCGAACATTTTCAAATTCGGATTGGTATTAATACTGGTTCCGTGGTAGCCGGAGTAATTGGTATTAAAAAATTCTCCTATGATTTATGGGGAAATGCCGTTAACATTGCTTCCCGCATGGAATCATCAGGAAAACCCGGATATATTCAGGTGACAGACATCACCTATGAACGCCTGAAATATCGTTATAAATTTCAGCCCAGAGGCACAATTAATGTTAAAGGAAAAGGCAATATGACCACCTATTGGCTATTAGGTAAAATTTAGACAATCGCAAACTTTTATTAATCTCAATATTTATCTGCATTCACAATATGATATAATCTCAATTACTATTGGAGAATTATCAAATGATTGCCACACCCAATTTTGTCAATTTATCCCCAGATGATTACCTAGAAATAGAAGCAAACAGTTCTATAAAGCATGAATATATTGATGGGGAAGTCTACGCTATGGCGGGTGCAACTGATACTCATGTTACTATTGCTGGAAATATATTTGCCCTACTTCGCGCCCAGGTCAGAGGTTCTAGTTGTCGGGTGTATATATCAGATATGAAAGTCCGTATTCAAAAAGCAAAAGGTGAGCGTTTTTACTATCCCGATATTCTCGTAACCTGTGACCCTCGTGATAGAGATACCCCCACCTATAAACAATTTCCTAAACTTATCATTGAGGTATTGTCAGACTCCACAGAAGCCTTTGATAGGGGTGATAAATTTATGGACTATCAAAGTATTGATAGCCTACAGGAATATATATTAATTAATACCCGTCATCCTCGCTTAGAGATTTTTCGCCGCCAGGATGACAGTTGGCTATTTAATACTTATAGTTTATCTGAGGATACAGAGAACCCCACTTTTCATATTGTTAGCCTGGATTTTACCGAAAAAATTGCCGCAATTTACGAAGATGTTAACTTGAATAATCAATAAATATTAATATGATTGCTACACCCAATTTTGTCAATTTATCCCCAGATGATTACCTAGAACTAGAAGACCAAAGTTCTGTCAAGCATGAATATATTGATGGGGAAGTCTACGCTATGGCGGGTGCAACTGATACCCATGTTACTATTGCTTTAAATATGGCGATCGCACTTCGTAATCATCTCAGAGGTTCTGGTTGTCGGGTGTATATATCAGATATGAAAGTCCGTATTCAAAAAGCAAATGGTGAGCGTTTTTACTATCCCGATATTCTCGTAACCTGTGACCCTCGTGATAGAGATACACCCACTTATAAACAATTTCCTAAACTTATCATTGAGGTATTGTCAGACTCCACAGAAGCCTTTGATAGGGGTGATAAATTTATGGACTATCAAAGTATTGATAGCCTACAGGAATATATATTAATTAATACCCGTCATCCTCGCTTAGAGATTTTTCGCCGCCAGGATGACAGTTGGCTATTTAATACTTATAGTTTATCTGAGGATACAGAGTACTCCACTTTTCATATTGTTAGCCTGGATTTTACCGAAAAAATTGCCACAATTTACGAAGATGTTAACTTTAACTTACCCGAAAACTAAGTTCCTATTTCTAAAATAACGGGTGCATGATCACTCGGTTTTGGTTGGGTTCTGGGTTCAGTGTCAATGTAACAGGCGATCGCATTTTCATAGAGTCCAGGACTTAGATAATGGTGATCAATTCTCCAGCCTCGGTTGCGGGTAAATGAGGCGGCGCGGTAGTCCCACCAGGTAAAATGTCCGCCGTCTTGGGTAAACTTACGAAAGCCGTCTGCTAAACCCAAATTAGCGATCGCATCTAAGGCTTGACGTTCCGCCGCCGATGCCATAATATGATTTTCGCGGTTTTGAGGATTATAAATATCCCGATCTTCTGGCGCAATATTAAAATCACCACAAATACACAGATGAGGATATTTGATTAACATCTGTTGTAGATAATCCCGTAATCGGTTTAACCACTGTAACTTATACTCATATTTATCACTTCCGACACTCGACCCATTCGGGATATAAACATTGATAATACAGATATCATCAATTACCCCAGCAATTACCCGTTTTTGGTCGTCCAAATCCCCCACCTTGTCGGCACTCAAAATAGGGGTAAATCCCATGATTATAGACTCGATATTTAAGCGACTAAAAATTGCCACCCCATTATAGGCTTTTTGACCATAAATATAGACATGATAGCCCAATTCTTCAAAAGGCGATCGCGGAAAATCTTGATCAATAACCTTAGTTTCCTGTAAGCACAAAACATCAATATCCTGACCTTGTAACCAGCCCAAAACTTGGTCTTGTCGAGTCCGAATTGAATTCACATTCCAGGTAGCAATTTTCATATCTTAATCAGGGAATAAAACAGGTTTTTTAATTATAGCAAAAATTATGTCAATTTACAAATATTTTCTGGGATATTCTGAGAATATACCAACGCTGGTAAAGTAATTATAGGGGCGAGAATATCTCCCCTTTTATGGTCTCCTCCACCCACAAATTCAACAGCTTTTCCCCAGAGATTTCTCGATGTTTTGCGATCGCACTAATTTAGTCTGATCAATTGCGATCGATACCATAATATCTCACCGAAGATTTAAGGCAAAGATTCATCACGCCATTAGGTTAATCGCTGGTGAATACAGAAAGACGATCGCACTTTTGAAGCATCAACGAATGATGAAATTAGGCTTTCAGAAAATACATCTGGACAAATAAATTCTACTTATACTTCATGAGTGGCTAATTGATCACTAAAATCTCGCCAATCTGAATCTACTGCATTTAATATGGGTGGTTTATCGGGATGTGCGATCGCCACCGCCACAAATTGGCAATCGGATAAATCAAAACCATCCAGATTTGGATCGTTGGGGAATTCAACAAAATTATACTCGGATATTGCCGTAATCTGAATTCGTTCGCAACGCTGAGGGTTGTATTGATTAGTTAACAACCACTTCAAAAAAGCATCACCAACCCCCGGTTGTCCGCTAGAAGATAACTTCTTCTGGTACTCTTGAATGATTAACCATCCATCATCTAATACGAGAATTTCATTTGGTTGAATTTCTCTTAATCGCCGAACGCAATTAATTACACATTCCACTGATGCTTGAGAGGATTTACCATTAGCCACAATAACCACATTGGTATCAGCAATTATATACATCACGACCCTCTTTCCTCAATTTTTCGTCGCCTTCCTGCTTCGGTCATGGCGGCTAACTCTCCAAGTTCGTCACCCAAAAAACCATCTGGCTAATTATTAATGTTGCCATATTGATCGAGTTCCAAGGCAGTTATTTCTGATATTCCCCGATCGCTTGTTTGGCAAAAGTATAGCGCAGCATCTTGATTAGTTAACTGTTCTTCCGCCAGCCTTCGCTGTAAACGACGCAGCAAATGTTCGCTATGACTTTCTAAAATAATCTGTACCTTGCGGTTTTTCATAGTATCAATAAATATATCAGCCCATGCGGTTTGTGCTGAGGGATGTAGATGAATTTCTGGCTGTTCTAAAATAATTGTTGAACCTTTCGGAACGTAGTAGCAAAGTACCAGTACAGGCAAGATTTGTGAAACTCCAAAACCCACATCGGCGATCGATACTTCAGAAGAGTTCGAGCCCTGGCGAACCCGCACTTCGTAATCTTTAAGGTTTTCGGCAATTGGCTGAATATTAAATTCCGAAATTAAGCCTAAATCTCGTAAAGCTTGCCCTACCTTTTCCTCCATCATATTACTTTGGGTGAACGATCGCGAGGCAAGTAATGCGGGAATGGCTAACTCCCCTCGCTGTCCTACATCTTGGGGTTTTTCCCCTGCCCATAAATATCGCCGACGCGGATCGTCCCGCAATGGCCCAAGATAGTAGAGGTTTTGAAATAATTCCTCAAAGGCTAGAACGAAGTCAGATAAAAAGCTGGCATTTTGATAATAGCTATTGACGCGATCGGGAAATCGGTAATTTTTCAACGGCGGTGTGAGGGGCCAAGCCCGTCCGCGATTTCGCTTGAGAGAATAGCCACTATGGATTAAATCATATTCAGAGTCGTTTTGACTGGTGGCATTTATGTCTTGATCTCTGTCATTTTGGCGGCGCATTCCAAATTGATAGTTAATATCATTGAGGTTGAAACTATAAGCAAATTCTTCAACGGAAATACTGTCAGCAGTTCCCTGAATCGTAGTGGCAAAGCCCAGGGCAGAAATTGAAAATAATGTGCGATCGGGTTCGTTTTCTAAATCGGGAATTTCTAGTAAATTGGGCAGGTTCCAATCGACAGAAACATGGATTTTTCCGGGAATTTGATGCTTATGTAAGATGTCCGAAAATGTCCCTAAGTCAACATAAGCCCCCCTCGTTTCCAGTACCCGTTGGCGATCGACTGCTTCAACAGTTTGCTTCAACATCAGCAACAGTTGTAATATGGCAGTTTTTCCCGAACTATTGGTGCCAAAAAAGCCAGTCAAGGGGGCGATTCTGATGTCGCCAGTATCCTGCCAGGATTTGAAATATTTGGCGCGTAACTGGGTAATCATTTTTATGGTTGACGATCGATTACTTTCATTGAATATATTATCATCATTAGATGATCATAATTAGGGCGATCGCATCTATCTCAGCTTTGGTCAAAGCTTTTCTTTAGTCAGTCAACTAAACACTATTCGTAG
Organism: Arthrospira sp. PCC 9108; assembly: GCA_016745315.1. GTDB lineage: Bacteria > Cyanobacteriota > Cyanobacteriia > Cyanobacteriales > Microcoleaceae > Limnospira > Limnospira platensis. The sequence goes on from CP066886.1 coordinate 4,933,305, forward strand.
GTGGGCAAATATTTGCCCACCTACCCGTAGATTTGTTACGTGAGTCCTGACTCAGCCGGTTGTCCGTTGTGCGATCGCTCAACATGGTGGCTTGGCATTAAATTTGTTGAGCAGGTTCAATATGAACCCTCGTCGAAATCTGGTTAAATGCTGGCTGCAAAACCCCGAAAGTATTTGTTAATAATGATTTAATATTAAATGGCTACACTTGATTTTATAATATTGGGATGGTTGCCCAAATCAAATGGTTTTAGAAGCCCGTGAAAAAATTGCTACTCAGTCAGGGGCAGAAACTTGTTTGAGTGCGGAGAATATGCCGCAGTGGCATTGCATTAATTGATGAACCATCGAAAATTCATCGATGAGTATAAACGGAATTTTGACCTTTTGGCTGTTAATCAAGTTTAGAATGGTTGTTTCTGCAAAATTTTTCTTAATAAAAAGCAGGTTTCAGTTATCACAGATTCGCAGGTTATGATTGGTGAAGAAATATTGTTTAGTTGATTTTTGACCCAACTATGGTATTGTTCGCTACGGTTTAAAAGAGCAACCAGAAACCCTGTGTCAATAATTACTGTTGGTTTCATTCTGTGCTGAATCCTTCTAAGTATTTTTTATTGGTAGCCAAATCGCCGGGTCTCCCTTCTAGACATCCGATAAATTCATGGGCATCTTCTAAAAACGATCGGCTTTCTGGGGATACATCTATGTTTTCGGTCTTGGTTTCTGGATAACGTTTTTTGAGAAGTTGAATGAAGTCAATGAGTAAGTCTTGCGCTTCTGGTGGCAGAGTTTGAATGTCGTTTTGAATTGGCTCTATGCTAATCATAGTTGTGATATCCTCAAAGAATTAAGAAACTAAGAAACCGGGTTTATTTGAACAGAACATTTTTTATGGTCTATCCTTTACCAAGGAAGTTTGAGCAGGCGATCGCACTCCTACTATTTAAACGCCAATCATCCATCCCGCTCATTTCCATACCAAGCTATTCCTAAAATGCTAACCTTCTTGTTTATGTTTCTTACGCTATATCCTGAACCTTTAGGAAAAATATCATATATATTTGGGATTGTTGGAAGTAGTATTTTTTAATTTTTTTCATCTCCCGAAATTCAACAATCGTCTATTAATATGAACGAGTTTTTTATGGGAATTGAAATTTTTACAACAATTGTCATATTTATATCCTGTTGTTTTAATTTTGTTAAGGAAAAACCCAGTTTTCTAATTGTAGTCCCGGAATGCGATCGTAGTGCCGAGTATTGTTGGTGACAACAATTTTACCTTCTGTAAAAGCGACACTCGCTATCATTAGATCGAAATCTGCGATTGTTTGTCCGATTCTACGCAGTTGTGACTTTAATTCTCCAAAGCGTCGTAGAGTCTGATCAGTTAAAGGTAAAACAGGTAATTGTTGGATAAAAAATTCTGCCCGAATGAGATTTTCAGTTACCCGACTAGAATTATATGCGCCATAGTACAACTCAGCAGCAGTTATGACACAAATTGAAATCTTATCCCAGCCAATTTGTCTAACTTTTTCTCTGATTTCGTAACAATTTTTCATCCAGTAAATGCATGTATCGGTATCTAGTAAATAAGTCACAGGCTATATTCTGAGTTGGAAATGCTACGGCTATCATAGATATCTTTGATGATTTCCTCATCGGTGCGATCGTCTTCCCAATCCCCAAATTTTTCCATAAACTTTTCCAGAGGATGTTCTGTTAATGTTGTTTCAGATTGTATATGTTGAGTTGACCAGTTAATCATTTCTTCTTTGATAACTTTGCGTACAACTTTTGTGAGTAGTGCTTCTAACTCGGAGACCGGGATCGCGATCGCGGGTTGATTCGTATCTGGTTGGGAGTTGTCCATAAAAAGCCTCAATTGATGATACCAGACTAGGATGATTCATTACATCTATTCTAGCGAATGATTTTCATAATTTTCTGGCACGCAAATATAATTCCTCACTTTCAAATTACAACAAGGAGAGAAGCAATCTAAAACTTCTCTCCTTTTATTCAGAGAACCCTTGGGAAATTAAAACTCTCCGGCTAAAGCCGAAACACAACGTTCGCAGATAGTGGGATGGTCTGAAGACTCACCGATATGGACAGAGTAATTCCAACAGCGATCGCATTTTTCGCCATCAGCTTTCACCACCCCAACCGCCATAAATTCCGACTCACTTTTATACTGCAAATCCGCCAGTTTATCGGGATTTTCCAATAGCTCCACCTGAGAACAAATCAACAGATATCGCAAAGCATCAACCCCGTTATTCTGCTTAAATTCCGCCGGATTTGGATTCATTGCCGCTAACTGTTGACGCAATTTTTCATCTGCCACATATAGCCGTACTTTAGCATCCAGAGAAGAACCCACCATTTTATCCTTGCGCGCCTGTTCCATCACCTGATTAACCTCAGCGCGAATCTCCCGTAATTTTACCCAAAACTCTGCTAATTCAGGCTTTTTCCAGGTTTCATCTAACCGAACCCAACCAGATTCAAACACTGATAAATAGGGGGTAGAATAGGGCATATTTTGCCAGATATCTTCGGCCGTATGACACAAAACTGGCGCGATCGCTTTCGCCAAATTTTCCAGAGCGATCGCCAAAACCGTCTGACAACTGCGCCGCCGGAAACCATTTTCCGCGCTAATATATAGTCGGTCTTTCGCAATATCCAAATAGAAATTGGATAAATCCACCACACAGAAATTCTGCACCGTTTGGAAAAAGCGGAAAAACTGATAAGTTTCAAAAGCGTCTTTCACTTCCGCAAACACTTCCGTCATGCGGTGCAACATATACCGATCTAACTCTGGTAAATCCTGATAGGCGATCGCATCTTTTGCCGGGTCAAAATCATGCAAATTCCCCAACAAAAACCGCGCCGTATTCCTAATTTTACGGTAAACATCCGACATCTGTTTTAGGATATTTTTACCCAAAGGTACATCTGCAGAATAATCCACCGAAGACACCCACAAACGCAGGATATCCGCACCATAAGCCGGCTCTTGTTGTTGATTTTTGCCCCCATTAATAACCACAGCCGGATCTACCACATTACCGATAGATTTACTCATTTTCCGGCCGTTTTCATCCAGGACAAAACCATGAGTTAGTACAGTTTTATAAGGTGCAATCCCATAGTTAGCCACACTGGTCAACAAACTAGACTGAAACCAACCCCGATGTTGATCAGAACCTTCTAAATAAATATCAGCCGGATAAGCCAATTCTGGGCGCTGTTTAGCCACCGCCGCCCAAGAGGAACCCGAATCAAACCAGACATCCATAGTATCGGTTCCCTTGCGGTATTTCTTGCCATTATTAACATAGGATTCCGGCAGTAATTCCTCAACCGAAAGTTCCCACCAAGCATCAGTACCTCGTTCAGCAATAATACCTTTTACATGGTTAATCGTTTCCTCATTTAGCAGAGGTTCCCCCGTTTCTTCCTCATAAAAAACCGGAATCGGAACCCCCCAACTGCGCTGACGAGAAATACACCAATCACTGCGATCGCTTACCATTGGCGTAATCCTATTTTCTCCCTGGGGGGGAATCCACTGCACCTGTTTAATAGCCTCTAAAGCCTGTGACCGGAAACCTTCCACCGACGCAAACCATTGTTCTGTCGCCCTAAAAATTGTCGGTTTTTTCGTCCGCCAATCATAGGGATATTTATGTTGATAGGGTTCCTCCTTAATCAAAGAACCCGCCTCTTGTAACGCTTCAATAATCGCGCTATTAGCATCTTTGAGAACATTTAAACCCGCAAACTCTCCCGCCTCCTCCGTAAAATCACCATTTTCATCTACTGGCGAAAGTATAGGTAAACCATAACGCTGACCTACGATATAATCTTCCTGACCGTGACCGGGTGCTGTATGAACCAAACCCGTCCCCGATTCAGTAGTCACATAATCACCACCAATTAAAATCCGACTTTCCCGGTCAAATAGAGGATGTTTATAGGTGCAATTTTCTAGCAGTTCGCCTTTTACCGTGGCTTTCACAGTTAAATTAGTCTCAAAAGTAGCTGATAACCTTTCCACTAATTCCGCCGCCACCAACAGATATTTAAACTCAATAGAACTCTCAGAATCCCCTTGAGTTTCTACCACCGAATATGTTAATTCTGGATTCAGAGAAACTGCCAAATTTCCCGGAATCGTCCACGGCGTAGTCGTCCAGATTGCTACTCCTAAATCCGGTAAATATGGACTCAGTAACTCTCGCACCGATTCAGCTAAACTCGTAATTCTGAAAGCCGCATAAATACTGCGGGAGGTGTGACCTTCTGGATATTCTAACTCCGCTTCCGCCAGGGCTGTTTTGGAACTCGGACTCCAATGGACGGGTTTTAGACCCCGATAAATGTATCCCTTGAGAACCATTTGAGCGAATACAGCAATTTGGGCCGCTTCGTATTCGGGAGTTAGGGTTAAATAGGGGTTGTCCCAGTCTCCCCACACCCCATAACGTTGAAATTGGGTTTTTTGTTCTTCAACCGTTTTCAGGGCAAAATCTCGCGCTTTCTCACGCAAAGTCATCGGCGTGAGTTGTTCCCTTTCTGACTGCTTCATCTGTTGCAGCACTTTCAACTCAATCGGGAGTCCGTGACAGTCCCAACCCGGCACATAGCGCACTTTTTGCCCCTGTAGAGTTTGGTAGCGGTTAATAATATCTTTGAGAATCTTATTCAGGGCGTGGCCTATGTGTAGCTGTCCATTCGCATAAGGCGGGCCATCATGAATTACAAACCGATCGCCCGGATTGTTTTCACAGAGGCGATCGTATATCTGGTTATCCGCCCAAAATTTTTGTAATTCTGGTTCCCGTTTGACGGCATTAGCCCGCATATCAAACTTGGTTTTGGGCAGGTTAACCGTGTCTTTGTAGGCGTTTTTTTCGGTCACGGCAGTATACTGAACGATTCTCTAGGGTTAGCAGTTTTCAGATATTTTAACTCTGTTGGGGACGGCTTGCCACAAATTCCCCATCGCTGTGTTTAGTTTTGTAACGTTCCTTAAAATAATCGGGCGATCGCCTGATATGATTAGACCTTGGTTTATATCATCGCTTTGGGAAGTTTTGGGAGGAACAATGGACTTTATTACCAACTTGTTCAGCAATGTCAATTTTGAACTGATCGCCCAGTTACTAATGCTATCGCTGATTGTGATTGCTGGCCCGGTGGTGATCGTATTGTTGGCGTTTCGTGGGGGCGACCTGTAGCATCAGACCCCCAAAATCTCTGAATCCAACGGAGGCGGGTGGGTTTTACCTACCCTCCCATTTTCCTGTGCCTACCAGCAGACCTACATCGACTCAAATTTAGTCCTGGATGTAATCCTGTCCATTCACTAAAGCCATTTCCGCCCGGACGAACTCCCGCCCCAGGTATAGGGCATGATCAAAACAACTCAGCGGACACCGACTCGCTTCTTCTGTGATTTTAATACCTAATTCTTTCGCCGTTCTTCCCCGGTAAATACCCATGGGAGTCCGCTTTAGTTCCCCTTTACACGGGAAAGGTTCCCCCGTGTCTGGATCAACCGCTAGGCCCTGTTCGTTGATATCGTTGCTATAATGTTCCGCACAAATTAAGCCCCTTTCTCGATCAATATAAATGATAAAATAGCCCGCCGGATCGAGTTTAATAAAACGCTGGGAGAGCTTGTCATCTAACGCTATGCGTTCTTCTGGAGATAGGTTGGTGTTCGTTGATAGAGTAGACACAAAAGTTAAAAATGCGATCGCTACAATACAGTCTACTTATTACTTTACAATATGTCGAATATTTAACCGAGGATTGTATTAATTTATACAGAAACCTCCAAGTATTAAAAAATAGTAATTGGCCATTTGCCACTAGATATAGCGTAAAACGAGAAATTTGTCAATACCTGTCACTAAATATATATATGGAGTAAATTAGTAAAGCTGATTCAAATTTCAGACATAAACAGACCATGCAAACCCTATCAACCACAACTGATACCCCCTTCAATCGCCAAATTCAGGTAATCCGGCGGGATGGATCGTTAACCCTTTTGGATGTGTCCAGAATTCGCGCAGTCGTTAACTGGGCTTGTGAAGGCTTAGATGCTAACCCCATTACTTTAGAAGCTGGACTGACCACTCGCCTTAAAAACGGCGTCACCACCAGGGAAATTCAAGATAACTTAATAGGTTGTGCCCTAGAGTTGTGTAGCCCCTCCGACCCAGACTGGCGGTATGTAGCCGGGAGGCTGCATATCTGGAATTTATGGAAAGATACCCTGGTTAGCCGTGGCTATCAATATGAGGATTATTGCCAAACCGTTACTACCAAAGTCAAAGCCGGTCAATATGACGATCGCTTATTAAAATATACCCCCGAACAGTTGAGAGAAGCCGGAACCTGGATTAACCCCCAATGGGATAAGGATTATGATTATGCGGGGGCGATTTTACTAACTAAACGTTATTTATTACCCCAGGAATTACCCCAAGAAGCCCTATTATCTTGTGCCTTATTATTAGCCGTAGTCGAAGCTCCAGAAAAACGAATGTTTTGGGCGCATAAATTCTATCAAGCGATCGCCCTGCGTCAGATTTCTTTAGCCACCCCAATTTTAGCTAATTTGCGGATTCCTAACGGGTCTTTGAGTTCCTGTTTTATTATCGGTATGGATGATAATTTAGAGAACATATTTGACACCATTAAAGACGCTGCCCGAATTTCTAAAAATGGTGGCGGTGTCGGCGTAAATGTCAGCCGCATTAGGGCGACAGGTAGCTGGGTAATGGGTAAGCCTAACGCTTCCGGTGGTGTAATTCCCTGGATTAAACTGTTAAATGATACCGCTATTGCTGTTAATCAGGGAGGCCGTCGGGCTGGGGCAATTACAGTCAGTTTAGATGTGTGGCATTTAGACATTCTCGAATTTCTGGAAATGCAAACCGAGAATGGAGACCAGCGCCGGAAGGCTTATGATATTTTCCCCCAATTAGTGATTTCTGATGAATTCATGCGGCGGGTGCGTAACTGCGAAAACTGGACTTTAGTTGACCCCTACGAAGTCCGGGTAAAATTAGGCATAGAATTATCAGAATTGTGGGGAGAAGAATTTGAGTTATCTTATCAAAAAATCGAATCCTCTTTAGATTCTAAATTAAAGCTATATAAGCGGATTAATGCTAGGGAACTGTTCAAAAATATTATGCGATCGCAAGTAGAAACCGGGATGCCTTATCTGTGGTTTAAAGATACTAGCAACGCTGCCAATCCTAACCAACACGAAGGATATATTCCTGGGGGTAATTTGTGCCAAGAATCTTGGTCTAACGTCAAACCAGGAGAACTCGCCCATACCTGCAACTTAAACAGTCTCAATTTAGCTAATTTAGATTGGCAAGACCTACCCAATATTTGCGAAATAGCCGTCCGAATTTTAGACAACACCATCGAAATTACCCACCCACCATTTCAAGCCAGTATTGACCATAATCAATGTTATCGCACCATTGGCGTAGGTGTCATGGGGTTAGCTGATTGGTTAGCAAAACGGCGCTTTTCCTATAACCATGTGCAGGAAATTAGCAACCTGTTTGAAGATATCGGATTTTACTGCACCAAAACCTCAATGGAACTCTCCAAAGAAAGGGGGGCTTATCCCGCATTTGCTGGAAGTTCCTGGAGTCAAGGCAAGTTAATTGGTGCCAAACCCGTCGATTGGTTTTTAACCCACGCCGACGATAAAATCAGGTGGAAAGAATTAAGCGAAGATATCCAAAAATATGGGATTAGGAACTCTCATATAACCGCCATTGCCCCCAATACCTCATCATCCTTAGTCCAAGGTTGCACCGCCAGCGTATTACCCTGTTATAGTCGTTTCTTCTATGACAAATGGGCTAAAGGAACCGTACCCATTGCCCCTCCCTTTATTAAAGAAAACTTCTGGTTTTACCCAGAGAATAAAACCCTAGATCAGCAAATTGTTGTCAAAGCCGTAGCCACCATGCAGCAATGGATTGATACAGGGATATCAATGGAGTTGATGTTTAACCTCAATCAAGGGGTATATTTCCCTGAAGAACCCGATCGCAGCCTGAAAGCTAAAGATATCTTTGAAACCCTCATGGCGGCTTGGGAACAGGGGTGCAAAGCCATCTATTATGTCAGGACAGTGCAGCGGGACAGCTTTCAAGAATCCGAAGATGCCTGCACAGCTTGTGCAAATTAGCTATAATATCCGTTACCACTAAACTTGTAGTCGGGGGAATCCTAAATTCTCCCGATTAGTTTCGTGTTGTTGATGAAAATTAACCGCTGATAAATACAACTTTTCAGCATTTATAAACATCAACAAAAACTCCCGTTTTGGATGGAAAAAATGACGCTTGTACTAAACTTTAACGGTCACAACAATAAGCAAATCAACAAAATGCCTCTCAATCCCATCTTTAATCCTGATGGTAATGATGATGTGGCTCACCGTTCAATGTGGTTTGGCGAGACTACCAACCTAATGCAACTTAATGATGTTCGCTATTCTTGGGCAGTCGGTTTATACAAGCAAATGCGCGAAAATTTCTGGGTTAATTAGGTAGCCCAGATTAAACCCCTTGAAAACGGGGGAACTCTGGAGTTGCATGGTTCGCCAAAACTGGGGATAATCGACAAGGAACCTTACCAAGTTGATATTAAACAAAGAAAAGGTTTTTTGGGCGCTAATTGCGATCGCATATGGCACTACAGACAATCCCGTGCCTAGCTCATAGATAGTGAGAAGGTGTAGAGACTATCCAGCTTATGGAGTAGGCAGTAAGCGGTTGACTGTCGAAGCGGGGGGCTCTTTTGTTTAACAAAAGATGATGATATAGTCCGATCTATGTGGTGACACATAGCAGCTTGAATAAAGCGGGCAACACCTAGCGAATGTTGCTGAACATCAATGACCTGAAAAACTGGACATCACCCAGGATGTTGTTGATTACACTAATTTAACCCCTGATGAACGGACGGCATTTGATGGAATTCTATCTTATTTAACTTTCTTGGATTCCATTCAAACCTGCAACATTCCCTATATCAAAAATAGTGTAACTGCCCCAGAAGTCAGCCTCTGTATGGCCGAACAAATCTCTCAAGAAGGAATGCACAATCAGAGTTATCAATACATGATTGAAACTATCATTCCTTCCGAACGGAGAAACTACGTTTATGACTTTTGGCGCACCGATAAAGTTTTACGCGATCGATGTGAATTTATCGCCGGACTTTATCAACAATATGTTGATGATCCCACCCCGGAAAATTACTTTGTCTCATTGATGGCAGATTACTTGTTAGAAGGAATGTACTTTTATAATGGGTTCATTTTCTTCTACAATTTAGCCTCGCGAATGTTAATGCCGGGAAGTGCCGATATTTTCAAGATGATTAACCGTTAATGTTAGCGGCTATTGTCAGTAATGATAATAGAAAACCCCTTGAATTCAGGGGAAGTCTCATTGAGATAATCCTGAGCGAAACCTATGCTAATTAGCAGAATGTTCAAACTATGTCAGAGTTAACATCTGGCAACTGTATGAACAAGGGACGTGCAAAGACCATCCAGAAATGGAGTAGAGTCAAGCGACTCGAAGCGGGGGGAATCCTTCTTAAATAAATAAGTTAAGGATTGTGATATGGTCTGTTCTATTCGGCGACGGGTAGCTGCTTAAATTAAGCGGGTAGGGAGTAGCGACCCCTACTGAACATTAAAGGACGAACTTTCTCATGTGCGGTTATTCCAGAAAATTATCCCGGAAGCTATGGCAATTTTTCCCCATTCCCAAGACCGGATTTATGAAATGTTCGATGCGGCTGTTCAACATGAATGCCGCTGGACCAATCATATTGTTGGTAACAACATTTTGGGAATTACTGAACACAGTACAGAACAGTACACTAAATATCTCGCTAATATCCGACTGCGTTCTATTGGTTTAGAATCCCTCTATAGTGACCCCAAATACCAAAAGAGTCCCTATACTCATTTAGAGCGTTTCTCGGATACTAAAAAAGAAGCTCACACTAAGGCGAACTTCTTTGAAGCCAGTGTTACCAGTTATGTGATGTCTTCTGGGGTGAGTGGCTGGGATGAAATTTGAGGATTACCCACCACTAAACTGTTAGCAACGCAACCAAGACAGGAAGAAGCTATCACAAACCTTCTTCCTGTTTTGATTTCTACGGTCAGCCTCTGACGCGGAATTGCTACCATGAGTAATAATACTGAATGTTTCAGACCCATATAACCCAGACATTCCTCAACAGGTGTTCTACAATAAGATATTGCACCCCTGTAAAATTCCATTGATCCAATCTTCGAGATAATGAGAAAACTGTTTAGCGATTTAATTTCCAAACCAGCACCCCCAGCCCCACCCCAACCCAAACCCCCCCAAATTAAAAAACGCCGTGGCGGTATCAGCATTAAAACCCCCGAACAAATCGAAATCATGCGAGAGTCGGGTAGAATAGTCGCGACAGTCCTCAAAGAGATCTCACAACAGATCAAACCTGGTATGACTACCGCAGAAATCGACGCCTACGCTGAAAGGCGGATTAGGGAATTAGGCGCTGTTCCTAGCTTTAAAGGCTATCACGGCTTCCCGGCTAGTATTTGCATCTGCATTAATAACGAAGTAGTCCACGGTATCCCCCGTAAAAATAAGGTGATCCGTAACTCAGATGTGGTAAAAGTCGATACAGGAGCCTACTACCAGGGTTTTCATGGAGACTCCTGCATCACTATTGCTATTGGTGAAGTGACACCATCAGCTAGTAAACTGATTAGAGTGGCTGAAGAATGTCTGTATAAAGGCATTGAACAAGTCAAAGCTGGAGCCTACTTGCTAGACATCGCTGGAGCTATTCAAGACCACGCAGAAGCTAATAACTTTCAGATTGTCCAAGAGTTTACAGGTCATGGGGTAGGAGAAAACCTGCACGAGGAACCTTCGGTGTTTAATGTCCGCACCTATGATTTACCTAATGTCAAGCTCAAAGCAGGTATGACCCTAGCCATTGAACCTATTTTAAACGCTGGCTCTCGATTTACCCGTATCCTTAGCGATCGCTGGACGGCAGTTACGGTTGATAACGCCTTATCTGCCCAATTTGAGCATACTGTATTAGTGACTGAAAACGGCTACGAAATTTTAACCGATCGCCATCAAGTCTAAACAGATACCCCACCAGCCAAAACAGGTAAATTTTCCTCAACCCTACTAAATACCCCCTCCCTTGGGTCTAGGGTTGAGGAGAGATCCACTTTCCCCGGCTTCTGCTGATAAGTCATCAAACCTGTTAACTTTTATCAACTTTATAAAAATGTCAAATCAAATCCCAGAAAATGAGCCACAAGGGGAAGAAATACCCCCAGTATCTCCTCGACTTTTATTAGTAGATGATGAACCGGGATTACGGGAAGCTGTCCAAGCCTATTTAGAGGACAGTAATTTTATTGTAGATGTCGCGGAAAATGCTAAACTGGGCTGGGAATTACTACAGCAAAATCTACCAGATTTGGTAATTACTGATATTATGATGCCGGAAGTTGACGGCTATCAATTCCTGGAACAAATGCGCTCAGACCCTAAATTTAAAGCCCTTCCTGTGGTGTTTTTGACTGCTAAAGGGATGAAAGGCGATCGCATTCAAGGTTATCAAGCCGGTTGTGATGCCTATTTATCTAAACCCTTTGACCCAGAAGAACTTGTAGCCATTGTTAAAAACCTGTTAGAACGTCGAGCCGCCACCCGCCAAGAAGCCGAAGACGGCACCCCAGATATTACCGCCTTAGCTGGACAAATTGCCCGCATTGAAAATATGCTCAAGGGTAAAACTGGCATCAATTTGAGTCCTTCCCCCATTAAAATTGACCTAACACCCAGAGAACAAAGTGTTTTAGATTTAGTCGCCCAAGGACTAATGAATAAAGAAATAGCCAGCCGTTTAGAAACCAGTGTCCGCAATGTCGAAAAATATGTGAGTCGGTTATTTACTAAAACCGGAACTAATAGCCGCACTGAATTAGTCCGTTATGCTCTCGAACACGGTTTAACTAAATGAAAATACTTGGATATTTGTTAAGATTTATTGAGAATCATCATGCAATCTCCATTTTTTTGTTAGCATTCAGTCAGAGAGTTCAAATTGACAACAGTCAATCCGATTATGAAAACCTCTGTTCTGCATAAAGAATCAGTATCAACCCTAATCCAAACATTTTTACTCCTGGTGCTGCTGTTGAGTTTTTTCCTGATGATTAGCATGGCGGGCACCGTTTGAGATTAGAGATGATCGAATTATCGCGATGCACTATGCTCAATGACCAAAAATATACCCCGTCTCTTGTGAGCGGGGAGTTGAAAATTTAGAGTCGCACTAATAGATTAAGGCCGTGGGTATCGGTGCCGCAGGTGGGCAGTAAATTGTAATCCCAAGCCAGTTGTTGTATTTCTTCAGTAATTTTTGGGGTTGGATACCAGGGGTTAGTCCGGCGATAGCCATAGAAAACCTCAACGCCATCAATTCCCAGGCGACTGGCTTCGGGGATGAGTTCTGCTGCTGGGCGGCGATATCGTGCTGGGTGAGCTAAAACAGCTAAACCGCCGGCGTTTTGGATAGCGGCGATCACAGCCCGGGCTCCGGAATGTTGACGAGGGACTGAATGATGCTGTAAATAGGGATAGATACTAGGAGCATCTGGGTCAAAAGCATAGCCCAAAATATGTACGTCGGTTTCCAGGAGGTGGGCGTTAATTTCAACACCCGTCCACAGGGTCAGGGATGGGATGTTGTCTGGTTTGCAAGCATGACTTTTCCGGTGATTTAACCAATGCTGGGCGATTTGATAGCCCTCAGTGGTATGGTGGTCTGTGATGGCAAGTCCTTTGAGTCCAATAGCGATCGCCTGTTGAATGAGGGCGATAGGGTCAAGCTGTCCATCCGATTTCGTGGTATGAGCATGGAAATTGTAGGATGTGGGACAGCTATCCGCATCAATTCCCTGTAAGACTTGAATAAGTGCTGACCGACTCATAGCCGTAGACTCAACATATTGCTTCTGAGCATTTTCCCAAGTTTTCGATAAACTGGAGAAGGATGCAGAAGCCGGGACAAGATTGACTGACATAGCCGTCGATTTCTTAATAAACCTTTACCTACATCTACTGTATCGAATTTATCAGGCCTGATGTGGGATTTCGGCTGATTTAAGGACGATTTTAGATTTAAAATTCTTATATATACTTACTAATTCTTATATATACTTACTAACTGCCATTTTAGGGAAGGATGGGGCGATCGGGTGGAATTGCCGATGCCCATTTTTCCCCACCCTAAGCTGATGCTTCACTGTTGCGATAACTAGCAGCCTGATTAAGCAATTTAGACCAACGCTTCTGTACCTGTTTGGGAGTACATTTGAGAGCCACAGCGATCGCCTTATCAGGTTCTCCATCCCGTTTTAGTTGCAATAAAGTCCTTTCCGCCAGAGACAGATTATTCTGAAACGCCGCCCATTGCTCAGTAGTCATCCCCAGTTTTTGGTCTAAGTCCGCTCCCAACCACTCATGAACCAGTTTCCAGTTATTAGAGTGAGCAAACTTTTCGACATGGTACTTAAACCGCTGTTGTAAGTAGTCCCGTTGACGAGGGGTGAGATTAAGGGCCTTATCAATATCGCCGGCTTGCCAATCCTGAAGTTTCAGAACTAGATAATCTACACAATCATTCTGACCCTGGGCTTCCAGATATTGTACCAGTTCCGCAATTACGCGATCGCGCAATACAGCATCAGCCGGGTCAACCATCTCAGACACCATCAAATCGCGAATTTGCTGCATAGCGTGGGTACGACTTTGAGCCTCAGCTTCCTCGGTTTTGCCCCCCTCAACCGCCAATTCAATATCAAGAGACATTTCTGGGGGTTGACCTTTAGCAAAACCTTGAGCCCGCAGGACGATTAACCGTTGGCGGTTGCGACCCGGTAAACCAATCTGACGCTTGGCATATTGTTCTGTAAAAGCCATATATTCCGAAAGTTCTAACCTAGTTTGGGGGGTATAGTCCGCTTCGAGTTCATGTTCACGACGAAACGCCCGCAGAGACTCAATATAGAAACCTTGGAGGAAATCTTCAATCAGATTATACCGAGCCTGGAAATGCAGATTAGAGTTAAAAGGAGCCACATGGCGGTACACCATCGCTGCCAAATTGGAGTGCAGTTCCACCCGACCTTGACGGGAACCTAGACGATAGTATTGTAAGCATTTTTGCAGGCGATGACGGGCTAAATTCAGTTGCCAGGTTCCTACTTCCCCGGAATCTTGAATCCGCTTGCTTTTGCTGCAAATGCGATCGACTTCTATGGCAATTCGCATCATTACTGAGTCGCTGCTGGCTGGTTTCAGTTTCAGAACCTGCTTAATTTCGTCTAGGAGGCTGTTCACTACTGTTTGAGTATGTAAGGTCTCAACACTGGTATCTGACAGTTCAGGGGTGGCGACGACGTTGGTAGAATTGGTATTAAACATTTTCATTACCTGGTATAAGTTGGCTGTTGCAGAGGTTGAGGTGCAGGTGCAAGGTCTTGGCTGGCTTGTTTGTTTCCCTGTCCTGATTCAACTCTCTACAATTTGAATAGTAGGAGCAACCACATTCAAACAGGGTCTGAACTGTTCCACTCTTTTAAGTAACTGCAATCACTCCTAGGGTGAACTGACCTACTTATACACAATCACTCTCGGCTCCATTTCGCTCAAACTCCCTCTGCATAAGGATTTAGACATAAGCGCGATCGCTCCTGTTCCCCCACTGTTCTGCCTATGGGACTACCCCCATTTCGTAGACAGTTACCTAACTGGTTCCTTCTGTAGTCTTCTCAAATTGATGTTGGGTTCCACTTATAAAATTGATGTTGGGTTCCACCACGCTGACAGAAACACCCCCTGATGTTCGGTTCCACTGCCCTGCACCCAACCTACTTCATAAAAAACCCCTGGTGTTCGGTTCCACCGCCGTTATACAAAACCCTGGTGTTCGGTTACACCGCCGTTATACAAAACCCTGGTGTTGGGTTACACTCCGTTACACCCAACCTACTTCATAAAAAACCCCTGGTGTTCGGTTCCACCGCCGTTATACAAAACCCTGGTGTTCGGTTACACCGCCGTTATACAAAACCCTGGTGTTGGGTTACACTCCGTTACACCCAACCTACTTCATAAAAAACCCCTGGTGTTCGGTTACACCGCCGTTATACAAAACCCTGGTGTTCGGTTCCACCGCCGTTATACAAAACCCTGGTGTTGGGTTACACTACGTTACACCCAACCTACTTCATACAAAACCCTTGGTGTTCGGTTCCACCGCCGTTATACAAAACCCTGGTGTTGGGTTCCACTACGTTACACCCAACCTACTTCATAAAAAACCCTTGGTGTTCGGTTCCACCGCCGTTATACAAAACCCTGGTGTTGGGTTACACTCCGTTACACCCAACCTACTTCATACAAAACCCTTGGTGTTCGGTTCCACCGCCGTTATACAAAACCCTGGTGTTGGGTTACACTCCGTTACACCCAACCTACTTCATACAAAACCCTTGGTGTTCGGTTACACCGCCGTTATACAAAACCCTGGTGTTGGGTTACACTCCGTTACACCCAACCTACTTCATACAAAACCCTTGGTGTTCGGTTACACCGCCGTTATACAAAACCCTGGTGTTGGGTTACACTCCGTTACACCCAACCTACTTCATACAAAACCCTTGGTGTTCGGTTCCACCGCCGTTATACAAAACCCTGGTGTTGGGTTCCACTACGTTACACCCAACCTACTTCATAATTTGACTACACTGTTGCGAACTATCTGTGGAATGAAGGCTGGTTGACTAGCTAGTTACTAGATTCTTTAGCGGAAATAGTTTCCAGGTGAGGAGATGGAATGGGAACTTCCTCGACTACGGGATGCTTATCAAGGGTGAGATCGGTTTGTTGAGAACCTGATAAACGTTTAAGTAGTTTAGGTTTGGGATCATGGAGTAAGTAAATAATACGATCGCCTGCTTGCCAAGTTTCCGCCACTGGGACTACCATTAGCTGATCTTGACGCAACAGTAATAGAGGGAGAAACTCCCCTGAGCGAATCATCGCCTGTAAATGCGATCGCTGAAACTCCAGTCCCGGTTGTCTCAGCAAAGTTTCCCCCAACTTCACCTCACGGTCCTGGACATATTGACTCCACAGCTTCAGGGGGAACTCTGGAATAAAAGCCTGTTGTACCTTATCCTTAGCATTACTGTTAGCAGTTTTCTTTTGAGGCTCTTGGGGAAAAATCGCCAACACACGAGGAGGCTGGAACTCTTCCGCCGCCCGTTGTGCTAAAACTAGATTCACCTCACCATTGCTAGTCATAGCCAGGAAAGTCCCCATAGACTCAAGTCCCGCCTCTTCCAAGACATTCGTATCAAGGGCGCTACTTTGATAAACACGCAACCCCTCATCCTTAGCCTGTTCGCAAGCCTCTGGGTCTGTATCAATAATCACCACCGACTCATTGCGTTCTTGGAACATTTGTCCAATCAGGCGGCTGATGGGATTTGAACCGACAATTACCGCTCCCGTAGCTGTAGACGAGGTAACTCTTAATAGTTGAGCCACATATTTAGCCGTTAGTCCTTGGGTGACAACAGTCATAATAATCGTCAGGAAAACCAAAGCCTTAATTGAGTCTCCCCCATTCATTCCCCGTTGAGTCAACAGAATCGCAAACAGGGAAGACACAGAAGCTGATACAATCCCCCTAGGTCCTATCCAAGCAATAAAAAACTTTTGTCGCCAGTTAAGTTTACTTGATAGGGTACAAATCAAAACGTTAATGGGACGGACAATAAACATCAGAGCGAGTACCGTTAACACACTCCCCCACCCCAAGGCGACAATACTTTCTAAAGACAGATCCGCCGCTAACAGAATAAACAGCACCGACACACATAACATGGTCAGTTGTCCCTTAAAGCGGCGCAGTTGACGCATTTCTGGAACCCCCACAGAACGCACCACTAGACCCGCGACAACTGCAGTCATTAGCCCCGATTCACTACTGACCAATTCAGCAGCATCATAGAGCCCCCAGAGAGCAGCTAAGACGACTAAACTGGTGAGATCCTCAGACATAAACTTAGCTTGTTTGAGACTCCACCCCATTAATGCACCACCGACGACCCCGATAGTGGCACCAATTCCTAGACGAGTGATTAATTCCCGGAACAACTCCACGGGGTCAGCACTACCACTGAGAACTACATTAAGCACTAAGACGGCGAGAATAGCACCAATGGGATCGATTAGCACTCCTTCCCCTTCCAAAATCGCCGCCACGGGTCGATCAACAGAAACCTGTTTGAGTAGGGGACCAACTACAGTAGGTCCGGTCACAACTACTAAGGACGCATACAAAAAGGCGATCGGCCAGGGAAATTCCCCTAGCCAATGAGCAGCCATACCACCACCCACCAAGGTGATCAATGTTCCGACTGTTACTAAGTTACGGATACTCCCAGAAACAGCCCCTAAAGCTCTCAGTTCTAGGCTTAATCCCCCTTCAAACAGAATTAGGGCTACAGAAAGGGAGACAATGACTTCTAAGCCATCGCCGAGTAAGTTGGGATGGACTAGCCCTAAAATATCATTGCCTACTAGGATACCGAATACCAGTAGAAAGACAATGGCAGGAACTTTTAGATAGTCCGCTAAAACTTGAGCACCGATACCACTAATGATGGTTATGACCATCAGCATGGTGATCTCAAAGGATGTGTCCATAAGGGTTACTGTCGCACGATCAAAATATCTTCGGTCACTTGATATCAGACCCGCCATCAAACAGAGGGGGATTCCATCTACTCCAACAAATCAAAAATTGATTATTGTTGAACTTCTGGCGGGGTAACTACTTGGGGTAGATAGTGGGCACTAGGAATGAGTATGTTAATGTTAACCTATCCTAGATTGGGCGATCGCCTCACCCCTTAATAGCTTATCGAGAACCGGGTCTACGCCATAGTCTCGCAAATTCTACCAGGGTAGGGGCGGGAATTTGCGTTTGTAGCCATTCGATCGCCTCTTTTTGGGTAGGAGTCCCACGGTAGAATTGACAGACATCGAGTAACCGAATATCAACCACTACTTCCGGGGTGGCGTTCCATTTCTGTTCAAATTCCAGCAAAATCGTCACTGGAATTTCCCGTTGTAACCACCGCAAGGCTTGATTTTGGTTCGGTAGATCCCGATAATAACGGCACACATCTAGAATTCTAATCGACTGGGTTTGGGGAGTAGCCTGATTTCTCCACAAACGCGCAAACTCTAATAAGGTCTCCGATGGGATTTTATCCTGTAACCAGACTAAGGCTTTATCTTCCGTCGCAGAACCACGATAGATCCGACATATATCAATTAGTTCTAGAGTTGTTGCGGGTGCGGGTGCCGGTGCCGGTGCCGGTGCCGGTGCCGGTGTCGGTGCCGGTGCGGGTGTCGGTGACGGTGCGGGTGTCGGTGCCGGTGCGGGTGCGGGTGCGGGTGCGGGTGTCGGTTCTGCTTCTACCCTTGGTGGTGGGACGAAGTTTTCCACTTGACCCATTAATGCAGTCCAGGTTTTTAAGCCAGCTACCCCATTTTTTTCTTTAATGCCTTTGTTATCCTGAAAACTGATGACAGCCCTTTCAGTTCCCGCGCCAAAAATGCCGTCAATTACTCCGGGTTCAAAGCCGCGTTTTTTCAGCATTGTCTGCATCAATTCTACTTTCGGTCCCCGTTCCCCTCTGCGGATACTCTCAAAGATGTTTATATCTACCCCGCCTCGGATACCATCAACTTGACCGCGATCTGTATATTGCCAAAATACCCAGGTTTTCCATTTTCCGGGTATGGCTGGTTTTTCCGCTTGGGTATAGTGGGCTATCCATAGGGGATATTCCGAAAAGCGATCGGTGTTCAGTTGTTGCCAAAATCCTGGATAGGTGTAAATTATCGGTTGATATCCCGTCGCTGCTTCGATCGCTTCTAACCACACAGCCGCGCGATCGCATACCGTTTTGGAATCAAGCCCGTCCGTGGTTTCAATATCTAACACCGGCGGCAAATCTCCCGGTTCCAGGGTAACAATTCTCAGGAAGTTATCGATTTGTCCCTGAATATTGCTGGCCGGCCGAAAAAAGTGATATGCTCCCCTAATTAAGCCGTTGGCTTTGGTTGCTTTCCAATAGGGAGCAAAAACATCCGCCACAAAGGTGGCTCCCTCCGTTGATTTAATGACAGCAAACGCCATACCGGAATTAGCCACTGCTTTCCAGTCAACGTTGGGTTGGTAGTCTGAAACATCTATACCGCGTATACTCATGGGTTTGGCATTTAACAATAATATTTTGATCAGGTATTGGCAATGCGGATCAGCTCATTAAACCGCTATCGGGCCAGTCAATTGACCCATTGACTCTACTGTCGCACTTCGCACTTTGACTATAATACTTCTGAGTTCCGTTGATTAACTGTTATGTTAACCGATCGCTATTTTTTCCGCCGTCCAGTGGCGATCGCTTGATGTATAAACTTTAATATCCCCATTACCCGCTTGGTTCAACATCTCCTGCACTTCTTCTAAGGTAAACGCCGCCTGTAGGGAATCTCGGAATAGTTGTTTTTGATGCTGGTTGCAGTCCCCTGCATATTCCTCTACTAGGCGATCGCGATCGGCTTCACTTTTCGGTCGCTGTAAGTCCCGCAGGAAAATCCCTCCCCCCGGTTTTAATACTCGTTTCACCTCACAAAAAAAGGGTAAAGGGTCCCCCAGGTGATGCACTATACTATTGGAAATTACCAAATCAAACTGACCGTCAATATATGGCAACTTTTTGGCATCTACCAAGGCTAATTCTACTTGACTACTAATTCCCGCCGCCCTGATATTCCTCTCCCCTATTTTCAGCATATTTTCCGATAAATCAATCCCGATAATTTGCCAGCCTGGCTTCTGTTTCGCTATCAAAATCGGGATGCGTGCTGTTCCCGTTCCCGCATCTAATACCATCCCTTCTGACCTTGGTAAAACCGCGATCGCCTCTTCTGCAAAAGCTCGATTCACCTCCGAAAAATCCATAGAGTCATACTCTACAGCTTCCGACCAACTATCCATCACTTCCGGTTCTAAAACTCGTTTCATTCAGATTACTTTGCCAATGAAATTACACAAAAAAATATTTATTAACCTCAAATTATTAATCAATTATTATTAATTGTCAACCCCTCAGCCATCCTCACCATAATTTTAGGAAACTTTCAGGAAACCCAGTCCTGATGCTTTATAATCAAGGATTGTAGAATTTCCCCCTACCATATTGAAAATGGTTGAAAATTTAGTCATTATCGGTTCTGGTCCCGCTGGGTACACTGCCGCTATCTATGCAGGACGGGCTAACCTCAAACCCATTGTATTTGAAGGATATCAGAAGGGTGGGGTTCCCGGTGGACAATTAATGACCACCACAGAAGTAGAAAACTTCCCCGGTTTTCCTGATGGTATCACCGGACCCCAATTAATGGATCGCATGAAAGCACAAGCCGCGCGCTGGGGGGCTCAATTAATTACCGAAGACGTGATTAAGGTAGATCTCAGTCAAAGACCCTTTACCCTCACTTCCCCAGACCGGGAAATCTCCACCCATAGTATTATTATTGCTACAGGAGCTACCGCTAAACGACTCAACCTACCAGGGGAAGAAATTTTCTGGAGTAATGGCATTTCCGCCTGTGCTATTTGTGATGGCGCTAGTCCCCTATTTAAAGGGGTAGAATTAGCCGTTATTGGTGGCGGCGACTCAGCAGCAGAGGAAGCCGTTTATTTAACTAAATATGCCAGTCATGTTCATCTTTTGGTACGTCGAGATGAGTTGCGTGCTAGTAAAGCTATGCAGCAGCGAGTTTTACAAAACCCCCAAATAACTGTTCATTGGAACACTGAGGCATTTAAAGTATTTGGCAATGGCAAACTTGCGGGAATTGTAGTTAAAAATAACCGCACAAACCAGGAAAGTGAATTGCTGGTTAATGGTCTATTTTATGCCATTGGTCATACTCCCAACACTGACATTTTTCAAGGACAGTTAGAACTAGATTCTGTCGGTTATATTGTCACTAAAAATCATGGCGTAGAAACCAGCGTTGAGGGTGTTTATGCCGTTGGAGATGTTCAAGATCATGAATTTCGGCAAGCGGTGACGGCGGCCGGTAGTGGCTGCATGGGGGCGATGTTGGCAGAACGATGGTTATCTTCTCAGAATTTGGCTCAGGAATTTCCACAAACTGAATCCTCGTCAGACCATACAGACACCAGCCCCGAAACTGAGGCGGCAGATACTGAGGAAACTTACGATATAAATAACACTAAGCATAAAGGCAGTTATGCTCTGCGGAAACTTTACCATGAGAGCGATCGCTTAATTATGGTTAAATATGTTTCCCCTACCTGCGGCCCCTGTCGCACCCTCAAGCCCATTTTAAATAAATTGGTCGATGAGTTTGATGGTAAAATCCACTTTGTGGAAATTGATATAGAACAAGACCCGGAAATTGCACAAAATGCCGGAGTGATGGGAACTCCCACTATTCAGTTTTTTAAACATAAGGAGTTAGTCAGAGAAATGAAGGGGGTTAAACAAAAAAGTCAGTATCGAGATGTCATTCAAAGTAATTTATAGTTATCCTCTCTTTCTGTATGTCACCTGTTAACTAAAAAATGACTTCCACTAAATCTCGATTTGCTCGATTTTGGACCCGCACAGGTTCCCGTAGTGTTTCCAGTTGGATGATGACAATTGGTTTTGTGATCACAACTGTTTTTGTGGCGATCGCTATTTTCTCCCCAGTATTAGAAAGCTGGGGATGGATACAGAGTCCCACCGAATTTCTCGCCAACCCCATTCATCAACCCCCCGGACTCAAGCACTGGTTCGGTACCAATCGCCAGGGGTATGATATCTTTTCCCGTACCCTATTCGGCACTCAAGCCGCCTGGAAGGTGGTACTGTTAGCAACAGTATTAAGTTTATGTATCGGCGTTCC
Organism: Arthrospira sp. PCC 9108; assembly: GCA_016745315.1. Classification (GTDB taxonomy): domain Bacteria; phylum Cyanobacteriota; class Cyanobacteriia; order Cyanobacteriales; family Microcoleaceae; genus Limnospira; species Limnospira platensis. The sequence continues at coordinate 4,955,495 of CP066886.1, forward strand.
TCTGGGGCTTCTGAGTGGCTATCAGGGCGGGAAAATAGATCGTTGCTTGTTGTTTTTGATGGATACCATCTACACCTTACCGGGACTGCTGCTATCCATTACCTTAGCCTTTGTCGTCGGTCGAGGGGTGTTTAATGCAGCCTTAGCCCTTAGTATTGCCTATATCCCCCAGTATTATCGGGTAGTTCGTAACCATACCACCAGCGTCAAAACTGAATTATTTGTCGAAGCCGCCCAAGCCATGGGGGCTGATACTTGGACAGTGCTTTCTCGCTACCTGTTCTTAAATGTAATTCAGAGTGTCCCCGTTTTGTTAACTCTTAATGCAGCCGATGCGATCCTGATTTTAGGAGGATTAGGATTTTTAGGCTTAGGGCTACCACCAGAAACTCCCGAATGGGGCCATGATTTACGCCTAGCCTTAGAAGCTCTCCCCACTGGGATTTGGTGGAGTACATTGTTTCCCGGATTAGCCCTTACCATCATGGTAGTGGGGCTATCTTTGTTAGGAGAGGGAATTAGCGAGTGGATAAATCCTAAGACCCGAAATCAAAGTTAAACCCAGAAAATGATTAATAAATCAACAATTGACCGGCAAATATTAAGACATGACTGCAAAAACTTAATGTGATTTAACATTTTATGGGATTCCATTTCTTCAAATTTGAGCTACCTTAACAGAAAAGGCTGACGCATCTGAGAACTCAATGATCACGTTTACCGTGAAAATCTTTATTGAAATGGAGTTCTCCGATTCATCTGGTTTCAGTTTTTTGAGCAAATCCCTTGGTTCAAAACCAAACCCAGCAACTTAGCCTCTATATCATTTAGTTGGCATGAGTTCTGTCAAAGCGGGAAAACTAAGGATATCCTGTATTCGGAAACCCATGGGGCCGGTTTGAGAATACCCAGTCTTGAAAAGTCTCTGTTGAGGACAGACCAAGGGATTGAGACCTGGAGTGGCGCAAGCTATGGAATCACCTAGATTGTGATCACCAGATTATGTATTTCAATTCTGAATTAATCTCCTCGAAGTTTCTCCGCGAGGTTTGAGATGAACATTAAAATAGGATTGCTCAATTAACCTAACCCCCATAGTTTGTTATATGGGCTAACATAGATTGGGAAACCGATTCATAAATAATGTAGTCAACAACCCCACTCAACTGGCGGGATGGGGCTTGTTAAAGCCCCTAACCCAGAGTGAGTTTAGTTGACGGGCCTCAGACGCGGTCAGCGTCTACGTTCAGAGCAAGTGTTAAAGTTCTTACCTGGGGATGCGTCGCTATCGCTAGTAGTCCCCAGCTCTAAAACCAGATGCTTAAACAGTCCTAGAGGGTTAAGACCGTGCTATCTGGAAAGTACCGACTCTGAACATTGGCAAGTGGGAACTTTACCCCAGCAATGGGTGTATCGGGGACAACCATATCCCCACCGGAGCGGCAACCATACCGCTTTACCCCGCAATTGCAGTCAACCTTTACCAACTCAGGAGGCTACGCTTATAGTTATCGAATGGGCAAATTAGGGGGTATTTAACCCCGCTCAATTCCGGCTCAATTCCTGACCCACCCACAAGGGGATGGGGTTTCTCGGAGGAAGAGCATGAATTGTACCTACCATACCCGTTGTGTTCCTTAACACGCTAGGGGTAGGGTAAACGAAAATGAATCGATGGCAGTATTAGTCACAATCGCTCGGTTGCCAATGCTTTTGCTAATGGGAGGTAGTTGGCTGTTGTTTATGCGGTCAAGGCCGACCCTGGCAAGTGAAACCTGAGATATTTTATATATATGGTTTGAGCAACTTTTGTCACCCTTAGCTGATGGGCTGTATCGGAATTCAATCATCAATAGTTTATGATCAACAAGCCGAAGTTACAGTCAGACCGAGTGAGGAATTGGCTAAACTGTCTACAGACAGATATATTGTTATATTCTGTCTCTCGTGATGGATTCTTGAATTGAGGAGCATGAGGAACGCGGCATGATCCAAATAAAAGACGGACTCGCAACCACCATTGAGCCTGAAATGGAAACAATTGAATTATCTGACCCGAAATCTGATCCAGATTTAGTTGAAAATTTGTTTGAACATGGAAAATCTCTTCCAGAAGAATTAGAGGAGTCTCAATCTGACACAGAACTAGCTAAAACTGGGGGTGCCGCGAAATCTCGGCGACGTGCCCAGACAAAAAAAAAGCACTATACAGAGGATTCGATTCGACTGTATCTTCAGGAAATTGGTCGCATTCGCTTACTGCGAGCTGATGAAGAAATTGAACTGGCTCGTAAGATTGCGGATTTGCTGGAGTTGGAACGAATACGCGAAAAGCTAATAGAGCATTATCATCGCGAACCTAACGAAAAGGAATGGGCAAATGCGGTTGATATGAGGCTACCAGAATTCCGCCGTCGCCTATTTCTGGGCAGACGAGCTAAGGATAAAATGGTTCAGTCTAACTTGAGGTTGGTGGTTTCGATTGCTAAAAAGTACATGAATCGGGGTTTGTCGTTTCAAGACTTAATTCAAGAGGGAAGTCTGGGGTTAATCCGGGCGGCGGAAAAATTCGATCACGAGAAAGGCTATAAGTTCAGTACCTATGCGACTTGGTGGATTCGTCAGGCTATTACTCGGGCGATCGCTGATCAGTCTCGGACGATAAGACTTCCGGTTCACTTGTATGAAACTATCTCGCGGATCAAAAAGACTACTAAACTCCTATCTCAGGAAATGGGTCGTAAACCGACGGAGGAAGAAATCGCTACCCGGATGGAAATGACCATCGAGAAGTTAAGATTTATTGCTAAATCCGCTCAACTACCTATTTCCCTGGAAACTCCCATTGGTAAGGAAGAAGATTCTCGCTTGGGAGACTTTATTGAGTCTGATGGAGAAACCCCAGAAGATCAGGTTTCTAAGAATTTACTACGGGAAGACCTCGAAAGTGTATTAGATACTCTTAGCCCTAGGGAACGAGATGTTTTGCGACTACGCTATGGACTCGATGACGGACGGATGAAAACCCTAGAAGAAATAGGGCAGATATTCAACGTGACTCGGGAGCGCATTCGCCAGATAGAAGCTAAGGCTCTACGAAAGTTACGTCATCCCAACCGCAATAGTATTCTCAAAGAGTATATTCGCTAGGGGATACCTACAGCCTGAACCATAATTTGGTCTTATATCACCCAGAGAACAGCTTTCTGGGTGTTTTTTTAGTTTTGTAAATAAGATGAGGGAAAATTAAATTTTTGGGGAATTTGAGCCCGAATTTTTCTCATAAATTTTAAGTTATTTCAATAAAGTTATAGATTTGTGTAAACAGTTGGCTGAATGGGAAATTAATTGATAAGAGATGGTTTTTCAGAGGTAGGATGATTAGATGTAAACATTTAATTTTATTAAAAAGATCAATTCGTTATGGGAATCGCCACCATCAACCCCGCCACGGGAGAAGTGGTCAAAACCTTTGAATCCCTGACTGACTCGGAGATAGAAGCCTGTCTGGAATCAGCAGAGCAAGCCTTTAGCCGTTACCGCTATCTGCCTTTTGAGAAAAAAGCTGAATGGATGAACCGGGCGGCGGAGATTTTGGAGCGAGATGCACAAAGATTTGCCCAAATCATGACATTGGAGATGGGAAAACCTATCAAAGATGCGATCGCCGAAGCTAAAAAAAGCGCCTTGGTTTGTCGGTTTTATGCAGAAAACGCGCCTCAGTTTCTGGCTGATGTTCCGGCCGCCAGTGATGCGACTCGGAGTTTCGTGCGCTATCAACCCCTGGGAGCCATTTTAGCTGTCATGCCTTGGAATTTCCCATTTTGGCAGGTGTTCCGCTTTGCGGCTCCGGCTTTAATGGCTGGGAATGTGGGGTTGCTCAAACACGCCTCTAACGTGCCTCAATGTGCTTTAGCTATTGCCGAAATCTTCACGGCGGCTGGGTTTCCCCCTGGAGTTTTCCAAACCCTCCTGGTGGGAGCGGACAAAGTAGCTCAAATTGTGGCTGACCCGCGCGTTAAGGCTGCCACCCTGACCGGAAGTGAACCAGCCGGAGCTAGTTTAGCTTCTACTGCTGGTAAAAATCTCAAAAAAACAGTGTTAGAATTAGGGGGTAGCGATCCATTTATTGTGCTAGAAAGCGCCGATATAGAAGCAGCAGTACAAACGGCGGTGACAGCTAGAATGCTGAATAACGGTCAGTCTTGTATTGCTGCCAAGCGGTTTATTCTTGCCTCCTCCATCGCCGGAGAATTTGAAAAAAAACTGGTCGCCAAATTTAAGGCGCTGAAAGTGGGAGATCCAATGCTCCCAGATACAGAAGTGGGTCCCCTGGCTACGCCGGGAATTCTCAAGGATATTGACGAACAGGTGCAAACTTGCCTAGCTGCGGGAGCTAAAGCTCTCACGGGCGGTCATCGACTCTCTGATCGTCCGGGAAATTTCTATGCGCCTACTATTTTAGCTTCCATCCCCCCTGGAACGCCTGCTGATCAGGAGGAATTTTTTGGACCTGTTGCGCTTTTATTTAGGGTGAAAAATATAGATGAGGCGATCGCATTAGCGAATAGCACATCTTTTGGTCTGGGTGCAAGTGCATGGACTACAGACACGGCTGAACAGGATCGTTTAACTTTGGAACTAGAAGCCGGAGCCGTATTTATTAACGGTTTGGTCAAATCCGATCCGCGCTTGCCCTTTGGTGGCATTAAACGCTCTGGCTACGGACGAGAGTTAAGTATCCAAGGGATTCATGAGTTTGTCAATGTGAAAACGGTCTGGATTAAATAACTCAGACTCAAAATTAGGGGTAAAAATTACCTAGTAGCTGGGGGATTTTGCGCCTATATTTTACCCAAAAACTACGGAAAGCCGAAAATTATCCGGTTTTTTAATCTATTTGTATAGTTGAAAAAGTGCCCAATGAATACAGCCGAACTTTTGGTTAAATGCCTCGAAAATGAAGGGGTTAAATATGTCTTCGGACTACCGGGAGAAGAGAATATGGAAGTTCTCGAATCCCTGAAAGATTCTTCTATCCAATTTATCACCACCCGCCATGAACAAGGTGCTGCATTTATGGCAGATGTCTACGGACGTTTGACCGGAAAAGCAGGGGTTTGTTTGTCTACCTTGGGACCTGGTGCGACTAACCTGATGACGGGGGTGGCAGATGCTAACCTTGATGGGGCTCCCTTGGTAGCAATTACGGGTCAGGTGGGTACAGACAGAATGCACATTGAATCCCATCAATACCTGGATTTGGTGGCAATGTTTTCCCCTGTCACTAAGTGGAATGCTCAAATTGTCAGACCTAGCATTACGCCGGAAATTGTCCGTAAGGCTTTTAAATTAGCCCAAACGGAAAAACCGGGGGCGGTTCATATTGATTTACCGGAAAATATTGCTAGTATGGCTGTGGAAGGGCAGCCGCTAAATCGCGATCGCCGCGAAAAAATTTATTCTGCTTATCAAAGCATGAATGAAGCGGCTAGTGCTATCTCCAAAGCTGTTAATCCCCTCATCCTAGTAGGTAATGGAGCTTTGAGAGCTAATGCTAGTGAGGCGGTGACTGAATTTGCTACCCAACTAAATATTCCTGTAGCTAATACTTTTATGGGTAAGGGGGCGATTCCTTATACCCATCCTTTATCTCTGTGGACGACAGGACTTCAGCAGCGGGATTTCATTAGTTGCGCTTTTGATAAGGCAGATTTGGTGATTGCTATTGGCTATGATTTGATTGAATATTCACCGAAAAAATGGAATCCTAAAGGCACAATTCCGATTATTCATGTGGGGGCTAATGCGGCGGAAATTGATAGCAGTTATATTCCTATTGCGGAAATTGTTGGGGATATTTCTGATTCTCTTAATGAGATTCTGCGTCGGTCTGACCGCACTGGTAAGCTGGACCCCTATGGGGTAAAACTGCGCTCAGATATTCGCCAAGATTATGAACGCTATGCTAATGATGATGGTTTCCCCATTAAACCTCAAAAAATTATCTATGATTTGCGCCAGGTGATGGGACCGGAAGATATCGTGATTTCTGATGTCGGGGCTCATAAAATGTGGATGGCAAGACATTACCACAGCGATCGCCCTAATACTTGTTTGATTTCTAATGGTTTTGCGGCTATGGGAATTTCTATTCCTGGGGCGATCGCTGCTAAACTTGTCAATCCTGAATTAAAAGTAGTGGCGGTTACCGGAGATGGCGGTTTTATGATGAACTGTCAGGAATTAGAAACCGCCCTGCGAGTTGGTACACCTTTTGTCACGCTGATTTTTAATGATGGTGGCTATGGTTTGATTGAATGGAAACAAGAAGACCAGTTTGGCTCGTCCTCGTTTATTAAATTCGGTAATCCTGATTTTGTCAAGTTTGCTGAAAGTATGGGATTGAAAGGATACCGGGTTGAGGCGGCGACTGATTTGGTTCCTATTCTTAAAGAAGCACTGGCTTCGGAAGTTCCTGTGGTGATTGATTGTCCGGTAGACTATCGGGAAAATGCCCGCTTTAGCCAACGGGCTGGCGGTTTGTGCTGTCCTATTTAATTATTGATTGGATTTCACCACTAACCCGCTGAGACTTTCGGATTTTCTCAGATTTGGACTTCTCAGACCCAGCGATCGCCTTTGGTCGCTGGGTACTCCCTTTGTGGGTGAGGGCTTGGGGGTGAGGGCTTATTTGGCGATTGATTGAGGATTGCTATTAATAGCCTGATACAATTGTAGTCATGTAGGATGTGCAGTGGCTGAGATTTTAACTATGAAGTTTTTAACCCTAAAAAATGGACAATTGGGGACTTTAGTTGATCAGACTGTTGTGGACTTAGTTAAAGCTAGTCAGATTTTGGATGAGTCCTTAACGACTCAGACTTTATTAGAATTAGTAGAAGCTGGAGATACTGCGACTCAGGCGGTTGGGGATTTGACGGAGAAAGCGATCGCCGCAAAAATTGCCTGTGCGCCGTTGACAGATACTGAAATTATAGCACCTTTTCCTCATCCTAAACGCAATATTTTTTGTTTGGGTAAGAATTATTTAGATCATGCTAAAGAAATGCTGGGTAGAGTTGATAAAGACGACCAACTACCCACCCAAATGATTATTTTTACTAAAGCTACCACTACGGCGATCGGTACGGGTGCGATAATTCCTAGCTATAGCCATTTAACCTCTAAATTAGACTATGAGGCGGAATTGGCGATTATTATTGGCAAAAAAGGCACTAATATTTTACCAGAAAATGCCTGGGATTATGTATTTGGTTATACAGCCTTAAATGATATCTCAGCTAGGGATTTACAATCAGATCACCGCCAATGGTTTCGGGGAAAAAGCCTAGATGGTTTTGCGCCTATGGGTCCGGTAGTTGTGCATCGTTCGATGATGCCATCTGCGGAAAATATTGAGGTTTGCTGTTGGGTGAATGGGGAAAAAAGACAACAAGCTAAGTTTGATCAAGTTATCTTTGATGTCCCCGCGATTATATCTACTCTGTCGGCGGGACTGACTTTATTACCAGGAGATATTATTGCTACAGGTACTCCGGCGGGAGTAGGGATGGGATATAATCCGCCCCGTTTCCTAACTGCTGGAGATGAGGTAGTTGTGGAAGTGACAGGGGTAGGTAAATTGATTAATCGGGTAGGGTAAATTAATTAATCGGGTCTGGTTTTAAGTATTTGACTTAATATGGTAAAATATGGGAGAGGTGACAAGTTTACATTTAGATAAATACGGGGAACCTGTGGCTGAAAATGATTGAAGATGATATATATATAATTTACTCATACTAGGTTAGACTTATGACTAAACCTCGTTCTGGATATACACTTCCGGTTTTTGCTTGTGCGGCGGCGATCGCCGCTTTGGAGCATCTCCAAGACCAGAGCCCTAATGATAAAAATACGGTGACGGTGGATTTAATCGATCCACCAGAAACGGCGGAAATTGCGATCGAACAGGTGGCTCGTATTAGTGATCATGCGGCTTTAGGGATTACTCGTTCGGACCCAGGAGATAACTTAGATATTACTCGCCATACGCCAGTTTGGGCAATAGTAGAAAGAATAGGCAGTAACATTAATTCCCTAGAAATCCCCATTAAAATTGTGGGTGGTGAAGGGGTGGGAATGCAGAAGAAAGGGGAAGAAGCGGCGATTTATAAATATGCGAAATCCCTGATTTTAAGTAACCTGAAATCCTTAGTGTCACTAGGCGATCGCATTCAAGTTACGGTTATTTTACCAGAAGGCAAAAAACTAGCCAAACGCACATCTAACGAAGCCTTTGGAGTCATCCAAGGACTATCATTGCTGGGAACAACAGGTATATCCCAACCCCTCAGCGTCCCCGAACAGTTGGAAGTCTATCGGGAGACGCTGGAAGCGAAAGCCGCCGACTTTCAAACCCTAGTATTTTGTATTGGTGAAAATGGATTAGACCTAGCCACGCATTTGGGTATTAAGCCTGAACAAATTGTCAAAACGGCTAACTGGTTGGGGCCAATGCTAGTAACGGCAGGATGTGTAGAAATTGAATCGATTTTACTATTTGGGTATCACGGAAAGCTGATCAAAGTGGCTGGGGGGATTTTCCACACCCATCATCACCTCGCAGACGGACGCTTAGAAATTTTAACGGCTCACTGTGCGGATATGGGATTACCAACCCCAGATCTACAGAAGGTTTTGCATTCTCCGACGACGGAAGATGCTTTATTGTACCTGCGGGAACTAAAGGGGGATTGGGTCGATCGCATATATGGTTCGATCGCCTCGGCTATTGATCATCGCGCCGCCGCCTATATACACACCCACGCGGAAGTAAATGTTCAGGTGGGGTCAGTGTTATTTGATCGCCAGCGTCAAATTATCTGCAAAAGTGCGATCGGTGATACAATTTGGCAGCAAATTTGTTATCCTAGTTAGAATACTCCCTCAACAAATTATCCGCAAAATTGCCGCGTTTTTACTCCTCCCGGTGCTACCAGAACCTAGCCCCCATGACTATATCAACATCTACAACCCTTAACTCAATATGACTGTGCAAACCTCAGCCCCAGAGCAAACTCTACCGACACCAATAACCGAACCGGTTACCTCAGTTAATCGGGAAATGATTATGATCTTAGATTTCGGTTCCCAATACTCGGAACTGATCGCCCGTCGTATTCGGGAAACAGAAGTCTATTCGGAAGTGATTTCCTATCGCACCAGCGCCAAAAAATTAGCCGACCTGAACTTAAAAGGGATTATCTTATCCGGTGGACCTAGTTCGGTCTATGACGAAAAAGCCCCCCATTGTGACCCAGAAATTTGGAATCTGGGGGTTCCGGTGTTGGGTGTATGTTATGGAATGCAGTTAATGGTTCAACAACTGGGGGGGGAGGTAGAACGGGCTAAACTAGCTGAATATGGTAAGGCTTCCCTAACTATTGATGATCCAACAGATCTACTGACTAATGTTGAGCAAGGGTCTACCATGTGGATGAGTCATGGTGACTCCTGTACTAGACTCCCACCAGGGTTTGAGGTTCTCGCCCATACAGGTAATACCCCCTGTGCGGCGATCGCTGACCATCAACGCAAACTCTACGGAGTTCAGTTTCACCCGGAAGTAGTTCACTCTATTGGTGGTCAAGCCTTAATCAGGAATTTCGTTTATCATATATGCGACTGTGAACCGACCTGGACTACAGAAACTTTTGTGGAAGAAGCTATCCGCGAGATTCGGGGTAAAGTAGGAGATAAACGGGTATTATTAGCCCTTTCCGGCGGGGTGGACTCCTCAACTCTGGCATTTTTACTCCATCAGGCGATCGGAGATCAACTTACCTGTATGTTTATTGACCAGGGGTTTATGCGGAAATATGAACCCGAAAAACTGGTAAAACTATTTGATGATCGATTTCATATCTCGGTTGAATACGTTAACGCCCGCGATCGCTTTCTCGAACAACTCAAAGGAGTGACCGACCCCGAAGAAAAACGCAAACGCATTGGGGGGAATTTATCCGAGTCTTTGAAGAAGAATCAGCCCGTCTCGGACCCTTTGACTATCTCGCCCAGGGAACCCTTTATCCTGATGTAATTGAGTCAGCCGATACCAATGTTGACCCGAAAACTGGGGAAAGGGTAGCGGTTAAAATCAAAAGCCATCACAACGTTGGCGGTTTACCCAAGGACTTACGATTTAAATTAGTTGAACCCCTCCGCAAACTGTTTAAAGATGAAGTTCGTAAAGTGGGGCGATCGATAGGTTTACCCGAAGAAATCGTCCGCCGCCACCCCTTCCCTGGTCCAGGTTTAGCCATTCGTATTCTAGGGGAAGTTACCGCCGAAAAACTGAATATTCTGCGTGATGCTGATTTTATCGTCCGTGATGAAATTCACAAATCCGGCGTTTATCATGATTTTTGGCAAGCCTTCGCCGTATTGCTTCCCGTCCGCAGTGTGGGAGTTATGGGAGATCAGCGCACTTACGCCTATCCGGTGGTGTTGCGATTTGTCTCTAGTGAAGATGGTATGACCGCCGACTGGTCGCGGGTTCCCTACGATTTACTCGAAACTATTTCTAACCGCATTGTTAATGAAGTGCGAGGAGTCAATCGGGTAGTTTACGATATTACATCCAAACCCCCAGGAACTATCGAATGGGAATAGGGCAATTGATAATGGATAATGGATAATTATTAATTGTTAATTGTTCATCCTGTAGGGGCGGGTTCTGCTGTCAATCATCATTCCCAGGGGGTTTTGGTAAACCCGCCCTAACCCACCGGGAAATTATTGTAGGGGCGGGTTCTGCTGTCAATCATCATTCCCAGCGGGGTTTTGGTAAACCCGCCCTAACCCACCGGGAAATTAATAGATAATTGTAAACGCGCCCCACGGCGGTCAATCATCATTCCCACCGGGGTTTTGGTAAACCCGCCCTAACCCACCGGGAAATTATTGTAGGGGCGGGTTCTGCGGTCAATCATCATTCCCAGCGGGGTTTTGGTAAACCCGCCCTAACCCACCGGGAAATTATTGTAGGGGCGGGTTCTGCGGTCAATCATCATTCCCAGCGGGGTTTTGGTAAACCCGCCCTAACCCACCGGGAAATTATTGTAGGGGCGGGTTCTGCGGTCAATCATCATTCCCAGCGGGGTTTTGGTAAACCCGCCCTAACCCACCGGGAAATTAATAGATAATTGTAAACGCGCCCCACGGCGGTCAATCATCATTCCCAGCGGTGTTTTGGTAAACCCGCCCTAACCCACCGGGAAATTAATAGATAATTGTAAACGCGCCCCACGGCGGTCAATCATCATTCCCAGCGGTGTTTTGGTAAACCCGCCCTAACCCACCGGGAAATTATTGTAGGGGCGGGTTCTGCGGTCAATCATCATTCCCAGCGGGGTTTTGGTAAACCCGCCCTAACCCACCGGGAAATTATTGTAAACGCGCCCCACGGCGGTCAATCATCATTCCCAGCGGTGTTTTGGTAAACCCGCCCTAACCCACCGGGAAATTATTGTAAACGCGCCCCACGGCGGTCAATCATCATTCCCAGCGGTGTTTTGGTAAACCCGCCCTAACCCACCGGGAAATTAATAGATAATTGTAAACGCGCCCCACGGCGGTCAATCATCATTCCCAGGGGGTTTTGGTAAACCCGCCCTAACCCACCGGGAAATTAATAGATAATTGTAAACGCGCCCCACGGCGGTCAATCATCATTCCCACCGGGGTTTTGGTAAACCCGCCCTAACCCACCGGGAAATTATTGTAGGGGCGGGTTCTGCGGTCAATCATCATTCCCAGCGGGGTTTTGGTAAACCCGCCCTAACCCACCGGGAAATTATTGTAGGGGCGGGTTCTGCGGTCAATCATCATTCCCAGCGGGGTTTTGGTAAACCCGCCCTAACCCACCGGGAAATTATTGTAGGGGCGGGTTCTGCGGTCAATCATCATTCCCAGCGGGGTTTTGGTAAACCCGCCCTAACCCACTATTACTGATGAAAAATGGACTATAAAACTGCCCGTAGTTTCTTAATTGACCAAGGTATGGCTTTGGAAATACAAAATAACCCCGATGCCTTTTTAATTCGTCTGAAAGAAGGTAAGCCCCCAGTCCCTGGTCAAGTGACATCGATTTTGTTAGCAATTAAAATGGTGTATGACTCCCTCAAAGAAACCGATAACTTCGATCGCCCTCTGGTGTTGGCTTTGTATCAATTAGCCATGGAAAGCCATCAGCAATTTCTCCTCAAGTCTAAACAAGGTGTTGCATGGCCTCCCCTACTCCAAGAAGATCTTAATCGGATATCTCTGGGGGTAAAAAGCATTTTTTCCGGTCAATGGTATTGACAAAAACCAGATAGTATGCTTAAAATGGTGGGGTGCATGGCAGAAAATCTGGTGTATGCCAGCTTGGATGCCGCCAAGTTTGCTTTAACTTTTTGAGGAAACTAAACCAATGGAGATTCCTGGTAGTAGTAGTTTCATAACTACACATCAAGAGTCCGATTCGTCTAAAGAAGACCCTGACCCTAGCCCTAGGTGTGGCTGGCAGTTGATTGGTTTGATGAATTTGCCCCGATCGCTTTATTAAAGATTAGTGGGTTCATCTCCGGTCACTGCTGGGCATAGTGACTGGGAAGGAAGGAGGTAAACCCCCTAGACTATTACTGAATATTTGAATCAATTTCGAGCTGGTTTTTTCTTGGTATTGCAAGAAAAAGCCCGGTTGTTTCGTGATGTTTGATTAGTGAATAAATAGTGCAGCCAGTGGACTGGTTGACAGGTTGAATCTTTGAGGATTTATTCAGCCTGAAACTGTGTTTTGTCTACTTTTGCCACTTACAAAATCACCTTTTGTGAGTCGATTTATGCTGGCAAATATCCTCAAAAAATTAAGGCAATAAACATGGTTTGATGCTGACAATTATCCTGTATTTAGTGAGAGGTGAAAAATGCGTGGCAATGTTTTGAACGATTTACTACAACCTTTTGCATTAGAAGCGGCGAAAAAAGAGGCGAATAGTTTACCGGCTTCGGAACTGGTACAACTGCTGATGCAAATTGAACCCCATAAGCGAGTTATAGCGTTTCGATTACTAGAAAAAAACAGAGCGATCGCCGTTTTTGAATATTTACGCCCGGAGGAACAAGCCGATCTAATTCAAGATATGGAAAATCCCGAAGTAATGACGCTTCTGGAAGCACTTGATCCTGATGATCGTGTGCAGCTATTTGAGGAACTTCCGGCTAAAGTGACTAAGCGACTGATAGGGAAACTCAGTCCCCAAGCCAGGGAAACGGTTAACTTACTACTGGGATATCCCGAAAATAGTGCGGGAAGAATTATGAATCTGCGGTTGGTTACCGTCCGCAGTCACATGACCGTTGCTGATACCCTAACGACTATCCGCCAATCGGAATTAGACCCGAATCAACTGGCAGTTGTGTTTATCATTGATGCCGAAAGATATTATCGGGGATTTGTTCCTACCGTTAACCTGATTAGAGCTAATCCTGATCAAATTATTGGTGAATTAGCCGAGGGTGAAACCATTGCCGTCCGCGCGAGCGATCGCGATTTAAAAGCGGCTCAACTCCTGAAAAATAACGACCTTCCCGCCATTCCTGTAGTTGATAACGAAGGGCGATTAATTGGAGATATCACCTTTGATGATGTGATTGATTTAGTGGAAGAAGAAGCCACCGAGACAATTTTAGGCAAGCCGGAGTCGGGAATTTATTAACCCGTGATCAAGGTTGGAGTGAAAAACTGGTGCGTGGTCCTTCTTTCTATGCCATTAGACTGCGGATAATGTTCTTAATTGTTACCCTGATTGGTGGTTTTTTAGTCGGTGGCGTGATCGAAACTTTTGAAGATACCCTAGAGGCGATCGTGGCGGCGGCGGTATTTATTCCCCTAGTCATGGATATGGGGGGAAATGTCGGCACTCAATCAAGCACTATTTTCGCCCGTGGTTTAGCCTGGAGTCAAATTCACCCTAGCCAGTTTACTGCTTATCTATTCCGAGAAATTCGCATTGGCTTCATTATGGGGGTAATTTTAGGCACTGTGGCGGGAATAGCCGCCTACTTCTGGCAAGGATTACCTAACGATATCCCCCAACTGGGTTTAGCGGTGGGAATTTCCTTAACTTGTGTAATTACTTTGGGAGCAATTTTAGGAGCAATGTTGCCGATGATTATGCTAAGACTCGGCTTTGATCACGGTCCTGGTGCTGATCCATTTATCACCACAATTAAAGACTTTTCGGGTCTGTGGATTTATTTTTCTCTAGTGGGGTTGCTGGTTGGTGTTAGTTAACTGAGATTCAACCCACTACTATCTGAGTCAAGGAATTACCCTAAGTTGGCAAAAACATTGTAAAAACTAAGGAGATAAGAACATGATCATGAGTCAAGCTATCACTGCCCGCCCTAGTGTTATTTCTACCCTGAAACAAATTTGTTTGCGGAAACAGGAAATTGCACAAATTTACAAAGCTATGGCAAAACGGGAATCTTCGGAATCCCGTCGGGAGACTTTACGCAAGATGGCGACTTCCTCGGAGCAATCTATTCTATCTCCAGCTCGCACATTGAAACAGTTAGGGGAATCAGTACCTAGCCTCAAATATTCATGGTGGCAGCGGTCACGGGACTATTTAATTGCCGAAGTTAATCTTCCCTTGATTTTGAATTTGATTGAGAAGTTAGAGGCCCAGGATAACTATTATTTGAATCAAATTTTGGCTGAAGATGGGCAAAAAACTACTTATGCTGATGCCATGAATGATCAGACTCAAGATCGGCTGGTTTTGCAAGAAATGTTATCTCCCTATTGTCGCTATCGCGGACAGCTTACCTCAGAAAATCTCCGTTTTAACCAAGTTTTTCAGGAGTTTTCTAATCAAGTGGCGATCGCCTGTGCTTTAGAAACCAGTGGTAAAATCTCACCGAAACAAGCAATGGAGCGTCTGGAACAGTTGTGGCAGGAGTTGCAAGACTCCCACCCCGAATCATAACCGCTCCCGAATAGGGCAACATGGGGAGGTTGAACCCCTCCCCATCACTTATTTTTCCGCTGAATGCTGCCGAAAATATCCTAAAATCAGTAGGTTCTTGGCATAGTTAACTCAACTGTGTACAAAGTCCATCAAAGCAGAATCAGAAGAAGAGGTGAGCCATGGAGTGGACAGAAACATTGCTGAGACTGACGGTGGCATTTTTGCTAGGTTCGGCTTTGGGAATTGAACGTCAGTGGCGGCAGCGCATGGCTGGGTTACGGACTAATACATTGGTGGCGACGGGAGCCTCTATGTTTGTTATTCTTTCCGTGATGACTCCCGGAGAGGGTAGCCCTACCCGCATTGCGGCTCAAGTTGTGTCTGGAATCGGTTTTTTGGCTGGGGGTGTGATTTTAAAAGAAGGCCTCACGGTTAAGGGGTTGAATACGGCGGCGACTATTTGGTGCGCTGCTGCCATTGGGACTTTATCGGGGGCTGGTTTTTTTTCCCAAGCATTTATGGGAGCCTGTGCGGTTTTGATTGCTAACACGGTTTTGCGTCCCTTGAGTCTTCGCATTAACCAGCAACCCATAGAAGGGACTGAATTGGAATTTAATTATCTCTGTTCCCTGGTTTGTCGGGGTAATGAGGAAGCTAATGTGAGGATTTTGTTACTGGATGCTCTGGGTCAAATGAAGAAAATTAAGCTGCGTTCTTTGCGGAGTCAAGATTTAGATGACTTTAATCATTTGGTTGAGGTTGAAGCTGAAATGATAGCCCAGAATCGTGATGATAATTTGTTGGAGCAAATTATTAGCCGATTAAGTTTAGAACCTTCGGTTAAATCTGTGAGTTGGCGGATTCTTGAGCAAGACTATGATGAATAATTAATGGTTGATTATCAATTATTCATGAACCAGTAGAGGCGGGTTACACTGTAAATTACCCGCCTCCCCATCGATAAACCTTTAGACTACAACCTCTAAGAGTTGCCGTAAGGGAATATCAATTAGTTGTTGACTGCGATGGTAGTGGAAGTCTAAACTTTGGATAATTCGCTCTAGTAGGTAGCTGTCCAGTAATACCTGTAATTCCTGGTTGGTCTTGGGTAAAAATCCATCCTCTTTAGCTACTTCTAAATAACTGCCCAAAAATTTAGCACCTACCCAATTATACCAGATGTTCGCCCATTGTTCCATTTCTGGTAGATTTTCGGGTCGAATCATGCCATTTTCTACCTCGTTGAGTAAAGCAATACGGGTGGCATAATTGAGGGATTGTAACATGGCGGCGACATCCCGCAAAGGCGATCGCTTCATCCGCCTTTCGTTCAAAGTTCGGTAGGTTTCTCCCTCAAAGTCAATTACCCAAAAATCCTTACCTGTATAGAGAATTTCTTCTAAGGAATAGTCCCCATGACAACGGGTTCGCAGTCCGGTAATTTTGAGGTTGAGTAGGGATTGAAACCGCGCTAAAATATACTCATGTTTACTCAGAACCTTTTTGGCTAAGTCCTTGGTTTCCGGTCCCATGGAATCGAGCCCTTTTCTCAGCTTCAGCATTACCTGTCCGGTCAGGTTTCGGGAATATTGATAAATCGATCGCTGATACAAAGATGAAAAGGGTTCTGGGGTAAAATTCGGGTCGTCCGTATCGCTGGATAAGGCAATATGTAACTCGGCTGTGCGTTGACCTAGTAGTTGAATATTACTCAGATATGATCCGATCGCGATCGCTACTTCTTCGGGAATTTCCGCATTTTTTAAGGTTAGCAGAGATTCGGAGGGAACCTCTACCGGAGTTTCTGTGGTTGGTAAATTTACGCGATCGAAAAAGTCTCGGAGATTATCTAAAGTATAATTCCAAGCCTTAATACCATCGGGAATATATACCTGTAAAACCCCTAAAGTTGTAGAGTCTCCGCGACGGGGTTTATATTTTAACCCTCCCATTACTGGCGCAATGTGTTCTAATTGTTGTTTCTGTCCTAAAAAACTGCGAATTTCTAATTCGGGATTAATACCCGGTTCGACTCGGCGGAAGAATTTAAAAATTAGGCGATCGCCATAAACAACTAAGGCATTTTTATCCGTTTTTCCCATTAGCTGAGGATTCATTTTCTCTTCACTCATATCTACCCCAGCCAGCGCGTCCGTAGTCATCGCCGTTAAAGTGCCATGTTTACCTTTATACTGTTGGCGGTTCCGAATCATATCTAGGGGGAGAGTTAAGAAGTCTTGATCAGCACTTGCTTCAAATAAAATCCCCTCTTGATCATCGATTTTTACTGAAGCCAACACCGCACTAGGAAAATTAGCACTAACTTCTTTTGATTGTTCACCAATAGCACAAGATAACAGCACTACATAGGTTTCTGCAAACCCTTCTGTATAGTCTACATTTAGCATGACAATAGCTGCTTCCTGTTTGGGGAAAGGAATCGGAATAAAATCAGCAATTGTCACGGACTGCATAACCCTAGATTTACTAATAAACCACGAGGATCGATGTAGATATTCAGGGAACAAAGACTCTAAACGTTCGCGGGTATCCGACTGAGAAAAGATTTGATGCCAACTTTTCGCAACCTCTAAAGCTGGTAGTTGGTGGCGGGGACGAGGTAGCAGGCTGGTGGCTGGATCAAACTGAAGCATAAACCAGTAAAATCCATAGGGCGCAATACTCAGAAAATAGCTCGATTCTCCAATTTTTGGGAAGTGATTTCGCCCGAAAATTTCCACGGGAACCATTCCCTGAAATGGGGTTAAATCTAATTCTACACTCTGCACAAATCGCGACAGGTTTGCCACTACTAAAATATGTTCCCCAGAGTAGGTGCGGACAAATGCTAAGACTTTCCTGTTTTCGGGATGTAACAGTTCAAAAGTTCCACGTCCAAAGGCTTGAAAACGTTTCCGCATGGCAATTAAACGTTTCATCCATGACAGGAGGGAATTAGGATTAGCGCTTTGCGCTTCCACGTTGATGGCTTCGTAGTGATATTCAGAGTCTAAAATAACTGGTTGATACAGTTTCTGAGGGTTGGCACGACTAAAGCCAGCGTTACGATCAGGACTCCACTGCATGGGGGTACGGACTCCGTTGCGATCGCCTATATATATATTATCTCCCATGCCAATTTCATCACCATAGTACAGCACAGGAGTTCCTGGTAAAGAAAGCAGCAAACTATTCATTAGTTCAATTTGGCGGCGATCGTTCCCCAGTAGTGGCGCGAGACGGCGACGAATCCCTAAATTTAGTCGCGCTTGGGTATCTTCTGCATAGACCCGATACATATAATCTCGGTCTTCGTCTGTCACCATTTCTAGGGTTAATTCGTCATGGTTACGCAGAAATAATGCCCACTGACAATTATTAGGAATAGACGGAGTTTGGTTGAGAATATCCACAATCGGAAAACTATCTTCCATTCGTAATGCCATAAACAAACGTGGCATTAACGGAAAGTGAAAATTCATCTGACATTCATCACCTTCCCCATAGTAAGCGGCAGCATCTTCCGGCCATTGATTGGCTTCCGCTAATAGCATCCGATCCTCATATTTGCTATCAATATAAGCCCGTAATCTTTTCAAAAAGGCATGGGTTTGCGGGAGGTTTTCGCAGTTTGTTCCTTCCTGCACACACAGATAGGGAACCGCATCTAAGCGCATCCCATCTACTCCCATTCCTAACCAAAAATCCGCAAGTTCTAACACGGCTTGCTGCAATTCGGGACTCTCATAATTTAAGTCCGGTTGATGGGAGTAAAAACGATGCCAATAATAGGCTTTTGCTACCGGGTCCCACGCCCAGTTAGAGGTCTCAAAATCCTGGAAAATAATCCTCACTTCTGGGTATTTGTCTGGGGTATCACTCCATACATAAAATTCCCGTTCTTTACTGCCTTTGGGGAGTCTCCTCGCCCGCTGAAACCACGGGTGCTGGTCGGAAGTGTGGTTAACTACTAACTCGATGATTACCCTAATTCCCCTTTCATGGGCGGCATAAAGAAAGGTTTTAAAATCCTCTAAATTACCATAGATAGAGTTAACATCTCGGTAATCGGAAATATCATAGCCATCATCTCGCAATGGAGATGGGAAAAATGGTAAAATCCAGATGGCAGTGATGCCGAGTTCTTCGAGATAATCTAATTTTTCCGTGAGTCCAGCAAAGTCGCCAATACCATCGCCATTACTATCACAATAGGCGCGGACTGGCACTTCGTAAATAATCGCATCTTTGAACCAAAGCGGATCATTATTGAGTTTTGATTGTGCCATAGGTTTAATTTCTGTTCGTCAATATTTGCAAATTTTTAGGGCTTTTACTGATGGTCAAATGTCAAGGCTTTGCCTCTTACTTCTAAGTTAAGTTTGCCATGGTCATATACTACTTGACCTCCGACAATAGTAACCACTGGCCACCCGGTTAACTGCCAGCCTTCAAAGGGACTCCAACCACACTTAGTTTGCAATTCTGAGGCTAAAACTGGGCGATAATTGTTTAAATCAACTAACACTAAGTCAGCATCATAACCAGGGGCGATCGCTCCTTTATTAGGGATATTATAACCTTTCGCTACGGCTGTTGACATCCAGTTAGATACCTGGGCAACACTACAACGTCCGACGGCGATCGCCTGAGTTAGCATCACCGGTAAGGATGTCTCAACTCCCGGCATTCCTGAAGGACTATTTGGGTATGGTTTAGCTTTTTCTTCTAGGGTGTGGGGGGCGTGATCAGTAGCAATAAAGTCGATAACTCCATCTAACAACGCTCGCCAGAGAACATCATTATTTTCAGGCGATCGCAAAGGCGGATTCATTTGAGCTTTGGTTCCAATTTTACCATAATCGGTGATATTTAGCACCAAATGTTGGGGGGTAACTTCTGCAGTTACCCAGGCGGGTTTATCCTGTCGCAGTAATTCCGCTTCTATACCCGTAGATAGATGCAAAATGTGCAATCTTCGTTGATATTTTTTAGAGAGCTTCAGGGCGAGTTGGGTGGCTTCTAGGGCGGCTTGTTCATCTTGGATCTGGGAGTGAATCGCTGGATCTGTTTGTCCCGCAAATTCCTCGCGACGACGATTAATCCGGTCTTGGTTTTCCGCGTGTACCGCAATTAGGCGATCGCCTTTAGCAAAAATCGGCTCTAAAATTTCTTCGTGATCGACCAACAAAGGTCCGTGCATTGACCCCATAAAAATTTTAATCCCAGGAGTCGGGTTAGCCTCTAATAAATCAGGTAAATTCTCAGGAGTCGCCCCCATAAAAAAGCCATAATTTACTAAACACTTTTGCGCCGCCCTTTCTAGTTTATCCGCCAGCGCTTCTTTAGTGCTAGTTAAAGGGCGAGTATTCGGCATCTCTAAAAACGAGGTAACGCCACCTTTAGCGCAGGCGCGACTGGCTGTTGATAAATCTTCTTTATATTCTAATCCCGGTTCCCGAAAGTGAACCTGGGGGTCAATTACTCCCGGTAACAGAGTTAACCCCTCTGCATTTAGGTCGGTTTCCGACTCTCCAGCGGCGGGAAGTTCTGAACTAATTTCCAGAATTTTCCCCCCGCCAAGTTTAACATCTCCTAAGCTGAAATTGCCGTCCGGTTGCAGAATGTTCGCGCGACGGATATAGATAATTGGGGTAGTAGACATGATTAATTGGTGACCGTATATTTACACAACCATTACCATTTTACCATCAACTGGCTACAAGTTATCATCATTTACCTGGGATTAGTTTCTGGGGCGATCGCCTCTTGTAAAATCTCCGGGATTTTTTCCCCACCATCTCTAATAATACTCTCGAATATATCTTGCACAACTTCCCGAATAAAGTCGCTGGTCAGAATTTCTTCAAAGTCATCTGATGATACATTAGTTAAGCGCAGATTAGGGAGTTGAAAATCAAGGACTTGGACAAATCCCAAAGGTGCTAAAGTCACATTAACTTTAGTATTCTGAACATCGATAACATCAAAGTTCAGCTTGAGCTTAGTTTGCGATTTTTCCTCTGGGGTTTCCGACGGTGTTCGCGGTTCCGACCGTTGGGTAGATTTCAGATTATTGAGAATCGCCAGGATATTGTTTTTTAGTAATCTCTGTTCAATGTTGACATCAATATGGTTAATCGCGAAATTATTGATTTCCACCACATCAGTTAACAGGCTTCTCGGAGTCACATCAATATCCACCTGATAAATCTTGATCACATGGGGAGTGCTAAAATTATCAGGATTGTTAATCGTCAGATTATTAACCCGCAAATCACCCCGAAATTTATCCAAACTCAAGGATTGAATTTCGGTCGGTACTCCTAGGGTTGAACTCACTATATTTTCTAGGTAATTTTGCAATTCGCCATCCACCCTAGATAAAGTCACATTGATGATAGCAGCCAGGACAATCAGCACACCTCCCACAATCCCAGCAATAGTCAACCAATTTTTCCGTTTTTTAGTCATGGTTTCACTCCAGATTTAGCCCGTGATTTTGACATATTATAGACCAGAAAATTTAACAGTTGATTGGTTTCCGGTCAATTGTTTGCTATAATTATTATAGCCTTCTTCTCTAACTGCTTACCTAGATTTTACATAAATTGCTGACCATGACTATTTCTCCGTTGCTAATTGAAACCGCCCAAAAAACCCAAGCAGCAGCCCGCCAATTGGCTGTTTTATCTACAGATGCCAAAAATCAGGCGATCGCATCCATAGCCCCAGCCCTAGAAAATGCCGCCCCAGACATTCTCGCCGCCAACCAGATGGACTGTCAACAAGCCCAAGCTGATGGTATCGCCAAACCTCTTTATAACCGATTAAAACTCGATGAAGCCAAATTAAAAGGCGCGATTTCCGGCTTGCGAGATGTCGAAAAATTAGCCGATCCAGTAGGTGAAATTCAAATTTATAGGGAACTAGACCAAGGCTTAAATTTGCGCCGGATAACCTGTCCTTTAGGAGTCTTAGGAGTAGTCTTCGAGGCGCGACCAGATGCCGTTATTCAAATTTCCGCCTTAGCCATCAAGTCTGGAAATGCCGTAATATTAAAAGGTGGAAAAGAGGCGATTCATTCCTGTCGAGAACTTGTGAAAGCCATCCGCCAGGGACTAGCAACAACCCCAGTCAATCCCGAAGTCGTACAGTTATTAACTACTCGCTCCGAAATTATTGAGTTATTACAGTTAGATAAATATGTGGATTTAATTATCCCCAGGGGTTCTAATTCTTTTGTGCAATTCGTCCAGGAAAATACCCGGATTCCCGTTTTAGGTCATGCTGATGGTATTTGTCACCTCTATATAGACCGGGAGGCGGATATATCCAAAGCCCTACCCATAGTCATTGACTCCAAAATCCAATATCCGGCCGCTTGTAATGCCTTAGAAACCCTGTTAGTCCATCAAGATATAGCACCCAAATTTTTACCCCAAATCGCCGCAGAACTCCAACAAAAAGGAGTAGAATTAAGGGGAGATAATCACAGCCAAAAAATCCTGGATATACCCCCAGCCACAGACGCAGATTGGCAGACAGAATATACTGATTTAATTCTCTCAATTAAAGTCGTCGAAAATTTAGAAGCAGCCATTTCTCATATTAATACCTACGGTTCAGGTCATACAGATGGCATCATTACCGAAGACCCAGAAGCCGCCCAAACCTTTATGTCTATTGTAGATTCAGCCGGAGTATTTCATAACTGTTCCACCCGTTTTGCTGATGGTTTTCGCTATGGTTTTGGGGCGGAAGTCGGTATCAGTACCCAAAAAATGCCCCCCAGGGGTCCCGTAGGTTTAGAAGGGTTAGTTACCTATAAATATCAATTAATTGGGGATGGTCATATAGTCGCCACTTACGCCGGAAATAATCCCCAACCATTTACCCATATAAACTTGCTCTAACAATAGCCACCCACAGCCATTTAAACTGGGAAAGGCGGGAGCAATTGTTCAGGTTCATAATTTCACCCGCAACATTGCTTAACCCGCCTAACTGATTATGGTTAACTAGATTACACCAAGTTACTAGAATTATTATTTAGCATAAATTTTCCTAAAATCACCAAAATATAATCATTTCTTAATACTTGACGATCGCCCCAAAACCGTCCATAATGTAAGGTAAGGTCTCAAAGGCTTAGAAAATGCAAAACAATACAACTGTGCAACTAGCAACTGTAGCCGCCATTGCCTTGGGAAGTTTCGCCGTATTTCAGCCACCTGATGTCGCCCAAGCGCAAGTAACATCCTTTTACTGCGACATGAACTCCCCCATAGGCTATCCCACCGTCTACGCTCGCACACCCGCCGGAAATAAACCCATAGTTAGCTTATATTCTGAATATTTCAGCGCCTCTGGCTATTCCCCAGAACGCCGCTGTCAGGAAATCGCCCAAAGGTTTACCAACTTTTCCCATACTGGACAACTGAGATATCTAACCGCCGGATATGTCAACAATTTACCAGTAATTTGCGTAGTTTCCGATCATGGAATGCCCTGTGCTAGTAACACCATATTATTTACCATGAAAGCGGACGACCCCGAACCCGCCGAAAGTAAACTTCAGCGACTGTTCAACATCCGCCGAGGAGCCAGTGATATCCTATTTGAAAGCGAAGATGATGCAGGTGTCTACATCAACTTTGATCAATTTTTAGGGGGAGTTCCCGCCGAAGCCGCTACCCCCACACCCACCACACCATCAACCCCCCCAGTTCTCAACCTGGGACGGCATGGTGAGCCCTAAAATATCTACCAAGTATCTAAGGTGCAGCAATTACTCAAATTTTTAGCCAGGGCGATCGCCATTGGTTTTCCCCTGTTAGGATTAAGCTGTCAAGCACAAGTGCTGACAGAAGAAGAAACCAGACAATTGCAGCCGGAACCAACCCTAGCCGCCAACACCAATCTACCAATTCCCGCAACAGCCGCCCTGCACCAAAAAGCTAGACAGATTACTGTCCGCGTTTACTCAGGAAGGATGTGGGGAACCGGGGTAATTATTGACCATCAGGGTGGCATTTATACAGTCGTCACCAATGATCATGTTTTGCTACCAGGGGGAGGGCAAAATTATCGAGTCCAGACCTACGATAACCGCATCCATACCGCCGAAATAGTTAACTCTATATCTTGGTTTCACAATGATTTAGGGATTGTGCAATTTCGCAGTGTAGATCACTCCTATAATGTAGCAGCGATCGCCCCCACACCAGTAGCCCTAGGAGAAACCGTAATCGCCGCCGGATTTCCCTTAGAACCCGACCCATCAGCCCCCAAGGGTTTGTGATTACACAAGGTCAAGTCTCCCGGTGGATGCCACAGCCATTTATCGGAGGTTATCAGGTAGGATACACCAACGACATTTTTTCAGGAATGAGTGGCGGACCCCTATTAAATCGCCGAGGAGAACTTGTCGCCATTAATGGAATGCACAAATATCCACTGTGGGGAAATGCCTATCAATTTGTAGACGGTTCATCCCCCGACCCCGCCGAAGCCGCCAAATTAGTTGAGTACAGTTGGGCGGTTCCCATTCACACCGTGTTACAACTCGCCCCCAATTTCACATCAGCAAACACCATCAACCCCAAACCCTCACCCCCCGTTGAACCCGTTTCTCCCGTATCCTCACCCTCCGAATGGTTTTGGTAAACCAGAATAAATATTAGGTTAGGAACAATGATCAAAATGCGATCGCTTACTCAAAATCTACTACTGTTAGCCGGAGTCTCCCTATTAGCGACTCTAGCCCCCGCCGCCATGGCTGCACTTTCCCCCGCAGAAATCAACTCCATCGCCAGCCAAACCACCGTATTAATTGCGCCAGAACTTCGACCCGAACTCATCGAAGCCCTAGAAAATAACTACAGAAATCCCCAAGCGGGCCAAAACAACCCCGATGGCGTATGGCATCCCGGTTCCGGGGTCATTATCGCCCGCGAAGGTAATCGCCACTATGTTCTCACTGTTAGCCACAACTTCCGACAGCGAGACCTAAATGCTGGGATATCTTACGGTATCCGCACCAGTGACGGTAAAGTTCATATAGTCCAACAACCCAACGATGGGCGAGGCTGTCCCCTCAACGGTTCTCCCACCCCAGGAAATTTAATCAGATTTGGCTGTTATTCCATCACCCTACCCACCAGAGTAGACGGACCAGATCTAGCCGTAGTAGTATTTGAAAGCGATCGTCACTATCCCGTAGCCCCTTCCGCCACAGAAAACTCCCTCAATGTCGGCGACCCCATTTATGTTTCCGGCTGGCCTGACCCCGAAAAAGAAAGAGATGCCACCACCGGACGCTGTACCGGGAGAGCCACCCGTCGCCAAAGACGATTTACCTGGGGACCCGTCACCGGAGTAGTTAACCCCGCCAGTAGCGAAAACGGTTATAGCATTTTTTACTTAGACAATACCCGTCCCGGAATGAGTGGCGGTCCTGTATTTGACAACCAAGGTCGCGTCGTCGGCGTTCACGGTCGGGGTTCCGGCGGTAAAGCCCAACTGGTTAATCAATTCTGTTCCGTTAGTAATGCCCCCAACGCCCAAGCCTTTGAGTCTGGGGATTTTGCCATCGAAGGTCAAGGAAGCGGACGCGCTGACCCAGCCACCCTACGAACCCGATTTAGTAGCGCTCAAGCCTTTAATAATTTTATCGGCTTAATTCGGCGCACGGGGTTAAATCTATCATTTAATACTAATCCCCCACAGCCCCAAATCATTCAAGCCGCCCTTACCGCCATTCCCGCCAGAAGTAGCACCGGAACCGTCGATTTTGCGATCGGATCTGTTCCTGTGGGCAGCTTTGATGACCCTCAAGATGTAATTCCTAACATTTATGATAGTTACAGTTCTTTTGAGGGATTAGGTTCTCGACTGCGAGATACACCGTCTGGCGGTTGCGATAGTCTACTTTTGGGAGAGCCTTGTTGGTAAATGTATGTTATAATAGCCCAAATTCCACTTGTTGCTGTGTCTTGGTAGTTGCGGCAACTACTTGGATCTCATCTGAAAAGTTAACTATGACATCTTCTTTAACATCTATTTTGATTGTAGATGATGACCCCGATAATTTTGATGTAATTGAAACTTTATTATCAGACCAAAATTATCAGTTGCATTATACATCTAATGGGACTCGGGCGATCGCCTCCTTGGATATACTGCAACCCAATTTAATTTTACTCGATGTCATGATGCCCGACATGGATGGCCAGCAAGTTTGTCGCGCTATTAAAGACATTCGCAAATGGCAAACTTTACCCATTATTATGGTCACCGCCTTAGACAGTAAAGAAGACCTCGCCCGCTGCTTACAAACCGGGGCTGATGATTTTATTAGCAAACCCATTAATCGGGTGGAACTCGTTGCTAGAGTTAACTCTATGTTGCGGATAAAGTCTCAATATGATGACCTGGAAGCTATTCTAAAATCCCGCGAAGATATGGTTAATATGATAGTTCATGATCTGCGGAATCCTTTAATGAGTTTATTATTTAGCCTATATCTTTTACAGAGGACAGAACTTCCCCATAAAATTGAAGATAAAATTGGTAAATGCTTAATCTCCGCCCAACGTTTACAAGCCTTAATTAACGACTTGGTAATCATGGGTAAAATGGAAAACCGACACCTTGAGTTAAATTTGACCGAGGTTGATTTGTCTACTACTATTCAATCCACTGTGGAAAATTTCCAGGTTATCGCCACTCAAAAAAATATCCAACTTATTTGTAAACTTCCCGCGCCTGGTGGTAGAATTAAGGTTGATGAGGCACTATTTACACGAGTTTTGGATAACTTACTTTCCAACGCCACTAAATTCTCACCCCGTCATAGTGAAATTATTATTAATGCTGATTATCTTACCCCCAAAGGTGCTAGGGTCCAAGTAGTTGATTTTGGTCCGGGAGTACCGGAGGAATTTAGAGCGAGTATTTTTAATAAATATGACATCGGGAAACTGGTAAAAAATGTATCTCAAATTGGTTTGGGATTGGCTTTTTGTAAAATGGTTGTGGAAGCCCATGGCGGACACATTAGAGTTATCCCCAACCAACCACAAGGCAGTATTTTTGAGATTACTATATAATGGTTATTTCCGAATCTCGAAAAACAAGGGCAGCCCCTAAGACCGCCCCCAGATATTAACAGTTGCTAATTCTAGCGAACCTGCATATAAACCGCATCGGAGATGGTCGGAATTTCTGCATACTGTCCCCGGATAGATTGGACAATACCATAACTAACAGAGGCTAAAACACCCAAGAAAATCATATTGAAGAGAGTTTCTTGGATAAACCCTTGCAATGGTATAATCCCCAAAATCAGACTAAAGCCAAGCACGATAATATTCAACAAAATCGACTGCATGGCATTAAATCTGATAAAGTGGGGGATATTTTCGTTACGCACCACCAGCAGATACATCAAGAAAAAGACAATGATCCCCGCAAAAGGAATGGACTGAAAAATTGCCATTAGGGGAGCTATGGGAATCAAGATAATCTGTAGTATGGGAAATTGAGTTAATAAAAATACGCCGAACTGTATTCCATACATCAAGGGTAGCATATAGGGCAAACAAGCAAAAATGCGATCGCGAACGGTCGTTGTCCCGCGCCAATTCATAGTCAGCTCTCCTGTTAACCAAAACAAGTCCACACTCCCAGCATAACGCAGTGACAAGGGAATATTGCTGAACTACGAATTAGATTTCACAGAGACACCCCCCGTTATAGCGTTAGCTTAATGGGGGAGCAGCAGCAGCAGAACGTCACAGCTAAATATTAGCAATGCGGAATCCCATCTGACACTCATACTGACCGGGTTGATTGTCTCCGGGTTTACGGATAAGATGACCACAACTAAGATGGCCACCACGCCAGCGAGGTTGACCGCTATGGTCGGCGAGTAAACACCCCTGACACACTTGATGGGTCTCAATAATTTGGTTTTCCATGACCATGACTAACATAATCTTCTCTCCCCGCGATTGCTGAAGCCCTATCCCCATTATATTTTGAGATTAGTCAAGACCCCAGGATTGATGCACAACTTAACATGGCCATTAATATCAGGTTGTGTCACGGGATACATCCGATGATCAGATTTTGTTGGCTGGGGTGGAAATATCAACTGGCGGCGGCTATATTTTTCGGGGTTAAATGTATCTGGGGGCAGTAAGCGGGTTATGATGGTGAATTTGGGGCGCACTTTCAAGCGATCGCTCCATAGTACCAAAACCTAAGAACTCTGAAAGGGGAATTTATACAGTGAGTGACACCAACCTAGACATCCTAGCCCAAAGTGATCCAACCGTAACAGAATTCATCGGACAAGAGCTACAGCGTCAACGGGAACACCTGGAACTAATCGCCAGCGAAAACTTTACCTCCGCCGCTGTCTTAGCCGCCCAAGGGTCAGTCCTCACCAACAAATATGCGGAAGGACTCCCCAAAAAACGCTACTATGGCGGCTGTGAATTTATCGATAAAATCGAGCAAATAGCTATCGATCGCGCCTGTGAACTCTTTGATGCCACCCATGCGAACGTTCAACCCCATTCAGGCGCTCAAGCTAATTTTGCCGTGTTCCTGGCTCTCCTACAGCCCGGAGATACAATCATGGGAATGGATCTATCCCACGGCGGACACTTAACCCACGGTTCCCCGGTCAACGTGTCGGGTAAATGGTTTAATGTTTGCCACTATGGAGTCAGTCCAGAAACGGAAACCCTGGACTATGACAAGATTTTGGAACTGGCTA
The DNA here is from genome assembly GCA_016745315.1 of Arthrospira sp. PCC 9108. Classification (GTDB taxonomy): domain Bacteria; phylum Cyanobacteriota; class Cyanobacteriia; order Cyanobacteriales; family Microcoleaceae; genus Limnospira; species Limnospira platensis. Next base: position 4,984,310 of record CP066886.1, read on the forward strand.
AACAACATCAACCCAAACTGATGATTTGTGGTTATTCCGCCTACCCCCGGATTATTGAATTTGACAAATTCCGAGCGATCGCCGATGAAGTGGGAGCATACCTCCTAGCGGACATCGCCCATATTGCGGGACTGGTCGCCACAGGTCATCACCCGAACCCCTTACCCCATTGTCACGTCGTCACCACCACCACCCATAAAACTCTGCGCGGACCTAGGGGGGGTTAATCCTTACCCGTGACCCAGAATTGGGCAAAAAACTAGATAAAGCCGTTTTTCCCGGTACTCAAGGCGGACCCCTGGAGCACGTCATTGCTGGTAAAGCGGTCGCCTTTGGGGAAGCACTAAAACCGGAATTTAAAACCTACTCAAGCCAAGTGATCGCCAATGCTCAAGCCTTAGCTAACTGCTTACAGCAACGGGGCTTAAAAATTGTTTCTGGTGGTACAGACAACCATCTGATGTTGGTGGATTTGCGATCGGTGAAAATGACCGGAAAAATTGCCGATCGCTTGATGAGTGAAATCAACATCACCGCCAATAAAAACACAGTCCCCTTTGACCCAGAATCACCCTTTGTCACCAGTGGTCTGCGGTTAGGTTCTCCAGCCATGACCACCAGAGGGATGGGAACTTCAGAATTTATCGAAATCGGTAATATTATCGCCGATCGCCTATTAAATCCTGATGATGACACAGTGACAGCCGACTGTCGCGCGCGGGTCGCCCAACTTTGCGATCGCTTCCCCCTATATCCCCATTTACAAATCAAAGTTCCCGCACTAACTTAATCAGTTTCTGGGTCTGATTCTGGGTCTGATGGGTGCAAAAATAACCAACAATACCCCCATCTTTTAAGGGGAGACTGTGATCAGGCGGTTCAAAATATAGTAGACTCACCCTGAACTAGCTTTTAGCACCCATCCCAAAAAACTTTGATCAGATGCCCTATCCTTTTTATCATCTGCTGGCTTTTGTAATTTCTACCGTCGTTGTCCTCTGGAGTACACCGATAGTCAAAAATATCGGCCTGAGAAGCGGACGAGTAGATTTACCCTGCGATCGCAAAGTTCATCAGCGTCCCATGGTTCGCTTGGGGGGAGTTTCTATCTTCATCGGTACACTCATCGCACTAATATTAGTTTGGTGCTTTGGTGGCTTTATCGGCGCAGATGGTCAACCCCTCCCCCCTAAACAAGAATTTGAAATCTTAGGAGTCGCTATAGGCGCTATAGCATTCTTTCTCATTGGTTTGGCAGACGATTTATTTGGTCTGTCTCCCCTAACTCGATTAATCTTACAAACAGCGATCGCCAGTTTAGTCTGGTGGGTCGGAGTCCGCATTGAATTCCTGAGTATCCCCTACTTTGGCGGCTTAATACATATCGGCTGGTTAAGTTTACCCGTCACCGTCCTTTGGTTAGTGGGAATGACTAATGCTATAAATTGGATTGACGGCCTCGACGGTCTCGCTGCTGGGGTTTCCGGTATTGCGGCCGTCGTTATGTTAATCGCATCTCTATATATGAATCAACCCGCCGCCGCCCTAATTGCTGCTGCCCTAGCTGGCGGTTGTCTGGGATTTCTCCGATATAATTTTAACCCCGCTCAGATTTTTATGGGCGATGGCGGTTCCTATTTTATGGGATTTACCTTAGCTGGTGTCGGAGTTATTGGTTTAGTTAAAACTACCGCCGTAACCTCTGTTTTACTACCTTATATAATTCTAGCTGTGCCGATTTTGGATATGTCAGCAGTTATTATTGAACGATTACGACATGGAAAATCTCCCTTTGCTGCTGATAACCGTCATTTGCATCACCGACTACTAAAAGCTGGTTTATCTCAAAGGTTAACTGTTCTATTTATCTATACTCTCACCTTATGGGTGGGGAGTTTAGCTCTAGCTTTCTCCGGTTTTCCCAGTGGTTTGGTCTATGCTTGGGCAACTACCGGATTGTTAGGTTATACCAGTTGGAAAGCTGTAAAGCGAGCCAAATCATCAAGTTAATAGTCTCATCTATTGTCAATTAATCAAATCTATGACAGCCGAAATTATTTGTGTGGGGACAGAATTACTCCTGGGTAACATTACCAATACTAATGCCCAATTTATTGGAGAACAATTAGCCGAACTTGGTATTCCTCACTATTATCAAACTGTGGTAGGAGATAATCCAGAACGTCTCAAAAAAGCGATCCGGATCGCCTCAGAAAGATCACAACTCCTCATCTTTACCGGAGGCTTAGGACCGACTCCCGACGACCTGACTGTAGAAACCATTGCCGACTTTTTCCAGACCCCCCTCATCGAAAAACCCGAAATCATCCAAGATATTGCCCAAAAATTCGCCAGTCGTGGGCGGGAAATGTCTCCCAGTAACCGCAAACAAGCCCTAATTCCCCAAGGGGCAGACATCCTCTACAATCGCATTGGTAGCGCTCCGGGAATTATTTGGCAACCCAGAGGCGATCGCCTTACCCTCCTAACATTTCCCGGAGTCCCCTCCGAAATGAAACAAATGTGGGTAGAAATAGCCATTCCCTACCTACGTCAACAAGGCTGGTGTTCTCAGACCATCTACAGCCGCACCCTCAGATTTTGGGGCATTACCGAATCAGCATTAGCCGAAAAAGTAGCCCCCTTCCTAGAGCTACAAAATCCCACAGTAGCCCCCTATGCTAATTATGGAGAAGTTAAATTGCGGATTTCTGCCTGTGCCGAATCCGCCGCCCGCGCCGCCGCTCTCATTGAACCAATCGTAACCCAATTAAGACAAATTGCCGGATTAAACTGTTATGGCGCAGATGATGACACCCTCGCCTCCGTCGTTGGTCAGCATTTACGACAAACACAACAAACCCTAAGTGTAGCTGAATCCTGCACCGGCGGCGGTTTGGGTAAAATGATTACCGAAATTTCTGGCAGTTCCCAATATTTTTTAGGTGGAGTCATCGCATACGATAACCGCATCAAAAATCAACTCCTCGGAGTTAATAGCACCGACTTAGACCAATTGGGGGCAGTATCCGCTACAGTTGCCGAACAAATGGCTCTGGGAGTGCGATCGCTCCTCCAAACCCACTGGGGACTATCCATAACCGGCATTGCTGGACCATCAGGAGGTACGGACAGTAAACCCGTCGGATTAGTATACATCGGACTAGCCAAACCCGACGGAACCGCCACATCACAAGAATTCCGTTTTGGTAACCAGCGAGAACGCTCCTGGATTCAACGAGCCAGTGCCTGTAGCGCCCTAGACCTGCTCCGCCGCCAATTTTAACCTGATCACCTTGCCAAATTCTATGAAGATTTGTTATGATTAAATCAGTGCTGGGCAACTAGCTAATCTTAGGGTATGTCAATTTTGCTAACAGTAGGCACTGAAGGCATGAGGTCTACCCGTTCCGTGTAGAAGCAATTCCGAAATTGCTGCTACCCTAAAATCAAAGAAATTGCGGGTTTGAGTTAGATTAGCCTGCGAATTTGTAAAAAGGAGCCATTTTTGCAATGGAATACATTGAAAAGGTACTGGAGAAACTCCGGGAATGGGCGCGGGAGCTAATCGAAGCATTATTAGGTCCAGAACCACAACCGGAAGCTGAACCAGTCCCGGTGCCAGTCAGAGATTTTCCTCGCTCAAGATAGTAGTCAACTCAGTTTCTAGTAAACTGCTGAGGTATTAAGAAATTGTTAAGTATTCTGGTGCTGCATGGTCCTAACCTAAACCTCTTAGGTCAGCGCGAACCGGGTATCTATGGCAAGGCTACCTTAGATGACATTAACCAACTGCTAACACAGGAGGCAGCGTCATTGGGGGCTGAGGTTGTGGCTAGGCAGTCTAATCATGAAGGGGTCTTGGTGGATGCCATTCACTCTGCATTAGACCACCATCATGGCTTGCTGATTAATGCGGGAGCCTATACCCATACCAGCGTTGCTATTAGGGACGCTATATCAGCAGTCAAAATTCCCACTGTTGAGGTTCACCTAAGTAATATTTACACCCGCGAACCCTTTAGGCATCATTCCTATATCGCCCCGGTCGCGATCGGTCAGATTAGCGGCTTTGGGGCTGATAGTTATTGTTTAGGTTTAAAAGCATTGGTAAACTATTTGCGATCGCCCTAAAACCCAAACCTTCCACATGGAACACCCATTATTAGCAAAGTTCCAAGGCGCTTTGCTAGGCGCGGCTTGCGGTAGTTATCTCAGTCATCACCCACCCGAACCCGACTGGGTGGGATTAATTATGGCTTTCACCGGCAGTCTCATTGAGCATCAAGGCTTGGATTTAGACCATTGGGGTCAAATTTGGCAAAAAAGCTGCCAGCGCCACCCAGAGAGCCCACCAAACCCCGATGAAGCCGCTTTAATTGCCTTCCCTATGGCTCTATTTTTCCATGAAAACAGATCCCTACAGCAACAGCAATTACAACAATTAGCCGAAATATGGCCTGATAGCGATCGCAGTCTGGAAAGGGAAGCCACAATGTTAGTGATGGGTGAAATCATAGCCCAAATCATGGCAACAGCAAGGGATAATCGCCCCATAATACCGACCATATTAGAAAACCTATCCACCAACAACACCACCGTTGAGCAGCAACTGTCTCAGGTCCAAATAGCCCTAGCTGAATCAATGACCCTGATAGAAACACAGGCGCATTTGTCTAGTTTTCCTCATTCCAGCCTAGCCCTAGGATTGTACTGTTTTATGAGTACACCTGAGCAACCCATATTAACCCTAAAGCGTTCATGCCAAATTAATTCAACCTCTGCACTGACAACCATCATCAGTGGTATATTTTCGGGAGCCTATAATACTGTTTTGGGCATTCCTGTGGCTTGGAGAATGAACCTGATAACTGCCAACCCCACAGCGGAAATCTCTATCCTTAACCTAGGAGAAACATTATTTAAAATTTGGTCTGGCGTTGATCCATGGGTCTTGGACGGTGCTTTAAAGAAGGCGTGACCAAGTTTGCCTTATTGTGAATTAACGATCGCCAAGCCTCCGGTAACTTCAGCGAAGACCGCTAGTTGAGATGACTCATGGGAAATGATGATGTTTTGCGGATCGTCGTGTTTTCATTGGCGGCGATGCTCCCCAGGTTAGGTTCCGTCAGAGTGTGTTAACTATAAACCCTTATCCTGACAGCGATAGCGAGCTATTACTCAACCCGATAACTATGCCTAGTTACTCAAATGTTACTCACAATCTAGTCCTAGCACAGGAAAATAATTCTGTCAATAGGTTGATTACTCAGTCAATAAGCACAACTTAATCAATCTGTCAAATGCCTACTATCTCCCCCCAACCAAACACCGATAGGGTAACTCCCTTGTGATAGCAGTCAATGGCAAGCCTATCGGTTCGTTCCTCACCATTGACTGCTATCACATCGTTCGTTTCCCCAATAGTGCTTGTTTCGGTTAGGGGGAGGGTATGGGTTCAATTTTGCAGGATATTGCCTAAAGCTACCAGTGCTAACCATAGAAAGGTATGAGTGCGATCGCAGTGGGATTTATCTATGGCTTAAAGTCAACACGATAGCCGTAGGTAGCCGTAGGGGGAACCCACTAGGTTATCAATGTACAACGATACCCCTATCAATGTACAAAGATATTAGGCTGCCTATCCGGTTATCTATGGGAGTCAGATTATTAGTGAAATATTGAGGAGCCTACTCGCTACCAACAAAATGCGATCGCATAATCTAAACTATCTCCTACCGGAACCAACCCGATACCCCTAAACAACTTTTCACCTGGTGACTTGTTTCGTTATCTCTCGCTGATACCTACATAATCCTAGACAATTGCTTTACCAGCGAAACCGATACCTACATACCGCTAGACAAGTCTCCAATTTATAGGGGTACTGAGTTCCGCACGGGATGATTACCCCTAATAAAGCACTAAGCCAAAATCTTAACCCGTCTATTGTAGGTAAACTAGGGGTGAGCATTCATATAAATGATTTACAGGCCTGTTGCAACAGGCCTGTAAACAAAAAATACACGCATCCCCTACAGTCAGAAACCATAGGGGGCCATTTAAGTTATTGAGTTAGCTGTTAGCTGTTAGGGTTTAGGGTTTTCTCCAACCATCATCATCAATATCATCTCTGTTAATTGGAAGAGGGGGTGATTGCTTTTTATCTTCTAACTGTTTTTTACAAACTGTTGATGGCATAAAATCATTAACATATCTAATCAAATAATTTAGGCTATTTTGGATACCGTCTAACCTATTCTCAATAATTAGGTTTCCTGTATGCGTAATGAACATACTGATAATAATCGCGACAATAATTAACCCTAATTCAACTATTACCAAGTTCATTTATATTAATTTCCAAAAATGAAGTGTAAACCATTTAATCCTTTCTAGTGGAGAAAATGAAGCGTAAAAATTGCTATATGGTGGTGATTCAATTATTTGATATTCATTAAGCCATATAATTTCACGTTTAACCATCATATTCTGCTTCACATCATTGTATGTGTAAAATTTTAACCACCCTGCCATTTTCCAGTACACGGGTACACTGTCAGCGTCAAATAATATCCTGATAAATTTACTGCCAGAAATGTCAGGCAATTTTTTAGTACCGTGTAGAGTACTATCATCTTCTATCCTAAAATTAAATTCATAAACCTTAAACCAGTTACTCTCTGATATATTAAGTGCATTAGGCATTATCTGTTAATTTATTGTTGAGTGTTTAGCATATTTTCTAATTTGTCGATTTTTTCTGATAATTCCTGAATTGCCGCAATCACTAATGGTATTAGTTTGTCATACATGATTGTTAAGTAATCTATTTTTTTGTCGTCAACTTCAGGACTATCTGTATGGTGAGTAACATTTGAGTAACTAGGCATAGTTATCGGGTTGAGTAATAGCTCGCTATCGCTGTCAGGATAAGGGTTTATAGTTAACACACTCTGACGGAACCCAAGCGTCTATATAGCCTACAACCCCTATTCTACCGTTACTTAGGTGTTACTCAAAGCCATAACAGGATCCATCAATCTGTAGCCATAAAATAACCCCTAGGGGTTTAGTCTAGGGGTGTTAATTTATGAAAGGTTGACGATTAGATTAATCTATCTGATAGATAACTCTGAGAAATGCCTTAGCTTCTGGAGTGTCAACATCAAACCCTAACGCTGTTAACCGTTCTATGGCTACGTTCAATGGTATAGGTAACTTAGAAACCCCTTTGAGGACTTCTAAGGTAGCGTCAATCCCTTCTGTTTTATATTTACTCTCGTTGACGATTGCGCTATGACCCATAAGTCTAGCTCGTAACTCGATAGGTAGTCCATACTTTTCACCTAACAGGTTGTACAGTCTACGAAAAGCATATTTTTGAGTTACCGGGCATTTCATAGAGGAAATTTTTTGACTAAACAAGGCCTCAAATCCTGTAACTATGCTTTTGGGTTTACTGCCTTTTTTAGGGGTGTACTGAGGCAATAAAGGCCTTTTTAATTCCAGGAACTCAAACATATCAAGGCTAGGTATTGGAGCTACAATCCTTCCCCCTGTTTTTATACTCACTTTCCGACCTTCTGCGTCAGTAAAATAAGTGTAATCTCCTAATACCAAGTAATTGTCTTGATTATCAGGGTCTGATAGTGCTTTGATGATTACACCATCTTCAGTTACAAATGGCTTAGTTAGATTAACGGCGGCGGCTATTTAAGTTGGCCTCAGTCCGTACATTACTGTCATACCAGTCACCCATAACCAGTTATGCCGGGATGATTGATGTTGGTGGCCTTTAATAGTATAGGCTTCCTGTTTGGCGCTATACCACCAATCTTTAAAGGCATCGATACCTATCCGTTGTTTCTTTTTGAATTGCGTTTGTTTGGGGTCAATAGGTTCAAGCTTTTTAAGTAAATGGTCTTTGTTAGGTGATTTCTCGGCTATGGCTTTTAAAATGTAGTAACGTTCCTTGAAAGTTTTGGAGCCTACTAATTGTTCTCCATTCTGCAAGGGAATATATAGCATAGCCTTGAAACTCTCCCAGCTAGGATATTCATCCCAGTTAGGGAACAGCCTGAAATATGCCCCTTTAGTAGTGTCGTAAGACGCTAAGTCGCTAGCGATATCGCGAGAACGCTTCCGTCCTGTGTTGCGGTTGTACCCGGCAAAATACTCATCCTCTAGTTGTTGGAATATTTCCCGATAGGCTATCAGATTATCCTCAATCTGGTTCTTTCCTAAGATAGTCGCATCGTACCAATCCCAAAATTCACTAGCGCTAGTGATAGTCCCTAGGGCTTCAGATACCAATTTAGCTTTCTTGACCCCGTCTATCACCCCTTCTGGAGTACACTCAAGGTTAGCCGTTTTGGGTAGTCGTTTTCCGGTTGGTGGTTGCTTAAACTGCAATAGCAGATTGTACCTAGTCCCGGTCTTTTGAAGTTTGAGAGTTACCCCTTTGGGACATTCCCCCTTAAAATCCTGATAAGCTTTCATGAACCTAGTGTAATTGTCGTCATAGTTGCCCTTTCCCCCTACTGTAGGGGTATCAGTAGCGTTACTCATTTTTTACTCACTTGTTATCCTGTTATGGCTTTGAGTAACACCTAAGTAACGGTAGAATAGGGGTTGTAGGCTATATAGACGCTTGGGTTCCGGCGGATAGATTCTGACCTGGCTCCGTTGCGAACCAACTCGATCGCCCCATTAGGATTATAATACGATTAGACGTGATAGGTAGATGTCCATTTTCCTGGCATCGAGCCCCTCAAGGGACGCGGCAAATCTATGTATCCAGACACTCAAAAAAGGGGGGAGTTCGCGGGACTTATACCCGTCCGAACAAAACACAAGTTAAAATAACAAACACTGCCCGCCGCTAGGCGGAAAGGGGGCGGATTCGGGGGGTCTAGGGCCTAAATAACTACTGGTGCGGAAATCTGACTCATCCCAATTGAGCAATATCGCGCTGGGTATTTAGGTTAAATTTAAATCATGCCGGATAGGTTTGTATGGATAGGTTTGAGTCAATCACCCGACAGATTGAACGACTTCGGGGTCATACTCGCCATTTATCATCGCGAGGAGGGACGGCTGAAGTGGTAAATCAAGGGACAAATAAGCAAAAATCCAGGGCGATCGCATTGAAGAACTCAGAAACTCAGGCGGGAAACGGTAACAGTTCCCCCACCGGAAAAAGGCGATCGTCTCAAATCAGTTATCCCGTCCTGTGGGTAATAGCAATTAGCACCCTCACAGGTGTCATGGGGGTTCGCTTTTATAACCAACCCAGATTATCAGTCGGCAGATATGCTCCTGAAGCCTTTATCGCTCCCGCTGATGCCAGCATTGAAGATCTAAAAACCACCGAAGAAAAGCGCCGAGCCGCTCAAATTGGCGAGATATCGGTTCTGGTTATCGATCCGACTATTGACCGGGAAATTCGGCAAAACCTCGAATCAGTATTTGATCAAATTAACACCATTCGAGAACTAGCTGGACCTCTTCCCTATGTCAATACTGGCATTGTCTCCACAGATGTCCAGAGCCATATTCGCCAGCTACCACAACGACAATGGCAAGAGTTGATTACCAAAGTTAATCAGACCCCTAGTTTAGAAACCACCGACGAACCGGAAACCGTCACGGTCGATAAATCTAATATCCAAAAGTTTAAGAGTAAATTGGAGCAGGAAAGACAGCAACGTAAGGCTTATTTACAACTGTCTCAATACCGCAACCGAGTTGACGAGGAAGTTTTTTCAGATTTAATCGCGGAAATCTCAAATGCTCGTCGCAGCTATGCCCAAGCGGTTGATTTACTCTCCGAACAACAGACCTCAGAAGCTAGAGACTTATATGATACCACTGTATTAAACTGGTCTGATCCACTGTGGCAAGAGACCCAATTTAGCATTTTACAGATAGCTAGACAAATGCTATCCCAAGGTATCGCTCTAGGTTTACCTAATGACATTATCAGACAAGCTGCCAGTCTCCATATTAACGGTGTAATTCCCCCAGAATCCCAAGGCTTTGCTCATACGGTTTTAAGTAGATATCTGCGGCCTAATTTGATTAAAGATCCCGTGGCTACCCGACGACGAGCCGAATTAGCTGCCCAAAAAGTTGAAACCGTGGTGGTGAATGTCAATAAAGGTGATGTGATTATCCAACCAGGTGAGACGATCACTCAGCGGGAATTTGTCATCCTTGACTATTTTGGGAAGAGTGAACGGGGGATTAATTGGAGAGGCTTAATGGGGTTTGTCTGCTTAGTGACAGTCTCCATTTTGATTGTGCTTGTGGTGCAAAAAAAATTCCGTCCGGGTTTGCGCCGACGAGATTACATTCTGTTATTGATTTTGAGTCTCAGCACTCCCGTTTTATTGCTGTTAAAAATACCAGCTACTAATTTGCCAGCGGTGGGGTTATTAATTGGGAGTTTTTATGGCTCTGCAGTCGGTGTTACTGTGGTAACTATGCTCTCAATAATGCTGCCTATTGGTATGGAAATTGAGACCATTTCCCTGGTGGCTAGTGCCGCTGGTGGTCTGGTGGGTAGTTTAATGGCTGGGAAGTTGCGATCGCGTGAAGAATTAGCCCTCCTCGGTGGGGTGGTAGGTGTCACTAAAGGGCTAGTGTATTTAATCGCTACCCTGATGATAAGTTCTACTGCTACTGTGATTTTTCATGTGCTGCTGGGGGCGGTCACTCTCAAGGTTTTTGAAGGTTTGGCTTGGAGTATTGTAGCTTTAGGATTAAGCCCCTATTTAGAGCACGTTTTTGACCTAATTACACCCATACGATTAGCAGAATTAGCTAATCCTAATCGCCCCCTACTGAAAAGATTAGCCACAGAAGCCCCTGGCACTTTTCAGCATACCATGTTTGTGGCTACTTTAGCAGAATCCGCCGCCAGCGCCCTAGGCTGTAATGTGGAACTGGTACGCACGGGAACCCTGTACCATGATATTGGTAAAATGCACGACCCCCTAGGATTTATTGAAAATCAGATGGGTGGTCCGAATAAACATGATGAAATTGACGACCCCACAGAAAGCGCTCGCATTATTAAAAAGCACGTCAGCGAGGGGTTAGTTATGGCTCGTAAATGTCGCTTACCTAAAGCTATTCAGGCTTTTATTCCCGAACATCAGGGAGAAATGTTGATTGCTTATTTTTATTATGCAGCCCAACAGCGAGCTCAAAAAGATGATAGCATTGTGGTTAAGGAAGAGGATTTTCGCTATGATGGACCTATCCCCCAATCTAGGGAAACTGGTATTGTGATGTTAGCAGATTCCTGTGAGGCGGCATTGCGATCGCTTAAAGATGCTACCCACGAAGAAGCCCTACAAATGGTTAATAAAATTCTGCGCGCTCGGTGGCAAGATAATCAATTAGTAGATTCGGGATTAACACGGGAAGATATGGCGAAAATCGCCGAAATTTTCGTCCGGGTCTGGGAACAAGTTAACCATAAACGTATCACTTACCCTAAAGGTGTTTTCTCATCAAGATAATGGATATTTGACAAATGTTTTCCCAAGTGTATTATTTACTATGTTCTCAACAGGATGGTCAATATGTAGCCGCTCATCCTAACCCCGATTTACCAGAAAGCTATGTGCTGCTATTTGCCGAACATTTTGAAGCCCTTAGCTACCTGAACCAACATGGCGCAGAAGTTAGCGATCGCTTTACCGTTGAATCTATATCAGGTTCTCAAATTAAAAGCATTGTTCAACGTTGGGGATTTTCTGGGTTGGGGATGGTAAAAGACCCCCTGATTCCCACCATTGAATTTTTATCCATTCAACCGGGATAATTATAACCGCTCCCTGGGGTATCTCCTCTGACTGCATTTCACAGATGCCATGGAGCCCTCAATGTGCCAAAATAATCCCAGAGAGTTCTATGATCATCAACAGCGCGGAGTTAAACTGTGGAGTCCCGATATAATCCTGCATCCATCGAACAGAAGTGGCAAAACACATGGGCTGAACAGGGGTTGTACCAAACCCATCAAGACCCCAATAAACCCAAATTTTATGCCCTATCCATGTTTCCCTATCCATCGGGAAGCCTACACATGGGTCATGTCCGTAACTATACCATTACTGACGTGATTGCCCGACTCAAGCGGATGCAAGGATATCGCGTCCTACACCCCATGGGATGGGATGCTTTTGGACTACCAGCGGAAAATGCAGCTATTGATCGCGGTATCCCTCCCCAGACCTGGACCTATCAAAACATAGCCCAAATGCGCGAACAACTCCAACGGCTGGGATTTTCCATTGATTGGGATGCCGAAGTAACCACCTGTTCCCCGGAATATTATCGCTGGACTCAGTGGATTTTTCTGCAATTTTTCCAAGCCGGACTCGCCTACCAAAAAGAATCGGCCGTTAACTGGGACCCCATCGACCAAACCGTATTAGCTAACGAACAAGTTGATAATGAGGGGCGTTCCTGGCGCTCTGGTGCTATAGTAGAACGGAAATTATTGCGCCAGTGGTTTCTCAAAATTACCGACTACGCCGAAGAACTCCTCAATGACCTGGAAAAACTCCCCGGTTGGCCAGAACGAGTGAAACTGATGCAGGCTAACTGGATTGGTAAATCAGTGGGGGCGCGTTTAGATTTCCCCATTGTGGGAGTTGATGATCAAATCTCTGTGTTTACCACCCGTCCTGATACGGTCTATGGGGTGACTTACGTTGTTCTCGCCCCAGAACACCCCTTAGTCGCCCAAGTTACCACCCCCGACCGTAAGGCTGAGGTAGAAGGGTTTATTAAACAAGTGACCGCTGAAAGCGAAATGGAACGCACCGCTGAGGATAAACCCAAGCGCGGCATTCCCACGGGTGGAAAAGCTATCAATCCTTTTACTAAAAAAGAGGTTCCTATTTGGATTGCAGATTATGTCCTGTATGAATACGGAACTGGGGCGGTGATGGGGGTTCCCGCCCATGATGTCAGGGATTTTGCCTTTGCTACTCAATACAATTTGCCCATTCGTCAGGTGATTGTTCCTGATGATGCTGATAACGATAATGACCCGGATGATGAGGTGAAGCAAGCCTACACGGAACCGGGAATTATGGTAAACTCAGGGCCTTTTAGCGGCGAACACTCTAGCCACGGTAAACAGGCGGTGATTGAGTATGCGGAAGATGAAGGCTATGGGGAAGGAAGGGTTCAATATCGCCTCCGGGATTGGTTGATTTCTCGTCAACGCTATTGGGGTTGTCCAATTCCGATTATTCATTGTCCTGACTGTGGGGCGGTTCCGGTTCCTGATGCGGATTTACCTGTGAAATTGCCGGAAAATGTGGAATTTAGCGGCCGTGGTCCGTCTCCGTTGGCAAGTTTGGAAGATTGGGTTAATGTTCCCTGTCCGAGTTGTGGCACGCCAGCGAAGCGGGAAACTGACACTATGGATACGTTTATTGATTCTTCCTGGTATTTCCTGCGCTATCCTGATGCTCAAAATGCTGACCAGGTTTTTGATTTAAGCAAAACTAACGATTGGATGCCTGTTGATCAGTATGTGGGGGGAATTGAACACGCGATTCTACATTTGTTGTATTCCCGCTTTTTTACGAAGGTATTACGCGATCGCAATTTATTAAAGTTTGATGAACCTTTCCAGCGCTTACTAACCCAGGGTATGGTGCAGGGGATTACTTATAAAAACCCGAAAACTGGTAAATATATCCCCCCTGATAAGGTGAACACCAATGAACCTAAAGACCCGGAAACAGGCGATCGCTTGCAGGTTTTCTTTGAGAAAATGTCGAAATCCAAATATAATGGAGTTGATCCATTATTAGTAATGGAAAAATATGGCGCAGACACCGCGCGTATGTTTATCCTCTTTAAAGCACCCCCAGAAAAGGATTTAGAATGGGATGATGCCGATGTAGAAGGACAATTTAGGTTCCTGAATCGGGTATGGCGGTTAGTTACCGAATTTGCGGCTAATCACTCTGTTAGTAGCACTAAATCAACTCCTGAGAATCTGAATAAAGCTGAAAAAGATCTGCGCCGCGCTATCAATAATGCTATTAAAGAAGTTACGGAGGATTTAGAGGGGGATTACCAATTTAATACGGCGGTATCGGAAATGATGAAATTGAGTAACGCCCTATCTGATGCTACCCCCATTCAAGACTCGCCTATTTATCAGGAAGGAATCGATACTCTGTTAAAACTTCTGGCTCCTTTTAGTCCCCATATTACTGAGGATTTGTGGCATCAAATTGGTCATGGTGATTCGGTACATTTACAATCTTGGCCGACTTTTGACCCCAGTGCTTTGGTGGTGGATGAAATCACTTTAGTAATTCAAATTAATGGCAAAACTCGCGGCACTATTCAGGTGGCTAGTGGGGCGGATAAATCCACTTTGGAACAACTAGCCAAAGACTCAGAAATTGCTCAACGACACCTGGAGGGTAAGCAGCTACGCAAGGTAATTGTTGTACCTGGTAAGTTGGTTAATTTTGTGGTGGGTTAATTTACCATTTGATGATGTTTGGTAGGGTGTGTCAGAACCAGGCTATATGAATCCTCACCGAACAATTATCGGCGCTACGCACCTCAATCAATTATCTCTAATGATGATTTTAGTAGGGTGCGTCAGAACCAGGCTATATGAATCCTCAACGAATAATTATCGGCGCTACGCACCTCAATCAATTATCTCTAATGATGATTTTAGTAGGGTGCGTCAGAACCAGGCTATATGAATCCTCACCGAACAATTATCGGCGCTACGCACCTCAATCAATTATCAGGTGTTCAGGATAATTCTCGGTCTGTGGTGCGTCGGTCTGTGGTGCGTCAGAAATCAATTATCAGGTATTAAGAATAATTCTCGGTCTGTGGTGCGTCAGAAATCAATTATCCGGTATTAAGGATAATTCTCGGTGTCTGACGCACCCTACGGTATGATTAGGTCTGTGGTGCGTCAGAAATCAATTATCCGGTATTAAGAATAATTCTCGGTGTCTGACGCACCCTACGGTATGATTAGGTCTGTGGTGCGTCAGAAATTAATTATCCGGTATTAAGAATAATTCTCGGTCTGTGGTGCGTCAGAAATCAATTATCCGGTATTAAGGATAATTCTCGGTCTGTGGTGCGTCAGAAATCAATTATCCGGTATTAAGGATAATTCTCGGTCTGTGGTGCGTCAGAAATCAATTATCCGGTATTAAGGATAATTCTCGGTGTCTGACGCACCCTACGGTATGATTAGGTCTGTGGTGCGTCAGAAATTAATTATCCGGTATTAAGAATAATTCTCGGTCTGTGGTGCGTCAGAAATTAATTATCCGGTATTAAGGATAATTCTCGGTCTGTGGTGCGTCAGAAATTAATTATCGGGTATTAAGGATAATTCTCGGTCTGTGGTGCGTCAGAAATCAATTATCGGGTATTAAGGATAATTCTCGGTGTCTGACGCACCCTACGGTATGATTAGGTCTGTGGTGCGTCAGAAATTAATTATCCGGTATTAAGAATAATTCTCGGTCTGTGGTGCGTCAGAAATCAATTATCAGGTATTAAGGATAATTCTCGATGTCTGACGCACCCTACGGTATGATTGGCTGGGGGTTAAAAGCGGATTTTGTTTTTCATAAAATGCCCGAAAAGTCCGAAACAAAGGGCAATTTCTGCGACAATAATTTGATTGCCAAAATGGTGATGGCGTTGGGGGGAATGATAATGAATTTGGCTGATGGCATTTAAGTCAATAATACGATCGCTTATGGGAATCATCAACTTATCCCAGTGGCTACCTTCGCCAATTTCTACAGCCCAACTACCCATGACTGAGTAATCAGGTTCAAACAAAAATAAACCGTTTTCGTCTGTGAGTCCTTTGGTCTCGGGTAAATTGGAGTCGGCGGGAGGATGCACGACTACATCGGCATTATAAAAGGCTTCTCCGGTACTGAATACGGCCTCGATTTCTAGGGCTTCCCCTTGTAGATGATAGTTGGTGAGTACGCTATGGGCTAAGGCATCTCCGGGAAAACCTAGGAGACTAATAAAAATGGCGATCGCTACCAAAAACTGTTTAAATTTCATCGGATTTTCAGACTACTAAAATTGACTAATTGGCACTACTGATATCGGTCGTTTTATGCGAAGGAGTTGGCTGAGATAAATGTTAAACCAATGCCAATCAAAACGACAAGGAAGGCACTTACAATAGATAACTTCTGCAAAATTATCTGATTTTCTGGGAACTTTTCTAGCCACTGACCAGCATAAACGGCTACTAAGCCTAAACCGACCAGGACTAATGCTAACCCTAGACTAAAGCCGCCCACTAGAAATAATCCATAGACGATCTGGTGTAGGGCTACTGCACTTAATAACAGAACAAGTGCTGTAGGGCAAGGAACTAACCCGCCAGCAATCCCTAATTTAATCAGGGATGATACACTACTTGAGGTGTGACTGTGGCTGTGACTGTGGCTGTGGCTGTGACTGTGGCTGTGACTGTGGCTGTGACTGTGGCTGTGGCTGTGGGAATTTAATCTTTTTCTGAGTAGGTCTAAGCCAATGAGACAAATGGCGAATCCACTAAAACCACTCAGTAGGGGATACAATTGTTCTGGTAAGATATATTGGGAAGCAAATAGGGCGATCGCACCTAAGACAAAAACACTGAGGGTGTGGGTGGCTGTGGTGGTGACTCCTAGTAAAATTGCTTGTTGGGGGGTTCCCTTGCTGCCGATTAAATAGGCACTTACTAGGGTTTTACCATGTCCTGGGGATAAGGCATGAATTGCACCCAGACCAAAGGCAATGGCTACGCCTAACCCAATTGTAGTTAAATTCGGATCGGATGTAAGCAGATTCACCAGATCGGCGCTATGGTTGAGATGGGCGAAAATTAGATTGGCTGTCATGTTAACAGTGATATGCTATAGGTCTGATTTGACGGTTAGTGTTGAGATTACACCAGTAAAAAATTATAAACTGTCGTTGATGGATTTGGGGTCAAGTTTGAGGGTGAGTTTTTGGTGATTGCTTATAACCATGATTAATTTTCCCTAATAGTGAGGATTTACAGGTGATTAAATAACGGGGATTTACGGGACTATTTTAAGGTTCTGATAGTCACCACCTGGGGAGGTGTAGCATCTGGGGGATAGCGGAAATCTAGCCGAACTAAACGGGTTTCTTGTGGCTTCAGCTTGAGAGTTAGTAGGGGTTCAACAATTTGTCCGCGACGATGCCATAAATGCAGATATTTAGTATTTTCCACAGAGCGATCGTCGTGATATTGTAGGCGGACGGTGCCGCGAAAATAGGGGAAATCCCAGGGAGGTTGTCGGAACATCAACCCGCCTTGGGATAGGTTTTCTTCCTTTTGAGGAGTTTCTAAAGTAATGGTGACTACCTGTTGAGTATCTGTAGGATTAAACAGGGGAGTAGTTAGATCATAATGAACGCCATAATTACCATGGGATTGATAAGCAGTATCAGGATAGCGAACGGCTAATTCGGCGGCTTGAATTTGACGGGTTCCCAAGGTGCCGCTTCGGATGGTACTAATTACATAAGAAATGGCTTTTCCGGGTTCAGGAATAGTTAGGTAGTTAGCGGCTTCATCAACTAAATCGGCTTGCCATTTAGAACCCTTTTGTACTCCAGCGACTCGACTATAAACTAACTGACCAGTGGTTTGTTCGGGTGGAGTGGGTAAGCGATCGCGAGGCTGTGCTAAACCGCCATTATGGAGGAGATTTTGCCATTCTATTAATTCTGGCGATCGCTCCTTACCATCAGGGGACATCTTGGCATACATTGCCAAACTTGCCACATATACATGAGAAGGAGTGGGAGCAGTGCCACTGGTGGTACAATTGAGGCGCATAAAAGTCGATCGCCCATTGACCGGACGTTCCAAGCCTTTAACCGGAATTGGATGATTTAACAACATCCGCATTTCGCCGGGGGGAATTTCTAACTGAGAGGGAAAATCGGCTAGTCGGGTTCCCCGCATCACGGCATCAACGGCGCGAATACCGGGCCCAGAATAGACATTTCCCTGGGAATTATCAGCCATGGGCGGTTTCTCCTGAAAAGGGGCATCAGGTTCCAACAAATAACTCGCCACCGCCGGAATATGCACCCTCACAGGCTCGTTATGGGGGTTGTAGACCAAAATACCTATATAGAGGGTTTTGGACTCTGGTGGCGTATGTACGAAGTGATGGGCGAACAATTCAAACTCACCCCCCAGAGGATAATCAAGATGGGCTTCTGGGACAGCCTTACCATGAGGGGGAAATGTGGATAGCAAAATTCCCTCCTGCTTCACCCACTCCGGGCTGTTACTATTAAACATTGGGATATCGTCCAAAGCGCCGGGGAGAGGTCGCACTTCCCCCGGTTGAATGGCGACTGAATGTTCCCCTTGGGGGTTCAGAGCAGCCAATAGGGGGTTTTTAGGGGACTTCCAGGTTAATGATTGGGTAGTTACCTGGCTTTTCACCGGAACTACCACGGACACCCGAAACAAGATCCCCGCCAAAGCGCCGCCTAAAGCTGCGAGTGCGACAATGAAAATAGAGGTGATGAGATTGAAAACTCGATCCTTCATTTATCCTGAGATTTTTAGAGTTCCAAATTGTTAATTGATTATGTCCTATTCACCACAATTCCTGAGCGGCAGCGAAATTCGTCAGAAATTCCTCAATTTCTACGCCGAACGTCAGCATAAAATTATGCCTAGTGCTTCTTTGGTCCCAGAAGATCCTACGGTCCTGCTCACTATCGCGGGAATGCTACAGTTTAAACCGATATTTCTAGGACAGCGACCCAGGGAAGTTAACCGCGCCACTACGTCCCAGAAATGTATCCGCACCAATGATATTGAAAATGTAGGACGCACGGCGCGCCATCATACTTTTTTTGAGATGTTGGGTAATTTCAGCTTTGGAGACTATTTTAAAGAACAAGCGATCGCTTGGGGATGGGAAATTTCTACGGAGGTATTCGGACTGCCGCCAGAACGTTTAATTGTTAGTGTATTTAAGGAGGATGACGAAGCGTTTGCGATTTGGCGAGATCAAATTGGCATCCCTCCCCACCGCATTCAACGTATGGGTGAAGAAGATAACTTTTGGAAATCTGGACCGACGGGACCCTGTGGCCCCTGTTCGGAGATTTATTATGATTTCCACCCAGAAAGAGGGGATGACCACATCGACTTAGAAGATGATAGCCGATTTATTGAATTTTACAACCTGGTTTTTATGCAATATAACCGGGATGCTGATGGCAACCTGACCCCTTTACAAAATCAGAATATTGACACGGGTATGGGGTTAGAAAGAATGGCGCAAATTCTGCAATGTGTGCCAAACAACTACGAAACTGATCTGATTTTCCCGATTATTAAAACGGCGGCGGATCTGGCGGGTATTGATTACGCTAAAAGTGATAATAAAACTAAGGTTTCTCTGAAGGTGATTGGAGACCATCTGCGGGCGGTGGTTCATCTGATTGCTGATGGGGTAACGGCTTCTAATGTGGGGCGGGGTTATATTCTGCGGCGCTTAATTCGGCGGGTAGTACGTCATGGGCGCTTGATTGGTATCAGGGGGGAATTTACTACGCAAGTGGCGGAAACGGCGATTAGTTTATCCCAAGATGTTTACCCGAATACCCGTGAACGGGAAAGGGTGATTAAGGGGGAATTGCAACGGGAAGAATCGCGGTTTTTGGAGACTTTGGAAAGAGGAGAGAAACTGCTGGCAGAATTGTTGGAAAAACAGCCCGAGCAAATTTCGGGTCAGGATGCTTTTGTTCTCTATGATACCTATGGCTTCCCCCTAGAATTAACTCAGGAAATAGCTGAGGAAAATGGTTTGACTGTTGATGTGGAGGGTTTTGAGGCGGAAATGTCTGCCCAAAGAAAGCGATCGCAAGCAGCCCATGAAACTATTGATTTAACTGTTCAGGGTAGTTTGGATAAGTTGGCGGAACAGATACACCCGACAGCATTTTTGGGCTATGATTTCCCGGACTCTGAGGCGACGGTGGAAGCGGTTTTAATTGCTGGTAAATCGGTGACGGAAGCGGTGGCGGGAAGTGAGGTGCAAATTGTGCTTGACCAAACTCCTTTTTATGGGGAGTCTGGGGGACAAATTGGCGATCGCGGTTATTTGACTACTTCTGATGTGATTGTCCGGGTTGATGATGTTAAAAAAGATTCGGATATTTTTATTCACTTTGGTAGGGTGGAAAGGGGAACTTTAACTGCGGGAATTACTGTTAATGCACGCATTGACCGCGCTTGTCGTCGTCGCGCGCAGGCTAATCATACGGCTACTCATTTATTGCAAGCGGCGCTCAAATTGATTGTTGATCCTGGTATTTCTCAGGCGGGTTCTTTGGTGGCTTTTGACCGCCTACGGTTCGATTTTAACTGTCCTCGTGCTTTGACAACTGAGGAGTTACAACAAGTGGAAAATCAGGTGAATAGTTGGATCGCGGAAGCACACCCGGCGACGGTGACACAAATGGCTTTAGAGGAGGCTAAAAATAAGGGGGCGATCGCTATGTTTGGCGAAAAATATGCGGCGGTGGTGCGGGTGGTTGATTACCCGGGTGTATCTATGGAGTTGTGCGGCGGAACTCATGTGACTAATACGGCGGAAATTGGATTATTTAAGATAGTTTCGGAAACGGGAATTGCGGCGGGTATTCGGCGCATTGAAGCTGTAGCCGGACAGTCGGTTTTGGATTATTTGAATGTCCGAGATACGGTGGTTAAAGAATTGAGCGATCGCTTGAAAGCTAAACCGGAGGAATTACCAGAAAGATTCACTAATTTACAGGCGGAGTTAAAAACGACTCAGAAACAGTTGGAAGCTGTGAAAGCAGAGTTGGCGATCGCACAGTCTGACCAATTATTATCTACTGCTGAAAGGGTGGGAGATTTGCCAATTTTGGTGGCGGAACTTCCCGGAGTTGACGGAGAGTCCCTGAAAACGGCGGCGGAACGTTTACAGCAGAAATTAGGTGAAAGTGCGGTGGTTTTGGGGTCGGTAAGTGATGGTAAGGTTAGCCTGGTGGCGGCTTTTAGTCCGGTGGTAATTAAGGATAAGAAGTTGCAGGCTGGTAAGTTTATAGGGGCGATCGCTAAATTATGCGGCGGTGGCGGTGGCGGTCGTCCGAATTTAGCCCAAGCTGGCGGACGCGACCCTAGTAAATTACCGGAGGCTTTATCAACAGCAAAATCTCAGTTAATTGAGGCATTGAAATAGTTATTTAATCAGGTGGGTAAAATGCCCACCTTTTTTAGGGCTACAGGTTCAACAAAAATTAATCAAGATAACTAATTAAGTGCCTAAATTTGTGTTATAATTGGCTGCCATAATTTACCGATAAAGTCAAACCATGAAAATCAATCAACTAGAATATTACGATGAAGAATATCAATGGAGACTTGCACCCATAGATTTATTAGAAAATTGTAACCTACTGGTGGGGGTGTCTGGCGCTGGAAAAACAAGAATATTAAAATCTATCTATAGTTTAAAAGCCATAGCCAATGGCGCGTCTTTAAATGGCGTTAGCTGGAGTGTTAGTTTCTCCACCAAAGACAATCATCAATATCTGTGGACTGGTAAATTTCAAACCAAAGAAAATTTAACCCCTATTGATAGTGATTCTGAGAAAGAAGAATCGGTTAGAATTCTTGAAGAAACTCTACAATTAAATGAAAATATCATTGTGGAGAGAACACCAGAACAGATAATTTTTCAGGGAGTCAAAACCCCTAAGTTATCGCCTTTTGAGAGCGTCATTGAATTATTAAAGGAAGAAGATATTATTATTCCAATTAAAGAAGAACTAGACAAAATTATATTTACTGATTCAGAACGTGATTTTGATAAAATATGGAGATTGCCAGTATCTGTCTTTAAAAAGCATGAAAATGCGTCTTTGTCATTTCTAAAGGAAAGTGATTTACCTATTTTTATTAAATTGGCTATTCTTTATAGAATACTGCCCGAAGAGTTTGCCAAAATCAAAAAAACTTTTATCAGTATCTTTAATAATGTCGAAGATATCCAAGTCGAAACTTTAAAAGATGAGGATATTCCTATGGCATTATCCCGATTATTACAAGAGGCTACGATTGTTAGTATCAAAGAAAAAGGAGTCGAAAAATGGATTGATAATATTTCATCAGGAATGTTTAAAACGTTGATGTATATAAGTGAATTATATTTGTCTCCTAATGATGGCGTGATTCTGATTGATGAATTTGAGAATAGTTTAGGAGTTAATTGCATTGATCGGGTCACGGAGTTAATTTTAACGGATAGACAATCTCAATTTATTCTGACCAGCCATCACCCTTATATCATTAATAATATCAGTCCTGCATATTGGAAAATAGTCACTCGTAAAGGGGGTTTAGTGACTGTGAAAAGTGCCAAAGATTTTCATATAACAGAATCGAGACAAAAGGCTTTTATTGATTTAATCAATGTGCTGCAAGATGAACAAGAAGATGAGGAAGATTAATGAATATTTACTTCTTAGTAGAGGGAAATAGCACGGAAAAAAAAATTTATCCCAAATGGCTGTCATATTTAGTTCCTGAATTAACTAGAGTTAAATATCATGACCAAGTTCAAAAGAATAATTATTATCTGATAAGTGGAGAAGGCTATCCGGCTATTTTGCATGATGGTCTTGATAACGCTATTGACAAAATTCGGGAAACCAACAATTATGATTATTTAGTGATTTGTGTGGATGCTGATGAAGAAACTGTGGATGCAAGATTAAATGATGTTCAAAAAAAGAGCCAAGATCGAAATATAGGCAATACTAAAATTAAAATTATTGTGCAAAATCGTTGTATAGAGACTTGGTTATTGGGAAATCGCAAAATTTTTGATTCCCGACAACCTTTAGAATCTCCATTATTAGATTATGTGAATTATTATGATGTTTCTCAAGATGATCCGGAAGCTATGGGTAGCTATAATAATAAAAATCATGCTGAGTTTCACGGTGAATATTTAAAAGAAATTTTCCGAGCCAAAAATATATGCTACACTAAAAGAAACCCTGGGGATGCTAGAGAGAAACATTATTTACAAGAATTGCAAAAAAGGACAGCATTTAATGGTCAGCATTTAAAAAGTTTTCAAACTTTCTTGAGTTTTTGTGAAATGATTAAAACCCAAATATCTACATAGGTGGATATTCGGTAGATAATTCCTGGGGTGGGGTAGCGGTTAGATGGAGATTTGCGCCAGTTTGAGGATGCTGGAAACTGAGAGAATAAGCGTGTAAATAATATCCACAATCTCCGGGAAATGTGCTATGATGGTTTGAGGTTGGGTCGGTTATGCGTGGCTTTCCGCCAATGGTATAAAGAGGATCTCCCACTAGGGGAAATCCGGCGGCGGCGAGGTGAATGCGGATTTGATGGGGTCTACCTGTGAGAATGGTTACTTGTACGATCATTTTATCGCTGTCTCGCCGAATTACTTGACAGTTACTTTCGGCGGATAATCCGGTTTCTGTCGCGCCGTAAATATAGCCGATAATGGGATGGGGAATTTTGCCGATCGCACAATTAATACTAAAATAATCCCTGGGACTACAACCTTCAGCTAAGGCTAAATAAACCTTAGTAATTTGTCGCTGGCGCATTTGTTTGGTTAAATACGATCGCCCTACGGTAGACCTCGCCAACAACACGAGTCCTGATGTTCCCCTACCTAAGCGATGAATTGGTATCGGTGTATCCTGGGGATATTTCCTTTGTAATTGTCGCAGTAGGGTATGTTCCAAAAAACCCCCACCAGGTATCACTGGAAGTCCTGACGGTTTCGCAACTACTAAAATATCTGCATCCTCATAAATTACCTGGAAAGATAAAGGAACATCCGGTTCATTCCAAGGAGGTCGATGATAGGCGAGTTGCTGTCCGGCTTGAAGTTCTATGTCTGCTGTCGCTGGCTTTCCATCTAACCAAATCTGCTGGTTATTAATGCGATCGCACCATTCATTTCTACTGGAATGGGTATATCGCTTGCTATAGTAATCCAAGACAGTTAATCCGGCGCTAAGGCGATCGACTTGTTCGCGATAAATCCAACCTGAATTTAACAATTAACTCTCTGATCAAGACATGAGGTTAAATCTATCACAAAATCATCAATTTGTCAACCCATAACCATATACTAGATGATTACCCGATATGGATTCAGGCTGCTAATTGATGTTACCAGAGGTTAGTATCAACCGCCCACCGTGACCACAAGAATTTTACAGATGAGATAACCTCCGATTAATTTACTGCGGTGGTTTTAGGAGGGTTTGTACCTGTTCAAGTAATACTGTAGGAATTTGGCAAATACCCCCTTGTTCCAGTACACCCCAAGTCATTTCTAGCCAAGGTTCCCGTTTATGGATTACCTCCTCTATTTCCAAAGAACTATGCACCACTGCTAGACATTTTAGATTACCGCGATCGCGACAAAACTCATGCCAAGGAGCAATTTCTTCTGGCTGTGAACTAATCACTAAATAATGAGTACAGGCTTCTAATAGCGGTACTTTTTCCGGCTGCACTTTACCACCTACATCTACCAAAACTAAAGTTTTTTGACGACGTAGATTAAGAATAGCTTGACTATGATGCTCGAAAAATTTATCAGTTATCCCACCCTTATAAGCCAGTTTATAGGCTTCGCGATCGCTTGATTTTGTCATCTCCCCCAACTCCAAAATCCAATTACCTTCACCATCCCAGTGAGCCCTCTGTAAATATATGTCAGAATACTGAGTTAATAGGGTGCGGAATAGTGCGTGGGAGAGGACAGATTTACCGCTGTCAGGTGGTCCTACAATCATCATGGCTGGACACAAACGCGGGGGTAAATTTTCCTGTAAATCGATAGATAAAACCTGTCCGACCTGAGTTTGTCGGGAGTGGGTGGAAACTACCACCGCACCTAAACGCGGATCGTAGCAAGCCACCCAAGCAGCCGGGTGTAGTTCATGAATTAGATAGCCATAAAGCCAGATCGGACCACGCCCTGAGATAACTATACCACCTTTATAGTCAATGTGGGGAGGTAAAGTCTGGTCTCTCAAATCTTCCGGGGAAATTAGGCGGTCTTTAGTTACCAATTCAATAGACAGAATCTGATAACTTAACCCTTGTACAGACCGGGATTTACTTAAAGTTAATTTAATCGCTGATTCAGCAGACTGGGGCATTTTTTTTAACCAACACATTCAGCTACAAATATTGTAGAGTATTATGGCATGGCAATTGAAGAGGGTACTTCTACAACAAATTAGTATGTTTACTTATCCACCTAGTCCGGCGATTTTGCAATGGTTGAGTCAGGGACAGTTTCCTAGCAGGTTACATAGATCAGTCCGACTGTGGTTAATACTCGATCGCCTTTACGGAGGACAATTTAATTGGGTTAAATCTCTATCTCAGCCATTTCGTTATAGCCAATTACGCGATCGCCTATTTTCTCTCAGTCATAGCAAAGGCGAAACTTTATCAGCCCAAGAATTAACCGGAAATTGTTCTGACCCAAAATGTTTATGTCATCAGTCACTTAGTACCATATTAATCCATAGTAACTTACCCCAAAGTTTGAGTGAATGGGTAACGGAAACATCCCAACGCACAGGCTTATCTGTGGCGGAAATTAAAACTCAGTTAGATTACTGTCCTTTTGCTACAGTTCACCGTTCATTACGAGACGATTTAACCCTGTTAGCATCCCAGGGATGGTTAAAGTATAGAACCCGCCAAGGCTATTATTCTTTACCTCCCCAACAGTTACCCAAGCCACCTATGCAAACTCACCCTAACCGCTACTTTGAACAACTATCTTCGAGTCAAAAATCGCATCTTATCTATATATTAGAATCTGTCGCTTTTGTACAGCCAGATATTGACATTGCCATTAATAGTTTATGGGAGGCATTTACCGACTCCCCGACTAACTCATCTGGTTCTTTCCTAGAGCCAAATCGTCGGATTTTTCTGCATTTTGACTATATTCTGTCCGCAGAAATCCAGGAAAAAGTAGATGATTACCAACAACAAATTGAATCTTTATGGTATAATCATAATGGCGGCGTAATTCAATTTAAAACCTGGGTAGCACGGGAAAATAGGGCAGCTTTAGTTACAGTGTATCCTGTGTGTTTACACTATGCTAGACGCGCTAAGTATCTGAGTGCTTATGGAGTTGATCCTTGGGGTGCAATGACTTGGCATAATTATCGACTCGATCGCATTTTGTCTCCCCAATTGAGGATTTTATCCTGGGATGATCCAGAAGTTCCTCAAGTTCTCCAGAAACAGCACCAAACTGGTACACTTCCTAATCCGGGATGGATTGAAGAAGAACTAGAGCAAGCCTGGGGGTTTAATTTTTATCTACCTAAAGCTCTATTGATTGTGCGCTTTCCTGTAGACTTTGCTAGTAATTATGTGGATGATACTGTGAGACATTCAACTTTCCAAAAAATGCCTTATTCGGAATTATTTAAATCCGTTGATACCCAGGTTGATAATAGGGAAGAAAGACAACTGATCAAGAATATTTTGCGCCAACGTTCTCCTGATGATGCCTACTATCAAGCATGGGTGCGGGTCGGTGATATTAACATAGTTATGCGACTGCGAGACTGGCGACCCAAGGGAGAAATAATTGCACCAGTTGTCCTACGTCAACAAATGTTAGAGGAGGTAGAAGCAGAACGTTTGCATTATCTTCAGTAATTCAGTAATTAACAGGCTGATTAAATGTGCCATACATTATCAAATTTACCTATCTAATATCAGGCTATGGTCTCAATTTCTAGCTATTCTAAACAAGAGTTAATCATCCATAAACTGCGCCATCATATTCACAGTGCAGCGGCTGAGTTTGCGATTTCTCCCGAAATTGCGGGAGGGATTATTTTAGATGAATTACAACGGCGAGGTTTTAAAGATGATATCGAGGAAATTATTGCCAGAATTTTACCTCGGTTAGTTTATTGGGCTAACTGGTCTATTGGGGTGGCTCAATTTAAACCCAAAACGGCGGAATTAGTCTATAGTGAATTATTAGAGGATTATCCGAGACCCGCAGCCCTTGTGCGATCGCTTCTTGATGATGCTGTATCCTGTCGTTTAGTCGCCGCCTATTGTCGTTATATTATCAACCTTTGGAAGCCAGTATATCCCCAGGCTGAAAATACTAATATTGACCAAAATGGCGCTCGTTTGTTAGGAACCCTGTACTCCTTAGAAGCTACAGGAACTTGGGGAGTCAATGATAACCCGATATTTAATGACCGAGGAGAAGGTATAGTTTCTAGTATGCCCAAAATTAGGCAATTAATTCAGGATTAAAAACCTCGATTAATTAGTTAGTTTGGCGGGAAAATTTAGCCAATCACTTGCTAAAAATCCCAAAATCTGCTAAACTGAAAATCAAATGATATACTGGGCGCGGTTTGTGACTAAAGATACCGAAGACCAATTAAACCCGTCCCCTGATAGCCGGGGAGACCTGTGGGACTCAAGCCATACCCCCGACTCGGAGATAGCAGAAACCAGTAGGCGAGAAAGACAAAAAGCCCTTGATAGCATAGAGTCTAGCCTACGTCCCGGACAAGATGCGATGGGTAAATGGAAGGGGGGACGGTTGGCGGTTTCTGCAGTTCCTGGTGCGGGAAAATCGACGGGAATGGCTGCTGCGGCAGCTTTAGCGATCGCTCGTCATCAACTCAACCCCCAACGCCAATTAATCGTTGTCACCTTCACCCGTGCCGCCGCCAGTAATATCCGCGCCAAAATTCGCCAACACCTCAACAATCTCTCCATTTCCCCGGTCGGCTTCGTGGTGAATACCCTGCACGGACTAGCGCTATACATTGCGACCAATCACCCGGCATTGTCAGGCTTAGACCTAGAAAATGCCACCCTAGTCGTCCCCACCTCCAGCCACCGCCTAATCCGCGCCTGTGTTGAACAGTGGATTACCCATAATCCCCGCCTGTACGAAACCCTAATCGAGGGATGTCAATTTGACTCAGAAGAAACCGAAAGATGGCGGCGGCGATCGGTTTTGCGTACTGAAGTTTTACCAGAGTTAGCCTTGAAAGTTATTCATGAAGCGAAAAGTTCTGGCTTAACTCCTGACCAGTTGCGAAGGTTAGGGGAAAAAATCCCGGACGATTACCAAATTATGAATATAGCGGCTGGCTTATATGATAACTATCAAGAACTGTTACAAAAGCAGCAATTAATTGATTATGACGAAATGATTTTAGGGGCTTTGCGGGTCTTGGAAAATCCCCAGATCCGTCAAAGTTGGCAACAGCGAGTATTTGCGGTATTTGAAGACGAAGCCCAAGACTCTACCCCTCTGCAAAATCAACTCATAGAAATTTTAGCCCAAGATAGTGGTAATAATTCCGATTTGGCTAACTTAAACTTAGTGCGAGTGGGAGACTCAAATCAAGCGATTAACTCAACATTTACCCCCGCCGACCCGGTTTATTTTCGCCAATTTTGTGAAAACTGCGAAGCCTTGGGAAGGTTAGCGACTATGGATAGGGCGGGACGTAGTAATCAGATTATTATTAAGGCTGCTAACTTTGTATTAAAGTGGGTAAATGATAAATTTTCTGAGTTTCCAGAACTGCCGTTTAGGGCACAGGATATTCGCCCAGTTGACCCGGATGATCCCCAAAAAAATGCTAACCCTGAACCCCACGGACAAGGAGTAGAAATATATCAGCCTGAAAGCATTTATGATACTGTTAACCTCATTTTTAAACGAATTTTCTCCATTTTTCAGCAGCACCCAGAGGGAAGTTTTGCAATTTTAGTCCGAGAAAATCGCCAAGGGGAATTTATCGCTAAGGCGCTACGCCAACCTCAAGAATATGAGGTAGAGGTGAACTTGAGTGATTATCCGATTACGATATTTGACGCTTATGAAAGCGCTCGTCAGTCTCATATTCCTAGGGAAATGTTGCAGTTGCTGCAATTCATACACCGCCCCCATTCTCCTAATTATTTGAAGGCTGCTCTGAAAGTATTAAGCGATCGCCATCGTATTCCCAACCAAGATTTTAACATCCTAGCAGCACAGCCGGAACAATTTTTATATCCGGGCCCCCTCTCACCTCCTCAATCAGAAAATGTCAGCCGCTGTCGTCAACTCTGCTGTAGCCTAATTAAAGCCCGTTTTGAACTTCCCGTTTATGAATTAATTTCATTTCTCGCCCTCGCCTTACAATACGAAAAAAGCGAACTCGCCAGCGCCGATAAACTCGCCACTAGAATTTCTCAGCATACCGCCGGAAATCAAACCTTATCGGCGATGTTAACCACTTTAGATGAAATCGTTAGTTCCGAAAAATTTGACACTATAGAAACAGACGAAGAAAATTCGGATGATAGTATTTTTACCCGTCCCGGTCAGGTGACAATTATCACCATGCACAAAGCCAAAGGACTAGACTGGGATTATGTATTTCTGCCATTTTTACATGAAAAAAACATCCCCGGAAACCTGCGAGTTAATCCCCAAAAACGATTTTTAGGAGATTTTACCCTGCCGGAAGTCGCCCGCGCCCAAATTCGCGCTTACCTTCATAATTACCAGCAATTACCCGATATAACTACCGCCTGGGAACAGGCGAAATATCTAAAAAATGCTGAGGAATATCGCTTACTTTATGTAGCCATGACTAGAGCTAAACGGCTGTTATGGATGTCCGCAGCCCAACTGGCTCCCTATTCTTGGCGCAAACCAGAAAATCAGCAAAAACAAGCACCATGTCCGGTTGTAACTGCCTTAAAAACAGAATTTCCCCATAATTTCATATCCAGGAGCTACAATGAAGATAATTAATTAGGTATCCCCGTGTAATTCATCAACTTTAAAGAGTCAACTCTCAACTATTTCCCATTATGTTGAAGTTTAACCTACCTTTACTGTCACTTTTCTTTTCCGTCGCTACCTGGCTGAATGGTTGTACTCAGGAGCCACCTTTTGAATGCACAGATGCGATCGCTTGTGTTACCATTAACCGAGGAGAACCTATCAAAATAGGGGTTCTGCAAACTCTGAGTGGGGGAACTGCTCCAGGTGGTATTGATCAAGTCCGTACCATTCAACTGGTGGTAGAACAACGGGGAGATATATTAAATCGTCCCATTCTTCTCAAGGTTAAAGCAGAATTTATCATTGAAATTCCAGTCAATTAATAATTAATAATTAATAATGGTAGGGGCGGGTTCTGCTGTCAATTCTCCATCCCCACGACCATATCAATAAACCCGCCCCAGCGGATAATTAATAATGGTAGGGGCGGGTTCTGCTGTCAATTCTCCATCCCCACGACTTAATGAATAAACCCGCCCCAGCGGATAATTAATAATGGTAGGGGCGGGTTCTGCTGTCAATTCTCCATCCCCACGACCGTATTAATAAACCCGCCCCAGCGGATAATGAATAATGGTAGGGGCGGGTTCTGCTGTCAATTCTCCATCCCCACGACCATATCAATAAACCCGCCCCAGCGGATAATTAATAATGGTAGGGGCGGGTTCTGCTGTCAATTCTCCATCCCCACGACCGTATTAATAAACCCGCCCCAGCGGATAATGAATAATGGTAGGGGCGGGTTCTGCTGTCAATTCTCCATCCCCACGACCGTATTAATAAACCCGCCCCAGCGGATAATGAATAATGGTAGGGGCGGGTTCTGCTGTCAATTCTCCATCCCCACGACCGTATTAATA
Organism: Arthrospira sp. PCC 9108; assembly: GCA_016745315.1. Taxonomy (GTDB): domain Bacteria; phylum Cyanobacteriota; class Cyanobacteriia; order Cyanobacteriales; family Microcoleaceae; genus Limnospira; species Limnospira platensis. The sequence goes on from CP066886.1 coordinate 5,015,172, forward strand.
AACCCGCCCCAGCGGATAATGAATAATGGTAGGGGCGGGTTCTGCTGTCAATTCTCCATCCCCACGACCGTATTAATAAACCCGCCCCACCGTTTATGTTGAGAAACCGGGTTTCTTGGCCTCTGTTTGGGGGCTGTTAATATAACTCATATTTGAGTAGAGTGCAGGGTAGGGCCCCATTGTATAGGGGTATCCGTTGGGAAGTTCTTAATCCAATGCGCTTTGATAGGGCTTTGTTTCCGGTAAAGATAAACGCCGTCCACCCCTTAAAGCGTTGTTTGAGAATATCCCCAAGTTGCTGATATAAATCTCCCAACTCCTCCACATTTCCCAAACGTTCCCCATAGGGAGGGTTGCAGACAATTAACCCATTATCCCCCGTCGGTTCCACCTGTGATAGGTCTGCCTGCCATAAGCGAATGTGACTATCTACCCCGCACTTTTTGGCATTATAATTAGCCTGGGCGATCGCTTCCGAATTATGATCGCATCCTCCGATAGAAATCTGCAAATCTTCCCGACAACTAGCTTCCGCCTCCCGGACTAACTCCTTCCACAGAGACTCATCAAAATCTGACCACTTCATCAAAGCAAATGTTTCACGAAATAGCCCTGGTGCGACGTTGAGGGCTTTCAAAGTCGCTTCTAGGGGGAGAGTTCCAGAACCGCATAAAGGGTCTAAGAAAGGGCGATCGCCTTGCCATTGTGCCAAATGCAATAACCCCGCCGCCAGACTTTCTTTAAGGGGGGCTTTTCCCACCGCCGGACGATATCCCCGTCGATGTAGACTAGGACCAGAACTATCTAGGCTGAGGATGCCATGATTACCGTTTATATGCAGATTTATGTGTAGATCAGCATCTAAAACATCCACCGTTGACCGCTGACTAAACTTGTCTCGCTGTTGATCAACGATCGCATTTTTCACCTGTAAAGCCGTAAAATGGGTATGATTCAACTGTCGATTTTTACCTGTACAGTGAACCGATATAGTTTGATAGGGTTTAATATATTCTTCCCAATCTATTTTCTGGACTTCCTGATAAAGGCGATCGCTGTTCGGACTGGGGAATTTGGCTATGGGAACCAACACCCTAAAAATCGTTCTTGACCATAGATTAACCCGATAAAGTAAGCGGCGATCGCCACTAAAACCCACCCCCGCAAAGTCCGGCTTTACCTCTCTCGCGCCCAGACTTTCCAACTCATCAGCCGCCACCGACTCCAACCCATGAGCCACCGTCGCAAAATACTCAGACATTCAACTACAATTTAAATTTTTACCGGAATATTTACTAGGTGCAAATACTAATCCCATCATGGGAATTTACCATCAAACCCACAATTATATATCATTTTTCCTCAAATGCAAGCAGCCCCAAAAATATCTGTAATCAAAACCGAATCAGACAAAACCCATATATAGCAATCCTAATTAACCATATATAAGGGGGAGCGACCATTAGACATGATCGCCCCATTTCACCCACACACCACATATGGAATGAAGCATATTTAGCAGAGACATTAGTATTCTTTTTTCAGAAAGGACACCGGCGACTGGCCGTGTTTCGTCTCGGTGTCCTGACTGGTTCGCTCCTCACACGCTTGTAACTCTAGCCAACCCCCATAGTTTTGTCAACACTTTTATCAAAAAAAATTTTGATGAATGCCCAAAACCCTTACCGAATAGGTAATTTTTATATTTCCCCACACCGTTAGCAATGGACGTTTGCTTAGACCCATTCAGCAGCAAATAGGGGGAAGTCCCCACATATTCGATCAATTATCGCTGTCCTAAAGCGAGCCGCCCAGGTTGTCCAACCAATTAAGAATCAGAGGATTAACCACAGTTGGCCGTTCATCGTGGGGACAGTGGCCAGTTTCGGGAATAGAAACAAACTCAACCGATGCACCAGTTGTAGCTAAATCCCGATAAATATCAGCACCCTTAATCGGAGTCCAGGGGTCATTTTCCCCCCAGATTACTAATAGAGGACGCTGTAATTTTGGCAAAAGTTCCGAGGGCCGAGACCCAGGGGGGGCGCTTAAAATGGAAGCAAAAACCTGTTGTGCGCCGACATCATTAGAGGGTTCATAGAGTAAATCCACCAACTCATCTGTGATGGCTTCTCGGTTTCCGTAGACTTGGCGGAGGGTATTGCGGATGCGGTGTTTTTGGCGGACTTGGTTAAACACAAGGGGCCCAATAGCGGGGGAAGCGACTAACTTAGTAAATGTTCCCATCACCACCCGGAGGGGAAAATTCAACTCTTCCGGGCGATGATTCAAGCCTCCGGCGCAGTTTAACAGGACAGCGCCCCGGCAAATATCGGGATAATTTACTGCTACCATGAGACTAAGCAGGGCCCCAATGGAGTTACCGACAAAAACTGCAGGTTCTCCCACCTGTTCACTCCAGAAGTCCCGGAGCAATTCTTCCCATAGGTCCAAAGTATAATCAACGGCTGGTTTCCCAGAAGCCCCAAAACCCAATAAATCTAAAGCAAAGACCCGATATCCTCCGGCTGCTAAAACGGGGATATTTTGTCGCCAATGACCAATCGAAGCCCCAAACCCATGGACTAAAATCAGGGGTTGGCCTGTTCCCTGGACTGTATAGCGGATGGAGTGATTTTTCCAGGTCCAATCGAGAGACTCCAAACAACTAGGGACATTTACAGACGGTTGGGTTGCGGTCATATTATGAACTTTTGTAAACTCTGTGGTTTCATCATATCACAAAATAATTGATAATTGACAATAGATAATAAATGATTTGGTAGGGGCGGGTTCTGCTGTCAATTCTCCATCCCTACCGGGATATAAATAAACCCGCCCCACCCCACCGGATAATTGATAATAGATAATTGATGATTTGGTAGGGGCGGGTTCTGCTGTCAATTCTCCATCCCTACCGGGATATAAATAAACCCGCCCCACCCCACCGGATAATTGATAATAGATAATAAATGATTTCGTAGGTGGTGCGTCAGATTAATCAAATTTGCCGTTAACCCGCTAGGTTATCCTTCTGACGCACCCTACTAGATAACTTAATAAACCCGCCCCACCCCACCGGATAATGGATAATAGATAATTGATGATTTCGTAGGTGGTGCGTCAGATTAATCAAATTTGCCGTTAACCCGCTAGGTTATCCTTCTGACGCACCCTACTAGATAACTTAATAAACCCGCCCCACCTCACCGGATAATGGATAATAGATAATAAATGATTTCGTAGGTGGTGCGTCAGATTAATCAAATTTGCCGTTAACCCGCTAGGTTATCCTTCTGACGCACCCTACTAGATAACTTAATAAACCCGCCCCGCCTTACCGGATAATTGATGATTGATAATTATTAATGGATAATGGATAATGGATAATGGATAATGGATAATTGATGATTGATGATTGATGATTGTAGTGGTGCGTCAGATTAAGAAAATTTGCCGTTAACCCGCTAGGTTATCCTTCTGACGCACCCTACGAGATAACAGATTGATAATTTTAAATTGAGGGATATGATTAAACTTGAAGATATAACTCGTGGTACAATTATTAAAGGGATTTTGCCGAGGGAAAATGTCACGGTTATTGATGCCAATTGGTGTAGTAGCGATGTGATTGAATTGACTTATAAAGATAGTCGGGGTAAACCTAATAATCAACTACTATTTAGGAGTGACCAAGAAACCTTAGAAATTGTGACTGATGGACAGCCTTGGAGTTTTAACGGAGATGGTGCTATATTTAGGCTGGTGTCGGAAGCGCACCGCATTCGCCTCGCCCATTTGTTTGACCCTCGGCTGGCTGTTCATACTTCTTTGGTGGAACCTCTCCCACACCAAATTGATGCGGTTTATAACCAAATGCTGAACCGTCAACCTCTGCGGTTTCTGTTGGCGGATGACCCGGGGGCGGGTAAAACTATTATGGCGGGATTATTTATCCGGGAATTGCTAATTAGGGGGGATTTACAAAAGTGTTTAATTGTCTGTCCGGGGAGTTTGGCGATACAATGGCAGGATGAATTATATCAGAAGTTTCACCTACCTTTTGAAATTTTAACGAACGATCGCCTTGAAGCAGCCCGCACCGGAAACGCCTTTACAGAAATTCCCCTATTGATAGCACAGTTAGATAAACTTAGCCGGAATCCTCAATTACAGGCGAAACTCAACCAAACTGATTGGGATTTGGTGGTAGTTGATGAAGCCCATAAATTGTCGGCTTCCTTTTTTGGGGGGGAAATTCGGGAAACTAAACGCTACAAATTGGGGAAACTTCTGTCGAGTTTAACCCGCCATTTTGTGCTGATGACCGCCACGCCACACAATGGAAAGGAAGAGGATTTTCAACTATTTTTGGCTCTGTTGGATGGCGATCGCTTTGAGGGAAAATTTCGGGATGGTGTCCATGTCTGCGATACCTCGGACTTGATGCGTCGTCTGATTAAAGAAAACCTGCTAAAATTTGATGGTCGCCCCCTGTTTCCGGAACGTCGCGCCCACACCGTAGAATATCGTCTTTCGGAGTTGGAAGCGATTCTATATAAACGGGTAACCGACTATGTGAAAGAAGAATTTAACCGCGCCGATACCCTCACCCAAAAAGGACGTAAAGGAACCGTAGGTTTTGCCTTAACCATTCTCCAGCGTCGTCTGGCTTCCTCTCCCGAAGCCATTTGTCAGTCTCTGAAAAGGCGGCGCGATCGCCTCCAAAAAAGACTGCGGGAAGAACAACTAATGCACCGAGAAATCAACGCCAAACTAGACCAGGGGATGGTGATTAATCAAGAAGATATTGATGATGATTTTGAAGACGCAGCCAGTAGCGAAAGGGAAAACATCGAAACCGAAGTTGTGGATCTAGCGACGGCTTCTCGGACTATTCAGGAATTGCAAACAGAAATCGAACATCTGCGCCAACTGGAAGATTTAGCCCAACGGGTGCGCCAGAGTGGGAAAGATTGTAAATGGGAACAATTATCCCAGGTAATTGAGGGGGAATTTTTTACCCCCAAACCCCACAATAGCGACGGGGAAATAGCACCGAAAACCTTGCCGAAACTGGTAATTTTTACCGAACATCGCGACACCCTTAACTATTTGCGCGATCGCATTAGAACCCTGTTAGGTCGTCCAGAAGCGGTAGTTACCATTCATGGAGGTATGGGACGGGAGGAGCGCAAAAAAGCCGAGGAAGCCTTTAAACAGGATGTTAATATCCAGGTATTGGTAGCCACCGACGCAGCCGGGGAAGGAATTAACCTACAACGGGCTTATCTTATGGTTAATTATGACCTACCTTGGAATCCCAATCGTTTAGAGCAGAGATTTGGGCGCATTCACCGGATCGGACAGACGGAAGTTTGTCATTTGTGGAATTTGGTAGCGGGGGAAACCCGGGAGGGGGATGTATATTTATCCCTGTTGCGGAAATTAGAAATTGAGCAAAAAGCCTTGGGGGGTCAGGTGTTTGATGTGTTGGGAAAAGCGATCGCCCAGGTAGAATTGCGGGAGTTACTCATTGAGGCTATTCGCTATGGCGATCGCCCTGATATTAAAGCCAAACAGCAGCAATTAGTTAGCGATCGCCTCAACCGGGAATATCTGCAAAAACTGATCGAAGAAAAAGCCCTCGCGAGGGACTCCCTAGACATCACCAGAGTCCAAGCCATTCGCGAAGACATGGAAAGGGCGCAAGCGCGGAAACTCCAACCCCATTTTATCGGCTTATTTTTCCAGGAAGCCTTCACCCGCTTGGGGGGAAACCTGCGCCCCAGGGAACCCCAACGCTATCAAATTACCCATGTTCCGGCGGTCATTCGTCATCGCGATCGCCAAATTGGACTCGCTGAACCTATACTTAACAGTTATGAGCGCATTTGCTTTGACAAGGACCTGATCAGCGTTTCCGGTAAACCCATAGCCGACCTGATTTGTCCGGGTCATCCCCTCCTTGATGCTACCCTAGACCTGATTTTAGAACGTCATCGGAATCTCTTGCGTCAGGGGACTATTTTAGTCGATGAAAACCCCAACTCTCAGACGGAGAGAATCTTAGTGTATCTTGAACATAGCATTCAGGATGCGCGCACCGACTCCAACGGACAGCGCCGGTTAGTTTCCCGTAGGATGCAATATGTAGAACTTCCCTGTAATCTGTTTACCGAGGACTTCCCCACTGTCTCGGAAGCCATTAATGGGGGATATGCGCCTTATTTGGACTATCGCCCCCTCACCGAAGACGAACAAAAGGCGATCGGCCAGATTTTACCCAGCCTCACCTTCCCACAGGACATCGAAAAACAGGCGATTAACTACGCCATCACCCACCTAGTCCCATCCCATTTGGCGGAAGTCCAGAAACCCAAACAGGAACTTATTGATAAAACCCTAGCAGCCGTAAAAGACCGACTCACCAAGGAAATTAACTATTGGGACCAAAGAGCCGTAGATTTGCGCCTTCAGGAGCAAGCCGGGAAACCCAACGCCAAACTTAACTCTACCAAAGCCCAGCAACGAGCCGATGAGTTAGCCACCCGCCTAGAAAAACGGCTCAGTGAACTCGAACTAGAAAGAAAACTTTCCCCTCAGCCGCCCCTGTTGGTAGGGGTAGCTTTAATCATTCCCAGCCACCGTCTGGAAGCCCGACAACCCCCCTCGCCGAAGATTTCCGACACTTTTTCCCAAAACCGGGAAGCGGTGGAATTAGCGGCAATGGAGGCGGTTATGCAGAAGGAAAGGGAGTTAGGCTATGAGCCGCGAGACGTTAGCGCCGAAAAGTGCGGTTATGATATCGAGTCTGTCATTCCCGAAACCGGACAATTGCGCTTTATTGAAGTGAAAGGACGCATTGAGGGGGCGCAAACGGTGACGGTAACAAAAAACGAGATTTTGACGGCTTTTAACCGACCTGATAGTTATATTCTAGCATTGGTGGAAGTTCCCAGCGATCGGCTGCGCTATGTGCGCCAACCGTTTCAACAAGAGCCCGATTTTGCCGCCCACAGCATTAATTATAATTGGCAAAAACTATGGGGACGGGGGGAAATTATGGACAATTGATAGCCCTCACCCCAAACCCCTCTCCCAACAGGGGAGAGGGGCTTTGCAAATTACCTCACCAATCCACCGAACCCCTATAATTAATAATTGTAGGGGCGGGTTCTGCTGTCAATTCTCGGACCCGACCGGGATATAAATAAACCCGCCCCACTCCACGGGATAATTGATGATTGATGATTGTAGGTGGTGCGTCAGATTAATAAAATTTGCCGTTAACCCGGTAGGTTATCCCTCTGACGCACCCTACGTTAACTCGGACCCCACCGGGATATAAATAAACCCGCCCCACTCCACGGGATAATTGATGATTGATGATTGTAGGTGGTGCGTCAGATTAATAAAATTTGCCGTTAACCCGGTAGGTTATCCCTCTGACGCACCCTACGTTAACTTGGACCCGACCGGGATATAAATAAACCCGCCCCACCCCACGGGATAATTGATGATTGATGATTGTAGGTGGTGCGTCAGATTAATAAAATTTGCCGTTAACCCGGTAGGTTATCCCTCTGACGCACCCTACGTTAACTTGGACCCGACCGGGATATAAATAAACCCGCCCCACTCCACGGGATGATTGATGATTGATGATTGTAGGTGGTGCGTCAGATTAATAAAATTTGCCGTTAACCCGGTAGGTTATCCCTCTGACGCACCCTACGTTAACTTGGACTCGACCGGGATATAAATAAACCCGCCCCACTCCACGGGATAATTGATGATTGATGATTGTAGGTGGTGCGTCAGATTAATAAAATTTGCCGTTAACCCGGTAGGTTATCCCTCTGACGCACCCTACGTTAACTTGGACCCGACCGGGATATAAATAAACCCGCCCCACTCCACGGGATAATTGATGATTGATGATTGATGATTGTAGGTGGTGCGTCAGATTAATAAAATTTGCCGTTAACCCGGTAGGTTATCCCTCTGACGCACCCTACGTTAACTTGGACCCGACCGGGATATAAATAAACCCGCCCCACTCCACCGGATAATTGACCCTTGATGATTGATGATTGTAGGTGGTGCGTCAGATTAATAAAATTTGCCGTTAACCCGGTAGGTTATCCCTCTGACGCACCCTACGTTAACTTGGACCCGACCGGGATATAAATAAACCCGCCCCACTCCACGGGATAATTGATGATTGATGATTGTAGGTGGTGCGTCAGATTAATAAAATTTGCCGTTAACCCGGTAGGTTATCCCTCTGACGCACCCTACGTTAACTTGGACCCGACCGGGATATAAATAAACCCGCCCCACTCCACCGGATAATTGACCCTTGATGATTGATGATTGTAGGTGGTGCGTCAGATTAATAAAATTTGCCGTTAACCCGGTAGGTTATCCCTCTGACGCACCCTACGTTAACTTGGACCCGACCGGGATATAAATAAACCCGCCCCACTCCACGGGATAATTGATGATTGATGATTGTAGGTGGTGCGTCAGATTAATAAAATTTGCCGTTAACCCGGTAGGTTATCCCTCTGACGCACCCTACGTTAACTCGGACTCGACCGGGATATAAATAAACCCGCCCCACTCCACGGGATAATTGATGATTGATGATTGATGATTGTAGGTGGTGCGTCAGATTAATAAAATTTGCCGTTAACCCGGTAGGTTATCCCTCTGACGCACCCTACGTTAACTTGGACCCGACCGGGATATAAATAAACCCGCCCCACTCCACGGGATAATTGATGATTGATGATTGATGATTGTAGGTGGTGCGTCAGATTAATAAAATTTGCCGTTAACCCGGTAGGTTATCCCTCTGACGCACCCTACGTTAACTTGGACCCGACCGGGATATAAATAAACCCGCCCCACTCCACGGGATAATTGATGATTGATGATTGTAGGTGGTGCGTCAGATTAATAAAATTTGCCGTTAACCCGGTAGGTTATCCCTCTGACGCACCCTACGTTAACTTGGACCCGACCGGGATATAAATAAACCCGCCCCACTCCACGGGATAATTGATGATTGATGATTGATGATTGTAGGTGGTGCGTCAGATTAATAAAATTTGCCGTTAACCCGGTAGGTTATCCCTCTGACGCACCCTACGTTAACTCGGACCCGACCGGGATATAAATAAACCGCCCTCTGTGGCTGTCAATTCTCCCACCGGACCCCACCGGATAAATAGATGTGTGCGTTGGTTGACCCAAATTATGATATTTTGGGGGATTAGTTAAACACAGGTTGCCATGACCTACCGTAAGAAACTCATCGAAGTCGCCCTACCCCTCGAAGCCATTAATATGGAGTCGGCGCGGGAGAAGTCTATTCGCCACGGACACCCTTCGACCCTACATTTGTGGTGGGCGCGACGACCTTTGGCGGCTTGTCGGGCGGTGCTTTGGGCTTCTTTGGTGGATGACCCCAGTAGTTGGCCGGAAAAATTCCCCACCCCGGAAGCACAAACGGAGGAAAGACAACGCCTTTTTGATATCTTAGCCCGAATTGTGGTCGATACCGATAACAAGGGGAAACAAAAACAGGTGGTGCGGGGTTTGGTGTCTTGGGATGATATCAAAGACCCCCAGGTTATTCAAGCGGCGCAAAGGGAGATAGCCCGCTGTTTGGCTTGGGGACGGGGTGAGAAACCCCCCACGACGGCGGAAGCTGTCCGAGACTATATCGCCCAGTATGCGCCGCCCGCCTATGACCCTTTTGCGGGAGGGGGGTCTATTCCCTTGGAGGCGCAACGGTTGGGGTTGGAAGCCCATGCTAGTGATTTGAACCCGGTGGCGGTATTGATTAACAAGGGGTTGATTGAAATTCCCCCTAAGTTTGCGAATTTACCGCCGGTGAATGGGGATGATAGAAAACGGACTAGGTTGGAGTCTTGGCACGGCGCGCAGGGGTTGGCGGCGGATGTGCGATATTATGGAACTTGGATGCGAGAAGCGGCTTTTAACCGGATTGGGGATTTATATCCGCCGGTGGAGTTGGGAAATGGGGAAAAAGCTACGGTTATTGCTTGGTTATGGACGCGGACGGTGACTTGTCCTAACCCGGCTTGTGGTTGTCAAATGCCTTTGGTGCGAAGTTTTAACCTTTCCACGAAGAAGGGAAAGGAGGCTTGGGTTGAGTATGCCATTAACCGGGAAACTAGCCCCCCCCAAGTTGATTTTGTGGTGAAGACGGAGGAGGGAAAACCACCGGAGGGGACGGTTAACCGCAAGGGGGCGGTTTGTCTGGCTTGTGGAGATTCTGTAAAGTTGGATTATGTGCGCTCAGAAGGTCGTGAGAAGCGCATGGGGGCTCAATTAATGGCTATTGTCGCAGAAGGAAAGAATGGCAGGATTTATTTACCACCCACCAAACAACAGGAAAATATTGCTTTTTCCGCTCAACCTACATGGCAGCCGGACACTAATTTACCGAAAGAAGCGCTAGGGTTTCGGGTACAAAATTATGGCATGACCAAACACGCTGATTTATTCACCTCCCGTCAATTGGTGGCTTTAACTACTTTTAGTGATTTGGTCGGGGAAGCGAAAGATAAGGCGTTTCAAGATGCCCTGGCTGTAGGGTTATCCGATGATGATATTCCCTTGAATGATGGCGGCAATGGCGCTAGGGCTTATAGTGAAGCGATCGCAATTTATTTGGCTTTTACTGTTGATAGATTGGCTGACTTTAATTCAACTATTTGTGGATGGATTTCTGTAGTACAAGCAACACGAAATACATTTACAAGACAAGCAATTCCAATGACATGGGATTTTGCAGAAATCAATATTTTTGGAGAATGTCTTGCTAACTACATAGCTTGTATAGACAAGATAGTAAAAGCACTGGAAATTTCAGTTAACCAAGTTTTATTAGCCCAAAAACACGCCAACGCCAAAGTTTTCTTGTATCAGAATAATGCAACATCTACTCATCTAAGTGACTCACAAGCCAAAATCATCTCAACCGACCCACCCTATTATGACGCTGTACCCTATGCAGATTTATCGGACTTTTTCTATACATGGCTGCGTCAATCTTTGGGTGAAATTTTCCCTGATATTTGCAGCACCCTGTTAGTGCCGAAAGCTAATGAAATGGTGGCTGACCACTTTCGGCATGGTAGCAAACAAAAAGCCAAAGACTTTTTTGAGTCCAGCCTGATAAAAGTGTTTCATCGCCTCTATAACCTGAATCATCACGATTACCCATTAACCGTTTATTATGCCCTGAAACAAACAGAAACCGACGATAAAGATAAGGTTGCTTCTACGGGTTGGGAAACCATTTTAGAAGGGTTAATGCAGGCTAACTTTAGCATTGGTGGAACCTGGCCATTGCGAACCGAATTGAGTAACCGCATGAGAGGACAGGCATCAAACGCCCTAGCTTCTTCTATATTGTTAGTGTGTCGTCCGCGTGGGGAGAATGCGCCGAAAACCACGCGCCGCCAATTCCTCAAGGAAATCAAAAGAGACCTTCCCCAAGCCCTAAAGACATTGCAACAGGGAAATATCGCCCCCGTTGACCTAGCCCAAGCCAGTATAGGACCAGGTATGGCCGTATATAGTAAATATAGCGCCGTTTTAGAAAGCGATGGCAGCCAGTTAACAGTCCGTAGCGCCCTGCAATTAATTAATCAACTCCTGGACGAATACCTGAGCGACCAAGAAGGGGAATTTGATAGCGATACCCGTTGGGCGTTAACATGGTTTCAACAATACCAATATAACCCCGCACCATATGGGGAAGCGGAAACCCTTTCCAAGGCGAAAAACATCAGCATAGAAGGCTTAGAAACCGGGGGAATTTTAACGGCGAAAGCCGGTAAAGTCCGGTTGCTGAAAAGGGAGGAATTTCCCCAGGACTGGACTCCGACGAAAGAGGCGCGTCTTCCCCACTGGAGACTGGCGCAAAACCTAATTCAGCGACTCCTAGAAAAGGGAGAAATGGGGGCGGCGGAATTGCTGTCGAAGCTGAAACAACAGGAAACGGAGGTAGAAATAGTCAGGGACCTAGCCTACCGTCTGTATAACCTATGCGATCGCAAAGGTTGGTCATCGGAGGCGATCGCCTATAATAGTCTAGTAGTATCCTGGCCGGAAATCACCCGTTTATCTAGTGAGTATGCAGCCAAGCCCACACAAGGACAATTGTTCAATAATTAATAATAGTAGGGGCGGGTTCTGCTGTCAATTCTGGGACCCCACCGGGATATAAATAAACCCGCCCGACCCCACGGGATAATTGATATAGCGTTTCTGATATTCATAAGGTATAGCCCTCACCCCAAACCCCTCTCCCAACAGGGGAGAGGGGCTTTGAAAATTACCTCACCCCACGGGATAATTGATATAGCGTTTCTGATATTCATAAGGTATAGCCCTCACCCCAAACCCCTCTCCCAACAGGGGAGAGGGACTTTGAAAATTACCTCACCCCACGGGATAATTGATATAGCGTTTCTGATATTCATAAGGTATAGCCCTCACCCCAAACCCCTCTCCCAACAGGGGAGAGGGGCTTTGAAAATTACCTCACCCCACGGGATAATTGATATAGCGTTTCTGATATTCATAAGGTATAGCCCTCACCCCAAACCCCTCTCCCAACAGGGGAGAGGGGCTTTGAAAATTACCTCACCCCACGGGATAATTGATATAGCGTTTCTGATATTCATAAGGTATAGCCCTCACCCCAAACCCCTCTCCCAATAGGGGAGAGGGGTTTTGAAAATTACCTCACCCCACGGGATAATTAATATAGCGTTTCTGATATTCATAAGGTATAGCCCTCACCCCAAACCCCTCTCCCAATAGGGGAGAGGGGCTTTGAAAATTACCTCACCCCACGGGATAATTAATATAGCGTTTCTGATATTCATAAGGTATAGCCCTCACCCCAAACCCCTCTCCCAATAGGGGAGAGGGGCTTTGAAAATTACCTCACCCCACGGGATAATTAATATAGCGTTTCTGATATTCATAAGGTATAGCCCTCACCCCAAACCCCTCTCCCAATAGGGGAGAGGGGCTTTGAAAATTACCTCACCCCACCGGATAATTGATATAGCGTTTCTGATATTCATAAGGTATAGCCCTCACCCCAAACCCCTCTCCCAATAGGGGAGAGGGGCTTTGAAAATTACCTCACCCCACGGGATAATTAATATAGCGTTTCTGATATTCATAAGGTATAGCCCTCACCCCAAACCCCTCTCCCAACAGGGGAGAGGGGCTTTGAAAATTACCTCACCAATCCACCGAAACCCTATAATTAATAATTGTAGGTGGTGCGTCAGATTAATAAAATTTGCCGTTAACCCAGTAGGTTATCCCTCTGACGCACCCTACGTTAACAGGGGGTAAATTGTGGGAAAAGTGGGTTATTTTGAACAGGTGAACAAAATGTGCGGTTTGGGCATACAATTAATCTATATGACGCATCCTACCTGATTATGGCTATCACCAATTACGAGAGAGTTAGTCGCGCCCTGGGGATACTCCGAGATGGATTGTATCCTTTTGTGGAAAGGGAAATGATATCTAAATATGGCGATCGCTGGTTAACGCCCGCCAGCGCCTCCCTCCCGGATAATTATGTTAGCCGAAAATCTGTAGATGCAGTCCTCAAAGAAGATGTATCCGCCCTGCTGATAATTATGTGGGAACATTGGAATGATGCATTTCGCCAAACCCTAGGAAGAAGTGAACGCAGCATTGTCAGCGAATTGCGCGATATCCGCAACAAATGGGCGCACCAAGCCACCTTTTCCACTGATGACGCTTACCGCGCCCTCGATAATGTCGCCCGCCTATTAACGGCTATTTCGTCCCCAGAAGCCAGCCAGGCAGAAAAAGAAAAAAACGAATTGATGCGATCGCGTTTTGAAGCGGAAGCCCGTCGCGAAAAACGTAAAGCCACCGTTACACCCACGGAAGGAAAACCTCAAGCCGGACTGAAACCTTGGCGAGAAATTGTTACGCCTCATCCTGACGTGGCTTCCGGGAATTTCCAGCAAGCAGAATTCGCGGCGGACCTATGGCAAGTATACCTTGATGAGGGGTCCGATGAATATAGAGACCCGACAGAATTCTATCGCCGCACTTACCTAACCGAAGGCTTAAAACAGCTTCTCAGTAATGCGCTGCTGCGGTTAACTGGTCAAGGGGGAGACCCGGTAATTGAATTACAAACTAACTTCGGCGGCGGCAAAACTCACGCCATGTTAGCCCTCTATCACCTTTGCCAGGCGATCGATATTCATAACTTACCAGGGATGGAAGAGATTTTTCAACAGGTGAGTTTGTCTAAGCCTCCCCAAAATGTGAATATTGCGGTTGTGGTGGGGAATAAACTACCCCCCAGTGGCATTAAACCCTATGGAAAAGGTAACGGAAAGCGTCCCCCGGTGATTAAAACTCTCTGGGGAGAGTTGGCTTGGCAATTGGGAGGACAAGAAGGTTATCAAATGTTGCGGGAGGCTGACGAAACGGCGACTAATCCCGGTGATATACTTAAACAACTGTTTAACCGCTTCTCGCCCTGTTTAATTCTGATTGATGAATGGGTCGCCTATGCTAGACAACTCCATGATACGCCTGATTTGGTGGGGGGGAGTTTCGACACTCAGTTTACTTTTGCCCAAACTTTGAGCGAGTCGGCTAAAAACGCTAAGGATACGCTGCTGGTGGTGAGTATTCCAGCATCGGATATTGAAAAAGGCGGCGAGAGGGGATACGAAGCGACGGACAGACTCAGAAATGCGATCGGTAGGGTAGAGTCCCCTTGGCGACCGGCTAGTGCTGAGGAAAGTTTTGAAATTGTCCGGCGGCGCTTATTCCAGCTTACTACAGATCCGCTTCTATTCGCTCAACGAGATGCGGTGATTAATACGTTTTGTGATATGTATCGGGGAAATAGCCAGGAGTTTCCCACGGAGACTAAAGAGGCTGACTATAAACGCCGAATGCGAGAGGCTTATCCTATTCACCCGGAATTGTTCGATCGCCTCTATTCGGACTGGTCGAGTTTGGATAAGTTTCAGCGCACCCGTGGGGTTTTGCGTCTCATGGCTAAGGTGATTCATACCCTCTGGGAACGCAATGATGCTAATCTGTTGATTATGCCGGGAAATGTGCCGATGGATGACTCTCAGGTGCAGTCGGAACTTACCCGCTACCTAGATGATAACTGGATTCCGATTATTGATAAAGATGTCGATGGACCTAATTCTTTACCCCTAACTATTGATGGTGAAAACCATAATTTCGGCCGCTATTCGGCTTGTCGGCGCGTTACCCGCACGATCTACATGGGGTCAGCACCAACGCTGAAAGCTGCTAACCGTGGCTTAGAAGACCGTAGAATTAAGCTGGGTTGTGTGCAACCTGGGGAGACGGCGGCGACTTTTGGGGACGCACTCCGACGACTGAGCGATCGCGCGACGTATCTCTATGTTGATAATAACCGCTACTGGATTTCTACTCAACCTAATCTTAATCGCACTGCCCAGGAAAAGGCTGATCAATTTCTCACTGAAAGCGATCGTCATAAGGTTTGGGAGGAAATTGTTAAACGACTCAAAAAAATTGGCGATCGAGGTCTGTTCTCTGGGGTTCATGTCGCCCCCAATTCTAGCTCGGATATTCCTGATGATAACAGTTCGGGCGTGCGTCTGGTGATAGTCCACCCACAAAACCCCCACGACCAAGGCTTAAATTTAGATAGTCCGGCTCACCAATGGGTTGATGATGTGTTAAACTACAGGGGCAGTAGTCGCCGCCATTATCAAAATACTCTCTTGTTTTTGGCAGCCGATAAAAGGCAGTTAGAATGCCTCGCAGACAACACGGCTAAATATCTCGCCTGGGAATCAATTATTGCGGAAAAGGAGGAGTTGAATTTAGATCCTTCTCAGGCTAAACAAGCCCACAACAGACTCCAGGACTCTGATCAAGATGTTGAAAACCAGATTTCCCAAACCTATCAATGGTTATTAGTCCCTGAACAACCAGACCCCCAAGAGGCGATCGTCTGGAAAGCTACCCGCCTCCGTAGCCCTGAACCTTCCCTAGCACTTAGCGCCAGCCAAAAAGCAGTCCATGAAGCCTATCTATCGGATACCTACGCGGCGGAAAATCTCTGTTTGGAATTTCTCGAAACGTTCATCTGGACTAAGAAAAACCACATCAGCCTACAGGACCTATGGGAGTATCTAACTAAATATATCTATCTCCCCCGCCTCAAGGATGAAAACGTTTTACTAGAGGCGATCGCGTCCGGCGTATACTCCACCGTTTGGAGTCAGTGGTTCGCCTATGCCCAAGGCTTCGACCCGGAAACCGAAACCTATCAGGAACTGAAAGCCGGAGAATCCATCAATCCTACAATAGCTCAAAATAGTCTAATTGTCAAGCCGGATGTGGCTCAAAAACAGTTACAACTTATGCAGCAGCCCAGCCCCAATTCTTTGGGGCAATATTCCACCGCCTCACCGGGTCAGGAAAGCCAGGCACATATCATAGTCGGGGAGACTATAACCGCAGCAAATTATGGGGCTTCCCTAGCCGATAAACCGTCGCACAGACGCTTTTATGGGGTGGTAGAAATTGATGCTTTACGACTCAACAGAGACGTGGGAATAATTAGCGATGAGGTGATTCAACATTTAATCTCTCTGAAAAATACGAAGGTGAAAATCACCCTGGAAATTCAGGCAGAAATTCCCGAAGGTATCCCGGACAATGTAGCCCGGACAATTATGGAAAATTGCCAAACGTTGAAATTCCAGCAACAAGGCTTAGAAACTGACTAACTGTTAATAATATATCAGCATTAAACCCTATGAATAATCACCCTATATGGCAACAGGAAAGTGTGATTTTAAACAATCAATTAATGATTCGGAGTTTTGAATATTGGACAGGTAAACAATTAATCAATACCCAGGGCACTCCGGAACAGATATCAAAGGCACTATTTGAACTGCCTTTTCCGGTATTATGTCACGATACACAACCCGACCCAATTTTTAATTATGGTAATCAAAAGGCGATGGAATTATGGGAAGTCACCTGGGAGGAGTTAACCCAAATGCCTTCTCGATATTCAGCAGAGGCGATCGTCCGAGAAGACAGGTTAAAGTTATTAAAAACTGTGGCAGAAAATGGCTACATAGAAAACGGCACAGGAGTCAGAATATCAAAGACAGGTAGGCGTTTTGCTATCTCTAATTTGACAGTGTGGAATGTCTTAGACAACCACAATAATTATTGTGGTCAAGCCGCTACCTATAAAACTTGGCAATATCTTGATTAATTATCAATTTTCAATTATCCGGTGGGGCGGGTTTATTTATATCCTGGTGGGGATGGAAAATTGACGGCGGTGGGGCGGGTTTATTTATATCCTGCTGGGGATGCCAAATTGACGGCGGTGGGGCGGGTTTATTTATATCCTGGTGCGGATGCCAAATTGACGGCGGTGGGGCGGGTTTATTTATATCCTGGTGGGGATGCCAAATTGACGGCGGTGGGGCGGGTTTATTTATATCCTGGTGCGGATGCCAAATTGACGGCGGCGGGGCGGGTTTATTTATATCCTGGTGGGGATGCCAAATTGACGGCGGTGGGGCGGGTTTATTTATATCCTGGTGGGGATGGAAAATTGACGGCGGTGGGGCGGGTTTATTTATATCCTGGTGGGGATGGAAAATTGACGGCGGAACCCGCCCCTACAATTAATAATTGTCAATTGTCAATTATCCGGTGGGGTGGGTTTATTTATATCCTGGTGGGGATGCCAAATTGACGGCGGTGGGGCGGGTTTATTTATATCCTGGTGGGGATGCCAAATTGACGGCGGAACCCGCCCCTACAATTAATAATTGTCAATTATTAAATTAATTTTTGCTTGAGTTGCTGTAATTTTTCGGGGGTCAGAATTACTTTAACATCCAATAATTGTGCCTGGTCTCTAAATAGTATCATTAAGCCATTATTGCCAACAGCAATATGAGGATTTTCTAGGTTTACAGTGTCATATTTCAGTTCAGGAATACTAACTTTAAGCACCAGTTGCTGTTGAGATTGAGAGAAAATATAAAGCTGTTGGTGGTCAATGTCAAGGAATAATTTTCGGGGGGTGATACTACGTTGGTCTGCGCTGTTTGGTTTACTCCAAAAAATGGTGATTCCCCTAATTTCGGGGTTACAAATAACAAAATTTTCGTCAAACTTTTGGGGTTCCCAGTTTAACTGACTGGGGTCGGTATCCTCTGCCATAAGTCGCTGTTGCCAGTCGATTTTAATATTCTTGAGGTTAGCCCACCATTCTCGGATAACTTCCAGGTTATTGGCATTATCAGGGTTGCTGCTGCCGGACTCCCAAATAATTGTGGTATCCATGTTAATTGTCTCTAGTTGAATTTAATATTAGTTAGATTGTACAACCTGGATATGCACTGATTGATGAATTTGCCGATTGTTTTTCATCCTGACTATGTAGCGCCCTTGCCACCAGGACACCGTTTTCCGATGCCGAAATTTGGGTTACTTTGTGATATGTTGCTAGAAGAAGGGGTAATTAGGCGATCGCAACTTCACCTACCCAAACTGCCACCCACTGAGTGGATCGAATTAGTCCACCACCGGGACTATGTAAAGGGTTATTGTGAGGGTACATTAGACCCAAAAGCCCAACGTCGCATAGGTCTCCCCTGGAGTCCGGCATTAGCCCAACGGACTTGTATCGCGGTGGGAGGGGCGATATTAACCGCTAAATTGGCATTATCTCACGGTCTCGCCTGCAACACCGCCGGAGGGACTCACCACGCCTTCCCTAACTATGGATCTGGTTTCTGTATATTTAATGATATGGCGATCGCTGCCTGTGTCATGCAAAAATTAGGACTAGCCAAAAAAATCCTGATTGTGGATCTTGATGTACACCAGGGGGACGCAACGGCGGTAATTTTCCAAGATAACCCCCATGTGTTTACCTTTTCAATGCACTGTCAAGCCAACTTTCCGGCTAAAAAACAAACAAGCGATCGCGATATCCCCCTAGCTGTGGGTATGGAAGATGAAGAATATTTGCAAATTCTAGCCAGTCATTTACCGGACTTACTTACGGAATTTCGCCCGGATCTAGTGATCTATGATGCAGGGGTAGATCCCCATATTGGCGATCGCTTAGGAAAATTAGCCCTAACTGACTCTGGGTTATGGCGGCGGGAAATGCAAGTTTTGTCCACCTGTGTGGGAATGGGATATCCGGTGGCGGGAATTATTGGCGGTGGTTACTGTGAAGATATGCAGGGCTTGGTTTACCGCCATTCCCTGCTACACCGCGCCGCTACGGACGTTTATCGCCAGTATCGCCTGTAATTGGATCATAGTAATAAACTGAAAATATGATGATGATAAATTATCTGTTAGGGATTTTTTGCGGGGTTGGTTTAGGTGCGGCCTGCGGGTTTAGAATATTTGTACCCCCGGTAATTTTAAGCACTGCCGCCATATACGGCGATTTTGACCTACCCCCTGACTTAGAGATTTTGGGGACCGAGACGGGGTTAATAGCGGTGGCTACTCTGTTAGCTGTAGAGGCGATCGTCTATTTTATGCCCGGAGTAGATCACGCTTTAGATATCCTGGAAGCACCGATCGCTATGGTGGTGGCTACTTTGATTGTAGCTGCATTTTTACCAGAGATGGAACCTCGGTGGATGTGGACAGTCTCTATAATTTTGGGGGCTGGATCAGCCGGAATTATTGAGATGTTAATGGGTATTACCCGTGTGGCCTCTACTATGGCAACCGGAGGCTTGGCTAATCCATTGGTATCCACAATGGAGTTGCTCTGCGCTATGATCTTATCAGTATTGGCGATTTCTCTGCCTATATTGGGGGCGATAACAGTGGCGATCGTACTGGTGTTGGCAGTCCAGAAAATTTTGAGACGTAATTGGCAGCGATCATAAGTTTCGATATAGGATTTCCCCCCCCAAAGTTGCCCCAGTTGCGGATGGTTTGTAAATGGCGATCGCCCCTGTTAAAATGGTAACAATGTCTCCAGTGATGCAGTGGCTTAGAATTGCTGTCAGCTAATATCAAAAAACCGACAGTGGGACACAACTACTATGAAACTAGAATCAAACGCTGACATTTTAGCCCCTCTCAAAAATAACATTTTATTTGATAAACTACCTCCCAAAGCCCAAGAATGGGCGGAAAGTTTGCCTTGGGAACAGCGACGCTATTTACTATCTTTATGTTATATCTTCTGTGCTTCCCAACCCGAAAAGCAAGCACAATTTTTAGATGATTATACCGCCGATGGCTTAGTGTCTAAATTACTGGAAGATATCGACTCAATTAATCGCATTCAAAGATACTTTAACTGGTTTAAAGTCACTACACCCTTAACGGAAGTCGTCCTCAGAAAATATATCCGTCAGTTCTATATACACTCCGCCCAAGATGCTAGATGTCAGCCAGATATCTACTTGGAATCAGCTTTAAAATTAGTAGTCAGCACCAAAGAAAAAGAGAACGTTTTTAATTATATTGTCGGCTTTGAATTGATTAAAATTATGTTCAAAATGAGTTGGCAACAACACGAAAGACTAGCGAGATTGCAAAAAAACCAGGATGAATTCATCAAAAAATATATTAAACCTATCCAATATGCTCACCGCCTTAATCGCCTGGTTGTGCCTAAAGATGAAAAAGTCTTTTTTGCCAAACGGGATTATTTTGTGAAAGCACCGGAGGTAAGTCATGCCAAACTGATGGCTTTAATCATGGCCACTTTTACCACTGACCAAATTGTTGACTGTGGCTTTTCGGTAACTAGACATATCCATGCCCTCGAATTTGATTATGACTATATTTTTAACTTTTCCGAATCGGAAAGTATTTTTCCTTGGAACTCCGAATCAATGCTAGAATCTAGTTAACACTCACTCCCTAGACTCTATCCTAGTTTACGTTAATCTAAATTAAGTGAGGCACAAAAGTGTTACTACCCAAAGGCTTTGAAGTGGAAATGTACACGGGTACACCCCAAGGGGATATAGTAGGTTTTTCCGATAAGATAGTCAAAAATCTTGATGGGTTTGTCCGAGAACCAGATACTCGTAATGTGGAGTATATAACCGCCCCAATTTGCAGTTACGATCGCTCCCTTTGCGCTTTAGTAAAACCTCGGCAACAATTGCGACAATACCTGCACCAACTTGGCAACTACACCATTATACCAGGTAGCACCCTGTCTCTGGGCGACAGTCGGCGCTTTTACCGTTCTGACCCCAACAACCCCTATCATGCCTACATTCAGGAAACCTACGGAACTGATGTAGTTACCGCCAGCATCCATATTAACATCGGTATTGATGATCCGGAAGTGCTAATGCGTGCGGTGCGCCTAGTGCGAGTAGAAGCGCCATTGTACCTAGCCCTCAGCGCCTCCTCTCCCTTTTTGGACGGTAAACCCACGGGCTATCACTCCCATAGGTGGCATTTGTTCCCCAAAACTCCCCGCCACGTTCCCCTGTTTGAAAGTCATTCTCATTATATCCAGTGGACTAATGAACAACTCGAAGCTGGATCTATGAGAAATGTGCGACACCTGTGGTGTTCGGTGCGTCCTAACGGTGTCCGTCGCCCCTACAGCCTCAATCGCCTGGAATTAAGGATTTGTGACCTAATAGTGAATCCCATAGCCTTGCTGGCGACTACAGCCCTCCTAGAGGCGAGGTTATGGCAACTGATGGAGACTCCCAACCTAGACCCCCTGGAATTGAGTAGCCTACCAGCCAACACCCGCAATCAGGAATTAGTGGCGATCGCAGATGCTAATGAGGAAGCAGTCGCCCACCGGAGTCTCGACGCTAACCTGAGACACTGGAAAGATGGCAGTAGTATTTTAGCCCGCGATTGGATCGAAAATCTCTATGCAGAAGTGTGGCCACTGGCTAAACAGCGCGGTTTTAGCTGTTTTCTGTCTCCCCTCAAAAAGATTCTGCGGGAGGGAAACAGCGCCGGACAGTGGCTTAAACAGTATGAAAGTGGCATGGATACCCGCAGTATTATCAAAAAGGCGATCGCTGATGCTTATGAACAGGAACAGGAACTTGAAGATAAATTATGTCAATTACTGGTTACCTAGTGGGTTGATGCAAAAGACCTATTAATATATCTTATGTCCCCAGCCGGGGAGGAAATATAAAAAAAAGCTATGGAAATGTGGCTTTCCCCTCAGAAGTTGGGAATGATATAGTATTGACTTCTGGCAGCTAAATTCCTGGCTATTTCATGCGATCGACTATGCCCCAACTCGTTCTAGTTAATCCTCAAATCCCCCAAAATACAGGGAATATTGCCCGCACCTGCGCGGCTACCCAAACACCATTGCATCTGGTGGGTCCCCTGGGATTTGAAATTAGCGATCGCTATCTGAAACGGGCCGGACTAGACTACTGGCCCTATGTGCCCCTGAAATACCATACCCATATAGAGGATTTCCGAGCCTTTCACCAACCATTAGGGGGCCGCTGGGTCGGATTTAGCGCCCGTGGAAAACAGAATTATGTGTCCTTTCCATTTCAGGAAAATGATTGGCTGCTGTTTGGTAGCGAGACAGAAGGGCTCCCTCCAGAAGTTCTAGCCCTCTGTCAAGCTACCGTCTACATCCCCATGTCTCAACCCAATGTCCGCAGCCTGAACCTCTCCGTTAGTGCCGCTGTAGGATTGTTTGAAGCCCGCCGACAACTAGGTTTGCTGGCTTAATCTCTGCCCCCAAACATAAGTTTTGATTATATCCTACTGGAGGAGTAGATCCATGTCTTCCGATAGATTTTTGTGATAAATCAAAGGATGTCTGGGTGAGAGGGTAAAGTCGGCGTAAGGATTGATATATAAAGTTGTTGGGTACTTGAGTATATTATTCAAACCACCCGGCTACAGTTGTTAACCAACAAAACACTGGTCTGAGGGCATTGTGTTTTTGGAGGTAGATGGTGTAAAGTTTGATTCGGGATCAGCGGATTCCCAATCTGCATTTCCTGCCAACTGTCTTTTATCTATGACATAAAGGGAATTGCTAGATAGTTAACTCACACTCTCAAACTTGGGGTAATTGATGGGTAAAGGTGGCTTGTCGAAATTCAAAAAGCAAGGTAATCTGACCTAATCAATATGGCTGGCAGTGGTTGGCCTCATGTAATCAGCATGATAAATATCACTTATCAGTTACTGTAATCGCAGGTTCTGCTTAAAG
Source organism: Arthrospira sp. PCC 9108 (assembly GCA_016745315.1). Taxonomy (GTDB): domain Bacteria; phylum Cyanobacteriota; class Cyanobacteriia; order Cyanobacteriales; family Microcoleaceae; genus Limnospira; species Limnospira platensis. The sequence goes on from CP066886.1 coordinate 5,038,510, forward strand.
CCGTGTTAAATACAGATAACTGAGGAAAACCAGCCCCAAGGTACAGTTTAAGCGCTTCTCCATAGGAGGTCGTTCTTTGAAAGGAACAGTTCCACACAACAATCAACCTGTTGTTACGGGTGCCAATGAGACAGATATGAACTTGGAAACTACACAACAGGTCACAGTCCCCAGTCGGAGCCGGGTAAAAACCTCTGCTGCGTTCTTGGGTTTAGCGATTGCATCAGGTCTTCTGTTTCCCGAAGGGGGTAGTGCTGCTACTGAGTCACTAACAGCCGATAGCACCAAAGCCATGCAGTCTTCTTCTAATCAAGCTGCATTTAATCAAAACGGCGACTCAGTATCTGATTCATCAGATTGGCAACCATCCATTCTGCGAAACCTGACAGAATCTAATTCTAGGTCTATGGGTTCGACAACCCCAGTAGAACCAGCAGCAGTTATTGACCATCAGGAAAACGAGACTCAAGCCCAAGAGCAAGCCCAGCCAGGGTCTGTGGTTGTCTCGGAACCGTCTTTATCAAAATCTGAAGACAAACCTTTCCCCAATCAGTTTGACACCATCGAAAGGGTGGGGGGAAATAGCCTTAGCGGTTCAGACTCCTATAGCTCTAGCTCTGATGTTACGGAAAATACTGCCCCTAGCCCTCGTTTTTCTCAACCTTCCCAGGTTAGCAACGCGGTGAGGGAGACAATTAGGGAAACTGACATCAGTTCCTTTAATCGGGTTCCGGGTACGTTGGTGATTGACTCTGACCCCAATCAGTCGGTTTCGGTGGTCTATAAGGTCAGCTCAGGAGACACTATCGATCGCATTGCTGAAGCTCACGGGGTCTCAGTCAATGATGTGATTAGAGCTAATAATTTGACTGACCCTCACTTGATTAAGGTTGATCAAGAACTGAGGATTCCTAAACGTTTGAATAACTATCTGACATCCCCAAGAGATAGTTACACAGCAGATCACGACTTAAACAACTCCAGAGTTGATTTGGGAAGAACCCAAACTACTACTCCTAGCCACAGAGCATCTACTAGCGACAATACTCCGGGAGCTTCTGTGAGACTACGTTTGAGTCAAACTGTGACTCCTACGGTTCTCCCGTCGGAAATATCTGGCGATATCACTAAACCTATGGGCCTGAAAGTGGATTTGGGCGATCGCTTGGGTACATCAAATGATGGCGGCGATCGCATCTGGCCCAGAAAACTCTCTGAACTCAGTCAACAAACCCCTGTCATAGAGTCTAACTATACTGATAACTCAACTACAGCTTCACGAAAGGATCTATCAACTAGTGGTGAGTCCCAACCCAGTAGTAATGGGGAATTTAGTCTTGCTGATGCTGAGGAGAGAAGGCTTACCCCTCTCAATCGCCGCCACAGCAGCAGTAGACTCTATAGCGATCGCCTGAGAACTGAGATTGAGCGACTGCGAAACGAGTACCACGCTCAACAGTCTCAACCCACCTATTCCTATCAAACTGTCAGCTTTTCTCAGGAACCAGAAGAATTAGCAATCGAAGCCAAGGCGGAAAAAGCCGAAACCGCTGATCAGGTTTTCGCTGCTACTGAACCTAACCCCAGACGACTACAACGGATTAATCCTCAGTTTAACCCCAGAGCCGACGAAGATCAAAGGAATCTCTATGGGGAAAATCCCTTAGACGGGGCTACTCAAGAGATTTCCCGCCGCCCGGAACCAGGTTCTGAGGATAGCCCCAACTCATTGGTTGCTACTGCTCCTATGGGGGCTAGTGCTTATGACCCACTTCATAACCCTACCCTGGGTCGCATTGTTTCCCCGGATTTGCCGCCACTCCTTGGCCCGGATGCTTACCTACCGGGAGGCTCCACAAGGTTTACTGGCTATATTTGGCCAGCCGAGGGAATTTTAACCTCCGGCTACGGTTGGCGTTGGGGAAGAATGCACCGAGGTATTGATATTGCCGGTCCGGTGGGTACTCCCATCTTAGCAGCCGCTCCGGGAGTGGTTATCTTTTCTGGTTGGAACAGCGGTGGCTATGGCAACTTGGTCGAATTAGAGCATCCTGATGGCAGTGTTACCCTTTATGCTCATAATCACCGGATTCTGGTGAGCAAGGGTCAGAGAGTTACCCAGGGTCAGCTAATTGCCGAAATGGGTAGCACTGGGTTTAGCACAGGTCCTCACTTGCACTTTGAAATTCACCCCACCGGAAATGGGGCTGTCAATCCTATGGCTTTGTTGTCCAGGGATTAATGATCAATTCTTGGCTAAGAACGGACTTAGGTGGTTGCTCCCCTGGTCTGTTCTTCCCTTTGACGGGTTGAAAATTTTTTTTGGCGATCGCTTGCCATATATAAGGAAAACGTGCTATATTTATAAATCGTTGAGAAACAAGGCTCTGTAGCTCAGTGGTTAGAGCAGGGGACTCATAAGCCCAAGGTCGCAGGTTCAAATCCCGCCAGAGCCATTTAACTTAAACCCTTATCCTGACTACTATCGCGGGAATTGCTTTAACCCGATAGTCGTACCTAATTACTCAGATATTACTCACAATCTAGTCCTAGCACAGGAAAATAATTCTGTCAATAGGTTGATTACTCAGTCAATAAGCACAACTTAATCAATCTGTCAAATGCCTACTATCTCCCCCTAACCAAACACCGATAGGGTAACTCTCTCGTGATACCCGTCAATGGCAAGCCTATCGGTTCGTTACGAACCATTGACTGCTATCACATCGGTCGCACCCCTAAGAGTGTTTGTTTCGGTTATGGGGGGAGGGTATGGCTCAAATTTCAAAACCCATAGGGGTAGTCAGATTATTAGTGAAATATTGAGGAGCCTACTCACTACCAACAAAATGCGATCGCATAATCACGACTAACCTGGCTATGACATACTGAAGCGATACCCCCAAACAACTTTTCAACTGGTAACTTGTTTCGTCATCTCTCGCTGATACCTACATAATCCTAGAGAATTGATTCCCCATCGAAACCGATACCTACATACCGCTAGACAAGTCTCCAATTTATAGGGGTACTGAGTTCCGCACAGGATGATTACCCCTAATAGACGGGTTAAGGTTTTGGCTTAGGGTGTTTATTGTGGGTAAACTAGGGGTGGGTTCATATAAACTTCCAATAGACTACTGGCAATAGACTACTGGCAAAAAATACAAACAACCCCTATCATGATAGGACACGATAAGGGTTAAGGTTGTTATTGAGTTAGGGTTAGCTGTTAGGTGTTAGGTGTTAGGGTTTAGGGTTTAGCTGTTACTCATTCTGCACTTAGTAATCATAGCTAACGCTACGTCTGTTAGCTTGTCTACAATGAGTTGGTCAGATTTCCCTATGTAGATGTGATGATTGACGCTACCATCCCACCCTTTGAGGTTCCAGTAGGTAAAACCATTAATTGAGAGTTTTTTGCAAGCTGTAAATCGTTTACCATTAACCTCTACTGAAAAAGATTTATGGGTTTCTAGGTATTTAAACCATTCTAAAGAACCTACTTCGATACAGATATTACCATGACCTACCAGAAACCCTTTGTAAGACCCTGTTAGTGTGACTACTGGGAGTAGCTTAGGCATGAAAATCACCTCCCAGTAGGATATCGCTGTTATAACCATTAAGGTTACATTCAGGTGATATTACGTCTGAATCGAATCGAGTAATAATTGGATACTGAGATTCTACCCATTTCTCGTGTACTGCCAGAAAGTCAATAGCGTAATTATGAGCAATTTCTGCTATCGTGATTCTATCCTCACGAGTTGCTGTTAAATTATTGCCAGCTAATCTGACAAAAATCTCCCTAGCCATTTCTGCAATAACCATCATTTTTTCTTGTTCAAACTCATTCATGGCTTTATTTCCTATTGATTAATTGAACTTGTGATCATCATTATCGGGGTGATTTTGATTATTGTTGTGTTCTGTAATTTTTGCATCAAGCAAGGCTTCAATACCTTTGAGTAACTCGATTTCCGCGTTTAAAAAATGCCTGTGGATTTGAATAAATTCGACAATTTCGTCGAATTGTTCAGATGTGATAGCAAGTTCTACTAAGTCAAGTAATCCTACAACGTTAGGATTTAATCGATTACTCATGTAGCTATATTCTACTACGTTTAATCCGGGTGTACTTAATTTGATTGACATGGTTTTATCCTTTGATAGTGGTTAAGTTGTGATAGTTTAACGTCATTTCGGAAGGGTTTAAATTATTCAATTTTGGTTAGTAAATGCTTAATATAATTAAGCTGTTTTAGGAGTAATTGTTCCTTTGCGACTGCCAGGGAATACTCGGTTTGACAATCATTCATTATTGTTATCAAAGTATCCTTAGCGTCTTGTTTGGTAGCATTGTAAATCGTGGTGTCTACCATTTGTTTAAACGTTTTAAACCTTGTTTGAGTAATAGCGTCAATGTTATTTTGAGTCATTTTAATTCCCTCCTTAAATAATTTGTTTCCAAACGTTTTTGCCGTTTTGATTAATCATTGAATAGCCCCTGCTTTTCATTAGATTAGTCAACTCTGAAACATTAACGCGACTATCAAGATATCCATCTGTTTTAGCTCTCTCAATGGCTTCTTTTAACGCTTTCGGGTCGATATCAGTTACAACCTCGGTTAACTCAGGACATCCCGCGTTAATTGCCTGGTTGTTTTGTTTCATTTTTGCCTCAATACTTTGGCTTATAAAGCTGTCTAAAAATTGTTCAGTACCCGATGATATTGTCAAAACCTTTTCATTTATTAACTCCCAGTAATCATTAAATTGTTTAATTGACTCTATCAAAGGTGATTCATATATTAATGAATGTGTCGCGATAATCTCTAATGACAACCTACAATTGGTGATATCTTTTTTATGTTTCTGTAACAGTTTCTTAGCTTTACTGTATTGATTGCAGTTATCGAGATTTCGCCAGAAAATCTCTAATTGAGATGATAGCTTGTCTAGCGTTATATCCTCAATATCGCTTAATTCGTTTAATTCAAAATGATTCCCTCTATATTCCTCTGATGTCATAGTCTCTCGTTTTTTAAACCATATAGGAAACATCCGTCTTTTGAGTTCGTTTAACTCCCAAAATGTCCACAATGGATGTATTGAATTAATCACCTTTAAAGCGAAAGCATTAAAAATCATGTTAGTTCCCGGTGTCTGACTACTGATGGTTATTCGGCTATTTTTGCGGTTTAACACCTTGAAAAGCGATAACATATTCTCATTTTCAATTAATAAGCTAGGGGTGATATCTTCCCATACCAATATAAAATTTTTCTCAAATTCACATTGAAGGGGGTCATAAAATCGTTCATGTTGTATCTTGTTTCTCAGTGAAGCGAAAGTGCTATTAGCAAGCACCGAGGTTGTCTTGTATAGTTCAGATGCTACGGTAGCTATCTGTGACTTTCCAGTACCGCTAGACCCCCAAAGGAACAGGATGCCAGCTGTACTCATAAGGGTTACTGGAGACGCTATAAACGAGGCGATAATTGGAAACTGAATATCAGGATATGGTAGAACACAGACAGCCCGTAAAACAGACTCTAATTGCTCACCCAGGTTGCCTTCTGTGATTATTTCTTCTAGTTCAGATGACATCTGACTTCTAATTAGTCTATAATCAATATAGTCCTCAGACATGGTAGTAACCTCTTATCGCTCTTGACTTGTTGACATGGTATGGTGGTTATTCCCCCCTAAATATTTAGGGGGGATTTATTTGTGACTACATTAATCGCAGTAATTCAATTAATGCAATTAATACATTAGAATCAAGTTGTTTAACCTTGTTATAAAGACTCTCAAAGCTAGGGTCACAATCCAAAACCTTAGCCCCTTCTGTTAACCTTTCCTCGAAGGTTTTGTATTTTGCCTTTCCATTAAATCCTGCTTTATTTTTAGTTTTGGATTCAATGAAAGCGTCAATATCTCCGATTGAGTAAGTAGCGAAAGATTGATTGAATGGATTAATACATTCAATTTCTAAGATATTAGAAATATCAGAGTTTAAATTATCGTCTCCGATATTTCCCTCTAATATCCTGTCAGAAGGTCTGACTGATGATTGACTTAGATTTATTGTTGCTGTAAACATCACAGAACCGTCTGTAAGCATTGAGTCACTTTCGACTATTTTAAGCAATGCGAGTTCTGGAGATGTAGGGCTATATTCTCGTTTTTTGCCGTTATATTCAGTCTCGTATTTTTCAATATAAAACCGTACAGCAATTAATTCTTTATCACCTTGGGAATAACTCCAATCCCTATCATTGAAGTTAGAAAAATCCCCTGATACACCTTTCCCGAATATCCATAAATGAGGTGACTTAATTCGGAATTATGCATAATCAACAATTAGAAAGGTTGCCGTTTCACCGGGCTTAACTGCACTGCAATAACTAAATTTATCGTCCTGTTTTTTGCCGTAATATCCGATACTCATGATTAACTATCCTTTGATGATTGATTATGACGTTTGAAATTTTTTTGCATACCTCCCAAAATTGAGGGTTACCAACAATTGATACTCGTAGGCTGCCTTCATTTGTCAACCTTGCTGTAGCGTGACCTCTGTAGTCCCCCCTAGGGCTATAACAACCCATATAGGAATAAGCTAAATCAAGGATTTCCTGGGTTTTATGTTCCTTTATAGGGGTTAGTATCCGGTAGGCTATTTGAGTGGTTTCTGACTCAAATAGGTGTGGGTTATAGGTGGTGTTTATTAACTCACCGTCAATGGAAAATAACCCCTTGTAGTGCAGTTTATTCATTGTTTACCCTTGGAATCTCTAAGTTTTTCCAAAGCCCCTTAAACTCGTCGATATTGATAAATGAGATGCCTTGCCATCGGTAGGATGTCCCCCTTATAACAAACCAACACTGATTGACTAAACCAGGATTAAGGTACTGCAATAACTGCATTTTTAGCTTAAATGAATCAGTTAATACTCCCTTAACTTCGATGTAACGATTAAAGAACGGACTCTAAAAATCTGGAATCCAGGTGATATTTTTCCAAGGTTTTGCATGTTCAATTAATGTCATTTTAGGGTGAACAATTAATTGATTATCATGTTTTCGTAGAAGGTGATAAACCCTACATTCAAATGCACTTGGAAAATAATAGCCGTCTATTTTTTGTCCTCTAGCATTGTATTTATTTTTCATCTTTTGGGTACACTCCGAAAGATGTATTAGGATTATCAGGTTCTCTATCCCCGCCGTTTTCGGCTTGATATATATTCCATTCTTCTCTGTAGAACTCTAGGGCTTCTGTACAAATTTCCTCAAGTTTGTCAGGATGTAATGGGATTAATTTTTTAAGAATTTCGCCTATAAAATAAGCAATAAAATCCTTATCAAACTTAACTAAAGTTGATGGCCACGTAAACCCCTTTACGCCTGAAATTGGAACTTTGATATATAGGGAATGACCGATATACATCAAGGGGGTTAACGTGATGTTTCGTAGGTTAAGCCTAACCTCGGACCAATGACGTGGTATCATGCTATAATTTCCTAATGCTTAGTGGCTACCGCTTATGTGCTTTTAAAATAGAGTCCCTAAAAAATTTACACATAAGCGGTTTTGTTTTTGGTGTGGGATTAATCTAACCAACTAGAAAATGGGTTGACTTCATTATCTTCATCCTCTAAATCACTCTCAGAGCCCAATAGATGGTCTTCGAGGGCGTTAATATCATCTTGGATGGCTCCCGTAACCTTACGAGGTAGCTTTACTCCACCTGCTTTTAATAGCGTCAGGATTGCGTTGGTGACTCGTTTAAGTGTGGCAATCTCTGAATATGTCAGATAAAAGGTATTTGAGTTGATAATCTCCGACGTTTGGAGTTTGTTGGTCAATGATTGAATTAATGAAGTTTTGGGGTAAGGAAGGTAAGTATTAACCAACTCCAGAAACTTAGTAAACTGATTAAACCGACTCAACGTCTCTTGGTATTCTGTAGGAGTCAATACTTTATTAGTATTGACATTAGTTACATTTTCTACAGTTACGCTACCTTCAATTGATTCTGTAACTGTATAGTTACCTTGCTCTTTTGAATTCACTGTATTTAATTAAAATTATCTTATCTAATTAATTTATTAAAAATAAACATAAATTATACAATTTACACTTATTTATAAAAATATCAAGTATTACATTAAGTATATATAGAATGTACAAATAATAACCAATACAAAAAACTCGTTAATCCTATTTTGTGAGTTAACGGGTATATACTTAGTAACAAGATAGTTATTATGGATTGTTGCCTGTTGTCTCAGGTAAAGCGCTAAGGTTTCCTTGTACTTGATTAGCTGCTTCAGTTCTACCTGTGGTTAGTTCTCCTAGGTTATCGAGGGTAATTTCAGATTCAGCCGGAATACGAAACATTGAGTTATAGGTTCTAATACTCGCGGGTTGTTTGCTCCAGTAATGAGCAAAAACATATAGCAAGGAATTAATCGAGAAAATTTGAGGAACTTTTAAACCAATAAATCTTAGCTTCCTATCACCCGCGTTAACTCCTGATGTGCGATATGTTCTCCATACTCCACCCATAGAGGCAGGAGCTTCTACAAAAATCTTTGTGTACTCTATACGTTTCCATGACCTAACTCTAGCCCCTGGTATGATATTACGCCTATTAGCATTAGTTGATGTAGTTCCACTAACGGGAGGTCTCCAGATAGTTAAGTCTCGCACCAGGACGGGTTCCTGTGTTACGGCGTTATCGGATAGCGTATAAAGCAGCAACATAGGCATTGGGATAACATACTTTGATGTCTTGTCTACTGGAGCCTCAACCATCAAACTCCTGCCGATACAAGTGCCTTTCGGTTCCGCTAGTTTAGCAACAAAATTTGCTTTATATTTATCGTAAGCATCATTTAATGGCATAATTTAACCTCATTAATTATCAAACAAAACCTTAGATAGGTAGACATTAACACTATTGTTGTCTACCTAGTTAATGAACCCTAGTCAACAAAAACAGCAATAGCTTCTACATCGATAGAGCCATTAGTAGCATCCAAAACATCATCAGTAGGGATTGTTAGGGATACTGTCACAGCTCCAGTTGCCATGTTGCGGGTATAAGCTGTAACTACCGTTACACCATTAGGGTTTCTAGTTGCGTTTATCTGTGCACGTTGAACTTGCTCGATAACTTCTAACAATTGGTGTTCGAGAGTGGGACCATTAAGAGTTACGGGGCTTGCCATAGTCATTACCTCTAATAAATCAATAGTAATAAGATAGCACCAAACTGATATAGGTGTTAGCTATATTTTCGTTAAGGAAATGCTACATATATGTAGCTTCTATTCAATGAAAACTACATTAAGCTGTAGTTGGTGGCTGACTCCCAGTTTTAATTTCTAACGACGTTCTAGTAGCTGTTCTGATTGCGTCATCTACCCACTTAGGTTTCTTCTCAAAATGTAAAGGAATTTTTACTTTAGACTTCCTAGGGTCTTTGTACATTGCCAAAACACTATTCTCTCCCATATCGATTTTGGCTTGTTCAAATTTATCAATTAATTCCCAGTTAAGTATTTTAACCTCCGATATATACATTTTTGTTTCCTTTATTCGTTTCGCATTTTCCCTACCGCCAAAACCTTTCCTTTCCTCAAATAGTAAAGGATAAACAATTGAAGAATTTGTTAATTGTACTAAATCCTTGCAAATACGTTCAGCATCTGACTTGCTAGATTCATTCACAAAAAACGAGAATGTTCTACCATTTCGCATATTGCAGGTTACTTTGATATTGCCTTTTGTGAACGCTGATTTACTAGGTTGAGTAAATATCCTTTGTAATTTATCCCAGGTTATTTCGTGTCTTTCTACTGATGGGAGTTCTATTTGAGTTTTTTGTAGTTTTGACCGTCTTTCCTTAGTCCAATATGGAGGTTTTTCGTAGTTATATAAAATAAAGGTTAACTGAATTTTTAAATTACTACTATTCGGAACTTCAGAGATATCACCGGAACCCACAAATTGCCCTATATCACGATTACCTAGTATTTCAGTTTGAGCTAACACATTTGCTACATTTTCTTGAAGGTTTCTTAATGATGATACTAGTCTAAATCGCTCTCCACCATTTTCTACAACCGCGTTAACTAATTGTTGTTGTCTATTTTCCTCAATGCGTTGTAATGCAATATATTCATCTAATCCTTGAGCAACTAAAATAATCGCTTCTTTACAATTATCTGAGAATTCCTCCCAAAATTCTTCACTACTATCTTGATTCCAAATAGTGTTAATATTTCCGTCATAGCTTTCTGGTAATTTCTCCCTAGCTTCCCTTCTCTGTTTACCGAAACTCCATTCCTCACCTTTTTCGTCACCCCACTTTTCAATCGTTCCTTTACCACCAGGAACCATTGAAACAATAGCCGTTGCAAGTGTTGAAGGACTTTTATCTAAAAACATTTTAACAACCCGTCTACCATGTTTAAACAGTTGCCATGCTATGGCTTTCATAGCCATGCAAATGATTGTTTAACGTATGAGCCGAAAGCTGTAGATACTTCCATAAGCATTTCAGGTCCCTTGCTTAAGGCAATGTGCATAGCAGCGGCTTTGTTGATAAATGCAATACCAATGGTAGGCAATACTCCACAAACTAATTTACCTGCCATATTACCCAAAAAACCGGCGGTAGTACTAATAAATTGATTAGCAATATTCATCATATTTTTGTCTATCTGTTCATCTGATATATTCCAGTTGAAATTCCAGAAACTATCCCAATTAGACGTGATAAATCGTGCTACTTTCTCAAAACTAAAGTTAGATAAAAACTTAGTAATTCCTTCCCATAACCAACCTCCAAAACTTTTGCCCCATTCAACAACTTTACCAGTTATTTTTGCCCATAGCTTGCCAAACCAACCCATCTCTTGAGTAGATGTTCTCTGAGCTAAATTAACTTGTCTAACGCCATTCCTACCTATACTGCTACGAGTTTGACGGCTAGACAAGCTACGAGTACTCCTTAGCATTCTTGCACTTCTGGCAACCATTACAAAGTTCCTCTTAGTGGGTTATCGCCGTCAATCAATTCGGTTTCTATCTTGATATCAGGAAAGTCTTTTTTCAATAATTCTTGTACTTTCTTGGTTTCCTGTTCTCTAATATCATCCTGTTTTTTCATTGAATCATATAACCTAGTTAAATCGGCTAATATGTCTTTTGACGGGTCATTACCATTAACTTGTAAAGTACCTTGCGCTCTAACTATTGAGAATATTTCCTTTATTTGATTTAATGTTATTTATAGTGTTTCTTTCGCGTTCTTTTGATTAGTGATTTTAACTTTACTTTCATTAGGTTCTAGTAGTTCCTCAAAATTATCAGCTTCTGGAGTAAACGCTGTTTTTAATTGTTGCGTATTTTTCTTCAGTTTTAAATCCTAAATAATCTAATATTTCTGAGACCTCTCTACCAGCTTTAAAGGCTGCTGAATGCGCCAAACCTGCTTCATGTAAACAGGTTAAAACAGCGTTTTGTGTCACTTGATGGGAGATGGCAATTTCCATTACCATCCCGAATATTTCAGCAATTGATTCAGCTAAGTTAGGTAATTTGATTTCGGCTTTTCTTCTGCTTTTGTCATTAGAATTGACATCATCAATCTCTACTTTAACTTCAAATTCACCCCATCTTTCGTCATCGATGTCAAATCGATACATTAACCATTCTGGCAATGTGTTTATTCGTTTAATTCTGTTCTCTGGATTATCAGCATTAACCGTGATTTTTTCCGGCATTTCAGCCGGAAAGGATTCAGGGTCTAGGAACTCGTAAATCCTTCTAATCATTCCACAGCATTCTTCGTTCATATCTGGTATTGTTATCGTTCGTATATTTTCAGGTTCTTCTCCTTCGATGCATTGCGGGATATCTTTTGTGCTCGCGGAAAATCTAGGAATTACATAATCAAATTCTGTGCATTCCATCCACCAATCACAAAATACACCTATACTTTCAAACATTAAATCAGGGTCGCCGTATGCCCACTCAGACTCCCACTGTCCTTGCGTATAAAAAAACCTCTCACTTCCTGTTGGTTGAGGAGTTTCTCCCCACCTCCAATCCATATGACTAAAAAAAGTGATGCTACTTCCACTTGGTGGAGGATTACAGCATCCCCCGCTACCCATTTGTCTGTCGAACTCTTCAACGCTGTACTTTTCATTAGCTTTTATGGTACAACCGATATTGCCATTTCCGCCATTTCCATTGTCTGAATCATCATCTGAATCATCATCTGAACTATCGCCTGGTCGCCTTCCTTTATCATCATCTACCTCGTCACCGCTATTAGGACCGCCAAAACCTCTACCAGCGCCACCCTTTCCCCTAGGTTTTTTTCCTCCCTTTGGTTCATCTCTGTTTGGTGGTTCCTTGACAGTTGCCTCTTTTTTAATATCCTCTCTTTTTTTCCTTTCTTCAGCTTCTCTTTTTTTGTGATATTCATCTGCATCCCAGTATTCAGGAGCTACATATTTAGAATCACTTATAAATTTGTTTCGAGTATCTAATTCCCTCCCGTATGGGTCTCCAGTCCAACCTCGAAACGGGTCTCCTAGTTTACCGGGGTCATCGTTTAATCTAAAGGGAGCTGTGTCATATCTAACTCCCGAGCGAGGTCTAACCTTTGGTTTGTCTCTAATCGTCCGTCTGTCTCTAACCATATTAACGTTTTGTACTAAGTTTAATAGTATTATATGATAGTATAATTATGTTACTAAATCCATTAAATAAGGGAAATCATGAGAGGTGTTAAAAATATCGCGGCTCATATAAACGCTGCTAACTGGAGTAACGCCATAGAGTTATTTAACGGGACTATTTTAGAATCATTAATAACAGAAAGATATAAATATGATATCGGTATTTACAGCTATATATCATCGTTAAACGCTAGATGTTACACTCCCAGTATTGCACAATCACAAATCCCCAAAATTTACCCGGAAGATAGCTATTACCAACGGTGGAAAAAAAACAGGAAGTGTTGCAGGAAGCGGTAGATTTACAAATATTTTATGGGAATATGGCAACAGAAAACGGGTTAAATTTAGGGATTGTCAAATTGCCATATTATGGAGGCATTCACACCGAAAACCTGTTAATTGAATTAATCACTAATCAAAACGAAGGTTTAGCAATTGATAGCAACTCAATAGTTAAAGCTAGGTGTTTAACTCAGTTACATAACAATGATTCTATTAATATTTTGGGCATGGCTGAATATCAACTCGATACAGTTCCTCAAACCCCTACATTGACACAACCCGAAAATTTTGGGGTGACAATAGGCAATACCCCCACATTAGTTAGACCCTCAAATATTAATCGGTATAGGTTGCACTTACAAAACGTAGGTTCTGTAGGGGTATGGTTTTGTCACGGTGATATCAGTAACTGTGTACCTTATCAATGCCTATATTTACCTCCTAACGCTGGGTGGGATGATGAACTAAAATCAACAGCTTCTATCTATGCTATAACTGAGGATAGCGTAACCAATATTGTTGGATTAGAACAAATAATAAATTGGTAAATTTTACTTTGATTTAGGAGTTTATTATGAGTTTCTCAGTTTACAGTTCTATTGTCAATTTAGACACTCTAAATATGAGCAGTAAAATACAGGGAACTCCGAAACTACCGCGATAAGTTTGACTGCTAACACTATCACGGAAGTTGTGCCTATCAATGCTACCAGTAACGGTAGAACGGTGTTTGTAAAGAATCGGTCAAATACCAATGTACATCTAATATTTGACCCTACAGGTGATAGCGTGTCAGACGCTGCATTTTCGGTTAAGCCAGGTGATACCATCTCAATAACGTGGGGTAGAACTGAGTTACAGGCGATAGCAGAATCTAGCGCTAGTATCAGCGTTACAATTATCGAATATATCAATATGTAATCATCAAATGAATGGCTAGTATTAAGTTATTAGCCATTTATTTGATTACTCAATATAGAGGCAGTTATGACTAATTTCAACATTTACTCTAGTAAGTTTGGGCAATCAACCGATGACTTGCCAGAAGGTGAAGTTAATCTGTATTTAACTAATGAACGGATACAAGCAGTTATTGACTCAAATACGTATAACGTTGAACCTCGCATCTCTATAGAACCTACCCTTTCAACTCAGTTTGGTAAATCCAACACACGCTACAATGGTGAAGAATGGATAACAGAACCTGTAACAGACACTTACACTGTTACTAGAGCATCTACGGCAACGTATGTAGACGCAGCAGGCAGGATTCGTACAGCCGCAGTGAATAAGCCTAGATACACATTTAATCCTGAAACGGGTGAACGGTTAGGGTCGTTGGTGGAGGAACAGAGGACTAATTTGGTATCGTGGAGTGAGGATTTTGATAATGCGACTTGGACAAAAACACGAGCAAGTATTACGCCAAATGTAATTGTTGCGCTTGATGGAAATTTAACTGGTGACAAGTTAGTTGAGGATTCAAGCACAAACACCGCCCACCATGTAAATCGTACATTTTCTGCAACATCTGGGACAACATATACATTAACCATATATGCTAAAGCCGCAGAACGCTCGATTCTTGTAATTGCATTTGCCACTCAATTTCCCGCCAATTCTTTCGCAAATTTCAATTTACTGACTAGAGCAATTACAGCAGGAGGAGGACTTGTTTCTTCATCAGTAACGTCTATGGGAAACGGATGGTATAGATGCTCAATTACCTCAACAGCATCATCAACTGCTACTGCAACAATAGTGCATTACTTGAATAATGGGTCTAGCATTCTTTACACAGGTGATGGCATTTCAGGTATCTACATTTGGGGTACACAACTAGAAGCATCATCAACACCATCCCCTTACACCCCTACTCAAGCCACCAGCGTAACACGTGCTTCTGATGCGGTTAGTCGAGTGTTGGGGGATGAGTTTAACCCGAGTGAAGGTAGAGTAGGGGTCGAGAGAGATGTCGCCATCTCCCCCTCCCATACAAAACCGTACATGAGACTTTCACCTCATACGGCTCCTAGTTTGACCGTCTCCTTGTTAAGAGTACAGCATCATCTCTTCATCAAGAGCTGTTTTATCGTCGTGACAATGGCGGTGTAATAATTGAAGATTCTTGTAGTCATCCTTTCCGCCTTGGCTTCTAGGTACAATGTGGTCTATTTCAATTAAGTCTGATGGGGTAAAGAATTGCCCACACCAGGTACATCTACCTTTTTGTTTTTTGAGTAGTTTTGCTACCCTAATTGGCGTGTCGATTGCTTGTCCTTTCCTGGTTGCCAGTAAGTCCAATTTCCGTCGTATGGTGTTGCGTCGGGGCGTATTAGGGTATGTCTGACAATTGGAGTCCAGTTATGTTTGAATAGATGTAACCCATCTTTGGTTTGGAATAGCCAATTTTCGTGTCTTTCTTTCCCATTGCTAAGTTTAATTGTTCCATGTCTGAAATAATTACTTAGCTTTTCGTGATTTGCCTTTCCGCATCTTGATACTGTCCATGCCTTTAACATTTGCCAGATTGTTTTGTCTAGCTTATTGAAGGTCTCTGTTGAGACTACCGCTGAGTAATAATTTGACCATCCCCGAATAATTGGATTTAGTCTACTAATCAAGGCTGATTGAGGTGCTGTTCTATGTTGTTTAATCACACCTTTAATCACTTCTGTGTGGGCTTTAACTGCTTTGTTGCTGGGTTTTATGTGGGTTTTATGTCCGATTAATCGACTCTGTAGCCCCCCTGTTTTCCCAGATTTATACTTTCCTACGGGATATTGCCTGATATTGAATCCTAGAAAATCAAACCCAGGTTCCTCAATCTTGCCATTATACTCAATAGGATTGAGTGTGTGACATATTCGGGTTTTTTCAGGTCTAATCTCTAGTCCTACAGGTTTTAGCCATATAGAAATAGCAGTCATGCACTGTTCAATGATTCCTAGGTCTTTGGAGATGACCACAAAATCATCGGCATATCTTATAAGGTTTACCTGATTGGTGCTGCCTTTATTTGGATACATTTCTTTGACTAACCTTTCTATTCCATCCAGTGCGATGTTGGCTAGTAGTGGACTTATTACTCCTCCTTGGGGTGTCCCTGCTTCTGTATCCTCAAATACACCGTTATCTAGCACGCCAGCTTTGAGCCATTGTTTCAGGTCTCTCTTCAAGCTGCTTGGACAATGAATTTTGGACAATAGGTAATCATGGTTTATTCGGTCAAAGCATTTTGCTATATCAGCATCAAGAACATAGTATTGTCCTTGATTTATGGCAGTATATATTCTACTTATTGCATCTTGTGCTGACCGTCCGGGTCGGAACCCATAGCTTGTGCCTTCAAACCTCGATTCCCATTCAGGTTCGAGGGCCGACTTAACCAAAGCTTGCCTTGCTCTATCTTGGATTGTGGGTATGCCTAGTGGGCGTTTTTCATCCCTACCAGGTTTTGGAATCCACACCCTTCGCAGTGGTTTTGCTTTGAGGTTTCCCTTAATGTTTTTGACAATTTCTAACCTTTGTCTTGGAGAGATTGCTCTTACTCCATCAACCCCGGCTGTTTTCTTGCCTTGATTATCTTGGGTCACTCGCCGCACTGCTAAGAGCCGGGCATAATACGATTTCACCAATAGACGTTGCAACCTTCGTGCCTTTGCGTCTTGTCCCGATTTAGCTGCTTGAAATATACTCTTTTGGAGCTTGAAAACTTTCCGTTGAACCTTAGTCCATGGGATTGCCTTCCATGCGTTGTTCGTAGTCTTGATTGGTTTGGGTTTACCAAATCCTTTCTTTAAACTCGCTATCGCCATTTTGACTCTTATTAGACTCTATTCTTACAATCAAACCGTGACCTGTTAGCATATCCCTACCATTACAGCAGGGCGTTGGCTTCTGGTCACATCTCACATCCTCTAGGACTTGCGGTTACACTTATCCCTACTGATATCTCGACCAGATAATCAGAGTCCAGGAGGACTTAAAACGTTCCGTTTATATGGGCATTCCATCTTTAGATTTGTCCTCTCCACCGGGGTACTTTTAAAGGTCTGTGTAGGTAGTAAAAAAAACCCCTACTTTTCCCCTTACTCTTTTGAGCGCAGCGTATCAACCTATTTCGCTACTTACTCTTTACGATGGTTCAAGCCAGACATTCGGTTTCCCTAATCATGGATGGTTGGCAGTGGTCTCGTTTCTGGTGTTAGGTTGCACCTCGGAGCCTTCCGTTCCCCGCTTCAATCCTGGGGTTGTGATTCCCAAAACTGGGGGTGGCTATCGCCGTTACCCTAATTTCCTAACTTTTACTTATCCATTTCTGGACATCCTATAAGGAATTTGTATGAGTTAGTTTGTTTTGACCTTGGGTTCCCTGCCTTGATTTGTATCGTAGGATACTAATCGTTGGGACATATAAACAGTTATGAGGATGGTCAGGAGTGCGCTCCTTATATTCAACCAAGGGGTTGAAGTCCCCACCAGGCGGTTATTTCGGGTATTGCAACCCTATTTCATGCCTGAACGTCTCGCACTTTTTATATAGAATATACACCAAACAAGTTGACAGGAGTTGGTGCTATTTTAGGTACTAATTCAGATAATACCAACTTGATACTTCACGGCGACGACAGTGCAGGTTTCGGTATAGACACTAGAACTGTGTCTGGTGGTGTGTTGACTTATTCATCACCCTTAATAACTAGATTGGACGCACCATCATTTAAGATATTATCTGTTTTAGAGCAAGGTCGGCAAAAGTTATTTATTAACGGTGATAAAGTGGTTGATGCACCTAATACAGTAACATCTTATCAACCTATTTCTGAAATTCTTATATTAAGAAGAGCTAATGGTGTTGTTGAAACTGGTATATGTAAAGATTTCCGCTACTACCCTCGCGCTCTTAGTGAAAGTGAGTGTTTAGCCCTAACAAAACTGTAATGGAGAACTAAAATGACTTATGACTTACAACAATAAATTAACAGATAATGCCTAATGCACTTGATATATCTGAAAGTAATTGGTTTAAAGTTTATGAACTTAATTTCAGGATAGAAGATGATAGCTACACGGTACTAAAAAATTACCTGACATTTCTGGCAGTAAATTTATCAGGATATTATTTGACGCTGACAGTGTACCCGTGTACTGGAAAATGGCAGGGTGGTTAAAATTTTACACATACAATGATGTGAAGCAGAATATGATGGTTAAACGTGAAATTATATGGCTTAATGAATATCAAATAATTGAATCACCGCCGTACAGCAATTTTTACGCTTCATTTTCTCCACTAGAAAGAATTAAATGGTTTACACTTCATTTTTGGAAATTAATATAAATGAACTTGGTAATAGTTGAATTAGGGTTAATTATTGTCGCGATTATTCTCAGTACGTTCATTACGCATACAGGAAACCTAATTATTGAGAATAGGTTAGACGGTATCCAAAATAGCCTAAATTATTTGATTAGATATGTTAATGATTCTATGGCATCAATAGTTGGTAAAAAACAGTTAGAAGATAAAAAGCAATCACCCCCTCTTCCAATTAACAGAGATGATATTGATGATGATGGTTGGCGTAAACCCTAAACCCTAACACCTAACAGCTACCCCAATAACTTAAATGGCCCCTATGGTTTCTGACTGTAGGGGGTGTCTATGTAATTTTTGCCAATAGGCCTATTGCAATAGCCTATTGGAAGTTTATATGAATGCTTGCCTCTAATTTACCCACAATAAACACCCTAAGCCAAAACCTTAACCCGTCTATTAGGGGTAATCATTCCCGGCGGAACCCAGTACCCCTATAAATTGGAGACTTGTCTAGCGGTATGTAGGTATCGGTTTCGATGGGGAATCAATTCTCTAGGATTATGTAGGTATCAGCGAGAGATGACGAAACAAGTCACCAGTTGAAAAGTTGTTTAGGGGTATCGCTTCAGTATGTCATAGCCAGGTTAGTCGTGATTATGCGATCGCGATTTTGTTGGTAGTGAGTAGGCTCCTCAATATTTCACTAATAATCTGACTACCCCTATGGGTTTTGAAATTTGAGCCATACCCTCCCCCATAACCGAAACAAACACTCTTAGGGGTGCGACCGATGTGATAGCAGTCAATGGTTCGTAACGAACCGATAGGCTTGCCATTGACGGGTATCACGAGAGAGTTACCCTATCGGTGTTTGGTTGGGGGTGGTATGGGTATTTGACAGATTGATTAAGTTGTGCTTATTGACTGAGTAATCAACCTATTGACAGAATTATTTTCCTGTGCTAGGACTAGATTGTGAGTAGTATCTGAGTAACTCAATAGGATATAGGGGTTGAGTAATAACCCGCTATCGCTGTCAGGATAAGGGTTTAAAGGCAATGCAGGCGAAAGGAGAGTTTCCTAACCCATAAGCTGTAACCCCTATTCTACCGTTACTTAGGTGTTACTCAAAACCATAGCAGGATCTATCAATCTGTAGCCATAAAATAACCCCTAGGGGTTTAATCTAGGGGTGTTAATTTATGAAAGGTTGACGATTAGATTAATCTATCAGATAGATAACTCTAAGAAATAATTTAGCTTCAGAGCTATCAATATCAACCCCTAACGCTGTTAACCGTTCTATAGCCACGTTCAATGGTATAGGTAACTTAGAAACCCCTTTGAGAACTTCTAAGGTAGCGTCAATGCCTTCTGTCTTGTATTTACCCTCATTGACGATTGTGCTATGTCCCATAAGTCTAGCTCGCAACTCGATAGGTAGTCCATATTGTTCACCTAACAGGTTGTACAGTCTACGAAAAGCATATTTCTGGGTTACCGGGCATTTCATAGATTGAATTCTGTTACTAAACGTTGCGTCAAAGCCTCCAGCTATGGTTTTGGGTTGACTGCCTTTTTTCGGGCTATATTCTGGTAACAACGGCCGTTTCAATTCTAGGAAATCAAACATTTCGGGACTGGGAATTGGGGCTACAACCCTTCCCCCTGTTTTAATACTCACTTTCCGACCTTCTGCGTCAGTAAAGTAAGTGGTGCGAAACGTTCAGGCATGAAATAGGGTTGAAATACCCGAAGTAACCGCCTGGTGGGGACTTCAACCCCTTGGTTGAATATAAGGAACGCACTCGTGACCATCCTCATAACTGTTTATATGTCCCAACGTTCGGTATAGAGATATACCAAACAAGGCAGGGAACCCAAGGTCAAAACGAACTAACCCATACAAATTCCTTATAGTAAGCCCAGAAATGGATAAGTAAAGTTAGGAAATTAGGGTAACGGCGATAGCCACCCCCAATTTTGGGAATCACAACCTCAGGATTGAAGCGGGGAACGGAAAGCTCCTAGGTGTAACCCAACACCAGAACCGAGACCACTGCCAACCATCCATGATTAGGGAAACCGAATGTCCGGCTTGAACCATCGTCATTATTGAGCAGCGAAACAGGTTGATACGCTGCGCTCAAAAGAGTAAGGGGAAAAGTAGGGTAATCACTTCATCACCTACACAGACCTTTAAAAGTACCCCGGTGGATAGGACAAATCTAAAGATGGAATGCCCATATAAACGGAACGTTTTAACCCCTCTTAGGCTCTGATAATCTGGTCGAGAAAGTCAGTAGTGAAAGTGTAAGCGTAAGCCTATTAGGGGGTGAGATGTGACCAGAAGCCAACGCCCGACTGTAATGGTAGGGATATGCTAACGGGTCACGGTTTGATTGTAAAGAAATAGAGTCAAGTAGGTGTACAAATGGCGATAGCGAGTTTAAAGAAAGGATTTGGGAAATCAAAACCAATCAAGACTACGAACAACGCATGGAAGACCATCCCGTGGACTAAGGTTCAACGGAAAGTTTTCAAGCTCCAAAAGAGTATATTTCAAGCAGCTAAATCGGGACAGGACGCAAAGGTAAGAAGGTGGCAACGTCTATTGGTGAAATCATATTATGCCCGACTCTTAGCAGTGCGACTGTAGGGGCGGGTTCCACGGTCAGCCATGCTTCCCAACAGTCAGCTTAATAAACCCGCCCCCCAAGCGGGTCAAGGCAAAAAGACGGCTGGAGTAGATGGTGTGATAGCAATATCCCCTAAACAAAGGCTAGAAATGACCGAGAAAATCAAAGAAAACCTCAAAGCAAAACCACTGCGACGGGTGTGGATTCCAAAACCTGGTAGGGATGAAAAAAGCTGGAATAGGAATACCCACAATCCAAGATAGAGCAAGGCAAGCCTTGGTTAAGTCGGCTCTCGAACCTGAATGGGAATCGAGATTTGAAAGCACAAGCTATGGGTTCCGTCCCGGACGGTCAGCCCAAGATGCAATAGCACGAATTTACTCAAGTATCAACAAGGGTGAATATTATGTACTCGATGCTGATATAGCAAAATGTTTTGACCGAATAAACCATGATTACCTACTGTCCAAAATTCATTGTCCAAGCTGCCTAAAAAGAGACCTGAAACAATGGCTCAAAGCAGGCGTGCTAGATAACGGCGTATTTGAGGATACAGAATCAGGGACACCCCAGGGAGGGGTAATAAGTCCACTCCTAGCTAACATCGCATTGGATGGCATGATTAGGTTCATAGAGACAATGTATCCAAAGAAAGCAAACAGAGCGCAGGCTACTGTTATAAGATACGCCGATGACTTTGTAGTGATATCCCCATCACTAGAAATCATTGAACAGTGCAAAACTGCTATTTCCGAACGGTTAAAACCTGTGGGATTAGAAATAAAACCTGAAAAGACTCGAATCTGCCATACGTTCAAACCTATTGAATATGAAGGCAGAACAGAGGAGCCAGGATTTGATTTTCTAGGATTCAATATCAGGCAATATCCAGCAGGAAAATATAAATCTGGGAAAACAGGGGGAATGGCAAGCCGATTAATCGGTCACAAGACCCACATTAAACCCAGCCAAAAAGCAGTTGCCCACACAGAAGTGATAAAAGGTGTAATTAAACAATTTAAAACAGCACCTCAATCAACCCTAATTAACAAACTAAACCCAATTATTATGGGATGGTCAAACTATTACTCAGGGGTAGTCTCAACAGAGACATTCACCAAACTAGATAAGACAATCTGGCAAATGTTACGGGCATGGACAGTATCAAGATGCGGAAAGGCAAGTCACGAAAAGCTAAGAAATTATTTCAGACATGGAACAATTAAACTTAGCAATGGGAAAGAAAGACACGAAAATTGGCTGTTCCAAACCAAAGATGGGTTACATCTATTCAAACACAACTGGACTCCAATTGTCAGACATACCTTAAGACGCCCTGACGCAACACTTTATGACGGAAATTAGACCTACTGGGCAAGCAGGAAAGGACGAGCAATCGATACGCCAAATAGGGTAGCAAAACTACTCAAAAAGCAAAAAGGTAGATGTACCTGGTGTGGGCAATTCTTTACCCCATCAGATTTAATTGAAATAGACCACATTGTACCTAGAAGCCAAGGCGGAAAGGATGACTATAAGAATATTCAATTATTACATCGCCATTGTCACGACGATAAAACAGCTCTTGATGAAGAGATGATGCTGTACTCTTAACAAGGAGACGGTCAAACTAGGAGCCGTATGAGGTGAAAGTCTCAAGTACGGTTTTGAATGGGAGGGGTAGACCGTGAGGTCTATCTCGACCCCTAATTAATCTCCTAATACAAGATAATTATCTTGATTATCGGGGTCTGATAGTGCTTTGATGATTACACCATCATCCGTTACATAACGTTTGGTTAGATTAACAGCAGCGGCTATTTCAGTTGGTCTCAGTCCGTACATTACTGTCATACCCGTTACCCATAACCAGCTATGTCGGGATGATTGATGTTGTGAGTTTCTGATGGTATAGGCTTCCTGTTTGGTGTTAAACCACCAATCTTTAAAGGCATTAATGCCTATACGCTGCTTAACGGTGAATCGTGTTTGTTTAGGGTTAATAGGCTCAAGCTGTTTAAGCAAATGGTCTTTGTTAGGTGATTTCTTAGCTATGGCTTTTAAGATGTAGTAACGTTCTTTAAATGTTTTGGAACCTACTAATTGTTCTCCGTTCTGTAGGGGAGTGTATAGCATAACCTTGAAACTCTCCCAGCTAGGGTAATCATCCCAGTTAGGGAACAACCTGAAATATGCCTCTTTAGTAGACTCGTAAGATGCTAAGTCGCTAGCGATATCGCGGGAGCGTGGTCTTCCTGTGTTGCGGTTGTAACCCGCAAAATACTCATCCTCTAGTTGTTGGAATATTTCCCGATAGGTTATCAGATTATCCTCAATCTGGTTCTTTCCTAAGATAGTCGCATCGTACCAGTTCCAAAATTCACTAGCGCTAGTAATGGTTCCCAAGGCTTCTGATACCAGTTTAGCTTTCTTAACCCCGTCTATCACCCCTTGAGGTGTACACTCAAGATTAGCTGTCTTGGGTAGCCGTTTCCCGGTAGGTGGTTGCTTAAACTGCAATAAGAGATTGTACCTAAGCCCTGACTTCTGGATTTTAAGGCTAACCCCCCTAGGACACTCACCCTTAAACTCCTGATAGGCTTTCAAGAATCTAGCATAGCCCCCGTCATAGTTACCCTTTCCCCCTACTGTAGGGGTATTGATATCGTTACTCATTTTTTACTCACTTGTTATCCTGCTATGGTTTTGAGTAACACCTAAGTAACGGTAGAATAGGGGTTATAGGCTATGTATTAGGTTCAAATCCCGCCAGAGCCATTTATTTGATTTGATCAGAAATCCCGCCCCCATCTAATATGGTTGGGCGTATTTTTTTCTGAACTCGTAGTCAATTCGAGTATGATAAATATGATGGTGCCAAACCTTCAGGCATGAAATAGGGTTGAAATACCTGAAATAACCGCCTGGTGGGGAATTCAACCCCTTGGTTGAATATAAGGAGCGCACTCCTGACCATCCTCATAACTGATTATATGTCCCAACGTTCGGTATAGAGATATACCAAACAAGGCAGGGAACCCAAGGTCAAAATGAACTAACTTATACAAATTCCTCATAGGAAGCCCAGAAATGGATAAGTAAAAGTTAGGAAATTAGGGTAACGGCGATAGCCACCCCCAGTTTTGGGAATCACAACCCCAGGATTGAAGCGGGGAACGGAAGGCGTGAAGTAGAACCTACTACCATACGCGACCACTGCCAACCATCCATGATTAGGGAAACCGAATGTCCGGCTTGAACCATCGTAATTATCAGGTAGCGAAACAGGTTGATACGCTGCGCTCAAAAGAGTATGGGGAAAAGTAGGAGTTTCTTCATAATACCTACACAGACCTTTAGAAGTACCCCGGTGGAAAGGACAAATCTAAAGATGGAATGCCCATATAAGCGGAACGTTTTTAACCCCTTCTAGGCTCTGACAATCTGGTCGAGAAAGTCAGTAGTAAAAAGTGTAAGCGCAAGCCTATTAGGGGGTGAGATGTGACCAAAAGCCAAAGCCCGGTTGTAATGACAGGGATATGTTAACAGGTCACGGTTTGATTGTAAAGAAATAGAGCCTAGTAGGTGTACAAATGGCGATAGCGAGTTTAAAGAAAGGGTTTGGGAAACCAAAACCAATCAAGACTACGAACAACGCATGGAAGGCCATCCCATGGACTAAGGTTCAACGGAAAGTTTTCAAGCTCCAAAAGAGTATATTTCGAGCAGCTAAATCGGGACAAAATGCTAAGGCACGAAGGTGGCAACGTCTATTGGTGAAATCATATTATGCCCGGCTCCTAGCAGTGAGACTGTAGGGGCGGGTTCCACGGTCAGCCATGCTTCCCAACAGTCAGCTTAATAAACCCGCCCCCCAAGATAACCAAGGCAAGAAGACAGCCGGTGTTGATGGAGTAAGAGTAATCTCTCCAAGACAAAGGTTTGAACTGGTCAAGAACATTAAGGGAAATCTCAAAGCAAAACCACTGCGACGGGTGTGGATTCCAAAACCTGGTAGGGATGAAAAAAGCTGGAATAGGAATACCCACAATCCAAGATAGAGCAAGGCAAGCCTTGGTTAAGTCGGCTCTCGAACCTGAATGGGAATCGAGATTTGAAGGCACAAGCTACGGGTTCCGTCCAGGACGGTCAGCCCATGACGCAATTAGCAGAATTTACACTGCCATAAATCAAGGACAATATTATGTTCTTGATGCCGATATAGCAAAATGCTCTTACCGTGAACCATGAATACCTACTGTCCAAAATTCATTGTCCAAGCCGCCTAAAAAGAGACCTGAAACAATGGCTAAAAGCGGGAGTGCTAGACAACGGTGTATTCGAGGATACAAAAACAGGGACACCCCAGGGAGGGGTAATAAGTCCAATACTCGCCAACATCGCACTGTTGGGAATGGGAAGGTTAATAGAAAAAATGTATCCCAAAAACAACAAACCATATACCATGGCAATAAGATATGCCGATGATTTTGTAGTCATATCCAAAGACTTAGGAATCATTGAACAGTGCAAAACTGCTATCTCTGAATGGCTAAAGCCTATTGGATTAGAGATTAAACCTGAAAAAACTCGAATCTGCAATACACTCAAATCTATTGAGTATAATGGCAAAACAGAGGAACCCGGATTTGATTTCTTAGGTTTCAAGATTAGGCAATATCCCGTAGGAAAATACAGAACTGGGATGACTCCACATGGGAAACCATTAGGACATAAAACTCATATAAAACCCAGTCAAAAAGCAGTTGCCCACACAGAAGCGATAAAAGGTGTAATCAAACAATATAAAACAGCACCTCAGTCAGCCCTGATTAACAAACTGAACCCAATTATTCGGGGATGGTCAAACTATTATTCAGCGGTAGTCTCAACAGAGACCTTCAACAAGCTAGACTTCATAATCTGGCAAATGTTAAGGGCATGGACAGTATCGAGATGCGGAAAGGCAAGTTACGAAAAGCTAAGTAATTATTTCAGACATGAAACAATTAAACTTAGCAATGGGAAAGAAAGACACGAAAATTGGATGTTCCAAACCAAAGATGGATTTCGACTGTGGAAACATAATTGGACTCCGATTGTCAGACACACCCTAATACGCCCTGACGCAACACCATACGACGGAAATTGGACTTACTGGGCAACCAGGAAAGGACAAGCAATCGATACGCCAAATAGGGTAGCAAAACTACTTAAAAAGCAAAAAGGCAAGTGTACCTGGTGCGGGCAATTCTTTACCCCATCAGATATAATTGAAATAGACCACATTGTACCTAGAAGCCAAGGCGGAAAGGATGAATACAAGAACCTTCAATTACTGCATCGCCATTGTCACGACGATAAAACAGCTCTTGATGAAGAGATGATGCTGTACTCTTAACAAGGAGACGGTCAAACTAGGAGCCGTATGAGGTGAAAGTATCAAGTACGGTTTTGAATGGGAGGGGTAGACCGTGAGGTCTATCTCGACCCCTAATTTATCGTAACAAATTGAAAACTCAGCCATTCTGAGTTTTCAAAGGAATTAGGAGATTTACCCATGACAAGTGAGTGTATTCGCGTTGGTTTAGCAGCCCCAGATTTTGCCGCTACAGCGGTGATTGACCAAGAGTTCAAAACTATTAAGTTATTGGAATATCGCGGTAAATACGTTGTCCTGTTCTTTTATCCCCTGGACTTTACTTTTGTCTGTCCGACGGAAATTACCGCATTTAGCGATCGCGCTGAAGAATTTTCAGCCATTAACACCCAAATCTTAGGGGTTTCTGTCGATAGTGAATTTTCTCACCTAGCTTGGATTCAAAGCGATCGCCAATCCGGTGGAGTTGGCGACCTCAACTATCCTCTGGTGTCTGACATTAAAAAAGAAATCAGCGCCGCCTACAACGTACTTGACCCAGAGGCCGGAATTGCACTGCGGGGTCTGTTCATTATCGACAAAGGCGGCATTATTCAACACGCCACTATCAATAACCTTGCCTTCGGTCGTAATGTAGACGAAACCCTACGCACCTTACAAGCGATCCAATATGTTCAAGCCAACCCCGACGAAGTTTGTCCCGCAGGTTGGCAGCCAGGAGACAAAACCATGAACCCCGACCCAGTGAAGTCTAAAGAGTTCTTCGCCGCTATCTAATCAACAATAGTGTATAGTTAGCACTTCACTCCCACAGGGGGCTAGGGGCTTAGTTCCTCAAGAAATGGGTCTAAAGCCTCCCCTGGTAGGGGATGAATCTGTAACCTAATCTTTGCACTGATCTTCTCAAAACAATTCTTCTGTTATCAAAGGAGAAGAAATGTAATAAACGCGCTTGCCAATGAGATTCACGATGATTCAACCCCTGACTCCGATTGCTGGCAGTTTGCTAGGGAGTTTCCTCTTGATCGGCGGTGAGACGCCAACCGGAGTAGAAACCCCACCAGAGAACCCAGTCAACTCTGCGAGCGGTGCTTTGCACAAATCCTATCTACCGACCTTGAATCTGGTGCATCTATCCCTCTCGATCGGGAGTGGGAACAAACGACAGTAGTTGAGAATTTGGAGCATCCCTGGGGATTAGCGTGGCTCCCTGACGGGACGATGCTGATTACTGAGCGACCAGGACGCTTACGGATAGTGCGCGATGGCATTCTCGACCCCACTCCTGTGGCCGGGTTGCCAGAGATTTTAGCCCTCAATCAGGGGGTTTACTGGATATTGCCGTTCATCCCCGGTTTGAGGAAAATTCGTTGATTTATTTCACCTATTCCCAAGGAACCCAGGAAGCCAATGGCGTGGCAGTGGGTCGAGGGGAGTTGAGGGGAAGCAGCCTAGAGAATGTGGAAGTGATTTTCCAAGCTGCTCCTTTGAAACGGGGAGGACAACATTTTGGATCGCGCATGGTTTGGTTACCTGATGATACTCTGCTGGTGGCGATTGGTGATGGGGGGAATCCACCCGTGCAACTGGACGGGGAACTGATTCGCTTACAGGCTCAAAATCGAGGGAGTCATTTGGGTAAGATTGTACGCCTGAATGACGATGGCTCAATTCCGAGTGATAATCCTTGGCAGGGAGACCCTAATAGTGACCCGGCTATTTGGAGTTATGGTCATCGGAATATTCAGGGGTTGGCGATTGATTCCCAACGGGGTCACGTTTGGTCTACGGAACATGGTGCCCGTGGTGGGGATGAGTTGAATCGGATTGAAGGAGGAGAAAATTACGGCTGGCCTCTTGTTACCCATAGTCAGGAATATACAGGGGGGCGAATTTCCGATCGCCAATCCCATCCAGATATGGTTGACCCCGATATCGTCTGGACACCGGCGATCGCTCCGTCCGGGTTAGCCGTGCATGGGGGCGATTTGTTTGCTGGGGGTTTGGTATCCCAATCGGTGCATCATATCCAATTAAATGAGTCCGGTGAGGTGATAGACCAACGAGCGATCGCGATCGCGAGCGCGTGTGCGGGATGTTCGGGAAAGTCCTGATGGTCATCTCTATGTGTTGACTGATGCCGCCCCCGGGCGGTTAATTCGACTTCATTAACTCTAGCGGTGCGAGACGTTCAGGCATGAAATAGGGTTGAAATACCTGAAATAACCGCCTGGTGGGGACTTAAACCCCTTGGTTGAATATAAGGAGATCTCTCCTGACCATCCTCATAACTGTTTATATGTCCCAACATTCGGTATAGAAATATACCAAATAAGGCAGGGAACCCAAGGTCAAAACGAACTAACTCATACAAATTCCTATAGGAAGCCCAGAAATGGATAAGTAAAGTTAGGAAATTAGGGTAACGGCGATAGCCACCCCCAATTTTGGGAACCACAACCCCAGGATTGAAGCGGGGAACGGAAGGCTCCGAGGTGGAACCTAACACCAGAATCGAGACCACTGCCAACCATCCATGATTAGGGAAACCGAATGTCCGGCTTGAACCATCGTAAGAATTAAGTAGCGAAAAATAGGTTGATACGCTGCACTCAAAAGAGTAAGGGGAAAAGTAGGAGCTTCGTTAGACTACCTACACAGACCTTTAAAAGTACCCCGGTGGAAAGGACAAATCTAAAGATGGAATGCCCATATAAACGGAACGTTTTAACCCCTCTTAGGCTCTGATAATCTGGTCGAGAAAGTCAGTAGTGAAAGTGTAAGCGTAAGCCTATTAGGGGTGAGATGTGACCAGAAGCCAACGCCCGACTGTAATGGTAGGGATATGCTAACGGGTCACGGTTTGATTGTAAAGAAATAGAGTCAAGTAGGTGTACAAATGGCGATAGCGAGTTTAAAGAAAGGATTTGGGAAATCAAAACCAATCAAGACTACGAACAACGCATGGAAGGCAATCCCATGGACTAAGGTTCAACGGAAAGTTTTCAAGCTCCAAAAGAGTATATTTCAAGCAGCTAAATCGGGACAAGATGCAAAAGCCAGAAGGTGGCAACGTCTATTGGTGAAATCATACTATGCCCGGCTCTTAGCAGTGCGGCTGTAGGGGCGGGTTCCACGGTCAGCCATGCTTCCCAACAGTCAGCTTAATAAACCCGCCCCCCAAGCGGGTCAAGGCAGGAAAACAGCCGGTGTTGATGGAGTAAGAGTAATCTCTCCAAGACAAAGGTTTGAACTGGTCAAGAACATTAAAGGAAATCTCAAAGCAAAACCACTGCGACGGGTTTGGATTCCAAAACCTGGTAGGGATGAAAAAAGCTGGAATAGGAATACCCACAATCCAAGATAGAGCAAGGCAAGCCTTGGTTAAGTCGGCTCTCGAACCTGAATGGGAATCGAGATTTGAAGGAACTAGCTATGGGTTCAGACCAGGCAGGTCAGCCCAAGATGCAATAAGCAGGATTTACAATGCCATTAAGATTGGACAATACTATGTCCTTGATGCAGATATAGCGAAATGTTTCGACCGAATAAACCATGATTACCTACTGTCCAAAATTAATTGTCCAAGCAGCCTAAAAAGAGACATGAAACAATTGCTCAAAGCGGGAGTGCTAGATAATGGTGTATTCGAGGATACAGAAACAGGGACACCCCAGGGAGGGGTAATTAGTCCAATACTCGCCAACATCGCACTGTTGGGGATGGGTAGGTTAATAGGAAAAATGTATCCAAATAATACCAACAGCAAACCATTTGCCACGGTCATACGATATGCCGATGATTTTGTAGTCATATCCAAAGACTTAGGAATCATTGAACAGTGCAAAACTGCTATTTATGAATGGCTAAAGCCTGTTGGATTAGAGATTAAACCTGAAAAAACTCGAGTCTGCCACACACTCAAATCTATTGAGTATAATGGCAAAGCAGAAAAACCCGGATTTGATTTCTTAGGATTCAATATTAGGCAATACCCAGTAGGAAAATACAAAACTGGAAAAACAGGGGGACATAAGAGCAGATTAATCGGACATAAAACTCTCATAAAACCCAGCCAAAAAGCAGTTGCCCACACTGAAGTGA
The DNA here is from genome assembly GCA_016745315.1 of Arthrospira sp. PCC 9108. Lineage (GTDB taxonomy): Bacteria > Cyanobacteriota > Cyanobacteriia > Cyanobacteriales > Microcoleaceae > Limnospira > Limnospira platensis. The sequence continues at coordinate 5,069,015 of CP066886.1, forward strand.
TTAAGGGTGTAATTAAACAACATAAAAATGCGCCCCAGGCAGCCCTGATTAGTAGACTAAACCCAATCATAAGAGGATGGGCAAACTATTATTCAGCGGTAGTCTCAAAAGAGACCTTCACTAAGCTAGACAATATAATCTGGCAAATGTTACGGGCATGGACAGGATCAAGATGCGGAAAGGCAAGTTACGAAAAGCTAAGTAATTATTTCAGACATGGAACAATTAAACTTAGCAATGGGAAAGAAAGACACGAAAATTGGCTGTTCCAAACCAAAGATGGGTTACATCTGTTCAATCACAATTGGACTCCAATTATCAGACATACCCTAATACGCCCTGACGCAACACTTTATGACGGAAATTGGACTTACTGGGCAACCAGAAAAGGACAAGCAATCGACACGCCAACTAGGGTAGCAAAACTACTCAAAAAACCAAAAGGTAGATGTACCTGGTGTGGGCAATTCTTTACTCCATCAGACTTAATTGAAGTAGACCACATTGTACCTAGAAGCCAAGGTGGAAAGGATGAATACAAAAATCTTCAATTATTACATCGCCATTGTCACGATGATAAAACAGCTCTTGATAAAGAGACAATGCTGTGCTCATAACAAAGAGACAGTCAGACTAGGAGTCGTATGAGGTGAAAGTCTCAAGTACGGTTTTGAATGGGAGGGGATGGAGGTGACTCCATTCTCGACCCCTTCTAGTTTTCTGGCTGTCTCCTGGATCCGGAAAAATTCAGTTTCTGCCTCAATTCTAACCCCTGGCGTGCAACTGACCGGATTTTCCAGAATTTGACCCTTCTCCCAGGTTAGGTAACTGGCGTCTTCTAGCTTGGTCTCACAGCGCAGCGGGGATTGGATTAGCCCCGTTGTATGCCCTCAATCATCAGGATTATCAACAAATCCGCCAGAAAATTGATACAGATCTGGACGACTGACGATATCAGTGACGAGTTCGGCGTTAGGGTAGAGTTAGAGTTTCCCCTAAGCAACTGTTAATCCAGTCGAAAATTTCCCGGTTCACCCGTTCGGGACATTCATCATGGGGGCAGTGACCCGCGCCCTCCAGTTCTACTAACTTGATGTGGGGATTATATTTTAGGTAGAGGTGAGGTTTAGCCAGTTTCAGGGGAATCAGTCGATCCTGTTTTCCCCAGAGTAGTAATATGGGAACCTGCACCTGGGGGAATAGACTGCGTACAGATGGGCCGAGTTTAGAACTCCCCATAATCTGAAACAGAATAATAAAAGCCCTAGCCGCCCCTCGGTCTTGGGGTGGAGTAGATAGAATATGTATCAGTTCCTCTGTAACCGAGTCTTGATTGTGATAGGCTAATTTAACCCAACGACTGATGACAGATGGCTGTCTCACTAGATAGAATATGGGACGTAATATAATAGGGGAAGCAACCAAACTTTGGATAAACTCGACTGGGGGAACCATCCACCCAGCTAATAAGTCCGCTAAAGCGGCCGGATCGGGTAGACTGAGCATAACCAAACTTTGGATAAACTCGACTGGGGGAACCATGCACCCAGCTAATAAGTCCGCTAAAGCGGCCGGATCGGGTAGACTGAGCATAACCAAACCCTTAGCGGTTTTGGGATATTGAGCAACAGTTGCTAGGGCGATCAGAGAACCAATAGAGTTTCCCACCCAGATGGTCGGACGGCGGATAAAAGTTTGCCAAAAGTCATGCACCAATTCTGTCCACAGGGAAACATTATATGGGGCGATCGCCTTTTCAGAACAACCAAACCCCAATAAGTCCAAAGCATAAACTGGGTGGGAATGACTGAATGCCGACAAATTGTGTCTCCAGTGGCCGATAGATGCGCCAAAACCGTGAAGGAAAATTAAAGGAACAGGAGAGTTGCTCCCTAGTGGGTCTTGAACCTCAAAAATAGGCGACTTAGCCCCTTGAGGGTGTCCGCAACGCCGAAAAGTATAGCGAACTCTCCACCCCCGCCAAATCCAATCACGCTGAAAGCCCATTTGTTTGTGCCAGTCTGGTGAATCCATCTAACCGTCGTCCTGAGTACAACATAACTTGAAAGTTACCCCTAAAATACTAGGGTTCCTAAAGTTTAGATTAAATGTCAAGCCTATTGATATGGGAAATCAGTACAATGTCCTGTTAGGGGGACCCACAATTGTCGAGACATTCGTTGACCTCATTAACTTAAAATTCCTGTAATGCCTGTGATAGAATCAAAAAGAAATCGCAACTTACCTCAAATCAACGACAATATCCGCTTTCCTAAGATTCGCCTGATCGATACCGAAGGCGGTCAGCTAGGGATCATGACTCCCAGGGAGGCCATGAAACTAGCTCAGGAAAAGGAACTAGACCTAGTTCTGGTTAGCGATAAAGCTGACCCTCCCGTATGCCGGATTATGGACTATGGGAAGTTCAAATATGAACAGGAAAAGAAAGTTCGGGAAGCTCGTAAAAAGCAGCATACCGCCGATGTCAAAGAAGTTAAGATGCGTTACAAAATTGATGATCACGACTATCAGGTGCGTGTGAATCAAGCCAAGCGCTTCCTTAAATCCGGCGATAAGGTCAAAGCCACAATTATGTTCCGGGGTCGAGAAATTCAGCATAGCAACCTAGCCAGGGAACTGCTCAAACGTATGGCCGAAGACCTGGAAGAACACGCCGAAGTTCAACAGTCCCCCAAACAAGAGGGACGGAGTATGATGATGCTGTTGGCTCCCAAAAAAACAACAACTAGCTGAGACTCAGGAATTGTGGGTCATTGTGATTTGTCAAACCTGTTGCTGCTACGGTTATGATAAACCAGTAACCCCAGTTCCGCCCCATAACTGATAATTTAGAGAAGAGATAAAATTGAGGGGTCTCAATACGGGATGGAAAAGCGAATTGGTGAACCCGCAGGAGTGGGACAGGGTGTGCTACGCGGTCTAAATCTCCGCCCAGAAGAAGTAGAGCGAACTTTATTAATGTTCGCAGTATATACTTTTTCATCCATCGGACTGATTTGGTTAGAACTAAGTACCGTCGGCCTGTTTATTGATCAATATGGGGCAGAGAAACTGCCTTGGATTTATATTGCTAGTGCTGGTATCGGGTCTAGTTTGGGTGTAGTTTACTCTCGGTTACAGACATTTTTACCCCTGCGCCGGGTGATTGTTCTGATTTTACTACTCATGGCAATCCCCCTGTTTCTATTTCGTTTTGGTTTGGGAATAGAAGATGTAAGGGTATTGGGATTAAGCCTTCAATTTGTTACCCTATTTGTCATGTGGCTGTGGGTTGAGGCTTGTTATCTCCTCAACGATCTCAATACCTCCATTACCTCCAATCAACTTTTTAACATTCGGGAGATCAAGCGCACCTATCCCATTATCAGTAGTGGTTATCTCGTCGCTGGGGTGGTTAGCGGTTTCTCCCTGCCTCTATTGCTCAGATTTGTAGGCTTAAATAATGTCACCCTAGTATCTGGGGCTATGGTGATTGTGGGAGCAGGTGTTTTATTTTATCTGTCCCAAAGATATGAACAGTCTTTCCCTGATTCTTCCCGGTGGACCCCGGAAGACGAACTACCAGAATTTAGTACCCGTAGCCTCAAAGGTCCCCTACAAGGCTATGTCATTCCCTTGGTGCTATTTTTCGTCATGGCTGAAGTCGTCTATGTCATGGTCGATTTCCAGTTTTTCAGTCAGTTAGAATACCGTAGTGGTATCGGTGGCGCTAGTTGGATTGTTAGCTTCCTGGGACTATTTGAGGGGATTTTAAGTACCTTCCAAGTAGCAACTCAGTGGTTTGCTTCCAGTCGCTTGGTCGAAAAAATAGGCGTGTTTGGTACAGCATCTATCCTTCCTGTGGGGGTAGTCGCCTTGGGCCTGTTTTCCTTGATAGGGGGGCTACGGGTTTATTTACCATATTTATAGGGTTTTTGATTCTCAGATTTTTAGATGAACTGTTCCACTACACTCTCATCGAAACTACCGGGACGGTTCTATTTCAACCCCTACCAGAAAATATTAGGAGTGATATTCAGACCCTGGTTAATGGTGTATTTGAACCCCTGTCAACGGGTTTGAGTGGTATCGGGATTTTGCTGTTGCTGTGGCTGATTAACCTATTTTTACCCGATGGTGTCCCAGAAGGTATTTTCCAGCAAGACCAAAGTCTGATTTTTGTCGTAACTATTATTTTGTTGGCTTTTGTCTGGTTGTGGGTGGTCTGGAAAATTCGCTCCCAATATGTAAGACTTCTAGTTCGTAGTGCTGAACGCGGTCGCCTGGGAACTACAGATATTGATATGCGTAGCCTCAAGCGATCGGTGGTCGATGAGTTGAAACAGCCAACCCCAGAAGCTGATAAGCGTTCCTGTATGGAATTACTCAGCCAACTTGATCCTAAAAATGTCGGGGAGACTCTGGTTCCACTACTGGAGATTATGTCCCCGAATCTTCAGCGTCAAGCCCTAGAACTGATGCTAGATTATCCTAATCCCGCTCATTTAGAGGCGATTAGATCCCTATCTCGTAGCAGTCTACCTCCTGAAGTTTTGGCTTTGGCACTACGCTATATCTGGTTAACTGAATCTAACCCAGATATTAATCAGTTGAAACCTTACCTACAACCAAGGGTCGATCCGGTGGTACGGGGAACAGCCGCGGCCTTGATTATGCGTCGTGGCGATCGCGAACAAAAAGCGGCAGCCACTAATACTATCCGGCGCATGATCGTCTCTAATCAAGAACCTGAAAGGGTGATGGGAGTCCGGGCTCTGGGTGATGCTGATTATATGCAAGGGTTGCGAGTTTATCTTAATGACCTCCTCGCTGATGAATCTCTCAGAGTCCGCTGTTCGGTCTTGGAAGTCATTGCGGCTACTAAGATGGAGGAATACTATGGCTCCCTATTAAAAGCTATTTCCTACCGTTCTACCAGAGAAGCAGCCAGAATGGCTTTAGTCCGCTTGGGAAATGAGGCTATTCCTCTGTTAATCAGAATAGCCACGGATATCTATAAATCCGATTTAGTCAGACTTCAGGCTTGGTCTGCTTTAGGAGACATTGGTACGCCATCCGCCTTAGATACTCTCATCGATAACCTGTTAATTTCCTGGGGAACCACCCGACGTAATATTCTCCGCATTCTCCTGAAAATTCCCGATGATGCGGGGATTGAAAGAACTTTAGACCGCATTGGACGTAATGGGGTGGAAACGTTAATTGAACAGGAGTTGATGTTTATTGGTCAAATCTATAGCACTCTTTTAGACCTCGAACCTGAAAAACCTACAGCTCCTATCTTACCTTATACTGTCTCCCTTGAGGTCGCTTCCCCCCTAGAAATGCTCTGTCGCGCGCTCCGTAATCTTGAATCTGATGCTATAGACCGCTGTTTTCTGCTGATGAAGTTCCTTTACTCCCTCGGATCTATTCAGGCGGCGGCTTTCAATATTCGCTCTGGACAACAGGGAAATATTGCTCGTGGGTTGGAAATCTTGGATAATACTGTTGATATTTCCCGTAAACGAGCCTTGATTGGCATTTTGGATAATCACTCTATTGTCCAAAAAATTGAGGATCTCTCCCCTTTGATTTCCTATAAACCAATGACACCTAGCGATCGCCTCCGTCGTTTACTGGAGTTTCGCCATTTCCTCTCAGATTGGTCTTTGGCTTGTTGCTTCCACCAAGCGCGGTCCGCCAGTTGGAGTCTCACCGCTGAACAGACTTTAATGTGTCTGAGACACCCCACAGGTTTTGTGCGGGAAGCTGTTTTGGCTTACCTCAAGATGGGAGCGCGTCAGGCTTTGGTAGAATTATTGCCAATGCTACAAACTGATCGGGATCCTCTGGTGGCTCACCAAGTACAACAATTAATCTCGGAATTAGCTGTACACAGAAAAACCGAAATGCCTTGATCAATAGGGAGTCCGTCTGGATTCAAGTTCACTAACTCGCCTTGACCTATTATGTTAACTAGCGTCCAACGCCTATTGTTTGTGCGAAAAGTCCCCATTTTTCAAGAACTTAGGGATGATTTCTTGGTGCGTCTTGCTTCTGTTATGGATGAATTGTCTTTTCCCGCTAATCAGAGTATTTTTACTGAGGGACAAGAAGGCCGATCGCTTTATATTGTCGTTTCTGGTCAGGTCAAGGTTCATCATGGCGATCGCGAATTGGCTCGTTTGGGTAAAGAAGACTGTTTTGGCGAAATGTCTCTATTTGATGCTGAACCGCGATCGGCTTCTGTCACTACCCTAGAACCCTGTGAATGTCTCATGCTCACACAGATGCAGCTTTATGATGCTATTGATGAGACCCCTGGTATTGCGGTTAATATTATTCGCTTACTATCTCGCCGCATTCGAGAATTGAATCAAAAAGCCAACGCTCAAAACCCTAAATCTTCTATCTCCGAAGTCAAAGTCCCACCCGATCGCTCTTGACATCGGATTTAATGTTGATTTTTTCTTCAAAAAAAAATTTGAGGGTCGCTTTTTTTGCCTCGCGGGGATTGACAGCCCAGAGCATTGCTGCTACTATATTGACAGTAGCCTTAATAATGGAACATTTGCCAAAATAAAAAAATTACAACCATCCCATTATGATAAAAGTATAGCGCAAGCGCCCGCGAAAAGCAACCCCCTCCCCCCAAAAAAAATTTTTTGCAACATTTCTTAAAATTTTGTAACAAAAGTTAACAAAGTCATAGTTTGGTACGAGGGGATGGTCTGATAGATGGTCTGAATGTATATATAATAGACAAAAGTTAAGTCGGAGATGGCAAAATCTACCAAGGCCCTATGTCAACAGAAATTAAGGACGAATTACAGCTAGAAGTGCAACGCCGCCGTAATTTCGCCATTATCTCCCACCCAGACGCGGGAAAAACCACATTAACAGAAAAACTGCTGCTGTACGGAGGGGCGATTCATGAAGCCGGGGCGGTAAAAGTCCGCAGGTCGCAGCGTCACGCGACATCAGACTGGATGGCGATGGAACAACAACGGGGTATTTCTATCACTTCAACAGTTTTGCAGTTTGAATATCGTAACACTCAGATTAACTTACTCGATACCCCCGGACACCAAGATTTCAGTGAAGATACCTATAGGACCTTGGCGGCGGCGGATAATGCGGTGATGCTGGAAGATGCAGCTAAGGGGTTAGAACCTCAAACGCGGAAGCTGTTTGAAGTGTGTAAGATGCGGGGCTTACCTATCTTTACGTTTATTAATAAAATGGATCGCCCGGGTCGGGAACCTTTGGAACTTCTTGATGAAATTGAGCAGGAGTTGGGTTTACAACCTTACCCGGTAAATTGGCCTATTGGTATGGGCGATCGCTTTAAAGGGGTTTTTGACCGCCATAAGCGACAAATTCATCTATTTGAAAGGACGGCCCACGGTTCTCGGGAAGCGGTAGATACAGTGATAGATTTGGGAGATCCGCGTATTGAGGATTTATTAGACCAGGATCTGTATTATCAACTCAAGGAAGAATTGGAACTATTAGACGCTTTAGGATCAGATTTAGATCTCGAGGCGGTACATGGTGGGAAAATGACCCCAGTATTTTTTGGTAGCGCCATGACTAACTTTGGGGTACAACTGTTTCTGGATGCTTTCCTAGAATATTCGTTAAAACCAGGTCACCACAGTAGCACGATTGGGGATATTCCCCCAGATTATCCAGAGTTTACTGGGTTTGTGTTTAAGTTACAGGCGAATATGGACCCGAAACATCGCGATCGCGTAGCTTTTGTGCGGGTATGTACGGGAAGATTTGAGAAGGACATGACTGTTAGCCATGCTAGAACCGGAAAAACGGTGCGTCTGTCACGTCCCCAAAAACTGTTCGCTCAGGATCGCGAGTCAATTGATGCGGCTTATCCTGGGGATGTAATTGGCTTGAATAATCCGGGGGTATTTGCGATCGGTGATACGATATACAACGGCCAAAAACTGGAATATGAGGGGATTCCCTGTTTTTCCCCGGAACTTTTCGCCTATCTGAAAAATCCTAACCCCTCTAAATTTAAACAGTTCAATAAGGGTATTACAGAACTGAGGGAAGAGGGAGCCATTCAGATCATGTATTCTCAGGATGATTCTAAACGCGATCCAATTTTGGCGGCGGTGGGTCAACTTCAGTTTGAGGTAGTTCAGTTTCGGATGCAGAATGAATATGGGGCGGAAACTCGCCTAGAATTGTTACCCTATAGTGTGGCTAGATGGGTAGCAGGGGGATGGGAAGCCTTAAACAAGGCGGGAAGACTGTTTAATACTGTGACTGTTAAAGACAGTTGGGGTCGCCCAGTTTTGTTATTTAAGAATGAGTGGAATTGTCAACAGGTACAGTCGGAACATCCCGAACTGGATTTAAGAAGTTCGGCTCCGGTGGTTTCTGGTCAGCAACCGAAATAGTCGGAAAGGCGGGAAAGGCGGGAAAGGTCGGAAAAGTCCAGGCGATCGCGTAGCGTGTGCGTAGCACGTATCGCGCAGCGACTAGGCGGTAGTATCGCCTGTTTTTGGGTCAAAAAGATGCACTTTTTCAGGAGCGATCGCCAAGGCAATTTTATCTCCCAAACTAACATCAACAGCGGCTGGAATCCTGACCTGTAAAGAATCTTCTGGGGGGTGAGTAAACCTGACAAATAACAATGTTTCATGTCCCAAGGCTTCCACCCGTTCGACCCGGACATTAAGATGATTAGGGCTAGGTTCTGCGAGGGTTAAATGTTCTGAACGCACCCCCAAAACCACAGACTGATCAGCCCAATTAGTGAGACCAGCTATCCTTTGGTGAGATAAACAGAGGCGAAAATGGGGATGAATTAACTCACCGGAATTAGATAATTTAACGGTGATAAAATTCATAGGAACCGAGCCAATAAACTCGGCTACAAAACGGTTAGCGGGGGAATTATACAAAACCATGGGACTGTCAATTTGCTGAATTTGTCCGCCATTCATGACAGCAATTCGGGTCCCCATAGTCATAGCTTCGGTTTGGTCATGGGTAACATAAATAGTAGTAGTTCCCAACTTTCGCTGAAGTTCAACGATTTGCGATCGCATTTCGGTGCGTAACCTAGCATCCAAATTAGATAAAGGTTCATCCATGAGAAAAACCTGGGGATTTCGAGCCATAGCCCGTCCTAAAGCCACCCGTTGTTTTTGACCGCCAGAAAGTTGTTTAGGGAAGCGATCTAGTAGGGGTTCAATCTGCAAAATCTCGGCAATTTCTTGTACTCGCAGCGCAATGGAGCGTTCCCGAGTAGATTGATGACGGAAGGACTGAGGAAAAGGGAGCGATCGCGTTATAGTCCCCGCCAGTTTTGGGAGGAATTTTTCAGGTTTACCAGTACGTCGCAATCCAAAAGCCAAATTATCATAAACTTTAATATGGGGATATAGGGCGTAATTTTGAAAGACCATAGCGACATCGCGGTTTTTGGGAGGACAATCATTAACTAAGCGATCGCCAATCCAAATCTTTCCAGCGGTGGGAGTTTCCAACCCAGCAATTAAGCGTAACAGGGTACTTTTTCCACAACCAGAAGGTCCGACAAATACCATAAATTCACCATCACCGACGGTGAGGTTAATATTACGAAGTACGGCTCTATCTGGGTCTGTTGAGGTGGGGGTGGGTTCTTTCTGTGTGGCTGTAAGGGGGCTGACGGTTGAGGCGACCCTTACAGTATTTGCTGGGGAAAAACGCTTATAAATATTCTCCAAAACGACGATCGCCATAGTGATTAACCCTCGATGGTTGTATCATAAATGGGGCTAACCACGGACAAAATCGGTTCCCAAAAATTCAATTCGACCATGCGATCGCCATAACCATCTTTACCCCAAACGGGAATCACATCAGGAACTAAAGTTACCATAGGATTTTCACTGGTTAAACAATATACAGGCTCACGGGGAGTAGTCGTGGCTAACCCCCGACAAGCATATCATAATGACTGATACTTTAACATCTGAGTACCAAGGACTAACTGGAGCATGGAGGTTTAAGCGATCGCAATTCCTTTTTGAGGGATTTTCATAACTCCGAGGGCTCTCGAAACTAAACCTTGTAGGTTGGGTGAAACCCAACAGAGATGATAGTAGGTTGGGTGAAACCCAACAGTAAACCTTGTAGGTTGGGTGAAACCCAACAGTAAACCTTGTAGGTTGGGTGAAACCCAACAGTAAACCTTGTAGGGTTAAAGATGGTAAAGTTGGGTTTCGTTCCTCCACCCAACCTACTAAACCTTGTAGGTTGGGTGAAACCCAACAGAGATGATAGTAGGTTGGGTGAAACCCAACAGGGTTTAGAGATGGTAGGGTTAGAGATGGTGGTGTTGGGTTTCGTTCCTCCACCCAACCTACTAAAGTGGAGTGTGGGGGTTTAAGCGATCGCAATTCCTTTTTGAGGGATTTTCATAACTCCGAGGGCTCTCGAAACTAAACCTTGTAGGTTGGGTGAAACCCAACAGTAAACCTTGTAGTAGTAGGTTGGGTGAAACCCAACAGGGTTAGAGATGGTAGGGTTAGAGGTGGTGGTGTTGGGTTTCGTTCCTCCACCCAACCTACTAAAGTGGAGTGTGGGGGTTTAAGCGATCGCAATTCCTTTTTGAGGGATTTTCATAACTCCGAGGGCTCTCGAAACTAAACCTTGTAGGTTGGGTGAAACCCAACAGTAAACCTTGTAGTAGTAGGTTGGGTGAAACCCAACAGGGTTAGAGATGGTAGGGTTAGAGGTGGTGGTGTTGGGTTTCGTTCCTCCACCCAACCTACTAAAGTGGAGTGTGGGGGTTTAAGCGATCGCAATTCCTTTTTGAGGGATTTTCATAACTCCGAGGGCTCTCGAAACTAAACCTTGTAGGTTGGGTGAAACCCAACAGTAAACCTTGTAGTAGTAGGTTGGGTGAAACCCAACAGGGTTAGAGATGGTAGGGTTAGAGGTGGTGGTGTTGGGTTTCGTTCCTCCACCCAACCTACTAAAGTGGAGTGTGGGGGTTTAAGCGATCGCAATTCCTTTTTGAGGGATTTTCATAACTCCGAGGGCTCTCGAAACTAAACCTTGTAGGTTGGGTGAAACCCAACAGTAAACCTTGTAGTAGTAGGTTGGGTGAAACCCAACAGGGTTAGAGATGGTAGGGTTAGAGATGGTGGTGTTGGGTTTCGTTCCTCCACCCAACCTACTAAAGTGGAGTGTGGGGGTTTAAGCGATCGCTCTACGGCTTGGCGAAACTGCACATATATTCACTATCAAAGCAACCAGAAACCATAGTACAATAAACCCAATTGTTTAGATCTCTCTTTATTGAAAAAAAAGGAGTTGTTATGGCTTTAATAAATCTAAATTTATTGTCGGTGATAGCAAAAACGGCAAAAGCTTCGTTGCCTGTGGTTGCAGATATTGCAGAAAAAGCTGCGGTAAAAGTTGTGTTGCCTGTGGTTGCAGATATTGCAGTAGGATCGGTAAAATCTGTGTTGGCCGTTGCAGATATTGCAGCGGGAGCGGCAGAAGCTTCGTTCCCTGTGGTTGTAGATATTGCAGCGGGAGCGGCAGAAGCTTCGTTGGTCGTTGCAGATATCGCAGTAGGAGCGGCAAAAGCTTCGTTCCCTGTGGTTGTAGATATTGCAGTAGGAGCGGCAGAAGCTTCGTTCCCTGTGGTTGTAGATATTGCAGTAGGAGCGGCAGAAGCTTCGTTCCCTGTGGTTGCCACAATTGCAGGCGTAGCGGTAGAAGCGTTGCCTGTGGTTGCCGCAATTGCAGTAGAAGCGGCAGAAGTTTCGTTGCCTGTGGTGACCGGAATTGCAGTGGGAGCGGCAGAAGCTTCCTTGCCTGTGGTTGCCGGAATTGGAGTGGGAGCGGCGGTAGAAGCTTCCTTGCCTGTGGTTGTGCCTGTCGTTATAGGAGCTATGATAATTAACTTGACAGTTCAGATTATTAACTCTCCCGCTACAGTGGAAGCATTATGTTAAAGAAAAAACAACCTCCCCAATAGAAAGACTAAACTAACCTACTACTAAACCTTGTAGGTTGGGTGAAACCCAACAGTAAACCTTGTAGGTTGGATGAAACCCAACAGTAAACCTTGTAGGTTGGGTGAAACCCAACAGTAAACCTTGTAGGTTGGGTGAAACCCAACAGTAAACCTTGTAGGTTGGGTGAAACCCAACAGTAAACCTTGTAGGGTTAGAGATGGTAGGGTTGGGTTTCGTTCCTCCACCCAACCTACTAACTTGTAGGTTGGGTGAAACCCAACAGTAAACCTTGTAGGGTTAGAGATGGTAAAGTTGGGTTTCGTTCCTCCACCCAACCTACTAAACTAAACGATCGCTCCCAGTGATTAACCCTCGATTGTTGTACCATAAATGGGGCTAACTACCGACAAAATCCGTTCCCCAGACCTCAATTCCACCATGCGATCGCCATGACCATCCTTACCCCAAACCGGAACCACATCAGGAACTAAAGTTACCATACGATTTTCACTGGTTAAACAATAGATAGCCTCACCGGGAGTAGTCGCCACCAACCCCCGACAAGCATCATTGCGGGAGTGAAACTGTAACATCTGAGTACCAATTCCCCCTCGACGAGAACGTTGGAGACTTTGTAGAGAAATCCGTTTAAAATACCCTTGTTCTGAAACCAACAGAATAAACTTGTTGTTCAACTCACCAGTTGATGACAGAGTAATACAGCCCACCAACTGTTCATTTTTTCGGAGTCGGGTAGCCACAGAACCCTGAGCCGTGCGTCCCATGACGGGGATCTGGTCAGCATTAATATCCAAACGCAACAGCCGCCCCCCAGAGGTCGCCAAAACCACTTGATCGCCTGTAGCAGCCAGATTAGCATAACTTAACTCATCATTATCCTTGAGTTTCATTACGGTAATTCCCCTAGCGCTCAAATCCATGAAATCAGTCCCGGATAAGCGCTTAATCTTTCCCTCTGCGGATAGCATGATTAAATCAGTCTGATCGGAAAAAGCGCGCTCACGCTGGTCAGCATCAGTTTTTGGTCGCACCGGAGAGCTTTGTAAACCCGCCCCCAAAAACGCAGCCACAATCAAATCTTGAGGGCGGGTACTGGCATCTTTGGTGGCGGAGGGAGATAATAAGGTAATTAAGGGGACACCACGGGACTTGAGAGAAACACTGGGGATATCAGCCACATTCAAGGGGTAAGCCTTACCCATGCGGTTAATAATAACCAGAGTTTCCGCAGTGGTAGTTAGATAAGAGGTGACGGGAAAATCATCGATCGCCTCAATCGTAATATCCTCACGGGACTGGGGACGAGACAAGTTGTGGGGAGTCACTCGTCGCACATATCCTCTCAGGGTCATTTCGACCAAAGTCTCTTCTACCGCCGGTAATTGGGGGCGTAAAATCTTGGATTCAGTAGCTTTTGAGGGGGGATGCACCCCCTTAGAAGACCGGGCGGACACAGACTGAGATTCCTGGGACTCTGAAGAAACAATGCGAGTCCGACGTGGATCTGAGTATCGACGTTTAAGCGATCGCAATTCCTTTTTGAGGGATTTTAATAACTCCGATCGCTCTGATAATAAACGGCGCAGGCGCTGAATTTGCGCCGCCAACTCCGTGGCTTCCTCCTGCAACTTTTTCCCCTCCAACCCCGTCAATCGTCTCAGCGGCATAGCTAGAATTGCGTCAGCTTGCTCGGTACTGAAATCTAAACGAGTTTCTAGGGACATTTTAGCAGAACTACCATCGGGAGCATTTCGCAAAATATCGATCACCTCATCCAAAGCTGATAAAGCCTTGAGTAAGCCTCCCACCAAATGCTCCCGACGTTCGGCTATTTCTAACTCCGATCTATAGCGACGCAGGAGAGTTTGTTCACGAAACCCTAAAAATTCCTCCAGGATTTGTTTCAGGCTCAGTTGTCGAGGTTGACTGTTGACCAAAGCCAGGAAAATCGCCCCAAATTTCGACATCAAATCCGTGTGCTGATAGAGATTATGCAGCACCACTTCTGGGGTGGCTTCCCGTTTCAGTTCGATCACAACTCTAATTCCTTCGCGATCGCTTTCGTCTCGGATATCAGAAATCCCCTCCAATTTACCCGCATTCACCAAAGCAGCCACCTTTTCAATCCATCCCGCCTTATTTACCTGAAAAGGTAATTCCGTGACCACAATGGCATTTTTAGTGCGTTTACGACCCGATGTAGGTACCTGCTCAATTTTCGCCACCCCCCGCATCACAATACTACCTCGCCCGGAGGTGTAGGCTTCTTTAATGCCTTCTGTGGCGATAATTTCCCCCCCAGTGGGAAAGTCCGGTCCCGGAATCAGTTGCATTAACTTCTGATCGCAAAGGTCGGGATTATCAATTAAGGCGATTAAGCCATCGACCACCTCCCCTAAATTGTGGGGAGGAATATTAGTCGCCATACCTACTGCTATCCCAGAGCTACCATTGAGGATTAAAAACGGTAGCTGCGCCGGGAGAACTGTGGGTTCTTGTTGGGAATTGTCAAAGTTACTGGTAAAGTCAACCGTGGCTTCTCCTACCTGGGTCAGCAGTCCCTCATTACCGATAGTAGCTAACCGGGTTTCTGTATACCTCATGGCGGCGGGAGGGTCGTTATCTACCGAACCAAAGTTACCGTGACCCGCCAATAACGGATAACGACTAGAAAACTCTTGCACTAACCGCACTAGAGCATCATATACCGACTGGTCGCCGTGGGGGTGGTATTTTCCTAATACGTCCCCAACTACCCGCGCACACTTACGATAAGGGCGATCGGGTGTTAGCCCTAGTTCGTGCATCGCATATAATATGCGACGGTGTACTGGTTTTAAGCCGTCTCGGACATCTGGTAGCGCTCGCCCCACAATTACACTCATGGCGTATTCGAGGTACGATTGCTGCATTTCATTGGTTAATGATGTGGGTATCACTTCCCCGCAAAGAAAATTTAACTGTTTAGCCATGAGTTGGATCGATTTTAGGGTTTAGCAATTTTAATATTTGGGACACTCTAGGGATTTCAACACCTGAGTTAAAGACGATTTCGGAGCCTACTATTTTAGGTTAACTGCAATGTTGCCCGGTTTGGAGCAAAATTTGGCGATGCAATTGGGCATTTAATCAAGTTCAAGTTCCTGTTTTGCGGTCATAATGAGATCAGACGGGGATTTTTTGGGTTCGCCCAATACTATCAACCTCGTGTTATGATTGCACATCGTAACTGGAGAGTATGTCCAGCGGAGACTCTGAATGAAGACCGTTCTGATTGTAGAAGACGATCCGGTTAATGCCCGCGTTTTTGCCAAAATTTTGAGCAAACGAGGGGGATTAGCGGTTAAGCACACTGAAAACGTAGACGAAGTAATGCAGATAGCTCGCACTAAAGAGGCTGACCTGATTTTGATGGATGTGTCATTGGCTCGCAGTGTGTATCTGGGTAAAGCAGTCGATGGGATTAAAATTACCCAGTTGCTCAAGGCTGATCCAGATACAGCTAAGTTACCAATTATTCTAGTGACCGCCCACGCTATGGCGGGCGATCGCGAAGATTTTTTGGCCGAAAGTGGGGCTGACGACTATATTTCCAAACCTGTCATTGATCATCAAGAATTTGTCAATAAAATTAAGTCGCTCCTCCCCAAGGATTAGCTATGCTATCCTTAGAGTCGGCTGATGGTTTGTCGCATCCGAGGTGTGGAAAGAAAAGTCCGAGCATCCTCCATAAGGCGATCGCCCCAGAGATTTTCTCGGAGAAATTCAAGCTCTGCATAACGACTATCTAGTTGCAGGGCTTGTTCTCCCAAGGTTAGAGCCCTCTCGGTGTCACCTTGTTGATAAAGGGCGACAGCAATGGCTAACAGCGGCTCGGCGGCGGTTTCATCAATGGCAAAAGCCTCTTCCCAACGCTGCACTGCTGAATCGGTTTTACCGAGTTCGTATTCCACTAAACCAATATTATTAATTGCTGGCCAGAGGAGTCTCTCCTGTTTATAAGCTTCTTCGTATTGGGCGATCGCTTGCTCAAATTGTCCCAGTTGAAAATAGGCATTACCTAAATCAAACAAGGCTCCGGGAACATTAGGATTGATTCTTAAACCCTGTTGGATTTGCTCGACAGACCTCTGATACTCTCCTTTGCGAAAATAAGCCTCCCCTAAAACAAACCTAATTGCTGGGTTGTCAGGGGCTAAGGCTTGGGCTCTGTTTAGGGCTTCAATTCCGGCTTCTGTGCGATCGACCTGGATATACAGACTACCTAATAAAGCCCAGGTTTGGTAGTTGTTGGGTGCTAATTGGGTGGCTAATTCAGCACGGGGTAGGGCGAGTTGGTATTGCTGAAATCGCGTGAGTTGGGCGGCTTCTTCAATTAAACCCTCTCCGGTTTGTTGTAAATGTTCTGAGTCTACTTGCAGGGTGTAAGGTAATAGGGCTTGGGCGAATGCAGGTTGACGCACACCCGTCAGACTCACCAACATGGGGAGGGTCAGTAGTAATCCACCTAATGGCCTGATTAGGCGTTTAGGGCGACTTGTGAAATGGCTAAAAATTGATGTCCAGAGCATGATGATTACAGGTGATCAAAGGGGATTTAATTTAGATTTAGGTTAGGGGAAGCCAAATTTCAAATTCTGTGCCTACACCCAGTTGCGATCGCAGATTCAGCTTGCCTCCGTGTTTGGCGGTGACAATTTGATAGCTTAACCCTAAACTGGTTTCTTTGTCAGCGCGACGATGGGCTGAGAAGGACTCCAGAATTTTCTTCGACTGCGACAATGACATCCCCGGACCATTATCACTTATTTTAATTAAAACCCAGGACTCCTGATTGAACTGACCCCTAGGGGGATTTTCTGGGTCGTCCTTCATGGCACTAACTTTGATAGTAATTTCAATGCGGGGGCGATCGCTTCTTTGAATCCGAAGGGCTGGCCCGAACTCGTCTACCCAGTCCTGTCTCACCGCCCGATCAATCAGAGCATTAACAGCATTGGTCAGAATATTCATAAACACCTGATTTAACTGTCCAATATAGCAGGAAACGGGCGGAACTTGCCCATAGTGGCGAATAATTTCGATTTCTCCTTTGATTTTGCTTTGGATTAACAAGACAATACTATCCAAAGACCCTTGCAAATCTGCTGGCTTGGGGTGGACATTATCAATATGACAGAAGTTCTGTAAGCTGGTTGCTAATCGATTTAGGCGATCGGCTCCCCCATTAATACTAGCAACTACTCGCGGTAAATCCGATCGCACAAAGTCTAATTCTATCTCCTCCTGTTTAGCTTCAATCTCTGGCGGCACTTGGGGAAAATGCTGTTCATAGGCAGATAATAACTCCATTAACCCTTGGGCGTATTCATTTAAATGGGTAAGATTACCCCAAATAAATCCCACCGGATCTAAGATTTCGTGGGCGACACCATCTACTAAGCGCCCTAGGTTACTCATTTTTTCACTCTGAATCATTTGGATCTGGCTGCGTTCATAACGCACTTGGGTTTCAATACCTCTAATTTGCCAATGGGCAATATTGAGATCATCAATATTTAAAATAGAGTAGGGAATGGCTGGATTTCCTGGATGAGCTACCACAATGGGTTCGGCAATTAGTTCTGGCGATCGCCTTCTAGCATAGCGCGCCGCCTCTAAAATGGTCATGGTTTCCGGTAAGACTAGCATCGGGAAACCCCCATAACTATAACAAACTCCCAAGGATTGACTTGCCAACATTTCTCCCCCTTGAGGTCGGATGAAAAACTCTAATAATTGTCGTCGGGAAAGCAGACCCACTAATTGAGGTTCCTCTGATTCTATGTCTTCCCAAATCAATACCCCAGGTAGTAAAGCGTGACGCTGAAATTGTCGGACTACTTCTGACACCGAGCTATCTGATTTTACACCAAAATGATAAGTTGGTAAATCCGTCAAGGTGCCTTCCCAGTCTAGGTCTGGGCTATTTCCCTCTAATAGTTTGGGGAAGGATAAGTAAGTTTTAAATTGCTCTGACACTGGATGCTATAGAGTTCGGAATTTTGATGCCGATTCGATTATAAATTATTCCGAGCCTTGAGTCGCTTAAATTTGACTATCCTTGTGTAAATCCATTAGGACCAATAGTGCGATCGCATTGTTCAGGAGATAGATTAACTCCCTTAGCCCGAAACAGGTTACAACCAATAAATATAGTATTTTCTATCTGCGCCCCTTCCAGATTAGCACCCTGTAGATCAACATTGACTAGGTAAGCATTTCGTAAATCCGCATTATACAGGTCTGCCGCTTGTAAATTCACATCAGACAATTGAGCCCTCTGTAAGTTACTATAGCGTAGATTAGCGCGATAAAAATTACTATGGGATAGGCAAGCATCAGATAAATTCACCTGGTTCAGTTTCACATCCCCAAATTCACTCTCCAGAATCTCCGTATTGCTCAAATTAGCATGACTTAAATTCCCATAAGGCATATATACTTTAATTAATCGACTGGCTACCAGATTAATATTCCGCAAATCCACTTCAAATAAGTTGGCTTTGACTATTTCAATTTTGAAAAAATCTCGTTGACCATTAACATAATTTATCCATAAGTCCTGCTCAGTTAAATTCTGCATTTTGGAATCATTTAAGATATCATTTGTTTTCCGGAATCTCTACCCACAAAGTCGATGGCAGTTTCACACTGTAGGACACCTAGACACCACAACTGATAAGTTTTAATCTTTTTTTTATAGTTAGCGATTTATGGGACTGAATAGCCAGTAGTTTTATAGATATAATCTTGAATTCTTTGATAAGTACCGGGGTTGCTGTGGCGATTAATCACTACCTGTTCATGGGTATTCGCCAACCAAAATACAATCCGCTGAGTACCATCACAGCTAAATACTTGGATACGACTTAAATCAATTATATATTCATTGCGGTCATAATTAAACTTAATCCAAAACCCGGTGGCTGGACTTTCTGCTGTTTGTTTTTTGATGTAATCGAGAATAATTTGATAGGTTTCTGGGTGAGTTTTTGGATGAATGACAATAGGATAGTTACCATCTTTTAACCAGAAGGTTAGGCGATTATTTAAGCCAAAACAAAATGCACCGATGCTATGGAGATCGATAATATAGGTTTCTCTTTCATAGATCAGTTTAATCCAGTGCGCCACAAGATTACCTCAAACCTGTGATTCTTGCCATAATTAGTATTCGGAAAAATGCAGGCAGCATGATAGATTACCAAAAATCCGCCCTAACCAACTGATAAATTCAATTGGCGGGCGTTAATTTCTAGGACTTATCAGCGGAATTATTGACTACCGCTGGGGGTTTACTCTCTGACCCCAAGGTGGTTTTCTTGTCTTTCTCTAAGAGATGACAAGCGGCTTTAATTAACCCTTTAAACAGGGGGTGGGGAGTATTAGGTCGAGACTGGAACTCAGGATGAAATTGGGTAGCAATGAAAAATGGATGCTGGGGAAATTCAATAATTTCTACCAAGCGACCATCTGGAGATGTACCACTAATCATATAACCGGTTTCCAAAAATAGACTCCGATAGGCATTATTAAACTCATAGCGATGGCGGTGGCGTTCATAAACCACTTCCTGATCGTACAGTTTAGAGGCGAGGGTATCAGGCTGTAACCTACAAGGATATAACCCTAAACGCATAGTTCCACCGAGATCGACAACATCCTGCTGTTCTGGTAATAAGTTAATTACCGGGTTAGGGGTGTTTGGATCAAATTCGGCACTATCTGCATTCGGTAATCCGGCACAATAACGCGCCCATTCGATAATAGAACATTGCATCCCTAAGCATAGACCTAAAAACGGGATTTGATGTTCTCTGGCATAACGAATCGCTGCAATTTTACCATCAATTCCCCTGACCCCAAAGCCCCCAGGGACAATAATACCGTGAACTTCTTTCAGGGCTAATTCTACATCATCAGTTTGTAGGTCTTCTGAATTGACCCATCTGAGATTGACTTCAGTTCCCACATCAATTGCTGCATGGCGCGCCGCTTCTACTACCGACAGGTAAGCATCGCTTAACTGGATGTATTTACCGACGATCGCAATTTCTACCGTAGTCGGTTCCATGCCCGGAAATCCACCTCTTTGGGTATGATAGAGGCGATCGACAAGAGTTTGCCAAGAACTCAGATCTGGCTGTCGCTGTTCCAATTTCAGAAGTTCCAAGGTTTGCTGGGCGAGTCCTTCTTTTTCCAAAATTAGGGGTACTTCGTAAATGCTATCAGCATCTTGGGCTGTAATCACACTCTCTACCTCTACATCACAAAACTCCGAGACCTTCTCCTTTATCCCCATAGGTAAAGGGCGATCGCACCTACAAACCAGAATATCTGGTTGAATACCAATTGATCGCAATTCCTTCACAGAATGTTGAGTCGGTTTAGTTTTCATCTCCCCCGCCGCACTAATAAAAGGCATTAAGGTAACATGGAGATACACCACATTTTTGCGGCCCACATCCTTCCGAAATTGTCGGATCGCCTCTAAAAACGGTAAAGACTCGATATCCCCCACGGTTCCACCAACTTCTGTAATGACCACATCTGAGTGTGTATTTTTGGCTACCCTATGGATACGTTCCTTACACTCATTGGTAATATGGGGGATCACCTGGACTGTTCCCCCATGATAGTCCCCCCGTCTCTCTTTATTGATTACAGCTTGATAAATCGCCCCCGCTGTCACACTATTTAGGCGGGACATAGAAGTGTCAGTAAATCTTTCATAATGTCCCAAGTCTAAATCAGTTTCTGCCCCATCTTGGGTAACAAACACCTCCCCATGCTGAAACGGACTCATGGTTCCCGGATCAACGTTAATATAGGGATCTAACTTGAGGATGGATACAGAATAGTTACGCGATTTTAGCAAACGCCCTAAACTCGCGGCCACAATTCCCTTACCGATACTGGAGACGACCCCACCTGTAATAAAAACAAACTTAGCCATAAAAATGATCCAACGCTAACCCATTGGGACTACACTTATTCTGCCATAAAACTGAACCTTTGCCAGTTAAATCTTGAGACTGAATACTTAATTTGTGTTAATGTTTGTTAATGTGTTTCCCCCTGGGCTAGACATAACTGAACTCCCTGCTAGATTAGGGTATGAGTGATTAACCGCCGTTAATATCACTATATTTAACATTCGAGCGACTGGGAGATAATTGCTCAAATATAGGATCGGCTTTTCCAGCTAAATACTCCCCATAGCGTTGGGCTAACGGTGGCACAAATACTAAGGGATTACTAAAGCCTGAAAATACATGGATTCCTGACCAATTTGGTATCGCACCTATCATGGGTAAACCATCCCCGGTAAATGCTACTAAACAGTGATACCAAGTGGCTGGCAAATCTGCTAAACTTGGTAAAATTTTGGCGATCGCCTCTCGGATAGTCGCCTCACTTTCCCCCTGATTAATCACCGCCTTCGGATTACTCAAAGTTCGCGAAGGTTGCCCGATTCTCAAACGACCATCTAACAATTGTACAGCACTAGGGTCTATAATAAATGGTGCTAATTCCTGATGGGGTTCATCCCACAACTCTTCTAGTTCCGGCTGAGTAGCGATCGCCTCCAGCCCAAATCGTGGCATAGTCGCCGACATCACCACAGTTCTGAGTTTTGGGGGCAATTTTGGGGTTTCTAAAACTTCCGTATGTGTAAAATGTATTTTAACTTTAATTCCCGCTGCTTTTAACAGTTCCCGACTCATCCCTCCCGCACAAACAACCACATTAGCAGCCGATAAATTTTCCCCATCTGCAATCACACCAGTTATCCGATTTCCCACTCTGATTAAATCAGAAACTATGCCAATTTTGACAGTCCCCCCTAACCGTTGTAAACCATTTACATATCCTTGGTTTAAAGCCTCTGGTAAAATGTGACCATGGCGCACCGTAAACGCACCAGCTATTTCCTCCGGGTTGAGCAGCGGTTCTAATTCGCAAGCCGTTGGAGTATCCACCCACCTAGGAGGAGTCACAAAGGGGGGATAATTAGCTGCTATGGTTTCCGGGTCAGTATCTCTGGGGACTGTTAACACTAGATCCACTTCCCGCAACTGCGTATCAACCCCTAACTCCTCTGATAAAACCTGATGGCGTTCTCGTCCCTGTTGACACAATTGATAGGTTAGATCATTATAACCCGCCCAATAAGCGAGTCCTCCATAACTGTAGCGCGTAGCATTTTCTGGAGTCGGAAACTGATCTATTAACATCACCGAAAATCCGGTTTTGGCTAATTCATAACTCAGGGAAGCACCAGCAATTCCCGCACCAATTACAATCCAATCAAAAGTTTTCATGGTCTACTTCTTAGATATATTACCTAACATTTTCCCATAAATAAGGTTAACGCCATGGTTACTATAGGCGATCGCCTGGGATATTGCTAGAGCAGCTTCTCTGGAAGTGGGCTGTACCCCATGAGTAGGGAAAACCCTATATTGCTGTGGCGGTTTTGATTGATGACGAAAATGCGATCGCCAATAATTTATGCCTCTTATATTCCCTCTAACTCCATCTCCCTAAACTAATCTCCTCCCGATATGGAGACCAGAACCCGCCCCAATGAGCATGGGGAAATTGCGGCTAAAATTCCATCGATATTCTGGGGGAAAATTAAGGCGGCGATACCGGTTCATATAAGATAGTTTTTCCTCGTCTTTGACCAGAATCTTGCCATCCCCGTTTATGTAGTTCTCCTAGGCGGTTTAAAGTGGTAATATAAGGCGCAGAAACTCCCAAAATCTCGGCTAATTCCTTGCCAGTTTTTAAGCGAGAATCAACTTCTTTTGCTGATGGTTTTGGTGGTGATGGTAGGGAAGGTTTTGATAACTTATTGGATAACTTACTAGCCGGGGACGCTGACGGCGGGGGTGCAGAGGGGCGATCGCTCGGTTTTGAGTCTATATAATTCTGCAATATATCCTGAATTTGGGGTTCCAGATTTTGTTGCAAATAATCTTCAATAATTTGTGTGATATTGAGATCCATTCTTCCCTCTAAACCCGGGGAAAAGGCGATCGCCACCTGATGATCCAGAGGTGCCAGATAAATTTTGATGAACCCAACTAACACCTGTTCAGGGGACATTTGATAGGTCGCACAACGTTGCTGGAAATCCTGCCACAGCTTAGGATTAACCTTCAAATTAATCGAAACTTCATGGTCTGAGAAAACCACAGAATCTACCCTATTGTAATAGCCTTTCTCATTATAGATTACTGCTTTTCCTGCCCAAATCACACAGATAGCAAAGGATAATTATACCCATTGCCCAACTCATCTTAAAACCTTACTATACTATTGATAAAGAAACTCAAAAAGTTATGAGCGATTCCAAACCCTACCAACCCTTCCTATTTCGCCTGTTACACGGCTTAAATAGCCTTTTAGTATGTGGATGTATTATCACTGGCTATCTCGTTTACCAAAGCTACGATCGCCGTTTCGGGACTCTCTGGTTAATCCCCGAAGATAGCAACCTAATCGACATTCATGGAACCTGGGGATTTTTCCTATTCTTTATGGCCTTAGCCTTCACCTACTACAGCCTACGCCAGGGGAAAAAACGCCTCATCCAACCTGACACCCTAGCCCAACTCAAACGCACCCCACAGCCTATCTGGTGGTACACCCTCCATCGTATCACCAACACCATAGCCCTATTAGCCCTAGCCCTAGCCGTCATTTCTGGCAAATTCCAGGACGAAAACTGGCTGAGGGTAGGAGAAACACATCATTTGTGGTATAATATCCACCTGGTAGCTTGGGGAATTATGATTGTGGCGATCGCCCTTCATGTTCTCATGGCGGCGCGGGTTGGGGGTGTTCCCCTGCTCTTGTCTATGGCTAATTCTCAAATACGACCCAGCGACCATCCTCGTCTCTGGTGGGATAACTTGCGAAACTGGCTAAAACGTCCTCGGTTTTAATCCTTAAAAACGGAAAAGGCACTTGGGAGTCTGGCCGAGTTTCGACCCCAAGTACCTCTTCCTTCAAACCTTACTCCTCACACTTGACAACCAATATATACTATTTTCCGAGATTGTCAAGGGCATTCCCCAATTACGCCACCGCTGGCTGAGGCTGAAACTGGAACATCGAGTAAATCACATTCCGGCGAATATCCGTCATCATATCCAGGAAAAGTTCGTAACCCTCCCGCTTGTACTCCACCAGCGGGTCTTTTTGACCATAGCCCCGCAGACCCACAGACTCCCGCAAAGCATCCATTTGTTGCAAATGCTCCCGCCACAGACTATCAATTTGTTGGAGAATAAAAAACCTTTCCGCATCCCGCATCAGTCCAGGGCGAATCTGATTTACCTGAGCCTCCTTAATATCATAAGCATTACGCAGTTGTTCATATAAGAAAGTCTTAATCTCCTCAACCGTCATATCAAACAACTGTTCAGCAGCCAGATCCTTCAGTAAATAAACAAACTCCTTCACCTTAGCCACCAAAGTCTCAAGATCCCACTCTTCCGAAGGCAGATCCGGGTTAATATAAGCCTCGACGATATCATCCATCGTCTTTTCCCCATACTTAATCACCTGTTCCTTGAGATCCTGACCCTCCAATACCCGGCGGCGTTCCGCATAAATAGCCCGACGCTGATTATTCATCACCTCGTCGTACTCAAACACCTGCTTACGGATATCATAATAATAAGTCTCCACCTTTTTCTGGGCATTTTCCAGCGATCGCGTCAACAACTTCGACTCAATAGGTAAATCCTCCTCCACCTGAAAAGCCGTCATCATCGCCGCCACCCGTTCACCACCAAAAATCCGCAGCAAATTATCTTCCAGACTCAAAAAGAAGCGAGTCGAACCCGGGTCTCCCTGACGACCAGCCCTTCCCCGCAACTGGTTATCCACCCGACGGGACTCATGGCGTTCTGTACCGATAACGTGCAATCCTCCCAGGGACACCACCTCATCATGTTCCTCATGAGTAAACACCTCATACTCAGCCACAATAGCCTGATAAACCTCCCGTATCCGCTGAACCACCACATCAGTAGTGGGAGCTTTTTCCGAGGCTACAGCTAGGATATCCTCAGCCTGGAGTTCAGGAACACTACGTTCCCCATACACCGACACCGCAAAATCTACCGCCGATCGCAGTTTCTCCTGAGTATCTACCGACAACTCCGTGGGAAAAATTCCCGCCGCCACCTTCCAAACCTTCGGCTTATCAGCAGCAGCAAAACCCTGGGGCTTATTACGACGGGGACCCCCTCCGATTTGAGGGATAGCCAATTCTCGCTCATCTTGCGGTTTCACAATTCGGGGCATAAAATACTCCCGTAACTTCAACCGCGCCATATAATCAGCATTACCCCCCAGGATAATATCAGTTCCTCGCCCCGCCATATTAGTAGCAATAGTCACAGCCCCTTTGCGACCAGCTTGCGCCACAATTTCCGATTCCCTTTCCACATTCTCCGGCTTCGCATTCAAAAGGTTATGGGGAACCTCCTGCTGTGATAACAAACCAGAAAGCAACTCCGATTTTTCTACGCTCGTAGTTCCCACCAATACAGGTCTACCCATATTGTGCATTTGGGCGCATTCAGTAGCGATCGCCAGCCATTTACCCTGCTCAGTTTTATAAACCATATCCGACAAATCCGCACGAGCCGTCGGTCGGTTAGTCGGAACCACCGTCACCTGCAAACTATAAATCTTCTCAATTTCCGCCTCCTCAGTTTTCGCCGTCCCCGTCATCCCCGACAACTTAGGATATAGCAAAAAGAAATTTTGATAAGTAATCGTCGCCAGAGTTTGAGTTTCCGGCTGAATTTCCACAGCTTCCTTAGCCTCAATCGCCTGGTGTAAGCCATCACTCCAACGGCGACCCTGCATTACCCGTCCCGTGAACTCGTCTACAATAACGACTTCATCATCCCGAACAATATAATTAACATCCTTGATAAACAATTCTTTTGCTTTCAACGCATTAAACACAAAATGCGCCCAAGGGTCATTAGGATCATACAAATCCTTAACCCCCAAAAACTCTTCCGCCGCCGCAAAACCCTCATCTGTCAGCAGAACATTACGCGCCTTCTCGTCCACCTCATAATGATCTTTATCCTTCTGTAGCCCCTTCGCCACCTCCGCCGCCCTCATATACTTCTCACTGGGACGTTCTACCTGACCAGAGATAATCAACGGAGTCCGCGCCTCATCAATTAGCACCGAGTCCACTTCGTCAATAATGCAATAGTTGAAAGGACGCTGCACCACCTCTTCCATAGAGGTCGCCATATTATCGCGCAAATAGTCAAACCCCACCTCACTGTTAGTCGCGTAGGTGATATCACAGCTATAGTTCTTTTTCCGTTCCTCTGGACCCATCCCCTGCTGGATTAATCCCACACTCAACCCCAGAAAACGGTGTACCTGTCCCATCCACTCAGCATCACGACGGGCTAGATAATCATTAACCGTGATAATATGCACCCCGTGACCTGATAAACCATTCAGATAAGCCGGGAGGGTCGAAACCAGGGTTTTTCCTTCCCCCGTTTTCATCTCCGCAATTTCACCCTTATGTAAAATCATACCCCCCAGCACCTGAACATCAAAGTGCCGCATCCCTAACACCCGTCGGGAAGCCTCCCTGACTACAGCAAAGGCTAACGGTAAAATTTCATCCAGGATTTGTTCCCTTTCCCCCGGTTTTGGGCTTTCGCCAACATCTCCTTAAACTCCCCAGTCTTCGCCTTTAGACCTTCATCCGAGAGCGATCGCACATCTTCCTCTAGGATATTAACATCCGTCACTACAGGCTGATATTTTTTGATTTTGCGGGCATTAGGATCGCCCAGCAGAGCTTTAAGCATAGCAATAACAGGATAATCTCAACACTACTTTCCTATCTAGTATAGGGTTTATTCTTTACCATGAAACTCCCATACCCAGATATTTTGTCGGGCGATCGTATCCCCGTTGGTTTAGATTAGAATTACTGATTGCCATCGCTTTTTATGTTTCCTGAGTATTTACCCCCACTGGCTGAACCACTCACCGAATTAACTTCTATCTCCCTCGCTCAAGCAATTATTGCTCAACCCGTAACCCTCCCTGCTGTCCCTCAACCCATCCTCACTACCTATGTCCGCCAAGGAAACCGACAGCCTCTGCCTCCCATTCTACTCCTACACGGTTTTGATAGTTCCGTCCTAGAGTTTCGCCGACTCTTACCACTATTAGCTAATACCACCGAAACCTGGGCCGTCGATCTATTCGGCTTTGGCTTTACACAGCGATCGCCTTATTTAACCGTTAATCCTACTCATATCTTAGCCCATCTCTACGCCTTCTGGCAATCTACCATCAATCAACCAGTTATCTTAGTTGGCGCTTCTATGGGAGGCGCTACCGCCATCGACTTTACCCTCAATCATCCCCAAGCCGTACAATCTCTAGTCCTTATTGATAGTGCCGGAATCAATAAAGGTCCTATCGCTGGCAAGTTTTTATTTCCACCCTTCGACTATCTCGCCACCGAATTTCTGCGACAACCTAAAGTTCGCCAAAGTATCAGCGAAAACGCCTATTTTGACAAAAGCCTCGCCTCCCGTGATGCTCAGTTATGCGCGGCGTGGCATCTACAATCACCATTATGGAATCGCGGTTTAATTGAGTTTACCAAAAGTGGCGGTTATGGTGCTTTTGGCGATCGCTTAAATACTATTCAACAACCCACCTTAATTTTATGGGGCAAAAATGACAAAATCTTGGGAACCAAAGATGCCCATAAATTCCGAACCGCTATCCCTAACAGTCAACTTATCTGGATTGACAAATGCGGTCATGTTCCCCACCTCGAACAACCACAAATTACCGCCAATCAAATACTCGAATTTGTCAATTAGCCACCCTCTCCCCCGCCCCCGCCTCATTCCCCCCAACCCTTGACAACTACCCTCCCCATCAGTTACCATATTATTTTGGGGGTTACATCGCTATACACTTGATTTTTTATTCAACACTTGCGGCCGCGCCTCATTTCCCCCAACCCTTGACAATTCCCCTCCCCATCAGTTACCCTATTCTTATAGGCTTTACACGGATATACACTTGATTTTTTATTCAACACTCCGTCCGCGCCTCATTTCCGCCCAACCCTTGACAATTCCCCTCCCCATCAGTTACCCTATTCTTATAGGCCTTACACGGATATACACTTGATTTTTTATTCAACACTCCGTCCGCGCCTCATTTCCGCCCAACCCTTGACAATTCCCCTCCCTATCAGTTATCATGTTCTTGTGGGGGTTACATGGCTATACGCTTGATTTTTTATTCAACATGATGAGCGATCGCCTCATTTCCGCCAACCCTTGACAATTCCCCTCCCCATCAGTTACCCTATTCTTATAGGCTTTACACGGATATACACTTGATTTTTTATTCAACACTCCGGCCGCGCCTCATTTCCGCCCAACCCTTGACAATTCCCCTCCCTATCAGTTATCATGTTCTTGTGGGGGTTACATGGCTATACGCTTGATTTTTTATTCAACATGATGAGCGATCGCCTCTATTCAATAAGATGTCCTAGCAGTTTTGGTAGAAAATACAGCCGGAGGGAAAGGACTCTGAGGAGAACACCGGCTTTCTATTCTAGTGGAATTAGAATTTTATTCTAAATCGGAGGTATAACTATCATTCTGGGCGAACGCATCGGCATCTAGTTCTAATACTTCGATCGCCTTCGTTTTCACTCCGATTCCATATTCTATCAGCAGATCCAGCAGTTTTTCTCCGTTGATTAACGTGATCGGCGGCGCACCCGGGGCGAACGCCACCTCCACCGTCCCCTTGGAAAAATCGCTCGTGGTGATAATCGTACCCCGCACCGCTTGAAACCGATACAAACACCCCCGCAAAGCATCCAAAACCGGCCTTTGAATGTTCCCCTGTTGCCTCTTCACCTGCACCACTTCCCGCACCGAAGTGATCCCCAGTTCAATATCCGCGACCACATCGACCCCCTTATCATTCGTCGGTGATGTCACCTCCACATTTTGATAATTCATCGCCTCCAACAATTGTTTGATCAAATATTCAAACGCCGTCGGAGCCATCGTTGAGAGGATTTCTTGAATGCTTGATCTGACCGAGGCTTTCTGCTCTTTAACCAGGGTCAAAATTTCCTGTACCGTCCCTCCGCCGTCGAGTTCTTCATCGCCTCCCGAATCTTTTAAATAATTCAAACCCGCGTCGGTAATGCTGTAGGTCGTCCCCGTTTTGATCAATAATTCGCGATCGGCCAAATTGTAAAGCCGCCGCCACAGCGTATCTTTGATGGTGCTGTCCGTGCCGAATTGGGAGCAACGCTTGAGATAGTCCGACCAATCGGGTACAAAATCTCCGCGACGACCTCCCCCTTTTTCAGCCACCACACTTAGTAATTTTAATAAGCCTTCCCCCTCGTCAATTTGTTTTTCAACCTCTCCCAAGGGATGGCAGATAAAATCCTGTCCCGCATCAGTTAATAAAACTTTCCCCCCTGAATCTTCTTCCAGCAACTGATAGGTTCGAGATAGGAGCCAGTGTCCGTAAACGTGACGAGGGTTAAGCTGGCGATCGCTTCCCGTCCAAATCGCCTCCGCCAGTTCTCGATTTTCCCCTTCCAAGCGTTCCGATATCCAGCGTTCTGGATTCGTCCAATCTACCGGATTTTGCAGGGTTCCCGACAGACTCATGATCGCCGATCTCAGCCCCGTGATTTGCGCGCGATCGCGTCCGTTCCAAATCGGTAAAATCAATCTCAATTCCGAATAGGTCGGAAAGTGGGAAACTTTGACCCGGGTTTCGTTTCGCGGGTCTAATGTCGCCGAATTAGATTCGGAATCTATCGAGGTTACATCCCATTTTCTCAACCCAAAAACCCCGCGATTGACCCTCACGAAGCGGCTGAGATCCCCCTTCTGTTTGATTTCCACCGCAATGATGGCGTTGAGCGTGGCTTCCGGACTTTTGCCGTTCGTTTGAATTAAATTCCGTGCGATCGCAATTTGAGCAATTTTGCGATAGTGCAGGGGAGAGCCAACATCTTCTAAAACTTGAATGGCAGCATCGGCGAAGGACATAGGAATAGTTAAAAATCAGAAATCATCAATTTTGTCACATCTAAAACAACCCGATTAGGCGAGATCTCCAATTAAAAGGACAACTCGATCCGCAATGGGGAGATGTTGTTGCCCCGTCTCAAGTATAATATGAAAGGGGCACCCACCACCCTTGCCCCCCACTTCAATCATTCCTTAGATCGCCAAATATTCCCAGATGGGATAAAGTATAGATGTTTAGCCTGTTTGTGAAACCTAATGAAAGATACATGGGTCTATCTGAGCCGTACCATAAGCTGCCAACCACAAACAAAAATAAAGCAACCAGTACCGTCGGACGTAGCAAATCCGTTCAACTTGACCAACCACTCACCTTTTCAAGCTGGAGTAACAACACTGTCAGTTTAAATCTTGGTGATAGTGCCGAATATTATCAGTCTTGGGACAATCCCACAGTCATTGTATCAGATGGAGCCTACGGTATTTTAGGCTTTCAAGGTGATACATCCGATCATCTCGATTTGCCCCAATGGTATGAACCCCATATCGCAGCTTGGTCAAAGTTCGCATTGCCCAGTACAACCCTCTGGTTTTGGAATTCCGAAATTGGATGGGCTGTCGTACATCCAATCCTTGAGAAATTTGGTTGGCGCTATGTCAACTGCAATATATGGAATAAGGGAAAAGCTCATATTGCCGGGAATGTCAATACAGAAAAAATCAGACGTTTTCCTGTGGTAACAGAAGTTTGTGTTCAATATGTCAGAGAAGTTAAATTCGATGACTTAACCTTGAAAGAATGGTTACGAAAAGAATGGTTGCGATCGGGTTTACCTTTACGCAAAGCCAATCTGGCCTGTGGTGTGGCAGATGCAGCAACGAGAAAGTATTTCGACCAAGGGCATTTATGGTATTTTCCCCCACCCGATATGTTTGAGAAATTAGTTCGCTATGCCAACCAATATGGGAAACCCGAGGGAAAGCCTTATTTTTCTGTAGATGGCCTACATCCTTTGACCGCTCAAGAATGGGGGAAAATGCGTTCCCAATTTCGATGTCCTCACGGTTTTACCAATGTTTGGCAGCGATCGGCTTTACGGAATAACGAACGAATAAAAACCCCCAACGGTAAAGCCGTCCATTTGAATCAAAAGCCCCTCGACCTCATGCAGCTAATTATTCAAGCTTCCAGTCAGGAACAGGATGTAATTTGGGAACCATTTGGCGGACTGTTTAGTGCATCTTTGGCTGCTAACATACTTAACCGCAAAGCTTTCGCTTGTGAAATTGACGAAACTTATTTCTATTATGGAGTGAAACGATTTAGTCAAGTATTTTATCAATCTTCTCTTCTGTAATTCCCAGATATCTGATCAAGGCAGATTTCATCGACTCATCTCGCCGACTCGACAAAAGTTTTTTCCATTGATAAATTTCCACTCCAAAACATTCAGTTTTATAAACACGCTCCTTAAAACTTTCAATTTCTGGATGCACGATTCTGTCCATTTTGGCAAAGTTCGTGTCCAAACTGCCGAAAAACATCATATTCTCGACTAAACGTAGACTTCATCGTGCATTATTTAGCATGGTATTCACACAAATCAGAATAAACCCATCATAGGATAATCCCAAAATAGGATTTTCCGAATCCGCCCATCATTCATTCTCAGATGTAATAATCCCGCCTTTGAGTCACTCGACTTGACTACCTAAGTGTCAAACTACGGCAAGTTGATTTTTTGTTCAACACTTGCGGCCGCGCCTCATTTCCCCCAACCCTTGACAATTCCCCTCCCTATCAGTTATCATGTTCTTGTGGGGGTTACATGGCTATACGCTTGATTTTTTATTCAACATGATGAGCGATCACCTCTATTAAATACATATCCTGCCAGAGGAAATATGATTCAACAACTTACCATTACAGTTTTGGTAGAAAATACAGCCGGCGGGAAAGGACTCTTAGGAGAACACGGGCTTTCTATTCTAGTGGAAGCCGACACCTACAAACTGTTATTTGATACCGGACAGGGAAACACTCTCAACCACAATGCGCGCCAACTAGGAATCAACCTACATGATATAGATGCGATCGCTCTGAGTCATGGTCACTATGACCATACCGGCGGCTTACCATCAATACTCAAAATAACCCAGAATCCAGTTTTATACCTACATCCAGCCGCCATTACCCCCAAATATAGCCCCAGAGGCGAAATTGGTTCCCCCATTCAAGATGAAAATATCCTCACAACCCATACCAGCAAAATAGTGTGGACAGAAACCCCCACGGAAATCATACCCGGAATGGGACTAACCGGAACCATCCCCCGCCACCATCCCCTCGAAGATACAGGGGGAGACTTTTGGATCGATGCTAACCACCAGACCATAGACACTCTACCTGATGATCAGGCTCTATTTATCCAAACCCCTCCAGGATTAGTTGTAATCTTAGGTTGCGCCCATTCTGGAACTATTAACACCCTAGACTATATTGCCCAAATCTGCCCACAGGATAAAATTTATGCCGTCATAGGAGGTATGCACCTGTTAAAGGCTAACCCAGAGCGCCTCGAAGCTACCGCCGCCCAATTAAAGCATTATCAAGTCCAACTACTAGGCGCTAATCACTGTACAGGCATTAATGCGATCGCCCATCTTTGGCATCATCTTGGATGTAGCATTGATGTTCGCGTAGGAACCCGCCTGCAATTCGGAACCAACACCCCATAACCTCCCACGCCGAAAAATTGATTTTTTATTCAACAATCTCGGCCGCGCCTCATTTCCCGCCAACCCTTGACAATTCCCCTCCCTATCAGTTATCATATTCTTGTGGGGGTTGCATGGCTATACGCTTGATTTTTTATTCAACAATCTCGGCCGCGCCTCATTTCCCCCAACCGTTGACAATTACCCTCCCCATCAGTTACCATATTCTTGTGGGGGTTACATGGCTATATGCTTGATTTTTTATTCAACATAATGAGCGATCGCCTCTATTCAGGGGATGATCAACAACTTTTGAGCGGGAATTTTTCATTCTCCCCCTAACAACCAAAAACCCGTATAAGTTACCCCAGAATCATCAGGTTGAACCAAGAGAAAATGTAATCCCTTAGCCAAGCGTTTACGAGTCTCAAACATCCGCGCCGCCTGAGCCACATCATCATCATCAAAAGTAGCAACTACCCAACGATCGCTCAATCCCGCCTCTAAAATCAAGCCATCAGGCTGTCCGGGGATATAATTAAAACCGACAGGTTTAACCGACTGTAACCATCTAGCCAAGCCCATAGACTGGCGACCGCCATCAATAACCACCCCAGAAATAGCAACAGTAGAAGCCAGACCCAAATTCAGGGGTAGTAAAATTGATGGCATATCCAAAATAGGAATAGGGCGATCGCCAAAGACCTCCTGAAGGTCTCCCGCTGGAAGAGTCGCAAACCGCCAGCGATCGCCCCAGAGATTTTCCGGTAGAGGTAAAGGGGGTAATTTATCAATAGCCAAAGGATCATAATTCTGGCCAGTATAACCCGTCATTTGGGGATAAATTAACATCATCTCAGCCAGCAATTTTTTTAAACCCAGCGTCCGACGAGTCGCCTGGACAGTCACCCCCAACTGTTTACCCACCACCTCAAAGAGACTCAAACAAGCAGGTCGAAACACCTGAATAATATCAGGTTGATCAGTCACAAACATCTCTTTTAACTGGTTAAGTAACCAAGTCGAGTTAGCCTCCGACTGAGGACAAGTCGCCACCAATAGGCGATCGCCTAATTGATCACAGACTAACAGTTCCCACAAAGGCTGTCCCCTCTCATCCTCAAGAGGACGGCGATAAAAATCAGCTTGCCATATTCGCATAACAAATCAAGCCATTAGTGAATCATTTAATAAATCTTAAAGTCAAAGGATAGCGATATCTGATACCCTCATTAGCTTTGCTGGCCGCCACAATAGTAAAAATTAAATCAAACAACAACACCGCAAATAGCAGAGGAATCCCAAGTGAACTACCCCACCCTGCCGCCCTAGAGGATGGGGCTTCCTAATTCAACGGGAACTGCATCTAACAAAACCGATGTTTTGCCAGGTTGTCTTACACTCCCGACCCAGGCAGTATCGCTGGTTCCCAACGACAATATCCGCAAGGCTTCATTTCTGATATTTTGTGCCGCGTTGACATCTCGATCATGGCAAGTCCCACAATGTTGACATTGCCATTGACGAATATCTAACGACAAACTATCTACTCGGTTGAGGCAAACGTGACAGGTTTTAGAGGATGCAAAGAAACGGTCAACCTCAATATAGGTTTTTCCTTCCCACTCCGCTTTATATTTAAGCATTGTGGTAAACATTCCCCAGCCTACATCACTAATTGCCTTGGCTAGTTTGTGGTTTCGTACCATCCCTTTTACATTCAGATTCTCTACAGCAATAACTTGGTTTTCGTTGACTATCTGGCGGGATAGTTTGTGTAGAAAGTCCTCACGGCAACGGGCAGTCTTGCCATGAACCTTAGCTACTTTTTGTTGGGCTTTAGTTCTATTCTGACTACCCTTTTGCTTGCGGGATAGTTTTTGTTGTTGGCGTTTAAGGTTACGGTGATGTTTGTCGCCATGACGGGGATTATCATACTTTAACCCATCACTGGTAATGGCGAAATGAGTCAATCCAACGTCAATGCCAACCGCTTTACCTTCGGTAGACTGACTCGGAGTTTCTTTCCCATCATCCACCAATACCTAAGCATAGTATTGTCCATCAGAATTTTGGGAGACCGTCACAGTTTTGATTGTCCCTTCAAATTCTCGATGACGATGGCAGTAGACTAGCCCAATCTTCCCAGGTAGTTTGATATAGTCTCCCTCAAACTTAACGTTGGCGGGATAACTTAATGACTGCCGACCATGCTTTGACTTGAAACGGGGCAATTGCGCCCGCTTCTCAAAGAAGTTTTTGTAGGCAGTGGAAAGATTGAGAGCAACAACTTGCAAAGACTGGGAATAGGCATCCGTTAGCCAAGGGTATTCCTTTTTTAACCCTGGCAACAGACCCTGGATATATCCACGAGATAATCCTTTGCCTGTCTTGAGATATGTTTCTTGGCATAGGTTGAGTGCCAAATTCCAATACCAACGACAGCATCCAAACGCCTTGGCGAGAGACGCTTTTTGGTCGTCGGTTGGGTAGATGCGATACTTGTACGCCTTATACATTATCGTTATTTGCTGTTGCTGATAACATTGTAGTTGATCATCCGAGGATTCGCTATCGCTCAGTTTGTTTATTGGTTGCTATTCATCCCCTCCCTGCAAGCGAGGAAGGGGAATTCCGCCACATTTTGTTAAAAACAAAATCAATACAATCGATACACACAGATATATCAAGATGCTGATTTGAAAATTCAACGCTTCTTTAGCTTGATCTTCAACAAATGGCATCTCATCCTTTTTGAGTAGCCAAATCACCAAAGGTCCAACGATATTAGCAACAGGTATGACATAACCCACAAAAGAGCTGAGGTGTGCGATCATGCCCCAAGTTCTGCTTTCTTGATCTATTTGGTTCCGTCGATTAGTCATGTTGCCTCCATCGCTGAGTATCATGCCACTGTTGATCTATGTTAATATCATTTTCAGCAGATAGCACCTGAGCGCCTCCCCCAGAACCATCAACTATGATAAGTTAAGTACAGAAAAAGCCTACTAATTAGGGTATCAACTAGCTAATTATACAAATGCGAACCGAAACAATCGTACTGCTATCGAGCCGAGAAATTGAAAAGATGCGCCAAGCCGGAAAGTTAGCCGCGCAATTACTGAACTACCTAGAACCCATGGTCAAACCAGGAGTCAGTACCCTAGAACTCAACGATGAAGCCGAACGCTGGACTCAAGCTCATGGTGCCCGTAGCGCTCCCCTAGGTTATAATGGGTTCCCTAAGTCTATTTGTACCAGTGTTAACGAAGTTATCTGTCACGGTATCCCCAGCGCCAAGCAGATTCTTCAAGAT
Source organism: Arthrospira sp. PCC 9108 (assembly GCA_016745315.1). GTDB lineage: Bacteria > Cyanobacteriota > Cyanobacteriia > Cyanobacteriales > Microcoleaceae > Limnospira > Limnospira platensis. Next base: position 5,105,221 of record CP066886.1, read on the forward strand.
GGAGATATCATCAATATTGATGTCACCCCTATAGTTGATGGCTACCACGGCGACACCTCAAAAACCTTTTTTGTCGGTAATCCTTCCCCCACAGCTAAAAAATTGGTTGAAGTCACCGAGGAATGTCTGCGGCGGGCTATTGAGACGGTGAAACCAGGTAGCCGCATAGGGGATATTGGGGCTGCTATTCAAGAATACGCGGAAAGTTATGGGTTTTCTGTAGTGCGGGATTTTGTCGGTCACGGGGTTAATACCGTCTTCCATACAGCACCGCAAATTCCCCATTATGGGACCCGTGGAAAGGGTAAAAAACTGCGCTCAGGAATGGTTTTTACGATTGAACCGATGATTAATGAGGGAACCTGGGAAGCAGAGGTACTCGATGATGGTTGGACAGCGATTACCACAGATGGTAAGCTGTCTGCTCAATTTGAACACACGATCGCTGTAACCGACCAGGGAGTGGATATTTTAACTCTGCCATAGCGCTCTTAGTGAAACCAGCGAGGTAGGGACAATTGATGAATTGCCCCTACTCTCGGAATTGCTAAGATTAATCCCAGGCTAGGATATGGTATTAGGGGTCGAGATAGACCTCACGGTCTACCCCTCCCATTCAGCAGCAGAACCGTACATGAGACTTTCACCTCATACGGCTCCTAGTTTGACCGTCTCCTTGTTAAGAGTACAGCATTATCTCTTCATCAAGAGCTGTTTTATCATCGTGACAATGGCGATGTAATAGTTGAAGATTTTTGTATTCATCCTTTCCGCCATGGCTTCTAGGTACAATGTGGTCTACTTCAATTAAATCTGATGGGGTAAAGAATTGCCCACACCAGGTACATCTACCTTTTGGTTTTTTGAGTAGTTTTGCTACCCTAATTGGCGTGTCGATTGCTTGTCCTTTCCTGGTTGCCCAGTAAGTCCAATTTCCGTCATAAAGTGTTGCGTCGGGGCGTATTAGGGTGTGTCTGACAATTGGAGTCCAGTTGTGTTTGAATAGATGTATCCCATCTTTGGTTTGGAATAGCCAATTTTCGTGTCTTTCTTTCCCATTGCTAAGTTTAATTGTTCCATGTCTGAAATAATTACTTAGCTTTTCGTAACTTGCCTTTCCGCATCTTGATGCTGTCCATGCCCGTAACATTTGCCAGATTATTTTGTCTAGCTTAGTGAAGGTCTCTTTTGAGACTACCGCTGAATAATAGTTTGCCCATCCTCTTATGATTGGGTTTAGTCTACTAATCAGGGTTGATTGGGGTGCTGTCTTATGTTGTTTGATTACACCTTTAATCACTTCTGTATGGGCTTTAACTGCTTTATGGCTGGGTTTTATGTGAGTTTTGTGTCCTAATGGTTTTCCATGTGGAGTTTTCCCAGTTTTATATTTTCCTACAGGATATTGCCTAATATTGAAACCTAAGAAATCAAATCCGGGTTCCTCTGCTTTGCCGTTATACTCAATGTGATTGAGCGTGTGGCAGATTCGAGTTTTTTCAGGTTTAATCTCTAATCCAATAGGCTTTAGCCATTTGGAAATAGCAGTTTGGCACTGTTCAATGATTTCTAAGTCTTTTGAGATGACCACGAAATCATCAGCGTATCTTATGACTCTCGCAAAAGGGCGATTGTCTGATTTCCTAGGATACAGTTTTTCAATTAACCTAATCATACCCAACAGTGCGATGTTGGCGAGTATTGGACTTATTACCCCTCCTTGAGGTGTCCCTGCTTCTGTATTCTCGAATACACCGTTATCTAGCACTCCCGCTTTGAGCCATTGTTTCAGGTCTCTTTTTAGGCGGCTTGGACAATGAATTTTGGACAGTAGGTATTCATGGTTCACGGTAAGAGCATTTTGCTATATCCGCGTCAAGAACATAGTACTGTCCTTGATTTATGGCAGTATAAATTCTGCTAATTGCGTCATGGGCTGACCGTCCTGGACGGAACCCATAGCTTGTGCCTTCAAATCTCGATTCCCATTCAGGTTCGAGAGCCGATTTAACCAAGGCTTGCCTTGCTCTATCTTGGATTGTGGGTATTCCTATTCCAGCTTTTTTCATCCCTACCAGGTTTTGGAATCCAAACCCGTCGCAGTGGTTTTGCTTTGAGGTTTCCCTTAATGTTCTTAACAAGCTCAAACCTTTGTCTTGAAGAGATTGCTCTTACTCCATCAACTCCGGCTGTTTTCTTGCCTTGACCCGCTTGGGGGGGCGGGTTTATTAAGCTGACTGTTGGGAAGCATGGCTGACCGTGGAACCCGCCCCTACAGTCGCACTGCTAAGAGCCGAGCATAGTATGATTTCACCAATAGACGTTGCCACCTTCTGGCTTTTGCATCTTGTCCCGATTTAGCTGCTTGAAATATACTCTTTTGGAGCTTGAAAACTTTCCGTTGAACCTTAGTCCATGGGATTGCCTTCCATGCGTTGTTCGTAGTCTTGATTGGTTTTGATTTCCCAAATCCTTTCTTTAAACTCGCTATCGCCATTTGTACACCTACTTGACTCTATTTCTTTACAATCAAACCGTGACCCGTTAGCATATCCCTACCATTACAGTTGGGCGTTGGCTTCTGGTCACATCTCGCATCCTCAAAGACTTGCGGTTACACTTATCCCTACTGATATCTCGACCAGATAATCAGAGTCTAGGAGGACTTAAAACGTTCCGTTTATATGGGCATTCCATCTTTAGATTTGTCCTATCCACCGGGGTACTTTAAAGGTCTGTGTAGGTAGTGCTAAGATTATCCTACTTTTCCCCTTGCTCTTTTGAGCGCAGCGTGTCAACCTCTTTCGCTACTTAATTCTTACGATGGTTCAAGCCGGACATTCGGTTTCCCTAATCATGGATGGTTGGCAGTGGTCTCGTTTCTGGTGTTGGGTTACACCTCGGAGCCTTCCGTTCCCCGCTTCAGTCCTGGGTTTGTGATTCCCAAAACTGGGGGTGGCTATCGCCGTTACCCTCAACTCTGTTTCGTAATTTCTCGTTATGTTAAGGATGGTTACGAATTGTTACAGAGTATATTGACCTTGGGTTTCCTGCCTTGATTTGGTATCTTATTGATACAAATCGTTGGGACATATAAGCAGTTATGGGGATGGTCAGAGGCGAGCCTCTTGTATTCATTCAAGGGGCTGAAATCCCCATCAGGCAGTTATTTCGGGTATTGCAACCCTATTTCATGCCTGAACGTCTCGCACCTCAGAACTAATTATACTAAACTGGGGCGGAAGGATTCGAATCGCCTATATAGCCTACAACCCCTATTCTACCGTTACTTAGGTGTTACTCAAAGCCATAACAGAGTAACAAGTGAGTAAAAAATGAGTAACGATATCAATACCCCTACTGTAGGGGGAAAGGGTAATTATGACGATGGCTATAGTAGATTCCTGAAAGCCTATCAAGACTTTAAAGGGGAATGTCCCAAAGGAGTGACACTCAAGTTACAAAAGACCGGGACTAGGTACAACCTACTATTGCAGTTTAAACAGCCACCAACCGGAAAACGACTACCCAAAACGGCTAACCTTGAATGTACACCTCAAGGGGTGATAGACGGCGTTAGGAAAGCTAAACTGGTATCAGAAGCCTTGGGAACCATTACTAGCGCTAGTGAATTTTGGAACTGGTACGATGCGACTATCTCAGGAAAGAACCAGATTGAGGATAATCTGATAACCTATCGGGAAATATTCCAACAACTAGAGGATGAGTATTTTGCGGGTTACAACCGCAACACAGGAAGGAAACGTTCTCGCGATATCGTAAGCGACTTAGCGTCTTACCATCAAAGCAAGGGAGTATTTTTTGAGGACTTCCCTAACTGGGATGAATATCCTAGCTGGGAGAGTTTCAAGGCTATGTTATACACTCCCTTGCAGAATGGAGAACAATTAATAGGCTCCCAAACCTTCAGGGAACGTTACTACATCTTAAAAACCATAGCTAAGAAATCACCTAACAAAGAACACTTGCTTAAACAGCTTGAGCCTATTAACGCCAAACAAACGCAATTCAAAAAGAAACAACGGATAGCTGTTGATGTGTTTAAAGATTGGTGGTTTAAAACCCAACAAGAAGCCTATACTATTAAAAATCACCAACATCAATCATCCCGACATAGCTGGTTATGGGTAACGGGTATGACAGTAATGTATGGACTGAGACCAACTGAAATAGCCGCTTCTGTTAATCTAACTAAGCCATTTGTAACTGAAGATGGCGTAATCATCAAAGCACTATCAGACCCTGATAATCAAGACAATTACTTGGTATTAGGAGATTACACTTACTTTACTGACTCAGAAGGTCGGAAAGTGAGTATAAAAACAGGGGGAAGGATTGTAGCTCCAATTCCCAGCCTTGAAATGTTTGAGTTCCTGAAATTGAAACAACCGTTGTTACCAGAATATAGCCCTAAAAAAGGCAGTAAACCTAAAACCATAGTTACAGGCTTTGAAGCTGCGTTTAGTAACAGACTTCAATCTATGAAATGCCCGGTAACTCAGAAATATGCTTTTCGTAGGCTGTACAACCTGTTAGGTGAAAAGTATGGACTACCTATCGAGTTACGAGCTAGACTTATGGGTCATAGCACAATCGTTAATGAAGGTAAGTACAAGACAGAAGGCATTGACGCTACCTTAGAAGTTCTCAAAGGGGTTTCTAAGTTACCTATACCATTGAACGTAGCCATAGAACGGTTAACAGCGTTAGGGGTTGATATTGATGCTCCAGAAGCTAAATTATTTCTCAGAGTTATCTATCAGATAGATTAATCTAATCGTCAACCTTTCATAAATTAACACCCCTAGATTAAACCCTAGGGGTTATTTTATGGCTACAAATTGATGGATCCTGTTATGGCTTTGAGTAACACCTAAGTAACGGTAGAATAGGGGTTGTAGGCTATATAGGCGATTCGAATCCTTCCGCCCCAGTTTAGTATAAACCCTTATCCTAACAGCGATAGCGGGTTATTACTCAACCCCTATATCCTATTGAGTTACTCAGATATTACTCACAATCTAGTCCTAGCACAGGAAAATAATTCTGTCAATAGGTTGATTACTCAGTCAATAAGCACAACTTAATCAATCTGTCAAATACCCATACCACCCCCCTAACCAAACACCGATAAGGTAACTCTCTCGTGATAGCAGTCAATGGCAAGCCTATCGGTTCGTTACGAACCATTGACTGCTATCACATCGGTCGCACCCCTAAGAGTGTTTGTTTCGGTTAGGGGGGGGATATGCTTCCAAGTCAACACGATAGCCGTAGGGGGAACCCACTAGGTTATCAATGTACAACGATACTCCTATCAATGTACAAAGATATCAGACCGCCTACCTGGTTCCCTATGGGAGTCAGATTATTGGTGAAATATTGAGGAGCCTACTCACTACCAACAAAATGCGATCGCATAATCACGACTAACCTGGCTATGACATACTGAAGCGATACCCCCAAACAACTTTTCAACTGGTAACTTGTTTCGTCATCTCTCGCTGATACCTACATAATCCTAGAGAATTGATTCCCCATCGAAACCGATACCTACATACCGCTAGACAAGTCTCCAATTTATAGGGGTACTGAGTTCCGCACAGGATGATTACCCCTAATAGACGGGTTAAGGTTTTGGCTTAGGGTGTTTATTGTGGGTAAACTAGGGGTGGGTTCATATAAACTTCCAATAGACTACTGGCAATAGACTACTGGCAAAAAATACAAACAACCCCTATCATGATAGGACACGATAAGGGTTAAGGTTGTTATTGAGTTAGGGTTAGCTGTTAGGTGTTAGGTGTTAGGGTTTAGGGTTTAGCTGTTACTCATTCTGCACTTAGTAATCATAGCTAACGCTACGTCTGTTAGCTTGTCTACAATGAGTTGGTCAGATTTCCCTATGTAGATGTGATGATTGACGCTACCATCCCACCCTTTGAGGTTCCAGTAGGTAAAACCATTAATTGAGAGTTTTTTGCAAGCTGTAAATCGTTTACCATTAACCTCTACTGAAAAAGATTTATGGGTTTCTAGGTATTTAAACCATTCTAAAGAACCTACTTCGATACAGATATTACCATGACCTACCAGAAACCCTTTGTAAGACCCTGTTAGTGTGACTACTGGGAGTAGCTTAGGCATGAAAATCACCTCCCAGTAGGATATCGCTGTTATAACCATTAAGGTTACATTCAGGTGATATTACGTCTGAATCGAATCGAGTAATAATTGGATACTGAGATTCTACCCATTTCTCGTGTACTGCCAGAAAGTCAATAGCGTAATTATGAGCAATTTCTGCTATCGTGATTCTATCCTCACGAGTTGCTGTTAAATTATTGCCAGCTAATCTGACAAAAATCTCCCTAGCCATTTCTGCAATAACCATCATTTTTTCTTGTTCAAACTCATTCATGGCTTTATTTCCTATTGATTAATTGAACTTGTGATCATCATTATCGGGGTGATTTTGATTATTGTTGTGTTCTGTAATTTTTGCATCAAGCAAGGCTTCAATACCTTTGAGTAACTCGATTTCCGTGTTTAAAAAATGCCTGTGGATTTGAATAAATTCGACAATTTCGTCGAATTGTTCAGATGTGATAGCAAGTTCTACTAAGTCAAGTAATCCTACAACGTTAGGATTTAATCGATTACTCATGTAGCTATATTCTACTACGTTTAATCCGGGTGTACTTAATTTGATTGACATGGATTTATCCTTTGATAGTGGTTAATTTGTGATAGTTTAACGTCATTTCGGAAGGGTTTAAATTATTCGATTTTGGTTAGTAAATGCTTAATATAATTAAGCTGTTTTAGGAGTAATTGTTCCTTTGCGACTGCCAGGGAATACTCGGTTTGACAATCATTCATTATTGTTATCAAAGTATCCTTAGCGTCTTGTTTGGTAGCATTGTAAATCGTGGTGTCTACCATTTGTTTAAACGTTTTAAACCTTGTTTGAGTAATAGCGTCAATGTTATTTTGAGTCATTTTAATTCCCTCCTTAAATAATTTGTTTCCAAACGTTTTTGCCGTTTTGATTAATCATTGAATAGCCCCTGCTTTTCATTAGATTAGTCAACTCTGAAACATTAACGCGACTATCAAGATATCCATCTGTTTTAGCTCTCTCAATGGCTTCTTTTAACGCTTTCGGGTCGATATCAGTTACAACCTCGGTTAACTCAGGACATCCCGCGTTAATTGCCTGGTTGTTTTGTTTCATTTTTGCCTCAATACTTTGGCTTATAAAGCTGTCTAAAAATTGTTCAGTACCCGATGATATTGTCAAAACCTTTTCATTTATTAACTCCCAGTAATCATTAAATTGTTTAATTGACTCTATCAAAGGTGATTCATATATTAATGAATGTGTCGCGATAATCTCTAATGACAACCTACAATTGGTGATATCTTTTTTATGTTTCTGTAACAGTTTCTTAGCTTTACTGTATTGATTGCAGTTATCGAGATTTCGCCAGAAAATCTCTAATTGAGATGATAGCTTGTCTAGCGTTATATCCTCAATATCGCTTAATTCGTTTAATTCAAAATGATTCCCTCTATATTCCTCTGATGTCATAGTCTCTCGTTTTTTAAACCATATAGGAAACATCCGTCTTTTGAGTTCGTTTAACTCCCAAAATGTCCACAATGGATGTATTGAATTAATCACCTTTAAAGCGAAAGCATTAAAAATCATGTTAGTTCCCGGTGTCTGACTACTGATGGTTATTCGGCTATTTTTGCGGTTTAACACCTTGAAAAGCGATAACATATTCTCATTTTCAATTAATAAGCTAGGGGTGATATCTTCCCATACCAATATAAAATTTTTCTCAAATTCACATTGAAGGGGGTCATAAAATCGTTCATGTTGTATCTTGTTTCTCAGTGAAGCGAAAGTGCTATTAGCAAGCACCGAGGTTGTCTTGTATAGTTCAGATGCTACGGTAGCTATCTGTGACTTTCCAGTACCGCTAGACCCCCAAAGGAACAGGATGCCAGCTGTACTCATAAGGGTTACTGGAGACGCTATAAACGAGGCGATAATTGGAAACTGAATATCAGGATATGGTAGAACACAGACAGCCCGTAAAACAGACTCTAATTGCTCACCCAGGTTGCCTTCTGTGATTATTTCTTCTAGTTCAGATGACATCTGACTTCTAATTAGTCTATAATCAATATAGTCCTCAGACATGGTAGTAACCTCTTATCGCTCTTGACTTGTTGACATGGTATGGTGGTTATTCCCCCTAAATATTTAGGGGGATTTATTTGTGACTACATTAATCGCAGTAATTCAATTAATGCAATTAATACATTAGAATCAAGTTGTTTAACCTTGTTATAAAGACTCTCAAAGCTAGGGTCACAATCCAAAACCTTAGCCCCTTCTGTTAACCTTTCCTCGAAGTTTTGTATTTTGCCTTTCCATTAAATCCTGCTTTATTTTTAGTTTTGGATTCAATGAAAGCGTCAATATCTCCGATTGAGTAAGTAGCGAAAGATTGATTGAATGGATTAATACATTCAATTTCTAAGATATTAGAAATATCAGAGTTTAAATTATCGTCTCCGATATTTCCCTCTAATATCCTGTCAGAAGGTCTGACTGATGATTGACTTAGATTTATTGTTGCTGTAAACATCACAGAACCGTCTGTAAGCATTGAGTCACTTTCGACTATTTTAAGCAATGCGAGTTCTGGAGATGTAGGGGTGTATTCTCGTTTTTTGCCGTTATATTCAGTCTCGTATTTTTCAATACAAAACCGTACAGCAATTAATTATTTATCACCTTTGGAATAACTCCAATCCCTATCATTGAAGTTAGAAAAATCCCCTGATACACCTTTCCCGAATATCCATAAATGAGGTGACTTAATTCGGAATTATGCATAATCAACAATTAGAAAGGTTGCCGTTTCACCGGGCTTAACTGCACTGCAATAACTAAATTTATCGTCCTGTTTTTTGCCGTAATATCCGATACTCATGATTAATTATCCTTTGATGATTGATTATGACGTTTGAAATTTTTTTGCATACCTCCCAAAATTGAGGGTTACCAACAATTGATACTCGTAGGCTGCCTTCATTTGTCAACCTTGCTGTAGCGTGACCTCTGTAGTCCCCCCTAGGGCTATAACAACCCATATAGGAATAAGCTAAATCAAGGATTTCCTGGGTTTTATGTTCCTTTATAGGGGTTAGTATCCGGTAGGCTATTTGAGTGGTTTCTGACTCAAATAGGTGTGGGTTATAGGTGGTGTTTATTAACTCACCGTCAATGGAAAATAACCCTTGTAGTGCAGTTTATTCATTGTTTACCCTTGGAATCTCTAAGTTTTTCCAAAGCCCCTTAAACTCGTCGATATTGATAAATGAGATGCCTTGCCATCGGTAGGATGTCCCCTTATAACAAACCAACACTGATTGACTAAACCAGGATTAAGGTACTGCAATAACTGCATTTTTAGCTTAAATGAATCAGTTAATACTCCCTTAACTTCGATGTAACGATTAAAGAACGGACTCTAAAATCTGGAATCCAGGTGATATTTTTCCAAGGTTTTGCATGTTCAATTAATGTCATTTTAGGGTGAACAATTAATTGATTATCATGTTTTGTAGAAGGTGATAAACCTACATTCAAATGCACTTGAAAAATAATAGCTGTCTATTTTTTGTCCTCTAGCATTGTATTTATTTCTCATCTTTTGGGTGCACTCCGAAACTTCCGCTAGGGTTATCAATTTCTTTGTCTAAGCCATTTTCCGCCGCATAGATGCTGTATTCTTCTCTGTAATACTCAAGTGCTCCTCCATTAATTCCTCAAGTTTTTCGGGTTTAATGGTATTAATTTTTTAATGATTTTACCTAAAAATAAGCGATAAAATCCTTATCAAACTTAACTAAAGTTGATGCCACGTTTATTCCTGACTTTCCACTGGAAATTGGAACTTTGATATATAGGGAAATGACCGATATACATCAAGGGGGTTAACGCGATGTTTCGTAGGTTAAGCCTAACTCGGACCAATGACGTGGTATCATGCTATAATTTCCTGATGCTTGTTGACTGCCACCTGGGTATTATTCATTTTCAGGACTGTATTTTCAGTCCTGAAAACAGATAATATATGGGTGGTTTTATTTTGGACTAGCCTTAATCTAACCAACTAGAAAATGGGTTGACTTCATTATCTTCATCCTCTAAATCACTCTCAGAGCCCAATAGATGGTCTTCTAGTGCATTAATATCATCCTGTATGGCTCCCGTAACCTTACGAGGTAGCTTTACTCCACCTGCTTTTAATAGCGTCAGGATTGCGTTGGTGACTCGTTTAAGTGTGGCAATCTCTGAATATGTCAGATAAAAGGTATTTGAGTTGATAATCTCCGACGTTTGGAGTTTGTTGGTCAATGATTGAATTAATGAAGTTTTGGGGTAAGGAAGGTAAGTATTAACCAACTCCAGAAACTTAGTAAACTGATTAAACCGACTCAACGTCTCTTGGTATTCTGTAGGAGTCAATACTTTATTAGTATTGACATTAGTTACATTTTCTACAGTTACGCTACCTTCAATTGATTCTGTAACTGTATAGTTACCTTGCTCTTTTGAATTCACTGTATTTAATTAAAATTATCTTATCTAATTAATTTATTAAAAATAAACATAAATTATACAATTTACACTTATTTATAAAAATATCAAGTATTACATTAAGTATATATAGAATGTACAAATAATAACCAATACAAAAAACTCGTTAATCCTATTTTGTGATTTAACGGGTATATAATTAGCAACAAGATAGTTATTATGGTTTGTTGCCTGTTTTCTCAGGTAAAGCGCTAAGGTTTCCTTGTACTTGATTAGGTGCTTCAGTTTTACCTGTGGTTAGTTCTCCTAGGTTATCGAGGGTAATTTCAGATTCAGCCGGAATACGAAACATTGAGTTATAGGTTCTAATACTCGCGGGTTTTTTGCTCCAGTAATGAGCAAAAACATATAGCAAAGAATTAATCGAGAAAATTTGAGGAACTTTTAAACCAATAAATCTTAGCTTCCTATCACCCGCGTTAGTTCCTGATGTGCGATATGTTCTCCATACTCCACCCATAGAGGCAGGAGCTTCTACAAAAATCTTTGTGTACTCTATACGTTTCCATGACCTAACTCTAGCCCCTGGTATGATATTACGCCTATTAGCATTAGTTGATGTAGTTCCACTAACGGGAGGTCTCCAGATAGTTAAGTCTCGCACCAGGACGGGTTCCTGTGTTACGGCGTTATCGGATAGCGTATAAAGCAGCAACATAGGCATTGGGATAACATACTTTGATGTCTTGTCTACTGGAGCCTCAACCATCAAACTCCTGCCGATACAAGTGCCTTTCGGTTCCGCTAGTTTAGCAACAAAATTTGCTTTATATTTATCGTAAGCATCATTTAATGGCATAATTTAACCTCATTAATTATCAAACAAAACTTTAGATAGGTAGACAACAATAGTGTTAATGTCTACCTAGTTAATGAACCCTAGTCAACAAAAACAGCGATGGCTTGTACATCGATAGAGCCATCAGTAGCATCCCAAACATCATCAGTAGGGATTGTTAGGGATACTGTCACAGCTCCAGTTGCCATGTTGCGGGTATAAGCTGTAACTACCGTTACACCATTAGGGTTTCTAGTTGCGTTTATCTGTGCACGTTGAACTTGCTCGATAACTTCTAGCAATTGGTGTTCGAGAGTAGCACCATTAAGAGTTACTGGACTAGCCATAATCATCACCTTTAATCAGTTAATACATAGAGCCTAGCATCATTAACTGAATTTGTCTGTTAACTATTTGATATATCAGATGCTACATATATGTAGCTTCTATTCAATGAAAACTACATTAAGCTGTAGTTGGTGGCTGACTCCCAGTTTTCATTTCTAACGACGTTCTAGTAGCTGTTCTGATTGCGTCATCTACCCACTTAGGTTTCTTCTCAAAATGTAAAGGAATTTTTACTTTAGACTTCCTAGGGTCTTTGTACGTTGCCAAAACACTATTCTCTCCCATATCGATTTTGGCTTGTTCAAATTTATCAATTAATTCCCAGTTAAGTATTTTCACTTCACTGATATACATTTTGCTCTCTTTGATTCTTTTCGCATTTTCCCTACCGCCAAAACCTTTACGTTCCTCAAATATCAAAGGATAAACAATTGAGGAACTTGTTAATTGTACTAAATCCTTACAAATTCTTTCAGCGTCAGATTTAGAGCTTTCATTCACAAAAAATGAAAATTTCCTACCATTTCGCATATTACAGGTTACTTTGATATTGCCTTTGGTAAATGCCGATTTACTAGGTTGAGTAAATATCCTTTGTAATTTATCCCAGGTTATTTCGTGTCTTTCTACTGATGGGAGTTCTATTTGAGTTTTTTGTAGTTTTGACCGTCTTTCCTTAGTCCAATATGGAGGTTTTTCGTAATTGTACAAAATGAAGGTTAACTGAATTTTTAAATTACTGCTATTCGGAACTTCAGAGATATCACCCGACCCTACAAATTGACCAATATCTCTATTTCCTAATATCTCAGTTTGAGCTAATGCGTTGGTTACATTTTCCTGTAAATTACGCAAACTTGATACTAATCTAAAACGTTCGCTGCCGTTTTCTATAACCGCGCTAACTAACTGTTGCTGTCTATTTTCCTCAATGCGTTGTAACGCGATATATTCATCTAAGCCTTGAGCGACTAAAATAATCGCTTCTTTACAATTATCTGAGAATTCATCCCAAAATTCCTCTGAACTATCTTGGTTCCATATAGTGCTTAACTTGCCGTCATATTCTTCTGGTAATTTTTCTCTAGCGTCCCTTCTCTGTTTCCCAAAACTCCATTCTTCACCTTTTTCGTCACCCCACTTTTTCATCCTGTCTTTACCACCGGGAACCATCGAAACGATACGTTTCGCAAGCGCTGAATGGCTTGCGGCTAAAAACATTTTAACAACCCGTCTACCATGTTTAAACAGTTGCCATGCTATAGCTTTCATAGCCATATTAAATGATTGCCTAACGTATGAACCAAAAGCTGATGATACTTCCCTAAGCATTTCAGGTCCCTTGCTTAAGGCAATGTGCATAGCAGCAGCTTTGTTGATAAATGCAATACCAATGGTAGGCAATACTCCACAAACTAATTTACCTGCCATATTACCCAAAAAACCGGCGGTAGTACTAATAAATTGATTAGCAATATTCATCATATTTTTGTCTATCTGTTCATCTGATATATTCCAGTTGAAATTCCAAAAGCTGTCCCAATTAGAGGTAATAAATGTCGCTACTTTTTCAAAGCTAAAGCTAGAAAAGAACTTAGTAAGTCCCTCCCATAACCAACCCGCAAATGATTTACCCCACTGAACTACTTTTCCTGTGACTTTTGTCCACAGCTTCCCAAACCATCCCATTTCCTCGGTTGATGTTCGTCGAGAAAAATTAACCTGTCTAACTCCATTCCGTCCAATTGCTGACCTAGTTTGACGACTGGATAAGCCACGGGTTGTTCTTAGCATTCTTGCACTTCTGGCTACCATTACAGAGTCTCCCTTAGTGGATTATCGCCGTCTATTAACTCGGTTTCTATCTTGATATCAGGAAAGTCTTTTTTGAGCAATTCTTTGACTTTATTGGTTTCCTGTTCTCTAATCTCATCCTGTTTTTTCATTGAATCATATAACCGCGTTAAATCGGCTAATATGTCTTTTGATGGGTCATTACCATTAACTTGTAAAGTACCTTGCGCTCTAACTATTGAGAATATTTCCTTTATTTGATTTAAGGCTGTCTCTAGTGTTTCTTTCGCGTTCTTTTGATTAGTGATTTTAACTTTACTTTCGTTAGGTTCTAGTAGTTCCTCAAAATTATCAGCCTCTGGAGTGAAAGCTGTTTTTAGTTTCTCGTATTTTTCCTCAGTTTTAAAGCCTAAATAGTCTAATATTTCCGAGACTTCCCTACCAGCTTTAAAGGCTGCTGCGTGAGCCAAACCTGCTTCATGTAAGCAGGTTAACACAGCGTTTTGTGTAACCTGATGAGAGATGGCAATTTCCATAACCAGCCCGAAAATTTCAGCTATAGATTCTGCAATATTAGGCAATTTTATTGTTACTTCTTCTTGTTCTTCTGATAGAAGATTGATATCATTAATTTCTACCTTTACCTCAAATTCCCCCCACCTCTCATCATCGATGTCAAATCTGTACATTAACCACTCTGGCAATGTTTTAATTTCTTTAATTCCATTATCAGGATTATCGGCATCTACTGTTATTTTTGTAGGCATTTCAGCCGGAAAGGATTCAGGGTCTAGGAACTCGTAAATCCTTCTAATCATTCCACAGCATTCTTCATTCATGTCTGGTATTGTGATTTGACGAACGTTGTTTTCTGGCGGCAAATAATCTTTATCTTCAGACAGAATCCATAGTTTATAGCTATAATTACGGGTGTTCTCCCAAATTCGTGGACCGTCTAAAGAAGTATAGTTTAATCTAGTACTCGTAGGAAATACTGGATACCAGCGTGTATTTTCATACGACCTACCTCGATAGGCGTCCCACAATACGTCAGACTCATATTCGTAGTATGATTGATGACCTCTATCAATATATGGAACTTCCCATAAATGTATATATTCTAACATTGCTTCCGGGTCTTTAGTCCAAACAGTTGTTACGTCTGTCCAGGTTGTGGCTGGAGTTAAACGGTAAAAGATAGACCCAAATAATGGACTAATCATAAGCCTATTTGGATCACGACATGAAGCGTTATATTCAGAGTTATAAAAACTATTAAAGCCACTTCCATATAATGAAACTCTTTCACAACCTGAATTCATATAGTAAGGTTTTAACGGGTATAACTTACGATGTTTAATATAATCATTATGTACAATTATCGGCTCTTCGTAATTGTACTCTGAATCATGCCATGATTCTTCCCACTCTATAAAGACATCTAATCCAATCTTATTAAGTCTAAAATTTGACGTTGTTGCTTCTTGCCTTCTCCACCAATGCCTATTAATACTAGATGTTCCACTGCTAAGTCTACTATTTACTATTTGAGCAAAAATCATTAAATGCCATTTATTATTATTTTTAACAGGATAATCACGAGGGTCTGGCATTTCGTTCCCCGGTTTTGGTGGTTGCCTTCCTTTATCATCATCTACCTCGTCACCGCTATTAGGACCGCCAAAACTGTTACCAGCACCACCGCCGCCGCTTCTGGCACCCCCAAAACCAGGTCTCCTACCAAACCCACGCGGTTTTACCTCCTTTTGGTTCATCTCTCTTTGGTGGCTCCCTAGTAGGACTGGGTCCCATGGGTTAATTGTGTTTCTAACCATTTAAATAATCACATTAAAGTAGTAATATTATACTAACAAATAATTTATTAATAGGTGGTTAAAATCATGAGAGGTATTAAAATATCACGGCTAATATCAACGCTGCTAACTGGAGTAACGCCATAGAGTTATTTAACGGGACTATTTTAGAATCATTAATGACAGAAAGATATAAATATGATATCGGTATTTACAGCTATATATCATCGTTAAACGCTAGATGTTACACTCCCAGTATTGCACAATCACAAATCCCCACAATTTACCCGGAAGATAGCTATTACCAACGGTGGAAAAAAACAGGAAGTGTTGCAGGGAGCGGTAGATTTACAGATATTTTATGGGAATATGGCAACAGAAAACGGGTTAAATTTAGGGATTGTCAAATTGCCATATTATGGAGGCATTCACACCGAAAACCTGTTAATTGAATTAATCACTAATCAAAACGAAGGTTTAGCAATTGATAGCAACTCAATAGTTAAAGCTAGGTGTTTAACTCAGTTACATAACAATGATTCTATTAATATTTTGGCATGGCTGAATATCAACTCGATACAGTTCCTCAAACCCCCTACATTGACACAACCCGAAAATTTTGGGGTGACAATAGGCAATACCCCCACATTAGTTAGACCCTCAAATATTAATCGGTATAGGTTGCACTTACAAAACGTAGGTTCTGTAGGGGTATGGTTTTGTCACGGTGATATCAGTAACTGTGTACCTTATCAATGCCTATATTTACCTCCCTAACGCTGGGTGGGATGATGAACTAAAATCAACAGCTTCTATCTATGCTATAACTGAGGATAGCGTAACCAATATTGTTGGATTAGAACAAACAATAAATTGGTAAATTGTACTTTGATTTAGGAGTTTATTATGAGTTTCTCAGTTTACAGTTTTATTGTCAATTTAGACACTCTAAACATTAGCAGTAAAATACAGGGGAACACCGACAACTACAGCGATAAGTTTGACTGCTAACACTATCACGGAAGTTGTGCCTATCAATGCTACCAGTAACGGTAGAACGGTGTTTGTAAAGAATCGGTCAAATACCAATGTACATCTAATATTTGACCCTACAGGTGATAGCGTGTCAGACGCTGCATTTTCGGTTAAGCCAGGTGATACCATCTCAATAACGTGGGGTAGAACTGAGTTACAGGCGATAGCAGAATCTAGCGCTAGTATCAGCGTTACAATTATCGAATATATCAATATGTAATCATCAAATGAATGGCTAGTATTAAGTTATTAGCCATTTATTTGATTACTCAATATAGAGGCAGTTATGACTAATTTCAACATTTACTCTAGTAAGTTTGGGCAATCAACCGATGACTTGCCAGAAGGTGAAGTTAATCTGTATTTAACTAATGAACGGATACAAGCAGTTATTGACTCCAATACTAATTTAGTCAAATTAACTGAGTTAATTTGGAATAATATTATTAATAAACCTGGCACTTTCCCCCATCTACTCATTCCCATAGCTGGACTGAAATAACGTCCAAACCGTCTACGTTTACTCCATCAGAACATACACATACTATTGCTAATGTTACAGGACTTCAAAGTACATTAGACGGTAAAGAGCCTACTTTTACCAAAAGTACAGCATTTAACAAAAATTTTGGAACAACTATTGGAACTGTTACAGAAGGTAACGATGTCAGATTATCAAATGCTAGAACACCAACTAGCCATACACATACCTTATCTCAAATAACAAATTCAGGTAATGTTGCTGCCATTGATACAAATGGCAGTACATCTAACTATTTACGCGGCGATGGTGTTTGGGTAACACCTCCTAATACAACCTATTCTGCGGGAACTGGCTTAACTTTAGTAGGAACTGAGTTTAGAAACACCGCCCCAAACGTATCCACCAACCTCTCTACAAGCACTACAAGCAATACGTTAACCGTTAACAGTTCTGACGGTACTAATGCTGTATTACCTGCTGCTACAACAACCGTTGCAGGTGTAATGTCGAACGCTGATAAGACAAAGCTGGATGGGATTGCGGCAGGCGCACAAGTAAATGTAGCAACTAATTTAGGAGTAACAGCAGGAACAACAGCAGGTCCTGTAGTTACATCATCAACAGGAACTAATGTTACTTTACCTACAGCTAGTGCAACTAATTCAGGGATAATTACAACTGGGAATCAGACATGGACAGGAGTTAAAACATTTAATTCATTAATTACCGGGTCAATAAGTGGAAACGCCGGAACAGCAACAGCACTTCAAACTGCTAGAACAATTAATGGGACTTCGTTTAATGGTAGTGCCAATATAACAATAACTGCCAATACTCCTAATACATTAACAAATGGTACGGGATTAACTGGAAATAATTTTAATGGGAGTACTGCCACAACATGGGCGGTTGCTTATGGCACTACAGCAAACACAGCCTGTCAAGGTAATGATAGTAGATTATCTGACGCTAGGACTCCCACAACGCACACACTTCAAATATTACATTAACTGCAGGTGATGGTTGATCCGGAGGAGGAACTTTAGCAGCTAATAGAACAATTAATGTAGATTCAACTGTAGTTAGAACTACAGGTAATCAAACTTTAACAGGAATTAAAACATTTAACATAACAAATAATCCAGTAACTTTTGCAACTAATGAAAGTTTTCCTGATGGAAATATGCTTATTGATTTTAATGTTTGGAGGGGGGTTTGACATCCGCCGGATAGGCTCTACTGCTGGTTCGGCAAGTTTAGTACTAAATAGTAGAGTTGGAGGAAATAGCTGGGCGTTTTTCTCATCAAGGGAATTATTCTATGCAATTAGAAGCAGATAATAATCCTAGAGTATTTATATATCATGGTATTAATTTTCATCAAAGCGATTGGCGAGCTGTTCCTAACGATAGATGTTCAATACAAGTATACAACGGACAGACATATTTTACAAAGAGCTCAACTCTTTCTTCATCATCTGGAGTACATACTAGATTTAGAGTAGGAGACACAAATGTATCTTATATTAACGATAATGGAGACTACGTTAAAGGTAGCTCTGATCTTAAATTCAAAACACTTTTATCAAAACCAACTCTAGGGTTAAGCGAAATTAACGCATTGACAGTCACGTGGTTTAAGTATAATGAACTTGCAGCATTTCATGGCTTTAATCCAAGTACAGAACAATTTGGGTTAATTGCTCAAGAAGTACAAAATATATACCCTAACGCAGTTGAAGTGGTTAAAAATGACCATACAGATAGTCCTGAAGTTGACGACAAAAAAATAGATTACTTAACAATCATGTATGATAAACTGATACCATTAGTGATTGCGGCAATTCAGGAATTATCAGAAAAAAATCGACAAATTGGAAAATATGCTAAACACTCAACAATAAATTAACAGATAATGCCTAATGCACTTGATATATCTGAAGTAATTGGTTTAAAGTTTATGAACTTAATTTCAGGATAGAAGATGATAGCTACACGGTACAATAAAAATTACCTGACATTTCTGGCAGTAAATTTATCAGGATATTATTTGACGCTGACAGTGTACCCGTGTACTGGAAAATGGCAGGGTGGTTAAAATTTTACACATACAATGATGTGAAGCAGAATATGATGGTTAAACGTGAAATTATATGGCTTAATGAATATCAAATAATTGAATCACCGCCGTACAGCAATTTTTACGCTTCATTTTCTCCACTAGAAAGAATTAAATGGTTTACACTTCATTTTTTGGAAATTAATATAAATGAACTTGGTAATAGTTGAATTAGGGTTAATTATTGTCGCGATTATTATCAGTATGTTCATTACGCATACAGGAAACCTAATTATTGAGAATAGGTTAGACGGTATCCAAAATAGCCTAAATTATTTGATTAGATATGTTAATGATTTTATGCCATCAACAGTTTGTAAAAAACAGTTAGAAGATAAAAGCAATCACCCCCTCTTCCAATTAACAGAGATGATATTGATGATGATGGTTGGAGAAAACCCTAACACCTAACACCTAACCCAATAACTTAAATGGCCCCTATGGTTTCTAACTGTAGGGGGTGCTTGCATATTTTTTTGTTAACAGGAGTGCTGCAACAGGAGTGCTGGAAGTTTATATGAATGCTTGCCTCTAATTTACCCACAATAAACACCCTAAGCCAAAACCTTAACCCGTCTATTAGGGGTAATCATCCTGTGCGGAACCCAGTACCCCTATAAATTGGAGACTTGTCTAGCGGTATGGAGGTATCGGTTTCGATGGGGGAATCAATTCCCTAGGATTATGTAGGTATCAGCGAGAGATGACGAAACAAGTTACCAGGTGAAAAGTTGTTTGGGGGGTATCGGGTTGGTTCCGGTAGGAGATAGTTTAGATTATGCGATCGCATTTTGTTGGTAGTAAGTAGGCTCCTCAAGATTTCACCAATAATCTGGTTCCCTATGGGAGTCAGGTAGGCGGTCTGATATCGTTGTACATTGATAGGGGGTATCGTTGTACATTGATAACCTAGTAGGTTCCCCTATGGGTTGTTTTTGAGCCATATCCTCCCCCTAACCGAAACAAGCACTATTGGGGAAACGAACGATGTGATAGCAGTCAATGGTTCGTTACGAACCGATAGGCTTGCCATTGACGGGTATCACGAGAGAGTTACCCTATCGGTGTTTGGTTAGGGGGTGTTGTGGGTATTTGACAGATTGATTAAGTTGTGCTTGTTGACTGAGTAATCATCCTATTGACAGAATTATTTTCCTATGCTAGGACTAGATTGTGAGTAACATTTGAGTAACTAGGCATAGTTATCGGGTTGAGTAATAACCCGCTATCGCTGTTAGGATAAGGGTTTATACTAAACTGGGGCGGAAGGATCTGAACCTCCGAATGGCGGGACCAAAACCCGCTGCCTTACCGCTTGGCGACGCCCCAATAATCTCTCAGCTTTATTATCATATCAATACTCACCCCCGGTTTTGTCAAGTGTTTTGGGAAATTTTTTTTCAGCCCCTGATATCTACCAGACATCCAAAGCAATCAGAGGCTTTCCACTTTAATGAGTTTGCTTGAGTTCAGGGGGTGGTTCAATGGGAATCTGAATGGCAAAAGTGCAGCCCTCACTGGCTGTGAGATACATTTCAGGCTTCCTCCGTGCTTTTCAACAATAATCCGGTAACTAATTGATAGTCCCAGTCCGGTCCCCTTCCCAACGGGTTTAGTGGTAAAAAATGGATCAAACAGTCGATTTTTTAAATCATCGGGAATACCTGAGCCATTGTCATGAACCTGAATCAACACCTGTTTACTTTTGGATTCGGGAGGTTTGATGATCCCTTCTGAGGTGGTTTTGATTACATCAGAAGCGGGAAGGGGAAATAAGTTAGACCCAGAGCTAATGGATACGACTTCGGTGGTAATGGTGATTATACATATAGGAAACATCCGTCTTTTGAGTTCGTTTAACTCCCAAAATGTCCACAATGGATGTATTGAATTAATCACCTTTAAAGCGAAAGCATTAAAAATCATGTTAGTTCCCGGTGTCTGACTACTGATGGTTATTCGGCTATTTTTGCGGTTTAACACCTTGAAAAGCGATAACATATTCTCATTTTCAATTAATAAGCTAGGGGTGATATCTTCCCATACCAATATAAAATTTTTCTCAAATTCACATTGAAGGGGGGTCATAAAATCGTTCATGTTGTATCTTGTTTCTCAGTGAAGCGAAAGTGCTATTAGCAAGCACCGAGGTTGTCTTGTATAGTTCAGATGCTACGGTAGCTATCTGTGACTTTCCAGTACCGCTAGACCCCCAAAGGAACAGGATGCCAGCTGTACTCATAAGGGTTACTGGAGACGCTATAAACGAGGCGATAATTGGAAACTGAATATCAGGATATGGTAGAACACAGACAGCCCGTAAAACAGACTCTAATTGCTCACCCAGGTTGCCTTCTGTGATTATTTCTTCTAGTTCAGATGACATCTGACTTCTAATTAGTCTATAATCAATATAGTCCTCAGACATGGTAGTAACCTCTTATCGCTCTTGACTTGTTGACATGGTATGGTGGTTATTCCCCCTAAATATTTAGGGGATTTATTTGTGACTACATTAATCGCAGTAATTCAATTAATGCAATTAATACATTAGAATCAAGTTGTTTAACCTTGTTATAAAGACTCTCAAAGCTAGGGTCACAATCCAAAACCTTAGCCCCTTCTGTTAACCTTTCCTCGAAGGTTTTGTATTTTGCCTTTCCATTAAATCCTGCTTTATTTTTAGTTTTGGATTCAATGAAAGCGTCAATATCTCCGATTGAGTAAGTAGCGAAAGATTGATTGGAATGGATTAATACATTCAATTTCTAAGATATTAGAAATATCAGAGTTTAAATTATCGTCTCCGATATTTCCCTCTAATATCCTGTCAGAAGGTCTGACTGATGATTGACTTAGATTTATTGTTGCTGTAAACATCACAGAACCGTCTGTAAGCATTGAGTCACTTTCGACTATTTTAAGCAATGCGAGTTCTGGAGATGTAGGGGTGTATTCTCGTTTTTTGCCGTTATATTCAGTCTCGTATTTTTCAATA
This sequence comes from Arthrospira sp. PCC 9108, assembly GCA_016745315.1. Classification (GTDB taxonomy): domain Bacteria; phylum Cyanobacteriota; class Cyanobacteriia; order Cyanobacteriales; family Microcoleaceae; genus Limnospira; species Limnospira platensis. The sequence goes on from CP066886.1 coordinate 5,127,298, forward strand.
CAAAACCGTACAGCAATTAATTATTTATCACCTTTGGAATAACTCCAATCCCTATCATTGAAGTTAGAAAAATCCCCTGATACACCTTTCCCGAATATCCATAAATGAGGTGACTTAATTCGGAATTATACATAATCAACAATTAGAAAGGTTGCCGTTTCACCGGGCTTAACTGCACTGCAATAACTAAATTTATCGTCCTGTTTTTGCCGTAATATCCGATACTCATGATTAATTATCCTTTGATGATTGATTATGACGTTTGAAATTTTTTTGCATACCTCCCAAAATTGAGGGTTACCAACAATTGATACTCGTAGGGTGCCTTCATTTGTCAACCTTGCTGTAGCGTGACCTCTGTAGTCCCCCCTAGGGCTATAACAACCCATATAGGAATAAGCTAAATCAAGGATTTCCTGGGTTTTATGTTCCTTTATAGGGGTTAGTATCCGGTAGGCTATTTGAGTGGTTTCTGACTCAAATAGGTGTGGGTTATAGGTGGTGTTTATTAACTCACCGTCAATGGAAAATAACCCCTTGTAGTGCAGTTTATTCATTGTTTACCCTTGGAATCTCTAAGTTTTTCCAAAGCCCCTTAAACTCGTCGATATTGATAAATGAGATGCCTTGCCATCGGTAGGATGTCCCCCTTATAACAAACCAACACTGATTGACTAAACCAGGATTAAGGTACTGCAATAACTGCATTTTTAGCTTAAATGAATCAGTTAATACTCCCTTAACTTCGATGTAACGATTAAAGAACGGACTCTAAAAATCTGGAATCCAGGTGATATTTTTTCCAAGGTTTTGCATGTTCAATTAATGTCATTTTAGGGTGAACAATTAATTGATTATCATGTTTTCGTAGAAGGTGATAAACCCTACATTCAAATGCACTTGAAAAATAATAGCTGTCTATTTTTTGTCCTCTAGCATTGTATTTATTTCTCATCTTTTGGGTGCACTCCGAAACTTCCGCTAGGGTTATCAATTTCTTTGTCTAAGCCATTTTCCGCCGCATAGATGCTGTATTCTTCTCTGTAATACTCAAGTGCATCCTCCATTAATTCCTCAAGTTTTTCGGGGTTTAATGGTATTAATTTTTTAATGATTTTACCTAAAAAATAAGCGATAAAATCCTTATCAAACTTAACTAAAGTTGATGGCCACGTTATTCCTGACTTTCCACTGGAAATTGGAACTTTGATATAAAGGGAATGACCGATATACATCAAGGGGGTTAACGCGATGTTTCGTAGGTTAAGCCTAACCTCCGACCAATGACGTGGTATCATGCTATAATTTCCTGATGCTTGTTGACTGTCACCTGGGTATTATTCATTTTCAGGACTGTATTTTCAGTCCTGAAAACAGATAATATATGGGTGGTTTTATTTTGGACTAGCCTTAATCTAACCAACTAGAAAATGGGTTGACTTCATTATCTTCATCCTCTAAATCACTCTCAGAGCCCAATAGATGGTCTTCTAGTGCATTAATATCATCCTGTATGGCTCCCGTAACCTTACGAGGTAGCTTTACTCCACCTGCTTTTAATAGCGTCAGGATTGCGTTGGTGACTCGTTTAAGTGTGGCAATCTCTGAATATGTCAGATAAAAGGTATTTGAGTTGATAATCTCCGACGTTTGGAGTTTGTTGGTCAATGATTGAATTAATGAAGTTTTGGGGTAAGGAAGGTAAGTATTAACCAACTCCAGAAACTTAGTAAACTGATTAAACCGACTCAACGTCTCTTGGTATTCTGTAGGAGTCAATACTTTATTAGTATTGACATTAGTTACATTTTCTACAGTTACGCTACCTTCAATTGATTCTGTAACTGTATAGTTACCTTGCTCTTTGAATTCACTGTATTTAATTAAAATTATCTTATCTAATTAATTTATTAAAAATAAACATAAATTATACAATTTACACTTATTTATAAAAATATCAAGTATTACATTAAGTATATATAGAATGTACAAATAATAACCAATACAAAAAACTCGTTAATCCTATTTTGTGATTTAACGGGTATATAATTAGCAACAAGATAGTTATTATGGTTTGTTGCCTGTTTTCTCAGGTAAAGCGCTAAGGTTTCCTTGTACTTGATTAGGTGCTTCAGTTTTACCTGTGGTTAGTTCTCCTAGGTTATCGAGGGTAATTTCAGATTCAGCCGGAATACGAAACATTGAGTTATAGGTTCTAATACTCGCGGGTTTTTTGCTCCAGTAATGAGCAAAACACATAGCAAAGAATTAATCGAGAAAATTTGAGGAACTTTTAAACCAATAAATCTTAGCTTCCTATCACCCGCGTTAGTTCCTGATGTGCGATATGTTCTCCATACTCCACCCATAGAGGCAGGAGCTTCTACAAAAATCTTTGTGTACTCTATACGTTTCCATGACCTAACTCTAGCCCCTGGTATGATATTACGCCTATTAGCATTAGTTGATGTAGTTCCACTAACGGGAGGTCTCCAGATAGTTAAGTCTCGCACCAGGACGGGTTCCTGTGTTACGGCGTTATCGGATAGCGTATAAAGCAGCAACATAGGCATTGGGATAACATACTTTGATGTCTTGTCTACTGGAGCCTCAACCATCAAACTCCTGCCGATACAAGTGCCTTTCGGTTCCGCTAGTTTAGCAACAAAATTTGCTTTATATTTATCGTAAGCATCATTTAATGGCATAATTTAACCTCATTAATTATCAAACAAAACTTTAGATAGGTAGACAACAATAGTGTTAATGTCTACCTAGTTAATGAACCCTAGTCAACAAAAACAGCGATGGCTTGTACATCGATAGAGCCATCAGTAGCATCCCAAACATCATCAGTAGGGATTGTTAGGGATACTGTCACAGCTCCAGTTGCCATGTTGCGGGTATAAGCTGTAACTACCGTTACACCATTAGGGTTTCTAGTTGCGTTTATCTGTGCACGTTGAACTTGCTCGATAACTTCTAGCAATTGGTGTTCGAGAGTACAACATTAAGAGTTACTGGACTAGCCATAATCATCACCTTTAATCAGTTAATACATAGAGCCTAGCATCATTAACTGAATTTGTCTGTTAACTATTTGATATATCAGATGCTACATATATGTAGCTTCTATTCAATGAAAACTACATTAAGCTGTAGTTGGTGGCTGACTCCCAGTTTTCATTTCTAACGACGTTCTAGTAGCTGTTCTGATTGCGTCATCTACCCACTTAGGTTTCTTCTCAAAATGTAAAGGAATTTTTACTTTAGACTTCCTAGGGTCTTTGTACGTTGCCAAAACACTATTCTCTCCCATATCGATTTTGGCTTGTTCAAATTTATCAATTAATTCCCAGTTAAGTATTTTCACTTCACTGATATACATTTTGCTCTCTTTGATTCTTTTCGCATTTTCCCTACCGCCAAAACCTTTACGTTCCTCAAATATCAAAGGATAAACAATTGAGGAACTTGTTAATTGTACTAAATCCTTACAAATTCTTTCAGCGTCAGATTTAGAGCTTTCATTCACAAAAAATGAAAATTTCCTACCATTTCGCATATTACAGGTTACTTTGATATTGCCTTTGGTAAATGCCGATTTACTAGGTTGAGTAAATATCCTTTGTAATTTATCCCAGGTTATTTCGTGTCTTTCTACTGATGGGAGTTCTATTTGAGTTTTTTGTAGTTTTGACCGTCTTTCCTTAGTCCAATATGGAGGTTTTTCGTAATTGTACAAAATGAAGGTTAACTGAATTTTTAAATTACTGCTATTCGGAACTTCAGAGATATCACCCGACCCTACAAATTGACCAATATCTCTATTTCCTAATATCTCAGTTTGAGCTAATGCGTTGGTTACATTTTCCTGTAAATTACGCAAACTTGATACTAATCTAAAACGTTCGCTGCCGTTTTCTATAACCGCGCTAACTAACTGTTGCTGTCTATTTTCCTCAATGCGTTGTAACGCGATATATTCATCTAAGCCTTGAGCGACTAAAATAATCGCTTCTTTACAATTATCTGAGAATTCATCCCAAAATTCCTCTGAACTATCTTGGTTCCATATAGTGCTTAACTTGCCGTCATATTCTTCTGGTAATTTTTCTCTAGCGTCCCTTCTCTGTTTCCCAAAACTCCATTCTTCACCTTTTTCGTCACCCCACTTTTTCATCCTGTCTTTACCACCGGGAACCATCGAAACGATACGTTTCGCAAGCGCTGAATGGCTTGCGGCTAAAAACATTTTAACAACCCGTCTACCATGTTTAAACAGTTGCCATGCTATAGCTTTCATAGCCATATTAAATGATTGCCTAACGTATGAACCAAAAGCTGATGATACTTCCCTAAGCATTTCAGGTCCCTTGCTTAAGGCAATGTGCATAGCAGCAGCTTTGTTGATAAATGCAATACCAATGGTAGGCAATACTCCACAAACTAATTTACCTGCCATATTACCCAAAAAACCGGCGGTAGTACTAATAAATTGATTAGCAATATTCATCATATTTTTGTCTATCTGTTCATCTGATATATTCCAGTTGAAATTCCAAAAGCTGTCCCAATTAGAGGTAATAAATGTCGCTACTTTTTCAAAGCTAAAGCTAGAAAAGAACTTAGTAAGTCCCTCCCATAACCAACCCGCAAATGATTTACCCCACTGAACTACTTTTCCTGTGACTTTTGTCCACAGCTTCCCAAACCATCCCATTTCCTCGGTTGATGTTCGTCGAGAAAAATTAACCTGTCTAACTCCATTCCGTCCAATTGCTGACCTAGTTTGACGACTGGATAAGCCACGGGTTGTTCTTAGCATTCTTGCACTTCTGGCTACCATTACAGAGTCTCCCTTAGTGGATTATCGCCGTCTATTAACTCGGTTTCTATCTTGATATCAGGAAAGTCTTTTTTGAGCAATTCTTTGACTTTATTGGTTTCCTGTTCTCTAATCTCATCCTGTTTTTTCATTGAATCATATAACCGCGTTAAATCGGCTAATATGTCTTTTGATGGGTCATTACCATTAACTTGTAAAGTACCTTGCGCTCTAACTATTGAGAATATTTCCTTTATTTGATTTAAGGCTGTCTCTAGTGTTTCTTTCGCGTTCTTTTGATTAGTGATTTTAACTTTACTTTCGTTAGGTTCTAGTAGTTCCTCAAAATTATCAGCCTCTGGAGTGAAAGCTGTTTTTAGTTTCTCGTATTTTTCCTCAGTTTTAAAGCCTAAATAGTCTAATATTTCCGAGACTTCCCTACCAGCTTTAAAGGCTGCTGCGTGAGCCAAACCTGCTTCATGTAAGCAGGTTAACACAGCGTTTTGTGTAACCTGATGAGAGATGGCAATTTCCATAACCAGCCCGAAAATTTCAGCTATAGATTCTGCAATATTAGGCAATTTTATTGTTACTTCTTCTTGTTCTTCTGATAGAAGATTGATATCATTAATTTCTACCTTTACCTCAAATTCCCCCACCTCTCATCATCGATGTCAAATCTGTACATTAACCACTCTGGCAATGTTTTAATTTCTTTAATTCCATTATCAGGATTATCGGCATCTACTGTTATTTTTGTAGGCATTTCAGCCGGAAAGGATTCAGGGTCTAGGAACTCGTAAATCCTTCTAATCATTCCACAGCATTCTTCATTCATGTCTGGTATTGTGATTTGACGAACGTTGTTTTCTGGCGGCAAATAATCTTTATCTTCAGACAGAATCCATAGTTTATAGCTATAATTACGGGTGTTCTCCCAAATTCGTGGACCGTCTAAAGAAGTATAGTTTAATCTAGTACTCGTAGGAAATACTGGATACCAGCGTGTATTTTCATACGACCTACCTCGATAGGCGTCCCACAATACGTCAGACTCATATTCGTAGTATGATTGATGACCTCTATCAATATATGGAACTTCCCATAAATGTATATATTCTAACATTGCTTCCGGGTCTTTAGTCCAAACAGTTGTTACGTCTGTCCAGGTTGTGGCTGGAGTTAAACGGTAAAAGATAGACCCAAATAATGGACTAATCATAAGCCTATTTGGATCACGACATGAAGCGTTATATTCAGAGTTATAAAAACTATTAAAGCCACTTCCATATAATGAAACTCTTTCACAACCTGAATTCATATAGTAAGGTTTTAACGGGTATAACTTACGATGTTTAATATAATCATTATGTACAATTATCGGCTCTTCGTAATTGTACTCTGAATCATGCCATGATTCTTCCCACTCTATAAAGACATCTAATCCAATCTTATTAAGTCTAAAATTTGACGTTGTTGCTTCTTGCCTTCTCCACCAATGCCTATTAATACTAGATGTTCCACTGCTAAGTCTACTATTTACTATTTGAGCAAAAATCATTAAATGCCATTTATTATTATTTTTAACAGGATAATCACGAGGGTCTGGCATTTCGTTCCCCGGTTTTGGTGGTTGCCTTCCTTTATCATCATCTACCTCGTCACCGCTATTAGGACCGCCAAAACTGTTACCAGCACCACCGCCGCCGCTTCTGCCACCCCCAAAACCAGGTCTCCTACCAAACCCACGCGGTTTTTTACCTCCCTTTGGTTCATCTCTCTTTGGTGGCTCCCTAGTAGGACCTGGGTCCCATGGGTTAATTGTGTTTCTAACCATTTAAATAATCACATTAAAGTAGTAATATTATACTAACAAATAATTTATTAATAGGTGGTTAAAATCATGAGAGGTATTAAAAATATCACGGCTAATATCAACGCTGCTAACTGGAGTAACGCCATAGAGTTATTTAACGGGACTATTTTAGAATCATTAATGACAGAAAGATATAAATATGATATCGGTATTTACAGCTATATATCATCGTTAAACGCTAGATGTTACACTCCCAGTATTGCACAATCACAAATCCCCACAATTTACCCGGAAGATAGCTATTACCAACGGTGGAAAAAAAACAGGAAGTGTTGCAGGGAGCGGTAGATTTACAGATATTTTATGGGAATATGGCAACAGAAAACGGGTTAAATTTAGGGATTGTCAAATTGCCATATTATGGAGGCATTCACACCGAAAACCTGTTAATTGAATTAATCACTAATCAAAACGAAGGTTTAGCAATTGATAGCAACTCAATAGTTAAAGCTAGGTGTTTAACTCAGTTACATAACAATGATTCTATTAATATTTTGGGCATGGCTGAATATCAACTCGATACAGTTCCTCAAACCCCTACATTGACACAACCCGAAAATTTTGGGGTGACAATAGGCAATACCCCCACATTAGTTAGACCCTCAAATATTAATCGGTATAGGTTGCACTTACAAAACGTAGGTTCTGTAGGGGTATGGTTTTGTCACGGTGATATCAGTAACTGTGTACCTTATCAATGCCTATATTTACCTCCTAACGCTGGGTGGGATGATGAACTAAAATCAACAGCTTCTATCTATGCTATAACTGAGGATAGCGTAACCAATATTGTTGGATTAGAACAAACAATAAATTGGTAAATTGTACTTTGATTTAGGAGTTTATTATGAGTTTCTCAGTTTACAGTTTTATTGTCAATTTAGACACTCTAAACATTAGCAGTAAAATACAGGGAACACCGACAACTACAGCGATAAGTTTGACTGCTAACACTATCACGGAAGTTGTGCCTATCAATGCTACCAGTAACGGTAGAACGGTGTTTGTAGAAGAATCGGTCAAATACCAATGTACATCTAATATTTGACCCTACAGGTGATAGCGTGTCAGACGCTGCATTTTCGGTTAAGCCAGGTGATACCATCTCAATAACGTGGGGTAGAACTGAGTTACAGGCGATAGCAGAATCTAGCGCTAGTATCAGCGTTACAATTATCGAATATATCAATATGTAATCATCAAATGAATGGCTAGTATTAAGTTATTAGCCATTTATTTGATTACTCAATATAGAGGCAGTTATGACTAATTTCAACATTTACTCTAGTAAGTTTGGGCAATCAACCGATGACTTGCCAGAAGGTGAAGTTAATCTGTATTTAACTAATGAACGGATACAAGCAGTTATTGACTCCAATACTAATTTAGTCAAATTAACTGAGTTAATTTGGAATAATATTATTAATAAACCTGGCACTTTCCCCCATCTACTCATTCCCATAGCTGGACTGAAATAACGTCCAAACCGTCTACGTTTACTCCATCAGAACATACACATACTATTGCTAATGTTACAGGACTTCAAAGTACATTAGACGGTAAAGAGCCTACTTTTACCAAAAGTACAGCATTTAACAAAAATTTTGGAACAACTATTGGAACTGTTACAGAAGGTAACGATGTCAGATTATCAAATGCTAGAACACCAACTAGCCATACACATACCTTATCTCAAATAACAAATTCAGGTAATGTTGCTGCCATTGATACAAATGGCAGTACATCTAACTATTTACGCGGCGATGGTGTTTGGGTAACACCTCCTAATACAACCTATTCTGCGGGAACTGGCTTAACTTTAGTAGGAACTGAGTTTAGAAACACCGCCCCAAACGTATCCACCAACCTCTCTACAAGCACTACAAGCAATACGTTAACCGTTAACAGTTCTGACGGTACTAATGCTGTATTACCTGCTGCTACAACAACCGTTGCAGGTGTAATGTCGAACGCTGATAAGACAAAGCTGGATGGGATTGCGACAGGCGCACAAGTAAATGTAGCAACTAATTTAGGAGTAACAGCAGGAACAACAGCAGGTCCTGTAGTTACATCATCAACAGGAACTAATGTTACTTTACCTACAGCTAGTGCAACTAATTCAGGGATAATTACAACTGGGAATCAGACATGGACAGGAGTTAAAACATTTAATTCATTAATTACCGGGTCAATAAGTGGAAACGCCGGAACAGCAACAGCACTTCAAACTGCTAGAACAATTAATGGGACTTCGTTTAATGGTAGTGCCAATATAACAATAACTGCCAATACTCCTAATACATTAACAAATGGTACGGGATTAACTGGAAATAATTTTAATGGGAGTACTGCCACAACATGGGCGGTTGCTTATGGCACTACAGCAAACACAGCCTGTCAAGGTAATGATAGTAGATTATCTGACGCTAGGACTCCCACAACGCACACACATTCAAATATTACATTAACTGCAGGTGATGGTTGATCCGGAGGAGGAACTTTAGCAGCTAATAGAACAATTAATGTAGATTCAACTGTAGTTAGAACTACAGGTAATCAAACTTTAACAGGAATTAAAACATTTAACATAACAAATAATCCAGTAACTTTTGCAACTAATGAAAGTTTTCCTGATGGAAATATGCTTATTGATTTTAATGTTTGGAGGGGGTTTGACATCCGCCGGATAGGCTCTACTGCTGGTTCGGCAAGTTTAGTACTAAATAGTAGAGTTGGAGGAAATAGCTGGGCGTTTTCTCATCAAGGGAATTATTCTATGCAATTAGAAGCAGATAATAATCCTAGAGTATTTATATATCATGGTATTAATTTTCATCAAAGCGATTGGCGAGCTGTTCCTAACGATAGATGTTCAATACAAGTATACAACGGACAGACATATTTTACAAAGAGCTCAACTCTTTCTTCATCATCTGGAGTACATACTAGATTTAGAGTAGGAGACACAAATGTATCTTATATTAACGATAATGGAGACTACGTTAAAGGTAGCTCTGATCTTAAATTCAAAACACTTTTATCAAAACCAACTCTAGGGTTAAGCGAAATTAACGCATTGACAGTCACGTGGTTTAAGTATAATGAACTTGCAGCATTTCATGGCTTTAATCCAAGTACAGAACAATTTGGGTTAATTGCTCAAGAAGTACAAAATATATACCCTAACGCAGTTGAAGTGGTTAAAAATGACCATACAGATAGTCCTGAAGTTGACGACAAAAAAATAGATTACTTAACAATCATGTATGATAAACTGATACCATTAGTGATTGCGGCAATTCAGGAATTATCAGAAAAAATCGACAAATTGGAAAATATGCTAAACACTCAACAATAAATTAACAGATAATGCCTAATGCACTTGATATATCTGAAAGTAATTGGTTTAAAGTTTATGAACTTAATTTCAGGATAGAAGATGATAGCTACACGGTACTAAAAAATTACCTGACATTTCTGGCAGTAAATTTATCAGGATATTATTTGACGCTGACAGTGTACCCGTGTACTGGAAAATGGCAGGGTGGTTAAAATTTTACACATACAATGATGTGAAGCAGAATATGATGGTTAAACGTGAAATTATATGGCTTAATGAATATCAAATAATTGAATCACCGCCGTACAGCAATTTTTACGCTTCATTTTCTCCACTAGAAAGAATTAAATGGTTTACACTTCATTTTTGGAAATTAATATAAATGAACTTGGTAATAGTTGAATTAGGGTTAATTATTGTCGCGATTATTATCAGTATGTTCATTACGCATACAGGAAACCTAATTATTGAGAATAGGTTAGACGGTATCCAAAATAGCCTAAATTATTTGATTAGATATGTTAATGATTTTATGCCATCAACAGTTTGTAAAAAACAGTTAGAAGATAAAAAGCAATCACCCCCTCTTCCAATTAACAGAGATGATATTGATGATGATGGTTGGAGAAAACCCTAACACCTAACACCTAACCCAATAACTTAAATGGCCCCCTATGGTTTCTAACTGTAGGGGGTGCTTGCATATTTTTTGTTAACAGGAGTGCTGCAACAGGAGTGCTGGAAGTTTATATGAATGCTTGCCTCTAATTTACCCACAATAAACACCCTAAGCCAAAACCTTAACCCGTCTATTAGGGGTAATCATCCTGTGCGGAACCCAGTACCCCTATAAATTGGAGACTTGTCTAGCGGTATGTAGGTATCGGTTTCGATGGGGAATCAATTCCCTAGGATTATGTAGGTATCAGCGAGAGATGACGAAACAAGTTACCAGGTGAAAAGTTGTTTGGGGGTATCGGGTTGGTTCCGGTAGGAGATAGTTTAGATTATGCGATCGCATTTTGTTGGTAGTGAGTAGGCTCCTCAAGATTTCACCAATAATCTGGTTCCCTATGGGAGTCAGGTAGGCGGTCTGATATCGTTGTACATTGATAGGGGTATCGTTGTACATTGATAACCTAGTAGGTTCCCCTATGGGTTGTTTTTGAGCCATATCCTCCCCCTAACCGAAACAAGCACTATTGGGGAAACGAACGATGTGATAGCAGTCAATGGTTCGTTACGAACCGATAGGCTTGCCATTGACGGGTATCACGAGAGAGTTACCCTATCGGTGTTTGGTTAGGGGGTGGTATGGGTATTTGACAGATTGATTAAGTTGTGCTTGTTGACTGAGTAATCATCCTATTGACAGAATTATTTTCCTATGCTAGGACTAGATTGTGAGTAACATTTGAGTAACTAGGCATAGTTATCGGGTTGAGTAATAACCCGCTATCGCTGTTAGGATAAGGGTTTATACTAAACTGGGGCGGAAGGATTCAGAACCTCCGAATGGCGGGACCAAAACCCGCTGCCTTACCGCTTGGCGACGCCCCAATAATCTCTCAGCTTTATTATCATATCAATACTCACCCCGGTTTTGTCAAGTGTTTTGGGAAATTTTTTTTCAGCCCCTGATATCTACCAGACATCCAAAGCAATCAGAGGCTTTCCACTTTAATGAGTTTGCTTGAGTTCCGGGGGTGGTTCAATGGGAATCTGAATGGCAAAAGTGCAGCCCTCGCCTGGCTGTGAGATACATTTCAGGCTTCCTCCGTGCTTTTCAACAATAATCCGGTAACTAATTGATAGTCCCAGTCCGGTCCCCTTCCCAACGGGTTTAGTGGTAAAAAATGGATCAAACAGTCGATTTTTTAAATCATCGGGAATACCTGAGCCATTGTCATGAACCTGAATCAACACCTGTTTACTTTTGGATTCGGGAGGTTTGATGATCCCTTCTGAGGTGGTTTTGATTACATCAGAAGCGGGAAGGGGAAATAAGTTAGACCCAGAGCTAATGGATACGACTTCGGTGGTAATGGTGATTATACGGGGGTCTGTTTGGTTATCTAAAGCATCGATCGCATTGCTGAGAATATTCATAAACACCTGGTTAAGCTGTCCCGCATAACATTCCACCCTAGGAAGTTGACCATATTTTTTAACCACTTCAATACCAGAACTACTACCTTTTGCTTTCAGGCGGTTTTGCAGAATCAATAAAGTGCTATCAATACCCTCGTGAATATCCACCGGCTTCATGTCCGCCTCATCTAAACGGGAGAAGTTCCGCAGAGATACAACAATTTGGCGAATGCGATCGGCTCCCATTTCCATGGAAGACAGGATTTTCGGTAAATCCTCTACCAAAAAGTCTAGGTCAATCTCCTCTATGCGTTCTTGGATAACTTCCAGAGGTTCAGGATATTGTTCTTGATACAGTTCGACTAATTCCAGCATATCCTTAGTATAATCGCGGGCATAGGTGAGGTTGCCATAAATAAAATTCACCGGGTTATTAATTTCGTGGGCTACCCCCGCCACCATTTGTCCTAAACTAGACATTTTTTCACTTTGAATTAATTGTGACTCTTTTTGTTGCAAGTCCTGGAGAGCCTCGCTTAGGTGGAAGGCTTGAGTTTGGGCGGCTAAGGCGGCGGCTCTAGTTTGGGCGTAAAGTTCCGCTTGGTCAATGGCGATCGCTAATTGATCTACTACGGCTCGCAATAGTTCTACATCACTATCTATCCAATCGCGAGGATTATTATATTGATTACAGACCACAGCCCCCCGCTGTCCCGATCGCGTCTCCAGGGGTAGTAAAATTTCCGAAGCAATTCCCGCCTCCTCCAGTAACCCCCTGGTAGTTGCATCTAAAACGGTTGTATCTTGTAAATTATTAACCTGTACTGTTTCCCGCTTACAGATTTTATTAGCCAACCAGCCAATTTTATCCGAGGGGTAATCTTCTAAAACCTTTGATAAAGAAGGCGATCGCGATTCGTGAGTAATGGCAAAATTATGTCTGTTCGGTTGAGTGGGTAAATACCACAAAAAATGGCATTGGTCGATTTGTAGAACACTGCGGATCTCCTGAACTGCTGTTCCCAAAATTGTGTCAATATCTAGGGAATTGCGGATTTGACTAGCCAAGCGAAATAGTAAGGCTTCCCTACGGCTTTGCAATTCTTCGCGGGCTTTTACCCGGTCAATTCCCACAGCGATCGCATTAGCAATCCAACCTAGCACATCCTGAACTTGCGGAGATAATGGATTAGAACTACAAATAGCCATCATTCCCATTAACCGCCCTTCTACCACCAGTGGGACTTCTAAGGTTTGGTGAGAAACCTGTATTATTTGTTGAGACACTTGGGATAGTTCATGGTTCAATAGCTGCGGTGTGGGTGCTTTCAGGGTAACAATTCCCGCCCCGGCTTGTCTTTCGAGTTGATTAGTTTGATTGTTTATGGTCCATATCGATACCCCGGCGACCTGTAAATATTGATCCATTGCTTTCGCGCAACGATTCAGAATAGTTGGTATTGTGCCACCTTGTCCTAGGGCTTTCCCAACTTCGGCTTCTAGTAGAGAAAGGTGCGATCGCTCCCGCAGGATTTCTTCTGCTTGTTTGCGTTCAGTAATATCACGAGATATAGATACGATTTCTTGGATATCATTATTGTCATGATTGCGGATAGCGTGAGAAGTCGTTTCAAACCATATAAAACTACCATCAGAACGCCGAACTCGATAACTTACCGTATCCACATCAGAATCACTTAATAAGGTCTGGTGAGATTTCTGGATGCGCTCTATATCATCAGAGTGGAAAAATTTATAAGCCGAAATTCCTATTAATTCTTCAGGTTCATAACCTAGTAAATCTCGACAAGCTGGCGAGGCATAAAGATAAATCCCCTCAGCATCATGTCGGGAGATTAAGTCCGTAGCATGATCTGCTAACAGACGGTAGCGAGCTTCACTTTCTCGCAAAGCATCTTCCGACTGCTTCCGTTCGGTAATATCAGTTTGAATACCAATAAAATGGGTGAGTTTTCCTTGATGGTCTCGTACCGGAGAAATAGCTAGTTCATTCCAGAAGCAGCTACCATCTTTCCGATAATTTTTTAAGTTCACTTTACATCCTTTTTCTTGCTTGATGGCTCGTCTAATAATAGCAATTGAATCTCGATTAGTGTCTGGGCCTTGGAGAAACCTACAGTTTTGACCAACTACCTCTTCTTTAGTATACCCAGTTAGCTTTTCAAAACCTGCATTACAGTAAATAATTTGCAGATCATTGTTGCTGCTTTCCGAAATCACAATACCATTAGGACTAGCTTCGATCGCCCGCTGCAATAAATGCAACATTTCTTCCGACTGTTTCCGATTAGTAATATCAATCCCACAGCCTAATATATATTTGAGAGAGCCATCTGGATGCAGAATTGCACTATTTGACCAAGACACTAAATAGGCTTCTCCATCAGCTCCTTTCCACTGGTTCTCACACTGTCTAGGAAAATGACCCATCCTCATACTATTCGATTGCACATGATGAGATGATTGGGGCGGTTCGTCCAACTCAATGGCTGCTAAACCCCAATCAAATCCCTCCCACTCTTGATCAAAAATTGATAATCCTAAATCCTGAATCAATAAGCCCTCAACATCTCCGGCTTTATATCCCGTCAATTGTTCACAACTTTTATTAAAACGGACAATCTGACCCTGCGGATCAATCACCACTACTAGGGCGCTAATAGTATCTAAAACTCCATTGACAAAATCCCGTTCTTGGCGGACAATATCCCATACTTTTCGGCGTTCAGTGATGATAGTTTCCAGATGACTTAATTTCCCGTGCAGGTCGATTAATTGTCGGTGTAAATTAACTTGGTTAGCTACTTGACGACTGAGGGATTCTAGTGCTATAATCTGCTCAGGTGAAGGTTCCCAGTAATCATAATTCATTACTGATATCATCCCCAATTGATAGCCCTCTAGGGTAGTAATTGGAACACCCAGATAAGATTTTATAGGTTGGTCATTTTTGGCTATCGGGTGACTAGCGAGTTGGGGGTGAGTGCTGATATCTTCAATAATAATGGGTTCTGAGGTAGGACTTGCGGGCTCGGCACTGAGACTTCCACCACGATGATAGGCGATCGCATATCCGCAAAAATCTAAATAAATACTTATATCATCGGACAAGCCTATTTGAGCCTTCAGCCACTGATGAGTTTGGTCGATAAAGCTGATAAAAGCGATCGGTGCATTGGTAATGTGAATAGTTAGGCGAGTTATATCCTCAAAGGAAATGTCAGGGCTAATGCCGATCTGACGCAATACCCCACTTCCTAGGTCGAAAACTCGGCCGTTTAATCTGGACATAGTTTTACCTTAAATTTTACTGTCATATAATTATTCCCACTTCAGGGAAGAGACTGGCACAAAGCACGGATCAGTCTATAACAACGAGTCTGACTATCACAGACCTTAATTGAGAGGGGTAATACCAAACATCCGTATTTATTTTTTAACTCGCAACTGGCTTTAAATGGCTTGTCCAAAGTCTTAATGCCACACCGCAATTACCTTTAATTTAATCTTAACAAAAAAACAGCCTGTTCTTAGAAATTTGTCACTTGACTTAACAGGATGAATCACCCAAGGGTGAACATAACCATACGGTCATACTTAGAGTCACCCCCTCACCTCTATTAGGCATGATACCTAGGATGTAGGACTACTATCCCCACCTAAATCTACAAAAAATTGTTCAGATCAGGAACATCAACCCAAGTCCCTGTAACATTAGATTCATGGGTGAGATCCATTAGTAATTGAGAATAGACCCCCTCGCGCAAAGAAGGCACTATAGGGACTCATGGCGTGAAATAGCTTCCATCCAGCGATCGACAACGCGCAAAAAGGCACAGATGCGACCATCATCATGAGTTTTGGGAAACTGCAAATTATCGGGAATGGCAATTTCTGCCAAATCTTCCCCGGCTTTACTTCCCCACAATTTGAAACCGTGGATATAGTCTTTTTGGTTGTCGCTACCGAGAATTAATGTTCCATCACTACCATAGACTTCTACCCAGTGTCCCCGTCCCCAGAATGTGCAAGAACTCAAACATACCTGACAGGGGGTTCCGTCGGCTAACTCCAAGATTAAATTACAGGTATCATCGGCATCTACAGCCTTGAGTTTGCCTCCTTCAGCCGGCTCAGGGCGTTGGGCTATGGTTGTGCTTAACTGTCCGCACAGGCGGCTTATCGGACCAAATAGCCAGTGTATATAGTCGAAACTGTGGGAACCGATCGCCCCTAAAGCACCGCCGCCCTTTTGTTTCTGAGCATACCAGTTCCAGGCCCTTGACGCATCGGCGCGACTGGACACTAACCAATCAATCTTGACTAGCCTGGGTTGTCCGACATATCCCTGTCGCAGTAGTTTTTCTAATTGCAGCCATTGCGGGACAAAGCGAAATTCAAAATCCATGGTGGTGACACAGTTTTTGTCTTTAGCCAGTTGATAAAGGTATTTTGCCTCCTCAACATTAAGAGTGGTGGGTTTTTCTAATAACAGATGTTTCCCAGCGTGGAGGACTTCTTTCGCCATCTCAAAGTGTAGGAATGGGGGGGTGGCGATGGTCACAGCCCCGACTTCTGGTATAGTGACCATTTGACTAACCTGATCGCTGGCGTGGGGGATGTTATGTTCAGATGCGATCGCCTTGGCTTTGTCTATGTCTCGATGGTAAACTGCTATAATCTCCGTGCGGGGGTGTTCCTTGAAGGCGGGAATGTGGACTTTTTGACCAAATCCCGTCCCGATTACGGCAATACCAATTTTATTTGCGGTCATAACTTACTCGTTCCGATCATCTATCCTAACTGCGATCGTAGCACTGTTAGTTAACTATTGTTACCCGGTGGACTGCTAATCATGGTCAACAACTATTGTTAACAGGCGATCGCCGAGGGTGAATTGATCAAGGTCGTTGCTACTAGCCAAAAAGCTAACCTAATTTCACCAAAGTTAATTATAACCATGGTCAAAAATCTCCAAGTGTGTTATAATAGGAATGGCGGCGAAAAATAGTTTTTTCCCGTGCATTAAATCAATTAATTTTCCCAACTCCAATCAACAATGGGTCTTGTGTTTAACCAAGGCTTTGCTTGTCGTTTTCCTTTAACATTGGTGATAAGGCTATACTGTTGTAAAATCTGTTCAGCGATCAGGCAGTTTGAGAAGGTGAAATTGGGCAATAAATCGATTCCCGATCCGGGTAATATTAATGGGGTATATCGGATTAGGTGCGATCGCGCCACTTTGGCTTTATTATGGTTCTTAGGTGGGCTGCTGTTGTGGTTATGTCCATCTGCGGCGTGGGCGGGTTCATTAAGCGATCGCTTAGGTGAGTTTCCCCACTGGAAAGGAAAACCCGCCTTGAGTGAGGCGAGGGGAGATTTAGTTTACCCAGAGTGGATGGCCGGACAATGGGATGTCACCAGTACCCTAGTGGAAGCGATCGCCCCCCTAGCACCGGATCTGGTAACTCCTGGTTTCCAGGGAAATCTTGGCTATCTCAATCAACCCATAAGTTTTCGAGTCCGGTTTAGGGAGATGAAATCAGCGCCTATATCCTCCGTGTTATCTCCGGTTCCCCGGTTGAAGTTAGAGGAAAAACTCTATCCTGAGATAGTAGCCGATCGCTCTGGTAATGGGTTAAATATTGCTAAGGCTATATTAGGCGATCGGGGGTGATATCCGTACAGGTTGACCCCAATAATCCCAACCGCCAAATTACTAAATTTCCAGGCGATCGTAGCTTGATATCTGTGGTAACCAGTCGCGGAACAGAAACACCATCACCAGGAGAATTTATCGCCTCAGAAATCGCCCAGCAGATATTTGAGGGAGAATTTACCCTATATCTAAATGAGGTAGAAACAACCACCGCTTATCGACAGGAGAAACACGGGATAGTAGCTGATCAGATTACAGCAATTTACCTATCCCCACAAGATCCTAATTACTTTCAAGCCGCCGGACATTCCGTCGCCCTTTATCGCTATCAACTAATGTTACAACCACTTACCAATCAGGGGGATTAATTATCTATGAAATTTAATTTGGGCTGTCAGCTAAATTATGAGATTTATAGCGATAGCACCTTGATTTTCAATATTGCCGTTTGCAATAACCGATTTCAACAGATCCTCCAAGAAGACCTACACATTGCACCTGATGTCGATATAGATGAATATATTTCCCCAGAACTAGAAAACCGATACATTAGGGTTAATTCACCTCCCGGAAATTTGGAAGTATCTTATCAAGCTACAGTGGAATTCAAACCCTTTGAAGAACACCCACAGGATATTCCCGAAGTTCCTCCAGCTAAATTGCCTTTAGATGTGTTACCCTATTTATATCCTAGCCGCTATTGCGAGTCCGATCGCTTGATGCGGTTCGCCCAGACTGAGTTTGGTGATTTAGTTCCTGACTATTCGCGGGTGACAGCTATGTGTAATTGGATTTATGAAAATGTCACTTATTTATCAGGGAGTACCAACGCCCATACCTCCGCTTTTGATACCGCCACCGAAAGGGCGGGAGTTTGTCGGGATTTTGCCCATTTAGGTATTGCTTTCTGTCGGTCTTTGAATATTCCGGCGCGGTTTGTGACTGGCTATGCTTATGATTTGCAACCGCCAGATTTTCATGCCTATTTTGAGGCTTATTTAGGCGATCGCTGGTATTTGTTTGATGCGACTCGTTTAGTTCCCCGGACGGGGTTGATCCGCATTGGGACCGGAAGAGATGCAGCCGATGTTTCTTTTGCTACCATTTTCGGGTCAGTCTTTATGTCGAAAATGGAGTTATTTGTTGATTGTATCAGTCCCGGCGAATGTCCTATATATACTGAGGAGGCGATCGCCTTTTTGGAGTAGTCAACATCAGATTACGCTAATATGAGAGCATGGTGCGAAACGTTCAGGCATCAAATAGGATTGCAATGCCCGAAATAACTGCCTGGTGAGGACTTCAACCCCCTGGTTGAATATAAGGAGCGCACTCCTGACCATCCTCATAACTGTTATATGTCCCGACGTTTGGAAAATACAAACAAGGCAGGGAACTCAAGGTCATAAACAAACTGAGAAATCAGGGAGTAGAGAGTAACGGCGATAGCCACCCCCAGTTTTGGGAATCACAACCCCAGGATTGAAGCGGGGAACGGAAGGCGTGAGGGAAAACCTATTCCCAAAAATCTGACCACTGCCAACCATCCATGACTAAGGAAATCTGAATGCTCCGAATTGAACCATCGTCAACACTAAGCAGCGAAATAGGTTGATACGCTGCGTTCAAAAGAACAAGGGGAAAGTAGGGTAATCATGACATCACCTACACAGACCTTTTTAAGTACCCCGGTGGATAGGACAAGTCTAAAGATGGAATGCCCATATAAATGGAACGTTATAACCCCTTTTAGGCTCTGATAATCTGGTCGAGAGAGTCAGTAGTAAAAAGTGTAAGCGTAAGCCTATTAGGGGGTGAGATGTGACCAGAAGCCAACGCCAGACTGTAATAGTAGGGATATGCTAACGGGTCACGGTTTGACTGTAAAGAATAGAGTCTAGTAGGAGTTACTATGACGAAAGCGAGTTTAAAGAAAGGATTTGAGAAATCAAAGCCAATCAAGACGTGCGTTTGTATGGAAATAAACTCCATGGGCAAAAGTTCAGAGAAAAGTTTTCAAGCTCCAAAAGAGGATATTTCAAGCAGCTAAATCGGGACAGGACGCAAAGGCACGAAGGTGGCAACGTCTATTGGTGAAGTCATATTATGCCCGGCTCCTAGCAGTGCGGCGAGTGACCCAGGATAATCAAGGCAAGAAAACGGCTGGAGTTGATGGAATGAGAGCAATCTCTCCAAGACAAAGGTTTGAACTTGTGGAGAATATTAAGGGAAACCTCAAAGCAAAACCACTACGACGGGTGTGGATTCCAAAACCCGGCAGGGATGAAAAAAGCGGGAATGGGAATACCCACAATCCAAGACAGAGCGAGGCAAGCCTTGGTCAATTCGGCTCTTGAACCTGAATGGGAATCAAGATTTGAAAACAATAGCTATGGGTTCCGTCCTGGTCGGTCTACCCACGATGCAATATCCAGAATCTTTCAGAGTATCAACAAAGGAGGTTATTATATTCTGGATGCAGATATAGCAAAATGTTTTGACCGAATAAACCATGATTATCTACTATCCAAAATTCATTGTCCAAGCAGCCTAAAGAGAGACCTGAAACAATGGCTCAAAGCAGGTGTGCTAGATAACGGTGTATTTGAGGATACAGAAACAGGGACACCCCAAGGAGGGGTAATAAGTCCAATACTCGCCAACATCGCACTGTTGGGCATGGTTAGGTTCATAGAAAAACTGTACCCTAAGAAAGCAAACGTAGTACAAGCTACTGTTATAAGATACGCCGATGATTTCGTAGTGATATCTCCATCACTAGAGATTATTGAACAGTGCAAAATTGCTATTTCCGAATGGTTAAAACCTGTAGGATTAGAAATAAAACCTGAAAAGACTCGAATATGCCACACGCTCAATCCTATTGAGTACAACGGCAAAGCAGAGGAACCAGGGTTCGATTTTCTGGGATTCAATATTAGGCAATATCCAGTCGGCAAATATAAAGCTGGAAAACATGGGGGAAGAAGAAAAGGAGGCTTCTTATGCAACAAAACCCCCCACAAAAAGTTAAGATTCAAAACTCACATAAAACCCAGCAACAAAGCAGTTAAAGCCCACATTGAAGTGATTAAGGGTGTAATAAAACAATATAAAACAGCACCCCAATCAGCCTTGATAAGTAGACTAAACCCGATTATTCGGGGATGGTCAAATTATTATTCATCAGTAGTCTCAACAGAGACCTTCAATAAGCTAGACCAAACAATCTGGCTAATGTTAAGGGCATGGACAGTATCAAGATGCGGAAAGGCAAGTTATGAAAAGCTAAGAAACTATTTCCAACAAGGGAAGGTTAAACTTAGTAATGGGAAAGAAAGACATGAAACTTGGTTATTCAAATCCAAAGACGGAATTACCCTATGGAAGCATAGCTACACTCCGATTGTCAGACATACCCTAATAAGCTCTGACGCAACACCATACGACGGAAACTGGACTTACTGGCAACCAGGAAAGGACAAGCAATTGGAACACCAAACAGGGTAGCAAAACTACTCAAAAAGCAAAAAGGCAGGTGTACTTGGTGTGGACAGTATTTCGCACCATCAGATTTAGTTGAAGTAGACCACATTGTACCTCGAAGTTTAGGCGGAAAGGATGAATACAAGAACCTTCAACTATTACATCGCCACACCCGCGATGATAAGACGGCATTAGACAACGCTAAAGCTGTATCCTTAACAATGGAACAATCAGACTAGGAGCCGTGTGAGGTGAAAGTCTCACGCACGATTCTGAATGGGAGGGAATGGAGGCGACTCCATTCTCGACCCCTAATATTTCATCTCAAATTAGGTTAACATTTTACGGCAATACGGTATAAGAAGCGAGAATAGGTGCGAGACGTTTAGGAATCAAATAAGGCTGCAATGCCTGAAATAACCTCCTAGTGGGATTTTCACCCCTTGATGAAATATAAGGGACTCGTACTCTGACCATCCCATAACTGTTTATATGTCCCAACGTTTGTATAGAAATATACAAAACAAGGCAGGGAACCCAAGGTCAAAACGAACTTACTCATACAAATTCCTTATAGGAAGCCCAGAAATGGATAAGTAAAATCAGGAAATTAGGGTAACGGCGATAGCCACCCCCAGTTTTGGGAATCACAACCCCAGGATTGAAGCGGGGAACGGAAGGCTCCGAGGTGTAACCCAACACCAGAACCGAGACCACTGCCAACCATCCATGATTAGGGAAACCGAATGTCCGGCTTGAACCATCGTCATTGTTAAGTAGCGAAACAGGTTGATACGCTGCGCTCAAAAGAGTAAGGGGAAAAGTAGGGGCTTCTATTCACTACCTACACAGACCTTTAAAAGTACCCCGGTGGAAAGGACAAATCTAAAGATGGAATGCCCATATAAACGGAACGTTTTAAGTCCTCCTGGACTCTGATTATCTGGTCGAGATATCAGTAGGGATAAGTGTAACCGCAAGTCCTAGAGGATGTGAGATGTGACCAAAAGCCAACGCCCTACTGTAATGGAAGGGATATGCTAACAGGTCACGGTTTGATTGTAAAGAAATAGAGCCTAGTAGGTGTACAAATGGCGATAGCGAGTTTAAAGAAAGGGTTTGGGAAACCAAAACCAATCAAGACTACGAACAACGCATGGAAGGCAATCCCATGGACTAAGGTTCAACGGAAAGTTTTCAAGCTCCAAAAGAGTATATTTCAAGCAGCTAAATCGGGACAGGATGCAAAGGTAAGAAGGTGGCAACGTCTATTGGTGAAATCATATTATGCCCGGCTCCTAGCAGTGCGACGAGTAACCCAAGATAATCAAGGCAAGAAAACAGCCGGAATCGATGGAGTAAGAGCAATCTCTCCAAGACAAAGGTTAGAACTTGTCAAAAACATTAAGGGAAATCTCAAACCAAAACCACTGCGAAGGGTGTGGATTCCAAAACCTGGTAGGGATGAAAAAAGCTGGAATAGGCATACCCACAATCCAAGACAGAGCAAGGCAAGCCTTGGTTAAGTCGGCTCTCGAACCTGAATGGGAATCGAGATTTGAGGGCACGAGCTATGGGTTCCGACCCGGACGGTCAGCACAAGATGCAATAAGTAGAATATATATTGCCATAAATCAAGGACAATACTATGTTCTTGATGCTGATATAGCAAAATGCTCTTACCGTGAACCATGATTACCTATTGTCCAAAATTCATTGTCCAAGCAGCTTGAAGAGAGACCTGAAACAATGGCTCAAAGCTGGCGTGCTAGATAACGGTGTATTTGAGGATACAGAAGCAGGGACACCCCAAGGAGGGGTAATAAGTCCAATACTCGCCAACATCGCACTGTTGGGTATGATTAGGTTAATTGAAAAACTGTATCCCAAGAAAACAGACAATCGCCCTTATGCGAACGTTATAAGATATGCCGATGATTTTGTGGTCATATCCAAAGACCTAGGAATCATTGAACAGTGCAAGACTGCTATTTCTGAATGGCTAAAACCTGTAGGATTAGAAATAAAACCTGAAAAGACTCGAATCTGTCATACACTCAAAACTATTGAGTATGACGGTAAGACTGAGGAACCTGGGTTTGATTTTCTAGGATTCAATATCAGGCAATACCCAGCAGGAAAATATAAATCTGGGAAAACAGGTGGGAAAGTAAGCCGATTAATCGGTCACAAAACCCATATAAAACCCAGCCAAAAAGCAGTCAAAGCCCACACAGAAGCGATAAAAGGTGTAATCAAGCAACATAAAGCAACACCTCAGTCAGCCCTGATTAGTAAACTAAACCTGATTATTCGGGGATGGTCAAATTATTATTCAGCGGTAGTCTCAACAGAGACCTTCAATAAGCTAGACAAAACAGTCTGGCAAATGTTAAGGGCATGGACAGTATCAAGATGCGGAAAGGCAAGTTACGAAAAACTAAGTAATTATTTCAGACATGGAACAATTAAACTTAGCAATGGGAAAGAAAGACACGAAAATTGGCTGTTTCAAACCAAAGATGGGTTACATCTGTTTAAACACAACTGGACTCCAATTGTCAGACATACCCTAATACGCCCTGACGCAACACCTTATGACGGAAATTGGACTTACTGGGCAACCAGGAAAGGACAAGCAATCGACACGCCAATTAGGGTAGCAAAACTACTCAAAAAGCAAAAGGTAGATGTACCTGGTGTGGACAATTCTTTACCCCATCAGATATAATTGAAGTAGACCACATTGTACCTAGAAGCCATGGCGGAAAGGATGAATACAAGAATATTCAATTATTACATCGCCATTGTCACGACAATAAAACAGCTCTTGATGAAGAGATGATGCTGTACTCTTAACAAGGAGACGGTCAAATTAGGAGCCGTATGAGGTGAAAGTCTCAAGTACGGTTCTGTATGGGAGGGGGAGATGGCGACATCTCTCTCGACCCCTACTTGCGAGACGTTTAGGAGTCAAATAAGGCTGCAATGCCTGAAATAACGTCCTAGTGGGACTTGCACCCCTTGGTGGAATATAAGGGATTCGCACCCCTGACCATCCCATAACTGTTTATATGTCCCGACGCTTGGAGAAATCTAAGCAAGGCAGGGGACTCAAGGTCATAAACCAACTGAGAAATCAGGGCGTTGAGAGTAACGGCGATGTGCGAGACGTTTAGGAGTGAAATAGGGCTGCAATGCCTTAAATAACCTCCTAGTGGGACTTCCACCCCTTGGTGGAATATAAGGGATTCGCACCCCTGACCATCCCATAACTATCTATGTGTCTCAACATCTGGCTTCGACAACCAGATAAGGCAGAGAGACTCAAGGTCAAGACTGAGCGAAAAAAGAGGGGAGTTGTGAACCCCTTGAGTATAACGTAAGGTTGAGAGTAACGGCGATAGCCACCCCCAGTTTTGGGAATCATAACCCCAGGATTGAAGCGGGGAACGGAAGGCGTGAAGTAGAACCTACTACCAGAGGCGACCACTGCCAACCATCCATGATTAGGGAAACCGAATGTCCGGCTTGAACCATCGTAATACTCTAGTAGCGAAATAGGTTGATACGCTGCGCTCAAAAGAGCACGGGGAAAAGAAGGGGTATATTACCACCACCTTCACAGACCTTTAAAGTACCCCGGTGGATAGGACGAATCTAAAGATGGAATGCCCGCATAGATGGAACGTTTAAACCCCTCATTGGCTCTCAAGTGGCAGGATGTACTTGTGGAGTAGCGAAAAGTGTAAGCGTATGCCTTTAAGGGAAAAGGATGTGACTGAAAGCTAATGCCTAACTGTAATGGTTAGGATATGCCCACTAGTCACGGTGTGGATATAGAGACCACAACAACTAAGAGTGTTATGACGAAAACGAGTTAATGACTACGTGTGTATATAGCTCCGAAAGTTGAGGTCATAAAGCAGGGGGTTGTAGCCCTGTTCCCACTGACAAAGGGGTATTCACATCAGGAGCCGTATGAGATGAAAGTCTCAAGTACGGTTTTGAAGTGGAGTCGGGGAAGGTGACTTCCCTTTCGACCATAACAGCCACCCCCAGTTTGAGGAATCACAACCCGTCAGATTGAAGGGGGGAACGAAAGGCGTGAGGGAAACCTATTCCCAATAATCCGACCACTGCCAACCATCCATGACTAAGGAAATCTGAATGTTCCGGCTTGAACCATCGTAATTATTAAGTAGCGAAATAGGTTGATACGCTGCGCTCAAAAGAGCAAGGGGAAAAGTAGGAGTTTTCATCCACTACCTACACAGACCTTTAAAATTACCCCGGTGGACAGGACAAGTCTAAAGATGGAATGCCCGTATAAACGGAACGTTTAAACCCCTCATAGGTTCTCAGCAGGATGTAACTGCACAGTAGTGAAAAGTGTAAGCGTATGCCTTTAAGGGGAAAGGATGTGACTGAAAGCTAATGCCTAACTGTAATGGTTAGGATATGCCCACTAGTCACGGTGTGGATATAGAGACTGCGACAAATAAGAGTGTTTATGACGAGAGCGAGTTTAAAGACTACGATGTTGTATTTAGCTCCAAAAGTTGAAGTCACAAAGCAGGGAGTTGTTGCCCTGTTCCCGATGTCAAAAGGGGTATCTACATCAGGAGCCGTATGAGGTGAAAGTCTCAAGTACGGTTTGGAATTGGAGTTGGGGAAGGTGACTTCCCTTTCGACCATAACGTTGAGGATAAACCTATTGCCAGATATGTCAAACCCAAGGAAGCGGCCTAAATCCTTGGAGTCCATGAAAGAACACTCCGCAGATGGGACGAAAATGGCTCAATCGAGACCATCAGAACCCCCGCTGGGCAACGACGATACAACGTTGAGTCATATACTGCTGCCAAATCAGGCAGTGACAAACGCAAAGTCGTTATCTATGCCAGAGTTAGTAGCCGCGCCCAGCAGTCCGACCTCAACCGACAGGTGGCCGCACTGTCCAACCTCTACCCCGAAGCAGAAGTCGTCTCCGAAATCGGAGGCGGGCTCAACTTCAAGGGAAAGAAAATGCTGGCCTGACTGGGACAAGTCTTGTCAGGAGATGTCCGCATGGTTGTCGTTGCCCACCCAGACCGATTGGCCAGATTTGGATGGGACTTGTTTCGATGTCTCTGTGAGCAAAACAGGTGCTCACTCATGGTTCTCAACGAGACAAGTCTCAGTCGAGAACCAGAAATGGTTGAGGACATCCTCCACTGCTTCAGTTCCCGATTATACGGACGGAGTCAATATAAAACTCAGGTCAAAGAAGATCCGGATTTACCCCAGCCTAGAGCTAAATCAAGTCTGGCGCAAATGGCTGGCTGCTTGTCGGTATTGCTACAACCAAGCAATTGCATTATCCCGGAGTGCTAAACGACTAAGCAAGTTAAAGTTACGCTGCGGAAGTGATGCAGAGTGACTTACCCGAATGGGTCAAAGAAACACCCGGCCATATTCGGCAAAATGCCATCTTTGATGCCGATCAGGCTTTGACCGCCAGTCCT
Organism: Arthrospira sp. PCC 9108; assembly: GCA_016745315.1. Taxonomy (GTDB): domain Bacteria; phylum Cyanobacteriota; class Cyanobacteriia; order Cyanobacteriales; family Microcoleaceae; genus Limnospira; species Limnospira platensis. Next base: position 5,154,109 of record CP066886.1, read on the forward strand.
GATGCAAGGTTTAGAAGTTGTCGTGACAGCTCTCAAGGGATTAAGTTCAATAATACTAATTTCTCTTCAGGGAGTTGGTATCCAAGACTCACGAAAGGATTAACTTTCATGGTTTCCTAAGCTATCCCTAAAACTTGCGGGCAAGGGACTCAGTTGGTGTTTACCAAAGGTCGATGGTTGGCGATTTTCCCTGAACCAGTTGCCGTTACCCCAACTGAAGCGAATGGCGTGATTGCATTAGACCGGGGTGTCCGAACTTTCATAACTGGGTTTGATGGCTCTCGGTTTCTGGAATTGGGCTCCGGAGATATAGGACGCATTACTAGGTTATGTCAACATTTGGATGATTTGATGAGCCGAATCGCCAAGGAACTTAATCGTTCACGGCGACGCCGGATGAGGCAAGCGGCTCAACGAATGAGAACTAAAATCCGGAATTTAGTGGATGAGGCCCACAAGCAAATTGCTCATTACTTGACTAATGACTACAGCATAATTTTTCTGCCGACCTTCGAGACTTCCAACATGGTTGCCAAAGCCAAGCGGAAAATCAAATCCAAGACTGCCCGCGCCATGCTGACATGGGCGCATTATCGATTCAAACTAACCCTGAGACATCAAGGGGAAATAACTGGAACCACAGTTGTAGATGTGACGGAAGAATACACCAGCAAAACCTGTACTCACTGTGGTAATATGCATTCCCAGCTAGGTGGCTCAAAAGTGTTCCGATGTCCTGAGTGTGGGTTCACTCTACCCAGGGACTGGAACGGTGCTTTTGGAATCTTTCTAAAAGCTTTGCGGGATACCGCCTCTGTTACCTTAACGGGTAATAGTGCTATCGTCGCATTGTCAGGCAATAGCCGGATAAATGTCGCGTAAATGTATCAGCATCATTGGGGATAGGCAATGCGTAAAGTTCTATTTGTGATTGTAGCGGGGGTTTTATCACTCTGGCTAGGGGGTTGTGCTTCGGAGCCACCGGAGGAGGAAATTACATTGACTCCAACTCCCACAGAAGAAACAACCCCAGTTGACCCATCGGAAGAGGAAACTACAGCAGAAACACCATTTGAAGATCCTCTAGTTACTGAAACTCCTCCGCCAGAAGCAGGTTTGATTCAGTCTACCAAATCAGAGGAACGATTGAGACAGCTTCTGCCCGGCAGAAATGGAGTACCTGCTGCACCGGCAACTATTCCAATTCCTGGTCAACAACTTGACCCCTTTGGACCGATTCCACCGGTTATTGCAGATAGACCCCCAGACGTGCAAGCAGACAGTGAATCGATCGCCTTACCCAGTAAACAAGTGCCTGACCTACCCAGTCTTCCCGTAGCTATGCAACCGCCCCAATGGAGAACTCCTGTTGCCGTTACTACCGTGCCAGGACAGCCCGGAGCCCCCACAGCACAGCCAGGCGCAGCCAACGGACAGCCAGGGGTAGCCAACGGACGACCAGGAGCCCCTACCGCACAGCCAGGAGCTCCTACCACACAGCCAGTGGTAGCCAACGGACGACCAGGAGCCCCTACCGCACAGCCAGGCGTAGCCAACGGACAACCCGGTATTACTGAACCAGCAGCAGGATTACCAGATCTAGCTGTAGCTGGAGTGCCAGATCTGCCTCAACTTCCCCTCACTTCCAGACCACCCGCATGGGTTGACCCCAATGCTCCCCCTCCCGTTGCACCAGCAGCACCCCCTCCACCCCCTCCACCCCCTTCCACTGATTTAGCTCGTGCCATAGAAGTAACAGGAGTCCTCAGAACAGGAGATGACACCAGAATTATTGTTAAGGCTCCTAATGAACCCACCAGTCGTTATGTGAGTGTTGGTCAACGCATTGCCGGGGGAGAAGTTCTGATTAAGCGCGTCAAGTTTAGCCGAGACAGCGATCCGATTGTCATCTTTGAGCAGAACGGCATTGAAGTTGCTAGAATGGTAGGTGAGGTTAGCGGACCCCTTGGGGATGAAGCTAACATGATTGTAATGCCACAAACTATCAACAATTTTGTTCGTAATCAGTCCTAACTAACTGGGGGTTGTGGTTATCCTCTGGCTGCCTTGGAGCCATATCCCCGGTGGTTTAGGTTAGTCATTGAACTAAAAATCCTTGGGTTTGATAACCAGGGAATTATCAATGTCATGGGTTGAGTTTTATGTTCAATTTAGTTAAAAAATTTGGCTTTGTTACCCTAGGACCGTTCACCCAGTCTCTCCTCAGCACAATGGCTTTGAGTGGATCTGTTGCTTTGTTAGTCACACTGCCAGCCAACGCCCAAACAGAAGGCGGTCGCCCCCCTATCTGTGAAGGACAACTACCTACCGGCCAGGTGACGTGCAACTATGAAGGGGGAGATAATTTCACCGGTAGTTTTGTCAACGGTCGCCCAGAAGGACGCGGTATCTTTGTCTATGCTAACCGCGATCGCTTTGAGGGAGAATTTCGCAATGGTCTCCCTAATGGTCAAGGTGTGTTTATCTTTGCTGATGATTCCCGTGTCGTGGGAGTGTTTAGAGATGGCCAGATTACTAACGGAACGGTGATTTTTGCCAATGGCGATCGCTATATTGGTGAGTTTCAACTGGTCACAGAAGTCGGTAGCGGTACCACTAGCAGCCAACCCCACGGCAGAGGGCAGTTTGTTTATAGCAATGGCGATCGCTTTGAGGGAAGATTTTTTGCCGGGGGACCCTTTGGACAGGGAACCTTAACCCGCACAGATGGGACTACCTGCCAAGGAGAATTTTTTAATCAAGCCCTCGACGGAAAAGGCAATTGCACCTTCCCTAACGGTTTTCGCTATGAAGGGGAACTGCGCGGCGGTATCCCCCACGGCCAAGGCGTTCTCATTAACACCGCCGGACAACGTTTCCCCGGTACCTTCCGCGATGGTAGACGGCAGGATTGAACCCTCTAAGTCACCACAAATCAGCAGTTTTGGGGAAATCTCCCTCACGGAAGCCCCAACCCTGTGGGTAGGTTAGCAATAAAACTTAAAAAACTGAAGTGAATCAGATGGCTGATCCAGTAGTAGGCTGAAGATTAACGCATTTTAGACATAGAGGAAAATAAACCAATGGTTCAACGTGGTTCTAAAGTTCGCATTCTTCGCCAAGAGTCCTATTGGTTCCAAGAAGTGGGAACAGTTGTTTCCGTGGATAAAAGCGGGATTCGCTATCCTGTGATTGTTCGTTTTGATAAGGTCAACTACAACGCCTACTGCGGTGTTGATGGCGGCGTTAACACTAACAACTTTGCTGAAGCTGAGTTGATCGAAGTAGAAGCACCAGCTAAGGCAGCTAAGAAGTAAACTAGACTGATCTCGGCTAATCTCGTGGCGGCAGTGTCAGACAGTCCCTGCCGCCTGTCAATACCTTAATCGCAGCGACTGTATACCTGCTTATTTTTCCGTGCCAGAGTTACCCGAAGTTGAAACCGTTAGAAAGGGTCTGAATCAGACCACCCTCAATCAGCCTATAGTGGGTGCGGATGTCCTCTTAGATAGTGCGATCGCCCACCCCTGTCCTGTGGAATTTATCGCCCAAATCAACAACACTACCATTAACCACTGGTATAGGCGGGGAAAATATCTGTTAGCGCAACTACAAGCCCCATCACAGCCATCAAATCCTATCTTCACATCAAAAGACCCTATCGAGACCCAGACAAGCGACGGGGGCTGGCTGGGTGTGCATCTGCGGATGACCGGACAACTTTTGTGGTGTACTTCTGACCAGTCTCTGCCAAAACATACCAGAGTGAGACTGTTTTTGCCTGAAGAACGAGAATTGAGATTTGTTGACCAGCGGACTTTTGGTAAAATCTGGTTGGTTCCCCCCCATCTGGCGGTCATGGATGTGATTTCTGGTTTGCGGGAATTGGGACCAGAACCCCTTAGCGATGAATTCTCCCCTGAGTATTTAGCCACCAAACTACGGCGCAGCCAAAGACCCATTAAAACAGCTTTACTAGACCAATCTATATTAGCTGGTTTGGGCAATATTTACGCCGACGAAGCCTTATTTTTGGCCAGAATTCAACCCACAACTCCTAGCTGTCGTCTCAGTCCAGACCAACTTAATCGCCTCTATACCCACATTGTCGCAGTTTTGCAACAGGCGATCGCAGACGGTGGCACAACTATTCGTAATTTCCTCAACGTCCAAGGCGTTAACGGCAACTACGGTAGCCACGCCTGGGTTTATCAACGTGGCGGGAAACCCTGTCGAGTTTGTCAAACCCCCATCACTAAAATTAAACTATCGGGACGGGGAACCCATTTCTGTCCTATGTGTCAACCTCAACTCAATTGTGATCTTCCCTAAATCTCGATTGTTAAGATAGATGTTCATAAAGCTACGTCTATCATCTGTAACGGTAAAATGTAATTGGCCGTTCGTTAGATGGGAAGCCGGAACAAGTACAACAGAGAATGAATACCTTGTTTGTAAACATTCGCGTGGCTATCGCACAATCCTTGACATCAAATTAACTCACAAGCCCTTAAAATTTGGGATAGATTCATTTATTATCCTGCTCGCTATGACTATTAAACGCGGAGATTTTGTTCACGCCATTCGGGAAAAATTAGAAAATAGCCTAGAAGTGACCGCCAGCGACTCCCGATTACCTCCCTATTTGTTTGAAACTAAGGGGGAAGTCATGGAAACTAAGGGAGATTATGCCTTTGTCAAATTTGGTCGAGTCCCTACACCAGCTATATGGTTGCGGATTGACCAATTGGAACCCGCTAAATAGCCATGTGCGACTCCATGGGCGATCGGATCACCCGGTTAATCCTATATCCTGACATAACTAGGCTGGGGTACTACTAACACCCCCAGGGTAGGGCATCAATAGCCCATAATCCCTAGGGGCAGTAGGGGAGGCTTCAAATTAGCCCTACCCCTTACCAACCAGCCTTTACTTCCCGTCTGGCAGACCGTTAATCAAAATCTAATTGGTATATGCAGATGGCTTCTAGTATGTTTTTTCCTCCTTCATGTCACCCTACCCAGGTTTCCATCATTGGGGCAGGTAAAGTAGGTGGTACCCTAGCCCAGCGCATAGCAGAGAGTAATGTCGCCCATGTCGTCTTGCTTGATGTCGTCGAGGGTTTGCCCCAAGGGGTCGCCCTAGACTTGATGCAAGCCGGATCAGTCGAAGGTCACGATCGCAAAATTCTCGGAACTAATGATTATGCAGATACTGCTGGATCAGATGTTGTCGTAATTACAGCCGGTCGCCCTAGGACTCCCGGCATGAACCGCAACGACTTGATCGAAACTAATGCCCCTATTGTGGCTCGTGCTGTTACTAATGCGATCGCTAGTTCCCCTAATGCAGTCATTATCATAGTCACCAATCCTTTGGATGTAATGACTTATATAGCTTGGCAGGTCAGCCAAATCGAACCTTTTAGGATTATGGGAATGGCAGGAGTGTTAGACTCAGCTCGCTTCCAAGCCTTTATCGCCACAGAATTAAACGTTTCCGTTGCTGATGTTAATGCAACCGTTATGGGAAGCCATGGCGATTTAATGGTTCCCCTTCCCCGTTATTCTACAGTTAATGGCATTCCCATTACAGAGTTAATGGATACTGAAACCATTAATCGTCTGATTGCTCGCACTCGTAATGGGGGGGCAGAAATAGTCGGACTTCTGAAAACTGGCGGCGCTTATTATGCTCCCGCTTCCTCCGTGCGGACTATGGTAGAATCTATTTTACTCAACCGTCGTCGTCTATTGCCAACTTCTGCCTATCTCAAGGGAGAATATGGCATGAAGGATATTTTCCTAGGGGTTCCCTGTTGGTTGGGATGTCGAGGCGTAGAAGCGGTTCTGGAATTAAACCTGACAGACAATGAACGCGAAGCACTCAACAGTTGCGCTCAATCAGTTCGCGAAGGTATTGAAAAAGCCGATGCCGTTTTGGCTGCCACTGCTGCTGTTTAGCCGCCGGGGGCGGGTCTTAGTAGTGCCATGACGTACCCGCCCCGAAAAAACCCCTCCCCTTCCTTAACTCTTGCGGACCACAGACAGTTTCACCAAAGCCCTTGACAGTCTGGGATTTATCATTTATCATTATTTGTATACACGGGGCATTACTGGTTTCGACAGGACGATCAAACCGACCTTGTGATTCAGGCCGAGAGTGAGCCTCCTCTCGAAAATCAAAGGTTCACAAAAAATGTAAGTGCGAACAACGTCGTACCTTTCGCTCGCGTTAAAGCCGCTGTTGCTTAATAACGAATACCTCCTATAGGTTCGAGCACTCACGGTTTGACTCCGTTAAGGACTGTGGGTTAAACCCCAACGGATGCTTCGGTTAAGCGTTCTCTGGTAGCTTAACTGAAAAAGACTCTACTAGAGAATCCTACCGTCAGGGATAAGTGACGGTTCCCGCCCTAAGGATTAGAGGGGCTATGTCTGTGAACGAGCAGGGCGTAAATAGTCGTTTTGGACATGGGTTCGATTCCCATATGCTCCATTTTCTGTAAAACTTTATCCTGACTGCGATAACTGGGAAAGGCTTAACCCGGTTATCGCATTTTTAAAAACTATTTCACTATTTCCGGTTAACCTTAGCCAGAAGAGGCTTTTAGTGGACAATAGAGGGGTCGAACCCACCATAAAAGCTATAACCCTTACTCTACCGTCACACTGATGCACTCGAAAGCGATCGCATTATTAGGAGTGAGTGTAAAATGAGTACAAGTACAAACAGTACGCACAGCGGTATATATCAAGGTTTTCAAGATATCCTTGAGTTTTTCAACTTATCCCGCCAACAATGTCCCAAGGGTGTCAGGATTAAGCGCAATCGGGGGACAATCCAACTAGACATCACAAACGACCCAGAAACTGGGGGACGTAAGCAACGGGGCTGTAATTGCCAATTTACTCCAGAGGGTATCCGCAAGGCTGTAGACAAGGCTTGGTTAGTCCATAAATCCCTTGATGGACAATTTCAGTCAGTATCTGAATGGCTGGACTGGTACAAGGCTACTATCCTTGATGAATCCAAAGTTCCCATGGAAAACGACTTAATCACCTATCGTCAAGTGTTTAAAGAAATGGAGGATGATTACTTTAATGGGGTACACAAGAACACTAAGCGGAAACGTTCCCGTGATCTGGCTAGTGACCAAAGTTCATTTAAACGCTGTTTTCTTACTGTGTTTAACAAAGTCACAGACTGGGATGTTTATGTGAGCTGGGAGGGTATAAAAGAAGCGTTATATAGCCCGTTACAAGATGGCAGTAGTCCGGTAGGTCATAAAATATTCAAAGACAGATACTACCGACTAAGACAGGTAGCGGAACGTGCTCGATGCAAGAAAGCACTAGAGAAGATGGAAAAGATTGACCCTACCCAGACAGTATTTGCTGAATCCCAAAGTATAGACTTGGATACCTTGCTAGGCTTGCTAGACAAGGAACGTAACACTGATTATGGACGGTTGACAGACAATAATGCTCGTGATGGTTGGTGTTGGGTGTCAGCAATGTGTGCTTTATATGGATTGAGACCATCAGAGATTGCAGCAGGACAAAACTTAACCAAGGATATCACGGTTGACGGCATAACGTTCCCCGCGATAAGTGACTCCAATAACATTGAGTTAGTGTTAGTGATTGGTGAGTTTACTTGCTTTGGTAGTAGCACCAAAACAGGTCAAAGGTTAGCAATACCAATGTCAAAAGACAAGGCTTTGATTAACCGTCTAGGGATTCATAACGTCTGTTTACCTATTACTGAACCTAAGAACCCAGCGGGCTTTAATCGTAACCACAGACAATGGTTAACTAACCATAATTGGGGATTCACCCAAGCATTAGCTTTCCGATATCTAGCCAACCAACTGGGAGAGATGAACGGGATACCACAGGAAATCAGGGCGCGTTCGTTTGGTCACTCGGTAACGGTTAATGACAGCAAGTACAAAAAACGTCGCAACCTTGCCACAGAGTTAGGTATCCTGACACGACATCAAAAGCAGCCATTACCGCTAGATATGGCAAAGCAAGCACTAACCAATCATGGTATCAATCCAGACTTGCCACAGATTAAGGCAATTCTTAGGGTAATATATCAGCTTGATGATTAACCCTCAATAAATCGACAACACAATACCCTCTAGGCTAAATACTTAGGGGCCTTCATTTGGCACTCACTCCTAAATGTGCGATCGCTTTTGAGTGCATCAGTGTGAGGGTAGAATGGGGGTTATAGGTTGTAATTTTGCTTCAAGTCCCGGGTTCCGCATTGGCGAAACCAGGTTGGGCTGGGGGAAGTTGGGTTACGCTGCGCTTCACCCAACCTACATACTACATACTAAGGGCTAAGAGTCGGGGGGGCACAGGCTACCCGAAAACCGAGGCTGTTGACGAGGAAGTCCGGGACGAACCAGTCGCGGAAGGCACAACGGCAGATACCAGGATTGTTGTTCCACGAACCGCCGCGCAGCACCCTCCCCCTCCTGTTTGTGTTGCTCAAAAAGTTGACTAAATATTCAATATAGTTTTGATAACGATTATCGTTACCAGCATCCCACACACCACCATCAGAAGGCGCACCCTTGTAGCTGTCGTGCCAGGGGTCAGCGCACCACTCCCAAACATTCCCGTGGATATCATACAAGCCAAAGGCGTTGGCTTGTTGAAACTGACCGACGGGGGTAGTTTTTTGGCGGTAGGCTCCCTTGGGTCCTGAGCCATAGGTGTAGTCGCCATTATAGTTGGCGAGGTCGGTGGTCAGGGTATCACCGACGTGAAAGGGGCTAGTAGTTCCGGCGCGGGCTGCATATTCCCACTCCGCTTCACTGGGTAATCGGTAGGGTTTGCCGATTCTTTTCGATAGGCGGGCACACCACTCAACTACATCATACCATGAAACTTTTTCAACGGGAAGATTTAATCCTTTAAATCTTGAGGGGTCTGGGCTCAGGTCCCGTTGGAGTTTGGGGAAACTAACCACTTGTCGCCATTGTGCTTGGGTAACCGGATATTTCCCCATCAGGAAGGGTTTAATGGTGACTCGGTGTTGGGGTCTTTCATCATCATAACTTTGTACTTCACCACTCGGCGCACCCATAATAAAGGTTCCCCCCGGAATCATTACCATCTCCAGGGTTACACCGTTTCCCAGGTCTTCGATAATACATTCAGCCTGACCGCGACGGCGGTTAATTTGTTGTCCCTTTGAATTGACCGTAACGATATCAAATTCAAACTTCTGGGTGGGAGTTTTTGGAGTTATAAGGGGAGTCTTTTTACGACAAGAATATCCCTGTAAATCTGCCCACACTTCGGCTACAGATTGATAGCGTTTTTTAAAGACTGTCTCAGCCAAACGGTCTAAGATTTTGCCTAATTTATCACTCACCTGATTCCCATTTAAATGCTCACGCCACACCCATTCTGCTTCTAAGGGGTCATATAAATCAGACGGACTCGCTTGGGTTAGCAGATATAAACAAGTCACCCCTAAACTATATAAATCACTCCCATATTGAGGTTTTCCCATCGCCTGTTCCGGGGCGCAATATTCCGCCGAACCGATAACCGTTCCGGTGACGCTCTGAGATGTGCTATGCACCTGTTTAGCCGCCCCAAAATCCACGAGGACTAACTTTTTATCACTGGCGCGTCTAATGATATTTTCCGGTTTAATATCCCGGTGAATTACTTTATTTTGGTGAACGAAATGCAAAACTCTCAATAAATCCTTGAGCAGGGCAATGATTTGATTGTCGGTAAAAGCGCCTTGATTATCTAGCTCCTGTTGTAGGGTTTCCCCTTCGATAAATTCCTGAACTAAATATTGACGGTTATCAGCGGTAAAATAAGCCAAAAGTTCGGGGATTTGCGGATGTTTGCCGAGGAGTTCTAAACGTTGGGCTTCTTGGTCGAATAATTGGGCGGCTTTTTGGAGGGTAGCGGTTCCTTGCGCCTGGGGAAGGAATTGCTTAATCACACAGGGAGGTTTAGAAGGTTTGAAGTCATCGACAGCCAGAAATGTGCGTCCGAACCCTCTTTGTCCGAGGATGCTTTTAGCATAGTAGCGTTCAACCAGTCGGAGTTTACTACCACATTTTTGGCAGAACTGACAACCTTCGGGGTTGCTGTGGAGGCAGTCTGGGTTCAGACACTGGCTCATAATCAGGATGGTTATTGATATCTGATTTTACATTACCATAAATGCCGAAAATTAACCGGCTTTTTCACAGAAACCCGGTTTCGCCGGGGGAAGCTGGGTTTCGCTGCGCTTCACGCCAACCTACACTGGGAAGTTGGGTTTCGCTGCGCTTCACACAACCTACAATGGGAAAGTTGGGTTTCGCTGCGCTTCACACAACCTACAATGGGAAAGTTGGGTTTCGCTGCGCTTCACACAACCTACAATGGGAAAGTTGGGTTTCGCTGCGCTTCACACAACCTACAATGGTACACTGGGGAAGTTGGGTTTCGCTGCGCTTCACCCAACCTACAATGGGAAAGTTGGGTTTCGCTGCGCTTCACACCAACCTACATACCTGCGCTTCACACCAACCTACACTGGGAAGTTGGGTTTCGCTGCGCTTCACACAACCTACAATGGTACACTGGGGAAGTTGGGTTTCGCTGCGCTTCACCCAACCTACAATGGGAAAGTTGGGTTTCGCTGCGCTTCACACAACCTACAATGGTACACTGGGAAAGTTGGGTTTCGCTGCGCTTCACCCAACCTACAATGGTACACTGGGGAAGTTGGGTTTCGCTGCGCTTCACACCAACCTACATACCCGCGCTTCACACCAACCTACACTGGGAAGTTGGGTTTCGCTGCGCTTCACACAACCTACAATGGTACACTGGGGAAGTTGGGTTTCGCTGCGCTTCACACCAACCTACATACCCGCGCTTCACACCAACCTACACTGGGAAGTTGGGTTTCGCTGCGCTTCACACAACCTACAATGGTACACTGGGGAAGTTGGGTTTCGCTGCGCTTCACACAACCTACAATGGGAAAGTTGGGTTTCGCTGCGCTTCACACAACCTACAATGGGAAAGTTGGGTTTCGCTGCGCTTCACACAACCTACAATGGTACACTGGGGAAGTTGGGTTTCGCTGCGCTTCACTACAATGGTACACTGGGGAAGTTGGGTTTCGCTGCGCTTCACCCAACCTACAATGGGAAAGTTGGGTTTCGCTGCGCTTCACACAACCTACAATGGGAAAGTTGGGTTTCGCTGCGCTTCACACAACCTACAATGGGAAAGTTGGGTTTCGCTGCGCTTCACACAACCTACAATGGGAAGTTGGGTTTCGCTGCGCTTCACACAACCTACAATGGTACACTGGGGAAGTTGGGTTTCGCTGCGCTTCACCCAACCTACAATGGGAAAGTTGGGTTTCGCTGCGCTTCACACAACCTACAATGGGAAAGTTGGGTTTCGCTGCGCTTCACACAACCTACAATGGTACACTGGGGAAGTTGGGTTTCGCTGCGCTTCACTACAATGGTACACTGGGGAAGTTGGGTTTCGCTGCGCTTCACACAACCTACATATTCGCTACATATTCGCCTAACCTACAATGGGAATGGACGATTGACGACTAATTGGCGATAATCTAGTGGTGAACATTAATCCTCTGCTGGGAAAAGGCTTTTTATGCTTACCCTTGAAACTTTATTTGATGAAGGGTTTTATTTGGCACAAAATCAGGAGGTAGAAGAGGCGATCGCCGACGGTCTTTTCGAGACCGCCTTCGAGCATTTTTCTCGGTATGGACAATTTGAGGGCCGCAACCCTAACCCCATTTTTGATAGTGAATATTATCTCGCCCAAAATCCCCATATTCAGTCAGAAGTAGAGGAGGGAATTACCACTGCAGCCGCTCATTTTGTTAATATTGGACAAACAGACAACCGCAGCCCAAATCCCTTTTTTGACCCGGTTTTTTATCTACAGCAAAATCCCACCGTTTCTCAGGGAGTAGCTAAGGGGGAATTTACCGCCTTTGAGCATTTTTTGAAAATCGGACAATTTCAGGGTTTAGACCCTAGCGAGTCCTTTAATACCGAGTTTTATCGCGATCGCAATTTCGATGCGGTGGAGGGAATAGAGGATGAAATAATCGGCAGCCTTTTTGAGCATTTTTATCGGTTTGGTTTAGAGTTAGGTAGGTTAGGCGCACCCCCCCAGTTAATGGATGACCTCAGTAATGCGATCGCCTTAGATACTCTCTTAGGAAGTCGGACTATAGTTAACTCAGTTACCGATGATAACCCGGTCAATATTTATGAATTTATCATCCCCAATAATGGTAGTGAGTTTAGCCTATTTCTGCACGGTTTAAAAGCCGATGCTAATGTAGATTTAATCCAAGATATCAATCAAAATCAAGCCATTCAACCTGATGATATTATCGCCTCATCCAATAACCCGGCTTTAGCCACAGAATCCATTGATATTGACCTATTACCCATGGGAACCTACTTTGTGCGAGTTTCCCAGTTTCAGGGAGAAACCATTTATGCCTTGGAATTATCCGCCATTCCCCTGGATATTTGAAGGGGGTAGAGACAACCCTTGTCTATGGCATCCCTAGGTTATACCCATCTCCCCCCTAGATAGCAACCCCCAAAAAATTAGCTAGGAGGGTTGACATTTAGATTCCGGTGCTGGTATGATGTAAATCAATAAAGCAGCCCAGGGAAACTAATTTGTTTGGTCATTTCCCCAAGGAGGCTGCCATGACCAGACCTACAGCACGTCATGAAGACAAATACCAACCTTGTCCTAGGGGTTATAGGGTCGGTCGTCGCCGTCGCCGTCGCCGTCGTTCACCGAAATACCCTAGAGAATACACCATAGCCCTAATTAAAGCGATCGTCATTGCCTGCTGCGCCTGTACGACAATTACAGGGGAACCAGTGGTTAGCACTACGGTTAATGCTACTGCATGGCTAGGCATGGAAATTGCCAACGATCGCAATTCAAAAAACCACAAATAAATCCATTCCTAACAGTTGGGGCGGCTTGAGAGTCGTCCTAATTACTGTTGGAGGCGATCGATTAACTGTTGATACTCTTCTAGGGAAGCACTGCGAACCAATGGATGCTGTCCCAAGGTCCGATGATGATTCTGATTAATTCCCTGCATTTTTGATACCATTTTTGAGCAAGGGGGCAGTTATTCAATTGCAAATTTGCCTCAGCGATGCCTTTCATTGCATCAATTTCAGCCACTACCTCCCGGCATTTTTCAGCGATTTCTAAGCTCTGTTGATGATACTTTAGGGCTGATTCCGGTTGTTTTAAGGAATTGTAAATATCCCCCATTAAAACTAGGGCGCGGGCGATAAGGTAGGGATTGCCAAGGTTCCGAAATATTGCCAAAGCTGCCGTTGCTAAATGCAGGGATTCTTCGGGATTTTCTCGGCTTAAAATGCTGGCTAGATTACCCATCAGCATGGCACGCCCTTGGGGAGACTCGGCATCTGGGTGTTTTTCCAGGATATCTAAACTTTGTTGATAATAGGTCGCGGCTTGTTGCCACTGTCCCCGGTTTTTGGCGACGTTCCCTAATCCCATAATGGCTTTCCATTCTCCGGCTTTATCCCCCAATTTTCGGGCAACTTCCAGATGTTTTTGATGGTAGCTTTCAGATTCGTTTAACTCTCCCAGGGCATCGTAAATATTCCCCAAGCCGTTGTAACAAACCGCATCACAGCCCGGATTCAATTTTCCGAGGAGAGATTTATAGAGTTTTTCTTGTTGGTCATAATAACCCCAAACTCCCAATTGGTCGTGTAATTCTTGGTTGCTTTGGGGGTCAGGAATCACTGTCAAAATTTGGGTCGCCCGCCGCCAATCTTCCACCTCCCATAGGTGATAAAAAGACTCCAGGTAATGCTGCACCCGTTGCAGGGGGGTGGCTTCTTGGGGGGGATGCTTTGATGACACAAAAAATATTCGACGGCAGTATAAGTAGCTAACTGCTCGATGGGAACTGTATTGATATCGATATCAAGTTCATCCCACAGCATTGGATGTCTCCTTTTGGGTATCCCATTGGCTCTGAAACAGTTTAGCACTACTTCCGTTCAAAAAGCGATCGCTTTTTGACATTTACAAAAAAGTAGTTGCCATACGTTCGACTTTCAAAGAAGTCTCAAGCATCATCTCGATGGCATGGGAGTGTTCTCAACTTGTTGCCATACGTTCGACTTTCAAAGAAGTCTCAAGCTGCCCAAGGCCTGCCGCCCCTTAAGTCCCTAAAACGTTGCCATACGTTCGACTTTCAAAGAAGTCTCAAGGTTACATCGTTACAGATGTCTACTTTGGCGGTCGCGAGTTGCCATACGTTCGACTTTCAAAGAAGTCTCAAGCAGTATAAGGTTGCATATGCACATGTCAACCAGTTGCCATACGTTCGACTTTCAAAGAAGTCTCAAGAGGAAGGGTGGATCGTGGTATTGACATGTAAACGAGGTCAAGTTGCCATACGTTCGACTTTCAAAGAAGTCTCAAGTGTTTCATGGTCTACAAGGTCTACAAGGGGGGGCGAGTTGCCATACGTTCGACTTTCAAAGAAGTCTCAAGATTGGTGTCCTGAGATATCATTGTGGTATCAAGACAAGTTGCCATACGTTCGACTTTCAAAGAAGTCTCAAGTGCTTCGTCCCCTTCGTCCTTGGGACTGGGAACTTGTTGCCATACGTTCGACTTTCAAAGAAGTCTCAAGCTTTGATGTCTTTATTCCCAACGGCTACGGCGGCTTCAAGGTTGCCATACGTTCGACTTTCAAAGAAGTCTCAAGGAAGGAAGAGGCTTTGTCGTGGAAGGAAGCGACAAGTTGCCATACGTTCGACTTTCAAAGAAGTCTCAAGCAGTGAACGATGTAAGCATCATACGGTCCATATCGTTGCCATACGTTCGACTTTCAAAGAAGTCTCAAGCGAAAGACAAAGTTTTTGTCCCCCACCTTCCAGTTGCCATACGTTCGACTTTCAAAGAAGTCTCAAGTACAAGGTCCTCCTCCACGGGGAACGACAAGTATTGTTGCCATACGTTCGACTTTCAAAGAAGTCTCAAGCGGAGGAATGTTTGTTGTTCGGGCAGCAACCTTTGTTGCCATACGTTCGACTTTCAAAGAAGTCTCAAGGAATAGGTCTAGACGCATTCAAGTACCCATCTGGTTGCCATACGTTCGACTTTCAAAGAAGTCTCAAGCAGTTCGCTCCTTAAAGTGCGAACTATTTGGGTTGTTGCCATACGTTCGACTTTCAAAGAAGTCTCAAGCAGGGGGGAAGCCAAGGTCTATCTCGGAAAAAGTTGCCATACGTTCG
Source organism: Arthrospira sp. PCC 9108 (assembly GCA_016745315.1). Lineage (GTDB taxonomy): Bacteria > Cyanobacteriota > Cyanobacteriia > Cyanobacteriales > Microcoleaceae > Limnospira > Limnospira platensis. The sequence continues at coordinate 5,169,462 of CP066886.1, forward strand.
ACTTTCAAAGAAGTCTCAAGAAACTAATCTCCGCTTGTATCCGTGAAGGGGAAGTTGTTGCCATACGTTCGACTTTCAAAGAAGTCTCAAGTAGACGACGCATTAAAGTACTACCCATCTGGCTAGTTGCCATACGTTCGACTTTCAAAGAAGTCTCAAGGCTAATAACCTTCTTTTTTTTGCTATTCCATTGTCAAGTTGCCATACGTTCGACTTTCAAAGAAGTCTCAAGCTGAGAATTTGGGTCACGGTGCAGATACTGTACTGGTTGCCATACGTTCGACTTTCAAAGAAGTCTCAAGAGCATAAGAACGAAATCCTTGCTCTGAAGGGATTCTAACCCACCAATTCTATAGGGGTCAAGTCAGTACCCCAATTATTGACATAGATTAGCAATAATTGAGTTAACAAAATGACTGAAACCCGGTCGTAGCAGTCCACCTATAGGGGTCAACGAAAAAATCAGTGATTGGGCGGTTTGCCAGACCCCTGTAGGTGAATGGATGTTACAGGTCAGACCTGGGGCATCATTTGGAAAAAGCTAAATTTTCCACAACATCGGTCGATAGGTCTCCCGTTCTCCCATCAGACAGGAGATGTACTCCCACACCTGTAATTCCAGACAGCGATAGTAGCTGACCTTGTGACCTGTATGGGGATGGGTGGTGGAGAGGGATAGCTTGTCCTGCCAGTGCTTGAGATACTTTTTCAGAGCATCCGAATGTAGGTAAACTGATTCATTTAAGCTGAACAGTCCTGAACATTAATTGACAATGCTCGGACTGTAACTATAGCAATACCATCATTGCTGACAGTAAAGGAGGAATCCCTCAAAGCACGCAACATAATATTACGTGCGCCATTTGCATCTCTAGGTGTTTGACTGCCACAGTGAGGACACTTGTGTATTTTCGCACCACCTAGTTTGGCGTGGCGATGTCCACACACTCCACAGGTTTTAGATGTGTGACTTTCGCCCACATCAAGCACCACGCAACCACGCTTTGCTGCTTGATGTTTCAGAATTAACTTAAAGCGATAATGTGCCCAGGTCAGCATATTTCTGACTGTTTTCGACTGAATTTTTCTTCTTGACTTGGCTACCATAGAGGAAGACTCGAAGCGAGGCAGAAAAATTAATCCATAATTAGTAGTCAGATAATGTGCTGCTTTTTTATGCACTTCGTCAATTAAGTTCCGAATCTTTTCTCGAATCCGATTAGCTGCTTTTTTCAGAGAACGGCGTCGTTTGGCATTTACCTTGGTTGAGCGACTAATTAAATTATCTAGATGCGTACACAATCTTGTGATTCGCCCCATGTCGCCGTTGCCAATTTCAATTACTTTATCGCCGTCATACCCAGTCAAAAAAGTTCTGACCCCAGGATCTAAGGCAATTATTTTCCTTGAATATGTATGACTTTTAATTACAGGTTCAGGAAAAACAGCAAACCATTTACCACGCCGATAAATCAATTGAGTCCCATAATCACATTGATGTGGTATGGGCTCGCTTGCCTTAAACTTCAGCTTTTTCGTTAACTGACTGTACCATGTACCTTTGGTAAAGTTGGAATTATTAAATTTGATTGTTTGTTGTGGATTACGAATACTTCGGAAGCAGGCATCACGACTGGCTGTATAGGCTTGGTGGGCGTCAAATATGGCGTTCTGTCTGATATGACAAGGTGTTTCTTTCACCCATTGAGGTAAATCAGATTGCATGACCAGATTTCGCAATTTCAGCTTCCCAATCCGAGTCGTTGATTGACGCTGCATGGCTATGGCTTGGTTAAAACAATAACGACAAGCAGCCAGCCATTTTTTCCAAGTTTTTGCCAGTTCAGGACTGGGATAAATCCGGATCTTTTTTGATTGCAGATTTGTACTTTCTGAGTCCGTAAAGTCGGCAACTGTAGCTGGCTTCCCGGAAGCGGTAGATATGAACAATGGCAAGGATGTCTTCAACCAATTCTCGTTCTGGGGATAAACTGTCTTGGTTGAGAACCACGATTTTGGTTTTGTCGAGTTCACACAACCAGGAAATGAGGTCAAACCCGAAACGGGCAAGTCTGTCAAAGTGGGCAACCACAATAAATCCGACATCGCCTTGACGGAGGAGTTCCAAAACGGCTCTAAGTCCTGCTCTTTTGAAATTAAGACCACTGGCGATATCAGTGATGAGTTCGGCATTGGGGTATACTTCGAGTAGCTTTGCAGCTCCTCCGTCAAGGTCGGCTTTTTGTCCACGACTGGAAACGCGGGCATAAGCGATAATTGCTCTTTGCCGAATGCGATCGGATATTCCCTTGTAGGAGGCGATTTCATATCTTCTCTGTCCTTTGGGTGTCCTGATTGCTTGAATCTGGCCGTCTTTTTCCCATCTTCTTAGGGTATGTAAACATACACCAAAGTATTGAGATGTTTCACTTGGTGATGTATATTTCGGCATTTAACTCGCTTGCTGTGTAGTCGTCTAGCTTAACGCAATTGTTGAGCTGTGTCAATCGTTGTTCAGTGAATTGCCTAACAGGAAGAGACTCCTCCTCGCTCGTCGGGGGAGTAAAATCGTCGAGGGTGAAAATTTTAGAGTTAATCAGGTACAACACCAAGGAGTCCACAACCATTTTCCCTTGGAGTTGATTTAATTGATGAATTTGCTGTGTTTTTGATGAGCTAATACTATTCATCTTGGTTAAGCAACTGTTGTACCCATTCCCTAATATCTGAATACAGGTAATAGGGCTGGCGGAAGGGGTGAAAATAATCGGTGATTTTATCCTGAAAAAATAGGGAGGGTGGCGGTTCGACTTCCATCAAAACGATCGCTTTTTCGCAAAGGATTTGCATAGCTGCCAAAATCGTTAATCCTGACTTATTAAAACCATCGGGAAAACTGGCAGAATCAATAGAGTTTTTTATGTCAAAATCTACCCAAAAATTTCGGGATTTTTGAGAGTCTAAAATCATCTGCCTATCTTCCTCTAAAACCTCCATCATGCGTTCTTTAGAAATCCCCTTAGCACCATGAATTAATTTATTGCGTTTCACACACCAATAATCAAGGGATGCCATGGCTTTTACCAGCTCTTCCCAAGCATCAAGCTGGGGCTTATTTCCCTGAGTTGCCAGCAAAGCATGAACAAAATTAAGTTTAGTGGGGCGACCGGGTAAAACAAAGCGATCGCCATATTTCCGGTCATCAAGAGGCCTAACCCATCGTTGATTTACGAGACATTTACCCCGATTAATAGCATTAACTAAATTCCAGTTTTCCGAGGCTTTTTCTAGTTCATAAAACTTTTGGGCTGCCCGTTGATTATCATCTAAAAGACTAGCGGTTTGCAGAATCCAATTGCCGCGCTTTTCGGGTCTATCAAAATATTTATCTCCCTGGAGGGCATAAATTAACTCGTGCAAAGTTTCCTCATAAAAAGAACCCATCCTGGTCAAAAAATCAGCAATGCGGTCAGTTTGCCAAAGTAAACAACATTGGGTATAGAGGTTGAGAAGTTTAGGAAAACGTCGATTTTCTTGGCCGGGGGGGTGGGGGTAATAATCCGATAATATTTTCAGGTCGTCCGACTGGTTAACCTGCTGTTTCGCATAGTCATTATCCAGGTTAAAATAGGCGATCGCTAAATTTAAACCCTGTTCCACCTTCTGTAAGCGACGATACATATTTCCAATGTTATCGATATCTTTCAAATCGTAGTTTTGCAGGGTTGCCAAACATTCCGACCAATTTTTAATCACCACCCGCACCCCATCAAAATCCCACCGTTGTAACAGTTGTTGAATCACTTGATATTTTTGTGTTTTCAGGTGATACCAGCGGGGAGTGAGAATACAGTCGGAATTTTCCCCTTTAAAGATATGCCGCACCGACAATTTCGGTTCGATAAAAATTTGTTTCTGAATAGCCGAAGAAAAAGCCTGCATTTGCAGTGCCGTTTGCATTTGTCCGGTTCCCCCTTTCAGGCTAATCAAAACCAGGTCATTAATGTGGGGATGGTTCACGGCAAAATGGGTTTGAAAAAACTCCCCATAAACTCGCATCAATTGGTTAATATCATTAACGGCAATATCAGCGGGAATTGTCCAGGGTATCAATTCAATATCCACCTGTTTTTGTGCCAACCACTTTGCCAAAATTGGGAACAAATAATAAGTATCTCGATGATGTCCTTGGGGTTGTTGAGGGGTAACTTGGTTAGTGACAAAAATATAGGCTTTTTCCACCTTAAAGATAGTTCTGGCTGTTTGAATAACCCCCAAAATCCGGCCAGGAGAAATGCGATCGCCCCAACCATTGGGGTCATCTTCTGGTTGATAATCTTCCCAAATTTTGCGGGTAATTTCCCGAAAAGAGAAGAAATATTTAGGATGCAAAGAAGCCTCGACTTGTAACTCTGGACAAAGGCACTCAGCAATCCTTTGATTTCGTGTCTGCCATAATTCCAACTCAGCATCAGTTAACTGACAACGGTCAATATTTTCTTCTTCCCGTTCAAAAATCGGCAGATAACCCGATTCAATTATATCATCAACTTTCAGCTTAACTGTCAAATCAGAAGTTCCCAGATTGGCGATTAAAATAGTCATAACTTAGCCCAAAAAAGTCGATAAAATCCGAATGCCATTAACTTGAGATAAAGACCTAGCAAAAGCAGCGCGATCGCTCTGTTTTGCCCCAAAAATCGTCACCGCCTGATAAGGAATCTTCCCCTCTGGAAAGTTAGACTTAATCACCACAAAAGAAGGTATTTCCAAATCACCGCCCACATAGGCATTGCCCCCACCTTGGCGGTTTCTCCCCTTAAAGCCGCTACTATAAAGCCAATCCAGAGCTTCCCCCCGCACATCAACCCCGCATCCTTCCACCGACCAATCTTTCACCTGTTCAGGATGCCTTAATCCCCTGTTGGGAACCAAAAACACACAAGCCTGTTGGTCGAGAACATCCTGATAGCGGTGTCTTCCCTTTCCCGGAGAGTGAGTTTCCGGCTTTCCTTGGGGAGAAGCCACCGCCCGGAGCCTTTCCCCTATCTCCTCAAAAAACCGCCGCCAGTCCTCCTGGTCACAGGGCAATTGCAACGATTCCACAGCCCAGTAACAGCCCCGCAGCCCCGGATAAGGGTGATTCCAGTGTAGAGGGCGGCGGGAACCATGTCCCACCCCCCCCAGATGAGTTGCCAGATACAGCAAATATTCCAATAGTCGCAGGTGGGTTGCATTTTGGGAAGCCAAAACAATCTCCCCCTCGTAAAAATCGGGATAAGTGCGACTTCCCACCTCTTCCAGCCAATCCACCGCAATGGTACAACTACCCTGGCGAGTTTGGGGGGCGATGGTTCCGAATAATTGCGCCTCCACTTCCCGACATTGCGCCAGGGGGTACAGACTCAACCCCAAAACTCGAAACCAATAACGCAGGACCCCCCGAATAGCCGTTGGGCGAAATTCCGGCTTTCCCCGCCTACCATTCTCTCTTGTGGGTGGGGTTGCTCCGTACATTCCCTCAGTCCACAGTTGAAAGTCGTGTTTGCAACTGTGGGGTAGGGCTGATTTAACTGTCGTGCATCCATAACCGGAACTCACCCGCGCCCCTAGTCCCCCTGTTAGGGCTGGTTTCACCCACTCCCGGACGACCGCCACATCTTCCGGGGTTCCCCTAGCGGTGGGGGCTAAACCAATTGTTAAGGTCGGTTTCAGCATTGATAACATTACATGGGGGGCCGGTTGATATACAATGCGATCGTCTTGCCAATTCCATTGGGGCGTGGTGATATCCAAATCCAGACAGGGTTGGGTGGGGAAAGCATCCAAAATCTGCACCCGACCTATACCGCCCTCTAGGGTACCGAGGAGGCGTTCTACTTCCCCTTGGGGTAGATTTTGTCTCCCGTAAGCGCGGATGACTCCCTTGAGGCTGCTGGCGGGAATATAGGGCACGCCATAAATGGGATGCAAGGCAGGTAACAACAATTCACGAAAACCTCGCAACCCCCCCACTCGTAACCGCCAAAGAAATGACACTTCTACCGTAGCCGTGGCCAGCAGTTGGGTTTTTTCGGTTAAACTTTTATAAAGGGCGGCGCACTTTTTTTCGGCATCGATCGCTTTTTGTAGGGCGGGAGTAATGCGATCGTCCAATGGTTCATGATTCAGGGCTTGCAGGGGACTCGAACCCGTTTTTTGCATCCCCCTCGGTTTTTTCCCATTCGACAACCCTGGGAGAGTATGGGAGGGGGCATTTCCCACTACGCAAGCAATCCGTTTTGACTGCCAGTGGGGGGGGAGATGCTTTTGCAATTTCGGCCACTTCTTTTGTGCCTTTTGTTGCGCTTCCTCCTCCTGAAAATAGAAAATAATTTTATCAGTCACCTCCGGGCTGGCATCTTTATACAAGTCATAAAGGGGGTTTTTATTCTTCTTGAGTGTCTCCAGAACCCCCTGCCATTCTCTCATGATTCCGTCGCCTCCCCAAGTACCGCCGCCGCCCAAAATGACCATTCCTTTGCTAGTTGCATCCCTAGGCGATTTAGTGCTGTATATTTAGCCAGGGGTAAATGAATCAAACTGCCTTCGTCGGTCGGGTCAAAGTCGATATCACTAAAAGCCCGCAACCGGACTAAGAAATGGCGATAAACTTCCCCTTTGTAAGTCGTATCTTCCGCCGTCCCCAATAAAAATTTTTCGGCATCCCCCGCCAGTCGGTGCAGTCCCCAGGTGGAAATATAAGCGCTTAATCCTTGAATCAGTCCGCTGGCTTTTGAATGGTAAGCGGGGGAAAGTTTGCCTTGGATTTCTGTTAGTGCTTGGTGGGCTTCTTGTGAGAAAATTCGACGATCTAAAAACATTACTCAATCCCCCCCAATTTCATTTATAATTGAGATGGTTTTGGCTTGAGTCCATCCCCGTCCGATTCCTTCGAGTCCTCCGAATTGAATCCGTCCATTCAGCAGGGCTCGCAGTTTCTCTCGCACCTTTTCCGTCGATTCTTCCCCCGATTCTGTCTGTTTGGCTGGCTTCATACCCCACGGGAAAAATAACATCGTTTCCGGCGGCACCGCTTCTTCCGCACGAAATGAACCCCCTTTCACCGTTTTACTTTCCTCGGACAAGGCGACTCTCACTTCCCGCTGTAAGCCGGTTTCTACCAGTGCCGCGCAATCTTGATCACTGAGAATTACTAACTTTTTCAGTAGCAGGCTAAGGCTATTGTCTCCCCAGGTGCTAGACAATAAACTGGTCAGGAATGAACCATCAAATTGACTTAAATTCTCTGGTTTGATTAAGGCGGTTTGCAAAAATAACGTTTCTGGTTTAAAACTGACTAGGGCCGGTTGTGTGGGACTCAGTTGCTGGCACTGTTTGATAATGTCGTTGATGCTGTTAATTTGTACCCACTGATGCCACCTTCGCAACCACAGAGGACAGGTTATCCAGATCAGATGATGACTCAAAGAAGCGATCGGAAAAAATAGCATCGAAGCATCAGCAAACCAGACTTCTCCTTCCGTTGGCTGTTTTCCTTTTTCGATTTTCTGCCCGAAAAATATCCCTGCATTATCTTCTGTTTCCAGGGAGGCGCGAATTTTACCACGCAATGAAGAGGCGGGTAGGTAGGGAAATTCTGTGTGGACTTCCCGCGCAATTCCCATTAAATTGCCTTCGTTAGCACTCCCTCCCGTGTGGAGGGGGGTTAGTAAGTGCAAATAGGTTAAAAATTCGCTCATCTCTCCCCCCACAGTAGTTTACCATAATTCAATTTGCGAAAGGTTTGCAGCCACGGTTTTCCTTCGGTATTGGGTAGGAGATGGTCAATGGTCGGGAATATCTCAGCCGTAGCCGGAGAGTTGCTATCAAATAGATACACCGTCCCCGGTGGGGCGAAGGCATATTGCGGTTGCAGGGCGAAGGTTTTTTCTGTTTTGGTTTCAACTACTCCGTTTTTGGTGCGGGTTTTCTGCCTCTGTTGATGACCAATTCCCCCCCACATCAATGGGCGATCGCCTACACAACCCCGCAAACAGTCCCGCCATAAATCTGGGTAAAGTCCATAGATAAGTTTCTGGGAAGTTTCCGCCAGTCCAGGAGTTAATAAATAAGCAAACATCCCCGGTTTGGGAGTGTCCGGTTTGGGATGTTTCCACAGCGATCGTAATTCTTCCAGTAGGGTCTGATTTTCAATTAAAGAGACTCTCACCCGGTGTCCTTTTCCTCCTAAACGCACTACAAAAGAAGATTTTTGCTCCCCCTCTAATTTCACCCCCGCCACCAAACTCCACCCTGGTTTTAAGCGGGTTGCTACCTCCACAAAAAAGCCATCGGAGTCCTTTACCTGTCGTGTTCCCGTCTGAATATGGGTATGAGGTAGCACCTGCACTCCCCAAGGATCTGAGCAAAAATCATCGGGGGTAAAATTGCGATCGCCTTCCAGATATTTCCGCAAAGCCTGCCCTTTCATCCAGGGTGGGGGAGACCCACAAATATACTCGCCCTTTTTTAACTGAGGGGGAACCATCGGAGACAACCAACCACTTTGACTATAGCAGATAAATTCCCAGGAATCAAGGGTATCAGCGGGAATTAATCTAGTCAAACTCTCCCAACTATTATCATGGTTTAAGTCCAGGTTCAAATCTTGGGAATTATCCGATTTTTCCCCGGCTTGCACCGTCAGCAAATCTTGAGGAGTCCGCAGCCAGAGAGTCCGGTTTTCATCCAACAAAAACGGCCCCAAAAATTCGGGATTAATTTGATGTTTAGTCCTGGGCGATCGTAAAGCCTGAAACACCACACTAGGTAAAGGGGGGAACTGTCCTTTAGCCATCGCCCCTTCCCCCGGTCTGAAAGGTTTAGCTTCTCGAAATAGTAGCACATCAAGGGGGGTAATAATATACCAATCCATCATTAAATATCCTCCTTCCTACCCTGCCATTCTTGCCGTTGTTGCATTTTATCCAACCAAAACGCCGAGAAACGCAACAGATAACTGAGAGATTTTAAATCAATTCCTAGGGGTAATTCCCGCTGGTTGTCTAGTTGAGAATTTTCCTGCCATTGCGCCTTTAAATATCCCGCCCAATTTTCCCAATCTTCTAGCCACCGGATTAAACCATCTCGATTAGTTTCAATCGCTTCTACTTCCTCACGGCGTTGAGAAATTGCCCAAGCTGCTTTGGCGATTAAATTAGAATTGGGAGTTAACGAAGCGTGAAGTGGTAACTCTTCCGCTAATCGATAAAGTAGGGAACTTAATATTTGGGGTTGATCAGTGTTTATCCACTGTCGCCAACTCTCCAATAACTCACCTTTTAGTAACGCTTCCAAACAATTACCAGAACTGTACATAACCCGGAAACACAGCCCACTTTTAGGCGGAATATATCCCGGTTCATCAGGCTTAATTCCCGGTGTCCCCAACATTTTTTTTGCCTGTTTTTCCGCCTCCCATAATCCTGATAAAGCGATCGGGAGCGGGACGCTTTTATGAGCTATAACAATTCCAAAACTCATAGTTGCATTTTCTCCCATTGTAAATAATGGTCGATTGGGCAATCCTTGAAAATCATGATTTTGAGATATCGGCATCCAGTAACCCCCCCGGCTTTCAAACCTCAAATCTGCCTCTCCTAACTGAGGTTTATAAGGGTCTTCAGCACCACACCAAGCCGCCCTCAAAGACAGCAGATAATCCGGCAAATCTTCCAGGGGTAGTAAAGCCATGACATCATCCCCCCCACTATAGACTACCTTACCACAAAACCGCTTTTCAGTAATCAAAGGAACCAGGCGATTAGAGAAATCCAGCAGAGCCCTATTAAGACCGATATGGGTAGCTGGTCCCATCCGTTTTCTGGTAGCCAACAAAGCCTCATCATCATCTCGAAAAGCCCTAATAAACTGTTCTAGCTTCCGATTATATTCCTCATCATTTAGATGCAAATAGCCCTCCCGTTGCATAAATCCATGAGGTTCAGTTTCAGTTAAATACTGCTGATAAGGATGTAGTTTTTTCCCCGAAACATATTTTCCCATCCCGTCTCCATCTCCTAATACAATTACCCACCAATCACTCGGAGAACCATCGCCAAATTTTGTCTGAATATGGGCGGCTTCCACTAGGGGACGCAAACGGCTAATTTCATCAGAATTTAAGCCCATGTCATCAGCCAGCCATTTACTCGAAAACATGATACCATTATAATTCTTCCCACCTAGATAATTAGGATTAATACAACTATCCGTTTTAGGAATATTAGTAAGGCGACCACGGCTGAGGGCTAAAAATCTTTGATATTCCTTGCTAGACTTGCCAAAATCTTGTTGAATTTGATGCTGTAAATATCGCCAATATTGAGTTAATTTGCCCTGATTACTATGTAGCTGCCAATCCTCATAAGCAAACCGTGCATAAGCTATACAACTGAGGTTAGGAAATCGAATAAATTGGCTATAATCAATTTCGGCATCATTCTCATTTTCTAAATCCCTAAAATTAATCCCCAACGACTCACCCACACCCCCATAAACCCAAGCCATGCGTTTAGTCATTTCTATCGCATTGAGCATTTCTGAACCATTAAACAATCCCGGATATACCTTAGCAATTAACCGCCAAAATAGTCTCATAGACTCAACAGGTAAACCGTATCCTTCCCGAAAATTTCCATGATATCGAAATTGAGGATGCAGGGCGCTGAGTTGACCAGATAGACTAGAACGTAATCCTGGGGAAACAGGAATAGACCAAGTTCTAGTATTTTTAATCCCTTGCATTGCTTGGGCGCATCTAGCTTGAATTGACCCCCACCATGTGCCATTATTTAGACTGCGATAAATAATGGTTTCCGCCACTGTAGGAGGTGCATTTTTTTCATGATTACCCGCTAATTCTTGTTGAGATTGAATCCAGTTATCATCAAACTCTTCTTGGTTATTTTTATCAATAATTAATGGCGTATTGGGGTCTCCCAAAGGAACCGCTGTCCAATAAGTTTGCCAGGTATTATTAATTTGATTTTCCCAAAGATTACGCCATTCCCAACAGCTTTTTTTCTGCCATTTTTCCAGATCATGTTCGTGGGATTCGCGGTCGGAACCCTCAGCCGCAAATTCCTTCAGTATCTGCTCAATTGTGTCTTGATTAGCTGGATTTTTAAGAAATTCTATAATGCGATCGCGTAGACCAATTTCTAATTGTTTAATTGGATGGTTAGTTATGCCTTCTCTCACATTATCAGCAATATTAATCCACTCTTGTCGGAGTTTTTGGCACAATGTATTCCCGACTTCCTTGGCTGTGGCGGCACTGTTAAATAACATAGCGATCGTATTCGGAAATCCAGCAGTTGCTAAGGAGGTACTTAAATTGAGGTTATAGCGTTCTAGGGGGTCATAACCATCAATATCTATCAGTTTGAAAGTCTCACTAAATGCCGGATATTTTTTTAACAGAAACGCATCGATAATTTCCTGACCCCACAAAGAAGGGGTAATCACTATATCTGCGCCGTAGTTTTCCGCTACAAACCAGCAAAGTTTAGCACTCAGATAATGTAATAAATATGACCCCGACCAGAAATCCAAGAATTTGCGAGAGGCTTTGATAAAGTCCTGAATTGGAGAGAATGTGAATAGTAACAAGTGGGGATATTCATTACTGGGATTTTGGGCTTCAATGGTGCTGGCTAATGCTGATACTGTGGCTCGATAGCTATGAACTGGGCAGTCTGGTAAAATACTATGTTGGGGATAAAGTAAAGCATCGGGGTATTGTTGTCTTTGGAGTTCCGGTTCAAATCGCCACAACCACCAAAATACTGTTTGGGGGTCCGGTTCATTTTTCAGCCAATCAGGAATAGCTATTGTTATGTGATTTGGCGGTTCAATTAACCTGGCTTGACCACTAATGGGATGCTTGATAATTGTGGGGGAGTCCCTAATTCGGTCGATTTCTAGGTTAATCCGATCAGAAGAACTAGCGATCGCTTCTATCTCCCCTTGATGAGTTAACCACCATGATAATGCTGTCTGTCCTTCCTCTGTCTGCAAACAAACCAGATGATTACATAAGTCACTATTTCCTAGTAATGCGTAAATTTTACGATGAAAAATAGACATTATTTTGAGTCATATTAACCGATAATTGATAATTCTTAATTTTCCTGGGAAGCACGCAGTTGACCGCAGGCTGCATCAGCATCTAAACCGCGAGAATAGCGAACGCTGACTGCTACCCGTCGCTCTTCCAATTCCTTCACAAAACCCTGTATTTGTGAGGGACTAGGGCGTTGATAATCCACCTCATTAATGGGGTTATAGGGAATCAGATTAACATGACTTTGAAAGCCACGCATAAGGCTGGCTAATTCCGCCGCGTGGGTGGGTAAATCATTAACCCCAGCTAACATCACATATTCAAAACTTACCCGCCGTCCGGTCAATTTCACATAATCTCGACATTCAGAGATTAGCGCTTCTAGGGGATAGGTTTTGGCGCTGGGAATCAGTTGTTCTCGGAGAGTTTGATTAGAAGCGTGTAAACTAACAGCCAGGGTAATTTGTAGCTGATATTCGGCTAATTGGCGGATACGGTTGGGAATGCCTACAGTGGAAAGGGTAATCATTCGCTGTCCGATACCAATATCTCTATTTAAGCAGGTAATAGCAGCGATCGCATTTTGAGTATTCAGTAAAGGTTCCCCCATACCCATAAAGACAATATGGCTGACACGGCGTTGGAAATCTTCCTGAACCGTCAGCACTTGATCTACAATTTCATGGGTTTCTAAGTTGCGGAAGAACCCCCCCTTTCCGGTAGCGCAAAAATCGCAAGCCATGGGACACCCCACCTGAGAAGAAACACAAACCGTTAAGCGGTCATGGGTAGGAATCCCGACAGTTTCAATAATTTGACCATCGGATAATTTCAGCAGATATTTAATTGTACCATCACTAGCAACCGCGCGATAATGAATAGTTGAACGACCAACGGGTATGGTCGCTAATTGCGATCGCCACTGTTTCGGAAACACAGTGATTTCCTCCAGGGATTTAGCCCCTTTCTGATAAATCCACTGATATAATTGCTTTCCCCGATAAGCTGGTTGTCCCTGTTGCTGAACCCAATCAGTCAGTTCAGGTAAAGATGTCCCCAGTAAAGGTTTAAAAGCTGGTTCAACTGCGATCATATAGCTACCCTGTGCTTTTGTAGATTAATCCGCTGATTGTGGCTTTTTCGATAACAGAAATCCCCGTAACTGATTGAGATTAACCGTTTGTCCCAAATTGAGAGGTAACACAGAAACACCTTCTAGGCGCGACTGTACCCAACCCTCTCCCCAATACCATTCATGAAAGCCATCAATCCCCCCACTGAGGAGAAACCGCAAACAGTTAGACTCAGCCACATCAACATAGTGTTCGATTGTCACCGGACCCAGTGAACTGGTGAACTTGAGACCCATATTAAACTGTTGGGGGAGTCCCGGGGAAAATTGCACAGGCCACAACCACTGTTGAACTTGGTGGGGATACAACAGACTTTCGCGAATAGTCGCCTCAGAGGCATCTACCTCAATCCTTAGACTGCTTTTTTGAAAACTACCCAGCATAAGTCACCATGATCAAACCAGTTAGCGATCGCACTTGTCGGATCACAACCCTCCTAATTATAGCAGTCAGCGATCGTTCTAGTAACCTGTAGGGTGCATCTCAAATCTACAACAAAACCGACAGACCCCACACCTAGTAGCTTGTATGGTGCGTGATCATAAGTAAACCCGCTTCGCCCCTCTAACTATCAGGGAACAGGGGGGCAGGCGGGAACTAAATGGATAATGGATTGCAGACCATTATAGGCTGTAAATTGTAAATTGTAAATTGTCAATCATCAATCATCAATTTTCCAGGAACTATGGCTGATCAACTGATACGTGCTACAGCAGCCGACGGCGGTATTCGCGCCGTGGGGGTAATTACCACTCGTCTAACCGAGGAAGCGAGAAAACGGCATAAACTGTCATATGTAGCCACAGCAGCCCTAGGACGGACAATAGCAGGGGGTCTGTTGCTGGTTTCTAGCATGAAGCGTCCCGAATCACGGATCAATATTCAAATTCAAGGGGACGGACCTTTAGGGGGCATTGTAGTCGATGCGGGGCTAGATGGCACTGTGCGGGGTTATGTTGGGAACCCAGAAATTGAGTTAGTCCCTAATGCTGATGACAAACTAGACGTTGGCAGGGCAGTGGGTAAAAACGGGTATGTTTACATAGTGCGGGATGTTGGCTATGGTTATCCTTACTCGAGTACCGTTCAACTGGTGTCAGGAGAAATCGGTGACGACCTGACCCATTATCTGGTATCATCAGAACAAACCCCGTCGGCTTTAGTCTTAGGCGTGTTTGTGGATAAAGAAGGGGTACAAGCGGCCGGGGGGCTGTTATTACAGATTCTCCCCAAAGCCGCCACTGATTTAGCACTGATAGAGTTATTAGAATCGAGAATCGGTGCTTTATCTGGTTTTACCCCTCTGTTGCGCGCCAGTCAAACCCTACCCAATATTTTTGAGCAATTGCTAGGAGATTTGGGGTTAAATATTCTACCGGAAACCCAATTGCTACAGTTTCATTGTGGCTGTTCTTTTGAACGGGTTTTAGGTGGTCTCAAGATGTTTGGACAAGCTGAACTGCGAGATATGATTCAAAAGGATAGCGGCGCAGAGGCTAAATGTGAATTTTGTGGCCAGACTTATCACGCCACCAAGGAAAATCTGCATGAGTTGATCCGAGACTTGAATCAGGATGAGGATCAGTTGTCCGAAAAGATTGGCAAGGTTTTCTAGAAAACTTCCCTAGGGGATTGGAAGCGAAGGCTAAAATAATTCCCTAGGTGGGGTGATTGCGATCGCTTTCCTAACAGTGCTATAAGAATCAAGCAGCACCTTACTTTTTCCCCGTGGATAGTTGGTAGGGGGTGAATGCAGCGTGAGGATGGCTTAACCTATGATTGACAGGAAACCGAAACAAAACCGTTGGCTAGAATTGCGTTCCCCAAAAGTGGCGACACCACCACCCGCAATATCTAACAGAGTAGGGTCGCCGCCAAAATTGGTGCGGGGAAGTTCTGAGTCCATACAGCCAGAACGTAAAAGCCGTAAAGAACGGTTAAAAGAACTGCGGATGCTGCTAGAATCGGAAAGCATGAATCAGCCACCCTCACCACCGCCAGAACCGGAAGTCGTGAAGCCAGAGCCTACTGTATCATCAGCTTTGGTGACAGTGGTTCCCCCAACTGTTGAACCGGAAACGCCTTCACCAAAGAGAAATAACCCCATTATGGCATCTCTACCTGTGTTGGGGTTGCTGTTGGTGTTGGCGACTCCCCCAGGGGTGGCTTATGTGGCTAGTACGTTACTGTTGCGATCGCCTTCTTTACCTAACTGTCCTAAGATTTTTTGGCCTCTGGCTTCAGCCTCTCTGCGTCTGTACTGTGCTGAAATGGCTGCCAGTAAGAAAACTTTAGATGATTTCCTCCTCGCCTTTGAGTTGGTTAGTGTCCTGTCAGAAGACCATCCCCTCCGCCCGGAAATTAACCGCCACATTGACCAATGGTCGATGGGTATTCTGAATTTGGCAGAGTCTAAGTTTCAAGCTGGGGAATTATCGGAGGCAATTCGGATAGCGAAAAAGACTCCTCCGCAAACTTCAGCATCAGCTACTGTAGAACAGCAGATTAAACAGTGGCAAGAAATTTGGAAAAGGGCTGAGGGTATTTACCGCAAGGTTGAAGATTTGATGCGCCGAGAAGAGTTGAATTTGGCATTTCGGGAAGCTACCCAGTTATTGAATGTGGGGAATAATTACTGGGAAACGGTGCGGTATCAGAAATTAACCGATTTACTACATATCGCTAGGGAAGATAGTCAGAAATTGGCGGAAGCCCGAAGTTTAGCGAATCAAGGGGGGTTAATAACCTATTACTGGCAATTAAAAAGCTAGAGGAAATTTCGGATGATAGCTATTTGCAAGATCAGGCGAAAAAAGAAGTTTCGGCTTTGAGTAAATCGATGATGACTATAGCCGAAGATATCCTGAATCAGGGTCAATGGCAAGAAGCGATCGCTACGGTTAATAAAATTCCCAGCAGTGCTAACCTGACTGAGGAAGTTAAGGATTTTATCGTTTTAGCCCGTGCCCATGTTCCGGCGCTCCTGGATACGCCAGAAGGACTCACAGATGCGATCGCTCAAGCAGGTACTATTGAACGTAATCGGCCGCTATACTGGAAGGCACAACAATATATTCGGGGCTGGCAGCAGGAAATTGCGGATCTGACAATTATGAATGAAGCCTCGCGATTAGCCCGTAGCCAAACTATACCGGATTTAAGGGCGGCGATCGCTAAATTGCAACTAATCCCGGTTTCTCATTCCCGTGGTAGTGAAGCTAGGAAAAATATTAGCCAATGGAATCAGAAAATTGAGGAAATCGAAGATCGGCCTAATTTGGATATGGCGGAAAAGTTGGCGAGTTTTGGAGATGTTGATTCTCTGAAGGCGGCGGTGGAAAGGGCTTCTCAAATTGGTCGCGGTAGGGCACTATATGATGAGGCTCAAGAAAGGATTAATGAGTGGCGTGTCAGAAGTGAGCGCCTAGAGTTTCAACCGGTTCTCGACCGCGCCCAAGAATTAGCCGCCCAGGGTGATTTTGCTAATGCTATTGCTGTGGCTGAACAAATTAGACCCGGTTTATTGATGTACGAACAAGCCCGGGCTGATATTAACCAATGGCGATCGCAATTACAAGATATCCAGAATTTACAAAATGCCGAAACTTCTGCCATTCCTGGCACTATAGATGGTTTAATTCGTGGCATTCAATTAGCCGACCGAGTTTCTCCTTCTGGTTCGTGGCGTTGGCGTGCAGATCAGCTCATTAATGATTGGAGTCAAACCTTATTTACTCGCGGATTAGATCAGGCGATTTATGATATACCTGGGGCTATAGAAACCCTAAAAATGATTCCCCCAGGTACTAGCGTTTATAATTCCGCTCAAGCTCAAATTTCCGATTGGCAATCTTGGTTAAACCCACCGACCCCAGTTCCCTATGAACAGCCCACTCCGACTAGGTCAGTATCTCCTACTATTGAATTTGATCAGCCACCAGATCTTAACAAACCAATTAGATCGGATAACTGAATTGATCACCCTCAACCACGCCTTTAAAAAATTCGCCCAAAAATTAACCACAATTGGGGTTGATTGACTTTATAATTGGGAGCAAAAGAACTACAGGCATGACCCACTGGGACAAACCATTACCCCATAAAACCTTATCCCCCGCCGAACTACTCCAGCTTTATGCCAGTGGTAAACGAGGGTTTATAGGCGTAGACCTACATGAAGTAAACCTCGAAGGAGCAAATTTAAAAGAATTACTCCTCTGGCAGGCTAACCTCAAATCCATTAATCTCCGTCGCGCTAATCTTAGCAACACCCATCTATTTGCTAACCTCTGTCAAGCCAATTTGTCCGACACCGATTTAAGCAATGCTAAACTACTTTATTCTGACCTCAGAGAAGCCAATTTAACTAGGGCTAAATTGTTCAAAACCAATCTCAAAGGGGCAGATTTACGCGGTGCTAATTTCAGCTACGCTAAACTAGCATACGCTGACTTAACCGAAGCCGATTTACGCGGTGCCAACTTCTATAATTCGGTTCTATTTTCAGTCACCATAAATCGCGCTCATATTGAAGATGTTGATTGGAGTGAAACCACTTTAGTTAAAACCAATCTGCGAGATGCGCTATAATTAAATTAGCTTCTGTCTCTGTCTCTGTCTCTCCCCTAAGTAAGTGGGTCAGTTATGTTGGTAGCCGCTCACCATAGACCCCAAAACCTTCTAGTTAACACCTAAAACTTGTACATCACCTAACTCAGAAAACCTATATTTAATGAATATTGAACGGAATTGTTGTTGATATCTCTGTAAAGCTAAAATACTAGCTATAGTAGTTCCTCAGTAATTATGGCTTCCATTGCTCGCAAAAACCTCATCGAAGATATTCCCCGCTTCCTGGCGGCTCAGGCTGGGATTATGTTTGCGGTGAGTTTAGTTACCATTCAAAATGGCATTCTCAACGGATTTGTGCAATCCTCATCTCTGCTTATTGATAAATCTAGCGCCGATATTTGGATTACCTCCGAAGACATGGTGCATCTCAATCTCACCATGCCACTAGCCCTAGAACAACTCACCAAAGCCCAAAAAGTTCCGGGGGTAGAACTAGCAGAACCTCTAATTTTTCAAAGTGCGCGTTGGCGCGATCCGACTGGTCAAATTCAAGCTATTAATTTAGTCGGTTCTAACCCTGACGGTAAACTGTTTGCTCCCTGGAATATTATTGAGGGAGATTTGGAATCTCTCAAACAACCATATCGGGTAATAGTAGATGAGAGTAATTTAAACTCCCTACAGGTTAGCGGTGTAGGAGATACGGTTACTATTTCTGGCTTAGAAGCGAAGATTGTCGGATTAACCCAAGGTACTCAACCCATTGTTAATAGTATTTTCGTCTTTGCTTCCCTGAAAAATGCTAACGCCTATGTTACTGTACCTCTACAAACTCAGACCAGATGCACTTTTGAGAATGGCAATCTTAACTGTGTTAATGTTTTTGATGATTCTGGCGATCGCCAAACCCAAACCGATATTTCTCCTGAACCTAGACCCCTAACATTAACTGATCCAATTACTTATATTTTAGTGAAAGCGAAACCTAATCAAGACTTACAGCAACTACAAGCTGAATTAGAAGCGACTCTCCCTAATACACGCGCTTATACCAGACAAGAAATAGCCGAAAAAATCCAAGATTACTGGCAAAAACGCACCGGCGTAGGCTTCGTTTTGAGTTTGGGTGCTGTGGTCGGAATTTTGGTGGGTATGATTGTGGTAGCTCAAATTCTTTATGCTTCCGTTGCTGACCATATTAAAGAATTTGGTACTCTCAAGGCTATGGGCGCTCCCGATCGCCTGCTTTATTCTGTGATTTTAGAACAGGCTTTTTGGATGGCTGTTCTCGGCTATATCCCCGGAATGGCTCTCTGTTTGGGTGTGGCAAGTTGGGCTTCTGCTACCCAGGGTATTTTGATTTTGATTACTCCGGCTTCTGCTGTAGGGGTGTTTTTCTTGACTTTAGTAATGTGTGGAGGTTCGGCTTTCTTTGCTATCCAAAAAGTCACTCGCGTAGACCCGGCGATCGTCTTTAAGGCTTGAAAATTTCTCTATAAAAAGGTTGACAGATACAAGAAAATTATGCTATTTTGGCAAGGAATCCGCTTTCTCAATATCAAGTAGCGATCGCATTTCCGGTAACTCAAAGAAACCGGGTTTCTAGTTAGGCGATCGCATTTTGGGAAGAAGAAGGCGATCGCTCCAAGATTTGTTAAACTTTAGGTATAATTATAATTAATGTTCCCGGTTGATTCACGGCTAATGCAAAAAACTCGACAGTTAACTGCAATTATTGAGAGAGAAGGCGACGGATATTTTTCTTTGTGTCCCGAACTCGATCTGGCGAGTCAAGGTGACACGGTGGAAGAAGCGCGATCGAATTTAATGGAAGCGATCGAACTTTTTTTAGAGATGGCTGATGCTTCGGAAATTGAACGTCGTTTAAATAATAATGAGGTTTTCGTTGAGTCGATGGAGATTACAGTTGGGTAAGTTGAGGGTTTTATCGGCGAAGGAAGTGTGCATAATTTTAGAAGAACAGGGTTTCATCGAGGTGAGGGTGCGTGGCAGCCATATTATCATGCAACGGCGCGAAGCCGAATCAACAATAACCATTCCCGTTCCCAATTATAAAGAATTAAAAATCGGAACTTTGCGATCGATTATTCGACAGTCCGGTTTGTCTCGTTCTTTATTTGAGATTGATGAATGAACCGGACGTTATATAAGAAGCCTGGTTGATAAATTGTGCGATCGCATTTCCGGTGACTCAAAGAAACCCGGTTTTTAGTTAGGCGATCGCATTTTGGGAAGAAGAAGGCGATCGCCCCAAGATTTGTTAAACTATTAGGTATAATCAATGTTCCCAGTTCATTTGGCGATCGAGGATGATATCTCATGCAAATTAAGGGAATCAAAAAAGGTCGAACTATCGAAATATTTGAAGATATAGACATTCCCGATGGTCAAGAAATCAGCTTATCAATTGAGGCGGGGGGAGGTTTTTGGCAACGTCTCCAGCATTTTAGACAAGAACTTGAGTCTGAGGAAATTTGGATCGAACCAGATGTTTTTGAGGGGGTGCGGGATTCATCGCCGGGTCGAGAAGTGACTTTATGAGTTTACGATTTTTATTGGATACTAATATCCTCTCGGAACCGACACGCCAAAATCCGCATCCCAATGTGATGGCAATGCTGGAACAACACGAACTAGAAGTAGCCACATCAACGACTGTGTGGCAGGAACTTCTTTTTGGATGTTCGCGCCTTCCGGATTCTCAGAGACGGAGATTTTTAGAAAGGTATTTGAATCAGATCGTTCGTCCGACTATTCCAATTCTGCCTTATGATGTGGAGGCGGCAACTTGGCACGGAATTGAAAGAGCCAGATTGACGAGTATTGGAAAGACACCTTCTTTCCCGGACGGTCAAATTGCTGCTGTGGCGAAAGTCAACAATTTAATTGTGGTGACCAACAATGTATCAGATTATCGAAATTTTTTAGATCTGGCAGTGGAAAACTGGTTTGAATAAAAGAGCGATCGCATTCCCGGTGACTCAAAGAAACCCAGTTTCTAGTTAGGCGATCGCATTTTGGGAAGAAGAAGGCGATCGACTTAGTTATGCTGGGCTTGGCTAATCAAAACGGTCTCACTGAAATTTCTCGGAAACTAGCAGAAAATCTGTCGGAATGTGACTATTTAAAAGCACTACAATCTCTGAGAAGACGCAGTTTAATTGAAACTAAAATCGAAAATTCTGTCTCGGTTTTGAAACTGGAACCCCCAATTCAGGAATATTTTAAAACCGTGGGGGTCAGCACTGCAAGTTTTACCCTTAATTAGTCTGAGAATTAGCCGCCGCTGGGTAATGGTCGTTATAGCGTTCCTGATTAAAGAAATACAACGTGCGGATAGGATAGGGGATATTAATATCAGCTTCATCACAAGCCTGTTTAAGTGCTATCATAACCTGGGTTGTCACCCGTCGCACCTGTTTCCGTTCTGGGAAAGTCCAATAGCGAATCATGAGGTCAATAGAACTGTCTCCAAAACCCACTACATCGACTTCTACTTCTGGTTCGGACAAAACACCCTCGACGGTTTTGGTGGCGTTTAATAGAGTTTCTACAGCCATTGGTAAGGGGGTATTATAGTCTACTCCAATGGCTAAATCAGTGCGACGATGACTTTCGGCTGTCTTGACCTGTACGGGACTGGTAAACAGTATGGAGTTAGGAATTACGACCCTTTCCCCATGATAAGTTAGCATTTGGGTAGACCGAATAGAAATATTTTCGATAGTCCCTTCATAATCATCTACGACTATCTGATCACCAATTTGGAAAGGTTCTTGTAACAGTAATAAAATCCCGGCTAAGAAATTTTTAAAGATATCCTGAAAAGCAAAACCAATGGCTACAGAACTAAGTCCTAATAAACCTATAATATCGCCTAAACGCAGGTCAGGAAAGGCAATTACACAGGCGATAATTACGCCTCCCACCCAAGTTAATACATAACCTGTGTGAATGAGAAGAACTTGTAAAGATTTACTGCGGACAAATCTCGGTGCTGTGGATTGTAAAAATTGTCGGACAAACTTGGATAAAAACCGAGTCATTAACAATACGATTATTGCAAAAATTAAGGCTGGAATTACTTGGATAGCTGAACCTACTAAACTTAATAGGCTAGACTGAATTTCTTGGACTAAGGCATTCATAAAGATTGAGTAGTAATAGGATTGATCCAGATTTTCAACAGGGGCATAATTGCTGTTAGCTGAATATGTGAGCTAATAGCTAAAAACCTATAATATGATAACTTTTTGGGTGGGATTTTGGCTTCTACCCGCAGATAGATACAGCGGCCAGGAGTGACGGCGGCAATTATTCCGTGTAATTAATAATTGATAATTAATAATTGATAATTGTAGGGGCGGGTTCTGGAGTTAATTAGACTTGTCACCAGTTAACCTGATCAACCCGCCCCAGAAACCAAGCGATCGCTGGAGTTAATTAGACTTAGCAGCAGTCAAGCTGATCAACCCGCCGCCGAAACCAAGCGATCGCTGGAGTTAATTAGACTTAGCAGCAGTCAAGCTGATCAACCCGCCGCCGAAACCAAGCGATCGCTGGAGTTAATTAGACTTAGCAGCAGTCAAGCTGATCAACCCGCCCCCGAAACCAAGCGATCGCTGGAGTTAATTAGACTTAGCAGCAGTCAAGCTGATCAACCCGCCCCCGAAACCAAGCGATCGCTGGAGTTAATTAGACTTAGCAGCAGTCAAGCTGATCAACCCGCCGCCGAAACCAAGCGATCGCTGGAGTTAATTAGACTTAGCAGCAGTCAAGCTGATCAACCCGCCCCCGAAACCAAGCGATCGCTGGAGTTAATTAGACTTAGCAGCAGTCAAGCTGATCAACCCGCCCCCGAAACCAAGCGATCGCTGGAGTTAATTAGACTTAGCAGCAGTCAAGCTGATCAACCCGCCCCCGAAACCAGTGAGGTGGGTTCCTGTAGGGGCGGGTTCTGGAGTTAATTAGACTTGTCACCAGTTAACCTGATCAACCCGCCCCAGAAACCAAGCGATCGCTGGAGTTAATTAGACTTAGCAGCAGTCAAGCTGATCAACCCGCCCCAGAAACCAGTGAGGTGGGTTCCTGTAGGGGCGGGTTCTGGAGTTAATTAGACTTAGCAGCAGTTAACCTGATCAACCCGCCCCCGAAACCAAGCGATCGCTGGAGTTAATTAGACTTAGCAGCAGTCAAGCTGATCAACCCGCCCCCGAAACCAAGCGATCGCTGGAGTTAATTAGACTTAGCAGCAGTCAAGCTGATCAACCCGCCCCAGAAACCAGTGAGGTGGGTTCCTGTAGGGGCGGGTTCTGGAGTTAATTAGACTTAGCAGCAGTCAAGCTGATCAACCCGCCCCCGAAACCAAGCGATCGCTGGAGTTAATTAGACTTAGCAGCAGTCAAGCTGATCAACCCGCCCCCGAAACCAAGCGATCGCTGGAGTTAATTAGACTTAGCAGCAGTCAAGCTGATCAACCCGCCCCGAAACCAGTGAGGTGGGTTCCTGTAGGGGCGGGTTCTGGAGTTAATTAGACTTGTCACCAGTTAACCTGATCAACCCGCCCCAGAAACCAAGCGATCGCTGGAGTTAATTAGACTTAGCAGCAGTCAAGCTGATCAACCCGCCCCAGAAACCAGTGAGGTGGGTTCCTGTAGGGGCGGGTTCTGGAGTTAATTAGACTTAGCAGCAGTCAAGCTGATCAACCCGCCGCCGAAACCAAGCGATCGCTGGAGTTAATTAGACTTAGCAGCAGTCAAGCTGATCAACCCGCCCCAGAAACCAAGCGATCGCTGGAGTTAATTAGACTTAGCAGCAGTCAAGCTGATCAACCCGCCCCCGAAACCAAGCGATCGCTGGAGTTAATTAGACTTAGCAGCAGTCAAGCTGATCAACCCGCCCCGAAACCAAGCGATCGCTGGAGTTAATTAGACTTAGCAGCAGTCAAGCTGATCAACCCGCCCCAGAAACCAGTGAGGTGGGTTCCTGTAGGGGCGGGTTCTGGAGTTAATTAGACTTAGCAGCAGTCAAGCTGATCAACCCGCCCCCGAAACCAGTGAAGTGGGTTCCTGTAGGGGCGGGTTCTGGAGTTAATTAGACTTGTCACCAGTTAACCTGATCAACCCGCCCCCGAAACCAAGCGATCGCACCTCGAATTTCCTCACTTGGTCTTTTTCGCCTCCAACAGTTTTTTGAATACCAAAGTTACGAAGGACAAACTTCCCAAAACTACGGCCGCCGAATAGGATGCAGTACTCTGATATTGAACGTGCATTTCCTCGACAAATAGGGGCAAAGTCTGAGTTTTGCCGATAATATTTCCCGAAACTACCGCCACCGCGCCAAACTCTCCCATAGACCTGGCATTAGTGAGAAGAATGCCATATAATAAACTCCAGCGAATGGAAGGTAAAGTCACTCGCCAGAAGGTTTGCCAATCATTGGCTCCCATAGTTTTAGCGGCTTCTTCTTGTTCTGTGCCAATTTCTTCTAAGGCTGGGAGAACTTCCCGCGCGACAAAAGGCATACAGACAAAAGCGCTGGCTAAAACCATACCGGGGAAGGCAAATAATATTCTGATATTAGCAGACTCTAAGACAGGACCAAACCAACCCTCTCGTCCGTAGAGTAATACTAGCATTAATCCGACTACTACGGGGGAAATAGAAAAGGGGAGGTCTATGATACTTAATAATAGTGTTCTTCCGGGGAATTGATGACTAGCGATCGCCAAAGCGGTGACAATTCCAAATATCACACTAACTGGTACTACAATAGCATCAATCATGACGCTTAATTTGGCAGCGTGCAGAAATTCCGGTGAGGTCACAGCACGGGAAAAACCACTCCAGCCGTTTCTAAATGCACCCACAAAAATATTAGCAGCAGGTACAAATAAGACTAACCCGACAAACAGAATGACAGCGACCACTAAAGCCACCTCAAAATTGCTCACCTGGGTTTGAGAGTTTTGGGCGGGTTGGATTAATTTTTTGGGATGCAAATATCCGATATTTTTAGGGTTCATATATCATCCTTATTAAAATGAATTATTATCGAGAAATTTTACGGTCTTTGGTTAATGCGATTACCCCAACTTTGCAGACAGTTGATGATTAATAAGGATCCTAAAGAAACCAGTAACATAACGGTACCAATAACGGCAGCCCCGGCATAGTCAAACTGTTCGAGACGTTGGAAAATCAGCACGGGAGCAATCAAATCCTGAAAGGGTATATTACCAGCGATAATGACAATAGAACCATACTCTCCGACAGCCCGAGAAAATCCCAAAGCGACCCCGGTTAAAATAGCGGGAATTAAGGGAGGTAATATAACTCGGCGAAAGGTTTGCCAACGGGAAGCACCCATGCACCAAGCGACTTCTTCGAGTTCGGGTTCCAATTCCTGAAGGACGGGTTGGACAGTTCGGACGACAAAAGGAAGAGAAATAAACACCATGGCTAAACCGACCCCTAGACGGGTAAAAGCAATTTTAATACCCAGGGGAGCTAATAAACTTCCGATCCATCCATTTTCAGCGTATACGGTAGCAAGGGTGAGTCCCGCAACGGCTGTGGGTAGGGCAAAAGGTAAATCTATGGCACCATCAATTATTTCTTTTCCGGGGAAACGATAGCGCACTAAAACCCAGGCGACTGCGACTCCGGCTATACCATTAATAGAGGTGGCATAAATAGCGGTAAAAAATGTAACTCTGTAGGCAGATAAAGCGACGGGATGGGTAGTAATTCGCCATATTTCTGCCCAAGTAAGATTGGCGGTAAATGAAATTAGGGCAAGAATGGGCAGTAACAGCATGATGCTGAGATAACCACCTATTCCCCACCAATACCAGGGAATTTTTGGTAAAAACCGGGTGAATGATGATAGAGATATTGATAAAGTTGTGACCATGATGGGTTGCGCCAATTAAAGGAAGTTGGAGAACAATTAAAATGGCTGGGCAACCTGATTAAAGCCTGTGAGAATTGAAACTAGCGACCGACTTGGGCTTGGATTTCATCGAACATAGCACCGTCAGCAAAAAATTGGTTTTGGACGGCATCCCATCCCCCTAAATCTTCTACTGTAAATAGATTGGAGATAGGAATAAAGCGATCGCTAAATTCCGCCTCAATTGTGGGGTCTACGGGACGAAAACCAGCCTGAGCAAATGCTCTTTGGGCTTGGGGAGTATATAGAAACTGCACAAAGGCTTCCGCAACTTCGCGGGTTCCGCGTCTGTCTACAGTGGCATCAACAACGGCAATGGGATTATCAATAGAAATATTAGTCTGGGGAACTACATAGGGCAAAGTTTGGCCTTGCTGTTGAGCCAGTAGCACTTCATTTTCATAGTTAATTAAGGCATCCCCTTGTCCTTGTCGATAGAAAACTTCGGTAGCTTCTCGGGCATTTCTTGGCAAAACGGGAACGTTTCTAAAAACCTGTTGCACAAAGTCGAGGGCTTGGGCTTCGGTTTGACCTGTTTCGGTTTTAGCTCCCCACAGGACAAGGAAATTCCAACGAGCCCCCCGGAGGTTTTAGGGTTGGCGGTGATGGTTTGAATATCATCGCGGGCTAGGTCTTGCCAGTCTTGGATATTTTTGGGGTTCCCAGGGCGGGTAATAATGGCGGCGACAGAACGGTGGACGATCGCATTATTGGGCGCTTCATTTTCCCATCCCGGTTCAATTAGTCCGGCTTCCTGAATGGCTTGGGTATCCAGGGCTAAGGCGAGGGCTACGATATCAGCCTCTAAACCATCAATTACCGCCCTAGCTTGGGAACCGGAACCCCCATAACTTTGGCGAATACGGACATCTTGACCATGTTGGGCTTTCCACTCCTCGGCGAATTGGGGAATGATTTGTTCGTAGGCGGCTTGGGTGACGGCGTAGGAGACTAGGGTCAATTCTACGGAATCGCCGGCTGTATCCCCAGTGCCACAGCCAGCCATCACCCCACTGGCGCTAATTCCCACCATAAACAGGGAAAGGCGCTGTCGCCAAGGCTGGGAATTGAGATATCGGCTTGAGAGGTTGGCTTTCATACCTGTACATCCTTAATCTGAGGTTCCCAGATGGGAGCCTGATTGGGCTTTGATTGCCATCGTAGCACATTTTAATTATATGTCAAGTATAAATAAAATGTAAATGTTTTACGATACGCTTGCAAAATAAATACAGGTCGTGTATTATATAAAGTGGAAAACAATTAAGTGGCAATGACCAGGCTAGCAGAACCAGGGGCAATCCAGGAGATTGCGGAAAAACTGAGTCAAAACAACTATCTGTTTCGGGGTTTAGATGTGGCTGAACTGTCGGAGGTACTAGCCACGGGAGAAGTCACGCCCCAAAAACTGTACTCGGGTCGTTCGGTTTATACGGCCTTCCGTCCTGATACGTCGATCGCATCCCTTTATGTGGTCAGCAATGGTGGTCCGGTAATCCTGCGGAGTGCGCCCTTAGACCGAATCATTGCTATCACCTATCCGGGTAGTTGTTTTGGGATGCGAAATCTGGCTTTAGGCTATGGGAGAGTGTCGCGGTCTTTTCCGAGTTTGGTGGAGGCTTACAAAACCACTGATGCGATCGAGATTGACCTGGACATTATTAAAACCCTCCACGCTGAGAATGAAACATTCCGCGATCGCTACGATTATTTATTTGAACTGCGGGAAAAATTCCAATATCACCTACTTAACTGTAGTACCCATCCCCCCCAAGCGGTGGCGGCATTATTAAGGGGACTCATCTACCAAGAGCGATCGCTTTTGAATCAACCCCAAGCCGATGGTATTTATGTTTTTGACCTACCCATTGATATCATCGCCCACGTCGCCCAACTTAACCACCGCACCGTTGAACAAGTCTTAAAAGGGATGCGTAAACAAGGGCTTTTACTACCCCTCAAAATGACGATTCCTCCGACGATCTTGTGAGAGTGTGCGACCCCGAAGGACTCAAAGAAGTCTACAGCGCTACCCGTGACAAAGTATCTTGGTGGCCTCTGCGCTAAGGTCAAATTATCAACTGTCAATTATTAACCGAATTTTAGCCATGACTATTCAAGTGAAAAACCTGGTAAAACGCTTTGGCAATTTTTTAGCTTTAGACAACATCAATTTAACAGTTAAAACCGGGTCGCTGGTGGCTCTGTTGGGGCCGTCTGGTTCCGGTAAATCTACTTTACTCAGAGCGATCGCCGGATTAGAAGAACCCGACTATGGGCGGATTTATTTAGAAAATGGTGATGTTACGAATGCCCAAGTACAAGATAGACAAGTAGGGTTTGTGTTTCAACATTATGCCCTATTTAAACACATGACCGTGCGCCAAAATATCGCTTTTCCGATGGAAATTGCCCGCCGTCCTAAGCCTTATATTCGCCAGCGAGTTGCCCAATTATTGGATTTAATTAAATTAGAAGGATTAGGCGATCGCTATCCCGTGCAACTATCCGGCGGACAGCGCCAGCGCATAGCCCTCGCCCGTGCTTTAGCAGTAGAACCCAAAGTGCTATTATTAGATGAACCCTTTGGCGCTTTAGATGCCAATGTGCGGCAAGATTTAAGGTCTTGGTTGCGCCGCCTCCATGATGAAGTTCATGTCACCACCTTAATTGTCACCCATGACCGGGAAGAAGCCATGGAAATTGCCGATGAAATTGTAGTCATGAATCAGGGTAGAATTGAACAGGTCGGCACTCCCCAAGAGATTTACGATCGCCCTTCAACTCCCTTTGTCATGGGTTTCATTGGCCCAGTTAATATCCTTCCAGAAAACAGTCTGAATAGTCCTTCTCCCGTGTTTGTCCGCCCGCACGATATCCGCATTAGTCATATAGCTAATCATAAAACTATCCCCGCAGTAATTCAACGGATAGTCTATAAAGGATGGGATGTACAGGTAGCCCTATCTTTAAGGGATGGCACTCAGATTAATGCTCAATTAACCCGGGATGAATGGGATATTCTAGGTGTGGATATCCAGAAAAAAGTCTACATTTTCTCAGATAAAGTTGTTGCCTTTGATGAAGCACTTCAAGCTGTTAGTTAGTCGTCAATCAACTCATCATTCTCAGGAGATAAAAAGCACGGTCTTAAATTCTTCTCGAGTCCGGGATCATCTCGCCAATGAGCGCACCTATCTAGCTTGGGTGCGAACCTCTCTAGGATTAGTCGGCATTGGACTTCTGATAGCTCGTCTATGTTATCTTCTCCCAGATATTTCTGCTAAAAATAATCAGATTTTGTTCCTGAGTTTAGGGTCCTTATGTTTAGGAATATTAACTATCGTGATGTCTACACATCAATACTTTTTAGTACGACAAAAAATTGATGGTCAAACCTATGAACCAACCGGAGGGTGGATTGTGGTTTTCAGCTCCGCTTTATTGGTACTAGCGATAATCCTAGTTTATGGAATCTTAAATATCACTGATATTTAGGATTAATCTCAATAGCCCAGAATTATTTTCATTATCTCTTGATAGACCATCAACATGAGCGATTTAACACACCGAATTAGCCAACAAGAAATCAGCCAAATTCCACAAAATGCTGCTAGTAGGTCTTTTAATCGGCGAGATTTGCTACCTGAAGAAAGTCAGTTTTTTTGGTTAATTAAAAAAGGAGTTGTCCGAAGTATAGCTTATACAGAAGACAATACAGTTGTCTGCACCGGAATTTGGTTAGTTGATGATATTGTGGGTAAACCTTTATCGCGAACTTCACCCTATATTATAGAAGCATTAACCCCAGTTAAAGTGATAGCAATTCCCACAAGTTATTGGCAACCTTCCTCTGAATTGATTTTCAACTACTGGCAAAATACCGAGACTTTACTGATGGCTCGTGCCAATCACAGCGCTTGGTTTATTTTGCTGAATGTTCTCAACTGGTTATCTCAGCGTTTTGGTAATCGTACCAGTGAGGGATATTTAATTGATGTGAGGTTGACACATCAAGATTTAGCCGAATTATGCGGATTGACTCGAGTCACAATTACTCGTTTA
The DNA here is from genome assembly GCA_016745315.1 of Arthrospira sp. PCC 9108. Classification (GTDB taxonomy): domain Bacteria; phylum Cyanobacteriota; class Cyanobacteriia; order Cyanobacteriales; family Microcoleaceae; genus Limnospira; species Limnospira platensis. The sequence continues at coordinate 5,199,318 of CP066886.1, forward strand.
CTCAAACAATTTGAATCGGAAGGATTAATTTATAGAAATTCTAGTAGAATTATCCTCAACGATGAGTACAGCACTTGGTACTATCAAATTTGATGGGTATAACCTCAAGTTGGGTTGAAGATTTGATCTAAGCACTTTATTTCAAGAAGAAGAGTTTTTGATACTACCTCCCCTCCCAATTCTCGGAGAGGGAGATTTTTTCCTGAGCAGAAGTTGACTCCCCTCGGCAGCGAGTAGCTGAAACCCTTTGATAGCAAAGAATCTAGCAGTTACACAAGCGATTGCCTCTAAAATCAAAAAAAATTATAAATGTATTGCAAATGTTTTTGAGTTCATGTATATTATAGTTACGGATTGAAAAGCAAGTTGTCGCCCTATTAGACCGGGCACAACATCAGTCCCGAAATACATAACCAGGAGTCTTAAATATGGTAAAATGGTTTTCAGATAACAGTCTCGCCATCGGTAGGACTCCCCTAGTCCGTTTAAATCGCGTGGTTGGTGATAGTAGCGCGACTGTTCTGGCTAAAATTGAAGGTCGTAATCCAGCCTATTCGGTTAAATGCCGTATTGGTGCGGCGATGATTTGGGATGCAGAACAACGAGGCTTATTAGGACCCGGTAAAGAAATAGTTGAACCCACCAGTGGTAATACAGGAATTGCCTTAGCCTTTGTAGCTGCTGCCAAAGGCATTCCCCTCACTTTAACCATGCCTGAAACGATGAGTTTGGAACGACGGAAACTGTTGCGGGCTTATGGAGCAAATCTAATTTTAACCGAAGGCTCAAAAGGCATGGTAGGCGCAGTAGCAAAAGCTGAGGAAATTGCAACTTCTAATCCCGATCGCTATGTTTTATTGCAACAGTTTCGTAACCCAGCAAATCCCCATATCCATGAGCAGACCACCGGGCCAGAAATCTGGGAAGAAACCGAAGGAGCGATCGATATTTTGGTTTCAGGAGTGGGTACAGGCGGAACAATTACCGGAGTATCCCGATATATTAAACACACTCAAGGTAAAGCCATATTATCAGTGGCAGTAGAACCCGAAGCCAGTCCAGTTATATCCCAAACCATTGCCGGAGATCCCGTGAAATCAGGCCCCCATAAAATCCAGGGCATTGGTGCAGGCTTTGTCCCAGAAGTGCTGGATTTATCAATAGTTGATGCCGTAGAAACTGTCACAAATGAAGAAGCAATTTTCTACGCTCAACGGTTAGCCAGAGAAGAAGGAATTTTATCAGGTATTTCCTGCGGAGCCGCGACAGCAGTGGCAGTCAGACTAGCCCATAGACCAGAAAATAAGGACAAAAATATTGTGGTTATTTTGCCAGACTCTGGTGAACGTTATCTCAGCTCTATTCTTTTTCAAGGAGTATTTAACGAGCAAGGTTTAGCCGTTTAATTGTGCCTTAGATATCCCAATATTTCCCCGGTATTAGCTGATAGTAAACCATGACCAATGATAGCTATATTGCCCTAACTTATAGCCCCGTTAGCAAAACCCCATGGGATATTGAGTCTGTGATTACAGCTTTATCCCAGCCTCGCAAGCAGGCTTTTAGGAGTTGTTCACAAGAGCGAAATTATGTCCCATTGCCATCCCGTAAAATCTTATTTAAGATGGTGGATAAACTCAGGGGGGCTTTATTTCCTTTCCACTTTGGCAATCCCGATCTCCGAGAAACTTCTACCCATTATTTTATAGGTCATACCCTTAATGAATCTCTGCAATTACTCGAACATCAAATCCAACGAGAGCAGTCGTTGATTGCTTCAGAAAATCAGGTACAAGAATCTAAAATTCGGGAAAAAGCTAGGTCAATAGTGCAGGCTTTTGCCGAGCAACTACCTGAAATCAAAAACCTGCTAGAAACTGATGTTGTTGCCGCTTATAATGGCGATCCAGCCGCGAAAGATTTAGACGAAGTGCTGTTTTGCTATCCGGGGATTACGGCAATTACTTATCATCGAATTGCTCATGCTTTGTATCGGCTTGAATCGCCTTTATTAGCTAGAATTATTGCTGAAATAGGTCATTCAGAAACGGGAATAGATATTCATCCTGGGGCTACTATTGGCAATAGTTTCTTTATCGATCACGGTACAGGAGTAGTAATTGGTGAAACGACTATAATTGGAGATCGCGTCAGGATTTACCAAGCCGTTACCTTGGGAGCAAAAAGTTTTCCTCGCGACGAATCTGGCAGTTTAATCAAAGGCAATCCCCGTCATCCAATTATCGAAGACGATGTAGTGATTTATTCCGGGGCAACAATTCTCGGCCCTTGCACCATAGGTCAAGGATCAACTATAGGCGGCAATGTTTGGTTAACCCGTAGTGTACCAGCCGGAGCTTTTGTCTCCCAAGCTCAAGTACGGGAGGAAATTTTTGATGCAGGGGCAGGCATTTAACTTGCCTCTCTAATTCCCAGCCAGATCATATAGCTATAAAGAGGGAATAAGATATCCCCGCCTATCAACCCGCTGATAAATCACTGCCCAAAGAAGAGCGAAATCTTCAGGTTTTTATTTAGATCCGAAGACAGCATAAACCCAGTTTATGGAAAATAAGCGACAGTGATTTTAGCGATAGATTTTAACCTCATTCCTTGAATAAATCGGAGTTACAATCGATGACTAGCACCAATAACCCTGAACTGCAATTAGCGGTTAATGATGTGGCAGCGCGTCAGTTGGCTAATGCCACAAAAACCGTTCCTCAATTAGACACAATTAGTCCCCGTTGGTTTGTGCGTCTGCTGCACTGGACACCTGTTGAAGCCGGGATCTATCGTCTCAACAAAGTCAAAAATCCTTCTCAAGTCGAAGTGGCTTGCTCAGAACGAGATGAGCGAGAGTTACCTGAAACCTTTGTGGATTATCAAGAACAGCCGCGAGAATATTTTCTCAGCGCTGTTAATACGGTTGTGGATGTTCACACTCGTGTTTCTGATCTTTATAGCAGTCCCCACGATCAGATTCATGAACAGTTGCGCTTGACGATTGAAATTTTGAAAGAACGTCAAGAAAGTGAACTGATTAATAATCCTGAATACGGGTTGCTCAATAACATTGTTGACAGTCAAAAAGTACAGCCCCGAGGTCTGGCTCCTACTCCAGACGATCTTGATGAGTTATTGGCGAAAGTTTGGAAAGAACCCGCCTTTTTCCTGGCTCATCCTAAAGCTATCGCTGCCTTTGGTCGCGAAGCCACCCGCCGTGGCGTTCCCCCTGCTACCGTTTCTTTATTTGGTTCTCAATTCATCACCTGGCGCGGAGTGCCCTTAATTCCTTCCGATAAACTCGCGGTGAATAATGAGGGCAAAACCAATATTTTACTGCTGCGGGTCGGCGACAGTCGTCAAGGGGTAGTTGGCTTGTATCAACCGAATTTGCCCGGTCAACAGGGACCCGGACTGTCCGTGCGCTTTATGGGAATTAGCCGCAAAGCGATCGCCTCTTATCTCGTCTCCCTGTACTGCTCTTTAGCCGTCCTGACCGACGATGCGGCTGCCGTTCTTCAGAACGTTGATGTCAACCAGTACCACACCTACTAATGACTACCCCCAAACTTTACCCGGAAAATTCCCTGACAGAAGGGCAGGCGAAACCCAACCCTAGTCCCTCTGTCACTGATTTGGGGGGAGATGGCATCAACCCCTTATTTAAAGCGGACACCTTCGATCAACTGGCGAATGCTTTTATTCAAGAAGTGAAGCGCAGCGGCATTGATGTGCCATTACCCGACTCCCTAAATATCCCTCAATCGGCTCAGGATATTAGTAGTCCGGGCTCCAATATTCATCAACAAAATCTCGATGGGAAATCACTGCCAGTATCCACACCTCACTTACCTGTTGGGGAGCCGCAATTCTATTTTAGCGATCCCGGTGTTGATCTGCCCCACCCCCCCCATTCCGTAGCGGAAGTAGGAGCCGGTGCATCCCATATTCCCAAAGAAATTCCCCAGGCGATCGCGACTCCCGCAACTCCTACAGTTCCGAATCTATCCTTAGCATCGGTTCCCACACCATCTATCCCAACTGTCACCCCCAACTTCTATTTTTTAGAACATTTAAGTCAAAGGGTAGAAAGACAAAAACCAGATCAAAGCATCCCTAAAACTGTTGAGGATTATTCCCCACAGAATTACAGGCAAAATGCACCGATTGACCCATTTTTTGTGCCTCTGGCGGCGGTGACAAAACAGGATATTTTCGATGTCGAAACCATCCGCCGTGATTTTCCCATTTTGCAAGAAAAAGTTAACGGCAAACCCCTGATCTGGTTTGATAATGCGGCAACGACTCAAAAACCTCAAGCCGTCATCGATCGCCTAGTTCATTATTACTCCCATGAAAACTCCAACATTCACCGCGCCGCCCATGAATTAGCAGCCCGGTCAACAGATGCCTACGAAGCCGCCAGAGAGACAGTTCGTCATTTTATCAATGCCTCCTCCGTCAACGAAATCATCTTTGTACGAGGAACCACAGAAGCCATAAACTTAGTGGCGAAAAGTTGGGGAGAACAAAACATCAAAGCTGGGGATGAGATTGTTCTAACTCATTTAGAACACCATGCTAATATTGTGCCTTGGCAACAGTTAGCAACTCGGACCGGAGCAAAGTTGCGGATTGCCCCCGTAGACGATCGCGGACAAATTTTGTTGGAAGAGTATCAACAACTGCTCAATCCTCGGACAAAATTGGTAGCTTTTTCCCAAGTTTCTAATGCTTTGGGAACCATTACTCCGGCGGCAAAAATGATTGCCCTGGCTCACCAAGTTGGTGCCAAAGTGTTATTAGATGGCGCTCAGTCCGTGTCTCATATTCCTGTTGATGTGCAACAACTCGGTTGCGACTGGTTTGTTTTTTCCGGTCATAAAATCTTCGGACCCACTGGCATTGGGGTGGTTTATGGTCAAGAAGACCTATTAAACGCCAGTCCCCCCTGGCAGGGTGGCGGCAATATGATTGTTGATGTCACTTTCGAGCGCACTGTTTATCAAAATAGTCCAGCCCGATTTGAAGCGGGGACGGGAAATATTGCTGATGCGGTGGGATTAGCCACAGCCCTTGATTATGTTCAACAGATTGGTTTAGCAAATATTGCCCGTTATGAGCATGAATTGCTCGAATATGCGACCACGGGTTTAAATACTATTCCCGGTCTGCATTTAATTGGTACTGCCCCAGAAAAAGCTGCTGTCCTTTCCTTTGTTTTGGATGGTTTCTCTGCCGAAGCTGTAGGACAAGCACTTAACCAAGAAGGCATCGCCGTGCGTGCGGGTCATCATTGCGCCCAACCAATTTTGCGACGGTTTGGTTTAGAGGCAACTGTGCGTCCGTCCTTGGCTTTTTATAATACTAAATCTGAGGTAGATGCGCTGGTTCATGCTTTGGAACGAATCCGACAAAAACAATTAGGCTAATTAGCAAAGATCCCAGGTTTCTTGATTAGTCAATTTTTTTGATAGAAACCTGGTTTCTTTTCTCCGGTTTTTTTTGAAGCTGCTTAAATTATATCAAGTCCGTGGATTTTTTGACGCTCCACACAGCGCTGTCATTCTCGCGAAAGCGGGAATCCATCTTAACGAAATAGGATTGTTTTTATAACCGATCGCACGGCGTTGATATCAGACAATAATTTGCTTTAAACAGGGGGGTCAGGATGATTTCAGATGCTTCTCTTACCGTGGCTATTGTCGGCGCGGGATTTAGTGGAACAATGGTGGCTGTCCACTTGTTAAAAAATACTCAAAGACCTCTGACAATAAAGCTAATAGATTCTAACGATATTGGCAAAGGAGTTGCGTATAGTACCACAAGCAATAGTCATTTACTCAATGTTCCGGCAGCAGGAATGAGTGCTTTTCCTGATGATTCAAGTCATCTACTCCGTTGGCTCAAGTTTAATTATCATACCCTAAAAAATTGGCTGCCCAATGAACCAGATCCGAGTCTTTTTATTCCTCGTCTAGTTTATGGACTATATATTCAGTCGATTTTACAAGAAGCCGAAGCCACCGCCCCAACTTATGTCAAACTCGAACGGATCATTGATGAAGTTGTCGGGATACAGCCTCAAAATAGGGGGGCAATTGTTTGCCTCAAAAATCAAGATAATTTTGCCGCTGATAAAATAGTTTTAGCGATTGGTAATGGGGCAAGTCCTCCTCCTCTTTCGTTAGGTAAGTTTCAGCCTGATGCCACCAATATTTCACTACAACCATCCTATATACACAATGCTTGGTCAAAGGATGCCTTAACCGGGCTAGAGGTTGATGATTCTGTATTATTAATTGGTACAGGATTAACAATGGTGGATATGGTGATGTCTTTGCGCGATCGCCATCACCAGGGTAAAATTTATGCCGTTTCTCGTCATGGTTTAATGCCTTTGTCTCATCAGCCTAGCCAACCCTACCCAGCTTTTTTAACCAAAAATACAGCACCCAAAACGATTAGGGGCTTATTAAAGTCTATTCGTGCGGAGATTAAAACAGCCACACAATTGGGTTATAATTGGCAGTCTGTCATTGATTCGCTTCGTCCTGTAACTCAAGAATTGTGGCAAGAATTATCCGCCGTTGAACAGAAAAGATTTCTGCGTCATGTCAACCGTTACTGGGATATTCATCGCCATCGATTGGCTTCAGAAATTTGCGAAATTATCGAAGATTTAATTCTCACAAAAAAACTCATTATTAAATCTGGAAGAATTAGCCATTGTGCAGAAATAGATAGTGGGATACTTGTAAATATTTATAAGGATAATTATCATTCAAATATACAGGTTAAAAAGTTTATTAATTGTACGGGAATACAAGTAGATTATCGAACCTCAACACAGTCTTTAATTGCTAATTTAAGAACCCAAGGATTAATCTGTCCTAACCCTTTGGGTTTGGGACTATATACTTTACCTAATGGGGCGATATTAGATGCCCAGGGTCAAGGCTCTAGTTTACTTTATACCCTTGGGCCTCCCCGGAAAGGTGATCTATGGGAAACTACAGCTATCAGAGAAATCCGGGAACAAGCAAAATTATTAGCAACAACTATATTAAATGATCTACCTTTATGGGTGCGTCCTGTAGCGCCTTTATCTACATATAATCATAACAATAGCAGTGCATTAAATTTATTATTTCGTCAGTTATTTGATCAACAGTCAAACACTTATACTTATTTAATTGCTGACCTGGAGACTAAACAAGCCGTTTTAGTAGATACAGTGTTGGCAAAAATAGACCGTGATTTACAATTAATAAATGATTGGGGATTAAATCTTTGTTACTGTTTAGAAACTCATCTCCATGCTGACCATATTACTGGTGCTGGTCAATTGAAAAAGCTAACAGGTTGTCAAATTTTAGTTCCTAAAAATGACCAAATCAAAGGTGCAAATCGACAGTTAGATGATGGTGATATTGTCAATTTGGGAAGTGTAAATATTCAGGCGATCGCTACTCCTGGTCATACTAATAGTCATCTAGCTTATTTAATTAACCATCGTTATCTGTTAACCGGAGATGCTTTATTTATTCGTGGTTGTGGACGCACTGACCTACAATCAGGAGATGCCGGAACTCTTTATGATACTGTGACACAAAAGTTATTTACCCTATCGGATGATATTTGGGTCTATCCTGCCCATGATTATCAGGGTCGCACGGTTTCTACCATTGGTGAAGAAAAAAGGTGTAATCCTCGATTAAGTCAACGCAGTAGAGAAGAATTTATTACCTTAATGGAAAACCTTGATCTAATTTATCCCAGCCAAATGGCAGAGGCGATCGCTGCCAACGAATGGTGTGGCGATCGACCCTAAAATCACTCGATTATATCGCTAGATCACCTATCTATAATCATAGCAAATACTGGCATATTGCCGCAAATTTAATCAAGAGCAATACAACTTCAAAAGCGATCGCCTTTCTGGGTTGCTATCACAGAGAGGAGACGGCTGTGACGAGGGAGGACAGGGTTGGGAATAGGGAATTGATAGTCGGTTATAACCCATCCTAATTTTACTAAAATTTAACCGGCAATTAACCCCAAAATGATAAAAAATTGAGCAGCCACTCAAAAACGGAGGTCAATCAGCCCCAGGTGTCTCAACACTCACTCAGTAGTGAAAGTTACCAAACTGAGGAAAAATCAATAGATCGAAGTTAATGGAATGAATCGGGTCTATAATAGTAACATCTACTCACCAACCAACCAGAGCAAAACTCCCATCAACAGAGAGGCATGGTTTATGCAAGCCACCAGATCTATAAGCACCGATCCAGCCCATGACGTTTTACGCTACGACCACCAACCCCTCAATGCCATATTTGCACCCAAAACAGTAGCCGTCATAGGTGCCACCGAAAAACCCAACAGTGTAGGGCGAACCCTCCTGTGGAACCTAATTCGTAACCCCTTCGGTGGTACAGTATTTCCCATAAACCCCAAACGTAGCAATGTTTTAGGAATCAAAGCCTATCCCAGTATAGGGGAAGTCCCAGAGACAGTAGATTTAGCAATTATTATCACCCCTGCGCCCACAGTCCCGGATATAGTGCGGCAATGCGTGGAAGCCGGAGTCAAAGGGGCAATTATTCTCTCGGCTGGGTTCAAAGAAATCGGACCCAAGGGAGTCGAATTAGAACAGCAAATCCTGGAATATGCCCGCCAAAGCCGGATGCGGATTATTGGTCCTAACTGTTTGGGACTAATGAACCCCCTAACCGGACTCAATGCCACTTTTGCGAGTGCCATGGCAATTCCCGGTAGTGTAGGCTTTATTAGTCAAAGTGGGGCTTTGTGTACCTCCATTTTAGACTGGAGTTTTCAGGAAAATGTGGGCTTTAGTGCCTTCGTCTCCGTAGGATCAATGTTAGATGTGGGCTGGGGAGATCTAATTTATCACCTCGGTAATGACCCCAACACCAAAAGCATTGTCATCTATATGGAATCTATAGGAGATGCGCGGTCATTCCTATCAGCAGCGCGGGAAGTAGCCCTCACTAAACCGATTATTGTCATCAAAGCCGGACGCACAGAAGCCGCAGCGAAAGCCGCAGCCTCCCATACGGGGGCTTTAGCGGGGAGTGATGATGTCCTTGATGCCGCTTTTCGGCGCTGTGGAGTTTTGCGGGTGTATCATATCGCCCATTTATTCTCTCTGTCGGAATTGCTGGGAAAACAACCACGCCCGAAAGGTCCCCGCCTAACTATTTTAACGAATGCAGGGGGACCGGGAGTGCTAACTACGGATACTTTACTGATTGAAGGGGGAACCCTAGCACAACTATCCTCTGAAACTACTAAGGCCCTTAACCAGGTTTTACCGCCCCAATGGAGTCACAGCAACCCGATTGATATTTTAGGGGATGCAGACCCGGAACGTTACGCGAAAGCCTTTGAAATAGCAGTTAAAGACCCTAATGGGGATGGGTTGTTAGTGATTTTGACTCCCCAAGCTATGACCGACCCGACTCAAACGGCGGAACAGTTGAAGTTTTTGGCAATGCAGGATCACAAAAAACCGATTTTGGCTAGTTGGATGGGTGGCGCAGAGGTGGCAGCAGGGGCTAAGATTCTTAATCAAGCCAATATCGCCACTTTCTCTTATCCTGATACGGCGGTGCGGATGTTTAACTATATGTGGCGCTATACCTACAATTTGCGTGGCTTGTATGAAACACCGACTTTCGCAGCTTCTGAGGATAATTTATCGACGCTGGAAACGGCTAAACATCTGATTGAGAAGGTTCGCCACCAAGGACGAAGTTTGCTAACTGAGTTTGAGTCTAAGGAACTTCTCGCACTTTATGGCATCCCTGTGGTTGATACTCGCATGGCTTCCACGGTTGAGGAGGCTTTGGCGGCGGCGGAAGCTATTGGCTATCCGGTAGCGCTGAAATTGTTGTCGGAAACTATTACCCACAAAACTGATGTGGGTGGGGTTAAACTGAATTTAACTAGCGCTGAAGAAGTCCAGGCGGCTTATGAGGCGATCGCTTCTTCGGTTACGGAAAAGGTCGGACCTGAACATTTCCAAGGTGTCACGGTTCAGGAAATGCTTAAATTAGATGGCTATGAATTAATTATCGGCAGTAGTCTGGACCCTCAATTTGGACCTGTGTTGCTATTTGGCACAGGTGGGCAACTGGTGGAAGTATTTAAGGACCGTATCCTGGCTCTACCGCCCCTTAACACGACTTTAGCGCGGCGGATGATGGAACAGACCAAAATCTATAAAGCCCTGTTAGGAGTGCGGGGACGGCCTCCTGTGGATATGGATGCCTTGGAACAGCTTATGGTCAGGTTTTCCCATATCGTGGTCGAACAACCCTGGATTAAGGAAATTGATATTAACCCTCTGGTGGCTTCGGAAGACCGACTGGTGGCCCTCGATGCGCGGGTGGTACTCCATGACCCAGATACGCCAGAAGACCAATTATCTAAGCCGGCTATCCGACCCTATCCTCAGCAATATGTCAGCCATTGGGTTTCTCAGCAGGGAATGCCTATTACTATCCGTCCTATCCGTCCTGAAGATGAACCCATGGCGGTTAAATTCCATGAAAGTCTTTCGGAGGAAAGCGTTTATTTGCGCTATGCTCATCTGATGAAACTTAGTTCCCGGACAGGTCATGAACCTATGTCCCGACTCTGTTTTATCGATTACGATCGCGAAATGGCTCTAGTGGCAGAATACACCAATCCAGAAAGCCTAGAACGACAAATCATCGGCTTAGGACGACTCAGCAAGGTCTATGGTAGCAATGAGGCGGAATTTTCCCTATTGGTGGCTGATGCTTTCCAACGTCAAGGGGTAGGGACGCAGTTGCTTAAACAACTTCTGCATATTAGTCGCCAGGAAAAACTCACTTGTATTATGGCGGAAATCCTCACTGATAACCGGGTGATGCAGCATATCTGCGAAAAAATCGGATTTACCCTTAACCGGGTAATTGGGGAACCCATGGTCAGGGCGGAAATCCAACTTTCTGATTAGGAGTATTGTTTCCTGTGTGGTGGGGTAGCGATCGCGATCGCCTATCCCCGCCATTTTACAGGGGGGATAATTGGAGAACCCGCCCCTAGGTTTTAGTGGTGGTGATGATCATGATCATGGCTATGGCTATGGCTATGATGATGATGGCTATGGCTATGATGACCTGGATCTGATTGTACTGCCAGGCTAGGATTAATAGATAATGCTGTTTGGCTTAATAATGCCTCAATCTGAGGATTAGCCCAATTAGCAGCCATCTCCAGGAATTGGGGATGGTCATTGACACAAGCCATTTTAATATACCTTACCTGGGGATGTCGCCGCCGCAATGCCTCGATAATGTGTTCTACATCTAATAAGGTTTCGTGGTTTTCGGTAGCAAACCCTATAGGCATGAAGACAATAGCCGTCGCTCCCAATTCTATCAGATTATGGGCGGCTAGTTGCGCGTTGGGTTGAGTCCAGTCGATCAGGGGGGTATCATGGTTTAACCAGCCTACGGAAATTAAGGGATAACGGTTGATGAGTTGTTCCCGGACTTTTTCATATAAGGCTTGACTTTCATCAATTCCTGATGTAAAACCCTTGGCTTTATGGGGGCATCCATGATTCATTAATACGATGCCTATTTGGGATGGCAAATGTGCGATCGCCAATTCTTCGTCAATTTTTGCCTGCACTAATTCCGCCATTAAATTAATGTATTCAGGCTCATTATAAAAAGATGGGATATAACGCTGACCTGTAACCCAATGGCTGCTAGTATCGGCTAATTGTGCCAGAGCATTATTAACCTGTTCTACAGCGATACCACTGGTAAAAATTGAATCAACTACCAACAGTGGATAAATCAGGATTTTGTCAAATCCTTCGGTTTTAATTTGGCTTAAAACTGTTTCTGGTAGGAAGGGGGCACAGAAATTAAAGGCTTTAAATACTTGAACGCGATCGCCCCATTTTTGTTGTAAATGTGCTTCAATTCCGGCTCGTTGTTTCTCAAAAATTGCATTGTGGGGGGAAATAAAATTGCCGTGCTGATGACTCCATTCATGGAGGTCAAATATTGCCAAAAGTTTAGCTAGAGGCGGATAAATCCAAGTAGGAACTGGGGCGAATTTGGCGGTTAACAGATTTAAAGCCTGTTCATTATAATTGGCAAAGTCTTCATAGCTTTCTACTTCTCCATAACCCATCAATAAAACGGCTACCCGATCTGATTTAGGGCGATCGCTTAATTGGGTGCTAGGACTTGTAATTTTCTCAGGAGTTGTTACCACGTCTTAATCCTCTGATCTAACCAATGAGCTATTTCCCTATAGTTTAACATCCCCTATGGGGGGAGGGGGATAATATGTTGATAACTATGTCTTAGGGGGGGTTAGGGGGGCGATCGCCGCCATAGCTAAAGCTACCCCATGAAATATCGCAGGAGTAGAAAGCCTATAGCGGCCAAAAATGCAGCGGTGGGGACTGTAATTAACCAAGCCAAGGCGATCTTACCTACAGTCCCAAATTTAATAGACTTCCAGCCTTGAACAAGTCCCACGCCGACAACACCACCAACTAGCGCATGGGAGGTAGAAACAGGTATCCCTAAGTTAGAAGCAATTAGTACAGTGGTGGCGGTGGCGAGTTCAGCCGAAAATCCAGCACTAGGGGCTAAAGTGATAATATTTTCGCCGACAGTGGAGATGACTTTTTGACCCCAAACCGCCAAACCTGTAGCAATACCAGCGCCGCCAATAACTAATACCCATAGGGGGATATGAAACTCTCCGAGGGGGACAGAAGCGGTTTGTCGGATATAGACAATAATGGCAAGGGGTGCGACAGTGTTACCAACATCATTAGACCCATGAGCAAAAGCCACAAAGCAAGCACTGAAAACCTGAAACTGAGCGAGTTGTCTTTCAATGGAGGACTTGCTATCACCGGATCTAAAAGTAGGTTGCCAACTAAACCAGGTAAGGCCAACGACAGTTAGACCAGCGATCGCAATAGTCAAATCATGGGTAGGAAAATTAACACCCCATTGACTTCTAATCAAATGGGCGAGGGGTTGACTAATTTCTGGGACTACTAACGTGCCAAATACTGCAATCATGGCACAACTCAGCCAGGGACTCCATTCGAGAATTTGTTGTTGGGGGTGTGGATGTTCCAGAATCCAATATTTAATTAGACTGTAGAGTGAGGCGGCGATCGCCGCACTAATGAGGGGGGTAATTAACCAAGCCAGAGAAATCAAACCCACAGTTTTCCAGGCTACAGCAGTCCACCCTACAGCCACAGCACTAAATCCCGAAATAGCACCGACCACAGCATGGGAAGAGGCGACGGGTAAACCCTTACGGGTGGCAATCTGTAACCATAACCCGGTCGAGACTAATACCGCTATCATACCCAATTGGAACAATTGAGGCGATCGGATAAATTCTTCCGGCTTGACTACCCCAGTGGCTAAGGTTTCCGAAACCCTACCCCCGAATAATACCGCCCCTAGAAATTCCAAAACCCCAGCAATGATAATAGCTTGTCGGAGAGTAATCGCCTTTGACCCTACAGAAGTCCCCATAGAGTTAGCCACATCATTGGCTCCGAGGGTGCAAGCCACATAAAAAGCTAACAGACAGACGAACCACAGCGGAATTAAGTTGATGGGGGAAATTTCCATTATCAAAGATGAAATTCAGATTAAATTAACCGGATAACTAGGGAGAGTCTTTGTTATATTAATGATGTCGGTGCGCGATGGTTTCCCGATTGTGGGTCAGACAGAACCCCCACTACCGCTAAATCCGCCACGTTACTGGTGGCAAGTGCCATCAACTAGGCGGTTTAACAGCTACCGAAAATATTGCAGGAATTGGCAACAGCAACAACAATAGAATTATGGCAACAGTTTACGTTAATCCATCTACTGGCAACGATCAGGGTGACGGGACCCAATCATCTCCCTACAAAACTCTGACGGCAGCCTGCGCTAAAGTTGAATCAGGAACTTTCATTCAATTAGAAACTGGAACCTATAATAGCGCTACTGGGGAACAGTTCCCAATTATGATTCCTAGCGGGGTCACTGTGGTGGGAAATGAATCAGGAACCGGAAGCGGCATTTTGATTGAAGGTAGTGGTCGCCATAGTAGCCCTAGTACAGGCGGCCAAGAAGTTACTATCGTGATGGCTACCAACGCTGAACTGCGGGGGGTGACAGTAACTAATAACCAAGTGAGGGGTACGGGAGTTTGGGTCGAGTCTACCTCGCCTAATATTGTACACTGCACATTTACCCGCTGTCGCCGCGAGGGAATTTACGCTACAGGCTCAGGGGCTCCTAATATCCTCAGTAATGCCTTTGTGGAAAATGAAGGCTATGGCCTCTCGCTGGAGGGTAATGTTAAGGGGGAAGTACGCAACAGTTCCTTCCAAAATACGGGCTATGGTATCTCGGTTAAGGGTGAAGTTCAGACGCGCATTAGTGATAACACGCTTTTTGAAAATCGCTCTGGTCTCCTAATTGCTGGCAACTCTCGCCCTATTTTGCGACGTAATTTGATTGAGCGCAACACTGGCGATGGTATTGTAATTACTAATGATGCGGCTCCAGATTTGGGTAGCGCCAGCGAATCGGGTGGTAATATGATTCGCAATAATGGCGGGTTTGATATTAATCATGCTGGCTCTGTGGCGATCGCCTCTTTTGGTAATTTGCTCAATGCTGGCAGAGTTCAGGGTAATATCAATGTGGTAGCGACTAGCGCTCCGACTTCCTCACCCACTACTATCCATGTTAATGGCTCGACAGGTAATGATTCGGCGGCGGGTACGGCTTCTGCTCCGTTCAAAACTATCACCCGTGGCTTACAACAGGCGACGGCGGGGACTGTGGTACAAGTGGCTCCAGGAAATTATACGGCGGCTACAGGGGAAACTTTCCCGTTGTATGTGATCTCTGGTGTGACGTTGATCGGTAATGAGTCTAGCCAAGGTAATGGCACTCAAATTACTGGAAGCGGTCGATTTGCTAGTCCTAGTGCGGCGGGACAAAATGTAACTATTGTGATGGAAAATAACTCGACCCTGCGCGGTGTGAGTGTGACTAATGAGGAAATTCGCGGCACTGCTGTTTGGATTGAGTCGGTTTATTGTGTGGTGGCTAATTGCCGGTTTTTTAACTCTAAACGGGAAGGGGTTTTTGTCACGGGAACTGCTATCCCTGAGATTTTGACTAGCCACTTTGAAAAAAATGCTGGTAATGGTATCGCTTTGGCGGGGAATGCTAAGGGAGAAATTCGCGGCAACAAGCTACAAGATACTGGATTTGCGATCGCTGTTCAAGCCTCTGCGGCTCCGCTGATTAGCGACAACCATATTTCTAACAACCGCACTGGTCTTGTACTTTCGGGTAGTTCTAAGCCTGTGTTGCGGAAAAATCTGATTGAGAACAATCTTCAGGATGGTTTGACTGTCATTGCAGATGCTTTTCCAGATTTGGGTAGCCCTCAAGATGCGGGGGGTAATATTTTCCGCAATAATGGTAAGTATGATGTCCAGAATGCTGGGAAGTTTACTTTGGTGTCTGTGGGAAATCAGATTAACCCCACTAACACGAAGGGAAATATTGATTTTAGTGCTAATGTGACTCCCACCCCGACTCCGACTCCTACCCCGACTCCGACTCCGACTCCGACTCCCACGCCGACTCCGACTCCGACTCCACCTCCGGGAGGCGATCGCTTTAGTGATATTACCGGACATTGGGCGCGAGAATTTATTGTGCGCTTGACTGATATGAATATTATCAGTGGGTTTCCTGATGGTACTTTCCGACCCAATGAGAATTTAACTCGCGCCCAACACGCGGCTTTGCTGGCTAAGGCGTTTAATATGGCTCCTATTCAGCAGGCGACTGCATTTAGGGATGTGGCTATTGATTTCTGGGGGAAAGTGGCTATTGAACAAGCGAACCGGGCCGGATTTTTGGCGGGTTTCCCCGATCGCACTTTCCGACCTAATGAGAATTTGAACCGGGCTCAGGCGGTGGTATCATTGATTAATGGTCTCAAGTTGACTGGTGGTAATCCTAATTCTTTGAATGGTTACACCGATCGCGCTCAGATTCCTAGTTATGCTACAGATGCGATCGCTACTGCTACAGAGCGAAGGATTATTGTCAACTATCCAACTCGGACTACCCTGGCTCCTCAGCGGGATATTACCCGTGCGGAAATTTCGGCAATTCTCTATCAAACTCTGGTAGCCACTGGGCGCGCTGAGGCGATCAACTCTCCTTACATTGTCTAGTCAAGGCTAGATTATTTGGTCCCCCGCAGTAGTCCAAACCGAATTAAACCCTGTTCATATCCTTGACTCATTAATCCTAGGGATAATGCGGCTCTGATGGTTGAAGGTCCGCTGATGAGTAAACCGAAAATGGCGGCGGGGTCAAAGGCGGAATCAATGACTATATCCCAGAAGGGGGCGACTGCTTTTGACCAGTCGGCGGTGTCAATGTTATTAAACCCTACCCGAGTGGCGATCGCTTGATATTCTGGCAATGAGATCACATAGGGTAGGGCATAAACTTGGTAAATTTGGGCGAGGTGGTGACGTTCTGCGTCTGTGAGTTGTCCTGGGTCTCCCCCTAGGGGACGATGACACCAAGTAGCCATTAAAAACGTGCCACCGGGTTTGAGGACTCGGTGGCATTCTTGCAAAAATTGGATTTTGTTGGGCATATGTTCGCCACTTTCCAGAGACCACACCAGGTCAAAGGATTCGTCCTCAAAGGGCATTGCTAGGGCGTTGGCAACCTGGAAATTCACATTTTGACTTAATCTAGCTTCGGCGGCGCGATCGCCTGCTCTTTGGGCTTGTACCGGGCTGAGAGTGATGCCTGTAACTCTGGCGTTAAACTTTTCGGCTAAATAAAGACTACTCCCCCCAATGCCACAACCTACGTCTAAAATCTTAGGGGTTGGGGTTGTCTGATCAAGTCCCCACTTTAGTAATTCTTCGATTAGGTCAATTTGCGCCTGTCGTCTTTCGGTTTTCAGATTCCCTTCGGGTCCATAATAGCCATGGTGCATATGTTCCCCCCAAATTTGTTCCCACAGGGCGGAGGAAGCATCATAAAACTGTTGAATCTGTTGATTGAGAGTTGATTTCATGGCTACTTTGTCTAATGGACAATCAATCATGGTAAATGGTAGGACTACGGACTTGTTATGCCATATGTCTCAGTCCCCAGTCTGGTCTGGGGGTTGCGATCGCATGATTGTAGTGCTATGATAGCGTAAATTGGAATGATACAATAAGCCATTGTTTTAGCCCAATCAAACATTAATTAAGAAGTCGCTTTTTGGTAGTTTCCTAAAATGTAAGGTTATGAGATAATAACATCAGGGCGAGAAGGGTAAAGCGACTATGACCGAGTTAATTAAAGCCATCAAAACAGGCAATCTTGAGGAATTATCAGCTTTAATAGCAGCGGAAAAAGATATCAATGCTGTGGGTGATGATGGCACAACCGCCATGGTGACAGCAGTGGGACAGGGACTAGAGGCGATCGCCCAAAACCTGATAGAGGCCGGGGCTGATGTTAACCTCGGAGATAATGATGGTTGGACTCCGCTGATGGAGGCGGCGGCACAGGGCCATTTAACTATAGCTGAAAGTTTACTACAAGCTGGGGCTGAAATTGATGCTCAGACCGATTTTGGCTTAACAGCATTGATGGCCGCCTCTGGTAGGGGTCATGTACAGATGGTTGAGATGTTACTGAATAAGGGTGCCAATTTTCGGGCTAAGGATAACAACAATTGGACGGCTTTAATTTGGGCATCTTCTGAGAATCATCCCGAAGTTGTAGCAGCAATTAAAAAATGGCGAGACGCTCATAATTAGCTGATAATTGCCTGTTGAAAAAGCCCGGATTGAATCAGGATTCATCTAATCAGAACCAGGATAAAATCCCCAATTTGACAATTGGCAAATTGGGCAGCATTTAAGACTCAGAATATCCTGGATATAACCACTTACTTTAATGGGTGAAAAGCCATGACAGAAACCTCATCAGAAAACCTCAATGATTCACAGGTGACAGGGGAAGACGATCGCACCGGATTAAGTATTGAAACCCTGCGGCGTGCCTTAGCAGATAACCTGTTTTATATCCAAGGAAAATACCCAGAAATTGCCACCTTAAATGACTTATATTTAGCCCTGGCTTATACAGTGCGCGATCGCCTTTTAACCAAATGGTTAAATACAGTTCGCACCTTCACTCAGCCATCAGATAACACCAGAGTAGTCTGTTACCTATCGGGAGAATTTCTAGTAAGTCCCCACTTAGTGAATCATCTAATTAATCTGGGAATTTATGACCAAGTGCGACAAGCCGTAGAAGAGTCGGGTTTAGACTTTTCCCAACTGGTGGCACAAGAATCAGAACCCGGACTAGGAAATGGGAGTAATGGTGGTGTTTCCGCCTGCTATATGGACTCCCTATCTACCCTGGAAATTCCAGCTATAGGTTATGGTATCCGCTATGAATTTGGGGTGTTTAAACAGGAAATACAGGATGGTTGGCAGGTAGAAATTACTGATAAATGGCTACAAAAAGGCAACCCCTGGGAAATAGTCCGCCCAGAGGCGGCAGTGGAGGTCAAATTTGGTGGCTATACGGAAGGCTACACGGACGAAGAAGGCAACTATCACGCCACTTGGGTTCCTCACCAAGTAGTTAAAGGTATCCCCTACGACACTCCTATTAGTGGCTACAAAGTCAATACTGTAAATACCTTGCGCCTGTGGAAAGCCGAAGCGCCAGAGTCTTTCAATTTCCAAGCATTTAATCTCGGAGACTATTACGGCGCAGTTGACCAAAAAGTATTATCTGAAAATATCACCAAAGTTCTCTATCCTAATGATGAACCCATACCGGGTAAACAACTGCGTTTAGAACAGCAATTTTTCTTGGTGTCCTGTGCTTTACAAGATATGATCCGCTGGCATCTAAAATCCGGTGGAAACCTGGAAAACTTCCCGGAAAAATTTGCCATTCAACTCAATGATACTTACCCGGCTATTGCTATAGTAGAATTGATGCGGTTGTTAATGGATGAACATGATATCGAGTGGCATGATGCTTGGGAAATTACTCAAAAAACTTTCTCTTACACCAACCATACTTTACTACCAGAGACTTTAGAAAAGTGGCCGGTAAGTTGGTGGGGTCGTCTGCTTCCTCGCCACCTAGAAATTATCTATGAAATTAACCGCCGCTTTTTAGAAGAAGTCCGTAATAGTAATGGTCGTGATGGTCATAAAATTGCCAGACTTTCATTAATTGATGAAACGGGAGAACGTTATGTAAGAATGGCTAACCTGGCTTGTTTGGGGAGTCATTCGATTAATGGTGTCACCGAATTACATACGGAATTGTTGACTAAAGATATTCTGGGAGATTTTTATGAATTGTTCCCCCACAAGTTCAGCAATAAAACTAATGGGGTAACGCCACGACGTTGGTTGGTGCAAAATAACCCGGGTCTGACTAAGTTGATTTCTGAAAAAATTGGGGAACATTGGATTACCCATTTAGATGATTTGCGCCAGTTAGAAGGCTTCGCACATGACGGGGATTTTCGCTATCGTTGGGGACAGGTTAAACTAGATCTAAAACGTTCCCTGGCTGGTCATATTCAACAGCGTTTGGGGGTGACGGTTAACCCAGAGTCTCTGTTTGATGTTCAGGTGAAACCTATTCATGAATACAAACGCCAGCATTTGAATATCCTGCACATTGTTACTCTTTATCATCGGATTAAGCAAGACCCGACTGTAAATATTGCCCCTCGCACGTTTATTTTCGCCGGGAAGGCTGCTCCGGGGTATTTTATGGCAAAATTAATGATTAAGTTGATTCACTCGGTGGCTGAGGTGATTAACCATGATCCAGATGTGGGCGATCGCCTGAAAGTTGTGTTTCTTCCAGACTATAATATTGCTAATAGCCAAATGCTCTATCCGGCGGCTGATGTGTCTGAACAGATTTCTACTGCTGGCAAGGAAGTCTCTGGTACTGGTAACATGAAGTTCTCCCTTAATGGCGCTTTGACCATAGGGACTTGGGATGGTGCTAATATTGAGATCTGCCAAGAGGTTGGTGAAGAGAATTTCTTTCGGTTTGGCTTGAGTGCTGATGAGGTTTACCAGCGCAAGGCTGAGGGTTATAATCCCTGGGATTATTACTATGGTAATTCTCAACTCAAGGAGATTATCGATCTAATCGGGTCGGGTCATTTTGCTGATGAAGACAGCACCCTATTTCAGCCTCTGATTGATTCCCTGCTACACCAAGACCAGTATATGCTATTTGCTGACTACCAGTCCTATATTGACTGTCAGGATACCATTTCTCAGGCTTGGTGCGATCGCGATCGTTGGTTGAAAATGTCCATTGTCAATACGGCGCGTTGTGGTAAATTCTCTTCTGACCGCGCTATCCGAGAATACTGCGATCAGATCTGGCATTCTTCGCCAGTTTCTATTCAACTCGCTGATTATGTCCAACCACAGACGGCGTTAAGAGTTGACAGTTGAGGGTTAATCATGATACAATGGGGGTGGGTTGGAAGGGAAGTTTTGATTAACCTTCCGCTCTCCTGATTGCTTCGATATGTAGGCGGTTTTTGGCGGGTAGACTTAACTTCCCTTTTGGGACTTGGTTTAATCGACCCGCCGCCCCTGTTAGGACTTCGCAGGTAAAGGGGGAGTTGGGGAAACTTCCCTGGCTGGGAGAATATGGCTAGTAGCCTGTCGGACAAAACTCTGTAATGTTGACAACTGCTGGTTATTTTGGAATACGGACTTGAGGGTATTTGAGAAGGACTCGATATTTAAGGAAAAGTTGTTTCCGGTTTCGCAGGTTTGGAAATACTCAATTAAACTCAAGCCAGCAATGCGAGTTAGATAAGCCGCCGTGACACCTTGAATAACTCCCCCAGCCACATAGGTGACGGTGTTAGTTTTGAGGAGGGTTGTTAAGGTTTTGGTGGATAACTCGACCAAGCCTAATTTTACCATTTGGGAACCGAGAGTTTTAGCGAGTTGCTGTGCTTGTTCGAGGGAAAATTGGCAATCATAGACTTTCCCTAAGTCTAGCACTAACTGAGAGGTAATGGCAGCGGTGGCGAGAAGGTCTAAGGCGGGGACTGGGTTAGCAAAAGCGGCAGCCGCAGCGATCCACTGATATTGTTCTATGGTGGGGAGGGCTTGCTGGCGGCGAATTGTGTTTAAATGGGTTTTGACGGTTTGCTGAAGTGCGATCGCTTGTCGGTAAGTGGTGGCGAAAACCAAAGCCTCGCCTTGATGGATAAAAAGGCGATCGAGATTTTCGGTAAGTATTTCGATTTGGGGTAATGGTGTTTCCATCCTTTCTTGGACGGAATTTTCATCCTGATATTGGCGGACTTTAATGGCACTAGGAGAAGCGGAAATACCAATGACATCACTCGCCGCCAATTGATTAGCCATAGTTTGGCGCAGTTTTTCTAAAACGACTACCTGATGCTCTAAAGGACATTGATCTTGTTTATTCCAGACCAAGAGGGTGGGTTGGCGATCGCACAAATCACTAAGGGTTTTATATTCAGGTTCAGTCAAATCACCATCTACTAAAAACATGACTAAATCAGAAGTTCCCAAATTGTCTGAGGAGTCGGGGTCAACTTCGGTAATAGTTAACTGTTTCTGAGTCCAGGTAGTAGTTTCTAAAACGGTTTTTAAGGAAGTTTTCCCAACCTGTGGTTTTCCGGTAATAGCCAGGTATAAATCTTGTCTATCAATAGCTGTGTGTAAGTCAGCAACCTGCGATCGCCAATCAGCGATAGTCGGTGAGAGGTCATTTCCCGAAAGGATAGTTTCCGCCTTGGTAGCTAAGTTATCAATTAAGGTTTCGGTTTCCTGAATAGCAGCTTCGGTAATTTCCCGATTAATAGGGGGGGAATTTTTGCTGCTCTGGTCAGACTGAGGAAATTTTCGCTGTAGCCACCAGAGACCACCGCCTAAAGCGATCGCCCCAAAAACTGCTGTTTCTCCGAATTCCACTGCCGAGTCGCCGACTGTATCCCACAGCCAGAGAACTACAGATAACCCAATGCCACCAACTAAGATGGGACGACGCAAGTTTACAACCATATCCGTTCATTTGCCATAACCCTGCTTCTAGTTTAGATCAAAACTGAGAGATCTGCATGATAGAGTATTAGATTATGGTTCTAAACTTTCGATTTGCGATCGCCAGCGACTTACATATTGCCCTTCCTGACACCATTTGGGATCATCCGAAACGCTTTCATTTAGTGGAAGTTAGCATTGCAGCCCTAGAACAGGTCTTTGAACATCTCGAAAGGCTGGATATAGACTTTCTGCTGCTACCTGGAGATCTCACCCAACACGGGGAACGGGATAATCACGCTTGGTTAAGCGATCGCCTAAAAAACCTACCCTATCCAGCTTATGTAGTTCCTGGAAACCATGATGTACCTTTAGCGGTAGGGGAAGGGTCCCTAATTGGTTTATCGGAGTTTCCCGAATACTATCCCCACTGCGGTTATCAAGACAGGAGTTGTCTGTACTACACCTGCGAATTAAGGTCGGGTGTGCGGTTAATTGGTCTCAATTCCAATGGGTTTGATGAACAGGGAAATCAAATCGGATATGTGGATGAAAAGCAGCTAGACTGGCTGAGAGATGTTTTGGCTAAATCCACTGATGAATTGGTGTTAGTGATGATTCACCACAATATCATTGAACACCTACCCGGACAGTCTACTAATCCCCTAGGTCGGCGTTATATGTTGTCGAATGCTCCTCAATTGTTAGAGGTGCTGGAGAGGGGGGGAGTTCAGTTAGTTTTTACAGGTCATCTCCATGTACAGGATATTGCTAAATGGCGGGGAGTTTATGATATCACTACGGGTTCTTTGGTTAGTTATCCTCACCCCTACCGTATCCTGAATTTTTCTAGGGATGATCAGGGTCAACAGAGGCTAGAAATTGAGTCGCACCGCATTGTCTCCGTGCCGGGTTTTCCTGACTTACCAAGTATTTCTAGGGAATGGATGGGCGATCGCTCCTTTCCGTTTATGATGCGGTTATTAATGGGACCTCCCCTAGGTCTTTCCCAATTAGAAGCTGAGGAGTTAGCCCCCAGTCTGCGCTATTTTTGGGCGGATATCGCTGGGGGTGA
The DNA here is from genome assembly GCA_016745315.1 of Arthrospira sp. PCC 9108. Lineage (GTDB taxonomy): Bacteria > Cyanobacteriota > Cyanobacteriia > Cyanobacteriales > Microcoleaceae > Limnospira > Limnospira platensis. Next base: position 5,222,594 of record CP066886.1, read on the forward strand.
TGCGAGGTTTGATTTTCCTGAGTTTCCCCCCCTAGTCCGACAGTATTTTGAGGGGTTCGGTGCCAGTGAGGCGATAGATAATCGGACAATTTTGCGGTTATCGCAAATGTAATCAGAATATGGGGATGTGGGTATTCTATACTGACCGACTACAAGGGAGTCTCAATCTATAGCAATGGGCGATCGTGTATTCATGACAAAATAAGGAAGAGGTTATAGGTGAGAAGGTAGCGGGTAGCAGGAAAGGGGATAGATTTCATGAACAATTGTCAATTATGGATTTTCCTGCCTATCTTTACCAGTGGCTGGTTACGACACCAACTTCGGCGCGCTATAGATTTACGCTTGATTGTTAAATAAATTGGAATTTGAGTTGCTGTTGACTGGCCTGCATGGGTCAGTAGATGGTGAGATACCCTACTCAAATATGATGGCTTGTTTGTATAAAAGAAGAATAGATTTGGGAATAAGCCTAAAGACTTACTGCTTACTGTGTTGATGATTAACTCGAAGGCCCTCGACTATGACCACCAAAGCTCATACACATCACTTACCAGTATCTTCTGGGTTCGCTGCCGGAAAGCACCCTGACTTCAAATTGTCCGGCTATATACGCGAGGATAGACTGCACAGGTTGTCTCAAAAAGGGATTATAATTACTCCCTCAGAACTTGATGAGTTTGATGCTTACACCCAGAAAATTCGTCGTCAGTTATTGATATTAAAAGCTACATCGGTATCTTCTATGGATTGAACAACTATCGGGTTTAATTGCGATCGCCTCTCAAAGGATAGCATTTGACTTGATGCTATCGTGATCGGAAAATGGCGGCTTTGACCATAAGCTACCCCAAGGGGGTTTTATATAAGTATTAGTTATTATTGGCGATATGTTTGATACAAATAAAAAAACAGTCAAAAAATTTTGGATGAAAATGATTATCATTTTCGCCCAAAAAAACCACGAAAATACGCCACTTGACAGCCCTCAAAAAGGATGATAGAGTAGAGTCTATAGGTTATAGTTCATCTTCGTGTGGGTATAAGCAGTTATTGGGTATCTGTGGCTACCGAGAAATAACCTCAAACAGCTATATTGCCGTATTGAATAGGGGGAAGTAGAGGGCGATCGCCTGAGTGAAATTTGCTGGCGATCCACGAATATTTTTTTGAACTCTAGAGGGGGGGAGTTGACAAAACAGCCAAAATGTGCATAGTGTCAGGATGCAAGTTTGATAGGTAAGGGATAATTGTTCAAGAACTCCCACCTGCTAACGCGAGGTGGGAGAGTGGGGAACGGGCCCTGCTGAAACCTTGAATAGCCCATTGAGCCGAATCATGCCACGCACTTCCGATTGCTTCTCTAGTCGGATTATCTGCAAGCCTCCTGGTTAGGGGCGTTGGGAAAGCCAAGCCATGTTTGATTCGGTGGGCGAAGAGACTCAAACTCGCAAGAGGTTTATCACCATGCTACGAGTTCCGGTTTTATCCCCCAGTGGGAAACCATTAATGCCAACCAAGCCCAGTCGAGCAAGGCGCTGGATTCGAGATGGGGTGGCCTTGGGGAAATGGTCAGACCTGGGCGTGTTCTACGTTCAACTAACTCAGCAACCGTCTGGGGAAGAGACTCAAACGATTGCGGTTGGAGTTGACCCGGGGAAACTGTATAGCGGCGTTGGGGTACAATCACCCAAGGCAACCCTATTTCTGGCTCACTTGGTTCTCCCATTCCCAGTCGTCAAAGACCGAATGAAACAACGTCGCATGATGCGGCGTGGAAGGCGTGGGAGACGGATTAACCGCAATTGGGCCTATTCCAAGCGTGCCCATCGGCAGAAGCGCTTTAACAACCGCAGACAAAACAAATTACCTCCCAGTATTCGAGCCAACCGACAACTTGAATTGAGGGTAGTGACGGAGCTATGCCGCCTATTCCCTGTCAGTAAGATCGTCTATGAGTATGTAAAGGCAAAAGGGTCCAAGTCCTTCTCGCCTGTAATGGTGGGGCAAAAAGTGATGCTGGGCTGGTTGTCAAAACTAGCCCAGGTTAAGACTCAATTTGGGTATGAAACGGCTAATCTCAGGACTGAGTTAAGGTTAGTCAAGTCAAAAGACAAGTCGGCTCAAACTCCTGAAACTCATGCCGTGGATGGACTGACTCTGGCCTGTTCTGAGTTGGTCAAATATGAACCGTTCCACACTGCCAACACTCACGGTCATACCTGGAAGGGTTTGGTTCAGTTAACACCATCCATCTTTAAAGTGATTCGCAGACCTCCCATTTCTCGTAGACAACTGCACTTGATGGTTCCGGCCAAAGGTGGGGTGCGTCGTAAATATGGCGGTACCACCACACGGCATGGGGTCAGGAAGGGTGACATTGTGCGTGCTGAAATGGCAGGTCGGGTTGTCGTCGGCTGGGTGAGTGGTGACACTCACAGACAGGTTTCTGTCAGCGATATCAACTGGAAGCGGTTGGGTCAATTCACCGCTTCTAAGGTCTCTTTGATTGCGCGTAGTACAAACTTGGTGGTTTCGGGGGCATTGAACCCCACTCAACCACCGCTCCTATCCCTCCCCCACCTGCTACGCGAGGATGGGGGTTTCTCGGAGAATTTTTGATGAAACCAGTTGTTTTCTGTGACTTTGATGGGACAATTACAGCGGAAGAGACCTTTGTGGCGATGCTAAAGCAATTCGCGCCAGAGGCGGCGGAGGAGACTATCCCAAAACTATATACCCATGAGATCAGCTTACGTTCGGGGGTGCGAAGGATGCTAGAATCAATACCCTCGAAGGCTTATGAAGAGATTATGGAGTTTTCACGGACTAAAGAAATGCGTCCTGGACTGTTGGAATTAATGGACTTTCTCGATAGTGAGAAGGTGCCGTTTGTGGTGGTATCAGGGGGGATTCGGATTATGGTAGAAACAGTATTAGGAGAATTAGTTAATCGGGTGGCGGGGATTTATGCGGTGGATGTGGCGACGGACGGACCAAATTTGCGGGTACATTCAGAGTTTGAAGAGGGGACAGAATTAGTGGCAAAAGTGCGGGTAATGGAGTTATATGAGGGAGACCCGAAAATTGCGATCGGGGATTCGGTAACGGACTTAAATATGGCGATCGCAGCTCCGGTGGTATTTGCGCGCGATCGCTTATCTGGGTATTTAGATAAGCAGGAAAAGCCTTATATACCTTGGGGAGATTTCTTAGATATTCGCGATCGTCTCAGAGAAATCTGGAAGGTTTAATCAATCCCATAATTAACAGGAGTGTGACAAATGGCAGAGTTTACCAGGGTTCTCTCTATTGATGGTGGTGGCTTACGGGGATTAATCCCCGCCGAAATTTTGGTAAGTGTCGAGCATAAAATTCAGGAAAAAACTGGCAATCCTCAAGCTAGACTGGTGGAGTATTTTGATTTATTTGCTGGGACAAGTGCTGGGGGAATTCTGACTTGTCTTTACTTATCTCCCGACCTCCAAGACCCCCGGAAACCCCGATACTCTGCGGAAGAAGCTAGGAACTTTTTTTACCAAAATAGTCGTAATATCTTTTACCAACCTTGTAGCCACGCTCTCAAAAACTTTTGGGGACTGTTAAACGAAAAATACTCCCATGAAAAATTAGAGTTAACGATGCAAAACTTTTTTGGGGACTTAAAGTTAAGCGAGTTATTAAAACCCTCCTTAATTTGCTCCTATGAAATTTATCGGCGAAAAACCCACTTTTTTACTCAACATGATGCGGTAGTAACTCCTAGAAAAGACTATTATGTAAGAGATGTAATTCGCGCCACCTCAGCCGCTCCGACTTTTTTCGAGGTAGCTGCAATTAGGTCTTTAGGTGATGAAATGTATACCTGTGTTGATGGGGGAGTGTTCGCCAATAATCCAGCCTTGTGTGCTTATGCGGAAGCTCGTAGTAAACTCCCAGATAATCCCACGGCTAAAGATATGGTAATTTTGTCTTTGGGAACTGGGGACGTGAAAAAAGGATATCCTTATGAACAGGCTAGAAATTGGGGCCAGTTTCAATGGTTAATTCCCCTGTTCGATATTATTATGACGGGGGTGGCTGAAACCGTAGATTATCAAATGAAGCAAATTTATGATGCTACTAGGAGTCCTGAACAGTATCTGAGAATAAATACAACCCTGACGGATAAAAATATGTTACCCATAGATAAGTCATCTGACGAAAATCTGCACGCTATTCGCCGCGTCGGTCAGCAATTAGCCGAGGACTATAGCAAGGAATTGGATGCAATTGTTGATTTATTGCTAAGGTAATAATTGCGGGACGGCTAGTAGTGCCTTCATTTTAACCCTAAATGTTCCATAACTCCAGAGATAGCATTCATGCGTCTTGACTGATCATGTCTGACACAGGACTTAGCATCTATGGAATATGGACAAATGGGAGGATGGGCTAAAGCTGTCTGCTCATAACTGCCATTGATTTTAAATGATTTGACTCTGGCTGAGAGGATAGCGTCCGTCCCCCTTTTTCTGCTGCGTAGTTCAGAGGCGTATAATTTGGGAAATTTGTCGCCGAAATAGGGACTCTGATTCCATAAATCTATGGCATTGATAAATCCTTCTAAGTGGGAGTTAGGATTAATGCCGAGTTCCCTAAATTTCTTTTCAATGACAAAGGACTGTGATCTGAGGTGTTGCAGACACCATTGGTTAGCCTCCTGTAGGGTTCCACCCCGTCCGTGGTTACTGCAAAAACCCTTATTTAAGATGCCAGTAGCGGGGTCGAAATGACCAGCAATTAGGGAAGTCCGTCTTCCATTGGTCTCGCAGTTTCCCTCGGCGGCACAAATTGATAAAGCGCCGGGACTATTGAGATTTGCAAATAGGCTATTCAGGGGAATATAAGCGCCAGAGGAATGACCAAGTAGCCAACGGTGACTAATTTGCTGAAACTTAGTTGCTTTGTGCTTTTCTTGAGTTTGATTAGACTGTGAATTAACCAAAGAAACCACGTTTTTTTCAATCTTAACCTTGGCTGAGTAGATAGCGAAAAATCCTAAAAAACCTACCATAAACCAAGTTAAACCTGTCAAGGTGGGGTAATAATTTATTCGATAATTAATCCTCCTATTGTGATGACGATTAAGCTGATGATGACGGTGGGTGTTGATGTATTTACCTGATGGAAGTTTATGCTTGAAAGCAGCACGATTTTTTGCCATAACTAAAAATCAAAAATTCCTAAATTTATGAAGCTGACAACTTGAGTATTTTCATAATCTATGGAGCCTTCAATATTGACAAGATGCACAATCAAATTTTAAATTGTTTTACATGGTTTTTATCCCCGTTTATAGTGAATTGAGTGGCTATGATGGTGGTTATCATCTAAGGGAAATAGGCTTAGGATAGGCTCTGAACACCACAACAGACTCAAAAAGCCTTCATAATATATCACCTGTTTTGAGTTATTGAAAGGCTAAGTTTCCTTGATCCCTGATGTTAAGTGTGGAAATTTTCCTATTATTTAAGGCTTCTAGCCGATCGCATTAGCTTTTGGGAACCGAGAAAATTTATGTCTTAGGGAAGAAACAGACCCGGGGGTTAGTGACGGCGGGATATTGGCAAAAATACTAAATTGCGGTTTGATAATATAACTCCCAATAACTCATAGATAATCAATATGGGAACTGAGCGCAGCTACAAAACCTTGCCCTTCTATTGGCATCGCGATACCTTGGAAAACGATCGCCGATGGTTAGAATCCATTGTTCGGAATACGGCTCCGTTTTCAGACGCTTGGACGAAAGCTCGCATTGTCCAGCTTGCTTACCCATATCCCCCCAAGACTAAACTCAAGACTGTGGAGGGACTGCCCGCCTATGGCGCTTACAGCTCGGAAGCAGAGATCGCCTCGGTGTTGCGATCGTCTTTTAATCTCCTGGAATACCCAGGCTTTGAGGCTCAGGTAAATGAGGATTATGTGATCCGCACTCTCAATAGTTGGCATAATCGAGAATTTACTCAGGCGATCAGTCGCAATTTTGAAGTTTATGTCGATCGCTACCACAGAAATATTTTTTTAGTGGTCAGTACCGCTCCGAGTTCCCTAAATATTGACCGCCAATTACCCCCAAGCGATCGCTTTCGTCCCCTGTTCAATATCGCTGAACTTGGTCCCATGATGCGCTTGGCGAATTTTAATCGCATTACCCTCCGTACCCACGGCTATGCCACCCCCCAGAAAAGTTCTATCCGGCTTTTGTGAATGAGGCGGAGTCTATTTCCCTCAAAGGACCCATTAATCAGGTGGGGACTTTGGAAGAAAAAAGTGCCTATATCGGCTATCACTGGCCGGGAGAAAGACCGATTTTGAGTGCCGGTCTATGGACTGACCCTTTCCGCTATTGGGGGATTTCTTTAAAGTTTCTGGTAGGTGTGGCTCTGGTGGCTTTTGGGGGCGGCTCTGTGCTATATTTGCTCCTAGCCCTATTGATAGCCCCTCTGTTGCTAATATGGGGAATTCAGCCGGTTGTTGATTCTCTCTGGCAATGGATAACCTGGGATACTCTGGCTGGCTCAATCAGCCAATGGCTGTGGGTGGCTTTCAGCGTGTTTCTTCTGTGGCTATTCCTATTCCAGTTGCTGCGGATTGTCGTCTATCAGCGCGATCGCTATCGCACTATTCACTACGGTGCACCAGACCTAGCAGAGTTCTTCTGGCGACTTGATAAGGTGCTGGGAGATAATCCTTATGCTTCTATGCCTTTTTTACCGGGGGAACAACCCCCATTATCCCCCCTGCCTAGCCTGAAGGTGAACTTGATGGGTCACAGCATGGGCTGCCTCCTGGTGGTTAATGTTCTGCGAATTCTATCCGATCGCTTTGGGAAAGAGGATCGCTTAGTTCAACAAGGCAACGATATGGGGGAACACTTGCGCCTTGACCGCTTGATTTTATCTGCTCCAGATATCCCCTTGGAGTTTTTGCGGGAAGGACGCAATAACTATGTGCGATCGGCTATTCTCCGCTGTCGGGAAATTTATTTATTTTCTAGCGATCGTGATCTGGTTCTCCGTTACCTGTCTATTTTGGGTAATTGGTTTAGTGAACCCAGTGTGGCTATGTCTGGCTTGCGCCTGGGAAATGTTTACCTCAAAACAGTTAAAACACAGGAGGGACGAGAAGAATATAGACCATTTATTCGGGTTATGGTAACTTCTCAGGCGGCGGTTGAACCTACCTCGGCTTATGATTTGTTTGAAAAGTTTAACTATTTTGACTGTTCGGAAATGTCCAAGGTTAATGGGGTTAAATGGGGGTTAAATGCGGGGACGGCGTTACCGATAGATTTAGGAAATGCGATTTTATACTTGGCTCAAAAAATTGATGTTCACAGCGCCTACTACTGGGTTGATACTCCCAGTTTTGAGATTATGCAATTTCTGATTACCCGCGACGAACTCTCTCGCTCAGATACTTTGGCGGCTATTTACAAACTCATTGAAAATACTCCTATTCGTTTTCGTCCCAGTCAACCTTTTTCTAAGCCCAATTTATGACTGAGGTATCTGTTAGCCTATCGACAACAGGCTGATGCAGGCATTTAATAGGTTTTACTAATTTATCCAGCCAGATAGATTTGATTTTCCAAAGATTGTTAAGAATTAATACGATTTTATTGCAAATTGCTCGCAAAAACTTGACGAGATTATAGGGGTTGTGGTATGCTCAAAGAAATGGCTTCCAAGGGGTTACTCTGTCTATATGCAAAAATAAAGGCTACAACCCTGATTCTGTGGCGATTAAAAATATTCTCTGAGAAAAAGATTAAGCTGGCGATGCACGAGTTTTGGGAAGGAAAGCGGCTCCTTTTTTTATACCTATTGACAAAAACGACATTTTGTGCATAGGAAGGAATGAATCAAAGAATCCGAACCCAGGGATTATGGAACTAATTATTGATGGGCTGCTTAAATTGTAGCAAAAATTGAAACCACAATTGAGCAGGTTTATCGTAGAATGTGAAGATATCACCGTAGGCAATTCGGGAGTTGCGATGATGTTGCCAATGTATTTCTGGGGTGGTGATACAGAGAAGTTTACAGATGTAGATGATGGTGTTGGGTGTAGTCCATTTAGTGGGGGAAAGATGACGAAATTCGACATGAGACTGTGCGAGGACTAAACCCAGGATAGTACCGGTTGGAGAAAGCGACCAAAAGACAGGTAAAAAGACGAGATAGGGAAAGGCGGCGAAGAATCCAGTAATTAAAACGAGGGGATTTTTAGTAGCGATCGCATATCGGATAAAACTGCGATTATGGCTATGATGAACAGCGCCATGATATTTCCCGAAAATATGTTCAGGGACATGATAGAAAAAGGTTGAGATGAAATCCCCGGTCAATAGTAATACCACAGCTATTAGGATAATCTTGATGACGGTCATGGCTTTACCCTCGGCATTTGCGGCCAGTGTAACCAATAGAGATTAAATTTAATTAATAGTTAGGTTAAACTTGGGAATCATCTAGGATAGGAGAAATGTAGGGATGTTGTTACCAGGGAAGCAACGGAGTAAACTGGACGAAACTGAGGATAGATTATTTTATGAGTATCCGCGATTTGTGACCCATGTTGATGAGGGGTTTATTGATAGGTTAAGGGGGTTATATAGCGATCGCCTTTCCGTCAATAGCAGAGTGTTGGACTTGATGAGTAGTTGGGTGTCTCATCTCCCGGATGATCGGAAATTCTCCCATGTAGAGGGACACGGGATGAATGAGGAGGAGTTGGCGCGCAACCGACAACTGAACCATTATTTTATTCAGGATTTGAATAAGGACCCAAAATTACCGTTAGGCGATCGCGAATTTGATGCGGTGTTAATCTGTGTATCAGTACAGTATTTACAGTATCCTGAAGCCGTATTTAGTGAAATTCATCGTGTCTTGAAGCCGGGGGGAGTGGTGATTGTGAGTTTCTCTAACCGGATGTTTTTTCAAAAAGCGATCGCCGCCTGGCGAGACGCAACAGAAGCCCAGCGAGTCAAACTGGTAGAAAGCTACTTTAACTCAGTCCGTAGTGGGGAATTACCCGGCTTCAGTGTCCCTGAAGTAATTATTCATCAGTCATCTATCCCCCGGTCTTGCAAATGTTAGGACTCGGTGGCGGCGACCCGTTTTATGCAGTGATCGCACATCGTCAAATCTGAGGAATCATCTTCGACTTCTTCTGGCTGTAGTTGCTGGAAAACCTCTAGGGTCAGATATACAGGCTTTTCGGCGGTATTCTGACCCCAAAATTGTCGGATAGGCTGATCCTGGTCCGATTGAATCCAGAGGAGTTTCCCAGAAGTGCAGGTATAGGTGTGTTGACCATCACCACAGGGAATAGCGACATCTCCAGGCTTTAGTATCCTGACAGTCATCTGGGTAACAGGGGGATCGAGTTTAATGCTCTGTCTGGACATCTCTGATAGGATGTTGAGGGAATAGGTTTTAAGGGGTTCTGCGGCTTGGGCTGGTATCACCCAAGCGCAGAAAACCACCAGCAGAGTTATGAGTAGAATCTTCAATTTCATATTGACAAATATTCACCTTTGGTTTACTTTACCGAAATCGGTTCAGTGTGGCAAATATATGATTTTGAAGATAGATGGGTTGATCGAATTAGAAGAAGGTAAAATCTTCTATATCTATGGTAGTGGCTTCAACTCCATTTAAGAAAGCTAAAACCTCTCCGGTGTCGGCGATGATGATTTGAGATCCGGTGTCAATTTGAGCGATCGCTAATTGTCGAGGATCTAGATCTGCGGTAATCCAGATTTGGTCAATACCCACTTCAAAATCAGCGATCGTATCTTGTCCGTAAGCGATCGCAAAAGTATCACGACCCGCGCCCCCAATCAGAACATCATCACCTTTATCACCACTGAGAAAATCATTTCCATCCCCTCCAATTAACGTATCATTTCCCTGACCGCCATAGAGAGTATCAGATGCAAAACCACCTACTAGCAAATCATTTCCGAGATTTCCAAACAGTAGATTATTACCCGCAATACCCAACAGCGTATCATTGTCTTGACCGCCATAAATCGTATCATTACCTTGATTTCCTTGTAGGTAATCATCACCTTGATTTCCGAAGATTAAATCATCACCCTCGCCGCCGTCAATAGTATCATTTCCTTGACCGCCATAAATGATATCATTTCCCAGTCCTCCCAGGATTAAATCATCACCCTCGCCGCCGAAGATTAAATCATCACCCTCGCCGCCGTCAATAGTATCATTTCCGATGTCTCCCCAAATTACATCATTCCCTTCTCCTCCCAACAGTAAATCATCATCTTGACCGCCATATAAAGTATCATTTCCCGGTCCTCCTAAGATGAAGTCATTACCTTCACCTCCTAACAACAGATTATTCCCAAATCCTCCTTCTAAATTATCGTTTCCTCCCATACCAAAAATCGTGTCATTTCCACCTCGTCCATATATGGATTCGGCTATGGATGTACCAATTTTTAATTCATCCGCTTCGGTTCCTTCTAAGGTCTCCTGAGTCACATTAATTAAGCGGCTTGAATCAATATTCAAACTGGGAATAGTTACCAATGGGATATTAATACTCCCAATGATTTCTAATGGTTGTATTAGTATTGGTGTCACCACTGGAGTTAATTCGGACTCTGTTTCAGGGTTGCTTTCTGGGGTTCCCTGCTCTACACCAACACCCGCACCAATAGGAGTCCCTTCCGCTTGCGGTTGCGGTTGCGGTTGCGGTTGCGGTTGCGGTTGCGGTTGCGGTTGCGGTTCAGGTTCGACTTCCGGTTCAGGAGTCGGTTCAACTTCCGGTTCCGGTTCGACTTCCGGTTCAGGAGTCGGTTCAACTTCCGGTTCCGGTTCGACTTCCGGTTCAGGTTCAACCTCCGGTTCAGGAGTCGGTTCAACTTCCGGTTCCGGTTCGACTTCAGGAGTCGGTTCAACCTCCGGTTCAGGAGTCGGTTCAACTTCCGGTTCCGGTTCAACTTCAGGAGTCGGTTCAACTTCCGGTTCCGGTTCAACTTCAGGAGTCGGTTCAACCTCCGGTTCCGGTTCAACCTCCGGTTCCGGTTCGACTTCCGGTTCCGGTTCGACTTCCGGTTCAGGAGTCGGTTCAACTTCCGGTTCCGGTTCGACTTCCGGTTCAGGTTCAACCTCCGGTTCAGGAGTCGGTTCAACTTCCGGTTCCGGTTCGACTTCAGGAGTCGGTTCAACCTCCGGTTCAGGAGTCGGTTCAACTTCCGGTTCCGGTTCAACTTCAGGAGTCGGTTCAACTTCCGGTTCCGGTTCAACTTCAGGAGTCGGTTCAACTTCCGGTTCCGGTTCAACCTCCGGTTCCGGTTCCGGTTCCGGTTCAGCTACAGTTGAAAATTCATAAGCGCCAATATCAAATTCAAGGGTTCCATTTCCATCACCATCAATAGGACGAGGTTCGCCGCGTTGGTCGGTGGATATTTCCGCATTGACACCACCATCGATCGCCGGACTTCCTTCTAATAAAGGATAGAAATAGGTTTCGTTTTGATGTTGTAGGGGACCCAATAGAGGATCGGCGATAGTAATCGTAGCCGTGGCGTTATAATCATTAGCAAGGTTCGTGAGTTTTTCCAGCCATTGAATGTTACCACCACCATCAACTAATTCGCGGTTAGTGTGTTGTTGAATTCCCCAATTATTCGTACCGTTATCAGCAGTATTATTGTAGAAAATCGTATTTCGGACCGTAACCGTTTGGTCAGCAGAGGCGGCGATCGCTCCACCCACCCATCCCGCGTAGTTTTCCGCAATGGTAGTATTGATGATCTCAGTAGGACCATATAAAGCGATCGCACCACCATTTCCAGAGGTCGTCAAAGATTCGGCGCGGTTTCCCGAAAAGGTGTTATTAGTGATGACAGTCGGCGCATTCATCATCCAAATTCCACCCCCCTGATTAGCGGCGGTGTTGTTAAAAAAAGCCGTATTTATGACTTCAAATCCTTGATTTAAGCCATTGTTCATCTGAACGATCGCACCACCATTTCCGCCATTTCCACCGGGGAGGGGGAGAATTTGATTATCCTTAAAAACGCTCGCTTCAACGATGACATTATCTTGGGTTCCCGTGTACAGATAAGCCGCACCACCTTCACCTCGTCCGCTATTTCCTTCAAACAAACTATTCCTAATGGTAATAGTTCCTGATGTATCATTACTAGATGTACTGGCGCGATCGGTGTAAATTGCGCCACCATATCCCCGTAAAGAAGGGTTATCATTTCCGGTGTCGTAAAAGGCGGCGGTAGTCGTATTATTAATAAACCGGGAATTTTCAACCGTTAACCGACCATTTAAGCTGTTAATCGCCGCGCCATTAATGCCTTCATTTTCGACAAATTCGCTATGGGTGACGGTAATTTCATCGGGTCCCCGAAAGGCGATCGCACCCGCACCTCTTTCGTCATTCCCCGCGACCGCTTTATTCCGATTAAAATAACTTTGATTAACCGTCAATCTTCCCTCAAAGGCGCTAAAAATTGCGCCGCCACCCTGGTCAGCCACATTGTCGTTAAAAGTGACATTTTCGACTGTTAAAATTCCTTGGTGTGTGGTCGCAATACCCCCACCCCTTTCGGGAGTATATCCGTTGGCGATCGTCAGATTTTGAATGGTTAAACTGGTGGGATTTGCTGAGGTTGAATTAACATAAAATACTCGGGAACTGTTATTCCCACTGATGGTCAGATTAGGATTATTATTCCCGTCAATAATCAGGTTTTTACCCACCGGAATTTCTAACTGTCCTCCCGTCAGGGTAATAGTATTTCCCCCCGTGAGTTCAGATGCAAATGTAATGGTATCCCCTGATTGCGCGTTGGCGATCGCATCCCTTAATGAACCCTCACCCCCATCATTATTATTAGTAACAATTAAACTGGGTTCATTGATGGTCGGAATCATCTCATAAGCACCCACATCAAACTCTGCTGTACCACTATTATCTCCATCCACCGGACGACTTTCTCCCCGCTGGTCTGTGGTAACTGTATTAACAACAATTCCGCCATCAATCGCTGGACTTCCAGGTAAAAGGGGATGAATTAATACCCCATTAATTTCCTGTAAATCTCCCAGCAGTGGATCGGTTAATGTAACGTTACTGGTAATTAAAGTATCGTTAGGGTTCAATTCATTTGATTGAATGTTACCACCGCCATCATTATATGTAGTTCCTGTGTGATGGTTTATATTCCAATCATTGCCGCGATTATTGGCTACATTATAGGCGGAAATTGTGTTAGTTAAAGTCACATTATCCCCACCACCCCAAAAGCCACCGCCTTGACCACCTGCGTAATTATTCGCAATAGTAGTATTGATAATATTGGTGGGATTAGTACCATTGGCGAAGGTAATTCCACCCCCCAAGCCATCACTTCCATCGGCTGATTCGGCGCGATTTTCGGAAATAGTAGTATTGGTAATTGTCACTGGAGATGTTTCTCCAATCCACAACCCACCACCTTGACTTTGGGAACGATTATTAGCAAAGGTTGTATTGTTAATAGTTAACTCTGCATTACCATGTCGCAGTCCGCCACCTAACGCCTGTCCGCGAATACTTTCGACAACCTCATTATTAATAATTTGGCTATTTTCGATGATAACACGGTCAGGAGGATAAGCATATAAGAACAGTCCGCCACCCTGTCCCGCACCTGTATTTCCCTCAATTAAACTATTGCTAATCCGAATTTCTCCCCCCACTGGTCCGGGTCCAAAATTCTCGCCTGAAGCATTAGCACCATCGGTAAAAATTGCGCCGCCAAAACCAGATGGATCACCCCCTAAATCTCCAGGGGTGGAGTCATTATTGAGAAAAGTTGAACCCTCAATAGTTAAGTCCCCTAACAGGTGATTAATTGCGCCGCCATTGATGCCTTTATTGTTGGTAAATGTGCTGTCAATTACTGTCAGAGTTCCGGCGCTTTTGGTGGCGATCGCACCCCCTCCCCGTTCACTTCCTCCAGCGGTGCCATCATTACCATCAAATTGGCTATTAATGATGGTTGTATTACTTCTAAATCCGGTGAAAATCCCCCCGCAAACTGGGCACGATTATTGTTAACTTGGCTATTTTCTAAGGTTAAAGATGTCCGACTCGCCATGCGAATACCTCCGCCAGCGCCATCTTCTCCTTCTCCTGTGGCTAAACCGTCGGCAATAATTAGATGTTTTAAGGTGACTGATGGAGGGATAAAATCAGGACTTATTTGGATTTCAATAACCCTAGTATTTCCGCCGCCACTCAGGGTTAATCCTGACGCAGATTCTCCGTCAACAGTGATGCTTTTGTCAATGACTAATTGTTGGCTAAGGTTAATGGTTTGACTTGACAAACTGCTATCGAATGTGATAACATCCCCATCACTGGCATTGGCGATCGCCTCCCGTAAAGAACCAAGCCCAAAATCGTTGGTATTGGTGACGGTAATAGTGCCGAAAGTTCCCCGATAAGAAGCGATCGCTTTTGAGGTAAAGGGTAAATTTAACTCAACGGTCGCGGTAGAATATTCTAAATGCCAATAGTCAGCACCGACGATTTCCTGTGAGGCGGCGACTGTTGCGCCGGTGATTTCTGCTAACTGCTCGATAAAATTAGTTCCGGTGGCGGCGGCGACCCGACAACCATAAAGGAATAAGGTAGCTGTTTCTGATAAAGCCTTGCGCCAACTGTGAAGGCGATCGCTTTTCAGGGTATCGCTATTAACAACCCCATTCCCCAAATATAAACAGCCTGGACTGCCATGGGATAAAATATGAACCTGGGCAATTTTTTCACCCAGACGGCTATAATCAGATAGTACAGCCGAAATCTGTGCTATCCCATCTTGATGGCGATCGAGAATAATTCCTTGGCCGTCTTTTACCCCATCTAGGAGTTGTTCGGGTGTTTCTACATTGCGATCGATAAAAACGAGGGTTTTAGGCTTACCGCTAGGGGCACACCTTGGACGTTTAAACATTTATGAGACTCCAAGAGGGTATATTTGGTATATTCAACCCTGGAGTTGTAAATTCAGGTTTAACTGGTTAATTTATCAAGTAAAAGAATTGGTACCCCCCTTCAGCCACCAGGAGGAAGCACCAATCCTATTGACTCACCGCCCAACCTAAAAGAGCGTTAATTGGAATCCTTAATTGAGTTTTAAGATGTTTCCTGTTGAGTCCTATTCTATAAATAGCAGATTTTGATGTAAATCGCCTCAGTATTTTTACTGAAATTTTGACGTATTTTGTGAGGGGGAGTAGGAGCAAAATTACGGAATTTACGGTTATATCAACTCTACCAAAGCCATGGGCTAATTAGGAGTAACCAATTTTTTACCCCTAGGAAGTGCAAAAAAACCGTAGCCTGGTAATAGTGGCTACGGCTGGTATTTCACAAGTAGTTATAATCGCTTAGATTAACGGTGGTTATCAACCTGGGACTTAATCGCGATTAAGAACAATCAGTAAGCGCAAAATAAAGATAAACAGGTTGATGTAGGTGAGGTACATGGACAAAGCGGCGGGAATAGGCTGGTCATCACGTAAACCTCTGGGGAGCGTGGAAGCCCCGTGTCTTTAGACCGGGGAGGAAACGGGACCGGGGGACTTTAGTCCCCGTGAATCTTTCAAGCATAGGCGTAACCATCCTTTCGGTGAATAGGTTGGCAGTATTTGTGGTTGATGCCTGTCACCCGTCCCGAGGCGGTGGTCATATCAAAACTGCCAGAGGCACGGCAGAGAACCCGTCCTACATAGGAGCCAATTTTCTTCCCGGCCGTGACCGTAGCCGTGACGATATCGCCAGTCTGAAAACCGTTGTGAATTTGCTTCCTGGAGCGGTGACGAGTGGGGAATCCGTACTTATTCGTCCCGCACATCCGACGAGTTCCATGCCCCTTCGCTAGAATCAGCAACGGTTTTGACGTGACAATATCGAGTGATTCGACGTCTCCAACACAGGCAGCATCAAGCCAATGAGCTTTAGGTAGGTTAAGCCGAAGTCGATTGAACTTCGTTTGTCCGCCGGTTCCTGTAGTTACTGGGACTCCTGTGGCTTTGAGAGCGTTGAACAAGGCCCATCGGGTTGAGTTAACGGCAGCCGCATCGTTAAGGGGTGATTTGGCCTGCCTCAGAAGACGACTCAGGACATCAGGCTGGCCCGATAAAAAATCCCGAATGTCCCCATTGCCTTTGGCTTGATTGCATGAGTGGCAAGCGATCGTCAGGTTAGACACCCGGTCAGAGCCCCCCTTAGACCGGGGCTGAATATGCTCAACTTCAAGGGGCACATGTTTAGCACCACAGTAAGCACAGGTTCGGCCCCACTTTTCCAACAGGTATTCCCGGACTTCGTAGCCTTGTAAGGCTCCCTGCTGATACTCAACACCTGAGATCTCAGGGTTTTCCATCAATTGTAGGTCGAACCGTACTAGCTCTTGAACAATGCGGCCCACTGGGGCAAGTCTACGGAATCGGTTAACCCAGGTCATCAGGGTATCGACTCGATGCTGCAAGCTCGGAGCCAACCAACCCTGGGGACGAGTCCGATTCAAGAACCGAGCCGGCCGATATTGGGTCTTGCGGTTTCGTCGAGAACGTCGCAGTTGCCGACGAGACCGCAAGGCTTCTACTATCTGCTGTCCTCGGTGCTGCAACTCGGCAGCAAAGATGATTCGATTCCCTTGCTTCAGGGCAATTCCAGTGACTTTAGAGCCTGGGTCTAATTTGAGTTCGATCGGTTCAGGATTCCCATGAACCTCCTTATTGAGAATAATGGTGAATGGGTAGCGTCGAAATACCGATGCTTTTCCGGCTTTGAGTAGGGACCGTGCGACCCCTGGCTGGCAGGGGGTCAGGGGCCTACGGTTGGTATCTAAAACGAAAACATGATTAGACATTGTTGCGTCTCTTCTGATTGCTCGTCACCTTAAAAATGTGGGGGTATGGTTGCCCCCAACTCTGCAAAGCAGGTAAAGTTTGCCTCGTCAATGTTATAAAAGCTTTTTGGGCTAACTACACTTCCTTACCCCTTGTAAAGATGTTTAATAGTTAACGATAGAGCGAGAGGCTGGCAAGCACCTCAAGGTATCATGGCTTAAATAACGTAGCCAGTTAAGGCTTAGACTGGTCAACTAACTGAGGAATCCGAGGCATGAAGCCCCGTTACTTCAGTACGGGGTGCTGACTGAGGGTATATCCGGTGATGAGGCTATAGGTTGCTAACAGGGGGAGGGCAACCTGGTTATTATCGTTAGCAAGAACCCTACTAGCGATAAAAAATAGGGCTAACTGAGCAATCAAGGCCACCCAGAAGGTGGTCATGAAGATTCCCGGGTTGGTGCTGATGACATTCAGGCCACCGAAGGAACCAACAGCAGTTAGAACTAAACCACCTCCCACAAAGGGGAGGGCATTGGCAATGACGTTAGGGCCTACAAGGGCTTGACCTTGGGCTTGAGCCATTGCTTGCCGAAAATTACTGGTATTTGCCATAGCAACTCCTGAAAGTTTCCGATTTATCTAGTGAGGCAAGAATACCCCCATCATCAGGCAATTGACGACGGGATGAATTGCCACCCAACACTAAGAATATTGTAATATAAACTACCAGGAAAACCAAGTGCTACATGAGATTATAGAGGGGTTGGGAAGCAGAGCTTCTGGCTTATGAAACCTACCTAAAATCCTGTTCAAACTGTTGTCGGGTAATGGGTTGAGGGATTTCTAAACCTTCTCCGCCGAGGACTTCTAAGGGTAAGCCATTGACGGAAATCCGTACTGGTGCGAGGGGGTCGAGGCTGGTGGCGGTGTAAACTACTTGCCCTAAACGGCCAATCATGGAGGCACTACCGCCGCCTGTGGTAAATTCGGTGGATAGGTCGATCGCGATCGCCCCGTCTTGGGTGGCGGTCAAATTTAGTAGTTGAGTACCTGGGGGAATTTCGCTATATTGGTTGGCTTCCTGGGGGCCTGAGAGTAGGCGATCGAAGGCGGCAGCTAGGACGGTATGGGGTTGGGAAGCACTGACGGTGAGGGTGACGGAGTTGGGAATCCAGACAATTTGGTTATCAGCTTCATCGACCCAGTAAATATTGACGGTTTTTTCGATCGCATCGGTTGTTTCTGGGGGTTGAGGAGAGGTGATCGCTGGCGGTTGTTCGGTGTCAACAGCGGCCCGCCACCAAGTCACACCGGCGGCGATAGCGGCAACGAATAGCGCTACCCCAGCAATCATAGCAATATTTTGATGGTGATCGGGTTGTGGATCTTTCATCACTATCCATTCACAACTGTATTTTTGAGTTTAACTGGCGATCGGGGGTTCTGACAAATTATCTGACAAATT
The DNA here is from genome assembly GCA_016745315.1 of Arthrospira sp. PCC 9108. Taxonomy (GTDB): domain Bacteria; phylum Cyanobacteriota; class Cyanobacteriia; order Cyanobacteriales; family Microcoleaceae; genus Limnospira; species Limnospira platensis. The sequence continues at coordinate 5,241,008 of CP066886.1, forward strand.
AATTTTATCGGCGGCGAGATTGAGGATCTCAAGCCCACCGGACACCCACGGTTACCAGCGATCGATTTCACCAGCTACCAGTGATGAACCGGGGGGCGATCGCTGCCCATTTTTTAATCTTGATCTAAAGTCGGGGTTAGATTGGCTAGAAATTCAAACAATGGGAAACTGAAGCCAAGCGACGGCTTGAAGGAATCGAACAAACCGAAGCGGAGGAGGATATTATTACCGGGGAATGATGTATTCGGCATTTTCCACGGTGGAAATTGACCTGGTGTTTTCCGATGGTTGTGGCAGCCGATTAATGGTAATGAGTAGCAATGTTAAAACGGCTACAACTAAGAAAAAAATATCATTCCATTTTTCGGTATGATGAAAACGACGTCCACAGGTAGAACAAAACTGCTGCTGGGGGTGGTCTGGATGGGCGGTAATGTGGCATTTGGCTCGGCCGTGGTGATCCATTGGGCAGGTCATAATCTTCTCCTTAAAAAGGGATCATAATTGACAGTGGGGGGAATGTCTCAAGATAGACAATTTCCCCCAGTGCGATCGAGAGTTAAGCAGGATTAACCAGATCGCAACCATCATCACTGTCTTCAGAGGTATCCATTGTTGAGATCACAAAAAGTGGTGAAGTTTCCGCCCTAACTATCTGTCCGGGGAGGTGAGTTAGGTTCAGCGTAGACAGAGAGATCAATAAAACAACCGTGATTGTGCAATTCATTTTTCAGTGCCTCCCGAAGGTTGCAAGTGCTTTCAAAATAGTTATCTTTTGGAAACGCAACTTTTATGCAAATCGGAGGAAAAAACTGGTAGGGAGTGGTCTACTTGCTTAAATTCATCTGGTCTGGGGCTTTGGTTGTGGTCGCTTCGCACTTTCCTCACTGACTGCATAAAAACTGAAACTCCTCACGACAACATTCATAGGGCCTGAGAGAAACACCTCTGGCGTACTGCAACACTAATTAGGAAAACATCTGATGACTTCTGAAACACTCAAAACTACCAAAACCATCTCCGGCGGCTACGGTGTCACGGATTCTAAAAAGTAGTCAATTGTGGGCGGGGTATTGGTCTGACCTGAAACCGCCACCGCATAAAAATCAGAAGTCTGAACGATAACAGGATCATAACCATCAACAGGCTATCCCCATGACACAACAAGTAGATCTCAATGAAGTCCGTAACCGCGTCATCACTAACCGTCAGCAAGACGTTGACCTTCCCCGGTCTCCCCGTCAGGCTGTATATGTCGATAACGGAGGAAATATTGTCACGGACCCGGAACCCAGCGGGCACCGTCACCTCTCGCAAGTTCCGCAAAAAATCTTTGCCGCCAGCCTCATGCAAGATCGGCAGGTTGTGGTCCGCAAACTGCCTCCCAACGCCCAAGAAATGAACATCAGTGGTGTCACCGGGTGGGTGTACGAAATTACCAGCGAATTGGGGGACCACTACACCATGTTTATTTTCAATGACGGCAGCTTATATCAAGTGATGGTTTTGTTTCCCGAAGTAGCCGGGCGTTATAGCGTTACTGAGGGGCATTTGTTCCCCAACGGCTGCATTTGTCTCAACGAGGAACACGGCTATCGATCGCTCGAACAAGCCTACGCCAAATCTGTCCTTTGGGCAACCGGTTTTAGTATTTATGCCCGCACCGGAAATTTCCCGCTATAACAAACATTGAATCATCATGTACTTAATCTCAGAAAACGCACTGCGTCAAATCCATCAACACATCGCCCTTGATCCCCCCGAACGGGGTGGGGCATTGTTAGGGCCCATCGGCAAAAACGTGATCAGTCATTTTATCCTGGATCAGAACGGACAGACCAGCAGTGCCAGCTATTTGCCTTCACGCACCTTAACCTGTCGGGTGCAACAAATGGAACAGGAAATGAACCTCGAATTTAAAGGTGTCATTCACTCCCACCCCGGCGGGTTAGACCGTCCATCAGGACCCGATGAAGAAGCGATGCGGGAGGGTCTACAAATCAATCCTCACATTCCCTGTTTTGTAGCGCCAATTGTCACCTTACTCGCACCCCGTCAAGCCCTGCGTTCTCACGAACTCCCACTGGGTGAAGGAAAAATATCCTTTTATGCCGCCTATCGTCAAGGTAACGGCATTCGCGTCGAAACCCTACCCATGAAGTCAATTGAAGAATCGGAATTTACCCCTATGCACCAGGAATTACCCTCGGTCACTCATCTAATCGAAACGGACTTGGGGCGAGTGCAGCAGGCTTTCGGAAGCTATAAACCGCCGATGATTTTTGTCACGGAAATGGAAGGGCAAAATATACAGGCAGGATGCCTCAATTTAAAAGGGTTGGAACTGCTGTTTTTGTTCAGCAATACTTATCCGACAACCCCGCCAATTTTATTGGCAACTTTAACGGACAAAGATACCGAACAGGTGGAACTCCCTTGGTCGTTGCAGACACCGGCAGAAGAACGGTTGGTCGTCGCTCTCAAAAGTGTCATAACTGGTAGCGGATATTATCAAAAGGTGTACCGCCCTTTGGGAAAGCCAGGACTGACAAAAGACGAAAAAATCGCGGCTATAGCTGGTTGGAGTGGCTGCTATTCGGAAACTGACCCCCAGCGAGAAGCGAAACAGGTTCAACAAAGTTTATTCGCCCGCAGTACAGGACTTTTAAGCGAACAAATTAGTCAGAAGCGGGTGTTAGTTGCGGGGACTGGTTCGGTGGGTTCTTACTTGGCTGAACAGTTGGTTCGCAGTGGTGTAGGGGGGCTGACTTTAATTGACCCGGAAACGGTGGAAACGGCGAACCTTTGTCGCACCACCTATGAAATTATCGATATCGGACAGCCGAAGGTGAAAGCGTTGGGCCGACGGTTGCTGAATATTAATCCTTTGGTGCAGTTGAAATTGGAGGAAAAAAGTTTATTGGATTATCAGCCGTCGGAGTTTGATAAGTTGGTGCAGGAGGCGGATTTAATTGTTGCCACAACTGATGATGTAGCCGCCCAGCGCATTATCAACCGTTTCGCCTATTTTCGCAAGAAGCCAGCCCTATTTGTGGGGCTTTATCAAGGGGCTGAAGGGGGGGAGGTGATTATTACGATGCCTGACAAAACTCCCTGTTATGTCTGTGCGACTGCTAACCGCCATCAGTTTGAGGTGCAGGTGGGAAAGGTTAGCAATGATGGAGATTATGGCAGCAACGGAAGGGTAATGGGGGAAGTGGCACTGGGGACGGATATTCATCATGTCACGAGTGTGGCGGTGAAAATGGCTTTGTCTTTGTTGCTGCCAGAGACTGCACGGGTGAAATTGAAGGGTTTTTTAAATCCGGCTATTGAGGAGGGGTTCAATTATTTAACCATGTCAATGGTTCAGAATTATTGGTTTTATCCGGCTGTTTTTGGTGAGACGGCGGGACAGTATGCTTATCAGAGTGTTTGGTTGACTGCCCAAAGTCAAGAAAACTGTCCGGTGTGTGGAAAAGTTCACCACCGCACTAATCCGCTGACGGTGCCTTTGGCGGGGGTGAAAGCGGATGAAATTCGAGCGGTTTTAAATACGTCTCGTGTGTAGAATTTCGCCATAAATATGCTGGGAATGGTGCTAATTTTTTAAGGAAATTAACCATTCCCTATTGACTATTTAAAGGAAGTATAATTAATGCAAAAAAGAACGGATTTAGTGGCAAAATTTTCGACTTTTTTAGAGGTTGATGATGCTAAGGATAGTCTGGATTTGGGCTGGTATTATGTGCCTAAATTGAAGCATAATATGAGACAACGGCGGGAGTCCGATCGCACTGCTAAAGAGGAATATTGGGCTAAAGTTATCCTGCGGGAAGCCCTGGCATCTGCGCCCCTGGCTAAAGAACACCTGGCGGCTTATTTGGAGGAAACTGCCTATTGGACGGTGATGAAAATGCGTTATAAGTTGGAAGGTTATCAATTGCGAAAGGTGGATTTTTTCTGTATGGCTAGGGAGGCAACAAGTCAGCCTTTACAGTTGTTTGGTCGCTATGATGATGCCAAGTCTGGGGTGAAAACTTTTGCGGAGAAGACCCTGGAAGATTATCTGTCTGAACAGTTGTTTAAAGGTCGAGAACGAGATAAATATTCGCCTACTGGATTATTACGATCTCTCAGTTATTTGGAATTAGAAAAAACTTTGAAAAAACGGAGGTTTTCCCCGGAAAATATCCAAGCATATCGGCTGCTGCTCAAGTGTTTTAAGGAAAAATATGTGCCTACTAAAAAATCGGGAAGTCGGGCTTTACAACCGCCGGACAGTTGCCAATTACAAGCGATCGCACTCTATTATAATCAATGGCGATCGCCAGATTTTCCTGATTTGACCCCTGAGCAAGTTCAGGAATGTTTAAATAATTTTGTATCCTGGGTTCGCGGGGATGCTAAAGTTTATTTTTTGTCCCTAGAAGAATTACTTACCAAGGGGGAAGAAAAACCCTCGGACTCCCCAGATTTTTCCCAGGTATCGGAAGATGAACAGGAACGCGGACAAGAACAGGAACTTAATCAAATTCTCTCCCAGTTATTTGAGGAACTTACCCCCCAGATTAAAACCCTGTTGGAGTTGGTCTATGGTCTGAATATTAACCAAGGCGACCTCTGTAATTTTATGGGTTTTGAACAACAGCCTAAACTCTCACGATTCCTGACAAAAACTAAGCGAAATCTCTTGACAAAATTCGCTGAGTATGCTAAAAAAAATTGGGAAATAAACCTGTCTTCCCCTGAATTAAATAAACTGGTCAAACTGATAAATATTTGGCTAGAAAAACATGGATCTCTGCGGTTTCATGACTTGTTAAATGCCAAACTTGGGGCTTTAGATGCGGATGATTTCAGGCTGTTAAAATTAATCTACGGCTGTCAGCTATCTTTAGCTGATGTTTCTGAGAATAGCCAACTTTCTCAGGATGAAATTAAAGCCAGAATTAAGCAGATTGAAGTCACCCTACAAGATACCTTAAAATCGGAAGTAGAAACTCTCTGTTCCGGTGGCACTGAGGAAATGCGATCGCTTGATAAAAGAGTGGTCGATTTCGTGGAAGTGTATCTACAACAAGCCCCTTATGCGGTTTGGGAGTCGAAGTTAAAAAAACCGGATCTATGAGTCAGTTTCTCATCAGTCATCAGTCGCCGGAGGACGCTAAAACTCCACCGAATTTATCTCCTTTATTTGGAAAAAAACATCATGTTTACAATAGAAGATTTGACCGAATTACATCCCGATCGCTTATGGTTATCATTCTCGGAAGAACAACGGGAAATCGCTTGGCAATATTCCCGGCTTTTTTCCCATGCTTATTCCCAATGGAATGGCTATCTGAATCGATTAGCTATCAATGCAGTAATCCCCGGTTTGCAGGAGGAATTGGATTTAAACCCCACTATTTGGCAGCCCAATTCCTTACCATCTTTTTGGGAAAATGTCAACGGAACTAGACTATTAATTAATGATAATTATTCTGTGGTCATTATTCCCAGCGAGACAGTAGACACCGAAGAATTTCGGGTTCCCCAAGAGTGGGTGGATATTCCCAGTTGGGTGGCGAATTATTATTTAGCGGTTCAAGTTTACCCAGAGGCGGGTTACTTGCAAGTGTGGGGATATGCGACCCACCAACAGCTAAAAAATCAGGCAGTATATGATGAGTTTGAGCGAGTTTATGTTCTCCCGAAAGCGGATATAATTGATGATTTAAATGTGATGGTTGTCGCTCAGGAATTGTGCGACACAGAGATAGCGTTTGTCTCTCCGCTACCACCATTATATCAAAATCAAGCGGAACGTTGGTTAGAACAACTCAGTTCAAATACCGTGGAAAATCCCCGGTTAGCAATGCCTTTTTATCAGTGGGCGGCTTTGATCGCAAATGATAAATGGCGAGAGGAATTATATCAACGCCGTTGCGATCGCCTATCAACACAAATTCGACAAAGTTTTAACTATTTGTCTCAATGGTTAGCCGATCTCGCCCTACCGGAGTGGCAGGATTTTCGGGGATTATGGAGACCCAGACAGATGGAATATAGGGGAAAAAGGGTCGATTTACGAGGAGAAACTAATCGGGAAAGAGTCGCCTATTGGGTTGATGTAATTTTAGGTAAAAATAGTGAGGAATTATGGAAAACATCGGCTCAGTCTTTAAGGTATACTACCCCTGGCAATCCGAGGGTGATTGAAGCGTTGGTGAATTTATTAGCAAAAACTACTGAGGAAGAAACTCGCTGGGCGGCGGCGGAAACTCTGTGGTTATTAGACCCGGAAAATCCGGCGGCGGGTATCCGAAAAGTCAAAGATTTGGGAATGGAAATTACAGGAGAATTGCTGAGTTTGATGGTGGCAGTCTTGCCGAAAGGGGCAAATCGTTTTGCGGTATTTTTACGGTTGTATGCTATGGGGGAACGGGAGTTTTTATCCCCTGGGGTACAGTTGAGAGTGTGGCGGGAGTTTTTATCCCCTGGGGTACAGTTGAGAGTGTGGGATGAGATGGGTACGCTGTTCGATTCTGCCACGGCTAGAGAGAGAGATAATTATATTCAGATTAAGTTAAGCGGAAATCTTGGCGAATGGTTAAATGTGGAGGTAAAATGGGGGGAAAATAGCATTATGGAAGGGTTTTTAATCTGAGTAACCATCACGCCCTTCGGCTTGCTTAGGTGATTCCCCTTGATTAGGGAATAGGGAAGGGGGAATGCGTAATGGTAAATCGGTGAAGTTGAGGAGACGGACTGATGAAATTTTGGCAACTTACTTTTCTCGCCCTGGTGTCATTTTTCCTGACTTTTTATTGTGACACATCGATTTTGGCGCGGGTCAACAGTCCAGCCTTTAACGGCCAATTTCCCATTGATTTTGTATCCCCCGCCTTAGGGCCAACTACTGAGGACCAAAGGCAGGAAGCCGATCGCTTTTTTAATCGAGGAATACATCACTTGGATCTCAGTGAATTTTCGGAGGCGATTCAACCTTACCAAAAATCTTTACAACTCTACAAACAAATTGACGATCGCCCCGGTATGGCTAAATCTCTCCATCATCTGGGAATTGCTTATCGGAATTTGAAAGATTATGATCAGGCGATTAAATACTATCAGCAGTCTGGGCAGATTTTTGATCAAATAGGCGATCGCAATGGTCTCGCTAATTCTTTTATGGGTCTGGGACTTGTTTATCGGACACTAGAAGAGCATGAGAAGGCGATAGAATCCTATCAGCAATCTTTGCAGATTTTTGAGAAAATGGGCGATGATCAGGGTGTCCTAAATTCCCTCAATAATCTGGGAATTGTTTATCAGAATTTAGGAAAGTATCACCAAGCTATTCAACCCTATCAGCAGTCTTTGCAGATTTTTGAGAAAATGGGCGATCGCCAGAATATGGCTAAATCTCTCCATAGTCTGGGAATTATTTATGGGATTCTGGGAGAGTATTACAAAGCCATAGAATCCTATCAGCAGTCTTTGCAGATTTTTGAGAAAATGGGCGATCGCAATGGTGTTGCACATTCTCTCCTGGGTCTGGGAATTGTTTATGGGAATTTGGGAGATGGTCACAAAGCTATTGAATACTATCAGCAATCTTTGGAGATGTTTGATAAAATCAGCGATCGCAATGGTGTTGCCAATTCTCTTCTGGGTCTGGGAATTGTTTATGGGAATTTAGGAAAGTATGATCAAGCTATTGAATACTATCAGCAATCTTGGCAGATTTTTAAACAAATAAGCGATCGCAATGGTGTTGCCAAATCCCTCCTGGGTCTGGGAATTGTTTATGGGAAGTTAGAAAAGTATGATCAAGCTATTGAATCCTATCAGCAATCTTTGCAGCTTTTTAAACAAATAGGCGATCGCAATGGTATCGCCACATCCTTGGGTAATCTGGGAGTTGTTTATCGGAGTCTCGGAAAGTATCACAAAGCGATAGAATCCTATCAGCAATCTTTGCAGATATCTCAAGAAATAGGCGATCGCAATAGAGAACGTCAAATCCTCAGTAATATCGGTTTACTACTTTCCACACAAGACCAACCCCAATTAGCCATTGTCTTCTACAAACAATCAGTCAATGTTACCGAAGACATCCGCCAAGGTCTCAGGAGACTGCCGACGGAATTGCAACAATTGTATCTGGAAACCGTGGCTGATACCTATCGCCGTTTGGCGGATTTACTCCTGCAATTTGATCGGATTATCGAAGCCCAACAGGTGCTGGAGTTACTCAAAGTTCAAGAACTAGAAGACTACTTAATAAACGTCCGGGGAGACCCCCAAAATCTTCAAATGTTACCGGATGAACGGCAAGCATGGAGTCAATACCAAGCCTTACAGCAAGAGGCGATCGCCATCAGTCGGGAGTTAGCGGAACTCGAAAAAATCCCCGTTAATCAGCGCCTACCGGCACAACAGCAACGCCTCCAAGAAATCCGGGAACAACAAGGAAAAACTCGCGGCATTTTCGACCAATTTTTATCTAGTCCAGAAGTAGAAAACCTGATTAAAAATATCAGCCAAAACCAACATAACATCAATATCAGGAATTATCCAAATTTGCATAAACTCCTGGCAAATCTGCCAGAAAAATCTGTAATTCTCTATCCTTTAGTGCTAGATAATCGCCTAGAATTACTATTGGTCACTACCCAAACTGCTGCCCCCCTACGTCAGCCAGTCAATGTCACAGCCAAGCAGTTAAATCAAGCCATTAGAGATTATCGAACCGGACTCAAAAACCAAGATTCCGAAAGTTTTAAACATACGGCAAAAGTTCTCTATGATTACCTGATTAAACCCATTGAAAAAGATTTGGTTAACCTCCAGGTGAAAACCTTAATTTATGCCCCAGACCGGGCTTTACGTTATCTTCCTCTCGCGGGACTCTATGACGGTCAACAGTGGTTAGTGGAAAAATACCGAATCAACAATATTACTGTCGCTTCCCTAACCCAATTTATCGTTACTCCCTCCAAGCCTCCCTCGGTCTTAGCGGGTGCTTTTGCTGACGTTGACACGGGCTATCAATTCCAAGTCGCACAGAGGCAGTTCGATTTTTACGGGTTGAAATTTGCCTACGATGAAATCAACAATATTGCGGGGATAATTCCTAATACAAACCGACTCCTAGACCGGGACTTTAACCGTCAGCAAACCGAAGGTTATCTTGGAGATTATAATATCATTCATCTGGCTACCCATGCGGCTTTTATTCCGGGTCAGCCTATGGATTCCTTTATTTTATTTGGAGATGGCGATCGCGCTTCTATTAATGATATTAGAAGGTGGGATTTAAAGAATGTTGATTTAGCCGTCTTGAGTGCCTGTCAAACCGGACTGGGAGATTTATCGGGAAATGGGGAAGAAATCCTGGGTTTGGGATATATAATGCAGGAAGCTGGGGCTCAAGCCACCGTTGCCACTCTCTGGTTGATTGAGGATGCCAGCACTCAACAATTGATGAATGTCTTTTATCAAAAACTCTCGGAAGGTAACAGTAGGGCAGAGGCGCTGCGACAGGCGCAATTAGCTTTGATTAATCAACAAGTCCCCCACCCACAAAATCAAGATATTTCTGCACCCTATCACTGGGCAGGATTTATTATTATTGGAAATGGATTTTAATATCAGGAAATATTATGACTAAAATTATTACCCTAAAACTACATTCTGGTTCTCTCAAAATGGGATTTAATGTCAGTTTAGAAATTGCCGAAGAAGGTAAACCTGTATACCTGCAAAAATCAGGTGATTTACCGGCAAATAATCAATTATATGATGAGATCCGCCTCCTTGAGATGGCTTTAAATTCCGCACCGCACCGCACCCGCCTGGAAACCACAAAAAACCAGGTCAAAAATGTTTCCGAACCCGATAATTGCGCTAAAGCCACCCAAAGGGTGATTCAACTTTTCAACCAATGGCTAACCTATCCAACCTTTTCTTCTGTGCGCGATGAGCTTTTAACTGCTATTGCTAAAACCAGGAAATCTATTCGCCTTCTCATCGCCACTGATGATATTGTTACCCAACGTTTACCCTGGCATGACTGGAAAATCAGCACAGACAATTCCCACCTGGAAATAGGGTTTTGTGGTCACTCCTATAAGCAAATTCAGCCCGCAATTAAGTTTAACAAAAAAGTCAAAATCCTGGCAATTATTGGCGATGATAGCGGCATTAACCCCGCCGATGATTTAAAGGTTTTGGCAAAATATGGGGCGGCAATTACACCTTTAATTAACAGCACCAAGTCAGAAGTAATCGCCCATATTGGCAAACCAGAAGGATGGGATATTTTGTTTTTTGCGGGTCATAGCCATACTGAGGAAAGCCGGGGAGTTCTCAAGATAAATGATTCGGAATATTTGACCATTGACGATGTAAAAAATTCCTTAAAAACTGCCATATTTAAAGGTTTACAACTGGCAATTTTTAACTCCTGTGATGGCATCGGACTCGCCCGCGATTTGGCGAATTTAAATATTCCCCAGTCAATTTTTATGCGACAACCGATTCCCGACCTGGTAGCGACAATATTTTTGGAATACTTTTTAACAGATTATACAGGGGGAAATTCCTTATATTTATCGGTGCGAAATGCCAGGGAAAAATTAGAGGAATTCCAAGCAGATTTTCCGGGGGTTACTTCCTTCCCCGTCATCTATCAAAACCCGGCTGTTATCCCCCCAACTTGGCAACAACTGCGCTGGGGAAGGGGGAAACTACATCAGGTGATGCTGGCTATCGGGGTAATATTGGGGATTTTGCTAATGCGTTATTTGGGATTATTCGCAGGTTTGGAATTGCGAGCCTATGACCATTTTATGCTGATTAGCCCGCCGGAAAGCCAGGACGATCGCCTATTAATTATCACTGTTGATGAACCGGATATACAGTATCAAAACCAACAGGGAATGACCCGAAAAGGCTCCTTATCTGATGCGGCTTTCTCCCAAATTATCGCCAAAATTTTACCCCATCAACCCCGTGTTATTGGCTCTGATATTTATCACGATTTTCCGGTCGATCGCCATTATCCTGAAGTGGCGAGTTTTTTTAAAAATCACCCCAATTTTTTTGCCATTTGTCAAGATAGCGATCGCGATAATAATCATCTCGGTATCGCCCCGCCGCCGGAGGTTGCCCACACCCGCCTAGGATTCAGCAATGTCTTAGTAGATACAGATGGGATAATTCGCCGCCATCTTTGGTATATGAATCCCTCCCATGATACTCCTTGTCCTACTAACAAATCCTTCGCCCTACAAGTGGCTTTATCTTATTTAGAGGCGGAGGGAATCCAGCCGGAAGTGACACCCCAAGGGTATTTAAAATTAGGCGGGGTTTATTTAACTGCTTTGGAGCGGAATTTGGGAGGATACCACCAACTAGATACCCGTGGCTATCAAATGCTGTTAAATTATCGGTCTGGTGCAATTGCTGATACCATCAGTTTGACACAACTTTTAACCGAATCTATTGACCCCAATTTGGTGAGCGATCGCATTATTTTAATTGGCAATATCGCCCCCAGCTACAAAGACTTTCACCGGACTCCCATCACCCCCAGCTTTCAAATCCATCACCAAACAGCCGGGGTTTTCATTCAAGCCCAAATGGTCAGTCAAATTATCAGTGCCGTCCAGGATAACCGTCCCCTCATACAACCTATTCCTCGATCCCTTGAAATTATCTCGATCTTGGCTTGGTCATCCCTGGGTGGCGTGGTCGGGTGGCGCGTCCCTGGGGGGATGAGATTTTACTTTACAGTTGGAGGAATTATAGTTATTATATATAGTATCTGTTTTGTGAGCTTTCTGGCAGGGTATTGGATACCTCTGATTCCCTCTGGATTGGGTTTTGCCCTGACGGCAATCATCCTCACCAACCGGGACTCAGCCACCTGGAAGCATAACCACCATATTTTAACGGCGAGGGAATGGGCGTTTTTCGCTCTCCCCCCCCGCCATTGACCGTTTTTATGATTTTTTTAAATAGGATTTTTGTGGGGATTTTCGCCCTGCCGTTGGCATTAAATACCTCCGACCTCCAGCTTTCCGATAGTCGGGAAACCCAGCCTTATAGAGCATTCCCTGACTCTGAGTATATCAGAGAACCTCTCAATTTTCGACTCCCAGATCGCGGTAGACCAGGCGATCGCACCAGTCAAGCTGGAGGTCGGGGAAACTGTACCAAAGACACCCAAATCACCGCTTTAGTTCCTTCCCAAAATTGGGGCTATACCCTATCCGATCGCCCCTCCTTTTGGTTTTACTTAACCGCGTCTAAAGATTCATCCTGGTCGGCGGAATTTGAACTACAAGACCATCAGAAAAACCGGCTGGTTGAATTGAGCTTAACTGTCAACCCCGGACTGATTGAAGTCACTCTCCCGGAAGATATCGCCTTGGAAACAGCGGAAACTAACTACTCTTGGCGGTTTTCACTTATTTGTGAACCGAGCGATCGCACGGGGGATTTAGTCGTCAGGGGTCAGGTTTTAAAACGGGAACTTGACCAGGATTTGCAAGCACAAATCCGAGACAAATTCGGTCGAGATTTGGCTCTAGTTTATGCAGCCAACAGTATCTGGTTCGACCTGTTAACTCTGGTGATGAAGTTCCGAGAAGAACAACCCCAAAATCCCCTATACAAAGAAGATTGGCAAGAATTATTGGAGGCGATCGGTTTGTCCCAATAGTCCCATGGAAATCTTGAGCGGTTAAATCTTCGTCGCAAATCCACAATAGGAATTGGGGTTATATTCGTGATACTCTTTTAATGCCGCTTCGCAGTCGTCTTGAGTCTCAAACCACTTGCTATAGACTTGGTAGGAATTATGGCTAGATAGGTTGCGATAGTTGGCGGACCAGAAAAAATCAGCTTGGTTGTAGCCGTCCTCCACCAGGGACTGACGCTTATTTTCCGCGTGGTGGGGAGTATAAAAAGCCGAATCTCCAATAAAATAAAATGATAGGGGGAGTTGATAGGTTTCCGCGATCGCTTCCGAGTTGTTCGGTTCTGACGGAGAGTGCCAAAATATGGTTAATCCTAAACCTGCCAGAATCCCTAAGATCACACCTACTATAGCCGGGATTTGCCAATCGGGTTGGCGTTGGGGTGGCCTCGGTGGGGTGGATTTGGGAAAAATTACCGTCGAAGGGGGAACAGAAATTTCCGTCGATGCTATGGGATGGGATAATCCTTCTAAGGCGGTGAGCATTTCTTGAGCATCAGAAAAGCGATCGCCAGGGTGAAACCGAATGGCGCGATCTAAAATATCCGCAAATTCCGCATTCACCGTTGGGACTAAGTGCCGCCATTGAATTTGCGCCGTGTTTGAGTCAATCGGTAACTCCTGGGGCGTTTTCCCCGTTAACATATAAATAGCAGTTACTCCCAGACTGAACAAATCACTGGCAAAAAATGGGTGTCCCGCCGCCTGCTCAGAAGCCATAAATCCCGGTGTCCCAATGACCAGCGACGGCGTAGGATTACCGCGAGAGTTTAACACAGTCCCCATAATCTCTTTAACCGCCCCAAAGTCAATCAAAACTGGTTTTTGGTCGGGAGATTGCAGGATGATATTGTCTGGTTTGATGTCTCGGTGAATTAGACCATGGCTGTGGATGGTGTGGAGGACTGGTAGCAGGTTTAGCAAAAGATCCCGGACTTCGGTTTCCGACATCGACCCCTGTTGCTGTATGCGACTGGTGAGAATTTCTCCTTCTATCCACTCCTGGACTAAGTAAAACTGTCCGTCTTCTTCAAAATAAGCATACAGGCTAGGAATGTGATCGCTAATTTCTCCTAATTTTTCTAAGACTGTCGCTTCCCGCCGAAAACGTTCGGTGATAAAATGATGAACATTGGGGTCATCAGCTTTCGGTTTTAAGCGTTTGATGGCACAACGGCGGCGAGAGGGCATTTGGTTGTCCTCCGCCAAAAACGTTTCCCCAAAGCCACCGCTGGCGATCGCCACTAGGATCTGGTAACGATTATTCAGGATCACAGTCGAGTTAGGTGGGGAGTCTGATGGATTTAGCATAGTCAAGACCAGGTAAAGTTGAATCACGCAACGCACCTATTGCATTAAATTCACTTTATGGGTATAATGGCTTTAGCACAGATGCCAAGGTGCAACTTTACTCAGCATCACAGGGTTTTTCCTCAAACCAACTGGCTGGCTGCGATCGTGCTGATTCTCTCAACGTGACGGCTTGTAATTCGTCATATTCCCGGGTCTGCTGATCATATCTTGTCTTAACCAAGACATTCTGCTACTATAGGTAGCTAAATTAGGTTTTTCTCCTTCAACCCACTATTTTGGGTGGGTGATGTCCTCCGACTTGCTTGTTAGAATCTTCGAGTAGCTCTCAACCACTGTGGAAAAAAAAGTTAGACATTTTTTGGAAAGTATGCTATCGTATAAAATCAGGAGGTGTCTTCCCCGAAAAAATGCAGCTCAATTAGGCATCGGTGCGACATAGCGTTAGGGGAAAACCCAAAAAGTTCTTTAAGATTTCAAAAATTGAAGAGGTATTATGAGCCAAAAGGTTATACACCCGATGGATAAGTTTCAGCGTCAGGTGCATTCCCTAGTGAAGTCTGACATTGTTAAACCTGAAGATAGCCTATGGAAAATAGCACTGCTATTTGGCGATAAATGGAAGTATTGGAAAGCGGAACTGATTGAATTCGGTTTTTCCATGCAAGATCCAATTAGTGAACTGTTGGCTGTTGATGTTTGGGATGAAGAATAAAACCCTGTGAAGCGTTAACATTTTGGTAAGCATTCTGCTAGTGCTGTAGCTAAGGCTGTAGCAGTCTGATAGCGATCGCGAGGGGTAAATCTAGTTACCCGTTTAATTACCTCGCGTAAGTCCGGGGTAATAGTAGGAATGCGATCGAGATCAAATCCGTATTCTTGGTCTTGTTTTCCGATATAATTTAGGGGACTCTCACCAGTCAATAAAAATATCAAAGTCGCACCGATCGCATATAAATCCGACTGAGTGAGTGGCTGTCCCCTATCTTGTTCTGGTGCGCTATAACCTTCCGCACCAATACGGGTTCCTGGGGGAGTACCAATTTCCTTAACCGCGCCAAAATCGAGAACAATAATCCGGCGATCGCGATGGCGCACCATCAGGTTAGCCGGTTTAATATCCCGGTGGATAATCGGGGGTTCTTGGTTATGGAGATAATCCAAAACTTCACAGGCTTGGATCATGTATTTAATGGCTATTTCCGGCCTGAGGGGTCCGCTTTGATAAACTTGTTTTTCCAGATCCTGACCGTGAATCATCTCCATAACTAAATACTTTTTACCCCCATGCACAAAAAAGTCATAAAACTTAGGGACTCCCTGATGATTAAGGGATTTAAGAGTTTTAGCCTCCCGCTCAAACAATTCTTGCGCCTTAGCGATCTTAGCCATATCTGCATTCATCTCCTTGACCACCACCAAAATTGGCATCGGCTTTCCGCCAAGAGTCTGAGGCGCATTAGCCTTGCTATTATTGCTATCCCAGGCTAAAGACGTGGTTCCCATACCTCCCTGACCAAGGGTTCGCAAAATCTGATAAGTTCGGATAGTCCGTTCTATCTTAATTGGCCAGCCGCAGTGAATACAGAATAGACTACCAGGGAGATTACCCTCATGATTACAATTAGGAGTATTAATAACCGGAGGGGGAGGCGGTGGCGGTTGTTCAATGGCGACCCGGAGTAAAGGTCCTCCCTTAGCCAATTCTAATAAAGCGCCATCAGCCAAGGGTCCCTGGCTGGCTAAAACACCATTAACAAAAGTCCCATTAGTTCCCCGGCTATTGAATATCCATCGAGAATTATGGGTAGTAGCAGACCTTTGTAAATCGAGATGGTATCGAGAAACCAGGGGATCGATAACCACAACGTGATTATCAGGGGCGCGACCAATTTTAACTAAAGACTCCGTTTCAAACCGCCATTTTTGAATGGGGTTGGTTCGAGTGCCATCAAGTAGGGTCAATGTCAAGATATCGGACATAATTAGAGTTTAGTCTCTGTGATGCACTAGGGCTCGCAGTGCGATCGCCGTAATATTGTCATGGCCGTTGTATTGGTTAGCTAAATCAATCAAGTCATCAACTCCCCGATCCAAATTAGTCTGGGAATCAATCAAAGGCTTCAGATGAGTTTGACAATAGGTTTCCACCAAATCATTATCTGTCAACCCATCAGAAGCCAGCAGTAGCAAAGTATCCTCAGTGATATCAAAAAATTCGATATCTGGTTTTAAATACTTGCCATCCCTAGGCCCCAAGGCTTGGGTAAGTTGATAAGCATCAGGACGGTTATAGGCAGTTTCCGGGTCTACACCTCTAGCAATTTCCCGCTGTCCGACTTCGTGATCAACAGTGATTTGTTCCAAACCTTGACTGCAGGTAAAACGGTAAAGGCGACTATCTCCCACATGAGCGATCGCCACCTGAGTATTAGCTACAATCACTAATACCAAAGTAGTACCCATGCGACCACTACCAGAACGAGTCCCCTGCATATTAACCCTATAGATAGCCTCATTAGCCTCAGCGATCGCATGGTAGATTAATTGTTCTGAGGGTAAACTATCACTATCAGCCCAGTGAGTCTGAAAATATTCTTTCAGGCTCTGTACAGCCATACGACTAGCCACCTCTCCCCCCGCGTGTCCACCCATACCATCACATAGGATATATAAACCACGAGCATAGAGAGTCTGACTACCCGGCATTTCCTGACGATCTAACAAAGTTTGCAGACCAAAGGAGTCCTGATTTTGCGATCGCTCTTTTCCCACATCTGTACGACCAGAAGCCTGTAAATCCAACAACTGAGGCAACCTAGGAACCGTTGGTGCATCTCCAATTTGTCCCGAAGAAGATCCCGTAGTCGGAACATCTGTCTGTAGACGAGTTACAGACGAGCGCTGAGGTGCTGTTGTCGGTTGCTGTGGTGGTGTCAGTTCTGCTATAATTTCATCTAACTTTAAGCGTAATTCTTCAACCCGCTGAAATTTGTCCTCCCGTAGATCCCGCAACATTTGCGTAATCGAACCCATCAAAGTGCGTCCAGATAATTTAAATAGACTTTGCCAAAGTTGTCCTAAATCCGCCACAGTCGGCATCTTTTCCGGGTCATCAGCGTACAACTGTTTAATAAATAAACTGCCAGGAGCAGTGCCAGAAATTGCCAAATTATCCAACCGCAATAAACTTTGGCGATAGTCAACAGGTTCCAGAACGTACCAGAGTTGCGTCATCTGTTGTAACCAAGCCACAATTTGTTGAAGTGGAGTCTGGATATCGTGCCACTTTTGTTCAAAATCCGGCAAATCCGAACAATCTTCCAACAACACGATCGCCTGATACTCGTCTTCCCAGGCATCATGTACCTTGGGAAAATGTTGTGGGTAGCTATAGTATAAATCCCAATACACTTGCGCCGCCGCCATTACCAAAGCCGACCTATTTTGGCGATCATCCCCAGTCAACTGCAAAGCCGCCAGCGGAGACATCTGCAAAGGTTGACAATCCAAAACCGGGACCCTTGCCATTTCCCCCACCGGCAAAGGTGGCAGGGGTTCTAGCAGTTTATATCGCCCTTGGGAATCCAAATAAACAGGTTTATCCACCACAGTAGCTTCTTCAGACGTATCAACTTCAGCTATATCAGCCAGAGAAGTCGAGGGGGGAAATAATTCCGTATCCGTCGAGAGCAAATCCCGATCGCCCACCTGTTCAACATTAGACATCTGGAATAATCCCACATCCTCCTCCTCCTCCTCCTCCTCCTCATCCTCATCAGAGAGTGACACAGCCAGAGAATCATCCCCTAGGGTCTCTAAAAGGGAATGGGTATCATAGTCATCAGCTAACATCAGATTAGAGTCTGTTGCTGTCACCTCAGCACCCGGTAAAGTAGTGATCACATCCCAATTCGAGGAAATCTGATCCTCAACCCCATCAACTCCACCCATGAGGTGATCAAAGTTATCTGTTGCCGCCAAGTTTGGGGGTATCTGTTGGGGGGCAGATTCCTGATATGGCTTATGGCACCATATAACCGCCTGCCACACCTTTCCAGTTTTAGCCCCACAGTTCCAACAATCGAGCTGATCAAGCGAAACTTGGCAGCTACACTGAGGACAAGACCTATAGGTTAAAGATGTGCCACAGCTTTGGCAAAATTTATGATGGTCTGGGTTTTCAAACTGACATTGGGGACAAACAAGCATTTTTGGGGTTCCCCGTAGCGATTGTTTCCATTTTGACATATTCCCGACCCTAACCAGAAAGTTAGCGCCGGATTTTTGATACCCGCCGCCTGATAGTTGGCAAGCAGCAACAGGCAATCAGGCCCCTTGATCAGATTCTAACTCAAACCAGGCTCTGAGAACTTCTGCAACCGTCCAGGCTTGAGCAAAACATCCCCGCGCAGATATGGGGGATCGCCGTCAAAAATTTCGCTGAGGGTGCCGAGTCCATGATTATTGAGATGATCAGCCATCGGTTCTAAAAATGACTGTGCTTGAGAGCGATCGCCGTAGACATGAAAATGAGCCAATGCAAACGGACCTTGTAGCCATCCCCAAACAGTGCCCTGATGATAGGCTCCATCCCGTTGCAGCTGATCACCACCATAGACACCCTGATATTTCGCATCTTCTGGAGATAGACTGCGAAGACCATAAGATGTTAGCAGTTTCTGGCTACAGATATCTACTACCTGACGTTGCTGTGACGGCGTGAGTAGGCAACTATAGCCCATTTTCCCTAATTGAGGCAGAGAGATCGCGAAAATTTGATTAGGTCGCAGTGAGGGATCATCTCCCTCGGGAGTGTCCAGAACATCATAACAGTAGCCTGTCTGTGGATTCCAGAATCGCGAGAAGCCTTCGGCGGTTTTTTTTGCCCAGGTTTCATAGTCCTGACTGGGTTTATCCAATATTTTGGCAATACGGATCATGATCTGTAGGGCATGATACCACAGGGCATTAACTTCAATCGGTTTGCCAACTCTTGGGGTCACTACCCAATCCCCCACTTTGGCATCCATCCAGGTTAGTTGTGAACCCGGTTCTCCTGCATACAGTAGTCCGTCTTCTGGATCAACTTTGATATTATAGCGGGTTCCTTGATGATGCCAATGGATGATCGAATCTAAGACCGGGAAAAGTTCTGCTAATAAGTTAATATCTAGCGTATGGTCGAAATAGGCCCGGATGCTATCCCAATACCAGAGAGTCGCATCGACTGTGTTATAGTCGGGCGTGTCTCCTACTTCTGGGAATCGGTTGGGCAACATTCCGCGATCGACATAATGGGAAAAGGTTTGTAAAATCGTGCGAGCAATATCTGCGCGTCCGGTAGATAGGGTCAAACCGGGTAGGGATATCATCGTGTCTCGTCCCCAATCTCCAAACCAGGGATAACCTGCAATTATCGTTTTTCCTGGGGTTCCGTCTTTCAGGGTGCGATCGACTATAAACTGATCTGCAGCTAGTATCAGTTGACTTATCCAATCTGGTCGCTGTGCTGGGGGTGACTTATACTCCAATAATACCCGGTCTTTTTGGCGCTTCGCCTCCAACTCCGTCATAATATCCAGATTAGGATCCGCTTTCGTGCTGGCAATCACAGTTAGCGCGCTTCCCGGTGTCAGAGTTGTATGTAAAGTGCAAGCGTGGAGGTGGTCTTCCGTCCAGTCCATTCCTCGGTAACGTTCTATTGCCAAATCATATCCATAGTACCAAGGATTACCCGGCGTAGAAATCATTACCTCTTCTTCCCCACTTCCCTGGGTGAACAGATACAGAGGGTTAGTATCAGGGAATAATCGAATCTCTACCCCTTGTGATCTCGATTTAATATCAATCTGACAGTTATTGGCATTATTGGCATTAGTATTGTAGTGGTGATCCCGATGATTGACCATCGCTTTGATCGACAAACTTATGGCTCTTGTAGCCCGGAGTAAGGTATATTTGACATAGGTTGTATTTTCACCTGTTCTCATCCATATTCGTTTTTCTAGCAAAGCATCTCCACAAGCAAAGTCCCACACAGGAATAGTCCCCTCTAGTCGAAAGTGTTGAATATGCTTGAAACCTTCGGGATCTACTTTGCCGTCAGCCCACCTATTTGTATAAATTGGAAAAAATTGCTCATCATAGCTGACTGTTTCATCTAACTTGGTTAATAACAGGGTTCGATTGAGAGGAGGATTTAAAGCCGCTATCATTAATCCATGATAACGGCGGGTCAACATTCCGCTCACCGTCCCCGCACCATAACCCCCAATACCATTAGTGATTAACCACTCTCGACATTCACTGGAGTTCAGATAATTGCAAATTTCTCGACCAAATGCTAAAACCATGTTCTATCTTGAATTTCTGTGGTGTAGATTACTTAAATGTATTATAATCTATCTTTAAATAAAAATTAAATTAATTCAGATCCCCATGTCATGATCAATAATATAACTTACCTAAGCCAGATCTGGTTTAGTTGTTAGTATCCCCATCATGATCGGGATTGTTGATATTCCTACGGATGTAGGCAATGTATTATGTATAACCTCTGCTGTTTGTGCATTTAACCGTATCCTGAAAACTTAGGATTGTGCCTTGTTATACCTCTCAATATTTCATTGTTTAAGATTGTTGAATCATTAATTTCTTGGGAATATATGCCGGAGAATTCAGGTCTAAAAACACAAGAGATAAAATCATCAATTATCAATGGTTCTGCCCTTGGTTTACTGTTGATTAGTACAGTTATTGCCATCCTAAGTTTAGTCCCTCTATATAACCGCCTTAAAAATAATCAGGAAAAACAACTAATTTTTGAAGCTCAAAATAGTGCATCAATCATTAATAGCTTTATTGATAACTATGTGGATAAAGCCTTAAAAATTAGTCAACAACCCATCTGGATAACCAGTAATACTGAACTATTAACCGATAATCTTTCTAATATTTCTCCCCAAGCCCTAGAAAATACTCGCCAGATCTGGCAAGATTCCTTGAGTGATTCTCTGACCGGAATTGCCTATATAAATGCTCAAAAATCAGTTGTCTTAGAAGTAGGTGAATCCATACCCAGAGAAGTTTTAAATAAACCTAAAATGGTCACTTATCTAACCGGAGGAATTTCGGAGCTATTCACTATTGACAATATTCCTCATATTATGATTGAGAAGTATGGGGAATTGAACGGAAGTCATATATTCTTAGTTAATTTATCATATATACAAAACAAACTCCCAAATAACGCGCATTTTTATCAATCAGATTCCCTAGAATTGGCGATTTTACCCAGTCATCAATTTGCCAGTATTTTTATACTGAATTATCAACCTAGCCAGGTGATGGAGCAACTAGGTCAAGAAGCGGATATTTTGGAAATTATCCAAAGAAATTACCAACGAGGAACTAGAACCGGAGGTCTCTGGTGTATTTCCTGTGATGCTTTCATCGCCTATAGTCCGATTGGCAATCTGGAAGCATCATTAATTATGGGTGAAAAAAAACGGAACCTCTACAGCCCAGTTTATCGCCAGATTTTACTATTATCAGGAACCATGATGCTATTTATCATGGTAGGAACCACCTGTTTAGTGCTAACCATACGTCCCCTCACGAATCAAATTAGCCAAGAAATCTTAGAACGCCATAAAGCGGAGGCGGAATTAATTAAAGAAAAAAACTTTACCCAAACCTTGCTAGAAGCTAATCCGGCTTTTTTTATAGTCCTAGATGTGGAAGGAAAAGTCAAATTTATGAACCCTTCGATGCTCCATACTCTAGGTTATAAGCAAGAGGAAGTGGAAGGGATGAACTACAGCGCTACATTTGTTCCCAAGGAAGAGGGAAAATCAGCGCCCTGGGTGTTTGAATTAATGATTAATCGCCGCCTACCTATCCGCACGGAAGAAACTATGATCACGAAGGACGATCGCGAGATTATTGTGGAATGGTATGGTCGCGCGGTTTTTAATAAAGAAACAGATGAATATGAATATTTTGTGGGCGCTGGTTTGGATATTACCGATCGCAAACGCGCCGATGAGGAAATCCAGTTACTTCAACAAATTACCCACGCCGTCACGATCGCGGTAGATTTTGACTCAGCTTTAGCAGTGGCTTTAGATCTTCTTTGTCAAACCACCAACTGGGAATTTGGGGAAGCATGGATTCCTCACCCTGAACAAACCCATCTG
This sequence comes from Arthrospira sp. PCC 9108, assembly GCA_016745315.1. Lineage (GTDB taxonomy): Bacteria > Cyanobacteriota > Cyanobacteriia > Cyanobacteriales > Microcoleaceae > Limnospira > Limnospira platensis. Next base: position 5,263,274 of record CP066886.1, read on the forward strand.
GAATATAGTTTAGTTAGCTATCAAGAAAAGCCGGATTTCGCGGGTTTTTATGAAGAGAGTAAACAATTTTTACTGGGTGTAAATGATGGTTTAGCCGGTCGGGTATGGGCTAGTCAAGAACCGGAATGGGATCGAGATATTTCTGAGGAATCCCAGGCGAATTTCTCCCGCTATTCTCTGATTAAAAAATATGGGTTTAAAGCGGGGTTGGGTGTGCCTATTTTAGCAGATGATCGGGTGTTGGCGGTGTTAGTGTTTTTGATGTCAACCCCGAGGGAACAAGATAATCGCTTAGTTAAACTGGTGTCTTCGGTGGCTATGCAATTGGGTTCGGTATTTCAACGGAAGCAAGCGGAGGAGAAATATCGAGATATTTTTGAAAATGCCTTAGAGGGAATTTTTCAAATTGACCTACAAGGAAAGTATATTAGTGCTAACCCGGCTTTGGCTAAAATCTTTGGCTATGAGTCTCAACAACAACTGTTGGTTAGGGGGAAGCAAATTAAAAGTGTTTATGCTGATCCGGAAACCTATAATAGGTTTATTAATCTTCTGCAAACTAAGGGTTCAGTTTCTAATTTTGAAGCCCAAGTTTATCGGCGAGATGGTCAATCAATTTGGATCTGGCAAAATGCGCGGGCTCTTTATAGCGATCGCCATGACCGTGTGCTTTACTATGAAGGGTCAATTATGGAAATTACCCACCTGAAAGAAACGGAAGCTAAACTGCGTCATAGCGCCTCCCATGACTCTCTGACGGATTTATGGAATCGGGCATTTTTCCTAGATAAATTAAATGATTCTCTTAGGAAATGTAAGACCCTAGATAATTATCAATTTGCTATTCTGTTCTTAGACCTAGATGGCTTCCAATTTATTAATGATAGTCTCGGACACGCCATCGGCGACCAACTGCTAATCGAGATTAGTAAACGGCTTACAGATTGTGTGGATTCACATATCCTAGCACGATTGGGAGGGGATGAGTTCACGATTTTATTAGAAAATATTACGGATATTCAAGAGGCGATCGATGTGGCGGAGAGGATTCAGGAAGCCTTAAAATTGCCGATATTCCTAGGAGACAATCAGATTTTTACGGGTGCGAGTATTGGTATTGTTGAGGGTAACAACTCTAACTATGAAAGTTCTCCAGAGGTCTTGAGAGATGCAGATACGGCTATGTATCGCGCTAAAAGGCAAGGAAAAGGTTGTTATGTGGTTTTTGACTCAACGATGCGAACGAACGCCCTACGGCGCTTATACCTGCAAACCCAGCTACGTTTAGCGTTACAAGAACAACAGTTTGAACTGAACTATCAACCAATTATTGAACTATCGACGGGGACTATTGCAGGATTTGAGGCTTTATTGCGTTGGGACCACCCCCAAGAGGGTTTGATATCTCCGGCTGAGTTTATCCCGATAGCTGAGGAGGCGGGTTTAATTGTTGATATTGGGGAATGGGTATTGCGACAGGCTTGTTTTCAGTTAAGCGAATGGAAAGATAAGTTTGCGGTTTATTCTAATCTGATGATGAGTGTTAACCTGTCTTCTCAGCAATTTACGAATGATTTGGGGCGGCGTATTAGCAATATTTTAGTTGAGACGGGGGTGGCGGGTTCGGAGTTAAAATTAGAGATTACAGAAACGGCAATTATGAACGACCCAGAATTAGCGATCGCCACTTTACAACAACTCAAACAACAACAAATCAAAATTTGTATTGATGATTTTGGTACAGGTTACTGTTCGTTGGGTTATCTGCATAAATTCCCAGTAGATATCCTCAAAATTGACCGCTCATTTGTCAGTCAAATTCCCGAAGGCGAGGATAAGCGGGAAATTGTCCGGGTCATTGTGGCTTTGGCTGAAAGTCTGAAGATGGATGCGATCGCCGAAGGTATTGAAACCGCCGAACAACTCCACCATTTACAGAAGTTTAATTGCAAATATGGACAGGGTTATTTTTTCTTCCGTCCCCTCAACCGTCAAGCAGTAGAAGCATTATTACACCATGCTCAAATCGGATTACCACTACCCAGCCAATTTTAACCAAATTAAGAATTTGAGCGCCAATAGCGATCGCGTATCTGTTGCTGAATCTGATTTAACTGTGTTTCCGATAAAGCCATATTCTCAGCTTGTAACCAATTGATTAAATCCCCCACTAAAGGAACCCCCAAACCTAAATCTTGGAGTTGTTGACCTTGACTAAAAACGGCTTTTGGTGTACCTTGACAAGCCAGTTTTCCGCCATCAAGTACCAAAACCCAATCCGCCCATGCTTCCACAAAATCCAAATTATGAGTAGCGATAACTAGAGTAGTTCCTTGCTGTTGAATCTGATTTAATAAGCAGTGAAAGTTAGTAACTTGATAAGAGTCAAGATAAGCCGTAGGTTCATCCAAAAATAATAATTGTGGCTGCAACACCATTATATCAGCAATTGACACCCTTTTTTTCTGCCCCAAACTCAGATAATTAATCGGTAAATCCGCCAAACTGACTAAATCAAATTCAGCCAAAATTTGGCGCACCCTTTGAGCAATTTCTGAGGTAGATAAACCCAAGTTACACAAGCCATAGGAAATATCCTCTGACACGGTAGTGGCTACTAACTGCTGTTCAGGATTTTGGAATACTAAACCCACATTTTGGCGCAATTGATTCAACGATCGCCGTTTATATTGTAGCGGTTGACCTCGCCAACTAATCACCCCTGACTGGGGACGATATAACCCATTAGCTAATCGAAATAAGGTAGTTTTTCCGCAGCCATTACGTCCAATGACAGCATAACGCTGATATCTACCAAATTGACAAGTGATATTTTCCAGGGTTGGCTGCTGACTACCGGGGTAAGTATACTGAACATTCTCAAATTCTAGTAACTCAAATTCCGAGGACATAAAACCATCCAATACTCACCAACAATAGTAGACAACCACAACATCCTTCCCAGGTATATCGAGGGTTAGGTTGGTGGCGATAAACCGACCAAACCCGCAACTCTCCGTTAAACCCCCGCGCGGTTAATCCTAAACAAATTTGTCGATAATTTTCTAGGGTTTGTTGGAGTAGTTGACTGGTGACAATTCCTAAACTGCGAATGGTAGTTTTCCAGTCACCATAACCGATGCGAACCTGTTGAGCGATTAATAATTGACTAGCGGTTTCAGTTAACATAAAAATAAACCGATACATTAACATTAATAATTCTGTGATTAAACTCGGACAGCCAATCTTACGGAAAATTCTAATGATTTCCACTAGGGGGGTAGTGAGTAAAATAAAATACATACAGGAGGTTAACACTAGGGAGCGAGTTAGCAAAAACCCAGCTTGTTGCATTCCTTGATTACTGAAATATATCAAGATATCCCCTAGGTTAAATCCCCAGATAATATCAGTTTTAATTAATTCGAGATTAGCTGAATTAACCACCCCCAATAGTAAGGCGGGAATGCTAGTTAACCAAAAACTAAAGGGGATGGCTTGCAATTTCAGATAAATTCCTAGGGGGATTTTAGCGTAAATCACAACCCAAATTGTCACCCAAATGGTGATCAATATTTGCAGGAGGGGGGGAGCCGCCAAACTGAGACAAAACAGGGTGGCGGCAAAGGTTAACTTATGTTCAGAGGGTAAATACCTTAACCGATTGGTATAGGCGATCGCATCAATTTGATGGTGCATTTAGGATGAGCGATTTTTGCCTTGTTGACGACCTTTATATAAGCCAATCACATAGCCCACGATACCCGCACCAATGGCGGCTTGAGAAACAAATAACAGGCTCTCAATTTCGCCACTGGGAACTTCTAAGATAGGTTCAAACCAGGGTTGATAATTGGGTTGAATTTCGCCGATGAGATTTTCGGCTTGTTCATCGGCTCCCTCATAATCTCCTCGGATAAAAATTAGTGGCGTTATGGATAAAATAACGACGGCTAAAATCATCCATAAATTGCGATTTTTGACGGGTTGATCAGAAGTTGGTGTCATGATTATTTTACTTAGCTATTAGCTTTCCCAATTTTCAAGGTTTGCAGTTCTTCTGAGGCGTAGGACTCTAGCCAATTCCAAACTACCAGCGTTAATAGTCCCTCACTAATTGATAGGGGAATTTGAGTGACTGCAAAAATCCCCGCAAATTTGATAAAGGAAGCGATAACCCCCCAGAAGCAGCCGGAAAAGCTACGGCTAACTGTATGGAGGTAATTAAATAAGTGGCTAAACTTCCCAAGGCTGCTGCGAAGAAAATACCTAGTTTTTGTTGGTTAAATTGGCAGAATAGTTGGTAAATGCCATAGGCGACCCAAGGGCCGACAATTGCCATGGAAAATACATTGGCTCCCAGGGTAGTTAAACCGCCGTGAGCGAGTAATACGGCTTGGAAAAGTAGAACTAAACTGCCTAAAACTGTCATCACTGACGGTCCGAATAAAACAACTCCTAATCCGGTTCCGGTGGGGTGAGAACAACTCCCTGTCACTGAGGGTATTTTCAGGGCTGACAGGACAAAAGTAAAGGCTCCGGCTAGGGCAATTAATAGCTTTAATTCGGGGTTTTTTTGGGTGATTTTGGTGAGTTTTTGTAAACCAATTACCCAGAAAGGGATGATTAACACCCACCAAAAAACCGCCCAGGTAATAGGTAAAAAACCTTCCATAATGTGCATTGCTTGAGCTGGAGTGGCTGCACCTATTACCAAATAAAATGTTAACCCAATCATGGCGATTAGGTGTATCATTCGATGATTTTTGCTCATCTGTACCTCGCAGATTTGTGAGTGAGAAATAACTATAGGCGGGCATCCTGACTCACAGATTGGGTGGAAAAATTTGCCTTAAATCTGATTACAGTTGCGGGACAGTGCCGGATTTACACCGAACTTTCCCCATTACTCCTAGTGGCTGTTCCCCACTAGAACCTATAGTTTTGGCTATTATACCATGTGTAGGTCAATAGTGAACCAAGCTGGCAAATATTTAATTAAGTATGCTCTCGGGTGGCCCAATATTGTTGTACGGCTTGCACATTATACCAATTCAAAAAAATCCGAGAAATTTCTAAGGCTAATTGAGACTGACCACGATTAATTAACCACTGTAAAAAATGCGCCATTGTCCTTTCATTAAGTTGACCTCTGAGGGATAAAATCCCCCAGAGTATCCGATGCAAAATTGTCATTTGAATCATCATTTTTACTGACCATGTAGGATGTTTTTGGTAGAAAACTACCCCCATTCTGCCCCTTTGTTTTTCCTTTTCAATTAGGGCGGGTATTTGTTCTAAGCTAAAGGGTGGATGCCAATGATATCCGACGGCGGCGGGGCATTTGATTAATTTTAAACCTAATTTTTTTAGCCTAACTCCTAGTTCGAGGTCTTCCCAACCATAAAGCTGAAATTGAGGGTCAAATAATCCGGCTTCGATTAACCAATGGCGGGCGATCGCCACATTTCCAGTAGCAAAATAAGCGGCGGAAAAATCGGTAATTTTATAGGGTTCTGTGGTGGGATGTTCAAAATTGCAGGTATTGACAACTCGACCATAGGTAAAGATGCGATCGCTTTTTTGAGAGTTGGCAATTAATGCCCTAGCGTGAGCCTCCAGAAAGCTATCAGTTACCACCAAATCACTATCGATAAAAACAATAATCTCTCCCCTAGCCTGTTCAACTCCCAAATTTCGCGCCGCCGCCGGTCCCTGGTGGTCTTGCTGGTAAATGCGAAGATGGGGAAATGCGCCCTGATGAGTGGCCAACCATTCCACAGTCCCATCAGTGGAACCATCATCGACTAACACCACCTCTAAACCCGTCACGGCGGCGCTATAGGCTTGATTTTCTAATGCTCTCAGACACTTCTGTAAAATCGGTAAACGGTTATAGGTGGGGATAACAACGCTAAAAAACATAGATTTTGGGGGACAGTTGGCGATGCTCTGAAACTATAACCTAATTGTTACCCGTTCACTGTTAAATCGTGGCGATTGGGGTGATAATGAAATGTTTGTTGTCTAGGAGCTTTGGTAGATTATGGGTCGCGCTGAAAAAGCTGTACTTGCCTACTCTGGTGGTGTAGATACCTCCGTCTGTATTCCTTACCTCAAAAACGAGTTTGGGGTAGCTGAAGTAATTACTGTGGCGGTTGACTTGGGACAAGGTGATGAACTAGGACCAGTGAAACAAAAGGCCCTCGACTCTGGCGCGAGTGAGTCTTTAGTGATTGATGTACAACAGCGATTTGTCCAGGAATTTGCTTTTCCGGCTATTCAAGCCAATGCTTTGTATGAGAATCGCTATCCCCTGGCTACGGCTTTAGCACGTCCTTTGATTGCTCAGATTTTGGTGGAAGTTGCCGAAAAATACGGAGCAGACGCGATCGCTCACGGTTGCACGGGAAAAGGCAATGATCAGGTCCGCTTTGATGTGTCTATCGGCGCTCTCAACCCTAATATTAAGATTTTGGCTCCGGCTAGGGAGTGGGGTATGAGTCGGGAAGAGACGATCGCCTATGGGGAAAAATGTGGCATTTCCTTCCCGGTTAAAAAGTCTTCCCCCTACAGTCTCGATCGCAACTTGCTTGGTATGGCGATCGAAGCTGGACCACTCGAAGATCCCTGGGTTGAACCCCCAGAGGATATTTATGGGATGACTAAAGCGATCGCTGATACTCCTAACGAGCCCGAATATGTAGAAATTGGCTTCCAAGCTGGCATTCCTGTTAGCCTCAATGGGGAAGCACTCAACGGGGTTGACCTGATCTCTCGCTTAAATGCGATCGCCGGAAACCACGGTATCGGACGCATTGATATGATCGAGAATCGTTTGGTAGGCATTAAATCTCGGGAAGTTTACGAATCCCCTGCCATGGTTGTACTCATTCAGGCTCACCGAGATCTTGAAAGTCTGGTTCTCACTTCTGATGTCACCCGCTATAAACGCGGCATTGAGGAAACCTATAGCCAAATTGTCTATAATGGCCTCTGGTTTAGTCCCCTCAAAGGTGCGATCGATGCCTTTATCAAACAAACTCAAGAACGGGTCAGCGGCACTGTACGGGTAAAACTGTTTAAAGGCAATTGCAACATTGTCGGCCGCAAGTCTGACAAATCCCTCTACAGCCTTGACCTGGCTACTTACGGCTCTGAAGATGTATTTGACCACAAAGCCGCCGAAGGATTTATCTATGTTTGGGGTCTTCCCACTCGCGTTTGGTCTGAAAAAATGAGAGATTAACCCTTTAATTCTCAACTATCGGGGCGGGTTCTACCGTTAATGAACTGCCCCACCCCCTCCCCCTGCTTGTGGCATTTTATATAAGTTTTGCTAATTAATACAACCAAATATATTTTTTTTTCCAAAGATTGTTAAGAATTAATACAATTTTATTGCCAATTCCTCGCAAAAAGTTGACGAGATTATAGGGGTTGTGGTAAGCTGGGAGAAATTGCACCCAAGGGCTTACTGTGCCTATATGCAAAAATACAGCCGGAAACCCTGATTATCTCGCGGTTAAAGTTATTCTGCCAGCAAAAAATAAAATTCACGATGCACGAGTTTTTGAGGAAAATGCCCCCACTATTTTTATCACCCTTGACAAAAACCATATTTTGTGCATTCCCCCCAAAAGCCACAAGTAATAATCAGATCCTCACCCGAAATTGCCAGATCAACAGAGTTTGAGAATAGCGGGTGAGGAGGGGGAAAGAATTATAACATCAGTGGCTTAAAACCATGTTTAATAGACATCCGACCAATCATATCCATTTTATCCAAAGTGATTTGATTTCGGCCCCAAGAAAAATTGGTATATATAGCCTCAAACTCCAATAACATAGATTCCGCAAAACAGGCGAATAGCTGGCGACCGGGAACATTCATATTGACAATTTTCATGATTTTCCAGTCAATATCTAAAGCGTGTTCCACAATGCCCCCAGACAGGACATGAACACCGGGACTTTGAAACTTAGTTGCCATATTTTTAGGATAGCCGCCATCAATCAACAAACAGGGTTTTTTCAAAACCTCCGGGTCAATTTCCACCCCCTGGGGCATACTAGCGACCCAAACCACAATATCAGCCTTGGGTAATGCTTCATCTAAGGCCATAATTTTACCCCGTCCCAATTCAGCTTGGAGGTTTTGGAGTCTTTGGCGATCGCGAGCAATCAATAGTATTTCAGCCACATCAAGTCTGCCATTTAGCCACCGACAAACCGCACTCCCAATATCTCCGGTAGCACCACAAACCGCCACAGTAGCCTTAGATAAATCTATTCCTAATTTCGGTGCGGCTTGTTCAACTTGACGGCAAATAATATAAGCCGTGTGTGTGTTTCCGGTAGTGAAGCGCTCAAACTCTAACTTAATGTTGCGAATTCTACCCAGTTGATCCAAATTAAATCTCTCCAAAATAATCGAAGAAAACCCCCCCAAAGCCGTAATATTAATGCCATTTTTTTGAGCATGAGCCATAGCATTAATAATTTTGCGAGTAGCAGCTTTCATGCGGTTAGTAGCCAACATTTCGGGTAAGAAGCAAGACTCTACATACCTACCCTCAATTACCTGACCCGTAATACTTGTTACCTTAAGATCCTCAACAATTACGGGTGGTGCGCTGCACCAAAAATCCAGACCTTGATCAGCATATTCTGCATAACCCAAATCCCGAGCCACAACCTGGGCGTGTTCCAAACTGGTAAGATGACCGATGAGACCAAACATGATTCGATTGAGTTATTTAGTTATTTTTAGTTAACATCCTCTTGGGGGAGGCTATTCTATTTACCGATCTCCCGGCAAAAATATGGGAGTCGATGCCGGATATAGAAATTAATTTTACCTGCAAAGGAGCAGGTTGGCTTGTGACTTTATCCTTAATCTCATCACCAACCTGCCCATAGTGCCAGCAATTCAGAATGAAGCCCTCCCCACCTGCGAGGGCGCGAGGTGGGAGTGTCTTATGGTAATCCCGGACTCGCCTGAGTCCAAATATCACACAAACAAGCCCAGCTTCTAGGCGAACCTCCAGAACATTTGCGCGAGCCCTCCTCACCGTCATTTCTGCGAGTGAGCTTCAGCATTCCTCTCGGCAATATCTTGACTTCCATTCAGGTCGCAGTTATAGCGCTTCCCATGGGAAAATACAGCCAGAGCATAGTTTTTTGAGTCTCGTTTCACCATCCTAGACCCATCGTAAGCCAGTTTTGATGCTGACCTGCCCAATGGCGCTGATGGCCGCTCTGCGGTAGTAGCTAGGGAACTTGTAGAATATCCTATCGATGGACGGGTATTTCACGACAGGACGTTTAGCTGTTGCGTGGATTAAACGCTCTAGGGCTGGGATTTGTTGCTCAGAGGATCAGGCTATGACGATTAAGACCGTGGCGATCGCAGACCGCCACCTGTTCAGCGGTTCGGCTGCGCTCACCGACAGCACCGACAGCACCGACCGTTTTTGTTCAAAATCTCAACCTGACTAAGTTAAACTCCTGCCAAGCCATAAGCAGACATCCGCATAATATCGCGGGTAGTGAAACCAATATTGCTCAGAGCTTCCCCATAGGCAATCATGAAGTCCTCAATTAAGGCTTCTTTCTCCATTCCCAGGATACTGGCATCTTTTTCCACCTGGTTAAGCATTTTCCAGACCAGGGGTAAGTTTTGGCGGTTAGCTTCTTCTAATTCAGCTTTGGACTCTTCAAAGTGAGCTTTCAGCCACTCCTCGCCAAAGTTCAGATGCTCGTACTCATCTTTAACCACGCCTTCGGTAATTTTGCGAGCAAAGGGATCAGCCACCGGGATATAGATGTTGTAAGCAGCGATCGCAAAACTTTCAATAATTAAAGATTGGATCAGCAAACAAGTGACCAACTTACCTTCAGCCGCCGCCTTTTGGAAGTTACCATGCAGTTGAGCAAAGAACTCACGGCCAAAGTCCATGTCGGGGCTAACTTCCAGGTTGCGACCACAAGCCTGAAACCCTTTCATGTGACGCTTTTCCATTTTCGACAGACGAATCAACTCTTCCCGTTCTTCCGGCAGCATTTCACCCAGTTTGATGTAATTATCATATGCTTCTTGCTCACCTTCAATTACGATCGCATTAATCCGGCTATAGGCATCTTTATAGGTTTCGTTCTGAAAGTCTAGTTCAGCAATTGTTTCAAGCTGTGGCATAAATTAAATTTCTCCTGGTAACAAACAAATGAGCTGTTCTTGACACTCCCACCCTTATTAGCAGTGGAATTCTTGGTTCACTGATATCACTTACACATCCAACTCGAAAGCCAGATATCCAGAGGTAGATATCTCCCCAAGCGTTTTGCTCTCATGTCCGAGAACCTGTTTCGATCTGCCTGACCGTACAGTGGGGGTCAAAATTCTGCTATTTTTATGGCTTGCTTCCCCCATCAATGGCCATTACACTGAGAATCCAGATACAGAATTATGGCATCTGACTCACTCAATGGCCTTTAGCATCAGCAAGCATTAGGATCTTTATAGTTTACTTTATCTATTTATTCCAGGAATTGACCAACTTTGTCGTATTTTCTAAGATTAGTTCCTGACACACCCAGTTAAACTTAATAATCATGGCATTTTTGATAAGTTTATCTTAATCCAATTTTCGATCGCTCTGTAACTCAACTTTATGAAAAAATCTGTAAACTGGAATACTTTTTTTCAGGTGCTAACCCTGTTGTTGTTACTGGTGGGGGCGGGAATTGTCCTGCTGCCCCTAGTGATCGTAGTGTTCACCTCCCTATCAGAACCTAGCGCCGCCGATAGTTCTCAGCTTACCCTGGCAAACTACCAACAGGCATGGCAGCGGGGTAGCTTTCTGTTAGCCTTCGCTAATTCCACCTTTGTCGCCTTATCTGTAACCGCCTTTCAGGTGATCACCTCAGCCCTAGCGGGTTATGCCCTAGCGCGACTCAAATTTCGCGGCCGACAGGCGATCGTCTTAGTAGTCTTGGCGACCTTGGTAATTCCCTTTCAATTGTTAGTAGTTCCCATTTTTCTCGTCCTCAAATGGGGTCATTTACTCAACTCCTACTGGGCCTTAATCCTACCCACAGCCGTCAATGGCTTCGGGATTTTTCTGTTACGCCAATATTTCATCACCATTCCCTTAGCCTTAGAGGAAGCGGCCACCATTGACGGGGCCAACCGCTGGCAAATTCTCACCCAGATCATGCTACCCCTAGCCCGTCCCGCCCTGGTAACCCTGTTTCTATTTACCTTCATTGGCGAATGGAATGATTTATTCAAGCCCTTAGTATTTACCACCCGACCCGAGTTAAGAACCGTACAACTAGCTTTAGCCGAATTTCAGGAACAGTTTACCAGCAGTTGGCAACTACTAATGGCCGCCGTAGTTATTGCCACTGTCCCCGTGGTGATCTTATTCCTGTTGGGTCAGCGACAGTTCATCCGAGGCATTGCTACCACAGGAATTAAAAATTAACCCCTCAGCAATTGACAATGGTTTGGCGATCGGGTTTGATGAGAAGAGGAGAAACAGATGAGCAGCCGATGTTCTGGTGAGGCAAATAGGGATGTTGAAACGATTGCGAGTTCTGATCATCATGGGTTTAGTTTCCCTGATGCTGGGGGGATGTGTTCACTCCGATATAGGGATTGAATTTTCTGATCAGACCCACGGCAAAATTGTCCAGCATATCCGGTTAGCCGAAGAAGTGACTAACTTAGGGTCAGACGCTTTAGATGAGTGGCTTCCGAGTCTACGTCGTCGCGCCAAACTTCTCAACGGTAAAGCTAAACAATTGTCCAATCAGGAGATTGAAGTTACTATCCCCTTTTACAATGGGGCAGATTTACAGAAAAAATTTAGCGCCTTTTTTAACCCCATCACTCCCCCCTCTAGCCGATCGCTTCCGGCTACAGAAGGGCAACTACCACAATTTGCCTCAGATTTGCGCTTAAAGCAAAATAACTTAATATTTGCTCTGCGTAATCGGATTAACCTAGAATTAGACCTAACATCCCTAGCCCTAGTTGCCAGTGAGGATAACGTTATTGTTGGTGCCGAAAACCTGATCGACCTAGAATTTAGGCTGATCACCCCTTGGGGGCGCGGGTGATAGCTGACGGTAACCCCGACTCCGACTCCGACCGGACTACACCAGAAAACCGCAAATTGGTAGTATGGACTCTCCAACCTGGGGAGATTAACCGACTAGAAGCCATTTTCTGGGTTCCTAGTCCTGTCGGCATTGGCACAGCCATCATTGTCCTGTTCGCATATTTTGGCTTCCTGCTGAAGTATCGACTGTTATCACCCACTACCACACCAGCCGCCAACAATAATCAACCCGTTACCTCAGATAACTAAAAATGGGTTAATTATACACTGGTGATTACTTGAGTCGAAAAGACTGGTTTTTTTATGGTCTCTAAACCCTTCCAAAATATTTGACAAGCCGCGCTAACTTTTTATGAGAATCGCCCTTTTTACTGAAACATTTTTACCGAAAATAGATGGGATTGTCACCCGTTTATGTCATACCGCCGAACAACTCAATCGCCTAGGTGATGAGGTGCTAATAGTTTCTCCAGAAGGTGGATTAACCGAATATAAAGGCTGTCAAATCTACGGTGTAGAGGGATTTCCTCTCCCCATGTATCCTGAACTCAAAATCGGTCTTCCTCATCCGGGAATTGGGGCAAAATTAGCGGAATTTAAACCAGATATTATCCATGTAGCCAACCCAGCCGTATTGGGATTAAGTGGCCTGTATTATGGTAAAAAACTCAACGTCGGGTTAGTAGCCTCCTACCATACCCATCTACCCCAATACCTGCACCACTACGGCTTAGGAATGCTAGAGGAATTCCTGTGGGGGTTATTGCGTACAGCCCATAATCAGGCTATGTTAAACCTGTGTACCTCCACAGCAATGGTTGAGGAGTTACGCAATCATGGCATTGAACGGGTAGACCTATGGCAGAGGGGGGTGGATACAGAAATGTTCCAACCCCATAAAGCCACTAAAGAAATGCGCGATCGCCTCAGTATGGGAAACCCAGACGATACCCTACTGTTGTATGTAGGCAGACTAGGAGCCGAAAAAGAAATCGATCGCATTAAACCTATTCTAGCAGCAATACCCAACGCCCGTCTCGCCCTAGTCGGAGATGGTCCGAACCGGGAAAACCTAGAACAGCATTTTGCCGGAACTCCCACCAACTTCGTCGGTTATCTGCGGGGAGAGCAATTAGCGGCCGCTTACGCCTGCGCTGATGCCTTTATTTTCCCTTCCCGGACAGAAACCCTAGGTTTAGTCCTCCTCGAAGCTATGGCGGCAGGAACCCCCGTAGTTGCCGCGCGGTCTGGGGGAATTCCTGATATTGTCACTGACGGAGTAAATGGCTATCTGTTTGACCCCCAGGATGAACAAGGAGCCATCAAAGCCACCAGTAGACTATTATCCCATAGTGATGAGCGGGAACTGTTGCGACAAAATGCCCGATTAGAAGCCGAACGCTGGGGGTGGGCTGCTGCTACTAGCCAACTGAGGCGCTATTATCAAAATATTTTGGCTCGTGAATCACTGCCCTCTGTTGCTTAGTTGAAAGGAAACCCGTAGACTTGAGACAAGGAATAGATTATCGCTGTTCCTTGCTTCTTCCTTTTGAGGCTACTGAATCGGGGGATAAACCGTTCAGATGGAGTCCTTTGTCAATTTAACCCCGACCCATGACAGTTTCCCACGCAGGTAGCATTCTGGCTACATTGACTCAAGTTAATCGCATGGGCTTGTTGGCAGATCGTGTGAAAAATCTGCCAATGGGAGAGTTTATTTGTATTCTCGATTTCATTACCGCAGAATTTCAACAATTTCTCCGAGCTATCGAACTGATTAACAATGAAGCGATCGAAACCCTCCTCGAACAGCTTCTCGATGCCTTTACTCTCAAAATCGGACAAATCCTAGAAGCCGATCGCACTACCATTTTTTTAATTAATCGCAACAAGGGTCAGCTTTGGTACAAAACCTCTCCCGAAACCAACTCTACTGACGGCGAGGGTAACTCCGACGCTAAACATACCGAGGAAATTCGCCTACCCATGGATGTGGGTATTCTCGGCCATGTCGCCTGTACCGGAGAAGCCCTCAATATCACCGATGCTCAAACCCATGAACTATTCGACCCCGCTATTGACCAACCTCATGGGTACGAAGCGCGTAGCATTCTCTGTATGCCTATTTTTAGCACCCAAAATCCTCAAGAAGCGGTGGCGGTGGTGCGACTCCTCAATAAAGCAGGCGATCGCCCTTTTACCGAGGAAGACGAACAGCAATTTCGCTCCTTTGCTGATTCTATTGGTATTATCCTCGAAAGCTGCCAATCGTTTTTTGTCGCCGCCCGTAACCAGCGAGGTGTAGCAGCCCTCCTCAAAGCTACCACTACCCTCGGTCAGAGTTTAGATCTCGAAACTACTTTATTATCCGTAATGGAACAGGCCAGAGACCTAATGCAAGCCGATCGCAGTACCATTTTCCTACTCAAAAAAGAAACCGAGGAACTCTGGACTAAAGTGGCTAAGGCTGATGGTAAAACCATGATGGAAATTCGCATTCCGGCTAATAAGGGAATTGCGGGTTATGTGGCTTCCACAGGTCAAGTGCTAAATATTACCAATGCTTATGCAGACCCTCGCTTTGACCCGACCACCGATCGCAAAACTGGCTATCGCACTCGTAATATTCTCTGTATGCCAGTTTACAACGCTAAAGGTGAGCTGATCGGTGTCACTCAGTTAATCAATAAACATAAAGGCAGTTTCACTGATTCCGATGAGGAATTTCTGCGGGCTTTTAATGCTCAGGCGGGTATTGCTTTACAAAATGCCCAACTTTTTGAGAATGTCATGGTGGAGAAACAGTATCAAAAAGATATTCTCCAAAGTCTCTCAGATGTGGTTATTTCTACGGATTTACAAGGTCGCATTGTTACCATTAATGATGCTGCTTTGGAATTGCTCGGCTGTCCCCGTCACCGTCCCCGCCATCGACAAATTCGCGAATATTGGGAAGAGCAACTTAGCGGACAATATATCTGGGATGTTCTTCCTATTGAAAATTTGCAATTGCGTCTTGAGGATAGTCTCAAATTTGCCGCCCGCCATTTTGTCCCGGAACAAAGTTTAACTGTGGGATTAGTGGAAATGATAGTTAGGGAATTTGGAGATAAAACACCCATTCCTATTTTGGTGGTTCCTGATGCGAAAAAACCAGATATTTATCATGTTTGGGGTCAAGAATATAGGCTTTTAGACGGCAATGCTTTGGCTGATAATCAGGCGATCGCTTCCGAAATTCGACAGCTAGAACGTAGCATTAATTTAACTGTTAATCCTTTGACTAACCCAGAAGGTGGTGTCCGGGGTGGTTTGGTGGTTTTGGAAGATATTAGCCGCGAAAAACGTATGAAAACTACCATGTATCGCTATATGACTCCTGGGGTGGCTGAACGGGTTATGGCTTTGGGAGAAGATGCTTTGATGATTGGGGAAAGGAAAGAAGTAACTATTCTATTTTCTGATATTCGTGGCTATACCACCTTGACTGAAAATTTGGAAGCCTCTGATGTCGTGGCGTTGCTAAATCAATATTTTGAAACTATGGTGGAAGCCGTTTTTTCCCATGAAGGAACTTTGGATAAGTTTATCGGAGATGCACTTATGGCGGTGTTTGGTGCGCCTCTTCCTCTCAGAGATAATCATGCTTGGATGGCGGTTAAGTCCGCTTTGGATATGCGAAAACGGTTGAAAGATTTTAATGAGTCTCGACCTAATGAACCTCAAATTAAAATTGGTATTGGTATGAGTTCGGGAGAAGTAGTATCGGGAAATATTGGCTCTCAAAAACGGATGGATTATACTGTGATTGGCGATGGGGTTAATTTGAGTTCCCGCTTGGAACAGCTTACTAAATTGTATGGCTGTGATATTATTTTAAGTGAAATGACTTATAATTTGTGTGGCGATCGCATTTGGGTTAGGGAGTTGGATAAAGTCCGGGTTAAAGGTAAAAATAATGCCGTTAATATTTATGAGTTGATTGGCTCAAAAAATCAGGCTTTAGATGATGAATGGGTCGAGTTTTTGGGATATTATAATCTGGGACGACAGGCTTATTTAGCCAGGGATTTTGCCTTAGCTATTCAGCATTTTGAAGTGGCTAAAAAAATGCGATCGGATGATAGAGCCGTCGAAATTCATATCGGTCGCGCCCACAATTATCTACAAAATACCCCACCCTCCGACTGGGATGGTATCCATACTATGACAACTAAATAATTGATAATTGATAATTGATTACTAGGTGGCGTGGGGCGGGTTTAGTAATCTTATTTTTTGTCAATTTCATTGACCGTGGAACCCGCCCCTACCGGATAATCGATAATTGATGACTAGGTGGCTTGGGGCGGGTTTAGTAATCTTATTTTTTGTCAATTTCATTGACCGTGGAACCCGCCCCTACCGGATAATCGATAATTGATGACTAGGTGGCTTGGGGCGGGTTTAGTAATCTTATTTGTTGTCAATTTGATTGACCGTGGAACCCGCCCCTACCGGATAATCGATAATTGATGACTAGGTGGCTTGGGGCGGGTTTAGTAATCTTATTTGTTGTCAATTTGATTGACCGTGGAACCCGCCCCTACCGGATAATCGATAATTGATGACTAGGTGGCTTGGGGAATGTCGCAATTTGGATAGTTAATGGGAGGTTAAAATTTAGTTAATTCTTTAGGAAAGATGTATCATCGGATACACCATTTTACTATAATCAAGGGTAGAGGAGTCTCGCAAATTTGATGTTTTAGTAAGTCCTACCTACACAAATCAGGAACAAGCGCTATACTGTCTGGTAGTCAAAATCTTTGAGCAACTACTGTACTGCATGGGTCAGCCTAAGACCCTGTACATAGTTGGGCAATAGTCCTATCTGAGGTATTTTCATGGTTAACCGAGTGACCAATATCGAAGAATTAGAGAACTTGATTGCGCGGGTAAAAGCAGCCCAGCAAGAATTCTCTGGCTTCACTCAAGAACAGGTAGACTACATTTTTAAGAAAGCTGCCCTAGCGGCTAATGCGGCGCGTATACCTCTAGCTAAAATAGCAGTCGAAGAAACAGGTATGGGGGTGGTTGAGGATAAAGTGATTAAAAATCACTTCGCCTCAGAAATCATCTACAACAAGTATAAAAACACCAAAACCTGTGGTGTTATTGAATCCGATAAATCCTTCGGATTCCAAAAAATCGCCGAACCTGTGGGCATCTTAGCAGGTATTGTCCCCACTACTAATCCCACCTCTACAGCTATTTTTAAGGCCTTAATTGCCCTAAAAACTCGCAATGGGATTATATTTTCACCCCACCCCCGCGCCCAAAAATGTACTAATGAGGCGGCGCGTATTATTCTGGAAGCAGCCGTTGAAGCCGGTGCGCCGGAAGATATTATTGGTTGGATTGATGAACCAACAGTTCCCCTATCTCAAGCCTTGATGCAGCATCAGGATATTAAACTGATACTCGCTACAGGGGGTCCGGGAATGGTGCGGGCTGCTTACTCTTCCGGGCGGCCCTCTTTAGGTGTTGGAGCGGGGAATACTCCGGCTTTAATTGATGATTCTGCTCATATTAAAATGGCGGTATCTTCGATTATCCTGAGTAAGACTTTTGACAATGGCATGATTTGTGCTAGTGAACAGTCTGTAATTGTCGTTGATTCTATTTATGACCAGGTGCGGGAGGAATTTCTCAGCCGTGGTGCTTATTTCCTCACCCCAGAAGAAACCGATCGCATGGCTAACGTCATTTTTGTAGACGGTCATCTTAACCCCGAAATTGTCGGTCAAACTGTTAATAAATTGGGAGGAATGGCTGGGCTAAATCTTCCTGATAATACCCGTGTGATTATCGGGGAACGACCGGAAATTGATGATGATGACCCCTTCGCCCATGAAAAACTATCGCCGGTTTTGGTTATGTATCGGGCGAAAGATTTTGAGGATGCGGTTCTGAAGGCTGAACGTTTGGTACAGTTGGGAGGTCGTGGTCACACCGCTGCCTTGTATACTTCCCCTAATAATACTGCTCATATTAACGCCTTTGAGGGTAAGGTACAAACGGCGCGGGTGTTAATTAATACCCCTTCATCTCAAGGGGCGATCGGAGATTTGTATAATTTCCGTCTTGACCCTTCTTTAACTCTGGGTTGTGGAACTTGGGGCGGTAATTCCATTAGTGAAAACGTCGAACCTACTCACCTGTTAAATATTAAAACCGTCGCCGAACGACGGGAAAATATGCTGTGGTTCCGAGTCCCTCCCAAAATCTATTTCAAGTATGGTTCCCTACCCGTCGCTTTGCGAGAGTTGGCAGGTAAAAAACGGGCTTTTATTGTCACTGATAAGCCTTTGTTTAACTTAGGAATTACCGCATCTCTTGAGGAAGTCCTCGAAGAAATCGGGGTTAAATATGACGTTTTTTATGATGTTGAACCTGACCCGTCTTTGGATACCGTACAACGGGGTTTAACTCTCATGAATACCTTTGAACCCGATGTTATTATTGCCATTGGTGGTGGATCGCCTATGGATGCGGCTAAGATTATGTGGCTCATGTATGAACATCCAGATATTGAGTTTGAAGGTTTGGCGATGCGATTTATGGATATCCGTAAACGGGTCTATGATTTGCCGCCGCTGGGGGAAAAAGCACTAATGGTAGCAATTCCTACCACTTCGGGAACTGGTTCGGAAGTGACACCCTTTGCTGTGGTTACCGATCGCCGCAATAATATTAAGTATCCTTTGGCAGATTATGCCTTGACTCCTAATATTGCGATCGTTGACCCCGAATTGGTGTTAAATATGCCCAAAAGTTTAACATCTTTTGGCGGTATTGATGCCTTAACTCACGCCTTAGAAGCCTTTGTTTCCGTCTTGGCTTCCGAATACACTAATGGCATGGCTTTAGAAGCCATTCGGCTGATTTTCAAGTATCTGCCTAGTTCCTATAAAAATGGCGCGAATGACCCGAAAGCACGGGAAAAAATGCACTATGCCTCTACCATGGCTGGGATGGCTTTTGCTAATGGTTTCTTAGGCATTTGCCATTCCATTGCCCACCAATTAGGCGGGACTTTCCACATTCCCCACGGTTTAGCGAATGCCTTGATGATTAGCCATGTAATTCGCTACAATGCCACTGATGCACCCTTCAAACAAGCCACTTTCTCCCAATACAAATATCCTAACACTAAATGGCGTTATGCTCGGGTGGCCGATTATTTGCATTTGGGAGGGAATACTGATGATGAAAAAATCGATCGCCTAATTTTGGCTATTGAAGAACTCAAGCATCAGGTAGGCATTCCTAAAGCCATGAAAGAAGTCGTTAAAGAAAGCGAAGCCGAGTTTTTAGCTAAAGTTGATGAAGTCGCCGATCAAGCCTTTGATGATCAGTGTACAGGGGCCAATCCTCGCTATCCCTTAATTGAGGATCTCAAGCAACTGATTATTGATGCCTATTATGGTCATCCCGTGGTGGCGAGTGAAAATAATGGCAAAACTGTATTTCCGACCTTTGGCCCGGAACCAGTCATGATGGGTGAATAGGTTTTCAGTCACCTAATCAATAGAAGTTAATTTAAGAGGCGGGTTTCTGACTAGATCAGATCCCCTCTTTTTTTGATCACATGGGAGACAGCATACCCATAAATATTTTGGTGTCTGACTCATGTATAATCCAAATATTAGATTCTCACTAAGAACCTGATGTGAGTAATTATCTGGATGACCATAACAACCCATGACCTATATCACCATCGTCTTGATATTACTGCCAATTTTGGTAGGATTTTGCATTTATCTATTCCCCAAAATAGATCGCTATTCGGCTATGGCCGTTGTCCTGATGTCTTTTGCTTACGGGTTATGGGTTATTTTGGAACCCCCAAACCTGAATATACAACTACTGAATAACTTTGGTGTTCAACTATTCATTGACCAAACCAGTGGCTACTTGATATTGACCAACGCCCTAGTCACCATGGCGGTGATTTTATACTGTTGGTCGTCCCGGCTTTCTGGGTTGTTTTTTACTCAGATATTAATTGTTCATAGCAGCCTTAACTCCATTTTTATCTCCCAGGACTTTATCAGTCTATATGTGGCTTTAGAAGTCTTAGGAATAGGCGTTTTTTTATTAATTGCTTATCCTCGCAGCGATCGCTCTATTTGGGTAGGCTTACGCTATCTATTTGTCAGCAATACCGCCATGCTATTCTACCTGGTAGGAGTCGCCCTCGTCTACCAAGCCCATCATTCCTTTGCCTTTGCTGGCTTACGGGGTTCCTCCCCAGAGGCTATATCCCTTATCTTCATGGGTTTATTAGCCAAGGGTGGTATCTTCGTCTCAGGGTTATGGCTACCCATGACCTATGCTGAATCAGAAACCCCTGTTTCCGCCCTTCTCTCAGGAATTGTCACCAAAGCCGGAGTTTTTCCCTTAGTACGTTTAGCCTTAATTCTACCCGAATTTAGCCCAATTCTCAGCATCTTTGGGGTAGCTGCCGCCTTGTTAGGTGCAATTTATGCCATTTTTGAACAAGACACCAAACGCACCCTCGCTTTTAGCAGTATTTCCCAATTAGGTTTTATCATTGTCGCCCCCGTCGCCGGAAGTTTTTATGCCCTCAGTCACGGCTTAGTTAAATCCGCTTTATTCCTCATAGAAGGAAGCCTGCCCAGCCGCAACTTTAAACAACTGCATCAACAGCCCATTAATACTTTTCTCTGGCTAATTCTACTCCTGGCTAGTTTGTCTATATCTGGTTTCCCGCTGTTATCTATTTTTTCAGCCAAAGCTCTAGTTTTTAAAGACTTGTCAACTTGGGAAGATATCGCCCTCAATATTGCCTCAGTCGGAACCGTGATATATTTTGCCAAATTTATCTTTATTCCCCACCAACAATCCGCCGATTCCGAAAAATTTGACTCTCAAAAATTGGCATTACTTCCCGCTATAGGTATTCTGTTTATTGCCTTAATTTGTGCCAATAGTCTCTATTACGAGTCCACCTATTCCGTCGAGAAGATTACTAAGGCTTTAGCTACTATTGGGGTGGGTTGGTTAGCCTATTTTCTGATTTTCAAAAATTCCCTAATTAACCTGCCCAAAACTTGGGAAAAATTAGACCACCTGATGGGGGTCATGACCCTGAGTTTAACCGCTATATTTTGGCTAGTTGTGTGGTTGAAAATCTCCTAAATTTTGGACACAATAAAACACGAGATTTGGGCTAACTAAATTTTGCCAAAATCCCTAAAAAGATGTTTTGTTTTTTGCCGAAATCGTGTATGCTTTACATATAATTCATCAACTCCTTTAGCTGACAGATAATTGTGTTAGAGTCGTTAGTATTCGCCTCCGTGATGTTCGGATTTTTCGGCATCATTCTCAAAAAGAACCTGATGATGAAAATTATCTCCATGGATGTGATGAGTACAGGGGTAATCGCCTATTATGTACTCATCGCCTCACGGGATGGCTTTTTTACACCGATTATCGGTAATGCCGCAGATAATGGCACTTATGCCGACCCGGTGCCACAGGCGGTGATTTTGACGGCGATCGTAATTGGCTTTTCCGTCCAAGCATTAATGCTGGTTGGTGTCATAAAGTTAGCCCGCGATAACCCCACCCTAGAAACCGACGAGATCGAAAAGAACAATACCCCATGACCAATATTACGATCGCATTGATAGCATTACCAATGTGTATGGGGTTCAGTATCTATTTACTCCCCAAACTCGATCGCTATCTGGCCATTTTCACAGCCCTTTGTTCCCTAGCTTATGGGTTGCAGGTTCTGTTAAATGATACAGATTTATCAATCCAGCTACTAGATAACTTCGGTGTTCAACTATTAGTTGATCAACAAAGTGGCTACTTTATCTTGACCAACGCCCTAGTCACCATGGCAGTGGTTTTTTACTGTTGGAACCGGGGTAAATCCGCCTTTTTTTATGCCCAGGCTATCATTTTACATGGCAGTGTTAATGCCACATTTGTTTGTCAAGATTTTATTAGCATATATGTAGCCCTAGAGGTGTTAGGAATCGCAGTTTTCCTGTTAATTTCCTATCCTCGTAGCGATCGCTCCATTTGGATAGCCTTACGCTATCTATTTGT
This sequence comes from Arthrospira sp. PCC 9108, assembly GCA_016745315.1. GTDB lineage: Bacteria > Cyanobacteriota > Cyanobacteriia > Cyanobacteriales > Microcoleaceae > Limnospira > Limnospira platensis. The sequence goes on from CP066886.1 coordinate 5,285,533, forward strand.
CAGCAACACCGCCATGCTATTCTATCTGATTGGGGTCGGTCTTGTCTACCAAGCCGCTCATTCCTTTGCCTTTAGTGGCTTACGGGTTTCCCCTCCAGAAGCCATAGCCCTTATCCTAATGGCACTATTAGTCAAAGGTGGCGTGTTTGTCTCTGGGTTATGGCTACCGCTAACCCACTCCGAATCAGAAACCCCCGTTTCCGCCCTCCTCTCAGGAGTCGTAGTCAAAGCCGGAGTATTTCCCCTAATTCGTTGCGCTCTCATTGTACCAGAGATTGACCCAGTGCTAAGAATCTTTGGTATTAGCACCGCCATTTTCGGCGTAGTTTATGCCGTTTTTCAAAAAGACACCAAGCTAACCCTAGCTTTTAGCACCATTTCCCAATTAGGATTTGTCCTCGCCGCCCCCGTAGTTGCTGGGTTTTATGCCCTCACCCACGGCTTGGTTAAATCAGCTTTATTCTTAATAGCTGGAAGCCTACCCAGTCGCAGCTTTAAGCAACTACAGTCCCAGCCCATTAATACCTCCGTTTGGATACCATTATTGATAGCTAGTTTATCCGTGTCTGGTTTCCCCTTACTGGCAGGTTTTGGGGCGAAAATGGTCACCTTTAAAAATCTGTTATCTTGGCAAGACATCATCCTAAATATAGCCGCCATAGGAACCACAATATACTTTGCCAAATTCATCTTTATTCCCCATACTCAACTACCAGAAACCCCAGAAACTGAGGCAAAGCAGCGGGGACTATTGCCAGCTATGGTAATTCTCCTGGGGGGGCTAATTTTGGCTAACTTTTTCTATTATCAATCAGCTTATACCATTGATAATATTGTCAAATCCCTGGTAACTATAGGTAGCGGATGGTTGGCTTATTTTCTGCTGTTTAAAAACTGGGAATTTCACCTATCCAGAACCTGGGAAAAGCTGGAACATATTATTGGTGGAATGACCATCATGTTAACAGTGCTGTTTTGGTTTGTTTTTGCGGTGAGTATAGCATGATTAAATATCTATCTCTCAACTTAATTCTGCGATTAGCTATTTGGTTTCTGATTACTGCTGACCTGAGTTTAGCTAATATCATTATCGGGGTGAGTGTGTGTTTACTATTACCTGGTCGTCGGCCCTCTAAGGCGGCTTTGAAAGACTGGTTAAGGGCTTTTGGGGAAGTGATTAAGTCAGTGCCTCAAGCCTACATAGAGGCTTTTGAGATTATCTTAAAACCCCATAATTACGAAGATATCACCATGGAAAGAGTTAAACCCCAAAGGACACCGGGTTTAATTTTTTTAGATATCTTTATCATTACCTTTACCCCCAAAACCATTGTTTTAAAATATCACCAAGAGGGCTGGTATGAAGTCCATTGGGTACGTCGCAGGAGGCCTGACTCATGAACACCATCTTAATGATGATGCTGGTAGCTTTAATGATTCCTATTTACGAAGCCTGCCAAGATGATAATATTTGGCAAAAGGTGTTAGCATTTTCTAGTATTGCTAGTAAAACATCGATCATGATTCTAGTTGTCTCGGTCTTAAGAGATGATTGGATGATTGGCGTAGTTGGGGTAATTATTCTCAGTGTTGGGAATGCGTCTTTAATGCTATTGGCTCAAATTCTTAGACGCATGAGTGATGTATTAACTAAGTGAATCATGATTAACTTATTCAGTGACCTTTTGATGTTACTTGGGGTGGTCTTTTGGTTTTGGGGAACCTTTCCCCTCGTGGGCGATCGCTCAGTATTATTCAAACTACATGGTTTATCAGTCTCTGATACCTTGGGTTCCATGACCATAGTTGTCGGACTATTACTGAGAATTCCCAGCGAATGGCCCCTGCTCATTCTCGCCATTATCTCTTTGGCAATTTGGAATACTGTTTTAGGATATGTATTAGCTTACTGTTCCAGTAGTGAAGGTGACGATGAACGATAATACTATCTATCTCATTACGGCATTAATGCCTCTAGCCACCGCCATGGTAGTTTTACAAGTTAACCCCTATCATGCCTTAGTAATTCGTGGTATATTGGGTGCTGTGGCTGCTTTGGTTTATGCCATCTTAGGGGCTGCAGATGTAGCCTTAACTGAAGCATTAGTGGGGACGATGCTGGCAATTACTCTGTATGGCGTGGCGGTGCGTTCTTCTTTGGTCATGCGTTTGGGTGTCTTAAAAGAGGAATTACAACTGCCGGAAAGCGATCGCCCTTTTGGTAAAATTGTCGATGAATTGCGCTTAATTTTTCGCCAACATTATATGCGGGTTGAATTAGTACCTTATAAGGACTTAGAAGAGTTACATCATGCCTTAGTCACCAAGGAAATTCATGCCACTTGTATTCAGCCTTTACATTCCCTATTTGCCAGTCCATACCCCACCCAATCTAATCAACCAAAACCTGGAGAAACTACAGAACCATCAGAACCGGAACCTTTACCCTATTATACCACAACTAGAATCAAACGGCTCCATGAGATTATGGAAGCCGAACTGACATCATCCATAACCATTTTAAACTATTTTAACTTAACAGAATCTGGGGAGAAACATTAATGAAATGGGTTTATATCGCTGTGGGTGTCATACTTTATATCAAGATGTTGTTGATATCCAACCCAATTGATGAATGGTTGGGTCCTTCCATTGTGGAAGTAGTAGTGCAAGATAGTGGTGTACCTAATGCGGTTTCTGGCATCATTTTCAGAAATCGCCTATATGATACCATCTTCGAGGTAGTGGTTTTTACTATCTCAATTATGGGCTGTAATTTTTTACTCGCCAACGAGAAACCCCTGAGTAAAGTATATCGATTTACTGATCAACCCTCCATTGTTTTAGCGCGACTAGGGGCAACTATTGCGGCTTTGGTGAGTATTGAATTAGCCATTAGGGGTCATCTTAGCCCTGGGGGTGGTTTTGCGGCCGGAGTAGCCGGAGGGACGGCGATCGGTCTAATTGCGATCACTTCTCCACCGGAGTTAATGCAGGGAATTTATCAGCGTTGGCAGGCATCTATTTGGGAGAAAATTTCCGTCCTCATCTTTATTTTATTGTCGGTAATTACTCTGTTTGGTATAGAATTCCCCCACGGGGAATTAGGGAGTTTAGTCAGTGGTGGCATTATGCCATTACTGAATATTTTAGTCGCCTTAAAGGTGGCTTTGGGGTCTTGGGCAGCGGTGTTAATTTTTATTCGCTATCGGGGCTTATTATAGGTTAATTTACCGTAAATTTCCCGATCGCAATACACTCACCAGCAGCCATAACCCCACCAGGGAAGCCGCCGCAAAGAGGATATTACTAATCAGAGACAACTGGGGAGTTTTTGCCCCAGTTGAAATCATCGCCGCCCCCATAATTAACGAACCGAGTACAATACTAAAAGACAGGCGGTTAGCTGCATCATTTAGGCTATTTTTCAGGCTAGTTAATTCGGGGATTATAATATTCCATTTGAGTGTTTCCGAAGTAACGCGGTCTAAAAACATTTCAATTTGACTAGGCGATCGCAATGATAAACTTTTGAGATCTAAAGCCGTCCTCAACAGAGTCTCTAGGGGGTTATTTCCTAACAACTGATTGCGAAATAACTCCGTCATCAATGGTTTAATTTCATTGAGTAAATTAACTTCCGGGTTGAAACTGCGGGTGACTCCCTCCAAATTCGCCAAAGTTTTAGCATATAATCCCATATTACTAGGGAGGCGAATTTTATTATTCCGAGAAATCTGCAAAATCTCATAGAATACCTGACTAAAATTAATTTCTGCCAGACTCAGATTATAATATCGTCTCAGCATACTATCATAATCATTAGTCAGGCGACCCAGTTGCACAGATTCCGATGATTCTGCTAATTCTAAGGTAAGTTGGGCGCAGCGTCTAGCATCTATATCCACCACTGCTAGTAACATTTCCGTTAAAATTTGCTGAGTCCGAGGGTCTAGCCGTCCCACCATTCCACAGTCTAAAATAGCTACCCGTCCATCATTAAGATAAAATAGATTTCCTGGGTGGGGGTCCGCATGAAAAAACCCATCTAAATAGATTTGCTGAAAAAAGGCACGAAATAATAAACTGGTAATTTCTCCCCGGCGTGGATCATCCTCATTTGTCTGTTTCTTAGAAGGTTCTGACAGCAATAAAGGCACACCATCTAACCATTCTAAAACCAGTAAATTAGGAGTTGTAAATTCCCAGTAAACCTTGGGAATGATTAACTTGGCGGGGTCAAACCATCGAGTTTTGGAGAGATTTTGCCGCAATTTGTCTGTATATTCAGCTTCTGAGGTAAAGTCTAATTCGGCTTTTAAGGCGCTAGTAAATTCCTCAGCGATCGCCACAATATCATAATCTTCTCCCCAGTCAGTAATCGCCACTAAATCCGCCAAGGACTTAATTAACTTAATATCCTGTTCAACAATAATAGAAATTCCTGGGCGCTGTACTTTCAAGGCAACTTCTTCGCCATTTTTCAACGTAGCGCGATGAATTTGTCCAATAGATGCCGCCGCCACCGCCTCAGTTTCAATCCGACTAAAAATCTGGTCTAAAGGTTGAGAAAACTGTTGTCTAAGTTGAGTTTCAATATCCCCCCAAGCCACAGCGGGAACATTAGCTTGTAAATCGGTTAAAGCATCAACATATCTTCCCGGTAGCAAATCAGGACGAGTCGATAAAAGTTGTCCTAACTTCACATAAACCGGACCCAATTCAATTAAAATATTCCGTAGGACATCAGGAGATGGTAGCCGAGGTTCTTCTGGTTTATCCCCCACTAGCAAACCCCGCATATAGTCCCAGCCGTTGCTGAAAACAATTTCCAAAATTTCGCGTTGTCGGGAGCTTTTTTTAGTAATGGAGAACATAAATTTATCGGCGATAAAACGGACTTAGTAATTCCTGAAAATATCAATAAACGCACTGGGGACTACAAAAAGCGATCGCACCCTATTTAACGGCGCAATGATAGTATCTACTGTATCCGAAATACTAGCGAGTGTCGATCGCCCCACAATCACCACATCATTATTTTGGAGAGGAGGATTATTAGGGGAATTACCTCCCTGAGTAAAATCTATTGGTAGGCGGCGCTGTTCCACAGTACCATCAGGGCGAAAGCGAATCAACTCCACCGAGGACTGATGGGCGCGAGAGGTAAACCCCCCGGCCGTCAGTATTGCCTCATTTAAGGGAGTATTAGGCGGAATTTGAACAACTCCAGACCTTTGCACTTCCCCCACTACATTAACACGGATATTGTTTGGGGAGAAACTAGCGTTAGCAATTGCCCCCATTTCCACCGGGTTAATCTCCGTAGCTGTAGGCACAAAAACCGTATCCCCTTCCTGTAATATTGTGTCCTGGGTAGCATCACCATTTTGCAGTAATTCCCAAAGATTAATAGTAATCACTTGGCGACTCCCACGACTATCAGATCGCCTAATTTCCACCTGTCGAATATCAGCCTCTGGTTTAACCCCTCCCGCCACCTGAATAGCGCGGGTAACTGTCGGGATGCTACCACCACCCGCCGCCCCAGGGACTCCAGCATCTCCCGTGCGAGCAGTGCCAGTAACAGTATAAGGTCCCGGTCGAAATACTTGCCCAATCACAGCAATATTTAAAGGTTCGCTTTGGTCTGCTGCAAAACTCGCCGCGCGGCGGTTAGATAATTGTTCCAGATTGGCAGTTTCTACCCCAGGGATGAAGATACTATCGCCATTTTGTAGAACTATATCCTGTTGCAGATTATCTCCGTCTAGGATGGGTTCTAGGTTGACTTCTAGTATTTGTTCTTGTCCCTGGCCCGTCAGGCGGCGAATTTGCACCCGACTGATATCAGCCATTAGCCGAATTCCTCCGGCTTGCTTAATGGCTTGGGTAATGGTAGCGACTCCCCCTGGTCCTCCCTGACTGGGGATGGTGTAGGGACCGGGGCGGCGCACTTCTCCAGATACAGCAATATCAATTAGGGTGGCTTCGTTGTTAGCAAAACTAGCCCTAGCAATTTGTCGCCCCATTTCTGGGTTAATTTCGGTGGCGGTGGGAATATAGATAACATCCCCATCCCTAAGCCGGATATCCGTGCTGAGATTACCTGTTTGCAGGAGTTCCATCAGATTTAGATTGATGATTTGGTCTGAGGTTCCCCGCTGGGGTCGTCGCAGTTGCACCTGTCGCAGGTCTGCGGCTTGGGTGATACCTCCGGCTAGTTGTAGGGCGCGGGTAATGGTGGGAAATTGGGAACCTTCCCTAATCATGGTATAGGAACCGGGGCGGTTGATTTCTCCAGAAATGCCTATTCTGAGGGGACGGGGAGTAATGAGGCTGATGGTTACTCTGGGGTTTCGTAAAATTCTGGCGCTTTCATAGCGATCGCCTATAGCCCTAGCCGCCTGTTCTAAGGTCATGCCACTTACGGAAATACTACCAGCTTGGGGAAGGTTAACCGTACCGTCAACTAATACTTCTTGTTGACTGCTATATTGTTCCACCGGAAAAATAAATACTTGGATCAGATCACCCGCCCCCAAGGTATATGGGGCTTCCTGAGTTGGTGGCGCTGAAAGCTGATTAAGCTCGGGAGAAGGGTTATCGGTGGGGTTTTGAGCCCAACTGGGGGAAGGTAAAGCGATCGCACCTAGGGCGAGTAGACCCAGACTGGTTAGGGAAATATATTGTTTGGGGGCATAATGGCATTTAATCATAGATATCACTAAGTAGCATAGGGAGGGAGGTTCCCTAGTTAGATATAGATTATATCCCCTAGTTTCCACCTCTCTCCCTACCAAAGAGCGATCGCGGTTATCTGTTTGTAGGTCAACTCATCCATTGACCTACTATGTGAGTTGTTTATGGGTTTTTTTGAGTCTCTTCCACTGTTGTTTGATTTTTTTATAAGACTCATAGGTGGACATTTTCCCGTTGGTTTGCAAAGCGGCAATATAACTAACCTGTTGAGCAAATTCTTGCAGGTTGGCGTTAAATAGCATATTTTCGGGTTGGTCTGATCCTCGATAAGGATAACGGGGGTCAAAAAGTCGTTTAGTTCCATGATAGCCACCAGTCCTATCAAAATGTGTGATCAAGTTGGGAAATTGTTAGGGGCGGCAACAGATATGCAGCCTGAAAACAGAAGATACATTCTCAGGGATGAACTTGTCAAAATCAACCCTGTTGTTTACCGTCCCTACTCCAACCTAACATTAATTTCTGGGAATGCCTGTAGCATGGGTAGCAATTCAGCTATGATCTACAGGTTATTTCTGGGGCTGTTGGGGTACTAACAGGACACCTTGACTATCTTTGAGTTCAAATTTCTTCAAGGAAGCTAGGTTATCATCTAATTGGACTCCGGGAGAGGCGATCGCCACTTTCCACTCGGATAAGTCTAATTCTAGCCAATCTCCCACGGTTACCGTCATTGGTTCCCCTCCCATATTGGCCACCATCACCACTTGGTCTTCTTCCCGGTAAGGGTTTCCTCGGACTCCATAAAACACGGTCTGAGTCTGATCACCGATTTTGTGAAACTGATCTGTTCCCATCAAATTCTGACGCAACCAAATGCGATCGTGTCGGAAGCGACGCAACTGCAAATTAAAATTAGTTTGCACAGCATTTAGATCCTCACCATAGTGAGAGACATTACAGATTTCGTAGCAGTCCTCCATAAATTTGAGGGCAAATTCTTTGAGTTTCGGAATATCGAGATCCTTGAGAAACTCCACCATTTCCGGGTGATTAATCTTTTGCAAATATTCAAGTTTACACTCTTGTGCAGAATCGCCAAAACAAGCCTGACAAGCCTCTACCACAGCGGGTAGACTATAATCAGCATCAATCATCGCCTGTTGTAAAGCCTTCCCAAACTGCTTGAGTTCTTCTAAGTCCTCAAATCCCAAACTTTTTAAACGAGAAAACACAAAATCTTGCTGATACAATTCCGGGGTGATTTGCCAATCCAAAAAGCCCATTTCTTCGGCAACAACTTTCACGCCATAGCGTTCATCAGTATTGCGGAAAAACATCCAGGGGGCTCTGGTGGTAGCATTAATAAAATCCATGGGTAAACCCGGACTAAAGCCATATACCCACAATGTCACCGCCGGATTATCATAACCATTATGCAAAACCTCCGACCAAGTTTTACCCAAATTCCAATTAATTTCTTGGTCTAACTCAACCTGATTACCCCGTCGGACGGTATCATGATTAGCGCAACCCGTAATCCAATTTTCTCCCTGATAAATCACCTCACAAACTCGTTTCCATTTTCTATCCCAAAAACCCTTTAAGGTGGGCGTATTATGAGCAAAAATCAACGGCCCCCATTGGAAGGAGTCTGGGCGCAGTTCAATCAGATCTCGATAGGTAGAAATTTCCTCCCATCCTTCCTCTGGCCAGGGTCTGCCATCTTCAAAAATAGTAAACAGTAACCGTTGATAGCCGCCAATATCTTGGACGACATCACTCATGGCTAACAAATAAGCATCATCCTGTTCCACGAAGCCAGTTAAGGGATTAAAAAAGCGGAAATCTTGACCGCCATCAATGCGAATCCCATCAACTCCGGTATTCATTTTACGGCGCTGCATTTCTAGCAAAATTGCCCGCACCGTTGGCAGTTGGTGGTTTAAATCCTGACCATACATATTCTGCCCTTTTAGGAACTGACGATTCAGGAGTAATTCTGATTGGTTATCAGCATGACCATAAACAATGTCATAAATCACCTGAATGGGTCCGGTAGAGAAATTATGCAATGTGGCAATAAAATCCACTACCTCATCAGGGCGACGACTGCCTAGAATTGCGGGATTTGTGGTAGAAGAACCTAAAATTGGCACATCATAGCCCCAATCCTGGGTATCGGGTTTGCTAAGATTAATCTCGATAATGTCTTCATCTTCTGACATGAAGGCGAAAAACTCACTTTCGGGACTATATTCATCCCTAAACTCGATGGGGGGTTCTGTCGGTAGCAGTTGGACAGCACCATAACCGATATAGTTTTCCTCGAGGGGGGTCAGAGGAATATTTTTGGCTAATTTATCGGAAATGCGACTATAAAGGCTGGTTAATCCCTCAAAGGTTCCAGCAGCGGTGGCGGTTCCTACATGAAGTTGCAGAATGTTTTTGGGAGCCCGAACCCTGGGAATTAATCTGGGGTTGGGTAGGGGGAGAGATCATCATCATGTAGATCAATGGTGGGGTGGCGGGAGGTTCCCCGACGGCTCAAATATTCTAGGTCGGCGCGTTGGGCTTGTAGGGTTTCGATGTCGTAAAGTTCGGCGGGTCCGAATACTCCATAGGGAAGGGAGTAGGCTAGGGGGTCACGGATGGCTTGCAGTTTTTCGGCTTGGTCAATGTAGCGCAGCCAATAGAATGATCCGACTTGCTCTCGGCTTCCGGGTTCCATTCCGGCCACAACCCCCCAGTGATATTCTCCCTGTTGTTTGAGGTTGAGTCGGGTACGGTGGAAACGGACTACTTGCTGATCTGCCCGCAGGTCTATTTCATCTATGGGGGTGAGTACCTCTAGGAAAATCTCTAGCCTCCGCATGACTTGGGAGGTTAATTTGGGGGTCCAAAACCCGATTTGTGTGAGTCCGTCTCCTAGCCAGTGCGCTCCTAATTTTTGGGCGAGAATTTGCGCTTTTTCAAAATAGGAGGCTTTGGAATGCTCGACGGTCGCTGCCCAATTTAGCAGATTTTCGGTTTCTTCGTCTACCAGTTTGATGGTGGGTTCTGTTGTGGTTACCAAAACTAACTTTCTACTTGACTCGACAATTTAACTCTAGTCTAACCCAGGGGTTTCCGACTCTAGCGTTAGTTTTAAATTTGTGATCGCTTCCCCCATTTGTGAATCAACCCTAGGATAGATGTTAACTATGGTTAAGTTTTGTTAACCTGCGAAGGCTAGGCTCCAGTAATAGAGTTAAAGTGTAATAGGTCAATGGCTCAATTGACCATTAGGTGCGGTATCGCTCAAATGTGGTTGATGTTTGATGGCGATCGCATAATTATAGCCTACCTACTGTATGGCGTTGATGGGAAGTTAACACTAACATACTTAACCATCAATTTGTTGTTGTCAATATAGTTTTCATGAATAAATCTATATATCCCTGTTCATCAAGCAAGTCAACTCGCAAACTGACCCACAGACGCGCTGTATTTTAGCGTGGGAGTTGACCGCAAATGAACATGGCGCGAGACTCCTGAAAATTCAGGCGATCGCATAACTGTAAACCTCAAAATTGTTTCACGGAAAACACAAAAATTATGAAATCTTCACTGGTAATTCTGTACCATCGCGAACCCTACGATGAGGTAATCGAAAATGGAAAAATTCACTACCGAGCCAAAAAAAGCCCTAATGGTATCGTACCGACCCTAAAAAGTTTCTTTGCTAACGTTAATAAAGGCACTTGGGTAGCTTGGAAACAAGTAACGGCGAAGCAAAAAGCGGACTTTCAAGAAAGAGTAGAAGTAGAAGATGAAGGCAACTATACTGTGCGCCGCATAGCCTTAAACGCGGACCAGGTTAAACATTTTTACCACATCACCTCTAAAGAGGCATTCTGGCCAGTTCTACACTCGTTCCCCTACCATTTCACCTCGGAAACAGCAGACTGGGAAAACTTTACCACGATTAATCGTTTATTTGCAGAAGCAGCCTGCGAAGAGGCGGCAGATGATGCCTTAATTTGGATTCATGACTATAACCTATGGTTGGCGGCGCGCTACATTCGGGAAATGAAACCGGATGCACGGATTGCCTTCTTTCATCATACGCCATTTCCGTCGGTGGATGTGTTTAATATCCTACCTTGGCGACAGGAAATTGTGGAGAGTCTTTTATGCTGCGATTTAGTCGGTTTCCATATTCCTCGCTACTCGGAGAATTTTGTAAATGTCGCCCGCAGTTTGTGCGAGATAAAAGTGGTTAAACGGGAACCTGTAGCCCCTCATCTTACCAAAGTAGGAACGGCTTTAGCAGAACCAGAAATGGTCAGCCAACTTGAGTATAAGGGTCAAATAGTGAATATTGACGCTTTCCCGGTGGGTACAAATCCGGGTTTCATAGAATCGGTTTTAGAGAAGCCAGAGGGTCAGTCACGATTGACGGCAATTAGTAAAGAATTAGGCGATCGCAAATTGATTTTGGCTGCGGGTCGGGTGGATTATGTCAAGGGAAATCGGCAGATGTTAGAAGCCTATGAGCGACTGTTAGAACGTCGCCAAGATTTACATGGAAAAGTTCAGTTTCTGATGACTTGTGTATCGGCGGCTGATGGGATGCGGGTTTATAAAACGGCTCAACATCAAATCGAGCAATTAGTAGGGAAAATTAACGGCAGATTTGCGCGCCTAGATTGGATGCCGACTTTGTTATTTACCCAGCCTATACCGCTGTCGGATTTGTTTTCCTATTACCGATTAGCTGATGTCTGCTGGACTACTCCCTTGCGGGATGGTTTGAACCTGGTAGCTAAAGAATATGTGGTCGCCAGAGAAGATCGCGGCGGTGTCTTGGTGCTGTCGGAATTTGTGGGGGCGGCGGTGGAACTTCCCCAGGCGGTTTTGACTAATCCCTATTCGACTCAGCGCATGGATGAGGCGATCGAATTTGCTTTAGCCATGGACCCCGAAGAACAAAAACGGCGGATGGCTGAAATGCGTAAAACTGTAGTTAAATATGATGTCAAGTATTGGGCGGATCATGTGTTTGAACGTTTCGAGTCTATGACGCATCAAAAAGCTGCTGTGAAAACTACTGTGGCTGTGTAAACAAGTAACTTGAAATTCGGTTAATTGGTGAACTATAAAGGCTGAGAGTAGCCCACATCAATTAGCCGAGTTTGCGATATTAAAGTAGCTAAGAAAACTCAACTATAATCATCATGGGAGACTATCCAAAAATTCAGGCGGAAACCTACGATTTAATTGTGATTGGCGGTGGTATAAATGGAGCCGGAGTAGCTCGTGATGCGGCGCTGAGGGGCTTAAAAACTATTTTAATTGAAAAGGGGGATTTTGCGGGGGCGACCTCAAGCTGGTCTACTAGGCTGGTTCATGGAGGGTTACGTTATCTGGAATATTTCGAGTTTCCCCTAGTGCGTGAGTCCCTGCGAGAGCGAGAAATTCTACTGCGGACAGCGCCCCATTTAGTTAAACCACTGTTATTAACTGTACCAGTTTATGGGGGGCGATCGCGTCCTTATTGGAAAATTTGGGCGGGAATGCTGCTTTATGATGTGTTCAGCTATGACAAGAGTTTACCGACTCACAGAATGCTACCTAACACCCAATTTCAGCAATTATTCCGGTCTTTAGATAAGGAAAATCTGAAAGGCGGCGCTCAGTATTATGATGCTCAAGTAGAATATGCTGAGAGGTTATGTTTGGAAAATATTATCGCGGCTAAACAAGCGGGCGCGACAATTCTTAACTATGTGGAAGTGACCGGACTTGACCGGGAAGGAAAACGCATTAATCAACTGAATTGTCGGGATGTTTTCAGCGGCGAAACTTTTACGGTTAAGGGTAGCCCGAAGGCGGTAGTTATCAATACTTCTGGCCCTTGGGTCGATCGCGTTTGTCAACTGGGGCGAGAGAAAGACCAACCCGCCGCCATTGGCACAACTCGCAAAATCGGCGGCACTAAAGGCAGCCATATTATTGTAGATCCCTTCCCTGGTGCGCCGGAAACTTCCCTATATGTCGAGGCAAAATCGGACGGACGGCCGTTTTTTATTGTGCCTTGGTTGGGAATGTATCTCATTGGCACTACGGATATTTATTTTAATGAGAATTTGGAAGCCATTAAAGCAGATAATGATGAAATTGATTATCTGTTGCGGGAAACTAATGGCATTATTCCCACCGCTGAACTTTCGCGTCAGGACGTGAAGTTTACCTATTCTGGAGTCCGCCCCCTTCCCTATGTGGAACCTAGCCAAAAAACGGCTGCTATCACCCGGAAACACATTGTTTATGACCATGATAAGGATGGGGTGGAAAATCTGCTATCTTTGATTGGTGGCAAACTAACCACCTATCGCCAGGTGGCGGAAGAGTTGGTTGATGCTAGTTATCAGAAAATGGGGCTACCTGCGCGACGGTGTGAGACGGACACGCCACTACCTGGGGCCATTTTCCCTAATGATACTCGCATCGGACAGGCCCTTTATGATTATCGCCCCCAACTACCTCTGAAAACTATTCATCATCTGTTTTCGATTTATGGGGCGCGGGCGCTGGAGGTATTGCAGTTAACTGATGAACATGAGGAGTTGAGAGAAAAAATTACCCCGGCTTTACCTGATATTAAAGCTCAACTGGTCTACGGAGTGCGATCGGAAATGGCGCAAACTTTGGTAGATATTACCCGGCGACGAACTACTCTAGCCATGCACGCTCGCTATGGGTTAGATTTATTACCGACTATCACTGAGACTCTCCAAAAATATGCGGGTTGGACTCAAGAAAAGTGCGATCGCGAAGTAATAGCCTACCATGATTATATGCGGTTAAACTGCATTCCCGATTATGAATTGGAGGCTTGGGAAAAGGCTTTATCACCCCAAATGGTTTAACCATTGGTGATGCTGAGAGCGAGTCTTTGTGACAATGTATCCTTGTTAAGATAGAATAACGAAGATTTTATGGAATTTCCAGATAAGGAACAGGCAACCCTGACAGTTTTGGGCGCGGGGGCTTGGGGTAGTGCGCTGGCTGAGTTGGCGGGTCATAATGGCCATAAAATTAATCTCTGGTCTCGCCGTTTAGGTAATACTTTGGAGGAAGCGGTAGAAGGGGCTGATTTAATCGTTTCTGCTATTTCTATGAAAGGGGTGGCGGCGACGGCGGGAAAACTCCAGGAAATTGGTATCCCCGATCATGTTCCTATTGTCACTGCTACTAAAGGCTTAGACGCGGAAAGCACCCGGACTCCTTCTCAAATTTGGGAGCAGGATTTCCCAGATCATCCCATTGTGGTACTATCAGGGCCTAATCTGTCGGCCGAAATTGAACGACATCTTCCGGCGGCGACGGTGGTAGCAAGTTCTGACCTAGGGGCGGCGGAGTTCGCCCAAAGGCTATTTGCTTCGAGTTTGCTGCGGGTTTATACCAGTAATGACCCTATGGGGACGGAGTTGGGAGGAACTTTAAAAAATGTAATTGCGATCGCCTCTGGGGTCTGTGATGGCTTACAATTGGGCATTAATGCCAAATCTGCCCTCCTAACAAGGGCGTTAACAGAAATGATCCGCATTGGCACCCATTTGGGGGGACAGACAGAGACCTTTTTTGGTCTGTCAGGTTTGGGGGATATGTTAGCCACCTGTAATAGTGCTTTAAGCCGTAATTATCGGGTGGGCTATGGTTTGGCTGAGGGTAAAACCTTAGAGGTGATTTTGCAGGAGTTGGGTAGTACAGCCGAAGGGGTCAATACCACTAATGTACTGATTGCTATTGCTGACCGCGAAAAAATTCTCGTCCCCATTTCTCGACAGGTCTATCGCTTATTGAACAATGAAATTAACCCCGAAGAAGCGGTTGAAGCCTTGATGGAAAGGGATTTAAAACCGGAGTTTCACGAAGAGTCTTAATCATCCTTAATCAGTCCCGGTTTGCTTTTGGGGAATTTTGATGATAAATTCGGTTCCAGTTTCGGGGTCGGATTTAACTTCAATAGTTCCCCGATGAACTTCGGTGATAATTTTATGGCTGAGACTTAATCCCATACCTGTACCTATGTGGGGAGGTTTGGTGGTGAATAGGGGCTGAAAAATGCGATCGCTTAATGATTCGGGAATGCCATTACCATTATCATAAATCCTGATTGTTACCCAACCCTCCCCTGGTGGTTCTGAAGTTTCCACCGTCGTGGTAATCTTAATTTCGGGCTGAAACTCATTGTCTTGTTCTCGGTTAGTATCTAAACTGTCGATCGCATTATTTAGCAGGTTCATAAATACCTGATGAAGTTGCCCTGGGTAGCATTGTACCTGGGGTAATTCTCCGTAGTTTTCAACCATCTCAATGGCGCGACCTTTTTTCCCTTTAATACGTCCCTGTAAAATCAGGATAATATCTGCCAGACCTTCATGAATATCAACAGTTTTTAATTCCCCATCATCCTGTTTATAAAAATTCCGTAGAGACTCCACCAAATGACGGATACGGTCAGTTCCCACTTTAATTGATTCTAGGAGTTGTGGGAAATCTTCTAGCAGAAATTCTAAATCAATATCCTCGATTCTTTCCTCAATTTCTGCCACAGGTTCGGGATAAGTTTCACCATACAACTCTACCAATTCCATTAAATCTTGAGCATAACCAGTCGCATGGTTAATATTACCAGTCACAAAGGAAACCGGGTTATTAATTTCGTGGGCAATGCCGGAAACCATTTGCCCCAAATTTAGCATTTTCTCACTGTATAATAGTTGTTGATAAGCCTGTTTTAACTGTTTATTTTGAGCCGCAATTTTTAAGCCACATCGTACCCTAGCTAATAGCCCATCAATTTCAATGGGTTTGCTCATCAATTCATCAATCCGATATTCCGAAGTAAACTCATCAAGGGAACTACACTCATCTATTTGTTCCTGGGCGGTTAAGAGGATGAAAAATGTGCTAGATAATATCCCATGGGAACGCAGTTTCTGACAGACCTCTAAGCCGTTTAACTCAGGTAACATCCAATCACAAATCATTAATTCTGGGGAGAGACTCTCCGCTAAATCTAGGGCGGTTTTACCATCTTCAGCGATCGCCACTTGATACCCTTGTTCTTCCAGGGTATTCTGTAGAATCATTTGGGTGGCGATGTCATCATCAACAATTAGAATCGTTGCCATGGGTTAATATTGATTAATTGAGTAGTTACTGTGATGTTAGTGAGTCTATTTTGCCATGTTTTGTGATCAGCTATAAAATTTTTGTTTAATCAAACTATCCACCCGGTTAAGATTTTCGGCGAGGGAGTCAATTAGACTCATAGATCCGGCGATGCTTTGGCTGCGGGCTTTTTCTTCAATATCGGCGGCGATCGTTGTTAAAACCGGCACCCCCACATTACCACTAGAACCTTTGATGCGGTGAGCAACCATAGCCATAGCTTGAAAGTCTGATGCGGTGATAGCTTGGCGCAGTTTAACTATATCTTGGCGTGCATTTTCCATAAACACAGCCAATAACTTTTTCTGAAATTCAACCTTACCCCTAGAAATTGTCTGGAGGCGGTCTAAATCAAGCAGGAGCCTAGGTTTATCCTGTTTTGTATGAGTTGATATGGTTTTGGGGGTCGGGCTGGTTTCAGGGGCATTTGGGCTGGGTATTTGTTGCCGACGGGCGGCCCAAGTTTGCAGTTTAAATGCTAACTCCTCCTGGGTGATGGGTTTGCTGATATAATCATCCATACCGGCTGATAAGCATTTTTGGCGATCGCTAGGCATAGCGTGGGCGGTGAGGGCGATGACAGTGGTATGGCGATCGGTTCCTTCCCGTTTCCGTAGTTCCTTGGTTGTAGCGTAACCATCTAATTTAGGCATCTGACAATCCATAAACACTAGGTCATAATGGCGATCGCTTAATAATTCCAGCACCTGTTCTCCATTTTCCGCCAAATCAGCTTCAATCCCTAATAAACTCAACTGATTTAACAATACCTGTTGATTAATAGGATGATCCTCAGCTAGTAAAACTTTTAAATCCAAACCAGTAGGGGATAGGGTAGTAGAATTATCCCCAAAACCATCACTACGGGAGCGAAACTCGGCTAAATTCCCCGTAATTTCATTAGCCATAGCTGTCAGCAAAGCATCAAATAATCGAGAAGCCCGCACAGGTTTAATTAAATAACTGTTAGCCCAACCATCATCTAATAAATCTTCCACCGAACTGAGTCGGCGCATAGAAGTCATTAACACCAACTTAGTATCACTCAGCATGGGTTCATTTTGGATAACTGCGGCTAAATTTTTATCTCCATCAATCAACAGATTTTGGTCAAAAATTGCCAACTTAAAGGGTTGGTTATTATTGGCGGCATCACGCAACTTTGACAAAGCCATTTCTGGGCCAGAGGCTTCCTCAAGTTCCATCCCCCAAGATTGAATCAGATACCGGACAGACTGGCGCACACTTGCATTAGCATCAACCACCAAAATTTTTAATTTGGTTAACGTTTCTGGTAAATTGGGAAATGATGCAGTTTTGGAAATAGAAAAAGGCAGAGTAAACCAAAAATTGCTACCTTGACCAACCACACTTTCTAAACCGATTTCTCCCCCCATAACATCTACCAACTGCTTACAAATTACTAAGCCCAACCCAGTACCTCCAAATTTGCGAGTCGTGGAAGCATCCACCTGAGAAAAAGCCTCAAATAACCTTCCATGAGACTCAGGCGGAATACCAATGCCAGTATCCTGCACTTCATAACGTAATATCAAAGGAGCATTAATATCATAGTTGGGAGGGCGGCTAACTCGCAGGGTGACTTCTCCAGCCGGGGTAAATTTAATGCCATTACTCATCAGGTTTAACAGTACCTGCCGCAGTCTACCTGGGTCGCCCCGCAGATAACGGGGAACATTGCGATCGACAATAGCCGCTAATTCAATGCCCTTATTTTCTGCCTGTGCTGCTAATAAATCAATGATATTTTCTAGGCATTCTTCTAGGTCAAAATCCAAGTCTTCTAGTTCAATTTCTTGGGCTTCTAACTTAGAAAAATCGAGGATATCATTAATTATAGCTAAGAGGTGATTAGCACTGGTGCGAATCGCCTGGACAAAATCTTTTTGTTTAGTATCTAGTTCGGTTTTCAGCAATAACCCAGTCATCCCTAAAACCCCATTCATGGGAGTTCTAATTTCATGGCTCATATTAGCTAAAAATTGGGATTTTAGCCGCGAGTTTTCTAGGGCTGCTTCTCGTGCTTTCACTAATTCATCAATGGGATAAGTGGCAATAACCACGCCGCCTATTTCCTGGTTTAAGGTATACCAAGGATGAATAGCCCAGCGAAAATATCCGTGGGAACCATCAGGATAAATCATGTTATCTTCCGAGCAGGAAATCACCTCACCAGCAATAGCTCGGCGGTAGACTTCTGTACAGGTTTCTGAGATATGGGGGAAAATTTCATAGTGGCTACGACCCACTAAAGATTCTGGGGGAAGATGATACTCTTGGAGCCAGCGATCGCTATAAGCTATATAGCGCATAGAACAATCTAAAATAGCTACAGCCACCGGAGCATTAGTAATAATTTGCTGGAGTTGTTCTCGCTCCCTTTGGAGGGTGCTAGTTTTCAGTTTTCGGGATGTTATATCACGTTGTACAAAGACAAAATGGCTGACTTTTCCCGTGTCATCAGTGACCGGAGAAATACTAAGATCCGCCCAATATTTCGAGCGATTCTGACGGTAGTTAATCAATTCCACTTGTATAGACTGACCCTGGCTGAGGGCGACTTCAACTCGCTTTAATTGTTGCTCGTCTGTGTCGGTTCCTTGCAGAATATTGGGATTTTTACCAATGATATCTTCCGGTTGATAACCAGTAAGATTAGTAAAGGCTTTATTAATATAAACTATCTGAGAATCCGTGGTTTTTTCTGGGTTACATTGAGCGATCGCGATCGCATCAGTGGTATGGCTAACGGCTGATTCGAGTAACCTGAGCCTCTGTTCTTGGCGTTTGCCTTCCGTGATATCACTACCAATATTACACACGGCTAAAATATGTCTATTTTGATTAAAAATCGGAAAATTTACGGATATAAATTGGCGAATTTTACCATGATAATTGACTATATTTTGGTGAGTTTGCTGCACTCTACCACTGTCGAAAACTTTTTGATCCGATTCTTGTAGTTTTTGGGCGATAGTTGTTGGAAATAAATCATAGTTGGTTTTACCAAGAATCTCCTGGGCTGGTCGATTTAAGAAAATTTCGCACTGACGATTAACCATAATATAACGGTTTTGACTATCTTTGGCACAGATCAGCGCCGGACAGTTATCAAGAATAGCTTGCAGCAAATGTTTCTCTTGTGTAGCATTCGTGGCTATCACTTGCTGCTGTTGAATTTGTAGTTTTAATTGTTTAATGGTTTCCTGAAGTTCAGCGGTCTGATCTTGAATGGTCAACAGAAGATCTGATTGGCTATTTTTGACAGGTGCTTGTGTGTGTTGCCGTGGGTAGCGGGTGGTTTCTGGCCAAGAATTAGGGTTGAGGAGTAGACCATTTGAGTTTTGGAGTTGGGGGGTTGACTCACCCAGCCCCAGACCGGGGATTAATTTAAGTAGTCCCTGGATAATTGATAGGGAAATAATGAAAGCGATCGCCCCTACTATAAAAATTAGGTTAGGTGTAGGATTTAACCAAGTTTCTCCCTGTAAGATAATAAAGCTACCAGTGCAGAAGACAAACACAGCAAATAGAAAGATTAATCGACGCAGGGGAAGATCTCGCCAGATCACGATGATGTACAATAACAGCAGGGCGAGAATGTAGTCAGCGATCGCCAATAGAAAAGATACCCTTTGTGGTAACACCATTGGCTCTATAAATCCTAGGCTGGCTATTAAAGCTAGATCTGGGGCTAATAGTTGACGGGCCATTGCTATTACTGTAAAAATCATTAATACTCAAATTTTTGTATAAAACTAAGCTGAGGTGAAAATTGCCTCTATCTCAAGGATGAATTATTGTTACTATTGACACATCTACCTGTAGGGATACCTTCTAATCAGTCAAATCCTGAGTCGATGTCAGGAATTATATAGCTATTGCTTGTAGATGCACGGAAGCTATCCTACAGAAAATATAAACTTTAATCACTAGGGTGGGAAGGTGTACTTATGGCACGACTTTCGCCAAAATCCTTTGATATTCTGCTGATGGAGATCAATCGGCGGGTTAAAGAAAATCCCATTGATCAAATTGGGGCTGAAATTGTACGATCTCGGTTGCAAAAAAGGCGATCGCAGTCGGGAGATTTTCTAAGGCGATCGGAACTTGAGGAATTACTTACGGATCAGTTTCCTGATTTTAACCCCAAAGTAATTGATAAAGCTGCCCGGGCTAACCGTCCTCCTGGTGCTATCAAAAAGCTATTTTGGGGAGGGGGAGTCATCGGGGGACTAGCGGGAGTCGTTTGGTTAGTTAATTTACCTTATCCGATGATTCGCCAACCTGTGGCTACAACCGCCCCCTTGTTGTTGCTTCCCAGCTATATTAGCATGGATTATAACTACCGACAGGCGATCGCTTTAGTAGAACAGGCTGATCAATTGGTCAATAAAGCCACAGCTATGACAGACTTTGAACTAGGGGCTGAGAAAGCCAGCCAGGCTCAAAAGCTCCTGGATAAGTTGCCTGTATGGTTTTTGGGATATTACCCAAAGGCTTATTGTAATTTGTTTGGTTGCACCTGGCGCTTTACTTTTGATGAGTACCAAAATACCCGGAAACTGGTGGGCCGCATGGAAGCCCAGATTTTCCAGGAACAGAATGCTTATCAAGCCTTACAGCAAGCTCAACAAGCCTTACAGATAGCCACAGCACAGTATAATGAAGCGGAATCGCCCGCCGATCAACAGACAGCTATTATAGCTTGGCAACAGGCTATTGATCAACTAAGACAAATCCCCCAAGCAACTTTGTCTGGAAAGAATGCACAACAGCAGTTGACCGCTGCTAACCGTGATTTTCAGCAGCAGGTGGGGTTTGTAGCTGGTCGTTTACAGGGTAATACTTTAATTGAGGCGGCGCAAATTTTTGCTAGTAAGGCTGCTAATGATGCTCAAAATCCACCCCATAATCAATTACATTGGCAGCAGGTAATCGAGCATTGGAATGAGGCGATTAAACGCTTAGAACAGATTAATCCAGACAATCCGAGTTATTTGGAAGCTCAAACCAAACTAGCTGAATATCGGTCAAATCGTCGGCAAATTCAACAAAGATTACAGGACGAAAGAGATTCTGTAGATGCCATGGAAAGAGCCAGACGGTTAATTGTGGAATGGCGACAGTTGACGATTTCTGCTAATCCCAATTTTACATCTTTAAATAATAAGATATCTGACGTTATTTATACATTAGAGTTGGTTCGCCCTGGAACAACTGTTAATGCTGAGGCTCAAGAACTGTTACAAAAGGCACGACATACCCGCAGTCAATTGTAAATTAAGTTATCAATAATCGTCATTTTTAAGGCATGGGCATAAATTTAAAGAGGCGATAGTGACGCGATCGCGTCCGTGAGTTTTAGAATAGTATAGCGCCGTATCTGCCGATCTAATTAAACTATACTGACAATCAGCGTGTATGGGAAAACCCGCTATCCCCATAGACATAGTGAGTCCCTGCATAAAAGTATAGGAATATTGATGGTGTAGATTTTTGATACCTTCCCTAAGAAACTCAGCAATTTGATGAGCATCCTCAATAGTGGTCGAGGGTAAAAGGAGCACAAATTCCTCTCCCCCATATCTACAAGTAGTATCTGATAGGCGAGTATGATTTTCTAAAAATCGGCTGACAGCTTTCAGGACCACATCTCCGGCTTGATGTCCCCAGCGATCGTTAAATCCTTTAAAATGATCAATATCCCCTATAATAATACTAAGGGGTTCCTCCTGTTCTTTAGCGCGTCCTAAATGTCGGACTAGGGACTCTTCCATATAACGACGATTAAATAATCCCGTCAAAGAGTCACGAAGACTCAAATCATGGGAAAATTTCTCAATCAAATCGCCATGAGCTGTGGTTGTCTCCAACATAATTTCTAGGTCAGTATTAGTTTGAGATAACCTTTCTAATAAAGATTGTAGCTTTTTTTCAGAAGCTCTTAATTGCTGCTCAGTTATTTTATGTTGGGTGATTTCCTCCTGGAGTTTCTGATGAGAACGATATAATTCTTGTTCCACCAAGTCAGCATGAAGCATGGTAGTTTCTAGTAAAATTTCCAGGTAGATTTTTTCTTGTTTAAGTATCTCAACTTCCTCCTGCAATTTCTGATTTTCTAAAACCAAATCTCTATCACTATTAGATTCTGATGTCATCCCCATACTAACCCCCTAAATTAATTCTAAAACTCAGGCACAAATACTAGGGTTTTAATTCACTAAATGCAGTCGGATAGCTGTCGTAAATTGTAGACAAATTTTGATGAACTATATGGCTTGCTGGGGACTGGCTGACAGTTCATCAATAATTTTAAACCTAGATAATAATACCTAGGTTAACCTCTGGAGTAACTGGGATAATTTAACTGAGTTTGCACCCGGTATATTAACAGGTTTTTCAGTGATATTTAACCCAGTTTTAGGCGGTGAGGGATATGGGTTCATCTAAATCATGGAATTTAGTTAAATTTAGGCATCAATTTGCAATTCCAATGTAGGCATTAATCGCTGTAAATTTTTGAGAGATTTTCCTTGCCAAGGTATTTTAATAGAAGCTAATAACACCAAGTTAATAGTTTTTTTCTGCCTCACTTTAATCACAAATTTAGACAGCATATTAATTCCCGAACTGTTGAGAAATTGCAACTCTCTGAGGTTCAGAGTGATTTTAGGAGGTTCGATATCTAATACATCATTAAGTAATTTAACCACCACATTGGACTCTTGTAAGCCATTGAGTCTCAGAGAGCCTTTAAGGGTAATAGTGGATATTTGGCTATCGTAACCAATGCTATAATCTTCAGTTTGATATGATTCAATTACCATGTTTAATTCCTGTATTCAAGTTGTGAAAAATTGAGATTTAACTACTTTAGATGTTGATTAGATAGTGAGTTGAACCATTGTAGTAACAATAGTCTGGGAGGGTTCTTGTTCTAAGGTTTCAAACTTCCAGCCGAGTTTGGCCATATAGTCGTTAACCATTGTTAAATATCCTAAGCCAGATTCGGTATCATTTTCTACATTTTTTTCAACCTGATGAATATACATCTCTTGGGGGTCAGAACTTAGCAACTCTTGAATGTAGTCTTGAAAGGAACTAACCGCGTCTTTATTGATAGTATTTGCCACAAAAAAGGAGAGATTATCGTGCTGCAAAAATAGCTGTATTTTAATCGGGTATGTTGATGATTCATCACTAAATTTCATGGCATTTTCTAATAACTCATTAGCCACAAAACTCACAGCACTTTTAACTTCCATTTGCCGACTAACTGAGTCCTGTTCCTCTTCTGTTTTCGGGAAAATGTGGTGACATAATCAGCCATAAAGTTGGCGGACAAACCATTATTTCTCCACATCTGTTTCAGGGGAACGGAACTGGGGGAAAACCCAATCACCAAAAACTCATTGCTGGTACTTGGTGCTTCAAAAAAATCTCCAAAATTTTTTTTTCATGTTATGTTTAATAACTCAAAGTTTAATAACTTTTGGTAGTGTACAGCCTGACTTTAGATAGGTGAGGTAATTTGCCGGGATTAAGTCTCCGGAAAATTGATAGACTTTTCTTAGGGGTCACAGCAGAGTAGGGGGGGGGGCGAGTTGCTCTTAGGTTAAGGATACCATATTTTGGATAATTTGCCTATAGTGTGATAGTCTACCTGCTGTGGGAGGGTTTAACCTAGGATAACATCTCATCAACAACCCGTTTCCAGTAAATTTGAGCCACAGCATCACTAGGATTTTCAGCTAAACAGATCTGCAACAATTGAGCGGCTTGCTTATATTCCTGGAGATAATAGAGAGCCAATGCTGACTCAAACTGGGTTTTAGTTTTTAACTTAGCGTCGCGACTTTCTGGGGGGTCAGCATCAAAGATTTCAAAGACAGAGACCATTTCGGATTTGCCTTTGACAGCGACTTTATCAATAATTCGGAAAGCGTAATTATTAGGGTTTTCAAGACATAAGAATGTATGTTGGCTAATTAAGAGTGGCACGGCATATTTTTTAGTTAACTCTTCCAAGCGAGCGGCTAAATTAACGGCATCACTAATTACGGTGGTATCAATTTTATCTTTCCCGCCAACAATACCTAACATCATAGTTCCGGTATTAATACCAATGCCAATTTTAATAGGTGGTCGTCCTGGTCGCTGTCGGGTAGTATTATAGTCGCTTAATAATTTTAGCATAGAGATTCCCGCCTGCACTGCATCATCAGCATTGCCACCAAACAATGCCATGATGGCATCTCCAATATATTTATCTATAAAACCATTATTGTCAATAATTGCGGGTTCCATACGGCATAAATAGGCATTGATAAACTTAAAATTATCGGCTAAGGTCATGTTTTCAGAGAGATTAGTAAACTGGCGAATATCTGAAAACAAAATGGACATTTGTTTTTCGACAGCATCTCCTGATTTAACTTCCACAATACTTTCATAACCGAGGAAGGATAAAAACTGATTAGGAACAAACCTGCCAGCGGCATCGGTGAGTTCTTCTTGTTCATTAAGGGCTAGTTATAAATCACAGTTAACTATCAACATTTCTTCGATAAAACTTTGTCGTTATGCTTCAGCTTTTTGGCGTTCATTGATATCTTGAAAAGTAGTGATCGCAAAGGTAATATTTCCGTGGGCATCATGAATAGGTCTAGCCCTAGCTTCCACAGGGATGATCCGATCAGGTTGATGCACTTCAATATCATCAACTACGACACTTTCCCCTCGCCAAGCTCGCTCTAGGGGTAAATTATCATCGGGATATAGTTGGTCAGTTCCGGCAATATAACTAGGATAAATGACAGAATTTTGATTAGTGAAATCATCTAGGACTGTCCCTGGTCAAAAGAGGATGTGGGCGGCCTGGTTAGTATAGTAAAGTTGCCCAAGATGATCGACAACGACAACGGCCAAAGGCATAGCTTCGAGAAACTGACGCAGAAGTTTATTACTAACCTTTAACTCCTGAGCCAAATCTATATTTTCATTTTTGAGGCGATCGTTAAGTAAGGTAATTTCCTGATTAGCAATACTAATTTGGGCTTGGTGATATTCAACGGCTTGTTTTTCGATCTGTAACTGTTCAAGACTCTGATTCAATTCAACTTCAGTCTGTTGAAGTAGGGTAACTTTTTCCTGTAGACCGGCATAGAGTCGTCGCAGTTGTCCAGTCATGGGATTAAAAGCCATAGCTAGGGTTCCCACCTGATCATCGGTCATTACGGGAGCCACAGGGGTGAGGTCGCCGTCTGCGACTTTGGTAGCAACAGTAGCGATCGCCAATATAGGGCGAGAAATTTGGCTCGCCAATAGATAAACGCCGACAGTGAGTAAGCCGGTAAAAGTTAAACCGACCCCCAAAGTAGTCCAAGCCAACTGACGAGCGGGATCTAGGGCTTCCGACCGTGGCATTTCCACTAATAGGACAAGTTCTTGGTGTTCTAAGCAGCGAAACACACCAAGTACAGGAACGCCAGCATAGTTTAAATAACTGCCGCGCCCATTTTCCCGTTGCAACCCGCGATCAATGCCTTCGCTGTGACCCCCTCTAGGAAGGTCTTGTCGGCCAAACTCTTCCCCAGATACAAATACGCGCAAGTTATTGATCAAATAGGTTTCCCCTTGTTCTCCTAGCCCAGTAGAATCGAAGATAATCGGAGATCCATCTGCTCTAGGCTAAGGTGAGCGGCGAGAACACCTATGGGGTTTCACCTTGATTATCCCGTAGGGGGGTAGAGACAGTCATAGTGGGTCGTTCAAAAACTAGGGTTTTAATTGAAGCCCTAGCCTGACTAAATGCGATCGCCCCGACGCTGAAAACTGTCACCACTGATCAAAGTAAAAAGTAGACATGGATTGTATGTAACCAATACATTCTGACACGATTTGATACCGGATTGATTGGGAATTCTAAATTCTTTGGTGGAGGGAATTATGTTGAGGCGATCGCACTGGGGGGATTTAGGGTAAAATATGTTACCAAAATTTGAGTGAGTTAATTTCGACTATGACCAGGCCAGCTATTTATATTGCGATTACTAATCACGGATTTGGTCATGCTGTTCGTGCTGCTTCTGTAGCTGCTCAAATCCAGAAATTTTGTCCTGATGTTTTATTATTCTTAGTAACTCAGGCTCCCCGCTGGTTATTGGAGTCTTATATTTCGGGTGATTTTGTGGTGCGATCGCGGGCTTTTGATGTGGGGGTAGTTCAGTCGGATAGTATCACTATGGATAAATTGGCGACTCGTTCCAAGTTAGAGGATATTAAGCAGCGGCAGAGGTCTATTGTAGCCAGAGAAGTTGATTTTATTCGTCAAAATCGGATTAATTTAGTGCTGTCGGATATTCCACCTTTGGCTGCGCCTATAGCTCGGTCGGCTGGGGTTCCTGGTTGGATGATGAGTAATTTTGGGTGGGATTTTATTTATCGTGATTGGGGGGAGCAATTCCAGGAAATAGCGGATTGGATTGGGGAGTGTTTTGGGCAATGCGATCGCTTATTTAGGCTGCCTCTTCATGAGCAGATGACGGCATTTCCTGTCATTGAAGATATGGGTTTAACTGGTGGTGATCCTCGCTATAATTTATCCAAAATTAGGTCAGACTTTCAGATTAAATCCCCTGTAGAAAAAACTATTATGCTGACTTTTGGAGGCTTAGGACTAGACGCAATTCCCTATAATAATTTAGGGCTGTTTCCTGATTATCAGTTCATTACTTTTGATAGTAATTCCCCGGATATGGATAATTTAATTAAGCCTAGAGATATGGTGAAATCTAGCCCTTCATTAGCGGAATATTCCCGCCTGCGTCCGGTAGATTTGATGCCTTTGTGTGGGCGAGTTATTTCTAAACCAGGCTATAGTACATTTTCGGAAGCATTGCGGTTGGATATTCCCCTAGTGTCTTTGGTGCGGTCTGGTTTTGCTGAGTCTCCGATATTAATTGAGGGGTTAGAAAATTATGGTTTCCACCAAATTCTGACGGCTGCGGAGTTTTTGACGGGAAATTGGGAATTTCTACGCGAACCCCTGAACCCCCCTCGCTTATCGGAAACTTTAGATAAAAATGGAAGTAAAGCGATCGCTGAAGCTGTGGTAGAATTATATTAGACGGTTGTAGATTAGGCTGTCAGTAACAGAAAAACGGAGCTTGCCCTTGGCCTTCCGGGTCAGGAGGGTAGGGGCAGCTTGTGCCAAATCAGGCTTGAGGAGATATAGAAGTAAAGCGATCGCTGAAGCTGTGGTAGAATTATATTAGACGGTTGTAGATTAGGCTGTCAGTAACAGAAAAACGGAGCTTGCCCTTGGCCTTCCGGGTCAGGAGGGTAGGGGCAGCTTGTGCCAAATCAGGCTTGAGGAGATATAGAAGTAAAGCGATCGCTGAAGCTGTGGTAGAATTATATTAGACGGTTGTAGATTAGGCTGTCAGTAACAGAAAAACGGAGCTTGCCCTTGGCCTTCCGGGTCAGGAGGGTAGGGGCAGCTTGTGCCAAATCGGGCTTGAGGAGATATAGAAGTAAAGCGATCGCTGAAGCTGTGGTAGAATTATATTAGACGGTTGTAGATTAGGCTGTCAGTAACAGAAAAACGGAGCTTGCCCTTGGCCTTCCGGGTCAGGAGGGTAGGGGCAGCTTGTGCCAAATCGGGCTTGAGGAGATATAGAAGTAAAGCGATCGCTGCGAGAAAGCTAAAACAGAGATATCAAAAGGCTGGAAAGGATTGTTGAACAAGCAACAGCGAGATGTAATTGGCTGGCGGGAGTGGCTGGCTCTTCCTGATTTAGGAGTAAGTGCAATTAAGGCTAAAATTGACACAGGAGCGCGTTCCTCTGCCATACACGCCTTTGATGTTCACCATTTCGGCGATGAAGACGAAAGGATGGTTGAGTTCAAAATGCACCCAAAGCAGCGGAATAGCACGGAAACTGTGACAGCGACAGCGAAGGTTTTAGATCAACGAGAGGTGCGAAATTCTGGGGGACATTCTGAAGAAAGGATCGTGATTGTAACTACTGCTCAACTACGGGGACATGAATGGCAGATCGAACTTACGCTAACTAATCGGGATGTGATGGGTTTTCGGATGCTGTTAGGACGCGCGGCTGTCCGGGAAAGGTTCTTAGTGCATCCTGGTAAGTCCTATCTCCTGAGCGCGCGACCGAAACTACCATTCCGTTCAACCTGAAACCAATGGAGTTTTACCAAATGTGGCCCGCCAATGGCAAGGCTTTAGACCCAATAATTTTCTGGTAAACTGGTGTAATCTGCTTAACTCAGGTAAATAATACTATGGTGGAATATAACGACGCACCCAAAACTGGGATCAAATGGCTGGGATTTGTTTGTGGTTCTGTGTTGCTGACCTCAAGCGCGATCGCCTGGGCGGGAGGGCCACCGACTCGGCAAGGTAAACCAGTAATTATTGAAGAACCGGCGGGAAGGCCGACAGAACCCGATCGCACTGGTCCTACGCCGACGGCTCCTGCTGCTACATTACAACCAACACAGCCCACAGAGGATACTATCCCCCGATTTCCCTTACCTAGTGCTAGGATTAGTCCTGTTAATGGCAGAGTTACCCTGAAGCTGATCAATTCTAGTAATGTGGTAATTGAATATCAGGTATCAGGAGGAACCAGACCCAGGCTAGTTGGTCAGCAGTCAGAAAGCACCTTAGAGCGACTGACAGTTCCTTTAAACTTGACCTATCAAAGGGAAGATGGGGGTTTGCTGTTTGTGCGTCCGGTAGTAACTAGCCCAGGTGTTTTAGAAATCCGGTTTGAAGCAACTGGTAATATCAACCTAGATACTCGGTCTCTGAGTATTAATGAACAGGGGACAGTATTTCTCAACTAAAGGAGAAAAGGGGACAGACCGCGGCCAAGTGTCTGTTGAACTGTGAGAATGATTGTCAAATTCCCTCTAGGGTTAGCCATCTACCGCAATGCGATCGCCATAATGTAAACACCTTAATCGGTTGATTGTGTGATAGTTTGACCGAGATAAATAGCGCGAATATCTTCAGGAATAGTAGTTTCTAAAATTTTATACCCTCGTTCTAACAACATCCGCACCTCACTGGGAGAAATAGATTCTCCTTCAGCTTGTAAGTAGGCGGCGATGCGAGTTTCACTCCAGTGAAATGTCTGGGCCATCAGGATGATTAACCGTAACAAGGGTTCAATTTGATCTAAAGCCTGACCGACATAACACCACAGGGGGGGTGGCTGATCTTTGAGTGAGTAATGAATAGACTCAACTGGGGGAAGTTCAGCGCGGTTAATACAGATAGCACTAACGTTAATAATCCAGTTTTGTAGGGTTGTTTCGGAGTCGGCAGTTTTTTCATTACGGAGGTTAAGACCCCGCATTTCATAGAAAATGTGTCGCCAGGTCAAAGCAAATAAATACTCAGCCTGAACTGGTGATTTGACAGAGTGACCAATCAGAGTATAGACAATTAGGGCATAGCGACAGAAAACCACGACAAAGTATCGACCCCGATCTGAATGATTTTGAAAAAGGGTCAGGAGTTCCTGGTCACTATGGTGGCTTAAAGACTTGACCAGGGTATGATTTGCTTCGGGGAAGTTAAGGGTTTGCAAGGTCTATCTGAGTATGCTACTTGGTCAATTTTATATATGATCCGCACCATAGTCTGGCGCTAAGTGGAGAATTTACGGGTGTTTTACCTGCCTGATCTGGCAAGGCGTTTCTTTCACCCATTGAGGTAAATCTGATTGCATTACCAGATTTCGCAATTTCAGCTTACCAATCCGAGTTGTTAATTGACGCTGCATAGCGATGGCTTGGTTAAAACAATAACGACAAGCATCCAGCCATTTTTTCCAAGTTTTTGCCAGTTCAGGACTGGGATAAATCCGGATCTTTTTTGATTGCAGATTTATACTTTCTGAGTCCGTCAAGTCGGCAACTGAAGATGTGAACAATGGCAAGGATGTCCTCAACCAATTCTCGTTCTGGGGATAAACCGTCTTGGTTGAGAACCACGATTTTTGTACCATCTTGTTCACACAACCAAGAGATGAGGTCAAACCCGAAACGGGCGAGTCTGTCTTTGTGGGCAACCACAATAAATCCGACATCGCCTTGACGGACTCGCTCCAAAACGGCTCTAAGTCCTTTTCTTTGGAAATTAAGACCACTGGCGATATCAGTGACGAGCTCGGCGTTGGGGTAGAGTTCGAGTAATTTTGCAACTTGGCGATCAAGGTCTGCTTTTTGTCCGCGACTTGAAACGCGGGCATAAGCGATAATTGCCCGTTGCGTTCTCTCGTTTGATGTTCCCGTGTAGGAGGCAATATCATATCGTCTCTGCCCTGACGGTGTCCTGATCGCTTGAATTTTGCCGTTTTTTTCCCATCTTCTTAAAGTATGTAAGCATACACCAAAGTATTGAGCCGTTTCACTCGGTGATGTATATTTCGGCATTTAGCTCGCTTGCTGTGTACTTATCTAGCTTAGACTGATTGTTGAGTATTGTCAAGCAATATTCAGTGAATTTGCTAACAGGACGTAACTCCATTGCCGTACTTGTCCAATTGGCGATGATTATACCAGAAAATTATCAGACTGCAATACGGACACCTGTTCGGAGGTGGGGGAATGGGTGGCAATTTCCCAAAAATTTCGCGCCGGTTAGTAAAGTAGGGGTTGACAGGGGGAGGGAATGGCGCTATACTGGGTGTAGTTTGTTACAATTGGATATTTGCAAAATTAAAAAAATTGTAAATATTTCCATTATATAAAAATAGTACCGCAAGCAAACGATAAAGTCAAGGGCATCCCCAAAAAAGTCGATTTTTTTTACATTTCTTAATTTTCGTTACAAAACTTAACATAATTACCCTAGTTGTATGATTTTTGGTAAACAGAAGGCTTCAAGTCGGTTGGGGGAAACTGTCGGTGTGAACAAGAGAATATGGTTAATCGTACCCGCGACGGTGTGGTTAGTGATATTTTTTGTAGTACCGCTGGTGATTGTGCTGATTTACAGTTTTTTGGAACGGGGAACCTATGGGGGGGTGGTGTGGTCTTTCACCGTAGGGCAATATCAACGGCTGTTGAATCCCCTATATTTGAGAGTGTTTATGCGATCGCTAGAGCTAGCGGCATTTACGACGATAATTTGTTTAGCGATCGCTTATCCGTTTGCATTTTTCATAGCGACCCGTCCTCGTGGTTGGCGGAATTTATTGTTAATGCTGGTAATCATTCCATTTTGGACTAATTTCTTAGTAAGAACTTATGCTTGGATGATTATTTTACGAGACCAGGGGGTGGTGAATACCCTACTACAAAACCTGCATTTAATTGATGAACCTCTCAACCTATTATTTACCCCGTTTGCTGTCCTAGTTGGTTTAATCTACGGCTATCTACCGTTCATGATTTTACCGTTATATGTAACCTGGGAGCGATTCGACTTTTCCTTAATTGAAGCGGCGCAAGATTTAGGAGCCAACGATATTCGCACAGTCTGGAGGGTTTTATTACCGTTAACCAGACGGGGAATTATTGCGGGTTCTATTTTAGTATTCATTCCGGCTTTGGGAGCATTTATAACGCCGGATATTTTGGGAGGGTCGAAAACGGTGATGATTGGTAATTTAATCCAGAATCAATTTCTGCAAGCTCGTCATTGGCCTTTGGGTTCGGCTTTGTCTATACTGTTAATGATGTTAGTGATAATTCCTGTTTGGGTTTATTTCCAAATGGCTGAAAACCGTCAGTAATGCACCCACAAAGATGACGGTTTTTGGGAAGGCGAAGATTTAGGAAGCGCGACGATCGCTGTATCCCAGATATTGATTGTAGGAGGGATTCCCTAAGTATCGATAAGATTTTAATTCACTCATGACGATTTTAGGTTTGTTGACGTTTCGCTCCAAGTAAGATATAGGCAAGACAATCGGCCATAATAGTGATGCTAAGATGAGAACCTGCCATGAAGATAGTTGCGTTTTAGAGGTGGTGCGATCGCGCCAAAATTTGGTAAACAAATAGGCAAATGTGAGAATAGCGATCGCGAAATAGGCGCGCACAATCAGGGTAACAATCAAAATCCTTCTCCCAATTCAACTTTTCTGACAACAGGTGGGTGGGGAGAGTAGCCCCCCACTACTGACAAAAGTGGATCAAGTCGAAGCTCGATTAGGCAAATATTTAGTCATTAGTTTTAATGAACAGAATGTTCAATATTGCTTATAATTCCGCTTGACCTGCCCCCATTATAAAGAATATTCAACGGATGTGTGTGATTTCAAACACTTAATTTTGCCAGTGGTATCACTCTCAGTATATTTGCGGTTGTATTAGTTAGCTATCAGGATGATAAGGGAGATTTGAAGATGAGAATATCTGCCAATAGGAGTAGGATAGGATAATGAGTACAATATGAACCGATCAACTGTGACCAGACTTGATTTGCTAATCCGTTCCCTGGGTAAAACTGGACTGTGGGTAAATGTCGCCCTAGGGTTTGCGTTTCTATACCTACCGATCGCCATTTTAGTGGTTTATTCGTTCAATGCTTCCCGTTTTAACGCGGTGTGGAGTGGATTTACCCTAGACTGGTATAGGAGTTTATTGGGAAGCATTCCAGCACAGACGGCGGATCTATCGACGACGGGAGTTTGGTCAGCCTTATATAATAGTCTGATAGTGGCTACTATTTCCAGTGCGATCGCCACGATTTTAGGAACAGCGATCGCTTTAGGATTAGAACGCTATAAATTTCCCGGTTATCAGCTTTTAGAAAGTTTGCTATTTTTACCAATGGTCATTCCCGAAATCACCTTGGGGATTTCCTTGTTGGTATTTATGACCCTAATTTTTAGGCTAGTAGAAAACCTAACGGGGATGAGAATAAGTCTGGGTTTACCAACGGTAATTATTGGTCATATCACCTTTAGTATTTCCTTTGTCACGATTGTGGTGAGGGCGAGAGTAGCAGACCTTGACCCCAGATTAGAAGAAGCCGCATTAGATTTAGGCGCGAATGAATGGCGAGTGTTTCAGCGGGTGACTTTTCCGTTGATTTGGCCGGGTATTTTCAGCGCCGGTTTATTAGCATTTACCTTATCATTAGATGATTTTGTGGTATCATTTTTCACCAGTGGGGTAGGTGCTACCACTTTACCATTGTTTGTTTATGGTATGATTAAACTATCGGTTACGCCTGCGATTAATGCGATCTCAACTTTGATGTTATTAATATCGTTGATTCTGCTATTATCTTCTTTAAAATTGGGAGGTACTGCCGGGTTGGAGTAAAATCAGACAACTGGTGTTAGCAGGCGAAGTAGTGGTAACTGGGGAGTATAACCATCTGTAGGTGGAAACCCTCAGTTTGCCTTACCCCTAGAACCCAAGGGAGTGATCGCCACGGAAACAAATATCCTCATTTCCGATGATAGCACAGCAAAATAGAGAATGTGGGCTGGTGATCTAACTGAACAAGATTATAGATAATCACCCCGACTCTGAGGATAAATATATTTATAATAGAGGTGAGTCTCATTTTAGTGGGTCGGATGGATATACAACAGGATTATAATGAACAGTGCCTTCAAAGGTTAATCTGGGCAATGAATCAGCTTGGTATTGATCTAGATGCGAAAAAACTGGTCAACATTTCGGAATTAATTGTCCAAACCATGACAGGACCTTGGCGGTATTTTCATACTCCAGATCATATTTTTGAGGTGGGGGGGTCGGAAGATGCGATTGAGGTATTAGCCGCCTTATTCCATGATGTGGTTTATGTACAGGTTGACCAAAGCGTTAACTTTAATCTTACCTATTATTTAGTTCCCTTCATTCGCCAAGTAGGAGAACATCTTTGGATTCGTGAAGCGGTGGATATTCCTGAAGACCCCACCTTTGAAATGGTGCGGATAGTTTTTGATATGTCTCCGGGTAAAATGCTGTTGCCTTTAGAAGGGCAAAATGAGTTTTTAAGTGCTTTAGTGGCGGCGAAAGTATTACAACCTTTTCTGAGTCAAGAGTTGTTAGTGCAGATTGTCGCCTGTATAGAAGCCACAATTCCGTTCCGAACTCCCACCCCAACCGGATTAAATAATAGCGATGTTTTATATCAAAGATTACAGGCGATCGTTGACAAATTCAACCTGAAATTAACGGATGCGGATCTGATCGAAACCGTCAAGCGTTCGATTCGTATGGCTAATCGTGATGTCCGGAGTTTCGCCGATCCTAGTTCAGCCAGATTTTTAGATAATACCTGGAACCTAATTCCTGAAACCAATCATCATCTAAATAATCCTAGTGCTTACACTATTGGTCAATATAGAACAGCCCTGCAAAAAATGGAAGGGTTTATGAATTTTCTCAAACCGGAAGTGGTTTTTCATCAATTCCGAGGGTATCCAGAAGATAGCATTTATGAACAATTGGTATCAAGGGCGAGAAGAAATATTGCCGTGGGTCGATTATATCTAGGTAGTAAATTATTTACTATTGCCTTTTTAGAAGCACTATCCCTGCGATTTGGTCGCGTCATTCCAGTTTCTACTTTAATGGGAGAAATGCCTTCCGAAAATTTTGTGACGGTTTCTTTGGTAAATTTTCTGCCAGACCTAGAAAATAATTATCAACCCCAAGATGAATTAGAATCTACGGTGCTTGTTATACTGGAAAAGGGGAGAACTCAGCATTCTTACTATGATATAAAAAATTCACCTTTGACAACATATATGGTTAAGCAGATGGGATTTGCGGAAATCCAAAATCAACGCAACCGCGCCCAAAAGTTTTTTCAAAATAAAATATCATCGGAGGAATTTTTGGCTGGATGTGATCCACAAATTAAAAAAACGGTGACTGAGGGAATTGTCAAATTATTTGATACTCGGAAAGCTGCTTTCCTAGGAGGCTAAGTGTTATGGTTGCGTCAATCGTCAAAATTTCCGGTTATTTAACATTAGGTTAAGAATAGATTATAGGTGGGGTTGGAGAGTTATCAAATTGCCAATATACTTTTATAATATAGGTGGCAAACTGATCTAAATCCATGAGAGGCTCGGATGTATCTATCAATCAGCGATCGCCTATAACTCTCCCACATTGATCAATCCATACACTTAACCTAATTACTTACTCAAGGGCTTATGAAACCTTTAAACCGTCGAACCAAAATTGTAGCTACCATTGGTCCAGCTAGTAATTCTCCTGAAGTTCTTTATCAAATGATTAAAGCGGGGATGAATGTAGTACGCCTCAACTTCTCCCATGGTAGCCATGAACAACACACGAAAACGGTCGCCCTACTGAAAGAAATTTCACAGGAGTTAAAAACGTCTATCACGCTATTACAAGACCTACAGGGTCCGAAAATTAGGGTAGGACAGCTTCCTGATGGTGGTATACAATTGATAGCGGGAGAATATATTACCCTGGTTCCTATTGACGAATACAAGAGTAAACCTAATACGATTGCGATCGACTATCTGCACCTGGGAGAAGAAGCAGAAATCGGTGCCCAGGTTCTGCTAGATGATGGATTATTGGAATTGAAGGTTGAGGAAATTTCCGGTAATCAAGTTAAATGTAAAATCCTTGAAGGGGGGACTCTGAAAAGCCGTAAAGGGGTTAACCTTCCCAGTTTAACTCTACGTTTACCGTCTTTAACTGAAAAAGATCAGCAAGATTTGGAATTTGGGATTTCTCTAGGTGTTGATTGGGTGTCTCTTAGCTTTGTGCGGAACGCAGAAGATGTGCGAGTTCTTAAAGACTTTTTAGCGTCCAAAAATGCGTCACAAATATCGGTGATGGCCAAAATCGAAAAACCTCAAGCGATCGCTAATTTAGAGGAGATTATTTCCGAGTGTAATGGTTTAATGGTAGCCCGGGGTGATCTGGGGGTCGAAATGAGTCCCGAAAGAGTCCCACTACTGCAAAAACAAATTATTCGCCTTTGCAATCAAAAAGGGATTCCAGTAATTACAGCTACTCAAATGCTGGACAGTATGATCAATAATCCCCGTCCGACAAGGGCTGAAGCCTCCGATGTAGCTAATGCAATTATTGATGGAACTGATGCGGTGATGTTATCAGGGGAATCAGCAGTTGGTAAATATCCGATTCGGGCTGTGGAAATGTTAGCGAAAATTGCAGAGGACGTGGAACCGGAAATCAATTTCATCAACTACCCACCCGCGTTCAATGATGAGACCCATGCTATCAGTGAAGCGATAAATACCATTGATAAAATTATCGATCTACATTGTATTATTGCCTACACCTGTAGTGGTTATACTGGGCAATTAGCGGCGGCTGAACGCCCGAAAGCGCCTGTGGTTGCCTTAACTCCTAATCCCAAGGTTTACCATCGTTTAAACCTGGTTTGGGGTGTGAAACCTCTGCTGCTGGAACAGGAGGTAGAATCCTTTGAGGAACTGATAAATCAAGCCCAAACTTATCTATTAGTGCGCCAAATGGCTTCCCCCGGAGACAAAATTTTGATTATTGGTGGTATCCCTTCTGGGAAGGCTAAGGGAACCAATTTTATCAAAATCCACACCATAGGATAATGAATAATGAATAATGAATAATTAACAATTGTTCATTATTGATTGATCACGTTGTAGGGGCGGGTTTAACAGTTAATTAGATTACCCACCGACCATATTAATCAACCCGCCCTCAATCACCCGCGAATTAATTGATAATTGATAATTGATCACGTTGTAGGGGCGGGTTCAACAGTTAATTAGATTACCCACCGACCATATTAATCAACCCGCCCTCAATCACCCGCGAATTAATTGATAATTGATAATTGATCACGTTGTAGGGGCGGGTTCAACAGTTAATTAGATTACCCACCGACCATATTAATCAACCCGCCCTCAATCACCCGCGAATTAATAATTAATTATTAATTATTAATTATTAACCAGGTGGGGTGGGGCGGGTTTAGTAATCTTACTGGTGGGATATTTCATTGACAGTGGAACCCGCCCCTACAGGATAATGGATAATGGATAATGGATAACAGGGAATAATTAAAAGTAAGAATTATCTGCCTCTGGCGAGATTACGGAAGGTTGTATATTGAGGGTCAAAAAGTAGCTTGATAGTTCCTGTGGGTCCGTTGCGGTGTTTGGTGATAATAATTTCGGTTAGACCGCGATCTGGTGAATCTGGGTTGTAGTAATCATCTCGATATAGCATAATTACTATATCGGCATCCTGCTCAATGGAGTTGTGGACGATGATATTATTAGCTACAAAATTATGTAAACCGGGAACTGTTAAATCATATACATCGGTTTCTGTAGCGGGTTCAATGGCAGAAATTTCATCCCAATAAATATTAGTTTCGGCGGTACAAGCGATTTGACAACCCGTAGTCAATTTATCTAAACGTTCCCAACCTTTGAGGGTAAAAAATTGATGATTAGCGGTGGCTTGTATAGTACCTCCTAAACGAGTTTTTAAATGAAAAGTTGGCTTAACTCCGGTGGCAAAAACTCGCTGAACTGTGGCTTTTTCTAACTTTTGAGTGTCTGGATTTACAGCTAAAACTGAAAAGTCAGATTTGCCAACTAATTCTCGAATGGGAACTGGTAAACGACTATCTACTAGGGTGACTAAACTATCCCCTGATAAACAACCAGACTCTCTTAAATCGGACATCATGGGACGTTTATTGGTGCGTGATTCAACGCCTCGACTTAATTGGGAGAGGGTGATTACTGGCAGATTTAGTTCCCTAGCTAAACCTTTAAGCGATCGCGTAATGCGAGATAATTCCTGGACTCGGTTATCAGGGTTAGCACCTTCCATTAACTGCAAATAATCAATTAAAACCAACCCTAAGTTACCACCTTGTTTAGACTGTAGCTGGCGGGTTTTTGAGCGCATTTCGGTAACTGTAAGGTTGGGAGTATCATCAATAAAAATTGGCAATTCTGATAGGGTTCCGATCGCCTGAGTGAGGGGTTCCCATTCAGCTTGGCTAATGCGTCCCGATCGCAGTCGATTACTTTCAATTCTGGCTTCACTAGATAACAGTCGTTGAACTAACTGTTCCTTAGACATTTCTAGGCTAAAAACGGCAATTGGTAAATTGTGTTTTTTAGCAATACTATGGGCGATCGAAATAGCAAAACTGGTTTTTCCCATAGAGGGACGACCAGCTACAATAATTAAATCCGACCGTTGAAAGCCTCCGGTCATGGCATCTAAGTCATAAAAACCGCATTCAATACCTGGTAATGCTAATCCTTCGGAGCGTTCTTCAATGCCCTGAAATGTCTCAATTAAGGTTTCTGAAATTGACAATAAATCGGGTTTTGGTTTAATTTGTGTTACCCCAAAAATCCGCTGTTCGGCTTGGTCTAAAACCTTTTCTAATTCCATGTTAGTCTGATAGCCTAACTGGGCGACTTCCTGACCAGCTTGGATTAACTGACGGCGCAAAAACTTATCTATGACCAATAAAGAATACTGGTCAATATTAACAGCGGAAATAGTGCGATCGACTAATTCGGCTAACTTCATCTGACCGCCAGCAGCATCTAATTGATTATGATCTGCTAACCAGGTAGTAACGGTCATTAAATCTGTGGGTTTTCCCTGTAAATGAAGGGTTAGGGTAGCCCGATAAATACTTTGATGGGCGCTAATGGCAAAATGTTCTGGTTTGAGGATGTCGGCGACGCGACTAATAGCTTCCGGGTCAAGAAGTATGCCACCTAAAATGGCTTCCTCCGCCTCAATATTTTGGGGAGGGTTGCGATCGTTGCTTAACGGCGAT
This sequence comes from Arthrospira sp. PCC 9108, assembly GCA_016745315.1. Taxonomy (GTDB): domain Bacteria; phylum Cyanobacteriota; class Cyanobacteriia; order Cyanobacteriales; family Microcoleaceae; genus Limnospira; species Limnospira platensis. The sequence continues at coordinate 5,324,306 of CP066886.1, forward strand.
ATCGGCAGACTCTCAGCCATAATTAGGATATTGTAGACGGTAGATAGTAGATAGTGGCTGTTTAACAGTTATTAATTAGCGGAAGCGGGGGCGCGTCTGGCTTGCGCCCCAGGATAGTTCTATGGTAGCAGATAGCTACTCAGCAACTACATGGATTTCCACGGTGGCGGTAACTTCAGGATGGAGTTTGATCTCAGCCTTATAGAAACCAATTTTGTTAATATCAGGTAAGGTGATACCACGGCGATCTACTTCTTGACCTGTAGCCTTCTGAATGGCTTCGGCTAGTTCGCTGGTGGTGACGGTTCCAAAGATAGCCTCATTTTCGCCGACTTGTTTAGCAATGGTAAACCGACCGATGGTTTCCAGGGCGGTTTTGCGGGATTGGGCTTGTTGTTTAAGTTCAATCAACCGTTGACGTTCTTCTTCCCGGCGGCGTTCGACCTGTCTGAGAATACCGGGAGTGGCGCGGACTGCGAAACTATAGGGTAGCAAATAGTTGCGCGCATAACCGGGGGCTACTTCTACTAAATCGCCTTCCCGTCCTAATTTGCTAACATCCTTAGTGAGAACGACTTGAGTTCGCTTTGACATAATGGTTCCTCATAACTTTTTTAACCCAAACACTCTATCTTAGCGATATAAAGGGGGCGATCGCAAGTAAAAACGAAAAAATCTGTGTCGGGCAGTCCGGGCAGATTTCAGGTATAATCGACGGTAAAATTTAATATGACTTGAATTGTACCTAAAATGACACAGACACAAGCCGGTCCGCCCCAAGACTCGCAAACACCCGTTTCTGATGCTGTCATTATCGCTCAGGATGTCCATAAGTGGTATGGTAATAACTTCCATGTTCTCCGAGGTGTCAGCCTAACGGTGAGACGGGGTGAGGTGGTGGTGATCATGGGTCCGAGTGGTTCGGGAAAATCTACGTTTATTCGGACATTTAACGCTTTGGAGGAATTTCAGGAAGGGAGTATTGTTATTGACGGGATCACGCTTTCCCATGATTTGAAAAATATTGAGGAAATTCGTCGGGAAGTGGGAATGGTGTTCCAGCAGTTTAACCTATTCCCCCATTTAACCATCCTGCAAAATGTCACCCTAGCACCGATCTGGGTGAGGCGATGGCCGAAAGCTAAGGCTGAGGAGGTGGCTATGCAACTTTTGGAAAGGGTTGGTATTCTGGAACAGGCGAAAAAGTATCCGGGTCAGCTTTCTGGGGGTCAGCAGCAACGGGTGGCGATCGCCCGCGCCCTAGCTATGCAACCGAAAATTATGTTATTTGATGAACCTACGTCCGCCCTCGACCCGGAAATGGTGCGGGAAGTATTGGATGCGATGCGGACTTTGGCTAGTGAGGGGATGACGATGGTTTGTGTCACCCATGAGGTAGGATTTGCGCGAGAAGTAGCCGATCGCGTTGTTTTGATGTCAGATGGTCTGTTGGTGGAAGAAGGGACTCCAGAGGAGTTTTTCAACAATCCTCAAGAAGAACGGACTAAGAGATTTTTGTCACAAATTCTATAGTAGAGTTGAAAACCTGAAACGGTTAGCAGGAAAACATTGCAGACATCAGGGATAAGTTATCTGTCGCTGGTGGCTTTTTCGGTTGGGCTCAAATTCCCGGGGAGACGGTTAATAGATAGAGGATGCCAAAGTTGTTGGAGACGGTGCGCGGGAAGGGTCAAATAAAGAACATCTCCAGGATTTAGCAGGGAGTCTAATAACTTCCAACTATGTATAGTTTGGCTGTTGGTTTCGATGTACAGGGGGACAAAATCAACTCTGGTGGCGACATCTCTCACCCTTTGTCCGCAAAAGGGATGGTTAGCGGTGATGAGGGTAGCTAGGGCGACCCAAAGACTATCAGCGGTGATGCCATTGCCTAAAATTCTACCGCCGATCGCCGCTGCCGCAAAGGCGGGCGTAGCAATTTCTGTGGGACTCAAAACGGTCTCAAAATCAAATACCTGCTGAACCATTAACCCAAATTGAGGGTCTTGGTTACGAACTATCATCCGCAGGTGGGGTGCTATAGCCCTGGCGCTGAGGGCTATTTCTAGGTTGGCGGTGTCGTCACTGGTGACGGCGAGGAGGGCTTCTGCTTGTCGAACATTGACGCTGTCTAAGACAGACGACAGGGAAGCATCACCTTCGACAAAGGGTATTCTAAGCGATCGCACTGTACTGATAAAGCGACAGTTAGGATCGCGATCAATGACCACTACCTCATAGCCGCTGTGGTGTAGTTGTTCAGCAATTTGAACACCAATGCCACCCAAACCACAGATTATATAATGGTTGCGTTGTGGAACCCGTGTAGCGTTGAGATATTCAGTTAACCTGGTTCCTAGTACAAAGTCATTAAGTAAGGCGTAACAGACACCAATTACCCCGGCACCTACTAGCATCATTATGGCGGTGAAGATTTTAATGCTATCAGGGGCATTTTCTGCGACTTTTTCATTACCACCAGCCCCGGTAATCATTCCTACTGAAAAATATAGGGAGTCAACTAGGGAATTATCTAAGTTAATGCTTACATAAGTTAGGGTAGCCAAGAAAATTGTCAGCATTAACACCAGGGTTATTAAAAGGGCTTTTTTGCCATGCTGTTGAAACTTTTTTAGGCTGTTGATGAATTTCATCCCCCTTTGATAGAGGCTGAAACGCTGGGTGCGGATACTGGGTTTAGTGGCAATAATTAGGCGATCGCCTACATCAAGTTTTTGTCCATCAATAACTGCTGAAACTAGATCTAAGTGGCTATTATTAGGAATGTAATAGATCAGCATTCGATCGCGATCGCACCATAGGTCATGGAGGCTTTTACCGACCCAAGGATGTTCAGGATCGATAAATTCTTCATGAATTGGCCAGGTTTGGTTAAATAGTCGCAGTTGACCAATAGCACGACTTCCCAAAGCGGCAAAGGTAAACACGGGAGCGGCTAGGGCGGAGACGCTCATGGTAGTATGATCTGGTAAAATGCGATCGAGGCTTTGTCCTAAATTAGTATTAAACAGACGGCTAATAATTCGGATTTGGGGATTGAGAATCCTCGCTTGCATTAAAATTGCTAGATTGGTAGCATCATCATTACCAGCCAGTACGAGGGCATGGGCGCTTTGAATACCAGCGGCTAACAGGGTAGAGGCGGCGCGAAAACTACCGACAACTACATCTGATCCTTCACCTTTGACGGGTTGCTCATTCACCCCTACAACAATAGCTCCTTGTTGTCTCAACAGACAAAAAATTTTGTAGCCAGTGCGTCCTAAATTGCAAACGATAATTCTAGGTTTCATATTTCAGGAATTGTGGACTCCCAGGGGAGGGTCTAGGTCTACTGTCGGGTGTGTAATCCACCATTATGACAGCCACAAATTATGACAATTGTATCCCATAACACCGTTTGGCGATTAGATAAATACAGGGCGATCGCTATCAATCACCCTGAGTTAGAAAATCTGAGTTAGAAAAACTCTAGGTCAATCTACCTGTTAGTTAGCAAGGCTTTAGATTGAGATTCTCCGGCTTTGAGCAAGTTTTTATGTAGCTTTACATTCAGTAAGAATAAGCCAGTCCATTGGATAGCTATAGCCAGGAAAAAGTCGATAAATTGTGCTGATTCTAAAGTAGCCCAAGGCATAAAAGACAGCAAAAATGGCAGGGGATATTGGTGGGGTTCTATTGCCATAAGCACTATGGAAATGAAAGGAAATACCAGGATAGCGAGAATAATTCCTCCCGCCCAAAGTTGCGGTTTGATGATTTTATTGAGTAGAATTAACTGCGCTACAGTTGCACAAATTAGAATTAAACCACCCAGGAGAACCAAGCTCAAAATCACCTTCAAATTTTGATGATATTGGTAAGAATTTAATTGAAATTTGGCGGTCAAAATCCAGGGAGTCCACAGGACAATTGTGATCATGATATTAGCTAATATTGCTAACATATTGGGGCTTTTTTCTGCCCATAGTAAATCCTGGAATAGTTGGCGATTTTTGAGGTGATTACGGGTAGACTCTCGACGATAACGCGCCCAATCTTGCAAGGGTTGACGCTGAGGAGATAAGGCGGCGATCGCCAACAATAAGCACCAGGGAATTACCCCATATAGGAAAAATGTTCCTAAGTCCTGCCATGAGGTAGACCGGATAGGAGTGACAAAACCCAGTAAAAATATGTTGAGGCTAAATACTGCTAAATAACTCTGTTTTTTGCTAAGTAATGTGGTGGCGGGGTCACTGAATCGGCGGTTTAAAACTTGCCAAGTTCCCACCATTAAAATCACTAAACTTAGGCTCATAAACCCATACCAGGCAGCTATATTATAGCTAACCGGAATATTAAACCATTTAATCCATAAATCCCAGCGATTATTAAAATCTTGCCAAGCATTTGGGTTATCGTTTGCTAATCGGGCTACACCAAAGATTAATTGAAAAAATTGTAAGCTGGGAAAGACTATAAATACAGCGATTAATGCTCCTAGCCACCCGGCGGCAAATCCTACTAAAGGTAATAGCAGAGATAGGCTAAATAAACTCATGGCGACAATAGCAAATACCCCGTATTGTAATAACAGTAATCCCATGGGTATTTGTGCGTTAATAGCCACGACAATCTGCAATGGTAAAGCTAAAGCTAATCCTAGGTATAGTAAAATGGGAACACCCATTAGCTTTCCGGCTAAAATATCCCGACCTGGTTGAGGACTGAGGCGGATAAAATTGAGGGTGCCGCGCTTTTCCTCTAGGGCCAAATCTTGAATGAGCATATACACGCCACCCAACATTAAAGCCATGGGTAAAATCCAATTCAGGGTCATAAATATATCATTCCACCAGGTTTGCCATTCAATGACTATGGGTAACTGTTTAGAGTCTAGGACATATCGACCATAGGGACTTTTTTCGGTGGGTAATTGAGCATAAAAGAAGAAGATCAGCAGTGCTTGGCTGAGGAGAGAAACACTACTAACTAAGGTAATGTTGCGAGGTTTGAGTCTGCCTTTTAATTCTCGAATTAACTGGGGATTCCAGTTAGCTACAGATGCCATCAAATTAGGTATCATAATCATTACCTGAAGTCAAGAATAGTTGGTTAATTGTGAGCGGTTTTAAGATGCCTGTTTATGTCCCAATTTCAAGAAAATTGATTCTAAATTCTCCTGGGTGGGATAAAATTGGGTAATAGGTAAACCTGCATCTATGAGCGATCGCAATAAAAGGACCTGTGTTTCTAAATCACCGGTAAACTGCACCCGTATCTGTTGAGTTTCGGGAATTACTTCCCACTCTTCTATATTGGCACAATTTTTTAAATGTGTAACTAAGGGATTAACAGGTCCGAGAGTGGAAATGAAAATTTGTTGATTACTCAGGCGCTGATAGAGTTCGGCTAAAGATGTACTCTCGACTAAATAGCCAAGTTCCATAATACCGATAGATGTACAAAAATCCTCTAAATCGCTGAGAACATGGGAAGAAATGAGAATTGTCATTCCGGCTTCTCGGAGGGTTTTAATGATGTCGCGAAACTGTTGGCGGGCGATGGGGTCTAACCCGGAAACGGGTTCATCAAGCAACAGCAAGAGGGGTTGATGAATTACTGTCCGCCCTAAACTTAACCTTTGTTTCATCCCCCGAGACAGGGTAGCAATTAGGCTATGGCGTTTATGGGTAAGATCCACTAATTCTAAAACTTCATAAATCCGTTGCGATCGCTTAGGTTCTCGGAGATAATATAATCCAGCGAAATAGTCGAGATAATCCTCAACTGTCAGATCATCATAGAGGGGAAAATCATCAGGGAGATAGCCAATATACTGCTTTAAAGTGGGATTAGTGCGATCGCGTAATAGCCTTTCTCCGTGAATATAAATCTCTCCGGTTGAGGGTTCTTCTGCAGTCGCCAGCATCCGCAGTAGGGTAGTTTTTCCCGCCCCATTAGGGCCAATCAATCCGTAAACTTCCCCCGCCGCCACCTGTAGGTCAAGGTCATGAACTGCTATATGGCGGTCAAATTGTTTGGTTAGTCCCCGGGTTTCAATCGCCAATTCTTTAGCCATAAGGGGTATTTTGTGAATTGTTATTTTGGACTACAATACTGACTGTTCTGGTTACGGAAGGATGATGATTATTGTTGCGAGTTTCCCCGTATATAGGGATAATAAACCCAGTGATGAGCATTAATCGATGAGCAGAATTGCCTTGTTTGGAACCAGCGCCGATCCTCCCACAGAAGGCCACCAGTCTATTCTAACTCAACTAGCTCAGAAATTCGATCGCGTTTTAGTCTGGGCTGCTGATAACCCTTTTAAGTCTCATGGGGCTTCCCTGGACCATCGACAAGCCATGCTAGAGGTGTTGATTAACTCAATTTATCCACCCCGAAATAATATTTTGCTCAAACCAGAACTTAGCAGTCGTCGCACCATTGAAACCGTCCACCAGGCTCGGAAATCTTGGCTTAATGATCACTTTACCCTAGTTATCGGCTCAGATTTGGTATCACAGATACCCCGTTGGTATAAAATTAATGATCTGTTGGGTGAGGTTAACTTATTAGTGGTTCCCCGACCAGGCTACGACATTGAAGACTCCGATTTGGCGAAACTGCGGGAGTTAGGGGGAAAAGTGGCGATCGCCAATTGGCAGGGTTTACCTGTTTCCTCCACTGATTTTCGCCAAGCAGGTGATCCCCATCCCATTCCGGCGGCGGTGGCTGATTATATCGCCCGCAATAATTTATATCAATCTAGTTCTGGCCAGCAGTCCTGAATATGGCAGGAAATCCCCCACAACCATCGACTAGCCACCCCCTCGCTGACTTTAAGGTAGGAGTGGATAATATTATTTTTTCCATTGATACCGCTGCTCATCGCCTGTTGGTATTATTGGTAATGCGACAACAGCAACCTTTTTGCGATCGTTGGAGTCTTCCGGGGACCTTAGTGCGTCAAGGGGAATCTTTAGAAGATGCAGCTTATCGGATTTTAGATGAAAAAATCAAGGTAGAAAACCTTTATTTAGAACAGCTTTATAGTTTTGGCGGACCCCATCGCGATCCGCGAGAAAGTGCAGGGAGTTATAATGTTCGTTACCTATCTGTGAGTTATTTTGCCCTAGTTAGATTTGAGGAAGCCCAACTAATTCCTAATCAATCAACCGGGGTAGCTTGGTATCCCATAGAAGAAGTACCATCTCTAGCATTTGACCATAATCAGATTTTAGAATATGGATATCGTCGCCTGCGTAATAAGTTAGAATACAGTCCAGTAGCTTTTGATGTACTGCCAGAACTCTTTACCCTAGGGGAATTATACCAATTTTATCTAACAGTTTTAGGTGAGGGTTTCTCGGACTATTCCAATTTTCGCGCCCGTTTACTCAAGCTAGGCTTTCTGTCTGACACAGGTATCAAAACCTCTCGCGGCGCAGGACGACCCGCCACCCTCTACCGCTTCGACGCTGAAGCCTTTAGCCCCTTAAAGGATAAACCTTTAGTTTTTGTCTAGTGCGCTACAGCCAATTCAAATAGTAAGTAATTATCAATTACTAATTATTACACATATCGTAGGGTGCGTCAGAGGGATAACCTATCGGGTCAACGGCAAATTTTGTTCATCTGACGCACCACCCATATGGTGGTCAAGAAACCCGGTTTCTCAGTCGAAACGGTGGGGCGGGTTTATTAATATCGTCGTGGGAATGGAGAATTGACAGCAGGTGGGGCGGGTTTATTAAGATGGTTGTGGGGATGGAGAATTGACAGCGGAGGCGCGCCCCTACAATTAATAATTATTAATTATCAATTATTAATTAAACTTAATGCTTGTAAGTCCTGTTTGGCTTGCATAAAGCGCCCTTGTAACAGGGCAGAAACCCCCCGTAATACTAAAAACTCTGGTTGTTCAGGGCTTAACTCTAAGGCAGGTTTTAGGGCAATTTCGGCAGCTCTAGCGTTAAAATTATATAGGTGTACAAAGGCGAGATAACCATGGGCGAAGGGGTTATTAGGATCGAGTTTGGTGACTGTTTCTAAAGCAGCGATCGCTCCATTTACATCCTGTTCTAACACGGAAGCTAAAGCTAGGCTATATGCTAGGTTTAAATTATCCGGTTCTTGGTTTAACCTATAGGCTAGGGTTTTTTGGGCCTGTTTGGTATAGTCCTGGACAGGATCATATTGGTTAATGCGACGAATTTCATTAAAAATTACCTCCAGTCCCTGTATACCCTGGGGAAGTTTTAGGGCGAGTTGTTGAAGTTGGGTAATTAAATCCAATTCTGGGGCGGGTGAGGGGGCTGCATTAGGGTCAATGGTGAGGGTAATGGGGGGGGAGGCGATCGCATAGGTTTCCCCGGTTTCTCGGCTTAAATAGGTGGCTTGCAGGGTATAATTGCCCGGTGTAGCATCCGGTGGCGGCAGCATAGCCATGCGTTCAACCACCTCGAACCCTGTGGCTGTGTCTTCTGGTAATTCTAGCCGTCCTGAACCTATGGCGCGATCGTGGAACCATTGGGTATTATTGTCATCATCTGATCCAGTCCAAGTTAATAACACCAAACCCGACTCAAGCTGTTGTGGGGGACCTGACCAAATGTAGGTAATGGGAATGGGAGTCCCTGGGGGGGTGCTTTCAGGAACAATTACCGCCTCTAAATTCACGACCTCAGAAATATCGGCGCGGGGGGAAACTTCCACGGGTGAGGGGGTGCAACGATGGAGGTTTAAAGTGCTACCATCTGGTAGGAGCCAATTACGATAAACTGGGAATTGAGGACCTTGGGCGATCGCCGTTACCATCAAGGCTTGGGCTTCTTTAATGCGATCGACAGAACCCTGATCTCCCGTTTTGGTGATAAACCAACAAAGGGAACCAGCATCTTGAGAAACTTCGTCATAAGCAATACCCACCTGGCGACCGTAGACCTGAAAATCTTTAATTGCGCCATAGTAGTCGATATTATGCTGATTGATATTTTCCGTGGAAGGCAAAACCCCGATGGTATTCTGTAGGTAGGGTTCGGCTGCCAAAATGGTTGATATAATTTCTGGGTGAGGCCAGTTAACGCCTATTTCGGCGTGGCGGGTATTTCCGGGACTTAGCAAGCTGCGGAATTGTTGACCGGGAACTCCACCCACGGGCCACAGAGTTAAGATCATTAACAACACAGCTAGGGCTAAAGTTCCCCAACGCACTCTCACCCCCCACCATTTCGGCCAGAGGGTGAGTCCCCAAGCTAATACAATTGAGAGCATGGGTAATAGGGCGAAATTGTAGCGAAAGTCTTTATTGGGGTTGAGAGAACAGAGTAAATATCCCCCAATGAGAAAGACTCCTAACCAGGCGAAACTAGATTTCGGGGTGTCTGGGGGAAGGCTGCGCCACCGAATTAGGTAAAGTAAAAAACCGACAATGGGAACTAATAATAACGGCCAGGACACATGGTCCGGGAGGAGACTTAGATAGTAGGTCCAGGCTTCGGGGTCGGTTAAGGGAGGATCTCCTTCGGCGCGCGCGGCGTATATAGTGGCCCGTTGTACTGATGTGATCATTAACAGCCAGGTATTTGACAGCCACGGACCGAAGACTAACACAGACAGCAAGCCAGCGATCGCCATTTGAAAAAACCTTCCCCAGTCCCGTCTTTTTAGGGTTCCCACCGTTACCCACAACAGGGGAACAAACAAAAATAGGGCGGTGGTTTGTTTGACTAAAAATGCCAGTCCTACGGATATTCCTACGGCGATCGCCCATAACCACTGATAACGCGGTTGTTCACATTTGCGCCACATAGTCAGCAGGAAAAAACAGAAGGCGACACTGGCCGTGACGGGATAATCTAGGAGATATTCAAAACGATATAAATATAATGCCGGGAGTAATAAGCATAAACCCGCCGCCCATAAAGCTACTTGGCGGTTAAAAAGTTGGCATCCGATACCGTACACAGACCCTAGTAATATGGCACTAAAAAGCAGATGCACTAGGTTGGCAGTGTCTGGACTAGGATCCCATATATTTTGAAAGGGAATGGTGAGAATATATACTAGGGGGGGGATTTTGGCTGACAGGTTCCAGATATAATCCCACCATTGACCAGAAAACCATTGGGGGTCCTCGAAGGCGCGGCGATAGATCAGGCTTCCTGTTAGGTAATAGGCGGGGTCCCAGGCGGGTACAGACCGATCAAAGATAAACCAAAGGCGATCGCTAATGGCTCCTATTAGCCAGATTATACTAATGGCGATCGCACCTGTTATTTTTTTTGACCCTTCAGCGATAACCTTTCCCTCCCGATAACTCTGAACCTCATCAAAACTAAACCGAGCTTCCCAGACAATATTGGACACCTTCGCCTCAATTGCCTAAGAAACCCGATTTCTGGTGTCATTATACTAGAACAAGCCCAAAGTGAAAGACTTGTCAATGGGGAAGGTTGCGCCAATACCTAGCCAGAGGGTAACAAAAGTTCCAAATAGGAATATTGCTGTAGCGACAGGACGGCGGAAGGGGTTCTGAAACTTATTGACATTTTCAATGAAAGGAACCACCAATAGACCTACCGGAATGGAAGACATCATTAACACCCCTAACAATTTGTTCGGGACTACCCGCAGAATTTGGAACACCGGCCAGAAGTACCACTCTGGCAGAATTTCCAGGGGAGTCGCAAACGGATCGGCAGGTTCTCCTACCATAGCAGGGTCAAGGACTGCCAAACCAACGATTAGGGCAAAGGTTCCCACGATAACCACCGGGAAAATATACAGCAAGTCATTGGGCCAAGCTGGTTCACCATAGTAGTTATGGCCCATACCTTTAGCAATTTTTGCTCTCAAGACTGGATCACTAAGATCCGGCTTTTTCATGATTGACATGGTGCGATCGCTCTCCTTAGTATTATGATTCGGCTCTGCCACCATCGGGGTAGCAAAAGCTACTCCCATCTGATGGTTTAAGATTTAGGCAGAGTTTAGAGGGGGCCTGAAATACCTTGTTTACGGATCATCAGGAAGTGCAGCAACATGAATACTGCAATCAACCAGGGTAAAACGAAGGTATGCAGGCTGTAGAAACGGCTGAGAGTGGGTTGTCCTACCGCAGCACCACCGCGCATCAATTCAACAATAGTTGAACCTACAATGGGGATAGCTTCGGGAACTCCAGATACAATTTTAACCGCCCAATAGCCGATTTGATCCCAGGGAAGAGAATATCCAGTTACGCCAAAGGAAACTGTGATCACTGCCATAACTACCCCTGTTACCCAGGTGAGTTCCCGTGGCTTTTTGAAACCGCCAGTTAGGTAAACCCGGAAAACGTGCAGGATCATCATTAATACCATCATACTGGCAGACCAGCGATGGATAGAGCGAATCAGCCAACCGAAACTTACTTCTGTCATGATGTACTGAACAGAGGTAAATGCTTCGGCGACGGTCGGCTTATAATAGAAGGTCATCGCAAACCCAGTAGCAAACTGGATTAAGAAGCAAACTAGGGTGATCCCACCCAGACAGTAGAAGATATTTACGTGGGGAGGGACGTATTTGCTAGTGATGTCGTCGGATATCGCTTGGACATCTAGCCTTTCGTCAAACCACTTGTAGGTTTTTGATTCGGTGATTTCCTTTGAGAACATGAAGCTAGGATTCCTAAAATATTAATTGCTGCCTTGGTTGTTAGGTCTGAACTCTAACGCTCATATGGGTCAATACACCAGACTAGCCAGACTTTCCCGTTTAGTTTGGTTAAAGGTCTCTGTCAATTATATGGCAGTGCTAACCTTGAACCCAACGGGTGATTTATATCTCGCTACTTGAGAAGATCGGGGATTGGTTGAATGCCTCTCGGTTCAGTCCTAGGAGGCCTGAACGCAGATGCTGAAATTTCACCAAGTGCTGAGGATAGCAGACCCAGTGTTCTCTCCTCTCATAAAAAATGTAACATAACTTTAATCATTATTTGAATGAGCGAAAATCAGATTTCCCCAAAATCAAGTCCCCATTCTCCCGGCGGCGGAGAGTATTTATCTCTATTGCTGGCGGTGGCTTTTTTACTGTTTCTCATGCGGACGGCTTTTCCTTGGCTATTGGCGATCGCCTCTGGGGTCGGTGGCTGGATGCTATGGCGATACTACTCCTACCAGTCCCGCCGCCTACAACAACGCCTCGATACGGCTTTTTATGCTTTAATCCGGGAACATCAAGGACGGATCACCCCTTTGGACCTGGCTTTGGCTACTCAGCTTCCCGGTCCCCAAGTTCAGGCTTATCTCGACCAAAAGGCGCTGGAATTTGCGGCTGAGTTTGAGGTAACAGATGATGGTAGGATTTTTTATACTTTCTCGACGGTCGCTTCTGTGACTGTGGCTGACCCAGAACCTGCTATTGATACCACAATGGCGACTGTGGCTGACCCAGAACCTGTTATTGATACTCAAGTTGTGAAGGTTCCCCGTCCGACTGTGGAACTTCCCCCAGTTTCTGTTAATCAAACTCCACCGGCTCAGGGGTTTGATGTACCCAATACTATTAGACCTAGGAAACCAAAACCTGTTAGACCCTACCCCGAGGCGATCGCCTGCGAGTATTCTCAGGAAAACCAGGAGTTTCCGCACCCGCCAGAATTACCTAGGTCTGAGATCACTGAGTTGATGGAACGTAACCGCTTAGGCGATCGCTTTTCAGCGGACTAAGTTGATATAATCGATATACAGTGCGGGACGTTCAGGCATTAAATAGGGTAGAAACACCCGAAATAACCGCCTGATGGCGACTTCAGCCCCTTGGTTGAATATAAGAGGCTCGCCTCTGAGCATCCCCATAAATGTTTATATGTCCCAAAGTTTGGTATATAAATATACAAAACAAGGCAGGGAACTCAAGGTCAAAACGCAAAATCGGGAATCTTAACGATTTCTTAACAATTGCGTTGAGAGTAACGGCGATAGCCACCCCCAGTTTTGGGAATCATAACCCCAGGACTGAAGCGGGGAACGGAAGGCGTGAAGTAGAACCTACTACCAGAGGCGACCACTGCCAACCATCCATGATTAAGGAAATCTGAATGTTCCGACTTGAACCGCCGTAAGGATTAAGTAGCGAAACAGGTTGATACGCTCCGCTCAAAAGAGTTAGGGGAAAAAGTAGGGTAATTGTAACATCACCTACACAGACCTTTAAAAGTACCCCGGTGGAAAGGACAAATCTAAAGATGGAATGCCCATATAAACGGAACGTTGTAATCCCTCTTAGGCTCTGAGAGTATGGTCGATACCTCAGTAGTGACAAGTGTAAGCGGATAGTGCGAGACGTTCGGGTATGAAATAGGGCTGAAATGCCCGAAATAACTACCCGGTGAGGATTCCAGCTCCGAATCTGGATATAAGGAAACCTCTCCTGACCATCCTCATAACTGGTTATATGTCCCGACGCTTAGGGAACTAAGCAAGGCAGGGAACTCAAGGTCATAAACGAACTGAGAAATCAGGGAGTAGAGAGTAACCGCGATAGCCACCCCCAGTTTTGGAAATCATAACTCCAGGATAGAAGCGGGGAACGGAAGGCGTGAGGTAGAACCTACTACCAAGACGCGACCACTGCCAACCATCTATGATTAGGAAGACCGAATGTCCGACTTGAACCATCGTAATACACTAGCAGCGAAATAGGTTGACACGCTGCGCTCAAAAGGGCAAGGGGAAAAGTAGGGGGTTCGTCCGACTACCTACACAGACCTTTAAAAGTACCCCGGTTCTGAGGACAAATCTAACGATGGAATGCCCATATAATCGGAACGTTGTAACCCCTCCAAGACTCTGCCTATAAACAAGTGAGCAATATTACTCATAGGCAGTAGTGATAAGTGTAAGCGCAAGTCTCGGAGGGTGAAGGATGCGACCAGAAGCCAATGCCCATCTGTAATGGCTGGGATATGCCCACAGGTCGCGGTATGGATATAGATACTGCAATTAGTAGGATCCTAATGGCAGCGAGTTTAAAGACTACGTGTGCATACAACTCCAAAAGTTGAAGTACGAAAGCAGGGGTTCGTAACCCTGTTCCTATTGACAAAAAGGGTATCCATATCAGGAGCCGTGTGATGCGAAAGTATCAAGCACGGTTTTGAATAGGAGTTCGAGAAGGTGACTTCTCGTCCGACCTTACCTGTCACTCAAAATTTTAGACCCATGAGATATAAATATCATCGCCAAATCCAACCTAAACTTAGTGCCATTCCCCGTCAGAAGTCTCAGGCTAATCTTTACCGAAATTCATATCTACTGGCGGTTGAAAAAAAGCGCCTAACCGAAGAATTGGAGGTTTTACAAAGTCGGAGCCATATCATCGAACAACGACTCGCATTGATTGAAGACCAACTAGGAGAACTAGAAAAAGATGTAACTCAATTATCAGTTCCACCTTCCCCTAAACCTCAAAATAATCTTCCTGTCAATAATCCAGAACCGCCACCTCAATCTAACCCCACCAATTCCAGCCATATTAATACCTTTATGGTTGATTATTAGGAATAATTAAAGGCGGTTTTATGATATAAAAACAGAAATATAAAACCGCCTCTACAGGACTTCTAACACTGCTTTCGGGGATAATTTGCCCTTAAACCAAACGACTCGCGCCGGAATCTCACTAATTTTAACTCCCGCTTTAGCTAAGTTTAAACGTTCGGAAATCGCTAAAATTAAGTGGTCGCATTCAGACTGCCGCACTTGAGAGAATTTCTTTCGTAAATATTCCGATCGCCAATAACCAACTATTTCTAACAGAAACATTCTACCATCAGGATGAACTAACCGAAAATCGGGAATCATCACACTACCAGGAATGGGAATCAAATCGACTTCCCTTTCTAGTCGCCACTCAGTTTTTAGGGAACTCCAACGGTCAGCAAAAGACTCTTCAATCATGCTATCATAGGGTTTACCTGGGGGATAGTGGCTAACTAATTGACAGTCAGAATTGAGGGTGTAACGACCCGTTTTAATTACCTTCGTATAAGGGTCTCGCTGTTGTAGGGTAGCCTGTAGACTCCATTTGGTGACATGGAGTAAAGCTGGTATCATTTTCGCTAAGGCTAACCCATAGCGTGTACTAGCTTTAAATAAGCTGGTGGGTCCGTCTACCGTAATCGTAAATCCATGGTCTGCGTCTCCTTCAATATACGCCATTAACTGAAATAATTTTAAGTACCGAAACAAAAGTTTATATTCTCCGGGGTCGTTACGGTAGGCGTTGATTTTGATCTCACTAGCACGATAAAATATACCCTGTACTTGTGACAAGTTATAACGGTGAATTAAGGCTTCTGGCGTGGGAGTATCAAACTGGGTCAAAATCCGGTTTTCTTGGAGATCTGCATATAGTCCTACTTGAATTTCGGAGGGGAAAACTTCCCGTTTTAATTCGGCGGTTAATTTCAGGGATAATTCCTCTAAAGTTTGCGCGGTAGAATAGGGAGAAGGTATCGATTTAGCGGCTGCGGAAAATACCCTTTCTCGTAACTTTTCGGGGTCGAGAGGGCTGATAATTTCAAAAGTACAAAAACCACTCCTAAGTAAGTGGGCTAATCCTCGTTTGATGCGATAGTTGGGGCGATCTCCTTCTAGGTCTTGGAGTTGGCGGTTTAATTCGCCTTGACTATGGTTGACGCAGTTGGTAAATTGTTCTATGATTTCGGAGGCGATCGCTAAATTTCCCTGGTTAATTGGTAATCTCAGGGGGATAATTGTTTCTCCATTTTGTCGATAGCTGAGTAAATCAGTGGGTAACATATCAAGGTAAAGTTAATCGTAAAATCATTATCAGTTTTGGCGATCGCCTTTCTATGGGTGAGACGGTTGACTCATTCCCATAGACCAGAGAAATGCGATCGATGCGTAGGCTTGGATTATTTCCAAATTGTCATTAATTTAGCCTCATATTAAAACATTACCACACTACGAATAGACTCTCCTCGGTGCATCAAATCAAACCCTTCGTTAATCTGTTCAAAAGGCAAAACATGAGTAATTAAATCATCAATATTAATCTTACCCTCCATATACCAATCAACAATTTTCGGCACATCAGTCCGACCCCTTGCGCCGCCAAAAGCCGACCCTTTCCAAACCCTTCCTGTCACCAACTGAAAGGGACGGGTACTAATTTCCTGTCCCGCTGATGCTACCCCGATAATAACACTAACTCCCCAACCTTTATGACAGCATTCTAAAGCCTGACGCATAACTTTAACATTACCAATACACTCAAAACTATAGTCAGCGCCACCCTTAGTTAAATCCACTAAATAAGCCACCAAATCACCCTCAATTTCTTGAGGATTCACAAAATGAGTCATCCCAAATTTTTCGGCAATTTCTCGCTTTTGCGGGTTAATATCAACCCCGACAATCATATCAGACCCCACCATTTTCGCCCCTTGAATTACATTTAATCCAATCCCCCCTAAACCAAACACTACCACCTTAGAACCCGGTTCAACTTTCGCCGTATTAATCACCGCACCGATACCCGTTGTCACCCCACAACCGATATAACAAACCTTATCAAAAGGTGCATCTTCCCTAATTTTAGCTACCGCAATTTCTGGCAAAACCGTATAGTTAGAAAAAGTCGAAGTTCCCATATAATGATGAATCATTTTCCCATCTTTGGAAAAACGGCTACTACCATCAGGCATTAATCCCTTTCCTTGGGTTCCTCTAATGGCTTGACAAAGGTTGGTTTTCATGCTAAGACAATACTCGCACTGACGACATTCTGGAGTATATAAAGGGATGACATGATCACCCGGTTTAAGACTTTTTACATCTGGTCCTACTTCTACTACAATTCCCGCCCCTTCGTGTCCTAAAATAGCTGGAAATAATCCCTCTGGGTCAGCACCAGATAATGTATAAGCATCAGTATGACAAATTCCTGTGGCTTTAATTTCCACTAACACTTCCCCAGCTTTTGGACCTTCCAGGTGGACGGTTTCTAGGCTGAGGGGTTTTCCGGCTGACCAAGCAACGGCGGCTTTAACTTCCATAGTATACCTCTGAGTTTATTTGATTATTTAGATTATCATAACTTAGAATCTGGGGATAAATTCATGCCAACAGAGTTGTTGAATCTTCAAATTAACCCGCCTAAATTTACCTTTGTTGACCTGTTTTCCGGTATTGGTGGCTTTCGCATTGCTTTAGAAAATTGGGGCGGTCAATGTTTGGGATATTCGGAAATAGAACCGAATTCTATTCAGGTATATCAACACAATTTTATCAGATATGCTAATCGTGATGAACCCAACCTAGGAGATATGCGATCGCTTCATAAATTCCCCTTTACTGTCGATTTAATCACGGGGGGAGTTCCTTGTCAACCGTGGTCAATTGCGGGAAAACTGCGGGGGTTAGATGACCCAAGAGGTCAGTTATGGTTAGATACTATTCGAGTTATTAAAATTAATCAACCCCTAGCTTTTATCCTCGAAAATGTCAAGGGTTTAACCGACCCCAGACACCGCCCACAGTTTGAGAGTATTCTGGAGTCATTATCCGCCGCCAATTACCATCTAAAATGGCAGGTACTTAATGCCTCAGATTTTGGCTTACCGCAAGACCGCGATCGCGTTTTTATTGTGGGAATACGTCGAGATATTAATCAAGGTCAAAACTTCCAATTTCCCCAACCCTTAAATCAACATCCCCAACTGTTTAATTTTGTGGAAGGGGTCTCTCAGGAAGCCGTCATCAAAAAAAAGTTTTCGCCCCAGGTTTTATTTGGCAACCATATTCCCCCAGCGCGAGGTCGCTTTCAAAAAAATGATGAACTCAATGATTTTTTTCTGTTTTCCGACGTGCGAAATGGACAAACAACCATCCATTCTTGGGATTTAATCGAAACTAGCGATCGCCAAAAACAAATTTGTGATATAATCCTCAAAAATAGGCGCAAAAAAATCTATGGACCTAAAGACGGTAATCCCATTCCTTTAGCAGCATTACAACAGTTAATTGATGATTTACAAGAATCGGAACTTAATCAACTGATGCAAAAACGAATTTTAAGACATATAGAAAATCAGGGTTATGAGTTTGTTAATTCTAAAATATCTTCTGGTATTAACGGAGTCGCCAAAATCTATCTAGCCCACGCCCAAGCGATCGCCACCTTAACCGCGACAGGAAACCAAATATTTGTAGCCACCAAATCCTTTAGTTGTCAGAATCATCAACGATATAAGCAAGAGTTTATCAACATCATCTATCATCCTCAAAACTACCAAGAAATCACCCCCAGAGATACAGCAAGATTACAAGGTTTTCCCGATTGGTTTGTGTTACATAAAAACCCCAGTATTGCCAAAAAACAACTAGGTAATGCTGTCCCCGTCCCGGTAGTCCAGGCAATTGCTAAATTATTATTAAATTTCTGGCTATAGGCATCACAGATATGCTAGATGTAGCCACCATAACTATTAATTATCCAATAATTGGTCAAGCCAAAACCCCATTAGTTAATCCTTATACAAATTCCTAGATAGCGATATATTTTAATCCCTATGAATGAAAATCCCCCATCTCAAGAAAGCGCCATATCTAAATTTTTCCAGTTTGAGAAACTCCAAACTAACCTGCGAAGCGAAATAGTCTCAGGAGTCACTACCTTTGTGACTATGGCTTATATTTTGGTGGTTAACCCCGATATTCTTTCCAACGCCATTTTTTTAGAAACCCCTGGCGACCTATTCGGAGAAATTGCGATCGCCACCGCATTATCCGCCGCCATTGCTACCCTAATTATGGGGTTATATGCTAACTATCCCTTCGCCCTAGCCCCAGGAATGGGTTTAAACGCTTATTTTGCCTTTTCCGTGGTCCTCAGCCAAGGAATTAGCTGGCGAGTCGCCCTAGGCGCAATTTTCATCGAGGGATTAATTTTTATCGCCCTCACCTTCGGAAATATTCGCGCCCAAATTGTCACCGCCATTCCCAGCGGTATTAAACACGCCACCGCCGCCGGAATAGGTCTATTTATCGCCTATATCGCCCTGACCAAGACAGGTTTAATCATCTCATCCGAAGCTACCGTTACCACCCTAGGCGACCTTAGCCAACCCACCGTATTAATTACCCTAATTGGCATTTTAATCACTGCCGCTTTTGTCGTCCGTCGCATTACTGGGGCTTTATTATGGGGTATTATCGCCACCGCATTATTAGGGTGGATTTTAGGCATTGCCCCCTGGCCGCAAGGTATCATTAGTTTACCGCAATTTCCCGGAGATTTATTAGGTCAAGCCTTCGTTGGTTTGGGAGGAATATTACAGGGTAATTTTTGGCAACTGTTAACAGTTATATTTGTCTTTCTATTTGTGGATTTATTTGATACAGTCGGCACCTTAACCGGCTTAGGGATGAAAACCGGATATATCAACGAAAAAGGCGAACTTCCTAGGGCAAATAAGGCATTTATAGCCGATGCAGTTGGCACCACAATAGGAGGGATTTTAGGCACTTCAACCGTCACAACTTATATTGAATCAGCATCAGGTATTTCCGAAGGGGGACGCAGTGGATTTAATGCCATTACCGTGGCGGTTTTATTTTTCCTTTCCATCCTATTTATACCCCTATTGGCGGGGATTCCATCTTTTGCTACCGCCCCCACCTTAATTATAGTAGGAGTGTTGATGATGGCTAGTGTCCGGTCAATTGCTTGGGACGACCCAGCCGAGTCTATATCGGCATTTTTAACCCTATTTATTATGCCACTAAGCTACTCTATTGCTGATGGTTTAGCGGCTGGATTAATTGCTTATCCAATTCTGAAAACCCTCCAGGGTAAATGGTCAGAAACTACTCTGGCTATGTGGGTTTTAGCTGCCATTTTTTTGTTAAAATTTATTTTAATTGGTGGCTAGTATTACCTCTGTGTTATAATTTAGATGGTGGTTGTATTCTGAACTTAATTACAAGAGATGAACTTCCCTGATATATTCGGTGATTCAACCAATAGTAACCCTAACCCTAACAGTGACCCACGATTTCAATAGTTTGTTGAACGTTTACAACAGGTGGAAGATCGCGATCGCCTAATTCAGGAAACCCTGAATGGGTTACGAAAACACCTGAAAAGCGATCGGATAGTGTTGTACTACTTCTACAAGGAATGGCGCGGACAAGTCACCTTTGAATCACTGCGTTATATCGACTATTCCATTTATGGCTCCGCCGGGGCTGATGATTGTTTCAGCAATAAATATGCTAGACTCTATTTAGAAGGGAGAATATCGGCGATTTCAGATATTGATGAAGCCGACATTGACCCCTGCCATCGTGATTTTCTGAAAAGCATCAGAGTTAAGGCTAATTTAGCTGTTCCCGTGATTAAAAATCAACAATTATGGGGGTTACTAATTGCCCACCATTGTCAAGCTCCGCACTCTTGGGTTGACTCTGAGATTTTAACGATGAAACAGGCGGCTACATTATTATCAGAATCACCATTTTTGGACTAATGCGATTAATCACTGTTTATTGTTGCCTGGTATTTGCTTAACCTCGGCATTTTTGATGTTCACAAAACCTACAATTACAGCCGCGATAGGAATGGATAAAAATAAGCCCAAAAATCCCGCAATTCTCGCCCCCAGTAATAAAGCGAAAAAGATAACAACCGGATTGAGATTAACGGAATTTTGCATAATTCTAGGCATCAAAATATTTTCTTCAATCTGCTGCAATAAAACGCAATAAACTATCACTTGCAAACTAATTAAAATTCCCTTGGGTAAAACAATTATGGCTGACAGAATAATGCCAATGGTCGCACCGACTCCCGGAATTAAATCAAAAACTCCCACTAAAGTCGCCAAAAATAGGGGATAGGGTGCTTGTAGAATTAAATAGACAAAAAAAGCCGAGAATCCAAAAAAAACCGATAAAATTAATCGACCTCTAAAAAATCCCAAAAAGTTATTTCTTAAAGATAAGGTAAAATCCTCTATATTCGATGGAAAAAAACTTTGAAAAGATGCCCAAAGTTCTTCGCCATTAAGTAACATAAAAAATGTCACGACTAAGATGATAATAAATTCGAATAAACCCGATAAAATTTTACCAACAGCCGCCGTCCCAAAACCAAATAAATTCGAGACTTCCTGCTTTAAATCTTCTTGTAAAAAATCTAAATCAACCTGAATATTAGCATTTTTTAGCAAGGTTTCTATTTGGTCAACAAGATTGACAAAAGAATCCAATAAATCTGGGGCTTGGGTGACAAATTGTTGCAACTCGGAAACTATAGCCAAGCCCAAAGTTGCCAATAAACCTATGAGCAATAATAAGCTAGTTGAAAACACGACTACAACGGCGACAGTATGGCTGGTGTATTTCTGTAGCCATTGGACGGGATAATTTAGTAAAAAGGCAAAAATAGCGGCAAAGACAAAAACAATTATGATGGTTTCAAAATAGGCAATAAATTGGATAAAAGCCCAGCCAAAGGCAAACAGGAGCAAATAACGAACTAAACGAGAATTACTAAAAAAATTCTCAAAGGGTCTACTGGTCGGTTTGCTCATGTGTAAATAGCATTCAAAAATTGAACTATGTAAATATGAATAAAAAGAGTGAATCGGAACTGCCAAAGACAGTTCCGTAACTCAACTAAGTCTTGCGTTTAGCAAGTAACATCCGTTCGACACTCATACTTCCTACTCCGATAATTACCAAACCCATTCCTGAAATTTGCTTGAAGCTCAAAGCCTCGCCAATAATCAGAAAAGCCAGCAAAGCTGTTAGTGCAGGTCCAGAAGTGCCGATAATGGAAGCTAATGCAGCCCCAGCCGAACGAATAGCGAAGTTATTAAGTAAATAACTTAATAGGGTGAGTACCCCCAAAATCGCCCCACCGATGATAATGGGATTCCATAAATCTGGGTTAACTTCTAACCCGAGATTATCTGGCAATAACATCAAACTTAGGGAACAAAACACAAAAATCGAAGCAAAATTCACCAAACTAAATGGAATTGGATGCAATTTGCCAGCAGCAATTTGAGTGAGTAGGACATAACCAGCAAAGGCAATTCCGGCTCCCAAGGCTGCTAAAACTCCAATTTCGGTATTACCGGCTGCGCCTCCAAAAAAGTTGGGTAGAGATAAAATACCACCAATTAAAATGGTGAACATTGCTCCTATTCTAATTAAACTAGGGCGATCGCCAAAAAGTCCCCAGGAAGCCAAAACGGTAATAATCGGGTAGACAAAGAAGATGGTAATGGCAATCCCGGTAGGAATTTCACCGATCGCAATATAGATACAAACCTGAGACAAAAACAAGAAGAAACCACTACCGATAACCGTTGCCATAAGTTTAGAGTCTCCCGAATTAAAAAATCGGCGAATATCACTCCAAACCGCAGGATACAGAAAAGTTGCTAAAAATGGCATGAGTAGCATTACCACAATCATTCTCAGCAACAGAATCAGTAGAGAATTTCCCAAACCCGGAGTAATCACCCCATCGACCTCAAACAGCCCAAACATAACTTTGGGAGTATCAGAGGTTTTCAGAAGAATCCTCAAACAGACATTAAACAGCGACAGCACCAACGCCGACATCAGCGCCAAAAACAAACCCACCTGCACACTAGAAGGCGCATTAGGAGCCTGAGGGGGTTTAGGTTTATGTGTAATCTTAAGTTCTGACTTGTCACCGGACTCTGGCGGCAATACGCGGGACGAATCTGGCGTTAACTCTTCGGTAGGATTCAACTGCTGTCGCAACCGATTTACCACGGTTTCTAGTAAAGTCTCAACCTGCTGTTCGAGGGTTTGCATATTGCTCAACCGCTCAGATAAATCGCTGTGATAGCTATTTAACTCTTGCTGTAGACCGTGAAAAGTCTGATTAAGACTGCCTTCTAAAACTGCTTCTAACTCCTGGGGAGCCAAATCAGCAGGAGCCTCTGAACTTCCCGACAGCATAGGAGTATCCTCCCCTGACAGCAAAGGTTGATCAGATTCAACTCGTATTTGATTAATACGCGCAATCAGTTCCCGTTGCAAATTATTAGCTAAAATTTGCGCCAGTTGCTTCAGCCACACCCGTTGTTGGGCTAGGTCCCGTTCGGATAAAGTTTGTGATTTTTGGGATTGTAACTCCTGATGTTGTCGTTGCAGGTTTTCAATATCAGCGATCAGACGATCTTTATCCTGCTGAAGTCGTAGGACATCCTGTGATAGCCGATCCCTAAAATTCCGGTGGAAAGCCTCCACCTCTTGAATGACTGCATTTAAGACCTCTTCTGGCGGTCTACTGTCATCATTAACCGAGGGTTGCGGTTGATAGTCTTGTTTCCCCATCAGCGATTAACCTCTAAATCGATCTGAAGCGTGAGAGCAAATTATGTCCCTATTATGCTTGTCTCCCTACTCTGCTCTCAGGCTTACTGTCCACTCATTCATTAAAACAGGAAAGGCACAATCGTACACTTAACTTAACCAGAGGACAGGCTATTAGCCAATATTAGGCAGTTCTTTGTAGGGGCGGGTGTTCGAGTCCATTCAAGGAAAACATGACTGCTGCACCCGCCCTAGGGGCATCGCCAATCCTAGCTTGATATCCTCCCCGCAGGTCTCAGGTCAAGTATTATGGCTTAACGCCCAATCCTTAGCCCAATTTAGGGTTTGCTTCACGGTTTCCATACTATCTGCCTCGCAGTAAAGGCGCAATACTGGTTCGGTTCCACTAAAGCGGATTAGTAACCAACGATTATCGGCTAATCGGAACTTATAACCATCTACGGTGAGACAATCAACTACTTTCACGCCAGCAATTTCTGTCAGAGGGTTATTATCTAATTCAGTGACCAGCCTCTGACGCACATCCATACTGGCTAAGGGTAAATCAATGCGATCGTAAGCTGAACTGAAGTTCACCTGCTGCTGTAGACGGTGATAAGTTTGGCTCAGGTCTTCCCCTGACGCTACCACGGATTCTAGGACATAAAGGGCTGACAGTAGCGCATCCCTTTCGGGGATATGATTGCCGTAACCAATGCCTCCTGATTCTTCACCGCCGATTAGCACGGCATTGGATAACATCCGATCTGCAATATATTTATAACCAATTGGGGTTTCGTACAATGGTAGGTTAAACATTTCTACTATCCGAGGAATTAGGTCAGAACCACTCACGGTTTTGATCACTTCCCCAGTAAATCCCCGTCTGGTTGATAGGTGTTCTAGCAGAATCGGAATTAGAACCTGGGAACTGAGGAAATTTCCCTGGCCGTCGACTGCTGCAATACGATCGCTATCTCCATCAAAAACAAGCCCCACTGTCACCCCATTAGCTTTGGGAGTATGGCTTTTAATCTGTCGGAACAGTTCGGACAAATAGCGAGGTAGGGGTTCCGGTGCGCCGCCACCAAACAGCGGGTCGCGATCGCTATTAATTTCCTGTACACCATCGCCAATCAGTCGCCCCAGTCCTCCAGCCGCCGCACCGTGCATGACATCAGCAAACACGGTTAACTTTCCAGAGGCGATCGCCTCTGTAATGGCAGCCATATTCACTTTGGCTCTCAAAGTTTCACAATATCCCGGCCAAGGGTCGAAGGACTCCAAACTACCAGGAGTCTCAGCCAATGGAAGAGGCTTATCTAAAAGGCTTTCAATCTTTTGGGTCACATCAGGATTTACTGAACCGCCAAATCCACCCTTAACCTTTAGTCCCAAATATTTACCGGGATTATGGCTGGCGGTAATCACAATCGCCCCTAAAGCCTGCTGTTGATAGGCTGCCAGACTAAAAGCCGGAGTTGGTGCATAGCTGTTACTGAGTTTAACATCAAACCCCGCCCGTTGAATTGCGGCGGCAGCATCACCAGCAAACTCCTCCGCCAAAAAACGGCGATCGTAACCAACAATTATAGTTTTATTCCCTGTATCCCCAAAGGTTTCTTGTAGCACCATTGCCGCCAACGGAGCCACTAACCTAACTCGTTCAAAGGTAAAATCATCAGCAATTACGCCTCGCCAGCCATCAGTACCAAATTTAATGGGTTGAGTCATTGGGTTATCCTAGCTAGAAAGCTGCAAAACTATGCACCATCCTGGTGATGCTATAAGTGATGCTGTACCCGCCACTCATGCCAGACTATGGTGCGGGCTTCTCCCACGGCGCGAGTATTACCTCTGGTTAGCCGATTCGAGCTTTTTATAGTGAGAAATACGCCTAGCCCCACTAAGGTTGATTATTGTTTTGGAGGAGGGAGGCTTTCCTTTGAAAACCGCCCCCCGCCACCAGGGAAACAGGGAACCGAGGGCAGACCGTGTATTTCTCGTCAGCCCTTGAGCATACCCTATCATGGGAAAACCAACCCAGCACCACTTTTCCGTAGCCCACACCCCAAGACAGATTTTACAGGCGGGTTCCTAGGCGCGACTCTATTTCCACCCAGGCTATTCGTGAACCCGCCCCTAATTCAGATCGGGTTGGGGTATCAAATCAGTTAAAACGAAGGTTGGTGACGGATTAGATTCAAAAATTCTTCCCTGGTCTTTTGATCATCTTGGAAGACACCAATCATGGCACTGGTCACTGTCCAAGAACCTGGTTTCTGCACCCCTCGCATTGCCATACACATATGACTTGCTTCCATCACCACTGCTACACCCTGGGGTTCCAAGACGCTTTGGATAGCTTCGGCTACTTGTCGGGTCAGACGTTCCTGCACCTGGAGGCGACGGGAATACATCTCTACCACACGAGCCAGTTTGCTTAATCCAATCACCTTTTGGTTAGGAATATAAGCTACATGGGCTTTACCCATGAAGGGTAGCATATGATGTTCACACAAGCTAAAGAAATTAATATCCCTAACTAAAACCATCTCTTCATGTCCTTCGTCGAAGATGGCATCATTTACCAGTTCTTCCAGGGATTGACTGTAGCCGTTAGTCAGAAATCGCATCGCTTCGGCGACTCTTTTCGGGGTTTTCAGCAGCCCTTCCCGTTCCGGGTCTTCCCCTACCCCTAACAAAATAGTTTCTACAGCACCCATCATTTCCTCTTGAGTCACTTCCCTTCTACCCAGGTTTTCCGGGCTTCCGTGCCAAGAAGAACTCCGATCCGGACGGGTGGCAATGCGGCTGGAGCTATCTACATTTTTCATGCCATTAGGATTAGATGTATCGGCAGAATTCAAACTGTTTGAGGATGCGATAGTCATAATAATTTGAAAACAATTCAGAACAAAGTGAAATGGTTAACAGAATCACGCATTTAGAACGTACCGATATTGGGCATTAAAATCAGTTCGTCAATGGTAGCTTCTGGCGGTAGTTGAACTATGTGTACAACTGATTGGGCAACGGTTGACGGCGTTAACATCGCACTGCGATCGAAATCAGCGTCCACAGTTTCTGTATCCCATAAACCAGTATTTACAGACCCCGGACATAATGCCGTTACTCTGATTCCATAGGGTCGTTCTTCCATGGCTACGGCTTTTGATAGCGCCATTAATCCAAATTTGCTCACACAATAAGCGCCCCAGTTGGGGAATACTTGCTTACCACCAATGGAAACAATATTGACTATGGTTCCGCCACCTTTTTCTCGCATTCCTGGTAATACGCCTTTAATACATTCAAAAACACTGGTCAAATTTAAATCTATAATCTTTTGCCAGTCTTCTAAGGGTGTATTAGCCAAGGATTCAGTATAGCCCATGCCTGCATTATTCACTAGAATATCAAAAGGGCCAAAGGCGGCGGAAATCGTGGCAATTTGCGCGTGAACTTGGTCGGTTTTCGATAAGTCTAAGGCGTAGGCTTTCGCTTCTACTCCCGCTTTTCTTGCCGACTCAGCTACCGCTTCCAATGCTTCTAGCGATCGACTCACTAACGCCATATGAATGCCAATATCTGCAAAGGCTAGGGCAATTTCCTTGCCAATGCCACTACTGGCTCCTGTAATTAGCGCTCGTCGTTCTGGGGGTGAACTCATTTACGGTTGTATTGAGGTTTGCTTGGTTTTAACTGATGTAACAACTGCTGCAATTGCTGATTATGAGATAATTGTTAAAATTTGTTACTCAGACATTATATCTCTATAAATACAATCGCGCAAAATTTTGATCAAAAATACCTGAAATGGCTTCCTGATTAAGCTGGAACTATCTCTGAAAATACCCCGATCTGGCGGAATTTCTGATAGCGCATTTCTCGGCGCTGCTCTGGGGTTAAAGACATTAATTCACCCAAAGTCCTTACCAGACATTGCTTGAGCTTTTCAGCAGCCTGTAGGGGGTTGCTGTGCGCTCCCCCATCGGGTTCTGGTACAATCTGATCGATAATCCCTAATTCTCTTAGATCAGGGGCAGTAATTTTCAGAGCCTGAGCAGCTTGGGGGGCTTGGCCTGCATCTTTCCAAAGAATGGCAGCACAAGCCTCTGGAGTGGCTACTGTATACACAGAATGCTCCAACATTAATAGCTGTTCCCCTACTCCTATACCTAAAGCTCCCCCTGATCCTCCTTCCCCAATTACTGTGCAAATAATCGGAACATCTAGGCTAAACATTTCTCTTAAATTATACGCGATCGCCTCCCCTTGACCTAATTTTTCCGCATCTACCCCAGCCCAGGCTCCGGGAGTATCGATAAACGTTAAAATTGGCATACCAAAGCGGTTGGCGTGTTCCATTAGTCGCATCGCCTTCCGGTAACCTCCCGGAGCCGCCATGCCGAAATTACGAGCCACATTATCTTTAGTGTCTCTACCTTTTTGATGGCCTAGCATTACTACCGGTTGATTCGCTAAACGCCCTACTCCTCCCACTAATGCCGGATCATCATACCCTCGGCGATCGCCATGCACCTCCATCCACTCATCACTCATCGCTTGGATATAATCTAACGTGCTGGGACGACGAGGATGCCTCGCTAGTTGCAGACGCTGCGAAGGCGACAGACTGCTAAATATTTCCTGTCTCAGTTGGGTCGCTCGGCTTTCTAACTGCCTAATTTGATCGGAAACATCAACCCCATTTTCCTCCGCCAGTTGGCGAATTTGATCAATACGAGCCTCCAGTTCGGCTAGGGGCTTTTCAAAATCTAGTAAAATTGGTTTGCGGTTGGGTGTGGCCACGCCTCAATTAACCTTTAGTAGCGAGTAAGTACAATCTTTTGGTGACGCACCCGGTGCTGAGGTGGGAGCGAGTTTACCACTTCCCCCTACAGCCCAGGCTTCCTGTTTGAGCCGCCGTTGCCTACCTTGGACTAGCCAATTTTTGGTCTTACACAGCGTCTAGCTTTTATACAAAAGTTCGCCCACCACGGCTACTATTTTGCTCCGATTACCCCTAATTCTACCACCAATTCGCATCAGACCCCCCTCGATCATCTCTTTTTGAGACCCTCCCCTCATAATTACTCTTCTAAATCGGGTTTCTGGGTTTTTGAGCGGGCGCAATTATCGCATAAACCATGCACTGTCACTTCGTAACTTTCCGCTACTAAACCTGACCCCAATTGGCTAAGATCTACTTGCGAGAGTTTTTCCCAAGCAATATCTGCGATCGCTTTACACTCCCGACACTGAAAATGGTGATGTGGCGCGACATTTCCATCATACCGGGCTACTCCCTGATCTAGCAAAACCTCCCGCACTAACCCCACTTCCTTTAGTAGTTGCACAGAAGTATAAACCGTCGCCTGAGAAGATACCGGAAAATCTTTATTTAAATCTGTCAGCAGTTGTTCCGCCGTCGGATGGTCAGCACGAGACAACAGATTAGCATAGATCGCAAAACGCTGAGGAGTTACCTTTAAACCTTTCCCCTTCAGCCGTTTGACAATTTCTGTTCGCTCTAGTCCACTCTCCATCTCAGATCGCTGTTTGTTTGATTTTTGCTACTCATGACCCATTATATCTGTTTCTAGTCCAGAGTCAACTTGAAATCAGAGTCATTCTGACAAATAGTTATAAATACTCATTTACAAAAACACAAATCAGAATTATTCTGAGTTAAGAACATTTTTAGTAAATTACCTCAACAAACTATGGTTATCGAAAAAGTACCCGACGTTGTATTTAAAACCCGCGTTCGTGACGAGTCCGTAGGTGGCCCTAACCCCTTCCGTTGGCAAGACCGAACCACCCAAGAAATTTTTGGCGGCAAGCGAGTTGTCGTCTTTTCCCTACCTGGTGCTTTTACCCCTACTTGTTCCTCCACCCACCTACCCCGCTATGAGGAACTCTACGATGAAATCAAAGCTCAAGGAATTGATGAGATTGTCTGCGTTTCTGTTAATGACGCTTTTGTAATGTTCCAATGGGGTAAACAACAAGGGGCTGAAAAAGTCTTCTTACTCCCTGATGGTAATGGCGAATTTACCCGCAAAATGGGGATGTTGGTTGATAAGTCTAACCTCGGTTTTGGAATGCGTTCTTGGCGCTATTCTATGGTCGTTAACGATGGCAAAATTGAAAAAATCTTTGTTGAGCCAGACTTCGGCGATAACTGCCCCACAGACCCCTTTGAAGTCTCTGATGCTGATACCATGTTGGCTTACCTGAAAGGTTAATCCTTCAAACCCCCCTAATGCTCAGGGGGGTTTCTCTAAATTTCCCCTTGACATTTTCGGGGATTGGAGTTAAGATAGTATCATGGGAAAATGTGCGCGCATATATAACCTAACCCCCAATTAAGGCCCCCAGACCATTGCGTAGTAGGGCTGGGGAGAAAAGTCGCCAGGTGTCCGTGAGTTATAGGCGCTGTTGCAATTGATTTTTAGAGCGCACAGCCGGAGGGAAACCGGGTTGAATTTTCAGAGCCTGGTCATAGGCATCGATCGCCTCGTTATTCCGCCCCATTCTTTCCAAAACCAAACCCCTATTCACCCAAATCAAGGGATCTTGAGGTTGAATTTCCTGGGCTCGGTCAAAGGCATTGAGCGCCTCATCATAGCGCTGTTGATTACTCAAAGCGATCGCCCTACCCACATAAGATTGATGGTCATTAGGGTTAATATTCAAAGCCTGATCAAAAGACTCAAGGGCTGCATTAGCCTTAGAAGAGGCCATTGACGTATTTCCTTCAGCCTGTAGCGCCTGACTCCACTGGCTGAGAGCAAACCCTCGATCTCGTAAAGCCGGGACAAACGAAGGCCGCAACTCAATCGCCTGGTCATAGGCGGCGATCGCCCCTTCAAAATCTCCCCGACCACCAGCCAGGATAGATCCTCGATTATGCCAAGCTAGATGAGACTCTGGCTGAACTTCAATAGCGCGATCTGATATCGTCACCGCCTCTTCAGTACGTCCCAGGGG
Organism: Arthrospira sp. PCC 9108; assembly: GCA_016745315.1. GTDB lineage: Bacteria > Cyanobacteriota > Cyanobacteriia > Cyanobacteriales > Microcoleaceae > Limnospira > Limnospira platensis. The sequence goes on from CP066886.1 coordinate 5,354,689, forward strand.
AGAAAACAAGACATTGCCCTTTTGTAGCAAGGCTTGAAAGTGATCTGGGTTAATTTCCAAAGCCTTCTCATAGGACTCTAAAGCCTGTTCATGGCGGCCTAACTTACTCAGTACAGAACCGCGTTCGACCCAAATTTCTGCCCGTCGAGGTTGTTCTCTCAAAATATCATCATAGGTAGCCAGTGCTTCCGAATACACCTGCGCCGCCTCGGCCATTTTCCCCTGATATTCCAGAGCGATCGCCTTACTTTGCCAAACACTAGGAGCAGATGGCCTAAGAGTTTTCGCCTGATCAAAAGCCTCCACCGCCTCATCGTATCGCTGCAAACCAATTAAAGCAATACCCTTACCATGCCAAGCCCTAGCATAATTAGGATCAATGGCGATCGCCTGTTCATGAGTATCTAAAGCCTTCTGGGGCTCTCCCATTTGATAAAGTAATGTTCCCTTACTCGTCAGCAAATCAGGGTTGTTTGGGTCCAGTTCCAGAGCTTTTTGATAATCAACCAAGGCGCGATCGTGCCTTCCCAATTCCGCGAAAGCATTCGCTTGACCCGCCCAACCTGCCGCATAATTAGGTTGAATTTCAATAGCGCGAGCAAACATATCGCGAGCATCTTCGGCGCGAGCATCGTCTAACAGTTGATTACCCCGGCGCACATAGTAAGCAGGTCTAAAAGTCGGCACTACTAGCTCAAACAATCCCAAAAATACCAGCAACCCAGCCAAAGCCGCCCCCACATACCATCCTTTTACCGATAACCCTTTGGAAACCGTTGTCGGATTGGACTTAACCAGAGTTGGCAACTGCGCCACACCCGGACTAGGTGAGGGTGCAATAGTTGGAGCCAAATTATTTCCCACCGCAGTCCCCGCCATCGTTTGTTGTCTGGTCTCTTCCCCCGAAATATGTCCCCCAGTGGCGGGCGGGCGCACTTGAGTCGCCGCCACTACTCCCCCTGCATTGGTGAGCATAGTTGGGTCATTTACCACCTGTTTAAGCCGTTGCACGTCAGCCAAAACCTCTGCCGCCGACTGATAGCGATCGACCAGATGAGATGCCACCATCCGATCTAAAATAGCAGTTAGCCCGTCACTAACACAGGCTTTCGGCTTCCAGATTGATTCTCCCGCCTGATCTCGTTCTAATTGGTGAGGCTGAATACCTGTTAAAGCCCTAATTGCCGTCATTCCCACCGCATACAAATCGCTACTAAAATGAGGTTTCCCCTGAAGTTGCTCCGGTGGCGAATACCCGTATGTACTGATAGCAACCGTCAAATTAGAATCACTACCCCCGGCTGCTTTTTGAATTTGTTTGACCGCCCCAAAGTCAATCAGCATCAACTTTTGATCTGCATTGCGTCGCATAATATTAGACGGCTTAATATCTCTATGGATCACGTTTTGCTGATGCACATAATCCAAAATTGACAGAATATCCTCCAAAAAGTCAATTACCTGGGCTTCTGTCCAATGGCTGCCAGGGGGTAGCTCTTCTGTTAGTGGTTCCCCCCTTACTAACTCCTGTACCAGATAAAATTCCTGGTCTTCTTCAAAGTAAGCATACAATGTCGGGATTTGAGGATGGCGAGAGCCTAAGCTATGCAACACTTGAGCCTCACTGTTGAATAGCCTTCTAGCCGTTTGTAGGGTTCCTGGATCAGTAATTTGAGGTTTGAGTTGCTTAACGATACATTCAGGGTTTCCAGGCAACTGACTATCCTCGGCCAGATAGGTCTGGCCAAATGATCCTCCTCCAATCCTTTGTAGTAATTTGTAGCGCCCACCAATAACTTTAGGAAGCATTCAGTTTAGCCTCAAGAAAATTTCAGATTTTGACACATTTTAGGGGCAGGTCGGGTAATTTATCGCTATACTATGGCATTGGTAGTCATTATAGCAGGTTAAACTAGTGCTGAAAACCACCTGGGTTCCCCAAATTTATCCCCAAAACATTGTGATATGCTCAAAAAAGCGACTTTATTAGAAGCCATTGCCGGTAAAAATCGAGGTTTACTGGCTACAGAGAGCGACAAAACTGCTATTCTCTCTGCGATCGCTCAATTGGAAGATTATAACCCCACACCTCGACCTGTAGAAGCAATTGAGTTATTAGATGGCAATTGGCGACTACTTTACACCAACAGCCAAGAACTTTTGGGAATTGACCGCTTTCCTTTTTATAATTTGGGGCAGATTTATCAATGTATTCGCGCCCGCACTGGCAAAATTTACAACATTGCTGAAATTGTCGGTATCCCCTATTTGGAAGGCATGGTTAGTGTGGCTGCCCGATTTGAAGCGGTTTCTCAAAAGCGAGTTCAGGTTAAATTTAATCGTTTTGTCATCGGCTTACAACGCCTGATATCCTATCAATACCCTAATCAGTTTATTGATGAAATTGAATCTGATAAAAAGTTCTTGGCTGTAGATTTTACCCTCCAAGAACAGCAACAACAAGGATGGTTAGATATTACTTATTTGGACGAAGATATGCGGATTGGCAGAGGTAATGTCGGGAGTGTTTTTGTCCTCACTAAAGTTAATTAATACCCGTCTCCCCTACTATGATGACTCTGAAAATTGCTGGTTTTGGGGTTATTTTATGCTAAATGAATGCCATTTTTTCGGTATTATTAATAATCAATTATTGATACTATTTAATGGTTATTAATGGTTACGGTTTCTCCTGTGGTTACAACTGCACCAGTGATAACTTTAGCAATGACTCCAGTTTGAGCGTGTCCGAATTTGGCGGAGAGTTGAGACAACAGAGGAATATCACGATCGCCTGTATCTGGGTTAACATCAATATTCATACAGCGACCAATAGGGGCGATTACTTCCACCAAAGCCGACCCCAATTTGAGGCGATTTCCTACCCAGTTAAATTCCGACCAAGCCGGAATATTATCAACTATAAAATTCCCTCGAAAACGGCGCGGATCAATGTAATTAACCCCAACTTTTTCAGCAATATCATCGAGGGTAGCCTGAGAAATAATCGAAATCTGTCCTTGGTCACGGTCTTGATAGCGAGTTTCCCCGGTAGTGCTTCCCACCAAACGCACAGGACTATATTGGGGATGTCTAGCAGAGGGACTAGGGCTGAGAGTTTGTAGATATTCACTGAAAAAGGCACTAATGCGATCGCGTCCGGTTTCAGTCCCTACATTAGCCGCCACTAACAATTCCCCATTTTTGGTAATTTCCAAAGTCTGACTGGTAGTATCATAAGCACAATTGAGACTAGCTAAGTGTCCCCAATCATTTTGAACAGCAAAATGCTTTTTTGATAGCCAGGGAGTCAGCGGTTGCGCCTCTCCCATATCTGTAAACATCAAAGCCAATGCGCGATCGCCAAAAATGCCAAAGTTTTCCACCAATTGGACGCGATCGCATACTTGCGCGGTCAAACCCTTAACAGGATGCACAAATATTGTCTTAATCTTCATAACCTACCCGACTCCATCAAACTCCATCAAACCATATAAAAACCATATCAGATAGCCAGTCATGAAAACCTTAAATAATGAGCGCCCTTGGCTAGTTATAGCGATCGTCTTTCTGGGTGTGGTAGCCATCTCTACGGGGTCAATTTTCGTGCGTTTAGCCATTGATGCAGCGGGGCTGCGGGGGGTAGGGTTTAGCTTGCTAATATCTGCCTCCCGGCTATCTATTGCGGCTTTATTGCTAACCCCCACCTGGGGGAGAGTTTCCTGGCGCACCTATAAACCAGAGGCGATATTCTACGCTATTGCTGCTGGGATATGTTTAGCCAGCCATTTTGCTGTCTGGATAACTTCCCTATCTTATACATCCATTGCGGCATCAACTACTATTGTGACTACCAGTTCTATTTGGGTAGCGGTGTTATCTTGGCTATGGTTACACGAAAAACCTGGGAAAGCCACCATATTAGGAATGACGATCGCCCTGAGTGGAGGTATGATTATCGGTTTAGCAGATGCTAAATTACCCACAGTAGCGTCTAATCCGATCGCCGGGAATGTTTTAGCCCTAATGGGTGCGATCACCGCCGCCCTTTATCTGATGTTAGGAAGAGAAGCACAACAGCGGGGACTATCCCTAAGTGCATATATAGCGATCGCCTATACTCTAGGAGCGATGATTTTGCTACCCCTACCTCTACTATGGGGAGTTAACTATACTGGTCATTCTCCCACAGTCTATTTTTATCTAATCCTGATGGGATTAGTGCCCCAACTAATTGGCCACACCAGCTTTAATTGGGCGGTTAACCGTACTTCCCCCACCCTAGTAACACTGGCTATTTTACTCGAACCTGTGGCGGCGAGTTTTTTGGGCTATCTGCTATTTGCAGAAGTTCCCTCAATGCGATTAATATTAGGAGCCATAGTCATTCTAACCGGAGTGGCGATCGCTACTATCGGCAAAAATGCCTCTAAAAGTGAATATAGCCCATAGGAAACGGCAAGCTCCTAAACTTACAGCCGAATTATGGCTAAATCAAGGTTAAGGAACACACTACTATTGCCAAAAGGCATTAGACTATCCTAGGACTGGTATAACTATGGTGATTGGCGATCGCATAATAGCCGGAACCAGATCAACGATTAGGGCTAAAATTGGAAGGTCGGGAAATGAACTTAACCACTGTTGGGAATGGAAAATATCGAATTGATAGCATTTTAGGTCAGGGAGATTTCTGCATTGCCTACAGGGGGACTAATCAGGTAACAGGTCAAATCGTTGCCATTAGAACCCTTGACCCGAACCTAGACCCTGATCAAAATATCCCACAACTGCGACATCAATTTATGGCGATCGCTAAACGTTGGAGTCGCTGTCAGCATCCCAATTTAGTCGGGATTATAGACTTATTTGATGAACTGGGCTTCCCATTTTTAGTTATGACCTATACTCCCGGTCAATCTCTACAAGAGTATCTAAAAACTCAGCCCCCCCTACCCGTCCCACAGGCTATTCACTACATTCGCCAAATCGCATTAGCCCTACAAGTAATTCATCAACAAGGACTCATTCACTGTAATCTGCAACCGGCTTGCATTATTAAGCCGACCGGGAGTAATTCCGTGATACTTAGTGGTTTGGGAGTAGGTAGTCATCTCAAACCTGATCAACTCAACCGCTATATTTATAACCGTCCCCTCTGCGGTGGATATGCCGCCCTTGAACAATATCTTCCCAATGAACAACCTAGCCCAGCCACAGACATCTATGCACTCTCAGCCCTACTATACTATCTATTGACTGGGGAAACACCCCTAGAAGCGCCCCTATGTGCTAACCAACTCACAGGGGAATTAATCGGTGTCGAAAAACCATCACTGCGAAAATTGCACCCAGACTTAAACCCAGACGTGGAAGAAGCTGTGCGCTGGGGATTAGAGATCCAAGCCTCAAATCGTCCCTCTAACATATCCGAATGGTTGAATATCCTCCCTACCCCGGAAAAAGCCCTAATTATCAGGGAACCTGTGGTCAAAGTCCCCTACCAAAACCATAACCGAGAAACACAGACTAGCACCCAGAATACCCCTAATGATAATTCTGCCACCTCAGCAGGATATCATCGGCAACAATCTTCTACCAAATACATGAGGCGATCGCCTGTTCCGAAATGGGGGCTATTCCTAGCATTTTTCCTCACTTCTATGATCTCCGGTTGGTTAGGGTTTGCAATTACCCGCAGCTATAGTCAACAATTAGCTACCCGACCCAGCGACAGCTATTTAAAATCCGAAAAAGAGCCACGCCTGGTCATAGATCCAAATTCCCCTATCTTTGAGACACCCGCCCTAGTGGGAGAAAATCAGGAATCGGACTTAATTAGTGATCAAGACCTGGAATTATTGGGCGATGGGAGTACCAATCTAGCAGAACTTATTAAAGATGTCGCTTTTCAACCAACGACCGATGATGATCAATATCTCTACAATGGTTCTGGAGGCATCACCAGTAGGGATGATTATGCTGATCAAGCCTTTCCTGAGTCCCCTAGTTCATCCTATTGGCAGAATTACCCAGCCCTAGAACCTCTACCAACTCAGAACTCTCACGATGATCATACCCACAACCGCCCGACAGAAGATTATGGCGATCGCATACCTGCTAGACGTTCAAACCAGACCACTATTGACGACTTTCGACCTTCTTATCCCCTAGAGTTACCAGAGTTAGCACCAGTTAACCCTGACATTCTCAACAACTCACCTCTCGATCGGGATTTACCTACCACCTTACCTCAACGGCAGGTTCAGGATGATTATGATCAATGGTTAGACAATCAACTGCGTGAGAGCGATCGCCCCCTTGAGGACGAAAACCCAAAACGTTGGGATGAGTTTGTACCCCCAAGACCAAGCCAACCCGATTGGGAATTATCCCAGTTTTTCACTTCCAGACCCCAGGGATAATCAGCTTCCACATCAAAAAGCGCGTGCATATGAGAGGAACCGCGTTATAATTTGTTACGGAACTTAGCAAAACTTTTATATGAGTAAGCCATCTGTTCATTCTTTCTTTGTGGGCCGCGCCTTAGCCGAAGGACTCTATGAACAAATCGAAAACATCTTGTCCAATGGCTTGAGTGAATTAGGCAAATTTGATGCCGAACAACGGGAGAAACTCCGTGATTTCACCAATCAGGTCATCCAGAAAGCCGATTCTGAGGCGGAAAAACAGGGTATCAATCAAATGGCTGATAATAGTGGCTTTGGTTCCGAATCAGTTGATTTACAGGAAACTATCGACGACCTCCGGGCGGAAATTGCCCAAATGCGATCGGAGCTACAGCGTTACCGCAACCAAGCCTAAGTGCAGACTACTGCCATACATCCTGTCATACATCCTTAATTAAACCCATTGATTAGCTGGAAACGCAATTTTGGAAACGCGAGTGTCTGTTCCCCTTGATGAGTCAAATCATCCCTACCGGAACCATGAAAATATCCCACCTAACCCAGTGGCTTCAGCCACTCCCAAACCCTATGGTGAAAAATCCTACCGTTGGAACCGTAAACATTATTCCCGTCAACGGCGATTTATTGACATTTGGACCTTTGTTCTCCTCTGGCTGGGGTGGCTGTGGAGAGACAGCAAACAATGGAGTTACATAGGTGGTTACACCGACGACAAAAAACTAACCCGAAAGAGACAGCAGGCTATCTGGGTCAGAGAAAGCCTCCTAGACCTGGGACCTACTTTTATCAAATTAGGTCAACTTTTCTCTACCCGTGCTGACCTCTTCCCCGGTGAATATGTCGAGGAACTTTCTAAACTACAGGATCGTGTCCCCGCTTTTCCCTATGAACAATGTCGGGAAATCATCGACCAAGATTTTGGTAAATCCGTTGAGCAACTATTTCGTAACTTTGACCCGGTTCCCCTAGCCGCCGCCAGTTTGGGCCAAGTCCACAAGGCTCAACTCTACTCCGGTGCTGATGTGGTGGTCAAAGTCCAACGACCTGGACTTAAACAGCTATTTGAGGTCGATCTGGCTATTCTCAAAGGTATTGCTCGCTATTTCCAAAATCATCCTAAATGGGGTCGAGGGCGCGACTGGCTGGGAATTTATGATGAGTGTTGCCGAATTCTCTGGGAGGAAATAGACTATCTTAATGAGGGTCGCAATGCTGATACCTTCCGGCGTAATTTCCGCCATTGTGATTGGGTTCAGGTTCCTAGGGTTTGTTGGCAATTTTCATCCCCACGGGTGCTGACTTTGGAGTACCTTCCCGGGATTAAAATTAGTAACTATGAAGCCCTGGAAGCCTCCGGTTTGGACCGGAAACAACTGGCTCAAATGGGTGCTAAAGCCTATTTGCAACAACTCCTTAATGATGGCTTTTTCCATGCTGACCCTCATCCGGGTAATATTGCCGTTAGTCCCCAGGGACAACTAATCTTTTATGATTTCGGTATGATGGGGCGGATTACTTCCAATCTGCGGGAAAAGCTGATGGAAACCCTTTTTGGCATTGCTAATAAGGATGGCGATCGCGTCGTGAAATCCCTCATTGAAGTGGGGGCTTTGGCTCCTACTGGGGATATGAGTCCCGTGCGGCGCTCCATCCAGTATATGCTAGATAATTTCATGGATCAACCCTTTGAGGAGCAATCCATTGCCGCTATTAGTGATGATCTCTATGAGATAGCCTATGACCAACCCTTCCGCTTTCCGGCTACATTTACTTTTGTGATGCGTGCTTTTTCTACCCTCGAAGGGGTCGGTAAAGGCTTAGACCCGGAATTTAATTTTATGGAGGTGGCACAACCTTTTGCCATACAACTTATGTCTAATGGAAATGGCTCCCAAACAACTAATAGTATCATAAATGAAATCGGTCGTCAAGCGGCTCAGGTGAGTTCCACCGCTTTTGGTTTACCTAGTCGCATTGAACAAACCCTTGATAAATTGGAACAAGGAGATTTGAGAATGCGGGTGCGGGCGACGGAAACCGATCGCCTCCTGCGCCGGGTCGGCAACGTGCAAATGGGGACTAACTACGCTTTGTTAGTGGGGGCATTTACTTTATCGGCAACACTACTGTTTATTAGTGATAAAGTGTGGTTAGCCCTTGCGATTGCCTTTTTGGCTTTGCTGATGGCAGTTGTTTTGATACGGCTGATTAGACAAATCAATCGCTTTGATAGAATGCTTTAGGTATCAGATATCAGGGGTTGTGGAATGGGCGACGTGGCTTCCTCGGGATGACACCCAAGCCCAACCTCAACCATGGTATCCTGTCATCGGCTAATCGGCTATCACTTAACCAATGCGATCGCTGTGTCATAAGCCGTCCAACTCAACAGTTGAATAGGTGGAGAGGGCTAAAAAAGTGCCGGGGTGAAAGTACCTGCTTTTCATATTTTCTCAGATAACTTGACCCAATAAAAAGGTCAAATTAAACCTAGGTTATTCATGCCAAAAAACCACCTGTAAATCCTATGGTAACTATGTCATCTAAAAAATGGGACTCAAGATATTAAAATTTTTCTAGCTAAAAAAACTGATATTATTAAAGGAATTTTAGCTCAGTCCAAGCGTCCCGTCAAAGATGCTACTGCTGTTAACTCAACTCGCTGGTATCCTATGGAATATAGAAATCACTCTCAGTTTCCCCCCCTCACTAATCAGAGTACCGATTTGATGCTAGTCTGCACGGAGGAGGATTTATGAAACGCTATTTCGCGGGTTTGACTGATACGGGAAAAGTCCGCACTGTCAACCAAGATGCCTATTACATAGACCAGGAAGGACGGTTTTTTATCGTCGCTGATGGTATGGGTGGTCATGCTGGGGGTCAAGAGGCTAGTCAAATTGCCACTAAAACTATCACAGAACATCTTAATGCTCATTGGGATTCTTCCGATCCTTCCCAGGTATTACTCAAGGAAGCCTTTATAGCTGCTAACCGCGCTATCCTTGATGACCAAATCTCCCATCCTGAACGTTCTGATATGGGGACGACAGCAGTGGTGGCTTTGTTTCGTGACGGGCAGTCCTGGTGTGCTAATGTGGGAGACTCCCGCCTCTATCGCCTACGGGGACATACGTTAACTCAAATTTCGGAAGACCAAACTTGGGTGGCGCAAGCGGTTAAACGTAAGGCTATATCCCCTGATGATGCGCGGGTACATCCCTGGCGGCACGTTTTGTCTCAGTGTTTGGGACGGGAAGATTTATCTCAAATTGATATTTTTCCCATGGAAATTCAAGCGGGCGATCGCCTATTATTATGCAGCGATGGCCTGACCGAGGAGTTACCAGATTCTATCATTGCTAATCAGCTTAAATCTATTCGCGCCTGTGAGGCGGCGACTCAGGCTTTGGTTGATGCGGCTATTGACAGGGAAGGTAAAGATAATATCACCGTCATTGTGGTGTTGATCAATGAGGACGATTAATTAGGCTTCCATGACTATTGTTATTGGTCTGATCAGCGGTACTTCTGTCGATGGTATTGATGCGGTTTCAGTACGTCTGAAAGGATCAACTACTGATCTACAAGTGCAATGTCTCGCTAAGGCTACTTATCCCTATCCCCCTCAACTGCGATCGCAAATTTTAGCCCTGTGTGGGGGTGCATCCATTTCTGTGGCTGATTTAGCCAGTTGTGATGATGCGATCGCTGTCGAATTTTCTCGGGCGGCTTTGAATATCCAACAACAATCACCACCGGCTGAGTTAATTGGTTCCCACGGTCAAACCGTTTATCACCGACCCCCCCACCCCGATGCCACCATTCCTTTGGGCTATAGTGTACAACTAGGGCGACCAGAGGCGATCGCTCATCAAACCGGTATCACTACCGTTGGTAATTTTCGCCTCTCTGATATCGCCGCCCAAGGAGAAGGCGCGCCCCTTGTTCCCGCTGTCGATGCTTACCTCCTCCGTCACCCTCACCTCTATCGCTGTATTCAAAATATCGGCGGTATTGGCAATGTTACCGTTTTACCTCCCGCAAATATGACCGGATCACATCCGGTGCGGGGATGGGATACTGGACCTGGTAATGCTTTACTAGATTTGGCCGTCGCATATCTATCTGATGGTCGCCAAAGTTATGATATAGACGGCGCATGGTCCCATCGTGGTACTCCCTGCACTCCATTAGTCCAAAAGCTGATGGAAGACCCCTTTTTTCAGACTCCGCCGCCTAAGTCCACCGGACGGGAATTGTTCGGAACTGAATATCTCCAAAAATACTTACACCAGACTCAAGTCTATAATCTTTCCCCAGCCGATATTCTCGCCACCTTAACAGAACTTACTGCTGTTTCCATTACCCACAGCTATCGCCATTTTTTGCCCCAATTACCCGATCAAGTCCTCCTATGTGGCGGCGGATGCCATAATCGCTATCTCCGAACCCGCCTAGAACAGCTTTTACACCCTATCCCTATTATCACCACCGCCGATGCTGGAGTTGATCCTGATTTTAAAGAAGCGATCGCTTTTGCTGTCCTCGCCTATTGGCGCACCCTCGGCATTCCTGGTAATCTACCCGAAGTTACAGGCGCTCGTCAATCTGTCCTGTTAGGGAATATTTTTCACCCTCATCGCATGATTGGGCTATAATAACCCCAGTTGGTGCAAAATGGCATCTGCTCAACAGTTTCCCGACCACTAAGTAACAAATTAGTGCTGTGGCTCACACTTTTTTAATGGAACCTGGTCAGTGGCTGGTGGAAGGAACCTGGCTAGATCGTAATCAAGCGCCTATCAGCGTTCGTGGTAAAACATTAGTTGCATGGCATCAGAGTCAGTGGTTCAGTCTGGTGACTAAGTTGGTGTTTCCAGGAAGCGATCGTGATGACATCATTTTGCAGTATCGAGGACGACTCGACAACAACGAACGTCAGTACACCTTTTTAATGCAGCATAGCACCTTCGGTAAGGTCGAAGGCGAAGGCTTAATCAGTCCCTCCCTAATTGTCCAGCGCTTTTGGGTACTTGGGGATGAACGCCAGCGACGCAGTGGCTGGGAAAGTTTCCGCCGCTTTGACAATAATCGATACTATTATTCTAGTGGCATGATGGCCGGTCATCATCTCAATCTCTCCAGCATCATGGAAGCTACCTTAGAACGAAAAACTTAAATCGGTATTATTGTCATTTATTAATCACCAAATGCGTGAGGGTGGGCTGATTAATATGGTCGTTGAGAGGCGAGGTCATAGGGGAGGCGCGCCACTACAATTATTAATTAATCACCCGGTGGGTGGGTGAGTGAGGGCGGGTTTATTCATATGGTCCTGGGGAATTGAGAATTGACACCAGAACCCGCCCCTACAATTATTAATTAATCACCCGGTGGGTGGGTGGGTGAGGGCGGGTTTATTCATATAGTCGTGGGGAATTGAGAATTGACACCAGAACCCGCCCCTACAATTATTAATTAATCACCCGGTGGGTGGGTGGGTGAGGGCGGGTTTATTCATATGGTCCTGGGGAATTGAGAATTGACACCAGAACCCGCCCCTACAATTATTAATTAATCACCCGGTGGGTGGGTGGGTGAGGGCGGGTTTATTCATATGGTCCTGGGGAATTGAGAATTGACACCAGAACCCGCCCCTACAATTATTAATTAATCACCCGGTGGGTGGGTGGGTGAGGGCGGGTTTATTCATATGGTCCTGGGGAATTGAGAATTGACACCAGAACCCGCCCCTACAATTATTAATTAATCACCCGGTGGGTGGGTGGGTGAGGGCGGGTTTATTCATATGGTCCTGGGGAATTGAGAATTGACACCAGAACCCGCCCCTACAATTATTAATTAATCACCCGGTGGGTGGGTGAGGGCGGGTTTATTAATATGGTCCTGGGGAATTGAGAATTGACACCAGAACCCGCCCCTACAATTATCCATTATCCGTAGTCGGGCGGGTTTATTAATATGGTCGTGGGGAATTGAGAATTGACACCAGAACCCGCCCCTACAATTATTAATTATCAATATCCCATTTTTCTGAAGATTCTGCCGCTTTGGGAGATGACGATCGCTCTATATCATATAATCCGGTAGGTGGCGAAATCTTGGGTTTTTCACGTTGGGGCTTTTGGTGACCCCGCCGCCTTTGGGAGGTCTGTTCTTCGCTGGTATTTTCAGTAATTACCTCATACAAAACCGCCCTTTTTCCCGTTTGGCTTCCCTTACGCAATACCCTTCCTAGGCGTTGGATATATTCCCGCTCCGACCCAGTACCTGATAAAATAATTGCAATTTTGGCATCGGGAACATCAACCCCTTCATTCAGAACATGGGAAGCCACCAGGGTTCGATAGTCTCCTTGGCGAAATTTATCCAGGATTTGATGACGTTCTTTCACAGGCGTTTGATGGGTGATAGCCGGGATTAAGAAATCTTGGGAAATTCGGTAAACCGTAGTATTATCTACTGTAAAAATTATGGTTCTTTCCGGGTGATTTTGGCTGAGAATATCCCCTAATATCCGTAACTTTCCATCAGTACAAAGGGCGATTTCTTTAGCTTGACGATGGGCTAACATCGCCCGACGACCAGAAGCCGATCGCCCACTGACCATCACAAATTGTTTCCAACCGTCTAAACTACCTAGGCGGATATTTTGGCTTTTGAGAAAATCGTTTCTAACTTTAATTAACTCTTGATAGCGATCGCCTTCCGGTTCCGACAGTTTAACCTTAATCTGCACAATATCATGATCCGCTAAAGCCACCCCCGCTAATTGTTCCGGTGTGCGATGATAAACCGTCGGACCGATTAAATGGTTTAAATCACTGTGGCGACCGTCAGACCTATCTGGGGTCGCCGTTAGTCCTAGACGATAGGGGGCGATCGCATATTCTGCAATCACTCGATAGAAGTCTGTGGGGAGGTGGTGACATTCATCAAACACCAATAAACCATAGCGATTTCCCAGGGTTTCCGCCTGCAAGGTGGCTGAGTCGTATGTGGCGACCAAAATCGATGTTTTATCCCGTGAACCGCCCCCCAACAGCCCAATATCTGCCTCTGGGAAAGCAGCTACTAGGTGGGCATACCACTGGTGCATTAAATCTAGGGTCGGCACCACCACTAGGGTACTACAGGCGATCGCTTCTATAGCCAATTGCGCCAGGTAGGTTTTTCCTGAAGCTGTCGGTAATACCACAACTCCCCTATTCCCGCCATTTTCCCAGGCGCTTAAAGCCTCTTGTTGATGCACATAAGGCGACATTTCTAGGCGGGAAACTAACTTTAAGGGATGGAAGATTTTCGCTTCGTCAATAAAATCTACTTTTTCCTCTTGTAAACACTTGATCAGAAAAGGGTAAGAAATCGCAGGTACACGAAACTTCTCGACCCGATCATCCCAAACTGCGTAATCAATCCAACTTCTACCTTTGGGGGGAGGATGCAAGGTTAATGTACCGCGATCAAAGGTTAATTTAGGTGAGCGAGGCATGAATTACCATGGAAACTACAGGAAATAGCTGCTTGGGTTGATTACAATTAACCTCATTCGGCTTATCTTTAAATATCGCGAAATTCACGACCAAAGGGTAATAAAGCCATAGGGATGAGTTTAAAGTGTTGTTTAGCAAAAGGAATCCCAATGATGGTAATTGCCAAAATTAAACCATGCAGTAAATGAGACAAGGCGATTTCCCAGCCAAAAAATATTACCCATACCACGTTAAAAATCATGGTTAAAAGATTAGATGAATCTGGGGAAACTACGCTTTCTTTACCAAAAGGAGTCATGGTAGCAAACCCTAGTTTAATCGCTTGGATACCAAAGGGAATGCCGATAATGCTTAAACAAATAGTGATGCCACCAATAATGTAACCTAATCCAGATAAAAACCCTCCGAAAATTAACCAGATGATGTTTCCTAACAAAGTCATAGTTTCAGATTCCTAATTTCAATTTTATTGCCATCCTCTCAGTTGACAGTGAACTACAGACAGATCCCACATATAGTCATTGAGTTTATACTGAGTAGCTGCTTGGGTGATAAAATAACGCGATCGCTCCTGATCACCCGCCGCCTCATAATATAATCCCACGTAAAGATGGGCATAAAATCTACCCTGTTGTCCTAACCAGGTTCCCCTATTGAGCACTTCATCCGGGGTACAATTTCCCTGATATAGGCTGTAAACTTGTCGCATGATTGTCCGAGAATCATCTGAGACAGGCAATAAGGATATTCTAGCTGATTCTACCCCCTCTAATTTAGCCAGACAAAGATATCGCCATACTGTCTCCTCAACATCTTGGGAGTTCACAGTCAGATCAATCTCAAACTGCTCCGCACCTGCTTGGAACTGTTCCCCATAATAATACGATAAACCACGCTGCCACAGGTATGGTTTAATCCGGGGGTCTAAGGCTTCCGCTTGGTCGAAGTCCTTAATTGATTCGGCAATTTGACCAAGTTTGAAATACACCATCCCCCGGCGAATGTAAGCATCTGGATCTCTAGGGCGATCGCTTATTACTTCGTGCCAATGCTTGAGTTGATTTTCCAGTAAAATTTGACGATTCATTCCCACCCCAAAGCACCGCTTCTATTGTTAATCTCCTAAACAGATTCCCATACTCCGAGCTGTCTTTACTAGAATATCATTAGTATCAACACCCTTATACTGAGCGATCGCCTCCGCAATGGGTACACTTTCCACATGACGGTTACGCCAAGTTACCATCTGGTCAAACTTACCATCTGCAATTAAGTCTACTGCTGCTACCCCAAAAGCTGATCCGATTAAACGTTCCACAGAAGAAGGAGTTCCCCCCCTTTGAATATGGCCTAAAACCGTCACTCTCGTTTCTGCACCACTAGCCTCGGAAATGCGATCGGCTAAATAATGACCAATACCACCCAGCCGAGATTGACCTAATTGATTAGTCGTCATCATCGTTTCTCCCGCACCAGTCCTCACCGCCTCCGCTACAATCACCAGACAGTAGTTTTTTCCCTGTTCCTGCAAATCCTCAATTTTTTGACAAATACTATCCAGACTGTAGGGAATTTCTGGAATCAGAATTACATCCGCACCCCCCGCAATTCCCGCATGGAGAGCAATGTGTCCCGCATCCCTTCCCATAACTTCTAAAATCATGACCCGGCTATGGCTGGCCGCCGTGAAGTGCAACCTATCTAAGGCTTCGGTCGCGATATTCACAGCCGTATCAAATCCGATTGATAGATCGGTGCTACCTACATCATTATCTATGGTTTTCGGCACACCAACTAGGTTCAGATTTCCCTGAACTGCTAAACGCCTTAAAATTGCTAAACTACCATCCCCACCAATGCCAATCAGCGCATCTAATCCTAATTCATGATACCCGTCAATGATTTCTTGGGAGCGATCTTGCACACTACCATCGGCCATCGGAAAAGCAAAGGGATCTCCTTTATTGGTTGTCCCTAGAATTGTTCCCCCTGCTGTTAAAATTGGATCTACTTTTTCTATGGTTAACGGTGTCGCTGATGGAGGACGCATCATTAAGCCGTGGGTGGCTTGGCGTATCCCCATTACTTCCCAGCCATAAGTGCCCTGGGCTCGATACACCGCCGCCCGAATCACTGCATTTAATCCAGCACAGTCACCACCGCTGGTCAGAATCCCTATGCGCTTAGGTTTTGCCATACTTCTGATTATTTTGATATAGCCTCAAAACAGTTTATCAGTTTATCAGTTATTCGCTATCCGAAAATTTGATTTTTTAATCAACTCGCGATCGCCCCCGGCTCAGGGGTTGACAGGGCGGCGACAATTGTTTATAATTAACATAGTAATGTTAGATAATGGAAATATTACCTTCTTTTTTAAAAATGTCACTATTACCATTATCTAAAAGTATAGCGTCAACCTCCCCGCAAGTCAACCACCCCACAAAAAAGGTCGATTTTTTTAACATTTCTTAACAATTTGATTTTTTTAATCAACTCGCGATCGCCCCCGGCTCAGGGGTTGACAGGGCGGCGACAATTGTTTATAATTAACATAGTAATGTTAGATAATGGAAATATTACCTTCTTTTTTAAAAATGTCACTATTACCATTATCTAAAAGTATAGCGTCAACCACCCCGCAAGTCAACCACCCCCCCCAAAAAAGGTCGTTTTTTTTAACATTTCTTAACAATTTGATTTTTTAATCAACTTGCGATCGCCCCCGGCTCAGAGGTTGACAGGGCGGCGACAATTGTTTATAATTAACATAGTAATGTTAAATAATGGAAATATTACCTTCTTTTTTAAAAATGTCACTATTCCTATTATCTAAAAGTATAGCGTCAACCTCCCCGCAAGTCAACCACCCCCCCCAAAAAAGGTCGATTTTTTTAACATTTCTTAACAATTTGATTTTTTAATCAACTTCCCCCCCATAGCCAAACAGGCTGTTCCGTAGGCGGCTTGGGTGTGTGGAGAAGGGATTACAGGGACTTGGAGATGATGTTGGCGAATAGTAGTCCAGGTGGAATTTTGTGACCCACCGCCAGCAGTATAGACGCGCTGGAGAGGACTTGCGCCAAGGTTCTGTAAAAGTTGATAACCTTGAGACTCAATGCGAGCGATCGCATTTAGCAAGCCATGGAGAAATTCTACATCATTACTGGGGCGAGGTTCAAGACGGGGTAACAAATTGGGGTCATTGATAGGAAAGCGATCGCCCGGTTGCAATAGGGGATAATAATCTAGGTAACAGGGAATGTTAGGATTAATCTGGCGGCTGAGACTTTCCAATTGGCGATCGCTAAAAAAGTGTCGCAATAGGGCACCCCCCGTATTAGAAGCGCCGCCAGTCAGCCACAAATCACCAAACCTGTGGCTATAAATGCCATATTTAGCAACATTGATAGCCCTAGGACTTAACAGCTTTAACACCAGAGTTGAACCCAGGGAAGTGACAGCCTCCCCTGGGTAACTAGCGCCGGAGGCTATGAAAGCCGCAATACTATCTGTAGTTCCCGCTCTAATTATACAATCTCGGCGAAATCCAAAGCGATCGCTTAATTCTCCATTAATAGGGCTGATACAGGTTCCTGGGGTCAGAACTTGCGGCAATATCGGCCTAATTTTACCCTCCCATTGAATAGCCCTTAACAACCACGACTGATAGCAAAGATTCACCACATCATAGCCAAGTTTGAGACTATTATGATAGTCACTAATACCTAACTTATCATGTAATAAAAATCCTAGCCAGTCTCCTTGATGTAAAAAATATAACTTTCCCTTTGGCGGCGGCGTAAGATTTTCTTGCCACCAGAGTAATTTTACCAAGCTAGAGGTACTACTCAAAACCGGATGGTCTGGGGGAGCGATCGCTTTGAGTCTCTCCACAATAGCCCCATCACAACTATGATTATAAGCCATCGGTGCCGTGACCGGATTCCCCATCTCATCACATAATAACACTGTAGCAGAAGTGCCATTAATGGCGATCGCTCTAATCTGAGAACATAAATCTTTCGGAATTTGATTAAGTAACTCAAATAACCCATTTTTCCAGAGTTTCGGTGATTCCATAGTCACCAATGATTCCTTCGAGTTACAAACCCCCTCTGCCTGAACCCCTCCATGGGTATCAATCACTACTGAACGAGCCCCAGAAGTACCAAAATCTATACCCAAAAATAGATTCATAAAAAATGTCAGTCATTCACAATAATTTCCCCTCAAAGTAGTATAATAATTTGTTTGTGCCTCAAAAATTATATTAAGTTTTGCAAAAAAATCCTGATTTTCATAGTTAATACTAGACTTTTCTCCCTCATGCAGTTATAAATTGATAATCGGTGGTAGCATCTCAAATTAGAGCAACCATTGGTCAACTTTTTTCAAATACTGAATTAGGAGATGAAATGGATACAATCGCCTACAATCATCTAGTTTCTAGCTATGAGTCTCCCCAACAGTTGAACCTCAGCGACAACTTGATTCTGTTTCGGGGTGTTAACTGGAGTAAAGTTTCTACGACCTGCTTAATGCCAATTATCGGTGCAGCCATCAGTTTGTCGATTTTGGGTGCTACCAGCGCCGCCCAAGCCTCCATCTACTATGGTTCCTCTGGCAATCATGTGGTACAATTGCAAAACGCCCTAGCTAATCACGGCTACTTCCGCGCGCGGTCTACCGGCTATTTTGGTTCAATGACCAAGCACTCCGTTAAAGCCTTTCAGCGTGACTATGGGTTGGCAGTAGATGGCATTGTTGGTCCCGCCACAGCTTCCGCTTTGGGACTCCATTGCTATACCTCCTGCTATGTTAAATCTTATCCCAAGCACCATTACGGCTATCATCAAGCCAGTCACCGCCCCCGTCGTGGTCGTGGCTACCATAAATCCCTATCCCACGGTGACAGTAGCTCCCGAGTTGCTAACCTACAGCATAAACTAGCTTACTACGGTTATTTCCACGCCCGCGCCACCGGATATTTTGGTCCAATTACCACCAAAGCAGTTAAAGCCTTCCAGCGTGACTATGGCTTGAGAGTTGATGGTGTTGCGGGTCCGGCTACCTTGGCGGCTTTGGGAATGTAGAATTTCCTCAAAATTTGGTTTAATTATTATCAGCGAGCCTACACCCTTTTGGTGTAGGTTTTATTTGTTGCAGGTGCGAGGATATTGTGAAAATATTAGTTGTTGGAAACGGTGGTAGAGAACACGCCTTAGCTTGGACACTCACTCAGTCAGAAACAGTCCAACAGGTTATCTGTACTCCCGGAAACGGCGGGACTGCTACCTTAGCCCTATGTCAAAATCGAAATATCCCGGTTGAGGATATCCCGGCTATTGTTGCTTTGGCTAAAGATGAAGCCATTGATTTGGTCGTCGTCGGTCCAGAAGTCCCCCTCGCCTTGGGTATTGCAGATGAACTTACTAAAAATCATATTAAAGTATTTGGACCTGGACGCGAAGGCGCAAAATTAGAAGCGAGTAAGTCCTGGGCTAAAGATTTGATGTTAGCAGCAGGAGTCCCCACCGCCGCTGGGGCTGTATTTACTGACCCCCAAGCTGCTAAAGACTATATTACTCAAGTTCCCATTGTCATTAAAGCTGATGGACTCGCCGCCGGAAAAGGGGTTATTGTTGCTACTACCCTAGAAATGGCTTATGACGCTATTACCTCCATTTCTCAGGGAGAATTTGGTCAAGATAATTGCCAAATTGTCATCGAGGAATTTCTACAAGGTCAAGAGGTCTCCGTTTTAGCTATTACTGATGGTAAAACTATTCGCCCCCTAATTCCGGCTCAAGATCATAAACCTATTGGAGAAGGTGACACGGGACCTAATACTGGCGGTATGGGTGCTTATGCGCCTACTCCCCTGGTCTCTGATACCTTGATGGTGAAAATACAACGGGACGTTCTTGAACCTACCTTACACGCCCTTCAAAACCGGGGAATTGATTATTGTGGTATTATCTATGCAGGATTGATGATTACCCCCGATGGGGATTTAATGGTTCTGGAGTTTAACTGTAGATTTGGAGACCCGGAAACTCAGGCTGTACTCCTCATGTTAGATACTCCCCTAGAACAGATTTTAACAGCTTGTTGCGATCGCCGTTTGGCAGAACTTCCCCCTATCCGTTGGAAACCTGGAGTTTCCCTCTGTGTCGTTTTGGCTTCCTCGGGCTATCCGGGAACTTATCCAAAAGGTAAGCTGATTACGGGTATTGACGCAGCATCAGCCTTGGGTGCTAAAGTATTTCATGCCGGAACTCGCCTGGTCGATGGACAAATAATCACCGACGGCGGCCGAGTTTTGGGTGTAACCGCTATCGGTGACACTGTAGAAACTGCTATCACCAATGCTTATCAGGCTGTGGACTGCATTAACTTTGACGGAATGTACTGTCGCCGAGATATTGGTTTTAGACTCCGACAAAGCTAAAATTAATCAATTATGTACAGCCTTAACAAAACTTAACTCCAATTTTTGCTAAACTGTGGTAGAGAATCTGGCGATCGTCTACGCTAGATACTAATAAGCAGTTCCCCAACCCAGAACCGTACAAGATGCTGGCAATTCTCACCAAACTTCCAGAAATTCTCAGAAATTGGTGGTCTGAGTTTACCCTACAAACCCGACTCATGGCGGGAGCTACCCTGGTGGTTTCCCTATTGATGAGCGGTTTAACCTTTTGGGCCGTTAATACCATTCAGCAAGACGCTCGTCTTAATGATACCCGCTATGGTCGAGATTTGGGCTTACTTTTAGCCACCAATGTCGCTCCCATGATTTCTGAAAATAATCGGGAAGAGGTAGCCCGTTTCTCCCGTCAGTTCTACACCAGCACCTCTAGTGTGCGATATATGCTCTATGCTGACCCCGACGGCGAGATTTTCCTCGGCCTCCCCTTTTCTGATTCCGCAGTCCAAAACTCCCTCACCCTGCGGCGAAGGATGCAACTGCCGGAAAACTTTATCGCTAGTGTCGAAGCTAGGAATTATTCCGCTTTACCTATGGTGCGCCAGCATCTCACCCCTGGGGGTCAAATAACCGACGTATTTGTTCCCCTGATGCACGATGACAAATATCTGGGAATTTTGGCGATCGGTATTAATCCTAATCCCACCGTTGTCGTCTCCTCTCACTTAACTCGCGACGTTACCTTAGCAGTTTTCGTCTCCATCTGGGTTATGGTAATTTTAGGTGCAGTTTTTAACGCCCTAACCATTACTCAGCCGATTAAAGAACTACTAATGGGAGTTAAAAATATAGCCGCTGGAAACTTTAGACAACGCATTGATTTACCCTTTGGCGGCGAATTGGGAGAACTCATATTGAGTTTTAATGAAATGGCAGAACGCCTCGAAAGCTATGATGAACAAAACATCGAAGAATTGACCGCCGAAAAAGCCAAGCTAGAAACCTTGGTTTCAACTATTGCAGATGGTGCAGTTTTAATAGATGCTGAACTTAATCTAATTCTCGTCAACCCCACCGCGCGCCGCCTCTTTGGGTGGGATCGCCAAAGCGTCATTTCCGAAAATGTTTTAACCTATCTTCCCGCACCAGTATTACAAGAACTATCTCAACCATTACAAAAAATCGCCTCTGGAAACCTAGAAGGAGGAGAATTTCGCTGTTCTCTCACTGAACCCAATAATCGCACCCTCCGCATTCTTCTAACCACGGTTTTACTACATAAATCTCCCGGTGTAGAACCCCTCTGCGCTAGTTGTATCTATGACCACGATAATAGTTGCACCTCCCCCCAAAGACCCCAAGCCAATGAATGTACATTCTATAATCAAGATGCCACCGTCAAAAATAACGAAAACTATCGGGAAAGTTTAAAAGGCATTGCTATGACTATTCAGGATATCACCCGAGAAGTCGAACTCAATGACGCTAAAAGCCAGTTTATCAGCAACGTTTCCCATGAGTTGAGAACCCCCTTATTTAACATCAAATCCTTTATCGAAACTCTCCATGACTATGGCGATGATTTAAGCGAAGAAGAACGTCGAGAATTTTTAGAAACCGCTAACCATGAAACTGACCGCCTTACCCGTCTAGTTAATGATGTTTTAGATTTATCTCGCCTTGAGTCCTGTCGTATTTATCACATGGAACCTGTTGATATTGCTCATCCCATTGAACAAACCCTACGGACTTATCAACTTAATGCGCGAGATAAGGGAATTGAATTGAGTAAAGAGGTAGAACCTAACCTACCAACCGTTAGAGGTCACTTTGATTTATTGTTACAAGTCCTCACTAACTTGGTCGGAAATTCCCTCAAATTTACGGAGGCTGGAGGAAGAGTAATAATTCGCGCCTATTTATTGGATGATAACTATCATATATCCCTGGCTGAAAGTCGGGAAGCCGAAGAAATTGAACGGGGAGGTTGGATTATGTCTCCACCACCACCTCGACCTTTAGATAGACACATTCATCACAATTCACACCTATCTCAGAGAGTGGTACGCATCGAGGTTTCTGATACCGGTAGCGGTATCGATTCCGAAGACCAAGAAGCAGTTTTTACTCGCTTCTTTAGAGTGGAAAATCGAGTCCATACTTTGGAAGGTACTGGGTTGGGTTTATCTATTGTTAGGAATATTATTGAAAAACATAATTCTCAGGTGCATTTGGTTAGTGAGTTGGGAGTGGGAACTACTTTCTGGTTTGATTTGACTGTCTACCAGGAAGACCAACAAAATTTGATTCCTGATGTGGTCGCACCATCTGTGGAGTTTCTATTATGAACTATTATCCCCCCCTGTCTACGCACTCAGGCAATATGCACATGATGTCGATTTTGTCAAGATGTGAATTTTGGGCTGTCTCTCAGTTGTCGAAAATTGGTGCATCGTGATTTTGAAAAATTCCTCGAAAAATCATTATTTGAGCGACAAAATAGGGTTTGTAGCCTCTATTTTTACAAATGGACACAGCAACCCCTTGGTTGCGATTTCCTCTAGCCTACCATAACCCCTATAATCTCGTCAATATTTTGAGAGAAATTATCAATAAAAATGTATTAATTCTTAACAAACTTTGTAAAATTAAAACTATTTGCAGCGATACATTAGCACAACTTAACTTAACTGCGCCCATATTGCGATTATAAATACACAGGACGCTGGCTGGTATAATCTCAACCATTACCCAGACTATAGAATCATCAAGATAATAATGGTAGCCAACAACATTAGCCCCTTGGCAGGAAAAACGGCCCCAGGCGATATTTTGGAAAATATCGATCGCCTTATTGAGCAATATTATTCAGTGCGTCCAGATCCCAACAATCCTCAACAGCAAGTAAGTTTCGGCACATCTGGACACCGGGGATGTTCGGCTAACGGCACTTTTAATGAAGACCATATCCTAGCGGTTACTCAAGCGACGGTAGAATATCGTCGCGACCAAGGCATTACGGGTCCTTTGTATATGGGCATAGACTCCCACGCTTTATCTGAACCGGCGCAAAAAACAGCCTTAGAAGTTTTAGCAGCCAACCAAGTAGAAACCTACATAGCCACAGACAAAGGAAATGGTAGATTTACCCCCACCCCGGCGGTTTCCCATGCTATTCTCACCTACAACCGCCAACGCACAGAGGGTTTAGCGGACGGTATTATCGTCACCCCTTCCCATAACCCCCCTTCGGACGGTGGCTTTAAATACAATCCCCCCTCTGGCGGTCCGGCAGGCCCTGAAATCACTAAATGGATTCAACAACGGGCTAATCAAATCCTGGCTGATGGTAATCGCGCTGTGAGTCGCAGTCCTTACAATCAGGCATTATATGCCAGTACGACCCACACTTTTGACTTTATTACCCCATATATCGCTGACCTAGAAAATATTATCGATATGGCAGCAATTCGGGAATCGGGAATTAAAATAGGTGTTGATCCGTTGGGGGGTTCTAATATTGGTTATTGGGAACCTATTGCAGAACGTTATGGGTTAAATTTGACTATAGTCAATCCTACGGTTGACCCGACTTTTGGGTTTATGACTGTAGACTGGGATGGGAAAATTCGCATGGACTGTTCCTCTCCTTATGCTATGGCGAATTTGGTTAAACTTAAAGATGATTATGATATCGCTTTTGGGAATGATACGGACTCAGACCGACATGGTATTGTTACCCCTAGCATGGGATTAATGAACCCTAATCATTTCCTGTCTGTGGCTATTTGGTATTTATTTACTAATCGACAAGGCTGGAGTCCTGAAAGTGCGATCGGGAAAACTTTAGTTAGCAGTAGTTTAATTGACCGGGTAGCTAAGGATATTAATCGCCGACTGTGTGAGGTTCCGGTAGGCTTTAAATGGTTTGTAGATGGGTTGCTAGACGGTTCTTTGGGTTTTGGGGGTGAAGAAAGCGCTGGCGCATCTTTCCTGCGAATGGATGGCACAGTTTGGACTACCGATAAAGATGGGATTATCATGGATTTACTGGCGGCGGAAATTACGGCTAAAACTGGTAAAGACCCTGGTATGCACTATAAAGATATGACTGAACGTTTGGGTCGCGCTTACTATTCTCGTATTGATTCTGCTGCTAATTCTGAACAAAAAGCACGCCTCAGTAAGTTGTCCCCAGAAGATGTTAAAGCATCAACTTTGGCGGGTGATCCAATCGTGGCTAAAATGACTAATGCACCGGGAAATAATGCGGCTATAGGTGGTTTAAAAGTTACTACGGAACAAGGTTGGTTTGCAGCACGTCCATCGGGTACAGAAGATGTCTATAAAATATATGCGGAAAGTTTCAAAGGTGAAGAACATTTGAATCAGATTATTTCGGAAGCACAAAAAATTGTGAGTGACACCTTTTAAGAATTAATCAATTTTCCTGAGAAGCTGGGTTTTTAAAAACTTTTTCCCAATTCTACCCGGCTTCTCCAGTCCTGGTACTATGATGATTATCTCAACTTACCTGGTCACTCCCTGCCTTCTTAGAAATGGCTAACCCTAATACCTGCCAAGGTTGCATATTTCCATCAAAAACCCCAACGCTTTCTTCCAATAAGTTGACGGCATAGTTGACCTCGACCCCTAAACTATTCTGTAATTCCAATACTCCCTCACTTCCCTGAGACTCATAACCTCGTATAATCCAAGTCTGGTGGTCTAAGTGCGATCGCTTCACCGCCATTAACGCAAAATTCCTAGCACTAAAACCTAAAAAACTCCGACAGGACTCACCACCAGTTATCCCCACATTAGATAACTCTAAAACCCTCACCTGTAGTGGCTGATTAAACTCATAACCTCGTCGCACAGTTTCCCCCCCTCGCCAATTACCTAAATGGGGGTAAATGCCATAACTAAACTGATGAACACCTATATCAGCTTTAGGGTCAGGCCATAAAGACCCCCGTAGCAAACTTAAACCAATTTGATTAGGCTTAAAATCATATCCATACTTACAATCATTTAGCACAGATACACCATAATTACCATCACTCAGACTCCCCCAATTTAAAGCAGGAACTTCCCATTTGGATTTGTCAAAAGTTGTCTGGGGCTCCGTGGGTCTCTCCATTACACCACAAGGAATTTCATAACTCAGTAAATCGGCATTTATAGACAATGGAAAATAAGCCTTCATTAACACATTACTTTCTACCCATTCTACTCGACACTCAACCCGTAAAATTGGCGACCCTATCGATAAAATATAATCTTGACAAAACCGAGATTTATTAAATGTCTTTAAAACCCGTAACCTCCCTCGTAGCATACCTTTTTCGACAAACTCAATGGACTCGAGTTGCGGACTATCTAAGGGATACTTATGATAATTTGGGTCAATATTCCAAGCATCCCAATATTGTCCCTGGTCTTGAAACAGTCGCCATTGATGTCCGGGATATTTCAACACCTCCCGACTATTGACTTTATCAAAAACCTCGATTAAATCTCCCGTTTCTCCGGACACTTTTACCCGTAAATACTGATTCTCAAATTCCCAATTTTCGGAATTTTTACGATTAGTATTGACATCTAAACGGGAACCTGATATAGTGTAGTAAAGTCGGAAAAGGTGCGCGCATATAAGGTCATTTTCAGGCTCAAACCCTTGATTGATGGGGGTTTCCGGGGATTTAGGCACTAACCAGAAACAGCGATAACCGACTGACGGCACATCAGTTGCCAAAAACAGCAATTCAGACCGACCTGAAACCCTCACCAGTTGGGAATTTAAGGCATTTCCAGTGCTTTCGCAAACATCCCAACTTCCCTGGGGGGGTAATGGGACTTGGACGATTTCGGAACGCTTCCAATTGAGGGGGTTAAAGACGACAATGGGTATAGCTTGAGGTTGTGGGGGGTAAGGGAGAGAAATGGAGGAAGCGATCGCATCTAATGCTCTATCCTCAACATCTCCAGCGGTTGTGGCGGCTGCCTGCCAACTCCGGTTAGCATCCTCATAGACTTCAGCAATAGCAGACCCTGGGAGGATATCATGAAACTGATTAAACAGAACCCCCTTCCACGCCTCTTCTAGGGTCGCTTGGGGAACCTCAAACCCCATCACCATAGAAGCGACAGCGGACCACAACTCAGCCCGATAGAGCAATCCTTCGCACAAACGATTCCAGCGCTTTTGGTCAGCGTGGGTAGTATAGCAACCTCGATGAAACTCGAGATATAACTCATCATTCCACACTGGAAGATTGGGTAAATCACGCAACCCATCCAAATAATCGACGGCAGACATAAAACGCAAATCAGGAAACAGAGGGGATGATCGCCAACGACGGATGACCTCCAACATTTCCCGCGTCGGACCGCCGCCATGATCACCAACTCCTGGCAACCATAAACACTCATTTAAGCCAGTTTGAGACTCCCACTCAATGCCATAGTTTACTAACTTGAGGGGTTCGACATTTTCCCCAATTGGTGCAGACATCAAACTGACAATTTCGGTACCGTTCAAACCTCGCCAGCGAAAACAACCATAGGGAAAAACTGTTGTATCATTCCACCGCAACTTTTGAGTGACAAAAAAATCAATCTTTCCCAGAGTCAGCAACTGGGGAAGTTGCCAAGAAAAACCAAAGCTATCGGGTAGCCAAGCTATACGGGAGACTTCCCCAAACTTTTGAGCGACATAAAATTGACCATAGAGAATTTGGCGAACAATTGACTCCCCAGAAACGGTATTTAATTCGGGTTCAACCCATAAACCAGCGACGACCTCCCAACGCTTCTCGGAAATCCGATTTTGGATTAATTTAAACAAATCGGGTCTATTTTCCTCAAGCCAAGCATATAGCGCGGGGGTAGAATGAGCAAAAATCAACTCAGGAAAATCATCCTGTAAAGCGAGGACGGACTCAAAGGTTTTAATGGCGACTGACCAAGTTTCGGCGACTGACCATAGCCAAGCTAAGTCTAAATGAGCATGACCTAAAAGCCTGAACTTCACTAACTTTAAATCCGCACAGGTCTCCCAACACTGTCGCAGACGGAATAACTCCCGCAGAAACAAATGGCGATCGCCTACGATATTCCAATTTATCCTACTAACAGCTTCCCCTAACTCCTGCCACCTTTGTGGAGAAACCACGGAGAAAACTTGTGGCGGACTTCTCAACTCCAACTCATCAATATTTCCCCGAAGCAGATAACTAGAGTAAACCGCCAACTCATCACCAATAAAACCGGGATCTATCTCTCCGACTTTTCCGGCTTCGTAGACACAACTAGAGGCTACCAAAGCACCCCGATCATGACCAGGACTTACCAACCTTAAAAATATCCTAAACTTGGAGGAAGGTAAGACGGACTTCGACAAAACGATGGCTGTCCTACAATCAAATAAATCTCCCGACTGTACCAAGCTACCATTAACATAAACCTCAGCCAACTGCGCCCACCAAACCAAACTCAATTTCAAGCATAAACCCTCCAACCTATACCCCCCTAAATTAGCGGGAATATTAACCTCCTGGGCTAACCACAAAACTCTTCCCCCTCAGACCAAGCCACATGACCCCGATCATTCAATTCCACCAAAGACCAATCACGCCACCCCTCGATCATTTCTGGCGAAATATCTCCCCTATGAAACCGCCACCCCCTGAAGATCCAATCGCGTCATCCCTCGCAATCTGGCGATCGCCTGATTAATCAAAACACCACCATCAGAACTAGATAAACTCATTTTCAGCCATCAACTACTCAACTAACAAACATGATCATCACTTATCCTAGATGGGGAAGAGACTCTTGCTTATTCCCTGTACCTTGCTGTACAATGGAAGGCACGAGCTATTAATAACCCCTACCACCATCTCTTAGTATAATTTGAGCCTATATGTCCTCAGCCTACTCTGGTCCCTATAAAAGCCGCCTGTTTAACTTCCTCGTGAACAACTATCAGCAATTTACTGATGCTTGCGATCGCACTTGGCGCAATATTCGCTACGCTACCAGCACGGCTACCCAGATTTTACTTTATCCCATTTATCTGATTCTCCAAAATACCCCCTGATTAACCTGAAACTTCCCACCTCCAAAATCCCATCATTACCCTCTGAACAAACCACCGCCAACCACAACCCCCAACCGCAACCATCATCTCCCCCTACTATACTTTTAAGCATCGACAACACTATCGCCGAAATTGAACCCCAAATAAAACCGACAGCCACGCAGCTTTTCCATAACTTCCACCTATGGATATTTTCCGTCCTCAATTATTTACTGAAAGAACCCACCCATAATCTCAAGCCCTCCCTATCGGTATCGGTGTTACTTCCAGATCCTTGGAAAACCTCACAACCACGTTTAACCAATTCTCAACCTCAATTTACATTAAACCAGACTTCCCTCAACACCCCCACCCCTCAACTTCCCCCAACTCAACCTATCCCTAATTTCCCCAAATTAGAATCACAAATACTCGAACAATTAAACCACTATCAACGATCACAACTACAACTAGCCACCAAAAACAACACCCCCTCACAGAAGGCGGTAGCATAGCCTATTCCCAAAAACGACAAGTAGAAAATCAACCCAACTACTTAGAAACACCAGCAAAAGCGATCGGATATGTTAAACATCCCCTACAATCTCTAATTGAATGGTTGGATAGGGTTATAGCGATCGCTGAACAAATTATCATCAAAATAGTTAACTGGTTAAAATCATCCCCCACCTTTCAATTCTCCAAAAATTAGCCCCACCTCGCTCCTAATCACCCTTGACACCTACCCCAATATCTGCTAATGTTTTCAAATATCTTTGACATGGCTATACACTTGATTTTTTATTCAACACATCACCTCCCAACTCCCACCTGTCAACTCTCGGACTGTTAACTCTCGGACTTCCCCCACCTGTCACCTGTCAACTTTCCAACTCTCCAACTCTCCAACTCTCCAACTTCCAACCTGTCAACTTCCCAACTCTCCAACTTCCTCACCTGTCAACTCCCCCACCTGTCACCTGTCAAGTCCCCCACCTGTCAACTTTCCAACTCTCCAACTGTCCAACTCCCCCCACCTCCAACCTGTCAACTCTCCAACTTCCCCCACCTCCAACCTGTCAAGTCCCCCACCTGTCAACTTTCCAACTCTCCAACTTTCCAACTCCCCCACCTCCCACCTGTCAACTCTCCAACTTCCCCCACCTGTCACCTGTCAACTTCCCAACTTTCCAACTCTCGGACTGTCAACTCTCGGACTTCCCACACCTCCCACCTGTCAACTCTCCAACTTTCCAACTCCCCCACCTGTCAACTCTCGGACTGTCAACTTCCCAACTCCCCCACCTGTCACCTGTCAACTCTCCAACTCTCCAACTCCCACCTGTCAACTCTCGGACTTCCCCCACCTGTCACCTGTCACCTGTCACCCGTCAACTTCCTCACCTGTCAACTCCCCCACCTGTCACCTGTCAAGTCCCCCACCTGTCAACTTTCCAACTCTCCAACTTTCCAACTCCCCCACCTCCCACCTGTCAACTCTCCAACTTCCCCCACCTGTCACCTGTCAACTTCCCAACTTTCCAACTCTCGGACTGTCAACTCTCGGACTTCCCACACCTGTCACCTGTCAACTCTCCAACTCTCCAACTTCCTCACCTGTCACCTGTCAACTTCCCAACTCTCCAACTCCCACCTGTCAACTCTCGGACTTCCCACACCTGTCACCTGTCAACTCTCCAACTCTCCAACTTCCTCACCTGTCACCTGTCAACTTCCCAACTTTCCAACTCTCGGACTTGTCAACTCTCCAACTTCCCCCACCTGTCACCTGTCAACTTCCCAACTCTCCAACTTTCCAACTCCCCCACCTCCCACCTGTCAACTCTCGGACTTCCAACCTGTCAACTCTCGGACTTCCCCCACCTGTCACCTGTCAACTTTCCAACTTTCCAACTCCCACCTGTCAACTCTCGGACTTCCCCCACCTGTCACCTCCCACCTGTCAACTCTCGGACTTCCCCCACCTGTCACCTGTCAACTCTCGGACTTTCCAACTCCCCCACCTGTCAACTCTCGGACTTGTCAACTTCCCAACTCCCCCACCTGTCACCTGTCAACTCTCCAACTCTCCAACTCCCACCTGTCAACTCTCGGACTGTCAACTTCCCAACTTCCTCACCTGTCACCTGTCAACTTTCCAACTTTCCAACTCCCCCACCTGTCAACTCTCGGACTTCCCCCCACCTGTCACCTGTCACCTGTCACCCGTCAACTCCCCCACCTGTCAACTCCCCCACCTGTCACCTGTCAAGTCCCCCACCTGTCAACTTTCCAACTCTCCAACTTTCCAACTCCCCCACCTCCCACCTGTCAACTCTCCAACTTCCCCCACCTGTCACCTGTCAACTTCCCAACTTTCCAACTCTCGGACTGTCAACTCTCGGACTTCCCCCACCTGTCACCTGTCAACTTTCCAACTCTCCAACTTTCCAACTCCCCCACCTCCCACCTGTCAACTCTCGGACTTCCAACCTGTCAACTCTCGGACTTCCCCCACCTGTCACCTGTCAACTTTCCAACTTTCCAACTCCCCCACCTGTCAACTCTCGGACTGTCAACTTCCCAACTTCCTCACCTGTCACCTGTCAACTTTCCAACTTTCCAACTCCCCCCACCTGTCAACTCTCGGACTTCCCCCACCTGTCACCTGTCAACTCTCCAACTCTCCAACTTCCTCACCTGTCAACTCCCCCACCTGTCACCTGTCAAGTCCCCCACCTGTCAACTTTCCAACTCTCCAACTTTCCAACTCCCCCCACCTCCCACCTGTCAACTCTCCAACTTCCCCCACCTGTCACCTGTCAACTTCCCAACTTTCCAACTCTCGGACTTGTCAACTCTCGGACTTCCCACACCTCCCACCTGTCAACTCTCCAACTCTCCAACTTCCTCACCTGTCACCTGTCAACTTCCCAACTCTCCAACTCCCACCTGTCAACTCTCGGACTTCCCCCACCTGTCACCTCCCACCTGTCAACTCTCGGACTTCCCCCCACCTGTCACCTGTCAACTCTCGGACTTTCCAACTCCCCCACCTGTCAACTCTCGGACCTCGTCAACTTCCCAACTCCCCACCTGTCACCTGTCAACTCTCCAACTCTCCAACTCCCACCTGTCAACTCTCGGACTTCCCCCACCTGTCACCTGTCACCTGTCACCCGTCAACTTCCTCACCTGTCAACTCCCCCACCTGTCACCTGTCAAGTCCCCCACCTGTCAACTTTCCAACTCTCCAACTTTCCAACTCCCCCACCTCCCACCTGTCAACTCTCCAACTTCCCCCACCTGTCACCTGTCAACTTCCCAAC
This sequence comes from Arthrospira sp. PCC 9108, assembly GCA_016745315.1. GTDB lineage: Bacteria > Cyanobacteriota > Cyanobacteriia > Cyanobacteriales > Microcoleaceae > Limnospira > Limnospira platensis. The sequence continues at coordinate 5,386,482 of CP066886.1, forward strand.
TTTCCAACTCTCGGACTGTCAACTCTCGGACTTCCCCCACCTGTCACCTGTCAACTTTCCAACTCTCCAACTTTCCAACTCCCCCACCTCCCACCTGTCAACTCTCGGACTTCCAACCTGTCAACTCTCGGACTTCCCCCACCTGTCACCTGTCAACTCTCCAACTTTCCAACTCCCCCACCTGTCAACTCTCGGACTTCCCCCACCTGTCACCTGTCAACTCTCCAACTCTCCAACTTCCTCACCTGTCAACTCTCGGACTTCCCCCACCTGTCACCTGTCAACTCTCCAACTCTCCAACTTCCTCACCTGTCAACTCCCCCACCTGTCACCTGTCAAGTCCCCCACCTGTCAACTTTCCAACTCTCCAACTTTCCAACTCCCCCACCTCCCACCTGTCAACTCTCCAACTTCCCCCACCTGTCACCTGTCAACTTCCCAACTTTCCAACTCTCGGACTGTCAACTCTCGGACTTCCCCCACCTGTCACCTGTCAAGCTTTCCAACTCTCCAACTTTCCAACTCCCCCACCTCCCACCTGTCAACTCTCGGACTTCCAACCTGTCAACTCTCGGACTTCCCCACCTGTCACCTGTCAACTTTCCAACTTTCCAACTCCCCCACCTGTCAACTCTCGGACTCGTCAACTTCCCAACTTCCTCACCTGTCACCTGTCAACTTTCCAACTTTCCAACTCCCCCACCTGTCAACTCTCGGACTTCCCCCACCTGTCACCTGTCAACTCTCCAACTCTCCAACTTCCTCACCTGTCAACTCCCCCACCTGTCACCTGTCAAGTCCCCCACCTGTCAACTTTCCAACTCTCCAACTTTCCAACTCCCCCACCTCCCACCTGTCAACTCTCCAACTTCCCCACCTGTCACCTGTCAACTTCCCAACTTTCCAACTCTCGGACTGTCAACTCTCGGACTTCCCACACCTCCCACCTGTCAACTCTCCAACTCTCCAACTTCCTCACCTGTCACCTGTCAACTTCCCAACTCTCCAACTCCCACCTGTCAACTCTCGGACTTCCCCCACCTGTCACCTCCCACCTGTCAACTCTCGGACTTCCCCCACCTGTCACCTGTCAACTCTCGGACTTTCCAACTCCCCCACCTGTCAACTCTCGGACTGTCAACTTCCCAACTCCCCCACCTGTCACCTGTCAACTCTCCAACTCTCCAACTCCCACCTGTCAACTCTCGGACTTCCCCCACCTGTCACCTGTCAACTCTCCAACTCTCCAACTTCCTCACCTGTCAACTCCCCCACCTGTCACCTGTCAAGTCCCCCACCTGTCAACTTTCCAACTCTCCAACTTTCCAACTCCCCCACCTCCCACCTGTCAACTCTCCAACTTCCCCCCACCTGTCACCTGTCAACTTCCCAACTTTCCAACTCTCGGACTTGTCAGCTCTCGGACTTCCCCCACCTGTCACCTGTCAACTTTCCAACTCTCCAACTTTCCAACTCCCCCACCTCCCACCTGTCAACTCTCGGACTTCCAACCTGTCAACTCTCGGACTTCCCCCACCTGTCACCTGTCAACTTTCCAACTTTCCAACTCCCCCACCTGTCAACTCTCGGACTGTCAACTTCCCAACTTCCTCACCTGTCACCTGTCAACTTTCCAACTTTCCAACTCCCCCACCTGTCAACTCTCGGACTTCCCCCACCTGTCACCTGTCAACTCTCCAACTCTCCAACTTCCTCACCTGTCAACTCCCCCCACCTGTCACCTGTCAAGTCCCCCACCTGTCAACTTTCCAACTCTCCAACTTTCCAACTCCCCCACCTCCCACCTGTCAACTCTCCAACTTCCCCCACCTGTCACCTGTCAACTTCCCAACTTTCCAACTCTCGGACTCGTCAGCTCTCGGACTTCCCACACCTCCCACCTGTCAACTCTCCAACTCTCCAACTTCCTCACCTGTCACCTGTCAACTTCCCAACTCTCCAACTCCCACCTGTCAACTCTCGGACTTCCCCCACCTGTCACCTCCCACCTGTCAACTCTCGGACTTCCCCCACCTGTCACCTGTCAACTCTCGGACTTTCCAACTCCCCCACCTGTCAACTCTCGGACTGTCAACTTCCCAACTCCCCCACCTGTCACCTGTCAACTCTCCAACTCTCCAACTCCCACCTGTCAACTCTCGGACTTCCCCCACCTGTCACCTGTCAACTCTCCAACTCTCCAACTTCCTCACCTGTCAACTCCCCACCTGTCACCTGTCAAGTCCCCCACCTGTCAACTTTCCAACTCTCCAACTTTCCAACTCCCCCACCTCCCACCTGTCAACTCTCCAACTTCCCCCCACCTGTCACCTGTCAACTTCCCAACTTTCCAACTCTCGGACTGTCAACTCTCGGACTTCCCCACCTGTCACCTGTCAACTTTCCAACTCTCCAACTTTCCAACTCCCCCCACCTCCCACCTGTCAACTCTCGGACTTCCAACCTGTCAACTCTCGGACTTCCCCCACCTGTCACCTGTCAACTTTCCAACTTTCCAACTCCCCCACCTGTCAACTCTCGGACTGTCAACTTCCCAACTTCCTCACCTGTCACCTGTCAACTTTCCAACTTTCCAACTCCCCCACCTGTCAACTCTCGGACTTCCCCCACCTGTCACCTGTCAACTCTCCAACTCTCCAACTTCCTCACCTGTCAACTCCCCCACCTGTCACCTGTCAAGTCCCCCACCTGTCAACTTTCCAACTCTCCAACTTTCCAACTCCCCCACCTCCCACCTGTCAACTCTCCAACTTCCCCCACCTGTCACCTGTCAACTTCCCAACTTTCCAACTCTCGGACTTGTCAACTCTCGGACTTCCCACACCTCCCACCTGTCAACTCTCCAACTCTCCAACTTCCTCACCTGTCACCTGTCAACTTCCCAACTCTCCAACTCCCACCTGTCAACTCTCGGACTTCCCCCACCTGTCACCTCCCACCTGTCAACTCTCGGACTTCCCCCACCTGTCACCTGTCAACTCTCGGACTTTCCAACTCCCCCACCTGTCAACTCTCGGACTGTCAACTTCCCAACTCCCCCACCTGTCACCTGTCAACTCTCCAACTCTCCAACTCCCACCTGTCAACTCTCGGACTTCCCCACCTGTCACCTGTCACCTGTCACCCGTCAACTTCCTCACCTGTCAACTCCCCCACCTGTCACCTGTCAAGTCCCCCACCTGTCAACTTTCCAACTCTCCAACTTTCCAACTCCCCCACCTCCCACCTGTCAACTCTCCAACTTCCCCCACCTGTCACCTGTCAACTTCCCAACTTTCCAACTCTCGGACTGTCAACTCTCGGACTTCCCCACCTGTCACCTGTCAACTTTCCAACTCTCCAACTTTCCAACTCCCCCACCTCCCACCTGTCAACTCTCGGACTTCCAACCTGTCAACTCTCGGACTTCCCCCACCTGTCACCTGTCAACTCTCCAACTCTCCAACTTCCTCACCTGTCAACTCCCCCACCTGTCACCTGTCAAGTCCCCCACCTGTCAACTTTCCAACTCTCCAACTTTCCAACTCCCCCACCTCCCACCTGTCAACTCTCCAACTTCCCCCACCTGTCACCTGTCAACTTCCCAACTTTCCAACTCTCGGACTTGTCAGCTCTCGGACTTCCCCACCTGTCACCTGTCAACTTTCCAACTCTCCAACTTTCCAACTCCCCCACCTCCCACCTGTCAACTCTCGGACTTCCAACCTGTCAACTCTCGGACTTCCCCACCTGTCACCTGTCAACTTTCCAACTTTCCAACTCCCCCACCTGTCAACTCTCGGACTGTCAACTTCCCAACTTCCTCACCTGTCACCTGTCAACTTTCCAACTTTCCAACTCCCCCACCTGTCAACTCTCGGACTTCCCCCACCTGTCACCTGTCAACTTTCCAACTTTCCAACTCCCCCACCTGTCAACTCTCGGACTTCCCCCACCTGTCACCTGTCAACTCTCCAACTCTCCAACTTCCTCACCTGTCAACTCCCCCACCTGTCACCTGTCAAGTCCCCCACCTGTCAACTTTCCAACTCTCCAACTTTCCAACTCCCCCACCTCCCACCTGTCAACTCTCCAACTTCCCCCACCTGTCACCTGTCAACTTCCCAACTTTCCAACTCTCGGACTGTCAACTCTCGGACTTCCCACACCTCCCACCTGTCAACTCTCCAACTCTCCAACTTCCTCACCTGTCACCTGTCAACTTCCCAACTCTCCAACTCCCACCTGTCAACTCTCGGACTTCCCCCACCTGTCACCTCCCACCTGTCAACTCTCGGACTTCCCCCACCTGTCACCTGTCAACTCTCGGACTTTCCAACTCCCCCACCTGTCAACTCTCGGACTTGTCAACTTCCCAACTCCCCACCTGTCACCTGTCAACTCTCCAACTCTCCAACTCCCACCTGTCAACTCTCGGACTTCCCCCACCTGTCACCTGTCACCTGTCACCCGTCAACTTCCTCACCTGTCAACTCCCCCCACCTGTCACCTGTCAAGTCCCCCACCTGTCAACTTTCCAACTCTCCAACTTTCCAACTCCCCCACCTCCCACCTGTCAACTCTCCAACTTCCCCCACCTGTCACCTGTCAACTTCCCAACTTTCCAACTCTCGGACTGTCAACTCTCGGACTTCCCCCACCTGTCACCTGTCAACTTTCCAACTCTCCAACTTTCCAACTCCCCCACCTCCCACCTGTCAACTCTCGGACTTCCAACCTGTCAACTCTCGGACTTCCCCCACCTGTCACCTGTCAACTTTCCAACTTTCCAACTCCCCCACCTGTCAACTCTCGGACTTCCCCCACCTGTCACCTGTCAACTCTCCAACTCTCCAACTTCCTCACCTGTCAACTCTCGGACTTCCCCCACCTGTCACCTGTCAACTCTCCAACTCTCCAACTTCCTCACCTGTCAACTCCCCCACCTGTCACCTGTCAAGTCCCCCACCTGTCAACTTTCCAACTCTCCAACTTTCCAACTCCCCCACCTCCCACCTGTCAACTCTCCAACTTCCCCCACCTGTCACCTGTCAACTTCCCAACTTTCCAACTCTCGGACTTGTCAACTCTCGGACTTCCCCCACCTGTCACCTGTCAACTTTCCAACTCTCCAACTTTCCAACTCCCCCACCTCCCACCTGTCAACTCTCGGACTTCCAACCTGTCAACTCTCGGACTTCCCCCACCTGTCACCTGTCAACTTTCCAACTTTCCAACTCCCCCACCTGTCAACTCTCGGACTTCCCCCACCTGTCACCTGTCAACTCTCCAACTCTCCAACTTCCTCACCTGTCAACTCTCGGACTTCCCCCACCTGTCACCTGTCAACTCTCCAACTCTCCAACTTCCTCACCTGTCAACTCCCCCACCTGTCACCTGTCAAGTCCCCCACCTGTCAACTTTCCAACTCTCCAACTTTCCAACTCCCCCACCTCCCACCTGTCAACTCTCCAACTTCCCCCACCTGTCACCTGTCAACTTCCCAACTTTCCAACTCTCGGACTGTCAGCTCTCGGACTTCCCACACCTCCCACCTGTCAACTCTCCAACTTTCCAACTCCCCCACCTGTCAACTCTCGGACTGTCAACTTCCCAACTCCCCCCACCTGTCACCTGTCAACTCTCCAACTCTCCAACTCCCACCTGTCAACTCTCGGACTTCCCCCACCTGTCACCTGTCACCTGTCACCCGTCAACTCCCCCACCTGTCAACTCCCCCACCTGTCACCTGTCAAGTCCCCCACCTGTCAACTTTCCAACTCTCCAACTTTCCAACTCCCCCACCTCCCACCTGTCAACTCTCCAACTTCCCCCACCTGTCACCTGTCAACTTCCCAACTTTCCAACTCTCGGACTTGTCAACTCTCGGACTTCCCACACCTGTCACCTGTCAACTCTCCAACTCTCCAACTTCCTCACCTGTCACCTGTCAACTTCCCAACTCTCCAACTCCCACCTGTCAACTCTCGGACTTCCCACACCTGTCACCTGTCAACTCTCCAACTCTCCAACTTCCCCCACCTGTCACCTGTCAACTTCCCAACTTTCCAACTCTCGGACTGTCAGCTCTCGGACTTCCCCCACCTGTCACCTGTCAACTTTCCAACTCCCCCACCTCCCACCTGTCAACTCTCGGACTTCCAACCTGTCAACTCTCGGACTTCCCCCACCTGTCACCTGTCAACTTTCCAACTTTCCAACTCCCACCTGTCAACTCTCGGACTTCCCCACCTGTCACCTGTCAACTCTCCAACTCTCCAACTTCCTCACCTGTCAACTCCCCCACCTGTCACCTGTCAACTCTCGGACTTTCCAACTCCCCCACCTGTCAACTCTCGGACTGTCAACTTCCCAACTCCCCACCTGTCACCTGTCAACTCTCCAACTCTCCAACTCCCACCTGTCAACTCTCGGACTTCCCCCACCTGTCACCTGTCACCTGTCACCCGTCAACTCCCCCACCTGTCAACTCCCCCACCTGTCACCTGTCAAGTCCCCCACCTGTCAACTTTCCAACTCTCCAACTTTCCAACTCCCCCCACCTCCCACCTGTCAACTCTCCAACTTCCCCCACCTGTCACCTGTCAACTTCCCAACTTTCCAACTCTCGGACTGTCAACTCTCGGACTTCCCCACCTGTCACCTGTCAACTTTCCAACTCTCCAACTTTCCAACTCCCCCACCTCCCACCTGTCAACTCTCGGACTTCCAACCTGTCAACTCTCGGACTTCCCCCACCTGTCACCTGTCAACTTTCCAACTTTCCAACTCCCCCACCTGTCAACTCTCGGACTGTCAACTTCCCAACTCCCCCACCTGTCACCTGTCAACTCTCCAACTCTCCAACTCCCACCTGTCAGCTCTCGGACTTCCCCCACCTGTCACCTGTCACCTGTCACCCGTCAACTCCCCCACCTGTCAACTCCCCCACCTGTCACCTGTCAAGTCCCCCACCTGTCAACTTTCCAACTCTCCAACTTTCCAACTCCCCCACCTCCCACCTGTCAACTCTCCAACTTCCCCCACCTGTCACCTGTCAACTTCCCAACTTTCCAACTCTCGGACTGTCAACTCTCGGACTTCCCACACCTGTCACCTGTCAACTCTCCAACTCTCCAACTTCCTCACCTGTCACCTGTCAACTTTCCAACTTTCCAACTCCCCCACCTGTCAACTCTCGGACTGTCAACTTCCCAACTTCCTCACCTGTCACCTGTCAACTTTCCAACTTTCCAACTCCCCCACCTGTCAACTCTCGGACTTCCCCCACCTGTCACCTGTCAACTCTCCAACTCTCCAACTCCCACCTGTCAACTCTCGGACTTCCCCCACCTGTCACCTGTCACCTGTCACCTGTCAACTCCCCACCTGTCAACTCCCCCACCTCCCACCTGTCAACTCTCCAACTTCCCCACCTGTCACCTGTCAACTTCCCAACTTTCCAACTCTCGGACTTGTCAACTCTCGGACTTCCCACACCTGTCACCTGTCAACTCTCCAACTCTCCAACTTCCTCACCTGTCACCTGTCAACTTCCCAACTCTCCAACTCCCACCTGTCAACTCTCGGACTTCCCCCACCTGTCACCTCCCACCTGTCAACTCTCGGACTTCCCCCACCTGTCACCTGTCAACTCTCGGACTTCCCCCGACCTTCCACCTGTCAACTCCACCATCTCCCCTTGACACCTACCGCCGCATCTGCTAAAATAGATTTTTTTACATTGCTATACGCTTGATTTTTTATTCAACCCTCCCCCCAGAAAGCGATCGCCACCTCTCCCCAGCTCCCCTTGACATCCACCGCCACATCTGCTACTATTTAACGATGGAGCAAATATGGCTATACACTTGATTATTTATTCAACACTGGTTCAGAAAGCGATCGCCCCAGAAAGCCATAAAATCCTTAAACCAAAGCCCAAATTAAGATATGATGGGAAAACAGTGCAAATTGCATAACCCAATCAAAAACAGATTCCCCAGGGAGTAATAAAACAATGGTAACTCTGAAAATCATCGTTAACATCGTTGTCCTCTTCTTCGTAGGCTTATTTATCTTTGGATTCTTATCCAATGACCCCTCACGAAACCCCAAACGTCGGGACTTAGAGTAATCCGGCGGAATTCCCAAGCCAAAACCTGATCTAGGGGGGTAAATGGGGTGATCAGTTATCATGTATAACCAATAACTCCATTTACCCTAGTATCACCGATTTAGGATAAGTTTGACTAGACATAATATGTGGTTAATTGTTATCTAAAAAACTGCCTATAATTACCCTATATATTGGAATTTTTCCCTAACTAAACTACCAATATAAATAGCTAAAATTCGCTAGGATTAACTCCTTTTAATTGGCTAGGGAGAAGTTAATAACCATGCGATCACACCTACTCCGATATATGATTTAAAAGGCAGATTCTATCAAGGTATAAGCTCATATATCAGATCGATAGATTCGCCAAAGCAGCCGGGGTGTCCAAACAAACCCTATATAGTCATTTTTCCGACAAAGATGGGTTGTTTACCGCCCTAGTCAAAAGGATAGCCTCAGAAAAACTCCGAGAGGTCGCCACCCCTATCAGGGAAACCAGAGTTAGTGTTACGAGACTTAGCCACGCGAATACTAATGGAAAATATAAGCGATCGCGAATATCTTGGCTTGATCCGGTTAATCGTCTCCGAGTCAGGAAAACGCCCAGACCTAGCCCAAGTATTTTTAACAGCCCTAGTCAAGCCCGCCATAGAAACCCTGACAGAGTATTTAAAAACCTGCCAAGAATTGACCATCACCGACCCCGAAGCCACAGCCCGAATCTTCGTAGGTTCCCCAATTCATTATATGGTAGTCCAAGAGATTTTGCAAGGCAAAGATTCCCTACCCATGACAGCCGATCGCCTAATCGATAATTTAGTAGAATTAATTATCCATCAAAAAGCCCTACCATAAATAATCATCATTAAATCCAATCATGTCGCCATCCCCCAGTTATCGCCCCCCATTTTTCCTCAAAAACGGGTTAATAATGACCCTTTATACAGCATTGCAAATTAGCAAAACTTGGCAAAATCACACCCACGAATCACCACCCCCTTATCAACAAAAAATATTCACCGGGGCGGGAGGTGTCCCCATCTTTGGTATTTATGCAATTCCCCCCAATCCTAAAGGCACAATAATTGCCACTTATGGCATTGTAGGAGACTTAGAAAATCAGTGGTTTTTAAAAATACTAGGTCGCCAAGCCTTCGCCCGTGGTTATGCTGTAGTATTATTCGACTGGCGCGCCCATGGAAAAACCGGGAAACTCTCACCCACCCTGCAATCTGACGGCTTATATGAAGGAGAAGACTTTGTAGAAATTGCTAACCAGTCACTCGCCCTAGGTTGTCCAGCCCCCCTAAGGTTATTAGGTTTTTCCTTGGGGGGTCAATTAGCCTTATGGGGGTTAAAAGCCGCCCAAAGTTCCAGTAATTTAGACATAGCTGGTGCCGCCGTAATGTGTCCTAGTTTAGACTCCAATAGATCCCTAACCTATTTAGAAAATCATCCCGTCGGGAAGTATTTAGAAAAAGCCATTACCCGCCAACTGCAAATACTCGCCCATCAACTCAATCAAAATCACCCCAATATTTTCAATCCCGAAGCCATAGCTAGAGTTAACTCAATTCGCAGTTTTGATCACGAATTAGTCATTGAAAAACTAGGATTTGCCACAGTAGAAGACTATTTTACTGCCAGTAGTGGCTTACAAATTTTACCCCAATTACACAAACCAACCCTAATTTTATATGCCCAAGATGATCCCCTATTTGACCCAAGCATTATCCCTGATTTAAAAGCGATCGCTAAACAGAATAAAGCGATCGACCTATGGCTAACCCCATCAGGAGGGCACGTCTGCCATATTAGCAGTAAATCCTGTCAAAAACAATGGGGCGATCGTGACCCTTGGTGGGCATGGAATCGCATTTTAAACTGGTTTGATACCCATGTTTAATGATTATAAACCCATAGCCGCCTCGCGTCAGAACCCCCAAATAACAATCATTAGCTGACCTACCTCGTCACCAACCCATGGGCCACACCTTAATACTATTATCAAAACTGCCACTAACTAAAGTTGTCTCAACCGGGTTAAAAACCACATTCACCCAGTGTTGATGACCTTTCATGGTCCCCGTTAAGCCCCCTGGCTCGATTGGCCATAACTTAATAGTACCATCAAAATCCCCACTAGCCAGAGTTTGACCATCAGGACTAAAAGACAGAGATTGAATTTTATCACCATGGCCCGTCAAAGTTTGCAGAGGGAGACTCGTAAAATATTCCAACTCCAGGCGATTTAAATCCCATAGGCGGACAGTACGATCCCAACTTCCCGTAGCCAGAGTTTGACCATCAGGACTAACAGCCAAAGACCAGATAGCTTGAGGATGAGCCGCTAAACTCCGCCGCAATTGACCAGTTTCCCGATCCCATAATTCCAGCAAACCATTACTGCTACCACTGATTAACATTTCACCATTAGCACTAAAAACGATCGCCTGTATCTGTTCCCCGTAACCCCGTAAAGTTCTTTCCTCAAAGCCGGTGTCAACATTCCACAAGCGAATCGACCCATCACCTCCCGCACTAGCCAAACTAGCACCATCAGGACTAAAAGCCAAAGCATGAACCCAACTCCGATGACCAGGTAACACCCGCACCAGACGACTATTCCACAAGTCCCAAATCCGAATAGTGCCATCACCCCCAGCACTCGCCAAAAATCGACCTTCAGGAGCGATCGCTATTGTACCAACCGGTTGGTTATGACCAGATAAAGTATTAACTACAGTCCCCGTATCAATATCCACCAAGTTAATCGAGCCATCAGTCTGACCACTAGCTACCAATTGACCATCGGGAGTAATAGCAAGCGACCAAATAGGCCCATCACCCGATCGCAAAGTCCGCACCCCAGAAGATTGTCTGTTCTGATAACCGCGACGATAATTATTAGGTCTGTTTCTGTTATAGTTAGGGCGAACCTCCGGCATCCTTCTCACCGGAATTTCAGGGCGACTCGGGGTTTCGGGAACTCGAGTCGGCAATCGCGAAGCCAAAATCAGAGACAGTATTGTCAGCGCAATTCCACCCCAGGCTGTCAGAATCCACTGTTGGTCAGAACTTTCTGCAAACGCCCCAGCCGTTGGTCCCCGTTTTAAAGCAGCGATCGCCTCCGATGCCGACTGATAACGGCGGGCAGGATTTCGCTCTACCAACTTATCTAAAATCCTTCCCAAGCGACGGCTAACAGGGCGTTTAATGTAGTCTCGCCACACCCAAGTATTTGATTTAACATCAAACAACTCAAAAGGCGAAACATCCGTCATTAAGTGCAGACAAGTCACCCCCAAACTGTAAAGATCATTTCTCCCATCAAAATGTCCTTGAGTTTGTTCCGGGGCCACATATTCCGCCGCCCCCATCATCCGTTCACCAGGGTATTGTTCAACCTCCACCAGAGGAATAGCCGACCCAAAATCCACCAGAGACAAACGATTACCCCCAGAACCATCATATTGAGGGGAACGAACAATATTTTCCGGCTTAATATCCCCATGCACAATACCATTGTCATGGACAACCTCTAGCACCGGAAGAACAGACGTAAGTAGCTCCCAAATCTGGATTTCTCCAAATACTCCATCACTAGCCAATTCGTCCGCCAAATTGCGCCCGCGAATATACTCATGAACAAAATACTTAGAGCCATTCTCTTCAAAACTCGCCCAAAGTTCTGGAATCAAAGCATTGTGACCAATTCTCTCCAACTCCCGCGCTCTGCACCTCAAATCCACTTCTATAGGCTTATAGCAATCAATTTCACCGGTTCGAGAATCAATATTTTCCGGTGAACCTATAAATTGCTTAATCGTACACTGAGGCTTAGACGGCTTATCTTCATCCACAGCCAAAAAAGTCCGACTGTTAGCACTTTCTCCTAAAATTCTCACCATCCGATAGCGGTCTTTCAGGTGCAAACTAGCTCCACAACTCTTACAAGTCTTTTGACCAGGAGAATTCTGCGGGTGCTGACACTGGGGATTCATGCAGTAACTCATAACCAGGCATTGTTTCGGTGTATTCTAATTATATGATATGCTTTTCACGCCTGGGTAGCCACAGAGCGTAACATAAAAACCATTGTAATCAAACGCAAAACCCTAATATGTCGCTAATTCGCATATCTCCCGACTGGCAACTACCCGAAAAACTGATTACCTCAGAATCAGCCTTTGTCAACCGCCGTAAATTTATCAAACAAGTAGTCGGCGCCGGACTGGCCGCCTCTATTTTACCCCTACAGGGATGCGATCGCACCTCTGCCAGCTTCCATACTACCCAAACTCCCTATCCCAACCTACCCCAAAACCCTAACTTTACCAACCTCCCATCAGCCACTACCCCGAAGACCTTGCTACCCGTTATAACAACTACTACGAATTTGGCGGGTCTAAATCTATTTGGGAAGCCGCCCAAAACCTCCCTACCGATAACTGGCGAGTAGAAGTCTCAGGACTCGTCAAAAATCCCCGCACCTACGATATCGACGATTTACACAAAAAATTCCCCCTCCAAGAAAGAATCTATCGATTTCGCTGTGTCGAAGCCTGGGCGATGGTAGTTCCCTGGGTCGGTTTTCCCATGCGTCTACTCATGGCCGACGTTGAACCCACCAGCGCCGCCAAATTTGTCCGCTTCACTTCCTTTTATGACCCCAAAATCACCAAAGGTCCTGGTTTCTGGGCTACTAATTATCCCTGGCCCTATACCGAAGCATTAACCATTCAGGAAATGGCTAATGAATTGGCATTTTTGGCCACCGGAATTTATGGTAAAACTCTCCCCAAACAAAATGGCGCACCTTTACGCATGGTTCTACCTTGGAAATACGGCTTTAAAGGCGCTAAATCTATTGTAAAAATCGAATTTTTAGACCACCAACCTCCCACATTTTGGAATACCTTAGTCCCTAACGAATATGGCTTTGTCGCTAATGTTAACCCTAACAAACCTCATCCCCGTTGGTCTCAAGCTACCGAACGCATTGTTGGTAATGGTCCGAGTTTCTCCTGGGACACTCAACCCACATTAATTTATAACGGCTATGGAGAATATGTAGCCCATTTGTACACCTGAAAAGTTCACCAGCCAGCTAACCCACACTCTCTTTAGCAGACTAAGTGCCTTGCGCCCCTACCTTATTTTAGTCACGACACCTACCCCACCGAATGCGTAGCTAGTTCCCCCCCTCTGTCCTCAGCAGTTAAACAAGTCGTGAAGATCCTTAACTAGCGTCCTTCTCATCTAACCTGTATCGAGACTCATTCCCCAATTTCCCTTGCTTCACCCCCGAGAGCGTCAATTGCTCAACCTCCTGGGAAATAATCATGATATTCCCATTTATGTTAAGTTTTGTAACAAATTTTAATTAATGTTAAAAATTAGCCCGATTCGAGGCAGGGGACTTGACTTTTGCCTGGGCTTCATGGTATATTTTAAATAATCGATATATATGCTTTTTTTCGTAGATGAATATATTTCCATTATTTAAGTTATGGTCGAAAGGGAATTCACCTTCCCCAACTCCAATACAAAACCGTGCTTGATACTTTCACATCACACGGCTCCTGATGTGGATACCCCTTTTGACATCGGGAACAGGATAACAACTTCCGGCTTTGTGACTTCAACTTTTAGAGCTCAATACAACATCGTAGTCTTTAAACTCGCTATCGTCGTAAACACTCCTAATTGTCGCCATCTCTATATCCACACCGTGACTAGTGGGCATATCCTAACCATTACAGTTAGGCATTGGCTTTCAGTCACATCCTTTCCCCTTAAAGGTATGCGCTTACACTTTCACTACTGTGCAGGTACATCCTACCACTCGAGAGCCTAAAAGGGGTTGAAACGTTCCGTTTATACGGGCATTCCATCTTTAGATTTGTCCTATCCACCGGGGTACTTTTAAAGGTCTGTGTAGGTGTTGCATAGAGAACCCTACTTTTCCCCTTGCTCTTTTGAACGTAGCGTGTCAACCTATTTCGCTACCTTAATAATTACGATGGTTCAAGCCGGAACATTCAGATTTCCTTAGTCATGGATGGTTGGCAGTGGTCGGATTATTGGGAATAGGTTTCCCTCACGCCTTCCGTTCCCCGCTTCAATCTGATGGGTTGTGATTCCCAAAACTGGGTGTGGCTATCGCCGTTACTCTCAACGCCCTGATTTCTCAGTTGGTTTATGACCTTGAGTTCCCTGCCTTGCTTAGATTTCTCCAAGCGTCGGGACATATAAACAGTTATGGGATGGTTAGGGGTGCAAATCCCTTATATTCTACCCAGGGGTGGAAGTCCCACTAGGAGGTTATTTCAGGCATTGCAGCCTTATTTAACTCCTAAACGTCTCGCACCTATACATCTATAATAGCATTCCTCGCCGTCCCTGTCAACCTCTATTCTTTCCGCGCGAGGGTTGGTTAATTGAATAAAAAATCAAGTTATTCTTGAGCGCCAGCGGCTCTCAAAAGCTTAACAATTTCGTGATGTCGGTTAAATTCGGCTAACATTAAAGCTGTAAAACCCCCACGATGTTTAAGATTAATATTTGCACCGCGTTCAATGAGCAATTGAACTGCGAACTGATGACCACGATGAGCGGCCCACATCAAAGCTGTAGCTCCCTTTTCGTCCTGAAGATTCAGGTCAATTGGGGTAAGAAGTAGCCGTTCAATAATCGCCACATTTCCCACTTCAGCGGCGGTCATCAAGGGAGTTTTACCGCCTTCTGTAGTCAGATGAATATCGGCACCACTATTAAGCAGGATTTGTACAGCGTTTAAATCTCCCTGGCGAATAGCCAAAGAAAGAGGAGTTTCGCCACTGATTTTAGCATTAAGAAGAGCATCACGGCGATCGCGAGAAATACGAGGGACTAACAGAGTCATAATGTCACTATGTCCCTGGATAGCTGCTAACATCAGGGGGATATCGCCAAAGCGATTAACCGCATGAACATCAGCACCCCAACCCAACAGAAGTTTCACCATATCCTGGTGTCCTTCTAGGACTGCCAAATGTAGGGCAGTTTCACCATCGCGATCGCCAGTATAAATATCAGCCCCAGCTTTAAGCAAGGCACTAGCGATAGATAATTGACCCATAGCCGCCGCCCCCATGAGAGCCGTGCTACCATCGATATTGCGGGCATTAACATTAGCCCCAGCTCGGATGAGTAATTCTACCATTTGCCAGTCTCCCCTATCAGTAGCCACCATAAGGGGAGTTTCCCCAGACTCATTACAGACATTGACATTTAAACCCATGTCTAACCAGGTGGGGAGTCTTTCAGGGCGACCAGAGGCAACCACCTGAAATAATATGCCAGAATCAGGTAATGGATCTAAGACAGCCCCAGCTTGCCGGAGGTCTTCAGCAATTTCGAGATGGTTTTGTGATAGGGCTAATTTCCAGGCCGTATCACCGGCGCTGTCGATCGCATTAACATCAGCTCCTTCATTCAATAGCAATTTTACCATAGAGCGATCGCCCCGATGGGTAGCAGCCATCAGAGCCGTGCTACCGTCCTCATTTTGAGCATTGACATTAGCGCCACTTTGTAGTAGCAAACGAGCGCAATCAAGTTGACCATGAGCCGCCGCCACCATCAGAGCCGTGATACCATAGCGACGACTAGCATAATTAACATCTGCGGATCGTTGCACCAACACCTGCAAAATCTCCAAGTATCCTGCCTGTGCTGCCAAAATTAACACCGTAACACCATCACGATCTTTAGCATTAGCATTTCCCCCCTTAGCCAGGAGAGCGCGGGTGTTAATTACATTACCCCTCTTAACCGCTCTAACTAAGGTACTGTCCCGCTGTGTTGTTGAACCCATGAAATGTTTTTCTCATCCCACTCGTTGGTTGGAGGACAGAACTACGATGACTCCATAATAGAGAACCCCGCAGTTGCCAATTGCATCTTCGCAGGATCTATCAAAAACAGTCAATCTTTTTAGCCCATAACATAAGTAAATTCCCACAGTGGCAAGATATCACAAACACAACTGATCAGTAATATGCTAAGTTTTATGAAGATTTCATCATTTTACCGATTCGGAGAACACTATGGATCTGCCAATTCCAGATACTATCAAACCCTACCTGAATTTTATTCACCCAGCGATTATGTGGGTGTTGTTAGCCCTAACAATTTACGCAATGTACTTAGGGGTGCAAATTCGGCGCACCAGGTCATCCGAGGGGGAACAGAAAAAAGAACTGATCAAGGGAAAATTCAATAGCAAACATTATCAAGTCGGCTCGCTAATCCTGGCTTTGATGGTGCTAGGCTCTATTGGTGGAATGAGTGTCACCTATATCAACAATCATAAATTATTTGTTGGCCCTCATCTCCTAGTAGGATTAGGGATGACTGGAATGGTGGCGGTTTCAGCTTCTCTGAGTCCCCTGATGCAAAAGGGGGTTAATTGGGCCCGATATACTCATATCGGCTTGAACACAGTATTGTTAGGACTGTTTTTGTGGCAAGCCCTAACAGGGGTAGAAATCCTGCAACGGATTATCAGCAATATGTAGTTATATCTATAAATCGTAGACCAAGCTACCGGGGTGGGGGGTTGCTACCAAGGCATCAGCAATTATCCCCCTACCGCACCCTACAGATAACTAGCGGTTTTTGCGTTTCTTGGGAAATGATAAGTTTTGGGTAGTGTGAAAGTCTAGTTGGGTTTTGTAACTAAGGCGACGAGAAACCTGTTTGACTATCTTCTTGAGAAGGCTATCTCCGGTTTTCTGAATTAGCGCCCGCGACATATCCAAAATGAACTTGGGGAACTTCACCCCCACAGCTAGATCTAAATGCCATTTAGCCCCAGTCACGATCGCCGGACAATCTTCCGGTTCCACTTGGTATTTCTCGCAGACCTCCTCAACCGAAAGTTGCACCAGTTTCATAGTCGATTGAAAATCAACCTCATAACCAGGGGGAACATAATCAGGAATTGGTGTGGTGCGGATACGATAGATTCCAGCTTCATCTGGGGGAACTAATTCTAAACCGACTCTAGCTTCTACTTGATAGCCAAAAGCACCGAAACGTCCAATAATCAGAGAATAGGAGTTTTCGCCAATGGGTTCAGTTTTCATCGGTTGCGCGCATCGACAGAACCAACCTCGATGATGTCCCAGATATTCGGCCACAGTCTCCAAGTCTGCAAACATCTCCATGCAGTCGTCGTAGTCGGTGTGAAACCACATTTGTTCTGGTTGTTCTGTGGAGTCTTGGGGTTCAAGGTCGGAAGGCTGCATATCACGGGGGTTATTTAGGTCTTGCTCAGATGCTGCTACTGGCTGAGATCTAACGAAATTTTGTGGCATGATGGGTTCTCCTCGAATATGCCTTATGCTTCTATGTACTAGAATGCCTTGTAGCTCGGTAAAACCGCTACAATAAATCTACCATTATTTTTTTAGGAAAAATGGCTGGCATTTCACTGGGTTGAGCATAGGTGTAACAGATGAAGGCATTTGTAGCAGGTGCGACAGGTCAAACAGGTCGCCGAATTGTCCAGGCTCTTTGTCAACGGCAAATCCCTGTCCGCGCTATGGTTAGAGATTTGGAGAAGGCTAAGGGTATGTTTCCGGCCGATCAAGTCGAGATTGTGGTTGGGGATGTATTGGACCCCAAAACTTTGGTAGATTGTATCGGTGATAGTACGGTGGTTTTGTGTGCAACGGGTGCGACTCCCAGTTTCGACTTCACAGGTCCCTATCGGGTGGACTACGAGGGGACTAAGAATTTGGTCAATGTTTCCAAGGATAAGGGGATTGAGCATTTGGTACTGGTCTCGTCCTTGTGTGTGTCCCAGTTTTTTCACCCTCTCAATCTGTTCTGGTTGATTTTGCTGTGGAAGAAACAAGCTGAGGAGTATCTACAAAATAGCGGGTTGACTTATACTATTGTTAGGCCTGGGGGTTTGAAAAATGAGGAGACTGATTATCCTATTGTGATGGCTGGCCCAGATACTTTGTTTGATGGCAGTATTCCCCGGACTCAGGTGGCTGAAGTTTCTGTCGAGGCTTTATTTGTGCCAGAGGCTCGTAATAAAATTGTGGAAGTTGTCAGTAAGCCGGGGGAGCCACAAAACTCCCTCCCCCAGTTGTTCGCTAGTGTGCCTTAAGAGTTGATTATGCACGAATCAAGACCCCCTAGAAGACGCGATCGCCGTGTGGTGCGATCGAAAACTATAGCTGGCGACGATTGGACTCCTGAAATGATGCCATCACCATTGGCGGGGATGCCATATCGACGGACTCGGCGCAGAGGAGGGTTATTGAAACCTCTGTTACTGAGTTTTTTGCTACTCTGGGGGGTCGGTTGGCTATGGGGTGAGGTTGTTACCCGATTTGGTGAAAGTCGGGTGGCGATCGACTACAATCCTAGTCATGAATGGCCGGCTTTGGTCATGCGCGGAGGTGATCCCTACATTCGATCGCTCATGCGGACAATTTCAGCCAGTGAATCTAATTATCCGCGACCCTATCATGTCATCTACGGTGGCAAGTATGTCTCAGATTTGAGTCGCCACCCCGATCGCTGTGTTACCATTGTTGCCGGACCAAATAAAGGTAAATGCACCACGGCAGCCGGACGTTACCAGTTTTTATCATCTACCTGGGAACAGATGGCCGATCGCTACCATCCCAAACCTGCTAGATTTTGGTATTGGCATCCCTATAGTTTTGAGGCGGAATATCAAGACATAGTAGTTTATCGTTGGTTATTGGATCAGGATTTTTGGGGTGTCGATATTTCCCAAATGTTACAAGAGGGACGACTCAATGAAGTTTTGAAGTTGCTCTCAGGAACTTGGACCAGTTTAGGATATGGCATTGAGGATAATATGATGACCAGTTCCCTCCCCAGGGTTTATGAACAAGTCCTACAAGAGGAACTCTATCTCAATGGAGTAAAAGCACATCCATTTCATCCCCAGAGTTAGATCCATTCGCTTTCATCCCCGCATCCCTACCCTTTAAGTGGGTGTCGGGACGAAAGCCAGGGGTTTGCGAGTCCCCCTCAGAGTTATTATCAGAAGAAGTATTGAGCGACTGTGTGGCAACGGAGAGGGTAGATAATCCTCCACCATCAACCCAGTGCTGCTAGTTTATTATTTAGAAATTCTTACCAAAATGCTTTACATTGTACCCAACTATTGATAAACTCAAAATGGCGGGACTATGAGCAAGCATAGCTGTTTTTTAGTGGACGTGAAGTAAATCGCCTGTATATCTTGGTTTTACCAAGGCGATTTTTGGGTGTCAATTGTGCTATTTATACTTTCCTGTTATGGTGCGATCGAGAGATACCTCCACGTCTGATTTTTGAGATTGTGCAATACTCAGAAACTTCCGGCTACCAGATTTTTCCTGGTTAAATGTATTTAAACACATCAATATGATGTTTGATAAATCATCTGATCTGGTCTGGTTGTAGTGAAATTAGCAAGGTTTACTAAATCTCATGAAAACCAAAATTCTGGCTCTCAAAAAGCGAATTCAAGCCATTATTGACCCTCATAAAAGCAACGAAGAAAGAGAGCGTGATGCGGCTGAATACTTAATCATATCACAACCGAATAGTGGCAGAACTTGGCTGCGGGTCATGATTGGAAATGTCTTCCAATCGTTATCAGGCTTGAAGAATATAGACCCAGAAAATATTTCCTATTTTGCCGAATTAAGTCCTAAAATTCCTTATGTAAAAGCCGTCCACGAGCGATTTAAGAATCCAGAGGATTACCGAGACAAGAACATAATTTTATTAGTTCGAGATCCGAGAGATGCTGTGATATCTAACTATTTTCTCAAAACTAAGAGAGATAAAAGTCCTAAATGGATTCCTAAGAGTTTATCAGAATTCATTCGCGAAGGGTATTATCTGGACGACTTCATCGCTTTATGTAATGCCTGGAAGGGATATCATGATCTACCTAAATCATTTTTGCTATTACGATATGAGGATATCCGTCAAGATACTCAGAGAGAGTTGACAAAAGTCATGAAATTCTTGGATGTACAAGTTAGTGACAGCTTAATTCAAGAAGCAGTAAAACGGGCATCATTTGAGCAAATGAGAGAGAAAGAAACTCAGAGTAAGTTGCCAAACGAAACCAATCCAAACATCGATCAAGAATCCTTAAAAGTCAGAGAAGCAAAAGTGGGAGGGTATCAAGATAAAATATCACCAGAGGACATCGATTTTATCGAGAAAAAACTGGATCAGGAGTTAGACCCCAGTTATGGTTATAATTACTTTACAAAACAACACAAATGAGAACTACCTTCAACTCTAATCTATGGTAAGATGGGATATATAGCCATAGTAGGGACAAATCATGATTAACCGTGATAAAGATTTTTGTTTTTGTACCTTGGCTCTGGGTGAAAAGTACCGACGGTTAGTGAAACAACTGGCTCAGGATATCCAACAGTATTCTCCAGGAACTTCATTAGTCGTTTATACAGACTTACCGGAAGATTTAAGGGATCAAAACAATATTTTAGCGTTTCCTCATCAGTCTCAGGGTGTCCTCTACTGTTTCCACGATCGCCGTTTCGTAATTGAAAAGGCTTTATCATTATTTCGGGTTGCTATTCATATTGATGCCGATACAACAATTATTGAAGAAGTTCCGGAAATAGATTGGCAGCCTGGAATTACATCTGGCGAAGGTAAATTCCAAAATATTATCGGCCATCTTGATGCGAAAGAGAAATATCTGGGAGAAAAAATACCGAAAGAACGAGAAGCTTTTCAAAAAATAGCCTCCAAACTAGGGATTTCCTTAGAGAATACCTTTTGGATTCAAGAAGCTCTGTATATTGTGGCGAGGGATGAAGGCAGAGAAAAAGAGTTTATTAAACAGTGGGGTAGAATTGGCAGATATTTGGAATTGAGACAAATTCATCGAGGAGATGGAAATGCGATCGGTTTAGCGGCTGCTCAGGTGGGATGGACTGTTAATACCCACGGTTTTCAAGATTTAATTAAAGTGAGGAGACATCTGGATGCTTCTAAAGACCCAACGGAAAAACTGCCTAATTCCAAACTGAAAACCATGGGAGACGAACTTAAATTTAAACTGAAGTACCACTCTAGGTTAAACTGGGCTCGCATTAAAGCCTTGAAAGATTGGGAATTTTATTATGGTTAGAATCTCCCAACTTGTATTTACTAATCAGGAAAAATAAATGGATATTTCCAAACCAGAAATGATGAAGGAAGAGCTGCATAAGGCTTTGGGAAACTTAGGAAATTTTGAAAACTGTGCATTGCTTAACTACCCTAATTATGGGAATATAGGAGACCACTTAATTTGGTTAGGAGCAATTTTGTATCTAACTGACGTGGTTGGCTGTACCATCAACCATGTCGCAGTTCAGAAGTTATCAAAAGATCAGATTGAGCAAAAGCTCGATCAACAATCTCCTCTAATCTTTACGGGTGGAGGGAATTTAAACGATATTTATAAACATATAAATTTTTATGAAGAGATTATTTCGGAGTATGGCGATCGCCCAATAATTATCCTATCCCAAAGCATTTATTTTACGGATAAGGAACGTTTAAATAAGGTCGCCAATCTATTTAACTCCCACCCCAATCTGACCATATTTGCGCGAGAAAATTACAGTTACGATATCGCCCTTGAATATTTCCATAGCTGTCGAGTTTTCAAAGCTCCCGATCTGGCTTTTCAACTGGTTAATATGCCAGGTTTGGCAAACAAAAATCATCGTTCTAATTCGATCCTTTACCATTGTCGAACCGGGAAAGAGTTAAACAAAGACTCAGCGCCAAAAACCCTGAATTTGCCCAATGTGGTGACACAGGATTGGGCATCCTACGAGTATCAAGGGACTCCGAGTGCTTTATCGATCAAAGGCTTAACCACTCTCATTCGACAAGGTAGATTAAAGGAATGGTTTTCTCGGCAACAGTGGAAGTTATTCCATCCCTATGTTGCTAAATTTCGGCAAATGGATAACCCCTCTTGGCATCTTAACTCCTGGAAATTTATGCATGATGGAGTTTATCAGTTTAAACCCCACGGTTTAGTTATTACCAACCGTCTCCACGGTCACATCCTTTGCCTTTTATTAGAAATTCCCCACGTTTTTTTGGCAAATTCTTACTACAAAAACAAATCTTTCTACGAAACTTGGACTCATCAAATTCCCTTGTGTAAATTTGTTGAAGACGCTTCGGATGTCGAAGATGCTGCCAGAGAAATCTTGAAAAAATATCCGATTTAACTGAGAATATATAGATGAATCAACCCAAGTTTCAGAAGGAAATTGCATTGACAATTAGTTTTTACTGCCCAATGATTTCCAAACATTTTTTGACTTGTTCAGACTCATTTCTAATAAATGCCTCTGGACGCTGATATTGGGTGAAAATTTTCTCCATCCGGTCTAGTCCAATCTCTCCCAGGACATCGACCCTTCTCTCCTGTGGCAGTACCCCTGTTTTCTGAAGATAGTTGTCAATTTTAGAGCCAAATTTTTGGATACCTATATTGGGAACTCCTAAAATATCAGCAATGATAATTGAGTGCAGTCGGTTTCCGAGGTGAAAGTCCATTTCACTTAAAATTTTGATAAATTCTTGTGGTTCTTGTCATGAGTGTAATTGGCAATTTTTCTCTGGCAGATACTTCCTCAACAATTCATGAAACTGATTGTCATTTGTTTCGTCTCCCACATGACTGGGAAGTAAATGAATAACTGAGTTATATTTTTCAATAACTGGAATCAACTGTTTGGCATAAAACTCACCTCTTCCTTCTCCCCACCAATATTTACCAGAAAATGATATATTTTTGAATTCAGACCTATTTTTGGTCGCGATAAATGGTTCGTAAAAACTGAGTTCTAAAAAAGCCAAATCTCCTCCCAAACAAATAAATTGTGTATTCTTAAAATGATTTAAAGCCAGTTCATAAGAATACTTATCTCTCAGGTAGAGCAAATAGCACTTGTCAAATAACGGGTAGCTTTCGGAATTACTCCCTTCCAAACCCACTCCCAAAAATCCAAAGCCTT
This sequence comes from Arthrospira sp. PCC 9108, assembly GCA_016745315.1. Lineage (GTDB taxonomy): Bacteria > Cyanobacteriota > Cyanobacteriia > Cyanobacteriales > Microcoleaceae > Limnospira > Limnospira platensis. The sequence continues at coordinate 5,409,699 of CP066886.1, forward strand.
TGCTCATTAATTTGGATAAAGTTTTCAGCCTCAATAAATTTTTGGGGGGGCTACTTCCAATATTTAATGTACCCCCTCCCCAAAAGATATAATCACTGCGTAAAATCAATCCCAGCTTCTTTAATTTGGGCAAGTTTGATTCGGAAAAATAAATAACTTTTTCGCTGATTTGTGGGTAATAATCTTCCTTGCATAAAACGAAAACTTTGCCGACATTAGATTTGCCGGAAAAATAATTGGTTAGCTGTTTGACAAACAAATCATCGCCGATATTTCTTTGTCCGTAATATCCCATTAGCAGGATGTTCATTGGCTTTATCCTGTTCGTTTTGGTGAATTGAAAACATTAATTGTGATGCTCACTTATGGTTCGGAAAAAATTATGATAAACTCCGTTTAATTTTACGCATTTTTGAGCTGACGCGATCGCTTATTTTGGCGATCGCATTCTTAACGTTCCTCTGTACCTGAACCAACCAACTCGGTGGCTTCAACTGAGGACGGTCTGACGGTGATTTCAAATATCGATAATGCAAAAACACATCTTGATAAGGAATTTTGACATCCTCACCACCGCAAAGCTGAGTAAACTTACCAGCAGATATGCTCATAAAATGAATGTAAGTAATTTTCTTACCTTTATCATAAAGCACGTTATCCACGACATCAAAAGTAGAAGACCAGTGGCTTCCGGTGGCTTGTTCTAAATTATGGTAGGCAAAATTGTAGAAAGAAATATTGCTCCGTAAAACCATGTAATTCAATAAAGATTGATCAGGTCCAAACAACGCCATGGCATCAGATTCTCCCATTTTTAAATTATGCAATATATGATCCAAAATTGCCTGCGTAAAAATACCCCGTTTCGACGCGAACCAACCGGCACAAAAAATATGGGATTTGACATATTGGGGATCGAAAACTTGATAGAATTGCCCTTCAGGGCGATCGAAGATATATTTGATATCGGATTTGTATTGAAAATCATTTGTCACCCAGTCATATTGATCTAACTTTTCATAAACTGCGTCTAAAGGCCCCATCAACAACGTATCCGCATCGAAATAGACGAACTTATCAAACGGGCCATTAATGCTACAGAGTTTTCGATGCATGGCTAGACGGTAAGGCGAGGAAAGTCCCCGTTCCGCCCAAATTTTTTGTGCTCTGTCGTGGGTATTCCAGGCTTGAGTTGAAAAGTTTTCCCAAAAAGCAATTGATTCTTGATTGTCAAACAAAGTGACAAGGCTACGTTTAGCGACTTCCGCACGAATTTTATCTAACTGAGCATTATAAGGAATAATACAAACAGGGAGTTCTCGACCTCCATTGACTTCAATGCTATTCAGTAAAGCAACGAGTTGGTCGTAAACGACATCATTAGCAAAAGTATAGATACCGTCTGTCATCGGTTTAATCCTTGTCTAGGTCTAGGTTTTTAGGGTTTTACAAAAGAAAATAAGCGGCTCAATTTTCTCTGCCATGCTGGTTTCCCTTCATGGAGATAACGATAATATTCCCAGATATCCCAATAGTTTTGCCCAGGCTTTAAGGGAGTACCTGCCCAGTGAAGGTACTTTAAAGGTTTCTCCTTATCATACAGGATATGGTTTCGCTCCTGAAAGTGTTTAGAACCGGCCCAACTCCCGACATCTCCTCCGGGACGCTTGACCAAATTACCACGTTTGGGAATATGTTTGAGTACCAGATAGTTAAAAATTGGCTGGTCGGTGACACCCTGTGTAAAGTCAAAATACTCCCGGTGTTGGGAGCATTCCTGTAAGGTTTGGTAGAGTTCATCTAAGGTAATTGCACCCTTTTTAGATGCCCAAAAACCGCTATTAAAGACATCTTCTAAATCGGTTTCAGTGAAGATATTCCGTTCGAGAACGACGGGGGAAAAAATGTTTCGCAATTTTTCGCCAGCGTGGTGATAGTCACAGCAGAAAAAATCGACTTCGGATAAATAATCGAGGTTGGCTGCAATATCTTCAAAAACAATAATATCAGTGTCAATATAAAGGAAATCTTGTAGCGGCCCAAACCAGACTGCCAGCTTTCGCATTTTATTGGGGAGTTTGAGAAAATCTCTGTCAAAAATTGATCCCACTTTTGGGGTTAATTCTTCGAGGAATTCTAAGTTAGGAAATAGCTGCACCTCATGGAGACGATTTAAGGTGTTAAAAACTTGATGATATTCCTCATTAAAGGGAATCATCACCACGGGAACATTCTGATTATGGCGACGAATGCTATTCAGGAGGGCGATCGCATTGTCCATGACGCGATCATTGGCGACAATATAAATTCCTCGGGTCATACATTCTCCTGTTGTTAACGAGTTAATTTCAATTTTCTGAGAATTCGTTTCATCAAACTCGGTTGGGTTTCGGAATTCTCAGTTTTGGGGGGTGTGGTAAACACTGGACGCCGCTCCGGTTCGTGCAGATAGCGATAGTGCAGAAATACATCCCGATATGGAAAACCAAGATTTTCACCCGCACAAACGCGAGAAATTAACTGAGGTTGAACGCCGATATAATGGATGTAGGTGAGTCGATTGCCTTTATCATACAAGATGTGGTCTCGTTCTTCAAAATGTTTGGAAGTTGCACTGCACCCCGTCTTTTGTGAGTCTGGCAAACCTTTGGCAAAATTGTAACTGGGAATTCCAGAACGCATGACCATATAATTGAGCAAGGGCTGTTCCCCCGCCCCTGGATAGAGAATCTCATACTCTTGCGCTTTTAAATTCGATAACAGCTCGTTTCTGGTTGCTTCGTCAAATACCCCGCGCTTGGAACCGTAGAAACCGGAACAGAAGATTTCTGAATCGATCCTCTGTTTGTCAAAAACTTCTCCCAATTTTGGGGACTGTAAGTTATAGATTTTAGTCGGATCTGTGAATTGAAAATCATACACTACCCAGTCATACTCTTGTAACTTGTCGAACACGGGATCTAAAGAGTTCATGACCAGGGTATCGGCATCCATATAAATGAATTGGTCAAAAGGACCATCGAAGGCACAAAATCGCCGATGAGCGCCATATAATCTAAATTTCTCTTTATTAAGTCGTTCTGGAGCCGCCGCAGCCATAAAACTATCCCAACGCTGGATTGATTCGTGATCATCGTAAAGGGTGACGTTGGGTCGGCGGTCAATTTCCGCCGCAATTTTATCGATGCGATCGTCAAAGGGATAGATACAAACGGGAGTTTCCGGACCCAAAATCGCATCTATGCTGTTGAGAAGTCCTACTAACTGATCATAAACAACATCGTTACCTAGACTGCAAATACCACGCATAATTTTGACCTCCTTAAAATCGCGAGTTGGGTTCAAGTTGATGACACCAACTTATTCTGATATTCTTGATATTTTAACCTTAACCACTGATTAGCCGGTAGTTCTATCATAAAAGTGATAGCAGATGCCAAAGCTATAGACAAAATGATGGCTAGGATAATACTTAGGTTAGGATTAAAACCATATTGGTAAAGTTGTCTAATTAAGGCATAGCCGATATTTTGGTGGATTAGGTATAAGCTATAAGAAATTGTGCCTAAAAAAATTAACGGCTGCAACCTGAGCCATTTCAGATAACCCTGAGTTCCCAGATATAGTAACACTATAAAACTTGCTACTATAATAGTTGTAGACCAAGAATTTTCCCAGGGATAAGCAAATCTTTGGGCTAAAATACAAATCATAATTATCAGGAATCTATGAATCGAAAAGCCTTGCTTATTTACCTTGTAAATCATTAACCCTGCTATGAATAAATGTGCATATTTTATGATGACTAGCTCGCGTACTATACTTTTTAATTTGCCGATTATTCCCATTTACAAATAATCAAAGTTATCGGCTATTAAACTACCCATGAATAAATGATTATTTGCTTGTAAGTAATTTGCATTCTCTAAAAATCCAAATCCTCGGCTTGCCATATAAGTTTTAATCGAATAGAATAAAGTTAATGCTAACCATCCTGATACGACTACTTCCACACGCTTTAAAAGTCTCAGTTTATAGATAAGTAACATCATTATATAAAAACAAATTTCAATTCTGAGGGTCCAATATACCTTATCTACATTGGGAACATTAAATAACCATTGAAACATTGTCAGATTTAATACAGCCTCTGGGAAGCTGACTTGCAGCTCTGGTAATTGAGCGATCGCTGTAATTGTAAATGTCAAAATAATCCCCACCCAGTAAGCCGGATACAGTCGAGAAAAGCGCTTGATTATAAAGTCTAAACAGCTTGTCGTTCTTTCCAGGGTAATCAAAATCACAAAACCACTGACAATAAAGAAAAACTCAACTCCATGTCGTCCCAATCCCCAATAAAACCAGACTTGATCGGAATGCCCATACAGTGTACTATACTGACTGGTGTAATGAAATAAGACGACACTTAATGCTGCTATTCCTCGCAGCACATCCAACTCCCACAATCTTTGAGAATTTTTGGTATTTCCCTCTTGAGAATTATTAGCCATTGAGTTGCTCCATGCTTAATGATTTTTGGCAAAATTGTCCAACCAAGCGAGTAAGTTAAGCTTGTGCAAAATAATTTGTCTGGCTTCGGCGATCGCCTCTCTAGCTTCATACCAAGCATCAGCAGTAGCTGTCACCTCCTTAATGTATTCTAACCCTTTTTCATCCAGGCTTGGCAATCTCAGAAAACTGCCAGGTGGTAATAACTTATCGGCCGCCGGTCCTCCATAATAAATTGGCAAACACCAAGCCAACAAAGAATCCCAGAGCTTTTCACTCACATATAAATCATTGTCAGCATAATTTTCAATCGCTAAATTATAGTAGTAAGGTGCCATACCCTGCCATTTATTACTCAGTTGTCCTCGATAGTTGGAGGCGGGAGGCAACTGGCGGCCATACAAATCAAACTCTACATTTACCTCTTGCATTAGTCCTAAAAAATTCAACCTCTGCTGATGGTTTTCACTGCGATTAATTCCCGAAGTAATCCAAGAACAAAAAAGCTCTTTGGTGGGTGGTTCCATTTCATTAAGTTCTCGAAAGGAATTATGATGATACCAAATGGCTGGCATATAATCAGGAACTGGAGCAAAGTTATCTGGTCCAGAAACATAATCACAATACAATTCAGCCTGCTGGTAGTTATATTGAGTTCTTTCAACGACTTTACTTAAAGGCGGTTCTCGGAGCAGATAAATCATGCGTTCTTTGGGAACACCCCTAAATTTTTCCCTGATATCGGGTGATGGTTGCTGTGGTTTAACCAAGTCTCGCAGGCGATCGCGCCAGGAAGTTTTTTGACGAGGCTTAGGAAAATCCAATTGATACAGGAGTAAGAAATCAGGATGTGGATGAGTTGACTGGATCGCGATATTTCCCCATCTGCCAAAATGATCAGGGGTTTGTTGCCACAACCAATCTGTTTGATTGGCGTTTGGGTAACTGGTAATCATACCAACAATTTTGGGTTCCATTTTGATTGTACCTATGATTAATTAACTAACTCTGGTCGCATTGATTCATCGACATAACTGAGAATTTTAGTGATTCGATTTTCACAAGAAAACTGAGTAGCAAACTCAATAGTTTCTGGATATCCTCCTGTCTTTCTCGGATAGGTTGACAAAACTTGTTCAATACACTCAGCGAAAAGCGTGGGATGGTCAGGTTCACACCATCCCACCGCAATATTTGATGACTTAAATTCCCTTAACGGAGGAATTTCGCTGGCGGCAATGGGGGTTCCTGATGCCAGATAATCAAAAAACTTTAAAGGAGACGTAAAAGTGGCTGCCTCAGTCATCAGATGAGGATGAGCTAAAACATCAGCCGCTTGCAGTAAACTGGCGAGTTGCTCTTGAGGGAGAAAACCCAGAAAGACAGCATTATCAACTTGGTTATCTTTGGCTTTCTGTTGGTATTCTAGTACCTGAGATTCATTACCTCCAGCAAATGCAAATTGAATTTTGGGTAATTTTTTAGCCACATCAATGAGCATATCCACACCTTTAAATGGATAAAGTCCCCCGGAATAAACAACTAGATGTTTGCGTTCATTTGGGATAAGTTTTTGTCGCCATTCTTCGGCTTCTTGTTCATGTCTACAGATAAATAGGTGATTAAAGCCGTTATGAAGTTTGATAGTTTTTTCGGGAGGCATACCGTTAGCAATCAAATTATCTTTAACGGTATCTGCTACTGTAACCGCTATTTGAAACCAGGGAGATCTAACAATTTCTGGCGGAAATTTTTTCTGATCATAATGGTGTTGTTCATAGATGACTGGTAATCTATGTTTAATGGCAGCTTTAGCGAAATTCCAGTCTCGAGTATGAACAATTTTAGTATAAGGTTTGATATGAACAGGCAAGTAGTATTTTGATACAACAGTGCTAGAGTTTGTCCATTTACCGCCCCACTTGGCATTCACAGGCCACGGCATGGGTAAGGGAGAGACTTTCAGATGTTCTTGGATATTATATTGTTGAATAAGTTGTGGGTCTGGCTTTTGGGGATTAAAGGGTCGCATTAACCCAATTGGGTTAAAAGTGGACTTTTGGGGACTCATATAAGCCAAAACAGTTTGGTAGCCCAAATTAGCCGCTGCATTGGCAGAATGAACCACTTGAACTAAACTCGCTACGTTAGGTTGAGGGAGAGTCTTTTGAGTAAAAAATAGGTAATGTTTAGCCATGTCAAATTTATTCCTTAATTTGAGGATGATTCTTGCCTTTTACTTAGCCGCAGTTTGACACTTTGTTCGATAAACTCTAAACTTTCCAGAATGTGGGTAGCCGAATGATAAGACTCATTTAAGAGTTCTTCGCGTTCTTCGGGTTCATCGATCATATCCTCTGACAGTAATTGCAGAAAACCAATCATGGGATTGAGACGAGTCCGAACATCGTAGGAACTCTTGATAATTGCTTGATCGCGTTCGGCTTCGTCGGCAAACTGCAAAGTATAGAGGCGGGCATATTTTCCCCCTTGAGCTAGTAGTTCATCATGGCTGCCGACTTCAGCTACTTTTCCTTCATCTAAAACTGCAATTTGATCGGCTTTTTGAATAGTGGAAAGGCGGTGAGCAATCACTAAAGTTGTCCGTTCTCGGCTGAGTTCTTCAATGGCTTCTTGAACCAGCCTTTCTGAGACTGTATCCAATGCACTGGTGGCTTCATCTAGGATCAGTATATCGGGATTTTGTAGCAAAGCTCTAGCAATGGCTAGTCGCTGTCTTTGACCTCCCGATAATAACACACCGCGATCGCCAATCTGGGTATCTAACCCCTGGGGCAAATTTTCAATAAATTCATAAGCATTGGCTCGTTTAGCTGCATCAATGATTTGTTCTTCTGTGGCATCTGGCTTGGCATAAGCTAAATTGTAGCGAACTGAGGCATTAAATAAAAATGTATCCTGGCTCACAATTCCCATAGCCTTTCGGATGCTTTTTATGTCAAAATCACGCAAATCTTTTCCATCTATCATAACCGCACCCTGAGTGGGATCATAAAACCGAGGGAGTAGGGATGCTAAGGTTGATTTTCCTGAACCAGAACCACCAACCAAGGCCAAGGTAGTTCCCCGTTGCAAGTGCAAATCGATATTTTTTAAGACCATATCTTGATGCCCTGGATAAGCAAAAGAGATTTGATTAAAATGAATTTCCTTCTCTAAACGCTTAAATTCTTGGTCACCATTCTTCATAAAACTTTTGTTATCCTGCCTTAAAAAGTCATGCACAATTTCTACGGATGCCGATTTATTTGCTGCTTGACTTCGGGAGCTATTTAACCCGGAAATTAGGGGAAGAGTTCTAAATAGTACAAATAAATAGGTTAGCAGAACGGTTGCCAATGATGATACTTGTTCTTGCAAAAATATCCTGCCGATCATCACTAAAAAAAGAATCACTAAAATATTAACGACTTCATTGATGGGTCCAATAGCTGCTGAGTTTACCTGCTCCTCAAAATCCGCTTTTTCGCGATCGCGAATTAACTGACTAACTTGTTCATATTCCTGTTCTTCATTTCCTGTGGATTTAACCAATCTAATACCATTAAGAATTTCTAATAGCTTAATTGAGTAACCTCTTGATAGTTCTGACAATTTTTGGCCAAATATTTTAGAGCGATTAACTATTACCTGATTAATGGCTGTAACCAATAAAAGCAAAACTGTAGCTACCAATGTCAGTTGCCAGGAAATTGCCAACAGCATCGCCACAAATACTAAAATTGTAATCGATGTTATAAGCATCCCGATGTACGTGCTAATGGTACTTGATGCTCTACTGATTTCACCCCCTAATCTGTTGACGATATCCCCCACCTTCATTTGAGAGTAATAGTCTAAATCTACATTCAGTAATAACCGTAAGCCTGACTCTCTCATGTCAGCGGTTAAAGCACGAGTTAACGCACTGGAAGCCAAACTTTTGACATAGTTAGTTAAATTTTTTAAAATAATCGCTAGTAAAATAGCTCCTGTCATTAAGGGCAGACGGTAGATTTCTGGCACTGAGTCAAATGGAGACATGATATTTTGAATCAATGCTGGGGCATCTTTTAGGTTAGCTTGCACCCCTAATATATTGAGAATAATCGGGACAATCAAGGTCGTACTGACCCCATTAAATATGGCTCCTGAAAATCCCAGAATGACGATAACTACAATTCTGACCGGGTATTTTCTAGCAAAATTTAACAGTAATTTTTCCGATGACATAAATTATTCCCCAGAGTTGTAAAAATTTACATAACTTGATAAATCACATTAGACAGAACATTCGCCATAGCCTCAAGACTGTACAATTCTACACATCTTTTTCTAGCCTGTAATCCTCTATCATTAGCAACGTGTAAATCTTGAAATATCAGTTGGAGTGTGTCCGCAATTTGTTCAGGAGAGTTCGGTTCGACCAAATACCCAGTATCTCCTAAAATTTCGGGAATGTCACCAACCCGGCTCGCCAAGACAGGTTTAGCCATAGACATTCCATCGGTCAGCTTCAGGGGAAACTGCGCCCTAGTCGCCGGGTGATCGCGCTGGGGAACCACAATAACATGGGCGGCGGCAACGATCTCCGGCATCTTTTCGGCTGGAAAGTTTGGCAATTTGATAATCCAGCGTCCCCACGTTTCCATGAGTATATCATCATAATTATCATAGGGGCTACCCCCAACAATTACCAACTTGAAATCCGACTGGTCAATCAGATCGAGAGCCATCAATACATCTTCTACCCCTTTATAGGGTCTAGGAGCACCCGGAAACATTAGTATTTTATATTCGCTGAGGTGATAACGACTTCTACTCATCTCGGGATTATATTTGCTCGGATCGAATAAAGTCGTATCTTTGCCATTGGGCAAATATACACCACCAAAGCGATTTTGAATAAACTTAGTATTGACAGTCACGGCATCACTATAGGACACTAATTTCTCCATCAACTTTAAATAGAAACGATAGTCTGGATTCCTGAGAACCCCATCTTTCTTCAAGATATCTTTGGCTAATTGCTTCGGATTTGGGCTATACTTCCAGTCATCCCCTCCCTGCCAACTGAGTTCCCAGTCATCTATATCTAACACTAAGGGGCGACGACTCATGACTTTTTTAATTAGAGAAATACCGAAGCTGCTGCTTCTGGGTTTAACCGCATAAATGATATCTCCATCAACTTTTTCAAGAATTTTTGGGGATGCGGATATGAAATTTTGATAATTATCATCTACGGCTACGGAGAAAATAGAAACATCAAAAGCTGGAGTCACATAAATATTTTTACCTTCTACCAAAAAACCCAGAATTTCTACTTGATAATTTAGCATTTTTAAAGCTTGGGCGATCAAAAAAGACCTCACCACTCCAGCCCCCGACATTTCTGGGCTGATGATCGAAATTTTCAATTTTTTTAAATCATGGGGTTGGACTTTCATACTTTTTTTTGACTTTCATGAATTTTGAGTGAATCAATTATACAATTGGGTTCTCTAATTTTAATTCAACACTTTTTGATAAAGTACAACCATTTCTTTACTAACTTCTTTCATCGTCCGGACTGGCTTTATAGACTGACTTAATTGGTGGACTACATCTCGCCTCACAGCGAGATAGGCAATGGCTTCTTGCCAAGCTTCTACAGTGACGGGAACCAGCCAACCATCGATGCCGTGACGGACTAATTCAGCAATTCCACCTTGTTTGGAACCGATAACTGGAGTCCCCACAGCCAAAGCTTCGAGAACGACAAGAGGCCCCGTTTCCAACCACTGGGAAGGTACGGCCAAGAGATCCAATTGTGCCAAAGCCTTTGGAACCTCTTCCCTCGCAAGTTGATCGGCTATTTTAATTCGGGAGTCGGTAGATGCCAAAGCCATCACTTTTTCTCGATTCGCCAGATCTTGTTTACTTCCACCCATACCATGAATAATCAGTTCTACCGGACAATTTGGTGGCAGGCGATGTACTGCTTCTGCCAACATTTGCGCTCCTTTAGTATCCTGCCAACGTCCTAAAAAGCCGATTTTTAATTTTTTTTCTTGGCTCTGCTTTTTTTCAAAATTTCTATTAAAATTCGAGACTCCTTGGCGACACAAAACAATTTTTTCTCTGGCAAAACCGTTCGCAATTAAGCCATCATAAATCCACTGGCAAGGCGCAATAACCAGGTCTGAAAGCTCGAACATTCTGTGCAGTTTTTTTTGATGATTTATAACTTTTGGAGGTGTACCTATTGTCCTTCCTAACTGCTGCAATCGAACCGAACTCGAAGTTTTTAATTGAGTTTGAAAATTCGTGGCTAAAGACGAGGGCACTCGACTTAATCCTTGTATTGCCCAATTCGGCACTTTTGCCGGCAATCCCAAGCATTGACTACAGCGCACGTCTTGAATTTTTCCATCACAGGGATGTTGGCCATGTAGCATCATAGTACCCCTAAGACATAAGGGTTCTGGCATATGAATGGTCACTAAAGTTTTTAAACCGTTTTCCTTAGCACAATTAAGGTGGTGTACTCCACAGCCGAATCGCCAAGAGTGCTGGTGGTATATATCTGATTTATGGTCGGCTAACCACGATGAAAAATAGTTGAAACCGGTTGGAGGTTCGAGTTCGTAAAGTTGTGCCTGAGTCTGATTTGGAAATAAAGGATAACGATAAACGGAAATGTTATTATGTTGGTAGCTCTGCTCCTTTGTTCCATTTAGGGAAGCACCAACAACACTTTCTATTCCTAGGGATCGCAACTCTTGCACCAAACCATCAACATAGACCTCTGTACCACCGGAACTCTGGGGAAAATACCAACTTAGACTGTGGATGACTTTCATATTGAATCAATCAAACAGTTTATGGGTCTATTTATGGTTCTAACCATCGAGACAAGTCTTTGGAAATCAACCTTTCTAAATTCATAATATCTGACCGATAGATATCTAAGAGTTTTTTTCTGACTTGGGGCTGGAGTGGAGGCTGACCTAAATTTGTCTGTTTGAGTCCCTCCCGAATCCTTTCCCTCAAGCTGATAGGTAAAAAATTTTTAACCATAGATTTAATGATATTGGGTTCACTCAAAAAATTATGGAAGGTCTGGTTTTTAGGAACTTTTGCCTTTAGTTTTCCCACATTTATTTTCTTTGACAAGTCCGGCTTGAATGTTTTGTCTACACACAAAAAATTAAAAATAGTTAAAAGAAACTTTTCTGGATTTTTCCGGTAGTCTTCATAAATAAAAATTCCAATTTGTTCAGGAGCAAATATATCGAAATATCGTTGAAGCTGCTGGTAATAAAATCCAGCCTGTTGATAATGCCACAAATATTCCCAATTGTTGTCAATGCGCTGTGGTTCCGCTTCCAGAGCCACTTCAAAATCATGAATCGGCTCACGGTAATCCCGAATGAGATGCAAAAAACTCGAATAAGCCCTATCTACTGGGTTGCGAAGTACAGTGATGAGTTTAACGTTTGGAATGTAATGCTTGATTCTTTCCGGTACTTTCGGATGGTAAAGATACCAAGCTGATTTGTCACCAATTGCTATTTCCTCAGAAACATCTTGAAATTGAGCTTGGTAATCATCTAGGCTGGTAACAGCCCGTCGCATCAAAGAAATGTCGCCAATTCCTTGAAAGTTCAATTTCTGGTTCTCAAATGCAAAAAAGTGCATCTCTTCAGCATAACTCATGTAAATCTGTGGATGCTGCTTGAGATAATATTCTAAAGAACTGGTTCCTGACTTCGCAGCACCGATAATAAGAAAATTTGGCATTGTCATTGGAGCTGCTGTTATCCTCACTTAAATTTTTACATCTTCACTTCTGTAACTCGCCAACTCAATTTCAGGTTAACCCAGAAATTCCAAAATGTCACGATCGCGATCGCACCCAATTTAGCCATATAGGCATTTAAGCCCAACACTGAAACCAACAGGTTGAGTATGATTACATTCAATCCTAACCCCATCAGGCAAATCAAATTAAATTTTAACAATCTTTTAAGTCTTTGATGACCGCCAGACTGTTGGCGAGACAAATCCCGAAAAGTCCATTGATCATTCCAGATAAAGTTATTGATAATCGCCATTTCCGCCGATAGCACTGCACTTAGGGTCAGGGGTAAACCCCAGCCATCTAATAACAGATAAAAGATAGCCATATCAACAAATAAGCCACTAAACCCAACCACTGCAAATCTGAAAAACCGACCCACTGGCCAATTATCGATCCGCAATCTTAGCAAATGCTGTAAATACTCAAAATACTGCCTACTGGTAACTTTACTATATCCCTCCTGACGTTCTTGGAAGACATAGCCCACTTCCTGGATGTTAGCAATTCTCCCCCGACCCAAGACCTCAATCAAAATCTTGTATCCCACGGGGTTGAGGTCGATATTAGCCAGGGTATCGCGCCGCAGCATAAAATAACCACTCATAGGATCACAAACCCGACCCACCACCCCGGGTAAAATGATCAACCCCAGCATTTGTGCGCCACGAGATAAAATCCGTCGCGCCAAACTCCAATCACTAACCCCACCGCCGGAAACATGACGACTAGCCACAGCTAAATCAGCCCCGGACTGAATTTTAGACCACAATTGTAGTATAGTTTCCAATGGGTGTTGTAGGTCAGCATCAATGACAGCTAAAACCTCACCCCCGCCACCTGCCAGCCTCTAATTACGGCCGTTGACAGACCCCTTTCTCCTCGGCGACGCATAACCCGCAACTGGGGATAATAACTGGCTATGTTGGCGGCGACTTCCCAAGTGCGATCGGGGCTATCATCATCAATTACAATCAACTCATACTGTCGAGGAATTAGTTGATCTAATAACCCGGTGAGGCGATCAATCAAGATGGGTATGTTTTGGCTTTCCCGAAAAGTAGGAATAGCTACGGACAGCAGAATTGACGGACGATCTAAATCCGTTGGTGGTGGAACTTCTCCAGAAATCGTTAACGGACCTTCGGGAACAGGTAAAAGACCATAAATCTCCGGGGTGCAAGTATTAATAGCTTTACTATTGTGTGGTTTCATGTCACCACAACCGGAACCAGAAAAGGGATACATCCAGGACTACCACACCAAATCTAAGCCTAATCACCATAAGGGATTTATTGAGGAATTTCAAGTATGATGGCCGATCGCCTATGAAAGGAACATCCCCACAAGCGATCGCTACTCCGGGTAGTTCACAGCAACCCATAAAGCCATTTAATCAGTTCTGGTGCGCGTTTAACCCCCTCAAAACGGTCTACGGGTTGACCATTTTTAAAAAATATCAAAGTTGGGAGAGCTTCTATTTGATAATCCGAGGCAATTTGCGGATATTTATCGGTGTCAATTTTGACGATTTTGATTTGTTCTTTCATCTCTTGGTTAACTTCCTGCAAAATCGGAGCCATCATTTGACAAGGACCGCACCAAGTCGCGTAAAAGTCCACCAAAACCGGGACTTCGGAACCATCAAGAAGTTCCTGAAAATTATGAAACTGCTTTTTAACTGCCATAATCCCCATGAATTAGCTATTGCTCAAGTTCCCATTATATATCCCGATACCTCAAACCCCATTACCCTTATCATAGTTAAGTTGGAAGTTAACCAGAAAGGACAAATGCCGATGGAAATGTTACCAGAATCAATGCAGCAGTTAAAACAGCAGGTGGCCTTAGTAACTGGTGCATCTAGGGGTATTGGTTCAGCGATCGCATTAGAACTGGCCCAACAAGGGGCTAAAGTAGTTGTCAACTATGCCAGTTCTAGCACAGCGGCCGAGAAAGTAGTAGCCGAAATTACGGAAGCCGGAGGAGAGGCGATCGCCATAAAAGCCGACGTATCCCAAGCCGAGGAAGTAGATCAGCTAATCAAAGATATTGTAGACCAGTGTGGTGGCATCAATATCCTAGTTAACAATGCTGGTATCACCCGCGACACCCTATTGTTGAGGATGAAACCCTCCGACTGGGAAGCCGTAATCAACCTTAACCTAACCGGAGTGTTTCTATGCTGTCGCGCCGTAGCTAAAATCATGCTGAAAGCGCGATCGGGTCGGATCATCAATATTGCTTCCGTAGCCGGTCAAATGGGGAACCCCGGTCAAGCCAACTACAGCGCCGCCAAAGCCGGAGTCATAGGTTTAACCAAAACCCTAGCCAAAGAATTTGCGAGTCGGGGAGTATTAGTTAATGCCGTCTCCCCGGGGTTTATAGCCACAGACATGACCAAAGACTTAAAGAATAGCGAAGAGATCCTGAAATTTATTCCTCTCGGTCGTTACGGTGAACCCAAAGAAGTCGCCGGGTTAGTCAGATTTTTGGCTGCTGACCCCGCCGCCGCCTATATCACTGGTCAGGTTATCAATGTTGATGGTGGCATGGTCATGGCTTAGACCTTGAGACCCAATAACTATTTTTAGCTTAACCGCACAAGAATAATCACTTGGGACCATCCACACCCCAATTTGGTACGGTTTCCACTAATTAGCACTCGTACACCATGAGTGCTAAATTGACTATTTGGAGAGCTAAATTAGGTGTAATATGGCAAAAATCGTAGCCTTTGACGAAGAATCACGGCGAGCGATCGAGCGGGGAGTCAACGCCCTAGTAGACGCAGTTCGTGTTACCCTCGGTCCAAGAGGTCGCAATGTACTGATAGAGAAAAAATTTGGCGTACCGGATATTATCAGTGATGGAATTACCGTAGCTAAAGCGATCGAATTAGGAGACCCCCTAGAAAATACAGGGGCGCGGTTAATTCAAGAAGTAGCAGCTAAAACCAATGATGTGGCTGGAGATGGTACTACCACCGCAGCAGTTTTGGCTCAAGCCATGATACAAGAAGGCTTGAAGAATGTGGCGGCCGGTGCCAACCCAGTAGCTTTGCGGCGGGGAATTGATAAAACCATTCAGTATCTGGTTAAAGAAATTGAATCCTTAGCCAAACCCGTTGAAGGAAGTGCGATCGAACAGGTAGCCACAGTTTCCGCCGGGAATGATAAGGAAGTGGGAGAGATGATCGCCCTAGCCATGGACAAAGTGACCAAAGACGGAGTAATAACCGTTGAGGAGTCCAAGTCCCTAACCACTGAATTAGAAGTTGTGGAAGGGATGCAAATCGATCGCGGTTATATTTCCCCCTACTTCATCACCGATAACGAACGGATGATAGTAGAGTTAGATAATACTCGTGTGCTGATCACCGATAAAAAAATCAGTGCCATTCAGGATATTGTCTCCGTCCTGGAAAAAGTCGCCCGTTCTGGTCAACCCCTGCTAATTATAGCCGAAGACATCGACGGGGAAGCTCTAGCCACCCTAGTTGTCAACAAAGCCCGGGGTGTGTTGAACGTAGCCGGTATTAAAGCCCCTGGCTTCGGTGAACGTCGGAAAGCCATGCTCCAAGATATTGCCATTCTAACCGGAGGTCAGTTGATTTCCGAAGAAATCGGCTTAAACTTGGAAACAGCGACCATAGAGATGCTGGGAACAGCCACTAAAGTCACAATCAACAAAGACTCCACTACCATTGTTTCTGGTTCCGGTCATAAAGGTGAGATCCAACAGCGGGTCGAACAATTGCGTAAACAACTCGCAGAAACTGATTCCGAATATGATAAGGAAAAACTGCAAGAACGCATTGCTAAGTTAGCTGGCGGTGTGGCCGTGATTAAAGTTGGTGCCGCTACGGAAACTGAACTAAAATCCCGTAAACTCCGTATTGAAGATGCTCTGAATGCCACTAAAGCTGCTGTGGAAGAGGGAATTGTTCCCGGTGGTGGTACAACCTTAATCCACTTGGTCAAAAAGGTAGAGCAACTGGCTTCGACTTTCACCATAGAAGAGGAAAAGCTGGGAGCTAAAATTGTGGCACGAGCTTTAGAAGCGCCTCTGCGTCAAATTGCTAATAATGCCGGGGTTGAGGGTTCTGTAATTGTTGAACAAGTCCGTAACAGTGACTCTAATATTGGCTACAATGCTTTAACAGGTAAGTTTGAAGACCTGATTGTGGCAGGCATTTTAGACCCCGCTAAGGTGGTTCGCTCTTCCCTTCAAAATGCTGGCTCAATTGCGGGAATGGTGATTACCACTGAGGTTCTCGTGGTTGAGAAGCCTGAGCCTAAACCAGCAATGCCAGATATGGACGGCATGGGTGGTATGGGTGGTATGGGTGGTATGGGTGGTATGGGTGGCATGGGTGGCATGGGAATGATGTAATTCCTGCCCATCAACCTATATCCTCAGTTCATCGAATAGGGAGTCTTGCTGCTATTGAAGGACTCCCTGTCCTCATGCTTGCTGATACCATGTTTTGTGCGTTTTGTCAAGCTATTAAGTTCAGCTTGGGAGTACATCCAAGCCTAGGGGTAACTCTAGGGAAATGGTGGTTTGTTGGTTAGGTTCGCTTTCAAGTCTCCACTGGCCGCCATGTAGTTCTACAATACATTTAATGATACTCAGTCCTAGTCCTGAGCCTTGCTGTTCGTACAGTTTTCGCTCAAATTGTATATGAGCGCCGATTTTGCTGACTTGTTCTGGGGTCATCCCTCGACCGCGATCGCTTATTTTGAGTAATAAAAATTCCTCACCTACTTGACTAATTACTTGAATTGGTGTACCGGGTTCCGAAAATTTACAGGCATTATCAATCAATTCTACTACCAATTTTTCAAGCTGGTTAGCTGCCATCTGTACTGTGGCATTTTCTAGGTCAAATTCTAGGTCGGTCTCCCTTTGGTGTTCTTGGGCTTGTTGGGTGGCGGCTTTGATAATAACTGATTGGCTGTCTTTGACCTGAATGGATCGGAGCGATCGCACTTTTTCTACATTTAAACCGATAATTTCTAAATCTGCATATAGCAAAAAATTGATGATTAAACGATAGAGGCGGCGACCGGAAATCCTAATATCTTGCAAAATTTCCTTGATTTCATCCGGTTCAAATAAGTCTAAATTTGAGAGTAGTAACTCCGTATTACTGATGATGCCATTTAGGGGGGTTCGTAATTCATGAGGGAGGGAATGGGTGATATTTTCCCGTAATTCCCGCATCTGTATTTCCGACTGCTGTTTAATTAAAGACTGTTTTTCTAATCTGATGGCGATCGCTGTTAACAATTCTTCCATAGAACAGGGTTTAGTTAGGTAATCATCCGCTCCTAAATTCATCCCCTCCCGTAAATCATCGCGATCGGCTTTAGCCGTTAAAAATATAAACGGAATTGTCGCCGTTTCCATATGGGATCTTAACTCCTTTAATACTCCATAACCATCTAACTCAGGCATCATCACATCACAGAGAATTAAATCCGGTAAATGTTTATGAGCCTGTTGTACACCCAACTTGCCATTCTCAGCCGAGATCACATCAAAATCTTCTATCTCCAGTAATTCTACCAAATTCTCCCGAATTGTCTCTTCATCCTCAATTACTAAAACTTTAGCCATATTAATTCTGCTTTCGTTTATTCTAATTTTGTACCTATACCTAGATCGGTTAAATCAGTTAATAGGTTCAATTATGCCATATTTAGATATTTAGGAAACCTCTGTGATTGGCAAAATCACTGTAAATGTGGTTCCCTGTCCTAATTCACTGTCAACAGTAATCTCTCCTCCATGCAAATCTACAGCTTGCTTAACAATAGATAATCCTAATCCTGTACCTTTGATGTTTCCGACATTAGAACCACGTTCAAAGGCTTGGAATAGCTTTTGTATATACTCTGGTGGGAAACCTATACCCGCATCCTTAATCCGAAAAATTATCTGATTTTCTTGGCGAATAACATCAAAATTAATCACCCCACCATCGGGAGAATATTTGATAGCATTGGATAATAAATTAGCTAGAATATGACCCAGCAATTTGTCATCTAACATGATCGGATCATCTAAATCTCCCGAGGTTCTTAATTCGAGTTTGTGTTGGTCATTCACTTGCACCATTAACTGGTCTATTAAGAGTTGGATAAACTTGACCACATTAACTAACTTAGGAGCAAAAGTCAATTTTCCCGAACTAGACTTACTTAATGTTAAGACATCTTCTAGTAATTGATTCATACTATTAATTGATGACTGGATTCGCTGAAAATGTTTAAGTTTTTTCTGCTCATCTAGTTTCGAGTCATATTTAGCTAACAAATCCGTAGACATTTGAATAGAAGTTAGAGGGTTTTTTAAATCATGGGATGCTATGGATAACAGTCGTGTTTTTTCAGCTTCTAACTCCTGAAATAAATTCAGAGATTCCTTGACTTGTACTTCCTGCTCATATCTCTTTAATGCCATGCGAATAGCTGCATGAACTTCTCGCTCCTTAAAAGGCTTTAAAAGATAACCATAAGAGCCAGTAGATTCGGCTCTTTCTAGGGTGCTATCATCAGCATAAGCCGTCAGGTAAATTACCGGAGTTCCATATTTTTCCTGGATTTTAGCGGCGGTTTCAATCCCATCCATATCCCCTTTAATAACAATATCCATTAACACCAAATCTGGGTTGGTTTCGGCTACTTTTTCAATCGCCGCTATTCCAGAAGAAACAATCCCCACTACAGTATATCCCAAAGACTTGAGTTTTCTGGCCAATCCTTTAGCAATTAATAACTCATCCTCGACAATCATAATTTGGACAGTGTTCATGGTATTGCACCTAGTTGGTTTGGTATACTGAAAATTATCGTAATTATACAAAATTGATCACCATTATTGATGTTCTCATATAACAACTTAATAATTTCAATATCTTTGTCTGTAGGACAATTCCGAGAAAGTCAGTTTAAATGCTGTTCCCTCCGTTACGTCCAATAGTTCTAAGTTACCCTCTATCTGCTCAGTCAGAGTCCAGATCAACTCCATTCCTAGGGATTCCACATTGCGAATATCTAGTCCTTCTGGAATCCCCACCCCATTATCTCTGATAATCAGAGTAATAATACCCAGATTGTCTTGATGAAGTTCTAACCCAAGTTTACCGGGACGTTCATCTACAAAGGCGTGTTTAAAAGCATTAGATATCAGTTCATTGACAATTAAACTACAAGGGTTAGCTGTTTCTAGGTTAAGTTCAACGGATTCTATATCTAATTCTAACTCAACTGTGTGAGCCTCTGTACCGTAGGAGTCAAATAGTTGCTCAACTAAATCATTGAGGTAGTCCCCAAAATTAATCCGATCCAGACCAGTTGACTTATAGAGTTTTTCGTGAATCAGAGCCATAGATTGAATGCGTTGCTGGCTATCTGACAAAAGTTTGATTACTTCCGGGTTGTCAGTGTAATCAGATTGAAATTCTAATAAATTGGAAACTACTAGCAAATTATTTTTAACTCGGTGGTGAATTTCTTTCAGCAAAATTTCTTTTTCTTTAAGGGAGTTCATTAATTTATCTTCGGCGTGTTTCCGTTCGATCGCCGTTGCTAAAACATTAGCTACACTTTGCAGAAAGTGTACATCCTCCTGCACAAATTCTCTGGTTTCCGTAGTATAAACTCCCAAAATACCATAATAAGAATTTTGGCTTTCAATGGGAATACTCATACCATTAATATGGGGAAAGTTATAAATATTCGAGGATAGTTCTGGTCTGAGCTTCCGGTGGTGGCTAGGAGAGGGTGTAGTTGAT
Source organism: Arthrospira sp. PCC 9108 (assembly GCA_016745315.1). Taxonomy (GTDB): domain Bacteria; phylum Cyanobacteriota; class Cyanobacteriia; order Cyanobacteriales; family Microcoleaceae; genus Limnospira; species Limnospira platensis. The sequence goes on from CP066886.1 coordinate 5,429,855, forward strand.
GATTCAGGTAAAATAAATGAGTAAACCTGGTGATATTTGTCAGTTGTTAAGCGATGATTATGGGTGTGTTGATGGTTAGCGATCGCCACAGTCAGGCGATCGGGTTGAGACACCCGTATTTCTAATAACTTACAATAATCCACCTGTAAACATCGACCCACCATCCCGACAATATCCTGAATTAATATTTCCGAGTCAATACCCAAGAGAGCTTTTTGTCCAACTTCAGCTACCATAGCCTGCTGATAAGCCTTAGTCGCAATTTCCGCCTCAATTTTTTGTCGCTCCGCAATTTCAACTCGCAACTTTTCGTTAGTTTCTTGTAGTTGAGATGTTCGCTGTTCCACCAGCATTTCTAAGTCTTGGTTCAATTCTTGCAGAGATTTTTCAGCGGATTTTAGTTCACTAATATCAGTGAGAGTTCCCACAAAACCAACTATTTCATCATCATCATTTAGCTCAGGAACAGCTTGGGAAAAAACCCAAACCACCTGGCCTTCACCATGACAAAAACGATATTCTAACTGAAACATTTGATGATTATTAACGCATTTATTCCATTCATTAATTACCCGCTCTCGGTCATCAGGATGAAGCCTTTTAGTCCAACCATGCCCAAACATTTCCATGACTGAACAGCCAACCAAATCACATCCACGCTCATTGATATAGACAAATTTACCTTCAGCATCAGTCCGAAATATCCCCACCGGAGAAATATCTGTAAGAGTCGCATAGCGAGCCTCACTTTCCCGCAAAGCCTCCTCAACCTGACAACGTTCAATTTCTAATAACTCCCGTTCAGTCACATCTTGAACTAATGACAAAATCGATATAACCTGATGGGACTCATCCCGTAATACTAAGTTATACCATTCACAGTAGATTACTCTCCCGTCTTTGGTATAGTTACGATTCTTACAAATATTTTTATTGGTTTTGTCTCCGAGTAAATCACCGATAACTGTTTCTACTAATTGTAGGTCTTCTTCAAAAACAATTGGCCATTCTCCCCAATAAATACCTATGATTTCTTCAGCCTTCCACCCAAAGATTTTTTCCGCTTGCTTTCCCCAATATTGTACCTTAAATTCTGGGTCCCATTCAATCACAGCTAGAGGAGAATTTTCCACGTGCGATCGCAGTTTTTTATGGGCTTTCAATAACTCCTTTTCTGACTCTTTTTGTTGTTGCAAGTACCTCGTGAGCATTTCATTAGTTGTTTGCAGTTCAAGGGTACGTTCTTGTACCCGTTGTTCCAATTCCGCCGTCAGACTTTTTAAAGCTGATTCAGCTCGCTTATTTTCAGTAATATCACGAGCAACCCAAGCTACAGATTCCGAGGAAATGGGGGAGATATTTGCCGAAAACCACAAGCAATCACCTTCCACATTCAGATGATATTCAAAATTGATAATTCTCCCCGTTTGCAAACATTGATTAACTTTTTCTCTAAAAATATTGTCCGGGTAATCAGGAGAAAATAGCTGCCGAGTTTGGTTAATTATTGGAGATGTATTACCCTCGTATTTTGTACCTAGGTATTCATGATTATTTTGCCGGGACTTGCGGGGAGTCTGAATCGAATTGGTGCGAGTATTAATAATCAGGATAATATCAGTCAAAGCATCAAAAAATGTCAGAAAATTCGGTTCACCAGTTCGCAATTTTTGTTCAATCATGCGGATGATACCCCGTTGACTGATTTCCCCCTGTAGTTGGGCATTGGTATTTTGTAATTTAGCCTTAAATTGTGCCAGTTGCTGTTGCAGCTTAGTGGGGCTAATTCTACTGAGAATATCATGGTTAGTATGGGAATCAAAAAGTTTTTCTATCACCCGATACTCAGGAATTATTCCAGTTAAATAATCTTTCTCATCTAGAACTGGGATATAGTGAATTTTATGGGTTTTTAATTTTTGAATAATTGCATAAATGTCCAGCTCATCTGCTTCTCGCAGAACTACCGGGGGTTGTCTCATCACCTCAGACACAACCAAGTCCCCCGGATTTTCCCCCGCACCAATTAGCTGCACCACGTCCCTTTCCGTCCACATACCCACCAATTTCCCATCTTCCACCACCAGTACACAACTGTTAGGGGGGAAGTTTTCTGTTCCCCACTGGTCTGAGGGCTCCTGACTCATTAAAGCCATGACCTCCATGAGGGAGGTATTAGGAACAACCGCTAGGGGGTCTCTATGGATGATGTCGTTTAAAGTTGGACTGGACATAAGCCAAGGGTTAATCGTGGGTGTAGACATTGATTCCCCTACTCTCCTTGATCAGATATTAGGATTAATAACATAACAACTTATCACAGTTTCAGCGGTTCCGATCAAGTCAAAGCCATTGACAATCAACAGTTGAACCTGTTAGTTAAGTTATATAGAGTATCTTGTGACTGATTTTTATGATTAATTAACCATTGGTATAATTGATAGCTTAATCAAATTTATGATAGTAGAATCAACAACCTTTCATCGAAGGGGGATGAGCAATTTTTCTGATTTTGATAGATTTTGAGCCTCCCTTAATTTGTTGGTAAATCTTGATTTTTCCTAGAGACTTTTTAGCAAAGTTAAGTTATGCTCAAACTACAAACAAACTTGAGCAATAGGTTTCATGAAAACCAAATCTTGGTCTTTAATGGCAGGTATAGCTTTGACCGCATTTTCTTGGGGAATTGTCCCAGCTTGGGCGGAAAATTGGATTTTTATGGGTGAGGCTGCCACCGGGGAAGATGTATATGTAGATGCTGATAGTATTTCACGGAACCGGGAAGGGCTGAGATTTATTTATAGCATTGGTGAAGAAACCATCTATGCAATAGCTTACTGTGACTCACGCACCTGGTATGTCAGCGGTTACGATGAAGTATATTCCCCAAGCAGTCACGCCACATCTAATATGATTGATTATGTCTGTTCCCAGGAATAACCAGTCTCAGTAATCTTTTAACCACAATTTAACTATCCATGGGGAGTCAATAAACCGGAGATTTATTACTGCGGGTATAGTACCAAAGTAGAACCCTTGGAAATCCTCAAATATGGATGAGATAAAGGCGATCGATTGAGGAACTGGTGAAAGGGGCGGGATATCCGTTGCTGTATATGCCGCCCTATTTTTAAGATTAAGCCAAACCAGCGGCTTGAATTGTCTGCATAAGCCTGTCGATATTGATGACAATATTAATATTTTTGCCGATAAGTTTGGCTTCATTTTCCGGCAAATTATCTCCTAATATCGGATAATATTCGAGTTCACAAATACCACTCAATAATCGATAAATTGACGGACAATAATCTGGGGATAAGATTTCAATAACTGTGGTATCAGTTTGACAGAAAGCTAAATTAGTGAGTCCCGCACCGTGGGGGCTAATAATCACTTCGGAAGTAGCGAAAAGTTCCGCTTGTTGTTCAAGAGTCATTGATTCTAATTGTACTGGTTTAATATTAAACTGTGTTAGGCATTCTATCACCTGGGAATTATTCAAGACCTGGCGAGATGGTGCTAGGGTGCGATCTATATAAATTCGCTGTTTAGTATCCCCCAAACTCGGACAAAAAGTTTGTTTGAGAAAATCACAATTCCACTGGCTAATTTGTAAGCCTCGGTGGGATGAAAGGTTAGGAGTTGGGATAATTATTTGCGTGGCTTTCAGATGATTGATATCTTTATTACTGATGATTTTTTTGGGTGGAATTTTTAGGGTCTCTAAAGCCTGTTTCTGGTAAGGTGTCTCCCAAGCATTTACCACAAATTTATCAATTGAGTTCAGGTCAATTCCCGCAGCTTCTAATAAATGAAAACGTGCCATAATATCTAACATCCAGTGAAAATATCCCCCCCCAAAACGCACCGACAAAAACGCAACCACCCCATCAATTTCCTCCGGTGGCGGTAGGTGTTCCGATACCGCCACAAACTCCGCCCCACCACTAGCTAAATCAGTCACTAATTTGCCATCATCTGTGAACACTGCACTGGTCGCCATATCTCCCCACACACGCCCATTTTCTACAATAGCCACGCCGAAATCTCCCGTTGATATCTGACAGGTTGTCAATGTTTCGGGAAGGTTAGGAATTAAAATATTGGCTGGTTTAATCTCAAGGGTCTGGGCTGGGTATATCAGGATGTATTTAATACTGAGATGAGTCTGGCTATCCGTCGTTTTTTCTGATAAATTAGGCAATATTTCCTGGATAAATTTTGATGATAATTTCTTAAAAATCAACGCATTATTAGCATCCTCAATTAAACCCCTATTTTTGAGTATTTTGCTCAAATGATGATAGGCTTTTATAAAGTCTGGTTTGCGCTTCAATGCCTCTATACATAGGTCTTGTACTTCCTGCCAACGTTCCTTTTCCGTTAACAGTTGTGCTAGAATATCATAAAGCCATATTAACTCTGGTTTCAGGGCGATCGCTTTTTCATAAGACACGATCGCCTCATCAATATTACCTACTAATTTCAGCGCGTGACCTAGTTTTTGATATAACCATGAAAGCTGAGGATTGAGTCTAATCGCTTCCCGATAATTAGCGATCGCCTCTTCAATTTCTCCCGTCGCTAGTAAACTATCTCCTAAATTCATATACAGCCAATCTACATCAGGTTTTAAAGCGATCGCCTGACGACAAACCGGAATTAATTCCGACCATTTTTCCTGAGTTTTCAAAACTTGCGCCAGTCCATAATAATAGTAAAACTGGTTAGGGTTAATTTCGATAGCCCTTTCATAGCATTTAACCGCCTCTTCCCACCTTTCCTGCTGTCCGAAAATTTGCCCTAAATTATGATACAATACATCTGATTGCGCCGGATAGTTTAAAATTCCTTTTTCATAAATAGCGATCGCCTCTTCTAATTGCTGCTGCTGTTGTAACTCATTCCCCAAATTGAGATAATCCTTAAACCTCACCCCGTCCGCACTTACCAAAATAGCCTTACACCAATATTCTGTCGCCCTTTCTGGCTCACCACATTGCCTAAAAACCTTAGCCAAATTCCGATAAACTCCCCCATATCAGGGCGAATCTCAATAGCCCTTTCATAGGCATTTATCGCCTCATTCCAGCGTTGATTTTTGGCGTACAGACTCCCCAAATTAGCATGAACCTCCGCAAAATTAGGCGCAATTTTCAAAGCACTATGATAACAACACTCCGCCCCCACATAATCCCCTTGTAACTGTCTGATAGTTCCCAAAGTTTGATAAGACAACGCAAAATTAGAGTCAATTTTTAACGCTTCTTCACAACAATTAATCGCTTCTGCCCAATTCCTTGCATTTAAATACAAAACCGCTTGCTCATGGAGTCGGATAACTTCCGGTTGCACATTTTCATCATTCGCAGAAATTGACATTTTCCAGTAACTCCAAGTTAATCACAATTTCAGGTTATCTAGTCAACATTTACCCATCATAAACCCAGTTTATAGATTTGATCCAGAGCCTTTTCCGCCGCCTTTTTACTAGCCTCTTTCTTGCTCAAACCCTTACCCTGTCCATAAACCTTACCCTCAACCATAACCTGTACAGTGAACTGTTTTTGATGGTCTGCTCCTTCCTCCTTAATCGTCTCATATTCTGGTGTAATTGGACCTATATTTTTTTGCACCCATTCCTGTAATCTATTTTTCGAGTCCGCCGCCACTTTCCCCGAATTACCTTGAGAAAGCGAAGTGATTTCAGCTATCACCGAATCAAACAAAGGTTGTAGAAATTCCTGTACTTTCTTCATCCCAGAATCCAAAAAACAAGCCCCAATCATCGCCTCAAACGTATTGCTTAATAAGGAAGGATTCAGCGCCACCCCTTTCCCTAATCTGATATATTGTTGTAGGGCTAATTTTTCCGCAAACTTAGCCAACTGCTTATTTTCCACCAAAGCCGATCGCAACTTAGTTAAATCCCCTTCATTACCCACACTTTTATACTTATGATAAAGATACTCCCCCGATATAAAATTTAACACCGAATCCCCCAAAAACTCCAACAATTCATTATCCCGCTTAACTTCCTTCGGGTGTTCATATAGATAGGAACTGTGAGTTAAGGCGTGATTGAGTAAATCCACATTTTGAAAAGGTATTTTTTTCAGCAATTTCGATAATTCTCGCCGCAGTTTTTTTTCTCGGTCAGGATCCATATTTTGGTCTTCGATAATTTTACTTAACATAATCTCCTGATGTTGTTTTAATTGATTAATTATGGATTTTTCACCCTGAAAAGCCATCAACAGCAGCACCATGTTATCTATAGCACGTTCTGTATCTCGGTCAGAAAATTCATTCCCATGAGCCCAGTTATTCCTAAGTTGGATTAACTCAAATATTATCCCCTTATGTTGATTATCAACATTTTCATTGTTTTTAAAAATACTATCCCATTTATTCGATATAACTTGCAGTAATGCTCCGATATCTTGAGATAGCCTCTCCTCCAATTCTCGCTTTTTCATGTTTTTGTATTTGGTGATATATTTTTGAGCTTCCTCCTGCCATTGGTCTGAATATTTGTTTTTCATTTCCTGTTTAAACGGAGGATATAAGCCCTCAGCTAATAACTCTAAAGCGTCCCCAATTCTTTCTTTATTGCTAATCATCATTTGCTATCTAATAATTAATTAGCGACTATTATAGCTAATCTTCCTAAACAGACTATTGATATAGCTGGCTATTCATAATTTCTGATAATCTACAATCCCCAAGGTATTGGATTTTCAAAAGACTGTTAAGAATTATTACAGATTTATGGAAAATTGCTCGCAAAAAGTTGACGAGATTCTGGGGGTTATGATAACATCAAATAAATCGCATCCAATGGCTTACTCTGTCTTTTTGCAAAAATATAGCCTACAACCCCGATTATATCGCGATTAACATTATTCTCTCACGAAAATATTAAACTGGCGATGCACGAGTTTTCTGGCCACAAGCGATCGCCTTTTTTATGCCTATTGACAAAAACGCCACTTTGTGCATTGTTCATTGTTGATGATTCACTGGTATTCTGGGTGATGTGGATGGTCAGAGTCAAAAATCAAAATATGAGACTTGAGGAAGCGGTTGAATTTGCCGAAAACCCGGAGCCCCGGTGTCCCTGTGTGTTATTGCTAGACACATCAGCATCTATGCAGGGAGAACCCCTAGATGGTCTCAATGTTGGATTAATGACTTTTAGGGAAAACCTCATCAAAGACGAACTCGCCAAAAAACGGGTTGAGATTGCCGTCATCACCTTTGATAACCAGGTAAAAATCATCCAGGATTTTGTCACAGCCGATCGCTTTGAGCCCCCCATGCTAACCGCCCAGGGTCAAACCTATATGGGAACAGCCATAGGCGAAGCCTTAGACATGATTGCCAGTCGCAAAGCCGAGTATCGCAATAATGGCATTACCTACTATCGTCCTTGGGTGTTCATGATTACCGACGGCGAACCCCAGGGAGAAAGCGATCGCATCACAGAACAAGCCATTAAACGCATTCGAGACGAGGAAGCCAACAAACAGGTCGCATTCTTTGCAGTAGGCGTAGAAGGTGCCAATATGGAGCGCTTAGGAGAGATTGCCGAACGAACCCCCCTGAAACTGAAAGGGTTAGATTTTCGGGAAATGTTCATTTGGCTATCGGCCAGTATGCAAACAGTTTCTCACTCCAAAGTCGATGAACAGGTAGCCCTACCACCGCCAGGATGGGGAACTGTCTAGCCAAAAACTGATGCGATCGCAGACCTTTTACCATGAACCCAAATTCTGCCTACTGGCAAATTATCTCAGCCTCCGTGGCTGGAAGCAGTCACGAAAAGCAAGCCCTTCCCTGTCAAGACGCTCATATTTATCGGGAGATTGACCCCCATCAATTCATTGTAGCCGTAGCCGATGGTGCCGGTTCAGCTTCCCTTGCTGATGTCGGAGCGCAACTAGCAGTTAAAACCGCCACCCAATTAATCGAAGAGTATCTATCCTCCGTTGAGGATACCGCCACCGTGGACTGGAATACTCAATTGTTAGCCGTCGTTAACCAAACCAAACAGGCGATCGAAGCCGAAGCCGACCACAGGGATATATTGGCGCGGGAACTAGCAACCACATTGATTTTAGGGGTAATTACCGATTCTACCATTGCTATAGTTCAGATAGGCGATGGCGCGGTCGTAGTTGAAGATCAACAGGGAACTTTAATGGCTTTAACTATTCCCGCCAGTGGCGAATATTTAAACGAAACTACCTTTCTGGTTTCCCCCAATGCTTTAGAATCTGCTCAAATTCATGTATGGTCTGGAATGCCTAAGTATCTGGCTATATTTTCCGATGGTTTACAAATGTTAGGATTAAAAATGCCGGAAGGTAAACCACACCCTCCATTTTTTTCGCCCTTATTTAGATTTGTGGAAACTATCGGCGATCGCACAGAAGCCGAACAACAGTTAATTTCATTTTTGCGATCGCCTAGGGTCAATCAGCGCACCGATGATGATTTAACCCTCATTTTAGCTGCCAAAATGCCATCCTCAGCCACATAAATACTACTATACACTTGTAAAGTAGTAACTATCTATCGGAACCCCAACAGCTATAATATACCCAATAGTGCGAGACGTTCAGGCATGAAATAGGGTTGCAATACCCGAAATAACCGCCTGGTGGGGACTTCAACCCCTTGGTTGAATATAAGGAGCGCACTCCTGACCATCCTCATAACTGTTTATATGTCCCAACGATTAGTATCCTACGATACAAATCAAGGCAGGGAACCCAAGGTCAAAACGAACTAACCCATACAAATTCCTTATAGGAAGCCCAAAAATGGATAAGTAAAAGTTAGGAAATCAGGGTAACGGCGATAGCCACCCCCAGTTTTGGGAATCACAACCCCAGGATTGAAGCGGGGAACGGAAGGCGTGAAGTAGAACCTACTACCAGAAAGCGACCACTGCCAACCATCCATGATTAGGGAAACCGAATGTCCGGCTTGAACCATCGTCAATATTAAGTAGCGAAATAGGTTGACACGCTGCGTTCAAAAGAGCAAGGGGAAGAGTAGGAGTATTATTGCACTACCTACACAGACCTTTAAAGTACCCCGGTGGAAAAGACAAATCTAAAGATGGAATGCCCATATAAACGGAACGTTTTAAGTCCTCCTGGACTCTAATTATCTGGTCGAGGTAGTTAGTAGGGATAAGTGTAACCGCAAGTCCTAGAGGATGTGAGATGTGACCAAAAGCCAACGCCCTACTGTAATGGCAGGGATATGCTAACAGGTCACGGTTTGATTGTAAAGAAATAGAGCCTAGTAGGTGTACAAATGGCGATAGCGAGTTTAAAGAAAGGGTTTGGGAAACCAAAACCAATCAAGACTACGAACAACGCATGGAAGGCAATCCCATGGACTAAGGTTCAACGGAAAGTTTTCAAGCTCCAAAAGAGTATATTTCAAGCAGCTAAATCGGGACAGAATGCAAAGTTAAGAAGGTGGCAACGTCTATTGGTGAAATCATATTATGCCCGGCTCTTAGCAGTGCGCCGAGTAACTCAAGATAATCAAGGCAAGAAAACAGCCGGAGTTGATGGAGTAAGAGTAATCTCTTCGAGACAAAGGTTTGAACTGGTCAAGAACATTAAGGGAAACCTCAAAGCAAAACCACTGCGACGAGTGTGGATTCCAAAACCTGGCAGGGATGAAAAAAGCTGGAATAGGAATACCCACAATCCAAGATAGAGCAAGGCAAGCCTTGGTTAAGTCGGCTCTCGAACCTGAATGGGAATCGAGATTTGAGGGCACTAGCTACGGGTTCCGACCCGGACGGTCAGCACAAGATGCAATAAGTAGGATTTACCTGAGTATTAACAAAGGTGAATATTACGTGCTGGATGCTGACATAGCAAAATGCTTTGACCGAATAAACCATGATTATCTACTGTCAAAAATTCATTGTCCAAGCAACCTAAAAAGAGACCTGAAACAATGGCTCAAAGCAGGCGTGCTAGATAACGGTATATTTGAGGATACAGAAGCAGGGACACCTCAAGGAGGGGTGATAAGTCCACTCCTAGCCAACATCGCACTGGATGGTATGGAAAGGCTAGTCAAAGGAATGTATCCAAACAAAAGAACAGCCACTCAGGTGAACCTTATAAGATATGCCGATGATTTTGTGGTCATATCAAAAGACTTAGGAATCATTGAACAGTGCAAGACTGCAATTTCTGAATGGCTAAAACCTGTAGGATTAGAGATAAAACCTGAAAAGACCCGAATATGTCACACACTCAATCCTATTGAGTATAATGGCAAGATTGAGGAACCTGGGTTCGATTTTCTAGGATTCAATATCAGGCAATACCCCGTTGGAAAGTATAAATCTGGGAAAACAGGTGGGGCAACAAGCAGACTAATCGGACATAAAACCCACATAAAACCCAGCAACAAAGCAGTCAAAGCCCACACAGAAGTGATTAAAGGTGTAATAAAACAATACAAAACAGCACCTCAATCAGCCCTGATTAGCAGACTAAACCCGATTATTCGGGGATGGTCAAATTATTACTCAGCGGTAGTCTCAACAGAGACCTTCAACAAGCTAGACTTCATAACCTGGCAAATATTAAGGGCATGGACAGTATCGAGATGCGGAAAGGCGAGCTACAAAAAGCTAAGTAATTATTTCAGACATGGAACAATTAAACTTAGCAATGGGAAAGAAAAACACGAAAATTGGCTGTTCCAAACCAAAGATGGGTTACATCTATTCAAACATAACTGGACTCCAATTGTCAGACATACCCTAATACGCTCCGACGCAACACCATACGACGGAAACTGGACTTATTGGGCAACCAGGAAAGGACAAGCAATCGATACACCAAATAGGGTAGCAAAACTACTCAAAAAGCAAAAAGGTAGATGTACCTGGTGCGGGCAATACTTTACCCCATCAGATTTAATTGAAATAGACCACATTGTACCTAGAAGCCATGGCGGAAAGGATGAATACAAGAATATTCAATTATTACATCGCCATTGTCACGACAATAAAACAGCTCTTGATGAAGAGATGATGCTGTACTCTTAACAAGGAGACGGTCAAATTAGGAGCCGTATGAGGTGAAAGTCTCAAGTACGGTTCTGTATGGGAGGGGGAGATGGCGACATCTCTCTCGACCCCTACTTAGACTCTTGTTATATGGGGGTCAGTGGCATTGGACCTTTTACATCGATGGTTACACTTAATTAAAAGGCGATTTAAAGACTACTGGGTAGCTTTATTCATTGGTGCGATCGCCACTCTCGCCATTCTGGTCATTTGGCAAAAACTCTACATCCGAGAGCAACGGCATTTGGCACAACTGGTTCAGCAAGAAGCCAACAACATCCAATCTATCCTCAATCGAGAGTTATCCAGCCGTATTGTATCCTTAAACCGTCTCGCCAAGCGTTGGGAACTCAGCAATGGCACTCCCCGAGAATTTTGGGAAGCTGATGTCAGTAACTATTTAGAGGATACTCATGGCTATCAAGTCATCCATTGGGTAGATCCATCTTTTATCATCCGTTGGATAGTTCCTTTAGAGGGAAATGAACAAGTCCAGGATATGGATTTAAACCAAGAACATCGTCAGCGAATTAGTTTACAAGTAGCCAGAGACCTCAATCAGATTATTCTGAGTAAACATATTTCATTAGTTGAGGGAGGCGAGGGATTTCTAGTAATTATTCCCCTATTTGTGAATGAGCGCCATGATGGGTTTATTGTGGGAGTCTTTGAATTTACAGCTTTATTTGATGGTATTTTGCCCCTATCTCCCTTATATACGACTCAAATATATGACCGGGGGTATTTGGTTTATAGCAATGGTGATTTATCAGAATCCCCCTTTCAACAAACCTCCCTAGTCCGCGCCTATGGGTCGGATTGGACAGTCCAAGTTTCTCCTCAACCCCTTTGGATTGAACAGGGAAAATCTCCCCTGCCTACCATAGTTTTATCAGCCGGTTTAATCATAGTTTGGACTATGGCACTCACCGTCTATTTAGGTCAGTATTCTTGGCGTTATGCTCACGAAACCCGAAAAATTAACCATAAATTGCAAAAGGAAATCATCCACAGACAGCAAATAGAAGCCATCCTCCTAGACTCCCAAAGACAATATCAAACCCTCGTCGAAAATTCCCCGGATATTATTCAACGCTTTGATACCAATTTTAAACATATTTATGTAAGTCCAATTTTAAGCCAATTAACCGGAATTCCTAACTATACTTGGATTGGCAAAACTTGCCGCGATTTTCCCTTCTCAGCAGCCATGGCTAATAGTTGGGAGGCGGCGGCGAATCAGTTACTAACAACTGGTGAAAAACAGATGATTGAATTTGAAGCCGAGACAGTTAATGGTTGGCGTTATTTGGAAATGGCGATCGTCCCAGAAATTAACGAAGCCAAAAATATTACATCTATCCTTTGTATTTCCAGAGATGTCACCGCACGCAAACAAGCCGAAACTTCCCTTAAACTTAGTCAAGCCAAGTTTGAAGCCTTGGCAACTAATATGCCGGGAATGGTCTATAGTTACTGTCCGCACAACTCCGAAAAGCCTCATCATTTTAAATTTGTGAGTCATCACTGTTTGGATATTTTTGAATTAGAACCTAATAGGATTCTAGCGGACATCAATTCTCTGATCAACTTAATCCATGAAGATGATTTGCCCTCTTTGCGTGCTTCAATGAAACAATCTTTTGAGCAATTTTTACCCTGGTATTGGCAGGGTCGTGTTATTACTAATTCGGGCAGCATCAAGTGGGTAGAATGTAATGCTCAACCCCAGTCAACACCAGAAGGTAATATTTGGCATGGCATTGTTTTTGATATTAGTGAACGCAAAAAATATGAAGAAAATCTGCGCCGATTTCAGGGTATTGTTGCCACCACAGCGGAAGCGATCGCCTTAATTAATCGTGATTACATCTACCAAATTGTTAATAAAACATACGCCAATTTAACCAAAATATCTGAGGATTGTATTATTAATAATACCATCGAAAATGTATTGGGTAAACAGATTTTTAATCAAACAGTTAAACCTCTTTTTGATAGATGTCTAGCAGGAGAAATAGTCCGCTACGAAGCCTGGTTCAATTTTCCGGGAAAACCCAGGTTTATCGGAGCCACCTATTCCCCTATTTTGCAACCGGATAACACCGTCAAGGAAGTGATTGTCACTGTCCGAGATTTAACCTCCTTAAAACAGGCAGAAATTGCCATGAAAAAGCAATCTGATAGACAGGATATCTTATCAAAAGTCACCAATAGAATCAGGCGATCGCTCCATCTTCAGGATATCCTTAATACTACAGTTGTCGAAGTCTCCAAAGTTCTGGGAAATCACATAGTTTTAGTCTGTAAATTCCAGTTAAATTGGAGTCATAAAATCATTGCTCATTCCGAGGAACTATGTAGAGACTATCACCGACTTTTTTGTGTCATAGATCCCGTAATGACCATAAAAATTGACCAGATGATTTGGCAAATTGCCCAATTATGTCGCAGCGGACAAATTAATGCTTCTGTGGAAATGTGGCAACAATTTCAAGGACCGACTCATTTAATCTTCCCCATTTGGTTAGAAGACGACGAACTTTGGGGACTACTTATCGCTTATTTTTCTTCAGAAGATAGCAACTATAAACCCGCAGAAATCGAGATGCTGAAACAACTAACAGAACAGTTAGCGATCGCCATTCAACAAGGCGAACTCTATCATCAGCTTCAGATAGCCCATCAGGAACTCGAGAAAGTCTACAACCTTGATGCTCTGACCGGAATTCCTAACCGCCGCCATTTTGATCACGTTTTACAGCATGAATGGTTACAACTGCAACGGGAACAACAACCCCTATCAATAATTATGTGTGACATCGATTATTTTAAGTGTTATAATGACACTTACGGACACATTGCCGGGGATAAATGTCTGGAAAAGGTAGCTGATGCTTTAAAAAAATGTCTGAAACGACCGAGGGATTTAGTCGCCCGTTACGGTGGTGAAGAATTTGTCATTTTATTACCCAATACACCCACAGAAGGTGCCATAGAAATTAGCCAACAAATACAGGAAGCTGTGTTTGAGTTAAATATGGAGCCCGGCGCAATTCCCGCTAACTTTCAACGGGTGACTATGAGTATGGGAATTGCCAGCCAAATTCCCACACCACAACAATCACCAACTCAACTAATTTTTACGGCCGACTGCGCCCTCTACCAAGCCAAAAACAATGGCAGAAACCAATATGTTATTGGCGCAACAGAGAGCCATAGGTTCTAAATTATCTGCGTCTGTATCGATGCCGAAATCCCTTGAAGTTCTGGGCTTGTTCCAAATTTTTAACTAGCTGTTGCAGTTGAGTTAAATTTGTGTTTCTGCGTCCATATCGCCAATGTACATAAGTTTGACAAACCTCTGAGATCGCCTCAGCTTCATCAATAGAACATTGATTAGCGATCGCCTCTGCATACTCTACCGGAGTTTGGGCCGGATGTTTCGGATAACCCCGTTGGGCTAACAATGCCAACAGTTTTTGATATAGTCTTTCTTCCGGCGGTAATTTAGCCAAGCGTCGCCTCTCCCGCCAATTTTTCAATCCATCCCACAGCAACCAACTTACGAACCCGAAACCAGATAAAGCGATCGCAGCCGTAAACAAGCCAACCCATCCCCTAGTAAACAGATCCATAAACCAGCGGATAACCATATCCACCGCCGCGAAAATAGTCGCTAATATCCTCTGCAAACTATTTGTTACCGGAGAAGGCAACCATCCCGCCACCCAATTCCAAAAAGCTCTCAGGGCACTAAAAGTTTGATTTTCCTCAATAGAAGGCGGAATTAAATCCATTCCCGGAATCGGATTAAAAGCAAACCAACCATAGTCAGGAAAATAAACCTCAGTCATCGCATGGGCATCAGTATTTTTAATCACATATAACCCCGTAAATGGGTTAAACTCACCCGGATCAAAACCTGCCGTTAGTCGCGCCGGAATGCCAATCGAACGCAACATAATTGTTAATACCGTCGCAAAGTGATCTGGATAACCGCCTCTGATAATTTCTCCCTCTGGACTATCTTCATAGCCAAACAAAAACGCCTCCACCAAATCCTCATCAGGTCTCAAAAAAGGCGGGTCTTCTTGTAGCTTATAAACCGGACTTTGTTTTAAGTATTGAGCCAAATAAAGGGATATTTCATAGGGAGATGTTAACGCTTGTTGCTCAGGGTTGGATTGATTCCGCGCCGCCAAAATCTCCTCGGTTCTTTCCCGCACCCTGTCCCTAATTTCATCAGGAACCTGTAAATAGTAATCACGAATAGCTTGTGTGTAGTCTGTGGAGGCTTGACCTAACTGGGTGCGGTTACGATAGGGGACTCTGGAAATCACCGTATAGGTTAATCCCTCCCGCAACATCAAAGGCGATCGCAAAGTTCCCTCTGGGTCTATGGCAATTTCCTCAGTCGGGAAATACAATTGTTGAGCCTGTTTTAAAGCCGGGATTAAATTAGGTAATTGAATCACCGCCGTATAACTTTGGATTACCTCCCTAGTCCTAGCCTGTGTCGGTCGCTGAAACAGATTAAACAGATAGGACCACCAAGCGCGTTGGACAGTTTCTGCTTGCTCATTACGGGAAATTTCCCATCCCTGACCCGTGTACTTATCAAAGCCAATCACCCGAAAAAATCCCCGCGCTTGCGATCGTACCCTCAGCAAAACCTGCGGCCTTAAATTTCCCCTAAGATTCTGATTAATCCGAGTATTAAAACCATAATATTGAACCTCATCTAAAATACCCGCCCCCGACTCCTGATTCTGTCCAGTTCCCGACCCTGTGCCATCTCCAGAATCTCCCGTATAACCAGGGTTAAAAATTTGTCGCCCATCAAATTCCCCTCGTGGCATTTGAATAGGGGAACTCATCGGAAAGTTCCGCAGTTGATAGCCAGGAAACCGAGGAAGCAGCGCAAAAATCACCAATCCCAAAGCCACAATAGCCAGAAAGCTAACCCCCAAAAACTTGAAATTCAAGTTAGGAGGAATCCTCAATTTTGTAGAACTAGCCTCCGACGGTTTCAACTTCTCCAATCCCAACCGGGAACGATAATCTAAGATTAAAGTCGGCAAAGAGATCGCCAAAAACACCAAAATCACCGGCCCAAAAGTCAAAGTTTGGCTAAGAGTACCCGCCACCCCAAGTAAAATCAACCCAATGACCATGGAATAGCCTAGATCCTTGCGTCGTGGCAGATCAAAGCTATGGAGAACCTGCAAATTAATTAACAGTTGTGCCAAAACAATTCTGGTATCGATCAACTCCAGTACTAGACGACTGAAAAAAACCGCCATTGCTACCAACATTCCTATAGC
The DNA here is from genome assembly GCA_016745315.1 of Arthrospira sp. PCC 9108. Lineage (GTDB taxonomy): Bacteria > Cyanobacteriota > Cyanobacteriia > Cyanobacteriales > Microcoleaceae > Limnospira > Limnospira platensis. The sequence goes on from CP066886.1 coordinate 5,446,301, forward strand.
AATACAAAATTTAGTGGGCACATTACGATGACGACGACGAAACCAACTCCAGGTCGCCCCCACCAAACTGACAGGGATAGCCCATAGATTTAGTGGCTCTTCGATCGCTACATCAGTGGCAATAATGCCAACCACCACTAATAACTGCACGAAAACGCGGAGCAGAAGTGAGTCTTCTGGCTCAGGTTGAGGTATTGCTTCGATCCGTCGCCATAATTGGCTCAAGATAGGGATATCGGCTGTCATGGATTTGAAAATTGGGTAATCACTCTCAGATTACTGTAACCCATATTTCTAAAAAAATCAGCTTCACCTATCAATATTTAACTAATCATCCGAGGGTAAATCGCAAAACAGAGGGGACTTTGTTCGCAGTCATAAAACAATACATTCAGGCGATAGATATGATTAGGCTCTGGATCTACCAGTTCCATGGTCATATATCCCTCTGAGGTACGTCTAGCCGTGGTTTCGCCATGATTTCCCTTCAATTGCAGACATCCACCCGCCGGTAAGTTAGCCAAAATCATTAAGCAATTACCATAATCGCGGGTCTGATATTCGGCTTGTACTGTTAAAACTCCTAAGCTAGTTTCCCACTGCTGAAGCGCTACCGACTTATTCAAAAAACAAGTTATCGTCAGCGTATCGATAATTTCTCGCGCCGCCAGTAGCAGCAAAACCATTTGCTGTTGTTGACTAGCGTCCTCATAGGCGGGGAGTTGTAGCTTCTTCAACTCAGGATCACGGACTTCCCCCAAAACCAGCCTACCTGCCCATTCATTAAGCAAATCAGAGGCTTGTGGGAAAAAACTTTCCACCGCTTCCACCAGTTTCGCTCCCTGTTGTCGGGTTGAATGCAAAACCTTCTGACAAGGAGTCAGAAGAGCAGCAAAAACAGTTTCTGGTAAAAAAGTAGACCATTTCAGGTTTTCCCTTTGAGCAGTCCACCAAGAAGGGTTGGGAACCATCGGATCGCTAATCACGTCTGGATAGATAGCATCAGCGCCGAGTTCAGTTTCCCAAGGGAATAGCGGTGGTTTTTGTTGGATCTCAATTCTTAACCTGTTTTTTAACAGGCTCTCAAATCTGTCTTTCACGGTTGGTATCTCTCCCAGTTTAATTGGTTCGTCGTTGGGGTAGAAAACGTCAATCTCTTCATAGTCGGGTAGGTCGGCTTCTGACCACCCTGGTTCTTCGACCCTAGAACTATTTGCTAATTGCTCTGCTGAGGAAGCAGTTTCAAGGGGTTGTGATTCAGACCCATCGAAAAAATGGCACTCGGAGAGTTGACGATCTGGATTTATTTCGTTATTCATCAGTAGATGCACTCGCTCCGGACACTGAACGATTTCTAAGCTCCCAGGCTAATTCTAAAACTTTAAACCACCGCTTTTGTGCTTGAGTCGCCTTGCAACCTAGCTTTTCGGCGATCGCATGATCAGATAGCCCCTTTTGCTTTAACCTTAGCAAATCCTTTTGATCTTGGCTAAGTTGATTCTGGAAATCATCCCACTCCTGCGGGAGTAAACCTAGATTACGATCTAAGTCCACTTCTAACCACTGATGCACCAATTCCCAACGATAACCCAACGCAAATCTCAACAAATGATATTTAAATCGCTGTTGAAGATAATCCCGTTGGCGAGGGGTTAGCCCCAAAATTGCCTCTATCTCTCGAGTTGGCAAATCTTGCATTCGCAACGTGAAATAATCGGCGCAGTCTTTTTGATTGTGTTCCTCAAGATATTTGATTAACTCTTCTACAACCGTTTGTCGTAGAGATTCTAGTTCTGGTTCGTTCGACTCAGCCACCATCGCGGCTCGCACCTCTTGTACAGATGAGTCGTTCCAGGTTTGATCACAGTCCGGTCTGCTTCCCTCTGCGGCTTGCTCGATATCAACAAACGCTTCTCTGGGTTGTTGTTGAGAAAATGTCTGCGATCGCAGAATGATGAGTTGTTGACTACGACCCCTGGCTAGAGGAATACGTCGTTTTCCATATCGTTCCGTAAAGGCTAGATATTCGGCTAGTTCCAGTAATGTCTGGGGACGATAATCTACCGAAACTTGGTTTTCCTTACGGAACGCATTTAGTGATTCAACATAAAACCCCTGTAAAAAGTCCCTAATTAGTTCCAATCTCGCGTGATAACTTGATTGAGCTTGGCGCGGTGTGATATATCGATAAACAATGGCACTCAAAGTGCTGTGGAGTTCCAACGGTGCCTGCTTTGACCTCAGTTGGTAATAGTGAAGACATTGTTGTAAGCGATGCTGTGCGAGTGTCATCGCCCAAGTCTCCACATCCCCCGAGGCTTGGATGCGCTGGCTTTCTGTGCAGATCCGAATTGCTTCTTCTGTTAAACGCCAAGCGATATCCTGACAGTTCTGCTCAGATGCCTGGGTAGCCTGTTTTAGCTCACCGGACAACCGTTGAAAAATTCTATCGCTCTGGCAGATTTCCCCCATGATGATAATTTAGTAACAATGACCCTAACCTATGCTTTCCAGTAAAGCCTCTGAGTTTCCGGAGGGTTTCCCAATCGGGTCGTGTTTAGTTACGATCACAACACTGGAAATTTTCTAGTCACCTATCTGATCAATTGGGGTTTTCTCGGTTATCATGTAGCGCGAAAATCAGCACCTACTCAACTTTAACAATGGATTTAGACCAACAAATTCAAGCCTTGATTGAAAATGCCCCCCAGGATGGTTCGACTCCTGACATTATTAAGGCGATCGCTCCCGGTCTCAAATTACTGGCCGCCCAATTAGTACACCTACAGTATTTTGTTTTGACCAGTGTTGACCAAAATTGGGTATTAACTACTCTCGGTAATGTGGATAATCCGGATCTACAAAAGCAAGTTATTTATGCTTTTTCTAGTTTAGATGATGCTTCCGTTCACTCTACTATCGATATTTCCACTTCTGTTGTCGCTGTCCCGGTTCCTGTCATCCACATTTTATTTCAGGCGATCGCTATTCCCCAACTAGATAGTTTTATTTTCTTTGATCAACCTGGTCATCTTGATGCCGCTACCGAGGTCAAACGTCAAGATGTACAGGATACTATCCAAGTTTACCTACAACAATATCAGTCTCTGCGTCGCTCTAAATCTCGCCCTATCCCTCCAGATATTGCTTAAATCAGTTGACTGTCCCCCCTTCTGCCTACCTTCTCCCTGCCCCTACCCTCTGCCCCTGCCCTTTAACCCCAAAACTCCGTTTCTTAATTGTTTCTTAATTGCCAAAATTCCTAGGGATTTTATATAATAAAAACGACTATTAATTAACCCCCCCAACTTTTTCCTAAATCAGTTCCTTGCATCTGCCCTTTCCGCCTAGGGTTAAGGTGGGACGAAGGAGACAGGATCCATCACAATAACTGCTCACACCGTCAAATTTTTCTCTGCAAAATCTGGCAGCTTTTTATTATGAAAATTAATCGAGTCATCTATTTAGGATTTGGTGCAATTTTTCTATTAGTCGGCATCAGTAGCCTAGCGTCAGAGTGGCAACAAAGAAATCAAGATCAATCATTTAAATTGGTAGTTCATACCTACGAGATTAAGCTAAATTTACAGGATATTCAAAAAACTTTAGTGGATGCCGAAAATTCTCAAAGACTATTTATTATTACTGGAAATGCCAACTTTTTAGAACCCTATTATTCAAGCCAGAGAAAAATTCGGAGTGATTTAGAAAATTTATCCCAATTGCTGCAAGTTAATCCCATACAAACCCAGAGATTAACCAATATTCAAAACTTAACCAACCAAAAATTAGCGTCACTTGAACAAGGTATCAACTTAGCCGGAGCCGGAGAATCCGAACAAGTTTTAGCCTTGGTTGGGGGTGTCGGAAAACAAATTATGGATAATATTCGCCTTGAAATTAATAGGATGATTGACGAGGAACAAAAATTATTGAGTGACCGAAATGAGGGTTATCAACTCATTAAACAATGGGCGGCAATCATTAATTGGGGTACTTTTATTTTAGTAATTACCAGTGGCTCGATAATTAGCTTTATTGTAGTTCGTGTTATCATGAGCCCTATTCAACAAGTTACACAGGTTATTGCTACCTCCTCAGCGGAAATTGCCGTGGCTACTGAACAACAACAGAGACTCGCGAGCCATCAAGCTGTTTCTATTAATCAAACCACTAATGCTATTGAACAAATTAGTGAAGGTGCTAAACAGTCAGCCGAGGATGCTGATCATGCTTTAGGCGGGGCTCAACAGGTTTTAGATATCAGTGAAAATGGCAATAAAGTAGTTCAACAAAACTTGGCAAGTATTGTCGAATTAAATAATAATGTGGCAAATATCTCAGAACAAATTGAGGTTTTGAGACAGCATACCGGGGAAATAAGCACTGTATCTAATGTAGTATCTAGTTTAGCTAATCAGACTAATATATTGGCTCTGAATGCCTCTGTTGAAGCTGTGCGTGCAGGAGAAGCAGGTCGAGGATTTGGTTTGGTGGCGGTGGAGGTTCGTAAGTTATCAGACCAAAGCCAAAAATCAGCTAGACAGATTGATAATTTAGTTAGCCTGATTCAAAATTCCCTCAAATCTACCATTGAAGCTGCAGAAAAAGGAACAGAAAACGCTAAGGTGGGTATGGAAATGACCGAAAATACTGCTCATGTATTTGTAGAAGTGGCTGATGGCATTAAAAATGTGGTCAGCAGTAATCAAAAAATTGCTCAAATTTCCCAACAACAGGCGATCGCTATTCAGCAAGTTGTCACAGCTACTAATTCTATTAATCATGCAGCAGTGGAAACTGCTAGTGGAATTAAACAAACCCAAGTCGGTTTGGAAAACCTGAATCAGGCAGCCCAAACTCTCCAGGTTTTAGTTTGACAAAGTATCAAAAACTGGCAATTGTCACCATGGAAATTGACACAAAATCCTTGATGGGGGAGATTTCGCCACCCCCACCGAACCTAATCAATTAGTATATTCTACTCACCACATAGTCCCCTAATTCCACCAGAGCTTGACGAGACTCCGAAGGGGGTAACTGGTTGATATGTTCTACGGCGACCTGGGCGTGGTGGATGGCGAGTTCTCGGGATTTATCAATCCCAGAACTTTCTTGAATTAAGGCGATCGCCTGTTCCAAGTCCCCATCTTGAGCAAATTCGCGATCGATCAGAGTTTCCAGAAAAGGCTTTTCTGCTAAAGCAAACAGGGTCGGGGCTGTCAGGTTTCCGCTTTTGAGATCCGAAGCAGCCGGTTTACCTAGAGATTCCGTCGAACCTGTAAAGTCTAAAATATCATCGACAATTTGAAACGCCAAGCCAATATTACGACCATATTTATACAAATCTTCTGCTAGTTCTGCTGAAACTCCACTTAACAGACCAGCCGCCTTAGAGCTATTAGCGATTAAAGAAGCTGTCTTGTAGTAACTCTTTTCGAGATACGCTTCAATGGACAAGCTAGTATCAAATCGATTCAGTCCCTGTTGAATTTCTCCCTCCGCCAGATCCATGATCACTTGTGACAGAAGTTTAACTACCTCTAAGTTGTCCAGGTTGGCTAAATACCAGGAGGACTGGGCAAATAGAAAGTCTCCGGCTAAAACCGCCACCCGGTTATTAAACAAACTGTGAACTGTCGGGACACCCCGCCGCAGTTCTGATTCATCCACCACATCATCATGAACCAAACTAGCAGTATGGATCATTTCTGTGATTTCAGCTAGACGGCGGTGCTTAGGTATGATTTCATGATCGGGCATGGTTGCCCTAGATATTAGCAGCACGATCGCCGGACGCACCCGTTTTCCCTGTACGCTAAATAAATGCTCTGCTGCTGCATACAGGATCGGGTGACGAGCGCCCACCAATTGTTTCAGGTTATCGGTTAGCAGTTTTAGGTCTGCTTCAACGGTCGAAAATAGAAGAGTGCGAGAGGTCATGGGTTTGCCAACTCAGGCTGGATGATTAACAAAATTTTACATATTATAGTTTGATTTTAAGCTAAGGCTCTCATCTCGCCAAACTCTCAACTAGGATTATAGCCCACCTGAGCATCAACTTTGATATTCACCACACCTCCATCACGTCTAATTAATTGTGAAACCCCCACAGGGCGGGTTTCTTCATCTTAGGGCGTACCAGATGTAATTCACAGATGGGGCCCACATCTACATGATCTCTGCCCTCTGCCCTCTGTCCTGTCCCTTCTCCTCTCTCGCCGATTACCTATTGTCCATGATCCGTTGTCCATTGTCCCCCAAAAAAATTTTTCTCATAATTGGTACAATTCGTTAATTTTGTGTTAGCTTAATTATTAAGAGTTTAAAAAAATTCTACACATTAAGGGCAACAGGTGTGGCAGCCAAATATTAACTGGCTGTTGTTGCACAGGTTATCCACGGAAAAGGGGATAGCCAGGGGCGATTTTAGAAGTTCCTGAGCTGGCATCAGATTATGGTGTGGCAGCTTGGTGGGTTCAAGACCAATCAGCACAGTCTAGGCTTATATTTAGGCGGCGGACTAGCTGTAGAGGTCTGGTAACTTGGCATAGGTATTAGGGAAACTTTCTGGAGTTGCAAATCTCTGGTTAGTTGATGTTGGTGTGCCTGGTGATATCCCCTATTAGATAGCGATCGAAACCCAGCTATAACCTGCCGTTGGAAACCTGCCCCTATGTATATGTAGCGACTGTTAAACTCCCATATATGCTCCTCTCTCACACACAGACTAGCCGCACCACCTATGAACTACCACGAATTACCGTTAATGATTCCCTTACTCGCCACCGGTTATGTGTTGACCATTTATTTGCTGTTGATGGTGGCTAAACATACAGCAGCCCGATTTTCTCGCTTTCGCTCTTAGTTATTTTGTAACCGATTATTAATTGACTGAAAACAACCACTCCCATTTTGCGGAGTGGTCTTTTCTGTGATGAAATATTATTCACGCAAACAGACTCGGTAAAATTACTTAGTTATATAGACAGTAGGCGATCGCGATCGCTATGCAGAGCGACTGACAGTTACCCGCCGGTCTGAAATAGCCGTGTCTAATTTTTCCCAAGAGTAAATAAAAGGGAAACTTGCCAGAGAGCAAGATTCCCAATTACTTTGCACTGAACCATGGAATAACTGGCAAACACCACCTCGTCGCCCCTCCGATTTATAGTGGAGGCAATTGCGACAAGTGGATGGAGTAGTCGGTGGAGTAGAATTTTTGATCGGCATGACAAACCTCCCGAGAGCCCTTAATTTATTGTTGATCAAAATCAATCAAGAACCTGTTATCTAAACTACAGTTTGCCAAGAAATATCAATCAATCTTATTGCACACCAATATACTTATGAAGCTGAACGGAAAGCCGATAACCTGGAAACTGTTTTAATTTTTCCAATACCAAAGGCAAAGTGCGCTCTATATCAGTCCACTGCGGTTGTAAAAACACCGGAATCGTAGAATTTTCCGCCAAACGGCATCCATAAAACTCCAACTCATCCCCCACATCAATCACCAACTTAATTTCCGAAGCCCGTCGCCACATTGGTGACACCACCGGATAACCGGGGCTGATATGTTCCTTGGGACTCAGAGTTATCCAGCACAGATCAGAAACATCTTGCCAAAATGCGCCCGATGTCTCAATAGAAACCTGCCTCCCACTGTCTTCTAATACCCTCACCAAATCAGGTAACTGAGGATATATAAACGGTTCACCCCCAGAAATTACCACCCTTGGCGACACCAACTCCGCCAAAAGTTGATCAAAACTACGCACATTCCGGGGTAAACCCTTCCCCCCGTCAGCATATCCGGTATCACACCAAGGACAGCCCACCGGACACCCTGCCAACCGAATAAAATCTACAGGAGTTCCCGCCCAATAACCCTCTCCTTGGATAGTTTGCTGAAAAGTCTCATGTACTGGAATTGTAATCATCCGCCGCTTTTTTTAGCTTTATATCCCAATTGAGTCAGTATTTGCAGCAATTTATCAGTATGATCACCCTGAATTTCCAGAGTTTGGTCTTTCATGGTTCCCCCGGTGCCACACTGATTTTTCAATTGTTTTAATAACTTACTCAGGGTCTGGTCATTGCTTTGAAAGCCAGAGATAACTGTGACTGTTTTACCACCGCGTCCCTTACGAGTTGCCTGCACTTTTAAGTTTTGCTGCTGGGGGGGTAAGTCCGGCACTCCTGGTTCCATGGCTTCGGAATTAGAAGAATTGCCAAACTCTGAGTAAGCAATCCGATTTTTCTGAGAGGATTTACTATCAAAATTTCCCTTAGATGGGGCCATAACTCATTACCCAATAACATACTAAACTGGGAAGTCACCCCTACTTGCATCTTCCGACTCAGCAGGGGGAACTATTTAACCTATAGCGGAAAACCGCCAAGAGTGGCAAGTTGATAATTGTTAATTGGGTGCTTTGACTACTCCCCGCGCTAAAGCGACGGGGATTCCCCGGAGGGATTACAGCACTTCTGAGCTAGGATTGACCCACCCGGTAGATCCCAAATTCTCAGACGCTTAGGCGAAGTCAAAACGCCTCTTGCGGGGGTGCATTGCATCCCCGTTACTTTTGCCTTGCGGCCAATGTTCCACGCCCCGTTAGCGTCAGCGTTGACTTCAACGCCAGCACCACAGCGATAAGTTCCGCGCCGAATGCGTTGTCCTGAAGCCTTCCAACCCTCGGGTTTTTCACCGTAGACGGGGATGGCATCAAGGTCTAGCGCTGACGCTAACGGGGCGTATAACTTTCCTCCTGCTCAATGAACAAAATACCGTGAGCCTCACAAAGCCGAGCCATTCTGCTCTTCAGCTTAGCTGTCGGGATCTGCACGAACTTTTGGTTGGCCTTGTGACCCATATTGGCCCCACTTTTCTGCCCCTGATTCCAGCCGAAGACAATGGTAGCAATGCCATGCTTCAGGCAATGATTGATGACTAACCTAGCGGCTTTGTTGACGGCATCGCGCATCTGGCGATTACGCTTGCCAGTGAGTTTGTCTAGTAGCCTGCACCAGAAGGCTTGTGCTTTCCCCTCCTTAATCGTGGCAACCCGCTTGTTGTAGCCCTGGTTGAGCGCCTTCAGGTGCTTACCATCGACGATAAAGCTATGACCCTCGCTATCAACGCAGGTCAGCCAGTTGTTGATGCCATGGTCAATGGCCAGCGATTTTTCAGTGTCTAAGGCGACTGGCTCAACGGGCTTACCAGTACAAATCCAAACCGCATCAAAATAGCCAGCCCTTGGCACAATCTGAAGCTCTCTAACCTTAGTCCAGTCTAGGTTACTCGGGAAGGGCAGAAAAATCTCAGGCAGGTCAAACCAAACTTTACAAGACCTGCCCATCGGCACCCTGACTTGACCATTGACTAGCTTGAGCCACCGCTGAGGGTAGCTGAGCTCGAACAAGCCGCCAGAGCGGCGATAGTTGGGTGGCTTGGGTTTCTCAGCCAATCCGCCGCTACGCCACAGCTTGAGCAGTTCTCGGTAGCCATTAAAGGCTTCACCCACACTGATGCAGGTCTGCTGAGCAGCACTGGTATAGAGTGCCTTCATGTGAGCGTTGTGCTTCATCTGACTGGAGAGCCATTGTCCATTGGAGAACTTTCCCGCTTTGAAATACAACTGTCTAGCCAGATAGACTGTGCAGTTGTAGAGGTTATTGGAAGCGGTGCAAAGAAACTCCAACGCCGCCCTTAAGGGAGGGTCGTTGGGAAGTTGGTTTACTTGTGCTACAAAGGTTTTAGCCATAAAATCATCATACTATATTTGATTTTGTAGACACATAGGCAGTCTTCGACAATGAGGAATAAGTCTATCAACTATCGCCACGGCAACCACTCGGTAGGGCTTGCCCATGTTCACTTGGTCTGGATTCCAAAGCGGCGGAAGAAGGTTTTGGTTAGCAACGTTAAGCTTAGACTTGCCGCAATACTCAACGAGGTAGCCCGGGAAAATGAGTGGCGGCTCAAAGCATTGGAGATAGCCCCTGACCACGTTCACGTCTTGGTAGAGCATGGGTCGCAGGTCGCCATTCATCAGATAGTCAAGGCCATGAAGGGGCGTTCTTCCAGGCTGCTCAGGCAGGAGTTCCCCCACCTGTGCAAGCTGCCCTCTCTGTGGACTAGAGCGTATTTCTATGATACGACAGGAAAAGTGAGTACAGCTAGAATCATGGCCTACATCAACGACCCTCACCATATCTGACGGCGGCTAAAGCCGCCGAGTCGCTTTTCCGCCCCGCTCTCAAGAGACGGGGCTACCAAGCTTCCGAGTTTTTATCGTGTCAGCTCGTAACTTTGGAGTTGAGGGTCAGACTAGGAACTTCCTCAAAAATGGCTCCCTGTTCTTTTAACTCCTGGATACGAGCCGCATTTAACCCGATAACCTGTTTAAATTTGACGTTTTGTAACAATGCCCCAGTTAGGTTAGCTTCCTTGAGGTTTGCACCCTGAAATTTAGCGTGACTCAGTGCTGTATCTACGAGTTCAGCTCGCATGAGGTTGGCTCGACTCAAATCGGCATAACTAAGGTTAGCATGGGTGAGAATTGCTCCGCTCAAGTCCGCCCCACTGAGATCGGCCCCACTGAGATCTGCACCTGTCAGATCTGCCCGGGTCAGGTTGGCTCCGCTGAGGTCGGCTCCGCTGAGGTTAGCACAATACAGGTTTGCTCCTATTAAGTTAGCATTAAATAGACTAACACCAAGCAAATTGGCTCGAAATAGGTTCGCCCGAAATAGGTTCGCCCGAAATAGGTTCGCGCCACTGAGGTTAGCGTTACTCAGCTCCGCCCGGAATAAGTCTGTATCTCTGAAATTGCGATCGCCTGCGGCATACAAGTCGAGCAGTTCTTGTGAATTCATGATAATTTCCTAATCTCCAATATGATTAACTGCAATTGTGCCGAAGTTGTTGCTCAATCGGGCAAAACTTTATTTTAATTTAAAAAGCCACGGGTATCAGTAAGCCCCACATCCTGCACATCCCCTCAAATCCAAGTGGGCGACTGCACAATAGGGATTATGTAATTTAGGAATTATTGACATTAATTTGGGGTTTTGATATGATTGGTGTTATCTCACCCCCTCGGCTGATTCGGTAAGTGCGATCGCTAAATTTCTAAGTAATTCAACAGACTTGCTCTAGTTTCTTGTCATTCCGAAAATACAATCTTATGAGCAACACTTATAATTCCGGTGCTGACCTGCTAGACTCCTCTGGCAATCTGGATTCTGATCAAGATGGTAGAGAATTACCAGATATCATCTTTGATTTTTTGATTAAGATTGTTAAAGACTATGACTCAGAGACAGTATTAGAAGAATTTATCGGATTATTTTGGCATCTCAACTGTAGCGATGAACAGGCTAATCATGCTTTGAGAAATCAACTGCAGCAGCTACCATCAACAGCTACCATTAATCCCCTATTAAAAAGAAGTTGTTATATCTTAGCCAACAACTGGTATATTAGTCGCAATTATCAAGCAGTTCAATTGCTACTGGAAAAGCTAGAAAATACCGAGAGCGATGAATATGACATTCTCGATCCTGAATTAGGAAAACTCAGAAATCAGGTTAAATATTTTCTGCAAAGTTCTGATATTCAAGAGATTCGTAATTGTGTATTACAGCATTCTCAGGGCTGGAGTAGTCGCTATAAGAGTTATTTATTAGTTAACCAATATATTGACCCCAATAACTCTCAGGAACAGCAGGAGGTAGCCCGCAATATATCCAAAAAACTGCGAGAACAGTATAAATTTGAGTTGGCGATGTATCTGGCTCGCTCATCACCAAAAACTCAACTCCGAAATGAAACCCAAATCAAAAATCCTACTCAGTTAGGAGAGCAAGTTTTAGATATACTTAAAAAAACTATTTCCACCCAGCGAGTTTCCAGCTATACCCATCAAGCTGAATTGTTTTTGAAACAAACTCATAAGGTTACTTATAGGGATTTTAAAAGCGCCTTACCTGAATACTTAATGCTTCAGAGTGGGGAAAAATCTACTACCCGGATTTTGCGGGACAAAATTTCCGCCCAACTCAAAGATTTGTATAATTTCCATGATTATAGAATTATCAATGACGATTTAAAAATTCGGACCTGTAATAGCCTCATCGACTTTTTGACGATAGAGGATGGAGAGAACCCCTCTTTTATTTTTACATTTATGATTAATCAGGGTAGTGTATTTACCTTGGCTATTTTGATGCTTAAAGTGATTTTATTAGACCATTCATCTAAAGTACACCTAGAGTTAAAAGTGGCTCAACTGATTCAATTTTATCAAAAATATGAAGAAGAACGCTGTCGTCAGTTTATCTTGTTTTTGGAAATTTTTAATCTGGTATTAACAATTTTTACGGAAAACGTCCAATATCATCTGGTCAAGATGGATCAGGATGATGTATCAGGACCTCTGACGGATAACTTGGATGCTTACCGGGTTTTCTCTCAAAGTAAAGGACTTGATCTGCGTGAGGCTAATCTAAATAATCTTAACTTAAATAGTTTGGATCTGAAGGGAGCAGACTTTAGAGGTTTGAATATGAGCCAGATGGATTTGAGCGGGCTTGATCTGCGGTTGGCAAATTTAGAAGGTGCTAATCTCCAAGAGGCTAATCTTAATGGAACTCAGTTATTTATTGTTAATTTAAAACAGAGTAATTTGCGAGAAGCGAGTCTGCTAGATGCGAATTTGGCACGGGCTGATTTACAGCAGGCTAATTTAAATCGTGCTGATTTAACGGGGGCTAATCTGCATAGGGCTAATTTAACTAGAGTAGATTTGAGTGAGGCTAAGTTATGCTCAACTAATTTAGAAAATGCTGATTTACCAGGGGCTAATTTAGGGTTTGCTAACTTACAAGGTGCTTGTTTAAGTCAAGCTAATTTACAGCAGGTGAATTTACGGGGCGCTCAACTGCGATCGGCTCATTTGCGAGGTGTGGATTTAAGGGGGGCTTACTTGGGAGAGGCGGATCTGACTGAAGCTGATTTAACGGGGGCGAATTTGGAGGGGGCGAATTTGGAGGGGGCGAAACTAGACGGGGTTAATTTGAACGGAGCGATGCTTGAGCAAGCTAATCTTTCCTATGTTAAACTTAATCAGGCTAGTTTAGAGCGATCGCATTTAGTTGGTGCTAAGTTAATTTATGCTCAACTGCGCTATAGCTTTTTAAGCCACGCTAATCTAATGGGTGCTAATCTCAGCTATGCTGATTTAACCCGTGCTAATTTAGCTGGTAGCAATCTTAGTCACACCAATCTATTTAGGGCGGCTATTCGTCACACTGAACTCGCACAAGCAGACCTATCCAATGCTAATTTATTGGGTGCTAATTTATTTGGTAGTAATCTGACTGAAGCCCATATCACAGGTGCAAAATTTGGGAAGAATTGCGGACTGTCTGAGGAAACCAGAAACTGGATAGGTTCACGGTTGGATTAGTCAGTAAATACTCTAAAATCCTGAATACGCCACCCTCTAGATTCTAGGTGAATTTGGCAGTTTAGGGGACAGACCTGGAAATCACAGATGTAATATCCGACTAAATTACCTAAATCGTTACACACCCGCAAATTATATCCATAGCTGCGGGTAAATTCGGCAAAATGATGGATAAATATAAACTGATCGAGATAGCGTTTCTGGTTCCACTGGAAACGGTTAACCACTAAAGTGATAGACTTGTCAAGATATACATTTGGTAGAATCGGGGTAGAATCCTCTCCTATAAACCACTGATTGAGTGTTTCGCCGCCGTAGCGTTTTTCAGCTAACCAAAGACTGGGAACACTCAGTTCTGTTTGAGATAGGGGTGGTGGTGGTAAGGTAGTCCGTTGAGGAAAGCAGGGTTTGGCGGTTTTATTAAATTCTACATTATTGGGTAAAGTTTGCGATCGCCCTATTTCACCCCATCCGGTAATAGTAAATAAACAGAAGCACAAAAAATATACCCTGGTTATCCAGGGATATTGCTGATGTAAAGCCATGATCATCTAATGTCCAGTAAAACCTGAAAAATCAGGCTATATCTAGGCTTGCCTTGCTTACTGTACCCTTACCGGAGAAAGCTACTAACCAACCACAAAACTATCAGGGTGACTAAGGTAATGAACCGTTCAACTGATAGGGTAGCTCCCGCCATGGGACTCAGTAAACTTCCCAAGATTAATCCTAGAATTAACCCCCCACGGTCAACAAAACCGAACGACCAAATTTGTTCTCTTTGCGATTGAGAAAATACAGGGAGGTAGCCACCCCCAAGGCGAGGGGAAGTTGTAGCAGGGAGATCTCAATAGCTGGATACAGGCTGACAACTCCCAAACCCAGGTAAATCAATGACGGCCACATCAACTCCGAACGACTCGGCGCATCGAGCATTCCAGTTAACCAGGAGACTTTAGGACTGGTCTGGGGTTGAATTTCCTTAGCTGGTGGCCCCGCGATGCGTTCAGGAAAGCGAATCCGCTCAGGGACTTTGATTTTACCCTCTTGGCGCATTCTGAGGCGATCCATCAGGATGGCATCATAAGCGGCTTCAATAGATTCTATCACTTGGCGCTCACCGGTGTGCTGTTCTCTCAGGCGATCGCGGGCATCCTGAATTTCATCAAAGGATGCGTCAATCGTAACCCCAAGCTGTTCATAAGGACTTTGCTGGCTCATCGCATTTAATTTAACTGGAGTCTAATCAATTGACATTGGACCCGCCGTCAAACGGACGGGGATTCCCAAACCTGACGATTTAGGTTTACTGTTTCATCGCATCCACCTCCACTATCAAGGAGTTTTTGGTCTTCTGGTCTGGACCCAGACTATCCCCGCCAGCCTTGCGGTTGTGATGAGTCGATAAAAACTCCTAGAGATGAGATGATCAGATGATGGGTTGATTCTAACACAATCTTCTATTTAATTGTGTGGCTGGGGTGGTTTGGTTTATGGGCAACAAGATTAGGAAAAACTAACTATTCCAGACCATTGAACCAATTTCAGCCGATCGCGCCTATAGGAAAATAATAGCTCAGGCTGGCTATAGGTACACTCAGAGCAGATAGCTATTTGCTGAGGGTCTAAACCTACGGCTTCGAGTTGCAAAGCGTTAAAACGGCGAATATCGACCCGTAGGCGATCGGGTTCCGGGTCAGACAATAGGGGTGGGTCTGGTAGGTGGAATAAGGGTTCTAAAATTTGGGAGATACTGCTGGCTATATCCATTATTTGTAAGGTGGCAGCTAGTTTAACTGCTACATCCTCTGAGACTTGATAGCATCCCCCGGAAATAGCTGGACCCATTGCGACTCGTAAATTAGCCATCTGGCTGCCTTGCTGTTTAAATTGGGCGATCGCTTCTGGTAGAATTTTCAAAGATGTACCGCGCCACCCAGCATGAATGGCAGCTACTCGCCCGGTTACCACGTCACCGATAAGCACAGGAACACAGTCAGCACTGGCTACCCATACTGATTGACAGCCTTTATTGGTTAGTAAGCCATCAGCTTCCGACAAGGATATTTCCTCGCTATTGGTTTCAGTTTTGGGAATGGGGGAAACCTGAGTAGTTTTCAAAACTTGGTTGCCATGAACCTGTTTGAGGCGGTATACCTGGGCGGCGGGTTCGAGAACCTGCACTAAATCAACGGGAGAACGGGGGCTAAACCGTCTGGAAAAAAAACCATGTTGCCAGTTTTCTAGGATACTACAGGTTAAATAGGGCAGTTGTTGCCACTGATGCCAAGTCCAAATGTGCATTGTGTCAGTGAAAAGAGATTTCAGGGAACAGCTTAACCGGGAAAGCGCGATAATTATTAAACTTAGCGGGATATTGGATTAAATGGATTGCGATCGCATACTGGGTGCTTTACAGGCTTTACAAGAAAATGTCGTAGCTGTTTTATCTAACCCGGTCTCCTACGTTGATGCTTCTCCGTCTATCTTGATATTTGATAGGCTCGGTTCTACAAATGAAACCCTGTGGGAGTTGATCACCACTGGTCTAGCTACCCCTAGAACTACAGTGATCGCTCTCCAACAAACAGCAGGACGAGGACAATGGGGGCGTGAGTGGCAGTCAGAATTGGGGGGATTATACCTGTCTTATGCCCTCACTCTCCATGAGAGTATCACAGATGCTACTGCCCCAGAGCATAACTATATGGCCTGGTTAACTCAATGTAGCGCTTGGGGTATTGCTACAGTTTTACGCGATCGCGGTGTTCCCGTAAAGCTGAAATGGCCAAATGATTTGCTGCTGAACAAACGCAAATTGGGTGGTATCCTAACAGAAACTAAAGTCCACAACGGAGAGATCAGCCAAGCCGTGATTGGAGTCGGCCTGAATTGGAGTAACTCTGTACCCCCCACTGGTATTAATCTGCACGAATTTTTAAATGCACATCCCACCACTGCTGGGGTAAACTCTATAGAAATGTTGGCAGCTATTGTGATCTGGGGTATCGAGTTAGGACTAATGCACTATGCACAGAAGGGAGGTGAGAGTCTGATGTCATCCTATATGGAACTGCTAAAGGTGCATCAGTAGTTGTGATCACGGAAATTCTTGGAGTGTGATCTGACGGCTTATGGCTAACTCTGGGTTGAACTGCAACCCTTTCGCGGAGCAACTACGCAGTAGTATCGCCCTGGAACATTATCCTCAGAAATTGGTCTCTCGCCCGGTACAATGAAACTCGGTTACACCCTAAAGAACTCAATTCTAAAATTGCCCAATTTATCATCTGGTTGTGTGAGGAAATGACAGAATCCAGTTACTCTAAATCTAATTTAAAATCTACCCAGCCTATTCCCCATAATAGTAGATTGTCCTGGCGCTCCCTGGCTTTGGGATTAAGCTGTTTGAGTGGGGTAGGATTGTTGGTAAATCGTGCGATCGCCTATGAAGAATTTTCTATCCCCTTTGATAACGAACCCCTAGAATCCTACAACACCTACACCCCTGAACCAGAACCCTATTACGCGCCACCAGTTCAGGAATCTTATATAGCGCCAGAACCCTATTATGAGCCAGAACCCTATTACGCGCCACCAGTTCAGGAATCTTATATAGCGCCAGAACCCTATTATGAGCCAGAACCCTATTACGCGCCACCAGTTCAGGAATCTTATATAGCGCCAGAACCCTATTACGAACCAGAACCCTATTATGAGCCACCCATAGAAAGATCAGGTGGTTACATCGCCCCACCAGAACAGCCCATTTATCTGCCAGAAAAGCATCAAACAGCATCGCCACCGTCAACTCAGCATATTTCTCCTCCGTCTGCATCCACAGCTCAGGGAACACCATTTAATAACCCCGATCATAACTTTATCGACCCTACAGATTACAGTATTGGGGCTACAGGCGGTGGTTATGAAGCGCCTTCAACCGTCATCTTTTCCGAGCGCCAGACAGGTTGTGAAACAGCCGTTGGAGTCGGTCAAGCTGTTGATAGATTGTGTGTTCCCCCACCCGCACCTATTGCTGAAATTCCTAGTCAGTCTACTTATGCTACAGGATATCCCACCGGGGGACGCAAAACAGTTACTCAGCACCGTCAGCCTTCCTATTCTTATGGTCAACAAGCAACAGGAAGAACTCAGTCAGCCAACAGCAGAGGCTGGGGAACTACAAACGTCGCCGCCAGTTATGGTGGCTCTCCAGACTATTCCTATCAAGTCCCTGTCGCCGGATTAAGTCCCGTACAAGTGGGACCGATCAGCATGAGTGCCATGAGTAATTCAGGTATGAGTTACTATAACCGCACCATGCGACCCCCCAGAGTTCCCGGAAATTCAGATACTCACCTGCTTTTCCCCCTCAGTATTCCCGCCCCAATTACCTCATTATTTGGTTGGCGACAACACCCAATTTTGGGAACTGGCAGCTTCCATACAGGTATTGATTTCGGAGCAGATACGGGAACTCCTGTCGTGGCATCTTATTCAGGGGAAGTTACCCTGGCTGACTGGTTAGGGGGATATGGTTTAACTGTGGTTCTTAACCACCCGAAAAAATCCCAAGAAACCCTTTATGCTCACCTCTCAGAATTGTTTGTTAAACCCGGAGAATTTGTCGAACAAGGGGAGGTAATTGGACGGGTAGGAAGTACAGGAATGTCTACAGGACCTCACCTGCATTTTGAGTTACGGAAGCTGACTAATGAAGGCTGGGTAGCTCTCGATCCACAATTACAGATAGAATTTGCCCTCGCCCAACTGATCAATACTCTACGGGTGGCTGAGGTACCAGCAGAGGAGTTTATTGCTGCCCTACCTAACCAAACTAAGAACTGGGAAACTGGTTTGCCTCAACTGCCTCCCCTGCCTCCGGGTATGGATATCATTGTTCCTAATTTGGAACCACCTACCATCAACTTTGGCTTTAAAGAAAATATCGAGAAAGCACAACAATAAGCCATAAGTTTTGCGCCACAAAAAAAACTGATAATAAACCCGCCTTCGATAGTACGGCGGGTTTATTAATTGCTAATTCACTGGCAAAAATATCTGTCGCTCCCCTGAAGTGCAGAACAGAAGCCAAGGGGCGATCGCCTTGTTAGATATGCTATAGTTAACTCAGAACTATCAGTTCTCTATTTATATGACTATCACTAAATCCTTAACGACTCTACCGGATCATACCCAACTTCCCTGTGAAGACGGAACCTTTGTGAAAAACTTTCAAGAACACCCCCAAAGTATCCTATTAACTGATTCTATTCGTCCGGTTCTTAATCAAATACATCCAGACGGACAATATTGCATTGGTCAAGATAGTGGGATTTACTGGCGCATGACCGACCCACCCCAGAAAGGAGCGGAAGCACCGGACTGGTTTTATGTGGCGAATGTTCCCCCTACTCTTAATGGTAAGCTGCGACGGTCTTATGTGTTGTGGCAAGAATTAATCCGTCCGAAAATTATCATCGAATTTGTATCTGGGGATGGTTCAGAAGAACGAGATAAAACCGCTTGGAAAGGCAAGTTTTGGATTTATGAAACGGTAATAAGAACGCCGTATTATGCCATCTATGAAGTAGAAAAATCTCAGGTAGAAGTGTATCGTTTAGAGGGTAGTTTCTATGAGTTGCTAACCCCAAATAACCGCAATCATTACCCAATTCCCGAAATGGGTGTAGAGTTAGGTATATGGTCGGGAACATATCAGAACGTGGAATTACCTTGGTTGCGTTGGTGGGATAGTGAGGGTAATTTACTATTATCTGGTGAGGAAAGAGCGGAACGGGAACGACAACGAGCGGAACGGGAACGACAACGAGCGGAACAGGAACGACAACGAGCCGATCGCCTAGCAGCTCGTTTGCAGGAATTGGGAATTGATCCTAGTGAAATTATGTGAAATTATATAATTGTGGTATTAGTGCCATAGTCAAAAATCGTCTTTCCAACTATGTCCTATAGATTGTTATTTGTTTGTCTGGGAAATATTTGTCGATCGCCTTCGGCTGAGAATATTATGAATCATCTGATCGAAGAGGCTAATTTGGGCGATCGTATTGTCTGTGATTCGGCGGGGACATCGAGCTATCATATTGGTTCGGCCCCTGATTCTCGTATGACTATGGCGGCGAAAAAACGGGGCATTGTCCTCAAGGGTTCTGCTCGTCAGTTCACCTCAGAGGATTTTGAGAATTTCGATCTAATTTTGGCGATGGATCGGGACAATTATCAGCAAATTATGTATCTTGATCGAGGGAAAAAATATGGTGATAAGGTTAAGCTAATGTGCGATTTCTGTCGGCATCATAACCTCAAAGAAGTTCCCGATCCTTACTATGGCGGCCCGGAAGGTTTTAATCAGGTGATTGATTTGCTACTAGATGCCTGTGAAGGCTTACTAGAATTTGTAGTTAATCAACCATCGGTTAATTAATTAGGTCATTTTCTAAGGCAAACCTTACCAGTTCAGCGCGGTTACTGCTGTCAGTTTTGCGGAGTAAACTGCTAACATACTTTTCGACAGTGCGAGAACTCAGATGCAGAGAATCTCCGATTTTGATATTGGATAATCCTTCTGTAAGTAAGTTCAAAACCTGTTGTTCTCGTTCGGTGAGATGAATGTTAGTGGTTGATAAACTGTGAAAATGATGGCGTTTATGACTGGAACTGGTATGGTTTGATAGGGGTTCATTAATCCGAGACCTCCATTCGGCTTCAATTAGTTGCGATCGCTCTAAAAGCGATCGAATCACCACACCTAACTCCTCTAATTCAAAAGGCTTAGGGAGATAATTATCACATCCGAGTTGATAGCCCCGAATCCGCTCTTCCGTACTGGTATGAGCGGTTAAAAAAATCACTGGTAACAAACGGAAACCCGGCTGGGAACGAACTCGCTTGACTAGCTCAAAACCATCCATTTCTGGCATGGCAATATCTGTTACTATCAGGTGTGGTTGATGCTTTTCTACCAATTGGAGGGCTTCCTGACCATTGGTGGCAGAAATCACAAAATATCCTGACATTTCCAGATAATCGCTAATGGAAAGGCGAGTCCCCAAATCATCATCAACGACTAAAAGTGTCAAAGGCATAGGAACTGCATATCAAAGACTAGACATTTATACTCTCTATGGGTTTTAGAGATAGGCTGACTCACAAAAAACACCTCACCAACTAGGAGGTTAATACCAAATACTGTGGCTATCCTAAAATCGCCACTACTTAAATGATTATTTGGGATTGTTGATTTTAACATTATATGTAGTTGAGAAGTGGATAGCTATAGGGACAAATATTGATCTCTGTAGTGATCAGTGGCATGGCGGGGGGCTGTGTGGTTAGACATACATCTGAGTTTCCAAGGCTTTGATGGTTTGCTGACGAGTTTTCTGATATGTAAATAATTGTCTGACGTTGAATTGAGAAGATAACACTCTTTCCGGCAGCCACTCCCCAGGCTCAGTTATGGATTGTAAGCCTTGGAGTTCTGTGATTATCTCTCTATAGGCAGATGAGCCAGATAATTTACCAGATCGAGGGTTGGGTGTGTCTCCAAAGGAGCCCACAGCTTGCCAATTTTTACCTAGTGCTGTGGTGCGATCGCTATCATGGCCTATACCTAAAGCCATTTTTTCGGTAGCGGGAAGTAAGGCTACTTGGGCGATCGCCACCAGGGCGGCTGTTTCAATTAATCCTGTTATCCCCTCTAGCATTGGTCTTCCCGACAACAGACCTAAACCACCACGGGAGACACTGTTATAGGCTGACTCGGCTAGAGTTCCAGGTAAAACTTGAATGGGGGGTAAATTGACCGAGGCTTGAGGTTGGATCTCGTTTATATAGGCTTTCGCAGTGGCGATCGCTTTCCAGGACTGTTCCCAATCCTGTGATAGTAATTCACTGTTCAACTGAAAGCTACCTTCTCGCCATAGGTAAAAAATCACCTGACACACTGGGGGAATTTCGGCTTGTGCTATCCAAGCATCAAAGCGTTTAAATTGGGGCTGATTCCGAATATTTTTCCCCTGACGAAACTTGGTAAATATAGATAAAAAATCTGGTCGTTCTTCCTGTGCAATCGTCTGGCTGGTATTAATACTATTAACAATTATGGCATCTACAGTCATTGCCCAAGCCATCGCACTACATCTCAGATAATATTGTTTGAGCATCTTAGGGAGGGAGGAATGTAAAATTATGGCATCCAGACGAGTGAGGCTGTCTAAATCAGTAATCATCTCCCCCGCACGCAAATATTGATAAGTGCTGCGGATAGCTCGTTCTTCTGTTAGTTCTAATTCCCCGGCATTTAAGGCTAATTCTATACATCTTTCAATAGCCATTAATCGCGAGTTATAACTGGCAATAAGATACCGTTGCATTAACTCTGAATAGGGGGAAGATATAAACAGATAATCCAGTAAATTTAGGGCTGGCGGGTCTTTGATAACCGAGCCTGATTGCAGATTATTATAGGCTTGAAAACATCTAATTTTACTGCGGTCATGAATAGGAGATTGGACAATGAGGTTATTAATTTTACGGTCAATATTATCAGATAGCTGGTTCCAGAAAGTATGCAAAATCAAAAAGGCATCTTCCCCCTGCAATCCACATCCTTTCAGACGCAGATTAGCTCCCTCTGAGCTATGGGCTGGGATTTTAACTTCATATCTTTTACCTGTTTTTACCATCACCATTTGAGTCCCCCCATTGGTAGCAATTTGAGCAGGTACAAAAATATGATAAAGCTCATCTGTACTCCAGTCATATTCGGGATTAGTGGGGATTTCGTCCTCGGCTTCTGGATAAATATTTTCCACCCATCCTTGAGCGTGTTTAACCACAGAAGCGCCGGATTTGGTGGCTTGATGCAGTGCCGCTTTCCCCACTTCGGAAGCACGATGAGTAATCGAATCCCCCACCTCAGTCGCTGTTTTTCGAGCTGTTTCTGTAGCCTGATCGCTCATGGATTTACCCAACTCTGATGCTTGTTGACTCAAATTTTTAGGCAGACCGGATACTTTCTGGTTTACCGAATCCCAAAAAGATTGATTTTGGCGATCGCCCATAGTCTACAACTCCATCAAAACTCGCATTAAACCAACAGTAGTGCCTCATCAATTTTTTCTGCTTAGAACAGAAATCTTAACAGTAGGGGAGTCGCACTTTCCAGAAGTTCCATAACCCCGCCATTACGCGCTCTCAGTTCCTGGGGATTTTGACGAAATTCGATAATTTCCATCAACTGAGCAGCAATTTCCTGCCCTTCCTGGCTCCCCAATCTATTATATAGTTCTTGAGCCTGTTTAGCATCTGACATAGCTCTATTTAAATCACCCAAATCGGCCCAAGCCATACTGCGAGCAAAATAAGCCGCCGCCAGGTTAGGATTGAGACTCAGTGCGCGGTTGTAGTGGTCTATGGCATTTCTGTAGTTCCCTTCTAAGGCTTCTTTAACTCCCAGGCGATAGAAGTCCTCCGCATTACCAATATTAGTCGGGAGTCCCACCACTCCAATTAATTGAGCCTCAGTAATATTAGCATCAACGGCGATCGCATTAGCTAAATAAGCCCCCCGCAAATCTGACCCCGCCAGGTTCGCCCCCGTCAGGTTCGCCCCCGTCAGGTTCGCCCCAAATAAACTCGCCCCCGTCAGGTTCGCCCCCGTCAGGTTCGCCCCCGTCAGGTTCGCCCGACTAAGGTTCGCCCCCGTCAGGTTCGCCCCCGTCAGGTTCGCCCCGCTGAGATCTGCTAACACCAAACCCGCATTAGTCAGGTTGCAGTTTTCACATTCTTTAGTAGACAGGAGTTGTCGGATATCCTGTAAATTACTGGCCCGCACCGGAGTAATTGGTAGGATAGCAAGCGACAGGGTAATCATCGTCAGAATTGGGAATTTCATGGCAGATCTCCGGTAGCGCGAGTAAGCGTTCATGAACCTTTATTCTATACCATTTTCGGCCTAGGACTTGGGTGGTATATATCGGGTCATTGTGATATCAATCAGGTTCGATCTTGATCATAATCACAATTGCTGACGCGCTCTATCACTTCCATAATGCCCAAAAAGTAAGATAATAGCAATATAGCGTTATCTGAGTTCCCATGCTGGCGCAATTCTCACCCTCATCTAACAATCTCGATGCTCTAATTGAGCGCATCTTTGTTTCTCGCAAGATCACCCGCGAGGATCAAAAGCAACTTATGTACTTGCTTCTATCAAAGGAATGTCTAAGCGATGAAGAACACGACTGCATTAACGAAGTATTCGATCGCCTACGTCGGGGGTTACTCCACGTTGTTGAGTAAATTATAACTCATGCAGGCAGAATATACGATTGATTTCACCTCCCCAAAACACGAGAAACACCCTCCATATTTCCCGGTTTGTTGATCGGCATATTCTCTGAGTCAACATTACCCTGACTGCTGTTCAGTCAATAATTATTCAAATTTACGATAAGGGAACCTACCTTGGTTGGTATCAAACCATTGATTCCAAAGGGTAGTGTTTTCTGGGCTGGCAATAGTTGAATTAACTACTCGGCTCCACTCCCGGCTATTCATAGGTAGAATACACCCATAATTCTCGAAGGTCAGGGGTTGGCTGGGGACCAGTTGAAAGTTTTCGCGGGTTCCCCCGTCTTTCCACAACTGTCCGAGTAACAGAATACCATCACTAACAATGCCTTGTAATTCCCCCTCCTGCAGTAGGCGGATACCTTCAGCGCGGCTAGGGACGGCTTCCCATTGGGCTTCTGGGTAAACTGGGCGCAACTCGCTATCAGTGGTGGTAGATTCTAAAAATCCAATGGTAACCCGTTCCAAGCTAACGGTTGAAATGTCTGTTTCGGATAGTTGGGTGGGGTCAAGGCGATCGCTATTTTCCGTTTTTACTAACATCTGAATCCCCGTCACAAAAAAGGGAGTAGAAAAATCTACCCCATTTTCCCGTTCAGCGGTGATGCTAGTAGCTTCGCACACTAGGTCTAGGTTTCCCTGTTGCACCTGGTCAAAGCGATCTTGAAGGGTAACAGTAGTCATCTCCAACCGGATGGGCTGGTTTAGCTTCTCTTCAAGGCGACCATGAATCAACCTAATCAAATCGACAGAATATCCCTCGATATCGCCATTATCGTTTAAATAGCTAAAGGGAACCGCATCAGTCCGTACACCCGCACGCAGGACTCCGGTTCGTCCAATTTGTTCTAAAACCGTTTCCGCCCCAGCTACACCAGTAAAGCCAACACTCAGGATTAAGCTAAGTAGGGAAATTGCTAATTTTTGATTCATTGTCGCAATTTTTTAAAAAAAAAGTTGGTTGAAAACTTTGCCCTAAAGGGCTAACGGAATTTAGCCCATAATAGCACTGTTGGCAAGGACAATCAAGCCAGTTAAATATTTAACCAGGTGGTGTCGAGATAATCGATTTGAACGTGGGGACTGAGGGCTGTTAGTACCTGTTTTCCATAGGTGCGACGAGTGACCCGACTATCTAATAGGGCTACGATACCTTGTTTGTGGCGAACGGGAGCGACAGCCCCCTGTAACTCTGTTAATGCGGCGGGGAGTAAATATAGCCGAAACCAGTCCTGGCGTTGCTGTTTGTAGTAGGCGACCCTCCCAGCTACTAGGGGATTTTCTAGGGAGGGTAACGGTAAAGTGGCGATCGCTAATAAATGGGGAGAAACGAACTGATGCTGATGGTTTCGCCAAAATTGCCAACCGGTCACTAAAACCCCTGTTTCGCTGATAGCTGTGGTTTCCACCTGAACTAGGGACCCAAACTCTGAAGCTAACACCGCCGCCACTTTTCCTTTGAGGGGAATATCCTCAACTAATAAAACTTTCAAACCACTAATATTGATACTCATACATAGCAAGGTCCGCAATTGCTCAATTAATGCCTTCTCAAACTGGGGTGTATTTGGCATCGGTATCCCAGAAGGTAGATAAAGTTGGATTAATTGGCTTTGGCGATCGGGTGTAAATTTAACACAGGTTAAATCCCCTAATCCCATGATCTGACGATAAATGGGAGCGTTTTTATCCAAGTCTAAAGCGCCGCCAATCAATACTACGGGTTGTTGTTCCCAAATGGGACTCAAAGCTGAAGCCACTTCTAGGGGACTGCAATATAATTTGAATGAACCCTGGGCGCGGTCAACTTCTACCCACTTTAGTTGATTGTCAGATAACCATTGATGGTAAAACTCATGCCACCGAGAGTCTAAGCGTTGACTAGAGGTTTCGGCTGAGGTAGTAGTTGATTCTGTTGGTTGTGTAAGAGTCAAAAACAGATTTTGGAGAATATCCTGTTCTTCCTCATCGAGGAGATGACAACCATAAAGATTAGCTGGGTGGGCGAAAATTGAGCGAATTAGACGCACTTGGGTTAACTGGAGGGTGTCTCGCCATTCTGGTCGCTTCTGGGTTAATAGGGTCCAATCTGACCATTCTAGGGCGGCGGTGAGGCGATCGCGACTCCACTGTTCTAAATTATCGGCATCATCAATAATGGTGGGAATATGTGGGGGAAAGTGCTGGTTATCGCCTAATCTATCTGCTAACCATATTTGAGGGGTGGTCAGTAGCAAACCCTGAAAATCTCTACTTGGCCAGCGATCGCCCTTTTGAATCGGCATCAGGGGTAATTTCTGATCATCTGCATCTGTAATACCCTGAATTTTGGGAATTTCCACCGTCAAAAGTTGCTCAATTACCGCTTCGGAGGCAACGATCACACTAGCTTTTCCCCAAACTAAAACCGGAATTAGATAACTAAACCGATAGGGATGCTCCCGGATTTGTGGCCTCACCCCAGTTTGAATTAATGCACTACGTCCCAAACGCAACGCGCGCGCCACTAATCTTGTCATTGTCAAATAGTGGGGCCAGTCCATGTTACCAACGGACTGCACCAAACGACGAACCAGATTATGTGCTTCTACTTCAATCACAGGGTTATCAAGCCAAATATTTAGTAATGTCCCAGAGGTTAAGATGGTTCTCAACTTCAGCCCATTGACTTCTAGTTTAGCTTGTGGCGAGCAGAACACCGAACCAGTGACTGGATCGAACCTGGCCCAATTAATGATTACAATTAATGATTAATGGTTAACCTGGAGATTTGATGATACTTTTAGGGTAGATCATTAAAACTGTTAATAAAAGCCATCACCTGGTCAAAATTCGGGGCATAACCCACCTCGGCACTACTATGGGGAGAGGGATTGAGTTTGCTGATTTGGGAATTTTCATGAACCATAATCATTTTCTGGCTGCAATTAGTTAATTGGGTGCGGGTGGGTTTACTAAAAAATAGCGGATTGAATTCTGAGCGAATGGTGCGGGCTATTTTTTTCATCTCATTAATTTTGGCAATCACTTGACCCATAGCGCTTAATAATTGCGATCGCCGCTCTTTTTTAAGGGTAGAATCTTGAATCTGACGCAGTAAATTAACGATATTTTTCTGGGTTTGGGAAGCATCATCAAAGGGCAAAATAGCCAGACAGCTAATAGCAAATAATTCTTGTTCTTGGTTAGCAATAAATGTGAGTTTTGTAGTGCGATCGCCTATTTCTATGCTGGGGGGACTTTCCATAATTGGAAACTCTTGAGCAATTTTGTAGTAAATAGTAGCTAAGGCTATATTCCCATCTTGATCTAAGGGAGAATTAACCATAATCTCAACTCTGGGTCGAGTTTGATTAAAAAACTTTCGGAGAGTTTCCCGATCCAAATGATAAACCTGACTATGATCACCATTAGCACTCAAATCTACCCATTCACAGGTAATCTCATCAGCTTTTAGATTAAACCTAGAAACTTGATAAAGTTTAGCGCCAGTTAATGTCGCTCCTGACAAGTCTGCGCCACTCCAATTCGCTCTAATTAAGTTAGCTTGGCTCAAGTCAGCGTGAACTAAACTAGCCTTTACTAACACCGCGCTGCTTAAATTAGCACCGGATAAATTAGCACCACTGAGGTTAGCCTCTGTCAAATTTGCACCACTCAGGTCTGCACCTTGTAGGTCAGTCCAGCGCAGATTTGCACCACTAAAATCAGCATTACTCAAGTTCGCATAGGTCAGATTTGCTTGTCTTAATTCCGCATTAGTAAAATCAGCTTTAGGTAAATTCGCTTTAAGTAAATCCGCTCCTCGTAGGTCGGTTTTCGTAAATTTAGTTAAAGCTCCAGAAACACCTCGCAGGTTCGCACCACTTAAATTAGCACCATTAAAGTTAGTCTGCTGAAGTTTGCTTTCTCGCAGATCAGCCCCATTTAAGTTGGCTTGGGTGAAGTTAGCTTTACTGAGTTTCGCCCTAACTAATTCTGCTCTAATTAATAGGGTGTTAATTAACTGTGCTTCCGTTAAATCTGCTCTCACCAAATTAGCCACATTAATCGTAGCTTGATTTAAAATAGCTTTGGTCAGATTAGCATTACTTAATCGAGCTACATTTAGATTAGCACGAGTCAAATTAACTCCCCTTAAATCCGAGGCGCTTAAATTAGCTACACTCAAGGATGCACCACTTAAATTAGCTCCGGCTAAGTTAATTCGACTTAAATTGATTTCGTTTAAATTTATGTCCTCAAAATCTCTTTCTCCATCTCGATATCTTTTAACAATTGCATAAACTTTAAGAACGTCACTCTCAGAATTTTGATGATTGTTAGTATCTGTCATTCTGTGGAAAATTCACTTTTAATTTTAAAATGATTAAGAGAGCCATTGACGAGGGAGATAGAGTATTTTTGATGACTAAATTATGGGGCATCAAAACTGGCTACAAAACTGGTGAAAATATCTGGGGTTGCCATCGCCATTTGCCGATATTTTTCGGGGCTAATTTTGGATAAATCCATTAACCCAGGCATCTGACTAAATTTTCTGCCAAATTCGGGATGGCTATGAATTGCCAAATATTCGCCCACTAAGTTGCTTAAAATGGTTTGAGTTGGGTAGTTAAAAAAGTTCTGAAATTTGCCAATTTCTTCGCTTAATTTATCGGACAATAACTGGTCTTCTAAACGGTCAATTTTTTTAATCATATCGATGCCAAACTGAATGACTTGATTAGATAATCTGACTCCCATTTGAGAACTATTTTCTAAGGTGAGCATCCGCAATGATTCCAGAATACACTCTCTAGTTTTAGCGACATCTGCAAAGGGGAGAATCACTACATAAGCTGTCAAAAATAGCTGTTCCTCATCATCTATTCTAAAGGATAAGACGGTTCGGCGCGAACCTATATCAATGCTAGGGGGAGATTTGATAAAAGGATAGTGTTGGATAATTTGCCGATATATGGAAGCTAAAATGCAGTTGGTATCTGGGTCTAGGGAAGCATTAATACGGATTTGAACGGTGGGAGATTCAACGTTAAAAAATTGATGAGCTTCTGGGGAACTAAAACGACGTATTTGGCTACCATCACCGTTAGGACTCAGATCAATCCAATCGCAGGTGATCTCATCTGCGATTAAACTAAATCTGGAAACTCCATAAAGTTTAGTTCCTGTCAATGCGGAACCGCGCAGGTCAGCATCTGTCCAGTCACACTCAATCAAATTAGCTTGGGTTAAATCAGCATGAATGGCTGTACAATTGAGTAAACTTGCGCCACTAAGATTAGCACCCCGTAAACTTGCGCCACTTAATTGGGTGGCTTCTAAGTTCGCCCCACTCAGGTTAGCACCGCTTAAATTCGCCCAGCGGAGATTTGCGCCACTCAGGTTAGCACCACGAAGATCTGCGCCACTTAGTTCGGCTTGTCGGAGTTCGGCGTTACGGAGATTAACTCCTCTAAGATCGGCTCGTGTAAGATCGCTACGGGTCAGGTTGGATCTTTCTAAGTTACTGAGAATTAAACAGGCTTCTGAGAGGTTAGCCCCTGATAAGTTGGCTTGTTGGAGTTCGGTGTGTCTGAGGGTGGCTTCTCTTAAATCGGCTTCGGTTAAATTCGCCCCATTGACTACGGCTTCGCTGAGTTCGGCTCGCATTAGTTCGGCCCGAATTAAGGACGCATCGATGAGGTTGGCTTGACTGAGATCGGCTCTGATCAGGTTGGCGACGTTGAGAACTGCTTCATTGAGGTTGGCTCCCTGGAGAATAGCGCCGCTAAGTTTGGAAACGTTGAGTTTGGCTCGAGTTAGGTTAACGCCTGTGAGGTTGGCTCCGCTAAAGTTGGTAACGCTCAAAATTGCTTCTGTAAAATTAGCCTGACTCAGATTGACCCGGCTCAGATTGGCTTCACATAGCAGAATGGCACTAAAATCACGGTTCCCGGATTGGTATTCTAGCAGCAGTTCTTCGGCATCCATGCCTTTTTGGCTCCCGTTTAATATCGGCAAATTAAACTGTTATTCTATCAAAATTTGGGGGGGATCTGTCAATTCGTTGAGTTGATGTCACAAATCTCTATGGGGTTTTGGGTTGACAATTTTCCCAAAGTTTGCTTGATTGGGAATTAATTAAAGTTATTTGGTTGTGCATTTGGGCTGCCAGTTTCACAGGTAAACTCAGGGCAGCGATCGCCGATTAAAGATGAATGGGAAGTGATGAACATTGGTATTGTCGGATTGGGTTTAATTGGCGGTTCCCTAGGCTTAGATTTGCGTTCTTTGTGGGAGGGGGAGGGATTAACTGAACCTCTGGAAGAATCAGTGCTACAGGGGGGGCGGGTGTTGGGGGTTTCTCGCCGCCAGTCTACCTGCAGCCGGGCGATCGCTATGGGTGCGGTTGATGAAGCCTCTTGTAGTTTGTCGTTAATGGCTAGGGCAGATATTGTGTTTATTTGTACCCCCATTGGGGCGATCGCTTCTACTGTTCAAGAACTATTAGAACACCTGAACCCTAACACGATTTTAACAGATGTGGGCTCGGTTAAAACTCCTATTGTTGATATTATATCTCCCCTCTGGCGGAACTTTGTGGGAGGACATCCCATGGCGGGAACAGCTTATAGTGGTATTGATGCGGCGCAGTTCAAGTTATTTGTAGGGCGACCCTATGTGATTACTCCCACGGAAACCACCCCCCCAGAGGCGACGGAGGTAGTGGTGGCGATCGCTAATTTACTGGGGGCGAGGGTTTATCAATGTTCCCCGATGGACCATGATCGGGCGGTAGCTTGGATCTCTCATCTCCCGGTGATGGTTAGTGCTAGTCTCATTGCTGCGACGGCTACTGAGGAAAATCAGGAGATCCTGGCTCTGGCTTATCAACTAGCAAGTTCTGGGTTTCGAGACACCAGCCGGGTGGGTGGTGGGAACCCTGAGTTAGGGGTGATGATGGCTAAGTATAATCGGGAAGCTGTGTTAAAGTCTTTGTCTAATTATCGCGAAAGTTTAGATAAAATTACACTCGCCATCCAACAGGAAGACTGGGAGACTTTACAAGAGTATTTAACTGAAACTCAACAGGGGCGATCGAGGTTTAATTGTTAAGATTCGGGATAATGCCCTAGTTTGATGGTTGGTAGCCAAACGATTATGGTACAATGTCTAAAGCGCGTTTTCCGCCCCACTTCTGGATGATTTGATCATCAAAATCATCGGCTGTTTCTAAGACGGATAAAACTGAGGACTCTAATTCTCCTGGGTCACAGGTTGAACCGACTATGGTATGGCTAAGGTAAATATGATCATGGTCATCGATCGCAAAACCACCAAAGCGCATTTGAGAATTTTTCAATAATAAAAATTGCATCAATTCCGGGGTAATTTCTGCCCCTTGAACTACGAGCGATCGCGTTTCAATGACAGCATCTTCGTGCCAGGGGTAAATTCGCACTTCTACCCAGGCGGAACCCAGAAATAAACCAAAGCCAGGATCGTCTAATTTTTCCCAAGGATACTGAGTGAACATCTCCTCCATCCAGATAGCCACCTGTTCATAACATTCTCGTTGAACTTGGGTCTGAAATTCCATGATTGTTGTCCTCACTTGATAGGCCACTGAGTATAGGGAAACTTGGTTAAATTAGCGTTATAATAGCGGTAATCGTGACTAACTTCTTCCCCGATCCATTCTGGTAACTCGAAAGCCTGATCGGGGCTGTTTAATTCCACTTCCGCTAAAATTAACCCCTGATTATCCCCGAAAAATTCGTCAACTTCCCAGATCAGATCACCGATGGGAATTTTATAGCGTTTCTTTTCAATGAGAGGGCCAACGCATAAACTAGCTAACATCTGTTCGGCATCCTCAATGGGAATCAGATATTCAAACTCGGCGCGCTGATAGCCCACAGAAGCGCCCTTAATGGTCAAATAGCCCTGATTGTCGGCGATGCGGACTCGGACGGTTTTTTCTGGGGTGGTGGTAATATAGCCCTGACGGTAAATAATTCCCACAGAAAGCGATCGCCACTGGTCGCCGCGCACTAAAAATTTACGTTCGATCTCAACTGCCATATTTTAGTCAATTTGCCCAATTTACCAAGCTGTGCGCCTATTGTATCCCTGATCCGGGTGAAAGGGTGAACAGTTAAGCCCTCCCCTGACTAAATCGGTGGTATAAAAAAAAATTCTGCATTCTCAGATACCTAAACTTGTAAATTTTTGTTAAGTATGGTAAAGTTGCTTTAACAGAAATTGAAGTAGAGGTACACATAATGCCATTCACCATTGACTCGGCTCGTAGCATTTTTCCAGAAACCCTAGCGGCTGACGTAGTTCCGGCGACGATCGCTCGGTTCAAGCAGCTTAGTGCCGAAGATCAACTGGCTCTCATTTGGTTTGCGTATCTGGAAATGGGTAAAACCATCACCATTGCTGCTCCTGGGGCTGCGAATATGCAGTTTGCTGAAAACACCCTACAGGAAATTCGGCAGATGACCCCCCTACAGCAAACCCAGGCTATGTGTGACCTGGCGAACCGGACAGATACTCCCATTTGTCGTACCTATGCTAGTTGGTCTCCTAATATCAAGCTGGGTTTCTGGTATGAACTAGGGCGTTTCATGGATCAAGGACTTGTTGCGCCCATTCCCGAAGGCTACAAACTCTCAGCTAACGCCAACGCTATCCTAGTGACTATTCAAGGTATTGATCCAGGTCAACAAATCACGGTGCTGCGTAATTGTGTTGTTGATATGGGGTTCGATACCAGCAAATTAGGCAGCTATCAACGGGTAGCAGAACCTGTTGTACCTCCTCAAGAGATGTCCCAACGGACTAAAGTTCAAATCGAAGGTGTGACCAATTCCACAGTCCTGCAATACATGGACAACTTGAATGCTAACGATTTTGATAACTTAATTAGTCTGTTTGCAGAAGATGGAGCTTTACAACCTCCTTTCCAAAAACCAATTGTTGGTAAAGAGAATGTGCTGCGGTTCTTCCGGGAAGAATGCCAGAACCTGAAGTTAATCCCAGAACGAGGTGTTTCTGAACCGACGGAAGATGGCTATACTCAGATTAAGGTTACTGGTAAAGTGCAAACTCCCTGGTTTGGTGGTAATGTGGGGATGAATATTGCTTGGCGCTTCTTGCTGAACCCAGAAAATAAGGTTTTCTTTGTGGCGATCGATTTGTTAGCATCTCCCAAAGAGTTGTTGAACTTGGTGCGCTAGAATAGAGTTCACCTAGAAATTATATAGGCGAGCGTTTTCTAAGCAAAAGCGCTCCCTTTTCTGCTGGGGATAAAGTCGATTCCCCATCGATTGAATGTGGCGATCATTGTAGTGCTACGGGCAGTAAAAAGTTACTTGAGGGTAAGTTAAGTAGGTAGGTAGGTAAAGACAGTGTTTAATATAGCATTATGAAATGATTTGTGAACAACCAGCGGTTCAGATAAAATTACAACCACAGGATAGAAAGTTCATAATGATTTATCGGATATTTATGATGGCTATATTATGATGATTAATAGCACCTATTTATTGCCTAGATATATTCTACGGTACTCGCGCACTAATATCGAGCAAATATCGGCTGTGGTAATGCTCAATTAGGTAATGATAAGTGAGTGAAATTAATTGGTCTGAACAGGATAAAAACGCGGCTGTAGATGCCTTACATAACGCTTATGAGCGGGAGGTTAAGATTCTGATTGATGAGGTTAAACAAAAAGCGTTTAATCTCACAGAAATTGACGAGGTGTGGAAATTGCATGATTTTTTGAGTGCCAGAAGACACGAGATTGATGGTAAGTATGACTATAGAGATGCTGCCAGTGTGTTTGTGTTAGCCACATTAGTTAAACAGGGATGGTTAAGCCTGGAAGAATTACAGGTTTTGGGTCAAGATA
Organism: Arthrospira sp. PCC 9108; assembly: GCA_016745315.1. Classification (GTDB taxonomy): domain Bacteria; phylum Cyanobacteriota; class Cyanobacteriia; order Cyanobacteriales; family Microcoleaceae; genus Limnospira; species Limnospira platensis. The sequence continues at coordinate 5,480,066 of CP066886.1, forward strand.
AATTAGCGAAAATCTCGGCTTTGACTAGGCTCTAATTCTCGCACCTATTGAATAAGGGCGGGTTGAGTAGTTGGACTGTTGAGAATCAAAACTGATTACTGAACCCGCCCCCAATTTGAGTGGCTATGGCTGCTGTTTGAGAAAATCGTCAACTTCGGCGGCGGTGGGTTGGGCTGCGATCGCCCCTAATTCAGTAGTAACCAAGGCTCCCACTGCACTAGCATAGGTAACGATCGCCCTAGGGGTTTCTGGGTTCTGGAGGCTAGGGATACCCAACTGCAAAACTTGGTGAATAAAGCCAGCCACAAAGCCATCACCTGCGCCAGTGGTATCTTTCACTGGGACAGAAAATCCGGGAAAATAACCCTCATGATCTCCGATACAGTAAGCACAACCGCGATCGCCTTTAGTAACTAACACCCCTTCCACGGAGTTTAGGCGATAGTTAATGGTACCAGGATCAGTGGTATCAAATAGCCAGATACTTTCAGACTCTGATAATTTGACAAAATCAACCTGTTTGAGCAAATCCATAATTAGGGGTTTGGCTGCTTCCGGGTCTGGCCAAAAATTCGGTCGCCAGTTAATATCTACTAAAATCTTGAGATTATAGCGATCGGCTAACTTCAAAGCATGAGTGATAGCGTGGCGGGTTTCCTGATAGGCGAGTTCCAATGTACCCAACACCAAAAAGTCAGCATTTACAAACAAAGACTCTGGTATGGCTTGGGCTTGCAAATAGGCATCAGCGAAATCAATAGTATTGAGATTGCCAAATCCGGCAAACTCTCGCTCACCAGTGCTTGAACGCAACACATAAACCCGTCGTGTGGGTGCTGATGGATGTCTTTGAATGCCGGTGGTATCAACGCCAACCAATTGAAGAAACCCCAGGAGGCGATCGCCGCCTTCATCGGAACCGACCGCGCCAATAAAGCCGGCAGAGGTTCCCAATTTCACCAAAGCACAAGCGACATTAGCGGGAGCCCCTCCCGGGTGAGCGGTCCAAGATTTAACTTCTCCCCAGGACTGGTTAGGCTCGTCTGCCAAGCAATCAAATAAAATTTCACCGAGGCAAATAACGCGAGAATGATTCATCTTGACTGTCAAAAATAGAGTTCACAGAATCTGCGCTGGGGCAGAAGCATCTGAGGTTAGAAGACGCAAATGGATTGTACAGTTTAAAATGGTGATAGCTAAGTAAATATGCAGAGATAGGATACCCTTATGTCCGACAGTAAATTCAAATCCCCTGTCTCCCTCTCGGAAAGAGAATTACAGGTTGTGGAACTGGTGGCGATCGGTTTGACTAACCAGGAAATCGCGGAAAAGCTGGAAATCAGCAAACGTACAGTAGATAACCACATAAGTAACATCCTGACTAAAACCTCGACAGGTAATCGGGTGGAGTTGGTCCGCTGGTCTTTGCAATGGGGTAAAGTTTGCATTGATAATATCAATTGCTGCACCCTACCAGAACCAGAATCATCAGTAGAATTAACTGATAGTGTTGATGAAACTGTATCCTCTCCTGTAGTTGAGTAAATATAGATCACTGATCATCATGGCAAGTATGGACTCAAGAATCCGTTATCAGTTTTGCTGTCCTCGATTACCTTTAGCGGTTTATCGAGAAGTGGCTGCTCACCTGCGACAGGTGGAGGGTGTACAGACGGGTTTAGTGCCTATGTCTAAAGATGTCGAGGGTTGGGAATCGTCAAAATTTGACCCTAGGTCGAGTCAAGTCGCGGCCCTATCGATTGAATATTCCGAATCGCCTGACGGGGACATTCCCTCGCAAGTTGAACGGATTTTAGCTTATTATGGCGATCGCTATGGTTCTTGGCAATCTTTAGATACGATAAACACCAATTGATCAGCAGGAAATTGGTCAGTACAGAAGGCTCACGGCTTCCCTGAGTGTGGGGATCATGCTCCTGGCGGTGAGTCCTATTTTTGCACGGATTATATATAGAGATGGAATCAATTCAAAGTTTACGAGGAACCCGTGACATCCTTCCGGAGGAAGTCGGTTATTGGCAGTGGGTGGCTTCTGTGGCTGAGGAGACTTTGGCGCGAGGGAATTATCAAGAAATCAGGACACCGATTTTTGAGCCAACTGCCTTGTTTGAAAGGGGTATCGGTGAGGCTACGGATGTGGTGGGAAAGGAGATGTACACTTTCTGCGATCGCGGCGATCGCTCTATTACTCTGCGTCCTGAAGGTACGGCTGGGGTGGTGCGAGCTTATATTGAGCGGAAACTACACGCTAACCCTGGTGTACAACGACTATGGTATATGGGGCCGATGTTTCGCTACGAACGTCCTCAAGCGGGACGACAACGACAATTTCATCAACTTGGGGTGGAGGTTCTCGGTAGTGATGACCCCCGCGCTGATGTGGAGGTGATCGCGGTGGCGGTGGATATCCTCAAGAGTTTGGGAATTACCAATCTGCATTTGAATCTTAATTCAGTAGGCGATCGCACCGATCGCCAAAATTATCGTCAAGCGTTGGTTGATTATCTGACACCATTTAGCGGGGAACTTGATCAAGACTCTCGCGATCGCCTTACCCGTAACCCGATGCGGATTTTGGATAGTAAGGATGAACGCACCCAGGAAATTACCCGCAACGCTCCGAGTATTTTGGACTATCTGGGAGAGCGATCGCAATCTCATTTTGAACGGGTGCAGTATCTGATTAAGGAATTGGGGATTTCTTACACGCTAAATCCTCGACTGGTTCGCGGTTTGGACTATTACACCCACACTGCTTTTGAGATTATTTCTGATGACCTTGGCGCTCAGGCTACGGTTTGCGGCGGTGGTCGCTATGATGGTTTGGTCCAGGAACTTGGGGGCCCGTCAGTTCCGGCGGTGGGTTGGGCGATCGGTTTGGAACGTTTAATTATTCTGCTTCAGCAATTGCACCAACCTCCACAAGTTACCCCACAATTATATTTGGTGTCTCGCGGAGAAAAGGCTGAGGCTAATGGTCTGATTTTGGCTCAAAAACTGCGTCAAGCGGGCTTGAGGGTTGAATTAGACCTGAGTGGTAGTGCTTTTAGTAAACAGTTTAAACGAGCCGATCGCAGTGGTGCTGGGGCTTGTTTGGTGTTGGGAGATGCTGAGGCGATCGCCGGAACTGTGAACCTCAAATGGTTGAAAAGTGGCGAGCAAACTGTGTTAAACCAAGTTGATCTGATTGGTAACGTTGAGGATATCAAACAACAGTTAATTACCAACAGCTAATTATTAGTGAGTTGGGCGGATTTTGCTGACGAAAAATGAGGTGGTTAATTGCTAAAACAACTGGTGGGAGCGATTAAAGTGCCATAATTATTGTTGCTAAAAAGGGTGATTTTTTTTAGATAGGGGCGGGTCGCAAAATGACGGTTAATTGGCAGCTTAACAAGGCTCAACCCGCCCTAATTGATAGGTCAAAGGTTTAAGTTTCCGAGGTGGAAGAGTGGTTAAATGCGGGGGTTAAATAAGCCGCAAAAACAGCGATTAAGAAAGCGGAGACATTGCGAATTACGGGAACCCAATCGGAGGTGCGACTAATTACCGGACCGAGACCGAAGGCTATAAATAAAATGCCCCACAGGGGAGAAAAGATTAAGGCCCATTGCCAAGCCACAATTTGTCCGGGTTTACGGGGAATAGCTGCAATACCACAAATTACGCCACCCAAGGCGGAGGTGATTAAGGTGAGAATCCATTGTTCTCTGGGAAGACCGGGAACTACTCGACAACCACCGTCTTTGAGTAAACAGGTTTGAATGGTTTCGATAGATTGCAATATTGATTGATCTTCGCCATTATCGCGGACAAAGTATTGATTACCGTAGCGGGTCTGAAGTTCGACCCAAAAGGTTCGGGTCAGCAGGTCGTATAGATCCCGACCGACACTAAAGTTAAGGATATTACCGCCACGTTGATCAGCTACCAATAGGACACTGTGTTCATCAAGTCCCCAATATTCCTTGACGGCGCGACCGGGAGTGCGATCGAACTGAGTTAGCACCCTGAGTTTCCAGCCAGTTTGGGATTCAAACTGTTTCAGGTCTTCGGCTAACAGGTCTTCTTGAACGTCTGTCAGCAGTTCGGCTAAATCTATGATCGGGGTTTGGACTTCGGGTAGAAGTTCGGGGTTGTTGTAAGCGCCGGCTACTGGTGCGATCGCCCAGGTGGAAAGCAGGAGACAGAATACAGCAATGAATCGGAAGAGTTTGTGCGACCAGATTTGTTGCATAGATATTTTATACCAAATAATCAAATGTGAACGACGGGAGATGTTTCTTAACCCAGAGATAATGCCAACTCATATTCGTTACAATTGTTAACCTTACCACAGAATCGGAGAAATTTAGGCAGTGGCTGGGGAGTGTCGATATAAGATACGGAGGCTGTTAACTCCTCTGGTAGGTGTTCTCGCACAATTGGCGATCGCTATCCCTAACATTAGGATTATGGTCAAGATAGTTGCGAACCCACTCACAAGCCTTGTCTATGAGACTATCGAGATCCAAATTCCACATAATCACGCTGTGGTCACGACTAGCGGAGGCTAATGTTCGGCCATCTGGACTAAAACCGAGAGACATAACGCTATCACTATGTCCCATTAAAGTTTTCAACAAAGTTCCGTCCTTAGCGCTCCAAATGCGAACATGACTATCATAACTGGCGGAAGCTAGTAAAGACCCATCAGGACTAAACACTACACGAGTGACACTATCGCTAGTCCCCTTTAATAGGGTATTGAGCAAAACTCCGTCCTGAGTCCATAATTTAACTGTATTGTCGTATCCAGCAGAAGCTATAACTTTACCATTGGGACTAAAGTTGACCCCCAAGACATAACTCTCATGAGCCTGGATAGTTTTGAGGCGAGAAAGCATAGTATTGGCTGGGTCCCACTTCCACAGAATTAAAGTCCCATCATCACTGGCGGAAACAACTGTCCGACTATCGGGACTAAAACTCACCTGATTAACCCATTCCTGATGTCCTGTGATGGTGCGTAGGAATTGACCGTCAGCAGTCCAGATTTTAATGGTTCCATCCTTGCTTCCGCTGAGGATATACTGACCATCTGGACTATATGTAACAGTCATGACGCTATCTGTATGACCGACTAAGGTGGCGACTGGAGAGGGTACAAACAGAGATTTTGGTATGACACCAATACCGTTAAACTTGGAAACTCGCAGTTTCATGGGCCAATTATCGTACCAGTTGGACTGGGAGTTAAGGCGTTTCCAGATTTTGACTGTGTGATCATAGGATGCTGTGGCTAACCATTCTCCGTTAGGACTAAAACTCACGGAAGAAACGCGATCGCTATGACCTGATAGAGTTTGCAGGAGTTTACCCGAACTACTCCATAATTTCACGGTTGTATCTTGGGACGCAGAAGCTAAGATTTGACCATCAGGACTAAAGGTAACATCGAGAACTCGATCATTATGGGCTTTTAAGGTGGCTCTGGGGTTACTGTGAAGGTTCCATAACTTCACGGTTTTGTCATAACTTGATGAGGCTAGGGTGCGACCGTCCGGGGAAAAACGTACCCGTGTTACTTTATCTCCATGACCGCGAAAGGTTTTGAGTAATTCCCCTTCCCAACTCCAGACTTTCACAGTTTTATCATATCCGGCTGTGGCTAAACTTCGACCATCTGCAGAAAATGAAACGCAGAAAACAATATTTTCATCTACTTGTAAAGTCCTGAGTAATTCTCCTTGGCGAGTCCAGAGTTTGACTGTGCCATCTGTACCGCTGGTGGCTATGAATTGACCATTGGGGGAAAAATTAACTGAATAAATTACTGAGTCCCGTTTTTTCGTGTGGCTGATACTCATTAATCTTCTACCCTGTTGGTTGAAAAATTGCACGTCTCCTTGATTGGCTGCGGCGGCTAATATTTCACCGTCAGGACTAAAGTTAATCCAGGTCAGTGCGGTATGGCGGAAACGAATAGTGCGGATGATTTCTCCCTGTAAATTCCACAGGATGATGGTGCGATCGCTCCCCGCAGAGGCTATCATTTGACTATCAGGAGAAAAACGAACCGCTTTGACTTTATCTGTATGTCCGATCAATGTTTGTAATAGTTTACCGTCCCGACTCCAGAGTTTAACTGTATGGTCATCAGAAGCGGAAACTAACATTTGACCACAGTGGCTAAAATCCAGGCTAGTTACATTATGATTATGTCCTGTTAAAGTGGCGATCGCCTTCCCTTCAGGAGTCCATAATCTGATAGTATTATCCGTACTAGCAGAGGCTAATATATCCCCGCTGGGACTATACACAACATCCCACACTATATCCGCGTGTCCCTCTAGGCGGTTCTGTTCATGAATGCCATAAACTCCCTGTCCTAGGGTAGTCGCTACCCGAATTTCCGCATCCTGGAAACTGTTAGCAGTTACAGATAAGGACTTGATTTTTTGGAGTTGTTGGGCGGCTTTTAAACTTTCCAGCAAAGCATCAAAACGATAATTAGAGAAAAATAACGCCTCGGAAGATGCTGTTAATGAGGTGATATAAGCTAGGCGTTTTTGTTGGTAAGCAATTGTGGTTGATACCCCTAATCCTATAGTGGCGACAATCGACACACAAAGCAGTTGTTTTAAGAGTCGATTCCGGTGTATCAGTTGTTGTTCGCTTTGGCTTTGAGCCGCTTCGGCTTGGGTTTTGGCTTTCAGACTTTGTTGCAGTTTCTTTTCAATGGCTGTCTGACGCTTTTGGGCTAAAATTCCATAGCTTTCTCGGATGGGAAATACTAGATAATTATACATTAGTTGATAGCGGTCTTCTGGTTGCTCATGTTGACGCAGCAGCAATCCTGATTCTAAGATAATATCAATGAAAGCATGATGATTATGGCTGGGTTCATTATCGGAAAATTTGCCCTGATTTACCATAGATGGATCGGGTCTAATGGCGGCGATTAATTGCGATCGCGTTTTCAACGGACGAGCTAGTTTTTCATCCGTCAGAGCAAATAAAATATCCCAGGCTGCATTAGCATTTGGGGGGCCGCAGTCTTCAATAATACCATTAATAAAATGCTCGATTAGTTGGTTTTTGGGATGGTCTCCCAGTCTTTCATATTCCGCTAAGGTGGTGATTCCTCGGAGTTGTTCTTCCTGGAGTTGGGAACCAACAAGCTGTAACTCAATTGGTCTGACCAACGAGCGTTCATCGGCTAAATCTTCCACTAATTTATCAATTAAAGCTGGCTCTAAATTAAAGTTAGCACGTTTGCTTAAAGACTGAATCACTCGGTGGGCTTCCGCTTTACTAAAATCTCGTAAATGGTAGCGGATATGTTTATCTAAAATGTTGTTATTTATGGCATCTAATGGAGATAAATATTCCGATTCTAATAACCAGGCTAGACATTCTTCTCGCAGGGAAATGATTACCTTAACAAAAGGGACATTTAGACAGAGATTTAAAAACTCATAAAATGTCTGGCGCTGGGAGCGATCGCGACAGAGAAAAAAGAATTCCTCAAATTGGTCAAAAATGATAACAGTCAGGAGATTTTGGTCGGCATTTTTCTGGAGACGACTGTTAATAAATGAATCGGGATGCAGAATATATGAGGTGCGATCGCGATTATTCAAAGATTCAATACCCGTGCTATTACATATAACATTACCTTGGGAAGCCTTGATAATTTTCCGATACCAAAGTCGTTTTAAATTCTGGCTTTTAATATTCAGATTATCTTGATTAATTAAGGCTTCCGCTAAAGCCGCTTCCAGTTCTCGTACCCAGTCTGTATAACTATTAATTACCACGGGTAGAACATTACGAGCCCCTAAACTAATTTCCGCCATCGCTGGTACTAAACCCGCATTAATTAAGGAACTTTTCCCGACTCCAGAACTACCATGTAGCACAATTAATTTATGATCATCTCGCCCTAACCTGTGAATCAGATTATTAATATCTTGATCCCGACTATTATTAGTCATATCAAAGCCGGGACTAATAGCCGATTTTGAGATATTGTTTTTGTGGTTAATAACAGAATTTAATGCCTGTTTAGAAGGCTGCAATTGATGAACTCCAATAAAAGCCCTAAAACCGTATTGATGCTCAACTTCTCGTTGTCTTTGTTTAATCCGAAATGCTTTTAAATATTGACCTTTTTCGTAGTAAATATGGCGCAATTCAGCCAGAATATCAATATACAACTGTGGATCATAACTGGGGGAGGTTTCTAAGCGGGCGGTTTCTAGTTCCTTAATTGCTTGTTCCCATTCATTCAAATGTTTGTAACTGCGAGCTAATAGCAGCAGATAAGTTCCCCGTTCATTGGGGCGCTTTTCCGAGTCAATAATTGCTAGGGCTAGTTTAGTTAGTTCTAAGGCTTTATGCCATTTTTTCTGCTGAAGGGCTACTTCAGCCAGAAATCCATAATCTTGGGCTAATTGCCGATCGCAACCATACGCTAAATGGATTTTAATGCCGGTTTCCGCTAGGTTCTGTAAATCATCCCATTGGTATAAACCCTTCAGAACATCCCCTAAATAACAGAGGATTCCAGCTACTAAATCTGGTCTTCCTGCTGTTTCAAAAGCCTGACGGGATTCTTCTAGGTGGGTTTTGGCTGAATGCAGAAATTTGACCTTATTACCCGGCGATTTGACCTGGGGAATGTGTCGCGATCGCACCGCTTTTAGGCGATCGTTTAAAGCAATATGAAATAAGATAATCCCCCGGATGACTTGGTAGGAAATGGGATAAATAAATTGATAGGGGTCGCGACTGGTTGCGCTGGTAGATATCCAATTGTCCAGATCGGCTAAACTTTGTTGATAATGAACACGCGCCTTATCTCCTCGGTCTTCAGCATCTTCATCTAAGCCCAAAATAAATTGTTTAGTGGCTTGGAGAAATAGGTTAATTTCCACTTCCCTTTGTTGTAAATCTTTCCAAGCTAATTCTAATTCCCGGCGACGAATGGAACCAATACTTAGGTCATATTTAGGCGCTTTTGACCGGCTATAAAACTGGCGGCTGTGCAATTCTCCTGACCTAATTCGTAATTCGGCTAAGGAAAACAGCGTGTTACCTTGGAGGGTCAGTGATTTAATCAAGTCCGGGGTCGCCATTTCAAATTTAATCGTAGCCGCCGCCCAACTTTTAAAGTCTGGTGCTAGTCGGATTAGTTTTTTGGCTAGGATATCTGTTATCCACAATACTAAAGGACAGGAAAAATTCTTGCGAAATTCATCCCGGACTTGGTTGGTGGAACTTAACAGGGTTTCTAAGGCTTCCACCCTGTCTAAACCCATAACCATGATGGCGCTAGGGGTAGGGGTGGCTATGCGCTCTAATAATGTCGTGTAGAGGGTGGTAACTTCCGGCGCTAGGGTGATGTTTTGAATGGTCTCTGCTTCCGGTAATTTTTGCTGTAATTGCTTGATAACTTTGGTTTGTAGATAGGAGTAGTTACAACTTACTAAAATTAGAGAAAATTGACCTTGTGAAAAGGAAATAGCACGGGCTAATCTCTGTAGCGATCGCTGATTTTGGCTCTCGAATTGCTGAGGCGTTAATTGATTAGTCATGGCTGAATTTAACCCGGTGAGTTGAGGGTGGCTATTTAATCAGTATTCGTTAGGTGAGGATTGATAATTTTGGAGTTTCCCCGGCTCCAATTGTGGCTGATTCCCTGAGATTATAGATGCCTATCCAGTCGGTGGCTTAGACATCATTAAATATTCACAATTAATTGAAAATTACCATCCAGTACAGATAGCAATACTCAATCAATTTTTCATTAGTCAAAATACTATAGCGTGATTTCTGTGGTTGATTAACACTGGTGGCTGTGGCCCCCCAATGCTCAACGCTCTCACTACAATCTGACTTATAGTATGCTGGCATTGTGACTAAACTACACCCTGACTCCTACTTATTATACATGATAATGATAAATTTTAAAAAAAAAATAAAAATTTAACACTTCCCGTAATTTTTGTGCGAGAAAACCTGAAAAACTAGTCGCTATCTTGGCCGAAATTTCCGGTAAAATTGGCAGCAAAAAATAACCGATATGTCTGACCATAATATCGGCTGGTAGATGGTCTTAATTAGGACTTATTGGCAGATATTGAGCAGATACTAATTAATTCATGGCTGCTGGTGGATGAGTGGGAGATTTATTAAGTTGCCAATTTTGATATTTGGGTGTATCTATCAAAGCTGGGTTAATGCCAAACCAACGACCAGAGCGATCGCGATATTCAAAGACAAACATACTCCGCAAGAGGGTTTGACATTCATCTTCCCCGCGCACGCTTTGATTGGCGACTACTTGCAAAAGTAAATCCCACTCGTCATCGGTAATAGCTCCTAATAGGTCATCGCGATACTCCCGAATTACCGTTTCTAAACAATCAGCCGAAAAAGGTGGATCATCCTGCTGTAGACAACTGTACATTAACATTAGTAATCGTCTCATGTGACCGCCACTAACCCGACAGAGGCGATCGAGAACTTGGGGGGTCTCAAACAATTCGGGAATATAAGAAATCCGTTCTTCGGGTGGTAAAGTCGGGAAAGCACGCGCTAAAACCATCTGTTGCAATAAAGCCATACCTTGGGGATTATCTGAACCATCTCGATTGCATACTGGAACCATCGGCAAGACTTTTGGTTTCACCCCAAATCGACTAGAAAGCCGACCATAATCATTAGAAAACATTAAAGTTAAAGGAATTGTATAGACCACATGACAATGTAGCCGTCTGAGTTGCTCACCCCGATCAACAAATAAATATTCTGGCTGAGTACGTCCCCAGGATTTGGGGGAATTATCTACCCGATCTAAATTATCAACAATCACCACTAACCCGTTTTTGCCTCTCTTTTTGAGAGTCTCGTTAGCGGGTTTCAGGAGTTCCTCATTAATGGCTTCTAAAATAGTGCTAACCCTCGGTTCGAGGTATTGTCGCAGTTGAGATCTCAATTTAGGGGAATCTTTGGTGCGAGCCGTAATTCTGGCAATACCAACGGAAATTTCGGCCTCACCAGATAATTCAATGGGGGTTTGCAAAAAATCGCCAATCTCCGTAAACAGGCGGCCGAAGTATCCGGGTTTTAACTGGACTGCGGCAGTTTGAATGCTTTCGCTCACTTGACGGGCGATCGCCAGTACAATATCACTGATGTCAACATCAGCCATATCCAGGTCCTGGGATGACTCAAAGTAAACTACATGGTATCCTTGTTGCTCCAGGCTGTCTTTGAGTCTAAACAGTTCTGTAGATTTCCCGCAGCCAATGTGTCCAGAGAATAACTGACAGGTGGGTTCATCACCCGAAAGCAATGTGATAGTGCGGCTTAACTCGCGAACAATATTGCTGCCGCGAACTGACGAAAAATCGATATAATACTGCTGATCTTCCAGATTCGCCATGTCAATGGTTTTACTGGGATTGCAGGCTTTGTAAAATTGGTTCAGGTTAAGTTCAACCATAATTGACTCAGTTATGTTACGATGCCTCGTTTTGAGTGTAGGATGATGCTGATACGCTAGGGATGTGGTTTGTCCCCCCACTAGGGGAATAGCAGTCAAGGGGGATAGTCTTTTAAATAAGGGAATTAGAAGGGACAAAAATTAGGAATGGCCAATATTGTGTTTACTTCTCGCAATCAATTAGGAACTCGCCGACGACAACTGCGCCGTCAGCGACGTTTGAAATTGGTTCGGGTGATGTGGCAGGTTCTGGCGGTCGGAGGTATTTCTGGGGAGTATTTTGGGGAATTAGTCAGCCGATTTGGTTAATTAAAGAAGCTGAACAGGTCGAGATTAAGGGTAATCAGTTACTTTCTCAGCACAATATTCGCTCACACCTGCCTTTGTCCTATCCTCAATCAGTGTGGCAAATTCAACCAGCAGCCATTCAACAAGCCTTGCTCGATAATGCTCCTATATCAGAAGCGATCGTGATTCGGCAGGTATTTCCTCCCCGCCTTACTATAGAGGTGACTGAACGAGAACCTGTGGCGATCGCTCAACCAAGCATAGGAAACACTACCCCAGGAACTGAGCCCACCGTCGGCTGGTTGGATGCTGAAGGTAGTTGGATGCCATTATCAAGTTATACTGAGCTAGAACAAACAGGTCAACTGCCAAATCTGAGAGTAATCGGTAACTTTGAACAATATCTACCCCATTGGCAGCAGATGTATAGCGATCTGAGTCGCTCCCCGGTTGACATCTATGAAATTGACTGGCAGAATCCGGCTAATATTATTTTAATGACTGAGGTCGGCGAGGTGCATATTGGCTCATACAGTACACACTTTTGGGAACAATTGCAGGTTATCGATCGCATGAGAAAATTGCCGGAACAACTTGATGTTAGTCAAGTGGACTACATTGATCTCAGAAATCCTAACTCTCCCTTGGTGTTGATGATCTCAGATAAATCATCACTATCCGAGGCTTCCTTCTCCAAGTGAACCCTTGACTATATCTCTGGGTGGTTTAAATCATCATTAAACTAACCAGGACTGGGGAGAGGTTCCCAAGGTCAGTATTCATAGCCAGGAACAGCTTAAACTGGAACCAAGAGAAAAATACTTGACCATCTAGGTGTCACTAACTATCTGAGTCCTACTGTCCTGATCACTGCTATATTAGCGTTCTGGGTTGTTAGTTCAACTTAAACAAACTTAGTTGACTCGGACTTGTTTAAATATTAAAACTGATTCATCTACCCCAAATACTTAAAATGATGCTTGATAAGAGCAATCTGGGTTCTACCCCAAATAACAACCAACCTGAAGGAAAAGCCAGCCTGTGGACGGCAGCAGAATCGGCTAACCCCTTTCGCCAAAATGAAGGATTAAACAATCTTAATAATGATGGTAACGCCGTCCCTAACGAACAGTCCTGGAGTAGTGATATTGTGCCTAGCAACGCTGCCAAAATTAAAGTTATTGGTGTAGGGGGAAGTGGCGGAAATGCCATTAACCGGATGATTGATAGCGAGGTCTCCGGTGTTGAGTTTTGGGCCGTCAATACCGATGCCCAAGCCCTTACTCAGTCTAAAGCATCTAAACGCCTTCAGGTTGGTCAAAAACTGACCAGAGGTTTGGGAGCTGGCGGAAATCCGGCGATCGGTCAAAAAGCCGCTGAAGAGTCCCGCGATGAAATCGCCCAAGCCTTAGACGGTGCCGATTTGGTATTTATTACCGCTGGTCTAGGTGGCGGCACTGGTACCGGTGGCGCTCCTATTGTCGCCGAAATAGCCAAAGAAGTTGGAGCCTTAACTATTGGCGTAGTTACCCGTCCTTTCACCTTTGAGGGACGGCGACGCATTTCTCAGGCTGATGAGGGAATTGCCGCCCTTCAAACTCGCGTTGATACCCTCATTGTGATTCCTAACAATAAGCTCCTGTCCGTTATTAATGAGCAAACCCCTGTACAGGAAGCCTTCCGCTATGCTGATGATGTATTGCGCCAGGGGGTTCAGGGTATTTCTGATATTATTACCATTCCCGGATTGGTGAATGTGGACTTTGCTGATGTCCGCGCCGTTATGGCTGATGCCGGTTCCGCTTTATTGGGTATTGGCATTGGTTCTGGTAAGTCACGAGCGCGCGAAGCTGCCTTAACTGCTATTTCTTCCCCCTTATTAGAGTCCTCCATTGAGGGAGCGCGGGGAGTTGTATTTAATATTACTGGAGGTTGTGACCTGACCTTGCATGAGGTCAATGCTGCCGCCGAGACCATTTATGAGGTCGTCGATCCTAATGCTAATATTATTTTTGGAGCCGTCATTGATGAACGGATGCAGGGTGAAGTCAAAATTACCGTCATTGCCACCGGGTTCACCGGTGAGGCTAAATCTACTGTTCCCCAATCCGGCAGAGAGGTTCCTTTGTCTCGACCCATAACTTCTATTCCTCAGCAGCGTACTATACCCACTCCCGCTCCTGAGCCACCACCTCAACCCCAGGAACTTGATATTCCTGATTTTCTCCGCCGCCGCCGTCCGCCTCCTGGTCGCTAGAGCATCAAAAATTCCCATCCCCCCTCAACCCCTCTGATTATCGGGGGTGGAGGGTTATTTGTGGGAATTTGGCGCTCAGGGTCATCAGTACACCAAAAGTTAAGCAATAATTAAACTCTGAGCCGCTTTCCGGATCTGAGGTTAGCTTGTAGGTATCAGAAGGGAAATTTATAGTTGCCATTTAATTATGTCTAGCACTTATAAAAACGGACACGCTTTGGTAATTGGGGTTGGTCAAGATTTACCCAACACGGTTAATGATGCTAAGGGTTTAGCTGCCATTCTCACCGACCCTTCCAGATGCGCCTATCCACCAGAACAGGTGACATTATTAGTTAATGAAAAAGCCGATCGCCTTCAAGTATTAGAAGCCTTAGATAACCTAGCTAAAACCACCAATTCCGAGTCAACTGTAGTGATCTATTTTTCCGGTCATGGTTATCAAGTCGCCTCACCTACCGGAGAGTTTTATTATCTCATGCCCTATGGTTACAGTATTAATAAACTCTATCAAACCGCCATTAGTGGTCAGGAATTTGCCGAAAAACTTAAAGCTATTACCTCCCAAAAACTGTTAATTTTATTGGACTGTTGCCATGCGGGAGGGGTGGGAGAAGCCAAAGTACCAGGACTAGAAATCGCTGCCTCTCCTTTACCACCAGAAGCCATCAAGTTATTACAAGAAGGCAGAGGAAAAGCCTTGATTGCTTCCTGTCAGGAAGACCAATTATCCTATGTTTATAAACACAAACAATACAGCGAATTTACCCTAGCTTTAATGGAAGCCTTCTGTGGTTCTGGGGTGGCTAAAAAAGATGGTTCCGTGAGAGTCGCCGATTTAGCTTTACATACTCGCCAGGTCGTCCCCACCCGCACCCAAGACCGACAACACCCGGTTTTGCACTATGAAAAGGCTGATAATTTTGTGGTGGCTTATTACGCCGGGGGAAGCATAGAACCCAAAGGGTTGCCATTTCCCCAAGCCACAGAAGAAGCGGAAACGGAAACGGCGGCTAAGTCTCAACCTTCGGTGGTGTTTGACCAAAAAGACCAAACCGTTGACAATCAAACTAATATTGCTGGAAATGTCGGAGAAATTGGTAAACAGGAAACCCATATTTCTGGGGGTTTAATCAACCCGGTTGGAAGGTTAGCGGTGATGTGATTCAATCACAGCGAGATGTGGTTATCGGTGCGAAAAAACGGCAAACAAATGACTCGGAAGATGAATAGTAATTGGCTGGTAAATAGTCATGGTAGAATCATCAGAGCTTAATCACACTCCCCTTGAAGATGACACTAATATTACTGGAGGGTTTAATCAACGTACCTGGGAGGTTAATGGTAATGTTATTCAAGGAAGTTCGGTAACTGTTTATTTATCTCCTTCTGCTTATACAATACCCACGGAGAAGGAAACTAAGCCGACTCCATTGGGTGATAATCCTTATCGAGGATTAGATGTATTTAGAGAAGAACATTCTATGTACTTTTTTGGGAGAGAAAAGCAAATTGACCGACTGTGGGAAAAATTCCGCGATTTAAATGAAGATGAATCGGCTTGTCGATTTTTGCCAATTTATGGAACTTCTGGTTCCGGGAAATCATCATTGACGCGATCGGGTTTAATTCCTGAATTGGATAAAAAACCTTTATTCGCTTATCAAAAAGCTAAAATTGCCGTATTATTTCCGACTACTCATCCCCTGGAATCTTTGGCGACTGTTTTGGCGCGAATTGTGACTAATGACCCCTCGCCAGTGGAAAAAACGGCAGAATTTGAACGGGTGTTAAAAAATCGCAGCGATAGGGGAGAGTATGAAGGTTTACGACGCATTGCTAATCAAATCCCCAATATTCATGACTCGCTTCTGGTGGTGGTGGTTGATCAATTTGAGGAAATTTTTACTCTCTGTAAAGACCCTGAAGAAAGGGAGGCTTTTATTAATAATTTACTCTGTGCGGCGAAGGATGCAGATCGACAGACTTCGGTTATTGTCACCATGCGGAGTGATTTCTTGCGGGAAACTCAACAATATCCGGGGTTAGATGGGTTATTTTCTACTAATGGCTTTTTGGTGCCGAGTATGCAGCCAGAAGAGCTAGAAATGGCGATCGCCAAACCCGCAGAACTCGCCGGACATAGCCTCGAGCCTGCAATCATTAAACTATTAATTGAACAAACCCAAGGAAGGGAAGGCGCTCTCCCATTGCTTCAGTTTGCATTACAACGCATTTGGGAGGGCTTAGAAGATGGTAGAGAACCCGCAGAAACCTTAGAAAAAATTGGAGGGGTGGGGGGTGCTTTAGCGGGAGAAGTACAACGTTTATATGAGTCCCTAACTCCAGAAGACCAAATATTAGCGCGTCGCATTTTTATAGCTTTAGTCAACCTAGACGAGTCCGAAAAAACCACCCGCCGCCGCGCTCCAGTCTCCGAATTAATTACCAATAAACAGGAAGAACCCGCCATAAAATCAATTATTAGGCGTTTTTCCGCCAGAGGTGTCCGTTTCCTGTCTACCTCCCAAGACCCCCAGCGAGGTGAAACTCTGGAAGTCACCCACGAAGCGTTAATTCACAATTGGGATAAGCTACAAGGTTGGTTAAGTGAACGTCGCGAACAATTGCACCAAAAGCAGAAATTCGAGCGATATGCAGAGGAGTGGCGTTCTCAAAATAAATCCCCAGATTATTTGTTACAAAGTCGCATTCTTAGGGATGCTCAGGAGTTTAGCAAAACGGCTGCTCAGGAAGTGGCATTATCTGAGTTAGCCACGGAATTTATTAAGGCTAGTCAGCGACAAAAATATCTGAGGATATCACTGCTATTTGTGTTTCCATCCATAGCAGTCTTGTTTATCATTCATTTATCTTTGATCTATTTGACAGAAAGACTTTTAGCTGAGGAAAATTGTCAGCCTACTCCCATATTAAAACATTTATTATGGTATCGGCTCAAAACTGGTGAAAATAATTTGGAAAGAATTTCTCTCTGTGGTAAGTATCTCAATGGGATTAATTTTGAAGGAGCCGAACTTTCAGGAGCTAACTTTCAAGAAGCTAGGCTAAATGGTGCTAATTTGCGTCAAGCAGTGTTGCTGGATGCTAATTTACAGGGAGCAAGACTTTACAAAGCAGATTTATATAATGCTTTTCTTATTAGTGCTAACCTAATAGGTGCTAACTTAGAATCAGCTAATTTAGAATCTGCAATAATGCACAATGCTAAATTACAGGGTGCTGATTTACGAAATGCCGATTTACAGAATGCTGATTTACAGAATGTCGATTTACGAGAAGTAGACTTAACACAAACTACAGGTCTTAGCCAACATCAAATAGAGTCAGCTATCCTGTGTAATACAAAATTACCTGATTATTTGTTGTCAGTAGAATCAAAACATCTGGAAAATAGAGATTGTCATAGATTCAATTAACCATAAAAAATTAGTTAATTATGAATATATTTAGCATAGCGTTGAGAACTACCAGAAAATTTTGTGTTTCGTATTTCAATTTTTCTACCATCTCTAAGTTGATATATACCATCAGGCATTTTTTCAAGAAAATCAGAACTTTCTATCTCGATATCTTCAGATGATTGTGTGGTGTGAAACTCTCCTAATGCTTCGGCTGCTAAGGCTGCTACTTTTTCGTCTGCTTCTTGTATAGCCTTAATTAAAATGCCTGTGGCTAACTTTTGATATTTCTGAATCCTGAGTAGGCTTTTGGCTGCGGAAACGTGCTTTTTCAAAATGGGTTGAGGTTCAACACTGGCTAGGTTGTTGATATATGATGATTTGATTTGCTCAATAATCTCCTGATTCCTTAAATTAAAACCAGCTTTTTCTAAGGTGGTTTTGGCGGATTTTACGATGTCATTAACAAGGGATTCCTTAACTGTTTCTGGGTCGTCCCAACTTTTTTCGAGTTCCTGTAAACAAGCCACCAGAGCTAGTATGCCTTCGGTTCTGGGGGAGCGATCGCTAAAATTTTGCCGGCTGATATTTAGCTCAACGGCTTCGATTTCTCCGGCGGCGATTTTGCCCTTTAAAATATTGTCGAAATCATTTAGAATTTCATCGAATTTATTGTTGAGTTTGGGATAATTGTTAGACATAGTGGCTTGACTCCTAGGTGTTGAAATTGTCGGTAAAGTTGATTGATATGTTTCTGGTTCTATGCTGTGACTGTGCCAAGTATTTGATAAGCCATGATCTGAGGCTTTATCCGGTACATAACTGGCTGCTGATGGACTGTCACAATCACAATTGAGAGCGGCTGATAAAGCGGGATTAAAAGTATCATCAGCCTGGGAATAATCGATGATTTGAGAGTGGGATGCTACCTGATTATTAACCTGTCTGAGGGTAGCAATGGCGTTCCAAGCATCAACTAAGCCGTAACCTGTGGCTAAGTCGCGACCGGGACCGGCTGTTGGTCGGCTGAAATGGTAATTAGAAAAACCCTTGACTACATCGATCGCACTTTTCTCTAAAATCCTTTTAGCCAACGCCGGAGATAAACCGGGATCCAACTGTTTTAATAACGCACAAACCCCCGCCACTTGGGGCGCAGCCGCTGATGTACCACTAAAAGCCGCCCAGCCATCATTGGCTTCGGTTCCATCCTCAAATTCAGCACAGGCGATATCAGTCCAAGAGCCAGGCGGCACAGGTAGCATAATATAGGCGGCGTGGGGGCGCTGTCCCACCAACCCACAGACATCGGGAACCTGTCGCCCTCGATAAACTGGACTGTAGAATGCACTGGAATAGTTACTCGCTTCTAACTCTCCCTTTGTGGGTCCGTTAAGATGCTTATAAACTCCCCCAGCAGCGATCGCATCTGGGTGTTGAGCCGGAAAAGACCAGTGACCATTTCCCGCCGAAAAAATCACAGTTATTCCCCGCCGCACCGCATCGGCTACTAAGGTGGCTAAGACCTTATTATAAGGTGAAAGTTCCGAACTTCTCTGATTTGAACCCCAGCTACAGGAGATAATATCAGGTCGTTGAGCGATCGCCGTCCTGAAAGCAGCAATAGAATTAACATTGCGGGATTTACCAGCGATCGCCACATCAGCTTTAACCATGATAAAATCAACTCCCGGAGCCACTGCAAATAAATTAGCAGATTCTCCAGTTCCGTGACCGTTTGCATCAATATCTTTATCCGTCGAACCCGGGGCGAGAATCACCTGACCCTGATAGTTATGGTGAGTAAAAAACGGGTGATTATACCACCCAGAATCCACCATTACTACTTTCACACCCCGACCGTCAATTCCCCCATCATGAGTCTGGTTGGCATTTAGAGCCTTGGCTAAACAATCGGGTACAGATAAATATTGCGAGACTGCTGGCGGCGGAAAAGCAGAGGGAACATTCGACCCCAAATAAGAAACAGGCTCATTAATGGCTACCCCTACCAGTTCTGTATTCCAACTGCTTTGAGAAATATCAATTTCCCCAGAGGGTTTATCATCAACCGAATCAATAAAATGAGCCGTGCTAGGCTGATAAAACTCTTTAATTACCTGATATTCAACATGGGCGAGAGTCGTCTGGAAAGACTGCTCATAAAGCTCAGGAGAGCCGGAAATACTGATAGATGCGCGACCAATGGAGAGGACATTAAATCCGGTACTCTGGAGCCTTTCTGCTGTGTATTCAATCAGCCGCGGATCAGCATCAAATTGGGTGACATTTTCACTGGTAACTAAGGTGGGCGTAGAAAGCAGAGACTCTCCCGATGCCGATCGCACTACAGCTTCAGCATAGACCAAATCTGGGAGTTCCTGCCTAACTTGGCCATCCATATTTTTTTTTGCAAGCTAAAATTACTACCGAACACTCCCATTATCCCACATTTAATCAGCCATCAGGAATCATTTTACAAAACTTTACATTAACTCTCGAATCTGATCCAATAGTTCAGTCATGGAAATCCGACCCGATAGAAATTTGAGGGTGAGATGTTGAGTTAAACCCTGTAAGTCTGTGGGGATATGTTGAATGGGGGAACTGTTAGGTTTGGTATCAGGAGAAGTTTTAAATAAACCAGAATTGTCTAAAACCAGAATCGGCGGAATTGTTAAATCATCATGCTGAGAATTACCCAGGTTAACTAAAGCCTCTAAAGCGTTTCGGAGAATGGGGGAAGTTTGATGGCGCACACAAATCAGCAATAAATCGACACTCTGATACTGTAATTGTTGCATAATTTCTTCCCAGGTTCTCCCCATAGTTCCCCGAAATCCTGCTGTTTGTAGATACTGAATCAAGGCTTGCTCAATTTTGCTGGTTTGGTCAGCCGGGGGATAAAAATTCGCCCTTTGATTACTTCCATCATCATCTAGGTTTACTAAGTCTGGTAATGTCAACAAATCCACCACCAAAATATGAGATTTCCAACTCATCCCCGCCGCCACTTGAATCACCTGTAAAAGACCTGGGTCAGCTTGTCGCCTCCTAGACCCCATATAAGTCTGGCTAATTTGAGGTAATAGACAGGGGAAAACGGATAATCCTTGAATTTGATTGGCTGCTTGAGTTGTGGGTGTGTCTAGGGTGACTATGGGAAGATTAGCTAGATGTTTTTCATCTTTCAATTCCAGCAAAAATGCCATGGGGTCATCAAGGTAATTAATAGACTCTAAAACCATAACATTAGGATGCCAAATTCTCGCCAGTAGTTCCGCCTGACCCAAATCATCAGCTTCCAAAATCCGACAATGGGAAGTTTGAGAAGTGTCGTTAATGGGTGATGGCAAGTTTTTGTCGGTTAAACTACCTGCTAAACCTTGGTTTAATTCGTCGTGGTCAACTGGATTTAACCACAGGACTGTTAATCTCTTAATTGGTGCGATCGAGGGGGTTTTTTCCAGTTGATTAATCACTAACTTTAAATCTGACTTCTCGACAGGTAAACTCAGAAAACCATCACAGGTTACTTTCATAGCCCGCTTTTTTTCCCCTAAAGTAGCTGTAATAAATACGGGAATTTGACAGGTATCTACATCGGCTTTCAGCAAGGTTAGCACATCCCAACCTGATAAAAGTGGCAGTAAAGGATTGAGAAAAATCATCCGAGGTTGCAACCTTCTGGCTTTTTCTAAAGCCTCGGTTCCGGTCCTGGCGACGATGGCTCGATAACCCAATTTGGAGAGTTTATCACTCAAATCATGAATATATTTGGGGGCGGCTTCGACAATCAAAGTTAACCGAGATTGTCCCTTAGTGGTGGGACGAGATAAATTGGTTTTAGGGGATGGAGAGGATGGAGAAACCTCGGATTTTTCCCAGTCTAATTTATCTGATTTCCAGCCGTTGACGGGAGGGACGGGAGGCAAAAGTAAGGTAAACTCAGTGCCTTTTCCTTTGTGGGAAATAAAGCTAATATCTCCACCATGAAGCCGGGCTAATCTTTGACAGAGAACTAATCCTAAACCTGTGCCTTCAAATTGACGAGTTAGGGGACTTTCTAGCTGTTGGAACTTTTCAAAAATCAGATGTTGTTTTTGTTCGGGAATGCCAATACCTGTATCCCAAACTGTAAACACGATCCAATCCTCCCAACGGTTAACCCGTAAACCCATGGAACCACCATCAGGAGTAAATTTAAAGGCATTAGAAATTAGGTTGATTAGCATCTGGCGTAGACGCAATTCGTCGGCTTCAATAGTTTCTAGTCCGGGTTCGATTTCGATGCTAAATTTTTGGCTACCTAAGCTAGATTGACTATCCTTAATATCACCCTGCTGGTGCAGGTGCAGGACGGCTTCTAAAGCGCGATCGCATACGGTTTGAATGTTCACACCTTCGGGAGTTAGTTCTAACTGTCCGGTCTCAATGCGGGTTAAATCTAAGATATCATTAACCACCATCATCAGATGTCGTCCGCTTTGGTGGATCAGTTTGGCGTATTTAGCTTGGCGATCGCTTAATTCCCCCAAGGCTTTATCTTTCAGCAAACTAGACAACCCCAAAACCGCCGTCAAGGGAGTTTTCAGTTCATGGCTAATACAGGCTAAAAACTCATCTTTGAGTCGATTTAGTTGGATTAAATCCGCATTTTTAGCGGTCAACTCTTGAGCGACTCGATATTGTTCTGTGATATCCTGAGCAATAATTAACCACCATTTATCAAAGCATTCTGTTAAACTTGGCTGTACCAAAGTCTGGCGGGTAAATTGCCACACTCGCTGCTGTTTGGATTGTGGACAAATACAGATATATGTTTCCGAATTAGACCCGATATCGCACCAGTTAGGGATATCGGAGATACACTCGTCTAACTGGCTGGTGTTGGGGTTAACCGCTGTGGTGGAGGAGATGGACGACCCTGGCATTGGGGAAGCCATGGTAGAATCGTCAGAGTTGCCACTGAGACGGACATGGGTTTTAGTGGAGTTGGGAACCCATTGGTTGACTGTTTCAGCGGCTTGCTGCAAGACTTCTGGTTCATTTCCGACCTGTTGCACCCAAGCCGTATTCTGCCCCAGGATTTCCCCGTTTTGGGTTTGAATCATCATGGGTAGTGGCAATTGGTCTAGGAGTTGCAACAGGGAACCGAGAAACGAATCAAACCCCCCTTTCTGGACGGGTGACTGATATTCCGCCAATTGGACTGGCTGACTAACTAGATATGGCAGTAGTTTGGCTAAGTCAATCAGCCCCAAAAATTCCTGTTTTTGATTAATGATAGCCAGAGGGGACATACCCTCTGTTTGATGATTCTTACCGGATTGACAATAATAGGGATGCCATCCTAAATCATAACCAATTTGCTGCAAATAAGCCCAAAATTCTGGCCAATCTAAATAAGCGGGAATTAGAAGCAAGGGTTTAATGAGGCGATCGCTTAGATCGGCTAGGATGGCTTTTGTTAATGGCCGCTTTTTATTTTTTGTCGAAAATAAATAGGTAGTTAAATTACGCAGATACACTACCCCAATGGGATATTGCTGTTGGTTAACAACCACAACGCAATCATGATCACCTTCTGAGAATACTGACCACAACTGATCAACGGTGATATCCTGACCACAAACTGGCACCCTCTTGATTATTGTCGGAAGAGAGATTTGAGAAAACATGAAAAAACTTGAACCCCAAACTGGTTTGGTCGCAGATACCTATGAGAGTCAATTTTCAGAGGAACTGCTCCCACTGATTTATTTTAGCCAGGAATAATGACTAACTTCAAATTTAAGTATTTTCTTAATCTTTCCTAACTGACATCCTCAATCATTGAGTAATCATAAGTCTATAGAGAAATTATTAAATTTTATGACTAAGGGCGCGAGATTTGGTTACCATTCCTCACAGGGGACTCAGGCTGTTAGTAACCATGGAGGGGTTGATCCCTGCTGGGTGGTTATGGCACTGCAATTGCCTCCCAAGTGTTACTGGGCTGGTATACTGACCTAAGTTCAATTAGCTATAAGTTAAACCATGGGACAAGGAGATTATAGTCGTCAACAACCATATTTCCATGATCCCAAGGTAGATAAACCCATTGAGGATATCTATGCTGATTTGGATAGCTGGACTTATGAGATTGACAAAAGCCAACCATCAAGATTTAATACTGTCAGCTTTTATGTAGTGTTACCCCCAGTTTTTTATGAGGGGAGATTTATCAAAGGATTTTATTATAGTGAGTCGGTGGATTTGCTGAATCATGTCTTGCCGAATTTATCCCGTTATTTCTTCTCGTTGGCTTACTCGATGTGGTGTTCCTATCCTTGGTCACAAACGGCTGATGCCTATTCCTGTTTGTATAATAACCGCGATCGCGCCCGGTGGTTTTTCCGAAATAATCCCGTTGATAAAGTGTTGATGACTTGCTACAATTCGGACTTTATTAATGAGTATATTATCGCCCCGAAACCCATAGAGACAAAAGATATTGATTTGCTTTGTGTTTCTCGGATTGCTCCCGAAAAGAATTTGCCGATGATTGCTAGGGGTTTAAAAGTGTATCGGCAAAAATATCAACACCACATTAAACTCTCTTTAATTGCTGGCGATCGCCACCTAGACTTTAATAACTTTGATAATAATGATGAGATTACCCGGAAAATTTTGGCAGAAATCACGTCAATACTAGGGAATCCCTGGGATTATATTAATTTTATCAAGTATGCCAACAATTATCAAGAAATGCCAGCATATTATTCACGGTCAAGGGCTTATATTTTGGGGTCATTATTAGAGGGTAAAAATCGCAGCCTGAGTGAGGCGATGAGTTGCAATATTCCGGTGATTTGTTTTGAGGAGTTTAATCAATACGCCAGGGGAGGCGATCGCCTTTTTCCAGAAGCGGCGGGTTTATGCGCTCAATTTGACCCCGAATCCCTAGCAGATACCATTCATCAAGTCTTAGCAAATCCGAGATTATTTAAACCCCGATTAAGCTATTTAAAGCATCGAGGGAGAAAGAACTTTTTTAATACCTGTCTGACCGCCTTTCCCTATTATCAACAATCCATTCCCGACTACCACCATAACTCACCTTTTCATAGTCTGTGGCTAGATTTAGCCATTCAGGACAACTATCAAATGAGTCTATATGATTTCCTCTATGGACGATCTGAATATTCCCATCTCAGAGGTCTGGTGAATATTTATAAACATCTCAATCAGTGGTTAGGCTGGCTACAGAGTCAAATAAATCGGAAATACCCCGGCATTTTGACCAATAAGCAACCGGGTTGATTTGGTAAAAGGGGCTTGCCAAATTGCTCCGATTGTGATATAATGTGCTGGCTTGACCCAAAAGATATGGTTAGATAAGATGACTAACGAACCATCCCAGGTCTGCCCAATTTGTGGCGTAAAAATTGTGAAAGCACCCGGAGGCGATCGTGTTTTATTCTCAGTAGGAGCGCCCGGAACCAGAGCCAGATTATGGGCGCGGGTGTGTCAGTTTGTGAAAAAACCAGGCTGCATAAATTCCGACCCCGCATTAATTGGTGAAACCAAACCCACAGACCCCTATCGACCGCAATAAATAGCCACTTTTACCAAAAGCAAAATTTGCGTTTTCCATTAGGCAAAATAGTCCGCCAGTTAGTGCGTGCTAAAGCCAACTGTTCATCCCCCACCATACAACCTCTAAGATTAGCACCGCATAAATTAGCACCTCGCAAATTAGCGCGAGTCAAATATGCACCCTGCAAATTAGCACCTCTCAAATCCGCCTTTTCCAGATTAGCGGTACTCAGATAGGCATTTTCCAGATTAGCATTTTTGAGTTTAGCCTGAGTCAATCGTGCGCGGCCAAAATTAGCATCTCTCAAGTCAGCATTTTGAAAATTAATATTACTAAGTCGCGCCTGATAGAAATTAGCACCTCTCCATTTTCCCCCGGACAAATTTAAGCCACTCAATTCACAATCGCCAAAATCTCGGTGTCCCTGACTAAAAGCACTACGGAAATTATTTTCATTCCAATTATGGGAAGTAGAAGTTACGGTTTTCTGAGATAAGCCATCACTATGAATCGCAGTTACGGGAGCTCCCCGAGTAGCACTTAATCCCCCCGGACAGGTCGTTTAGGGGTAGAGATTTCAGTCATTTCCTGTCGTTTTTTGCGTTCTCGGCGTTCCCGAATCAATTTCACTTCCCTTTGGGGAGCAGTCATCATTATGGAGGTTTTATCATCGTTATAAATAGTTTGTTCTTCGGGTGGTTCTGGTTTGGGTTCAGGTGTGAATTCTGTAACTATAGGCTGAACGGACATATTAGCAGATAAATCATCTTCTGCATCATCCTGATGATCAAGAGCATATAAAACATCTTTGGCGGACTGGTAACGCTGATAAACGGACACCGCCAACATTCTTTCTAAGACCAAACCAAAAGCATCACTGACATGGGTATGTTCTCGCCAGTGAACTTCCCCGGTGGTGGGGTTATGTTCCAAAGCGCTGGGAGATTTCCCGGTCAGTAAATAAATACAAGTCATTCCCACCGCATAAATATCACTAGCATAAACAGGTCGTAAAGACATCTGTTCCATGGGAGCAAATCCCGAAGTTCCAATGGCAAAATTAGTAAAAGCGGTTTCTCCAGTTCCCATCATGGTGGCTTGATTTACTTTATCCTTAACCGCGCCAAAATCAATGAGAACTAAACGATTATCCTGACGGCGACGAATGATATTAGCGGGTTTAATATCCCGGTGAATGACCTCTTGAGAATGGATATAATCGAGTAGTGGTAAAATATCCCGCAGAAACTCCTGAGTTTGTGCTTCGGTATAAGGTCCATTGGCTCTAACTTCTTGTTTGAGGGTCAAACCATCAACAAATTCTTGGACTAAATAAAACTGTTTTTTCCCGACAAAGTAATCTAAAAGACGGGGAATTTGGGGATGATCACCAATTTTCCCCAGAGTTTTCGCCTCCCGCTGAAAAAGCTGTTGTGCCATTTCCAGGACTTTTTTAGAAGTGGCAGAAGGTCGCAATTGCTTAACTACACAAGCAGGATAGCCGGGAAGGGATAAATCCCGCGCTAGAAATGTGGCCCCAAAACCCCCCTTACCAATGGGTTTAACGACTAGGTAGCGATTTCGTAGCCGTAGCCGGGAACCACAAGCCTGACACTTGACAGCCTCGTTAGGGTTTTCGGGATTAGGACAACTGGGATTGGTACAGTAACTCATGGCGGTTGGAGATAACTCAATTTAAGATTAACGTCAGACCGCGAATTCGTGTAAGTAGCTATGTATATAGCAAGGCACAGGGAACTCTATGTATACCCATTATTGCCTAACTTTCTACGGGAACCTGTAACCACGGGAATCAAACACTATTATCAACGATCGCAACCCCAAAATCCAGTAATTGCTACCATCATCGGCTAACAGGTCTCCAGAAAAAAGTTTCGCCACTAGGCTAGTTGACTCCTTAGAATGGAGAATCGGACAAAAAAATTGAAGTGATATGCGGATCTCATTAAACTGGTTACGAGAACTGGTAGACATCAGTATCAGTCCCGAACAATTAGCGGAAACCCTGACGGTAGCGGGATTTGAAGTAGAAGATATCGAAGATCGCCGCACTTGGGCCGATGGTGTGGTATTAGGGAAAATCGCGGAAATTGCACCCCACCCTAATGCGGATAAACTGCGAGTCTGTCAGGTAGACATAGGACAAAGCGATCGCCTAAATATCGTTTGTGGGGCCCCTAATGCAGCAGCAGATATGATTGTGGCTGTAGCGACCATTGGGACTTATCTCCCCGCCATTGACCTGAAGCTAAAAAAAACTAAGCTGCGGGGTGTCCCCTCTATGGGAATGATTTGTTCCCTATCAGAATTGGGTTTAGAAAAAGAATCACCAGGTATCCATAGCTTTGATTTAGACAACCCTGTGCTGGGAAGTGATGTCCGACCCCTAATCGGACTCGATGACGTGATCCTGGATGTCACAGCTACCGCTAATCGCGCGGACGGGTTGAGTATGGTAGGAATTGCTAGAGAAGTGGCGGCTTTGACTGGCGGGAGTTTGAAAATTCCTGACGCGGCGGGGGTATTAATTGGCGACCAAGACCCAGCAGGTGGGTTGGAAATTGACATTATGGAATCCCAAGCCTGTCCTACCTATATCGGAGGTGCGATCGCCAATGTAAAAATTGCCCCCTCTCCTGATTGGCTAAAACGACGGCTACAGGCGGCGGGAATTCGTCCCATTAACAATGTCGTCGATGTCACCAACTACATTTTACTAGAATGGGGGCAGCCTCTCCACGCTTTCGATCGCGATCGGCTCACTAACCTGACTGGATCTCAAAACCTGACTATCGGGGTGCGTTTTGCTAAGGCTTCTGAGTCTCTCAAAACTCTTGATGGTCAAACCCGCCAGCTACAAGACCAAAATCTGGTGATTACCGCTAATGATCAACCGGTTGCTTTAGCGGGGGTTATGGGAGGCGAGGATACGGAAGTTCACGAGGGGACGACTAATTTAATCCTAGAGGCGGCGGTGTTTTCTCCGGTGGCTATTAGGCGATCGGCGCGTGTTCAGGGTATCCGCACGGAATCGTCTACCCGTTATGAACGCGGCATAAATCAAGCTGAACTGGCTCTGGCTTGCCGTCGTGCTATATTATTAATCTCGGAACTAGCTGGGGGAACTGCTACGGTTCAGAAATCCGCCAGCGGTGCTACCCAAATGCGGATGACTCAGGAAGTTTCCCTGAGTCTCGATCGCCTTAATGCTATTTTAGGACCCCTCAAGCGGGGAGAAGATACGGAGGTGGAGTCCTATTTACAACCCCCAGAGGTTGAAAGTATTTTAACTGCTTTGGGATGTGGTACTAGCCGCCAAGAGGGGGAATCGGTAGTCTGGACGGTGACAGTTCCCCCCTATCGTCAACGGGACTTAGAAAGGGAAATTGACCTGATTGAAGAGGTGGCGCGATTATATGGATATGACCGCTTTTCTGATACTCTTCCGACTCAGAGTGTCCCCGGTTATTTACCACCAGAAGAAGCGGCTAAAAGAGACTTGCGATCGGCTTTTCGCGCTGCTGGTTTGACTGAGTTGATGCACTATTCCCTAGTTAAACAACAAGGGGATAATCAGGTGGTAATTGCTAATCCTCTGTTCGTGGAGTATTCGGCTTTACGAACTGAGATGTTATCTGGGTTAATTGATGCTTTTGTGTTTAACCTGGAAAATGGTAACGGTCCGTTAAATGGGTTGGAAATTGGCCGGATTTTTCGGCGTGATGGAGAAGTTTACCAGGAAGAAGATGCGATCGCTGGGGTGATTGGTGGCGACCCGTCTCAGGGTCGTTGGGTCAACAGTGGCAAGGATAATCCCATGAGTTGGTTTGAGGCTAAAGGTGTGTTAGAATCCGTGTGGGAGCGGTTGTCTTTGTCTGTGGAATATCGCCAAGAATCTGATGTAAAAATGCTTCATCCTGGACGGACGGCTACGTTATGGTTAAATGGCGATCGGCTGGGAATTTTTGGTCAACTACACCCCCAAATTCAACGGCAAAAAGAACTTCCTGAAGCTGTCTATTTATTCGAGTTTCGTCTCCCGGTACTCACGGCTGCTATTACGGCTAAGGATTACTTAAAGCGACCTTTTCAGTCCTATTCTACTTTCCCCGCTAGTGACCGCGACCTGGCCTTTTTTGTGGCGGATTCGGTGTCGGTGGCTGATTTGCAAAAAACCATGATTAAAAATGGTGGTAAAATCCTGGAATCGGTGGATTTATTCGACGAATACCGTGGCAAAAATGTTCCCGAAAATCAGCGAAGTTTGGCTTTTCGTTTGGTTTATCGGGTTGGCGATCGCACCCTTACTGATGAGGACATAGAACCCTTACAGCAAAAAATTAGGGATGCTTTGGTTAAGGAGTTTCAGGTCAGTTTGAGAAGTTAGTTAGTCTCCCTTTATCCCCCCTCCTTCCCTTCTTGGGGGGAGGTTGACTCCTCTTGTCGATAACCACCCACTTCTGAGAATTTCCTCAAAATCACATAGACACCTATTACCATGGCTCTGGTATAATGTGATAATATCTATGGTGGTGATTAGTTGACGACATTGAGAAGGTTATGGCAAAATATATCATGTTGGGTAGCTACTGTGAAGACGTTTTGGCGAAACGGGAACCCTACCGACCAGAACATTTACAGGGTTTAAAGGAACAAAAAGAATCGGGGGTTTTAATTACTATTGGACCCACCAAAGATCTAACTCAGGTTTTGGGGATTTATGAGGCTGAATCAGAGGCGATCGTTCGCGGCTTGGTGGAAGCTGACCCCTACTGGAAAAATGGGATCTGGACTGAGTACAACGTGAAAGAGTGGATTCAAGCATTCTAGTCTATTATCACACATCAATATAGGTGAAGGCAAGCCTCAGTCATCACCTATTTAATCACCCCGATAATTACTAAGGCGATCGCTGCTATTATTTATCATCAGGAGTCAACATGAACATTTTAGGAATAGCTGACAGCAACTTAGAACCCGTAGACTACAGCGATATATTAAATAAAATTATCCAGCAAATTACCCAACAACAACCATTCAAAATTTCCCAAAATAAAAATCATCTGATTATCGACCTAGAGACTATTACTGAGCAACTAATTAAACAAAATATTGCTAACCCCATTAGTTCCAAGGGTATCATCAAATCAGCCACAGTTAATTTTAATAGTAATACTCAAAATATATTTAACCAACAAATCAGACAAATTCGGGATTTATTAAAAGACAAGTTACAGGAATTAGCCAGAGATAATAATCACCCAGATATCAACTCTTTAACTCATAGCTTTATCCGAACTTTACAGCAAATCAACAATCAGAAATTCGATTTATATTATAATTTTCCTGCTATCCAAAACGTCAAAACTTCAGAGTTAGAAACACGGGTTAATGAGAATGTGGGTAGTCATTCTATCCTCAAGTTTCATAAACTGACAATTTCCGTAAGAAACATCAATCAATTTACCCAAGATTTAAAACAGGGACTCCGTAACTATATTGAGGAAAAACTGGACCAAGAATCCAGCGAGGATGTAGAAGATACTCTGGAAATCCTAGATAATTTAACTAATGATAAATCTTCTGATTTTTATAAATTACAGAAAGTAGTCGATAGCGAATCCCTAGGGAAACTCAAAAAACACGCTAAAATCTGCTATTTAGAATATTTAGCCGCCAATTTAGCCACTAATAATAATCGCGATTTAGTTTATTTACAGGATTTAATTCGGCGACTAAAAGATATGGTGGCTTATATTTATGACCATGACAAACAGGATGGAGATTATCGAGTTAGTTATGGTGGAGAAACCATTAATTATCGGGATTGGTTTTCCCGGTCAGAGGTGTTTGACTCTCTCCCCATTATTCCGATAATTAGCGAGAGTTTAGGGGAAACCACCAGTCCAGACGGAAGCGAGAGAACCTTTACTTTTGGCTTAAAACTTAAATTTAACAACCCGGTTCAAGCTAGGGGAGGTAAACCAGCATTCGACTATTATATTGAGATGATTAATCCTGAGCAAGAAGAATTTTCTCAGGAATCTCAGTATTATAAAAAGGTCTTAAAAATCGCTTTTATTTACTATTTTGCGTTTGCGACTCGCAGTAATCCTGACCAAGAAGATTATGATCCACAATCGGAACTAACTTATAATGTTCGCGAAAGTTTTGAGACTCATTTTTTGCCGATTTTTCAGGGAACAGATGAAGATGAAAAGTCTAAGTGTTTGAGAGGTATAATTCAAGTATTTAACCAATACAACGTTATCAAAAAAATTGAGAACCTCAAATTGCTGCTTCATGCTTTTATTAAACAATCCGCTATTTTAGCACCCCAAAATTTTCCGGTTAAAATTGGTATCTATAAGGGAATATTAGAATCAGATATTGAGAAAATTAGCAATGGTTTGTTTTTTAATCAGGTAGTAGAAAGGAATACCAAAGAGTGTCTTCAGTACATTACTATTGGCGATTCTAGTCCCGACACGGGAATATTTTGTCAACTTCCGGGTAATCTGAAAATCGAAGATATCCGCTATTATCAGACATCAGAAAATCAGGAATTTACCATCGACTATCATGGGATTGATAAAATCCAAAAATGTCTTCCGGTTTTCTTCCTTCCTAAAAGTGACCCAATTCGCCAAAAAACAGGAGAAATTTTTATTAATATTCCAGGAATTATTTTTCCCTACGATCAAAAATGCTTAAATCAGGGTCATTATAATTCGGTACAGAGTTTTATTTATCAGTTTACCATGGCTCTGCTGATTAATATCAGTTTGCGGATAATTCTGGAAGATTGGAAACAGGTGTTTTTGCCAATTTTTAGACTTCATGAAGGAAGCGAAGATAAACCTTTTGAAGCGGAGAAATTTATGGCTAATTTATCGAAAGTGATTAGTCATTTATTGAATAATAAATATCGCGCCAATTCTCAAGGTTTTAGGATTAAAAAACTGACCGACAAGTTGGCTAAAGGAAATGCTTTGGGTTCGTTGTATTCGGTATTACCGCGCAAGTTTAGCCTAGATCAATCTGCTGATAGTCGCAGTTTCTCCCTGGATAAATTGGCTTTAATTGTGGTTTCTAGTGCTGAAAGTGATGGTTTATTTAAAGGCGATCGCCAAGACCGGATTTCTACTATATTTGGTGAAGCGATCGGAATTAAGAAGCAGTCAGATAATCAAATTGTCGTACAGTTATTAAAAACCTTTTCGGGAAATTATCTCTCTCGGAATTTATATACAGAACCCTCAATTTTAATTGATTTAATATATGATCTTTACCATCAATCAGGATTAGAATATCGTCACTTTTTGTATATAGCCAAAGCGCCATTTACTGATAATTTACACCTCACCCAAGTAGAGGACAATGATGAAGATGAGTTTTATTTTATGTCACCCACTTTAATTCAATCTCTCCAATCAGGATTACCAGATATTAAAATATATCCGATTTTCTTTAATAAGTATTATGTCAGAAAAAAGAAAACCTTATACCAGGATTCCTATAGCCTCAAGGATACTGCTAACTTATTAAACTTGGTAGAAGACCCTAGTAAAAACGTGGTGGTATTTTTTAACCTATTTAATGGTGTGTCTGTGAAAACCAAAAACGAAGATGATCGCTTTTATAATGGGGTGATGTCCTACGCAACTTTATTAAATATCTATCAAGGAGTCCTGGACGATCAGCATATTCGCGAGGGATTGATTCATGATAACTTTCTGAAACAAGACATTCTGCAATATTTGACTTTTTTCCACTTTTACAGGTTTGAAAAAAAATTAGTTGGAAAGAATATCCAGATTAAACTCGATCCCTACGATCGCGTTATTGGTGATGAATCTTTACGCAAAAAATGTCTTTTTAAGCACATGAATGGAAAAACCGATTTTAATAGTTTGGCTTTTTTGAGTGAGGTTAACTCGATTTTGTATCCCCAGAATCAACGGTGACCTAAATCGGACTCCACCAATAACCGGATTTATCAATAAGTTGAATTATCACCATAATGATTGATTGAGGTTGACAGATGAAAGTCGCAGAAAATTTCGGAAGATTATTTGAGGTAGGTTTCAATATTGGGATTTTATCAGCCATATCCGAAGCTGAAATTAGCCATAATTTTGGTGATTTGTATAGTCGGGATTTGCAAAAATTGCGATTTCCTGAAATGCTACGAAAAATCATCAAAGATGAAAACATAACCGACGAAGAAGCCATTAGGAATAACTTAGAAAAATGGGGACTATTTTTGATTCAGAAAGGTTGGTTGTCGGGGTTAAACTTTTTTCGGGAATATCTGAAATCCTTGGGTAAAGATTACCATAAAAGTCACCATAAGTATGAAATTATTTATAATCAGTGTAGCTTTTCTGATGATAACAGTCTCAACCTATATCCCAAAGATAAACAGCTACAGATTGACCAGTGGTTATCGCAGTTAAAAGATGAATTTTCACCTCCCAAACCTAAGATAAATTGGGACAAATACAGCGGGAAAGGTGAGTTTTTTAAAGCGGATACCTTGATGTTACTCAGATACCGAAATAAGCTGAGAATATTAGTGGTAGATTTATCAATATTTTCGGTAAAAGCTATTGAAGATTTAATTGATTTAACGGACAAAAACCTAGACAACCAACGTCGGTTACTCAAACGAGAGATTAATTATCTGAAATCGAAAAGTGTTTTCGTAAAATTGCGGCTGGATACGGGAGACTCCGAAAATCTTGATGTGGAATTTTCGGAGGATCTCAAACGATACTTTACCGCATTTAAGCGACAGGATAAGGAATGCGTCAAATTAATTCAAGCTGCTAGTTATGCTTATAGCTTTTATGGTTTTTTACAACAATTCGGAGTAGTGAAACCGGACAACTCTACGATGATTAATGTAGTCGGATATAGCGATCGCAATCTTAGCAACCTATCCCTAAATCCCCAAAATCCACACCATTGGGATTTACTCGCGACCTGTGCGAATATTTATCAAAATGAATCCAAAGATGCAGAAATTACCACAGCTAGAAAACAGGTAATGGATCTAATTCGCCGCAATGTCGCCAAAAGTTTTAAAAATGGTAAATCCTTCCTAGAAAATCTATCTAATATTAGTCGCGATCGCCTTAATATCATCCCCCCCCACACAGAAATTATTGATGACTTTAGTTGTACCCTAGACCTGAGACAACCCCACGCGGAAGCTGTCCAAAAATCCCTCAACTCTGACTATACTTATATCTTTCTGACGGGAAATCCTGGAATTGGAAAAACTACGGCGATCGTGGATTTTTTGAAATCTCATATTGATGAGGGTTTTCTATTCTTTTATGTCAGTCCTCGTAAACAAGTCAACCTAGATATTATCGAAAAATTCAAAAACTCAGAAACTGATAATCTTAGCGACGATCGCCTATTTTGTGTCACCACTAACTACGCTCTCCTCCGAAATAACGCACCCTCTTTAACTGTTAATTATCTCGCCACCCAACATCAAAATGAGTTTAACATTCACTCAGTTAAATTCCTCCCGATTAACCATATAGAAAATACGCATTCATCTCACGGTTCTCCATTAGTTAACCGCTTCGCCGATAATCGCCTAAAACCATCCAAAAATAAGGTTCCTGGAGTATTATCAACCCTGTGTGAAGCCATATCTAATTTAATTAATGATAATTCATATAATCATATTCTCGCTATTGTCGCTACAGCTTGTATACAATCTTTACGCATGACTAATACTGGTAAGAATACCTTAGAAAACTTCGAGAAAATTTTTCAGAAAGCCTACAGTAAAAAAAAGAATGAAGTTGATAGTCAAAAAATGCAGTCCCTCTCCAAACGCATCAAAAATATATTTATTATGATTGATGAAATTACCGGAGATAATACCGGGGTAGAATTTCTAGACGGGATTCGCAAAATTATTGAAAAATACGAATTAACTAATCCTGAATATGGATTCAATACTAAGGTAATTGTCGCAGATGCTTCCATTGTTGACTCGGAAGTGATTACACAACACCTATCAGAAACGTCTCCCGAACCTGATAAAATTTTCTTCCGTCGGGTATCTCAACCAGATCTTGATTCTATCTCGTCTAAGGAATTTGAATTTAACAGAAAGTCGGCGATCGCTATTAACGCTAACTCCTATCCCGCGAAAGGTCTGACCATCACCTATAAACCCTTCATTGAATCTGTCCAATTTAATCAAGACCAACTATCCCAAACCAAAGAAAAACTTCCCGAAACGGTATTATCTGAGATTTTCGCCGATATTGATCGACTAATTCAGGAACCCAATACGGGTCAGATTTTAGTTTATATCCAAGACAAAATCAGACTAAAACGGCTAATTGAAGATATCCAAAAACAGCAAACCTTTGTCAAAAATCAAGACTATTTAGAGGTTCACGCTAACCTCAGCGATACGGAAAGACAAGAAATCCATCAATATCAAAACCAGGTTAAGGTGGTATTTATGACATCCTCCGCTAGTCGGGGTTTATCTTTCCCGAAATCTACTCATATTTTAGTGGAAGTTCCTCGGTTTCAAGTGGAAACTAACTTAATGGAAATTATCCAAGTTATTTATCGCTGTCGCGGACAGTTTTGGGAAGAAGGAAAATTGCAGACTTTTGATGATCACCAGAAATTTTTGACTTTTTACTTATGCGATCGCGCTGTTTACTACGGAGATGATAGCGACCCTAATCTCTCCATTCAAGAAAGCCTGATCAGTATGTTAAACCTGCTCGTTATTCTCAAAACTGCGATCATGACCAGAATACAAGGATATGGTCAAGTGGGAAGGGGTAACTTTTTGATGATTCCCATTGGAGGAAAATCTGTTTCTGCTTCTGGTCAAAGTTTCACGGGTCAGTTATCTACCTTAATTAAGGAATTATATAAAGAGTCTAAAAGACATCCTCAAAACACTACCTTAACCGCTGTCTATATGGGTCTTAAAGAGTTGCTGATTCAGTGTGAGTTTTGGCTAAATAGTGATGACTATAAATCTAGCAGCAAGAGTGACAACATCTCCTATTTAAAACTTATTCCAGAATTTAATGCTGAGTTTGCTAAATATTGTGACCCCTTAACAGGTTTGCTAGACCTGAAAACACCAGAACTTGCTCATATATGTGGTAGCTTAATCCTAGTTAATATTAGCTCTGATTTAGCAGAAAGTTACCAAATAAGATTGGCTAAAATTTTACAATCTGAGGAGGAAAAACTTTTAAAAAAAATGATTGCGATTCGTGATAGTTCCCAATATCCCCCTAGTCTCACTGCTAGTATTAAAGGTGCGATCGATTTAATTTATAAACTCCAAGAACACCACGATCGCACTCAAACACTTGAACAACAAAACTCCTGGGATTTTCAATATTACGCGATTCCCTTATTTACCTTTATTGTCGGAGACCAAATCCGCAATTATTTTCAATCCCAAATACCTGAAACGGAAAATGACAGTTTCCGTCGGATCTTAAGTCAATATGTTAATGTACTTTATCCATGTGAACAAGTCCTACCTATTGGCGATCGCTATCAAGAATTCCCTTTTGTCATCTTTAGAAGTTATAGTCTTGAACAAATGCGATCTAAGGTTTTTAGCGATCGCTATCTTCTCACCTCCACAGAATTAAATATCCTCAATCTCATTCTATCTCAGCATGACAATTGATCAGAAATTCTCAGAATTGGGGGTTGACAACTGAAAATTTATTGATTATAATTGGATGGGAGGGTGAATTATGCCTATACACTTGACTATAAAATCAACCCCGATAAAGTTCCCCTTAAAAATAATCCGAGAAAAACGGTTCATTACGAGGGATAATCATTTCCAGCAAATCCACCACTTGAGGGTCAGCGCGCAACCTTTCCACCTTATAGAAATAGCTAGGACGGCGATAATTCATCAACAAAGAAACCAGAGTTTGAATACTCATTCTCGCCTCATGACAGCTTTTTTTACGAGTAATGTTAGTCGTCCCATCATCCAGCCATTCCACCGTAAAAACACCATTATTATCATTCAACAAATCATCGCGCACAATGAAAGAGAGAGAAGTCGCATTAACCGGAGGCTGAAAAGGATAGAACTTGAGGAACTTTTCCACATCAATAATGCGCGCCATATAGTAAGGTGAAATTTCCTCAGTAATCTCCGAATCATCCAGTAGAAAAGCCAAAGGGTCATTAGTATACCGCCAACCTATAACCTTTTCCACCATAGATTGATGTGCGCTAATATAGTTCCATAGACCCCGGCGACCATCTTCATCCATATAAATCATATCCTTAATTTGAAAGATATCATTAGCAATGTAATAAAGCACATAACCCGCCGGTTGATCATTCTGATTATAATATACAGCAGCACGCAAATCATCCTGATCCCACCGCCAATATTCCTGCCATTCTAGGGAACCACGAATCAATGCGCCATGCTGTTGTTCAGCAAATTTTTGATAAACAGCTTTGATAATATCTCCCTCAGCCTGGTCACGCCGCACATAACCAGAAACCTCAGTAATGCGGGGTAATTTATGGTCAGGAATAGTGTATTTAATCTGGTCATTAATAATTTCCCAACCCTTTTTTCGATAATAGGGGATAGAATAGGGGTACAAATAAGAAATAGTTTGACCCATAGCTTTCATATCAAGTAATCCTTGCATAATCAGAGACTTAGCCAGACCATGTTGTGCATACTCAGGATAAGTTCCCACCCCAGTTAAACCACCCATCTTATAAATAACCCCATGAATATTAACCTCCATGGGATATATAGCAATTTGGGAGATTAACTTATCATGATCAAACCATCCCAAAACATGAGCAGCCTCTAGTATAGGTCGTTTTTCGCGCTCAATTTCCTCTTCATTCCAACCAATCTTATGCAAATCATGATTAGTAACTTGAAACACATAGCGCAATAACTCATTAAAGGCTTTGAGATCATCAATAGTTAATGTTCTCATCTGAAAGCCATGGTTTTTTTTCTGACTACCCATGTCCCGACTCTTCCCGGCTATGAAAGTTTCCCAACAATTCCTCAACCCTATATATATTAATCAAGCGATCGCCCCCCGCCGCCTCCCCAATCAGATAGAATCAGCCAGGAGAGCAAATATCTGAGTTCCTGTGTTAAAATTAGCACCAACTTACCTAGTTAAGGAAGATTTCCAACTAGCAAGAACTCTACAAATACCGTCAAACTGAGCGATCGCATGGGGGACTATGTTTCGTCGAATTTCCGCACACCGAACACCAAAAAGCCCAATATTCACTACCTACCAAAAAGCCGATCGCCTATGGGGATGGGGATTATGGCTCGCCGCCTTACTATTATTTACCATAGATTTAGGCGGAGTTGCCCTCCGAGACTGGGACGAAGGAATTGTCGCCCAAGTAGCGCGGGAGTTAATCACAGGGGATGCTAACTGGTTACACCCGACCCTAAACGGAGACCCTTACTTAAACAAACCCCCCCTAATTCATTGGTTCATCGCCCTATTTTACCAGATAGGGGGTGTAAACGAATGGACAGCCCGTCTACCAGGAGCCTTCTTAACAGCCACATCCGTACCCTTATTATACAGTTTAGGGCGGGAAATTTTCCACCGTCGCAGCCAGGCGATTTTTTCAGCCTTAGTTTATTTAACCCTAATTCCAATAGTCCGTCATGGCCGTTTAGCCATGTTAGATGGGGCGGTATTATTTTTTCTAGTCCTAATGATGGTCTGCGTATTGCGTGCGCGGCGAGATTTGCGCTACGCCTTGGGGTCTGGGTTAGCATTTGGGTTATTGTGTCTCACCAAAGGAGTGCTATTAGGGGTATTATTAGGAGCGATCGCCTTCGGATTTTTGCTGTGGGATACCCCCCGACTGTTGACCTCAAAATTCCTGTGGTGGGGCTTAGGGCTAGGCTTAGTACCCGTAGCGTTTTGGTATGCTTCCCAATGGCAATATTATGGCTTTGACTTCATAATCGCCAACCTAGTAGATCAGTCCCTAGTTAGAATTTGGGAGTCCGTAGAAAACCACAAAGGACCCCCCTGGTATTATTTGCTGGAAATCATTAAAT
This sequence comes from Arthrospira sp. PCC 9108, assembly GCA_016745315.1. GTDB lineage: Bacteria > Cyanobacteriota > Cyanobacteriia > Cyanobacteriales > Microcoleaceae > Limnospira > Limnospira platensis. The sequence goes on from CP066886.1 coordinate 5,519,270, forward strand.
TTAGCGCCCCCTGGCTATTATTCTGGTTAGGAGGATTAAGATTAGCTTGGCGCGATCGCAATTTAAGTTGGGCGCGGTTAACATTAGTGTGGACAGGAGTTTATCTAATCGCCGTATCTGCGATGAATACCAAACTCCCCTGGTATATTATGCCCATTTATCCAGCCTTCGCCCTAGCAGTAGGAAGTTATCTAGCCCTAGTTTGGGAAGAAGGAGATCATCAAATTGGTAGATGGCGAAAAACAAAGCCTTCCCCCAGCGTCCCCCCAGACCAATTGTTAACCCCAGATTATCCCTGTCCCCGTCCCGATAGCCTATGGCCTATATTTAGTCTCTTAGCCTTTGTAGCTTGGCTAGGAGGCCTATATTTAGGGGGAATGCTAACCCTAACTGATAGTCAATCTTTAGACATTAACCTTCAGTTAACCTTTGCTTCCGTAGCATTAACCATGGCTGTTAGCACCCTATTATTAGTCGAATGCGATCGGCAATTTTTAGTCATTCTCTGCTGGGGGATGTACCTATCCCTGCTGCTATTTGTTTCCTCACATCACTGGGTTTGGGAATTGGGCGAGTCCTACCCCGTCAAACCCGTTGCTAGTCTCATCCAACAACATACTCCCGCAGAGGCAAAGATTTACACATCTTACCCCCACTCGCGACCTTCCCTAGATTTTTATAGCGCCAGGCGAATACAGCCTCTAGTAAACGACAGCCTACAGCATTACTGGCACAATTCACCCTCAGCCTATTTTCTGGTTGATCAGCAAACCCTCAATAACCTGCAACTACCAGATACCAGAGTTTTGGGGACTGTAGAAGGGTGGACTCTAATTATGCCTTCTGAAAGTCCCAAACCCATCAAAGGATTAAAGCCAGTTTAGGGAAAAGGGTAATCGGCTGCATCTTGTTCCAATTCCGTAATACTAGGGTCAAGCATTTGGTTGTGATAATTTAGGCGATCGGTTGCTACCACTGCCAAACTTAACAGTAGCAGACTACTAACGATCGCCACTAAGGGAAACGGTTTAGTTGAACAAACATCACGACCAATTCTAGCCAACGGATGACTCTGTCGCCTTAGCATTCTACCGATCGCCCAATGTTGCCAAGAAAAAGGATCTCGCACATAATGACCACTGTTGCTAATTACCAGATGAGTATGGCAGTTAGGACAGGTAAACAGTCCGCCAAACACCCCTACTGAAGGCAAAACGCTAGTGTGGTGGCAAATGGGACAATTAACTGAATGAGAGTTAAAAGTATCAGCATTCATAGATGACTGTGTGTGAGTGAACGAACTTATCACCAGGGGGTGTCAACCCTTGGGCTTTAACCAACCCCCATGCTCCGACTTGCTATGATTAACATTCTATCTACTATTCTAGTCTACCGTTACATAAGACTTACGCAAAGTAACCCACAACTAGACTTTTCTATCTCCGATAACTGCTACTAGGGGCAGTTGGCGCTTCCGAACCTGCTTGATACAGAACTGTCGGCAGCACTCTGTCTACAGGCTAACATCGTCTCTTCCCCGTGCGTTGCCAATACGCTCTTTGGCTAGTTTTCCCGAAAGTTGATCGATGCAACGTACCCTACCCGGGGCGGGTTCAGTAATAGGGCGGGTGAGAATGATGACTGACTGTAGAACCCGCCCCTACCCTGCCTACAGAATTCGTGAAGTACCCTAACCTACTACCTTGAGGCAGGGGTATTTCACCCCGATTTAACTAGGTCTGCTGTCTCCAGTTTCTCACGGCGGCCACCAAATCCGCAAGGGGTTCTAAGGCTTTAAATTGGGTAAGGTTGTACTGAAGGGGGGTAATGGTAATATAGTTACTGCGGACGGCACTCACATCTGTGGGTGCATCATCTAAATTTTGATGGTCGATAACTTCTTCCACATCTTCGAGGAGTTCTCCGGCAAGCCAGTAGTAGGTTTTGCCACGCGGATCGACCCGTTTCTCAAAAATATCCACATAGCGCCGAATACCTTGGCGGGCGATCGCCACTCCCGAAATTTCATGTTCCCCAACAGCAGGAATATTAACATTAAGCAAAAATGCTTCCGACAATCCCTGATTTTCTAAAGCGTTAACCAGGGTGGTCGCAAAACCGGCCGCTACATCAAATTCAACAGACGAATAACTCGCTAGACTAAATGCAATACTAGGGATACCCTCAATCAAGCCTTCCATGGCGGCTGATACCGTTCCCGAATACAGGATATCCGTTCCTAGGTTGGGGCCGTGGTTGATACCTGACAAAACCATATCTGGCATACTGTCAAGTAAAGCAAACAACCCCAATTTTACGCAATCAGCCGGGGTTCCTGAACAAGACCAGGCGGTTACAGTGGGGTGAAAGACTGATGAACACTCTTCCGCACGAATGGGCTGATGTAGGGTCAATCCGTGACCAGTGGCTGAACGTTCGCGATCGGGACAGACAACAGTAACATCATGTCCCGCTTCCCCTAAACTATTAGCTAGGGAACGAATACCCAGGGCAAAAACCCCATCATCATTGCTGATTAACAGTTTCATCGACCACCATTTCCGCGCATTACAATTTGAACTTTTTTGAATTTAACGGCCGAGAAGCCCCGCCCTCTCCCCGTAGGGTTAGCGTCAGGATTAGTCCCGTTTCCATTCAGGGCTACTGCTTTGCTTAGTACGGCATGAAGCTCTCCCACCTGGCGTAGCCAGGTGGGAGTGTCCTATGCTAATCTTGAACTATCCAGAGTCCAAAGATCACACAGGCAAGCCCAGCTTCGGGGCGAGCGTCCAGAACGTTGGCTGGATAGGTCCTCACTGTCCTTTCGGCGAGTGAGCTGAAGAATACCTCTAGCCGCTATATTCTGAGAAGCATTGAGATCGCAGTTATAGCGCTTACCCGAGGCCAATGTTGCCAGCGCGTAGTTTTTTGCATCGCGCTTAACAATACCAGAACCATCGTAAGCCAGTTTAGAGGTATAGGCGGCAACAACATCAATCACTTCGCCACCTAACTCCTGCCACTTCATCTCTGTGTAGTCCCGGATCTTGGCTTTGAGCCACCCATGGAAGCGCTGGCGCAGGTTGGAGCGTCGTCGCCCACCTTTTGCCCTCCAACCTTTCAGGTTCTCAAAGACAATAGCAGCGGCATTGAACTTAGTCGCTATCTGCACAATCCGCTTAGACACAATGTGGCTAATCTGGTTGTTGATGTTCTGGCATTTTCGATAAGTGTTGGAGCAGAATCCCTTGTGGAGCTTTCCCCCCTTGCCCATCGTCTTGGATGCCCGCTTAGAAACGGACTTGAGCCGTTTATCTCGACGGTCTATGTCTCTTCCATGGTGAATGAATTCACGATGGATTACAGTACCGTCGAAGGTAACGACTGTCACAGTTGCTGTAGTGTTGATACCTAAGTCAACCGCGACTACATTCTGATCAGCTATCCGCTTCGCTGGCATACAGTGAAACGGAACTGATAGATAACAGGTTTGAGCGTCGAAAATCAACGAGGGCGACAATAGCTTATTGTCCGGGATCTCATGGCGGTTACATAGTCCCGTGATTTGAACTGTTGTCCAAACCCAGTCAGATCCCGTAAACACCTTGATTTCAATCTGCTCATAGCCATGTAGCTTATAGCATCCGCCCTTATAGAGCGTTGGATAACAGCCGGTTTTTGCCTGGAGTTGAGGCGGTTTAGCATCTTTGCGCTTCCGAGACATCCCACTTTGCCATTCCCGATACCGAGTCATATAGCTACTAACTTGTCCTACTGCCAACATGATGGCAGCACGGCGATAGTAGCTAGGGAATTTGTGGAACGTTATATCAATCAGCCCGTACTTGGGATGAGGGTTTTTCCCTGTTCGATGAATGAGTCGTTCAACAGCAGAAATCACATTATTTCCAGGCAAACTCCCTAACTCTGACCAGTGAGTGAAAACAATGCCTACCAAGTACCGACAGAACCGACGATAGACTTTCACCGTCTCGCCAAACAGAACACGTTGTTCTGCTGTTGGGTTCAACGTCCACTTGTCAGTACGGATAATTTGGGTGGGCTTCTTTGTTCTCATAGTCTCATTGTTCGTTATGGTCGAAAGGGAGGTCACCCTCCCCAACTCCAATTCCAAACCGTACTTGAGACTTTCACCTCATACGGCTCCTGATGTGGATACCCCTTTTGACATCGGGAACAGGGCAACAACTCCCTGCTTTGTGACTTCAACTTTTGGAGCTAAATACAACATCGTAGTCTTTAAACTCGCTCTCGTCATAAACACTCTTATTTGTCGCAGTCTCTATATCCACACCGTGACTAGTGGGCATATCCTAACCATTACAGTTAGGCATTAGCTTTCAGTCACATCCTTTCCCCTTAAAGGCATACGCTTACACTTTTCACTACTGTGCAGTTACATCCTGCTGAGAACCTATGAGGGGTTTAAACGTTCCGTTTATACGGGCATTCCATCTTTAGACTTGTCCTGTCCACCGGGGTAATTTTAAAGGTCTGTGTAGGTAGTGAATGAAAACTCCTACTTTTCCCCTTGCTCTTTTGAGCGCAGCGTATCAACCTATTTCGCTACTTAATAATTACGATGGTTCAAGCCGGAACATTCAGATTTCCTTAGTCATGGATGGTTGGCAGTGGTCGGATTATTGGGAATAGGTTTCCCTCACGCCTTCCGTTCCCCGCTTCAATCTGACGGGTTGTGATTCCTCAAACTGGGGGTGGCTATCGCCGTTACTCTCAACGCCCTGATTTCTCAGTTGGTTTATGACCTTGAGTCCCCTGCCTTGCTTAGATTTCTCCAAGCGTCGGGACATATAAACAGTTATGGGATGGTCAGGGGTGCGAATCCCTTATATTCCACCAAGGGGTGCAAGTCCCACTAGGAGGTTATTTCAGGCATTGCAGCCTTATTTGACTCCTAAACGTCTCGCACTCATGGTCTTATTGTACTACATCCAAGGTGTCAGTGTCCCGGTTGTGTAACACCCTTAAAACGGTGACTAGCAGGGAGATTAGAAAGCGTTACGCTGAAGAATGACGACCCTATTACTGGAAGCGTGTTTTTTGGAAGCGTGAATTTAGCGCCGTTTCTAGCGGTGGCGCTCCTCTTTCCATCCTCAAGTAGTACATTGAGAACCAGGGCTATGATGACTAAACCCCGCCGCTCCTTGACCCCCACCTCGGAACAGGTGGGGGAATGCGTCGCTAATTTTGTTCACCAACCCAGAAGCCAGCTACGATGGCCCGAAAATTGACCAACTTCTTTTGATTGACTATGATACTTGACAAATACGTGCGAAACGTTCAGGCACGCGCATAGGGTTGAAATACCTGAAATAACCGCCTGGTAGGGACTTCAACCCCTTGGGTGAATATAAGGAACGCACTCCTGACCATCCTCATAACTGTTTATATGTCCCAACGTTCGGTATAGAGATATACCAAACAAGGCAGGGAACCCAAGGTCAAAACGAACTAACCCATACAAATTCCTTATAGGAAGCCCAGAAATGGATAAGTAAAAGTTAGGAAATTAGGGTAACGGCGATAGCCACCCCCAGTTTTGGGAATCACAACCCCAGGATTGAAGCGGGGAACGGAAGGCTCCGAGATGTAACCTAACATCAGAAGTGAGACCACTGCCAACCATCCATGATTAGGGAAACCGAATGTTCGGCTTGAACCATCGTAAGAAGTAAGTAGCGAAATAGGTTTGATACGCTGCGCCCAAAAGGGTAAGGGGAAAAGTAGGAGTTTTGTATTTACTACCTATACAGACCTTTAAAAGTACCCCGGTGGATAGGACAAATCTAAAGATGGAATGCCCATATAAACGGAACGTTTTAAGTCCTCCTGGACTCTGATTATCTGGTCGAGATATCAGTAGGGATAAGTGTAACCGCAAGTCCTAGAGGATGTGAGATGTGACCAGAAGCCAACGCCCTGCTGTAATGGTAGGGATATGCTAACAGGTCACGGTTTGATTGTAAAGAAATAGAATCTAGTAGGTGTACATATGGCGATAGCGAGTTCAAAGAAAGGGTTTGGAAAACCAAAACCAATCAAGACTACGAACAACGCATGGAAGACAATCCCATGGACTAAGGTTCAACGGAAAATATTCAAGCTCCAAAAGAGTATATTTCAAGCAGCTAAATCGGGACAAGATGCAAAAGCTAGAAGGTGGCAACGTCTATTGGTGAAATCATATTATGCCCGGCTCCTAGCAGTGCGGCTGTAGGGGCGGGTTCCACGGTCAGCCATGCTTCCCAACAGTCAGCTTAATAAACCCGCCCCCCAAGCGGGTCAAGGCAAGAAAACAGCCGGTGTTGATGGAGTAAGAGTAATCTCTCCAAGACAAAGGTTTGAACTGGTCAAGAACATTAAGGGAAACCTCAAAGCAAAACCACTGCGACGGGTTTGGATTCCAAAACCTGGTAAAAATGAAAAACGCCCGCTAGGAATACCCACAATCCAAGATAGAGCAAGGCAAGCCTTGGTTAAATCGGCTCTCGAACCTGAATGGGAATCGAGATTTGAAGGCACGAGCTATGGGTTCCGTCCTGGACGGTCAGCCCAAGACGCAATTAGCAGAATTTATATTGCCATAAATCAAGGACAATACTATGTTCTTGACGCGGATATAGCAAAATGCTCTTACCGTGAACCATGAATACCTACTGTCCAAAATTCATTGTTCAAGCAGCCTAAAGAGAGACCTAAAACAATGGCTCAAATCGGGGGTGCTGGATAACGGCGTATTTGAGGATACAGAAACAGGAACACCTCAAGGAGGGGTAATAAGTCCAATACTCGCCAACATCGCACTGTTGGGAATGGAAAGGCTAGTTAAAGGAATGTATCCAAACAAAGGTACAGCCACCCAGGTGAACCTTATAAGATATGCCGATGATTTTGTGGTCATCTCCAAAGACCTAGGAATCATTGAACAGTGCCAAACTGCTATTTCTGAATGGCTAAAACCTGTAGGACTAGAAATAAAACCTGAAAAGACTCGAATCTGTCATACACTCAAAACTATTGAGTATGGTGGCAAGACCGAAGAACCTGGGTTTGAATTTCTAGGATTCAATATCAGGCAATATCCGATAGGAAAATATAAATCTGGGAAAACGGGGGGAATGGCAAGACGATTAATCGGTCACAAAACCCATATCAAACCCAGCCAAAAAGCAGTCAAAGCCCACACTGAAGTGATTAAGGGTGTAATTAAACAACATAAGACAGCACCCCAATCAGCCCTGATAAGTAGACTAAACCCAATTATAAGAGGATGGGCAAACTATTACTCAGCGGTAGTCTCAACAGAGACCTTCAATAAGCTAGACTTCATAATCTGGCAAATGTTACGGGCATGGACAGTATCAAGATGCGGAAAGGCAAGTCACGAAAAGCTAAGTAAATATTTCAGACATGGAACAATTAAACTTAGCAATGGGAAAGAAAGACACGAAAATTGGCTGTTCCAAACCAAAGATGGGTTACATCTGTTCAATCACAATTGGACTCCAATTATCAGACATACCCTAATACTCCCCGACGCAACACCATACGACGGAAACTGGACTTACTGGGCAACCAGGAAAGGACAAGCAATCGACACGCCAATTAGGGTAGCAAAACTACTCAAAAAACCAAAAGGTAGATGTACCTGGTGCGGGCAATTCTTTACCCCATCAGACTTAATAGAAGTAGACCACATTGTACCTAGAAGCCAAGGCGGAAAGGATGAATACAAGAATCTTCAATTACTACATCGCCATTGTCACGATGATAAAACAGCTCTTGATGAAAGAGACGTTGCTGTACTCTTAACAAGGAGACGGTCAAACTAGGAGCCGTATGAGGTGAAAGTCTCAAGTACGGTTCTGAATGGGAGGGGTAGACCGTGAGGTCTATCTCGACCCCTAATATTTAACCGGGAAAAATCTGGCTATTGCCCATTTAAATATCTGGGCATCGGACTAATTAAGATGATAATGAATAATTGATAGGTGCGAGACGTTCAGACGTAAATAGGCTGCAATGCTGAAATAACCGTCTGGTAGGGACTTCAGCCCCTCGGCTGAATACAAGGATGCACTCCTGACCATCCCTATAACTGTTTATATGTCCCAACATTTGTATAGAAATATACAGATAAGGCAGGGAACCCAAGGTCAACACACTCCGTAATAATTATTAACATTTCTTAATAATTGAAGGGACGGAAAACCGAACTGGAAAGAAATCGGGAAACCGAACAGGAATGAATGGAATGGAGATGAGGGTAACGGCGATAGCCACCCCCAGTTTTGGGAATCATAACCCCAGGATTGAAGCGGGGAACGGAAGGCGTGAAGTATAACCTACTACCAGATGCGACCACTGCCAACCATCCATGATTAGGGAAACCGAATGTCCGGCTTGAACCATCGTCATTATTAAGCAGCGAAACAGGTTGATACGCTGCGTTCAAAAGAACAAGGGAAAAAGTAGGGTATTTCATGTTGCACCTACACAGACCTTTAAAAGTACCCCGGTGGATAGGACAAATCTAAAGATGGAATGCCCATATAAACGGAACGTTGTAATCCCTCTAAGGCTCTAACAATCTGGTCGAGATAGTTAGAAGTGACAAATGTAAGCGAATGCCTTTGAGGGGGTGAGATGTGACCAAAAGCCAACGCCTTATTGTAATGATAAGGATATGCAGACGGGTCACGGTTTGATTGTAAAGAATAGAGTCTAGTAGGAGTTACTATGACGAAAGCGAGTTTAAAGAAAGGATTTGAGAAATCAAGACCAATCAAGACGTGCGTTTGTATGGAAACATATTCCATGGGCGAAAGTCCAGAGAAAAGTTTTCAAGCTCCAAAAGAGGATATTTCAAGCAGCTAAATCGGGACAGGACGCAAAGGCAAGAAGGTGGCAACGTCTACTGGTGAAATCATATTATGCCAGACTCTTAGCAGTGCGGCTGTAGGGGCGGGTTCCACGGTCAGCCATGCTTCCCAACAGTCAGCTTAATAAACCCGCCCCCCAAGCGGGTCAAGGCAAGAAAACGGCTGGAATCGATGGAATGAGAGTAATCTCCCCAAGACAAAGGTTGGAACTTGTTGAGAATATTAAGGGAAGCCTTAAAGCAAAAGCACTTAGGAGAGTATGGATACCAAAACCTGGAAGGGATGAAAAAAGCTGGAATAGGCATTCCTACAATCCAAGATAGAGCGAGGCAAGCCTTGGTTAAATCGGCTCTCGAACCTGAATGGGAATCGAGATTTGAAGGCACAAGCTATGGGTTCCGTCCCGGACGGTCAGCCCACGACGCAATAGCACGAATTTACCTAAGTATCAACAAGGGTGAATATTATGTACTGGATGCAGGTGCGAGACGTTCGGGTATGAAATAGGGCTGAAATGCCCGAAATAACTGCCCGGTGAGGATTCCAGCTCCGAATCTGGATATAAGGAGACCTCTCCTGAGCATCCTCATAACTGATTATATGTCCCGACGCTTAGGTAACTAAGCAAGGCAGGGAACTCAAGGTCATAAACGAACTGAGAAATCAGGGAGTAGAGAGTAACGGCGATAGCCACCCCCAGTTTTGGAAATCATAACTCCAGGATAGAAGCGGGGAACGGAAGGCGTGAGGTAGAACCTACTACCAAGACGCGACCACTGCCAACCATCTATGATTAGGAAGACCGAATGTCCGACTTGAACCATCGTAAAGCACGAGCAGCGAAATAGGTTGATACGCTGCGTTCAAAAGAGCAAGGGGAAGAGTAGGTGTTTCCGTCATACTACCTACACAGACCTTTAAAGTACCCCGGTGGAAAGGACAAATCTAAAGATGGAATGCCCGTATAAACGGAACGTTGGTGCGAGACGTTCAGGCATAAAATAAGGTTGAAATACCTGAAATAACCGCCTGGTGGGGACTTAAACCCCTTGGTTGAATATAAGGAGATCTCTCCTGACCATCCTCATAACTGTTTATATGTCCCAACGATTAGTATCCCACGATACAAATCAAGGCAGGGAACCCAAGGTCAAAACCAACTAACTCATACAAATTACTTATACAAATTCTACAAATAGATAAGTAGAAGTTAGAGAGTCAGGGTAACGGCGATAGCCACCCCCAGTTTTGGGAATCACAACCCCAGGATTGAAGCGGGGAACGGAAGGCTCCAAGGTGTAACCCAACACCAGAATCGAGACCACTGCCAACCATCCATGATTAGGGAAACCGAATGTCCGGCTTGAACCATCGTAATGATTGGGCAGCGAAACAGGTTGATACGCTGCGCTCAAAAGAGCAAGGGGAAAAGTAGGAACTTCAATGTCATAACTACACAGACCTTTAAAAGTACCCCGGTGGAAAGGACAAATCTAAAGATGGAATGCCCATATAAACGGAACGTTTTAACCCCTCTTGGGCTCTGACAATCTGGTAGAGAGAGTCAGTAGTGAAAGTGTAAGCGCAAGCCCATTAGGGGGTGAGATGTGACCAGAAGCCAATGCCCGACTGTAATGGTAGGGATATGCTAACAGGTCACGGTTTGATTGTAAAGAAATAGAGTCAAGTAGGTGTACAAATGGCGATAGCGAGTTTAAAGAAAGGATTTGGGAAATCAAAACCAATCAAGACTACGAACAACGCATGGAAGACCATCCCGTGGACTAAGGTTCAACGGAAAGTTTTCAAGCTCCAAAAGAGTATATTTCAAGCAGCTAAATCGGGACAGGACGCAAAGGTAAGAAGGTGGCAACGTCTATTGGTGAAATCATATTATGCCCGACTCTTAGCAGTGCGACTGTAGGGGCGGGTTCCACGGTCAGCCATGCTTCCCAACAGTCAGCTTAATAAACCCGCCCCCCAAGCGGGTCAAGGTAAAAAGACGGTTGGAGTAGATGGTGTGATAGCAATATCCCCTAAACAAAGGCTAGAAATGACCGAGAAAATCAAAGGAAACCTCAAAGCAAAACCACTGCGAAGGGTGTGGATTCCAAAACCTGGTAGGGATGAAAAAAGCTGGAATAGGAATTCCCACAATCCAAGATAGAGCCAGGCAAGCCTTGGTTAAGTCGGCACTTGAGCCCGAATGGGAGTCAAGATTTGAGGGCACTAGCTATGGGTTCCGTCCCGGACGGTCAGCCCAGGACGCAATTGGTAGAATTTACACTGCCATAAATCAAGGACAATACTATGTACTTGATGCAGATATAGCGAAATGCTCTTACCGTGAACCATGATTATCTACTGTCCAAAATTCATTGTCCAAGCTGCCTAAAAAGAGACCTGAAACAATGGCTCAAAGCAGGCGTGCTAGATAACGGTGTATTTGAGGATACAGAAGCAGGGACACCCCAGGGAGGGGTAATAAGTCCAATACTCGCCAACATCGCACTGTTGGGAGTAGAAAGGCTAGTTAAAGGAATGTATCCAAATAAAGGCACAGCCACTCAGGTGAACCTTATAAGATATGCCGATGATTTTGTGGTCATCTCCAAAGACCTAGGAATCATTGAACAGTGCCAAACTGCTATCACCAAATGGTTAAAACCGGTAGGATTAGAGATTAAACCCGAAAAGACTCGAATTGGTCACACACTCAAACCTATTGAGTATAATGGCAAAACAGAAGAACCTGGGTTTGATTTTCTCGGATTCAATATCAGGCAATACCCAGTAGGAAAATACAAGTCTGGAAAAACAGGGGGATATAAGAGTCGATTAATCGGACATAAAACCCACATAAAACCCAGCCAAAAAGCAGTTGTTGCCCACACAGAAGTGATAAAAGGTGTAATTAAACGACATAAGACAGCACCTCAATCAGCCCTGATAAGTAGACTAAACCCAATTATAAGAGGATGGGCAAACTATTACTCAGCAGTAGTCTCAACAGAGACCTTCAATAAGCTAGATAATACAATCTGGCAAATGTTAAGGGCATGGACAGTATCAAGATGCGGAAAGGCAAGTTACAAAAAGCTAAGTAATTATTTCAGACATGGAACAATTAAACTTAGCAATGGGAAAGAAAGACACGAAAATTGGCTATTCCAAACCAAAGATGGGATACATCTATTCAAACACATCTGGACCCCAATTGTCAGACACACCCTAATACGCCCCGACGCAACACTTTATGACGGAAATTGGACTTACTGGGCCACCAGGAAAGGACAAGCAATCGACACGCCAATTAGGGTAGCAAAACTACTCAAAAAACCAAAAGGTAGATGTACCTGGTGCGGGCAATTCTTTACCCCATCAGATTTAATTGAAGTAGACCACATTGTACCTAGAAGCCAAGGCGGAAAGGATGAATACAAGAATCTTCAATTATTACATCGCCATTGTCACGATGATAAAACAGCTCTTGATGAAAGAGATGTTGCTGTACTCTTAACAAAGAGACGGTCAAACTAGGAGCCGTATGAGGTGAAAGTCTCATGTACGGTTCTGCTGCTGAATGGGAGGGGTAGACCGTGAGGTTTATCTCGACCCCTAATTAACCCCTCTAATGCTCTGCCTATAAACAAGTGAGTAATGCTATTCACAAGGCAGTAGTGAAAAATGTAAGCGCATGCTTAGAGGGCTAAGGATGTGACCAGAAGCTAAAGCCCAATTGTCATGGTTGGGATATGCCCAATTGTCACGGTGTGGATATAGATACTGCGGTCAGTAAGAGTATAATGGCGAGGACGAGTTTAAAGACTACGTGCTGCATATAGCTCTGAACATCGAAGTAAAAAGCAGGTCTGTTGATTCTGCTCCTTTGACAAAACAGGGTATCCACACCAGGAGCCGTATGAAGGGAAACTTTCACGTATGGTTCTGAATGGGAGGGGATGGTGGTGACTCCATTCTCGACCCCTAACACATAGCAAAATGTTTTGACCGAATAAACCATGATTACCTACTGTCCAAAATTAATTGCCCAAGCAACCTGAAAAGAGACCTGCGACAATGGCTCAAAGCGGGTGTGCTAGATAACGGCGTATTCGAGGATACAGAAACAGGAACACCCCAAGGAGGAGTAATAAGTCCAATACTCGCCAACATCGCACTGTTGGGGATGGTTAGGTTAATAGAAAAAATGTATCCCAATAATACCAACAACAAACCATTTGCCACGGTAATACGATACGCCGATGATTTTGTAGTCATCTCAAAAGACCTAGAAATCATTGAACAGTGCAAAACTGCCATTTCTAAATGGTTAGAACCTGTAGGATTAGAAATTAAACCCGAAAAAACCCGAATTTGTCACACACCTAATCCCATTAAGTACGAAGGCAAGACTGAGGAACCAGGGTTTGATTTCCTAGGATTCAACATCAGGCAATATCCAGCCGGAAAATACAAATCTGGGAAAACAGGTGGGGAAGCCAGTCGATTAATTGGTCATCAAACCCATATCAAACCCAGCAATAAAGCAGTTAAAGCTCATACAGAAGTGATTAAAGGTGTAATCAAACAACATAAAAAAGAACCTCAATCAACCCTGATAAACGAACTAAACCCAATCATAAGGGGATGGTCAAACTATTACTCAGCGGTAGTCTCATCAGAGACCTTCAATAAACTAGATTATATAATCTGGTTAATGTTAAGGGCATGGACAGTATCAAGATGCGGAAAGGCAAATTACGAGAAGCTAGGAAACTATTTCCGAAAAGGAACTGTAAAACTTAGCAATGGGAAAGAAAGACATGAATCTTGGTTATTCCAAACCAAGGATGGATTTAGACTATGGAAACATAACTACACTCCTATTGTCAGACATACCCTAATACGCCCTGATGCCAGACAATACGACGGAAACTGGACTTACTGGGCAACCAGGAAAGGACAAGCAATCGACACGCCAAACAGGGTAGCAAAACTACTAAAAAAACAAAAAGGAAGATGTAAATGGTGCGGGCAGTACTTTACCCCATCAGATATAATTGAAGTAGACCACATTGTACCTCGAAACCTAGGTGGAAAGGATGAATACAAAAATCTTCAGCTATTACATCGCCACACCCGCGATGATAAAACGGCACTAGATAACGCCAAAGCTGTATCCTTAACAATGGATCAATCAAACTAGGAGCCGTGTGAAGGGAAACTTTCATGTACGGTTCTGAATGGGAGGGAATGGAGGCGACTCCACTCTCGACCCCTAATCTGTACTCTCACTCAAATGACTACCGAACTTCAATCGTTAGAAAACCAAATCGAATCCCTACGCCAAGAGGCTGACAGAGCGATCGCCATCTGTGAAACCCTCTCAGGACTCGAACAGTTGCGGATTAACTATCTAGGCAAAAAAGGCCAACTCTCCAAAGTTCTGGGGGGAATGGGTAAACTTGAACCGGAAGCGCGCCCTCGTATTGGGGCGATCGCCAACGAAGTTAAACAAGCCCTGCAAACTCAACTCGACCAGCGTCGCACAGCCCTAGAACTCGCCCTCATTGAAGCTCAACTAAAAACTGAAACCATAGATGTTACCATGCCCCCTGTGTATCGTCCCCAGGGCAAAATTCACCCCCTCAATGCCGTAATTGACCGGGCTTTAGATATCTTCGTAGGTATGGGCTACACTGTGGCTACCGGGCCAGAAATGGAGAGCGACTACTATAATTTTGAGGCATTAAACACCCCCCCAGACCACCCGGCGCGGGATATGCAGGATACCTTCTACCTACCTGATGGGAATCTGTTACGGACTCATACCTCTTCCGTGCAAATTCGCTACATGGAACAACATCAGCCCCCCATTCGCATTGTCGCACCGGGTCGGGTTTATCGTCGCGATACTGTGGATGCTACCCATGCGGCGGTATTTCATCAACTGGAGTTATTAGCGATCGGGGAAAATCTCCGTTTTACAGACCTCAAAGGCACTATTAAAGAGTTTCTGGGTCAAATGTTTGGTGATCTACCCATTCGGTTCCGCGCTAGTTATTTCCCGTTTACAGAACCCTCCGCTGAGGTGGATTTGGAATGGCAGGGTAAATGGTTGGAGGTGTTAGGCTGTGGTATGGTCGATCCGAATGTTCTCGAAGCTGTGGGTTATGATCCTCAAAAATATACTGGATTTGCTGCGGGGTTTGGGGTAGAACGCTTTGCTATGGTCTTACACCAATTGGATGATATTCGGCGGGTTTATGCTAGTGATCTGCGCTTTCTGCGACAATTCTAAAGGTTCTTAGGGTGGGTGTGGATTTTATGTTTTTGGCAGTTGGGAAATCCTTTAATCGGTCAGTTTCTGGGTTAGCTATAGTTTTGTTGATGCTCTCAGTTGCACAATTGGGGGCGCGCGCTCAAATATTGCCTAACTCTAACTCTAATATCGCCCAAACCACCAGCGATCGCTGTCGTAAAATTTCTGAACGTCGGGGTTTAGTAGTCCGGGCGCGACCTACTCCCAATTCTCCCGTCGTCGGTCAGGTTTCCTATGCTCAACAAGTGACTTTAGCCACTAATGCACAGGGAATAACTGGTCCTGGTGGTCGCTCCTGGGTGGAAATCACTAATCCCGTCCGGGGTTTTATTTCTAACGGCTTTCCCAATAGTTCCGGTAATTTGGTGGACTGTTCTACCGATTTGGCTGAAACTCCACCCACACGACCATCAGGGAGTCTTTGTCGTCAAGTCGATCGCGAGGCGGCTCCAGAAGGTGTCGCGGTGAGGGCTGCTCCTTCCCGCTCATCTGCTCGTCGCGGTGGTGTCGATTCGGGAGAACGGGTACAATTAGCATCTGACTATCGCTTAATTCCTGACCCTGATGGTGAGCGTCGCAATTGGGTTAGAATTACCACTCCGGTGGCTGGATATATCTCTGCTAATACGTTAATTATGTGTCGGTAGTTTCAGCCATTCGTTACCTCTTTCCCCCCCTGCTTTTTCCTTTCTAGGGAAGCCGGGGGAATTAATTATCAATTACAGCAAACATTACCCTCTCCCTCAATCCGAATCCTAGGGGGGAGTATGTCAATATAGGTATTGCTGACAGGCTGATTTTAGCAATATAGCGGCGTCTCGTTGCATTTCGGGAGAAAAATAATAATCATTGTAAAAAGAGGTTTTATCGCCCAAATCCGGGCGCTGATAGGCTAAATTCAGGGTGGTAGGGTATCCGGTGAGTCGGTTAATTAATAGTTGTGGCATTCCTCGGGTAGAAACACATTGAATATAATCATTAGCGAAGGGGATGATTTGAGCGATCGCCTGAGCATTTATCAAGTGGGGAAACTTGCCAAATAGACAATAAATATTATTGTATGTAAGTTGATAATCAGGCTCCCTCTCGGAAAACCAAAGCAGAATTTTCGGGACTTTAATTTTGCTCAATAAAAGCTGATAACTGCTGACCCAATTTTGTCGAGTTTCGGCGATAATCTGATTGACAAAATCGCGATCGCCTGTAGCCAATAACTCCTGATAAGCGGGCTCTGACCCCAACTGTTTACCATCAGAACGTCGGCGGATATATTCCAATCCTCCGGTATCAAATAGGGAGTTACTTTCACTGCGTCCAGACATGACCTGAACAATGGCAAACTTACCGCGATTGATGTAATCAATTAAGGGAGAATTTTGCAGAAAGAAAGAAGGACCAGCCCCCCCATATCCCAAGTTCAAAACTGGTAATTTGAGCCAATATGCCAACAAATTAGGATAGGGGCGATCGCAAAAACAGCCAAAAGTCTGTGCGGCTCCTAAACAGGTAAAATAATGACCCTGAGCGAGTGTCTGAGGTTGGGGACCACGAAAAGACAACCCAGTGTTTCCCAACTCAAACATTTGGTAATTGGTAATAGAGCGATCGCGTTCTTGATAATATCCCATAATTGATTAGCATTGTTAGCAGCATCTGAAAAATCGAGCTAATTAACCCGATCAATTCTAGCCAGATCCCCCAAAGCCGGACGAGTCCCATCAAGATTATTTGTCAAAGTAATTGGCAAAACATCGGACGCACCCCAGTAATTTACCAACTGCTGCAATAACCAATCCTGGTCATCACGCAAAGCATCCAAACCTGTAGCACGGTTAATAATAGCAAACCAGACCACACCGCGATCGCGAGTAGGGATAGCACCCGCCAAAGCACTAACATCAAACAAAGTGCCAGTTTTGACAGCGGAATGTGGAGGAATGCGGCGATATTCCAAAGTTCCCAAATCTCGTCCCGCAACGGGTAATAAATCCGCCACAGTTAAATCTGTATCTCGCAAATGTCTATCTAAAGCGATAAACATAGCCACGGAAGCCCTAGGAGAAATTTGATTTTCATGACCCAAACCAGAACCATTAATCAGGCGAATTTCATCAACGGAAACCCCAGCCGCCTCAGCCGCCAATCGTCGCACCATCTCAGCACCGCCCAAAGTTTCAGCCAACATTTCCGAGATGGGATTATTACTGTAGATATTCATTTGTTTAATAATCTCAGCCAAACTCAGAGACCGATGGCGGATTAGGGGTTGGAGATTAGGCGGGGAGGTGACATATTGCACCGAGCCCAAAATTTGTACCTGTGGTTTTGGCAACCGGGACCCTGAACGGACATATTGAGTAGCTGCTTCTGACTCCCACAGCCGGGAATCGAGGGATTGACGGAGTAAATTACCCACCAGTTGCGGTTCCGATTCATAATTCATCGAAAAATTACCAGCGATCGTCAAATTTCCCCGCACCTGACGAATACCCAACTGATTGAGAGCATATCCCAAACTAAAAGCCTCTTCCCAGACAAAAAAGGGATTTCCTCCCCCCACAATCACCAAATCCCCTTGCAATACCCCATTTTCAATGGGACCAGTTGCGCCAATGATGGTTTCAAACTGATGGTTAACACTCCAGGTTTGCAACGCCGCCAAAGATGTAGCTATTTTAGTGATCGAAGCTGCCGATAAAGGAATATCCCCCGATGATTAGCCACCGTAAAAGGTCCCGCCTCAATCCATACCCCCTGAGAGGCGCTGGATATACCACGACTGGATAAACGCGCCAAATACTGTTGGACGATCGCCTCTACCGCAGGATCTGGGCGTTCAATAGAGATAATATTCGATAGGCTGCTTTCCCACATTTGCTGGGAAGTCCTATTCAATTGGTCGCGATTCATCCCAGCCATCTCCAACCATACAGACATAATCCCAGAAGTAAACACATCTAACATCGGCCGCTGTTTCCTCAAAGTCAAACAAAAATCAGATAATTATCAACACCGCAATTCTAGGATTTTCCCGGACCATTAGAATCAGTTTTCTTGAGGATAATTGTAAATGGATAAGTCCTAAACACTGCAGCCAAACCCTGCTTCAAAAGCTTTCTGGCCCTGGCCCGATGAGTGGGACTTAACGGTTGCCCCAGTGTGTCAACCACAAAAACGTAATTTTGGTAATTTGGCATTTAAGCTATCTCCCAGATGGGGTAATGTTGGCTTCGGTCATGTTAAAGGGGCTTTTTACGTCTAGCTCACTCGATCTGACAAATCCACTCATGTCGTTCCTTAAAGATAGACGACAGAGCAACAGGCTGGCGCTCACCTGTGGGTTTCATCACCCCCTTAACGTAGGTCTAATCCTGGACCTGCATCTTGCAGACTCTGTGAGGAGTAATTTCCGCCTCCTGCCGGAAATTACCGGATTTTATGCAAGAGGATATCGCGTACTGAGACACTTAGCGCGAAACCCCTTGCTTTATGGATAAGGGTTATAACCCCGTTTTTTGGTAAAATCTTCAAGGTTTCTCTAACTTGGGTCAATGGGCTTAACTAGCGCACGAATTGCAATTGACGCGATGGGTGGAGATCATGCCCCCACAGAAGTAGTGGCGGGCGCGCTGATGGCACAGGAAAAATTTGGGGTTGATGTCATACTGGTGGGAGATCCTCAGCAGATTGAGGCATCCCTCAAAGAACACCACAGCAACTCACCATTGCCAGAAATTGTCCCCGCTGAAGGGACAATCGAAATGCACGAAGAACCATTAGGGGCGATTAAACGCAAGCCTAATGCTTCTATTAATGTTGCCATGAATTTGGTTAAACAAAAAAAAGCTGATGCGGTTGTATCTGCTGGTCACTCTGGGGCGGCGATGGCCTCGGCACTATTGCGGGTGGGACGCATTCGGGGTATCGATCGCCCCGCCATTGGTGCTGTATTACCTACTATGGTGCGTTCCTCGCCGGTTTTGATTCTGGATGTGGGGGCCAATGTTGATTGTCGTCCTAAGTTCCTAGAACAGTTTGCTGTGATGGGAAGCATCTATAGCCAGTATGTTCTGGGTGTTGATAACCCGACTGTGGGACTACTCAATATTGGCGAAGAATCTTCTAAGGGTGATGAGCTGGCGGTGCGGACTTATCAGATGCTACAAGAAAATTCTCTGATTTCTTTTGCTGGAAATGCAGAAGGACGAGATGTACTCACAGGTAAGTTTAATGTGATAGTTTGTGATGGCTTTGTGGGTAATGTACTATTGAAATTTGCCGAAGGAGTCGGAGAGGCGGTTCTCCAATTGCTGCGGGAGGAGTTGTCTTCAGGATTGCGATCGCAACTGGGGGCTACTCTGCTGAAGCCTAGTTTAAAACGCTTTAAACAAAGGGTTGATCACGTTGAACATGGGGGAGCTTTACTTTTGGGTGTAGCCGGAATTTGCATTATTGGTCATGGGTCTTCTAAAGCCCCGACTATTTGTAATGCTATTCGCATGGCGCGAGATGCGGTTAATAATGAAGTGCTAGAACGCATTAATTTACAGTATCAAAAACACCAAAAACAGGCGATTGAACAAGAGTCATAATCTGGCGATCGTCGGATTTGGTGATCAGCTATATGCTCTGGGTAAAATTAATAATTGATCATTGTTAATGTCAATTATCGATTTTACCCCCCCTGCACCCTAACCACTCACACTTTGACCCCTTTCATAGAAAATAATTAAGGATAAATGACAACCACAGGTATAGCTATTACAGGTAGTGGCGCGGCTACTCCGTCGGTTTTACTCGATAATAACCAACTTTCTCAACTGGTGGAAACCTCCGATGAGTGGATTAGTTCCCGCACAGGTATTCGTCAACGGCGCTTGGCGACTACAGAGGTAACACTTAGTCACATGGCGGCATCGGCTTGCGAAAATGCGATCGCTATGGCTGGCTTACAACCTACTGATATTGATTTAATTATTCTGGCTACTTCTACCCCTGATGATTTGTTTGGTAGTGCTAGTCAAATACAAGCGAAAATTGGCGCTACTCGAGCGGTGGCTTTTGATTTGACCGCCGCCTGTTCTGGCTTTGTTTTTGGCTTGGTCACTGCTAGTCAGTTTATCCGCAACGGAGTTTATAAAAATGTGCTTTTAGTGGGGGCGGATATTCTCTCAAGATGGGTGGATTGGTCTGACCGCCGCACTTGTATTTTATTTGGAGATGGCGCGGGGGCGGTGGTTTTACAAGGGAGCGATCGCGATAATTTATTGGGTTTTGAACTCAAAAGTGATGGCAGTCTCAATAGTTCCCTTAACCTGGCTTTTCAACCAGAAGCTAAGGCTTTAACTCCCCAAATTACTATCGGTCAAGGTAAGTATCTACCCATTACCATGAATGGTCAAGATATCTATCGCTTTGCTGTTAAAAAAGTGCCCGAAGTGGTCGAAAAAGCTCTATTTCACTCCGGGTTAACCGCTGCTGATGTCGATTGGCTTATCCTTCATCAAGCTAACCAACGCATTCTTGATGCTGTCGCTCAAAGGCTAAAAATCCCCCCCATAAGGTGATTAGTAACCTCGCTAATTATGGTAATACCTCCGCCGCTTCTATTCCTTTGGCTCTTGATGAAGTAGTGCGATCGGGAAAAATACAATCTGGTGATATAATTGCTACAGCCGGATTTGGTGCAGGTTTAACCTGGGGTTCGGCAATCTTTAAATGGGGTAAATAATTAATAGTTAAACCCCATTTTTTTACTGTCCTATTTAGCTAAGGTTAACAAGCAACAATAATAATGACTAAAACTGCATGGGTTTTTCCTGGACAAGGTTCACAGGCTGTAGGTATGGGTGCCGATTTATTTGATTCACCAGACGCACAACCTAAGTTAAATAAAGCTGCTGATATCCTCGGTTGGTCTCTACCTGATTTGTGTCAGGGAGAGGCTGATAAATTGTCGCGCACCCTCTACACCCAACCTTGTTTATATGTAGTCGAAAGTCTCCTAGTTGATGCTCTCAAAAAACAGGGTAAAACTCCCGATTTGGTCGCGGGTCACAGTTTAGGAGAATATGTCGCTCTTTATGCGGCTGGAGTGTTTGATTTTGAAGCGGGTTTGCGTTTGGTTAAACATCGCGCCGAACTCATGGATAAGGCGGCAGGGGGACAAATGGCGGCTCTCATTGGCTTTAATGCTGAACAACTTAATCAACAACTAGAACAAAGCGAAAATGTGGTTTTAGCTAATGATAATAGTTCGGCTCAAGTCGTGATTTCAGGAACCCCAGAAGCCGTTGATAATCTCCTCAGTAAAATTAAGGTAAAACGAGCCGTTAAATTGAATGTATCGGGAGCTTTTCATTCCCCTTTAATGGCTGAGGCTGCTACCCAATTTCAACAAGTTTTAGACTTGGTTAATTTTCAACAGGCTACGGTTCCAGTTTTGTCTAATGTAGACCCGACCCCCGCTACTGATGGGGAAATTCTCAAGGAACGTCTGGTTAAACAAATGACGGGTTCCGTGCGTTGGCGCGAAATTTGTTTACAACTTTCAGAACAGGGTATTCAAAAAGTGATAGAAGTCGGTCCCGGTCAAGTATTGACTGGATTAATTAAGCGCACCTGTTCCGGTTTGACCCTAGAAAATTGCGATCGCATTCTACCATCCTAATTTCTGTAATCCTCATTATACTGGGAGCATCCCGCTCCCTTCACAATCAATTAACTATAACTTATTAATTATCAAGCATTAATTATTAACTCACTTTCCACCAAAGGAATGGTAAAATGGAACCGACTGCCTTTATTTTTACCCGGAGAATCCGCCCAGATACGGCCTCCCCAACCCGTGACAATTTGCCTACCTATTGCTAACCCTAAACCTGTTCCCCCTACTGTGCGGCGTAGGGAACCCTCCTCCTGATAAAACCTATCAAAAACCTCCTCCAAGCGGTTAGGCTCAATTCCTCGTCCCGTATCCGCCACAGTCACCTCTAACATTCGATCGCCATTAGATTTAGCCTTAATAGTCACCTTACCCTCAGAACCTGTAAATTTACAAGCATTATCTAACAGCTTCGTCAGCAATTCAACCAACCACTCACCATCAGCTTTAACTAATGGTAAATTATCATTAATTTCTACCTTAATTTTAGGCTTATTTTCCGCATATCTAGCACTCACACCACTAATAGCCAAATCAATACATTCTTCCAATCGCAAAGATTCCGGGTTCCAGTCCACTCGACCACTTTCTAAATGGGATAAAGTCAGAAAATCCTGCACCAATTTCCGCAGACGTTCTGCGTCAGCTTGAGCCGTTTCTAACATCACCTCTCGCATTTCCAAAGGCATATCTGGTTCCTGACTCAAGGACTCCAAACACACCTGAATTGTAGATAAAGGAGTTCTTAATTCATGACCCGTAATCGCAATTAAATTGCTGCGAGTCCTTTCTAACGCTTCCAATTGCCGATTCAATTCCTCAAGATTTGCATGAGTTTCCGCCTGAATTAAAGCCGCCGCCAATTGAGTAGCGATCGCATCCATCAAAGACAGCTCATCATCTTCCCAACTCCGACAAATCGAATTACACTGGTGCAATTCCACCATTCCCAAAAGCCGACCTTGAGACAAAATCGGCACCATCAACCAGCCGCCAATTTCCCATTTTTCAGCCAGTTGATCCAAAATATTCTCCCCCTCATCCGTCACATAATCAACCTCCCCAGGTTCCACCAAATACACATAACGTTGTTGCTGTAAAACCTGTTGAAATAAAGGGTTATTTTCCAGCCACCAAGTCTCCCCCCGTAAAGATTTAACCTCTGTTCCCTCCGGTTGTTCAGGACACGATCGCAGATATTCATGTTCAATAACAACACTGTTATCAGTAGACTTACACCGATAAATTAAACACCGATGAGCCTGCATTGCTTCCCCAAATTCACGAGTAGCAATTTCCAAAACTTCTTCCGGGTCAAGAGACTGACGAATAGCCGCTGTAATCGAATTCACCAAGCGCTCTTTCCACTCCTGAACCGCCAGCGATCGATAAACCCGCAGTAACTTGTGTTGACCCGCTTGTAAATAAGTTACCAAACGATGAGCAAACGGATCATTTAGCTGCAAGTCTGGCTCAACTTTACCCTTACGATTTATACCAGATTCGCGTTTTTTAGATTTCCTTGGCTTCACCATTTTTGTAGGTAAATTAAAGCCATTAACAGCCTCTTGAATTTTACCTTGTATTTCCGGTCGATAATACTTCACTCTTTCTAGTAAAAGTATCGCCACTTGGGAACAAATCAGACGATTAGAAGTCCACACACCTTCAAAGGGACGTGCTGGGTCCATCGTCAACTGTTCGTACATCTCGGAATTTTCCGCTAAATCCTCACGTTCTATACAAACCAGACAGCTTGCATAATTCTCCCCTAACACCACTAAATTCCATTCCTGACTCAATAATATATCTTCCGCTGGAAAAGCCACAGTTTCATAAGCATCAGAAGCATTTTTAAACTCTGTTTCTGGTGCAGCCATCACATATACTTGAGAAGTCAAAGCCGCAATTCTACGATACCTATGCGCTTCCTGACGATAAAACCTTTCTCGTTGAAATGTAGCAATCACCAACGGAGAATCTGACCCCGCCAAAACCTGATCTTCCATAGCATGAGAAAGAGCAATTAGGGAAGATTTAAAGTATATTTGAGGTCTAATCTGTGGCTGATACTGCACCAATTCTGCTAGAATTGATATGGAGATGCTCATATATTTTTCCCCCGCAGATTTTCTTCCCAGGAAATGGTATAAAAGCGATCGCCATAATGGTCACAGGGGTAAACTGGGGGAATATGTACTGATTCTGAACGCGCCAACACCAACCAATGACCACTGTCGGTCACATACCCAATTTCTACAATATAGTCGCGATCGCTCATCGGTACCGGAATATACCATTCCTGCGTTAACTCATCGCACTCATATTGTTTCATACTATGGGGACGTTGCTTATCCATATCGATCCAGGTCACATCGTAAACCCGCAGCGCCAGTTGTTTACCCCCTTTTTGTCGCAAGGGTTCTCGATATTCATCACCAATATCCCAATAAGCATAAGCCCAATTGGGATCTCGTGGCAACAGCACGATACATTTCTGATCATAGCCACCTGGTAAGTCTGGGAGTCCTTCATCCACATCCAAACCTATAATGTCGCTATCATCATGTTGACCCACATTAAATTTTTTCGATTCTACATCTAACTGACTGCGATCGTCTCCTCCTCCCACTACCCATGCTTGACCACCTGTTAGCGTTGCTTGCTTCAAATTCTCATCCCGCCTCTCCATCCCTTTCCGACACCTCATCGGAGGAATCTCCTAACTCAATTTCCGCTACCTCAGAAACCTCCTGAGTTTCCGCATCTTCCACCACCTCGGATTGGGAGACCCTTTCCGAATCCGAATCCCCAATATCTGCTACCTGGTAACTCTCCTCAGTTTCCACATCTTCCACCACCTCGGATTGGGAGATAACTTCCTCCAACTCAATATCTGCTACCTGGTAACTCTCCTCACTCTCCTGAGTTTCCGCATCTTCCACCACCTCGGATTGGGAGACCCTTTCCGAATCCGAATCCCCAATATCTGCTACCTGGTAACTCTCCTCACTCTCCTGAGTTTCCGCATCTTCCACCACCTCGGATTGGGAGACCCTTTCCGAATCCGAATCCCCAATATCTGCTACCTGGTAACTCTCCTCACTCTCCTCAGTTTCCGCATCTTCCACCACCTCGGATTGGGAGACCCTTTCCGAATCCGAATCCCCAATATCTGCTACCTGGTAACTCTCCTCAGTTTCCGCATCTTCCACCACCTCGGATTGGGAGACCCTTTCCGAATCCGAATCCCCAATATCTGCTACCTGGTAACTCTCCTCACTCTCCTCAGTTTCCGCATCTTCCACCACCTCGGATTGGGAGACCCTTTCCGAATCCGAATCCCCAATATCTGCTACCTGGTAACTCTCCTCAGTTTCCGCATCTTCCACCACCTCGGATTGGGAGACCCTTTCCGAATCCGAATCCCCAATATCTGCTACCTGGTAACTCTCCTCACTCTCCTGAGTTTCCGCATCTTCCACCACCTCGGATTGGGAGACCCTTTCCGAATCCGAATCCCCAATATCTGCTACCTGGTAACTCTCCTCAGTTTCCACATCTTCCACCACCTCGGATTGGGAGATAACTTCCTCCAACTCAATATCTGCTACCTGGTAACTCTCCTCACTCTCCTGAGTTTCCGCATCTTCCACCACCTCGGATTGGGAGACCCTTTCCGAATCCGAATCCCCAATATCTGCTACCTGGTAACTCTCCTCACTCTCCTCAGTTTCCGCATCTTCCACCACCTCGGATTGGGAGACCCTTTCCGAATCCGAATCCCCAATATCTGCTACCTGGTAACTCTCCTCAGTTTCCGCATCTTCCACCACCTCGGATTGGGAGACCCTTTCCGAATCCGAATCCCCAATATCTGCTACCTGGTAACTCTCCTCACTCTCCTCAGTTTCCGCATCTTCCACCACCTCGGATTGGGAGACCCTTTCCGAATCCGAATCCCCAATATCTGCTACCTGGTAACTCTCCTCAGTTTCCGCATCTTCCACCACCTCGGATTGGGAGACCCTTTCCGAATCCGAATCCCCAATATCTGCTACCTGGTAACTCTCCTCAGTTTCCGCATCTTCCACCACCTCGGATTGGGAGACCCTTTCCGAATCCGAATCCCCAATATCTGCTACCTGGTAACTCTCCTCAGTTTCCGCATCTTCCACCACCTCGGATTGGGAGACCCTTTCCGAATCCGAATCCCCAATATCTGCTACCTGGTAACTCTCCTCACTCTCCTGAGTTTCCGCATCTTCCACCACCTCGGATTGGGAGACCCTTTCCGAATCCGAATCCCCAATATCTGCTACCTGGTAACTCTCCTCACTCTCCTGAGTTTCCGCATCTTCCACCACCTCGGATTGGGAGACCCTTTCCGAATCCGAATCCCCAATATCTGCTACCTGGTAACTCTCCTCAGTTTCCACATCTTCCACCACCTCGGATTGGGAGATAACTTCCTCCAACTCAATATCTGCTACCTGGTAACTCTCCTCACTCTCCTGAGTTTCCGCATCTTCCACCACCTCGGATTGGGAGACCCTTTCCGAATCCGAATCCCCAATATCTGCTACCTGGTAACTCTCCTCACTCTCCTGAGTTTCCGCATCTTCCACCACCTCGGATTGGGAGACCCTTTCCGAATCCGAATCCCCAATATCTGCTACCTGGTAACTCTCCTCACTCTCCTGAGTTTCCGCATCTTCCACCACCTCGGATTGGGAGACCCTTTCCGAATCCGAATCCCCAATATCTGCTACCTGGTAACTCTCCTCAGTTTCCACATCTTCCACCACCTCGGATTGGGAGACCCTTTCCGAATCCGAATCCCCAATATCTGCTACCTGGTAACTCTCCTCAGTTTCCGCATCTTCCACCACCTCGGATTGGGAGACCCTTTCCGAATCCGAATCCCCAATATCTGCTACCTGGTAACTCTCCTCACTCTCCTCAGTTTCCACATCTTCCACCACCTCGGATTGGGAGACCCTTTCCGAATCCGAATCCCCAATATCTGCTACCTGGTAACTCTCCTCAGTTTCCACATCTTCCACCACCTCGGATTGGGAGACCCTTTCCGAATCCGAATCCCCAATATCTGCTACCTGGTAACTCTCCTCAGTTTCCACATCTTCCACCACCTCGGATTGGGAGATAACTTCCTCCAACTCAATATCTGCTACCTGGTAACTCTCCTCACTCTCCTGAGTTTCCGCATCTTCCACCACCTCGGATTGGGAGACCCTTTCCGAATCCGAATCCCCAATATCTGCTACCTGGTAACTCTCCTCACTCTCCTGAGTTTCCGCATCTTCCACCACCTCGGATTGGGAGACCCTTTCCGAATCCGAATCCCCAATATCTGCTACCTGGTAACTCTCCTCAGTTTCCACATCTTCCACCACCTCGGATTGGGAGACCCTTTCCGAATCCGAATCCCCAATATCTGCTACCTGGTAACTCTCCTCAGTTTCCGCATCTTCCACCACCTCGGATTGGGAGATAACTTCCTCCAACTCAATATCTGCTACCTGGTAACTCTCCTCACTCTCCTGAGTTTCCGCATCTTCCACCACCTCGGATTGGGAGACCCTTTCCGAATCCGAATCCCCAATATCTGCTACCTGGTAACTCTCCTCACTCTCCTGAGTTTCCGCATCTTCCACCACCTCGGATTGGGAGACCCTTTCCGAATCCGAATCCCCAATATCTGCTACCTGGTAACTCTCCTCACTCTCCTGAGTTTCCGCATCTTCCACCACCTCGGATTGGGAGACCCTTTCCGAATCCGAATCCCCAATATCTGCTACCTGGTAACTCTCCTCACTCTCCTGAGTTTCCGCATCTTCCACCACCTCGGATTGGGAGACCCTTTCCGAATCCGAATCCCCAATATCTGCTACCTGGTAACTCTCCTCAGTTTCCACATCTTCCACCACCTCGGATTGGGAGACCCTTTCCGAATCCGAATCCCCAATATCTGCTACCTGGTAACTCTCCTCAGTTTCCACATCTTCCACCACCTCGGATTGGGAGACCCTTTCCGAATCCGAATCCCCAATATCTGCTACCTGGTAACTCTCCTCAGTTTCCGCATCTTCCACCACCTCGGATTGGGAGACCCTTTCCGAATCCGAATCCCCAATATCTGCTACCTGGTAACTCTCCTCACTCTCCTCAGTTTCCGCATCTTCCACCACCTCGGATTGGGAGACCCTTTCCGAATCCGAATCCCCAATATCTGCTACCTGGTAACTCTCCTCAGTTTCCACATCTTCCACCACCTCGGATTGGGAGACCCTTTCCGAATCCGAATCCCCAATATCTGCTACCTGGTAACTCTCCTCAGTTTCCACATCTTCCACCACCTCGGATTGGGAGACCCTTTCCGAATCCGAATCCCCAATATCTGCTACCTGGTAACTCTCCTCAGTTTCCGCATCTTCCACCACCTCGGATTGGGAGACCCTTTCCGAATCCGAATCCCCAATATCTGCTACCTGGTAACTCTCCTCAGTTTCCGCATCTTCCACCACCTCGGATTGGGAGACCCTTTCCGAATCCGAATCCCCAATATCTGCTACCTGGTAACTCTCCTCACTCTCCTCAGTTTCCGCATCTTCCACCACCTCGGATTGGGAGACCCTTTCCGAATCCGAATCCCCAATATCTGCTACCTGGTAACTCTCCTCACTATCCTCAGTTTCCACATCTTCCACCACCTCGGATTGGGAGACCCTTTCCGAATCCGAATCCCCAATATCTGCTACCTGGTAACTCTCCTCACTCTCCTCAGTTTCCGCATCTTCCACCACCTCGGATTGGGAGACCCTTTCCGAATCCGAATCCCCAATATCTGCTACCTGGTAACTCTCCTCAGTTTCCGCATCTTCCACCACCTCGGATTGGGAGACCCTTTCCGAATCCGAATCCCCAATATCTGCTACCTGGTAACTCTCCTCACTCTCCTCAGTTTCCGCATCTTCCACCACCTCGGATTGGGAGACCCTTTCCGAATCCGAATCCCCAATATCTGCTACCTGGTAACTCTCCTCAGTTTCCGCATCTTCCACCACCTCGGATTGGGAGACCCTTTCCGAATCCGAATCCCCAATATCTGCTACCTGGTAACTCTCCTCAGTTTCCACATCTTCCACCACCTCGGATTGGGAGACAGTTTCTGAGACTGTTTGGAAATCGAAAGTTTTGGCTGATAGTTCTGGATAAATAAGCGTTGATGTTTCTTCAGGTTTAGTATCAGAGGATATAGAAGTTTTTGCCGATTCATGTAATGCTAGCGTTGTAGATGTATCCTTTGACATCTGCGATAAGGTTGTTGATGCTAAATCCGGGGTTGGTTCAGGTTGAAGGGATTGTCCTAAACCCTCAGTTTTAGCCTGTGCTGACCTCAAATAGCGATCGCGCTTTCTCCAGAGCAGAAAAGCAATTAAGACAGCAATAGATAATAGTATTAATAACCACAGGAGAAACTGTCCCGACGATGAAGCAGCCACCAGTCCTGCGGGGTCAGTCCTACTAGGTGCTGATTCTACAGACCTTCCCTCTGAACTCTCCGATAAAGGTTCAGCCTGAGATAAAACCACTTCATTGGTCGCCAACCCAGTCGAGGTCAAAGCCGTTCTCGAACGATTTGGATATAATTGAGCAGAGACCAACCTAGAAGTCGCCAAAGACTTAGGAGCGAGATCAAGGATACAGACCAACGCCAAGGTAGCAATTGATGTTTTTCTTTTATATGACATAAGTGGCAGACCCACAATCGGGATGTTCCAGTCAGCATTACACAGAGCCTGCTCGCATTTTATCATAACAATGTCGCCCCATTTACCAAAGATCCTGGGTCTAAACAGCAATTCTCATTTTGGCGAAAACCTGTTCAAGTCCCCAGCATCCCTGTATCGTAATGACATCTAAGAAACCCAGGAGCGCCAGAGCCGTTGAAAAAGCCAGGTGGCTTTGAGACTCTAGTCGGTTCTTTCCGCCAGTGCTTGTCATCGCTACCGGACAAGCGCCGGGGTAAAAATCGCCGCTATGGAATGGAGGATGCCGCTTTAAGTGCGTTTAGTGTGTTTTTTA
This sequence comes from Arthrospira sp. PCC 9108, assembly GCA_016745315.1. Taxonomy (GTDB): domain Bacteria; phylum Cyanobacteriota; class Cyanobacteriia; order Cyanobacteriales; family Microcoleaceae; genus Limnospira; species Limnospira platensis. The sequence goes on from CP066886.1 coordinate 5,549,292, forward strand.
CTCAAACTCCGTCGTTTCTGGCTTATCAACGTCTGATGGAGGGGAGTAAAGGCAAGAGCAATGCCCAAAGTCTGTTTGGAGTTCATCGAATTCCCTGTGATAACCAGATTCGGGACTTATTAGATGCCGTGTCCCCAGAGCACCTGTTTCCAGTGTTTGAGGATATCCTACAAGTCTTGGAAGCCCAGGGCAGTTAGAAGACTTCCGTTGCCTAGGGGACAGTCTATTAGTCGCGTTGGATGGCATAAGATACTTCAGTTCCGACCAAATTCACTGTCCCCACTGTTCAACGCGCACCCAGAAGTCAGGAAAAACCCATTACTTCCATAGTGTTGTCACTCCAGTCATCGTCTGTCCGGGACAGAATCATGTGATTCCCTTAGTCCCCGAATTTATCGTGCCCCAAGATGGTCATGATAAGCAAGACTGTGAGAATGCCGCCGCCAAACGCTGGCTATCGAGGCAAGAACAATGCTTGAGGGCTTTGAATGTCACGGTTTGAGGGGATGACCTCTATTGCCACCAACCGTTGTGTCAGCAGTTTTTAGAGCAGCAACTTAACTTCATCGTCGTCTGTCGCCCCGAGTCTCATACTACCCTCTATGAACACCTAGAGGGCATCGAACTCCCGACCCTCACGACCAAGAAGTGGACTGGTAAAGTCGAGAAAACCTATACCTACCGCTATCTCAACGGAGTCCCCCTCAAAGATAGCGATGAGGCGCTGTTGGTTAACTGGTGCGAACTTACTGTCACCACCGCTGATGGCCAGGTAACCTATCACAACTCCTTGGCCACGAATTATCCTCTCAGCGATGAGAATGTAGCCGAGGTGGTTCGGGCCGGGCGGACTCGTTGGAAAGTTGAGAATGAGAACAACAACACTCTCAAGACCAAGGGCTACCATCTCGAACACAATTTTGGCCATGGCAAGCAGCATCTTTCTTCCTTGCTCCGGACCATCAACATCCTCTCGCTGCTCTTCCACACCCTGCAGGGAGTTGCTCGATAACAAGTACCAGTTGCTACGAGCGCACTTACCGAAGCGCCAAACCTTCTTTAATGATTTGCGTGCGCTTACCCAGACTGTACTTCGACAGTTGGGACCACCTTCTGACCTTTATGCTTGAGGGTCTCGAGTTAGACATCCCACCCGATAGCAGTTGAATTTCCAAAATGAGAATTGCTGGGGTCTAAAGCCCCGTCCTTCTAGGACGGATTTTTATGTTATACTATTTTGTTTGGTGCGAGACGTTCAGGCATGAAATAGGGTTGCAATACCCGAAATAACCGCCTGGTGAGGACTTCAACCCTTGGTTGAATATAAGGAGCGCACTCCTGACCATCCTCATAACTGTTTATATGTCCCAAAGCGAAAGCAAGGCAGGGAACTCAAGGTCAATCCCACAAAGAAAATCGCAATACTCAATTATACAACATGGAGGATTAAAACCACTTGGGCGATTGTGGGAAAGAGTAACGGCGATAGCCACCCCCAGTTTCAGGATTCACAACCCTGGGATAGAAGCGGGGAACGGAAGGCGTGAAGTAGAACCTACTACCAAAAACGACCACTGCCAACCATCCATGACTAAGGAAATCTGAATGTTCCCAATTGAACCATCGTAAATAATAAGTAGCGAAATAGGTTGATACGCTGCGCTCAAAAGAGTAAGGGGAAAAGTAGGGTAATTATGTCATCACCTACACAGACCTTTAAAAGTACCCCGGTGGAAAGGACAAGTCTAAAGATGGAATGCCCATATAAACGGAACGTTTTAACCCCTTCTAGGCTCTGACAATCTGGTCGAGAGAGTCAGTAGTGAAAGTGTAAGCGCAAGCCCATTAGGGGGTGAGATGTGACCAGAAGCCAATGCCCGACTGTAATGGTAGGGATATGCTAACGGGTCACGGTTTGATTGTAAGAAATAGAGCCTAGTAGGTGTACATATGGCGATAGCGAGTTTAAAGAAAGGATTTGGCAAGCCCAAACCAATCAAGACTACGAACAACGCATGGAAGGCAATCCCATGGACTAAGGTTCAGCGGAAAGTTTTCAAGCTCCAAAAGAGTATATTTCAAGCGGCTAAATCGGGACAGGATGCAAAGGTTAGAAGGTTGCAACGTCTATTGGTGAAATCATACTATGCTCGACTCTTAGCAGTACGGCGAGTGACCCAGGATAATCAAGGCAAGAAAACAGCCGGCGTTGATGGAGTAAGAGTAATCTCTCCAAGACAAAGGTTTGAGCTTGTTAAGAACATTAAGGGAAACCTCAAAGCAAAACCACTGCGACGGGTGTGGATACCAAAACCTGGCAGGGATGAAAAAAGCTGGAATAGGAATTCCCACAATCCAAGATAGAGCAAGGCAAGCCTTGGTTAAGTCGGCACTTGAGCCCGAATGGGAGTCAAGATTTGAGGGTACTAGCTATGGGTTCCGTCCCGGACGGTCAGCCCAGGACGCAATTGGTAGAATTTACACTGCCATAAATCAAGGACAATACTATGTACTTGATGCAGGTGCGAGACGTTCGGGTATGAAATAGGGCTGAAATGCCCGAAATAACTACCCGGTGAGGATTCCAGCTCCGAATCTGGATATAAGGAGACCTCTCCTGAGCATCCTCATAACTGATTATATGTCCCGACGCTTAGGTAACTAAGCAAGGCAGGGAACTCAAGGTCATAAACGAACTGAGAAATCAGGGAGTAGAGAGTAACGGCGATAGCCACCCCCAGTTTTGGAAATCATAACTCCAGGATAGAAGCGGGGAACGGAAGGCGTGAGGTAGAACCTACTACCAAGACGCGACCACTGCCAACCATCTATGATTAGGAAGACCGAATGTCCGACTTGAACCATCGTAAAGCACGAGCAGCGAAATAGGTTGACACGCTGCGCCCAAAAGGGCAAGGGGAAAAGTGGGGGATTCTGCATTCTACCCACACAGACCTTTAGAAGTACCCCGGTCGATAGGACAAATCTAACGATGGAATGCCCATATAATCGGAACGTTGTAACCCCTCTAATGCTCTGCCCATAAACAAGTGAGTAATGCAATTCACAAGGCAGTAGTGAAAAATGTAAGCGCATGCTTAGAGGGTGAAGGATGTGACCAGAAGCTAAAGCCCAATTGTCATGGTTGGGATATGCCCAATTGTCACGGTGTGGATATAGATACTGCGGTCAGTAAGAGTATAATGGCGAGGACGAGTTGAAAGACTACGTGCTGCATATAGCTCTGAACATCGAAGTAAAAAGCAGGTCTGTTGATTCTGCTCCTTGGACAAAACAGGGTATCCACACCAGGAGCCGTATGAAGGGAAACTTTCACGTATGGTTCTGAATGGGAGGGGATGGTGGTGACTCCATTCTCGACCCCTAACACATAGCGAAATGCTCTTACCGTGAACCATGATTACCTACTGTCCAAAATTCATTGTCCGAGCAGCCGGAAGAGAGACCTGAAACAATGGCTTAAAGCGGGTGTTTTGGATAACGGCATATTTGAGGATACAAAAGCAGGGACACCTCAAGGAGGGGTAATAAGCCCACTACTAGCCAACATCGCACTGTTGGGAATGGAAAGGCTAGTTAAGGAAAGGTATCCAAATAAAGGAACAGCCGTCCAGGTAAACCTTATAAGATATGCCGATGATTTTGTGGTTATATCCAAAGACCTAAAAATCATTGAACAGTGCAAAACTGCAATTTCTGAATGGTTAAAACCTGTAGGATTAGAAATTAAACCTGAAAAAACTCGAATTTGCCACACACTGTTATGGTCGAAAGAGAAGTCACCTTCCCCAACTCCAATTCCAAACCGTGCTTGCGAGTTTCCCTGCACACGGCTCCTGATGTAGATACCCTATTGTCAGTAGGAACAGGGCTACAACCCCCCGCTTTGTAACCTCAACTTTGGGAGCTAAATACAACACGTAGTCTTTAAACTCGCTTTCGTCATAAAAACTCTTACTTGTCGCGGTCTCTATATCCACACCGTGACTAGTGGGCATATCCTAACCATTACAGTTAGGCATTGGCTTTCAGTCACATCCTTTCCCCTTAAAGGTATACGCTTACACTTTTCACTACTGTGCAGGTACATCCTGCCACTTGAGAGCCTAAAAGGGGTTTAAACGTTCCGTTTATACGGGCATTCCATCTTTAGATTTGTCCTATCCACCGGGGTACTTTTAAAAGTCTGTGTAGGTGATGTCATGATTACCCTACTTTTCCCCTTGCTCTTTTGAACGCAGCGTATCAACCTGTTTCGCTGCTAAATCATTACGATGGTTCAAGCCGGACATTCGGTTTCCCTAATCATGGATGGTTGGCAGTGGTCGCATTTGGTAGTAGGTTCTACTTCACGCCTTCCGTTCCCCGATTCAATCCTGGGGCTATGATTCCCAAAACTGGGGGTGGCTGTTATGGTCGAAAGGGAAGTCACCTTCCCCGACTCCACTTCAAAACCGTACTTGAGACTTTCATCTCATACGGCTCCTGATGTGAATACCCCTTTGTCAGTGGGAACAGGGCTACAACCCCCTGCTTTATGACCTCAACTTTCGGAGCTATATACACACGTAGTCATTAACTCGTTTTCGTCATAACACTCTTAGTTGTTGTGGTCTCTATATCCACACCGTGACTAGTGGGCATATCCTAACCATTACAGTTAGGCATTAGCTTTCAGTCACATCCTTTTCCCTTAAAGGCATACGCTTACACTTTTCGCTACTCCACAAGTACATCCTGCCACTTGAGAGCCAATGAGGGGTTTAAACGTTCCATCTATGCGGGCATTCCATCTTTAGATTCGTCCTATCCACCGGGGTACTTTAAAGGTCTGTGAAGGTGGTGGTAATATACCCCTTCTTTTCCCCGTGCTCTTTTGATCGCAGCGTATCAACCTATTTCGCTACTAGAGTATTACGATGGTTCAAGCCGGACATTCGGTTTCCCTAATCATGGATGGTTGGCAGTGGTCGCCTCTGGTAGTAGGTTCTACTTCACGTCTTCCGTTCCCCGCTTCAATCCTGGGGTTATGATTCCCAAAACTGGGGGTGGCTATCGCCGTTACTCTCAACCTTACGTTATACTCAAGGGGTTCACAACTCCCCTCTTTTTTCGCTCAGTCTTGACCTTGAGTCTCTCTGCCTTATCTGGTTGTCGAAGCCAGATGTTGAGACACATAGATAGTTATGGGATGGTCAGGGGTGCGAATCCCTTATATTCCACCAAGGGGTGGAAGTCCCACTAGGAGGTTATTTAAGGCATTGCAGCCCTATTTCACTCCTAAACGTCTCGCACATCGCCGTTACTCTCAACGCAATTGTTAAGGAATCATTAATATTTCCAGTTTGGCGTTTTGACCTTGAGTTCCCTGCCTTGTTTTGTATATTTCTATACCAAACGTTGGGACATATAAACAGTTATGGGATGGTCAGGGTACGAGTCCCTTATATTTCACCAAGGGGTGAAAGTCCCACTAGGAGGTTATTTCATGCATTGCAGCCTTATTTGACTCCTAAACGTCTCGCACCATGGTTGTAATTTTGGGGCTAGTAATTTGCATACAAGATTTACCTAAAAATGATTTTTTATCACTAGGTAAGGAATTAATATTTCATATTTCTGTGGATTTAAAAAATAAGGAAGTACAATTCTTATAAATATATCCAGGAATTAAACCCCAAAAATCAATTTTTTTATAACCTTCAGAAGCTAGTAATTTAATTGATGAATCATAGCGATGATCGTCTATGTTATCAAAAATCAATAATCCATTTTCTTTGATTTTCCTTAAACTATTTTCTAAACAAAGATTACGGTTAATACCATCAACAATAATTATATCAAAATACTTATCTGGATATTGCAGGATGAAATCAGCATATTTTTGTTCATCTGATTCTAAATTCAATTGTACATTTTCAGGCATTGGTTGATAAATTTGGTTAAACCAACCTTCATCACTTTCAATAGATATTACTTGTTTAACTCTATTTGACCACCATAAAGTAGATTGACCTCCGCCAAATTCAAATACTAGAGAATCACTGTTAATCTTATCTTCTAAAAATTCTATTGCTGGATAAGTATACCAAGGAATAGGTTGATTTTCTGCATTAACTGGTTTACCTTGGAAGAGAGAATTTAACCAACCAGAAACATCTAAATAATTAGTACCTGGAGTTAAATTTCCTGATATCATTGACCAGTTTCCGGATAAGACTAGACAGTGCGCCAATCGAATAGATAAACCTTGCTGTTTCAATTGAGGATTATCTTGTATTATTTCTTGATCTAAATCCGCAGCTTGGTAAAATTGCTGATTATTAAAATCTTGATTTGCTAGATTTAATTTTTCATTAGGATTATTCATATAGACTTGCTTTACTTCCTCAGATATAATTAAGTTGTTTATTTTGTAGTTTATTAATTATTTGCAATTTGGCAATGATTTTAAAGCGACTTCATCTTCATTATTCAAAACGATTCTACCATAAATTTGTTCCAATAAAGACTGCCATTGCCAAGCTGGCAATTCAGGAACTAGGGATATATTCAGATTATCATTGATATCTAAGTTATTTTCCATGAATAAGTTCATGGCTACACTAGATAAAAACATCTCTGCGTCTTCTCTATCCAATTGCGAAGTGTAAATTACTAAAGTAATTTTTTCGTTTTCTGGATGATTTGCTAAAGCCTTAATTATTTGTTGTAGTTGTAAACTAATTTGCTCTTCTGGTTGATTCCAGTCAGGAAAAATAATATAGTTAATTTGACTAAGATTAAAACTAGATAAATTAGAAATTTCCTGTGAGCTTAAACAAAAGCTGGAAGTTTTCTCAGCGATTGCATAAATCGAACCATCTCTTCGACTTTCAAGGTCAATACTCGGATCAAAATCTCGCAATTTCACATGATCAAATCCTGCTTGAGAGAAAACACATATTAAATTACTTTCATCAAACATATGATAATGATGACCTGCCATGTAAGCAATATAATTTATATAATCTATCGGAGATTTATAATCATACGCAGGTTTGTATTGACAGTATCTTTCCGAATCAAAATTTTCGGGATTAAGGTATGCTTCAATATATATTCGAGAATTAGGTACGCATACTCGAAAAATTCCTCCTTTTTTCAAAATCCGGTAACATTCTTTTAGAATTTCTCCCATTTGGTAAGGGTATAAAAAATGTTCCAAGACATGAGAAGAGTATATTTCAGCAACGCTTTCATCTGGAAAAGGTAGTGGATTTCTTAAATCTAAGATAATATCATAATTTCCAATTAGGGGTCGAAAATGGGGTCGCCTCCATTCCCTCCCATTCAGAACCGTACTTGATAGTTTCCCATCATACGGCTCCTAGTCTGACTGCTCCATTGTTAAGGACACAGCGTTGGCCTTGTCAAGTGCCGTCTTATCGTCGCGGGTGTGGCGGTGTAATAGCTGAAGATTTTTGTATTCATCCTTTCCAGCGAGGCTTCGAGGTACAATGTGGTCTACTTCAATTAGGTCTGATGGGGTAAAGTATTGCCCACACCAGGTACACTTGCCTTTTTGCTTTTTGAGTAGTTTTGCTACCCTAATTGGCGTGTCGATTGCTTGTCCTTTTCTGGTTGCCAGTAAGTCCAGTTTCCGTCGTATGGTGTTGCATCAGGGCGTATTGTGGTATGTCTGACAATCGGAGTCCAATTATGTTTCCATAGTTGAAATCCATCTTTAGTCTTGAATAACCAAGATTCATGTCTTTCTTTCCCATTGCTAAGTTTAACCGTTCCTTGTTGGAAGTAGTTTCCTAGCTTCTCGTAGTTTGCCTTTCTGCATCTTGATACTGTCCATGCCCGTAACATTAACCAGACTATGTTATCCAGTTTATTGAAGGTCTCAGATGAGACTACCCCTGAGTAGTAGTTTGACCATCCCTTTATACTTGGGTTTAGTTTGCTTATCAGAGCTGATTGGGGTGCTGTTTTATGTTGTTTTATTACACCCTTAATTACTTCTGTATGAGCTTTAACTGCTTTATTGCTGGGTTTGATGTGGGTTTTGAACCTTTTTTGACTTTTCCCAGATTTATATTTTCCTACCGGATATTGCCTAACATTGAATCCTAAAAAATCAAACCCAGGTTCCTCAGTCTTGCCGTTGTACTCAATGGGATTGAGTGTGTGGCAAATTCGAGTCTTTTCAGGTTTAATTTCTAGTCCTACAGGTTTTAGCCACTCGGAAATAGCAGTTTTGCACTGTTCAATGATTTCTAGTGATGGGGATATCACAACAAAGTCATCAGCGTATCTTATAACAGTAGCTTGTGCTCTGTTTGCTTTCTTGGGATACATTGTTTTTATGAGCCTAACCATGCCCAACAGTGCGATGTTGGCGAGTATTGGACTTATTACCCCTCCTTGAGGTGTCCCTGATTCTGTATCCTCAAATACACCGTTGTCTAGCACCCCAGCTTTGAGCCATTGTTTCAGGTCTTTCTTTAGGTTGCTTGGACAATGAATTTTGGACAGTAGGTAATCATGGTTCACGGTAAGAGCATTTAGCTATGTCCGCATCCAGTATATAATAACCTCCTTTGTTTATACTTTGGTAGATTCTGGATATTGCATCGTGGGCTGACCGTCCTGGACGGAACCCATAGCTTGTGCTTTCAAATCTCGATTCCCATTCAGGTTCGAGAGCCGACTTAACCAAGGCTTGCCTTGCTCTATCTTGGATTGTGGGTATTCCTATTCCAGCTTTTTTCATCCCTTCCAGGTTTTGGTATCCACACCCGTCGCAGTGGTTTTGTTTTGAGGTTTCCCTTAATGCTCTCAACAAGCTCAAACCTTGGCCTTGGAGAGATGACTCTTACTCCATCGACTCCAGCCGTTTTCTTGCCTTGACCCGCTTGGGGGGCGGGTTTATTAAGCTGACTGTTGGGAAGCATGGCTGACCGTGGAACCCGCCCCTACAGCCGTACTGCTAAGAGTCGGGCATAATATGATTTCACCAATAGACGTTGCCACCTTCTAGCCTTTGCATCCTGTCCCGATTTAGCTGCTTGAAATATACTCTTTTGGAGCTTGAAAACTTTCCGTTGAACCTTAGTCCATGGGATGGCTTTCCATGCGTTGTTCGTAGTCTTGATTGGTTTTGGTCTCCCAAACCCTTTCTTTAAACTCGCTATCGCCATATATACACCTACTAGGCTCTATTTCTTTACAATCAAACCGTGACCCGTTAGCATATCCCTATCATTACAATAGGGCGTTGGCTTCTGGTCACATCTCACCCCCTAATAGGCTTTCGCTTACACTTTTCACTACTGACTCTCTCGACCAGATTATCAGAGCCTAAGAGGGGTTGCAACGTTCCGTTTATATGGGCATTCCATCTTTAGATTTGTCCTCTCCACCAGGGTACTTTTAAAGGTCTGTGTAGGTAGTTGTAACAGCCTCCTACTTTTCCCCTTACTCTTTTGAGCGCAGCGTATCAACCTGTTTCGCTGCTCTATACTGATGATGGTTCAAGTCAGACATTCGGCTCACGCCTAATCATAGATGGTTGGCAGTGGTCTTTGTTCTGGTGTTAGGTTACACCTCGGAGCCTTCCGTTCCCCGCTTCAATCTGACGGGTTGTGTATCCTGAAACTGGGGGTGGCTATCGCCGTTACTCTCTACGCCCTGATTTCTCAGTTTTGTTTATGACCTTGAGTTCCCTGCCTTGCTTCGATTTCTCCAAGCGTCGGGACATATAAACAGTTATGGGATGGTCAGGGTACGAGTCCCTTTTATTCCACCAAGGGGTGAAAGTACCACTAGGAGGTTATTCCAGGCATTGCAGCCTTATTTGACTCCTAAACGTCTCGCACCTTATGTCTATAGTAGTCCATCCTTCTAATTGGCGTTCTTGTCCTGCACCTAATTCCAGTTTAATAGGTTTATTATCAGATAACAATTTTGTAATGACATTGTTATTTTTAGCAGATATTTTTCGTAAAACTTCTTCTTTATGTAAATTCTGCTTTTTACATTCTAAATATTCATTTAATTGGAGTGATTCGTTTAAATCCATGACTGATGACTCCTTTAAAACCTTCTACAGTAATATCTTCCAACGGATAAATTTGAGTTATATTAATAACAATATATACTCTACACCTCAATCGCGAATTTAATAATTTATATATACTAATTAATCCTTCACATTTATAGCTACCAAAACCTAAATATATGTGTCTTTATATTCTTTTGAAGATATGAAAAAATTGATTATTCACTCTATATCAATAGCTAATTGTAAGCAAGATATTTAGTATTATTTTTCCTATCAACCTGCAAATAGTTTAAAATTATTCACTTACTGATTGCCATGTTTTAACATTGTCTAACATGACCTGATAATCTTCGCGTTCAGGATGCAAAGATATTAACTTTTCTAAAGGTTCCATTGCACCTGTAAAATCCTCCAATCGTATCCGCAATAAAGATAATTGTTCTCAAGCCATTCGATTTTCTGGTTCTCTTTGTAAAACCAATTCATAACCCTCTGGTTGTTGTTGCAATGAATCCTCTACAGAGATAGTTTCTGGCTGTGCTTGGGGAGTTCGCATAGCTTGTCTGATTGTAACTACTGCACCAAACAGCATAGAACCACCAAAGGAAACCACAGAAATAATCGCTAAAAGCTTCTTTTTGCGTTTTTCTTTGGCTTGACGGACAACAAAATAATCTTTACTGGAACTGGTCATGTTGTTTAACTTCCTGTGGAAAATACTTAATTAACTCTACCCTCTATTAAGGATAATACCCACAATACAGCAAAAACTAACATTTGAGTCTTAAATTTTATTAATAAATCTCTATAGCACTAGTCAATACGGTTAGGACGCAGCCTTGAGAACAGAATCCATGGCATCATCGAGAGAATCAAACTGCTCACGTGCAATGGCGAATGCGGGCTTTCAACCACGACCAACATTTCTCTATCTTGTTGAGGTCTGGCGAATAAGGCCGAAGATAGAGTAAACGGCATTGAGCTGCCTCCACCAGTTCAGCCTGCCGCCTCCCTTTATGAAACGTTGCATTGTCCAGTACTAGAGTTTGACCTGGCTTCAATGTTGGAATTAAGATAAACTCCAACCACAACTCAAACACTGTCCGATTACAACAACCCTCAAAGCGATCGGGGGCTAAGAGTTGTTGATAACACCATGCCGCCATATAGCTCACCCTGCCCTGCCTCTTCCCGGATTTGAGGGCATCGAAGCGTTGTCCTTCCTCGCAGTAACCATAAGGATAATCCGAGTCTTGACTATTCATGCCAGCTTCATCGAGGTAAACCAACCCTTCCGGCTCCATATGTTCAATCTGAGCAATAAACTCCTCTCGCTGTTGCTCATCACGTTCTTGGTAGCCGTAAGTTGTTTTCTGGTGAAGCCAATTTTCTTCAAGGTTCTGGATATGGTGCGAGGAGAGATGTCGTCATCCCAAAGTTGAGCCATTTGAGCGGAGGTTTGATCGCCATGCTCTTGGGTAAAAGCCTTGAATTTGTGCCAGTCGGTAATTTGGTGGCTATGACCAGGTGGGCGATTCGGTTTAGGGAGGAAGTCGCCGGTGTGTTCTTTTCTTTGCAGCCAGAGATTGATAGTGTTCCGGCTGACATGGAAAACTTGACTGGCTTCGGTTTTGGGTATACCGTCTAGTTCAATTGCATTAATAACTTTTTGTCTAAGGTCGTAACTGTAGGGGGCTAGCCTTTTGGGTCTTCTGTAGATATCCTTGCCATTATACGTCCTAACTACCTTGACTAATGCTATAGCTCCGAAAGTTGAGGTCATAAAGCAGGGGGTTGTAGCCCTGTTCCCAATGACAAAGGGGTATCCACATCAGGAGCCGTATGAGGTGAAAGTCTCAAGTACGGTTTGGAATTGGAGTTGGGGAAGGCGACTTCCCTTTCGACCATAACAAAATGCTCTTACCGTGAACCATGATTACCTACTGTCCAAAATTCATTGTCCAAGCAGCTTGAAGAGAGACCTGAAACAATGGCTCAAAGCGGGTGTGTTGGATAACGGGGTATTCGAGGATACAGAAGCAGGGACACCTCAAGGAGGGGTAATAAGTCCACTTCTAGCCAACATCGCACTGTTGGGAATGGAAAGGCTAGTTAAAGGAATGTATCCAAATAAAGGAACAACCACTCAGGTAAACCTTATAAGATACGCCGATGATTTCGTGGTTATCTCAAAAGACCTAGGAATCATTGAACAGTGCAAAACTGCTATCTCCGAATGGCTAAAACCTATTGGCTTAGAAATAAAACTCGAAAAAACCCGAATTTGCCACACTCTCAATCATGTTGAGTATGATGGAAAACTCGAAGAACCAGGGTTCGATTTTCTAGGATTCAATATCAGGCAGTTATGGTCGAAAGGGAAGTCGCCTTCCCCAACTCCAATTCCAAACCGTGCTTGATACTTTCACATCACACGGCTCCTAATGTAGATACCCTATTGTCAGTAGGAACAGGGCTACAACCCCCCGCTTTGTAACCTCAACTTTGGGAGCTAAATACAACACGTAGTCTTTAAACTCGCTTTCGTCATAAAACTCTTACTTGTCGCAGTCTCTATATCCACACCGTGACTAGTGGGCATATCCTAACCATTACAGTTAGGCATTGGCTTTCAGTCACATCCTTTCCCCCTTAAAGGTATACGCTTACACTTTTCACTACTGTGCAGGTACATCCTGCCACTTGAGAGCCTAAAAGGGGTTTAAACGTTCCGTTTATACGGGCATTCCATCTTTAGACTTGTCCTTTCCACCGGGGTAATTTTAAAGGTCTGTGTAGGTAGTGAGTTGAGACTCCTACTTTTCCCCTTACTCTTTTGAGCGCAGCGTGTCAACTTATTTCGCTACTTACTTATTACGATGGTTCAAGTCGGAACATTCAGATTTCCTTAGTCATGGATGGTTGGCAGTGGTCGCATATGGTAGTAGGTTCTACTTCACGCCTTCCGTTCCCCGCTTCAATCTGACGGGTTATGAATCCTGAAACTGGAGGTGGCTACCGCCGTTACTCTCAACTTCCTGCTTTACTAGATGGGTCACAACTCCCATCGTTTAAGCTATCAGTCTTGACCCTGAGTTCCCTGCCTTGCTGAGATTGCTCCAAGCGTCGGGACATATAAACAGTTATGGGATGGTCGGGGATGAGAGTCAATTCCTATATTCCACCAATGGGTGAAAGTCCCACTAGGAGGTTATTTCGGGCATCGCAGCCCTATTTCACTCCTAAACGTTTCGCACATACCCGGTAAGTAAATATAAATCTGGGAAAACAGGTGGGGCAACAAGCCGATTAATCGGTCACAAAACCCTCATTAAACCCAGCAACAAAGCAGTTAAAGCCCACATAGAAGTGATAAAAGGTGAAGTTAAAAAACACAAAACTGCACCTCAATCAGCCCTGATTAGCAAACTAAACCCAATCATTCGGGGATGGTCAAACTATTATTCAGCGGTAGTCTCAAAAGAGACCTTCGTTAAGCTAGACAACATAGTCTGGCTAATGTTAAGGGCATGGACAGTATCGAGATGCAGAAAGGCGAGTTATAAAAAGCTAAGGAACTATTTCAGATATGGAACGGTTAAACTTAGCAACGGGAAAGAAAGGCATGAATCATGGTTATTCCAAACTAGAGATGGACTCCAATTATGGAAACATAATTGGACTCCGATTGTCAGACATACCCTAATACACCCGGAAGCAACACCATACGACGGAAACTGGACTTACTGGGCAACCAGGAAAGGACAAGCAATCGACACACCGACAAGGGTAGCCAAACTACTCAAAAAGCAAAAAGGCAGGTGTACCTGGTGTGGGCAATACTTTACTCCATCAGACTTAATTGAAGTAGACCACATTGTACCTCGAAGCCAAGGCGGAAAGGATGAATACAAGAACCTTCAACTATTACACCGCCACTGTCATGATGATAAGACGGCAATTGACAATGCCAACGCTGTATCCTTAACAATGGAACAATCAAATTAGGAGCCGTATGAGGTGAAAGTCTCAAGTACGGTTCTGTATGGGAGGGGGAGATGGTGACATCTCTCTCGACCCCTACTACGATTTGTTACAGAGTTTGTTGACCTTGGGTTCCCTGCCGGTATTTGGTATCGTATGATACAAATCGTCGGGACATATAAACAGTTATAGGGATGGTCAGAAGTGCGCTTCTTGTATTCAACCAAGGGGTTGAAGTCCGCACCAGGCGGTTATTTCGGGTGTCTCAACCCTATTTCATGCCTGAAGGTCTCGCACCTACACCTTTTACAGTAAGCACTCTTAAAGACTACTCCCCAAGCGTAAATTCGGGTATGCCCTACCCTATTTGATTTTGACTTCGCTCTGGCCATTTGAACTGACGATGAAAGCTTTTCTACCAGTGATGGCTAGAGTTTTAGGGATTACGGAGTGTCTCTTGTTTCCGGCGTTCCCAAAGTCAACGACTTCAATTTATGTTCACACCAAGTCGCCCTAAAAGGACGAGGTTTTCAACCCATTTTTTCTGATAATTTTGTTAAACTATTCATGGCCGCGAATTTCGATCACTTGATTTTTTTCGTCCACAAGAACCACTTTCGGCTGATGAGTGGGGACTTCTTCCGGGGTCAACTGCCCATAAGCCATAATTATCAGGCGATCGCCTGGAATGCCTAAACGAGCCGCCGCCCCATTCAATTGAATTTCACCAGACCCAGGTGGGGCAGGAATGACATAGGTAATCAGTCTAGCCCCGTTAGTGGTGTTAACCACCTGTACCTGTTCATTAACCAAAATTCCGGCAGTGTCCAGTAAGTTTTGGTCAATACTTATACTGCCGACATAATTAAGGTTAGCCTCAGTTAGGGTACAGTTATGAATTTTAGCCAACAACAGGGTTCGATACATATTTTAAGGTCTCATCAGATCACATTGACATCCTCCCCGTAACCGGAAGGGGATTCCCAAACCTAACAATTTGGGTTTCTGGTTCTTTCCCCCTTTGGGGTTTTGAGCACCACTCCCGCAACTCCGGCTGTGTTCTGGTCTTCGGGTCGCAACCCAGACCGACACCGCCAGCCAGGCAGCTAAGATGCTGCTCCTGGCGTTTACGTCTGTCTCGGTCGTGATCAGTTTCCCAGTCGGGACATTCCCACTCCCGGACGCTTTAACGGGATTTTTAAGGGCGATCGTATCCGCAGTTTAAGCATCCCCTGTAGGGGCGGCCTCCACCGTCAGCCATGCCCAACACCAGCCCACTGGATAAACCCGCCCGATTAAAAGCCGCTTTGGTCAACTCAGCCCTTCCGCCCTTCCTCCTCTTTTTAAACTTCGGGTACTTCGTCTTTCCCGCGAAGAAGTTGGAAAATGCGGACTGCCAATGCCTGAGTCTCTGCGATCGCCGAACCGAACTGACCTGCTTGATCAAGTCCAGCCCTTCCGTCTTGTTCCACCTCCTCAGCATCGAAGAAGTCTCGACGTAATCAATGCCCTCTTGTCCCTCGTACCAACCTTGGTTGGTGAGCGAAGTCCAACCATCAGTCCCCGTGGCTAATGGCTTGTTATACACCAGGCGAACACAACCCAAAGTCCTCCGCAACAGGTTTTCCTGTTCCGGGTAAAATCGGTATCGCTAGGCTTTCTCCGTCATCCTTGCAGTATATCTATAACCTGGTAATTACCTGACAACTCAGGAAAATTTATACAAATAGCCATCTCTTCTCAAAACAGGTTTCAAATCTATTGGTTTGACTGAAAACTGAGTTTTGTCAGGTTTGGTTAAAACAAAACTGCCGCGACTCGACGGGGTTATTCTACCGATTCCATGTGCCATCTGCTTGGCTATATCCCCGGTAAGCCATCCCTTAATTGGTTTTAATGGGTTATGGCGAATGGGAAGCCTCTTGTTAGGAGCCGCTTTTGGACGGCCACCGCGCCCAAAACAAGTAATTAGTAATGGCTGGTGAGTTTTGATTTTCAACCGGGGGGTGGGTGCTTTTTCCCACACAATCAGCGGCATCTAGCCAATGGGTTTTCGGTAGTCCTTGAACCGTCCGATTATATTTTGTTAAACCTCCAGTGCCAATTTCAATGGGTAATCCAGTTGGCTTCAGGCGGTTAAACAATGCCCATCGGGTAGAATTGACGGCTGCCGCATTTTTCAGGGGGGCTTGGGCTGCACGCTACACCGCTTCAAGATTTCCGGTTTCGGCAAAAGAAACTGCTCGACCGGCTGAGAACCTTTTTTCTGATTGCATTTATGGCAAGCAATACCCAGATTGCTAACTCGGTCGAAACCACCCTGGCTTTTGGGCTGAATGTGTTCGATTTCTAAAGGGATATTTTGGCCGCCACAGTAGGCACACTGGTGTTGCCATTTCGTCAAGAGATATTCTCTCAACTCGTATCCAAATAAAACCCCTTGCTGGTATTCAACTCCAGATATTTCCGGGTTGGGCAGCTTTTGGGTGTCAAATCGTACCAACTCCATGGATATGTCCGTTATCGGGCGTGAGGAAATCAGTCGATTTACCCAGGTCAAGGTGGTTTCAACTCGATGTTTGAGGCTGGGAGCCAACCATCCTTCTTGGCGCTTTCTGTTATTGAATCGGGCTTGACGGTAACGAGTTTTTCGGCAACGACGGTGGCGGCGAACCACGCGACGTGCAGTTAACTTGGCTCGGATTCTATCTCCTCTATGAGTCAATTCAGCCGCCCAGATAACTGTGTCCCGACTTTGATTAACTAAGGCAATACCCGTCACTGATGCCCCTGGGTCTAACTTGAGCCGTAATGCTTCATTGCCCGGGTTCTCAACAGTTTTCTTGAGTATAATTGTAAATGGATAAGTCCTAAACACTGCGGCTAAACCCTGCTTCAAAAGCTTTCTGGCTATGGCCGGATGAGTGGGACTTAACGGTTGCCCCAGTGTGTCAACCACAAAAACGTAATTTTGGTAATTTGGCATTTAAGCTATCTCCCAGATGGGGTAATGTTGGCTCGGTCATGTTAAAGGGGCTTTTTACGTCTAGCTCACTCGAGCTTACAAATCCACTCATCTCGTTCCTTAAAGATAGACGACAGAGCAACAGGCTCGCGTTCACCCGATGGTGTCATCACCCCCTTAACGTAGGTCTAATCCTGGACCTGCATCGATCATCTCCTTTGAGGAATAATTTCCGGCTCCTGCAGGAAATTACCGGATTTTATGCAAGAGGCTTGCACTATAGCTTGTACCTTGTCCACATCTTGCCAACCCAGAATTTCTGTGACTTTTTTCTCAAGATTTTTGTAGGTTCTGAAAAATTCCGCAATTTCCTCTAGGCGGTGAGGTGCGATATCTTTCAGAGATTTTACCTCACTATAGCGGGGGTCTTTGGCAGGAACACAGAGAATTTTCTCATCGCGATCGCCACCATCAATCATTTCTAGCATACCAATGGGCGCGCCGCAATCACACAACCAGGAAATGTCGGTTGATCCATCAACACCATGCCATCAAGGGGGTCTCCATCATCCGCTAAAGTATTCGGGATAAACCCATAATCATAGGGGTACTGAACAGAGGAGTATAAAACCCGATCTAGGGCGAAGGCTTGTAAATCTTTATCAAATTCGTATTTATTTTTACTCCCCGCAGGAATTTCGATCAACACATTGACCAATCCTGGTTTCGGTTCCGGGGGAATAAGTGATAAGTCCATATTTGTCGTTCTCCAAGTTGATGTTTCATACTTCCCACTAAGGGGATTTATTCAGAGGCTAGGCTGGCTGAGATAGGATTACCCTTACCCCAGTGCTTGCCAAATCTTGCTCAGGGTTGACCCAGAAACTTAGCTTAACCGCCGATAAGCCCCGCGCTATAGCCGTAAGGTTAGCGTCCGGTTGACACTCTAGCGCCGTAGAAGGCGGAGATTTTTAAGAGATTTTCACTCTTAACGGCTGTGCCAAACAACCCCCAGACACTCCGCTTAAAGCATTGTGCTTACTTTTCCTCAATATATTAGCCGCCCCGTTACAGTCCGCGTTAACCAGAAAACCATCTTTCGTTCGATACAGCCCCCGTTTAAGCCGTTGGCTAGAGAATTTAGACTCTCTCGGTTTATCGGTGTTTCGGCAATTTATCCCCCAATAGGAAAACTAGCTTTAGAAGTATACGATTCCTCCTGTTCAACGTAGGAGATACCGTATCTCCCCCGCAATGCTTTCAGTTTAGCTCTAAAACTGGCGTGGGGAATTTGAAGGAAGTTCTGGTTATTGGGGCTGGCGATATTAATCTCCGGCTTGATACCGACGTTAAAACCTACCACAATTTGAGCGATTCGGTTCTCGATACAGTGATTAACAATGTAACGGGCGGCTTTGTTGAGATAATCCCTAACCTTGTTATGGCGATTCCGCGTTACCCTAGTCTGGCGCTCCTTTATTCCCTCGATTTTCTGCAAATCTTTAATCGATTGCAGTCGGGCGTTCTCTTTGTTGTACCAACGGTTAAGGGATTTCAGTTTTTTGCCATCCACGATAAAGGATGCCCCGTTGGTATCGACGCAAGTAGCCAGATTGTCAAGTCCGATATCGATCTCTAGAGCCGTATCGGGTTCGGTGGGAACGGGAGTTTCTTCCACCTCGTAAATAAACTCCACGTCAAAAAAACGGGCGTTATATCGAGGGTGAATCCAAACTTCCTTGAGAGTATCGGGAGCGATTCTTTCCGGGAAAGGAATCCAAATTTCGCCCCGCAAGTTGCCCAAGTCGCGAGACACGGGAACTCTAAATTTTCCGTCCTTGATTTTAACCCTCGGCTTAATCCGGACGAAATAAGCGTCTTTGGGCGGTAGTGAGGGAGTCTAACTTTCTGTGGAAAGGTCTCCTCTTTGAGGGCCTGGCTCAAACGGTAGAAGCTCCGAAAAGTGCGATCGACTACTTTAAGAGTTTGTTGGGCTATATCGGTGTTCAACCGTTTATAGTTCGAGTTTCCCTTACAGTAGTGATAGTTGGACTCGTAGCAAAGATGTTTCCCATCTTGGAAGTAATACTGCCATTGAGTGTAAATTCCTACATTGTAGAGATTTTTACTCAGTCGGCAGAGTTCCCCCAAGGCTTTCAACTCTCGCACTGGAAGTCCTCGTATCTGGTTCTTTTGAGTCAGGTACATAGCTTCTCACTAGAACTATGTGTATTTTAGTGAGAAGTGTCTCCAATGTAAAGCCGTGCTGGAAGCACGCAGCAATTCTCATTTTGGAAATTCAACTGCTATCGGGTGGGATGTCTAACTCGAGACCCTCAAGCATAAAGGTCAGAAGGTGGTCCCAACTGTCGAAGTACAGTCTGGGTAAGCGCGCGCAAATCATTAAAGAAGGTTTGGCGCTTCGGTAAGTGCGCTCGTAGCAACTGGTACTTGTTATCGAGCAACTCCTGCAGGGTGTGGAAGAGCAGCGAGAGGATGTTGATGGTCCGGAGCAAGGAAGAAAGATGCTGCTTGTCATGGCCAAAATTGTGTTCGAGATGGTAGCCCTTGGTCTTGAGAGTGTTGTTGTTCTCATTCTCAACTTTCCAACGAGTCAGCCCGGCCCGAACCACCTCGGCTACATTCTCATCGCTGAGAGGATAATTCGTGGCTAAGGAGTTGTGATAGGTTACCTGGCCATCAGCGGTGGTGACAGTAAGTTCGCACCAGTTAACCAACAGCGCCTCATCGCTATCTTTGAGGGGGACTCCGTTGAGATAGCGGTAGGTATAGGTTTTCTCGACTTTACCAGTCCACTTCTTGGTCGTGAGGGTCGGGAGTTCGATGCCCTCTAGGTGTTCATAGAGGGTAGTATGAGACTCGGGGCGACAGACGACGATGAAGTTAAGTTGCTGCTCTAAAAACTGCTGACACAACGGTTGGTGGCAATAGAGGTCATCCCCTCAAACCGTGACATTCAAAGCCCTCAAGCATTGTTCTTGCCTCGATAGCCAGCGTTTGGCGGCGGCATTCTCACAGTCTTGCTTATCATGACCATCTTGGGGCACGATAAATTCGGGGACTAAGGGAATCACATGATTCTGTCCCGGACAGACGATGACTGGAGTGACAACACTATGGAAGTAATGGGTTTTTCCTGACTTCTGGGTGCGCGTTGAACAGTGGGGACAGTGAATTTGGTCGGAACTGAAGTATTCGGTCAAATCCAACGCGACTAATAGACTGTCCCCTAGGCAACGGAAGTCTTCTAACTGCCCCTGGGCTTCCAAGACTTGTAGGATATCCTCAAACACTGGAAACAGGTGCTCTGGGGACACGGCATCTAATAAGTCCCGAATCTGGTTATCACAGGGAATTCGATGAACTCCAAACAGACTTTGGGCATTGCTCTTGCCTTTACTCCCCTCCATCAGACGTTGATAAGCCAGAAACGACGGAGTTTGAGTAAAAAACACACTAAACGCACTTAAAGCGGCATCCTCCATTCCATAGCGGCGATTTTTACCCCGGCGCTTGTCCGGTAGCGATGACAAGCACTGGCGGAAAGAACCGACTAGAGTCTCAAAGCCACCTGGCTTTTTCAACGGCTCTGGCGCTCCTGGGTTTCTTAGATGTCATTACGATACAGGGATGCTGGGGACTTGAACAGGTTTTCGCCAAAATGAGAATTGCTGGGAAGCACGGGGTTGGAAACCCATGATTTACTATGATAGTTGTGCGAGACGTTCAGGCATGAAATAAGGCTGCAATGCTGAAATAACTGTCTGGTGGGTACTTAAACCCCTTGGTTGAATATAAGGAGTGCACTCATGACCATTCCCATAACTGTTTATATGTCCCGACGCTTGGAGGAATCTAAGTAGGGCAGGGAACTCAAGGTCAATCCCACAAAGAAATCGTAATGCTCAATTATACCATAAGGAGGAGGTGCGAGACGTTCAGGCATCAAATAGGGCTGCAATGCCCGAAATAACTGCCTGGTGAGGATTTATACCCCTTGGTTGAATATAAGGAGCGCACTCCTGACCATCCTCATAACTGTTTATATGTCCCAACATTCGGTATAGAAAAATCCAAACAAGGCAGGGAACTCAAGGTCATGAACCAACTGAGAAATCAGGGAGTAAAGAGTAACGGCGACAGCCACCCCCAGTTTTGGGAATCATAACCCCAGGACTGAAGCGGGGAACGGAAGGGGTGAAGTAGAACCTACTACCAGATGCGACCACTGCCAACCATCCATGATTAGGGAAACCGAATGTCCGGCTTGAACCATCGTCATTATTGAGCAGCGAAACAGGTTGATACGCTGCGCTCAAAAGAGTAAGGGGAAAAGTAGGGTAATCTTTTCATCACCTACACAGACCTTTAAAAGTACCCCGGTGGAAAGGACAAATCTCAAGATGGAATGCCCATATAAATGGAACGTTTTAAGTCCTCCTAGACTCTGATTATTTGGTCGAAATATCAGTAGGGATAAGTGTAACCGCAAGTCTCGGAGGATGTGAGATGTGACCAAAAGCCAACACCCTGCTGTAATAGTAGGGATATGCTAACAGGTCACGGTTTGATTGTAAGGAATAGAGTTTAGTAGGTGTACAAATGGCGATAGCGAGTTTAAAGAAAGGGTTGGGAAAACCAAAACCAATCAAGACTACGAACAACGCATGGAAGACAATCCCATGGACTAAGGTTCAACGGAAAGTATTCAAGCTCCAAAAGAGTATATTTCAAGCAGCTAAATCGGGACAAGACGCTAAGGGACGAAGATGGCAACGTCTATTGGTGAAGTCATATTATGCCCGGCTCCTAGCAGTGCGACTGTAGGGGCGGGTTCCACGGTCAGCCATGCTTCCCAACAGTCAGCTTAATAAACCCGCCCCCCAGGCGGGTCAAGGCAAGAAGACAGCCGGTGTTGATGGAGTAAGAGTAATCTCTCCAAGACAAAGGTTTGAGCTTGTGGAGAACATTAAGGGAAATATCAAAGCAAAACCACTGCGACGGGTGTGGATACCAAAACCTGGCAGGGATGAAAAAAGCTGGAATAGGAATACCCACAATCCAAGACAGAGCAAGGCAAGCCTTGGTTAAGTCGGCTCTCGAACCTGAATGGGAATCGAGATTTGAAAGCACAAGCTATGGGTTCCGTCCCGGACGGTCAGCCCAGGATGCAATAGGCAGGATTTACGCTGCCATTAATAAAGGACAATATTATGTTCTTGATGCAGGTGCGAGACGTTCGGGTATGAAATAGGGCTGAAATGCCCGAAATAACTACCCGGTGAGGATTCCAGCTCCGAATCTGGATATAAGGAGACCTCTCCTGAGCATCCTCATAACTGATTATATGTCCCGACGCTTAGGTAACTAAGCAAGGCAGGGAACTCAAGGTCATAAACGAACTGAGAAATCAGGGAGTAGAGAGTAACGGCGATAGCCACCCCCAGTTTTGGAAATCATAACTCCAGGATAGAAGCGGGGAACGGAAGGCGTGAGGTAGAACCTACTACCAAGACGCGACCACTGCCAACCATCTATGATTAGGAAGACCGAATGTCCGACTTGAACCATCGTAAAGCACGAGCAGCGAAATAGGTTGACACGCTGCGCCCAAAAGGGCAAGGGGAAAAGTGGGGGATTCTGCATTCTACCCACACAGACCTTTAGAAGTACCCCGGTCGATAGGACAAATCTAACGATGGAATGCCCATATAATCGGAACGTTGTAACCCCTCTAATGCTCTGCCCATAAACAAGTGAGTAATGCAATTCACAAGGCAGTAGTGAAAAATGTAAGCGTATGCTTAGAGGGCTAAGGATGTGACCAGAAGCTAAAGCCCAATTGTCATGGTTGGGATATGCCCAATTGTCACGGTGTGGATATAGATACTGCGGTCAGTAAGAGTATAATGGCGAGGACGAGTTGAAAGACTACGTGCTGCATATAGCTCTGAACATCGAAGTAAAAAGCAGGTCTGTTGATTCTGCTCCTTGGACAAAACAGGGTATCCACACCAGGAGCCGTATGAAGGGAAACTTTCACGTATGGTTCTGAATGGGAGGGGATGGTGGTGACTCCATTCTCGACCCCTAACATATAGCGTGCGAAACGTTTAGGAGTCAAATAGGGCTGCAATGGCTGAAATAACCTCCTAGTGGGACTTCCACCCCTTGGTGGAATATAAGGGATTCGCACCCCTGACCATCCCATAACTATCTATGTGTCTCAACATCTGGCTTCGACAACCAGATAAGGCAGAGAGACTCAAGGTCAAGACTGAGCGAAAAAAGAGGGGAGTTGTGTTATGGTCGAAAGAGAAGTCACCTTCCCCAACTCCAATTCCAAACCGTGCTTGCGAGTTTCCCTGCACACGGCTCCTGATGTAGATACCCTATTGTCAGTAGGAACAGGGCTACAACCCCCCGCTTTGTAACCTCAACTTTGGGAGCTAAATACAACACGTAGTCTTTAAACTCGCTTTCGTCATCAAACTCTTACTTGTCGCGGTCTCTATATCCACACCGTGACTAGTGGGCATATCCTAACCATTACAGTTAGGCATTAGCTTTCAGTCACATCCTTTCCCCTAGGAGGCATACGCTTACACTTTTCACGCTCTGCTTGCGAGTAATATTGCTCACTTGTTTATTAGCAGAGCCTAAGGGGGGTTTAAACGTTCCGTTTATATGGGCATTCCATCTTTAGATTTGTCCTATCCACCGGGGTATTTTCAAGGTCTGTGTAGGTAGTGTAAGTAAACTCCTACTTTTCCCCTTGCTCTTTTGAGCGCAGCGTTTCAACCTGTTTCGCTACTATAAATTGATGAGTGCGAGACGTTTAGGAGTCAAATAAGGCTGCAATGCCTGAAATAACCTCCTAGTGGGACTTGCACCCCTTGGTGGAATATAAGGGATTCGCACCCCTGACCATCCCATAACTGTTTATATGTCCCGACGCTTGGAGAAATCTAAGCAAGGCAGGGGACTCAAGGTCATAAACCAACTGAGAAATCAGGGCGTTGAGAGTAACGGCGATAGCCACCCCCAGTTTGAGGAATCACAACCCGTCAGATTGAAGCGGGGAACGGAAGGCGTGAGGGAAACCTATTCCCAATAATCCGACCACTGCCAACCATCCATGACTAAGGAAATCTGAATGTTCCGGCTTGAACCATCGTAATTATTAAGTAGCGAAATAGGTTGATACGCTGCGCTCAAAAGAGCAAGGGGAAAAGTAGGAGTTTTCATTCACTACCTACACAGACCTTTAAAAGTACCCCGGTGGAAAGGACAAGTCTACAGATGGAATGCCCATATAAACGGAACGTTTAAACCCCTTTTTAGGCTCTCGACAAGTACATCTTGTTGAGTAGTGAAAGTGTAATCGTATGCCTTTAAGGGGAAGGGATGTGACTGAAAGCCAAGGCTAATTGTAATGGTTAGGATATGCCCACTAGTCACGGTGTAGATATAGTTACTGCAATCAACAGGAGTTTAACGGCGAAAGCGAGTTTAAACACTACGATGTTGTATTTAGCTCCAAAAGTTGAAGTACAAAAGCAGGGGTTGGTAACCCTGTTCCCGTTGCCAAGGGGTATCTACATCAGGAGCCGTGTGATGCGAAAGTATCAAGCACGGTTTGGAATGGGAGTGGGGGAAGGCGACTTCCCTCTCGACCCCTACCTGGTTCAAGCCAGACGTTCGGTTTCCCTAATCATGGATGGTTGGCAGTGGTCTCGATTCCGGTATTAGGTTATACCTTGGAGCCTTCCGTTCCCCGCTTCAACCCTGGGGTGTGAATCCCCAAATTGGGGGTGGCTACCGCCGTTACTCTCAACTTTCTGTTATCCTGGGGTGGTCACGCCCCGTTAAGTACAGTCCGTATATTGACCTTGAGTTCCCTGCCTTATCTGGTGAGCTCTATCTCCGCCAGATGTGGGGACACATAGATAGTTATGGGATGGTCAGGGTCGCAAATCCTTATATTCAACCGAGGGGTTTAAGTCCCACTAGGAGGTGATTTCAGGCATCTCAGCCCTATTTGGTCTCCTAAACGTTTCGCACCTATCTATATATCCTAATGCCAAAATCATAGCCCTTCGGGAGCCGGTTTGACTGATGGGGTTGTACTAATCTGCCCAGGCTGTGGCGATGGTCGCGTTTGTAACTGACTCGGGGAGTAGCGAGCGATCGCCATTAACGGAAAAATGAGGGTGAATAATGCAATAACCGCACCCACCAGATCCGAAAATCCATAGGTAGGACTTCCCAATAAACTGGCAGGTTGACCGTCTGATTCCATATAAACTTATGACACTAAAAACCAGGTCAGACTTGGTATACTAGAATATGCACTGGGTATTTTACCATAAAAACATCCAAAAATCAAAAACCGAACCCGATAAATTTTCCATCATCTCCAAGGGTCTGGGAGCTAGTTTTTTCGCAAATCATTATATTGAGTTTGAGCCACATCCAACAATGTTAAGACCTGCTGCCATAGGGGGTCATTGGCATTAACACTACCACTGCACTCAGTTTTGATCTGATCTCGTAGTTGGTTAAACCGACCATTAACATCCAGATTGCGGGAACCTTCCCGATTTTCATTTGTAGCAGAAGTCGAAATAGGTTCGCTATTTTCCAAGGCTTCCTGAATATCTTGGGCTGTTTCCGCCAACATCAAAGCACGATGGGCAATATTTTCAGGAAGTGATGGGCGATCTGATAAAGCAATGCGAGACAATTCCAACAGAAACTCTCGCACCCGTCCCACCCAATCAAGATGTGCTTCTTGCCATTGCCAATTAGTAGACTGGTAGAGACCCGCTTGATTTTTGATAGCGATCGCCTGTTGCGCCAGAGGTAGTGCAGAAGTCGAAACAGTACCAGGTAATTTAGGGATATCAGCTAAAGCGGCGCGAGCAACTTCAATCAACAGGTCATTCACCTGTTCTATCCATTGTCGGTCAGAATACGGTCCGTTTAACTCAGTCATTATCTAATCTAAACTTGGTTCAGGCTGAAATCTAAGATCCGGGGTTGACGACCAATTTCCTCACTACCCATCAATAGCCAACCCGCCATCTCCGAGATGGGGAGGCGCAAACCTCTCCGTTGACACACCCCCAAGCCTTGATGAGGCTTAGGGATTTTCTGATTAGTTGTGAGACCCAAAGCCCCAACAGAGAAACGATGAGGGAAAACAGCCCCCTGCACTATTTT
Organism: Arthrospira sp. PCC 9108; assembly: GCA_016745315.1. Lineage (GTDB taxonomy): Bacteria > Cyanobacteriota > Cyanobacteriia > Cyanobacteriales > Microcoleaceae > Limnospira > Limnospira platensis. The sequence goes on from CP066886.1 coordinate 5,575,559, forward strand.
TCTGTGAGCTTCCAAACACCATCCCAGGTTTCACTGGGGGGCTTGGTGGTCTCATATAGTATACACCGATCGACATGAAGTTTTGCTGCTTTATTTTGAGCATCGATCGCCAAAACCGCCAAAAATTCGTGTTTAGCATTTCTAAAGGCTTCTTTAGCCTTCGAGGCAAATTTCTTGCGGCACAGATCGATGAGTTTACGCACAGCACTGATGGCCAATTGTGCCCCTTCATCAGCTAACATCTGCTTAGTTTCATGATCAGCCGTAAACTGCTGAAGTTTAGCGACCAGCATTTTTTTAGTCTCACGGGGAGTTAAACCATTAAGAATTTCCTCCATCCGATCAGCCATTTCTTCCGGTGGCGTAGCTGCTAACTGGGCTAGAGATAATCGTCGGACAGTATTTGAGCCGAGAATCTCCTCCAGTTGTAGAAGGGACATCTCTTCCAGCATTTGTTTAAGCAGCTCACGTTCATTGTAGGAGAGTTGTTTAAGTTGGGACTGAGAAAAATCTTCCAGTTGTGCCAAAAGTGGAACGATATCGGTATCAGTGAGTTTTTCCATGGCGGGTTTCAGGTAAAATTCCCGACCCCGATGGTAGTGGTCGATAATTTGTTGTTGTTCATCAGGAATGGGCCTAGCCTGTTTTCCTTCCCGAATACCAACCAACTCATAAATCCTAACGGGCTGACTTTTACCCTTAACCGTAATCAAATCAAGTTCGCGAACAATCAGGCGATCGGCATTAGGGAGATAAGTATTTTCACTAATTACAATATCAGTTCCATATTGCTTGGTGGTACCCTCCAAGCGAGAAGCCAAGTTAACGCCATCTCCAATAGATGTCAACTCCATCCGCTTGCTAGAGCCAATATTACCACTGATTACCTCATCAGAATGCAAACCCATACCAATTTTAATAGGCATCAGTCCTTTAGACACACGCAGATCATTAAACTCTATCAAACGGTAACGCATTTCCACCGCCGCCTGCACAGCCATCCACTGATGATTTGGTAGAGGCGCAGGAGAACCAAACACAGCCATCAAAGCATCCCCAATATACTTATCTAGGGTTCCCTGATGATTCAAGACGGTATCGACCATCTCCTCAAAATATTCGTTAAGCATACTCACCACTTCCTCAGCCTGCAACTTTTCGGTGAGGGTCGTGTAGCTGCGGATATCACTAAACAAAACCGTAACATCCTTACGGGTTCCCCCTAGTTTAATTTCACCACTAGCTAACAGAGATTCCGCCACAGCCGGGGTCATGTACCGATAGATCAAGTTCTTAACTTCTTTTTCCCCGCTAATATCCTCCATGACCACCAAAGCCCCGCTGACTTTTTCAGGATCATTAATGTCAGACATGGAATTAATCGACAGGTTAATACTTTGGGAAATTTCCGAAGCACCTGATAAGAGGGTTTGATCGGGATAATATTGTTGGCGGTCCTTAGCATCTTTGGGTTTCAAAGCCAAATCGAACCAGCGGGCGAAATCACCATCTTTGAGATGGATTAACTCTCGTACTGATAAACCGTGAGTCACCTGGGATTCAGTCAGTCCCAGTAATTCCACAGCACATTCATTGGTAGCAATGATCCGACCCTCTTTGTCTGAAGAAATCACCCCATTAGTCAGGCTGCGGAGAATGTCTTTCTGTCTTTGCTCTTGTTCTTTCACCTTTTGGAAGAGTTTGGCATTCTGAAGAGCAATCCCAGCTTGGATATTAAAAGCCCGCATAAATTCGAGATCATCTTTATTAAAGCTGGCTTTCCATTGCTCAGGAGGATCTGGCCAACTAGCCGGGTCGTAAGCTGCGTACTCCCCTTGTTTTTTCTTGTTAATCAGTTGGGTAACGCCGATTAGTTGCTTGTCGGCATTATAAACGGGCATACACAACAGGCTACAGGTACGATACCCGGTTTTTTGGTCCGTTTTCTTCGATTGTTCAGAGCGAGGGTCTTTGTATACATCGAAGGGGATCAGTAAAGGCTCACCGCTTTCGGCAACAGTTCCCGCAAATCCGGCATTTCGGGGAATCCTGATTTCCGTCAGATTGCCATTAATGGGAATTTTGGTCCACAGTTCGTCTCGGTCTTCATCTAGTAGCCACAGAGTGCTGCGATCGGCATTCATTAACTCCTTAGCCTGATCCATAACATTGGTCAGGGTTTCTTGGAGATCGAGACTGCTTTTGCTGAGGGCATTAACCGCATTCATCAGCGCCGAAGCGGCTCGCTGTCTCTGGGTGGCTGAATAGAAGGATTTAGACGATTGCAGGATCAGCCGAATGGAGGGGGCGAACTCATGGAATACCTGTTCATCTTCCCCTGTAAAGCCGATAGTATCGACTTTTTCCTGTAGGGGGGATGATGGATTAATATCGGGTTTGAGTTTGTTTAATAGTTGTACTACCGCTACTAGATCCTCATTCTCATTCAGCAGAGGCATGGCGATCATAGTGTAGGTGCGATAGCCATTTTTTTCATCAAATTTTTTGGCGGCCGCCGATCGCGGATCATCATAGAAATCGTAGGGAATATTAACGATTTTCTTATGGGTGGCTGCTTCCCCCGCAATGCCAGCACTGGCCGGAATCCTTAATTCTAAGGGTTCTCCGTCTTCTCCTTTAGCAACTATAGACCAGAGTTCGTGCTTTTCTTCGTCCATCAGCCAGATCGTGGTGCGATCGGCGTTGAGAAGTTCTCCTGTTTTAAAGGTAATCGAGGATAACATTTCGTTAAGAATTGCCTCGAATCCCTGGGCATCCAGGAGATTGTCCAGCATCGACAGGGTTTCGTTAACTGTTTTTAGTTTATTTTCAACATCTTTAACAACTTCAACAAAGGTTTCTTTTTTTAGAGGAGCTAAAAAATTCGAGAAATTCCCACTGGTACGGGCTAACCCAGAGGATGATTGGTTATTACCATGGGGGGTTTACCCCCTGATGAGTTGCCCGCCGAACGACGGGAAGATGTGAAAATATTTCCGTCTCCGTCGATGACATCGACATCAACGGTAGCAGATACAGCAGGATTTGGAGGCATCGAATTGTTTGAAGATGCGGATTTCATAAACCTTTACCAACAGGTTGGATCTGTGCTCATATTCAGGGGCAATCGGTTTCGGATAGTTGAAATTAGGATGAGACCTTTCCCAAGCATGGACATATACAACTGTTTATCAGTTTATGGCCATTTTAGCCGATTGCTCAATTTCCCAAGGATTTTGCTGATAATTATATAAGTGTCGCACTGGATCGCCACTTCTATCTGTGTTTGTTGGCACTAACTTTTATTGCTGATCAAAATTTGTTGGGCTTGATAGGGAACTTCCCTTGGTATAATTAAATTTGACCACAATTATGCTACTCGGGGTCTCTCCCTATACCCGCAGGATTGGTGAGGGATGAATCTGTAACCTAATCTTTGGACACAGTTACTCATTCATCCCCAAATTGGGTGGCTATGGTTCGGATAGGGCAATTTCAGCAGTCCGTAGGGCGGGCGATACTACGGAGTATCGCGGAGCGATCGCGGTCTTGCTGGTGGGAATCGTAGTGCGGGCGGGTGCGGGAAGTTAGCTGGTGTTTCCAATTGCTGATCTATTACCTGCCACTAGGCACAGACTCCAAGCAGCGCCCTAACTGTTTCTGGTGGTTGATGACGATCGCGCTCCTACGGTATAAATTAGCCGTGATTTGAATGCCTCCATTAATTGGGAGACAGCATACGGTGCGTTGCATCGATCAACTTTCGGGAAAACCAGCCAAGGAGCGTATTGGCAACGCACGCGGAAAGGGTAACTTCAAATCTCTAGTGAGTGATCCAAATCTCGAAGCCCCTTGCAGTTTGTGAGGTGGTGTGTCAACATAAAACTTCTGACTTAGCGCGAGTTCTCATGCAGACTGAGGCTTTTAGTGAGCTTTTTCCTCTTTTTAAAGGGGCAAACCCAGAAACTCTGGAATGGTTGTTGTCGGTGGCTGTGAAGCACGAGTATCCAGCTAATCGTGCGATCGTGATGGAGGATGCTTGGGGAAATGCAGTTTATTTCATCGTTTCCGGGTGGGTCAAGGTACGGCGACTGTCGGGCGATAATGTAGTCACCCTGGCTATTTTGGGGCGAGGTGATTTTTTTGGTGAAATGGCGATTCTCGATGAGTCTCCACGAGCCAATGATGTGATTGCTTTGTCCTCTGTACGATTGATTAGTGTCTCGGCTCAACGATTTATTCAAACGCTGTTTAAAGACCCACAACTTCATCATCGAATGTTGCAACTTATGGTGCGACGTTTGCGCCAAACTAACCAGCGTTATCAGATCCGACACCGCCCTCCGGCGGTTAAGTTGGCTAATACTTTGGTGGAGTTGGCGGAAAATTATGGCCAGATGACGGAAAAAGGGGCTGATATTTTTAACATTCCTGAACAAGATTTGGCTCATGTTACTGATATCAGCCTCGAAGAGACTAGCAAAATTATCGAAAAACTCAATAGTAAGGGTTGGATTAACATTGATACCGAACGTCAGGTGATCCATTTGATTAATCTCAAGCACCTTAATCAATTGGCTAATCAGTAGGTTTTTCCTCTGGTGGCTGGCTCCTTCGCTCTTGGGGCTTGAGCTAAAATAGCCCTAATTTGTCGCTATTTTTCTGTTTAATGACTCAAGCTATTAGAACCCCCTCCCCAGAGGCTGCTAACTCGACGGTAGCCACCGATTACCTGGTTTCTATGTCCCAGCCGGGGTCTCATTTGTTTGAGGTGCGGTTGCAAATCTCTCGACCAAATTTGGCGGGTCCGATAGTGGACTCCGGGGTGATTGATTTGAAAATGCCGGTGTGGACTCCGGGTTCTTATATGGTGCGGGAGTATGCAAGACATTTGCAGGATTTTCGAGTATGCGATCGCCATGGTAAATCTCTGTCCTGGTCTAAGGTCAGTAAAAATACATGGCGGCTACAAGCAGGAGAGTCGGACTCGCTCATAGTCCACTACCGTATCTACGCCAATGAGTTGACGGTAAGAACTAACCATTTGGATAGCACCCACGGCTATTTTAATGGGGCGGCTCTGTTCTTTTATGTTCCTGGGTGGGAAAATTTGCCGATCCGAGTGGCGATCGCACCTCCAAAGGGTTGGTGGGTTACTACCAGTTTACCGTCCGTTTCAGGGGTCGAAAATACCTTTGAGGCGGCGGATTTTGATACCTTGGTTGATAGTCCTTTTGAGATTGGCACCCATCAGGTTTATGATTTTGAAGCGGCTGGAAAACCTCATCAATTGGCAATTTGGGGCCAAGGAAATGGTGATGTCGATCGCTTAATTACAGATTGTCGGAAAATTATTCACGAGGTTAGCAATCTATTTTCGGGTCTTCCCTATGACCGCTATGTGTTTCTATTGCATTTGTCCAGTCAGGGTTATGGAGGACTGGAACATAAAAATTCCTGCTCTCTTAATTATCCTCGGTTAGGATTGCGAGACCGGGATAAGTATAACCGCTTTATGCAGTTGGTAGCTCATGAGTTTTTTCACCTCTGGAATGTTAAGCGCTTACGCCCGAAAGAGTTGGAAGTGTTTAACTATGAACAAGAATGTTATACGACTTCTTTGTGGTTTTGTGAGGGAGCAACTAGCTATTATGATGGGTGGATTATTTACCGGGCTGGTATTGTTGAGGTTAAGGATTTTTTGAATGGTTTATCTAAGGATATTTCCCGATTTTTAAACAGTCCTGGGCGGTTTGTTCAACCCCTGGGTGAGTCGAGTTGGGATGCTTGGATTAAGTTATATCGCCGCGATGCTTATAGTGACAATAATCAAATTTCCTACTATTTAAAAGGGGAATTGGTGTCATTGATGCTGGAACTGTTGATTCGTAACCGTCATGGAAATAGGCGATCGCTTGATGATGTGATGGTGCTAATGTGGGAAAAATTCGGTAAATCGGAAAAGGGCTATACGGCGGCGGAGTTACAGTCGGCGATCGCTTCGGTGGCGGAAATGGATTTAGATGATTTCTTTAACCGCTATCTTCATGGTACTGAAGAACTGCCTTTAAATGATTATTTGCAACCCTTTGGTTTGGTAATTAAACCTCAAAATAATGATATTGTTCCTGATTTGGGTTGGCGACTGGCGGCGGAAAATGGCAAGACAATAGTTAAATTTGTAGAAGCGGGAAGCCCAGCACAATTGGCGGGAATTGATGCTGAGGATGAATTATTAGCTATCAATGGTTTTCGGGTGAGCGTTGAAAACATTAGCGATCGCTTGCTAGACTTTCAACCTGGGGAGCAGGTCAATATCAGCTTCTTCCATCAAGACGAATTGCGAACCTCTGAAGCTATACTGCGCGCCCCCCGTCCCAGTGCTTATAAAATTACCTCCGTTGAAGAACCGACCCCGGAACAGCAGCGCAATTTTGAGGGATGGCTAGGCTGCCCATATCACAAATTGTAAAAATTGGGTGGGTTTAATACCCCGCCCCTGGTGGGCGGCTTTAATTTCCTGAAGAATTTACAAATACGGTAGTTGAGACTGGAAAGCTACGCCCACAAGGGGCGTAGCACTTCACCCTCATGACTAGAATCTAGTGAGTATTCAAATCGAGCTTTAACAATCGCTTACCGTGAACCACAGCCACAACCGTGACAACATCTCCCTGAATACGGTAGATAATCCGGTAAGTGTAAGCAAACTGTTCTCTAACGGTTTCGTCACCAAACTCCTGAACAATACCACCGGAGAGGGGACATTTGCTCAGATTTCTGGTAGCCTCAATGATTCTCTGTACCACCGCCGCCGCATAGGAAACTGAGTCTCGCGCAATATAAGCCGCGATCGCATCGATATCATCAATGGCTGTCGGTGACCAAACTACTTGATAACCCATTTACTTACTAAACCTTCCGCTTCCTCTTGTGTTAATCTTCGTTCACTATCTGCAATAGTAATACCCTGGCGGTACTTTTCTATAACATAAAGATGATATTGAATATCCTCAAGACTGCAATCCTCCGGTAAATTTTTCAGCAACAACTCAATTTCTTGTTTGACGGTATTCATAAATAAGGTTTCTTTTAATTTAGTTAGTCTCGGTCTATTATATAGTAAATGGAAAATACCTACTAACATTCGTCAATTTCCAGAGCAGCCATAATAATTTTGTCGGCTCAAAAAGATGTAATTTAGGGAGAGTATAGGATATTGATAGAGTGGCGTGGGGGATAGCCCACTGTTAATCGGCAGATACCGGAGGGTGCGATCGCACTTCCCCCGGAAATACTGTTAGTCCCAACTAGGTTAACTATTGGGTTATGCAAACTTCATGGGAGAACCGGAACCGAGTAGGGGTCGAGAGAGATGTCGCCATCTCCCCCTCCCAGACAAAACCGTGCTTGCGAGTTTCCCAGCACACGGCTCCTAATTTGACTGCTCCATTGTTAAGGATACAGCATTGGCGTTATCTAGCGCCGTTTGATCATCATGACAGTGGCGGTGTAGTAGTTGAAGATTCTTGTATTCGTCCTTTCCGCCGTGGCTTCGAGGTACAATGTGGTCTACTTCAACTAAATCTGATGGGGTGAAGTATTGCCCGCACCAGGCGCATAGGCTTTTTGGCTTTTTGAGTAGTATGGCTACCCTTGTTGGCGTTTCAATTGCTTGTCCTTTTCTGGTTGCCCAGTAGGTCCAGTTTCCGTCATCAAGTGTGGCGTCGGGGCGTATTAGGGTATGTCGGACAATTGGATTCACATTATGATTCCATAATGTGAATCCATCCTTGGTTTTGAATACCCAAGTTTCATGGCTTTCTTTCCCGTTGCTTAGTTTGACCGTTCCGTGTCCGAAATAGTTTCTTAGCTTTTCGTAACTTGCCATTCCGCATCTCGAATCTGTCCATGCCCGTAACATTTCAAAAACTATGTGGTCTAGTTTTCTGAAGGTCTCAGATGAGACTACCCCTGAGTAATAGTTAGACCATCCCCGAATCATCGGGTTTAGCTTACTAATCAAGGCTGATTGGGGTGCAGTTTTATGTTGTTTGATTACACCTTTTATCACTTCTGTATGGGCTTTAACTGCTTTGTTGCTGGGTTTAATGTGGGTTGGGTGTCCGATTAATCGGCTTGCTATCCCACCTGTCTTCCCAGATATGTGTTTTCCAACTGGGTATTGCCTGATATTGAATCCGAGAAAATCAAACCCAGGCTCTTGGGTTTTGCCATCATACTCAATCCTATTGAGTGTATGACCAATTCGAGTCTTTTCAGGTTTGATTTCTAATCCCACTGGCTTTAACCATTCAGAAATGGCAATGGGGCACTGTTCAATGATTCCTAAGTCTTTGGATATGACCACGAAATCATCGGCAGATCGCATAAGGTTAACCTGAATAGCTGTTCCTTTGTTTGGATACATTTCTTTAATTAACCTTTCCATTCCCAACAGTGCGATGTTGGCGAGTATTGGACTTATTACCCCTCCTTGGGGTGTCCCTGCTTCTGTCTCCTCAAATACGCCGTTATCTAGTACACCCGCTTTTAACCATTGTTTCAGGTCTTTCTTCAGGCTACTTGGACAATGAATTTTGGTCAGTAGATAATCATGGTTTATTCGGTCAAAACATTTCGCTATGTGTTAGGGGTCGAGAATGGAGTCACCACCATCCCCTCCCATTCAGAACCATACGTGAAAGTTTCCCTTCATACGGCTCCTGGTGTGGATACCCTGTTTTGTCCAAGGAGCAGAATCAACAGACCTGCTTTTTACTTCGATGTTCAGAGCTATATGCAGCACGTAGTCTTTCAACTCGTCCTCGCCATTATACTCTTACTGACCGCAGTATCTATATCCACACCGTGACAATTGGGCATATCCCAACCATGACAATTGGGCTTTAGCTTCTGGTCACATCCTTCACCCTCTAAGCATGCGCTTACATTTTTCACTACTGCCTTGTGAATTGCATTACTCACTTGTTTATGGGCAGAGCATTAGAGGGGTTACAACGTTCCGATTATATGGGCATTCCATCGTTAGATTTGTCCTATCGACCGGGGTACTTCTAAAGGTCTGTGTGGGTAGAATGCAGAATCCCCCACTTTTCCCCTTGCCCTTTTGGGCGCAGCGTGTCAACCTATTTCGCTGCTCGTGCTTTACGATGGTTCAAGTCGGACATTCGGTCTTCCTAATCATAGATGGTTGGCAGTGGTCGCGTCTTGGTGGTAGGTTCTACCTCACGCCTTCCGTTCCCCGCTTCTATCCTGGAGTTATGATTTCCAAAACTGGGGGTGGCTATCGCCGTTACTCTCTACTCCCTGATTTCTCAGTTCGTTTATGACCTTGAGTTCCCTGCCTTGCTTAGTTACCTAAGCGTCGGGACATATAATCAGTTATGAGGATGCTCAGGAGAGGCCTCCTTATATCCAGATTCGGAGCTGGAATCCTCACCGGGTAGTTATTTCGGGCATTTCAGCCCTATTTCATACCCGAACGTCTCGCACCCGCATCTAGTATATAGTATTCCCCTTGGTTTATACTCAGGAAAATACGAGCTATTGCATCTTGGGCTGACCTGCCTGGTCTGAACCCGTAGCTTGTGCTTTCAAATCTTGATTCCCATTCAGGCTCAAGTGCCGACTTAACCAAGGCTTGCCTCGCTCTGTCTTGGATTGTGGGTATTCCCAGGGGGCATTTGTCATCCCTGCCAGGTTTTGGTATCCATACTCTCCTAAGTGCTTTGGCTTTGAGATTTCCTTTAATGTTCTCCGCTCAAGTCAGTCTTTGTTCTGGAGATATTACTATCATTCCATCGACACCGGCTGTCTTTTTGCCTTGGCCCGCTTGGGGGCGGGTTCATTAAGCTGACTGTTGGGAAGCATGGCTGACCGTGGAACCCGCCCCTACAGCCGCACTGCTAAGAGCCGGGCATAATATGATTTCACCAATAGACGTTGCCACCTTCTGGCCTTCGCGTCCTGTCCCGATTTAGCTGCTTGAAATATCCTCTTTTGGAGCTTAAAAACTTTCCGCTGAACCTTAGCCCATGGGATAGCTTTCCATACGTTATTCATAGTCTTGATTGGGTGTTGCATAATAGAAAATGATATTCTCAAATAAATCAAGATGGATTGTCCTTATTGCCAAAGCCATAAAGTAGTCAAAAATGGTCATCGTCAGGGAAAACAGAGTTACCTGTGCCGTGAATGTGGTCGCCAATTTCGAGAAAATCCCTGTCCTGGAGGTTACAGTTCTGATGTCAAAGAGCTTTGTGTGAAAATGTCCCTCAATGGCATGGGATTTCGAGCCATTGAGAGAGTCACTGGTATTTCTCACAACACAATACTTAACTGGGTTAGAGTTGCAGAAACCCAGATGTGATGAGGAAAACTATGAAATTCCTGAAATAGCTCAAATTGATGAGCTTCAGACTTTTGTGGGTTCAAAAAAAACCATCTGGGTCTGGACAGTTGTGAATACCAAACTGCCTGGAATTCTGAAGTTTGTCATAGGCGACCGCTCATTGCTGAATTAGGAGTCGAGATAGACCTCACGGTCTACCCCTCCCATTCAGCAGCAGAACCGTACATGAGAATTTCACCTCATACGGCTCCTAGTTTGACCGTCTCCTTGTTAAGAGTACAGCATCATCTCTTCATCAAGAGCTGTTTTATCATCGTGACAATGGCGATGTAATAGTTGAAGATTCTTGTATTCATCCTTTCCGCCTTGGCTTCTAGGTACAATATGGTCTACTTCAATAAAGTCTGACGGGGTAAAGAATTGCCCACACCAGGTACATCTACCTTTTGGTTTCTTGAGTAGTTTTGCAACTCTATTTGGCGTATCGATTGCTTGTCCTTTCCTGTTTGCCCAGTAAGTCCAATTTCCGTCATAAAGTGTTGCTTCCGGGCGTATTAGGGTGTGTCTGACAATTGGAGTCCACTTATGTTTCCATAATTGGATTCCATCTTTGGTCTGGAATAACCAAGATTCATGCCTTTCTTTCCCATTGCTAAGTTTAACCATTCCATGTCTGAAATAGTTTCCTAGCTTTTCGTAACTTGCCTTTTGGCATCTTGATTTTGTCCATGCCCGTAACATTTGCCAAACTATGTTGTCTAGCTTATTGAAGGTCTCTGTTGAGACTACCGCTGAATAATAATTTGTCCATCACCGAATCATCGGGTTTAGATGTTTAATCAGGGCTGATTGAGGTGCAGTTTTAGATTGTTTAATTACACCTTTTATCGCTTATGTGTGGGCAACTGCTTTTGGGCTGGGTTTTATGTGGGTTTTATGTCCGATTAATCGGCTCTTACGTCCCCCTGTTTTTCCAGTTTTATATTTTCCTACTGGGTATTGCCTGATATTGAATCCGAGGAAATCAAACCCAGGTTCTTCTGTTTTGCCATTAGACTCAATAGGTTTGAGTGTGTGACCAATTCGAGTCTTTTCGGGTTTAATCTCTAATCCTACAGGTTTTAACCATTCGGTGATAGCAGTTTTGCACTGTTCAATGATTCCTAGGTCTTTGGAGATTACCACGAAATCATCGGCGTATCTTATAAGGTTTATCTGAGTGGTTGTTCCTTTGTTAGGATACATTTCTTTAACTAGCCTTTCCATTCCCAACAGTGCGATGTTGGCGAGTATTGGACTTATTACCCCTCCTTGAGGTGTCCCTGTTTCTGTATCCTCTAATACACCGTTATCTAGCACGCCGGCTTTGAGCCATTGTTTCAGGTCTCTTTTTAGGCTACTTGGACAATGAATTTTGGACAGTAGGTAATCATGGTTCACGGTAAGAGCATTTTGCTATATCGGCATCGAGAACATAATATTGTCCTCGATTTATGGCAATATAAATTCTGCCAATTGCGTCATGGGCGGACCGTCCGGGACGGAACCCGTAGCTTGTACCTTCAAATCTCGATTCCCATTCAGGTTCGAGAGCCGACTTGACCAAGGCTTGCCTTGCTCTATCTTGGATTGTGGGTATTCCTATTCCAGCTTTTTTCATCCCTGCCAGGTTTTGGTATCCACACCCGTCGCAGTGGTTTTGCTTTGATATTTCCCTTAATGTTCTCCACAAGCTCAAACCTTTGTCTTGGAGAGATTACTCTTACTCCATCAACTCCGGCTGTCTTCTTGCCTTGACCCGCCTGGGGGGCGGGTTTATTAAGCTGACTGTTGGGAAGCATGGCTGACCGTGGAACCCGCCCCTACAGTCGCACTGCTAGGAGCCGGGCATAATATGACTTCACCAATAGACGTTGCCATCTTCGTCCCTTAGCGTCTTGTCCCGATTTAGCTGCTTGAAATATACTCTTTTGGAGCTTGAATACTTTCCGTTGAACCTTAGTCCATGGGATTGTCTTCCATGCGTTGTTCGTAGTCTTGATTGGTTTTGGTTTTCCCAACCCTTTCTTTAAACTCGCTATCGCCATTTGTACACCTACTAAACTCTATTCCTTACAATCAAACCGTGACCTGTTAGCATATCCCTACTATTACAGCAGGGTGTTGGCTTTTGGTCACATCTCACATCCTCCGAGACTTGCGGTTACACTTATCCCTACTGATATTTCGACCAAATAATCAGAGTCTAGGAGGACTTAAAACGTTCCATTTATATGGGCATTCCATCTTGAGATTTGTCCTTTCCACCGGGGTACTTTTAAAGGTCTGTGTAGGTGATGAAAAGATTACCCTACTTTTCCCCTTACTCTTTTGAGCGCAGCGTATCAACCTGTTTCGCTGCTCAATAATGACGATGGTTCAAGCCGGACATTCGGTTTCCCTAATCATGGATGGTTGGCAGTGGTCGCATCTGGTAGTAGGTTCTACTTCACCCCTTCCGTTCCCCGCTTCAGTCCTGGGGTTATGATTCCCAAAACTGGGGGTGGCTGTCGCCGTTACTCTTTACTCCCTGATTTCTCAGTTGGTTCATGACCTTGAGTTCCCTGCCTTGTTTGGATTTTTCCAAACGTCGGGACATATAAACAGTTATGAGGATGGTCAGGAGTGCGCTCCTTATATTCAACCAAGGGGTATAAATCCTCACCAGGCAGTTATTTCGGGCATTGCAGCCCTATTTCATGCCTGAACGTCTCGCACCTTTTACCACATTATGGCAAATGATTCAGGGCTGGGCTTGTTTTCTATATATTACGGACGGATACAAAGTTTATCCTTGCTTAATTGAGGATTGCAATCATCTAGTCAGCAAAACGGCTATGACAAGAGTAGAAGGAGAAAACTGCCGTCTGAGGCACTATTTAGCCAGGCTACATCGCAAAACTTTGTGTTATTCCAAGTCCACTGAGATGTTGTACAAATCAATTCGCTTACTTATCTATTATTTGAAGCATGGACAACTTCCTCCGTTCTCTTCATCATTCCTCACTGTGCAATAACCTTGATTGGTTTCGATTTCTAGAATCCTTTCTTTCAACTCGCTTGCGTCATTTAAACACCCACTAGACTCTATTCTTACAATCAAACCGTGACCTGTTAGCATTTCCCGTCCATTACAGCCGGGCGTTGGCTTTTGGTCACATCTCACATCCTCTAGGACTTGCGGTTACACTTATCCCTACTAACTACCTCGACCAGATACTCAGAGTCCAGGAGGACTTAAAACGTTCCGTTTATATGGGCCTTCCATCTTTAGATTTGTCCTCAGAACCGGGGTACTTTCAAGGTCTGTGTAGGTAGTATAAGGTCTGTGTAGGTAGTATAAGGAGCCTCCTACTTTTCCCCTTACTCTTTTGAGCGCAGCGTTTCAACCTATTTCGCTACTTGATTCTTACGATGGTTCAAGCCGGACATTTGGTCTCCCTAATCATGGATGGTTGGCAGTGGTCTCGTTTCTGATACTAGGTTGTATCTCGGAGCCTTCCGTTCCCCGCTTCAATCCTGGGGTTATGATTCCCAAAACTGGGGGTGGCTATCGCCGTTACTCTCTACTCCCTGATTTCTCAGTTGGTTTATGACCTTGAGTTCCCTGCCTTGCTTAGATTTCTCCAAGCGTCGGGACATATAAACAGTTATGGGGATGGTCAGGAGTGCGTTCCTTATATTCAACCAAAGGGTTGAAGTCCCCACCAGGCGGTTATTTCGGGTATCTCAACCCTATTTCATGCCTGAACGTCTCGCACCCCTGATATTGAATCATAGCAGGTTTTAACCGTTCCCGGCTAAAAATCAGCAAAGTTAGCGAGCGCAAATTGTAGTCGGCTTTGGGTTTCCGCCACCGTCAAGGTCCCCAATTCTCCTAGTGCGCGGGTACGGATACTGAGACTATTAGACTCCACTTCCTTAGCCCCCACCACAGCCATAACTGGGACTTTAGCCTTTTCTGCATTACGAATCATTTTACCCAAGCGATCGTGACTGTGATCAGCTTCCGCGCGAATATCAAGCGATCGCCATTTTTCAGCCACAGACTCCACAAAAGGCAAAAACTCGTCACTAACAGGTAACAACCGCACCATTACCGGAGCCAACCATAGGGGAAAATCCCCCGTATACTCCTCAATCAAAATCCCGATCAACCGTTCCAGGGACCCAAAGGGGGCGCGGTGAATCATCACCGGGCGCTGGCGGGTTCCATCTTCGGCCACATATTCGAGATCAAACCTTTCTGGTAAATTATAATCCACCTGAACCGTTCCTAACTGCCATTCTCGTTCCAAAGCATCCTGAACAATAAAATCCAACTTAGGACCATAAAAGGCAGCCTCACCAATACCCTCAAAATAATTCATTCCCAGAGTTTCCACCGCGCGGCGGATCGCATTTTCTGCCTTTTCCCAGGCTTGGTCTGAACCGATATATTTATCAGAATTAGGGTCACGGAAACTCAAACGGGCTTTAAAGGACTGATCCAACTTGAGTTTTTTGAGGACAGACTGAATCAGATCAACCACCTTGAGAAACTCATCATCCAACTGTTCCGGGGTAACAAACAGGTGAGCATCATCTTGGGTAAAGCCGCGCACACGGGTTAATCCTCCCAATTCCCCCGACTGTTCGTAGCGGTAAACCGTCCCAAATTCAGCCAAACGGATGGGCAATTCCCTATAGGAGCGTAGACTAGATTTATAAATTTGTACATGGAAGGGGCAGTTCATAGCCTTGAGGACAAACCCCTCGTCCTCTGATTCTCCCATCATGGGAAAGAGGTCTTCGCGGTATTTTTGCCAGTGACCAGAGGTTTTAAACAAATTGACCCGCCCCAAATGGGGGGTAACCACTGGTTGATATCCCCGCCGCACCTGTTCTCGTTTAAGGAAGTCCTCAAGGGTTGTCCTCAGAATTGTACCTTTAGGAGTCCACAGAGGTAGCCCCGGACCCACTTGATCGGAAAATATAAATAGTCCTAATTCTTTCCCTAAACGGCGGTGGTCTCGTCTGAGAGCTTCTTCTTTCCGGCGTTTATATTCTGCGAGTTGTTCTGGGGTTTCCCAGGCTGTACCGTAAATGCGTTGGAGTTGAGCTTTGGTTTCGTCTCCCCGCCAATAGGCTCCCGCCACGCTTTCTAATTCGATCGCTTTTGGGTTAATATCTCCGGTAGTTTCAACGTGAGGTCCGGCGCATAAATCCCACCATTGATCGCCCAGATGGTAAATGGTAATTGGTTCCGTTAGGTCAGCCAGGATTTCTAGCTTGTAGGGTTCTCCTAGGGTTTCAATGCGCCGTTGGGCTTCTTCCCGGCTAACTTCCTCCCGGATAACGGGTAGTTTCCGCTTGAGGATTTTTACCATCTCTTTTTTGATGGCTTTTAGGTCTTGTTCCGTAAAAGGTTCCGGGCTATCAAAGTCATAGTAGAAGCCGTTTTCAATCCATGGTCCTATAGTTACTTGAGCCTTGGGAAACAACTTCTGGACTGCCATAGCCATTACATGAGAAGTGGTGTGGCGAATCCTTTTTAGTTGATCAGATTGGCTGGTTTTGGGAAGATGGATTTTTTGGGGCTGTTCTGAAGTTGCCTGTGAATTTTCGATAGCCATCGAGCATCAATTTGTGAATTGGTTGTTTGTACCGGCTTAGGTTGCTGGTCAGCTTGACCCAGACTCCAAGCCTTTCGGGGAAGGAGACGATCGCCATCGGACCAGGCTCTA
The DNA here is from genome assembly GCA_016745315.1 of Arthrospira sp. PCC 9108. GTDB lineage: Bacteria > Cyanobacteriota > Cyanobacteriia > Cyanobacteriales > Microcoleaceae > Limnospira > Limnospira platensis. Next base: position 5,591,699 of record CP066886.1, read on the forward strand.
GCCTTCCCATCGGATGAGCCTATTGTAGCTAAACTAGGGTAGATATGCTCAAATTTATCTTGACAGTTTGTGGGACCATATCCTAAAACTTTTGTTAAGAAAATTGTTAAGAATTGTAAAGAGTGTTAATATATTGACTAAGTGCGAGACGTTCAGGCATGAAATAGGGTTTCAATACCCGAAATAACCGCCTGGTGAGAATTTCAACCCCTTGGTTGAATATAAGGAACGCACTCCTGAGCATCCTCATAACTGTTTATATGTCCCAACGATTAGTATCCTACGATACAAAATCAAGGCAGGGAACCCAAGGTCAATACACTCTGTAACATTTCGTAACAATTCTTAACATAACGGAAACGTGACGAAACAGAGATGAGGGTAACGGCGATAGCCACCCCCAGTTTCAGGACCCACAACCCTAGAATTGAAGCGGGGAACGGAAGGCTCCGAGGTGTAACCCAACACCAGAATCGAGACCACTGCCAACCATCCATGATTAGGGAAACCGAATGTCCGGCTTGAACCATCGTCAATATAAAGTAGCGAAATAGGTTGATACGCTACGCTCAAAAGAGTAAGGGGAAAAGTAGGAGGATATTTTAACTACCTACACAGACCTTTAAAGTACCTCGGTGGAAAGGACAAATCTAAAGATGGAATGCCCATATAAACGGAACGTTTTAACCCCTCTTAGGCTCTGATTATCTGGTCGAAGTAGTCAGTAGTGACAAGTGTAAGCGCAAGGTGCGAAACGTTTGGGAGACCAAATAGGGCTGCAATGCCTGAAATCACTTCCCAGTGGGACTTATACCCCTTGGTAGAATATAAGGAATGTCTCATTCTAGCTATAGCAATATAGATAGGATTGCTGACCATCCCATAACTATCTATGTGTCCCAACGCTTGGTCTCAACAACCAAGCAAGGCAGGGAAACTCAAGGTCAAGACAGAACGCTAGAACGATGGAGTCGTGACCCATCTAGTAAAGCAGGAAGTTGAGAGTAACGGCGATAGCCACCCCCAGTTTTAGGATTCACAACCCGTCAGATTGAAGCGGGGAACGGAAGGCGTAATAGAGGAACCTACCTCTCACTCGACCACTGCCAACCATCCATGATTAGGGAAACCGAATGTCCGGCTGGAACCATCGTAATACACTAGCAGCGAAATAGGTTGACACGCTGCGCCCAAAAGGGCAAGGGGAAAAGTAGGGGGCTCATGCAACTACCTAAAAACAACGAAAGTTGTGCACAGACCTTTAAAGTACCCCGGTTCTGAGGACGAATCTAAAGATGGAATGCCCGCATAGATGGAACGTTGTAACCCCTCATTAGCTCTCAGTGGCGGGATGTACCCGTGGAGTAGTGAAAGTGTAAGCGTATGCTTTTGAGGGATTAGGATGCGACCAGAAGCCCAAGCCCAATTGTCATGGTGGGGATATGCCCACAGGTCGCGGTGTGGATATAGATACTGCGATTAGTAGGAGTATTATGACGAGAGCGAGTTTAAAGACTACGTGGTTGTATACAGCTCTGAAAGTTGAAGTTACAAAGCAGGGGGTCGTAACCCTGTTCCCATGACAAGGAGTGTCCACATCAGGAGCCGTGTGATGTGAAAGTATCAAGCACGGTTTTGTATGGGAGTTCGGGAAGGTGACTTCTCGTTCGACCCTACCCCCTTGAGGGGGTGAGATGTGACCAAAAGCCAACGCCCGGCTGTAATGGACGGGATATGCTAACGGGTCACGGTTTGATTGCAAGGATAGAGTTTAGTAGGAGTCAAGATGACGAAATCGAGAGATGGTAAAGGATTCGGAAAACCGAAACCTACTAAGACGTGCGTTTGTATGGAAAAGTATCAACTGGGCTAAGGTTCAGCGGTACGTTTTTAAGCTCCAAAAGAGGATATACCAAGCAGCTAAATCGGGACAGGACGCAAAGGCTAGAAGGTTGCAACGTCTATTGGTGAAATCATATTATGCCCGGCTCCTAGCAGTGCGGCTGTAGGGGTGGGTTCCACGGTCAGCCATGCTTGCCAACAGTCAGCTTAATGAACCCGCCCCCAAGCGGGTCAAGGAAAGAAAACGGCTGGGGTAGATGGTGTGATAGCGCTATCCCCCAAACACAGGCTGGAAATGACCGAGAGAATCAAAGGAAATCTCAAAGCAAAACCACTGCGACGGGTGTGGATACCTAAACCCGCTAGGGATGAAAAACGACCGCTGGGAATACCCACAATCCAAGACAGAGCCAGGCAAGCCTTGGTTAAGTCGGCTCTCGAACCCGAATGGGAAGCGAGATTTGAAAGCACAAGCTATGGGTTCAGACCAGGCAGGTCAGCCCAAGACGCAATTGGTAGAATCTACGTTGCCATAAAAACGAATAGTTACTACATTTTAGATGCAGGTGCGAGACGTTCGGGTATGAAATAGGGCTGAAATGCCCGAAATAACTACCCGGTGAGGATTCCAGCTCCGAATCTGGATATAAGGAGACCTCTCCTGAGCATCCTCATAACTGATTATATGTCCCGACGCTTAGGTAACTAAGCAAGGCAGGGAACTCAAGGTCATAAACGAACTGAGAAATCAGGGAGTAGAGAGTAACGGCGATAGCCACCCCCAGTTTTGGAAATCATAACTCCAGGATAGAAGCGGGGAACGGAAGGCGTGAGGTAGAACCTACCACCAAGACGCGACCACTGCCAACCATCTATGATTAGGAAGACCGAATGTCCGACTTGAACCATCGTAAAGCACGAGCAGCGAAATAGGTTGACACGCTGCGCCCAAAAGGGCAAGGGGAAAAGTGGGGGATTCTGCATTCTACCCACACAGACCTTTAGAAGTACCCCGGTCGATAGGACAAATCTAACGATGGAATGCCCATATAATCGGAACGTTGTAACCCCTCTAATGCTCTGCCCATAAACAAGTGAGTAATGCAATTCACAAGGCAGTAGTGAAAAATGTAAGCGCATGCTTAGAGGGCTAAGGATGTGACCAGAAGCTAAAGCCCAATTGTCATGGTTGGGATATGCCCAATTGTCACGGTGTGGATATAGATACTGCGGTCAGTAAGAGTATAATGGCGAGGACGAGTTGAAAGACTACGTGCTGCATATAGCTCTGAACATCGAAGTAAAAAGCAGGTCTGTTGATTCTGCTCCTTGGACAAAACAGGGTATCCACACCAGGAGCCGTATGAAGGGAAACTTTCACGTATGGTTCTGAATGGGAGGGGATGGTGGTGACTCCATTCTCGACCCCTAACATATAGCGAAATGCTCTTACCGTGAACCATGATTATCTACTGTCCAAAACTCATTTTCCAAGCATCATGAAAAGAGATCTAAAACAATGGTTAAAAGCGGGTGTGCTAGATAACGGCGTATTTGAGGATACAGAAGCAGGGACACCTCAAGGAGGGGTAATAAGTCCACTTATAGCCAACATCGCACTGTTGGGAATTGAAAGGCTAGTTAAAGGAATGTATCCTAATAAAGGAACGGCTACCCAAGTTAACTTGATAAGATACGCCGATGATTTTGTAGTCATATCCAAAGACTTAGGAATCATTGAACAGTGCAAAACTGCTATTTCCGAATGGTTAAAACCTACAGGACTAGAAATCAAACCCCAAAAGACTCGAATCTGTCACACGCTCAATACGATTGAATATGATGGAAAACTTGAGAAACCAGGGTTCGACTTTCTGGGATTCAACATCAGGCAATATCCAGTAGGAAAATACAAATCTGGAAAAACAGGTGGGATAGCAAGCCGATTAATCGGACATATAACCCTCATCAAACCCAGTAATAAAGCAGTTACAGCCAATACAGAAGTGATTAAGGGTGTAATTCAACAACATAAGAAAACACCCCAATCTGCCCTGGTTAGCAAATTAAACCCGATTATTCGGGGATGGTCAAACTACTATTCAGGGGTTGTTTCATCCGAAACCTTCAACAAACTAGATAATATAGTTTGGCAAATGTTAAGGGCATGGACAGTTTCAAGATGCGGAAAGGCAAATCATGAAAAACTGAGTAATTATTTCAGACCTGGAACGGTCACGCTCAGTAATAGGAAAGAAAGACATGAAAAATGGATGTTCCAAACCAAAGACGGGTTACGTCTATATAAAAACAACTGGACACCAATTGTCAGACATACCCTAGTGCGCCCAGACGCAACACTTTATGACGGTAATTGGACTTACTGGGCAACCAGGAAAGGACAAGCAATCGACACGCCAAACAGGGTAGCAAAACTACTCAAAAAGCCAAAAGGCAAGTGTACCTGGTGCGGGCAATACTTCACCCCATCAGACTTAGTTGAAGTAGACCACATTGTACCTAGAAGCCTCGGCGGAAAGGATGAATACAAGAACCTTCAGCTATTACACCGCCACACCCGCGATGATAAGACGGCGCTCGATAACGCCAACGCTGCATCCTTAACAATGGAGCAGTCTGCGCGTGCGTCACATCAGGAAGTTTTTTCCTGTCTATGCCAATTATCGGGATGTGGAAGCACCACTAGAGCCGTGTGAAGGGAAACTTTCATGCACGGTTTTGAATGGGAGGGGTGAAGGCGACTTCACTCTCGACCCCTAATTAATAAACTTTCATCTCGATGCTATGCCGAATCATAACTCCTCAGAAACTGAGTTGCTCAAGGCAATTCTGGAGCCGATGCTGGAAGACTTCCAATATTGGTTTGGGCGATCGCGACAACTCCTGGAAACTGAGAACATCCCTTTTCTGAGTGAACAGCAACAATCAGAAGTCCTAGATCGCATTAAACAAGCCCAGGAAGAGGTCAACACCGCTAAAACACTGTTTCACGCCACCGGATGTCAAGCCGGGATTGAAATGAAGGTGCTAATGCCGTGGCATCAACTCTTAACTGATTGTTGGCGCATTGCTAACCGCTTTCGTTTGGAATCGAAACCCCAGATCGAAAATGGAAATCCCAGTTAAGTTCTAGGGACCGCAGGCTATAGGTAGGTTTTCTCAACTGTTCCTTTCCCGGTTTCGATTTTTAGAGAAACTGTAGCGGTTGCTCCCTAATTTACGGTAAAGTTGTGGTAAATAGAACAAAATCTTAGCCTCGATTCATTAGCTTTTAACAAGGCCCAGTTTTCATCAATTATCCCTACCCCAAGGAGTAAATCATGTTACATCTGCTTTATATTCTGGCTTTTACCACTCTGGCATTTATAGCAGTACGCAATTTAATTCGTAGCCTGTTGACTGTTGGTATGGACTCTCAGCGCTATAATTCTCACTCGGCGGGTGGCTTTAGGTCAGCGGATTCCCGAAATTACCAGAACATCCATCCAGAATTACTAGATGAGTCAGGAAATGTACTCAAAGAACCTTTGCTGGTGATGCGTTCCCTCTCAGTCCAAGATGCGCGAACTCAGCTAGATAACCTTTATCAATCTTCCCCCGGTTCTTCTGAAGAAACTAGAGATGATAGTTAGAAACCAACCATAGAAACCCTAGGGCGGAGGATAGCTTAACCATCTTGAACCTGCCCTTATATTGCCATGGAAAAGCTGAAATGTATCAGGTTAATACAACATATCAGCAATTCTCATTTTGGCGAAAACCTGTTCAAGTCCCCAGCATCCCTGTATCGTAATGACATCTAAGAAACCCAGGAGCGCCAGAGCCGTTGAAAAAGCCAGGTGGCTTTGAGACTCTAGTCGGTTCTTTCCGCCAGTGCTTGTCATCGCTACCGGACAAGCGCCGGGGTAAAAATCGCCGCTATGGAATGGAGGATGCCGCTTTAAGTGCGTTTAGTGTGTTTTTTACTCAAACTCCGTCGTTTCTGGCTTATCAACGTCTGATGGAGGGGAGTAAAGGCAAGAGCAATGCCCAAAGTCTGTTTGGAGTTCATCGAATTCCCTGTGATAACCAGATTCGGGACTTATTAGATGCCGTGTCCCCAGAGCACCTGTTTCCAGTGTTTGAGGATATCCTACAAGTCTTGGAAGCCCAGGGGCAGTTAGAAGACTTCCGTTGCCTAGGGGACAGTCTATTAGTCGCGTTGGATGGCACCGAATACTTCAGTTCCGACCAAATTCACTGTCCCCACTGTTCAACGCGCACCCAGAAGTCAGGAAAAACCCATTACTTCCATAGTGTTGTCACTCCAGTCATCGTCTGTCCGGGACAGAATCATGTGATTCCCTTAGTCCCCGAATTTATCGTGCCCCAAGATGGTCATGATAAGCAAGACTGTGAGAATGCCGCCGCCAAACGCTGGCTATCGAGGCAAGAACAATGCTTGAGGGCTTTGAATGTCACGGTTTGAGGGGATGACCTCTATTGCCACCAACCGTTGTGTCAGCAGTTTTTAGAGCAGCAACTTAACTTCATCGTCGTCTGTCGCCCCGAGTCTCATACTACCCTCTATGAACACCTAGAGGGCATCGAACTCCCGACCCTCACGACCAAGAAGTGGACTGGTAAAGTCGAGAAAACCTATACCTACCGCTATCTCAACGGAGTCCCCCTCAAAGATAGCGATGAGGTCCTGTTGGTTAACTGGTGCGAACTTACTGTCACCACCGCTGATGGCCAGGTAACCTATCACAACTCCTTGGCCACGAATTATCCTCTCAGCGATGAGAATGTAGCCGAGGTGGTTCGGGCCGGGCGGACTCGTTGGAAAGTTGAGAATGAGAACAACAACACTCTCAAGACCAAGGGCTACCATCTCGAACACAATTTTGGCCATGGCAAGCAGCATCTTTCTTCCTTGCTCCGGACCATCAACATCCTCTCGCTGCTCTTCCACACCCTGCAGGAGTTGCTCGATAACAAGTACCAGTTGCTACGAGCGCACTTACCGAAGCGCCAAACCTTCTTTAATGATTTGCGCGCGCTTACCCAGACTGTACTTCGACAGTTGGGACCACCTTCTGACCTTTATGCTTGAGGGTCTCGAGTTAGACATCCCACCCGATAGCAGTTGAATTTCCAAAATGAGAATTGCTGACAACATATAACAAATCCCCTAATTGATAACTCCTACCTTTATTAATCTGGCTCCGTGGAGACCCCCACGCAATCAATACCTAAATCCTCACTCTGATTGGTCGTCGGTTGTTCTATCTTATTCCCAAACTTTCACCAATAAAAACCCCGACCTAGGGAATTGGATCGGGGTACAGGGCAATTAAGCTAATTCTATGGGGATTATTACCGCATATCCCACAGAGCCTTAAACAAAGTAAGTCTCAGCCAGCTTTCTGGATGTGGCATTCCTGGCAGCCTTGAGCGCCGCCCCAGAAACTTTGTTCCCTTTGTGGTATGCTCTAGTTACCCAATAAACTCTAAGCGAATGAGCCTCTGGAGATTTTGGTAGGCAATCGTAGGGGGTTGTCGCGATCGCACCCCCACCCGGTTTCTGTTCGCGATGAGTCCCCCTCTCGATTGCCCGGACAACAAACTGATGCAAGGTCGATCGCGTCTCTTTACTTCCCGTAAAACTACTACGAGTATCAGCCTTTCCAGATTGCACTTGAGTAGCCCCCAAACCACAAAGCTGTCGAAATCGTCTCATAGCCTTAGACTTGGGAAGGCATTTAAACATCTCATCAAACGGAACGCACCGAGTAAGTAGCCAGCCTCGTTCCCGGCAGCCAAAACCAAACTTGTCAAACACCCGATGGTAGCAATCAAACTCTGGTAGGTTCAGATAGCTTAGTAGCTCTTGCTCTACCATTGCCTCTGACTGATGCCACATACAAATCTGTTGGGCTAGTCGCGCTGTTACTTCACTAATCCCCGTGCCTTCCCCCGCCGCGATCGCCTTCGTATATTCATTGTCAAACTTAGTCTTGGTCGCTTTGGGGATTCTCCAAGTGCCTTGTTCAGTCCAACCACAAGCCCAAGCCCACCACGCTGGCAGTTTGTCCGGGTCTAATTTCCCAGACTCTTTTAGAACCTTAACTTTCGCTTTCGCTGGAAATTCATAGACTAGCCTAGACTTGGCTTGGTTTATCGTTTGGGTGCGGCGCTTGTTGAATGACCCAATATCTCTTAGGCATTGTTCAATTTTCGCTACTTCTGGCGGCCGCTCCCTCACCCAATACCTGCGATCGTAGGCAATTTGGTAATGCTGGAAGTATGTGGCAACCATGAGCAAAGCATCGTAGGGGTCAGACTTGTTAGACGTTCCCCCATAGCTTTTCCGAGTGTCCTTAATCATCGTCTGATCTACTTTCAGCACAGGGATTCCCTCCCGATGTAAGCAGTCAATCCAGAATCTGCTATAAGTTCGGGTCGGCTCTAATATCACCACAGACGGCTCCAAAGACACAAGAAACTGGATAGACTTTGCATTTGCTTCTAGCTTTCGGTGGCACTCAGCAAATGCGGGAGACTCGTAGAAATCCCGCAACGCACCCGCTGGCATAAATTCTAGCCACACGGCATCGCACCACGATGAGCTAACATCAAGGCCTACAATTAAACTATTCATTTTTAACCTCTAGTGTTGTGGTTAATCGTTCCCACGAAGCTGTTACGGCTCTCGCCCATTCTATCTGGGGGAACAAATCTCCCTAGAATCTAGCCGGGGTTGGAACCCGGCTAGAAGCAATTATTGACTTCTGCCCCCAGTAACAGGTTGGGGAGGGAAACCTCCCATTTCAATTCGGGGGGCTAGTTATCAATGCGGTGGGAATCACCCGGTTATCCGCGACTTCCCCCCAGGTGTGAGGGGAAAGTTTCGTCCTTTACCGGCTAGGACTCATCAGGCGGTGAAATCTAGATTTTCTAAAGCTGATAGTGTATATTCCAAGTCTGCATAAATTTGATTGTGATACATTTCAAGCTGCATTGCATAATTATGCACATTTTGGAATCGTTCATCATTAGAGATAAAATCGATAACTCTTAGGTGAGTAATGGTGTTATCAATTTCCATTTTGGCTTTAATTAAACAGTTCGAGAAAGAGACTGCCTCTCGTGTCAAATCGACCCACGCGCAAAGAGAATTTTCATCCTCGCCAAACAAGTGACCAGGAAAATCCGCTGATGTTTTTTGTCCAGGCGGTGAAACCCGCTAGGCAAATTGGCGGCCTCGGCTTTTGGTTTGACCATAGGCTTTTTACCTATATATAGGGTGTGCTTTTGCGATCGCCTGACCAACCCCAAGGCGATCGCATCAATCTACCAGCTTCCCCGCTCTCAACATCCGGCTTTTTACCTATCGCGCTCGAATAATGGAAGACCCGCAGCACGCTGTACGGGGAAAACAAGAAGTCAGTCTCGATGACGTTAACGGAAACAGCCGTCGGGCTACTGGATCAGATGGCTCTGGAGCTAAATCTGAATCGGTCCGAATTGGTGGAACAGATTGCCAGGGGGATAATTTCCAGTCAAGCGGGGAAAGTGTCCCCGGAACAGGCGGGAAAATTCTAGACCTGTTGGAGGAGTTGTTTGCTGGTTTCCATGAGTATGTCAAAAGCCATGAGGCTCGATTAGAGCAAAGACTGCAAGCCAACCGAGACTATCAATCTCAAATGAAAAAACAAATGGAGAACATCCGACAGGAGATTCTCCAACAGGTTTCTAAATAAATTAAGCGCCCTTCGTGTCCACGAAGGGTGCTTTCTATTTTGGCACGCTGCTAAACCCTCAAGAAACAAATGGACTATGGCACAACACTTTTCTAACCTTCAAACTGTCACCGGTGAAAAGGCGATCGCTAATAAAGTCACCGATTCCGTCACCCTGGGTGACGCAAAAGTTAAAAATTTAAACGCGCCGTTACGCGCGATCGCTCATAACCCGACCGACACAATCCCAAGCGTTCCTTCAGAAGTGCTGGAACTTGAGTCCAAAGTGCTGGAACTTCAGTCCGAAGTGCTGGAACTACGAGAACTTATCGGGAGGAATTATGCAGCTTTCCGCCAAGTCGCCCGTTATCTTGATGTGGCGATCGCCCTAAATTTTAGCGACCTTCCTTGTGCCCATAAGCTCCGGTTGGCTCGTGATATAGCCAAGCAATCCTACGGCAACATTTTGGCTATAAATAGTCGAGTGAGATCTGGGGAAGATGATAACAGGGGGTCAGGCCGATGAGGGAAAAATCTAAGTCACCGAGGCAGCTTTCCGTCATAATATCGTCACCCTGGGTGACGGATTCTGAAAGTGTAGAACCATTCGATCCGGCTTGGGATGATATGGATGTCTTTATGGCGCTGGACAAATGTCCGAATCAAGACCACAAACAACTCGCCCAATCCACTGATATCCCGATATCTCGTGTAGTCAAGTCTCTGGAAAGGTTACGCGAGAAAGGTAAGGTTAAGTATTTGGGATGGATAGCCGTCACCCTGGGTGACGAAAATTTATCCCCGGTGAACACTTCTCAGAGCGATCGCCTAACTGTTCGCTGGAAAGCTAAGTCAACCGCCCAAGACACCAACGGGAATAAATATGCTTACCTATATAGGGGAAAAAAGCAGGTTTGTTACCTTGCCGGCCCCCATCTATCGGAAAAAGCTAAAGCGATCGCCGACCAAATAGAACAGTGGATCGAGTCCGGCTTATCTCTCGAAACTATCCTAGAAAAACTTCCCGCACTTAAATCGGGTGGTTGGAAATCCCCAGATAGCAACTCCTAAATTTTCCACAGGGGGAGACTTTACTCCCCCGAAAAATTTTATGATTTCACAGAAAAATCAATGAGCATTTTTTAACCCTAAACAGCGCTATTTGCTACTGTAAAATGGTTAGCGCCGTTGGCTGTGTGTAAGAGTCTTTGATGTTTTAGACAAAATACCAAGCAGCCCGGTTTAGTGCTAAAATTGGCGGAATCTAGGGCAGTTACTTCTCGATCTGTGTTTGGCTAGTAGCACCCACTTTCCTCTGATGTCTGGCAACCTTAAGTCATCGACTGCCTTAGATTTCATCGATCGCGTCTCGGATTTTTTGAGGATCAGCATCAATGTAGCGCTGCAAAGATGCCATAGATTTGTGACCTGTGATAGCCATGATGGTTCTGGTATTGACTCCCTTGTTATAAAGTTTGGTAATGAAAGTGCGGCGGTAACTGTGAAGCGAGTAACCCTCATTTTGTAAACCCAGTTGAGCGATCGCTTTCCGGTGAAAAGAGTCGAACGCTTGAACTGTCACGGGCTTGGATATATCAGATGGGCTGGGAAATAGAAAATCGCCGCCACCGATGCGGTAGGTTCCAAGAATCTCTCTAAGTTTTTGGGAGATGGGAACTTGGCGGACTCCCCCATCTTTCCCGCCCGATCGCTTTCTAGTTTCAGACCGAAAAGTTATTTCTGGCAGGACAATGTGGGAAGCTGGGGAAACATAAACATCAGGGACTCGTAGTAACCTCACCGCTCCTACTCGTTCACCGGTGTACATCAAGATGGCAAGTAAAGTTTGCTGCCAGGGATATTTACAGCGTTTGATTATCTTGTCGGCGATCGCATCAGGAATGATTGATGCTTTACCAATGCGGTTTTTTTTCATGAATTCGTGTCTGTAGGGAATTTCCCCCAGTTGCCTAGCCGACGAGGTAAAGCGATCGGCTTACCTATATGACTATTGTAGGGTTCGGGCGGGGAGAATATTAGTTTTCGCGCCGACTTGGGGGAAAGTTTGGCGGCGAGCGATCGGATCAGCCTTCTCTATATTTGTTTACTAACCGGTAATACTCTCCCCTATTTTTGTGAATTTACCAATCCTCCCATGGTAAAAACTGCGTTATCTCAAATTCTCCCCCTTGTTTTGGGTCTGTGCTGTTGGGCGTGTAAATGCAACGGCAAAGTCCTAATCCGGGAGCTAAAAAAGAACCTTCAGCTTTAAACAGCAAAATATAGCGAGACAGAGTAGGAGTCAGATTAAAAGCTCCCCCTGTGTCAGGAACTGTAATAACAGAGCATCGATTTGTTATCCATTTTTCAAGATTATCTATGTCAATATGTGAACTCAAAACATTAGAAAACAATGCAACTTGAGATATTGCCATCCACATGGTTTCACGAGGACATAGTAAAATCTCGATATTAGTTCCTTCCTTGATAACAGACGTAGAAATTCCGTCATTCCCAATGTAGGCATAAAGATTATGGGTAATATTAAAAACATATTGTTTACCGGGCAAAAAAGCATCAAATTGCCAGGCTCTAACTGCTCCCTCTGTTGTAGTCCACGTTCCCCAGAACCTATTATAAGTATCTACGTCATCATAATTAACTTGAGAATCAGAACTTATAAACGATGGAAGTTTGTTTATATTGGAATCTAAGGAAATAAACGGTCTAATTGATAAATCTGGGATAGGCATATCGTCCTCGATTTCGCTTCCTATGTTGTAGTCAATTTCCGTATCTTGGCGCACCCAGATAGAGAGAATCTGAGTTGTGGGGCTGCTTGCTAAAACACCAATCCCCCCATCACTCCCATCGGAATAGAAGCCATTTTCAAAAACAGGTAAGGATAAATCAGACCCTACCCACCGAATAGAAAAAGGATTGTCGGCTTGGATGGTGATTTCCCGACGGACTAATAATGGCGTGGCGGGGACTATTTCAATCTCTTCCCCTGCGGTGAGTTGAAAATAACCTGACTTAATATGGCGATAATAAGCGCCGCCGCCCCCGCCACCGGTAGGACGCATTTCAAACCGAATAGGCATTTATAGTAAAATGGAATGAGTTGTCTCTATTGTCGCATATGAACATCACGCCGGGACTTTATCCCGATTTTTCTGAAACTACCTTAGAAGCCTTAGTTTTAGCAATGGGGCGGCAATTGTTGCAAAGGCAGAAAAACTTAGTCGTTAATATCACCGGGAAAGATATTATGGATCTGTCTCTGGATGAGGAGGCTTCTGTTGTTAATCTGGATATTGACGAGTTAGAAGGTTTTATTGATGACGGTGCGATCGCAGTAGTAGAACCATTTCTTGTGGGCTTTCAACCCGGAACGGGTAGCTATCCTTTTAATCAACAAAATCTATGTAGCGCTCTACTGCATTTGGTAATGTATCAACACGCCGCCGAATTTAGCCCCACACTCAATCCCGAACCCGCCAGAAAACATTGTGAGTTTACCATAGGACCTAACATTCGTGGAAGTGGAACTTATCCATTAATACTTACCATTACTTTAACAGACTATCCTGTAATCATTAGCTACAGCGACGGCATGACTTCAACCGCACAACCATACTTATTAACGCCTTAAACTATGGCAGAAAATCGCTGATCAGAAACCGACACATTTTCATTTGAAATTAATGAAAGTAATGCCAGTAATTATGTTACAGACCCATTAACACTTTTGGCTGTCTCTGATGTCGTCAACTCAATGTCTAACAATATTGACCCTAGATGGCTATGGCGTGCTAATGTTTTCCTAGAAAGTCTCACCGCCTCAGTTTGGTGTCCAAGTTTTCCCCGGTCTCCTTATCCTGAATTTTACCCAGAGGATTCGGCGGCAGAAAGAGCAGCCAAATTAATGAAATTAGAGAGCAATCATCCTAAATTTGGGTGGCAATTGCTTAGAAGAAAAAGCGCTACCGGTTCATGGGTCGAGGCAGCTTGTCCTGTTATTCAAAACCGAGGGAGGCGGTTTTATGTTCCTCTAATTAATCCTTACTTAACAGCAAACGAGGTCAAAATACTTGGCAGTGCTGACCAATTGGGTGTAAGTTTTAAGGATTATGGCAACGGCATATTAGGGGGCGGTTCAATAGCCAGTAATCGCATCTATGACACTCTTTACATCGAGGGAGAACATAGAGTAGAATTAGATTTAATATTGATGGCTAAACGTCCGGCTAATACAGTGATGAACACAGTCACTGTAAGCCCTAATCCCATGTTAATAGCCCCCGCTAATCTAAGCCGTGCTTATTTTGAAATTCAAAATCAGGGAGAAATTGAGCTCCTTTGGGGTTTTGGCACATTGGGAAGTGACGCGACAAGCCATCCATTCAAAATGCCACCCGGCCAGATTTATTATCCAGGTAATGTAGCCGGATTTATACCAACTGACGCGATATGGGCAAAAGTAAAAGAGGGAACGACAACTGTTCTGATTATGGAGAGTTATTATCAATGACCACAGCTTTATATAGCAGTGAAAATACCGAGGATTTAAGTTATCTACCAGAGGGACAATATGAAGTAGATGCAGTTAATTTGTGGAATAGTGATTTATCATCAATGCTTTATGCTAAAAAGGTGATATTCAAACGCCACTTTTTGCTTCCCGGTTCTCCATCTGATGCTTTTCCTTTCATTCGAGAGTTAAAAGCCTTGGCTAATGTTCCCATACAATACAGGACAATTAATGAATTTCCGAAAACGGATCGACAAACGGATAAAACGGATTTAAGACGCAAAGATAACTATCGTTTTCTTGTTGAGCAATGGTTAGAGAGAATTGAGTATCTATGCCAAACTTTTGACTTTTTAGAAGTGTTGCCAGTCACTGCCATGTTAATGTCTTGGAGAAGCCCGTATCTGCCTAATGCTTATTTTATGCTAAAAAAACGGGAAACGATTAATTCGGTTTCTTTGGAAGCGATCGAGGCGATGGAACCAGAATGGCTGACTGATAATCGGGTGTTGTCTGAGGAGGGATGGAGGCAATTATTTATTAATTGGGATGAGGAATTTTTGTCATGAGAGAGGTAGAAGAGCGAAGCAGGAGGGTGAAAGACATTGTTAGAAATCGCAACTACAGGCAAGCTGTAGATGTAATAGAAAGAGAGGTCAAAAGATTAGAGGCGGATGATAAATCCAGAGTTAGAGTAAGGTTTCCCCGCGACGACGGGGATATTGATATAGACGTTGGGGGAATGGTTGATTTTGCCCGGTCGATGTTGCCCAAAGCAAGCATAGAAGCTGAGGATTTACAGGATGGTGGAACTAGGAGAGGGATAAAAACTGAAAAAATAGGCAGCACAGCCCGCGCATTTGTAGACCTTGACGAGGATGGAAGCCCCAAAGGTTTTGGGGGAACAATTGACAGTATCAATGATGCTAATGTCTCGGTTTACCTTGGGGAATGCGAGCAATCGATGAGCGTAACTATTGGGGGGAAAACGGTTACCTTTGCCAGAAATGTTTGCGAAGATGATAAAGACGAGGAAACAGAGGAAGATGAAATTGAGACAAGCGAAGATGAAAATGATCTTAGACCTCCTAAGCTCGATATCCCTCGACCTCCGGCTGGATATTCTCGCCAGTTAGGGGAACTCTATCTAGTTAAAAAAGTATTCTTTTTGTGGGGGTGGTTTCCAACTTTTACGGAAGCAGGATTAAATTTTATAGCGAAGGGTGAGGGTACAATAACAACAAAATCAAGCTTAATAAGTTCCCTTGAATTTTCCAATGAACGTTGGGCGTTCGAGTCTATAACTTTTATGGGAATAGTGCCAGTTTCGGAGACTAGACAGCTTTTTGGGCGTTGGGATAGACTGCGGTTTAGAGATGTTAAAGTTGGAGTACACTTTAATTATATTAAATCGGTAAGTCAACTAGAATATATCAAGAAATCTCCTACATGGTTTCCCCAGCGTGTATGGACATCATACCCGATGCTTTCACCTTATTATTTGAAATCAGCCCAGCAGATTAATGTTGCGGTGGCTCCGATAGTTTTTAACCAAATAGAACCAGAAACTGGTAACTATATAAGCCATCAACTTTATCAGAGATATATATCCTGGTGCCTTTACCTGGTACCTCTGCCTTATACAGAGAATTTATCTGAACCAGAGCCACCGCCAAGTTTACCAATATTACCAGATGATATGGACAAAAACTGTTGTGAAGATTTGATTAAGATGACTCGGGAAATACATAAAGCCCTAGGGGTCAGGAAGTTGTTAGACAAGAGTTTCCAGGTTCCGTCTAATATGATGATACCAGAAGGTAAAGGGAATCATGCAAATAAGGATTATCTGGAAATCATGTCTGACCTGTTTAAAACCATCGATAATTATGGTTTTGATGCTCCGGTTACTGTTAAAGTTCAGGATACGAATAAAGCCCAAAAAGGCGACCAGTCTATAGAGTTAAAGTTTAACTCGCTGGGGGCTATATTAAAGGCTCAGACTGAACTGTTGATTGAGTTGAAAGGTGATAGTGCTAACCGGTTAAATATTCAGATTCGCCTAGCTTATATAATGACGAGAATGTATCGGACTTTAGCTAAGTTATATTACAGAACGTCGGCGATTTTGGACGGGTTGGGAATTCCTATTATCTCGAAGGTGGTGACTTTACCGATTGAGTTTAATGTGTTTGGTAAAAAACACTGGGGAGCTGGTAAGGGATTCGGTAAGGATAGTAAAAAGGGTCAGGAGCCTAAACTTGATTTAAACGATGAAGACACGACAGAAGCTATGTTACCCGATTTATTAGAGATTCATGATTATGAAATAGAGGTTGATGAGTTTAGGTTTAAAAGCACTGACCTTTATGAGATAATTTTGAATATGGCGGCTAAAATGAGGACATAATCGTGACCAAAAGAAATCCCCCCCGTGGTTCTAATCGCCCTCCGAGGGATTCCGGTAGTGGTGGGAAACCACCATCTAAAAAAGATGAAAAAGCCGGGTTAAGAACTGATACCAACAACAGAATAGAGGAAGCGATCGCGGTTTTAGATTTTCGGCTACACTTAGAATATTTAAATGTAGCTTCAGCCGTTGGGGGCGGCGATTTTGAACAGTTTAAACGTTCTTGGTTGATGAATTACTATAATGCTATGACAGAACCGAGGTTTAAAGATAAACCCAAAAATCCTCCTACTAGAGAGGAACGGGCACGTCTCTTAAAGACTAATGCTGAGTTGATGATGAATCGCCAAATCAAATCCGATAATTTGTCATCGAGGGAAAACCTAAATGAGTTCCGCCAAAGTAAAGACTTATTACCATTCGACGCTGATAATATAGGTTAAGATTATGTCTAATGTTGTAGGGATAGACCAGAGAGAACTAACTTCAACCGCTATAGCTGGCGGTGCGATGTCCGCCCAGTGGTTTAATAGTTTTTCGTCCACTTTCTACCAGCAGGTTCAAAACTTAAAAGCCTTTGATTTTAAGAAATGGGCGGGTAGTGTCAAGGGTGGAGCTTTAGCTATTGCAGAAAACATCAAAAAAGGGAACTGGGGTTTTTTCAAAGATTGGTTGTTAGAGGCTCCTATGGTTCCTAAAGTGGCGGGGCTTTTAGCGGGTGGTTTAATTGCTGGGACGGTGCTGATTATTGGCGGAAAAGCTGTAGGACTTGTTGCGGCGGGTGCAGGAGGTGTAATATCAGCCCACCCGGCTTTTGTTGGCGGTTTTTTAGGGGTAACAGTGCCTACACTGATGAGCAAATTAACCCAAGGGGTTTCTCAAGCCTATAACTTTGATTGGGCAGCATCTGACAAGAAAATGATGGACGATTTAAAACAAGCGGCTAATGCTTTATATGTTCCCTTGGGGGAAACAGTCGGGAAATCATTGGCTAGTTTGGTGGCGGGGAAGGTAGGGCAGTCGGTTAATGCAGCAACGCTAAGGATTCGGGAAGGTGCGATCGCCGCTATGTGTATGATTAACCCGACTATTAAAGAGACTTTGGTGGATGCGTTATCCTCGCTGAGGTATGCGGTGCAAGAGGTTGTTAAAAAAGCACTGTTTGTTATGACTTACATTAACGCCAGAAAAGTAGCAGCCAAGTTGTTGGATAAGGAAGATACTTGGGGCAAGGAAGGGCAATCACCTTTTATTGTTTCGGAGAAAGTAGAAGAAACTTGGGCGAAAGTTAAAGAAGATGACTATTTTGATTGGGTGAATGAGCAACAATGGGAGGGTATAGAAACAATGACATCTACTTTTTTTGAAACCCTCGGTGATTTGTTGTCAGAGCAGGGAACTTATGAGGAGTGGATACCGGTATAAATTCATCACCTGAGAGGAGGGATATCAATGGCAGACGTTGGAAGACTTACCCAGCAAACTTACATCATGATGGCTCGTCAAAGGCGTATCACGAAACTATCAGATAAGCGGCCGGAACGAGTCCGAATAGAATTGCAGCCAAACTGGAACGTTTATCAGTTACAACCTGATAGAAAAAACCCAGATTATAAGCTGCTGATGACTGGTTCTGAGTCAGCCTTGGCATTGCAGTTGTCACAACTCGGATGGATGGAGAAGATGCTCGATCATCTTCTCAATGCCAGCGATCTAAAATTCGAGGATTGGTTTGATGTTTGGGCGGCGGGTTATCCAGAACTGCGCTACAGAGTGAACCCAAAACTCCCCAATTTAAGAACTAACTATCCTTCATCTAATGTTAAGGATTCCAATGGGGAAACAATAAGCAGATGGAGAAATGAGGTAGGCTCTCGCCCGGCTTACATTGAATGGAAACCTTCAGCCCGAAAAACAGCAAAGGATCTCGGGCTTCACCGCACAATAGAATATTTTCCCGATCGCTCTCAGAACAAATCAGTTGTCTTGACGGGGAACGACAAGGAGCTAATTAGGCAAATCCTACAAATCCACTACGAGGGTGGGGGTAGCAGTGAGGGGATGGATAGCACGGTCTCGACGGGTATTAGTTACCGGGGCGCTCCCAAGGTTGTGCTGTACTTTTTGGAACGGATCGAGGATGTGGAAAAAGGCTACCGACAATTAGAGGCAAGAGTGGGATTCCGTTTGGTGGGAAAAACAGAAAACCCGAACGGAACTGGCGACTTGTTAACTAAGGCTAACATCAGAAATTTGGCTCAGAGAATTGTCCAGAACTTTCTACAACCCGAACAATTTCGTCTTCACAAGGGTAGAGAATCGGTTAGCTACAGAGATAAACGCCAAGGGTTAGAGTCGTTTGTTTTTGCAACTAGCGCATCAGAGGGGATTAATCTTTATCAGCGAATCTGTCGGGTGATGGAAATAGAATTTGATAACTCAAAGGTCTTTACATCGAGCAACCAAAATCCAACCCAAGCGTTTCCTATCACGCCCCAGAAGTGACGATATTGGGTAACAAAATTAAACCACCCCGCCGCCGTCCGGTCGGGCACGTCTATTTTAGAGAGGCGAAATTGTTTTTAGAGATGCTCAACGAGCCTATCCTTCTCTGTGACTACAACGGGCATATATACAGGAATCCCGATTAGAAGACAACCCCAATATTTTTTTTAGATCAAACAAACTCCCTTGTATGTTCGGAAACCCTATAGGTTTCCGTAACTGTTCCACGCTCTAAAAATACCTGTTATGAATGTAGTGGTAATCAGTTTTAAAGCAACAAGGCAGGTATTCTATGCCCCCTCTAAATAGTTCAACAATTTATAGCTGGGATGCACCCTCGCCAGGGGGTACGGGAACCATTAAAGTAGCTGCCCGGCTTTCTAATCGGTACAATGGCATTGCTACACATCTCGGAATGACCGCCCACACAGATCCAACAAATGTAAATGCACATATGCTTAAGCCAAATAAAGCTGTGCAGGAGGGTTTCTTAATGAAGATGCGAATTAACTACCGAAAAGACAATAAGTATTATGGTGCTGATATTTATGTGCCTACAGACAAGGTTACTGAAGCCATCCAGATACTACCTAACAAGCCCTGGGATGGTACGGGAAGTGATAACTTCATGTCGCGATCGTGTACGAGTTGATTACCGTTAATAGAGAAAGGAAAATATATCAATGGCTAGAACGAAACTGTGTCAATTAGTAGATGACACTAAGGTTCGAGTATTTAGAGCTAGTAGTGTGATGTATGACGATAACACTGTAACACATTTGGGAATAGGTCCAGTCGCTGATGCGAATAAGAAGGAGCCAGTTTATGATACTGGGGAATTAATGCGAGCTGGTGTATTGGTGAGACTTTGCGTTAGTTGCAACAATGGAGTTAATAGACCACCAATTACATATAGAATATTTTGCGACGTAGAAAACGTAAACGCTGCTTTACATCATTATAATAGTGGCGGTAAAAACCTAAACGGGAAACCAGTATTGAGAGCTAGTCTAGACCGTCGTCAAGTTATCAAGTAAAGCATGAGTTTTACTGATGCTTATGGCACATGGGAGGTGATAGCTTCAAGCTATCAGCCAAGTCAAGAGTGGATAATTCACAGCCCCCCAGTTACTCAATACTCATTGTTGAGGTTTAAATTTTCAACTGATTGGGGGCGGTGGAAAAATCCCTATGATGGCTATAGGTCAATGCTGCTTATTCGAGGGCATTATTATAATGATTCTGAAAATTCTGACTGGATAACAGAGCAAAGGACTGTATACGTTACAGAGGAACCGCAACTGATTAATTATCCACCAGTTCAAGGGTTTACAGATAACCCCTCGGTGATTAGAAAGTTAGGAGTTCGCCGCCGTTTTTTCAAAAACGCAACATGGATCGAAAATCATCCTACAATGGATCTAAAGTTTGACGTAACAATTGAGGCTTTTGTAAGTTAACATGGACATCTCTCTTAATCAATTAATCGACCATCTCCCAGATGATTCACAGTTTAAAACCTTACTAGAAACATTGGGGGCAAGCGGTGATAGTGTGGACGCTACCGTAGAATTTTGTCATTTAGTAGGGGCATTATATCAAGCACAGCAAGTATACAACCAACAACCAGGAAATAAAGCAATTAGTATGGTCTCAGAAGAAAGTGTTGGGCCTGTAATAGAAAGTTTAGACGGAACATTTGTTAGGAGATTACAAAGAACTCTAGCTTTTTTTAGAAAGTATGAAGATGCTGTAATTGTCCCGAAAATCTAAAGTTAGTTGGTCGAAAATTTAAAGCTGCCAGATAATTCGGATTCTATCTGTATTATCTGGTCAAAGTTTTTAAATTAACCCAAGTAAAATGTGATTAAAAATCCACATCAACAGAGGAGTTAATTCCGCCGTGGATATTGAAATCGAAAAAATCACAATAATTATAAGTTGGATACTTTCACTCATTAGTACAGTATGGTATGTATCAGTTCAATACACAATAATTAGAGTACAAGTCAACAGAAACAGAGAAGAGCTAAACAGAATATCATCAACGCTTAGGCGAGAAATAGAAGACCATAATAAACTTATATGGATAAACATCAACCACATGGAAAAATACTTAACCAAAAATCAAGATTATTTTCCGTTAAATATCCAAGGCGATAAATACAAAAATTATGACGACTGAAGTTTTGCCGGAATTATTACGGGTAGGAAGTGATGGGGTAGTAATATTTTTAGTGTGGTCTTTGATGAAGCAAAACCAAAAGTTGATAGCAGAGGTTAACTCAAGAGACAATGAATTGATGAAGTTGATTTACAAAATACTTAGCACTGAACAGCCAGGTACAAGAAGTAAACGCGATCGCACTAGCCGGATTAACCGTCCCAGGGCAGAAAGCAAGGAGTGAGTTATCAGACTGACCCAATGGAAGGCAGCCTACTGGGAAAATGGACAAAATAAGTACAAATTCCCAGTTAGGACAAAAAGCGATCACATTAAGTCCCTTGACACCAATCTGGACTTCTACAATTCCAAGACAAAGGTAAACGCTTCCAGGTTATTTGCTAATCAATCGGTCATACTCGGCATGGGTTCCAATCCAAAACCAAGAAATGCCGTTCTCTACTTCAACACCCAAAGCACGATAATTTAACCCTACTCTAACCGACCAATACCTTTTCCCCAGTTTTTTGAAATGGAGAGACGGATGAGACGGGTCAGATTTGAGTAAGTTGTAGCATTCATCGGCAGTTGTTTGTACAGCTTCCGGTAAAGCATGGTAACATTGCCAAAATCGTCGAGTGGTATAGTGCATCAGAGTTCTCGGCAATGTCCAGATACAAACTCCGCGATCGCCTCTTGAGCGAGGGCTTCTAAACGACCCTCGGCAATATCCTGTTCTATCTGTTCATCCCACCGTTGATAATCCAAATCAAAGAACCATTGTTTTAGTTTTTCAAACTCATGGGATGGCAGGGAGAGAATTGCTTGTTCAATTTCTTTCAGGTCGGACACAATTTTACCTCTGTCGTTGTTGTAGAAATTATAGCTGGGCTGGCAAGGCATCAGGGTAAACGAGATGCTCTAAAATCGAGCGTTATAGAAACCAATATTCTCAAATCTCCTCTAACCAGGTTTCGATCGCCGATATCAGATTCGGTTGATTGGGGGAAAGCCTTTTAACTGCGCTTCTAGGGGTTCTGAGGTGAGAAATGCGATCGCAATTACCCCCGTCAGTTTTTGGCAAAAGGCCATGAGTTCTGGGGTGGGTTGGGTCGGGGTGGAAACCGTTTCGCTACCGAAGAGGATGGCACGGTGGGGGAGGAGGTGGGGCGCGTTTTAGGCTTTTGAGGTGGCGGCGCAGTTCAGCGGGGGTGGCGGGTTCCGGGGGTCTTCGTCGGGACAGGTGATTTCCCAAATCAGTTCGATGACGGTGAGGGCGATTTCCCCTTCACGGGTTTCGTTGGCGAGGAGGTCGGCGTTGAGGCAATACAGGGGCAGGTGTTGCAGGGATTCCCAGGTGAGGGGAGAGGCGAAAGAGGGTTCGCCGCTATGGGGGGTTTGTTCGGTGACTTCGGGATGGGGAGTGGTGGGGGGATGGTGCATGCTTGATAAAATTCGGGATAGGGGAGATTTTCGGCACAATTCCAAAGGACTTCGTAGGATGCCTCGAATCGTTTAAAGTTGTTTTGGTAAACTTCATCGCTGAGGTTGTGTTTTAAGGCTGAGACGAACCGTACAGATTGTTTTGGTGTGGTGAGCATTCCTCTCACTTTTGCCTGTCCATATGTCAATCTCTCAGTGTTAATGAGATTAATAAAAACATCAATTGCTTGAAAATTTTCTGAGTCAACCTTGTTTAGAGCAAGAGCCAATACAAATTGTCTTGTGCGAGAGACCAAAAAATTGTCGTTTGTAATAAGCTCAGAAAGAATCTTAATGACTTGACGATTATCTTTTCCGATTATACCTAAAGCATACACTAATCTTCCAAAATAAAAATCATGCCTGAATGTTTTTACAAGAGAAATTAAGGTAGGAATAATTTTATAGTTTTTGGCATCAATTCGAGCCAAATCTTTAGCAGCATGAGACCGAATATTTTCATGTTCAGCCTTGTTTTCAATAATCTTGACTAAACTCATGATTGCATTAGAATTTCCTTGACCAATTTCACCCAATGCCTCTACCGCACTACCACGGATATTCTCATCATTATCAGTATTTTCCAGAACCCTGATTAATGCTGCTATTGCATCAAAATTTCCTTGACCAATTTCACCCAATGCCTCTACCGCACTACCACGGATATTCTCATCATTATCAGTATTTTCCAAAACCCTGATTAATGCTGCTATTGCATCACGATTTCCTTGAGCAATTGTACTTAAACTAAATACCGCTCGCCTCCAGATATGCTCATTGTTCTTAGTATTGTTGATAACCCTGATTAATGCTGCTATTGCAACAAGATTTCCCTGGGGAATATATCTTAAAGCATACACTGCACTACTACGAGTCGATTCATTCTTAGAGGTTTCCATTAGTTCAACTAAAGTGATGATTGCATCAGGATTTCCCTGAGCAA
Source organism: Arthrospira sp. PCC 9108 (assembly GCA_016745315.1). Classification (GTDB taxonomy): domain Bacteria; phylum Cyanobacteriota; class Cyanobacteriia; order Cyanobacteriales; family Microcoleaceae; genus Limnospira; species Limnospira platensis. The sequence goes on from CP066886.1 coordinate 5,615,324, forward strand.
TTTTACCCATGCTCTTAGCCGCATCCTCACGGGTATCGTCATCCTCAGTAGTGCGGATTACTTCGAGCAATTCAGCGATAGCATCGGGATTTCCTGGAGCGATTTTCCCTAAACTCTCTGCCGCCTTCATACGGATATATTTATTCTCAGTAGTGCGGATAATTTGGAGCAATTCAGCGATAGCATCGGGATTTCCTGGAGCGATTTTCCCTAAACTCTCTGCCGCCTTCATACGGGTATCGTCATCCTCAGTAGTGCGGATAATTTGGAGCAACCCAGCGATGGCATCGGGATTTCCTTGTCCGATTTTCTCTAAATTCTCTGCCGCAAGCCAATAAGTCCATCCTCAGTGGTGCGGATAATTTGGAGTAACCCAGCGATGGCATCGGGATTTCCTTGTCCGATTGCCCCTAAACTTAATGCCGCTTCGTCCATGATATCTTCATCTAGGCAATTCTCAAGAATTGCACTCAGTTCTGAAATCGCAAGCCATCTAATGGTTTCAGATATCGCCTTTCTTGCCCATTCTTGAATCAGATTGGGAAAAATTGTCCATTTCTGTTTCTGAATATCAAACTCACCACACCCGCACTTCACCACCTGCTGCACAATATCAGTAGCCAGGGAACAAGCCTTAAACTCATTAATTCCTGCTGCTGCTAGAAAATAGGCTTTCTCTTCATAAAATCCTCTATCTACTTTCTCTTCATAAAATCCTCTATCTACTTTCTCAAAGTTCCATTCTCCACAGCCATCCTTAAACTCAATCAACCCCCGAATAAACCCCTCCTTCTCCTCATCCCCAACATCCTCACGCCCCAACCACAACAAAATTACCTGCTTCCACTGCGGTTCAAAAATATGATATCGCTTCCCCTCCACAGGACGATCGCAATGATCCTTCGGCAGAAAATAATCCCAATCCTCCACCGCCAACGCCGCGAAATACTCCGGAAACGTCGCATGATAAAAAACATAAACCGGGTCTTCCGGTTCATCCGCATCAACTCCCACCTCATTCAACCAACCCAACTTTAACGCCGTATCTAATAGAGAATCCTCGTCGGGTTCTCCCAAATATTCACAGACCAACCGATGACTTAACCGAAACCGACTCCTCTCCCCATCAAGGGATACTTTTGCTAACTCTCCTAATGCTGCATTTAACTGTTTTCTTTTCTCACTCTTCACCGGAAACTCTTTTTTCTTCCACTTATAAATATAGTCCACAAACTTTTCATACAACTTAGCTGTCGTATCCGGCAAATTTCCCTTTTTCCTGTCCAAGTCGCACATAACAATGTTAACCGCAGGGGATTGCGGCATAAATCCTTAATCCGTTCCTTCCCCGACTCTTGCAATTCTGACCACAAGGATTCCGCTAACTGGACATCCTCACCCGCCGCCACCAACCCCCGAAACCAGCGCCGGATAAACTGCGGCTACATAGCCTACAACTCCTATTCTACCGTTACTTAGGTGTTACTCAAAACCATAGCAGAGTAACAAGTGAGTAAAAAATGAGTAACGATATCAATACCCCTACAGTAGGGGGAAAGGGTAACTATGACGGGGGCTATGCTAGGTTCCTCAAAGCTCATCAGGATTTTAAGGGTGAGTGTCCTAGGGGGGTAACTCTCAAACTTCAAAAGACCGGGGTTAGGTACAATCTCTTATTGCAGTTTAAGCAACCACCAACCGGAAAACGACTACCCAAAACGGCTAACCTTGAGTGTACTCCAGAAGGGGTGATAGACGGCGTTAAGAAAGCTAAGTTGGTATCTGAAGCCCTGGGAACTATCAGCAGCGCTAGTGAGTTCTGGGATTGGTACGATAAAACCATCCTAGGGAAAAATCAGATTGAGGATAATCTGATAACCTACCGGGAAATATTTCAACAACTGGAAGATGGGTATTTTGCCGGGTACAACCGCAACACAGGACGACCGCGTTCTCGCGATATTGTCAGTGACCTATCATCTTACGAGGCTACTAAAGGAATATATTTCAGGCTGTTCCCTAACTGGGATGAATATCCTAGCTGGGAGAGTTTCAAGGCTATGCTATACACTCCCTTGCAGAATGGAGAACAATTAGTAGGCTCCAAAACCTTCAAGGAACGTTACTACATCTTAAAAGCCATAGCTGAGAAATCACCTAACAAAGAACACTTGCTTAAACAGCTTGAGCCTATTAACGCCAAACAAACACAATTCAAAAAGAAACAACGGATAGGCATCGATGCCTTTAAAGATTGGTGGTATAGCGCTAAACAAAAAGCCTATACCATTAAAAGCAATACAGTAAGCAATAACCGCCATAGTTGGTTATGGGTGACGGGTATGGCAGTAATGTATGGGTTAAGGCTACCGAGATAGCTGCGGCCGTTAATCTAACTAAGCCATTTGTAACGGATGATGGTATCACTATCAAAGCACTGTCAGACCCTGATAATCAGGATAATTACTTGGTGCTAGGTGACTATGTTTACTTTACTGACTCAGAAGGTCGGAAAGTGAGTATTAAAATAGGAGGAAGGGTTGTAGCTCCAATTCCCAGTCCTGAAATGTTTAAACTTCTGGAATTGAAACAGCCGTTGTTACCAGAATATAGCCCTAAAAAAGGCGTTCAACCCAGAACCATAACCGGAGGTTTTGACACAAGGTTTACTCAAAAAATTTCCTCTATGAAATGCCCGGTAACCCAGAAATATGCTTTTCGTAGACTGTACAACCTGTTAGGTGAAAAGTATGGATTACCTATCGAGTTGCGAGCTAGACTTATGGGTCATAGCACAATCGTCAATGAGAGTAACTATAAAACAAAAGGGATTGACGCTACCTTAGAAGTTATCGAAGGATGCTCTAAGTTACCTATACCGTTGAACGTAGCCATAGAACGGTTAGCAGCGTTAGGGGTTGATCTTGATAGCTCTGAAGCTAAATTATTCCTTTGAGTTATCTATCAGATAGATTAATCTAATCGTCAACCTTTCATAAATTAATGCCCCTAGATTAAACCCCTAGGGGTTATTTTATGGCTACAGATTGATAGATCCTGCTATGGTTTTGAGTAACACCTAAGTAACGGTAGAATAGGAGTTGTAGGCTATGTAGCCGCAGTTTATCCGGAGGTGGTTTCCGGTGGAAGCTGACGCGGAGTCGTTGTGGTCACAGTTGCAGGCGACAGGGAAGGAACGGATTAAGGATTTATGCCGCAATCCCCTGCGGTTAACCTTGTTATGTGCGACTTGGAAGGTGGAGAATGCGCTACCGGAAACGATGGCGGAGTTGTATGAGATTTTTGTGAACTTTATTTATAACTGGAAGGGAGAATAATTTTTATTGACAGATGAGGAAAAGGATAAATTAACAAATGAGCAAAAAGATAAATTACTAGATAAGATAAAAAATGATTTGAATGCAACTTTAGGAAAGTTGGAAAAAGTATCCCTCGATGGTGAAGTAAGCCGCTTTCGGTTAACCCATCGGTTGGTACGTCAATACTTGGGTAAACGGGAGGCTAAAAGTTCTCTGTTAAACAGAGCGTTAAAGTTGGGTTGGTTGAATGAGGTGGGGGTGGCAGCGGAAAAGCCCCGTGAGAAGGTCTATGGGTTTTATCATGCGACGTTTCAGGAGTATTTTGCAGCGTTGGCGGTGGAGGATTGGGATTATTTTCTGCCGAAGGATCATTGCGATCGTCCGGTGGAGGGGAAGCGGTATCGGATTTTTGAACCGCAGTGGAAGCAGGTGATTTTGTTGTGGTTCGGACGTGAGGATATTAAGGCTAAGGCTGAGGAGAATGAGAAGGAGAAGGAGGAGTTTATTCGTGCGTTGGTTGAGTTTGAGGATGCTTGTGGAGAGTGGAACTTTGACAAAGTAGATAGAGGATTTTATGAATACCAAGCAAATTTCATAGCTGCTGCTGCAATTAATGAATTTAAGGCTTGTTCCCGGGCAGATGAGATTGTGCGGCAGGTTGTGAGGTGGGGATTCGGTTATTTTAATACTGAAAAACAAGAATGGCGGACTTTTTTAGATCCGATCAAAGAAGCGGCGAGAGAGGTGATACCACAAACCATTAGACCCTTGGCGATCGCTGTATTGATCGAAATTATCCGCATGACTAAGAATGAAGATACCCGTAGGAAGGCGGTAGAGAGTTTAGAGCAAATCGACCCGGGAAATCCCAAGGCGATCGCTGGATTGCTCGAAGTTATCCGCACAACTGATTCTAAATATACCCAGTACCAGGTGATAGAGAGTTTAGATAAAATCGACCCGGGAAATCCAGAGGCAATCGCTGTGTTGCTTGAAATTATCCGGCGCCTACTAAGGATGAATTGACCCGTTCGGGGGCGACATGGACTTTAAGAGAAATTGGACAAGGACATCCAGAGGCGATCGCTGGCTTGCTTGAAATTATCCGCACTACTGAGGATGAATGGACCCGTGAGGCAGGCAGTAGATGGTTTAGGGGGAATCGGACAAGGAAATCCCGATGCGATCGCTCGCTTGCTTGAAATTATCCGCACTACTGAGGATGAATGAACCTGTAGGGAGGCAGTAGAGAGTTTAGGAAAAATCGGACAGGGAAATCCCAAGGCGATCGCTGGATTGCTCGAAGTTATCCGCACCACTGATTCTAAATATACCCAGTACCAGGTGATAGAGAGTTTAGATAAAATCGACCCGGGAACAGGGAACCCGCAGGCGATCGCTGTATTGCTCGACATTATCCGCACCACTGAGAATGAAGATACCCGTTGGAAGTCGGCAGAAATTTTGGGGAAAATCGACCCTGGAAATGCCGAGGTGATTGCTGGGTTTTTCCAATTTATTCGCACGACTAAGGATTTTTTGAGATTGATTGATTTACACGGAATCATAAAAGGAAATCCTGAGCTCATCACTGGGTTAGTCAAATTTATCCACACCACTCAAGATGAATGGGCCAGTGGGGAAGCGGCTAATAGTTTAGGGCAAATCGTACAAGGAAATTCCGAGTCCATCGGTCAGTTGATCGAGATTATCCGCAACACCACTGAAGATGACTATATTCGTTGTCAGGCGACTAATAGTTTAGGGAAAATCGACCCGGGAAATCCAGAGGCGATCGCGCCTTAGAAGAAATCTTATGGGATGCTGGGGCTGATAAGTACACCCGTGGGCGAGCAGCCGAGAGTTTAGGGGAAATCGCCCCAGGGAACCCGCAGGCGATCGCCGCCTTAGTGGAAATCTTACGGGATGCTGGTGCTGATGATTCCACCCGTAGGCAAGCAGCCGAGAGTTTAGGGGAAATCGACCCGGGAAATCCAGAGGCGATCGCTGTCTTAGAGGAAATCTTACGGGATGCTGGTGCTGATGATTTCACCCGTTGGCGAGCAGCCAATAGTTTAGAAACAATCGCCCCAGGGAACCCGCAGGCGATCGCCGCATTAGAGGAAATCTTACGGGATGCTGGTGCTGATAATGACATCCGTAGCCGAGCAGCTTGGAGTTTAGGGGAAATCGCCCCAGGGAATCAGCAGGCGATCGCCGCATTAGAGGAAATCTTACGGGATGCTGGAGCTGATGATGACACCCGTTGGCTAGCAGCCGAGAGTTTAGAGAAAATACTCACCACACGCAACACTATGCAGGAGTCGTCTCCGCCTTAAAAGACTGCCTCAGCGATGAAGTTTATCAAAACAACTTTAAGCAATTTAATGAATGCTACGAACTCATCTGGAACTGTGCCGAAAACCTCCCCTATCCCGATTTTTATCAAGCCTGGCATCATCCCCCCCACCACCCCCCCATCCCGAAATCACCGAACAAACCCCCCATAACAGCGAAACAACCTTCGCCCCCATCAACCTCCCCCAAGCCCTACAACACCAGCCCATCCTCATCCTCAACGCCCAACCCCTCGCCAACGAAACCCGGGAAGGGGAAATCGCCCTCACCCTCAGCGAACTCATCTGGGATACCACCTGTCCCGACGAAGACCCCCGGAACCCACAACCCCCGCCCAACTGCGCCGCGCCCTTAAACAACTGCAACGCCGCCAACTCCTCCCCCCACCGCGCCCTCCTCCTCACCGACTGCGAACATCCCACCCCGGAACTCATCAGCTTCTGCGCAAAACTCACCGGGGTCATTGCCATTGCCATCCTCACCGAGGACCCCCTAGACGCGCCCTTAAAAGGCTTTCCCCCCAATAAGCGCGAATCTGATATCCGCCATTGCAACCTGGTTAGCAGAACTTTAACAAAATGTTGCGGAATTCCCCTTCCTCGCTTGCAGGGAGGGGATGAATAGCAACCAATAAACAAACTGAGCGATAGCGAATCCTCGGATGATCAGCTACAATGTTATCGGCAACAGCAAATAAAGATAATGTATAAGGCGTACAAGTATCGCATCTACCCAACCGACGACCAAAAAGCATCTCTCGCCAAGGCGTTTGGATGCTGTCGTTGGTATTGGAATTTGGCACTCAACCTATGCCAAGAAACATATCTCAAGACAGGCAAAGGATTATCTCGTGGATATATCCAGGGTCTGTTACCAGGGTTAAAAAAGAAATACCCTTGGCTAACGGATGCCTATTCCCAGTCTTTGCAAGTTGTTGCTCTCAATCTTTCCACTGCCTACAAAAACTTCTTTGAGAAGCGGGCGCAATTGCCCCGTTTCAAGTCAAAGCATGGTCGGCAGTCATTAAGTTATCCCGCCAACGTTAAGTTTGAGGGAGACTATATCAAACTACCTGGGAAGATCGGGCTAGTATACTGCAACTGTCATCGAAAATTTGAAGGGATAATTAAAACTGTAACTGTCTCTAAAAATTCTAATGGATATTATTACGCTTAGGTATTGGTGGATGATGGGAAAGAAACTCCGAGTCAGTCTACCGAAGGTAAAGCGGTTGGCATTGACGTTGGATTGACTCATTTCGCCATTACCAGTGATGGGTCAAAGTATGATAATCCCCGTCATGGCGACAAACATCACCGTAACCTTAAACGCCAACAACAAAAACTATCCCGCAAGCAAAAGGGGAGTCAGAATAGAACTAAAGCCAAACAAAAAGTAGCTAAGGTTTATAGCAAGACTGCCCGTTGCCGTGAGGACTTTCTACACAAACTATCCCGCCAGATAGTCAACGAAAACCAAGTTATTGCTGTAGAGAATCTGAATGTAAAAGGGATGGTAAGAAACCCCAAACTAGCCAAGGCGATTAGTGATGTAGGCTGGGGAATGTTTACCACAATGCTTAAATATAAAGCGGAGTGGGAAGGAAAAACTTATATTGAGGTTGACCGTTTCTTTGCATCCTCTAAAACCTGTCACGTTTGCCTCAACCGAGTAGATAGTTTGTCGTTAGATATTCGTCAATGGCAATGTCAACATTGTGGGACTTGCCATGAGCGAGATGTCAATGCGGCACAAAATATCAGAAATGAAGCCTTGCGGATATTGTCGTTGGGAACCAGCGATACTGCCTGGGTCGGGAGTGTAAGACAACCTGGCAAAACATCGGTTTTGTTGGATGCAGTTCCCGTTGAATCAGGAAGCCCCATGCTCTAGGGCGGCAGGGTGGGGTAGTTCACACAGCCAGAACCGCTAAAATATCAATAAGCCCTAGCCCAATTGCCCACAGATGGAACCAATCGTTAAATTCATTGTTTCTACACCCCTAGGGTTTACAGTCCGCACCACCGAAAACTACTGGCAAACATTGCTGATCAAACATCCCGATATTACCCATTTTGAAACTGAAATTCAGCAAACCCTGAATCAACCCGATGCCATTCACCAAAGTCAGCGCGATATTAACGTTTTGCTATTTTATCGCACCATCAAAGCACAAAGATGGCTAGTTGCTGTTGCTCGGCGTTTAAATGGCGAGGGTTACTTGATTACCGCTTACCAAACTGATGCAATAAAAAACGGAGCGAAATTATGGCCCAAATAAAAGTATTTTACGAACCCGAAACCGAACTTTTAACCATTTTTTGAAATCTCCCCGTCCCAATCAAATTGCGACCGAACTTGAGAACGATATTATCCTGTTTAAAGATGGAGATACCCATGAACCCATTGGCATCGAAGTCTTGTCCTATCGTCCTGGAGATGATCGCATCAGTGGCATCTCCCTAGAACTCGGTCAACAAAATCTTGTTAATACCTGAAAAAAATCAACCGAACTCACATCCAAGCAAAAATCGCATTTCTCACCGACGAACCCCTAGAAGCGCCGTTAAAAGGCTTTCCCCCAATCAACCGAATCTGATATCTGCTATTGAAACCTGGGTAGAGGAGATTTGAGAAACAGAGTTTTTAACCCCTTAATAAACTTCGTCATGGCTGCCGAAATCAACAAAAATAGCCTTGTTATCTTCTGTAAGATAAAATAATACTCTCACGTCGTAATCTACAGTGAAACTCCATAAATCCTTCAGTTTTCCTGATAGCTTATGGGTTCTTAAGCTCGGATCGTAAGGGTCTGACGTAAATATTTCTAGTTTTTGCCAAAATTTTGACTCTAAGTTTTCATTCCCTTTAAGCATTTTTTGTAAAGCCCGTTTAAAAGCCGAACTGAAACTAACTTCCATGATTATTCATCAATCAGTTGTTTCAATTCGTCAATCTGGTTAGAAAACTTGAGGTTTCCTTGTTGTTGTTCTTTCTGGGCTGCTTGGAAACTCTCATAAATCTTATCGCGACGTTCTTCACGGAGATACTGCTGCAACAATGATTGAATTTCTTCTTTTTCATTAGTAGAAAGACTTTTAATTCCTTCAACTATATCATTAAATGTCATCATTGACGAAGCCTCACGGTACTCAATCACCTTTAATGATATTCTACTTCACCACTTAGCGGCCCCCCCACCACACCCCATCCTGAGACACCCCATGTCCCGACGAAGACCCCCGGAACCCAAAACCCCCGCCCAACTGCGCCGCGCCCTCAAACCACTGCAACGCCGCCAACTCCTCCCCCCACCGCGCCCTCCTCCTCACGGACTGTGAACATCCCACCCCAGAAGCGATCGCCTTTTGCCAAAAACTGACCGGGGTAATTGCGTTCCGGAAGCGTCTGGGTAGGAGAATCGCATTTCTCACCTCAGAACCCCTAGAAGCGCCGTTAAAAGGCTTTCCCCCAATCAACCGAATCTGATATCGGCGATCGAAACCTGGTTAGGGGAGATTTAAGTAACTGGGGTTCTGCCTGAAACTTAGGATAAAATTGGAATTGACCTTGAAACCTGATTTTGGGTAACGAAGCGGACTGAACTGTTATGAATACCCTAGCTCAAGAAATTCTCAAAAACTTTGATGAGTTGTCGAAGACAGAACAACAGGCGATCGCAGCAGAAATACTCAAGCGAGTTATCAATTTTGACGTTCCCCCTTTGACCGATGAGGATTTAGTCCTCAATGCAGAAGAACTATTTTTAGCCTTAGATGAGCAAGAAGCAGATTATGAGTAGTCCTAACCGGGGAGAAGTCTGGCTTGTCGATTTAGGTTACACCGCCAAGGTTAGGCCTGTCTTGTGGTGAGTATTCCTGCCCTCATGCAGGATAGAGCATTAACAACATTGATTCCCCACACCACCAGTCCTAGAGGTTCACGTTTTGAAGTTGAGATTAAAACCCGGTTTCTCAAACCCGGAGTTTTCGACGTACAAAACCTGATTACCATTCCTCATGCAAAACTTCTGAAAAAATTAGGTGAATTAGATCCAGAGCAGTTGTCACAAATTGAAACAATTTTACGCTTATGGTTAGACTTAGAAAGCACGGATACTGAACCCAAAACATAGCCTCTCTCGCAGAGGAAAATCCCCCGGAACCCGCCACCCCTCCGGAAATGCGATCGCCACCTCAAAACCCTAAAACGCGCCCCACCTCCTCCCCCACGGAGCCATCCTCTTCGGCGGCGAATTTCCACCCGGACTCAACCCACCCCAAAAGCGATCGCCTTTTGCCAAAAACTGACGGGGGTAATTGCGATCCGGAAGCGTCTGGGTAGGAGAATCGCATTTCTCACCGACGACCCCCCTAGAAGCGCCGTTAAAAGGCTTTCCCCCAATCAACGGAATCTGATATCGGCGTTCCGGAAGCGTCTGGGTAGGAGAATCGAAACCTGGTTAGGGGAGATTTGAGGATTGGCATTTTTTAGGTTAGAATAGGGTTAGAGGAGAGTTGATAATTAATTATTGTCAGGTCGAAAGCGTAAACTATTAAGGCTGGTTGCCGTTGCAATTGTCTCAAAATCACGGTCATTATGAATTAAGATCAACTGATGTGCGATCGCCAGTTGAGCAATACAACAATCAATACTACTTCTAACCGTTAATCCCTGTCGTTGTAAATCGTAATAAATTCGGGCAGCCGCGACCCAAGTATTAGGAGTTGGTTCGATATAGTCTTGGTCTTGCAGATAGGTTTCTAATAACCTCCACTCCCGTTCATATCGGCAACCTTGCAACAGTTCCATTTGAGTAAATCGGCTCAAAAAAATGGGTTGCTCCTTAATAATTTCTGATAAAGATTGACCAACTGTACCAGTCTTGTCTCGGAAAACAGCAATCCAAACTGATGTATCAATCAAAAACATTCCGGTTTAACCGTAAGGCTTTATAGTCGTAATCTGTTGAGAATTGAATCTGTCCACTCAAATCGAGTAAATTTCGTTTTTTGCGGTTTTTGACTAACTCGGATAAAGCCAAGTTAATTAATTCTTGTTCTGTCTGAATATTGGTTAAGCGCAATCCTTCTTTCACCAATTCTTCATTGAGTTCGATGGACTTTTTCATCGCTAGTGGTTGATTTTATGTTCAGATTTATTGTCGTGCCGATTTACTTATATTAACATTTTTCTGACTCAATGTCCCCCTGATTTGGAAAATCACTTGTACCGAGGAAGACCTCGCCGGAAATGCGATCGCCACCTCAAAACCCTAAAACGCGCCCCACCTCCTCCCCCACCGTGCCATCCTCTTAGGTAGCGAAACCGTTTCCACCCCGACCCAACCCACCCCAGAAGCGATCGCTTCGGCGTTGACCTAGGAGAGCACGATTTCTCACCTCAGAATCCCTAGAAGCGCCGTTAAAAGGCTTTCCGCCGAATCAAGGGAATCTGATATAGGCGTTCCGGAAGTGTCTGGGTAGGAGAATCGAAACCTGGTTAGAGGAGATTTAAGCAGCCAAGAAACCCGGTTTCTGACCCTTAGCACCAAAATTAGCTAAAATGTCAACAACCCCTAGCCCCCAACTCAAAAATGACTCAAACTCTTGATATCACCGGACTCACCCCAGAACAAATCGAGCAAATTCACAAGATGATAGAAACTTTTAAAACTATTAATCAACAGCAGAAACAATCAACCCGAGAAAATATCTCAGAATCAGACTTGAATTCCTTGTTTTTTGCCAGCGAAATTCTCCAGCCCTTTAATCGGACGATGCTTTATGGCAGGGGAAGCTAAACGAATTTATCTGGATACGAATATCCTCGCTTATGTTGCTAATACCAAAGCCCCTCAACACAAAGCCGCTTTAGAAATATTTAGACCCACCGAAAGGGAAATTTTGTGTGTCTCATCGCAGGTTTTAGCGGAATTTTACTCCTATATTACTAATCCCGCTATTTTAGCCACGCCTTTACAGCCAACGGAAGCAATTATCCGCATTAACCGGATTTGTCAGATGCCCCATATCTGTCTACTTTCAACTCCGGTGGATTTGTTTGAACGTTGGATCGGTTTATTGGCAGAAAGACCTGTAAGCAATGGAGGTGTTTTTGATTTACTGCACATTGGGATTATGTTAGCCCATGATGTTACCACAATCTACACTTTTAACATCAAAGACTTTTCTTGGTGTTCTCAAATTGAGGCGATCGCTCCGAGTCACCGTTAATCAACCCACCCCAGAAGCGATCGCTTCGGCGTTGACCTAGGAGAATCGCCTTTTGTCTGACGGGGGTAATTGCCGTTAAAAGGGTTTCCGCCTAATCAACCGAATCTGATATAGTAGTCCTAAATCAGTCGTGGAAGACGATGGCGGCTCCTTTCTCGTTGGCGGCCCAGAACATCCGAGGGGATATCGGGTGAGGTACAAATCATTTAGGATGGCTATATCCGCCATTGAAACCGGGTTAGGGAAGATTTGAGCATCCAAAACTGTTAAAATATTAGCAAACCCTAGCCTTCAGCTAAAACATGGAATCAATTGTTAAATTTATTGTTTCTACTCCCCTAGGGTTCACCGTCCGCACCACCGAAAGCTACTGGCAAACATTGCTTATCAAGCATCCTGATATTACTGATTATGAAACTGAAATTCAGCAAACCCTTAATCAACCCGATGCCATTTACCAAAGTCAGCGCGATATTGATGTCTTGCTATTTTATCGCACCCTCAAAGCCAAAAGGTGGCTGGTTGCCGTTGCACGGCGTTTAAATGGAGAGGGTTACTTGATTACAGCTTACCAAACTGATGCCATCAAAACACCGAGCAAAATTATGGCTCAAATAAAAGTCTTTTACGAACCAGAAACCGAGCTGTTAACCATTTTTTGGCAATCTCCCCGCCCTAACCAAATTGCTACGGAACTTGGGAACGATATTATCCTTTTCAAAGATGGAGACACCAATGAACCCATTGGCATTGAAGTGTTATCCTACCGCCCCCGAGACGATCGCATTAGTGGCATCTCCCTAGAACTCGCCAACAAAACCTTATTAAAACCTAAAAAAATCCACTGCACTCAAATCTGAGCGAAAATTACCTCACCTCAGAACCCCTAGAAGCCCCCTTAAAAGGCTTTCCCCCCAATCAACGGAATCTGATATCTGCCATTGAAACCTGGTTAGGGAGATTTGAGCAGCCAAGAAACCGGGTTTATCCCTGAAACTTGAGATCAAATCAAAACTATACCAGCCCAACCATTGTCCAAATCACCATAACCCAATTTATGATGACACTTACAGAATTGCTCCCCGCCATCGAGCAACTGTCACCCATTGACAAAATTAAACTAATTGTGCGAGACGTTCAGGCATGAAATAGGGTTGAAATACCTGAAATAACCGCCTGGTGGGGACTTAAACCCCTTGGTTGAATATAAGGAGATCTCTCCTGACCATCCTCATAACTGTTTATATGTCCCAACATTCGGTATAGAAATATACCAAATAAGGCAGGGAACCCCAGGTCAAAACGAACTAACTCATACAAATTCCTATAGGAAGCCCAGAAATGGATAAGTAAAGTTAGGAAATTAGGGTAACGGCGATAGCCACCCCCAATTTTGGGAACCACAACCCCAGGATTGAAGCGGGGAACGGAAGGCTCCGAGGTGGAACCTAACACCAGAATCGAGACCACTGCCAACCATCCATGATTAGGGAAACCGAATGTCCGGCTTGAACCATCGTAAGAATTAAGTAGCGAAAAATAGGTTGATACGCTGCACTCAAAAGAGTAAGGGGAAAAGTAGGAGCTTCGTTAGACTACCTACACAGACCTTTAAAAGTACCCCGGTGGAAAGGACAAATCTAAAGATGGAATGCCCATATAAACGGAACGTTTTAACCCCTCTTAGGCTCTGATAATCTGGTCGAGAAAGTCAGTAGTGAAAGTGTAAGCGTAAGCCTATTAGGGGGTGAGATGTGACCAGAAGCCAACGCCCGACTGTAATGGTAGGGATATGCTAACGGGTCACGGTTTGATTGTAAAGAAATAGAGTCAAGTAGGTGTACAAATGGCGATAGCGAGTTTAAAGAAAGGATTTGGGAAATCAAAACCAATCAAGACTACGAACAACGCATGGAAGGCAATCCCATGGACTAAGGTTCAACGGAAAGTTTTCAAGCTCCAAAAGAGTATATTTCAAGCAGCTAAATCGGGACAAGATGCAAAAGCCAGAAGGTGGCAACGTCTATTGGTGAAATCATACTATGCCCGGCTCTTAGCAGTGCGGCTGTAGGGGCGGGTTCCACGGTCAGCCATGCTTCCCAACAGTCAGCTTAATAAACCCGCCCCCCAAGCGGGTCAAGGCAGGAAAACAGCTGGTGTTGATGGAGTAAGAGTAATCTCTCCAAGACAAAGGTTTGAACTGGTCAAGAACATTAAAGGAAATCTCAAAGCAAAACCACTGCGACGGGTTTGGATTCCAAAACCTGGTAGGGATGAAAAAAGCTGGAATAGGAATACCCACAATCCAAGATAGAGCAAGGCAAGCCTTGGTTAAGTCGGCTCTCGAACCTGAATGGGAATCGAGATTTGAAGGAACTAGCTATGGGTTCAGACCAGGCAGGTCAGCCCAAGATGCAATAAGCAGGATTTACAATGCCATTAAGATTGGACAATACTATGTCCTTGATGCAGATATAGCGAAATGTTTCGACCGAATAAACCATGATTACCTACTGTCCAAAATTGATTGTCCAAGCAGCCTAAAAAGAGACATGAAACAATGGCTCAAAGCGGGAGTGCTAGATAATGGTGTATTCGAGGATACAGAAACAGGGACACCCCAGGGAGGGGTAATTAGTCCAATACTCGCCAACATCGCACTGTTGGGGATGGGTAGGTTAATAGGAAAAATGTATCCAAATAATACCAACAGCAAACCATTTGCCACGGTCATACGATATGCCGATGATTTTGTAGTCATATCCAAAGACTTAGGAATCATTGAACAGTGCAAAACTGCTATTTATGAATGGCTAAAGCCTGTTGGATTAGAGATTAAACCTGAAAAAACTCGAGTCTGCCACACACTCAAATCTATTGAGTATAATGGCAAAGCAGAAAAACCCGGATTTGATTTCTTAGGATTCAATATTAGGCAATACCCAGTAGGAAAATACAAAACTGGAAAAACAGGGGGACATAAGAGCAGATTAATCGGACATAAAACTCTCATAAAACCCAGCCAAAAAGCAGTTGCCCACACTGAAGTGATTAAGGGTGTAATTAAACAACATAAAAATGCGCCCCAGGCAGCCCTGATTAGTAGACTAAACCCAATCATAAGAGGATGGGCAAACTATTATTCAGCGGTAGTCTCAAAAGAGACCTTCACTAAGCTAGACAATATAATCTGGCAAATGTTACGGGCATGGACAGGATCAAGATGCGGAAAGGCAAGTTACGAAAAGCTAAGTAATTATTTCAGACATGGAACAATTAAACTTAGCAATGGGAAAGAAAGACACGAAAATTGGCTGTTCCAAACCAAAGATGGGTTACATCTGTTCAATCACAATTGGACTCCAATTATCAGACATACCCTAATACGCCCTGACGCAACACTTTATGACGGAAATTGGACTTACTGGGCAACCAGAAAAGGACAAGCAATCGACACGCCAACTAGGGTAGCAAAACTACTCAAAAAACCAAAAGGTAGATGTACCTGGTGTGGGCAATTCTTTACTCCATCAGACTTAATTGAAGTAGACCACATTGTACCTAGAAGCCAAGGTGGAAAGGATGAATACAAAAATCTTCAATTATTACATCGCCATTGTCACGATGATAAAACAGCTCTTGATAAAGAGACAATGCTGTGCTCATAACAAAGAGACAGTCAGACTAGGAGCCGTATGAGGTGAAAGTCTCAAGTACGGTTTTGAATGGGAGGGGATGGAGGTGACTCCATTCTCGACCCCTTCTCGTTTACTGGCTGAAGAAATGGAATCACGAGCCGAAATTTCACCTTTAGAACCCGGTAAAACCTATGATTTGCCTACTCCATATAATACTTTTGGGGCTGGGGCGATTCTCATGCAGGCAATAGATTCCAGTGAGGAGGTTTGATGACCATGAGATTTCGCTACTCAACCACTGATTCATCCCAAAACGAATTTGAGAGTCTGCCACGAATCCCCATTATTTGGCGGCGAGAAAGTCATAGGATTGAAGCCGTGGGATTAGTTGACAGTGGTGCAACTATCAATGTCATGCCATATAATATGGGGCTACAACTAGGGGCTATTTGGGCAGACAACAAATCCATGATTCAACTAACTGGTAACTTAGGGAGCCAACCAGCACTACCTTTGTTGACAATGGCTCAAATCGGCGATATTGCACCGATTCAGTTAGCGTTTGCCTGGACCAAAAATATTAATACACCTCTAATTCTAGGACAGACAAACTTTTTGATGGAATTTGATCTGTGTTTCTACCGTTCCCAGATGGAATTCGAGGTGAAACCTAAATCTCTGTAAGAAACCCGGTTTCTGCGACAGTTTCACCTACAAATCAGAGATTTTGCTACCAACTCTGTTTCTCAAATTTTATGTTAAAATATCCTTTTTTTAAATACTAGAGGCAAATTATCGCTGGTCATCTTCTAAGATTTGTCAAGCAAGTTCAGCCATTTCATTTGGCGCGAGCCGCATAAATTAACACTCCAGCATCAACAAAAGTTCGGATCATGATTAGCCTGCATATCCTCCACACCGTTCCACTTTTTCTTGTTCGATTTCTTCTGGCGTTAACAAGGGGATGCCCGATTCTATAATTTCTTGGCGGATTTTTCTTAACTTTGCTCCAAGCGGAGAACTGGGTTTAGTCGGTTTAAGCCTTTGATGAATAAAGTCAATAAAAGCGAGAACTTGTTGCTGTTGTTCAGGGTCTAAACGCTGCCATTTTTCTCATAAATTTTGGGTAGTCATTTGGCTTTATTCCTGATTTTAGGCTCTGATTAATTGTAGTATAGCCTGACTTGCGATCGCCACCTCAAAACCCTAAAACGCGCCCCACCTCCTCCCCCACAGTGCCATCCTCTTTAGCGGCGAATTTTCACCCCGACAAAACCCACCCCAAAAGCGATCGCTTCGGCGTTGACCTAGGAGAGTACGATTTCTCACCTCAGAACCCCTAAAAGCGCCGTTAAAAGGCTTTCCGCCGAATCAAGGGAATCTGATATAGGCGATCGCTTCGGCGTTGACCTGGGAGAATCGAAACTTGGTTAGGGGAGCATGATTTAATCTCAAATTAGGTTAATATTTTAGGGCAATATGGTATAATAAGCGATAAGTGCGAGACGTTTAGGAGTCAAATAAGGCTGCAATGCCTGAAATAACCTCCTAGTGGGACTTGCACCCCTTGGTGGAATATAAGGGATTCGCACCCCTGACCATCCCATAACTGTTTATATGTCCCGACGCTTGGAGAAATCTAAGCAAGGCAGGGGACTCAAGGTCATAAACCAACTGAGAAATCAGGGCGTTGAGAGTAACGGCGATAGCCACCCCCAGTTTGAGGAATCACAACCCGTCAGATTGAAGCGGGGAACGGAAGGCGTGAGGGAAACCTATTCCCAATAATCCGACCACTGCCAACCATCCATGACTAAGGAAATCTGAATGTTCCGGCTTGAACCATCGTAATTATTAAGTAGCGAAATAGGTTGATACGCTGCGCTCAAAAGAGCAAGGGGAAAAGTAGGGAGTTTTCATCCACTACCTACACAGACCTTTAAAATTACCCCGGTGGACAGGACAAGTCTAAAGATGGAATGCCCGTATAAACGGAACGTTTAAACCCCTCATAGGTTCTCAGCAGGATGTAACTGCACAGTAGTGAAAAGTGTAAGCGTATGCCTTTAAGGGGAAAGGATGTGACTGAAAGCTAATGCCTAACTGTAATGGTTAGGATATGCCCACTAGTCACGGTGTGGATATAGAGACTGCGACAAATAAGAGTGTTTATGACGAGAGCGAGTTTAAAGACTACGATGTTGTATTTAGCTCCAAAAGTTGAAGTCACAAAGCAGGGAGTTGTTGCCCTGTTCCCGATGTCAAAAGGGGTATCTACATCAGGAGCCGTATGAGGTGAAAGTCTCAAGTACGGTTTGGAATTGGAGTTGGGGAAGGTGACTTCCCTTTCGACCATAACGTTGAGGATAAACCTATTGCCAGATATGTCAAACCCAAGGAAGCGGCCTAAATCCTTGGAGTCCATGAAAGAACACTCCGCAGATGGGACGAAAATGGCTCAATCGAGACCATCAGAACCCCCGCTGGGCAACGACGATACAACGTTGAGTCATATTCTGATGCCATCACGCAGTGACAAACGCAAAGTCGTTATCTATGCCAGAGTTAGTAGCCGCGCCCAGCAGTCCGACCTCAACCGACAGGTGGCCGCACTGTCCAACCTCTACCCCGAAGCAGAAGTCGTCTCCGAAATCGGAGGCGGGCTCAACTTCAAGGGAAAGAAAATGCTGGCCTGACTGGGACAAGTCTTGTCAGGAGATGTCCGCATGGTTGTCGTTGCCCACCCAGACCGATTGGCAGATTTGGATGGGACTTGTTTCGATGGCTCTGTGAGCAAAACAGGTGCTCACTCATGGTTCTCAACGAGACAAGTCTCAGTCGAGAACCAGAAATGGTTGAGGACATCCTCGCCATCCTCCACTGCTTCAGTTTCCGATTATACGGACGGAGTAAATACAAAACTCAGGTCAAAGAAGATCCGGATTTACCCCAGCCCAGAGCTAAATCAAGTCTGGCGTAAATGGCTGGCCGCTTGTCGGTATTGCTACAACCAAGCAATTGCATTATCCCGGAGTGGTAAACGACTAAGCAAACTGAAATTACGCAACGAAGTGATGCAGAGCGACTTACCCGAATGGGTCAAAGAAACACCCTGCCACATTCGGCAAAATGCCATCTTTGATGCCTATCAGGCTTTGACCGCCAGTCCTGGCGCAAGGCCACCGAGCTGTCGGGATAGTTCTCAAGCCATCAAGTTTAACAATGCTAATTTCTCTTCAGGGAGTTGGTATCCAAGACTCACGAAAGGATTAACTTTCATGGTTTCCTAAGCTATCCCTAAAACTTGCGGGCAAGGGACTCAGTTGGTGTTTACCAAAGGTCGATGGTTGGCGATTTTCCCTGAACCAGTTGCCGTTACCCCAACTGAAGCGAATGGCGTGATTGCATTAGACCGGGGTGTCCGAACTTTCATAACTGGGTTTGATGGCTCTCGGTTTCTGGAATTGGGCTCCGGAGATATAGGACGCATTACTAGGTTATGTCAACATTTGGATGATTTGATGAGCCGAATCGCCAAGGAACTTAATCGTTCACGGCGACGCCGGATGAGGCAAGCGGCTCAACGAATGAGAACCAAAATCCGCAATCTAGTTGATGAAGCCCACAAACAAATTGCTCACTACTTGACTAATGACTACAGCATAATTTTTCTGCCCACCTTCGAGACTTCCAACATGGTTGCCAAAGCCAAGCGGAAAATCAAATCCAAGACTGCCCGCGCCATGCTGACATGGGCGCATTATCGATTCAAACTAACCCTGAGACATCAAGCCGAGATAACTGGAACCACAGTTGTAGATGTGACGGAAGAATACACCAGCAAAACCTGTACTCACTGTGGTCATGTCCATTCCCAGCTAGGTGGCTCAAAAGTGTTCCGATGTCCTGAGTGTGGGTTCACTCTACCCAGGGACTGGAACGGTGCTTTTGGAATCTTTCTAAAAGCTTTGCGGGATACCGCCTCTGTTACCTTAACGGGTAATAGTGCTATCGTCGCATTGTCAGGCAATAGCCGGATAAATGTCGCGTAAATGTATCAGATTTGAATATCTGAAACTGTTACAATCTGACGCAAACGTATTATTCCCCAGCCGCCAAGAAGTGCCTCAGAAACGGGGGTGGGGACCATTTCATCCAGAGGCGTAAAGGATTCTTCTGGGCTTTAGGTGTCGTCGTGGGCGTAACGACGATAGAGGAAGTCTAGGGCTTCGTTGCGTAGCTCGTAGTATTCTGGCTGTTCCATGAGTCGGGTGCGATCGCGCGGCCGAGGGAAGGGTAAGTCGAGGATTTCACCAATGCGGGCGGCGGGCCGTTCGTCATCATGACCAGGCGATCGCCCAGGAAGAGGGCTTCGTCGATATCATGGGTAATCATGAGTACGGTGACTTTGTGATCGGCCCAGATTTGTAGCAGTTCTTCTTGCAGTTCTTCCCTGGTGATGGGATCGAGAGCGCCGAAAGGTTCGTCGAGAATGAGGACTTTGGGGCGCAGGGCTAAGGCTCTGGCGATGGATACCCGTTGTTTCATTCCCCCGGAGAGTTCTTTGGGCTTCTTGTCGGCGGCCTCAGTTAAGCCCACCAGTTCCAGATGTTCTTGCACGATCGCCACTTTGTCCCGTTGTTTGAGCTTGGGAAAGACGGAGTTGACAGCCAGGAAGATATTCTCGTAGGCGGTTAGCCAGGGCAGGAGGGCATAGTTTTGGAAGACCACCATGCGATCAGGCCCGGGTTCTTTAATTCGTCGTCCTTCTAAGCGAACTTCTCCTTCGCTGGGTTGACGGAAGCCGGAAACCATATCCAGGAGGGTGGATTTACCACAGCCGGAGTGCCCAATCAGACATAAGAATTCTCCTTCCCGGACGGTGAGTTGGATGTTGTCGAGAACTCGATAGGGCCCCTCTGGGGTGGCATAGGTTTTGCTAAGGCCATCAATGACCAGATAAGAGTCATTGGTGGTGTAGGTGTGGGAGGTGGAGTTGGTTACAGTTTGCATTGGGTAAGAAGGAAATAGGGAACTCTTAACTCTTAACTCTTAACAGGGGGAAGAAGGCAATAGGGGGAAGAAGGCAATAGGCAGTAGGTAGCAGGGGTGAAAGAGGAATGGGGGGTCGGTTCTCCTCTGGGGATGGCTTAGGGGTGGGTTCTTTGGGATTAGGCGGCGGAGAGTTCTCGGGGGGCTGGGTTGATATCGATTTCTGTGATGGTTAGGTTGGTTTTGATTTGTAGTTGTTCTAGGTAATGGATGGGATCGTCTGGGTTGAAAATAGCCCCGTCGAAGAGGATGATGGGATAGCGATCGCGGCAATGTCCATCATGTTTAAGCCTTGGGCGGCTTGGGAGAACATATCGAGACGGCGGACGCGATCAATGACTTCAATCCAGTTGCGGGGGAAGGGGGTAATGCCCCAACGGCCATTTGGGTGAGAATCCACAGGGCTTCGGTGCGATCGGGACAGTTGGTTTTGTCGCAGAAGAACTGGTTGTAGCGGGGGATAGGTTGGGGGTCGCCGATGCCTTTGTTGTAGGCATCAATGAAGCCGGGACGGGTGTAGATGGGGTCGGACCCGACATATTCGGGACGACAGATGAGGTCTAAAACCTCTTCCCGATGACGCATATCGTCGCAGTAGTCGCAGGCTTCTAAGAGGGCTTGGATGAGGGCTAGATGGGTTTTGGGGTGAGTTTGCGCCCAGTCTTCCCGGACTCCGAGGACTTTTTCGCAATGGCCAGACCAGATTTCCGGGTCGGTGGCCATGACGAAACCGATGCCTTCATGGACGGCGCGGGAGTTCCAGGGTTCGCCGACACAGTAGCCGTCGATGTTGCCGGCTTTGAGGTTGGCGACCATTTGTGCGGGGGGAATGATGACGATATCCAGGTCGCGATCGGGGTCGATGTCAGCGGAGGCGAGCCAGTAACGTAGGATGAGGTTGTGCATGGAGGTGGGATGCACGGCTCCCAGGGTGAGTCGTCGGTCGGGGTAGGCGGCGATAAAGCCTTTGAGATCGGCGAGAGTTCGCACCCCTTCCTCGTAGAAGTGACGATGGAAGGTGATGGCGTTGCCGTTGCGAGAGAGGGTCATGGCGGTAATGACGGGCAGGGGGGTATGGTTATCCCGGCCTATGGTCATTCCGAGGGGCATTCCGGCAACCATTTGGGCTGCGTCGAGGCGTTGCTCTCGAATGCCCGATTCGATCGCGTTCCAACTGAGTTCGCGACTGAGGGTGACTTGGGTCAAGCCATGTTTGGCGAAGAATCCCCGTTCTTTAGCCACCACGAGGGGGGCGCAGTCGGTGAGGGGGATGAAGCCTAGGTTGAGGTTGACTTTTTCTAAGCCGTTTTCGTGAACTTCGATGGGTTGGGGTTGGCTTTGGCGTTTCTTGGCCCGTCGCTGTTGGTTGAGGAAATAGACGATCTCGTTGCGGAGTCCGTAGTAGTTGGGATCTTTGACCACCGAGACATGGGTGCGGGGCCTGGGGATGGGGACATCGAGAATTTGCCCGATGTATGAGGCGGGGCTGTTGGTGAGGAGGACGATGCGATCGCTCAGGAGGAGGGCTTCGTCCACGTCATGGGTGACCATGATACAGGTGACTTGGCTTTCCTCGCAGATACGCATCAGTTGTTCTTGCAGTCCCCCTCGGGTCAGGGCATCTAGGGCTCCAAAAGGTTCGTCCAGGAGGAGGAGTTTGGGGCGGATAGCCAGCGACCGGGCAATGGCAACCCGCTGTTTCATGCCCCCGGAGAGGTGGGCGGGGCGTTTATGGGCCGCATGACGTAAGCCCACTAGGTCAATGTGATGTTCAATGATACCGCGTTGTTCTCCTCGGGGGCGATCGCCCATAACGGATTCGACCGCCAAGGCGATGTTTTCTCGCACCGTTAGCCAGGGCAGCAGAGAATAGTTTTGGAATACCACCATGCGATCGGGTCCCGGCTCTGTCACCTGGCGACCTTCTAGGATGATGCCCCCTCGGGTAGGTTTATCGAGTCCGGCAATTAGGTTTAAGAGGGTTGATTTACCACAGCCGGAATGACCCACCAAGGAGATAAATTCACCTTTACGAATCTTGAGTTCAATGTTACTCAAGGCAACATAAGTGCCTCCATTAGGGAGATTAAAGACTCGTTCAATATGGTCAACTTCAGCAAAAATAGACATGGGCTTTAAGCAGGAGTAGGGGACAACGAAATCAGAACAGAAGACAGCTAATTAATTATTGAGCTTAGTCTTCAGACACCACCAAACTGGCCAAGAAGGTAATAAACTTATCCAGCAGTAGGCCGACGACCCCGACATAAATCACCGCTAGGATAATGTCACTCATGCGAGAACTGTTCCAGGCATCCCAGATAAAGAAACCAATACCCACACCACCAATCAACATTTCGGCGGCGATAATTGCCAGCCAAGACAGACCAATCCCAATCTTGAGTCCCGTAAAAATATAGGGAACCGTTGCCGGGAAGAGGATTTTAAAGAAATAGGTCTTGCGGTCAAGTCGTAGCACCCGTGACACATTATTATAATCCTGAGGAATTTGCCGCACTCCCTCAGTTGTATTGATAATAATCGGCCAAATTGCTGTAATAAAAATCACAAAAATAGCCGAAGGGTTTGCTCGCTCAAAGCCTGCCAAGGAAATCGGTAGCCAAGCCAAGGGGGAATCGTTCTCAAGATTTGAAAAATCGGGTCTAAGGCACGGTACATTAGAGTGTTCGTACCAATCAGAACTCCTAACGAGACTCCCACCACCACAGCGAGGGAGAACCCCAAGGCCACCCGTTGCAAACTCGTCAAAATTTGCCAGAATAGCCCCTTATCAATGCCGCCGTGGTCAAAAAACGGGTCGATAATCAATTCCCAAGTTTCTGACACTGTGCGGATAGGACCGGGCAACGTCGAATCGGAAACAGCCGTGAACACCTCCCAAACAACCAGGAAAATCAGAATAGCAACCGCAGATGGAATCAGCTTTTTCCCCTTGTTAAGAACGGCTTTAAGCCACCGTTGTGGGGAAAATTTAAATTTATGGCGTCGGCGATAAGTAGGAGAAGTCATAGGTTCATGAGGAGAGAAGGGGACAGGGAACTGATACATTTACGCGACATTTATCCGGCTATTGCCTGACAATGCGACGATAGCACTATTACCCGTTAAGGTAACAGAGGCGGTATCCCGCAAAGCTTTTAGAAAGATTCCAAAAGCACCGTTCCAGTCCCTGGGTAGAGTGAACCCACACTCAGGACATCGGAACACTTTTGAGCCACCTAGCTGGGAATGCACATGACCACAGTGAGTACAGGTTTTGCTGGTGTATTCTTCGGTCACATCTACAACTGTGGTTCCAGTTATTTCCCCTTGATGTCTCAGGGTTAGTTTGAATCGATAATGCGCCCATGTCAGCATGGCGCGGGCAGTCTTAGACCTGATTATACGCTTCACCTGACTGGCCATATCGGAAGTCTCGAAGGTAGGCCAAAAAATCAGGCTGTGTTATGGGATGGTCAGGGATGCGACCCAATCAACCAAGGGGTTGAAGTCCTCACCGGGTAGTTATTTCGCCCATTTCAGCTCTATTTCATACCCGAAGGTCTCGCACCATACTTGGTATTATACCGTATTGCCCTAAAATGTTAACCTAATTTGAGATTAAATCATGCTCTTAACTCTTAACAGGCAATAGGGGTAGGATGTGTTTCGGCATCAGTCTTAAATTCGGGTAATCTCTAAACTCTTGAGATAATCTTGGGGGTCTTCTGGGTCAAAGACCTTGCCATCAAAGAAGGTTTCGGGACCTCGAGAGGTGCTTTCGGGAATCATGTCTCCCTGGCCGATGGCTTCAGCCGCTTCTCGCCAGAGGTCTTCCCGATTTACTCGGTCCACCATGCCTTTAATATCCGCATCCGGGGGCAGATACCCCCAACGGATATTTTCAGTTAGGAACCAGAGCTCATGACTTTTGAAGGGATAGGACGCATTATCCCGCCAGTATTTCTGCATCAAATCTGGCATTTCCCTCACCTCACCGATGCCGAAATCATAAATACCCCGAGACCGGTCGATAATGTCATCAAACGGCACATTGAACCAAGCCCGGCGGGAGAGAATCTGACACATCTCCTCCACATTCTCCGGTTCACTACACCAGATTTGGGCTTCTAGGGTTCCCATCAACAACGCCCGGGCGGCTTTGGGATGTTCGTCAACCCAATCTGCCCGCATTCCTAGGGCTTTCTCAGGATGGTCTTGCCAGAGTTCCCCAGTGGTTAAGGCGTTATAGCCAATATCTTGGTTCACCAATTGCAGGGGCCAGGGTTCCCCAACACAGAAGGTATCCATATTGCCAACCCGCATATTAGCCACCATCTGGGGTGGGGGGACGACAATCGTCGAAATCTCCTGGTCTGGGTCAATCCCTCCCGCCGCCAGCCAGTAGCGAATCCAGCAGTCATGGGTTCCTCCGGGAAAGGTCATGGCGGCCCGTAAGTCTTCACCCGCAGCCCGTCGTTCAGCGAACCGTTCCTTGAGGGGGGTACTATCGACTCCAATTTCTAAATCGCGATAGTCATTGGAGAGGCAAATCCCCTGACCATTCAAATTCAGACGCGCCAAAATGTACATCGGGACTCGCCGACCATCGGTGACAATCCCCTCTGAAATCAGATAAGGCATTGGTGTGAGAATATGTGCCCCATCAATACCACCGCCCCGAGAACCCAGAACTAAATTGTCACGGGTGGTTCCCCAGGATGCTTGTTTTTCAACGGAGACATCCGTCATGCCATACTTAGCAAAAAAGCCTTTTTCCCGTCCAATAATTAGGGGAGCCGCGTCGGTTAAGGCAATAAAGCCGAGTCGTGCTGTTGGAGTTTCCGGGGCATTTTCTGGGTCAATTTCTACCTCAAATTGGGTTTGGTCATTAATCGGTCCGCAGCTATGGAGTAATAAGCTGCCAGCCGTTGCTGCACCAGCTGTAATCAGGAATTGGCGACGGTTAAATCGGGGCATTGTTTAGTTAAGAATCAACAGTGAGTTTTTAGGTTCTAATCACAGGGGATGAGTGCTTAGAGATAACATAGGGTCGGTTTGATGTTGTGTCCACAATCTAAGAAAAATCACCAGGGGTTTATGTATCGGCAACTACAATTTTTAGATTGTTTTTTATTTTACGCATTTCGGTCATGCGTAACTTGCATCTGAGTGAAAAGGACCCATGAAATAGCAGAAAAAAAGTAGCCATTGATATGATGACCCCAAGGCTAGGGCGACCCGGCAGGACAACCACAAGGGGTCGCCCCCACCTCTTCCCCTCTCCTCCTCTGTGTCCTCTGTGGCTGAAGTGCTAACCCAGAGGTGGTTAGACCTTCTTCCCGCCATTCTGCGCCAGAGTGGCTATGCTGGAAGTTGCGGGTGCGTTCGTCTCCCCAGCGACCGATAGCCCAATCAAGATTTAACGAAAGTGGTGGGGAAGGTCGTCGCTACATTCATGGCCGTCGGCGCATCCACAATAAACCACCGTCAGCAGCAAACACCCCGATACGCAGCCCAAACCCGCAAACATCACCGGAACCGGAGGAGTCTCTAAGAAGGAATTAAGGTGAATTTCCATCACCTGATTAACATAGGGTTCCACGAAATTACTATATGCGTCTTCTAAGGCGGCGCGTTGTTTGAATTTGTCTTGTAGATTAGCCATCACTGACCTCCTTTGTCTGTTTGAGATCAGTGTTTTTTTGGGCTACTGCCCAAGCAAATCCACAGGTAAAATCCTGAAATCCTTGCTACAATGGCTTTACCTGGTTTGGGCAACCCTCCCGTTTGGGCAAGTTTCCCTAAACCAGCACCAGTTTTCTATCGAGGGTCGTCATGGTGGGAAAATCGGGTCAGCCTTTCAAAAAAAGCCGCAAGTATGGAGAAAGCGCGGAGGACTTGCAAGACCGTCTGGATTTCGTGGCGGCGTTGCTGGCTTTGGCTGATGAGGAGATCACGATTCCCCCAGACTCACTCAAGCCACAGTTCAATCTGCAGTGGGTGAAAGAAGACGAGTTGAGGGTGTCTGGCATCGTTGTTGAGCCAAAACAGCGCAATGGACAGATTAAGCGGATAGAAAACGGGATTACTAAGAAGGATTTAGGGGTTTTATTAGAAACCTATCGCTGCACGAAAATCCTAGAATCAGCGAGAGATGAACTGATCCAAAATGCGCTATCTTGCCTTCGAGATTTGGGGATTCTGAAGGAGCATAAATCAGCCAAAACTCAAGGATATTGGAAGTTTTCGCTCTGTCTCAAACATCAAACGAAGAGAGAAGAGAACCTACAGGTTATTCGAGATAAATGGAAAGAGGCCTTTGGGAAACTGCCTGAAATTCACCATCCTCCCCAACTCACGGCGACGCTCAACCGCTGCATTTTAGGACTCAAAGGCGACTATCAAGAAGCGCAACCGCAACTCACCGAAATCACCACTACCCTGCCAAACCTGCTCAAGGATAAAACCCTCTCCATTACCAAGGTTGAGGAAGGCAGTATTATCCTGATTGTGGAGAGTTCCCAAACGGGGTATGAGCAACTTAAACGCCTGATTGGACAAGAGATTGCTGGGTTTCCGGTGGAATATGCGATCGATGAATGGCAAGATATTTGCCGTCGGATGTTACTAGAGCGGAAACCCTTAACCAGTAATACGGTTATTGGTCGGGTTTATGGCGATCGCAACTTAATCGATGAGGATTTATTTGTCGATTTAGCCCTGGTGAAACCGAAAAGCAGCCAGACTGAAAAACACCCCCAAGAGATTGACCCCGAAAAGGGTTCCGACTTGTTCACCCGTCAGGAAGAAACCATCGAGAAACGGTTTGCTTATCGGGAATTTCTCCAAGAAGTCATCAGCAACCGTAGCGAAAAACAGCTTGCCATTATTGGCGAACCGGGGGCGGGAAAAACCACCTTACTCCAGAAATTAGCCTTTTGGTTATTACAGGAAACCGATGATTTAGTGATTTGGGTTGACTTAGCAGAATTGGGAAATCAGCCCCTGGGAGAGTATTTAGAGCAAAAATGGTTCAAAGAGGCATTAGGCAAGTCCAGAGAGGAAATTAAAGCGGACTGGGGGCATAAATTTGAGGGGGGTGCAGTCTGGTTACTGTTGGATGGCTTGGATGAGATGAGCCAGAGTGACCTACAGGGGTTAAAATTCCGAGGGTGGGTGACAGATGCGCGGATAATTGTCACCTGTCGCTTGAATTTGTGGCAAGGGAAACCCAGCCAGTTACAGAACTTTCAAACCTATCTCACTCAACCGTTTCAGTTGGAACAGGTGCAGTTTATCCGGCTTCTGGTATTGCCTTTAAACTCTTATCCTGATAGCGAAGCGCGGTTATTACTCAACCCAATAACTATGCCTAGTTACTCAGATATTACTCACAATCTAGTCCTAGCATAGGAAAATAATTCTGTCAATAGGTTGATTACTCAGTCAACAAGCACAACTTAATCAATCTGTCAAATACCCATACCATCCCCCCAACCAAACACCGATAGGGTAACTCCCTTGTGATACCCGTCAATAGCAAGCCTGGCGGTTCCTAGCGTCACCATTGACTGCTATCACATCGGTCGCACCCCCAAGAGTGTTTGTTCCGGTTAGGGGGGGTGGTATGTTTCAAAGTCAACACGATAGCCGTAGGTAGCCGAAGGTAGTCGTAGGGGGGAACCCACTAGGTTATCAATGTACAACGATACCCCTATCAATGTACAACGATATTCTTATCAATGTACAACGATACCCTTATCAATGTACAACGATACCCGGATAGGCAGCCGGGTATCTATGGGAGTCAGGTTATTGGTGAAATCTTGAGGAACCTACTCGCTACCAACAAAACGCGATCGCATAATCTAAACTATCTCCTACCGGAACCAACCCGATACCCCTAAACAACTTTTCAACTGGTGACTTGTTTCGTTATCTCTCGCTGATACCTACATAATCCTAGAGAATTGATTCCCCATCGAAACCGATACCTACATACCGCTAGACAAGTCTCCAATTTATAGGGGTACTGGGTTCCGCCGGGAATGATTACCCCTAATAGACGGGTTAAGGTTTTGGCTTAGGGTGTTTATTGTGGGTAAATTAGAGGCAAGCATTCATATAAGCCCGCAACAATATTGTTGCAACAATATTGTTGGTAAATAATATGAATGAACCCCTACAGTCAGAAACCATAGGGGGCCATTTAAGTTATTGAGTTAGGGGTTATCTGTTAGCTGTTAGGGTTTAGGTTGACTCCATGTATTAAGTAAACAATTATAGGCCTCTGGGTTAATTAACTCAGGAAGTTGATTAAAACCGTCTAAGTTACTTTTAACCCATAACACTTCAGTTCGTTTCTTTTTTACATCTTTCTTGTGACTAGCGGACATGACTGTATTTATTTCTATTTTTTGTGTAAATGATTGAGGTTCAATCATCTGATGATAATTCGATACAATGTAATTGCCTGTTATGCAATCTAATGTATGACATAGTTTTGTCCAATCTTTAATCGTGTAGCCACTATAGTGGCCTTGTGTACTACCGGGATAAGGCGGGTCACAATAGAATAGTGTATCAGGTGAATCCCATCTTTCAATACACTTAATTGCATCCTCACAAGAAATGCGAACCTTTTCTAATCTTTCCAACGCTTCAGATAGCCTAGCTTTTTTAGCTATAAACGTATAACAGATTGATTAAGTTGTGCTTGTTGACTGAGTAATCAACCTATTGACAGAATTATTTTCCTATGCTAGGACTAGATTGTGAGTAATATCTGAGTAACTAGGCATAGTTATTGGGTTGAGTAATAACCGCGCTTCGCTATCAGGATAAGAGTTTAAAGGCAATACCAGAAGCCGGATAAACTGCACCTGTTCCAACTGAAACGGTTGAGTGAGATAGGTTTGAAAGTTCTGTAACTGGCTGGGTTTCCCTTGCCACAAATTCAAGCGACAGGTGACAATTATCCGCGCATCTGTCACCCACCCTCGGAATTTTAACCCCTGTAGGTCACTCTGGCTCATCTCATCCAAGCCATCCAACAGTAACCAGACTGCACCCCCCTCAAATTTATGCCCCCAGTCCGCTTTAATTTCCTCTCTGGACTTGCCTAATGCCTCTTTGAACCATTTTTGCTCTAAATACTCTCCCAGGGGCTGATTTCCCAATTCTGCTAAGTCAACCCAAATCACTAAATCATCGGTTTCCTGTAATAACCAAAAGGCTAATTTCTGGAGTAAGGTGGTTTTTCCCGCCCCCGGTTCGCCAATAATGGCAAGCTGTTTTTCGCTACGGTTGCTGATGACTTCTTGGAGAAATTCCCGATAAGCAAACCGTTTCTCGATGGTTTCTTCCTGACGGGTGAACAAGTCGGAACCCTTTTCGGGGTCAATCTCTTGGGGGTGTTTTTCAGTCTGGCTGCTTTTCGGTTTCACCAGGGCTAAATCGACAAATAAATCCTCATCGATTAAGTTGCGATCGCCATAAACCCGACCAATAACCGTATTACTGGTTAAGGGTTTCCGCTCTAGTAACATCCGACGGCAAATATCTTGCCATTCATCGATCGCATATTCCACCGGAAACCCAGCAATCTCTTGTCCAATCAGGCGTTTAAGTTGCTCATACCCCGTTTGGGAACTCTCCACAATCAGGATAATACTGCCTTCCTCAACCTTGGTAATGGAGAGGGTTTTATCCTTGAGCAGGTTTGGCAGGGTAGTGGTGATTTCGGTGAGTTGCGGTTGCGCTTCTTGATAGTCGCCTTTGAGTCCTAAAATGCAGCGGTTGAGCGTCGCCGTGAGTTGGGGAGGATGGTGAATTTCAGGCAGTTTCCCAAAGGCCTCTTTCCATTTATCTCGAATAACCTGTAGGTTCTCTTCTCTCTTCGTTTGATGTTTGAGACAGAGCGAAAACTTCCAATATCCTTGAGTTTTGGCTGATTTATGCTCCTTCAGAATCCCCAAATCTCGAAGGCAAGATAGCGCATTTTGGATCAGTTCATCTCTCGCTGATTCTAGGATTTTCGTGCAGCGATAGGTTTCTAATAAAACCCCTAAATCCTTCTTAGTAATCCCGTTTTCTATCCGCTTAATCTGTCCATTGCGCTGTTTTGGCTCAACAACGATGCCAGACACCCTCAACTCGTCTTCTTTCACCCACTGCAGATTGAACTGTGGCTTGAGTGAGTCTGGGGGAATCGTGATCTCCTCATCAGCCAAAGCCAGCAACGCCGCCACGAAATCCAGACGGTCTTGCAAGTCCTCCGCGCTTTCTCCATACTTGCGGCTTTTTTTGAAAGGCTGACCCGATTTTCCCACCATGACGACCCTCGATAGAAAACTGGTGCTGGTTTGGGGAAACTTGCCCAAACGGGAGGGTTGCCCAAACCAGGTAAAGCCATTGTAGCAAGGATTTCAGGATTTTACCTGTGGATTTGCTTGGGCAGTAGCCCAAAAAAACACTGATCTCAAACAGACAAAGGAGGTCAGTGATGGCTAATCTACAAGACAAATTCAAACAACGCGCCGCCTTAGAAGACGCATATAGTAATTTCGTGGAACCCTATGTTAATCAGGTGATGGAAATTCACCTTAATTCCTCCTTAGAGACTCCTCCGGTTCCGGTGATGTTTGCGGGTTTGGGCTGCGTATCGGGGTGGTTGCTGCTGACGGTGGTTTATTGTCTGTGGATGCGCCGACGGTGAGGGGGTTCTATATAGCGTTCCCATTTGAGTGTTGTAATCCACAAGGGAAAGCAAAGGGAACAGGGAACAGTATACAAGGGTTAAAATGAGCTTGAAGTATTATGAGAAACTTCTCGGAGAGTTCATCAATGATTGGGAAACGCTATAGCTTCCAATATGTCCAGTAACTTTTCGAGATCCCTTCTCAAAACGGTATCGCTCCGGCTAAAACTTGTTGGCGAATTCTGCGACGTAACCCCTTCTCCGTCATAGGGTGAGTACAATACGGATCAGGCAAAAACCCAGATACGGTGAAGAAATGTTGACCATCGTTTCACCCCAAAAACTTTATCTTTCGGCCGGAGGTGTGATGCGATCGCCTGCCACCTGGCAAGAATATCAAGCATTGTGTGAACAGCGCGGAGAGGGTTCCATTCCCCGGCTTAAATATCGTTCTGGATTCGCAAAAGTTGATGTCGCCTTTACCTAAGCGGCGATCGCGAAGCGTCTCGGCACGAGAATCGCCATTGTCCAACGGCGGATAGATTCTCGTGTTGTTTTCGTCCTGTAAAGGCTTGATGTTCTGGGGATGCCAGTCCCCCTTGTCGGGTTTCCAAAACCGGCGCGAGGTTATTTAGGTGGCGATCGCCATGAACGCTCCCCCACTGTTTGGCGGCGAAGTGGGGGAGTGCGTCCCTATTTTAAATCACTCTGGAGCGCGTGAAGCGCGATCGCCCTCGGTTCGCTTTTTCCCCGGAATTGCCCAGCGTTTGATACTCCCCACCGTTACTGGCATACTATCCGCCACATCAATGGTAAAGCGGAACACCTGGCGCGATCGCTTCCCATCTTCGGGATCAAAGAACGTGAGTAGCACATCCCAGCAGTCACTATTGAGGCGACAGTACGGACTTTTTTGGACTTCGATGGTGTCGAGTTTTCGGTCAGAGGCGATCGCCTCCGCAAAGGTAGCAGCCGCCTGAAACGTATTGGTAACCGCAAAATTCAGAGCGCGATCGCGGGAGGTTTGCCCGATATTATGTAAATCGTAATACACCCGATTTAAAAAGGCCGTCAGCCCTTCCCGGAGATTTTCTACCCCCACCGCTTCTATATTATCGACAGTGGCTAAAGCAGCATCAACCAAAGCATTCACATTCCAGCCATACATCCCCCGAGGATGACGAATATTCAGCACCGGAACCACTTCCCCAGAAAAAAGTTCTACGGTTCGGTCAGTTTGTCGCCCAGGGACACTCACTCGCTCAATGAACTCAGCACTCGTTTCCGGTTCAAGCTGCCCATTGAGCATCACCAAAAACAGCTCATAAATATCATTAGCAAACGGGCCTTTTGGATCAAGAACATAGAGAGTATTTTGCTCAAGGTTCAGCGTCCAAATCAGCGAGTGAGCCTCTTCCGGATGGCGATCGAGATGTTCCACCATCTGACGAGCATCATAAGGGTCTGGCGGCACCATCACCCCATTCAAATCCACCGGAGCCATATTTTGCTTGAACGTATCCCGCCGTGCCGCATCTCCAAAATCATAGCCAATTGTGCCCAGAACATAGACATTTCCTGAGTGAGCTTTACTCGGTTTGA
This sequence comes from Arthrospira sp. PCC 9108, assembly GCA_016745315.1. Taxonomy (GTDB): domain Bacteria; phylum Cyanobacteriota; class Cyanobacteriia; order Cyanobacteriales; family Microcoleaceae; genus Limnospira; species Limnospira platensis. The sequence continues at coordinate 5,648,232 of CP066886.1, forward strand.
CACTAGAAGCCGTTAAATCTGTAGGTTGGATTGACAAAGGAAAGCTAACCGCAGCAGTCTCTATACCCACGTTGTCCCCCGTGGCGTTAGCTTCAGGAGAAGCAGTCAACGGTGCAACCCAAGCCGCAGGAATAACGCCAGTATGCTCAGTCCGGGTGACTTGCTCACCGGCAAAAGAAACCGTCACCGAAGACCCGAACAACAACCCCATCGCACCCGGGAGATTGACCTTACCCCGTAGACAGCGTTCCGGTTCGTCGGTATCATCAGGAGTACAGGGAATTGCCGTATTCAATAGCGCGGCTCGCACCGCTTCCGCATCGACAGGTTTACCCTGTTGCAATTGCAGACTCATCAGCAAACTGCACAACCCCGTCATCACCGGAGCCGCCATACTCGTTCCCTGAAGGCGCACAGGTGCTTCATTGGCCGGTTGTGCCCCCAGAATTTCACCCCCCGGAGCCATGATCCCTTCTAAGGCATTGTTACCGCCCCAATTGCTGAACTTATAGGGTGTGCCGTCAGGTTTCAACGCCCCCACAGATAGCACTCCCGGCAGGGAAGCGGGCATACACCAGCATTCTCCCTTGTTATTCCCGGCGGGAGCGACAATCAGAATGTTGTTGTCTTGGCACTTCTTCAGGGCTTGCAGCAGGAGTTCTTCCCCTTCCCCGGTTTGGGTCGGGCGACAGGCGGCACAGTGGATGATATTCGCCCCTAAATTCAGACCCAGTTCAAAGGCACGAGCCAGACTGAGGGGTGAGATGAATTCTTCATCGGTGCCCGTGGTATTCAGGGGGATGTTAATCACACGACAGCGAGGCGCGAGTCCGGGCGAGGGGGTGTTTTCTTGACCCACAATGGTGCTGGTGATGTGACAGGCATGGTTATCCCCGTGGATGCGTTTGAGGAGTGGTTCGCTTAAGGCGGCTTTTTGGGCTTCGGCTTTTTGGTCTTTATCTAAAGTGTCATCATTGCCGATCGCCTGAAATTGATGATAAGCCTCTGTGGGAACGGGTTCGGCAGGAGGATGCCAGTAGGGGAAGACTTTGGAGACTTCTGCCCCTTCAAAACAGGAGAGGGTGTGATCCGGGTTGCCATCGAGAATGACGATGGTGATGCGCGGGTCGCCGAGGGTTTGGTTGCGGAGTTCCGCCAGTCCGGGGATGCGATCGTCGAGGTCGTGGGGATGTTGGGCCGTCGTAGCTTGGGTTTCGACTGCACTCAACCCGACAGAATCCTCCAATTCAGAGGGGTTCATTGTTTGGAGTTCGCTCGGTTCAACAGATACGGATTCGGCTTCAATTTGTGAATCCAATTCGGAGGGGTGAAGGATTGCTTGGGTTTCGAGTTCGCTCGGTTCAACAGATGGGGATTCGGCTTCAACTTCTATCTCCAATTCAGAAGCACTCACAACATCCGTTGCTGAATGATCTATCCCACTGGATTCAATCTCTCGATTAGGCAGCGAACCTAACATAAACTCGCCCACAGAGGACTCGACAACGTAATCTAATCCCGTCGCTTGGGCAAAGCGATCGCTATCTCCCGCCCCCAATGCACAGGGAGCCAATCCCATATTGGTGGCGACTAAATAAAGGTTCTGATACAGGACACCGACGTGCTTGAGAACTAGGGCATAGGCGAGCGATCGATACTTGCGGAACAGCCGCCCAAACCGCGCCGTAATCATCAGTAAAACTTGAGGCATTCCCTGTTCACCACTGGACTGGTGAGCATCTTTAAGCAGGGCCTGAATATCGGCATCAGCCGCATCAATTTGAGCCAGTTGATGATTGAGTGGGTCATAGTGATAAAGTCCCGGTTTCACCCCTGCACAGCGGCGCACCGCCAGATAGATTTCCAGTTCATACATCGCGCCGCCACAGGGATAGGGACGGCGGCTGAGTTCCCCCCAGTCGAAATCTTCACCGAATTGGGCTTTGAGCAGTTCAGCTTGTTCGGCATCATGGGTATAAATTTCCTTAATGCGGGCGGTGCGGTAGAGTAGCTCCCCCAATTGCTCAATGGTGATCGGGTGATTCTCATCATATTCGCGAATCGATGCCCGTTTTTCAATCGCCGTCGTCAGGGTTTTATCCCGTTGGCGAATGGCATCAATGCTCAGTTGCGGCAGGGGGACAATATGCCCGCTCATGGGTGGTTTGACTACGGGAAACTCGTCCCAAATATCCAAACTGGCGGCAATATCGCCTGTGGGGTAGTCGTGGCGACCTTGGCGACAACGGCTGTGAAAGAGCAGGTTATGGAATTCCCACAGTTTCAGTTCTGGGGCTTCGGTTTCGACGGTGAGAAACCCTGTCGCCCATAATAAATTTAAGAATTGATAGGCGGTTTCTGCCCCGATTTGGGGGGGTGGCGTGACCCAACCGAGGGGTTGGGGTTGAGCGAGTTGGGCTAAGATGGCGCTCGATCGCCAGTCCAGCAGTTTGACTCGAAATTTGGATAAGGGGGATTCCAGCACCATCCCCCCTGCATGGCTGCGTTGGTAGGCAAAGCGCGATAGGCTGACCTTGGCTTGTGTCCAGTGGGGGGAATTGAGGTCAAGTTCGGCGGACTCCACCATTGGCTCGGCGATCGCCAACGGTAATACAGCATACTGCAACCAGCCGCGATCGCCCATCTGTTGCAATGTGGCGGCTAACTGTTCTCCCGCTTCCACCCCCTCCCGTGCGCTCAGGGTTTGGGTCAACTGCTGGAGAGTTGCAGTTCCTGCTTGTAAGTGGGCCAGGGCATCGCCCATCCCGGTGATGGCAGGGAGAGTTACCATAGAGGGAGCAATGGATTGGCCAGGATCGGTATTCGCGGGGCTGATGGCATAGCCGTCTGCCGTGGTGCTGACCTGAATGGTGGAATTGAGGGAAACCGCAAAGGGATAGGTACGCATAAGTTCTAGAGGGGTAATGTTACAGAGGGAAGGAAATGACAGCAGCCATTGGGGAAATCATTAGAAATGGTATCTTATTTGATGTAAAAAACTGGTCAAAGGCAATGCCTGAACGAGACGTTTTTTTTCAAACGGTTGAATTGCTTTTTAACACATTGGCTGACAGAAACATCAATTACTTACTGGTTGGAGGAGTCGCCCTCCTGAGCTATGTGGAAGGTCGCAATACTCAAGACATTGACTTGATTCTGGCTCGTTCGGATTTGGATGTTCTGCCCGAAGTAGTCATCAATGATGAAGATAAGGATCTTATACGGGGCTTATTTGATTCATTGCAGATCGACATTTTTTTAACCCAAAACAAGCTATTCAAGGAAGTTTTAGAACAATTTTCGATAGATAGACAATTTGGAAGTCGCATCATTCGGTGTGCCACAGTAGAAGGACTTGTGCTGCTGAAATGCTATGCCCTACCGTCTCTTTATCGACAGGGGCAATTTAGTCGAGCCAGTATTTACGAAAACGACATTCTTCTCCTCCTGTTGAACTATTCAGTCGATCTTGAGAACCTGCTAAAAATCCTGTCTGCCCATCTCCTACCCAGTGACCTGACAGAGGTGGACAGGATCATAGAGGAAATTCAAAGCAGAATTCGGCGGTTTTCAAGCCAACAGCGATCGCTGACTGATGAGTAGGGAAGGGGATGGGGTGACAGGGCGATCGCATTTTCAAACCCGGGCAACGCAGGCACTCTCAGGGCCGGGGATATGCCATCAGCGTCAGCAGCCCCGCCGAGGGTGTAACCGCTTTCGGAGGGATTGATTTGAATTTCAGCACTCAGGGAAATCGTAAAAGGATTTGAACTCATTGTCCTTAAAATATCAACTATGTTTAATCATGGCGGAGTGTGCAGGAAAAGGGGCTGATTTGAGCTTTGAATTCTGCTCTGCCTAGAATGGAGAAGCAATCAAACCGCGTGAGGTGAATCGTCGTGGTATCAATTCCTCCTAAACCTTTATCTCTCCAACTTCCCGATCAACTGGCTCTGTGTGTCACGCCGGAGCAGTTTGCGGCCCTGGCCGTGGTCAACCGTGAGCTTCGACTTGAACGTACCGCAACCGGAGAACTCATCGTGAATCCACCCACAGGCGGCAATACTGGCTACCGCAACAGCAAAATCAATTACTTTCTGGTTCGCTGGATTGAAGAAGAAGGGGGCAATGGCAGAGCATTTGACTCCTCCACAGGTTTCGAGTTGCCCAATGGAGCAAACCACTCCCCTGATGCTGCCTGGGTCAGCCCAGATCCCTGGAATGCCCTGACCCCAGAACAGCAAGATGGATTCATCCCCTTGTGTCCTGATTTTGTCGTGGAGTTGCGCTCCAAGAGCGATACCCTCCAAGACCTCCGAAGCAAGATGGCAGAATATATCGAGAATGGTGCAAAGTTGGGCTGGCTCATCGATCCTAAAAACAAACGAGTGGAAATTTACCGTCCGGGGCAAGGGGTGGAAGTGTTGGAGAATCCCAAGACACTATCCGGGGAAACGGTGTTACCGGGGTTTACCCTCAGCCTGAATCGGGTTTGGGCTTGAGAGTATTTGCCAGGTGGCGGAGTGAAAGGGAGACGGGGTGAGAACAACTTCTCCAGTAGGAACGCCGTCAACGGGCTGTTGGGGGAGATGTTTTTCTGGTTCATGGGAGTTTTTCACTCTTTGTTAGGTTTATCAGTTTGACCGCTTGGGGTGGTCAGTCCCTTCTTCTTGTCAAGAAGCCTGTGGGTGCTGCGGTTGCGTAGCGGCCAGGGCGGCACGGAAATTCTGTTTTGGGAGAGGGTGAGGGGGTGAAGGGGAGACGAGGTGAATCAGTAGCATTCTCTTTGACGCTCCCATCGCTAAAAGCGAGGGATTCCCTGTTCAACCAGTTACCTTATCTACTAAGCTCTCACCTAATAGACAGTGGGTAGTCTGTCCGAGGGCTTAAATTCCTGTCCGCCCGACAGTATTGGCTCTACGAAGTATGTTGATAGCGGCGTTTTCATCTCTGTCTAGAACACAGCCACAAGAACAAATATGAGTTCTAATAGACAATGTTTTCTTGACAATGGAACCACAATTAGAACATTCTTGACTGGTATATTGTGGATTGACCGCTAGGACAAACTTCCCGTGGATTTGTCCAAAGTAGTCCAGCCAATTGGTGAACATAGACCAACTTGCATCACTAATAGACTTAGCCAGCTTTCTGTTTTTCACCATATTAGAAACCTTCAAATCTTCATAGACGACCAAATCGTTAGATTGGATTAACGCTTTTGCTGTCTTAACAACAAAATCTTTACGTTGTCTAGAGACTTTTAAATGAAGTCGGGCTACTTTTGACTTTTGCTTTTGACGCTTGTTGCTTCCTTTTTTCTTCTTAGATAGCTTACGCTGTGCCTTCTTTAAACGCTTCTCAGCTTGACGAAGAAATCGAGGATTGTCTACTTTTTCTCCATTGGAGTCAGTCAAGAAATGGTTTAAGCCCACATCAATTCCTATTTCCTTTCCTGTATAATCAAGGGGTTCTACTCGTTCAAGGTCTAGGACAAATTGGCAATAGAATCCGTCAGCCCTTTTGATCAGCCTAATCCTCTTGATTAATGACTTATCTAAAATCTGACGATTATAAGATCCGATCAGCTTTAGACATCCTATTCCAGTCTTGTCTGTGATGTGGATAGATTTTTTATCTTCTGATAATTTCCAACCCGAAGTTTTATATTCCACAGACCTTGAAGACTTCTTGAATTTAGGGTAGCCTTTTCGAGCTAACCCTTTTTTGCAGTTGTCATAGAAACGTGAGATGGCGAACCAAGCTCTTTCGGCACTAGCTTGACGAGCCCTAGAGTTAAGATTACTTACAAACGGAGTATCATTACTCAACGTTGTTACAAATTTGCAAAAAGAAGAATAATTTACTTTATCTTCTCTTTGGGAATCCATCCAGAGTCTAAGACATTTATTCCGAATGAACTGTCCTATTCTAATAGCTTCTAGGATAGCTACTTGTTGTTTTGGTTTAGCTTTAACCTTAAACTCCATGACTCGCATTGACTCGACCTCTCAATGTGTTATGTTATCATTATATCATCTCACCGTACAAGCTGCCAATAGTTATGGAAGCCAATTACTCTAAGACCCGCAGGGCTACGTTTAATCTTACTGTTCATATTGTGTTGGTGACTAAATATCGGAGAAAAGTATTCCAGAAAGAACATTTAGAGTTCTTATTAAAAAATCTGTGGAGAGCCAAGACTCTCCAGAGTATTAATTGTGCTTCGCTGTTTCCATATTGGTTGGCTTTTCATCTCATCGGTGAAACCGAGAGCCTTCAAGCCAACATTTAAGGTAAAATAGAGAAGGAATCCAGTCGCATGAGGTGAATGATGGTACGAGGTTGTCCTGAACCGTTATCTCTCCAACTTCCCGATCAACTGGCTCTGTGTGTCACGCCGGAGCAGTTTGCCGCCCTCGCTGCTGCCAACCGTAAGCTACGGCTGGAACGCACTGCAACAGGAGAACTAATTGTGAACCCACCCACAGGCGGCAAGACTGGCAAGCGTAATCTCAGCATTACAGGACAATTGAGTGTCTGGTTTGAAGAGAACGAAACGCTTGGCGCAGCCTTCGACTCCTCCACCGGCTTTGAACTACCCAATGGCGCAAATCGCTCCCCCGATGCAGCCTGGGTTAGCCAAGCGCGGTGGGATGCTCTTACCCCAGAGCAGCAGGAGGGATTCATCCCCTTGTGTCCTGATTTTGTAGTGGAGTTGCGCTCCAAGAGCGATACCCTCCAAGACCTCCGGAGCAAAATGGCAGAATATATCGAGAATGGTGCAAAGTTGGGCTGGCTCATCGATCCTAAAAACAAACGAGTGGAAATTTACCGTCCGGGGCAAGGGGTGGAAGTTTTGGAGAATCCCAATACACTATCCGGCGAAACAGTGTTACCGGGGTTTACCCTCAGCCTGAATCGGGTTTGGGCTTGAGAGTATTTGCCAGGTGGCGGAGTGAAAGGGAGACGGGGTGAGAACAACTTCTCCAGTAGGAACGCCGTCAACAGGCTGTTGGGGGAGATGTTTTTCTGGTTTATTGGAGTTTTTCACTTTATATTTGTTAGGTTTTCCGTTTGACCGCTTAGGGTGGTCAGTCCCTTCTTAGATGATCAGAAGCCTGGATAGTGCTGCCCGTGTAGCGGTGGGCGCAGCACACAAAACTTTTAAGTGGATGTCGCTAGAAGTGGAGAAATTTTGTCTGCCTCGTTTTCAAGTCATCCCTGCTGCAAATTTTTGATAGTAATAAAGACGAATATTTTCAATTCTTCCTTGTTGTAGCTCTTGTTCGGCTACACCAACCCAGGCGTGGGGAAGGATTTCTTGCTGGTTATAATAAAGAATGCACCCGATTTCCCGTATCATTTAGTCGAAAATAATTCTGTAGTTCTTGCTTGTTTTTGAGTAGGTAATATAGAACTGGATTTTCATTTGCTATAGACAGACCCATATAAAAAGCACTAGAAGCAGCAAGGGGTTTTAAGGCAGAAGCACAGAAATTTGACGTAAGAAAAGATTGGACATGAGGAGAGTTAAATTCTTCTTCTTTCAGGCTGGCATATAGTTCGATTTCACTGCGGCCATCCAGATAAAAATCAAACCCAATCAAAGAGACAGATGATAACAGAATTTGGTGAAACTTGTCCCTAGGAAGTTTAGCCAAGCTGAAGGCAGTTGCAATTTTTTCGGGATAGTCTTCAATCGTGATGTGCATTTTCAGGCTAGAGTCGGCCAAGTTTTGCCGCAGGTCGATGCCAGTGGATAAAACCGATATCTTGCTAAAGTCGAAGTCATCCCCCAAGAAATGCTGCAGCAAGCCATAGTCTAAACGAACGCCTACCTGATTTTCGGTTTGATGAAAAAACCTAAAAGCTTGGTCTAATTTTTGGGGCCATGATTGAGTCATTTCTTGAAAAAACAAGAGAAATCGGGAGGCAATTAAATGGTCGGACTCAACCTTACAAGATGCCTCAATTGTGCAATCCCCTTCAACACCAAACACGAAGTCTTCAAACACTTGTAGGGGAAAAACTGGCTCGACATCAAAGGCAGTTTGATGGGCGCGAATAAATTGCAGTCGCTTTTCCCGCAAATGATTTTGTTGGAGAACAGAGGTACAGTTCATGAATAATGCCTTTAATGATGTCTTTGCAGAATTTTTACAGAAAAATGTCCAGAAACCCCAGAAATTTGCACTCAGGATACGCCTACCACGTCACAACGCGGTGCAACAATCGCGAGTTTAAGCTGTCGAGTCAAGCCTGTCGGGAGGTATTTCTTTATGCCATCAAACGGGCGGTAAACAAGTTTAATTTCCGACTTTACGCCCTGTGCATTATGAGTAACCATGTCCATTACCTCATCGAACCGAAACAGCCAGAAGATTTACCCAAAATCATGCATTTTCTCAATTGGTACACTGCTATGTGCTTTAACCGAATGCTCAACCGCACAGGACACTTTTGGGAAAAGCGCTATTTTGCAGAGGGGTTTCCCGCCAGGGACAAAGACAGAGCTTTAAATACCCTGCGCTACATCCACGGCAATCCCAGAGCGGCGAAAATGCGGTCTACCTTTTTCTACGAGTTCAGCAACTACGGTAGTTATGAAAAACTGACCGATGACGGCTTGACCCAGTGGCATCCAGCTTTCTTGCAGTTGGGGACAACTTTGGAGGATTGCGCTCGGAAATATCGGGGGTTTTGCAACCGCTACAAACCCAAAAGTAAACCCATGAAAAAGTGTCATTGGGGCAGTCGGTTATTCGCCGGGATGAAAACCGAGGGTCAGGGTCGTGGGCAGAGGGGCCGGGGGGGGGAAAGCCCCCGACCCGACCCCAGGTATCGGAAAGCCCCGAGGTATCGGCAGTTGCCCGTCAATTCATCGAGGCGAACCAAGCGCCCTGGCTGACTCAACAGCCGATTTGAGGATCGATTTGGTCTGTGGTAGAATTAGCCCGCGACTACTCGTCGTCACCTTCATAGGAACAAAAACCAACACCACTTTCCCATATAGCGGGAAGGGCCTCAAGGGAGCCGATCGCCTCTTCACTCAATTCAGCCAAAGCACTAGGCAATTGACCCGAAGGAACGCGGTCAACGGGCTGTTGGGGGTTGGGGGAGATGTTTTTCTTATCCATTGGAGTTTTTCACTCATTTGTTAGGTTTACAGTTTGACCGCTTAGGGCGGTCAGTCCCTTCTTATTGTCAAGAAGCCTGTTTGTGCTGCCCGGTAGCCGTGAGCGCGGCACGAAAATTCTGGTTTGGGGTAGTACCCAATTCCGTCCAACAAAACTCTGGGTCGGGGGAAGAGGGGCCCCAGGGAGTGATGCTCCCTCCACCCCAGCAGCGTGCCAGGTATCGGAAAGTCCCGAGGTATCAACGGTTGCCCGTCAATTCATCGAGGCGAACCCAGTGCCCTGGCAGTCCTCACAAGAAGTTTGAGGATCGATTGGGCCTGTGGTAGAATTCGATGGCGACTACTCGTCGTCACCATCATAAGAACAAAACATAGGCGGCAAGCCGCACCCGGCGGCGGGCAGGGCCTACCGGGAGCCGATCGCCTCTTCGCTCAATTCAGCCAAAGCACTAGGCAGTTGACCCGAAGGAACGCGGTCAACGGGCTGTTGGGGGTTGGGGGAGATGTTTTTCTTATCCATTGGAGTTTTTCACTCATTTGTTAGGTTTACAGTTTGACCGCTTAGGGCGGTCAGTCCCTTCTTATTGTCAAGAAGCCTGTTTGTGCTGCCCGGTAGCCGTGAGCGCGGCACGAAAATTCTCGTTTGGGGTAGCACCCAATTCCGTCCAACAAAACTCTGGATCGGGGAAGAGGGGCCCCAGGGAGTGATGCTCCCTCCACCCCAGCAGCGTGCCAGGTATCGGAAAGTCCCGAGGTATCAACGGTTGCCCGTCAATTCATCGAGGCGAACCCAGTGCCCTGGCAGTCCTCACAAGAAGTTTGAGGATCGATTGGGCCTGTGGTAGAATTCGATGGCGACTACTCGTCGTCACCCTCATAGGAACATCCATAATAGCAAGCACACGAGAGCCCGGCGGGCAGGGCCTCAAGGGAGCCGATCGCCTCTTCACTCAATTCAGCCAAAGCACTAGGCAGTTGACCCGAAGGAACGCGGTCAACGGGCTGTTGGGGGTTGGGGGAGATGTTTTTCTTATCCATTGGAGTTTTTCACTCATTTGTTAGGTTTACAGTTTGACCGCTTAGGGCGGTCAGTCCCTTCTTATTGTCAAGAAGCCTGTTTGTGCTGCCCGGTAGCCGTGAGCGCGGCACGAAAATTCTCGTTTGAGGTAGCACCCAATTCCGTCCAACAAAACTCTAGGTCGGGGGAAGAGGGGCAGAGGGAGTGATGCTCCCTCCACCCCAACCGCGTGCCAGGTATCGGAAAGCCCCGAGGTATCGAGGGTTGCCCGTCAATTCATCGAGGCGAACCCAGTGCCCTGACTGACTCCACAGCCGATTTGAGGATCGATTTGGTCTGTGGTAAAATCAACCGTGACTACTCGTCGTCACCCTCATAGGAACAAAAACAAGGCATCCCAGGCAGTCCCGAGGCCAGGGCCAGGGAACCGATCGCCTCTTCACTCAATTCAGCCAAAGCGCTAGGCAATTGACCCGAAGGAACGCGGTCAACGGGCTGTTGGGGGTTGGGGGTGATGTTTTTCTTATCCATTGGAGTTTTTCACTCATTTGTTAGGTTTACAGTTTGACCGCTTAGGGCGGTCAGTCCCTTCTTATTGTCAAGAAGCCTGTTTGTGCTGCCCGGTAGCCGTGAGCGCGGCACGAAAATTCTCGTTTGAGGTAGCACCCAATTCCGTCCAACAAAACTCTAGGTCGGGGGAAGAGGGGCAGAGGGAGTGATGCTCCCTCCACCCCAACCGCGTGCCAGGTATCGGAAAGCCCCGAGGTATCGAGGGTTGCCCGTCAATTCATCGAGGCGAACCCAGTGCCCTGACTGACTCCACAGCCGATTTGAGGATCGATTTGGTCTGTGGTAAAATCAACCGTGACTACTCGTCGTCACCCTCATAGGAACAAAAACAAGGCATCCCAGGCAGTCCCGAGGCCAGGGCCAGGGAACCGATCGCCTCTTCGCTCAATTCAGCCAAAGCACTAGGCAGTTGACCCGAAGGAACGCGGTCAACGGGCTGTTGGGGGTTGGGGGAGATGTTTTTCTTATCCATTGGAGTTTTTCACTCATTTGTTAGGTTTACAGTTTGACCGCTTAGGGCGGTCAGTCCCTTCTTATTGTCAAGAAGCCTGTTTGTGCTGCCCGGTAGCCGTGAGCGCGGCACGAAAATTCTCGTTTGGGGTAGCACCCAATTCCGTCCAACAAAACTCTGGATCGGGGGAAGAGGGGCCCCAGGGAGTGATGCTCCCTCCACCCCAGCAGCGTGCCAGGTATCGGAAAGTCCCGAGGTATCAACGGTTGCCCGTCAATTCATCGAGGCGAACCCAGTGCCCTGGCAGTCCTCACAAGAAGTTTGAGGATCGATTGGGCCTGTGGTAGAATTCGATGGCGACTACTCGTCGTCACCATCATAAGAACACACACACGGCGGCAAGCCGCCTCGCCCGGCGGGAAGGGCCTCAAGGGAGCCGATCGCCTCTTCACTCAATTCAGCCAAAGCGCTAGGCAGTTGACCCGAAGGAACGCGGTCAACGGGCTGTTGGGGGTTGGGGGTGATGTTTTTCTTATCCATTGGAGTTTTCCACTCTTTGTTAGGTTGACAGTTTGACCGCTTAGGGCGGTCAATCCCTTCTTATGGTCAAGAAGCCTGTGGGTGCTGCTATGGGCTGTAGCGGTAGGCTAGGCAGCACGAAAACTCTGAAAATTCTGTTGGATTTGGACTGACAATCAGTCCAAACTTTGTCTTAACTTTTACAGCCTGCTCAATAACCTACTCGGTTCTCAAAGTCCCTCTCCCTCACTTGGGAGAGGGATTTAGGGTGAGGGGTTTAAAGTCCCTCTCCCTCACTTGGGATAAGGATTTAGAGTGAGGGTATTATCGGGTGAATTAGCATTAACTTTGTTGCTCAAGATATTAACACATTCACTTGCCTTGTCAACAGGTTTTTTGATATTTTTCAACTTTCATTTTTCCGTTTTTTATCAACTTCCAACGCTTGAGAAAATAGTGCAATATCACACGACATTGCAAGCCATTAAAGGATTATCAACAACAACTGTTTAATCCATTTTCCCTGTTTAAAACCGCCAAAATGAGCCAAACAAATATTTCAAATAGCCTCCCCTATTTAGAGCTAAAACGGCATCGCCATCGGGTTCATCTCCCCTTCCGGTGTCGGAGTCTCCCGCCAACCCAACCGAACCGGCACATCATAGAGACGACCCGGCCCAAACCGCGACCAAAAATGACGCATTCCCGGCACAATCACCTTGACCACATTCAAACCAATATCCGGGCGAGTTTGATCCAGTACCAACGTTTCCAACCCAGCCCCTCCCACAATCTCCACACAAGTCCGCACATCCTCGCGGATATCATTCCCCCAACGTTTCGGATAGTCCTGCATCGTTTTCAAAGGTTGCGTCGGGTCAGGAGCCAAATAAGGCTGATTCTCCAAAGTCGCTTCCAAGAGCCAGAGTTTCGCATCCCCATCCAGTTGGTCATCGGGCACCTTATCCAGTTCCAACCCCAACTGATTCACCTCCGTCAGGGCGCGGAGAATCGCAATAGTCGGGTCGAGGTGCGCCCCAAAACCAAGAATCAACCGTTCCGACTCGCCCACCATCCGCCGCGACACCCCAGCAAAAGCAGAAATCCCCAAATCTGCCGTCAAATCCAACACCCACAATTCCCGGTCATTCTCCCCATAAAACTGCTGCAATTCCAAAAAGTAAGGCTCATCAAAACTGCTCAAATCCACAGCCGGACGACGCAAGCGGTTATACCACCACAAAGCCACGCTATCCCGTTCCACCAATTCCAGAAACCCTTGTAAAATCGCCTCCTCTAGGGTGTTCCCCGCCGCGTTGCCATTGGAGTCAGCCTTGCAAAAGCGTTGATTTTTCGGCATCGGATAGTTGTAGTAACAAAAAGCCGTGGGTAAGTATTTGTGACGTTGTTCTGTTAACGACCAAACCGGAGTCCAGTCAATGCTTTGGTCAGGGTCAAACCGTTGGGGAATCCAGTCGTGGGCAGCTTGGCGATTTTGATTAATCTCCTCACGGCGGGCAAATTGGCTGTCACTAATACAGAGACAATCTTCAGGATTAATCGCCAACTCCCCCAACTCCGCAAAGGTCGCCCGTTTGCGCGGTTCATCCCCCTGGTAAATTCCCGAATAGCGCTCCACCGCCTCACAGAAACCACTAGCGCGGGATTGGCTGTCGGTTTTGCCCTTGCCCGAACTCTTATGTTTCAACGTGCTACGGAGTCCCCGCAGGGAAGTTGCCCCCCCAAAGGCATGGCCCGCCCGGTAGGTATGCACCAGAGGGTTAGCCGGGTCAGTGACGCGCACCAATTCCGTCACCACCCCCGTAATCGGGCTGATTAAATGCTCATGTTGCTGTACCGTTTGGGCGGGAGTGAGGGCGCGGTGGCCGCCGTCGCGGGTGAAATGTTTCTGGCGAGATTCCAGAATCACCGGCTCAAACCCCCGACGCTGGAGGATTTCCGGGTCGCCACAGGTGGGGCATTGGGGGCGGCGGATGAGGCTGTGGGTTTTGAAGTCCAGGGTGCGCTGGTTGAAGGTGATTAATTTGCCCTCCAGGGTGGGGGAAGGCGTAGAGGACTGGGCAATCACGAGGGATTTGGCGATTTCCGTCGCCGCAAACTGAAGGGCCGTCTGCAAGGTCGAAGGCAAGGCGGCGCGGGCTGTGGGGAGGTAACTATTGACGGTGTGAGGGATGTTGCCGTTGGTTTGGCCAGCAGCGTATTTCTCCCGCTGTACCGAAGCTTCAACTTCCCGGTTGCCTTCCAAACGCTGGGCGAGGCAGTGCCAGCAGCCCGTTTCCCCCGGTTTGAAGACTGGGCCCAGCCAGAGGACACTGCCTAGGGGTTTGACTAAAATCCAGGGTTGGCCGGTTTCGACCTGATGACGGTTGATTGTCGCTAAGTCGGGGTTAAGGTAGTCGTCGGTGAGGACGATGGTGAGGGCGGCTTCGGTGGGTTGGAGGGGAATGCCTAAATCACGCAGAGCCGTACCTAGAATGTCAACCATACCCTCACTGATGCGGTTGCCGACGGTTTTGAGGGTGACGGGTTGTTTGAGGGCTTGGGCGGCTACTGCGGGGGCAATACCTAACTCACTCCAAAAAGCAGCCACTTCGGGAGTCAATTCTGGTGCAGACTCAATGAGGTAGCCTTTTTCGCTCAGGCGATTGAGAACGAAATCAATATGGTCAAGGGGGACTTCACCGTTGAGCTTGTCGGCAATTTGTTCGCGAGAGTGGTTGCCGTCGAGAAAGGGAAGAATTTGGCAGTAGAGTCCCCCGGTGAGGGCGTGGTTTTCTTGTTCCCCCAGGAGATAGACCTGTTTGGGGGGATGATTTCGATGTGGTAGTGGGGTTTGATTTGGAAGGACATAGGGTAGAGGAAGATAAGGGTTAGTACAATACTGATCAGGCAAAAACCCAGATACGGTGAAGAAATGTTGACCGTCGTTTCACCCCAAAAACTTTATCTTTCGCCCGGAACAGTGATGCGATCGCCTGCCACCTGGCAGGAATATCAAGCATTGTGCGAACAGCGCGGAGAGGGTTCCATTCCCCGGCTTAAATATCGTTCTGGATTCGCAAAAGTTGATGTCGCCTTTACCTAAGCATGGTCGTGATGCTCATTTGATTGCTGCCATCATTACAACCTTGTTGGATAATCACGGGCGAGAATACGATGCTTTTACACCCGTAACCATGCAACTGCCAGAAGAAAGCGGGATTGAACCAGATTATTGTTTCTACATTGACCATTGGCAAGCGGTTTCCGGTAAGGAACGGATTGATTGGCGCAATGACCCCCGCCAGATTTGGTGTTAGAAATTGACATCACTAGCTACTCAGACGTGCAGGATTATCTGCCCTATCAAGTGCCAGAAGTATGGCTATTTCAAAACCAGCAACTGATGATTTACCAACTTCAGGGCAATGAATACGGCATCACATCCCAAAGCCAATATTTCCCGGCGGTAAACCCAGCCGATCTCGTTGCTCAATGTTTAGAAATTGCCTATCAGAGGAATACCAGTGCAGCTATTCGTAATCTGAAGCAGCAACTCGGAGGGTAGGGGAGCCGAGAAAAGGGTAACGAGGCGATGGGGTAAACTTAACCCTAGGCGTCAGTCCCCTTGCTCCCCCCTCTCACCTCACAATGCCCTGATCGCCTCAAGGCTCAAGGGATCAATTCGCAGCCAAGACTCAGGCCCAAATCCGCCCTCGGCGAAAGGTTTTACTGTTAGGTTTGGGTTTATTGGCGTGTTTACGGGCATACTCCCACCAGTAGGAATAATCCTGAAGCCCCGTCATCGCTGTGGGAACATAGGATTTTTGCGCTGGCGCGGGTGGTGTTGCCGGGTTAGCTGCCGGAGCAGTTTCCGGTAGATCATCTGGATTTTTTGGGGTGTTTTTTTTCGCCATCATCGTCTCCTTATTTCAATAAGAACAGTAAAAATTGGCAATGTTCTGGGGTTAGAAAAAACGACCCATTGAGGCAAAGCCAGAGTGCATCACTTGGTTGTAGCTGCGCGGGACAAATACCGCCGGGTCGTTATAGTTCGCACCGTGAAGCAGATCCATCCGAATATGCACCAAATCCTCGATCTCCCCATCCTCCAAATCCACCGCTAAGGCGGGTTGGGTGAAATGAGGTCGTTTAACCGGGGCGGATTGTTTAGGAAATGTCATTGTTTTTTGATGGGTATATTAAGAACTAGGAACGGAAAAAAGAGGAGAGGCAGCTAAAAAGTTGACTTTTCCTCCGCCTCAAACCTTGAGGATTAATACGGCGAAGACCAACTCTTCACTTCGCCCAACGTCACCGGAATCAAATCGCTGACATCGATGGTGAAGCGGAAGATTTTCTTGGCGCGGCGGCTGTTTTCGGGGTCGAAGAACTTCAGTTTCACATCCCAGCAGTCGCTATCCATCCGGCAGAACGGGCTTTTCTCCACGGTGATACTGTCCAGTTCCATCCCTTGGGCGACGGCTTGACTGAATGTGGAAGCGGCTTGGAAGGCATTGGTGACGGAGAAGTTGAGGGCGCGGTCTTGAGACGTTGTGCCCAGGTTTCGTAAGTCGTAATAGACCCGGTTGAGGAAACTGCCTAGGGTGCGGCTCATGGCATCGCGATCGGCTTCACCTTCGGCTGCCTGTACCGTCTCAAAGGCGGCATTGACGAGACTGTTAACCTTCCAACCGTAGAGTCCGCGAGTGCTTTGGGGTTCGATGACCGGCACAACTTGCCCAGAGAATAGCTTCACGGTGCGCCCGGTCAAGATGCCCGGAATACTCACCCGCTCAATGTAGTCGTCGTCATGTTCCGGCTGAATTTGACCCGCCAGGAGTTCTTGCAGAGCCAGATAGGCTTCACGGGCGAAGGGGCCTTTAGGTTCAATGGCATAGACCGGAGTCAACTCAATATTGAGCGTCCAAATCAAAGACCGAGCCTCAGAAATATCGCTGGCCAGGTAGTCCACCATCTGACGGGCATCATAGGGGTTAGCTGGCACCGACACGCCCTCGCTGATTTCAAAGGGTGGCATCAGTTGCTTAAAGGTGTCGCGGCGGGCTTCGGAACCGAAGTCATAGCCCAAGGTACCCAAGGCATAAACCAGTTGGCTGGATGCAAGTTCGCTGGGGGCTTGGCTGGGAGTGACGGCGTTGCTAGAGGTCATAGGGGTAGATTGAGTAGGGGTGAATGATTGGACAGTGTTGCTGGGAGTGACCGCAGCTTGTGGCTCCTCCTGAGCCGGGGTGGCATCGGGGACAGACAAACCCCCGCCGCAGCCGCAACCGCTCGATGGTTCTACACCTGCGGGGGTGACGGCTTCTTGTGCTTCAGACATATTTCCTCCAGTGAGTAAGGTTAAAGCTCCAGCGATATTGATTCGGCCTGCCAGACATCGCTGGGCATCGGCAGGCAGGGCGGCATCGCAGGGCAGGGCGCTCTGCAACAGGATTTGACGCACCCGGGCGGGGTCAGGGGTTTCGCCGCGCTCGACTTGCAGGCTCAACAACAGGGCAGCAACCCCGGAAACAATAGGGGTGGCGAAGCTGGTGCCGTTGAGCCGTTCCGTCCCGCCGCCGGGTTTGGCCCCCAAGATTTGCTCGCCCGGAGCAAGGATGCCCTGGGTTTGGTACTTAGACCCCCAATTACTGAAGTCCAAGGGTTGCCCGCGAGCATCCATCGCACCCACGGCTAGGACGGCGGGGAGGGCGGCGGGGACGTGCAGGCACTGGCACCCGTCGTTACCCGCCGCCGCTACGAGCAGAATGTTCCGCTCCTGGCAGAGGCGGACGGCGTTTTCCAGCCAGCCCTCAGCTTCCCCAAAGTCGCTTAACTGACCGCCACTGAGGTTGATGATGTGCGCTCCGGCGTTGGCGGCTTGCTCAATGCCTCTGGCGAGGTCAAGTTGGCTGGCACTACAGCGATCGTCAGGAAACACAGGGACAATCAAACCCCGACATTGGGGCGCAATGCCAGGAATGTCGCTGTCGGGTTGCCCGAAAATGATGCTGGTGACGTGAGTGCCATGGCCGGACATACTGCCGTCGCTGCGGGCAGCATGGGGGACGAGGGTGGGCAGGGTGGTGAGGTTAGCACCTTGGAAACAGGGGTGGGTGCGATCGACGGGGCCATCCATGACGGCGATGGTGATTTCTGGAGAACCTTGGGTGCGGTTTCGTAATTCTGAGAGTCCTAGTATTTCCATCTAGAAATTTTTGAAGTTTTTATAGTCAATTGATCAAAAAGGCTTGAACAAGCAGTTTTTACATCTATGAAGCACAATCCGAAACCCATTGCGATCTTGGCGAGAGGGGCTTAGGGTGATGAGGACTTCACATCATGATTGCGTCAAACGCTATACCAGTTTCTGGAGCTATGGAACATAAGAAATTCCCTCAACCCCATTAAAGGGGAAAAGGTAGAGCTTCCGTAATTTACGAAAACGCTAGATAACTCGATACTCAAAAATCAACAACCGTACAAACATGGATGGACAGTTGCCGAAGGAAAAATATACGAAACTAAAACAGTACGAAAACCGCCATAAACAATGGACGAAAACCGTACTAAAAATTTAGTTATGTTGCCAGCACCAGATTGAGTTCAGCCTCTTGAGATTTAGTAGGATGTCAAGATTTAAGTTTCCGATTTAGTCTAGCCTTGGGAAATTCAGGATGTCAAGACTTTTTGAGCCAATTTTGTAAAGTTTTATAACAGGAAGCTCTCCCCACCTCGGGGCGCGAGGTGGGGGTGTCATAATGGGTGCATTTCAGTTAGGAACACCAACCATAATGTCCCGTTGCATTCCTCAAACCGCCCTTGATAAATGCGTTCTCGGTCTGCTAAAAGCCTAATACCTGTGGCGATCGCATCTTCAGCGGAAGGATACTTACCGCTTTCTACCAGACTTTCCAGAAAGCTCAATTTCTGCACTTAACGAGATATTCATTTCTAACCTCTGTTTTAATCCGGTTGAATAAAGGCTTGATGTTCTGGGGATGACAGTCCGGTTTGTAGGGTGGCCAAAACCGCCGCGAGATTATTTTGTAATAGTTGCGTTGCGTTCAACCATAAACCCGGAAACACCCGACTGCACAAAATCCCCTCATCATTGGGAGAAAGAGACTGATAAACTCCCTCCTCTAAATAAAACCAATCTAGTTTTTGGTCGAAGATTTGCCAAACTAGATATTCTTGTACCCCATTGCGCCGATAAACCCGTTTTTTATCCCCTAAATCGATCGCCGCACTACTAGCCGCAATTTCTACCACCAATTCCGGCGCGCCTTGAATGTAGCCGTATGAGGTGAGTTGAGAACTTCCCCCGGAATCAACAAAACTCCATCAGGTTGAAATTCGTTGTCCGAGTCGAGGCGAACCGTCGGTTCAATACCTATTTCTGTCCCTGGGGTTGCCATTTTATAAGTCCATAGCAACCCGATTAAATCCGCGTGGGGTTTCGCATGGGTGGTAAACCGCAGGGGTGATGCCATATATACGACTCCTTCAATTAATTCGGCTTTCTGATCTGTAGTCATGGCGGCGTAACGTCGCTCAAATTCTCGATAGCTGAGGCGATCGCCATTTTCCAAAGGTGGATAGATCGGAGAAGTTAGCTGCATAGTATCGACCAAAGATTAGGGGACAGTTTGATTATAGCAATTGGGTAATCGCATTATTATCTTATTGTTAATCGCAATTCATCAGGTTGGCATAATATTAATCAGCACAGACTTGGGGCGATTTCCCATTGGTGATAGGGTGATAATTATTTCACTTATCCCCAACTGGCGACACTTACGTTAATTCCAGTGGCGTTAAGATTTCTTGAGCATATTCACCTATACAATCATCTCAGGTGCGATCGCCACTTTGGCGACCTTCTCTGGTGGGAATTGAGCCGCAGTTTTTCCCAAATCTAACAATCATCAGAGAGGAATGCGATCGCGATGACCCCGGTGAGTTTTTCACAGAAGCTGATGAGTTCTGGGGTGGGATGTTCGCAGTCCGTCAGGAGGAGGGCGCGGTGGGGGAGACGGAGCAATAATCATTTGACTCATTCCGCTCTAAAATTGATTGTTAACATATTCTTTAATCACTGGTGCAAGGGTGAAGCGCGATCGCCCTTTTTCCTTCACTTTTTCAAGTAAACCGCGTTTTAATAAAGATTGAACAGCTTTTAATAAGTCATACTCGGAGAGAGGTAAATCTGTCGTATATGCGGAAAGTTCCACGGGTATGTCTTGGCTGCCTAACCAAACAATTGCTTGTTTTTCTATGAGCGACAAGCGTTGATAATGTGCCTGCAATAGAATTTCTAAATCTCCCAAAAACGGACTCTCACGCGATAAGAAGTCAGCCACGCTGCCGTCAAATAGTTCTTGAATCGTATTAGCTGCTATCTTTAGCCATAAAGGATTGCCGCTATAAAGTTGGATTAATTCTAACCATCTATCTGGATCGGTTAATTCCATTTCGGTTAAGATTTATTTAGCTGATTCGCCTAAACCATCAATTGGTAATGTGTGGCATAAACTTTTTCGACCTTCTAATGTCGCCAATTCTATAGGTTTTTCCCAACTAATAATCAGCAGGCAACTGTGGTGATGCGTGGTGGCTATTTCTTTGATAAATTTGCTGTAATCTTGGCAGTCTGTTTGGTAAGTTCCGGCTAATTCTCCACTGGTAAATAGTTCTTGAAAGTCATCGAGGATAATCAGGCAACGATGCGATCGCAAACAGTCGATTAAAGATGGGGATTTGGTTTCTGTTGGTGGTGAGAGAAATTCGATTAAATGAGTTTTGAGCGATTTTAAGGTGGGGGCGTTGGTACAGTTGCGCCATAAGAGGCGATCGAAGTTATCTTGAATTTGTCTCACCAGTTCCACTACTAGGGCAGTTTTGCCAACACCCGATAAACCGATAACGCTGACGATGGGGATTTTATCTTCGAGTATCCATTGTTTAAGGGTGTTGAGTTCCTGGGTGCGGTTGTAGAGGCGATCGCTTTTGGGAACTTCCGTTAAATCGTGGCGTTTTTCTGTTTGAACCTTATCTGCGTTGTTAGTGGAACGTTTTTTTGCGGTTTTTGCATAGGGTGGATTTTCGCGACAAACATTGATGTCGCCATTACCAATATGCAGATTTTCAATGTGCGAATATCTCCCGTTTTCTAAAATCGACCTAATATTAGCTTTTCTAACATCTTCCTCGAAAACATCCGACAGAAGTTGCCATAATTTCCAAGCCTCTTTTCTGATATGATGTTTGCTGCAATGTTCATTATCTCCTATTTGTTCGTAAGTTTCCCGTTGCCAAACCCCCTCTAAAATAGCCTTTTGTAGAGAATCCAGATGTTTTCCGGTTTTCGCGAACAGGCGATCGTCAGTCCACTTTAAAGCTTCTTCAATATCCATAGACGTGAGATATGGTTTGATTGTGGATTTTATCCTATATTATCATACTTTTTCCTATTTGGGGGGATAAAATCCTATGTTTTCCCATAAAATCAGGTACTACATGGTTTAAAAGGTTCCTACAAAATCCTATTTTTAGGGGTTGTCAGATAGGAATTAGCATCATAAAATAGTGTTAATACAGAAAATTTAATTTTAGCGCCCAGGAAAATACCAATGGTCAAGACATTAGGGGTTCAGGAAAAGACTTCTGACAAGTTACCGTTTGCAATGCTTTTTGCGGTAGAGCCTGCTTTTACCAGCATTCCTAAAGAGTCACTCGAACAGGAACTATGCTATAACCCCGTGCTTCAAATTAACAACGAAACTCAATTGAATCTGATTGTAGGTGGACAAACAAGTACAAGTCTGAAACGCTCAACTGGTACTGGGTTTTTTGAGGATTCAGATGAGGATACTATGGGTGATGAATATGAGTGATGAAAGTCAATAAATTGTTGATTATATAACCCATATAAATAGGTGGCTACCAATTTATAGCCGCCTATCTATTTAAACCTGTCTTCAATCAAGTTCTGGGATAAGTTTATTTGGTTAGAGGAATTGCAAATCCAATGGTTAAAACATTAGGGACTCAAAAAAATTGTTCCCACCAAATGCCTTTTGCTATGCTTTTTGCAGTAGAACCTGCTTTTACTAGCATTTCTGAAGAATATGGGCAAGAAAACCTTTGCTATAATGCTAGATTCCAAATTAACGAGGAAACTCAGTTAGCTAGTATTTCAGGTGTTCTAAATAGCACGAGTATCAAAAAGTCAACTAATAGTGGCTTGATAATATGGCATGGAGACAAAGACGACGATAATGTGGCTGATGAATGAAAATTACTGATAAAGTCCTCAATATAAAGTTTATTAAAGAATAGTTAATCCTCATCAATATGATTAAGCCCATCTTAGTAATTACGGATAAATGCGATGTTCACGCAGATTTTGTCACCATTGAACTCAGAAAACTAGGTGGCGATATTGTCCGCATGAATACCCAAGATATGGGTTGTAATTCAGACTTTACTTTGGGAAAATTAGACTTAGCAGAACCTTGGCATCTCAAATTCCACTTTAAAGACTCTGACAAAACAGTAACATCAGACAGTTTTGATACTATTTGGTATCGAAAACCAGAACAAGTTGAGCCAGACTCAAACATTACCGAAGAACACGCACAGGTTTTTGTCAAAGAGGAGTATAGCTATTTTTTACGCTCATTTTATAACCTGTACTCCCACAAAACATGGGTTAATCCGTTTTGGAATTTAAGACACTCCAGCCAAAAACTACCTAACTTGGAACTGGCACTAAAATTAGGATTAAAAGTTCCCAAAACTTTAATTACTAACAATCCCGAAGTTGCCAGAGAATTTGGGGAGAATTGTCAATGGGATTTACTGGTAAAAACATTTCATTTTTCCGGTTTTGTGGTGAATCAAACTGAGGCATGGCACTGCTTTGCTAAACGTATCGATAAGGAGCAGTTTCTTCAATTTGCGAAAACCATAAGTTTTGCTCCCACTTTTTTACAACAATACATCGATAAATCCATAGAGTTAAGGGTGACAATTATCGGAGAAGAAGTTTTTACCGCCGCAATTCATTCTCAGGAAATTGAAAAAACCAAGTCTGACTGGCGGGCAATAGATAGTTACCAGATTAAACACACTGTTTACGATTTACCCGTTGAGATAGCGCAGAAACTTTTGGCTTTTAACCGTCATTATTCTTTGGTATTCTCAACTTTCGATATGATTCTTACTCCTGAAGGGGAATACTACTTTTTAGAATGCAACCCTAACGGTCAATGGTATTGGATTGAGGAATTGACACAAATGCCGATGGCTAAAACAATGGCTAAACTGTTGATGAGTATTTAATTTTTGTAGATGCCATCAGAGGCTTATCATTTAACAGCCTAATACCTGTGGCGATCGCATCTTCAGCGGAAGGATACTTACCGCTTTCTACCAGACTTTCCAGAAAGCTCAATTTCTGCACTTAACGAGATATTCATTTCTAACCTCTGTTTTAATCCGGTTGAATAAAGGCTTGATGTTCTGGGGATGACAGTCCGGTTTGTAGGGTGGCCAAAACCGCCGCGAGATTATTTTGTAATAGTTGCGTTGCGTTCAACCATAAACCGGGAAACACGCCACTGCACAAAATCCCCTCATCATTGGGAGAAAGAGACTGATAAACTCCCTCCTCTAAATAAAACCAATCTAGTTTTTGGTCGAAGATTTGCCAAACTAGATATTCTTGTACCCCATTGCGCCGATAAACCCGTTTTTTATCCCCTAAATCGATCGCCGCACTACTAGCCGCAATTTCTACCACCAATTCCGGCGCGCCTTGAATGTAGCCGTATGAGGTGAGTTGAGAACTTCCCCCCGGAATCAACAAAACTCCATCAGGTTGAAATTCGTTGTCCGAGTCGAGGCGAACCGTGGGTTCAATCCCCATTGCTGTGGAGGGGGTAGCGGCTTGGTAAACGCCCAACCAGGTGATGAGACGACCGTGGGGTTCTGCATGGGTGGTAAACCGCAGGGGTGATGCCATATATACGACTCCTTCAATTAATTCGGCTTTCTGATCTGTAGTCATGGCGGCGTAACGTCGCTCAAATTCTCGATAGCTGAGGCGATCGCCATTTTCCAAAGGTGGATAGATCGGAGAAGTTAGCTGCATAGTATCGACCAAAGATTAGGGGACAGTTTGATTATAGCAATTGGGTAATCGCATTATTATCTTATTGTTAATCGCAATTCATCAGGTTGGCATAATATTAATCAGCACAGACTTGGGGCGATTTCCCATTGGTGATAGGGTGATAATTATTTCACTTATCCCCAACTGGCGACACTTACGTTAATTCCAGTGGCGTTAAGATTTCTTGAGCATATTCACCTATACCATCATCTCAGGTGCGATCGCCACTTTTCCAAATCTAACAATCATCAGAAAAGCCCAGAGAGTTCCCTATTCGGTTTTGTGGGTCTTAACCCATTGATAGGTTTTTCAAACCCCCACAGATTCGGTATCCGTGTCAGAATATCTGTAAACTTGCACACTATTAGATAGCTAAATTTTGGGAGGTCATACATGGTAGCCCTCACTGACCGGGTTAAAGCAGGTCGGTTGACCGTTGAGGTAGCAGAAGTTACTACAGACACCACCACAATTCGATCGCTTGATTGGGACCGCGATCGCTTTGATATCGAATTTGGTCTGCAAAACGGCACAACCTATAACTCATTTATCATTCGTGGCGACAAAACCGCCTTAGTAGATACATCCCACGCCAAATTTCGGCAACTATACCTAGACACTCTCCAAGGATTAATCGACCCCGCCGCCATTGATTATCTGATTATTAGCCACACAGAACCCGACCACAGCGGTTTAGTGGCCGATATTCTGCAACTTGCGCCCCAAATTACCGTCGTCGGCGCAAAAGTTGCCATTCAATTTTTAGAAAACCTAGTTCACCAGCCCTTTAAGTCTCAACAAGTTAAAAACGGTGATACATTAGACCTCGGTAACGGTCATGTGCTGGAATTCGTTTCCGCCCCTAACCTACACTGGCCTGATACCATTTTCACCTACGATCGCCAAACCGAAACTCTCTTTACCTGTGACGCTTTCGGAATGCACTACTGTTCCGATCTCACCTACGACTCAAACCTCGCCGACATTGAGGCTGATTATCGATTCTACTACGAATGTTTGATGGCTCCTAACGCCCGGTCTGTTCTCAGCGCCATTAAGCGTATGAAGCAACTAGGAACTATTACCACCATCGCCACCGGACACGGCCCCCTGCTGCGCCATAACGTTAAGGAATTGACCGATCGCTATCAAAAATGGAGTCAGGAACAGTCCAAAGCCGAAACCACGGCGGCGGTATTTTACTATTCCGATTTCGGTTATAGCGATCGTCTTTCCCAAGCGATCGCCCACGGGATTACTAAAACTGGTGTCGCTGTCGAAATGATGGATCTGCGATCGGCTGATAACCAGGAAATCCGCGAGTTAGCTAGTATGGCTACCGGATTAGTTATCGGAATGCCTCCGGTGTCTGGTGAAGATGCAGAACTTGCCGAACAAGCCATCAGCACCATTTTAGCATCTACCAACAAAAAGCAAACCTTTGGTTTGTACGAATCTGGTAGCGATAATAATTTGTCCGTTTACCCCCTGGAAGTCAAGTTTAAAGCCGCCGGACTTAAACCCGCTTTTCCCTCAATTCGGATTACCGAAACCCCCACCGAAAACACCTATAAACTCTGTGATGAAGCCGGAACCGATATGGGACAGTTACTCAGTCGGGATAAGGCTATTAAGCAGATGAAATCCCTAGATAGCGATGTCGATAAAGCCTTGGGTCGCATTAGTGGCGGGTTGTATATTATCACCGCTACTAAAGGGGAAGTGAGTAGCGCTATGTTGGCTTCCTGGGTGTCTCAGGCGAGTTTTGAACCTCTGGGAGTAACTATTGCAGTTGCCAAAGATAGGGCGATCGAAGCCTTAATGCAGGTCGGTGATACCTTTGTTCTCAATGTCTTGGAGGAGAACAATTATCAAGCCTTGATGAAGCATTTTCTCAAGCGTTTTCCCCCTGGTGCTGACCGTTTTGAAGGCGTGAAAACTCAAGCCGCTAATAATGGCAGTCCGATTTTAAATGATGCTCTGGCTTATCTGGAATGTCGGGTAGCTAGTCGCATGGAATTAACCGATCATTGGATTGTTTATGCCACTATTGATGGCGGTCGCGTTAGTAACCCTGATGCTTTACCAGCCGTTCATCATCGCAAGGTCGGAAATCACTACTAAAAAATTCCTTGATGGCGGGTTGATTGATATCAAAAATATTGCCAAATCACCCGCCTTTTTTGGGTTTCTATGTTCACTATATCCATTTTAACAAATGTATAATTCAAAAGCTCGTGATGTTCAAGTTTTCTTGATTGGTAATGATACCAAGGTTTTGCGATCGCGCACTTGGGATAGACTCAAGTTTGAGGTGGAATATTCCCTACAACGGGGGACGACAGCTAATAGTTATCTAATCGAAGCTGACCAAGTGGCGATTATCGACCCTCCCGGAGAATCTTTTACCGCCAACTATCTTAAATCCCTGGAAGACCGCTTAGATTTTAACAACCTCAAATATGTGATTTTAGGGCATTTTAACGCTAACCGAGGCGCGACAATTAAAGCCTTGTTAGAAAAGGCTCCCCAAATTACTTGGGTGTGTTCTAACCCCGCTACCTTGGCGCTGCGGGAATTTTTCCCAGAATTAACCTTAAATATTTTAACAGTTAAAAGTGAGGAAAAATTAGACCTGGGTCGCGGACATGAACTGCAATTAATCACTGCACCAACTCCCCGATGGCCTGATGGTTTATTGACCTATGACCCCTGTAGTCAAATCCTGTTTACAGATAAGTTTTTTGGTGCCCATGTTTGCGGCGATCAAGTATTTGATGAAGGCTGGTCAGTCTACAGCGAAGACCGCCGTTTTTATTATGACTGTCTCCATGCGGCACAACCTAAAAAAATTCTGTCAATCTTAGATAAAATTGCTGAGTTATCACCCATTGAGTTTTATGCCACGGGTCACGGTCCCTTAGTGCGCTATGGGATGAATGAATTAACTAATTTATATCGACAATGGAGCGAAAAACAAAAATCTCAGGATTTGAATGTGGCGTTGCTATATGCTTCTGCTTACGGGAATACCGCCTCTATTGCTCATGCGATCGCCAGAGGATTAACTAGGTCGGGAGTAGCGGTAGAATTGATTAATTGTGAACACGCTAAATCTACCGAAATTCAAACATCCGTCGAAAAATCCGATGGATTTATTATCGGTTCCCCTACCCTCGGTGGTCACGCTCCCACACAAATACAAACCGCTTTGGGAATTATCCTCAATACCGCATCAACTAATAAATTAGCCGGGGTTTTTGGTTCCTTTGGTTGGAGTGGAGAGGCGGTAGATTTAATCGCCGATAAGTTAAAAGATGCTGGCTATCAATTCGGCTTTGAACCAATTAGGGTCAAGTTTAAACCCACAGATATCACCCTACAAACCTGCGAAGAAACTGCTATTGATTTCGCTCAAATGTTGCGACGTGACCAAAAACGCCGCGCCTTAAAATCTACTTCCCAGTCTGCTAGTGCTGACCGAACCGCTCAGGCTGTAGGTCGTTTGGTGGGTTCGCTGTGCGTGGTCTCCTGTCGCCGTGGAGAGGTGGTAAGTGGGATGTTGGCTTCGTGGGTATCTCAAGCTACTTTTACCCCCCAGGATTGACTGTGGCTGTGGCTCGCGATCGCGCTATGGAATCGATGACCCATATAGGCGATCGCTTTGTTTTAAACATTTTGGACGAAGGTAAACAACTCCGTAAACACTTTATGAAAAAGTTTGCTCCCGGTGAGGATAGATTTGCATCTTTATCAACCACAGAAGCCTCTAACGGATGTCTGATTTTAAATGATGCTTTGGCTTATTTAGAATGTGAGGTAAAAAACCGCATGGAATGCGGCGACCACTGGGTTATTTATGCTCAAGTCCAAAACGGCAAACTGTTAAATAATGAAGGTGTAACAGCAGTTCACTATCGCAAAACCGGAACTTTTTACTAATCCTCTCCTCAAAAGGCGAGCCCGTCAATCTTCCTGTGGGGAGGTTAGCAAATATAGCGGTTCGGTGGATTGGTGAGCTACTTTTCAAAGCCCCTCTCCCGTATGGGAGAGGGGTTTGGGGTGAGGGCTTTACCTCAAAAGGCGAGCCCGTCAATCTTCCTGTGGGGAGGTGAGGAAATACCCGGTTTGGGAAGGGCGGGTTTATCAATCTTCCTGTGGGGAGGTGAGGAAATACCCGGTTTGGTGGATTGGTGAGCTACTTTTCAAAGCCCCTCTCCCGTATGGGAGAGGGGTTTGGGGTGAGGGCTTTACCTCAAAAGGCGAGCCCGTCAATCTTCCTGTGGGGAGGTGAGGAAATACCCGGTTTGGGAAGGGCGGGTTTATCAATCTTCCTGTGGGGAGGTGAGGAAATACCCGGTTTGGTGGATTGGTGAGCTACTTTTCAAAGCCCCTCTCCCGTATGGGAGAGGGGTTTGGGGTGAGGGCTTTACCTCAAAAGGCGAGCCCGTCAATCTTCCCCTGGTGAGGTGAGGAAATACCCGGTTTGGGAAGGGCGGGTTTATCAATCTTCCTGTGGGGAGGTGAGGAAATACCCGGTTTGGTGGATTGGTGAGCTACTTTTCAAAGCCCCTCTCCCGTATGGGAGAGGGGTTTGGGGTGAGGGCTTTACCTCAAAAGGCGAGCCCGTCAATCTTCCCCTGGTGAGGTGAGGAAATACCCGGTTTGGGAAGGAAGGGCGGGTTTATCAATCTTACTGTGGGGAGGTGAGGAACTCGGAGAACCCGCCCCTACAGGTCAAAAAGCGGGTTTATCAATCTTCCTGTGGGGAGGTTAGCAAATACCCCCCTTGGGAAGGGCGGGTTTATCAATCTTCCCCTGGTGAGGTGAGGAAATACCCAGTTTGGGGAGGGCGGGTTTATCAATCTTCCTGTTGGGAGGTGAGGAAATCGGAGAACCCGCCCCTACAGGTCAAAAAGCGGGTTTATCAATCTTCCTGTGGGGAGGTTAGCAAATACCCCCCTTGGGAAGGGCGGGTTTATCAATCTTCCTGTGGGGAGGTGAGGAAATAGGAGAACCCGCCCCTACAGGATCTATCTTACCTAGTAGGGGCGAGAAATTTTTCGCCCCTATTATATCGATTAATCGACAACTCTCATGCGCTGGGTAATGGAGGTGATACCATCACGACGCATAAGAATAGTAGAAACCCAGTTATCCTCTGGTAATATCGGCGCTTGACCAATTTTGAAAATACCACCAGATGTTAAAAACTGAATAGATACAGGTGTAGGCTCAAAGTAAGCATTAGTATTAACGGGTTGGACGATCGCCCCTCCAATCAACAATTCCGAACCCAGGGGTTCTTCAACTATAGCATCAAGGCTGAATTCTCGACCCGTGAACACCTGTTCAGGAATATTCAATGTAACCGTTGGGGGAGCATCACCAGAAGTTAACTGGTTGCGTTCCGCTAAAATTTCCTGAGCGATAATCAGATCATTCTCAATGCGCTGTTGGGAAGTAATCCTCGATCGCAAAATTACATCGCGATCGGGAAAGCGTTTCACCCCTTCAATTTCCGTAACCGTTGTCGCAATAATCGCATTTCCATCTCGTTCCCAATCCTGCAAAGTCGTGCGATAATTAAGAGAGTAGTATTGTTCCCAAAAATGCCTTAAACCCCGTTTTAAAGTATCATGATTTAAACCATCAGTATTTTCAAAATCTGGAGCATAAAACCTCATCAACGCTTCCAGATTTTGGCGATTAGCTTCAGTCTCAATATTTTCTAGCAGCATTTTCAGTTCCGGTGGGGCGGTGTCTGGTTCGGATGCCCAAGCGCGATCGCTCCCCCAGCCTAAACCGCACCAGAGAGCAATTGTCAGAATGGCTGATAAAACTGGGGAAAAAGCCGGGTAGCGCAACGGAAAAATCACAAGGCGGGTCATAAGTATAGTTGTCAGTTGTGCGTCAGAGTGGTAAAGTAATCAGGAGCTAGGGATTTCCGTTGGGAACACCCCCTCTGATTCTTCCAGTGTTTTGATTGTAGCGAAATTATTGATTGAGTATCCAAAGGAAAAGCAGCCTTGACCGAGACACCCACGCGATTATTAGTTGCAGCCAGTGGTACTGGAGGGCATCTGTTTCCGGCGATCGCCACCGCCGATAGTCTTAGTGATTATCATATCGAATGGCTAGGAGTTCCAGACCGCCTGGAAACCCAGCTAGTTCCCCAAAAGTACCCTATCCATTCTATCGCCGTGGGTGGATTTCAGGGAAAACCCGGCTTAGGAACTCTCATGACCGGGACTCGTCTAGCCACCGCTATCCTCAAAGCCCGCCACCTCCTCAAACAGGGCAATTTTCAAGGCGTATTCACTACAGGGGGTTATATTGCCGCCCCCGCCATTTTAGCAGCTCGTTCCCTCGGTTTACCCGTCATTCTCCATGAGTCTAACGCCCTTCCCGGTAAAGTCACCCGCTGGTTAGCCCCTCGCTGTACCCAGGTGGCGATCGGCTTCGCAGAAGCCGCTAGATATCTTCCCAAAGCCAAAACTACCGTTGTGGGTACTCCTGTACGCGCAGCCTTTACCAACGAGTCAGAGCCCTTAGAATTCCCTATTCCTGACCATGCGCCGCTCGTCGTAGTGTTAGGAGGTTCTCAGGGCGCTGTAGCCGTCAATCGCTTAGTCAGAGCCGCCGCACCAGCTTGGTTAGATGCAGGTGTTTGGATCGTTCACCTTACCGGAAATCTCGACCCCGACGCTGACAGCCTCCAGCATCCCCACTATATTGCTATGCCTTTTTATGATCACATGGGAGCCTTGCTCAAACGCGCTACTTTCGCAGTTAGTCGCGCCGGGGCGGGAACTTTAACAGAATTGGCCATTACTAAAACCCCCGCTATTCTCATTCCCTATCCCTACGCCGCCGAAGACCACCAAACTTTTAACGCCAAGGTTTTTGCTAAACAAGGGGCGGCGGTATTAATTCAACAGCAGGACTTGACACCAGAAGAACTCCAAGGTAAAGTTTTGTATCTATTGGGTGACTCTACAGAACTCAATCGGATGGCTGAGGCGGCTGGGTCCTTGGCAGTGGTTGATAGCGCTAACCGCCTAGCTGACGTGGTTAGGGCCGTTGTTGTTTAGGTAGAAAATGCGATCGCAGCATCTATTTTAGATCCTGACTGTGATATCGATCAGCTTACGGTGAGATTTTACTCATTTCTTTCGGGCTCAAAATCAGTCATAGTAATAGTATCGAGAGTCGAGGAGGGTGTGGGATGAAATTATTAGCTTACGCAACCGCAACATTACTTGTTACCATTGGTATCGCTACTGCAGTTCGTGCAGAAAACCCCGCCCACCTGAAGCAGTTGCTGGAGACTAAAAGCTGTGAGGGATGTGATCTTACCGGGGCACAGTTACAAGGATTAGACCTTAGTGGTGCTAACCTGAGAAGGGCTGATCTCAGTGGTGCTGATCTTACTGGTGCTAATTTGAATGAGGCTAACTTCAACCGGGCTATCCTGGTTGAGGCTAACTTAACAGATACTAGCCTGATTGCAGCTAAACTTCACGGCGCAGACTTAACCCGTACTAACTTGAGGAATGCTAATCTAACCCTAGCGGGGATGGTGATTGCTGACCTGACTGATGCGAACCTCAGAGGTGCAAATCTAGTTGGTGCGAATTTGGAAAGTGCTGATTTAACTGGGGCGAATCTTCAAAATGTTCGTCAGTCTGTAGTTAGTTTGGGTTTGGTGCGTCTTCAAGAAGGAAGCCTATATGGCTTTGATATCATTGGTGTTAATTTGCGGGATACTGATTTAACAGGAACTAATCTAAGTGGGGCTGATTTGACTGCATCAGACTTAGCGGGCGCTAATTTGGATGATGCCAATTTATTCAATACTAATTTAATGAATGCCAGACGTTAAGAAGTTGGTCAATTATCTGACCATGAAAAGGAGGGGTATAGCCAGGCTATATCCCTCTTTTGTTGATTTTGAGATAGCTTTAAGATTCTTTGAGAGGGTCAATGTTGACGTGCATTTTCGATTTGCTTTCCTCATATTTATCGGAATTGGAGTCTCGATTTAATCCGGCTAATCCCCATACTAGGCTGACTAATGCTGCTTGATAAACTGCATGATTTCCTTCAGCGTTAGCTTTATCTATTAATGATTCATTGTTAGATTCATCGTTAACTGTTGGCTTATCTGTAATAACACCTCCTTCGTATTTAAGACTGGCTGAGTCTATAGCAGTTAAAGGTTCATATAATACTATTGTAGTCTCAATTGGCTCATTTTGTGTATACAAGAGTCGATGACCTCTATCAGGATCAAGGATAGATCTGAGCAATTGATCAAAATCCCCCCCCTGTACTGTTGTCAGTATCAACAGGCTATGATAGAAAAATAGGGTATCTCAGAATCAACTGAACCCATTTTTACCCATCAAACGAGATCTTATCAGATGTCTTCCCAGTTACCTTCTGTTTCTAACTCCCCATCTAACCCTAGTCCTGAAGTATTCTTGCACCAGGCTGAGACTTGTTATCTTCAGGGAGACTATGATCAGGCGATCGCCGCCTGTCAAAAGGCGTTAGAATTGAAACCTAACTGGCCTCCGGTTTATGTGACTATGGGTAATGTGTCTCAGGGTCGGGGTCAAATTCAAGAGGCGATCCGATACTATGCCAAGGCTTTAGAATTTGACCCGAATTTACCCCAAGCCCATGCTAATTTGGGTAGTATGTTCTATAAACAAGGACAATTGGAATCGGCGATCGCCAGCTATCAAAAGGCGATCGCCCTCAAGCCAGACTTAACCGCAGTTTATGTTAACCTCGCTCGTGCTTTGCGACAACTGGGGCGAGAGTCGGAAGCCTTAATAGTTGAACAAAAGGCTCATCAAATTAATTCCTCTACCGGGGGCGCAATTCATCTTTATAACCAGGGAAATCAACTCGTCAATGAGGGTAAATTAGAAGAGGCGATCGCCCTGTGGAAACAGGCTATTGTCGCTGACCCCAATCTGGCAGAAGCCTACTGTCAAATCGGTATAATTCATAGACATCAAGGCCAGCCGAAAGAAGCTATCCCCTTCTTAGAAAAGGCGATCGAATTAAAACCCAATTTTATCGCCGCCTATCAAAATATCTGTGGCATATATCGCGACTCCTCCGACCTCGCCTCCGCCCGGAATGCCGTAGAAAGCTACCTCAAAAATTGTGGTAGTATCGATCCGATTATGACCGCTATTTATGCCGTTAGTATCTATCAGGTTTCCGGTTTAAATGCCGTGGCTTTACCAAGATTTTTGCAGCTAGAATCACAAGTCCCGGCTTTACTAGCTCACACCAAACCAGTAGAGATTAAATCCCTTTATGCTAACCTATTATTCGCCCTGCCCTATCTGCGGGATGATTTAGAAAAGAATTATAAGCTACAACGATTAATTAGCGATCGCTATGTTAGCCTAATATCTCCTACTTCCACACCCACCACTATTCAAACCACTAAAGGATTTGGCAATATCCCCAGCCCCAAAACCGTGAAAATTGGGATTCTTTCTAAAAACTTTTGTCGTCATTCCGTCGGCTGGTGTAGTGCCGATGTCATTAAAGAATTAGCCGCCCTGAATACAGAAATTTATCTATATTGGAGCGATCGGCCTACCCGAGATAACCAAACTCCAGCATTTGAACAAGTTGCTCACAAAGTTTTTGCCCCCCAAAATTTCCCCCAGGGACTCCCCAACCCCCAAGAAATTGTGAACGCTATTCGCCAAGACCAAATCGATATTCTCCTAGACTTAGACTCTCTCAGTGTCCAAATTAATACCGAAATTTTAGCCCACCAACCTGCTCGCTTTTGTATATCTTGGCTAGGTTTTGATAGCCCTCAAATTTCCGCCGATAACTATTTTATTGGCGACCATTATACCCATCCCCCAGGGCGAGAATCTTATTATACTGAAAAATTAATTAGGATGCCTCAGACATTTATGGCCGTCTCTGGCTTCAAGAGAGTATCAGCAGATCAAAACCTCCTCAGACAAGCCTACCGTATTAGTCGCGACCAGGTGGTTTATTTGTGTGTAGCACCGGGACGTAAATTTAACCCTGATTTAGTGAAAGCCCAGGTCAATATCCTTAAACAAGTTCCCGATAGTATTTTAGTTCACAAAGCATTAGGAGATACCCAGATAATTCGTGAAACCTATGCGGCCGCTTGTAAGGCGATCGGTGTCGGTCAACATCGCATTAAACAAATAAGTCGATTTGCGACCGAAGAAGAACACCGGAAAATCTATATATTGGCAGATGTGCTATTGGATTCCTACCCCTACAATGGTGGTACTCATAGTTTGGAAGCCCTCTGGTTTAATACTCCCCTAGTCACTCGCCGAGGCTCACAATTTTTATCCCGCATGGGTTATTCTTTCTTAAAAGCAGTAGGTGTAGAAATGGGGATAGCCGACTCCTGGGAAGACTATCAAAATTGGGCTATCCGTTTGGGTCGTGAACCGGAACTTAGACAATCAATTCGCGAACAGTTAATGGCATCTAAAAACCCTGATAATTTAGCCCCTTTATGGAATCCTAAAGCCTTGGCTAAAGATTTATATTCCCACTTTCAACAATTACTCAATCAATCAACCTAATAATTACAATATATTTGACATTCTGGTAAATTTCCGGTATAATCCCGATAGTGGGTGATATAATGGGGTATATTGTAAGCAATCCTAGCCAGCCATGAGCAACCTTCCAGACTTCCAACATCAAGGTTATCACACCATTAGGCAATTGGGATGTAACCCAGAAGGGGGGCGGATAACCTACCTGGCAACCTATGCCAAAACTAATCAACCAGTGACAATCAAAGAATTTCGCTTTGCCTTTACTGGGGCGAGTTGGGCAGGATTAAAAGCCCATGAACGGGAAATCGAGATGTTACAGCAGATTAGACATCCCCGTATACCGCGCTATCTGACATCCTTTGAGACTCCGGCTGGCTTCTGTTTGGTGCAGGAGTACAAAAAGGCACCTTCCCTAGAGTCTGGTCAACGCTTCACCCCAGAACAGATTAGGCAAATTGCTATTTCTATCTTAGGGATTCTGGTATATTTACAACAGCATAATCCGCCAATTATTCACCGTGATATTAAGCCAGGTAACATTCTAGTAGACGATCGCCTCAATGCTTATCTAGTGGATTTTGGCTTTGCTAAAGTAGGTGGAAAAGATACCGCCACCAGTAGTATCGCCGCCGGAACACCGGGGTTTATGCCACCGGAGGAACTCTTTAACCGACCCTTAACAGAATCTTCCGACCTCTACAGTTTGGGGGCTACCCTAATTTGTCTGCTAACAGGGACTCAGCCCGCCCATATTGGTCAGCTTATTGATGATAACTATTGTTTCCAATTTAGACATCTAGTAAAAGGTGGCGATCGCCGTTTTTTGGCATGGTTAGAAAGGCTGGTAGAACCTAGCACCAAAAGACGGTTTAAAAATGCCTCTCAAGCCTTAGCAGCTTTGACTAGCACGAAAAATTCAAGGGATGTAGTTATCTCTCAACTTAAACCCATAGGGGCGCTATTTTTTATGGTGCTAGTGGGCAATATGGCTATGGAAGAGGCGCGAGATTTTAGCAATTATAAATCATCAAAAGTTAATCGCCCATCCGAAAATTTCACAGCTAGTTTTCCCTGGTCACAGGCGGTCAAATTACGCCATAAAGCTCAGAGTTTTTTGGGTGTAGAACAATACGATAAAGCCTTATCTGCCTATAATATGGCTTTGGATATTAACCCGAATTATCTGCAAGCCCTAGAGGGTCGCTGTTCAGCATTATATCATTTAGAACAGTATGATCAAGCCCTAAGAAGTTGCGACGCGGCGATCGCGATTAACCCTCAGTCATATCATTCCTGGCATCAACGAGGCAACATTTTAAATCAATTAGGGCGATATCGGGAAGCCTTAGAATCTTATAACAAGTCTATTGCGATTCATCCCAATTATGTCCATAGTTGGAATGGTCGCTGCTGGTCTTTGAATAACTTACACCAGTTTCAGGATGCTTTAAAATCCTGCGATCGCGCTATAGAAATTGATAGTAATTCCGAGTGGGTATGGAATAATCGAGGTTATGCTTTAGAGAAATTATCACACCACCAGGAAGCACTACAATCCTACAGTCGCGCCCTCAGTATTAACCCTAATAATACCATAATCGCTAGGAATTATCAACGGGCTCTAGAGAGATTACATAAATCGGCTATATCTAACCACACACCTACTGACTGGTTTAATCAGGGAGAAATATCGCGAGATAAAGGTGATTATGAACAGGCTTTAAGTGCTTATGATAAAGCCATTGCCGAAAATTCTCACCATTTTGATGCCCACCTTTATCGTTGTCGGGTGTTGCGTATCTTAGACCAAATGCCGGAAGCCCTAATGAGTTGCGATCGCGCTTTAGTAATCAATTCTAACTCCCATTTAGCCTGGGAAAGTCGCGCTTGGGTGTTGCGGGGTTTGGGTCGTTATGCTGATGCTATACAAGCAAGCGATCGCGCTTTAGCAATTAATCCCCGCGCCTATTGGTCTTGGATAGAAAAAAGTGTAGCCTGGCGGAATTTAGGGGAATATCAACAAGCATTAGAGGCGGCGGAAAAGGCGATCGCCATTAACCCCAATCAACTAAATGGCTGGTTAGATACGGGGATAGCTTTAAATCATTTAGGCCGTTATGAACAGGCATTAATAGCCCTAAATAAAGCCCTAAATGCTGACCCCAAAGACCGGGAAGTGTGGCATCAAAGGGGATTAGCTTTAGAGGGTTTAAACCGTTCCGAAGAAGCTCGTGATGCCTATAATCAAGCCTTAATCTTGGATTTGAACAGTCAACAGCCAACCGAAAACGGAGCCATCAATTAATAATTTCAATAATCATCAACTCCCAAATGTTCCCAAATTGTCCGTAAATATGAGATAATGTCAAATGGTGGCTTGAGGGATATAGATGGCGAGAATCGCAGTAATTGACTATGATATGGGTAATCTGCACTCGGTCTGTAAGGGCTTGGAAAATGCAGGAGGAACCCCAGAAATTACCGATGATCCAAAGGTAATCAATGCGGCTGATGGTGTGCTTTTACCAGGAGTAGGAGCCTTTGACCCGGCGGTGCAACATCTGCGATCGCGTAATCTCATCGAACCCATTAAACAGGTAATTGCTGACGGTGTGCCATTTTTGGGGATTTGTTTAGGGTTGCAAATTTTGTTCGAGTCCGGGGAAGAAGGGGAAGAAGCAGGGTTAGGGATTTTTCCGGGTAAAGTGCGACGGTTTAAATCAGAACCCGGACTGACTATTCCTCACATGGGTTGGAATCAACTAACATTTACTCAACCATCAGTCAGTCTTTGGGATAATTTGGGAGATAATCCCTGGGTGTATTTTGTGCATTCTTATTATGTCGATCCGGCTGATTCGACGATTACCGCCGCCACTATCACCCACGGAAGCCAAACCGTGACTGCTGCGATCGCTTACCAAAATGTGATGGCGGTACAATTCCACCCCGAAAAATCCTCACTCGCCGGACTGCAATTATTATCTAATTTTGTGCAGTTGGTGAACTCTTCTCAAAAGGTAATTACTTAGATGGGATAGTGTTCACAAATGGCCTTGAGAATTTATGGTAATCGCCAACTAAAAACCCTCCCCGGACAAAATACCCGACCTACTCCCTCACGGGTCAGGGAAGCCGTGTTTAATATTTGGCAGGACATTACTGGATGTCGTTGGCTGGATCTTTGTGCTGGTAGTGGGTCAATGGGGCAGAGGCTCTATGTCGTGGGGCGGCGATCGCAGTGGCGATCGAACAGTCCGGGCCAGCTTGTCAAATTATTAAGCAAAATTGGCAGCAAGTAGCTACACCAGAACAACAGTTTCGCGTCCTACGGGGAGATGTGGTTAAACGGCTAAAATCCTTAGCCGCCGAGGAGTTCGATCGCATTTATTTTGACCCACCATATACAGCCAATTTATATGAACCTGTCCTAGAAGCGATCGCCAAATATTCCCTACTCGCCGCCGGGGGAGAGTTAATTGCTGAACATGACCCAAAACGAGAAATGGTAGAGGTTTCCGGTTTAGCGATCGTCCGCCAAAAAGTCTATGGAGGATGTGCGATCGCCTTTTATCAATCCCTTAATTCCCCTGTTCCTTAATGATAGCTTTAGCCCTATCCCATAAGACATCTAATTGAGCTAGGGTGTAGTCTGCTAAAGGGCGATCGCAAGCAGCCTCTACCATAGAAAATCGGCGAATAAACCTATGATTAGTCTCCCGTAGCGCTTCATGAGGGTCGATATCATACCAGCGGGCTAAATTGACCAACACAAATAAAATATCTCCTAATTCCGCTTGTTGTTGTGCTTTATCTTCGTAGCGTAAGGCTTCTTCAAATTCCGCCACTTCCTCATGAAACTTATCCCAAACCCCATCAACATTATCCCACTCAAAGCCAACAGCAGCAGTTTTTTTAGATAATTTCATAGCTGCTATCAGAGGCGGAAGTTGTCGGGAATAACGGTTTAATTTAGCACTTAAAGACTGGGAATCTTGATGATTTGCCGCTTCTTTATCCTTAATAGCTTCCCAGTTTTCGTGTACTTCCTCGACACTATCAACCTTCACATCGGCGAAAACGTGGGGATGTCTGCGGATGAGTTTTTCCGTAATACCAGCCGCCACATCAG
Organism: Arthrospira sp. PCC 9108; assembly: GCA_016745315.1. Classification (GTDB taxonomy): domain Bacteria; phylum Cyanobacteriota; class Cyanobacteriia; order Cyanobacteriales; family Microcoleaceae; genus Limnospira; species Limnospira platensis. The sequence continues at coordinate 5,686,843 of CP066886.1, forward strand.
CCAGGGAAAATTGCTGAGATTCGCTGGCAATTTGAGCTTGTAGAACTACTTGCAACAATAAATCTCCTAATTCATCAGCGATCGCTTTTGGGTCTCCCGTAGCAATGGCATCGACTACCTCATAGGCTTCTTCGAGAATATAAGGGGTTAAACTTTGGGGCGTTTGAGCCAAATCCCAAGGACACCCACCATCAGGCGATCGTAATTTAGCCACCACATCAATTAGTTCTTGTAAGGCATTTAGCGTGTCGTTTTCGGGTTGATTATGACTAGAATCAGACATATTGATTTAGGGTTGATTGTACGAATTTGATTAACCGATAAAATCCTACCGTATAGCATCGCTCCTAACAGTTAGGATATATACTATCGTTTGCGGGAGTTCCCCACAGTCGAGGAATTTCTAGAACGACGACTGCTTTTTTTTGGGGAAGTTGACGAGGATTTTGGGGAAGTTGACGAGGAATTGGAGCGAGACCGCCGGGAGGTGGTATTTTTCGGTTTTTTGACTAGGACTGATGGTGGTATCAGTCCATATACCCCTTGGCTTTGCAGGCGTTTATAAATAGATGATCCCCAATCAGATAGATAGTGGCTCATAGCACCGAGTTCTAAACCGCAGAAGATAGCGATCCATTCCAGAGAGTGGTTTACCAGAAATTGCCATAGTTCCCCTGCTAAACTTGATATCGTCCACTCTACCGAAAACAGAAACTCGATCGCCATAGTCGTAATCACACCAAAACCGCCTAGCCAGGTGAACAAGTACAGAACCCGTAAGGCAGTGCCAATAAAAGGCCCGTGGGACAGAAACGAGCGATGGTGCAAACTCTTTTGATAGGGAACCCATAGCCAACGGAACCACCCCCAACGTTGAAACTGTCGCGAGTTTAGATCTAAATCTGGCCCAAACATCAGGCCACTAAATAGAAAACTGGCAGATACTAGGAGGGTTAGATGGCTGCTGCGAGTTTGTCCAAAGGTCAAACCCGCCACCAGTGGCAAGCTCCAGAGTGTTATGCGATCGTGGGTTTTGCCAGAAGGCATAGCACAAAAATTTTTTTCAAAAATAGCTTCCCTATTTTAGCGATTGCTGCTACAATAGAAAACATCGAATGCAAAAGGGCGATTAGCTCAGTGGTAGAGCGCCTGCCTTACAAGCAGGATGTCACTGGTTCAAGTCCAGTATCGCCCATTTTCGGGAAATCCTTATCCTAGCAGCGATAACCGGGATTCACTTAACCCGATAGTCGCACCTAATTACTCAGATATTACTCACAATCTAGTCCTAGCACAGGAAAATAATTCTGTCAATAGGATGATTACTCAGTCAACAAGCACAACTTAATCAATCTGTCAAATACCCATATCACTCCCTAAACCCGACGCTGATAGGGTAGTTCCCTTGTGATACCTGTCAATGGCAAGCCTATCGGTTCGTTCGTCACCATTGACTGCTATCACGTCGGTCACTTCCCTTTGAGTGCTTTTCCCGGTTATGGGGGGAGGGTATGTTTCAAAGCCAACACGATAGCCGTAGGTGGGGGGGAACCCGCTAGGGAATCAACGTACAAAGATATCAGACCGCCTTTCAGTATCAGATTATGAAAGTATGGCGATCGCCTATCCGGTTATCTATGGGTCTGATTCATAATCTCCGGTGAGGGGAAACTATGGGCTATCATCTGGCTGATATTAAAAGTGCGATCGCCAAATCTAAACTATCATCTACCGGAACCAACCCGATACCCCTCAACAACTTTTCAACTGGAGGCAATTACCGGGGGTAGTGCCTAATATTAATGATAGAGGTGTAAAAACCGACTCGGGTTCAATTTCCATGCCTACCTGCCCAACTTGTACATCTACCCAATTGTTAGACTAAATGGATTAGGCTCAATATCATTTTGAACCGCTTGCTCCGAACCCATACGCATCGATGACTTTGGCTCCGTCAGTATTGCTGACGTCGTCGGTATCGGAACCACAGTAGCACAAACAAGATTAGATGTTAATGGAAATATAAGAGGGCATAGAATTAATTTCAGTAATTTACCGACAAGCCCTACAGGTTTAAGGGTTGGTGATTTATGGTGCGATACAGCTAACGATCATGTAATCAAACAGATTAGATAATGCCTAACAACTATGATATATCTGAGACTCATTGGTTTTGAGTTTATCACCAATATTTCATCAAAGAGGATGATTCAAAACATGGTAGTCAGAAATTTCCAGATATATCAGGTAGCCAATTTGTGAGGATATTATTTGAGGCGGACCAAATTCCTGTTGATTGGAAAATCGCGGGATGGTTAAAATTTTACGCATACAATGATGTCCAACAGAATATGATGGTTAAACGATATATTATTTGGCTTAATCAATATCAAATCATTGCCGAGCCGCCATATAGCAATTTTGACGCAGTATTTGACCCCTTAGAGAGGATTAAGTGGTTTACCATTTATTTTTGGAGATTAATACAATTAATCTAATTATAATAGAGGTTATATTATTGATAATTATTATTGTTTATTTGGTAATTTCTTCATTTATAGGCAATAAAATAATGGAGTCTAAGCTAGATTAAAAAAATAAAAATTTCGACATATTATTTGAGTTTTTGAAATATTCGTTAGATAGTATAATCTGCCCAAAAATATATGACCATGATACGCGTTTACCACCTAACTAAATCAACAGAGATGATATTGACGATGATGGATGGTTGGCGTAAACCCTAACAGCCTAACAGCTAACTCAATAACTTAATGACCCCCTATGGTTTCTGACTGTAGGGGGTGTCTATGTATTTTGGGCTAACAGTCTAACTGCAACAGTCTAATTAAATGTCAATTTTTTCATTAGCTTAAATGCTAACAGTCTAACTGCAACAGTCTAATTACGGGTTTATATGAATGCTCACCCTATCATGTCCAGATATTACCCATAACGGATATTACCCCTAACCGATCGCTTTACCTACAACCTACGACTAAGATTTTTGGGTAAGGCGATTATGTTGGTAGTGACTGTTGGAGGTGATGATTACCATCAAAGATTGGAGACTTGCTGAGAATTATGTGGGTATCGATTCCCATCCCGGTAATTGCCTCCAGTTGAAAAGTTGTTTGGGGGGTATCGGGTTGGTTCCGGTAGATGATAGTTCAGGTTTTGCGATCGCACTTTTAGTTTCCCTCACCGGAGATTATCAATTGGACCCATAGATAACCGGATAGGCGATCGTGTTGGCTTTGAATCATACCCTCCCCCCATAACCGGGACAAGCACTCAAAGGGAGTGACCGATGTGATAGCAGTCAATGGTGAGGAACGAACCGATAGACTTGCCATTGACGGGTATCACAAGGGAACTACCCTATCAGCGTCCGGTTATGGGGGTGATCAGCAATTCTCATTTTGGCGAAAACCTGTTCAAGTCCCCAGCATCCCTGTATCGTAATGACATCCAAGAAACCCAGGAGCGCCAGAGCCGTTGAAAAAGCCAGGTGGCTTTGAGACTCTAGTCGGTTCTTTCCGCCAGTGCTTGTCATCGCTACCGGACAAGCGCCGGGGTAAAAATCGCCGCTATGGAATGGAGGATGCCGCTTTAAGTGCGTTTAGTGTGTTTTTTACTCAAACTCCGTCGTTTCTGGCTTATCAACGTCTGATGGAGGGGAGTAAAGGCAAGAGCAATGCCCAAAGTCTGTTTGGAGTTCATCGAATTCCCTGTGATAACCAGATTCGGGACTTATTAGATGCCGTGTCCCCAGAGCACCTGTTTCCAGTGTTTGAGGATATCCTACAAGTCTTGGAAGCCCAGGGGCAGTTAGAAGACTTCCGTTGCCTAGGGGACAGTCTATTAGTCGCGTTGGATGGCACCGAATACTTCAGTTCCGACCAAATTCACTGTCCCCACTGTTCAACGCGCACCCAGAAGTCAGGAAAAACCCATTACTTCCATAGTGTTGTCACTCCAGTCATCGTCTGTCCGGGACAGAATCATGTGATTCCCTTAGTCCCCGAATTTATCGTGCCCCAAGATGGTCATGATAAGCAAGACTGTGAGAATGCCGCCGCCAAACGCTGGCTATCGAGGCAAGAACAATGCTTGAGGGCTTTGAATGTCACGGTTTGAGGGGATGACCTCTATTGCCACCAACCGTTGTGTCAGCAGTTTTTAGAGCAGCAACTTAACTTCATCGTCGTCTGTCGCCCCGAGTCTCATACTACCCTCTATGAACACCTAGAGGGCATCGAACTCCCGACCCTCACGACCAAGAAGTGGACTGGTAAAGTCGAGAAAACCTATACCTACCGCTATCTCAACGGAGTCCCCCTCAAAGATAGCGATGAGGCGCTGTTGGTTAACTGGTGCGAACTTACTGTCACCACCGCTGATGGCCAGGTAACCTATCACAACTCCTTGGCCACGAATTATCCTCTCAGCGATGAGAATGTAGCCGAGGTGGTTCGGGCCGGGCGGACTCGTTGGAAAGTTGAGAATGAGAACAACAACACTCTCAAGACCAAGGGCTACCATCTCGAACACAATTTTGGCCATGACAAGCAGCATCTTTCTTCCTTGCTCCGGACCATCAACATCCTCTCGCTGCTCTTCCACACCCTGCAGGAGTTGCTCGATAACAAGTACCAGTTGCTACGAGCGCACTTACCGAAGCGCCAAACCTTCTTTAATGATTTGCGCGCGCTTACCCAGACTGTACTTCGACAGTTGGGACCACCTTCTGACCTTTATGCTTGAGGGTCTCGAGTTAGACATCCCACCCGATAGCAGTTGAATTTCCAAAATGAGAATTGCTGGGGGGTGATATGGGTATTTGACATATTGATTAAGTTGTGCTTATTGATTAACCCGTCAATGATTAAGATTTATTGCTAAGGGATATGCACTAATTGTCCCGTGTGCTAAGACTGAATGGAGTGCATTTTGAGTGTAACGGTACGACTATCGGGTTGAGTGTTTCCCGGTTATCGTAGCCAGAATAGGCTTTTAAGCGATATGGAGAATAGGGGAGTCGAACCCCTGACCTCTGCGGTGCGATCGCAGCACTCTACCAACTGAGCTAATTCCCCAAGTATAGAGAGAGATAGGACACAACCGCCGATTATAACATCAATCGGGTTCCGATAGTGCAACTTCTCCAGAGATTCCCAAAATCCTCTCTAACTCCAAGTCCTGGAGATAGTCCACACACCAATCAGCGCGACGCTGTAGCATATGGAAAGGATAAGTATGGGCTACCCCCACGACAGGAATACCCGCGCGTTTCGCCGCCTCAATACCAGCAAAAGTATCCTCAATAGCTAAACACTCTTCCGGCTGCAAATTCAAGGTCTCATCAGCAGAATTTAGCCTTTGTAGCGCCAATAAATAGCCATCAGGTTCCGGCTTGCTGGTGGTAATATCATCCCCAGCGACAATGATGGAAAAATAATCAATCAACCCCGCGCGAGTCAAAACTAACTCAACTTCCTCTCTAATAGCGCCGGTAACTAGGGCGATTTTCAAATTCGCCGTCTGAATGCGTGTAATTAGTTCCCGCAACCCATCATATAGAGGTAGGTCTGACATAGCATTTAACCGCTGTTGATAGGCTTGTGCTTTCCGCGCGATCAGGTTTTCTAGCTCCTCAGAAGTTACGACTCTGCCGTATAATGAGAGTAAATCCTGTAAACAGGCGCGATCGCTTCTTCCTAAGCAAACCTCACGAATTTTATCTGGTTTCACCCGCAGATTTTCAGCTACCAATAATTCCTCGATTAACTGTTCATGAATCGATTCATCATTGATAATTACACCATTAAAATCAAAAATAACAGCCTTTAAACTCATACCCAGTTAATGGATAATGGACAAATGTTATCTATGGAAATTATTAATTAATAATTATTAATTAATAATTATCTGTGGGAATTGAGATTGACAGCAGAACCCGCCCCTACATGATAACCAATTATTGATGGATATGGGGTGGGTAGGGGCGGGTTTACGAGTGTTATCTGTGGGAATTGAGATTGACAGCAGAACCCGCCCCTACATGATAACCAATTATTGATGGATATGGGGTGGGTAGGGGCGGGTTTACGAGTGTTATCTGTGGGAATTGAGATTGACAGCAGAACCCGCCCCTACCAAAGTATTAATTATCTTAGGCTGGGGCAGGAAATGGGTTATGATTGGGCTGTTGTTCCCATTGTGAATTGATGTTGGGGGAATGGTTAATAATCGGTTTGAGACCTACGGTAACTTGATTTATCCACCATATATCCTCCGATCGCACTTTCGCAAAACCCGCCGCCCCAAGAGTTGCATCAACGCTTCCGGTGGCATAATCTTTAAGATAGGGTTCCTCAAAAATTTCCGTTAGCCAGGGGTTTTGGCGTAAGATTTTCTGATGACCGTCAAGAATCATTACTTCTCCCCCGGCTTTCAGAAGTCGGAAAGCCTCCCGTGCTATCGCTATGGCTATTTCTGGGGGGGTTTCATGGAAAAGCAGGGAAGCCGTAACTAAGTCAAAAGATTGAGGTTCAAAGCGATCGCTTTCTTCTGCTAAACCATGATAGAATTTGATATCTAACCCGGCTTGTTTGGCTTTAGTTTCCGCCACCGCCAACATATAGGGAGATAAGTCTAAGCCGATCACTTCGGCATTAGGAAAGGTTTGTTTTAATAGTAGGGTAGTTGAACCTGTGCCGCACCCTAGGTCTAATATGCGTCTAGGTTTAACGGTAATGGTATCAATAGCTTCTTGGCGGACCCAGGTTTCATTGGGGGGAATGGCGTATTGGGTAATGGGGTCGTAGGTGAGGGCGGCGCTTTTATTCAGGTATCCTCCCTCGATACCGTGAAAGTCTTGGGTTTGGTAATATTGGGGATAGACGAGGTTGGGGTCAGTGAGGCGATCGCACACTGATTCCCAATCGATACTTTTGTCCAAGTTATCGATCGCTTCTCGGTCTACCAATAATTTGAACATGGGCGCTAAATAGCGCTCAAAAATTGTATCCTGACGTGGCATGACTGCGACCTGATTTTGGGCAAAGCTGCCACCATTATAACTAATTTTTCTCGATTGGGAAGGTTTTAGGATCGTTCAGGATCGGCGATTTTCTCATTTAACGCACGGCGGGCGATTTGGGTGACATAGACTGTGACGGCTACGGTGGCTACAAGTCCCACGCCATAGAGTATCCACTCCCCTGTTGTGCGCGATCGCTCAGTTCCCAGGGTGGCTAAACTACCCGCAATAGATCCAATATACACATACATGACTGTTCCTGGCATCATACCTATCCAGGAAGCCAGAAAATAATCTTTTAGGGAAACTTTGGTTAAGCCCAAACTATAATTTAGCAGGTTAAACGGAAAGATGGGCGACAGGCGCAGGAGTCCTACGATTTTCCAGCCTTCCTTCCCTACTGCATTATCGATCGCTTTGAATTTTTCCTGACCGGCGATTTTTTCCGATACCCAACCCCTAGCTAAATATCGGCCGATTAAAAACGCACAAATTGACCCCAAAGTTGAGGCGATCGATACATAAACAGAACCCCAAATTACCCCAAAGACAAACCCCGCACCTAGGGTTAATATCGAACCCGGTAAAAAGGCAACAGTTGCCACAATATACAGGAGCATAAATACTCCCGCCCCCAGCCGCCTAAGCTGTCTATCCACTTGATCGCATTTCTTAATATATCTTGAATTGCCAACATTTTTGCCAAACTCACCTTATAACTTATCCGCTAATTAGCCAGGAATTATCATTGATTTTACTTGACAGATTCCCGGCTTTATGGTAGGCAATAGTCAAGGGTATGAGCCTAAACTAGCCCCAAAATCATCATGTTAAAGCACCTCCACAACTAGAACCGCAGCCCGCAGTACAACCATAGCAATATGCTTCAGTGTGGACGGTTTCAATGATATCTAAACTGTCAGCTTCCAGAAGTGTTTGAACTGTGATATTTTGACCATCAGGGGTTCTGGCGGGTCGATTTTCCATCTGGTTAAAATCACAGTCGTAGACATTTCCCAGATAATCAATTGATAATTCATTCCGACACATGAGATTTTCCACGGTATCAGGATTATAGTTATCCGCCAAAAAATCTAAGTATTTATCGTGGAGTTTTTGACGCTGTAAAAATAACTTAGTGCGACCTATGGGAAGGTTGGTAATGGTGAGAAGTTGATTAAACTCAATATCGAATTTCTCTCGCAGATAGACCTTATAGGCTTGTTGTAGGTTTTCCTGTTGGGGGGGTAGGGAAAAGCTGTCTGAGGTGGGTAAAGCTGGGTTATAGACTAGATCTAAAATTAGATCCGGCGCGTGACCATATCCTAATTGGTTGAGTTTTTGAATGGCGGCGATCGAGTCTTGATAAACCCCTGAACCTCTCATGCGATCGACATTATCTTGCAAATAGCAGGGTAAAGATGCTATAATCCTGACTTGGTGGTGGCTACAGTAGGCGGGGATATCCTCAAATCCCTTAACAAAATAAATAGTTAAGTTGGAACGGACAATTACTTGTTTATTGAGGGATTTCGCCACTTCTAATAATGGCTTAAAACCATAATTCATTTCGGGCGCACCACCAGTTAAGTCCACAGTTTCAATTTGTGGAAAACGCCGAATTAACTCAATTAATTGTTCACAAATTTCTGGGGTTAATTCTTCGGTGCGTCGGGGACCAGCTTCTACATGACAATGAGTACAGGCGAGGTTACAGCGTTTTCCTAGATTAATCTGTAAAACCCTAATCGAGTTTTTGGTTAAAGGGGATTTAATTGTTTTGTGAAATGGTGCGATCGTGGTCTGAATCATGATTAATTGGCTAGTACTATGATGATCAGTTATTGTAACAACTATCTAGCTAAAATTACCGGAAATTTGGAAAACACAAGTTTCTCAAGTGTTCCCCAAGTTTACCTCAGATACCATATCTATGCCATGGTTATATATCACCTCATATAACTTAAATTTTGATGAGACTAAGCCGAAAAATCCCTGAAAATTTTTAAAATTATCCCATGTTTGGTAATCCCGGATACAGTAAATCAGGAGAGATGATATAAATGCAAATCTTTGACCCAGAATCAAAAGAAGTTTTTTTATGGGAATGTTTATTAGTTTTGGTGATACTATACAATTTTATTGTTATCCCATTTCGTATAGCTTTTGATACCACTACTTCCCATTTATGGTTAGGGATAGATTTAGCCGCAGACTTAATTTTCATCATGGATATTTTCCTAAGATTTAGGATGGCATATATTGACCAAGGAGAATGTATTACAGACCTGCAAAAAATCGCTCAAAATTACCTGGCTACATATTTGAAAATGAACCTAGCCGCTAGTCTCCCCCTGGATTTAATGGCTAGGCTATTTTTTCCTCAATTATCAGTATTGATATTGGCTATCCTCAGAATACCGAGGCTGTTGAGACTGTCGCAATTTTTTAGAATTTTTCGGCGATGGGAGACTAATGTTGAAATTAATCCAGCCCTAGTGCGTATGACTGAGTTAGTGCTGATTATATTTCTGATTGATCATTGGGTCGCCTGTATCTGGTTTTGGATTGGTAAGTCAATGATTGCTTACGGAGACTCTTGGTTAATTAATTCTAACTTAGATACAGCCCCCATAGCTACCCAATATATGAAATCTCTATATTGGTCAATTACTACTTTAACAACTGTCGGTTATGGCGATATTACCCCCACCAGTAACTTAGAAATTGCATTTACTTTAATTGTCATGATTTTGGGGGTGTCTATGTATGCGTTTATTATTGGTAATGTGGCTTCTGTGGTCAGTAGTTTAGATGCTAGTCAGGCTAGGTTTAGAGAACAACTTGATCAAGTTCAGTCTTATATGCGCGATCGCAAAATTCCGGCTTTTTTACAGGCGCAGGTTAGGGACTACTATCAATATCTGTGGGAATGCAACCGAGACACATCATTTGACCGGGACTTTCTCGATGAAATTCCCAATTCTTTAAAAACTAAAATTTATCTGTATTTATATCAGGAATTATTGGAAAAAGTCCCCCTATTTAAAAATGCTGATCCAGCTTGTATTGAAGCCTTAGTGGTTAAACTAAAACCGAGAATATTGCCACCAAATGACTATATAATTAGGGAGGAACAGTTAGGACATGAAATGTATTTTATCCAGCGGGGAGAAGTGCAAGCCTTTTCCGAAAAAACCGGAAAAGTATATAGAATCATGTCAGCGGGGTCATTTTTTGGCGAAATTGCTCTAGTTTATTCTACCCGTCGCACTGCGTCCGTTAAAACCCTCAGCTATTGTGAGCTTTTTGTGCTGTTAAAAGAAGATTTCGACAGTGTTTTAGACAACTATCCTCATTTTGCTAAACAAGTTAAAGAAATCGCCCAACAGCGTTATAATACTGAATAATTAATCACAGAATTTATAACAATTCTTGAACTGGTGGGATGCTAGAGTTATTACTAGGTTGAGCATTAATATCAAATCGATTCATAATATATATAACTCCCGCCGCAATAAAAAGCCCTAAAACTAAGCCAATAACTACTAGAGACAAAAAGGAATTTTTGAGATTTTTAACTACTCGTGGATCATATTCATTAAATTGCAGGTCTTCGATATCTGATTCCGAGGGATGATGGATATTGTTTAACCCATTGGGGGATTGATTATCTTTATGAGAATTAGGGTTCTGATGAGAAAATGGATTCATGAGCTACTTTTGTTGGTGTCAACAAGATAAGATGAGACAACATATAATTATATCATACTTATTGATTAATGACACCAATCTAAAATTAACATATCAGGGTCAGAATTATGAGCTATAGTTAAGCCTTCAATGCGGTTAGAAGCAACTGTTACCTGATATCCCTCTAGGGTGATGAGTTCCGATGCGATAAATTCAGCTAGTTTAGGGTCATCTTCTACCAGAAGTAGGTTTAACTTTGGCTTTGGTGAGTTCTCCCTGTGCTAGTCCGGTGTTATTTGCGGTATTAGCAGGGGCGGCGGAGAGGGGTTATCAACTGCTCGGAACCCTGACTATGGTGAGTTATGCTCTGGGATATACTCTGTTGATTTTCCTAGCTAGTTTGTTTACTGGATTAGCAAAACAAAGCAAGCGGTTGTTAAACCATTCTGAAGGTATTATCCGCTTTGGTAGTGTGGCTTTAATGATGACAGGTGCTTACTATATCTTGACGGTAACTAAATGGTTTTTATGCGGTTATATTACTTCCCATAAATCAAGCCAGCTATAAATGTTGTCAGTTAAGTTTATAGGGCTGCTATGGTATGATAAAAAAATCCCCCAGCAGTTGGGGGGAATGATTAATTAGGTATTGAATTGGTTAAATTGGTTAATTCTCAGACAGGGACTTACCGATGATGGGAGCATTTAGAGAAACCAATTCTTGAGTATTGGTAGCAATGGGATTATTCTTAACCAAAGTGGGGACAGACTGCCGCATTAAAGCGGTAAGTTGAGTTGTGGTTGAATCATACATTTGTGTTACCACTTTGGGATATAACCCAATGCCAATTATGGGCACTAATAAACAGGCGATAACAAATACCTCGCGGGGTTCTGCATCTACCAGTTTTTCGTGGGAGGTTAGTTCCTGATTTTCGGGACCATAGAGAATTTCCCGCAGCATGGACAGCAGATAAATGGGGGTAATAATTACACCAACTGCAGCCAGGAAGACGACTAGCACTTTAAATGTGGCATTGTAAGCATCACTGGTAGCGATACCAATAAACACCATTAATTCAGCCACAAACCCACTCATTCCGGGTAAGGCTAGAGATGCCATTGAACAAGTAGTCCACATGGCAAAAACTTTCTTCATCTTTAAACCAACCCCTCCCATTTCATCTAACATGAGGGTATGGGTGCGGTCATAAGTACAGCCGACCAGGAAGAATAAACTAGCCCCAATTAAGCCATGGGAAATCATCTGCAACATGGCACCACTGAGGCCTATTTCTGTGAATGAGCCCATACCAATTAACACAAACCCCATGTGAGAAATTGAGGAATAGGCGATTTTTCGTTTGAGGTTGCGTTGGGCAAAAGAAGTGAAGGCGGCATAGACGATGTTAACTACGCCTAAAATCACTAAAATGGGGGCGAAGGTGGCATGGGCATCGGGTAGCATTCCCACATTCATGCGTAGCAAGGCATAACCGCCCATTTTTAGGAGGATACCCGCTAGTAACATATGGGCGGGGGCGGTAGCTTCCCCGTGGGCATCAGGTAGCCAGGTATGAAGGGGAAAAATGGGTAATTTGACCCCATATGCAATCAGAAACCCACCATACAGGAGTAATTCTAGTTTAATGGGAAAGTCCTTAATGGCGATCGCCTGCATATCAAAGGTAACAGTATCGCCATAGAAGGCCATAGTCAGGGCTGCGACCAAAATAAACAGGGAACCGCCTGCGGTATACAAAATAAACTTAGTAGCCGCATACAGGCGCTTTTTACCGCCCCAAATTGAAAGAATTAGGTAAACGGGAACTAATTCCAACTCCCAAACCAGGAAGAATAACAACATATCCTGGACAGCGAAAACGGCAATCTGACCGCCATACATCGCCAACATTAGGAAGTAGAAAAGTTTGGGCTTTAAAGTGACTGGCCAAGCTGCTAAAATCGCGAGGGTGGTGATAAATCCGGTGAGGATAATCAGGGGCATAGATAAGCCATCAGCCCCCACGGACCAACTCAAACCGATTTCGGGTAGCCAGTCATAACGTTCTACCAACTGTAAACCGGGGGTATTCAAGTCATACCCAGTACAGAAGGCATAAACAATAATTGAAAAGTCAATCAATCCCACGATTAGGGCATACCAGCGCACCGTTTTACCATCTTTATCAGGGATAAAGGGTAAAAACAGTGATGCCACAATGGGAAACAGAATTGTAATCGTCAGCCAAGGAAAATTAGCCATTGTCATGTTTAGTTGTCCTTTCACGCTTAGGACAAAAGCGCCAATCATTCACTACAAGATTGGGAAAGTGTTGTGAATCTAATGGTTAGTTAAACCGGAGATTTTCCACTTCCCCAAATTACGGAAACACGGAGGTAATTGCAGTTAGCCAATGCCGGAAAATACGACAAAGCCGAGGACTGCTACAAATACAATTAGGGCGTAAAATTGGGCGCGACCATTCTCTAAGTATTTGAGACCTTCTCCGGTGACTAAAGCCACTAAACCTGTTAAGTTAACGGCACCATCAACAACTCGATAGTCAACTTCGAGAATTTGACGGGCGAGGCGGCGACTTCCTTTGACAAATAGGAGGTCGTTAATATCGTCGAGATACCATTTGTTGAGGGAGAATTGGTAAAGAGGTTGGATTTTTTGAGCGATCGCATTTGGAGCTATTTGATGTTTCAAGTACATCAAGGATGCCAAAGTAATACCAATCAAAGCAATGCCAACGGAACTCCCCGCCATAATCACAAATTCGCCGAGTTCAAACTCAGCCAACTGTTCCATCACCTCAGCTATTGACTCCCCGGGAGCGTGAATAAACATCTCGAAATAGTTATTAAAGGGAGTTCCTAATAACCCAATAAACACAGAGGGAACAGCTAAAGCCATCAAAGCAATAGTCATAGTCCAGGGAGACTCATGGGGAGTATCACTATGACCATGACCGTGATCATGACCATGACCATGATCATCGCTATGTAGTTCCTCTGGGTTCATCGCACCCGGACCAAAGGCATAATTAGGGCCATTAGCCGCCGCCGTTAGCTGTTGCTGTATGGTTGTATCATTACCCCGAAATTGACCTTCAAAGGTGCTGAAATACATACGGAACATATAAAATGCCGTAATACCAGCCGTTAGCCAGCCTACCACCCACAGGGCAGGATTAGAAGCAAAGGCACTGCTGAGAATCTCATCTTTTGACCAGAAGCCAGCAAAGGGAGGAATGCCGCAAATAGCCAGAGTCCCAATCAAAAAGCAGGTGCTAGTAATGGGCATATATTTCCGCAGTCCCCCCATTAGTCGCATATCCTGGGCTAAAACCGGGTCGTGTCCGACTACGGCTTCCATACCATGAATAACGGAACCCGAACACAGGAACAACATTGCCTTAAAATAGGCGTGGGTCATTAGGTGGAAGAGTCCGGCGCTATAAGCACCGACACCCATTGCCATGACCATATAGCCTAGCTGGGAAATGGTGGAGTAGGCGAGTCCTTTTTTGATGTCGTTTTGGGTGATGGCGATACTAGCGCCTAAAAAGGCAGTAAAGCAACCAGTCCAGGCGATCGTAGTCATCACCACGGGGATACCCTCAAACACGGGGTACATTCTGGCGATCAGGAATACCCCAGCCGCTACCATGGTGGCGGCGTGAATGAGAGCAGAAATGGGGGTCGGGCCTTCCATTGCGTCAGGAAGCCAAACATGGAGGGGAAATTGAGCGGATTTGGCTACGGGGCCCAAGAACACTAGGATGGCAAATATAGCAGCCAGCGCCCCACTAATGGACCCGCTTTCTACTAGGTATTCTAGGCGAGACCCCATTAACTCAAATTCAAAGGTGTTAGTCGCCCAATACAGACCGAGGATGCCTAACAGCAGACCAAAGTCACCGACACGGTTAGTGATGAAGGCTTTTTGACAGGCATCTGCTGCTGGTTTGCGATCGTACCAAAACCCGATCAGTAGGTAGGAAGATACCCCTACCAATTCCCAGAAAATATAGACTTGTAGCAGGTTGGGACAAACTACCAGACCCAACATAGACGAGCTAAATAGGCTCAGATAGGCATAAAAACGAACATATCCTGGATCATGAGCCATATAGCCGTCGGTGTAGACCATGACCAATAGGGCTACAGTGGTGACGATCGCCAACATCACAGCGGTCAGATGGTCAATTGTGTAGCCCATACTGATTTTAAAGTCTCCAGCCGCCGCCCACTCAATTATATGAGTGTAGGATTCATGGCCGTTGATTTGACTGGCTAGGAGAGCAAAGGACAAAACCATTGATGCACCTAACAGGGAAATCAGGAATATAGCGCTTCCCTGTCTAATTTTGTTAGTGGCTTTGTTCAATGAGATTAGCCCTATGCCCACCAGCATCGCACCAAAGAGGGGCAACACCGGAATTAACCAGGCATATTGATAAAGGGGTTCCATAACTGATGACAGCTTTATACTTCTTAACAAATGGGTTAAACCGATCCCAATTGTGACACAGAGTTTGTCGCTTCTGAATAAATATCCATCTTTTTCAACCAAAGTCCCTAAAAATGGTCCACTGACACCCCCAGATAGATAGACTCAAATAAGTTGACATACCTATTATCATAGACTATACTCAATCCATGCAGTCAAGGATAACCCAGGATCAAAAAAAAATCACAGCCTGAAACCCTTACTGTGTAGTGGATTTAGACAATCTCGAAAAAAAGTTTGCCCAAAGGCTTAACAAAACTTTACTCTTTGAGTATAATTCACTAACAAGCAAGCAATAGGTATTTATTCTCACACTGACCATGAGCAGTCAAATTCCCTGGCTAACAGCAATTATCCTATTTCCCCTATTGGCATCCTTTGCCATTCCCCTAATTCCCGACCGAGAAGGCAAAACTATCCGCTGGTATGCCCTAGGAGTCGGTTTGATAGACTTAGTTCTGACAATTGTATGCTTTTGGACTAACTACAATCTCAACGATTCAACATTCCAACTAGCCGAAACCTATAGTTGGATTCCCCAATTAGGGCTGAACTGGTCAGTGGCAGTAGATGGCCTATCAATGCCCCTAATCGTACTAACAGGTTTCGTTAATACATTAGCTATTCTAGCCTCCTGGCGCGTCACCAACAAGCCCAGACTATTTTATTTTCTCTTATTAGTGCTGTACTCCGCCCAAATGGGAGTATTCGCAGCCCAAGACCTGCTATTATTCTTCCTGATGTGGGAACTAGAACTGGTTCCCGTTTATATCCTGATTTCCATCTGGGGTGGAGCAAAGCGCCTCTATGCAGCGACTAAATTCATTCTATATACTGCCCTAGGTTCCATCTTCATCCTAGTCGCCGCCCTAGCAATGGCATTCTACGGCTCCAACCTCAGTTTCGACATTAGTACCCTCGCTCACAAAAACTATCCCCTAGCCTTAGAATTATTCTTGTATGCAGGCTTCCTAATTGCCTTCGCCGTCAAACTCCCTATCTTCCCTCTCCACACATGGCTACCTGATGCTCATAGCGAAGCATCCGCGCCTGTATCCATGATTTTAGCGGGTGTTCTCCTGAAAATGGGTGGTTACGGCTTAATCCGCATGAACATGGAAATGCTACCCAACGCTCACCTGTATTTTGCCCCAATTCTGGCAATTCTAGGAGTAGTTAATATTGTCTACGGTGCATTAAGCGCCTTTGCTCAAGATAACCTCAAACGTCGATTAGCTTGTTCCTCTATCTCCCACATGGGTTTTGTCCTCCTGGGTATTGCTTCCTTAACTGAATTGGGACTTAACGGCGCAGTTCTGCAAATGATTTCCCACGGTTTAATCGCCGCCATGCTGTTCTTCCTAGCAGGTGTTACTTACGAACGTACCCACACCCTATCAATGTCCAAATTGGGCGGTATGGCTAAAGATATGCCTAAAGTGTTTGCCCTATTCACTGCTGGTTCAATGGCTTCTTTAGCACTACCTGGAATGAGTGGTTTTGTCGGAGAATTAACTATCTTCCTCGGCATCACAACTAGCGATATCTACAGTTCCAACTTCAAAATTGTAGTCATCGGTTTAGCTGCTGTCGGTCTAATTTTAACCCCCATTTATTTACTCAACCTATTGCGGGTGGTGTTCTACGGTGAAAATAGTGGCGGATTCAACATTGAAAAATATCTAGGAGATGCCAAACCTCGCGAAGTGATGATTGCCACCTGTCTACTGTTACCAATTATCGGGATTGGTTTATATCCGAAAGTAGCGACTCAAACCTATGATGTAAAAACTGTTGAAGTTGCTTCTCAAGTGCGTGAAATATTCCCGGTATTTGCTCAACAACAACGCGGTTCAGTGCTTTACTCAGGCGGGTTTGTAGCTCCCAAAATCGCTCCCGAAACCTCTGTAGAAGCTCTCCTACCTACTAACGATTCTAACGCCTAGAATCCTCTGTAATTAACCGCTAAATCAACAAATAAATAAAGACGGAAGGTTGGTAATATCTTCCGTCTTTTAATTTCGCAGAAACCAGATTGATCAAGATATCTCAGTGTTTCTGATTAGTTGTAATTAGCGGATTAAACTAACTCATCCTAAGTTAGTGTCCAATTCCCACATATTGGAAACCAAGTTCTTGGAGTTTTTTGCGGTCTAAGAAATTCCGACCATCGATGATAACAGGAGTGTGCATAGATTTAACCATTTTGGCATAGTTAAGGTTTTGGAACTGTTCCCAATCGGTTACTAAGACCAAAGCATCACAACCATCAGCCATCAATTCTGGGTCGGTTTCCACCATCACGTTAGACAGACCATGACGCATTCCGCTTTGGGAAATAATCGGGTCATAGGCTTTCACCCTGGCTCCCAAACGGCTGAGTTGTTCAATCAAATTTAAAGCCGGTGCATCCCGCATATCATCAGTATCGGGCTTAAAGGTTAACCCCAGTAAACCAACGGTTTTACCTTTGAGAATTTTGAGAACTTGCTGCAATTTTTCGATCGCAATTACCCGCTGCTGATCATTGACCTCCACGGCTGATTTCAACAGTTTGGCATCATAATTATAATCATCGGCGGTATGAATTAAAGCCGACACATCTTTAGGGAAACAGGAGCCCCCCCAACCAATACCAGCTTGCAGGAATTTGTTACCAATACGGGAGTCTAAACCGATACCAGTGGCTACCTGTTTAACATCAGCACCAACGCGATCGCAAATATTGGCGATTTCATTAATAAAACTGATTTTAGTCGCCAGGAAGGAATTAGCCGCATATTTGACCATTTCCGCCGAACTTAAATCAGTCATCACCACCGGAACCGGAGGTAAATCGGGATCATCAGCATATTTACGATCTACAATGGGTTGATATAATTCCTGCATCAGACCCAAAGCCTTTTGGCTATTGCTTCCCAACACAATGCGATCGGGATTAAAAGTATCAAAAATCGCCGAACCTTCCCGCAGAAATTCCGGGTTACTAACCACATCAAACTGCAATTCTCCCGCCGACCCAGAAGTTCCTTGTTCCTTTTGTTGTTCAGTAAAACCATCAAGAACAATCATCCGCACCCAGTCCCCCGAACCGATAGGAACCGTAGACTTATTCACCACCACCTTATAACCCGATCCACGGGTCAAATTAGCACCAATTCCTCGCGCCACTGCTTCCACATATCGAGTGTCACTTTCTCCTGTTGGTAGGGGAGGGGTTCCCACCGCAATAAACAAAATATCCCCATGTTCAACCCCAGCTTTCAGGTCAGAAGTAAAAGACAACTTCCCAGACTCCGCACAGGACTTCATCAACTCCGAAAGTCCCGGCTCATAAATTGGGGACTGTCCCGACTTCATCAACTTAACCTTTTCTTCGTTGTTGTCCACACAAATCACATCATGACCTGTATGAGCCAAACAAACCCCGGTTACTAAACCCACATATCCAGTACCGATTACACAAACACGCATACAAACTTCCTCAAATGATTGATACAACAGGAGTTATAGCAGTGCCATGATTTATTAGCACAACCATTTAGAATTGTAGAAGACCCATCAATCGGCAATTACCTAAATTACTTACTCTCAAGGATAACCCGACTCCGAAAATCTTCAATGGTTAGCTTGAGTCCATCATTTAAATGTACCGTCGGTTCCCAATCCAGATACTTCTTAGCTTTGGTAATATCCGGTTGTCGCTGCTTCGGATCATCTTGGGGTAAGGGTTTATATTGAATCTCAGCATCAGGATTAATCATCTGTTGAATTTTGGTAGCCAACTCCAAAATCGTATATTCTCCCGGATTACCCAAATTCACTGGCCCTATATAGTCCCCATTCATCAGGCGAATCAGTCCTTCCACCAAATCCGAAACATAGCAAAAACTGCGGGTTTGGGAACCATCACCATAAACCGTTAAAGGAATTCCCCGGATAGCTTGGACAATAAAATTGCTCACCACCCGTCCATCATTTTCCAGCATACGGGGTCCAAAAGTATTAAAGATGCGCGCCACCCTAATATCTACGTTATTTTGATGGTAGTAGTCAAAAGCCAGAGTTTCCGCCACCCGCTTCCCCTCATCATAACAGGAACGGGGACCAATACAGTTAACATTACCCCGATACTCTTCAGTTTGGGGGTGAACATCTGGATCTCCGTAAACTTCCGAGGTGGAAGCCAGCAAAAATCGAGCCTTGACCCGTTTGGCTAAACCCAGCATATTCAAGGTCCCCATGACATTAGTTTTAATGGTCTTGACCGGGTTGTATTGATAATGTACAGGGGAAGCAGGACAAGCCAAGTGATAAATCTGATCCACCTCTAGGCGAATTGGCTCAGTGATATCATGGCGGATCAGTTCAAAATAAGGATTCCCAATCCATTTAAGAATATTATCCTTATTCCCCGTGAAAAAGTTGTCCAGACACAGAACATCGTGTTTCTGCTCCATTAGTCGGTCAATCAAATGGGAACCAATAAATCCGGCTCCACCCGTTACTAATATTCTCATACCCTCAACTCCTAGTTGGCTGAATGCTCTAAACTGTAGATGTTATAGTTGGTTTAGGCTTAACTTGGTGGCCATGTACACCAACTCATCTCTTGTCTAAGATACAATCCAGTTTACTCTTAACAGAACTGACATGATTACAATTACCCAACCTCAGCTTGAGTTGGAGGAGTTTCTGAAACTTCCAGAAACTAAGCCAGCGTCAGAATTTATCAATGGAGAAATTACTCAGAAAGTTATGCCACAGGGAGAACATAGCAGACTACAGGGGAAACTTGGCGGCGCGATTAATCAGGTAACAGAAACAGACAAAATTGCTTATGCCTTTCCTGAATTGCGCTGCACTTTTGATGGCAGGTCAATTGTACCAGATATTTCTGTATTTCGCTGGTCAAGAATTCCTCGCGAACCTTCTGGGAGAATTGCTAATCGCTTTACAACATATCCTGACTGGTGTATTGAAATTTTATCACCAGAACAAAACCTGACTAGAGTGCTGTCTAAGTTGTTATTGTGTTCAAGAAATGGTACGGAGCTGGGATGGTTAATTAATCCAGATGAAGATGGCAGTGTGATTCTGGTGTTTCCTGAACAAAAAATAGAGTTGTATGAGGGAGATACTGTGCTACCTGTTTTGGATTGTCTCCAGTTGGAATTAACACCTAATCAAATTTGGGGATGGTTGAGTTTTGATTGAGCTATCCCCAATTTATGGGTATATTTCATTGAATAATGGTAGATTTAGGTCAACTCTTCTGGGTTGACCAATGATGAATCTTGAGGTAGTCCTAAACTCAATATAAAAGCCTTAGAATAACGAGCTTGCTCCCAATTTTTTGCTACTCTAATTTGTTGAGTGGTTAATCCCTGAGCATTTTGCAGGTTAGCGCCTTGTAAATGGGCTTCTTCAAAATTAACTCCGGTTAAATTAGCATCTTTAAGATTGACTCCCCGCAGGTTGGCTCGTTTAAAGTTAGCATCCTGAAGATAGGCTCCCTGAAGGTTTGCACCTTTTAAATTGGCTTCTTGAAAGTTGGCTCCTTGTAAGTTTCCTAAAATGTAGGCTCCCTGTAGGTTGGCTTGCTGTAAATTAGCTTCTAATAAATTGACTCCCTGAAGTTCAGCATTTTGTAGGTTGGCTGCATTTAGGTTGACTTTCTGGAGTTGGGTGAGTAGAAAAAAACATTCCTGTAAATTGGCTTTCCATAGGTTAGCGCCTTGCAGTTGTGTGAGTTCAAAGGTACTGCCTTTTAGGTTGGCTTCCTGTAGTTTAGCGGTTTTCAGATTGGCTTCTTTAAAGTCGGTGTCTACCAAGGTGACTTGTTCGAGATCAGCCATTGGTAAAGATAAGCCTTTAAGACTTACTCCGTCTTTGGATAATTCTTCTAAGGCTTTAATGCGAGCATGGCTAATTTTAATGCCTTGAGCTGAGTCAATTACTTGCCATGCTTCGTAATGAGATTTCTTTTTTCCTTGTCTGACATAAATTACTAATGCTGTGACAATACTGATGCTTTCAAATGTGCCAAGTATTCTTGACTTTTCTAGGGCATTTATAAAGAATTTACCCCATTCGGTGTTGGCTTGTAGGGTATCTTCTATATATAGAATGGCAGAAATTAACAGGAAAACAGCTACTAAAATTAACAAGATTTCTATCAATTCTCGCAGTAGTTTAGCCAGGGATCTTATCAGTTTAGATAGTTGTCTGCGGTTGAAGATTTTGGCTAACTGCAATTTTAATCTATTCATAATTGGATTGGTTAATATATATTGAGTATAAAATGTGACCAACTAGGTGTTCGTATAATTTACTATCTATTATAAATCTAATGTCACGATAAATATCAGGACTAAAAGTGCATCCCTAAAGGTGACTAGGAGGCTCATCCCCTATAGTCCTGTAACTTGTCCTGGGAGTATTTGTGGGTGGTTATACCCATGATGGGCATAACCCCTTATTGTATTGTGGTTCTTTACAAAAGGTTGGGATTTATAAAATTTGCTCAAAATTGCGTAAATTTTTGATAAGGGGACAGAGAATCTTGAGCAAATCCAGAAGCAATATGCTATTGATTTAAATATAGAACTATTACTATAGAATTGATTAAATGAATACTACTAACGATAACAAACCGCCAAAATACCAAAATGTGATGGAGATTTGGGTAGATGAAGAAATTGATCGTCAGTTAAAGCGTCTGTCGGAGAATTTACTAAAGTATATTAGTCGGGTGGAAGTAGCAACCTACGCTCTTAATCGTCTGCCGCCGTTGTATGCGTCTTGTCAGGAGGGTAGAAACAAACAGGAGCAACGAGCGAAAACCTACAGAAGTAAAATACAGGAAACGGTGCGTCAGGCGATCGCTGCTGTTCAGCGAGATCCAATTAGATTGTCTACGCCGTTGATATCTCCCGAAGAAGTCCAGTATGAACAAACTATCCGGGAGCTAATAGATTTGTTACCCAAACAAACAGATGCTCGTAACAGTGCAATTAAATTGCTCAAGGATGCGATCGCACCATTAGCATCTCCCCAGAGTCGTCCTACTCCTCCTCCCCCTCCGGCTCGCAGAACTGTAGCGGGTCGGACAGTTCCCAGTGAACCGCTTTTGAGTCACCGAGATATGATTCAAGAGCAGCTTAGAATTGCTCAAACGGTGAACCGTAATCCCTATGAGTCATAGGGAAGGGGGAAAATAGGCGATCGCAGTTGGTGACCAAATCGAAGAACAGCTTAAACTGACAAAAAAAAGCCAGCTCTGATGATGCTGACGTAGCCAAATCAACTTCAGACTCCCTTGACCTTTGTTAATCATCAGTAAGAGCGAAAAATCTCGCCCCTACTGATGACCGGCTATTGGTTTGGGGAGTTAGTCTGCTGGGGACAGTTTATAACCAGCCAAAAATGTGACCAACAAACCAACCGTAAAGCACAAAAAATAGCAATCCTTCCCATTGTGTTACCTGTTTATCTTGGGTGACAAAGAAAAACAGTAAAGTCGCCGCCAGCATGACCGGAAGAGCATTAATTAAGATATCATCAGGGATATCTAAAGGTTTAATCAGTCCCGGCACTCCCATAACGATTAAGGAGTTAAAAATATTGGAGCCGACCACATTTCCGATCGCCACTTCTGCATCGCCTTTTCTAGCGGCAGAAATGGTGACCACTAATTCGGGTAAAGATGTCCCCAACGCCACGACAGTAACTGCAATAATCTCAGTTCCCAGATTGAAGATTTCCGAGAGTTTAATAATTGATTCAATGGTATAGTTAGCGCCGACAAAGATAAAAACAGCTCCCAAAACCACAATCGCCACATTCACAATAACAAATCGAGTCGAGTTAACCTCATCGTCAACTTCAGGGTTATTATTCTGTTGACCTTCTCGGATAATATAAACCAGATAAATCAAAAATCCGATGAGACATAACAGAGCTTCTCCGGTAGAAAAAACATCATCACTAATGGTAAAATAGAGCAGAATAGCGGAGCCCACCAACATAGGTAAATCCACAGAAATCAGGTCATAATTAATCTTCATCGGACTACTGATAACGGCGGCGACCCCAACAATCAGAAAAATGTTAGTAATATTAGAACCAATAACATTACTAGCTACAATTTCTGAGGTATCTCGATAAACGGCTACCAGAGAAGAAACCAGTTCGGGAAGAGAGGTACCGATCGCCACAATGGTCACGCCCACAATAAAGGGACTCAATCCGAAAAATAGCCCCAGTTTACTAGCTGATTCTGTAAAGGAATCGGAAGCATAGATCAGAACCGCGAGACTAACTGCAAAAATCCCTATCCAAATAAGTGCTTCTAACATTTTGACTGCCTGTTGTCGATCAAGTAAATAGTGAGCCCCAAGAGAGCGCGGTTTAATTTAGGTCAATGTTCTATTTTATATGGCTTGTGTATATTTGGGTAAATGTAGATTATGTTCTGTGAAAAAAGACAGATTTAATAGTCCATAAATCCACATAACTTAACCGCGAATAGTTGACCTAATGCGATAAAATCAGCCAGTATGGATGTTGATCACCCTTGGGGATGGTCAAAGGGCCGATTTGTATATAATCGGTGAAAAATATCATCTTTTCTGTAATTCAAGCACTGCGTAATCGGCAGCCCAAAATTATGTCTTCTCTAATTCAACAGATGCGATCGCGATTTGAAACAGCCCTAACTGATGCCTTTGGGGAAACGGTCAGTGGGACTGATCCATTAATAGTTAACAGCAGTAACCCCAAATTCGGGGATTATCAGTGCAACGTCGCCATGTCCCTCACCAAAAAGCTCAAAAGTAACCCTCGCCAGATAGCGGGAACCATTATAGAGCATCTTCAAATTGATGATATCTGCTCCCCTCCAGAAATTGCCGGACCTGGGTTTATCAATTTGCGCCTCAAATCAGAGTACCTGGAAACCCAACTTAATGCTAAATTAACTGACCCTCGGCTGGGAATCGCCCCCAATCGAGACCCACAAAAGGTGATTGTAGACTTTTCTAGCCCCAATATTGCCAAAGAAATGCACGTTGGTCATTTGCGATCGACCATTATCGGGGACTGTATCGCTCGGATTTTGGAGTTTGAAGGTCATCAGGTGCTACGACTCAATCACGTTGGCGACTGGGGGACACAATTCGGGATGTTGATTAGTTACCTACAGGAAAAATACCCCTCAGCCTTAACTACTGCTGATGTTTTAGATATTGGCGATTTAGTCGAGTTTTACCGTCAAGCCAAAAAGCGCTTTGATGAAGATGAAGAGTTTAAAGAAGCCTCTCGCGAGCAGGTAGTCCGTTTACAATCAGGATCCGAGGATAGTCGCCGCGCGTGGGAATTGCTTTGTGATCAGTCTCGTCGGGAGTTTCAACAAATTTATGATCGCCTTGATATTAAACTCACAGAAAGGGGTGAATCATTTTATAATCCCATGTTGGCGGAAGTGGTGGCGGATTTGGAAGCATCTGGGTTATTGGTGGAAGACCAAGGCGCAAAATGCGTATTTTTAGAAGGATTTACCAATAAGGAAGGAGACCCCCTGCCATTAATCGTGCAGAAGTCTAATGGCGGCTATAACTACGCTACTACGGATTTGGCGGCGGTGCGTCATCGGATTAACACTGAAGGTGCTACTCGTCTAATTTATGTCACTGATGCGGGTCAGGCTAATCATTTCGCCCAGGTGTGGCAGGTGGCCCGTCGGGTGGGGTGGATACCCGATGGGGTGGATGTGGTCCATGTTCCCTTTGGTCTGGTTAAGGGAGAGGATGGGAAAAAGCTAAAAACTCGGTCTGGGGAAACTGTTAGGCTGCGGGATCTTTTGGACGAAGCGGTTAAACGGGCTCAGGAGGATTTGGAAACTCGCCTACAGCAGGAAGGACGCGCAGAGTCTCCAGAATTTGTGCATCATGTGGCGGAGGTGGTTGGTATTGATGCGGTTAAATATGCTGATTTGAGTCAAAATCGCACCAGTGATTATATCTTTAGTTTTGATAAGATGCTCTCCCTACAGGGTAACACGGCCCCCTATATGTTATATGCCTATGTGCGGATTCAGGGGATTAGCCGTAAGGGGAGTATTGATTTTGAACAGGTGGGGGATAGGGCGAGTATTCATTTACAAGACCCTTCTGAGTTGACTTTGGCTAAACATTTACTACAATTACATGAGGTTATCGATGCGGTGGCCCAAGAGTTGTTGCCGAATCGATTGTGTCAGTATCTGTTTGAATTGAGCCAGAAGTTTAATCAGTTTTATGACCGCTGTCCAGTTTTGAAGGCCGATGAATGCGATCGCTCTTCTCGTTTAGCTTTGTGTCACTTAACGGCTGAAACTTTGAGGCTGGGTCTATCTCTATTGGGGATTTCGGTATTAGATCGAATGTAAGAGCTTGGCTTAAACTTTACAAATTTTTGCATAAAGTTCACACAAGATGCTTGTTTTTTATGCTTCTATAGGTTATTATATAACTTATAGAATCCGAAAATACCTTTACCTAACTGGGAAAAACGGATAACTAGACTAACTATTAAATTGGGTGGTCTACTCGATATTTGACTGGACACTGATAGGGGGCTTTTTTTAAAGTTCCCTTTTTTCATGGCTGGGAATGGTTGGCAGTGGACAGGAAATAATTATTAATTGTCAATTAATTACCCGTTTACCATTGCTTTTTTTCAATCGTATGGCTGTCGAGTTTCGGAATTATAATCTTCATAGGAGGGTGAGTTTCCCCCTAACTGAAGTCGATCGCGATCAGATGGTAGTCTCTGGGACGAGCGTTCTGGGGGTAAACTGGGTTTGTGGGAAGGGCGACCTTTACCCGTGAAGGTTCCCCAACCGACACGGATACCTGCGACAAGACTCCCTGTGCCGATTTTTAGTTGTTTGGCTTGTTGTTTAGCACTGCTAATACTGCGATCAACTTGTTTAACTACTTGGTTGGCACTTTGGACTCCTTCGGCTACATCATCAGTCAGATCGCTAATTTCCATCCCGGTTAGGCGAATAGCCTCTAGGGTGGGAGGAAATTCCCTCGACAGGGTATCAGCTAATTTTTCGACGCTGCGTGCTGCTCTCCCCAAGGCGAGTATGGCGGGGAGTGCTGCAATTAATAAGGCGGTGAGGCTGACTGCAACCAATAATAGGGACAGTCCTACCCAAAAAATAGGATCAAGCACAACAATGGTAAAATTCGGCGAGAAGGGACAAGACTATGATATCGAAATTGGCGATCGCCAATGTTGATCGACCCTTGTATCTTTAGACGATATTTTGGGCTTTTTAACGGCGATCGCTTTTCGTCTCCTGGGGTTCAGCCAAATTCCGACTCTCAAGTTCCGATAGAGTCTGACGTTCGATCTGACTTGCTTCTAGTCCGGCGGCGATCGCTTCTTTAAGTCGCACTAGGGTATCATCCCAACTCCGCCAAGCTGATGCTGACACTCGTTCAGCTTGATTTTGGACTGTGGTTGATACATCTTCCGCTAACTCCGGGAGAGTCGCCGCTGATTTTTTTAATAGTTTTCGAGTCTCGCGACCAGAGCGCGGCGCAATCAGTAGACCCACTACTGTACCAAGGGCCGACCCAATCACTAGACCACTAACAAATAATCCAGAACGGTTTTTTGACATATTTTTTGAGCAATATCTGTAAATTCATCTTAGGCAATTTGTTCAACCTTGAAAAGTGACATACTACAGAGCCAGTCCCCTATTTGATTCTATCTCCTGCGTCGTTGCCACCGCCACAGGCCTAGGCCCAAATTTAACAGGGTTAATATTTTCTGAAGCTGTTGGATTTGGATCTCCAGACGCAAATATCGCCCTTTCAGATTAGAACTGAGGACCTGTTGCTTTTCAAAAACATGGGTGGTCTGTTGCAGAACCGTATTTACCCGTCGGTCTAGCAAAAGTATCCGGCGTTCTAGGCGTTCTAGTTTATAATGAAGTCTCCAAGTCCGTCGGGCTAAATAAAAACAGCCCATAGCAATGGCGACATTCATTAAAACAACAATCCACATTTTTCTGGTTCAGTTACATACAAGACATTATACAAGATGAGTGGTTGAATTTAAACCATAGGGGGTGACTTTTGATACAATAGTAGTAGGAAAGTCTGCTTAGTATTTATTCCTAGTTTTAAGTTGACTTGATGCCTGACCATAACAGCAGCAGTTAACCTGCTTGGTCGTGAGTATTGGTATTTGGGGAGAACCATTGTCAAGTGTTCCGTAACTTTTTTGACCATTTGCCACTACAGTTTTTTCTGATTGTTCCTTTTGTCACTCAGATTTTTGTCGCTGTTGGCTTAACTGGCTGGCTGTCCTGGAGTAATGGCGAGCAAGCTGTTAATGAAGCCGTTAATCAGCTTCAGGACGAAATTACTAATCGCATTGAGGATAAACTTGATCAGTTCTTGATGACTCCGAATTTGATTAATCAACTTAATCACGATCATCTATTGTCCAATAATTGGGATGGGCAATATAGTCAACAAATGCAAAAATTATTTAGGAGCCAATTAGATAATTTTGATTTAATTGATTCGATTTTTTGGGGCAGTCCAACTGGTGAATTTATCGGGTTGGCACGCATTGACGGTCAACAACCTCACTTAATGGTGTCGGGACAAAACACTAATGGCAACATTCAATTTTTTAGCCTGGATGAATCAGGAAATCCTCTAGTAATGGTCAATGAAACACCCGATTTTGCGGTGACAACTCGGACTTGGTATCAGGCGGCGATCGCCTCTCAAGATGGCGTATGGGGGGATATTTTTTCCTATCATGCTTATCCGAGAATGGCTTTAGCTGCTAGTGTCGCCGTGCGGAATCCTCAAGGAGAAATAATTGGGGTATTTGGTAGCAACTTTTTCTTGGATAAAATTAGTGATTTTCTGCAATCTTTAGAAGTTTGCAAGTATAGTACAATTATCATTTTCGAAAGGTCTGGATTGCTGGTAGCTAGTTCTACGATATCACAGCCATTTCAGATTGAAAATAAACAAGCATCCCGCATATATATTAATCATAGCCAAGATGATTTAATGCCACAAGTATATAGATTTTTGATAGATAATTTTGGCAGTTTATTTAATATCAATCAACGCTTAAATAGTAGATTAATAATCAATCAAGAACGCCACTTTTTGCAGGTTTTACCCTATCAGGACAATATGGGTTTAGATTTGTTGATTGTAGTGGTTATTCCCGAGTCCCATTTTATGGAGAGGATTCACAGTAACGCTCGTTCCACTTTGTTGTTATGTTTATTAGCCTTAATTGTGGCAATTTTCCTTGGTGTTTACACTTCCCGTTGGATCGCAGAACCGATTTTACAATTGATTAAAGCTAGTGAAGCGATCGCTAACGGAGAATTCACCCATCGAGTCGATATTAAAAAAATCAAAGAAACCGAGCAATTATCCCAAACTTTTAACCAGATGAGTTCCCAGCTACAAGAATTATTTGAAACCCTAGAAATCCGTGTAGAACAACGGACAGCAGAACTCCGACAAGCCAAGGAAAACGCCGAAGTTGCCAATCAAGCTAAGAGCCAATTTTTAGCTCACATGAGCCACGAACTCCGTACCCCCTTAAATGCAATTCTTGGTTTTACTCAACTGATGATCCGCCAAATTAGCTTAGAAAATAATCATAATCTGAATAATTTTAGAGACCATCTTTATATCATTCAACGCAGCGGTGAACATTTACTACAACTCATTAATGATGTCTTGGATATGTCCAAAATTGAGGCGGGTAAAATCTCCCTTAATATCAACAACTTTGACCTGTGGAGTTTACTAGACTCCCTAGAGGAGATGTTCTCTATCAGAGCCGCATCGGAAGGATTAAAATTAATTTTTGTGCGATCGCCGAATCTCCCTCGTTATATTAACAGTGATGAACAGAAACTACGACAAGTGCTAATTAACTTAATCGGAAATGCCGTTAAGTTTACCGAAAATGGCTCTGTCACTCTCCACAGCCAAGTTATTGACCCACCTAATCAAATTGACAACCCACAGCCGCCGCCGATGGTTTTACAGTTCACAGTAGAAGACACCGGACCAGGTATTGCACCCGCAGATATAGACCAACTTTTTGAGCCATTTCTACAGACAGAAACTGGCCGTAAATATCAGCAAGGAACTGGCTTAGGTTTACCCATTAGTCAACAATTTGTTCAGTTAATGGGGGGTGATATTTCCGTATCTAGTACCCTAGGGGTCGGTAGTGTGTTTAAATTTAAGATCAGGGTCAGTCTAGGATACCCAGAAGAGATAGCAAGTAGTCAACTCCAGCATCAAAGGATTGTTTCCCTCGCTCCAAATCAACCGAAATATCGGATTTTGGTTGTCGATGACCGCGAAAGTAACCGACAGCTTTTGGTTAAATTCCTCAGTCCTTTAGGATTTGAGGTACAGGAAGCTGAAAACGGCCAAGAGGCGATCGCCATTTGGAATCAATGGGAACCTCATCTAATTTGGATGGATATGCGAATGCCAGTTATGGACGGCTACGAAGCCACTACACAAATTAAATCCTATTTAAAAGGTCAAGCCACCGTGATTATTGCTCTTACCGCCAGCGCCTTTGAGGAAGAACGTGCCGTTGTCCTCTCCGCTGGATGCGATGATTTTGTCCGCAAACCTTTTGAAGAACAGATTTTGTTTGAGAAAATGGCTAAACATCTAGGTGTTCGCTATATTTATGAACAACAGATAAATTCTCAGCCTTCATTACTGGTTCAACATCAACCCCTAGAGGCGAATTGTTTGATAGTGATGCCAAAAGACTGGATTCTGCAACTTCACCAAGCAGCCACTGAATTAGATGATAAGCTAGTTCTACAACTTCTTGAAGATATTTCTGAAGACCAAGTGGCACTGAGGGAAAGTTTAATTGATTTGGTTGAAAGGGTGCGGTTTGATATGATTCTTAGTTTAACTCAATCGGCATTGAAGTTATGAAATCTGATGAGGTGAGTATTATTCCTGGTCATATATTAGTAGTTGATGACTTTCTGGAAACCCTTAATCTTTTGACCAATTTGTTAGAAGAACGCGGTCATAAAGTTCGGCGTGCTATTAGCGGAGAAATGGCATTAATGGGAGCAAAAGCCAATCCTCCCGATTTGATTTTGCTGGATATTAATATGCCTGTTATGAGTGGCTATGATGTTTGTCAACAACTGCAAGCTGAACCAACTACACAGGGAATTCCGGTTATTTTTATTAGTGCTTTGAATGAGGTTTTTGATAAAGTTAAGGCTTTTGAAGTTGGCGGGGTAGATTATATTACTAAACCCTTTCAGATTGAGGAAGTTATTGCTAGGATTGAAAATCAAATTGCTCTCAAACAGGCTCATAAGCAAATTCAGCAGCTTAATGCGGAACTGGAACAGCGGGTTCTACAACGGACTGAAGAACTCGAGTCCGCTAATCAAGAATTAAAGAAAATGAATAGTCTTTTAGAGAGGGAGATTCTTCATCACCAACAAACACAAAGTAAACTGCTACATATGGCTTCCCATGATGCCTTAACTGGTTTACCTAATCGTGTGTTTTTTATGGATAAATTGATGCAAGCAATATCTGAAACTAAACAAAATCCAGATTATCGCTTTGCGGTTTTATTTTTGGATTGCGATCGCTTTAAAGTGGTTAATGATTCCCTTGGACATTTAACAGGCGATCGCCTATTAATTTCCTTAGCCAGAAGACTGCAATTAACCTTAAAAATGTCTCCCACTAATTTAGCTAGATTTGGAGGTGATGAATTTACCATTTTACTCGAAAATATTCATAGTACCCAAGCTGTTACTGTTATCGCTGAACGTCTACAAAAGGCTTTAACTTGGCCGTTTCAACTAGATGAGCAAGATTTGTTTTTAGAGGCTAGTATTGGTATTGTTATCGGTACATCCGAATACACCGAACCCGAACAAGTCTTGCGAGATGCTGATATTGCTATGTATAAAGCCAAAAGTCAAGGTCGCGGCTGCTATCGGTTTTTTGATGGCACAATGCACAATGATGCTCATCGAAGATTCCAGCTAGAAAATGACCTGCGACTAGCAATAGAAAATAATCACTTTTTGCTCAACTATCAGCCAATTATTGAACTCCAAGATGGCTCTGTTATGGGTTTTGAGGCTCTTTTGCGTTGGCATCATCCAGAGCATGGCATCATTTCACCCGCAGAATTTATTCCCATAGCTGAGGATACTGGCTTAATTATTCCCATTGGTTTATGGGTCTTAGACCAGGCAGTTAAACAGTTAAACCTGTGGCAAAAAAAAGGATTAATTACTCCTCAATTTCGCATGAGTGTTAACTTGTCAGTTAAACAGTTTACCCAGCCTTATTTAATTGAAGAAATTGACCGGATTTTGGTTAAAAATAACTTTCAAAGTTCTTACTTGAAGCTAGAAATAACCGAAACGGCAATTGTAGAAAATCCCGAAGCTGCTCGACAACTCTTACAACAGCTTACTCATCGTAATATCCATTTAAGTTTAGATGACTTTGGCACCGGTTATTCCTCCCTAAGTTATTTACATAGGTTTCCCGTTAACACTTTAAAAATTGACCGTTCATTTATTACTTGTATCGGCACACCTAACGAAAACCTACAAATTGTTGATGCCATTATTACCCTGGCTCATCAATTGAAAATTAACGTGGTTGCAGAAGGTATAGAAACCGCCGAACAACTGGCTAAACTTCGCAGTTTAGGCTGTGACCAAGGACAAGGTTACTATTTTTCTAAGCCAGTGGAAAGCATGATGGCTGAGGACTTGCTCAAACAGAGAATCTTATGTTAAACTTGAAATAGACATCAGACAATGGTCTAGTTATGTGTTGTTTAATGTCCCTCAGCTTCCCGTTCTAATAACAAGGTGACTGGACCATCATTTTCAATAGACACATTCATCATAGCTCCAAACTCACCTGTAGCGACTTTTAAACCACTTATTCGTAGTTTTTCAATAAATAACTGATATAACTTTTCGGCGGCTTCTGGAGGCGCTGAACGGTCAAAGGATGGACGGCGACCCTTGCGACAATCTCCGTACAGGGTAAACTGACTCACCACTAATAATTCTCCCCCAATATCTTGCACTGACTTATCCCAGCGTCCGCTATGATTATCCGGGTCGGTAAATAATCGCAAATCGAGACATTTTCGAGCCATCCAGTCAACTTCAGCTTCTGTATCTGTGGCTGAAATACCGACTAGCAGATTGAGTCCTTGATTAATTTTACCAACAATTTGACCATTAACTGTGACCTGTGAAGATTTGACTCTTTGGATAACAACTCGCATGGGATATTGTACAGTTAGTGATTGCTTGATGTGACTGGGAAGGTGGGCAACCATAGAAGGTTGCCACTACTATCTAATTACCTAGAAAACCCTTGACCGCGAGTTGGGGAAGGTTTACAGAAACAATTTTCAATCTGAGTTTTTAGGGTGGCTTTATCTAGGTTTTGACCAATTAACACCAGTTGGGTTTTGGGGGAACCTTTCCACTCATCATCATCAATGGAAAATCGCTTACCGCTGAGGTGAAAAATATGACGTTTCGGACTTTCATCAAACCAGAGAATTCCTTTAGCGCGAAAGATATTAGCTGTTAATTGATTGTCTAAAAAGTATTGAAATTTCCGCAGGGATAGGGGGCGATCGCTTTCAAAGGAAATCGAAGTAAAACCATCATTTTCTAAGTGGTTAGAATGATGTCCATGGTCATGGTCGTGGTCATGGTCATGGTCATGGTCATGGTGGTGATGTTCGTGTTCATGGTCATGGTGGTGATGGTCTGATTCTTCTGTGTGGTCAAAATACTTATCAGACTCAAATAAACCGACACTGAGAATCAAAGGAAGGGGAACTTGAGAACGTTTAGTCCTGAGAATGCGAGCATCTTTTTTCATGTCTCGGAGGCGAACTTCCAGCAGATCCACATCAGCCTCATCTACCAAATCAGTTTTATTGAGGATAATAATATCCCCATAGGCGATTTGACTCTCGGCGGCTTGACTATTAAACAAATCCAAACTAAAGTTTTCACAGTCTACCATAGTGACAATAGAATCGAGGCGAGTCATGTCTCTTAATTCCGTCCCCAGAAATGTCAAAGCCACGGGTAGCGGGTCAGCCAAACCTGTAGTTTCAACCACCATATAATCGACTTTTTCCGGGCGTTCTAGGACTTTGTAGACGGCGTTAACTAAATCTTCATTAATGGTACAACAAACACAGCCATTGCTGAGTTCTACCATAGTATTATCTGCGTCGGTAGCCACAATTAACTCGTTATCAATGCCGACTTCGCCAAACTCATTCACCAAAACGGCTGTTTTTAAGCCTTGTTGGTTGGAGAGTATGTAGTTAAGAAGGGTAGTTTTACCGCTACCGAGAAAACCGGTAATAATTGTCACAGGTAAA
The DNA here is from genome assembly GCA_016745315.1 of Arthrospira sp. PCC 9108. GTDB lineage: Bacteria > Cyanobacteriota > Cyanobacteriia > Cyanobacteriales > Microcoleaceae > Limnospira > Limnospira platensis. Next base: position 5,720,610 of record CP066886.1, read on the forward strand.
CCGGGTTTGGGTTCGTCCATTGTCTTTTCGGTATGGGGATTGACTGCTGATTGCATAGCCCTACTGTCCAAAGTGTTAGAAACTGGAGAATCTCCAGTTCTTATTTTATCGCAATTACGGGATTTTATTTAATGAATTTGCATAATCCTCTCTCGGAGGTGCGGATAAATTCGCACAACTCCCGGACTAATTCTGAGTTTAGCTCAGATTCTAGTTTTTCGAGGGCTTGAGAAATATTGAGATTTGACCTATATAGGATTTTAAAGGCTTGCTGAAGTTCTCGGCGCTGTCCTTCGTTGAAGCCAGACCGTCGCAGTCCGACGACATTCAAACCCATGACGGTATTAGTGCTAAGGCTGCGGGTGATACAGAAGGGGGGAACATCTTTTTGGATAGCACAGCCGCCAGACATCATGGCTAATCGCCCAACTCTGGTAAACTGGTGAATGAGACAGTTACCGCTGATAAAAGCCCGATCGCCTACTTGTGCATATCCAGCTAATAGGGCTCCATTGGCAATAATCACGCGATCGCCCACTTTGACATTATGACCTACATGGGAGTTAGCCATCAATAGGCAATCATTACCCACGAGAGTCATTGAACCTGCTTTAGTGCCGCGATGGATAGTTACACCCTCACGAATTACACAATTATTGCCTATTTGGACTGAGGATGGTTCGTCCGAGAATGCTAGATCCTGGGGTGTGTCCCCCAATACTGCCCCAGCATGAACTTGGGTGCGATCGCCTAGGGTAGTTCCACATAGAATAGTAACATGGGATGCGATCGTGCAGTGGTCGCCAATTGTCACCCCTGCTTGAATATAGCTCAGTGGTCCAATTGTTACATTCTCGCCTAATGTTGCACCCGGTTCGATTATAGCTGTGGGGTGAATTGTCATCTCTCGATAGAAGGTTTGATGGGAGACGACATAATCATACCATTACTGCTCAATTGGTGGGTGAGTTGATTTGTATCTGTCATCAATTAATGATTATCAATGGGTCAGACCCTACCAGCTACCAGCTAAACCGGGTCAATGAATCATTATCAATTGTTAATTATTAATTATCAATTATTGATTAGTCAATCGATTAAATATAGTTGACAAAATTACCGAAATGTGATACATCAAAACAGCAGACAATATTGAAAGGCTAATAAACAGCTAAACATAGAGGCGGGAACAATCGTAGGGTGCGTCAGAGGGATAACCTATCGGGTCAAGGGCAAATTTTGTTCATCTGAGGCACCGCCTTTATTTAAGGCGGGAGAAATTCGCCCAATTGTCCGGTAAAATAAATTACCATATTAATCAAAACCGGAAAGGCAATTAGGTATAAAGCATGACCGCAACCACATCAAAACCAGTTTCCGCCCCCGAATTTTGTCAGGGCATCCAGTATTTTAGCGAAACATTCCCCAGATTAGAAACTTACGGCCAAAAGCCAGCCATAGCCGAGGGTACAGTGGCTATTTCTGACCCTAAAGACCCAGTAGCAGTGTATCAAACCCTGCTATATGCGGACGCGCTGCGATACTTAATTCTACAGGTAACAGGTAGTAAGGCATCAGGACACCCAGGAGGTTTCGCCAGCCAAGCGGAAGCCTATGCAGCTTTAGTCATGCTGGGTTATAAAAATATTATTACGGAAGTGGGACACCATGCGCCTGGCTTCTATAGCGCGGTTTTCCTCGATCGCTCCTTAGAAGACATGGAAATCTACACGGTGCAACAACTGCGCGATCGCTTCCGGGAAATGCACGGACTGCTGGGGCATCTTTCCGGTTATATTCCGGGTCTACTGAACCCCGCCGGACCCCTAGGACAAGGGCAGCATTTCGCCATGGCTGCGGCTCTGTTACACAGGGACAAACTCTTCCCTTTCACCCTAGGCGATGGTGGTATGGGAGAGCCCTATCCGATGAGCAGTATGGCGCATTTTAACACAGCCTATCCTAATGTAACGAACTTCCTGCCCATATTAGTGTGGAATGGCTACAGCCAGGAACACCACAGCATGGTCTCCACTAAAACCAATGAGGAAATGATCGCCTATTGGAAAGGTAACGGCTTTAAAGAAGTCCTGCTAGTCGATGCTAAAGACTTCGACGACCAAAACCAACCGGGAGATTATGTTGATAGTACGGCTTTTTCCATTGATCGGCGCATGGCTTTCACCCAGGCGGTGATGGAAACAGTAGACAAAGCGGCTAAATTTGCCCTAAATGGTACATTGACGGTATTTATTATTAAACAACTGAAAGGGGCGGGTGTTCATGCGCGGGGTGCGAAATCCCACAATCTCTATCCCGGAGATACCCTCGACAGTCCCCATATGATTAAGGCTCTCCAGGAGCGATCGCTACCAGTAGCCGCTTGGGAGTTGGTGCGTAAAAACATTGAACGAGCAGGGGGTGGTCCGGCTTCTAAGACAGTGGTAACTGAGTTTGAGTACCCGATCGCCGATTTGGGTACACTCCCCTTAGAAGAGTATACAGTGGGCGGTGATCCGAAAGTGGCAACTACCGCTATGGGGGCGATCGTCGGTCATGTAGGCCAAAAAGACCCCCATTTTCTGGTCACAAATGCGGATGGTAACGCTGCTTCGGGTATTAACAACATTAACCAAGCCCTGAAAATTATTCACCCTACCCCTGATGATATCTATTTCCAGGGACCCAATGGACAGGTTTATGAGCCCCTCAGTGAAGACGCTTGCGCCGGAATGGCTGCAGGTTTAGCCTTGATGGGCGCACGGACTCTGTGGTGTTCCTACGAGTCTTTTGCTATCAATGGTTTACCAATTTGGCAAACTGTCACCCAGGCGATGGCTGAGTTGCGGCACCTCACCCCTTCCACCATTACGTTATTTACCGCTGGGGCTCTGGAACAGGGACGCAATGGCTGGACTCACCAACGCCCGGAAATTGAGGCTTATTTTGCGGCTATGTTACGCAACGGTAATGTTTTCGCTCTGTTTCCCCCAGATGCTAATAGTATCCAGGTCTGTTATCAGTGGGCACTCAATACTAAAAATAAGGGCATTACTATTACTGCGAGTAAGTCTCCTTTACCGATTCGTACCACCTTTGAACAAACCCGCCAAGGCTTGCGAGATGGGGCGGTGATTTTGGAAGAGGTAAAAGGTGATAAAACCGTGGTTTTTGCTGTCATTGGAGATATGACTTTAATCCCCGTTTTTGAGGCGGCGGCTTACCTGGAAACTGAGGGAATTGGTACTCGCATTGTCTCAGTGATTAACCCCCGCCGTTTGTATCGTCCTACTGATGTAGCTTGGGATACTTGTTCGGAAGCTGATGGGGATTTTATCAGTGATGAACTGTTCGAGAATTTGTTTGGTGGGGATGCTTTGATTGGGGTGACAGGCGGCGCTAGTTTGATGCTGGAGCCGATTATGTTGCGTAGTAATATCCGCCGCGATACTTTCGCCTGGAAACGGGGAGAAACTACTTCTAGTGCGGGTCAGTTGATGGCTTTTAATGGCTTGACTGCTGAGACTTTGACTAAAAGGGCGATCGAGTTAATCCACTAGGTTTAACTGGTTTTTCCTGGTGTCCGTTGGGGGGAGAGGAGTATTACAGTTTTCGGTCATTCTCCCAGACTCCCCCTGCTTCTTCCTAAGACTCGACACCGATAATGCTCTGATTGGTGTCACAATAGAATCTTGATGTAATCTGCAATTATGCTTTATGTATCTAACTTGGTTGGACAGTAACTCTTGGTTAGTGGAGATGGCTGGTAAGTCTATCCTGATTGACCCTTGGTTGGTGGGGTCTTTGGTGTTTGGTAATTTACCCTGGTTATTTAAAGGGGAAAAACAGAAAACTCGCCCCCTTCCCGATCGCATTGATGCTATCCTGTTGTCTCAGGGATTGGAAGACCATGCTCATATTCCTACTTTAAAAATACTGGATAAAAATATTCCCGTCGTCGCTTCCCCCAATGCGGCTAAGGTGGTGCGAGAATTGGGCTATACTCAGATTCATTCTTTGCATCATCGGGAAACTTTTAAACTGGGCTCCAGCCTGGAAATTAGGGCGGTTCCCGGTTCCCCAATTGGTCCGACTTTGGTGGAAAATGGCTATGTTATTTCTGATACTACTACTCACCACAGTCTCTATTATGAACCCCACGGCTACCATTCCCCCACTTTGAAAGAATTGGCTCCCATTGATGTGGTAATTACTCCTATTATGGATTTGGCTTTACCCTTGATAGGTCCGATTATTCGCGGCACAAAATCTGCCCTAGAGTTAACCAAAATGGTACAGCCACAGGTGATATTACCAACCGCCGCCGCTGGTGATGTCTCCTATGAGGGATTATTAGTTGCGGCTTTAAAGGTAGTCGGAAACCTAGAAGATTTTCGCTCTCTCATCGCTCGCCATAACCTCAAAACTCGCGTGCTTAATCCTCAGCCAGGTGAACGCTTTGCTATTGATTTATAGTTGGCTTCCCATAGAGGCGATCGTATTTTCCCCCGGCTGGAATTTCTGAAAAGTGAACCTAGATGGCCAAAAAAAAAATTTTTCTGGGGGTGCGATCGCTCTTTTTTTTGAGAAACCCCTATCTTTTTGGGGGGAGTCCGTGCTACACTATAATATAATGGGAATAGTTGCAAAAATAATATTTTTGGTCGCATCCGATTATGTAACATACCCCTATGATACCCCCCTGCAGCCGCCTTGTCAACCCCTTTTCACTTGGGCGGCCGGGCCAAAAAAAAATTTTTTCTGGGGGTGCGATCGCTCTTTTTTTTGAGAAACCCCTATCTTTTTGGGGGGAGTCCGTGCTACACTATAATATAATGGGAATAGTTGCAAAAATAATATTTTTGGTCGCATCCGATTATGTAACATACCCCTATGATACCCCCCTGCAGCCGCCTTGTCAACCCCTTTTCACTTGGGCGGCCGGGCCAAAAAAAAATTTTTTCTGGGGGTGCGATCGCTCTTTTTTTTTGAGAAACCCCTATCTTTTTGGGGGAGTCCGTGCTACACTATAATATAATGGGAATATTCGCGAAAATAATATTTTTGGTCGCATCCGATTATGTAACATACCCCTATGATACCCCCCTGCAGCCGCCTTGTCAACCCCTTTTCACTTGGGCGGCCGGGCCAAAAAAAAATTTTTTCTGGGGGTGCGATCGCTCTTTTTTTTTGAGAAACCCCTATCTTTTTGGGGGAGTCCGTGCTACACTATAATATAATGGGAATATTCGCGAAAATAATATTTTTAGCCGCATCCAATTATGTAACATACTCCTATGATAGCCCCCTGTAGCCGCCTTGTCAACCTTTATTCATTACTTTTTGATATACTCGATCGCAAAGCAGCAATTTTGGTGGCGAGAATGCCAGCTTGTCCGATCATCAATACCCTTGCATCCGGGCTAGGGTCATCAGTGCAAATATATAAGGATCTATGTCTCCCTCCCAGGAACAATACACCGTTAACCTAGAAGAAACCGGCGAGTTAATGATTCCCGAAGCTGTGCGGAAACAACTGAACCTGCAAGGGGGCGATCGGCTCACTTTAACCCTTGAAAAAGATGGCAGCCTGCGTCTGGTCAGTTGGCGTGAGCAAGTCCAAAAACTCCGGGGAATTTTTAAAGATATTTCAAACGGTGTAAGTCTCGCCGACGAACTGATTCGAGAACGGCGTTCCGAAACACAGCCGGACGACCAATGGTGAGTCAAAATCCCCGTGCTTTATTGGATGCTTCAGCTTTACTGGCATACTTACAAGACGAACCCGGTGCAGATGATGTTGTAGATGCTTTGCTGAAAAAAGCAGCTATCAGCGCCGTAAATTGGGCAGAAACTCTCTCGAAGCTGGCTGAACGCGGTCAAGATCCTGATGTGGTCACCACTCAATTAACAGAACAAGGTTTACTTGAGCGAGCGTTAATTATTTATCCAATAGATGGAGAGCTGGCGCGGGATATTGCCAAGCTAAGAATACCAACTCGCGCCCTGGGACTTTCTCTGGGCGATAGAGCTTGTCTGGCGTTGGCATTGAAGCTAAATTTACCCGCACTTACGACCGATCGCGCCTGGTGCAATCTCGATTTGGACATAGAAATTCGAGCGATTCGATAATTATATTAATGTGCCTCAATGTCCTGAGAATTGGGGCTATCGCATTTTTCCCCAGCCGGGAATTTCGGAAAAGTAAACCTACGTGGCCCAAAAAAAAAATTTCTGGGCGCGCCCCCGCGCTTTTTTTTTCAGAAAACCCTATCTTTTTCTGGGAGTCCGTGCTACACTATAAAATAATTGGAATATTTGCGAAAATAATATTTTGTCTAACATCCGATTATTTAATATACTCCTATCATAGCCCACTAGCGCCGCCGTGTCAACCCCTATTTACTAGGGCGGGCCATAATTTTTTTAAAAAAAGCGGCAGGTTGATCACCTAGTTAGAGCGATCGCCTAAAACCTTCCAAGTTTTGTCATCTACAACCCCGGTAGATTCTAAGCCCATAGCCAACTGAAAATCAGAGACAGCAGCCAAAGTTTTGGGGCCAAATATACCATCAACAGGACCCGGATCATGTCCAGTCAACTCTAGGCGAGTTTGCAGAGTTTTGACTTTGGAACCGCGATCGCCTTGTTTAATGAGAGTTTCTGCTATAGTCTGCTGGTGAGGATCTTTTGAGAGAGCCTGCCAAGTGCTGCGATCAACCACTCCAGTAGGTCGGAGACCCTTAGACAATTGAAAGTTAATTAGGGCTCGCTCAGTGCGGGGGCCAAAGAGACTATCTACACGACCCACAGAAAAGCCATGTACTTCCAGGCGCTGCTGTAAACCGGCTACCTGTACCCCTTGGGTTCCTCGCGCTAAGGTCATTTCCCTAGGTCGGATCTGATTTTCTTCAGGTTGATAGAAAGGTTCAGCAAAGGTAGTTTCTTCGCTAATTTCCTCATGGGGTTGATGGAAAGGTTCAGCAAAGGTAGTTTCTTCGCGAATTTCCTCACGGGGTTGATAGAAAGGTTCAGCAAAGGTAGTTTCTTCGCGAATTTCCTCACGGGGTTGATAGAAAGGTTCAGCAAAGGTAGTTTCTTCGCGAATTTCCTCACGGGGTTGATAGAAAGGTTCAGCAAAGGTAGTTTCTTCGCGAATTTCCTCACGGGGTTGATAAAAAGGTTCCGAGAAGGGACTTTGATTATCCGAGAAACGCCTGCGATCTTGAGTTAGGTTGAGAAGTCGTTCAACTTCGGACTCAGCGATCGCCGATGTAGTCCCGGACGTGGCGATCGCGGGACCTGTAAAGCCGGGAATTGCTAAAGCCATCAGGCCAGCAATGATAGCAGTTTTGATACCCATAGGACTAAGTGTGCGTGTTATGGTTTGAGGTTATAGCTGTTAGTTAAGCGTACCAGATCGTATTCTAACATCCGGATCGGTTTTCCGACAGCCTCCAACCGATCCAAAATCGCCGAAATCTCTTACCAAGTTCGCCGGGACTAGACCCATTTCTAACGTTGTAGATGCTGTTGCAATAACTCCTGGCACCTGGGTTTATAGATCAAATAGAATAAAGCCTCCAAATAGCGCATCATATCGGCGCGTTTTTCCTTAGAGACATATTTCCAGAACCCATAGACGCGGGTAAGAGTCAACAATCGAGAAGTGTGTATTTTCCAGGTATAGCTACTGTAAACCCGATCCATTCCCCGTTGAGAAATTTCATTCCAGAAACCGATATTATATTGACATCGAACCAGAAACTCATCTAACTTGGCAGCAGTCTCGTCATAGTTAGTGGGGTTAATGTAAAAGCCATTAATTTTATCTTTGATAATTTCCAGAGGGCCCCCGAATTGAGTAGCAAAGGTAGGTAAACCGGATATCATGGCTTCTAAAATAGTTAACCCAAAGGCTTCAAAGAGAGCAGGTTGGACAAAGATACCATGATGGTCAGCAATTACCCGATACATTTCTCCGGTATCAGTTTTAGAAAGTCGGACACCGAGCCAGCGGACTTTATCATAAAGATTATAGTGCTCAATGAGATGATACATCTTTTTAATTTCTTCGGCTTCTTCATAGTCGCTCGAATCTTCTACCCGGAGTTTTCCAGCAATAAAAATCAAGTTAGCTTTTTCTTGCAATTCGGGATGTTGACCATAGCACTCTACCAAACCCGTGATATTTTTAATTCGGTCTAAACGAGCGACTGAAAATAGGGGCGGCTTGGTTGGGTCAGCCAATTTACCAAACACTTGGTTAGGGTCATCTAGGTAAAAAATCAACTCTTCTAGCCGTTGGCGATCGCTGGATATGCGTTCTTCCGTGCGAGTATAGGGGAAGAAAATAGTCTCATTTACACCAGGGGGAACCACATTAAATTTAGGGCTAAATAGTTCAATACCATTGACCACATGATATAAACCGGGCATAGTATAAGACTTATAAGACTCATATTGACCCACACTATCAGTAGTGCCAATGATTTCTTGATAGGTACTGCTAATAATGAAATTAGCGGCATTCATAGCAATTAAATCTGCGGTAAATTGCAAGGAGAAATGATATTTATCATCCATATCCTGCCAGTACAAATCACTAAACACATATTTAGATTTTTCTAAAGCATGAGCCACATTACACTGAATAACATTCAGGCGTTTAGACAGCAAAAATGCGACTAAATTACCATCAGAATAATTGCCAACAATCAAGTCAGGACGACCTTGGAACTCCGCCAAAATTTCAGTTTCCGCATCAATAGCAAAAGTTTCTAGGTAAGGCCATATCTCAAACCTAGATATCCAGTTTTGGGTAACATTAGGGTTAAATTCCCGGAAGGGAACCCTGAGAATCCAGGCATTTTTAGTCCCATAAACTTTTTCTAATCGTTGATCACAACGAGTCCCATCACTATGAGGAATTAAACGAGTTAAAATCATCACTTTGGGTTGGACTCCCAAAACACTCAAGCCGGAGAGTTTCAATTCTTCCTCGAGTTCCATTTCTAAGCTACGCGCTTGGTCTAAAATATAGACAATTTGACCCCCCGTATCAGGACGACCTAAGACTCCTTCCTGAGCAAACCAGCCATGAATAGAGACTAAAACGATACGGAAAATCATGGGAATCCGAGCGAGGAATGCTTCTAATACTTGATGGTCGGGAGAGTCCAGAAGTTCGTCAAGTATTTCTAGGGTTTCCAAAGCTCGTCTGGCGGTATTTCCCCATCCGGGTTCAAAACCAATTTCTTGCAATTCAAACCGGAATTTTTCGTAAGGTTCTTTTGGAGAACGTTTATTAAGTAATGAAATGGCTTTTTTAATGGCGTAGGAAAGTTGGTTTTGATTAGTGATGCGATCGTTAATCAGTAATTGTAAGCCATTATAAGAATGGAGGCTGAGAAATTGATACAGAGATTCCAGCCACTGATTAGAGTCTTGAAAGAGTTTGCTGGATAAATAGCGGTTGAGATAACGGACACCTTTACCAATATTTTTCGAGTCTCGCAGTTGGGGAGAATAGTCATAAAAGGGGCCAAAGTCTATGGCGAAAACATTGCCATCATGGGGATGGTGATGGTCTACGAAGTGATCGCGTAAATCCAGCAATTCCTGAACACTCATCACATCAACCGATAGATCAGGTCGGAGACGAAACCTTTCCTGGGTGGCTATCTGGGGACGTACAATCAAGCAAATACTTTCATTTTCGAGAATAATTTCTTGGGTATAGTAAATCAGTTTACTGAGGTGAGAACTATCGACAAAATGAGCGGCTTTTTGAAATTTTAGGCAATAATCAGCAAAGGCTTGTAGAATATCATTGCGGAGTAAATATCGCTTCTCGGAGATTCTCAGTTCACTATAAAATTGTCGCAGATCCTGTTTCTCATCGCTCTCAATTACGTTCTGAATCAGTTCGGACATTAAAAATTCTCCTGATTAGTTTGTTGTTAATGGTGTGGTTGTCCCTAACCTAGTCTTGATTTATAGGTCTTCGTTTGCTGATCACACATCTTACCCAGTATAGATTTTGGCTGGGAAGGTTTGACAAAAATTTATGGTGATATGGTGATATGTTGATGGGTCTTATATGGATTTTGGCTATTCTCTGATTTCCCATATCTGTCAGGGAGAGGGTTGGATGCTTAAATATCCCTCAAATGGGGGGTTATGCTAACGGGGGTGACTCTTGTTGGGACAATATACCTCGGGGGTGGGCGCTATCTCATCAAAAATGGTGAAATGATGATTTAGATCCTGATCCCCCGGGAAGGCGATCGCATTATTTCATAGAAATATGGTAGTTTTCTATGATTTAGCTTTCCCCCTTATACCTGGGTCCCTAATCTGCTGTTAGGTATAGTTATGATCCGAATTATTAGATTAATTATTATTTGTTGTACAATCTGATGGTATTTTGGTCTCTCAATCTATAAGTGATATGTCAACAATGGATTACAACAATACACCGAAACCCATCACGGGTGAAATGGATGATAAGGCTAAAGCCCGTTTGCTTCTGACATTATGGGCGTTGGGAGGAACACAGACTAAGGTTAAGAAAAGTGATCTGACCAGTAAAGTCAAACAAAAACGACAAGGTAAGAAAGTCGGGATTTATCAGGGACTCTATGAGGATCTCAAAAATGCTGGGGCGATTGAGATTCATAAAGAAAACCAAGTCCCAATGGTTTTATTAACAGAAACAGGTAAATGGATGTTGGTTGAAGCCCTACAAAATCATGAATTTGAGTTTGAGGGAACTGTGGTTGCGTCTCGGTTGGCTAATGGATTAGTTGATTTAGTTCGAGCCATAAGTCAGAGAACATCTGGGACTGATACCTAATCATATTTAGCCAAAAATTGGTAAGTTGAACTGTCTTGACTATCCCCCAACCAATGACCCTATTTCCCCCTAATCAAAACATGGGATAGATTTGAAAAACCTTCCTTGTAAATACCAGCACTCAAATCTGGATCGCCTTTCATTTCCGTGATCAAGTTTACTCCTCACACTTTCTTAAACGCGATAACGGATTCAGATCCAGATTGATGTGGTCTAATTATGAGGTGTGTCTACTAACAATCAATACACCCCTATCATGTTGCTTGAATGGAGATGTTATTGTGGCTTCGATTTGCCTTTTTTAACCATAGCACCAACTCCTCAAACAATTAAAGCTACAGTGGCTGAAGGTTCGGGGACAGATTTCTTATTATATTCTGTTTGCATTTGATGATAAACGCCACTAGCAATAATTTGATGGGCTGTGGTAGTGGGGTGGATATAATCCCAGAATAGATACTCGTGGGGGTTCTGACAAATTGTGCCTGATCTTAAGGATAGACAGCTATCAGTTACGTTGGTTAATCCAAATTCCTGAGGGTTAGCGATCGCATTATCGAATAAACTACCCACATCAAAAAAGCTAATATGGGCATTAGATAAACTTTGATTTAACCCTAATATTCCTTGCTGTAAGGCTTGATTATGTTGGATACTGAGGCTATTAAGTGCGGCTGGGTTAAAGGAATTAAAAGGGTCAACTGGGTCGAAGGGATTAAATTGGGCAATGGGTGTTTTTCCTAATTGCGGTAAATTTAGCACTAGAAAATTACGGGCTCCCACACCATACAAAGAACTTACAGCTTGCGTAATATTATTAACCGGGATATTTACATCAGTTTCCCTTCCCCCTAAATAATCATTTGCTCCCGCCCAAAGAATATATAACGCATCAGATTCGCGGATTGACCGGACATTAATAAAGGGGCAATAAATGCCTGTAATTGAGTTGATCAACCTGGTAAAAATCCAGGCGTTAAAATCTCCGGTTGTCGCTCCATTAAAGGCAAAATTTACCCCGTCAATGGGAGAGTCTGGGTCGATTAATGTAGTCGGATTTAAACCGAATTCTGAGGCTAAATAATCTACCCATAGTAATCCATTAGATGCTCGTTGCTCGAAGTAGGGTAGACCTTGAAAAATGGCTCCGCTAGTGGCTTTATAAGCGTTACCTGTATCTGATAAACTGTCTCCAAATGTATAGATTTGACTAAAGTTAAAGGTGGCGGCGATCGCTGAGGTTTCAGTAATAATACTTATGGCGATCGCACTAATAATGCTGGTAGTCAATGAGATACTTTTGTAGATGCTTTTCATAACCAGCCCTGGTGTAAATTGGGGTAATTTGTACATGGTAAGGCAACTTTAACATGATGACTCCGTGAAATTACATAGGCTGGTGTAAACTTTCAGGATGATTTTAGTAAAGGTTTGGGAAAGCCATGGTGCTGAGGTCTGGGGATAATCAATAATTACCCCCAGACAGACCTGAAATTAATGGGAATTAAGTATCTTTGAAGGAACGCATAGTTGGGAATAAAATAGCATCGCGGATACTCTGGGTATCAGTTAAAAACATAACTAGGCGGTCAACTCCAATTCCCATACCACCACAGTTAGGCATCCCCAAAGAAAGTGCTTGAATAAAATCTTCATCCATGGGGTGTGCTTCATCATCTCCGGCTTGTTTTTGAGCCAATTGTTCCTCAAATCGCTGCCGTTGATCTACGGGATCATTTAACTCGGAAAACCCGTTAGAATATTCAGTGCCATGAATAAATAATTCAAACCTCTCTACAAATCCCGGCTTAGAACGGTGTCGTTTAGCCAAGGGACTTACTTCTACGGGAAAATCAATAATAAATGTAGGTTCAATTAAGGTTGATTCTACCTTTTGGTCAAAGACAGCATAGAGTAAATATCCCAAATTTTGAGTATTTAAGTCTGTGAGTCTCACGCCGATCGCTTCAGCTTTGGATTTAGCTTCTGAGAATTCCAAGGTATCAAAATCTAAGCCAGTTTCATCTCGGACAGCTTCGACCATAGTTTTAACCCGCCAATGTTTTCCGGTGAAGGTGGGATAAATATTGCTGTAGTCATATTGGCGATCGATACTGATTTTATCTCCCTGATAATCAATCTGAGTAGACCCGCCCAAAACCTCTGTAGCTACGGCACAGATTAAGTCTTCAACCAAAGCCATAATTTGGAAATAGTCAGCATAGGCTTGATAGACTTCAATGGAGGTAAATTCTGGGTTATGGGTGCTATCAATTCCCTCGTTGCGAAAGACACGACCAATCTCGAAAACCTTTTCCATACCGCCACAAACGGCACGTTTTAAGAACAATTCGGTAGCAATACGCAAGTATAAATCAATATCTAGGGTATTGTGATGGGTGATAAAGGGTCGCGCCGCCGCGCCGCCATAAATAGTCTGGAGGACGGGGGTTTCAATTTCATCAAATCCGGCATTCCATAGATAGGTGCGAATGCTGCGGATAATGCGGCTACGGAGTTTAAACCGCTGTAGGGATGTGGAATTACTAACTAGGTCTATTTCCCGGTGGCGGCGACAGAGTTCGGGGTCATTGATGCCATAGTAGGAGTCGGGGAAGGGTATGGTAGCTTTGGAGATCACGTCAAGGCGGGATACTTGAATGGAAAGTTCCCCCCGGTTGGTGCGGCAGCCAATACCCTCAACTCCGATAAAGTCGCCAATATCGAGAAGTTTTTTAATTTGGTTGAATGTTAAACCTGGGTCGCCTGTGACGAGTTTTTTCTCGATTTTAAGTTGAATGGTTGCTGATGCGTCGGTTAAGCCAATAAAGCCAATGCTACCGCTATCACGTTTGAAGGTGATGCGACCACAGACTCGCAGGGGAAGTGCTTGGGGGTCGGCTTCTCCGTTGGCGAGTTGGTGTTGTGGTTGGGAAAAGTGATCGTGAATTTCTTGGGCGAGGTGCGATCGCTCAAAAGCTACGCTAGGATAGGGATCAATTCCCTGACGACGCAATTCTTGGACTTTTTGGGCACGAACTTCTAATTCGTTGCGGGTTTGATTCTCAGCCATTTTGGAAATTCCATTATAGATTAGAGTCCTAGGATCTCATATCATAGCGATCGTCAACATCTCCAGAACCCGATATTTATAGTTATTTATAAGTTACTGTCGCTAACCCCATGAGGAAAGTTAAACCCAAAGTTAGGCTCATTGTCCTGGGTGCTATTATACTGGCAGTAGGTGCGATCGCTATTGGTTTGGCGTTCAGGCCTGATGCTGAAAAGGATTTGAAGGCTAATGGGGATGATCTGTTTGAGCCGATAGTGGGGAATCCTGGCTTTGAGGGGGAACCGCCGCCACAGGTGAGGCGCAATTTTCCTGATGGTGAGTTTCGGGGTGCTGATTTTTACCCGCGAGCCAAGGCTAGAATTAGGAGTAATCGGGTAAATGTTCGCCGACTGGCTACTCTCAACACTGGAAGTATTGCTAGGTTATCCGAGGGGACGGTGGTGGAGGTGGTCGATCGCATTGATATAGCATTAGTCAAGGTGGTTAGGACGCAGCTGGGAGAACGGAGTCCATGGCATCATCGAGAGAATCAAACTGCTCACGTGCAATGGCGAATGCGGGCTTTCAACCACGACCAACATTTCTCTATCTTGTTGAGGTCTGGCGAATAAGGTGGTAGATAGAGCAAACGGCATTGAGCCGCCTCCACTAGCTCAGGAATCCGTCCCCCTTTATGAAACGTTGCATTGTCTAGCACTAGAGTCTGACCTGGCTTCAGTGTTGGAATTAAGATGAACTCCAACCACAGCTCAAACACTGTCCGATTACAACAACCCTCAAAGCGATCGGGGGCTAAGAGTTGTTGATGACACCATGCGGCTATATAGCTCACCCTGCCCTGCCTCTTCCCGGATTTGAGGACATCGAAGCGTTGTCCTTGCTCACAGTAACCATAAGGATAATCCGAGTCCTGACTATTCATGCCGGCTTCATCGAGGTAGACCACTTCTTGTGGCTCCATCTGTTCAATCTGAGCAATAAACTCCTCTCGCTGTTGCTGATCACGTTCTTGGTAGCCGTAAGTTTTTTTTCTGGTGAAGCCAATTTTCTTCAAGGCTCTGGATATGGTGCGAGGAGAGATGTCGTCATCCCAAAGTTCAGCCATTTGAGCGGAGGTTTGATCGCCATGCTCTTGGGCAAAAGCCTTGAATTTTTGCCAGTCGGTAATTTTGTGGTTATTGCCAGGTCGGTGATTAGGTTTAGGGAGGAAGTCTCCGGTCTGTGCTTTTCTTTGCAGCCAGAGATTAATGGTGTTCCGGCTGACATGGAAAACTTGACTGGCTTCTGTTTTGGGCATACCGTCTAGTTCAATTGCATCAATAACTTTTTGTCTGAGGTCGTAACTATAGGGGGCTGGCATTTTTGGTCTTCTTAGTCATCTCGTCCTCTCCATTATACGTCCTAACTTTCCTGTCTGGTGCTATAGATACTGCGATTAGTAGGAGTATTATGACGAGAGCGAGTTTAAAGACTACGTGGTTGTATACAGCTCTGAAAGTTGAAGTTACAAAGCAGGGGGTCGTAACCCTGTTCCCATGACAAAGGGGTGTCCACATCAGGAGCCGTATGAGGTGAAAGTCTCAAGTACGGTTTTGAATGGGAGTTGGGGAGGGTGACTTCCCTTTCGACCCCTACCCCTTGGAGGGAGTAGGATATGACTGAAAGCCAATGCCTAACCGTAATGCTTAGGATATGCCCACTAGTCACGGTATGGACATAGATACTGCGACGATTAAGAGTATTATGACTAGAGCGAGTTTAAAGACTACGTGGTTGTATACAGCTCCAAAAGTCGAAGTACGAAAGCAGGGGGTAGTAACTCTGTTCCTACGAAAAAGGGTGTCCATATCAGAAGCCGTGTGCTGGGAAACTCGCAAGCACGGTTTTGAAGTGGAGTTCGGGAAGGTGACTTCCTGTTCGACCATAACTCAGGGAGTTGTCAATCATTGGGGGGATACAGAGCGTCTACATAGCCTATAACCCCTATTCTACCGTTACTTAGGTGTTACTCAAAACCATAACAGGATAACAAGTGAGTAAAAAATGAGTAACGCTACTGATACCCCTACAGTAGGGGGAAAGGGTAACTATAATGAGAGTTACGCTAGATTCTTGAAAGCCTATCAAGACTTTAAAGGGGAATGTCCCAAAGGAGTGACACTCAAACTACAAAAGACCGGGGCTAGGTACAACCTACTATTGCAGTTTAAGCAACCACCTACCGGGAAACGGCTACCCAAAACGGCTAACCTTGAATGTACACCTCAAGGGGTGATAGACGGCGTTAGGAAAGCTAAGTTGGTATCAGAAGCCCTAGGGACTATCACTAGCGCTAGTGAATTTTGGGATTGGTACGATGCGACTATCTTAGGAAAGAACCAGATTGAGGATAATCTGATAACCTATCGGGAAATATTCCAACAACTAGAGGATGAGTATTTTGCGGGTTGCAACCGCAACACAGGAAGACCGCGTTCTCGCGATATTGTTAGTGACCTATCATCTTACGAGGCTACTAAAGGAATATATTTCAGGCTGTTCCCTAACTGGGATGAATATCCTAGCTGGGAGAGTTTCAAGGCTATGCTGTATACTCCCCTACGGAACGGAGAACAATTAGTAGGTTCCAAAACCTTCAAGGAACGTTACTACATCTTAAAAGCCATAGCTGAGAAATCACCTAACAAAGAACACTTGCTTAAACAGCTTGAACCTATTAACGCCAAACAAACGCAATTCATAAAGAAACAACGGATAGGCATCGATGCCTTTAAAGATTGGTGGTTTAAAACCAAACAAGAAGCTTACGATATCAGAAACTCACGACATCAATCATGCCGGCATAGTTGGTTATGGGTGACGGGTATGGCAGTAATGTATGGGTTAAGGCCTACCGAGATAGCTGCGGCCGTTAATCTAACTAAGCCATTTGTAACGGATGATGGTATCACTATCAAAGCACTGTCAGACCCCGATAATCAAGACAATTACTTGGTATTAGGAGATTACACTTACTTTACTGACTCAGAAGGTCGGAAAGTGAGTATCAAAACAGGGGGAAGGATTGTAGCTCCAATTCCCAGCCCTGAAATGTTTGAGTTCCTGGAATTGAAAAGACCCTTATTGCCAGAATATAGCCCGAAAAAAGGCAGTAAACCCAAAAGCATAGTTGGAGGCTTTGACGCAACGTTTAGTCAACGAATTCAATCTATGAAATGCCCGGTAACCCAGAAATATGCTTTTCGTAGGCTGTACAACCTGTTAGGTGAAAAGTATGGATTACCTATCGAGTTACGAGCTAGACTTATGGGACATAGCACAATCGTTAATGAAGGTAAATACAAGACAGAAGGCATTGACGCTACCTTAGAAGTTCTCAAAGGGGTTTCTAAGTTACCTATACCGTTGAACGTAGCCATAGAACGGTTAACAGCGTTAGGGGTTGATATTGATAGCTCTGAAGCTAAATTATTTCTTGGAGTTATCTATCAGATAGATTAATCTAATCGTCAACCTTTCATAAATTAATGCCCCTAGATTAAACCCCTAGGGGTTATTTTATGGCTACAGATTGATGGATCCTGTTATGGTTTTGAGTAACACCTAAGTAACGGTAGAATAGGGGTTGTAGGCTATGTAGACGCTCTGTATCCGTCAGAACGCATAACTATAAACCCTTATCCTGATAGCGATAGCGGGTTATTACTCAACCCTATATCCTATTGAGTTACTCAGATATTACTCATAATCTAGTCCTAGCACAGGAAAATAATTCTGTCAATAGGATGATTACTCAGTCAACAAGCACAACTTAATCAATCTGTCAAATACCCATACCATCCCCCCAACCAAACACCGATAGGGTAACTCCCTTGTGATAGCAGTCAATGGCAAGCCTATCGGTTCGTTCCTCACCATTGACTGCTATCACATCGTTCGTTTCCCCAGGAGTGCTTGTTTCGGTTGGGGGGAGGATATGTTTCAAAATCAACCACGACAACAGCAGAAGATAATTCCCTAAGCTATCAATGTACAAAGATATTAGGCTGCCTATCCGGTTATCTATGGGAGTCAGATTATTAGTGAAATCTTGAGGAGCCTACTCGCTACCAACAAAATGCGATCGCATAATCTAAACTATCTCCTACCGGAATCAACCCGATACCCTCAAACAACTTTTCAACTGGTAACTTGTTTCGTCATCTCTCGCTGATACCTACATAATCCTAGAGAATTGATTCCCCATCGAAACCGATACCTACATACCGCTAGACAAGTCTCCAATTTATAGGGGTACTGGGTTTCGCCTGGGATGATTACCCCTAATAGACGGGTTAAGGTTTTGGCTTAGGGTGTTTATTGTGGGTAAACTAGGGGGGTAAGCATATAAATAATTAATAGTCCAGGATTAATAGTCCAGGAAATCAATAATACGAATGAACCCCTACAGTCAGAAACCATAGGGGGCCATTTAAGTTATTGAGTTAGGGTTATCTGTTAGGTTGACTCCATGTATTAAGTAGGCAATTATAGGCCTCTGAGTTAATTAACTCAGGAAGTTGATTAAAACCGTCTAAGTTACTTTTAACCCATAACACTTCAGTTCGTTTCTTTTTTACATCTTTCTTGTGACTAGCTGACATGACTGTATTTATTTCTATTTTTTGTGTAAATGATTGAGGTTCAATCATCTGATGATAATTCGATATAATGTAATTGCCTGTTATGCAATCTAATGTATGACATAGTTTTGTCCAATCTTTAATCGTGTAGCCGCTATAGTGACCTTGTACACTACCGGAATAAGGCGGGTCACAATAGAATAGTGTATTAGGTGAATCCCACCTTTCAATACACTTAATAGCATCCTCGCAGGAAATGTAAACCTTTTCTAACCTTTCCAACGCTTCAGATAGCCTAGCTTTTTTATTTGTGAATGTCATCGCTTGGTTTTCGCTTTTTTTACTGAAACCCCACCCCTGCCTAGCGTTGGCAAATGATTGGTTGATATTGACATAGTATGCCCAAGCTTTTTCAATGTCTGAAAAGCCTTCCGGTTGTTTACATATTGCTTGAGATTTTCTGTAGTCAGATTGACTATATAATGTAGCTTGAATTTCATTATTAAGTTCAATAGGGTATTTTTTGGCTACTCTATACAAGTTGATTAAAAGGTTGCTTGTATCGTTAATGCACTCTCTATAATCGTGTTGATTGGTTACGGTAGGTAATGGTTTTAAAAATAACAAAGTAGCTCCACCGGAAAAATGTTCTACATATATTTTGTGTGGTGGTAAATATTGCAATATTTTAGAACCTATTCGTTGCTTTCCCCCGTAATAACTTAGTAAAGGTTTCATTGTTGTGATTTCATTAATTAATAATTGATGTTAGGGTTTACGCCAACCATCATCATCAATATCATCTCTGTTAATTGGAAGAGGGGGTGATTGCTTTTTATCTTCTAACTGTTTTTTACAAACTGTTGATGGCATAAAATCATTAACATATCTAATCAAATAATTTAGGCTATTTTGGATACCGTCTAACCTATTCTCAATAATTAGGTTTCCTGTATGCGTAATGAACATACTGATAATAATCGCGACAATAATTAACCCTAATTCAACTATTACCAAGTTCATTTATATTAATTTCCAAAAATGAAGTGTAAACCATTTAATCCTTTCTAGTGGAGAAAATGAAGCGTAAAAATTGCTGTACGGCGGTGATTCAATTATTTGATATTCATTAAGCCATATAGTCTCTTTTTTAACTAGCATAGCTTGGTTAACATCATTGTAGGCATAGAATTTAAGCCATCCTGCCATTTTCCAGTACACGGGTACACTGTCAGCGTCAAATAATATCCTGATAAATTTACTGCCAGAAATGTCAGGTAATTTTTTAGTACCGTGTAGCTATCATCTTCTATCCTGAAATTAAGTTCATAAACTTTAAACCAATTACTTTCAGATATATCAAGTGCATTAGGCATTATCTGTTAATTTATTGTTGAGTGTTTAGCATATTTTCCAATTTGTCGATTTTTTCTGATAATTCCTGAATTGCCGCAATCACTAATGGTATCAGTTTATCATACATGATTGTTAAGTAATCTATTTTTTTGTCGTCAACTTCAGGGCTATCTGTATGGTTATTTTCAACCACTTCAACTGCGTTATGGTATATATTTTGTACTTCTTGAGCAATTAAACCAAATTGTTCTGTACTTGGATTAAAGCCATGAAATGCTGCAAGTTCATTATACTTAAACCACGTGACTGTCAATGCGTTAATTTCGCTTAACCCTATAGTTGGTTTTGATAAAAGTGTTTTGAATCTAATATCAGAGCTACCGCTAACATAATTTCCATTAGTGGCAATATATGCTATGCTAGTTGGTCCATATCTAAACCTAGCTAACGCTTGACTTTCGATAGACGCGCTAAATTGCCATGTATTGTTAAAATATTCTATTTTGCCTGTTGCATTAACAGGAGTACCTCCCCAAGTTGTTGTGCTTTTTTGCTCAAAAAATGAATTTTGCGCTCCATTTAGTGTAAATCTACCGGCAATATTGATATTGCCGTATCGATTTAAAGTAATTGTTGTATTATCATAATTACTAACAGTTATTGCTTCCGGTACATGATTTTCACTAAATCTAAAGTTAAAATTTTTATTTATCCAATTTGTATCTATAAGCCCTGAATTGGGGTTATTAAATCTTAATTTATTTATTGTTTTTATGTCGTCAATAACCTGATTACCTGTAGTTCTAACCACAGTTGAATCTACATTAATTGTTCTATTAGCTGCTAAAGTTCCTCCTCCTGATAAACCATCTCCTGCTGTTAATGTAATATTTGAATGTGTGTGCGTTGTGGGAGTCCTAGCGTTAGATAATCTACTATCATTACCTTGACAGGCTGTGCCTGCTGTAGTGCCATAAGCAACTGCCCATGTTGTTGCAGCACTCCCATTAAAATTATTTCCAGTTAATCCCGTACCATTTGTTAATGTATTAGGAGTATTGGCAGTTATTGTTATATTGGCACTACCATTAAACGAAGTCCCATTAATTGTTCTAGCAGTTTGAAGCGTGGTTGCAGTTGCTGCATTACCTGTAATATTAGAGCTTGTAAAAGCTAATTATTGCCAGCTACTCCAGACTCCATTTACACGATTTCTTTGATAAATACCTTCTCCTCCAAAAGGTATCATTGTTTGAGAAATCCAAGAATCATTATGTCTTTGTACAGTACAAAAACGCCATGAACCTCCCGGACTTTGATTTAAAAGAGAACTCCCTTGATAAAAACCTGTTGTTAACACATCATTCCAATCTCCTGTTACAGTTATTGAAAGATTGGGTAAAGCACCAATTTCTGCTAAACTCCAACTTACATTTCCAGAGCCGTTTACTGATTTGCCTGTAGAACCAATTGTTAAAGTCCGAGCAGTTCCCCAGTTTACAGTAGTAATATTTACTGTTCAGGTTAATGGTAAACGATTTACAGCGTGCAAAAAACTCTCAATCAATGGTTTTACCTACTGGAACCTCAAAGGGTGGGATGGTAGCGTCAATCATCACATTTACATAGGGAAAGCTGACCAAGTCACTGTAGATAAGCTAACAGAAGCAGCGTTAGCTATGATTACTAAGTGCAGAACAACCTAAACCCTAAACCCTAACAGATAACCCTAACTCAATAACTTAAATGGCCCCCTATGGTTTCTGACTGTAGGGGTTCATTCGTATTATTGATTTCCTGGACTATTAATCCTGGACTATTAATTATTTATATGCTTACCCCCCTAGTTTACCCACAATAAACACCCTAAGCCAAAACCTTAACCCGTCTATTAGGGGTAATCATCCCAGGCGGAACCCAGTACCCCTATAAATTGGAGACTTGTCTAGCGGTATGTAGGTATCGGTTTCGATGGGGAATCAATTCTCTAGGATTATGTAGGTATCAGCGAGAGATGACGAAACAAGTTACCAGTTGAAAAGTTGTTTGAGGGTATCGGGTTGATTCCGGTAGGAGATAGTTTAGATTATGCGATCGCATTTTGTTGGTAGCGAGTAGGCTCCTCAAGATTTCACTAATAATCTGACTCCCATAGATAACCGGATAGGCAGCCTAATATCTTTGTACATTGATAGCTTAGGGAATTATCTTCTGCTGTTGTCGTGGTTGATTTTGAAACATATCCTCCCCCCAACCGAAACAAGCACTCCTGGGGAAACGAACGATGTGATAGCAGTCAATGGTGAGGAACGAACCGATAGGCTTGCCATTGACTGCTATCACAAGGGAGTTACCCTATCGGTGTTTGGTTGGGGGGATGGTATGGGTATTTGACAGATTGATTAAGTTGTGCTTGTTGACTGAGTAATCATCCTATTGACAGAATTATTTTCCTGTGCTAGGACTAGATTATGAGTAATATCTGAGTAACTCAATAGGATATAGGGTTGAGTAATAACCCGCTATCGCTATCAGGATAAGGGTTTATAGTTATGCGTTCTGACGGATACAGACCGACCAATTGAGCAGGTCTCTAACGTAATACATCGAGGAAGGCGAAAACCGCCGGAGGATGCAGACCATTACTAAGAATAGCCGCGCCGATCGCCCTTTCTAAGGGTACTGGAAGCGATCGCACTTTCACCGACTTAGGAATAGGTAGCGCCGCCAACCGGGGCAGAATTGCGGCCCCTAAACCTTGAGCCACCATACTAACAATAGTAGAATCTTCCTTAATCTCATAGGCAATTTTTAGGGTCTGTCCCCACCTAGCCCAATGTTCTCGCACCGCCGAAGTACACTCAGCATAATTGTACAATATAAAAGCATGAGCTGACAACTCTTCCCAGGTTAAATTTTGGGTAATTGGTTGCTTAGAATTGGGCAATAATACTACATACTCATCCCGGGCAATTTCCCAAGTATCAAACTCTTCAGATCGCGGTAAAGGAACTAAACCAATATCCACCTGACCCATCCGCAAAGCCTGTTCCACCCCCACCGGATCAGTCTCGGTAATTTTCACCTCTACATTAGGAAAACGACTGCGAAACTCAGCCACTTTCGGCGGCAAAATATGGGTAGCCGCACTGCGAAAAGAAGCCACCCGCACCTTAGACCCCTGTAACCCCTTTTCCAAATTCACCTCGTGGTCGATAGTCTCCCGCAGTTCCAGGATTTTCTGGGCGTGACCTAGGACTTTTTCACCAATGGGGGTTAAATGCGCTCCAAAGCGCCCCCTACACAATAGGGGAATCCCTAACTCATTTTCTAAAGATGCGATCGCCCTACTCACCGAGGATTGGGAAATATTCAAATCCAGCGCCGCCTCAGAAAAGCTACCCTTGGCGACCACAGCCATTAACACCCGCACATGAAACAAATTCATAACAATTAACCGAACCGGAGACCATCGTCATTAACAATCATCCATCCAGTTTACGCATGGAAATTATGCTTAATGAGTTTTGCATGATACCGAATCAGATCATTAAGCTATGGGAGAACTGAAAAATTTAATCGCTACTCTAATCATTTATGTTCGAGTTACTGCCCTTCCATAAGTTCCGTGATACCCCTAGCGTGCGTTTTTTCGATATCACCATCCCCAACTCTAATGCTAGGGATCTGGTTTTTCACGAAGGACCAGCTACCAGTCCCAACAACACGGAGGATGGCTACTGGCAGTTCTATCTACACTCCAACCAAGAAGATAACCTACTGGCTGTTTCCGGGGGTCGTACTTTCTATCTAGTTAATTTCGCTTGGGAATGTCCCTATCATATTGTCCGACTAGACGCTAATCGACACATTTTGCGGATTCCCCCAGGAACCTTCCATCGGTCAGTATCCGACCCCGAAGGTTCCCTAGTCTTGAATCAAGCTATCCGTACCCACAGGGCTACTGTAGAAAGCGAGTTCCGAGTATATAATAGCGCCGAAATTTCCCGCCTGTATAGAGTGACTTCTGATAAGGCTCGCCCCCCTATCTTACACGGCTTTGAACGCCTGCGCGTCGCTTGATGAATTATCCATCATCTGGGGGAGAGTTCCCAACCATCCGGGACTCTCCCAGATTATGTTAACTTTTGCAATAAAAAGTTAATAAATGTTACAAAAATTTTTTTTGTGGGGGGGTGGGTTGATTTTTGGGTAAGTTTCTGCTACCATTTTATATAATTGGAATACTGACAATTTTAAAAAAAGTGGCTATATAAAAATTATTTTTTTTGCTTACAGAATATCACAATTGAGCAGTGTTTGTCAACCCCCCAAAATATCCGGGGAGAGGGAGGCGTGATAGAATTAGTTATTGATTATTGATGATGGATTACTTCGAGTTAGAATGTGGTTTCATATTAATTCAGCCACCCCAAAGTGAGTAGAGATATATTTGCGATCGAAGCCCTAGGGCAAATTCCTAAAATTCTCACCTTGCTAGATCGGAACCCCCACAGTCCGACCTATGGGTGTTTTGACCGAAACTTCTGGCATTATAAAATTATCGACTTCCCCAGTGGTATGGCCCAGGAGTTTGTCTGGCCCATGGCTTTAGCCCACGAAGTCAATGTTCCCGATAATTCCTATTACCAACACCCCGCTATCAAGGAATGGGTACAAGCGGGGATAGCTTTTGCAGCGCGCAGCGCCCATGCAGACGGTTCTAGTGATGACTATTTCCCCTATGAAAGGGCGGCGGGGGCTTCGGCGTTTTCTTTGCTGGCTTGTGTGGAAAGTTATCGACTATTGGGGTTAGTTGATTATGAGGCGCTGAGGTTTTTTGAACGACGGGCGAACTGGTTGGCTAACCACTACGAAAGTGGTCAACTGGCGAACCATGAGGCGTTAATTATTCTAGCCTTGGAAAGGTTGGGAAACCTGCTGCAAACTTCTAAATGGCGGCGCATACAAGGGACGAGACTCGATCGCCTTTTAAGTTGGCAAACTGAAGAGGGATGGTTTCGGGAGTATGAGGGTTGCGACCCCGGATATCATACTCTCACCCTTTCCTGTTTGGCAGAATTGGACCGCCTTAAACCTGATGACCGGGTGAAAAATGCGATCGCCAAAGGTGTAGAATTAGCGTCCCATTTCATCCACCCTGATGGCACTTATGGCGGGGAATATGGCTGCCGCAACACTTATAATTTCTTTCCCCATGGTTTTGAGTTAGCGGGGAAGTGGCTACCAGAAGCCCTGCGGATTAATGACCAGTTTTTACAGGGTCTAAAAAATGGCTTGGGTCCTTGCTATGCTGATGATCATATTATTGGGCATCATGCCTGGAATTATCTGCTGGCTTGGCAAGATTTCGTGAGCGATCGACCTCAGCCTCTGCCCCGGGATGTGGCTAGTCTTTGGTTAAAAGAAGCCCAAATTTTAATCAAACGTCGTCCCGGGATTGAGTTATATATGGGCTTAAATAAAGGCGGAGTTTTCAAGATATTTAGGAACAATAAATTAGTAATTTCTGACACTCAAATATCCCTGCAAATTAGCAAGGGGAAAAATTTAAAAAATGCCGTCAGTCACCTAATCGAACCTTACCAGGTCAAAGTAGAACAGGACGAAATCACTATCGAAGGGCCGTTAGGATGGGCGAAACAAACCCAAATGTCACCCTTAAAATTAATCCTGTTACGGGTAGTCATGTTAACTTTTGGGCGGTTTTTTCCCAACTTAATTCGGAAAATGCTGCAAAAAATGTTAATAACAGGCAAGCAGGATGCACCGTTTCACTTTCGGCGAAAATTACTCTGGCAAGATAATCAATGGCTGGTGACAGATGAAATTACCGCCTCTTCTTGGCAGGGTGTAATTAGTGCAGGAATTGGGGCTTCCCAAACCTCTATTTATGTGGTCATGAGTCGCACATTTCAACCGGGACAACTACAACCCTGGTTAGATTTAACTGAGGAAATTAAGAAACTTACACCGGGTCAAACACTGAGGGTAGAACGCACTTTTTAGGGGGCTTTCTGTTATCAATTAATTATCGGGTGCGAAACGTTCAGGCATAAAATAGGATTGTGATACCCTAAATAACCGCCTGGTGGGGGTTTCAGCCCCTTGGGTGAATACAAGAAGCTCGCTTCTGACCACCCCATAACTGTTTATATGTCCCAACGATTAGTATCATACGATACCAAATCAAGGCAGGGAACCCAAGGTCAACATACTCTGTAACAAATCGTAACAATTCTTAACATAACGGAAGCGTAACGAAACAGAGTTGAGGGAAACGGCGATAGCCACCCCCGATTTCAGGAATCATAACCCGTCAGATTGAAGCGGGGTACGGAGGGATCCGAGGTGTAACCCAACACCAGAAGTGAGACCACTGCCAACCATCCATGATTAGGGAAACCGAATGTCTGGCCTGAACCATCGTAAAAATGGAGTAGCGAAATAGGTTGATACGCTACGCTCAAAAGAGCAAGGGGAAAAGTAGGGGGCTTTGTTCACTACCTACAAAGACCTTTAAAAGTACCCCGGTGGAGAGGACAAATCTACAGATGGAATGCCCATATAAACGGAAGGTTGTAATCCCTCTTAGGCTCTGAATATCTGGTCGAGATAATCAGTAGTGACAAATGTAAGCGAATGGTGCGAGACGTTCGGGTATGAAATAGGGCTTAAATGCCAGAAATCACTAGCCGGTGAGGATTCCAGCCCTGAGTTTGGATATAAGGAGCGCACTCCTGACCATCCTCATAACTGTTTATATGTCCCGACGCTTAGGGAACTAAGCAAGGGAGGGAACCCAAGGTCCTAAGCGAACTGAGAAATCACAGAGCAGAGGGTAACGGCGATAGCCACCCCTAGTTTTAGGACTCACAACCCTAGGACTAAAGCGGGGAACGGAAGGCTCCGAGGTGTAACCTAATACCGGAATCGAGACCACTGCCAACCATCCATGATTAAGGAAACTGAATGTCCGGCTTGAACCATGGTAATACATTAGCAGCGAAATAGGTTGACACGCTGCGCCCAAAAGGGCAAGGGGAAAAGTAGGGGGCTCATACGACTACCTGCACAGACTTTTAAAGTACCCCGGTTCTGAGGACAAATCTAACGATGGAATGCCCATATAAGCGGAACGTTGTAACCCCTCTAATGCTCTGCCTATAAACAAGTGAGTAATGCTATTGACAAGGCAGTAGTGAAAAATGTAAGCGCATGGTTAGAGGGTGAAGGATGTGACCAGAAGCTAAAGCCCAATTGTCATGGTTGGGATATGCCCAATTGTCACGGTGTGGATATAGATACTGCGATTATTAGGAGTATAGTGGCGAGAACGAGTTGAAAGACTACGTGGTGCATAAAGCTCTGAACATTGAAGTACGAAAGCAGGGGGTAGTAACCCTGTTCATCAGACAAAAAGGGTATCCACATCAGGAGCCGTGTGATGGGAAACTATCAAGCACGGTTTTGAATGGGAGTTGGGGAAGGCGACTTCCCTTTCGACCCCTACCCTTAGAGGGTGAAGGATGTGACCAGAAGCTAAAGCCCAATTGTCATGGTGGGGATATGCCCACAGATCACGGTGTGGATATATAGCACTAGTCAATACGGTTAGGACGCAGCCTTGAGAACAGAATCCATGGCATCATTGAGAGAATCAAACTGCTCACGTGCAATGGCGAATGCGGGCTTTCAACCACGACCAACATTTCTCTATCTTGTTGAGGTCTGGCGAATAAGGCGGAAGATAGAGTAAACGGCATTGAGCTGCCTCCACCAGTTCAGCCTGCCGCCCCCCTTTATGAAACGTTGCATTGTCCAATACTAGAGTCTGACCTGGCTTCAATGTTGGAATTAAGATAAACTCCAACCACGGTGTTGCATAATAGAAAATGATATTCTCAAATAAATCAAGATGGATTGTCCTTATTGCCAAAGCCATAAAGTAGTCAAAAATGGTCATCGTCAGGGAAAACAGAGTTACCTGTGCCGTGAATGTGGTCGCCAATTTCGAGAAAATCCCTGTCCTGGAGGTTACAGTTCTGATGTCAAAGAGCTTGGTGTGAAAATGTCCCTCAATGGCATGGGATTTCGAGCCATTGAGAGAGTCACTGGTATTTCTCACAACACAATACTTAACTGGGTTAGAGTTGCAGAAACCCAGATGTGATGAGGAAAACTATGAAATTCCTGAAATAGCTCAAATTGATGAGCCTCAGACTTTTGTGGGTTCAAAAAAAAACATCTGGGTCTGGACAGTTGTGAATACCAAACTGCCTGTAATTCTGAAGTTTGTCATAGGCGACCGCTCATTGCTGACTTTTACCACATTATGGCAAATGATTCAGGGCTGGGGGTAGGGGTCGAGAGGGAAGTCGCCTTCCCCCACTCCCATTCAAAACCGTGCTTGATACTTTCGCATCACACGGCTCCTGATGTAGATACCCCTTGGCAACGGGAACAGGGTTACCAACCCCTGCTTTTGTACTTCAACTTTTGGAGCTAAATACAACATCGTAGTGTTTAAACTCGCTTTCGCCGTTAAACTCCTGTTGATTGCAGTAACTATATCTACACCGTGACTAGTGGGCATATCCTAACCATTACAATTAGGCATTGGCTTTCAGTCACATCCCTTCCCCTTAAAGGCATACGATTACACTTTCACTACTCAACAAGATGTACCTGCCGAGAGCCTAAAAGGGGTTTAAACGTACCGTTTATATGGGCATTCCATCTTTAGACTTGTCCTTTCCACCGGGGTACCTTTAAAGGTCTGTGTAGGTGATAACAAGATTACCCTACTTTTCCCCTTGCCCTTTTGGACGCAGCGTATCAACCTATTTCGCTGCTTCTAGATTACGATGGTTCAAGCCGGAACATTCAGATTTCCTTAGTCATGGATGGTTGGCAGTGGTCGGATTGTTGGGATTAGGTTTCCCTCATGCCTTCCGTTCCCCGCTTCAATCTGACGGGTTGTGAATCCTGAAACTGGGGGTGGCTATCGCCGTTACTCTCAACGCCCTGATTTCTCAGTTTGTTTATGACCTTGAGTCCCCTGCCTTGCTTAGATTTCTCCAAGCGTCGGGACATATAAACAGTTATGGGATGGTCAGGAATGTGAATCCCTTATATTCCACCAAGGGGTGAAAGTCCCATTAGGAAGTTATTTCAGGCATTGCAGCCTTATTTGATTCCTAAACGTCTCGCACCTTTTTTTCTATATATTACGGACGGATACAAAGTTTATCCTTGCTTAATTGAGGATTGCAATCATCTAGTCAGCAAAACGGCTATGACAAGAGTAGAAGGAGAAAACTGCCGTCTGAGGCACTATTTAGCCAGGCTACATCGCAAAACTTTGTGTTATTCCAAGTCCACTGAGATGTTGTACAAATCAATTCGCTTACTTATCTATTATTTGAAGCATGGACAACTTCCTCCGTTCTCTTAATCATTCCTCACTGTGCAATACCAGACCGTTTTGATTTTCACGGGTGGATACGCAATCAAACGGGTTCGCTGGAACTGATTGAGCAGGCGGAAAACTGGACGAGTCCCCGGTTAGGGATTCGCTTTGAACTCATTGAGGAGCAGTTCACCATCTATCGTCCTGATGGTCAGCGATTTCTCACCCCCACAGAGTTAGCCAAACTCGCCGAACAGCAGCGTCAGGAAGCCGAACAGCAGCGTCAGGAAGCTGAACAGCAGCGCTTGGAGGCCCAACAGCAACGCCAGGAAGCCGAACAACAGCGTCAGGAAGCCCAACAGCAGCGCTTGGAGGCCGAACAACAGCGTCAGGAAGCTGAACAACAGCGTCAGCGGGCGGAGTTAGCGGAAACGCGGCTGCGGGAATTGGAGGCTCGCTTACAGCAACTGGAAGGCGATCGCTCTTTGTTGCTTGGGTTTCACCCAACATTTGTAGGTTGGGTGAAACGAGGGTGAAACCCAACATAACCGAGAGATGGTGGTGTTGGGTTCCGTTACCTCCACCCAACCTACTTAAATAAGCGATCGCTCTTGGTAGGTTGGGTGAAACTCCGTGAAACCCAACATAACCGAGAGATGGTGTTGTTGGGTTCCGTTACCTCCACCCAACCTACTTAAATAAGCGATCGCTCTTTGTTGCTTGGGTTTCACCCAACATTTGTAGGTTGGGTGAAACGAGGGTGAAACCCAATATAACGGAGAGATGGTGGTGTTGGGTTCCGTACCTCCACCCAACCTACTTAAATAAGCGATCGCTCTTGGTAGGTTGGGTGAAACTCCGTGAAACCCAACATAACCGAGAGATGGTGTTGTTGGGTTCCGTTACCTCCACCCAACCTACTTAAATAAGCGATCGCTCTTTGTTGCTTGGGTTTCACCCAACATTTGTAGGTTGGGTGAAACGAGGGTGAAACCCAATATAACGGAGAGATGGTGGTGTTGGGTTCCGTTACCTCCACCCAACCTACTTAAATAAGCGATCGCTCTTGGTAGTTTGGGTGAAACGAGCGTGAAACCCAACATAACCGAGAGATGGTGTTGTTGGGTTCCGTTACCTCCACCCAACCTACTTAAATAAGCGATCGCTCTTGGTAGGTTGGGTGAAACGAGCGTGAAACCGAACATAACCGAGAGATGGTGGTGTTGGGTTCCGTTACCTCCACCCAACCTACTTAAATAAGCGATCGCTCTTTGTAGGTTGGGTGAAACTCCGTGAAACCCAACATCATTGAGAGATGGTGTTGTTGGGTTCCGTACCTCCACCCAACCTACTTAAATAAGCGATCGCTCTTTGTGGCTCGGGTTTCACCCAACATTTGTAGGTTGGGTGAAACGAGCGTGAAACCCAACATAACCGAGAGATGGTGTTGTTGGGTTCCGTTACCTCCACCCAACCTACTTAAATAAGCGATCGCTCTTGGTAGGTTGGGTGAAACGAGCGTGAAACCCAACATAACCGAGAGATGGTGTTGTTGGGTTCCGTACCTCCACCCAACCTACTTAAATAAGCGATCGCTCTTTGTGGCTCGGGTTTCACCCAACATTTGTAGGTTGGGTGAAACGAGCGTGAAACCCAACATAACCGAGAGATGGTGTTGTTGGGTTCCGTTACCTCCACCCAACCTACTTAAATAAGCGATCGCTCTTTGTAGGTTGGGTGAAACTCCGTGAAACCCAACATCATTGAGAGATGGTGGTGTTGGGTTCCGTACCTCCACCCAACCTACTTAAATAAGCGATCGCTCTTTGTAGTTTGGGTGAAACGAGCGTGAAACCCAACATAACCGAGAGATGGTGTTGTTGGGTTCCGTTACCTCCACCCAACCTACTTAAATAAGCGATCGCTCTTTGTGGCTCGGGTTTCACCCAACATTTGTAGGTTGGGTGAAACGAGCGTGAAACCCAACATAACCGAGAGATGGTGTTGTTGGGTTCCGTTACCTCCACCCAACCTACTTAAATAAGCGATCGCTCTTGGTAGGTTGGGTGAAACGAGCGTGAAACCCAACATAACCGAGAGATGGTGTTGTTGGGTTCCGTTACCTCCACCCAACCTACTTAAATAAGCGATCGCTCTTGGTAGTTTGGGTGAAACGAGGGTGAAACCCAACATAACCGAGAGATGGTGTTGTTGGGTTCCGTTACCTCCACCCAACCTACTTAAATAAGCGATCGCTCTTGGTAGGTTGGGTGAAACGAGCGTGAAACCCAACATAACCGAGAGATGGTGTTGTTGGGTTCCGTTACCTCCACCCAACCTACTTATAGCACTAGTCAATACGGTTAGGACGCAGCCTTGAGAACATAATCCATGGCATCATCGAGAGAATCAAACTGCTCACGTGCAATGGCGAATGCGGGCTTTCAACCACGACCAACATTTCTCTATCTTGTTGAGGTCTGGCGAATAAGGCCGAAGATAGAGTAAACGGCATTGAGCTGCCTCCACCAGTTCAGCCTGCCGCCTCCCT
Organism: Arthrospira sp. PCC 9108; assembly: GCA_016745315.1. Lineage (GTDB taxonomy): Bacteria > Cyanobacteriota > Cyanobacteriia > Cyanobacteriales > Microcoleaceae > Limnospira > Limnospira platensis. The sequence goes on from CP066886.1 coordinate 5,752,503, forward strand.
TTATGAAACGTTGCATTGTCCAGTACTAGAGTTTGACCTGGCTTCAATGTTGGAATTAAGATAAACTCCAACCACAACTCAAACACTGTCCGATTACAACAACCCTCAAAGCGATCGGGGGCTAAGAGTTGTTGATAACACCATGCCGCCATATAGCTCACCCTGCCCTGCCTCTTCCCGGATTTGAGGGCATCGAAGCGTTGTCCTTCCTGGCAGTAACCATAAGGATAATCCGAGTCTTGACTATTCATGCCAGCTTCATCGAGGTAAACCAACCCTTCCGGCTCCATATGTTCAATCTGAGCAATAAACTCCTCTCGCTGTTGCTCATCACGTTCTTGGTAGCCGTAAGTTGTTTTCTGGTGAAGCCAATTTTCTTCAAGGTTCTGGATATGGTGCGAGGAGAGATGTCGTCATCCCAAAGTTGAGCCATCTGAGCGGAGGTTTTGTGGCCATGCTCTTGGGCAAAAGCCTTGAATTTATGCCAGTCGGTAATTTGGTGGCTATGACCAGGTGGGCGATTAGGTTTAGGGAGGAAGTCTCCGGTCTGTGCTTTTCTTTGCAGCCAGAGATTAATGGTGTTCCGGCTGACATGGAAAACTTGACTGGCTTCGGTTTTGGGTATACCGTCTAGTTCAATTGCATTAATAACTTTTTGTCTAAGGTCGTAACTGTAGGGGGCTGGCATTTTGGGTCTTCTGTAGATATCCTTGCCATTATACGTCCTAAATGTTCTGTCTTGTGCTATAAACAGTTATGAGGATGGCCAGGAGTGCGATCCTTATATCCAAACTCGGGGCTGGAATCCTCACCGGGTAGTTATTTCGGGCATTTCAGCCCTATTTCATACCCGAACGTCTCGCACGTTAGGGGTCGAGAGTGAAGTCACCTTCACCCTCTCCCATTCAGAACTGTGCTTGATAGTTTCCCATCACACGGCTCCTGGTGTGGATACCCTATTTGTCAAAGGAGCAGAATCAACAGACCTGCTTTCTACTTCGATGTTCAGAGCTATATGCACCACGTAGTCTTTAAACTCGTCCTCGCCATTATACTCTTACTGACCGCAGTATCTATATCCCCACCGTGACAATTGGGCATATCCCCACCATGACAATTGGGCTTTAGCTTCTGGTCACATCCTTCACCCTCTAAGCATGCGCTTACATTTTTCACTACTGCCTTGTGAATAGCATTACTCACTTGTTTATAGGCAGAGCATTAGAGGGGTTAATTAGGGGTCGAGATAAACCTCACGGTCTACCCCTCCCATTCAGCAGCAGAACCGTACATGAGACTTTCACCTCATACGGCTCCTAGTTTGACCGTCTCTTTGTTAAGAGTACAGCAACATCTCTTTCATCAAGAGCTGTTTTATCATCGTGACAATGGCGATGTAATAATTGAAGATTCTTGTATTCATCCTTTCCGCCTTGGCTTCTAGGTACAATGTGGTCTACTTCAATTAAATCTGATGGGGTAAAGAATTGCCCGCACCAGGTACATCTACCTTTTGGTTTTTTGAGTAGTTTTGCTACCCTAATTGGCGTGTCGATTGCTTGTCCTTTCCTGGTGGCCCAGTAAGTCCAATTTCCGTCATAAAGTGTTGCGTCGGGGCGTATTAGGGTGTGTCTGACAATTGGGGTCCAGATGTGTTTGAATAGATGTATCCCATCTTTGGTTTGGAATAGCCAATTTTCGTGTCTTTCTTTCCCATTGCTAAGTTTAATTGTTCCATGTCTGAAATAATTACTTAGCTTTTTGTAACTTGCCTTTCCGCATCTTGATACTGTCCATGCCCTTAACATTTGCCAGATTGTATTATCTAGCTTATTGAAGGTCTCTGTTGAGACTACTGCTGAGTAATAGTTTGCCCATCCTCTTATAATTGGGTTTAGTCTACTTATCAGGGCTGATTGAGGTGCTGTCTTATGTCGTTTAATTACACCTTTTATCACTTCTGTGTGGGCAACAACTGCTTTTTGGCTGGGTTTTATGTGGGTTTTATGTCCGATTAATCGACTCTTATATCCCCCTGTTTTTCCAGACTTGTATTTTCCTACTGGGTATTGCCTGATATTGAATCCGAGAAAATCAAACCCAGGTTCTTCTGTTTTGCCATTATACTCAATAGGTTTGAGTGTGTGACCAATTCGAGTCTTTTCGGGTTTAATCTCTAATCCTACCGGTTTTAACCATTTGGTGATAGCAGTTTGGCACTGTTCAATGATTCCTAGGTCTTTGGAGATGACCACAAAATCATCGGCATATCTTATAAGGTTCACCTGAGTGGCTGTGCCTTTATTTGGATACATTCCTTTAACTAGCCTTTCTACTCCCAACAGTGCGATGTTGGCGAGTATTGGACTTATTACCCCTCCCTGGGGTGTCCCTGCTTCTGTATCCTCAAATACACCGTTATCTAGCACGCCTGCTTTGAGCCATTGTTTCAGGTCTCTTTTTAGGCAGCTTGGACAATGAATTTTGGACAGTAGATAATCATGGTTCACGGTAAGAGCATTTCGCTATATCTGCATCAAGTACATAGTATTGTCCTTGATTTATGGCAGTGTAAATTCTACCAATTGCGTCCTGGGCTGACCGTCCGGGACGGAACCCATAGCTAGTGCCCTCAAATCTTGACTCCCATTCGGGCTCAAGTGCCGACTTAACCAAGGCTTGCCTTGCTCTATCTTGGATTGTGGGAATTCCTATTCCAGCTTTTTTCATCCCTACCAGGTTTTGGAATCCACACCCTTCGCAGTGGTTTTGCTTTGAGGTTTCCTTTGATTTTCTCGGTCATTTCTAGCCTTTGTTTAGGGGATATTGCTATCACACCATCTACTCCAACCGTCTTTTTGCCTTGACCCGCTTGGGGGGGCGGGTTTATTAAGCTGACTGTTGGGAAGCATGGCTGACCGTGGAACCCGCCCCTACAGTCGCACTGCTAAGAGTCGGGCATAATATGATTTCACCAATAGACGTTGCAGCCTTCTTACCTTTGCGTCCTGTCCCGATTTAGCTGCTTGAAATATACTCTTTTGGAGCTTGAAAACTTTCCGTTGAACCTTAGTCCATGGGATGGCCTTCCATGCGTTGTTCGTAGTCTTGATTGGTTTGGGCTTGCCAAATCCTTTCTTTAAACTCGCTATCGCCATTTGTACACCTACTAGACTCTATTCTTACAATCAAACCGTGACCTGTTAGCATATCCCTACCATTACAGTCGGGCATTGGCTTCTGGTCACATCTCACCCCCTAATGGGCTTGCGCTTACACTTTCACTACTGACTCTCTCTACCAGATTGTCAGAGCCCAAGAGGGGTTAAAACGTTCCGTTTATATGGGCATTCCATCTTTAGATTTGTCCTTTCCACCGGGGTACTTTTAAAGGTCTGTGTAGTTATGACATTGAAGTTCCTACTTTTCCCCTTGCTCTTTTGAGCGCAGCGTATCAACCTGTTTCGCTGCCCAATCATTACGATGGTTCAAGCCGGACATTCGGTTTCCCTAATCATGGATGGTTGGCAGTGGTCTCGATTCTGGTGTTGGGTTACACCTTGGAGCCTTCCGTTCCCCGCTTCAATCCTGGGGTTGTGATTCCCAAAACTGGGGGTGGCTATCGCCGTTACCCTGACTCTCTAACTTCTACTTATCTATTTGTAGAATTTGTATAAGTAATTTGTATGAGTTAGTTTGTTTTGACCTTGGGTTCCCTGCCTTGATTTGTATCGTGGGATACTAATCGTTGGGACATATAAACAGTTATGAGGATGGTCAGGAGAGATCTCCTTATATTCAGCCAAGGGGTTTAAGTCCCCACCAGGCGGTTATTTCAGGTATTTCAACCTTATTTTATGCCTGAACGTCTCGCACCAACGTTCCGATTATATGGGCATTCCATCGTTAGATTTGTCCTATCGACCGGGGTACTTCTAAAGGTCTGTGTGGGTAGAATGCAGAATCCCCCACTTTTCCCCTTGCCCTTTTGGGCGCAGCGTGTCAACCTATTTCGCTGCTCGTGCTTTACGATGGTTCAAGTCGGACATTCGGTCTTCCTAATCATAGATGGTTGGCAGTGGTCGCGTCTTGGTAGTAGGTTCTACCTCACGCCTTCCGTTCCCCGCTTCTATCCTGGAGTTATGATTTCCAAAACTGGGGGTGGCTATCGCCGTTACTCTCTACTCCCTGATTTCTCAGTTCGTTTATGACCTTGAGTTCCCTGCCTTGCTTAGTTCCCTAAGCGTCGGGACATATAACCAGTTATGAGGATGGTCAGGAGAGATCTCCTTATATCCAGATTCGGAGCTGGAATCCTCACCGGGTAGTTATTTCGGGCATTTAAGCCCTATTTCATACCCGAACGTCTCGCACCATCCGCTTACACTTATCACTACTGATTACCTCGACCAGATAATCAGAGCCTTAGAGGGATTACAACGTTCCGTTTATATGGGCATTCCATCTTTAGATTTGTCCTCTCCACCGGGGTACTTTTAAAGGTCTGTGTAGGTAGTTGCAAAAGTCCCCTACTATTCCCCTTACTCTTTTGATCGCAGCGTATAAAAACTTATTGCGCTACTAAATATTTACGATGGTTCAAGCCGGACATTCGGTTTCCCTAATCATGGATGGTTGGCAGTGGTCGCTTTTGGTAGTAGGTTCTACTTCACGCCTTCCGTTCCCCGCTTCAATCCCAGAGTTGTGATTCCCGAAACTGGGGGTGGCTATCGCCTTTACCCTCAACATACTTTGTAACAAATTGTTAGGATTTATTACAAAGTATGTTGACCTGGGGTTCCCTGCCTGGTTTTGGTATCTTGTGATACAAAACGTCGGGACATATAAACAGTTATGGGGATGGTCAGAAACGAGTTGTCTTGTATTCAACCAAGGGGTTGAAGTCCCCACTAGGAGGTTATTTCGGGCATCTCAGCCCTATTGAACTCCTAAACGTCTCGCACTTTGCTGATATTTTAGCGAATTTGAGAACTTGGGGTGAGGGTTCGGAAACCGGGTTTCTGGGTGGCTGCTTAAATCTCCCCTAACCAGGTTTCAATGGCGGACATCAGATTCGGTTGATTGGGGGGAAAGGCCTTTTAACGGCGCTTCTAGGGGTCGTCCGTGAGGAAGGCGATCGCTTCTACCGAGACGCTTCGCGATCGCTATTTCCCCCGTCAGACAAAAGGCGATGATTCTGGGTGGGTTGATTAACGGTGACTCGGAGCGATCGCCTCAATTTGGGAACACCAAGAAAAGTCCTTGATATTAAACGTGTAGATGCTGTTCACTTCATGGGCTAACACGATCCAAATATGCAGTAAATCAAAAACTCCTCCATTGGTTACAGGTCTTTCTGCCAATAAACCAATCCAACCTTCAAACAGCTCCACCGGAGTTGAAAGTAAGCAGATATGGGGCATCTGACAAATCCGGTTAATGCGGATAATTGCTTCCGTTGGCTGTAAAGGCGTGGCTAAAATAGCGGGATTAGTAATATAGGAGTAAAATTCCGCTAAAACCTGCGATGAGACACACAAAATTTCCCTTTCGGTCGGTCTAAATATTTCTAAGGCGGCTTGATGTTGAGGGGCTTTGGTATTAGCAACATAAGCCAGGATGTTCATATCCAGATAAATTCGTTTAGCTTCCCCTGCCATAAAGCATCGTCCGATTAAAGGGTGGGAGAATTTAGCTCTCAAAAAACCAGGAATGCCGGTCTAATTCCGAGAGATTTTCTGGGGCTGATTGGTTCTGCTGTTGATTGATAGTTTTAAATATTTCTATCATTAGATAAATTTGCTCGATTGGTTTTGGGGTTAGTCCGGTGATATCAAGAGTTTGAGTCATTTTTTCGTCGTGGGCTAGGGGTTGCTGACATTCTAGCTAATTTTGCTGCCCAGGGTCAAAAACCTAGTTTCTTTGCTGCTTAAATCTCCTCTAAACCGGTTTCAATGGCGGATATCAGATTCGGTTGATTGGGGGGAAACCTTTTTACCGAATCACTCGAAATTCGAGGTTGAGATTTAGCTGACTCCATTGGCGGTCTGCGGTGATTACGGGTTGATTGAGAACAAGACCCAAGCCTAGACAAGCACGATAGCCTAGGGATAAGCCTAGAGGTTTAGTGATGGTTCGTAGCATACCAGCAATATGAGCTTGCGGTTTATCAAAGGGAACAATTTTTAAGTTCAAGTCGGACAAAATTTACCAAATCTCCGGTTCTGAGATGCCAATTTATGCCAATTTAGCAATAACTTCCGATAAATTAATGGTGCTAATCGTTGCATTGTCAATCAAGTCTGTTATTTGTTCACTCCCGCTTTCTTGATTGAGAAATGCTAATATGGCAGAGGCATCCATGATTACATTACTCATGGATATAGCAATCCTAAATCAGTTGTGGAAGACCCTCACCCCCAACCCCTCTCCCAGAACGGGAGAGGGGAGAAGAAGATGTTATAAATCATTTAGGACTGCTATAGACTCGTGACGGCGTTCTTGAATCAGTTCCTCTGTTAGGTTGCGATTTTTCCCATATTTTTTGACTATTTTTTGAGGCTGGGTGAGGGGGCTGGTGGAGTCAGTTATTAGTGGGCGATCGCCTTGTTTCTGCTGGTGATTAATAGTTTTAAAGGTTTCTATCATCTTTTGAATTGGCTCGATTGGTTCTGGGGTGAGTCCGTTGATATCAAGAGTTTGAGTCATTTTTGAGTTGGGGGCTAGGGGTTGTTGACATTTTAGCTAGTTTTGCCGCTAAGGGTCAGAAAGTGGGTTCTTGAATCCTCCAATCTCCCCTAACCCGGTTTCGATTCTCCTGGGTCAACGCTTCCGGAAGCCCGATATCAGATTCGCGCTTATTGGGGGGAAGCCTTTTAATGGTGCTTCTAGGGGGTCCTCGCTGTTTAAAGCTATGGCGATTACCCCCGTCAGTGTTTGGCAAAAGGCGATTCTCCTGGGTCAACGCTTCGCGATTCTCCTGTGGAGACCCTTCGCGATCGCTTCTGGGGTGGGTTTCGTCGGGGTGGAAAATGTTTCGCCGCCGAAGAGGATGGCGCGGTGGGGGAGGAGGTGGGGCGCGTTTTAGGGTTTTGATGTGGCGATCGCCGATCAACTGTTGCGGCGGCGCAGGCGAGTCATAGCCAGGGCTCCGACCCCCAAACTGATCGCCAGGGTGGGTTCGACCGGCAGGTTGCGTTTCCCAATTCACCACTTGAATTGGGTAAGCCAGAGCCGATTTGAGGCGGTTTGCTGCAGCCCGTGAGGGTGAAGGGTTCGGTCACGTCGCCAATCCACAGGTAGTCCGCGCCCCATCCGTCGGTGGGATTCTCGAAGGCGGAGCGATCGCCCACCGCCACGACGACCCTTACCGGTTGTCCACCACCAGGCTCATCCCAAAACATCCGTAAATTATCGGTTAAAATTAGGCTAATGAGTCCGAGTTTATTAAGAGTTTAAATATATCCATAAACCGGCTGCCCCTGATGTCCAGGTAATTTCAATTCTCGATGGCCTGACGGAGCTGTGGCCGCTTTTCTGCGGGCAGCTCCATGACTTTATTAAAAAAATAAAAAGAATCGACTTCCTGCCATCGCTTGAAGGCTAAGGTATTAAAAAATTATCCGATAGTTTCTCGTCCCATTTGCGGGTGCAGTAACCGACAGAACGACTAGGATTCACTCTTTTTTTTGAAGGGGGATGGTTTTTTTCGTTAGTCCCAGCCCCAAACTGGCATCAGGGAAAATGTGATCAGCATCGTGACAACTGCAAGGGGAGCGATCGGGCCGGGAAGCGGCGATCGTGTCCTTGGCTAACAATGTAGAATCTCTCAACAAAACAGGAACTTATGTACCTAAAACAAGACAAACTCCAACATATTAGTACAATTACCCATGAGGGTAAGGTTGTTGTCTTTGGCACTGATAGCAGCGGTAAGATTTTCTATACGGTGAAGCAGGATGGTTTTGAAGATAGTTACCTAAATACCCCTGCTGACCAAAGAACCGGTTGGGAAACTTGGCAAACCCTAGAGTTTCCGAATGAGGCGGATGATCAATCGGTGATTGAGCAGGAGAAGGCTGAACTCACCTACCAGAATGATCCGAGTCGATATTTGCTAAGGTCTCGCTACTCGACCCAAGGCATGACCGCCGTTGCTCCCGTCCAGGTGATTGCTGCCCTGGATCATCTCTATGTGTTCCGCCAATCCACGAGTAATACCCTGTTGGTTGATCGCTTTGTTCTGGACGGCATGACCAACAAGCTAAATCGGAAACTGGAAGTCCGGTTTAAGCGGAGTCGGCAAAAGCACACTCCGACCAAAACTATGACCATGGGCAGCAATGGCCTCAGCAACGTCGATACCCTCGACTTCCGAGATGCCAATGGCAATTTATTTTATGAACCCACAACGGAACTTTGCTTAGTCAACAACCTGCACAAAGGTTGGTTTTCTGTGGTAGTAGTGCCTACTATTGAAAATGATGTTCATCGGTGGCATATTTTTGCCTACAACAGCCAAAGTGAAAAAGTTGAATTAACGACCCTTCGCGCTTCCAAGGAAGGACTCTTTGACCTCAAAGACTACACTATTTATGAAGAAGTCGAAGAGACCTTAGTGCCGAAGAAAATTCCAGGGGTGATTCAGCGAACCCTGGATATTGATGGGGTCTCTATCACCAATGGCCTGTCAGCGACCAAGTATGATCTCCAGCAGGAACAGGAAACCCAATCTGGGGATACCCAACTGCTGCGAAGTGCCACTAAACTCATGGTCGCGATTCCTACTGATAAAGGGGCAGCGGCTCTGAGCTTTGCCATTGCTGGAGATGGCACCCTATCTGAAATTGATGAAACTCCTGAACGGACTATTGCCCGCAGTCGTCAGCGGGAAATCTTGTTGCCCCTCAATACCCTAGACGAAGTCAAAGCCCTCGCAGATTCAACGCCCCCACCCCAGGGGGTGATCCGTGGATTGGCCCTGGGTACTGATGCTGATGATGCCGAAGACCTGGTGAAGGTGTCTACCGAAGGAGACGCTGGCGAACTGACCAATGGTGATCTGGTAAAGATTATGGGCACCCAGGATCTGGGTGGGCTCTATGGTGCTCAGAAGATTGACGACCATACCTTTGAGATTGAACTACCGAATGCCGCCGATAATCTAGGGTATTGGGAAAAAGAAGACCTAGAGGAAGCGGGCTTGATTTTCGATGGCATGATTGCCGCCTATGAGAAAACCGCTGACGGCAAGCTGCGCGTTACCTGTGACTACCACGGTCTTGAAAATGGAGATGAGGTGCAAATCATTGGCACCGAAAACTATGACAATACCTATCCGGTGCAGCCCGTTGATGATAATCACTTTGTCATTGAGCGGCGGTGGGCCAAGGCGGAAGCTGTCAACATCAAGGTCATCTCTCGCAAACGGCGTGGCATTGTGCTGGATGGCGTAAACGACTATATTGAAATTGCCAACCCCTTTGCTAAAAACAAAAACTTCACTATTTCTGCTTGGATAAAGCCGATGCAGATCAATACTGGGGCAACTCAAGCTGTGATGGGCAATGATCTATGGCAACCATCGTTGTGGATTACACCTGACAACGGTGGCTTACACTACATGGCGTTTGCTGCTCCCAACCAAGAGTCTGTCTTGAGCGGCACCTTCAACAACTTCTTTGATCAGGCAGAGACTTGGGTTCATATAGCCTGGGTAAAAGATGACAACAGATTCAAGTTCTATAAAAATGGTGTGGAATTTGCTGTTGTTGAGAATGTACCGGAAAAGCTTTACAGTGATCCATCCAGCAATTATCAGTTCGGAAAAGTAGGCCAAGACTTTTTCTCTGGGCATCTGGCCGAGGTACGGATCTGGTCGCTGCCCCAAAGTGCTGAAACCATCAAAAATAATATGTACCTGCAACTGCGGGGCAAAGAGGTGGGCTTGGAAGGGTATTGGCGCTTGGGTGGCATTGCCGAAGGCAAAGTGAGTGACTTCGCTATCCACGGCAATGAGGGTACCGTTTATGGCGATCCCTACGTCAGTGCGGCTACCCTCAGCCGCAAACTGGCTAGTGGAGCCAATGCAGTTAAATACAGCAATTCTGACCTGTTTGCCGTCAGCCAACGCGCCACCTATGAAGAAAGCTTTGAGTTCAAGGTCAATGCTTCAAAACCAGTGACGCTAGCAGATCTCAACAATGCCGATGGCCGTGGCCAGGACACTAAACTCTTTACCTTCTCCCACTGGGGTAAAACCAGCCGCAGCGCCAACGATACCATTGCGGTCTCGGCAGTGCAAGATGAGTTTGAAGATCTGGGGAACGGCTGGTATCGGGCTTCTTGTACCCTAACGATTCCCGATGAGATCAGTCTGCTGCGCTCCTTCGAAATTGCGAAGGTACAAGGTAACTGGAATTCCTTGGAAATTCGCAAGCACCACATTCGTCTGTTGTCTGATTCGATTACATCGGCAAAGTATGTCGATGATATGGCTTTAAAAATGTTGGCAGATGATCAAGCTGATTCGATGGCAAATTTGAAAGATCTGAAGCGAAAAGAAATGCAAGAAATAACGCTAAAAAATGAAAAACAGGAGCTAGAAGAAAAACTGGCAGGGCTTAAAGATCTTGAACTAATCAGAAGACGAGTTAATGAATTGATTGTCGAAATTCAAGACCTTGAAATTCAAGAAAAGAATTGCAAATCGAATTATGATTATGAAGTGAATAATCCTTTTAATTATGTATGCCATATCCAAACGACATACAACGGTTGGTTCTGTCACTATGATTATAGTGGCTCCTTTCCAACCATAAGAATGTACCCTTCGAGTTCTGGTGCTGGTGGTAAATGGAAATTCAACAAGATAAGTCAAGAATATTACACAATTCAGACGACATACAACGGCTGGTTTTGTCACTATGATTATAGTGGCTCATTTCCAACTGTAAGAATGTACTCCTCGAGTTCTGGCGCTGGTGGAAAATGGCAGCTAAACAAGGTGGATCAAAAATATCATACAATTCAGACGACATACAACGGTTGGTTCTGGAACTATGATTATAGTGGTTCATTCCCAACCACGAGAATGAAGCCTTCGAGTTCTAATCCATGGCAACTTGTCAAGACGGAAGAGCAAGTCAATGATGAGATAGAAAAATCTCGACAAGCATGGCAAAAGATCACTGAACTGCTTAAGCAAAAGAGAGATCTATTGTATGTAAGCAGGCAAATTTTAAGTGCTGGTGATCAAGAAAAAGAAGCATGGGAAAAACGATTGGATCAGGTGATTTCTCTGCTGACCCAATTGCAAATAGAGATAAATACTCTGAACACAGACTTTCTTAAGTTCATCAGTAATTCTCATGTGAAGCCCCAGGTAATGCCTGAAGTTGCCAAAGACGACAATGACTTAGTGACTCAAGGAGCACTGCTCGGATTTTTGCAGCCAGCGAGTCGGCTTCATGCCCTAGAAACTTGTGAAGGGAACGTCCAACTGAGTTACTTCGATACCCAAGGGCGGATGCGACAGACTAACTACGATGCCACCGCTGATAGTCGGAATGCCGCCTTTGAACAATGGGTTCCTGATGCCTACCGAGCTTGCCTCAACTTCAATCTTAGCAAGAGCGTCTTGACCTTAAATACGGCATTGCCCCTACCTATGGACTGGAGCATGGAGGCTTGGTTTGTCTATCCCTTGCCTGAAAAATTGGAATGGAATACCTTAAGTCGTTCAGACAGTGAGCACCATGTTTTAGTAAAAGATGGCAAACAGTTAGGTATCTACTTACGAGATGGCATTCAAGAACAGAGATTCTTTGACTGTGGCTTCAATTTAGATCAGCTCTCTCCAGGTTGGCATCACCTGACCGCAGTCGCTAAAGGGGATACCACTCTGTTCTACATTGATGGTCAAAAGGTTGGTGACACTAAAGCGAAGGCTCTAGCCGATGCCCAGGAAAGTTTGACAAAAACACCTAATGATTCTGCTGCACAGCAGAAGGTGGAAGCCATCAAGAAGGCAATTCTCAAAGTGGTTGGTGTTATTCGCACTATTGGTAATGCACCTGGGGGACAACCCTTTGGCAAGCTTTCCGAAGTTCGCATTTGGGGTGATGCCCTCAGTGAAGAGGAAATTAATATCAATAGCAAAACTTTACTCAGTGGTAATGAACCAGGATTACTAGCCTACTACCCCATGAGTGAAGCGACGGGCGTAGAAGTCCGCGATCATTCTGGCAACAGTAACAATGGCACGATATCTAGTGCTAGTTGGTGGGCTTCCACGGTACCCATTGGTAATCTGGGAAATACTGTGATGCAATTCGATGGCGTGAACGACCACATCACCTTGCCTGAGATGAATATTAACTACTCAGAAGGGTTCAGTTTAGAAGTGTGGGTGTGTCATAAGAGTCTCAAGAGCTGGTCAAGAATCATTGATTTTGGTAATGGATCCGGTGCAGATAATATTCTGCTAGCTAATTCAGCCAAAACCAATACCCTAGTGTTTGCTGTCAATCGAGGCTCTTCTGTTCAGGAAAGAATCGAAGTTGCAGATATCTTGATACCTGGAGAATGGACGCATCTTGCTGCAACTATTGACGCTTCCGGCAATGCCAAAGTCTATAAGGATGGTCAGCTCCTCCGCTCAGGAACTTGTCACTTGCCGAATAGCATCAATCGCAAAAATAATTACATTGGGCGCAGTAACTGGTCTGTTGATGAATACTTAGATGCTCAAGTTTCCGATCTTCGGATCTGGAACGTTGCCCGCACCCAGAAAGACATTCAGGCAGACATGAATACCCGACTCGGCGGCAAGGAACCTAATTTGGTTGCTTACTACCCACTGAATGAAGTCAAGCTGGAAGGCAACACTCGCAAGGTGCAAGATCTAGCGGGCAACCGTCATGGCACTGTCCACGAAGCCTTAACCACGCAGGATAATACCCTGCCCATTGGCGGCGATGCCTTAGTCTCTGCGGAGTACAGCACCGTTACCTTGGAACCCGCCACCAAGCGCAAGGTGGCGATCATGCGGCGCTTCCTGGGTGCGCCCACCACCAATGGGGCCACGCTGCTACCCGATAAGCGAATTGAAACCCTAGAACTGAAGTGGATTGGTAACGCCCAGTTTGCCCCGACCCTGCTGGGGTACATTGAAGGCCCGCCTCCCGTTCCCAGCGAGAATTTGACCATCGAAGAAGACTACAACGGTGCCACCTCGGTGGAACTCACCATGTCGGAAGACGTAGACTTTAGCTGGAACCGCGCCCAAGATAGCGGATTAGGTGCAGCGGCAGAGATTTTTGCCGGGGCAGAGACAGAGGCATCTGCTGGTCTTTTCGTCAGTGCAAGAATCGCCACCATGCGAGCCGGATTCAAAGGCAACTTTGACTTCAGCTACCAGTTCTTAAACGAGAGCAACATCACCTCCAGTTCTTCCCTCAGCTTGACCGACAAACTGGAACTGCGGGGCACCCCTGAGGTAACTCCCCACTTTCCCCACTTGGGCACCCGTTTTATCCCCAAGAATATCGGCTATGCCCTGGTGGTCTCGGCCATCTCCGATGTGTTTGTGACCCGCCTAGCCCGCAGCGGCAAGATGGTGGGCTACCAAGTGCGCCCTGTGGAAGGTCTGCCGCCGGATGTGAATACTATCACCTTCTTGATGAACCCGGCCTACACCATGAACGGCAGCCTAGATGGCATGACCGGCAGTAGTGCCACCAGCGATCGCTTCTTCAAACATGTTCCCGAAATGCGATCGCAGTATGGCTCCCTCTATCCGGCTAGTTATTACCGATTGAAAGAAGCCTACGACCTAAAGGAGCAGATCGAAGCAGAGGACAAGCGGCGAGAATCGTACTTCTCTAACTTCAATGTGCGCCTCTTGGATGAAACCTCCCTAAATCGGAACATTGACAGCGGCCCAGCACCTAGCACGATTGGTGTTAATCGAGAGGAAGATAAACCTGCCACCGAAATGACCGAGGAGGAGAAGAAGGCTGCCGATGCGGCGAAACAGCAAAATCTCCAAGCCAATGCCAATGCCAATGTGGATAAACAGAGTCAGGCTACCCAAGCCAAACAAGCGGAGATTCAGAGCAAAATCACTGACCAAGAGAAACGAGTGCAAGCCACAGAAAGCTTTGCTGGTTGGCAGAGACGAATGGAAGATCTACAGATTCGTGCTGCTAAACGCAACATTGTCAACACCTATGTCTGGGATGCCGATGGTGGACTGCGCTCAGAACAACAAAGCTTTGCCAACACAGTTGAACATACCATCGGTGGTTCATTTACGATGAATGCAGCCTTGGGGGCGGAAGCCAAATTTGGGGCCATGGCGACCGCAGAGCTAACCGCCCAGGCGACGGTAAACTTGACCCAAACGATGACCAAAACTGAAGCTCGTAGTAAAGGTTTTGAGCTAACGGTAGACCTCGGTGGATTAGAGTACAAGGGCATCACCGACTACAACGATCAGCCTATCCTGCCTGGAGAAAAAGTAGACCGCTATCGGTTTATGAGCTTCTACCTGGAAGGCAGCACCGATCACTTCCAAGACTTCTTCAACTATGTGGTTGATCCCGAATGGCTACGCAGCAACGACGAAGAAGCGCGGGCACTGCGCCAGACCCAGGCGGGCAAACCTAACAAGGCGTGGCGGGTGCTGCACCGCGTCACCTATGTGGAACGTCCAGCTTTGATGGGCTTTGGTCGGGACGTGCGTAAATTGCGGGTGGCGGCTGAAGTTTCAGAAAATCAAGCACTGTTGGATAAGATTGCCAAATTGGAGGATAAAAACCAAAAACTTGAGGAAAAACTGGATACTATCCTCGGCTTGTTGAAAGAGCAGAAATAGTCGATCATTAGATCATTAAAAGGAGGGGAAATAATTTCCTCTCCTTTTTTGATTGAGGGCGATCGCCGGATGATTTGGAAATTTTGGTTGGATCGAATCATATCAAATCCAGTTAAATATAGCAATGAGCGATCGTGTGGTTACAGATTCGGGACTAGGGACTCGGTATTAGGGAGTCGGGAGTCGGATCGAGCGTTTTTACAATTAAGGTCTGTGACGACTCCAGCGCTCACTGCTATACCCAGACAAAAACGGGTCTGATACCCGTTTTATAGCCTATAACCCCTATTCTACCGCCATTCTAATGCACTCAAAAGCGATCGCATTATTAGGAGTTAGTGCAAAATGAGTGCAAGTACAAACAGTACACATAGTGCTACATATCAAGGCTTTCAAGACATTCTTGAGTTTTTCAACCTATCCCGCAAACAATGTCCCAAAGGTGTCAGGATTAAACGTAACCGGGGGACAATCCAACTAGACATCACCACTGACCCGGAAACGGGGGGACGTAAACAACGGGGCTGTAATTGTCAGTTTACCCCAGAGGGTATCCGCAAGGCTGTTGACAAGGCTTGGTTAGTTCATAAATCCCTTGACGGACAATTTCAGTCGGTGTCTGAATGGCTGGACTGGTACAAGGCTACTATCCTTGATGAAAACAAAACTCCCCTAAAGAATGACTTAATCACCTACCGTCAAGTGTTTAAAGAGATGGAGGATGATTACTTTAACGGAGTTCACAAAAACACTAAGCGCAAACGTTCCCGCGATATGGCTAGTGACCAAAGGTCATTTAAACGCTGTTTTCTTACTGTGTTTAACAAAGTCACAGACTGGGATAGTTACGTTACCTGGGAGGGTATAAAAGAAGCCTTGTATACTCCATTGCCAGACGGTAGCAGCCCGGTAGGACATAAGGATTTTAAGGACCGATATTACAAGTTAAGGCAGGTAGCGGAACGGGCTGACTGCAAAAAAGCACTGGACAAGCTAGAAAAAATTGACCCTACCCAAACAGTATTTGCTGAATCCCAAAGTATAGACTTGGATACCTTGTTAAGTTTACTAGACAAAGAACGCAACACTGATTATCGTTCTGTCAAAGAGAATAATGCGCGTGATGGTTGGTGTTGGGTTAGTGCAATGTGTACTTTATATGGGTTAAGACCGTCTGAAGTAGCAGCAGGTCAAAATTTAACTAAGCCAGTTAAGATTGATGGCATTACCTTCCCAGCCATATCTGACCCTACCAACATTGAGTTAGTGTTAGTGATTGGAGAATTTACCTATTTTGGGGGTTCTACTAAGACAGGTTGGAGGTTAGCTATCCCAATGATAAAGACAAGGTTCTAATTAACCGCCTAGGGATTCATAACGTTTGTCTACCTATCACAGAATCCAAAGACCCTAGCAAGTTTAATACTAATCATTGTGGCTGGTTATCACGACATAAGTGGGGACTAACTCAAGCCTATGCCTTTCGACACCTTGGAAACCAACTGGGAGAGATGAATGGGATACCACAGGAAATCAGGGCGCGTTCGTTTGGTCACTCGGTAACGGTTAATGACAGCAGATACAAAAAACGTCGCAACCTTGCCACAGAGTTAGGTATCCTGACAAGACATCAAAGGCAACCATTGCCACTAGATATGGCAAAACAAACACTACTCAATCATGGTATTAACCCAGAATCACCAGAGATGAAAGCAGGACTTAGATTAATCTATCAGTTAGACGATTAACCCCCAATAAACCCACAATACAATACCCTCTAGGCTAAATACCTAGGGGGTTTTCCTTTTGCACTAACTCCTAATAATGCGATCGCTTTGGAGTGCACTAGAGTAACGGTAGAATAGGGGTTATAGGCTTTATAGTGGGTTTCGTACCCAACATCTCCAATTAACTTAAACCCTTATCATTATTGCGATAGGAGGAAATTAACTAACCCGTTAGTCGTACTGTTACATTCAAAATGCACTCCATTCAGTCTTAGCACACGGGACAATTAGCGCATATCCCTCAGCAACAAAACTTAATTATTGACGGGTTAATCAATAAGCACAACTTAATCAATCTGTCAAATGCCTACTATCTCCCCCTAACCAAACACCGATAGGGTAACTCCCTTGTGATACCCGTCAATGGCAAGCCTATCGGTTCGTTCCTCACCATTGACTGCTATCACATCGTTCGTTTCCCCAATAGTGCTTGTTTCGGTTAGGGGGAGGGTATGGCTTAAAGTCAACACGATAGCCGTAGGTAGCCGTAGGTAGCCGTAGGGGGAACCCACTAGGTTATCAATGTACAACGATACCCCTATCAATGTACAAAGATATTAGGCTGTCTTTCTATGGACTAGACCTATAGGTAAACCTATGTGCGATCGCAAAACCTGAACTATCATCTACCGGAACCAACCCGATACCCCTAAACAACTTTTCAACTGGGGACTTGTTTCGTCATCTCTCGCTGATACCTACATAATCCTAGACAATTGCTTTACCAGCGACATCGGTTATTCACATAATCCTAGGGAATTGATTCCGCATCGAAACCGATACCTACATACTGCTAGACAAGTCTCCAATTTATAGGGGTAATCATCCCGTGCGGAACTCAGTACCCCTAATAGACGGGTTAAGGTTTTGGCTTAGGGTGTTTATTGTGGGTAAATTAGAGGCAAGCATTCATATAAATTTTCAATAGGCCTATTGCAATAGGCCTATTGGCAAAAAATACATAGACACCCCCTACAGTTAGAAACCATAGGGGGCCATTTAAGTTATTGGGGTAGCTGTTAGGTGTTAGGGCTTAGGGTTTTCTCCAACCATCATCATCAATATCATCTCTGTTAATTGGAAGAGGGGGTGATTGCTTTTTATCTTCTAACTGTTTTTTACAAACTGTTGATGGCATAAAATCATTAACATATCTAATCAAATAATTTAGGCTATTTTGGATACCGTCTAACCTATTCTCAATAAGTAAGTTTCCTGTATGCGTAATGAACGTACTGAGAATAATCGCGACAATAATTAATCCTAGTTCAACTATTATTAAGTTCATTTATATTAATTTCCAAAAATGAAGTGTAAACCATTTAATCCTTTCTAGTGGAGAAAATGAAGCGTAAAAATTGCTGTACGGCGGTGATTCAATTATTTGATATTCATTAAGCCATACAGTTTCTCTTTTAACTAACATAGCTTGATTAACATCATTGTAACCATAAAACTTAAGCCACCCTGCCATTTTCCAGTACACGGGTACACTGTCAGCGTCAAATAATATCCTAACAAATTTACTGCCAGAAATGTCAGGCAATTTTTTAGTACCGTGTAGAGTACTATCATCTTCTATCCTGAAATTAAGTTCATAAACTTTAAACCAATTACTTTCAGATATATCAAGTGCGTTAGGCATTATCTGTTAATTTATTGTTGAGTGTTTAGCATATTTTCCAATTTGTCGATTTTTTCTGATAATTCCTGAATTGCCGCAATCACTAATGGTATTAGTTTGTCATACATAATTGTTAAGTAATCTATTTTTTTGTCGTCAACTTCAGGACTATCTGTATGGTCATTTTTAATCACTTCAACTGCGTTAGGATATATATTTTGTACTTCTTGAGCAATTAAACCAAATTGTTCTGTACTTGGATTAAAGCCATGAAATGCTGCAAGTTCATTATACTTAAACCACGTGACTGTCAATGCGTTAATTTCGCTTAACCCTAGAGTTGGTTTTGATAAAAGTGTTTTGAATTTAAGATCAGAGCTACCTTTAACGTAGTCTCCATTATCGTTAATATAAGATACATTTGTGCCTCCTACTCTAAATCTAGTATGTACTCCAGATGATGAAAGAGTTGAGCTCTTTATAAAATATGTCTGCCCGTTATATAATTGTATTGAATATCTATTGTCAGGAGCACCTCGCCAAACATCGCTTTGATGAAAATTAATACCATGATATATAAATACTCTAGGATTATTATCTGCTTCTAATTCCATAGAATAATTCCCCTGATAAGAAAACGCCCAGCTATTTCCTCCAACTCTACTATTTAGTACTAAATTTGCCGAACCAGCAGTAGAGCCTATCCGGCGGATGTCAAACCCCCTCCAAACATTAAAATCAATAAGCATATTTCCATCAGGAAAACTTTCATTAGTTGCAAAAGTTACTGGATTATTTGTTATGTTAAATGTTTTAATTCCTGTTAAAGTTTGATTACCTGTAGTTCTAACTACAGTTGAATCTACATTAATTGTTCTATTAGCTGCTAAAGTTCCTCCTCCGGATCAACCATCACCTGCAGTTAATGTAATATTTGAATGTGTGTGCGTTGTGGGAGTCCTAGCGTTAGATAATCTACTATCATTACCTTGACAGGCTGTGTTTGCTGTAGTGCCATAAGCAACCGCCCATGGGCAGTACTCCCATTAAAATTATTTCCAGTTAATCCCGTACCATTTGTTAATGTATTAGGAGTATTGGCAGTTATTGTTATATTGGCACTACCATTAAACGAAGTCCCATTAATTGTTCTAGCAGTTTGAAGTGCTGTTGCTGTTCCGGCGTTTCCACTTATTGACCCGGTAATTAATGAATTAAATGTTTTAACTCCTGTCCATGTCTGATTCCCAGTTGTAATTATCCCTGAATTAGTTGCACTAGCTGTAGGTAAAGTAACATTAGTTCCTGTTGATGATGTAACTACAGGACCTGCTGTTGTTCCTGCTGTTACTCCTAAATTAGTTGCTACATTTACTTGTGCGCCTGCCGCAATCCCATCCAGCTTGGTTTTATCTGCCCCGTCATTAGACCCGCAAGCGCAGTCGTGGCACCAGGTAATACAGCATTAGTACCATCAGAACTGTTAACGGTTAACGTATTGCTTGTAGTGCTTGTAGAGAGGTTGGTGGATACGTTTGGGGCGGTGTTTCTAAACTCAGTTCCTACTAAAGTTAAGCCAGTTCCCGCAGAATAGGTTGTATTAGGAGGTGTTACCCAAACACCATCGCCGCGTAAATAGTTAGATGTACTACCATTTGTATCAATGGCAGCAACATTACCTGAATCTGTTATTTGGGATAAGGTATGTGTATGGCTAGTTGGCGTTCTAGCATTTGATAATCTGACATCGTTACCTTCTGTAACAGTTCCGGTAGTTGTTCCAAAATTTTTGTTAAACGCTGTATTTTTGGTAAAAGTAGGCTCTTTACCGTCTAATGTACTTTGAAGTCCTGTAACATTAGCAATGGTATGTGTATGACTTGAAGGAGTAAACGTTGTCGGTTTGGACGTTATTTCAGTCCAGCTATGGGAATGAGTAGATGGGGGGAAAGTGCCAGGTTTATTAATAATATTATTCCAAATTAACTCAGTTAATTTGACTAAATTAGTATTGGAGTCAATAACTGCTTGTATCCGTTCATTAGTTAAATACAGATTAACTTCACCTTCTGGCAAGTCATCGGTTGATTGCCCAAACTTACTAGAGTAAATGTTGAAATTAGTCATAACTGCCTCTATATTGATTATTTAATTAAATGGCTAATAACTTAATACTAGCCATTCATTTGATGATTACATATTGATATATTCGATAATTGTAACGCTGATACTAGCGCTAGATTCTGCTATCGCCTGTAACTCAGTTCTACCCCACGTTATTGAGATGGTATCACCTGGCTTAACCGAAAATGCAGCGTCTGACACGCTATCACCTGTAGGGTCAAATATTAGATGTACATTGGTATTTGACCGATTCTTTACAAACACCGTTCTACCGTTACTGGTAGCATTGATAGGCACAACTTCCGTGATAGTGTTAGCAGTCAAACTTATCGCTGTAGTTGTCGGTGTTCCCTGTATTTTACTGCTAATGTTTAGAGTGTCTAAATTGACAATAGAACTGTAAACTGAGAAACTCATAATAAACCCCTAAATCAAAGTACAATTTACCAATTTATTGTTTGTTCTAATCCAACAATATTGGTTACGCTATCCTCAGTTATAGCATAGATAGAAGCTGTTGATTTTAGTTCATCATCCCACCCAGCGTTAGGAGGTAAATATAGGCATTGATAAGGTACACAGTTACTGATATCACCGTGACAAAACCATACCCCTACAGAACCTACGTTTTGTAAGTGCAACCTATACCGATTAATATTTGAGGGTCTAACTAATGTGGGGGTATTGCCTATTGTCACCCCAAAATTTTCGGGTTGTGTCAATGTAGGGGTTTGAGGAACTGTATCGAGTTGATATTCAGCCATGCCCAAAATATTAATAGAATCATTGTTATGTAACTGAGTTAAACACCTAGCTTTAACTATTGAGTTGCTATCAATTGCTAAACCTTCGTTTTGATTAGTGATTAATTCAATTAACAGGTTTTCGGTGTGAATGCCTCCATAATATGGCAATTTGACAATCCCTAAATTTAACCCGTTTTCTGTTGCCATATTCCCATAAAATATCTGTAAATCTACCGCTCCCTGCAACACTTCCTGTTTTTTTTCCACCGTTGGTAATAGCTATCTTCCGGGTAAATTGTGGGGATTTGTGATTGTGCAATACTGGGAGTGTAACATCTAGCGTTTAACGATGATATATAGCTGTAAATACCGATATCATATTTATATCTTTCTGTTATTAATGATTCTAAAATAGTCCCGTTAAATAACTCTATGGCGTTACTCCAGTTAGCAGCGTTGATATTAGCCGTGATATTTTTAATACCTCTCATGATTTTAACCACCTATTAATAAATTATTTGTTAGTATAATATTACTACTTTAATGTGATTATTTAAATGGTTAGAAACACAATTAACCCATGGGACCCAGGTCCTACTAGGGAGCCACCAAAGAGAGATGAACCAAAGGGAGGTAAAAAACCGCGTGGGTTTGGTAGGAGACCTGGTTTTGGGGGTGGCAGAAGCGGCGGCGGTGGTGCTGGTAACAGTTTTGGCGGTCCTAATAGCGGTGACGAGGTAGATGATGATAAAGGAAGGCAACCACCAAAACCGGGGAACGAAATGCCAGACCCTCGTGATTATCCTGTTAAAAATAATAATAAATGGCATTTAATGATTTTTGCTCAAATAGTAAATAGTAGACTTAGCAGTGGAACATCTAGTATTAATAGGCATTGGTGGAGAAGGCAAGAAGCAACAACGTCAAATTTTAGACTTAATAAGATTGGATTAGATGTCTTTATAGAGTGGGAAGAATCATGGCATGATTCAGAGTACAATTACGAAGAGCCGATAATTGTACATAATGATTATATTAAACATCGTAAGTTATACCCGTTAAAACCTTACTATATGAATTCAGGTTGTGAAAGAGTTTCATTATATGGAAGTGGCTTTAATAGTTTTTATAACTCTGAATATAACGCTTCATGTCGTGATCCAAATAGGCTTATGATTAGTCCATTATTTGGGTCTATCTTTTACCGTTTAACTCCAGCCACAACCTGGACAGACGTAACAACTGTTTGGACTAAAGACCCGGAAGCAATGTTAGAATATATACATTTATGGGAAGTTCCATATATTGATAGAGGTCATCAATCATACTACGAATATGAGTCTGACGTATTGTGGGACGCCTATCGAGGTAGGTCGTATGAAAATACACGCTGGTATCCAGTATTTCCTACGAGTACTAGATTAAACTATACTTCTTTAGACGGTCCACGAATTTGGGAGAACACCCGTAATTATAGCTATAAACTATGGATTCTGTCTGAAGATAAAGATTATTTGCCGCCAGAAAACAACGTTCGTCAAATCACAATACCAGACAGACATGAATGAAGAATGCTGTGGAATGATTAGAAGGATTTACGAGTTCCTAGACCCTGAATCCTTTCCGGCTGAAATGCCTACAAAAATAACAGTAGATGCCGATAATCCTGATAATGGAATTAAAGAAATTAAAACATTGCCAGAGTGGTTAATGTACAGATTTGACATCGATGATGAGAGGTGGGGGGAATTTGAGGTAAAGGTAGAAATTAATGATATCAATCTTCTATCAGAAGAACAAGAAGAAGTAACAATAAAATTGCCTAATATTGCAGAATCTATAGCTGAAATTTTCGGGCTGGTTATGGAAATTGCCATCTCTCATCAGGTTACACAAAACGCTGTGTTAACCTGCTTACATGAAGCAGGTTTGGCTCACGCAGCAGCCTTTAAAGCTGGTAGGGAAGTCTCGGAAATATTAGACTATTTAGGCTTTGAAACTGAGGAAAAATACGAGAAACTAAAAACAGCTTTCACTCCAGAGGCTGATAATTTTGAGGAACTACTAGAACCTAACGAAAGTAAAGTTAAAATCACTAATCAAAAGAACGCGAAAGAAACACTAGAGACAGCCTTAAATCAAATAAAGGAAATATTCTCAATAGTTAGAGCGCAAGGTACTTTACAAGTTAATGGTAATGACCCATCAAAAGACATATTAGCCGATTTAACGCGGTTATATGATTCAATGAAAAAACAGGATGAGATTAGAGAACAGGAAACCAATAAAGTCAAAGAATTGCTCAAAAAAGACTTTCCTGATATCAAGATAGAAACCGAGTTAATAGACGGCGATAATCCACTAAGGGAGACTCTGTAATGGTAGCCAGAAGTGCAAGAATGCTAAGAACAACCCGTGGCTTATCCAGTCGTCAAACTAGGTCAGCAATTGGACGGAATGGAGTTAGACAGGTTAATTTTTCTCGACGAACATCAACCGAGGAAATGGGATGGTTTGGGAAGCTGTGGACAAAAGTCACAGGAAAAGTAGTTCAGTGGGGTAAATCATTTGCGGGTTGGTTATGGGAGGGACTTACTAAGTTCTTTTCTAGCTTTAGCTTTGAAAAAGTAGCGACATTTATTACCTCTAATTGGGACAGCTTTTGGAATTTCAACTGGAATATATCAGATGAACAGATAGACAAAAATATGATGAATATTGCTAATCAATTTATTAGTACTACCGCCGGTTTTTTGGGTAATATGGCAGGTAAATTAGTTTGTGGAGTATTGCCTACCATTGGTATTGCATTTATCAACAAAGCTGCTGCTATGCACATTGCCTTAAGCAAGGGACCTGAAATGCTTAGGGAAGTATCATCAGCTTTTGGTTCATACGTTAGGCAATCATTTAATATGGCTATGAAAGCTATAGCATGGCAACTGTTTAAACATGGTAGACGGGTTGTTAAAATGTTTTTAGCCGCAAGCCATTCAGCGCTTGCGAAACGTATCGTTTCGATGGTTCCCGGTGGTAAAGACAGGATGAAAAAGTGGGGTGACGAAAAAGGTGAAGAATGGAGTTTTGGGAAACAGAGAAGGGACGCTAGAGAAAAATTACCAGAAGAATATGACGGCAAGTTAAGCACTATATGGAACCAAGATAGTTCAGAGGAATTTTGGGATGAATTCTCAGATAATTGTAAAGAAGCGATTATTTTAGTCGCTCAAGGCTTAGATGAATATATCGCGTTACAACGCATTGAGGAAAATAGACAGCAACAGTTAGTTAGCGCGGTTATAGAAAACGGCAGCGAACGTTTTAGATTAGTATCAAGTTTGCGTAATTTACAGGAAAATGTAACCAACGCATTAGCTCAAACTGAGATATTAGGAAATAGAGATATTGGTCAATTTGTAGGGTCGGGTGATATCTCTGAAGTTCCGAATAGCAGTAATTTAAAAATTCAGTTAACCTTCATTTTGTACAATTACGAAAAACCTCCATATTGGACTAAGGAAAGACGGTCAAAACTACAAAAAACTCAAATAGAACTCCCATCAGTAGAAAGACACGAAATAACCTGGGATAAATTACAAAGGATATTTACTCAACCTAGTAAATCGGCATTTACCAAAGGCAATATCAAAGTAACCTGTAATATGCGAAATGGTAGGAAATTTTCATTTTTTGTGAATGAAAGCTCTAAATCTGACGCTGAAAGAATTGTAAGGATTTAGTACAATTAACAAGTTCCTCAATTGTTTATCCTTTGATATTTGAGGAACGTAAAGGTTTTGGCGGTAGGGAAAATGCGAAAAGAATCAAAGAGAGCAAAATGTATATCAGTGAAGTGAAAAATACTTAACTGGGAATTAATTGATAAATTTGAACAAGCCAAAATCGATATGGGAGAGAATAGTGTTTTGGCAACGTACAAAGACCCTAGGAAGTCTAAAGTAAAAAATTCCTTTACATTTTGAGAAGAAACCTAAGTGGGTAGATGACGCAATCAGAACAGCTACTAGAACGTCGTTAGAAATGAAAACTGGGAGTCAGCCACCAACTACAGCTTAATGTAGTTTTCATTGAATAGAAGCTACATATATGTAGCATCTGATATATCAAATAGTTAACAGACAAATTCAGTTAATGATGCTAGGCTCTATGTATTAACTGATTAAAGGTGATGATTATGGCTAGTCCAGTAACTCTTAATATGTACTCTCGAACACCAATTGCTAGAAGTTATCGAGCAAGTTCAACGTGCACAGATAAACGCAACTAGAAACCCTAATGGTGTAACGGTAGTTACAGCTTATACCCGCAACATGGCAACTGGAGCTGTGACAGTATCCCTAACAATCCCTACTGATGATGTTTGGGATGCTACTGATGGCTCTATCGATGTACAAGCCATCGCTGTTTTTGTTGACTAGGGTTCATTAACTAGGTAGACATTAACACTATTGTTGTCTACCTATCTAAAGTTTTGTTTGATAATTAATGAGGTTAAATTATGCCATTAAATGATGCTTACGATAAATATAAAGCAAATTTTGTTGCTAAACTAGCGGAACCGAAAGGCACTTGTATCGGCAGGAGTTTGATGGTTGAGGCTCCAGTAGACAAGACATCAAAGTATGTTATCCCAATGCCTATGTTGCTGCTTTATACGCTATCCGATAACGCCGTAACACAGGAACCCGTCCTGGTGCGAGACTTAACTATCTGGAGACCTCCCGTTAGTGGAACTACATCAACTAATGCTAATAGGCGTAATATCATACCAGGGGCTAGAGTTAGGTCATGGAAACGTATAGAGTACACAAAGATTTTTGTAGAAGCTCCTGCTCTATGGGTGGAGTATGGAGAACATATCGCACATCAGGAACTAACGCGGGTGATAGGAAGCTAAGATTTATTGGTTTAAAAGTTCCTCAAATTTTCTCGATTAATTCTTTGCTATATGTTTTTGCTCATTACTGGAGCAAAAAACCCGCGAGTATTAGAACCTATAACTCAATGTTTCGTATTCCGGCTGAATCTGAAATTACCCTCGATAACCTAGGAGAACTAACCACAGGTAAAACTGAAGCACCTAATCAAGTACAAGGAAACCTTAGCGCTTTACCTGAGAAAACAGGCAACAAACCATAATAACTATCTTGTTGCTAATTATATACCCGTTAAATCACAAAATAGGATTAACGAGTTTTTTGTATTGGTTATTATTTGTACATTCTATATATACTTAATGTAATACTTGATATTTTTATAAATAAGTGTAAATTGTATAATTTATGTTTATTTTTAATAAATTAATTAGATAAGATAATTTTAATTAAATACAGTGAATTCAAAAGAGCAAGGTAACTATACAGTTACAGAATCAATTGAAGGTAGCGTAACTGTAGAAAATGTAACTAATGTCAATACTAATAAAGTATTGACTCCTACAGAATACCAAGAGACGTTGAGTCGGTTTAATCAGTTTACTAAGTTTCTGGAGTTGGTTAATACTTACCTTCCTTACCCCAAAACTTCATTAATTCAATCATTGACCAACAAACTCCAAACGTCGGAGATTATCAACTCAAATACCTTTTATCTGACATATTCAGAGATTGCCACACTTAAACGAGTCACCAACGCAATCCTGACGCTATTAAAAGCAGGTGGAGTAAAGCTACCTCGTAAGGTTACGGGAGCCATACAGGATGATATTAATGCACTAGAAGACCATCTATTGGGCTCTGAGAGTGATTTAGAGGATGAAGATAATGAAGTCAACCCATTTTCTAGTTGGTTAGATTAAGGCTAGTCCAAAATAAAACCACCCATATATTATCTGTTTTCAGGACTGAAAATACAGTCCTGAAAATGAATAATACCCAGGTGGCAGTCAACAAGCATCAGGAAATTATAGCATGATACCACGTCATCGGGTCCGAGGTTAGGCTTAACCTACGAAACATCGCGTTAACCCCCTTGATGTATATCGGTCATTCCCTATATATCAAAGTTCCAATTTCCAGTGGAAAGTCAGGAATAACGCGGCCATCAACTTTAGTTAAGTTTGATAAGGATTTTATCGCTTATTTTTTAGGTAAAATCATTAAAAATTAATACCATTAAACCCCGAAAAACTTGAGGAATTAATGGAGGATGCACTTGAGTATTACAGAGAAGAATACAGCATCTATGCGGCGGAAAATGGCTTAGACAAAGAAATTGATAACCCTAGCGGAAGTTTCGGAGTGCACCCAAAAGATGAGAAATAAATACAATGCTAGAGGACAAAAAATAGACAGCTATTATTTTTCAAGTGCATTTGAATGTAGGGTTTATCACCTTCTACGAAAACATGATAATCAATTAATTGTTCACCCTAAAATGACATTAATTGAACATGCAAAACCTTGGAAAAATATCACCTGGATTCCAGATTTTTAGAGTCCGTTCTTTAATCGTTACATCGAAGTTAAGGGAGTATTAACTGATTCATTTAAGCTAAAAATGCAGTTATTGCAGTACCTTAATCCTGGTTTAGTCAATCAGTGTTGGTTTGTTATAAGGGGGACATCCTACCGATGGCAAGGCATCTCATTTATCAATATCGACGAGTTTAAGGGGCTTTGGAAAAACTTAGAGATTCCAAGGGTAAACAATGAATAAACTGCACTACAAGGGGTTATTTTCCATTGACGGTGAGTTAATAAACACCACCTATAACCCACACCTATTTGAGTCAGAAACCACTCAAATAGCCTACCGGATACTAACCCCTATAAAGGAACATAAAACCCAGGAAATCCTTGATTTAGCTTATTCCTATATGGGTTGTTATAGCCCTAGGGGGGACTACAGAGGTCACGCTACAGCAAGGTTGACAAATGAAGGCAGCCTACGAGTATCAATTGTTGGTAACCCTCAATTTTGGGAGGTATGCAAAAAAATTTCAAACGTCATAATCAATCATCAAAGGATAATTAATCATGAGTATCGGATATTACGGCAAAAAACAGGACGATAAATTTAGTTATTGCAGTGCAGTTAAGCCCGGTGAAACGGCAACCTTTCTAATTGTTGATTATGCATAATTCCGAATTAAGTCACCTCATTTATGGATATTCGGGAAAGGTGTATCAGGGGATTTTTCTAACTTCAATGATAGGGATTGGAGTTATTCCAAAGGTGATAAATAATTAATTGCTGTACGGTTTTGTATTGAAAAATACGAGACTGAATATAACGGCAAAAAACGAGAATACACCCCTACATCTCCAGAACTCGCATTGCTTAAAATAGTCGAAAGTGACTCAATGCTTACAGACGGTTCTGTGATGTTTACAGCAACAATAAATCTAAGTCAATCATCAGTCAGACCTTCTGACAGGATATTAGAGGGAAATATCGGAGACGATAATTTAAACTCTGATATTTCTAATATCTTAGAAATTGAATGTATTAATCCATTCAATCAATCTTTCGCTACTTACTCAATCGGAGATATTGACGCTTTCATTGAATCCAAAACTAAAAATAAAGCAGGATTTAATGGAAAGGCAAAATACAAAACCTTCGAGGAAAGGTTAACAGAAGGGGCTAAGGTTTTGGATTGTGACCCTAGCTTTGAGAGTCTTTATAACAAGGTTAAACAACTTGATTCTAATGTATTAATTGCATTAATTGAATTACTGCGATTAATGTAGTCACAAATAAATCCCCCTAAATATTTAGGGGGAATAACCACCATACCATGTCAACAAGTCAAGAGCGATAAGAGGTTACTACCATGTCTGAGGACTATATTGATTATAGGCTAATCAGAAGCCAAATGTCATCTGAACTAGAAGAAATAATCACAGAAGGCAACCTGGGTGAGCAATTAGAGTCTGTTTTACGGGCTGTCTGTGTTCTGCCATATCCTGATATCCAATTCCCTATTGTAACCTCGTTTATAGCGTCTCCAGTAACCCTTATGAGTACAGCTGGCATCCTGTTCCTTTGGGGGTCTAGCGGTACTGGAAAGTCACAGATAGCTACCGTAGCATCTGAACTATACAAGACAACCTCGGTGCTTGCTAATAGCACTTTCGCTTCACTGAGAAACAAGATACAACATGAACGATTTTATGACCCCTTCAATGTGAATTTGAGAAAAATTTTATATTGGTATGGGAAGATATCACCCCTAGCTTATTAATTGAAAATGAGAATATGTTATCGCTTTTCAAGGTGTTAAACCGCAAAAATAGCCGAATAACCATCAGTAGTCAGACACCGGGAACTAACATGATTTTTAATGCTTTCGCTTTAAAGGTGATTAATTCAATACATCCATTGTGGACATTTTGGGAGTTAAACGAACTCAAAAGACGGATGTTTCCTATATGGTTTAAAAAGAGACTATGACATCAGAGGAATATAGGGGCAATGGTTACGAGTTAAGTGATTTAAACGATGTAGAGGATATTACGCTTGATAAATTATCATCTCAATTAGAAATTTTCTGGAGAAATATCGATAACTGCAATCAATACAGCAAGGTCAAAAAACAACTACAGAAACACAAAAAAGATATCATTAACGCTAGGTTATCAAGTGAAATTATTGTCACCCATTCATTGATTTATCAATTATCTATCAATGAATCAATTAAACGCTTCAATGATTACTGGGATTTTGTTAATGAAAAAATCTTGACTATATCATCAGGTACTGAACAATTTTTAGACAGTTTTATCACTCAAGGTATTGAGGCAAAAATGAAACAAAATAACCAGGCAATTAACGCGGGATGTCCTGAGTTAACCGAGGTTGTAACTGATATCGACCCGAAAGCGTTAAAAGAAGCCATTGAGAGAGCCAAAACAGATGGATATCTTGATAGTCGCGTTAATGTTTCAGAGTTGACTAATCTAATGAAAAATAGAGGATATAATATGATTAATCAGAACAGCAAAAATGTTTGGAAACACATCATATAGGAGACCAAAAAAATGACTAAACCTCCCAACACAAATGCCATTATAAAGGCACGGTTTAAAACATTTAAACAAATGGTAGATAGTACAGTCTACAACGCTAATAAAGAAGACGCTAAGGAAACGTTAATTTCAATAATGAATGATTGCGAGGTTGAGTTATCCTTAGCAGAAGCGAAAAAACAATTATCGCTCAAACAGCTTAATTATATTCAGCATTTACTAACCAAAATCGAATAATTTAAACCCGTCCGAAATGACGTTAAACTATCACAACTTAACCACTATCAAAGGATAAATCCATGTCAATCAAATTAAGTACACCCGGATTAAACGTAGTAGAATATAGCTACATGAGTAATCGATTAAATCCTAACGTTGTAGGATTACTTGACTTAGTAGAACTTGCTATCACATCTGAACAATTCGACGAAATTGTCGAATTTATTCAAATCCACAGGCATTTTTTAAACGCGGAAATCGAGTTACTCAAAGGTATTGAAGCCTTGCTTGATGCAAAAATTACAGAACACAACAATAATCAAAATCACCCCGATAATGATGATCACAAGTTCAATTAATCAATAGGAAATAAAGCCATGAATGAGTTTGAACAAGAAAAAATGATGGTTATTGCAGAAATGGCTAGGGAGATTTTTGTCAGATTAGCTGGCAATAATTTAACAGCAACTCGTGAGGATAGAATCACGATAGCAGAAATTGCTCATAATTACGCTATTGACTTTCTGGCAGTACACGAGAAATGGGTAGAATCTCAGTATCCAATTATTACTCGATTCGATTCAGACGTAATATCACCTGAATGTAACCTTAATGGTTATAACAGCGATATCCTACTGGGAGGTGATTTTCATGCCTAAGCTACTCCCAGTAGTCACACTAACAGGGTCTTACAAAGGGTTTCTGGTAGGTCATGGTAATATCTGTATCGAAGTAGGTTCTTTAGAATGGTTTAAATACCTAGAAACCCATAAATCTTTTTCAGTAGAGGTTAATGGTAAACGATTTACAGCTTGCAAAAAACTCTCAATTAATGGTTTTACCTACTGGAACCTCAAAGGGTGGGATGGTAGCGTCAATCATCACATCTACATAGGGAAATCTGACCAACTCATTGTAGACAAGCTAACAGACGTAGCGTTAGCTATGATTACTAAGTGCAGAATGAGTAACAGCTAAACCCTAAACCCTAACACCTAACACCTAACAGCTAACCCTAACTCAATAACAACCTTAACCCTTATCGTGTCCTATCATGATAGGGGTTGTTTGTATTTTTTGCCAGTAGTCTATTGCCAGTAGTCTATTGGAAGTTTATATGAACCCACCCCTAGTTTACCCACAATAAACACCCTAAGCCAAAACCTTAACCCGTCTATTAGGGGTAATCATCCTGTGCGGAACTCAGTACCCCTATAAATTGGAGACTTGTCTAGCGGTATGTAGGTATCGGTTTCGATGGGGAATCAATTCTCTAGGATTATGTAGGTATCAGCGAGAGATGACGAAACAAGTTACCAGTTGAAAAGTTGTTTGGGGGTATCGCTTCAGTATGTCATAGCCAGGTTAGTCGTGATTATGCGATCGCATTTTGTTGGTAGTGAGTAGGCTCCTCAATATTTCACCAATAATCTGACTACCCCTATGGGTTTTGAAATTTGAGCCATACCCTCCCCCCATAACCGAAACAAACACTCTTAGGGGTGCGACCGATGTGATAGCAGTCAATGGTTCGTAACGAACCGATAGGCTTGCCATTGACGGGTATCACGAGAGAGTTACCCTATCGGTGTTTGGTTGGGGGGTGGTATGGGTATTTGACAGATTGATTAAGTTGTGCTTATTGATTAACCCGTCAATAATTAAGATTTGTTACTAAGGGATATGCACTAATCGTCCCGTGTGCTAAGACTGAATGGAGTGCATATTGAATGTAACGGTACGACTATCGGGTTAAAGCAATTCCCGCGATAGTAGTCAGGATAAGGGTTTAAGTTAATCGGAGAGGGCGGGTCTGATCCCCGCACCGCTTGGGAATCAATTCCCAAGCTAATCGCTCAAATCATATTCAGATGATTGGGGAGGTTTAGCCCCCACATCCGATCAACTGTTGCGGCGGCGCAGGCGAGTCATGGCCAGGGCTCCGACCCCCCAAACCGATCGCCAGGGTGGGTTCGACCGGCAGGTTGCGTTTCCCAATTCACCACTTGAATTGGGTAAGCCAGAGCCGATTTGAGGCGGTTTGCTGCGGCCCGTGAGGGTGAAGGGTTCGGTCATATCGCCAATCCACAGGTAGTCCGTGCCCCATCCGTCGGTGGGATTTTCCACACCGTCCCGGAACCGGTTGTCCACCACCCTGCCCATCCCAAAACATCCGTAAATTCTCGGTTAAAATTATGCCAATGAGTCCGAGTATATTAAGAGTTTAAATTGCGCCATAAACCGGCCGACCCTGATCTCCAGGTCATTTCAATTCTCGATAGCCTGACGGAGCTGTGGCTGCTTTTCTGCGGGCAGCGCCATGACTTTATTAAAAAACTAAAAAGAATCGACTTCATGCGATCGCTTGAAGGCTACGGTATAAAAAGAATCAGAGTCATATCAGATCCGGTTTTTTGACCGCAAAACCTTCCCAATCATCTGAATATGATTTGAGCTGTTAGCTTGGGAATTGATTCCCAAGCGGTTTGGATATCCAACCCGTTTGGTTCCGAGCATTCAACCGGATTTGATATAATTTGCACATCAAAAAATTAAAAGGAGTGACATTATGGGGGCTTGGGAAGACATCAAGGCTGTATATCATGCCCTGTACAAGTATGCGGACGACCATGGAGGGTATATGGTAGCGGAGACTCACAAATGGTGGATTCAAGTTTCAATCGCCCATTTAGCCAATTATGTTGAACTTCCTATACAGCCTTTATCTCAATCATTAAGCACAGTAACAACACTTGGTAAATCAGTTATTCAAACACTGTAAATCCACAAGGCTTACCGCCACTTCTACCAATCTCACTAATAATTCCATGGTCTCCGTCCTGAACTTGCACACTCAACTTTTGAGCTGTGACCACATCATCTCTATCGGGTTAAACTCAGGGGAATACACCGGCAGATATTCTACCCTGGCTCCTACTGACTCTATCATTTCTTGGACTTCTTCTCGATGATGAGAATTTAAGTTATCCATTACCACTACATCTCCTTTTTTTAATTTTGGCAATAAATCTAACTTGATGAATTGGAGAAAATCCTCTTTTTTCATCGACCCTTCTAATGTTTGAGTCGCCACCACTCCGGAGAGCTTAATTGCACCAATTATTGTCATTTTTTTACCTCGAGAGGATTTCCGCAGTTCATAGACTTTTTTCCCTTTCGTAGCTCTGGCTAACGGTCTGCTCATCCCTACCCATAACCCACTTTCATCAATAAACACAAGCTTTTCAGGAGCCACATCTCTAATTCTTTCCCAATAATCTACTCGCGCTTTCTGTACTTCTTCAGTTACTACTTTTTCGCTCCTGTATGTTTTTTTTGAGACTTATATCGTGCTGCTTTAAAAATCTATCTATCATGGTCGTACTGACATTTATGCCCAGCTTTTCTCTGAGCTTCTCACTATATTGCCATAAGGTCAGGTCGGGGTGGGCTTCTACAATATCTATCACGGCTTCCTCATGCTTAGATCAAATGCTTTTCTTTTTAGTGCCACACTTACGAGGAGATAAGTCTCCCGTTAATCGATACTGTTTTACCAGTCGCCTTACCGTGTCTGGACTCACCAAAAAGCGTTTCGCTACTTTTCGGATAGAAGTGTCTCCTTTTTCATAGGCTTCTACTATCTTTTTCCGAAAATCTACAGAGTAACGGCTCATGGTAGTTGGTTGTGATAACTTATACAATAGCCATACATTATACTGTACTTTGTGTTTTGTGTAAAGGCTGTAACGCCAGAAAACGCGACACAATTTATGAGAAAATATAACCCTATAATTAACTTTCATCGCAGTGATGAAACCATTAGAGGTCGTGACATTTCGTCACCTGGAGCTGTGTTTAAAAGCTATGAAAAAATACCGGCTTATACGTTCGTCATAGAATCCTATTCAAGTCGGGATTCTCTCAACGATCATCCGGACAGTTTTTGACGATTAACAACAGAATGAGAGTTCCCGTTCTCCCCTGGAGATGCTGGCGATCGATCCATAGGGGACGACCCTGTTGCCAAATCTCCGTCTGCGATCGCCACTCTCCCTGGACAAACCTTTCCCCCCGATCACTCCGTCCAAATCGGTTAATTTCCCATAACAGCAACCGCGCATCCGGCCCTAAATCAATCCGTAAATCTTGGCGATAGATTGCGCCATTAAATACAATACTTTCCTGGGGTAACCATTCTAAATAAGCTCCCGAATCAACCTGAATCTGAATCCTTTGCCGCGCCACTTCCCCCAGACTTCGATACAGTTTAGCCGCCGCTGCTGTGGTAATTAAGGCATGAGTATTCTCCTGAAGATGAATCGATTGCGCCAGAGAATCCCCCCAACAATTCCCCCAGCCGTATGCAAAATGACGCTATGACAAACCCCTTCCCCTTCCGGATAAAAGGGTCGCTGCATCTTGAGAGGCGCCGTCGCCTTCGCGGATACCAGTTGAGTCGCGCTTCCCGATTGAGCATAAGCTAATTCTAAGCTGCCATGCCATCCTTTAAGCCCTGGATTTTCAGTCGGATTTTGAATAGGTTGATTCATAATTTGGTTGTATTCCTAACAATTGACAAAATAACCGCCCTTCAATATAATATTATGTTTGCCTACTCTCTCTGCACAGCCCGGATTTTCCCGAACCCTCGAAGTAGGGTGTTCAGGATGCTGTAGCGCACCTAACTCGGGGGTGGAAAACTTTGCGAAACCTGACCCACTGTCAGGACTGCTTGCACAGCGGATCTCCCTTTTAGAATAAGTTGCCCGAGTTTAGACAAACCTTAGCCCCTAATAAATATATCCCGAAAAAGCCCAGTGCAATTCTCTATTGATTTCGGCAGTCCCTTGGGTACCTATACGGTAGATATTCCCAATACGACTCAACAAGATTATGATACCATTGAAGCCTATTTTATTCCTAAAATAAATGCGCCCAAGGTCAAGTCCAGAGATGCGATCGCAGATGCTTTTTTATTTGCATGGAGCCTTTGTCCGAATGAAAATCCCTCCGACCTATGGCATCATGTCCTGTACCGAATTTACCTCCGCAATAAGCAGGGAACAAATCCCGAACAAAGTTGGGTGAGAACTTCCGGTGAAGCTTTTGAGTTAGCCTTATCCCAAAAATACAATCCCCTTTTAAGCAATCACGGCCTCAAGTTAACGCCTTTATTTTCCAAAAAAGACAAGAAAGAGACATTAGAGCGCATGGGAATTTCCCATTTAGTCGGCTCTAGTAAAATTGATATAGCCATTGAAAAGCAAGGTGAAAGTAGAGGACTATTACCGAACGGATATGGCATCATCGGTGGCATTCACGCCAAAGTTAGCTTGGCTGAAAGAGTATCCGATGATATTCCGGCCAGTCGAATTATGATGCAATATGGGTTCCTGAGTCTCTTATCGACCTTAGATGTTAAATCCTTCCCCCCTCCTCGGGGAGATTTAATTAATCGCGGAGAGTTCGGTTCACCGGACAATTCCAGTGACAAGCGGCGCTATATTGAAGAACATGGAGATTTTAGTGCTTGTTTTAGTTATAATACGCGGACTGTTCCCTCTCCCCAAATAACCTCAAGTGGAAAACAAATCTACGTGGTTTTTTCCAATATAACTCCCGATCCTTTTGTTCAGTTTCTAGCATAAGACCTCTGCCCTAGGGTCTGGCCCAGAAAATGACCAATTTCTGAGGCAATTGCCTCCGCAAGTTTCGGAGGAACTGCATTTCCAATTTGTTTAAATTGTTGAAATTGAGACCCATGAAAATAGTAGCGATCGGGAAAAGATTGAAGGCGAGCAGATTCCCTGACTGAAATAAAGCGATCAAACTCTGGATGGATAAAATCTGAGCAGTCTCTTGCCATGTGAGCGACCAGGGTATGAGACGGTGCATTCCAGTCTAATCGACGGTATTTATTAGCAAATCCTCCCGAATCGAGAGACTGTAAAACCTCCTGAATATCTACATGACCTTGCTGAAGAATTTCTCGCAGTTTTTCCTCCTTTTCTCGGTCTTGCCTTCGGCATTCATGAATATCCCTCAATCCATTTCCCCCTTTTAACAATTGATCAATGAGTTCCCGAGAAAACCCTCCTTCTTTAAGTCGAGAAGAAATTTCTGTTCCGTAATCTCCAGGGCGCATCAGAGCAAGACGCAGGCGACGAATTCCCATCATCCGTTTAGCGGAGTGATGCAAAATTTCACCTGTTTTGCTTCTTAATTCCTGCTGATAGCGACTCAAACCACTGACAGGCGGGTAAGGGATTGATTCGTGGGTTAAGCGAGGGGGTAAAACCTCTTCCGGTAAGTCTCCAATTGCCTCTGAAACCTTAATAGCTGGCTGATAGGGAGGGTCAAGACTTTCTGGAAATAGGCAAAGCTGATAAGAACTTGAGTCAGGTTTTGAGGTATTTTTGCTAATTTCATGAGTGGCAGAGGGAGGCTGGATTTTTTGATGATTGCTACCCCCTAGGATGAAAACCCGCTTTCTAAACTGAGGAACGCCAAAGTCTACCGCATCAAGGGTTATAACTGAGACACCATAGTTTAGTTTTTCAGCCTTATTTACAATATCCTCAACCACATAACCCCCTTCCAGGGAGAGGATGCCTACCACATTTTCCATAACAAATGCTTTCGGCCTAAATTCTTCTAAAAATTTTAAAAAATATCGATACAGTCGATTTCTTTGATCTAGAGGGTCTCTCTTGCCATAAGTGGAAAAGCCTTGACAGGGAGGCCCTCCCAGCAGAATATCTAAATCGCCTTTTCTGAGATTTAACGTTTGACGAAGCTCAAATGGATTCAAAGATTCAATCGATTCAGAAGATGTCATCGCTTCTGGATGATTATGGGATAAAGTTGCAAGGGCTGCTTGATCACAGTCATTTGCAAACAGCAGTTTAAATCCTTGGTTTTTAAATCCTGTTGTCATCCCTCCAGCGCCAGCAAATAGATCGATGGAGAGAAATGGGCGATCATTCATACTAACTTTACTTCTTTTTTGGCCCCTCTACTTTAGTGGGTAGTCCGGGTTATGGTTCTATTTTATCAATTTTTGGAACGAACTATAGAAATTTATCACCCTTAATGACATAAGAGGGGCGGGGTAAAGTTTAGGACCCCCTTCCGGATCTTTCTTAAACTAGCATCAGACTCCCTCCTTTTAGTAAAAATAGTCCCTTTCCATCAAAAAAGATGAGCTAGGATTAAACCGCTAGGAAGCGTTGAATGACTTCATTGCTGAGTTCTTCCGTGGAGCCCGAGGCCACAATTCCTCCTTTTTGCATGGCGTAATACCAATCGGCTTCGCGGACAAAATGCAAATGCTGTTCGACTAACAGGACCGAAATCCCCTTAGATTGGATAATCCGACGCACTGCGGCTTCGATTTCTAAAATAATCGAAGGTTGGATGCCTTCCGTGGGTTCATCCAGGATGAGTAAGCGAGGATTTCCCATCAAGGCGCGGGCGATCGCCAGTTGTTGTTGTTGTCCCCCACTCAAATCCCCCCCATCCGATGCAACATTTGGTTTAAAACCGGAAACAACTAAAAGATTTCATCAGGAATCTCTGGCGTTTTAGGCCGTTTGGGTCTTGCTTCTAAGCCCAAAATCAAGTTTTCTTTCACCGTCAACCGGGGAATGATTTCCCGCCCTTGAGGCACATAGCCGATGCCCATTTTAGCACGGCGATCGCTAGATTTATCGACAATGGGTTGCCCATCCAAATAGATTTGGCCCTTCCGAGGTTGCAGTAATCCCATAACGGTTTTTAACAGGGTCGTTTTGCCCACCCCATTCCGTCCAATCAGACAAACCATTTGTCCCGGAAATACGCTCAAATCCACATCCCGCAAAATGTGACTTTCTCCATAATAAACATTCAGTCAAACAGTAGGTTGGGTGAAACCCAAAGCGCGAAACCCGACCGTGAGACGATCGCCCTTATCAATAGTAACACAATTTACCATGTTCGCTCTCGGATGGGCGATGGTGGGAGATTCGGTCGAGAAGGATTCAGAAAATCGTGGACAACCATCCCCAGTAGGTTGGGTGAAACCCAACACTTGCCAATTGGGTGAAACAGGAACGCGATCGCCCTTATCAATAGTAACACAATTTACCATGTTCGCTCTCGGATGGGCGATGGTGGGAGATTCGGTCGAGAAGGATTCAGAAAATCGTGGACAACCATCCCCAGTAGGTTGGGTGAAACCCAACACTTGCCAATTGGGTGAAACAGGAACGCGATCGCCCTTATCAATAGTAACACAATTTACCATGTTCGCTCTCGGATGGGCGATGGTGGGAGATTCGGTCGAGAAGGATTCAGAAAATCGTGGACAACCATCCCCAGTAGGTTGGGTGAAACCCAACACTTGCCAATTGGGTGAAACAGGAACGCGATCGCCCTTATCAATGGTAACACAATTTACCATGTTCGCTCTCGGATGGGCGATGGTGGGAGATTCGGTCGAGAAGGATTCAGAAAATCGTGGACAACCATCCCCAGTAGGTTGGGTGAAACCCAACACTTGCCAATTGGGTGAAACAGGAACGCGATCGCCCTTATCAATGGTAACACAATTTACCATGTTCGCTCTCGGATGGGCGATGGTGGGAGATTCGGTCGAGAAGGATTCAGAAAATCGTGGACAACCATCCCCAGTAGGTTGGGTGAAACCCAACACTTGCCAATTGGGTGAAACAGGAACGCGATCGCCTTTATCAATGGTAACACAATTTACCATGTTCGCTCTCGGATGGGCGATGGTGGGAGATGCGGTCGAGAAGGATTCAGAAAATCGTGGACAACCATCCCCAGTAGGTTGGGTGAAACCCAACACTTGCCAATTGGGTGAAACAGGAACGCGATCGCCCTTATCAATGGTAACACAATTTACCATGTTCGCTCTCGGATGGGCGATGGTGGGAGATTCGGTCGAGAAGGATTCAGAAAATCGTGGACAACCATCCCCAGTAGGTTGGGTGAAACCCAACACTTGCCAATTGGGTGAAACAGGAACGCGATCGCCCTTATCAATGGTAACACAATTTACCATGTTCGCTCTCGGATGGGCGATGGTGGGAGATTCGGTCGAGAAGGATTCAGAAAATCGTGGACAACCATCCCCAGTAGGTTGGGTGAAACCCAACACTTGCCAATTGGGTGAAACAGGAACGCGATCGCCTTTATCAATGGTAACACAATTTACCATGTTCGCTCTCGGATGGGCGATGGTGGGAGATTCGGTCGAGAAGGATTCAGAAAATCGTGGACAACCATCCCCAGTAGGTTGGGTGAAACCCAACACTTGCCAATTGGGTGAAACAGGAACGCGATCGCCTTTATCAATGGTAACACAATTTACCATGTTCGCTCTCGGATGGGCGATGGTGGGAGATGCGGTCGAGAAGGATTCAGAAAATCGTGGACAACCATCCCCAGTAGGTTGGGTGAAACCCAACACTTGCCAAT
Source organism: Arthrospira sp. PCC 9108 (assembly GCA_016745315.1). Classification (GTDB taxonomy): domain Bacteria; phylum Cyanobacteriota; class Cyanobacteriia; order Cyanobacteriales; family Microcoleaceae; genus Limnospira; species Limnospira platensis. The sequence goes on from CP066886.1 coordinate 5,792,360, forward strand.
TGGGTGAAACAGGAACGCGATCGCCCTTATCAATAGTAACACAATTTACCATGTTCGCTCTCGGATGGGCGATGGTGGGAGATTCGGTCGAGAAGGATTCAGAAAATCGTGGACAACCATCCCCAGTAGGTTGGGTGAAACCCAACACTTGCCAATTGGGTGAAACAGGAACGCGATCGCCCTTATCAATAGTAACACAATTTACCATGTTCGCTCTCGGATGGGCGATGGTGGGAGATTCGGTCGAGAAGGATTCAGAAAATCGTGGACAACCATCCCCAGTAGGTTGGGTGAAACCCAACACTTGCCAATTGGGTGAAACAGGAACGCGATCGCCCTTATCAATGGTAACACAATTTACCATGTTCGCTCTCGGATGGGCGATGGTGGGAGATTCGGTCGAGAAGGATTCAGAAAATCGTGGACAACCATCCCCAGTAGGTTGGGTGAAACCCAACACTTGCCAATTGGGTGAAACAGGAACGCGATCGCCCTTATCAATGGTAACACAATTTACCATGTTCGCTCTCGGATGGGCGATGGTGGGAGATTCGGTCGAGAAGGATTCAGAAAATCGTGGACAACCATCCCCAGTAGGTTGGGTGAAACCCAACACTTGCCAATTGGGTGAAACAGGAACGCGATCGCCTTTATCAATGGTAACACAATTTACCATGTTCGCTCTCGGATGGGCGATGGTGGGAGATGCGGTCGAGAAGGATTCAGAAAATCGTGGACAACCATCCCCAGTAGTAGACCACTGATGACCGTCACCAACACCGAGACATAAATCACCCACACAGACCGAGAATTTAGGCTGCTGATAGCACCAGAGATAGCGTTCGATTGTTTTTTACCTGATAAAGCCGCTAAAGCCTCTGTGGCATTTTGGTAACGCTTGCGACAATCAAAAGCCACCATTTTATTTAAAACCTCAGCCAATTGGGGGCTGACAGAAACTTGATCAGCCCAAATTACTTCTAGCGTGTTAGGGTTTATCCGTAACTTATCGGGAGGCAATCCTGTTAACCCTTGAATTGCCAACATTCCCACCGCATAAATATCGCTGGCAAAATTAGGACAGCCTTTCCATTGTTCGTGGGGTGTATATCCGCGAGTACCAATAGGTAGGGTAAAATTTCCTTGGGCGACCGTAGTTTCTTCACCAATGTCTTTGACCGTCCCAAAGTCGATCAGCACTATTTTTCCATCCCTAGTGCTGCGCCGGATATTGGAGGGTTTAAGATCGCGGTGAATGATACCTTGTTGGTGAACAACTTTCAGGACTTCTAAAATTTCTCGCAACAGTTGAGTTACCTGGGGTTCCTTGAGTGGAATGCCATTTTGGGGGCAGATTTCATCCGTCAAATCATGACCCTCAATATATTCTTGGACCAGATAAAACTCTTGATTTTCCTGAAAAAGGGCAAAAAGTTGGGGGATTTGGGAGTGTTCCCCCAGTTTATAGAGGGTTTGGGCTTCTCTGTCGAACCAATCCTGGGCTACTTTCAACACCCGGGGCTGAGTCGATGAGGGTTTGAGTTGTTTAACAATCCGGTGAGGATAATCAGGGAGATGAATATCCCGCGCCAAGTAAGTTTCGCCAAAGCCACCTTTACCCAACGAAGATTCGATCTGGTAGCGTCCGCCAAGCAGTTGTCCGACTTGCATAATTTGGGGGGATAATGTTTTTGGGGAATGGGATTTTAATTGAATTTTGGTATAATGAAAGCAGGTAGAGGGTAGAAGGTTTAATTGCCTCTTAGTCAATATTCTACTCAACTTACAGGAGTCAGGATATGATCAAACTTCAATACTTCGTGCTAATGCTAGTCGTTGCCGTTTTGGCTGGGTTTGGTGTCGGGGCTATTTTTAATCCTGGGTCTTCCACTACTGCTGCTGATCCTACAACCAATCAGGCGATCGATGAACAAACCACATTCAAATGCGTTGACGGAAGCAGCGGTTGGTCAACCGTAGCCGAGAGAGGGAATGCGGTTTCTAAAACGCCGATGATTACTTGGAATAGTGAAGAATTTGGGGATAACTGGACTCCCCAAGAGCGCTGTCACCAAGTTTCTGAGCGACTAACCCTGGCGGTGACCAATCATGGGGGGCAGTTATTGGGATTAGACTTAACCCATGGCAGAGTGAACCAGCTAACCGTGATTTGCGTAGTCAATTCCCGGCAGCAGACCTGTAACGAGAATAATGTGCTGTTTACTCTCAGCCAGAAAAATGCCCCCACCCCCAGAACTACAATAGCAAGGATAATCGACTTTAGCCATGGGCAGGATGTGTCGCCCATAGATGAGTCCGATTATCCCCAGTATTTTACCCTGAAAAGTTGGGTAGAGCGGCATTGACCCCATAGCAGTGGGTTTTAGGGTCGTTCACAAAGGGGGAGTGCTTAACCCAATGGAGATTATCATGCCCAAATTATCGCAGAAATCCGGTTTGTTGGTGGTGGCAGTGCTGGCTGTCGCTCTTGGTGTGGGGGGCTGTGGTCGGCTGTCGTCCTAGAATGTGGGGAAAAAAGCCCGGGAAGTCACGGTGATGGTCGATGGCTGTGCGGCGGGTTCGGGAATGATTTATCGCCGTCAGGGCAATACTTATTATGTGCTGACCGCTCATCATGTGGTCAGGAATGCTCAGGATACTTGTTTGATTATCACTCCTGACGGTATCCGCCATGAGGCTAATCGGGAAGTGACTGTCCCCCAGGCTGATGTGGATTTGGCGGTGTTGACTTTTACCAGCGAGAATGACTACAAGCTGGCGAGGTGGGGAAACTCTGACCGGGTGGCGGTAGGGCAAACCGTCTATGTAGCAGGCGCTCCGGTGGCTACTGAGGCGGTGCCTCGACGCACGGTGACTATCTCGGATGGGAAAGTTATCGGGGAACTCCCTCAGCCGAATGAGGGTTATAGCTTGATTTACAACAATAACACTCGACCAGGTATGAACGGCGAGCCGGTATTCAATGACCGAGGAGGAGTGATTGGGGTTCATGGTAGAGGCGACAAAACTGGGCGGAATTTGGCGATTCCCATTGCCACATTTTTGGAGAGACCTCAATCGGCGATCGCACAAGGGGGGCAGATTGTTGAAAGTCCTCCTCAAATACAGGAGGCAGCAAACCTGCGCGGCGATTTCACTCTCCCCGCATTACAGCAACAAGGAATGATCAAGCGACTGGGACAGGGAGGAGTAAGACAAGTAATTCCCCTCAACCAGGGTGGTCATTGCAAGTGGTGGGGCAAGTTTATTTAACCTCGCCACTGGGGAAGCCGTCTGGGAAATTGATTGTCCGGCTTTGGGTGGGGCGGTCAGTGCAGATGGGCGGTTATTGGCATTGCGTAGCAACAAAGATATTTATCTATGGGATTTAAGCACTGGGCAGTTGTTGCGCCAACTCACGGGACATACAAGCACTGTGAATAGCGTCAGGTTCAGTCGGCGTGGTCAAACCCTGGCTTCTGGGAGTGGGGATAACACAGTGCGACTGTGGGATGTGGCTACGGGACGGGAACTGCGCCAACTCACCGGACATACAAGCACTGTGAATAGCGTCAGGTTCAGTCGGCGTGGTCAAACCCTGGCTTCTGGGAGTGGGGATAACACAGTGCGACTGTGGGATGTGGCTACGGGACGGGAACTGCGCCAACTCACCGGACATACAAGCACTGTGTATAGCGTCAGCTTCAGTCGGCGTGGTCAAACCCTGGCTTCTGGGAGTGATGATGGGGTGGTGCGGTTGTGGAGGGTAGGGTTTTAGTGGAGTTGCTCGGGTTTCACCCAACATTTGTAGGTGGGCTGAAACGAGGGTGAAACCCAATATAACCGAGAGATGGTGGTGTTGGGTTCCGTACCGACCCCCAACCTGCTTAGCTGTTGACGAAAAAATCAGCTAAAATGTGAGCCAACTATAGACACCGACTCAATGGTGTGTTCCAGTTCGGTAATTGAGAGGTCTAATTTTATGGTAACTACCCCTCAACCCACACGACCCGCAAACGTCATCTACCCTGATTCTGATGGAAATCCCATGGCTGAAAATACCCGCCAGTTTCGCTCGATTGTAGTCATTAAAGAGAATTTGGAGATTCTGTTTGATGATGATCCGAATGTCTTTATAGCGGGAGATTTGCTCTGGTATCCCATGGAAGGCAATAATAAACGGCGACAAGCACCTGATGCAATGGTGGTGTTCGGGCGACCAAAAGGCGTTCCGGAAGCGTCTCCGCAGGAGAATCGCGGTTCCTATAAACAATGGGAAGAAGGGAATATCCCTCCCCAAGTGGTGTTTGAAATTCTCTCCCCAGGAAATCGTCTCAAGGAGATGGTGAAGAAACAGCAGTTTTACGATCGCTATGGGGTGGAAGAATATTATATCTTCGACCCAGACCGTTTTGATTTTCACGGGTCGATACGCAATCAAACGGGTTCGCTGGAACTGATTGAGCAGGCGGAAAACTGGACGAGTCCCCGGTTAGGGATTCGCTTTGAACTCATTGAGGAGCAGTTCACCATCTATCGTCCTGATGGTCAGCGATTTCTCACCCCCACAGAGTTAGCCAAACTCGCCGAACAGCAGCGCTTGGAGGCCCAACAGCAGCGCTTGGAGGCCCAACAGCAACGCCAGGAAGCCGAACAACAGCGTCAGGAAGCCCAACAGCAGCGCTTGGAGGCCGAACAACAGCGTCAGGAAGCTGAACAACAGCGTCAGCGGGCGGAGTTAGCGGAAACGCGGCTGCGGGAATTGGAGGCTCGCTTACAGCAACTGGAAGGCGATCGCTCTTTGTGGCTCGGGTTTCACCCAACATTTGTAGGTGGGCTGAAACGAGGGTGAAACCCAATATAACGGAGAGATGGTGTTGTTGGGTTCCGTTACCTCCACCCAACCTACTTAAATAAGCGATCGCTCTTGGTAGTTTGGGTGAAACGAGCGTGAAACCCAACATAACCGAGAGATGGTGTTGTTGGGTTCCGTTACCTCCACCCAACCTACTTAAATAAGCGATCGCTCTTGGTAGGTTGGGTGAAACTCCGTGAAACCCAATATAACGGAGAGATGGTGGTGTTGGGTTCCGTACCTCCACCCAACCTACTTAAATAAGCGATCGCTCTTGGTAGCTCTTTGTTGCTTGGGTTTCACCCAACATTTGTAGGTTGGGTGAAACGAGGGTGAAACCCAATATAACGGAGAGATGGTGGTGTTGGGTTCCGTACCTCCACCCAACCTACTTAAATAAGCGATCGCTCTTGGTAGGTTGGGTGAAACGAGGGTGAAACCCAACATCATTGAGAGATGGTGGTGTTGGGTTCCGTACCTCCACCCAACCTACTTAAATAAGCGATCGCTCTTTGTAGGTTGGGTGAAACTCCGTGAAACCCAACATCATTGAGAGATGGTGTTGTTGGGTTCCGTTACCTCCACCCAACCTACTTAAATAAGCGATCGCTCTTTGTGGCTCGGGTTTCACCCAACATTTGTAGGTTGGGTGAAACGAGGGTGAAACCCAATATAACGGAGAGATGGTGTTGTTGGGTTCCGTTACCTCCACCCAACCTACTTAAATAAGCGATCGCTCTTGGTAGTTTGGGTGAAACTCCGTGAAACCCAACATCATTGAGAGATGGTGGTGTTGGGTTCCGTACCTCCACCCAACCTACTTAAATAAGCGATCGCTCTTTGTGGCTCGGGTTTCACCCAACATTTGTAGGTTGGGTGAAACGAGCGTGAAACCCAACATAACCGAGAGATGGTGTTGTTGGGTTCCGTTACCTCCACCCAACCTACTTAAATAAGCGATCGCTCTTTGTAGGTTGGGTGAAACTCCGTGAAACCCAACATCATTGAGAGATGGTGGTGTTGGGTTCCGTACCTCCACCCAACCTACTTAAATAAGCGATCGCTCTTTGTAGTTTGGGTGAAACGAGCGTGAAACCCAACATAACCGAGAGATGGTGTTGTTGGGTTCCGTTACCTCCACCCAACCTACTTAAATAAGCGATCGCTCTTTGTGGCTCGGGTTTCACCCAACATTTGTAGGTTGGGTGAAACGAGCGTGAAACCCAACATAACCGAGAGATGGTGTTGTTGGGTTCCGTTACCTCCACCCAACCTACTTAAATAAGCGATCGCTCTTGGTAGGTTGGGTGAAACGAGCGTGAAACCCAACATAACCGAGAGATGGTGTTGTTGGGTTCCGTTACCTCCACCCAACCTACTTAAATAAGCGATCGCTCTTGGTAGTTTGGGTGAAACGAGGGTGAAACCCAACATAACCGAGAGATGGTGTTGTTGGGTTCCGTTACCTCCACCCAACCTACTTAAATAAGCGATCGCTCTTGGTAGGTTGGGTGAAACGAGCGTGAAACCCAACATAACCGAGAGATGGTGTTGTTGGGTTCCGTTACCTCCACCCAACCTACTTATAGCACTAGTCAATACGGTTAGGACGCAGCCTTGAGAACATAATCCATGGCATCATCGAGAGAATCAAACTGCTCACGTGCAATGGCGAATGCGGGCTTTCAACCACGACCAACATTTCTCTATCTTGTTGAGGTCTGGCGAATAAGGCCGAAGATAGAGTAAACGGCATTGAGCTGCCTCCACCAGTTCAGCCTGCCGCCTCCCTTTATGAAACGTTGCATTGTCCAGTACTAGAGTTTGACCTGGCTTCAATGTTGGAATTAAGATAAACTCCAACCACAACTCAAACACTGTCCGATTACAACAACCCTCAAAGCGATCGGGGGCTAAGAGTTGTTGATAACACCATGCCGCCATATAGCTCACCCTGCCCTGCCTCTTCCCGGATTTGAGGGCATCGAAGCGTTGTCCTTCCTGGCAGTAACCATAAGGATAATCCGAGTCTTGACTATTCATGCCAGCTTCATCGAGGTAAACCAACCCTTCCGGCTCCATATGTTCAATCTGAGCAATAAACTCCTCTCGCTGTTGCTCATCACGTTCTTGGTAGCCGTAAGTTGTTTTCTGGTGAAGCCAATTTTCTTCAAGGTTCTGGATATGGTGCGAGGAGAGATGTCGTCATCCCAAAGTTGAGCCATCTGAGCGGAGGTTTTGTGGCCATGCTCTTGGGCAAAAGCCTTGAATTTGTGCCAGTCGGTAATTTGGTGGCTATGACCAGGTGGGCGATTAGGTTTAGGGAGGAAGTCTCCGGTCTGTGCTTTTCTTTGCAGCCAGAGATTGATAGTGTTCCTGCTGACATGGAAAACTTGACTGGCTTCGGTTTTGGGTATACCGTCTAGTTCAATTGCATTAATAACTTTTTGTCTAAGGTCGTAACTGTAGGGGCTAGCCTTTTGGGTCTTCTGTAGATATCCTTGCCATTATACGTCCTAACTTTTCTGTCTTGTGCTATATAAACAGTTATGGGGAATGGTTCGAGGCTCCGACCTCTTATCCAGACTCGGGGCTGGCTTCCCCACTAGGAGGTGATTTCAGGCATCACAGCCTTATTTGGTCTCCTCAACATTTCGCACTCTCTACTCATTGTTATCATGGGGTCATAACTTCCCATTCAAAACAGTTTGTTTGATGACCTTGAGTTCCCTGCCTTGTTTGGGGGTTCAATCCAAACGTTGGGACGTATAAACAGTTATGGGGAATGGTTCGAGGCTCCGACCTCTTATCCAGACTCGGGGCTGGCTTCCCCACTAGGAGGTGATTTCAGGCATCACAGCCTTATTTGGTCTCCTAAACATTTCGCACTCTCTACTCCCTGCTATCATGGGGTCATAACTTCCCATTCAAGCAGTTCGTTTGTGACCTGGAGTTCCCTGCCTTGTTTGGGTGTCGAATCCAAACGTCGGGACATATAAACAGTTGTGGGATGGTCAGTGCCTAACCACTTATATCCAACCAAGGGGTTGGACTCCCCACCAGGCGGTTATTTCGGGTATCTCAACCCTATTTCATGCCTGAACGTCTCGCACCTACAATTATTAATTATCGGCGGTGGGGCGGGTTTATTAATATCGTCCTGGGGATGGATAATTGACGGCGGAACCCGCCCCTACAATTATTAATTATCGGCGGTGGGGCGGGTTTATTAATATCGTCCTGGGGATGGATAATTGACGGCGGAACCCGCCCCTACAATTATTAATTATAATTATATCGTGCCATATAATCTTTTAAGTCTCTGGCGACTTGGGGACAGAGGAAATAAACCCCCAACAGGTTAGGGAATGCCATTCCCAATAACATTCCATCACTAAAATCAATGACGGGACCAGGGGCGACTATGGCTCCCATAAAAGTAGCCATTAGGAAGAGGATTTTATAGATAATTAAACCCTGCCCTCCGGTGAGATAATCCCAGCAGCGTTCACCATAATAACTCCAGGATATCATAGTAGAAAAAGCAAAGAAAAAAACAGCGATCGCCAAAATTATGGGGAACCAACTAATGGAACTGCCAAAAGCGGCGGCGGTCAATTCTGCCCCGGCTCCGGTAGCGCGTAATTGCTCATATTCGGGATTATTATATGCCCCAGTAATTACAATTACTAAAGCGGTCATATTACAAACAACAATAGTATCAATAAAAGGCTCTAGAAGGGCGACAATACCTTCTCGGATCGGTTCATCAGTGCGAGCGGCTGAATGAGCGATCGCCGCCGAACCCAACCCCGCCTCATTAGAAAAAGCCGACCGTCTAAACCCTTGAATAATTACACCCAAAATCCCGCCCTCAATAGCTTCTGGCTGAAATGCTTGGGAAATAATCACCCCAAAAGCACCAGGAATAGCGGTAAAATTACTCAGTAAAATAAACAGAGAGGCGACGACATATAAAATACACATTAAAGGGACTATTGTACCAGCGACTTGACCAATGCGGCGGACTCCGCCAATAATTACCAAGCCGACTAATGTTGCTAAAACTGCTCCATATAACCAATTAGGTAGAAAGGGAAACACCCGGGAAACCGCCCCAAAAGACTGGTTAGCTTGGAACATATTTGCACCACCCAAGGCGGCGAAAATACAGAAAAAGGAAAAAGCGATCGCCAAAACCCGTCCAAAAATCGGATAATTCATCCTTTTTAAACCTTCCGATAAATAGCGCATCGGACCCCCAGAAATAGTGCCATCTGGGTTAATCACGCGATATTTTTGACCGAGGGTACATTCAACAAACTTACTACTCATTCCAAAAAAGCCACCCACAGTCATCCAGAAGACCGCGCCGGGTCCTCCGACACTAACAGCAATAGCTACCCCAGCAATATTTCCCAAGCCGACAGTGGCGGACAGAGCGGTTGCTAAGGCTTGAAAATGGGAGACTTCCCCGGAATCGTTAGGATCATCATATTTTCCCCGCACCACGTCTACAGCGTGTCGGAAGGCGCGGATATTGATAAATCCCATGCGGAAGGTAAAGAAAATTCCCCCAACAATTAGCCATAAAACAATTAGGGGAATTCCCATGTCAATCCCAAACAGAGATTTAAATAGATACCCGGTCCCTGCATCCCAGAATAGGACACCAAATATCACATTATTGACAAACCAGGTGAAACCATCATTAATAGCCTCAAAGACTGTTTGGCTGCGGCTTTCATCCTGAGCCCAAGCGATGGTAGGAATCAACAAAAACAGTAGGGTATATAGCCAAACCCGTTTTTTAGTTATCCTCATAAATGGTAATGGTTCACAAGACTAAGATGGATACTTAGAGAGTTTTGGGAAGTGAGGGAACAGACCGGAGGGGACTCCTGGCTGGGAACTCTTAACTAGCTTGGGAGTCTTTATCTGAAATTTTGTTAGCGATCGCCTGGCTAAATCCTAATACAATCAGGATATTGGATAGAGTCAAAAACAACTCAGCCCCCCCATGAAGCCAATCAATATTAGCTAAAGATTCACTATAGGCGACCTGAGCATAAATAGCCGCCGGAATGGTAACCGCCACAAATACTAAAGTACCGTAAAATCCGATCAGGGCTAGTATTGGGGTTATTCCTGAACGGGTAAGGAACCAGAGGAAACCGAGATAAGGAAACAAAGACAGAACAAATAGAGTATCTTTAGAGAACATGGTTAGTAGTTTTTAAGTTTCGAGTGATTTGGAAGTTCGCCAAAGCCACCAGGCGGCAATACACAAGGTAAAATTACCAGTAACGGTCATAGCAGCTTGTAGGGTGACCAACCATTCTAGGTTGGGGGGTTATCAAAATAATGCCAGGTACAAGCACACATAGCACTAATCAAGGCTGGTAACATAGCATAAGATAAACCCCACCAGGCTCGATTTTCGGTAATTACGCCGTAACTCCAGATTAGCCCTATGGCGACTATCCATTCAATGACGCTAGAGATATGAATTATCCAGGTGGGAATTGATAAAGCGTGCATAAGCAGATTGTAAATGAATTTGAAAAATTGTCGATAATCACCCTAAGTTTACAGGTAACAGACAAATGAGTGTGCATCCCATTAATGATACGATCGCTCTGAATGAGAGCCAACTTAATACATTAAGCAGAACCCTGAGATTATCTGAGGGACAGTTTACTCTGTTGCTGGTGCGTTGTAACTATACCAATTTGCGATCGTCAATGGTACAACAACTGCGGCAGAAATTTCCCTTACCCATTCGCGAGTTATACCTTCAGCCATCAATACAGAACTTGTATGGCGCTATTCAAGGGGAATTGGCTAAGGGGTCCGAACCAGCGGCGCTTATGGTCTACGGCTTGGAGTCTGTGAACAGTCTTGATGAAGTCTTAGACGCGACCAATTTTGCGAGGGAGTCTTTTCGGAACTTGGAATTTCCCCTAGTTTTATGGGTTGATGACAAAACCTGGCAAAGAATGAACCGCCGCGCCCAGGATTTTACCAGTTGGGCGACTACTTATGAATTTGTCTTAGGAACTCAAGAGTTATTGGAATTTTTGGAGACTAAAACCCAGCGGGTATTTGGGGAAGTTCAGAAATTTGGATCGCTGCAATTTGTCCCTAATACCAAGATTTTGGGGACGGGTTCTCGGTCAGAAATAGAGTTGGCTTATCAAGACTTAAAACAAAGATTAACTCAGTTACCTATAGAATTAGAAGGGAGTTTACAATTTTTATTTGCTCGTTATTCTTATGCTAAATATGAAATAGATTTAGCGATAAAAAAGTATCAGAAAAGTCTTAGTTTGTGGCGCAATATTTCTCATAATCTGCCTAATTTTCAGCCTAATTTGACTCATTTAGAATGGCAAGGAGTGATATTATTTCATATAGGATTATGCGAGATTTATCAAGCCGATCAAAATCGTTATGGTACGGGGAAAAAAGAATGGGAACGAGCCCAACAACATCTAGTGCAATCTATTCAAAGGTTTGAAATTGCTCAACGCCAGGATTTGGTAGCTAAGTTTATTAATAAATTAGGGGAGGTTCTCGGTCAATTAGAACGGTGGGATGAGTTATGGGAATTGGCGATCGCCTCCCGGAAACTCCATGAATCTCCTGGTGAATTAAATCAGATTTTATTGGCTCAGGATTATGGGTTTTTAGCAGAAGTTTGTCTGCATCGTTCTCAGTGGAATCATAGTAAAGAATTGGCTGAGGTGGCTTTAGATATATTGATGCGGGCTAATGTTTCGGAGGCGATCGATTCTTCAATTTGTAATCAGCAGCAGGGTCGTTTTCTGTGGCTATTAGCTGAATCTTTAGAAAAATTGAGTCAACCTAAAGCGGCAATTCAAAAATTAGAATGGGCGAAAAAAGCGACTATTCCCCAATACAACCCACCACTATATTTGTCAATCTTAGAATCTCTACAACGTCTATATTTTGACCTAGGAAATTACCGAGAATCTTTTGAGATTAAGGGAGAACATCGCCGCAAATCTAGCACTTTTGGCTATACGGCATTTATTGGCGCTGGTCGGTTGCAGATTCGCGAACGAGCGATTAATCTTAGTTTAACAGATGCCGATTATGGCTATACCTGTGCTGATGAGATCCAGACTTCTGGACGGGAAAAAGATATCGCAAATCTCCTAGCTCGCATGGCGAGTCCTCAGCATAAACTCACGGTTATTTATGGTCAATCAGGAGTTGGTAAAAGTTCATTATTACGAGCAGGTTTAGTTCCTTCTCTCCAAGTTAAGCCTATCGAAGCGCGTCAAGTAGTACCTGTGGTTATTCGTAACTATAGGGCTTATATCAGAGAACTAGATCGACAACTATCTGGTCTTCAAGAATCAGAAATAGAACCAGAAACCGATGTTGGGTTTCACCCAACCTACCTGGCTGCTGTTGGGTTTCACCCAACCTACCTGGCTGAAAAGGCTGTTAATAGCGGTTATCCTGAATTGACTAAGGCTGATGAAGGGGAGCAAAAATATCTAATTAACCACATTTTAGAAACCTTGAAACATAATGCGGTTAATCATCGGTTAACTGTGCTAATTTTCGACCAATTCGAGGAGTTATTCTTTGTCTTAAATAAAGGCGATCGCCAGATATTTTTTAAATTATTACAGCAAGTTTTAAAAATTCCCTTTGTCAAGGTTATCTTATCCCTGCGAGAAGATTATCTGCATCATTTATTAGAGGCTTCTCGTCTGACTAACTTCGAGGAAATTGGCAACGATATTTTAAGTAAAGATATCCTATTTTATGTGGGCAACTTTAGCCGGGAAGAAGCATATAATGTGATTAAGAGTCTGACCGATAGTTCCCGGTTTTATTTAGAAGATGCTCTAATTAAAGCATTAGTCAATGATTTATCCACCGAATTAGAAGAAGTGCGACCCATTGAAATGCAAGTAGTGGGAGCGCAACTACAAACCGAAAATATCACCACATTAGCAGAATACCAAAAACGCGGACCCATGCAAAAGCTGGTTGAACGTTTTTTGGAAGTGACCATAAAAGACTGTGGGGCGGAAAATGAGACGATCGCCAGACTAATGCTATACCTATTAACCGATGAAAATGACACCCGACCCCTAAGGACCCGTGCGGAACTTTCCGAAGAATTAAAAGAACGGCTTAAATTACCATCAGTTACCGTTGAATTAGACTTAATTTTAGATATATTTGAACAATCAGGATTAGTGTTCCGAGTAGTAGAATATGATAGCGAATTTTATCAACTTGTCCATGATTATCTCGCGGGTTTTATTCGTCAACAACATCGCTTAGATCGCGATGCAGAGTTTGAACAACTCCAAGAAGAAAATGAGCAAATGCGACGGGAAAGAGAGTTAAATCAACAAGTACAAGAAGCTCAAGCTAAACAACATGAAGCGGAGGAAAAATTAAGCCGACAACGCAGAAACTGGCGGATGGTTGCGGCTGGTGTCGGTCTTTTAGTTCTGGCTATTGGCGCTTGGGAAGTGCAAAAATGGCAGCGCAATTCTGCCGATCGCCTCGCCGCCTTAAAATCCGTAGAACGCGCCTTGAGACTATCTGACCAAAACAATCAAATCGAGATTTTACTAACAACTTTAAGACTCAGTAAAGACATTCAAGAAACCAACCCCACCGACCAACAAAAACTTGAGGTAACATCTGGTTTACGGGAAGTTATATCTAATATTCAAGAAAAAAATCGCCTACAGGGACACACTAGCAGTGTTCTGGGGGTGGCTGTTAGTCCTGATGGGAATTTCATTGCTACAGCCAGTAATGATCATACGGCTAAGGTCTGGGGTATTGATGGCTTATGGTTACAGAACTTACCCCATCAAAATAGTGTGACCAGTATTAGCTTTAGTGAAGATAGTCAATTTCTGGGGACTACTACCGCCGATAATCAAGTCACAATTTGGGTCTGGGATGAACAACAACAACAATTCCAATATCTGCACAACTTAGTAGGTCATGAAGCGTTAGTTACCCGTGTTAAATTTAGTCCCCAAGGAGATTTAATCGCTACCTCTAGTAATGATAATACTATTCGCCTGTGGCGACCTGATGGCACTATAATTCGTGTCTTGGAAGGTCACACAGATAGAGTGTTAGATGTAGAGTTTAATTCCGATGGACAAAAACTAGCCAGCGCGGGTAAAGATAAAACTGTCCGACTCTGGAACCGCCAAGGAGACCTATTAGCCACTTTGAGCGGACACTGTGAAGGTGTTTCTTCGGACTCTTTTGATTACTGTAATATTCATGATGTCAGTTTTAACCCCAAAAATGATAACATTTTGGTTTCCGGTAGTAGCGATCGCACTCTCAAAATTTGGGACTTAGAACAACAACGGGAAATCCGCACCCTCAAAGGACATAATGAGGAAGTTTTGACAGTCTTATTTAGTCCAGACGGTGAAGTAATTGCTAGTGGAAGTCGTGATGATACGGTGAAAATTTGGGGGTTCCCAGATGGGAGTTTATTAAATACCTTAGTAGGTCATCAAAATGATGTCTGGTCTGTGGCATTTACTCCTGATAGTAAGACGATTGTTTCCGCTAGTGCAGATACTACTGTCAAACTCTGGAGTCGCAGCTATACACCAGAAGCGAAAAGGGTAATTGAAGCCAGTGATGCAGCTATTTGGAGTCTCAGCTTTACTCCCGACAGCCAGGGAATAGCTACAGCAGGTAATGATAGCTTAGTCAAAATGTGGGATCTTAACCAAGATGATCAGAGCGCTTTATCGTGGCAACTCGAAGGTTTAGGACAGCCTAGGGATCTCAATTGGGTTAGTGTCAATTCTCAAACAGATCAGCCTCTGGTCGCCACCGGAGGCGCAGATAATACTATCAAATTATGGACTACCGATGGTGAAGCGATCGCCACCCTCACTGGTCACACTGAACCCGTTAACGCCATTGCATTTAATCCTAGTAAAAATATCTTGGCTTCCGCTAGTTCTGATAAAAACGTCATCATCTGGGATTACGATGGTCAATTAATTGAAACTCTCAGAATTCCCGCTTTCCCTAATGATGGTATTGTCAGCGACATCAAGTTTAACGGTGATGGTACTATCTTGGCGGTAGCTATCGGTAATGAAATGGCTATCAGGGCAACCGATGAACTCTATGGCGTGGTTTTATGGCGTAAACAAGGAGATAGTTGGATTTCCTATCCCAGTATTCCAGAAAATGAAAGTGTTAATAGTATCGCTTTTTCTCCTGACTTGGGAACACTCGCGATCGCATCTGGTAAAAATGTTAAACTATGGTCTCGTAATGGTACTCCTAGACCTGATTCTTGTCCCATGACTGCTTTGGCTACGGTTCGCAGTCTCAGCTTTAGTCCTGATGGTCAAATTTTAGCTACCGCCAGTGATGATAAAAAAGTCCGATTATGGGCTGTTAAACGCGATCGCGATAAACTCTGGCCTGCTGATGGTTGTCATGGCACTGAAAGCGCCATTGAACCCATTACTACCATTAATCATAATGTCTTTGTTAACCGCATTGCTTTTAGTCCTGATGGTCAAACTTTAGCGATCGCCAAAGACGATGGTACATTAATATTATGGAGTATGGATAACCTCAATCTTGATAGTTTGATTAGTCGTAGTTGTACCTGGTTACATAATTATCTACAAACTAATCAAAATGTGCTTCCTTCAGATCAAAAACTCTGTAACTTAACTTACCCCACCATTACCCGCTACTAAACTCCCCCAAGCTGTTTGTTAACTTTTGTAACAAAAAATTAAGAAATGTTGCGAAAAATTTTTTTTGGGGGGGAGGGGTTGCTTTTTCGATTGACTTCGGTTACAATTTTAGATAATGAAAATATGTGCAATTTTTTTAATTTAACAAAGATTCCCATTATGAGGCTATACATTAATACCTTAGCATTAACTCCCGGTGCTTGTCAAGCCTCAGCCCCAGGGCGAGCCGAAAAAATTTTTTTTTAATGAAATACTATAGTTTTAAAGCCTGTTTAAAATCCTGTCTAAAGCGGTGTGGTGGAACCCCAACCATTAAAGCCGAATCATTGCGAATATGAACCTCAACATCCCGTTTTCTAGTGGTAAATAATGCCGATTCTGGGAGGTGGCGGGGGGTGAGGAAGTGAATATTTTGGTTAGATGAACCTCGCCAGCCTTGGTTATCATTGAGGTCGGCGATATATTGTCCGTCAATGATAACATCAATCAATTCTAGTAGGGGGATGATATCAGCCTTTGTGCGAATTTCGTTGAGGGTAAATCCAGTATAACATATAATCGAAATATCGCGATGGTTTCGCAGGTGTTGAAACAGTTTAGTTAAGGCGATCGCCTGTAGCATAGGTTCGCCGCCAGAAACAGTTATACCGTCTAAATTGGGTTGGGATAAAATCAGATTTCCCAGTTGTTCGTGGTCAATTAATGTAGCTTGAGTTTGGGGTATCCACTCCGGGGAAATGCAGCCAGGACAGTTAAAGCTGCAACCTTGTACCCATATTACAAAGCGGTTTCCGGGGCCGAGGGTGCGGGTGTGGGGGCAAATTTCAGCAATGTTTAAGAGAGTCATGAGGAAAAGTTAAGGGTGAGTTTTTGGTGTTCTTCGGCGTGGTGTTTTTGGAGAGTAGTTAATTGGCGATCGAGGTCTTGGAGTTGAGTTTTTATGTGTGCTAAAAGCGGGTCAATTTCTGCGTGGTTGACCGGGAGATATTGGCAAAGTTGACGATCGCGATCATAGTGTTGGCTGAGGTGGTCGCCAATGGTGGTAGTTTGTTTTTGGTATCGGTTACAGTCGGCGATCGCTTTTTTCAGGTCACTTTGTAGGCGGTCAAATTCCGCTTTTTCTTGCTGCAATTGTGTCAGGGTCTCTGATAAAATAGGGTTGAGTTTATGGCGTTCCGTTTGGGTAAGCGTTATCAATTCCGTGGCGATTTCCGCCGTCTCGATTTCTCGTTGATTTTGGCGCGATCGCAGTCTTTGAAGTTCCGCTTCTAGGCGGGTTTGCTGCGCTGCGAGTTGGTCTTGTTGCTGTTGGAGGGTTTGCAGTTCTTGATAGAGCGGTTCGAGGGTTTGCGATCGCTTTTCGATGTCTTGGCGCAGTTGGTCTAAATCGGTATTTTGTAGTTCCGTTTCTATATGGTTTAATTGAGTTTCGAGGCTTTTTAATCGTGCCAATTCTGCCGCCGCCTGTTTTAACTGATTTTCCTGACTAAAAAGCTGATTAGCCGCCGCCAAAATTCCCGACGTTTCTCGGGAGATTTCCGCTAATTTTTGGGAGTTATTTTCCAGCTTTTCCGCCAGCTTTGGGGGGATAGATCGGGCGGAAAAATGTGGTTTCCAGGTATCCAGGAGAGAGAGTTGTTGGCTGAGAGTTTGGGAGAGGGCGATCGCCCAAGCGTCCAGAGTATCCGGGTCTGAATTTGCCAGGTTTTCTAACAGTTCTGGGGGTAGAAATTTTCCCATAATTTTAGGGCGATTTTCACCAGTTCAAAAGGCAGTTCAATGTGATCATAATCCAACACCTCACCATGAGGCAATCTCTGGGCTATTTTAATTAAAGCTGCGGTTTGTTCTTGCATTGTCAAGCATTCCAATAACTTAGGCTGTAGGCGAGTCCAGAAACTGATCAATTTTGCCAACCATTACCCCAAAGGGGAGGGAGACTTAAATCTGGCTGGGGTGAGACTCAAACAGCCCGGTTTTCGGACGACCATAAAGTTAAGTAATTTTA
This sequence comes from Arthrospira sp. PCC 9108, assembly GCA_016745315.1. Classification (GTDB taxonomy): domain Bacteria; phylum Cyanobacteriota; class Cyanobacteriia; order Cyanobacteriales; family Microcoleaceae; genus Limnospira; species Limnospira platensis. The sequence goes on from CP066886.1 coordinate 5,809,986, forward strand.
CGGTGTTTGATTTTCCCGAAAACCATTATACTACACCATAGGAATTTAAATCAACCATTACTAAAAAATAGGAGCCATAAATGAGTGGTGAAAAACGACAGTATATTCAGGTTGAGGATCGAGAATTGCGACGACTGCGGGAACAGGACTCCAGGCTGCGATCGCTACAACAGGACCTCCCCGAACGGTTAAACGCCGTTCAACAGCAAGCCCAGCGGGAGTTTCAGCAACGCCTCGCCCCCCTCGAACAGCGAACCCAACGCCAGCAACAAGAAATTAGCGGACTGCGAACCGGAATTAAAGACTTGGAAACCCAGACCAACCTACGACTACAAAATCAGCGGCGGGAATTTCAGCAGAATATCCGAGAGTCCGAGTATCGTCAACAACAGCAATTACAACAGGAAGTCGGACGGCTAGAGTCTTCTATGCGGGAAGGCTTTACTCAGCAGCGACGGGAATATTTAGGATTGTTAAATAGTCAACGCCAGGAGTATCTGAATTTATTTCAACAACAGGATCATAAATTTACTCAACTGATAGCTGAGGAGCGACAAGCCAGACAACAAGGACAACAAATCCTTCAGCAACAGATTAATCAAGTAGTTGATAATTTGGAGGCGGAAAGTCAGCGGAAACAACAGTTAGCAGTTGATTATTTTGCGGATGTTGACCAGGTTTGGAAACAGATTGATCGCGATTATCAACACCAACGTTTTGCACCGGGTAAATTAGCCGATTTACGTCGGGATTTAGACCTAGCAAATAGCAATATTCAAGCGGGGGTTTTTGAAGCGGCGATCGCCACTTGTCAGCAAACCTATCTCAAACTAGCAGACCTGCGGCTGGAACTGGAACAAAAACAGCAGGAATGGCTATTTTATTATCAGGCGAGTTTAACTGATTTACGCAGTTTAATTACCGAGGTACAATCTCACCGAGAATGTGAAGTAGAAGTCGGACAGGGAAGCGACGCGGAAACCTTCAAATGTGAGATTAACTACTGGACTAATGGGCGACTAAGCGAGTATGAAAACCAACTCAATCAGTTAGAAACCCAACTGGTGGAAGGAGAAGCCACCCTCACCACTGAACAGGTTAAAAATATCGGCGAAAATATTAATCAATTGCAGCCGATTTTAGGGGACATTATCGAACAGGCGAAACTTTCTATTTTAGGTTCTCAAATGCGGGCGGAAATTGCCGATCGCATTGTCGAAACTCTCGAAAATATCGGTTATACCCTAGTTGATGATACCTACGAAGGAGAAGACGAACGCAACGCTTTTGTAGCCAAGGTTAAAAATGTGGCTGGGGATGAGGTGGTAACCGTGATTAGTCCTGAGTCGGAATTTGGGGCTAATTCGGTTTCAATTAATAGTTTTAGCCAGACTTTAATCGACGAAAAAGCTACCCGCCAAAATGCCGAGGCGATTTTTAATATCTTGAATGAAGCGGGCGTTGAAGGCGTGGGTGATATAGAATGTAAACAACAGGCGAACAGTGAATATCAGGATATGAATGCAGTCAAAACGCGACTGAAAAAGCCATCTGTTCAGTCACCCCAATCGAAACCATCTGTTTCTTAACTCTCCTTTTCTGACCCCTTCTCCCCATGGTGGAGAGGGGTTTAAGAAGATGTCAATATACTATCAAATCATGGTTGAACGAGTCACCAATCAATTGAACCTCCAAACAGGCGATCGCTTTTTAGTTTTGTGCGGAACCGACACCGGGGATAGCTTCTGTAGCGACGATTTATTATTGCAAGATATCGAACAGGTTTTGCATCGCTATTTACACAGCCAAGGCTTTAATCGTATTGTTTTATATTCGGGAATTAACAAGCTGTATTTTCTCGATTATCAATCTCTGCAAAACGCCAGGGAACAGCCGAAAACCACGCCTCCGAGACCTTCCCCGTCCGAAATGCGAGTAAAAAGCGCCAGTCCTTTGGGGAAACGCCGCCGCTTATTGGGACGAGAAACCCCGACCAAACCGGAACCCCAACCCTCAGCAAATCGCCGTCCTGTCATGTCTGATATTTCATGTATAGGCTTATTTCAACACTTCATGGAAGATACCCGCTATCAAAGTGCGATTATCTTTTCTGATGTAGAAGATTTGCGGATGTTTGAAAACTGCCGAGAATTGTTTGGACGGATGGTAAGTTGGGGAAGATTCCCACCTACCAACCGCAATTTATGTGTGTTTATTTCCCACCATCATAGTCTACAACAGTTTCAAGATTTTTGCAACCATACAGGCTTTACTTTTTTGGGAAATTGGCTACAAAATAGGAGCGATCGCCAATTTAATTTAGTGCGGGTTTCTACCCCCACAGAACCCGAGTTAGAAAGCCTGTGGGATTATTTCCGACTGGTTCACCAAAAACCTGTAAATTGGGGCGATCGCTACCGTTTAATCTCCGCTATAGCCGCCGAAAATCAACCCCTAAAGACATGGTATAATCGCTTTAATACCGCCATCGAATTATCCCTAAATGTCGCCAAACAAAACCAGTGGTTATCGGGGGATGTCAGCCACAGACCCGCCTTAGAACGCTTACAGGAATTGGTAGGTTTACAGAATGTTAAAACCGCCATAAACCAAAAAATCCGGTCATTATCCAAGGCTCAAGAACGCCAAAAACAAGGCATCAACACCGACCCCCCTAGACTGCATTTAGTATTCAAAGGAAACCCCGGCACCGGAAAGACAACCGTAGCGAGATTAATGGGGGAAATTTATCGAGATTTGGGGTTATTGAGGCGGGGTCATGTAGTAGAAATTGGCGGGCGAGATTTGGTGGCGGGATATGTGGGACATACCGCAATTTTGACCAATGAAACAGTCGATCGCGCTATAGATGGGGTATTGTTTATTGACGAGGCTTATACCCTCACTCAAGGAGGTGAAAATGACTGGGGACGGGAGGCGATCGATACCCTGTTAAAACGCATGGAAGATGAACGAGGAAGGCTCGCCGTCATTGTCGCCGGATATCCCGACCTTATGGATAATTTTATCAAATCTAACCCAGGTTTGCCAAGTCGTTTTGCCACAGAAATTATTTTCGAGGATTATCAACCCTCCGAATTATTAACCATTTTCGGTCAACAGGTACAACGGGTTAAAAGTGCGATCGCCCCGGATTTAGAAGCGCCTCTCAAGAACTTATTAACCCAGCTTTATGAGAACCGAGACAGCCATTTTGGGAACGCCAGAGAGGTAGAAAAGTTGTTTAATAAAATGGATGATTGTCACAGCGATCGCGTGATTAAACACGGTTTAAATCCCCTCACAGAACCCTTAGCAGTCGCCGATTTACCCCCTGAGTATCGGGAACTCTCCCAACGGGGAACCGCCGACCCAGAGAACCTAGAAAAACTCCTCGCCAAATTAGAAAACTTGACCGGGTTAGACTCGGTTAAACAGGATATCAAACAATTAATTAACACCCAAATCGCCGATAAAAAATTAGCCAGTTTAGGGATGTTAGCCAGTAATGAAATCGAAACCCGTCATTTATTATTTACTGGAAATCCCGGCACCGGAAAAACCACCGTCGCTCGTTTAATTGGCGAAATTTATCGAGCCTTGGGACTGTTAAAAAAAGGTCAATTTGTCGAAGCAGACCGCACCAAATTAGTCGGACAATATATCGGACATACCGCCGAAAAAACCGCCCAGGTGATTGAGTCCGCCGTCGATGGGGTGTTATTTATTGATGAAGCCTACTCCTTATCTCGTGGGGGAGATAGCCGAGATTATGGACAGGAGGCGATCGATACTTTGGTTCCCATGATGGAGAATTATCGCGATCGCCTCGTGGTAATTTTAGCCGGATATTCGCGGGAAATGGCAGAGTTTATCGACAGTAACTCCGGCTTACAATCTCGCCTGTCTAAAACCATCGATTTTCCTGATTATAACGGTGCCGAAATGCACAGTATTTTTCTGGGAATGTGTCGAGAAAGCCGGCGAATTTGTCCCGATGACGTATCCGCGCGAGTCCGGTCAACTATGGATTTTGCCTATCAAAATCGTGGCAGAAATTTCGGCAATGGTCGCGATGTCCGCAATTTTTATGAACGGATGGTCAACAACTTAAAAAATCGCCTAGTCCGGGATGACTTAAACGGCGAGGATATGATCACATTTACCTGTGAGGATATCCCCAGTTGGGAGTGACCGAAAGAAACCAGATTTCTAGGATAATCTTTGCATCCCAATCAAGACTTGGTAAAGAAACCCGGTTTTTGCGATCGTCAATTTCGGGAGGCGATCGCATTTTGTCCCCCACTTTCCCACAGTGGAAATTAACCCTTGATGAAGTGTTGGCAGCCAGTGGCATTCGTGAGTTATAATATAGAAAATCATATCATAGCCCACCCCGCATTAGATTCTTCCAAGAACCCCAAAATAATGCGGTTTTCAGGAATGCCTTTTTCCATCAAATCTTGAGTAATTCCAGCTTCCATACCATCATATTCAATCACAACTTTTCCTTCACGCAAAACAATATAGATGAGATTTCCTCGGACTCGTCTACCTCGATCCCAACCGACTTGCATCAGTGCATAATGTTCTTGTTTCTCATCAAATACCGTATCCAATCGAATCTCGCCATGAGATGGGCGCAGTTGTGCATATTCACAGATAACTTGTTTGACAATTTCGCGATCGTGAGTTACGGTATCCATTGTTTAACCTCCGCTTTTTTACCATCAACCACTAAGAGATTTAAAGGAAGTTTATTAATCACCAGTTTACCAATTGTTTCACTGAAGATTGTCTCATATATGATATCCGTAACGCCCAGATAAATATGCCGTTCCGGATCTACTTCATTCAGTAACAGCCTATATAAACTATACTGTCCGATCGCTTGTTCTAAATCGGCGATCGCTGATAGTCCTCTAAATTCTTTGATTTCAATGGCAATACGGGTCCGATCTCGTCTGGCACCAATAATAGATCCTTTTGGCTGCGTCGGAAAATGCGATCGCCTCACACCCAGATCTACAAATAAAAATCGCTCCCCATAGGAAATCACATAAGGATCATCTGTAATTTCCCAACCATCTTTAATTATAGCTTGTTTGATAATATTATGAGTTGTATCTCTTCGAGGCATAATCCCCTAATATCTTGATGAACAGTCAAGCCAGTTAATTTTCAGTTTGAGTTTGAGTTGCTGTAGATTATTATAGCACCAATCCAGTCTTTACCGGGAGGCGATCGCATTTTGTCCCCCACTTTCCCACAGTGGGAATTAACCCTTAATGAAGTGTTGACAGCGAGTGGCATTCGTGAGTTATAACCGGGTTTCCGTGGACTAGGTAGGAGCCTGCCCTCACTGTGGGTTATAATACCAAAATAGCCGGGTTTCCCTCCGCCCGGTTGTCATGATTTATTGGGGTTGAGAATGATGGCGAAATGTCCCGTTTGTGAAACGGAATATACACCAAATGAGGTCGAAACCTGTTCGGTGTGTGGTTATGACCTGACACCCTATCCCCCTACTGATGAGATACCGTCGGGGTTTTGGGAGAAGGAGAAAAAACGCATTGCGGCAGCCAAGCGGGTTTGGCGATTGTCTCAGTCTCAGGTAGAGTCCGCACAGTTGATAGTCTCTCACCTGCAGTCTCAGTTAGATGAAACCACCCGGAAAATTGAGGGGTTTACCCAATCTCAATCACAGCTAGAATCTCAGATAGAAGCGATCGCATCTTCTCAACTCCGGTCGCTACCACGGCTAGAATCACAGATAGAAGCGATCGCATCTTCTCAACTCCGGTCGCTACCACGGCTAGAATCACAGATAGAAGCGATCGCATCTTCTCAACTCCAGTCGCAATCACAGATAGAAGCGATCGCATCTTCTCAACTCCAGTCGCAATCACAGATAGAAGCGATCGCATCTCAACTACAGTCGATAACTGAAGCAGTGCAAGAAACTCCCATCGTGTCTTCTTCTTCTGGTTTTGATTATACCAAACTCAACAGATTATTGAAATCAGGCAACTGGAAAGCAGCCGACCAAGAAACGGCAAAGATGATGTTAGCGGTGGCTGGAAAAACCCAAGGGGGATATTTATACAAGGATGATATCAAAAACTTTCCTTGCGAGGATTTGCGAATCATCGATGGTCTTTGGGTTAAACACAGTAACGGACACTTCGGGTTTAGTATCCAGAAGCAAATTTACATCAATTGTGGGGGAAAGCCCGATGGATCGCATCCAGGTAATACAATATGGTATCGGTTCCTGGACGAGGTAGGATGGCGAGTGAATAATAGGTGGTTGTCATGGAGCGAATTAACGTTTTCCCTCCGAGAGGCACCAGTGGGCCATCTCCCAGCCATCTCCCGGCACCTGGAAGCTGTACGAGTTCATCGGGGCTTGTATCGGGGCTACTTGTGGTTATTGTTTATTATCAGTCTCTTTGATAATTGTAACCTGTAGTATATAACCACTACTACTACAGGCACTTGTCAAGTTCTTTTTTTCGGTGTCTTTTTCACGGAAACATGGGCTTTTCCATGCGGGGGAAGTTACCGTGGAGAGTAAAGAAACCGGGTTTCCGTGGACTAGGTAGGAGCCTGCCCTCACTGTGGGTTATAATACCAAAATAGCCGGGTTTCCCCCCGCCCGGTGGCGGCGATTTATCGGGGTTGAGAATGATGGCGAAATGTCCCGTTTGTGAAACGGAATATACACCAAATGAGGTGGAAACCTGTTCGGTGTGTGGTTATGACCTGACACCCTATCCCCCTATAATTGGTGGGATACCGTCGGGGTTTTGGGAGAAGGAGAAAAAACGCATTGCGGCCGCCAAGCGGGTTTGGCAATTGTCTCAGTCTCAGGTAGAGTCCGCACAGTTGATGGTCTCTCACCTGCAGTCTCAGTTAGATGAAATGACCCGGAAAATTGACGGTTTTACCGAGTCGTCAAATCAACAATCAGCCGATTTTAAACAGCAGTTAGAAACCATTTTTAAAAGTTTAAATAATCTGAATAATGGCAATAATATACGCAATATAAAGCCGCCTATTAATGTATCGAAAATTTTCCCACAAATTGCAATATTAATTAACTCAGAATCTCAATTAAAATCTGATTTAGGAAGATTGCTGTTATATAGCAAAAATATAGTTTTAAGCACTCTTGGGATAATCAGGACTTTATTGAAAATTGTTATTCAAATTCTGGCGGGATTTTTGCGATTTATTTTATTTAGATTTCGCAACAAAAATAGACCTTAAAATGTAACCTATTGGTAAAATTTGATCGTTTTACTAAATTACCCTAATAAAATACAGCTTATGAAATGTCCTGTTTGTGAAACCGAATATACACCAAATGAGGTGGAAACCTGTTCGGTGTGTGGTTATGACCTGACACCCTATCCCCCTATAATTGGTGGGATACCGTCGGGGTTTTTGGAGAAGGAGAAAAAACGCATTGCGGCAGCCAAGCGGGTTTGGCAATTGTCTCAGTCTCAGGTAGAGTCCGCACAGTTGATGGTCTCTCACCTGCAGTCTCAGTTAGATGAAATGACCCGGAAAATTGACGGTTTTACCCAATCTCAATCACAGCTAGAATCTCAGATAGAAGCGATCGCATCTTCTCAACTCCAATCCCAATCACAGCTAGAATCTCAGATAGAAGCGATCGCATCTCAACTACAGCCGATGGTCGAACAAGTGCAAGAAACCCCCATCGTGTCTTCATCTTCTAGTTTTGATTATACCGAACTCAACAGATTATTGAAATCAGGCAACTGGCTAGATGCAGAGATAAAAACCCAGGAGATAATGTTAGCGGTGGCGGGACGAACGCCACGGGGAGGTTTAGACGAGGATGATATCAAAAACTTTCCTGGCGAGGATTTGCGAATCATCGATGGTCTTTGGGTTAAACACAGTAACGGACACTTCGGGTTTAGTGTCCAGAAGCAAATATATATCAATTGTGGATTCAAGGATGATGGTAGCTATATTAAGATGAGTGTAGACAATAATTTCTTTAAGGAAGTGGGATGGCAAATGGATGATTTTGATCTAATAAAATTTTCCTTGTTTGGGGCACCTCGGGGGCATCTTCCAATTTTGTATTATATTACAAGAAACAGGAAAAAATACACATTGCTGAATAAACCCTATTTTAGCAGAAGCCTATATATAGGACTTATGTTGCGTATCACACAGAAACTTGTAGCCTGATGATAAGAAACCCAGTTTCTATGAGAGTTATGGGTAAATACAGAAAGATGTCCGTAAAAGCCTGGTTTCTAGTTTCTCTCGATGGGTTATAATAGCTTAAAGCCGGGTTTCCCCCCGCCCGGTGGCGGCGATTTGTCGGGGTTGAGAATGATGGCGAAATGTCCCGTTTGTGAAACCGAATATACACCAAATGAGGTGGAAACCTGTTCCGTGTGTGGTTATGACCTGACACCCTATCCCCCTATAATTGGTGGGATACCGTCGGGGTTTTTGGAGAAGGAGAAAAAACGCATTGCGGCAGCCAAGCGGGTTTGGCAATTGTCTCAGTCTCAGGTAGAGTCCGCACAGTTGATGGTCTCTCACCTGCAGTCTCAGTTAGATGAAATGACCCGGAAAATTGAGGGTTTTACCCAATCTCAATCACAGCTAGAATCTCAGATAGAAGCGATCGCCTCTCAACTCCAATCCCAGAATGAAGCGATCGCCTCTCAACTCCAATCCCAGAATGAAGCGATCCCATCTCAATCCCAATCACGGCTAGAATCGCAGAATAAAGCGATCGCATCTCAACTACAGTCGCTACCACGGCTAGAATCTCAGATAGAAGCGATCGCATCCCAACTCCAGTCGATAACTGAAGCAGTGCCAGATACTCCCATCCTGTCTTCTTCTGGTTTTGATTATACCGAACTCAACAGATTATTGAAATCAGGCTACTGGAAAGCTGCCGACGATGAAACGGCTAAGATGATGTTAGCGGTGGCCCGACAAACCCAACGGGGATATTTAGACGAGAATGATATCAAAAACTTTCCTGGCGAGGATTTGCGAATCATCGATGGTCTTTGGGTCAAACACAGTAACGGACTCTTCGGGTTTAGTGTCCAGAAGCAAATTTACATCAATTGTGGAGGTAAGCCTGATGGAAGCTATCCAGTTGATAATATATTGGAGCGGTTTGCAGACGAGGTAGGATGGCGAGTGAATTATGAGTGGTTGAGGGGGAAAGATTTAACGTTTTCCCCCTGGGATGCACCGAAGGGCCATCTCCCAGAAAATGTAAGGTATAGAGTACGAAGAAAACAGCGAGGTATGTCGCGGTGTGGTGTGATTGGGGAGTATGTTTCTTCTCTTTCTATTTGGAGGAACCTGTAGTATATAACCACTACTACTACAGGCACTTGTCAAGTTCTTTTTTTCGGTGTCTTTTTAGAATCATGGGCTTTTCCAGGCGGGGGAAGTTACCGTGGAGAGTAAAGAAACCGGGTTTCCGTGGACTAGGTAGGAGCCTGCCCTCACTGTGGGTTATAATACCAAAATAGCCGGGTTTCCCCCCGCCCGGTGGCGGCGATTTGTCGGGGTTGAGAATGATGGCGAAATGTCCCGTTTGTGAAACCGAATATACACCAAATGAGGTCGAAACCTGTTCGGTGTGTGGTTATGACCTGACACCCTATCCCCCTATAATTGGTGGGATACCGTCGGGGTTTTTGGAGAAGGAGAAAAAACGCATTGCGGCAGCCAAGCGGGTTTGGCAATTGTCTCAGTCTCAGGTAGAGTCCGCACAGTTGATGGTCTCTAAAGTGCAGTCTCAGTTAGATGAAATGACCCGGAAAATTGACGGTTTTACCCAATCTCAATCACAACTCCAATCCCAGATAAAAGCGATCGCCTCTCAACTCCAATCCCAGAATGAAGCGATCGCCTCTCAACTCCAATCCCAGAATAAAGCGATCGCATCTCAACTCCAATCCCAGAGTCAAGCGATCGCATCTCAACTCGAGTCGATAACTGAAGCCGTGGCAGATACTCCCATCGTGTCTTATTCTGGTTTTGATTATAGCCAACTCAACAGATTATTGAAATCAGGCCAGTGGAAAGCTGCCGACGAAAAAACGGCTAAGATGATGTGTAGGGTGGCGGGAAAAACCCACGATGGATATTTAAACTATGATGATATCAAAAACTTTCCCGGCGAGGATTGGCGAATCATCGATGGTCTTTGGGTCAAACACAGCAGGGGACGCTTCGGGTTTAGTGTCCAGAAGCAAATTTACATCAATTGTGGAGGATTGCCTGATGGAAGCTATCCAAAAGGTGATGATATATTAGAGCGCTATGGTGACCAGGTGGGATGGCGAGTTGGAAGGTCTTGGATTTTGAAGTCAGATTGCACGTTTGCGGCGATTGCTCCCTGTGGCTATCTTCCTTTTTGGCCTTGGTTATACGAGTGGTATCAGGTAGGCCATTCATTGAAGTCTGATTAAGTGCATTTGTTCTCTCGCGCACAGACTTGTCTACTGTAGCATATAAACACTTCAGGCAGTCCCGTAGTTCACCATTCAAATGTTAATGAAATATCAACACCACTCCTACTCTCCACTGGCGGTGGGTTACGCACTCAACCCACCCTACGAAGTTCCTAGTGGTGCGTTAATGAAATGTCAACACCGTTCACCATTCAAATGTTAATGAAATGTCAACACCACTCATACTCTCCATTGGCGGTGGGTTACGCACTCAACCCACCCTACGAAGTCTTACTTCTCCACTGGTGGTAGAAACTGGGTTTCTAGTTCCTCTCGTTCGGTTATAGTAGCATAAAGCCGGGTTTCCCTACACCCGGTTTCTATGTCTTATCGGGGTTGAGAATTATGGCGAAATGTCCCGTTTGTGAAACGGAATATACACCAAATGAGGTGGAAACCTGTTCCGTGTGTGGTTATGACCTGACCCCCTATCCCCCTGTGATTGGTGGGATACCGTCGGGGTTTTTGGAGAAGGAGAAAAAACGCATTGCGGCAGCCAAGCGGGTTTGGCAATTGTCTCAGTCTCAGGTAAAGTCCGCACAGTTGATGGTCTCTCACCTACAGTCTCAGTTAGATGAAATGACCCGGAAAATTGACGGTTTTACCACTACTCAATCACGCCTAGAATCCCAGAATGAAGCGATCGCATCTCAATCGCTATCACGCCTAGAATCGCAGGTAGAAGCGATCGCATCTCAATCGCTATCACGGCTAGAATCGCAGAATGAAGCGATCGCATCTCAATCGCTATCACGCCTAGAATCGCAGGTAGAAGCGATCGCATCTCAATCGCTATCACGGCTAGAATCGCAGAATGAAGCGATCGCATCTCAATCCCAATCGCTATCACGCCTAGAATCGCAGATAGAAGCGATCGCATCTCAATCCCAATCGCTATCACGCCTAGAATCGCAGGTAGAAGCGATCGCATCTCAATCCCAATCGCTATCACGCCTAGAATCGCAGGTAGAAGCGATCGCATCTCAATCCAATCGCTATCACGCTAGAATCGCAGAGTAGAAGCGATCGCATCTCAATCCCAATCGCTATCACGCCTAGAATCGCAGGTAGAAGCGATCGCATCTCAATCCCAATCGCTATCACGCCTAGAATCGCAGGTAGAAGCGATCGCATCTCAATCCCAATCGCTATCATGCGCTAGAATCGCAGATAGAAGCGACCGCATCTCAATCCCAATCGCTATCATGGCTAGAATCTCGGGTCAAAGCGATCACATCTCAATCGCTATCACGGCTAGAATCGCAGATAGAAGCGATCGCATCTCAACTCCAGTCGATAACTGAAGCCGTGGCAGATACTACCATCGTGTCTTCTTCTGGTTTTTTGTATACCGAACTCGACAGATTATTGAAATCAGGCAACTGGAAAGCTGCCGACAAAGAAACGGCTAAGATGATGTTAGCGGTGGCACAAAAAACCTCTAGGAGATATTTAGACGACGATGATATCAAAAACTTTCCCGGCGAGGATTTGCGAATCATCGATGGTCTTTGGGTCAAACACAGCAGGGGACGCTTTGGGTTTAGTGTCCAGAAGCAAATTTACATCAATTGTGGAGGTAAGCTTGTAGGACACTATCCAGGTGATACAGCGTGGTGTCAGTTTTGTGACGAGGTGGCATGGCGATATAATGGGGATTACGTGGTCTGGTCTGATTGCACGTTTTCCGCGACTGCTCCCCGCGGCCATCTCCCAAGTTATACCGGGCACTATAGTACTTTTACATCTCTTCTCTCGCGCACAGACTTGTTAACCTTTAACATATAAGCACTTCTAAGCACTTCAGGTAGTTGTCAAGTTCTTGTTTTCGGCAACTTTTTCACAGAAACATCGGCACCTCCCCTATTCGATGCCTCGCACTCCACTCAAAGCGGTAGCCATTGGCTTTGACAAACTTTTAAGCCACTTCTGTAACCTCTGTACTTTCGCGTTTCCGGAATATTCCCAGGAAGTTTCATCTGTCCGGGAGATGTCTTTTTCCCACTGAGTGAAGAAACCCGGTTTATATCAGGGTTATAGGTAAATACCGAAATATGTCCGTCGTAACCGAGTTTCTCAGTTCCTCTCGGTGGGTTATCATAGCATAAAGCCGGGTTTCCCTACACCCGGTTGTCGTGATTTATCAGGGTTGGGAATGATGACGAAATGTCCTGTTTGTGAAACCGAATATACAGAAAATGAGGTCGAAACCTGTTCCGTGTGTGGTTATGACCTGACCCCCTATCCCCCTATTGACGAGATACCGTCCGAGTTGTGGGAGAAGGAGAAAAAACGCATTGCCGTCGCCAAGCGGGTTTGGAAATCGTCTCAGTCTCAGGTAAAGTCCGCACAGTTGATGGTCTCTCACCTGCAGTCTTATTTATATGAGACGACCCGGAACATTTACGGTTTTACCCAATCCCAATCTCAACTCCCATCCCAGAGTCAAGCGATCGCATCTCAATCCCAATTGCTATCACGCCTCAGGTCAAAGCGATCGCATCTCAGCTTCCATCCCAGAGTCAAGCGATCGCATCTCAACTCCAATCCCAGAGTCAAGCGATCGCATCTCAACTCCAATCCCAGAGTCAAGCGATCGCATCTCAACTCCAATCCCAGAGTCAAGCGATCGCATCTCAACTCCAATCCCAGAGTCAAGCGATCACATCTCAACTCCAATCCCAGAGTCAAGCGATCGCATCTCAATCCCAATTGCTATCACGCCTAGAATCCCAGGTAGAAGCGATCGCATCTCAACTCCAATCCCAGAGTCAAGCGATCGCATCTCAACTCCAATCCCAGAGTCAAGCGATCGCATTTCAACTCCCATCCCAGAGTCAAGCGATCGCATCTCAACTCCCATCCCAGAGTCAAGCGATCGCATCTCAACTCCCATCCCAGAGTCAAGCGATCGCATCTCAACTCCCATCCCAGAGTCAAGCGATCGCATCTCAACTCGACGAGTCGATAACTGAAGCCGTGGCAGACATTACTCCCATCGTGTCTTCATCCTCTGGTTTTGATTATAGTCAACTCGACAGATTATTGAAATCAGGCCAGTGGGAAGCAGCCGACGAAGAAACGACTAAGATGATGTGTAGGGTGGCGGGAAAAACCTCTAGGAGATATTTAGACGACGATGATATCAAAAACTTTCCCGGCGAGGATTTGCGAATCATCGATGGTCTTTGGGTCAAACACAGCAGGGGACGCTTCGGGTTTAGTGTCCAGAAGCAAATTTACATCAATTGTGGAGGATTGCCTGATGGACGCTATCCAGGTGATACAATATGGGAGCGCTATTGCGGGGAGGTGGGATGGCGAATGAATGGGTCGTATATATCATGGTCTGATTGCACGTTTTCGGCGGCTGCTCCCCTGGGCCATCTTCCCGCCCGTTTTGTTGGGGTTGGTTGGTGGTTGGGTTTTGGTGTGGGACTGGTAAGGCGTAGGTTAGCACTCTTCTCTCGCGCAGAGACTTGCAGACTGTAGCATATAAGCACTTCAGGTGAAGAAACCCGGTTTCTATCAGGGTTATGGGTAAATCCGAAAGATGTCCGTTTCTACCCGGTTTCTAGTTCCTCTCGGTGGGTTATCATAGCATAAAGCCGGGTTTCCCCCGCCCGGTGGCGGCGATTTGTCGGGGTTGAGAATGATGGCGAAATGTCCCGTTTGTGAAACGGAATATACACCAAATGAGGTCGAAACCTGTTCGGTGTGTGGTTATGACCTGACACCCTATCCCCCTACTGATGAGATACCGTCGGGGTTTTGGGAGAAGGAGAAAAAACGCATTGCGGCAGCCAAGCGGGTTTGGCAATTGTCTCAGTCTCAGGTAGAGTCCGCACAGTTGATGGTCTCTCGCCTGCAGTCTCAGTTAGATGAAATGACCCGGAAAATTGACGGTTTTACCCAATCTCAATCACAACTCCAATCCCAGAATAAAGCGATCGCATCTCAACTCCAATCCCAGAATAAAGCGATCGCATCTTCTCAACTCCAATCCCAATCACAGCTAGAATCTCAGATAGAAGCGATCGCATCTCAATCCCAATCACAGCTAGAATCGCAGAATGAAGCGATCGCATCTCAACTCAAGTCGATAACTGAAGCCGTGGCAGACATTACTCCCATCGTGTCTTCTTCTGGTTTTGACTATAGCGAACTCGACAGATTATTGAAATCAGGTGAGTGGAAAGCAGCCGACGAAGAAACGACTAAGATGATGTGGAGGGTGGCGGGAAAAACCGGGGGATATTTATACAACGATGATATCAAAAACTTTCCCGGCGAGGATTTGCGAATCATCGATGGTCTTTGGGTCAAACACAGCAGGGGACGCTTCGGGTTTAGTGTCCAGAAGCAAATTTACATCAATTGTGGAGGATTGCCTGATGGAAGCTATCCAGGTGATACAATATGGGAGCGCTATTGCGGGGAGGTGGGATGGCGAGTGAATGGGTCGTATATATCATGGTCTGATTGCACGTTTTCGGCGGCAGCTCCCCTGGGCCATCTCCCCGGAATGGCGATGGATGAGTATTGGGGGGTTTTTTTGGAAAGTGGGGTGGCACTCTTCTGTCGCGCACAGACTTGTAAACTGTAGCATATAACGACTTCAGGCAGTCCCTAGTGGTGCGTTAATGAAATGTCAACACCGTTGACCAATGAAAATGTTAATGAAATGTCAACACCACTCCTACTCTCAATTGGCGGTGGGTTACGCTACCCTAACGCACCCTACGAAGGAGTAGGGTGCGTTAATGAAATGTCAACACCGTTGACCAATGAAAATGTTAATGAAATGTCAACACCACTCCTACTCTCAATTGGCGGTGGGTTACGCTACCCTAACCCACCCTACGAAGGAGTAGGGTGCGTTAATGAAATGTCAACACCGTTGACCAATGAAAATGTTAATGAAATGTCAACACCACTCCTACTCTCAATTGGCGGTGGGTTACGCTACCCTAACCCACCCTACAAAGGAGTAGGGTGCGTTAATGAAATGTCAACACCGTTGACCAATGAAAATGTTAATGAAATGTCAACACCGTTCATCATTACCATGTCAGGAGTAGAGCGATCGCATTTTGTCCCCCACTTTCCCACAGTGGGAATTAACCCTTAATGAAGTGTTGACAGCGAGTGGCATTCGTGAGTTATAATATATAGAATCATATCATAGCCCACCCAAATCACATTGATCGCCGTCGCTATCCGACATAAATTTAATATAAATGGGACGCATTTAATGCCCGCCAAAGATGTTTATCATGATACTGTTTGTATTGCTCTGATGAAAGATGGTTGGACAATCACTGATGACCCCCTGATTCTAAAGATCGGGGAACGCTCGACCTTTATCGATTTGGGGGCTGAAAAACTAATTGCGGCCGAACGAGATCATGAAAAAATCGCTGTCGAAATTAAAAGTTTTTTGAGTCCTTCTCCAATCAAAGATCTGGAAAATGCCTGGGGACAGTTTTTTCTGTACGCCAGAGCACTTCAAAAAAAAGAATCAGATCGCAGTTTATATCTAGCGGTTAGCCGGAACACCTTCGATACTTTATTTCAAGAGGAAGCCGGACAACTGCTTTTAGAAGAACCAGATTTTCGGATGATTGTTTTCGACCCAAATAGTGAGGAAATCCTGCAATGGCAACCACAATTCAACCTATAGATAATTGGCGCAATTTACTGGAAAAAATTCTCCAAGATTATGCCGATATTCCCTATCGATATGGCGATGTAAAGACTTACCTGATTGTCAGTCGGGACGGCAACCATTTTATGCTGGTACACGAAGGCTGGGAAAATAATCGTCGGGTTCACGGTTGCATCGTTCATGCCGAGATTCGCGATGCCAAAATTTGGATTCATTACGATGGCATAGAAGATGGCATCACCGGGGAACTCGTTGCCGCTGGTGTTCCCAAAGATTGCATTGTCCTCGCCTTTCATCCTCCCCAAGTTCGGGAACATACCGGCTATGCGATCGCATAATTTTATCATTCCTTTTCCCGGAGCGATCGCATTTTTTCCCCCACTTTCTCACAGTGGTAATTAACCCTTGATGAAGTGTTGGCATCGAGTGGCATTCGTGAGTTATAATATAGAAAATCATATCATAGCCCACCCCGCATTAGATTCTTCCAAGAACCCCAAAATAATGCGGTTTTCAGGAATGCCTTTTTCCATCAAATCTTGAGTAATTCCAGCTTCCATACCATCATATTCAATCACAACTTTTCCTTCACGCAAAACAATATAGATGAGATTTCCTCGGACTCGTCTACCTCGATCCCAACCGACTTGCATCAGTGCATAATGTTCTTGTTTCTCATCAAATACCGTATCCAATCGAATCTCGCCATGAGATGGGCGCAGTTGTGCATATTCACAGATAACTTGTTTGACAATTTCGCGATCGTGAGTTATGGTATCCATTGTTTAACCTCCGCTTTTTTACCATCAACCACTAAGAGATTTAAAGGAAGTTTATTAATCACCAGTTTACCAATTGTTTCACTGAAGATTGTCTCATATATGATATCCGTAACGCCCAGATAAATATGCCGTTCCGGATCTACTTCATTCAGTAACAGCCTATATAAACTATACTGTCCGATCGCTTGTTCTAAATCGGCGATCGCTGATAGTCCTCTAAATTCTTTGATTTCAATGGCAATACGGGTCCGATCTCGTCTGGCACCAATAATAGATCCTTTTGGCTGCGTCGGAAAATGCGATCGCCTCACACCCAGATCTACAAATAAAAATCGCTCCCCATAGGAAATCACATAAGGATCATCTGTAATTTCCCAACCATCTTTAATTATAGCTTGTTTGATAATATTATGAGTTGTATCTCTTCGAGGCATAATCCCCTAATATCTTGATGAACAGTCAAGCCAGTTAATTTTCAGTTTGAGTTTGAGTTGCTGTAGATTATTATAGCACCAATCCAGTCTTTACCGGAAGGCGATCGCATTTTGTCCCCCACTTTCCCACAGTGGGAATTAACCCTTAATGAAGTGTTGACAGCCAGTGGCATTCGTGAGTTATAACCGGGTTTCCGTGGACTAGGTAGGAGCCTGCCCTCACTGTGGGTTATAATACCAAAATAGCCGGGTTTCCCCCCGCCCGGTGGCGGCGATTTATCGGGGTTGAGAATGATGGCGAAATGTCCCGTTTGTGAAACCGAATATACACCAAATGAGGTCGAAACCTGTTCGGTGTGTGGTTATGACCTGACACCCTATCCCCCTATAATTGGTGGGATACCGTCGGGGTTTTTGGAGAAGGAGAAAAAACGCATTGCGGCAGCCAAGCGGGTTTGGCAATTGTCTCAGTCTCAGGTAGAGTCCGCACAGTTGATGGTCTCTAAAGTGCAGTCTCAGTTAGATGAAATGACCCGGAAAATTGACGGTTTTACCCAATCTCAATCACAGCTAGAATCTCAGATAGAAGCGATCGCATCTTCTCAACTCCAATCCCAATCACAGCTAGAATCTCAGATAGAAGCGATCGCATCTTCTCAACTCCGGTCGCTACCACGGCTAGAATCACAGATAAAAGCGATCGCATCTTCTCAACTCCAGTCGCAATCACGGCTAGAATCACAGATAAAAGCGATCGCATCTCAATCCCGATCACAGCTAGAATCTCTGGTCAAAGCGATCGCCTCTCAACTCCAATCCCAGAATGAAGCGATCGCCTCTCAATCCCAATCACAGCTAGAATCTCTGGTCAAAGCGATCGCATCTCAACTCCAATCCCAGAATGAAGCGATCGCCTCTCAATCCCAATCACAGCTAGAATCTCTGGTCAAAGCGATCGCATCTCAACTCCAATCCCAGAATGAAGCGATCGCATCTCAACTCCAATCCCAGAATGAAGCGATCGCATCTCAATCCCAATCACAGCTAGAATCTCTGGTCAAAGCGATCGCCTCTCAATCCCAATCCCAGAATGAAGCGATCGCATCTCAACTCCAATCCCAGAATAAAGCGATCGCATCTCAACTACAGTCGCTACCACGGCTAGAATCTCAGATAGAAGCGATCGCATCTCAACTAAAATCCCAGAATGAAGCGATCGCATCTCAACTCCAATCCCAGAATGAAGCGATCCCATCTCAATCCCAATCACGGCTAGAATCGCAGAATGAAGCGATCCCATCTCAATCCCAATCACGGCTAGAATCTCTGGTCAAAGCGATCGCATCTCGACCTAAGCCGATAGGTGAACCACAAGTGCAAGAAACTCCCATCGTGTCTTCATCTTCTGGTTTTGATTATACCCAACTCAACAGATTATTGAAATCAGGCCAGTGGAAAGCTGCCGACCAAGAAACGGCTAAGATGATGTTAGCGGTGGCCCGACAAACCCAACGGGGATATTTATACGAGGATGATATCAAAAACTTTCCTTGCGAGGATTTGCGAATCATCGATGGTCTTTGGGTTAAACACAGTAACGGACACTTCGGGTTTAGTGTCCAGAAGCAAATTTACATCAATTGTGGAGGAAAGCCCGATGGTCGCTATCCAGGTGATACAATCGTATATCGGTTTGCAGACGAGGTAGGATGGCGAGTGGGTGGGTCGTGGAGACAGTGGAAAGATTATACGTTTTCCCCAAGAGCAGCCAAGGAGGGCCATCTCCCGGCCCTAGGGAGATTGGGTGGTTGGGTTGGGTCGTCGCAAAACTACATCCTGGGTCAAACATACTCTTCTCTCGTGCACAGACTTGTAACCTGTAGTAAATAACCACTTCAGGCAGTTGTCAAGTTCTTGTTTTCGGCAACTTTTTCACGCAAACATGGGCTTTTCCAGGCGGGGGAAGTTACCGTGGAGAGTAAAGAAACCGGGTTTCCGTGGACTAGGTAGGAGCCTGCCCTCACTGTGGGTTATAATACCAAAATAGCCGGGTTTCCCCCCGCCCGGTGGCGGCGATTTGTCGGGGTTGAGAATGATGGCGAAATGTCCCGTTTGTGAAACCGAATATACACCAAATGAGGTCGAAACCTGTTCCGTGTGTGGTTATGACCTGACACCCTATCCCCCTATAATTGGTGGGATACCGTCGGGGTTTTTGGAGAAGGAGAAAAAACGCATTGCGGCAGCCAAGCGGGTTTGGCAATTGTCTCAGTCTCAGGTAGAGTCCGCACAGTTGATGGTCTCTAAAGTGCAGTCTCAGTTAGATGAAATGACCCGGAAAATTGACGGTTTTACCCAATCTCAATCACAGCTAGAATCTCAGATAGAAGCGATCGCCTCTCAACTCCAATCCCAGAGTCAAGCGATCGCCTCTCAACTAAAATCCCAGAATGAAGCGATCGCATCTCAACTCCAATCCCAGAATGAAGCGATCGCATCTCAATCCCAATCACGCCTAGAATCGCAGATAGAAGCGATCGCATCTCAATCCCAATCACGCCTAGAATCGCAGATAGAAGCGATCGCATCTCAATCCCAATCACGCCTAGAATCGCAGATAGAAGCGATCGCATCTCAATCCCAATCACGCCTAGAATCGCAGATAGAAGCGATCGCATCCCAACTCCAGTCGATAACTGAAGCAGTGGCAGATACTCCCATCGTGTCTTCATCTTCTGGTTTTGATTATACCCAACTCCACAGATTATTGAAATCAGGCCAGTGGAAAGCTGCCGACCAAGAAACGGCTAAGATGATGTTAGCGGTGGCGGGAAAAACCCAACGGGGATATTTAGGCGAGAATGATATCGAAAACTTTCCTTGCGAGGATTTGCGAATCATCGATGGTCTTTGGGTTAAACACAGTAACGGACTCTTCGGGTTTAGTGTCCAGAAGCAAATTTACATCAATTGTGGAGGTAAGCCTGATGGAAGCTATCCAGGTGATACAATATGGTATCGGTTTGCAGACGAGGTAGGATGGCGAGTGGGTGGGTCGTGGTTGAGTTCGAAAGATTATACGTTTTCCCCTGGGTCAGCCAAGAGAGGCCATCTCCCTTTTACAATAAGGATAGATAATTGGGTGTATACGGATATGTACTCTTCTCTCGCGCACCGACTTGTAACCTGTAGCATATAACCACTTCAGGCAGTTGTCAAGTTCTTGTTTTCGGCAACTTTTTCACGCATTCATGGGCTTTTTCCCTATTCGATACCTGGCACTTCCCATTCCCATTCTGGGCGGTAGCCATTGGCTTGGACAAATTTGGCCGCCACTTCTGTCACCATATCTGGGTCCTCTCGGTCGGGAATATTCCAAGGAAGTTTCATCTGTCCAGGAGAGGGCTTTTTGCCACTTCCCTTGATAACTTTCGGTAAAAACTTACTTCCCCAGTGGTAGCGCTTCTCCTGCTTCGGGTTGGGCTTATACTTTTTGCAAAACCCCCGATACTTTCGGGCACACTCGTCAAGGGTATTTCCCAAAGCCAAAAAAGCCGGATGCCATTGGGTGAGTCCATCATCCGTCAGGCGGTCATAGCTGCCATAATTAGAGAAATCGTAGAAAAACCCCCTCTAGCATTCGAGCCGCTTTCGGGTTAGCATGGATATATCGTAAAGTATTCAGTGCCCGCTGTTTGTCCGTATTCGGAAAAGCCGAGGAGTGATAGCGCTTCTCCCAGAAATGACCCGTGCGGTTTAGCATCCGATTAAAGCACATCGCCGCATACCAGTTCAACCCGTGCATAATTTTGGGTAAGTCTTCCGGGTGTAACGGTTCAATGAGATAATGAACATGGTTGGACATGATGCAGACCCCATACAGCCGAAAGCGGTATTTTTCCAAAACCCTTTTAATGGTATACAGTAGCACCTTCCGACACTCGGTCCGGGTCAATTTGAACTCGCGGTTATTGCATCTAACGGTGACATGATGGCAGTGTCCAGGTTGAAAGTTTCGAGTAGGGCGAGACATAATATCCTTGGTGGCTGTGGTTGATTCTCTAATCGAGACAAGCCGATCGCCTCTATAATATATCTATAATATAAGTAGCCCTGCATCGACAGTTAAAAACCCGCGATGGCATCATCTAAAATCGGTCTCGACTTCGGCACCACCAACTCGACTATATCCTACCTGGAAAATGGCAAACCGGTCGCCTTTAAATATGGCGGACA
Source organism: Arthrospira sp. PCC 9108 (assembly GCA_016745315.1). GTDB lineage: Bacteria > Cyanobacteriota > Cyanobacteriia > Cyanobacteriales > Microcoleaceae > Limnospira > Limnospira platensis. Next base: position 5,831,647 of record CP066886.1, read on the forward strand.
GCAAGAATCAATTCCCTCCTTCATCGCCTACGAAGACGACGGCTATATAGACATCGGAAAAGCCGCCCGACAAGCAGCAGCCAGCGACCCGCAAATGGAAAGTTACGGTAACTTTAAAATGGACTTGCCGCTAACCGAAAATTTTGCCAATAATTACTCATCAAAACACACCCCCATCACCGTTACCACCGACTACCTGCGACAACTCCTCCTCTCCCCAGAAAATACCTACAGCTTCCGCTGCCAACAGGGGGAAATCGAGGGTTTGGTGGTGTCGGTGCCGGAAATTTGGCAGCGAGATATCTCCAACCGGGGACGGGAAAACCTGCAAAGTTTAATTGCCCACAATTTGGGACTAGAAAAACAACTGATTCAACTGGTGAGTGAACCGGTCGCAGCCGCCGCCTATTACGCCTGGGAAACCCAACGCCGCCACCAACAGGAAAATCAGGAACCTTTCCAAGGTAATCTGCTGGTTTGCGATATGGGTGGGGGAACTTTTGATGTGAGTTTGTGCCGCGTTTATGGAGACAAAAAGGTTGAGGTTTTGTACTTCGACGGAGAAGGCGATCGCGGTTTGGAATCGGCGGGGGTAGCCTTCGATCGCCGTTGTGTTATCCAAGCCTACAAAAAACAAAACGGCACAGAACCCGACCTCAACAGCCAGGAATTTATGAACCTGTTACAGAGCTTTGAAAGCCTGAAAATCGATGGGCATGACAGATACACCAAAAAACTCAAAAACTACTGCAAAAGCCCTTCATACCTCGCAGAAAAGACGCTCTATAGCTTTTCTAATGGCTATACCATCACCAACGGGGAAGTTGACGAAGCCTTCCAGCCGATCGCCGAGGGAATTCGCCGAGTATTAGAACGGGTAAATCAGTGGCTGGCTACCCATCAGGAACCATGCGATCGCCTGTTTTTAGTGGGGGGATTTTGTCAGTTTTACCTAGTCCAAAAAACCATCCTAGATGCCCTAAAAATAACGGAGAAAGACCCCCGAGTTGATAATGATTTTAACCTGATTCAGAGTGCCTTTGCCATTTCCTACGGTGCTTGTTTAATCGCCAATGGTTTAGTGCAACCCCGCGAAACCTACATCCACACTATCGGAATTGTGGTGGGTATGATGACGGCTTCTATGGAAGTGGAAGAAACATTTATTCCCATCATTGAAGGCGGCGCAAATTTAGACGACCTCGCCTCCCTCCGCTTCGCGGATATCCCCCTCTGGAAGCCTTCCACGACACCCCAGAGGTGATATTAGGGGTGGTTCCCCAATCGAAGGGGCAAATTTTCAAAAAGGTTTTACCCGATACGGTCAAACTCCCGAGAAACGTCGCCTCAGAAAAATGGCGGGTGGGAATGCGGGTGAACCGCTCCCAAGTGGCTTATTTGGCGATCGTCTCGGTGGGGGGAAAGCGAAAAGTTGAATATGAACTGGGAAATATTATCGCCCAAATGTTCCCAGGTTTTGTGATACGTGAGGACTAATTTACCCACAAATTACCCAGCCAATATGGCAGTTTTTTAACCCACAAAAAAACTCTGCCTCAGCAGAGAATAGCAGGGGAGGAAAGACCCCCCACGGCTACGGTTGAAGTGCCAATCAACCTGGGATTAATCCGATTTTATTCAACCTCACTGACTCGCAACTGATACCTACCGCGTCCAGTAGCATCATAGGAGTTGACAATCACCCGATAAGTTCCCGTATCCGGTAAGGTAATAATAATGCGTGAATTGGTGTTAGTTTCATCAATATCATCATTTTCTTCGAGGAGTTCATCTTGGGGGTTAAACAGCGCCAAATAGGTGTCAAACTCAGAACTTTCCAGGAGGATCTTAACTTTTTTACCAGCCTCCCCAAAGAAAGTATGCTGATGGAATAAACTACCATCGGTAGGTAAAGTTGGATCGCCATCTCTCAGTTCCCCCTGTTCGAGCAAAATAATTTCGCCAGCGACAGGTTCTGTATCTTGCTGCGGTAAAGACTCGGATCCCGAGGGGGGGGTATCAACGGCATCAGGTTCCATACCTTGAGCCAAAGAAGACTCTGAGGGAGCGAAAGAAGACTCTGAGGCGATCGCCCCATAAAAAGGCAGTAGAATCGAAATGGGCAGAAGTGCCAATAGGCTGGTGGCTGTAGCAAGGAAGAATTTAATAGGCATAAAAGACCTCAAACAACAAATTAGATTTACCAACCACCAACAGAAACAGTTTCCTCAGCATCAAACCTTATATAGAAACTTCACGAACTGTCAGCAGGTACTGACCACGACCCGTACTATCAAAAGCGTTAACCACCACTCGATAAGGACCAGTAGCAGGGAGGGTCACAGTCAGGCGGGAGTTAGTATCGGCATCACTTATATCATCATTTTCACCAACCAGGCGACCATTCGGGCTAAACAGCGCCAAATAAGTATCAAAATCAGAACTGGTTAGATCAATTCTCACCGATTGACCCGCCTCTCCATCAAAACTATACTCACGGTAAAGACTACCATCAGAAGGAAGTACAGAAGCGTTATCAGAGTCTAATATTCCCGAACTACGCAACATGACATTATCAGAAGAGGGTAACTCCGAACGGCGATCGCCTGCAACGGTCCGCAACCTTAATCGATAGTTTCCGGTTTCCCCGGCTTGGTAGGAGTTCGCCAACAGGGTATAAGTGCCAGTATCAGGTAATGTCACATCAATACGGGCATTTGTATTATCCCCCCCATCATCATCCTGAGCCAATTCATTGCCATCAATATCGAGCAAAATCAAATAGGAGTCGAAATCATCACTCATCATGTCGATGATTACCCGCTGACCGGCTTCTCCCTCAAAGGTGTAAAGATTGTAAAAACTGTTATCAACGGGTAGAACATTAGCACCTTCTGCTAGAACTCCCCTAACTTCCTGACCGTTTACTGGTAAGGGTTTGGCATCCTGATTGTTAAACATAATCGGACGCTGTTGTTGAGCGGTGCGGGGGGCGCGTCCTTCTTTGGCGGCTTGCAAAAATGGGGGCACATTGTCTACGGAAATGGCAAAACCAATGCCAATATTGCCACCTCCACGACCTCTAGTAAAAATGGCGGTATTCACGCCAATTAATTCCCCTTGACTGTTCAGCAGGGGTCCGCCAGAGTTACCTGGGTTGATAGCAGCATCAGTCTGAATTAAATTCCGTTCTCGGTCAATGCGGCTGACAATTCCGACGGTAAAGGTATTTTGGAATTGACCGAAGGGGTTACCTATGGCAAAGGCCCTTTGTCCTACTCTGACGGAACCGGGTCTAGCAATGGGAATGGTCGGTAAGTTTCTAGCATTGCGAATCCTCAGCAAAGCCAAATCTAGCCCATTCTCGCCATAAGCAACTACATCAGCAACCATTTTACGACCATCGGCAAGTGTTACCTCTACCTGGCCGCCTTGGGAGACGACATGGGCGTTAGTAAGCACCATACCGTCGTCGGTAATAATTGCACCGCTACCGTTAGCTTTTTCGGTGTCGATGGAAACTACAGCAGGACTGGCTTTTTCATAAACCCGGATATTGGTTTGTTCTTCGAGATCCAAAGCCATGAGAATAGGAGAGGGCTCTGGTTCGGTTATGGGGGAAATGGCACTAGCTGGGGCTATATTCAGACCTAGGCTGGTGCTAAGGGTTAAAAATCCAGATGTTAAATGGTTTAAGAATATATGGTTCATCATAACTGGGTGGTTTATGATCGGGTATTTGGCTGTCAACTAGGGTGGGGGTTTATGCTATTGATGAGATTTTTCTGAGGTCACAAAATTTAGAGCGATCGCTACTTGGGGGAAAATTACAACTATCTTCTAGTTTGACATACTCTACCCAAAACCCGGAAACTATACCGGAAGATTAGGGTATATTGAGGGCTTGACCGTATCGGTTATAAACTACAATATCCCACTGCCCATTGAGACTAGACTCGAAAGCAATTACACTGGCATCAGCGTTAATGGTGGGATGGCGTACTTGAGCGTTGAGGTTGTCGGTGAGGTTTCTTAGTTGGCGGGTGTTTCGGTTATACAAATAAATATCTGACTGTCCGCCACGGGTAGAATTAAATACAATATAGTTACCGTCGGTGGAAATGGCGGGTTCGGAGGCGATCGCATCTATGGAGTTTAAGCCGGGTAGGTCGATGAGTTCGAGTTGTTTTCGATCATAAAGATAGATATCTTGACGACCTTGGCGATCGGATGCGAAAACTAGATAATCAGAAGATATCTGGGGGTTCATTTCTGTACTGGGAGAGTTGACGCTGTTTACCCGTAAGTCGGGGGGTAAATTTAACAGTCGAGGATAGCCAGCACAACCGCTGACCATTCCCAGACATATGACTAATAATCCGATTATAAATAGGCGTTTGTAATATGGGTTGATCATGATTCAGACAGAGAGGTTTCTGTATCGAGTTCAATATTCGGACCGCGATCGATAATTTCAATATCCCACTGACCTCGCCTGGAACCCTCAAAGCTGATATAACGACCATTAGGGCTGATGTGAGGATGTCTTACTCCACCTCGATATCCCCGGGTGAGCATTTCTAATCGATAGGTAAGGCGATCGTATAGGTAAATGTCGGCACGGCCTGAGTCATTGGCGCTATAAACTATATAACGCCCTGTATAACTTAGACTGGGGCTTTCCATTACTGTTAGCGATCGCCTCAATTCTACCAAGGTTTTATAGCTACGCCGCCGCAGGTCATACAGGAACAATTGATTTTGACCTTCTCGGTTAGACACAAATACCAAAAACCGACCGTTTCCACTTAATGCGGGTTGCTCATCAGTGGCTATGCTATTGATAGCACCATCAACCATAGAAGAATTGATGGCGACTGTTGTACAACCGACCATCATCGCCTGAAACAGCAAGACTAGAATCAGGGCGAATTTCGCCCGACCAGTCCCCTTTAACCGCAGCCTGGGAAATATTTTTCCCAACAGGGTTTGAGAGTATTGGAAAATCCTAGTATTCCCCAGAACGGTTATAATCATCATCTGAGTAGTCTACTGGACGATACTCTACATAGTCGGTAGTCGCCACATCTCTCCGGTCTGGTTTATTTGCCGATCTCGAAGACCGAGAAGGCCGACTTCTGGGGGGTGATGGTTCATCTGTATCTGGGTACGAGTATCCACCAGTGCCAATGTCGCTGCGGTCTACTGATGCAGGTCTACTGCTGCGAGTCCGACTAGGACGACTATCGGTTTCTAGGTCAGATTCCCAGCCGTCTGATATGGGCGGTCTACTACTACCGGAGGGGGCGCTTCGGGGGCGCGTTCTGGTACGTTCTACGGAACTATTGGGGGCGCTGGTACGCCGACTACTGGGGCGACGACGCTCCGATTCTGTGTCATACATATCGGGTCTGGAAGGGCGAGACTCTCGGGTTCCCCGAATTTGACGAGCCATGGGGGCGTACTCTTCGACGGGCTCGATTTCGTCTAGTTCTGCATCTACCCGATAAACATCACTTACATAGCGATCGTCATCGACAAAAGATGCTCGTTCCTTAGCCTTAGTTGTCGCGACTCCCCGTAGTTTAATACTTTCGACTGCAAAGAAAATCGCAGTCCCGGTTAACATAAACTGACCAAAAGCCAGAATCGGGTCAAGTCTCCATCCCTGAAACAGAAGAATCCCGCCACAGAGTAAACCGACTGCGGCGAAGAAAATATCGTGATCACGAGCTAACTTGGGTTTCCAGGAACGGAGAAAGTATAGCGCGGCACCAGCCACGGCTAGGACAATCCCTAGTAGGCTGCTCCAGTTCAATCCTAAATTGACCATTATCTAAATCTCCAGCATCAGTCCTATCTTAGCTCAAACGGGGAAAATCGCTCAGGCCAGAGCCAATTATCCCAAAAAACCCGCGCTAGGGGTTGACAAAATTGATTAAGTGTGCTACAGCCTTACAGCAAATAAAGGAGGATAAACAGAATAATCCAGATGACATCTACAAAGTGCCAATATAGTTCTGCGGCTTCGGGGCCAAAGTGGGATTCTTTGGTATAGTGTCCATCTTTGGCGGAACGTAGCAACACGCCACAAATGAGGATAACCCCGAAGGTGACGTGCAAACCATGAAAAGCAGTTAATACATAAAAGCAACTGGCGTAAAGGTTAGTTGTTAGCCCAAACTCTAGGCTACTGTATTCATAAACCTGACCGGCCAAAAAGATAGCGCCCATGATAGCAGTGGCGGCGAACCAGACCCGTAAACCGGCTTGGTCACCGTTTTTAATGGCTTTGTTGCCGCGATTCATGACAAAGCTACTAGAAATCAGGATGATGGTATTAATTCCGGGTAACAGTAGTTCCCGTTCAATGCCTTCGGGGGGCCACTGTTCGGACATGGCGCGATAAATTAAATAAGCGGAAAACATCCCTAAAAAGATCATGCTTTCTGCGACTAGGAAAACGACGACCCCTAGAATACGATGATCTGGGTGTTCTTCATGGTGTCGGGAAGAGGCGATCGCCTCTGTAGCTAAGTTGGTGGTAGTTTGGGACTGGTCAACTGATGTAAATTGCATGAAATTCTAATCCAAGTTGTGTAATACAAACTGCTAATCACGGCCGAACTTGAGAGGAAGTCCGACCGTTTCAATTAGGGATTTCTAGGGATGATTGTCAGAATCAGAATCCTGGATATCTCCTAGTAATGATGAAGACTGCGCCTCGGAAACCCTAATCCCGGTTTCTTTATTGCGGGGGGGTACACTACTAGCCATTTCTTTGAGACGCGCACGAATTGACAAGGTTTTCTTCATACCATAGTCGTAGGGTCCAGTTCTCAATACTGGGGTGGTGTGGAAATTCTCAATGGGTGGAGGAGAAGAGGTCATCCATTCGAGGGTTAAAGCCTCCCAGGGGTTGCCGGGTGCTTTGGGACCTTTTAGCCAACTCCAAACGGCATTGATGATAAAGGGAAAAGTGGAAACTGCCAGAATGTAAGTACCAATGGTACAAACCACATTGAGTTCTGTAAATCGGGGGTCATACATGGCGACCCGACGGGGCATTCCTTGCAGTCCCAAAATGTGCATGGGCATAAAGGTCATGTTAGCGCCAATTAAGGTCAGCACAAAGTGAACAATACCCCAATTTTCATTCATCATGCGCCCGGTCATTTTGGGGAACCAGTGGTAAATTCCGGCAAAAATACCAAATACTGCGCCGCCAAATAAGACATAGTGAAAGTGGGCAACGATAAAGTAGGTGTCGTGGACGTGGATATCAAAGGGTACGGAAGCGACCATGATTCCTGTTACGCCACCAATTACAAAGGTGGCAATAAAACCCATGGCGAATAGCATGGCGCTATTGAGGCGGAGTTTACCTCCCCAAATGGTGGCGAGCCAACCAAAGACTTTAATTCCGGTGGGAACAGCGATGATCATGGTGGTGATCATAAAGAACATCCGCAGCCAACCGGGGGTCCCGCTGGTGAACATATGGTGCGCCCAGACAATTAAGCCGAGGAAACTAATGGCGAGACTAGAATAGGCGATCGCCTGATAACCAAAAATGGGCTTACGCGCATGAACGGGGAGAATATCGGAGATCAGCCCAAAAAAGGGCAGAATCATGATGTAAACGGCCGGGTGTGAGTAAAACCAAAATAAGTGCTGGTAAACCACAGGGTCGCCGCCGCCGCTGGGGTTAAAGAAATTGGTTCCCGCCAAGAGGTCAAAGGAGAGCAAAATCAAGGCGGCGGCGAGGACGGGGGTGGAGAGTAAAATTAGGGCGGAAGCTGCTATCATTGCCCAACACATAAGGGGCATATCATTTAGCCCCATGGTGGGTATACGCATTTTAAAGATGGTGACGGAGAAGTTGACGGCTCCTAAAATTGATGAGGTTCCCAATAGCAAAATGCTGAGAATCCAAATTTCTTCGCCGACTTTACCTGTCACTAAACTGAGGGGAGGATAGGAAGTCCAACCCGCTTGGGGCGCTTCGATGAGGAAACTGGCTAATAATAGCAGTCCGCCGGGGGGAATTAGCCAAAAGGCGACGGCGTTCAGTTTCGGAAAAGCCATATCCCTGGCTCCAATCATCAGGGGAATTAGATAATTGGCAAATCCTGCGCCGGCTGGGACGATCCACAGGAAGATCATGATCGTTCCGTGGACGGTGAACAGGCTGTTATACATTTCGGGATCGACAAGATCCGGGTCGGGGGTGGCTAGTTCGGTGCGGACGATACCAGCCATAAACCCGCCAATTAGATAAAAGATAAAGGAAGTGACCAGATATTGAATCCCGATCACTTTATGGTCGGTGCTGAAGCCAAAAAAGTCCAGAGGGCGACGTTCTCCCTCTTGGTTACTCATGGCTGAGTCGCCTGTGATGTTTATTTGTGCTTGAGCCATATATGAAAAAGTGAAAGGGTTAACCGGAGTTTTGGCTATGTGTTCAGAAAATTATGAGATTTGGGCACTAAAGCCCGACCTGATGATGGTGATGTGGTAACTTGGCGATCGCCTGATGCTGATCAATCCCCATTTGTGCCACATAGGGGGCGAGAAATTCACCCTCGGACATATCCCTGGGATTAGTGGCTAGGGTTGGTTGTTGGTCTGGGTTGTTAGCAAAGCTATTTTCTGCTACCCAGGCTTCAAATTCTTCGGGGGTATGAACTACCATTGCTGTCCGCATAGCTCCGTGATAACCGCCACAGAGTTCGGCACAGACTACATTATAAGTTCCGACTCGGTTGGGTTTAAACCTAAGTTCGGTAGTGCGTCCGGGGATAGCGTCTTGTTTAAGGCGGAGTTCAGGAACCCATAGGGCGTGAATCACATCCTGAGCGCTGATGTTTAATTGCACTTCCTGATCAACAGCTACATGAAGTTCCCCAGAAATTACCCCTTTATTTTGATAGTTAAAGATCCAGGCATATTGAAGACCATTAACATCAATAGTTATATCGGCAGGTGAGCCTACTTCTTCGGGAGATGCACCAATCCCGAGGGAGATTTGCTGACCCCGTGGGGTGAGATCTTCTGTATCTGTATCAGATAAGGAAGCGGCGATCGCCGATCCCGACATCTTAGCGTGATCCGCCATAGAGTGGGAACCCGATGCCATAGGGTCTAATCCCCCCATTTGGTTATATATGTCGAAACTATAAATTCCGATCCCCAAAACGATAACTGCTGGAATTGCCGTCCACACAATTTCTAGGGGAATATTGCCATGAATGGGGGGGCCGTCGGTATTGTCGCCGGTACGGCGACGGAACCGAATTAAGGAGACAACTAAAGCCCCCTCAACTAATAGCACCAAACCAAAGGCAATGGTCATCATTAAATCAAAAAGTTGATCGACCTCTGCGGCTTCGGGAGAAGCTGCTACAGGTAATAAGTCATGGTTGTGACCATACCAGAGGCTAATCAGAGTAATGGCAATCCCGACTAACAAAGTCCAGATTGAGCTAGGAATGTTCACGAAAACCCCCTGCTGTAAAAGTTATATCGCCATCCTATCTTACCGCAATTGACCAAACTGCACAGATGACCCAGGGCGGCGGAGAGTGAAAGTTGCACAGTTGGGGCAGATAAGTCAAAATTATGCCATTGACTAGGTGTGAGACTCATGACCAATACTGTCTATCAGACTGACCAAATCTCAACCCAACAACTTCCTCAAGAAAAAATTCGCCGCCTGGTGTGGAAGCTATGTATCGCTACTTGGCTACTGATGGCTGTTGGTAGTGCTACTAGGGTGATGAATGCCGGATTGGCTTGCCCGGATTGGCCTTTGTGTTATGGTCAACTGGTTCCTACGGCTCAGATGAATTTGCAAGTTTTCTTAGAATGGTTTCACCGATTCGATGCCGGCTTAATTGGTTTGGGTACGACCTACTTGGTGGGTTTATCCTGGTGGCATCGACAACATCTTCCGGGGTGGATGCCTTGGGCTTCTACTTTGGCTCTGTTTATGGTGGTGTTTCAGGGGATTCTCGGTGGTTTGACTGTGACTGAACTATTGCGGTTTGATATCGTTACGGCTCATCTGGGAACTGCGTTATTATTTTTCTCGACCCTAATGGCGATCGCTTTTACTCTTATGCCTTATCAAGCAACTGGTAATGCTGGATATTTGCCCTGGGTGAGTCTGGCTGCTGCTATCGGTGTATATCTCCAAAGTCTGTTAGGTGGCTTGGTCGCTTCTCAGTGGGCTTTGCATCAGTGTTTTGGTGCTTCTCAACTGTGCGCGGTGATGAATAGTCATATCCTGGGAGTAGTCCCGCCTACTTTGATCACCCTTGGGGTGGTGACTTTAGCTAGGCGTACTTCTGCCCTCAATCCCATGATACGACGATTGGCTTATAGCGCCGGTCTTTGTGTCATTGCACAAATTTTGTTAGGTGTGGCAACCTTTAAGCTACATTTACAGGTTGAACCTCTGACGATCGCCCATCAGGGCATGGGAGCTATACTATTAGGCATTTTAGTCGCTCTCACTGTTTTGGGATGCCGCGATCGCCAACTGTCTCCCCAGGAAAATCGCCGATTTTTGGGGATGTAACTCGATTTAATTGACCAAGGACATTGGCCATTATCCCGGAAATATCGGCTCGGTGTTCTGATTAACTACTCATAACCAATTATCCATGCAAGAGATTATTCAGACTAACTCATCTCGACACCACCATAACCCGCTACAAGTGCTGAAAAGCTACTATCAACTTACTAAACCTCGAATTATTTTGTTATTGCTGATCACAACGGCGGCGGGAATGTGGTTGGCTGCAGAAGGGGAAGTTGATCCTCTGCTGCTGTTGGTGACTATGGTGGGGGGAACCTTAGCTTCTGGGGCTGCTAATACCATTAACTGTCTTTACGATAGTGATATTGACTATATTATGGAACGCACCCGCTGGCGGCCTATTCCTTCGGGACGGGTAAAGCCTCGCGATGCCATGATTTTTGCGATCGCCTTAGCTATTGCTTCTTTTACCCTCCTAACTGTGTTTGCTAACCTCCTGGCTGCTTTATTGGCTATGTCCGGTATTGTCTTCTATGTGGCAATTTACACCCACTGGCTGAAGCGCCACAGTACCCAAAATATTGTCATTGGCGGCGCAGCCGGGGCTATCCCTCCCCTGGTAGGATGGGCAGCAGTAACCGGCGATTTGAGTTGGGCCGCGGTGTTGCTGTTTGTGATTATCTTTTTATGGACCCCTCCCCATTTTTGGGCTCTGGCTATTATGATCCGCGATGAATATCAGGATGTGGGTGTCCCTATGCTTCCAGTTATTGAAGGAGATGAACTCACAGCCCAACAAATTTGGGTTTATAGTCTGATTTTGATTCCTACCAGTCTGTTATTGGTTTATCCACTCCATACCAGTGGCTGGGTTTATGGGGCGATCGCTTTAGTATTGGGGGCTATTTTTCTCCAGAAGGCTTGGGAATTACTCCAAACTCCCCACAACCGTGATGTGGCGCGATCGCTATTCAAGTATTCGATTCTGTATCTGATGCTACTCTGTGCAGGTATGGTCGTTGATAGTCTCCCCGCTACCCATGACATGACTATGGCTGTCGCGCAAACTTGGCAAACTTGGGTCGGAGTTAATAGTTGACAGTTGACCGTTGAGCGTTGACAATTAATTCATTCCCCTATTCCCACCATGACCGGGGGTAGGGGTTTTTTCCTAATATGAAAGAAATTGATCAAGTCGTCGCCGCCTTGGAGAGTCAAGACTATCGAGGGGCGGCGAAATTACTTAAAAAATTACAAAAGGAATCGCCCCCAAATCCTTGGGTGCAGTTTTATGTCGGACGCTGGTATGAGGCGACCGATAAATTAGCGTCCGCTGAAAAGGTTTATCGAAAATTACTCAAAACTACCACCAATCCTAAAGTTATAGACCAGGCGCGTCAGGGGGTCAAGCGCTTAGAAACTATTGAACAACAACGCCGCCAAAATGCGATCGCAGATGCTAAGGCTAATCCCCGCAATTGTGAACCGGGAGTATTGATATTAGAACCCATTCCCTCAGAATATAAGCCAGAAGCCGCTAAGATTCTAGCACGGATTCTTAAAACTGATGCCTATAGCGCTCGGATGCAGTTACAAAGTAGGGGATGGCGACTTTATAAGACCGGAGAAATGGGAGAGTTGGCGGTCTATGGTCAAGAAATGCGATCGGCTAATATTCCCGTGTTTTGGGTGTCTTTAACTGACCTGGAAAAATTGCACGTCTTTCGGGTCTGTTATGTGCAATCTCTTCAGCCACAATTGGGCGTGGTTTGTTTGGATGAAAGCGATCGCCTGGGAATGTTAAATTTGAATTGGTCCGAAGTTAGCCAGCGAGTCGAAGGTTTATTACCTTTATTTGCCGAAACTATGGATTATGATCCTCGCCGCAGTAGAGGCGATCGCTTTCGCCACAAAGAAGTTACCCAGGACTATGCAAAAATCTATGATCTGCATTTACCTGGTCGTAATTCCATCATCAGGTTTTGTGATGTCACTTATGATTTTAATCAGGCTATTAAGTTAGAAAAAGTTGATCATCAACAAACCGCACGTCTTCAGTGGAATAGTTTATTAGATAGGTTAAATCAAAACCTGAAAAATATACCAGTCTCCTCAGAATTTACCCCTTTTGCTGAAACCGTCTTAGATTATACACAACTCCTCAGCCGGATTAAATCTTATATTGATTTAGATCGCAAGTCCGAGACCCCCTGGGACTCAGCCTTTCAGCTTTACAGTGGCTTGGTTTTTCTTAAATTGTCTCAACATTAGCAATGACGCAATTACGGCCTTTACTTTTGGCTTCATAAAGCGCTGCATCAGCTAGTTTAATTAATGATTCTGGACTGCGAGCATTACTCGGCACTTCACAAGCCACCCCCAAAGAAAGAGTTACATAGTCGGAAACCTCCGATTTTTTATGTTCAATTTCTAGGGCTCTCATTTGATGTTGAATTCTATCAGCTACTTGTAGTGCGCCCTTAATCCCAGTATTGGGCAATACTATCACAAATTCTTCACCACCATAGCGACTAGCAAGATCCGTAGAACGTTGGGCACAATTTTCTAAGATTTTCGCAATCTGTTTGAGGCATTCATCCCCCACCTGGTGGCCGTAGGTGTCGTTATAGGCTTTAAAAAAGTCTACATCACACATAATCACAGATATCGGTTCAGGTTCCCTTAATAATCTTTGCCATTCCCGTTTTAAGTGAATATCAAACTGTCGCCGATTCGCTACTCCAGTTAGTCCGTCTAGGCTGGCTAGGCGTTCTAATTCTTGATTTACTGTTTGGAGTTTCGCGTGTAATTCTCCCTGTTGAATGGCTACAGCAATCGGAGTAGCCAGAGACCGCAACGCTTCGATTTCTTCTGGTTGCCAACCTCGGGTATTATCGCACTGATGGATTACCAGTAAACCCCATAAACAATGGGGATATTCAGTTCGCCCTGATGGCAAATCTGGGTGGCGATGAATAATCGGTAAAATCAGCTTAGACTTAACTTGTAAATCTTCTAATTTATCGCGTAAATTAACGGGAATATTAGCTTTATCAACATTAGACATCGACCAAATTTTGATATAATTAGCAGCACCCATATCCGTGATAACTTCCGATAAACCAGAGTAGTTAATTGCCGTCCCTAACAAAGGTTGCCAAGGGGGAGATACTGACTCCATAACTACCCGATAATTGCCATCATTTTCCAAACGATAAATTAAGGCGCGATCGCTAACTAGAAATTCCCGGATTTGATTAACAGTACATTCTAAAACTTGTTCTAAATCTAGACATTCATGAATGCTTTGGACAATTGCTCTTAACATTCTTTCCCGTTCCGCATGACTCCATAATTCTTGTTCTGCTTCCTGACGTTCCGTGATATCTGTGGAAACTACCAATAAATATGGGGTTTGACCATCGTTACCAATTAAGGGTATTTTATTAGTCTGAAACCAACGAACTACTCCATTTTTTAATCTCACCGGTTCCGCAGCAATTAGTCGCGGTTTACCTGAAGTCATAATTTCGCGATCGCTTGCCAAAATATAATCATTTTGATACTGCTTATGATTCAAGTCTGCATGGGTTTTTCCCATCATATTATCTACAGTAGTTCCATATAAATTCGCCATGGCACGATTAGCTAAAGTCAACCTTCCGTCCCAATCTTTAATAAAAATTATATTGGGGTTAGCATCAATTACCATCCTTAATAAGGCTCGTTGTTTTTCTAAAGCTAATTTAGCTATTTCCGATTTATGACTTTCCCAAGTTAAGCCTAAATCCTGTTCTTTAATTTGGTGTTGCTGTCGCTGTAGAGTAATTTGATATTCTATGCGTTTGAGCATTTCTTGTTCATGGAAAGGTTGGGTTATATAATCCGCAGCACCTACATCAAAAACCGTATGCTTATTCAACAAATCACCCCTACTTTCCATGATAATAACTGGTATTTTTTGAAATTTTGATTTCGATTTCAGCCAATTACATAACTCATAGCTATCTCCATCGTGTAATTTGCTATCTAACAAAATTAAATTTAATGGCCATGATTGAATTGCATGATAAGCTAGTTTTAATCCCATTACTAGATTAACTTCATATCCATGATTTTGTAAGATATTTTGTGGTAAACTATGATCATCATTTACCACATCTCCTGCAATCCATAAAATTTTCCCTCGGTCTTCCATTAACTCATTCATAAGTCACCCTGCTCAAAATCTACGAATTACCTAAAAATCCAGATTTTGAGTATCGCGGAAAAACTTAAATGGCGATGTCCATAAACCTAGATTTTTATCGGATTGTTGGCATTTTACTCAACACCTTGCGCCTTTCATAAATTTGACAATCCATAACATATATAGTATTCCCAAAATCCATAGCATTATTACAGTTTAACGCCAAAGCACTTTACAGATACATACATAAGTATGGCCGAGGGGACTGCCATATACAAATTTTCTTCAACAAAGCTGCCGACTCCGCCAACTTTGGGCAAATTATTTGTGGCGCTATTAGGTATTAAGCCATTTTGACTAGCCTAAAATTTTAAAAAAACCTAATTTCTTAATAAAGACTTTAGATTGTTTTTGGGCTATAAAACCTAAGTTCTCTAATATGTCGATTCTGGCACAGGCTAGGTTTTCCTGTCAATAGGGTAGTTGCAATAACCCAATTTTCTTAACAAAATTAAACTATTTATTTAAATTTGGGAAAAGTAAAGTAAAATTGTGTTCCTAGTCCGGGGTTAGACTCTAACCAAATTTTGCCCCCATAGCTTTCAATGATTTTTTTGCAGATAGATAAGCCTATACCTGTACCCGGATACTTTTTGAAAGTATGTAGACGGGTAAAGATTTTAAAGATATTCTCAAACTCTTGGGAGTCAATACCAATACCATTATCAGCACAGCAAAATATCCAGTTAGTGTCTGTTTCTTGACAGGAGATATTGATTAATGGTGCCAAATCATCAGAACGATATTTAATGGCATTACTAATGAGATTTTGAAACACCTCAGTCAAATGAATATTATTAGCTTTAATTTGGGGCAAATTATTATATTTAATCTGGGCGTTATTTTTTTCTATTTCTAATCTTAAATCCACAAGTATCTGCGCTAAAACTTGGTTACAATCAATTAATTCTAAAGCTGGAGAATGTGTATCACAGCCACAGTAAATTAATAAATCTTGAATCATCCTTTGCATCCGAATTGACGCATTAATAATATGATTAACATATTCTCTCGGTTTTTCTTTCAATTGATCAGAACATTCTATCTGGAGTAACTGAGCAAAAGCCTTTAAGCTAGTCAGCGGTTGCTGTAGGTCATGGGAGACCACAGAAGCAAATTGTTCAAGTTCCTGATTAGATCTGAGTAGTTGTTGATTTAGTTGTTCTAGGCGTGCATTTTGTTCCGCTAGTTGTCGCTTCTGGCGAACAATAGTAAGTTGGTTCTCAACCCTCGCCAAAATTTCCAGTAATTCAAAAGGCTTAGAAATATAATCAACCCCTCCCACATTAAAGCCTTTAACTTTTTCGGATACATCTTTAAGCGCACTTAAAAAAATGATAGGAATATCCTTAGTTTCTGATTTTTCTTTGAGGATTTTGCAAACATCATAGCCGTTTAAATTAGGCATCATGATATCAAGTAAAATCAGATCTGGCGGTTCAAATAAAGCTACATTTATGGCTTGTTTACCATTAATCACCCGCCGGACATCGTAGCCATTCTCGGTTAACATGGTAAATAAAAACTGTAAATTTTCGGGTTTATCATCGACAATTAAAATATCTCCTTTGTTTTTATTAACTGCTAAATTATCCATGGTTGTATGGCTCCATTAAATCAATAATTTGGTCAAATAAAAGATGATTAACATACCAATTTAAACCTTCAATAATTACCGTATGTTCGGGAGGGATTTGAGCAATTAAGCCCCTAAGTTGAGATTCCCTGGCTGCCATAGCTGCTCGATAGAATTGTTTAATCCATTCATAGTCTAAAATATCAATATCCTTTGTAGTTAAACGAGGTGGCCCCAAGGAGGATGAGGAAGAAGAGTTAGAAATAGATTTGCCATAAATGTAGTTTACCCCAAGATTGGCACTAATGCAATCAAGAAGAGTTTTAATATTAAAAGGTTTGTGGATTAAGTCGTTACAGCCTGTAGCCAGAATTGAGGCTCGCTCAGACTCAAAAGCATGAGCGGTAATCGCAATAATGATGGTAGACCGACCCTCTGGAGTTTGTCGAATCTTCTGGGTAGCTTGATAACCATCCATAACCGGCATTCTCATATCCATTAAAATTAGATGTGGATGCCATAGTTGCCATAAATCGCAAGCCTGTTGACCATTTTCGGCTTCTTGGACTTGAAAACCCAAGGGAGTTAAAATATTAACTAATAGTTGGCGATGATTAAAATTATC
Organism: Arthrospira sp. PCC 9108; assembly: GCA_016745315.1. Lineage (GTDB taxonomy): Bacteria > Cyanobacteriota > Cyanobacteriia > Cyanobacteriales > Microcoleaceae > Limnospira > Limnospira platensis. The sequence continues at coordinate 5,848,640 of CP066886.1, forward strand.
TTCCACTAAAAGAATCCGATAATTAGGTTGATTGGGAGCCATATTAATGCAGCTAATGTCATCAAGAGTTAATTCTTCTTCCGGGAGATATTCGATGTCAATATTTTCAGATTTGATGACTTCAACGGGGATATTAAACATAAATTTTGCCCCCCCATCTACCACACTAACAATGGTAATTTTTCCACCCATTAAACTAACATATTGCTGAGAAATTGCTAAACCCAAACCAGTACCTTGTTGATGTCTGCGACCCACGTCGGTTTGTACAAATGGTTTAAATAAGCGTTCTTGTTCGTCGGGAGTAATACCAGGTCCGGTATCTTCTACCTCAAAATAAAGTTGGCTAACAGAGCTAACAAATGATACCCGCAGGGTGACAGAACCAGCATCAGTAAACTTGATGGCATTATCTAGTAAATTGACTAAAACTTGCCTAAGTTTTGACTCATCAGTTTGGACATAATCAGGAATATCTTGCTGTAACTGTATATTCATCACTAAATTCTTAGAACTCGCCTTAATTTGGAGCATGGTATTAATCCGCTTTAGTAAAGTTATCAGGTTAAAATTGGTAGGATTTAAGGTTACTGCTCCGGCTTCTATTTTAGATAAATCTAGGACTTCATTAATTAGGGATAATAGATATTTTCCTGATTGTTGGATGATTTGTAGATACTCTTGTTGTTGGGAAGTAAGACCGTAATTTTGCCCTAAAAGTTGGGTAAAACCCAGAATAGCATTTAAAGGGGTACGGAGTTCATGACTCATATTGGCTAAAAATTCGCTTTTAGCTCGGTTGGCGGTGTCGGCGGCTTCTTTGGCTTGTTGAAGTTGGGTAAATAGTTCGGCTTGGTAGATAGCTACTCCCAACTGTCGAGCAATTTGGGTTAGTAATTTTACTTCATGGTGGAGCCATTTACGGGATTCTTTTTGGTAGGTGGCTAATATACCCCACAGGGTTTCACCTACATAAACAGGAACTCCTAGATATGCTTGAATATTGAGACTTTTTAATAGTTTAATCTGACTTTCCGAAATACTACTATCTTGGTGACTATCAGCCATGACAACCTGACCTGATTTAAGATGCTTGACTACGAGTTTAATATGGGGAGATTCTTGGTTGTGTTTTGCGGATATGATTCGCAAATCTGGTAATAATAAATGGTGGTAGTAATTGTCAGGGTTTTTAAATTTATGAATGACCACACTATCACAGTCTAAAATTTGTTGTACGTCTTTGGTAGTATTGTCAAAAATCTGATCTAGTTCTAAGGTTTGACTAATCTGTTGAATCAGTTGGGTAATTGCCATTTCTCTGACTAGGCTTTCTCGCAAGGCTTCCTCTGCTTGAGTTCGGTCATTTAATTCTACTTGTAACTGATGATATAGTTCGGCTTGGTAAATAGCGATCGCCAGTTGAGTTGCTAATTGTTTAAGAAGCTGAATTTCCCAATTTTCCCAGTTTCGCAGATGTGCTACATGATGGACAATTAATAGCCCCCATAAATTATCTCCCTGATAAATTGGCACAGAAATCCGAGATTTTGCTTGCAGATTAAAGGAATAATGCTGAGGAGAAAATGCTCTGAGATTAGCATCATTATCATAGATAATTAATGGTTCTTTTTGGTCATTTTGTTGGCCATGATTATACAAATAATCCTGATATTTACAGCCCAGAATTGTGTCGATTCCTGGCACAATTGACTCATGGGTAACAGTGGCTAAATTTTGGTCATGACAGCGGAGAATTAACACCCTATCTAAGTCAAGTAAGTGACGCAATTCATTAACTGTATTTTGCAGAATATCATCAAGATTGAGAGATTGACTAATATGGAGAGTTAGTTGATACAGAAGATGCTCTCTTTCTGCCTGTTGGCGTAGGTGTTCTTCGGTTTTTTTGCGGTTAGTAATATCTTCAGCAATGCGAGCAACTCTGACTACATCGCCTCGCTCATTTTTAATAGGGAAAGCGCGATCGCAAATCCACAGCATATCACCATCAGGCTTAAATATGCGATATTCTATAAACCTAGATTGAGCATATTCTTGATAGGAAAAATTGACGATTACTGACTGTAAATCATCAGGATGTACGGCTTCTAACCAGGAGCCGGGATCATCATAAACAGCCTGACAACTACGACCCCAAATTTTTTCATAGGCTGGACTGATATAAAACAATTTGTCTCCCCTAGGACTGGTAAGCCAGAAAACATCTTGAATATGATTAACTACTTGGCTAAATCTCTCTTCACTTTCCTGTAGAGCTTCTTGGGTTTTACAGCGCTCTGTAATATCGCGAAAACAAACTACATAAAATGGTCTTTGTAACCACTCAGTTTCAGCGACAGTCATTTCTACCATGACCAGTCCCCGTTCTGGGTTAAGAATTCCCAATTGTGCTACATCTCCCACAGTTATTGGTAGTCCTAACTCATGGTTAATTAACTCTTCGGAAGTGCGTCCAAATAAATTTAATCCAGCGGGATTGACTGCATGAACTATTCCTTGGCAATCTACCATTAAAATACTATCAGAAATACTATTAAAAATTACTTGTAAACGAGCTTCGCTTTCTTGAAGTTGGGATTCTATGAGTTTGTGGGAAGTAATATCTTGGGCGGTTCCTAAGACTTGTACAGCCAGACCATTGGCATCTTTGGTAAATGGCACTTCCTGGGCTCGCAACCAGCGATAGGAGCCATTTTTATGGCGCATCCGGTATTCAATATCTAAAACTTCTCCCTCTGATAAGGCAGAGACTTGCTCTAATATGGTTTCTAATATAGGTAAATCATCGGGGTGAATCTGCTCCCAGAAAAAGCGATCGCCCAGCTTTTGTAAATCTTCTGGAGAAAAACCTAGGATGTTAATAATTTGGTTATTTACATAAACATTTTGTAAGTTTTTGGGTTCATAAATATATATGAGTTTTGGAAAACTATTAATGATGGTCTCTATAAATAATTTGTCTTCATATAAATTGGGGGTACGGTGATTAGGATCTGAGGAAATTGTCTGATGATTATGGGCTTGACCCAAAGCTAAACTTAATCTGAGCGATCGCTCTATTTCCTCAAGAATAAGTCTATTTATGGGCAGATAATCTGTGGCACCCATATTCAAAGCAGCTAGACCCGCTTCTGAGTTGTCCACTAAGGCAATAACTGGGGTAGGTAGTACCCGATCAATCCAATCTCGAAGCCAATATGTAGTATAATCAATAAGGTAAAGATGATATTCAGGGAAAGTCTGCTCGAAAGGCTCTAAGGTAGGGGAGTATCGCTCTAATTTAACAGAAAGCGATCGCATAAATTGTAGCAACTGTCGTAGTTGAACTTCATAAGCATCATCATTTGTTACCAGGAGAATATTAAAGGGTCTGTAGTTCATAACATTCTCACCTTCTCTTGAGTCATAGTTAACAGGAAAGATCTGGCAACCCAAACTAACCCCGGAGTTACTGATAGTTACCATTGTACCAGTATAAATGACAATATATGGCTGATGATGCAACCAGAGTTTTTTGGGTAAAACTGTTTATACATGACAAACACCAAATACCTTAGTATATATTATGATAATTACTATGAACGGCGAACCCGCACATATTTTAGGTATGGAATTTGAATATCCTAATGATCCAGTACCTCTCAACTCACCTTTTTACATCGATCGCCCACCTATTGAAGAACTAGCCTACCGAGAAATACAGAAACCGGGAAGTGTGATCCGTATTCGTGCCCCTAGGAAAATGGGGAAAAGTTCTCTGTTGCAAAGAATTTTAGCTTATGGTAAACAAAACAATTATCATGTAGTCAATTTAGATTTGAGACAAACTGAAGCCTCAATGTTATCAGATCTGAATCGTTTTCTGCGGTGGTTTTGTGCCATTGTCGGTCATTGCCTAAATTTACCATCTAGGTTAGATGACTATTGGGATGAGGATATCGGCAGTAAAGTTAGCTGTACAATTTATCTAAAATACTTGCTAGATTTAATCGATGCACCTCTGATCATAACCATTAATGAAGTTAACTATCTGTTTGAGTATCCCCAAGTAGCGGGGGAGTTTTTGCCGATGTTGCGGTCTTGGCATGAGGAAGCTAGACAATCGGAAGAAATGCAAAAATTGCGATTAGTTATGGTACATTCAACGGAGGTTTATATTCCCCTAAAATTAAATCAATCTCCCTTTAATGTGGGACTCCCGATCCGACTGCCATTTTTTACTCCTGAACAGGTTAAAGATTTAGCCAAACGTCATGAAATAGAGGATGATGATGGCAATTTAGTCACGGATTTAATGGATATGGTGGGAGGCCATCCCTACTTAGTTAGGTTAGCTTTATATCATCTGGTAGTGACCGATAATAATGACCATAAAAGCATGGGCGATCGCCTCCAAAAAATCCTCAGCGAAGCCTATACACAAGGAGGCATTTATAATCAACACCTGTGCGAACAATTAGCAATTCTTAAAGAGCAACCGGAACTATTACAAATTTTGCAGGCAATTGTGATGTCCAATGAAGAAATTACGGTGGAACCCATTGCTGCTTATAAATTAGAAAGTTTGGGGTTGGTCAAGCTAGAAGGAAATCAAGCGATCGTCAGTTGTCAACTCTATCGCCAGTATTTTAAATACCTCCATGAAAAAGGAATCTTTAATCAATATTCTCGGCTCCATGAATTAGAATCGATAAATCAGCAACTGGAGAAAATAGCTAATATAGATGATTTAACTCAAATTCCCAATCGTCGTTTTCTGTTTTCTTACTTAGAAAAACAATGGCAAAAACATAGTCAGAGAGGGGAGGTTATTTCTCTGATTTTGTGTGATATTGACTGCTTTAAGCTCTATAATGATACCTATGGACATATTGCCGGGGATCAGTGCTTACAAAAAGTAGCGAAAGTTATGGAATCTAGTCTTCATCATCCCACGGATATAGTAGCGCGTTATGGGGGCGAAGAATTAGCGATTATTTTACCAGAAACCACATCAACGCAAGCCTTAAATTTAGCGCAAATCATTCGCAAAAATATTAAACTCTTGAAGATAGTGCATGAAAAATCCTTATGTGCAGATAAAATTATTACCCTTAGCATGGGAGTAGCTAGTATAATTCCCAAAACCCACATCAACCACTTTTACTTAATGCAAGCGGCTGATGAAGCATTATATCAATCCAAAAATCAAGGACGCGATCGCATAACCACTAAAAACCTAACCATCAGCCTTTAAATTAGTGACTGACTCCCCCAATTTTGATATAATGGCAATAGCTGTTTTTGTATAACAAATCACCGATGTTGTCATTAAGTTTAGTCTAGATTTTGTGTTTATTTAGCCTGATTGAATTTCAGAAACTGAAAGCCTCCCCAATGAACAAGCAAAAACCAACTTCACACCAGGACCCATCATAATTAGCCTAAAAGACCCGGACCGCGCGATTCCATAGCAATAGTGCATCCCAACCCGGACCGGCGGCTGGCTTTGACTCCCTCGGGGGAAGTATTAGCCACAGAAACCCGCCAAAACCGAATTAGACTGCTAGAAGACTCTAAGGGGAGGGGGTAGCAGACAGTTTCGTGGTAGTTGTAATCGGAATGAGGGAATAGGTTATAAACTGCTTTTTATTCCCTTCAATAGCAATGGTTGCCCGGAAGGATACTACCAAGACTTTTTAACTCGATTTTTAATCGATCCTGCTATCCCAACCACCATAGGGCGACCAGTAGGATGATTAGTTTTACCTGATGGTAGCTTCCTATTTACTGAAAAAATGAATAATGACATTTATTGATTTCAAAAAACAGCTAATTTTTAGTTTTAAAAAAGCGAGGTTTTATGATTTATGAGTACATCTATTTATCAAGTTGGTGGAAGTTTACCAACGGGTCATATTAGTTATGTAGAACGCCATGCAGATGCCGAACTTTATCAGGCTTTAAAAGGGGGGGAATTTTGTTATATTTTCAATGCGCGCCAGATGGGGAAATCATCTTTAATGGTGCGGACTATGCACCGCTTACAACAAGATGAATTTATCTGTATAAGCCTAGATATGACTCAGGTGGGCGGGGAAATCATTAACCCTCAACAATGGTATAAGGGAGTAATTGTTAATCTGTGGCTTAGTTTAAAATTAAAGAATAAGTTTGATTATAAACAATGGTGGAAAGACCATGATGATTTATCCTTAATTCAGCGACTAGAACAGTTTGTTCATCAGGGAATTTTGGCGAATATTTCCTGCCAAAAAATCGTGATTTTTATTGATGAAATAGACAATTTATTGAGCCTGAATTTTCCGACGGATGATTTCTTTGCATTTATTCGCTTTTGCTATAATCAACGGGCGACTAACCCCGAATATAATCGCCTGACATTTGTTTTGTTAGGGGTAGCTACTCCTGGGGATTTAATTCGCGATCGCACTCGCACCCCTTTTAATATTGGTACAGCCATCAAACTCTCAGGATTTACCCCAGAAGAAGCCGAACCTTTAGCCCAAGGTTTAGAGGCTAAATTTGGTTGTGGAAAAACCCTAATTAGAGAAATTATTAAATGGACAGACGGACAACCATTTTTAACTCAAAAAATCTGTAGATTAATGATGACTATGGGAACCGAAACCGAAGCCCATTCTCTCTTAAAAGGATTAGAGGTATTTTGGGTTGAGTCGATTGTCTATCGGTACATTATCGACCGTTGGGAATCTCAAGACGAACCGGAACACCTGCGAACTATTCGTAATCGTATCCTCTATAATCAGCGATTTGTCGGACGCTTACTGAGTATCTATCAACAGGTATTAGATAATCATCATATCAAGGCTGATGATAGTCGAGAACAAATAGAACTATTGTTATCAGGATTAGTCCTAGAAGAACAGGGCAATATCCTAGTCAAAAACCGCATATATCAAGCTATATTTAATCGTGAATGGGTGCGAGAGCAATTAATGGTGTTAAGACCCTATTCTCAAGCATTTGAAGCCTGGATACAATCAGGAAAAACAGATATTTCTCGTTTATTAAGAGGTCAAGCCTTGCAAGAGGCTCAACATTGGTCTCATCAGAAAAGCCTCAGTGATGACGACTATCAATTTTTGTCAGCTTCGACGGAATTAGAAGCCTTAGAAGTCAAAAAAACCCTAGAAATTGAGCGTGCCAAAACTATAGAATTGCAACTGGTAGCCCAGCAAAAAATGACCAGACTGCAAAGATTACTTTTAGGGGCAGTTAGTGGAGGTTTTGCGATTACATTAATTCTGGGTTTATCGACATTTTGGCAATATCGACAAGCTAAGATTAGCGAAATTCACGCCCTCACGCAATCCTCAGAAGCCTTCCTCGCCCTCAACCGTCCTTTAGAGGCACTGTTACAAGCTATTAAAGCCCAAAAATCTCTAAACCACCTGGTCTGGTCTGACTCCTCAATCAAGGCTCAGGTTGAGTCGGTGCTATCACAAACAGCCTATAGTGTTCAAGAGTTTAACCGCTTTTCTGGACATAGGGGTTCTATTAATAATATTAGTTTCAGTCCTGATGGCAGATTAATTGCTTCTGTGGGTCAGGATAAAACGGTGAAACTGTGGCAGCCAGATGGTGAACTTTGGGCTAATATAAGCAGCTTTGCTGATGAAACGATCGCCATTAATTTCAGCCCGGATAATCACCAAATAGCCGTTGGGGTGAGGGATGGAAATGTGCAAGTTTGGAATGTCAAACCAACTCCCCCCACCCTCGAATATTCCTGGGAGGCACACCAACAACCTGTGATGTACGTCGTCTTTAGTCCTGATGGTAAAATGATCGCCTCAGTTAGTCTTGATGGCAGTGCCAAACTGTGGAAAATTAACGGAGAATTACTCACCACCCTAACCAATGATGGAATCCCACGGCGGGCGATCGCCTTTAGTCCTGATGGTGAAACGATCGCCGTTGGTGGAGAATCAGGAATTATCGAACTTTTTAAATCCAATGGTTCCCCCTTAAAAACCTTGCCCCATCATGAAGGGGAAGTGATGAAGATCGCCTTTAGTCCCGACTATGATCAACTGGTTTCAGCTAGTCGCGATCGCACCATAAAAATTAGCAATACCAAGGGAGAAATCCTCCAAACCATCAAAGACCATGATGATGAAGTTTGGGCTATTGCCTTTAGTCCAGACCGCCAATTTATCGCCTCTGGGAGTCGCGACCAAACCGTGCGATTGTGGAAAAAAAGCCCCATAGATCAACTGTACTACCCCCGGGAAGTATTTCGCAGTCACCAGGGCGAAGTTGATGCTGTCTCCTTTAGTCCCGATAGCCAAACCCTAGTTTCTGGGTCTTGGGATCGGACTTTACGACTGTGGAAAACCCATCATCCCCTGATGACCAACTTTCCGGCTCATGAGGGAGAAATTTGGGATATTGTGTTTAATGCCACCTCTGGGGTCATGGCTTCTGCTTCTAGTGACCAAACCATCAAGTTATGGGACTTCATGGGAAACCCCCTAGCCACCTTGACAGGTCATATCACCAGAGTCAACCAACTCGCCTTTAGTCCTAATGGAGAATGGTTAGCCTCCAGTTCCCATGATGGTACTGTGAAACTATGGAACTTGGCATCTAATTCCGTCCACCGTAACTTCACGGACCATCAAGCCAGTGTTTGGGGGCTGCAATTTACGCCAGATAGCCAAAAACTGGTGACAGCGAGTTGGGATAATACCCTAAAAATGTGGGACAAATATGGCAATATTCTCCAGGTTTTCAGCGGACATACCGGGGCGGTTTGGGGGGTTGATATTCGTTCTGATGGTGAGATGATGGTGTCTAGTTCCCATGATAATATGCTCAAACTCTGGGGTTTAGATGGTAGATTGTATTCTGGGCTAAATGGTCATAAAGATGGCGTCTGGTCTGTGTTGTTTAGCCCTGATGGTGATCTGATCGCCTCTGGAAGTCGCGATCGCACTGTCAAATTGTGGCTGTGGGACCCCACCGCACAAACTTACAACCTTGACCACACCCTATCAGGTCATCAGGGTATCGTGATTCAAGTAGCCTTTAGCAATAATGGACAATACCTGGCTTCTGCTAGTGAGGATCAAACCGTCAGGGTCTGGAGTCGCTATGGTGATAGCCTAGTTCATTTGGGGGGAAACTGTGGCATGGTCAGAACCGTAGAATTTAGCCCTGATGACCAAATTCTGGCTAATGGGGGGGCTAATGGCACGATCACCCTCTGGCAAATTGACAATATTTTGGGTCTCAATACCCTAGAATATGCCTGTGATTGGATACGGGATTATTTACGCACTAACCAGGATTTAGAAACCAGCGATCGCCGTCTTTGTGAATTTTAGGCCAAGGATAACTATGGATCTGCCTTCGTTTTTGTGGTTATGGAAAATCGCCGCCTGGTCTATGGGTCTTTCCATCACCGCTTATCTGATCTTAGCAATGACAGGAGGTTGGATGTTCATCTGTCGCCAGCAAAACGCTTCCCGTCCTCTGTGGTTGCGACCGCTTCATTATGCGATCGGTATGATTATGGTCATTTTAGTTCTATTGTTGTTAACTGTGGGCATCATCGGAACTATTGGTCACTATGGAAACCTAGGACACTCTGTGCATCTTCCGGCTGGTTTGACCGTCGTGGCTTTAGTCTTGCTTTCCGCCTGGAGTGCCCACCAAATTAACCCAGAAAAATCTTGGGCGCGATCGCTTCACATTACTACCAATGTTATTCTATTCTTGAGTTTTGCGATCGTCTCCCTCAGCGGTTGGGTCGTCGTTCAAAAATACCTGCCCTAATTTAACCTGCCTTAAAACTTGATCACCAATTTAATCATGAACGGCAACAGCTTTAGACACCTGTGGTTTTCTATTATGGTTCTCCAGATCATGGGGACAATATTACCATCAACAGCGATCGCCAGCCCAGACGACCCCACCTCAGACACCTGGGAACAACTCCAACGTTACAGCCAGGAAGGCAAAAAAACGCCCCAACAATCTCAAGTTACCTCCGTTTCCCAACTTAGTGACGTTCAACCCACAGACTGGGCTTTTCAAGCCTTACAATCCTTAGTAGAAAGATTTGGCTGCATAGCAGGTTATCCCGACGGAACCTTTCGCGGCAATAGGGCCCTAAGTCGCTATGAATTTGCGGCCGGAGTCAATACTTGTCTCGATCGCATTACAGAAATCATCGCCGCCGAAACTGGCGATCGCATGACCCAGGGAGAATTACTCGCCGTTAAACGTCTCCAAGAAGAATTTGCCGCCGAATTAAGCCTATTACGACAGGACATTCGTCGCATAAACACCTATCTCGACCAAATCGAGAATAATCAGTTTTCCCTCACTACTCAACTGCGGGGAGAGGCAATTTTTGCCCTCACTGATGCTTTTGGAGAAGACACCGGAACCGATCAAACCGTATTCCAAAATCGTATCCGTCTCGACTTTAACACCAGTTTTACCGGACAAGACCTGCTATTTACCCGCCTTGTAAGCGGTAACGCCTCCAGCTTTAACGGAGGAGTGATCGGGGAGGGAACCCAAACCTTTAACATTGTCGGTGATACAGAAAATCAAATTAAGCTAGAACGCCTATTCTATCAATTCCCCGTTAGCGATCGCCTTTATTTCACCCTCGCCGCCAAAGGAGTCACCTGGGATGATTTTGTTCCTACCCTCAACCCCTATATTGATGACTACGACGGCGGAAAAGGCAGTTTAAGCGCCTTTGGTCAACGTAACCCCATCTACCGACTTGGCGGAGGGGCTGGAATTGGTATCAATTATGAATTTCGCGATCACAGTTTAGCCAGCATCTTCGGTCCCACATCCCTATCCGTCGGATATCTCACCCCCACCGCCACCAATGCACAACCATCACAAGGTTTATTTAACGGCGATTTTTCCATTCTGGCACAATTGACTGTTACCCCCACAGATAACCTACAATTTGCCTTAACTTATAACCATAGTTATTTCACCCCCGGAAACTTTGGCTTTGATAATGGTCAGAACAATGGCCCTGTTTTTAATCGCACCACCGGAGAAGTTAATCGTAATGCCTTTAACGGCTACACCGGTACTGGGATAGCTAATTCCCTCTTGGGATTAACCAACGGACTTAACCCCCTAGGAGTCGCCACAGGCGTTTCTAGTCATTCCTATGGCTTGCAATTATCTTGGCGTATTCACCCACTCGTTATCCTCGGAGGTTGGGGAGGATATACCGCCGCTAGGGCTCGTGGTGTCGCTGATGGGCAAATTTGGAACTATGCTATCACTGTGGCATTACCTGATTTATTCCATGAAGGCAGTCTAGGCGGCGTGATTATTGGTCGAGAACCCTATCTAGCCAATCTTGATGCTTCAGGAAGGTTGGGGCGTACCCTTCCCACTGACTCCTCCTGGCATTTTGAGGGGTTTTATCGTTATCAGTTGAATGATTATCTTTCCATTACCCCAGGTATCATTTGGATTACCAATCCTAATCAAAGCGATCGACATCAAGACCTCGTAATTGGCACGATCAGAACTACCTTTACATTCTAGTACCCATCCGCTAGACCCCTTAACCACTGCCTCACATCTAAAACTGCCTTGATCAATTTTATCAATTATGGGAAAATTCACAATATCTTAACACTTACCACCTAGCCTAATCGTAGCTCGCCTATTCGTCTCTGAATTACACCAGGTTTATCCAATGTCACCAATTTTTGATGCCATACCCCCAACCTATTCCGACATCATTTTGTGCTACTATCAAAATGCCACCACTAAATTAGAAATTATCCGAATTTCTAATATCCCCGGATGGTACTTTGAACACATTCTCTTTCCCGGAGAACGCTTACTTTTTGAAGCAGTTACCGAAGCGAAACTTGAGATTTATCGAGGCGATCGCATAACGCCAAACCTAGCACAATTAGTCCCCTGTAGACATTTAGCCACTCAAGAAAATCATAAGACAGAACCAGATTTAGTGGTTGGCTTAGGTTAATAAAACCAGCAGCGTCTACGGGTGTCGTAGGAACGTCGGGGCGCGCCTGTGCAGTTAATCACATTTCCTAGGGGAGCATATTGCCAAACCCGCCTCACCCCACCGACAATAAAGTAGGGGCGGGTTCCGCAGTCAATCACATTTCCTAGGGAGCATATTGCCAAACCCGCCCTCACCACACCGGGAAATTAATTTCCTAGGGGAGCATATTGCCAAACCTGCCCTCACCCCACCGGGGAATTAATTTCCTAGGGGAGCATATTACCAAACCCGCCCTCACCCCACCGGGGCATTAATTTCCTAGGGAGCATATTACCAAACCCGCCTCACCTCACCGACAATAAAGTAGGGGCGGGTTCCGCAGTCAATCACATTTCCTAGGGAGCATATTGCCAAACCCGCCCTCTCACCACACCGGGAAATTAATTTCCTAGGGAGCATATTACCAAACCCGCCTCACCCCACCGGGGCATTAATTTCCTAGGGAGCATATTGCCAAACCCGCCTCACCCCACCGACAATAAAGTAGGGGCGGGTTCCGCAGTTAACCACATTTCCTAGGGAGCATATTGCCAAACCCGCCCTCACCCCACACCGGGAAATTAATTTCCTAGGGGAGCATATTACCAAACCCGCCTCACCCCACCGGGGCATTAATTTCCTAGGGAGCATATTGCCAAACCCGCCTCACCCCACCGGGGCATTAATTTCCTAGGGAGCATATTGCCAAACCCGCCTCACCCCACCGGGGCATTAATTTCCTAGGGAGCATATTGCCAAACCCGCCTCACCCCACCGGGGCATTAATTTCCTAGGGAGCATATTGCCAAACCCGCCTCACCCCACCGACAATAAAGTAGGGGCGGGTTCCGCAGTCAATCACATTTCCTAGGGAGCATATTGCCAAACCCGCCCTCACCCCACCGACAATAAAGTAGGGGCGGGTTCCGCAGTCAATCACATTTCCTAGGGAGCATATTGCCAAACCCGCCCTCACCCCACCGACAATAAAGTAGGGCGGGTTCCGCAGTCAATCACATTTCCTAGGGAGCATATTGCCAAACCCGCCCTCACCCCACCGACAATAAAGTAGGGGCGGGTTCCGCAGTCAATCACATTTCCTAGGGAGCATATTGCCAAACCCGCCCTCACCCCACCGACAATAAAGTAGGGGCGGGTTCCGCAGTCAATCACATTTCCTAGGGAGTATATTGCCAAACCCGCCCTCTCACCACACCGGGAAATTAATTTCCTAGGGGAGCATATTACCGAACCCGCCTCACCCCACCGGGGCATTAATTTCCTAGGGAGCATATTACCGAACCCGCCTCACCCCACCGGGGCATTAATTTCCTAGGGAGCATATTACCAAACCCGCCCTCACCCCACCGGGGCATTAATTTCCTAGGGGAGCATATTACCAAACCCGCCCTCACCCCACCGGGGCATTAATTTCCTAGGGAGCATATTGCCAAACCCGCCTCACCTCACCGACAATAAAGTAGGGGCGGGTTCCGCAGTCAATCACATTTCCTAGGGGAGCATATTACCAAACCCGCCCTCACCCCACCGGGGCATTAATTTCCTAGGGAGCATATTACCAAACCCGCCCTCACCCCACCGGGGAATTAATTTCCTAGGGGAGCATATTGCCAAACCCGCCCTTAGCCCACCGGGGCATTAATTTCCTAGGGGAGCATATTGCCAAACCTGCCCTTAGCCCACCGGGGCATTAATTATCCATTATCAATTATCCATTAATAAATATGCGTCTTCCCTTTCCTCAGTTTGAGATCACCAACCGCCACCATAACCACTTTGCCGAGGTGATCGAAACATCAACCTCCGAGTTTTTAGCCCAGTGTTTAGAACCAGAAGACCTCAGTTTTCCAGTAATGCCCCCCTTTGGTAGTTGGGTAACAGCAATTGATGAGGAGTCCAATAATCGCGTCTATGGCGTAGTTTACCACGCCACCACAAGCCCCATTGACTCCGTACATAGAGCCAGGGCTTTAGGCTTATCCCTGGAAGAATTGCGGGAACAGCAGCCCCAAATTTTCGCCATGTTGAAAACAGAATTTAAGGCTGCTATTGTCGGCTTTGAGAAAACCTCCGGGGGGCTAAATGGTTCCACACCACAACGGGGACAGATTTACCAATATATCCCCCCCGACCTCCCCAAATTCATCAAGCTGTGTATCGGTGTGAGTCGGAAGAGGTGGTTTATTTTAGCGAAAGTCTGGATTTTTTGGCCACCTTACTACAAGTCATAAATGCTCCGGTAGACTCTTTGGTGGCAGCCACTATCCGAGAAATATATCAAATGCGAAATTGCGATCGCAGTTGGTTAATTGAAGCCGGACGGTCTATTAGTGTCCTGCTCAAAGATGATTACGATCGCCTGCGAATGATTTTAAAGCAAATTCACCCCTAATAGTATCAGAATTAATTTAATATCGAATTTGTAATGTCACCGAAGCCCTAACCTCTTGTTCCCCTCCAATGACAGGGGTTGAAGCCTCTGGGGCGCTCGCTAAAGCATCCGATCGCATCATCGGTCTAGGAACAGGGCTGCTGATATGATTGATCTGAATATTGACAATTTCCCGGCGGTTCAAGTTCAAAGTATCTAACACAGTATCAGCCTGTTGCTGGGCTTGTTGAGTCGCCAACTGTAGGGCTTGTTTGTGGGCGGCGGTCAGATCAGCATCAGCCGCCACAAAACTAATGCCATCAATGCGGGTAGCGCCAGCATTTACCGCCTGATCAAGTAAATTCCCAACCTCCTCGGTTTTGAGGCGAAAAGTCACGCTATTGGTCGCAGTATAGCCGATTAACTCTCGTTGGTTATTACGATGGTTATAGTTGGGGTTGAGGCGAATTCCCGCCGTTTCCAACTTTTCAACATTGCGCGATCGCAGCAATTCTACCACCGCTGATGTACGTCTAGCCGCTTCTTGCTGAACCTCTTGGGCTGTTCTCCCTTGAACTTCCACCCCAAGCTGTACCTGAGTTAACGTCGTCGGAATAGTGACAATACCTTCACCACTGACCGTTAATGTTCTCGCCGTTTGTTCCTGGGCGACCACCGGAGGGACAAAAGGAAGACTGATAAACCCTAAACCCAAGGATAAAGCAGCGATCGCCCCCCAGGGGTTGATAGAATTACGAGATAGGCTGGTTGTATTCATGATGGTATTTCTCCCCTGAATTATAGGCTGGATAAATTTGTCAAAGTTTGCTAACCCCAAAAATCGCATAACTTCCAGGTTGCGACAGCCAAGATATTGAGCAACCGTCTATCTGTTTCATCCTATCAGTTCTTGATTCAGGACATATCAATCAACATTGGATTTCCAGACTGATGGCTTTTCCATACCCCACTAGGTAGCACCAGATCAGCAGTCAAACCCTAGCCGGAAAAATTGCACAACAGATGTCATCTACTATTATGCGATCGGATGAGAGAAAACCCAAATGTCATCAACCAGTTTATTAACCGTCTACTCTTACATCCCTATAAAAAAATCAGTCTTTTATCTCCTGTAACTCTAGCTGAATAAGGATTCTAGGGCTTCACTTCTAGGAGACCGCCAATCTTATTAATCCTGTCTAAGTTGGGATAGTATCACCTAGGATTCAGAAATCACATAATCACCCTCGTAGATTCTAATTGTAGAGTCAAATTCGAGTGATGCTTATCTCACAATTAGTCAGCCTAGCCCTGCTAACTGTTTTACCTCCCTTGAGTTTAATGGCTTCTAAGCCAGCCTGGGCAGATTACATTAGAGAAAATCCCCAAAATGTCTTTATTATTAGCGTCGAAAATGCCACTCATAATATCAATGAAGCACCGGTTATCACTGATTTTGATTGGTTTCATGGGGATAAAATTGGTTTGACTGGTGGCTTAACAGAAGAGGACTTAGATTATCAATTACTCATTGATTTTAACAATGATGGATTTGCCAACGATACAGTGATCCGTCTGCGGGAAACTCAGGAAATTTTGGGGGTGGTAATCAATGCCGATGATTTTGTCTTAGATGGTGAATTTATCCCCATATCATCATACCAGATTAAGTCCTGCATGAAACAGGACAACATCCTTAATTGCAACTTTAACTTTCCTCAGATTAGGGAATAATGACAGGTAGACACTTAAAACCCCTCTCTTTCTTGGGGAGAGGGGTCAGGGGTGGGGACAAAAGAAACCCGGTTTCTAAGTAACCCTCCGCTGGGGAAGGGGAAACTCTCCTAGAAACCGGGCTTCTCGACGGTTGGGGGTGGAGGGGGGAATAGCGATCGCCCCTAGCCCCCATAAACCCCAATTTAGCTAAAAATCGGCTCCTGTCAAGTTTCTAAGAACGACGGATGATTTTATCCTTCTGGCTAATAAAGATTAACCCAACAGTTGCGGGGACGACAATGATCAGGAGACCAGCCAGCAAGCTATAGAAGAAATTCATCAATGAAGGTGTCATCTTAATCAGATCCTTAGAGTGCAAGTGCAGATTATATTTTTATTATTGTAAACTACCCGACGCTGAATCGAAGATTACAGCCCGGGCTTCCTACCTACCAAACCGCCTATAGCAGTTTTTTCTCTACTATTGGATCTTACGGTTTGGCGATCGGCTTTGCCCCGCGTTCCACAGGTCATCAACATGGTTATCACTATTTGCCATGTCATGTAATGTCATGTGCATCTATCATACCATCAACCATGAATATGTCAATTAGCCCATCAAACTCCCTTTTAGTTACAGCTTGTTCACCAGTCGCTTAATACATTGCCCTCACCCTAAATCTGGATCCCTCTCTGGGAGAGGGACTTTGAGAGGTGATCAGATGATTTCTGAACAGGCTGTAACTTGGCAACCACTGCCAATTTAGGGTGCTCGCTAACCCCTAAAATGGGAAAAGGTTAACAAACTTAAACTCAAGGCGATGAAAACTTTTACCATCTTAGACTGGACTCTGGGCTTGTTCCTGGCGGGAATGACCCTATTATTTATTTTCCGCATTGTTTTGACCTGGTATCCCCAAGCCGAGTTAAATCAGTTTCCGTTTAATCTGATTTTCTGGCCAACGGAACCATTTCTAGCCATCACCCGCAAAGTGATTCCCCCTTTGGGAGGCGTGGATATTACCCCGGTGATTTGGGTAGGTATTTTTAGCCTCCTGCGGGAATTGTTACTGGGACAACAGGGAATCCTGAGAATGATTGTTTAACGAGAAGGCAAATTTTTGTTCATCCACTGTTCCATAAAATTGGTGTAAACCTCACCCTCGAGAAACTCCGGGGTTTCCATAATTTTCTGATGAAAACTGATGGTTGTGGGAACTCCGGTAATAGCAAATTCCCGCAAAGCGCGTTTCATCCTTACTATAGCCGCCGCCCGGTCAGGACCCCAGACAATTAGCTTACCAATGAGAGAATCGTAATAGGGGGGAATCTCATAATCGGTGTACACATGGGAATCAATCCTGACCCCATTACCCCCCGGTGGGAGATAGCCGCTGATGCGTCCGGGGTGTGGTCTAAAGTTGCGATCTGGATCTTCCGCATTAATCCGACATTCGATCGCATGACCCCTAAGCTGAATTTGATCTTGGGTGAGATGCAATTTTTGTCCTTGGGCGATGCGGATCTGTTGGGCGATTAAATCTAGCCCCGTTATCATTTCTGTTACCGGGTGTTCTACCTGGATACGGGTATTCATTTCCATAAAGTAGAACTTCCCATGGCGATCGAGTAAAAATTCTACTGTTCCCGCCCCGGTATAGTTAATTGATGCGGCTGCTTTCACCGCCGCCTCTCCCATTTTTCGCCGGAGTTCAGGATTTAAAGCCGGACTGGGCGCTTCTTCCAGTAGCTTTTGATGTCGTCGCTGAATTGAACAGTCCCTTTCCCCTAGGTGAATCACATTCCCAAATCCATCGGCTAAAATCTGAAATTCAATATGGCGGGGACACTCGATAAATTTCTCGATATATAAGCCTGGGTTTCCAAAGGCTGCTTCTGCTTCTCCTTGGGCGGCGGAAAATAGTTTCGGGAGTTCCTCGGCGCTTCGGACTAGTCGCATTCCCCGACCTCCTCCCCCGGCGGTGGCTTTGATAATTACTGGATAGCCAATTTTTTGGGCTATTTTTTGGGCAGCTTTGTCATTGGTGACTAAGCCTTCACTACCGGGAATGGTGGGAACACCGAAACGCTGCATGGTTTCTTTGGCTGTGGACTTATCTCCCATTGACCTAATCGCCTCCGGGGTTGGACCGATAAAGGCGATGTCGTGGTCAGCACAAATTTCCGCAAATCTGGCATTTTCCGCTAAAAAACCATAGCCAGGATGAATGGCGGTGGCGTTCCGGGTTAGGGCGGCGGAGATGATGTTGGGGATGTTTAGATAACTTTTGCTGCTACTGGGTTCGCCTATGCAAACAGCTTCGTCGGCTAACTGGACGTGCAAGGCATGGCGATCTACAGTGGAGTGGACGGCCACTGTGGCAATCCCCATTTCTTCACAACTTCGGAGAATCCGTAGGGCAATTTCCCCACGATTGGCAATCAGGATCTTTGAAAACCGCATTTTCGGTGGTGTTCGGGCAATAATCAGTTAGGATATGTTATTTTGGGAATTTGTGGAAGATACTACCCAAATTTGTTGGCAAAAAAAGTTTGGCAATTTTGGAGTTTGGTGCTACAATGGTAAATTAGCACACCGATGGGAAAAATCATTCCTAGTCATCGGTTGTCTTCTGCGGATGTGGCGGAATTGGTATACGCGCACGTTTGAGGGGCGTGTGGCTTTGCCTTGCGAGTTCGAGTCTCGCCATCCGCATTTTACTTAAACCCCTATCCTGACTACTATCGCGGGAATTCACTTAACCCGATAGTCGTATCGTCACACTCAATATGCACTCCATTCAGTCTTAGTATACGGGACGATTGGTGCATATCCTTTGGCAACAAATCTTAATTATTGACGGGTTAATCAATAAACACAACTTAATCAATCTGTCAAATACCCATACCACCCCCCAACCAAACACCGATAGGGTAACTCCCTTGTGATAGCAGTCAATAGCAAGCCTATCGGTTCGTTCCTCACCATTGACTGCTATCACGTCGGTCGCACCCCCAAGAGTGTTTGTTCCGGTTGGGGGGAGGATATGTTTCCAAATCAACCACGACAACAGCAGAAGATAATTCCCCAAGCTATCAACGTACAAAGATACCCCTATCAATGTACAAAGATATCAGACCGCCTTTCCGTGGACTAGACCTATAGGTAAACCTATGAGCGATCGCCTATCGGGTTATCTATGGGTCTGATTCATAATCCTCGGTGAGGGGAAACTATGGGCTATCATCTGGCTGATATTAAAAGTGCGATCGCCTAATCTAAACTATCTCCTACCGGAACCAACCCGATACCCCTAAACAACTTTTCAACTGGTGACAATTACCGAGCAGAAACCGATACCAACATAATCAGTTCACCCCCAAAATCTTAGCCGTAGGTTGTAGGTAAAGCTATCTGTTGGGGGTAACTTAGTTCTGGGTAATATCTGGACATGATAGGGTAGGCATTCATATTTTAGAAGTTACATAATGTATTTACATTATGTAAATGAGTGCGATACGTTCAGGCATGAAATAGGGTTGAGATACCTGAAATAACCGCCTGGTAGAGACTTCAAGCCCCTGGGTGAATATAAGGAACGCACTCCTGACCATCTCTATAACTGTTTATATGTCCCAACGTTCGGTATAGAGATATACCAAACAAGGCAGGGAACCCAAGGTCAAAATGAACTAACTTATACAAATTCCTCATAGGAAGCCCAGAAATGGATAAGTAAAAGTTAGGAAATCAGGGTAACGGCGATAGCCACCCCCAATTTCAGGAATCACAACCCCAGGATTGAAGCGGGGAACGGAAGGCGTGAAGTAGAACCTACTACCATACGCGACCACTGCCAACCATCCATGATTAGGGAAACCGAATGTCCGGCTTGAACCATCGTAATTATCAGGTAGCGAAACAGGTTGATACGCTGCGCTCAAAAGAGTATGGGGAAAAGTAGGAGTTTCTTCATAATACCTACACAGACCTTTAGAAGTACCCCGGTGGAAAGGACAAATCTCAAGATGGAATGCCCATATAAGCGGAACGTTTTTAACCCCTTCTAGGCTCTGACAATCTGGTCGAGAAAGTCAGTAGTAAAAAGTGTAAGCGCAAGCCTATTAGGGGGTGAGATGTGACCAAAAGCCAAAGCCCGGTTGTAATGACAGGGATATGCTAACAGGTCACGGTTTGATTGTAAAGAAATAGAGCCTAGTAGGTGTACAAATGGCGATAGCGAGTTTAAAGAAAGGGTTTGGGAAACCAAAACCAATCAAGACTACGAGCAACGCATGGAAGGCCATCCCATGGACTAAGGTTCAACGGAAAGTTTTCAAGCTCCAAAAGAGTATATTTCGAGCAGCTAAATCGGGACAAAATGCTAAGGCACGAAGGTGGCAACGTCTATTGGTGAAATCATATTATGCCCGGCTCCTAGCAGTGAGACTGTAGGGGCGGGTTCCACGGTCAGCCATGCTTCCCAACAGTCAGCTTAATAAACCCGCCCCCCAAGCGGGTCAAGGCAAGAAGACAGCCGGGGTTGATAGAGTAAGAGTAATCTCTCCGAGACAAAGGTTTGAACTGGTCAAGAACATTAAGGGAAACCTCAAAGCAAAACCACTGCGACGGGTTTGGATTCCAAAACCTGGTAGGGATGAAAAAAGCTGGAATAGGAATACCCACAATCCAAGATAGAGCAAGGCAAGCCTTGGTTAAGTCGGCTCTCGAACCTGAATGGGAATCGAGATTTGAAGGCACAAGCTACGGGTTCCGTCCAGGACGGTCAGCCCATGACGCAATCAGCAGAATTTATATTGCCATAAATAAGGGACAATATTATGTTCTTGATGCTGATATAGCAAAATGCTCTTACCGTGAACCATGATTACCTACTGTCCAAAATTCATTGTCCAAGCCGCCTAAAAAGAGACCTGAAACAATGGCTCAAAGCGGGAGTGCTAGACAACGGTGTATTCGAGGATACAGAAACAGGGACACCCCAGGGAGGGGTAATAAGTCCAATACTCGCCAACATCGCACTGTTGGGGATGGGTAGGTTAATAGGAAAAATGTATCCCCAAAATACCAACAACAAACCATTTGCCACGGTCATACGATATGCCGATGATTTTGTAGTCATATCCAAAGACTTAGGAATCATTGAACAGTGCAAAACTGCTATTTCTGAATGGCTAAAGCCTGTTGGATTAGAGATTAAACCTGAAAAAACTCGAATCTGCCATACACTCAAATCTATTGAGTATAACGGCAAAGCAGAGGAACCCGGATTTGATTTCTTAGGTTTCAATATTAGGCAATATCCTGTAGGAAAATATAGAACTGGGAAAATTCCACATGGGAAACTATTAGGACACAAAATTCACATAAAACCCAGCCAAAAAGCAGTTGCCCACACAGAAGTGATAAAAGGTGTAATTAAACAACATAAAACAGCACCTCAGTCAGCCCTGATTAACAAACTAAACCCAATTATTAGGGGATGGTCAAACTATTATTCAGGGGTAGTCTCAACAGAGACCTTCAATAAGCTAGACAACACAGTTTGGCAAATGTTAAGGGCATGGACAGTATCAAGATGCGGAAAGTCAAGTTACGAAAAGCTAAGAAATTATTTCAGACATAGAACAATTAAACTTAGCAATGGGAAAGAAAGACACGAAAATTGGCTGTTCCAAACCAAAGATGGGTTACATCTGTTCAAACACAACTGGACTCCAATTGTCAGACATACCTTAATACGTCCTGACGCAACACTTTATGACGGAAATTGGACTTACTGGGCAACCAGGAAAGGACAAGCAATCGACACGCCAATTAGGGTAGCAAAACTACTCAAAAAACCAAAAGGTAGATGTACCTGGTGTGGGGAATTCTTTACCCCATCAGATTTAATTGAAATAGACCACATTGTACCTAGAAGCCAAGGCGGAAAGGATGACTACAAGAATCTTCAATTATTACACCGCCATTGTCACGACGATAAAACAGCTCTTGATGAAGAGATGATGCTGTACTCTTAACAAGGAGACGGTCAAACTAGGAGCCGTATGAGGTGAAAGTCTCATGTACGGTTCTGCTGCTGAATGGGAGGGGTAGACCGTGAGGTCTATCTCGACCCCTAATAAAAATACATAGACACCCCCTGCAGTTAGAAACCATAGGGGGCCATTTAAGTTATTGGGTTAGCTGTTAGCTGTTAGCTGTTAGGGTTTACGCTTGTTTAGGGTTACACCGATAAAACATAGCTATAGCAGCTTGTTGAATCTTTTCGTTGGTAGTCTGGTCAGATTTTCCGATATAGATGTGATGGTTGATTTTACCGTCCCAGCCCTTCAGGTTCCAGTACGCGAAATTGTTGATAGATGTTTTTTTGCAAGCCGTAAACCTTTTGCCGTTTAACTCAACAGAGAATGACTTGTTTTTTCTCAGGTAGTCAAACCATTCGGGTGTATCTAGTTCTACACAAGTTCCACCGGGGCCCTGTAGAAAATTGCTGAAATTTCCAGTATGTAGGCTGATTACTGGTAATAACTTAGGCATTGAAGTCACCCCCCATAAAGATATCGCTACTGTAACCATTGCCACTAAAGTCGGACATAAATGATACTGGTTCAATAACTGTCTCTTGAGACGATACCCATTTTTTCTATACCGTCATAAAATCAACAGCGGCGTTATGAGCTATTTCGGCTAATTTCACCCTGGTATCTTGGTTAGCGTAGGGGATATCTCGTGACATAATTTGGGCGTAAATATCACGTGCTAATTCCGCGATAACCATTAAGCTTGCTTGTTCTTAGTTCATGGTTTTGTGTTTCCTGTTTTGACGAAATTATTTAACTTACTTGAGGATTTATGGCATGATTAAAACTCATCGTCATTTTCTTCTTCGTATTGCTTGATTTTTTAGTCCAACAATTAATTGATTGCTGTAATCAAGGAATTGTGCATAACCAGAAAAGTGCTTTCAAGCTCCAACAGACGACATTCATCAAATTGTGTAGGACAATCGGCAAGTTCTACAGCGTCCAATATAGAGACTAGCTTGCTGCTTAACCTATCACTAAGATAGGTATTTGGGTTAAGTAGTTTACCCAAGTCAATTGTCATGGTTTTATCCTATTAGTGTGTTGTTTGCCGTAGTTTACCGTCATCGCGGACGGGTATTTACTGGACTTTATCTATTAAGTGCTTTGTGTAATTCAGTTCCTTAATCAGCAATTGCTTTTTAAGTTCAGTAATGGTTAATTCTTTTTCGCAATCATCTAGTATTGACTTTAATGTTGCCAAACCATCTTCTTTATTAATGTTGTAAACTAAACTGTCTACCATAGTATTAAACTTCACAAACATCTGATTGTTGATATCTGCCATCATTGTGTTATTCTCCTAGGTCAATGAACTAATTGGAAGTCAAATGATTTGCTTCCACAGGTTTTTACCGTTGACATTAATCATGTGATATCCTCTGTTTTTCATGAAATTGGTTAATTCATTAACAGTAACCCTTGAATCTAAATAACCATCATTTTTGGCTTTTTCTATGGCCATCTTCAGAGTCTTAGGATCAATGTCTGTAACTGGTTCGATTAATTCAGGAAAACCTGCTTTTGTGGCTTGCTTATTTTGCTTAGTTTTGCTCTCAATACTTGGAGCGATAAAATGGTCTAAGAATTGTTCTGTTCCGCTAGATACTGCGAATATTTTGGTTTCTGCTAATTCCCAGTAACGGTTAAATGCTTTGATTTAATTATCTATTGATGTTTTGTATATCATTGAATGAGTAGCAATTACATCAATGGATAATCTGTAGTTAGCTATATCTTGTTTCCTTTTTTGTAGTCCTCTTTTGGTTTTAGCGTAATTAGTGCAATTATTCATATCTCTCCAAAACATTTCTAAGCGAGATGATATATTACCAAGATTTATATCCTCAATATCCGAAAGTTCTGACAATTCAAATTGATTCCCTGCAGATTCTTAACTTGTCATTGATTGTCTCTTTTTAAACCACATAGTAAACATCCTTATTTTAAGTTCGTTAAGTTCCCAAAACGTCCATAAAGGATGTATTGAGTTAATTACTTTTAAAGCGAAAGCATTAAAAATCATGTTGTGACCGGGTGTTTGGCTGCTAATTGTTATTCGACTATTTTTCCTGTTTAAGACTTTAAACAGTGAAAGCATATTTTCATTTTCAATTAATAAATTGGGGGGTGATATCCTCCCAAACCAATAAAAAATTACGTTCAAACTCCCTTTGTAACGGGTCGTAATATCAATATCTTTCTGGCTGTATCTTGCTTGTTTCTCAGTGAAGCAAATGTGCTGTTAGCTAACACTGTGTCGGTGCGATACAGTGAAGCCGCAATAGTAGCTATCTGGCTTTTACCCGTTCCACTAGACCCCCAAAGAAACAGACACCCAGCGGTTGACATTAGCGTAACAGGTGAGCAAATAAAGCTAGTAATAATTGGGAATTGAACATCCGGATAGGGTAGGATAGCACAAGCCCTACATATTGACTCAACTTGTGTCCCTAATGTACCGTCAACAATTATTTCCTCTAACTCATCTGCCATTGAATCGCGTATTAGTCTATAATCAACATAGTCCTCAGACATGGTAGTAACCTCTTAGTGTGTTGGCTTGCTGTCTGGTAGTTATCCCGCCAATATTGGGGGGATATTTTATGTTAATTAGCTGAGTTTCATCAGCTCAATTAACGCGATTAGGGTATCAGGGTCTAATTTTTGAACCTTGTTGTATAAGCTGTCAAAATCATGTTCATAGTCAAGGATTTTAGCAGTAAAATATACTCGTTATTCCCAGGTTTTGGATTTGGGTTTACCACCAAAGCCACCATTTTTTTTGCCAGACTTTAACTCAACAAAATCAATGGCTTCTTGTAGAGTGTAGCCAGAAATAGTAGATTCAAAGGTATCTAACGCTGTACTGTATTCAAGAATAAATTCCGCTAAATCGTGCTTATTCTTGGCTGAATCAAAATCATTTGAATCAGTGGTATTATCTAATTCAAGGAGTCGCTCGGCTACCCGTGTGGCTGATTGTCCTAGATTTACAGTTCCGGTAAACATCATCGTGCCGTTAGTTAGCAGCTTGTCACCTTCGACTAGGTGAAGTAGTGCTAATTCTACTGAGGTTGGCTTGTACTTCCGTTTTTCCCTTGATACTCGCTTGAATATTCTTCAATGCAGAAACGTACAGCAATTAATTGTTCCTCAAATTTCCAGCTTCTGTCATTAAAGTTCTGAAAATCACCGCTTAATCCGACACCAACGAGCCATAGGTGAGGTTGCTGTACGAGAAACATAGCGCTAGTAATTTCCAGGAATGTGCCTGATTCTCCAGATTTAACTGCACTACAAAACGCGAATTTATCGTCATCTCTTTTACCGTAATATCCAATACTCATGATTACTCTTCCTTAGTTAATTGTTGATTGTTGATTGTGTTAGGTGATTTGATTCTGGCTGCAATTTGGCGACAACCATACCAAAACATTGGATTACCTTACCGGATAGCTGAACTCTAAACTGTGATTGTTTAGTTAGCTTAATAATTGCAGAGCCTTGATAATCACCACGTGGTCTGTAACTACCCATTACCTGATAGGTAATATTCTTGACTTCAGGTGTTTTGTGTTCCTCAATATGTGTCAAGACTTGATAAGCCACAATGATTGTATTTTGGTCAAATTTATGGGGGTTATAATGGCTTTGCACAAGTTCACCATTGAGGCTAAATATGCCTTTATAGTGTAGATTTATCACGGTTGCTGTTCTCCTATTAACTTAAATTATTGTGCTTTCAGATGTCGTTGGAACTCATCGATATTCATTAAATAAATACCTGGCCAACGATAAGACCTGTTCCGAGTGACAAACCAAATATCTTCAATCATTCCGGGATTAAGGTAATTAAGCAATTGCATCTTGAGTTTAAACTCGGTTGTTAGCGTTCCCTTTACTTCGATGTATTGGTTGAAAACTGGACTATAAAAGTCTGGCTTCCATGTAATTGACTTCCAATCATTACAGTGATCAACCAAAGTTAATCGGGGTGTATTGATAGGTTGTCATCATACTTTTTGAGTAGGTGATACACCTTGCTCTCTAGCGTTGATGCAAAGTAATGCCCCTCATCATATTGTCCTTTGGCGTGATACTTGTTAATCATCATTATTTACCTCCTCTTTATCGCCACCAGATTCAGCTTGATAAATCCTCCATTCTTCCCGGCAATATTCAAGTGCTTTATTGAGAATTTCCTCAATTTTATCTGGGCGTAATGGGATTAATTTTTTTCATCATTTTTCCCACATAATAAGCCAGAAATTCATGGTAAAATTTAACGGCTGTTAATTGCCATTGAAGTTTTCCTCTTCCTGCATAGTTAGGAACCTTTATAGCAAACGACATTCCCATATACATCAACGGGTCAAGTTTAATATTCCTGAGATTTAACCGCACTTCTTTCCAGTGCTTTGATATCATGGTGATAGTCCTCGATGTTTGGTGTATTGGCTACCTTTTTACGGGTAGCCTTTTCTATTTCCCAATTAGACTGCTGTAATTAGACTGTTAGGGATTAACCCTGAAGCCAGACTGAAAATGGGTCAGGGTCGGTTGATAACTCAGGGATATCCGGGCCAACATGATTATCGGAGAGATTAAAAAAGTGACCCTCCAAGGCAGCGATATCGTCAGCAATAGCACCAGAAACTTTACGTGGCATCTTGACACCACCACCAAGTTTAATCAGAGTTAGAATAGCTTTAATGCTATTCTTTAACGCGATAATCTCAGAGTAGGTTAATTCCAGATTAAAGTCCTTTTCGTCCGTTACAGATGCAAACACTAACTTTTCTTTTAATGTGTAGATAGGTGATGTTTTGGGATATGGCAGATAAGGAACTACTTGGTCAAGAAATCCGGCAAAGTTGCTGAACCTTTTTAAGATTGCCAGATATTCACTAGGTGAGAGTCCATGTGTATCCTTGGTTTTTACGCTGTCTTTGTCAATCTGGTAAATAGCGGTATTTTGGTCTACTAATGTATTTTGGTTTTTTACGCATCTGTCAGTTATTTTCAACTCATTGACAAAATCATTTTTAAAAATATACGATTGAGTTATTGAGTTGGAAATCACTGTTTTTTGATATTTTGGTTGTTTATGATTATTATTTTTAACCTAATTAATACTTATAAATAAATCAGAAATATATAAGCCCAAAAAATAAAAGAATTATTGACTTTATACCATAATTGTGAAATGTTTAAATTATCGCCACATACAACTCAAACAAAAGACCACTATTTTTTTATATAGTGGTCAATTCTCTTTGTCTACTTTTTGGCGGTTTATTTTTTCTTACTCTTACTGCCAGGTGACTTAACAGGAGCATTAGCAGGAAGATCACCCTGTACTTGGTTTGGTGCTTCACTTCTCTCAACAGTTAATTCACCCAGGTTAGCTAGGGCCAGCCCATCGCTGCTAGGAATTCTGAACATACTGTTATAGGTTCTTAATGATGCTGGCTTGATAGTAAAATAGTGAGCAAATACATATAACAAGCCACTAACAGAAACGATAGGAGGTGCTTTAATACTGATAAATCTCAGTATTTTTTCGCCTACCCGTGTTTGGGTGTATTTACGCCAATAGCCAGGATTAACCGGGCCTCAACAAAGAAACGAGTGTATTCAGCCTTCTTGTATGCTCTTACCCGACTGCCTTTTATGATATTACGTCTGTTAGTATTAGGCGTGGAAGTATTCCTAACAGGTGGTGTCCAAATGGTTAAGTTCCTGACGGCCGTTGGTTCATTAGATACTGACCCTCCACTTAAAACGTGGAGTCAAAGCATAGGCATAGGTACGCCTATTTTTGAAGTTGCATCTACTGGAACTTCAACTACTAGACTACGACCTAAATGTGAGCCTTTGGCTGTGGCTAACTTTTCTACCCAGTCTTCTTTGTCTCTGTTAAATGCGTCGCTTAAAGGCATAATAACTCTCTTGTTCTACATGATTTAAGTCAGGGTAGGTAAAACGATGATATTAGTGCCTACCCGATATCTATTAATCAACAAATAGCTCTGTAGCTATTACATCAATACTGCCGTCAGTAGGGTCTAAAACATCGTCTGTTGGAATTGACAATGAAACAGTTACGAGACCTGTAGCCATATTTCGGGTATAAGCAGTGACTACGGTTGCACCATCAGGATTATTACTTGCAGTCGATTGCATTCGTTGGGTTGGCTCAATAATTTCAAGTAATTGGTTTTCCAGTGTCGCAGCACCTAGCGTTTTCTTAGTAGCTATAATCTCACCTTGATTTTATTCAATACCTAGACTATAGCAGTGTATTTGCTGATTGTGGCTGCTATGGTTCTTTCAACAGAAGCTACATATATGTAGCAGCTTTTGAGTTAAACGCGACGGTACGCTACCAATACCAACATTACGCTAACTACCAGTTTAACCATGTCTAAGTATGTTCGTAATCTCTTTCATCGTGGATGATAGTTAGTGACTGATATGACTCAATGATTAGGTTGTAGTTGGGGGTTGATTTCCAGTTTTTAACTCTAACGATGTCCTCGTAGCTTTCCGTATGGCATTATCAACCCAACTAGGTTTTCTCTGGAAATGTAGAGGAATTTTGACTTGGGTTTTTCTAGGGTCTTGATACATCGCCAAGGCACTACTTTCACCTAAGTCGATTTTAGCTTGTTCAAATTTATCAATTAATTCCCAGTTAAGTATTTTCACTTCACTGATATACATTTTGCTCTCTTTGATTCTTTTCGCATTTTCCCTACCGCCAAAACCTTTCCTTTCCTCGAAGGTAATAGGATACACGATTTTAGCGTCAGTTAAATCAACTAATTGTTTACAGATATTTTCTGCCTCATTCTTACTAAATTCATTAATAAAAAACGCAAACTTTCTACCATTATTTATAGTGCAATTAACTTTAATATTTTCTTTAGTAAATGCTGACTGGGTTGAGTAAATATCCTTTGTAACCTATCTCATGTAATTTTATCCCTACTAACCGACGGTAACTCTATTTGAGTTTTTTGCAGTGTTGACTGCCTATTTTTAGTCCAATATGGAGGTTTTTCGTAGTTGTACAAAACCAAAGTTAACTGTATTTTAAGATTAGCTGACGTACTGATTTCCGGAAAATCACCTGACCCTACAAATTGCCCTATATCTCTATTTCCTAGTATTTCAGTTTGAGCCCAAGCATTAGTTACGTTTTCCGGTAAATTACGCAGGCTTGACACTAGTCTAAATCTTTATCCATTGTTTTCTATAACCGCGTTAACTAATTGTTGTTGTCTATTTTCTTCTATTCTTTGTAATGCCATATATTCATCTAAACCTTGAGCGACTAACACAATAGCCTCTTTACAGTTCTCGCTAAACTCATCCCCGAATTCCTCGGAACTGTCTTGGTTCCAAATAGTGTTAATATTTCCGTCATAGCTTTCTGGTAATTTCTCCCTAGCTTCCCTTCTCTGTTTACCGAAACTCCATTCTTCACCTTTTTCGTCACCCCACTTTTCAATCGTTCCTTTACCAGCAGTAACCATTGAAACAATAGCCGTTGCAAGTGTTGAAGGACTTTTATCTAAAAACATTTTAACAACCCGTCTACCGTGTTTAAATAACGTCCATGCTATTGCTTTCATAGCCATGTTAAATGACTGTTTAACGTATGAACCGACAGCTGTAGATACTTCCATAAGCATTTCATGCCCCTTGCTTAATGCTACATGCATAGCGGCCGCTTTATTGAGAAATGCAAGACCTGCTACTGGTAAAACACCACATACTAATTTCCCAGCCATATTACCTAAAAACCCAGCCGTGGTGGTTATAAATTGTCCGGCAATATTTTGGATGTTTCTATCAATATCACTATCGCTAATATTCCAATTAAAATTCCAAAAGCTGTCCCAATTAGAGGTAATAAATGTCGCTACTTTCTCAAAGCTAAAGTTAGATAAAAACTTAGTAATTCCTTCCCATAGCCAACCTCCAAAACTTTTGCCCATAATGTGCCAAACCAACCCGTAGATGTTCTCTGGGCTAAATTAACTTGTCTAACGCCATTCCTACCTATACTGCTACGGGTTTGACGGCTAGACAAGCTACGAGTACTCCTTAGCATTCTTGCACTTCTGGCAACCATTACAAAGTCCCTCTTAGTGGGTTATCGCCGTCAATCAATTCGGTTTCTATCTTGATATCAGGAAAGTCTTTTTTCAATAATTCTTGTACTTTTTTGGTTTCCTGTTCTCTGATATCGTCTTGTTTTTTCATTGAATCATATAACCGCGTTAAATCGGCTAATATGTCTTTGGCTGGGTCATTACTGTTCACCTGTAAAGTACCTTGAGCACGTAAGCAAATATTTCTTTAATTTGATTTAATGTTGTTTGTCATGTTTCTTTCGCATCCTTCTGGTTGGTAATCTTAACCTGGCTTTTATTGGGTTCTAGTAGTTCCTCAAAATTATCAGCTTCTGGAGTAAAGGCTGTTTTAATTTTTGCGTATTTTTTCTCAGTAGCAAATTCTAAATAATCAATTATTTTAGATACTTCACTACCAGCTTTAAAGGCTGCCGCGTGAGCCAAACCTGCTTCATATAACGCCGTTAAAACAGCGTTTTCTGTAACCTGATGAGAGATAGAAATTTCCATTACCATACCAAATATTTCAGCAATTGATTCAGCTAAGTTAGGTAATTTTATTTCGGCTTTTTCTTCTGCTTTTATCATTAGATTGACATCATCAATCTCTACTTTAACTTCAAATTCACCCCATCTTTCATCATCGATGTCAAATCTGTACATTAGCCATTCTGGTAATGTGTTTATTCGTTGAATTATGTTCTCTGGATTATTAGCATTAACCGTTATTTTTTCAGGCATTTCAGCCGGAAAGGATTCAGGGTCTAGCAACTCGTAAATCCTTCTAATCATTCCGCAACAACATTCTTCGTTCATATCTGGTATTGTTATCGTTCGTATATTTTCAGGTTCTTTTTATTTTCAGGTTCTCCTCCTCCGATGCCTGGCGGGATATCTTTTGTGCTCGCGGAAAAGTTGGGAATTACATAATCAAATTCTGTGCATTCCATCCACGAATCACAAAATGCACCTACACTTTCATACATTAAATCAGGGTCGCCGTATGCCCACTCAGACTCCCACCGTCCTTGCCTATAAAAAACCTCTCACTTCCTGTTGGTTGAGGAGTTTCCCCCCACCTCGGATTCCCACCCATGTGACTAACAAAAGTGATGCTACTTCTACTTGGTGGAGGATTACAGCATCCCCCGCTACCCATTTGTCTGTCGAACTCTTCAACGCTGTACTTTTCATCAGCTTTTATGGTACAACCGATATTGCCATTTCCGCCATTTCCATTGTCTGAATCATCATCTGAATCATCATCTGAACTATCGCCTGGTCGCCTTCCTTTATCATCATCAATTTTGTCACCTGAATTAGGACCCCAAAACTTCTCCCGCTACCACCACCGCCACTTCTGCCGCCGCGTGGTTTTTTACCTCCCTTTGGTTCATCTCTCTTTGGTGGTTCCTCGTCTACTCGCCGCGCATCATCTTCCCTTTTCCACCTACCATGGTCTTCTGGGTTAATTCCACGCGGCACTCTGGTGATTGGGTCCCAAGGATTTACTAATCCGGGAACACCTCCTCTATCTCTTTCCCTTGCATACGGTAAACCCCTACCAAAGTCCATTGTTGAAGATGTTTGGTCGCCTAAATCTCCTGCTAAACCTGAACTTACTCCTCCTGACCTACCAATATTCCTGGGTGTGCTTGACCTAATAGTATCTTTAATTTTTAGAGTGTCTCTAATTTTTAGAGTGTCTCTAACCATGCTGAATAATTATTGAAGGCTATTAATAAATTAGAAATATTATATAATATTACAAAATAATTGAGGACTATCCATGAGGGGAATTAAAAATATGGCTACGGAAATTAATGCCAGCAATTGGCATAACGCCGTAGAGTTATTTAATGGCGCGATTTTAGAAGGCTTGATAACTGACAGATGTCGTTATGATATTACCGCTTACGCTTATGTCTCTAGCTTGAATGCTAGGTGCTATATCCCTAGTCTCAATCAATCAAAAATACCCAAAATTTATCCAGAATATAGTTATTATCAAAGATGGGAAAAGAAACAAGATGTGTGACAAGGTTCTATCAGCTTACGGTATTTTATGGGAACCTAGCAACAGAAAACAGGTTAAATCTAGGTATCGTAAAACTCCCTTATTCTGGGGGGATTCACACAGAAAACCTATTGATTGAGTTGATTACCAATCAGACAGAAGGATTAGCTATAGATTCACATTCTGTATGAAAAGCTAGATGTTTAAATCAATTGCACAATAATGATTAAATTAATATTTTTGGTATGGCAGAATACCAACTTGATACCTTACCAAAAACACCATCATTAACTCAACCCGAAATTTTGGTATTTCCGTAGGTAATACCCCTACACTTATCCGCGCCGCCAATACTTACAGATATCGCTTACACTTGCAGAATACGGGTAGCGTTGGGGTTTGGTTTAGTCATGGACACATCAGCAATTGCATACCAGGTCAATGTTTATGGCTACCCCCTAATACTGCATAGGATGACGAGTTAAAATCTACTGCCAGCATCTATGGAATGACAGAGGATAGTGTTTCGCAGATTGTCGGGTTAGAGCAGACAATCACTTACTAACCGACTACAATAGAATTATTTAAGAGGTAGGTGATTATGAGTTTCTCAGTTTATAGCAGTGTTTTAAATTTAGACACTCTCAATATTACTGCTAAGATACCAGGTACTCCCGTTACAAGCACTATTAGTTTAACGGCTAATACAGTTGCCGAATGAGTAGCAGAAAATGCTAACACAAACTGGCGTAATGTATTTATCAAAAACCCGTCTAATATACCCGTTCATTTGATTTTAGACCCTACCGGCGATAGCGTGTCAGACGCTGCATTTTCGGTTAAACCAGGTGATACAGTTATGCTAACAATTGGTGGTAGCGATTTACAAGCTATCGCGGAATCTAGCGCTAACGTATCAATAACTTTAATTGAATTTGTTACTGTAGGTTAATAATAATTAGGGGGAATCCCCCTAAGATGAATATAGAGGCAGTTATGACTAATTTCAACATTTACTCTAGTAAATTTGGGCAATCAACCGATGACTTGCCAGAAGGTGAAGTTAATCTGTATTTAACTAATGAACGGATACAAGCAGTTATTGACTCCAATACTAATTTAGTCAAATTAACTCAGTTAACTTGGAATAATATTACTAATAAACCTGGCACTTTCCCCACATCTACTCATTCCCATAGCTGGACTGAAATAACGTCCAAACCGTCTACGTTCGCGCCATCCGGTCACGGTCATCTATGGGGCGACATCAGTAGTGCGCCTGCTACCGCAACACGGTTACCTACTTGGTCTGAAGTTACAAGTAAACCGACAACGTTTACTCCATCAGAACATACACATACTATTGCAAATGTTACAGGACTTCAAGGTGCATTAGACGGTAAAGAGCCTACTTTTACCAAAAATACAGCATTTCATAAAAACTTCGGAACAACTACTGGAACTGTAACCGAAGGTAACGATGTCAGATTATCAAATGCTAGAACGCCAACTAGCCATACACACGGTAACATTAGCAATACCGGAACTATAGGTTCTACGGCTAATTTACCGTTAATTACCACCACATTAGGCGCTGTTACTACTGGTACTTTCGGTAGCACGGCAAATACATTTTGTCGTGGTGATGATAGCCGCCTTTCCACCAACCTAAGCTACACTACCGGGGCAGCCCAAGGGACGGTAACAAGCAGTACCGGAACTAACGCTACTATTCCAGCAGCTACGACGAGCATCGCCGGTTTATTAACTTCTGCTGATAAATATAAATTGAATGGAATAGCCGCAGGCGCACAAGTAAATGTAGCAACTAATTTAGGAGTAACAGCAGGAACTACAGCAGGTCCTGTAGTTACATCATCAACAGGAACTAATGTTACTTTACCTACAGCTAGTGCAACTAATTCAGGGATAATTACAACTGGGAATCAGACATGGACAGGAGTTAAAACATTTAATTCATTAATTACCGGGTCAATAAGTGGAAACGCCGGAACAGCAACAGCACTTCAAACAGCAAGAACAATCAATGGAACAAGTTTTAATGGAACAGCAAATATTACTACTGTAAACTGGGGAACTGCTCGGACTTTAACAATTGGTTCTACAGGCAAATCAGTAAACGGCTCTGGAAATGTAAGTTGGAGTTTAGCAGAAATTGGTGCTTTACCAAATCTTTCAATAACTGTAACAGGAGATTGGAATGATGTGTTAACAACAGGTTTTGCTCAAGGGAGTTCTCTTTTAAATCAAAGTCCGGGAAGTTCATGGCGTTTTTGTACTGTACAAAGACATAAGAATTCTGCGATTTCTCAAACAATGATACCTTTTGGAGGAGAAGATATTTATCAAAGAAATCGTGTAAATGCAGTCTGGAGTAGCTGGCAACAATTAGCTTTTACAAGCTCTAATATTACAGGTAATGCAGCAACTGCAACCACGCTTCAAACTGCTAGAACAATTAATGGGACTTCGTTTAATGGTAGTGCCAATATAACAATAACTGCCAATACTCCTAATACATTAACAAATGGTACGGGATTAACTGGAAATAATTTTAATGGGAGTGCTGCAACAACATGGGCAGTTGCTTACGGCAAGCAGGCACAGCCTGTCAAGGTAATGATAGTAGATTATCTGACGCTAGGACTCCCACAACGCACACACATTCAAATATTACATTAACAGCAGGAGATGGTTGATCAGGAGGAGGAACTTTAGCAGCTAATAGAACAATTAATGTAGATTCAACTGTAGTTAGAACTACAGGTAATCAAACTTTAACAGGAATTAAAACATTTAACATAACAAATAATCCAGTAACTTTTGCAACTAATGAAAGTTTTCCTGATGGAAATATGCTTATTGATTTTAATGTTTGGAGGGGGTTTGACATCCGCCGGATAGGAGATAATCCAATTACGGCTTTAGTACTAAATAGTAGAGTTGGAGCAAATAGCTGGGCGTTTTCTCATCAAGGGAATTATTCTATAGAATTAGAAGCAGATGCTAATCCTAGAGTATTTATATATCATGGTATTAATTTTCATCAAAGCGATGTTTGGCGAACTGCTCCTAGCGATAGATATTCAATACAATTATATAACGGGCAGACATATTTTATAAAGAGCTCAACTCTTTCATCATCTGGAGTACATACTAGATTTAGAGTAGAACACACAAACGTATCTTTGATTAACGATAGTGGAGATTATGTTAAAGGTTCTTCGTATATTAGACTTAAAACAGTTTGTGCTCAGAGTATTAATGGCTTAAATTTACTTAAAAAATTAAATGTAATTGAATTTCAATATAATGAGTTGGCAGCCATGGATTTTCTACACAATAAACAAAAATAGGTTTAATCGCACAAGAGGTTCAACAGTCTTATCCTGATGCAGTTTAATTGGTTAAAGATGACCACACATATAGCCCTGAAGTTGACGACAAAAACATAGATTATCTGACGATTCTTTATGAAACATTAGTTCCTTTATTAGTGGCAGGGATTCAATAATTATCCCCAAAATTAGAGGCACTAAGTAAATCAACAGCATCTACAAATGTTAATATCAGTAATTTACCGACAAGCCCTACAGGTTTAAGTGTAGGTGATTTATGGTGTGACACGGATAACGATAATGTAATCAAGCAGGTGAGATAATGTCTAACAAATATGATATATCTGAAACTAATTGGTTTTTAGCTTACAACCAATACTTTATCAAAGAGGATGATACCCCACACGGAAGTAAACAATTGCCAGATATATCAGGTAGTAAATTTGTGAGGATATTATTTGATGCAGACCAGGTTTCTATTTATTTGAAAATGGCAGGATGGTTAAAATTTTACACATACAATGATGTGAAGCAGAATATGATGGTTAAACGTGAAACTATTTGGCTAAATGAATATCAAATAATTGAATCACCACCATATAGTAATTTTTACTCAATATTTGAACCCTGGGAGAGGATTAAATGGTTTACCCTTTATTTTTGGAGATTAATGCAATGAGTATAATAATACTAGAGGTTCTGTTATTGATCACTGTTATTGTTTATTTGGGCATTGATTCATTGATAGGCAATAAAATAATTGAGTCTAAACTAGATTTAAACAATAAAAAGTTAGACATATTATTTGAGTTTTTGAAAAATTAGTTAGTTCAGATAGTTGGTAAAAAACAGTTAGAAGATAAAAAGCAATCACCCCATCTCCCAATCAACAGAGATGATATTGATGATGATGGTTGGCGTAAACCCTAACACCTAACAGCTAACACCTAACAGCTACCCCAATAACTTAAATGGTCCCCTATGGTTTCTGACTATGGGGGTGTCTATTTATTTTTTGGCTAACGGACTGTTGCAACGGACTGTTAAAAATTTATATGAATGCTTACCCTATCATGTCCAGATAATACCCAGAACTACTTTACCCCTAACAGATAGCTTTACCTACAACCTACGGCTAAGATTTTGGCTTAGGGTGTTTATTAGGGGTACTGGGTTTTGAACGAAATGAATACCCCTATAAATTGGAGACTTGCTGAGGATTATGTAGGTATCGAGTCCCATCCCGGTAATTGTCACCAGTTGAAAAGTTGTTTGGGGGTATCGGGTTGGTTCCGGTAGATGATAGTTCATAGTTTCCCCTCACCGGAGATTATGAATCAGACCCATAGATAACCTTGCGAGCGATCGCGACATAGGTTTACCTATAGGTCTAGTCCATAGAAAGACAGCCTAATATCTTTGTACATTGATTACTTAGAAGGTTCCCCTCTACGGCTACCTACGGCTATCGTGTTGATTTTGAAACATACCCTCCCCCCCAACCGAAACAAACACTCTTGGGGGTGCGACCGACGTGATAGCAGTCAATGGTGAGGAACGAACCGATAGGCTTGCCATTGACGGGTATCACAAGGGAGTTACCCTATCGGTGTTTGGTTGGGGGGTGGTATGGGTATTTGACAGATTGATTAAGTTGTGCTTATTGATTAACCCGTCAATAATTAAGATTTGTTGCTGAGGGATATGCGCTAATTGTCCCGTGTGCTAAGATTTAATGGAGTGCATATTGAGCGTGACGGTACGACTATTGGGTTAAGTAAATCCCGATTATCGCAGTTAGGATAGGGGTTTGAGTCATACTATTCTCAC
Source organism: Arthrospira sp. PCC 9108 (assembly GCA_016745315.1). Classification (GTDB taxonomy): domain Bacteria; phylum Cyanobacteriota; class Cyanobacteriia; order Cyanobacteriales; family Microcoleaceae; genus Limnospira; species Limnospira platensis. Next base: position 5,886,270 of record CP066886.1, read on the forward strand.
AGTATTAAGTCCGGTAGTGATTTGATCAGCCATCTTATTAGGAGGAAAAGTTAGTGGTTTATTAGGAGTAATTTTAGCTATTCTCATCACTGGGGTAATTAAGAGCATTATTGAAATCATCCTTAACCCTCAGTTACCACCCCAAGCCGGTTCCTTTTTTACTAATCTTCCCCAAGATATCGACAACTCTCCTAACTTACAGGTTTCCGAAATCACTAATGATGGGAATGGATAAAGATGCTGCTGGGATTGACCTGTAATGTCATTAACCCCCACCAGCGGTAATCTCTTATGCTAACATCAGATGTTATAGATAGATATGCAGGTGAGGTTAATAAGTTTATGAAATGGTGGCAAAGACTACAAAAAAATCCCTTGGCAAAATTGGGCGCTGGAATACTGATTCTGTTTTATATTATGGCGATCGCTGCTGATTTTGTCGCTCCCTATAATCCCTATAATTCCCAATTAGACGGATCCCTATTACCCCCCACCCCAATTCATTGGGTCAACCCTCAAGGAGAATTTATCGGACTCCATGTTTATCCCACAACTCAGGGACCCGTTGATATTGAAACAGGTCAAAGACAAACTATAGTAGACTGGGAACAACCTTCTCCTCTGCGGTTATTCGTCAAAGGAGACCCCTATAAAATTTTAGGTTTAATTCCCTTTGACCTTCATCTTTTTGGCGTAGTGGGTCCAGCCTATATTAACCTCATAGGAACCGATGAACAAGCCCGCGATCAGTTGAGTCGCTTAGTTTTTGGTAGTCGTATCAGCCTCAGTATCGGTTTAGTCGGAATTGCTATTGCTTTCCCCTTGGGTATGTTGGTTGGGGGAATTTCCGGCTATTTTGGTGGCTGGATTGATACTATATCCATGCGATTAGTGGAAGTTTTAATGACCATTCCCGGACTTTATTTATTAGTAGCTTTAGCAGCAGTCCTTCCTCCCCAACTTTCCAGCGCCCAAAGGTTTTTACTAATTGTAATTATAATTTCATTTATTAGTTGGGCGGGACTAGCTAGAGTCATTCGGGGACAGGTTCTCTCTATTAAAGAACGCGAATTTATCCAAGCGGCTAGGGTAATGGGGGCTCAACCAATTTATACTATTATCCGTCATGTACTCCCCCAAACAGCTACCTATGTGATTATTTCGGCTACCCTGACCATCCCCAGTTTTATTATTTCTGAGTCCGTGCTTAGTTTAATTGGCTTGGGTATTCAACAGCCATATCCTTCCTGGGGGAATTTACTTTCTTCTGCTACTAATGCTTCCATTTTGGTGCTACAACCTTGGCTAATTTGGCCGCCAGCATTGTTGATTATTTTAACCGTTTTAGCATTTAATTTACTGGGAGATGGTCTCCGAGATGCCCTCGATCCTAGAAGCATACAACGGTAAGAGTGACCGCCGCTGAATTAGCCTAAAAATTGACTCAGATCAAATTCTGATTCCGGTTTTTTGAAGCGATCGCGTTCCGACATCAGCAATAATAACAGGCGATCGCCATAATCTACCGCCCCCCTAAATTCTTCTCGTAAAATTTCTAGCCCACCATTGGCAAATTCTTCAAAAATTTTCACTCTTTCTGCTTCCAATTCTGGGTCAAAAGGTGAGATGGTTTTGCTGTCCTTAGTATGGGCGATCGCTATCAGTTTAATTACCCAATCATAACCCCTCGAAATGAATATCTCTAGGGAAATAGGCGCGGGATCTCTCTGAGAAACAGCCTCAATCGGTACTCGCTTTTGGTGGCGGATACCTACAGAGGCGGCGAATACTATTACATCTGCATAGGTCTGAAACGGGCCGCTTTTGTTTTCGGATTCGGTTAAATCTCGCACTAGGTCTGCTTTATCTTTAGCGACTCTAACCCTGTTAATAGCCATTGTTTAATCGAATGTGAATTAATTTTAACTATAGTTTAAGCTAAAACTAGCACCAATCAACATCATTTCTTGACCCTGGCTACACACTACTGTATTTTCCCTTCTCGCTAACTCACCCTCCCCTCAGCATTATCGAAGCTATCACCACTGAAAACTCTTTTAATCTCATCAACATCAGATGATATTCAAGGTTTAGCAATATATCCATATTTCCCCCCGCGAACAATTCTCAAAGATTCTGGAGGCATTCCTTGACTTGCTTCCCCCCAGCTTCCTCCATCGTAGTAACCGTTTAACTGTACTACAGCCAACCCCTCAGAAAAAGGTTCAGCCCCATAAAATTGAGGTTGAATAATTGTTTTTCCCGTAGTATCTACATAACCATAACGCAGAGGTTGAATCAAATTACCAACCTTCCCTTCTCCAGTTCCCCAGGGGGCTAATCCCTCAGAAAATTGTAAATATCCTAACCAATTTGGTACAATTGACGTGAGATTTCCACTGTTATCAACCAGATAATATTGGTCGCCTTTAACAACTTTAGCAACTCCATAAATAAAATTTTAAGCCCGCCCAAATTCTGGCTGTATTACCCAATCACCATCCCGATTAATATATCCCCATTGATGATTGAATTTAACTGGGGCTAGACCCTCCGCAAATTCCCCAGCTTCTGAAAATTTAGGTTCAATAATCGAGTTACCTTCCCGGTCAATATATCCCCATTCAGATCCGATCCTAACTTTTGCCCGTCCTTGGGAAAAGCTACCCCCACCATCAAATTTAGCTATAATGTGCCAATCACCTGATTTATTAATATATCCCCATTTTGTCTGATCATAAAGTTTAGCCAATGCCAAACCTTCCGCAAAATAATAGACAGGATTCAAACTAAATTTGGCAGGAATTGCTAGTCTACCTTCCCGGTCAATATATCCACTTTTATCATCCATGTTGACACTAGCCATTCTCTCCGAAAATGTCCCCACAGATATAATATCACTTGCCAAAGTGATCACGATATTTTCTTCTGTATCAATGAAGCAATTTTGACCATTAATGATGACATTAGCTAATCCTTCTGAAAATTTTGCCGCATAGTCAAATTGAGGGGTAATTGCGAATAAATTACTATAGGCGATATATTCCCAAGACACCACATTTCTAGGTCGCAAGGCTTGACATAAAAAAGCCGCGATTTCACCCCTAGTAGCATTTTGATTAGGCTTGAGTTGTCGAACTTCTGGATAATTAACCACTAAATTTTCAATCGCCCCAGCGGCAATTCTTTCCCTAGTATAATTGGGGATTGCCGCCGCGTCATCAAAATATTGTGTGAGAATTTCTTCCGGGTTTTCAGGGATTCTATGCTGTAGATGTGCCGCTAAAACAATTAAGGCTTGCACCCTAGGAATAGGTTGCTGTGGGCGAAATGTACCGTCAGGATAGCCGGCAAAAAAACCTCGGCGAGTCGCTTGTTCAATATTCGATTTTGCCCAATAGTTATCGGCAACATCTTTATAGACGATCGCCTCCTGAATTATCGGTGCGTCATCAAACATCCTACACATTAACGTAGCAAACTCAGCCCTATTTACAGGTGCATTGGGGCGAAATCTACCATCTGGATACCCTAAAATAATGTTTCTATTAACTAATAAGTTAATTGCTTGAATCGCCCAGTTATTTTCTATGTCTGATAGAATTTATATATCTCAAATTATGGTGTGATAATAGCTGACTAATTATCCGAAATTTATTCAGTCCATAATAACATTATTTTCTGTTCAAAACCACCTCGCTGGGCTCGTTTTTCATCAACTTTTAATTGTATCTGCTCATCGGATATGTTATAACTTTTCCTCAACGATTCAACCACCTCTAAAATATCTGCTAATTCCTCCAATAGACTAGCATCATCGCTTTCTTGAACTTCCTCGGCTTCTTCCCTTAACTTATTTCGTAAAGCTATGCGATATTCCGCCTCAGATAAAACCTTGATTTCCGGCTTACCTCCAGATTGTCGGATCGTTTCAGGAATGCGATCGCGCACCAATTTATAATATTCTTTACGCATTAAATTATCCCCTCACTCCACCAAATTATGCTGATTAGATTACCGAGAACTTCTCGCTTCCGACAAAGCTATTTCCTGATTCCGACGATACAAAGCCACCCGATTTTGAGCCGTAGCATAGCGAGGATAGCTAGGAGATACAGCCTCCATTAAATCAGCCGCCGCCCGCCATTTGTCCGCAATTTCTAACCATTCACTCTCAGTCATTGCATCTTTCCCTAAAGCCGCAGCATTTTCAGCCAATTGGACAGCCTGTTTAAACAACTCTTCATCCGATAATACATCATCAGAAATTGTCGGATTGGGAGTAGGTGTCACCGATGTAGAATCCGATTTAAACCATTGAGGAACCGCTAAAATTAGCCATTGATAAACAGCAAATCCCCCCACAATTAATAATACAATTATGCTGATTATAGCAATTAATATACCCCGGTTTACTTGTTGCTTTTCCACCAATTCCTGAGATGGATAACTATCAATTAGTCCCCCACTAGGATAACCCGGTAATCCCGCCCATATATGTGGTTTTTTTAGGGTGATATTTTCTGACCAAAGCAGTTCACTATCTGGACTCTCCAGAATATCCTCTAACCACAGTAATTGATGTTGATTAAAGACACGACTATGGATGCTAACTCGGCGAATCTTCCGGGGAGCAATTGTCTCTAAAACTTCCTTAATCTCACGGACTAAATATGATTTATCCAGATATTCTGCTTTCTTTCCTTCACAAAGTAATTGCAGAATACCCCCCACAAAAACAGCCCTAATTATTACCTGACTTTCCGCCAGATAATAATTAAGTACCTCAACTATGGCGACCACACTACCTTGGTGAGCCTGTTTGATCAAATCATTAATTGCATCCATCATTTAGTAGCCGAAACTATAGCTATTGACTGACTTCCCGAAAAAATTGCCCTAATTGACGACTCATTGACTTCACCAGTCCTTCAGATTTTTGAAGTTGAGCGTCAACTGTTGCTTCTAATTCCTTAACCCTGGCTTCGGGAAGATTAAGCAATTCTAGCAATTTTTGATAGGCGCGTGCCTCTTCATCATTAATCATTGGCTCCTCTGTAACCCTAGCACTAGAGCTAATCACCTGATAACCCAAAGCCAAAACCAATTCCCGTTCCTCTGGAGTTTGCAGTTTGGGAATCAACTCGTCAAGGGAAATATTCTGCATCAGATAATCCTTTGACACTCCCCTTGCCTAAAGGCGAGGGGATTCTTCATTCATAGACCCAACTTGCTTTGACAGGATTGCTCCAGCCATAGTATAGGTCGAATCTCCTGAAGCGTTCGGGTATAAGATCCATGTTCCGCTATGCCCTAGCGTACACAAGGCTGACTTTGCTGCGCAACGCTGCGCGAACAGGATGTTGAGCGCAGCATTCCTATCGCGATCCAAGTTTAACCCACATTGACAAACATGAGTTCGAGTGGATAGGGCTTTTTTGACCACTGCACCACAGTTAGAGCATTCTTGGGAAGTATAAGCCGGGTTAACGGCAACCGTCACCTTGCCAAACTTAACCCCAAAATACTCTAGCCACTTCCTGAATTGATACCAAAGAGCATCATTAATCGACTTGGCGAGACAGTGGTTTCTAACCAAATTCTTTACCCTCAAGTTTTCATAAGCGACCAAATCGTTAGATTGGATTACGCAACGCGCCAGTCTCTTGGCGTGTTCTATGCGCTTCGCGCAGGCTTCGCCAACACGTTGCCTACTTATCTTGAGGTGTACTCGTCCTAGTCGGTTAATCGCTTTCTTTCGGTTGGATGAGCCTTTCTTTTTGCGAGAAACACGCTTTTGTCTAAATTTCAAGCGGCTCTCACCCTTTCGATAAAATGGGGTTAGGTTCGCGCTTGACCATTAGAATCGGTATAAAATTCCTTTAATCCTACGTCCAAACCAATCGCTTTACCCGTGGGCTGACTATCTACTTTAACATCCGCTTTGAGCATAAATTGAACATAGTAGCCGTCCGCACGACGAATAAGCCTAACCCGTTTGATTTGTTCGAGCGGGTAGAAATGTAAATCCCATGTTCCTTTGAGTTGAAGCTGGCCTATGCCTTTTTTGTCGGTGAAGGTTATTTTCTTACGAGTTTCTGATAGCTTCCACCCAGAAGTCTTGTATTCAACTGAACGACTGTTCTTTTTGAACTTGGGAAAGCCTTTCTTTCCTGGAATGGCTTTCCGGCAGTTATCGTAGAACCTTGCGATCACCGAATATGCTCTTTCAATGGAAGCTTGACAGGCACTGGAGTTTAAGTCGCGAGCAAAAGGAAATTCATCTCGAGCGTGTTTTGCGCTAGGCGATACAAATCCTTCTGCCCAATTCCTGAATTATCCATCCAGAAACGGACGGCTTTATTGCGGATGAACTGAGCAGTTCGGATGGCCTCATAAATGGCAATGCACGTGATTTGACTTCCCTTTGGCTTTAAACTCATTAGGGGTCGAGATAGACCTCACGGTCTACCCCTCCCATTCAGCAGCAGAACCGTACATGAGATTTTCACCTCATACGGCTCCTAGTTTGACCGTCTCTTTGTTAAGAGTACAGCAACATCTCTTTCATCAAGAGCTGTTTTATTGTCGCGGGTGTGGCGATGTAATATTTGAAGATTCTTGTATTCATCCTTTCCGCCTTTGCTTCTAGGTACAACGTGGCCTACTTCAATTAAGTCTGATGGGGTAAAGTATTGCCCACACCAGGTACATCTACCTTTTTGCTTTTTGAGTAGTTTTGCTACCCTATTTGGCGTATCGATTGCTCGTCCCTTCCTGGTTGCCCAGTAGGTCCAATTTCCGTCATAAAGTGTTGCGTCAGGACGTATTAAGGTATGTCTGACAATTGGAGTCCAGTTGTGTTTGAATAGATGTAACCCATCTTTGGTTTGGAACAACCAATCTTCGTGTCTTTCTTTCCCATTGCTAAGTTTAATCGTTCCATGTCTGAAATAATTTTTTAGCTTTTCGTGACTTGCCTTTCCGCATCTTGATACTGTCCATGCCCGTAACATTTGCCAGATTATGTGGTCTAGTTTGTTAAAGGTCTCACTTGAGACTACCGCTGAGTAATAATTAGACCATCCCCGAATAATCGGGTTTAGTTTACTAATCAGGGCTGATTGAGGTGTTGTTTTATGTTGTTTAATTACACCTTTAATCACTTCTGTGTGGGCTTTAACTGCTTTGTTGCTGGGCTTTATGTGGGTTTTATGTTCGATTAATCGGCTTGCTGTCCCACCTGTTTTCCCAGATTTGTATTTTCCTACGGGATATTGCCTGATGTTGAATCCTAGAAAATCGAACCCTGGATTCTCTGTCTTACCGTCATACTCAATAGGCTTGAGTGTATGACAGATTCGAGTCTTTTCAGGTTTTATTTCTAGTCCTACAGGTTTTAGCCATTCAGAAATTGCAGTCTTGCACTGTTCAATAATCTCTAGTGATGATGATATCACTACAAAATCATCGGCATATCTTATTAAGGTGGCTTTAACTTTAACCCCTTTTTCTTTAGGATACATTGTTTCAATTAACCTAACCATACCCAACAGTGCGATGTTGGCGAGTATTGGACTTATCACCCCTCCCTGGGGTGTCCCTGATTCTGTATCCTCAAATACGCCGTTATCTAGCACGCCTGCTTTGAGCCATTGTTTCAGGTCTCTTTTTAGGCTGCTTGGACAATGAATTTTGGACAGTAGATAATCATGGTTCACGGTAAGAGCATTTTGTTATGGTCGAAAGGGAAGTCACCTTCCCCAACTCCACTTCAAAACCGTACTTGAGACTTTCATCTCATACGGCTCCTGATGTGGATACCCCTTTGTCAGTGGGAACAGGGCTACAACCCCCTGCTTTATGACCTCAACTTTCGGAGCTATATACACACGTAGTCATTAACTCGTTTTCGTCATAACACTCTTAGTTGTCGCGGTCTCTATATCCACACCGTGACTAGTGGGCATATCCTAACCATTACAGTTAGGCATTAGCTTTCAGTCACATCCTTTTCCCTTAAAGGCATACGCTTACACTTTTCGCTACTCCACAGGTACATCCTGCCACTTGAGAGCCAATGAGGGGTTTAAACGTTCCATCTATGCGGGCATTCCATCTTTAGATTTGTCCTATCCATCGGGGTACTTTAAAAGTCTGTGTAGGTAGTTATAGCAGTCTCCTACTTTTCCCCTTACTCTTTTGAGCGCAGCGTATCAACCTGTTTCGCTACTGATGCTTTACGATGGTTCAGCCGGACATTCGGTTTCCCTAATCATGGATGGTTGGCAGTGGTCGCATTTGGTAGTAGGTTCTACTTCACGCCTTCCGTTCCCCGCTTCAATCCTGGGGTTATGATTCCCAAAACTGGGGGTGGCTATCGCCGTTACTCTCAACCTTACGTTATACTCAAGGGGTTCATAACTTTCCCTCTTTTTTTTCGCTCAGTTTTGACCTTGAGTCTCTCTGCCTTATCTGGTTGTCGAAGCCAGATGTTGAGACACATAGATAGTTATGGGATGGTCAGGGGTGCGAATCCCTTATATTCCACCAAGGGGTGGAAGTCCCACTAGGAGGTTATTTCAGGCATTGCAGCCCTATTTCACTCCTAAACGTCTCGCACGCTATATCTGCATCTAGCACGAAATATTCACTTTTGTTGATACTCTGGTAAATCCTGGCTATTGCATCTTGGGCTGACCGTCCTGGACGGAACCCGTAGCTTGTGCCTTCAAATCTCGATTCCCATTCAGGTTCGAGAGCCGACTTAACCAAGGCTTGCCTTGCTCTGTCTTGGATTGTGGGTATTCCTATTCCAGCTTTTTTCATCCCTTCCAGGTTTTGGAATCCACACCCGTCGCAGTGGTTTTGCTTTGAGGTTTCCCTTAATGCTCTCAGCAAGTTCAAACCTTTGTCTTGGAGAGATTACTTTTACTCCATCAACACCGGCTGTTTTCTTGCCTTGACCCGCTTGGGGGGCGGGTTTATTAAGCTGACTGTTGGGAAGCATGGCTGACCGTGGAACCCGCCCCTACAGTCGCACTGCTAAGAGTCGGGCATAGTATGATTTCACCAATAGACGTTGTAACCTTCTTACCTTTGCATCCTGTCCCGATTTAGCCGCTTGAAATATACTCTTTTGGAGCTTGAAAACTTTCCGTTGAACCTTAGTCCACGGGATTATCTTCCATGCGTTGTTCGTAGTCTTGATTGGTTTGGGCTTGCCAAATCCTTTCTTTAAACTCGCTATCGCCATTTGTACACCTACTTGACTCTATTTCTTACAATCAAACCGTGACCTGTCAGCATATCCCTACTATTACAGCAGGGCGTTGGCTTCTGGTCACATCTCACATCCTCTAAGACTTGCGGTTACACTTATCCCTACTGATATCTCGACCAGATAATCAGAGTCTAAGAGGACTTAAAACGTTCCGTTTATATGGGCATTCCATCTTTAGATTTGTCCTATCCACCGGGGTACTTTTAAAGGTCTATGTAGGTAGTGTAGCGATGCTCCTACTTTTCCCCTTACTCTTTTGAGCGCAGCGTATCAACCTGTTTCGCTGCTCAAATTTGACGATGGTTCAAGCCAGACATTCGGTTTCCCTAATCATGGATGGTTGGCAGTGGTCTCGATTCTGGTGTTGGGTTACACCTCGGAGCCTTCCGTTCCCCGCTTCAATCCTGGGGTTGTGATTCCCAAAACTGGGGGTGGCTATCGCCGTTACCCTAACTTCCTAACTTCTACTTATCTATTTCTAGGATTACTATAAGGAATTTGTATGGTTTAGTTTGTTTTGACCTTGGGTTCCCTGCCTTGATTTGTATCGTGGGATACTAATCGTTGGGACATATAAACAGTTATGAGGATGGTCAGGAGAGATCTCCTTATATTCAACCAAGGGGTTGAAGTCCCCACCAGGCGGTTATTTCAGGTATTTCAACCTTATTTCATGCCTGAACGTCTCGCACCACTACAATCATTTATAGCACCAGACAGGAAAGTTAGGACGTATAATGGAGAGGACGAGATGACTAAGAAGACCAAAAATGCCAGCCCCCTATAGTTACGACCTCAGACAAAAAGTTATTGATGCAATTGAACTAGACGGTATGCCCAAAACAGAAGCCAGTCAAGTTTTCCATGTCAGCCGGAACACCATTAATCTCTGGCTGCCAAGAAAAGCACAGACCGGAGACTTCCTCCCTAAACCTAATCACCGACCTGGCAATAACCACAAAATTACCGACTGGCAAAAATTCAAGGCTTTTGCCCAAGAGCATGGCCACAAAACCTCCGCTCAAATGGCTCAACTTTGGGATGACGACATCTCTCCTCGCACCATATCCAGAGCCTTGAAGAAAATTGGCTTCACCAGAAAAAAAAACTTACGGCTACCAAGAACGTGATCAGCAACAGCGAGAGGAGTTTATTGCTCAGATTGAACATATGGAGCCGGAAGGGTTGGTTTACCTCGATGAAGCTGGCATGAATAGTCAAGACTCGGATTATCCTTATGGTTACTGTGAGCAAGGACAACGCTTCGATGTCCTCAAATCCGGGAAGAGGCAGGGCAGGGTGAGCTATATAGCCGCATGGTGTCATCAACAACTCTTAGCCCCCGATCGCTTTGAGGGTTGTTGTAATCGGACAGTGTTTGAGTTGTGGTTGGAGTTCATCTTAATTCCAACATTGAAGCCAGGTCAGACTCTAGTATTTGACAATGCAACGTTTCATAAAGGGGGGCGGCAGGCTGAACTGGTGGAGGCAGCTCCATGCCGTTTACTCTATCTTCGGCCTTATTCGCCAGACCTCAACAAGATAGAGAAATGTTGGTCATGGTTGAAAGCCCGCATTCGCCACTGCACGTGAGCAGTTTGATTCTCTCGATGATGCCATGGATTCCGTTCTCCAAGCTGCGTCCTAACCACCTTGACTAAGGCTATACATCAGGAGCCGTGTGCTGGGAAACTCGCAAGCACGGTTTTGAATTGGAGTTGGGGAAGGCGACTTCCCTTTCGACCATAACTGCTTATTGATTAACCCGTCAATAATTAAGATTTGTTGCTAAGGGATATGCGCTAATTATCCTGTGTGTTAAGACTTAATGAAGTGTATTTTGTGCGCAACGGTACCACTATCGGGTTGAGCGATATCACGCGATAGTAGTCAGGATAAGGGTTTACAGTAAACGGGTGTGGTAGGACTCGAACCTACGACAAACGGCTTAGAAGGCCGCTACTCTATCCAGCTGAGTTACACACCCAGGCAAGTCTTGCATTTTACCTTAAGTTGACACCTATAGTATCAACTAGTATCAACCTAAATCAAGTCAACTCAAGTCCCAAGGCTTGATCATCAATGGACACGTGTAGATGATAACATAAAAGCGATCGAGATTGACAGTTGACTGGCAAAAATTATCTGGGATGATTAAGTTTGCCACATTGGAGATTATAGCGCCATGGGTTCAACAAGCACTACAATAACAAACACGGCCGACCTGCAACTCTGCCAAGAGTAGGTACATAGTGTTATGTTTATTCTGAAACGACAGGATGTTGAGATCTCCACGATCCAACACCCCAATCGGGATCAACAGATTCCCATTCTCTATTATCAAGGGCAGACGTTCCGTCTGATGAAGGTTTTCACTGTTCAGCAAGAAAGCGAAGCCAGAGCTTATTGGCGGGACTTGACTGATAACCGGGGTAAAGCCTGCGTACTACTCGAAGAACCAGAACGCTATAGTGTTTGGGGTAAAGTTCGCCTTGAACAACTCGGTAGTGAGGGGGGTGGAGGTACTGATGCTAAGGTATCAGGCCTCATTCGCGCTTCTCTATTGGTCTTACAAGCAGTTTACTTTGATGTTGAGGATTTATTGGGGTCAAGACAAGCTGTAGCCTTTGAAAAGGATCTGCTCAAGATTCTTCAAAAAGGGAAATTTCCCGCCCATGATAACTCAGAGGCGGTCAAAACTCTTTTGACCAAAGACCCCCTGGAAAGTTTACAAATTCCTTCCTGGAATGAAAATAACCTGAAAACATTGCTAGAAGAAGTTTACCGTCTGGGTAAGAGCTACTTCGGAAATACTAGCTTTGCAGAAGGCTTAGATGAAGTTCTACAGGACTTGGCCCAAGAAGATCGGGATTCATTTATCAGTTGGCTGGGTGAATCTACTCTGGGAAATCTCTGGGAGATAAGTTAAGTAATGTTAGGATTTTTTGGTTTTGGTATCTAAATATGGGAGGCTCGAATTGAGATGAGTTTTTGAATGAGTATTCTTGGGCAAATCTATTGCGATCTGGTTTAGTAATGGTTTTCAACTGTAGATTTCTTGTTATTGTATCGCTATGAGTAGCACGTCACAACAAAAATCATCGGTTATATCATCTCTGGTATCTCCGCAAAATCTGCTGATATTTGGCATCACCTGGGTGGTTCTGGCTCTGTTGTTCTTCCTGCTGTTTAGTGTAAGTGCGCCGGGGGAAGAACGACCTTTATGGTATTCCATTGGCACTTATGTCTTTGAATTGGGTGCTTTTCTGATGGCTGCACTGGTTTGCTATAGAAATTGGCGTAGCCCCCAAATGGTCAGCGGACGCAATGTCTGGCTGGGAATTGGTCTAGGATCACTGTTTTATTTTATGGGAGGTTTACTATTTGGTTTATGGGAACTGGTATGGAACCTTGACCCGGTGGTTTCCCTAGGGGATGGGTTCTATGTCCTCAGCTATTTGTTGTTTGGCTGGGGAATGGTTACGGCGGTGACTTCTAAACGCCTAAATCTGGAGGTTTGGCAGTGGGCGACTCTGGCTGGTGTGGCGATCGCTGGTATAACTTTGGCAACCTGGGTAGCTGATCCGTCATTTTTTGGGCTGTTAGGGACTACTGAAGAACCCCCGGGTCAGGAACAGATAGTCACTACCCCTAATGGAGTGGCTATGGTTGATGAAGCCATGGCTGAGGAGGAAGAAGAAAGTACGGCCCCAGATTGGGTGCTGGCAGTTGATGCTCAACTTGAACCTCTGGGATTTTGGCTGAATTTGTTTTACATCTATGGTGATGTGGTGTTGCTGATTCTAGCAACTGCCCTGATTCTGGCTTTTTGGGGAGGGCGCTTTTCTCAGTCCTGGCGTATGATAGCCTTTGCTATCTTCTCGCTGTATGTGGCGGATACTTACTTTAAATGGTCTGATTCTCGGGTCGAAATTGAGTATGAAAGTGGCAACTTGCTAGAAGTGTTTTTTGTCTTTACTGGCATTTTGTTTGTGATCGGTGCGGTCCTAGAATATGACATATCAACTCGTTCTCGCCAAAGCCGACGTAGACGCGCCAGCAGAGGCTAGAATGAAAGTTGATATGTCTAGTTTTGTCGCTGGATTTTTCAGAGAACTTCAAGTTTTGATGTTCCTAATCGTTCAAGAAAATCTGTAGAGAAAATTAGCCAAAGAGGCGATCGCACTTAGGGGGATCCCTTCTAAGCCTGTGGAAATTAACTCCAATGTCCAATTTAGACCAAATCTGATGACATCCTCAAAACTTTCTGACTCCCAAAAACAGGAAATCGTTAGGCTCTATCAAGATGTACCCGAGGAAACAACGATCGCCCTAGCGGAAAAGTTCGGGGTGAGTAGTTCTACGGTAAGACGTATTCTACAAAGTGCCGTCCCACGGGATGTTTATGATGTTCTAACTCATCAGAAGCAACGGTTACGAAATCAGAGAAAACCCCAACTCAAGGACAGCAGATCCGAATTGAATGATGGGGAGTCTCAAGCATTTAAGTCCTCAGATTCTAAGTTAGATTCTGATGCTACCAACGGAGTCCGCCTGCGGAAAAGCTCATCGGTATTAGAACCTGAGAGAGAAGCAGCAGAAACAACCCAAGAGTCAAATTCTGTGGAAACGATCCCTGGACCATTGCTGAAACAGCCAAATCTGACAACATCAAATGATGAGATGGGGGAGTTAATCACACCGGAGTTGTTTTCGGGGGAAGAATTTAGCGATTTTGATGATGATGATGAGGATGAGGAGGATGAGGATGAGGATTATGGGGACAATGATCAGGATTTGTTCGATCGCCCCCTTACCCCTGATGCTAACAGCTTAGTCCAAATTCTGCCCCTGACTGAGGCTGAGTTACCTAAGATTTGCTATTTGGTGATTGATCGGGCTTCGGAACTGATTGTTAAGCCTTTGAAGGCTTTTGCGGAGTTGGGGCGTATCCCGTCGGAAGAAATTCTGGAAAAAACTCTGCCTGTTTTTGATAATCATCGGGTGGCTAGTCGGTTTTCGGCACGCAATCAGCGGGTTTTTAAGGTTCCTGATGGCAGGTTACTACAAAAAACAGCCCCCCATTTACAAGCGAAGGGAATCACTAGGTTGTTGATTGACGGTCAGGTTTATCACTTTTGAGTTGGGTTAATTGAGGGAACAGGAAACAGCTTTGACAAGCCCGGTTTCCTGTTCCTATTGGTGAGCAGTTAGTTGATTGGCTTGATGGCTATTCTAACGACCACTACCAGGAAGAGCACGACCCGGACCACGACCCGGACCACCGCCAGTGCCAAGACCGCCAGGACCACCAGGACCACGACCCGGACGTTCCCCCATTCTTTCCTGGAGTTGCGATCGCTGTTCTGGGGTGAGAACTTCCCGCATTTCTAACATGGTATCGAACCGCTGGTCACTCAAGGCGCGACTCAACTCTTGGATTCTTTGACGCTGTTGGCGCAATTGTTCGGGACTGGCGTTGCTTTGTTGTAGCGATCGCATTTGTTCCCGACTGGCTTGGAGTTCCTGCCGTTGACGTTCTGAGGAAGTGGCGGCGCGATCGCGAATTGCTTGCATCTGTTCCTGTTGTTGGGGAGTCAGGCTGAGACTATCAAAGCATTGACCTTTACGGGGACCAGCAAAGGCGACGCTGGCAGTTATGGGGACAATTAAGGCGGTGGCAGCCATTATCGACAATAAACGTTGCATATTCATATCTATATCCTGGAACATCTTTGAGATTATCAACTCGGTTTGAGCTTTAACCCCATTGTAGGTAGATACAACCGGCGATCGCCTCGATCAGAATACCCAATTATGATAGGTCAAAGGTAACGGTTGCTGATAGTCCTAAAGTACCAAAAGAGATACCTGGGGGGTTGGCTGCGCGTGAAAAATATATTTGGTCGTTCGAGTTTTCCAGTACCCTTGCTGCTGTATTTGGAGTGGGTGCTGTTGGCGATCGCCCTGTTAACGGCTTTTAGCCCCCTGCCATATACTCAGAGTCCTGGAGGGGAGGGCTACAGAGTTCACCGTCAAATCCACAGACCAGACAGACCAGAGGCTGTAACAGATCATCGACCGGAGCGATCGCCATACCCTGATCGCCCCCAGAACCGCCATAGACGACACTACCGTAGTCGTCGGTTTCCCTTGGGGATTTTGGTTAGTATTGGCAGTTTGGGTGTAATGGGCTTGAGATTACCTGAGCGATCGGGCAGACCTGCGATCCGGTGGGTATATATCGCCTGTGGGTTTACGTTTAGTTGGTTGGCGGTGGTATTTGGGGGGCGGGGGGTGAGTTTTTTCTCCGCCCTGTTGCTGGTGGTGGTTATTCGCGCCTGTCTGTTATTTTCCTGGCGCGATCGCATTGCGGTGGCTATTTTTGCTTATGGCTTATTTCTGCTGTGGGTATTTCTGCGCCTGAGACCTCTGGCTGATAATTGGGCTGACCCAATTCAGGGGCTAGTATTGACTCTGACTTTTAATTCTAGTGTTTTATTTGGGTTAGTATTGCTGTTTATTTTATTATTAGTGGGAGCGCTATTATCAGAGCAAGAAAGTCGCCAGAAATTGGCGGAAGCTAATCAAAAGTTAAGGGAATATGCGATGTTGATTGAGGATCGAGCAATTAATCAAGAACGTAATCGCATCGCCCGGGAAATTCATGATTCTGTAGGTCACAATTTGACTGCCCAAAGTATTCAATTGGAAAATGTGGCTTTATTTTTAGCTGAGGATAAACAACGGGCTGCCCGACATCTCCAACAAGCTAGGGAGTTGGGGAAGGAAGCCTTAAAAGAGGTGCGGGCATCGGTGAGGGCTTGGCGATCGCATCCTCTAAAACAGTCTTTTGGGCAGGCTCTATCACAGCTAATTTCTGAGTTTGAGGCGACCACATCAGTCCCGGTAGCATCTCATTTACAAATCGGGGATACATTACCCCTTGATATTTCTATCGTTTTATATAGGGTAATTCAGGAAGCCTTTACGAATATTTCTAAGCACGCCAAAGCCAAAAAAGTGCAGCTAATTATCTCAGAAAATAACCGAGAATTTTATTTAAAAATTGAGGATGATGGCTGTGGCTTTAATCCTGGGCAAAATACGACGGGATTTGGTTTGCAAGGTATGGGGGAAAGGGTGATGGCTGTGGGGGGAAATTTCAGCTTAAATAGTTCTCCCGGTGAAGGGTGTAAAATTGAAGTGAAAATCGGGAAAAATCAGGATCATGATTCGAGTTCTATTAGTTGATGATCAGGGGATTATTCGGGAAGGGTTACGGAGTTTATTAGAAGCAAAACCAGACTTGGAAATAGTGGGAGAGGCTGAGAATGGGAAAGTGGCGGTGGAATTAGCGTTAAAATTAAAGCCGGATGTGGTGTTAATGGATGTGCGAATGCCAATTATGGATGGGGTGGCGGCGATGCGATCGCTTGCTGAACAACAGCCGGAAATTAAGGTTTTGGTATTGACAACTTTTGATGATGATGAATATATCACCCAAGCTATGGAATCTGGCGCGAAGGGATACCTATTAAAGGATACCCCTTCTGATGAACTAGCCCAAGCTATTCGGGCAGTTTATCAAGGATATACACAGTTAGGACCGGGTTTATTTGAGAAGGTGATGGCTGCTAAATCTAAACCTTCTAGGGATGAACCTTTACCAGGGTATTTACAAGATTTAACTCCTAGGGAATTGGAGGTTTTACGGTTAATTGGTAAGGGTTACAGTAACCGAGAAATTGCCCAGGAGTTATTTATTAGCGAGAGAACTGTTAAAAATCATGTTTCTAGTATTTTAAGCCGCCTGAATTTACGCGATCGCACTCAGGTGGCTTTGCTGGCTAATAAATACCCAATTCTGGGTGGATGATCAACCTCCTGGATAATTGGCTCTGAGATACCATCAATCGCCGTGCTAGGCTTCCTGGTCAGAAACAGAAATTCCCGGATATCATCTCAACTAATAAGTGGTTTTCTGCTTCGGGAAAACGACTGCATCAAAATCCCGAAGAATGCGAGGACTTAATTAAAAATGGCATTGAGGCTCTGATAGATTTATATTTGCTGGCTGCTGGTGATGAGTTACTATTTGCATCGCGCTCATCTTTTGGTTTATTGGCGAGTCTGTTAATGGATAAACCCCAGGCTATTCGCAATGATATTGATACCCAAAAACCACTAGTTAAACGAGTTCAACTGAAGCTGAAAAATATAGCTAAGAAGCTGAATATTGGGGGGGATGAATACACCCGCGAAAATCGGCGATCGCCAATTATAGAAGTCAGTGGCTGATGGGGGAGAGCTTATGAACACTATTATAATGGGGGTGTCAGGTTTAAGTGTTGGTGAAATTCCCCAGAAGAGATTAGAGATTTTCTGGACTTCTACCCTAGACTGTAATGGGGGATGTTTACAAAAATTTACATAACTTGTGCCTGAATTTGCGTAATTTTTCTATGCTGCGCCGATAGGATAGTATAAATCAAAGAATTAAGGGTATCTGGGATGATCAAAAATTTGGCGATCGTCGGTGGTTCTTGTCTGGTGGGAGGTGCGGCTGTATTCTTTATTTCCCCCTCCCGAGACGCTTGGAGTACCATATTCGGAAGTACATTGGGGGGATTAGGGGGTGCAACATTTGCCATTCAAAGCATCAAAAAATCTAGCGAAGAAGTCATCAAAACTCAACAACAAATCCAGGATTTAAAACAAGAACATCAACAGCTATTATCAAAAGTTAAAGAAATTACAGATAGACACAATAAATTGACCCAAAAATTGAGCCAAACCGAAGGTCAGCTAACTAATAAAAGGCATGATTTAAATGATGTGCAAAACAGAGTTAAGGAAATTGAACAGCAAGAACAGGATTTAAAGGTTCGCCTAGAGAGACTCAGAATCAGTAATCCCCAATTAGAGACGTTAGAAAAAATTGCAGCTAAAATCGGAGAACTGAGCCAAAATAAAAGTGGATTAGAAGGTGAAGTGACGGCTCTTAATTCCCAGTTACAAGAGTTAGCGAATCAACGAAATTCCCTCGCCCAAATTGAAGTGCAATATCACGCTAAAACGGCTCAATTAAGGGAACTCACAGAGCAAATTAAAGCTAGGACGGAGGCACTGCAAACCCTTCAGACTCGACAAGCTGAATTGGAAGTTATCAGGGCGAGTTATGATGCTTTATCTGCTGAACAGCAACACTTGCAAACCAGAATCGAGCAGCTACGTCCAGAAATTCAGAGGTTGGAAGGTGAAAAGCAACGAATTTTACAGGTGATTCAGCAACACCAACAAGATTATCAACAAATTGAAAATTTCCGAAGGCAAATCAGAAATCTGAATTCTGAGATTCGCAGGAAAATTCTGGATTTACAAGATATAGATCATAACATAAATACTGCTAATATAAACCTCAATAGCTTGCGAGTTCAAAATGCTCAGTTACAAGAGGAAAAACAGAGATATAAAGAAGAAATTGATGGTTTGAAAGGAGAATTAGCAAATCTCAGTAATAGCACGGAAGTGGCGATGCAAGCGCTCAAGGATAAGTTGTGGAATCATTTGCCGACAAAACGATTTAATATCGGCAATAGCGTAAATGTAGAACAGCAATTTTTACAAAGTTTTACAGAATTCCTGAACTTACAAGGCTTGACATTTCCTCGGCGGGTAGTCAATGCTTTTCACACTTCTTTAAAAGTGCAGGATATCTCGGCTTTAGTGGTTTTAGCGGGGATTAGTGGGACTGGAAAAAGTGAACTTCCCCAACGGTACGCCAATTTTATTGGGGCACAGTGTTTGACTTTGGCGGTGCAACCCCGTTGGGATTCTCCGCAAGATTTGCAAGGGTTCTATAATTACATTGAAAAGAAATTTAAACCGACGGATTTGATGCGAGGTTTGTATCAATACAATCATGATAATCAGATGCAAAATCGAATCGTTATCGTGTTGCTAGATGAGATGAATTTGGCGCGGGTTGAATATTATTTTAGTGATTTTCTGTCTAAGTTAGAAAGCCGTCGTTCCGGGGACACTTATTTAGAAATTGATTTGGGAAGTTTGCCGCTGAGGGAGGAAGAACGTCGCCTTAGAATTCCAGAAGAGTTTTTATTTGTGGGGACAATGAATGAGGATGAAACTACCCAAACTTTATCGGATAAGGTGCTAGATAGAGCGAATGTTTTAACTTTTGGTAAGCCAGAAAATTTGAGGCTGCGGGAAGACAGTAACAACAGTAATCAAGTTAATAAATCTTCAGGCTATTTGGATTATGAAAAGTTTAAGGCTTGGAGGAGAAGACCACAAGTTAATTCTCCTGTGGTTCGCAAAGTTAAAGAATATTTGGATCAAGCCAATAATGTGATGGAGAAAATCGGACATCCTTTTGCTCATCGCGTTTATCAAGCTATCACTCAATATGTGGTTAATTATCCGGGAGTTTCAGAGGTTAACTCGGCTGAGTTTCGCTATGCTTTGGCTGACCAATTTGGACAGAAGTTATTGCCGAAATTGCGGGGATTGATGATTGATGATTATCACGAAGAACTGGAAGAGATGAAACAATTAATTGAGCAATTGGGGGATGAACCTTTGACTAGGGCTTTTGAAAGGTCTAGGAATAGTTCGACGGGTCAATTTGAGTGGAAAGGTTTGATTTATCCGGAGGAGTAGAGAACAATGCAAATTTATCCGAGTTTATTCGCATATCTGAATGGCGCTAATCCTGTGCCTAATCATCGGGTTTTACGGGTGTGCGATCGCCCTATTATTAGGGTAGATAAAGCCGAAAATTTGACCGGTAAGGAAGCGATCGCTCTCGGTGGGGGATTGTATGAAATTGCTTTTCCTTATTTGGAAATCTCTGACCTGGAACATCACGATAATAGATTGCTATACGAGTTGACTTTGGCTCCGACTTCGGTGATAATTAAGGTGGCTGATGAGGTGTGCGATCGCGATAATTGTGAGGACGAAAATCAAGGGAAAATCTGGGAGGAAAAATTAGGCGATCGTTTTGATGATACGGTCTCCAGATGCTTACCAGTTTTGACGGGTTTGTGGGAAAACTTGGTGGCGGAAAAATTGGGAAACCAAGCCAGAGTTCGCCTCCTAAATTTACCCTACCAAGATGCTAAAATTCAAGATGCACAAAAACCTTTAATTATCACGTTGCAAAATCGCTATGAATTAAACCAAAAGCTACAAGTCATTACTCCCAAAATGCGGCAACAACTGCGACGGAGAGCGGAATTAACCCCCATCGGACGCATTCAAGAAATGGACGCTTATTGTTTGCGAGACTATACCCGCCGTCCTGGCAAAAACGCGGCGGAAAAAGGAGGTTCCCGTCAACAGTTAATGGCGATTAGACGCTATCAGGATTATAACACACCTGAGAACAGATTGCTGATTTATTTTGTGGGCAAAATCTTATATTTCGAGTCAATTCGCCTGGGTTCGGAATACGCCACAGATAACCACAGTTTTAGCAAATCAATTAAAGTCTTTAGAAGTCAAACTCACGTCCGGCAAATTCTCAGAAACTTGAGACATTTTCAACTGCTAAAACCTAATTACGTTTTGCTTCAACATCCGATTTATAATAGCTTCTATCGCGCCTATTTGGATTATCTAGCGAAAAGAAAGGAAAAGCAAAAAATATGGGGTTTTCGGAATCAGTTATTCGCTGACGTTATCGGTATCTGTTTGTTGATGGCATTGACCAAATTAGCAAATTTTTATGTAGACCCTACGGCTGAGTTATGGCGGCAAACGGTTCCCGAAAAAGGACGTTATTTCAGCCACCAAAATGAAGGCAATCTAAAAATTCAAGTTTTCTTAAAAGACAAAGTTTATAATTTTAGGCTGGAAAAACCGGATGATATTAGGTGGGGAGATTGGCTGTTAAACCTAGAAATTCATGATTTGACCTCAGCCAGTTTGACTACTCGGACAATTAAAATCCCCATTTGGGTGTTTTGGTATCGTCCCAGTAATGAGTTGGAAGGTATTAACTATCTGACAAAACAACAACAACAGGAACCAGAGATTAAAACCGGACTGATTTTTTACTTGCAGGTTTCTCCCCATGAATTTTTGTCGGAGATACCCAATTCATGGAATTTTGAGAACCCCAGAAAAGTTTGGCTGATGCCAACTCCTAACTTTCTCGCGGAGGACGGTTTGACGCAGACGGTTAATATGATGTCTGGCTTTATTAAAGGTTTAATTAATCAATTAACGGATAATGAATGAACAACAGTTTTGGTCGCATTTAGACAGATTACTAAATTCTAAACAGGTATCGCGGTCAATGATACAGGCGATACAGCAACGGTTATCGCTGCTGCATCAACAACTAACATTACCCCTAAAGTTAATTGTAGAAACAGTTTGTGGTGGTGGGGTCTATTTGCGACCAGAATCGGGTCTAAATTTTCCCAGTATTACTCCGGTATATTCGCTGAGTGGTCATCAGGAAATTGCCTTAGAAATGGGTCTTTCAAATAGTGCGATCGCCTTAATTTCTGGCCCTCCCGCTACTGGAAAAACCCGCATTGCGGCTAGTTTAGCTGCTGCTGCCATTAACCACGAAAAGCGTATTTTAATCCTCAGTTATTATCCCACTGTTCTCGATGGTTATGAACAATTACCCGGCTATCCATTGCGGCTGAATCAATCTGTAAGTCATCAAAACTCAATCGCTGAACAACTGCGAAATCATCACTTATATCAGCCAAAAATGGACTATTTACCGGCTTACTATCTGCCAGATGTGGAATTGGCAAAACTGCGAACTCCGGCAAAACTGGAAACCTGGTTACCGCGAATCGAAAATAAATCTCACGCGGAAATTTCCCAGCTTCTCCAAGGGGAATTTCCCCATTTAACCCCAGCTAGGCGGGATATCCTCGCCATTCAACTGCAACGGCTGACTCCCTTACTCAAACAACAACTGAGCCTCAGTCAACTGTTCGGAAGTCTCCCAGAAACGGAAATCGGAAAATTAGCGCAACAGTTAGCAAATACTCCCCAAATTCCCATCTTGGCAACGGCTAGAGAGTTTTTTGATGTGGCAAATCAATCCCTATGGCAAACCAAATTTGACTTGGTAATTGTGGAAGAATCCCAATATTTAAGCTGGGATGAATTGATTTTATTAGCAGGTTTAACTCAGAAATTAGTCTTATTCGGCGATGTTCGCGATATTTATATAGGTCAACGCCATGCCAAAACCTTAACCCGCGTTGATGGGTTTTCGTTTCTCTCTCACTATTTACTCCCAGCTTATTCCTATAAACTAACTCAACAGTTTCGCTTGCATCCAGAAATTGCGGTTCCTGTTTATTCGCTAATTTCTAAGGACTGGATTCAAACTCACACGGAACCTATATACTATAATTTACCATCCTTAAATCATCGCTTGATTTGGCAAGATGTTCCCCCAAAAACCGAAATTCACAACATCTCAAACTGGTTAAAAAATTTACCTAAAAATCGAGAAGATATCGGCATCATTGCCACGTCGGAAAGAGAACGAGAAGGGTTAATGCAGGAATATCCGCAATATTTTATCGACACGATTGATAATTGGAGGGGTAAAGAGAAAAAAATTGTGGTTTTTTGCTGTAGCGGAGACCCTAAAAATTTGACGTGGGAACAAACAAAAATTGTCTTAACTCGCGCTAAAGATTATTTAATTATGGTGGGAGACTTTGACCAATGGCGACCTAATTCGCCGTTGCAAAAATTAGAAGTTGCTCGATTAGAAAGCACAGAAAGGACGGTAATTTTATCATGAAAGTTGAATGTAAATTTAAAGGAATATTTTATCGGGAATCTCCCACACGGTTGGGGACTAGCATCTCTCTGGCGGAATTGTTGCGGGAGGTTGAAGCTGTTGCTACTCAAACCCAGAGGCGGACTCCTAGGCTTTTGCGAGAATCTTTTGGTTTGGATTTTCTGCCTAATTCGGTATTAATTGAATTATTAAAACAGTTCCATCAAGTGACAGATGAAAATGAATTATATCAATTTTCGGGGTTGCAAATTTTAAATCCCCAAGTTTCCCGGAATCTTCCCCCTCCCCAATTTTACGAGTATAGATTTGTCAGTTACGGGGAAGAAGCACAATTTTCGCTGCAACCGGACGATCGCCAAATTCCCATTTTTCCCTATCAAGAGTCCCAACAGGAGGGAATTTATACTTTAATTTTAAATAGCGATCGCCATCCAAATTTATCTCCCCAACTGTCTGAGAATATCTGGAAAGAGGCGGTCAGGACTTGGAAAAACTTAGAAGATTCCGCCAAAATCGATTATTTTTTGACCTCCATATCCGACACAGCGAGGGTCACTTTTTCGCCTCAATTATTGCTGATGGTTGAATTGGCGGAACTTTCCCCTCTCTACAGCAAGCCATTCAATTTCTGCAAAAACGGGAAGATCAACCACCGGAAGATATCGCCAATTTGGTCGAACAATATAGATGCGATCGACAAATTCAAATCAGTCATTTTCCCGATCATCTGCAACCCAAATCCAGTTTTACACTCGCCAAAAAGTTTATTATTAAAAGAAAATATAAAAATTATATTACCCAAATTATTGATAAATCAGAAGACTTTTTGCTAATATCGAGCTATATCATTGAGGCGGAAGATGTCGTCGAAATGATTTGTAAAAAGTCCGAGCAACTCTCTCAAGGGGTGTGGATTATCACCGATTTAAGAGACGAAGTAATTGATAGAATTGACAGTCAAGTGGAGTCCAGACAACAATTACCTATCAGTTACCAAAACTCCGACCAAAACAAGGTAAGGTGTCTGCGGAGATTGTTGGAAATTAATAGTAATAAGCTAAAAATTAGAAGCGGAAAATTTCACTTAAAAACCTGCATTTCTGAACAATATGGTTATCTGGGTTCCTGCAATTTGACCCCCGGAAGTTTAAACCGAAACTTAGAATCAGGGATGATTTGGAGAAATACTCCCTTACATTCCCAACTGATTCAAACATTCGGTCACTTTTGGGATAACCACACCCAAGATGATCTCATCGGTTCTGGTAATGTGTTGACCTTGCGTTGCATTCCCCGTCCCTCTCAACCCCAAATTATTTCTAATTCTCAGCTTTTAAATCCCCGCCAATACTATCAAGATTTACTCAACGAACTCGGCGAGTTTCGGGGAAATATCGTTATTATCAGCCGCAGCTTTCGACCTACGCCAGAATTAAGAGAACTTTTAAAGTTATCAAAAACGCAAGTTTATATTGATAGCCAAATGAATAGCCAAGATGCTGATTTTAAAATCAAAAGTATCAATTATTGCCATGCTAAAATAACCCTGCTTCAAGGCAAACTCGCCTACGTCGGCGGCATCAATTTTAACTTTTCTCGCCGCAGCTTCGATTTGCATGATTTAATGTATAAAACGACGGACTTACAAGAGATTAAGGAAATCCTTAATTCTTTAACCAATCAGGAAAATTAATTATCATGACAACGCGATTATTTAATTTGGAATCTTACGTTAACTGCTGTCAATATGCCAACCAATTTAACAAATCCATAGACCGCTTAACTCCCTCCCCTGGAGATTTACCGAGAGGCTATAAAAACTTGATTAAAGATTTCGGAGATTATCGATATTTGAATCAACCCATTTTTACCGGCCATTATCCGTCAAAGTTGGCGGTTAACCCCACAGAAACGACTTACATGGGAACCCAGTTATCCACTGGGGAGACTCCGCGACTGTTCATTATTCCCGATACTATCGACTTATTAACTCTGAGTACGAGTAATTTTTTGGCATCCCAAGAAGCCTATTTATATAGTAGTGCTTATCATTACTGGAATAATTATTCTATTTTGCAAAACAGCCAAATAACTCGACCTCTGTTATTCTTGAATTTAGATAACTGGGTTGGTCGGGAAATGATTACGATTGAAATTCAAAATAATATCCCGATTTTGAAGCATCAAACTCCGATTAAACATCAATTTAATTTGAATACCCTCGACACTTATCAGTTAATTTGTAAAGATTTGGCATCGGAAATTTTAGCAACTTATTTTCCGAAATTAGCGAATACATCACAGACCCTTGAACATCTGGCTAATTACTTGCAAAAAGTTGCATTCTTTCAGCAACCTATAATCAATCAAGAAAATATCACCTTTGTCAGTGAAATCTGGCATAAAAGTAGGATTTTTTATAAAAAGGTGACGGTATCTCGCCAGAAAATTAGAGAAATTATTTTAAACAGAGTCAATTTAAATAAAATTAAAAACCTAATCCAAAGTTATCCCCAATATCAGTTTGTTTTAGTCTCTCAGTATCATTCATTAATCAAATCTCAAGTCAGATATTCCCTTCCCGGAGTGATTTGTATTTCTAGTCAGCTTGGAGAATTTGACCGCATTTGGCAATACAAGCAGAATCATGGATCAAGATTCCATCTGTTTGGAATTTACCTGGATAAAATCGAGTTTAAGATTGGTATTGAGGGTCAAGAGAGGTGGATTCAACTGACAGAAGGCGATATTATTTCCTATGAAGGGGAATCTCGCGAGTTGATTGGCAAAATCCCGGAACTTGATAATAAGGATACTTTTAGAATCCCCCAAGATAACTTAAATCCGACTCTGCCAATTCGGGTTAATGGCGCAGATTTTTGTAAAGACGACACTCCCCAAGATTATAGCATTTCTGTGGTGGAAAATGAAGTAACGGAAGATGTAGAGGTGAGGATAAAATTTACCCTCAAACCGGGTTCATCTCCCCTGCTAGAAGTGGAAGATATTAAGAATAAGTATCACATCAAAGCGGAGTTAACTAATCGAATCGTTACGGTCAAATACTATGGTTATATTCCCTATCTGAAGTTGAGTCAAACCCGTGCGGAAAAGTCGCAACAGCAAGTAGAGTTATTTAGATATAATGGCGATCGCTATCAAACTTTACAAAACTATTTACAAGAAGTTATCGCTAAATTAGACAGGATTTTCCAGAAGAACAGCCCAGTAAAACGCCGACAATACCAAGAATTTAACAACTTCCTATCTAAAATGACGACTATTTTGCCGAAAAACATTTATAATCTTGATGTTCTTCAATATATTAATCCCGAAGAATTGACAGAATTAACACAAATTCTCGAAGATGATCGATGGCATCAAATCACTAAGATTATAAATATTTACCCTAGTAATAATATTGATAAAACAAATTGTGTTAAAAGTTCTTTGATATGGGTGGGAAAGCTGTATAAATTTTCTCCCTATATTTTGTCAGATTTTTATTTTAATCAATCCCAAGAATCGCAAATTTTAGACGATACAAAAATTAACTATGAATATTTCCTTTATTTGGCGAGAACTGCTATAAATGAATCCAGACAACAACAATATTTTAATTTATGCAATAATTCGGAACGATTCACTAATGAAGGATATATGTGGGGTTATGGTCGAATTTTACTATGGTATTTTAATTTCCAAGATGCTGGTAATATCTTAAATTATCGAAATCATTTTCGGCAAATTTTAGAGTATTTACGGCAACAAAACCCCACTTCCTTGAATAATCAGTATAAGCAAAATGTGTTTTTATCTCTCTCTTATTTGTTGGGGTTTAGGGAATTTGATGCTGGTTTTTGTCAACCCAATTCCCAAGAATATTATTTAGCTAAAGAAGTGATTAATAGGTTTGCTGATGACCGGATCATGTTAAATCAGGTTAGCAAAGAAAAGTCGCTGAATCAACTTTTTGAAGAGTTGATAGAAGGTAAATCGACGGAAACAGATTGTGATAATTTGGTGCAAGGTAGTTAAAAACAACATGGCATTTTTTAAGCCAGTAGGGTGCGTCAGATTGAGATAATTTTGGGGTAAATAGAAAGCCTTTAAACTCTGACGCACCAGGCGATAGTAGCGTCAGATTGAGATAATTTTGGGGTAAATAGAAAGCCTTTAAACTCTGACGCACCAGGCGATAGTAGCGTCAGATTGAGATAATTTTGGGGTAAATAGAAAGCCTTTAAACTCTGACGCACCAGGCGATAGTAGCGTCAGATTGAGATAATTTTGGGGTAAATAGAAAGCCTTTAAACTCTGACGCACCATCATTCATATAGCATCATATCTATGTTCGCAAATTTCACGATAGCGACAGGTTTGGCAGTTTTCTAGTGATGGTTTGGGGGGATAGTGTCCCTCTACTATATCTCGAACTATGCTTTCCGCTTCGTGGGCAGTTTTTTCTAATAGTTTTGGTGGCAAAGTGTAGAGTTGTTTATGGCGTAAATAGGCAATATGTGCCTCGGAATAGTTTAAGGCTTTAGCATAAGCCCATAGTTGTAGATTATGGTGTTCTGGGCGCATCACGCGATCGCTTTTATAGTCTAGCACCCAATTATCCCCAATTAGATCTGCTATGCCATTAAAGCTAACCCCTAATATATCTAATTTTAACTCAATTTCTCGATTAATTTCGTGGTCTCTAAATATTTTAAATTCTTCAGTATTATCAAAGTCTATGGCGAGGCAAATAGCCTCACTCAATAATTGTTCATCAGTTCCATATTCCGCGAATTTTTGGAGTTTATCAATATCTCTGATATCATATTCTAAAGCCTTGTGAACTAACTGCCCAATTCTCATGCCTTGATTGGCTTCTTCTGAGAAGCCTGGATGTCCGAGAATATAGATAAATTTAAACCGGGTTGGACAACGTTTATATTCACTTAAAGAGGTTACGGGAAGTTCAAATAAACCAGAAGTCATCGCCTCAGTCAGCAGGGGAGGGTTAATGGCTGGAGGTAGGGGACTTGGGGGGACTGGCGGGATGATATCATCACTATTAATTTCTAGGGTGGTTATGGGAATATTGGCAGCTTGTAACCCTAAGTATAATTTATTTAAATAATTACCTTTTTCCTGGGAGGCAGTTAATAAGATATAATCCCGACTGCGGGTTAATGCTACATACAGGATTCGCAATGCTTCGGCTTCTTCTCGCTGTTGATGGCGATATTTTAACCAGTTGTAAATAACTGGATCTTTTCGGTCTTGGTCTTCGTCTTTACAGGCGATCGCTACACCATATTCTGGGTCAAAATAAACGGGTACTGATGAGTTGGGAGTTGGGCGACTTAGGTCAGCTACAACTACCATTGGCCATTCTAATCCTTTGGCGGCAAAAATGGTCATTAATGATACTGCATTGCTGGTATTAATGGGGGGACGTTCTACGGTTACGGCTTTATCTTTTAGGCGCTTGAGACGGCGAACTACTCCAAATAAATCATCGGTTCCTTGTTCTAAAATTTGCACTAATTCTCGAAATCCATTAAAGTCCGCTAGGCGACGATTAGAGGCTGGTAAATTGGCGATTGTGGCTGTATATCCTGTTAATCTATCTGCAATTTGTAACAAGCGAGATGGGGGCTCAATATGGCGTTTTTTGAGTAGTCTTTTTAAAGGGTCGATCGCCTTTGTAAATTCTACAGGTGATCCACTGTTTAAAAATTTCCACCAACTCATATTTTCTGATGTAGATTGGTGGGATAATTTCAGGTTACTACTAACCTTGAATAAAAGGCGATCGCTAATCGTAAAAAAGGGACTTCTTAGTAGGGCTACTAATGCGATATCATCTCCAGGGTCGGCTAAGAATTTTAGCAGTGACCAAGCATCTTTAGCTTCTTGGGTTTCTAATAGGTTTCCACCTCCTGAAGGCGCTAAGGGTATTTGGGCGGCGGCTAGGGCTTCTCCATAACTATCTAAGGGTCCCCAGGTTCGGGTTAAAATAGCAATATCGCCTGGTTGAATGGGTCTTAATTGTTGAGTTTCTTTATCAAACACTGGAGTTTGATTATCTAACATTTCTTTTAAGGTTTTAGCAATCAACTTTCCTTCCGCTATCCGCCTTTGGGTAACATCAGTTTCGGCGGTTTTGGGGATAACAAATATCTGCAATGTTTCCCTAGGAGAGGGGGAGTCAATACGGACAGCTTCTAAGTCTTGTCTTAAATCTCCTAATAATGGAGAAAATACCTGATTAATTTGATTAATTAATTGCTGATGAGTCCGGAAACTTTGATTAAGAATTATCTCATCTCCCTGGTTGTCAATAATGCGTTTTCTAAATTTATTAAAAACTTGAATATCTGCCCGCCTAAACCCATAAATTGACTGTTTTTTATCACCCACTATAGTTAAATCTGCTGTCTGGGTTAAAAGTTCTAATATTTCGCCTTGAATGGGGTTGGTGTCTTGAAATTCATCAACTAAAAAAGTGCGCCAGCGTTGTTGATAATAGAGTTGAATGGTGGGATTATTTTGTAAAGCGGTTAATGCGCCAATTTCTAAATCTGCAAATGTCAAAACTCGGGCTTGCCATTTCAACTGTTGCAAATAGTCTTTAACTTCTCGGTAGGCTTCTTTTAAGGCGGCTAACATTTCGGCTAGTTTGTGGTCTGCTTCCCCAACTTCTGCATTAATTAAATTCTCTTTTATACAGGGTTTAACTAATTCCTCTCGTAAGGCTTTTAAGGCATCTTTAACAGTTTGTAGATTTTCCCCCCAGTTTTTTTTACTACCATATCTGATATTAATTTTATTGAAAACTTGCAGATTTTCGGAGACATTATCACCGTTTTCTAGGGATAACATGGCGCTAACTGTGGCTTGTCGGATAACTTCTAGTTTGTCTTCTGGCTTGCCAATATTTGACGTTAAAATGTCTTTTAATTCCCGCCATTGGGGATGATTTATGAGGTCTTCTAAGGCGCGATCGCGTAATTTTTGCGCTAACTCTGACCAGTCTATTTGTTGATTTAATGACCTTTCTGCCATCAAGGGGTCATCTAAGAAGGTTGCCAAAATTCGTGATAATAAAGAATAATCTATGGTTTCAAAAACCTGAATTGGTAATTTAGACAAAGCAGTTTCTAACCCTTCATAAAGCCAGATTTTGCCTTCTAAATATTCTAAAATTTGGAAGTCAGCAGGAACTTTAGCCGCCTGGGGATGTTCCCGACAAATACGACTAGCTAAAGCGTGAATTGTACTAATAGGGGCGGCTTCTAATTCTGCTAGTATGTCGGGACGGTTAGGAAGTTGTTGCCTTACCTGTGAACGAATACGCGATCGCAATTCCTGGGCTGCTTTTTCCGTAAATGTAACCGCCACTATTTCCAAGGGAGAAAGTCCCTTTTCTCGCAAATAATATAAATACCTTTCTACTAACATATAAGTTTTGCCAGTCCCCGCCCCGGCTGTGACCATAATACTTTGAGGACTGGTAGCAGCCGCTTGTTGTGCATTTGTTAAACTCATGATTAATTAATCCTTAAAATTTGACCGACAATCTGCTATTATTTTGATAGTTTTTGGCGGCTTAAACGGTTTCCCTTACGACAAACCGAGTCAAATTGACAGTATTGGCAGACTTGCTGTTTCTGGTCTGGCGCTACTGGATAATTACCCTGTTGTAGCCGCTGTTTAACCTCGTCTGCAAAGGCTTCTAAAATTGCAGGGTCGGTTACTTTAGCCGGCAAATAACGCTGTTTTTTCAGAGAATACAACTTGACATCTACCTGTTGAACTTCCTTAAAATTTTGGGCGATCGCCTGTTGATATAATGGCATTTGAATATTGATTTTCGCTTGTCCTGAATCATCTTTAATTCCCAATGGTAAACTACCCGTAGTTTTATAGTCTAACACTAATAGACCCGTGGGGGTGCGGTCAATGCGATCGACCCTAGCAGTTACCTTTAACCCATACCATTCAGCATTAAAGGAATTTTCACAACTAATAATTTCCGCATTGGATCGCAAAAAATCTTCGGCTTGTAAATTCAATTCTAACATATTTAAACCTTCTAAACGGCGGGCTTCCCAACCCATAAACTTGTCAAAATTCACATTTTCTTCAGCTTTTAACGCCGCTTCCGCTTGAGATAATGCTTCGTTAATATCTTGTCTCTCCAACCGCCGTAAATCCGTTTGATTTTTGATATCTGTTAACAAAAGTTCTAAGCAGCGATGATATAACCGACCTCCGAGACTTCCAGTTATTTCCGCTTCCGCTTCTGAAGGTTCTTTTAATCCTAGTAAATAGGTGGCAAACCACTTAAACGGACATTGACCTAATGCAAGTAATTGCGAGGCACTAAAAATCCGATTTTCATAATCAACTCCCACACCAATAACCCCATCATATTCATCAGGAGATTCCCCACTTTCTCGGCGCTGTTCAACTTGCCAATTTTTAATAATATCATTAACTAGAACATCATTGGATAACTTTTCTGGCTGTTGTAAATAATAGCGTCTAGCTTCCTCAATACTGGCTAAATTTAACAACGGTGGCGGAGTCATTTCTAGCCCTAAACGGGTAGCATACGGGCTAGGTATCAGCGGCTTTTTATAATGCTGTTCCGCACAGGAAAAAGTCAAAGATATCGTTGGTATTCTTAATAGTTCATAAAAACATAATTCATTCCGTTGGGCGATGTCTATGGCGGTTTCTAGGGTAATGCCTAATTGAGATAGTCGCCGCGATTCGTAAAAGTCTAAAACCGGATCATTTTCAATAGCTGGGGGTAGGATACCTTCCTGAAAACCGATTAAAAAAACATGGGGATAACTCGCACCCTGTAGGGATAAAGGAGTGTGAACTTCTATGCCTCCTTTTCCTGGTTGCATGGGGACTTTTAGCTTGCTGATTATCTCTAAAATATCTTGACAAAATTCTTGTCGATTAAGACGATCGCCATCAGGTTTTGATAATTCTACCCAAGCTGCTTCTAATTCATTAAAAGCGACTATCTCCCTAGGCCATTGACTGCTATTTTTGCGGATATCAAAGAATTTAAAAACTTGTTTAATGTGGTCTACCCAATTTTGGCGGGTATCGCTTTCTGGGAATTTTAACAATGATAAATTTAACCCTAATTCTTGCCATTCCGCTAGGTTATGTGGTCGCTTTTGTCGCGCTTCTAACCATTGTTGATATGTTAAATATTGGGCTAAAGGATGATGCAGAAGTTTAGCGGTAGACTCAAAGGGAAAATTGTTTTCGATGACTTCTATTAATAATGCGATCCAAGACCCAAGGCGAATATTCCGCAAGGGAATTTTATAAAATAATCGCAGTGGTAACTGATATTCCCAAGCCATATCTAATAATAAGGGTGCATAGGTTTTTTCATCCTGAGTCACTAGGACAATTTCACGGGCTGATATTCCCTCTATCATTAACTGCTTAACTTGGGAAAGAACCCCCCTAACTTCTGCTTCTAAATTTGAATAAATATGGCATTGCACATTATTCGTGATTTCCTCTTTGTCTACAAAGCAGTTTTGTAGTTTTTCTCCCAAGCTAAAATTATCATTATTTTCCTGATAATTTACCTGCCATTCTTCACTTTCTAAATAGGCGATCGCCTCTCGATTTTTGGCAAAAAATTCCGCTTTTCCGGTCGGCAAAACCCAGATGCTATCTTCCCCTGCTACTAGGTTAATAAATTCGACCTGATCAGGTTGAGGTTGAAAATAACCATAAATCAATAAAGGTTGTGGTTTGGGTTGAAAATTAATGGCTTGCCAAAATAATTCATCTTGGTCAATATAGCCTTGCTTGAATAATTCTTGTTTATAGAGATTAGTCACTTGGGCTAAATCCCTAATTCTCCGAGAATTATGATTAATTAATAAGTTTAAGTCCACTCCAGATTTTAAGAGTTTTTGGCGGGAGGGTATTAACATTTTCGCGATACCATCAGGGTCATTACTGTTGATATTCTCAGCCACAATGCGCCGCCAAGTTCGATCCATAGTTAACACTGGCGCTATCGTAATTTGATGATTATTGATAGTTTTCATAGCCAGCTTGTCCAAAGATTTATAAGGTACTTTTAAACAACGGGCTACTGGTCGAGTTGGGGTAATAGTAGTTAAGTGTGATGGTAGATCGTTTAAATTATGGGGATTAACAATAAGCGATCGCATAATTAATTACACTCGTTTACAATATGATAATTTTACCCATAAGTTGCTGCTCTGGTCAAATAGGTGCTGATGATTGTTAACATTTCCCAATTTTCTGGTAACATTAGTCAAGGCTGACCGTCAAATTGAATGCTGAGTTAATCCCTTGAACTTCCCAACATGATTAATACTGCGCTGCTGTCAGGTCAAATTCTCCGCCACCACTATCTGATCATTCGTGAATTAGGTCATGGTGGCTTTGGACGCACCTATTTAGCTAAAGACCAACACCGCTTTGATGAGTTGTGCGTGTTAAAAGAATTCGCACCCCAAGTCAAAGGTAATTATGAGTTAAAAAAATCCCGCGAGTTATTTCAACGGGAGGCGCAAACTCTCTACCAACTTAAACATTCGCAAATTCCCCGATTTCAAGAACTATTTGAGGAAACCATAGGCGGTCAAGTTTATATCTTTGTAGTCCAGGATTATGTGGAGGGTTTCACTTACCGAGAATTACTAAAACAGCGACTGCAAAAAGGTAAATATTTTAGTCAAGCTGAAATCACCGAAATTCTGTTAAAATTGATCCCAGTGTTGGATTATATCCACTCCTTGGGAGTTATTCACCGTGATATTTCCCCCGATAATATCATCTGCAGAGACTCTGATTGGTTGCCAATTTTGATTGATTTTGGAGGTGTAAAACTCATTAAAGCCCGCATCAAATCCCAGTTATTTCCTCAGAGTTTACAACCCAACCCCGCCACTCGATTAGGAAAGTTTGGCTATGCGCCAGATGAACAAATGCAGATGGGTATTGTTTATCCCCATAGCGATTTATATGCTTTAGCTGCGACTTTGTTAGTGTTGCTAACTGGTAAAGAACCTCAAGAACTTATTGATAGTTATAATTCTACTTGGAAATGGCAACCATATCTAACTTTAAATCCTCAGTTAGATCGGATTTTTAATAAAATGTTAGCACGTCAACCTAGCGATCGCTATATTTCCGCGCGTCAAATTTTACAGGATCTTAACCAGATCTCAATATCTCCTCAACCTATTCCCACTCAACCCCCACCAGAGTCAGTGACCCCTGACATATTAGCGCCCCCAAAAAACCAGCCCCCTGTCCCTAATTTCAGTCCTCCTACTGTTCAACAAATCACTCAGTTTCAGTTTTATTCTTCGTGGAAAATGGCGAGTTTAGTGGTTTTGTCAATGGTGATAATGGGTAGTTTTGGCTGGTGGGCGGGTAATTTTTGGGCCGATCACTTTTCGATTACGGAAACAGCCAAGGATGAATTTGGGGAAATGTCCGAACTTGAAAGGATAGAAATATTACGCGATCGCCGTCGCCATTTGGGTGTTAATTATCAATTTTTTATGGCTTTAGTTAATGAAGAGTTTTATTTTCGCTACCCCCAACAACAAGGGCGACTATTAACTAATGATCCCGTTGATTTCGTTTGGCGAAAGCGTTGGGATCAAATCGCCCATGAAGTCTTAAATGAGTTAGAAACCCTCAGTGATGAATCTCGACAAGACTTAGGAAGCTATACCCAAGCCGATCTAAATAGTTGGATTAGTACAGCCAACCGCCTTAATCTTAGCACGGCTGAACTGTTTAATTTAGCCGATACTCAATTCTATCAACTATTTCCAGAAAGACGTGATCAAGGCTCCATAGAAGCTGAACCTTTAATTCAAATATGGCGGGGAATTGTTCGCGATCGCCTCTCTAATTGGGAATCAATTAATCGTCAAAGTTGACATAGGCGGCATCAATACATTATCTAAGGCTTGGCGATCGGGTAGAGAAGACTGCGCCCCTACCTGAGTCGTGGATAAAGCCCCCGTTGCCGCCCCCCAGAGAATCGCCTCCTTTAGCGATCGCCCCTCGTCCAAAGCCGCCGCCATTCCCCCATTAAAAGCATCTCCCGCCGCCACAGTATCCACCGCATTAACCGCAAAAGCCGGAACCAAAAAAGATTCAGATTTAGTCGCCCAAAACACACCCTTAGAACCCAATTTAATCACAGCAGTTTTTACCCCAAAACTCAAGAGAGTATCCGCAGCTTTTTGGGCAGTTTCTACATTGTTCACCGGAAAGCCTACAAGTTGACTCGCCTCAGTTTCGTTGGGCGTAATAATATCCACCAAGGGATATAATTGTTGAGGAAAAACATCAGGGGCGGGTGCAGGATCAAGAATTACTCTCACTCCCGCATTGTGGGCAGCATGAATAGCCGCTTCCACTGCTTTTAGCGGGATTTCTAATTGCAATAATAAAGATGTTGCTTCCTCCCATAAAGGTTGTAGTCTCTGCACATCTTCATGGCCCACAGAACCATTAGCACCAGGAATAATAATAATTTGATTTTCGCCGTGATTATCCACTGCAATAGTCGCCAAACCAGAATGGGTAGTATTATCGCGTAAAACCCCTTTACAACCTACACGATTACCTTTTAATTCTTCCAAAAGTTCCTCAGCAAAAGCATCCCCGCCAACCCTTCCTACTATATCAGTTTTTGCCCCTAACCGTGCTGCTGCTACCGCTTGATTTGCTCCCTTTCCACCCGCTACCGATAAAAAATTATATCCGGTCACAGTCTCCCCAGGTTGAGGGAGTCGAGGAGTTTGCACCACTAGATCCATATTGATGCTGCCGAAAACTAAAATACTCATGGTTTGCTGTTAATATTGGGGTGATTAAGGGGACTATTTTTGCTTTAAAATAATCAAGGTAATATCATTAAATATTCGCTAACGACCAATATGCTCAAAAACATCAGAAACAATGGCATTTTTTATGTCTTCAGATGTCTGTTCATGATGACATAGTGCCACTTCACACAAGCGGTCAATGCCATAATGTTGGCCATAGCTATTTTCCGCCTCAGTAATCCCATCTGTAAATAATATTAGCACATCTTGGGGATTTAGTCTAACCGTAATTTTATGGACAAATTGACTAATATCTGGTTCCAAACTCACAGGAAATCCTAAATCAATGGTATCTATAATTTATACTTGAGGATCATCACCCGATCGCCGTCAAATCGCTTGTTCATGCTGGCCACTAATTTCTAATCATCCCTGACAATAATCTAACAGCATGAGAGTTCAATTTTGATCACAATTCATCCGACCCACATTCTCATAACTCGTCAAGCTGGAGTGACTGACGAATTATCAGAGCAATTTCAGCTACAATATTAGATGTTTATGATTGCAGCCAGAGGGGGGGTGTGTTGACGATCATGGGTTAATCCTACCTTGAATAAACTACTTTATTATATCCCAACTAGGATACAGAATGCCTAATTTTCAATTGCAGAATGCGATCGCCGATATCTACTCGAATTGGCATCACCGACAAACGATTACCCCGCCGCACCAGTAACAATTCATCAGGATCAAACTTCTGTTTCAGGTCGCCTAGGGAAATCATCTGGGGAAATTTATCAACAAACTCTACTCGGATTGTATACCAACGGGGATGGTTAGCCGTAGCTTTAGGGTCATAATAAGGGCTATTTTCATCAAATTGAGTAGGATCAACTATATTAGATTCAATGACTCGCACCAATCCCACAATCCCCGGAATTTTAGTATTAGAATGATAAAAGAAGCACAAATCATTAACTTGCATTTTCCGCAAGAAATTCCTGGCCATATAGTTACGAACACCATCCCAAATACAAGTTTGCTCCGACTGCATTTGGTCAATACTATAGGTTTTTTCCTCGGATTTTATCAACCAATAACTCATTGATACTGACTCCTACTTGCCATGATGCTACAATTTTTTTCATCCTAGCCGTGTTTCTGGAGGCCTTCTCTAAAATTAAATTTTTCTTAATATATACTGATAGCTGACCAGCAAGTTTGATAAGTTGTATAATTTTAATAATGATTTAAGATTAACTCGGCCAACAATCTCGCGCAAATGATAGAATGGAAGGATTTAGGTAGAACGCAATGGCTGATAATCAACAGAGTTCCTGCTGTTCATGTAATGGAGACGATCGCCACTCTGATAATCGGGTCTCTGAACTGATACCTTTGGCAATCATAACCGCCATTTATATCCTAGCATTAATCTTCAACAATTGGCTAAAACTTGCGGCTTGGGGCTGGGGGGAATATCTAGTATTAATTCCTGTATATTTACTCACAGGCTGGGAAATATTAGTCAGCGCCGGAAAGAATATCTGGCGAGGTCAGATATTTGATGAAACCTTTTTAATGAGTTTAGCCACCCTGTGCGCCATTGCTATTAATGAAGTTCCCGAAGCCGTGGCTGTCATGCTATTTTATCGAATTGGGGAAGGTTTCCAAGAGTTTTCTGTGCAGCGTTCTCGGCGGTCAATTAAATCACTATTAGCAGTACGTCCAGACACCGCAAACCTCCTAATAAACGGAGAAATAAAAACCATCTCTCCCCAGTTAGTAAATGTCGGCAGTACTATTGTCGTCAAAGCCGGAGAAAAAATCCCCCTAGACGGAGAAATCATATCTGGAACCTCCCAAATTGACACTTCACCTCTCACCGGAGAATCCTTACCTCGTGCCGTTAAACTCGGAGAAATAGTCCTAGCTGGAACCATCAATCAAACCGGACTATTAACCATTAAAGTCACCAAACCATTTAACGAATCTTCCATTAGCAAAATTTTAGAGTTAGTAGAAAGCGCCCAAAATCGGAAAGCCAAAACCGAAAAATTTATCACCACCTTCGCCCGGTATTATACCCCAGTTGTGGTAATTTTAGCCATCGCGATCGCCTTAATTCCCCCCCTCTTAAATTTAGGCAGTCATCAAGAATGGTTTTTTAGGGCATTAATTCTATTAGTCATTTCCTGTCCCTGCGGCTTAGTCATTAGCATTCCCCTCGGTTACTTTGGCGGAGTTGGAGGGGCAGCCAGACAGGGAATATTAGTCAAAGGCTCCACATTTTTAGACGATTTAGCCGCCGTTAAAACCGTAATATTTGACAAGACCGGAACCCTGACTGCTGGCGTGTTTGAGGTCACAGAAATAGTGCCTTATAATAACTTTACCGAGGCAGAACTAATCAAGATCGCCGCTCAAATAGAATCCCTATCTAACCATCCTCTCGCCCAAGCAATTCGTCAATACTATGGAGATTCACAGAGCCCAACCTTAATCGAAGATTATCAAGAAATCCCCGGCTGTGGAGTGAAAGGCAAACTCCAAAATCGGACAGTAATTGCCGGAGGCGATCGCCTGTTACACTTAGAAAAAATTGACCATCCCCTCTGTGATGTAGGTGCCACAGTAATTCATCTAGCCGTAGACTATCGCTATGCCGGATATATCCTAATTTCCGATAAAGTCCGACCCGATTCTGTGGCTGCTATTGAAGCCCTCAAAAAACAAGGAGTGCAGAAAATAGTCATGCTAACCGGAGATAATCAAACCGTAGCCGATCGCCTTGCCAAAACCTTAAATATTGATGAATATTATGCCGAATTAATGCCCGAAGATAAAGTCAAGCAACTGGAGAAATTACTAACTCCAGATAATCGTAAAGTTGCCTTTGTCGGGGATGGAATTAATGATGCGCCCGCCATTGCTAGGGCTGATGTAGGTATTGCTATGGGAGGTATGGGTTCAGACGCAGCCATTGAAACCGCCGATGTAGTAGTTATGACCGATTCCCCCTCTTATGTCAGTCGTGCGATCGCCATCGGACGAAAAACCCGCCGCATTGTCTGGCAAAATATCGGTTTAGCTATGGGAATTAAAGGCTTTTTTATCATCTTAGGAATTTTCGGACTAGCCACCATCTGGTCAGCAGTATTCGCCGATGTAGGAGTAGCATTATTAGCCATTCTCAACGCCACCCGCATATCTGGTAAAACAGTTAATTGATACCTGTCCACCCCTGAATTGTCATGCAATCAAAACTGAACTATCAGCGGTTTGTCAGATATCTGGCAGAATAGGGGGGTATTAAGTTTAGATGCAAATTGGCTT
Source organism: Arthrospira sp. PCC 9108 (assembly GCA_016745315.1). Taxonomy (GTDB): domain Bacteria; phylum Cyanobacteriota; class Cyanobacteriia; order Cyanobacteriales; family Microcoleaceae; genus Limnospira; species Limnospira platensis. The sequence goes on from CP066886.1 coordinate 5,925,577, forward strand.
TTATGTCGCTTATCTCTGCTAAACCAGCTTTACTTGTTCTGATTGACGGCACCAGCTATCGCGGTTGGTCTTTTGGCGCTCCAGGTACAGTTGTAGGTGAAGTGGTGTTTAACACCGGAATGACAGGTTATCAGGAAGTTTTGACCGATCCCAGTTATTGTGGTCAGATTGTCACCTTTACTTATCCTGAATTAGGAAACACAGGGGTTAACCCAGAAGATGAGGAGTCCAACAGACCCCAAGTCCTAGGTGCGATCGCCCGTAATATTTGCAGCCGTCCCAGTAACTGGCGTTCTACCCAATCCTTACCCGACTATCTCAAAGAACATAATATCCCCGGCATTTATGGCATAGATACCCGCGCCTTAACCCGCAAACTGCGAACTGTCGGGGCTATGAATGGTGGCATATCTACCGAAATTCTCGACCCCGGAGAATTGTTATCCCGAGTCCAACAGGCTCCCAATATGGATGGGTTGAACCTAGTTAAAGAAGTAACTACACCAGAGAGCTACGAGTGGTCTGAGTCCACCGATACAGTTTGGGAATTTAGCCCCAGCTTGGAATCAAAAGAGAGCCCAACACCATCCCCCCGTTATACAGTAGTTGCCATTGACTTTGGAGTAAAGCGTAATATTCTGCGTCGCCTAGCCAGTTATGGTTGTCGGGTCATCGTAGTTCCCGCCAGCACCCCCGCCGCCGAGATCCTGAAATATAATCCCGATGGCATTTTCCTCTCTAACGGTCCAGGAGACCCCGCCGCCGTTTCCGAAGGTATTTCCACAACCCAGGAGTTACTCAAAAGTAACAAACCAGTATTTGGCATCTGTATGGGACATCAAATCCTCGGTTTATCCCTAGGCGCGAAAACCTTTAAACTCAAATTCGGACATCGGGGATTAAATCAACCTGCGGGCTTAGAAAAGCGTCAGGTAGAAATTACCAGCCAAAATCACGGCTTTGCTCTCGATCCTGATAGCCTAGCCGAGGATGTAGAAATAACCCATCTGAACCTGAACGATCGCACCGTTGCTGGTCTCAAGCACAAAACCCTACCGCTATTTTCAGTTCAGTATCACCCAGAAGCCAGTCCCGGTCCCCACGACGCTGATTATCTGTTTGAGCAATTCGTCAAGGAAATGGAAAAAGCCAAGTAATTACCTGAGCCAGATTATTGGGGGGACAAACCGAGCCAAGTCCCCCTGTCTGTTGTCATCTCAAATTCAAGCCAACGGAATCAGATACCATAGACAATTATGGCAAAAATGGAATATACTAATGAAGCAGTATATGTGCTATCCAGTTAGGAGGGGGCTATTCCTGAGCAACTACACCTGACCGTTAGCCTCAGAGGGACTCGCGACGTTAAAGATAACTATCAAATATTTCGTCTGACCGGATTACTCGATGCCTTCTCAGAAGGTACGTTTCGGAAAATTATGTCTAAGTGTATCGATAATGGACCAAAACACATTGTGTTGGATCTTTCCCAGATAGACTTTGTAGACAGTTCCGGTTTGGGCGCTTTGGTACAACTCGTCAAGAAGGCTCAGACTAACGGAGGAACTTTACAAATTGTTTCTAATCCTCGCGTCACCCAAACCGTGAAACTGGTTCGTTTAGAAAAGTTTCTATCTCTACAGCAAACCGTTGAGGATGCTGTGGCGGCGGTCCCAAAAAGTTGAGTGATTGCTAGGAGTCTACCTATTTCCAGTAGACCGATAGGGTGTTTCCTGTCGGTCATGCTGTTTGTTGATTAAAAATTGCCTAATCTTCGAGGGTTTTTTAATGAGACCTCCTTCATCTCCCCATCGCAAATCTGGCCCGAACCGAGGAAAGGTTAAGCCTTCTTCATCTCGATCGCATTCTCCTCGGGAAGATAAACCAGCTATCCATCCCCGTCGTCGCGATCGCCCTGTGGCTTCAGCAGAGACAGAACCGCCAGAGGAAGATCTAATTTATGGTCGCCACACAGTCTTAGCAGCCTTAGAAAACGGCCGATCGCTTAACCGAGTTTGGGTAATTTCCCAATTGCGCTCAGATACCCGGTTCCAACCTCTATTACAAGAGGCGAAAGCCAAAGGCGCTATTGTAGACGGAGCCAGCTATCAGCGCCTAGACCAAATTACCAGAGGCGCTAGCCATCAGGGAATTGTCGCACAGGTTACACCTTATAAATATTGGGATTTAACCACCCTAATCACCCAGGCTAAATCTGCCAATAGCCAACCAGTCCTAGTCGCCGTTGATGGTATCACTGACCCCCACAACTTAGGCGCGATCATTCGCACCGCTGAAGCGATCGGAGCCCAAGGCTTGATTCTCCCCCAGCGGCGGGCTGTTGGTATTAATGCTACAGTGATGAAAGTGGCGGCCGGAGCCCTAGAGACTTTCCCGGTAGCGCGGGTGATCAACCTTAACCGTACTTTCACGGAACTTAAATCAGCCGGATTTTGGATTTATGGCACAGTAGCCGGGGAATATCAACCCCTGTATAAAGCTGATTTAAGCGGGGCGATCGTCCTAGTAGTAGGTAGTGAAGGGGAAGGGTTGAGTCATGCGATCGCCGAAAATTGCGATGTGCTACTTTCTATTCCCCTGTCAGGAGTAACCCCTAGCTTGAATGTCTCAGTAGCCACTGGTATGGCACTTTATGAGATATTCCGCCAGCGTCAGAGTCAGAGTCAGAGTCAGAATCAGAATCAGAATCAGAATCAGCATCAATAGCGATCGCTGCTGAAAATATGGAGTAAATTATTCGGTAATTACAGGTTCTTGAACCAAAACCCCCAGATCCGCCGATTCCAATAGTTTACTCCAAGCCTCTGAGACTGCCGGATCAGCATTACCATGAGACCGCAACTGAGCCAAAGTTGACATAGCATCAAACCACAGTCCCGCCTTTAAATATAGATCCACCTTCTCTAGTGGACTGGTTTGGTTAATTTGACTGGCTAATGCTGGGTCGATTTCTGCCCACCGGATGCCACCTTCGACTATGATATCCTCCGAACGGTCATCAGGATTACAAACGATGGAAAAGTACCACTTGTAATTATTGTTGGTTTTAATGTTCTGAGTGCTGTGTGATGGTATAGTCACACCGATAATTCCAGCTTTACCTCCGATTGTCAGGGTCTCTTCATAAATCACCGTGTCATTGGTGTTATCAATCAGCACAAACTCGGCTGTCTGGGTAGTTTCCATAGCAGGTAAGTAAAAATATAACCTAGGAGAGGCTTGAGCCGTTAACCCTATTGATCGAGAAGGTGCGATCGCCATCAAGGGAGTTCGATCAAATCTACAATTAGGGTTGCTACTCCTAGTCCCTCCTCCCACCAAGCGACCTGGTGGCTGATCACCATCAGTAGCTACCACAGATTCTATAAAAGGTGGTGTCATAGAAACCGTTAACACAGACACCGTACCCAGGATAACCCCTATCGGACCCGCAAAAAGTTTAAGTTTCAGAGTTATATCCCGATTATTCCCTGATTCCTAACATTATGATTATAGCAAGGTGGTTAACAGACAGTCATCAGTCAAATTACTGATATTCAACCATAGGAAGTTACAGATATTGAACGCCATACATAACCGAGTCCCCTAGATGTCCCACTATTTTGAGTACAAATAAAATTAGCTTATTATGATTGCAAAACGTTTTAAGCATTTAAATAGTCAAATTAATCGCTGTTGGTGTCGGTGTGTTAAATACATTGCCAAGAAACTATCATCCATATTCACTGATTACAAACAACCAATAAATCCGCATGTCTTATCAGTAAAACAGCTAATTACTATCATCCTAGCCAGCCTATTAACCACAGGGTTAATATCGGGGATTAGGTCTTGGGGAATTTTACAACCTTTAGAATTAGAATCCTTTGATAGAATGATGCGCTTAAATAGTCATAATATTCCTGACCCTCGCCTACTAATTGTAGAGATTACAGAAGCAGATATTCAAGCTAACCAAAAGTGGCCGTTTTCTGATGAAATCTTAGCCCAAGCCTTAGCGAAACTGCAAGAATATCAACCTAGAGTCATTGGCTTTGATATTTATAGAGATGTTCCGCAACCTCCTGGAAATTTACAAATTGTTGAACAATTCCAAGCCGATAATATTATTGCCATTAAACAAATCGGAATAGTTGATCCACCGCCATCTATATCAGCCAATCAAGTAGGCTTTAACGATTTAGTAGCCGATTTAGATAATACTATTCGCCGTAACTTAATGTATGTTCGATATGATGGTCAAGAACTTTATTCTTTTGGCGTAAAAGTTAGCCACAAATATTTGGAATCTCTCAAAAATCGCCCCATTATTCTTGAAGCACAACCCGGCTTGCTACAAATAGATAAAACTATATTTCCGACACTAGAATATAATTCCGGTGGCTATCAACTACCCCCATCGGAAGTTGGGGGTAGACAAATATTGATTAATTATCACACCAAAACCATAGCTAAAACTATCACGATGACCGAGTTATTAGAATGAGAATTTGACCCAGATTTGGTCAGAGATAAAGTCGTATTAATCGGGACAACAGCCGCCAGTTTAAGAGACTTACATCCTACCCCTTTTAGTCCTGGTCAAACCACTAATCATTTAATGCCCGGAGTAATGATTCATGCTAACATGATTAGCCAAATTCTTAAAGTAATTTTAGCGGGAGAATCTTTATTTTGGTTTTGGCCCATGTGGGGGGAGGTTTTATGGTTGTGGCTTGGGTCATTTTTTGGGGGGATTTTCGTAGTTAAATTTCATCGCCCCCTGTCGTTGGGATTACTAATTAGTATCAGCACGATCGCCCTTTGGAGTATCTGTTTTGTGCTATTTGGTCAAAAGGGATGGATTCCCCTAATTCCCCCAGCTTTAGGCTTATTATTTACTGGTGCCATTGTCTTAGCTTATAAAGTTCTTTATGGTTTATCCTATGATGTTCTTACCGATTTACCAACCCGCAACCTACTCCATCAAAAAATTCAGCGCCTTAGTAATCAGTCTAAATATACCCAAATCGCCCTGTTTTTTTTAGATTTATATCGCTTTCGTCTCATCAATGAAGGTTTTGGTCATGCTATCGGTGATCAACTGCTAATTTCTACTACTAAACGCCTCAAAAAGTGTTTACATTCTCAGGTTATTTTAGCGCGAGTGTGCGGGGATGAATTTGCGGTAATGATGCCGAATATCCAGAATATTGACCAGGCGATCGCCATGGCAAATCAACTGAAAAAAGCTCTCGCCGCGCCCTTTTATCTCAACGGTCAACAGGTATATACCACCATCAGTATTGGCATTGCATATAGTAACCAAAACCCCCATTTAGTTGCCCATGATTTATTGAGAGATGCCCATACAGCCATGTATCGCGCCAAGGCTTTAGGAAACAATCGTTATCAGGTGTATATCTCCACCATGAAATCTCAGGCTTTACAGCAGTTACAACTAGAAGCAGACCTCAGAGAAGCCATTAAAAATCAAGAATTTCAACTGTATTATCAGCCGATTATTGATTTAAAAACTAATCAGATAGCTGGTTTTGAAGCCTTAGTGCGTTGGATATCTCCCCAGCGGGGGTTTGTGTCTCCTGGGGAATTTATCCCAGTTTCTGAGGAGAGTGGTTTAATTATCCCCTTGGGGGAGTGGATTTTATTAGAAGGCTGTCGTCAGTTGGCGATCTGGCATCAAAAATATTGCCAAAATCCCCCTTTTATGTTAAGCATCAATCTATCAACCCGTCAATTTTCCCAAGTTAACTTAATTGAATGTGTTGATCAGATTTTGACTGAGACTGGCGTTGACCGTAATTGCATTAAATTAGAAATTACCGAAAGTGCAATTATGGATGATGTCGATGAGGCGATCGCACTCTTAGAACAATTAAAATCTCTAGGTATTAAACTGAGTATGGATGATTTCGGCACTGGTTATTCATCCCTCAGCTATTTGCATCGGTTTCCCATAGATACTCTCAAAGTTGATCAGTCTTTTGTGCGTCGTATGGATGACAGCCAGCAAAATACAGAAATTGTTAAAACTATTATTATGTTAGGGCATAACTTAAATATGGATATTGTCGCGGAAGGCATAGAAGCCGAAGGTAATGTCCAGACTTTGAAAAACCTAAATTGCGAATACGGACAAGGGTATTTTTTCTCCAAACCTTTGCCGGTCACAGCCTTGGAAGACCTGTTAAATAGGACGCTGTATCAATCATGAAACGAAAACAGGTAATGGTGCTATCGTTGCATTATCCGGAACCGGAAAAATGTCGCGTAAATGTATCAGTAGAGAACTTAGTTGACACTCCCCTCCCTGTCTAAAGGGGAGGGGATTCTTGATTCATAGACCCAACTGGCTTTGACAGGATTGCAAAAGCCAGAGTAATGGTCGAATCTCAGTCGCACGTTTGCTACGCAACGTTTCACGAACGGGTCTACGACCCTTCGCGCTTGCCCTAGCGTACACAAGGCTGACTTCAGGATGTTGATCGCAGCATTCCAAATTAGTCACCACCCGCCGAAAATCCCAGAGTCCCATATGCGGCACGGTTGCTCAGGAAGCCTTGAGCCGAAATCGCTTTGTGGAAATGGCGCTCGGACAAAAACTAGCGGGTTCCGGTCGTTTGTTGGACAATACCCAAGTGGCGATCGCCCATCCTGACACTTTTCTAGGACAACTGGAATTGTCAAACGGGTAGGCAATGCCCACCCTCCTACTACGACTTACCCCAAACTCTACCTAAATCTAATACAAAACCAGGTAACAGGTTCTCTCCGGATAACTCAGTTGGATTGGATAGCATTTCTACGTCCGAATCGGCTCGATAAACTTCTACTATTCGACGTTGCGGGTCGATTAACCACCCCAATTTTGCGCCATTTTCTAGATACTCTTGCATTTTTTCTGGCAGCGATTTTAGAGTATCCGAATCAGAACGTAACTCTACGACAAAATCCGGACAAATCTCTGGAAAAGTTTTCTTTTGTTCCTGGCTTAGTGCATCCCAACGGTCTTGACTCACCCAACAGGCATCGGGAGAACGATTTGCCCCATTGGGTAAAATAAACCCCGTGTTACAGTCGAATGCTTTCCCTTGTTGATAATTTTCGTACCAACAATACAATTGCCCAATGATACTAAAATTACGTTCTCCGGTTTCCCAACCCGTTGGTGGATTCACAATTAACTCTCCTGTGGCGGTTCTCTCCAGTTGTAATTCTCGATTACTGGCGGCTAGGGCGGCAAATTGTTCTTGGGTGACGTGAAGTTTCAGGGTTTTGGGGTATGCCAGCAATAGGGTATCGGTTTCCGATGTTTGAGGGGTCTGTACCATTTTGACTTCTCCGATGTAGAGATAGGCTAGTTAAATTTTAGGCGATCGCCCCCACTCCCTCTACCGACATCAGCCGCGATCGCCTCTAACCCAAGCAACACCGGCTTCAACCCCGTGGTTTCCGGTGCGGGGGCTCGAACTCTTTGCCGGTCATCTACGACCGGCGAACTGGATTCTACAGGTCAAGCTGGTGATATCACTATCAATACTAATCAATTAACTATTTCCGGTGATGGGGCGACTATTTTCAGTGCTACACAAGGTAGCGGTCAAGCGGGGGATATTAGCATTCAAACCCGACAACTACAAGTTAATAATGGCGCTCAAATAGTTGCCACTACTCTCGGTGACGGACTAGGCGGAAATATTGACGTTTTGGCGCTCGTCTATCCAGTTAGTCGGAACTTCCCCCACTAGGGAAAATCCCAGCGGCTTATTTACTTCTACCGGAACCCCAGACCGGTTTGGTCAAGGAAGCGCACCCGCCGGAAATATCCAAGTAAGAACTGGACAATTACAAATTTTAGACGGCGCTCGCATTTCGGCATCTAGTCAAAATCAAGGGTTAGGAGGAAGCCTGAATATTATGGCTTCCCAAGGGGTAGAATTTACCGGAACTTCACCGGATGGCTTTTTCCGTAGTGGCTTATTTGCGGAAAGTCGCAGTGAAGGAGAAGGGGGAAATATTCACCTCAGCGCCCCGAATTTGCGACTTGACAATGGCGCGACTATTACCACTGAAACAGCATCTAATAATGGGGGTAATATCAGTTTGGCGATCGCCGATACCATCACCCTGCGCCGCCAAAGTACCATATCAGCAACAGCAGGTATAAATAGCGGTCAAGGTGATGGCGGGAACATCGATATCATCACCAAATATCTGTTTGCTATCCCCCTGGAAAATAGCGATATAACCGCCAATGCTTTTTTGGGGACAGGGGGTAATATTACCATCACAGCTAGGGGAATTTTTGGCATTGAGTTCCGCCGCGAATTAACCCCCCTGAGTGATATTACAGTTAGTTCCGCCTTTCGAGTTGATGGGGTAGTCACAATTAATAATCCTGATACTGACCCCACCCAAGCACTGTTTGAACTACCCACCGGACCTATTGATGCGTCTCGGTTAGTCACTCTTAGTTGTTTACCAGGGTCCCAAAATAATCAATTTATTGTCACCGGACGCGGCGGTTTACCACCCAACCCCACCACCATACACACCGGAGAAAGTCCCCTCGAAGATTTGGGTAGCATAACTTTAGAATCACCAAATCTACAAGGTAGTGCTACAATTTACCAAGATTTTAGTACAGCAGGCAATTCCATCTTAGTTGAGGCTCAAGGGTTAGTGATGTATTCTGATGGTCGCGTTAGTTTAATTGCGCGTAGTCCTCATGCTTCCTCGTCTTCTATTCCCTGGCTAAACCCTCAATGCCGTCCTACTGTAATTCCCTAATTGTGTTGTGCCAATTCTATGAAATATCCTAGGCGTTTGACTTTTACCCTATTGATTTTATTGGGTTTATTGATTAGCCTGCTGTTAGCAGATACCATCTCGAAACCAGGTTTAACCCAAATTGTCGCCCCAAAACAGACTCCCATAATTAGCCAAGCCTCCGAGGGGTTACAGGAGGAACAACGGGGACGCGATCGCTATCAACAGGGGGATTTTCAACAGGCGATCGCTATTTGGGAGTCCGTCGCGCAAACCTACCACAACCAAGGATATTTCATAGCCCAAGCACGGGTTCTTAGTAACCTATCTCTGGCTTATCAACACCTGGGAAAATGGCAACCAGCCACAGAAGCGATCGCCCGCAGTATCGCTTTATTAGAGAATGCTGGACCCCCTGGCTTATCTGTTCTCGCCCAGGCTATGAATACCCAAGGTCAATTATATCTGGCTATGGGAAAGCCTGAAGCCGCCTTTAGCTCCTGGGAAACCGCCGAAAAGTTATATAATCGCGATCGGCAGCAAATGGGAGTTTTTAAAGCGAGAATAAATCAAGCCACCGCCCTACAGCAACTGGGATTATATCGCCGCGCTTCTTTACTGTTAGCCGATATCAGCAACAATCTTCAGCACCAAGAAAACTCCCGCGAAAAAGCGATCGTCCTCATTCGACTCGGCAACCTACTTAGTACCCTCAGCCGTTTTAATGAAGCCCAAATTATCTTACAACAGGGTTTAACTATAGCTACAAACTTAGACTTAAACTCCGAAAAAATTACCGCCCTAATTGGCTTGGGGAATGTCGCCAAAAACCATCAAGATTATACCACAGCTTTAGACTATTATCAACAAGCCTTAACTAGATCTCCTTCTCCTCAACAGCAGGTAGCTATAGAACTTTCCCAATTAAGTTTATTGGCTGAGACTCAGGACTGGCAAGCCTTTAGTCAACTATTAGCAACCACAAAATCTCACCTAGATCAGTTACCATCAAACCACACAACTATCTATTATCGTCTCAACTTAGGACAGCATTGGTCTACCTTTCAACAAGCCCAAAATCCTCAATCATCTTGGCAGAATATTCTCCAACTGTATAGCCAAGCAACTCAAGAGGCGATCGACCTAGGAGACCAACGAGCGCAAGCCTTTGGCTTAGGTTATATAGCCAGTATTTATGAACAAACCCAACAATGGGAAATTGCCCAAAATATTACCCAAGATGCCTTAATCTTGAGTCAACAAATTAAAGCCCCAGATATTTCCTACTTATGGTTATGGCAATTAGGTCGCATTCAACAGGCACAAGGAAAACCAGAAAAAGCCATATCTTCCTACTTAGAAGCCGTCAACCTAATTGGTTCTCTAAGTCAAGATATCGCTTCCATTGGTCGAGAGTTTCAGTTTTCTTTTCAAAATAGTATTGAACCCGTGTATCGGGAATTAGTATCCTTACTATTAGAAACCACACCGCCGGGTCAGGTTGTCAGTCAGAATAACTTATCCCAAGCCATTAATGTAATCGAGTCTTTAAAAGTTGCTGAATTGGATAACTTTTTTAAAGCCGATTGTGTCGATGTTGTCAGTAGAAAAATAGATGAAATAGACCCCACAGCAGCCGTCATATATCCAATCATCTTAAAAGATAATCTTCATGTAATTATCAGTAAACCTAATCATCCCCTAATTCATCATCAAACTAATGTCAGCAAAACCGAAGTAGACACAACTATCAAGCAACTGTCTCAAGGATTAGTTATTCGCAGCCGTCGAGATTTTTATGAACCCGCCCAAAAACTTTATAATTGGGTAATTCGACCCCTGGCTAATCAAATTAATCCCGAACAAGTGAAAACCCTAGTTTTTGTCCCTGATGGTTCCTTCCGTAATATCCCCATGGCGACCCTTTATGATGGCGAAAAATATCTCATAGAAACCTATAGCATTGCCATTACTCCTGGCTTAAAATTACTATCCGATAAATCCATCAAACAGCTAGATTTAAAAGTTCTAGCCGGGGGATTAACCGAAGAAAGAGATGGATTTAGTCCCCTGAGTTATGTAGCCGAAGAAATCGCCACAATTCAATCAGAAACAGCCAGCACAGTCCTACTTAATCAAGATTTCACCAATCAATTAATCCGCCACAAATTAGAATTAACTAACTACCCCATAGTTCACTTTGCTACCCACGGTCAATTTAGTTCTCGCTTAGATGACACATTTATTTTAGCTTGGGATAGTCGTATTAATATCCTAGAATTAGATAGTTTATTAACTGAAAAAACTCTCACAGGTCGTACACCCATAGAATTACTAATTCTCAGCGCTTGTCAAACCGCCTCCGGTGATAATCGTGCCACTTTAGGGCTGGCTGGAATGGCAGTTAAAGCCGGTGCCCGCAGTACAGTTGGCACTCTCTGGTCAGTGAATGACCAAGCCAGTAGTGAGTTAATGAGTGAATTCTACAGATTTTTAAATCAAAAGCAATTCAACAAGTCAGAAGCCCTCAGACAAGCGCAATTAAAGCTATTAAATAATTCCTTTTTCCGCCATCCATTTTATTGGAGTCCCTATATTTTGGTCGGTAATTGGTTATAAACATTTCTCCCTACTGATGATATAATCATCTAACATGTGCGATACGTTCAGGCATTAAATAAGGTTGAAATACCTGAAATAACCGCCTGGTGGGGACTTCAACCCCTTGGTTGAATATAAGGAGCGCACTCCTGACCATCCCTATAACTGTTTATATGTCCCAACATTCGGTATAGAAATATACCAAATAAGGCAGGGAACCCAAGGTCAAAACGAACTAACTCATACAAATTCATTATAGGAAGCCCATAAATGGATAAGTAAAAGTTAGGAAATCAGGGTAACGGCGATAGCCACCCCAGTTTTGGGAATCACAACCCCAGGATTGAAGCGGGGAACGGAAGGCGTGAAGTAGAACCTACTACCATATACGACCACTGCCAACCATCCATGATTAGGGAAACCGAATGTCCGGCTTGAACCACCGTCATGATTAAGCAGCGAAACAGGTTGATACGCTGCGCTCAAAAGGAGTAAGGGGAAAAGTAGGGTTTTATGTTAAACACCTGCACAGACCTTTAAAAGTACCCCGGTGGAGAGGACAAATCTAAAGATGGAATGCCCATATAAACGGAACGTTTTAAGTCCTCCTGGACTCTAACTATCTGGTCGAGGTAGTTAGTAGGGATAAGTGTAACCGCAAGTCCTAGAGGATGTGAGATGTGACCAGAAGCCAACGCCCGACCGTAATGGTAGGGATATGCTGACAGGTCACGGTTTGATTGTATGAAATAAAGTCTAATAGGTGTACAAATGGCGATAGCGAGTTTAAAGAAAGGGTTTGGGAAACCAAAACCAATCAAGACTACGAACAACGCATGGAAGGCAATCCCATGGACTAAGGTTCAACGGAAAGTTTTCAAGCTCCAAAAGAGTATATTTCAAGCAGCTAAATCGGGACAAAATGCTAAGGCACGAAGGTTGCAACGTCTATTGGTGAAATCATATTATGCCCGGCTCTTAGCAGTGCGTCGAGTGACTCAAGATAATCAAGGCAAGATGACAGCCGGAGTTGATGGAGTAAGAGTAATCTCTTCGAGACAAAGGTTTGAACTGGTCAAGAACATTAAGGGAAACCTCAAAGCAAAACCACTGCGACGAGTGTGGATTCCAAAACCTGGCAGGGATGAAAAAAGCTGGAATAGGAATACCCACAATCCAAGATAGAGCAAGGCAAGCCTTGGTTAAGTCGGCTCTCGAACCTGAATGGGAATCGAGATTTGAGGGCACTAGCTACGGGTTCCGACCCGGACGGTCAGCACAAGATGCAATAAGTAGGATTTACCTGAGTATTAACAAAGGTGAATATTACGTGCTGGATGCTGACATAGCAAAATGCTTTGACCGAATAAACCATGATTATCTACTGTCAAAAATTCATTGTCCAAGCAACCTAAAAAGAGACCTGAAACAATGGCTCAAAGCAGGCGTGCTAGATAACGGTATATTTGAGGATACAGAAGCAGGGACACCTCAAGGAGGGGTGATAAGTCCACTCCTAGCCAACATCGCACTGGATGGTATGGAAAGGCTAGTCAAAGGAATGTATCCAAACAAAGGAACAGCCACTCAGGTGAACCTTATAAGATATGCCGATGATTTTGTGGTCATATCAAAAGACTTAGGAATCATTGAACAGTGCAAGACTGCAATTTCTGAATGGCTAAAACCTGTAGGATTAGAGATAAAACCTGAAAAGACCCGAATATGTCACACACTCAATCCTATTGAGTATAATGGCAAGATTGAGGAACCTGGGTTCGATTTTCTAGGATTCAATATCAGGCAATACCCCGTTGGAAAGTATAAATCTGGGAAAACAGGTGGGGCAACAAGCCGACTAATCGGACATAAAACCCACATAAAACCCAGCAATAAAGCAGTTAAAGCCCACACAGAAGTGATTAAAGGTGTAATTAAACAACATAAAACAACACCTCAATCAGCCCTGATTAGTAAACTAAACCCGATTATTCGGGGATGGTCTAATTATTACTCAGCGGTAGTCTCAAGTGAGACCTTTAACATACTAGACCACATAATCTGGCAAATGTTACGGGCATGGACAGTATCAAGATGCGGAAAGGCAAGTCACGAAAAGCTAAAAAATTATTTCAGACATGGAACGATTAAACTTAGCAATGGGAAAGAAAGACACGAAGATTGGTTGTTCCAAACCAAAGATGGGTTACATCTATTCAAACACAACTGGACTCCAATTGTCAGACATACCCTAATACGCCCTGACGCAACACCATACGACGGAAATTGGACTTACTGGGCAACCAGGAAAGGACAAGCAATCGACACGCCAACTAGGGTAGCAAAACTACTCAAAAAGCAGAAAGGAAAGTGTAGTTGGTGCGGGCAATTCTTTACCCCCACCGACCTAGTTGAGGTAGACCACATTGTACCTAGAAGCCAAGGCGGAAAGGATGAATACAAGAATCTTCAATTATTACATCGCCATTGTCACGATGATAAGACAGCTCTTGATAAAGAAAGGTCGCTGTACTCTTAACAAGGAGACGGTCAAATTAGGAGCCGTATGAGGTGAAAATCTCATGTACGGTTTTGAATGGGAGGGGTAGACCGTGAGGTCTATCTCGACCCCTAATCCATCTTGACCAAGCAGGTAGCTAGGGCCCATGACCACTTCAACAACTAAAACCTTTATTGACCTATTTTCGGGAGCCGGAGGGATGTCCTGTGGCTTGGAAATGGCAGGTTTTGAATGTTTGTTAGGTGTCGATTTCGATAAATCTGCTATCCAAACTTTTCAAAATAATCACCCTCAAGCTGAAACAATTTGTGGCGACCTGCGGGAAATTTCTACCGAGCAAATTCGGGAATTAATTGGCGATCGCCACATTAACTTAATTTGTGGAGGTCCCCCCTGTCAAGGTTTTTCCACCATTGGAACCAATAATAATCTGGATAAACGCAATTTTTTATTTTTAGAATTTCTGCGGTTTGTTGAACAGCTTAAACCCGACTATATCATCATTGAAAACGTCACAGGTTTATTATCCCGCAAAAACGAAAACACCCTCACATCAATTTTAACTTGTCTACAGAATATCGGATATACTGTTGATGTCCGAGTCCTATCTGCTCATCATTACGGAGTCCCCGAAAAACGCAGGCGCACCATTTTTTTAGGTAATCGTTTCGGCGTACCCAATTTATATCCATCCCCACAATTTCAAGATAATGAACCAGATTTATACTTTCTTCCCGCTGCAAAAACCGTAGGATTTGCTTGGGAAAACTGGCTAACATATCAGGGAAAAACTTACAACCACGACCCCAGAACCGCCCAAATTCCCAATCATTTAGAACGTCAAAGAATCCAGCATATTCCCGAAGGTAAAGGCGTTCGTTATCAACCAGACCAACAGGCTTATTTACCCCCCGACTTATGGTATAATATAGATTGGGAAAAGCTGCGAGAATCCCGATTTAGGGAAACCAAACTTAAACGCCTAGGGCGAGATAGTTATTCTCCCACCATCAACACCAGTCGCACCACCTACTATCACCCCACAGAAAACCGTTATCTGACCCCCAGGGAAGCCGCAGCCATTCAGTCTTTCCCCCCCAATTTCATCTTTTACGGAACCGTAACCCAACAGTGGCGACAAATTGGCAATGCCGTTCCCCCTTTATTAGCCAAAGCATTAGGGGAAGCCATTTTAAAATTAGATTTAAAATTAGATAACTACCAAAACTCAGGAGATAGTCTGAATACAGAATCAGGTATTGCTCAAATTAGGGCTAATGCCTTCAATTATAAAACCAGTGCCAGTTTCTCCGCTTAACAATTATCCCGTTATTGGGCAGATAGGGCACTAAGATTTAGCACCCTATTAACTGTTAAACTAAGCCATTACAGAATGTTCTGGACGGGCGAAAATCATGCGGCCGGCCGAGGTTTGCAGAGAACTGGTGACAACTACCCGCAGTTGGTCGCCGAGGTATTCGCTACCGGACTCTACCACAACCATCGTGCCATCCTCAAGATAACCAATTCCTTGGGAAGGTTCTTTACCCTCCTTGCGGATTTTCAATTCCAGAAGATCCCCAGGTAAATAGGACGGACGCACCGCCTGGGTAAGATCATTAATATTCAGAACAGGAACCTGTTGGACGGTTGCCACTTTAGACAAATTGTAATCATTAGTGAGCAGAAACCCATTAATTTCTTGAGCAAACCGCACTAATTTTGCGTCTACGGTGGCAATATCCTCATAGTCCGCCGAGTGAATTTGAACCCGTTCGGGATATTCTTCTCGGATACGGTTAAGGATATCAAGTCCCCGTCGTCCCCGCGCCCGCTTTTGATCATTAGCAGCATCAGCTACCAATTGCAACTCTTGCAGAATAAACTGGGGCACAAGAATTTTACCTTCCAGAAATCCAGTTTCTAGCAGAGGTTCAATGCGACCGTCAATAATGCAACTGGTATCGAGAACTTTAGTATGAGCAGATTTAAGAGTTCCCTCAGCCAGTAGTGTAGTTTCCAAACTATTGGGGTTGATTAGCTGTAGAAAAGCCCGTCCGTGGGTATCAGCCAGGTTAACCCCAGTGTAGCCAAATAGAACACTACATAGCACGGCCCCCAGAGGTTTGATAAAGCCAACCTCTTTAGGAATGGGTAACAAAAAGAGGGGAGCGAGCATGAGGTTAGCAATCAGTAAACCGATTACCATACCAATAGAACGGGTGAGTAATACCTCAAGAGGCATTTGGCGGATTTGTTCCTCGACCCGGTGATAGGTGGTTTGTACGACTAAACCGATTACCATACCAATTAGGCCAGTAAAAGCGGCGGTGACAGACCGTAATCCCTCAATATTAGTTACCTGTTCTAGGACGCTGCTGGGAAGCAGTTCTATCCCGTAAAAGCCGGTTCCGGCTCCTGCTATGATAAATAAAATGATAATGGTGGCATCTAGCATAGTTCTGGAGAATCCCAATTAAATCTCAATTTCCCTAGAGGGATTGAGTGGTTTTGTATTTTGATCAATTATATCTTTCACGGGCTAACCGATTTAGTTGGGGGTCATTTCGGTAATCACGACCGCTCTGGGGGTTATGGTGTTTTCCTGTCTGAGGTTTGGGGTGTTTACAAATTCCCATATTAGTTGATTGAAGGCAGATTGAGGGTGATTGAGGCGTAACAATTATTTTAGAAATTGCTAGAATTGAATCAGAGTCCAGCTCAAGAAGTGTCACTATCATGGGTGGACCTCAAAGGATGATGTTATAGGGTGAGGAACAATAACTAGAGGCACTCGAGAGGATCACTAACCGATGTTAGAACTGATGGAAACATTCCATTTGTGGGAATACCAACTGAGAATTTATCGAGTTTTTCAGGAATATCGGATTGAACTTTCCCGTCAGGGTAGATATTACCTGCATCAAAAATCTTTCTCTGATTTAGATAACTGTGTACTCTGGGCCTGGTTGGAGTTGACCGATCGCCTGGAAACATCACTGACAGGGGATGAATGGCTAACTCTGTCTCAGGGTATTAGCCAATCACAAAACTATCGCCAATGGTTGAAGATCAATCAACTCCCACAAGGGCCGGCTAAATCATCAGTTGCTGCTGCTATCTGAATTAACACCCTGGTTATTAGGTAAATAGTAACTAGCAATCAATGCCACCATTAACCACCAGAGAGTATTAACTTGGGGGCGATACAAAACTGTATCAAATAGGCCATGGGCTAACATTCCGGCTAAAGTGGCGATCGCAGCTATTAACCAAAAACCGTCGGGATCTCCCCACTCTCGTAGCCTTTTAAGTTGTAGCCATCCTTGGTTAAAAGTCACGATCAATAGCCATAAGAAGGCGGTTAACCCTACAAACCCAGTTTCTACGATGACTTCTAAGATGACAGAATAGGCACTCAAAGCAGAGTATCGGGGGCGCATATATAACGGATAAACCTGATTAAAAGCATTATTACCAGGTCCAATTCCCAATATAGGGCGATCGCGGATCATCTCTATGACCGCCGCCCAAACATTGATGCGGAAATTATTACTACTATCACCACGTCCAGCAAAGATAGTGGCGACGCGATCGCGCACTGGTGGCACAACTACTATGGCTAACACCAGCAACGCCGCCAAGCCACCGACACCAATAGGAACAGCCCATTTTTGCCAAAAAGGTGGGAAATATTGACTAATCCAGTACAGCAGCAAAACGGCAAAAGTAAACAATAACCCGACAAACCCCAGCCATCCCCCACGGCTAAAGGTTAAGACCAAACACACAGAATTGACCAGCGCCATAGTAATTGCCAACAATTTCGGCATCAGGCCGCGCCAAGCCAAAATCGCCCCCAGACTCAACCCCACCGCTGGGATGAGATAGCCAGCGAGTAAATTAGGATTACCCAAATAACTGTAAATTCTGGTGATATTAGCTTGGGCTGATGTGGGGTCTACCCAAGTAGCCAAGGCTTTAGTGCCAAAAAACCACTGCCGCATCCCATAAACCCCGACAATGAGGGTAATATGCAGATAGAAGCCGATAAAAAGCGATCGCAAACGAGGCGATCGTAAAACCCGCGCCATCAGGAAAAATAAGACCAAGTAAAGAGTCAACCGCACCCACCCAGTGAATGCGGCTTGTTTTACCGGAGATAGGGATGTAGCGATCGTGGCGATTCCCCAATACAACAATACCAACAGGTGAATAGGGGTAAATGCCACTTGTGAGGGTTCATCACTCAGGGTCAGCAGAACCCAAAAGCCGCCACAGGCGATCAGCAACACCCCAATTAAAGCCGTATTGACAAAAGGGGCTAACCCAAACACCGTCGCCACCAATAGCACCCCAATTAATTCCCCCCATTCCATTAACCAGCTTCCCTGTCGCCACGATCGCAAACTGCCACTAATGCGATACAGCAGACTTCCCCCCGCCACTGGTAGAGGTTGAGATTCCGCAAAGTAATAGACTGCCAAATTGATGCCACACTGGTCATGATCGTAAAATTCGATAAATTTGCCTCGGTCGTCGAGTACGGGGCGCGCCCAGGAAACCCGAAACCATCAAATGGTGCGATCGCACCTTCCCAATTTTAGGCTTGACGATAAATCGCATCTGCGACCCGCGCCACATCTACCATAGGTGGCACATCATGTATTCTGAGAATATCAGCAGAATGAGCGATCGCCGCCACACAAGCCGCTGCCGTCCCCCAGACACGCCCTTGAGGATCAGGCTTCTCAAGAATCTTACCAATAAAACTCTTACGGGACGGTCCCACCAATAGCGGACAATCGAGATCCTTCAATAGGGGTAATTCTCGCAGAATCTGCAAATTTTGCTCTAATGTTTTCGCAAAACCAATTCCAGGGTCAACAATCATGTACTCTGCTGGAATTCCCGCCGCCATTCCCGCCGCCAGACGTTCCGCCAAAAACCCTTTAATTTCCCCCATCAAATCCCCATAATCCGTCAGAGTTTGCATAGTTTGGGGAGTACCCCGTAGGTGCATTAACACCACTGGAACCCCCAAATCAGCCACCACTGATAGCATATCCGGGTCATAGATTCCCCCAGAGATATCATTAATAATATCCGCCCCACAACCTACTGCCGCTTCAGCAACTGCCGCCCGGGTCGTATCCACAGATATCACCATATCCCCCAGTTGTCGCAAACCCGACACCACCGGAAGCACCCGTTCAAGTTCCCTTTCCAGAGAAACCACCTCAGCCCCAGGACGAGTAGACACCCCTCCCACATCAATAATATCCGCCCCCGCCCGAACCATATCACCCGCCCGGACCAGGGCAGCATCTAGGGAATTGAACACCCCGCCATCGCTAAAGCTATCCGGCGTTACATTCAAAATCCCCATCAAATAAGTACGGCTTCCCCAATCAAAGGAATGACCCCGAATAGTGATTGGTTTAATCATCGCCAACCTGTCAACGATAATTGACAATGCGGCTAAAACTATCCGCCTGCAAACTAGCCCCGCCGACCAAAGCACCGTCAATTTCTGACTGTGCCATAATTTCATCAATATTATCCGGCTTCACAGAACCGCCATATTGAATCGTCACGTTAGGATTACTCAATTTGCCACGGATGAGACCAATTACCCGATTAGCCTCCTCAGATTCGCAGGTATCCCCGGTTCCAATCGCCCAAATCGGTTCGTATGCGATGACCAAGTTATTCTGATCGACACCTACCAGGCCCTCTTCTAATTGCGAGAAAATATGAGATTCCGTCTCTCCTGCGTCCCGCTGTTCCTTAGTTTCTCCCACGCACAAAATCGGAGTTAGACCGTGGTTTTGAGCCGCTTTCAGGCGCAGGTTAACTGTTTCGTTGGTTTCGCCAAAATATTGGCGACGTTCACTGTGACCTATGACCACAAACCGCACACCAATTTCTACTAGCATCAGGGGTGAGATTTCCCCAGTATAAGCCCCGGAATCTTCCCAGTGGACATTTTGCGCCCCTAGGCGTACCCGTGAACCATGCAAACTCTTGGACATCACACCCAAATCAGTGAAGGGGACACACAAAACTACTTCCCGCTCTTCTGGGGTGTCCTCCAATTCCATTACAAACCCTTTCAGAAACTCCTGGGCTTCTGCTTGGGTTTTATACATTTTCCAGTTTCCGGCAATAATGATTTTTCTCACTTTTGGACCAATAAACCTCAAAATACAATCAAAAGCCAACCCCTAGTTTAAAGGCTAGTGGGGTCATTTTGAGCAAATACTACCAGCGGTTTTACTACTGACCAAACTCAAGGCGTGCTTGTTCTACTAATTCCACTGTAACCTCTTCCTGGTCGGCTTCCCTGGCTAGTTGTTCAATCCTTTGTCTGGCTTGACCTCGGACGAAGTAGGGAATATTCTTGAGTTTGGCTGTGGCTTCTGGCTGCCACTTTAAATTGTTGATGTACTCGGAATTGGACATAGCAAGTTCTGGCACCTGTTACCTCATTTTTTAGCTTATGCGAGTTCTAGGGCTTTGAGCAAACTCCTAATTACGCCAATGGTTACGCCGGGTAATTCTAACTGGGGGGTTAGTCCTACGTCCTCGAGTTTTTGGAAAATTCGCACCGCCTCCCGATTTAGATTGGCTAATCTTTCTCCCATCTCTGGACTGGTAAATTGGCTTTTTTCTCCCCAAATCATGGCGGTGGGAGTGGTTAATTGGGGTATATATAAGGCTAAATCAAAGCATAAATCCCCTCGCACAAATGATAAGGCTGCATATTCGGCGTTAGGCTGTAGGGCGGATTCAAGATAGGCTTCGACGATTTCGTTATAAATTCGAGAGGAACGGGCAAATTGACGCTGCTCTAAAAAACTGCGGATTCCGATGGGGTTGGCGACGGCGGTGGCGTACAGAATTTGGTCTAAAATTGGGGTTTTGACAATTTGAGCAAATAAACTGTTAATATAATTTTGCCCAAAGTCCGATAAGCCGGAGGGGGTTGTGAGAATTAGCCCTTTGAATAATTCCGGTTTTTCGATCGCCACTCGCACGGTGAGGGCGGCGGTTACTGAGGAGGCGATCGCGATAATCGGTTCCGAGCAGGTGGCTTCTATAAATTCGGCGATCGTAGTTATATAATCCTCTGGGGTATAATCACGCGCTGGGTGTTCGGAACGTCCCCAACCTATCAGATCTGGGGCTAGAATTTTATAATCTGCTGCAAAGCCTGGATAGACTTTAGACCATTCATAAGCAGAAGAACCACCCCCAAAACCATGCAAAAACAATAAAGACGGCTTTTTTTCTGATTCATTTTCTTCTGGGGTTTGCCAGGGGCTTTTTGTCGCCGTATAATACACCATTCTGCCTAGAGATGTAACTATCGAATCTTGGGTAAATCCAATGGGATAAAACATATTTTAACCTCTTTTGAGTTTTCTGGTGTTTTTAGTGGCTATTAACCGCTTAATCAGACGGATTTTGGTTTATTATTGGCTCGCTATGTAACAGTGGATTAAATCCAGATACTGGGTGGGTTGGCACTTTAGCTGCTCCCAGGGTGACTTTTGACTGTTATAATATGGTGAGGGGTAATACCCCTCACGGCTATTAGCCCTCAGTTGACTGTCTTTAACTGTCCAGTGACCGGGTGATCAATTGGCCAGATGCCATGATCTTTTTTCCAAAATCTCCTGATGGAGGCTTGTAGATCCCGAAACCACAAGGGGAAGGGTATTTATTGAGCATCTAACCAAGACAGATAGAACAGTCCCCGGTTGTCAGCTATAGCAGTAACAAAACCCTGAATTTCAATGCTGTCGAGGAATTTAGTCATGAGCATTTCTATGGTAGAGGATTTTAGCCTAATGGTGGTTCAGGAAGTGACTCCAATGCAGAATCACATCGGAAAATTAGACCCTAGCAAGCGGGGAGAAAAAACATCGGAACTGGTAGTTCATCCCGTGGGTACAGATTCACCGGGTTCTAGGAACATGGCTAAATCTTCAGCAGCCTATGCTGACCATGAAAAATTGCCACAGTTATCGCCCTCGACTCGCATTCGGTTAGCGTTGGAAAAATTACAGGGATTTGAGAAAGTAGAGGAGCAATTCCAGCATTGGGGTATTAAATTTCATAATGCGATCGCCCTTCAACCCTCTAATCCGCGATTTGGCATTGAACCTGGGGTAACAGTTCTCATGGGCGCACCCAAGGGCGGCACACTAGAAGTGACATTTTCTGACGGGGTGCGTCAAGTTTGGGCTAGGGTGACAAGTTCTCGACATACGGTGATGTCAGCCTTTGATAAAAATGGCCAATTGCTGGCTACAGATGAGATGAAGGTTAATAAACCTAGTGATTCGATTGGGTCTGTATTACCGAACGCCGAATTAACCGTAACGGCGGAGAATATATCTAAAATTACCTTCTACACTTTTGATGCACAGTTAATTGTGAATCACCTCAAGGTTCAATTTTAACTGGTTTTGGGTATATGGGGCGATCGCACTATGGGGAATCTGAGCAACTATCGCAAAAGGTGCTACAAATTTTGCTAAGATGATGGCAGTTGGGTGGGAAACCATTAGCAATTCCTGACCTGGCGTACTTGGCTTGGTTTGATAACTTAGCCATAAAAATCGGATTAAACAACCAAGGCTGAGTCAAAAGAAGCCATAAACCGCCTAGCTGAATCTTCCAAAAAAACCCATGTCCAGCACAAAACACCAATTTACGGTTCACTTTTGGGGCGTTCGAGGAAGTATTTCCTGTCCGGGAACGACAACAGTTCGATATGGTGGGAACACCCCCTGTGTTGAGATGCGGGTGGGGTCGCAACGATTGATTTTTGACGGTGGGACAGGCTTACGGGTCCTGGGACAAGCATTATTAGCAGAAATGCCAGTAACCGCTCATATGTTCTTTACCCATTCCCACTGGGACCATATCCAAGGGTTCCCCTTTTTTGCTCCGGCCTTTGTTCCCATCAATACGTTTAACATTTATGGAGCGATCGCACCTAATGGTTCCACAATTGAGCAGCGCCTCAACGACCAGATGCTTCACCCTAACTTCCCAGTTCCTTTACAGGTAATGGGAGCTAAACTTAACTTTATTGATCTCACTATAGGCGAGTCAATTTACCTCGAAGATGATCTAGTCATTGAAACGGCTTTACTCAATCATCCGGGGGAAGCCGTGGGATATCGCGTCAGTTGGAAAGGCTACACCACCGCCTATGTCACCGATACGGAGCATTTTCCATATCGTCTTGATGAAAATGTACTCAAGTTAGCCCGCAATGCTAATGTACTGATTTATGATGCCACCTATACCGATGAGGAGTATTACTCGCCTAAGTCTAGTAAGGTAGGTTGGGGACATTCTACCTGGCAGGAAGCGGTGAAGGTCGCTCAGGCTGCGGGAGTTAAAAAATTGGTGATTTTTCACCATGACCCACTACACAACGATGATTTCATGGATAAAATAGGTGAAAACGTGGCTGATGCCTTTCCTAATAGTTTAATCGCCCGCGAGGGTTTATCCCTACAGTTGATTCCGCCGTTAAAGAATATTGCCACCAGTGAAAAGTGAAATTTTCAATAGCCCCCGCCTACTTCTTGAGGTGGGAGCCATTGAATTAGTTGGCCGCACCTCCACCCTAAAGAGACAGAGCCACCAAACTCCCGTGTGATCACCTATCCATCCCCACAGTAAAAGACGGTGGGGAATTCCGGCGATCCGTGTTAATTAAACGGTTCGATAGTCGCAGTAACACCCCGTTGGCGCAATTGTTGTAATAACCTATTCGCCTCGTGTTGGCTGCGGAAGGCTCCAGCTTGGATAAGCGATCGCCCATTAATCACCGTCGTAAAGGCTTGGGGAACAAGCGATCGCACTCTTTGCCGAACTTGACTGCTAGTATCACTCACCACCACTCTATATCGCAACCCCAATATACCCGCCGTAGTTGCAGGCGCAAGACCTGCCGTTACTTGGCTTGGTAGTTGTCCTCCCCCAGTACCAATAGGAATATTACCACCAGGAACCCGGAGAATATCAGACGAGGGTGCTGGTGGTGGGGATGTAATCGTAGATTGTCTTTGGGGTGCTGGCACCGGAATATAAACTGTTTGGGAGTTTTCTTCAGGATTAGAGGCACTGGTCACAGCCCGTCTCATCAGAGACAGCAACAGCGAGCCCGTAGACGAGTTTTCCGCCGCCGACTGAGGTGGTTCTGGTGGAGGTGGGGAACCAGACCCTACAGGGGCAGATATCGCCGGCTGAGGACGTTCTGGCGGCGGTACCGGAATCACAATCGCCTCCGAGTCATCCACAGGAATCGGAGGCGGTGCCGTGTTTGAAAGTGGAGTCACATTAGACTCAGGTAGATAAATGGGTAACGAAGCCGCTTGATTAATGGGGGAAATTGACGAAGAAGTATTTTGACCACCCTCCTGAGTAGAACTTCCCATCATGCGATTAGCGATCGCAGAAGGCCCAGCCCCACTCTGGTAACTACCCGCCAACTCTACAGAGCCAGCATTTTTAGTCATAGCCAACTCATTACCGTAGGCAAGAATCGTTAAACCCTTAGTACCATTATTCACATCATAGCGGCCATTATTGCGGATCACATTCTCTCCCGGTTCCGTTGGCGTTCCCAAATCCGGCAAAGATTGAGCAATAACCACAATACCATCACGCTCATTTTGTTCGATATAGTTATTGCGTAGTACCGGACGAGCGCTCGCTTGAATCACTATGCCATCACGATTATAGGCAATTCGATTACCCACGACAAACGGCTCTGACTGTTGGGCGATATTAATACCAAAACCAGTATTTTCAAAATCATTATCACGGATTTCCGGCTTAGATGAACCATAGACAGTAATGCCATTGGCTCCATTATTAGCAAAACTGTTTTGTTGAACTAAAGGCGCACTGGTTCCCACCACAGAAATACCATCATGAATATTGCCCGTAAAGGTATTATTAGATACAACCATCGAGCTAGATTCAATCCATAAACCATAACCGCGCGAGTGAGGATTAGTCACAGTTACCCCACTTAACCGGGCTGCATTCGCTCCCACAATAGCTACATTCTGGTTAGCAAAAACCCGACTGCTAAACACTCCCCCGCCATAAATAACCACATCCTGACCCTTATTCTCGGTATTACCCTGAATGGTAATATTAGGTTTAAGTATTAAGGGGAACGCTTCTCCCGTCTCGGCGCTATAGGTTCCTGGTGCCAATATAATAGCCGTATTCGGTGGGGCGACTCTCAAGGCTTGGGTGATGGTTCTCAACGGTGAAGCCTCGCTACCATTATTAGAGTCATTTCCCGTAGATGAACTCACATAAATTACATTGACTGAATTGGGAGTGGCTGTAGGTGTTTGAGCCAGTAGTAGGGGCGGGTGTATATAGTTGGCTGGTGTCTCCGATAGTTGCTCTGTGCACCCGTCTCTACAGGGGGTAGCGAATGCGGCTGATGCGATTCCCACTAATCCCACACTGGAGACTATAATCATTAAAATCAGCTTTAGAGATAACCAAGCTGTTTTAGGCCTAGGTGAACCTAGGGGGAAGAGAGGGCGGGGTAGCAGCTTCAGATCGCTGCCAGTTAAGTTCCCATCATCGGCTGACGAGGGTGAGTTCAGGGAACTGTTGGGCTGGGTGTCTGTCAATAACAAAGCCTCGGCTGAGGTTTGCTTTTTAGGATATTGACAGTTGCGGGGGGATTTAGAACTCACGGCAAAACTCCGACAAACTGTAATATTAATTGGGAAAATTAATCTATTTTGGTCCAGTATCCCCTATTATGGCAACACCTGGTTTTTTTATATGATTAATTTTCGTAATGGTGGTTCCGCCCACGGCTAAAGAAAATCTGATATATTAACCTGCGCCGTGGTTGATCATGATTGGGCTTGATTATTTGGCTTGATGGAGTTGGTGAGGAGATTTCGATGGGCGATTTGAATCATAAGACTAAACTGGGACAACCAGCACTTTATCGGATTTTAGATGCCAACTTAGACCGGGCGCGGGAGGGTATCCGAACTATTGAGGAATGGTTTAGGTTTGGCTTGGATAATTCGGAAATGGCTGCGGAGTGCAAGAATTTGCGACAGCAACTGGCACAGTGGCACAGTAATGAGTTGCGGATGTCCCGGGATACTACCACGGATGTGGGTACTCAGTTGAGTCATCCCTCGGAGGAAAACCGAGAAAGCCTGGAACAGGTGATACAGGTCAATTTTTGCCGGGTAGAGGAGGCTTTGCGAGTCCTGGAGGAATATGGTAAGGTTTACCATCCCAATATGGGGGCGGCGGTTAAGCAGATGCGCTACCGGGTCTATACGCTGGAAAGTAATTTACTCGCCTACGGACGACATCAGACGCTACAAAGGGCGAATTTGTATTTGGTGACTTCTCCCTCGGAAAGGTTGATGTCGGTGGTGGAGGCGGCTTTACAAGGGGGATTAAAGGTGGTTCAGTATCGCGATAAGGATACTGATGATCATCAGCGTTGGAAAAATGCCCGCCAGCTTTGTCAGCTTTGCCACCGTTATAATGCCCTGTTTTTGGTTAATGACCGGGTTGATATTGCGATCGCTGTTAATGCTGATGGGGTACATTTGGGACAGCAGGATTTACCTATTGCTGTGGCTAAACAGCTTTTGGGTCCTCAAAAAATTGTCGGTAAATCAACTACTAATCCCGAAGAGATGAAATTGGCGATCGCTGAGGGTGCCGATTATATTGGGGTCGGTCCGGTTTATGCTACTCCCACTAAGCCTGATAAGCAGGCGGCGGGTTTGGAATATGTGCGCCATGCGACTCGTCATGCTTCGGTTCCCTGGTTTGCGATCGGCGGCATTAATATGAACAATTTTGATGATGTTTTGATGGCTGGGGCGACTAGGGTGGCTGTGGTTCGATCTTTGATGCAGGCGGAACAACCTACTTTGGTAACTCAATATTTCCTCTCCCAGTTTACCCGTGTTCAAACTTTACGCGATCGCCAGATTTTACCCGAAAATGCTCCGGCGGATTTTTCCTGACCGAGTAGGGCGCTTTCCCGGCAGCATGGATAATTGAGCCTTGGGGGGGCGGAGGTGATTGCTAGATGCGATCATAATATCGTCCCCATATCTGTGACGGCGAGTCCTGTCTCCCATCCGGTTAAACACCATAATAGGATTTATACCAAGCCACAAATTTTTCTACTCCCACCTCTATGGGTGTACTTGGTTTAAATCCTACATCTGCTATCAATGAATCTACATTAGCATAGGTAATCGGCACATCTCCCGGCTGCATGGGAAGCATATTTTTCTGGGCTTTTTTCCCTAAGACATTTTCCAGGACTTCAATCAAGTACAATAAATTTACCGGTTTATTATTACCGATGTTATAAATCTGATAAGGGGCAGTGGTTTTCACTCCTTCAATTTCCGCTTGATTGCTTCCCGGTTGTGGGATTTTATCAATTACCCGAATTACTCCTTCCACCACATCATCAACATAGGTAAAATCTCGCTCCATATTACCATAGTTAAATACCGGAATCGGTTGGTCGGCTAAGATAGCTTTCGTAAAAATAAACATCGCCATATCAGGACGATACCAAGGACCATAAACCGTAAAAAATCTTAATCCCGTCGTGGGAATATGATACAGGTGACTGTAGCTATGAGCCATCAATTCATTAGCTTTCTTTGTCGCCGCATACAGACTAACTGGATAATCTACATAATCCCCTACCGAAAAAGGTACAGTTTTATTGGAACCATAAACCGAACTAGAAGAAGCAAAAACCAAGTGTGGGATTTGATGATGACGACAGCCTTCTAAAACATTGATAAACCCCACTAAATTACTATCAATATAAGCGTAGGGATTTTTCAGAGAGTAACGGACTCCGGCTTGGGCGGCGAGGTGGGCTACTGCCTCAAATTGGTGTTCGGAAAACAGTTTTTTGATGCCGACTTTATCGCATAAATCTAGTTTATAAAACGTAAATTTTTCTAAGGGTTTCAGTTGGGCTATCCGGTCTTCTTTTAAAGATACTGCATAATAATCATTGAGATTATCAATGCCAATGACTGTATCCCCCCTTTTCAATAAATGTTGACACAGATGAAATCCAATAAATCCCGCCGCACCAGTTACTAATATTTTCACGGTTTTTTATCCTCATTTATATGGGGGTATTTAGATTATTACAGATAGTCTGTGCTACTATTCGTGGGTGTTAGACAACGGATTTAACAATCAATTTATGGGGGGATTTTAGGCGATCGCATATCGTAGCCCCGATGATTTTAGGGCTAGTCAATAATTTTCACAAGATACCCACCCGACTACTGTTAGGTGGGTTCGGAGTCATCAATCAGTTGAGAGTTGAAACTTGCAACCAACAATTGATTTAGTCTAAATATCCCATCAATAGATCAGGATCATCAATGTCATTAGAAGCAATGGGACGGTTCATCACCATCGAAGAAATTTGTAATTGAGTGGCTGAAACCGGACGGTTAGCCATAGAACCAGTAGGATTTTCCGATTGAATAAAAGTTACTGAAGCTGCATGAACAGCCTTCCCAATAGGGCGTTTGGCGGTTAACATTCCCGCTATTTCAAATTGGTTGTGTCCCACCGGACGATGATTAACGATCGCCGAGGGTTCTGGGGATACTTGAATTTGAGTTGGTGCTGAATTACCTTCTGTCGAACTTGATTTACTAGCCACGTCTAATTTCTCCTTGAGAGTATCTGATTCAGGTACATTGTCAGCGTCAGCCACTTGAGTTTCAACTTCATCGGCTGGAGTCACTTGATTTTGAGGCTGATTATCTGTATCCTTTCTTGTATTGCTACGGGTTCGTCTACTTGTGTTCCTCCTATTTGAACCAGAAGAGTTAACCACCATAGTTAAATACCTTGTTTATCAAATGGAACTAACCCGCTGCCTCATGCTCAAATTGCCCGGGCAACTTAGTCGCTCATCTTCATTCTAGCGTTTCATGTTCCCGAATTACAGCCCTATTTTTAGGGATGCCGGGACTTAAAAATTTCACCACAGGTGCTGGTATTGTAAAATCTATCCGTGTATTTAGTAAAGAAGAGTTAACAAAAAATAACTTTTTGCAATCATAAGCAATAAAAATAAACAATTCACACCTATAGCCTGTGGCCAAAGTCCCCGGCTCGTCCCCTAGATATTAGGGCTCACCGGAATTCACCAAGATTCCCGAAATTCGATGGTGGTAACTCCCCTACATTAACGGTGGCAAATCTACACTGTTATGGGGCGGGATAATTTGTCAAGCTAGAATCATAAACAGATGAGTTAATTGTGTGTCTGAGGCATGAAAAATATTGTGCAGTCCTTTTATCTATGGTATCGCCAAACGCTCCGCCATGCGAAATATCGCTGGTTGCTAATTGGTGGGACGCTGATTTATCTGATATCGCCCATTGATATTGCCCCGGATTTTATTCCTGTGATCGGATGGATAGATGATGGTATCATTGCCACGATGCTGGTGACAGAAGTTTCGGCTTTAGTTCGGGAAAAAATCAAGAAACGCAAGGCTGATGACAGTACCTCAGAAGTTGGGGAAGCAACTGATGTTAAAACATCAGTGGTAGATGTAGCGGCACAGGAGTTTTAACTAAGGGCTTCGGATAAGTAATTAGCGGTCGCTTCGACAAGAGCGATCGCATTTTCGTAGACCATGCGAGTAGGTCCCAATATACCGACACTACCAATAGGCTGGGAATTTTGGTAATATTGAGCTGAGATGAGGGTGCAACTGCGGATGGGTTCGAGGGGGTTTTCCGAACCAATGCGGATATTTACCTGTTGCGAGGATTCTGGGGTAGCAAAAATCAGCGGCCAGAGTTGTTCCTGTTCATCTTCGAGCAGATGTAGAATAGTTTGGACTTGCTGAAGTTGTGAAAATTCGGGCAGTCGTAGGACTTCGGAAACACCGCTAACCTGAATCCTAGTATATTCTGGAGTTTGGTGGCGATCGCCTAAACTCTTGAGTAACTGTGCGATAAAATTACTATACTGCTGAAAGTCTTGGTCTATCTCAGTCCAGTCTAAAGTTGACAATTCAGCTAAAGCGAGTCCCCTAAGTTGGTGATTAAGAAAATTAGAGATAATTTGTAATTCCTGTTCTAATATTTCGGTATCGTCGCCGATATCCTCAACTCCCGGGGCAATTTCCATCAAAATGGACTGAGTTTGATAGGTATGAGTCACCACAACTACCATAACTTTTCCTGACCCCATAGACACCAGTTGCAAATGTTGGAGCCTTTCGGTCTTGGTTTGGGGCATAGTAATCAGGGAAATATAGCCACTGAGGGTAGAAAGAATTTGGGCTGCACCTCGTAGCACAGCCTCCAAACTACAACTATCAAAATTTAGCTGTTCCCGTAGGAGTCTAGCGACTTCCTTAGCGAGGGTATCAGAGGGAGTCATCAGGCGATCGACATAAATCCGATAGCCAGAGTCAGAAGGTACTCGTCCGGCGGAAGTATAGGGTTGATAGAGTAGTCCAGCTTTTTCTAAGGCTCCCATACCATTGCGGATAGTAGCGGGGCTGACATTGAGGTTATACTCTTGGGCTAAGGATTTTGAGCCAACAGGTTCTGCTGTCGCGATATAGTGGCGAACAGTTGCCCAGAGAATTTGTTGTTGTCGTGCGGTTAACTTGGATTGAACAAACATTGCACTAAAATTAAGTTACCGAACAATTGTTAACATTCAAGCTCTGCACATACTTTGACATACTTTCTCGTGAACCGCTAGGGAATAGAAAACAGAGGGGCGAAACTTTCCGGCTACAAGTCAAGAGTTGAACACCTGACCCTTTGCCCGAAAGCCTCACCCCTAGGGGAAAGGTAGTCTAAACTGTTGGTTTCTGGTTAAGCCTCTGGACTTACCAGCCTTTTTCAGCTTGGTCTACAACATAAGCAGCAACGTCTTCGATCTGCTTGGGAGAGAGTCGGCCATTAAATCCAGGCATGGCATTTTTACCATTGGTGACTTGGTAAGCCACTGCAGCCACTGCATCGTCATCAAATCCTTTCAGATATTTAGCCAAATCAGACTTGCTGAGGGTTTTGTTAGCAACAATCACATTGCGTCCGCCCATGTGGCAGGCTGCACAGTTAGCAGAAAAAACAGAAGCGCCAGCGGCAACATCTCCAGCCAAAGCGGGACGTGGCAGTGCAAAGGTCAACAGAGCCACACCGAGTAAAATAACTGACAGCAGCTTTTTCAAAATCGTTCTCCTCTTCTTTAGGTTAAACAGACAGTTAAATGTCAACGGGTTTTATTTTACCGGAGTCTGTCCACTCCAGAAAACTGATCAACTGTTTTTTGTTTGAGATAGATGGGAGTTAACAAGGGTGGGACTTAGGCGTACACCTGTCGATAGTAGGCTTGGTACTCTTGGGAAAGTAATGGTTCCCACCAATGGCGATGGGTAAGATACCAGCCGACGGTTTGTCGCAACCCTTCTTCTACTGTGACTAGGGGAGCCCATCCTAACTGGGTTTTGAGCTTGCTGGAATTGATCGCATAACGGCGATCGTGGCCTGGTCTATCTTTAACAAAGGTAATCAGGTCCATTGAGGGTTTAACGGGTAGGTGGTGGGAGGCTAGTTCGTCCATGAACCTACAGAGCATCTTCACCAGGTCTATATTGGCTACTTCGTTATTCCCGCCGATGTTATAGGTTTCTCCGGGTTTACCTCGGTGAATGACTACATCTAGGGCGCGGCAGTGGTCTAGTACATATAGCCAGTCCCGCACATTTTGCCCATCTCCATATATGGGCAGGGGTTTACCCAAGAGGATATTAATGCACATTAGGGGGATAAGTTTTTCTGGATAGTGATAGGGGCCGTAATTATTGGAACAATTGGTGATGATGGTGGGTAGGTTGTAGGTGTGATAGTAGGCACGCACTAGATGATCGCTACCAGCTTTTGAGGCAGAATAGGGGCTGTTGGGGGCGTAGGGGGTGGTTTCGGTAAAGGCGGGATCGTCAGGACCGAGACTGCCATATACTTCGTCTGTGGAGACGTGCAGAAACCTGTAATTCTCGGGCTGTTGGTGGTGGTTCCAATAGTGTCTAAAGGCTTCTAATAGGGTTAGGGTTCCGACAACGTTGGTTTGAATGAAGGCATCGGGACCGAGAATTGAGCGATCGACATGGGACTCGGCTGCAAAGTGGGCAATGGTATCGATCGCCTCTTCTTCTAGTAACTTGTCAATTAAAGTGCGATCGCAAATATTACCTTCAACAAACTTAAACTGTTCCTGGTGTTCTAAGGGGGCTAGGTTCTGGCGGTTTCCGGCATAGGTGAGGGCATCTAAAACCACGATGCGATCTTCTGGGTAAGCATTGCACCAGTGGTGGACAAAATTTGAACCAATGAATCCCGCCCCCCCAGTGA
This sequence comes from Arthrospira sp. PCC 9108, assembly GCA_016745315.1. Lineage (GTDB taxonomy): Bacteria > Cyanobacteriota > Cyanobacteriia > Cyanobacteriales > Microcoleaceae > Limnospira > Limnospira platensis. The sequence continues at coordinate 5,957,978 of CP066886.1, forward strand.
CTAGAACCCGACGAGGATACAAATTTTCACTACTATCGTAGCTATATTGAACTGCCAAAGTGTTTTCCTCCAAACAGTCTTCAGGACTGGTGCTAACTGTGATCAGTAAGTATATTTTGATAGATGGCAACTATTGTATCTTGAACCTACTGGTTAACCATAGCTCACGAATACATCTGATCACTGGATTATTCAATGCCTGTTGATTTATCGATGTTCTCCTGGGTCTCGGCTTCTCTTTGGCGATCGCCCATAGCCTGCCACCGGGACAAAGCCTGGTTAAAATAATCTAGGGCCTGTTGTCTGTCCCCTGAAGCTAAGTAGGCTAGACCGATATTATTGAGGGTTTGAGCCTCCCCAGATAGATATCCGACGGATTGAGAAATTGATAAAGCCTGCTGGTAATACTCCAAACCACGGGGGATTTCCCCTTGGTCTACATAAACTCCACCGATATCATTAAGTATATTAACTTTCCGATAAGGTTCCCCTATGTCCTCAAAGATAGATAGGGCTTGCTGGTAATAGTCTAAAGCTGGGGTGGTTTCCCCCATACTTAAGTAAACCTGACCGATACTGTACAAGGTGTTAGCTTTACCAAACCCCGGAGGTAGCCTTTGCTCCTGTGGCGAATCGATGACATCCCACATTGATAGGGCTTTATTTAAATAATCCAGGGCGGGTTGATTTTCTCCTAATTCCCAGTAAGCCACACCAATAGCCGTAATAGTGACAGCGATCGCAAAAGAATCTTCCATCTGCTCTAATAAGGGAATCACCTCCTCAAATTTAGCGATCGCCTCCCGCAATGCTTCTGATGTTCCCTGCTTACCGAGGAAAATAGCCTGTTGCAATAATTGGTTCACCTTCTCCTCTGGGTTCTCCTGAGCCACCTGCATTGGTAAAGGAATAGATAGGATTTCCGCTCCCGAGGCGCTTAGTCCCGGCAAAACTACCATCAGCCCCATTGCTAAAACCTGAGTCAAATTCATCATAATTTCGTCCGCCTATCAATTTTTTGCCACCATATCTTGACATACTCCCCTGTTTAGAAAAGGGGGGATTCTCCGGTAAAACAGCAACCGCCGGCTTAACCCGTCTTACGTCGCCTTCCCGGTGCGCGGTTGATATCCCAACCGCTTTAATGTTTTTACTGCCATTGTTGTCACGGTCGATCAGGTTTGCTCAGGACGGACCAGCAGGCCAAAGCGCGAGTCATAAGACAGTGAAATACTCAAACCAGATTAGATGGTTGAAAGCTAGGGTGACGATCGCCACAAATCGCCACAATTAGATAAACTTCAACCCTACCCCATGTCTCAAGCATAGATGGTCCGTGATTAAAAATGCTTGTGGAGACGATCTGGCGGGGGTTCAACAATTAACTTTGTTGGCTCTAGTTAAAAGTCGGTGAAGTAAGAATCCCCGGTTATAATCTTTGATTTAACGAGGGAGTGTCAATTAAGATATAAGATATCCTCAGAGTTCCCATTCAGCAGGGGAGTTTGACAAGCAAGTGGTGTCAGGAGATCTGTCAGTGAGTCAGCAAGAAATTCTTAGGTCTGCCTATCAGGGAGATCCAAAAGCGATCGCAATTTTACTCAACCAAGCCTTGAAACCTAAACAGGTGCAAGCGCATCTCACTCTGGAATATGATCATCTCTATATTACCCTAGAGTCCCCGACAATTCCCGACCAAGCTGCATCTGTCCGTGTGATTCACAAGGGACTAATGCGCCTTCAGCCTCCATCTATCTGGTGTGTTACTATTGCGGCACAATTAGGCGATGATGATAACCCAGCTTGGATTGAGACTCTGGTACTAAGGTCATCACCTGTGGTAGTAACTCCGGTGACTAATAACGTGCCGGTTATCCCTAAAAATTCTCCCGTTGCCGACCCTAAACCTCCTCAAAAAACTAAGACTTCCCCCGCACCTAAGACTCAGGAAAAACCCAGGACTTCTGGGAGACCTAAAACTCCGAAGAAAACCACAAAAGTGGCGACGGCTGCCCCGGTAATATCTCAAGTGGCTACCGCTGAAATTTCTCAGACTTCGGCAAATTCGGCAACTCCTAAAACCCCGAGATTTCAATTTAGACGGCCTAAATCTTTGTCGGTAGTGGGTTATATGACCCTGGCAATTTTGCCTTTGTCTGGGTTAATTATAGGTGCTAAATGGGATAGAGTTTCGGCATCTTTGGCAACTATCCCACCCACTTTTGCTACGGCTTCTCAAGCGGTGCTGGAACAACTCCCCCAATTACCTAATTTCTCATTTGGATCTAATGCTGAAAATCCTCCGAAGGTTGATCCATCGGTGACTCAGGCGACTATTGAACAGCTCCGAAATATATCTGAGTTGACTATTTCATCACTACGGAATCCCATTGATCCTGATATGCGGATTACGATTAAATCGGTGGGTGATATTATTCCGGGAACGAATTATCCTTACAATAAATTACATCCCAACAAGCAGGTATTATTTGCAGGAGTTAAACCAGCTTTACAAGATGCTGATATAGTCTTTGGTAATTTTGAAAGTACCCTAACTAACTATCCTAATAGCGCTAAAAATGTGGGTCGTGGTATGGTGTTTGCGTTTCGGACTCCGCCGGAATATGCGGCACTTTTAAGGGAGGCTGGATTTGATATTTTGAGTGTGGCTAATAATCACTCGTTTGATTTTTTTGAAGCTGGGTTTAAAGATACGATCGCTAATATTGAAAAAGCGGGAATGAAGGCGGTCGGCAAAAAAGGTCAGATTGTCTATCATGAAGTTAGGGGTATAAATGTGGCATTTATAGGCTTTAGTTATTTTAATTATCATAATAATATGAATGATTTGGAAGCGTCGCAAGCCTTGATTAAGGAAGCGGCGGACAATGCGGATATTGTGGTGGTTTCTGTACACGCGGGGGCGGAAGGTACTAGGGCTTTACGCATTCAGAATAAAACGGAATATTTTTATGGGGAAAATCGGGGTAATAAGGTATTATTTGCACGCACAATGATTGATGCTGGGGCGGATTTGGTGTTAGGGCATGGCCCCCATGTGCCGAGGGCTTTGGAATTATATAATGGTAAGTTGATTGCTTATTCTTTGGGTAATTTTTTGGGATATCGCACTTTATCAACTCGGGCGGAATTGGGATATTCTCTGGTTTTGGAAACTCAACTTGATGTGATGGGTAATTTTGTGGAGGGTAGAATTATTCCGGTTCATCTTGATGGCCAAGGGATTCCGTCTCTGGATAATTCTTTGCGGACTGTGGGGTTAATGCGACGTTTAACTAAAAGTGATTTTCCTGATACTCCTTTGGAAATTGATGATCAGGGTAATATTTTCGTGTCTCAACCACAACGGGAAACTTTAGGGGCGATCGCTCCTGAATAAAAGCTAAATTGCTAAAAGTTACGTTTTATATTATACTACAGTCTGGCTGTTATTTGGGGAATTTGAATAAGGCTATGAACTCGGAAAATTTGGTGGTTGAGCCCATTTATATTGTGGTGATTGCGTCTACAATATTCTCGATTATCTTGGGTCTAATTTTTAAGGATATGTTAGAATATCAGGTGGCAGTTTGGCGACAGGCTGACCGGAAAAATAGGATTAACTATAAAACTCCTAATGCTAAGGTGGCTTATGTAGCTATGTCGGTTTGTGTGTTTGTGGCTGTATCTTCGAGTTTGCTGGTGTTTATTCCGATTTACTGGTTGGCTACTGTGGGGGGGCTATTGTGGTTTTTCCTACGGCTTTATTGATTTGGCTACAATTGGGGTCAATGCTGAATCTGTGGGAAGATAAAGGGGATGAGGCGATTGATTTGGATAGATTTTTTGAAGGCGATCGCGAAAGAATTACGGGCTCGAGAAGTGACAAATCATAGTTAACATAGATACTCGGTTAAAAATGGGCAGAAAAGCTAAACTAAAACATCTGCGAAAGCAACAACAGGCTAATCCGACGGCGGACACCCAAAACCGCCCAGAAGTAGAGGCTGATCCGACTCATTTTGTGGATGAACTGAAACAACAGGGGTATGATCTGAAAGGGAGCGATCGCTGTCCAGAAATTCCTCAAAAAATTGTCAAACCGCAACTTTAGCACCAATGAGTCATCTAAAAGCAATTATTTTTGATGTGGATGGGACCCTGGCTGAAACGGAAAGGGATGGTCACAGATTAGCCTTTAATCAAACATTTGCTGAAGCGGGTTTAGATTGGTATTGGTCTATTGAATTATATGGGGAATTATTGACGGTTTCGGGGGTAAGGAGCGTATAGATTATTATATCAAACGCTACCATCCTGATGGTCAATTCCCCAATAATTTGGATGAGTGGATTGCAGATCTTCACGAAGCTAAAACTCGCCATTATCGGGAGTTATTAGCGACGGGAGATATTCCCCTGCGTCCTGGGGTGAAGCGATTAATCACGGAGGCGCTGGGGGAGGGGGTGAGATTGGCGATCGCTACTACGAGCGCTTTTCCTAATGCGATCGCACTTTTGGAAGAAACCTTAAACCCCCATTGGTTTGAAGTAATTGCGGCCGGAGATATTGTCCCCCACAAAAAACCCGCGCCAGATATCTACAATTATGTATTAGAAAAATTGGGGTTGACCGCTAACGATTGTGTGGCGATCGAAGATTCCCGACAGGGGTTACTGGCGGCGCGAGCCATGGGGTTAACGACGATTATTACTGTAAATAATTATACAAAAAACGAAGATTTTTTAGGTGCTTCCTTGGTAATCAATCATTTGGGGGAACCGGATCTTTCCTGTGAAGCGATCGCCGGTACAGCCTTAAATAGTGGTTATGTCAGCCTAGATTTATTAAGATATATCCACCAAATATCAACAGGTGTTATATAATGGCGACCAGTTTAATCGAAATCCCCCTGGTTGCTTTGTAATTAACAAGTTCTATGTCAGATTTTCCCATTGACCCCAATCTTTATTTGTTGCTGAGTGGCCACTGTTTGATTGGAGGGGTAGCAGCGGCGATCGCCTTTCAAAAAGGTCGTCGCCTCGGTGTTTGGTTAATTTTAGGACTAATAGGAGGGACGGCGGCTTTAGTCGCATCACTACTACTGAAACCAACTAAACCTAGTTAGGTAAAAATCTATTGAATTACGGTTAGCTGTAATTCAGAAACTGAAAGTAAGGCATCGGAAATCCTCCCCAAGCATTTCATCTATTTATTAATGGGGTAATTAAGTCATGCTGAAAGGCATTTGGAGTCTATTTTCTTTCCAACAAGGTAGCCTGCGCCAAAGAATTTTTAAAGGTTATCTGATTCCGTTAATCCTATTTTTAATAGTTGCTGGCTTGGTCTATTTTATCGGTGTTCAGCCGGTGCAACAACAAGTTAAAAATGTGGATCAAATTTATGGGGAAATTGAAGAGGTTAATAATCTAGCATTTAGTATTGTAGCAATGCAGCGGGCGGCTAGGGGGTATATTTTAGGTAGGGACTCCAGAGAATTGGAGGAGTACGAAGAATGGGATACCCTCTTTTATGAACAATCGGAAAATTTGCGTAGCAGAATTCAAGAAACGGAACAGCGCCAAACATTAGATCGGATCATTGCTATTGGTGATCAGGTTAATGAGTTCGATCGCCGCTTGATTTCCTACGTGCAATTAGGGAGACCAGAAAAAGTGACTGAGGTCTTACAAAAAGCGGAAGGTCAAGCCATTACAGACCAGTTAGAACAATTGGTGAGAGGTTTTGAAGCGACCAAGCGACAGCAACTTAATAACCAACAAAATCGGCAAATTAACCTGTTAAGGTGGCTGACAATTTTAATATTTGGCAGTACAGCCATTTGTGCGGTAGTTGTCCTGAGTATTGGCTTGGGAATTTCGGCTACTATTGACCGAGAAACGGCGCAAATTTCTAACTCTTCCTTAGAAATTACTAGCGCCTTAGAAGAACAGGAACGCAGCTTAGGAGTTCAGGCGACTTCAGTTAATCAAACTACTACGACCATTGATGAGTTAAATGCGGCAGTACAGAATTCTACAGAACAGGCGAAAATTGCCACTGATGAAGCTCATCGCGCTTTGGGTTTGTCGGAAAAAGGCAGTGACGCAGTTCAACAAACTTTAGATAGAATGGAACTGCTGCGTCAAACAGTGGAAGCGATCGCTAATCGTAGCCTCGAATTAAGTGAGAAATCCCTGCAAATTAACAATATTGCTCGGTCAGTTAGTAACCTAGCTTATCAAACCAATTTACTAGCCTTAAATGCTTCTGTGGAAGCGGTGCGCGCGGGACAACAGGGGTTGGGTTTTGGGGTGGTGGCGTTAGAAATCCGTAAATTAGCCGATCGCAGTAAACAGTCAGCGGCAGAAATTAATACTCTGGTTTTGGATATTCAAAATGCCATTAACACTACGGTAAAAGTCACAGAATCAGGCAAATTAAGCGTTAGTGAAAGTGTGAAATCTGCTCACAATATGTCGAGTTCTTTTGCGGGTGTATCTCAAGCATTTCATCAGGTTTATCTCAACAATCAAACTATTGCGAGAACCGCAGAACAGCAATTACTGGCTCTACAGCAGGTCAGCGAAGCGATGAATAGTCTTAATCAGGTGGCTCGCCAAAATGCGGACAGTATTGCCTTGTTAAGAGCCAATACTCAACGACTCAATGAATCTCTCATTAATTTACGGTAAAATTTAGGGTAAATCCATCATGAAAACTACGAATAAATCCAGTAAATCAGTTGACAAAATCCCACAAATATGCTATAAATGTGGTCGATTTCATGATGGTAATTCGGACAGTGGGGATTTATCGGTAAATCTCAGCTACGCGGTAACTAAGGGGTTAAATCATCCCCGAATGTTGTCTAAACACTCGATAAGACGGCGACAGTTTTTGTTAGGATTAGCAGGTACATCGGCTTTAGGAATTCTGAGCAATTGTGCGGCATCTCCCGACCCCAACTCTCAAGGGAATTTATCGGGTGTTATCCTAGAAAAAACTCAGCTAAGAATTGGTTTTTTGCCGATCGCCTGTGCTACGCCTATTCTGATTTGTGAATCTTTAAACCTCTATGAAAAATATGGTTTAGATGTAGAACTTGTGAAAATGAATAACTGGGAGCAAATCCGAGAAAGTGCGATCTCAGGAGAACTTGACGCTTATCATATGCTATCCCCGATGCCGATCGCCATTAGTTTAGGGTTAGAGTCTCGTCGATTTCCCATCAGACTTGCTAGTATTGAAAACATCAATGGTAGTGCGATTACAGTAGCCATCAAACATCGAGAAAAAGTCAAAACCGCCGAAGATTTGAAAGGATTTAGGATTGCTATTCCTTTCACTCACTCAATGCACAATCTTCTACTCAGGTATTATCTAGCTAATAGCAAAGTTCACCCAGATCGGGATGTCGAATTAGTGGTTACACCGCCGCCCAATATGGTGAACAGGTTAAGAAGTGGGGAAATTGATGCTATGGTGGCTCCTGAACCTTTTAACCAAATGGCAGTTAATCAAGGTCTGGGTTTTATTCATATTTTAACTAGGGACTTGTGGCCGGGTCATCCCTGCTGTTCTTTCACTACTTCTCAGGAATGGATCGAGCGTCATCCTAATACATTTCGGGCTATAAATAAAGCGATTATTGAGGGTTCCTATTATGCGAGCCAAAGCCAGAATCGTATAGATGTAGCGCGGCGACTAGCACAGTTACAATATCTGGATGCGCCAGAAGATACTCTGCGACAGGTGATGACCGGACAGTTTGTCAACCGCTTAGGTGAATCTCTCAATATTCCCGATCGCATTGATTTTGACCCTTACCCTTGGAAAAGTTTTTCCTACTGGATTACGTCACAATTTGAGCGTTGGGGATATGTTCCCATGGGAAGCCTTAATCATGAGGCGATCGCCGCCGATATTTTTCTAACCGGACTCGCACGCCAAATGGCAAAACAATTAGGTCAGCAACCCCCTACTATCACCCTCCGATTTGAATCATTAAAATTTGATACTTTCGACCCCAGTGAACCGGAAAATTATGCCAGACAACAGATTGAGAAGTTAGGTTTTTAATAGCAACAGTATTTTATTAAAGGTGATTGTGATTATGTCGTTGGGTAGGGTGCGTCAGAACCCCTGAATAATCATGAACAGATGAGGGGGAAAGACTGACGCACCAGAAGTCAAGTTAAGAATACTTATTTTTTAAGGCATCTCGCGCTTGTTCGCGGTCATCAAAATGGACTTTTTCCGTGCCCAGAATTTGATAATCTTCGTGACCTTTCCCAGCAATTAAGACACCATCGCCGGGTTGAGCCTCGTCGATAGCGGTGCGAATAGCTTTAGCCCGATCGCCAATTACTATAGGTTTAACATGATCAGGGATTCCGGCGAGAACATCCTGCAAAATGCGGTCAGGATCTTCGGTGCGGGGATTATCGGATGTGACTACCGCTAAATCGGATAAATCCGCCGCAATTTTACCCATTTTCGGGCGTTTAGTGCGATCGCGATCGCCCCCACAGCCAAACACGCAAATCATCCGACCCGGAATAAACGGACGGGAGGCTTTCAGTAGATTTTCCAAACTATCAGGAGTATGGGCATAATCAACAATCACGGTAATATTCTGCTCTGGGGAAATCTGCACCCTTTCCATGCGACCAGGAACGCCGCCAAAGGCTGGTAGACAGTCCACCATAGCCGACAAATCCAAACCGAGAGCTAAACCCGCCCCCAAGGCTGCCAACAGGTTAGAGAGGTTATATTGACCGACTAAGGGTAGGGAAAAGGAAGCCGATCCCATGGGGGTATGGAGAACTCCCTGAATACCTGTGGGTTGATAAACGAGGCTATCTGCCCATATATCGGCGCTAGGGTCACTGACGCTATAACTCCAAACGCGATCGCCCCCCAACCGTGCCATCAACTTTTTACCATAGTCATCATCAGCATTAATAATCGCCTTACCCTGGAGATAATCATCACTAAATAGCAAGGCTTTCGCCTCAAAGTAATCATCCATGGTGGGATGATAGTCTAGGTGGTCCTGAGTCAAATTAGTAAATACTGCCACCTGAAACGGACAGCCCAAAACCCGGCCCTGGTGTAAGGCATGGGAACTAACTTCCATCACCCCAAACTGGCAGCCTGCGCCTACTGCGTCAGCTAATTGGTGTTGAAGTTCCACCGCAAAGGGGGTAGTATGAACCGCGACTTCTTGAAACCCCGGCCAACGGGTGTAAAGGGTTCCCAGTAACGCTGTAGGCTTGTCAACGTTGGTTAGGAGAAATTCGATCAGGTGGGTGGTGGTGGTTTTGCCATTAGTTCCGGTCACCCCTACTAATTTAAGGGTTTGGGCGGGATGGTTATAAAATGCTGTGGCTATCTCAGCGCAGGCTTTGGTCATGTCGGCGGCGGGAATGACGCAGGGAATGGTATCAGAGTCTGTCTCTGGTGGGGTGTTGCTGGCGGCGGACTGGGAAACTATGGCAGCTACGGCACCGGAGGCGATCGCACTTGGCCAAAAATCCCCCCCATCAACTCTTGTTCCCGGCATTCCTAAAAACAGATCCCCCGGCTTACAGGCGTGGGAGTTAGTCGCCAAGCCTGTGATTTCTATGTCTAAGGCGGGGTGATACTCTGGGGGTAATAAGTTGGGGTTGAGTAAATCTTTGAGTTTCACTGGTCAAACTCCTCACAATTTGATGATTGTTGTCAATCTAATGTTTTAGCAATATTTTTGTAGGATTTGTTCCAACTGGTAGGCGGAAATACGGGGAGATGGTCTGGGGATGGGTTCTTCGGTCAGGCTGCGATCGCCACATTTATACAGGACTGGGACTTCATATTGATAGATTTCATACCAGTCTGGTCGGGTGGTGATGTCCCGAATTTCCAGGTCAAACTGACAGGGACTATTGCTATCTGCTTGAATTTCTTCGAGTTTCTCCTGGAGGTTTTCGCACAAATGACAGCCAGGTTTACTATAAAGTATGAGTTTCATTGATGACTAAAGTTCTGGGTTCAACCTATTATAATTAACTGGCAATTCGTTGGATATCTCCCGTGGGAATTGAGGCGATTAGTCGGCGGGTATATTCCTGTTGAGGATAGCGATAAATCTCCTCGGAGTCGCCGATTTCCTCGATTTTGCCTTGGTTCATGACTATGATGCGATCGCTCATGAATTTAACCACACTCAAATCATGGGAGATAAAGATATATGTTAGCTCAAACTCCCTTTGTAGCTCCTTCAGCAGGTTTAACACCTGGGCTTGTACAGAAACATCCAAAGCTGACACCGACTCGTCACAGATGATAAATTTCGGGTTTAAAGCCAGAGACCTAGCAATACAAATCCGTTGTCTTTGTCCTCCCGAAAATTCGTGGGGATAGCGTCTCATAAAGTCCGGGTTAAGTCCGACTCTTTCTAATAAATAAGCAGTGCGATCGCGTCTGTGTTTATAGTTACCTACTGAGTGAATTAACAGAGGTTCCATCACCGCATCCCCAATGGTTAAACGGGGGTCAAGGGAACTAAACGGGTCTTGGAACACAATTTGCATCTCCCGCCGCACCCACTTCATTTTTTGCTGAAATTCCCGGTGCTGGCGATAGTCTTTTAAACGATTCATCCAAGAACCCGAAGGCTGATAATTCGTAATATCTTCCCCCGCAAAAATCACCCGACCGCTATAGGGGAGAATCAGTTGTAAAATCGCCCTAGATAGCGTACTTTTACCGCAGCCAGACTCTCCCACTAATCCTAATGTTTCTCCCGGGAATACATCAAAAGATACATCATTAACTGCCATAAATAGCCTTTGAGTACCTCCTAAAACCCCAGGAATTTTGAATGCTACTCGCAAATTTTCCACCGATAACAACGGGGAATCATCCGGGTTTTCTGGAACCTTGGCGACCGTCTCTAGGGTATCATCGGGGATGTTTTCTTGATGGTCAATCACCCTAATTTCTGTGCCAGTTTCCGTAGTGACAACTTCCATAAAATCCGCAATGGTGGGAAGTTTTGCCCCCCGTCGGGTTTGTAAGGTGGGACGACAAGCCAGCAATCCCTTGGTGTAGGGATGTTGGGGGTTAGTGAACAGTTGATTAATCTGGTTTAATTCGACGATTTTACCCTGATACATGACCGCTACTGTATCGGCAATTTCCGCGATAACTCCGAAATCGTGGGTAATGAAAATCATCGACATTCCTCGGCGATCGCGCAATTCTCGCAGCAGGTCTAAAATAGTCGCTTGTACTGTTACATCTAAAGCCGTCGTCGGTTCATCAGCAATCAATAATGTCGGATTGCAGGAAATAGCCATCGCAATCATGACCCGTTGCAGTTGACCCCCAGAGAGTTCGTGAGGATAGCGATCGAGAAATGCTCGTTTTTGGTCATTTACCCGAGTTTGCCATTCCCGCTGTGAGGGCGGTTTATTAATATCATCATTCGGAGGAGTTTCTAACTGTAGTTGCTCAAGGATTTGCTCATCACTAGGTAATAGCTTCACTTCCTGCAATAAACTCGCCGCCTTCCATAATCCTTCGCGGGGGTAATATCCTGATGCTGGCGGATAGCTTCAATCAATTGAAAACCAATCGTATAAACCGGGTTAAGGGAACTCATCGGTTCCTGAAATATCATAGAGATTTCACCGCCGCGAAATTGCTGCTTTTGCGATTCTGGTAGTTGTAGTAAATCTATCGCTGCTGTGCTATAATCTTTGCTATTAGCTTCAGCTTCATCCGCCTTGGGGTTTCCTGGCCAAAACCAGATTTCTCCCCCCACTTGAGATGTAGCCGGGGACAGCAACCCCATAATTGCTAAAGACGTGACAGATTTTCCTGACCCGGACTCCCCGACAATTCCTAGGGTCTGTCCGGGTTTGACCTGAAAGGAGATCTGATCGACGGCGCTTGTGGTTCTCTGGTCAGATTTAAACTGAACCTGTAGGCTTTTGACATCAAGGACAAAATCTGGCATGGTAGTGGGGAGTTTTCAGGACTTGGGGAAAATTTTTCCGATTTTAGCAGAATTGTTAAGAACTCTCACCGAATCCCATCGATAAGTACCGATTAGGGTAAAATAAATCCCGATTGTTCAGCCCAGGTGAAGATGCTCCCATGATTTCGAGTAACGATTTTCGCACAGGTGTCAGTATTGAATTAGACGGAACTGTGTGGCGGGTGGTAGAATTCCTCCACGTTAAGCCAGGAAAGGGTTCCGCCTTTGTCCGTACCAAACTAAAAAACGCACAGACGGGTAACGTCATGGAACGGACATTCCGGGCTGGGGAGACGGTTCCCCAGGCTAACCTGGAGAAAAAGACCATGCAACACACCTATAAAGATGGTGATGATTATGTGTTCATGGACATGGACACCTTCGAGGAAGCCCACCTAACTCCTGATCAGATTGGTAATGGGGTTAAATACCTGATCGAAGGTATGGAGGTTAATGTACTCTACTGGAATGACCAAGTCCTAGAGGTGGAACTTCCCAACTCCGTCAGCCTAGAAGTGACGGAAACAGATCCGGGAGTTAAAGGCGATACCGCGACGGGTGGAACGAAACCAGCTACCCTACAAACAGGCGCAACTGTGATGGTTCCTCTGTTTATTTCTGTGGGTGAGCGCATTCGCATTGATACCCGCAACGATAGTTATCAGGGTCGCGATTAATATTTCCAGTGTTAACCCAATTGCTGGGTAAGATGATGTGGGCGATCGCCCGTAATTTTAAACCATATTGTTTTTAGGGAGATATACCAACTGTGCAACTAGATCTCAACCAGCTTCGAGAACTGCTGGCTGACATCGATAAAACTAATATTTCGGAACTGACGCTCAAAAGTAGTGATTTTGAGTTGATGGTACGCAAAGGTGGCAGTTCTATCGATCGCCCGCTATCTTCTGTTGATGTCGCCCTCAGTGGTGGGTTTCCTAGTGCGGAGTTGGTGTCGCCTCCAGGGACGGTTTCTGCTGGCGATCGCTTATCAGAATCAACGGCCAGCAGCACCCAGACTACTGCCGCCACAGGAAAGGTTCCTAGTCCGGTTGACGCTAAATGGGTAGAGGTAACATCGCCCATGGTGGGAACTTTTTACCGTTCTCCGGCTCCTGATGAGCCCCCATTTGTGGATAATGGCGATCGGATCACTAGCGGTCAAACTGTCTGTATTATCGAAGCCATGAAGCTGATGAATGAAATCGAGGCGGAGGTTTCTGGTCAAATTATGGAAATTTTGGTAACCAATGGCGCACCTGTTGAATACGGACAACCCCTGATGAGGATCGACCCCGATTAATTGGTCCGGCGCGATAACATATCACTATATCAATCGGGAGAAATCAACTATGACTGAAGAAAATTCACCCAAGGACTCGGCTATTGTGGAACAAAATCAAGACAGCAGCCTAGTTCCCCAAGATGACACTACCCCCAGTCCGCCCAGTCTCGATGAAGTCCAAAAGGAAACCCAGGAACTAATGGATGCTATCCGACGGCTGGCTATCTCGGAAATGCAGGCGGCGGGGGATTTCTCCAGGGAGGCTTATATTCGCTCTGTGCGTAATGCTAGGACTACTCTGGAGCGCTTCCAAGGTGTCACCAAAGAACAGATGGAAATGTCGGTGAAAACCATTGAATCGGAAGCTGAGAAAAACTGGAAAGGAGTGCTTGAGGAGATGAATGAGTGGAGTAATCGCATCTGGAAAGCGGCTCAAGCAGCTTGGGATGTATTAACTGCTCCCCGTGACTCGTAGGGTGCGTCAGAAGGATAACCTATCGGGTGAACGGCAAATTTTATTCATCTGACGCACCACGCCTACAATTAATTATGGGCGGTGGGGCGGGTTTACCAAAACCCAGGTGGGGATGGATGATTGACGGCGGTGGGGCGGGTTTATTAAAACCCGGGTGGGGATGGATGATTGACGGCGGTGGGGCGGGTTTATTAAAACCCGGGTGGGGATGGATGATTGACCGCGGTGGGGCGGGTTTATTAAAACCCGGGTGGGGATGGATGATTGACCGCAGAACCCGCCCCTACAATTAATTATCGGCGGTGGGGCGGGTTTATTCAAACCCGGGTGGGGATGGATGATTGACCGCAGAACCCGCCCCTACAATTAATTATGGGCTAATTATCGGCGGTGGGGCGGGTTTATTCAAACCCGGGTGGGGATGGATGATTGACCGCAGAACCCGCCCCTACAATTAATTATCGGCGGTGGGGCGGGTTTACCAAAACCCGGGTGGGGATGGATTATTGACGGCGGTGGGGCGGGTTTATTAAAACCCGGGTGGGGATGGATTATTGACGGCGGAGGCGCGCCCCTACAATTAATTATCGACGGTGGGGCGGGTTTACCAAAACCCGGGTGGGGATGGATTATTGACGGCGGAGGCGCGCCCCTACAATTATCAATTATTCGTAGATTTCGATGGTTTGGGGTTCGGTGAAAATCATGGCGATCGCTTTTTCGTAGTAGGCTGCCTCATTGATAAAAATCGGCCAGACGGGGCTTTCTCCCTGATAATAAATCGTGGTTCCGTCAAACTGTAAAAACATCGGATCGCCGGGGTTTAGCTGTTGATAATCCCTCCCCTGTAGTTGTGGGTGAATCATGGCGGCGAGTTCCCCCGTCGCCGTGCGGGGATAGTCTATCTGTTTGATATACTGGTATATGGTCAGAGTGCGATCGCTCTCCATAATTTCCCCGCGATTATACTTTTCTATGTAGTCTAAAAGAGCATAAATAACCTTTTCCGCTTTCAGGAATAATGCCGCATCTAACATCCCTGGCGCAATGGGTCCGACTTCGATGGAAAATCCGTAATTACACAAAGATTTCAGGGAGGGGTTTTCCGGTTGGGATTCAGATTCTATCCAACTGTAGATATTTATTTCGGGAAAAATGCCTTTTAAATAGGCGCTAATTTGGCGATTAAAAGCATTATTTTTCACCCAAATTAAGGTTAATCCCATGTGGGCGGTGCTGCTGTGTAAATCAATGATGGTATCAATAGGAGATGGGCTTTGGGGTCCCCACTGGCTGGCTATCCATTGCGATCGCTGAATTTCATAAATATCAGAATTGGTGTTTTCTAAATCTTGCCGCCCAAAAGAGCGGTTTAAATCACGATCAACATAGCGGCGGTTAATTTCCCAGGCGCGGGGATTAGCTAATAGTGTGAAAGTCTCAAAATTAGAACGCCGCAATAATTCAGGCGATCGCTCAAATTTCTTAATCAAATAAATTCCCGTCCATTCATTGCCATGAGTGCCACCCACAATGGCAACTCGTTTAATTTGATCATGATTTTCTTCTGTTAATCCCATGAGATATTATGCCCAATTAATCAATTGATGATTGATAGTTAATAAGTTAGTTGACCGGGAACAACCCACACCGGACAACCTCCATCAATTAAACAATCTCAGAAAAGTTACCAGTGGGGCGGTATCCGGGAAATACCTGCTCCAGGTGAGAAGCGCTTAACCCAAACTGAGAAGTTAAAATCGGGCTAATCACATCTCGAAAATCCGTCGTCACAGCCAGATCCCGTCCCTCGTATAACTCCGAGTCAGACAAACCTGGCCAGCGCCCATAAACGCGACCACCACGCACGGAACCACCCAAAACCCATAAAACATTACCACGTCCGTGATCAGTGCCGCCATTGCCATTTTCGCGCACTGTGCGACCAAATTCTGACATCACCACAATAGTGGTATTGCTATAAACCGAACCAAGCCTATCCACTAGCGCCACCAAGCCCTCCCCTAACCTTTCCAGACGGTTGGCCATTAACCCCCGACTTGAACCCTGGTTAACATGGGTATCCCATCCCCCAACATCGAGAAATGCTAATCTAATCTGTGGGTCACGCACTACCAAAGTGGCTAATTGTTGAGCATTCCCAGCTAAACCAGCCGGTAGAGGCGCACCATTATTAGCGGCGACCATTTCCGCCTCTAATTCCCTAATCAGTTGATCGCGGGCGCTTCTGCCTTCCTGATAAGCGACGCTGAGGGGGTCATTATTGGCATATAGTCGGTCAAAGGTGGCTCGCACCTGATCGCGATCTATGGGCATTTGGCGGGAGGCATTGCGACCTAGGGAGATATTGCTAACTGGCTGAGAACCTGATAGAATGGCAGATATCGACTGACCGACACTAACCGCATCTACGGGGTTTTGTCCTGGTAACAAGCCCAGTAGGCGGTTCATCCAACCGTCGGGGGTTCTTTTATTTCCTGGTGTTCCGACTTCCATATAGTGTTGAGCCTCAAAGTGAGACCGGGTGGGGTCAGGAGAACCGCAGGCGTGAACAAAAGCTAAACTTCCTTGGTTCCATAGCGGAAGCAGGGAGTTTAGGCTGGGGTGTAAGCCAAAGTTTTGGTCTAGCTGAATTGCGCCCCCTTCCTGTTGGGGTCGGGGAATGGCGATCGCTGGTCTAGCCTGATAATAGTCGCTGTCACCATAGGGGACAACTACGTTTAATCCGTCAATTCCTCCGCGCAAAAATAGCACGATTAACCTTTTGGGGTTAGGGGTGGTGGCGACACTTCTGGCGATCCAACCGTGGCTTCCTAATGTGGCGATCGTGGCGGCGCACAGTTGAGCGCCAAAAGTTAAAAGTTCTCGTCTTCGCATATTGACCGCTTCCTATCTATCGGCTGATTAATTTGCCATACTGCTATTTTAAGTTAAGTTTTCCCGGTTGTGTGAAAATCAACCACCAGTCCGGTTAATCAGGCTATTAGGGGAATTTGCCTAGTCTTTACCGCCGATGTATGTGGGTGGGAAGACCGGCTTAGTCTGATTATATCATACTCCTAGAAATAATCTCCTAAATCAAAGGCAAGACTATCTCAAATTCGGTGCCGACTCCGTTGGTGGAAAGGAGATGCAAACAACCACTATGTTTCTCGTAAATAATTTCATGACTAATTGCGAGTCCTAAACCTGTGCCTTTTTCGGCAGACTTGGTAGTGAAAAAGTTATCAAAAATGCGGTTTTGGATTTCCTTGGGGATACCGGGGCCATTGTCGGTAATCCGAATGACAATATATTGATTATGTGGGGTTGGGGCGGCTTCTGATGCTTGGGTATTTTGGGAATATTCTAGGTAATTTGGGGGGGGAATTATCAGCGATCGCAATTGGGAAGGACAACTATCAGCTACATGGGTAGAAATCCAGATTTTGGCAGCATTTGGGTGATGATTAGCTGTCTCTTCTAAAGCATCTATGGCATTAGCCAAAAGATTCATAAATACCTGACTGAGCAGCCCAGAATAACCCGAAAATTTAGGTAAATTCCCATAATTTTTAATGACCTCAATCCCGACTTTTAGGCGGTTTTTTAAGATGATTAGGGTACTATCTAAACATTCATGAATATCCATTTCCCGCCTCTGTCTATTATCCATGTGGGAAAAGGTGCGTAAACTGTTGACTAGGTGGTTCAACTGTTCCGCCGAAACTTGAATGCTTTTGAGCATTTCCAAGCCATCAGTTTTGAGGAATTCCCAATCAATATCTTCTTTTAACTGTTCAATAGTTGATCGGGGAGTAATTAATTCCTGTTCATAGGCGTTAATTAACTGCATTATATCTTCATAATACTGAGTTAAACAGTGAGTATTGCCGACAATGCAGCCTACAGGATTACGGATTTCGTGAGCTACTCCCGCCACCATTTTACCTAGACTCGCTAACTTTTCAGTTTGCCTTAATTGCCCCTGGGTTTGTGCTTGTAATAATTCTGTGGCTAGTTGATGAATATAAGACTGAACAATTAAGAGCTGTTGGGTATCTAACAGGCGATAATCACTGTCGGAAATTTGCACAATAATGGGTTCATAAATTTGTTCAGGCGATCGCATAATAGCCAGCCGTGCTGCATCAACTATCAGAGTATTTCCGGGAAGGATTAATAAGTCCACCTGAGAAAATTTATAGAGGGCTCGAATAGACCTAGGTAAAAACAGTTCCCGACCATAAGGACGACTGAGATACTCCAAAAAACGCCGCCGGGAAATCATACCAATAAACTGGCAATCATGGTTTAAAATAACTCCGGGTAGGGTGGGGTTAGTTTCAAACATTTTAGCCAATACCATTCCCGCTTGATCTAGATCTACTTGAAAGTCATACAGAGACAATTCTTGTAGGGTAGACTCTAAGCGCAAATGTGTATGTGAAAATACCGATGCAGACGGAGGGGTGCAATCTTCAATACAAGCGTCCATGATTAATTTTTTCAACCTAACTCATTGTGTGATAGTTAGCGGTTAACCTTCTGTAGATGCTAGTTTATATTTATTACTCTATCATGGTTTAATGCTCTGACCAGGAATTTAGCCAAAATTAACCAAATCTTAATTAATGGTTAATCTTTGGGGGGGTTCTGGGATTTATTATATGCACCGTACATTTCCCTCACCGCACAGGGGGGTTTATTAGGTTTATTAATCTTCTGGGTGTTATATCTAATTAACAGCGGAGGCGCGCCCCTACATGATATCTGTCGCCCTCACCTCACCCCAACCCCTGTCTCAAATAGGGCGAGGGTAGTTTAGATGTACATCGCCAATTCCTATATAATTAGAAAAGACAGTATATATATCAAGGTATCTAACCCATGGACTTTGCATCAGAAGACCGTGCTATGTCTTTAAGTCCTGATGAGTATAGCTTACTAACAGACCTGTATCAATTAACAATGACAGCCTGTTATGTGGGGGAAGGAATTGAGGATAAACCCGCCAGTTTTGAACTATTCACCAGAAAGTTACCGGATAACTTTGGTTACTTAATAGCTATGGGTTTAACCCAAGCATTAGACTATTTAGAAAACCTCAAATTTAACTCATCTCAAATTGAACAACTGAAATCTTTGGGGATTTTCAGGAATGTTAATCATCGCTTTTGGTCGGTGTTAGCAGAAGGAACATTTAGCGGTAATGTGTGGGCTGTACCGGAAGGTACGGCGGTATTTGCGAATGAACCAATCTTGCGAATTGAAGCACCTTTATGGCAAGCTCAAATTGTAGAAACCTACTTGTTAAATACTATAAATTATCAAACTTTAATTGCTACGAAAGCAGCGAGAATGCGCGATGCAGCGGGACCTGATGCCAAATTATTAGAATTTGGAACTCGTCGGGCTTTTAGTCCCCAAGCATCTTTGTGGGCGGCGCGAGCAGCTTTGGGGGCGGGTTTTGATGGTACTTCTAATGTGTTGGCAGCTTTGAAATTAGGCAGAAAACCAAGGGGGACAATGGCTCATGCTTTGGTAATGGCGATCGCTGCTATTGATGAAAATGAAGATGCGGCTTTTGAGGCTTTTCACCATTATTTCCCCGGCGCACCTTTGTTAATTGATACCTATGACACGCTGAAAGCAGCACAACGGTTAGCTGAACAGGTCAAAGCTGGTAAAATTAAGGTGCAGGGGGTAAGATTAGACTCAGGAGATATGGTAGAATTATCTAAGCAAGTGCGATCGCTATTACCGGAGGTGGAAATTTTTGCTAGTGGGGATATTGACGAGGTAGAAATTGCTCGTTTAAAAGGGGCTGAGGCTCCTATTAATGGCTACGGAATTGGGACTAAACTGGTGAGTGGAACTCCGGTTAATGGGGTTTATAAGCTGGTAGAAATTGATGGTATTCCGGTGATGAAAGAGTCTAGTAGTAAGGTGACTTATCCGGGACGTAAGCAAATTTATCGACTCATGGAAGGGGGTAAAATGAAAGGCGATCGCCTCTGTTTAATTGATGAAAGCGAGAGTATTAATCCATCATCTATCGGCTTATTGCAGTTGGTCATGAAAGACGGAAAACTGGTCAATCAGCCAGAGCCTTTAGCCGCCATTGCTGAACGCACCGCCGCCTCTGTCGCCAGTCTTCCCCCAGAATGTCGTAGGTTTGATTATCCGATTTTCCCGACCCTTGAAATTTCCGAAGAATTGGCAAATTTGAGGCAAAAAGTTAGCAAGTCAACCGAGGTAAAATGATGCAATATTCTCCGGTTTTGTCTGGTTTAATGGGAGTCTGTGTAGGCGATGCTCTGGGAGTTCCGGTAGAATTTTATAGCCGCAGTGAGTGTCAAGACAACCCGATCACAACTATGGTCGGCTATGGTACTTACAATCAACCCCCAGGAACTTGGTCTGATGATAGTTCTCTGACTTTTTGTTTGGCTGAAAGTCTCTGTAATGGCTATAATTTGCATGAGATAGCTAAGGCTTTTTGTAAGTGGATTTATGAGGGTTACTGGACACCTTATGGTAATGCGTTTGATATAGGTGGGGCTACTCGCAGGGCGATTAGTAGATTGCGTGAAGGGGTGGAACCTATAGCAGCCGGAGGAACAGATATTCGTGATAATGGTAATGGGTCATTAATGCGAATTTTACCTTTAGCTTATTGTTATAAGTCCCTGGAATTTGCGGAATTAATTAAACGGGTTCACGACTGTTCTCGGCTTACCCATGGTCATCTGCGATCGCAAATTGCTTGTGGTATTTACATTAGTATTGCTGTGGGTTTATTACAGGGTCTGGATATCAAAACCGCCTATATTGAGGGACTGAAAGCGGTTGAAGCTATTTATACTAAACCACCCTTTAAGTCGGAATTATCGGAGTTTGAACGAGTGTGGACTGGTGAAATTGAAAGTTTACCAGAAAAGGCGATCGCCTCTGATGGTTATGTAGTTCATACCTTAGAAGCATCTCTGTGGTGTCTATTAAACAGTTCTTCCTATGCTGAAGCTGTCCTAACAGCAGTTAATTTAGGGTCTGATACCGATACGACTGGCGCGGTTACAGGAGGTCTAGGGGGGATTTATTATGGCTTTGAACAAATACCTTCCGAGTGGGTAGAGGCGATCGCGCGTCGAGAGGATATCATCGATTTAGCTAACCGTCTAGCTAAAGCCACAGAAAATAGTTGATTTCGGCGAATTTATAAACACCATCAGGGCGGGTTATGCGAGACTGCTCAACCCACCCTAGTAGCTTAATCTGCTAACTTAATCTGCTAATTGTTCAGAGAAATTAAGGCTTTTCCTTCTCCAAACTTTGGACAGACTCAATGAGCGATCGCACTGTTTTAGTTCCCTCAGAAGGCTCAAAACTAAACGGAAACTTACCCCGTAAAAGCATCCGAACCCCCAAAGGACCAATACTGAGAATACCCTGGACATCTCGTAAGTAGTTACCCACCACCATTAAGCCAAATTTACGCTCATCAACCCATCCGCCCTGCTTCACCAGTTCAACCATAACCTTACGGTGGCGCACAGGACGACTATCAGACGGCTGCTTACGTTCTAGTATTTCATGCTTAATCTTACCAATTTGATCCATAGGAGCCACCTCCATGGGACAAACCGTATTGCAGTTGTAGCAACGGGTACAGCCCCAAACTCCCTGAATATCCTGGTTATACTGTTCTAAACGTTCCTCAGTGCGTGCGTCACGAGAATCAGCAACCATTCTCTGAGCCTTAGCCAGGGCGTGAGGACCGACAAAAGTCGGGTTAACCTCCTTCGCATTGCATTCAGAATAACAAGCGCCACAGAGGATACAATTGCCATTCTGATTCAAACTTTCCCTTTCTTCAGGAGTCTGGAGAAACTCCCGCTCAGGAATTTTACGCGCCTGTGTGCTAACGTAGGGTTCCACCGCTTCCAGGTTATCCCAGAATTGGGTCATATCCACCACTAGGTCTTTGATTACAGGCATATTACCCATGGGCGCAATGGTTAATACAGGAATCTCATCGCCGCCTGTATAACTGGAATTAGCAGCAGCAATGTCTTGTAGGCGTTTGACTTCACTGGCCACATTTTCTTTACAAGCTAGGGCGGCGCGACCATTAATCCTCATTGAACAACTACCACAGATGGTATTTCGGCAGTTTTTGCGAAAAGCTAAAGTGCCGTCAAGTTCCCATTTGATCCGATTTAGACTATCTAAAATCGTAGTAGCTGGATCAACATCTAACTGATAACTTTGCACCTGTGGCGCGCTTGAAGCAGTTTGCCGGATAATATTAAATTGAACTTTCATGTGATAAAACCAAGGTCTTTGCCTATTTTGACATCCGCCCCGGCGTGCGCTAACGGGGCTTTCCATCTATTTCAACAAATCAAAGATTGACAATTGTTGAAATGCTGGACGGGTTGACGCTTCATTGAGATGTGCTTTCTTTACAGAAAGTCTGACCCTCTCTCCACATCCGTTTAAAGTCTCCAAATGCCCTCCGGCGACCTTAATATTAATCGCAGCGTTAACATCTCTATCATGAGATGTGCCACAATTTAAACAAGTCCACTCTCTCATATTTAATTCTTTTTTGCCACCGCGAAAACCGCAGCCAGAACAGGTTTGAGAAGTGGGAATCCATCTATCAATGACACGACAATCACGCCCGTACATAACAGATTTAACTTCTAGCATTGTTCTAAAACTGCGCCAACCCAAATCAGAAATAGCACGGGATAGTTTTCGGTTTTTCATCATCCCTGAAACCTTTAAATCTTCCAAGACTATCGTTTGGTTTTCACGAATAATCCGAGTTGACAATTTCTGAAGAAAATCGTTTCTGATATCAGAAATCTTGGCGTAAAGTTTAGCTAATTTCTTTCTAGCAACTTCCCTTCTTTGACTGCCTTTCTGTTTCCTTGATAAATTACGTTGTAATCTTCTTAAACGCTTTAGTTGTTTCTTTAAAGGCTTAGGAGATTTAACTTTCTCACCATTGCTTAATGTGGCAAAATCAGTGATTCCTAAATCAATTCCTACAGAATTTTGGTTTTCCGGTAAGGGTTGAGGATTAAACTCAACAACAAAACTGACAAAATACCTATCAGCACTGTCTTCGATTAAGGTAGCACTAGAAGGTTTTGTGGGTAACTCTCTACTCCAGACTACTTTAATATCACCAATTTTAGCGATGTAAATGTAATCGGAATTAAGGTAGATTTTAAAACCATTATCCATAAATCTAGCGGATTGCTTAGATTTACGCTTTTTAAACTTGGGAGGTTTAACTTTCTTGCCTTTTCTTTGTCCTTTACAGGATTTGAAAAAGTTAGAGTAAGCCTGCTCTAAATCTCTTAAAGACTGTTGTAAGGGAATAGAAGAAACTTCTCCCAACCAGATTTTCTCCTCGGTTTTTTTGAGTTCTGTAAGTCTTTGAGAAAGTTCCTTGATATTAGGCTTTTTGTTACCCGCACGGTATTGTTCTTGACAATATGCTAAGGCATCGTTAAATACTACCCGACAGCATCCGAACAATTGAGACATCAATCTCTTTTGTTGGTCTGTTGGGTAAATTCGATATCGATATCTTAGCTTCATACTGTCAAATTGTATTGGCGTGCATTAATTATAGCTAGGAGTCTGGTAGATGTCAAGCCTTTGACGAAAAGAGCGTCTGTTTCGGATTTAAAGATTCATTTGGTCTGTGTGACTAAGTATCGTAGCCAAATCTTGACAGTGGAGAGCCTGATGTTAATCCTGAAGTCTTTTCGAGAAGTGGCTGAAAAAATGAATTTTCAAGTCCTGGAATTTCATGGGGAGTCAGACCATATTCATACCTTAGTTGAATACCCTCCTCAACTCTCTATTTCTGTCATAGTTTTTGCTTTTAAAGGAGTTGACAGTCGTAGATATGGGCAAGCCAGATTCCCTAAACCCTACGGAAAAGAATCTTTATGGTCGCCTAGTTATTTTGTATCTTCAATCGGTGGCGCACCATTAGAGGTTCTGAAGTCTTACATTAAAAACCAAGAAAAGCCGTCGTAGAACGACGGGGTTTTAAACCCAAAATTTTCGATAAATCAGGTTTCGTCTTCATACTCAACCCAGGAATTGGCTGTTTCGGAAACCATGACTTTTAGCTGTACTCCCTCTGGGACTCGCTTTTTGGTTTCATCATAGATAAATTTGGCAATCATTTCGGCCGTGGTTTCGTAGTTTGGGGGTAATATTTCATTGAGAAGACCGTGATCAAGTCCGCCTTTGCTGACATCTTTCTTGGCCCATCGCAGGCTGCGGAAGTCGGCAACCATCACCGGGTGGGGACAAAATTCGGAGGAATGCAGTTGGTTTGATGTGGCTTCTACTCGCACTTTATAGGTGTGTCCATGGAGGCGACCACAGGGGCCGTTGTAATCTTTGATATAGTGGGCGCTATCGAATGTAAATTCGGTTGTTAGTTTCCATTTAGACATGGGTGGCTGACCTGTGGTTTTGGTAACTGTTGACAATTCGCAAAAAATTGGGATGACTGATACAGAAAGATTAATTTTAGTAACTGGTCCGGTGCGATCGGGTAAGAGTGAGTGGGCGGAAAATTGGGCGGAAAATTACGCTAGAAATTACCGCAAGTCGGTGATTTATATAGCTACATCTGGTTTTGATGATCACGATCCGGAATGGGGCGATCGCATTCAAAAACATCGCGATCGTCGCCCTTCCGATTGGACAACTTTAGAGGTTCCTATCACATTATCAACTACTTTAGCATCTGTCGCCACGGCGGATAATTGTATTTTAGTAGATTCTCTCGGGACTTGGTTGGCTAATTTATTGGACTGGGAAGAATCACAATGGGAACAGGCGGTTACCGAGTTATTACAGGTTTTATTAACCGTCACTGGACCTGTGATTTTAGTCGCTGAAGAGGTCGGTTGGGGGTTGGTTCCCCCTTATCCCTTGGGCCGCCTTTTTCGCGATCGCCTAGGGGGTTTAGTCCGCTTGGTCGGGACTCATGCTGATTCCGTTTATTTAGTCACTGGGGGATATGCGTTAGACTTAACTCGCTTAGGTGTGAAAATCTCCCCCGACTAATAACTAAAGTCTCTTGAATTTTTGCACTTCCGCCAAATCTTTTTCTAAATTACGTTGGCTCGATTGATATTGGTCTTTTTGCATCCGCAACTCTAATTGATGTTTTTCGCGATTGAGTAAATAAGCATTATAGCACTCATTAACCGCCTCTAAATCATCTCTAATTCTTCTTTCTTCCTGTTCTAAAGCATAGCCCATATTTTGGACAATATTATTGCTGACATTTTTAATGAAAGATTGATAATAGCTATTCATATCTTTCTTGAGTTTTTCAGTATTATCTTGGATTTTCGCGGTTTTATCTTGATGATAAGATATCAGCGTAGTCACCATAAAAATAGGTAACAATATCGCCACTATCCTACCTTTGACATCCCCACCCGCTGGAATAAATAAACTACCCATCAGCATAATAGTTCCCACACCAGATATTACCTGACCTTTCAGATTTTTAAATAAATAACCGAACAAACTCGGTTGTTTATATCTACTCTCAAAAGTTGGTTCAATCACAGAAGCCTGTAATATGCTTCTAAAATCTATATCTTCTGGGGGGTGAAATAGGGATTCCGACCATGATAAATTAGGCACAAAGTTCAGGATATCATAGATACGTTTTAGCAGCCCATTTAAACCATCACCGCCATAAAAATTACCAATTCTTTGCCATTCTTCAGAAGACCATTTTATCAACTCTGTTTGACAAACATGAATGGCTTTTAAGTGCAGATAGTGACCCGTAGCATTAGGATTATCTCCTGCTTGTAGTCGGACATATAAATATGCGCTCCGCTGGACTCCGCTGGATTTTAAATCATCAGTAAACTGTTGGATTTTATAGAATAAACTACTTTTCCTAAACTCATCTAATAAATTATTTTTTGATTGATTTAAGTCATTTTTAAGCATTCGGAAAAACTTGTCTTTCTCATCTCCAGCTTTTTTTAAAGCCTTTTTCATATCATCTTTTAAATCATTAGTCTGTAAAAGACTAAGCTGTGCTTCCGTTTGTTGACAATTCTGTTTAATTGCCTCAATTTCTCCTTCTAAAACCTGTTCGATCGCCTCTAGTTTTTCCAGAATATTTTGGCTGAAACGTTTTAATAATAATTTTTCCCCCTGATTGGCTGCCAGTTTTTCTAAAAAATCATAATGTTTCTCTAGTTTCTGCTTAACTTCTTCTTCAATATCTCCGGGATTATTTGCTGCCAAATTGCCTGATAAATCGATTACCTCAACTCCAGGATATTCGGCATTTAAACTGTTATAAATATCCCCAAATTTTTGATAATCTAAAATTATAAATATATGCTCTATTTGGTTTTTAATTGCTTGCTGAATTGCCGATTTATGACTCTCTATGTGCTGTTCCTCATCAATGATTATATATAGTATATCCACATCAGTTAACGCCTTGGCGCTGGCTCCATTGTTCATTGATGGATTAACTGGCTGTGATGCTTGCAGATGTAAACAAATACAGCCTGTAATAGGTATTGCAGAACCCAAAAAAATCGATTCATTAGCACTTAATAAATGATGATTTTCTAGGGGTGCATTATTAATAAAACTGCCATTGGTACTGTTCAGATCGTTAATTTCCCAGCCGCGAATATTACCGTTAACAATGGGTTTAATTTCCGCGTGTTTGTTACTAATCAAATGATACTCATTGGCAATTTTTACCCGACAACTACGATGGCGACCCACTTGGATAATCTCATGTTCCGAAAGAGGATAACGCTGGATTTCTGACCCGCTTAATCCATCAACAATAATTAATTCTGGAGATAACTGGGGTTGGGTTTGGCTGATTACCTGAGTTTCCCATTCATAGGATTCTAACAAATTAGGGCGATCGCTTAATAGATTGTAAAAACCCTCGCCTATCTTCGGGGAACTACTAACAATTTTAACCCTCAGTTTTCCGCTGTTTAACTCCGACTCTAGCTGTTCCAGGGTTTTGGCAATTTCCAGATAAGCCGGGTCTCGGTCACTTCTCAACCCCAAAAATCTGTGAATTTCCTGTATTCTAGTCGCGATTTTATCAGTTTTTAAAGACATAATCGAATCCCCAAAACTTAACTTTAATATAGCCTATTACCACAGCAGAGGACCTTCTACCTGTTCAGGAATTGCTGATGGTGTTGGTGGAGGAGATGGAGGAACTTTATCTCCTGTGGTTGCGGGTGGCTGATTGGTTTGTTCTGGCTGTGGCTGATTGGTTTGTTCTGGCTGTGGCTGCGGCTGCGGCTGTGGCTGTGGCTGTGGCTGTGGCTGTGGCTGTGGCTGTGGCTGTGGCTGTGGCTGTGGCTGTGGCTGTGGCTGTGGCTGATTGGTTTGTCGTTGCGCTTCTTGTTTGGCGGCTTCTGCTTCTCGCTTGGCGGCTTCTGCTTCTCGCTTGGCGGCTTCCGCTAGTCTCCTCGCTTCTGCTGCTTCCGCATTCAGCCTTTCTTGGCGCTGTTGTTCCGCAATGCGTCTTTCTTCCTCCCGTTTCTGATCATTAGCGCGATCGATAATTGGTTGCACTTTTTGTTTCCAATATTCGCTATCTTGTCGCGGTGATTCCCCCAATAATGCTACCCTTTCGGTTTCGGCGATCGCCTCCCTCCAAGCCTCTCTATTCAACGACTGTCTCGCATTTTCTAGGTGATTCTCATTCCGATTCCACTCCTGTTCCCATTGGGAAAGTTCTTGCTTAACTCTCGCGGCGTTCGGACTCGTTTCGGGGATAGCTTCAGCAATTTTTACCGCCTGCTGATAATTACCTTGGCGATATTGTTCCTGCGCTAATTCCTCCATCCGTTGAGATGCTTGCTTAAAGAAATTTTGCGCTTCCGAGTAGGAAGAAGTATTTTCGGGAACCTGTAAAGCCATATCGATCGCACCCCGCCAAGAACCCGCTTCCGCTAAACTATTCGCCTGTTTCATTAACACCGCAGCATGACCATCCTCACAACTTTTTAACAGTCTTGTTAACTCGGATTTTAATACAGGTGTCATCCCGGTAGTTGTCGGTTCTATGGTTAATGCCGTTTTACAAGTCTCATAAGACTCCTGGGATGCTACCATATTACCCTGTTGATGATAACTTTCTCCCTGTTTTCGTGCTTGTTCCGCCTCCGCGATCGCATTTCTGATCGGTGCAGCAGCCTGCCATTTATACACCCAAAAGCCGCCCCATCCTAAGCCGATCATTAATACTATTCCACCCAACCAGGGTAATGCTTTCTTAACCGGAGAAACTGGCGGCGGTGGCGGCGGTTCCGGTGGTGGTGGCGGTAGTTCTAACCCTCCCGACACTGGCTGGGTTCCAGCGGCGATCGCTGTGACTTTAAAATCTATATTTCCTAACTGAATATGACTGCCATTATTTAGGGGTTCCTCACCCACAGGTAGCAATTTACCATCTACAATTGGCGGGTTACTTTCCCGCAGCGATCGTAGATAAAATTGGTGATTCTCTGGACTAAAAAAAATTTCGATATGTAAACCAGATACCGTCTGATCTACGCACACTAAATCACAGCGACTCCCATCTCTACCTATACGGAAAACTCCCGGATGTTTGCTGGGTTGGTTGGCTCGAATGCTGGTGCTATTCAACCTTCCCTCTTCTACCCACTCTAAGGTTAGTTCAGCCATAAATCTGCCCGCTATTATACTGGGACTCCCTACTCTATTTTAGTAGATATTCCCTGGATTGGGATAATTTTTTAACATTTTGTAAATCTTAGATACACCAAATTTTGATCTGATTGTCTTCACTACCACTGGCTAGATTTTGACCATCAGGACTAATGGCGATCGCTCCCACTTGCCAATTATAACCCGAAATTGTGCGGATTTCTGTCTCGGTTTCCCATTGCCACACTTTCACCGTCTTATCATCAATCCCAGCAATTAAAATTTTACCATCGGGACTAAACATCAGAGCATTAATCGCCGTTTTTGCACCCCCAATAGTCAAGATTTCCTCCCCTGTTGTTACCCGCCATAGTTTAATGGTTTTATCTCCACTTCCACTGGCGATAATTTCACTATTCGGACTGATTGCTAAAGCAGTTATAGCTAGTCTATGTCCTGATAAATTTAGGGTTTCTAAACCAGTTTCTCGGTTCCATAATTTCACGATTTTATCCCCACCACCACTGGCGATAATTTCACCATTCGGCGCAAAAGTAATAGCATTAACTGCCATTTTATGACCCGCCAATGATTGGATTTCTTCTCCTGTATTAATATCCCAAAGTTTGATGGTTTTATCTTGGCTACCACTGGCTATAATTTGACCGTCGGGACTAAAAGCAACTGCATTAACTCCTGATTTATGTCCCTCAAATGTGCGGATCTCTTCTCCATTACTGAGGTTCCAAAGTTTAATGGTTTTGTCAGCACTCGCACTCGCTAACATTTTACCATCTCCACTGAAAGAAACCGATCGCACTGAGTTAGAATGTCCCCCTAAAGTGCGGATATCCGCTTCTGGGTTCAGAGTCCACAAACTTCGACCAGGCGCTGATATTTCCCCTGCTTCTATCCCGAAAATCTTACTCTGACTCTTTTGCTCTTCCCCTTCTGACTCAGCTACAGGTTCGGGTTCCGACTCAATTATCGGTTCAGGTTCCGACTCAATTATCGGTTCAGGTTCCAACTCAATTATCGGTTCAGGTTCCAACTCAATTATCGGTTCAGGTTCCAACTCAATTATCGGTTCAGGTTCCAACTCAATTATGGGTTCAGGTTCCGACTCAATTATCGGTTCAGGTTCCGACTCAATTATCGGTTCCGCAATGGGTGGGAGAGAATTATCAGAAGTTGGCGGCTGAGGCTTGGTTTGATATTCAAAGACAAATTCGGGTCCATCCTCACTAAGTTTAATGCGATCGCCTGCTTCGAGGGGATGATTTACCGCCATACGCGCACCATTAATAAAAGTGCCATTGACACTATTAAGATCCTCAATTTCCCACAGTTCCACAGAACCTTCTAATACTGGCTTAATTTTAGCGTGATACCGCGATACCATTGTATATTGCAGAGAATCAACTACAATCTGAGCATCTTTACCACGACCCAAAACAACTTCTTTAGCCGTCGATAAATCATACTGAAACACAGGATGATCTGGTTGTTTATCACCGGGAATACACAATTTAATGACAGCACATTTGTTTAGGTTAGATTCAGACATATCGACTCATCCAATCAACTATTATAATAATTTGGAGGGGGTTATGCACCATATAGGGTGTCCACTCCCTGATTAAGTTAAGTTATCTGAATATATTATGATCGATTTTGCCTGCCTCGTCAATTCTAAAAAAAACCTAAATTTTTCGCCCAAAACTCGATAAATATGGTAATGAAACAAACCCGCCCTGATTTATATAAAAAATTGTAACGTAATTGTGGGCATCTCAGTGTGAGTTAGCATATAATAAAAGCACGGCAATTTTCTCAACCCATCCCCATCATTAAATTGGCAGGACGTTAGTATGGCAGATATTGCAACCATTGAAGATTTAATCGAACAGAATGAGGCGAGAACCCAAGCCTTATCTGAGGAAGTAGATCGAGCCATGATCAGTGTAACTCAGGTTGAGCAGTTTCTGACAGCGATCGATAATAACTTAACCGTCGCTGGCGACACCGCGAAGGCTCAATTTGAAACGATGCTCGCTGCTCTCAACAGCACCGACGAAGCCATAGAGAGTGAACTAGAAACGGCGAAAGAAAACCTAACCAGTCTCCAGGAAAAAATTACCCAAGTTGATGAAAAAGTCGAATCTACTTTAACGGAGATTAAAGCTAAGTTAGATGAGTTAAAAAGCCACGCCGCCGAGATATTATCAGATTTAGAGTCGGAGGCGGAGTCAACCAATTCGGGGTTATTGGAACTTTCCCAACAGGTGCAAACATCAGAGGCGGAAACCCAGACCCAAAGTGAAACTGCTAAGTCTAATGTGGAGGGATTTCGCAATAAAATCGAACAATTGCAGGAGGGTTTTAATAGTCAGAAAAACAGCCTTTTTGAGCAATTCGAGGCTTTACAAGGTGAAATTCAGACAAAAATCGAACAAATTGCCTCGGATTTTGAGACATTGCGATCGGAAAGCAGTAACCAGACATCCGAGATGGAAAATGCCTTAGATACGGCTTCCGAAGATGCTATCAATACGATAACTAATAAATTTGTTGATGAGGCGAAAAGTCAGCTTTTAGGAAGTGCAGAATCTCTGAGTGAGGCTCTCAGTGCTTTGGGAGAAGCGGGGGAGAAATCCGAGGAAATGTTAGAGGGACAATTGGGGGATATTATCGATAACATTAATGATGTGGTGGACGCGGTGCGACCAGTTTTAGATGTGTTGTCAAGAGTTAGAGATTTATTAGGTTAATTTGAGGGAGTTAAGACGATGGCGATCGCTGAAGATTTTGGTCAATCATTAGAAGAATCGGCTGAGAATTTAACCAACTTGTTAAATGTCTTAGATCAAGCCTATGATCAACTTGATCAACTCTGTGAACAATTTGAAGGGGAGAGTGACGACCTGGAAGAAACCCCAGAAGTTGTGGAAACCTCATTTTCTAATTTGGTGGAAACCTTAGAAACTGAAGAGTCTAATGTTACCTCGGCTCAAGAGGAGTTAATTTCCGCCTTAGAAGAACTCCTACAAAGTATTTCTGATGCTGAAGGTAGCCTAGATGAAACCTCAGCTAATATCGAAGAAAATTACAGCACATTTGAATCGGAGTTAGATAATGATCTAGCTGAAATGGATGGGGGTATGGATGAAACCAAATCCACATTTGAGGAACTCAAAGACAGCTTCGAGCAACTAACAGAAGCGATAAATCAAGCCATGGAAACCACTATAGGGGTGTTTGAAACTTTGGGTGATGCGATATCAGATCTTGAGGAAAGAGTGACAACGACTCAGGAAGAAACAGAAGGAGATTTTGAGGGTTTAGTTACTGAAATATCCGATACTCATAGGGACTCGTTAGAATCATTATTGGGAGACTTTAGCCAAGTTTTGGCTCAGGATAAGTTATCGGAAATCACGGATAATTTTAGTAATTTTAAGGGGGTTTTGACTGATGTATATAACACCCTAGGTAGCCAAGCGGCTGAAGTAGCCGATAATCTTCAAGAAAGGGGAAGCGCAATTTTTGAGAATGTCAAAGATTATGCTGAGGACTCCCTCAAGGACAATTTAGAGGATTCCTTTAAAGATGCTATTGATGATGTGGTCTCAGATATGATTCAAGAGGTAGGAGAAAATATGGTGATGATGAAAGTGGGAGCGACGGTTACTTCATCACTGACTCCGATTTTGCCGCAAATTGTAGCGGCTAAGGTAGCCACCGGAACTATCAAACAAGTTTTGAGTTTGGGAGGCATTTTATCTTGAGTTTGACGGTTGAATGCTGCTTGTACTTATTCAGATATTAAGGGGAAGTGACAATGGAAGAAGTTTATAATTCTTTGGCTCAAATGTCTTCGGTAGCACCGGATAAATTAAATAGTTTAATTGGGGGAGCTACAGAAATTAAAGATGCGGTGCGTGTCCTAGAGTCTAATGTTGAAGAAAAACAGGGTTTGATTGAGGCTTTGATGGAGCAAATAGCTGATGCTTTAAATGAATTTCAGCAGGAGGTTGGGGAACAACAAACGGAAGTAGAAAGTGAGGTGGAGGAAACTAATAATATTGCGGAAACTTGGCAAGAAATAATCGGTGAGGCTCAACAACAATTAAGCTCGGAAATGCAGACGGCTCAGGAAAAATTAATTGCTCTGAAAGAGGAGTTAGAGTCGGGTAATGATGAGATTAATAATGCGGGAGAAGAAGCACAAAATAGCCTGACTGAATTACAGGAAAAGTTGCAGGAGGGTCAACAGCGACTTCTGGATGCTCAAGAAAACCTGAGTGATGCTGTTCAAGTTTTGCGAGATAAAATTGAGGCGGCAAAAAATAGCGCTCAGGAACAGGTAGAAGAGTTAAATGATCAGGTGAATGAGGCTGAGGATGAGGTGAGCGATCGCCTGGAAGAAATGGGTAATAGTTTTACGGAAATTCAGGGACAATTTGAAACGAAAATCGGTGAAATTACCAGTGATATTATTGAGTCAAAAATTGATGAATTACTGGATGAGTTACAGGAGAAAATCGAAACGGAGTTAAAAGATTTGACTGATTCTGCGGTGTCTGAGGTGAGAGAAACCCTTGACAACATGATGGATAAACTCAGGGGTGCTAAAGATGATGCGGCTAGTCATAGACAGGTAATTAGTCCCCTGATTGAACAGTTAGAGGACTTTATTCAACCTATGGAACTTTTAGTAGACTCGGTGCGAAGTTTAGCGAGTAAAGTTGGGGTTTCTTTTGGTTAAGTAACCCTAGATAGATGGAAATTACCCAAATTTGAGATTATGGAAATCAGGAGTTAGAAATGACTTTAGAACAAGCAGCGAATGAAGTGGTTTTAAAAATGACTCAATTTTTAGAAAAAATTGACTTGGAAGAAGACCATATTGATAATTCTCGCCAACAGTTAGAAGCCATAACGGAAGAAGTGGAAACTGACTGGTCAAGCCTACAAGAACGCGCTGAGGAACTGTTGGAAAAAATAGCGACGGGGAGGGAAGAGTTGGCGGCGGAACGGGAAGCGGTTACTAATCAACTTGGGGAATTACGGTCAAAAATTGAAGCCGGACAGGAAGAAATCAATCAAGAATTAGAAGAGACTCAAACGGCTTTATCGGATTTTTATAACCGAGTTGAAGCTGTTACGCCAGAGTTGGTTGAGGTGATTAACCAGGTGGGAGAATCGTTTATTTCCCTCAAGGAAAAGGCGGGGGAACTGAGTACAGAACAGGAACAAAACTTATCGGAAACTCAAGAGTTTATAGCTGAAGAGGTGAAAAGCGATATCGAAACTCACCAGTCAGAAATTGAGGAACGGAGTAGCGATTTTGAAACTTTTATCGGGGAGACTATTCCTGAACTGAAAGATGCTGTGAGCGACTTTACGCAACAGGTTAATGAAATTGTTGAGGGGGTAACAGACAAGGTACAAAACTTACAGGAAGTGGCGGAAAAAACGGCTGAAGATACAATTGAGGAAATTACGGAATCTCAACAGGGTAGAATTGAGGAGTTGTTGGATGCTGCTAACCGTTTAAAGGATATGATGGAACAAATTAGTAATATCATCGACCAAACCAGTGATACGGTGGTGACGACTAAAGATACTATGGTTGATGCAGCAGATACTACTAGCACCGGTTTAAATGCGGCGCTCGGTATTTTTGATGACCTCAAAAGTATTTTAGGAGGGATTTTGTAATTATTGATAACTGCTGCTGATGACTGGGTGAAATGATGGTTAAATATTGGCGATCGCCATTAGGGTACACTCCCAGACTAACCGAGGTTGAACGTAAGCCAGCAGATGTTTTTTAGCTTGTTCTAACTGGTGAAGTAATCCGGGAATTGGCGGTAAGCTATTGTTACCATTAACCCCATGATTATGGTATTGTTCCCAATAGGAATTTTGCAGATAATCCACTAACCATAACTGAGCCTGAGTATCAAGAGAACGGCTAATTTCTGCTGCTAATTCGAGAGATTCTCGTAAACTTTGGGGAGGTTTTTTGACTTTGGCTAATAGTTCGGGTGAAATAGTTTGTAATTGTTCCCAACAGGCGATCGCTTGTCCGGGACTCCCTTGGGCCATTGCTATGATGTCAGGATGACGGCAAATTTCACCATAGCCGGTTTGATTTAATATCTGAATTATATCAGTATTTGATAGCCGAAAAAAGGGGATTTTTGCACAGCGAGAGACCAAGGTTGATAGCAAAGAATCTACGCTGGGAGCAATTAAAATTAACACGGATTTACCCGGTTCTTCTAGGGTTTTTAATAAACCATTAGCCGCTCCCTCAGCCATAGTTTCCGCCGCCTCTAAAACCACGACAGACCGCAGAGACTCCAAAGCCGGACGGCTGACAAACTGACTAATTTCTCGCACCTGTTCCAGGCGAATTTGTGGCGGTGCGCGACGTTTGAGACCAGCGGCGGCGGCTTCGACTGCTGAGAGCAATTTTCCTTGGTGCAAATAGGTGGGTTCTACCCAAAGTAAATCAGGATGATTTCTCATCTCAACTCGATGTTTAATAGATTGTTTATGTGCGTCCTCCTCGGATGAATTTACGAGATTTTTGCGAGTCGGCTGTAATAATAATTCGATAAAAAATCGAGCTGCTAAACTACGACCTACTCCGGGTATTCCGACGAATAAATAAGCCGGAGCGATCCGATTTTGGGCAATTACTCGGCTGAGAAGTTCGACAGCTTGAGCCTGTCCAATTAAATCGCTAAAGGCATCCATCATTATTTGAGATTAACCCCCATTCTAGGAGTTTTTGATTGAGTATATTTTGGATTTGTTGAGTCACACGATCGCGATCGCCATTTCCATCAATAGGGACAATGCGCTGGGGATACATTTTGGCTAGAGTCGCAAATCCCTCAGCAACGCGATAGTGAAATTCTAGATCAGCCTGTTCAATGCGATCGGCTTTTTTTCTAGCCTTAATCCGGGTGAGTCCTGCTTCTACAGGAACATTTAACCACAGAGTCAAATCCGGGACAAGACCCCCAGTCGCGATCTGGTTAATTTGGTGAATTTGCTGTAAATCGAGTCCCCGACCATATCCCTGATAAGCTAGGGTAGAGTCGGTAAAGCGATCGCATAAAATCATCGTCCCCTGGTCTAACAGAGGTTTAATCAGAGTTTCGATATGTTGTGCGCGGTCTGCGGCATATAATAATAACTCACTGCGATCGCTCAGAGGTTCGTTGATCTCATGGTGAAGCAGTAAATCCCGCAAATGCTGACCTAATTGGGTTCCTCCGGGTTCCCGCGTCACCTGAACCCCCGGTTGGTGGAGTTTCCCCCCGGGGGAATGGTTTAAGGACAGGCGATCGGCTAACCACGGCTGAATTTGCTGTATTTGCGTAGTTTTACCGCATCCTTCTATACCTTCAAATACAATTAGTTTTCCCGCCATTTCTGTATTGACAACCTCCCTAGATCTGATTCAGTCATCGCATATTATGGCAGTTTCGTTAATCAAAATCCGAAAATTTTAGCAAATCTGGTGGGGAGTTTTTACTAAGCCACACCCGAAGCGCTATAATAATCCCGGCTTAATGACTCATCTCTAGGGTTGTGTACCAGAAATGCCAGTATCTCTATCAGGGAACCATAAAAACAGTTAGTCAATATAGCACTACAGCTTGTTCACCAGTCGATTGCCCTCACCCTAAATCTGGATCCCAGAGAGGGAGAGGGACTTTGAGAGGTGATCAGATGATTTCTGAACAGGCTGTAACCTGCTTATTGGTATTAATTAAACTTGGAAATTATCGGGAGTTTTTCGATGGCTCGTTATACGGCTTTTTTTGTGATTGCTATCAATATTGAAGATGCCAGAGAAATATTAATAGATATTATGGAATCTTGCAACCTTGATCTGATTTATCAAACCCCCAGTTCACTTATTGCTAGGGAGGCGATCGGTCAAGTTTCCATATCTCAATTAGTCACCTTAGAGGTAGTATTTGATACAGCCACCTCCACAGACACAGAAATCAAAATGACTGTGGTTTTAAAAAATGAAGAATTACCCCTACAACCCGATAATCACTGTCGCCAAATGTTTGAATTGGTCAGCGAAATCATGATCAACCATCGCCAGTGGGTATTACTAGAAAGCATGACACTCTAGTCATTTTCATTTCAGTTAATTTTCACAAAAAAAAGCGCACCCCAATTCGGGAGACGCTTTTTTTTACATACAAATTAGCTACAAATTAGCCGATGTTAGGAGCAACTAAATTGACAGGT
Source organism: Arthrospira sp. PCC 9108 (assembly GCA_016745315.1). Classification (GTDB taxonomy): domain Bacteria; phylum Cyanobacteriota; class Cyanobacteriia; order Cyanobacteriales; family Microcoleaceae; genus Limnospira; species Limnospira platensis. The sequence continues at coordinate 5,994,800 of CP066886.1, forward strand.
TTAGACTCAGTAGAAGCCAAATCTAACGGGAAGTTGTGAACGTTACGTTCGTGCATAGCTTCAATGCCTAAATTAGCGCGATTAATCACATCAGCCCAAGTATTTAGGACTTTACCCTGGGAATCTAAAACCGAGTGGTTAAAATTAAACCCATTCAGGTTGAAAGCAAAACAAGCTACTGCTAAAGATGCAAACCAGATGCCAACAACAGGCCATGCACCTAAGAAAAAGTGTAAAGCGCGACTGTTGTTAAAAGAAGCATACTGGAAAATCAAACGACCAAAGTAACCGTGAGCAGCTACAATGTTATAAGTTTCTTCTTCTTGTCCAAAGCGATAACCCCGGTTTTGGCTTTCAATTTCAGTGGTTTCACGTACTAAAGAAGATGTCACCAGAGAACCGTGCATAGCTGAGAAAAGAGCGCCACCAAAGACACCAGCTACTCCCAGCATATGGAAGGGGTGCATTAAAACATTATGCTCTGCTTGCAGCACTAACATAAAGTTAAATGTGCCAGAAATCCCCAGCGGTAAACCATCAGAAAAAGAACCTTGACCGATAGAATAAACTAACAGTACCGCCGTCGCAGCAGCTACAGGAGCGCTATAAGCAACAGCAATCCAAGGACGCATTCCTAACCGATAAGAGAGTTCCCATTCACGACCCATATAGCAAAAAATGCCGATTAGGAAGTGGAAAACAATCAACTGGTAGGGGCCGCCATTATAAAGCCATTCATCAATATTCGCGGCTTCCCAGATGGGATAAAAGTGCAACCCAATCGCATTAGAACTGGGTACAACAGCCGCCGTGATGATGTTATTGCCGTACAACAGAGAACCGGAAACGGGTTCGCGGATGCCGTCAATATCCACAGGAGGTGCAGCTACAAAAGCTAACACAAAACAGATGGTGGCAGTTAGCAAGGTAGGGATCATCACAATACCAAACCAACCTACATAAAGGCGGTTATTGGTAGATGTTACCCAACCGCAAAACTGTTCCCAAATATTGAGATTTTCCCGTTGCTGTAAGGTAGTGGTCATATCAAATATGATTGCGTTATTGAGTTTTCGAGGTACATATCCGGTAGTTGTTTTTCTACCGTGTCTGTAATATCTCACACTTAACTCATATATGTCAATAGCTTTATGACTATTTAGTTATATGTTTAATCCGATAAAACTGATGATAGCTATAAGTTTTGCTTATTAATTTCCCTAAATCCCTAAACTCACGCCACTGCGTCGGATATCCCCAGTTCCTAAAATAGTCCCATCAGCATTAGTGGCGACTCCATTAACCCCACCAAAAAACATATTCCGTTCCCCCCATTGGACAATTTCGCTATGGTCCGCAAGTTGCAGATGATTAATCTCGGTTTGATTAAAACCGGGTTCGATATCAAAACGATAATTCTCCCAATGGACACGGGGACGATTAACGGCGGCGGCTAAGGACATCCCAAAATCGAGATAATTGGAGATTACTTGTAAAATGGCGGTGCGAATACGATTAGACCCGCCAGACCCGATCACCATCTCTAAACGATCGCCATCTAAAATCAAAGTAGGAGCCATCATCGAGGATAGTCGCACATTTTCCCGCCACTGGTGGAAGCCGTGGGGGTTCAAATCTTCCTCACCTAACATATTATTAATCATAATCCCCGTCCCCGGAATCATATAACCCGACCCCTCCCCGTTAGAAGTAGTAACACTAGCCGCATTCCCCTCACTATCCACAACACTAATATGAGTGGTACTCCCCCACTTATTCACGGTCTCCTGTAATTCTTGCAGATAGGGTTGTAGATGTTCTGGGGACAGGAACTCAGCAGCCATATTCTGTTCATGAAGGCGATCGTCAAACCCCTGTTTTCTCACAGTATTAGTTAATCTCATTACATCCGCTAAAATATGGAGATGCCGACAACTCCCAAACTCCAGATTAGCAACTTCAATTCCCGAAAGCAGTTCCAACCCCAAGCCAATGAGCGTTCCCCCGGAACTGGGAGGCGGATTAGTCAAAATCTGTTTTCCCCGATAACCAATTCTTAACGGTTGGCGTTCAATCACCCGATACCGTCTCAAATCCTCCTCACTTAAATAGCCACCCCCCTGATGACAATCAGCCACCAATTGCCGAGCAATTTCCCCCTGATAAAACTCCTCAAATCCCTGTTTAACCAGATATTCCAGAGTATTCGCTAGATTTTTCATAACTATTCGTTCACCAGCTTGGAGAATCGAGCCTTGGGGAGCATAAATTTCCCGACCTTCGGGGGAACTCAATAAAATTGAGGAGAGAATCTGGTTAAAAGTATAGGCTTGGAAAGTATTAATTTCTAAACCATTTCTAGCCAAATTAATCGCGGGTTCAGCCACTACCTTTAAAGGCAGTTTTCCTAGGGTCTGGTGAACCTTAAACACCCCAGCCGCCACACCCGGAACGGCCATAGAACCCAAACCAATATGAAATTCCTGAACACTGCCACCAAAATTGACATCAACCGGGTAAAAATATACTTGACTTTTTGATTGTTTAATGCTTGGTGTTTGTGTAAAGAAATCAAATAAAATATTCTGATTGGTGTGGGTGTGAGCCAACAGGAAACCTCCCCCACCTAGGGAAGTTAACCCGGGTTCAGCCACACAAGCAGCCAGCATGGACGCGACGGCTGCATCAAAAGCATTACCCCCCAGGGGGAACATTGCTAACCCAGCCAGTGCGGTTTCTTGATGGCCGGCTGCGACGACACCATTTAGTTTCTGCATATTTGAGGAACTTCTGAGCTACAAAATAATTCAAAATAATTATGCTGTGTTATAGCCTGATCCTGTTCTTATTCTTAAATAATGGGGCAGGGGTTGGCTATGTCTAAATACAACTTCCCCGATTTGAGTGAGGGGTGATTAATGCTTGTTGCTGCTTGGAGACGCGGATATATGAATTCTTGGCTCGCTTCTGTCTATAATCCCATGAGCCGGAAAGGGTTACAAACACTTTTTGTCGGTGTTTTCGCTGTGTTTGGAGTCCTTAGCGGAGTAGTCCCCGACTTGTTGTCCCCCACAGGTCGGTCAGGAACTTTCGCTAACGCACAGCAAGGCTCTAATATTACTGATGATGAAATTCGCAATTATGCCCGTGCCGTTCTACTAATTGAACCTAGACGCAAACAGGCCTATGATGAGATTAGGGGAATTGCAGGGGGTACGGTTCCAGAGGTGATCTGTAGCGATCGCCGTGGGATTAATAGCTTGAATCGAGATCTAAGGGCGATCGCTGTTAATTATTGCAATCTGGCCAAGGATTTTATTGAACAGCACAATCTTACCATTAATCGATTTAACGAGATTACTCGATTACAACAAGATAACCCACAACTGCAACGGCAAATTCAGGCTGAGTTACTTCGTCAACAGCGTAGTAACGGCAACTAATCCTATATGACTCCCCTAGATATTTTAGGGGAATTTGTGTTATTTATTTATTACTTTAACGGAGTAACAAACTACTATGAAACTACCACATCAAGGGCATTTACATCGGTTATTCATTCAGTCCACTGCCATCACTATTTTATCTGGTGTCGGACTGCTGACGGGATGGGTTCCTAGTTTAACTGCTCCATCCCTAACCGCCAGTTTTAGCACGACCGCTAGAGCGGGAAATCCTACCTTTAGCAATCAGGAGATTACCAACTACGCTCAAGCAGCGATCGCACTGGAATCGAGACGGCATCAGGCGGTTGAGGAAATTAAAAGAATTGTCGGACAAGTGCCGCGCATTGTCTGTGATGAGCCGACTAGCATTAATATGCTACCTGGAAATGCTCCCCAAATTGCGGTTAGCTACTGTGACCAAGCCAAACGCATTATTGAAAGCAAAGGATTAACTGTTAGTCGCTTTAATGAAATCACCCGCCATCAACAATCTGATAGCCGATTTAGAGAGCGCATTCAAGCAGAAATTCTCCGAATTATGCAATCTCCTGATGCACGGTAGTTAGCAATTGGGGATTCTGCGACTGTGTTGTATTATCCCCGTCAACAACTGATTGGCGATCGCATAAATTCCCTTCCATTTATCTCGGCGGATTTTGCGTAAATAAAACCAAGTCCCTTGATAAAAATCTACCAAACGCCGGCCGCGATACTCTTTTTGAATGCCACCCGGATCGAGTCGGATACCCTCAAGGTTATAGTTATTTCGGTTTAAAGGGTTGAGTTTAGTCAACCCTTCTTTATAGGCAAATTCTCGATATCTTAAACCTTGGCGATTACATAACCTGGATTTCTCATCATCAATCCACTCACTCACCACCCAATTTTGACTCGCAAATAAAAACTCAGCCATATCTTTTGTTACCCCACAATATTTTAAACGAATCCCCACCGGAATTTCACCCCATGGACCATGAACCCATATAAAATCTGGGTCAAAAAATGCTTTAAATACTATGGGTTCCTCGCCATTGATGGTGATTTTTGCGACTCTACCCACCATCCCACAACCGATAATTTTCGCAGTTATATTTATCGGATTTTCCGAGTATTTATCAAGACAATTGATGTAAAAATTTACAGTAAAATTAGGGGTGGTAATCAGCCGGACATAAATAGCCAAGCCATCCAGAAAAACCCTAATTTCTGATACCCCCAATCCTCTATCCGGGTCTAAATAAGAGGCGATCGGTTCCCCAAAGTATAACTTATTGGTACCTGTTTTTAGACAAAACTCCTGGCAGAGCTGATAAAATATATAGGGTGAAATTAATTCAGTTTGTGCCCGAACTATGATCGACTCTAACATCCCCTGATGACAGTTCAAAATCCCCACTCTCCCCTTTAATAATTCCTGGTTAAATACAGGGTAAGCTATATTTCTGAGTGAACTTCTGTTAACAAATGTCCACTACATTGATTTTATGAAAAATATCATTCGGGTTTTCCTGACCCTAACTCTGTGTAGCCTATTTCCCCTAAATGCGATCGCCGGAACCGTCCTCGAAGACATCAGAAGAACAGGCATTCTCAAAGCCGGAGTTAGACAAGATGCCGCCCCTTTGGGTTATCTGTCTCCAGACACCGGAGAATGGGAAGGGTACTGTATCCAACTCATGGAACTTCTAGCGAGTCGCCTCACCCAACAACTACAACTTAATCAACCCGTCCAAGTTCAACTGGTACAGTCCACCCTGGACAATCGGGAATCTATCGTCGCTGATGGAAGCGTCCACCTAGAATGTGGCCCCAACACTGTCACCCGCACCCCCCCACCAGGCATAGTCTATTCCGATCGCTTTATCGCCACAGGAAATCACCTATTAGTTGCCGCAGATAATCAAACCTTAATCAACCCAGATGGTGCCATGGAAAACATCATTATTGGTGTACTTCCTAACACCCTTACCCAGGGATTTATCAGCAGTCGTTATTCCCTAGCTCAAATCGTACAATATCATGGCACATCAGGCCGCGCCGATGCCGTGCGTGATGTTCTTAATCGGGAAATCAACGCCTTCGCTAGTGATGGTTTATTGCTAATTGGGGAAGTGTTGCGTCAACCAGATATTAACCCTCAAGACTATGCCATAATTCCCCAAGAACCCCTCACCTGTGAGTTCTACGGCATGATCGTACCGGAAGGAGACATCGCTTGGTTAAATACCATCAACTCATTGATTTTAGTTGAGGAAACCCTGGAAATTCTCCAAAGTCTCTATGGTCGCGACTCCGCCTATGTCGCCACCACACAAGCGGCTTTACAAAAGTGTACCCGTTAGCATAGAAATTAGCTTTCATTAACCCCCCTCCTCACTCAGGGGAGGGTCGGGAAATGTTATTGAGCAGTTTCTGAGGTGGGAATACCTAATCGTTTCCGTAAAGACTCAGCGCGACGTTGAGCAATTTGATTATTGGGTTCTAAACTCAGAGACTTTTCGTAGGCTTCTAAAGCCTGAGAAGTCAGCTTTTTGCGTTCGTAAGCATAACCTAGATTATTGCAAGCTGTCGCATATTCAGGAGTCAGCTTTAATGCTTCCTTATAATTACGAATGGCGATATCATATTCTTCCTTAGCAAAGTGAGCATAACCCAAGGCATTATAAATCATGGCTATGTTCTCAGGTGGCTCCTGTTCCTCTACTGCTTTGAGAGCTTTTTGTAAAACAGCGATCGCCTGAGAATACAAGTTTTTATCATTATAAATACAGCCTAATTTATAATATTCCTGAGCTGTTCCTTGACCCTGAGAGAGCTGCTGTTGCAATTGTGACATCTTACTCTCAACTTCGCGAGTTCGGAAAATCTGACGCACAATAAAAAAGCCAGAACCCGACAAAAAAACCAGCAGTAATACCAGATAAACAACTGCGAGATTACTATCCATTTTTAATTTTAAATTACCAATTTCATCTGACCTTGAAGAAGGATAGAATTGTCTCCATCCTTCGTTCAAAGTGTACCAATTGAAAATCCCCTAGGATTGAGCTTGAGCAGCTTTAGCGACCACTTTTTCAAACGTATCTGGGTCAAGCACTGCCATTTCCGCCAGCATCTTGCGATTGATTTCAATGTCGGCTTTTTTCAAATTCCCCATGAGTTGGCTATAACTGATGCCGTGGACTCTAGCAGCAGCATTAATCCGGGTAATCCACAGACGGCGGAAGTCGCGCTTGCGTTTTTTTCTATCCCGGTAAGCGTTACGCAGCGCCTGCATAACCCGCTGATTAGCAATTCGGAAATTTTTAGATTGAGATCCGCGAAATCCTTTCGCAAGTTTGAGAATTTTTTTGCGACGTTTACGGGCAACATTACCACGTTTAACTCGTGTCATTGTTGTTTTTCCTTAAAATTGAGTTGATCGAACTATAGCGTTACAAATACGGCATCATCAGACGCACGTTTTCAGCATCGCGTTCATCGACAATAGCCGTTTTTGACAAACGGCGCTTGCGAGTTGCACTTTTGTGTTGTAGCAGGTGACTCTTAAAAGCCTTGCGGCGTGCGAGTTTCCCGCTTCCCGTTACCTTAAAGCGCCTAGCTGCTGATTTACGAGTTTTGAGTTTGGGCATGAAATGGCTGGAATTCGACACAAGCTATGATTATAGCATTTGCTGGGATTGATGAGTAGATAAATCGATTAATTAGTTTGCTGGTGTTTATGGTGATGCACCTCAACCACGGTGTGAACATTACCTCTGGGGTTAAAGTCGCCTTTGATGTGAACTGACAGGGGGTCACAGGCGGCAACAAAGTCATCAAGGATCTGGTTAACTGATTCCTCATGGGATATGTAGCGATCGCGATAACTGTTAATATAGAGCTTGATTGACTTTAACTCTACCACGGACTGATCCGGCACATAGGTTAAATCAATGGTGGCAAAATCTGGATATCCCGAAAACGGACACTTACAAGTAAACTCTGGTAAGACTATGTTAATTTGATAGCTGCGTCCGGGTCGGGGATTGGGGAAGGTGATTAACTGCCCCTCGCTAATCTCTCTCTCTCCATATCTGGGTTCTGTATTAGTAACCGATTCAGTCTCAGAAGGTTTTACCTGGGAGTTACTCATAATTTATATCAACAATAAACAACCAATTGCGATCGCCCGTAGATTTCCTTGACTAAATGCCCCGTGATTGGTCTAATAGCAATATCATCAAGGCGATCGTCGTTCAACTAATCCCGTTGATCATACCCCAAAGTTTATCCATAACAGCCATGTCAAATCCTATACCAAATTCTACAGCCTCTAACCCCACCCCACCCGAAGGCGGAAATAGTAGTAGTTATTCACCCTCAGTCCCCATATCCCTATATCGAGAGGTAACAGCCGAATTACAGGGTTCTCAAAACCTAATCAATTCCCTGAGAACCCAAAACCAACAACTTCTCGAAGAAAATCAAAATTTGCGCCAAGAACTTAATAATGTAGTCCAGGCTGCTAATCAATTCTATTTAGCCGTTGAATCGGTGCAAGGGAAAAACCAGCCATTATCAGCAGTTCCCCCTGTCAATCCTAGCTTTAGTGTTAATCCCGTCTCGCCGCCACCCAACTTTTATGAACAGCCCAGAACCGAGATTCCACAACCAGATGTAGTCTTTCCCCCAAACAGCGACGCGCCGGACACTCCACCGCCCCAATTTACTGAGGAACCAGAAGGCCGACTGCGACCGTCATCAGGACCTGATAGAGGTGAATTAAGTGGGATCTGGCTAATTGTTTCCATCGCCCTAATTGTAGTAGCCGCCTTTGGTATGGGCTATTGGGTAGTTCGTCCCCTGTTGCAGCAACAAGGGCGCTAATCGTTGATGAACCCGACAATCAGACCCAAATCAGACCAAAATTCCACGATCGCAGATGACTAAAGATCGTGGAATTTTCTAGGAAGCGATCGCCTAACGACCAGCAAAACTGGTTTCTGCCAAAGCCGTCAAATTAGTCGCTGGTGAGGTTTCACTAACCGAGGAATTATCGACACTGACTGAAGGTTCAAAACCGCGCTCAAACTCACGTCTATTGACCTGACCGGCTTGCAATGCAGTTTCCAAATGTTCAGCAGCTTTGCGAGGATTACCACGGCCACAGAAAAACAGATCAGCCGCAAAATAGCCATACTCAGGCCAGGTGTGAATAGCAATATGCGATTCAGCCAAGGTGGCTGTTGCCGTCACCCCGTGGGGGCTAAATTGATGCACACAAAAGTCAATCAACGTCGCCTCTCCTGCGGTAACTGCATCGAGTATAGCAGTGCGGATACGTTCGGGGTCATTCAAAAGATCTGCAGGACAGTGCCAAGCGTCAATGACCAGATGGGTTCCCAATTGTTTCATTCTGCGCGGTTTTACCTCCACCCTTAAATGGTCTCAAACTTTTTCAGTCTATCACATCAGTTAAATTGCGATCGCACCATTACAAAATAGAGGCAAATTATCCTGTGGTTCGTTGTTAATCCCTGTTACTGGGGGAGAAGGCGATCGCCTAGGGGCGCGCCTGGGCAGTTCCTCGAAGCCGCCCCCGGACCTCCCCTCTAGGAGAAGGCGATCGAGCTATTGGTGGGTAGCGCCATTAGGCAGAATAGTTCCCTCCATGGTTGTATCATCCAAATTAGCCACACTCAAACTCGCCCCAATCAGATTCGCCTGATTCAGGTTAGCCCCCGCCAAATTCGCCCCCCGTAGTGAAGTCAGTAGCAGTCCAGCACCACAAAGATTAGCATCAGTGAGGTTAGCCAAACGCAGATCAGCTTCTAACAAGTTAGCCCCCGCCAAATTCGCCCCCGTTAAATTCGCCCCCCGTAAATCAGCTTTACTGAGATTAGCCAACCGTAGATCAGCGCATTGTAACGTTAAGCCATTGAGGTTAGCCCCCGTCAAATTCGCCCCCGTCAAATTCGCCCCCGTCAAATTTGCGCCATTGAGGTTAGCCCCCGCCAAATTCGCCCCCGCCAAATTCGCCCCCGTCAAATTCGCAATGCAGAAATTACTATTTTGTATAACTGACTCACTCAAATCAGCCCCGGTCAAATTCGCCCCACTCAAATTTCCTTGATTTAAGTGAACCCGGATCAGAGTAGCCCCGGTCAAATTCGCCCCACTCAAATCTATCTCACTAAGAATAGAGCGGTTTAAATTAGCTCCCGTCATGTGCGCCCCACTGAGAACAGAGCGAGTCATAGTCGCCCCAACCAAAATAGCATCAGTCAGTTGAGAACCATTCAGCAGACAAGTCCCAATCAAACTTGCTCCCGTGAGGTTAACCCCCGTTAAATTCACCTGAGACAAAATCGCCCCACTCAAACTCGCCCCACTCAGGTCAGCTTGATGCAAAACTGTTTCCGTCATACTAGCCCCAGTCAAATTCGCATCAATCAAAACCGCCATTGATAGATCCGCATAACTCAACTGAGATCTACTCAGGTTCGCACCAATCAAGCGGGTATGAACCATTAGGGCTTCTGCCAAATTCGCCCCACTCAAGTTGATCCGATTTAGGGTAACTTCATTGAAAATTGCTGCCACTAGGGAGATATCGCTAAAGTTTCGTTCCCCTTGGGCATATCGAGTTAAAAGTTTATTAACAGTAACCGTTTCAGGCTTGCTCATACAAAAGGAATAATTGACTATCTCTATTGGAATCGGAATTGAAAAGGGATATTTTCCATGAACTCCAATCGAAAAAGCTCATAGAATCTGCGGGTGAACTGATGGTTAACAACAAAAAGACCTACTCGCCCCTGAGTCGATAACCACAGGCTACCTGCTGACCGCCTCAGAAGGCTTTAGCTAATTGCCCCAATTCAGCTTGTATCACCAGCGACCATCCCATAATGTTCTAGGGAAGCTAAAGATACTAGGACTAAATCAAGATGCCAGGGTTCGGAAGTTTTAGATGACAGGGGAAGATCTACTCGCCAAAACTGATCCCCAGGGTGGCGGTTCTGGGGATAGGCGATCGCCTGAATAATCCAAAATTTGATGATTTTAGCTAACAACACATTTGGCTGATGATCGGGAAAACCCTTAACCCATCGCCAATAACCAGCGGACGGATCCCTTGCAACTCCCATAAAGTGTGTATTCCTTACCCCAATACCCAGGTCAAATTCTCATTTAACCTAAGACAGAAGCACGCATCTGGGGAATTAGTCGATTTCAGGCAACTTGCTGCTCAGTGGTGGGATAGATTCTCACCTTAACAACGTTTCTCTTGATATCAGTTTAACACCAATAGGAGCAATAGTCAGCCCCATAGAGCGTTGTCAATCTGCCAGATTCTAATCCCCACTGCAGTTGTGGGGGCAATGTTTTTAAAATAGTCCCCTAACTAAAGATAATAGCTGAGGGATATACTGAGCAAGACTGCCACTCAAATCAATTTGAGAAATGGGGAACAGTCTACGGATTAGCGGGTTCATTCCCGGAAAATCCTCAATGTGAAAACCAAGTTACTGGCAACCGGAGGGACTATGGAAGTTCGTGGGATTTGGCTAACTACTACTGATAGCAGGGTTCTCTACTCTAGGGCGACTATTGCTGAAGCAATGGACTTTTTAGCCGACACAGGCTTTAATGTGGTGTTTCCAGTGGTTTGGAATAAAGGGGTCACTCTCTATAAATCTCAGGTGATGAGCCAAAAATTTGGCGTTGAGATTGATTTTTATGTTCGCGGACGTGACCCTCTCGCGGAAGTGATTGAGGAAGCCCATCGCGTCGGACTCAAGGTGATACCCTGGTTTGAGTATGGGTTTGCTAGTTCCTATCAACAGAATGGGGGCCGCATCCTTAACCAAAAACCTAACTGGTCGGCGATTAATTCCCAGGGGGGTATGGTGGTTAAAAATGGCTTTGAGTGGATGAATGCCTTTGATAGCGAAGTTCAGGACTTTATTATGAGTCTGATTTTGGAGGTCGTCCGTAAATATAATATTGATGGCGTTCAAGGGGATGATCGACTCCCGGCTTTACCTTCGGAAGGGGGATATGATCAGCAAACGGTGCAGCGTTATGTCAAGGAGTTTGGCCGTCAACCTCCCCTACATCATAAGGACTCTCAATGGCTACAGTGGCGCGCTAATATTCTCACGGATTTTCTGGCGCGGATTAAACGAGAGGTTAAGGCGATTAAACCTAATTTGATTGTTTCTATGTCTCCCAGTGTTTATAGTTGGGGATTAAATGAATACCTCCAGGATTATATTGCTTGGATTGATCGGGATTTGGTAGATATGATTCACCCTCAACTTTACCGCCGCAATTTTTGGAGCTATAAGGGGTTAGTTGATCAGTTGGTTGATGTGCAATTCCGAGATTGGCAATTGCCTAAATTGTCCCCCGGAGTTTTGATTAAGGTGGGCTCCTACCGCATTAGTGCCGATGAACTCTTAAAGTCTATTGACTACAACCGACATCGCGGCGTAAAAGGAGAGGTTTTATTCTTTTATGAAGGACTCCGGGAAAATAATGATGAGTTGGCTAAAGCACTCCGCCGAGGACCTTATGCTACTCCCGCCCGGTTGTAGATGATATTGAATTGAACAAAACTGGCTATTTTCAGCAGAGATGACGCTATTTTGTGACGGCTTATTATGGGGATATTTAACCATAATTAAACGCTGTGACTTTAACTGCCTCTCTGTTGGATGATAGCTGCTGCTATTCCTTCGCCTCTATGAGAGGGGGTTGATGGCTCTCCTGATTGGTCAATATATGGTAATTAATCATTAGGATTGGGTTATGTATGATAGCCAGGAAGTCAGCACAGAAACTCCCTTAGTTAGTGTGTGTATTCCTACTTACAATGGGAAGAGGTTTGTGGCGGAGGCTATTGCTAGTGTTTTATCTCAAACTTATTCCCGAATTGAGTTGATTATTTCTGATGATGATTCCACGGATGAAACGGTGGCGATCGCTCATTTTTTCCAGCAAAATTCATCCCAGGAAATTCGGGTAATTACTAATCATAATCAGCGGGGAATTGCCGGGAATTGTAATCATTGTATTACCGAGGCTAAGGGTAAATATATTAAGTTCCTCTTTCAAGATGATTTGTTGGCTCCACAATGCGTCGAAAAAATGGTTGATTTGGCTGAAAAATACCCGGATATAGCCTTAGTTTTTTCCCGGCGAGAAATGTTTTTTGATCCAGGGTCAGAAACCGACCCCTATCTGATGATAGTTTATCAGGATTTCCAGAATTTGCCGGCGGGTTGGTCTCAATTACAACCTGTGCAATGGGGTAGAGATTTATTGTCAGATCCGCGATTATTGGAACATCCCATTAATAAAATTGGGGAACCAACTACGGTTTTACTCCGTGGGGAAGTATGCGATCGCTTAGGAGGATTTGACCCCCATTTAAACCAATTAGTTGATTTGGATTTATGGTGGCGAATTATGGCAGAATATCAGGTAGGTTTTATTGATGAAACCCTATCTTATTTTCGGTTACATCAGCATCAGAAAACCTATCAAAATATCCAGGAAGGCACAGATACAGATCTTAACTTTTTTGCCAAGGTTTCCTCTCATCCAGACTATAATTTTTTGCCGTTAAATCTCAGGCAAAAACTACATTAAACCCGACAATTGACATCAATCATAAGTCCCTCTCACCTCCCCGGAAACAAATAGATCAAGATTCTGTCAATCAACTTGGTAAACTTTCAGCAGATCTAATTTTGACAAGGAGTACCAGATTATGACCAGCTTTTTAACCCCTAGCGCTAACTTAGGTATATTCGGAGTTACTGCTTTGTTGGGTTCCCCTGGAGACGATATAATTTTTGCAACTCCGGGTCAGGCTTTAGCCTTTCCTGACGGGATTTTGTTACTAGCGGGAAATGATAGCCTCCAAGCCTCTCATATCACCGATCCCTTACTGGTCAATGGCAACCAAGGCAATGATACCATTAGTGGGGGAAGCAATAATGATACACTGTTCGGGGGGCAAGGAGATGATTTCTTATATGGTGGACCCGGTAATGATCTCCTATTTGGAAATTTAGGGGATGATTTATTAGAAGGTGGTCCGGGAAATGATACCATTTATGGCGGTCAGGGAAATGACACGATCCGGGGAAATGATGGCGATAATCTCTTATTTGGCGATTTGGGTAATGATTTTCTCTACGGCGGCGCGGGTCGCAATACCCTAATGGGTGGTGAGGGTGATGATATTTATTTCTTAGACCCCATACATAGGAGTTCACAACTGCGAGATGTTGATGAAATTCGCGGTTTTAATGTGGTCAATAATCCGTTTTTTGGTGATAAAATTGCTGTCCCCGTGGGCACTCGCATTGATGAATTGAGTTTAGAACGCGATCGCCCTGATTTGCGCCCCAGCCAAAATGATGTCAATGGTAACGGCTTAAATGACATTATTCTTGAGTTGGAAAATGGGGATTTTCTGGGGGTTCTGATTAACGATGGCAACCTGCCGCGACGGTTGCTCCTGGATATCGATTTTATTTTCATCTAAAATGGGTTAAAATAGCGGTTAACTTGGGAAGTCTCTCGAATTGATTGGAGTCAACCCCCAAAATCCTCAAACCAGGTGTTTAATATGGATAACCATGCCAAGCCCAGCGTTTTTAGATCCCCGAAAATAGTCCGGTTTTGTTTTGGCGCGATGCTGTTATTAATGGGAACAACCGCCACCCAGGCGACAGCTACAGCAGAGGTAATTACTAAAATTCAGGAACTCGGTAGCGATAACCGACAGCATCGACTAGCGGCGGTGAAAGTGTTAAAACAAATGGGGTCTACGGTGGTTCCGGTTTTGCTGGAAGCCTTAGAAGACCCAGACCCGGCTATCCGTCGCAGCGCCGCCTATGGTTTGGGGGTAATGGGTTTACAGGACTCTGATACGATCGCCGCTTTGCTATCTCACCTCAAAGACCCTGACCCGGCGGTGAGAATGGATGTGGCCGTTGCGCTTCAGCAATTGGGACCGGCTTCTGATCAGATCCAAAAAACGGCGATCGCCGATTTTATCGAAGCCCTCAACCATGAAGATAAGGCGGTTAGGGAAGGGGCAACTTTTGCCTTGGGAACCCTAGGAAAAGAAGCAGCCCCGGCGATCGCTCAGTTAATTGCTGCCCTCAAAGATAGTGATGAGGAAGTGAGGATTAGCGCCGCTATCGCCCTCCGGCGCATCGGTTCTCCGGCGGTTCCTGCCCTCACTAAGGCACTTACGGACGCGGATATGCAAGTTCGCACCAAAGCGGCTTTCGCCCTCGGTAAGATTGAATCAGCCCTGATTCCGGCTATGACCGCTGCCCTGGAAAATAGCGATCGCCAACTGCATCAGAATGTGGCTAAATCCCCGGAAAAGACCGCCAATCGAAGGGTTGAGGCTAATCGGCCCTTTCCGGTCGGTTCTCAGCCTATCCGCCCTAACACCAGTCCGAGTCCTTCCCCTATAGGTTCTCAGCCTATCCGCCCTAACTCCAGTCTCCGTCGGTCTCCTGGGGGGGCTCGGCTTATCCCCCTAACCAGCAAATCTAGCAATTCTACCGTTGGCTATCTGTCCCCCTCCAGAGGGCTGCATCACTAATACCAATCATGACGGATAAAATGATTTCTCCTGATGTTGAGTTGGCGACTTTTCATTGTCAGTTAGGGTCGCAATTCCTGGAGTTAGGACAGTTAGCGGCGGCGGAGTCTGAATATCAAAAAGCGATCGCTATTTGTCCAGGTCTGACTAATGCTTACTTGGGCTATGGTGCTTTATTGTTGTTGCAAAATCAACCACAACAGGCTATAAACACCTATGAAAAAGCACTCCAATACACCAGCACCCCGGAAATTCTGTCAGCCCTAGGGTTGGCTTGGGTAGCCCTAGGAAATGAAACCCAAGGCTATTATTATCTAGGATTATCAGCCTATTATAGTTGTGACTATAAAACAGCTATTGACTACTATAATCAGTATCTGGCAAATTGTCAAGATTATCAATCATCTATTCATCTGGAAGTTAACCTCAACCTGGGAGACTGTTATCAACGGCTAAATCAATATAATGATGCAGCAGCCATTTATCGCCGTTTGATTGATGAATTTCCTCAAGTGGTGGAAGTCTATCTTAACTTGATTTTATCATTGTCAGAAATCGGCGCAATTGCAGAAGCTATAAGTTGGGCGACTGTGGCTGTTAAGAATTTTCCTGATCAGATTTCTCTGAAGTTTGCCAAATTGCGATTATTTCCGATTCTCTACAATAACACTGCGGAAATTTTCGCCTCTCGACAAGGGTTTGCACAAGACCTCAAAGGGATTATTAACCAAGCCTCTATTTTTGATAATGCTACCCTCCAGGCTATGGGGGAAGGTACAAATTTTTACCTGCAATATCAGGGGGATGAACAGTTATTTAAAGGTAGTTTGTCTGAAAAGAACTTACAGCGCCAATATGGGGATTTTTTACATCGGGTAATGGTCGCCCACTATCCCGAATGGGGAGAAACACCGCCCCCTAGACTGAGGGGAAAATCTGATAAAATTAGAGTTGGTTATATCTGTTCTTTTTTACAATGGCACACAGTGGGGAATCTCTTTTTAGGATGGGTGAAAAATAGCGATCGCCAAAAGTTTCAGGTCTACTGTTATTATACCGGACAGGAAGCCGACCAGATTACAGATTTATATCAACAATATTCGGAGAAATTCTATCATATCTATAATAACATTGAACAAGTCAGCCAACAAATTTATAGCGATCGCCTGGATATTCTGGTATTTTTAGAGTTGGGAATGTGTCCCCAAACCCTACAAATAGCCGGATTAAAACTCGCCCCTATTTATTGTGCTACCTGGGGACATCCAACCACCACAGGATTACCAACTATCGATTATTTTATCTCCGCTGAATTGCTGGAACCTGCTAACGCCCAAACTTACTACAACGAACATTTAATTTGTTTACCTAATTTAGGGATTTACCTAGACCAGCCATCATTTCCCCCCTCGGCAAAATCTCGGTCAGATTGGCAGATGTCCGACCATGATATCATCTATTTATCCTGTCAGTCTCTGTTTAAATATTTACCCAGATATGATGATATTTATGGTAAAATTGCCCAAGGGGTAAATCAAGCTAAATTTGTATTTATCTCCCATTGGTATCAGGAAGTTACCGCCAAATTCCAAAAGCGTCTGTATGCTGCTTTTGACAAATTTGGTTTGTCGGGTGAAGATTACTGTCTATTTTTGCCTCGCTTAAATTATGCCGAATATCTGCAATTACAGAGTTTGGCTGATGTGGGTTTAGATACGTTTCAGTTTACCGGATTTGCTACTACTTTAGATGCGATCGCTGCTAATTTACCCCTAGTTACTCATCAGGGGGAAATCATGAGAAGTCGCCAGTCAGCGGGGATTTTACGGCGCTTAGGAGTTACTGAAACCATCGCTTCTTCCGAAAGCGAATATATAGAAATTGCCGTTAAATTAGGGTTAGACCCAGAAACCCGAACCGCCATTAAACAGAAAATCCAAAACCATCGATTTCGTCTCTATCATGACCTACAAGGTCTGCAAGGCTTAGAAGAATTTTATCAAAATTGTGTCCCGGTTAAATAGTCTAATTTTGCCGTAGGGTTTATTATAGTTAAATGTCAAAATTTGCGAGTGATATAATTATATGGGTTCGTCAATTTTAGTTAATTTAAGGGAGGCATTTTTAATCGCCCCAGGATTTTGGGAAAGTTGCCTTAATCCTAAATTAGGTAATTGGTGTAAATTGGTAGAAGGAATAGACCGCAGTCAGACTGATGGTTATTCCATTGAGGGACCCTTTGTGAGTCAAATTGACCAATCAGCTTTACAGGTTCCAGGATTATATCTTTATTGTCAAAAAGGAAGGCGAAAACGGGGAAATTGCGATCGCTTATATACCCTCTTTGTTTTGGAACCTGACGGGACGGTGAAAGTAATTAATGAAATGAAAACCGCCAGCCGCGACTGGGCGATTGAATTATGGCCGCCAATAGAAGCCTATTTTAATAGTCAAACCCAGTCCCTAGAAAAACGCCGTCAACAGTTATTGGCTGAAATTGAATCTTTGGAATTTCAACTGAGTCAGCGGCGGTCAGAATTATTAGCTTTAGAAACTAATTATGACGGGGAATAACAGCTAACGGAGACTAGAGGTTAGCTTTCCGTCTTCCATGGTAACAATGCGATCGGCAATATCCAAAATACGGTTATCATGGGTAACTAATAAGATAGTACAACCCTGTTCTTTTGCTAATTTTTGCATTAAATTAACTACCTCCCGTCCCGATTTACTATCGAGGGCGGCGGTGGGTTCATCGGCTAAAACAATAGGGGGATGGCTAACTAAAGCCCTAGCAATAGCTACCCGTTGCTTTTGTCCCCCAGATAGATCTTCTGGGTAATAATTAAGGCGATCGCCTAGTCCAACTTCTGTTAATATTTCAGCAGCATGGTGGCGCATTTCCTCCCTGGAAAAAGTGCCGTGCATTTCTAAACCCATCCTCACATTTTGCCAAGCTGTTAAACTGCGGTGAAGGTTATGGGCTTGGAAAATATAGCCAATTTGGCGGCGAATCATTACTAACTGATTATCCTTAGCCCCACAAATTTCTTGATTTAAGATTTTTAAACTGCCAAAATGAGGCGATCGCAAAGCACCCACTAAGGTCAAAAGTGTAGTTTTTCCTGACCCAGAAGGCCCGGTCATTATCACAATCTCTCCCGATTTAATCTCCAAATTAATATCAAACAAAACCTGCTTTTTTAAATGACCATCACCAAAATAATGATTCAATCCGGCAATTACAATCACCGAATTTGTGCCGGTTTCTGAAAAACTTGCATTGATAATATTCGCCGCATTCATAATCATCTTCCTTGGTTTTACCCCCTAATTGACAACCCCTGATCTGAATCTAAAAAATATCAGCCGGGTCAGCCGCCTGAAGTTTGCGGGTAGCTATAGCCCCTGATATGGTACACATAATAATTGTCAAAATAAATACTTGAACCGCCCTAAATAAAGTAATATAAACAGGCAAATTTGTAGCATTTCTAGTGATGGCATATAAGCCAATAGAAATACCCAATCCCGGCCCAAAACCCAATAAGGATAAAATCAAAGCCTCCTCAAACACAATTGACAATAAATAAATAGTTCGATAACCCATAGCTTTAAAAGTGGCGTATTCAGCCAAATGAGAAGCGACATCAGTTGACAATACCTGATAAACAATAATGGTTCCCACGACAAAACCCATTGCTACTCCTAAATTAAACACAAAACCAACAGGAGTATTAGCTGTCCAATAATTCTTTTCAAATTGGATAAATTCAGCCTTAGTTAATACCCGCACATCATCGGAGGGTAAATGAGCTTTTAACAGAGCTTGAATTTCCAAAATGTCCGCCCCTAATTCTACTTTAATTAAACCTATATTAATACTGCTGGCTTGTTGTTTGGGCATCAGGCGCAAAAAGTTTTGATCACTGGTCATCAAACTACCATCAGCGGCAAAAGATGCCCCCAGTTCAAATAAACCAGCAATGGTAATAGTGCGGCGTTCAATTTCGGTTGTCACCCTTTCTCCCCGGTCTATAGATATGATCGCCTCTTGATAGTTTCCCCTAGCTTCCCGGTCAAATAAAACCCGATCTGGTAATTTAATATCTGGTAAATTTGGATGATTTATGATAAAATTAAAAGCGGGTTTATCTGGATTAAATCCCAACAGCAAAATCGCGGTTTCTTTCTGGGTTTGGGGATTTTTCCAAGTTTTGAGAGCCACATAAACAGGTTCCACTGACTCGACCCCCGGCACATTCATCGCCTGATAAAGTCGGCGACGGGTGAAAGTAGACATACGGGTTAAGTTCAAAGCCTGGGGACTAACTAACACTAAATCTGCTTCTAAGGCTCTATGAAGGCGAGTATTACTATTATATAATGCTGTCTGAAATCCTAACTGCATAAACATCAAAATATCAGCAAAGGCAATACCAGCGATCGCCACGAACATCCTACCCTTATCATGGGTTAACTGTAACCATCCTAAAGGAGTCCGTCTCGCTAATTGTTGTAAAGGCTGCATCAATTTAATCATGGTTCAATTACCACTAATACTTGTAAATTAGTTAACCCAGCTCCTCTCTGGCTGGCAGTTTTATCTAAACGTATACGCACTTCTACAACCCGGCTATCAATATTAGCAGAAGGGTCAGCATTAATCACATCTTGCCGTTGAATTTGTAAACCTACGCGATCCACAATTCCCGATAATTCTCCCTCTAAAGCTGCACTGGTAATCCGGGCAGATTGTCCAATTTTAACCCGGTGAATATCACTTTGATAAACTTCAGCGATCGCCACCATTTGCCGAGTTTCTCCCAGTTCCACAATGCCCAAATTATCAATTATTTCTCCAGGGTAAGCATGAATCTTTAAAATCTGCCCATTTCTAGGGGCAATAATTTCAGCTAAAGCCAAATCTGCCTCGGCTTGTCTTAATGCAGCTTGGGCTGATCTTACCTCTGCTTCTGCTACTGCAATATCCACAGGTCGCACCTCCGCCTGGGCGGTTAAAGTAGCCATAGCTTCCCTAATCTGTTGCGTCCCTCCCCGATCCATACCATCTAAATTAGCCTTAGCTTCCTCAATTTGCTGTTGTTTAGCTAACTGAATTTGGGTTAATTGAGCCTGGGTTTCTTGAATTTGCTGGTTATAAGTATTTTCAATGCGAATTAAATTAAACCGTGCCTCCTGTAGCTGTTCTTCTGTGGTTATCCTGTGCAGCCGTTTTAAATTCCATAACTCCTCGGAAATTGCCCCCTGTTGATGCAATTCCTGATAGCGACGTTCATCATTTACAGCATTGTTATATTCAGCCTCAATGCGGTTAATTGTTGCCTGTGCCACCTGCCATTCCCCCTGTTTTTGAGCCTGTAAACGGGCGATTTTGGCTTCTGTTGCTACAATATCGGTGCTGCGTTCGGTCTCTAAACGGGCGATCATGGCCTGTCCGGCTTCGATATTCGTTAGTCTTTCGGTCTCTAGGCGGGCGATCGTAGCCCTAGCCGCTTCGAGTTCCCCAATTTTCGCCCCCGCCTTAATTTGCTCGAGTTTGGCTGTTGCTAAACCGACCTGCTCCTGAGCCTTTTCTATGGCCGCTAGAAGGCGATCGCGACTATCTAAAATGGCGATCGCATCCCCCTCCTGCACCCAGTCCCCCTCCTGGACTAGCAACTGCTGAATTAGGTTATTTTCCATCCCACCGGCAGCCGAAATTGAGATCACCTCCCCTTCAGGTTCCAATCGCCCCAAAGCGGTTACCTTGATTGATACGGGTAGACTAGCTACCGCTAAGGGCATTTCCTGGCTTTCTTGGGTAGACTGCCAAAACATATAGCTAGCAACACTTCCTAACCCTACAGTGGCAACCATTGCCCAGGTGCTGATCCGGCGACCTAGGAAACCAGTTGAGGTGAAATCGCTGGTGCTGTGGGACTGTAACATAACATATCTCTCCCCATAATTAAACTAGACTGTTTAGTTCACTAATTAAGTATACTAAACTGTTTGGTATAATGACAAGTAGATCACAAAAATTCACAAGGACTGCCACGGCACGAGGAGAGAATTAGATGGCCAAGAGACAATCTCACCCAGAGACAGGGATGGCCCCCAAAGCAGAACAAATTCTTCAGGGGGCGATCGAGGAATTTCTGGCCCACGGCTTTGCAGCTACCAGCATGGATCGGGTAGCTAAAACGGCTGGAGTATCAAAAGCCACCCTATATAATCACTTTGGGGATAAGGAAAGTTTGTTTAGTGCCTTAACTGAATATTTAGGGGAAAAACGAATTTTGGACTTTGTAATTGAGGAACCAGAAGACCCGGCTATATTTTTAAAAACATGGGCGACTGCAATTTTAAGTCAAATCTTAAATGACCCCGAGTTGCTGTGTTTTTTGCGCTTAATTATTGGGGAATCGGGAAGGTTTCCAGAACTAGCTCAAGCCTTCATTAGTAACGTTGTTAAAGTAGGAATTAATAGGCTAACTAAGAGTTTAGAATCTTACCCAAAACTCAAGTTAGCTGATGCGGAAGTGACTGCTAGGGTGATTATGGGAGCATTATTACACTACTTACTAATCCAGGAAATTATGCACGGTGGAGAAATTATGCCCATGGAACGCGATCGCTATATTGAAGGCCTGGTAAAATTAGTAATAACGGACTAAGGCGACTCTTCCAAAACGCTGATCAATTTCTATAGCCATGATCTGAATTTCGGGAAAGGGAGGATTAGCATAAATAGTGGTTTCTCCGAGAGGTAAAGATAAACAGCAGTTAAAGATAGGCTGTCGGTGTTCTGGGGGTAAAAATTTATCCTCTCCCATAGCCATAACTGCGGCATTACAAAAAGAAAGCTGACCCTCTAAATTCAAGACCCCAGCCGGAGTAGTAAACTGTTCGCACCAGCGGAGAGTTAAAAACCATTTCGCGTCTGACAGTCTTTTAAAAACGCGATCTGGCTTAGGATATTGCAGGACTTTATATCCTCCTGGAATAGCCACAACAGTGCCGCCCAAAAAACCAAATATAGTGCCGATATCGCTCATATTGCCCTCCATTTACCCCTTATTCTTCGACACGATAACCCAACTCAGCCAACTGATTGCGGGACTGTCGCCATTTAGGTTGAACGCGCACAAACAACTCGAGATAAACCTTTCCATCTACTAACTTTTGAATCTGTTGGCGGGCGGCGCTACCAATAGTTTTGAGCATTTGTCCGCCCTTCCCAATTAAAATGCCTTTTTGGGAAAGACGTTCGACATGAATGGTGGCTAAAATGCGGGTAATCTTAACATCTTCCTCGACTTTATCAATAGCGATCGCCACAGAGTGCGGTACTTCCTCGCGGGTGTGTAGCAAAATCTGTTCGCGAATTAACTCACCCATAATAAACCTTTCGGGTTGGTCAGTCACTAAATCAGGAGGGTAATAATAGGGACCGGGATCTAAACTGTTAATTAACAGATTTTGTAATGTTTCTACCCCCGCACCAGTGACAGCGGAAAACTTGACCATTTGCCATTGATTAGCCTCAGCGAACTGCTGATAACTCTGGTCGATCGCCTCATATTGATCTGGCTGTAAGTCCCACTTATTTAAACCCAAAATCACGGGGACTTTAGTATGGGTAAGTAAATCGACGATATAGCGATCGCCACCCCCGGACATGACCGAACTATCCACCACAAAGACTAACACATCCACCGAGGCGATCGCCAATTTCGCATTCTTTACCAAAACCTTACCCAACTGATGATGTGGCTTATGAATTCCTGGCGTATCGACGAAAATAATTTGAGCCGAGTCAGTAGTAAGAATTCCCCGTAAGCGGTTACGAGTAGTTTGAGCGATAGGAGAAGTAATCGCAATTTTTTGTCCTACCAACTTATTCATCAGAGTTGATTTCCCCACATTGGGGCGGCCGATAATGCCCACAAAACCTGATTTGTAGCCTTCGGGGGCGACCGGAATACTCACCGGAAATATAGAGTCCATCCTTCCAATTACCTAAAATTTTGATAAAATTGATATATGACTAACTGATCAGATTTAATCCCAAATACTGATCGAGTTTGTCAGTTCGTGGATCGAGAGGAACCATAATGTTAACAGATCCAAAACCAGAAACAGAGTCCCCTAACGGTCTCGTTAAGCATGACTTCCAGCCCACAGTAGCAAAACCGCCCCGACGTAGACCAAAATGGTGGGCGATCGCACTACTGGCTTTAGGAATTCTTGCCGTTCCCATGGTCTGGCACCGAGTTTATCATCGCAAGCCTAACTCACTACAAATGGTAGAAGCCTTGACTGTACCAGTGGAAGCCAAGGATCTAACTGTAATCGTTAGGGCTAGTGGAGTTGTACAACCCGTGCGCCGGGTGAATTTGAGTCCGAAAACTCAAGGGCGTTTAGCTCAATTGTACGTTGAACAGGGCGATCGTGTCGAAGCCGGTCAAATTATTGCGCGCATGGAGAGTAACGAACTCGAAGCCCAACGCCTACAAGCGCAAGCCAGGTTAGAACGCGCCCAAGCCAATTTGGCAAAACTGCGCCAAGGCTCTCGTCCCGAAGCCATTGCCAGCGCCAGAGCCCGCCTAGAACGCACGCTGGCACGTCTAGCAGAGTTGCAGGCTGGAACACGCCAAGAAGAAATTGCGGTGGCATCTGCGAGGCTTAGAGAGGCGGAAATTCGCCTATTTGATGCCCGGTCGGGGAGTCTACAAAATGAAATTGACCAAGCCCAATCAAGAATACAAGCCAATTTAGCTGAGTTGGAATTGGCCCAGGGACGGGTACAGCGCTATGAAGAATTGAAAAGTCAGGGGGCTGTTTCTGAGGATACTTTGGATGGCTATAGGCGAGATCAACGCCGCCTGGAGGCTTTACAGGATGAGGCTAAACAGCGACTAGCACAACTTCAGGAAAATAGGCGATCGCAAATTGAACGATTGGAAGCTACCGTTGAACAGGAACGTCAAAATTTGCGACAGTTACAAAATGGCACTCGTCCTGAAGTTATCAGACAAGCTGAGTCTGATGTTACCGAGGCGCGCAGTCAGTTAGATGAGTTGGAAAATGGCACTCGTCCTGAAGATATTGCGGCTGCTGAAGCTGATGTCCGGGAGGCTGAAAGTCAACTGCGCTATTATCAAGTGCTGTTAGAAGATACTAATATTCGTGCGCCTTTTGCGGGAATTATTACTCAAAGATATGCGATTGAGGGCGCTTTTGTTACTCCGGCTACTTCCGCCTCTGATGCGACTTCTGCTACCTCTACTTCTATTGTGGCTTTGGCTAAGGATTTGGAAGTTTTAGCGAAAATTCCCGAAACTGATATTGTCCAAATTGAACCATTACAAAGGGTGGAAATTATAGCCGATGCTTACCCAGATCAGGTTTTTGAAGGTCAAGTGCATTTAATCGCCCCGGAAGCTATTAAAGAACGAGATGTTACCCTGTTTCAAGCCCGGATTGATATTCGCACGGGACAGGATGTATTGCAGTCGGGAATGAATGTTAATTTACGGTTTGTCGGTCGCCAACTTAATCAAGCTGTTGTGGTTCCGACTGTGGCGATTATTACTAATCGGGGAAATACGGGTGTACTCATTCCTAACCAGGAAGGTCAACCAGAATTTAAACCTGTTACTATCGGTTCACAAATTGGTAATGAAATCCAGATTTTGGAAGGAATTACTACAGGCGATCGCGTTTTTATTGAATTGCCACCCGGACAAAAACTTGAAGATATTATACAATAAAATAGCACCTCAATCCTCAACTAATCTAATCATCCCTAATTATGCATATTCTAGAAAGTATCAAAATGTCCTCGGCGACATTATTGGCTAATAAAATGAGAAGCAGCCTAACTATGTTAGGCATTATTATAGGTAATGCCTCAGTTATTGCTATGATAGGTATTGGAGAAGGGGCGCAAACCTTTGTCGAAAATCAAGTTAATTCCCTGGGTCCTAATGTATTATTTATTGTCCCCGGCAGCCCGGAAGCCCAGAGAAGACCTGTTTATCCCCCTCAAAATTTAATCCTAGAAGATGCAATGGCGATCGCTGAACAAGTCCCCTCAGTGGAAGCTGTAGCACCTTCTTTAACAGCTAGTGAATTAATATCTTATCAGAGTAGGAATGCCTCTGGTTCTATAATTGGCACTACCCCAGAATATATGACCGTTCGTAGTTTTGATATTGCCAAAGGAAGGTTTATTTCTGATTTGGATATTCAGCGAAATGAACAGGTAGTCGCCCTCGGTTCAGAAATAGCAGAACAATTATTTGGTAATGAAGACCCCATCGGTAAACAAGTCCGACTCAAGGATATTACATTGCAGGTAATTGGAGTCATGCAACCCAAGGGTTCCAGTTTAGGAAGTAATGAGGATATGAATGCTTTTATACCCATTACCACCGTTGCTAATCGCATTACTGGGCGCAATTCTCCCTATGGTTTACAAGTTACCTTTATTTCCGTTTCTATTAAAGAAGCACATCAGATGAGGGCGGCACAATTTCAAATTGAGAATTTGCTACGTTTACGACATAAAATTACTGATGAAGATGATTTTACGGTTCGGAATCAACAGGATTTAATGAATATCCTCGGACAAATTACTGGGGCTTTAACGTTGATGTTAGCAGCGACGGCGGCGATTTCCTTGTTAGTCGGGGGAATTGGAATTATGAATATTATGTTGGTTTCTGTCACAGAAAGAACCCAGGAAATTGGTCTGAGAAAAGCCATAGGCGCTTCCCAAAATGATATTCTTATTCAGTTTATTATTGAGGCGATTATCTTATCTGTAGCGGGGGGATTAATTGGCACGGGTTTAGGTGTTAGTGGTGTGTTACTGGTGGGAATACTAACACCTTTAGAAGCTGGAATTTCCACAAGTGCGATCGCAGTCGCTGTCAGTGTTTCTGGTGGTATTGGCTTATTTTTCGGCGTAGTTCCCGCCAGACGCGCCGCCGCCCTTGATCCAATCGTCGCCCTCCGCAGTATTTAATAGTTGATAGGCGCTGATTCGGATAGGGCGGGTTTATTAACTAATTAATGACCGGGGATAGGGCGGGTTTATTCAGATAGTCCTGGGGATGGAGAATTCACAGCAGAACCCGCCCCGACAATTATCAATTAATGACCAGGGATAGGGCGGGTTTATTCAGATAGTCCTGGGGATGGAGAATTGACAGCAGAACCCGCCCCGACAATTATCAATTAATGACCAGGGATAGGGCGGGTTTATTCAGATAGTCCTGGGGATGGAGAATTGACAGCAGAACCCGCCCCGACAATTATCAATTAATGACCAGGGATAGGGCGGGTTTATTCAGATAGTCCTGGGGATGGAGAATTGACAGCAGAACCCGCCCCGACAATTATCAATTAATGACCAGGGATAGGGCGGGTTTATTCAGATAGTCCTGGGGATGGAGAATTGACAGCAGAACCCGCCCCGACAATTATCAATTAATGACCAGGGATAGGGCGGGTTTATTCAGATAGTCCTGGGGATGGAGAATTGACAGCAGAACCCGCCCCTACAATTAATAATTATCAATTATCCGGTGGGCTGGGGCGGGTTTATTTAGATGGTCGTGGGGATGGAGAATTCACAGCAGAACCCGCCCCGACAATTATCAATTAATGACCAGGGATAGGGCGGGTTTATTTAGATGGTCGTGGGGATGGAGAATTCACAGCAGAACCCGCCCCGACAATTGTCAATTAATGACCAGGGATAGGGCGGGTTTATTCAGATAGTCCTGGGGATGGAGAATTGACAGCAGAACCCGCCCCGATAATTATCAATTAATGACCAGGGATAGGGCGGGTTTATTCAGATAGTCCTGGGGATGGAGAATTGACAGCAGAACCCGCCCCGACAATTATCAATTAATGACCAGGGATAGGGCGGGTTTATTCAGATAGTCCTGGGGATGGAGAATTGACAGCAGAACCCGCCCCGACAATTATCAATTAATGACCAGGGATAGGGCGGGTTTATTCAGATAGTCCTGGGGATGGAGAATTGACAGCAGAACCCGCCCCGACAATTATCAATTAATGACCAGGGATAGGGCGGGTTTATTCAGATAGTCCTGGGGATGGAGAATTGACAGCAGAACCCGCCCCTACAATTAATAATTATCAATTATCCGGTGGGCTGGGGCGGGTTTATTCAGATAGTCCTGGGGATGGAGAATTGACAGCAGAACCCGCCCCGACAATTATCAATTAATGACCAGGGATAGGGCGGGTTTATTTAGATGGTCGTGGGGATGGAGAATTCACAGCAGAACCCGCCCCGACAATTAATAATTATCAATTATTGGACTTGGATTCTAGCCAGAGTTGTATTTCGATAATAATGGGCGAGAATTTGCTGATAATTATATCCAGCATTAGCCAAATTATAAGCCCCCCATTGACTCAAACCCACACCATGACCAAAACCGCGACCAGTGACTATAAAATTGCCAGAAGCATTGTTACGATCGACCCTAAATCTGGTGCTACGCAACCCCAAAGCTCTAGCGATATCTTCACCGCTAATAGTGCGAGTTCCGCCACTTCCCACAACTCTCATGGAAATTACACTTCCAAAAGCTGAGGTTCTTTCGGGTGTCATAGACGAAACTTGACCAACTCCTGAAATGCGGTTACTAAGGTCATTAGTGGAAAAAGTCCTTGTCCATTCAAACACGGGAGAACCACTATCAAAATCTGGAACCCCGCGCAGATAGGGTAAGGGATTTTCCCAGACATCCTCAACATTTTCGGTGTGACCCCCAGAGGAAGAATGGAAAACAGCCAAAATCACCCGACCATTATAAGTTAACACCTGACCTGCTGTCGCCCTAACGGCAGTCTGAGTGGCTGGTGACTCCCCAGACACGCCACGATAGACCTGGTAGGTTTGAGTATCCCCTAAATCATAAATCTGACTGCTATTATTTTGGCGCTTATACAGTGCATAGGTCCGCGCCGCGACAGCTTGGGCTTTTAGGGCTTGAATGGGCCAATTTCCCCCCATTTCTGCCCCTAGGACACTGTAGAGATACTGATCGAGATCGACATAATTAATGGCCATTAACCCACCATTGCGCTGGATTAATAACACCCGTCCCCGATACCAATTATCACCGATCCAGACTTTGCCGTTTTGGGAGGGTTCCACCCAAATTTGACCGGCTTTCCATTGGCTGAGGGATACCTGACCTGATGCAGGTTTGGCGACAGTTGCGCCCATATTGGGGATTTGTCCTAAGACGTTACCGCTACCGTCGCGGACTGTTGCTGGGGTGGAACTTCCGACCTTAATATCATTGGTGTTAGTGGTTATGGCCACCCGCATTAATACGGAGGCGGCGGCTGGGGACATCATCAGCACCCACAGCAGCAGGGATAGCCACCCATAACGCTGGAGAGGACGAAGTAACAGTGAAGCCCAAAATATTCCTGAACTCATATATTAATTCTCAGATGTGCGAGATACTAACTTTGACTGTACACCCATATTCAGAGGGTAGCATTTACAATAATTTGGTATACCAATCTTAAGTCACAAAATCAAGTCGATTGAAAGTCTATGCTTAATATTACTCAAATTCTAGTTCAGGAACTTTCGTTAAAACCGGTTCAAGTTGAAAATACATTGGCATTATTTGCGGAAGGGGCGACTATTCCATTTATTGCACGTTATCGGAAAGAAAGGACGGGTTCCCTTGATGAAATTCAACTGCGAACTCTGGCGGAAAGATATGCTTATTTAACTGAACTTGAGGAACGAAAAACTAGCATTTTGGAGGCGATCGCCTCTCAGGGAAAACTCACGGATGAACTCCAGACCCAAATTGAGAACTGTTTGTTAAAAACTGAACTTGAGGATCTATATCTTCCCTATCGTCCCAAACGTCGCACCCGCGCGACTATGGCTAAGGAAAAAGGATTAGCACCCCTAGCTGAGTTGATTAGTTCCCTTAACCAACCCCAAGCGCCCACGGTTTCCCTAGAGTCAGAAGCGGCTAAATATATTGACGCAGAAAAGGGGGTTAAAACGGTGGCAGATGCCTTGGCTGGAGCCTCGGATATTTTGGCGGAACAGGTGGCAGAGACGGCGCTTTTAAGGGCAGATGTGCGCGATTTTTTAATCAATGATGGCGCGTTTATTTCGCGGATTAAAGATGATTACCCAGAAGGTTCGACGAAATTTGAAATGTATCGGAATTTTCGGGAAAATGTGATGGATATTAAACCCCATAACTTGTTGGCATTATTCCGGGGAGAAACTGAGGGGGTTCTCAAGGTTGATCTGGATTTTGATGAGGCTTTGGTGCTGCATCACTTAGAATCCCAAGTTATTCGCAGTAAAAATCGGGAGATTCGCAAGTTTTATCAGGAGATGATTAAAGATGCTTTTAATCGCCTGATGAAAAATTCGTTGATTGGTGAAATTAGGAGCGATCGCAAATCCTACGCAGACCTAGAATCTATTAAGACGTTTGAAGCTAATTTGCGGGAATTATTACTATCTCCACCAGCGGGAATGAAGCCTACTTTAGCCATTGACCCAGGTTTCAGGACAGGTTGTAAGGTGGCGGTATTGTCGGAAACTGGCAAGTTTTGCGAATATCAGGCAATTTTTCCCCACCAGTCACAGTCACAACGTCAACAAGCGACCAAAACGATTCAAGCCTTGATTAAAAAGTACAAAATCGCATTAATTGCTATTGGGAATGGTACGGCTGGACGGGAAACGGAAGAGTTTATTAAGGAGGCGATCGCCTCTTTAGAATCTCCACCTATTACGGTAATGGTAAACGAGTCTGGTGCTTCTATTTATTCGGCGAGTGATGTGGCGCGGGAAGAATTTGCGGATTTAGATTTGACAATTCGGGGGGCGATTAGTATTGGTCGCCGCCTCCAAGACCCGTTAGCAGAATTAGTTAAAATTGACCCAAAATCCATTGGTGTGGGACAATATCAACATGATGTTGACCAAAAATTGCTCAAGAAAAAACTTGATGAAACGGTAGAAAGTTGTGTAAACTATGTGGGCGTTGAATTAAATACGGCTTCCCAGCAACTCCTAACTTTTGTGTCGGGAATTACTCCCACTATCGCCCAAAATATTGTGAAATATCGCAATGAAAATGGAGCGTTTAAAAATCGTAAACAGCTTTTAAAGGTGGCGAAATTAGGGCCGAAAGCGTTTCAACAATCTGCGGGATTTTTGCGGATTCGTGGCGGTATTAATCCGTTAGATAATACGGCGGTTCACCCAGAAAGTTATCCGGTAGTGGAACAAATTTTAGCGGATGTGGAAATCCCTTTAAATGCGATTACCAAAACTGCTGACAAACTCAAAAAAATCGACTTAAAAGGCTATGTAACAGATACGGTCGGCTTACCTACTCTCAAGGATATTATCGCTGAATTAGAGAAACCTGGACGAGACCCACGGGCTGAGTTTAAATATGCTACTTTCCGGGATGATATTAAAGAGGTGTCGGACTTGAAACCGGGAATGGAGTTAGAGGGAATTGTTACTAATGTGGTGAATTTTGGGGCTTTTGTAGATGTAGGAGTCCATCAAGATGGGTTAGTTCATATTTCCCAATTAGCCGATCGCTTTGTGGAAGACCCTCAAAAAATTGTCCGAGTCGGACAGGTGGTGAAAGTGAAGGTTTTGGAAGTCAACGAAAAGTTAAATCGGATTAGTTTATCGATGAGAATACGCAGTTAAACTCAGACTTACCCCCGGCTGTTTCCCTACAATTGCACGATCGCCAAGGGTTCTGTTAAAACTTGGTGATATTCTCGTGAGAGTTTATCAAGATATTGTAGGCACATTTCCGACCTTTCGAGGTTGACAAAATAGCTAGAGTCAACATCTTGGTAAAAAATCGCACCTTGGTTAATTATATCGATTTCAGGATGTTTGGATATGGGAACAATTAGGGGGGTGTCTAATTCTGAGGGAATGAACCCGGGGGGTAGTTGACCTTTGAGGATAGCTAAAATCTGAGATTTGCAGCAACGAGTATTTACGCCTCTTTCTTCTAAACGAGTCATCACCTCTGGGATAGATAAAGGTAAATCGCCAAAGACCCGCAGCAGTTCACTCAATAAGAAATAATCCCCATATTGTTGGCTAGAATAATTCAATAATTCGGGAAATAAAGGAATCCTGGCTAAACCTTTGGCGATCGCATAATTACACCAAGATTCTGGATCAGTAATTGATATCATAGTCGCATTAGGTAACTTTTGCCGCAGCCATTGACTCAAGACGGACCATGAACCATTACCACCCCGACAAATTGCCCTTTTAATCCCTACGGGAGAAACCCCCACTTTACTAATGAGATTATTTAACTCTCGGTTCAGGTTCTGAACAAAAGGAACTAACACGCGACGCTGTAACTCATTACTGGTAACTTTGACCTCCTGACCCTGTAGAGAAATAGTGACATTTTTGCCGGCTTGTAAACTGGGTTTTTGGGATTCGATCGCATCGATTAAAGCTGATAAAATTAACTTTTGTTGAAGGCGATCGCGGTGAGTGCGTGGGGATGTCCCAGGAGTAGGTAGGACTAAATATGAACCATCCCAATCAATCATATTTTCGGCACAGAATTGACAAATAATATCCAAATTCACATCATAGCCACCATAGGTGACACTGACACCAAAACAGTCGGCATAAGTTAAATCATGATCCTGAGATATTCCGATCACCATTAACTCGGTGGTAGCAGCGCCAGCATCAATAATTAAGGTAGGTTCGTCTGTTGGAGATTCCGATTCATTTAACCAAGTAGCGATCGCATCTTCGACCATCCAAATTTGAGAGGGACTGTTGACCAAACCCGCCGCCAAAATGGTTTCCCGCAGATTAAAACCATAAGCATGGGAAGCCTGAGACGGACATCCTACCACGACCCCCGCTAAACTATCTAAAGCGGTTTTGAACTCCTGATCAGTTAAACCATTAGCAGCAGATTGATAGTTTTTAGGTAAAGTCAAATCACCATCTTGGCTGTTGATATTGTCACCCCCACCTTGAGGAGAAATAGTCGATAATAGCAACTGTAAAGCCTGCTTAAAGGTCCCTAAAAATAACTTTTGGGTTGGGGATACCTCAAGGATGGGACAGGGGGTAGAATGCTCACCAAAATGATGGGGAATAGCCCAACTCAGATAAGGTTTAAATCCTTGTAAAACTTCTGTTTCCCCGGATTTTCGATGCAAGTGGACGCGACTGGGGAGGCGAAAAATGCGATCGCCTTCCTGAGAATCACTCAGCCAATATATAGGGTAAACAGTCTCAGTCAGGCGATCCAAAAGGGCCGCCGATATTCCGGTCGTCCCCACATCCAGCCCTAGATACCATCGATTTGAGGAATCGTCCCCAAGCGTGGATACAACAGATTGATCTGGGGGTAAATCCGATCCCCCTAGGCTTGGTGTTTCTGATGTCACTGTCCCGCCTGATTGAATGTTTCCTCAGTATATCCCAGGGTGATCACAAAAAAACTGGGAAATTTTCCCTAGGCGATCGCCCTATTGCCACAGTTCCTGCTATGATCCTTGCTGTTGGTGATGAGGAGAAACAATGGCTGCACAATTGACCAATTGTGCCTACTTAGGCAGTCCCAAACGTTTAAATCCACTCAAGTCCAAAACCCGGTGGCTTGGTGCTGTAGCCATTGCCGTCACTATTGGCTTAACTCAAGCCTTACCTATGTTAGGGTCATCCTCAGAATTATATGGGGCTACTTCCCTCAATGAATTGATGAGCCTCCGGGACGAGTTATTATACACCCTAGAAAACTCCCCAGAATCGGCAGGTAATTCCCGTCAATTAATGTCATTATTTCCTAACCATAGGCGGGAACCTTCTCAGCAGATGATCGAACAACTGCGCCGCCTGGACGTGCAAATTATGATTGAACAGCGGGCTAATGATAATTGGAAACAAGCGATCAGTTTAGCCAATCAAGCGGTGGCGATCGGCAAAAGTTCTCAGATATCTTGGGAAACGCGACAACAAATGGCTACCTTTTGGCAAAGAGCGATCGCCAATTTACAGGAAATTCCCCAGGATTCATTTTTAAACCCACAAGCTACCGCGAAAATTATCGAGTATCAAGACCGCTATAATAGCATCAAATTCCAGTTAAGAAATGCTCAATCGGAAATTTTAGAAGAAATTCGAGTTAGGAGTGGTTTATCGCGTAATGCGACCATCAGCGTTTGTAATTTAAACCGCCATTGTGCTAGTTTACGGGGTCATCAACCTCCGGCGAGTCCAGCTAGTTTAATTAAAGTTCCTGTGGCGATCGCCTTATTACACAAAGCGGCTGAGGAACAGGTGAGTTTTGACAAAGAAATCTATGTCGATGGGGGTAATTTTACGGAAGATGCTTCGTCAATTCGCGCCCGCAAATCCTACTCTCTCCAAATGTTAATGGCTCAAATGATTGACCATAGTAGTAATATCGCGACTAATCAACTTATCGACTATTTGGGTTCTGATTATATCAATAAACTACTAGAAAGACATGGTTATAAACAAACGCGGGTGCAATTTAAACTCATGGGCGATCGGATTATGCCTTTTCGACCTGGTAGAGGTCGCAATAGCATGACCAGTGATGAACTCACGGAAATGATGGTAGAAATCTACAACTATGAACACCCCCACTCGGAACTATTAATTGAGGCTTTAAGTCATCAGTACGATCGCGAAATTGGTTATCAAGCCTTACAAGGATTAAAAGCCCAGTGGTTAGGGGAAAAAACTGGTCAAAACTCTAGGGTAATTGGCACGACTTTAGCGGCTAGTATTGACGGGGAAAGGTATATTATTACGATTACCGATAACTCAGCCGGAAATATTCCCCAAGTCCGCAGAGCGATCGCTGGTATTGCGGAACATATTATCATGAGAGGGCAGTTATAAACAGATGAGTTTAGCTGTTTCCTTAAACTCAGAAATTCGCGGTCAAGGATTTCCGATACTGTGTCTTCATGGTCATCCTGGGTCAGGAGGCTGTATGTCCGTGTTTACAGATCACCTATCCCAAAACTATCAAACCATCGCCCCAGACCTGCGAGGCTATGGGAAAAGTCAGGTTAAACAACCCTTTGAGATGACCGATCATCTCGAAGATATCGAACAGCTTTTAGATGGCTTAAAAATAGATAAATGTTTAATTATTGGCTGGTCTTTGGGAGGTATACTCGCCCTAGAATTAGCATTAAGAAACCCGGAAAGGTTTACGGGATTAATTTTAGTGGCTACGTCTGGCTATCCCCGTGGGAACCATCCTCCGATTTCATGGGTAGATAATTTATTAACCGGAATTGCGGGGATGATTAATTGGATATGGCCAGGTAATCAGTGGAATATCAATTTTTTCGGTAAGCGATCGCTATTTCGCTACTTAATCCAACAGCATACACCCACCGCCTATAAATACATAGCCAAACAAGCCACACCCGCCTATTTACAAACCTCCAGACCAGCCACCATAGCCCTGAGACAAGCATTAAAAAACCGATATAACCGTCTAGCTGAGTTGGGAAATATTAGCTCTCATTGCCTCATATTAGCCGGAGAATGCGATCGACATATTACCGCCATCTCCAGTCAAGAAACGGCGGCAAACTTACCCAATTCGCAGTTTAACTGCTATCCCAACACAGCCCATTTATTCCCTTGGGAGATCCCCGATCAAGTGATCACCGATATCGATAACTGGATCAAAAACCATCCTAATATTGTTGATATCGGCTAATTTTCCCGCCCCAGTTAAGCCACTATGCCCACTGTAGGGGATTATCAAAATTTTGAT
Organism: Arthrospira sp. PCC 9108; assembly: GCA_016745315.1. GTDB lineage: Bacteria > Cyanobacteriota > Cyanobacteriia > Cyanobacteriales > Microcoleaceae > Limnospira > Limnospira platensis. Next base: position 6,029,767 of record CP066886.1, read on the forward strand.
CAAGATCCGCCGCCACGGTCAAAATATCAGGCTGACAGCGCTTAACTGCCACCTGTAGACCGGTAGCGCCTTCACCTTGAATATCCTCAATATAACCCGGTTCTGCTTCTTCCGCCTCATTTTCGGTAAGAAACGGCCCAAAGTAATAGGTACATCGAGGCATTTCGGTCATAATTTCAACCCAAAACGCCAACCCAAAAGTATTAAACTGGTTAACCACAAAATTTTTCATTGTTGTTGCCTGTGACCTAGGGGGATGAAGTTTTAACATAGAGTAGAGTCCTCAGCGTGCCCAAAAGCGACCCAATTAATCATGATCGCCACAAAACATAAATTTCCTATGAATTTTTACCGTTTGTTATAGTGCCTTGTATCAAATTTTTCAAGCCCAATTATTGAGGATTTACCACAAAGTCGCTGACCACTTGGGGCTGACGATTAATTACCCGGGCGGGAACCCTTTGGACATCGACCTGTGTATAAGGTTCGACCCCATAGGTGGTCACCCTAAGTTGTTGAGTATTGGGATCAATGACGAACTCGGTCCAGCCAAAAGTATGAGCGGCCAAATAGGAACCCGGAACTATTTCCTGTGCATCAATTCCCGAACCCTCCAAACCAATAGGATTATAACCCATATCTTCAAGGCGAGTATTTAGGAGATTCTCCACCAGGCGATCGCGTTCCCAGCGGGTCTGTAACCCCTCATAAGTCGCCTTTCCTTGTCGGGTTAGTTGCCATTCAGTGGCCCCATTAACAGCCACCGGACCCAAAGTAGCCCCCACTAGACCCGATCCTAAATCGGTCTGTACGCCCACCGGACCTACGGTAATTTCCATAGCATCTACGGGAATTTGCGGCCCGCCAAACTCCTCAGCAAATGTCAAATTATTAACTACAGTTCCGCCAACTCCGGCGGACACAAACACGACATTATCAATATTATTATCATCAATAAATTTCAGGAGTCTAGTGCGTTCAGCGGCGTATCCTTCCCAGCGATCGCTTGCACCCGGAATCCCCAAATTTTGCATAGGAACCGGAGAAAATATAAACTTCCAAGTTAAACCGGCAGCCTGTGCGCCTAGTAAATTTAACTGCAACTGTTGCAACTGAGTTCGTCCCAACATGGTTCGATTAGCATCAAAAGAATCCCGCAAAAATGCGTCAATATCTTCGGGAAAAGAGGTTTCTGCGACCTGTTCTAAGGGTGCATCCCGGAACGATCGCACATCCAACCAAAACGCGGCTGCATCATCTCCATAGGTAGTAACGCGAGACAGTTGTTCTCGGTTAGCGGTACGGCGATCGCTAATGTCTCCATAACTTTCCTGTCGCCGAGGTTGATAATCTAAAAAACCCGCCAACGCGGTCTCAAAAATCTCGCTGTTATTCAACCAATCACCCTCACCATCTGCCCCCAGACTACCACCGGCAAAATTATCGATGATTTCCCCATCATTCCACACCCCTAGCATAGAAGTTGCTACCCGCAAATTTCCCCAAGGATTCAAAGTCAGACGTTCCCGATAAATCTCATTATGTTTGGTGTGGAAATCTAACAAAGTTTCCGCCTGAGAAACACCTGGTAAATCAGGAGACTCGGTACTGGCAGAAATTGTATTTCCTAACTGTACAAAAAAATCTAGACCACGTTCTGGGGCATTTCTGACGGCGACATGAGGCATTAATTCCCCCTGAGAATCACCAGCAGCACCAAACCTTAATCCGCCTTGACTTCCCAAAGATAAAGGAGTGCGAAAAATACCGCGATCGCTTTCCCCCATAGCATTAGTAACCCGATAAAAATAAGGTGTCCCCGGCGTTAAATCGGACACAAATACCTTAACCGGAACCGTCGGATCAGAATTATTAGTAGTCAACGAGGAAACCACATTATTAAAATTCGGATCGGTGGCTGTTTCAAAAGTAATGGGACCCACCACAGTATTACGCGCCATTAAAATTGTGCTATTTTCCCTAGTATCTCCACTAGCGACACGGTTCGGAAAACTGGAACCATTCACCTCCAGAAAAGCACTAAAATCACGATTTTGAGCCGCTCCAATATCCAAATAATGCTCGATCCCGGTCAGTTCATCACGTTCTACCCTCGCCGCCACATCAGGATTTCGGGCTAAATAATAATTAGGGTTATACAATACACTAGGGCGAAAATCCTCAAATTGACCGGCTTTGACAAAATGCTCGATCGCTGTGATATCTCCGGCTTCTATGGCTGCTTGAATAAAGGGGTATTCATCTATATAAAAATCCGTATTAAATAGAATGCTGGGATTGCGTCTTTCCCGCTGACCGAAATTAATAAAATGTTGAAAACCACTGGCGATCGCACCTACATTGACCAACGCCGCCACATCAGGATTAGTCGTCAAATAATATAATTCATCATAAAGCGGTGTCGGTTGTCTAACCTGAAACTGACCTGACTCGATAAAATGTTCAAAGCCACTACTAATAACTCCCAAATCAACTGCTTGCGCTACGTCAGGGTTATTGGCTAGATAAAACGATTCGCTGTAAAAATCTTCAGCGTTCAACATTCTTAATTACGCGATAAAAAATAATCATCCCGTAGGGGCGGGTTTATTAGTCTCATCCCTGGGGGGGAGGAATTAGCAGAACCTATGAGGGCGGGTTTATTAATCTTGTCCCTGGGGGGGGAGGAATTAGCAGAACCTATGAGGGCGGGTTTATTAATCTTGTCCCTGGGGGGGAGGAATTAGCAGAACCTATGAGGGCGGGTTTATTAATCTTGTCCCTGGGGGGGGAGGAATTAGCAGAACCTATGAGGGCGGGTTTATTAATCTTGTCCCTGGGGGGAGGAATTAGCAGAACCTATGAGGGCGGGTTTATTAATCTTGTCCCTGGGGGGGAGGAATTAGCAGAACCTATGAGGGCGGGTTTATTAATCTTGTCCCTGGGGGGGGAGGAATTAGCAGAACCCGCCCCTACAATTAATAATTATCAATTGTCAATTGTCAATTATCAATTATCCATTGACTTTGGCGATCGCCGTATGATGACGGGGACTGTTGCAGACAATGGTAGGGGTGTGGAAACCTGCTGATTTGAAGGTTTCAACTAAATCTAGGGTGAAATACTGATCGAGATAGGGTTCGGTACTTTTTAGGAGGGTGAGGATATAGGGTGGCATTTTAGCGAATACCTCTGATTTGGGGTTCATATCCATAACCGCCAGATGTCCGTTAGGGCGCAATAGGCGGCGGGCTTCCTCAAATATATTTCGGGTGGCCTCTTGGGGGAGTTCATGACAGACCAGACAAAGGGAAACCAAATCAAAGGAGTGGTCTGGTAGACCTGTGGCTTCAGCGGGTGCGTGTACCCAAGTGGGGGGGTTATGGGAGGATTTTTGGTTAGTGTTATAGGCAGCGATCGCCAAAAAATAGGGGGACAAATCCACGCCTACCATAGTAGCATCAGGATAAATCTGCTGCATGGTATTGGTACTTAATCCGACACTACAGCCGAGATCGAGAATAGCTTTGGGGGTTCGGGTAATACCTGCTGTAGTACATCATGATAACTTTGTCGTAGGCGATCGTCTCCCGCCACCCCAGCATCAGGCCAGATTTTGGCGTGAACCGCCAACGCCGCCACTTCCACCTCTACAGCAGCCTGCCAGCTTAAATTGCCGTTATCATAGGCATGAAAAGACCTTAAATAATATTCTGGATAAGCCAGATCAGACTTATTAACCTGCTGAAATTCCGGCGACCAGTCTCTCTGTAGGAGGGTATTGGCATGAGAGCGCCAAGGGACCCCCATTTTTTCAGCCCGATCAATCATCATCTGGCGGGCTTGATGTTTGGCGAACTTAGCTAGGGGTTGAATAGATAAAATACCATTGACCAGTCGCGATGCTGGTCCAATGGGTGGATTTTTAAAAGTTGTGGTCATATAGCCTGGTAATTAGCCTAAAAAATTTTTCCGTGCCTAATTTTGGCACACCAATTGGGTTTTAGTTAAATTCTGACCGAGATCATGATCTCGAATGATCTGACAAAGGTTAACATCAGTTTCTAACAGACAAGCATGGCCGCTGTTAGGGAGGATAACCATATTAGCTTTGGGTAGCTTCCTGGTTAAAAATTGAGCTTCTGTAATGGAGGGTAGCAATCTATCGGAACCACTGGCAATCACCAAAACGGGTAAATCTAGTTGACGGAGTTGGTCTGGTTGAATATCAAACGATCGCAGCAGTCCCAAGCGCCAACTGGAAGTACGTTGAGGGACAGATTGCATAGCCTCTAACAAGGCTTGGCGATCGCCGATAGTAATTCCTGGCAATTTAGCCAGAAACGGCAAGAATCCGATCATAGACAGGGGATATAACCAACTAGGTAGCCAGTCGGTCAAATGTGATCCCCATTCTATCCAAGGTTGTTGCTTGAAAGCAGAAGCCGGGTTAACTAAAATCAGACCTTTGAGTTGATCACGAATTTGCATAGCCACTTTCATCGCCAGACAACCGCCAAAGGACTCCCCGCATATATAAATATCTTGATTGAGGTTGAGGCTGAGTTCTTGTTGAATTAAAGCCACAGTGCGATCGGTTAATGTATCCCAATCGTTCACATCTTCGGGAGGAATAGTCAAACAGCGCAGGTTAAAAAACTGAGACAGTCGGCGCTGTTGGGTTCGCAGGAGGCGACCCGTACCATCCATCCCCGGTAAAAACAAAAATAGAGGTAGGTGCGACTGACCGGGTGTAGGGTTAAAAAAATACATCGTTGGCTAGATTGGGCAAATATAATGGTTTATGTTAGGTAGTTGATCCGGTTAACTCATTTTAGCTTAACATTACTTTACCTTCTTGCCACAGTCATTGAGATCCATCTATACCATCGGGGGAAACCATTAGACAGATGGGGATAAGTGGCTAACTACAGTGGGCGGGAAATATGACAATCAAGGGAGCCGACCCAGTTAATCGATCGCGCTCGTATCTCCATTGACCTTGTAGATATTGGCGAAAAAGTTAAGACTTCGTTGAGAATTTTTAACATTTTTTTAAAAAGTATTATCATTTATAGGCTTTAGTTTGAGATGGTCAAAACCGTATCAAAATTGTTGCTGTTTTGACTGGGGAGAGGGTTCTAGGTGCCAGGGCACCCGACTCCGCCCCGAAGGCAGATCAAACCTAAGTAAGATCAGTTTAAGAGAGAAACTTGTATATCAGTCATGGATGTGACACCAACAACTAAAAAGACGTTTTCCTTAACAACACCTCTATATTATGTCAATGATGTTCCCCATATTGGCAGCGCCTACACGACGATCGCCGCCGATGCGATCGCCCGTTGGAAGCGACTACAGGGATATGAAGTGCTGCTAATTACTGGTACCGATGAACACGGCCAGAAAATTCAAAGGACAGCAGAGGAGGCGGGATGTTCCCCCCAAGTTCACTGTGATCGGATAGTGAGCAGTTTTGAGAGTCTGTGGAAACTGCTGGAAATTCAGTATGATCGTTTTAGTCGGACTACCAGCCCCCGTCACGAGGCGATCGTCAGAGAATTTTTCCAAAGGGTTTGGGAAAATGAGGATATATATTTGAGCCAACAACAAGGCTGGTATTGTGTATCCTGTGAAGAGTTCAAAGAAAAACGGGAACTAATAGACGAGAAATATTGCCCCATTCACGTGAATAAAGAAGTAGAATGGAGGGACGAGCAGAACTATTTTTTCCGTCTATCAAAATATCAAAAACAGCTCGAAGCCCTTTATCATGATCACCCCGACTTCATCGGGCCAGAAAGTCGCCGGAATGAAGTGATCAGTTTTGTTAACCAAGGGTTACAGGATTTCTCCATTTCTAGGGTGAATCTTGACTGGGGTTTCCCAGTTCCCATTGATCCCAGTCAAACCCTATATGTTTGGTTTGATGCACTACTAGGATATGTGACCGCGCTAGTTGATCCCGACTCAGAACCCAGCCTTTCTGAAGCGATCGCTAAATGGTGGCCGATAGACCTGCACCTAATTGGTAAAGACATCTTACGCTTCCATGCTGTTTACTGGCCAGCGATGTTAATGTCTGCCGACTTACCTTTACCTGGTCGTATCTTTGGACACGGTTTTCTAACTAAAGATGGTAAAAAGATGGGTAAGAGTTTAGGCAATACCCTTAATCCCGTGGAGTTGGTGAACCAATATGGTACCGATGCTGTCCGTTACTATTTTTTAAAAGAGATAGAATTTGGACAAGACGGTGATTATAATCAGACCAGATTTATTAATACCCTAAACGCCGACCTCGCCAATGATCTGGGCAATTTACTTAACCGGACTATGAAAATGGCTGCCAAATACTTTGACGGTAGAGTTCCGGCGATCGCAGTAGATAATATCTCTGCAGACAATCACCTAAAATCCATTGGTAGTTCCCTCGGTAACACCGTTAGTCAATTCTATGAAAAACTGGCGTTTAGCCAAGTGTGTGAGGCGGTTCTGGTTCTAGTTCAAGCTGGTAACAAATATGTAGACGAACAAGCACCCTGGTCACTGTATAAACGAGGGGAACTATCAGCCCTGAGTGAAGTGATCTACTCGGTGCTTGAGTCAGTCCGCTTGGCGGCTTATTTGTTAGCGCCAATTGTGCCAAATCTTAGCACGGCTGTCTACCAGCAACTGGGATACTCAATGAATTTTCAAGATCCTGAAGGGGCAGCCAAAATCATGGGTTTGGATAGCCATGCTCACTGGGGTATTTTACCAAGCGAGCAAGTGCTGGGAGAAGGTAAACCGGTTTTTCAAAAGCTGGAATCACCCAGTGCTGTAGTCTGATAAATTGATCTCCCTGAGACTGACAGAGGCGATCGAGCAGATTTAATCCCTTAATTATTGATAACTCAATGTTTAATTGAGATACACCTATTTGATCAGCATCATAAATAATAAATGAGGTTTAAAAATCATGTTGAATCATATCAACAACAGTAGTAACGACATATTCACCCCTGAACAGATTTTAGAAAATCGAGGGCGTGTGGCGATATTTATCGATGGCTCGAATCTGTTTTATGCCGCTTTACAATTAGGCATTGAAATTGATTACACGAAATTATTGTGCCGGCTAACCAGTGGTTCGCGATTATTGCGATCGTTTTTCTATACTGGGGTCGATCGCACTAATGAAAAGCAACAGGGATTTTTGCTGTGGATGCGTCGCAATGGGTATCGGGTGGTTGCTAAGGACTTAGTACAACTGCCAGATGGTTCTAAAAAAGCTAACCTAGATGTAGAAATTGCCGTAGATATGATCGCTCTAGTGGGTGCTTATGATACGGCGGTGCTGGTTAGTGGTGATGGCGATTTAGCTTATGCGGTCGATTGTGTCAGCTATAGAGGTGTGCGGGTGGAAGTGATTAGTTTGCGATCGATGACTAGCGACAGTCTAATTAATGTAGCCGATCGCTATATTGATCTCGAAGCGATCAAAGACGAAATTCAAAAAACCCCCCGCAGTCCTGGATATAGCTACCGTCCCCTATCAAGCATCAGTTTGATTGATGGAAAGGTTGAAGGCGCGTGATTTTTAAGAACTCAAACTACAGCCAACAGACAATCCCTGCCTTGTTGGGCTTGGGGATTGGCCAAATTATGTTGCTGATGTTGGTAATTTCTGGCGGGGGACTGGTAGGGTGTCAATCCCCCCAACCTTCAGAACCAACTACTTCTGAGGATCGCCCCCCCTCAGAAGAGTTTGAGAACACCCTGACTCTGGAAGATGTGGTACTCGAACAAGTAGACGAAGAGGGTCAATTGCTGTGGCAGGTGGAGGCTAAACAAGCAAGTTATAGTCAAGATCAGAAAATTGCGACGGTGACTGAACCGGTGGGGGAATTGTTTGTCAAGGGTGAGTTACGCTATAAAATTGAAGCTAAACAGGGGGAACTGCACCAAGATGGTCAGCGACTGTTTCTCCGGGATGATATTGTGGCTGTTGATCTCGAAAATGGTATTGTCTTGCGCGGTCAGGAGTTGGAATGGATTGTTAATGAGCAAATTCTGATTGTTCGTGACAATGTGACCGGAGAACATGAAAAAATGCAGGCGATCGCTACTGAGGTGCAATTATTCAATGATGACAAGCGGGTGGAATTTTGGAACCAAGTGGTGATCAACTTTAAGGAAGTAGGGGTGCAGCTACGCACTGATCACGTGATCTGGCGATGGGAAGAAGAAAGATTTATTTCTGAGCGTCGGGTGGAAATCGATCGCCTAGAAAATCTGGTGGTTATTGATCGCGCCGTCGCTAAAAGTGCTGAACTAGATTTAACTACGGCTATAGCCACTTTCAAAGATAATGTTCAGATTGCCCTGTCTAACCCGCCATTACAGCTTTCCAGCGCTCAGTTACAGTGGAACTACCAAGAACAAACTCTTAATTCCCCAGGACCAATCACTATTATCGATCGCCAAGAGCAATTGACTTTTTCGGGTGATCAGGGTTGGGGAGATTTGGACAGCCAAATTTTTAACCTGATTGGTAATGTTCTGGGGGTGGCTGAAAACCGACAGGCTCAAATTAATGCTGATCTACTTACCTGGTATGTGCCACAACAAGCCTTTAAAGCAGAAGGTGATGTAATTTACCGCCAAGTTGACCCCCAGATGACTCTCCGGGGAGAAGTGGCTACGGGACAATTTTCTACTCAAACTGTGGTGGTCACTGGCGGAAATCAGGGCGATCGGGTAGTTACGGAAATTTTTCCCTAAACTAAATCCAATCATGCTGGCAATTGATGTTAAAATAGCCCCACACCACTTGTGAAGTCAATAACCCCTATTCTGGCTTCAATTTTTCTCGCGCTAAGTGAGAACGATTACATCTTGTAGGGATGATCCCCTTCTGGTAAAATCAATATCTAAAGTTAGTATAAAATACTTAGCTTACCAGATAACCAGGCCATTGTGTCAGTGGGGAGTCAGTAAGCTGTCTACCGATGGAGATTGGCTATACCTACATGGGTAGTCGCCAATTCTCAATTATGACACTGGTCTGGGTTGTCCTGCTCAAAATAGAGTGGTTGAGCTTGTAAACAGTTTTTTGCTTAGAGGGAACCTATGGTAAATCAGCCGGATCGCGTAGTTTTAATTGGTGTTGCTGGGGATTCCGGGTGCGGAAAATCTACCTTTTTGCGTCGTATAACAGATATCTTTGGAGAAGATTTTGTTACGGTCATCTGTTTAGATGATTATCATAGTCTCGATCGCAAGCAACGCAAGGAAACCGGGATTACCGCTCTCGATCCCCGCGCCAACAATTTTGACCTGATGTATGAGCAGATTAAAACGCTCAAAAGTGGTCAATCTATCAATAAACCTATCTATAACCATGAAACTGGTCTGATCGATCCGCCAGAACGTATCGATCCTAATCACATTGTGGTTATTGAAGGTCTACACCCCTTGTATGATGAGCGTGTCAGAGGTCTGTTAGACTTTAGCGTTTACCTCGATATTAGTGATGAGGTCAAAATCTCCTGGAAAATACAGCGGGATATGGCCGAACGGGGACACCGCTATGAGGATGTTCTGGCTTCTATTAATGCTCGTCGTCCTGACTTTGAAGCCTATATCGATCCTCAGAAGCAATATGCAGATGTGGTCATCCAAATTCTACCTACCCAATTGATTCCTGGTGATAAGGAACACAAAGTCCTACGGGTGCGCCTGATGCAGCGCGATGGAGTAGAAGGTTTTGAACCGGCTTATCTTTTTGATGAGGGTTCCACTATTAACTGGACTCCTTGCGGTCGTAAGCTGACTTGTTCTTATCCCGGTATCAAGATGTTCTATGGGCCTGATGCTTACTATGGCAATGAGGTCTCTGTACTAGAGGTTGATGGGAAGTTCGATAACCTCGAAGAGATGATCTACGTTGAAGGTCACATGAGCAATATTGCTACGAAATACTATGGTGAACTAACTCATCTGTTGCGGGAACACCAAGATTACCCGGGTTCTAATGATGGCACTGGACTGTTCCAGGTTCTGGTCGGTCTGAAAATGAGAGCCACTTATGAACGCTTGGTCGGAAAAGGTGAAAAAGTGGCGGCGGCTGTTTAGCTATAAGCTCTCAACATTTCATTTCAACTCGCCCTTGGCTATTCGCTGGGGGCTTGTTGTTACTCTCGTGTTGATTTTTTAGTCAATTCCTGAGATTGACTCCCCAGGGGTTGACAAGGGGAGGCGATCGCGGTTATAATATTGACATATTCTTGAATAATAAAATATTGGCACAAATAAAAAAATTGCAACTATCCCATTATATTAGAAGTATAGCAGCAACGCCGGCAAAAGGCAACCCCCCCTCAAAAAAAGGCCGATTTTTTCACAAAACTTTACAAAACTTTACAAATACTTAATCAGGGGGGGGTTGACAAGGGGAGGCGATCGCGGTTAGAATATTGACATATTCTGAAATAATGGAATATTGCCACAAATAAAAAAATTGCAACTATCCCATTATACTAGGAGTATAGCAGCAACGCCGGCAAAAGGCAACCCCCCCCTCAAAAAAAGGCCGATTTTTTCACAAAACTTTACAAAACTTTACAAAAGTTAACATAATCCCTAGCTTGATAACTCAAGTTGGGGGAAAAAGGACAGGGGAGGTTAGTTGTTATTTGACAGCGTAGAGGTGATTATCGCCACTACCAAAATAGACAACCCCGCCTGAAACGGCTGGGGAAGAGCCAATCCAATTTTCTGTTCTAAATTTCCAGCGTTCCTGTCCAGTGTTAACATCTAGGGCGTAGAGGTGATTATCGTAACTGCCAAAATAGACAACGCCGGCTGAGACGGCTGGGGAAGAGTCAATCACAGCTTGTGTTCTGAAGCGCCAGCGTTCCTGTCCAGTGTTAACATCTAGGGCGTAGAGGTGATTATCGTGACTGCCAAAATAGACAACCCCGGCTGAGACGGCTGGGGAAGAGAAAATACCATCTCCTGTTCTAAATTTCCAGCGTTCTTGTCCAGTGTTAACATCTAGGGCGTAGAGGTGATTATCGTGACTGCCAAAATAGACAACCCCGGCTGAGACGGCTGGGGAAGAGAAAATACCATCTCCTGTTCTAAACCGCCAGCGTTCCTGTCCAGTGTTAACATCTAGGGCGTAGAGGTGATTATCGTGACTGCCAAAATAGACAACCCCGGCTGAGACGGCTGGGGAAGAGCCAATCACAGCTTGTGTTCTGAAGCGCCAGCGTTCCTGTCCAGTGTTAGCATCTAGGGCATAAAGGTAATTATCGTGACTGCCAAAATAGACAATTCCTTCAGAGACGGCTGGGGAAGAGGAAATCACAGCTTGTGTTCTGAAGCGCCAGCGTTCCTGTCCAGTGTTAGCATCTAGGGCGTAGAGGTTACCATCGTGACTGCCAAAATAGACAATTCCTTCAGAGACGGCTGGGGAAGAGGAAATCACAGCTTGTGTTCTGAAGCGCCAGCGTTCCTGTCCAGTGTTAGCATCTAGGGCATAAAGGTGTCTATCCCAACTGCCAAAATAGACAATTCCTTCAGAGACGGCTGGGGAAGAGGAAATCGCAGCTTGTGTGCTAAACCTCCACACCAGTTGAGTCAATTCTGTGGGTCCACCTGGAGGATAGACTCCAGTTCGCTCTAGATTACCCCGAAACATGGTTGCACCGTCGCGTTGCATCTGCCAACTCCAGATAGCACTGGGGGATCGGGTTCTGAGGGCAGGGATAAACTGGCTGCCAATTGCCAAACCACCGACTACGAGGACTAATGTTGTGGCTGCACCCACGAGTCCCCACTGCCATAGTTTCAGGGGGGACGAGTTGCGGGAACTACTACACCCATGGCTGATAAGACTTGACTAGCATTCTGCCAACGCAGGTCGGGGTTGGGAGTGACCATCTGTTCCAAAATGGCGTTGAGTTGGTCACTAATTAAACAGTGCTTATCCCAGTCCCAGTCGGGGTGGCGGCGGCGGGGACTGGGGACTTGTCCGGTGAGCAATTCCAGGGCTACTAAACCTAGGTCGTAAATATCTTGAGTCGGAGAACCGCTGACATTGGGGTTGTGTTTGAGTAAGAGAATTGTCTGTTGCCCTTCTTGTTGCAAGGTCTGCAAGGAAATCTTTTGATGGGCTTTTCCCTGACTGTGTAGGGGAACTAACTGGATTAAGACGGTTTCCAGGATGGCTTTAACTTCCGGTTCGGATAGTCTACGTTGGCTCCGATGATTTAAAACTTCATAGTAGGATATCATGACTGACTAGAGTTTGTGATTTAATTAAGTTTAACAAAATATTGGTTTTTACGCGGTCTAAATGTCGATCGCCGATTTCCGGGTAAGAGTTCTAAAAAAGGATGTAACACTTTGGCGGTGATGGCTGGATAAACAGCCAGATAGAAATGAATCCCAAAAAAGCGATTGCACCCCCCCAGATTCTTCTGGTGTTGATTTTTTAGTCAATATCTGAGATTGACTCCCAAGGAGTTGACAAGGGGAGGCGATCGCGGTTATAATATTGACATATTTTTAAATAATATAATATTGCCACAAATAAAAAAATTGCAAATATCCCATTATATAAAGAGTATAGCAGCAACCCCGGCAAAAGGCAACCCCCCCCTCAAAAAAGGCCGATTTTTTCACAAAACTTTACAAAACTTTACAAATACTTAATCAGGGGGGGTTGACAAGGGGAGGCGATCGCGGTTATAATATTGACATATTTTTAAATAATATAATATTGCCACAAATAAAAAAATTGCAAATATCCCATTATATAAGGAGTATAGCAGCAACCCCGGCAAAAGGCAACCCCCCCCTCAAAAAAGGCCGATTTTTTCACAAAACTTTACAAAACTTTACAAAAGTTAATATAATTCCAGGTCTGAGAACTCAAGTTGGGGGAAATAAGGAGAGGGGAGGGGAGGGGAGGGGAGGGGAGGGGAGGGGAGGTTAGTTGTTATTTGACAGCGTAGAGGTGATTATCGCCACTACCAAAATAGACGATGCCGTTTGAGACGGCTGGGGAAGAGCGAATCCAATTTTCTGTTTGAAAGCGCGAGGGTTGTTGTCCGGTGTTAGCATCTAGGGCGTAGAGGTGACTATCGGCACTGCCAAAATAGACGATGCCGTTTGAGACGGCTGGGGAAGAGCGAATCCAATTTTCTGTTTGAAAGCGCGAGGGTTGTTGTCCGGTGTTAGCATCTAGGGCGTAGAGGTGACTATCGGCACTGCCAAAATAGACAATGCCTTCCGAGACGGCTGGGGAAGAGTCAATCACAGCTTGTGTTGTAAAGTGCCAGAGTTGTTGTCCGGTGTTAGCATCTAGGGCGTAGAGGTGATTATCGCCACTGCCAAAATAGACAACGCCGGCTTCAATGACTGGGGAAGAGGGAATATCACTTTCTGTTTGAAAGTGCCAGAGTTGTTGTCCGGTGTTAGCATCTAGGGCGTAGAGGTGATTATCGCCACTGCCAAAATAGACGATGCCTTCCGAGACGGCTGGGGAAGAGGGAATATCACTTTCTGTTTGAAAGTGCCAGAGTTGTTGTCCGGTGTTAGCATCTAGGGCGTAGAGATGATTATCGCCACTGCCAAAATAGACGATGCCTTCCGAGACAGTTGGGGAAGAGTCAATCCAACCTTGTGTTTGAAAGCGCCAGCGTTCCTTTCCAGTTTTAGCATCTAGGGCGTAGAGGTGATTATCCCGACTGCCAAAATAGATAACCCTTTCCGAGACGGCTGGGGAAGAGCGAATGGAACTTTCTGCGGTAAACTTCCACAGGAGTCGAGTCAATTCTGTGGGTCCGCCTGGAGGATAGACTCCGGTTCGCTCTAGATTACCCCGAAACATGGCAGTATTCTCCTGTTCAATCTGCCAACTCCAGATAGGACTGGGAACTAGGGGTCTGAGGGCGGGAATAAACTGGCTACCAATTGCCAAACCACCGACTAGGACGACTAATGTTGTGGCCGCACCCACCAGTCTCCACTGCGATGGTTTCAGGGGGGAGGAGGGGTGGGAACTACTAAGCCCATGGCTGATAAGACTTGACTAGCATTCTGCCAACGCTGGTCGGGGTTGGGAGTGACCATGTGTTCCAAAATGGCGTTGAGTTGGTGGCTGATTAAACAGTGGTGATTCCAGTCCCAGGTTAGGTCAATGCGGCGGGGACTGGGGACTTGTCCGGTGAGCAATTCGAGGGCTACTAAACCTAAGTCGTAAATATCTTGGGTTGGATAAGCGCTGATATTGGGGTGTTCTGGGGGCAACAGAATCGTCTGTTCCCCTTGTTGTTGCAAGGTTTGCAAGGAAATATTTTGATGGGCTTTTCCCTGACGGTGCAGAGGTACTAACTGGATTAAGATGGTTTGGAGGATGGCTTGAACTTCGGGTTCGGATAGTCGGTGCTGAGGCCGATCGCTTAAAATTTGACAGTAGGATATCATGACTGACTAGAGTTGGTAATTTAATTGGGTTTAAGGAGAAATTTTGGGCCACCCTGTCTAAATATCGATCGCCGATTTCCGGGCAAAAGTTCTAAAAAAGGATGTAACACTTTGGCGGTCACGCCTGGATGAACAGCCAGATAGAAATGAATCCTAAAAGAGCGATCGCTACGTTATTATTCTAATACGGCATTCGTGCTTTACAAACAGGGTTAATTCCTGGAGATTATGTGATTTTTTGACTGTTACTAAGTTGGCAACCAGATTAATGCAGCAATTGACTGGTGCTGTTGAGATAGGGATTCCCCTCTTGGTTAATGTCAGCTTCAACATTAGGGGGGTTGACAAGGGGTGGCGATCGCGGTAGAATATTGACATATTCTTACATAATGGAACATTGCCACAAATAAAAAAATTGCAACTATCCGATTATATTAGAAGTATAGCAGCAACCCCAGCAAAAGGCAACCCCCCCTCAAAAAAAAGCCGATTTTTTCACAAAACTTTACAAAACTTTACAAATACTTAATCAGGGGGGGTTGACAAGGGGTGGCGATCGCGGTATAATATTGACATATTCTTATATAATGGAATATTGCCACAAATAAAAAAATTGCAACTATCCCATTATATTAGAAGTATAGCAGCAACCCCAGCAAAAGGCAACCCCCCCTCAAAAAAAGGCCGATTTTTTCACAAAACTTTACAAAACTTTACAAAAGTTTACAAAATCCCAGTACAGAGCTGATGGGTAACAATATACAGAGCAAGGGCAAAGTTAGCAAAAAAACCACCAGATGAATAATGTTGTTGATTATCTTCGAGTGAGCCTAATAGATCGGTGTAACTTTCGATGCCAGTATTGTATGCCGGAGGGGGCAGAAATTGACTATATCCTAGAGATGGACTTACTGACTAACTGGGAACTGCTGAAGCTGCTAAGGGAAGTTTTTATCCCGGTGGGGTTCACTAAGTTTCGTCTAACGGGGGTGAACCGTTGCTGCGTCCTGGGGTAACGGAATTAGTGTCAAAAATCGCGGGATTCCCGGAAACGGAGGATCTATCAATGACGACTAATGGTTTTTTGCTATCCCCGATGGCAGAATCTCTTTATCAGGCAGGTTTAAGGCGGATTAATATTAGCTTAGACTCTCTAGTACCTGAGATTTTTAATCAAATTATTGGTAATCGTGGGCGCGATCGCTGGCGACAGGTTTGGGACGGAATCCAATCGGCTTATCGGGTAGGGTTCAACCCACTGAAGCTGAATGTGGTGGTAATTCCGGGGGTAAATGACGATGAAATCCTAGATTTAGCAGGGTTAACGATAGACCGGGATTGGCACGTTCGGTTTATCGAATTTATGCCTATTGGCAATGGCGAGTTATTTGGCGATCGCGGTTGGGTAGCATCGGAAAAGCTGAGAGAGGAAATTCGGGAGCGTTGGGGTTTAGCAGAATCCCAGGTACGAGGGAACGGACCAGCAGATATATTTCAAATTCCGGGTGCTAAGGGAACCCTAGGATTTATCAGCCAGATGTCGGAATGTTTTTGCGATCGCTGTAACCGAATGCGCCTATCGGCGGATGGTTGGTTAAGGCCTTGCTTACTGAATGAAACGGGTCAGATCGACCTAAAAACGGCTTTACGGGAGGGTGTTCCGGTGGAGGACCTACAAAAACAGGTTAGGGATTTGCTAGGTATGAAACCGGAAATCAATTTTAAGGACAGGGATACAGGAAGCTCCCAGGGATATAGCCGCACGATGTCGCAAATTGGTGGTTAATGGAATTGATATTCTCCCGTTAGAAAGTTTGTTTAACGGGAGAATGCCAATAATTAAGCCATACGGGAATAGTATTCAACGACGAGTAGTTCATTGATGGAAAGAGCGACCCATTCTCTTTCAATCACACCATTTACTGTAGCAGTGAGATTATTTTTATCTAACTCCAAATGGCTAGGGACGTTAGCTAAACCAGGATACTGAAGATTAGCTTTGACCATTTCGCGAGATTTGTCTCTATTTCTCACGCCAATGATTTCGCCCGGACGGCACTGATAGCTGGCAATATCTACAACTTTACCGTTAACGGTGATATGACCGTGGTTAACTAACTGTCGGGCTGCGGGGATAGTGGGAGCCATACCGAGACGGAACACGGTGTTATCCAAACGCATTTCTAGGTATTGCAGCAAGACTTGACCGGTGGAACCGGAGGCGCGACGGGCTTTGCGGACATAACGCAACAGTTGTCGTTCAGACAAACCATAGTTAAACCGGAGTTTTTGCTTTTCTTCTAAACGAACTGCATATTCTGAACGTTTGCGGCGAGCTTGACCGTGCTGACCAGGGGGATAGGCACGTCGGGCTGTTTTCCGGGTGAGTCCGGGAAGATCCCCTAAACGACGTGCAACCCGAAGCCGGGGTCCTCGATATCGAGACATCTAAGTTCCTCTCAACATAAAAATTTCACCAATCTTCTATTATAAGTTCTTGAAACGAAAATGGGCAAGATGTAAAGGCGATCGCTTTGAAAAACAGGCGGTGGTATGATGAGCGAAAATTTGATTAGCTATATTGAAGCAAATGTTGAATTCCCAAAAATTGGCTTGGGGTCTTCCCCTGACAGTAGTTAGCCTGTTATGGGCTATGATTCCGGTAAAATCGGCGGCTCAAGGTTTCCCGTCTTATCGGTTGACGGTTGAGGCTGATTATGCTAGATGTGTGAGAGAATTGGAGGATGCTGGGGTGTCTCCTCGGGCTACAGCGACGGCTTGTGGTATGGCGATTAGACCTACAAGTATTGGTGAGTGCGTGACTCTTATTACTCGTGATGCTGGTATCGCTGGGGATGAGGCGGTTTTGGGATGTATGAGTGTTCGCCGCCCGCAGGAGTTGGCTAATTGTGTGGTTAATATTACTAGGAGCAATAGTGAGGCTAATGCTTTAACTGTGTTGGAAGGTTGCGGTCGCTCTCTTCTACCGGAACGTTATGCTTCTTGTGTGGTGGGAATGGGTAGCGGTAGCACGGAATTTGCTGTTAATGACTTACTTAGGGTTTGTCTAAATCCCCCAGAACAGTTTAGTGATATGGATAGGAGATTTTAAATAGTTGTTGGCGCGATAGTTTAAGGGGTTCTATAGCTATTGCGTCTAACTATTGAATAAAATGGGGTGGAGATGGTTGCGGGGCTGATGGGCTAATTCTATGGCTAAGGCGATCGCCGCTTGAAAACTGGAGGGGTCAGCAATACCTTGACCGACGATATCAAAGGCGGTTCCGTGGTCGGGGGAGGTGCGGATAAAGGGTAAACCAATGGTGGTATTAACGGCGCGATCGAATGCCATTAGCTTAACGGGGATTAATCCTTGATCATGGTAAAGGGCGAGGTAAGCATCATGGGCGGCTGTGTTTTGGCCATACCAGGCTTGACCGGGTTTGACCCATAATGTATCGGGGGGGATAGGTCCGTCTAGTTGAATTTGGGGATAGCGATCGCGTTTTTGTTGTATCCAGGGAATTAGCCAATCTTGTTCTTGGGTTCCCAACTGACCGTTTTCGCCGCTGTGGGGATTAAGTCCAGCAACGGCTATTTTGGGGGTTTTAATACCAAAATCCTGGTCTAGGGAGAGAATGAGTAACTCTAGTTTCTGGTCTAGGAGTTGAGGGGTGAGGGTTTGAGGGACTTGTGATAGGGGAATATGGGTGGTGGCGAGTAAGGTGCGTAAAGTCCAGTTACTATGGGGCGATCGGGCTACAAATAGCATTCCGTAGCGGTTAACTTGGGAACGCAGTGCTAAAAGTTCGGTTTGTCCTGGGTAGTGATGTCCGGCGGCTTTCCAGTGGTTTTTGGCAATAGGTCCGGTAACAATTCCCTGAAATTGCCCTTTGAGGGTGGAGGCGATCGCTGTTTCCAGATAAGCAAAACTCGCCGCCCCACTGCTGGCATTTCCGACCCCAAATTTAATAGAGGATGGGGAGGGTCCATCATTAATATCTAAAATATTGAGATGATCAGGATTAGCGATCGCTTGAGTAGTTTTCCTGAGTTGTTGGTAGGTATTTTCCAACACCCAACGGCTACCCACCACAGTGATCTCGCACTTGTCAGTCCAAGTGGAATTAGCCAAAGCCTTCAAAACCACCTCCGGCCCTATTCCCGCCGGGTCTCCCAAAGTAATCGCCAAACGTCTTAACATTTCTACCCTTAACTTAACATAATTTTATTATTGAGGTTCAGCCTGTCATAAACTGCCGAGATTTTACCAAATCTTCACAATCAAGATGTTAAGTTTTACAATAGCCCCTATATGGATTTAAGTCAACAGCTTATACTAAATAATGTGTTAATTTTCAGGCTCATTCCAGACTCGACAGATTCAAATTGCATCAACCCAAACTCCCTATTGAGTAACATCTATGAAAGTTGGAATCCTAGCAGGTGGATTGGGAACCCGCCTTGCCGAAGAAACAGAAAGTAAACCCAAGCCCATGGTCGAAATCGGAGGTCGTCCTATCCTCTGGCATATCATGATGCACTATGGATACCATGGATTTAAGGACTTTATTATTGCCTTGGGTTACAAATCAGAAGTAATCAAAAAATATATGGTAGATTACTGTTCTTTAAACAGTAATAAGCTCACAGTTAACCTAGGCACAGGCAAAGTTAACATTGATGGGGGCTACCGTCAGGATTGGATAGTAGAACTACTAGATACCGGGTTATATACCAATACTGGCGGGCGGATAAAGCAACTTATTCCCCATGTAAATAATGAGACATTTATGTTAACTTGGGGTGATGGAGTTTCGGATATTAACCTCAAGCAATTATTAGAATTTCACCAAAGTCACGGCAAACTAGCCACCATGACAGTGGTGCGACCCCCTGCGCGTTTTGGTCTACCCAAAATAGACGGAAATCGAGTAGTTGAATTTTCCGAAAAACCTCAAATTAGTGAAGGATGGATTAACGGTGCTTTCTTTGTACTAGAGCCCGGAATTTATGATTACATTGCTGGGGATGATACCCAGTGGGAAAAAGAACCCTTAGAAAACCTAGCCAAAGATGGTCAATTAATGGCTTATCAATATGACGGTTTTTGGCAGTGTATGGATACTCTGCGAGATAAACGTCGTTTAGAAGCACTGTGGGAAACCAATCAAGCACCTTGGAAAACTTGGAGAGAAGAAGATGAAATTATTACTGACGGGACACAAGGGTTACATCGGGACAATATTAGTCCCAATGCTGTTAGCAAAAAAGCATGAAGTTATTGGACTAGACAGCGACATATTCAAACAGTGTACATTTGGGGAAGGGATTACAGAAATTCCCGAAATATGTAAGGATATTCGCGACATTGAAGCCTCAGACGTTGAGGGTTTCGATGCAATTTTGCACCTAGCGGGACTGTCAAACGACCCCCTAGGAAATCTGAATCCTGAGTTAACTTACGAAATCAATCATCAGGCTTCTGTGAAGTTAGCCAAACTAGCCAAAGAAGCCGGAGTAAGTCGCTATATCTTCTCATCATCTTGTAGTAACTATGGCGCAGGAGGAGACGACTGGCTAACGGAGGAATCACCTTTTAATCCAGTCACTCCCTACGGTATTTCCAAGGTAATGGTTGAACAAGATGTTAGCAAACTAGCAGACGATAACTTTAGTCCTACTTTTCTGCGTAATGCTACAGCCTATGGTGTTTCTCCCCGTTTACGGTTTGACTTGGTATTAAACAACCTAGTGGCTTGGGCTTTCACTACGGGGCGGGTTTATATCAAGAGTGATGGGACTCCTTGGCGACCCATTGTTCATATTGAGGATATTTGCCGAGCTTTCATTGCTACCTTACACGCCCCGCGAGAAGTCGTGCATAATCAAGCCTTTAATGTCGGTCGTAATGAGGATAACTACCGCATCCGCGACCTAGCGAATATAGTTGAAGAAATTGTGCCAAATTGCACGATTGAATATGCAGAAGATGGCGGACCTGATAAGCGTTGTTATCGGGTAAATTGTAGCAAGATTTTAGAAGCCTTACCAGAGTTTCAACCGGAATGGAATGCGCGTCGTGGTGCGTCAGAACTCTATGCAGCGTATCAAAAAATCGGACTGACTCTCGAAGAGTTTGAGGGGGAACGCTACAAACGTATTGCTCACATTCAGAAACTCATTGGAGAAGGAAGTTTAGATAATAGCTTGCGATGGAAAAGCCCGGTCAATGCTTAAATATACAACTGTTTAGCCAAGGTTAAATCATCTATTAACCATTTAAAAATGGCATCATAAACCGTTTAATTAATAGCTGTTGAAGTGTGTTAAATAAGTTGAAAAATCGACTTTATGACTATCTAACCAACAGCTAGAGATAATAGCTATAGGCTTGTGATTCCATTTAGTTAATTAGTAGCCGGGTTAGACAAGACCATATCTATAAATTGACTCCGTAATTGAGTCAGTT
Source organism: Arthrospira sp. PCC 9108 (assembly GCA_016745315.1). Classification (GTDB taxonomy): domain Bacteria; phylum Cyanobacteriota; class Cyanobacteriia; order Cyanobacteriales; family Microcoleaceae; genus Limnospira; species Limnospira platensis. The sequence continues at coordinate 6,050,720 of CP066886.1, forward strand.
TCCAAATATTCTGATCCTGTAGCAATCAAACATCTTTAAAATATGCCTGACTCCATACCAGTCTGTCGTTCTTGTGGTTCAGAAAACCTAGAACTAATTATTTCCTTTGGCTACACTCCCCTAGCTGATGGATTAATCACCCGCGAGAATATTGATAAGCCGGAATATACAGCCCTTCTGGATTTAGTATTTTGTCCAGACTGTGGACTGGTTCAGATAACGGTTAGTGTTCCCCCAGAAATTCTGTTTGGTCGAGATTATCCTTATTTTTCGTCAGTCTCTCCTTCGTTACTGAAGCATTTTGGTGATAGCGCCGAAAACATTATTAAATCCAGAAAATTGAATAGTAATAGTCTGGTAATTGAGGCGGCGAGTAATGATGGATATATGCTGAAAAACTTTCTGGAACAAGGGATTCCGGTTTTAGGAATTGACCCGGCTAAGGGTCCGGTAGCCAAAGCGAGAGAATCAGGAGTTACGACAATTCATGATTTTTTCACTAAAGATTTAGCCCAAAAATTAGAGGCTGAGGGCAAAAAAGCGGATGTATTTTTAGCCAATAATGTTTTGGCTCATGTCCCTGATTTAAATGGCTTTGTTGAGGGGATTTATACGCTATTAAAGCCGGATGGTGTAGCGGTAATTGAAGCTCCCTATGTGGTAGATTTAGTAGATCATTGTGAATTTGATACTATCTATCATCAACACTTGTGTTATTTTTCAGTAACGGCGCTTGAGCGTCTATTTCGCCGCCATTCTCTGTATCTAAATGATATTGAGCGGACGGCTATTCATGGGGGTTCTTTGCGGTTGTTTGTGGAACGGAAAGAGGCGGTTCAAAACTCGGTAAAATCTCTGCTTAAACAGGAGAGGGAATTAAAGGTAGACCGTATGGACTATTATAAAGATTTTGCCGATCGCATAGAGGTTATTAAGGATAATTTACTAAATATTCTGTGGGAGTTGAAGCGACAGAATAAAAGGGTAGTAGGTTACGGTGCGGCGGCGAAAGCGACGACGTTGTTAAGCTATTTTGGTATTAATAAAACTCTGTTAGATTATGTAGCGGACTTGAACCAATTTAAACACGGACGTTTTATGAGTATCAATCATTTACCGATTGTACCGCCGTCAAGATTAGTAGAAGACCAGCCCGATTATGTTTTAATTTTGGCGTGGAATTTTGCGGAAGAAATTATCAAGCAGCAACAGGCTTACCGAGACGGGGGTGGGAAGTTTATCATTCCGATACCTCAGCCAAAAATTGTGGGTTGATAATCGGGAAATTCTGGGAGATTAAGCAGCGCCAATATTGAGTTTTAATTGAGTTTTATTGGTAGTAAAATTAGGAGATAAATATGAGTAGTAAATCAGTGGCAGATGTGGCTAATACTGAACCGGAGTTTAAGTTAGTTGAGCATACTTGTCCTAACTGCGGTCATCAGGAAATGTGGGTTTTCTACGAGGTGCGGGATGTCCCAGTTCATAGTTGCTTAATGATGCCAACCCGACAGGAGGCTTTAGATTTTCCGCGCGGGGATGTGGTGTTAGGATACTGTGAAAATTGCGGTTTTATTACGAATACTGAGTTTGATTCCAAATGGTCAGCCTACGCCCCGAATTATGAAGACCAGCAAAGTTTTTCACCAACATTTAATCAGTTTGCTCTGGATTTAGCGAATCGGCTGATTAATAAGTATAATCTCCGGGATAAAGATGTAGTTGAAATCGGCTGTAGCAAGGGTGATTTTTTGGTGCTAATGTGCGAGTTAGGGAATAACCGAGGGGTGGGTATTGACCCTTCGGCGGTGGTGGGACGAGTCCAAAGCCCAGCCACGGAACGAATTAGGTTTATTCAAGACTATTATTCAGAGGGCTACAGTGAATATGTGGGGGATTTTATCTGCTGTCGCCATACTTTAGAACATATCTACCCAACGGCTGAATTTGTGGGGACGGTGCGGCGCTCAATTGGGAACCGCCCAACTTCTGTCTTTTTTGAAATTCCCGATATGGGTCGAGTTTTGAAGGATTTGGCTTTTGAGGACATCTACTATGAACATTGTTCTTATTTTACGCCAGGAACTTTGGCTCGTTTATTCCGGGCTTCTGGGTTTGAGGTGACGGATGTATATTTAGCCTATGGTGACCAATATCTGTTAATTGAGGGGGAACCTGTCTCGGATTTGTCCGGTAAAATTCATCCTTTTGAGGAAAGCCCAGAGGAAGTTAAACAGGATATGAAATATTTTGCGACTCATGTTCAAGGCAAAATTAATCATTGGAAAGAACATCTAAAGACCGCCCAGGAAGCCGGAAAGCGGGTTGTAGTTTGGGGTTCTGGTTCTAAATGTGTGGCGTTTCTGACGACTTTAAAAACTGAGAATCAGGTGCAGTATATTGTAGATATTAATCCTCACCGACACGGACAGTTTATTCCGGGTGTTGGTCATGAAATTATGTCGCCGGAATTTTTGAAGGAATATCAGCCGGATGAGATTATTGTGATGAACCCGATTTACTGTGCAGAAATCCAGAAAATGCTGGATGAGATGGGGGTGTCAACAGAGCTGATTCCTTTGAGTTAATGGGGGTGGCGACTGGGTATGGGTGGGGCTGATGGCTATTTTTGGTGCGATCGCTACCTGTTCACCCTAAAATAGATAGGGCAATTGTTTAGACTTGTACAGGAGATCCAAAATTTATGGCTGGTGAAATTTTTAATGCGGCGTTTCTGTCCTTTGTTCTGATTCTGGTGGGATTAGGTGGCGGGTTCCTCCTCCTGAAAATCCAAGGTGGGGAATAGTCACCAGAGGCGGAACCCTACTAGGTGCATCAGATAAGGAGTTATCCGGTGCTGATTGCTGTTGGCGCTAATGGTAGTAATGGCCATTAGCGCTAGTGGTGTGGTAGGGGTAGGGCTCTAATCTGAGCAAATTATGAAGTTTTGTAAAAAAATGAGAGAATCTTTGATAATATTTTAGGTAAAGTTTAAGCCCCATATTGGTTATTCATGACATTATTAATTGTTGGTGCCACAGGTACTCTAGGTAGACAGATAGCCCGCCGAGCATTAGATGAAGGCTACCAGGTCCGTTGTTTAGCGCGTAGTTACAAAAAAGCTGCTTTCCTAAAAGAGTGGGGTGCAGAGCTGGTTCCGGGAGACTTATGTGATCCAGAAACGTTAAAACCGGCGCTAGAGGGGGTAAAGGTGGTAATTGATGCGGCGACGGCGCGCCCGACAGATTCCCTAAGTATTAAAGATGTAGACTGGAAAGGGAAAGTGGCGCTAATTCAGGCGGCTAAAGCGGCTGGGGTAGAGAGATTCGTGTTTTTTTCGTTCTTGGATGCGGAAAAATATACGCAAGTGCCATTATTAGAGATTAAACGCTGTACAGAAAAGTTTTTAGCTGAATCTGGCCTTAAATATACAATTCTGAGACCCTGTGGCTTTTTGCAAGGCTTAATTGGTCAATTTGCGATCCCGATTTTAGATGGTCAGTCTGTATGGGTTCCAGGGGTAAGTTCTCCGATCGCCTATATGGATACTCAGGATATCGCTAAAATCACGATCCGGGCGTTATCCGTCCCTGAAGCTGAGAATAAAACGTTTCCGGTGGTGGGTTCGAGGGCTTGGACAGCGGATGAAATTATCCGCTTGTGCGAAAGACTGTCAGGGAAACAAGCGAGAGTCACGCGCACACCTAACAGCATTGTCCGCATTGTCCGCAAAGTTACTCGATTTTTCCAGTGGAGTCTGAATATTTCAGATCGGCTGGCGTTTGTGGAAGTTCTCGCAACGGGTCAACCTCTGAAAGCGTCAATGGATGAGACGTATCAGATATTGGGTATGAACCCAGAAGAAAATACGACGCTGGAAAGTTACCTACAAGAATACTTTGGTCGGATCATGAAAAAACTGAAAGAGTTGGAATATGAACGAGAAAAACAGAAAAAACGTAAACAAAAGCGCAGCCCGTTCAAATCGTGAGAGTATTTGGCTGTAGGCTGATGTTGTAGTAGGCTAATAGAATCAATCAGTCAAGTATTTTGCTGATTGTGGTACAATGGGGCGCTAAGTAAATTTGCCCCACTGATTGTTGATCAACCATTATTAAGTTTATCCCAGTGCCAAAAGTAGGGATTCTTTATAACGATGCTAAGGCTGCTGCTTGTCGCAGTGCAACTGAATTAAAGGACAAGTTGACCAACCTGGGTTGGGATGTTTTTGTAGCTACGGGAATGGGGGGGATTTTGGGTTATTCCAATCCGGATCGCCCTCTGTGTCATACTGCGATCGAGGGGTTAGCGCCGCCAGAGTTCGATCGCGATATGAGCCTTGCTATTGTCCTGGGGGGAGATGGTACGGTTCTGTCTGCGTCCCGACAATTAGCGCCCCAGGGTATTCCGATGTTGGCGGTAAATACAGGCCACATGGGATTTCTGACGGAAACTTATCTAAATCAGTTACCCCAAGCCTTAGAAGCGGTTTTGGCTGGGGAATATTTGGTTGAGGAACGCACAATGCTATTGGTGCGAGTATTTAACCAGGAAAGTTTGCTCTGGGAGGCTCTATGTTTAAATGAAATGGTGCTACACCGGGAACCAATGACCTGTATGTGCCATTTTGAAATAGAAATAGGTCGCCATGCTCCAGTTGATATTGCTGCTGATGGGGTGATTATTTCTACTCCGACTGGGTCCACTGCTTATTGTCTGTCGGCGGGGGGAGCAGTGGTTACGCCGGGGGTGGGGGTTCTGCAATTGTTGCCAATTTGTCCCCACTCTTTGGCTTCGCGGGCTCTGGTTTATGCAGACCGGGAAGTGGTGAGTATTTATCCGGCTAGTCCGAATCAATTGGTGATGGTGGTTGATGGCAATGGGGGATGTTATGTTCTACCAGAATATCACGTCCGAGTAGAGCGATCGCCTTTTCCGGCTCGTTTTATTCGTCTGAAACCACCGGAATTTTTCCAAATTTTGCGGGAAAAACTAGGCTGGGGACTGCCTCATATCGCGAAACCTACTTCTGTGGAACTACCTTGAGGCACAAGAGTCGAATCAATTAGTTTTCTACTGTTAATAACTATTGCCGTATGAATGCGATCGCCCTAGATTCCCGTGCTTCAATATTGATTATTGAAAGTGATCAACTGTTGGCTGAAAATATCAGTAATGACTTGCACGAGTCCGGTTACTATCCGGTAGTGGCTCACAATACCGCGATGGGTTTACATCAGGTGATGGAAGTGCAACCGGCTTTGATTGTGATAGATAGGATGCTGGGAGGAGAGTCGGGATTGTCTCTGTGTCGCCATCTCCGGGAAATGGGCTGCACTGCGCCTATATTGATATTTATGGCTCGTGATGCGGTTGATGACCGGGTGGCGGCTTTGGAATCAGGGGCTGATGATTATTTTCTCAAACCCTATCGCTGTGAGGGGTTCCTGGATTTGGTGAAGCTATATCTAAAATCTGAAGATAATCAGTTGGATATGTTGCGGTTTGGGGATTTGGTCTTGGATTTGGCTACGAGACGGGCTATTCGTAACCATCGGGCGATCGATTTAACTATGAAGGAATTTGATTTACTGAAATATTTAATGGAACATCCCCGGGAAGTTTTGACTCGTGAACAGATCCTGGAAAATGTCTGGGGATATGATTTTTTGGGAGAGTCTAATGTGATTGAGGTTTATATCCGCTATTTGCGACTCAAAATTGAGGAGGAAGGGGAAAAACGATTGATTCAGACTGTTAGAGGTGTAGGATATGTTTTGCGAGATACCTAGGTCGATTTTTACCTTGAGTGTAAGTCTGATCACGAAGGCTGGCGGCGGGTCTGGGCGGTGGGTGATGGATTGGCGGCGGTTGGGGTTAAGTTGTGTGACTATTACTTGCTTGTTGGTAGGCTGTGATACCCATAGGATATCCGTCCCTGCTGATCAGTTTGATCAGGATATGGCGCAGGTTTTTAATCAGGGTCAAATGCTACCGATTACGGCTAAAGCTATGATTGGCGATCGCGAAATTCAGCTTGAGGTGGCGAGAACTCCTGAACAACAGGCTTTGGGGTTGATGTTTCGGACTTTCCTTCCTGACGATCGCGGTATGTTATTTGTTTTCGATCGCCCGGAGTTGGTGGGGTTTTGGATGAAAAACTGCAAGATTCCTTTGGATATGGTTTTTATGCGCGATGGGGTGGTTCGTTATATTCAGGTTAATGCTCTCCCCTGCGAGGCTGAACCTTGTCCGACCTATGGACCTACTGATGTGATGGTGGACAAGGTGATTGAGTTGCGCGGGGGGCTCACTGAGGAATTGGGTTTACAATTGGGCGATCGCATCTCGGTTAGCTTTCTTGAATCTCCATAGAATAGTGTTGCTACCTGTTTGGCGATCGCTATTGTCATGGCTATTGTAAAACTTTGTAAATTATGCTTGCCTACTCAGAAAATGGTGCTATATTAGCACTATGAGGACACAAGAAGAAGTAAATTCTTTGAGTAACCCAGTTCGGACTTGAAGCCTGTGTCCGCCCGCTTGAGTCCAATTGCAGCGTCTGAACAGTGCGTTCGAGCTATAACTTGTTAGCATCGTCAAAGGGGTAGACTCCCGGCCTGAAGGCTCTCGTAAGTTGAGTTTGTTTGGGATCGGTGCTATAAACGGAGCCTGTATCGGCTTGATTTAAAGGTGAGTTCCCTGAGTCAGAGTTGTTGCAAATTTTGTTAACCAAATTTAGATCCTATCATTTTTCTGAGTAACTTATCCAACGTCTGCTTGAGTCAACTGAGTTTACTCAGTCGGTTTAGAGCCTAGTAGCCTCCTACTAGGCTTTAAGTAGTTTAGGGGTATTTTTAGTGATTTGGTGCGATCGCCACATCTGGGAAAGTTTGACGAAATCAACCGAAAACGATTACAATTTAAACTCTCGTATCTTCAGCCTCATAGTGTCAAGACATTAATTGAATTGAGGGAACAATCATGCCTAAAGGTTCTTTTGCGACAATGCAGGTAGAGACAGGGGAGCCACAGATCTCATTTTACTATGAAAGTGGTCAAGTTGAAACGTTCAGTATGCCAATTTCTGCCACTGAATTAGCCCAAAAATTGCCCCAACTGTTATCACAACGGTGGGTAACTTTGCACTTAATTGATCAAACGGTTTTGGTGTGTATGGCTAAGGTAACTAAGGTAGAAGTGAAGCCGCCACTTCCTCAAATTCGAGATCAAGCTACTTTCGCCAATGCTCAGAGGGTAACCGCCTTACAAAGGGGAGCAGCGGGTAAAATTGGAGTACAGCAGTAGTTAAGTTAATTGGCGGGTGCGTCTCATATTAAAATCATGTCTTCAGTAAGTTTAATTCGAGCAAGTTCCTATGAACCCTCAGCCTTGCGCCATTCTTTGGAAGCCTTGTTAGAACCTTTGGGAGGTGTGAGAAGATGGGTAAAGCCAGGCGATCGCGTTTTATTAAAGCCGAACTTATTAACGGGTTCTCGTCCGACTAAAGAATGTGTAACCCGTCCGGAATTGGTGGCGGCGGTGGCTAGGTTAGTGAAGGAAGTAGGTGGTCAGCCATTTTTAGGGGATAGTCCAGCTTTTGGGAGTGCTTTAGGGGTAGCGAAAGCCAACGGTTATTTACCCCTAATTAGGGAGTTAGACTTACCGGTGGTGGAATTTCACGGTCGCCAGTATTCAACGGATACCCAAGAGTTCGATCGCCTGCGGTTAAGTCGGGAGGCTATGGAAGCGGACGTTGTGATTAACCTCCCCAAGGTGAAATCTCACACCCAGCTAACAATGACTCTGGGGGTGAAAAACCTGTTTGGTTGTGTTCCGGGGAAAATGAAAGCCTGGTGGCACATGGAAGCGGGAAAAGATGCCGATCGCTTTGGTAGAATGTTGGTAGAAACTGCTAGAGCGATCGCCCCAGAATTGACGATTATTGATGGTATTATCGCCCATGAGGGAAATGGTCCAAGTAACGGTGAACCGCGCTTGTTGGGCTTGCTAGGAGCCTCTGAGGACGTTTTTGCACTCGATAGGGCAATGGTAGAACTGTTAGGGGTACAATGGGATTTAGTCCCGACCCTAGTGGCGGCGAAAAGTCTAGGGTTGTGTGGGGAGCTAGAGGCGATCGCTTTTCCTCTGTTGCACCCGGACGATTTACGGGTTGACGATTGGCGACTCCCCGACACAATGACCCCCATAGATTTCGGCTTACCTAGGGTAATCAAATCAACTTTTCGGCATATATATATTAAGCTAATCGGGGAGCGAAAACAAGCCCTATAGGTTTTGGTTGACTTGTAGGGGTTTTCTGAGGATAGCTACCGATTGTCCCAAGTTACCGAGGTCTGTTTGCGATCGGCCATCATCCCAAATAATGGTTTGCAACAAAGGGATATGGGGTTTATCCCCATCATAGATAGCATCAACTGTCAGTCCCAGATGTTGAGTCCAGGCGTGAATTGCATCGCGATCTATGAATTGGTCAATATGTTTGTGGGGGTCTGGATTGTTAAGCATTCCCTGGAAGACATACCAGTGTGATGAGATTCTAAACTCCAGAAAACTAATGATAATAAATCCTCCTGGTTTAAGGACTCGACTAGCTTCGGCTAAATATTTATAGCTATCCTCATGTCTTAAATGGGTAAGCACGGAAAAAAACACCACAAAGTCAGCCACTTGATCTGATGCTGGAATACTCAGACTATTCACCTTCACAAACTGCCAATCATTCCGATTGCAAATTTTGCGTGCGTAGTCTAATAAATCCTCAACTACGTCGATACCTAAGTAGCGAATGCCAGGAATACCCGCCAAGGGAGCAGCTAAACGCCCACTTCCACACCCGACATCAATCACCATTTGACCGGGTTTGAGTCCCTGTTGTCTAAGTAAACCTAGTTCCAGTTGACCTACAGCTAGAAAGTTTCCACCAATGGCTTGCTCATATGCTTTGTCACTAGCCAAAACATTCTTGAGTCTTTGGAGATGTTTAGTATATGTGTCACTATATATATTATATTCAGTCATGAGTAATTTAATCGAGTGTTAGGGGTACAATGGGATTTAGTCCCGACCCTAGTGGCGGCGAAAAGTCTAGGGTTGTGTGGGGAGCTAGAGGCGATCGCTTTTCCTCTGTTGCACCCGGACGATTTACGGGTTGACGATTGGCGACTCCCCGACACAATGACTCCCATAGATTTCGGCTTACCCAGGGTAATCAAATCAACTTTTCGGCATATATATATTAAGCTAATCGGGGAGCGAAGACAAGCCCTATAGGTTTTGGTGTCAACCTAAGTCAAAATCGATCCTCCCATCATTTTTTGATAGCGTCGGTTCCACTCCGCGACCATAGCCGGCCAACGTTCCAGGGTGTAGTCTTTCTGGATGACTTTTTGGGCGGCTTCTCTGGCTAGTTCCAAAACCTCGCGGTCTTCCACCAAACTAGCCAAAGCGAAGTCAGGTAAACCGGACTGACGGGTTCCCAAAACCTGACCGGGACCCCGCAACTCCATATCCATTTCAGCAATAAAAAAGCCATCCTGGGACTGTTCCAAAACCTGTAATCTTTGCTTGGCTTCCGGTGAGGAACTCCCCGACATTAACAAACAATAGGACTTGTGAGCGCCACGACCGACGCGACCCCGTAGTTGGTGCAATTGTGACAAGCCAAACCTTTCGGCATTTTCAATTAACATCACCGTAGCATTAGGAACATCAACCCCAACTTCTACGACAGTTGTTGATACTAGGATATTGGTTTCTCCCTCCCTAAATTTAGCGATCGCCGCTTCTTTTTCCTGGCTACTCATGCGACCATGCAACAAAGCGATCGCCAATTCCGGGAAAATCTTAGTTTGCAACTTTTGATGTTCTTCAACCGCCGATCGCACATCCAATTTTTCCGACTCTTCCACCAAAGGTAAAACCACATAAACCTGTCGTCCTTGTGCCACTTCTCGGCTAATCAAATCGTATGCTTCCTGACGTTTACGACCAGATAACATAGTCGTTTGAATTGGCTGTCTTCCTGGTGGTAATTCATCCAATTGACTAACATCGAGATCTCCGTGTAAAGTCAGGGATAACGTGCGCGGAATAGGAGTTGCCGTCATCGTCAAAACATGGGGGGACTCACCTTTTTGTTGTAACTTAGCCCGTTGATGCACCCCAAAGCGGTGTTGTTCATCAATCACCACCAACCCCAACTTATGAAAATTCACCGGGTCTTGAATTAAGGCATGAGTCCCCACCAAAACCGGCAATTCTCCCGTTTGTAATTGAGCATGAATTTGGCGACGTTTAGCAGTCTTAGTCGAACCCGTCAACAACTCAACCGGAAGGTGCATTAAATTCAACCAACCCACCAATTTTTGATAATGTTGTTCCGCCAAAACCTCCGTGGGAGCCATCAAAGCCGTCTGATATCCGGCTTGAATTGCCGCCAACATTGCCACCACAGCCACCACAGTTTTACCCGCCCCAACGTCTCCTTGAATTAAGCGATTCATAGGTTCTTCCGAGTTGAGATCCGTCAAGATTTCTCCAATCACTCGTTTTTGAGCCTTAGTCAATTCAAAAGGCAACATTTTATAAAACTGTTCAATTAGTTCTCCTTGGGGGAGGAGAGCCGCGCTTTTTTCGTTAGTTTTAGAAACTTGTCGCCGCTGCAATAAGCCGATTTGCAGATAGAAAAATTCATCAAATACTAAGCGTCGTCTAGCCGAGGCTAACCAGTCACGGTTGGGGGGAAGTGAATATTGGTGATAGCATCGGAGATTTCAATTAACTGATATTTTTCCCGCAATTTGGGAGGCAATGATTCCGGGAGTTTATTAGCTGCTGGTAATGCCGCCAAAACCGCCTTCCTGACCAAATCCGCCCCAATGCCTTCCGACAATGGATAAACCGGTAAAACCCGGCCAATTTTCATGGAAGCAGCATGACTATCAGCCCGGTCTAATATTTCTAATTCTGGGTTATCTAGGGTGATGCCATATTTATTTTTTTTCACCAACCCAGAAGCCGCGATAATCGCTCCCGGAGGATAGTTATATTTTTGTTTATGTTGCCAGCCTTTATTGCTATAGCGATTTCCGGCATAAAAACGACTAATTTTGAGTTGTCCGGTTCGGTCTTTGACGATTAATTCTAAAATAGTGAGATGGCGATTTTTGGGGCTACTAAAACAATTACACCGCTTCACCTCTGCCACAATGGTAACAGTTTCCCCAGGTTCTAATTCTTTGATGGGGACTTGGCGGGCGTAATCAATATGGTCGCGGGGATAATAATAGAGTAAATCATAAATCGTATAAATTCCCAGCCTGGCTAAAAGGTCGCTATTTCTGGGTCCCACCAGTTCTTTTAATCCCTGGTCTAATTCCGGTAATTTGGGGGGCGTAACTTCCTGGGTACTGCTGCGACGGGGAGGGCTAGGGGATGGCTCTGGGGGCTGATTTTTGGCGAGTTTTTTCTGGGCTTCTAACAGGCGCTCGGCTTGGATTAAAAAGTTATGGGTTTCCGCTATCAAATGCTGTCTATCTTCGGTGATTAGTTGGGAATATCTGGCAAAATTTCCCACTAATTTTTGACCTACTTCATGGGCTTCTAGGGGGATAATTTCGATGAGTTTATTAATGCTGATTTGTAAGAATTCATGAAATCTATACTCTTTGCCCTGAATATTATTAAACCCACGTTCTGCTTCTACAGATAGGGCTTTTTGGAGACGAGACCAATCGGGTTCATAGATTGCCATAGGTGATTAATTTTAACTGCTTTTGATTGCCAACTTTGTTGATATTATAAGGGTTTATTGGTGGATTAATCAAGCTCAAATACTTGACAAATTCAGAAATTGCGGATATCATGAAACCATGGGCTATGGTGGCTAGTTATGACAATAGTAGATGACTATTTAATCAATATAGCATATTTGCGCTAGGTCCGATAAACCCTCCCAGAAACCCCCAGAAACCGGGTTTGTTTCCCCCCAACCTCCCAGAAACCGGGTTTCTATGACTATCTCTGGGGAGGTCCGACAAACTCTCACAAAAACCGGGTGAATTTCTCGCCATCTGACCAAAAAGGCATTAAACTGAAACATGGGGATATTGAGAGGTGGCTGCTATGATATATCGGCGATTTGCCCTACCAATATTGCTGGCTTTGTCCTTAACCCTCCTGCCGTCAGGTTTGGCGGCTCAGACGGTGGGCGAATGGTTTGAAAGGGGGAATGCAGCCCGGGCGGCGGGGAGGTATAGGGAAGCAGAACAGATTTGGCGGGAGTTTTTGGAGATTGAACCCAATAATGCTTATGCTCACAACAATCTCGGTGTTGCCCTATATCACCAAGGGAAACTGCCAGAAGCCATTGAGGCTTACCGAAGAGCTTTGGCACTAGACCCCAATAATGCTTGGGCTCACAACAATCTCGGTCTGGCCCTAGCTGACCAAGGGAAACTGCCAGAAGCCATTGAGGCTTACCGAAGAGCTTTGGCACTAGACTCCAATAATGCTTATGCTCACAACAATCTCGGTGTTGCCCTAAGAAACCAAGGGAAACTGCCAGAAGCCATTGAGGCTTACCGAAGAGCTTTGGCACTAGACCCCAATAATGCTTATGCTCACAACAATCTCGGTTATGCCCTATATCTCCAAGGGAAACTGCCAGAAGCCATTGACGCTTACCGAACAGCTTTGGCACTTCCAGACAGAAGAGGTACACCCGCCAGCGCCCACACCCTAGCTCACAACAATCTCGGTCTTGCCCTCCAACAACAGGGAGATTTGCCAGGTGCGATCGCCGAATACAAAAAAGCCATCCGACTGGACCCCAACTTTGCTATAGCTTACAGCAACCTCCAGGAAGCCGAACGACTCCTCGCCCTGCGGGGGAATCCCCTCCCCGCGAACCCCACCGAAATCCTCCCCAGCCTTCAGGAGCAACCCCTATTTGGTCTGCAACGCTCCACCGTCCTGATTATCGCCCAAACCACCACCGGATATAAAACCGGTACCGGGTGGGTTGTCCACCGGGAAGGCAATAGCACCTACATCATCACCAACCGCCATGTAGTCTCTGACGAGGACTTTGGGAAACGTCCCAGCAGCGATATTCAAATCGAACTCTACAGCCACAACGAACCCGAACACCGCCTGCGGTTCCCGGCTCGTATCCGCCACATCACCAGCCCCAACGACCTCCTAGACCTGGCTGTCCTGGAAGTGACCGGGCTCCCCGACGACATCGAACCCCTCCGCCTCAGCAACTCTGCCATTCCCCTCGATGCTGATGTCCGCATCATCGGCCATCCCGTCACCGGCAGCTCCTGGACTATCCTGCGAGGTTACATTGCCGCCAACACCCCCGAACGCAACCAGCTAAACCTACAAATTGGCGGCACTAATCTAGCGGTGGGGAACTCCGGCGGCGCGGTCATCTACGATAACCAAGTCGTGGGTCTAGTAACCCGGATCAGCGACGAACTGGAAGCCGCAGTTATGGCAGGTGGGAACACAAGAGAGAGCATCGGCGGTTTCGGCTTCGCTTATCCTGTCGATGTCATCCGCCAACAACTGCAACGGTGGGGTCTGCGATTTTAACCACCCAGAAAGGGGGTTTTCTTCCACAGTAATACTAGCCTATCATATCCCCATAGATATTGTCAAACTTTTTGAGGGAAAAAAACCATGCTCCGATCAGTGCTTCTCACCCCTCTGTATCTACTCACCGCCGGAATTGTTGCCCTCCATACACCAGCAGCGGCCGCCTGTCCCCCCAGCGATCCTAACCACCTTGTTTATCAACGGCGTTCTAGCCCCAGCCGCTGCGAAGGCATCAACCGCCAAGCCATCAGTGCCTCGTTTAACCTAGTGTCCCTGGCTACCTCCAACCTGACTAATTTAGGCGATACCCTGAGACTGCAAGTGCCGAATATGGGAGGGACCCCTAACATTACTCTCCGCTCCTTTGAGAGGCGTTATCAACTCGACAGTTTCACCCCCGAATTAAGCCAAAATAAATATCAATTGCATTTAGATACCCGCATCATCAGACAAGCCGCAGTTGCCGCCAACAGTCTGCGGGCGATCGCCAGTCTTCCTGGTTCACAACCCATCTATATTCCGGTGATTATCGGTCAACCTTCCTCCTCCTATCAATTCGTTTTATACAGTCCCGCCCGCACCCAAATTAACAGCTTTGAAATTCGCCACAATAACCAAGTTATTCATAGTCAACAAAGACCCAACCCCAGACGGGGGAAATGGTCTTTAGTTGGGATGGACGCAACCAACCCAGAGGACTCTATCAACTGTGGGTATTAGCGGAACTTCAACAGCGGGGACAACGCCCAGAAACCGTGACCAGGGTTTTTTCATTCTACCATGACCCGGCTTGGTTCCGATGATTTTATCCCCTAACCTACCTTTCCCGAAATCATGAACTTTTCCCGAAATTGGCAATGGCTAAAACTCCGATGTTCTCGATGGTCTCAAAACCGATATCAACAGTTTGTCCGTCTATGCGATCGCCTAAAAGACCCGATTTTTCCCCTGTTAAAGTCTCTGCAAAATGCCCTGATATACTTGGGGGAAACCTGCCTAAAATTGGTCAAAATCCCCATCCATTGTTTGTGGGTTGGGGTTCAGCTATTGTTATATATTAATCCCTTCACTCCCCACCGAGTCAACGACGAGAATTTAGAGGCTTATATTGTTTATCTGAAACTGGGGAGGGTTCGGTCTTTCCTCAAGGCTCAAAAACATCGGACTCCCGCCTTCCTGTTGCTGCTATTTTCCCTACTTATTCTGGGTTTCAAAATTGTGCCGTGGGCTCATGTATTTGAAGGCAATATCATCGCCGAATCCGTCAGCTTTACTTACGCCGGACCCTCACAGAAATTATTCATCAACTCAATCCGCAACCTCCAACGCCTCGAATTAGAAGGAGTTCAAAATCTGCATCTTTTGGGATTGTTTGAAGGGGAGGATTTGTCGGGTATTGACAACTTAGACATTCGCTTAAAATATCCCCACAGTAAGTTAATCATCACCTCGTCTAACCCCGATGGTTTCAGTCAACTTGAACTCAGTTATCTGCGACTCCAGCCACAAACCGAAGTCCGCAACTTTATTTATGATACCGACCGAAATCAACTGATTTTTACCCTAATTCCACCCTCCGAAGAAAACTCGGAAGAAAACTCGAAAACTGTCATCCAACTCTCCCTCGGACAAGACCCCTTAAATATCAGCCTGGAAGGATATGATTTACCCCAACTTAATCAACCCGAAGAAGAGTATAACTTTCGCGAATTTGTTTGGACTCCCTACACTACGGAATTGAATCTCTCCCCCAGCAGCCAAACGGAATTATATCTGGATTTGCCTAACCTGGAAACTAGCAATTATCAACAGTGGCTGTGGGGGAATTTAACCGTCAATCAAGTGCGCTTTTCCCGGTTACTCACCACCGATAAGACTCAGGATAATATCGAACTTTCGACTATATTACAGGGAAAAGTTCGCATGGTTAATCAAGATTTGAACTTGGAAAAGCGACAGTTTTTGATTTTTAACAAGACTCCCAATATCCAAAGTTTTCCCCGTTTACAAATTCACCCAGACGACCCCCAAGGCTTACAGGTTCGCATTCACGGTCAAGCCTCCAAAATTGCAGCCGGCATTGACCCTCAACTATCGGTCAGTCAAATTCACGCCAGTCTTTTAGACCTCTGGCTACTCCCAGAAATTGTTAATCTTCTGTTGACTGTGGCGGCGGTGGTAATTGGTTATGTGATTCCCTGGCTATTCACTAACTAGGGTTTTTCTGAGGGGGAATTAGTGCATTAATTCACATTAAATACTTGACAAATTCGGAAATCTGAGATATTATGGAAGTGATGGGTTATGGTCGCCCCCATTGACTCTGATTGACTCTAGCCTTGAGAATTGAGTCAAGACAGCAGAGAAGAGGCGATCGCATTTACTCATCGAACCAACTAGAGCGCCAAGCCGCCTCAGCCTGTAGGACAGCCCTTTCCCGCAATTTCTTCTGATAATTGCGTCCCAACTGGTTAAGGCGTTTAATCACATTGCGGATTTGATGTCGTCCGGCCATCACCCTAGGGTCAGAAAACTCAATTTCCGATATCCGCAGGTGAACGGTAATCAGTTGAGTGACACGGGAGGTCTGTTCCTCATTTTCATCTTCGGTCTCCACCATGAGAGTCAACAAATTGGGGGTATTCCCCGCCGTAGCTTCCAGGGGAGGTTCAGTTTTAGAGGCTGCTTCTATGAGGGCTACAGGCAACTCTTGAGGCAGTATAGTCGATTGCTGCAATAGCAGGTTAATCTCATGGGAGAGGCGATGGAGAATTTTAGCAGTGGCTTCCTCAATATTTTCTTGCCAACGCAGCAGGTGAGAGGGAGTAATTAGCAGGGGTTTGGGACTAGATGGAGAAATGGGTTTAAGGGTAGAAATTGAGGGGCGAACCTTTTGATTATCCTCGTTTTCCGTGTTTTCCCTGTCTGGGGATGGTTCAACATCATCAGAGGTTTCCGCCTCATCAGAAGGCGGTTTTTGCTCAGAAATAGGCGCACGCACCAGATTAAATAACCGATTTTGCGATCGCGAAACATGATGGCGAATTTGTGATTGTAACTCTTGTCGGCGCGCGAAAGATAGCTTTAAAAAGGCTTCTGGATAACCCTGGGTGCATAAATGATAAGTAGCTAGGATAAGTTGCTGTCGCAAGCCATCACCCAAAACCTGTAGATAATCACTGTAACATTGATGCAGCTCTTGGGCAATATCAGCGATCGCCTCTTCCAATAGTGCGATCTCATGTTCAATTTGTTTAACAGATCCAGCCATAATTGTAATAGGGGGGGGGAACACCATTAGCTCAACAGCAAATCAAAAACCCCGATCCATTCTGATTATGCCATCAGATCGGGGTTAATTGCACCAAAACTCACTGATTTTGAGAGTTACTCAGATTAAACCTTACCACCAGTTTGGGCAGCCACTTCATCAGCAAAATTAGTCTCTTCTTTTTCCAGACCCTCACCCAAGACAAATCTCGCAAACCGACGGACCTTGATATTTTCGCCCAAGGTAGAGATAGTCTGCTTAATGAGTTCCTCAAGGGAAATATTCTGGTCGCGGATATAGGGTTGGTCTACCAGAGACAACTCTTTGAGGCGTTTGTCAATACGACCCTGGACAATTTTCTCCTTGATATTGTCAGGCTTGTTACCGAGATCATCACGTTTCATCTCGATTTCCTTTTCCTTAGCCACAATATCAGCGGGAATATCATCGACCGAGACATACTCGACATTGGGACAAGCCGCAATTTGCATGGCGATATTACGCACCAACTCTTGAAACTCATCGCGACGAGCGACAAAATCAGTTTCGCAGTTAACCTCCACCAGAACACCAACCCGTCCTCCGGTGTGAATATAGCTACCGACTATTCCCTCTGTCGCCGAACGACCAGATTTTTTGTCAGCGGAAGCAATACCCTTTTGTCGTAGCCACTCAGCGGCTTTAGTCATATCGCCATCATTTTCCTTGAGGGCTTTTTTGCAGTCCATCATACCCGCGCCAGTTTTATCGCGCAGTTCCTTAACTTGCTTTGCAGAGATTTTAGCCATGTTTAATCCTTTAATTGCTTAGTTAAATTGCCACTAGCCAACACTTGTTAAGAAAGTTTAACAAATGTTTCACCAAATACTCAACCCTAGTCAGATAGAAGCCTGGGAAACCATAGCGCCCCCCAGACCGTCTACTATAGTTGTTGTATTGACCTAATCATCAGAGGAATCATCAGAGTCATCATCAGACTCATAATCATCACCGAATTCCTCGTCATCGTAATCGGTATCCGCGTCGTCGTAATCATCATCAGCGCCAACAGCAGATACCCCGTGACAGCCTTCATAAATACCATCAGCCAATTTACCAATAATCAGCTTAATGGCACGAATAGCATCATCATTAGCGGGAATATGGATATCAGCCAGGTCAGGATCACAGTTAGTATCTAACAGAGCAATAATGGGAATCCCCAATTTCCGGCATTCCATGACGGCATTATATTCCCGGCGTTGGTCTACCATAATCACGGCATCGGGGACTCGGCGCATTCCTTTGAGACCGCCCAAATACTTCTGTAGCTTACCCATTTCGCGACGCAAAACCGCCGCCTCTTTTTTGGGGAGATAGTCTAACTGACCGCTATTTTCTCGCGCTTCCAAGTCTTTGAGACGGTCTACGCGAGTTTTAATTGTCACCCAGTTGGTCAGCATACCCCCCAACCATCGTTGGTTGACATAATAACCACCACAGCGAGCAGCTTCCTGGGCGATAATACCAGCAGCCTGTCGTTTAGTCCCCACAAACAGGAACTTTTTGCCTTCTTCAGAAGCACTTCTGACATAATCATAGGCATCATCCATCAGTTGAGCGGTTTGTACCAGGTCAATGATGTGAACACCGTTGCGTTCTGTGAAAATGTAGGGAGCCATTCTAGGGTTCCACCGTCGGGTCTGATGCCCAAAGTGAACCCCAGACTCTAGCATATCTGCGAGACTGATAACTGGCATGATTAATTTTTCTCCTTTTCGGGTTAATCCTCCACCCAAGCGCCGATCTGTAAAGGAATTTCCCCACAGACACCCGAACTCTTGGATGTGCGAGTTGAGACAACTTGACGATTATAGCAAATATTGCACCACTGGCGATCGCCTCTGTCAGAGAAATAGAGATTTTTTCAGGTGAGGCGATAGATTAACAGCGATCGCATTGTGTGGTTTAATAGACAAAAATGATTGGAACTTTGAAATATGGCTAATAAATCTGGTGGATTTCCCTATCCCTTCCGTACTTTCTGGGCGATCGTCCTGTTAGGAATTAACCTGGTGGTGGCTGGCTACTATTTCCATATCATTCAGTAGTCTTGGCTGATTGCCCTTAAAAGTCTATGCTGCCGATCCATTATAGGGGTTCTCCCCTACCAATGGCTGCAGCATTTTTTTGATGCTTTAGCGATAGGTGCTTATAGGTTGCTGGGCTCTCTGGTTTTGAGAGATACTACGATAGATGAGCTATTTGAGATTTGATAGCTCGAATAGGTTGATGGTCACTATCATCGGAGATTTGACTAAGGTTGGCAGTGACAAAAGTCCGGCTACTCTGTGAATTGGCCTGGGCGGCGATCGCATGATAGCCATAACAACCTAAATGCGATCGTTACTCTGGCTTACCTGTGACTATGATCACATCGGCTCAGTCCCTATCTGGTGGGGGTTTGATGTTGGGTTGCACCTAACCTACGGTTGATGTTGGGTTGCACCTAACCTACGGTTGATGTTGGGTTGCACACAACCTACCACCTAACCTACGGTTGATGTTGGGTTGCACACAACCTACGGTTGATGTTGGGTTGCACACAACCTACCACCTAACCTACGGTTGATGTTGGGTTTCACCCAACCTACGGTTGATGTTGGGTTGCACACAACCTACCACCTAACCTACGGTTGATGTTGGGTTGCACACAACCTACGGTTGATGTTGGGTTGCACACAACCTACCACCTAACCTACGGTTGATGTTGGGTTTCACCCAACCTACGGTTGATGTTGGGTTGCACACAACCTACCACCTAACCTACGGTTGATGTTGGGTTCTGCTGAGTAGACCTTTCCCCAATCTTCCTGTTAAGATGACAGCCAATTTTGCAAAATATTAATCAGCACTGGAGCAAAAGAGTCCATCTTATCCTCGTTAGGTTGTGATAGATCCCTGATTAACATCTCTAGCAATTCTTCATCCTCCAAGCCTTGATTGGGATCTATACCGCTTTTCCATAACAAGGTATCGGATAATTGTTTACGCTTCTCGATTAAGGCACGGTTATTTTTTTCATCATCGCCCAGGTTTAACACTTGAATCGTATCCTTAGCGCGATCGCTCAAACCTTCTACCCGACCACTAATTTTAAACCTAAGTTCTGTTTCGCATTCTTCCATCAGGGGAGTTAAGGGTAAGGGCTTAGATTCATGAGCCTTGCCACATTGATTAGAGGTATTACAACTGGCGACAATATTTGAAAAATCGAGGGTGCGGTTAGGATTCAAATTTTGAGCTTCTATATGCTCATTATGGCAATTATTAATATCTTCTATTCTGACAGCAATAAGCACAAATATAGAATTTTTCTTTCAGAGCATATTCCCGAATAACTCGTCTCATATCTTCAGGTAACTGGCTATATCGTCTATGAGGATTTTTCTTTTTCCATGCTGTCAAATTAGGTGGCTCCGAGCCTTTATGAATCTTTCGCATGACGTGATTTTTGTTTATTGATCAGGAGTTTGGCTTTCATCAATTCTAAATGATTGGCGTGCAATTTCTCAGTTAATTGTGAAAGCAATTGTTCAGCCTCGGTTAGGTTGGCGTTTTGTATGGCATCTAGCAGATTGTTCAGTTCAGTATCAATGGTCTCATTACGGATACTGGTATCCATGACATCTAGTAAAACCGTATTAGCATCTTGCCCATACTGGGAAGGCAATTGTTGCAATTCACCATTGTTTAAGGTGTAAACCAAGATATTTTGACAGTCGCTGATGATAAGAGGTGAATGGGTTGTTAGCACAAATTGACAGTTAGGAAAAGTGTCGATCAGGCGATCGCAAAAACTACGCTGCCACGAGGGATGTAAATGCAAATCGACTTCATCAATCAAAACGATACCATCACCTGTTCAAGGATTTTCTAGGGCGGGTTTCAGCATAGCTAGACGGCGAGCAATATCACCAACTAGAGCCATCAGAGATTTTTCGCCTTGTGAAAGTTGGGCGGCATTTAGGGTTTCACCGTTTTTGTCGATCGCCATATAGAGACGAGGTTTGCGACGGACTCTCAGGTTGTCCAGATCCGGCATAAATCGGCTAATGGCGGTGCGAACTGCCGTTAATTGCCTATCTTTAGCGGAGGCATTTAGTTGCTGCAATTGTTGCCATACCGTTGAATCGGTTTGTAATAGAGGTCTGATTTCGTTCCAAAAGTCTTGAGGAATTGCTGATTCATTCTCAGTATCTTCTCGTTCTCTAAACCATTCAAAAAAACGGCGAAAGTCTACACCCTGATTTAAGGCGTTATCGTAGCCATCTAATTGCTTAAAGCTGTGCTTAGTCCTAATTTTTAGGGGTATATCCAGCACTACGCGCTCCACCGGATAAAAGGCAATTAGAGGTAGGCTTGTTTGGTCATTATCGCTGAGGTCATCACGATAAATATTAGCCAAACGAGTGCAGTCGTTTAGGTTACTATTATATGGGGATTTTCGCCCTTTTTCGGCTTTGGCTAAAGTCCATTTAAACTGATGATTAATCTGGCTGATGTCGGCATTTTCTGAGGGATGATTATTATCATAAGCCTCGATTTCAATGCTGGCAAAATTAGCGGAATTAAGTATAGAATTTTCTGGGATAGGGTTGCCACTGCCTTTTTCCGTGCGTAAACGAGCAGTGAACCAGCTAAGAGAGGTGGCTAAAGCGGTGAGAATGGAGGATTTGCCCGCGCCATTTTTGCCCACGAATACGGTGATATTGCTGGGGTTTTGCTGGGTGGGTGCTAAGGAAATTTCCAGATTTTTAAATAGCCCAAAATTTGTGAGGATGACCCGTTGGATTTCCATCGCGATCGCTTTCAAACTCACCCCTATTATTATCTCCACATTGTCGCACAAAGTCAAGTGTTTGCTGTTTGTTAATCATACTGTTTCCCATGAACCAGGCAACAGTAGGGGCGCGGGGGTACAAGCGAGGGATCACGGCGACCACCGGGGAATCTCGCCTACATACTACGGTTGATGTTGGGTTGCACCTAACCTACCTTTGATGTTGGGTTGCACCTAACCTACGGTTGATGTTGGGTTGCACCTAACCTACGGTTGATGTTGGGTTGCACCCAACCTAGGGTTGATGTTGGGTTGCACCCAACCTAGGGTTGATGTTGGGTTGCACCTAACCTACGGTTGATGTTGGGTTGCACCCAACCTACGGTTGATGTTGGGTTGCACCCAACCTACGGTTGATGTTGGGTTGCACCCAACCTACGGTTGATGTTGGGTTGCACCCAACCTACGGTTGATGTTGGGTTGCACTTGCAGTTCATCATCACTGGGGGCGGGTTCGGGACGTTTGGCGATGCCTCGGAGTCCAGTCAGAGTGCCAGAGGGAATAGGCTGAATGGAGGTGAGTTGTTTTTGCTGGAGAAATTCGGCGAAGTCCAGGACTTCTGGGATTTGGTTTTCTGGAAGGGTTTGAATCAGTTGATTGAGTTTTTCGGCGGCTGTCATAGTTTTTAGGAAGTCAGTTGGTTGGATTGGGTTGGATTTGTTCTATTATGCCCGATCGCTTTATGACTTGGTTTTCGGTTTCGCCGACTTTTGGGCTGGGGTGGGTTGGCTGGTCATTTTTGTATATAAATCAAACAGTTTTTCTAGGCGTTCGGTGTCGTTTTTGAAGCGACGACCGATGTAAATTCGCTCGATAATTTCATCGTTGTGATCGTGGGCTTCCCGGACTAGGGGAAATTCGCTATCCATGCGTTTTGGGTCGTACATATCCGCAATAGTAGCGGGGAAATAATGCTCGCGGGCTAATAAAATATCTTCCGCGCAGCGAGTCAGGTCGGCTTTGTTTTGTTCCGTGAGGGTGGGGACGGGGAAGGTGTTCCAGTCTAGGGTGTTGGAGTAGCGATATCGGGTTTCGAGTTTGCCGCAGACGGTGGCGATCCAGACCAAGTGAAGGCGTGAGGCGATTAGCGCCATGTTCCACAGTGGCGCATCGTAGAGAGCGAAGGCACTATCACCGACCAATGATCGTTCTGGTAAAAGACCAATAGGAAGATACTCTCGGCGCTCAGAGCTAACACGTGGAACAATAAATGCAGATCGATCACAAATCCCTTGAATTTGCCTAAATCGATGAGGATAATCTGCGGCTGGTCTAGTTTCTGCTGCTTTACTATTACTACGAAATTCTCGAATAGCATCAATTCGTTTAGCTATTTCTGGAATTTTATAAGCTTCTTCAGCTTCTGAGTCCTCAATCCACAAACAATATCTATTAAGACCTCTGATAAACTCTGCGGATCCGAAATAAGGCCGAATGTAGCTTATTGCCTGGGGCGAATGATCGAACAAATCCTTCACCTGATAGGTATCTAAAAAAAAGTTTCCATTGTCTGTTGGTTTATTTCCCCATACCATCAAAGCCCTATCTTCAGGTGAGCGACTAACCTTTTCAATAATTAAATTAGGACCATGAACAAGCTACGCATTTATATTACTACCTGCCTTGGCAACTATTTGTCCAGTTTCATCTTCTGAAAAAACTATATTATGATGTTTTGAATCAGCCCCAATTCCTATGATAGCCACCGTCACCCCAGCATTATGGCTCGCAAGATTTGCCCACTTGAAGGATGTATGAGCAAATATGATCAAATTTCCAGTTTCAAAAATAAGCGGCCAGAGAACAGGAACTTGTTCACCCTGACAAATGGAATTAGTAGAAACAAAAGCCGCCGCCGCATTGGTTGGCGTGCCATAATCTGCCGCCTTCATAAACCAACCCGCCACATAATCCAAAGACTTCCAATTTTTTGTCCGACTATCAAAAATTTGTTTTAAATCGTCCTTTTGTTCCGACGATTGCCAAGTCGAACCCAAATAAGGCGGATTCCCACAAATATAAGTTTCTCCCCCCTCATTCTCAAACTCAATTTCTGCCTGATCTCGCGTTTCCCCCCACAAATCCAAATCTTCCCGCTGCACCTTTACCCCCGTTCCCGTGGGCGGACAAAGACTCAACCAATCCAACCGCAAGGCATTATTGCCGCAAGTAATCCAATTATCAGCCTTCAAGGGCAAAAAATCCGCCAACGCCAACATCGGCCCCCGATGCAACACATCACACTGATACTCGGCAATAATCAAGGCTAACCGGGCAATTTCTGCGGCAAAATGGCGAATTTCTATGCCCCGAAAATTGGTCAAGGGAATCTGAGAAGGGCGATCGCACTCCCCCGCCGACGGTTAATTTCCGTCGAGTAGCGTTAACTATAAACCTTTATCCTGACAGCGATAGCGGGTTATTACTCAACCCAATAACTATGCCTAGTTACTCAAATATTACTCACAATCTAGTCCTAGCACAGGAAAATAATTCTGTCAACGGTTGATTACTCAGTCAACAAGCACAACTTAATCAATCTGTCAAATGCCTACTATCTCCCCCTAACCAAACACCGATAGGGTAACTCTCTCGTGATACCCGTCAATGGCAAGCCTATCGGTTCGTTCCTCACCATTGACTGCTATCACATCGGTCGTTTCCCCAATAGTGCTTGTTTCGGTTAGGGGGAGGGTATGGGTTCAATTTTGCAGGGTATTACCTAAAGCTACCAGTGCTAATAATAGGACGGTAATGAGTGCGATCGCAGTGGGATTTATCTATGGCTCAAAGTCAACACGATAGCCGTAGGTAGCCGTAGGGGGAACCCACTAGGTTATCAATGTACAACGATACTCCTATCAATGTACAAAGATATCAGACCGCCTACCTGGTTCCCTGTGGGAGTCAGATTATTGGTGAAATATTGAGGAGCCTACTCACTACCAACAAAATGCGATCGCATAATCACGACTAACCTGGCTATGACATACTGAAGCGATACCCCTAAACAACTTTTCAACTGGTGACTTGTTTCGTCATCTCTCGCTGATACCTACATAATCCTAGAGAATTGATTCCCCATCGAAACCGATACCTACATACCGCTAGACAAGTCTCCAATTTTTGGTGGTAATCATCCCGTGCCGAACCCAGTACCCCTAATAGACGGGTTAAGGTTTTGGCTTAGGGTGTTTATTGTGGGTAAACTAGGGGGGTAAGCATATAAATAATTTTCGATACCGTATTTTCGGTACTGAAAACAGATAATATGAATGAACCCCTACAGTCAGAAACCATAGGGGCCATTTAAGTTATTGAGTTAGCTGTTAGGTGTTAGGGTTTAGTACAGGAAATGTCGTTTTGGTAGCTCCCCGCTAATCTTACACTTAGTAATCATAGCTAACGCTACGTCTGTTAGCTTGTCTACAATGAGTTGGTCAGATTTCCCTATGTAGATGTGATGATTGACGCTACCATCCCACCCTTTGAGGTTCCAGTAGGTAAAACCATTAATTGAGAGTTTTTTGCAAGCTGTAAATCGTTTACCATTAACCTCTACTGAAAAAGATTTATGGGTTTCTAGGTATTTAAACCATTCTAAAGAACCTACTTCGATACAGATATTACCATGACCTACCAGAAACCCTTTGTAAGACCCTGTTAGTGTGACTACTGGGAGTAGCTTAGGCATGAAAATCACCTCCCAGTAGGATATCGCTGTTATAACCATTAAGGTTACATTCAGGTGATATTACGTCTGAATCGAATCGAGTAATAATTGGATACTGAGATTCTACCCATTTCTCGTGTACTGCCAGAAAGTCAATAGCGTAATTATGAGCAATTTCTGCTATCGTGATTCTATCCTCACGAGTTGCTGTTAAATTATTGCCAGCTAATCTGACAAAAATCTCCCTAGCCATTTCTGCAATAACCATCATTTTTTCTTGTTCAAACTCATTCATGGCTTTATTTCCTATTGATTAATTGAACTTGTGATCATCATTATCGGGGTGATTTTGATTATTGTTGTGTTCTGTAATTTTTGCATCAAGCAAGGCTTCAATACCTTTGAGTAACTCGATTTCCGCGTTTAAAAAATGCCTGTGGATTTGAATAAATTCGACAATTTCGTCGAATTGTTCAGATGTGATAGCAAGTTCTACTAAGTCAAGTAATCCTACAACGTTAGGATTTAATCGATTACTCATGTAGCTATATTCTACTACGTTTAATCCGGGTGTACTTAATTTGATTGACATGGATTTATCCTTTGATAGTGGTTAAGTTGTGATAGTTTAACGTCATTTCGGACGGGTTTAAATTATTCGATTTTGGTTAGTAAATGCTTAATATAATTAAGCTGTTTGAGCAATAATTGTTTTTTTGCTTCTGCTAAGGATAACTCAATCTCGCAATCATTCATTATTGAAATTAACGTTTCTTTAGCGTCTTCTCTGTTGGCGTTGTAGACTGTACTATCTACCATTTGTTTAAATGTTTTAAACCTTGCCTTTATAATGGCATTTGTGTTGGTTTGAGTCATTTTTTTGGTCTCCTATATGATGTGTTTCCAAACATTTTTGCCGTTCTGATTAATCATATTATATCCTCTATTTTTCATTAGATTAGTCAACTCTGAAACATTAACGCGACTATCAAGATATCCATCTGTTTTAGCTCTCTCAATGGCTTCTTTTAACGCTTTCGGGTCGATATCAGTTACAACCTCGGTTAACTCAGGACATCCCGCGTTAATTGCCTGGTTGTTTTGTTTCATTTTTGCCTCAATACCTTGAGTGATAAAACTGTCTAAAAATTGTTCAGTACCTGATGATATAGTCAAGATTTTTTCATTAACAAAATCCCAGTAATCATTGAAGCGTTTAATTGATTCATTGATAGATAATTGATAAATCAATGAATGGGTGACAATAATTTCACTTGATAACCTAGCGTTAATGATATCTTTTTTGTGTTTCTGTAGTTGTTTTTTGACCTTGCTGTATTGATTGCAGTTATCGATATTTCTCCAGAAAATTTCTAATTGAGATGATAATTTATCAAGCGTAATATCCTCTACATCGTTTAAATCACTTAACTCGTAACCATTGCCCCTATATTCCTCTGATGTCATAGTCTCTTTTTAAACCATATAGGAAACATCCGTCTTTTGAGTTCGTTTAACTCCCAAAATGTCCACAATGGATGTATTGAATTAATCACCTTTAAAGCGAAAGCATTAAAAATCATGTTAGTTCCCGGTGTCTGACTACTGATGGTTATTCGGCTATTTTTGCGGTTTAACACCTTGAAAAGCGATAACATATTCTCATTTTCAATTAATAAGCTAGGGGTGATATCTTCCCATACCAATATAAAATTTTTCTCAAATTCACATTGAAGGGGGTCATAAAATCGTTCATGTTGTATCTTGTTTCTCAGTGAAGCGAAAGTGCTATTAGCAAGCACCGAGGTTGTCTTGTATAGTTCAGATGCTACGGTAGCTATCTGTGACTTTCCAGTACCGCTAGACCCCCAAAGGAACAGGATACCAGCGGTAGACATTAACGTTACTGGAGACGCTATAAACGAGGCGATAATTGGAAACTGAATATCAGGATATGGTAGAACACAGACAGCCCGTAAAACAGACTCTAATTGCTCACCCAGGTTGCCTTCTGTGATTATTTCTTCTAGTTCAGATGACATCTGACTTCTAATTAGTCTATAATCAATATAGTCCTCAGACATGGTAGTAACCTCTTATCGCTCTTGACTTGTTGACATGGTATGGTAGTTATTCCCCCTAAATATTTAGGGGGATTTATTTGTGACTACATTAATCGCAGTAATTCAATTAATGCAATTAATACATTAGAATCAAGTTGTTTAACCTTGTTATAAAGACTCTCAAAGCTAGGGTCACAATCCAAAACCTTAGCCCCTTCTGTTAACCTTTCCTCGAAGGTTTTGTATTTTGCCTTTCCATTAAATCCTGCTTTATTTTTAGTTTTGGATTCAATGAAAGCGTCAATATCTCCGATTGAGTAAGTAGCGAAAGATTGATTGAATGGATTAATACATTCAATTTCTAAGATATTAGAAATATCAGAGTTTAAATTATCGTCTCCGATATTTCCCTCTAATATCCTGTCAGAAGGTCTGACTGATGATTGACTTAGATTTATTGTTGCTGTAAACATCACAGAACCGTCTGTAAGCATTGAGTCACTTTCGACTATTTTAAGCAATGCGAGTTCTGGAGATGTAGGGGTGTATTCTCGTTTTTTGCCGTTATATTCAGTCTCGTATTTTTCAATACAAAACCGTACAGCAATTAATTCTTTATCACCTTTGGAATAACTCCAATCCCTATCATTGAAGTTAGAAAAATCACCTGATACACCTTTCCCGAATATCCATAGGTGAGGTGACTTAATTCGGAATTGTGCATAATCAACAATTAGAAAGGTTGCCGTTTCACCGGGCTTAACTGCACTGCAATAACTAAATTTATCGTCCTGTTTTTTGCCGTAATATCCGATACTCATGATTAACTATCCTTTGATGATTGATTATGACGTTTGAAATTTTTTTACATACCTCCCAAAATTGAGGGTTACCAACAATTGATACTCGTAGGCTGCCCTTCATTTGTCAACCTTGCTGTAGCGTGACCTCTGTAGTCCCCCCTAGGGCTATAACAACCCATATAGGAATAAGCTAAATCAAGGATTTCCTGGGTTTTATGTTCCTTTATAGGGGTTAGTATCCGGTAGGCTATTTGAGTGGTTTCTGACTCAAATAGGTGTGGGTTATAGGTGGTGTTTATTAACTCACCGTCAATGGAAAATAACCCCTTGTAGTGCAGTTTATTCATTGTTTACCCTTGGAATCTCTAAGTTTTTCAAAAGCCCCTTAAACTCGTCGATATTGATAAATGAGATGCCTTGCCATCGGTAGGATGTCCCCCTTATAACAAACCAACACTGATTGACTAAACCAGGATTAAGGTACTGCAATAACTGCATTTTTAGCTTAAATGAATCAGTTAATACTCCCTTAACTTCGATGTAACGATTAAAGAACGGACTCTAAAAATCTGGAATCCAGGTGATATTTTTCCAAGGTTTTGCATGTTCAATTAATGTCATTTTAGGGTGAACAATTAATTGATTATCATGTTTTCGTAGAAGGTGATAAACCCTACATTCAAATGCACTTGGAAAATAATAGCCGTCTATTTTTTTGTCCTCTAGCATTGTATTTATTTTTCATCTTTTGGGTACACTCCGAAAGATGTATTAGGATTATCAGGTTCTCTATCCCGCCGTTTTCGGCTTGATATATATTCCATTCTTCTCTGTAGAACTCTAGGGCTTCTGTACAAATTTCCTCAAGTTTGTCAGGATGTAATGGGATTAATTTTTTAAGAATTTCGCCTATAAAATAAGCAATAAAATCCTTATCAAACTTTAACTAAAGTTGATGGCCACGTAAACCCCTTTACGCCTGAAATTGGAACTTTGATATATAGGGAATGACCGATATACATCAAGGGGGTTAACGTGATGTTTCGTAGGTTAAGCCTAACCTCGGACCAATGACGTGGTATCATGCTATAATTTCCTAATGCTTAGTGGCTACCGCTTATGTGCTTTTAAAATAGAGTCCCTAAAAAATTTACACATAAGCGGTTTTGTTTTTGGTGTGGGATTAATCTAACCAACTAGAAAATGGGTTGACTTCATTATCTTCATCCTCTAAATCACGCTCAGAGCCCAGTAGGTGGTCTTCGAGGGCGTTAATATCATCCTGTATGGCTCCCGTAACCTTACGAGGTAGCTTTACTCCACCTGCTTTTAATAGCGTCAGGATTGCGTTGGTGACTCGTTTAAGTGTGGCAATCTCTGAATATGTCAGATAAAAGGTATTTGAGTTGATAATCTCCGACGTTTGGAGTTTGTTGGTCAATGATTGAATTAATGAAGTTTTGGGGTAAGGAAGGTAAGTATTAACCAACTCCAGAAACTTAGTAAACTGATTAAACCGACTCAACGTCTCTTGGTATTCTGTAGGAGTCAATACTTTATTAGTATTGACATTAGTTACATTTTCTACAGTTACGCTACCTTCAATTGATTCTGTAACTGTATAGTTACCTTGCTCTTTTGAATTCACTGTATTTAATTAAAATTATCTTATCTAATTAATTTATTAAAAATAAACATAAATTATACAATTTACACTTATTTATAAAAATATCAAGTATTACATTAAGTATATATAGAATGTACAAATAATAACCAATACAAAAAACTCGTTAATCCTATTTTGTGATTTAACGGGTATATAATTAGCAACAAGATAGTTATTATGGTTTGTTGCCTGTTTTCTCAGGTAAAGCGCTAAGGTTTCCTTGTACTTGATTAGGTGCTTCAGTTTTACCTGTGGTTAGTTCTCCTAGGTTATCGAGGGTAATTTCAGATTCAGCCGGAATACGAAACATTGAGTTATAGGTTCTAATACTCGCGGGTTTTTTTGCTCCAGTAATGAGCAAAAACATATAGCAAGGAATTAATCGAGAAAATTTGAGGAACTTTTAAACCAATAAATCTTAGCTTCCTATCACCCGCGTTAGTTCCTGATGTGCGATATGTTCTCCATACTCCACCCATAGAAGCAGGAGCTTCTACAAAAATCTTTGTGTACTCTATACGTTTCCATGACCTAACTCTAGCCCCTGGTATGATATTACGCCTATTAGCATTAGTTGATGTAGTTCCACTAACGGGAGGTCTCCAGATAGTTAAGTCTCGCACCAGGACGGGTTCCTGTGTTACGGCGTTATCGGATAGCGTATAAAGCAGCAACATAGGCATTGGGATAACATACTTTGATGTCTTGTCTACTGGAGCCTCAACCATCAAACTCCTGCCGATACAAGTGCCTTTCGGTTCCGCTAGTTTAGCAACAAAATTTGCTTTATATTTATCGTAAGCATCATTTAATGGCATAATTTAACCTCATTAATTATCAAACAAAACCTTAGATAGGTAGACATTAACACTATTGTTGTCTACCTAGTTAATGAACCCTAGTCAACAAAAACAGCAATAGCTTCTACATCGATAGAGCCATTAGTAGCATCCAAAACATCATCAGTAGGGATTGTTAGGGATACTGTCACAGCTCCAGTTGCCATGTTGCGGGTATAAGCTGTAACTACCGTTACACCATTAGGGTTTCTAGTTGCGTTTATCTGTGCACGTTGAACTTGCTCGATAACTTCTAACAATTGGTGTTCGAGAGTAGCACCATTAAGAGTTACGGGGCTTGCCATAGTCATTACCTTTAATCAGTTAATACATAGAGCCTAGCATCATTAACTGAATTTGTCTGTTAACTATTTGATATATCAGATGCTACATATATGTAGCTTCTATTCAATGAAAACTACATTAAGCTGTAGTTGGTGGCTGACTCCCAGTTTTCATTTCTAACGACGTTCTAGTAGCTGTTCTGATTGCGTCATCTACCCAGCTAGGTTTATTCTCAAAATGTAAAGGAATTTTTACTTTAGACTTCCTAGGGTCTTTATACATTGCTAAAGCGGAACTTTCTCCCATATCGATTTTGGCTTGTTCAAATTTATCAATTAATTCCCAGTTAAGTATTTTCACTTCACTGATATACATTTTGCTCTCTTTGATTCTTTTCGCATTTTCCCTACCGCCAAAACCTTTACGTTCCTCAAATATCAAAGGATAAACAATTGAGGAACTTGTTAATTGTACTAAATCCTTACAAATTCTTTCAGCGTCAGATTTAGAGCTTTCATTCACAAAAAATGAAAATTTCCTACCATTTCGCATATTACAGGTTACTTTGATATTGCCTTTGGTAAATGCCGATTTACTAGGTTGAGTAAATATCCTTTGTAATTTATCCCAGGTTATTTCGTGTCTTTCTACTGATGGGAGTTCTATTTGAGTTTTTTGTAGTTTTGACCGTCTTTCCTTAGTCCAATATGGAGGTTTTTCGTAATTGTACAAAATGAAGGTTAACTGAATTTTTAAATTACTGCTATTCGGAACTTCAGAGATATCACCCGACCCTACAAATTGACCAATATCTCTATTTCCTAATATCTCAGTTTGAGCTAACACATTTGCTACATTTTCTTGAAGGTTTCTTAATGATGATACTAGTCTAAATCGCTCTCCACCATTTTCTACAACCGCGTTAACTAACTGTTGCTGTCTATTTTCCTCAATGCGTTGCAAGGCAATATATTCATCTAATCCTTGAGCAACTAAAATAATTGCTTCTTTACAGTTATCTGAGAATTCATCCCAGAATTCCTCGGAACTGTCTTGGTTCCAAATGGTGTTAATATTTCCATCATATTTTTCTGGTAATTTCTCCCTAGCTTCCCTTCTCTGTTTACCGAAACTCCATTCTTCACCTTTTTCGTCACCCCACTTTTCAATCGTTCCTTTACCACCAGGAACCATTGAAACAATAGCCGTTGCAAGTGTTGAAGGACTTTTATCTAAAAACATTTTAACAACCCGTCTACCATGTTTAAACAGTTGCCATGCTATGGCTTTCATAGCCATGTTAAATGACTGTTTAACGTATGAGCCGAAAGCTGTAGATACTTCCATAAGCATTTCAGGTCCCTTGCTTAAGGCAATGTGCATAGCAGCGGCTTTGTTGATAAATGCAATACCAATGGTAGGCAATACTCCACAAACTAATTTACCTGCCATATTACCCAAAAAACCGGCGGTAGTACTAATAAATTGATTAGCAATATTCATCATATTTTTGTCTATCTGTTCATCTGATATATTCCAGTTGAAATTCCAGAAACTATCCCAATTAGACGTGATAAATCGTGCTACTTTCTCAAAACTAAAGTTAGATAAAAACTTAGTAATTCCTTCCCATAACCAACCTCCAAAACTTTTGCCCCATTCAACTACTTTACCAGTTATTTTTGCCCATAGCTTGCCAAACCAACCCATCTCTTGAGTAGATGTTCTCTGAGCTAAATTAACTTGTCTAACGCCATTCCTACCTATACTGCTACGGGTTTGACGGCTAGACAAGCTACGAGTACTCCTTAGCATTCTTGCACTTCTGGCAACCATTACAAAGTCCCTCTTAGTGGGTTATCGCCGTCAATCAATTCGGTTTCTATCTTGATATCAGGAAAGTCTTTTTTCAATAATTCTTGTACTTTATTAGTCTCTTGCTCTCTAATCTCGTCTTGTTTTTTCATTGAATCATATAACCTAGTTAAATCGGCTAATATGTCTTTTGACGGGTCATTACCATTAACTTGTAAAGTACCTTGCGCTCTAACTATTGAGAATATTTCCTTTATTTGATTTAAGGCTGTCTGTAGTGTTTCTTTCGCGTTCTTTTGATTAGTGATTTTAACTTTACTTTCATTAGGTTCTAGTAGTTCCTCAAAATTATCAGCCTCTGGAGTAAACGCTGTTTTTAGTTTCTCGTATTTTTCCTCGGTTTCAAATCCTAAATAGTCTAATATTTCCGAGACTTCCCTACCAGCTTTAAAGGCTGCTGAATGCGCCAAACCTGCTTCATGTAAACAGGTTAAAACAGCGTTTTGTGTAACCTGATGAGAGATGGCAATTTCCATTACCATCCCGAATATTTCAGCAATTGATTCAGCTAAGTTAGGCAATTTGATTTCCGCGTGTTCCTGTTCTTTGGTCATCAAATTTACGTCATTAATCTCGACTTTAACTTCAAACTCACCCCATCTTTCGTCATCAATATCGAATCGATACATTAACCACTCTGGCAATGTGTTTATTCGTTTAATTCTGTTTTCTGGATTATTAGCATTAACCGTTATTTTTTCAGGCATTTCAGCCGGAAAGGATTCAGGGTCTAGGAACTCGTAAATCCTTCTAATCATTCCACAGCATTCTTCATTCATGTCTGGTATTGTTACTCTTTTTCTTCTAGTGTATTCTATTTCACATATAGGGTCATAAACATATAAACCTGACCAAGTATTGTAATTAAGCGATTGTAGTTTACACGGGAATATTCCAAAACCCCAAAACGCTCTTTCTAAGGCACTCATTGTTCCTTGCTTAAAAGTATAGTATCTATTTTTATAGCCATATCTAGACGCACCCATCCATGACCAACCAATATCAAATGTTTTGCGGTCAATCGTCACTCTGTTCCCAAGGAGAAACCAATACGTCGTGTAAGCCATTTTAGCCCAGGGGTTTGTATGCAGGCTTAAAAAAGTCTGTAAATATTTACCACGAATATATATAGCGGTTAGATTATGACCCGCATTTAAATTATCGCCTTCAATGTAATCTCCTTCTATATAATAATTTACAGGATGAAGTTCCTCAAACTCACAAATAACATTATGTGATGTCATTGACTCCCATATTATTGTTTCCGATTCTCGCCGCCACCGCCGAGGTAGTAAAGTTCCATGCCCAAACTGGCTTAAGTTAATAAAAGTTGGTGGATAGCTTGAGTCTCGATATACCTTACTATACTCATAACTTGCTTCCCAAGTATAGCTAACGCCATCTTTTGATTTATGTAATGATGTTTGAAAATCGTTTTTTTCAAACCTATCAAAATTACCGTATCCCGACAATATGTTATATGATTGGTAACCTGAACTTTCTCCATAACGAGGATGGGCATAGGGCAATAAATAATAACAATCATCTTTAACAGTTGTGGTTTCCTCGATTAATTCATCTAAATAGCTTGCGTTATCGCCTTGATTATCTGAACTTCTACCTTTATTATCATCTACCTCGTCACCGCTATTAGGACCGCCAAAACCTCTACCAGCGCCACCCTTTCCCCTAGGTTTTTTCCTCCCTTTGGTTCATCTCTCTTTGGTGGCTCCCTACGATGGTCTTGACTAGCACCACCAAACGATTTCCTACCTTGTGGCTCCCTAGTAGGGTCTGGGTCCCATATTCTAGTAGTAGGGTCTGGGTCTCGCATTCTAGCGGTAGGGTCTGGGTCCCATGGGTTAATTGTGTTTCTAACCATTTAAATAATCACATTAAAGTAGTAATATTATACTAAAAAATAATTTATTAATAGGTGGTTAAAATGGTGAGAGGTGTTAAAAATATCACGGCTAATATAAACGCTGCTAACTGGAGTAACGCCATAGAGTTATTTAACGGGACTATTTTAGAATCATTAATAACAGAAAGATATAAATATGATATCGGTATTTACAGCTATATATCATCGTTAAACGCTAGGTGTTATATCCCTAATATTGCACAATCACAAATCCCCAAAATTTACCCGGAAGATAGCTATTACCAACGGTGGGAAAAAAACAGGAAGTGTTGCAGGGAGCGGTAGATTTACAGATATTTTATGGGAATATGGCAACAGAAAACGGGTTAAATTTAGGGATTGTCAAATTGCCATATTATGGAGGCATTCACACCGAAAACCTGTTAATTGAATTAATCACTAATCAAAACGAAGGTTTAGCAATTGATAGCAACTCAATAGTTAAAGCTAGGTGTTTAACTCAGTTACATAACAATGATTCTATTAATATTTTGGGCATGGCTGAATATCAACTCGATACAGTTCCTCAAACCCCTACATTGACACAACCCGAAAATTTTGGGGTGACAATAGGCAATACCCCCACGTTAGTTAGACCCTCAAATATTAATCGGTATAGGTTGCACTTACAAAACGTAGGTTCTGTAGGGGTATGGTTTTGTCACGGTGATATCAGTAACTGTGTACCTTATCAATGCCTATATTTACCTCCTAACGCTGGGTGGGATGATGAACTAAAATCAACAGCTTCTATCTATGCTATAACTGAGGATAGCGTAACCAATATTGTTGGATTAGAACAAATAATAAATTGGTAAATTTTACTTTGATTTAGGAGTTTATTATGAGTTTCTCAGTTTACAGTTCTATTGTCAATTTAGACACTCTAAATATGAGCAGTAAAATACCGGGAACTCCCGAAACTACCGCGATAAGTTTGACTGCTAACACTATCACGGAAGTTGTGCCTATCAATGCTACCAGTAACGGTAGAACGGTGTTTGTAAAGAATCGGTCAAATACCAATGTACATCTAATATTTGACCCTACAGGTGATAGCGTGTCAGACGCTGCATTTTCGGTTAAGCCAGGTGATACCATCTCAATAACGTGGGGTAGAACTGAGTTACAGGCGATAGCAGAATCTAGCGCTAGTATCAGCGTTACAATTATCGAATATATCAATATGTAATCATCAAATGAATGGCTAGTATTAAGTTATTAGCCATTTATTTGATTACTCAATATAGAGGCAGTTATGACTAATTTCAACATTTACTCTAGTAAGTTTGGGCAATCAACCGATGACTTGCCAG
Source organism: Arthrospira sp. PCC 9108 (assembly GCA_016745315.1). Taxonomy (GTDB): domain Bacteria; phylum Cyanobacteriota; class Cyanobacteriia; order Cyanobacteriales; family Microcoleaceae; genus Limnospira; species Limnospira platensis. Next base: position 6,086,944 of record CP066886.1, read on the forward strand.
AAGGTGAAGTTAATCTGTATTTAACTAATGAACGGATACAAGCAGTTATTGACTCCAATACTAATTTAGTCAAATTAACTGAGTTAATTTGGAATAATATTATTAATAAACCTGGCACTTTCCCCCCATCTACTCATTCCCATAGCTGGACTGAAATAACGTCAAAACCGACAACGTTTACTCCTTCAAGTCATACACATACCATTGCTAATGTTACAGGACTTCAAAGTACATTAGACGGTAAAGAGCCTACTTTTACCAAAAATACAGCGTTTAACAAAAATTTTGGAACAACTACTGGAACTGTTACAGAAGGTAACGATGTCAGATTATCAAATGCTAGAACGCCAACTAGCCATACACATACCTTATCCCAAATAACAGATTCAGGTAATGTTGCTGCCATTGATACAAATGGTAGTACATCTAACTATTTACGCGGCGATGGTGTTTGGGTAACACCTCCTAATACAACCTATTCTGCGGGAACTGGCTTAACTTTAGTAGGAACTGAGTTTAGAAACACCGCCCCAAACGTATCCACCAACCTCTCTACAAGCACTACAAGCAATACGTTAACCGTTAACAGTTCTGATGGTACTAATGCTGTATTACCTGGTGCCACGACTGCGCTTGCGGGTCTAATGACGGGGGCAGATAAAACCAAGCTGGATGGGATTGCGGCAGGCGCACAAGTAAATGTAGCAACTAATTTAGGAGTAACAGCAGGAACAACAGCAGGTCCTGTAGTTACATCATCAACAGGAACTAATGTTACTTTACCTACAGCTAGTGCAACTAATTCAGGGATAATTACAACTGGGAATCAGACATGGACAGGAGTTAAAACATTTAATTCATTAATTACCGGGTCAATAAGTGGAAACGCCGGAACAGCAACAGCACTTCAAACTGCTAGAACAATTAATGGGACTTCGTTTAATGGTAGTGCCAATATAACAATAACTGCCAATACTCCTAATACATTAACAAATGGTACGGGATTAACTGGAAATAATTTTAATGGGAGTACTGCCCATGGGCGGTTGCTTATGGCACTACAGCAAACACAGCCTGTCAAGGTAATGATAGTAGATTATCTAACGCTAGGACTCCCACAACGCACACACATTCAAATATTACATTAACTGCAGGTGATGGTTGATCCGGAGGAGGAACTTTAGCAGCTAATAGAACAATTAATGTAGATTCAACTGTAGTTAGAACTACAGGTAATCAAACTTTAACAGGAATTAAAACATTTAACATAACAAATAATCCAGTAACTTTTGCAACTAATGAAAGTTTTCCTGATGGAAATATGCTTATTGATTTTAATGTTTGGAGGGGGTTTGACATCCGCCGGATAGGCTCTAGTGCTGGTTCGGCAAATTTAGTACTAAATAGTAGAGTTGGAGGAAATAGCTGGGCGTTTTCTTATCAGGGGAATTATTCTATGGAATTAGAAGCAGATAATAATCCTAGAGTATTTATATATCATGGTATTAATTTTCATCAAAGCGATGTTTGGCGAGGTGCTCCTGACAATAGATATTCAATACAATTATATAACGGGCAGACATATTTTATAAAGAGCTCAACTCTTTCATCATCTGGAGTACATACTAGATTTAGAGTAGGAGGCACAAATGTATCTTATATTAACGATAATGGAGACTACGTTAAAGGTAGCTCTGATCTTAAATTCAAAACACTTTTATCAAAACCAACTCTAGGGTTAAGCGAAATTAACGCATTGACAGTCACGTGGTTTAAGTATAATGAACTTGCAGCATTTCATGGCTTTAATCCAAGTACAGAACAATTTGGTTTAATTGCTCAAGAAGTACAAAATATATATCCTAACGCAGTTGAAGTGATTAAAAATGACCATACAGATAGTCCTGAAGTTGACGACAAAAAAATAGATTACTTAACAATCATGTATGATAAACTGATACCATTAGTGATTGCGGCAATTCAGGAATTATCAGAAAAAATCGACAAATTAGAAAATATGCTAAACACTCAACAATAAATTAACAGATAATGCCTAATGCACTTAATATATCAGAGAGTAACTGGTTTAAGGTTTATGAATTTAATTTTAGGATAGAAGATGATAGTACTCTACACGGTACTAAAAAATTACCTGACATTTCTGGCTGTAAATTTGTTAGGATATTATTTGACGCTGACAGTGTACCCGTGTACTGGAAAATGGCAGGGTGGCTTAAATTCTATGCCTACAATGATGTGAAGCAGAATATGATGGTTAAAAAAGAGACTATATGGCTTAATGAATATCAAATAATTGAATCACCGCCGTACAGCAATTTTTACGCTTCATTTTCTCCACTAGAAAGGATTAAATGGTTTACACTTCATTTTTGGAAATTAATATAAATGAACTTAATAATAGTTGAGCTAGGATTAATTATTGTCGCAATTATTATCAGTATGTTCGTTACGCATACAGGAAACTTACTTATTGAGAATAGGTTAGACGGTATCCAAAATAGACTAAATTATTTGATTAGATATGTTAATGATTTTATGCCATCAACAGTTTGTAAAAAACCGTTAGAAGATAAAAAGCAATCACCCCCTCTTCCAATTAACAGAGATGATATTGATGATGATGGTTGGAGAAAACCCTAAACCCTAACAGATAACCCCTACCCCAATAACTTAAATGGCCCCTATGGTTTCTGACTGTAGGGGATGCGTGTATTTTTTGTTTACGGCCTGTTGCAACAGGCTGTAAATCATTTATATGAATGCTCACCCCTAGTTTACCTACAATAGACGGGTTAAGATTTTGGCTTAGTGCTTTATTAGGGGTACTGGGTTCCGCCTGGGATGATTACCACCAAAAATTGGAGACTTGTCTAGCGGTATGTAGGTATCGGTTTCGATGGGGAATCAATTCTCTAGGATTATGTAGGTATCAGCGAGAGATGACGAAACAAGTTACCAGTTGAAAAGTTGTTTAGGGGTATCGGGTTGGTTCCGGTAGGAGATAGTTTAGATTATGCGATCGCATTTTGTTGGTAGTGAGTAGGCTCCTCAATATTTCACCAATAATCTGACTCCCACAGGGAACCAGGTAGGCGGTCTGATATCTTTGTACATTGATAGGAGTATCGTTGTACATTGATAACCTAGTGGGTTCCCCCTACGGCTACCTACGGCTATCGTGTTGACTTTGAGCCATAGATAAATCCCACTGCGATCGCACTCATTACCGTCCTATTATTAGCACTGGTAGCTTTAGGTAATACCCTGCAAAATTGAACCCATACCCTCCCCCTAACCGAAACAAGCACTATTGGGGAAACGACCGATGTGATAGCAGTCAATGGTGAGGAACGAACCGATAGGCTTGCCATTGACGGGTATCACGAGAGAGTTACCCTATCGGTGTTTGGTTAGGGGGAGATAGTAGGCATTTGACAGATTGATTAAGTTGTGCTTGTTGACTGAGTAATCAACCGTTGACAGAATTATTTTCCTGTGCTAGGACTAGATTGTGAGTAATATTTGAGTAACTAGGCATAGTTATTGGGTTGAGTAATAACCCGCTATCGCTGTCAGGATAAAGGTTTATAGTTAACGCTACTCGACGGAAATTAAGCGTCTATATAGCCTATAACCCCTATTCTACCGTTACTTAGGTATTACTCAAAACCATAACAGGATCCATCAATCTGTAGTCATAAAATAACCCCTAGGGGTTTAATCTAGGGGTGTTAATTTATGAAAGGTTGACGATTAGATTAATCTATCTGATAGATAACTCCGAGAAATGCCTTAGCTTCTGGAGTGTCAATATCAAACCCTAACGCTGTTAACCGTTCTATGGCTACATCCAATGGTATAGGTAACTTAGAGCATCCATCGAGAACTTCTAAGGTAGCGTCAATCCCTTGTGTTTTATAGTTACTCGCATTAACGATTGCGCTATGACCCATAAGTCTAGCTCTCAACTCGATGGGTAGTCCATACTTTTCACCTAACAGGTTGTACAGTCTACGAAAAGCATATTTCTGGGTTACCGGGCATTTCATACAGAAAATTGTGTTGGTAAACTTTTTGTCAAAGCCTCCGATTATGGTTTTGGGTTGAACGCCTTTTTTCGGGCTATATTCTGGCAATAACGGTCGTTTCAATTCTAGGAACTCAAACATTTCAGGGCTGGGAATTGGAGCTACAATCCTTCCCCCTGTTTTGATACTCACTTTCCGACCTTCTGAGTCAGTAAAGTAAGTGTAATCTCCTAATACCAAGTAATTGTCTTGATTATCGGGGTCTGACAGTGCTTTGATAGTGATACCATCATCCGTTACAAATGGCTTAGTTAGATTAACGGCCGCAGCTATCTCGGTAGGCTTAACCCATACATTACTGCCATACCAGCAACCCACAACCAACTATGTCGGGATGATTGCTGATTAGGGTTTTTAATGGTATAGGCTTCCTGTTTAGCGCTATACCACCAATCTTTAAAGGCATTAATGCCTATACGCTGTTTCTTTTTGAATTGCGTTTGTTTGGGGTTAATAGGCTCAAGCTGTTTGAGTAAATGGTCTTTGTTAGGTGATTTCTCAGCTATGGCTTTTAAGATGTAGTAACGTTCTTTAAATGTTTTGGAACCTACTAATTGTTCTCCATTCTGCAAGGGAATATATAGCATAGCCTTAAAACTCTCCCAGCTAGGGTATTCATCCCAGTTAGGAAACAACTTGAAATATACTCCTTTAGTAGCCTCGTAAGATGCTAAGTCGCTAGCGATATCGCGGGAACGTTTCCTTCCTGTGTTGCGGTTGTAACCCGCAAAATACTCATCCTCAATTTGTTTAAAGATGTCCCGATAGGTTATCAGATTATCCTCAATCTGATTTTTCCCTAGGATGGTTTTATCGTACCAATCCCAAAATTCACTAGCGCTAGTGATAGTCCCTAGGGCTTCTGATACCAGTTTAGCTTTCTTAACCCCGTCTATCACCCCTTGAGGTGTACACTCAAGATTAGCTGTCTTGGGTAGCCGTTTCCCGGTAGGTGGTTGCTTAAACTGCAATAGTAGGTTGTACCTAGCCCCGGACTTTTGTAGTTTGAGTGTCACTCCTTTGGGACATTCCCCTTGAAAGTCTTGATAGGCTTTCAAGAATCTAGCGTAACTCTCATCGTAGTTGCCCTTTCCCCCTACTGTAGGGGTATCAGTAGCGTTACTCATTTTTTACTCACTTGTTACTCTGTTATGGTTTTGAGTAATACCTAAGTAACGGTAGAATAGGGGTTATAGGCTATATAGACGCTTAATTTCCGCCTCAATTTTCCGCATTTCCTTATAAGCAATCACCAGAAAATTCCCGGACCCACAAGCCGGGTCAAAGACGCGAATTTTGGCGAGGCGTTGGCGCAAATTCAACAACTTGCGGCGATTCTCCCCAGCCGCCTCCAACTGCGATCGCAAATCATCCAAAAACAAGGGATTAAGCACCTTGAGGATATTGGGAACACTGGTATAGTGCATCCCCAAAGCGCCGCGCTCCTCCTCATCAGCCACCGCCTGAATCATGGAGCCAAAAATATCGGGGTTGATTTTTTTCCAGTCCAAATTCCCGACATGGAGCAAATAAGACCGGGCAATTTTGTTAAAACGCGCCACCTCCACACTGCCCGAAAATAGCCCCCCATTCACATAAGGAAACACATTCGCCCAATTGCGAATCCCGGCCGCTTCTCGCTGGTTGTGGGGGGTCGCCATCGCCCGAAATAGCTCCGATAGCACCTCATCGGTATTGGCAGCATCGGCGGCACTCATCTGGGCGATCGCATTTGTAAATAACTTCTCACTGTGGAAAATGTTGGTATCTTCCGCAAAAAAGCAGAAAATCAGCCGCGCCATGAAATGGTTAAACTTCTCGCGACCTTCCGCTTTATCCCAGTCTGGATTCAGCTTGAGTAACTCCACATACAGTCGATTGAGGCGACCTGTTGCTTTGATATCAAAGGCATTCTCGCGGATTTGCCGCACCGTGGTAATCCCCGCCAAAGGCAGGAAAAAGCCGAAATGGTTCGCAAAGTCTGGGTAATTACAGGCCACCATTTCCCCATCCCCCAGACTTTCCGCCTCCAAACTTTGGCCGTCCGTCGCCAAAATAAACTTAACCTTGTAGCGAGTGGTAGCGGGACTCTCGCGCAAAGCGGTCAGGGTGGCGGTGACTTCCCCTTCTCGGCAAACCTGCAAATGGATATTATTGCGCTGAAGTACCCCACCCGGTAAATCCGATTGATTGGTGCTGTGGCGATCGCTTTTCAGGCGCTTGATGGTGGTCGCCTTATTCCCAAAGGCTTCCAGGAAGCTATAGGGGAAGGCTTCCGGGTCAAAAGGTGCTTCCGCGAGTTGGGAAACTGCTTCCTCGATTTCAACAGCATTCATGGTCACAAATCCAAAAGACTGGGGTTCTTTCTCAACTTTAGCTAATCACTAAACCTCTCTTCCCGTAAAGTGGCAATTTCCTCTAAACTTAATCCAGTAGCTTGGGCGATCGCCTCATCATTCAGTTGACCCAATAAATTGCGAGCCGTCTCACGTTTTGCCTGTTCAATGCCTTGTTGTCGCCTTTCTTCAAGCCCTTGTTGTCGCCCTTGTTGTAGTCCCAATGCGATCGCACCCTGTTGGTCATAAATAAACATTTCCCGCCGATCTAACTCTTCTAATTCTTCTAGGGTTAATCCCGCTTGATTGGCAATCTCAAACGCTTGATTTAGTTCGGCGATATCATCCATGTTTTCAGGAATCGAAGTGAGCGATCAGGCAAATTTCATAAAATAAATCCATTTATCCGTCAGGGTTTCCAGTTCGTTGAGTTCTTTGGTAAACTTCGGCAATTCCACAAAGACTAACTCCATCCCATTATCTGGGTAGTACCAGCCCTCAGACTTCTCGCGATAGACAAACCGGGAAATCAATTGATTTTGTCCGGGGAACATATCAAAGTCGGTCAAGGTTAAAGCAATCACAGGTTTTAGGTCTCGATATGCTTGTCGTCTCCGTTCCAGTTGAAACGCATAGTTTTTCGCCGCATTAAATAAAACCCGCTTCCCAGAAAACTGCACATTCAAAACCTGAATTTGAATAATCACCAATGTGCCGTCATTCAAGTGCGCTTTAACATCGAGATAGGTATCTTTTAACCCTTCCAGTTGCGGGGGCAAATTTGGCTTAATGATTTCCAAGTCTTCAATAGTGGAATTTCCCTCATAGACCCAACCATTGAGAAAACTGATTAAGATGTTCTTGCTTTGTGCCGAACCAAAGATTTTTGTAAAAGCGTAGTCCGTTTTGGGGTTAATAAATATCATAGCCTGCCTACCCAACTCAGGTTCATGTTTGGGAACTAATTATAGCATAACTTGTGTATTTTGGAGTTCCCCCTGTGTCTAATTCCTGGGGAGTTTCCATTGCAGTTCACCTCTAGGCGGGTGACTGATTCATCAAATTGCGTCCAATTTCTGAATCCCCTCTTACCCCAGTCATTCCAGCCCCTCAGAGGTTCAAACTCCTAGGCGCGATGATAGTTTGGTATAATAAGTTTGGATAGCATCAGGTTTATGCGATCGTTTATTATGGCTGCGGTGGAAGTCAAAAGTTTTTTGGCGAGGGCATCGGCAATTTCAGAGTTTCATACAGCCTTGGGGCAGTTCATTAACTATCGGGCTGCTTTAGGCTGTGAAGACCCCGATCGCATTCTTTATCTGGCTATCCCTAATTTAGTCTATCAGACTTTCTTTCAACGAGAATTTCCAGCCTCAATGGTGCAAGAAAATTCGGTAAAACTGATTATTTATGATATTGAATTGGAGCGAATTGTGCTATGGAAGGAGTGACAGATAAATTAAAGACCTATCAGCAAATTGTGCAATAATTGTTGATTGAATATGCCCAAAGTAAGCCAGCCTATGGGGAGATTGAGGTTGAGACTATTTTTGATACCCAACGAAATCATTATCAAATTGTCCATTTTGGTTGTACCATCAGCGCTGGATTCATCAGGGTGTCATCCATTTAGATATCCGCAATGAGAAAATTTGGATTTTTTGCAATTCAACGGAGCATGATGTGGCGGAAGATTTAGTCAACTTGGGTGTCCCCAAGCAAGATATTGTGCTAGGATTTTACCCGCATTTTATGCGAGAAATGAGCGATTATGCAGTAGGCTAAAATAGAGCAACCAGTGCAACATAATAACAGGGCTGAAAACTTGAGCGATTGTTAGGATGGACACTGCCCACCCTACTCCTGTTAAAATACTAAACTTGACCTGCTCCCAAAATCCATTGGGAAATATCCGGTGCGAAAACGCAATAGCCCTTGATTGCTAAAATGTGTTATGATACTCTAATAAGACTGGCGGTTTCCCACTCATATTGGAATTGCTCAATATGTCGTCCTGGATTTTGGCGATCGCCTCAATATCCCGATCGCCCATAAGTTGAGGAAGTCTACCTTTTTCGGCAACAAAGCGATCAATTTCCTCAAACGAGCGCGATAATCCGTTCTTCTCTAGGGGAATATTCGCGAGTCGCTTCCGGGGCGATATCTATCCCCAACTGTGCCAACAGTTCTAAATCTTCATCAGTGGTAGATTTGGGCGTGGATTTAGCCATTGTTAGGTTTTACTTGTTTTTAGGGATCTTGGAAAACTGCCAAATATGGTGCGTAAGAAAATGCCCGATTGCGTTTTTGTCCAGTAATTTCTTGCAGAAGACCTATAGCGCTAAGATCTTTAATCAAAGTGTTGGCGTTAGGGTATGTCAAACTTGTAACCGATTGAGCGTGTTCCACCGTAAAAATTGGTCTAAAGTAAAGACTTTCAAGCAATGCAATTGCATTACCCGATAGCTTTTGATGAATTTCTCGAATTAATCGCAAACATACAGGCAGCTCCTCAAGACGTTCTAAACCATAATTAATTGCAGAAACATAGTTTACGACCTCAGCAACGTCTTTAGGATGATCCGCTTCTATAGCTTGAGATTCAAACTATTAGGGGTCGAGATAGACCGTGAGGTCTATCCCTCCCATTGAGAACCGTACATGAGACTTTTACCTCATACGGCTCCTAGTTTGACTGTCTCCTTGTTAAGAGTACAGCATCATCTCTTCATCAAGAGCTGTTTTATCATCGTGACAATGGTGATGTAATAATTGAAGATTCTTGTATTCATCCTTTCCGCCTTGGCTTCTAGGTTCAGTGTGGTCTACTTCAATTATATCTGATGGGGTAAAGAATTGCCCGCACCAGGTACACTTGCCTTTTTGCTTTTTAAGTAGTTTTGCTACCCTATTTGGCGTATCGATTGCTTGTCCTTTCCTGGTTGCCCAGTAAGTCCAATTTCCGTCGTATGGCGTTGCGTCAGGGCGTATTAGGGTGTGTCTGACAATCGGAGTCCAATTATGTTTCCACAGTCGAAATCCATCTTTGGTTTGAAACATCCAATTTTCGTGTCTTTCTTTCCCATTGCTAAGTTTAATTGTTTCATGTCTGAAATAATTACTTAGCTTTTCGTAACTTGCCTTTCCGCATCTCGATACTGTCCATGCCCTTAACATTTGCCAGATTATGAAGTCTAGCTTGTTGAAGGTCTCTGTTGAGACTACCGCTGAATAATAGTTTGACCATCCCCGAATAATTGGGTTCAGTTTGTTAATCAGGGCTGACTGAGGTGCTGTTTTATATTGTTTGATTACACCTTTTATCGCTTCTGTGTGGGCAACTGCTTTTTGACTGGGTTTTATATGAGTTTTATGTCCTAATGGTTTCCCATGTGGAGTCATCCCAGTTCTGTATTTTCCTACGGGATATTGCCTAATCTTGAAACCTAAGAAATCAAATCCGGGTTCCTCTGTTTTGCCATTATACTCAATAGATTTGAGTGTATTGCAGATTCGAGTTTTTTCAGGTTTAATCTCTAATCCAATAGGCTTTAGCCATTCAGAGATAGCAGTTTTGCACTGTTCAATGATTCCTAAGTCTTTGGATATGACTACAAAATCATCGGCATATCTTATTGCCATGGTATATGGTTTGTTGTTTTTGGGATACATTTTTCCTATTAACCTTCCCATTCCCAACAGTGCGATGTTGGCGAGTATTGGACTTATTACCCCTCCCTGGGGTGTCCCTGTTTTTGTATCCTCGAATACACCGTTGTCTAGCACTCCCGCTTTTAGCCATTGTTTCAGGTCTCTTTTTAGGCGGCTTGGACAATGAATTTTGGACAGTAGGTATTCATGGTTCACGGTAAGAGCATTTTGCTATATCGGCATCAAGAACATAATATTGTCCTTGATTTATGGCAGTGTAAATTCTGCTAATTGCGTCATGGGCTGACCGTCCTGGACGGAACCCGTAGCTTGTGCCTTCAAATCTCGATTCCCATTCTGGTTCGAGAGCCGACTTAACCAAGGCTTGCCTTGCTCTATCTTGGATTGTGGGTATTCCTATTCCAGCTTTTTTCATCCCTACCAGGTTTTGGAATCCACACCCGTCGCAGTGGTTTTGCTTTGAGATTTCCCTTAATGTTCTTGACCAGTTCAAACCTTTGTCTTGGAGAGATTACTCTTACTCCATCAACACCGGCTGTCTTCTTGCCTTGGTTATCTTGGGGGGCGGGTTTATTAAGCTGACTGTTGGGAAGCATGGCTGACCGTGGAACCCGCCCCTACAGCCGCACTGCTAAGAGCCGGGCATAATATGATTTCACCAATAGACGTTGCCACCTTCGTGCCTTAGCATTTTGTCCCGATTTAGCTGCTTGAAATATACTCTTTTGGAGCTTGAAAACTTTCCGTTGAACCTTAGTCCATGGGACTGCCTTCCATGCGTTGTTCGTAGTCTTGATTGGTTTTGGTTTCCCAAACCCTTTCTTTAAACTCGCTATCGCCATTTGTACACCTACTAGGCTCTATTTCTTTACAATCAAACCGTGACCTGTCAGCATATCCCTGCCATTACGACAGGGCGTTGGCTTTTGGTCACATCTCACCCCCTAATAGGCTTACGCTTACACTTTCACTACTGACTTTCTCGACCAGATTGTCAGAGCCTGAAAGGGGTTACAACGTTCCATTTATATGGGCATTCCATCTTTAGATTTGTCCTGTCCACCGGGGTACTTTTAAAGGTCTGTGTAGGTGGTGTCAAAAAACCCCTACTTTTCCCCATGCTCTTTTGAGTGCAGCGTATCAACCTGTTTCGCTACCTGATACTTACGATGGTTCAAGACGGACATTCGGTTTCCCTAATCATGGATGGTTGGCAGTGGTCGAACTTTTTTGGGAATAGGTTTTCCCTCACGCCTTCCGTTCCCCGCTTCAGTCCCAGGGTTGTGATTCCTGAAATTGGGGGTGGCTATCGCCGTTACCCTGACTTCATAGCTTTACTTATCCATTTATGGGCTTCCTATAAGGAATTTGTATGAGTTAGTTCGTTTTGACCTGGGGTTCCCTGTCTTATTTGGTATATTTCTATACCGAATGTTGGGACATATAAACAGTTATGAGGATGGTCAGGAGTGCGCTCCTTATATTCAATCAAGGGGTTGAAGTCCCCACCAGGCGGTTATTTCAGGTATTTCAACCCTATTTCATGCCTGAACGTCTCGCACCTAGAACATCTATCAAAGAGGCTTGCGTACCCTCAATTTGACTCGATAAAACTGCTTCTTTACGAACGTACATAAATACAAATAAATCGGGGTTGGGGAGAGCATCAGTTGCACCATCTAAACGACCCAATGCACGATCGGCTTGAGATAGCAAATTCCACATTTCCGGATCCATCATAATCTCAGGGGTAGGTGGCAGTGGATTGGGGATAAAGGCCCTGTAGCCTTCTATCTGTTCTATGTATTGCCTGCTCTCGATGTCCCAAGCATTCTTATCGGTTCCGATAATACTGAGTCACTTTTGATTATTAGGGGTCGAGATAGACCTCACGGTCTACCCCTCCCATTCAGCAGCAGAACCGTACATGAGACTTTCACCTCATACGGCTCCTAGTTTGACCGTCTCCTTGTTAAGAGTACAGCATCATCTCTTCATCAAGAGCTGTTTTATCATCGTGACAATGGCGATGTAATAATTGAAGATTCTTGTATTCATCCTTTCCGCCTTGGCTTCTAGGTACAATGTGGTCTACTTCAATTAAATCTAATGGGGTAAAGAATTGCCCGCACCAGGTACACTTGCCTTTTTGCTTTTTAAGTAGTTTTGCTACCTTATTTGGCGTATCGATTGCTTGTCCTCTCCTGGTTGCCCAGTAAGTCCAATTTCCATCGTATGGTGTTGCGTCGGGGCGTATTAAGGTGTGTCTGACAATTGGGGTCCAGTTATGTTTCCATAATTGGAATCCTTCTTTGGTCTGGAATAACCAAGATTCCTGTCTTTCATTCCCATTGCTAAGTTTAACCGTTCCATGTCTGAAATAGTTCCTCAGCTTTTCGTAGTTCACCCCTTTGCATCTTGATGCTGTCCATGCCCGTAACATTAACCAGATTATGAGGTCTAGCTTATTGAAGGTCTCTGCTGAGACTACCGCTGAGTAGTAATTTGACCATCCCCGAATAATCGGGTTTAGATGTTTTATCAGGGCTGACTGAGGTGCTGTTCTATGTTGTTTGATTACACCTTTAATCACTTCTGTATGGGCTTTAACTGCTTTATGGCTGGGTTTTATGTGGGTTTTATGTCCGATTAATCGGCTTGCTGCCCCGCCTGTTTTCCCAGATTTATATTTTCCTACTGGATGTTGCCTGATATTGAATCCTAGAAAGTCGAACCCTGGTTTTTCTGTTTTACCATCATACTCGATAGATTTGAGCGTGTGGCAGATTCGAGTTTTTTCAGGTTTTATTTCTAAGCCTACAGGTTTTAACCATTCGGTGATTGCAGTTTGGCACTGTTCAATGATTCCTAGGTCTTTTGAGATGACCACAAAATCATCGGCGTATCTTATGACATTCGCATACGGGCGATTGTCTGTTTTCTTAGGGTACAGTTTTTCAATTAACCTAATCATCCCCAACAGTGCGATGTTAGCGAGTATTGGACTTATTACCCCTCCTTGAGGTGTCCCTGCTTCTGTATCCTCGAATACACCGTTATCTAGCACTCCCGCTTTGAGCCATTGTTTCAGGTCTCTTTTTAGGCGGCTTGGACAATGAATTTTGGACAGTAGGTATTCATGGTTCACGGTAAGAGCATTTCGCTATATCCGCATCAAGAACGTAGTATTGTTCTTTATTAATTGCAACATAAATTCTGCTAATTGCGTCATGGGCTGACCGTCCTGGACGGAACCCGTAGCTTGTGCCTTCAAATCTCGATTCCCATTCTGGTTCGAGAGTCGACTTAACCAAGGCTTGCCTTGCTCTATCTTGGATTGTGGGTATTCCTATTCCAGCTTTTTTCATCCCTACCAGGTTTTGGAATCCAAACCCGTCGCAGTGGTTTTGCTTTGAGGTTTCCCTTAATGTTCTTGACCAGTTCAAACCTTTGTCTTGGAGAGACTACTCTTACTCCATCAACCCCAGCTGTCTTCTTGCCTTGACCCGCTTGGGGGGCGGGTTTATTAAGCTGACTGTTGGGAAGCATGGCTGACCGTGGAACCCGCCCCTACAGTCTCACTGCTAGGAGCCGGGCATAATATGATTTCACCAATAGACGTTGCCACCTTCTAGCTTTTGCATCTTGTCCCGATTTAGCTGCTTGAAATATACTCTTTTGGAGCTTGAAAATTTTCCGTTGAACCTTAGTCCATGGGATTGTCTTCCATGCGTTGTTCGTAGTCTTGATTGGTCTGGTTTTGCCAAACCCTTTCTTTGAACTCGCTATCGCCATATGTACACCTACTAGATTCTATTTCTTTACAATCAAACCGTGACCTGTTAGCATATCCCTACTGTTACAGCAGGGCGTTGGCTTTTGGTCACATCTCACCCCCTAATAGGCTTGCGCTTACACTTTTACTACTGACTTTCTCGACCAGATTGTCAGAGCCTGAAAGGGGTTAAAACGTTCCATTTATATGGGCATTCCATCTTTAGATTTGTCTTTTCCACCGGGGTACTTTTAAAGGTCTGTGTAGGTAGTAAATAGAAGCCCCTACTTTTCCCCTTACTCTTTTGAGCGCAGCGTATCAACCTATTTCGCTACTACATTATTACGATGGTTCAAGCCGGACATTCGGTTTCCCTAATCATGGATGGTTGGCAGTGGTCTCGATTCTGGTGTTGGGTTGCACCTCGGAGCCTTCCGTTCCCCGCTTCAATCCTGAGATTGTGATTCCCAAAACTGGGGGTGGCTATCGCCGTTACCCTAATTTCCTAACTCTACTTATCCATTTCTGGGCTTCCTTATAAGGAATTTGTATGAGTTGGTTTGTTTTGACCTTGGGTTCCCTGCCTTGATTAGGGGTCGAGATAGACCTCACGGTCTACCCCTCCCATTCAGCAGCAGAACCGTACATGAGACTTTCACCTCATACGGCTCCTAGTTTGACCGTCTCCTTGTTAAGAGTACAGCATCATCTCTTCATCAAGAGCTGTTTTATCATCGTGACAATGGCGATGTAATAATTGAAGATTCTTGTATTCATCCTTTCCGCCTTGGCTTCTAGGTACAATGTGGTCTACTTCAATTAAATCTAATGGGGTAAAGAATTGCCCGCACCAGGTACACTTGCCTTTTTGCTTTTTAAGTAGTTTTGCTACCTTATTTGGCGTATCGATTGCTTGTCCTCTCCTGGTTGCCCAGTAAGTCCAATTTCCATCGTATGGTGTTGCGTCGGGGCGTATTAAGGTGTGTCTGACAATTGGGGTCCAGTTATGTTTCCATAATTGGAGTCCTTCTTTGGTCTGGAATAACCAAGATTCCTGTCTTTCATTCCCATTGCTAAGTTTAACCGTTCCATGTCTGAAATAGTTCCTCAGCTTTTCGTAGTTCACCCCTTTGCATCTTGATGCTGTCCATGCCCGTAACATTAACCAGATTATGAGGTCTAGCTTATTGAAGGTCTCTGCTGAGACTACCGCTGAGTAGTAATTTGACCATCCCCGAATAATCGGGTTTAGATGTTTTATCAGGGCTGACTGAGGTGCTGTTCTATGTTGTTTGATTACACCTTTAATCACTTCTGTATGGGCTTTAACTGCTTTATGGCTGGGTTTTATGTGGGTTTTATGTCCGATTAATCGGCTTGCTGCCCCGCCTGTTTTCCCAGATTTATATTTTCCTACTGGATGTTGCCTGATATTGAATCCTAGAAAGTCGAACCCTGGTTTTTCTGTTTTACCATCATACTCAGTAGATTTGAGCGTGTGGCAGATTCGAGTTTTTTCAGATTTTATTTCTAAGCCTACAGGTTTTAGCCATTCAGAAATAGCAGTTTGGCACTGTTCAATGATTCCTAGGTCTTTGGAGATGACCACAAAATCATCGGCATATCTTATAAGGTTCACCTGGGTGGCTGTGCCTTTATTTGGATACATTCCTTTAACTAGCCTTTCCATTCCCAACAGTGCGATGTTGGCGAGTATTGGACTTATTACCCCTCCTTGAGGTGTTCCTGCTTCTGTATCCTCAAATACACCTTTATCTAGCACTCCCGCTTTGAGCCATTGTTTCAGGTCTCTTTTTAGGCTGCTTGGACAATGAATTTTGGACAGTAGGTAATCATGGTTCACGGTAAGAGCATTTTGCTATATCGGCATCGAGAACATAATATTGTCCTTGATTTATGGCAGTGTAAATTCTGCTAACTGCGTCATGGGCTGACCGTCCTGGACGGAACCCGTAGCTTGTGCCTTCAAATCTCGATTCCCATTCAGGTTCGAGAGCCGACTTAACCAAGGCTTGCCTTGCTCTATCTTGAATTGTGGGTATTCCTATTCCAGCTTTTTTCATCCCTACCAGGTTTTGGAATCCAAACCCGTCGCAGTGGTTTTGCTTTGAGGTTTCCCTTAATGTTCTTGACCAGTTCAAACCTTTGTCTTGGAGAGATTACTCTTACTCCATCAACACCGGCTGTCTTCTTGCCTTGACCCGCTTGGGGGGGCGGGTTTATTAAGCTGACTGTTGGGAAGCATGGCTGACCGTGGAACCCGCCCCCTACAGCCGCACTGCTAAGAGCCGGGCATAGTATGATTTCACCAATAGACGTTGCCACCTTCTAACCTTTGCATTTTGTCCCGATTTAGCTGCTTGAAATATACTCTTTTGGAGCTTGAAAACTTTCCGTTGAACCTTAGTCCATGGGATTGCCTTCCATGCGTTGTTCGTAGTCTTGATTAGTTTTGGTTTCCCAAACCCTTTCTTTAAACTCGCTATCGCCATCTGTACACCTACTAGCCTCTATTTCTTACAATCAAACCGTGACCTGTTAGCATATCCCTGCCATTACAACAGGGCGTTGGCTTTTGGTCACATCTCACCCCCTAATAGGCTTGCGCTTACACTTTCACTACTGACTCTCTCGACCAGATTGTCGGAGCCTAGAAGGGGTTAAAACGTTCCGTTTGTATGGGCATTCCATCTTTAGATTTGTCCTCTCCACCGAGGTACTTTAAAGGTCTGTGTAGGTGTTAACAAAAATACCCTACTTTTCCCTATACTCTTTTGAGCGCAGCGTATCAACCTATTTCGCTACTTAGAATTTACGATGGTTCAAGCCGGACATTCGGTTTCCCTAATCATGGATGGTTGGCAGTGGTCAAGTTTGGCAGTTGGTTCTGCTTCATGCCTTCCGTTCCCCGCTTCAATCCTGAGATTGTGATTCCCAAAACTGGGGGTGGCTATCGCCGTTACCCTAATTTCCTAGCTTTTACTTATCCATTTTTGGGCTTACTATAAGGAATTTGTATAAGTTAGTTCGCTTTGACCTTGGGTTCCCTGCCTCGTTTTGTATCGTTGTGATACTAAACTTCGGGACGTACAAACAGTTATGAGGATGGTCAGGAGTGCGCTCCTTATATTCAACCAAGGGGCTGAAGTCCCCACCAGGCGGTTATTTCAGGTATTTCAACCATATTTCATGCCTGAACGTCTCGCACTTTGTATATTCTATACCAAACGTTGGGACATATAAACAGTTATGAGGATGGTCAGGAGTGCGCTCCTTATATTCAACCAAGGGGTTGAAGTCCCCACCAGGCGGTTATTTGAGGTATTTCAACCATATTTCATGCCTGAACGTCTCGCACCTATATTATCAATATTAGCCTCTTTTCGTTAATAAGCCTCTGGCTGCCAGATGGAAAATAGGGGGCCCACTACATCTAGCTCAGTGATGCAACGGCTGGCTTTATCCTGATTTAAGCTTACCTGGCGATATTTCCTCGCCTCTGGCTGTGCAAACGCAGTGGTGTTCAGGTTCAGCAATGCCGTCCGGTGGTTGTGGCGGGTTTTGTAACTGTTGGATTAACCAATTGGCAGCAGCGATGAGCTATAAATTGATTTTAGGCTTTTTTTCCTCCTTAACTTTCCGTTGCAGAAAGGCAACCCCTTCCGCCATAGGCTTTTCCCAAGGATCGGCGGCGGTGAGGGAAGGCAACCGACCCCTTTGCTATTTGAACCGTAGCGCCCGTTTTGCTAACTCTCGCGCTTCTTCTACGGAGAGATTGACTCCCTTGGCGGCGATCGCGAAGCTCAGGCGAGGGAATCGCCTCTGCGACGAGTTTCAGCCGTTCCGCGTCCGTTAAATCTTCCCGACAAATGCGGGAGACTTCCGGGCTTTTGGGTAGGGCTAAACCCTTAATTTCTAGGTGAATTTCCCCGCTTTCTGGATTAACTCCCACATTGCATCGACGGCATCAGGTTCCGCAATCAAGTTGGTAAACCGGGCGCGGGTTTTACCCGGTGCGTCGCGGGTCGCCCGCCCAATCATTTGGACAATTTCGGTCAAACTGGAAAGGATTGCACATTCAAAACCTGCCTTTCAATAATCACCAATGTGCCGTCATTCAAGCGCACTTTAACATCGAGATAGGTATCTTTTAACCCTTCCAGTTGTGCTGGCAAATTCGGCTTAATGATTTCCAAGTCTTCAATAGTGGAATTTCCCTCATAGACCCAACCATTGAGAAAACTGATAAAGTAGATCAATCAAGCCCTTAAAATCATTTAAAGGCTGTTATTCCAATACTCTAACCCAGTCACCATGACATTTTGTAGCCACTGCTGGAAACGGGGAATCAAATTTTCCTGTTCATCAGCATAGGAAAATTGAAACGGAGAATCAGTTAAAGGCTGAAGATAGCTAAAAATACTTGCTTTTTGCTCTTAGCAAAAAGATTAATTAAACTCGATAATTCACCGCAGTCCGCATCTTCCAAAGCGGCAATATAAACGGCGAGATCGTCCCGGGTTATCACTAAAGGAAACCAACTCGCTTGGATGAAAACTAAACTGGCTAAACAACGAGCAACCCGACCATTTCCATCTTGAAAAGGGTGGATTTGGGTAAATCGATGATGCAACCAAGCCGCCTCAATTTCTGGGGGAACTTTTTGTTCTTGATGTTGATGATGTAAGGTGATTAATAGCTCCATTTCCGATGCTACTTGTTCCGGCGGACAATACTCGTGAATTGTGCCATCTGGTCGGAGGGGGTTATTGGGTTGACGTTTCCAGTCGCCTTTAATTAAGGAAACCCTAAAGATTTTTCCCTGTGGGTTTAAGGCTTCTGTGCTTTCCTGACTCTGGGTTAAAACTTGATGTAACTGCTTGATATAAGAATTAGATAGATTTCTTTGACCCCCAACAAAATCAAATAATCCCTCAATGGCAGCCTCTTGATCTTTAATGAGCGAAACGACCTGTTTAACTGGAATATCTGTAGAGCCGTGAGGGATTAATGCTTCATTAATTCCCTGTTCAATTAACAAACGAGTGATGCCGCGATCTATGGTGTATAAACGCTCAATAATTCCGGTTTCAATGGCGATTTCCCGCCGCAGCTTTTCGCTAAAGATTTGAAACTATCCCGATTGACGCATGCGATCTGCTTGCTCGTTCCAAACGGTGACTAAAGGGGGCAGTTCACTACTAGCTAAATCTTGCCAGTTACAGGGTAAATTTTCTATGGGTTTCCACAACATAAAGTTTCATTTATATACTGACCCTATTATAACAAGCTGTAAGACTATAGCAAATGCGATTGGCCTTGTTTGCATCACGAAAGCTCTCCTATCTCCCTCACCAAATTACTGTCTTCCTCTTAAACATTTTAAGGATGGGAATCATACCCCTGAAGGTGAGTATCTAAAGACCAGATAAACACCCGCCGATTGGGAAACAAGCGCCTCGATTTTTCCCATTCTTGGATAATTGACAGATCACCCATACCCTTACCTTGTGTTGCTGAATCCGGAAAATCAGTCAACCAGAGTTGCACTTCATCCAAAGTGGGAACCTGCATTACCGTCCAAGGGGTTTCTCCGGCGATCGCCATTTTAACTTGCTCAACAAACAACTCAGCACATTGTCGGCGCCAACGACCCTCACTGATATGAGCAATATTATGATTTCCGGTTTCATAAACAACCGCCATTGGTAACAGCAAATGGGTTCCTTTTTCCAAAAAATCCCTAAGTTGTTCCATGACTAAGCCTCGCTCATCATTCAATTTAGGAATATTAAGAACATTACAAAAAACCGAAGTATCGACAATCGAAACATCCGCCATTAGTGAGCCTCCACCATGGAATTAAGCGAAGTCAACCAGTCTAGAGCCTGCTGTTTTTTGTTCTCATTTCCTGGATGCTGCTTGACAAAACGTTCTAACAGTCCCCGAGTCATTAAATGACCCACGGAACCCTGAGCAATCAGTTCCGGGTAATCGGGAATATCTTGCAACCGAATTAACTGACTTGACCCATCATCAGGACTGCGATAACAAAATTCAGTCTCAGGAATTGCCTCATCAGGAAGAGCATCTAATAAAGCAGGATTATGGCTACTAATGAGAATACGGAGGTTACGTTGTCGAGCAATTTCAGCCATCCGAGACAGTAAGGCACTCGCACGACTCGGGTGTACACCATTATCGATTTCTTAAATGACTACTAAACTTTCTTCCGGTGCAGAAAGTAATACTGCTGCAATGGATAAAACTCGCAGGGTTCCATCAGACAATCTGGCGGCATCATAAGGAGTTGCCACCCCTCCAAAGGTTTCAGTGAGTTGTAACATCACCTCATCCCGAGGGGTTTCTAAAAAACTAATCTCCTCAATATTCTGTTCTGGAAGACTACAAACAAAGTCTAAAACCGCCTGCTTAGAGGTTGTAGATTGACATAAATTATAAATAACTCCCGATAAATTTTGCCCTTTCTCACGCAAAATTAAATCGGTTTTGTGACCATAGTTTTTCATCAAGCTAGGCTCTGGTTCTAAAAACACAATTCCACTTAAATAACGGACATATTTTTCTCAACAATTCGGGATAATTTCTTGACTTTTGAGATTTTCAGGTCGAAATCAAATGGTACTTAAAAGTTGGGCAAAAACCGCCAAATAAATACTACAAAACAGGCTCGGTTTTTTGCTGCGTTTTGCGAAATTATTATAAGTCACAAAAATATCACTTCCTGCCCCTTGCGGTTCACTGGTGATTTCAGACAACGGAACTTTAGAAGTTGAACTGGTAATCCGTTCTTGCATAACCTGCAAATGGTTGTCTGAACTGAGTCCTAGTTGAATCTCAAAACTTTCCCAATCGGGATGGTTTGTCAAGCCAGCTAGTTGAAATGTCTGCTTTCCTCTATATCCCAAATGTTCGACATTATCTCGAAAGAAATTATCTCCTTTTTTTTGCGGATTTCTGAGCAATCCAAGTCTTTCCCCAGTGGCAAGCCGAGATAAAAGCCGCAAGGCTTCAATAACATTACTTTTACCGGAAGCATTGGCTCCAATTAATACCGTAAGCCGCCCTAAGTGCAATGTCGCCGATTTATAACTTTTGAAATCTTTTAACTCTATTTCTGTAATCATCGTCGTTCACTCCGTTGGTGAGTTAAACTATTAAACTCTGCGGGTTCCCAAAACCCATGGGAAAATGTCCATTGTGGGAACCCAATTGCTTTTTATTACTAAAATGTGTTATGATACTCTAATAATACTGGCTAATTCCGGCTCATATTGGAATTGCTCAATGGTGCCGTCCTGGATTTTGGCGATCGCCTCTTCAATGGCATCTAATGGCACTAGAAACGACTCTCTAGGCTGGACTGGGAAAAAATCAAGAAGAACGATCCATCAATTCCAGGTCTAATCGCGCCCCCGCGAAAAACTTATGTAGGAGAAGCTCTAGCTTTTTCGGGTGGATATTTGCCAGTTGAAAAGTGGCTACAATTTCCACATCTGCTAACAGATAGTTAGGGTTATGCTTTGCCTTAGCAATGCGCTTTTTAACATCCCCACCCGTCACGCCAATTTTATGAATAATCGACCGATTTTTGGCTATAAAAGGCTCGTCAGATAGGCTCCGCAATACATAAATATAACCCGTGATTAAATCATCATCATCTGATTTAACTTCTGGTTAGGGCTGACCGGAAAATAAACGCCCCCAATCCCGCCGATCCAGCTTAGTGATGCGGCGGCTGGTTTTATCCTTATTTAAGGCTCGCTGAAGTGATCTAAACAGAGGATTGCTCTCAGCCGTGCCATCATAAATTACCCGGAGCCTATAATTTCTCAGACCATAGTCAGTGATCAACATCTCCCCCGTCTCTGCTACCAGAACTTTTTGACCATCAAGAATAAACAAATCCCCTTGATTAATGGTGGCATAATCCTGATATTTCACGGCTTGGCGATCGCCTGTTTTTAACTGACGCTGAACTTCCTCAAAGATGGGTTTAAATTCATCAAAATTCTGGCAGGGAAACCGCTGGGCAATTTCTTCCGCCGCCTTAATTTCTTGACGCGATCGCACATGAGTTAACTGGGTGATATCATTTTCGGGAGCAGCATCAACCCCCAAAGAAGCCAAAAGCGCCGCATCAATTTGGTCCTCTTCCAGGTTTTCTGATTCGGTAAAACTGGCATCATTTTCGATGTTTAAAAGTCCTCGGTAGTCCAGAGGTTCAAGGAGGGCGCGACATTCCGCCGATTCCCGCAAACGTTCCAGGCGCACTGCATAGAGGCGCTCGAAAATATCCCGATCGCCCATAAGTTGAGGAAGTCTACCTTTTTCGGCAACAAAGCGATCGATTTCCTCAAACGAGCGCGATAATCCGTTCTTCTCTAGGGGAATATTCGGGAGTCGCTTCCGGGGCGATATTTATCCCCAACTGTGCCAACAGTTCTAAATCTTCATCAGTGGTAGATTTGGGCGGGGATTTAGCCATTGTTTTCCTCGTGGTGTTCAGGTTCAGCAATGCTCTCATGCATGTTCTGGCGGGTTTTGTAACTGTTGGATTAACCAATTGGCAGCAGCGGTGTTGGTTTCGGTGTTCAGCCGTTCTAGGGTTTGTTCTAAAAGGGCGATCGGCAACCCCGTCAATACTTGGGACTGGGCGATCGCTTCATAATGCCCCAATGGAGTCAAGCTAAAGGCAAAAATCCGCCGCCCTTTCACATCAACCACCCAATATTCAGAAATCCCTAAGCTGGCGTAGAGTTGCTTTTGTTCATCCAGGTCAAGGCTGAGGGTAGTATCAGCAATTTCCCCCACCAAGTCCGGCAAACGGTGGCGACGCAAGTCAATCCGGCGCGGTTCTCCGGGTTGCCATCGGGGAATATTATCACCCTTGTACAGCACTAAATCTGGCGCACAGGCGTGGGTATCCGGGCGTTCAATGACACAGCGACCATAAGATTGCAAAACAAACTCAGGGTGTAGGAGTACCCAAACAGAGAAAATCATCGTCATCAAATCACTGAACGAAGCATGATTGGGTCCTTCTCTGTCCATATCTACCCACAACCATCCTTGATGAAATGAGATTTTTTGCCAGTCTATATCCCCGTTATCCCGGATAGCCACATAGTCTTGCCAGGTGGCGTTGTGCCGTTGGAGGATGGAGTTTGGGGGGGTGGGTTTTTCTAGGGAGAGGGTCATGGATTTTAACCTCCAGATGAGCTATCAATTGATTTTAGGCTTTTTTTTCTTCCTTAACTTTCCGTTGCAGAAAGGCAACCCCTTCCGCCATGCACTTTTCCCAAGGATCGGCGGCGGTGAGGGAAGGCAACCGACCCCTTTCCTGTTTGAACTGTAGCGCCCGCTTTGCTAACTCTCGCGCTTCTTCTACCGAGAGATTGACTCGCTTGGCGGCGTTCGCGAAGCGTCCCGGAGGGAATCGCCTCTGCGACCAGTTTCAGCCGTTCCGCACTCATGGACTTAGCTAGAATCGCGTATGCTTCCCCAAAAGGATTAATCCGGTCAATCATATCAATATCGAGGTCTGTCACCGATAGGGCAAACTGCCGCACCCCGTCAATTAGGGCGGTATTTTTCGGGGCTAACCCGTCCCCTTCGTTACTGGTTTTCTTAGCTTGTTGTACCAAATTGAGAGCGGCGATCGCGTGTTGGCGGACGGCTTCGCGATCGCCTTCATCCAGGTTGGGGAATTTCTGTTTAATAATTTTACCCATCCGTAGTTGGGTGAGTTCCTCTGGCACCAATTCCTCATCAAATAGACCGCGCTCGATACTCGGCTTATCTTGGACAAAAGCCGTCACCAATTCCGTTAAATCTTCCCGACAAATGCGGGAGGCTTCCGGGCTTTTTGGTAGGGCTAAACCCTTAATTTCTAGCTGAATTTCCCCGCTTTCTGGATTAACTCCCACATTGCATCGACTCGGATCGTAGCCACTTTCTCCATAGTCAAAGCCGGGGGTGGGTTGATTGTCCGGGCGCTTGGGTTTGAACTGAAAGCGGGGGGCTAGGACTTGTTCCATTAGCAGACTGGCAGCGATCGCCTTAATCGTATCATTCACCGCCTCTGTCACTGCCATCTCGCTGGCATCAGGTTCCGCAATCAAGTTGGTAAACCGGGCGCGGGTTTTACCCGGTGCGTCGCGGGTCGCTCGCCCAATAATTTGGACAATTTCGGTCAAACTGGAACGGTAACCAATGGTTAAAGCGTGTTCGCACCAGATCCAATCAAAGCCTTCTTTAGCCATCCCCAGGGCGATGATAATATCAACGCGATCGCGATTATCTTTGTGGGTGGGGTCCTTCAGTGCGGCTGCCACTTTATCCCGCTTGTTGGGGTCATCATCCACCAAATCGGCAATCTTGAGAATCTTACCCTCGGCGGTTTTGACCCATTGAAATCCTGTGTTTGGATCCGTGCCTTGCCATTCTCCCAATGCCTCAATAATATGTTCCACTTCCCGGATTTTGTCCTTGGTACTCTCGCGGGAATTAACGTTAGGAATATGCAGGATAGTTTTTTCGTTGGGGTTGAGTACCTGCATGATTTCATCGGTGTAGCTACCGGAGTAAAAATAATAGCCGATATCCAGTTGTTTTAGGTGTTCATAGCCGTTGAGTTGTTCATAATAGGTGTAGGTGACGGTGTGAAATTTGGCTTCGTCTTCGGGATGTAGGACTGCTTCGGCATCCCCCCGAAAATAAGAACCCGTCATGGCCACGATATGGGTTTTGTCGCGAGTCATCAGTTGGCGGATATGGTCCCCCAGCTTGTTGTCCGGGTTAGAGGAAACATGGTGAAACTCATCAACCGCAATCAGGCGATCGTCTAGCATTTCCACCCCAAATTTATCCACCGCAAAGCGGAAGGTGGCATGGGTGCAAATTAAGACTTTATCATCGCTGTCGAGAAAGGTTTTCACCGCTTCTACTTTACCGCCATCGCTGCCGGGTGCGTTGCAGAGGTTCCACCGGGGTTCAACGTGCCAATCTGCCCAAAAGCCAAACTTAGTCAGAGGTTCATCATGGAAACTAGCACCGATCGCCTTTTCCGGGACAACGACGATCGCTTGTTTCAGGTTCTGGTTTTCCAGCTTATCGAGGGCGATAAACATCAGCGCCCGACTTTTCCCAGAGGCGGGGGGAGATTTAATCAGCAGATATTGTTCTCCCCTTTTCTGGTAGGCGATCTCTTGATTATGGCGCATCCCCAGGGCGTTGGTGCGGGTGGAAGTGCCATCCTGGGCGTAGGTTACGGAAACGGAAGGAATGGCGATCGCTTGCTTCATGATAGTTCGGTGTTTCTGATTAGAGGGGGATTAACAAGTAATTTAAGGATATTTCCAGAAATATTCTTCCAGTTATGGTGGTATATTGACTCATTGTCTCACACAACAACCATGCCATTGTCCAGGTCTTCAGTTGCCGATTGTACGGACTCAGGAAATACAGGTCTGTTATCAAAGAAGATTCGGATTTACCCAGAAACAGCTTTGCCTAAGACCTGTTAATGTATAATGTTCCCCCAAGTCCATAACCATTACGCTAGTAGATGCCTGAAATTCCCCAATCTGCGACTGAACTGGCTGAGGTTCTCACCGAGTTGAGTGACCTTAATTTTGAACTCCCTGATCCCGAAGATGAGGAAGTTTCCGAGCATGAATTTGCCGATCAGGTAGACACAGCCTGGAAAGTATGCGATCGCTTTGATTTACAAACCGAAATTTGGCGGGGACGGATTTTGCGGGCGGTTCGCGATCGCGAAAAACGAGGCGGCGAAGGTCGCGGAATGGGTTTTCTCCACTGGCTCAAACAGCGAGAAATCAGCAAAAGTCAGGCTTATGCTTTAATTGAACTGGCTAATAGTGCTGATGCTCTCCTGGCTCAGGGACACCTGAACCCCGATGCTATTAACAATTTCAGTAAACGAGCTTTTATCGAAACCGCTAAATCTTCCCCAGAAGTACAGCAAATGGTTAGTGATGTGGCCTGTGCAGGCGATCGCATCACTAGACGGGAAGTCCGCCAACTCGCTGATGAATGGACCGCTATGAGTTCCGATTTGGTTCCTGATGATGTCCGGGAAAAAGCTGCTATCGGAGCAATTCCACCCCGTTATCTAGCGCCTCTGGTGCGGGAAATGGAAAAGTTGCCAGATACCCACGTTGGCGAAATTCAACGGGAAATGGTCACTAACCCTGATGTGGATACCGTGCGCCAGTTAACCTCTGATGCTCGTAGTTTAGCTAAATATCTCGATGCTGCTGCACAGGTTCAGGCTTTAAATCAGTCTTCGGTAGATCTGGAAATGGCTTTAGAAGAGGCTTTGCGGGTGGGGTGTTTGAGTACCGCTTCCGATTTGGTCAAGCAGGCTACTCAGTTGGAACAAACTATTGTTAAACTTCATAGCACTTGGCGACGAGTGGGGAGTCTCGCCGATCGCTTATATGTAGATACCGGAGCCAGTACCCCCCACTTGCGATCGCTCCTTAATTGTCTCGAACAGTTAGCGGGTCAGGTGATTGAGGTTAATCTAGGAGATAGCGACGACGGCAAAATCCGCCTCCAAATTCTCTCGGACTGAGTATTAATGTCCTCCCCCACCTGATGAGACAGCTTTCAGGATATAACCTACTAAGTATAGGGAACCACACAGGACTACTAGACTATTATCTGAATTAGCTAAAGCTGTTTCTAAGCCTACAATAGGATCGCTATGGGTTTGACAAGATCCCAGTTGCGGACAGATTTGGTGGGCGAGGTGGGCGAGTTGTTCCGGTATCGCTGAACTATGATCAGGTACCGGGACTAAATGTAAGCGATCGCCAGAATGTAATAAAGCCCTGAAAATATCATCATGGTCTTTAGTCGATAACATCCCCATTACCCAGGTAATCCGACCATCAACAGTTCCCCTCTGTTGCAACTCATCCACATATTCACGCAAAGCCGCCGCCGCCGCCGGGTTATGCGCTCCATCAAGCAAAAATGAGCGATTGTCATGGCAACTTATCCATTGTAGACGACCCGGCCAGCGAGTTTTAGCGATACCCTCCACTATAGCTGTATCAGAAATCGCCCAACCCTGTTGTTTGAGAGACTCCAAAACAGCGATCGCCAAAGCTGAGTTGAGCAATTGAACTTGTCCGGGCATGGGTAAAATATATTGGCAGTTTCCATAACTAGCTACCGGGTGAAAAGGGTCAGACTTGAGCAATTGTGCTGGTTCGACCCAAGTAGTTGGACAGCCAAGAGTTAAAAGGCGATCGTTCACCACTTTTCGCGCTTCCGGCGGAAGGGGTCCCACCACCGCCGGACATCCTCGTTTAAGAATACCCGCCTTTTCCCTAGCAATATCCGCCAAAGTCGGACCAAGGCGCTGCCAATGTTCTCGACTGAGGCTAGTAATTACACTGACCAAAGGCTGATCAATCACATTAGTAGCATCAAGTCGTCCCCCTAAGCCTACCTCAATCACCGCCACATCGACTTTCTCTCTGGCAAAATAAAGCCAAGCCGCAGCCGTAATCACCTCAAATTGAGTAGGTAAAAGTTCATCAGAAGAAATAGCCCCGATCACATCTTGTAGTAAAATCTGCAAATCCCGATTATCTATGGGAACCCCATTGATACAAATTCTCTCAGTCCAATCGACCAAATGGGGAGAAATATAGCGCCCCACACGATATCCCGCTTCCGTCAGCACTGAGGATAAATAGGCACATACCGACCCTTTACCGTTAGTTCCAGCAATATGCAAAACAGGGACTTGGTAGTGAGGATTATTTAACCTCACCATAAGCTCTGTAATGCGTTCTAAGCCAAGATTAATGCCAAAACGTTCAAAAGACCCCAAAATCGCATCTATACTCACTACGCCCCCTTATTGTCCGGATCAGAGGGGGTTGATAAATCCAGATTTTTCAAAATGAATCTTAGGGATTTACGGGGAATATATGGCCATCCCCCTTGGGCTTCTATCTCGCGCAGTAAATGATAAAGTTCCTGTCTGTTCTTGGGTAAAGTCTTCTGAAACACATCTTCTCGGATTTTTTGGTGAAGCTGTTCTAAGGTTCGCAATAGGGATAACAGCATGAGGGTGTCATCATTAGCTTGGACGGTCAAATCCTGGATATTCTGGGTCAACAACTGCAATTGAGCCTCAAAATCAGTCTCCTGCTCCATAATTTCCTATTATGATTATGCTTGTTCACGATTTCATCATAGATCTAACCTGCTACCAATTTCCGCTTAAATCCGTAAATAAACCCAGGTAAAAACACTTAAAGCCGATAAATTTGTACTTCTGGTCACAAAAAAGTCGTAATCAGGGTAAAATGCTGTATTGGACAGCCCCCATTAAAATGGGGTGGGATCAGGTGACTCGCTCAATCTAGGGAGCGGGGAGCGTCGATTCTGCCAACTAGAAAATTATGTCACATATCGATTTTGGATATTGAGGTTGAAAATGAAATATCGCGCTTTAGTGGCGACATTCTTGGCATTTTGCCTTTCGGTACTCACAGCTTGCTCTGAAAGTCCATCCGCAAAAGATCCATCATTACTAACTTATGATGATATTCGGAACACTGGTTTAGCGGTTAACTGTCCGAGTCTTCCTGAAACCGCCCGGGGTTCAATTCCCCTTGACCAAAATGCTTCCTATGAAATTACAGGCTTGTGTCTGCAACCTACTAGCTACTTTGTGAAAGAAGAACCGGCTAATAAGCGACAAGAGGCTGAGTTTGTACCAGGCAGATTGTTAACTCGCTTCACTTATAGCTTAGACCAGGTTCGCGGTCTCTTGAAATTTCAGCCAGATGGCAGCCTGAAATTTACTGAAAAAGATGGGATTGATTTTCAGCCCATTACCGTTTTACTCCCTGGTGGTGAGCAAGTGCCATTCCTATTCACTATTAAAGGGTTAGTAGCCACCAGTCAACCTGGACTGACTAGCATTAATACTTCTACCGACTTCTCTGGGGATTTTAATGTCCCTTCCTATCGTGGGTCTACTTTCCTCGATCCGAAGGCACGGGGTTTGGCTTCTGGTTATGATAATGCTGTGGCTTTACCTGCTACTGCTGACGAGGAAGATTATGTTAATGCCAATGTTAAACTTGCTGATACCAAGTTTAAGGCTGGTCATATTTCCCTACAGGTAGCTAAAGTTGATGGCGAAACTGGCGAAATTGCTGGCATTTTTGAAAGCGAACAGCCTTCTGATAATGATTTAGGTGCGAAAGAAGCTGTTGAGGTGAAAATCCGTGGTGCTTTCTACGCTCGTATTGAGCCTAAAGCATAGTCAACAACCCACCACTAATGGCAGTAGCCCTAATTGACGAATTGGGGCTACGGTGCAGATGAGGCATACCGTGCCAACAAGGGTTGCCCCTTCTCCGGGGTGCGGGCTAGATAGCCCGCTATATGATTAAGTGACGGGATTGGCTATTAGTATTTAAGGTCAGAGGCTACTAACATAGAGCCAATTCCCGCGTCGGTAAAGATTTCCTGAAGCAAGGCATGGGGAAGGCGACCATCGATAATATGGGCGGCGCGTACTCCCTGGGCGAGACTCCGCACACAGCAGGTAACTTTAGGAATCATACCGCCAGCCACAATTCCTCGTTCAATCAGTCCCCTGGCTTCCTGAATGTCTAACTTGGCGATTAGGGTCTCGGGTTTATGGTAGTCCTCTAAAATTCCGGCTGTGTCGGTGAGCAAAATCAATTTTTCTGCCCCTAAAGCGGCGGCGATTTCACCAGCAACAGTGTCAGCATTGATATTGTAGGCTTGACCTGTTTCATCAGATGCTACGCTGGACACTACAGGTATATAACCGCCATCAACTAAGGATTCTAGTAACTTGGTATCAATACTGGTTACCTCTCCCACAAATCCTATGCCCTCTTCACCCTGGGGACGAGCGCGGATCAGGTTAGCATCTTTACCACATAATCCTACTGCTAAACCTCCTACCTGATTGATGAGGGAGACAATTTCTTTATTGACTCGCCCCACGAGTACCATTTCGACTACATCCATTGTGGGGGCATCTGTGACCCGTAAGCCGTTTTTGAATTGGGGTTCAATTCCCAGTTTCCCTAACCAGGTATTGATTTCTGGGCCTCCACCATGTACGACCACTGGCCGAATACCCACACAGGACAGCAGCACAATATCTCGCATGACAGTATCTTTAAGGTTACTGTCTTTCATGGCTGCGCCGCCATATTTAACGACAATGGTACGACCAGCAAATTTTTGGATATAGGGGAGTGCTTCGCTCAGAATTTGGACGCGAATGGTCTGGTCTATTTGGGAAAAGTCACTATGTTTGAGCATGGTAGGGCATATAAAAATCTCGCTTAATGATTTTAGCTGCGATTCAGACAAGTATTGTGGGCTGTGTCCGACAAACTTATGTCGGAAATAGCTTGGGTGTACAGACAAATATCAACTCCTAGGGCGATTGTGCAACCTGTCTCGAAGGGCTTATAATCATTGGATGTACTGAAAATTAATCCCCTGTTCATGACAACCACTCCCCTACATTCCAACTCCTCAACGAACCCCAATCCAGTAATTGACCCATCTGTAGGACGGTTTGGGCAATTTGGTGGTAAATATGTCCCGGAAACTTTAATGCCAGCTTTGGCGGAACTGGAAGCGGCTTTTAAACATTATGTGAGCGATCGCGACTTCCAAAGGGAACTAGAAGACTTACTCCGGGACTATGTAGGGCGACCGAGTCCCCTGTATTTTGCCCCCCGTTTAAGCGATCGCTATGCTAGACCTGACGGTAGCGGTCCGAAAATCTACTTAAAACGGGAAGACCTCAACCATACTGGCGCTCATAAAATTAACAACGCCCTCGCCCAAGCTCTCCTAGCCTGCAAAATGCGCAAAAAACGGATTATTGCGGAAACTGGGGCGGGTCAACATGGAGTCGCTACCGCTACGGTTTGCGCCCGCTACGGCTTAGACTGTGTAATCTATATGGGCGTACAGGATATGGAACGCCAAGCCCTGAATGTGTTTAGAATGAGGCTATTAGGGGCAGAAGTCAGACCGGTGGCAGCGGGAACCGGAACCCTCAAGGATGCCACTTCTGAGGCGATTCGGGACTGGGTGACAAATGTGGAAACTACCCACTATATCTTGGGTTCGGTAGCAGGTCCCCATCCTTACCCAATGATGGTGCGAGATTTTCATGGGGTAATTGGTCGGGAAACCCGCGCCCAGTGTTTAGAGAAATGGGGTGGTTTACCAGATATTCTGCTCGCCTGCGTGGGTGGTGGGTCTAATGCTATGGGATTGTTTCATGAATTTGTTAATGAGTCCTCTGTGCGTCTAATTGGCGTAGAAGCAGCCGGCTCTGGTGTGGAGACTGGAAAACACGCCGCCACCCTAACTCATGGGCGTGTGGGGGTTCTACATGGCGCTATGAGTTATCTATTGCAGGATGATGATGGTCAGATTATTGAAGCACATTCTATTAGCGCGGGGTTGGATTATCCGGGAGTGGGACCGGAACACAGTTATTTGAAGGATACCCAACGGGCTGAATATTACAGCGTTACTGACCGAGAGGCGGTAGATGCTTTTCAGCGTTTATCCCAGTTGGAGGGAATTATTCCGGCTTTGGAAACTTCCCATGCGATCGCTTATTTAGAAACTCTCTGTCCTCAACTGGAAGGTAGCCCTAATATTGTTCTCAATTGTTCGGGACGGGGTGATAAGGATGTGCAAACTGTAGCTAAGTTTCTCGATTCAGAGATTTGACTATGACACGCAATTTAATGGCTTTGGCTTCTGTGGGAATGGGGTTAATCTTGGGTTATCATTTCTTCCCGGAAGTGGATTTTTTATCAGTTGTTAATCCCTCAAGTTCTGTGATTGCTTCTACCAGAGATATTGCTAGTTTGGAACGACAGGTTCATCAACAGGTGAATGAGTACCGCCAAAGCCGAGGTTTGTCACCTCTACAACTTGACTCTCGTATCAGTAATGAGTCTCGTCGTCATTCGGAGGATATGGCGGCGGGACGGGTTCGGTTTAGCCATGATGGTTCAAGAGAAAGGTTTGATGCGATCGGTAGTCAGATCCGCTTCCGCCAAATTGCTGAAAATCTTGCCTATAATTCTGGTTATGCTGATCCGGTAAAACAGGCGGTTAAGGGTTGGATTGATAGTCCGGGTCATCATAAAAATATGATCGGCGATTATTCTTTAACCGGAATTGGGGTGGCGAGGAATGCTAAGGGTGAGTATTATTTTACCCAGATTTTTGTCCGCCCTCGCTGAGAGGATGGATGGTTAAATACACCAGAGGGGTGAGTTATTATGAATGATTTTCAGGTGTGCGATCGCGATTTGAGTGATTCTCGTCTTTCGGAGTTCATGGCAGCTGAGGCTTTGGCTATCGATACGGAAACTATGGGTTTATTACCTGGGCGCGATCGCCTCTGTTTGGTGCAAATTTGTGACCCGAAAGGACAGGTGGTGGCGATTCGGATTGAACGCGGACAAAGGGAAGCACCCAATTTAAAAACCCTTTTAGAAACCACTAATATCCTCAAGGTTTTTCACTTCGCCCGGTTTGATGTCGCTACTTTGCGCCATAATCTGGGGATTGAAGTTAACCCAGTATTTTGTACTAAAATTGCCAGTAAATTAGCCAGGACTTATACTGGCAAACATGGCTTAAAAGATTTAATCATGGAATTGGAGGGGGTGGAATTAGATAAATCTTCTCAAAGTTCCGATTGGGGAAATGCTGCAAATTTATCGGAAAATCAGCTTAATTATGCAGCTAATGATGTGCGATATTTACTATCAGCTAAAGATAAGTTAAACCAGATGCTCAAGCGTGAGGAACGCTGGGATTTAGCCCTGGATTGTTTCCAATGTTTGCCGACTATTGTAACCTTAGATTTAATGCAGTTCGATGATATTTTTAAGCATTAGTCAATCGTGGGCTTAATTAACAGTTAAGTTAGAGCATAGGTTTTCGGATAGGACTAATGGCTAATTCTCGCAACCAATTCCATCTCGATCGCGATCGAACTTATGGGGGTCAGAACCGATCACCCGAAACTGCGATCGGAGATATCCTTACAATTTAGATCTGGTGGGTAAGGTGGGATGCAAATATCAGGATAGGAAGGGTCACATTTAGCCCGAGAATTGTCTGTTCTTTTCCTTGCTGTCTGGTTGACCACTGGCTTAGTTGTCGGGTTACCTTGTCCTCCCGTAACCGCATTTGTAGCAGCAACTGCGGGCGGGACTACCAAAAAAGTGACCGCGATAAACACACCTAGAATAATTGCAAACAGCGTCCGTTTCATCTCTTCCAACTTGGTTCGATTGAGTTACAATAGTTTCTACCCCTATGCTAGGTGCAAATTGTCTGCAAATTGGCTGCAACAGAGCGACTACCGGGTTAAGTGTTCCCGTCGCTCGCCCTTAGGATAAGGGTTTAAGTAAAATCGGAGCGGCGGGATTTGAACCCACGACCCCCACTACCCCAAAGTGGTGCGCTACCAAGCTGCGCTACGCCCCGATGTGCTTCACTAGCATAACACACATAATCGAAATTTCCAACAACTTTTTAGAACATTTTTAAAATTTTCATGGCGGCCAGAAGTTCCGGGACTGCCTCCGGGGGCCAACTTCCCTCACAGCGCCGCCCGTTACTCAGAATAAACTCTAGGCTGTAGGCGTGGGGTACGCCTTCTAGCTGTACCCAAAGCCGATCGCTTTCAGCTTCACAGGTGAGGCGTTCGGAGTCCATAATTTCCGCAGCTATTTGGCTAACGGTGTCGGCGAGTTGTCCACACAGACGACACAAATCATCTAATTCCGGTTCCGTTAACTCAACCGCCCATCCTTCTCCCCCGACTAACCCCTTAAACTCCGAGGCGTTGGGGTCCCAGCCTAACCGCCAGCCAGCCCCATTTCTCAAAATTTTGTCCATTTGTTAACTCAACTAAGGAAGCAACAATTCTGAGTCTCCCGGCTGGGGAAGGGGAGGGAGGGAAAAACGGCGATTATCACCAGCATTTGATGGGGGAGGTGTTGACGGCGGGTCTGCTGGGGGTTGTCTTTCGGATACGGCATCAGCAGCGCTAGGATTAAAGATACCGACGAGAACATCAACTAAGGCATCCCGTTGTTGTCTATTTAAGGAGCCGATCGCCTTTTTGTCTCCCTCTAGGGGATTTTCCCGCAAAACACGAGCGCGGGGGTATTGCTCAGGCCGCATTATTTTATTAGCACCTAAATAATCAGCCAGGGTCAGTTTCCAGTCTAGGCGAAATTGGGTAGGGCGATTTTGGATATAAACGTGATAGCGAATTAGCCGATCAATTAGGGTGTTATCTTCGGCAGGTTCTCCGGTTTCGGTGGAAATGTGGTGATTTTCCTTGGGTAGGTCTGGCAAAAGTTCATATACCTGTTGCCAAACATCACGCACCCGCAACATTCCCCCTTGGGCTAATTGTGAGGAATGCTGGGGGGGGATTTGGGCGCGGGTCGGAGATTTGGTCAATGTAGCGATCGCTGTGAATAGGACCAGACTCGCGACTGCTAATGCAACGAGTCTAGGATATGGCGATCGCTTTATGGAACTTGGTCTCATGAAACTTTAGCGATCAACAATAATTTCGGGTTGGGTCAACTCATCGGACATTTCCACAATAGCCCGCATAACTGGCTTCATCAGATTATCGTCAAAATTATCAAAATCCTCGTAGCGGCACTGCTTGGCGCGTTTAGCGACCTGAACAGTAATTTTATAGCGGTTAGAGGCAGCATCAAACAGTTGTACTGCGCGACGATTGATTTCTAAGGAATCGATAGAACGTCTTTGCATAAGACTCCAACTATAGTTATGTTGTCGGATATATGTTAACCGATTGTAGCAGAATTTCCCCAGCTTCTGTCAAATTCTGACCAAAACTCAAAAAGCCGTCTTGATGTCCTCCCATGACTAAAATTTGGTGATCGGCTAGATTTTCCACGGCGAATAAACGGAACATTTCCTCTGCCATTTGCGGGGTTCCATAGGGAACATTGGGGTTAGTGGTGGGAACTTTAAACATTAATTGCTGCCAAATTTGGGGATTATGAACATGGGCGATCGCCTTAATTTGAGGTTGATGGCTATATATGGCAGCATGGGTTAAGGCTTCTGATGAGGCTTTAATCGGACCGCGACAGGTGATCCAATTTTCCTGCCAACTAAAATCGGAAACCAGGGTATAATGTTGGGGGGTTAAATGGGCTAGGTGTCCGGTTTGGGTTCCAGTGATGATAAATTCTCCAGAGTTTCCCAGACGCACACTGATATTACCAAACCCTATGCCGTTGTCATAGACTCCAATGAGTCCCAAAGAATACAAGCGATCGCGCCAATACATTAACTCGGCTAAGACTGGGGAGGCTAAGGGTTCAGCCTCTATCCAATTACATTGATATTTGATAACACCTTCATCAATCATGGTCATTTCGAGTTAACTGCCACTGCGGTAGGTTGGAGAATATTACCCGGCAATAATTCCCTCCTAGAGTAATTTTATACTGTGTTGTTGATCCGGGCAATGATTCGGGCAATTTCGGGAAGATGAAAATAGAAAAAGGGGCGATCGCATATTGACGATCAGGTGTAAAATAAGCATCAACAATAGCAGTTATAACCACCCCAAATATGAAGCGTCAAATCATCTGCACCAATCACGCCCCGGCTCCTGTGGGGCCTTATAGCCAAGCTGTAATCGTCAATGGTATGGTATTTGTATCTGGCCAAATTGCGATCGACCCAGAAACCAATCAACTGATGGGTTCAGGAGATATCGAACAACAGACTAAACAGGTAATGGCGAACCTAGAAGCGATCCTTACTGCTGCCAAAAGCAGTTGGTCAGAAGTAGTCAAAACCACCATTTTCCTCAAGGATATGAGCCATTTTAGCAGCGTAAATGAAATTTATGCCAAATTTTTCGATTCCGAAAATGCTCCCGCTCGTGCCTGCGTAGAAGTAGCCAGATTACCGAAAGATGTATTGGTAGAAATAGACTGCATTGCTACAGTATCTGATAGCTAAAATCTCAACCTTGCCGGAAATGGTTGAGAGGTCAACGAAGTTGAGGACTGACAACCACAAGAGGTGCGAACCCTTCACCCCAGATGTCAGTATATTAGTAAACTGGGGTCAAATAGTTAAATAGGTAGGGAATGGTTCAACCTAATCAAGGTAATCCTAAACCAGATTAGTGAACCTGTCTACCTAGGTAATTCCCATCAATTCACAGGACATAAGATAATGACCATTAACCCCAAAATTTCACCAGCTTTTGCTCCGTTTTTATCCCACACCGACCCCCAAGGGAAACAAGATGCGATCGTAATTTTCCAGGGACAGTACCCCACAAATATCGCGCCGCGTGACTCTCAACAAAGATTTAATACTATCCAGCAAACCGCCACCAGTCACCAAGCCGAAGTCAGCAAACTAGCAGCCAGTTATAAAAGTGCTGTCGGTCAAAACTTCAATGTCTCTGCTATTGGTTCAGGTGCATTACCCATTGCTACAGTAGAAGTGACCGCCGAAACTTTACCAGCTTTAGTGGAACAACCAGGAGTGGTAGCAGTTTTACCTAACCAAAAAATCAAATTAATTGAACCTAGTGCCATTGACTATCAACAATTACGGAGGCAGGAAGAAAATAACAAGTTAACCTGGGGATTAGAACTATTAGAAATTCCCAAAATGTGGGAAAAGACCAAAGGTAAAGGGGTTACAGTATCGGTTCTCGATACGGGAGTACATGGAGATCATCCAGCCTTAAAAGACCGGGTTAAAGGGTTTGTAGTCATCGACCCTTTAGGGCGACGAATTACGGCTACGCCTTCCTTTGATGGTGGAAATCATGGGACCCACGTTTGTGGTACTGTGGCTGGTGGTAAAACAGAAAGTGGGGTTTCAATTGGTGTCGCCCCAGAAGCGGACTTACTAGCGGGAGGGGTTCTGATTGGTAATGCCACCCTGCGAACCTTAATCGAGGGTATTTCCTGGTCAATTGAGAATGGGGCAGATGTGATAAATATGTCGTTGGGTATGAGTTACTATGAGCCTCTATTTGCCCAGGTTTTTGATATGCTGATCAATCAATATGATATTCTGCCTGTGGTGGCGGTCGGTAACGAAAATCATGGTAATACTAGCTGTCCTGGAAATGCTCATAATGCTTTCTCTATTGGGGCGGTGGAAATGCTCCCTAATTCGGAACTGGGAATTACATTTTTTAGCAGTGGCGCGAGTTTAGTATTTCCAGATGATGCTCCTAACCGCTTAGTGACTAAGCCGGATATATCCGCCCCTGGGGCTCAGGTTTATTCGGCTGTTCCTCCGACTAAACAGGCTAATGGGTCTTTTGAGTATACTTATATGGATGGTACATCTATGGCGACTCCCCACGTGGCTGGAGTGGTGGCGCTATTGTTAGCGGCACAACCTGATGTTCCGGTGAGCAAAATTGTGGAAGTGTTGCGAGAAACTGCCGAACATCCTGGGGGAGAACAAATGCGCCCAGATAACCGTTGGGGATGGGGGTTAATTAAGCCTTGGGAAGCTCTACAAGCTCTGAAATAGGTTTAATTATGATATTAGGGGGGTGGTTTTGATGATGCCATACGGCATAATTGGATTAACTTTGCTGGGGGTATTGCTAGGAGATGCTAACCCAGCAGCGCTCCCCCCATTAACCCCATTAAACAGTTGTGTTAGGGAGAACCACCAGATGAAAATTAGCCCCGAATTTGCTGCTCGTTTGGCGGGTCTCAAGTCTCAGGAAAAAATCCGGGTTCTGGTTTTCCTCCAGGTTCCCCCATCTAATCATCAGCGATCGCCACGTCTATCTCCTGAACAGCGAAAAGCTGAAATGGTTGCTACACAAAAGGCGGCGGAAAGTTCCCTGAATCAGATTAAGCCGATTTTGAATCAGTATAATGGTAAATTACTCGCCCCTAGCCCTAGTTTACTGGGTACTATTCCGGTTGAAATAACTGTGGCTGGTGTTTATGTCCTCAGTCAATCTAATGCGGTTAAATCGATAATTGAGGATCAGGATATTAACTGATAGATAGATGGTAATCATTAGGAAATATCTACTACTGGTTTTTTCCCCAATAACCAATAAGTAGTCATCTGTCCTTTTCCTTTGACGGGAATTAGACCGCGTTTTTTAAATATATAATTATACTTGAGACGGTGGTAGGTTTCCTCGGTGACTTGAATAGAACCGGGTGTTCCTGATGATTCCATGCGGGAAGCAATATTAACCGCATCTCCCCATAAATCATAAATAAATTT
Source organism: Arthrospira sp. PCC 9108 (assembly GCA_016745315.1). GTDB lineage: Bacteria > Cyanobacteriota > Cyanobacteriia > Cyanobacteriales > Microcoleaceae > Limnospira > Limnospira platensis. The sequence goes on from CP066886.1 coordinate 6,125,268, forward strand.
TTTAATCCCAATTACCCCAGCTACCACGGCTCCGGTATTGATACCAATGCGAATTTGGAATGATTCTGAACCCATTAAATAACTACCTTGAAACTGTTTCATTGCTGCTTGCATTTCTAAAGCCATATCGGCGATCGCCTCCGCATGATTATTTTGCGGTAGCGGTAAACCTCCCACCACCATATAAGCATCGCCAATAGTTTTAATCTTCTCTAATTTATGTTTATCGGCTAGGTTATCAAAAATCGAAAACATTTCATTAAGTAAACTCACCAACTCAATAGGATCCATGCGCGCTGATAGGGGAGTAAATCCCACAATATCAGCAAATAAAATAGTGACTTCTTCAATAGCAGAAGCGATAGCTTTTTTATTGGCTTTCAACTGGTCAGCAATAGGCTTAGGTAAAACATTCAGTAATAACTCTTCCGATCGCTCTTTTTCTTGAAACAGCGCCGCCGTCCTTTCTAATACCCGTTGTTCTAATTCGCGGTTAGTCTTTTCTAGTGCAATAAATGAATCCCGCAAATTTTGTATCATCATATTAAAGGATTCAGATAACATCCCCAATTCTCGAATCTTCTCAACTTTTACCTGTTGATTTAACTCAGCACTAGCGGTCGCATTACGAGCCCCACTAGCAATAGCACTGGAGGCTTCACTGAGGCGTAAAATCGGTTCACTAATCCATCTAGCAGTGAGAATACCCAAAATTATTGCTAACACTAACGCCGCCATAAATAATAAAATTGTGATGCGGGTATTTTCATGGATCTGTTCCATAAAATCCGCTTCAGGAACCACCACCACAATTAACCAATCAATTCCCCTAGGGTCAATCATGGGAGTTACCTGGACAAACTCTCGCCGACTATTAGCATAAAAACTGAGGCGATCGTGATTGTTTATTTCACTAATATCAGCCAATTTATCAAATAAATATTGGGCAGTTTCTCTGGTCATTATATCACTGCTTTCGACTGCCAAAATTCTTTCAGTGTCGCGATTTTCTTCATCCGTAATAAAGGTTTTTTCGAGGGTAGAAGTTCCCACTAAATAACCATTACGTTCCACAATAAATGTCTGTCCGGTTTTGCCAATTTCTAAGGTACCGAGAAACTCACTAATGCGCTTTAAAGTTAGGTCACTGCTGGCTACACCGAGTAAATTTCCTTGGGAATCATTAATTGGTCGATTAGCAGAAACCACTAAGGCTTGGGAGCCAAAATACCCATAAATCTCACTCCAAACTGGCTTACCCGCCTCTACCGCTACCAGATACCAAGGTCTACCTCTAGGATCATAATTATCGCGGGAACTCACCAACTCAGTTCGGTTCCCTTGATCATCTGTTAACCATTTTTCTAACTGACGATTAGTGCTATCAGTTAAAATATCAAATTCAATGGAACCATCATCATAGCGTCCCGCGCCAATATAATCCCCGTTTTCCATACCCATACCAATATAGCTGGCGGTGGGGAACTGCTGTAATTGTGTCCATAGATAGCGTTCTAGTGCGGGAATGTTATCTATGGAAATTAACCCTTGATTGATAGCATCAACATTAATTTGATTAATCAGGTGAGGAGTTTCCAGATAGGTATTCATTTCCTGTTTAATCCGGTTACTAACCTCAACTTGTAACTGGGTAGCCAGGTCATTTATGGCGCGAGTTCTATTCCGATAAGACAACCATCCTGTTAATCCGAAAGCTATAGTAATTTGTAGTAAAAATGGAACAATTAAGACCAGACGTAAGGATAACTTAGGTATAGGGGGTATAATAAATAAGCGCATGATTGATTAGTAGAGCCTCCCCAGATGTCTAAACCGAACCCGTGAAATATTGATAGGATTTGATGGTCAATGCGATCGCCATCGGATTTGAGCTTTGATGGCATTTAACTCAGCTTCAATTTCGGCATCAGAATAGTTATCATTGTTGTATTCATCCCCCAAGCTGATTAATTCTGGCGATCGCACTTCTAATTCAATAGCTCGCTCCTCAAGGCGGTCTATAATCCTAGTATAATCAAGGCTTTCCTCCATTTCATTCAAACGTTGGTAAGCCTCCAGAGAATAGGATCTAGACCGATACAGATCCCGCTGAGTTTTAGCATTAGCTGCACGCTCCGAGAGTTCTCGTAAATTAGATTTAAGTTGTGCCAAAATTTGTTGCTGTATCTGCAACTGTTCTTGCATCTGACTAGCTGTATGTAAGTAAGATTTCCTACGAATTAGAGCCTCCCGTGCTACCGATTCAGAACCCTTTTGCAGACCCAACTGAGCCCTTTTGTACCACTCCTGGGCACTTTTTTCAGCATCAATATAATCCTGTTCTATTTGTTTTTGGGTGCTACGGGTATCAGCTATGATCTGTCGTAGTTGAACTAGATCTGACTGCATTTGGTCTATAGCTTCATTCAGCAGTGTTTCAGGATCTTTAGTTTGGTTAAATAGGCGACTAACATGGGAGCCCACCATCTGCCAAACTTGATTCAGGATGTGCATTTATTATGGCTTGAAAAGGTGAACATTTGACAAGTATTCAGAGATTTTCAACGGACAGGCTCGCCGCCTGATACTAGGGAGCGATCGCCGGAATACCTAGCAGGTTAACCTGTCCTGATTATAGTCTCTCGTTAGCGGAAAATCAGCAGCAATTCACTGGGTTAGACTGGTATTAGTATTAATACCTCTGAGTTTTGAGGAGGGGTGACCATGTAAACCATGATTAAATCCTTACTCTCCTGGTGATGGGGTATCAAATTGAACGGCAATTCCTTCGGCTCGCAATTCTTCAGCGAGAAGTTTAGCAGATTCGGCATCACCTAAAGCCCCCATTTGAATTTTGACACCTGTTTTAAATCTGCGGATGTATGCATCAGGAACCACTTGGCGAACTGTTTCCAGCCTGGCCTCATTTTCGTAATCTGTTACCACATAATAAAATCCATCTTCAGCCCTCACAGGATTGGCATTAACTTGGGTGGGGGTAGGGGTATTAGCTGGGGTGGAAGCATTAGCTTGGGGAGTGGTTCCGCCTGCGGGTGCGGGTGCGGGTGCGGGTGCGGGTGCGGGTGCGGGTGCGGGTGCGACAGGTTGAGGTAAAAGTTCCTGGGATAAGTTATTAAGTCCGGGACCAGTAGGAATGACTACGGAGGGAGATGGAGCGGGAGGAACTGTTGCGCCGCCATCTATTGGAGTTCCTTGGGGTGCAGTGGTAGGGAGGTTGGGATTAGGATTGATGGTACTGAGGGTATTAAGATCTAGCTCAACAAATTCCTGGGTAGCCAGGTTAGGAGATGTGGGTTCTACTGTGTTGGTATCTATTGGCTCAGAAGTAGGAGTCTGTGAATCCCTAAATAGGCGATTGAAGCCTAGTATTTGCAAGCCGGCACCACCTGTGACGACATAGCCTAAAATGGCACTAGAAATAAACAGCAGCAGCATAGAGACCATCCCCAAGGGGGTAAATAATCTCTTAGTCCAACTTTTACTTTGTCGCTGTTTTCTATATTCGGCACGTTTTTCGATGCTGCTAATCAGTTTTTCGGTGGATTCTAGGTAGCCTAGGGGTGAGGTGGCGCTTGAGGTTTCGGCGGCAGAACCATTACCGTTGGCTGTTGTCTGGTTTTGGTTGTGGGGAACAATGGGAGCCGGCTCTGGTAATAGGACTGATTCCCACCCGGTGGGGGGCGCTGTGGTTCTGTTTGGGTAGGGGGTAATTCTGGAGTTATTGCGTTAGGAGCGATCGCCCCTGGAAATGATGGCGATTGGCTATTGGATGACTCCCTAGGCTGTTGATTATCGGATTGAGATTGCCGTCTATATCGGCGATAGCGGGTTAGTTCCTGCTCTAGTTTTACGTCTAGGCTTTCCAAAACCGATTGGAGGACTGGTTGTAGTTGGGGGGGGAGGAGGTAGCTTGAATTTGAGAAGATTGGCTCATAACAAAATTCCTGGAAAATGGGGTTGATTTTAATTGAACTTTGAATCCATTGATCAGATTATAAGTACCTTTGCTGACCGGATTTTAACGCCGGAACAACAGCAGTTTCAGCTAGTGGTTAGCCATTGGCCTGATGTGGTCGGAAAATCAGCACAGGCTCATACTCGACCCATAACGATTTACCGAAATATTTTGCAGGTGGCTACTTCTAGCGCTGCTTGGACTCAGGAGCTGACTTTCCAGCGTAAGCAAATTGTCCGACACCTAAATCAGTGGCTGTGTGATCCTTTGCATGATATCAAGTTTTCCACGGCTCAGTGGTCTCATGGGTCTTCTCTTTTGGCGGCGGGTGCTTTGACGGAAACGACAGATATTAACCAACATCCCAGCACTATCCCTGTTAAGGGAGAATTTGGGACTATTGATCAGGTTATATCTGAGGATGTGGCTGCACCGAAAACGCCGATCGCTGCTTGGGAAATTTGGGCTAGTAAAATCCAAAGGCGATCGCAACATTGGCCCCTATGTCCTCAATGTCACTCCCCCACCCCTCCCGGTGAACTAGAACGCTGGTCTGTTTGTCACATTTGCTTTGCGGAACTGCTGACAGGTGATAAATGCCAGGACAAATAGGGGACTCAATCAATTAGCGTTGATCCCCAATTAGTTTTGATTACTTTAGACTTGATCCCCGATGCTTTACATTTCTTTAACAAACTAGCTAAGTTTGTATCTATATATAAAGAGAATATAAAACAATTATAAAATTTCCTGAACGATAAAAACGGATTCTAAGGCATACTGGATAAGGGATGACGGATTCTAGGCAGGGATCAAGGATATACGAGAATATAGGTATTGGATCATTCTTTAGCGAGGAAGCCTGCTATGGGAGCTTCAAACCTGTTAACGTCTGCTTGTCGTTGTTGTCAACACTACACTCCTGAGGGGAGACGTGGCGGGCTATGCCATCAACTCCACGTTCCGGTCCAGGGCAGTTGGAAAGCGTGTCCCCTAGCACTTCCCGTCTTTGCACCTTCTTGGGAAACGGTGGATACAGTAATTCATCTGAATCAAACTCTCCCGACCCTACGAGAAGCAATGGTGGGAGACTTCCCAAATATAACTGCAACTCACCCAGAATTAGAAGCTTCAAGGGTTCAACCCTGAGAAGCGATCGCTGTTTAGCGCGAAGGCGGTCAAGGAAGCCAGGGATACTGACGAAAATCTGGTTTTCGTTTTTCCAAAAAAGCCTGTTTTCCCTCTGCCCCTTCCTCGGTCATATAATACAACAAAGTGGCATTCCCTGCCAACTCCTGTAACCCCGCCTGACCATCACAGTCAGCATTGAAAGCGGATTTCAAACAGCGAATAGCGATCGGGCTTTTTTCCAGAATCTCCAACGCCCATGTTATCCCTTCAGTCTCAAGCTGATCAACGGGAACGACACAGTTAACTAAACCCATATCTAAGGCTTGTTGGGAATTATACTGCCGACAGAGGAACCAAATTTCCCGTGCCTTTTTCTGACCGACAACACGAGCCATATAACTGGCTCCAAAGCCGCCGTCAAAACTGCCAACTTTTGGCCCAGTTTGACCAAAAATGGCGTTATCAGCGGCTATAGTTAAATCACAAATGAGATGGAGAACATGACCACCGCCGATCGCATAACCTGCTACCAGGGCGATCACAACTTTAGGCATTGATCTAATTAGGCGTTGAAGATCGAGAACGTTGAGACGGGGGACACCGATATCATCAATATAACCAGCTTCACCGCGCACACTCTGATCGCCGCCGGAACAAAAGGCATATTTGCCATCTGTATGGGGACCAGCCCCGGTAAACAGAACTACACCGATCGCCTGATCTTCTCTGGCATCTGTAAAAGCATCATACAGTTCAAATACGGTTTTCGGGCGAAAGGCATTACGCTTATCAGGGCGGTTAATGGTAATTTTGGCGATTCCGTCCGCCTTACAATAGAGAATATCTTGGTAAGTTTTAGCGGTCTGCCATTGAATGGACATTGCTTTGCTAAGGTCGCTTTGGTATTTGAGCCTGAAATACTATTGTATCTCAAACGGGCTTTTTTTTAGCGAAAACTTATGCTGTTGCTAGTCCAAACCAATTAGTTGTCGATTTCCAGGGACGACCTCCCCGATTGTATAACTAGGGATATCCTGGGATTGAAAGAATGCGATCGCCTCTGAGGCGTGATCGGGTGGTACAAAAACGACAAAGCCAATACCCATATTAAAAGTTTCCCACATAGCACTTTGGGGAACATCTCCCAAGTCAGCTAACCAGGTAAAAATGGGGGGAACCGGCCAACTGTGGGGAGTGATGCGAATAGCAGCATTTTCAGGAAGAGATCGGGGCAAATTTTCCGGTAGTCCTCCGCCAGTAATATGAGCCATACCATGAATAGGTAAACCCTGAGCAATAGCATTAAGAATAGGTTTGACATAAATGCGGGTGGGAGTCAAACAGACCTGGCCAACAGTTTGACCATCAAATTGAGTAGGGCGGTGGTTCCAATCAATGTGGCGATCGGCGATAATCTTACGGACGAGACTAAAGCCATTACTGTGGAGACCACTACTGGCTAAAGCGATCGCCACATCTGCGATCTTAACCTGACTACCATCAAGTAACTGTTGCTTTTCGACAATACCGACACAAAAGCCAGCCACGTCATACTCACCGGGTTGATAGAAACCCGGCATTTCAGCGGTTTCTCCCCCCAATAAAGCACATCCAGCTTGTTGACAACCGGTAGCTATTCCGGTGACCACCTGGGTTAATTGTTCTGGTTCTAGTTTTCCGGTAGCCAGATAATCGAGAAAAAACAGAGGGGCTGCACCACAGGTCAAGACATCATTAACACACATAGCCACCAAATCAATACCGATAGTATCGTGGCGGTCAACAGCATGAGCGATCTTTAGCTTCGTACCGACACCATCAGTACCAGATACCAGGACGGGTTGACGGTAGCCTGTGGGTAACTCAAAGCACCCGCCAAAACCCCCTAAACCACCCAAGACTTCTGGGCGATAAGTTCCTTGTAGCAGATCGCGGATACGGTTAACAAAATCCCGACCCGCTACCACGTCAACACCAGCTTCTCGATAATCCATAATTGATTTTTGTTTTGTGTGTTCAGGCTTGGCCCCGTAACTCTCTGATAAGGCTTATAAGAAACTTTAATACTTTTTGCAACCACTGACTATTGGGTAAGTAGAAATTACCCCAAGTCTTGATGACCGGGAATTTGGGCCGGAACCAAACTGTCCAGTTTGTCAGTCCGACGGCAAACTATGCCCCCAGACTAGATCCCCAAATAGAAAAGTTCGTGCTAGTGTGTTGCAGTTCCTTCAACCCAAGCGAACAGGAAATTGAGTAGCGATGACTATGGGGGTGTAATAGCCTGCCATGTAGGGTCTAAGTCAATTTCAGTTCAAACGTGGTTGTTTCATATAGAAGATTTATGAACGCAAAACTTTGGAGTGGTCTAGTTTCTTTACTGGTTCTATCAGTTTGCGCGCCAGCTTATGCTGAAAGTGAATGCGATCGCCTTTTATGTCCAGAAAGTGATGGGAGAAGCCATGTTGAGCAATTAGCCCGGTCACAGGGGAATATCACCCAAATTGAAAGCCATGAATTAGACGAAAAACAAGCTGCAACCCTCTTCGTTCGTAATATCCCCGTCCTCACCTTTGTTCAAAACCCCTCAGAAACGACAGCCCGCCCCATCAACTATCAATCTGTCAATGTAGCTGAGAGTTCAACTGGTAATTTAATAGTGGCTTACCTCACACAAGCCAGCGATCCAGTCGCTAGAGCCAATAATGTCGCGGTCAAAATTAATCAGATCAGTCGAGACAATATTGATGCAGATACCATCAGAGTCCGATGGAATGATCAGGAAAAAAATTATGTGATCCAAGTAGGTGAGGAAAAATTAGTAGCCATTGATGGTAATACTATCCTCCCCGACAATACCCGTGATCTGGCTACAGATGCACTACAAGCTACTAACCGCCTGCGGAGACAGGTAGGTAATGCGCCACCCCTCAGCGAGATTGAAGGAAGACCAGAGCCAGAAGTGACTACAGTAGCTGTACGTTCGGTGGCTAATCGTCTCCAGGGTTGGGCTTCTTGGTATGGTCCTGGTTTTCATGGGAACCGCACGGCTAATGGTGAACGCTACAACCAAGATGCTATGACGGCGGCTCACCGTTATTTACCTTTTGGTACAGAAGTCCGTGTTACCAATCAGCATAACGGTCGTTCTGTGGTGGTGAGAATTAATGACCGAGGCCCATTTATCGGAGGTCGGATTATTGACTTGTCTGCTGGAGCTGCACAGGCGATCGGTATGATTAGCAGTGGGGTGGCTCCGGTAACAGTGGAGGTGATCACGCCAGCTAATTAAGGTCGATGGTGCTGTTCCCTATACAATGAAGGGAATGATTGATACTAGGGTGCAATTATTGCGCCCAAAACTACTTTTATGCGCCTGTTTACAACTGTTGCGGCTTGGCGATCTTATTCCCAAGCCTGCCATAATCGGCAAATAGGTTTAGTCCCCACTATGGGGGGTTTACATTCAGGACATTTGAGCTTAATTCGTCAGGCTCGTAATGGATCTGATGTGGTGGTGGTTAGCATCTTTGTTAACCCCCTACAATTTGGACCTAGGGAAGATTTCCAAAAGTACCCCCGTAATTTGGAGGCGGATTTAGCACTGTGTCGGGAAAATGGGGCTGATGTGGTATTTGCTCCGTCGGTTGAGGAGATTTATGGCTCTGAGGAGACGGGAAACACAGAAACTGGCTTATCTCAACAAACTTGTGTGATTGTCCCTGACTCGCTCACGTCCCGTTTGTGTGGCGCATCCCGTCCTGGACATTTTCAGGGGGTGACAACTATTGTGGCTAAATTGTTTAATTTGATTCAGCCGAACCGCGCCTATTTTGGCCAGAAAGATGCTCAACAAGTGGCGGTCATTAGGCGCATGGTGGCGGATTTGAATTGGCCGATTGAGATGGTGGCCTGTCCGATTATTCGAGAGGCTTCGGGACTGGCTTATAGTTCCCGTAATCAGTATTTGACACGGGAACAGAAACAGCAAGCTACAGTTTTATATAAGGCTTTACAGGCGGCGAGACGGCGCTACGGTGAGGGAGTGCGATCGCGATTAGGTCTGTTACAGGCGGCGCAAGAAATTCTGGCGAGAGTGCCGGCGGTGAAGCTAGAATATTTGGAACTGGTTGCGCCGGATACTTTAGTTCAATTGGAAACTGTTGAGGAAATAGGACTTTTGGCGATCGCCGCATCGGTGGGAAATACTCGTTTAATTGATAATATCATGCTCAATACTCGCCAGCCTATTGTGGCGATAGATGGCCCGGCCGGAGCGGGGAAGTCTACTGTTACCCGTCATATTGCACAACTGTTAAATTTGATGTACCTTGATACGGGAGCAATGTATCGCGCTATTACCTGGAAGGTGCTTGAGTCTCAAATATCTGTGGATGATGAACCGGCGATCGCTGAGTTGGTTAGTGGTTCACGGATTGAGTTGATTCCTGATCAAGATCAAATTAGGGTTTTGATAGATGGGTCTGATGTGACTGAGGCGATCCGTACCCAGGAAGTTACCCGCAATGTATCGGCGATCGCGGCTCAGGTAGCAGTCCGTCGTGGTCTTGTTAAACAACAACAGCAGTTAGGTCGTCGGGGCGGTTTGGTGGCGGAAGGACGCGATATTGGCACTCATGTTTTCCCCGATGCTGAGTTGAAAATTTTTCTGACTGCTTCTGTGGAAGAACGAGCCAAGCGTCGCTATCTGGAATTACAACAGAAGGGTGATTTAAATACCAGTTTAGAAGAGATTAAACGGGATATCATCCGACGGGATGAATTAGATAGTAACCGAACTATTGCTCCACTGCGAAAGGCGGTTGATGCGATCGAACTTAGTACCGATGGACTCAGTATTGAGCAAGTTACTAATGAAATTGTTAGATTATATAAAGAACATCTGAAAAATCATGATGCTCTTGACCCTAGGTTAGGGGTTTAAAGGAAAGCTAGGATAGAGATACTGTCTCAGTTCTTGAACTTATCTAAATTCCGGTGAATTAGCTGGGATTAGGTAGGGTAAGCTGTCCTCATCTAGGGTAATTGTATATCAATTGCCCCAATAATAACTAGCTAGTAAAAATCAACATAAAATTTAATTGGTGTGAAGGAGATATGACGTGGTTCAGCCTTACTACAGAGTATATCGCCGCCAACAAAGAGTTTTAACTCTAGCAATATTGGCAGCATTAAGTAGTTTTGTTATGGGTGTAGCTTTACCTTGGACTTTACATATAGACCGCCAAGCGAAAGTTACATATCAGCCTCCAATAAGCCAACAAGTAGTGGCTCAGAGACAGACACAAAGGGAGGTAGAAACCTCTAATAATCCCACAGAACAACCTTCCCCAAATGTAGGAATTCCATCGATAAAACTGGCTATAACTCAAAGGTTACAATCAACACAACAAGCCTTGAGGGAGTTACAAGATGAACGCTTTAATTTTTCGGTTCCTCAACGATTTCAAGGAACTACTATAAAAGAGGTGAATTTGCCACCAGACCGGAAAGTGATTGCTCTGACTTTTGATGATGGTCCTTGGCCGCGAACGACGGAACAGGTTTTAGATATTCTCAGAAGAAATAATATTAAGGCGACGTTTTTCTTGATTGGGGCGGCTTTGAATAATAACAAGGAGATTGCGAAAAAAGTAGCAGATGAAGGTCATGCGTTAGCTAATCATACCTGGAACCACCGTTATCATAAGGTAAGTCAGGCGGAAGCGGCGAAGGAGATTAATAGTACGGGGGATTTAATTGAGGAGGTGACGGGGACTAAAACGGCTCTATTTCGACCGCCAGGGGGGGTAATGACTAATGGTTTGGTTCAGTATGTTCATAGCCAAAATCACGCTAATATTATGTGGTCTGTGGACTCAGCAGATTGGCGATCGGGTAGGGATGCGATCGCTCGTAATGTTTTAACTCAAGCGAAATCGGGTGGTATTGTGCTGATGCACGATGGAGGTGGGAACCGTGCGCCTACAGTAGCGGCTCTTCCGAGAATTATTGCGGAGTTGAAAAGGCAGGGTTATGAGTTTGTAACAGTGCCAGAACTGTTGGAAATGGCGGATGAGTACATGAGTGATGAAGATATCGCCAGCCAGGAACAAAGGGCTAGAGAAATGTCAGAAAGGGATGAAATGCCGATGTATGAATCCCCTTTACCTTATTAAATATCCTGATGAATATTGCCGAAGATGGAAATAATTAAACAATGAACCTGTATTCTTTACCAACTCAGTCAGATTTTGCCATTTCCCTAGGGCCGTTGTCCTTGGAAGATGTTTATAATCTGGTGGACGATCCGGCCAATGGTGCGATCGTGGTAATGAGTGGCATGGTTCGCAATCAAACGGACGGCAAACCGGTTAAGTCCTTGGAATATCAAGCCTATCAGCCCATGGCGCTGCGGGTGTTCCAGGAAATTGCCGAACAGATTAAAACTCAATGGCCTGATGTAACGCGGGTGGTCATACAGCACCGGATCGGACATCTACAAATTGGGGATATTAGTGTATTGGTGGCGGTAGGTTGTCCTCACCGCCGAGAGGCTTTTGAGGCTTGCCAGTATGCCATTGATACCCTAAAGCATAACGCCCCGATTTGGAAAAAGGAACATTGGGTTGACGGATCTAGTAGTTGGGTTAGTATTGGCTTATGTGAAGCTACCTGCTAACCAGATGAACATTAGGAACTTAATCGGTTCATGCCGCGTCAAAGACCAACAGCCTGCCCCAATACGCAAATTTGAAACTATGATGAGTCAATTTGTACCCCTATCCTGGTCTTCCGGGTCGGCAACGACTCCCGAAGTGCAATTATCTCCTGAAAAGCTGTCGAACTATGATCTAGTTCTACGATGTCAGGAAGGGTTGCAGCCAGACCGTCTTGCCTTTACGGAACTATTACGCCGATATCAGTCCCATGTGGATAAGATTCTGTTTCACCTAGCGCCTGATTGGCAAGATAGGGCGGATTTAGCACAAGAAATATGGATTCGAGTTTACCGCAATATTAAGCGACTACAGGAACCGGCTAAGTTCCAAGGGTGGTTAAGCCGGATTGCGACTAATTTATTTTATGATGAACTGCGGAAACGGAAACGGGTGAGACCGGCTTTGTCTCTGGATGCTCCTCGCACTGTTGATGATGGCGAGATGGAATGGGAATTGCCGGCGGATCGTCCGGGTCCAGATGAGGATTTAGCGACTAGAGAGTTTTATGATCACCTACAAGAGGCGATCGCTGATTTGCCGGAGGTGTTCCGCACTACTATTGTGCTGCGGGAAATTCAAGGCCTAGCTTATGAGGAAATTGCGGAAATTACGGGAGTTTCTTTAGGAACTGTTAAGTCTCGTATTGCTAGGGCGCGTCAGCGGTTACAATCTCAACTACAACCTTATCTAAATGATTAGTTGAGATCATGACTAATTCCGTTTGGAGGGAATATAATAGGAAGTTAATGGTCAGAAACCGGCGGTCTGTTGATTTTTGTGGCTCTACATTTTCTCCCCGATTTAATTCAAAAAGGTTAGACCGTTGGTTTCGATTTTTGCTTGCGTTTTAGGGGGTGTCCCAATGAAGTCTAACCATGACGATCGCTTAGGTAATTTGAACCCGAATTGGCATCCTGAGTCCGAGGGAGAGGGGACTTGGGATGACCAAATGTATGAGCTACTGTCAGCCTATGTTGATGGTGAGGCGACACCGGCGGAACGCCGCCAGGTTCAGCAACGGTTGGATATTGATCGCCAATATAAGGCGGCTTATCTGCAAATGATGCAACTGCGATCGCGTTTGCACTCCATTCCGGAGCCGAAAAATAATGAATCGGCTCAACAGTTGGCGGGTGCTGTGTTCAACCAGGTTGAACGCCGGAATAATTTGATGGTGGTCAGTGGTGGGGGTGCGATCGCGGCTCTGTTTTTGGCGGTTTTAGCGAGTTGGGCTCCGACTGGTGGGGGTGGTACTCTCTTTGCTCAGTTGAACCGAGTTGAGTCGGAGCCACTACAAATTGCCCTCAATGAGCCTTTGCTACCTATTGTTAATCCAGAGGCGGTTAGTTTGACCATAGATCAACCGCTGATTGTGATTCCCAAGGGTCCGATAGCTCACCCCTAGGTTAATTATAGCTGGGTTTCCAGTCGCCACTGGGAATCAAGACTCCCTGGAAGGAGCTAACTACTTGGGGATACATGAAATAAGCCCAGGTCTCACGGAGGGGTTTTTGGTCTGGGGTGTAGGTGAGAATGCGGCGGCGTTGATATTGGTTTTGCTCCGGTGGGCGATCGCTTTGGTAGTCTTCGAGGCGATCGAGGTCGGCCAGAAGGCTGGGGTCTGTGAAGGATAGGATAACTCCAGATACCCAGCGCGTCCCGGTGGTCATGGCGGGGTAGCCTAGGGAGAGGGAATATAATTCCCCTAGGGCGCACGCTGGTAATTCCTCTATGGTGCGTCCGAGACAGAAACGGTTGTAATTGAACTCGCCGGGTTTGAGACTCCCGTAGACAAATACATCGATCAGATCATTTATGCGATCGTTTTGGGTGACAGTGGGTTTCATCGCCTGCGAAAATTTTTGTTAAGATAATCACTAAATCTGGAATAGGTCTGAAAGCGTTATCAGTTATGTTGCATCCGCAACCTTTAATAGCTACAGCTATCCAGTTCAGTTCTTTATGTTCTATTATCGTTCATGGTTTTAGCCACTAGCATTATAGAAAATTTCCTACCGCATCCACTGCCCCTAGGTGCTTTTTTACCGGAATTAGGCCTCGACAGCATTTTCTCAACTCAGGGGGTAATGGTGATGCTACTGGCCGCTTATGCTGTCGCTATGTGGATGTTCCTGACTAGCGCCCCCAAGGTTCATACCATTATGGTCACTGACCTAAATATGGCCAGACAGTTTTATGAGGGGTTGCTAAATTTGCCTGTGGCTGATGTTCCCCTACATTACTACTATAATTATGAGCAAACTTTGGGGGCGACAGGCATCGATCCTTTGTACCTTTCCACTAACATATCGACTGCTAATAACCAAGATTTAGGGGCTTCTGATGGCTTGTGGTATCAGTTGATGAAAAATACACAACTTCATATTATCAGTGGTGCTAGTTATGGTCCGAAAAATCGCCATCGTCATGTTTGTTTTGATCGCGATTGTTTAGACCAAGTTTTGATGCGGGTACAAACCCAAGCCCTCAAGTTTAAAATCCGCAGCGAAAGACCTCTAAATTTTTTGGTGAAGGATTTGGATGGACGGGTGTTAGAGTTTTCTGAGGTGAAAAACTAGCCCGTAAATAGCCATAATGAACTGACAAGAGACAAGGTTTAACTTGTCTCTACGGTTTGTTTAAATGGGAAGATTTGGCAGTGATTAATCAATATCAAACAAATAATAATGTTCACCATCAATTAATTGTTGGGAATTGCCGTGATATTTGGAGACCGCCCGATCTAAAAATGCTTTAGCTTCCTGGGGGGATATATTGGCGGCTTTGGCTAGGCTAGAAACCGTGACTAAGCCTCTGTTATCTCGAATTAGGTGCAGAAATACCGATCGCTTATATCTTTGGCGGCGGTAGAGTTCCCTGCGTCTTTCGCGATACCATTCCCACATAAACCATCCCCCCATAAACAGGGGAATGCTGCCCAAAATCAACCCCCCCGCTACTTTCCCCCAGGGATTATCTGATATGTTGGTGGGGCTAATTAATTCGGTAGCAGCGGATAACCAGAATATTAACCCCAGGGGAATCAAGAAACTGGCGACTATCAGCTTAAATATCTGCATGGTTTCATCCCCCTGACTTCCTTATTGAGGCTAAATTAATAATATCAACAGCGTATGGCTTCTAACAACCGTGAGAAATAAAAGCTGGTAGAAATCATCGATTCTCGGCTAACGGTAAAGCCGTTATCTGAGAGAATTTTGACGATATCTGCCTCCCGGTGTTGGTAGGCGCGGGTGGTTTTGCTGGGTCCGGGGAAAAATTCGCCAATTTTTTTAAGTATACTTAGGGCTAGAGTTTTGGGGGCGAAACTCAGAATGATCCGGGTTTCGGCGAGGGAACATAGATGAGAGATCATCTCTGCTGCTTGGTTTTGGGGATAGTGAATTAACACATCTAAGCAAATTACGGTGTGATAGCGACCTGTTAATTTTTCTAGGTCTTGCGCCATAAAGTTGATATTGCTGGCGCGGGTGATTAGTTGGTTTCTGGCGCGTTGGTTGGCTTCGGCGACCATTTTTTCGGAAATGTCGCTGGCGGAAACGATCGCCCCTGCGTCTCCCAAGGGTATGCTGAGGCTTCCGACTCCACAGCCTGCATCACATACCATTAAGCCGCCTAGGTTTCCATCAGCTTGCAGCCATTCTAAGACGCGATCGACGGTTTGCTGGTGTCCGTCGCGGATATCCCGCTGTACCCGGTTGACTTCGCCGTTACCGTAAATTCTTTGCCAGCGATCGAAGCCTGTTGAATTAAAATACTGCCGAACAACGGTTTTATCGTCTGCCACACTCATGAAACTGCCTGCTGTGAAAAGGGTGTCCAATCCTCGATTCTAGCATTTAGGGGTTACAATTTGGAGGTTTTGCTATCCTCAAATTCCTCAATACGGGTTGGTTCCTTGGGTACTAACAGCCACAGTATGCCATAGATGATAATGCCGGGGGCGGCGGATAGGCCTAGAATAATAAAGGTGAGTCTCACTAGCAAGGGGTCAACATTGAAGTATTGGGCGACTCCTCCGGCTACTCCGGCGATTTGGCAATGTTCACGGCTGCGATATAATTTTTTCATGGTGTCCTCTCCTCTAATGGGCGATGGTTTTGGTTGACAGTGATTACTTCAATTTCTGATTGAACAATTCCCGATCTGATCATAATTAATTGGGGTTCGGAAAACCGCCCATCCCCTGTCCGGCTAACCATCCGGTTGTCCAGGCGTTTTGAAAATTGAAGCCTCCTGTCACGCCGTCAATATCAAGAATTTCTCCGGCAAAATATAGCCCCGGACACCGCCGACTTGCCATGGTCTTAAAGTCTATTTCTTTGAGGTTGACTCCGCCACAGGTGACGAATTCTTCTTTAAAGACTCCTTTACCAGTGATTTGATGGCGACTGCGTTTTAATTCTTCGATGAGTTGATTTAAGTGTTTTTTAGATAGTTCCGCCCAAGGTTGTTGGGGGTTGATTCCTACTCGGATAATTAGATATTGCCAGAGGCGACGGGGTAAATTAATTGGACAGTGGGAAGATGGCGATCGCTTGCCAAATTCTGATTTAGTCTGCAGGATAATTTCTCGCAATTGGTCTATATTTAATTCTGGTAGCCAATCAATTATTAAGGGGGTTTTATAACGACATTCCTGCAAAAATCTTGCCCCCCAAGCTGATAATTTTAAGACGGCGGGTCCACTAATTCCCCAGTGAGTAATTAACAGGGGTCCGGTTTGGGTTAATGGGGTTCCGGTTAGTTGGAGGTTAACTGAATCTACGGATATTCCGGCTAATTCCTGCAAGGGTTTGTCGGCTATATTAAAGGTGAATAGGGAGGGCACTGGGGGGATGATAGTATGTCCTAATTTTTGGGCAAAATTATAGCCAGCGGGACTGCTTCCTGTGGCTATTAATAGGCGATCGCATTGGTAAACTTCCTGGGATTTTAAACATACTTGAAAGCCTCGATCAAGTTTAGTAATCCCCACAACCGCCGCCCCGGTTCTGACTGTGATTCCGGCATTTTTGGCGCTATTTAATAAGCAATTAACAATAGTTTCGGAATCATCAGTTATGGGGAACATTCGACCATCAGCTTCGGTTTTTAACTTAACTCCTCGGTGGTTAAACCAGTCTACAGTATGTTTCGCTTGAAACCTAGTAAAAGGTCCGCGCAAGGCTTTGTTACCCCTGGGATAGTTGCGAATAAACTCCACGGGGTCAAAACAGGCGTGGGTAACGTTACAGCGTCCGCCGCCAGAAATGCGAACTTTGGCTAGGGGAGTTTTTCCAGCTTCTAATAAGGTGACATGGGTTTTAGGGTAGGTTTCTTTACAGGCGATCGCCCCAAAAAAACCCGCCGCCCCACCACCAATTACAATGACTTCGATCATATCTTGTTTCTCAAAGTTTTATTGATAATTATACCCGATAAATACCCACCCTAATACATTGATAATTACTTTGCTATAGTTAGGCTAAGTATGATTATAGATCAAACTCTTGTTTTTCGCAAATCCTATGTTAATGGTGCCGATCAACTATTACAATAAGCTATAGAGTCCGTGTGGGCTACTGGTCTGGCTGAGGGTGAGAGTTCTGCCTGAGTTCATCAACTCAATAACTGTTTGTAGATTACGAGTAAGTAAATTTGTAACATGGCATCTAAAATTAAACCACAATTAGCTTTTTTGTATCCGTTTTTATACCATCTGTTAAAATTCGGTTTTCCTAATTGTTTATGGAGTGGGAATTTATCTCAACGACAAATCGCCCTAACTATAGATGACGGCCCCCATCCTCAATATACTTTAGAATTATTGGAAGTTTTAGACTACTATCAGATTAAAGCTAGTTTTTTTTGGTTGGGAATATTAGTCGAAAAATATCCTAATATTGCTCAAGAAGTCTATAAACGCGGGCATGGTCTGGGGATTCATGGTTATCAGCATAAGTCTTTTACCCGGTTAAATAAACAGGAATTAAAGTTAAGTTTAGACCGAACTCAATCGGCAATTTGTCAGATTTGTGGATTGCCAGAAAATCAAGTTATATATGTGCGTCCCCCCAATGGTTTTTTTACTGGGAAAACTTTACAACTTCTGAATAATTGGAACTATCGAACCGTGATGTGGTCTGTGGTTCCTGAAGATTGGGTAGAGCCGGGGGTCGAGGTGGTGAGCGATCGCATTTTGCGACAGACTAAAAATGGGTCTATCATTGTCCTTCATGATGGCTATTTTGGTGGCTGTAAGGTAGCAGAAACTAGCGCTAAGGTAATTCCTGAATTATTAAAACAAAGATATGAGTTTGTGACTATTGATCAGTTGTGGATGGGGAGAAAAAATGATACCCTGTTCCCTGTTAGTGATGAAATGCGATCGCCTAATTAACTATGGTATTAAGACCTGAAACTGACCCAATTACTGGCTTGCTGCGCCTTGTCGGAGATGATAACCCCGTAGATATCACCTTTTTTGAGAATCAATTAGGGGTGTTTCCTCTGGGAGTATTTCTAGGGTCTGGAAATGATACAGTCCGAAGTTTAGTAGACCCAACACTAATTTATGGAAACCAGGGGGATGATCAAATATTTGGAGGGGGAGGAAATGACACCTTATATGGCGGTCAGGGAGATGACTATATCGAAGGTAATGCAGGTGATGATTTAATCTTTGGAAATGCTGGGAATGATATCTTATCAGGAGGACTGGGAAATGATACTATCTTTGGGGGACCGGGAAATGATGTTATTGATGGAGATGGGGGAAATAATCTGATTTATGGTGGACAAGGTGCTGATATTATTAGGGGGGGAGAAGGTAATGATTTAATCTTTGGAGATGCTGGAGAAAATACCATCTTTGGGGGACCGGGAAATGATACCTTATATGGGGGAATTGATGATGATCAAATTGGTGGTGGACTGGGAAATGATCTGATTTTTGGCGGACTCGGTGATGATATTATTAGCGGTGGCGAGGGGGATGATACCATCTATGGCGGACTGGGAAATGATTTAATTTTAGCAGACGAGGGTAATAATATACTATTCGGAAATGCCGGAAGTAATACCCTAGTAGGAGGGACGGGAAATGATACCTTTGTGTTAGAGGCTGGTGATGGTTTTACCACCGCTGACACCGACCAAATTTTTGATTTTACCCCCGGACAAGATACTATTTTGCTGCTGGGAGATGTTCCCATAGACCAGCTAAATATTATTCTTGATGACAGTAACCCTAATATTAATAATACAATTCTGGAAACTCCCACCGGAGAAATTATAGCCCTATTGCGAGGTATCCGTCCTAATGATATTAGCCGCAGTGACTTTTTTGTTCCGGGTGTTTTATCCTTTGAATCAACTAGATTTGAAGTACAGGATAATGGCATGAGTACCCAACCCATTACCGTGGTGCGTGCCGGTGGTGAAGATGGTGCAGTTAGTGTAACTTTGGTTCCCAGTTTATTAACTCCTTTACCTCCCAGTGGTGTTGATATCAGCCCCATTGTGATTAATTTTGCTGATGGAGAATTGGGGGGTAAAACTGTATCAATTCCCATCGCTAATAACCCAATTGTTACCTATCCTGAAGTCTTGGAATTATCGCTACAAGATGCCACCGGAAATGCTACTTTAATTAATCCTAGTATGGCGACATTAAGGATTATTTCCGACCAGACTCCCCCTGACCCTATCCAAACTTTTAATAACCCCATACCTGAATCTTTTGCCAGGTTTGGCGCGACTTTAGAAGCTGTGAACAATCAGATTTTAATTGGTAGTCCGGGATGGAATAATTCCCAAGGTTTAGTTTATGTTTTAGACGATACTACGGGAGAAATTTTACCAGCCTTTCAGAACCCTTCTGCTAATGCTGGAAGTTCGGAGTTTGGCGCTGCTATTGCTAGTTTAGGTTTATCCCCGGTAATTGGTGCGCCTACAGATAGTAGCATCGCCTTTGCTTCGGGTGCGGTTTATGTTTACAACACCATAACGGGTTTACCCGTGACTCAATTATTCAATCCTACCCCGGAACCTTTCGATTATTTTGGCTACAGTTTGGCGACTATTGGTAATGATATAATAATTGGTGCGCCGGGGGATAGTACATCGGAATTGCGAGGGGGAATTGCTTATTTATTTGATGGTATAACGGGAGAATTACGGCAAATTTTTAATAATCCTAACCCGCAACCAGATGATTATTTTGGGGCGGCGATCGCCTCTGTGGGAGACTGGGTATTAATTGGCGCACCGGGTAGCTTGGGAGTTGGTCAGTCAAACGGTCCGGGTTCGGCTTATTTATTTAATAGCGTAACGGGAGATTTAATCCAGTCTTTTCGTAACCCTAACCCAGGACTAGATAATTTTGGTCATGCTGTCGCTTGGTCGGGAATTGGACGGGATATTCTCATTGGATCTCCGGGTGATGACCAGCGGGGAATAAATGCTGGGGCGGCGTTTTTAATTGATGGTATTACGGGGTCAATTTTGGCAAATTACACACCGGAAAACTTACGGACAGGCGATCGCTTTGGTGAGTCCATAGCTACCACCAGCAACAATAATGTTGTGGTAGGATCTCCCGGTTTCGGTCCTTTTGATTTTGGGGCGGCGTTCAAATTCCAGTTACGCACCGGGGAATTATTAGAAACCTATTTACACCCCCAACTTCCTCCCAGTGATGGAGTGTTGAACTTTGGTAGTGCGATCGCCGGCTTTAATACAGGGCTAATTATTGCCGCCCCAGACACGAATATAGGCTTAGAAGGTGTTGGGGCGGTTTATCAGTTTTAGGCGGCTTTAAGAGGTTTGCACCCGGCGCAAATCTAAGGTTAAAGGATATTCAGGGCTTAAATTGGGGGTGGAAATTTCCAAAGTTCCGGGAGTGTGACCCATGGGTGCAAACCTTTCTAACATCCTAGACTCAGCCTCTCTTTCATTAATGGGAAATGTTGTATAAACAACGCCATTAGGAGGGTTGATATAATAAGTACATCCCCCAATAGATCGCATAGCCCAAGTATCAACAATATCGAATAATAGGGGAGTATGGGGGTTAATAGAAGGATGCAATAAAGAGGCATATTGTCGCGCCCGGAACCTGACCCCGCCTACATATTCCCCAGGTTTAAGGGTAGATTTTAAGGGCACTGCATAGCCATTACAGGTGACAATATAACGATGGGAAAAGCCATCTAAACCGGGAGAATTTCCCATCGCCCCCCGTAGCATGACCTGTAGCCTTTCCATGGAAGAATCAACATATCTGGCGTTACCGCCATTGGCGGTTTCTTCTCCTAAAACGTGCCAAGGTTCTATGGCATTTCTTAACTCTAATGTCACGCCATCACGGGTAATTTCTCCATAGTTGGGAAAGCGAAAATCAACAAAGGGTTTAAACCATGCTAAATTAAATGGATAACCCGCCGCGTTTAAATCTCTTAAAACTGTGCCTAAATCTTCTTCAATAAAATAGGGCAGTAAAAAGCGATCGTGTAGGGTAGTTCCCCAACGAATTAGGGGTTTAGTATAGGGATGTTCCCAAAACCAAGCCACTAGGGAACGAATTAACAACATTTGCAATAGCCCCATTTGTGCATGGGGAGGCATCGCAAAAGCCCGAAACTCTAATAGCCCTAACTGGTTGCGATAATTCTCTAATGGGTAGAGTTTATCAATACAAAATGCTGAACGGTGAGTATTTCCGGTGACATCAATTAGCAGGTTTCGCAATAAGCGATCGACTAATCCAGGGGGTACTTCTCGCCCCTTTTCTAACTGTTGAAAGGCGATTTCTAACTCATATAAACCTTCGTGTCTGGCTTCATCTACCCGGGGTGATTGGCTAGTCGGTCCGATAAATAACCCCGCAAATAAGTAGGATAAACTGGGGTGATTTTGCCAATAGGAAATCAAACTTCTTAATAGGTCAGGGCGACGTAATAGGGGGCTGTCTTGAACGCTCTTACCACCAATGGTGATATGTGCGCCGCCTCCGGTACTTATGCGCCGACCATCTAGGGCATATTTTTCAGTTCCCAACCGACATAGCCGCGCTTCCTCATATAAAGTGGTGGTAATTGCGGTTAATTCTGACCAATTTTTGGCGGGGTGAATATTGACTTCAATTACTCCCGGATCTGGGGTAATCTGAAATCCCATAATTCCATCATTTCCAGGGGGGTGTATCCTTCAACTAATACGGGAATATTAACAGCAGTGGCGGTTTTTTCAATGGCTGTAATTAAATCTAAAAAACACCGGGCGGAAGTTATGGGAGGAACGAAAACATATATACAGCCATCCCGCGCCTCTACCGCCATGGCTACCCGCACGGAATTTTCTGGTAAATTGATGGGTTCGGAACCAACCACAGCAGGTTTATGATCTAGCGGTACTCGCGCCTCTGGGTGCAATTCTTCTGACCAGCTTATGGCACTTAAAGGCAGTCGAAATCCCAAGGGGGAATCACCTTTTAATAAAATCAATTTATCCTGTGGTAATTTCCACGGACAACTACCCCAGCGTAATTCTTCTGACTCGACAACTGGTAAAATTGGTAAGGCATAACCGGCTAATTCTTCGGTTTCTAATTCATAGGTGGGAATAATGCGATCGCTTGCGATTCCTAACTGTTTAACTAATTCTTGAATAACGACTTCTGCCTGTTTAATCCCATAGCCATAATCGTCACCATCTACCGCCATGAAAGCCCGATTATGCCAAATAGGTTGACCATCTTCTCGCCAATAACAGCCTAAAGCCCACCTCGGCAAAATTTCCCCCGGATACCATTTTCCCATGCCATAATGTAGCAAGCCGCCACCCTTAGAAAACTTACTTTCTAGGCGGTGTAATAGCTGTCCGGCTAACCTGCGCTTTTCCTCTCCCAAGGCTTGTACCTGCCACTGGGGAGACTCAAAATCATCAATAGAAACAAAAGTAGGTTCCCCACCCATGGTTAAACCTACCCCTAAACTTTGCAATTTATCCTCTACTGCTTGACCGAGGCGGTCTATGGTTTCCCATTGACTAGGGCTATAGGGTTGACTGGTGCGCGGTTGATTTTCGTAACGAGAAACCGTCACCGCAAACTCTAAATTTGACCCGCAGGGTTCGGCGGTTCCCTGAACTGGGGAGGCGGCTTGGGGGTCGGCGGTACACACGAGGGGAATATGACCTTCTGCTGCTAAAAAACCAGAGGTGGGGTCTAAACCAATCCAACCCGCCCCAGGAATATATACTTCCGCCCAAGCGTGTAAATCTGCATTATCAGCTTCTGGTCCAGGGGGTCCATCTAGTGGGGGAACATCGGGTTTCAGTTGAATTAGGTAACCGGAGACAAAGCGGGCGGCGAGTCCATAGTGCCGCAAAATCTGCACCATTAACCATGCTGTATCTCTACAGGAACCTATTTGAGTTTTTAGGGTTTCTTCGCAGGTTTGAATACCCGGTTCAAATCGGACTGTATACTTAATATAATCAGCGAGTTTCTGATTAATGGTAATTATAAATTCTGGGGTATATATATCCTTGACCCGGTGCTGTTCTACCCAGTCTTTGAGTATGGGGCTGGATTCATCTATTTCTAAAAATGGGATTAATTCCCGCCCTAGTTGTTCTTCGTAGATGAATGGATAGCGTTCGGCATAGCTTTCCATGACGAAGTTAAACGGATTAATCGGGTGTAAATCTGCAATAATATCTACTGTAATCCCTAGGCGATCGGTTTTTGATAAAAAGTTGAGCCTCCCCAAATAATTGCCATAGGGGTCCTGTTGCCAGGTCATCGTGTAATCATCAGGTTCAATCTTTAGGGAATAGCTATTAATAGGGGTGCGACAGTGGGGAGAAGGTCGCAATCCTAATGTATGAGGACCTAGAATTACTGGATTTTCAAAATGGTAGACAAGCTGATGGTTGAGGCTAACTTTTACTGACATAACTCAATTTGGGCAAGAGGGATATATGGTTGGTAAGTTCGCAATTTAAGCAGGCAAAAGACCATACAAAAAAGCTGCCTCTCTTGCCTTTGGTCTCTTGCCTATTGCCTATTGCTTTTAATGGAGTTGATGACCGCAACTTCCGCAGAAGCGATCGTCCGGTTTTACTGTCGCACCGCAGTTACTACAGAATTTACGACCTCCTGATTCCGATTCCGATGAGGAAGAAGAACCCATTTTTAGCTCCATGTTACCCATCCGCATTTCCATGGGGTTCATACTCATTTGCATACTCCCCATTTGCATCGGCTTCATCGGTTCCATCGGCTTCATCCCTTCCATTGGCTTCATCGGTTCCATCGGCTTCATCGGTTCCATTGGCTTCATCGAAGATGCAGGGGTACTCGAAACCTGCTGAACTGACATCTGCTGGGCGCTTCCGAGGGAGGGTGTCTGACCCATGACACTCATACTACTTCCCTGGAGTTGCACGAAGTGTTCACCCTGAGCAGTTTCTATTTTCAACACTACCCCATTTTCCGTCCGATACATGGAGGGGGGGGAAGTCCAGGTTCCAGTCTGGAATCCATTGCTGGCTTGCTGTTGCTGTCCGGGTGATCCACTGGCGATCGTCACAAAAGTTTGCGACCCTTGGTTATCAAGATAAATTTTTTGACCGGTGCCTAGCTCGCATACATAAGGCATAATCGCCTCTTCCTACCATAAGAAACATCTAATGCTGATATTGTAAAATTATTTCCTCAACAAATCCTACTTCTTAATATTTATATTATAAATTCCTCAAAACTATACAGATTGCCGATTATACAGATATTTAACATTTCGCCACGCTCTCCATCCAGTATGTAAACTTATGTATCAAATTTACCTAACTATGTCATGAATATTTGATAAATCTACTATGGCGATCGCTCTCCATATATTTATCAATCTAATTAATCAACTTTCATTGAATACTAACAACCGATTACATCCAGAATAAATACTCAGCTATTAATCATCATGTTTCGTCACCCCTAACCCTCCCATATCCATGCTATAATTAGCAAAAATAGACTATACTATCAATACATGACTGGAGACAGCTATGGCTATAGCTCAGGAATTAGAACCGACTCAAATCACCCTAGACCAAGATATCGAGTTTCCTCCGGGAGATTTAGAAAGTCAGGAGTTGCCATTGGAAAGTTATTTACATCTACAACAAATCTTGTTACTGATTAAATGTCTAGACTGGTTATGGCGAGACCGAACCGATTATTTTGATGCGGGAAACTTGACGATTTACTATAGTCCTCATCAGAAAAAATCATCAGATTTTCGCGGACCAGATTTCTTTGTGGTGTTAGACACGGAAAGGCGATCGCGGAAAAGTTGGGTGGTGTGGGAAGAAGGGGGAAAATATCCTCATATCATTGTGGAATTATTATCAAGTTCCACAGCTAAGACTGACCGGACTGAGAAAAAGAAAATCTATCAAGATATTTTCCGCACTCCCGAATATTTCTGGTTTGACCCAGAGAGTTTAGAATTTCAAGGATTTGCTTTAATTCAGGGAACTTATCAACCGATAACACCCAATAATCAGGGACATTTATGGAGTGAACAACTGCAACTATTCTTAGGAATAGAAAATCGTCAACTCCGCTTTTTTAGTCCTGATGGTGTTTTAGTGCCTACTCCCGAAGAATCAGCTACTAAATATCAAAATGAGTTAATCACTACTCAAAATCAATTAGAAATTGAACGACAACAAAAAGACCAACTAGCGGCTAAACTACGAGAGTTAGGAATTGACCCCGAACAGTTGTAAAAAATGGAGGTAAACATTATGACAGTTACGGAACAGTTAGCATCACTGGAAACCTCACCAGAATGGGAGGATATCGAGTTTCCTCCGGGAGATTTAGAAAGTCAGGAGTTGCCATTGGAAAGCTATTTACACCTACAACAAATCTTGTTACTGATTAAATGCCTAGACTGGTTATGGCGAGACCGAAATGATTATTTTGATGCGGGAAACTTGACGATTTACTATAGTCCTCATCAGAAAAAATCATCGGATTTTCGCGGACCAGATTTCTTTGTGGTGTTAGACACGGAAAGGCGATCGCGGAAAAGTTGGGTGGTGTGGGAAGAAGGGGGAAAATATCCTCATATCATTGTGGAATTATTATCAAGTTCCACAGCTAAGACTGACCGCACGGAGAAAAAGAAAATCTATCAAGAGATTTTTCGCACTCCCGAATATTTCTGGTTTGACCCAGAGAGTTTAGAATTTCAAGGATTTGCTTTAATTCAGGGAACCTATCAACCGATAACACCGACTGATAAGGGACATTTATGGAGTGAACAACTGCAACTATTCTTAGGTGTAGAAAATCGTCAACTCCGCTTTTTTAGTCCTGATGGTGTTTTAGTACCTACTCCCGAAGAATCAGCTACGGAAGCTCAACGACAGTTAGGAAGTGTTCAAAATGAGTTAATCACTACTCAAAATCAATTAGGGCAGCATTCAAAATGAGTTAGTAACTACTCAAAATCAATTACAAATTGAACGACAACAAAAAGACCAACTAGCGGCTAAACTGCGAGAGTTAGGAATTGACCCCGAACAGTTGTAAAAAATGGAGGTAAACATTATGACAGTTACGGAACAGTTAGCATCACTGGAAACCTCACCAGAATGGGAGGATATCGAGTTTCCTCCGGGAGATTTAGAAAGTCAGGAGTTGCCATTGGAAAGCTATTTACACCTACAACAAATCTTGTTACTGATTAAATGCCTAGACTGGTTATGGCGAGACCGAAATGATTATTTTGATGCGGGAAACTTGACGATTTACTATAGTCCTCATCAGAAAAAATCATCGGATTTTCGCGGACCAGATTTCTTTGTGGTGTTAGACACGGAAAGGCGATCGCGGAAAAGTTGGGTGGTGTGGGAAGAAGGGGGAAAATATCCTCATATCATTGTGGAATTATTATCAAGTTCCACAGCTAAGACTGACCGCACGGAGAAAAAGAAAATCTATCAAGAGATTTTTCGCACTCCCGAATATTTCTGGTTTGACCCAGAGAGTTTAGAATTTCAAGGATTTGCTTTAATTCAGGGAACCTATCAACCGATAACACCGACTGATAAGGGACATTTATGGAGTGAACAACTGCAACTATTCTTAGGTGTAGAAAATCGTCAACTCCGCTTTTTTAGTCCTGATGGTGTTTTAGTACCTACTCCCGAAGAATCAGCTACTAAATCTCAAAATGAGTTAATCACTACTCAAAATCAATTAGGCAGCATTCAAAATGAGTTAGTAACTACTCAAAATCAATTACAAATTGAACGACAACAAAAAGACCAACTAGCGGCTAAACTGCGAGAGTTAGGAATTGACCCCGAACAGTTGTAAAAAATGGAGGTAAACATTATGACAGTTACGGAACAGTTAGCATCACTGGAAACCTCACCAGAATGGGAGGATATCGAGTTTCCTCCGGGAGATTTAGAAAGTCAGGAGTTGCCATTGGAAAGCTATTTACACCTACAACAAATCTTGTTACTGATTAAATGCCTAGACTGGTTATGGCGAGACCGAAATGATTATTTTGATGCGGGAAACTTGACGATTTACTATAGTCCTCATCAGAAAAAATCATCGGATTTTCGCGGACCAGATTTCTTTGTGGTGTTAGACACGGAAAGGCGATCGCGGAAAAGTTGGGTGGTGTGGGAAGAAGGGGGAAAATATCCTAATATCATTGTCGAGTTATTATCAAGTTCCACAGCTAAGACTGACCGCACGGAGAAAAAGAAAATCTATCAAGATATTTTCCGCACTCCCGAATATTTCTGGTTTGACCCAGAGAGTTTAGAATTTCAAGGATTTGCATTAATTCAGGGAACCTATCAACCGATAACCCCTAATGATATGGGACATTTATGGAGTGAACAACTGCAACTATTTTTAGGTGTAGAAAATCGTCAACTCCGCTTTTTTAGTCCTGATGGTGTTTTAGTGCCTACTCCTGAAGAATCAGCTACTAAATCTCAAAATGAGTTAATCACTACTCAAAATCAATTAGGTAGCATCCAAAATGAGTTAGTAACCACTCAAAATCAATTAGGTAGCGTCCAAAATGAGTTAGTAACTACTCAAAATCAATTAGGAAGTGTTGAAAATGAGTTAGTAACTACTCAAAATCAATTAGAAATCGAACGACAACAGAAAGACCAACTAGCGGCTAAATTGCGAGAGTTGGGAATTGACCCCGAACAGTTGTAAAAAATCGAGGTAAACATTATGACAGTTACGGAACAGTTAGCATCACTGGAAACCTCACCAGAATGGGAGGATATCGAGTTTCCTCCGGGAGATTTAGAAAGTCAGGAGTTGCCATTGGAAAGCTATTTACACCTACAACAAATCTTGTTACTGATTAAATGCCTAGACTGGTTATGGCGAGACCGAAATGATTATTTTGATGCGGGAAACTTGACGATTTACTATAGTCCTCATCAGAAAAAATCATCGGATTTTCGCGGACCAGATTTCTTTGTGGTGTTAGACACGGAAAGGCGATCGCGGAAAAGTTGGGTGGTGTGGGAAGAAGGGGGAAAATATCCTAATATCATTGTCGAGTTATTATCAAGTTCCACAGCTAACACTGACCGGACTGAGAAAAAGAAAATCTATCAGGATATTTTCCGCACTCCTGAATATTTCTGGTTTGACCCAGAGAGTTTAGAGTTTCAAGGATTTGCTTTAATTCAGGGAACCTATAAACCGATAACCCCCAATGATAAGGGACATTTATGGAGTGAACAACTGCAACTATTCTTAGGGATAGAAAATCGTCAACTCCGCTTTTTTAGTCCTGAGGGTGTTTTAGTACCCACTCCCGAAGAATCAGCTACGGAAGCTCAACGACAGTTAGGAAGTGTTCAAAATGAGTTAATCACTACTCAAAATCAATTAGAAATCGAACGACAACAAAAAGACCAACTAGCGGCTAAATTGCGAGAGTTGGGAATTGACCCCGAACAGTTGTAAAAAATCGAGGTAAACATTATGACAGTTACGGAACAGTTAGCATCACTGGAAACCTCACCAGAATGGGAGGATATCGAGTTTCCTCCGGGAGATTTAGAAAGTCAGGAGTTGCCATTGGAAAGCTATTTACACCTACAACAAATCTTGTTACTGATTAAATGCCTAGACTGGTTATGGCGAGACCGAACCGATTATTTTGATGCGGGAAACTTGACGATTTACTATAGTCCTCATCAGAAAAAATCATCAGATTTTCGCGGACCAGATTTCTTTGTGGTGTTAGACACGGAAAGGCGATCGCGGAAAAGTTGGGTGGTGTGGGAAGAAGGGGGAAAATATCCTAATATCATTGTCGAGTTATTATCAAGTTCCACAGCTAAGACTGACCGCACGGAGAAAAAGAAAATCTATCAAGAGATTTTTCGCACTCCCGAATATTTCTGGTTTGACCCGGAGAGTTTAGAGTTTCAAGGATTTGCATTAATTCAGGGAACCTATCAACCGATAACCCCTAATGATATGGGACATTTATGGAGTGAACAACTGCAACTATTCTTAGGGATAGAAAATCGTCAACTCCGCTTTTTTAGTCCTGATGGTGTTTTAGTACCCACTCCGGAAGAATCAGCCACTGAAGCTCAACAACAGTTAGGTAGCGTCCAAAATGAGTTAGTAAACACTCAAAATCAATTAGGTAGCGTCCAAAATGAGTTAGTAACTACTCAAAATCAATTAGGAAGTGTTGAAAATGAGTTAGTAACTACTCAAAATCAATTAGAAATCGAACGACAACAGAAAGACCAACTAGCGGCTAAATTGCGAGAGTTGGGAATTGACCCCGAACAGTTGTAAAAAATCGAGGTAAACATTATGACAGTTACGGAACAGTTAGCATCACTGGAAACCTCACCAGAATGGGAGGATATCGAGTTTCCTCCGGGAGATTTAGAAAGTCAGGAGTTGCCATTGGAAAGCTATTTACACCTACAACAAATCTTGTTACTGATTAAATGCCTAGACTGGTTATGGCGAGACCGAACCGATTATTTTGATGCGGGAAACTTGACGATTTACTATAGTCCTCATCAGAAAAAATCATCAGATTTTCGCGGACCAGATTTCTTTGTGGTGTTAGACACGGAAAGGCGATCGCGGAAAAGTTGGGTGGTGTGGGAAGAAGGGGGAAAATATCCTAATATCATTGTCGAGTTATTATCAAGTTCCACAGCTAAGACTGACCGCACGGAGAAAAAGAAAATCTATCAAGAGATTTTTCGCACTCCCGAATATTTCTGGTTTGACCCAGAGAGTTTAGAGTTTCAAGGATTTGCATTAATTCAGGGAACCTATCAACCGATAACCCCTAATGATATGGGACATTTATGGAGTGAACAACTGCAACTATTCTTAGGGATAGAAAATCGTCAACTCCGCTTTTTTAGTCCTGATGGTGTTTTAGTACCCACTCCGGAAGAATCAGCCACTGAAGCTCAACAACAGTTAGGTAGCGTCCAAAATGAGTTAGTAAACACTCAAAATCAATTAGGTAGCGTCCAAAATGAGTTAGTAACTACTCAAAATCAATTAGGAAGTGTTGAAAATGAGTTAGTAACTACTCAAAATCAATTAGAAATCGAACGACAACAGAAAGACCAACTAGCGGCTAAATTGCGAGAGTTGGGAATTGACCCCGAACAGTTGTAAAAAATCGAGGTAAACATTATGACAGTTACGGAACAGTTAGCATCACTGGAAACCTCACCAGAATGGGAGGATATCGAGTTTCCTCCGGGAGATTTAGAAAGTCAGGAGTTGCCATTGGAAAGCTATTTACACCTACAACAAATCTTGTTACTGATTAAATGCCTAGACTGGTTATGGCGAGACCGAACCGATTATTTTGATGCGGGAAACTTGACGATTTACTATAGTCCTCATCAGAAAAAATCATCAGATTTTCGCGGACCAGATTTCTTTGTGGTGTTAGACACGGAAAGGCGATCGCGGAAAAGTTGGGTGGTGTGGGAAGAAGGGGGAAAATATCCTAATATCATTGTCGAGTTATTATCAAGTTCCACAGCTAAGACTGACCGCACGGAGAAAAAGAAAATCTATCAAGAGATTTTTCGCACTCCCGAATATTTCTGGTTTGACCCAGAGAGTTTAGAATTTCAAGGATTTGCATTAATTCAGGGAACCTATCAACCGATAACCCCTAATGATATGGGACATTTATGGAGTGAACAACTGCAACTATTTTTAGGTGTAGAAAATCGTCAACTCCGCTTTTTTAGTCCTGATGGTGTTTTAGTGCCTACTCCTGAAGAATCAGCTACTAAATCTCAAAATGAGTTAATCACTACTCAAAATCAATTAGGTAGCATCCAAAATGAGTTAGTAACCACTCAAAATCAATTAGGTAGCGTCCAAAATGAGTTAATCACTACTCAAAATCAATTAGACATTGAACGACAACAGAAAGACCAACTAGCGGCTAAACTACGAGAGTTAGGAATTGACCCCGAACAGTTGTAAAAAATCGAGGTAAACATTATGACAGTTACGGAACAGTTAGCATCACTGGAAACCTCACCAGAATGGGAGGATATCGAGTTTCCTCCGGGAGATTTAGAAAGTCAGGAGTTGCCATTGGAAAGTTATTTACATCTACAACAAATCTTGTTACTGATTAAATGCCTAGACTGGTTATGGCGAGACCGAACCGATTATTTTGATGCGGGAAACTTGACGATTTACTATAGTCCTCATCAGAAAAAATCATCAGATTTTCGCGGACCAGATTTCTTTGTGGTGTTAGACACGGAAAGGCGATCGCGGAAAAGTTGGGTGGTGTGGGAAGAAGGGGGAAAATATCCTCATATCATTGTGGAATTATTATCAAGTTCCACAGCTAAGACTGACCGCACGGAGAAAAAGAAAATCTATCAAGATATTTTCCGCACTCCCGAATATTTCTGGTTTGACCCAGAGAGTTTAGAATTTCAAGGATTTGCATTAATTCAGGGAACCTATCAACCGATAACCCCTAATGATATGGGACATTTATGGAGTGAACAACTGCAACTATTCTTAGGGATAGAAAATCGTCAACTCCGCTTTTTTAGTCCTGATGGTGTTTTAGTGCCTACTCCTGAAGAATCAGCTACTGAAGCTCAAAAGCAGTTAGAATTTGAACGACAACAGAAAGACAAACTAGCTGCTAAATTGCGAGAGTTGGGGATTGACCCTGAACAGTTGTAAATAATGCGGGTTAAATAATTGACAGACATTAGAAACACTTAAATATATGACGGCTGTCAAACCCTCATAAAATAGGATTTAACCCCACTAAAATCGGCTTTAATAAGCTGTTGTTCGTCAATATAGAAATAAAAATAATCAGAACAATCAAAAGGATGATTAAATTCTAATAATAATTGTCCTTTAGCCTTATCTAAAACTTCTGGTACATAGGAATGACACTCTGGAAATCCTGCCATTTTAGCGGTAATACCAAAGTCATTTTCTGACTGATAATCTAACAACCATTCGTCAAATTCATCGGCAATATCTATCAAGTTATCGGGAATACTATTGTAGCAATAATCCCCAAAGACATCCTCTGCTACAGAAAAATCGATTGTATAAATATGGTGATACCATTCATCCCTATAACGCTTATCTTGGGTGAAGCTAAAATCTGTGACCAGGGTGCTTTCATCTTGAGAAATTTCTGGGAAATAGATAATCCTGTGTGGTTCTGGACCTAGTACACACATGGGTACATCGAGGCTAGAATAGAACTGTAAAAGACCCTGAGATGGTAATTGAAAGCCGGGAATAGAAGGAACATCTGCACAGTTAATCTGAAGTAAAAACATCATCATTTCCCCAGTTTGACGATCGCAAGGATACTCCATTCCCTTGGGTAAATAGGGCAACCCTCCGACCTTAGTTTCCCACAACTTCAGGGGATCATTACTGAGGTCTTTTGCTAAAAAACCCTGTTTATTAAAAGCCAGATTAATATAGGGTTGCACATGACTAACCAGGAAAGAACGCAGAGATTCAAATTCTGGCGGTAGGTCTTCTAACAAGCGAGGTGTTACCATAAAGAAAACTGCGACGGCGCACAGTGTTAAAGAACTTGATACTGTTTTAGCATAGTTTGGTTAAAGTTGCACTGTTGATTTGTGCAAGGGTGGCTTTCTGACTATAAAATGGAGATGGCATATTTAATCCAATCTTCTGCACTATTATTTTCGGCTAAATTAGGATGAGAGGTAATGGCTGTTAATGCTTGCATAACCTCGGAACTTGTATAACCCAAAGCCAACAGAGACATTTCTACTTCCTCTTGGATTTCTGCACTTAAATTAGATGTAGAAACTGTAGGAAGTCCGGCTTGTTTTCGCCACTCTGATAACTTGGTTTTTAACTCTAGGGTAATCCGTTCGGCTGTCTTTTTGCCTACTCCCGGAGTTTTAGTTAAAATCCCGGTATTCCCGCCGACAATTGCCTGGACTAAATCCGGTAATTCTAGGGTATCTAAAAGGGCGATCGCCAATTGCATACCAATACCACTAACACTGACCAATTGACGAAATAGATCTCGTTCCGCCATACTGCTAAACCCATACAAAACCATCAGATCATCCCGGACTTGTAGATGAGTAAATACCTGTAAATTTTCGCCAGTTTTAGCATCTAAATTCTGCATCCTGGGTAAAATTTGCAACTCATAACCAACCCCATTAACATCAAGATATAAAATAACTCTATTTCCCGTCTTTTTATAAATACCAGCTACAGTGCCATTTAAATAACCAATCATAGTCTATTTTACCTCAAATTCTCAAAAATTAACCCCTGCTAACTTATCAACCCACTCTGGTTAAGATCACTATTCACGGTTTGACTGTAATTTGCTACGATCGCCAACATACAAAATAGCATTAAGGCAATAGTTTTGAGTAAAAATCGGTTTTGGTCTTGGCTACCTCAACTATCACGCCAAGTGTGGATTTTAGCAGTTGGTCGGCTACTGTCCCAAACGGGAACAGGATTTACCCTATTTTACGCGCCAATTTTCTTTGTTAATCAGGTAGGTTTATCCTCAACCGCCGTAGGAATAGCCCTAGGAAGCGCCCAAATTTCGGGGGTAATTGGGAGAGTCTTCGGGGGGTCTTGTTGTGACTCTCCTCGCTTCGGTCGGCGCTGGACATTATTGGTATCGGCGATAATTTCTGCCCTCTCATCTTTTGTCCTAGCATTTACCAGCAATTTTATGATGTTAATTCTCGGCAATTTATTGTTAGGATTAGGCATCGGACTTTACTGGCCAGCCACAGAAACTATAGTGGCTGATTTAACGACGGGAAAGACACGCAACGAAGCCTATGCTATCACTCGTTTAGGGGATAATATAGGCCTACAGGTGGGGATTATCATGGGTGGGGTAGTGATTGCGACAACGGGAGCTTATCGACTGTTATTTGTGCTAGATGGATTGTCTTTTCTCATCTTTTTTGTAGTGATTTATCTAGCCATAGCCGAAACCTACCAAGCCCCTATTATATCAACAGATACCGAATCCGGTCAATCTTCTAATAGTTGGATGGTGGCTTTAAGCGATCGCACTTTATTAATTTATGTAGCAGTCAATATTTTATTTACCTTCTATATGTCACAAATTCATAGCACCATTCCCCTATATCTTAACAACTTTGTGAAAGCCGAACTTTCCAGCATCACTATTAGCGCCCTGTTTGCTGGACACACAGCGATCGCCATCTTACTTTTATTACCCATGTCCCACATTCTTAATCCTCTCAGTCGTCCCCACGCCCTAATTGTATCGGCTATATTATGGGGAATAGGTTTTTTAATTACCGGGTTAATGGGAATCGTTGAAACCGGCACTTTAACCCTAGCTATTCTAGGATTAGGAATTTTAGCGATCGCCACAGTTACTTATAGCCCCGCCGCCTCTTCCTTAGCCGCTAATCTCGCCCCTGACCCCCTGCGAGGAATTTATTTAGCCATTAATTCTCAATGTTGGGCGATCGGTTATTTAATCGGCCCCCCTCTAGGGGGATTAGCCCTTGATCAAACCCCGGAAATTATTAGCCAATTTTGGTTAGGATTAGCCCTAAGTGTCTTGATAGCGATCGCCATTTTACAGCATCTACATAAAACCATGAACCATCTCAACAACTAATCCCTATATATCAATTCTTCAGCCTCAAACTCATGGTTAGCATCTAAACACCAGTTGAGAAAGTCAGTAGAATTACCCCCGATCACAGAAACAATAATATAGGAGTATTCCGACCAAGCACAAACCCGATCAAATTCGGAGGGAATCGCAGGATGATCGGGGTGCGAATGATATATACCAATAATTGAAAGATGGCGATCGCGTCCCTCTTTTTGCGCTTTCATTAACGCTTCTGGGGCGATCGTAAAACGTTCTTGGCGAGTGGCTATATTGGGGCTATTGTCTAACCCTTGGAATACCTCAGCAGTGGCTGGACTCCAAACATTTTGCATCGGCCAAACTTCCATAATCATTTTGCGATCGCCTAAGTCTTGCCGCCCCATCAGCAAACCACAACACTCCTGGGGATAACTTTTTTCGGCATAATTCCGAATTTGAGCAACTTGTTCAGAGGTTATAATTAACATAATTTTTGCATCAATTCACCATCTACTTTCCTAGGGTAGCCATCGCGGGTTAAATCCCAAAAACGGCAATTCTTCCGGTTTCCATTGAGAAACATTAGCATCTGGTGAACTATCCGTTACTAAAGGCAATAACCACAGGCGACTCGTGGTAATAGTATCCCCCCCATCAGTACGAGGTCGGTTTTCTATCTCTTCATCCATAATTCTAGTTACAGTTTGATCAAACAGTAAAGCCAGACCATCGGGAGATAAACTCAGATTAATTTGTTGCTGATTCGGTAAAATTACCAGAGGGAAAATCTCCTCAGTTTTTAAGTCGATCGCCACAATATAAGGCTGTTCTGTGTATTCCTCATTATCCTCCATTAGCTCCGTAATGAGAGCATAAATAATCGTCTGGCTAGGGTCAAACTCAATACTCAGAATATTGCCAAACTCAGCAGTTCTATATAATTCCCGTTCATTACCTACCGTATCCACCACAAACAGCGATCTGGTTCCATCGGAATTAAACTTGAGTAACCCCGCCGCCGAACCATCCGCAGCAAACCCCAAAACCTGACCAAACTTAGGTAAATATTCCAGCACCTCAGCATTGGGTTCTAAGGGTAAAATACTCGTCAGATCTGGACCTTGGGAAATCAGCAAAGATTTGCTATCAGGTGCAATCATAAAATTTCCCCCCTGAGTTTGTAAAGGTCTCGGAGAACGTCCCTCCCGAATCACCCAAGGACTAGCATCAACCGGATTTTTTTTGTTGACCCGCTGCACAACAATCACCTTACCATCACCAGACAAATCAAATCGGAGGTTACTGTAATATTTGTTATCCAAAATTGTTTCTAACTGACCACGATGTTGAGGCGCTGAAGAACCTTGACCGATAGATTCAGGGTTAATACCAGTCATCACAGTATACAATTGTGGGTCAAACTGTCCACTACTACGATCGCCTCTTTCTATGGCTAAAAACAAAATGCGATCGCCCCTCGGATAAGGTTCAAACTGTATCACCGTTAAATTTTCAGGAGTTAAAGCCACAGGTGTAGGGTCCTGAGACAAATTCACCAGCATCAGTCTCCCTTCCTGGTCTCCTTCCACCCCAATATATACAAAAGCGCGATCGCGACTACGAAAATAGCCCGTAAACGGTTCAATTAACTGACCTTCCTGATTCTCATATAATTGATCTGTTACCCCTTGTAACTGCACACTGAAAGGCGTACCATAGGGAACCGGATCAAGCAAAGTATAAGCCATGCGTTTTCCCGCCCAACTGATTTTTCCCGGTAAAGGCGGGTCAATGCGGAGATTTCTCTCTACCCCCTCCCGGTCCATCGGACGGTTAAATGTCAACAGAAACGCCCTATCTTCCGCCCCTACCTGTCTATTTGCCCAACTGAACTCTCGCACACGAGGAATAGTGCGATCGCCACTCAAAACCACCCCCAAAATTAACACACCCAAAACTAACATCAAAGTTATCGCCGCTCGATCCAACGGTTGACTTTTTTCCGCCAAATTCCTCAATTTAGATGGAAAGCTGGTCATAGTCCCTCTATATTATGCTTATGATCCTGTCCTAAATTAGCACAACTCTCAAAATTCAGTCATCACTGATAGACAATTTCACAGGTTTAGCCGTTTCTGCCATCTTAATTAATTCATGAATTTGGGTGTCTTTATTCACCTGAATACGAGAAACTCGGAACGGATTTCTTAACTG
The DNA here is from genome assembly GCA_016745315.1 of Arthrospira sp. PCC 9108. Taxonomy (GTDB): domain Bacteria; phylum Cyanobacteriota; class Cyanobacteriia; order Cyanobacteriales; family Microcoleaceae; genus Limnospira; species Limnospira platensis. The sequence continues at coordinate 6,162,548 of CP066886.1, forward strand.
AGTTGGTTGAGAAACTCGATGATCATAAAGATACCCAGTTAAATGATAGCCTCTCAGATATCTTTCTAATTGAGCAGATAACGCACCAAAAGGATAAGCAATATGAGCAGCCACTAATTGATTACGATCTAAATCTTGCGTACATTCCCGCAATTTAGATTTACCCTTTTCTAACTCAATCTGTAAATTATTAGCATCTAGTTTAGTCAGATTTTGATGAGAATAGCCGTGAGACTGAATATCATAATATCCCCTTTCAAAACCATCTCGTAAATCCTCACAACTCATGTGGGGAATATAGGGAGGAATATTAACCCCCATATAAGCCGGATTCAAAAATAAAACCACCTTCACTTTTTCCCGGTAAATATATTCCAAGTCTTTTAATATTGGCAGTACATGATCATGAATACCAGTATAACCATCATCAAAGCTAATCATCACTGGTTTGCGGTTTTCATACTCAGCCGGTATAGGTTGAGACTTTTGGATAAAATGAACAAACAAATCCTGGCTAGACAGAAACCAATAATCATTAACTACTAGGTAATTCAAAAAACTATAAAGCTGGAGTTTTTCGTAATCTGTACTAACTAGGGGACGCTGGGATTGAACTAACTCTTCTCTGGTGTCAACAATATCATGAAATCCAAAGATAGGAACTCTCACCCATGGAGATTTACTAGCACCGGAAACACTTAGACTTAGTACACTTAACAGTAATAGCCAGATACTGCGTATAGATAGCCTTTTCGCAATTATTAATATCTCCACCAACCTGTTAATATTAGTCATTAAATTGACACCTTATTTAATGGTTTTCTGTCTCCATATTTCTCTCCCCAACCCTCTCCCAGAGAGAGTTAGATTATCCATTATCCACCCATCCTCTCATTTTACCAGGATTGAGTAAACCTAGAGGATCATATTTTTGTTTAAAGTTTAATTGTTGTAGATCAACCTTCTTCATTCCCCCATCTTCCAAAATGTAGGTATGGGGATTAAAAATAATTGCCCCTCGGTCTTCATGATATTGGATAATTTCGTTTAACCTAGCTTCATTCGTAAATCGGACAATTTGTAACCCGGCTGGGTGTAAATTTCCCCCAGTACGCAGAAACTCCAAATGCTGAATCACCTCATCCCCAAAATAATCATAACATTCCTGAATCAATTTTAATTCTGGGTCGGCTGGAAATAGGGTTTGCAAATAGGTTAAAGATGGGTCTATACTGCGAGCGTGTAAAGTCGTATGATTCCAGGTAAACTCGATGATAGTTGTACCCTTTACCGTCTCCTGGGTGGATTTTTGATAGCAGATTTTACCCTGAAAATTTTTAATCAATTCTTGTAAAGGTTCCAGGCTAGTTTCAGCCACCATTAACAGTGCCGCCTGTTCACCAGATGGGATAATATCACGAAAAGGAATAAAATAGGATGGAATTGGGGCGGCGCAAATGGAAACTAATTTTTTGATAATGCCATCAGACTGACTTAAAGCCTGACCGAATTTAGCAGCATTCATAAACTCCTTAAAGGTGACAATTAACTCCGTCCAAGGATATACGGGTGCTAGGGGTATTTCTAATTGGGTAATAATCCCATTAGTACCATAAGCGTGATTAATATTCTGCACGGCATCTCCCCTCAGTTCAATTATCCGAGGTTCTGCTTCTAAAGTGACAACACGGACGGCGTGAAGGTTGCCATTATCCCGTAATTGTCCATAAGTAATTGAACCAATACCACCACTACCACCACCAATAAAACCCCCAATAGTGGCTGTCCGATAGGTAGAGGGAAACATCCGCATTTCCCAACCAATTTCGCGAGTTTTTTTATCTAATGCTGCTAGTTTAACCCCTGGTTCTACACAGGCTAAACCTGGCTTCATCCAGACTATATTATTCATTTTAGACATATCTAAAATTACCCCACCTTTCAGGGGTACACACTGCCCATAATTCCCGGTTCCCGCCCCCCTAACCGTTAGGGGTATTTCAGAGTCAACGCAGAGTTTAGCTACTTTTAAAACTTCCGATTCCGAACGGGGCAGCACTACAATATCACCCGTTTTATCTTGTAAAAGCGGTTGTAAAATGGGGCTAAAGTGGTAGTAGTCTTGGGATAGTTTGGCTACCTGAGTGCGATCGCTTATCGTTTCAATCTCTCCTAACAGGGCACAAAACTCATCCCAGTTTTGCTTGTCACTTGCTCGAGTCATTTCCCTTTACCTAGAATTTAAATTCACCGCACATCCCCATTAGCAAATTACCAGATGTCTCTACCAAAAACCCAGTTTTTATTGATTGCTGATTTGTGGATATTGTGCTATGCTATATTTTAGCATATACTGGTTAAATACAATTTTTATCAAAGTCCCAAATGTCTGAGGAACGGGTTTACTGGCTGGCATGGTCACAAATTCATGGTATCGGCCCCATCACCCTTCAAAGATTACAGGAAAGGTTCGGAAGTCTGGCCACCGCTTGGCAGGCATCCCCCATGGAATTAGGTTCTGTAGAAGGGTTCGGAAGACAGAGTTTAGAAAAAGTAATCACTGAGCGATCGCAAATTAACCCCCAGCAACTATTCCAAAATCATCTGATTAAAAATCCTAACTTTTGGACTCCCGCCGACCCAGATTATCCTCGGCTTTTATCAGAAATACCCTCCCCACCACCAGTGCTTTATTACCGAGGAATAATCAACCCCCAAGAAAATCAAGGTCATTTCCCCACCATTGGCATTGTAGGAACCCGCAACCCCACAGAATACGGACGACACTGGACCCGCAAAATTAGCAGCACCCTAGCACATCATGGCTTTATTATTGTATCAGGAATGGCAGCAGGTATCGACACAGAGGCTCATCGCAGTTGTTTAGAAGCAGGAGGACGTACCCTAGCCGTTTTAGGCACTGGAGTTGATATTGCTTATCCCAAACAAAATCGCCCCCTTTGTGAACAGGTATTAAAACAGGGATTATTAATTAGTGAATTTCCCAGTGGCACCAGACCCAACGCTACTAATTTTCCCCGACGTAACCGCATTATTGCTGGGTTGAGTCGGGTAGTATTTGTCATGGAAGCACCCCAACGTTCAGGAGCCTTAATTACTGCCCGTATTGCCAATGAATTTGTCCGAGATGTTTATGTTTTACCAGCTCGTTTAGATGATGAGAAATCCCACGGTTGTCTAAAGTTAATTGATGGTGGTGCTGGCGTGATTCCCGTGGACATAGAACAACTCCTAGAACAACTTGGCGCTATCCCTCAATTAGACACGCCTACCCAGCTTCCCCTATGGCAACCACAAACAAAACCCCTACCAGAATCTCCTAATTTAGACCCAGATTTAGCTAAAATCTTAAATGCGATCGCCTCCCAACCCACACCATTTGATCTCATTGTCGAACAGTGTGGAATCGATGCCGGAACTGTCTCTAGCCAATTATTACAATTAGAATTATTAGAGTTGGTTACTCAGCTTCCCGGAATGCGATATCAGAGACTATAATCAATCCCCACTTTCCTCATGAATAAACTGATAAAATACCATCATATTTTACCATTATCACCATCCTAAGTCAACATCAAAGGGGTAAAATTAACCAGATATTTTTTAGTTTCGTAATTGTTGAATGACCAACTTTCCGGGGTGATTTCTAAGGACAAAATTTCCTGAATACTTAACTCATTGGTCGGCAGAACCCCCGCAAAACCAAACTGTGTATTTTCCTTAATATTAAAGTGTTTTATAACGTCTTGTCTGGGATGTGAAACTTCTATATATCCCAGAAACTTAGAGTTAGCACAAACCTTGAGTTTTTTAATCTGTGAAAAGTCTAAATTTGCCGCCCATCCTTTCAACAATAAATGTTGTTTATCTATCATCTTTATTTCATCTAACCCAAGTCTAAACTTCTGTTGATTTTCGGGTAATCCCAACTTCTCAGTAGCCTTACCTACATAGCCATTGGAGGATTTTAAAGTAGTAAAATTAACCAGATATTTGTGAGTTTCATAATTTGTGAATGACCAACTTTCTGGGGTGATTTCTAAGGACAAAATTTCCTGACCACTTAACTCATTGGTCGGCAGAACCCCCGCAAAACCAAACTGTGTATTTTCCTTAATATTAAAGTGTTTCATAACGTCTCTTCTGAGATGTGAAACTTCTATATATCCCAGAAACTTAGAGTTAGCACAAACCTTGAGTTTTTTAATCTGTGAAAAGTCTAAATTTGCCGCCCATCCTTTCAACAATAAATGTTGTTTATCTATCATTTTTATTTCATCTAAATATAGTCTAAACTTCTGTTTATTTTCTGCTAATCCTAACTTCTCAGTAGCCTTGCCTACATAGACATGAGAGTATTTGCTGGGAGCAGAATTAATTAACGCACAGGTCAAATTAATTACGGCTGAGGGGGCTATTTTTAAAATTTTGCTGAAGTTTTCGTTGGTATAGCGTTTAGATTTACCTTCGGAGTGGGTTAAAATAAATAATAATCTATCTACACCAATATTCTGAGCAATCTCGTTAGCTTTTGCTATCTCTTCGTCCGAATCGTTATGGTCAAACAAGATATATTTCCAAGTAACATGGGGATGATTATTTGCATTCTTATTAGCCACAGCATCTTTCATAAAACGGATGCACTTTTCAAAATTACCTCCCCTTCGATAGATTTCATATTTTTCCTGGGACGCTCCATCACAAGAAACAATAATTCGATGGAGGGTTTCTTCTCCAACAGATAGATTAAAGTTGTTATTGCCGTTGGTAGTTAACGTCTGCTGGGTATTGGGCAAAAACTCAGATACAATTTTCACAAATTGAGAAAACTCAGGGTGGTTCAGAGGTTCTCCCTGTCCGCAATATTCAACCCAATCTATATTATAGTTATCTTCTGCACAAGATACAATCAAAGTTTGGAACTGCTTCTTGTCTAAAAAAAGTTGACCTCGCCGTTGCCTAACCTGTTTAATTCGACTACAACCCCAACAACTTAAAGAACAAGAAAGAGATGTTTCAACTTGAATTTTGTTTAAATGAAATTTGCGTATACGATTTTCAAAACTTTGCTCGGGGCGAAAAAAAGCACAGTTTTGACAGATACCATCATGGGGTACTAATTTCAATAAAAGTCTGGTTTCAATGTTATTCAATTTTGGCGATTTGACTATCTGCTCTATGGTCGGAGAATCATTTAAATTCGCAAGTATAACTTGTTCACCATAGTCATCATCGCAGGGGATGTCTCCATTAGATTTGATGTAAAGCGTACTCAGGATTTCACAGTACATAATTCAATACTCCCTAGGAGGGTTTAAAAAAATCGAGGCTCTCTGAATAAAACCCATTTTTAATTGAAGCTATTTAAGTTTTTAATGTTGCTTTTAACCCATTCCGTACCCTATGGGTATATCTCAGAGATACTAATCCAGCAACTGATTACACTACTGCTACAACTAATACTCGCTACTTCAGATAATCTTCTTTTAATTCTATACCATGTTAAGGGTGGTTTTGTCAAGTCTACCAAGGGGTGCTGTTAGGTTGGCAAACCCATGAAAAAGAGCCACCCATCCATCCCTGGAAGAGAGAGGAAACAACAGTTAACTTAATAATTATAAATTCATGTCACCTTAACATTATTTAGCCAGCCTTTCCCGGAGAATAAACTCAGCAATCTGTAAATCTACAGGAGTAGTAACTTTCAGATTAGTTTCCTCCCCTTCCACCACCTGAACCGGAAGACCACAACGTTCAAACAGCGCCGCATCATCAGTCACATCCCAACCCAGATGACGGCCTTTTTCGTGACATTCTCTCAGTAGTGGAACTTCAAAACCTTGGGGAGTTTGAGCCGCCCATAATTGACGGCGATCGGGAGTATCCTGGATAAAATTATTACCATCCACTATTTTGATGGTATCCTTGACTGGAATAGCGGCAATTAAACCAGATACCGACTCCAGTGCCTTCGTACAGCGATCGAATAAATCCGGGGTCGCTAAACATCTCGCCCCGTCGTGGATTAAAACCCGGTCGGCTTCACGGGGAAGAGCTTGTAAGCCGTTATAAACCGACTCCTGACGGGTTTCTCCCCCAATAATGAACTTTATGGGTATATTCAGGCAAACCTCGTCTGCGATCGCCTTAAAATCCGGGAAATCAGCCCTTTGTCCGATAATACCAATCCAAATAATCGATTTAGATGCCCCGGCACTAGCTAGAGTCCAACCGAGTAGGGATCTGTCCCATAATTTCAGTAGCAATTTGTTACAGCTTGCGCCCATACGCCGTCCACTTCCGGCAGCGGGAATTAATAAATACATGATTAGCTAAGTATTTTGTTTTTGGTCATAGTATTATAGAACTTCACTGAGAATAGGCAAACCATTCCATGCTCCTGTCGATCGCTCTTTAAATATTATTAGAAAACCAATTACCAACCCTTTCAGCCAGTCAGGTTAACCCCCGCCCAGTAAACCTGAGATATTTTTCTATGGTTTTCCGAACTGTCTTCATTTAGAATTAAGCTGATAAGTGGATTAACTCTATTAAAATGAAAATACTAGCCCTTGTCCCAGGCGGGATTGGCGACCAAATTCTGTTTTTCCCTACCCTAGACGATTTAAAGCAAGCCTATCCCCATGCCCAAATTTCCGTAGTTACCGAACCTAGGGCCCAAACTGCTTACCGCGTCTGTAAGTCCGTATCCAAAGTTATCCCCTATGACTTTAAAGGGCGCAATAGTCTCGCCGACTGGGGTAATTTGATTGGCATTGTCCGTGACCGAGAATATGATGTGGTTATCTCCCTCGGACAACGATGGACCGTAGGGCTGTTGCTGTGGCTCACCGGAATACCCAACCGCGTCGGTTATGCAGGGAGTAGCGGAGAAATCTTTCTCACCGATGCTGTCCCCCTCAAAACTGAACAGTATGCAGCCCAGATGTACCATGATTTATTGCAGGGCCTAGACATTATCACCCCCTTTAGCGGATTACAGATTAATGTCCCTAAGTCCGACTTGGCTTGGGCTGATAGGGAACAGGAAAGCCTCGGAGTTAAGGAAAGTGGCTATATCCTTATTCATGGCGGGTCTAGTCAGATGGCTATTAATAAGGGCATTGATAAAATTTACCCCGTTGAAAGCTGGCAGAAGATTATTGAGGATATCCAACAGCGACAGCCTAACCTACCTGTGGTTTTGGTCAAAGGACCTGAAGATCAAGCCTTGATTACTCAAATAACCCAGCGTTGTCCTCAAGTTAAGTTGACACAACCAGAGGATATTGGTAAACTCGCCGCCATGATCGCAGCCGCTAATCTTATGGTTTGTACCGATAGCGCCCCCATGCACTTGGCGATCGCCGTTGGTACTTATACCATTGCTTTATTTGGTCCTACCGATCCTCATAAATTACTCCCCCCAGCGAAAGAGCGATCGCCGTTAAATCTCCCACTGGAAAAATGGCCGATATATCCCCCGATGAAGTCTTAAAGCGAATTTGGGGAAATTAGGTTTTTTTTGTTGACCAACTCGACACACTGAGGCTTCTAGCTTTCAGTGTGTCCTGGTTTTTCATCCACCTGTCACATTTGAGGCGATCGCCACCAATTCATCAACCCCATTTACAGCCACAATTTTAGTCTGCAAAGTCGCCTCCACTTCCGCCACCGTCAAATCATCCAAAAAGCGATTATCCCCAGTTTTCAACATTAAAGACGGAAGCAAAACCCCATCACCCAAATCTCGTCCTTGGAGTCCCGCGATTAAATCCTGACCCGTCAACAACCCCGTTACAGTTATTTCCTGTCCCCAATAATCACTAGCCAAAGCCACCATTTCCACCCTTAACCCTTCCACCCCATTCAACCGGGCGACAATAGGCTTAAACGCCAATTCTACAGCATTTCCCACCACCCAAGTCCAACGCCGAGGACTAGCCCCACCATTTCCACTTTCCCATTTCACCCTCTCAAAAGCCGTCTCAAATTCCCCTAAAAACTTACGAATAGACCCCACCCCATTACCAATTTGGGGATAGTCCTCATAATCAGACTCTGGTGGTAACTCCTCACGGGCGATTAAAAACCATTCATCCGCCAACCACACACAAGTTGACCCCAATTCCTGCTTAAATGTATCCTGGAGGTCTTGAACTTGCTTAATCACCTCCCTCGCCTTTTCCTGGCTTACCGCAATCAGTTCATCTTCCGGGGGTCGAAAACGAGTTAACCCCACCGGAACCACCGCCACCGAAGCCACCGCCGGAATATCTCCCCGGTGAAATTCCGCCAAATCTCGCAAAGTTTTTTCTAGGTGAACACCATCATTTATCCCCGGACAAACTACCACTTGAGCATGAATTTGTAAACGGTGCTTTTGAAACCATTTTAACTGCTCTAAAATCTGACCAGCTCGATGATTTTTTAACAGAAAACTTCTCACTTCTGGCTCCGTTGCATGGACGGAAACATACAGAGGCGAAATTCTCATCTGAGCAATTCTATCCCACTCAGATTGAGGTAAATTAGTTAAGGTTAGATAAGAACCATAGAGAAAACTCAGGCGATAATCATCATCCTTTAAGTAAAGAGAGCCTCTTTTTCCCGGCGGTTGCTGGTCTATAAAGCAAAAAGGACAGCGGTTATTGCACTGAATTAAGCCGTCAAATAGGGCTGTTTCAAACTCTAAACCTAGGCTCTCGTCATAGTCTTTTTCTAGTTCAATATGATGGGTTTTTCCCTGGCTATCAATTACTTCGATTTCCAGAAACTCATCTGCACACAGGAATTGATAATCGATTAAATCCCGGGGACGAGTTCCATTAATAGACACGATCGCATCTCCCGGTTCAAAACCCACATCAGCCCCAATCGAGTCCGGTAACACCTCAGTAATTAGCGCCGGACGGATAGAAGATACACTCATACTACAATCTCAACCTAACAGATCATACCCGACCACAATTCATTATCCATTATTCATGGTCAGCTAGGACGGGTTCAGAAAAACTCTGGGGGGAATTGATATTGACACCCCAACCCGCCCCTAAATATTCTCCAAAGCGCCGCCCACAACTGCCGTTAAAATCGCTACACCAAAAGCTAGTCGATACCAAACAAACACCCATGTACTACTCGTTTGCAGATAACGGATTAACCAGGCTATAGATAGGTAGGAAAATATGGTTGACGAAATTAAACCCACTACTAACGCCGCCGTGCTAATGTCGTCTATTCCAGCCTCTAAGAAGTCTTTTAATTCTACCAACCCTGCTAGGGTAATAGCCGGAATTCCTAATAAAAACGAAAATCGGGCGGCGGTTCCCCTTTCTAGTCCCATAAATAACCCGGCGGTTATGGTCGAACCTGACCGCGATACACCCGGTATCAGCGCTAAGGTTTGCGCCAAACCCATCAGTACCCCGTCCTTAGCATTCAGATGGTCAAAGTCTCGCTTTCGGCTTCCTAGTTTTTCCGCGATCGCCAGTAAGCTGGCCATCACAATCGAAGCGATCGCGATCGCCACTGTACTCCGCAGAGGCGAACTATCATAATCGGGAATAAATAATTTAATCAGTAACCCAAAAAACACAATCGGTAGAGTTCCTAAACCAATTCCCAAAGCCATACGAAAATCTAGGGACTCGTAATCCGATTTAGCGATCGCATCTATCGCCCCCAATACTACCTTTTTCAGATCAGACCAGAAAAACGATAAAATCGCCGCCATGCTCCCTAATTGAATAATCGCCGTAAATGCTACCCCTGGATCTCCCCATCCTAGCGCCATCGGAACTATTTTTAAATGGGCGCTGCTACTAATCGGGATAAATTCCGTTAGTCCCTGGACTATCCCTAAAATGATCGCCTGGAATAACGTCATCTGCGATTCTACTTCAGTTTCTCCCATCGAGGGCGTGACTAAATCTGCAATATATACCGGAAGACTCTGGAAATCCATAGATCTGAAATTTACTATACGCACTGGACCAATCTAACACTCTCTCCTCAATTACCCGACTTTTGTTAAGTTTTGTAACAAATATTAAGAAATGTTAAAAAAATGACTGTCTGGGGGGAAGGGGATATCTTTTTGAGCCTGCTTGTGCTATTATATTAATAATGGGATATATTCCTTTTTTTTATTTTTGGCACTGTCCAATTATTTAACAATATGTCAATATAATACCCCAAATTGTCCCACCTGTCAACCCCCCTTTATCTTTTTTTTAGAATTGACCCAAAAATCAACTATTGATTTTTGTGTAGAATTTATGCCCCTGGGGGGGATAAATATTTGTGATATCATCAATTAATATGAACTTCAGTAACAAATCTTAAAGAAGCCTTGTTTAGCAATATCCTTATAGCCTACATTCTGACATCAACCCAACCGCTGTGGCTACAGCAGTGGTCTTGGGCGACATTTGTAAAAAAAGCCCAACAGAGTCAAAGGTGGTTTCCATTTGCGATCGCCATATTTTTAGTATCAGTCCCAGTATTTTTCCAAGCGCCCCTAGTCAGAATCTGGCCAATGTTGAGCCTAATCATGACTGGGGGATGGTTAGGAGTAAGTTTATATTTACTGAGAACCAAAGAAACCGAATTATGGGGAGACTTGCTATTTGGATTTAGCTGGACTTGGTTAACCGGGTCCATATATTGGGGATGGCTGAGGTGGGAACCCCTGCTACATTTACCAGTAGAATCGATAGGAGTTCCCTTTGCGGTGTGGTGTCTGTGGAGGGGATGGGGTAAAGTAGGCAATTGGTTTTATCTAGGGTCTCTATTCGGAACCGCCGTTACGGATGGATACTTTTATATAGCCGGTTTAATCCCCAGTTGGCGACAATTAATGCAGGTCGATCCATCAATGGCCATGCCTATATTTCAAAATGCGATCGCCCTAGCCGGAACCCCGTGGGGAATTAGCTGGGCGGTAGTATTAGCCATGACCCTATTCGGAGTAGGAGTATTTCCCCTCCAGTCCCAAGAACCCCATTGGTGGGTATTTGGCGGCGCAGTTTTAAGCACCATTTTAGTCGATAGCCTATTTTTAGTAGCCGCCTGCTTTGCATAAATGCCCAACTCAAGCCTAGTATCCACTGGCTCGGAGATACTGAAGAATACCTTGAGCGATCGCCTGAGCCATGCGAGTTCTTTGTGCTGGGTCAGCCAACAAACGAGCATCATTAGGATTAGTGAGAAACCCCACCTCCACCAAAGCCGAAGGCATAGTCGTATTTCTGAGGACATAAAACCGAGCCTGCTTAACGCCCCGATTGTGCAGTGAGAAATTTGCCAGAATGCTGTTTTGAATATACTGAGCCAAGCTATAGCCAGTTTGATGATAGAAAGTTTCCACACCCGTAGCACCAGCGCGATAAGCCGCATTAGCATGGATACTCACAAAAGCCACAGCCCCAACTCGGTTAGCTAATGACACTCGCGGTTCCAGGTCAATAGTGCGATCGTCAGTGCGGGTCATCACCACATTAACCCCATTTTGCTCCAAAATCTGCTGAACTTGCAGCGAAATAGAAATAACAACATCCTTTTCCCGAATACCACCAACTCCCACAGCTCCTGGGTCACTGCCACCATGTCCAGGGTCAATAACCACAGATACCCTAGAATTAGGATTTCTACCCACAGGGGGCTGAGGAGATGGACGATTAGGCGGCGGAAAAGGTAGTGGAAGTGACGACGGTGGTCGATTTTGAGCCGGAGGCGGAAAAGGATTCGGATTATTTATCGGTGGCTGTGTCACCGGGGCTGGAGTTCTAGGGGGAGGAGCCACAGACGCTAAATTAACACCCATAGGAATAGCCAATTCTTGGGGACTATTTTGGCTAACCTGTCCTACCTGCACCCTGGTAGCCGGTTGAAATAACACCGTAAAAGTATCTGGGTCTTCCCGACGCAACCGAGACCAAATAATCGGTCCTCCCACTTCTCTTTGGGGAAGTTGAACCCCATCAGCTAATCTAGCCGAAAAAAACGTAATACCATAAGCCCCCGTTTCTGCATCCCAACCGTGAGTATAGTTGAGAGGACCATTACCTCTCACCGCAAAATAGGATTGATTTTGAAGGCTAATCGATTCAATGGTAACTATACTCGAACTTGCTTGCACAGCCGGGGGAACTCCCCCTTGGGGCCAAATTGCTACCCCTCCCGCTACTGGTCTCGCTTCCCAATTTTGATTAGTATTAGGGGTACTGAATGTCAGGCGCACCACCGGGGGGGTTGTCGAAAGTTGGGTAACTTGACTTATTGTCACCCCTTCCCGGTTGACTGCTCTCCCCCTTGTGGTCGTACCCCTCAAACTCGCGCCGAAAATATCTAGGGTCATCCAAGTGCGGTCTTGAGAGCGTTTAAACTCAATCTGCGGCATTTGACCTGTGGTCTGTAAAACAATGCCGTTATCGCGCATTTCGATTTGTTCAACAAATGTTTGTGGCTGGTTAGGAATTGAATGGTTTGGGTTAGCCTGAGCCGTCTGTTGAACTTGCTGTTGAACTTGCTGTTGAAATTGCTGTTGAACTTGCTGTTGGACTGGTTCAGGAGCGCTAACCACAGTAGCTTGAGCCGGAAGTGCCGCCGGGGGTGATGATGAGCCAATAGCTTGCGGTTGTGGTAGTTGTACCATCCACTCACTGGCAGAAATCCCTCGAAACTGCACCATTTGCGGGTTCAGGGTATAACCTTCTACCAGTTCTACAATAATTCGAGCATTTTCGTTATCGGTTTGTTCCCAACGAATTTCACGAATATTTCCCCCTGGTGATGAACGCTGACCGGACACAGAACCTAAACTCGTCCCTGGTAGTTCAATTACCAGACGCGTGGGGTTCGAGAGTAATTTCGCCGTGGGCTGTACTCCCTCATCTGTAGTAAATGACAGACGATTTTGGGAACTTTCAAATTCCCAAGACCGAACTTGAGCCGCTTCAGCACCTGATGCCATCAGCAGCACACTTACTAAACTCGGGAGTAACCAGCGTTGGAGTAGATTTGAGCCAATTCTTAACACGGTAAACAAGTGGAGGAGGTAGTTGAGCTTTTACAGACACCTGACATTCTAGCTAATCCGGTTACGCTTAACCTGAAAATAGCCCCATGTCTGGCACTAAGCTAGTGCATGATAACATATAAAGGTTTTGGGTCAACCTCGATGCTTCAATATTGCCATAACCATTATTATTTAACGATAGTGGCGATCGCTATTCAGAAAGGTTTGACCCTCATTTCCCCATTATTCCCTGAAATCCCCCAATACTATGAGTCTAAATGTTGGTGATCTCGCTCCAGATTTTACTCTCTCGGACCAGGACGGAAATTTGATTAGCCTCAGTCAATTTCGCCGTCAAACTGTGGTTCTGTATTTTTACCCCCGTGATCACACTCCTGGCTGTACTAAGGAAGCCTGCGGTTTTCGCGATGTCTATGCAGATTACCAAGGTAACAATATCATTGTTCTCGGAATTAGTACCGATGATCCTAAATCTCACACCAAGTTTATCAACAAATACCATCTGCCTTTTCCTCTGCTCTGTGACCCCGATGGTAAAGTTGCCACCCTCTATCATAGTTATGGCTTAAAAAAATTCATGGGTCGAGAGTTTATGGGCATTTATCGCCAAACTTTCATCATTAACCCAGATGGCTATATTCACAAAATTTATCCCAAGGTTAAGCCAGAAAGTCATGCTATCACTATTCTTCAAGATTTATCTGGGGAAGGTTAGAAAATATGTTAGAATTAGCTAAGGGCTGGATGCGTTTTTTTTATACCGTTTTGGGCGTTATTTTTCGCCATCCTGTTACCGGAGTTAGCATCGTTCCTCTATTACCAGATGGCAAAATTATCTTGGTTCGTCGCCAGGATAATGGTAAATGGGCTTTACCTGGAGGTATGATAGATTGGGGTGAAGATATCCTCACCACTGTTAAGCGAGAACTGGCTGAGGAAACAGGTTTAGAACTGGTTAAACTGGGGCGTTTGGTAGGAGTTTATTCGGGCGCTCATCGTGACCCTAGACTCCATTCTATTTGTATTCTTGTATCCGCTGAAGTTACCGGAGATATCCACATTCAAGATACCTGGGAAATTGCGGATGTTTGTAGCTTTGAACTGAGCAAAATACCAATGGATAACCTTAGTCATGATTATCAACAACAAATCCAAGACTACTTGGAAGGTCGGACGGCGATCGCCTAATTCCCAGACCATGAAAAATGTTAATTTACAGCCATATATCTACCCAAAAAATAGGCGGATATTATTATCCTAAAACCTGCTATAATTGGGATGCAAATAACCCTATAGCCTCACAAGTTAGGGATTTAAGCCTCTGGGATACCTGCCAATTATGCCAATTATATGCCAGGTAAAAGCTATAAACCGTATTTTTTTAGGTCTAATGCTGATAATATATACTATAATGACATCATCTCGCTTCTGGTTATTCCCATCTATGATCTGCGATCCCGGGATATGACTAACCATCGCGAGAATAGTCAACTCATCATACTGCATCTCATTATATGGCTATGTTTGAACCTTCTTTTCCCTATGCTGAGTCCCAGGAAACACCATCATTATCCCAACCATTGCGCCATTCCCGCGTCAGACTTTCCCAGGGACAAATATTCTGGCGTGAAGTAGGCGCAGGTCCTGATGTCGTGTATCTACATGGTTCATGGCAAGATAGTAGTCAGTGGCTACCCATTATCGAAGAACTAGCTTCAGACTATCATTGTTATACTCCCGATCGCCTGGGTTCTGGTGAGTCAGAATCCCCCAAGATTCACTATTCTATCACCATGGCGGTGGAAAACTTAGCCGAATATATCGAATCCCTAAAATTAGATCAGGTTTACTTAGTCGGACATTCCCTAGGGGGATGGATAGCAGCAAGTTACGCAATTCGCTATCAGCATAAAGTCAAAGGTCTAGTCTTAATTTCCCCAGAGGGGGTAGCAGTCAATGGAATCGAAAAACAATGGCAGTGGATGCGGTGGCTATGTGGAAATCCCCCCCTTTTAGCAACTTGGCTGAAATTGATACATCCATTTACCCGTTTATTTGGAAAAGGAGATGCGATCGCCGATTGGTTAAAACAGCGAGAAACGATGATGCGATCGCCGATTTCCTGTCAGTTTTTGTTTCGTCGCCGTCCGGCTGAAATCCAAGGGGAATTACTTAATGAACAGCTAAATTCATTAACCATACCCGTATTAATTTTACAAGGAAATCGTGAACAACCGACAACTCAAGCCATGGGGGAAACCTTGAACTCCATGCTACCTAATTCTCGCTTAAATTCTCTCATTGCTGGCGGCGAAAACCTCCCCGAAGAGTTTCCCGCCGTCGTCAGTGAATATATCCGTCAGTTTCTCCAACGTCACCCGATTTCAACTCGGAACATTTCTATCTCTGACCATAGCTGACATTCCCCAAAAAATAGCTTCTGGGGTATCTAAAATCAAACCAGCTATCTCCGGGTATTGACTGTTAAGGTAGGTCATCAGAGGAATGCGATCGCCTCCTGTAATGCTAATTTTACTGTGGGGTAACTCCTGACACCAAGCAGCTATAAACTCCCGCAGACCAGCTATAATGCTGTAGATAATACCACTGGCGATCGCTTCTGATGTATTCAAACTCCACCGTTGAGGTAAACTCTCAGGAAAAGCCACTTGTGGGAGGGTAGCTGTACGATTAGCCACACAAGAAAACTGTAGTCCTAAACCAGGTAATATTGCGCCGCCTATTAATTGGCGGTTTTGATTGACTCCAGTTAAAGTTAATGCTGTCCCTGCATCAATAACCAACATCGGAAAACCCAACTGATTCCCCGCGCCTAAAACAGCTAAACCCCTATCTATTCCCAAAGTTGGATATAATCCCCCTAACGGTAACTGTTCTAGGGTGATAATTTCGGCTTTGGGGTAGTTTTGCCATAATTGCATTTGTTCCGGTACTACAGAGGCTATAAATAGCGGTACAGGCGATATTTGATTAAGCCAAGACCATCCCATTTCTAACGGAGATTGATTAAGGTGTTGAGTTTCCCAGGTTTCCACTAAAGTTTCCCCCTGGAATTTACCCCAGTGTAGTCGGGAATTACCAATCATTAATCCTAGCCAATTTCGGGGATGCGATCGCAATTTCATCATCGGATTACATACATAATATAGGATGAGATGATTATAATTAATCAGGGGTCTTTCAATTCCGGGGTGCTATCTTGGGGACTCAAAAGCTAAATCATCATTAAGAATTGAGTCAATTGCCCCTAGGGGGTAGTAAAATCCATTCACAGTTAAGATTAACTCCCCCAACCCCTAAGCTGATGAGTTACTGTCTGAACCCCCTGTGTTTAAATCCAGTAAATCCTCTGGGAAGCCAAGTCTGTTCCAACTGTGGCTCATCCTTGTTATTAAAACAGCGTTATAGAGGCTTAAAAAGTCTAGGTGGTGGTGGTATGAGTAGGACATTTTTAGGAGTTGATGAAGACCGCCTACACACCCCCTGTATTATCAAACAATTTTCTCCACAACAGCATAATCTCCCGCAAATTCAGAAAGCCACGGAACTATTTTATCAAGAAGGTGTGCGACTACAGGAGTTAGGAAATCATCCACAAATTCCCCATTTATTCGCCTGTTTTGAGTCGGACAGTAGACTCTATTTAATTCAGGAGTATATAGAAGGAGAGAACCTCCTGGAGGAGTTAGAATTAGGGGAACCTTTAGATGAGGAAAAATTGCGGGAATTACTATTAGATTTACTCCCAGTCATCCAATTTATCCATGACCATCAAGTGATTCATAGAGATATCAAACCCGAAAACATTATTAGGAGACATTTAGACGGTAAATTAGTATTAGTAGATTTTGGAGTAGCCAAACACGAGATAGATATTTTACACCCCAAAACCGGAACCATGACCGGAACTATAGGATATGCTCCCTTAGAGCAAATTCGCGGCGGGAAAGCCTATGCAGCCAGTGATTTATATAGTTTAGGAGTAACTTGTATTCACCTATTAACAGGAGAAAATCCCCAGAGTTTATTTGACCCATTTACGGGAGAATTTATTTGGGAATCGCACCTAGAGAAAAGTCATCGCCATATTAGTTCTGAACTCAAGCATATCATTAATCAAATGTTAGTGGATAAAGTCCAAGAACGCTATCAATCAGCTGCCGCCGTGTTAGCCGATATACAGCCACCTGTGAGTCTAAAACTCCCTACTTCCAGCCTGCAAATTATGGTAGCAGTTCACATAGCAACTCATCAATCAATTTGGGGAATCCCGCCCCCTGTCCCCTGTGCTTTTCCGTCACTATTATTAACATCACTCGTAAATTTTAGCCGACATATAAACCCAGAGATATCCGGGAAAAAGTGGCAATGTCAAGCAATCATGAAAGGTCACACAGCGCCAATAAATGCGATCGCCATAAGTCCGAATCGATATATATTAATTAGTGGTAGTGCTGACCAGAGTATCCGACTATGGAACCTGAATACAGGTCAATTAGTCCAGCGTTTTTGTGGTCATGTAGCCGCCGTAAATGCGATCGCTATTAGTCCCAATGGTCGTCGTTTAGTCAGTGGTAGTTTTGACCGCAACCTACTAGGTTGGAACCTCAACACCGGGACGATGACCGATAGATTTTTCAGCCATTCAGGTTCTCCCTACAGTCATCGTTGCGGACCAATTCACGCCGTCGCCTACAGTCCTGACGGTCACATAATTGCCAGTTGTAGCGGTAATGCTACCATCAAATTATGGAATCAACGCAACGGAGAACTTCTCTATCGTCTGCGTGAACATTCCGGGGAAGTTTTTTGTGTCACCTTTGCATTTTCCCCAGCCAATAATTCCCGTAATTATGACAGTTTATTTAATCATCCCCAGTCCAGTATATTCGCCAGTGGTGGCGCGGACGGACAAATCAAAATCTGGCAATTTGGGAAACTCCACAGCCTGCAAACTTTGACCGGACATTCAGGGGGAGTCCTCTCCTTAGCATTCAGTCCTAACCAGACAATTCTCGCCAGTAGTAGCGAAGATGGCACCATTAAACTCTGGGATTTTCACCAAGGAATTTTACTCACCACACAGACTGTAGACTCCGCCGTAATATCTTCAATAGCAATTAGTCCTGACGGTAAATTTATGGCAGGTGGTAGCGATGATGGGAAAATTAGACTCTGGAAAATTGACATTCAGGGAATTTCCCAGCAGCCACTCGGCGAGATTTCTGGATACAGTCCTATTACTTTTGGCATAGATAGCCATACCTTAATTTGTCGGGGAGAAAACCATCAACTGTTAGTTTGGCGCTGTCGGGAAGATTAACTCTGGGGGGTAGTTCAAAACTCTAGCTGAGGATAGATGTCATCACCTGAATCACGGGCTATAGTTAAAGTGTTATTTTCAATCAAATCATTTTTAATTATGGCAACTAGCACCGAAGACAAAAAAGCCTACAAAGCTAAAGTTAAAGCACAAATAGATAAACTCGATGCTCAATTAGATGAACTGAAAGCGAAAGCCCAACAAGCCCAAGCAGATGCTACTATTCAGTATCACGAAAAAATTGAGGAACTACAAGCCAAGCGAGATGATGCCAACGAAAAGTTCAAAAAATTGCAAGAAGCTGGTGAGGAAGCCTGGGAAGACATCCGAACTGGTTTTGAAAAGGCTTGGAGTGATGTGGAAAATGCCTTTAAACAAGCCTCTGAGAAATTCAACAGCTAGAGGTTAGTGATTAACTGAAGCTAGGGACAACACCATTAATCAGGTTAATCATATCCTGATCTAGTGTGTCCCTGTAGCTAATTAAAGTGGCTCAATGCGACAATGACCTTCTCCAACATGACCTAATTCCGTCACAGAAAATACGAGGGTATTATATTCCTCCTCAGTCAAAAGCTGTTGAAGTTCTTGGCTGGTAACATTAACAGCATCCCCATCAGCGATATTAGCAAAAGGCTGGAAACCAATAGCCTCATCATTGGGAGACTGGTCAATGGGACGGTCAGAGCGACCAAAAAAGTGGTCAAAGTGAAAAGTTGTTTCTAATTCAGCCACCCCATTAGTTTCTAAAAACCCTTTACGTTCATCTCCGACATACTCACCGCAAAAATGAGCTACGGGTTTATCTAAAGCGATCGCAAAATTGATAGTGCGACCATCTCTTTGGGCTGTACCATCCAAAACCAGCGTAGACCCTGCAAATTCTCCCTCTGTAGCCGTCACCATTTCCCAATAAAGAGCATTGTAATGTCCTGGGGGTGCTATAGCTGTGGTCACTATGGGAGTCTCTTCTGTTCCACCGACTAAATCTACAGTCATCGGTGAATTGAGAAGCTCAACAAACGTGATAGCATTCGGCTGAGACTCAGTATCTGGGTCAAAGGGTGATTGTGCTTGGTAGGCTCTGATATTATCGAAAGTCACATAAACATGATTAAAAGTAAGTTCCCAACCATCTTTACTAACAAACCCTTCTCGCATTCTATCTTCTGCATCCGCAATTAGGGTTAAGGTTCCCCCTTCCTCACCATTGGTTACAATTTCATTAGCGGTCTCAGTTTCTGGCGCGCACCCAACTAACCCCATAGGTGCTAACAAAATTAAGCCAGTAAGCCAGAGTAATTGTTTCATTGATATTTGATTCAGATTATCCATTGACAGCATATTGGGATTATCTTTTTTGATGCCAATATTTGCAATCCCCCAGAGGGGGAATAATTAGCCAATGTCAGCATTTAATTACACTTGAGGGTTTTTAAAAACTGGTTCAGCCAGTATAAACAGCGCCATTTTTGATGTTTTACCTCTGCTATCAACTGGCTTTTTCAGTATAATAACCGCGAAAATTTACCACTTTTTAAAAGCAGTAAATCTTCCGATATGAACTAAATTGACTGGCGTTGCCAATTTTTAATATCCCAAGTATTAGCATCCCAGGGCGAGGGTTCAATACCAGTTAAAGTATTACTAATTCCCGTAGTAGTCGCACGTTCAACAATAGGAATCACCGCCACATCTTCCCGTAGAAATTCATCCATTTGACGGAATAATCGGGCTCGTTTTTCCGGGTCGAGTTCCGTGGTTGCTTTTTGCCAAATTTCGTCATATTTAGGGTTACAATAACGCGCATAATTAGGTCGTTGCCAATTATTTTCTTTTTGGGAAATTTCCCCACAAGTCCACCACTTCATGTGAGGACCTGGGTCAGGACTTTCATTTCCTGTAGTTAACATTTGTAGGTCTGCATAAAAATGATTAATCGTGTCGGTATTAGCGGGGTCGCCAGAAAAGAATATACCAGGATCAACACTTTTTAATTCCACCCTTATCCCCATAGCTTCTAAAGACTGTTTAACGATTTCTTGAGTTTTCTGGCGCACGGGATTAACTGATGTTTGAAACACCACGCGCATTTCCAATCCATCTCGGTCACGGATACCATTATTATTAGTATCTTTCCAACCAGCTTCATCTAACAAACTGTTAGCTTTTTCTAGGTCGAGGCTATAGTTAATTTGATTCGACCTATAAGCGGCTGGAATCACTATTAATTGTGCGGTAGGACGACCTGTCTCGCCATAAAGTTGATTAGCGATCGTATCACGGTCTATAGCCAAATCAAAGGCTTGTCGGACTCGTTTATCACTGAAAAAAGGATGGGGAAATTCAACACTAGAACGCTCTCCATCTTCCGTAGCTTGATTAGGGTCGGTAAAATTAAACATAATCCTTTCCACATAGGACCCAAAATTAGCCAAAATTTTGCCTTTCCCTCCCGCTGCTAACTGTTGGAGAATATGAGCTTCTACCTGTAAATTAAAAGCATAATCAAAATCTCCCGTTTGTAAAACAGCCCTAGCTGCTGAGGTAGCATCACCCCCCCTTTAATTTCTACTCTTTCAAAAAACGGTTTATCTGGCTCCCAATAATTGGGGTTCGCCTCGTAAATAGCGAGATCTCCCGGTTGAAAACTTACCAGTTTATAGGGTCCCGTGCCAACAGGTTGATTATTCGCCCTAGCCGACCGAATATTAGAGTTATTGTAACTAGCAAAAATATGTTCTGGCAGAATTAAGCCTCTTTGACCAGTAAAAGGAACCGACCAACCGGGAGTAATATTTTTAAAAGTAATTTTGATAGTGTAATCATCTAAGGCTTCCACAGTTTCAAGACCCGCGTAAACCTCAGCACTAGATGAACCTACATCAGGGTTAGTAATAAAGTTATAAGTGAAAACAACATCTTTGGCGGTGAAAGGTTCCCCGTCCGACCAAGTGACACCCGATCGCAATTTCCAAGTTACCGATTTTCCATCTGCTGCGACACCCCCATTTTCTCGACTGGGAATTTCCGCCGCCAGAATAGGAATCAGGCGATCGCTATCATCATAACTTGCTAAAGGCTCATAGACTAACCTAGCCGCATCAAAGTCTTTAAATCCTGTCGCTAAGTGGGGATTAAGGATGGTAGGAGACTGCCAATACAGAAGTTTAAGGTTTTTGTCATTTTGAGTAGTTGGCGCGTCCTGGGGGCTACAGGCGGCGAAGGTGATAGACAAGAAACACGAGAGAATCACGAGAGGTAGGAATAAACGCCGAATCATATTTTTATACTTATCAATGTCTGCCCTTAAATTTGTAGCAGACATTAGCACATTTGGCGAACCCATTTAATTAACAACCTGTGGGTTAACTGGTATCATCCCAAAAGCTCAAAATAGGATTGTCAGAATCTCCAGATTATGCTATAAGTCTATAGTCAGTCTCTCTAAGGGGTCTTTTAGAACCGCTCTTTTAGGGCGATCGGCGAGACAGGCGGAGGCTTGGCATTTTCTCCCTTTATCTAAATCTAAGCAATTTTACTAGGAACTAACCCATGGGTAATTTGGGATACTTAATTAATACAGACGCAGGTAGCTTGTCCATGATTACTCTGACCACCCCTCTGGCACAGATTTTATCACAACCAATTCAAGACCCCGTAGCCGTTTTCTTAATTATTATGGGGATGATGCTCATTGCTCCCCTAGTATTTGAACGCATCAAATTACCTGGTATTGTTGGATTAATCTTAGCCGGAGTTATTATTGGTCCCCATGGTATAGGACTACTTGCCAGAGATAATACCATAATTTTATTGGGGACTATAGGATTATTATTTTTGATGTTTCTAGCAGGCTTAGAAACCAGCTTAGACGACCTCAAACTAAATGCCAAGTCAGCCTTTTGCTTCGGTTTGCTAACCTTTTTATTCCCCATGATACTGGGAACAGTAGCCATGATGGGACTCGGTTACAGCGTATTAGCCTCCATATTAGTCGCCTCTTGTTTTGCTTCCCATACTCTCCTAGCTTTACCCATCTTAAACCGTCTGGGAATTATGCGTGCCTCCTCAGTAACCGCCACCCTAGGAGGAACTTTAATTACCAATGTTTTAGCTTTATTAGTTTTAGCAGTTGTCGTCAAAGCCCATGGCGGTGATTTAACCCTAGAATTTTGGCTATTTTTAATTCCGGCTTTAACCATTTATACCCTCGCATCCCTCTGGGGAGTTCCCAAAATAGGCCGCTGGTTTTTCCGAAAATTTGGTCATGACGAAGGCGCAGAATTTACCTTTGTTGTCGCCACATTATTAGTAGCTTCCTATGTAGCGCAACTCATTGAAATTGAACCCATTATTGGCGCTTTCTTGGCTGGTATTGCTCTGACTCCCATTATCCCTAACTTGAGTCCATTAATGAACAGGATTCAGTTTATTGGCAATACCCTCTTTATTCCCTTCTTTCTCATCTCTGTGGGGATGTTAATTGACCCCCTCATTTTAATAAAAGAACCCAAATCTCTTTTAGTCGCAATAGTCATGATTGTCGCAGAATCTATCAGCAAGTATGCAGCCGCTTGGGTTTCCGGTAAAGTTTTTGGCTGGCCGTTTCCAGAGAAAATGCTTGTCTTTGGTCTCTCCCTAGCTCAAGCCGCTTCTACTCTGGCGGCGATTACCGTGGCTTATAATATTGAATTGGTAGATGAGTTAACTGTTAATGGCATTATTGCCATGATTTTATTTAGTTGTATTGCTTCTCCCTGGATAGTCACTCGTTGGGGTAAATTAGTCAAACCAGAACAAAAATTAGACAGCGACAATCAGCAAAGTTGGTCAGAACGGGTATTAGTTCCAGTCGCTAACCCTAGCACGGAAGACAACCTCTTACAATTGGCGATTTTGCTAGTGAAAAAATCTAAAGGCACTCTATTACCTCTCAATGTTATTTCTGATAAAAGTGGCAAGATTTCTGCCGCCACCAAAAGTAAGCAAAACCGTTTATTGTCTGTGGCTGAACAGATAGCTCACGCCGCCACAGTTAAAGTTGAATCTATTGCTAGAATTGATGCAGCTATATCCAGGGGAATTGTTCGTAGCGCCACCGAACGCAATGCTACCCTGATTATCTGCGGTTGGAAAGGATATTCAACTTATCAAGAGAATTTCTTTGGTAGCGTCATTGATCAGATTATGAGGCGTTCACCTGTCCCCATTTTGATTACCCGCTTTCCTCAGCCTCTGGAAAATACCGAGAGGGTATTTATGGTATTCAATCAAGGAGAAATTGGGTCTTGGGAATTTCAACAAACTCTGGAAATCACTAAAGCGATCGCTCAACAAATTAAAGCGAAATTACACTTATTGGTACTGGTGACTGATTCCCTAAATGTAGATTTAAATCTTTCATCCTTTGGTCTCAGTAAAGATACCCCAGTTCAACAAATGCAAGGGAATTTTATTATGAAAGTTTCCCGAATGCTCAAAACTAATGATTTGTTATTATTAACTCCCGGCAGTCATCAGAATCAGGCTTTCGGATTCTCCAGAAGCGGCTTGGTAGAACCAGAAACAATTGTTCGTACTCATCCAGATGTTGCGACTATTGTCGTTCATTTCCCTAAACTTAGTTAATGGTTACTAAATCTCTCTCTTGATATGTTCGTTAATCGTCAAAATCATGTTTAAATCTTCTCAACAATTCAGCCATTTTTCGGTCGATTTCCTAACAGTAATTGACAAAACCAGATTTGGCGTGATATTTTCAAGATAATCGCCTTCTTGTGTCTATACGCGGATAACCTCCCCGAAACCATGATTCTGTCGTGAACTTCTGGAATTGACGGGAGTTTGAGAGGGAATGCGGCGACACCAATTTAGGGAAAGGTGGGGGGGAAAGCGATCGCTCTATACCCCTAGCGGAAAAGGTTACAGCCACACCCGCCTAATTTACCTCCCCCAACTCGCCAGTTAACCCTAACGCCAGGAAGAGTCTTTAAATGTATCGGAAATACTACGAGGAATTGAGTGATTTTTCAGGGGAGTTTCTAACAGTAATTGACAAAACCAGATTTGGCGTGATATTTTCAAGATAATGGTTATCCCGTGTCTATAACCGGATAAACTCACCGAAACCCCTATGCTGTCGTGAACTTCTGGAATTGACGGGAGTTTGAGAGGGAATGCGGCGACACCAATTTAGGGAAAGGTGGGGGGGAAAGCGATCGCTCTATACCCCTAGCGGAAAAGGTTACAGCCAGACCTGTCAAATTTACCTCCCTCAACTCGCCAGTTAGCCCTCACGCCAGGAAGAGTCTTTAAATGTATCGGAAATACTACGAGGAATTGAGTGATTTTTCGAGGGAGTTTCTAACAGTAATTGACAAAACCAGATTTGGCGTGATATTTTCAAGATAATCGCCTTCCTGTGTCTATAGCCGGATAACCTACCCAAAACCCCTATGCTGTCGTGAACTTCTGGAATTGACGGGAGTTTGAGAGGGAATGCGGCGACACCAATTTAGGGAAAGGTGGGGGGGGAAAGCGATCGCTCTATACCCCTAACGGAAAAGGTTACAGCCAGACCTGTCGAATTTACCTCCCCCAACTCGCCAGTTAACCCTAACGCCAGGAAGAGTCTTTAAATGTATCGGAAATACTATGGGGAATTGAGTGATTTTTCGAGGGAGTTTCTAACAGTAATTGACAAAACCAGATTTGGCGTGATATTTTCAAGATAATGGTTATCCCGTGTCTATAACCGGATAAACTCACCGAAACCCCTATGCTGTCGTGAACTTCTGGAATTGACGGGAGTTTGAGAGGGAATGCGGCGACACCAATTTAGGGAAAGGTGGGGGGGGAAAGCGATCGCTCTATACCCCTAACGGAAAAGGTTACAGCCAGACCTGTCGAATTTACCTCCCCCAACTCGCCAGTTAACCCTAACGCCAGGAAGAGTCTTTAAATGTATCGGAAATACTACGAGGAATTGAGTGATTTTTCGAGGGAGTTTCTAACAGTAATTGACAAAACCAGATTTGGCGTGATATTTTCAAGATAATCGCCTTCCTGTGTCTATAGCCGGATAACCTACCCAAAACCCCTATGCTGTCGTGAACTTCTGGAATTGACGGGAGTTTGAGAGGGAATGCGGCGACACCAATTTAGGGAAAGGTGGGGGGGAAAGCGATCGCTCTATACCCCTAGCGGAAAAGGTTACAGCCAGACCTGTCAAATTTACCTCCCTCAACTCGCCAGTTAACCCTAACGCCAGGAAGAGTCTTTAAATGTATCGGAAATACTATGGGGAATTGAGTGATTTTTCGAGGGAGTTTCTAACAGTAATTGACAAAACCAGATTTGGCGTGATATTTTCAAGATAATGGTTATCCCGTGTCTATAACCGGATAAACTCACCGAAACCCCTATGCTGTCGTGAACTTCTGGAATTGACGGGAGTTTGAGAGGGAATGCGGCGACACCAATTTAGGGAAAGGTGGGGGGGGGAAAGCGATCGCTCTATACCCCTAGCGGAAAAGGTTACAGCCAGACCCGCCTAATTTACCTCCCTCAACTCGCCAGTTAACCCTAACGCCAGGAAGAGTCTTTAAATGTATCGGAAATACTATGGGGAATTGAGTGATTTTTCGAGGGAGTTTCTAACAGTAATTGACAAAACCAGATTTGGCGTGATATTTTCAAGATAATGGTTATCCCGTGTCTATAACCGGATAAACTCACCGAAACCCCTATGCTGTCGTGAACTTCTGGAATTGACGGGAGTTTGAGAGGGAATGCGGCGACACCAATTTAGGGAAAGGTGGGGGGGGGAAAGCGATCGCTCTATACCCCTAACGGAAAAGGTTACAGCCAGACCTGTCGAATTTACCTCCCCCAACTCGCCAGTTAACCCTAACGCCAGGAAGAGTCTTTAAATGTATCGGAAATACTACGAGGAATTGAGTGATTTTTCGAGGGAGTTTCTAACAGTAATTGACAAAACCAGATTTGGCGTGATATTTTCAAGATAATGGTTATCCCGTGTCTATAACCGGATAAACTCACCGAAACCCCTATGCTGTCGTGAACTTCTGGAATTGACGGGAGTCTGAGACTGAATGCGGCGACACCAATTTAGGGAAAGGTGGGGGGGGGAAAGCGATCGCTCTATACCCCTAACGGAAAAGGTTACAGCCAGACCTGTCGAATTTACCTCCCTCAACTCGCCAGTTAACCCTAACGCCAGGAAGAGTCTTTAAATGTATCGGAAATACTACGAGGAATTGAGTGATTTTTCAGGGGAGTTTCTAACAGTAATTGACAAAACCAGATTTGGCGTGATATTTTCAAGATAATGGTTATCCCGTGTCTATAACCGGATAAACTCCCCGAAACCCCTATGCTGTCGTGAACTTCTGGAATTGACGGGAGTTTGAGAGGGAATGCGGCGACACCAATTTAGGGAAAGGTGGGGGGGGGAAAGCGATCGCTCTATACCCCTAACGGAAAAGGTTACAGCCAGACCTGTCGAATTTACCTCCCCCAACTCGCCAGTTAACCCTAACGCCAGGAAGAGTCTTTAAATGTATCGGAAATACTACGAGGAATTGAGTGATTTTTCGAGGGAGTTTCTAACAGTAATTGACAAAACCAGATTTGGCGTGATATTTTCAAGATAATGGTTATCCCGTGTCTATAACCGGATAAACTCACCGAAACCCCTATGCTGTCGTGAACTTCTGGAATTGACGGGAGTCTGAGACTGAATGCGGCGACACCAATTTAGGGAAAGGTGGGGGGGGGAAAGCGATCGCTCTATACCCCTAACGGAAAAGGTTACAGCCAGACCTGTCGAATTTACCTCCCTCAACTCGCCAGTTAACCCTAACGCCAGGAAGAGTCTTTAAATGTATCGGAAATACTACGAGGAATTGAGTGATTTTTCAGGGGAGTTTCTAACAGTAATTGACAAAACCAGATTTGGCGTGATATTTTCAAGATAATGGTTATCCCGTGTCTATAACCGGATAAACTCCCCGAAACCCCTATGCTGTCGTGAACTTCTGGAATTGACGGGAGTTTGAGAGGGAATGCGGCGACACCAATTTAGGGAAAGGTGGGGGGGGAAAGCGATCGCTCTATACCCCTAGCGGAAAAGGTTACAGCCAGACCTGTCAAATTTACCTCCCCCAACTCACCAGTTAACCCTAACGCCAGGAAGAGTCTTTAAATGTATCGGAAATACTATGGGGAATTGAGTGATTTTTCGAGGGAGTTTCTAACAGTAATTGACAAAACCAGATTTGGCGTGATATTTTCAAGATAATGGTTATCCCGTGTCTATAACCGGATAAACTCACCGAAACCCCTATGCTGTCGTGAACTTCTGGAATTGACGGGAGTTTGAGAGGGAATGCGGCGACACCAATTTAGGGAAAGGTGGGGGGGGGAAAGCGATCGCTCTATACCCCTAACGGAAAAGGTTACAGCCATACCCGCCTAATTTACCTCCCCCAACTCGCCAGTTAACCCTAACGCCAGGAAGAGTCTTTAAATGTATCGGAAATACTACGGGGAATTGGGTGATTTTTCAGGGGAGTTTCTAACAGTAATTGACAAAACCAGATTTGGCGTGATATTTTCAAGATAATCGCCTTCCTGTGTCTATAGCCGGATAACCTACCCAAAACCCCTATGCTGTCGTGAACTTCTGGAATTGACGGGAGTCTGAGACTGAATGCGGCGACACCAATTTAGGGAAAGGTGGGGGGGGGAAAGCGATCGCTCTATACCCCTAGCGGAAAAGGTTACAGCCAGACCCGCCTAATTTACCTCCCTCAACTCGCCAGTTAACCCTAACGCCAGGAAGAGTCTTTAAATGTATCGGAAATACTATGGGGAATTGAGTGATTTTTCGAGGGAGTTTCTAACAGTAATTGACAAAACCAGATTTGGCGTGATATTTTCAAGATAATGGTTATCCCGTGTCTATAACCGGATAAACTCACCGAAACCCCTATGCTGTCGTGAACTTCTGGAATTGACGGGAGTTTGAGAGGGAATGCGGCGACACCAATTTAGGGAAAGGTGGGGGGGGGAAAGCGATCGCTCTATACCCCTAGCGGAAAAGGTTACAGCCACACCCGCCTAATTTACCTCCCCCAACTCGCCAGTTAACCCTAACGCCAGGAAGAGTCTTTAAATGTATCGGAAATACTATGGGGAATTGAGTGATTTTTCGAGGGAGTTTCTAACAGTAATTGACAAAACCAGATTTGGCGTGATATTTTCAAGATAATGGTTATCCCGTGTCTATAACCGGATAAACTCACCGAAACCCCTATGCTGTCGTGAACTTCTGGAATTGACGGGAGTTTGAGAGGGAATGCGGCGACACCAATTTAGGGAAAGGTGGGGGGGAAAGCGATCGCTCTATACCCCTAGCGGAAAAGGTTACAGCCACACCCGCCTAATTTACCTCCCCCAACTCGCCAGTTAACCCTAACGCCAGGAAGAGTCTTTAAATGTATCGGAAATACTACGAGGAATTGAGTGATTTTTCAGGGGAGTTTCTAACAGTAATTGACAAAACCAGATTTGGCGTGATATTTTCAAGATAATGGTTATCCCGTGTCTATAACCGGATAAACTCACCGAAACCCCTATGCTGTCGTGAACTTCTGGAATTGACGGGAGTTTGAGAGGGAATGCGGCGACACCAATTTAGGGAAAGGTGGGGGGGGGAAAGCGATCGCTCTATACCCCTAGCGGAAAAGGTTACAGCCAGACCTGTCAAATTTACCTCCCTCAACTCGCCAGTTAGCCCTCACGCCAGGAAGAGTCTTTAAATGTATCGGAAATACTATGGGGAATTGAGTGATTTTTCGAGGGAGTTTCTAACAGTAATTGACAAAACCAGATTTGGCGTGATATTTTCAAGATAATGGTTATCCCGTGTCTATAACCGGATAAACTCACCGAAACCCCTATGCTGTCGTGAACTTCTGGAATTGACGGGAGTTTGAGAGGGAATGCGGCGACACCAATTTAGGGAAAGGTGGGGGGGGGAAAGCGATCGCTCTATACCCCTAGCGGAAAAGGTTACAGCCAGACCTGTCGAATTTACCTCCCTCAACTCGCCAGTTAACCCTAACGCCAGGAAGAGTCTTTAAATGTATCGGAAATACTATGGGGAATTGAGTGATTTTTCGAGGGAGTTTCTAACAGTAATTGACAAAACCAGATTTGGCGTGATATTTTCAAGATAATGGTTATCCCGTGTCTATAACCGGATAAACTCACCGAAACCCCTATGCTGTCGTGAACTTCTGGAATTGACGGGAGTTTGAGAGGGAATGCGGCGACACCAATTTAGGGAAAGGTGGGGGGGAAAGCGATCGCTCTATACCCCTAGCGGAAAAGGTTACAGCCAGACCTGTCAAATTTACCTCCCTCAACTCGCCAGTTAGCCCTCACGCCAGGAAGAGTCTTTAAATGTATCGGAAATACTATGGGGAATTGAGTGATTTTTCGAGGGAGTTTCTAACAGTAATTGACAAAACCAGATTTGGCGTGATATTTTCAAGATAATGGTTATCCCGTGTCTATAACCGGATAAACTCCCCGAAACCCCTATGCTGTCGTGAACTTCTGGAATTGACGGGAGTTTGAGAGGGAATGCGGCGACACCAATTTAGGGAAAGGTGGGGGGGGAAAGCGATCGCTCTATACCCCTAACGGAAAAGGTTACAGCCAGACCTGTCAAATTTACCTCCCCCAACTCACCAGTTAACCCTAACGCCAGGAAGAGTCTTTAAATGTATCGGAAATACTATGGGGAATTGAGTGATTTTTCGAGGGAGTTTCTAACAGTAATTGACAAAACCAGATTTGGCGTGATATTTTCAAGATAATGGTTATCCCGTGTCTATAACCGGATAAACTCACCGAAACCCCTATGCTGTCGTGAACTTCTGGAATTGACGGGAGTTTGAGAGGGAATGCGGCGACACCAATTTAGGGAAAGGTGGGGGGGGAAAGCGATCGCTCTATACCCCTAGCGGAAAAGGTTACAGCCAGACCTGTCGAATTTACCTCCCTCAACTCGCCAGTTAACCCTAACGCCAGGAAGAGTCTTTAAATGTATCGGAAATACTATGGGGAATTGAGTGATTTTTCGAGGGAGTTTCTAACAGTAATTGACAAAACCAGATTTGGCGTGATATTTTCAAGATAATGGTTATCCCGTGTCTATAACCGGATAAACTCACCGAAACCCCTATGCTGTCGTGAACTTCTGGAATTGACGGGAGTCTGAGACTGAATGCGGCGACACCAATTTAGGGAAAGGTGGGAGTTAGGAGGCGATCGCTCTATACCCCTAACGGAAAAGGTTACAGCCATACCCGCCTAATTTACCTCCCCCAACTCGCCAGTTAACCCTAACGCCAGGAAGAGTCTTTAAATGTATCGGAAATACTACGGGGAATTGGGTGATTTTTCAGGGGAGTTTCTAACAGTAATTGACAAAACCAGATTTGGCGTGATATTTTCAAGATAATCGCCTTTCTGTGTCTATAGCCGGATAACCTACCCAAAACCCCTATGCTGTCGTGAACTTCTGGAATTGACGGGAGTCTGAGACTGAATGCGGCGACACCAATTTAGGGAAAGGTGGGGGGGAAAGCGATCGCTCTATACCCCTAACGGAAAAGGTTACAGCCATACCCGCCTAATTTACCTCCCCCAACTCGCCAGTTAACCCTAACGCCAGGAAGAGTCTTTAAATGTATCGGAAATACTACGGGGAATTGGGTGATTTTTCAGGGGAGTTTCTAACAGTAATTGACAAAACCAGATTTGGCGTGATATTTTCAAGATAATCGCCTTTCTGTGTCTATAGCCGGATAACCTACCCAAAACCCCTATGCTGTCGTGAACTTCTGGAATTGACGGGAGTCTGAGACTGAATGCGGCGACACCAATTTAGGGAAAGGTGGGGGGGAAAGCGATCGCTCTATACCCCTAGCGGAAAAGGTTACAGCCAGACCTGTCAAATTTACCTCCCCCAACTCGCCAGTTAACCCTAACGCCAGGAAGAGTCTTTAAATGTATCGGAAATACTACGAGGAATTGAGTGATTTTTCAGGGGAGTTTCTAACAGTAATTGACAAAACCAGATTTGGCGTGATATTTTCAAGATAATTGCCTTCCTGTGTCTATACGCGGACAACCTCCCCAAAACCCCTATGCTGTCGTGAACTTCTGGAATTGACGGGAGTCTGAGACTGAATGCGGCGACACCAATTTAGGGAAAGGTGGGAGTTAGGAGGCGATCGCTCTATACCCCTAGCGGAAAAGGTTACAGCCATACCCGCCTAATTTACCTCCCTCAACTCGCCAGTTAACCCTAACGCCAGGAAGAGTCTTTAAATGTATCGGAAATACTACGGGGAATTGGGTGATTTTTCAGGGGAGTTTCTAACAGTAATTGACAAAACCAGATTTGGCGTGATATTTTCAAGATAATCGCCTTCCTGTGTCTATAGCCGGATAACCTCCCCGAAACCCCTATGCTGTCGTGAACTTCTGGAATTGACGGGAGTTTGAGAGGGAATGCGGCGACACCAATTTAGACCAATTTCGGGAGAGGTGGACGAAGTTAGAACCGAAACGAACCGAAACGAACCGAAACTGTGGTAGGATGTCAAATTGTCCGAACACTGACCACCTGCACTGTCTCCCATGCCTAGCTTTTTACTCGAAGTCGGTACAGAAGAATTACCAGCAACCTTTGTCGAAGGCGCGATCGCCCAGTGGGAGGCGATGATTCCCGCCAGCCTAAAAGAACAATACCTCACCTGCGAGTCGGTGAAAGTGTACGCCACACCGCGAAGACTGGCTGTAGTCATAGCCGGACTGCCCGAACAGCAACCTGATCGCCAAGAAGAAATCAAAGGTCCCCCCGCCACTGCTGCCTTCAAAGAGGGGAAACCGACGAAAGCAGCGGAAGGTTTCGCGAAAAAACAGAATATCAAATTAGAAGACATCGAAATTCGCCCGACCCCCAAAGGGGATTTCGTGTTTGTCCTCAAACACATTCCCGGACGCAAAACCGCCGAAATTGTAACGGAATTAATACGCCAATGGATTAATCGGTTGGAAGGTAAGAGATTTATGCGCTGGGGAGATGGAGATATCCGCTTCCCCCGTCCGATTCGTTGGTTAGTAACCCTACTAGATAAGGAGATATTACCGCTAAGTATCCCCAACGGTTCCGAAACTATTAGTAGCGATCGCCATAGCCAAGGTCATCGAGTTTTACACCCTAACTCAGTCAGTATTGCGGAAGCGACGGAGTATGCGGAAACCCTGGGTAAAGCCTTTGTAGAAGTAGATCCGCAGACGCGAAAAACAGCGATCGCCAACCAGGTAAAAGTAGCAGCGAACAGCGTAGGCGGCGAGGCGGAAATTCCCGAAGATTTGCTGAATGAAGTGGTTAACTTAGTGGAATGGCCGACAGCGGTAGTGGGAACTTTTGACGGGGAATTTTTAGTGCTGCCACCGGAAGTGATTAAAATGGTAATGGTGACACATCAGCGGTATTTCCCAGTCTTAGATACCCAAGGGAATCTGAAACCATATTTTATTACTATTTCTAATGGTGATCCAGCCAAAGCTGCCATTATTGCATCGGGGAATGAACGGGTAATCCGCGCCAGATTAGCAGATGGAGAATTTTTCTATAAAACCGATTTAAAGAAACCCCTAGAAAACTATCTCCCCGACTTGGAAAATGTCACGTTTCAAGAAGATTTGGGTTCAGTTCGCGATAAGGTAAATCGGATTATTGCCAATGCCGATCGCATTGCTAAACAGCTAAAAGTAAGCGAAGGGGAACTCGCCCAGATTAAAAGGGCAGCCTTATTATGCAAAGCTGATTTAGTCTCTCAGATGGTTTATGAATTTCCCGAACTTGAGGGAATCATGGGTGAAAAATATGCTTTAGCTGGCGGGGAATCTGAAGGGGTCGCTAAGGCTATAGTTGAACATTATCTCCCCAAGGGAGCAAGCGATCGCCTGCCGACAAATATCATTAGTCAAGTGGTCGCCCTAGCTGATAAACTCGACACCCTAGTTAGTATTTTTGGCTTGGGAATGCTTCCCACAGGTTCATCAGATCCCTTTGCTCTGAGACGGGCGGCTAATGGAGTTCTGAATATTATCTGGTCGGCTGACTTACCTTTAAATTTGCATGAGTTGCTAAAGGATTTAACGACGGATTTCGTTAATAGTCATCCTAACGCGATGTTAGGTCTGATTCATCATTTAGAAGATTTCTTTTTACAGCGCATTCGGACTTTGTTGCAGGACGAGAAATCTATTGATTATGATTTGGTAAATGCGGTGCTGGGAGATGAAGACATAGAATATAAGGAACGCGCATTACAAGATTTATTAGATGTACGCGATCGCGCTTTGTTTTTACAAGAAATTCGCGGTGATGGTACCTTAGACATCATCTATGAAACTATCAACCGTTCCACCCGTCTGGCTAAACAAGGCGACCTCGACACGGGGGAACTTCAACCCGATACGGTGATTAACCCTTCCCTGTTTGAAAAGTCTTCAGAACAGGCATTGATGGAAGCCCTAGAAAACTTGATACCCAACACTCAAGCAGCACTAGAAACTCGCAATTATCGACAGTTAGTTACAGCCTTAGCAGCAATTGTTCCCACAGTTACCCAATTCTTTGACGGTGAAAATAGTGTTTTGGTGATGGACTCTAACCCGAAAGTACAGCGAAACCGTCTCAACCTACTAGGGTTGTTGCGAAATCATGCCCGTGTACTAGCAGATTTTGGCGCAATTGTCAAGGGGTAAATGATAGATTTTACAATTCTGTGATGATTTCTTTGGGAAAAAATTTGAATCCATTAAGGACAAAAATAACTAACCCAGTCAGAATAACCCAATTAGCCAACAGGAAACTAGAGACAACCGCAACTAAAGCAATGCCTCCTGAGACTAGCTTGATTAATTCTTCTTGGGTGTAAGTATAAACCAAAACGGCAGCAATAGAGATAGCGATCGCAATTAGGGAAGGTAAATATCCAGCGAGGTTAATTTCCATGACCATGAGACTCCAAGTGGTAACTGTTATGGTTGCTATATCCAAGATAGAAGCCTGTGTAATGATCCAATCAAGCGATGCTGCAACTTTCGTAACTGACCTATAGGGAAATTGCCTATAAAAGTTGTCGCATAGTGGCATTGCTGGTTATTGACCGTTATTCCAGGTGACTGTAGCTGTGCTAGTTTCCTGATTGACACAATGACAGTCAACTCCGCTGGTGGGAGAAAGATGTTGGAGAGAGAGACAACGGTCGGTTGTTGTCTGGGTGGGGAGAATTTTTAAAAACTCTGGTGGATATGGAAATCATCTGCGATCGCGAAAATATTGTGCCACCAAAATGGAAAAATTGGGGCACAATAAATATTATGCTGTCACTGAGAATGCGATCGCTATGACCTGCTGCATCAACCCCAACTGTCCGCAACCGATAAACCCCGACAACCTGACATATTGTCAAAGCTGTAATACCCCCTAGTTTCACTACTGCGGGGACGCTACCGTATTATTAAACCCTTGGGAAAAGGAGGCTTTAGCCGCACCTATCTAGCTGAGGATACGGATAACCTCAACCGTCGGTGTGTAGTCAAACAACTGGTAGCGGACGTAAAAAGTAACTGGGGACTACAAAAGGCAACAGACTTGTTCAAGTTAGAGGCGCAACAATTACAGCAACTAGAAGGAAACCCACAAATTCCGGGAATTTACGGTTATTTTGAAGAAGATAACTGTCTATATCTCATCCAACAATATATAGAAGGAGAAAACCTGGCGCAACTTTTAGAAGAGGGAGGAATCTGGAATCAAGTACAAGTCCGCCAACTGCTAGTCAAATTGCTTCCGGTTTTAGAGTTTATCCATAGTCGCCAGGTAATTCACCGAGATATTAAACCGGAAAATATCATCCATCGTAGCAGGCTTCCTCAACCGATAAGCGATCGCCATAATTTAACCGCTACCCCTAACCACAGCGCACCCACGATCATTCAAGATCAAGTAGTTACCCAAACCACAGAGATCGGTGATTTAGTATTAATTGATTTTGGGGTATCCAAACAACTATCAGAAACGGTGATGGTTAACCCCCTAGGGACCAGAGTAGGTTCAGATGGTTATGCAGCTTTAGAACAAATGCGCGGAGGAGAAGCCTACGCCGCCAGTGACCTGTACAGTTTGGGTGTCACCTGCTTTCATTTACTCACGGGAATTCATCCCTTTGAATTATGGACAGAACAAGGTTATGGCTGGACAAAAAACTGGCGTAATTATCTACCAACTCCTATCAGTCCAGAATTAGGACAAATTCTCGATCGCCTGCTTCAGAAAGACCTAAGCGATCGCTACAGCAACGCCACCGAAGTTTTAGGAGACCTGAATTCTAATAGTCATCCTCTCCCAGTGATGTCCTATCCTTTATTTATGAGATTGTCTCGCCGCCGAAAACCTGCGAAAACGATAGCGATCGCTAGTGCGGCATTATTGTTATTGGGGACGGGTGGAAATATATTATTAAACAATACCCCCCAGCGGTAATGTCTTGGATAACTCCGGTGGCGGCGTGGAATCAAGCGAGGTTAGGACAAACCTTAACCGGACACACTTCTCAGATATTAACTGTGGCTATTACCCCTGATGGTCAAACTCTCGCCAGCGGTAGTCATGATAATACGGTGAGATTATGGAGTTTACAAACCTTTGAACATCTTTCTACTTTAACGGGACATGGAGGCGCTATCAACTCAATTGCTATCAGTCCTGATGGTCGAGTTATCGCCAGTGGTAGTCGCGACAATACGGTGAAATTGTGGGATCTTCACAGCAAACAAGAAATCGCCACGCTGAAAGGACATGAAAGGGATATTACGACGATCGCTTTTAGTCGAGACGGTAAAACTCTCGCCAGTGGTAGTCGCGATCATACTATTACTTTATGGGATTTAGAGACTAACGAACTCATTGGTACATTAAGAGGACATAATCATGAAGTTCGCGCAGTGGCTTTTAGTCCTAATGGTAGACTCATAGCTAGTGCTTCCCAGGATAATACGGTGAAATTGTGGGATATTGACCGCCGCGAGGAAATCTCGACTTTATTATCCCATGATAAGTCAGTGAATGCGATCGCCTTTAGTCGAGATGGTCAAACTCTCGCCAGTGGAAGTAGTGATCACACTCTGAAATTATGGGATGTTACAACTAAGGAAGTTATCGCTACTTTACACGGACATTCACAAGCCATTAAATCTCTCGCCCTGAGTCATGATGGTCGAATTATCGCCAGTGGTGGTGATGATGATACGGTCCAACTTTGGGACCTCAAAACTAAAGAAGCGATCGCTACCTTGCGAGGACATTCCTCTAAAATTGAAGCGATCGCGTTTTCTCCCAAACGTCCCCTCTTGGTTAGTGGTAGCCATAATCGCAACCTGGAAATTTGGCAAATTCCTGACTAATCTACCAGCTATTTATAGCAGGGATTATCAAGTCATGATTAAACCGAGGATTTTCGGACAGGCTTTGAAAGGGAGATTTTCCATTTATGGTCAACCTGGTTAACCTCAATATCTGGAATAGTCCACGGTGAAAAATTTCAGATTTTCCTAAAAAAACAGTTGACATCAGGTTAATGTCAGGTTACAATAATGAGTGATTGCTAAAATTAATTTTTCCCTTGATTATTTTAGGATTATCCCTATTGAGCTAGAATTGTAAGCTGGTGAAATAGAGGCGATCGCATGACCCCAAGTTACCGAAATAGCAGGGACATCAGACAATTAGGGATTAACCCCCATTGCTGGTATGTTGTCAGCAGCAGCCAGGAAGTCACCAGTAGCCCAGTAGGGGTAATTTTGTGGAATCAGTCGATTGTGTTATTCAGGGACACCCAGGGGAAAATAAACGCCTTAGAAGACCGATGTCCCCATCGCCAAGTCAAACTAAGTCACGGAAAAGCGATCGGGGATGAGATAGAATGTATCTATCATGGCTGGAGATTCAATGGTGGTGGAGACTGTGCTTATGTACCGTATTTACAGGAGAATCAAAAACCGCCAAAATGCGGAATCAAGACCTATCCAGTGCGAGAATTATATGGATTTATTTGGGTATTTATAGGAGAGGAAAAGCCAGATATTGAACCGCTAGAAATTCCCGAATGGGAACACCTGAACTACATAGCCACAGTAGCGACAATTCACACCCAGGCGCACTATTCTTTTTTAATCGAAAACCTGATGGATATGTACCACGGCCACCTACACCAAAACTGGCAAGCCTGGACGGAGGCGCAATTAGATTATATCACAGAAACCGACAATAAAGTTGATGCTTATTATGAAGCACAAAGCTATTATAAAATAGACAAAATCTGGTCAATAGCGCAACTATTTTTTCCTCCTCTGAGAAAACTGCATCCCGAAAGGCTGACGGTTAGTTATATCTATCCCCATTGGTATTCTACTCTCGGTGAAGACTTCAAAATCTACTGTTTACTCTGTCCAATGAGTGTTACAGAAACTCGTGCCTACTTAATCCATTTTACCTCGCTTAACGCCTTTTGGAGACTGCATAAACTCCCGGTTAAATTTCGTCAATTCATAAAAAACAGCCTATTTGGTTGTGCCCAAAAAATGTTAGATGGTTTAGTGGAAGAGGATGTTAGGATGATAGAAGAGGAACAACAGGCGTATCAAAAGCATCCCCAGCGGCGGGGTTACGAATTAAATAAAGCGATCGCATCTGTTCAGCGAGTGATGAAAAAGCAGGCGATCGCCAATTAATCAACTAGCCCTCTAATTCTCCTGAGCATCAGTAGATACAGCGGCTGATTTTAGATTAACAAATAGGTCATAACGGCTGGTGTGGTTGTCAGTGACAGCCGTAGTCAAACCGATAGATTGAACAGCATTTACCCAGACTTCTTGTTGAGGAGGTAAAGGGGGTAAAGAGAGGTTTTGGCGATTAAATACCTGTTCAACATTAATATAAAAATTCCCATGTTTAGGACTGAGACTAGAGGGGAAAGTTTGTCGGAACAAAGAACTAGAACTAATTGCGGTTTGAGGTTGTGGTATAATCTGATTAGCCACAGCAGCGCCCAAATTCACAAAAGCGACATCTCCATCTAACCAACCGCGAAGCACAGTAAAGCCGCCATAGGGAGAAGTCCACTGAACCACAGGCTGACCATTAAGTTGAGCATCACCAACTTGGAAACTGCGACCCCTGAGAATTTCATCTAATTGTTGTAAAGCTGTGTCTGCTGCATTGCGATCGCTGACCCTAATCATAAAAATCAAACCCGCCATAAACCTTTGAGGGGTGTCAGGATTAGAAATAGCCGGAATTACAGACAGAGAAAACTCGCCATCCATCCAGCTCAGGAAATCTCGCTGCAACTCCATACCAATAGACTCTTGTAAACTAGCAGCCAAAGCCTGTGGATTAAAAGGAGCGATCGGATTAGCATTAGCACCTTGATTATAATCACTCCAGAACTGTTTAAGGTTGCTGCCACCGAGAGTCATAATTGCCGTATCTGGGATACGTCTGAGCATTCCATCAGTAGAATTCCCAACAGTGAGTTTTCTGTCAGTGTTAGGCCGCAACCAGGAAACCCCCTGAAAATTAATGCCATTATCTCTTAAAA
Organism: Arthrospira sp. PCC 9108; assembly: GCA_016745315.1. Lineage (GTDB taxonomy): Bacteria > Cyanobacteriota > Cyanobacteriia > Cyanobacteriales > Microcoleaceae > Limnospira > Limnospira platensis. Next base: position 6,201,738 of record CP066886.1, read on the forward strand.
TAGCAGTAGTAGCAAAGCCCTGGTGTCGTTTCAATTGTTCCAAACTTTCTGGGGGAATAGGCTGCGCCGCAGTCATAGAAGCCAAAGAAGCAGCGACGGGAATATTCAGATAAACCTGAGCAAAAGCCTGGGAATTTCTAATTTGTTGAACTGCTGCCGAATATCCAGGAGTAGCAGCGAGGGAAGTATCACCGCGATAAGTATCGATCGCCCTATCGGTAGCACGAGGGTCATCAGAAACCAACAAAAACTCTCTATCGAGGACAGCAATAGAGTAATTTTGCAATCGTCCTTGAGTTTCAAATATATCAATTCCCCGGTAGTTACGTTCGAGAATTTCTCCTTGATTTAAAGACTTTCGAGCCGTCAGAATTTCTTGAGCCCGGAGAGGATTAGCAATAGGAAGTAATAAAATCCTAGCGGAAGTCATGGGAGACTGACGGGGAGTATCACCGGAGGGGGAAGGCTGACCAGAGACCAGAGCCGGATCTGGCAACCAAGCCATCATCACCTCATTACCAATCCAGGGCTGAATATCCTGCTCAAAATCATAGCCTTGATCAGTAAAAATGCGATCGCGCCACTGAATTAGCAATTGTTCAAAAGCGGCTTGAGACTGTGAAGTGCCATACTGTTGAAGTGTTTGCCATTTTTGAGGCGAAGTAGAAACAGAAACAGCCAACAAGGCATCTTGGGGAACAATATTAGCGCCCAAAGGCACATCCCTAATAGTTCTTCTAGCGGTCAACACGAAATAGGCAGCAACCCCACCACCAATCAAAATAGCGATCGCACCTATAGTTACAAGCAGAGACGGTTTATTTTTTGCAAGCATAACTAGCCCATGGGAAATCGAAAAAACTCAGATGTCAGTTCACAGTAGCACTAAATCAATCAAAGTGTAGAAACCGAGAGCCAACAATAGGATAGCGACCAATTGGGTAAGCAGCAAGCGGTTAGAGGGAAAAATCGCCTCTCGAACTAACATGGCAGTGGAGGACCCCATCACATAACTAAGACACAAGACCAAATAGGGCCACCGTCCAGTTATAGCCCACAGCAGCAATAGTGGCATCCCCAGCAGTAGCATCAGAACCTCAATAAATTGAGGCGGATTATATTGGGTTAAATAAACCAGATTCTGCCACCAAACTTGCCAAAGTCTCATCAGGTTATCCCGCTGTCAAATTCATCTAGTTTCCAGGATAGTCCCTGAACAGACCAGGAAGCAAGGGAACCCTGACCCCCAATTGGATACTATGATATTTTAGCGTCCTGACAGTCGCCGCCGAGAGCCGCCGAAATCATCCTCGATTTGCAATTGTGGCTGAGTTTCCTCTTGAAATTGAGATTCGTATTTCTCCAGCCAATCGAGTCCTACCTGAATGGTAATATCCGACTGTAGATGACCTGTACTTTCCACCACAACTTCCCCAAATCCCAAGGCTTCCTGAATAGCTTGTGCGCTTCTGACATCGCCATCTTGAGCAATAACACGGGTAACATCAAGTGGTTGATTCCAGGGTCTTGTTAGTCTCAGATTCCAATATCCTTTACGATTGAGGGAAGACATGAAATCATCAACCGCATAGGAATCATCAGTGCTGTCTTGAATGGCAATTCTCAAATCCCTCGGATCAATATTATCAAAACTCCAGCGGTTATGACCAAAATCAAAATGTTTTGTCACCATCGCATCAAGGCGACTATAATCTGGTAGCCAATAACTAGCTCTATACTCTTTCGGATCACTAAACTGTCCAGGAACCATCAGCATTTGTACATCATCAGGATTTACCTGAGCGGCAAAATTGACCAAAGCCACCAATTCTTCTAAAGTCAAATTTGTATCAATATGAGATTGAATAATCGAAACCAACCTAGGTATGCGGGATATCGTACCCACATCTAAAACTTGGTTAATAAAAGAGCGGATCAGCATTTGCTGTCGTTGTACCCGACCAATATCACCTAAATTGTCATATCGGAACCGCAAAAACTGCAAAGCACCATCACCATCAAGATGTTGTTCACCCTCTTTCAGATTAATATAAAGATGTTGGCTATCATCTTGATACTTCATATCTTTAGGAACATAAACGGTGACTCCTCCCAAGGCATCAATCAGCTTTTCAACGCCTAAGACATTAACGCGAACGTAGCGATCTATGCCGACACCGCCCATCAATTCACTCACCGACTTAGCGCTAAGTGCGGGACCACCGTAGTAGTTAGCATCATTAATTTTAGTCATCCCCCGTCCCTTGACAAAAGTACGGGTATCCCTAGGAATAGAAAGAACTTTTAACTTATTAGTATTAGGGTCAAAACGCAACAGAAGCATGGTATCAGAAAGACCCTTAAAGGAGTCTACTACCGCATGATATCCCAGGTCTTCTTCTGGCGGTTCATCTAAATCTGAGGTTAAAACTTTAATACCCAAAACTAGAATATTGACAGGACGAGTTAATTCTGGTAGACGCATATTTACCCGCGCCATTTCACCCTTAGAAAAAACCGCCTGCTGTTCAGGTGTTAACTTTTCCTGCATCAGGGGAGTTGAAGACAAGGAAACAGCCAGCAAGGCTCCAGCAGTTGCCGAAATCATAGCCACTCCGGTTAAACCCATACCAATGCCAAGCCATTTGGCGGGGCTAGACCTGATGAACTTTTTCATAACAGGTCGAGACGGTTGAGATCTAAGTGGTTTTTGCCGTTTGATTGGATGATTTGACACAGGCTTCCTCACACACCAATTTTAATATACAAAGAGTTTACAGACACTTCCGAGAAATTGTGATATCAATTGACAATTGGTCAATTATAATGCTCGATCGCCCTTGTTAGCAATGGTTAGCATAGGCCAAGGGGGAGTAATCATATCCGCCAGAATAATCCATTCTTTCAGCATCAGCCAGCCATAACAGGATATACAACTCACCCAAATCTACTGTAGTTTAATATTCAGCAACTCAGGAGTTAGGGGGATTATCCCCCAGATAACGACGCATAACCTTTTCGGAGAAGGGACTGATTGCAGGCAACCACAGGGGTTTATCTTTCCATAGACGCACCATTAAGCCAAAGTTAACTAAAAAGTAAGTTGTGGTCAGAACACTGCTAGTTAACAACACAGGTAGTTCCGGGATTTCCGCAAGACTAGCACCACCGCGCAAAAGCAAATTGCCAGCCAACCAGCTAAATGCTAAAGTCACGACTAAGCGACAGGTAGCGCGTTCTTGGGGTGTACCCTGATGGCGATACAAAGTCCATAGGGCCGGGAAAAAGCCCAACACGGGAATTAAATACACAAACTGTTGGATAGATATTCTATCGCTGGGTTGGTCCCGATGATGCCGCATAAGATATCCTCATCTCCAGGCTGATAGGTTGGATCGCTGGGGTCGGTATGGGAAGATACTCCCTAGGGAATTGACCAACGGGGGTAGTAGAAGCACTTTTTTGGTTGTCCCTTGGGGTCAGCAAATTCTGATACACTGGATAAAAAGACCAGATGTTGGAGGAAACACAATCGCTATGAGTCAATCCCAAAAATCAGTTGTTATCGCCCCATCTATATTATCAGCAGATTTCAGTCGTCTTGGAGAAGAAATTCGCGCTGTTGATGAAGCGGGCGCTGATTGGATTCATGTTGATGTTATGGATGGTCGCTTTGTCCCTAATATTACCATCGGTCCTCTGATTGTTGATGCTATTCGGCCCGTTACTAAAAAGCCTCTGGATGTTCACTTGATGATTGTGGAACCAGAGAAGTATGTTGAAGATTTTGCTAAGGCTGGGGCTGATATTATCTCGGTTCACGCTGAACATAATGCTTCCCCTCACCTCCACCGGACTCTCAACCTGATTAGGGAATGTGGCAAACAGTCCGGTGTGGTATTAAATCCTTCTACTCCGCTGGAGTTGATTGAGTATGTTTTGGATGTGTGCGATCTGGTGTTGATTATGAGTGTCAACCCCGGCTTCGGAGGTCAGAAGTTTATCCCGACTGTGGTTCCTAAAATTCGCCAACTGCGCCAAATGTGCGATGAGCGGGGTCTTGACCCTTGGATTGAAGTTGATGGCGGCTTGAAGGTTGATAATGCCTGGCAGGTGTTGGAAGCTGGGGCTAATGCTATTGTGGCAGGTTCGGCGGTGTTTAATGCTGATAATTATTCGCAGGCGATCGCCGGTATTCGTAATAGTAAGCGCCCTAGTCCTGAATTAGCGACGGTCTAAACTGCTGGCCTTACTGAACTCAGGGGGGGGGCGTAATGTTAGATAATCCTACTAGAGACTAAGTAAAATCGCTCCCCCCAATCCCCACATAGTGAGTTATTATGGGTGAGCCTTCCTGTTGAGCTACTAAATGTGGACATCGAGTTAGGATTGGCATGGCTTCAGAATCTAGGTTATCTAAGTAAAGTATGGTTGAAACACTAATCACATCAGGCATCATCAATCCTCGCCAATGGCCTTTAGCGCGTGTTTGGTTGGAGGTGGCTACTTATCTGGGAGTCCCACCTCGCCAAATCGATCGCTTAGAGTTCTGGGCACATCAAATTTGGGTTAAACTCATAGGTATGAGGGCGACATTAGTTAGTTTCCGGGTTCTGCCTCTGTGGGTGGAACAAGGACTTGCAGCTATTAAGCAAACAAGCGATCGCGATCGCCTAGATCTGCTAGGGGAAATATTTAGCACTGAAATCTCGCGCTACTCCAAACGCTATAATGCCCAAGACATAGAAAACTGGCGATCGGCTTGGGCGGAACAATCCCAGAAACTCAAACAACAAGAACTTATCAAAATTCAGGAAGAAGAAAATCTTAAACCCCTTCGGGAACACCAGCAGGCTTGTCAACAATGGCTCGAAGGTTGGCGGGTGATTCTGAAACACTGCCAAAGTCTGGAATCTCTCGATAATTTAGTCCCGGAAATCGAACGACAAATGCAGGAGTTTTCCGACTTGGAGGAAGCGGCTACAGCCATGGAAATTTGGAGCGATCGCCGTCAGGAAGTAGCCCAAATTACTGGCGGAATTACTTAATTTTGCCTATACCTGAATCTGATTTAGCCTTTAATAATCTGGTAAATATCATTAAGTTTCGCTTCAATTACAGGAGGTTTGGAGGTGAAACGAATATAAAATTTACCCGGTTCGGCTGGTTTTTCTAAGACCTTGGCATAGATATCCTCCCGCAGTTCCGAGTCCGATGATTTCAGATTCAGTTTGATGTTAGTCAACACCAGCGGTAAAGAGTCTGTACCATCTTCTGCACCGATTAAAGCACTGCGATCGGAGAGTTCTAATAACCGCCCAGAAAATAGGTTTTCGCCAACGTGCTTACCTTCTAAGACCGTATATTGTAATGATATGGGCTGAGACAAAGAATAAAATATTTCGGTTTCTTTGGGTAAAAATAGGTTATATTTCCCAGCAATTCCAGAGACTTCATAGATAGCTATGGGATTTTTAACCCCCTTGGGTTGTACCAATTTCTTATCATCAATTTTAACTAAATTAGGATTAGTACAATTGAGGGTTTCTTCAGAAATAATAATTTGTCCGCCTGTGGTGTAAGACTCAATTCTGTAGGTGAGATTAACATGACTTCCTACAACTCCGTATTTAGTGCGTTTTTCCGAACCCAAATTACCAACGACCACTTCTCCGGTATTAATGCCAATTCCCATTTCTAAAGCGGGTAATTCCCACTTCTCCATTTGTTCATTTACCTGAGCCATAGCCAACTGCATGGCTACGGCACAAGCCACCGCCCTTTCTGGGTCATCTTCGCGCAGGGTAGGCGCACCAAATAACACTAAAATACCATCCCCCATAAATTCATCAATTGTCCCTTGATAATGGGTAATGACATCAGCCATATAGGATAAATAGAAATTCAGCACTTGCACAACTTCTTCAGGGGGTAAGCGTTCAGAAAGCGCGGTAAACCCCCGTAAATCCGAGGTTAAAATGGTGATTTTACGACGTTCGCCACCCATTTTTAATCCCTCTGGGTGTTCCAGCAAATTAGCAACTATTTCATCACTGAGATATCTACCAAAAGTTTTACGGATATCGGATGCTGAACGAGCAATATAAGCAGTAATTACCACTACTGAACCGACCAAAGCCAGGGATGAAGGTACAACAGGTAACCACCAACTGCCTAAAAATACGATAAAGGTAAAGCCTAATAAAATACCCCCAGCCATCACCAAAATCACAACTCTTTTAAATAGGAATTGTCCAACTCTAGTGGGGTCGCGTAATCGCCAAGTTAGGGTCGCCCCCAGACCAGACCAAAACAGAATCCATAGCCATTCGATAACTTCTGGTAAAGTTCTAATCAGAGGTCGATTTTCCAGGGCGGCGCTGATGATGTTACTAACAATATTAGCATGGATTTCTACGCCGGTCATGCGTTGATCTGGGGCTAGGGTGTAGGGGGTAGAAAATAAATCTTTCATGCTTTCGCCCACCGAACCGATTAAAATAATGCGATCGCTTCCCCAGTCTGAGGCTACCCGGTTTTCAAAAATATCTCGCATGGAGACAATTTCAAAATGCTGGCTAGGTCCTCGGTAGTTAAGTAAAACTTGATAGCCACCATCATCGGCGCGCACATAACCGCCATCATTCCCCTCAAAGGGAACAAACACCACATCACCAAATTTCCACCAATTATCTGTACCTTCTACAATCTCAACTGAAAAGTCCGGTTCTTCATTTAAATATCTCAGGGCTAAATGAACGGCAAAACTATGGACAGTTTCCCCATTTTCTCTGGGGAAATATAGCAAAGCGCGACGCACCCTATTATCCTGATCAACAATCAGGTCATTAGCCCCAACTTGTCCCTTAGCAGCCAAGGCGGGAGGGGGTCCCACCCGACTAAAAAAGTGATCACCTATGACTTTTTCAATACCAATTAGATTATCTGTAGTTTCAAAAAGCCGCACCAATTGGGAATGCCCAGGTTCAAAGGGTAAATCTCGATAAATATCTAATCCGATTACCCTAGGATTCATGGCATTTAGTCGTTGGATTAACTCAAAATACACCCCATCTGGTACATAACCTTGACCAATAAATTTAAGGTCATCCTCATCAATACCAACGATGACAATGCGACTATCACGGCTTTCCGGGGGTCGCCAGCGCATATACTGGTCATAGGCAGCCAATTCCAAGGTTTGCAAAATACCAGTTAGCCGTAATAAAATCACGGCGAGGGCGACAGAGGGGGTCGTCACCAGGACAACCCGCCAATTCCAGAATCGTTCTCTAATGGTTTTGAGCATTTAGTTACGATGCTTCGATTTCCGAACCCACAGTTTCCTCAATTTCTGGAATACAACAGGGGGCGATGGGTTTAGAGGCGATATCTTTTAATCCTACGGACTCCATCAACTGTTGCCAAATTTCGGGATGAGTTTCTCGCAGTCCTAACACAATCAGGAGAGTCTCCGGCCACATCTGTTGTTCTGCATACAGTACCGCCTTATCAATGGGGTCAGTTTCGGCGGCAATTCTAGCTTTGTGTTCCTCGTCTAATTCTATCCGTTCAATAGCTCCTGTGATGGACTCGTCTAAATCCCTTTGATTAGGATCGCAAAATAGGGAAAATTGCCAGGTGTAGGTTTCTCCCACTCTCAAGGAAACGGTTTCCGGTAGGCTAATTTTCATAATAGCCCCTTGTGCGGGTGTGGCGAAACTTTCCACATAGACATCCCGACCTTGGCTATCTAGCACCAAAAATTCAGCCTTTTGGGCTTTGGTTTTGGGAACGTACAGGAAAAAGCTGGGATTGGGGGAAGCGGTCTTTAAGACCTCGTAACCAATGGGTAATAGGGGGGTGATAAAATCACTGTTGTTGTCACAAGTGCCATCGACAATGGTGCTGGCATTCCCTCGGGTTCCTCCTCCAGCGGTTGACTGAGGTGGCTGGCGACTTGGACCTTGTGGAAATTCTAGGGCTGTGGTGATGGAAAGGGGAGTGGCGATCGCTAATATAGTAGATGCGATCGTAGTTAACAGTGTCCGCCCGCGCCAAAATTTGATTTTCATGTAAAATTCTATACCTCCATAATCCGTTGAGCCAATTTACAGACAACTGATGCACTCAACTGATGACCCTAGTTTAATCTTTTCAATTCAAGTTGGTAAAAACAGCACTCATCTATTTTAGAGACTCATAGCATAATCAGCACGTTCCCGAACTTTGTAGTAAAATACCCTAACATTATATGCCCAAAACTAAAACCTACGCCCAACCCCCCCTAGAATTTCTCCCCCCCAAGTTTAACCCGCTGGTTTTGCGACTGTCCCAGACATTTATGCCGCTGTGGATGGCCTGGAAAACACCGATCGCTGATATTCAGATAGAACAAGGCGATCGCATCATTGAATTGTTCCAACAATTCCAAGCCTCAAAAATTCGCTTCCTCCTCGCTTTTCGTCATCCCAACCCCAATGACCCCATAGCCCTTTCCCAGGTATTTTGGCGGCGTATTCCAGCCCTGGCAAAATCTCAGGGTGTCAGCCTTCAAGACCCCGTGCATTTTCATTTTATTTATGATCGCGGTATTCCTCTGTGGGCGGGAAATTTCGTGACTTGGTTATTTCCTCAATTGGGCGGAAGTTCGATTTTACGCGGCACCATAGATCGCCCTGGCTTAAAATCTGCCCGCCATTTATTTGTTAACGGTCGTTTCCCCATAGCTGCGGCTCCAGAAGGTGCAACTAACGGCCATAATCAATTAATTAGCCCCCTAGAACCCGGTATCGCCCAAATGGCTTTTTGGTGTGTGGAAGACCTCCACAAACTCCAGCGCCCAGAAACAGTTTTGATTGTTCCCCTAGGAGTTCAATACTCTTATGTTCAAGATAACTGGAAAGCCTTAGAATCCCTGTTAACGGAGATGGAAACAGATTGCGGCTTATCGACATCTAACCATCAGCCTGTTTTTGAGAATTTATATCCCCGTTTAATTAACCTGGGTAACTATTTACTAAATTTGATGGAGAACTTATATCGCCAATTCTATCATCAAAATATTCCCCAGTCCAGTGACCAGCAAGATTTACCGGAACGCCTCCATTCCCTGCTAGATATCGCGTTAAAGGTTTCTGAAAGCTATTTTGGTATTCAACCTATAGGGGATTTAACTAGCCGTTGTCGCCGTCTGGAACAGGCGGGTTGGGAGTATATATATCGGGAAAATCTGAAATCTCCCGAAGATTTATCAGCGGTCGATTTAGGACTAGCTAATCGCCTGGCGGAAGAAGCAAGTTTGCGAATGTGGCACATGAGATTAGTGGAAAGTTTTGTGGCTGTGACTGGGGAATATATTAAGCAAAATCCCTCGTTCGATCGCTTTGCGGATACGGTAATCATTATTTGGACGGCGATCGCTAGATTAAAAGGCGTGAACCCTAATAAAACCCCCAACTTAGGTAAACAGTTAGTTAAAACTAGGGTGGGTGAACCTATTGCTGTATCCCCACGGTGGGCTAGTTATCGAAGCAGTCGTCGTCAAGCGATCGCTGATTTAACCCAAGATTTACAAATCGCCCTAGAAGAGTTAATTGTTTAGGCAGATTTATTTTAATTTATACTCCCGAAAATTCTCCCTTTGATTACCATTAATCCGTAACACAGCCAAGGGTTGATTTTGTTGATCACGGATTAAATAATACCATTGAAAGCTAGTTGTCCCATTCAAGGCTTGCAGCAGTTCCGGTTGTCCCTGGAAGGCACTTTGAATCGCCTGTTCATATTCCTTAGCCACAATTTGACGTTCAAATCCTCTTTGGGGATAATCAACCCACATAGAATCATAATTCCAAATAATAATATCATCCTGTTGGTCAGGTAAATACAGAGTAATATCATTCACAAACGATAACTTTTTGACACTTCTAATTAAATCATCCAAGGTGTTAGGAACATTAGCCCTCGGCGGTTCATTTAATAGAGAAACCTGCTGCACAAACTCATCGCTGAGTTGCTGCATTTGTTCTGTAGCAATGCGTTTAAAAACACGGTTACGATGGTTAGTAATCATAAAATTAGCGACAGATAAAGCACTAATTAACACGGCAAAAACCGCCACGACACCGGACATATATAACATATAGGTAGTTTTGGGCGCGTCGGCAACAGTCTCCAACTCATCCAAACCTCGACTTTTTTGGAGTAAGCCAATAGACTTAACAATTTCTTGAATACCCAACACAAAAGTAATGGCGACACCAAAAACACTCAGGACAATACACCCCGCCATAATTGCCCTTAAAAGCTGTTCAACTTGCGGGCTAAAAATATCCCAGTTTAACATATCATCAAAAATGCCTAACACGGCTAATGTCGCCCCAATTAGCAACAGAGAAACTGTCATCGCTACAGTGAAAGACAGACGTTTAACTCGTTTTTTCATGGGTGAATCCTGACATTAAATTTCAGTGTGCTTTTTTTGTCCGAAAATGCTAGGCTATTGGTTAACGTTATGAGGTAATCTACTCAATGACTGAACATGAAATGTTGATGCTAGGTATTCTGCTATTACCGGGTTTGGCATTATCCATAATTATTTTAGGGACTTTTGCGGCTGGCGGTTAATTAGAGATACGCACCCAGGGGACTAAGTGGGGTTATCCCCACCCCTGCTAATTAATAAACAACAGGATTATGGCAAATTCCGCAAGTGTGATTGATCACTTCTTGATTATTTGCTGGCTTGGTCTTCGCCAAAAATCTGAAGCTGGAAATAGACTAAGACTAGGGCGATCGCTAACAGTAAAGTCGCCGCCGCTGCTGCGTAGCCAAAATCAAACTGGGAAAAAGCCTGTTCGTAAATATAGTAAACCAGTAAATTGGTAGAGTTGAGGGGACCGCCGCCAGTAATTACATAAACGGGTTCAAAACTTCTCAGGGTAAAAATAACTGTAGTGACAGTCGCAAATACTAAGGTAGGTTGGAGACCGGGTAGAGTCACATACCAAAATTTTTGCCAGGGTCCCGCGCCATCAAGTTCCGCCGCTTCATAACGGTTAATGGGAATGGTTTGCAGTCCGGCTAAAAATACGACTAAGTTAAAGCCTAATTGTTTCCAAATACTTAGTAAAATTAAAATGGGCATAGCCCAGACGGTACTACTTAACCAGGGAATGGGGTCAAAGCCAATTTGTGATAAAAAGCCGTTAACAGGACCGTCAGTTTGAAATAGCCACCGCCAACCCAAACCTACGGCGACTAAGGAGGTAATAGAAGGGATAAAATAAGCAGTCCGTAAAAACGCCCGCAGCATCAAGGTTTGGTCTAACATTACAGCTAGGGCGAGGGGAATGATTAAACTCGGAATAACTGTGGCAATGGTGAAGTAAATTGTATTACCAATAACCTGCCAGAAATCAGGGCTAACAATTAAGCGCAGATAGTTGGTTAGTCCTACCCACTCGGTGCCAGACCGGGTAAAACTTCCCTGAGTGAAACTGAGGTAAATTAAATAAATAATCGGCCAGATAATAAATATTGCCATCAGAAACAAGGCGGGAGTTAGGAACACCCAGGCGGCTACTGATTCTTGATCTAATGTTAACTTGGGGGGTGATTTTGGGTGATTCATATACACAGATAATAGGACATAGTAATCGATTTATTAAAATGAGTTTTATGGGGTTTCCATGACTGATAAAACATAATCAAACTCATTAACACTGTGGTTGGTGGCGATATCTAGCACTAAACCATCAGCTTCTGCCAAGACGGGGAGAATTGTAGATGTTTGTTGGTCTTTGTCGAAGGATAGTATATCATAGATTTTACTGTTTTTGGTAATGGAATCGCCAATATTAATAGAATTGGTAAACATACCTCCCTGGGGGGCATAGTATTTTTTTATATGAGTTTTGGGAACGAGTTTAATGGGATAATTAGCAGTTTGTGGCAGGGGAAATTTTTCAATATTTAAGATGCCTTTGTTGGCGAGATAATTTTTAATTCCGATTAATCCGCGCTGGACTGAATCGGGGTTCATGGTCATACCTGAGCCCAATTCCAGAGTCCAAGATTCAATGTCAAAAATTAGGGGTTTTCCTAACAATTTAAATTCCTGTTCTAGGGCTAACCAAGGTTTTAAAAAAGCCTCGTCAAAAGCATCTCCATCATATTGATTCATCCAAATACCATAATCTAACAAAAAACCTCTGGCGCTTTCTTCTCGACTATGGAAACAATACAAATAATCGATCGCTTGATTAGTGGAACTGTGCAAATCAATGACATAATCAGCATCAAGGCACAGAGATTGTAGTTGATAGCGGTAATATTCTCCGTAGGGAAGGCGACTACTGCTGTGGATTTTATAATTATGTGAATTGTGGAATTTTGCCAGTATTTTTTGGCGATAATTGGCGATAATTTGTGGGGTGGGAAAATCCCGGTTAGCACGGGCAAAACTGGCGATATCATCCCCGGTTTTTTGATAATCCCAAAAAATGCGATTCCAATCTTTACCATCATAAACATGATAGCGACCAGGAGAAAAATGGTGCGATCGCTGATTAACTCCTAGGGGATTACAAACTGGGACTAACCAAATTTCCCCGACCAATTGGGAAGGGTCTAAATGAGACAAAAACCCAATCAAATGGTGAATTACCTGATTGCCACTAATTTCCGCGCCGTGCAAATTAGACTGTATATAGGCTTTTTTGCCAGGATCTGCACCCTGAAACCGATAAACCTGTAACCCCAGGCGATCGCCCGAAGCCAACTGCAATAAAGGGATAGTCCAAATTGTCGGTATCATGATCAGACACATTTGATAGTAGAATCTCAAACCTGTATCAAGACCCGGTGAGCCTGGGCAACTCCTGATTTTCAGGGAAAGGCTACAATAGGCTGATAGATTAGTGCCAGTATCTAGCTGGCTTGGTAAAAGCGTCCGGCTAGGTTGGTAACTCACCGGCTTGGTCACAAAATCATTTAGGATTGCTATATCAATTTAACTTATTTGTTCATTTTAAAGATTATCCCTGTGTCAAATCCTATCCAAAACAGCCCCCAACTCGATTTAAGTTATCTATTCCCTTTTGAACTCGACGATTTTCAGAAGGAGGCGATCGCCGCTTTAGAGGAGGGAAAATCCGTAGTAGTATGCGCCCCCACCGGAGCCGGAAAAACCCTAATTGGGGAATATTCCATCCATCGCGCCCTAGCCAACGGTCGCCGAGTCTTCTACACCACACCCCTAAAAGCCCTCTCCAATCAGAAATTAAGAGATTTTCGGGAACAATTCGGTGATGAGATGGTGGGACTACTCACCGGGGATATCTCCTTTCATAGGGATGCCCCCATTTTAGTAATGACCACAGAAATTTTCCGAAATATGCTCTATGGTACTCCCATAGGTGAAGTAGGCACATCCCTAGAAGGAGTGGAAGCCGTAGTCCTTGACGAGTGCCACTACATGAATGATAGACAGCGCGGCACAGTTTGGGAAGAATCAATCATCTACTGTCCTCGAAATATACAACTGTTAGCCTTATCGGCTACTGTAGACAACCAACAGCAACTCACCGATTGGATCAGAAGAGTACACGGTCCCACAGAATTAATATCTTCCGATTCTCGTCCGGTCCCGGTAGAGTTCTACTTTTGCAACAGCAAAGGGATGTTTCCCCTTCTCGATGGTAGCAAACGCCGCATCAGCCCATCATTAGCCAAAAGCAGTAGAGCGCGTCAGCGTGGCAGTTATAACCGCAAAAGCGGTGTACCAGAACTAGCCGATATTGTATTGCGACTGAAACAACGGGATATGTTACCGGCGATTTATTTTATATTTAGCCGTCGTGGGTGCGATCGCGCTGTGGGTGATATTAGCCATCTATCCCTAGTCAGCCCCAAAGAGGCGCAAATTTTACGCGATCGCATTAACCGTTTCATCAAAGAAACCCCCGGTGCCGCCCGTCCCAAACAACTCGAACCCCTCGCCAAAGGCATTGCATCCCACCACGCCGGACTACTTCCCGCCTGGAAAATCTTTGTAGAAGAGCTATTTCAGGAAGGACTCATTAAAGTAGTTTTCGCCACCGAAACCCTAGCCGCTGGGATAAATATGCCCGCCCGCACCACCGTAATTTCTAGCCTATCCAAGCGCACAGACGACGGTCATCGCCTCCTGAGAGCCTCCGAATTTTTGCAAATGTCAGGACGTGCCGGACGGCGCGGCATGGACACCATCGGCCATGTAGTTACCGTAGAAACCCCTTTTGAGGGAGCCGAGGAAGCAGCCTATTTAGCCACATCCAAACCCAACCCCCTAGTCAGTCAATTTAGCCCCAGTTATGGCATGGTGCTGAACCTGTTGCAGACCCACAGCCTAGAAAAGGCAAAAAACCTAGTTGAACGCAGTTTTGGTCAGTATATCTCCACCCTATCTTTAGTTCCAGCAGAACAACATATTAAAAACCTAGAAACAAAACTGGCCCAAGTTGAAGCCGAATTAGGCTTAGGAGAGGACTTAGACATCAATACCCTAGAAGACACCCTCGCTGAGTATGAAAAGCAGCAGCAACGCCTCAAGCAGGAAAAACGACTGTTAAAAACCCTGCAAAAACAAGCCAGAGAAGCCCGCACTCAAAAAATGGCAGAAGCCCTGGACTTGGCAGCGTTTGGTACTTTGGTCAGCCTCCGGGGTAAGCACGTCCCCACCGCCCGCAAGTCTGACTCACCGCCAATTTCCGCCGTACTGGTTGCCCAAACCCCTAGCCCTGGACAAGCGCCCTATTTCCTATGTTTGGGGCGAGATAACCGTTGGTATATAGTGGCGGCGATGGATGTGGTTAATTTACACGCTGAACTTCCTAGGCTTACCTGGGTGGATCATTTGGAAATGCCAGAAATGCAGTTTAAATTGGGACAGTCACGACGGGGAGATGAAATAACCGAAGCCCTGGCTGTACAAATTCCAGAACTGTTGGTCGCAGATACGGCCCCAGAGGTAGTTAACCAAATCACTCGCATTGAACAGGTCGAGGAAATTTTAGCTACACACCCAGCCCAAAAGTTTGGGAAACCTCAAAAAATCCTCAAACGCTTGAGCCGCCGTTCGGCTATTCAGAAGGAAATTGTTGATTATCAGGAAGAGTTGCGTCAATATTTGGAACGTAATTGGCGGGAATTTCTGAATCTGATTGACATTTTACAAGAGTTTGAGGCTTTGGATGATTTGCAGCCCACTAAGTTGGGACAGGCGACAGCAGCGCTGCGAGGGGATAATGAGTTGTGGTTGGGGTTGGTTTTGATGTCGGGAGAATTTGATAACCTAGAGCCTTATAATTTGGCTGGTGCTTGTTCTGCTTTGGTCACTGAGGTTTCTCGGTCTGATAGTTGGACTCATTATCAGCTTTCGGAGGTGGTACAGGAAACTTTGAACCGCCTGTGGTCTTTGCGTAGATCTTTGATTAAGGTTCAGGGTCGCCACCGTGTTGAGTTTTTGGTGCTTCCTGAACGCCGAGAACATCAGCGCCTCAGTGCTATTCTTGAACAGTGGGCTGGTGGGGTAGAATGGGCGGAATTGGTGAAAAATACTACTCTTGATGAGGGGGATATTGTCAGGATTATACGACGCACTCGGGATTTTCTCTCGCAGATTCCCCATGTTCCTCACCTCAGTAGTACGCTGAAAGATAATGCGATCGAGGCTAAAAATTTAATCGATCGCTTCCCGGTTAATGAGGGTGTGCAGTAAAGGGATTATGGATGATTCTGGCTGGCTCTCCCTTCTGGGGAGGGAGGCTAGATGATGGCTAGATGTCGCCCCTACAACCTACTTGATAATTGGTAATATTGGTTATTACGAAAATGTCTCCAATTTCCACCAAAAGTGAAACTATTGCTGCGATCGCCACCGCCATTGTGCCACAACAGGGCAGTATTGGCATTGTCAGAATGTCTGGAGCAGAAGCTGTAGCGATCGCTAAAACCCTATTTAAAGCCCCAGGAAATCAGCCCTGGTCAAGCCACCGCATTCTCTATGGTTATATCCATCATCCCCACACACAGCAACTGGTGGATGAGGCTTTATTGCTATTAATGCTCGCTCCCCGCTCCTACACCCGCGAAGATGTGGTAGAATTCCACTGTCACGGTGGTATTATCCCCGTTCAACAGGTCCTACAGCTTTGTTTACAAGCGGGAGCGAGACTAGCCACCCCCGGAGAGTTTACCCTGCGGGCGTTTCTCAATGGGCGACTAGATTTGACTCAAGCTGAGAGTGTCGCTGAACTGGTGGGGGCTCAGTCTCCCCAGGCAGCGTCTGCGGCTTTGGCTGGACTGCGGGGAAAATTAGCCGATCCGATACATCATCTGCGATCGCTCTGTTTAGATATTTTAGCAGAAATTGAAGCTAGGGTCGATTTTGAAGAAGATTTACCCCCCTTAAATGAATCGGAAATTATCCACCAATTACAAGAGGTCCTCCAGCAATTAACTGATATCTTAGACACAGCAGATAGGGGGGAACTCTTACGCACAGGTTTAAAAGTGGCAATTGTTGGTCGTCCTAATGTGGGAAAATCTAGCTTATTAAATGCTTGGAGTCGTAGCGATCGCGCCATTGTCACAGACCTACCCGGAACTACTAGGGATGTGGTAGAGTCTCAGCTAGTGGTCGGGGGTATTCCTGTACAAGTTCTTGATACGGCTGGGATTCGTAAATCTGATGATAAAGTCGAACAAATTGGGGTGGAAAGGTCGCAGATAGCCGCTCAATCAGCGGATTTGGTATTATTTACCCTGGACTGTGAAAAGGGCTGGACAGAAGGGGAAAATGAGATTTATCAGCAGGTCAAAAATCGACCAATAATTGTAGTGATGAATAAAAGCGATCGCCTATCCTCAGCACAGCTAGAAAATTTACGTCAAGCTATTATTAATCAACTTGACATTAAACCTTCGTTAATTATTGCAACCGCCGCCACCCTTAATCAAGGGATTACCGATTTAGAAACAAGCATCCTTAACGCTGTCCATACGGAAAACCTACAATCAGCTAATCTGGAATTTGCCATTAACCAACGTCAAGCAGCAGCCCTTACCCGTGCGAAAATAGCCCTAGAACAAGTGGAAAACACCATAGGCGATCGTCTACCCTTTGACTTTTGGACTATCGACCTACGCGGCGCAATTCACGCCCTAGGAGAAGTCACCGGAGAGGAAGTTACCGAATCAGTATTAGACCGGATTTTTAGTCGATTTTGTATTGGTAAATAATCAACAATCATCCATCATTACTGACAGCAGGGAGAGTAATCATAGAATTAATGCGATCGGCAAGTCGAGAGAATGGTAAACTTTGAACAATCACAATACCCGGTCCCGTCATTTTCGCCAAAAATAACCCTTCCCCACCAAATAAAGCATTACGAAAACCACCCACAAACTGAATATCATAGCGCACCGACGGAGAAAACGCCACCAAACATCCCGTATCAACTCGCAAAGTTTCACCAGGTTGTAAAGTTTTTTGAATCATCGCCCCTCCCGCTTGAATAAAAGCCAGACCATCCCCTTTTAATCGTTGCAGAATAAATCCCTCCCCCCCAAAGAAACCAGCCCCTAATTTCTTAGTAAATGCTACATTAATTTCCGTACCATTAGCAGCACACAAAAACGCATCTTTTTGGCACAAAAATTCCCCACCAATTTGAGCTAAATCAACCGGAATAATTTGCCCTGGTGAAGTCGCCGCAAAACCCACCCTAGAACGTTGTTTACCATTATTTAAAAACGTAGTAATAAAGAAACTTTCTCCGGTAATCATCCTTTTAAAACCAGAGAATAACCCCCCTTTCCCCATACCCGTTTGCATTTGAATACCATCTTCCATATAGGTCATGGTTCCCACTTCGGCTTGAACTCCCTCACCGGGGTCTAGTTCAATTTCCACCAATTGCAAATCATTACCGTAGATTTTGTAATCAATTACATCAGCCATAAGTCAAAATACCGTGAGAAGTAAGCATGGAGGGCAAGCCCAAAGACTTGCCCCTATATGTTCGGGGAAATCAGATTAGCGATCTACTGACCCCATAATAATATCTACACTTCCCAAAATCGCCACAATATCAGCCACTTTTTCACCTTTAACTAAATCGGGAAAAATTTGCAAATTATTAAAGTCTGCTGCCCGAATTTTGAACCGCCAGGGGAAAACATTATCATCACCGATAATATAAATGCCCAATTCCCCTTTACCGCTTTCGACGCGCACATAATGTTCTCCAGAAGGAATCTTAAAAGTCGGAGCAATTTTTTTCCCAATAAACTGGTAATCAAAATTATTCCACTCAGACTTAGGCCCTCCCATCATCCGTTGTGCCTCTAAGTTCTCGTAGGGGCCCCCAGGAAGACCATCTAAGGCTTGGCGAAGAATTTTAACAGATTCCCGCATTTCCCGAATTCGCACTACATAACGGGCGAGACAGTCTCCGTCAGTTTCCCAGTGAACATCCCAATCCAAATCATCGTAACATTCATAATGATCGACCTTACGAAGATCCCAATTAACCCCAGAAGCGCGCAACATAGGGCCAGAGAGTCCCCAGTTAATGGCTTGTTCACGGGTAATAACTCCCAAACCCTCGATACGGCGGCGGAAAATCGGGTTATTGGTGATTAGTTTTTCATACTCATCAACTTTGGGGAGAAAATAATCGCAGAAATCATGGCATTTATCAACCCAACCATAGGGAAGGTCGGCGGCGACTCCACCAATGCGGAAGTAGTTGTTATTAACCATGCGATAGCCAGTAGCAGCTTCCCAAAGGTCATAAATCATTTCCCTTTCTCGGAAGATGTAGAAGAAGGGAGTTTGCGCGCCTAAATCTGCTAAAAATGGTCCTAACCACAGTAAATGATTGGCGATCCGGTTTAACTCTAACATGATTACCCGGATGTACTGGGCACGTTTGGGAACCTCAATATTAGCCAGCATTTCTGGGGCGTTGACTGTTACGGCTTCATTGAACATCCCCGCCGCATAATCCCAACGGCTAACATAGGGAACATACATGATATTGGTGCGGTTTTCGGCGATTTTTTCCATGCCCCGATGTAGGTAGCCGATGACGGGCTCACAGTCTACTACATCCTCGCCATCGAGGGTGACAATTAGCCTCAACACTCCGTGCATGGAGGGGTGATGGGGTCCCATGTTGATGACCATGGGTTCGGTGCGAGTTTCGATTCTGCTCATATCGTTATTGATGGCGCTAGAGTTTATGATGGTCTTATAGTCTCGTCAAATCTGCGTAACTTGCCGATTAATTTGAGTTTCCTTTAACTGATTATAGGGATTTTGGGGTGTCTGAGAAAGGTAGAGATTTGGATAATTTAGAATTGGCTGGGAAATTTGTCCATATTCCGGTTTTGGGGCGGGAATTAATCGAGGGGTTAGCAGTCCAGGAGGGTGGTCACTATCTCGATGCTACGGTTGGCGGCGGGGGACATACAAAGATGATTTTTCAAGGGGCCCCTAATGTGCGGGTGACGGCGATTGACCGTGATTTAGAAGCGATCGCCGCCGCCAAGTCAATGTTAATGGATACTATGGGTAATTGTGGCGATCGCCTGCAATTTTGGCACGGAAACTTTAGCCAATATCCATCGAGTCCCTCACAATTTGACGGCATCATAGCTGATTTAGGGGTGAACTCCCATCAACTAGATACCCCAGGACGAGGATTTAGTTTCCGTCATTGTGGACCATTGGATATGCGAATGAACCCACAAGACCCCCTCAGCGCCGCCGAAATCATTAACACCTGGGACGAAAAACAATTGGCTGATATCTTTTATACCTACGGCGAAGAAAGACTATCTCGGCGCATAGCAAGGCAGATTGTCGAAAAACGACCCTTTCAAACCACAGAACAACTCGCGGGGGCGATCGCCAATTGCGTCCCCTCCAAGTACCGTTACGGGCGAATACACCCAGCTACCCGAGTTTTCCAAGCCCTACGCATAGCCGTAAACGGAGAACTAAGCGCCCTAGAAACCTTCCTAGAAACAGCCCCCACCTGGCTTAAACCCGGAGGACGTATCGGCATCATCAGTTTCCACAGCCTAGAAGATCGGCCAGTCAAACACGGATTTCGCCATCATCCCCTACTCAAAGTCTTAACCAAAAAACCCATAACTCCCCAGCCAGATGAAATTAGCCAAAATCCTCGCGCCCGTTCCGCTAAACTTAGATTGGCACAAAGAAATACAAATGAGACTTTAAACCCCGTTTTTCGGTAAGATGTTTAAGATGCCTGATTGATCTAGGAGAAACGTAGAGCATGAGTCGGGGAGAAGGTCGCAAACTGAAACTAATGGTCGTCGATGACGAACCCGATAACCTAGACCTGCTGTTCAGGACGTTTCGCCGTGATTTCAAAGTCCACAAAGCCGATAGCGCCCTAACAGCCCTCGAGATTCTTGATCAAGAGGGAGAAATGGCTATTATCATTTCCGATCAGCGGATGCCTGAAATGAATGGGACAGAGTTTCTCGGTAAAACCGTTGAACGCTTTCCCGACACTATCCGTATTCTGCTGACCGGATACACTGATGTAGAAGATTTGGTCGAAGCTATCAACTCCGGTCAAGTCTTCAAATATATCACCAAACCTTGGAATCCAGAGGAACTGCGAACCGTTGTTCAGCAAGCCTCCGAAACCTATAAATTTTTTAAACAGCGCACTAACGCCCTGCGTCGGTCTTTGAAACGAGAGCGGCTATACAATGATGTGGTAATTGCCTTGCGCGAGTCTCTCGACTATGCAAGTATGCTGCAAACCATTGCAGATACCGTAGGTGAAACCTTTGAAGCCTTGGCTTGTAAGGTTAAACCCATCGAATCGGGCTCTTTGTCAGAACAGGAGTTCTCTTATCAGAGTGAATCTCACCCGGAACCCGACAATATCATAGCCTTGATGCAAGCGGCTGTAGAAACCCGTGAAACCCAGACCCACAGCGGTCAGGGAGATGATACCATCAGCCACATTGTAGTTCCCCTTACCTATCAACACGACCTGTTAGCCGTTTTAGCCGTTTACCGCCATGGCGCAGACCAACCCTGGTCGGAAGAGGATATTCAACTGTTAGAAGTAGTTTCCGAACAAGCATCTCTCGCCCTGTCTCAAGCTAGACTATATCAACGTACCCTAGAACTCGCCGAGCAAATGCAGAGTGAGTTAAAGGTTGCTCGTCAAATTCAGATGAATTTACTCCGCCAAAGTTGGCCGGAATTTGACAATCTGAAGCTACAAGCCTGCTGCTATCCAGCTAGAGAAGTTGGGGGTGATTTCTTTGAGGTCTATATCCACTCTATGGGGGATATTTGGGTGGCTTTGGGGGATGTTTCCGGGAAGGGAGTTCCCGCAGCTTTGTTTATGGCTAGTGCCATTTCTGTCTTGCGTCGAGAACTCTCTCAAGATACTTCCCCAGAACCAGAACAGGTAATGCACAATCTTAATAGCATCTTATCTGATGATCTGATTGGCAATAACCACTTTATTACCATGGTTTTGGCTCGCTACACACCAGCAACAGGAGAAATATCCTATGCTAATGCTGGACATATCTACCCCCTGATTTGGGATCATCGCACCCTCCAACAACAAAACCTTAATGGTGATGGCCATGTCACAGTTGAGCCGATTTTTCTGAAAGAACGGGGTATTCCTTTAGGGATTCTCCCAATCTGGCGCGGAAAAGTAGGTAGTCGTGTCTTGTCCCCTGGAGATGTATTTTTACTAACCAGTGATGGAATTACAGAGGCTACTGTGCTACAACAAGGCAATGATGGTAATTCCGCCCGTGCCATGCTGCAACAGGAGGGGTTATGGCAACTCCTAAAACAACAAACTAGCCTATTAAATTTAGAGGCTTTACTGGCTTCCATCCGTGAACAAAATCCGGTTCAGGAGGACGATCAAACCATACTCTCTCTGGAGGTTGTGTCAACAGATGATCACTGAATTACAGGTGCCGAGCGATATTCGGTTTTTAGAAGTTGTTGAACACTGGCTATTAAGCAGTTTGGAAGTCCAGTTAGGGGACTCGGTGGATTGGCCCCGTCAGTCGAATCGGTTTCGCCTAGTCCTAGCTGAAGCCTATTCTAATGTGATTCGCCATGCTCACCGCGATCAGCCTGATCTTCCGGTGATTATTCGCCTACAACTTGATCAAGGTGACATTCGCTTGGAAATTTGGGATCAGGGTAAGGGATATGAAATGAGTGATTATGAACCACCATTACCTGAAGATAAGCCAGTACATGGTTATGGGTGGTTGATTATGAAGCGCCTCATGGATCGGGTTGATTATAAACTTGAGACTGATGGCCGTAATTGTTTGGAGTTACAGGCTAGTTTGGGTTCTAAGGAGTCCTCGTCTTGACACTCTAATCCCACCACCCCCCATAGGGTGGCATTAGCCCCATGATTAACCACTTTCCATTGTTGACTTTTCTCTCTGATGGCTGCTTCTGTTGACCGTTCTCAAATTCAACAATATCTCCTAGATTTAGGTTTTGATCAGGTCGGCTTTACGCCAGCCACAACAACCCCTGAAGAGGTGGAAGGGTTGCGTCTATGGTTACAAGCAGGATATCAGGCGGATCTGGCTTGGATGGATAATCCTAAACGTCAGGATATTCGCCTAGTTATGCCGGAAGTGCGATCGCTTATTTGTGTTGCGATTAACTATTATACACCACATCAACATAAAAATGAGCCGGAATATGCGAAAATTTCTCGCTATGGCTGGGGACGAGATTATCACCGCATTTTGCATAAGAAATTAAAGCAGTTTTGTCAGTGGTTAAAACAGCAGGGGGAAGATATCGAAGCCCGCTATTATGCTGATACGGGACCGGTTCAGGATAAGCTATGGGCGCAACGGGCGGGGTTGGGTTGGATTGCTAAAAATGGGAATCTAATTACTAGAAATTACGGTTCTTGGGTGTTTCTGGGAGAGGTGTTAACTAATTTGGTGTTAGAGTACGATCGCCCCCATACAGAACATTGTGGCACTTGTACTCGCTGTTTGTCAGCCTGCCCTACTAATGCGATCGCTGAACCTTTTGTAGTAGACGCAAACCGCTGTATTGCTTATCATACCATAGAAAACCGAGCGGAAAACTTGCCCCCAGAAATAGCAACTAATCTTAATAATTGGGTGGCAGGTTGTGATATTTGTCAGGATGTTTGTCCCTGGAATGAAAGATTTGCTAAACCCACAAAAGAAGCGGCCTTTAATCCCTATCCGGAAAATCTGGCACCAACTTTAGAAGAATTAGCCACTATTTCTGATGAAACCTGGAATGAGAGGTTTACCGCCTCAGCTTTGCGCCGAATTAAGCCCTATATGTGGCGGCGTAATGCTCAGGCTAACATGAAATTTTGACATACTCACGCCCGCTGAAGCCACGGTGATTCTTGACGCTTCACTGACTGAGGCTACCGAAGTAGCCAAGAAAGTAGCTGGCTTCTGCGTTGGCGAAGCCTTCCTAAGCAAAGCAGTACCTCTCAATTGAAACGGGAGCATGATTTAATCTCAAATTAGGTTAATATTTTAGGGCAATACGGTATAAGAAGCGAGAATAGTTGAGGATAAACCTATTGCCAGATATGTCAAACCCAAGGAAGCGGTCTAAATCCTTGGAGTCCATGAAAGAACACTCCCCAGATGGGACTCCAATGGCTCAATCGAGACCATCAGAACCCCGGCTGGGCAACGACGATACAACGTTGAGTCATATTCTGCTGCCAAATCAGGCAGTGACAAACGCAAAGTCGTTATCTATGCCAGAGTTAGTAGCCGCGCCCAGCAGTCCGACCTCAACCGACAGGTGGCCGCACTGTCCAACCTCTACCCCGAAGCAGAAGTCGTCTCCGAAATCGGAGGCGGGCTCAACTTCAAGGGAAAGAAAATGCTGGCCTTACTGGGATAAGTCTTGTCAGGAGATGTCCGCATGGTTGTCGTTGCCCACCCAGACCGATTGGCCAGATGGGGATTTGACTTGTTTCGATGGCTCTGTGAGCAAAACAGGTGCTCACTCATGGTTCTCAACGAGACAAGTCTCAGTCGAGAACCAGAAATGGTTGAGGACATCCTCGCCATCCTCCACTGCTTCAGTTCCCGATTATACGGACGGAGTAAATACAAAACTCAGGTCAAAGAAGATCCGGATTTACCCCAGCCCAGAGCTAAATCAAGTCTGGCGTAAATGGCTGGCTGCTTGTCGGTATTGCTACAACCAAGCAATTGCATTATCCCGGAGTGGTAAACGACTAAGCAAGTTAAAGTTACGCTGCGGAAGTGATGCAGAGCGACTTGCCTGCATGGGTCAAAGAAACACCCGGCCATATTCGGCAGAATGCTATCTTTGATGCCTATCTCGCCTTTTCAGTCAGTCCTGGCGCAAGGCCACCGAGCTGTCGGGATAGTTCTCAAGGGATTAAGTTCAATAATACTAATTTCTCTTCAGGGAGTTGGTATCCAAGACTCACGAAAGGATTAACTTTCATGGTTTCCGAAGCTATCCCTAAAACTTGCGGGCAAGGGACTCAGTTGGTGTTTACCAAAGGTCGATGGTTGGCGATTTTCCCTGAACCAGTTGCCGTTAACCCAACTGAAGCGAATGGCGTAATTGCATTAGACCCAGGTGTCCGAACTTTTATGACCGGGTTTGATGGCTCTCGGTTTCTGGAATTGGGCTCCGGGGATATTGGACGCATTACTAGGCTATGTCAACATTTGGATGATTTGATGAGCCGAATCGCCAAGGAACCCTGTCGTTCAAGAAGGCGACGGATGAGGCAAGCGGCTCAACGAATGAGAACCAAAATCCGCAATCTAGTTGATGAAGCCCACAAACAAATTGCTCACTACTTGACTAATGACTACAGCATAATTTTTCTGCCCACCTTCGAGACTTCCAACATGGTTGCCAAAGCCAAGCGGAAAATCAAATCCAAGACTGCCCGCGCCATGCTGACATGGGCGCATTATCGATTCAAACTAACCCTGAGACATCAAGGGGAAATAACTGGAACCACAGTTGTAGATGTGACCGAAGAATACACCAGCAAAACCTGTACTCACTGTGGTCATGTCCATTCCCAGCTAGGTGGCTCAAAAGTGTTCCGATGTCCTGAGTGTGGGTTCAACCCAGGGACTGGAACGGTGCTTTTGGAATCTTTCTAAAAGCTTTGCGGGATACCGCCTCTGTTACCTTAACGGGTAATAGTGCTATCGTAGCATTGTCAGGCAATAGCCGGATAAATGTCGCGTAAATGTATCAGTAATCCCAAAGCTAACCCTACAATAGCGGGGGGCTTGTCTGCGGGTAGCTAAATTTGAGGCGATCAAGCTGTTGGGTTAGTGGTCAGTGCCAATAATGTGTAAATCAACCTGGGGTAGACCTCGCATTAACCTTTGAACAATAGATCCTTTAATCAGTAGTTGCCAGCGAGATCGTCGAGTTTCCCCCAAAACAATTTGAGTGATGTGTTGTTCGACGGCAGTATCAAGAATCGCTGTCACCACATCATCTGACTCCACCCGCAAAAACTCCCCCTCAAACTCCTGACACATCCGTTTGCAGGTTTCAATGTGGAGTGCCTCAGATTTAGAAAGAAATTGATGAGGATGAGCTACAAACAGCACAGACAAACGGCCATTCATTTGGTTAGCAATGCGTGCCCCTCGTCTCAATAACCGAATCGAACTGGGATAGGTTGAAACACAGACCAGAACCCGTTCTTGGATATTGCAATAGCTCTGAGAATGGCTCTGTCGGCCATTGTCTTCAATATTGTCAGCCACGAACCGCAGCGCCAATTCTCTGAGAGCGACAAGATTGCGACGTTGGAAGAAGTTGTGCAGAGCCCGATCAATCTTGGCAGAGGCATAGATTTTACCCTCTTGAAGGCGCTCTTGGAGAGTTTCAGGGGTAACGTCTACGACGATGACTTCATCAGCTTCATCAAGTAGGCGATCGGGTACCCGCTCGCGGACGACCACCCCAGAAATTTTGTGTACCAGGTCATTAAGGCTCTCTAGGTGCTGGATATTGATAGTGGAATAGACATCAATACCCGCTTCCAAAATCCAAAACACATCTTGGTAACGCTTCTGTCGTTCAGAACCGGGGATATTGGTATGAGCCAATTCATCAACCAGGACTAGCTGAGGACAGCGGGCGAGTACAGCAGAGGTATCCAATTCCGTGAGAGTGCGAAAGAGCCAGTTGATCTGCTTGAGGGGAACCTGCTCTAAGCCAACTGCCTTCTCAGCGGTATCTGCTCGTCCGTGGGTTTCCAGTATTCCAATGACGACATCAAACCCTTCCTGCTTTAGCTGTTGGGCTTCCTCTAACATTCGATAGGTTTTACCGACTCCCGGTGCCATGCCGATAAAGACTTTGTGCTTACCAAGGGCGATGCTTTGGGGAGGATTGGGTGGGGTGATACATAGGGAGGTTTGGAACATTAGAAGATTTGAATTTAAAGGTTATCCAAGGCTAAGTTCTCTCTTGAGAACATTGATACCAGGCTCCCCAAAAATACCAAGGAAGCGGTCTTCAGTATTTTGAGTAATCAGCGATCGCACTTGGTCAGTAGACAGGCCACGCGCAAGGGCGACCCGTTCAACTTGAGCGAACCGCAGCAGGGGGGCTAATGTGAGGGTCAAGACCGGAACCGGAGGAATAAAGTAAGTCAGCGGTGGGTTCAATCCCGGCGCTACGAAGACGCTGGGCTTCGTTCTGAATGCGTGCCAACAGTTCCGGGTTGTCTGGAGCCAGATTACTACCTCCCGATACTCCGGTGGGGTTAGCCTCCGCGTCAGAACTATAATTGACATCACTAGGACGGCTCCAGAAATAATCGTCAGTGGTAAAGGTTTGACCAATGAGTGCGGAACCAATGACCTCAAGAGTGAGAGTTAGTGAGAAGACTGCCGTTAGCCTGGTAGGGGAAAAAGCCCTGACCAATGAGGAAAATCAGCAGGGGATAGAGGAAAGCGGTGAGGAAGCGCGAGGGTAGCGAGACTGCGAATACTGATGATCAGGTCTTTCATGGTGAATTTCTGAGAGGTTTAGAGTTTGAAAAAGTTGACAGTTTGAGTTGGGATGTAAACGTTTATAGGGATTAACGTTGTACTTAGAACTTCTCGGGCTGAACAATCACGATCGCTAAATAGATAGCCAGGCCCACAACGAATCAAGTGCATTAGGCATTATCTGTTAATTTATTGTTGTAAGTCATAAGTCATTTTAGTTCTCCATTACAGTTTTGTTAGGGCTAAACACTCACTTTCACTAAGAGCGCGAGGGTAGTAGCGGAAATCTTTACATATACCAGTTTCAACAACACCATTAGCTCTTCTTAATATAAGAATTTCAGAAATAGGTTGATAAGATGTTACTGTATTAGGTGCATCAACCACTTTATCACCGTTAATAAATAACTTTTGCCGACCTTGCTCTAAAACAGATAATATCTTAAATGATGGTGCGTCCAATCTAGTTATTAAGGGTGATGAATAAGTCAACACACCACCAGACACAGTTCTAGTGTCTATACCGAAACCTGCACTGTCGTCGCCGTGAAGTATCAAGTTGGTATTATCTGAATTAGTACCTAAAATAGCACCAACTCCTGTCAACTTGTTTGGTGTATATTCTATATAAAAAGTGCGAGACGTTCAGGCATGAAATAGGGTTGCAATACCCGAAATAACCGCCTGGTGGGGACTTCAACCCCTTGGTTGAATATAAGGAGCGCACTCCTGACCATCCTCATAACTGTTTATATGTCCCAACGATTAGTATCCTACGATACAAATCAAGGCAGGGAACCCAAGGTCAAAACAAACTAACTCATACAAATTCCTTATAGGATGTCCAAAAATGGATAAGTAAAAGTTAGGAAATTAGGGTAACGGCGATAGCCACCCCCAGTTTTGGGAATCACAACCCCAGGATTGAAGCGGGGAACGGAAGGCTCCGAGGTGCAACCTAACACCAGAAACGAGACCACTGCCAACCATCCATGATTAGGGAAACCGAATGTCTGGCTTGAACCATCGTAAAGAGTAAGTAGCGAAATAGGTTGATACGCTGCGCTCAAAAGAGTAAGGGGAAAAGTAGGGGTTTTTTTTTACTACCTACACAGACCTTTAAAAGTACCCCGGTGGAGAGGACAAATCTAAAGATGGAATGCCCATATAAACGGAACGTTTTAAGTCCTCCTGGACTCTGATTATCTGGTCGAGATATCAGTAGGGATAAGTGTAACCGCAAGTCCTAGAGGATGTGAGATGTGACCAGAAGCCAACGCCCTGCTGTAATGGTAGGGATATGCTAACAGGTCACGGTTTGATTGTAAGAATAGAGTCTAATAAGAGTCAAAATGGCGATAGCGAGTTTAAAGAAAGGATTTGGTAAACCCAAACCAATCAAGACTACGAACAACGCATGGAAGGCAATCCCATGGACTAAGGTTCAACGGAAAGTTTTCAAGCTCCAAAAGAGTATATTTCAAGCAGCTAAATCGGGACAAGACGCAAAGGCACGAAGGTTGCAACGTCTATTGGTGAAATCGTATTATGCCCGGCTCTTAGCAGTGCGGCGAGTGACCCAAGATAATCAAGGCAAGAAAACAGCCGGGGTTGATGGAGTAAGAGCAATCTCTCCAAGACAAAGGTTAGAAATTGTCAAAAACATTAAGGGAAACCTCAAAGCAAAACCACTGCGAAGGGTGTGGATTCCAAAACCTGGTAGGGATGAAAAACGCCCACTAGGCATACCCACAATCCAAGATAGAGCAAGGCAAGCTTTGGTTAAGTCGGCCCTCGAACCTGAATGGGAATCGAGGTTTGAAGGCACAAGCTATGGGTTCCGACCCGGACGGTCAGCACAAGATGCAATAAGTAGAATATATACTGCCATAAATCAAGGACAATACTATGTTCTTGATGCTGATATAGCAAAATGCTTTGACCGAATAAACCATGATTACCTATTGTCCAAAATTCATTGTCCAAGCAGCTTGAAGAGAGACCTGAAACAATGGCTCAAAGCTGGCGTGCTAGATAACGGTGTATTTGAGGATACAGAAGCAGGGACACCCCAAGGAGGAGTAATAAGTCCACTACTAGCCAACATCGCACTGGATGGAATAGAAAGGTTAGTCAAAGAAATGTATCCAAATAAAGGCAGCACCAATCAGGTAAACCTTATAAGATATGCCGATGATTTTGTGGTCATCTCCAAAGACCTAGGAATCATTGAACAGTGCATGACTGCTATTTCTATATGGCTAAAACCTGTAGGACTAGAGATTAGACCTGAAAAAACCCGAATATGTCACACACTCAATCCTATTGAGTATAATGGCAAGATTGAGGAACCTGGGTTTGATTTTCTAGGATTCAATATCAGGCAATATCCCGTAGGAAAGTATAAATCTGGGAAAACAGGGGGGCCTAAGAGTCGATTAATCGGACATAAAACCCACATAAAACCCAGCAACAAAGCAGTTAAAGCCCACACAGAAGTGATTAAAGGTGTGATTAAACAACATAGAACAGCACCTCAATCAGCCTTGATTAGTAGACTAAATCCAATTATTCGGGGATGGTCAAATTATTACTCAGCGGTAGTCTCAACAGAGACCTTCAATAAGCTAGACAAAACAATCTGGCAAATGTTAAAGGCATGGACAGTATCAAGATGCGGAAAGGCAAATCACGAAAAGCTAAGTAATTATTTCAGACATGGAACAATTAAACTTAGCAATGGGAAAGAAAGACACGAAAATTGGCTATTCCAAACCAAAGATGGGTTACATCTATTCAAACATAACTGGACTCCAATTGTCAGACATACCCTAATACGCCCCGACGCAACACCATACGACGGAAATTGGACTTACTGGGCAACCAGGAAAGGACAAGCAATCGACACGCCAATTAGGGTAGCAAAACTACTCAAAAAACAAAAAGGTAGATGTACCTGGTGTGGGCAATTCTTTACCCCATCAGACTTAATTGAAATAGACCACATTGTACCTAGAAGCCAAGGCGGAAAGGATGACTACAAGAATCTTCAATTATTACACCGCCATTGTCACGACGATAAAACAGCTCTTGATGAAGAGATGATGCTGTACTCTTAACAAGGAGACGGTCAAACTAGGAGCCGTATGAGGTGAAAGTCTCATGTACGGTTTTGTATGGGAGGGGGAGATGGCGACATCTCTCTCGACCCCTACTCTACCTTCACTCGGGTTAAACTCATCCCCCAACACTCGACTAACCGCATCAGAAGCACGTGTTACGCTGGTGGCTTGAGTAGGGGTGTAAGGGGATGGTGTTGATGATGCTTCTAGTTGTGTACCCCAAATGTAGATACCTGAAATGCCATCACCTGTGTAAAGAATGCTAGACCCATTATTCAAGTAATGCACTATTGTTGCAGTAGCAGTTGATGATGCTGTTGAGGTAATTGAGCATCTATACCATCCGTTTCCCATAGACGTTACTGATGAAGAAACAAGTCCTCCTCCTGCTGTAATTGCTCTAGTCAGTAAATTGAAATTTGCGAAAGAATTGGCGGGAAATTGAGTGGCAAATGCAATTACAAGAATCGAGCGTTCTGCGGCTTTAGCATATATGGTTAATGTATATGTTGTCCCAGATGTTGCAGAAAATGTACGATTTACATGGTGGGCGGTGTTTGTGCTTGAATCCTCAACTAACTTGTCACCAGTTAAATTTCCATCAAGCGCAACAATTACATTTGGCGTAATACTTGCTCGTGTTTTTGTCCAAGTCGCATTATCAAAATCCTCACTCCACGATACCAAATTAGTCCTCTGTTCCTCCACCAACGACCCTAACCGTTCACCCGTTTCAGGATTAAATGTGTATCTAGGCTTATTCACTGCGGCTGTACGAATCCTGCCTGCTGCGTCTACATACGTTGCCGTAGATGCTCTAGTAACAGTGTAAGTGTCTGTTACAGGTTCTGTTATCCATTCTTCACCATTGTAGCGTGTGTTGGATTTACCAAACTGAGTTGAAAGGGTAGGTTCTATAGAGATGCGAGGTTCAACGTTATACGTATTTGAGTCAATAACTGCTTGTATCCGTTCATTAGTTAAATACAGATTAACTTCACCTTCTGGCAAGTCATCGGTTGATTGCCCAAACTTACTAGAGTAAATGTTGAAATTAGTCATAACTGCCTCTATATTGATTATTTAATTAAATGGCTAATAACTTAATACTAGCCATTCATTTGATGATTACATATTGATATATTCGATAATTGTAACGCTGATACTAGCGCTAGATTCTGCTATCGCCTGTAACTTAGTTCTACCCCACGTTATTGAGATGGTATCACCTGGCTTAACCGAAAATGCAGCGTCTGACACGCTATCACCTGTAGGGTCAAATATTAGATGTACATTGGTATTTGACCGATTCTTTACAAACACCGTTCTACCGTTACTGGTAGCATTGATAGGCACAACTTCCGTGATAGTGTTAGCAGTCAAACTTATCGCGGTAGTTTCGGGAGTTCCCGGTATTTTACTGCTAATGTTTAGAGTGTCTAAATTGACAATAGAACTGTAAATTGAGAAACTCATAATAAACTCCTAAATCAAAGTATAATTTACCAATTTATTATTTGTTTTAATCCAACAATATTGGTTACGCTATCCTCAGTTATAGCATAGATAGAAGCTGTTGATTTTAGTTCATCATCCCACCCAGCGTTAGGAGGTAAATATAGGCATTGATAAGGTACACAGTTACTGATATCACCGTGACAAAACCATACCCCTACAGAACCTACGTTTTGTAAGTGCAACCTATACCGATTAATATTTGAGGGTCTAACTAATGTGGGGGTATTGCCTATTGTCACCCCAAAATTTTCGGGTTGTGTCAATGTAGGGGTTTTAGGAACTGTATCGAGTTGATATTCAGCCATGCCCAAAATATTAATAGAATCATTGTTATGTAACTGAGTTAAACACCTAGCTTTAACTATTGAGTTGCTATCAATTGCTAAACCTTCGTTTTGATTAGTGATTAATTCAATTAACAGGTTTTCGGTGTGAATGCCTCCATAATATGGCAATTTGACAATCCCTAAATTTAACCCGTTTTCTGTTGCCATATTCCCATAAAATATTTGTAAATCTACCGCTTCCTGCAACACTTCCTGTTTTTTTTCCCACCGTTGGTAATAGCTATCTTCCGGGTAAATTGTGGGGATTTGTGATTGTGCAATACTGGGAGTGTAACATCTAGCGTTTAACGATGATATATAGCTGTAAATACCGATATCATATTTATATCTTTCTGTTATTAATGATTCTAAAATAGTCCCGTTAAATAACTCTATGGCGTTACTCCAGTTAGCAGCGTTTATATGAGCCGCGATATTTTTAACACCTCTCATGATTTCCCTTATTTAATGGATTTAGTAACATAATTATACTATCATATAATACTATTAAACTTAGTACAAAACGTTAATATGGTTAGAGACAGACGGACGATTAGAGACAAACCAAAGGTTAGACCTCGCTCGGGAGTTAGATATGACACAGCTCCCTTTAGATTAAACGATGACCCCGGTAAACTAGGAGACCCGTTTCGAGGTTGGACTGGAGACCCATACGGGAGGGAATTAGATACTCGAAACAAATTTATAAGTGATTCTAAATATGTAGCTCCTGAATACTGGGATGCAGATGAATATCACAAAAAAAGAGAAGCTGAAGAAAGGGAAAAAAGAGAGGATATTAAAAAAGAGGCAACTGTCAAGGAACCACCAAACAGAGATGAACCAAAGGGAGGAAAAAAACCTAGGGGAAAGGGTGGCGCTGGTAGAGGTTTTGGCGGTCCTAATAGCGGTGACGAGGTAGATGATGATAAAGGAAGGCGACCAGGCGATAGTTCAGATGATGATTCAGATGATGATTCAGACAATGGAAATGGCGGAAATGGCAATATCGGTTGTACCATAAAAGCTAATGAAAAGTACAGCGTTGAAGAGTTCGACAGACAAATGGGTAGCGGGGGATGCTGTAATCCTCCACCAAGTGGAAGTAGCATCACTTTTTTTAGTCATATGGATTGGAGGTGGGGAGAAACTCCTCAACCAACAGGAAGTGAGAGGTTTTTTTATACGCAAGGACAGTGGGAGTCTGAGTGGGCATACGGCGACCCTGATTTAATGTTTGAAAGTATAGGTGTATTTTGTGATTGGTGGATGGAATGCACAGAATTTGATTATGTAATTCCTAGATTTTCCGCGAGCACAAAAGATATCCCGCAATGCATCGAAGGAGAAGAACCTGAAAATATACGAACGATAACAATACCAGATATGAACGAAGAATGCTGTGGAATGATTAGAAGGATTTACGAGTTCCTAGACCCTGAATCCTTTCCGGCTGAAATGCCGGAAAAAATCACGGTTAATGCTGATAATCCAGAGAACAGAATTAAACGAATAAACACATTGCCAGAATGGTTAATGTATCGATTTGACATCGATGACGAAAGATGGGGTGAATTTGAAGTTAAAGTAGAGATTGATGATGTCAATCTAATGACAAAAGCAGAAGAAAAAGCCGAAATCAAATTACCTAACTTAGCTGAATCAATTGCTGAAATATTCGGGATGGTAATGGAAATTGCCATCTCCCATCAAGTGACACAAAACGCTGTTTTAACCTGTTTACATGAAGCAGGTTTGGCGCATTCAGCAGCCTTTAAAGCTGGTAGAGAGGTCTCAGAAATATTAGATTATTTAGGATTTAAAACTGAAGAAAAATACGCAACAATTAAAACAGCGTTTACTCCAGAAGCTGATAATTTTGAGGAACTACTAGAACCTAATGAAAGTAAAGTTAAAATCACTAATCAAAAGAACGCGAAAGAAACACTATAAATAACATTAAATCAAATAAAGAAAATATTCTCAATAGTTAGAGCGCAAGGTACTTTACAAGTTAATGGTAATGACCCGTCAAAAGACATATTAGCCGATTTAACTAGGTTATATGATTCAATGAAAAAACAGGATGATATTAGAGAACAGGAAACCAAGAAAGTACAAGAATTATTGAAAAAAGACTTTCCTGATATCAAGATAGAAACCGAATTGATTGACGGCGATAACCCACTAAGAGGAACTTTGTAATGGTTGCCAGAAGTGCAAGAATGCTAAGGAGTACTCGTAGCTTGTCTAGCCGTCAAACTCGTAGCAGTATAGGTAGGAATGGCGTTAGACAAGTTAATTTAGCTCAGAGAACATCTACTCAAGAGATGGGTTGGTTTGGCAAGCTATGGGCAAAAATAACTGGTAAAGTTGTTGAATGGGGCAAAAGTTTTGGAGGTTGGTTATGGGAAGGAATTACTAAGTTTTTATCTAACTTTAGTTTTGAGAAAGTAGCACGATTTATCACGTCTAATTGGGATAGTTTCTGGAATTTCAACTGGAATATATCAGATGAACAGATAGACAAAAATATGATGAATATTGCTAATCAATTTATTAGTACTACCGCCGGTTTTTTGGGTAATATGGCAGGTAAATTAGTTTGTGGAGTATTGCCTACCATTGGTATTGCATTTATCAACAAAGCCGCTGCTATGCACATTGCCTTAAGCAAGGGACCTGAAATGCTTATGGAAGTATCTACAGCTTTCGGCTCATACGTTAAACAATCATTTGGCATGGCTATGAAAGCCATAGCATGGCAACTGTTTAAACATGGTAGACGGGTTGTTAAAATGTTTTTAGATAAAAGTCCTTCAACACTTGCAACGGCTATTGTTTCAATGGTTCCTGGTGGTAAAGGAACGATTGAAAAGTGGGGTGACGAAAAAGGTGAGGAATGGAGTTTCGGTAAACAGAGAAGGGAAGCTAGGGAGAAATTACCAGAAAGCTATGACGGAAATATTAACACTATTTGGAATCAAGATAGTAGTGAAGAATTTTGGGAGGAATTCTCAGATAATTGTAAAGAAGCGATTATTTTAGTTGCTCAAGGATTAGATGAATATATTGCATTACAACGCATTGAGGAAAATAGACAACAACAATTAGTTAACGCGGTTGTAGAAAATGGTGGAGAGCGATTTAGACTAGTATCATCATTAAGAAACCTTCAAGAAAATGTAGCAAATGTGTTAGCTCAAACTGAAATACTAGGTAATCGTGATATAGGGCAATTTGTGGGTTCCGGTGATATCTCTGAAGTTCCGAATAGTAGTAATTTAAAAATTCAGTTAACCTTTATTTTATATAACTACGAAAAACCTCCATATTGGACTAAGGAAAGACGGTCAAAACTACAAAAAACTCAAATAGAACTCCATCAGTAGAAAGACACGAAATAACCTGGGATAAATTACAAAGGATATTTACTCAACCTAGTAAATCAGCGTTCACAAAAGGCAATATCAAAGTAACCTGCAATATGCGAAATGGTAGAACATTCTCGTTTTTTGTGAATGAATCTAGCAAGTCAGATGCTGAACGTATTTGCAAGGATTTAGTACAATTAACAAATTCTTCAATTGTTTATCCTTTACTATTTGAGGAAAGGAAAGGTTTTGGCGGTAGGGAAAATGCGAAACGAATAAAGGAAACAAAAATGTATATATCGGAGGTTAAAATACTTAACTGGGAATTAATTGATAAATTTGAACAAGCCAAAATCGATATGGAGAGAATAGTGTTTTGGCAATGTACAAAGACCCTAGGAAGTCTAAAGTAAAAATTCCTTTACATTTTGAGAAGAAACCTAAGTGGGTAGATGACGCAATCAGAACAGCTACTAGAACGTCGTTAGAAATTAAAACTGGGAGTCAGCCACCAACTACAGCTTAATGTAGTTTTCATTGAATAGAAGCTACATATATGTAGCATTTCCTTAACGAAAATATAGCTAACACCTATATCAGTTTGGTGCTATCTTATTACTATTGATTTATTAGAGGTAATGACTATGGCAAGCCCCGTAACTCTTAATGGTCCCACTCTCGAACACCAATTGTTAGAAGTTATCGAGCAAGTTCAACGTGCACAGATAAACGCAACTAGAAACCCTAATGGTGTAACGGTAGTTACAGCTTATACCCGCAACATGGCAACTGGAGCTGTGACAGTATCCCTAACAATCCCTACTGATGATGTTTTGGATGCTACTAATGGCTCTATCGATGTAGAAGCTATTGCTGTTTTTGTTGACTAGGGTTCATTAACTAGGTAGACAACAATAGTGTTAATGTCTACCTATCTAAGGTTTTGTTTGATAATTAATGAGGTTAAATTATGCCATTAAATGATGCTTACGATAAATATAAAGCAAATTTTGTTGCTAAACTAGCGGAACCGAAAGGCACTTGTATCGGCAGGAGTTTGATGGTTGAGGCTCCAGTAGACAAGACATCAAAGTATGTTATCCCAATGCCTATGTTGCTGCTTTATACGCTATCCGATAACGCCGTAACACAGGAACCCGTCCTGGTGCGAGACTTAACTATCTGGAGACCTCCCGTTAGTGGAACTACATCAACTAATGCTAATAGGCGTAATATCATACCAGGGGCTAGAGTTAGGTCATGGAAACGTATAGAGTACACAAAGATTTTTGTAGAAGCTCCTGCCTCTATGGGTGGAGTATGGAGAACATATCGCACATCAGGAGTTAACGCGGGTGATAGGAAGCTAAGATTTATTGGTTTAAAAGTTCCTCAAATTTTCTCGATTAATTCCTTGCTATATGTTTTTGCTCATTACTGGAGCAAACAACCCGCGAGTATTAGAACCTATAACTCAATGTTTCGTATTCCGGCTGAATCTGAAATTACCCTCGATAACCTAGGAGAACTAACCACAGGTAGAACTGAAGCAGCTAATCAAGTACAAGGAAACCTTAGCGCTTTACCTGAGACAACAGGCAACAATCCATAATAACTATCTTGTTACTAAGTATATACCCGTTAACTCACAAAATAGGATTAACGAGTTTTTTGTATTGGTTATTATTTGTACATTCTATATATACTTAATGTAATACTTGATATTTTTATAAATAAGTGTAAATTGTATAATTTATGTTTATTTTTAATAAATTAATTAGATAAGATAATTTTAATTAAATACAGTGAATTCAAAAGAGCAAGGTAACTATACAGTTACAGAATCAATTGAAGGTAGCGTAACTGTAGAAAATGTAACTAATGTCAATACTAATAAAGTATTGACTCCTACAGAATACCAAGAGACGTTGAGTCGGTTTAATCAGTTTACTAAGTTTCTGGAGTTGGTTAATACTTACCTTCCTTACCCCAAAACTTCATTAATTCAATCATTGACCAACAAACTCCAAACGTCGGAGATTATCAACTCAAATACCTTTTATCTGACATATTCAGAGATTGCCACACTTAAACGAGTCACCAACGCAATCCTGACGCTATTAAAAGCAGGTGGAGTAAAGCTACCTCGTAAGGTTACGGGAGCCATCCAAGATGATATTAACGCCCTCGAAGACCATCTATTGGGCTCTGAGAGTGATTTAGAGGATGAAGATAATGAAGTCAACCCATTTTCTAGTTGGTTAGATTAATCCCACACCAAAAACAAAACCGCTTATGTGTAAATTTTTTAGGGACTCTATTTTAAAAGCACATAAGCGGTAGCCACTAAGCATTAGGAAATTATAGCATGATACCACGTCATTGGGTCCGAGGTTAGGCTTAACCTACGAAACATCACGTTAACCCCCTTGATGTATATCGGTCATTCCCTATATATCAAAGTTCCAATTTCAGGCGTAAAGGGGTTTACGTGG
Source organism: Arthrospira sp. PCC 9108 (assembly GCA_016745315.1). Lineage (GTDB taxonomy): Bacteria > Cyanobacteriota > Cyanobacteriia > Cyanobacteriales > Microcoleaceae > Limnospira > Limnospira platensis. Next base: position 6,239,702 of record CP066886.1, read on the forward strand.
CCATCAACTTTAGTTAAGTTTGATAAGGATTTTATTGCTTATTTTATAGGCGAAATTCTTAAAAAATTAATCCCATTACATCCTGACAAACTTGAGGAAATTTGTACAGAAGCCCTAGAGTTCTACAGAGAAGAATGGAATATATATCAAGCCGAAAACGGCGGGGATAGAGAACCTGATAATCCTAATACATCTTTCGGAGTGTACCCAAAAGATGAAAAATAAATACAATGCTAGAGGACAAAAAATAGACGGCTATTATTTTCCAAGTGCATTTGAATGTAGGGTTTATCACCTTCTACGAAAACATGATAATCAATTAATTGTTCACCCTAAAATGACATTAATTGAACATGCAAAACCTTGGAAAAATATCACCTGGATTCCAGATTTTTAGAGTCCGTTCTTTAATCGTTACATCGAAGTTAAGGGAGTATTAACTGATTCATTTAAGCTAAAAATGCAGTTATTGCAGTACCTTAATCCTGGTTTAGTCAATCAGTGTTGGTTTGTTATAAGGGGGACATCCTACCGATGGCAAGGCATCTCATTTATCAATATCGACGAGTTTAAGGGGCTTTGGAAAAACTTAGAGATTCCAAGGGTAAACAATGAATAAACTGCACTACAAGGGGTTATTTTCCATTGACGGTGAGTTAATAAACACCACCTATAACCCACACCTATTTGAGTCAGAAACCACTCAAATAGCCTACCGGATACTAACCCCTATAAAGGAACATAAAACCCAGGAAATCCTTGATTTAGCTTATTCCTATATGGGTTGTTATAGCCCTAGGGGGGACTACAGAGGTCACGCTACAGCAAGGTTGACAAATGAAGGCAGCCTACGAGTATCAATTGTTGGTAACCCTCAATTTTGGGAGGTATGCAAAAAAATTTCAAACGTCATAATCAATCATCAAAGGATAGTTAATCATGAGTATCGGATATTACGGCAAAAAACAGGACGATAAATTTAGTTATTGCAGTGCAGTTAAGCCCGGTGAAACGGCAACCTTTCTAATTGTTGATTATGCATAATTCCGAATTAAGTCACCTCATTTATGGATATTCGGGAAAGGTGTATCAGGGGATTTTTCTAACTTCAATGATAGGGATTGGAGTTATTCCAAAGGTGATAAAGAATTAATTGCTGTACGGTTTTATATTGAAAAATACGAGACTGAATATAACGGCAAAAAACGAGAATATAGCCCTACATCTCCAGAACTCGCATTGCTTAAAATAGTCGAAAGTGACTCAATGCTTACAGACGGTTCTGTGATGTTTACAGCAACAATAAATCTAAGTCAATCATCAGTCAGACCTTCTGACAGGATATTAGAGGGAAATATCGGAGACGATAATTTAAACTCTGATATTTCTAATATCTTAGAAATTGAATGTATTAATCCATTCAATCAATCTTTCGCTACTTACTCAATCGGAGATATTGACGCTTTCATTGAATCCAAAACTAAAAATAAAGCAGGATTTAATGGAAAGGCAAAATACAAAACCTTCGAGGAAAGGTTAACAGAAGGGGCTAAGGTTTTGGATTGTGACCCTAGCTTTGAGAGTCTTTATAACAAGGTTAAACAACTTGATTCTAATGTATTAATTGCATTAATTGAATTACTGCGATTAATGTAGTCACAAATAAATCCCCCCTAAATATTTAGGGGGGAATAACCACCATACCATGTCAACAAGTCAAGAGCGATAAGAGGTTACTACCATGTCTGAGGACTATATTGATTATAGACTAATTAGAAGTCAGATGTCATCTGAACTAGAAGAAATAATCACAGAAGGCAACCTGGGTGAGCAATTAGAGTCTGTTTTACGGGCTGTCTGTGTTCTGCCATATCCTGATATTCAGTTTCCAATTATCGCCTCGTTTATAGCGTCTCCAGTAACGTTAATGTCTACCGCTGGTATCCTGTTCCTTTGGGGGTCTAGCGGTACTGGAAAGTCACAGATAGCTACCGTAGCATCTGAACTATACAAGACAACCTCGGTGCTTGCTAATAGCACTTTCGCTTCACTGAGAAACAAGATACAACATGAACGATTTTATGACCCCCTTCAATGTGAATTTGAGAAAAATTTTATATTGGTATGGGAAGATATCACCCCTAGCTTATTAATTGAAAATGAGAATATGTTATCGCTTTTCAAGGTGTTAAACCGCAAAAATAGCCGAATAACCATCAGTAGTCAGACACCGGGAACTAACATGATTTTTAATGCTTTCGCTTTAAAGGTGATTAATTCAATACATCCATTGTGGACATTGTGGGAGTTAAACGAACTCAAAAGACGGATGTTTCCTATATGGTTTAAAAAACGAGAGACTATGACATCAGAGGAATATAGGGGGAATAGTTACGAGTTAAGTGATTTAAACGATGTAGAGGATATTACGCTTGATAAATTATCATCTCAATTAGAAATTTTCTGGAGAAATATCGATAACTGCAATCAATACAGCAAGGTCAAAAAACAACTACAGAAACACAAAAAAGATATCATTAACGCTAGGTTATCAAGTGAAATTATTGTCACTCATTCATTGATTTATCAATTATCTATCAATGAATCAATTAAACGCTTCAATGATTACTGGGATTTTGTTAATGAAAAAATCTTGACTATATCATCAGGTACTGAACAATTTTTAGACAGTTTTATCACTCAAAGTATTGAGGCAAAAATGAAACAAAACAATCAGGCAATTAACGCGGGATGTCCTGAGTTAACCGAGGTTGTAACTGATATCGACCCGAAAGCGTTAAAAGAAGCCATTGAGAGAGCTAAAACAGATGGATATCTTGATAGTCGCGTTAATGTTTCAGAGTTGACTAATCTAATGAAAAATAGAGGATATAATATGATTAATCAGAACAGCAAAAATGTTTGGAAACACATCATATAGGAGACCAAAAAAATGACTAAACCTCCCAACACAAATGCCATTATAAAGGCACGGTTTAAAACATTTAAACAAATGGTAGATAGTACAGTCTACAACGCTAATAAAGAAGACGCTAAGGAAACGTTAATTTCAATAATGAATGATTGCGAGGTTGAGTTATCCTTAGCAGAAGCGAAAAAACAATTATCGCTCAAACAGCTTAATTATATTCAGCATTTACTAACCAAAATCGAATAATTTAAACCCGTCCGAAATGACGTTAAACTATCACAACTTAACCACTATCAAAGGATAAAACCATGTCAATCAAATTAAGTACACCCGGATTAAACGTAGTAGAATATAGCTACATGAGTAATCGATTAAATCCTAACGTTGTAGGATTACTTGACTTAGTAGAACTTGCTATCACACCTGAACAATTTGATGAAATTGTCGAATTTATTCAAATCCACAGGCATTTTTTAAACGCGGAAATCGAGTTACTCAAAGGCATTGAAGCCTTGCTTAATGCAAAAATTACAGAACACAACAATAGTCAAAATCACCCCGATAATGATGATCACAAGTTCAATTAATCAATAGGAAATAAAGCCATGAATGAGTTTGAACAAGAAAAAATGATGGTTATTGCAGAAATGGCTAGGGAGATTTACATTCAAATGATGTCACGAGATATCTCCTATTCCAATCAGGATACTAGGGTGACATTAGCCGAAATATCTCATAACGCCGCTGTTGATTTTATGATGGTACACGAGAAATGGGTAGAATCTCAGTATCCAATTATTACTCGATTTGATTCAGGTATAATATCACCTGAATGCAACCTTAATGGTTATAACAGCGATATCCTACTGGGAGGTGATTTTCATGCCTAAGCTACTCCCGGTAGTCACACTAACAGGGTCTTACAAAGGGTTTCTGGTAGGTCATGGTAATATCTGTATCGAAGTAGGTTCTTTAGAATGGTTTAAATACCTAGAAACCCATAAATCCTTTTCAGTGGAGGTTAATGGTAAACGATTTACAGCGTGCAAAAAACTCTCAATCAATGGTTTTACCTACTGGAACCTCAAAGGGTGGGATGGTAGCGTCAATCATCACATCTACGTTGGAAAATCTGACCAAGTTACTGTAGACAAGTTAATAGACGTAGCTAACGCTATGGTTACTAAGTGCAGAAAACCCTAAACCCTAACAGCTAACAGCTAACCCTAACTCAATAACTTAAATGGCCCCTATGGTTTCTGACTGTAGGGGGTGTCTGCATATTTTTTGTTTCCTGGCTCTGGAAAACCAGGCCAGGAAATCATTTATATGAATGCTTGCCTCTAATTTACCTACAATAAACACCCTAAGCCAAAACCTTAACCCGTCTATTAGGGGTAATCATCCCGTGCGGAACTCAGTACCCCTATAAATTGGAGACTTGCTGAGGATTATGTAGGTATCAGCGAGAGATGACGAAACAAGTTACCAGTTGAAAAGTTGTTTAGGGGTATCGGGTTGGTTCCGGTAGATGATAGTTCAGATTATGCGATCGCATTTTGTTGGTAGCGAGTAGGCTCCCCAATATTTCCCCAATAACCTGACTCCCATAGATAACCGGATAGGCAGCCTAATATCTTTGTACATTGATAGGAGTATCGTTGTACATTGATAACCTAGTGGGTTCCCCCTACGGCTACCTACGGCTATCGTGTTGACTTTGAGCCATAGATAAATCCCACTGCGATCGCACTCATACCTTTCTATGGTTAGCACTGGTAGCTTTAGGTAATACCCTGCAAAATTGAACCCATACCCTCCCCCTAACCGAAACAAGCACTATTGGGGAAACGAACGATGTGATAGCAGTCAATGGTGAGGAACGAACCGATAGGCTTGCCATTGACGGGTATCACAAGGGAGTTACCCTATCGGTGTTTGGTTGGGGGGTGGTATGAGTGTTTGACAGATTAATTAAGTTGTGCTTGTTGACTGAGTAATCATCCTATTGACAGAATTATTTTCCTGTGCTAGGACTAGATTGTGAGTAATATCTGAGTAATTCAATAGGATATAGGGGTTGAGTAATAACCCGCTATCGCTGTCAGGATAAGGGTTTATAGTTAACACGCTCTGACGCATCGCAACCGTCACCAAGAGTCAGGGGTTCTTGCTCGCGGATAGCCAAAGTAATCAAGGCAATTCCAATGGGAGCAGTTAGCAATGACAATCCCAAGTTAAATCGGTCGGCTAAAACTAATTGGATGTCTCGTTGTAAAAGTACCCTTATTTGCCTCAGAGGAGAAGGCTTAACCTGTTTTGGTTTATCTTTTAATTTTGTCGTCCTTTGATTGGCTTGATTGATTTCAGGAGAATTGGCATTAATTTTACCGGGAACAATCAGAGCGTCTAGGACATATTTTTGGTAGTCAGTATGCTGTTTAAATCGAGTATTCCACTGGTGGCAATAATCTTCGATGGAGCAGCCTTGATTTTCTTCTGGAGACTTTTCCAGTTCATTATAAATTTCAGCAAAGTCATCCCGTCCTACATTAAAAAAACTAGGAGCTTCGCTAGGGGGTCCGAAGTAACAGAGATTTCCTCCCCTTCCCATAAAGGCAACGCGATCGCACAAAGTGATATTGGCAGTCGCATGGGTAACAAGAGCTACAGTTCGATTTTCTGAGTGAGCTAACTTTCGCAGAAGTTGCATCATTTTTTTGTCTAATCCTGGATCGAGTCCTGATGTGGGTTCGTCGAGGAAAAATAACTTGGGGTCTGCTAAAAGTTCAACGCCAATGCTGACTCGCTTCAATTGACCACCACTTAGTTGGCTAATTAGGGTATGCCGTCGATCTAAAAGTTCAATTTCAGTCAGAGTTTTTTGAATAACTGCCTCAATATTTGTATCAGGGGGAAGACGTAATTGAGCAGCAAAAGTGAGAACCCGATCAACCGTCAGATTTCTATGTACGATATCTTCTTGAGGTACATAGCCAATTTGGGTACGGTAGATATTAAAATTTTGTTGCAGGTCTGAGCCGTTTAAATAAACATATCCTCCAGAAAGAGGTTGAATACCTAGCAGTGTCTTCAAAAGAGTTGATTTTCCCGTTCCACTTCCGCCAACAATTGCAATCAGTTGACCGGGTTCGAGTGGAATTGAAACACAATTGAGCAAAGTTTGGCTGTTTCGGGAATGTTTGGAAACAATGCGGGTAACTTCCCAAGCATCAAGACGCAATTTATCCCCCCGGTCTTGAAGGGTGAGGCGATCGCCACTCAACACCAAAATAAATGAACCGATGCGAATTGTGCAACCATCGGGAAGCCGCATGGATTGATTGACTTTCTGTTCGTTGACGAAAACACCATTTGTACTGTAGTCAAATAACTGGTAGTACCCACCATCAACCTTGTCAATGACAACGTGCTTTCTGGAAACCACAGGAGAATCAAGAACCAAGTTACAAGATGGGTCGCGACCTAGCATAATCGAACGGTTTTTGATACTAATTGATTGATTTCTCGTGGTGCTAGAGACAATGAATTTAGGGTTTTGGGGATTATGGTATTTCAGACGAATGAGAGTCATAGGATCTTGACCAATTTGCAACTCATCCCCGTCGAATAATTGATAATATTCCACAACCCCTACCCGGCGTTGCTCAACAAGCAGTCCATTTCGACTGGGTTGGCGAGTACCATTTTTGGTGATACCGTCGTAAATCTCATATTCATCGCCGTGGCGAGTTAAAGTAGCCTGGTAACGAGAAATTGCTAACCAGTCTTCGGGAGTCTTTAAATCTGCATCAGTAGCCCTACCAAGTATCAGTTGAGCCTTTTTTAGTGGAAATTTGATGGTTTGGGTCTGGTTTGTCAGTTCCAGATATGGATCGGAAGATGTTTCAAGCTGGGTTTTAGGTAGACTATGGCTCATGGGTTATGAAAACTATGCTATTAAGTTTTTTATGTTAAATTTTTTCAAGGTCAATCCGTTAAAACTTAAAAGAAAATTTATATTTCTTGGCTTGAGTTTCAGAGTTAAGCGTGTTATTGTTGGAATAAATAGGTATAAGCAATAAAGACAGTTCGTACTTAGAATGAACTGGTTAAGGAATTACTATGGCTGACCATTCTTTATTAAACCACCGCTATCAAATCATTCAGCCTTTAGGTTCTGGCGGTTTTGGAGAAACATTTCTGGCTGAAGATACTCAAATGCCATCCGGGCGAAGGTGCGTCATTAAACAACTAAAGCCTGTTACGGATAATCCTGATATTTATCAATTAGTACAAGATCGGTTTCAACGAGAAGCTGCTATTTTAGAGGAACTGGGAACGGCTCATCAACAAATTCCAACCCTCTACGCCTATTTTCGTGAAAATGACTTATTTTATCTGGTTCAAGAGTGGATCGAAGGTCAAACCTTAACGGACTACGTTCATCGCCACGGATCAATGCGTGAAAGCTCTGTCCGAGCTATGTTAGTCAGCTTACTGTCTGTTCTGGAATATGTTCACAGTAAGCAAATTGTTCATCGCGACATTAAACCTGACAATATTATGCTGCGATCGAGCAATTTAGAACCCGTATTGCTCGATTTCGGTGCCGTCAAAGAGACGATGGGAACCGTACTGAGTCACTCTGGAAATCCGACGCGATCGGTGGTTATTGGTACACCGGGGTTCATGGCTAGTGAACAAGCTATAGGTCGCCCTATATACAGCAGTGATTTATACGCTTTAGGATTGACTGCCATTTTCTGCCTAACTGGAAAAGTTCCCCAAGAATTTTCAACAGATCCTCTTAGCGGAAATCTCCTTTGGCGCTCTGAAGTCCCGACAATTACACCAAGTTTTGCTAACGCCATTGAACAAGCTATTCAATCTCATCCAGACAAGCGTTTTTCGACGGCTGGCGAAATGCGAGCTGCGCTGAATTTCACATCTCATACAGGTACTTCTGTTTCCCGGACTGGGCAACCTACAGCTACAATAATTTCTAGCAATCCCAACCAGCAACCTCCAACAATTGTTTCTTCTGTTCCCGTAGGTCAAGCAGCTACTATTCTTTCTCCAGCTCAGTCTATGAGTCCGACAGCATTACAAAATCCATCAACAATGCCAGAATGGGCTAAAGCAGTATTAACGGGCGGAATAATTGGCAGTTGCATTATTGTTGGACTTTTTGTCTCAAGATTTTGGAATAGTGTTGCTGATAATGCAATAGACAATCCTATAGCCGTTGAGGTTCAGCCGACAACTACAGCTTCTGCAAGCCAGACACCATCGCAATCGGAATCAGAAGCAGAATCTCAGCCACCAAAGCCTGCTGTACAAGCAATACCATCTATTACAGAAGAAAAAGCGGTTGCATTAGTTAAACAATGGCTTCAGTCTAAATCCCAAATTTTTGCACCTCCTTATAGTCGAGATGCTGCCCGTAATTTAACCACAGGTGCATTACTCACTGATTTAGTTAAAGCCGATGGCCCCATAACTTGGCTACAAAATAATAATGCTTATTATCAGTATGGAATTCAGCGCGTTGATTCTGTAGAGCGTTTTGAATCAGATGAAAACAATGCAACAATAGAGCTGATAGTTACAGAAGATGGCACATTATATCGCAACGGCAAACCCGACCCCAATAATGCTTATTTCAGTACATCCAGATATCGATATACCATAAAAAAAGAAAATAATCAGTTAAAAATATCCTGGTATCAAAAAGTTGATTAAATACATCATGGCTGTGCATAAATATTTTTTCAAAAATAATCATAAAAATCAGGGTGAACGTCAAGGATTGAGACGTGCCTATTTAGCGACTAACAATTACCCGAATAAAAAGCATTTATCAAGGTTAGCTTGGACTACAATTGTTATGTCAGTTAGTTTAGTTTTAGGACTAAGTGGAGCAGCTATTTTGTACTTTGTATTTCCTCATAAACCTTCATTAAATGATGATCGCTATTTAGATAATACAATTTTTAGAGAGCCACCTAATAGTATAGATTTATCTCCAGATTCTGTAGATTTAAATATAACTTCTAGACTGGAATCAAGAGAAGGTATTAACCCCAATTGGGTTTATAATGTCACTAATCCTACTCACTTTAATCCAAATGATAATTTACAAAAGATTGTTAATGAAGTAGTTTATACTGCCAGAATGCGAGGTCTGCCAACTAATTCTTTATCTATACACTTGATTGATTTAAATCAACAAACTGAAGGCACTTATCAAGCTGATGTTTTTCGTTATCCTGCCAGTATCCCGAAATTGTTTTGGTTAGTCGCGTATTATTCCTTACAAGCAGAGCGCAACATTCCTCCTCAACCAATTGATTTACCACAAATGGGATGTGTTACTACTATTTGTAAACTCATCCAAAAATCTGATAATGAAGCAGCTAGCCGAATTGTAGATTTTATCACTGATACCACATCTATTTCCCATACAGAAGACTACCAAACTTGGCTAAATAAACGCTATTCTGTCAATTATTTCTTTCAAAAATCAGGATATTCAGGAATAAATATCAGTCAGAAAAATTTTCCCATACCCTATTTGGGAATGAATTATCCTCAAGGATGGGATCTGCGTATGCGTGGTGATAATCAGCCTCCAATTCGTAATCAAATGACGGCTCGACATGCGTCTAGATTAATGTATGAAATTGGTACTTATCAAGCTGTTTCTCAAACTGCATCAATGCAAATAATGTCACTGCTTAAAATAGATTTAAATCCTCAAGTTTGGAAGCCCGAGGAATATGATTCAGTTGATGGTTTTTTAGGAAAAGGAATTTATCAAAATCGACAAAAGATTGATTTTTATTCAAAAGTCGGGTGGACTAATGATTCTCGGCTCGAAGTCGCTTTAATTCATCATAGGTCTAAAAATAGAGCCTATATTATATCAGTCTTTGGCGATGGGGCTGCTTATGGAGAGGATTGGGAATTTTTTCCAATTATTTCACGCTTAGTTTATGAAAGAATGTTCGAGTAAAGAAAATAATGAGTTTTTTAAAATTTGCAAATCATTGGGGTGTATTTCTGATATTATTTTGGGTATCTGACTGGGTTTTTGCAGAGACTTGCAACATTCAGCAGATTGCGGACGGTACAGAAATAGATAAAGTTAGAATTGACATCGATCAATTTTTCACTTTTCCTTGATTTAATTATTGGAAAACTCTTCATTCAGCTTATGACTATGCACAACCCGAAGTTAATAAAATACAAAAATTTTTTTTATTTTTGGGGATTATCAATCATTGTTTTATTGCTTATTTTGGTTCAATTTCCTGCTCATTCAAAAATAGATAGCCAATACCATGTTCTTATAACCAGGTCTAGTTTGCCTGTTTTAAAGAGCCAAGGAGGACAGGATGTGGAGGCTATGTATTCTCGTTTAGAAAACTTTGCACAGGAGGGAGACTGGCGTAAGGCTGATGAGCAAAACTGGGAATTAATAAAGCAAGTTGGTAATAGATGGGGCAATTTAGGAAGACAAATCCGTCCCGAAGAAATTGCTCAAATTTCTTGTTCAGATTTGAGGAGAATTGATGAGGTTTGGAAGAAGCACTCAAATGGAAACTTTGGTTATAGTGTTCAACTTAAAGTTTGGAGACAGCAATTCAATACTACTCAACTTCAAGGGTTAATGGAGGGGGAGCGAAATCGTGAAGTTTTTCAAGCATCTCTTCGGTTATATGCAGCTTTGGGATGGTTGATTACTCCTTCTTATAAGAGGGATTACCAGAACTTTATATTTTATTTGCAAGCACCTCCAGGACATTTACCTTGTGATTCGGGAAATTCAGTAAATCATTGTTACACAGCCTGTGACTCAGGGAGAGCACCTGGCTTTTGTGGGGGTGTAATTGTGGAAAATTCTCGGTTTTTGGAATGTAGGCTTTAACCCCGTAAGTTACACTATGAAATCTAAATTTATGGATTTTCCCATGCAGAAAATTGCCCTGGCTTTTCTAGGCTTACTATTTGGCACTTTAGCCACAATAGAGACTTCTTTCGCCTATCCCCGTCTTAACTGGCGCAGTGCTGATTTTGAAGGTCGAAGATTGCGGAGTCGGCTTGGAAAACTGAGGCAGAGGCTCAAAAAAGAGGTGAGGCTCTTCATTTTGAGCATGGATTTGGGAATTTAGGGGTTCTCTGGATTCCCTATTATGAAAATCTCTCAGGACGAAGACTCTATCAAACGATTATTGTTCCTGAAGCAAATTGCGATCGCTTCTTACGTGAGAATATTCATAAGATTGATGGCAATGCTTACTGCTTTACCCCCAGTAATCGCGGCTTACCGGCTAACCGCAGAGGAGTAACAATGTAGTAGCAATGTAGGTTGGGTGAAACGCAGTGAAACCCAACATCATTTAGAGATGGTGGCGTTGGGTTTCGTGACCTCCACCCAACCTACTCAAATTGGGGGAAAAAGGTCATACTAAGAGATGGTGGCGTTGGGTTTCGTGACCTCCACCCAACCTACTCAAATTGGGGGAAAAAGGTCATACTAAGAGATGGTGGCGTTGGGTTTCGTGACCTCCACCCAACCTACTCAAATTGGGGGGAAAGGCGATACTAAGAGATGGTGGCGTTGGGTTTCGTGACCTCCACCCAACCTACTCAAATTGGGGGAAAAAGGTCATACTAAGAGATGGTGGCGTTGGGTTTCGTGACCTCCACCCAACCTACTCAAATTGGGAAAAAAGGCGATCGCCTGTCTAGTCATTTTTCCTTGATGGGTGGGAAGGAGAGAATGACTGGAAACTCGGGTGCTAAATTGCATAAATTTATCGATCCGAGCCGATAACTATTTTAGGGAAACCCGAAAACCACTGCACTGCCAAAGGACCGATGAAAACTCTACCAAACTATCAAATCCGAACATTTGGCGATCGTCGTCAAATTCCCATCAAGCAAATCGTGATCTCGAAAGTGCAACCGAGAAAGTATTTTTCTGAGCAAAGCATCAATAAACTGGCTGCCAGTATTAAAAGCAGTGGCATCCTGCAGGATTTGATTGTGCGACCGATTGATAAGGGTAAGTACGAGTTAGTGGCGGGGGAGCGTCGCTATCGAGCGGCTCAAATTGTGGGACTTGAGACGATACCGGCCCAAGTTAAGGAGATGAGCGATGCTGAGGCTTTGCAGTGCGCTTTGACTGAGAATATCCAGCGGGAGGATTTGAACCCGATTGAAGAAACCGAGGCGATTTTGCGGCTGTTGGCTATCAACTTAAATGACTCAGTGGAAAAGGTGCGATCGCTACTGCACCGAATGAAAAACGACGCTAAGAAAAAAGTAACTACCCATAGCGCTATGGGTAAACCAGAAGCCGAAATTGTGAAATCCACATTTGACTCCCTAGGTAGGATGTCCTGGGATTCATTCGTCAGCAATCAATTACCTATGTTGAAACTGCCACCAGAAATCATGAAAGCTCTGGGTGAGGGAGAGATTGATTACACCAAAGCCAAGGAAATAGCCAAGTTAAAGTCCGAGAAGGAACGGTTGGCGCTGCTATCAGAGGCGATCGCTCAAAACTTGACCTTGAGACAGGTGCAAAAATTGGTAAGGGAAAGGAAAGTATCAGAAATGCCAGACCAATTGGAAACTGAGATATCCGACATGACGAAACAATTCCGACGTTCAAAGGCTAGGCTATCTCCTCAACAACGTTCCGAAATTGAAGCCTTACTGAAACAGTTGAAGTTGCTCATGTCGGAGTAAAAAAATATGCTAGGATAAGGCCAAGAGAAAGTGTGAATCGATCAAAAATAAACGAGAATGCCTACAAGACCGGGTGGAGAAATAGCTTCCAGACCTTTGCACTTCATATTTCTGTGTGATTGCTCTGGATCAATGACGGTAGATGGTAAAATCCAATCATTAAATGCTGCTATTCGGGAATCTATTCCCCATATGCAAGCGGCAGCTAGTAGTAACCCAAATGCTCAGGTTTTGGTGCGAGTTATTAATTTTTCTAACGGAGCACAGTGGCATATTGCTAGTCCGACAAAAATTGAAGAGTTTAAATGGAAAGATTTGGAAGCTAATGTGAATGCTCTAACAGATATGGGCAAAGCTTTATCAATGCTATCAGAACAAATGAAAGTTCCTCCTATGGAAGAAAGGGCTTTACCTCCTGTACTGGTATTAATTTCAGATGGTCAGCCTACCGATGATTTCAAGGCCGGATTGAATGATATCATGAAGCAGCCTTGGGGCAAAAAATCTGTGCGTATTGCCATAGCTATTGGCAAAGATGCTGACGAAGAAGTGTTGCAAAAATTTATTGGTCACTCTGAGTTAAGACCACTTAAAGCGAACAATCCAGAAGCTTTAGTTGAAAGAATTAAATGGGTATCAACAGTGGTTTTACAGTCTGCATCTTCACCACCTAGCCAAATTTCAAGCTCATCTCACACACCAGTGACTGTACCAATTCCAAGTGTAGTTCCAGCAAGCACACCTTCAGTAGATGATGTTTGGTAAAAGGAGAAATAAATGTCCAATCATCATAACAAGCAGGAATGGCAAGTTATTGGAAAGACAGTTAGAGGTTCTTCCCATGTAAGAAATAATTTACCTAATCAAGATGCTATGGGGTGGTGGCCAGACTCAAAAAAAGGCCATTCATTAATTTTAGTGGTTGCTGATGGTCATGGGAGTTCTAAAAGTTTTCGTAGTGACCAAGGTTCTAGGTTAGCTGTTAATTCAGCCAAACAAACGTTACAGGATTTCTTAACTGAGATTTCCAAAACTGATTTAGTGCAAAATTTAGCATCCATTAAACAAATAGCTGAACTAGATTTGCCAAAGGAACTAATTAAAAATTGGAAATCAGAAGTTCAGAAAAATTTTTCAGAACATCCTTTTACAGATGAAGAGTGGATAAAATTGAAAAATCAAGAAGGAATTCAACAGCGAGAACAAGTTGAAAAAAATCCATTTATTGCCTATGGAACAACCTTGCTATCTATTGTAGTTACTGATTTTTTTATCTTATATATTCAACTGGGCGACGGTGATATTCTTTGCGTTGATGAACAGGGAAGAACAGAAAGACCTTTACGCTTAGACAAAAGATTTTTAGGAAATCAAACAACTTCTCTTTGTTTACCAGATGCTTGGAAAGAGTTTCAAGTTAGATTAGTTCCTTATCCAGAGAGAATGCCAGAGTTAGTATTGGCTTCAACTGATGGATATTCTAACTCTTTCCGAACAGAGGAAGATTTTATAAAAATTGGAAAAGACTACTGGGAAATGACTTATTCTAATAACCTCATTGAGTTAGAAAATCAATTAGAAAATTTTTTGAAAAGTGCTTCTGAACAAGGAAGTGGCGATGATATTACACTAGGGATTATTAAGCGGCTACATCAAAATAAATCCAATAATTTGTGCCACAATCAAGTAATAAATCAGGAGTAATAAAATGAGTCAACTACTTAAAAATGGGCAAGTTTTTTTTACAGTTCAATCCAATACACAAGGCAAAGTTGAAAAATTTCTTGGAGGAGGAACACAGGGAGAAGTATATCAAGTCAATTTAAAAGATAAAATTTTAGCTTTGAAATGGTATTTCCCAGAATGGATAAATCAAGATGATAAGCAAAAAAGTAGATTAGAAGAAGCTATAAAGTTGGGAATACCGACTGACAGATTTTTGTGGCCATTAGAGATAGTAAACATACCAGATATCCCTGAAACTTATGGTTATATTATGCCACTTCGAGAAAGCCGATTTAAAGGCGTGGTAGATATGATGAAAAGGCAAGTAGAGCCCAGTTTTCATGCACTAGCAACAGCAGGTTTTGAGTTGTCAAATAGTTATTATCAGCTCCACTCAAAAGGATTATGTTACCGGGATATTTCATTTGGAAATGTTTTTTTTGACCCAGATACAGGAGAAGTAAGAATTTGTGATAATGATAATGTAGATATTAATGGCAAGCCCGGTATGATTGGAGGGACTCCTGATTTTATGGCTCCCGAGATTGTAATAGGCAAGTCCCATCCTAGTAGTTTTACCGACCTTTATTCTCTAGCGGTACTTCTGTTTTATTTATTTCATGTTCATCACCCGCTTTGTGGAAAAAAAATGCTCCAAATTAAATGTTGGGATTTAGCAGCGCGGAGAAAAATATTTGGAGAAGAGCCAGTTTTCATTTTTGATACAGATGATACATCTAATGAAGCTCTCTCCAAAGATATTGATGAAACAGGAGAATGTGGAGATAATGCTCTTGCCTTTTGGCAAATTTATCCTAAATTCTTTCGTGACTTATTTACTAAAGCTTTTACTCAAGGTCTTCGAGATCCAGAAAATGGCAGAATAGCAGAAAGTATATGGCGAGGAGAAATGATTAGATTGCGAGATTCTATTTTTTACTGTAGTAACTGTGGATCTGAAAATTTTTACGATTTAGACAAACTCAAATCATCTAGTGGCGATCCAGGAAAATGCTGGTCTTGTGAAAGCCATTTAGCTATCCCACCCAGAATTAGATTTAAGAAGAACATTATTATGCTCAATAACAACACTAAGATTTTCCCGCATCATGTTGATGATCAAAAACGATATGATTTTTCAAATCCGATCGCAGAAGTAATCCAACATCCCACTCAGCCAAATGTTTGGGGATTAAAAAATCTTTCAGATGAAAAGTGGGTAGCTAATGTTAATAATTCAATCAAAGAGGTAGAACCCGGTAGAAGTGTAACTTTAGCTTTAGGAACAAAAGTTAATTTTGGTAAAGATGAAGGAGAAATAAGAGCTTGAAAATAAATTTATGCTATGCTCTATAAATAAGTGCGAGACGTTCAGGCATGAAATAGGGTTGCAATACCCGAAATAACCGCCTGGTGGGGACTTCAACCCCTTGGTTGAATATAAGGAGCGCACTCCTGACCATCCTCATAACTGTTTATATGTCCCAACGATTAGTATCCTACGATACAAATCAAGGCAGGGAACCCAAGGTCAAAACAAACTAACTCATACAAATTCCTTATAGGATGTCCAAAAATGGATAAGTAAAAGTTAGGAAATTAGGGTAACGGCGATAGCCACCCCCAGTTTTGGGAATCACAACCCCAGGATTGAAGCGGGGAACGGAAGGCTCCGAGGTGCAACCTAACACCAGAAACGAGACCACTGCCAACCATCCATGATTAGGGAAACCGAATGTCTGGCTTGAACCATCGTAAAGAGTAAGTAGCGAAATAGGTTGATACGCTGCGCTCAAAAGAGTAAGGGGAAAAGTAGGGGTTTTTTTTTACTACCTACACAGACCTTTAAAAGTACCCCGGTGGAGAGGACAAATCTAAAGATGGAATGCCCATATAAACGGAACGTTTTAAGTCCTCCTGGACTCTGATTATCTGGTCGAGATATCAGTAGGGATAAGTGTAACCGCAAGTCCTAGAGGATGTGAGATGTGACCAGAAGCCAACGCCCTGCTGTAATGGTAGGGATATGCTAACAGGTCACGGTTTGATTGTAAGAATAGAGTCTAATAAGAGTCAAAATGGCGATAGCGAGTTTAAAGAAAGGATTTGGTAAACCCAAACCAATCAAGACTACGAACAACGCATGGAAGGCAATCCCATGGACTAAGGTTCAACGGAAAGTTTTCAAGCTCCAAAAGAGTATATTTCAAGCAGCTAAATCGGGACAAGACGCAAAGGCACGAAGGTTGCAACGTCTATTGGTGAAATCGTATTATGCCCGGCTCTTAGCAGTGCGGCGAGTGACCCAAGATAATCAAGGCAAGAAAACAGCCGGGGTTGATGGAGTAAGAGCAATCTCTCCAAGACAAAGGTTAGAAATTGTCAAAAACATTAAGGGAAACCTCAAAGCAAAACCACTGCGAAGGGTGTGGATTCCAAAACCTGGTAGGGATGAAAAACGCCCACTAGGCATACCCACAATCCAAGATAGAGCAAGGCAAGCTTTGGTTAAGTCGGCCCTCGAACCTGAATGGGAATCGAGGTTTGAAGGCACAAGCTATGGGTTCCGACCCGGACGGTCAGCACAAGATGCAATAAGTAGAATATATACTGCCATAAATCAAGGACAATACTATGTTCTTGATGCTGATATAGCAAAATGCTTTGACCGAATAAACCATGATTACCTATTGTCCAAAATTCATTGTCCAAGCAGCTTGAAGAGAGACCTGAAACAATGGCTCAAAGCTGGCGTGCTAGATAACGGTGTATTTGAGGATACAGAAGCAGGGACACCCCAAGGAGGAGTAATAAGTCCACTACTAGCCAACATCGCACTGGATGGAATAGAAAGGTTAGTCAAAGAAATGTATCCAAATAAAGGCAGCACCAATCAGGTAAACCTTATAAGATATGCCGATGATTTTGTGGTCATCTCCAAAGACCTAGGAATCATTGAACAGTGCATGACTGCTATTTCTATATGGCTAAAACCTGTAGGACTAGAGATTAGACCTGAAAAAACCCGAATATGTCACACACTCAATCCTATTGAGTATAATGGCAAGATTGAGGAACCTGGGTTTGATTTTCTAGGATTCAATATCAGGCAATATCCCGTAGGAAAGTATAAATCTGGGAAAACAGGGGGGCCTAAGAGTCGATTAATCGGACATAAAACCCACATAAAACCCAGCAACAAAGCAGTTAAAGCCCACACAGAAGTGATTAAAGGTGTGATTAAACAACATAGAACAGCACCTCAATCAGCCTTGATTAGTAGACTAAATCCAATTATTCGGGGATGGTCAAATTATTACTCAGCGGTAGTCTCAACAGAGACCTTCAATAAGCTAGACAAAACAATCTGGCAAATGTTAAAGGCATGGACAGTATCAAGATGCGGAAAGGCAAATCACGAAAAGCTAAGTAATTATTTCAGACATGGAACAATTAAACTTAGCAATGGGAAAGAAAGACACGAAAATTGGCTATTCCAAACCAAAGATGGGTTACATCTATTCAAACATAACTGGACTCCAATTGTCAGACATACCCTAATACGCCCCGACGCAACACCATACGACGGAAATTGGACTTACTGGGCAACCAGGAAAGGACAAGCAATCGACACGCCAATTAGGGTAGCAAAACTACTCAAAAAACAAAAAGGTAGATGTACCTGGTGTGGGCAATTCTTTACCCCATCAGACTTAATTGAAATAGACCACATTGTACCTAGAAGCCAAGGCGGAAAGGATGACTACAAGAATCTTCAATTATTACACCGCCATTGTCACGACGATAAAACAGCTCTTGATGAAGAGATGATGCTGTACTCTTAACAAGGAGACGGTCAAACTAGGAGCCGTATGAGGTGAAAGTCTCATGTACGGTTTTGTATGGGAGGGGGAGATGGCGACATCTCTCTCGACCCCTACTCACAAATAGCTGGTGGCAAAAATGGTAAAAAGACCTGGCGGAAGTTTATCAGTAAGACCTCTTAACTTTATATGGATTTGCGATACATCAGGGTCGATGTCAGTGGAAGGTAAAATTCAATCTTTAAACGCTGCAATTCGCGAAGCGTTACCCCATATGGTAACTGTAGCAAGTGAGAATCCTAATGCTAATGTGCTTCTAAGAGTTTTAAAATTTTCTCATGGGGCAGAATGGTATTTTCCATCAGCTATTCCGATATCAGACTTTCAGTGGAAAGATTTAGTTGCGGATCCACTTCAGCAACCCAAGTTAGATATTGTATTTCTAGTAGATACAAGTGGCAGTATGAGCGATGAAATTGATGCTGTAAAAAGGAGCTGCGTTTCATTTGCAGATCAAATTATCAAAGCTGGAGCTAATGTCAGATTAGGTTTGGTTGGTTTTGATATTGGAGGTCATCGCGGATCGAGTATGGGCAAAGCCTATAAAGTTTATAATTTGTCTCGTTATACCATTGGTGTATGGCCTTTAAATACACCTGAAAGATTTAAGAAAAATATTCAATCTCTATCTCTCGGTTTATTTGGAGGCGGGGGATGCTATTTAGCTCAACGCGACACCGTTGACATTTTTCCTCATGTTATTAATACGTTTGATAATTCTTCTGAAAATACTCGAATATTAGTCATTATCTCAGATGAAATGGGTGGCAATGAAGGGCTTTCTGATATTGTTTCCCAACTCAAAAGTGCATCAATTACCAGTCATGTTTTGGGCGTTTCTGGAAGAGAAGGAGCACATAAATCTATTGCCCGCATGACAGGTGGCGAGTTTTGGAATATTACAAAAACTAAGGGGGTTCATAATTTTGAGGATCTATTAGGAACAGTTGCAGACACGATCGCAAAAGAAGTGACTCAAAAGTTAGCAGATGGGACAACTTCTTCAGGAACCGATATGGGTACAGCTTTAAAGCTAGTTTCGCAAGAGTTGAAAATACCCCCCATGAATGAAAGAGCTCTGCCTCCTGTTTTAGTATTAATTTCAGATGGCCAGCCCACTGATGACTTTCAAAGTGGACTGGATGAGCTTATGAAGCAGCCTTGGGGGAAAAAAGCAGTCAGAATTGCTATTGCTATCGGCAAAGATGCCGATGAGGCAGTGTTGCAAAAATTTATTGGTCACACAGAGCTAAAGCCATTGCAAGCTAACAACCCAGAAGCTTTATTTAAATACATCAAGTGGTCATCCACTATAGTATTGAAAGCAGCATCATCCCCGGTTAGCCAAACTGATTCATCTTCTAAGAGTAATTTATCTATTGCTTTGCCTCCAAGTCCTGAAGTTTCTTCTAGTGGTGGAGTTTGGTAAAGTAGTGGAAAATTAATATTTAGTCAAGTTCATCTTTATCAATGAAAAACTAATGAAAAATCAGCCCCACCCTCGGAAAGTGCTTGGAGAAATAATTGCTAAAGATCCAAACTTGTTGCAAGATAGGCAAAGATGCGAAGCATATTTGCGAGATATGTGTCCTGCTTATAAACGCGAAATCAAAATTTTAATTGATGCACATAGGGAGGGAGTACCTAATGATTTGATTTCAAGCAAGCTTCCGCCTGAATTATCTATACAAAATATTTCTCAAAAATTGCAAAATAACTGTGGATTGTCTCTCGAAATGTCTAAATGGGCGGTCGATTCATGGGCAATTGCACTAAAAATAATTGGTGTCTCATCTACTCATAGCTCTGGATTAGGAACTCCTAAAATGACAAAAAAGCACGACATAAAAGTGACAGTTATATCTTTCATACTGGCAACCTTTTCGCTGTTTATTTTGATGGTATTTGGATATAAATATTTTGGATATCCTAAATTTTTATCCCGTCAATATGAAGCTCACGAACCAATTTCTACAAATTTATATAACTTAGAAAGTTCGTTTCCTCAAGAGCAATACTCTAAGTATATAGAATTAGCGAAAAAAAATATTTTATCTTTCCCGGACACAGCACATATAAGGTATTCGCTAGGAACAAATGAGCCAATTAGTTTGAACAACAATCATACAACTAACCTCAATAACAATTTAAATCTAGAAGCCATTGGATATTTAGATGCTTCTGGTGAGCAAGCCTTACCATTTACAAAGCAGGATATATTACAGCTAATTGATGAATTATCTGACAGAATGAATAACAACTCTATTCAGGAATCCGATACAGTAGAAGTTTTAAGCTTAGTCTGTATTGAAGCAAACAGTAACACAATTTATCTGATGAAAAATATTAGTATCCAAGCAATTTTAAGAGATATAGTTAATTCAGCAGTTAACGAAGGCTTAACATTTTTAGAGTCGGATATTGACTTGACTCAATTAGAAATCAATCAGAACTCGCCATCATCAAATTTGATGTCTGGTCGGTATCAGTAATTTATAAAAGTTTTTGGAGGTAATGGTTCAGATAATAAAAACATATATATCCACCCTCCCAATTCAAATGGATTTTGTCTAAAATGAAGTTTAGGTCACTCTCAGGCAATCTCAACTATAACCCCTAAAACTAAAGTTGCTTGCTTTCCATTTTGATTTTTACTGGAAGAACAAATCGCATGAAAAAATCCTCTGTCTGGAAAAAAATAGCCTTGGCTTTCTCGTTTGTAATTTCTTTAGCCCTGATTATAAGCTTATCCAAGCCATCAAATGCAATTGACTCTCGTTATCAGAATTTAATTGACTTAGGAATTATTGACGCTGTAGCCACACCTCATGAACTAGGATTAGACCAGCTAGGACAACAACCCGTAGATTTAAGTGCGAACCCTAGCTTAATGAATTCTATAAGGCGTGTGAACAGAGAGGTTATGCAAATGCCTGAAAATGCTAGATTGATATTTCCTATTGGGACTAACTCTCCTATTAAAATGGGAGATATTCCACAGGATACAGGTCATCAAGCCGATTCAAGAAGTGATGAATATGAAGGTGAAGGTTATGTAGATGGCAGCGGAAACCCTCAATCTTTTACAGCGGGAGATGGAGTTGAAATGACAACAGCAGAGTTACTTGGTAACGGTAGCATTGCTATGGATTTTAACTCTCAACATATTTTAGTAGCTGATGCAAGCCGTACATTTTTACAAGTACGACGCTATCCAACTATTAATCTGATAGTTCGCAACAAGCGGACTGGAACAAGAGCAGTAATGGTAAATACAAACTTGAATGCAGTTTGCCGAGATTTATTAAATGCTGTTTTAAACAGCAACTTGCGCAGTTCTTAACCGTTCAAGTTCGGTCACCTTTCACTTGATAAGATTATCAAGTGAAAGGTGGCTTATTTTGAATCAACAAAAACAATCGATGCAGTTCAAATTAATCTAGTTTAGATTGTAGTTAAGCGCGTCACTACAGTGACTTGCCTCTGACGTTAAGTTTTAAAGAATCACCAAAAATATCATGAAAAAATCCGCTTTCTGGAAAAGATTAGCCTTGGCTTTCTCGTTTCTAATTTCTTTAGTAATGATTATAAGCTTATCCAAGACTACAAATGCAATTGACTCTAGTTATCATAATTTCATTGGCTTGGGAATTATTGAGGCTGTATATACACCTCATGAACTAAATGAACTAGGGTTCAAACAGCTAGGAAAACAACCAGTATATTTAAGTGCGAATCCTAGCTTAATGAGGGCTATAAAGCGTGTGAACAGAGAGCTTATGCAAATGCCTGAAAATGCTAAATTATCATTTCCTGTTGGTACTAACTCTCCTATTAGAATTGGAGAAATTCCAAATGATACCGGTCATCAAGTAGATTCAAGAAGTGATGAATATGAAGCTACAGGTTATGTAGATAGCAGCGGAAACGCTCAATCTATTACAGCGGGAGATGGAGCTGCAATGACAAGAGCAGCATTGTCAGGCACTGGTCACCTCCTAAGACACCAGTGTTCATTGTCAAGATCCGAGTTAAGTTGCCAAGGTAACACTTCTACTGATTTTAACTCTCAACATATTTTAGTAGCTGATGCAAGCCGTATATTTTTACAAGCACGACGCTATCCAACTATTAATCTGATAGTTCGCCACAAGCGCACAGGAAGACAAGCGGTAATAGTCAATGCTAACTTGTATGCAGTTAAACGAGATTTATTAAACGCTGTTTTAAACCAAACTTTACGAATATATTAATTGGTAAATTTTTTCAACTATCAATAAAATAAGCAATGAAACTTTTGTTAATCTTCTTGTTAACGTCCATCTTAAATTTTTCTATTTTTTTTGATTTGACATACCTCTTTGAAAATCATTTTACGGATACTATTAATGATATGTATATTCAAGAAAAAATCTACAATTTAATTGATTTTAAGTCGTCAAATATAAGCTTAATAGACATAAAAAAATATAGTAAAGTTTCTAAGAAAGAGTTGCTAAAACTTAGCTCTGTTTTCAGAGATATCGCTAGAGCTTTAGGATCTGGGTTTTCAACAAAGGATATTTTTTATGACAAATATTCAGAAATTTCCATGACCAATAATGAGATAATAAATATTTTATACAGTGCTAGTCATATTAAAGATTCTCAAGGAGATTGGGTTTCGTTAACCGTGGGACAATCACTAAAACTGATCACTCAACAACTTAATTACTTGGAAAACTTAGAATCCAAAAAAACAATTGATTTGTTGATTAAAGATAATACAAACAATCATGATCAACAAATTCTTAACGTTCCTTTAGATTACTATTGCCAAAGCATACTTCAAAAACTTAAATTATGACTAAGGAAACTCTCGACCGAGCAATATGTCGATTTTTATGTCTTTAGAAGTTCAATTTAGTTTGGAAATCTTTTGGCGATAATTGATTTTAATAAGAAATTCATATAAATTAATCTATGCAGTTAAACTTAATCTAGTTTACAATGAAGTGGTAATTGATAACGTTACAACATTTACCGACTTCTGACGTTTTGTTAAAATTACAAAAAATCTCATGAAAAAATACTCTCTGTTGAGAACATTGGCTTTAGCTTTATCATTTTTAATTTCTTTAGCACTGATTATAAATGTATCAAAGCCCTCAGATGCAATTGACTCTGGTTACCAGAATTTAATTGACTTAAGAACTATTTATGCTGTAGCTACGCCTCATGAATTAGGGTTAGATCAGCTAGGACAACAACCCGTAGATTTAAGTACGAGTCCTAGCTTAATGAGTTCTATCAATCGTGTGCGCCGCCAGCTTATGCAAATGCCTGAAGATGCTAAATTGTTATTTCCTGTTGGTACTAACTCTCCTATTAGAATCGGAGAGCTTCAGCGAGACAGAGGTCATCAAGCAGATTCAATGAGTGATGAATATGAAGCTGTAGCCTATGAAGATAGTAGTGGGAATATTCAACTTCTTACAGCGCAAGATGGTGTTTACATGACAACTGCTGAGTATAACAATAGAGGGAATATTGCTAGTGATTTAAATTCCCAGAATATTTTAGTAGCTGATGCAAGCAATACATTTGTACAAGCACGACGATATCCAAATATTAATCTGATAGTTCGCAACAAGCGCACAGGAAGATTCTGGAAAATTACCAACGCCAACTTGAATGCAGTTTGCCGAGATTTATTAAATGCTGTTTTAAACAGAAATTTACGCAGAATTTAGGATTTAAAATTATGGGAAATATAACCTGAATCATGCTTATGTTTGTGAAGTTTATTTTAAGCCTAGTAATAATTTTTGGGGTGATTTTCTCTGTCGAACAACCAGTTCTTTCTGCCAATGATCCTGAGCATACTTATTTGGATATGCAGCTTAGGCAGTTAATTAATTCGATCGCCCCTAATAATAGTGGTTATCAGTATTTTATTCTACCTGATTCAGAAAATCTTAGTGCAATACCTTTTGATCCTCAAAATGAATTAACAAAAGAAAAAATTTATCTTGGTCAAATGCTGTTCCATGAAACGGCTTTGTCTATTAATCCAATTAATAGTAAACATTGGCAGGAAGCAAGCTGTGCATCTTGTCATTTTGCAGAAGCTGGATTTAGATCAAATTTGCCACAAGCATTAGGAACAGGAGGAATAGGAGCAGGTAAATTGCGACATCCAGATCCCGATGCTTTCCCTGCTGAAATTGATAAGCAAAATATTTTAGCTCCATCTGTATTAAACAGTGCTTACCAAAAAGCAATGTTATGGAATGGGCGTGCAGGCTCTACTGGAGTTAATGGCAAAGAGAAGCTAATTCAGAGCTTCGATATTAATAGATTTAAGCTGGATGGGTTAGAAACCCAGGCCATTAGTGCAATGAACGTCCATAAATTAGGAACAGCCGCGATCGCTCTCATACCTGAATACCAAAAGCTATTTGCTAGTGCTTTTCCTGATCGCCCTTATGTAGGATCAGAAGTTGAAGACTTGAAACGAGCAGGATTAGCAATTGCAGCTTATGAGCGGACTTTATTAAGTAATGAAGCGCCTTTTCAAAAATGGCTAAAAGGTAATAAAATGGCTATGTCAAAAAATCAAATTAGAGGCGCAATTACCTTTTTTAGTTCATCTTGTGTTCACTGTCATACTGGATCAAACTTAGCACGAGACGAATTTTATGCAGTAGGCTTTGATGACCATCCAAAAGATTGGACTGGATTAAATTTAGGGAGAGGTACAGCTACACAACGAGCCAAGGATGACTTTAAGTTCAAGGTTCCGCCGCTTTACAATTTAATAGATAGCTCTCCTTATGGTCATGGTGCATCTTTGACAACTGTACGACAAATTGTTGAATACTTTAATAATGCAAAACCTCAAAAGATGGAGGCTAAATATTCTGGTAACTTAAGTATATTTTTTAAGCCTCTTAACCTAACTAATAAGCAAGTTGATGATTTAACTTATTTTGTAGAAACTGGATTACGAGATCCTAATTTAATTCGGTATGTTCCAAGCAAAATCCCTAGTAGCTTGTGTTTTCCAAACAATGATGATTTGTCAAGAAAACAATTAAATTGTGATTAATTTTTGAGTAAAATAATCAAATTATATTTGAATCTTTAAAGCCATTCAAGATAATTATACCGATTTAAAAATTATGTTTTAATGACTCTATCCTTTTGGATTTATAAAGTCAAATATGTTTTGTTTGGTTAGGTAAATTAAGAGTTTATTTTAGAATTATTTATTATGACAATAGTTGAACTTGCACTATTTATAGCCCTTTTAGTTTTTGTAATTTTATTGGTCGCAACAATTTTAAATAATCCTTCAGAATTTTATACTAAAACACCGTGGTTTGAGATTACATTATATGTTAAATATCGGGCAAGTAAATTGAATGATTGGCTACTGCCACCTCCAGGATATACTCTTTTTCGTTTGCCTAATCACAATAATTTAATCTCTTTTAAGTATCACTGTTTTATGAATACTATTGCTGTAATTGTTAGTGTATTTACTTGTGTCTTAACTTTGATGATCTTGGCAGAGTTAAAACAAATTTTATTGGTAAAATTAATTCATCAAATTGTTTGGGGTTTACCCACCTATTGGTTTTTTTATTTATTTTCAATGCCTTGTATTTTTTTGTTAATCAAGAAACTATAAGTTTCTTGGTTAAGAGCTTTATTAATTATTCATATTGTCTTATTTGTTAATGGTAGATTTAATGAATTATTGTGGGAATACAAAATTATAACTGAAGATATAACTCTGATTGTTATTTTTTTTGAAATTCAAATTTTTTGGTTAAGCTTATGCAGTTGGATTAATTACAAATTACAGTGGGATTAGGTTGGAAA
Source organism: Arthrospira sp. PCC 9108 (assembly GCA_016745315.1). Classification (GTDB taxonomy): domain Bacteria; phylum Cyanobacteriota; class Cyanobacteriia; order Cyanobacteriales; family Microcoleaceae; genus Limnospira; species Limnospira platensis. The sequence goes on from CP066886.1 coordinate 6,265,874, forward strand.
AAACAACTTTAGGGTAATTATTTACGACATGATATTTGCCATTTTTGATAAAAAATAAATTGATTATATGATTATATATAAATTGATTATATTTATTGGGAGATGAACATTTTGCCAGAACGGCTATGTAGCGATTTGGGCTGGGTGAAACCCAGTGAAACCCAACCAGCGAGAGTGCCGTTTTCCGACCCCTAACCTACTACTAAACTTATGATGATCGCGGGTTGGCGAGGCAGTAGCAATGATAGGTTGGCTTTGGTTTTACCCACTGTAAAATTCATATATATAGCGGCACAGTTTTCTATTCTTATAGGATAGGTAAAATCCGGGTATTTGTCAAGGTAAAATATCAGCCATGTAGGTTGAGTGAAACTCAACATCAGTTAGAGATGGTAGGGTTGGGTTTCGTGACCTCCACCCAACCTACTCCACTTGGGGGAAAGTGCGATCGCCTAATTTTCTACCACTTCCCAAAACCCCAGCCATGTGGGTTGGGTGAAACCCAACATCAGTAGGTTGGGTGAAACGCAGTGAAACCCAACAGCAGTTAGATATAGTGCGATCGCCTAATTTTCTACCACTTCCCAAAACCCCAGCCATGTGGGTTGGGTGAAACCCAACATCAGTAGGTTGGGTGAAACGCAGTGAAACCCAACAGCAGTTAGATATAGTGCGATCGCCTAATTTTCTCGGACTTCCCAAAACCCCAGCCATGTAGGTTGGGTGAAACCCAACATCAGTAGGTTGGGTGAAACGCAGTGAAACCCAACAGCAGTTAGATATAGTGCGATCGCCTAATTTTCTCATACTTCCCAAAACCCCAGCCATGTAGGTTGGGTGAAACGCAGTGAAACCCAACAGCAGTAGGTTAGGTGAAACGCAGTGAAACCCAACAGCAGTTAGATATAGTAGCCTTGAGGTTTCGTGCCCAGCGTAGAACCTACAAGCCACTCAATTGCTGCGATATAATTACTCAAAAACTGCAATTCTGCTTCTAACCGTTAAAAAACAGTCTCTGATAGTTGTCCGGTGAGTAAACCAGGCGGGTGAGAATTTCAGCTTTTTTTAGTGGTCATGGTTGCCAATCTATCCTCATTGTAGACATGATCAGGTTCATCACCTGCAAATCAATCACATCTATTCTTTCCCCATAATCTCCCGCAGAAATACTAATGATATATCGTCCATTAGGATGTATTAGCCGCCCATACCGATAACGCTCAGGATAACTCGTTTGCACTATATAAATTACCGCCTCCTGTCCCGCAATAGTCGTAAAATTAGACTCTAAAATCTGGCTGTAACTGCTTCCAGTAGCCGCATTGCGTAAAATATCACGAACATTGCCGATATTGCTAGGACGTGGTTCAATGGTAACTCTCACGTCGGAAACTTGGTGTCCATAGCCTCTCATTCCTTCCCTTCTCCCACATTCCAAAAACTCGACATCAGTAGGGTTACGAACGGCAATAGATAACTGTTGGCGATGTCCTCTCTCACTTCGTAGTTCCGTGTAATAATTAGCTGGAATATCAAAGCGCAAGCCATATTCACGGTTAATAATTTGGCGGCGACGTTGGGAGGGTCGTTCTTGGTTATCATTAGAACAGGGTGATGGACGCTGCGACTGCGCCGGAGTGGCTAACAACAGGTAGCTACTCATTAACGATATCACCGCATAAATTCCTAAGTTGAGCTTCATTTTCTCGAATTTTACCAATCATTAAGTTTTCAGGGCTAATCTTCTTTGTCGGTTCGGTGAAACTAGGGTGAAACCAATTTTTTCGGTCAGAGATGGTGGTGTTTGGTTTCACTGGGACACACACACTACAATTTTACTTTGACGGCGACAGTACGATTTATCTCTAGGTGACGCGCCCTACAGTAACTGAGGGGTTCCCCATAGTTAAGGGTTGAATCCCGGCCATAAAGCACCACTATACGCGCGAAACCGTCATTTTTATCAATAGACACCACAGGGGGAGAAATCGGGATCGCGCGGGGAAATAACCAGCCTAGATCATCCGTCGCGACGGCGCAGCCTGTCCCGCGCCCGGACTGATTCATCTGCTCTCCCAGTCAGATTCTAGGGGGGTTTTGCGATAAATATGCCACGATCATGGTTAAATTTTCTTAAAGTGATTCTAGTCGCACCTAGGTGCGCCAAAACTAACAACTATCAACGCCTGGGACTGAGTTAACGTTATGCGATCGCCAAACTTAATACATAGAACCAAAATTGTCGCCACCATTGGACCGGCGACACAAAAACCGGATGTACTCAAGGCGTTGATAGAAGCGGGAGCAACCACTTTGCGCTTGAATTTTTCCCACGGTAGCCATGAAGACCACCAGCGCAGCATTCGTTTGATTCGTCAGGTATCCTTTGAATTGAACAAGCCTGTAGGTATTCTTCAGGATTTACAAGGACCCAAGATTCGCTTAGGAAAATTCGAGAATGGGTCGATCAAATTGAACCGAGGTGATCACTTTATCCTCACCAGCCGTGACCTTCCTGGAAACGAGGAGATCTCCTCTGTTACCTACGAACCTCTCGCTGATGAAGTCCCCGATGGCGCGACCATTCTTTTAGATGATGGTAAGGTCGAGATGCTGGTGGAAAAAGTAGACCGAGACAAGGGAGAACTACACTGTCGGGTAGTCGTCGGTGGTGTCCTCTCCAATAGTAAAGGGGTTAATTTTCCGGGGGTCTATCTCTCCATTAAAGCCATGACCGACAAAGACCGGCGCGATTTGATGTTTGGCTTAGATCAAGGGGTCGATTGGGTCGCCCTCAGTTTTGTCCGCAATCCCCAGGATGTCTTGGAAATTAAAGAATTGATTGCTAGTGCGGGTAAGGATGTCCCCGTCATCGCCAAAATCGAAAAACATGAGGCGATCGAACAAATGGAGGAGATTTTAGCCCTGTGTAATGGTGTGATGGTGGCGCGGGGTGATTTGGGGGTGGAGTTACCTGCTGAGGATGTGCCACTTTTGCAAAAACGTTTGATTGTCACGGCTAACCGCATGGGAATTCCGGTGATTACTGCTACTCAGATGCTTGATAGTATGGTGAGCAATCCTCGTCCGACTAGGGCGGAAATTTCCGATGTGGCTAATGCTATTCTTGATGGTACTGATGCCGTGATGCTCTCTAATGAAACGGCTGTGGGTCAGTTTCCCGTGGAAGCGGTGGCGACTATGGCTAGAATTGCTAACAGAATTGAACGAGATGGGATTACTCGTAATGTTCTCAAGGTGGAGGATACGGGGCGATCTATTCCTAATGCGATTAGTCAAGCTGTCAGTCAAATTGCGATTCAGTTAGATGCGGCGGCGATTATGACTTTAACTAAAACTGGCGCTACGGCGCGCAATGTCTCGAAGTTTCGCCCCCAAACTCCGATTTTGGCGATTACTCCCCATGTGGAGGTGGCGCGTCAGTTGAGTTTGGTTTGGGGGGTTAAACCGCTTTTGGTTTTGGATTTACCTTCTACGGATCAGACTTTCCAATCGGCGGTTAATGTGGCGCGGGAAAATAATTTTGTCGCTGATGGGGATTTGGTGGTGACTACTGCTGGGACTTTGCAGGGGGTCGCAGGTTCTACGGATTTGGTTAAGGTGGAAGTAGTGACGGCGGTTCTCGGTAAGGGAACTGCTATCGGTCAGGGAACTTTTACTGGTCGCGCTCGTGTGGTTAACCAGCCTTCTCAGGTGGGTGATTTTAACCCTGGAGAAATTTTGGTGGTTTCCCAAACTAATGCGGATTTTGTGGAGGTTATGCGTAAGGCGGCTGGTGTGGTGACGGAAGTTGATAGTTTGACTAGCCATGCGGCGGTTATTGGTTTGCGCCTCGGGGTTCCGGTGATTGTTGGGGTGAAAAATGCTACCCAGGTGATTCGTGATGGGGTGATTCTTACTTTGGATATGCAGCGGGGTGTGGTTTACTCGGGCGCAACTGCCTCGACTCCTGATCCTGTATAATCAGCGTTGACAAGTTTTTGGCTGGCGATCGCTCAATTATATTATGTGTTACAATGGGCTACTGTGCCGATGTAGCTCAGTGGTAGAGCACTCGATTCGTAATCGAGCGGTCGCGGGTTCAAATCCCGCCATCGGCTTTTGAAGCAATCTCTTATCCTGACTGCGATTATCGGAATTCACTTAACCCGATAGTCGCACCGCACCGTTACATTCAAAATGCACTCCATTCAGTCTTAGCACACGGGACAATTGGTGCATATCCCTTAGCAACAAATCTTAATTATTGACGGGTTAATCAATAAGCACAACTTAATCAATCTGTCAAATATCCATATCACCCCCATAACCGGACGCTGATAGGGTAGTTCCCTTGTGATACCCGTCAATGGCAAGCCTATCGGTTCGTACCTCACTCTTGACCGCTATCACATCGGTCACTTCCCCAATAGTGCTTATTCCGGTTATGGGGGGAGGGTATGTTTCAAAGCCAACACGATAGCCGTAGGTAGCCGTAGGGGGGAACCCGCTAAGTAATCAATGTACAAAGATATCAGACCGCCTTTCCGTGGACTAGACCTATAGGTAAACCTATGAGCGATCGCCTATCCGGTTATCTATGGGTCTGATTCATCATCTCCGGTGAGGGGAAACTATGAGCTATCATCTACCGGCTCCAACCCGATACCCCTAAACAACTTTTCAACTGGTGACAATTACCGAGATGGGAATCGATACCCACATAATTCTCAGCAAGTCTCCAATCTTTGTTGGCAATCACCCCGTGCGGAAACCGATACCAACATAATCAGTTCACCCCCAAAATCTTAGTCGTAGGTTGTAGGTAAAGCTATCTGTTAGGGGTAAAGTAGTTCTGGGTAATATCTGGACATGATAGGGTGAGCATTCATATAAACCCGTTACAGGCGTGTTGTAACGGGCTTGTATTCAAAAAATACATAGACACCCCCTACAGTCAGAAACCATAGGGGGCTATTAAGTTATTGAGTTAGGGGTTATCTGTTAGCTGTTAGGGCTTACGCCAACCATCATCATCAATATCATCTCTGTTGATTGGGAGATGGGGTGATGGCTTTTTATCTTCTAACTGTTTTTTACAAACTATCTGATCTAACAAATTTTTCAAAAACTCAAATAATACAGCCTTTACCCAAAACACAAAGTACAGTATAATGTATGGCTATTGTATAAGTGATCACAACCAACTACCATGAGCCGTTACTCTTTAGATTTTCGGAAAAAGATAGTAGAAGCCTATGAAAAAGGGGACACTTCTATCCGAAAAGTAGCGAAACGCTTTTTGGTGAGTCCAGACACGGTAAGGCGACTGGTCAAACAGTATCGATTAACGGGAGACTTATCTCCTCGTAAGTGCGGCACTAAAAAGAAAAGCATTTTATCTAAGCATGAGGAAGCCGTGATAGATATTGTAGAAGCCCACCCCGACCTGACCTTATGGCAATATAGTGAGAAGGTCAGAGAAAAGCTGGGCATAAATGTCAGTACGAGCATGATAGATAGATTTTTAAAGCAGCACGATATAAGCCTCAAAAAAAAACATACAGGAGCGAAAAAGTAGTAACAGAAGAAGTACAGAAAGCGCGAGTAGATTATTGGGAAATAATTAGAGATGTGGATACTGAAAAGCTTGTGTTGATTGATGGGTTTATGGGTAGGAATGAGGAGACCGTTAGCCAGAGCTACGAAAGGGAAAAAAGTGTATGAAATGCGGAAATCCTATCGAGGCAAAAAATGACAATAATTGGTGCAATTAAGCTCTCCGGAGTGGTGGCGACTCAAACATTAGAAGGGTCGATGAAAAAAGAGGATTTTCTCCAATTCATCAAGTTAGATTTATTGCCAAAATTAAAAAAAGGAGATGTAGTGGTAATGGATAACTTAAATTATCATCATGGAGTAGAAGTCAAATAAATGATAGAGTCAGTGGGAGTCAGGGTAGAATATCTGCCGGTGCATTCCCCTGAGTTTAACCCTATAGAGATGATGTGGTCACAGTTCAAAAGTTTAGTGTGCAAGTTCAGGACGGAGACAATGGAATTATTAGTGAGATTGGTAGAAGTGGCGGTAAGCCTTGTGGATTTACAGTGTTTGAATAACTGGTTTACCAAGTGTTGTTACTGTGCTTAATGATTGAGATAAAGGCTGTATTCAAGAAATCGTAGAAAAAGCCGGATGTTAAATTTGGTATTAGCCTGCTTATTCTCCGGACTTAAACAAAAACGGTTAGAGAATGCGTGGATGCATCATTCAACAATTGTCCTAACGTATATGCGTAGTGCTATATCAGAAAATGAGGCGATCGCACTTTCCCCCAAGTGGAGTAGGTTGGGTGGAGGTCACGAAACCCAACCCCACTATATCTAACTGATGTTGGGTTTCACTGCGTTTCACCCAACCTACATGGCTGCGGTTTTGGGAAGTCCGAGAAAATGAGGCGATCGCACTTTCCCCCAAGTGGAGTAGGTTGGGTGGAGGTCACGAAACCCAACCCCACTATATCTAACTGATGTTGGGTTTCACTGCGTTTCACCCAACCTACATGGCTGCGGTTTTGGGAAGTCCGAGAAAATGAGGCGATCGCACTTTCCCCCAAGTGGAGTAGGTTGGGTGGAGGTCACGAAACCCAACCCCACTATATCTAACTGATGTTGGGTTTCACTGCGTTTCACCCAACCTACATGGCTGCGGTTTTGGGAAGTCCGAGAAAATTAGGCGATCGCACTTTCCCCCAAGTGGAGTAGGTTGGGTGGAGGTCACGAAACCCAACCCCACTATATCTAACTGATGTTGGGTTTCACTGCGTTTCACCCAACCTACATGGCTGCGGTTTTGGGAAGTCCGAGAAAATTAGGCGATCGCACTTTCCCCCAAGTGGAGTAGGTTGGGTGGAGGTCACGAAACCCAACCCCACTATATCTAACTGATGTTGGGTTTCACTGCGTTTCACCCAACCTACATGGCTAGATGGGCGATCGCACTTTCCCCCAAGTGGAGTAGGTTGGGTGGAGGTCACGAAACCCAACCCCACTATATCTAACTGATGTTGGGTTTCACTGCGTTTCACCCAACCTACATGGCTGCGGTTTTGGGAAGTCCGAGAAAATTAGGCGATCGCACTTTCCCCCAAGTGGAGTAGTGGAGTAGGTTGGGTGGAGGTCACGAAACCCAACCCCACTATATCTAACTGATGTTGGGTTTCACTGCGTTTCACCCAACCTACATGGCTAGATGGGCGATCGCACTTTCCCCCAAGTGGAGTAGGTTGGGTGGAGGTCACGAAACCCAACCCCACTATATCTAACTGATGTTGGGTTTCACTGCGTTTCACCCAACCTACATGGCTGCGGTTTTGGGAAGTCCGAGAAAATTAGGCGATCGCACTTTCCCCCAAGTGGAGTAGGTTGGGTGGAGGTCACGAAACCCAACCCCACTATATCTAACTGATGTTGGGTTTCACTGCGTTTCACCCAACCTACATGGCTGCGGTTTTGGGAAGTCCGAGAAAATTAGGCGATCGCACTTTCCCCCAAGTGGAGTAGGTTGGGTGGAGGTCACGAAACCCAACCCCACTATATCTAACTGATGTTGGGTTTCACTGCGTTTCACCCAACCTACATGGCTAGATGGGCGATCGCACTTTCCCCCAAGTGGAGTAGGTTGGGTGGAGGTCACGAAACCCAACCCCACTATATCTAACTGATGTTGGGTTTCACTGCGTTTCACCCAACCTACATGGCTAGATGGGCGATCGCACTTTCCCCCAAGTGGAGTAGGTTGGGTGGAGGTCACGAAACCCAACCCCACTATATCTAACTGATGTTGGGTTTCACTGCGTTTCACCCAACCTACATGGCTAGATGGGCGATCGCACTTTCCCCCAAGTGGAGTAGGTTGGGTGGAGGTCACGAAACCCAACCCTACTATATCTAACTGATGTTGGGTTTCACTGCGTTTCACCCAACCTACATGGCTAGATGGGCGATCGCACTTTCCCCCAAGTGGAGTAGGTTGGGTGGAGGTCACGAAACCCAACCCTACTATATCTAACTGCTGTTGGGTTTCACTGCGTTTCACCCAACCTACATGGCTAGATGGGCGATCGCACTTTCCCCCAAGTGGAGTAGGTTGGGTGGAGGTACGAAACCCAACACCACCATCTCTCAGTTATGTTGGGTTTCACTACGTTTCACCCAACCCACATGGCTGCGGTTTTGGGAAGTCCGAGAAAATTAGGCGATCGCACTATATCTAACTGCTGTTGGGTTTCACTGCGTTTCACCCAACCTACATGGCTAGATGGGCGATCGCACTTTCCCCCAAGTGGAGTAGGTTGGGTGGAGGTCACGAAACCCAACCCTACTATATCTAACTGCTGTTGGGTTTCACTGCGTTTCACCCAACCTACATGGCTACATGGCTACATGGGCGATCGCACTTTCCCCAAGTGGTAGGTTGGGTGGAGGTACGAAACCCAACACCACCATCTCTCAGTTATGTTGGGTTTCACTACGTTTCACCCAACCTACATGGCTGGGGTTTTGGGGAGTGGTAGAAAATCAGGCGATCGCACTATATCTAACTGCTGTTGGGTTTCACTGCGTTTCACCCAACCTACTGATGTTGGGTTTCACCCAACCCACATGGCTGGGGTTTTGGGAAGTCCGAGAAAATTAGGCGATCGCACTATATCTAACTGCTGTTGGGTTTCACTGCGTTTCACCCAACCTACTGATGTTGGGTTTCACCCAACCTACATGGCTGGGGTTTTGGGAAGTGGTAGAAAATTAGGCGATCGCACTTTCCCCAAGTGGAGTAGGTTGGGTGGAGGTCACGAAACCCAACCCCACTATATCTAACTGCTGTTGGGTTTCACTGCGTTTCACCCAACCTACTGCTGTTGGGTTTCACCCAACCTACATGGCTAGATGGGCGATCACACTTTCCCTCATAACTGACCGAGGGCATCTTTAAGTATCAATTTCAATTCCTTGGTAATTGGCAGCCAATCAATTTCACTGCACAACTTCGACGGACTTTCACCATTTTTGATCCGTTGCCAATAAACTTCCACTAGAAGCGTTTGTAAACCATATTTAGTCAATGCGTCCGATGCTAGTCCAATGATTCCTAATAATACAATTCCGCCCAGCATCCCACCAGGTCCTAGCATTGCTAAAGCGGCCGTTATGGCGGCGGCTCCGGTCAGTCCTGTGGTCGCCATTGCAATTAACAGAACCACCGCTGGTAAACCCACCCCTGCTAATTTTCTCACGATTTCATCCATTAGATGTAACTCCCAAATATTGTTGATTATTAATTGCTAAATTTATAGGCGATCGCTATAGTTAAAGTTACCCAATTTCTACCATTAATCAAAGACTTTCAGAATTAGATAACTTCGGCAATTACGAAAATAATCACCCTCAAAGTTAGGTTAAAGTACATTATCTCCCGCTTCTCCCATAGCTTCCGATTTAAGGGGTGCGCCGCCACAGGACTAGACCACAAAGGGGAAATCTGCCATTTTTCCTGGCATTAATACTCTCTGGGGGTTGCACAATCCTAATTCCACTGACAATGTGCCGAGACTAGCGCTATATTTTGGCGGTTGCGTCAATAAATTAGATAATCGCTGCTGAGTTAGTTAGCATGGAAATTTATACTCTGATTTAAGATTACATTTTTGACGACATTTTGCCATAAGTATTTTTACGGAAATTTCTGGGGTTGTTTGTGGGGTATGTTTCCGTAAATTTACTGAGAATAAACCCTGATTTTGATGGATTGGTAAAATGCTGAAATGGCTAAACCTGTGATGGTATAACTTTTTTTCCTAAAGTAAAGTGTTGCAGATTTAATAGAACTTTTTGATATCTAATTAATTCGACTGGAAATTGATAATGTCATGATATCTTGACAGTGTAGCTAGAGCTATGGTGGGGGTTGTGATGACGGACGGGGAAGGCTCGATCGCAATTGATGTCAGCCAAGGATCGGGTTTCAACACCTGAAATTGGTAGAATCAGGTATTCAATCTGGGATAATGCTGGTATAATTACTCAGCAGACGAAACAGAATTGACCTTTATAGATTTTGAGAGTAACGATCGCCACTACCTGGGACGGCGACTGGTGGGGTGGTGGTTGCTGAGACTGATCACAAGCAGTAGGTGCTTACCCGCTGCGAGTTGTGGTTATTTTGTTGTTTTCACGGTTGAGGGAATCATGAGCAAAAATTGGTTTGAAGACTATCAGCAACAATGGCTGGATACCTGGAAAAATAGTTTCGACAGTATCAAGGATCTATCTAATACTTCCGAGGCTATGACCAAGGCGTTAGATTTTCAACAAGAAACTGTCAATGGGACTCTGAAAATACAGCAGGAAGCCCTAGAAACGATCGCCACTGTTCAAAAACAGTGGTGGGATAGTTATTTTGATTGGGCTAAACAAATACCTCTGGTTACGAATAAATAACCAGAAGTTCGGGGAGTTGGGGGGTTGGGTTTAACCTAGGTTGGCGATGGGTTCCCAATTCTGTACGTCTTTCAGTAAACTTTGGTAGCCTTGAACATTGGGATGTAAACCGTCGGAACTCAGTTGCGATCGCACCCAATCTTCCCCCCGGGACAGCCATAGGTCAAATATATCTAAATAAGGGATATCCCGGACTTCACAGCCTCGCCGTGTGGCTTCTTTGTAGGCGTATTGGTCGGCGTGGTTGTAATACATACAGCCTAAAAAGGGCATTTTGCTTTCGTCAACGGGAGGCATTCCTACGAAAATGACTGGACAGAGGCTTTGGGCCCTTTCCAGAAGGGTGGCGACATGGATGCGAAATGCGTCAAAATCTGTGAGCGATCGGCCGTTGGGTCTTCCTAAGCGAGGGGTGTCATTGAGTCCTACTGATAAAATAATTAGGTCTGGTAGGCGGTTTCTTAATTCTCCCCGTTGCCGAAATTCCTGCTCGAGACGCTGGGTAACTTGGGCGACGGTGTTACCACGAATCCCTAGGTTGTAAAGCGCATGACCGGGTTTTTCTGGAGACATCCACTCGCGTCGCAATTGTTCTACCCAACCTCCGCCGACTGGATCTCCGAATCCATAAATTAGACTGTCCCCCAAAGCGATAATTCTTAGGGGGGTATGTTTGGTATGGGTGGGCGCAAACTTGGTTGTTGCAACTGCTTGTATCATGGGATGCTGCTCTCCTAAGTTGGCTGTGGTCTTTACCTGGATGGTAGGTTTTTAGCCATCTACTGTAACACAGCTTAACATAATAAAACTTAATAAAAAAGTTCTTAGTGAACTGATGTGCCTAAAATCCCTCAGCAGCGGTATCTCAAACTACAATTTATGTCTGGGGATAGATATTGTTGGCGATCGCTTCTAAAGATTAACATTGGGTTAATATTTTGTTAACTAAGACCGGACCTAATGGTTGCAGAGGAGGATTTTTGAGAATACCTGCCGTAAATTGATGGGAAAAATGAGATTTTGTTACAAATCTATAGATTAGCTAAAAAGCATCAATTTTGAGCAAATTATCTTATAATTTGAGGTAGTGTTTCTCAGGCTTTAGGAAACGACGAGCCGGGAATAGCTATAGAGTCAATCAGAGTCAGATTTGATTGGCGAAAAGTAATTTACTGGTTTATGCAATATGGATACTAAGCTTTTTGAAGATTACCAAAAGCAAATGGTAGACTTGCAGAAAAAATGGTTTGACGCTTGGACGGAGGGTTTCCCGGGTTGGAAGCCTCCCTCTGATTTATCAGAAGGTTTTGAACAGACCCTGAAATTGCAAGAGGACATGGTTAAATCTTATCTGGAAACACAAAAGCAGACCACCCAAATGATGCTGGATGCTCAAAAACAACTCTGGACAGAGTATTTTAATACTATGCGTAAAAGCGCCGAGAGCGTGAAGTAAGGCATCAAAAAAGGGAAAGGGGGTAGGTGAATTTTTGGTCAACCCCCCCTAATGAGTTGTTAATCAAAGTTACTCTCGCACTTTTAACCAATCGACAATGGTTGGGGGTAAATCTCGCTGTACTTTACCACTGACATACATACCGATATGACCTACGGGGAAGGATTTGGCGGTGTAGTCTTCACTGCTGATGTATTCCTCTAGTGCGAGGGAAGAGGAAGGGGGGACTAGGTGATCTTTTTCGGCGTAGAGGTTGAGAACTGGCATGGTAATATTACTTAAATCTACCCGAGAATCACCAATCATTACTTCGCCTTTGATTAGTTTGTTTTCCTGATAAAAATCTTTCAGGAATTGGCGATAGGTTTCTCCGGCTTGGTCGGGACTATCAAAAATCCATTTTTCCATGCGGAGGAAGTTTAGGAGTTTGTCGCGACTTCCCATGATTTCGGGTAAATCGAGATATTTTTGATATCCTAATTGTAGGGGTTTTAACATCAAAAACTCGATGTTTAAATAGTCGCCGGGAATGTTACCTAAAGCCTCAACCATGAGGTCAATATCTACGGCTTCGGGTCCTAATGTGCAGCCTCCCCGCGCATTTAAGAGGGTATTTGGCATATCAAAGTTGACTGGCGCAACCATGGTGATTAGGTTTTGCACTTTTTCGGGATATAGGGAACTGTAGCAGAGGCTAAAGGTTCCTCCCTGACAAACTCCTAGGAGGTTGATTTTATCGAGTTCATAGTGATCGCGAAGAAAATCAACACAGTTATTAATATAACCGTTGATATAATCATCTAAGGTTAACCAGCGATCGCTACGGGTAGGATATCCCCAATCAATCAAATAGACATCTAATCCCAAACTGAGTAAATTAGCAACTAAGGAACGACCCTCTTGCAAATCTACCATAAAGGGACGATTGACTAAAGCATAGACAATTAGCAGAGGTACAGAAAGGGTTTTTTTGACTTTGGGTTCAAACCGATAAAGGGTGACTTTATCTTCCTGGTAAACTGCTTCTTTGGGTGTGACCCCAACGATAATTTCTTCCTCCCGTAAACTACTAAGGTTGTCCATACCATGAACAATTTTTTCGGTGAGGTCTGCATATTCCTCGGTTAAGTCTTCTAAACCCATTTGTAAGGCGAAAGGTAACATGGCTTGATGTCCTCCTAGCAAAGACATATTGAATTGGATCACGAATTGAATTAGGCTGTTGAGACAAATATTAGGTGTGGCTTTCTCTCAACTTACTTCTGGAATTGACTCTGGTTTGGGTGAAGATGCTGTAATGGTGGATATCTGTTTTTTGAGAGATTTAACCTCTTTGCGGAGTTGGTAAATGGTTTTGTGCATTTCGTCAATTTCGCTGCGGAGGGGGAGATTAAGCGATCGCATAGAAATCTCCATCAACTTTTGTTGTTCTAGTCGATAGGCGTTGAGGGAGTTAATAAACCTTCCCCGAATTTTGAGTTTATCTTCAGAACAGAAAGTTTCCTCAAATACGTCATCTATAGCCACACTCCATAACTGCTGAAACTGCCGCCAAGTTTCGACTTTTTCGCCTTTGCTAACTCCCTCCGCTAATTTTTCGATTAACTTTTCAAAAGCGCGGACTTGGATATCTGCTAACACTACCTGATAATCATTACTAGCGCGATAAAAATTTGTCCAAGCCTGAAAATGACTCATTAAGGTACTATTCAACTCGCGAGTAATACCAAACATGGGACTTTGTAGCAGGTTTCCTAGGCTGGGTTGATACAGTTGTTCCCAGTAGAGGTTATTTAACTCGATGAATGCTTCACTTTTACCCATCATGGCTTCAACCATGGGAACCATAGCCGCGCCGCTGTAGTTCATCCACATTTGGTTAAACTTCTGCATTTGTTCCATGTAGAGTTTCCCCATAGTGCTACCGCTTCCGGTCATCTTAGTGGGAACACTCATATATTGTTCCATTTGCTGGCGAATTTGCTGGGAGTAGTTTTCTAGGGTTTGTTCCCAATTCGTACCAGCTTCAACTTTGGGTAATATATCTTTCCAGGCTTCAAAGGAAAATTGTAGAAAACGCATCAATGAGGCCTGATTTTTTGCCATTTGTTCGGTTATTCCCCCAGAGTGGGACTGGCTATTTTTATCGGTTTCAGATACTCCTGACCCACTCATCAGATCAAACCAGTTTTTCCAGATGTCATTTCCGCTCTGAGTCCAGGTGTTAACCCATTGATTGGCCATTTCGTTCCACGGATTTGTTTCGTTTTCCATTGTCTATACCTCTTCGTGTGAAGCTGTAATTTGGTCTTCTCCTGTTCTGGCGTTCCCTCAAACATGAAACTGAGAACAAAAAAGCTACCCAGATTTTAGCTTCTTCTTTGGTAATTGTAAATCTAACTTGGCTTTTTATCCACAACAAAACTGATTAATTTTATCGGTCATTGGTTTGGGGAAATGTTAAAATTTTATAAAGGTTTTGTCAGGGGGTTGAGTCCTTGGGAGAAATTCTATAAAATAATAAGGTACAGCCTAAAAAAATTCACCTATAAAATTGGGAGGTTTACCCGTTTAGCATCAACTACATAGCGCGATACAAAGGATTCAAAAAATACTGGCGTTGGCGTTGAAACAACCGCAAACGTTAGCTTTGGTCTGTATTTTGGTGAAGTGATAATCATGAGAAAAGAGAGTTGATGTGACCGAAACCAATTAAAACTGGAGGTTGACTAAAGCATTATTCACCCATTACTAGGAAGCCCAAAAATGAGTAAGCGGAACAAAGGTAAAATTGCGATCGCCTGTCAAGGAGGAGGAAGCCATGCGGCATTTACGGCGGGAGTTTTAAAGAGATTTCTGCAAGGTGATGTGTGCGATCGCTATGAAATTGTAAGTTTAAGCGGCACATCTGGCGGCGGTTTATGCAGTCTACTAGCTTGGTATGGTTTAGTTAAAAATCAAGGGGAAACTGCTGGGGAAGTCTCTCAAAAATTAATTGATTTTTGGGAAGACAACTCAGCCAACCATCTTTGGGAACAATACCTAAATTATTTAACGGTTCAATCCTGTAGATTTTACGAGAAAGGGATTATTCCCAGCTATGTTTCTAATCCATACACCTGGGGAGGAGTTCAGGAATTTTGGCAATCTGTAACGCCTAGGCGAGAATATTTAGACCTGAAAAAACTGCTGGAAAAACACATTAAATTTTCGGAACTTCCTAGGCTGATTAAGGGTAGCAGTCCTCGATTATTTTTAGGTGCGGTTAATGTGATATCTGGGGAATCAAAAATATTTGACTCTCGCCAAAATGAAATGGAAATTGATGCCATTCTCGCGTCGGCGGCTATTCCCACCCTATTCAAAGCTGTGGAAATTGGCGATGCTGCTTATTGGGATGGTTTATTTGCCGAAAATCCGCCAATTTTATCCCTAGTGGATGAACAAATTATTCCCCCAGAACAATGGCCGGATGAATTATGGGTTATACAGGTGAACCCTCGCGCCTGTGACGGTATACCTAGGACTACGCCAGAGATTTTAGATCGGAGAAATCAACTATCAGGTAATCTTTCTCTGTATCAAAGTTTAGAGTTTATCGAAAAAACTAATCGCTGGTTACAAAAGGGGTTTTTAAATGGAGAGATGGCGGGAATTAGTCCGGTAAAAATTCGCCAGTTAGAAATTAAGCGATCGCATTTAGAAGGATTAGACTATGCCTCTAAATTTGACCGCCATCCTAGTTTGATTAACCACCTGATATCGGTAGGCTTTGAACAAGCTGATGCTTTCGTGGAACCCCTGTTAAACGCTAGGGATTTAGAGGATAAACTTACCCCAGAAAGTCAGGTTAATATAACTTCTGATATTGCCAAATATGACCCAGGGGTTTTATGGCAAATTGGCACATCTTCCAAACGGCTAAAGGTTTCTTCCCTGGGTGTGTGGACTCCCGAATATAACTATGATATCGGTAGTGATGCTGACCCGATTCAATCTCCGAGTTTACCGACAATTATAACTGCTCCTGATGCTGAAAAACCACCGGGAGTGGCATCAACAGATCGCCTGAATATTCACTTCCAACTCTCTAGGAATTATCAAGAAGGGGAACTAACTTTATTTTACCATCGCGATGGTTCAGGAGAGGATTGGTTATTCCTAGACGGTATCCTATTAATCCGCATTTGGGGTGCGGGAGAAAATCAGAAACGTCAAACTGAACTACGACTAGGAAGCCTTAGTCAAGGTGAACATACGATAACTTTAACGACTGCTAAAGGTAAGGGTAAGCATCGTATTTATGAGTTAAAATTGGTGGCGGGTGTCTCGGTATCAGAAACGGTCTGGGAAACTCCGGTATCTGGGGTTAAGAAAACTTCCCAGAAGACTGGAAACACTCAGGCTTTGGTGGCGGAACTTCCCGACAGTTTAGATGGTTTAAATTTTGCTGTCACTACTTCCGAGGATAGGTCGAAATTATGCCTAGAAGTGACCAATAGTTATCTGAATGCAGATGTTCTGGATTTCCGGGTAGTTGAAGCCGAGGTAATTAGTTCAGAAGGTGAAAGGCTCCAAGTTCTGGAAGAGGGAGAATTTCTCTCTTTGGGAAACTTACCCGTTAAGGATAGTGAACCGTCTAAGCTGACGGCAGAAATTCCCCTAGATTCTGGATATGAACCGGCTAAAATAGAGGGGGTTAAACTAGAATACTCGGGTCGAGTTTTGGTGAGTGGTCGAGGTCGCGATCGCTTAAAATTTGCGGTTAATAATGGTGGAGATAATCAACCGTAAAATCCTGGCAAAAAATAGCGGTAATAGGATGACAATATGAGTCAGAAAAATACAATCAATAAAGTGGACTTGGTAGTAATTATCGATACCAGTTCATCACTGCGCGATGATGCTGCTACTATCAGTAATGTGGCGGAACAGGTGATAGAAAATGTCACGGAAAGCTACCCCTGTGATTTGGAGATTACCTGGTTAGGAATAGAGGGAATTTGGCACGGAACCCCCTTTAGTCGTACCCTGCGTAATTATTTGATTAATTCTGGGGTAAATGAGTCGGAATTGACTGGGTTAAAGGTTAGCCGTAGCAATGGAAGGAATGACCCAGCGAGGGGGGATGGTGCGGGAGCGATCGCCGATGCATGTAATCACTTTGACTGGCGTTTAGGCGCAAATAGGGCGATTTTTTATCTGGGAGAATTGGGGATTTCATTAGATAATGAATCACTAGATTTAGACCAGTGGGAAAAAGCGATCGCTGCGGCTAAGTCAGCATTAGTCAGAGTTCACAGTTATCGGAAATCTGCGGGAGATAATGTAGCCATCAGCGAACAAACGGGGGGATTATCATTTATTCATCCCCTAGATGATCAGGGTTGGTCGTCGGCTTTATTATCGGTGGTGGCGGCGAGTTTTACGCCAGAATCTTACCTGGGAATAGATAAATATTCTCCCTCTTTTGAGTTGATTTGTCCTCAGCCTAGCCTAGGTGAAAATCAGGTGGAAACTGTGGCGATCGCTGTTACCAATAAGTACAGTAACATCACCTTTCGGGATGTGACCGTGTTTCTGTCCGCCGTCACCATTGATGAACGGACTCCTGTACCTAATTTACCTGACGAAATTCCCCCGATTCTCTTACAGCCAAATACCCCAATTTATTTTGGCGATATCGACCCCTATAACCCAGATATTGAACCTGTCCCTACAGCTACAATCCGCCCCATTCAAATTGAGACCAGGGGCTCTATTAGTGGGGAGTTTTGGCTAAATATTGACTACAGTTATTCCGCTGAATTTTCAGTCAAAAAACAGGAAACGGTTTTAGTGTAAAATCAACCCAATTCTTGTCAAAAATCAGAAGAGAAGAATATGGCGATCGCTTGTCAAGGTGGCGGTAGTCATAGAGATTTGTTGGGGCGAAAAATGTGCCGCCCCGACAGGTGTTCCACAGCCAGCATAGATGAATGACTAAGGGCGGGTGGGGGAGGGGTTTAAACTCCCCCCTACCGCCTCCTAACAACTGTTTTGTAGTTGATATGTAGCTTATTTGGTGAGACTAATCGCCATTTGATTTTCAGGAAGAGGAGTATATTCCGACACCAGGCGGCGGAACTCATCCCCCTCAATGGTTTCCTTTTCCAGGAGAAGTCCTACCAACCGATCTAGCAAAACTCGGTGATCACGGATAAGGCGGCGAGCTTGCTCATAACAGCGAAAAGCGATCGCTCTAATTTGATGATCAATCTTAGTCGCCACTTCCTCAGAATACTCCGATTGACTAGGAAAGCCGCGCCCCAAGAATACCTGTTCTCCGGGACTTTCCAAAGCCACCAATCCCAAATCCGACATCCCGTAACGAGTCACCATTTCCCGCGCCAAATTACTGACCACCTGGATATCATTACTAGCGCCAATAGTCACCTCTGCTTCACCAAAAACCTCCTGTTCAGCAGCCCTTCCCCCCAAAGCAATAGTAATTTGATCAATCAACCAAGCGCGGGTATACAGACCACTATCAACCATATCCTCATTAAACATCTGTTGAGCGAAACCGCCAATTCCTCCAGAGCGGGGAATAATTGTCACCTTATTAAGAGGATCAGAATTTTTCAACAGAGTCATCAGCAAAGCGTGTCCCACCTCATGATAAGCAATCAGTCGCTTTTTCTTGCTGTCGAGAAGGGGAGTTAAAGCCAAACCAATAGTTATCCGGTCAATAGCATCATCAATTTCTAACAGAGTAATCGCTTCCTTGCGTCGTCTGGCCGTTAAAATCGCCGCTTCATTAAGCAAATTAGCCAGATCCGCCCCTGCTAATCCCGGTGTTCTGCGGGCGATCGCCTCTAGGGAAACATCATCAGCCAGCTTTTTATTGCGCGCATGAACCTGTAAAATCCCTAAACGGCCATTGTAACCAGGTAAATCAACAATCACCTGTCGGTCAAACCGTCCCGGACGCAATAGGGCTGCATCCAACACATCAGGGCGATTAGTGGCTGCAATCACAATAATACCCGGATTACCCTCAAATCCATCCATTTCCGTCAGTAATTGGTTAAGGGTCTGTTCCCGTTCATCATTACCGCCGCCAATTCCCGCCCCCCGTTGGCGACCGACAGCATCAATTTCATCAATAAAAATCAGACAGGGGGAATTATCCTTAGCCTTCTTAAAAAGATCCCGCACCCGGGATGCGCCTACCCCCACAAACATCTCCACAAATTCCGACCCAGAAATGCTAAAAAACGGAACTCCCGCCTCCCCCGCTACAGCCTTAGCTAACAGGGTCTTTCCCGTTCCAGGGGGTCCCACCAATAGCACTCCCCTAGGAATTTTCGCACCAATGGCAGTAAACTTTTCCGGGGATTTTAGGAATGTGACCACCTCTTGCAATTCTTCCTTAGCTTCTTCAATACCAGCCACATCATCAAACAGAATCCCGGTTTTCGCTTCCATTTGGAACCTAGCCTTAGATTTACCAAAATTCATAGCATTTCCCGAAGACTGGGAAGACCGCCGCAGAATCATCAGCAGAAAAGCTAAGACCGCCACAATCACCAAAACATTGACCACTAAACCCATAGCCGCGCTATTGTCTGCCGAAGGCCTTACCTCATAGTCTACCGGGTTTGCCCGCAGCGCCGCCATCAGTTCCGGGTTATGGTCAAATAGTGCCACAAACCTAATCTGTTGTTGATTGGCTTCGTCTGTGAATGTGACTTTAGCAACTTGTCGTGATGGGTCTTCTTGAATTCTCATGACCTGTCCCGCTTCGATTTTCTGCAACAAGTCTGTATAACTCATCGACCCAGAATCACGATTAGCCAAAGCTGGAGTCCCCAAAAGGATACTTTGGGAAATCACCCAACCCCCCAAAATCCGCCACAAATGCTTTTTGGACATGGCTGATGATTTAACTGGTTGTCCCAATCTGCTGATCCAGGAACTTTTCATATTCAGATTTACCTTTGCTGTTGCCGTATCTTTTAATCTAACCATTACTGTATAGTTTAGCTTGAGATTATGTTAGCCGCCCCCACCTCAGCCATTATTAGGGGAAAGTCATCGGGTTGGACGTTCTTCTCTCCCTGGTGCTGACACCAGCCTAGAACTTGGCGCTTTGTCTGGTATTGTTATCGCTTTCGGAAAAGCATCCTATAATTAAAATATATTTTTTGGGACTCAGACAGGAGCAATTTAGATGATTAATGGCGTAATGATGCAATACTTCCATTGGTACATCGATCCCGATTTGATTTTATGGAATCAACTTAAAGAAAACGCCCAAGAATTAGCCGATGCTGGTATTACCGCCCTCTGGCTTCCTCCTGCTTATAAGGGTCAAGCCGGAAAATATGATGTAGGCTATGGGGTCTATGATTTATATGATCTGGGGGAGTTTGATCAAAAGGGCTCTGTGCGGACAAAATATGGCGATCGCCAACAGTATTTAGATGCCATTCATGCTGCCCAAAATGCTGGCATTCAAGTTTACGCTGATATTGTAGTTAATCATAGAATGGGAGGCGATGAAACTGAGGTGGTTAAAGCTACTCCTTTTGCTATGAATAATCGGATTCATCCAATTGGGGAAATGCGAGATATTAAAGCCTATACTCATTTTACTTTCCCTGGTCGTCAAGGCAAACATTCTGATTTTCAATGGCATTGGTGGCATTTTGATGCGGTTGATTATGATGACTTTACTAAAGATTCCTCAACCATTTATCTGTTTGAAGGTAAGGTTTTTGATGATTATGTGTCCTTGGAAAAGGGGAATTTTAACTATTTAATGGGTTGTGATCTCGATTTCCAAAATCGAGAAGTTAGAGACGAAATCACTAACTGGGCTAAATGGTATCTGGATACCACAGGAGTTAATGGTTTCCGCCTTGATGCGATTAAACATATTTCGGCTTGGTTTTTCCCACAATGGATAGAAACCCTAGAAAATCACGTCGGTAAAGACTTGTTTATGGTAGGTAAATATTGGTACAATGACCTTGATACTCTTCATTGGTATGTAGATACAGTTGGCGGTCGAATGTCTGTGTTTGATGTTCCCCTACACTATAAGTTTTATTATGCCAGTAAGTCGGGGGGTAACTTCGACATGAGAACTATTCTCGATCGCACTTTTATGCAGGAACGCCCCATTAATGCGGTCACCTTTGTAGAAAATCATGATTCTCAACCTTTACAATCCTTAGAAGCACCCGTTGAACCTTGGTTTAAACCGTTGGCTTATGCGATTATTCTGCTGCGACGAGAAGGTTATCCCTGTATTTTCTATGCTGACTATTATGGCGCAGAATACGAAGATTATGGCAGAGATGGTAACAGTTATAAAATTGTTTTACCCTCCCACCGTTGGATAATTGATAAGTTATTATATGCGCGACATAATTACTCCTACGGGGAACAATACGATTACTTCGACAACTACAATGTCATCGGTTGGACTCGTTTAGGTGATGAAGAACACCCCCAAGGTATAGCTGTGATTATGAGTGATAACATTCCTGGTCAAAAATGGATGGAAGTTGGTAAACCTAATGCTAAATTTATTGACCTGACAGAACACATCAAAGAACCTGTTTATACCAATGAATGGGGATGGGGTCACTTTTCCTGTGACGGGGGTTCTGTATCTGTTTGGGTACAGGAATAGGAATAACTGATTTCTGATGACTTAAATTAACTCGGAACCCGCCAGGATATTTGGTAGCCCCCAATATAGTCCTGGCAGATGCTATAATGTTAGTTAAAAGGTTTCCCACTCCATTGCTGCTACTGCTACAGGTGCTGGGGGGGAAGCTGGAACTGGTGAGGCTTGAACCGGATAATTTGTGAATTCCTGTTCCTTTTCTTGTAGTTGCGATCGCAATTGTTCCAACTCCTCTTGAGTCTGTTTGTATTTACTATGGGAGGACTCTAATACCTGCATGGTTTCCTGAAGTTGAGCGTGACACTTCTCTAAAAGTCCCTCCGTCTCCTCTTTTTGCGATCGCAATTGTTCCAATTCCTCTTGAGTCTGTTTGTATTTACTATGGGAGGACTCTAATACCTCCATAGTTTCCTGAAGTTGAGCGTGACACTTCTGCAAAAGTCCCTCCGTCTCCTCTTTTTGCGATCGCAATTGTTCCAATTCCCCTTGAGTCTGTTTGTGTTGACTGTGGGAGGACTCTAATACCTCCATAGTTTCCTGAAGTTGAGCGTGACACTTCTGCAAAAGTCCCTCCGTCTCCTCTTTTTGCGATCGCAGTGTTTGCAGATTTTGTCGCGCCTCGTGTAACTGAGCCTTAGTCTTATCAACTTCCTCAGCCGCTTCTTTTTGCATAAACTGAGCCTGTTTCAACTCCTCAGTCTTATTATTCAGCTTGTCTTTAGTTTCCTGTAACTCCTGTTGGACAGACCCCAGTTGTGCTTTTGACCCTTGCGCCTGTTGAACCTGAATATGAGCCTTTTCTAGTTCCTCCAATACCTCATCAAACTTCAACTGACCCTGCTGTAACTCCTGCTGAATGCTCGTAAATTTCTCTTTAGTTTCCTGTAACTCCTGTTGAACAGACTCCAGTTGTGCTTTTTCCTGTTGCGCCTGTTGAGCCTGAATATGAGCCTGTTCCAGTTCCCCCAATACCTCATCAAACTGACACTGAAGCAGGTCTAACTGTTCAGTGGCGCTGGTTAGCTGACCTTGAATAGTCTGTAACTCTTTTTGTAGCGACTCCAGTTCCGCTTTATCTGCTTCCTGCTGCTGAATTTGAGCCTTAGCCTTTTCTAGCTCCTCAGTAGTGCTAGTTAGCTTGGCTTGAGTTTCCTGTAACTGCTGTTTGACCGACTCCAGTTGTGCTTTTGACCCTTGCGCCTCCTGAATTTGAGTCTTAGCCTGTTCCAATTCCCCCAAAACCTGATTTAACTGAGAATTGAGCTCCCGTTCCAATTCTTGCTTGCTCTCCGTATCCGAGGCTGTTTCCTGCTGAATTTGATGTAACTTAAAATGAGTTTCCTCAAATTCCCCCAATACCTCATCAAACTGACAGTTGACCTTTTCTAACTCCTCAGTAGTGCTAGTTAGCTTGGCTTGAGTTTCCTGTAACTGCTGTTTGACCGACTCCAGTTGTGCTTTTGACCCTTGTGCCTCCTGAATTTGAGTCTTAGCCTTTTCTAACTCCTCAGTAGTGCTAGTTAGCTTGGCTTGAGCTTCCTGTAACTGCTGTTTGACCGACTCCAGTTCCGCCTTGTCCGTTTCCCCCTGCTGAATTTGAGCCTGAACCTGGTCTAACTGGGTGCGAGTCGTGTTCAAACTATCTTGAGTAGTCTGTAGCTCTTGTTGTAGGGACTCCAGTTGTGCTTTTTCCGCTTCCTGCTGGTGAATTTGAGTCTTAGCCTGCTCCAATTCCGCCAAAACCTGATTTAACTGAGACCGGAGCGCTTCTAATTCCTGTTGACAGTTAGTATCAGAGGCTGTTTCCTGCTGTGGAATTTGGGTCTGAGCCTGTTGGAGTTCCCCGGATACCTGTTCAAACTGAGACTGGACTCGTTCTAATTCCTCCCAAACATCACGCAATTCGGATTTAGTTTGCTCGAGTTCTTGTTGTAACTGTTCCTGAGTGGGTTTCGCCATAATGATTATCTAATCGCACAAATAAGTAATGTCGCTAACTGTATCTATTCTAACGGCCGATGTTCTGAGCGAGATCTGGCAAAAAGTTGACCAGGGAGGGAAAGACGACTATCAACCCTAAAACGATAAGCTGTAGGGTGATGAATGGAATCACACCGTGATAAATGTCTTCGGTGCTGATAGACGCAGGAGCCACACCTCGTAGGTAAAATAGAGCAAAGCCAAAGGGAGGGGTGAGGAAGGATGTTTGTAAATTAGCGCCTAATACTACCCCAAACCAGACTAAATCCATATTATAGCTTTGAGCAATGGGCAGTAAAAGGGGAACTACAATAAAGACTATCTCGAAAAAATCGATAAAAAATCCCAACAGAAATACGATTAACATTGAGATGATCAAAAAGCCGATTTGACCGCCAGGAAGATTGAGAAACATATCTTTAACTATGTTATCTCCCCCTAGTCCCCGAAACACTAAACTAAAAGCTCGTGAACCTATCAGGATAAATATTACCATACTGGTGGTTCGTAGGGTGGCATCACAGGCGCGATATAGGTTATCCTTGGTCAGTTGACGGTTAAAAGCGGCTAGGATAATTGATCCTACACATCCCACGGCTCCGGCTTCTGTGGGTGTGGCTATGCCAAAAAATATACTTCCCAAGATTAACAAAATCAGTAATATGGGCGGAATTAATACTTTGATGACTCGCTGTTTGAGACCGGGTGCTGTGAGGACTTCTGTGGGTAAGGCGGGGGCGATATCAGGGCGTAACCAGGAGGCGATCGCCACATGAATAATAAAGGCGGTAGTCATTAATAGTCCGGGAATTACTGAGGCAATAAATAGGTTGCCGACGGAAACTCCTAGTTGATCTCCTAAGACTACTAAAACTACACTGGGCGGGATAATTTGCCCTAGGGTTCCTGATGCTACAATTACTCCGGTGGCGAGTCTTTTATTATAGCTGTAGCGTAGCATGGTGGGCAGGGAAATTAAACCCATAGCTATGACGGTGGCGGCGACTACTCCCGTGGTGGCGGCTAGGAGTCCTCCTACTATGATAACGGCGATCGCTAATCCTCCCCGCATTCTTCCGAATAATATTCCCATGGTTTCTAACAGGTTTTCGGCTATGCCAGTTTTTTCTAGCATTGAACCTAGGAAAATAAAATAGGGAATTGCCAGCAGTGTAAAATTGTTCATAATCCCAAATATCTGCTGTGGCATGGCTGACCATAAAATGGGATCAAATACTCCGAAAATTATGCCAATTAGGGTGAAAATTAGGGCGACACCACCCAAGGAAAAAGCCACTGGATAGCCTAATGCTAACACTATTAAAGCCACGATAAACATGGCAATACTCAACCATTCAAAATTCATGCGATCGCTGTTTAGCTTAAAATTTCCACAACCAGAAACAAAATTTTTCTATGATATCATATTCAGGTCACATATAGTTATTAACCTCCATAACTGATGATTAGCCCCCAATGCTCACTTTTGACCGGAAAACTGTATTAATAGCTACATTTTTTGGGGTTGACTTAGCCTAGGATACACCACTAGCCTTAAAGTTAACTAAAAGTTAAGACCATTTCTCTCTCACCAAGTTAGCTAAGGGTAAATGCTTAATTAAGTCTATGGGCTTGAGTAGATTTATCCATGGTAAAACTAACCTTGGTGGTATGTAATTGGTCTTAAATTTACTCAAGTAGCATCAACTCTCGGAAATTGGCTAGTAATTAAAAAGAAATTGTCAAACTTGTGATAATTTCCTGCTTCGATTAGTTCCCGTTACAACTGGTAAAATTGATATGATAAACAGAAGATTAGGGCGACGCAAGTTTTTATTGTATGGGTCGGCTACCTTGGGTGCTAGTGTACTATTAAAAGCCTGTGGTTCCCCCTCGGAAGATGCCACAACTGGGACTCCTGGAAGTGGCAGCGGCGATACGATTAAGGTCGGTATTCTCCACTCTTTAAGTGGAACTATGGCAATTAGTGAAACCACGGTTGTGGAAGCCGAACAAATGGCGATCGCTGAAATAAATGCAGCCGGAGGAGTGTTAGGAAAACAGATTGAAGCAGTAGTTGAAGATGGCGCTTCTGACTGGCCGACCTTTGCCGAAAAGGCCGAAAAACTCATTGACCAAGACCAAGTGGTTACCGTTTTTGGTTGCTGGACTTCTGCCAGTCGGAAAGCAGTTAAAGATGTGTTTGAATCCCGAAACCATATGTTATGGTATCCCGTGCAATACGAAGGGCAGGAATGTTCTCGGAATATTTTTTACACTGGGGCTGCACCCAATCAACAAATCGAACCAGCCGTCGATTGGCTATTAGAAAATAAAGGTCGAGAGTTCTTTTTGGTCGGGTCTGACTATGTGTTCCCCCGCACAGCAAACACCATCATTAAAGAACAGCTTAGGGCTAAAGGTGGCACTACCGTAGACGAAGATTATCTACCTTTAGGAAATACAGAAGTTACCGGAATTATTACCAAGATTAGGCAGGCATTGCCCAACGGAGGCGTGATTTTTAATAGCCTAAATGGTGATAGTAATGTCGCTTTCTTTAAACAGCTACAGGGTTCAGGATTAACACCGGATTTATACCCGGTCATGTCCGTGAGTATCGCTGAAGAGGAAGTGCAACAAATCGGCCGAGAGTTCCTAATTGGACATTATGCCTCTTGGAACTATTTTCAAACTGTAGAGACCCCAGAAAATCAGACTTGGGTGGAGGCATTTAAGGCTAAACATGGTCAAGACCGGGTTACTAATGACCCCATGGAGGCTGCTTATACTATGGTTTATCTGTGGAAACAAGCAGTTGAACAAGCGGGGACAGCGGACGATTTAGAAGCCGTTAGGGCGGCGGCAATAGGTCAGCAATTACAAGCCCCCCATGGGTTAGTAACTATTAATCCTAATCATCACTTATCTAAGACTGTGAGAATTGGTCAAGTCCGTGATGATGGTTTATTTGATATTATCTGGTCTTCTGATGGTCCGGTTGAACCATTAGCCTGGAATCAGTATGTTCCTAGCACCAGGGGTTATGCCTGCGATTGGACTGACCCCGCCCGTGGTGAAAGATTCCGAATGGAAGGGGTTTAAACCTTCCCAAATTAGGGGCAACTCGGAAGGGTTGCCCTTTCTTAAATAGCCTGAATCTATGTTATTTAAATCTTGAAAAATGCAAGAACTTGCGATCGCTTTTTTTAATGGCATCAGTATCGGTTCCGTCTTACTCCTCGCCGCTTTAGGACTCTCAATCACCTTTGGATTAATGGGGGTAATTAATCTCGCCCACGGGGAGTTAATGATGCTGGGTGCTTATGCCACCTTTGTCGTGCAGAATATGTTTAGACCCCTGGGAGAACCCCTGTTTAATTTCTATATATTCTTGGCTATTCCCGTTGCCTTCATTGTCGCCGCTTTAGTCGGATTATTATTAGAAAGAGGCGTGATTCGATACCTATATGGGCGACCCTTAGAAACCTTATTAGCCACCTGGGGGGTTAGTCTAATTTTACGCCAATTTGTCCGTAGTGTCAACTGGCAAATGGTAATCGGTTTGGGCTTATTTTCCCTCTTGTTTTTTGGGGGCTTATTCTTCGTTAAGCGTCGCCAGGACTGGGAGAAAATTCGCAAGTGGGCGAGGGCAGTTTTGTTAGTCTTATCTATCGGAATTTCTACAACTGCTAGTATTCTGATGGGTAACTTAGCAGGGCAAGTTTTGACCAGACCCTGGTTTAGCGCCCGAAATGTCGATGTGACCGCCCCCGCTTGGTTACGAGGAGGGTTCGCCCTAGGGAATTTTCAAGTTCCTTATGCGCGGGTATTTATTATTATTCTGGGGTTGGTATGTTTGGGGTTGATTTACCTATTTCTTAATCGCTCTAATTGGGGTTTAAGGATTAGGTCAGTAACTCAAAATCGCCAAATGAGTGCTTGTTTGGGTATCCCTACAGACCAGGTTGATGCTTTGACATTTGCTATGGGTTCGGGACTGGCTGGGGTGGCAGGTTGTGCGATTACTTTATTGGGTTCAGTCGGACCGAATACCGGACAAAATTATATCGTTGATACCTTTATGGTCGTGGTAGTTGGTGGGGTGGGAAATTTGCTGGGGACGGTGTTAGCCGCTTTAGCTATAGGCAGCTTAATTTATTTGATTGGTTCGGGAACATTGGCGTTCTTATTATCCTCTGTGGATGTTCTACAGCCTGTGGTCGATTTCTTGAGTTTCTTTGCCACAACCAGTATGTCTAAGGTGTTAGTCTTTGCGCTAATTATTGCCTTTTTGCAAATTAAACCTGCTGGCATTTTCCCGCCTAAAGGCAGAACTGCTGAGTTGTAGATGGGGATTTGCGAACACTTGAAAAATCAACATTTTATCCATGGTTAATTAAGGTTAATTGGGTCATATATATGAATCAGGAAATCGGTAGGATCGCCCAACAAAAACAGAAGCAACAACAGCGACTCATTGAAATTGTGGTAATTATAGCGATCGCCATTATTTTAGGTGTGATTATGCCTTTAGCTTTGCCAGTCTTCAGATTAAAGCTATTGGGGCGTTTCTTATCCCTATGTATTGTCGCCCTCGGGATTGATTTAATCTGGGGATATACAGGACTGCTAAGTTTAGGACATGGCATCTTTTTTAGCCTGGGAGGATACGCCCTAGCCATGTATTTACAGTTACAGCTTCCAGAAGGTCAAATTCCCGACTTTTTTATGCTGTATGGAGTCGAAAACCTTCCCTGGTTTTGGGAACCATTTTATTCGTTTCCGTTTACCCTAGTTGCCATCTTTTTAATTCCCGGTATCGTGGCGGCAATCTTGGGATATTTGGTATTTCGTAACCGCATTAAAGGGGTTTACTTTTCCATCCTCACTCAGGCGGCTTTGCTGGTATTTTTTCATCTGTTTAACGGTCAACAAAAATATATTAACGGCACCAATGGACTCAAAACAGATACCACTATGATTTTTGGGACTCAGGCGGGTTCCCCCGCCGCCCAACTGGTATTTTATGAATTGTCGATTCTGTTGATGATCTTAATTTATTTACTGTGTCGGTGGCTGACCAGTGGGAGGTTTGGGCGTTTATTAGTAGCCATTCGAGACGATGAAAATCGGGTGAGATTTTCTGGCTATGACCCCACCGGGTTTAAGGTTTTGGTCTTTGCGATTTCGGGGGCGATCGCCGGAATTTCTGGAGCATTATATACTGTTCAAAGTGGTATTATCACCCCTAGTTTTATGGAGGTAGCCTTTTCTATTGAAATGGTGATTTGGGTAGCCGTTGGCGGTAGGGCTACCCTGGTTGGGGCGATTTTGGGAACTGTATTAGTGCGCCTCGGTCAAACCTTCCTCAGTGAACAATTCCCCCAAGTTTGGCTATTTTTTCAAGGGGCATTATTCTTAATTGTGGTGACAGTTCTCCCTAGTGGTATAGTGGGATGGTTACGAACAGATGGTTGGGAATATATGCGATCGCTCTTAGGTTTACGACAGCCTATCATGACCTATCCTCAACTAGAAGAAGACCCCGAATTGCAATTAGAACGCGAAGAACTTGAGAGTTAATATTGAGTTGATTAATTGACTGGTCATGAATATCTTAGAAATCGAAAATGTTACCGTAAATTTTGATGGTTTTAAAGCCCTCAATAACCTTAACTTTAGCATGAAAACTGGGGAATTGCGGGTAATTATCGGCCCTAATGGTGCGGGAAAAACTACCTTTTTAGATACCATCACCGGAAAAGTGCAACCTACCCAAGGACAAGTTATATTTAAGGGTCGGAATTTAGGCAATATCCCGGAATATAAAATCGCTCGGCTAGGAATTGGTCGCAAGTTTCAGACTCCCAGAGTTTATCTAAATTTGACCGTAGCCGAAAACTTGGATCTGGTGGTTAATCAAAATAAAAATGTGTTTCCTACCCTATTTCGTCGCCCTATTTCTGGAGAAAAACGAACCGTGGCGGGACTGTTGGAAACGGTGGGTTTAGCAGCCAAAGCCGAATTAAAAGCCGAATTTTTAGCCCACGGTGAAAAGCAGCGCCTAGAAATTGGTATGCTAGTGGCGCAGTCCCCCGATTTATTATTAGTTGATGAACCCGTGGCGGGACTAACTGATGAGGAAACGGAAAACGTCGGTAATTTATTGTTAGCCTTAGCGGAAAGTCACTCAATTATTGTGATTGAACATGACATGGAATTTGTCCGACAAATAGCGCGTCAGGTGACAGTATTACACCAGGGCTCAGTTTTGTTTGAGGGAAATATGGATCAGGTGCAAAATGACCCCAGAGTGATTGAGGTTTATTTAGGAAAGGAGGAGTAAGTAAAATGACATCAACTCAAGCCGATATCCAACCCCATATCATCCCATCAAACCTCATGTTACAGGTTTCTGGTGTGAATGTTTATTACGGAGAAAGCCACATTTTACGGGATGTTGATTTAAGTGTTCCGGTGGGGGAGATGGTTTGTCTAATTGGTCGTAATGGTGTGGGAAAAACTACCTTATTAAAAACCATCATGGGACTACTCAAACCTCGCACCGGACAGGTGAAATTTGCGGATGTTCCCATTACCCAAATTCCCACCCACAAACGGGCTAAATTAGGCATTGGTTATGTTCCCCAAGGGCGAGAAATTATCCCCCGCGTCACGGTGCAGGAAAATCTCCTGTTAGGCTTGGAAGCCTCTGGGAAAGCCGGGAGAGGGAAAAGAGAAATACCAGAGGATATTTTTGATTTATTCCCAGTGTTAAAAACTATGCTGTCTCGTATGGGGGGAGACCTTAGCGGTGGTCAGCAGCAACAATTAGCGATCGCCAGGGCGTTAATGGGAAAGCCGCGTCTATTAGTCTTAGATGAACCCACAGAGGGCATTCAACCTTCAATTATCCTAGAAATTGAAGCAGCGGTGCGGCGGATTATTGAAACTAGGGGAATTTCTGTGTTATTGGTGGAACAGCATTTACACTTTGTCCGCCAAGCCGATCGCTATTATGCCATGCAAAAAGGCGGAATAGTTGCCTCTGGCTTAACTGAAGATCTCAGTCGGGAAGTCATTAAAGAGTTTTTGGCGGTCTAAATGCTACCACTAATCATCTGACGTATTTCTAAGGCGGTTGCTGGGGCTAATAACACCCCGTTGCGGTAGTGTCCCGTAGCGAGTAGGACATTAGCAAAACCCGCCAAAGGACCGATAACCGGGGCGGGTCTACCTTCTGGACGAGGCCTTAACCCATGCCATTGGTGGATAATTTCCCCTTGGGCGAGGGCGGGACAAATAGCGATCGCCCCTTGGAGAATAGAATCAAGTTGTTGTGGTTGCGGTTGGACTTCCCCGCTGGGGTCTGGAAATTCCACCGTTGCACCCACCCAATATTCAGCACCCCCCAAAGGTACAATATGCACATCATCCCCAGTAATCACAGGTTGGGGATGATTACCCCCCAAAGGTTCACCACAGCGCAATTTGAGGGCTTGTCCGAGGACGGGTTTAATTGTTACCCCAGAGGGCAGAGATTGGCTCTGGAGTAGGGGTGTACTCCCCAAACCCGCTGCCACCACCACCCAGTCAGCCGGAAGGCTTCCAGAGGCAGTATTTAGGCGCTGACAGAGTTTCTGACCATGACCCAACTGGGTAATTTCCCAGCCCTCGACATTAACACCAAAGTTAAATTTAGCCCCATTTTTTTGGGCGGCGGCTACTAGGGCTTTAGTTATGGTTGTGGGGTTCACTTGACGATCGCTTGGGGAATATATCGCCCCCGTGACTCGCTCACAATTAATCTGGGGATAATGCGATCGCACAGTTGGCTGATCCATTAACTCCAGGTGAAAACCTTGTTCACGGCGGATAGTAGCTAATTCTTGCCAACGATGCCAATTTTCCCCCTCAAACCCTAACATCAAAATCCCTTGGCGGTTAAAAGGAATGGCATACCCATTACAGGCTTCCAATTCAGGAATTAGGGTTTCATAGCGTGCCATACTCTCGCGCCGTAAAGCCCAAGCCCGCCCCTTGGTTTTGTGACTAATGACCCCCATTAATACCCCCAAAGCGGCGGCGGTTGACTGGGTAGCGGGTGGATGACGATCTACCACCGTGACGGTTAACCCCGACACCAGACTAAGTTCGTAGGCGATCGCCGCCCCGATAATGCCACACCCGACAATCACAACCCTAGTCATAAGCCACGCGCCTCGCCTTCCCTAACTGCCTATTCCCTAAACTTGGGGAAATTTGCTCAAAAACAAATCTAGGTCTTTCAGGGCTTCCTGATAGCTGATAGCCGCCTGTTGGCGATCGGCTTTAGCCGCCGCCTCACTCATATCCTGTAAATGCTCAAACACCTCGCGGGACAATTTGCGGGCTTCTGGTTGTTCATTGGGAAGTAGGTTCCGAACTACATAGTTCATTTCCTGAAGTACAGTACCAAAGGGACCGTGGGCAAAATTATCGATATTGATCCAGTCACCCTTTTGGATATAACTAACCAGTTCTGTGGTGGAGCGATCGCGTATAGCCACGATATTAGATTTATACTCCTGGATTTTTTCAAGCTGAATACTGCTATAGCTGGGAGGTTCCACCGCCACAGGAGAACTGCAACCTACCACGAAGGCGGTTACAAATGCCAAAACACAAGCCAAAATTGAACGATAACGCTTCATAACCAAAATTGTTTTTTTGAAATCTGCTCCGATTTGCACAAAGCGCAAACGGTTTAACAAACCATTGTTGCAGAAAACATCTACCACAGCTTATTGAATTGATAAATTAGGCTAAACAGAAGGGAAAGCTACCCTTTGGGTCGGAATTGCTTTTCTACCAAACTGGCTATGGTATCTCTGGGCATTAACCGTGGTAAGTTGACAATAATCTGATTAGGGATACCTCCCGTCACCAGGGTAGAGTCTTTTTTGTCTAAGGTAGAGAGGGTTTCCTTCACCACTTCGGCGGCGCTGGCATAATTGTTACCAGAGCCTTTCATGGACTGGGGAAATTCGGCATTTTCAAAAAAATTCGATTCTGTCGGGCCAGGACAAAGGCATAAAATCCGCACCCCTGTATCCTGATTTTCCGCCCATATAGCCTGACTAAAGTTGACCACAAAGGCTTTCGTGGCAGAGTATACAGACATATAGGGTAGGGCTTGATATCCGGCGATCGATGATACATTGACGATCGCCCCAAAGCTGCGGGCTTTCATCACCCCCAGGAATAGATGGGTCAACTCTACCAGGACGGTAACATTGAGTTGCACCATTGCCAATTGTTTAGCGAGCGATCGCTCATCCAAAGGTCCATAGTCCCCAAACCCCGCATTATTTACCAACAGATCCACCGTCTCCGGTCCCCCCTCCACCTGGTCAAAGATTACCTGTCCCGCGCCCGCTTCCGTCAGGTCTTGGCTGATTACCTGGACTTTTACCCCGTATTGGGATTGTAACTCCGAGGCCAACTTTTCTAATTTATCTTGCGATCGGGCTACCAAAACCAGATCGCTATTTTGGCGGGCTATTTGTCTAGCAAACTCTTCCCCAATACCGAATGAAGCCCCAGTTACTAACGCTTTTTTGATTTGCATGATGTGATCTCAAAATATTACCGTTGGCGCAAAATGCCAAAAACACAAGTATACCCATGCAAAAATGTAGCATTTCCCACGGGTCCGATTTCACCATTACAGAAAAATCCCGTTAGGGGTATTTTAAAATACTCCCGAAATAGATTCGAGTCAAAATCTGGCTGGCCATAAAGATTTTCTCCCCGTCCCAAACAGGAAAACATCAGCGCCCCTTCCTTAGCTACTTCTGTAGTAGCTTCTGTCAGCTTCTGGTGGCGAGTTAGTAACCCTTTCAAGTCTTCCGCAGAAGTGCGACTATCGCGCAAATGAAACTGAATGCGTTGTCCCGGTCTAACGCGATCGCCTATAGCCATAGCCCCCACTCTGGGGTCAACTCCCATCAAATTACGAATTAAAAAATCCCCCGATTCTAAATTGGCTTTAAACTCATCGCGCGCCACACCCACAAACAACGAATTTTGAGCCAGTTGTCGGTCTTCTTCCCCCAGTTCCGCGATCAATTCCTGTAGTGCTTCTAAAGGCGCGACTTCGTCGCCACAGTTAATATTCAGACCATCAGTTTCCGAACATTTCTGCACCGTTAAGATAATATTTCTTTCCCCTTCACTCACCCGATAAGGCTCCCCAATGGGACGACATCCCTGAGCCACAATAGTTTCTAAGACAATATTTCCCGTTAAGGCCACTCCCACAGCTTCAGCAGAGTACATCTCGCCCTTACAAAATACAGCCGTCGCCCGACCCATCATCCCAGAACTAGCTAATCCTCCCACCTTCGGCGATTCTGGATAGGCATAATCTAACCCTTGTAGGAGATCATTAATCTTCCCATAAAACGGGTCAATCAACACAATAAATTGAGGGTCATTTTGGGGATGAACCCCAATCAATTCTACCCAGTCCTCTGGGGGTTATCTAAATCAGGTAGATCATTGGTAGTTAGATGAAAAGGACAAATATCAACCCCCGGAAGATGGGCTAAACATAAGCCTAATGCGGGTTTACCCTCGATTTCTTTTACCTGTGTTTCCGTCTGCATACCAACTATACCGCCACCTGTACAGCCAATTAGCACCCGCACCGAAAGCTGTTCCGCTAATAATGGCATGAGTCTGGGATAATCACTGCTAAACGCCGAAGATATAAACACCAAACCTAGATCCGGCGACGATTTCAGCGATTCTTGACATTTTTTAACTACCTCCGTCACTGCTGCTTCCAAGGATGGACGAGTGGAAATCGCGCTGACCCACTCCATGGGTCCTGTTGTATTTATCATTATCCTAAAGTTGCTATCACTTGATTTATGGTGGGTTACGAGAAATATTAAAAGATTACTTCCGATTTTGGGTTGACGCTTTCGAGTGATCTATTACAAACTATGGGCAGCCTAAATTTATCTGATGCAGGGAACTATCTCAATCATTGCCTGCTATCATAGTTGATTGGGTCAGGCTTTTGGTAAAATTTGTAAGATTGGACAAGAGGTTATATGAACAACGACATTAACGAAATCATCGAAAAAGAACGGGAAGAAGCCCGTAACGTCTGCGATACTCAAGGGGGAACCTCCCCAGAGTGCGCGGCGGCTTGGGATGCTGTAGAAGAAGTTCAGGCGGCGGCGGCTCACAAAAAGCAAAAACCCCAGAAAAGCTCTTTTGAGGTTTATTGTGACAATAACCCAGAAGCCGCAGAGTGCCGGCTTTACGACGATTAACTGCCCCTGGTTTACCTAACTCCCCTAGCCTTGGCTAAATCGCCATGCTAGGGGGCATACCTGACCCATAATGGGTCATATTTTTTCGGTTTTGGGAAAACTGACCGAAATGGTCTTGGGTCGCTCCTGCACGGTCTCAGCACTCTCTATCAAAATATAATGTTAAACCCCATCATATCCATAGCTGCTACTCCGTCAAGTCTGGAGACTTGGGTTTGGATGGATTACAGACTCGCGGTTATATTTACGGTTATCCTTCCCCTAATTTTACTTATTTGGGCTCTGGTGGAAAAGCTGGAGGTTATCACTCACCTGTTGATTATCTATTGGCGGGTCGCTAGTCTGTTGATGATTACCCTTTATCTGATGATCGCTGCTATCCCCATAGGTTTTATTTGTGCGATCGCTTCTCGTATCCTCATCCCAGTTAGTTTATGGTTTTGGGTCGATCTCAACGAAGAAATCGAGGATATGCAGCCTTCCCCCTTAAAATTGACCCTCACCAGTTGGCGATGGGCGATTACTGTTTATAATGCGATCGGGGCCCTCATTTTTCTGCCTTCCCTTCGCTGCGCTTTTTTCAGCGCTGAGAATTTATTGGCTGACCCCGGCTGTAGAATTTGGCTTGACCCCCCTTGGATGTATAAACAGATTTTTCATCCTGGTTGGAATCCCCCATTTTTGGGCTTTTTGGCAATTGTCGGCCTCTTAATTTATGTCGGATGTTTTGCCTATTTTGTTGTCATTCGTCTCGGAAGACAGGGACGTTCGGCTACCGGAAATTAGTCTCATGCAAGATACCTTAGAAAATTACACCAAAAATCATCCTGGGGAAGTTTTGCTCGTGCGGGTCTCAGTTGACGGAGAATTAGATGAAATTGCCATTTTTAAGGGTTTTTCTAGTTCTCTCATGCGACCTACTGCTTTTGACCCTGATATTCCCGTTTTACCTGACCATGCCCAAATTTTGGAGATAGATCGCCTCCTGAGTCCCTATGACCCCGCCAATCCTAAATATATTCAACGAGGATTGACTTGGGATACAATGCAAAGCCTACTCTAGCCACTTTTTCCCACTTCCATGATCACCCCGCACCATCACCTTGTTATAATTGGATGATCGAGCAGGCAATCAGGGGCTATGCAAAATCAACCTTCCATTAAACAAGCTAGGCTGGGTGATCCAGAGGCGATCGCATCCGTCATTCAACACCTACTCCCCCTTGAGGATACCACCGTTTACACCCAGCTCAAAAATGATTATCTCGAAATCACCCTAGAGTCTCCAACACTTCCTCATCAAGATTATTCCGTTGATTTAGTTAAACAAATTATTAGTAAAATTCAGCCTCAAAATATTACCAACATTGTAGTTCAAGGTCGAGAATTAGCGCAATTTCACCCCGCCTGGACTCAATGTATTGACATCACTCAAACCCCCCCTCATAAACCACCTAAGCCAGCAGCATATCCCTTTAAATGGCCCCGATGGTTCCCTTATCCTAGTTCCTGGTTAAGGACAACTGGCTTATTTTTATGGGCTTTTCTGGTCTTGACTATTTTCGCGCGCTTTGGGGGTTTTTGGAGTTCTTTTATCTATGACATATCAAATAATCATCACCTAGCATTATTTATTTTAGCCAGTAGCTTAATTTCAGCAATTGCCGTTTTTTCATATAGCCATCATTTCATAAAATCCGCTTTGAAAAAACCTCGCAAATTCTCCAAATATCCAGGTTCACAAAGTATTTGGGAAGGCATACTAGCTGTAATTATCTTATGTATAGCTACATTAGTCTTTTTGATAGTTGTTGTGCCTTTTTATCCTGACCAATGTTACAGTTACAGCTCTTATTGTCATCTCAGATATTGGGAATCAGCCCAATTAGTAGTTAGTTCAGGTATGTTGATTTCCTTTATTTCAACCCTGTATTTATATCAGGCAGAATTCTTAATTAGAAAGCACATTTCTCGCCAACAAATATTAAAATTTGCCTCCATTGCCGCCGTTTCATGTACCCTTATTATTAGCTTGAACATAAGTTATAGGAACTTAGAATACATCAAATTTATAGTCAACAATATTGTCACAAATTCCCAAAGCCTAATCGCTACCACAACCCAACAAACAACAGAACCCCTAATTAATTCCGAACCCCCACCAGCAGCACAGATAGAATCATCCCCAGAACCCCCACCAGCAGCACAGATAGAATCATCCCCAGAACCCCCACCAGCAGCACAGATAGAATCATCCCCAGAACCCCCACCAGCAGCACAGATAGAATCATCCCCAGAACCCCCACCAGAAGCAGAGATAGAGCCACCCACAGAACCCCTAGTTAATTCAGATCCCTTTGCTGAAGCCGTCCGCAAAGCCACAGAAGCAGCTAATTTGACCCAAACTGCTCAATCACAACAAGACTGGGAAACCATCAGCAAAAATTGGCAACTCGCCAGCCAACTCATGCAGCAAGTCCCCTTTAATGACCCTAATTATCTAACTGCTCAAGATCGGGCTGTTCTCTATTACAATAACTACAATTATAGCCAGACCATGGCAACTAAAGCCACCAGATGATTGATAAGAAAAGGCGATATCATGTAGGGGCGCGCCTCCGCTGTCAATTATATTTGCCAACCAGAAGATTAATAAACCCGCCCTCACCCACCATTATCAATTATATTTGCCAACCAGAAGATTAATAAACCCGCCCTCACCCACCATTATCAATTATATTTCCATACAGTAGGCGGGTTGATTGATGTTAGTTAACCCGCCCCTATGGGACTATTTACCCTTTTGTTGATTTTTCGCCTGTTCTAAGGCGATTTCTTTCATGGCTTGGAATGAATTAGAATTAGAGGAACCTTCGATCGCCTTAACCGCTAAATCTTGAACTTGCTTGAGGGCTGAGTCTAGTTGTTTAGAGATGCTTTGAATGCGATTTTCTTGATTGCTAATCGTTTCGCTGAGGGATTTAACTCGCAGTTCGTAGAACTGTTTTTGACCTTCCACTTCTTTACCCCATAAATCAGCCTTAATTTTGGCTTGATAATTGCCGATATTCCGCCCCATTTCCTTGCCTTTTTTAATGGCATCTTCCAGGTTTTTCTCAAATTCTGCCACCTTGGTTTTAACTTCTAAATGTTCTTGTTCCCGTTGAGCGATCGCTGTTTCTGTTTCTAACCATTCTTGCTGCTTTTCCTGTTGAAATTCCTCAAGCTGTTTGTAAAGTTCAGCCTGATTTTGTTGATATTGTTCTTGGTCTAAGTCTCGCTCAAGTTGCAGGTTATATTGATAAGTATCCTGGTCGCGCTCCCGGTTTTTAGTCTCCGTCTGATTGCGTTCTTTAACTAACTGTTGATGTTCTTCTTTTTCCTTCTTCCAGGTGGCTTGTTGTCGTTCCCATTCCAGTTCTAAAGTCTCGCGGCGATCGCTTAATTCCTGCTCAAATTCTTTAAAACTCTGATGATACTGCTGAATCAAAACATCTAAAGTATCATCACTTATTGACTCAATATTATGCAATTCTAGCAAATGCTGTTCCGCCTCTGCTACCCCATTTTGTAATTCTTGTAGTCGGGTAGCTTCTGACGTTAACTGGTCTGATAATTCACTAATTACCCCCCCAAAACTTGACTGAAGTATAGTTAAATTATCTAGGGTAGATTGCAATTTTGACTTATTGGACTTAGGCGGTTGTGCCGGTGGTGTAACCGTCTTAACTGCTGTAGCTGCTGGGGGTGGCGGTGGTGGCGACGGTGGCGCGGCGGCGGGGGATTTACTAGCCTCTGCTTTCAGGGATTCCTGTTCTTTTTGCAGTTCATGATAGGCTGCTAAAATTTCCGCTTTGGTGTTGCGATCGCTGATTTTTGCCATGATAATTATTCTCCGATTTTTCCTAGTTAAATTTTCCCGAAATTATTGATTGTTACGATTACTAGAAAACGCCCTCATTGCCAAATCTTGAGCCTGTTTCATGGTTTCCTGCAATTGTGCCGACAAATTCGTGATTTGTTCATTTTGTCGCTCAATAGTTGCTTCTAATGATGCCACTTGCAATTGATATCCCTGTTGATTAGATTCCCATTCCTTAGCCAACAGATCCGCCTTAACTTTTGCCTCGCGAGTAGCTTCTTGAATCGCCTCTTCTTTCGCTTTATTTAAAGCCTGTTTTAACTCTTCCTCAAAGGTAGCCACCCGTTGGCGATCGCTCTCAAATTTAGCCTGTTCCGCATTCAAAACTTTTTCCCTTTCCCGCCAATTTTTCTCATGTTCTTTAGTAGTTTCCTCAATTTCACGTTCTAAGCGACGCTTCGCCTCCTCATATTGATCAGTTTCAATTTGTCGCTGGCGCTGTAAATTATAATTATAATCCTCCACTTCCTGCTGACGATGTTTAGCCATATTTTCTTGATATTCAGCCGCAGCAGCTTCCCAGTCCTCTTCATCTTTTTCCCATAACTTCCGTTCCCTAGCCATCTCTTTTTCCAGGCTTTCTTGACGTTGGCTCGCTTGTGTCTCTAGCAAGTTCATCTTTTCTTGATGTTCTTGGGTTAAAAGATGCAAAACATCAGCCACCACCCGGATTTTCTGGAGTTCCTCCAGTTGCTGAGATTGAATACTAATGCCGCGTTTAATAGCATCTAATTTAGCAGATTCGGTTTCTAGTTTTTCCGAAAGTTCCGTGATTACACCACTAAAATCTAGCTGTAAATCTGCTAATCCTTTCACCAAGCTATCAACCGTATAAGTCGCCGCTTGTTCCAGAACCTGTTTCCGTTTTTCCCGTTCGGCTTGTTCTTCTTTGGTCGCTACCTTGGAAACTATATTTTGGCGATCGCTAATAATTTTAGAGAACGCCGCCATAATTTGAGACTGGGTTTCTAAAGATGCTAATTTGCTCATGATTTGACCTCGCTCATTTTAGAGTCATAAAATCACCCAAAAATTGCCAACTTAACCCTCGTGGTTATCGACAAATCTCCGGATTTTAGCGATACTTGGATCTGAGTTTTTCGGCTGCTCACTTATAGCGGGTTGCTCAGGGTTTAAAGTTGCTAAAATGGCGCGACAATTCGGGCAGCGATTACCTTCCCATCAATAGCAACCATCAATTAATCCCATTAGCAAAGACTTCAAACGTTGATTTTCTTCGAGAACAGCCTGATAGTTTGTCTGAATGGATTTTACCACAAAACTAATATGTTGCAAATCATCAGATAGACTAGAGATATCTTCTAGGGTATGATTTCGGAGGCGATCGCTTAAACTCAAGTTTTGCAGCAGTTGACGTTCCCACAAATCCTTTCGCGTTAACCGGACTACATTTTTCATCAGATATCCTCTAAATTTTCACTTCCTAACCCTCCCCTCGGTCAGGGGAGAGTTAAGCTATCAATCCGATTCAATCCCTAAGACACTGCTACCGGAATTTGTTGATCATTAGCCGGAGGTAACATCATCTCATTGTCGCGATCTGAGGGGGAATGAGCCGCCATCAAACAAGCCACTTCATGAGGTGACAAATTATCCAAACAGATCATTTGTCGGGTTCCTTCCAAGTCAATCATACGGG
Organism: Arthrospira sp. PCC 9108; assembly: GCA_016745315.1. GTDB lineage: Bacteria > Cyanobacteriota > Cyanobacteriia > Cyanobacteriales > Microcoleaceae > Limnospira > Limnospira platensis. The sequence continues at coordinate 6,306,403 of CP066886.1, forward strand.
ACAGGTTAGCCCCATCAGCTAAAACCGCCGCCGCCTGTTCTAAAATCGACCAATCACTACGTTCGACCCAAGACCACTTTAAACTATAGTAATTAATCGGCTTTACCACTCCATTTTCATCAGGTTTCTGACCAGAATGGCGGACAAATTCCGGCACAAAAATCCCCATAGCGGGTTCTACACCTTGGCTTTGTACAGAAGCCACCAAGCGGTTAAAATCACTGAGAGAGCGACTTTTAATATAGGTGACCAGTACAACACCTTGGGGAAGTTCTCCCGATTCAGCCACAAACCAAATTTGTCCCCATAATGTGTTGTTAGTTTGCCCTAAACTGCCAAAAAATTTGCTAAATTTGATAATCGTCATCGAGCATTTAGAGCCATATTCTTCATCTCCAATCATCCATTTTCCCGATTGGCAATTATTGCGGACAGCGATAGGCATTTCCGGCACTAAAATCGCTTCTTTGTGCTTACTTCCAAATACAGAAATTGTGGGTTTTTCGTTGGTTTTATTCATGGTTTATTTAGGTTGTGAAAATTTGGATAAAATCAGCGTTTAGCGAATCACAGAAACTGTCTTTTCCGGTTCAGGATAAGTAGATAATGGTTGGGGTTGTGCTTTCAAAATCTTTAGGACAGCGATCAGTTTCTCTAAGGTCTCCGTGTGAGCCGCTGTAAAGTGAATGCTAAATCCTGTACCGTCGCGCGTATAACCAGGACAGACTAGGGACGCTGAACCTAGTTCCTCATGGGTGGCAATATACAGCCAGTCGCGATCATTGAGTTGGTAATGGGTATCAGTCCAAGTCCTAAGCATGGGATCTGTCCTCCGGTTCGCCATTTGACCCAACATCTGGGAGCCTTTTACTCTACATCTAGGGCATGATGTGGTTGAATTGACAGTTGAGCGCTATCAGTAGAGCCTAAAGGGTTGATGCTTTGTTCAACTAAATCTATACTAACAAGTGTTGATGGTTTCGTCAAGTGGCAAGTTGAAATTTTATCAAAAATCATGGGTCTAAAACCCCGCCCTAGAAGGGCTGCTTTCACTTAGCCAAGCATTTTGTGCTATGGTGAACAGCATAGAGTCTGTTCGAGCCATGCTTGTTCTCGAGTTCAAAGTTAAAGGGAAGTCCCACCAATACGCAGCGATTGAAGAATCGATCCGAACCGCACAATTCGTTCGTAACAAAGCACTACGCTATTGGATGGACAACCGAGGTGTTAACAAATACGACCTTAATAAATACTGTCGAGTCCTTGCTCGAGAGTATGACTGGGCTCGAGAACTCAACAGTACGGCTCGTCAAGCTTCGGCCGAACGTGCCTGGTCTTCAATTTCTCGTTTTTTTGAAAACTGCCGCCAGCAACCGGCAAGAAAGGATATCCTAGGTTCAAGAAAAACAGTCGTTCTGTCGAGTACAAAAACTCCGGTTGGAAGTTACTCGACCCTAAGCATATTGTCTTTACCGACAAGAAAGGGATCGGACGACTCAAGTTGATTGGAACTTGGGATTTGGCGTTTTACGGTACAGAACAAATCAAACGGGTTCGGCTGATTCGTAGAGCCGACGGCTACTACGCACAGTTATGCGTCAAAGTAGACGTTCGAGAAGAAATCGAACCATCAGGAAATACCGTGGGTTTAGATGTCGGACTCAAGGAATTCTACACCGATTCAAACGGACAGAGCGAACCGAACCCGAGGTTTTACCGAAACGCCGAGAAAAAGCTGAAACGCGCTCACCGAAGGGTGAGCCAAAAACGGAAAGGCTCTGCCAACCGAAAAAAAGCCGTTAATCGACTCGGGCGAACACACCTCAAAATAAGTCGGCAACGTGAAGAACAGGCCAAGAGACTGGCGCGTTGCGTAATCAAATCTAACGATCTGGTGGCCTACGAAGATTTGAGGATTAAGAATATTGTGAGAAATCACTGTCTCGCCAAGTCGATTCACGATGCTCTTTGGTATCAGTTCAGGAAATGGTTGGAGTATTTTGGGGTGAAATTCGGCAAGATTACCGTAGCGGTAAACCCTGCTTATACCTCTCAAAAATGCTCGAGCTGCGGCACGATTGTCAAGAAAAGTCTCTCAACTCGAACCCATATTTGTCAGTGTGGGTGTGAGTTAGACCGAGACTATAACGCAGCCATCAACATTCTGAAGGCTGCCTTAAGTACCGTAGGGCATACGGAAACTTAACGCTTCTGGAGATTTGACCGCTACTTTGGTTGGTGCAAACCTGTCAGAGCAAGTCGAGTCGTTGAAGGAAGAATCCCCACGCCTTTAGGCTGGGGAGTGTCAATCAAGGTGTCCTATAATAGAGACCAGGAGGACAATGCCGTGGACGAAACACAAACTTTTGGTAAATTGATCCGTCAGGCTCGCAAGGATAGGGGCTACTCCCAGCGAGAACTGGCGGGGTTGCTTGGTGTGGACTTTACCTATCTATCCAAGCTAGAGAACGATCGCGCTGATTATGCTCCCAAAGAGGAGGTAATCCGGGGTTTAGCGCGAAATTTGGGCATAGATGAGGAGGAATTAATCTTTTTGGCGGGACGCATTCCCCACCATTACGAGAATTTCCTCAAAGAGAATAACCGGGAGATCACAGCCCTATTTCGACGACTTCAGGAAAACCCTAATTTTGCTAAACAGGTATTTGATGCAGCTTCGGGGAAAGATAAGTGAGTATTCTCAAACCCTATCGCTTTTATGCGAAAGAATCTATTGAACGTCGCGCTGATCAAATTCTTCAGCGCATGGCGGCTACCCCTAATTTTGCTCCTCAGTGGCCTTTTGAGTCGAGTTTGGTGGCGGATTTTTTAGATTTGGGGGTAGTATGGGATTACATACCAGCGGACGAACAAGGGGCGATCGCCGCCCGGATTATTCCCGCTGCTAGACAAATTGAGATTAACGAAGAGATTTTAGAAAAACCCCAAGGGTTTATCGAGTCTACGATCGCCCATGAAATCGGACACTGGGTCCTTCATATTAATCACGATGAGGTGGACGGGGTAGCTCGACAGTTAGAATTGAATCTGGGAAATTACGGTTGGTCATCCTCAACAGCCCAGCAACCATTTGTCTGTCGCAGTGGTGCGGTTTCCTCTCAAATTGCTTCTATTGAATGGCAGGCTCAATATTTTGCCAGTTGTCTGCTGATGCCTCGTCATATTTTAGAGGAAAAGCGATCGGGTCGCGATCTCAGTAAGTGGTCTCATCTCTACAGTATTAGGGATGAGTTGGGGGTGAGTATTTCTAATCTGACTAACCGCCTACAAGATTTGGGTTGGATTACTATTCCCAAAGGTCAGCGCCAAATTTATCTGGGAGAAGCTGATTGTCACCAGCAACAACGGTTATTTGGTTAAGCTGGGTAGTTTCAACATCACCCCAGCAATCAGCCAGTAATAAACGGCAACGGGGTCGGTGTCGAGGGGATACCAGTAGGGGTTGTAACCGATGATGATAATGAAAATCCAGAAGACAATACCATCATTTCTCAGATGAGAATTGCGGACTTGGTGATAGGATTTGAAACCTTCCGTCATTAGGGTGGTGACTAATATTAAAAAGGCGATCGCTCCTATGATTCCTAATTCATAGATGAGTTTAGAATAATAAGTTTCTAGTAGTCGTGTACTACCTAGACTGCGGGTGGCATTAGTGCCTCGTCCGAGTCCATTACCTAATAAGCCTCGGCTATTTCTGAGAGTCCACTGAGTTTGATCTATGACAAATTCGGAAGGGGGAGATGCTGTCCAGCGTCCGGTCAAACTTTCCATTCGTCCCTCGGCTAGATTGGGAAATATGACTAGGGTAGTTAACAAAAATAGTCCGATGGCTAAGAAGCTAATTAATAATCGTTTCCAACGGGATATATGACTGGTGGCAATTATTAATAATATCAGCACCAGAGGTACGCCTAAAAAAGCAGTTCTCTGACCTGATATGACGGCATTTATCATGATTAAGAATAGGGAAAATCCGCCAGTTATCTGCCAAGTGATTTTCGGGTCATTGAGGGAAGTTAGAAAAGCAAAAAAGGCACTGGAAATTAAGAACCATGTCCAATGCCAGGGGGAGACAAAGGTTCCGGGAAGTCGGATAAAATTGGCTTCTGGTAGGTAGCCTAAAGAACCGCCAACTAGACACTTGCGCTGTAGGTTGGCTGTCAGTAAAAGATGGGGTTCTAAGCCGCTATTGTCAGGACAAACACCTGTGATAACTAACCAAAATTGAGCGATACCTAGCAGACAACATACTATGGCTAAAACTACCTGTAAACGATTGAGGAAATAGACATCTTGATTTTTCCGGATCAGGTAATATCCACAGGTAATTAGGGGAATATATCCGATTAATATGGCTAATCCGAAAATTCCCATAACTATTGGTATTCCCCTGGGGTCATCACTAAAATGTTGCCCTCCATTGACTATAACTAGGTTAATTAAAGCAATACCTAGAAAGATTAATAGGGGGATTTTGAGATTTTTATTAATTATAAGTGCTTTACCTTCACGAATTAGCACAACCAGCATTCCTAAGAGTGCGGGAATGTAAAATAATATATTTTTCAGTAAGTGAAAAATTGGTCGATCATCCCCTATCCAATAGGCGATAGTCCCGGCAAAAGGTAAATAAATCAGTAAACCCCATAATCCTTGGCGGGATATCGGTAGGATAAAGCCGCACAGAAAATGGTGATAATTACATAAATAATCGCGATCGCCCCTAGGTCATTCCCAAACATGACCATAGCGACAATTAAGGATATAACACTAACCCAACATAGATAGGGAACTAAGCCAGATCTATGATTAAATAAAGATTCTGAGTCGGTGACTGTAGATATCTCCTTTTCTTCCTCTGTTAAAGCCGGAGAATTAGGGGGAGATTCATTGGGATAATGTAATGGTGAAGGATGATTTTGGGGTTCTGACATGGATGCACTTTACCCTTATTAATTGTCACCCTGATTCAAATTCGATCGCCCAAATTTTACAAATTTGTTGCTGCTTTTGGGACGGTAGTTGATAGTAGACACTAAGTATCTCTTGGTGGGTGAAATCAACAATTAGGGCAGAGATTTGGTTAGGATTCTGAGTCCTGACCAAGGCAGATTTTAATTGTTCGAGATCAGCCATTCGTTAATTAAGTTATTCAGATGGGGAATTTGGGGACTCCGAGGGTAGCGGTGGGGTTAAGTCCGGTTGAGGGTTGACTGTCCGATCGCTGTGGGAATTGGGAGGCGGGTTCAGAGCCTCGGCTTCTAGGGTTTCGGTAAATTCGGTTAATTGTTGAAAGAGGCGATCGCTTATCTTAAACATGATCGGCTCTTCGGGATGATTCTCTGCCATGCCCCTGACTCCATCTTAGATAATTTGTTTAACCAAGGGAATGATAATTCCGATTAGAGACCCTCCCAGTAGGGAAAATAAGCATAAGATACTGACCCCAAAGCCAATCATCCGCTTTTCCGCCGCCTGATAGTATCCCCAAGCATAGAGAATGCGCCCCACTATCCATACTGCACCCAAACCCGCAGCCACTAGGGGACTGACAAACTCAGAAAACAGCCACAACGCCGGAAGGAAAATAATTAACTGTTCTAGGGTATTTTGCTGTACCCGCAAGACTCGTTCAAAGTTTGGATCGCCCGTCATGTCAGGAGGCATAACCTTATATTTCATTCTAGCTCTACCGACGTTGATGGTAACAACCAGGTATACGATAAGTGCAGATGCGGTGATTAGGCTAGGCCAAGGTGACATAAATTGATTACCTCGCGAGTGTCTACCACAATATTAACCTGATCCGCCATTTTGGGTGAGAATTTCTGGGAATCTACCTTCAGACAGGTCTTTTGGCAATTGTGATCACAGTCACATCAATTCGATCAAGTAATCACAACCACCATTACTAGGCGATCACGATACTTTTTCAGGATTATCACGGTATCGGCGGATAGTCGTCACGGCAGTTTCTCGGCGGATCGTCAATAATTAATTTTGTTGAAGCCGAGAGATAGGTAAGTTAGCCGTGATTCTGAACCCACAACTATTAAATCTTATTTCCGTCGAAAAGTCAAGATATTTCCAGGAATTAAATCTGAAGTCCAAGCTGGAAGTCATCTTAACTAAAATGGTCAGCAAGTTGGGTGTAAATAATCACCTAAACTGGCAATACAAAAATCCATCCTTTTCGAGGAATTTTTAAGGGGATACTAGCATGAATTTTAACATCCAAAATAGCCGCAAATTAGAGGATATTTTAGTTGATAGTAATACCATGGAGAATATTGAACAATATCCCATTAATATCATCCACAATATTGCTCTGGCGGACACTCTATCGTAAGATTCACTATCAAAACATCAAAAATCGTCAGCTACAGCCAGAAAACATAAAGCTGAAAGAACTGGCTTTTTTGGATAATTGAACCCAATTAGCCAATCGACGTAAGTTCTATCTTTATATGGAGCATACTTTACAAAGCCAAAAAGGACAACCCATCTCTTTAATTCTCTTAGACATAGATTTTTTCAAGCCCTACAATGATAATTATGGTCACTTAGCGGGAGATTTATGTCTGCAACGGATCGCCAAAGCAATTGAAGAAGCTATCACGGCTTGTCATCAGCATAAGCCTTACTTAGCCGCCCGCTACGGAGGGGAAGAGTTTGCGATTATCCTACCGGGTCTTGAATTAAAAGAAGCCCTGGATGTAGCAGACACAATTCGCCGGAACGTTTTGGCTAAAAACATCTCCCACTGGGGGTCTCAGATTGGTTCATGTATTACCCTGAGTGGGGGAGTTGCCAGTAAAATTATTAAGGATGATTTATCACCAAAAGACCTGATATTAAGTGCTGATTGGGGATTATTTCAAGCTAAAAATACTGGTCGTAAACGAGTTGTATCAGAGTCTTGATTGGCAATTAATTCTCCTAATATTTGCATGGCTATCTGGATTTTGGGAGACCACAGTAAACCACAATTTAAGCGAAAGCAATTCCGATAATTTCCTGATGCGGAAAACATGGTTCCAGGAGCAATGCTGATTTGGCGTTTATAGGCTTCCTGGTAAAGTGCGATCGCATTAAAATGGGGTGGAAGCTCTACCCATAAGACGTGACCTCCTGTGGGGCGCGTTACTTTAGTTTCTGGGGGAAAATAATCACAAATTGCCTGAGTCATTCGCAAGACCTGTTCCCCATAGGCTCGTCGCAGGTGTCGGAGATGGCGGTCATAACCTCCATTAGCTAAAAAGGCAGCGATCGTTAATTGATTAGCTGCCGCTGTCACAATGTTAGTAAACAATTTCAGTTGTTCGACAGTCTTTTGATAACGACCAGCCACGACCCAACCGACCCGCAAACCGGGAGAAATTGTTTTACTGGAGGAAGAACAATATAAAACCAAACCCTTTTTATCAAAGGCTTTAATCGCCTTCGGACGCATCTCATCAAAGCCCAAATCGCCATAAACATCATCTTCGACCAAAGGAATATCGTAGTTCTCCAAAATTTCCACCAAGGCTTTTTTCTTGCTATCTTCCATACAGCTTCCCAGAGGATTACTAAAATTGGAAACGATCGCACAAGCGGCCACCTGACCTTGACTAAGGGCGTTTTCCAAATCGGGTAGTGATAACCCTTCTCGCGGGTGGGTGGGAAGTTCCAAGGCTTTTAGGTGTAGAGATTGCAAAATTTCTAACAATCCATAATAGGATGGGGACTCGATCGCCACTGTATCCCCGGGTTTTGTGATCGCGCGCAGAGATAGATACATCCCCTCTGTGGTCCCATTCACAATCAAAATTTGGTCTGGGGTGAGGGAACAACCCGCATCCATTAATCGCCTAGCTACTTCATGGCGTAGAGGTTCCAACCCTGGTAGGGCGTTATAGGAGTGACAGACTTCTGGGTTTTGACGCATCACCTGTCCCATCAATCGATTTAGGGCGGCGAGGGGGAATAGTTCCGGGTCAGGGACGGCGGCACCGAGTTTAATCATTCCTGGTTCCCCTAGGACTGTATTTATCCTAAAAGCCATTGAGATATCCACATTACAGGCTAGTCCTGGGGGAGTTGAGGAGGTGGGTTCTGCGGGTGGAAGTGACAGAATATGGCGAACATAGTAGCCGGACTGGGGACGGGCGACAATTAGCCCCCTATCTTCGAGGAGGCGATAGGCTTCTAATACTGTGGTGATGCTAACGCTCATCTGTTGGTGCATTTTGCGGACTGAGGGAATGCGATCGCCTGGTTTCAGGGTCCCTTCTTTGATTAGGGACTGAATGCGGTTGGCTACCTCTTCATACAAGTTCACTCCGGGAGACTTTTCTACGGGTCTGGCTTTCATGGTCATACCTCCAAATCCCTTAAAGGATACAGTTGCTGATTTTCTGACCAGAACAGTTGCCAAAAATTAAACTGTTATGGCTACAATTTATGATAACTGCATCTGTTATTTTTGGCTAGGGTAGGTCATACTTTTAATAGAGTGATCGAAATTTACTTATTTGGGCGATCGCTTATTTCCGTGAACCGCGATAAATAAGGGAGTTTAAATTAGCATCTCCTCGAGTTTATGGTTTGTTACAACTGAATATTCATGGAGGAATTGTGGCGATGAAATCAACTGGAAAAACTGCTTGTAGTACCATGGCATTGAGGGGGAATACTTTAGTTAATTATCCCCGGAGTTTGTCCGATGAAGGTATTTTTAATTGGTTCGAGAAAATACCTGGCTTATTGTGGAAGTTTTTGGTGGGTAGCCGGGATATAACCATCTCTCAAAGTTATGACCAAGATGGTGATTTGGTCTGGGATGTTTACGACCCTTTCACCCGAACCAATCAACGTTTTTATGTAGAACAAGATGTCAGGGTTTGGCTGGAATCCCGCTACAATAGATAATCGGGGGATTATTGATAAACCAAATATCTGAGGGATATCTATTTAATACCTCAGCAGCTTCGAGCCTACTTATACCCAATTTTTAATTCAGGGGGTTTTTATAGTGAAAGAACATAATTTGCATCATTATTGGTTATTATCCCGATCGCATCTTTGGAGCGATCGCCTCATCAACTTGATACAAAATACCATCGAATTTAGTCTCTTTTATGGTCAATATATAGTCACACCTCCCGACAAAAGACTAAAGCCAATGTCTCATAAACTAAGACCACATAACGCATGATGAAATCATTAACCACCCTCTCGCCTTCTGGGAGAGGTGGGGGGGGTGGAGGCTTACAGCCCTTTCCGTAATCATTTAATAAGTTTTCCAGGTCTTTCTCCGACTTTGGGAGAGGGTGGGAGGGTGAGGGCTGATGCTATAGATAATGATACTAGAGTAACTGTAAACAATTGAGATGATTGGGAATTATTCAATGGCTGAAAACTTCGCAGGTAAATATCAATTTTGGGTAGATAGAGGCGGTACATTTACAGATATTGTCGCCCGCAAACCAGACGGTAGTTTAGTGACCCATAAACTCCTATCAGAAAATCCTCAACGTTATCAGGATGCTGTGGTAGCTGGTATCAAAGAAATTTTAGGAATTGGCGGCAATGAACCCATCCCAGAAAATTGTATTTCTGAGGTAAAAATGGGAACTACAGTAGCAACTAATGCACTGCTGGAACGTCAAGGCGATCGCACCCTATTAATTATCACCAAAGGCTTTAAAGATGCTCTCCGCATTGGCTATCAAAATCGCCCCGATATTTTTGCCCAAGAAATCATTTTACCATCCCTGCTATATGAAAGGGTAATCGAAGCAGAAGAACGCTACAGCGCCCAAGGGGAAGAACTGCAACCTCTCCAATTAGAACCCTTACAAGCAGCCCTACAACAGGCTTATCAAGACGGGATTCGCAGTTGTGCGATCGCCCTAATGCACAGTTACCGCTACCCCAAACACGAACAACAAATAGCCGAACTCGCCGCCCAAATTGGCTTTACCCAAATTTCCACATCCCACCAAATTAGCCCCTTAATGAAACTAATCAGCCGGGGAGATACCACCGTAGTCGATGCTTACCTATCACCCATTTTAAAGCGTTATATCGACAAAGTAGCCCAGGAATTATATGGCAACCATACCCCAAGAGATGGAGTATCTAGCCCGCCCCAAAATCTGCCTAAATTAATGTTTATGCAGTCTAATGGAGCCCTAACTAACGCCCAAAACTTCCAAGGAAAAGATAGCATTTTATCAGGGCCTGCTGGCGGCATTGTTGGCGCTGTTAAAACCAGTCAACAGGCAGGTTTTGACAAAATTATCACCTTTGATATGGGTGGAACATCCACAGATGTCGCCCATTATAACGGCGAATATGAAAGACAATTTGAGACTGAAATTGCGGGGGTCAGAATGCGAACCCCCATCCTTTCTATTTATACTGTCGCAGCCGGGGGAGGTTCAATTTTAGTCTTTGACGGTTTCCGCTATCGTGTCGGTCCACAGTCTGCGGGTGCTGATCCAGGTCCCGCTTGCTATGGTGGTGGGGGACCTTTAACAGTTACTGACTGTAACGTAATGTTAGGCAAAATTAGACCCGAATTTTTCCCCCAAGTATTCGGACCCCAAGCCAATTTACCCCTTGATGCAGAAGTAGTTAAAACCAAATTTAATCAGTTAGCGGCAGATATTACTCAAGCCACCGGAGACCCTCGCCAACCCGAAGAAGTGGCGGCGGGTTTTATTGCGATCGCCGTAGAAAATATGGCTAATGCGATTAAAAAAATCTCCCTACAGCGCGGTTATGACGTATCCGAATATACCCTCTGTTGCTTTGGCGGTGCGGGAGGTCAACACGCCTGCGCGATCGCAGATACATTAGGCATTACACGGGTGTTTATTCATCCCTACGCTGGCGTTTTATCAGCCTATGGCATGGCTCTAGCAGATGTAGGTAACATCCGCGAGAAAGCCATAGAAGCCCCGCTAAACGAACATTTATTAGCCGATATCACCCCAGTTTTAGCCGACTTAGAAACCGAAATGCGATCGGAACTTGACCCCCACAATTTCCCCAACGACATAGTTTTTTATCGCGCCAATTTGAAATATCAGGGGACAGACTCAACCCTCACCGTCCCATTTTCCCGCCAAGTTGAACCCATGAAAGCCGCCTTTGAAACTGAACACCGCACCCGTTATGGCTTTATCAAAAACGACAAACAACTAATAGTTGAATCTGTATCCGTCGAAATAGTCCGCCAGATGGAAAATCCCCCGAAACCATATTATCTCGTCGCCACAATCAACCCCCTACCCCTATTGCCACCGTCCCAATTTTTACCAACCAAAAATGGCAACAAACCCCCGTATTTCCCAGAGATATTTTACAGCCAGGAGATGAATTAATCGGACCCGCGATTATTCTCGAACCTACCGGAACTAATATTATCGAGCCAGGTTGGTCTGCCCAATTAACCGAACGCAATCACTTAGTTTTAGCCAAAATTGCCCAGCCGAAAACTTCCCCCATTGACTGCAAAATCTCCACCACAAAACCTGATCCGGTGCGTCTCGAAATATTTAAAAACCTGTTTCAGTTCATCGCTGAACAAATGGGAATTACCCTACAAAATACGGCATCATCAGTTAACATTAAAGAACGCCTAGATTTTTCCTGTGCAATTTTTGACCAATTCGGGGAACTCGTAGCCAACGCTCCCCATATTCCTGTACATTTAGGCTCTATGGGAGAAAGTGTCCGCAGCCTAATTAAAGCTAAAGCCGAAACTCTCAAAGCTGGGGATGTTTATATGCTAAATAATCCCTATGATGGCGGGACTCATTTACCTGATATTACCGTCATTACTCCAGTGTTTGATACTGCCGGATTAAACATTTTATTTTATGTGGCATCTCGCGGTCATCATGCCGACCTGGGAGGGATAACGCCCGGTTCTATGCCACCCCATAGTAAAACAGTCTTGGAAGAAGGTATTTTAATCGATAATTTTCAGTTGGTTGATAGCGGTAAATTCCGAGAAGCACAATTGCTGAAATTATTAACTAATCATCCCTACCCCGCCCGGAACCCTCAGACTAATATTGCTGACCTACAAGCACAAATTGCCGCCAATGAAAAAGGGGTGACAGAATTACATAAAATGGTCGCACAATATGGCTTGGCTACAGTCCAAACTTATATGCAATTTGTCCAGGATAATGCAGAGGAGTCCGTCAGAAGGGCTATTGATGTTCTGCGGGATGGTGAGTTTATTTATCTTCTGGATAATGCGGGAGTTATTCAAGTCGCTATTAGCATTAATCGCCAAAACCGCAGCGCCAAAATAGATTTCACCGGAACTTCTCGACAATTGGACAGCAACTTTAATGCACCCCAGGCTGTTTGTAAAGCGGCGGTTTTGTATGTATTTCGGACTTTGGTGGCTGATAGCATTCCCCTCAATGCTGGATGTTTAAAACCTTTAGAAATTATCATCCCTGAAGGCTGTATGCTTAACCCCAAATTTCCGGCGGCTGTAGTGGCTGGAAATGTCGAAACTTCTCAGGCTGTGGTTGATGCTTTATATGGCGCTTTGGGAGTTATGGCGGCTTCCCAGGGAACTATGAATAATTTTACCTTTGGAAGCGATCGCTATCAATATTATGAAACCATCTGCGGCGGATCGGGCGCAGGTCCTAATTTTCACGGGACCGACGCAGTACATACCCACATGACTAATTCTCGCCTAACTGATCCAGAAGTGCTAGAATGGCGTTATCCGGTTCTGATCGAGGCTTTTGTTATTCGCCCCCACAGCGGCGGTAACGGAAAGTATCGCGGTGGTAATGGTATTATCCGCCAAATTCGATTTTTGGAGGAAATGACAGCCACTATCCTATCGGGACATCGTATCATCCCACCTTTTGGTATGGCTGGAGGTGAACCCGGTATGGTGGGGCGTAATTCCATTACTCGCCAAAATGGGACTGTTGAAGATCTCCATAGTAGTGCGATCGCCCTTATGGGTATAGGGGATGTGTTGACCATCCAAACTCCCGGCGGCGGGGGATATGGTGCCCCACAATAACCTATACTAGGCTAGAAACCCCTTCTACCTCTTTTACCATGGGGAGTTTGTCTAAACCCATAGACATATTGACTCCCCTTTTGGTATCGCCTAACATATAATACATAATGCTATATGATCTTAAGCTAAGTTGACCCGGATTTAGTTAATCATTTAATCGGATTGAGTCAGTATAAATACTGGTCAAAAATATAATCCTTTCCCTTGTATAACCCGCCTGAAATACTATAATCACCACGGTCAGACTTAAACCCAGCTACCCCCTAAGTGTCAGTCCTTGATTTTCATTAATGATATTACTAGCACCTAAAAATGTAGCCAGAATAGCATTTTTTTGAGGGAGTTAGTAGTAGCTTTCCCCCAGGATACCAACTCACATATTCAGCCTAAATATATGAACGAAAAAGACGAATTTCTTTACCCCAAAACCCGTTATCGTGGAGAATTTAGCCCCCAAAATATGATGTTTAACTCTAACCTCCAAGAGTTTGCACATAAGGTGAACTATATCTGTGGGTTAGAAACCAATGGTAAACTGAGTTCCGAAGTGGCTTACCAAAGAATCAAACAACTCTGGAAAGAATTAAAAGAGTCCAAAAAGAATCTTAATATTGGCGAAAATTCAGCCAACCAAGACCCAGAATAACTAGCCATGGTCTGCATAACTAAAAGCCAGGGATAAAATCCCTAATTTTACCACAAAATTAGCCCATATTCATCATTGTCAATGTCTCACCCAATTACCGTTACCGTCCCCGCCACCACCGCCAATATTGGACCAGGATTTGATTGTATTGGTGCCGCCCTCAGCCTGTATAATATCCTAGAATTTTCCCCTTTAACGAATACAGAAAAACCCCATCAAATTACCGCCGAAGGAGTAGAAGCCCAGGCTGTAGCCACAGACGATCGCAACTTAGTTTATCAGGCTTTTCTTAAACTCTACCATCACATCAATCAAACTCCCCCTCCCGTCAAAATTCACATCAAACTAGGGGTTCCCCTCGCCAGGGGCTTGGGAAGTTCAGCCACAGCAATTGTAGGGGGTTTAGTGGGTGCAAATACCCTAGCCGGAAACCCCCTGACTCAAACAGAAATTATGGAAATGGCGATCGCCATAGAAGGACACCCCGACAACGTAGTCCCCGCCCTGTTGGGGGGTTGTCAGTTATCAGTCGCCGACCATAACCACCGCTGGCAGATCTGCGAAATTCCTTGGCATCAAGATATAGTCCCCGTCGTCGCTATTCCCGACTTTGAACTATCCACCGCCGAAGCTCGCAGCGTTCTCCCCTCCCATTATACCCGTGCCGATGCCATTTTCAACACCGCCCACCTAGGTTTATTAATCCGAGGCTTAGAAACCGGACAGGGAGACTGGTTGCGCGTCGCCATAGCTGACAAAATCCATCAGCCCTACCGCCAATCTCTGATCCAGGGTTATGATGCCGTTAGACAAGCCGCCTTAGATGCAGGCGCTTACGAATTAGCCATTAGCGGGGCAGGGCCGACCCTTCTAGCCCTCACAGACCCCCCCCACACCCATAGGGTTGTATCTGCCATGAGGGAGGCTTGGAGGGGCTATAACATCGGGGTAGATGTGCGATCGCTTGCAATTGATACCCAAGGCGCTAAAGTAACTTAATTTCCCTACTCATTACTAGCGGAAAGAGTCAGCACAAATGCCAGATTTTCCTCCGTTTTCAGGGCGTGGGGTGCGTTGGCTTTCATGAATACAAACACTCCCGCCTCTAAGCTAATCTCTTTTCCCTCCAGAGTTAAAATTCCGCGACCTTCCAAAACGTTAACCGTCGCGTTTTTCGTAGCCGTATGTTCGGAAATTTCCGTACCCGCCCCCAAACAAAATAGGGTATATTGACAGTGATCATCTTTTAGCAAAACCCGGCTAACAATTCCCCCCTCCGTATATTGAATATAATCATCAAACTTAATCGCCGTTGAAGTATTTATCGAAATGATATCAGTCATAATAGCTGTCTGAATTTGATAGGTAGCTATTTGAGATCATATCACATCCCCTTGATGTCACCTTACCCGCCACCCCCAAACATCCTAGCTATCAGCCATGGCTTTACCTAACCTCAGTCGAGAACAATCCGCTATAATTATCATGGATATTATCATCTAGTAAAAATCAGGAATCTTGAATCATGGCTTTAACAGCATCAACCATGTTAAGTTTAGGGACCATCGCCCCAGATTTTCAACTCCCAGACGTGACCTCTGGGGAAATCATATCCGTCGATACATTTAAGGATAAAAAAGCCTTGCTAGTCATGTTTATCTGTTGTCACTGTCCCTTCGTCAAACATATTGAAAATGAACTAGCTAAACTAGGACATGATTATCAACCCCTAGGAATAGGAATAGTTGCTATTAGCGCCAACTCCATCAAAACCCATCCCCAAGACGGACCTGAACACCTGAAAAACCAAGCCGAAACAGTAGGTTTTTCCTTCCCTTACTGCTACGATGAAACCCAAGAAGTAGCCCAAGCCTATACAGCAGCCTGTACCCCCGATTTCTTCTTGTTTAATAGCGATCGCCAATTAGTATATCGCGGTCAATTAGATGACAGTCGCCCCGGGAATAACTTACCCGTCACCGGGGCAGATTTGCGGGCGGCTTTAGATGCCATTCTCGCCGACCAACCCATCAACAGCGACCAAAAACCCAGTATTGGTTGCAATATCAAATGGCATCCCCAATAACCTAAATCAAGGCAACCCCAATGGTTGCCTATTTCCAGAAAATCCCCTCAAATCTAATCAGTAATTGCGCGTAACAAAACATCAGTCAAACTAATCTCTTCCATATCTTCCAAACTGACTGTATCACAAATATTATAACGAGCCCCCGATGCAGTTAACTCATCATCAAGCACCTTAAAAAACGCCGTAGCCGTGTCACTAGACCCCACCCTAATCATTTCTACAGCCAATTCTTCCTCATGGGTCAGTTGATTAGAAGCATTAATTAAGATACGTTTAACCTCCAATAACGGATTAATAATCTCCCCACCTGTAACCACAAAAATAGTTTCACCATTAGGCTGTGATTGTTCCGTCGCCCGTCTGGCAAAATAACTATCAGTAGCATCCTTGAGAACCGAAGCCAAATCCGCTTTTCCCCCAGGTTTATGATTCTCAAAAACCTCTCCCACATGGTCAGAAGTAATGCGATCGTAGCGCTTAAACTCCTCAGCAAATAAATATAAAGTAATCCCATCCGGGTCAAAATGTTCGCAATAGGTTGCCAACTCTAAAATCGATTGTCGCATCAACTCCCAGCGAGACTGTCCCTTTTTATTGCCAGCCATTGCCATACTCTCGCTGACATCAACAATCAAGGTATAATCCCGTTTCTCCAGGACCGCACCCCCCTCCAATAGTATATCCATACATCAAACCCCCACATTTGTTCAATTTAATACTGTATCATTTCCCCCCAATAATTATTAAGCTATAATATTCTCAAGCGTCATAATATCGTTTTCGCCAATCCTAGCCATGAAACCTCAGCATCAGGATTCTTCCAACCAAAAACAGCCAGACCGACCCATCTACCTACAACCTCCCTGGGTCATTTTCGCCCCACTACTGATAGGCGTGTTAGCCCTAGTCGCCTATACGCTTCTTGTTACAACCGACTCTCCCACTCCAGACCCCATTATCGTACAAAACCCTGAAGCCGTCATGATCATGGATGAAATCTCCCCAAATCTAGCCGATCTCCCCTCGGAAATTTCTACCGCATTGCGCCAAGATGTCATCGATCGCACCGGAAGTTCCCCAGAGGAAATCGAAATCCTCGCCGCCGAAAGACAGACTTGGCCAAATACCTGTTTAGGGCTCGCCAAGCCAGACGAATTATGTGGTCAAATGTTAGTGGATGGCTGGCGGGTCCGAGTGTCTGATGGTCAGCGCCATTGGCTTTACCGCACCAATCATAATGGTCAAAACTTCCGCTTAGAAACAGAATAACAGCCATAACCTAGTCCCCTGGTAATTATTTCCTACCATGAGTTATTGCCTCAATCCCCAATGTTCCCATCCCGAAAATCCAGATGATGCTAAATTCTGCCTTACCTGTGGTGCTAAACTGTTTCTACGGGAGAGATACCAGGCTATTAAACCTATTGGTCATGGCGGATTTGGGAAAACATTTTTGGCAGTTGATCACGATAAACCCTCCCATCCCCCCTGCGTCATTAAGCAATTTTTCCCCCAAACCCAAGGGGTAGAAACCACCCGGAAAGCTGCGGAATTATTCCACCAAGAAGCCCAACGTCTCGATGAACTAGGAAAACATCCCCACATCCCAGATTTGCTGGCACATTTTCAACAGGACAATAATCAATACTTAGTCCAAGAATATATCAACGGCCCCAACTTAGAAGACCAAGTAATTAGCCAGGGAACTTTTAACGAAAATCAAATCGTTAAACTACTTGATGAACTGTTGCCAGTTTTAGAATTTATACATCAAAATAAAGTCATTCATAGGGATATTAAACCCGCCAATATTATCCAAGCTCAAACAGTAGTAAATAGTTCGACATCGGGTAAGTTGGTATTAGTGGACTTTGGGGCGGCGAAAGTAGTACAAAGCAGCAACTTATCAGGACCAGGAACTATTATCGGCAGTCCTGAATATGTCGCCCCAGAACAAACTAGGGGTCAAGCAATATATGCTAGTGATATTTATAGTTTGGGGGTGACTTGCTTATATTTACTCACCCAAATATCGCCCTTTGACCTCTATGATATTCACCAAGATAAATGGGTTTGGCGAGATTATTTACAGGGAAATACGGTCAACAATAAACTGGGCTTAGTTTTAGATAGAATGGTGGCTTCCCTACCTTCCCAGCGCTATAATTCCCCGCTGAATGTACTTAGGGCACTGCATCCTAGTGGACTACCCCCGACGATTCTGCACAACATTAATATTAATAACTTTCATAATACGGCACTCCCTAGCCCTCCTGCGTCGGTGAGAGTACCGCCGCCACCACTGCCCCCACCGCCACCACGGACAGCTAGAACTTCTCAGCAAATCACCCCACCACCCACGGCTAGAACTTCTCAGCCACCCACGCCACCAAAACCTAGCCGCGTTCAACCTCAGCGGTCATCACCTAGCTGGAAACTCCTACATACGCTGACAGGACACCGTAATCAAGTTACCTGTGTGGCTTTCTCTCCTGATCAGGAAATACTGGCCAGCAGTAGCCAAGATATGACTATAGAAATTTGGAGACTGAAAACTGGGAAACGTTGGTACACCCTAACTGGTCATGAAAATTGGGTAACATCGATCGCCTTTTCCCCCAAGGAAGAGATTTTAGCTAGTGGTAGTCGCGATCAGACTGTGGAAATTTGGGATCTCAAAAAAGGTAAACGCTGGTATACCCTCATTGGTCATCAAGATACTGTTGAACAGGTAGCTTTTTCCCCCCAGGGAGATATTCTAGCCAGCGCCTCCCGGGACAAAACCATACAAATTTGGGATCTCAAAAAAGGCAAGCCTTTCTACAGTCTCTCAGGTCATAGCGATCGCATTTATGGAGTCGCCTTTTCCCCTGATGGTCAGACCCTAGCCAGCGCCTCTAGGGATAAAACCGTCCGCCTGTGGAACCTACAGCAAAGACAAGAATTAGGAAGCCTACCCCGCTGGTCGGACTGGGTGAGAACCGTTGCTTTTAGTCCTAACGGTCAAATGTTAGCCGGAGGATGTCGGGATGGTTCCATCGGTCTATGGCATCAACAAGACCAGACCTGGAAGCTATGGCGTACCCTGCGGGCTGATGATGCCGATATCTTGGCGATCGCCTTTCAACCCGATAGTAAACAGTTAATTACTGGCAACAGTAAAGGCCAAATTGACATTTGGCAACTGGGCGACGGCACATTATTAGAAACCATCCCCGCCCATTCAGCAGACATATTATCCCTAGCATTTAGTCTTGACGGCAAAACCATAGCTAGTGGCGGAGCTGACCGACTGGTTAAAGTTTGGCATCTCCCGGCCCACACTTGATATTGATTAGAAAATATAATACAATTGTTAAATAAGTGCGATACGTTCAGGCATGAAATAGGGTTGAGATACCTGAAATAACCGCCTGGTAGAGACTTCATGCCCCTGGGTGAATATAAGGAACGCACTCCTGACCATCTCTATAACTGTTTATATGTCCCAACGTTCGGTATAGAGATATACCAAACAAGGCAGGGAACCCAAGGTCAAAATGAACTAACTTATACAAATTCCTCATAGGAAGCCCAGAAATGGATAAGTAAAAGTTAGGAAATCAGGGTAACGGCGATAGCCACCCCCAATTTCAGGAATCACAACCCTGGGACTGAAGCGGGGAACGGAAGGCTCCGAGGTGTAACCTAACACCAGAAACGAGACCACTGCCAACCATCCATGATTAGGGAAACCGAATGTCTGGCTTGAACCATCGTAATAATTGGGTAGCGAAATAGGTTGATACGCTGCGCTCAAAAGAGCAAGGGGAAAAGTAGGGGCTTTTATTTACTACCTACACAGACCTTTAAAAGTACCCCGGTGGATAAGACAAATCTAAAGATGGAATGCCCATATAAATGGAACGTTTTAACCCCTTCTAGGCTCTGACAATCTGGTCGAGAAAGTCAGTAGTGAAAGTGTAAGCGCAAGCCTATTAGGGGATGAGATGTGACCAAAAGCCAATGCCCGACTGTAATGGTAGGGATATGCTAACAGGTCACGGTTTGATTGTAAAGAAATAGAGCCTAGTAGGTGTACAAATGGCGATAGCGAGTTTAAAGAAAGGGTTTGGGAAACCAAAACCAATCAAGACTACGAGCAACGCATGGAAGGCAATCCCATGGACTAAGGTTCAACGGAAAGTTTTCAAGCTCCAAAAGAGTATATTTCAAGCAGCTAAATCGGGACAAAATGCTAAGGCACGAAGGTTGCAACGTCTATTGGTGAAATCATATTATGCCCGGCTCCTAGCAGTGAGACGAGTAACCCAAGATAATCAAGGCAAGAAGACAGCCGGGGTTGATGGAGTAAGAGTAATCTCTTCGAGACAAAGGTTTGAACTGGTCAAGAACATTAAGGGAAACCTCAAAGCAAAACCACTGCGACGGGTGTGGATTCCAAAACCTGGTAGGGATGAAAAACGCCGCCTAGGAATACCCACAATCCAAGATAGAGCAAGGCAAGCCTTGGTTAAGTCGGCTCTCGAACCTGAATGGGAATCGAGATTTGAAGGCACAAGCTACGGGTTCCGTCCTGGACGGTCTGCCCATGACGCAATCAGCAGAATTTATATTGCCATAAATAAGGGACAATATTATGTTCTTGATGCTGATATAGCAAAATGCTTTGACCGAATAAACCATGATTACCTACTGTCCAAAATTCATTGTCCAAGCAGCCTAAAAAGAGACCTGAAACAATGGCTCAAAGCGGGAGTGCTAGACAACGGTGTATTCGAGGATACAGAAACAGGGACACCCCAGGGAGGGGTAATAAGTCCATTCCTAGCCAACATCGCACTGTTGGGGATGGGTAGGTTAATAGGAAAAATGTATCCCAAAAATACCAACAACAAACCATTTGCCACGGTCATACGATATGCCGATGATTTTGTAGTCATATCCAAAGACTTAGGAATCATTGAACAGTGCAAAACTGCTATTTCTGAATGGCTAAAGCCTGTTGGATTAGAGATTAAACCTGAAAAAACTCGAATCTGCCATACACTCAAATCTATTGAGTATAACGGCAAAGCAGAGGAACCCGGATTTGATTTCTTAGGTTTCAATATTAGGCAATATCCTGTAGGAAAATATAGAACTGGGAAAATTCCACATGGGAAACTATTAGGACACAAAACTCACATAAAACCCAGCCAAAAAGCAGTTAAAGCCCACACAGAAGTGATAAAAGGTGTAATTAAACAACATAAAACAGCACCTCAGTCAGCCCTGATTAACAAACTAAACCCAATTATTCGGGGATGGTCAAACTATTATTCAGGGGTAGTCTCAACAGAGACCTTCAATAAGCTAGACCACATAATCTGGCAAATGTTAAGGGCATGGACAGTATCAAGATGCGGAAAGTCAAGTTACGAAAAGCTAAGAAATTATTTCAGACATGGAACAATTAAACTTAGCAATGGGAAAGAAAGACACGAAAATTGGCTGTTCCAAACCAAAGATGGGTTACATCTGTTCAAACACAACTGGACTCCAATTGTCAGACATACCCTAATACGCCCTGACGCAACACCATACGACGGAAATTGGACTTACTGGGCAACCAGGAAAGGACAAGCAATCGACACGCCAATTAGGGTAGCAAAACTACTCAAAAAACAAAAAGGTAGATGTACCTGGTGTGGGCAATTCTTTACCCCATCAGATTTAATTGAAATAGACCACATTGTACCTAGAAGCCAAGGCGGAAAGAATGACTACAAGAATCTTCAATTATTACACCGCCATTGTCACGACGATAAAACAGCTCTTGATGAAGAGATGATGCTGTACTCTTAACAAGGAGACGGTCAAACTAGGAGCCGTATGAGGTGAAAGTCTCATGTACGGTTTTGAATGGGAGGGGTAGACCGTGAGGTCTATCTCGACCCCTAATAAATTAAGTTTTGTCGCCTAGGTAACAAAAATCAATGCACAAGGATTATTATGGGCTACTGATATCAACCCTCAGTTTCCGTCACCGTTGGAAGTGGCAGATTATCCTGCCCTACGGTGGCCATCTAACTTCCAATAACGACTACTCCACTCCAGAAGAGGCACTACTTGGGGGCAAGTCCTGGATTGATAGCGAAACAGCATTTAATGCCCTAAATAGCTGTTTAGCACAGTTTTACAGTTCAGGCTTGATTAATCCTCCTGAATATCAGAACTTGATGGATTCTTTGCGGGGTATTACCCAAAGGTGCTAATGGCCTTGCCAGTTTCCTGATTCAGTTTTTATAGTTAATTGTTAATTGATGCTCCCACTACAATATAATTCAATAACTACTCAGGTAGTGTGGGCATCCGGTTTGGGCTGATATTATGATCAACTTTCATTGTTGTCTGGTAGATTGAAATCATGGAAAGGGAGGCCACAGTCATGATATCTTTGAGAAAGAAACTACACCGTTTAATAGAAGGAATATCAGACGAAGATCTGAAAACTGCCTGGGAGTTTCTGACCCCCCTCTATGAAGATGCTTTCATGGTCAAAGCTATTGATAATGCCCATAAAAAATTAAGGCCAGGAGATGCCTTAACCAGAGAAGAAGCCCTACAAGTGCTGTATTTTGATTATGGGCGTGTCCCCCTAGCCCCCCATGGCTTCAATCCCGATATAGAAGGCATTTGATATTGGTTATGTCGTGAATGTTGAAGTTCGTTATGCACGCTCTTTTTTACAAGACTTAACTGCCTTAGACACTGATGCCTATTGGCGAGTTTATCAAATCGTTTTCGTCAAGTTTCCCCAAATTAATCGCTTACAAGAATTGCCCGAATTTCGCGCGGTGGGTTCCACTGGCATTTTTTATCGATTCACGGTCGATCGCTATTTAATTGGCCTAGAGATGACGGGCCAAATAGTCAAGTTTATGAGAATTCTGCCTAAACCCCATGTTTAATGTTTGACCAAAGATGGGAGTTTCAAGCCCCGTCCTAGAAGGACATAGCAACACAGGCTTACGGTATACGGATAAGATAGGCACGGGGCGAGACGACCCTAAACGGACTCAGAGGGGTTGTCAGACTACTTAGGTATCAAAACCCAGCATTGAAGACCACGGCTAAAGCAGCGGTGAGTATGTCAAAACTGTTGTAGAATATCTCCTGATAGATAAGGCTCTATCAATCAATTGCGGAAGGGTAAAAGCCGTTAAACCCTCATAGATGTTCTCGACTGGCAACTTGTACATAGCGGGGAAACAGTGATTATGGATGCCATCACACTCTGGCAAAGATACCAAGACTGGCTGTACTACCACGAAGAAATAGGACTGTACCTCGATATCAGTCGAATTAGGTTTGATCAGGCTTTTCTGGAAGCCATGAAGCCCAAATTTGACGGGGCATTTCGAGATATGGAAGCCCTCGAAGGTGGGGCGATCGCTAATCCAGATGAACAGCGAATGGTAGGCCATTATTGGCTGCGAAACCCGGAGTTAGCGCCTACTCCCCAAATCAAACAGCAAATTATCGACACAGTTAACAAAATAGAAACCTTTGTCGCTAAAGTCCATAAGGGTGAGATTAAACCCCCCCAAGCCGAAAAATTTACAGATTTACTCTCCATTGGTATTGGAGGATCAGCCCTAGGACCACAATTTGTGGCTGATGCTTTAGCCCCAGACTACCCACTGATCAACATCCACTTTATCGATAATAGTGACCCCGATGGCATAGATCGGATTCTGCAACGACTAGGCGATCGCCTAAAGAGTACCCTAATCTTAGTAATTTCCAAATCCGGCGGCACCCCAGAACCCCGTAACGGCATGATGGAAGTTAAACAAGCATTACTCAACCAAAACCTCCACTTTCGCGATCAAGCGATCGCCACTACCCAAATCGGTAGTAAACTCTACCAAGAAGCCACCAGCCAAGGATGGTTAGAAACCTTCCCCATGGAAGACTGGATCGGTGGTCGCACCTCCGAAATGTCAGCCGTAGGACTACTTCCGGCCGCCCTACAAGGCATAGATATTCATGCCCTACTCCAAGGGGCAAAAACCATGGATATCGCCACCCGCCAACCCGATATCAAAACCAACCCCGCCGCCCTGCTGGCCCTATCTTGGTATGCCGTCGGAGGTGGCCGTGGTCAAAAAGATATGGTAATTCTCCCCTACAAGGACAGACTCATACTCTTGAGCCGTTATCTGCAACAATTAGTCATGGAATCCTTGGGAAAAGAAAAAGACCTAGAGGGAAACATCGTCAACCAAGGTATCTCCGTCTACGGTAACAAAGGTTCCACAGACCAACACGCCTACGTCCAACAACTTCGAGATGGGGTTCCCAACTTCTTCGCCACCTTTATCGAAGTCCTACGCGATCGCCAAAAACCATCCCCAGAAATAGAACCAGGAGTCACCGCCGGAGACTATCTCTCAGGCTTCCTACAAGGCACACGAGAGGCTCTGTACGACAACCAACGAGACTCCATTACCGTAACTATTACCGAAGTCAATCCGTACACCGTAGGCGCTCTAGTCGCTCTCTATGAACGTGCTGTCAGTTTATACGCCTCCCTAGTCAACATCAACGCCTATCACCAACCCGGAGTCGAAGCCGGGAAAAAAGCCGCCGCCCAAGTCCTAGAGTTACAACATCAAGGTTTACAAGTCCTACGCGGCCATAGCCAAGGTATTTCTATATCCGACTTAGCTGCGAAAATAGATGCCCAGGAACAGGTAGAAACCCTATATAAAATCCTGCGTCACCTAGCAGCCAATGACCGAGGAGTAGAATTGAGCGGAGACCCCAGTAAACCCGCCCAACTGATCGCCAAATGGCGCTAAACTGGCTCCCTAAGCCCCCTAATCCATAATTCCCATTCACCCGGTCTTTCTCCCCCCACAGATCGGGTCACTTTTTATTGGTATAGCATAGGAGAGGAGCATTCGACTCCCTAAATCAACCAGACATAATTAGGAGTGAAAACGAGTGGCTGAGAACCTGTACATTGCTACCATTGAACCCGGAAGTGGCAAATCCCTGGTCGTACTCGGAATCATAGAATTGCTTTCCAAACGAATTCAAAAATTGGGCTTTTTCCGTCCCATTATCCGTAGTCGCACCACTCCTGACAGAGATATCCAATTAGTTCGCAGTCGCCTACACCAAGCCTTACCCTATGAATCTTACTATGCTCTCACCCACGAAGAAGCTCAAAATTTGATTGCTGAGGGTCGCTATGATGAAGTGATTAAGCAAGTCATCGAAAAATATAAAGCCGTTGAGCAAGATTGTGATTTTGTTGTCTGCGAGGGCACTGATTTTACTGATATTGCTTCCGCCTTCGAGTTTGATTTTAACGTCCGATTTGCCAATCACCTAGGTTGTCCCATTTTGATTGTCGCCAGCGGTAGCGGTAAAACTCCCAATCAATTAATGAGTGCCGTATTAGCCGAACGAGAAGCCTTTATTGAGGAAGGTTGCACGATCGCCGCTACCGTAGTTAACCGCGTCGATAACCACAATGTTCCCGCAATTATCGAACAGGTGAAAACCCTCTGGAAATTTCCAGATCCCCTATTTGTCATTCCAGAAGAACCCATTTTAGCTAAACCCACAGTCGCCGAAATTGCCCAGAAACTCGGCGGTAAACAAATCTATGGCGCATCGGACGATCGCCTTAACCGCGAGGTTTTTGATTTGCGCGTCGCCGCCATGCAAGTTCCCAATTTCCTCAAATACCTCCAAGAAGGTAGCTTAATTATTACCCCAGGCGATCGATCTGATATTATTCTCGCCTGTGGAGCCGCAGCCACTTCTGAGAACTATCCTAATGTTGCCGGAATTATCCTTAGTGGCGGTCTTGCACTACCAACCACCATCCAAACCCTCATTGATGGATGTCGTAATTGGACAGTTCCCATTATTACAGTTAATACTGATACCTACGAAACCGCCATGAATGTAGACCGGGTACATGGTGCGATTACCCCGGACAACGATCGCAAAATTGCCTCAGCTTTGGGGTTATTTGAAGCTCATGTCAATTTGGCTCAAATTGAGGAGCGCATACAGCTTTCCCGTCCCTCTCGTACAACTCCCATCATGTTTGAGTATCAATTGATTCAAAGGGCTAAAGCTAATCGACAGCATATTGTTCTACCCGAAGGACGCGAAGATCGGATTTTACAGGCTGCTGAGATTTTGTGGCGGCGGGGAGTCGCAGATATTACCTTATTAGGTTCCGAACCAGAAATTCGCGGACGTATTGCCGCTCTCGGTTTGAATTTATCCCAAGTCCAGATTATTGATCCAGCCAGTTCTCCCTGGTATGAAGACTATGCCGAAACCTATTTTAATCTCCGTAAACATAAGGGTATTGCTAAAGACGGAGCCTATGATGTCATGCTCGATGTTAGCTATTTTGGCACCATGATGGTTTATAAGGGGCACGCTGATGGTATGGTGTCAGGAGCAGTCCACACCACCGGTCACACGATCCGCCCCGCTTTGGAGTTTATTCGCACCAGTCCCGGCACTTCTATTGTCTCTAGTGTCTTTTTAATGGCGTTGGAAGATCGGATTTTGGTTTATGGCGACTGTGCCGTAAATCCTAATCCTAATCCTCAACAATTGGCTGATATTGCTATCAGTTCCGCTTTGACTGCTCAAATGTTTGGCATTGAACCTAGGGTGGCTATGTTGTCTTATTCTACTGGAGAATCGGGACAGGGTGAGGATGTCGAAAAGGTTAAGCAAGCTACTTCGATCGCCCGTCAACTGCGCCCCGACTTGAAAATTGAAGGCCCGATCCAGTATGATGCTGCTATTGATGAGACTGTCGCTAAAACTAAGCTACCTGATAGTCAGGTGGCTGGTCGTGCCACCGTTTTTATTTTTCCTGATTTGAATACGGGAAATAATACTTACAAGGCTGTACAGCGATCGGCTAATGCTGTGGCGATCGGACCAATTTTGCAGGGATTGAAAAAACCTGTTAATGATTTGAGTCGCGGTTGCACCGTCACCGATATTGTCAATACCGTAGCAATTACTGCTATTCAAGCGGATTTAGCCGCATTCTCAGTCCCATTAACTCCATAAACACCGGACATTGTAGCATCTCAGATAGAATATTATTAATGGGTGAGACCCCATAATGGTGAGCCGTGCCGCTTTCACCAACTCTACTCTGATGTTTACTTTCTCAATGGCTTTGACCATGAATATACATAAATTAACCCAAGACCTCCCTCGTCGAATAGTCCTCAGTTACGCTGTTATTGGCGCGGTCTGGATACTGATTTCTGATCAGGCTATAGAAATTTTTATTGGTAATTATAGCCAGTTCACTTATCTGGCTACATTAAAAGGATTAATATTTCTGGTGATTACTGGCTGGCTTTTATCGAAAGTCCTCAAAAATTATGAGCGATCGCTCCTAGAAATGAGCCATAAAAACGCATCCACAAGAACCATACAATACCTGATTATTTTAAACAAAATTAATGAATACATAACCCTGCAAAAACAACTGAAAAATGCCATGCAATATGACTCCCTAACTAAACTACCCTTGCGTTCTATATTGTTGGAAAAGTTAGAGTATTTATTTAAGGCATCTGATATACATCATCAATTTGCAGTTATTCACCTAGATGTTGTTCACTTTAAATCTATTAAATATACCCTAGGATATGAATTTTCAGAACAGCTATTGATCGCTATTACTAACCGCCTGACTACCTATCTTCCTGATGCTGTCATGATTGCTAGAGTCGGTATGGCTGATGAGTTTATAATTCTCTTGGAACAAATGGGAGACTTGGCATCAGCTCATAAAATTCTCAATTATATTAGTAATCTGTTTATCCAACCATTTCATTTAGAAGAACACGAAATATTTAAACAGGTCAAAATGGGCTTGGCTTTTAGTTATGACTGTGGTGGTAATCCCGAACAACTCCTACAAGCCGCAGAATTAGCTGTGCATCAATGTCGCCGTTCTCCCAATACTGGTTATACCATATTTAATCCCGAATTTAAAGCCTATGCTAGTCGTCAGCTAGAGTTAGATAATCAAATGAGACGAGACTTTAATGACCGTAAGTTTCAGCTTTATTATCAACCCATTTTCAGTGCTGATACCTTGGAAATAGTCGGGTTTGAATCCCTGATTAGGTGGTATCATAACTCTCAGCTTATTTCTAACTTAGAATTTATCCCTTTGGCGGAAGAAACCGGCTTTATCATTCCTTTGGGAATGTGGGTATTTGGTCAGGCTTGCTGGCAATTTCAACAGTGGCGATCGCAATTTCCCCAGGTCGAATCCATGTTTGTTAACATTAATGTTTCCGTCGTACAACTCATGCAGCCTAATTTATTAAGCCAAATTGATCATATCTTAGCAGTAACTGAAATTCCCCCCCCAACAAATTCAACTCGAAATTACCGAAACCGCCTTAATGAATAATCCTGAAGATATTGCCGACATCTTAAAAGACATCAAATCTCGGAAAATTAACCTCTGTATAGATGATTTTGGTACCGGTTATTCATCTTTAAGTTACCTCCAAAATTTCCCCTTTGATACCATCAAGGTTGACAAATCATTTATTACTGATATAGAATGGGACCAGAAAAGTGTGGAAATTGTCCGAACTATTGCCTTGATGGCTAATTCCTTAGATATCAACTTAGTAGCCGAAGGGGTCGAAACTCCAGGTCAACTCAGACAACTACAAAACCTGAAATATCAAACCGTCCAAGGATATCTACTCGCTAAACCCATGTCCGTAGACGCTGTTGAAGAATATCTGCAACGCCAACACCATAATTGTTGTTCAGAAGCAGGTTAGAAGTTCTCCCCTCACCAACCATCAAAAACTATGTATAATTAAGCCATGACAAAACTTGAGTTTAGGAAAGATTTATGGCCAAAGCAATTTGGAATGGGGTCGTTATTGCCGAAAGCGATAATTGTGAAGTAGTCGAAGGTAATCAATATTTCCCCCCGGACTCCATTAAACAAGAATACTTCCGAAATAGCGACACCCACACCACCTGTGGCTGGAAAGGGGTTGCTAGTTACTATACCCTAGAGGTGGAAGGCGAACTTAACAAAGATGCTGCTTGGTACTATCCTAGCCCATTACCAGCAGCCAAAAATATTGAAGGTTATATTGCCTTCTGGAGAGGTGTAAAAGTCGAGGTCTAACTATCTCCGACTACCTGTTCATCAGATAACCAAGCCTCTCCCGCCTGTTGTAGGGCATCAATGACCGGCTTTATATTTCGTCCCCTAGGTGTTAGAGAATATTCTACCCTAGGGGGTATTTCTGGATAAACCTTCCTTTCTATCATACCATACTTTTCTAATTCCCTCAACCGAATTGTCAGGGTTTTCGTACTAATCGGAAGTGCTTCCTGTAGTTCATGAGTGCGGCGGTTATCTATCAAAAGTTCCCGCAAAATTAAAAAAGACCACTTACTACTAATTCTATCCAATATATATTCTATAGGACAAGGCTGTTCGGTCTCAGTAGAGTTTTCCGAACCCCTTGACATTGGGCCTGCTTGGGGGGTTTCGCAATGTTTTGTAACTTTCATTTTAACAAATTTTAAGATTTACTTTAGTGGTTCCAAACCGCCACAGCAGCTTTAAACTTTTTTAATAACCGGCTGTAACTCCACTATAGCATTAATTTGGTACTTTAGGTAACTAAGGTAAGTTTAGTAACCTATATTGTAATTTTTATAGAAAGTAATACTCTATAAACAGAGGGAAAAAAAACCCTCTGTGACGAAAAAAATCTCAGCCTGTAGATCGACAGTCAGACCAAAATTAACTAAGTCTAAATGCTGAGTTTTGGAGCAATAAGGTTTCCCATACCTGTTGCCAGATAGTCTGTTTACATGAAAATCAGAGTATCAGTAATACTGACACCTCTGAAAGTGTAAAAAGATGTGGCTGTACTCTCTACCAGACTGTTATTCAAGTTTGGAGGAATTTCATAATGGTTGAAAATAAAGAAAAAGCATTCGTACTGTGGTTTGAGGAAGTAGGAATTGCCGATGTTCCATTAGTAGGTGGAAAAAACGCATCCCTAGGGGAGATGATTCAACAGCTAAACTCGAAAGGGGTTAGCGTTCCCACGGGATTTGCTACCACAGCCTACGCTTATCGCTACTTTGTGGAAAAAGCGGGCTTAGAAGTCAAACTACGCGAACTGTTCTCGGATCTAGATGTGGAAGATATGCCGAACCTGCGGCAGCGGGGTAAGCAGGCTCGCGCTTTGATCCTAGATACTCCCTTCCCTCCAGAACTTGAAGAAGAAATTGTTAAGTATTACAGGAAACTGTGTGAACGTTACGCGACTTCAGCAGAATTCTGTGAGAAGTTCGATTCAGATTATAAAGAAGAATGCAAACGCTATGCCAGTGATGTTGACGTAGCGGTGCGGTCTAGTGCTACAGCAGAAGATTTACCTGATGCGAGTTTTGCAGGTCAGCAAGAAACATACTTGAATGTTTATGGGGAAGATACGGTTTTAAAATCTTGCCATAAGTGTTTTGCTTCCATCTTTACAGATCGGGCGATTTCCTACCGGACAATTAAAGGCTTTGATCACTTCGATGTTGCCTTGTCGGTGGGTGTACAAAGAATGGTTAGGTCTGACCTAGCCTCTTCGGGTGTCATGTTCTCCATTGACACAGAAACAGGCTTTAAGAATGCTGCCCTAGTGACGGCTGCCTATGGTTTAGGGGAAAACGTGGTACAAGGTGCAGTTAACCCTGATGAATACTTTGTATTCAAGCCTACTCTGAAACAAGGATTCCGTCCTATCCTAGAGAAACGCTTGGGAACAAAAGAACTCAAGATGGTTTACGACATTGGTGGCACGAAACTCACCAAAAACGTAAGCGTCCCAGTTTCCGAACGCGAGAAGTTCTGTATTACAGATGATGAAATCCTGAAGCTGGCTGAATGGGCGGTTATCATCGAAAATCACTACTCAACAGTTCGTGGGTGCTATACACCTATGGATATTGAGTGGGCGAAAGATGGTATCACAGGTGAACTGTTCATCGTCCAGGCACGTCCAGAAACGGTACAATCCCAAAAATCCGGCAGCATCCTGCGGTCTTACAAACTCAATGGCACCAGCAACGTGCTGTCTCGCGGTCGTGCAGTTGGTGAAATGATCGGTCAGGGTAAAGCACGGGTGATTATGGATGTTCACCGGATTGATGATTTTCAACCGGGAGAAGTGTTAGTTACCAACAAGACTGACCCTGACTGGGAACCGATTATGAAGCGTTCCAGTGCTATTGTTACTAACGCTGGCGGTCGGACTTGTCACGCGGCGATTATTGCTCGTGAAATGGGTATTCCGGCGATCGTTGGTTGCGGAGATGCTACCCAAGCGGTCAAGACCGGACAAGAAATTACGGTTTCCTGTTCGGAAGGGGAAGAAGGACGGGTGTATGAAGGGTTAGTACCTTTTGATGTGAACGAAACCGTTCTGGACAACTTACCCAAGACCCGCACTAAAATTCTGATGAATGTGGGGAACCCCGAAGAGGCCTTCGGTTTGGCATCTATTCCCTGCGATGGTGTAGGTTTGGCTCGTCTTGAGTTTATTATCGCTAATCATATTAAGGCTCACCCCTTGGCGCTACTCAAGTATGACCAACTCGAAGATGAATCAGTTAAGCGGGAAATTGGCGAACTGACCAAACTCTATGACCACAAGCCGGACTTCTTTGTTGATAAACTGGCTCATGGTATTGGCACGATCGCAGCGGCTTTCTATCCGAACCCAGTGATTGTGCGGATGTCGGACTTCAAGAGTAACGAATACGCGAACCTGTTAGGTGGTCGTCAGTTTGAACCGAAAGAAGAAAACCCGATGATCGGCTGGCGGGGTGCATCCCGTTACTACGACCCCAACTACCGGGAAGCCTACGGTCTGGAATGTGTGGCTCTGAAACGGGTGCGCGACGAAATGGGTCTGACGAATGTGGTGCCGATGATTCCCTTCTGTCGGACTCCTGATGAAGGCCGGAAGGTCTTGGCTGAAATGGAGAAATATGGCCTGAAACGAGGCGAAAACGGTCTCCAGGTTTATGTAATGTGCGAATTGCCGAGTAATGTCATCTTTGCTGATGAGTTCGCTCAAGTGTTCGATGGCTTCTCCATCGGATCGAATGACTTGACTCAGTTAACTCTAGGCTTAGACCGTGACTCCGCACTGGTGGCTCATATCTTTGACGAACGCAACGAAGCGGTACGTCGGATGGTTACGATCGCCATTAAAGCAGCTAAGAAATATAATCGCAAGATTGGTATTTGTGGTCAAGCGCCTAGTGACTATCCCGAATTTGCTCGGTTCTTAGTTGAGTTGGGTATTGACTCGATGAGTTTGAACCCCGACTCTGTGATTAAGACCATCCTGGACATTGGCAAGATGGAAGAGTCTGGCGTTTTGGTTGATGATATCATGGAAGTCGCTCAGGCTAAATAGAGTTCCGTTTAGGATACTAAGTAACTTCTGAGTTCTAATTGAAAACTGCTCTGGTGAAAGCCGGGGCAGTTTTTTTCGTCCATAGGTTGACAAATAATTATAAACCGTGATACAATATTGGGGGTATTTTTAGCTGAATTTAAGCGAGATTTGACCCAGATTGGTGAGAGAAAAATTAAACGCAGGTAAAGGAGTTAAATCACTCCTAGGGGTGATGTTAAGGCTGTTTGTGGTGATCGGTTTAGCGATCGCCTGGATTTTACTAACAGCGACCCCTGCTTGATGTACGGACAAGTCAACCTTAGCCAAAAAGATTATGCACTTGAACTGGGAACACATAATTCCACAAGCGCCGCCACCCCCAGGGGAAATCATCGAAGCATTAGAAGCTACCACGACCACCCGAGAATTTTATCAAGAAGTCGAATATCGTGAGGACTTCGATCGCTATTGCCAGTGGTATTATGAAACAGCCGATCGCCACCGTCAAGAGATGCAGAAAATGCTAGGTGATTTTAACCTGCTGGGGTGGTTTTGGCGGGGTCGCCACTAAAGCCGCCGGGGTGAGGGACCCAAGAAACGGTGAACTGATGTCTCTTTGTCCCCAATAATTCCCCAGATGGTTTCTAACTGTCCTCAATCACTTCTAACTCCTCCTCTCGGAAGTGAACCTTAAACTTGGGGTTAAACTGTACTATAACAGGCAGATTAGGGGTAATAGTTCTACCATTCCAGTCTGTTAGGATGGATACAATTTCCCCCTCCAATCCCTTAGCATCAGAAGGTTGATTGCGGTGTTCGGGATTGACATAGATAATCACTGACTCTTTGACGCGAACACGATCGCCGACTTTCATAAATTCCCACTCATGTATTTCGGTAAAAATGCCTACAGAAGTGGCTGCGATAGTTGTGCTACCACCCAGCGACACTCACTAGAACAGACAGTTTTTTATCTTGACATGAAATAGGCAAATATCAAACTCCCGCCTGTGAACATCACAGTTAGCGATCGGCTGAAATCTTGGATAATTGGGGATTTCGGGGAATTTTCAGAGATGGTAGTGGGGGGGGTGATCGGACCACTTAGGCAGCTTGACATTTTACCAGAAAAGTGGATCAATCCTCATGGAGATTCTGGGAGCAGATTTTAAGATACAATTGGGCAGGTGTTTTGTGAAAATTGGGGAAATTCATGGAATCATATTCACTACCAACGGAAGTAATTTTAACCGAGCCGCGTAAGTCCCTAGGAAATGTCTGCTTTGATTGGACTCCCCAACCTGGCCATTATTTGGTTTTAGAGGGTCAAACCTATGCAGTTTTGGAACGCCGACACCGTTATCATTTAAAATCAGGTCGTTACCGCCTCAGTAAAATTGCTCTATATGTACAGTCTGCTGAAGAACCCCACGAGAGGAGTTTAGTCAATGGACATTGGGTAATAGGGGATGCTAGTTGTCGTTTTAATGCGCGATCGGAATTATTTCGCTGTGCGGTAAATCCCCAGGGACCCTGCGATCAATGTCGCTTTTATGAGTCCCTCGAAGAAACACCCCCCGGATAACCACAGCCCAATCAGAAGAAGGGGTGGTTAAAAAGGGAGACTATCGAGCAAATAAATTCATGTCTGCTTCATATTCCTGTGGGGAGATTAAACGCCATTTTTGGTCTTCCATCAACTCTAAAACCTGGTGATGGTATCGCAGTAAACTCATCCGATGTCCGACACTAACGTAGGTAGTTTTCATCTGGTTGAGTTTTTGATAAAGCAACTCCTCATTTTTCATATCAAGGGCGCTAGTGGCTTCATCAAGGATAGCATAGCGAGGTTGAGTGAGCAACAGACGACCAAAGGCGAGGCGTTGCTGTTCTCCGAGGGAGAGAATATTAGCCCAATCCAATTCTATATCAAAGCCACCAACGCGATCGCTTAAATCACCCAGATTAACGAGTTTCAAAACGGATTCTAATTCGGTGTCGTCGATGCTGATATGGGAGTTAGGATAGAGTAATTGTTCTCGCAAGGTTCCCAGGATCATATAAGGACGTTGGGGGAGAAATAACATTTCACTAAGTGGCGGACGGACTAGCACCCCAGTTCCCGATCGCCACAAACCAGCGATCGCCCGTAATAGGGAACTTTTCCCGACACCACTTTGACCAACAATTAATAAACCCTGACCTGGTGCTAACTCTAGGGATAAATCCCGCACCAATTTTTTCTGATAATTCGGAGTTTCTAAGGTGAGATTTTTCACCTCCAAAGGAGAGTCAACCTTGAGGTCAATTTGAGGTTGACCAGTGGGGGTGCGATCGCCAACTTCCAAGACTTCCGAGAACCCAGTCAAACGATTAATACCGGCCGCAAATCTACTCAATGGTTCAATTTGACTAACCACAATCGAAAAAGCGCTTAATACTTGAGAAAAGGCAAAACCCGCCTGGGTAATATCTCCAAATCTGACCTGTTCAGAAAAATAAAGAGGAGCCATAATCAGAGAGGGTAAAATAATCACAATATAGCGATAGCCAGTCGTGAAATAATCAACATTTCGCTGCCACCCAATGAGCAGATTAAAATTGTGAAAGGCTTGGAAAAAGCGTTTTTTGACCTGCTGAGATTCGCGGTCTTCTCCCTGATAGAAGGCGATAGATTCGGCATTGTCGCGGACATGAACTAAACCATAACGGAAATTTGCCTCTAGTTTAAGCTGATTAAAATTCAGAGTAATTAAGCGGCGACCTAATAACACCGTGACCCCTGTACCAAATAGGGCATAAACCAACAGGAACAGCGACAATTGTTTGGAAATAGACCAGAGAATCCCGGTGAAGGAAATTACATCAATTACTGCGCCCAAAATAATCAGTAAAAATCGGAGGCTAGTAATCGTAAAAGCTCGAATATCTTCAGAGATACGTTGGTCAGGGTTATCTATATCTTTATTGGAGTCTATTTCATAGTAGGAGCGATTGTTAAAATAATTATCCAGAAACCGATTAGTTAACCATTTTCTCCAATAGTTCCCGAGGCGATCGCGGGTGTAACCATAGAGAACCACGATGGGAGTACCCACCACAAATACACCAGCATAAACAAACAGAAACCGCCAAAATTCCTCCTCATTTCTCTC
Source organism: Arthrospira sp. PCC 9108 (assembly GCA_016745315.1). Classification (GTDB taxonomy): domain Bacteria; phylum Cyanobacteriota; class Cyanobacteriia; order Cyanobacteriales; family Microcoleaceae; genus Limnospira; species Limnospira platensis. The sequence continues at coordinate 6,341,888 of CP066886.1, forward strand.
GGAGAGAGCGGTCATGAAAAAGTTTCCCACATAGCTAATAATGACATTTAAGCCACTAACAGCCAGAGAAATAAATAGCAGGATACTCAAAAAAGCCCAAGGTTTCCAGCGAGTCAAACACTGACGGCGATAGAAGTAGAATACCATGGCTGGTACAACCAGCATCAAAGCGACTACTATAATATAGGGAGAATTAATCACCCCTTGTATAGTTTCCAATAAGCCGGGAGCGATGCGATTAAAAAAATCAGGAAACAGCAATTGACTAGCAAAAGTCACCGCTGAGACCAACACAAAAGCCACCCCAAACAAGAACACCAGCAGCAGAAACATCAGCAACAAAAACACCCTGCCACTACCAGGTCCTAGGGGGTAAAAAAACGGTTGTGCGATGGTGAGAAATCGTCTCCAAAGTTGACTATCAAATCGATTCATCTGTTAATGCTAGACCAATTATTGAACTTGACAGGGATACACCGGGAGCCATACCCAGATTAAGTAAGAAGGTCAAAGCACAATCGAGGGAACCGAGGTTTAACCTATAGATGATAATGACCAAAAGTCAATCTACAAGGTTTCTGAGTTGAACGCTAAAAGTTTATAACAAAAACCGGGAATTGCTCTATAAACACAGACCAATAATTTTACCTAAACTTGCAATAGAGAAAATTAATCCCGCTGGTACTATTATCCTGAATGGTTAGGTTGAGCAAATAATCGGAGATCTATTTCCCCCGGTCATTGTAAACTATAAATTGATTGTTCAAAATTGTCGAAGGAGTATTAACCCAATCATGTCTAACACCTATAGGGTGGAGATTCACCACGAGGGCCAAATTCATCAGATTGATGTGCCGTCGGATAAGTATATCCTGCAAGTAGCGGAAGAAGCGGGGTTTAGTTTACCAAATTCCTGCAATGCTGGAGTTTGTACCACCTGTGCTGCTAAAATCCTAGAAGGAGAAGTTGATCAGAGTGAGGGAATGGGGTTGAGTCCAGATCTGCAAGCACAAGGCTATGTATTGCTGTGTATAGCCCATCCTCGCTCAGATTTGAAGGTGGAAACCGGAAAGGAAGAAGAAGTCTATCAGCGCCAATTTGGTGCAAGTTCATAGAATTTTTGTATTTACGAGAAATGACTACCCACTTTATTACTGCTGAAATCGATTTAACTGAATCCCCAAAGGCTTTACAAGAGGCGATCGCCACCGAATTAGAAAATCGGGGCCAGCCCCTGCGGTGGGCGATTACCAAAGTAGATACTAACCGCCAAATCGCCCATGTAGAAGCAGTTGTCACCACAGGCGACCATCCCGGTCAGCCACAATAGACAATCATGGCTCGCCCCTTTACCGTGGTAATGATAGTCCCTACCGGAGTAGGGGCCGATTTGGGTGGCTATGCAGGGGATGCCTTACCCATTGCTCGATCGCTATCTGGAGTCTGTGACACCTTAATCACCCATCCCAACGTCCTCAACGGCGCTCAGTTGTACTGGTCTATACCCAATGCTCTCTATGTGGAAGGATATGCCCTAGACCAAATGGCGGCGGGGTGTTGGGGACTCCAGCCGGTCCACAGCAACCGGGTGGGACTATTACTCGATCGCGGTATGGAACCAGAATTGCAACTGCGACACCTACAGGCCGCAGATGGCGCTAGAGCGACTCTGGGCATCAATATGACTGATTATGTCATTACCGATGCTCCCCTCAACGTAGAGCTAAGAATAGCCCCCTCTGGTGCTTCTTGGGGAACCATTGGCAACCCAGATAGTTTACTGCGGGGGCACAAAAGTTGATTGAGCAAGCCGGAGCCGAGGCGATCGCTGTAGTGGCCAGATTTCCAGATGATCAAGGCAGTGTGGCTCTCACCCAGTATCGACAGGGACAGGGTGTTGATCCTCTCGCCGGAGCCGAAGCCATTATTAGCCATCTCATTGTCCGACATTTTCGCATCCCCTGCGCCCACGCTCCCGCCCTCCTCCCCTTACCCCTTGACCCCCATTTATCACCCCGATCCGCCGCCGAGGAAATAGGCTATACATTCCTTCCCTGTGTATTAGCCGGGTTGAGTCGTGCCCCCCAATATGTCCAGTCTCCCTTGACAGCACCTGATAGCATCTGGGCCCATCAAGTCGATGCAGTAGTAGTTCCAGAAACCGCCTGTGGTGGTAGTGCTATCCTCAGTTTTGCCAATACCCCCACACGGATTATCACCGTAGCCGAAAATGGCACCACTATGGCAACTCCCCCAGAGGCGATCGGTATTAAGACTGTCCCGGTAAAATCCTATTTAGAGGCGATCGGAGTTTTGGTAACATGGCAACAGGGAGTTAATCATCAAGCCCTCAGACCCCATCTAACAACTCTCAATCGACTGCACACCCCTTAACAGAACCATACTCCAGCCCTAATATCGTGGAAAAAATTCCCAATCAGCCAGAATTTGAATCCTTTACCCGCACCCAAATTTTAATCGCTATGGGGGGACCGCCCTATTTTTGCTAGTCATTGCTAAAGTCGTGTCTTTCTTTGGTGATTTTTATATCTTACCTGTCGAAATAACCGCTTTAGGGATAATTCAAGGATTAGCGATCGGTGTAGGAATTACTGGCGCTAGTGCAATTCTCTATCGTCTTTGGCCAGCTTATAGTCGCAGTGCCGATATTTATTTAAAACTAATTCTCACCCCCTTAATCTGGCCTGATTTAATTTGGTTGGGATTGCTTCCCGGTCTCAGTGAAGAGTTACTATTTCGGGGTGTTATTTTCGCCGCCATTGGACTTAATCCCCTCGGTTTAGTCGTTTCTAGCATCTGTTTTGGTTTACTCCATTTCAGCGGATCCCAACAGTGGCCTTACATTATTTGGGCTACCCTAGTCGGAGTAATTTTAGGCTATAGTGCCTTAGTTACAGGCAACCTAGTCGTGCCCATTATGGCTCATATTTTTACTAATTTTATATCCGGTTGTCTCTGGAAGTTTAAATATATCGGCAGTTCCCATACCTAAAACATTCATCAACCCCCTAATCATAATCAATCTCTGTTCCTCCAGCCACCCGGTCAGCATAAATATCTCAGCGGTGGACATATACAAGTTATTTATGCGATAATCTCCCTAGGGTCACGTCAATAAGCACATCAGTCTTAACCAAATCACAGGAATATGAGTAATCTTACCCATTCATCCCCTGATAACAACCAATCTTTCACGGAGTTAGATATTCCCCTGGAACGAGATATTTTTCTCCGTACCTTAATCAGAGAACTCGCTGGGACACTGGAAAACGTTGTCGGCTTAGAAGAAGCATCCGGTTTTATCAGCGTTGTCGGTCAGTCAATGGGTAGAGCCATTGATCACCATTATAAATCAGCCCTGCAACTTTCTCGACTCTCCCGTTCACAAGTCGCTCAAGTTTTGGTGGACCTCAAGCGACGCATTAACGGCGATTTTTATGTCATCGAAGAAGACGACGAAAAAATAGTTTTTGGAAATAGAGCTTGTCCTTTTGGAGATAAGGTCTTAAATCGTCCTTCTATGTGTATGATGACCTCTAATGTATTTGGCTCAATTGCCGCTGATAATCTCGGTTATGCCAAAGTAGAATTACAGGAAACTATTGCTCAAGGTCATTCAGGCTGTCGAGTAGTTGTTTATCTTCAACCCACCGAAGATGCCGAAGATGCCGAAGGTAGGGAGTATTTTAGAATCTAAAACATTATGACACCTGAGCAGTTTTTAGAGGTGGCTCGTGTCTTGCCAGAGCCGTTAATTTTGGCTACAGTTAACGGTGAGATTTTAATGGCAAATCGTCCATTTACAAAAATTCTGAATTGTCGCAGTAAAGATTTACAGGGTAAGAATTTATTAGAACTTGTTGATAACCCCCCTGATCAAGTTCTTGAATATTTGAAAACTTGCGCCAGATCTCGTCAATTATCCTTGGGTTCATTAACCTTTATCCTCCCTAATAATGACCCTTTAACTTATCGTGCCGAGGGAGCCATAATTCAACCAGCTTCCCATGAATCTCCGGCTTTGATTTTACTGCGTTTAGAAAATCGTTCAGCCGCCAATTTAGATTTTACAGTCTTAAATGAAAAAATTGATCAACTCAGCCAAGAAATTCACAATCGGAAACAAGTTGAAGCCGCATTAGTCCTCAAAAACCAGGAATTAGAAGAGGCATTTCGTCAATTAAAAAATACTCAACTTCAGTTAATACAAACCGAAAAAATGTCGAGTCTCGGTCAATTAGTAGCCGGACTCGCTCATGAAATTAATAACCCGGTTACTTTTATTGATGGCAATTTAGCTCATGCTGAAGAATATATTGAGACTTTATTGCAGCTAGTGCAGATGTATCAAACAGCATATCCAGAATCATCCCCGACAATTGAACAATTTAAAGAAGAAATAGATCTGGATTTTCTGGTAGAGGATTTAGATAATTTGTTAGATTCCATGCGTACAGGTACTCAACGGATTTTAAAGATTGTTAAATCCCTACGCAATTTCTCCCGGTTGGATGAGTCGGGGTGCAAAGCGGTGGATATTCACGAAGGTATTGAAAGCACCTTAGTGATTTTACGAAATCGGTTAGAAACTCCCTTAAAATCTGGTAAAATAGAGGTGATACGAGACTATGGCAACTTACCTTTAATAGAATGTTATCCAGGTAAACTTAATCAGGTATTTATGAACTTGATTAGTAATGCGATCGATGCTTTAGTAGAATCCGACCAAAAACCACCCCCAGACCGCAACTCCCCACATTCTAGCCAAATTATAATTTCTACCCAACTCATTGATCACAAGTCTATTAGGATTTCCATTAAAGATAATGGCTCAGGAATTTGTGACCAAGTTTGTCCTCACATTTTTAACCCGTTTTTTACGACTAAACCTGTCGGGAAAGGTACGGGATTAGGGTTATCAATTAGTTATCAAATTATCACCCAACTGCATCAAGGTCAATTGATTTGTCGGTCAACCCCCCACCAAGGAACAGAATTGGGAGTGGAGATTCCTATTCATCAAACACCCCCTAAAAGTGGCGGGTCAAACCCAAAGGCTGTAGTTGAGGGTGACATTTTGGATACGGCTTAAAAAACCTAGGTGGTGCTGGTGCGTCAGAATATATCCATCTGGGTGGGTTTTGATATGGTCGCTTCTGACGCTACGGGAATGTAGGCTTAAATGTTGCCGTAGACGGGAATAGCAGCACCGCGTAGGTCTTTGGCGGCTTCTGAAGCTAAGAAGCAGATCACCTCTCCTAAAGATTGGGGTGTTACCCATTGGTGAGCGTTATCACTACCCATGGCTTCGCGGTTGCTGGGGGTGTCAATGACGCTGGGAAGCACACAGTTGGCGGTGATATTGGTGTTTTTGGTTTCATCTGCGATCGCTTTAGTTAAAGCCACTACCGCCGCCTTAGAAGCACAGTAAGCCGCTAATTGTCCGGCTGGGTCTATAGCGCCACGACTCCCTACCGTCACGATTCTACCGTAGTTATTTTCTCGCATTTTCCCTAGGCTGTGCTTGCATACAAGGAATGTGGTATTTAAGTTAAGGTCTATGTCTTGTTTCCAGCTATCATAGCTATATTCGTGGGTAGCCCCCATGGAGAAACCCCCCACTAGATGAATCAGAACATCAACCCGACCCATATCATTAATCAGTTTACTAACCGCGTTTTCGTCCGTGAGATCGACCGCCACAAACCGAATTTGCTCAAAGTCCGTGGCCGAAAGGATACCTTTAAGGCGATCGACTTCTGCTTCACTGCGATAGGGTATCGTGACCTTAGCTTTTTGGTTAAGCACTAGGGGGGTCACTCCTAAACCTAGTCCCCCAGTTCCGCCAGTGATTAGTACCTGTTTATTATTCATCTGGATAATTGATAATCGGCTTTCAATTAACTTTAATGGTTTTCTGGTTGCAGATCTAGGCTCATACAAATCTTGGCGGTGGCTAAAAACCCCATCCTAGGGCAGGGAAAATTTACCATAGACCTCTGATTATACTATATATGGCAGCACGGTTTACCATTGTTATAGGATACGTCAAGTTAGGAGATTTGTCAAGAGGAATTATGATAAATGTGTAATAATTATTAATTGTTAATGGCGGGGGCGCGCCTCCCCTGTAAATTCTGAATTACTCACGACTTTATGAATAAAGCCGCCCGGTGCTACAGATTAGCAGCTTGCCAATCTGGGTAGGTGAGATTATACGAACAGCACTGGAGCATGAAAACCTTGTCTCAAGAGAGCAAGGATGAAAGGCGACACGGGTACTTTAGTGCCCGTCAGCCCAAGACCTGATCAACTCTCGAACAACATCGCTGTTTGACTTGACACGCTTACTAGATAAATGCTACACGGATTGTAGTGGTGCGAGGTAACCAACCACTTAAAAAACCTTGTTGCCTCAAGGCGTACACTGAACCTTGACCATTGAATCTATGCGGTTTTGCTGCATTGTTCTAGCTTCCTCCAGGCAGCAGGTAAAAGATTCACAGGAACTAGACAAATCAGTTTTTGAAGTATATTTGCTTCAATCTAAACAGGATTGGCAGAAATGCAACTACGGTAGGGCATACCGAAAGTAACGCTTGGGGAGAGTCCCACCTCTGGGCTAGACGACGCAAGGAATCTAGTTTAAGTGGTCTCGGTGATCCAAGAATCCCCGTCTCTTCAGAGCGGGGAGTGTCAACAGGCGAAATTGCCGCAAAATCTCAGCAGTAAAAATCGCCTCAATTCATTGAGGGGGATACCCAGATGATTGAGTCATCGAATGATATAAATCCTGTAACCGATGATAGGGAATTAATCTCGGTAGGAGAACAACTGCTAACAGTACAGATTTCAACGCCACCAGAGTTCAGCCAGACCTGGCTACTGGAAACCAGTTATGGAACTGGTGGCAATGCCCTCACCACCGGCCTTGATGGGTCTATTTATATAACAGGTTCTACTAGAGAGGACCTGAATGGAGAAATCAATCAGAGTGGTACTGATAGCTTTATTGTCAAATATGAACCCGATGGGACTCTGGTATGGACAAGACTGTTGGGAGGCAATTATTCTAGATCTTATGGCAATGCCCTCACCACCGGCCTTGATGGGTCTATTTATATGGCGGGTTGGACTCGGAGTGACCAGATTGTAGAAATTCCTCGACGTGCTTGCTAGTAACAAAAAACTTCCTCAAACCTACACACAAACCCAAAACCTTGTACTATGCAAACCACCACAATAACCGGAGTTAAAGTGCCAAAATATGTTACACCCAGCGTTGCCACCTGGCGAAGATGGGAAAAACTCGGCGCAATTAAAGCCGTTCGTACCGTTGGCAACCAACGCAGATACATCATCGAAGAAGCCGAGAAACAAAAGATTAGGGGTCGAGATAAACCTCACGGTCTACCCCTCCCATTCAAAACCGTACTTGAGACTTTCACCTCATACGGCTCCTAGTTTGACCGTCTCCTTGTTAAGAGTACAGCATCATCTCTTCATCAAGAGCTGTTTTATCGTCGTGACAATGGCGATGTAATAATTGAAGATTCTTGTAGTCATCCTTTCCGCCTTGGCTTCTAGGTACAATGTGGTCTATTTCAATTAAATCTGATGGGGTAAAGAATTGCCCACACCAGGTACATCTACCTTTTTGCTTTTTGAGTAGTTTTGATACCCTATTTGGCGTATCGATTGCTCGTCCTTTCCTGGTTGCCCAGTAGGTCCAATTTCCGTCATAAAGTGTTGCGTCAGGGCGTATTAAGGTATGTCTGACAATTGGAGTCCAGTTGTGTTTGAATAGATGTAACCCATCTTTGGTTTGGAACATCCAATTTTCGTGTCTTTCTTTCCCATTGCTAAGTTTAATTGTTCCATGTCTGAAATAATTTCTTAGCTTTTCGTGACTTCCCTTTCCGCATCTTGATACTGTCCATGCCCGTAACATTTGCCAGATTGTCTTATCTAGTTTGGTGAATGTCTCTGTTGAGACTACCGCTGAGTAATAGTTTGACCATCCCCTAATAATTGGGTTTAGTTTGTTAATCAGGGCTGATTGAGGTGCTGTTTTAAATTGTTTAATTACACCTTTTATCACTTCTGTGTGGGCAACAACTGCTTTTTGGCTGGGTTTTATATGTGTTTTGTTTCCTAATGGTTTCCCATGTTGGATTTTCCCAGTTCTATATTTTCCTACAGGATATTGCCTAATATTGAAACCTAAGAAATCAAATCCGGGTTTCTCTGCTTTGCCATTATACTCAATAGATTTGAGTGTATGGCAGATTCGAGTTTTTTCAGGTTTAATCTCTAATCCAACAGGCTTTAGCCATTCAGAAATAGCAGTTTTGCACTGTTCAATGATTCCTAGGTCTTTTGAGATAACCACGAAATCATCGGCGTATCGTATTAGGTTGGCTTGTGTGGCTGTTCCTTTATTAGGATACATTTCTTTAACTAGCCTTTCCATACCCAACAGTGCGATGTTGGCGAGTATTGGACTTATTACCCCTCCCTGGGGTGTCCCTGTTTCTGTATCCTCAAATACACCTTTATCTAGCACTCCCGCTTTGAGCCATTGTTTCAGGTCTCTTTTTAGGCTGCTTGGACAATGAATTTTGGACAGTAGGTAATCATGGTTCACGGTAAGAGCATTTTGCTATATCGGCATCGAGAACATAATATTGTCCTTGATTTATGGCAGTATAAATTCTGCCAATTGCGTCATGGGCGGACCGTCCGGGACGGAACCCGTAGCTTGTACCTTCAAATCTCGATTCCCATTCAGGTTCGAGAGCCGACTTGACCAAGGCTTGCCTTGCTCTATCTTGGATTGTGGGTATTCCTATTCCAGCTTTTATCATCCCTGCCAGGTTTTGGTATCCACACCCGTCGCAGTGGTTTTGATTTGAGATTTCCCTTAATGTTCTTAACAAGCTCGAACCTTTGTCTTGAAGAGATTGCTCTTACTCCATCAACTCCGGCTGTTTTCTTGCCTTGACCCGCTTGGGGGGCGGGTTTATTAAGCTGACTGTTGGGAAGCATGGCTGACCGTGGAACCCGCCCCTACAGCCGCACTGCTAAGAGCCGGGCATAGTATGATTTCACCAATAGACGTTGCCACCTTCTGGCTTTTGCATCTTGTCCCGATTTAGCTGCTTGAAATATACTCTTTTGGAGCTTGAAAACTTTCCGTTGAACCTTAGTCCACGGGATTGTCTTCCATGCGTTGTTCGTAGTCTTGATTGGTTTTGATTTCTCAAATCCTTTCTTTGAACTCGCTATCGCCATTTGTACACCTACTAGACTCTATTCTTACAATCAAACCGTGACCTGTTAGCATATCCCTGCCATTACGGCAGGACGTTGGCTTTTGGTCACATCTCACATCCTCTAGGACTTGCGGTTACACTTATCCCTACTAACTACCTCGACCAGATAGTTAGAGTCCAGGAGGACTTAAAACGTTCCGTTTATATGGGCATTCCATCTTTAGATTTGTCCTCTCCACCGGGGTACTTTTAAAGGTCTGTGTAGGTAAATGAAAGAATCCTCCTACTCTTCCCCTTGCTCTTTTGAGCGCAGCGTGTCAACCTATTTCGCTACTTAACAGTGACGATGGTTCAAGCCGGACATTCGGTTTCCCTAATCATGGATGGTTGGCAGTGGTCTCGGTTCTGGTGTTGGGTTACACCTCGGAGCCTTCCGTTCCCCGCTTCAATCCTGAGGTTGTGATTCCCAAAACTGGGGGTGGCTATCGCCGTTACCCTAATTTCCTAACTTTACTTATCCATTTATGGGCTTCCTATAAGGAATTTGTATGAGTTAGTTCGTTTTGACCTTGGGTTCCCTGCCTTGTTTTGTATATTTCTATACCAAACGTTGGGACATATAAACAGTTATGGAGATGGTCAGAGGCAAGCCTCTTGTATTCAACCAAGGGGCTGAAATCTCCACCAGGCAGCTATTTCGGGTATCTCATCCCTATTTCATGCCTGAACGTCTCGCACCCCATTGTCTGTTATACAAGAGTCAGCACCCATTCCCAAAAGGATGACCTCATTAGACAGGCTGAATTTCTACGCAGCGCATACCCAACAGCATAAATTCTTACAGAAGTTGGCAGTGGACTCAATTTTAAATGGCGAAAATTCCTCGCTATATTGGAACGAATATACGAAGGAAATATCGGCACACTTGTCATCGCTCACGCCGATAGGCTTGTCCGTTTCGGATTTCCACTCATTGAATGGTTATGTGCAGAAAGTGGATGTGAATTCGTGGTTCTCAGGAAAAAGAGTCTCTCTCCAGAACAAGAACTCGTTAGCGATATCTTGTCCATCCTCCACTGTTTCTCTGCTCGGATTTACGGACTACGAAAGTACGAAAAACCAGCCCGTAAAGAACTTCAAAAAGAAACCCCGTCATCAGACAAGCAAGATGACTCCGAACAGATTGAGGAAGGTGAGATTGTATCCTTGTGAAGAATTACACGCTGTTTGGAAACGTTGGTTAGCTGCTTATCGGTGGATTTATAACTATACCATTGCCACTTGGAAACATGGCTATCAATGGAGCTGTTTTGACTGCCAAAAGTTAGTCATAAATAGTGACAAACCGGAATGGGTAAAATCTTTACCAGTACATCAATTACAGGAAGCAGTAGCCGATGCTTTCGATGCTTTTAAACAAGCTAATGCGGCTGGGGTTCAAGTCAAATTCAAGTCCTGCAGAGCACCATCTCAAATCATTAAATTCAAGGTGAATAACTTTAGGAATGGAACTTGGTATACCCGTTTAACTAAAGGTTTAACCTTTACTTCACCTCAAGCTATACCTAAGAATTGCCCTTATGGAACACAACTAAAGTATGCCAGGGGTAAATGGTATGGTTGTTTTCCAGAGTATCAAGAGCCGGAAACAACAGAGCAAAAGAGGGTTATAGCTTTAGACCCTGGTGTGCGCTCCTTTTTAGTGGGTTATGATGGTGAATCGATTACTGAGTTTGCTACCAATGATATTGGCAAAATTAATCGCCTTTGTTACCATTTAGACGTTTTAATGAGCCGGATTAGTCAATGTAAAATTAAACGAAAACGATATCAAATGCGTAGAGCTTATCATCGAATGCGGGAGCGGATTCGTAACCTAGTCGATGATTTGCATAAGAAAGTCGCTCATTTCTTAGTTAATCACTATAAACTTATCTTTCTTCCTACTTTTAATTCTAGTAAAATGGTTTTCAAGTCTCGTAGAAATCTCAACTCTAAGTCAGTGAGAAACTTGTTAAATTGGAGTCACTAAAGATTTGCTAAACATCTCATGCAACAAGCAGAAAGAAAAGGTGTTTTAGTTGTACGCTGTAACGAAAGTTATACCTCTAAAACCTGCCACCATTGTGGTCAAATCCATGACAAACTAGGGGGAAGTAAGGTTTTTAAATGTCCTAATTGCGGCTATACAGCACCCCGTGATTGGGTAGGCGCACGAAACATTATGCTTCGTGCTTTGCAGGCTACTGCCGTTGTCTTCCAAGACAATGCGATACTTTTTCAATCTGTGTAAAGCTTTCATAATTTTTGTACAGGTTTGAACACGTTAAATGTAGCACAGCCATACGAAATTCCCAGTAATGAAAACGATGTATTTCTCGCCCGGTATGAACCCGATGGCAGCCAGGTATGGACAACCCGGTTAGCAAGCAATAGGTCGGAAATAGCCCATGCCCTCACCACCGGCCTTGATGGGTCCATTTATGTAGCTGGCTTTACTAGCGGCGACCTAGGTGGGGAAATAAATAATGGTGGCACGGATGCCTTTATCAGCAACTACGAACCCGATGGGACTCTGACACGGACAAGGCTGTTAGGAACCAGTAATTGGGATGGTGCCAGAGCCCTCACCACTGGCTTTGATGGGTCTATTTATATGGCGGGTGAGACTTGGGGCGACCTGAATGGGGAAATTAATCAGAGTGGTGCTGATGGCTTTATTGCCAAATACGAACCTGATGGGACTCTGGTATGGACGAGACTGTTGGGAAGCAATGGTTGGGGGGCAGCCCATGCCTTGACCACCGGAATTGATGGGTTTATTTATGTCGCTGGTCTAACCGAGGGCGACATCAACGAGGAAATTTTTAATCGTAATCGTGGGGGGAATGCCTTAATCAGCAAATACGAACCGGAGGATGGGACTCTGGTATGGACAACACAGTTGGGAACCCCTAATCCTGACGAAGCCAATGCCCTCACCACCGGCCTTGATGGGTCTATTTATATGGCGGGTTGGACTCAAGGCAACCTGGGTGGGGAAATGAATCGTGGTTACTCCGATGGGTTTATCGCCAAATACGAAACTGATGGCGCTTTGGCGTGGACAAGGCTGTTAGCCAGCAATGACTGGGACGGTGCAAATGCCCTCACCACGAGAATTGATGGGTCTATTTATATCGCGGGCTATACTCGAGGCAACCTAAATGGGGAAATCAATAATGGAGCGTCAGATGCGTTTATGAGTCGGGTGATAGTCGATGGGACTGTAGCGGAACCTGTACCGCCGCCGGAATTTATCGACCCATTGTTACCTCTCAACGGTGATTATATTCCCATAGCGGGCGACTTTAATGGTTCGGGAATCACAGATATTCTCTGGTATGCTCCCGGTCCTGACCCTGATTATATGTGGTACTTTCATGCAGATGGTAGTTATGGGAGTCGTTTGTTCATGATTAATGGTTATTATATTCCCATAGCGGGCGACTTTAACGGTTCGGGAATCACAGATATTCTCTGGTATGCTCCCGGTCCTGACCCTGATTTTATGTGGTACTTTAATCAAGATGGTAACTATGACGGTTTTCAGTTGACCGTTGATGGTCATTATGCTCCGGTTCCGGCAGATTTAGAAGTCTTCTAAGGGTTCCCGGTTCAGAATATCTCGATATTGTCGCCATGGGGGAAGATACTCGTCCATATAAGCCTGAAAACGGTGATTATGATAACGTTCTAAGAGATGTACTAACTCATGAACTACCACATATTCCAAGCACTCTATGGGGTTTTTGGCGAGTTCTAATTTAGCCAAATGCGGCGCTGAGTGATATTACAACTCCCCCATTTAGTCCGCATTTTCTTAATCCCCCAATCGGTCACATTTTCCCCGATAATGGGTTGCCATTTATTCAGCAATTGTGGTATAGTATCATGGACTTTTTGCCGATACCATTCGGCTAAAACTTGGGCGCGATTGTCCCGATAAGTTACGGGATTAACGAATAATTGCACTATCCGAGAATTGGGAATTTTAAGTTCATGTTTCCCTCGGCGTTCTATGAATTCTAAGCCGTAGCGTTTACCGAAGATATAATGAGTTTCGCCGGATACCATTTATCGCGGGGATTGACTGGGTTGGGCGGCGAATTTAGCCTGGTGTTTTTTAATCAAAGATAGGCGGGAGATAATCGCCAGTCGGATATTATCATCAGTGAAGTGAAGCGGCGCAGCTACCCGCACCCGACCCTCTGGGGGATAGACTCCAATATAGAGATTTTTAATCGATTTCCGAATCACTTGCACGGGAATTTGAGCAATGGTTATCTGGTAATCTGTGGGAGATTTACTGGTAGTCATGTTGCTGTTTAATTAACTCTAAAATGGTGTCAACGGGTAGGTCTACTTTAGCATCAACTAGGACGGCATTAAGGGCATTTTTTACCTCGATTTCTTGGAAATGGTTGCCAATCCAGTTGTCTTTTTTGGTGGTGATCACGACCTGATCAATCTTGAGGCATAAGGCTTCATTTTTGCCTAGTGGCGTGACATTGCTAAAATAGGGTATTGAATCAAGGAGAAGGAGGCAAGCCGCATGGGTAGTCGAAGACAAAATCAGGTCAAACTCGACCAAGAACAGCGGCAGCGACTCGAAGCCATCAGCAAGAACGGTTACGCCCCGGCGAAAAAAATTCTGCACGCCAAAGTGCTCTTGATGTCAGATGAGAGAGAAGGAGCTTCCCGCTACTAGACAGATAATGGCATTGCCGAGGCTCTGAATCTCCACCGCAACTCAGTTGGACGTATCCGAAAACGCTTCTTAGAGCATGGAGTTGAACCCGCCTTAAATCGCCAGGTCAGACGCACGCCACCGGTCAGGCCCAAAGTAGACAACCTCAACACTCACAGCATCACCTCTCTCTACAAAACCTTTCCGGCCCCCGAAGCTCACGCTCTCGCTCGCCGTCATGAGATCATTCACACGCCACGAACACGAAACGGCAGTTGGCTCAATGTAGCTGAGACTGAGTTATCGGTGTTGAGCCAACAGTGTTTGAAGCGACGTTTAGAAAGTGCCGAGAAGCTCGAACGCGAAGTAGTGGCGTGGCAGCAAGAGCGTAATGAGAAGCGAGCCCAAGTGAGTTGGCAATTTACGACCGAAGATGCACGAGTGACTCTGCGTCATCTTTACCCAAGGTTTGAGGAGGTCTCGTCCTCCTCAAACTAATGCACTATTTTAAGCGTGTCATGCCACTACAAGGTTATTTAATTAGATACCTGGTGCGTCAGTTTATCAGTTCTCCGGTTCTTATCGGTGTCGCCTGGTCTGACGCACCCTACAAGGTTATTTAATTAGATACCTGGTGCGTCAGTTTATCAGTTCTCCGGTTCTTATCGGTGTCGCCTGGTCTGACGCACCCTACAAGGTTATTTAATTAGATACCTGGTGCGTCAGTTTATCAGTTCTCCGGTTCTTATCGGTGTCGCCTGGTCTGACGCACCCTACAAGGTTATTTAATTAGATACCTGGTGCGTCAGTTTATCAGTTCTCCGGTTCTTATCGGTGTCGCCTGGTCTGACGCACCCTACAAGGTTATTTAATTAGATACCTGGTGCGTCAGTTTATCAGTTCTCCGGTTCTTATCGGTGTCGCCTGGTCTGACGCACCCTACAAGGTTATTTAATTAGATACCTGGTGCGTCAGTTTATCAGTTCTCCGGTTCTTATCGGTGTCGCCTGGTCTGACGCACCCTACAAGGTTATTTAATTAGATACCTGGTGCGTCAGTTTATCAGTTCTCCGGTTCTTATCGGTGTCGGCTGGTCTGACGCACCCTACAAGGTAAGGTTATTTAATTAGATACCTGGTGCGTCAGTTTATCAGTTCTCCGGTTCTTATCGGTGTCGGCTGGTCTGACGCACCCTACAAGGTAAGGTTATTTAATCAGAGACCTGGTGCGTCAGTTTATCAGTTCTCCGGTTCTTATCGGTGTCGGCTGGTCTGACGCACCCTACTATATATTATTACCAAGGGCTACCAATAAGAGTAAACCCAGCCCAGTAAAAAGGATGAGATAAATCAACCGGATTTTGTCTAGCTAATTCTTGCGGAACCGGAGTAGATATATCACCGCGACGAGTGCTGATGTTAGTCTGACTCAGCAGGTAGCCATTTTCTAAGCGTACCTGACCATTCAACATAGCTAATTGAGACTGTCGCAGGGCTTCTGCTTTAATAGGAGTAGCAGTTAAAGCATTATAGAATGTCGTCATTAATCCCAAAGTTCCCGCATCACTAACATACCATAAACTCGCCATAGCCGACTTCACCCCAGCTTGAACAGCCAGCCCAGCAAATCCCAATTCCGCCTTTTCATCTCCCACAGCCGTAGTACAAGCACTTAATACCAATAATTCTACCGGAGGTTGATTTAGTCGCAACTCTCGCAGTTGATTTAACCATAACTTTTGGTCCCAAAACTGGATATAAGAACGGTCAGCACCTCCAGATACAAATTCTCCATGAGTTGCTAAGTGAATAATCTTATATTCCGCCTGTTCCCTTTGGGATTTCAGATTAGCTATGGTAAATTCTTCATTTAAAAAGGACGTACCTGGCCACATATTACCAACAATCAAATCTAATTCTAGGGGAACTGCTGGTAAAGGATCTAAATTAGAATTAGGAAACTCAGAAGCACCCATAGCCAAAACCCTAGCATTTTGCAGGTTCACATAACTGGTATCCGTGAGGCTGAGGCTAGGAATAAGACTGAGGCTATAGTGTTCTATTAAGAACTGTTCCCCGTCATATAATGCGGCTAGGGGGAGGGTACGCAAACCAGCATCCATTGAAAAAATTAGGATATCAATGCCATTTTTTTCTAACTCATCTTTGATGGGTTGAATTAACCAATTATATAGTTGTTGTCCTGATTCTTTATACTCAGTATCTTGGAAATTTTGGGGGGTGCGAATTTGATGGCTAAATTGTCGCGCTACTTGTAGGACTTCCTCACGATTAACCGCCACGCTTTTAAATACTGGTTCCCCATTGGGTAAAAGTAATCTTAATTCTAATTGTTCGGGTTGTATGGATACATAAATAATCGCGGGTTTGTAGTTGGTGATACGGACAATATCGCTGAGAGTTTGCCGGATACTTTGGTCATCGACGGTATTTTTATTGAGATTATTGCCGAAATAGTTGATAAATTCACGACCTCGGAATAAATCAATTTGCAGCACCGAGGAAACTAGGGGAGAACGAGCAATTTGGTCAGTAGGTACGGTGGTGGGTTCTACCTGAATTACTAGGTCTCCAGTCGGGTCTATGTCTGTGTTGGCTTCGGTGTGGGAATTAATTAGGGGTGAGTCGGAATCATGATTAGAATTACCGGAAATATTCGGCTCAGTTTCGGAGGCGTTAGAATTGCTGTTACTGTGGCTTAAATTTTCGGAGATACTAGAAACAGAAGATGGGGTGGTTTCTGCATCAGATAAATTTTCATTCTCTGTTGTAATGGTTTGATTAATGGGGGTTTGTTTAATAGAGTTTGGCTCAAAATTATTGCCGATAATTGTAGTATCTGC
Source organism: Arthrospira sp. PCC 9108 (assembly GCA_016745315.1). Taxonomy (GTDB): domain Bacteria; phylum Cyanobacteriota; class Cyanobacteriia; order Cyanobacteriales; family Microcoleaceae; genus Limnospira; species Limnospira platensis. Next base: position 6,358,776 of record CP066886.1, read on the forward strand.
ACCAGCGGTTAATTGACCATCAGTAATGGCTCCGGCGGTTCCATTTTGACTAGGATCACCAATAATTAGAGGGGTAGAAAAGGCTGGTAATCTAATGGTTCCGCTACCAGTTGAACCGATAGTAGAGATACTGGCTTCTACACCATTAATGGCTTCAAAGGTATCTGTAACTCGGAAAAATCGAGAGGTGTCAATTACTAGGGAACCTCCCCGCAATTCGGCTTCTGTATTAATTAGGGAGACTTCAATATCATTCTCGCTAGTTAGCCGGACGGAACCAGCATTTCCCTGGGAGGAATTAGTGTTAATAGCACCTAGAAAAATCTGGTCTGGTGCTTGTACTACTATAGACCCGCCGGCGGTGGAACCGGAGGCATTAAGGTTGCCGCTTCGCACTCCGCCTTGGCTGCTAGTGATGGTAATATTTGCGCCTGTTCCTGGGTCGGTAGCGGTGCTGATATCACCTGTGGTAATATTTCCGAAAGCGGTGATATTAATGCTACTATTGAGGCTGTCAGGGGATACTACTTGCAGATTTCCGGTGGTAATGGTTCCGCGATCGCTATTTAAACTCATACCACGTCCGGCGGTGATATTTCCGGTTTGGATATCATCCTGACCTATGAGGCTTAAAAAAGTACCATCCCCAAAAATATTGCCATCAACTGTAATTTGTCCCCGCTGACTGCTGAGGTCAATTGTTCGGAAAGCCAGACTATCTAAACTTGCATTAGAACGAATTTCTCCGGTTTGAATATTCCCTTGAGAAAGTACATTAATATTACCTCCCGACTGCAAAGACCCGGTAATAACCTCACCTCTAGCACTATTAATGTCTATATTTAAGCCACTGGTATTAATATCACGAACACGGATATCACTATCAGCTTTTAAGGAGATGGAAGCATCACCAGTTGCGGTAATATTTCCCGCTGCTATAATTTTCCCTAAATCACCAGGAGATTGTAATAAGACGGGACTGGTAAAGGTGATATCTTGGGCGATTTCTATGATACTATTTCCATCAATACTACCAATAATAATCCTTTCAAAACCCGGTGCTAAAGCCTCTATATCTGATAACTGGATATCTAAACCATTGGTATTTTCATCACTTCCCAGGGTCATAATTTGCCCAGAATTACTAGGTTCTAATCGTAAATAACCGCTACCACGAACCGAATTAGATCCCCCCACTAGATTAATTTCGGAACCTCGCAATAAAATATTGCCTTGGTTAGACCCATTGGGGAGGGTGTGAATCCCCTCTATTTGGACGATATCCGATTGACTAACTACGCGAATATCTCCGCCTTCTGTCATGAGATTTCCGAGAATAATCTCATTTTCCGCCTGTAAGGTTAAGCTAGAATTCCCTACACCTCTAATGGTGGGTAAACTTTCATCACCAGTGGCGATAATTCTACCTTGAGGCGATCGCATCATCACCGGGTCTTGAAACCTGAGATCTCCCTCAATATAAATAGTCCCCTGAGAATCGGATTTACCAATAATAATCTCGGAGAAGCCTCTAGTAATTTGTGACAATTCCAAGCTGTTAAAATTCAGAGATAAACCCTCTCCAATTCCCGAAGAGTTAGAAGACCGTCTCGAATTTGCACCCAACCTAATATCTTGGGTTGGTGAAGCCGGTTGTAATAATAGAGACCCATTCCCAGAAACACCACCATTAAGGTTAATAGTATCTCCAGTTAACATAATATTACCCCCTGTAGTATCAGGAGATAATAGACCATCCCAAACCCCGGTAGAGATAGCACCCACAGTAATTTCTATACCAGCATCCAAAGTAATATTACCACCAGATTGTCGTCCGCGCGAGTCGATCGCACCTAAATCAATACTCTCGCTAGTGGTAATCAAAACATCACCACCCTCTCCCCTCACCGAGGAGGTAATAATCCGAGATGGTGTCGTCCCATTATTACTGTCATCCATAATAATCCGACTACCCTGGCTAACAATAGACAAATCACCACCACCTCGAAAGCCAGAAGTATTAACACCCTCCAAAAAAATCTCCCGACTAGCTTCTAGTTGGATATTTCCCCCCACTCCTTCCGCATCAGTAGACCGAGAAGATAGGGAACCCGTGATAATTTGGCGACCACTATTAATAGTAATATTTCCGCCGGATAATCTGCCGTTAGTTTCCAGGTTATTAGTAGTAATTGAACCCTCGCTACTATTGAGAGTAATATCACCGCCCATATTAGAATTGTTAGCCGTAGATATTACCCCGGTATTAATCTGACCAATACCACTAGCAGTGAGATTAACATCTCCGCCACTGGTTCTAATATTCCCGGTAGCAATATTGACACCAAAAATATTGAGATTACCACCTCTAGTTAAGATAGTATCGCCACTGTGCATGATAAAAGAACCCTGACCATCTCCGTTAGCATCAGCGCGGAAAGTCACAGTTCCGGTGGTAGTTCTCAGGTCTAGTTTTTGATTAGATAACTGGTCGATGCGAATATCATTTCGTGCTTCCAGGGTAATATCAGCATCGGCGGCTAAATTTTCCAAGGTGGTTTGGGAGAGGGTATATTCTGCTGGTCCTTGGTCGGCGGTAACTACACCATCAAAGTCGATATTATTATTGGGAGATGCTTCGGAGTCTACAATCCTGATATTTAAAGGGTCTAAAAGTAGGGTTCCTAAGTTACCATCTCCGCCGCGCAAATTGACACTACCATCAACGCTGAGAGTTTCGAGACCGGAGATTTCTACAAACCCTCCCAGGTGTTGTCCTTGTGCGGAAATATTGCCGGAAAATTGGGTATGTCCGTCAGACCAAATAATAATCCTGCCGCCGTCTCCGTTAGTGGTGGCGTTGGCTGCTAGGGTAGAATTATCATCGATGAGGGTATAGATAGCATTAGGAACAGTACCCTGTCCTAGGTAATCACCTCCGATTCTAATTGTGCCGCCGTTATCTGGTGCGGAGGCGTTGATATTAGCACCCCAAATTCCGATACGATCGCCAAAAATGTTAACCTGGGGGGAATGGTTAAAAATAGTGGAGTCGGTGTCAATAGTTCCCGACACAGCCACAACTCCAGGATTAGGAGTAATGGGGGTATTAGAACCAGTTAGTTGTATGCGACCATCAGCTAAAATATTGACTCTGGTGGCATAATTATTATCTCCGCCGGTGAGTAGTTCCGGCAAGGATAGGGGGGTAAGATTAGTTGATAATCCATCAGGGGAGGCGGCTGGACTAACTTCTAAGCTGAGAAGATGTCCGGTTTGGGAAATGCGGAGGATATTTTCACCTTCGACCGCTGCGATGGTAATTTCTCCCCCTGGTGCTACCAGTGACCCGGTATTAATGACAGTTCCCCCAGTAGGATGATATGTTCTCCCTGGGTAACGGCGAGTTCTCCGGCGTTGACAATACTACCAGGGTTGGTGGCAAAGGCGAAGGCGTTAGGAGTGCCGACTAGGGTAGTATAATCATTATCACCGATCGCATTCATCCAGCGATCGCCAAAACCGATACCATTGGCGGTAGTAGCGGTAAAGGAACCTGGAACATCTAAGCGCGCACCCGCACCGAATAAAATCCCGGCTGGGTTGATTAAAAACAGGTTAGAAGCGCCGCCTGTGACCTGCAAAAGTCCGTTAATGCGGGAAGCATCCCCACCCACCACACGGGTGAGGATGTTTTGGATTTCGGGAGTGGCAATAAAGTTAGCCACAGTGCCGGATTCTACGTTAAAGTGGGTGAAACTGTGGAACAGATTACCCCCATTTCCCGAAAGTTGTCCGCCAGTGATGTTAGTTTGATTTCCCTGTTGATGGGTAACGGTGTTGGTGCTGTTGGGTTCCGGTACAATTGATTGAGCGATCGCTGTTTTATACCGGATATGTAAAAAGTTTTGTGGTATAATGGGGAGGATATCCAGAACTATAAAACTGGCACAGGAAACTGGAATCAGCACTGACCGCAGATGGTTTACTGGGTTCATAATCATCTTCTCCCCTTCCCTCACTGGTTACAAGTTTATGATATCTTCTGTTTTCGCACCCTGTTCCATCTTCAGTCGTGGTAGTTGTACTGTCTCATTGACTCACCCATGCGGTTAATTGGCTTAACAGGTGGTATTGGTACGGGTAAAACCACTGTTTCTAACTATTTGGCTGCTACCCATAAACTACCAATATGGGATGCGGACGTTTATTCTAGGTTGGCGGTAGAACCTAACTCACCTGTTCTCAATACTTTGGCGGTTCGCTACGGCTCAGATTTACTCTACTCCGATGGTAGCTTAAATCGAGCCAAGTTGGGGGATATTATTTTTAATAGCTTAACGGAAAGGCAATGGGTGGAAAGTCAAATTCACCCTTTTGTGCGCGATCGCTTTCTGGAAAAACGGCAAGAACTAGAAAAACAGTCTCATTTAGCAGAACCCACGGCGGTTTTAGCGATTCCTCTGCTATTTGAAGCGAATATGACTGATTTGGTCACGGAAATTTGGGTGGTTTACTGTTCACTGTCAACCCAAAAACAGCGACTTATCCAACGACATGGATCTTCCCTAACTCCTACACAAATCCAAGCTAGAATTGATAGCCAAATGCCTTTGAGCGAAAAATGTCAGCGGGCGGATGTTATCATAGACAATTGTGGCAGTCTACAGCACTTGTATCAACAGTGCGATCGAGCCTTAACAGGGGAAAGGGTTTAACTCTGAGTTAACCCCACCCCTGCTTATGGTGTTAGTTCACCGAGTCAGTAGCGGTCGCTAGTTCTGTGGAACCTTTACCGCGTCGGCGAGTTAAGCTATTAAATAGCATAATTCCGATCGCTTTTACCAAATTGCCTTCGAGTTCATTAAACATTTTCATGTTCATTCCGAAAGCATCATTAGCTTCCTCAACAATGCGATCGGCTGTTTCCTGGTCAATCGGCAAATCATTCATGATCTGACGGTAATTGTTCTTAAATTCCTTCTCATCAGGAATTTCGTTAAACTCATAAAATTGAGTTCCTTGACCGTCGGATAAATTCATCGCTGTTTGAGCAATACCTTTCAGGATTTGTCCTCCCGAAAGGTCTCCCAAATAACGGGTGTACAGGTGAGAAATCAACAACGCCGGCTCCCGCTCCGAAATCTCTCTAATTCTAGCCACATAAGCCTGAGCAGCTTCGGAGGGCTGAACTTCCTCCCGCCAGTTGCTACCATAGTAGAACAATAAATCCTGCTCAATAGCAGACTTGCGGTTTAATTCGGGAAAATATAGTTTCGAGAGGATGGGGTGATTTTTATGGCGATCCATTTCCTCTTCCATTGCCGTATAGACAAAGTAGAGATTCCCGGCTAATTTCCGATAGGAGGTTTTTTCAACTGTCCCTCTTAAAAAGCATTTGATAAAACCCACATTTTCCGCCATAGTGTGGGACTTTTTGGTTCCTTCGCGCAACTGGGTGGCTAGGTTAACACTCATAGTAAATTTATTTGATTTTGTTAGCGAGATTTTACAGCAGGTGTATTATCCTGGGGAAACGGCTAATTATACCGCCCGATTTTCTACCTTAAACCTATTTGCTTAAAAATAGTGTTAAGAATTGTCACAGATACTAGACAGGAGAGATTGAAGCTACCAGAAACCCCTGCTTAGAGGAAAATTTGACTGATAGCAATTTTGCCACTGAAACAAACATCTACATCTGTGCCAGGGGTGCGATCGCGTTGACCATAATCTCCGATATATTGGTATTGTTCCCCATTCACCTGATATTTAGTCGGAAGGGGGTCACAGGAGGGGGAACAGAAGACCATTTCCGGGTCTGCTTCTTCTGGCTGTAGATAGGGAAGATTGACATTCCAGAAACTGCGCGGTAAACAAGGTTGATTAAGCAGGTTTTCCAGGACGGCTTGGGTGAGGCGAGTTGCGCGTTTCCAGTCCGCTGGTTTACCGCCTTTTCGATACTGAGAAATAGCAATAGCCGGAATGCCATGTATAGCGGCTTCTCTGACGGCGGCTACAGTCCCAGATATGTAGGTATCAACACCTAAATTACCCCCGGCATTAATACCTGAGAGAACCCAGGACAAATCTGGACATAAATGGCTAATGGCCAGGCGAACACAATCAGCAGGAGTTCCGGCGATCGCATAATGAGTAGGAGAACGGCGTGATATATTAATAGGGGTAGCCGTGGTTACTTGATGACCACAGCCGGAAAGGTGATCGCGGGGAGCGACCCAAAGGCAGGGACGATTTAGGGCCGCCGATAAGGCTTTAATTCCAGGTGCATCAATCCCATCATCATTAGTTAATATAATTGTCATATTTAGGAAGTCAGGTTGCCGTCCCTACATTTTAACCGACCAAGTGCCGAAGATTAAGCGACGTAGGGGATAAAAATTGACCGAGACGCTGCTTTTCTGCTCAGGTCATTTAAGATGGTTGCTATCAGATTATTGACGTTTTTCGCAGTAGTCAAATAATGATTTCGTGCTAATTGAAAACCCAGGGAGCGACAACTGACCGGGAATTCTGATTGAATTAGGATGACGGGAATATCAGCGGTTTTCTGATTTTGCTGTAACCTACGAATAAATCGATCCGTATTGCGATCGCTCAAATTTAAACTACTGATAATGATATGCGGTTCTATTTCTTTGGCGATTTGCGCCCCCCAACTTCCGCCTTCAGCACAGATAATATTAAACTCTTCTAAGGCGATCGTATCCTCTAAGGTCGAGTTAAACTCCTGGCTTTCTTCCACCCACAAAATATTAAATATCATGATTTTATCCTCTTTAAAAATGTATTCACCAATCAGAGTGCGACACCGATTTAATCATCTAAATCCTCACAATCTTATTGATAGAGGACATCAGGAATAATTAACATTCAGAGGGTGATTAATGAGAAAACCACGATATCACTGCCAATTATCTACCCCACGACCCCAGGATATTAACCAATAGCTTTTACTAACCAGTCCCATACAAGTTAATTCACCGGCGATCAGGCTTTTAGTTCCCCCAGAGTCCGTTGTTTTGACCTCTATCACAACTATCTACTCAATATACACAGCAATTGTGAAGATTATGTGATCAAAAACCCAATTTTTCTATAAATATGTTAGACTCTAGGCATCAGGCCCGTTGTTCAAGATAGCCATGCTATTAGCCGCAGGGATGCGGAACTGCCCAAACTCCCCTGCCAGGCTATATTGATGAGGGTCTTAGGTATTATCGTGATTGTGTATGGGGATCTGAATACAAAACTCTGAACCCATACCCATTTCTGATGTACAGTTTAACTTTCCTTTGTGCAAATCGACGACAATTTGATAGCTAACGGATAGACCCAACCCAGTCCCCTGACCCACAGGCTTGGTGGTGAAGAAAGGGTCAAAAATGCGCGATCGCAACTCTTCAGGTATACCCACTCCATTATCAGCAATGCGAATAAATGCCAGCTTATTTTTATGTAAACCCGTAGTAATTGTCAGTGTAGGTTGCTTAGAAGATTCCTGAGATGCCGGGTTTTTTAGGGCATCAATAGCATTATTAAAGATATGCAAAAACACCTGATTGATCTGACCAGCATAGCACTCAATTTTAGGCAAATCACCGTAATTTTTAATCACCATTATTTCCCGCTGTTTCGGTAATAGTCTTAGGCGACTCTTGAGGATCATCAAAGTGCTATCAATCCCCTGATGAATGTCTACTTCCTTAATTTCCGACTCATTCAATCGGGAAAAAGTTTGCAGAGAGTTAACAATTTCCTGAATCCTTCTAGCGCCATTCTGAATAGAATTAATCAACTGAGGAATATCAGTAATTAAAAAATTGAGATCAATCTCTTCGATTAATTCTGTAATCGCTAATGGTGGTTCTGTATAATATTGTCGATAGGATTCAATTAGCAACAGTAAATCTTGGGTATATTCTTCCAGGTGAGACACATTACCAACAATAAATCCCACCGGATTATTAATTTCATGAGCCACCCCCGCCACCATTTGTCCTAAGCCAGACATTTTCTCACTCTGAATTAGTTGGGTTTGGGTGCGTTTGAGTTTAACTAAGGCTTTTTCTAGTTTCTCGGTCTGTTGTTGGAGGTGAATTTCCGCCCGTTTGCGCTCAGTAATATCCATAATCGTCCCAAACAGGCTGACAATTTGGTTATCGTGATTCAAAATGGCTTTAAACTTAACATGAACATAGCTAACTGAGTTGTCATCCCTGAGAATTCGGGCTTCTACCTGACAAGCAGTTCCATTATTGCGAGTTTCTGCGAGGGCTTTCTCAATCAATGGTCTATCTTCGGGGTGATAGCATTGCAGACATTCATCTACGGAAGGCATACCCAAGGTCTGGTCTAAGCCCAAAATCCGAAATACCTCGTCAGACCAAGTAATTTCTCCGGTCTCGAGATCCAATTCCCAATTACCAATATGGGCTAATTCCTGGGCTTCCTGAAGATCGGAGGTGATTTCCCGCAGGTTAGCTTCTGCCTTTTTCCGGGCTGTAATATCAGTTAAAGATGCTACAGCACCCAAAATATTACCCTGACCATCTTTGATAGCACTAGCGCGCAGTAACACCTGAAAGACACGGTTATTTTTAGCCCGGTGTTCGACTTCACCCACCCAGTTTTTACCTTGGCTAATTTCGGCAAAAATTTGAGCGGGAATTTGCGGGTCAGTATAAGCCCCAGATATCCCCCCAAATACTTGGTTAAATTCTTCTGGGGTTTCACACCCAAACATCTCGGAAAAGGCGGGATTTTGATAAAAGTGATTCCACTGTGCATCAGCCATAGCGATCGCATCACTAGAACTTTCCACAGCCTGTTTATAAAGCATTAAGGTAGCTTCAGCCTGTTTGCGATCGGTAACATCACGGCAAATACACACCACCCCAGCCACACTTTTAGTTAGAGACATCTCCTGAATGAAGAAACTACCATCTTGGCGACGACTGCGGAGTTCTCCTTGCCATTCATTTTCGGCCGCAAATACGGGAGAGACTTCTCGCTGGATATATTCTATCTCATCCTCATCATATAATTCCTGCCAAGTTTTGCCTAAAATATCTTCAGTTTTGCTGTAGCCGAACATTTCTAAATAGGCACGGTTAACATAGGTAAATACTCCCTGGGAAGTTTGCAAGGCGATACCGTCGGTGCCCGCTTCAATGGCGGCGAGTCGTTGTTTGAGTAGTTCCTCTTGTTGCAGGCGATCGCCAATATCATCTAATATTCCCAAAAGCCCGACTATATTTCCCTGGTGATTATCAAGGGGAATTTTGGTAGTTTCGACCAGAATTTCTGCCCCAGTCACTAGATGGCGAGTTCCTCTGAGCTTTATTTGAGGCGATTTTGAGGACATCACTTGGCGATCTAATTCCTGATACAATTTAGCCTCTTGAGGAGTCCAGGGTAAATCATGATCAGTTTTACCGACAATTTCCCTGGGGTGTTGTAATCCGGCTTTCTCCGCAAATTGACGGTTACATCCCAAATAAACAGAGTCACAGTCTTTCCAAAAAATCGCTTGGGGAACATAATCAATTACCATCTGTAACAGGTGGTGACAATTTATGAAATTGGACTGATTGGTAATTTTCTGCTGATCTAATTGTTGCCTCAGACTTTCATTTTCTTGTTGCAGTTGCACTACATGACGACGTAATTCGGCAAGTTCGTACAGATGGTTGGTTGGTTCAGTTTCTGAACAATCACAAGCGTGATTAGATAAGCTATCGTTAACGGTCAAATCTACACCTGATATAGACCCATTTTCATTGTCGGACATTGGATTTTCCCTTGATTTCATCGGCGACCTAAATTCGCACCCACCCTCTATCGCATCTGGTCTTGAGAAAATTATAGCTTGAGTCCTGAAAAAATATAGCTGTTCTGAGATTAAACCAAAATATTTTTTAGTCAAGCCTCCCCTCGGGGGGCATCCCCAATTTCCCCGCAGTTATATCCGCGAATTTGAAGGAAAACCTGATTTTAACTGCACAACATTTAGCTTTATATCTACCCTAGGAGGTAGGTAATTTAGCAACTGCTTCTAGCTTTGTTGAGTATCAAAAGGGGTAAGCTAGGCTGGCGTGGGGTTTGCACGCGGGCGGCTCGTAATGCTTCTGCTACCCATGTATTACAATGTCTAAGAAGGGAATAAACACCTTTGGCTTCATAAAAACTGTCTCTGATACCATAACCATAGCCTATTCTGATGGGCTTTCCGGCGGAGTCAAGTCTAAAGGAATTTTGCAGAAAATCGACTAATTTTAAGTAATTATCCTCACTGATATTAAGGGGTTGTAAATCTTGTGCTACTGGGAGGGTCTGATATACTTGAACTCGCAACACTGATGGAGTAGGTAGAAATAATGCTTTGAGGGCGGTTGGTAATTGCAAATCGGCGAAGGTGGGAGATTCTAGGTAAACTTGGCGATCGCCCCAACCCAGGGCTAGATATCGATAATTCCCAGCGGTTTGTTTACCGATTTCTGATAATTCCATAAACTGATGCCAGTCAAATACTGAGGTTTCCACTGGCACGAAGATATCAGTATGCAATATATTACCGGTTATATGAATGGTTATATCACAGTTTTTTTGAGCAGGTAAAATCCAGAAGTAAGGCAGGAATAATGGCAGGATTACAACTATCACAAATGCCAGGATAGTGATGATTTTATATTTAGCTTTTCCGGGGAGTTTTAGCTTAGATATATTCACTATGAAGGGCTTGATTTTGGGGGGAGTTGATTAATGCTTGAGGGGGCGCGAAAAAGGGGCGTGAGTAAATCACACCCCATAATTGTACTGTCCTAAACTGGAATTGAGGTCAAGCTATTTGATAGCAACCACTTCTGATTCTGTGGGTTGTTCGGCTTCGATCGCAGTATTTTCGGTAATGATGTCATCATTAAGATCCAGGGAACCGCCAGGGGCTTCTGGGTGTTGGGTAGAAATAGCCATCCGGCGATAGGCATAAGCCCCACCAGCGGCACCAGCGGCAGCCAACCCAGTGACACCAGCAATGGCAGCGATCGCTTTATAGTCGGATTTAAAAAGGCTCATATTATGCCAGAAAGAGGTCAACTTAGTAGTTGCAGCCCCTTCAGTAGCTTGACCTTTGCTGCTGAACACACAAGCGGTAGCCGCAGTAGTAGCCAAGGAAACGGTGGCGATCGCCATAGCAGATGCTAGTACAGAAAGTCGCTTCATGTTTAATGAGTGTGATAAGAGTGGTCTACAAAACATTAGCTAGATATGTTAGCAGCTAATTTTGATTTTGGGTGGTATCAAATTTGGCAAAATCAGAAAAAATCAGTAATTTTGCCTTGTTGAACCATGAGAATTTGGCTTTGCTGCAACCACTGATGGTCAAAAGCACCTAAATGGGTAGTAGTAATCAGAGTTTGAAATCGCTCAGAGATGGCTTGTAGAAGCTGATTTTGGCGATGGGGGTCAAGTTCTGCCAATACATCGTCCAACAGAAGTAAGGGGGGTTCACCGATGACGGACTCAATTAGTTGCAATTCCGCCAACTTGAGGGCTAAAACTAAAGTCCGCTGCTGACCGGATGATCCATATTGACGGGCGGGAGTTTGGTTAATGGTAAAAATGACATCATCACGGTGGGGACCCACTAGAGTCAACCCTTGAGAACGTTCGGCGATCGCCCGGGTGCTAATTTTTGTCAAAAATGCCTGTTGTACCTGTTCAGGAGGCCACCGAGACCACCTCTGTTGTGGTTTACAAGGGGGTTCAATGTTAGGCTGATAGGTGATATTGAGGGTTTCCCTACTGCCACTAATACTTTGATGCCACATCCTAGCTAAAGGTTCGAGCCTTTCAATGACGCGATCGCGGCGACGCAGTACCCGCGCCCCAGTGACTGCTAATTGAGCATCCCAAACCGCCAATTCTTCGGGGGTAGTTCCTCCCATGGGTCCCCGTCTTAACAAAGCATTACGTTGTCGCAACACCTGGTTATATTGATCTAACATATAGGCATAAACTGGTTCTAGTTGAATCAGAAGCCGATCAAGCCAGTGGCGGCGTTCAGCAGGACCACCGCGCACAAGCTCTAAATCCAGACTGGAAAACTGGACAACATTAAGGATACTGAGAAAATCAAGATGACGTTTGACCGATTGACCATTGATAGCAACCGTCCGGCGACCTTGACTCCGCAAAGTCAAAGCGAGGTCAAGTGTGCTACTATCACGCTCAAGGGTAGCAGTAATTTGGGCGATAGCATGATTGTCCAAAACCAGATCGCGATCGCGATTAACCCGATGACTTTTGAGGGTAGACAGCAATTCGACGGCTTCGAGTAGATTGGATTTGCCTTGAGCGTTGTTGCCCACTAAAATAGTTTTGGGAGCATCAAACGCCACGTCTTGAGCTTCGTAGTTGCGAAACTGTCGGAGATGTAGCGTTTTCAGGTACATAGAGTCAGGAGAAAAAAAGATCCGGTGCTTAATTGTCTCATCTAACCAGATGAATTCTTTCTGCTACCACATCAGGGACGATCTTCACTATGTTATCTTAGGGCTAAACTTGAGCAAACGTGCTATATCTAATCCATAATCCCGATACATCGAGTCAGGTAACTTATGAGTTAATGCGCGGTGTCAATACCATCGGGCGTAGCCGGGATAATAGTATCTGTATTACAGATATGAGTCTGTCCCGACAACACGCCGTGATTGAGGTTCAGAACAACCGGGTGACTGTTAGCGATCGCAACAGCAGTAATCATGTCTTTGTCAATGAAGCCATGATCCAAAATTGTGAACTGAAAAATGGAGACCTACTGCGCTTGGGGAGGGTGGTTTTAAAATTCGTCACCTCCGGTATCGCCACCTCGAAAAAGTCGCCCCACATGGAGCGATCGCCTACGGCTGTAGTTACCCAGTTTTATCCCCGTTCAGATATGATTGGGATGCAGGATTTATTGGAACCCGAAGAACGAGATCGTCACTCGGTTCTGAATCTTCGCTCCTCCGATACCCATTTACGAGCCGTAGATAAACTCAAAATCTTATTAGATGTTAGTAAACAATTATCATCCCCAGAACCCACCAATAAACTACTTGATAAAATCCTAGATTTACTGTTTAAAATTATGGGGATTGATCGCGCAGCAATTTTATTAGTAAATAACATAACTAAAGCAATAGAAGAAAAAGCAGTTCGTTATCGTTCTCAAGTGTTAGAGGATGAATATTTTTATAGTAAAAGTATTACTAATACAGTCCTAGAAACTGGGAACGCCATCTTAACTTCAGATGCCCATGTAGACGAGCGTTTTCAGGATTCTGAGTCAATTCTTTACCAAGCTATTCATGCTTCCGTGTGCGTTCCTCTGAAACCCAGAGATAAAGTAATTGGGGTTTTGTATGTAGATAATCTATCCATGTCTGATGTTTATTCTAATGAAGATGTGGAGTTTTTAAGCACTTTAGCCAATCAAGCTGCCATTGCGATCGACAACGCCGAACTGCGCCAAAAAATGCAGGAAGAAGCGGTAATGCGTAACAAACTAGAGCAATTTTTTGCTCCGGCGGTGAGTCGCAAACTACGGGAAGAAGGCAAACTAGAAATTATCGAAGCTGAAGTTACCGCCTTATTTTCTGATATTACTCGCTTTACGCAAATGTCTTCTCGCCTGGAACCTCGCCAAGTTATCTCTATGTTGAATGAATACTTTAAAGTGATGGTGGAGGATATTGTGTTCCCCTATCAAGGAACCTTAGAAAAATATATCGGTGATGCTTTAGTAGCTGTGTGGGGGGCTCCCTACGCCCGCAAAGATGATGTCGAAAGAGCAGTTAAAGCCGCCATTGATATGCAATGGGCTGTCCGTCGCATGAACGATCGCTGGACTAAGGATTATGCGGAACCTTTGCAAATTCACATAGGCTTAAATACTGGAATTGTAGCAGCCGGAAATATTGGTTCAGACCGATTAATTCAATACGCCCATATTGGTGATACTATGAACGTCGCCAGCCGTATTTGTAGTGCTGCCCAAGCTGGAGAAATTATGATTTCTGAAAGTACATTTAAGCAACTGAGCGACCATAGTTTCCCCCTGGAAAAAATGCCCCATATTCGAGTGAAAGGTAAGGATCAAGCCCTCCAGCTTTACCGTCTTCATTGGGAAGAAGTTCATACCATTTCCCTATAATCTGGCGACTATTACCCGTTGATATGACCGGGGACGAACTCACAAAGCGCCTATATCCCCCCTATTAGGGCGATCGCTTTGAGTGGGTGGGTGGTAATCGTGGGTTAGGGCGGGTGCAGCTAGTGGGCTGGTTTTTCTCATGGCATATCTAGCACCCGCCCCTACTGGCGGTGGGAATCGTGGGTTAGGGCGATCGCTTTGAGTGGGTGGGTGGTAATCGTGGGTTAGGGCGGGTGCAGCTAGTGGGCTGGTTTTTCTCATGGCATATCTAGCACCCGCCCCTACTGGCGGTGGGAATCGTGGGTTAGGGCGATCGCTTTGAGTGGGTGGGTGGTAATCGTGGGTTAGGGCGATCGCTTTGAGTGGGTTGGTTTCTCTAAGGGCATATCTAGCACCCGCCCCTACATGGGCGATACTACTGGTTAGGTTAGGTTAGGGCGATCGCTTTGAGTGGGCTGGTTTCTCTAAGGGCATATCTAGCACCCGCCCCTACACAGCCGCCCCGACTCTATATTTCTGTCGCCTCCCCTGGGTGAACTACCCCACCCTGCCGTTGGCGAGGATGGGGCTTCCTGATTCAACGGGAACTGCATCTAACAAAACTGATGTTTTGCCAGGTTGTCTTACACTCCCTCCACAGGCAGTATCGCTGGTTCCCAACGACAATACTTGTACTGAGCATAGTCGAAGTATCCGCAAGGCTTCATTTCTGATATTTTGTGCCGCGTTGACATCTCGATCATGGAAAGTCCCACAATGTTGACATTGCCATTGACGAATATCTAACGACAAACTATCTACTCGATTGAGGCAAACGTGGCAGGTTTTAGAGGATGCAAAGAAACGGTCAACCTCAATATAGGTTTTTCCTTCCCACTCCGCTTTATATTTAAGCATTGTGGTAAACATTCCCCAGCCTACATCACTAATCGCCTTGGCTAGTTTGGGGTTTCGTACCATCCCTTTTATGTTCAGATTCTCTACAGCAATAACTTGGTTTTCGTTGACTATCTTGCGGGATAGTTTGTGTAGAAAGTCCTCACGGCAACGGGCAGTCTTGCCATGAACCTTAGCTACTTTTTGTTGGGCTTTAGTTCTATTCTGACTACCCTTTTGCTTCCGGGATAGTTTTTGTTGTTTACGTTTAAGATTACGGTGATGTTTGGCGAAATGACGGGGATTATCATACTTTAACCCATCACTGGTAATGGCGAAATGAGTCAATCCAACATCAATGCCAACTGCTTTACCTTCGGTAGACTGACTCGGAGTTTCTTTCCCATCATCCACCAATACCGAAGCATAGTATTGTCCATCAGAATTTTGGGAGACCGTCACAGTTTTGATTGTCCCTTCAAATTCTCGATGACGATGGCA
Source organism: Arthrospira sp. PCC 9108 (assembly GCA_016745315.1). GTDB lineage: Bacteria > Cyanobacteriota > Cyanobacteriia > Cyanobacteriales > Microcoleaceae > Limnospira > Limnospira platensis. The sequence continues at coordinate 6,374,371 of CP066886.1, forward strand.
GTAGACTAGCCCAATCTTCCCAGGTAGTTTGATATAGTCTCCCTCAAACTTAACGTTGGCGGGATAACTTAATGACTGCCGACCATGCTTTGACTTGAAACGGGGCAATTGCGCCCGCTTCTCAAAGAAGTTTTTGTAGGCAGTGGAAAGATTGAGAGCAACAACTTGCAAGGACTGGGAATAGGCATCCGTTAGCCAAGGGTATTCCTTTTTTAACCCTGGCAACAGACCCTGGATATATCCACGAGATAATCCTTTGCCTGTCTTGAGATATGTTTCTTGGCATAGGTTGAGTGCAAAATTCCAATACCAACGACAGCATCCAAAGGCCTTGGCGAGAGATGCTTTTTGGTCGTCGGTTGGGTAGATGCGATACTTGTACCCCTTATACATTATCGTTATTTGCTGTTGCCGACAACATTGTAGCTGATCATCCGAGGATTCGCGATCGCTCAGTTTGTTTATTGGTTGCTATTCATCCCCTCCCTGCAAGCGAGGAAGGGGAATTCCGCAACATTTTGTTAAAATAACTAATCCACTATACTCGGATAATCTCGATGGCACAGACTCTACTTTTTAATGCACTGCGTCAAGCCACTGACGAAGAAATGGCTCGCGATCCTGCTGTATTGGTTCTAGGGGAAGATGTAGGTCACTATGGTGGTTCCTACAAAGTGACCAAAGACTTGCATAAGAAATATGGGGATCTGCGAGTTCTCGATACCCCCATTGCAGAAAATAGTTTTACAGGGATGGCCGTTGGTGCGGCTATGACCGGACTGCGACCCATCATCGAAGGGATGAACATGGGATTCCTGCTGCTCGCTTTCAACCAAATTGCTAATAATGGTGGAATGCTGCGCTACACTTCCGGGGGTAACTTTAAAATGCCTTTGGTAATTCGTGGACCCGGCGGGGTGGGTCGTCAATTGGGAGCGGAACACTCTCAACGCCTAGAGTCCTATTTCCAAGCGGTTCCCGGTCTCAAAATTGTCGCCTGTTCCACTCCCTATAATGCTAAGGGTCTGCTCAAGTCCGCAATTCGGGATGATAACCCGGTTTTGTTCTTTGAGCACGTGCTGCTGTATAACCTCAAGGAAGATCTACCGGAAGAGGAATATTTGGTTCCTCTTGACCAGGCGGACATTGTGCGATCGGGTAAGGATGTGACGATTCTTACCTACTCTCGGATGCGACATCATGTGATGCAGGCAGTCCCGGCTATGGTGAAACAGGGTTTTGACCCGGAAGTGATTGATTTAATTTCCCTCAAGCCTTTAGACCTGAATACCATTGGCGAGTCGATTCGGAAAACTCACCGCGTGATTATTGTGGAAGAGTGCATGAAAACCGGGGGAATTGGGGCGGAACTGACTGCCTCGATTAATGATAATTTCTTTGATGAACTTGATGCTCCTGTGTTGCGACTTTCCTCCCAGGATATCCCTACGCCCTATAATGGGATGTTGGAAAGGTTGACTATTGTACAGCCGGAACAGATTCTCGAAGCGGTTCAGAATATGTTATCCCATCAGGTGTAGCTCCATGGGTTCCGCGTCTGGACTTCTGGGTTGGGTTGGGTGCAGTTCCATAGCTTTCCTGGTAGTTCGACGTGGGATCAGGTTTTAATGGTAAAATGAGTCGTTAATCTTTCCCGATTTTGAATTCAGTATGCGAAAACAGCGATCGCTCCTTTTCCTGATCTTGCTCCTGGTTATCACTTCCCTGATTATCTTGGTCCGGGTTCCTATTCGCCTGGGACTAGACTTGCGGGGTGGTTCTCAACTCACGATTCAGTTGCAAACCTCTGATGAGGTGCCACGCATTGATGAGCGGGTTTTGGAGGGAGTTCAGAGTGTCATCGAAAACCGTGTAAACGGCTTGGGTGTTTCGGAAGCTGTCGTGCAAACTGTAGGAGAGGATCAGATTCTGGTGCAACTCCCTGGTGTCAGTGACCCAGAACAAGCGGAACGGGTTCTGGGAGGGACTGCTCAGTTGGATTTCCGGGAACAAAGACCGGGGACGGAGGGAGAGCTGTTTGCAGAAATACAGGTGAATCGAGCATTAGATGCTGAGTTAAGACAGGCGATCGCCACCGGAGACGATGCTAGACTCGAAGAACTCCTCCAACAACTCAATGAAAGTAATCAGGCGATCGCCTCGTTATATCAAGAACCTATAATTCGCGGTCAGCAGCTACAGGATGCCTTCCCACAACCTACTCAGGGCGGCAATGGTTGGGAAATTGTCCTGCGCTTTAATAATGAAGGTGGCCGAAATTTTGCCGAACTGACCAAAAATTTGGCAGGGACAGGACGCACTATTGGCATCTTTTTAGATGACAGTCTGTTAAGTTCTCCCACCGTTTCCGTGGAATTTGCCGATACCGGAATTACCGGGGGAAGTGCCGTAATTACAGGCAATTTTACCGCCGCCGAAGCTAACGATCTCGCCGTACAACTGCGAGGGGGAGCCCTTCCGGTTCCGGTGGAAATTGTCGAAAACCGCACCGTTGGCGCAACTCTGGGACGTGATAGCATTCAGCGCAGCATTTATGCCGGCAGTGGTGGCCTGATTTTGGTCCTAATTTTTATGGTGGCTTATTATCGCCTACCAGGGGCGATCGCTGATGTCGCTTTGGTGGTTTACGCCTTATTTACCCTAGCCATTTTTGCCCTCTTGGGAGTTACCCTCACCCTACCCGGAATTGCTGGGTTTATCCTTAGTATCGGTATGGCTGTTGATGCTAACGTCCTGATTTTTGAACGCACCCGCGAAGAACTCCGGGCTGGAAAAACTCTCTATCGTTCCGTAGAATCTGGTTTTTATCGGGCTTTTGGCAGTATCCTGGATGGAAATGTTACCACTGGTATTGCTTGTGTGGCTCTGTTCTGGCTGGGAACTGGACTCGTCAAGGGATTTGCTCTGACTCTGGGCTTGGGGGTGGCAGTGAGTATGTTTACCGCTGTTACCTTTAGCCGCACTCTCATGTTTACGGTGATTAGTTTACCTGAGTTCCGCAAGCCTGAATTATTTTGTCCAAATATTCCCAAGACTAATTAGGTTTGATGGTTTTTCTTAACTCTTGTGTTGCTCCTAAATTGTGGCTTGATCTGGAACTATGACTTTTAGTGTGACAAAACGGCGATCGCTTTGGTGGATAATTTCGGCGGCGGTTATCCTCACCGGAATAGTGGGGATGTTACTTTCCTGGACTAATCCTGATATTGGCGCACCAATACGCCCAGGACTCGACTTTGTGGGAGGAACTCGCCTCCAGTTGGAACTTGATTGCACTGTTGCTGGTAATTGCGATGGCCCCATTGAGATTAATCAGGTGCGGGAAGTTTTGCAGGCTCAGGACTTGGGTAGCAGTTCCATTCAACTTTTGGATAAAGACCCCATTCAACGCGATCGCCAAATTGTTTCCGTTCGTACTAAAAACCTCAATGTTGATGAACGAACTCAGCTAGAAGCAGCCTTACGAGAGGCGATCGGAGTTTTTGACCCCCTCGCTACCCAAATCGACACCGTAGGACCAACTCTCGGCCGTCAAATCTTTACTTCTGGACTCAAAGCCTTACTGGTCGCCTTTGCTGGAATTACCCTCTATCTAACTTTCCGGTTCCAGTTTGACTATGCAGTATTTGCATTTGTCGCCCTATTCCATGATGTTATTCTGACTATGGGGGTATTCTCCATTTTCGGTCTCGTTTTTGGCTTAGAAGCCGATACCCTCTTTTTAGTAGCCCTCTTGACAATTATCGGGTTTTCTGTTAACGACACCGTGGTAATTTACGATCGCATCCGGGAAATCTTGAAACAAATGCCTGATGCTTCTACCGGGGAAGTGGTGGATAATGCCGTTAATCAGACCTTGGCGCGATCTATCAATACCACAGTTACCACCATACTACCCCTGTTTTGTATTTTCCTGTTTGGCGGGGAAACTCTCAAATATTTCGCCCTCACCCTGATTATAGGCTTTATTGCAGGTTCCTACTCTAGTATTTTTATTGCTAGTACCCTCCTGGGTTGGTGGCGCGATCGCCAAGCCTCTAAATCAACCATTGTCCCTAATGATGAACCTCAGCCAGTGTCCAGGGAAAAATAAATAATTACAGTCCCATGTCCTATCCTGAACCCTCATTAGATGATCCAGTCCTGAAAAATCAAATGAAACGACTCCACGAGTTGATAGTTTGGAGTCGCTGGCTGGTGATTATCCTATTATGGTTAGTTATTGGCTCACTGAGTTTGTGGGGAATGCGATCGGACATTTCCCTACTCATGGAACATTTTACCTGGGCTACAGTCCGCCATGGCCTATTTCATAATCGCCTATCTGCGATCGGTTTAGGTATATGCTTAGGAATGACTACCAGCACCTTACTTTGGCAAAGTCGCAACATTCTCATCGGTTTCCCCCCCAGTTATCGCCAACGCCTAGAAAGACAAGTCCTCAAAATTCGCCAACAGGGTTCAACTCATCCTCTGTGGCGGTGGGTAATTAATAATTATTAATAATTAGCCCCAATAACTCAGCAGATCAACTACCACCACAAGACTCTCTGAGAATTATTTGCCATCAGTTTGTATAAATTATTACAATTAACCATTTTTGTCAAGTTATGCTTCAGTTAGTTAAGAGATTTGTAAATCATGTGAAATCTTGTGTAATTTGATGGTTGATAGGGTGAGTTTGAGTTATGGTTAACAGTATAAAGAAAAAATAAAGGCGGCCACCACAAATTTAAAATTAGTGTGAACAGGCTGCATATCTAAGACGCTCACCCACTCCCGGTTTTGGGGAGAAAATGAACAAACCATAAGGAGGTCTTATGACTCCAACAATGCTCCGTCAACTTTGGTCTTTAGTTGAAAATACCCAACCTTCACAGTTAGTAAGCCTGGATGATGATAGCCTGGTTCAGTGCTTGATAGGTCGCCTAAAGAGTCAGTCAGGCATCAATGGTCATGATTGGGATATGTTGGATGAGTATATCAACTCTCGTATATCTCTAATTCGTGACCTAGCCGAGGCTCGTCTGTCTGGAGAATCAATGGCTTAATATTCGATTAGGGACGGAGTATGGTGTGCGATCGCCCTGTAATATATGACCCCCCAACTTTCCCCAAAGTAAGCGATCGCATAGCCAATTAATGTCAAACTCCCTTAAAATTGTCCATGAACGACATCGCCAGGTTAAGGTAAGCTTATGAAAATTGTCAACCCTTCTCAGGCTGTCCTATGTAAGGTAGTCCTGTAGTCGGATGGCAAATTAATTGGGCTCTCCCTATTCTCTTGAGTCTCCCTCATCGGTGCAAACCGTGGGTAGTGGGTAGCTTCCTGGTGATATGTAAACCGATTCAAAGACAATTCAAGAACTATGCGTAAATGGAGTTTTGTATTACTGGCGAGTTGCTTGTCAGCCTTATCACTGACAGCTTGTGAACCCGGAGGATCTCCAGGTTCTGACGGACCAGCAGCCGGAGGAACTGGCCAAAGTCGTCTAAATGTTGTCAAAAACCGAGGATTCCTCATTTGTGGGGTAGATGGTGGTATTCCTGGCTTCAGTTTTGTTGATGAGAGTGGCGAATACTCTGGCTTAGATGTAGATGTCTGTAAAGCCGTAGCAGCAGCCTTATTCGATGACCCTAATGCAGTTCAGTATCGGAACTTAGATTCTACAGAACGTTTTGAAGCCATGAGGTCAGGGGAAGTAGATATGCTGTCACGCAATACTACCTGGACTCTCAGCCGCGATACATCTGTAGGGATGGAATTTGCCCCTACCACATTCTATGATGGTCAGGGCATGATGGTTCGCGCAGATAGTGGCATTACCACCTTAGAAGATTTTCAGGATCTCGCTGTCTGTGTGGAAGCGGGAACTACCACCGAACTTAACCTTACCGATAATATGCGCGAACGGGGTATCACCTTTGAGACCGTGACATTCCAACAGGCTGACCCCGCCTATGCGGCTTATGCTGAGGGTCGTTGTGAAGGTATGACCTCTGATAAATCTCAACTGCTCGCTCGTCGCAGCACTCTTCCCAACCCCAATGATCACATTATCCTGGATGTTACTATGTCTAAGGAACCCCTCGGACCTGTGACTCTTAATAATGACTCGGCTTGGTTTGATACGGTCAAATGGGTGACATTTGCTTTGTTTGAAGCCGAAGAACTGGGAATTACTCAAGCTAATGTCGAACAAATTGCCCAAACTAGCGAAAATCCGACCATTCGTCGTTTTCTTGGCGTGGAAGGGGACTTAGGTACAGGAATGGGTTTAACTAATGATTTTGCTGCTAGGGTGATTAAGCACGTCGGAAACTATGCGGAAGTTTACGATCGCAATTTAGGTACAGGTTCTCAGTTTAACCTCCCTCGCAATGAAAATGAGCTTTGGACTAATGGGGGTTTGCTCTTTTCTCCACCATTCCGTTAATGACAACAATTAGGTGAAGGTTGGGATCTTAGTTGAGGAGTTTTTTTTGACTACCAAAACTGATCCACCTTCCATCTATCATGGTCAAGCTGAATAACATCACAGCAGCTTATGGGGACATATAAAGATGAAATTTGTGGATGAGTATCGGGATTTGCAATTGTCCCAAAAATACGCTCAGGCGATCGCATCTATTACTAGCCAACCCTGGACAATTATGGAAATTTGTGGGGGACAAACCCACTCGATTGTTAAATATGGCATTGACAAGTTATTACCTGAACAAATCACTTTAATTCATGGCCCTGGATGTCCCGTCTGTGTGACTCCCATTCACATCATTGATCGCGCTGTTGAAATAGCCACCCTTCCTAATACTATTCTCTGTTCTTTTGGGGATATGTTACGAGTCCCAGGAACCCAAAACGACTTGCTTTCAGTTAAGGCTATGGGGGGAGATATTCGCATCGTTTATTCCCCTTTAGATAGTTTAAAAATTGCTCAGAATAACCCTGATAAACAGGTGGTATTTTTGGCGGTCGGCTTTGAAACTACAGCACCCGCTACGGCTATGGCTGTTTATCAAGCCAAAGAACTCTCAATTGATAATTTTTCGATGCTGGTTTCTCATGTGCTGGTTCCTCCGGCGATCGCTGCTATTTTATCGAGTCCTAGCTGCCGAGTACAGGGGTTTTTAGCCGCTGGTCATGTTTGCACAGTGATGGGATATACTGAGTATGAGCCGATTGTCAACAAATATAATATCCCCATCGTTGTGACTGGTTTTGAACCTGTCGATATTCTTCAGGGGATTTATCTATGTATTAAACAGTTGGAAGAGGGACAAGCTACCTTAGAAAATCAATACACTCGTTCTGTACAAAGAGATGGAAATATAACGGCTAAATCCATTATATCACAAGTGTTTGAAGTAGTCAATCGTCAATGGCGCGGCATAGGCGAAATTCCCGAAAGTGGTTTAGGGTTGCGATCGCCCTACGCCCAATTTGACGCGGAAAATCGGTTTAATTTGTCACCGCCACAACCGGATAATTATAGCGAATGTATCAGCGGTGAAATTATGCAGGGAATCAAAAAACCCCACCAGTGTCCCGCCTTTGGAACCCGCTGTAAACCAGAATATCCCCTCGGTGCGCCCATGGTTTCTTCAGAAGGCGCTTGTGCGGCATATTATCGTTATCGCCTCCAGGGAGAAACCGAGTTGGTATAGTTTTGTAGGGTGCGTCAGACACCGAAAACCAGGAAAAAAGCCGGAAAATTGATGACTGACGCACCAGACCAATTATATAGTAGGGTGCGTCAGACACGGAAAACCCCCATAAAAGCCGGAAAATTGATGACTGACGCACCAGACCAATTATATAGTAGGGTGCGTCAGACACGGAAAACCCCCATAAAAGCCGGAAAATTGATGACTGACGCACCAGACCAATTATATAGTAGGGTGCGTCAGACACCGAAAACCAGGAAAAAAGCCGGAAAATTGATGACTGACGCACCAGACCAATTATATAGTAGGGTGCGTCAGACACGGAAAACCCCCATAAAAGCCGGAAAATTGATGACTGACGCACCAGACCAATTATATAGTAGGGTGCGTCAGACACGGAAAACCCCCATAAAAGCCGGAAAATTGATGACTGACGCACCAGACCAATTATATAGTAGGGTGCGTCAGACACGGAAAACCCCCATAAAAGCCGGAAAATTGATGACTGACGCACCAGACCAATTATATAGTAGGGTGCGTCAGACACGGAAAACCCCCATAAAAGCCGGAAAATTGATGACTGACGCACCAGACCAATTATATAGTAGGGTGCGTCAGACACCGAAAACCCCCATAAAAGCCGGAAAATTGATGACTGACGCACCAGACCAATTATATAGTAGGGTGCGTCAGACACCGAAAACCCCCATAAAAGCCGGAAAATTGATGACTGACGCACCAGACCAATTATATAGTAGGGTGCGTCAGACACCGAAAACCAGGAAAAAAGCCGGAAAATTGATGACTGACGCACCAGTTTAATTTATGGGTAAAATGTCTATCAGGTGTTCCCCTGGAAATAAATCAATTCCTAAAGCTGATTTGATTAAATATAGTAGCAGGAATATAATAGCAGTAATCATCAGGTTTAAGCCTATGAGTAGTAAGGAAGCGGCTATGATATTAGCCATTTTGTAGGCTTGGGGAAATAAAGGCGATCGCTTTTTTTGTCGGCGTTCTTTACCCACGAAAACCACCACATAAAACCGATCTATAATCAAATCAATAGTAAATCTCAGATCGACAATTTTCGGGGAAGGTTTAGGTATAGCTGCATCTAAAGTTTGGCGAATTTCCTCAAGTTGTTGTGGGTTAAAACTTGCCAAGACTTCGGGGCTCATTTTTTGTAAATAGTCATCAGCATTTGGGGGTTGAAGACGAGATAAATTTCTCGGATATTGTTGAGATTTCCTGTTCATATCAACTCATCCAACCTAAGCGAAAAATTACCGAACCCACTATCATAGCCACCAGGGGGATACCTAGTAGTATAAAACTAAGGCGATCGCTATTTAAACCCACCGGAGATAGGATAGTGCGACCCCATGCTAAAGCTATAATTAACACCATAGAAAAAGCCCATAATCCCATTAAAATCATCGCCCAAAGCGGTGCATTTTGGAATGGTAAATCAGGCAGCCATACCGTTGGCCAAGTCTTGAGAATAGTACCGATAAACATAATCGACACTAGCCAAGCATTCGCCAAAACAATAGCTTCTTCCCCCACCTTAGCCAAATGTAGGATAACCGCGCCAGTGATTAACCACACCAACCAGGGAACCTCAAACGCCGCCAGGAACCACCCAGCCACAGTATAGCCCAAAAATAAAGTGATAGTATAGACCCAAAATCGGGGATAGCTGTAAAATTGATCAGCCACAGTCTCTTTAACAGTTATCAAAGATATTGTATATTATACAAGAACATCTGATAAACGGCAAATTTTAGGCAATTAAGCAGCCAATGGAAAGCAACCCAGACTTTAATTTAACCTGTCCTATTCCCATTGAAAACTATCCCCAAGTTTTATTAGCCCACGGTGGCGGCGGACGATTAATGAATCAATTAATTGAGCAAATGTTTCGTCCCGCATTCGGCACATCATCAGATATTCCCCATGATGCAACGACCCTGACCTTAACGGGCAAAAAAATAGCCATGACCACAGATTCCTATGTGGTTAATCCCCTCTTTTTTCCAGGGGGAGATATAGGTTCAATGGCAATTTATGGAACTGTGAATGATTTAGCTATGGCGGGGGCACGTCCTTTATATCTTAGCGTGGGATTTATCCTCGAAGAAGGACTACCCATGACCACTCTATGGCACATCATTCAAGCTATGCAAATGGCAGCTAAACGGGCGAATATTCAGATTGTTACCGGGGACACCAAAGTAGTAGATCGCGGCAAGGGAGATGGGATATTTATTAATACAGCGGGAATCGGCATTATTGAACATGAATTAAGGATTTCTCCTGAGTCTGTGCAGCCAGGTGATATCATCTTAGTTAGTGGTGATTTAGGCCGTCATGGTATTGCTATTATGGCAGTGCGTGAAGGCTTGGAATTTGAAACAACAATTGAAAGTGATTCGGCTCCAGTGGCTGACCTGGTTTTAGAATTATTAAATGCGGGGGTGGAAGTTCACTGTTTGCGAGATTTAACTAGGGGTGGTTTAGCTAGTGCTTTACATGAAATAGCGACAGCCAGTAACTTACAAATGGAAATAGAGGAGAATAAACTACCCATCCGGGAAGATGTCCAAGGAGCCTGTGAAATTCTGGGTTTTGACCCTATTTATGTAGCGAATGAAGGTCGTTTTGTGGCTTTTATACCTGCTAAGGATGTTGAAAAAACCTGCTCAATTTTAACTGCCAAAAATCCCCAAGCGTCTGTGATTGGTCAAGTTCAAGACAAAGCTGGGGGATTAGTGACTATGCGAAGTAAAATCGGATCGACTCGCATTGTTGACTTACTCAGTGGGGAACAACTACCCCGCATCTGTTAAGTTAAACTCTTTCATGGCTGGAATAAAGTTGGCGTTTTCATGGTTAGAACGACTGAGTTTAATCAATGCAAAACGCTGGATAGGTGTGAGTTTTTCCCACTGTTCTACAGAAATTTGTAAATGGGTTTCGGCGGCTTTATTTTGGACGGCTTCAGGAACTTGACTAGCATCTAACCAAGCTGGCTGTGAATCAACTGGCAAATCTTTTAGGGGTATATCTGTATATTTACTCGCGAAATCTTGCAGTAAATTACGATAGGTATTAATATCGTCTTGGGTTTCGGTTGGCTGTTGTACTAATTGTTGACGCACCGACAGGGGAAATTGATTCCAGTGGGCTAGTTTTAATTTAACCCCACAGGTATCGAGTTTGTAGCGAACCGCCATAGGAATACAGCGTAGAGAAGAGACAAAATCATCCTCAAATTTAAACAAGTGACTCATTATTTACCTATTAGAAGTTGACCTACAAAAAATTGACTTCTGCGCCAACAGATTGACTTTGGATAAAATCAGCTAACCACCGTCTAACGTGATAGGTAGCGCGACAATCATCTTCATTATAACGAACGATCGCATCTAATAAAGTGCGATCGCCTGTTTTTAACCATTCCTCATACCAACAAACACATTGCGCGCCATTAGCCTTAGCATCTCGCCACTCAAAACCCATCCAGCGTGCGATCGATTTTAAGGCGTAGCTTTCCACAGGTAATGTGACGGTTTCTACAATTTGATAATGAACATCAACTAAGCGTTTAATCAAAGGTCGCCACAAATAAGATGGAGTCTGATACAGTTTAGCCAAACGGCTAATAGTTTTGGCTTCATAGTCGCAAAAGTGGAAAATTGGCGCAATGGGATATCGCCACACGAGGGTTAAAAAATGCTCCCAGGCTATTTGTTCATCGGCGGTAGTTTCGGCTAATAAGGGATAGAATTTTTCCCTTTGCGATCGCCTATCAACTACCAACACACCATGAAGATAATCTAAGTTTAGATCCGGCTGTGCTTCAATATCAAAATATAGTTCTACAGGTGATTGTAACCAAAAGGGATCTGGCAGATATTTATGGCTGGTTTTTGTCGATAGTTTAACATTAATAATATCATCAATATTTTGCTTGAGAATGGCTTGATTTTTCCAAACAGATTCAGCTTGCCTAATTACTTGGACAGCGACACCATTATCAAACTCTGGATAAGTTTGGAGGATTTCGGGTTGAGTTTGTGCGAGAGACTCAACACTGGTCAAATTTAAACTATTAAGGCGAGTTTGACGAATGGGGGTAATTCCTGGTAATAAACAGATATTTTTTTGGGATTTAGCAATATCATGGCAGTTAGTATACCATTGACAGAGACTGCATTTTTGGCGACTGATAAAAATATCCGGTTCCTGAGCGTTTTTGATCAGAGTCAGATAATCCTGGACAATTTCCCGCATTTGAGGAAGTCGCTGTTTGAGGTCTACGGAATAAGCACCGCGATCGCGTAATAGTAGCACCACTTCTTCTGGCATTACCCCTTGAATCGCCGCCAATATTTCCCCATGAAATACGGCTACAATTTGATAATCAAGTTTCGGACGTTTTCCTAGGCGGATATCTTGGGGAATATACAGCCAATCACCAAACTGGGAAGCCCCAGGTTTTTTGACTAACAAATCTGGGCGACTGAGATAACTTACCTGTTCAGGGAGTTGGTCAAAACAGGAGCGATCGCCATAAGCAGAATCGGAGGAATGGCTATGATATAATAACACCCCACGGTAAATATAATCTACTCCCTGCCGCATCAATTCTAGGGTAGCTTGCATTCCGGCTTCCCAGTCTTGTGGGGGATATTTAGGCTGTGAATAAATGCGATCGGCAATGATAGTTTTTCGATAGGTGACACTATCAGCTATCAATTTCAGGAGAAAATCGCTAGGGGGTTCTTTCAGGGTGCGATCGCCGTAGACATCTAAAAAGGCCCGTCGATCGCAACGTTGGTAAAATAGAAGCTGTTGATCTTCGATCAGCATTAATATTGTTGAGGATGGGCAAGGTAAATTTATGATTATAGGCTATGGTAGCACCAATTCTGATGTAGATGGGTTAGTTGTTGAAAATTCGTGGTAAAAGTGGATCATAAGGCGATATCTGATACCCATGAACAAGTCATTAGAAACCCACCGACAAAATTTTCCAGCTTTGGAGAATAAGGCATATTTTAACTATGGGGGACAGGGACCCTTGCCACAAGTCTCGATGGATAAGATTATCAAATCCTATCAGTTTGTCCAGGAGTGTGGTCCTTTTTCCCAAAAGGTAAATAGCTGGGTTCAGCAGGAGTTAGGCTTAACACGGGAGGCGATCGCCTCTGAGTTAGGGGTACAATCTGCAACTATTACCCTGACGGAAGATGTGACCGTAGGCTGTAATATTGCCCTATGGGGGATTGATTGGCAACGAGGAGATCATCTATTAATCTCGGATTGTGAACACCCAGGGGTAGTGGCCACGGTGGGGGAATTGGTGCGGCGGTTTCAGATAGAGGTATCTGTCTGTCCCCTGTTAGAGACTTTAAATGAGGGTGATCCGGTAGAGGCGATCGCATCTCGAATCAAATCCAACACTCGCCTGGTAGTAATTAGTCATATCTTATGGAATACAGGACAGGTTTTGCCTCTCACCGCGATTATGCAAGCCTGTAAAGCCGCTTCAGGAGGGGTTAGGGTATTGGTGGATGCGGCGCAGTCTGTAGGGGTTCTGCCGTTAAATTTAGCGGAATCTGGAGTAGATTTTTATGGTTTTACGGGTCATAAATGGTTATGTGGTCCAGAGGGTTTAGGGGGTTTATATGTCAGTCCTGATGCTGTATCAGATCTGAGTCCTACTTTTATCGGGTGGCGGGGTATTGAAGTTGACGAAAGGGGAACACCGACTAATTGGAAATCTGACGGAAGACGCTATGAAATAGCCACCTCAGCTTATCCTTTGATGGTGGGTTTACGAGAGGCGATCGCTATTCATAACCAATGGGGAACTGCCACCGAACGTTATCAACAAATTTGTAATCTTAGTCAATACCTATGGGAACGTTTATCAGAACTTCCCCAAATTGATTGTTTACGCACTTCTCCACCAGAATCGGGTTTAGTATCATTTAAAGTTACCCAAAGTCTCCCCCACCCACAGATAGTCAGAGCCTTAGAATCGGAAAATATTTTAGTGCGAACTATCCTCGACCCCGACTGTATTCGCGCCTGCGTTCATTATTTCACTCAGCCATCAGAAATTGATGAACTGATTACTTGTCTGGCTAAAATATCGGGTGGCGGCTAATTTTAAAGGCGATATATCCTTATGTTTCAACGGTATCAAGATGATAGAAATACTATATTTCATGGAGATGCAATTCAGATTTTATCTAGTCAAATTGCAGCTAATTCTGTGAATCTGATTTTTGCAGATCCTCCCTACAATATAGGGAAGAAATTTTCCAAGTTTCATGACCAATGGAATTCCGAAGAAGATTATATCAATTGGTCATATCAATGGCTTGATGAATGTGTCAGGGTATTGAAACCTAACGGAACATTATATGTAATGACCAGCACTCAATCTATGCCATACTTTGATATTTACTTGCGGCAAAAAATGTCAATTCTTAGTCGTATTGTCTGGCATTATGATAGTTCTGGAGTGCAAGCAAAGAAATATTTTGGGTCTATGTATGAACCCATACTTCATTGCGTGAAAGACCAGAAAAATTATATTTTCAATTCAGCCGATATTAAAGTGGAAGCCAAGACTGGCGCACAACGTAAATTAATTGATTATAGAAAACCAGTACCTACTCAATACAACAGTGAAAAAGTGCCTGGTAATGTCTGGTATTTTCCCCGTGTAAGGTATCGCATGGCAGAATATGAAAATCATCCAGCACAGAAACCAGAATCATTGTTAGAAAGAATTATTCTAGCAAGTACCAACACACATGATTTGGTACTTGATCCCTTTGCTGGAACTTTTACCACTGCAGCCGTAGCTAAACGCTTAGGACGAATTTCTATGAGTATAGAATCTCAAGAAGAATATCTTAAAATTGGTCTAAGGCGGGTTTTAGGATGGCAAGAATACCAAGGAGAAAAGCTACTACCACCCGCGAAAAATCAGACTAAACAAAATACCAATTTTCCTACAAATCAATTCATTCAACCCAGTATTTTTGATGCCGATACTACAGCATGAATTCACTCTAAAGATTATCGAAATTCTCAATTCTCATTTTCCCAATCAGGGAGAGCAAGTTTTGATAAATAGTGAGTTATTGCAATATCTCAATATTAAAACCAAAGCTGCTAATCGAGGTTCTAAATCACGGGCTGGATTTGCTAACCACTATGCTATCTATGTATTAGTTGAAGACTATCTCAATAATAAATTTCACATTAGAGGTGGCTATGATGATTATGAAGGGGCTCAGTTTATTAATCTTTTACAGAGACAAAGACAACTTCCCTTTGGGAATAAACTGCAAAATCATGCCCTGAATCATCGACTAAATCAGGAGTTTAAAAAATACTTCCCCACTTTATCTTATGTACCGGTAATCAGAGATACAAAAACTAATAGATACTGGATAAATGAAAATCTGCTTCAGGTTTCTATCAATGGTAATCAAATCAACATTGCTGAGGCAATCATAGATATTATAGATGCTTTTGTGATAGCCAGAAGACAGTCTTTTAGTCAGTTTATTATCTATTGTAAACAGATGATTGAGATTCATAACCAAGACCCTTTACAAGCTATTGAGTTTATTCGCAGTTTTTTAAACAAGGATGTAGATGCCAGAGTGTTTGAAATTGTGAGTTATGCGATTTTAAAACAGTATTACGGAGAGCAAAAAATCTACTGGGTCTCCTAATAGTCTAAATACTGAATACTTAATTTTGTATAAAACTGGTAGAACTAATGCGAATGATGGTGGTATAGATTTTGTGATGAAACCCCTAGGTAAATTCTTCCAAGTGACAGAAACTATTGATGCTGGTAAATATTTCTTAGATATCGATAAAGTACAGAGATACCCTATTACCTTTGTTGTGAAAACTGAACAGCCACCGGAGGAAGTTTTAGATCAAGTTAAGAAACAAGCTACAGCTAAATATCATATAAAAGCTATTGTTCAAAGATATTTAGAGTCTATAGAAGAAGTCATCAATATCCCCGAACTGATGCACCGTTTTGATGCAGTTTTAACACAAGGAAAAGCACCAGATGTAATTGAGGAAATAGTTATACAAAGTCGTATTGAGTTTCACCTGGAAACTGAGGAAAATGATCTGATTAATTATCAAGATGAGGGTAGACTAATTTAATCAAGTATCTGGGTAAAAACTGTGAGATGATGATAATTATTGCCTCCCATATCAAAATCTAAGATAACCATTCTGTTTGCTGCTGAAGACAGGCGATCGCTATGGTAGTTTCCACCTGGTCAAATTCTTGGTAAAAACGGCTAACACTCAGGAAAACTTCTGGTGTGGCTAGGATAATTAGTCGATCGCATAATCTTTGTAAAGAATTCACCAACTCCACAGGTGCGAGGGGAACACAAATCCAAATAGCGCCTGGTTGTTGCGATCGCAAAGCCTTAATCGCCGCCACCATAGTCATACCCGTAGCAATACCATCATCAACTACTATAATTAAATTATCCTTAACCGAATTATAAGGACAATAGGCGGCGAATTCCTGCCATTGATTATAGGCTTTTTCTTGTGCGTCACGCAGAATAGAATGGCTTTCCCAAAACTGGCTAGGACGACGGTTAGACCAAATCACATAACCATCAGCAGTAACAGCCCCTAATGCTAACTCGGGATTATCTGGCTGGGTGATTTTTTTAGCTACAATTACACTCAGGGGACAAGCCAAACGGCGGGCTATCGGTTCAGCCACGGGTAAACCCCCCCTGGGTAAAGCATACACCAACGGACTCATAGCCCCCAGGGAGTCGGCGGTAATCTGATCGATAACTACCTTAGCTAGTTCCTCCCCGGCATGGGTGCGATCGCGAAATAGTGGGTTAGGGAACATAATCGGTTCATCCTTAGCAGTCCCATTAGATATATAATGACTGGTGTGGCTCATAGTTGCAACTATCCCAGTTCAGCATATACCAGGATTTGAACTTTTACTTAGAAATTCATGTCTAACCAAGACCAACAACTCAGCCTGTTCGATATTCTTAGTGTTAATCAAGACCCATTACAATCCCCTAAGTCGGTAGATTTTGACCTAGAAGAAATTCCCCAAAATGCCAAGACTCCCATACCGCCGGGAACCTATCAAACTCTCGCACAAATTGCCGATCATTGTAATAGGTGCTCGCGCTGTGAACTTGGAAAAAACCGCACTCATGCTGTGATTGGTCGAGGGAACCCCACCGCCCCCATTATGATTATCGGAGAAGCACCAGGACAACATGAAGATGAACAAGGTCTTCCGTTTGTCGGTAGATCTGGAAAACTTCTTGATAATATTTTAGACTCCGTAGGACTGAGTACAGATACCGAAGTTTATATTTCTAATGCTATCCGCTGTCGTCCCCCGGAAAATCGCACCCCAACCGCTTCAGAACTCCAAGCCTGTAAGCCTTATCTATTAGAACAAATCCGCCTCATTAATCCTCAAATTATCCTCCTAACTGGGGCGACTGCAGTTAAGTCTATTCTAGGAGATAAACGCCCGATTACTAAAATTCGCGGTCAGTGGTTTCAGTGGGAAGGTCGTCAATGTATGCCGATTTTTCACCCTGCATACCTACTCAGAAATTCCTCGCGAGATGTTGGTAAACCTAAATGGTTAATGTGGCAGGATATGCAAGTAGTACGTCAGAGGTTAAATGAGATCCAATCACATTAATTTGACTATAAACCCCCCCACACCCCACCCCCTCAATCGGGAAATTACATAAATTTTACTAATTTATACGGCTAGATAGATTTTATTTTTAAAATATTGTTAAGAATTAATACAATTTTATGGCAAATACCTCGCAAAAAGTTGACGAGATTATGGGGGTTATGGTATGCTCAAGGAAATCGCACCCAAGGGCTTACTGTGTCTATTTCCAAAAATAAAGGCTAAAACCCTTATTTTGTCGCGGTTATAATTATTATCTTACCAAAAAATAAAACTGGCGATGCACGAGTTTTGGGGTTAAAAGCGGGGTCCATTTTTCGGCTTATTGACAAAAACGCCATTTTGTGCATATACAGTTACAGAGACAGATCCCCCACCCTAGACGAGAGGGGGGGGAATACGCTCTAATCCTGTTCTAGCCACATTTGCAGCATAGCGGTAGGGATGTAGATAGTAGGGTGATTAAACATATTTCGGATCGCCTGAGTTCCCTGA
The DNA here is from genome assembly GCA_016745315.1 of Arthrospira sp. PCC 9108. Classification (GTDB taxonomy): domain Bacteria; phylum Cyanobacteriota; class Cyanobacteriia; order Cyanobacteriales; family Microcoleaceae; genus Limnospira; species Limnospira platensis. The sequence goes on from CP066886.1 coordinate 6,392,327, forward strand.
GACTTAAAAAGCATCTGTAAACGACGCTTGAGGTTAGGATACTGTCGCAAAGCCTGGGCGATCGCCTCTTCAGCCTCAGCATTATTCTTAGTATTTTGTGCGACATGATCAAGTAGTTGTTTAACCTCGCTCTGTAGGCTTTGTGTAGTATCTTCTGGCTTAGGTGCTGCGCCATTAGTGCGGCGAACAGCTTGACCATTAGTGCGGGAAGATTTGAGACTTTTAGCTGTGGAAGTAGGTTGAGGTTGAGAAGAACCGCCGCCCCAATTTTGAACAGCCGTCGCCACATCAATACCCGTAGTTTGGCGCAACTCTTCCAAAAACGCCGCCATTTTAGAAGCTGTATTCCCTTTATTAGCATCAACAATAGTCACATTATCAACAGTAATTTCAGGAACAGTAGAAGCCATAGTTTTTAGTAAGACTTCCAACTTCTGATAAAGGAAAATTTCCCTAGCATTAGGACCGGCTGCTTTCCAAGACTCAGCCAGTCGTCGTGTCCCTTCAGCTTGTGCTTTCCCATCTTCAATAATTTGGGCAGCATCCCCCCGCGCCCTAGCGATCGCCTTTTTACATTCCGCCTCTGCTGGTGCGACCACATCAGCTTGTAGTTGCTGTTCTACCTGCTTAATCCTTTCTTTTTGAACAGAGACCTCAGCCTGAGTCCTAGCCACCTCAGCCGCTGTTTCCGACTCCGACTCTGCTACCACCGCCGCCCGTTTAGTCATAGCATCAGCCACCCGGCGTTCAGCTTCCGCCTTAGATACCTCTACCTCAGTTTCCAACTTTTTCAACTGAGTCATTTTATGATTTTCCGCAGTACGGATAGCAGCATCAGCCTTAGCTTGTGCTTCAGCGACACGAGAATCTCTAAACAATTCCGCCCGTTGTTGTCGTCCGATGGAGTCAAGATATCCCACGTCATCAGAAATATTTTGAATTTGGAGAGTATCTAAAATCAGCCCCAGTTGTTCTAAGTCATCCTCAGCTTCTTCGAGGAGACTTTTAGCAAAAGCCAATTTATCCCCATTAACCTGTTCAGGAGTAAGGCTGGCTAATACCCCGCGCAGGTTTCCTTCCAGGGTATCTTTAGCAATGCGTTCAATTTCCTGGCGAGTTTTCCCCAACAAACGCTCGATCGCATTATGAATTGTGGGTTCTTCCCCAGCAATTTTAATATTCGCCACCCCATCAACCTGTAAAGGAATGCCTCCTTTCGAGTAAGCATTAGCCACCTTTAACTCAATAATCATATTGGTTAAATCCATGTGAAAGGCTTGTTCTAGCAGGGGTGTCCGAATGCTGCTACCACCTTTCACCAGGCGATATCCCACAGTGCGATCATCTTGTGTAGGGCGACGACCTCCGGCAAAAATCAACACTTCGCTAGGCTGACAAATATAGTAGAGATTGCGGATAATAAATACAGTCGCTCCGGTTCCTAAACCCAGGGCTGCTAATAAGGCGATGATAATTTCCATAATTCCTGTACCTGTGTTTGGTTGCCATCAAATTGACTAATTGTTATTTAATTTCTGCTTGTTATGTTCCCCCAAAGTCCTAGATACATTAATACCCAAAGTGCGATCGACACTTTCGAGGAATTGGCGGAAAATTTCGGGATAGGCGCGAACCAAACCAGCGATCGCTTCCCCGTCTCCACTATCAATAACATTGACATATTCCAGACTAACCCGGCGGGGAATTTGGGCAGCTTCGCGCAAGACCATCTCAATTTGTTGTAAGTAAAACAGTTCCGATGCGTCGTCGCCCATTTCCTGCCAAACTGCGTTAATCAGGTCGTTTACTTCCGCCGCCGCGCGGGAATTTTCCGCTAAAGCGGCCGCATTACCTCTGGCTTGCAGTTCTCTGGCTTCTCGCTCCGCCTCTGCAGGTAGGACGGTATCAGCTTCGAGTCGCAACCTTTCCAACTCAGCGCGGACAGTTTGCAGGAGTTGTTCAGCCCTGGCGCGGGCTTCTTTACCAGCAGCTATGGTGCGTTCTTCTTCGGACCTAGCTTGTTGTTCAAGTTCGGCGCGAATTTTCCGCAGTTCGTTTTCTTTTTGTTGAACAAAGGTTCTGGCTTGGCTTAGGGCGACTTCCGATTGGCGACGACAGTCGGCTTCTACCTGTTCAGCTTGAGCCACAGCGTTAGATTCGGCAATTTCGGCATCTCTGGCAATGAGAGCAATTTCGCGGCGACCGATGGAGTTAAGATAATCGACATCATCGGAGACACTCTGAATTTTGAGGGTGTCTAATTGTAATCCTAATCTGGCTAAATCCCTGGAAACATCCTCAGCGATATGTTCAGCGAACCGTAGGCGGTCTTCGTTAAGCTGTTCAGGGGTGAGGGTGCTAACAACTCCCCGCAGGTTTCCTTCTAGGGTTTCGCGAGCAACGCGGGAAATTTCGGAGCGATCGCGGTCTAAAAATCTTTCGATCGCATTTCCGACCACTTCAGGATCGTTGGAAATTTTCACATTGGCGATCGCTTGAATATTTAGGGGTGTTCCCCCTTTGGAATAGGCGTTTTTGACTTCAACGGGAACTGGCATTGTCCGCAAGTCCATAGTTTTGACAGTTTCCAGAATCGGAATACAAATAGCCCGTCCGCCGAAAATCACCCGATAACCTACCTCTCGTCCGTCTTTGGTACGGTGTTTGCGACCAGACAAAATCAGGACTTCGCTGGGTTTGCAAATCTGCATAAAGACGTTGAGAAACCAGATTAAAACCAATACTCCAAAAATTGATAGGGCTATGGGTAGGGCAGTTATAATCTGATCACTTAGCTGATTTGTGTTTCTTCCTGGAATGGGAATTTGTGCCTGGGCTACCTCTACGACTATTTCTTGGTTCTGTTTGTCTAAAGATGCAACAAATTTCTGATTCATAGTTTTTCCCCCAAAAGGGTTTGAGCAAACATTTAAAAGGTGAAATGTCGGATCTCTACTACCGCTTACCCTGACTTGGGACTTGTCGATTATGCTTCTGAGACTCCGAAGGATGCTTCTGAGACCACCAAAACTTTATTTTTCTCCATTCCTACCACAAAAACGCGATCGCCCTGGGAAAATTCCTGATTTTCTTCAGTAATTGCGCTCAAATACAGCACCGACCCTCCGGCGCTGAGGCGTACTTTTCCACGACTGTCTCGATTAAAGGGAATTTCCACGGTGGCCCATAGACCAATTAAATCATGGGATTGAACTAAACTGTTAGCTTGTTGCGATCGCAGAATATCAAAGACCCACACGACAGCGGTTCCGCAGGACACCCCAATAGCGATCGCTGCTGTAGCCACAAAAGCCGGGGTTAAGTCGGGGTTCAAAACTGACATAATTGTTCCGGTCAACCCAAAAAAGCACACCCCAAAAGTCCAGAAGCGCACACTCCCAAAAGGCAGCCTTAACCGCAGATTTTTTCTTTTGGATCTATAGCTGGGCTGGTTTTCGGTCTCACCCCTGCCATGTTCTAATTCTACATCGCTATCAAATTCGCCCTCAAACTCTACACCGTCTAATCCCTCCACAGCGGCTAATATGACACATACTCCACCCACCGTTAGACAGACAATATATAGGGTTATCATAAATTCATCCCCAGAGTATTAATGCTTAATATGTAAATTGTACCTAAAAATACTTGCTAGGGTCTTAGTCTGTCGGTACTACTGCACCATTCCCCAGGGGCAGGTTCAACAAAACATTCCTGGGGAATTGACAATTAACAGCCAAACCCTCCCCCACGATTATAGCTCAATTATGAATGATCAATTATCAATGATTAAAGATTGACGCATGACTGAGATCGGGATGGGTTGTTGTAGCCAAATTTCCAGGGCGGCGGCTCCTTGTTGAATCAGCATTTCTAAGCCATCGATCGCCACAGCACCTTGATTTTTAGCCAGTTGTAAAAAGCGAGTAGGGCGGGGAGTGTAAATTAAATCGTAGGCGATCGCCCCAGATTTTAAACCCTCAAAATTTTCGGCATCTACAGGAGAGCGATCGATATGGGGAGACATTCCCACCGGGGTAGTGTTTACCAATAAATCTGCTTGCTTAATTAAGGGGTTTAATTCCTGCCAATTATGAACATTAACCTTAATGGGAAGGGGCGAATTTAGCCAACTTTGCTTAAATTCTTCCAACTTTTGGGGGTTTCTACCGACTATATGAATTTCTGCCATTCCCAATTCAGCACAACCAGCGACTACCGCCCTAGACGCGCCGCCATTACCTAAAATTACGGCTATTTTTTCATGCCAATTGGGGCAGTTTAATGCCTTGAGGGGAGCCAAAAAACCGGCAACATCTGTATTAGTACCACTCCAGCCTTTATCACTGTACCAAACCGTATTAACTGCCCCTACAGCCGTGGCTAATTTAGAGACATTATCTAGTAGGGGAATAATTGCTTGTTTGTGGGGAATAGTGAGATTAAATCCCTGAATACCGATAGCTTGAAAACCTCGATAAGCTGATGCTAACTGGTCAGGAGCCACTGGAAAGGGTACATAGACATAATCAACGCCGAGATGAGCGATCGCGGCGTTGTGCATAATTGGGGACATAGAATGTTCGACGGGATAGCCAACAATTCCTAACAGTTTAGTTGTGCCTTTAATCATCAAAGTTTACCAGTATTGACATCGGGAACATTTTACGATAAAATCGGTAGATTAATACTAACTAACTATTAACGGTCAACCATTTTAAATTGATGGGCTTCGGCGATAACTGGATTAATATCAAACCAATATTCATCCTCATGGCGATATTCAAAGACCCATAAACTGCGTAATAGGGTTTGATATTCCCTGAGACCCATAATTTTTTTAGTTTGGGCGACCTGACGTAAAAGTTGCCATTCTTCTGATGATATAGCCAACAGTAACTGATGACAACGTTGGCGGATCACATTTTCCAAGATACCCCTGACAATGGGTGGATCTTCTTGTTGTAAACAACTATACAGGAGGGCGAGTAAAGTGCGGACGTGACCACCACTCATAATACAAAGGCGATCGAGAGTTTCTGGACTATCAAAAACCTTAGTAATTAAATGAGTATAATTATCGAGGTCAATACCGGGAAAAGCTCGGACCATGACCATTTTTCGGAGATGTTCAATGCCTTCTGGGTAGGGTGTACCATCAGGAAATTTAACCGGAACCATGGGTAGTGTTTTAGGTTCACTAGCAAATCGGCTGGTTAGTCGTCCCAAGTCACTGGAGAAAATTAACCCGATGGGAATAGTATAAACGACATGGCACTGAAGTTGATTGAGTTGGTCGCCGCGATCGATAAATAAATATTCTGGTTGGGGTCGTCCGGTGGCGCTTTTGGAATTCATGATCCGGTCGAGGTTATCAATAATGACTACTAAGCCGGCTTTTCCCTGTTGTTTGAGTTGTTGAATGGCTGGAAGTAGTAATTCTTTATTGATGGCTTCTAGGATATTGTTGGTGCGGGGTTCGAGGTATTGTCGTAAGAGCGATCGCAGGTCGCGGGAGTCTTTGGCTTTAGCGGTGAGTTTCCCAATTCCTAGAGTGAGGGAAAATTCCCCCGGTTCCGAGAGTCCAGGGATGCCTAATTCTGCTTTGACATTAATTTGGGTGTTGATAACATCAAGTAAACCCTGAATCAGGTTTTTAAAGCCTGTGGGGTTAAGTTTGATGTTCATTGATTCGACACTTTCGCTGACCTGACGGGCGATCGCCAAGAGGATATCAGTAATATCGACATCAGCCATATCTAAGTCTTTGGAGGACTCGAAATAGACTACATGAAATTCTTGCTGTTCTAATTCGGCTTTCAGGCGCAATAATTCTGTGGATTTTCCCGAACCGATATGTCCGGTAAATAGTTGACAGGTGGGGCTATCGGGGGAGAGGCGAGAAATGGTGCGAGCAATTTGTTCGATGAGTGTACCTCCGCGAACCCGGGAAAAATTGATGTAATATTTTCGCTCTTCCGGGTTCCCTACGTCTATGGTTTTGGCGGGGTTACACGCCCGAAAAAATTGGCGTAAATCTAGTTTCATTGTTGTCCACTCAATTTAAAGATTTTGACCCTAGTTTTCTTTTCGGGTGGTGATTGTACTAATCCGTAGGTTATGGGGAAAATTGACGTTAATTTGATAGAAGTTTACCTAATGTCAATCCTAAGCCAGAAATAGAAACTAATATCAAGGCGGTATAAAATTTGTTGAAGGAAACTAATAATTTTTCCCCGGCTACCATTTGCGCGACTACGCCAAAAATAATGGCAATGGCTCCCCAAGCGCCGACGATCGCATCAAGTCCGGTGTTGGCGATCGCCTCTCTGACCGCCCCAGACCCGGCTCCTGACCAAGCTCCTAACCACGCTCCTAATTGAAATCCGAACCAACTACCAACACCGCCACGTTTTTTGACTTGAAACATAGCATCAGAAATAATGCCAATTATCCACCCAGTCGAAGAACCAATTATTCCCCCAATTAACGATCCTAAACCATTCCCGGTTTCAGCCCCAGCTACCCAACCAGCGATCGCTAAAATTCCGGTGAAGCTAAACCCCCAAATAATCGTGCGTGAGTTACTATCGGAACCGATAATTGACCCTAAAGCAGTTCCGGCTATAGCCCAGGCGATCGCAGTAATTAGCCCCCCCGCTTGACTTCCGGCTATTCCTCCCGCTATTCCTCCGGCTATCATCAGAGAAATTAACCAAGGATACTGGGTTTGCGAGCCATAACTGGCTTCTAGGGATAGTCCTACCCAAACCAAGGCGACTAATAACCATGTTCCTGGGTAAATTTCTAAATATCCTAAAATCCAACCTACTAGGGTATAGCTGAAAAATGCCCCGGTTAACCAACCCCAGGGGATGAGTTCGTCACTGGTCTCGGTTTCCCTAGGATTGACTTTCGGCGGTTTTGGTGGGCGCTGAATAGGTGTGGCGGTTACTGGTGGGGTTGGTGGCGGCGGGGAGATGACTGGGTAAGGGGAGAAGTTGGGATCGTTTAATAGGGTCTGTAGGCGATCATAAGCATAGTTGATCTCTTTGAATTTTTCTGTGGCTTGATACTGAATATGGGAGTCGGCGGGATAGCGATCGGGATGCCATAATAATGCTAGAGTCCGGTAAGCCTGTTTGATTTCCTGTAGGGAAGCACCAGGTTTGACGTTCAGAAGTTGGTAGTAGCGATCGATATCGTCCACAATTAGGGATTTTAGGGCTTCGGTAGTGTATGGAATTCTGAGAATATATTAGGACATTCCACTAATTTAGCACCACCACAGCCAGACACCCGCACAATGTTAAGTTCATGGCTGTAAGTTTGGCATTTCAGGTCAATCAGGGTTACAATTGACTATGGATTTTTTCCCTTTGATAACTAACTGTTAGAGTCCCGGTTATGGCTTTTTTTCGTCAATATATCGCGCCACTGTTGGTGGTTATGATTTTTCTGTTGGCTTTGGTGGCGGTGAGTGCGCGTATTTTCCTACCGGGTGATATGCAAGCACCAGCACCTATGGGAGTCATTAACTATTCAGGGGAGATGGCCCCCATTGTTCATCAATTAATGATCCGTGTCTGAAATTTTGGTCTCTGGTTATACTATCCGTTCTGGATCTACTCGCGATCGCTCTTTGTTGGTTAAGTTCATGAATCGCACCTATCGGGAATTGTACCCCGATCAGGATTTCTCTCACCTGGCGAACACTGTAGAACAGTATTTTTCACCCCTAACCCCTCTGTGGTGGGTGGAAATCTCCGGCGGTAAAAACATTACCCCGATCGCCTGTTTATGGATGGGAAATGCTATTAATCAAGTCACGGGCGATCGCATTTCTCATGTCTTTCTGGTTTATGTTCACCCAGAACATCGACTACAGGGAATTGGGGCGGCTTTGATGAATTACGGGGAAAAATGGACTAAAACTAGGGGCGATCGCCAAATCAGTTTACAGGTTTTTACTAACAATAAACCCGCTCTGAGTTTGTATGAAAAATTGGGCTATCAACCTCAATCTTTGGGTTTAGTTAAGCAGCTCTAAATCCGAGAAATGATATCCTCTACATTTTGGGAGGGCGCGTCACACTCAATAAATAATATAAATAATCACCCGACAATTGACAACTTAGGCATCTTAGTAAATATCAATTATGACTATCAATTGTAAATTGTCAGTCATTCTCTAGGGCGGGTGAGGATTAAGGCGGCGCTAACCTGAACCCAGAGAGAATGGGCAAATGTTCATCAAAGGGCAGGGCCACTGTATAATAAACCCCCCACCCCCCCGATCGCCAGACTAATTATCAATTTAGTATGGGGATTATAGAAAACCCATTTTTTGGTAAAATCGAAATTATGGAGGATCAAGATCTGAGTGTAGTTAATTTTGAGCAAACCGCTGAGAGTCCCCTGGACCATTGGCAAGAGGAGGAAGCCCCTAAGCCAGATCCAGAGGAAATGTTGCCGTTGCTTGAGTCCCCGGAACCGCAACACCGGATGATTGCGGCGCGGGCTTTTTGTGAACTTCAAGACCAACGGGCGATCGCACCTTTGATAGGTTTATTAGAGGACTCGTGCCCCCTCGTGCGGGTAAGTGTCGCCTATGCTTTGGGGCGTAATCCTAGCCCGGATGCCGTGGAACCCCTCATTAGACAATATAATTGCGATTGGAATGGTTATGTCCGCAAGGGGTTGGTTTGGGCTCTGGGAAATTGTCGCGATCCGAGGGCTTTAGATACTCTGCTAGAAGCCATTAAAACTGATATTCCCGCCGTGAGACTCTGGGCGGCGAGTTCCTTGGGTCAAATGGGGAAGGTGGGATATGATGGGGTGGTGAAAGCTATTCCCCCCGTGATTGAGGCTTTGCGTGGGGATGAGGTGGCCGCAGTTCGCAGTAATTGCGCTTGGTCTTTGGGACAGTTAAGCCGGGAATTACCTTCTAATGTGGTCTATGCTGGGGCGATCGATGCCTTAATTGAAGCCCTAGAGGAGGATGAGGATTTGAGTGTCCGCGATGATGCTAAGTCTTCTCTGCTACGGGTTGGTGATCCGCGCGGGTTACAGATTATTGAAGAGTTACAGATGGATGGGCTGATTTAGGTCTTTGGAGATGGCTGATGATTTCCTGGTGGCTTTAATTCTGGCGGGGGGACGTAGTTCTCGCATGGGTCGCGATAAGGCTTTAATTCCGGTGGCGGGGGTTCCCCTACTGCGCCGGGTGGTTGAGGCGGCGGGGAGTTGTTGTCAGCAGGTCTATGTATTAACACCTTGGCCAGAACGTTACCAGGCTGTGGGGGGTAGTTATAATCTGCTGATGGAAACTAACCCCGGTCAGGGTCCGATGGTGGCTTTGGCTACTGGGTTGAGTCAAATTGACTGTGTTTGGCTATTGTTGCTGGCTTGCGATTTACCTCAACTACAACCCGATATTTTGCGAGGCTGGAAGGAGCAGTTAACTTTGGTGCCGCCATCCCATTTGGCTATGATTCCCCGTCATGGGTCGCGGTGGGAACCTCTCTGTGGATTCTACCGCCACCAGGCTTTAGAGTCTTTACAGGAATTTATGGCAACGGTCGAGCGATCGCTACAACGGTGGCTAGATCAGGTTCCCGTAACACCTATATCAGTCGGAACTGTGGAATCTCAGATGCTCCTCAATTGTAACACGCCGGAAGATTTGAGGGCGATCGCATCTGAGGGAACATCTGCAAACCTTTGATAATTTCTGATAAGATTATACATAACCGCTAATATCACTTAAATTAGGCAAGCAGAGTCATATTATGAATGTCCTAATTCCGATCGCACTATTAATCGTCTATGTTGGTGGAGTCTGGAAGTTTTGGTCTGGGTTTGGGCGCACCAACTTTGAAAAGAGTTTTGGAAATCGTGTCTCCTTATCATTATTATGGCCGATTTTGTTGATCTCTAATCGTTCCTATCGCCAAAACTTTTCTAAAGCCCTAAAAGGATCGAAGCGCTAATTTCTATCAGCTATAATGTCTAAAAAACCAGACTCTAACCCTTCCTTGGGATTTTTCGGATTATCAACTGGCGGGACTGCTGACCAGTGGCAGTCCCCAATTACTTCCGTAGCCAGCCGTTTTAACCAGGAATATCAAGGCGAACCTTTTGAACTACCCGAAGAAGTGGAAAATATGCCGATTTTTCGCGATCGCATTTCGGGAACTCTTCAACTAAAACTCACTTCTCCATTTTGGGAGTTAGCCCAACCTAAGAAAAATCAATATTGTTTAGATATTGGTTGCGGAGTAAGTTTTTTAATTTATCCCTGGCGAGAATGGAATGCTTTATTTCATGGTCAAGAAATTAGTTCCGTGGCTAGAGATGCTTTAAATTCCCGAGGTCCTCAGTTAAATTCTAAGTTATTTAAGGGGGTTGAACTAGCCCCCGCTCATCAGTTACAATATGAAACCGGAAAGTTTGATTTAGCTATAGCCACTGGGTTTAGTTGTTACTATCCCCTGGAATATTGGCTAGAAGTTATGGCGGAAGTTAAACGAGTCTTAAAACCACAGGGAATTTTGGTATTTGATGTTCTCAATGGGGAAGTGCCCCTAGCAGAAGATTGGGCGATTTTAGAGACTTATTTGGGAACAGAAGTTTATTTAGAATCTATGGAAAATTGGGAAAGTTTGATTAAAAAAGCTGGGGCTAAGATTGTTAAAAAACAGTCGGGGGAATTGTGGGAAATGTATAAGGTCAGATTTTAATTATTCGGTGAGTTGGTTGCTGCTATACCATCACTAAGTTAACAGATGTGCCCAAATTTGGATATAAAACTTCTCCCTAATCACCTCCAAATTGAGTAACTGTCAATTATTAAACCTGGGTTCCTGTGATTCTGGGGGTTTTGGGGTGGCTGACCTCTGCGGCGATCGCCTACTTTGTCAAGAAATATTACGATTGCGTAAAAGCTGCGAAATTTGCCGATAACTCGATAGAACATTCGAGCAGAGGTGAGCAATGGCCTATTCCAGTTTGCGATCACGACCACATCTCCCAGGTCACAACGAGATGAAAACCATCAGCCACAGGACGATTTTGGGTATGATACTGTCGGCGATCGTCACAAGCTGCGAAGATATCCTCTATCAAAATTCCCCCGCTTCTAATCATTCACCTCCCCTAGGTCAGTTGTGTGATCAATTCACCAAACTTGGCGATCTAATCGGGGAGGTTTTTCTATGCAGCCCAACGCGACGACACCACAGCTTTTTAGATTCGCAGGACACAGGAAACAATTATTTTATTTGAGGGTTTGAATGGTGTTTAAAGAGCAATATGCACTACAACCAGGGGGACCCGAAAGATTGGTTGTTTCCTGGGAGAAGGGATGGCAAAATTTTACCATTTATTTAGATGGACGGGAACTCGGTAAATTTGTCGATCCCCAAGCTATCAAAGACGGACAATGCTTTGATTTGAAAGACGGCACGCAAATTAAAGTTAAGCTGATTCGTGACTTTATTTTTTGGTATTTACAAATTCTGTGGCGCGATCGGCCGGTTCCCGGTTCCGAAACCGATCCTGAAACTCAACTCAGAAAGGCTTATAACATCTTTGCGATCATCTGTAAAATTGGGGGCGCTTGTGTTGGCTTAGTATTCCTTCTGTCTTTATTAGCCATCAGTGAGGTAGGTGCTGGGGTAATTCTTCTGCCTGTCTTTTTACTATTGCCAATATCACCATATTTTCTAATTGCTTATTTTTTGAAACGGAAAGCAAAACTGGCAGCTTATTTCGCCATCTGGTTATTTTTCTTCTTATATATTTATACTTGGTTAATATTTTGGAGTTCAGTATTGATGAGCATTTTCCTAGTGTTAGCGAGTTTAATGGATGGCTTCTTTAGTTTTGTAGCCATGACAATATCAGTTGTAATATTTAATAGAGTGTCACGTTTTTTATTGCATTTATTTTATGCGGGTTTCAAAAGGGTATGGGCTGCGCCGATCGCCATTTATCAACTCGATCCGAAAACGCTATTAAATTCTGAGTTTTATCCTAATTACCAATATCAAGATAATGTCAATAATCCCATTCCCATTCAATCAAATTCGGCTATTTTGACCAATCTTTCCAATCTCACAAATAGACCACCTGCACCACCACCTGCACCACCAACACCAAAACCACCAAAACCACCAAAACCGATGACTCCCCCTATACCGAGGAGGGCAAATAATGCAGCGATCGCCAAAATGCAAACTTTGCATCCAGAGGGTTATAAAGTTTATCAACAAGCCGAACAATCCCAAGATCCTAACATCTTTTTTCAAGCCGGAGAAATGTACGATCGCAGCTATAGTTCATTCTGGGGAGATGGCATTTTTTCGGGCAAATATGATCGCCATTTTATCAGGATGTTGGGGATATCAATTGATGTGGTGGGAATGGAAACAGCCAAACAGGAAGCCACAACGATTATCAAAAATTCCCGCGATTCTTTAGTGATTAGTTGCTTGTGTTATCGGAAAGCGATAAAACTCGATTCTAGTCACTACTGGGCAACCTTAAAATTAGCAACAGCCCTCACCGCAGCATTACAAATTGAGGCATCACTAACCTATTGGCGACAAGCCTTAAATCTTAATCAACGGGACACTTTATCAGCCCTAACTGCGGACTCAATGGGATTTGATAATCGTTCGACTGCCGCCAAAGAAGTCATGTATAAGTTAGGACTCGGCAGCAACCCGCAGCAGTTTGACTCTAATTTTATCAAACAGCAGGCGATCGCCAAAAAACTGCTCTGTGATAACCCTTACTTGAGCGACAATATTCCTAAATTAAGAACTGGATAAATTATGAGGGTTAAGATTTGTTAAAATTTTCGGATAAAACTTGCCAAAATAGCGGAAGACAATTAAAGTATAAATAATCAAGGTTAAATTAATCATGGGAAATATAGTTGGGATCGATTTGGGAACTACCAACTCAGTGGCTGGCTTCAAGTTAGCTGAGGTACAAGTAGTTACGGCGGCGGATAACTCCCCACCTGATCGCAAATTAACCCGGTCAGTGGTAGCGGCTGATCGCAATGGTTTAATCGTGGGAGAACAAGCCTATCGGCAACTGGGAGATGGAGACACGGAAAATGTGATAATTTCCATCAAGCGATTAATCGGACGAGGCTTTAATGATCCGGTGGTGCAAGAACAATTATCTCGCTTCAATTATAAGATTACTCAATCGAGCCAAGGGACGGAAAATAGCCTATCGGTTTGGTTAGGTGGACGGGAATATCTACCGGAAGATATCTCCGCCGAAATCGTTAAAAAAGTAGTGGTAAATGCCCAAAATTATCAGCAGCGATCGGGGCAAACTAGCCAGATTACGGAAGCTGTAATTACGGTTCCCGCCTATTTCAATGATAAGCAGCGATACGCCACGGAAATCGCCGCCCAAAAAGCCGGATTAAAACTGCGGGAACTCCTCCCAGAACCAACAGCAGCAGCTATTTCTTACGGTTATCGTCCGGGGTCGGATGAGGTGAGTACGATCTTGGTTTATGACTTTGGTGGGGGGACTTTAGACTGTTCGATTATTACTTCGGTTGGCAATCAATTTATTGAGTCGGCAAAAGCGGGGGATTTGTGGTTAGGTGGGGACGATTTTGATAACTGTATTGTGGAATTTGTCAAACAGGAAATCGCCCGGATTGAAAAGCTGGATAATGTCGATCGCTTAATTCAAAAAATGCCGCATTATCAACGAGTGCGGCTACTGGCGGAATTGAAAATAAAGACGGAACAGGCGAAAATTCAACTCAGCACCCAAGGAGCAGCGGAAATCATTACCGCGACACCTTTAATTGATGACATGGGAATGGCAATTCCGATTCAAGTTACCATCACTCGCCAAGAGTTTGAAAAACGCATCGAACCGTTAATCGATCGCTCAGTAAAAATTGCTCAGGATGCGATTAAATATTCAGATTATCCCCTCGATCAAATCGATGCCATTCTGTTGGTGGGCGGTTCGGCTCAGGTGCCGATCGTCCAACAAAAAATCCGCCAAGCCTTCCCTCAACATCAAGTTGTAGTTCACGATCGCCCCATGTATGCGGTGGCGGAAGGGGCGGCGATCGTGGCGGCGGGACTGACGGAAAAAGTCACGACTGTTTCCCGTGATTATTGCATCGAATTGGTGGATGAGCCGCGATTTGTAATCATTAGCCAGGGCGATATTCTTCCGGTGCAAAAGTTCCATACTTTTAAAACTGAAGCGGACGGACAATCCCTAATTCACTTTAAATTTTTTAGCCCGGATCGCGTCCGCCAAGAACTCGATCGCCGATCTCAAGATGAGCGGATCGGGGATATGTGGTTAGCCCTGGATCGCCCCTATCCAAAAGGTACGGAAATTTTAGTGACGGTGGAACTTGACGAGGAAAATAACTCGCTCCAAATGACGGCTGCCCTGAAAAATAATCCCCAGGTTAAAGTTAGTTGTTCATTCTCGCGGGGGGAGTTAATGAGGAGATTTCTCGCCAGGTTGAGGAACGAATTAAACAACTGAATGCGGCGGGTAACTTAACGGAAATTGGGGTAAAACGTGCTAATGAAATCGCGGGGGAAGTGGTGCGATCGGCTAACCAAATTTATTATAATGGTCAAGTCCAGCGCGATCGCCTTAACCAAGCTGAAACTAAACTCAAGGAATTAGAAGAATTTGCTAATGATGAGTTAGATATTGCCAAGATTTTCATACTGCGATTTGAATTGGCGCTGGAAGTGTGCGATCAGCTAATCCATGAAGATCAAAAATATCGGTTGCGGAATTTAGTTGCTCAACTGCAACAAGCCCTAAATACCAAGAATATTTCCAGCTTGCAAAAATTAATAGAAGATAGCAAACGAGAGTTTGATAACTTTCCCGATAGCGTTAAACTGGTCCTGGCAATTCGGGAGGAAATCGCCCGCATTCACCATATTAACCCCAGTCACGCGGGAGGTATGGATGTCAAATTTAATCAATTGTTGAACGCATTACAGCAAGGAAATGGCAGCCAAGCTAATAGCCTGCTGCAAGAACTTCAGGCTGAGATTATTCCCTATTTAGATCGGGAATTACCCACAGGAACTATTGCTACAGGATTGACACGATGACGATTAAACTCACCTGTCCGGTGTGCGATCGCCCGGAAATTGAGGGTAATATTTGCCCCAACTGTGAAACGGATCTCACCCTAATTCGCCAACTGCAAGAACTCCCCCAAGTGGCGGTTGAGGCTGCGGTTATTGCTGCCCCTAAATCACCTCAAAATATCCGACAGTTATTGTTGTTAATGGGCGTGATGATTTTACTGTTGGGAATTGCTTTGGGAGGATTTATCAGCCGTCAATTGCCGGTGGAAACCGCCTCGATAGCGACCACAGAATTGGTCGAAACAGCGGGATTTATGCCCTGGCTGAATAAACAGAAAATCGATAAAAATAGCCGAGAATCGTCATCCTGTGGGGGATTTTATTACTCGGTTCAACGGGGGGATTCCCTGTCGAGAATTGCGCGCAAGTTTTATGGGGAGGGGTCGCGCTGGCCTGAATTAATCGAAATGAACCCGAATTTAAAAGGTAGAGAAAATAAGATCGAAGTTGGGGAAGTTATTTTTATCCAAAACTTACCAGAATACTGCCTATGAATGCAATTATTAATTGGGTTGATACTCTGACATACGCACTGTTTAAGGTAGAAATTGTTGATTTCTGTCAGAAGGTTTCTGTGACTAAGCAGGAAATCAAAACCGCCCAAAAACTTGCTGCCAAAAATAAGCTAATTGAAGCTACCAAAAAGGGTCAATCTACTATTAGCAAATGGTCAAATTCGCCGGCTTTCGTTGAGAAAAAACTGCGACAGCTATTGATGGGCGATTTGTTAACTGATTTTAAGTTGGAGATGAATAGGTGGAAAAGGAATATAAAATTTGCTAAAAGCATGATAGTTTCAGCTCAGAATTTAGAAAAATCTGATGCTGGCGATCCGCTGGATACGACGAATTTATCAAAGGCTTTGTTAACATATAAAAAATGTCGAACAATTCTTGAACTAGATATTGTCAATAAAGCGATCGCTCGCTGTGAACACAAAATGATGAAATACAATCAATTTAGGAGTTTATTTAAAGAAGGTCAAAAATATTGCCAACAAAAAGATTATAAAAGAGGGAAACTGAGTTTTGAGCGAGCCCAAACATTATTTAAAATTCCACTGCTGGAAGAGGCGATCGCCGATTGTTCAGGATATCTTCAGGGACAAATTCAGTATGAAGCAGCTTTAGAAAAAGCGGTAAATTTAGGGAAAAATGGTGAATTTCAGTCCGCCCTAAATGTGATTAATTTAGCCTTAAATAAGTTCGAGCGCGACGATGGTAAAACATTGCGGGCGACACTAAACCGGGTGATGCAAGGAAAAGAATATTATGGTCAGGGACTTTGGGCGGAACAGTCGGGAAATTTAGGACAGGCTATATCATTTTACCAAAAATCATATCAGTTACTCCCGGAATTAACAGAAGCCCCAATTCGCTTGGCAATTGTTTCCCTAAAAACAGGGAATTGGCAACAGGCGATCGCATATTTGCAGGGACATTCAGGAGAAAAAATTAAATATCTGCGTGGTTTTGCTTACGTCCAACAGGGTGATTTTCAACAGGCTGAAGTGGAATGGCGATCGCTATCCCATCCCCAAGTTAAAAGTCAATTGGAAATTGTCCGCACATTAAGGGGGCGCGATCGCTTAAAATTGATGTGGTCTATTCAACAGTTGATTGATAATAATAACCTAGACAATGCTGGTGCTATGAGCCGTCAATTTTTACATACTTACGGCTCAGATTCGGTGGTTGAGGCTAATCTCCATAACCATATTTTACCGCGCCTAGAAGCTCAAATTTGGGAGGGTCAAGATTGGCAAAAAATTGTCCAAATTACGGAACAAGTTTGGTTGAAAAACCCAGATTTTAAATCTCTGCATAATTGGGCGATCGCTACCTATTATAATGCTCAAATTAACAGCAACACGCGCCGGGATTGGGTGGTTTCTTCTACAACGGCTTTAGCGAATTTGGCGGGCGATCCAGCTTTACACAATATTCCTTGGCTGCCGAAAAGTTCCATTAATATTGAGGAAATTTTTAGTCATTTGATGGCTACCCTAGAACGGGAAATTGATAGTTTAAAAGATGAGAACTTAGCGGAGTATATGAAACTGCGAGATCAATTTCGTCTGGATGCGATCGCCCTGAAATTAGTTAAAAAATTCCCCCATCAAGCCGCCCAAATTAATCACCTAATTTTATTACCGGGATGTTACCATCGCTACCAGCATCAATTGGGCAGTATTAATATTCCTCAAACCTCGAATTCTGTATCGACAGAAAGCAATATTTTACCGGCTCTTTATACGTCCTGGGGTGCGGCTGTGGCGGCGGCATTTGACGGAGATGGAGAACGGGCTATGCAACTTAAACCGTCTCGGAGTTACCAATTTAATT
The DNA here is from genome assembly GCA_016745315.1 of Arthrospira sp. PCC 9108. GTDB lineage: Bacteria > Cyanobacteriota > Cyanobacteriia > Cyanobacteriales > Microcoleaceae > Limnospira > Limnospira platensis. The sequence continues at coordinate 6,409,854 of CP066886.1, forward strand.
ATTCTCAACCAAGGGAATATTTTGCCCAAAAATTTCTAGCCTACTCGGAAGGACGGCACTATCTGCAAAAGCAACGGTGGCGAGAGTCAGTGTCGGCTTTAAATGCTCTCAAAAATGAATGGCGATCGCACCCAGAATGGCATCAAGAACTTGAGCGCTTATGTGAGTCTCAGCGTCAGGAGTTAAACAGTTTATCAGAGCATCTGGCTTTTAGTGATTTTTGGTATCAACTATTGGGAACTGAAGCATCTTGTAGCTATTGGGTTGAATCTCGTATTCAAGAAATTGTCGAAAATATGCAGCATAATAAAATTGATAAAAGTCGCGCTTTATCTCAACTTCGAGAACTGCAAAAAACCGATAGTAGAAATCCCCGTTTAATTTATGTCATTGAAGCCTTAGAATTTGAGATTGAGGTTAATGAAATTATTGGTTTGATGAAATATGATCTAGATAATGCCGTCCGACGTGCCAAAAACTGCCATAATCAGAAAGTGAAGCGACATATTGCTGCTATGTTAATAGAAATTTTAATTGCGGCAGTTAATGAAGGTCAAATGAATGCGGAAACAGCAAGAAAATTCGCCAGTTGCGCCCATCAAATTTGCCCCAATGACCCCGAATTTGTGGATATTTATCGTCAATGTGGAATTTATTAAATTATGTCAAATCAACTATCGAATCCTAACCCTTATCAGGTTTTAGAGGTTTCTCCTTCGGCATCAAAAGCCGAAATTACTAAGGCTTTTGCGATGGCAATGAAGCGGAAAAAATACTCCCCCGATTTAATCGCTAGGGCTAGAAAAGCCTTGATGGATGAAAAAGAACGTTTAATTGCTGATTATTTGCATCCGGTTTTACCACCCATTCAGCGGTTGAAGCGACAGGATTTCTCGGAACTTGAAAAACCGATTCCGGTTTTCGAGATGATTTCCGAATTTGATGATCTCTCGTCAGCTATTGGCGCGGACAAATCGGGCGAGGTGGCTCAACAATTGGGGCAAAAAATGTTTATTGAATTTTTAAGTATTTAAGATGATGAATGATTCAAACAAACTGGAAATTACTGCCAAATTTCGTGACGAACTCCAAACAATTATCGGTCAGCTTTTTAAAGAAAAAACTTTAATGCAACAGGAATTAATGGAGAAAGAACAGGAGGAAAATGCACGGCTAGAAACGCTATTTTTGGAATTTTTAGAAGTGGTCGATTCTCTGGATTTTTTGATTGAATATTTGCACAATAACCCAGAACCAGATCCAAAAGCGATCGCCCGTTTTCCCCAGTTAATCGCTACCATTCAGAAGAAACTACTCAATACCCTAGAAAAACGAGAGGTTATAACTATTGATTTTCAGGGGAAAAAACCAGATTTTGAGGTGTGTAAAATTATCGATCGCGAAGTTAATGGCGACCTGGAAAATGAAACGATCACCAAAATTGTCCGGCGGGGATTTCAATATGGCGATCGCCTTTTGCGTCCGGTGGAAGTGATTGTTTCCAAGTCCGAATAATACTGGCGGGTTAAGTGGGAATTTTAATTAATGTCTAAAACTCGCACTAAAAAAGCAAACTGATCGGCAATTTCTTCGATGATTTTAGCCATCGGTTTTCCCGCCCCATGTCCGGCTTTAGTTTCAATCCGAATTAACACGGGGTTGTCGCCACTGTGGGCGGCTTGTAAGGCTGAGATAAACTTAAAACTGTGGGCGGGAACTACGCGATCGTCATGGTCTCCCGTGGTGATTAAAGTAGCAGGATAGGCTGTTCCTGGCTGTAAATTATGCAGGGGAGAATAACTATAAAGAACTTGGAATTCTTCCTGATTTTCAGGGGAACCATATTCAGAAGTCCAAGCCCAGCCAATGGTAAACTTATGGAAGCGTAACATATCCATTACCGCCACTGCTGGTAGTGCCGCCCCAAACAATTCTGGGCGTTGGGTAATACAAGCACCCACTAATAAACCGCCATTACTACCACCGGATATAGCTAGTTTATTTACCTGGGTATAATTGTGGTGAATTAACCATTCAGCCGCTGCTATAAAGTCATCAAAAACATTTTGTTTTTTCAGTTTCATCCCGGCTTGATGCCATTGTTGACCATACTCGCCACCCCCCGCAGGTTAGCCACAGCATACACACCTCCCATTTCCATCCAAACTAAACGACTTACCGAAAAATTAGGGGTTAAGGAGATGCCAAAACCACCATATCCATACAGCATTGTGGGATTATTCCCGTCGAGTTTTAAGCCCTTTTTATGGGTGATAAACATGGGAACCATTGTACCATCAGGACTGCTATAAAAAACCTGATTTGTCTGGTAATCTTCGGGGTTAAAATCGACAGTTGGCTGTCGATAAAGTTGACTTTCTCCTGTGACTATATTATACTTATAAATGGTGGGAGGAGTCGTAAAACTGGTAAAGGAATAAAAGGTTTCTGTGTCGTCTCGTTTACCATCAAATCCCCCCACTGAACCAATACCCGGCAACTCTACTTCCCGGACTACAGTTCCATCTAGGTTAAAAATATTCACCTGGGAATGGGCATCTTTGAGGTACAGGGCAACAAACTGATTATTTAGGGTGCTGACTCCTTCCAGGGTTTCTATGGCTTCTGGGATGATTTGATGGCTATTTCCGGTGTTAATATCAATGGCTATAACTCGACCCATTGGGGCATCTAAATCTGTCCTAAACCAAAATATTTCTCCTTGGTTATTAATGAAGCTATATTCTGCTTCAAATTCGGATATTAATTCGACGACTGGGCTATCAGGTTTGGTTAAATCCTGATAAAAGACGAGGTTTTTGGGGTCGGTTCCTTGCCATACCGAAATAATCAGATATTGACCATCTTCGGTGACAAATCCATTGAAACCCCATTCTTTTTGGTCAGGACGTTGGTAAATTAAAACATCTTCTGATTGAGGGGTTCCTAGGCGATGATAAAACAGTTTTTGGTAATAGTTAATATCCTCGAATTGAGTTTCTTCGTTGGGTTCATCATAGCGACTATAAAAGAATCCTTGATGGTCGTGAGTCCAAGATGCACCGGAAAATTTAATCCACTTGAGATGATCTTGGAGTGGTTTTCCGGTGTTAATATCCATCACTTTCCATTCTTGCCAGTCGGAACCTGATGCGGAAAGACCATAGGCGATTAAATTGCCATCTTCACTAATGGAAATTCCTGATAAGGCAACGGTTCCATCTTCTGATAGTTGGTTAGGGTCTAATAAAAGTCTGGGTTCGCCTTCCCATGAGTCAATTACATAGAGAACACTTTGGTTTTGTAAGCCGTCGTTTTTAAAGTAAAAATAGCGTTTCCCTTGTCGAAAGGGGATGCTATATCTTTCATAATTCCATAATTTGGTCAAGCGATCGCTTAATTTTTGGCGGCTGGGAATGGTGGAGAGGTAATCAAATGTTACCTGATTTTGGGCTGTTACCCAAGCCTTGGTTTCGTCAGAGTCCAGATCTTCTAACCACCGATAGGGGTCAGTGACTTGGATGCCATGATATTCGTCTACTTGATCACTTTGGCGGGTATGAGGATAAATCAGGGGTTGATTGAGAGCAGACATAATTAATGAATTTGACAACAATATTCTAGTTTAACCTATCATTTCTCTTTTCGGTATAGGCAACTTTTGGGCACAACAATATGTGAGATGCTGGAGCCATCATCTACTGCATAAGATACTGAGTTACTGGGCTATTGACTAACGGGAATCACCCAAGATTTTTTGAGAGAAGAACCGGCCGGACATTGGATTCTGTTTTCCCCGGTTTTGGGAGGGGCGATCGCATCTGATCTGGGCGGTTTACGCAACTGATTAGATGAATGATCTACTAGACAAACTCCTCCGAAATTTTGAGTAACATTTTCATCAGTAACTGCCAATAAAGCACTAGCCAAAGAAATGATTAACTCGGAATCATCAGGACATTCAACCACGGGAGAGTTACCCCGTGATAATTGAATCGGCGCTGATAATTTATCCTGACTTTTACACATTCCCGCCACTGTTTGTATGAGGTTATCTCCAGGAATAATAAATACAGCACCAGCAAAATTAGGCAGACGTGAATTGGTAGGTATAGCATCAATTAAAACCAGGTTTTCATTAACATTAATCGCAAAGTTATACCCAGGTCTACCCTCAGATGTTGTGCGATATAAAGCATCTAAATTGTCGGTGAATCGATTGTAATGAAAAAGCTGTTGGCTTTGGTTTTGCAGTAAGTCGGTTAAGACTTCTCTGGCGACTTTTTCATTTTTTCTATCTCGTCTCTCGATCAATGAGGACCATATCGCAGCTATTATTCCCAAACAACTAATTAGGAAGACCAAGGCAAAAAATGAAAAATAGATGCGCTTAGGATGCCGTTTAATCCAACTTTTAATCATGGCATAAAATTGGGGTAACAGTGTCAACTTCAATTATAGCATTAATAGATTGACGATCGCCACTAATTTAAGACCCATGGCGATCGCAGTTGTCACAATGACCACAGCGAAATGATTGTGCTTCTGTCCCAAAGCCAAACGCCTCTAGTATAAATTTCCAGCGACAGTCACGGGTAGCAAAATAGCGAGTCATTTGGCGAATCGCAACTGTGTTAGAATTTTCAGTTAAAGATAGTGATGTATCTTTAATTTGATAATTAAACAAATCAACCCACTCTAATTTTCCCTGAGAATGCAAAAGAGACAAGGCGATCGCACTGTCGGGAAAACGACTGATCACTGTTTCTAAATTGCCTTTTTGGGGAAGTTTTTTAATCAAGGGTTTAGCGGCCATCATTTGTTGGCGAAAATTATCTTGTAAAAACGACAGCCTTTGTCTATCTTCAGGATACAGCCAGCCCGTCGGTTCACAGAGAATAGTCAAGGCTTCTGCTGGTTTTCCGTCTCGTCCAGCCCTTCCTACTTCTTGGATATATTCTGATAGTAATAGGGGTGGTTGAAACTGAACCACCCACCGGACATTGGGCTTGTTAATTCCCATCCCAAAAGCAGAAGTACACACCACAAATTGCAGCTTGCCTTCTAACCATTGAGATTCAATTTTGCGCCTTTTTTCCGCCGATAATCCAGCATGATAAGGGGCAGTTTTATAGCCAAATTTCTCCAGCCAGGCTGTCAATTCTTGACTATCTCGACGGGTGCGAACATAAATCAAACCGGTTTGCTTTTGATGTTGTTTCATCAAACTTAGCAAGCATTTTCGCCGTCCCATGGGAGTAAAAACTCGGCGAATTTTAAGGTGTAAATTATCTCGATATGGACTCAGTAAAAATTCTTGAGGATCTTGTAACTGTAACACCGTTTTAATAGTGTTTTGGGCCGTGGGATCAGCGGTAGCGGTAAAGGCAGCGATCGCTATTTTGCTACCTGGTGGTTTATGTTTTAATAAAGTGGGACGCACCGCCCCTAAACGGCGATAATCAGGTCTAAATGTATCGCCCCATTGAACTAAACAGTGACATTCATCTAAAATCAAACCATTAATAGAAACCTGGGGTTTATTGATTAAATTCCACACCGGCTTACTTAATAAAGTTTCCGGTGATAAATAGAGCAATCGCAGGCTGTTTGTTTCCAATTGATGCAAAGTGTGCCGCCGTTGCCTGGGGGACATTTGACTATGAATAATACCGGCACTTAAATGGCGATCGTGTAATTCTTTTACCTGATTTTCCATCAAGGCTACCAGCGGCGAAACTATTATGGTTAAGCCATTTTTTAATAACGCTGGCAGTTGAAAACAGATAGATTTACCGCCTCCAGTGGGCAGAACAATCAAGGCATCTTGACCCCTGATAATAGCCTCAACAATTTCCTGCTGAGGGGGGCGAAAATCATCATAACCCCAAAAACGTTTTAGGGCGTTTTTTACTTGTTCAGTTGTGGTGGTTTCAGAAGGTGGAATCATGGCTGTGATTAGGGGTAAAGCGCGAAAATATAACCAAACTGTCGTCAATTTTAGATCATCGACAAATTATCAGTCCCAGATTAGGCAGTCAGCCTAGTTGCCAAAATTGATGATTTCATTTAAGATTACCATTAATCTTGTTCACCAGTAGGGGCAATTCCCAATCCTTAATCAAAATTTGTGATTTCTGCTATGTCACCGACTCGCCAAACCCTAGAATTAAAAACCCTGAAACTTTCCTATTTAGAGTGGAACCCTAACGGTCAACAGCCGTTGTTGCTTCTACATGGACTAGCCGATCATGCCCTAGTTTGGACAAGTTTAGCAGAATATCTGGGCGATCGCTATCATATTATCGCCCCCGACATGAGAGGTCACGGAGACAGCGACAAACCCGATCACGGTTATACATTCGATGAGGCGATCGCCGACCTAGAAGAGTTAATGGATCACCATCACTGGTCAAACGCCCACATTTTAGGTCATTCTTGGACGGGTAAATTACTACCTATTTGGGCCAAAAAACACCCAGAACGTTTCCGCTGTATGATTTTAGTCGATCCTATTTTCATCACTAAAATGCCTGGGTTTCTCAAATTAACCCTTCCCATAGTTTATCGTAAATTAGACTCGTTAAAATGTCTAGGACCTTTTGAGAGTTTCACCGCCGCTGAAAACCAGGCTAAACAACTCAGACAGTTTTCGGGTTGGAGTCCTCAGCAACAACAAGTTTTTGCCGCCGCCATGGAAGCAAAACCTGATGGCAAATGGGGGAGTAAGTTTAGCATTACCGCCCGTAATGAAATCTTTTTAGAAGTGATGAAAATTCCAGGATTAACAGAAGCGATCGCCATACCGACCCTGCTAGTCCAACCGGAAAAGGGAGTTAATCGTATGGAATGGCAATTAAAACCCTATCAAAAGTATCTCACCAATCTAACTATTCAACAAGTGCCGGGGAATCACTGGCCGTTTTTAGTCGCATCAGAATCTTTCAATCAAACCATTTCCGAATTTTTAAACCAGCACAATTAGACCATGAGGATATCACCTTGAGTGTAGAAATAATTGCCCATCGAGGATTTTCTAGTATCGCCCCGGAAAATACCTTAAACGCCTTACTTGCCGCCATTTACAACCAAGCAAATTCCATAGAATTTGATGTACAGATTACCGCCGATAGTGTCCCTGTGGTTTTTCATGACAAAAGCCTAAATCGGATTACTGGAACCGCCGGAACTATCCGCGAAAAAACAATTTCCGAACTGAAAGAATTAGACGCTGGGGCGTGGTTTGGGGAGTCTTATCGGGGAGAACGTATCCCCACCTTAGAGGAGGCCTTAGCAGCCCTAAAATTGATTAAGGGATGGCTGTATTTTGATATTAAACCCCATGCTATATGGTCGGATATAGAAATCAAAACCCTTCTGGGTCTCATCCGGGAAGCTAATTTAGGCGATCGCACTATTTTAACATCCTTTGATGAAGATTTACTATGGCAATGTCGCCAGTCAGAACCCCAAATAAAACTGGGATATTTTGTAGTAAATGAGTCCCAACTACCGGAGCAAATTAGCAAAGCCCAAGCCGCTGGTAATGCAATTTTGAGTAGTCAATATCAAGTGATATTAGACCAACCTAGTATCATCAAGGAAACTCGCGATAAAGGAGTTGATATAGTAGTCTGGACGGTAGACAATATTAACGAATTTGAGAGATTAGTAGATGTAGGAATTGACCGGATAATCACTAACTCTTTGATTGGTGATAATCTTATCAAAAATATCACGAATTAGTTAGGTTTTCACTGTGGATAATCTGTGCTGGCTACGCCCAACTTATTCCATCAGATATAAGCCAAGTTGGGATGAGGTTATTTTGACTAAGTAGCCTCACCAAAAAAGGGCATCAGGTAAGTTATAGCTTGGTCATTCCCCCATCATCATTTGGGCAGTTTTTGAGGTAAATATACTGGTCATAATTCCCTATTTACAGCGTCTTATTTTAGCCGCCTAATGGTCGATTTTAGTAGGGTTAAGCCGACCACATAGAGCAGGCGATCGCCTGAAGTTTAGTTAGTTGGTCTGTACCAACTTTCCACAGTCAAATCGCGCACCCTTTGGATTCGTTGAAAGTCACTATCTGCTGAAACTAAAATCAGATTGTGTTGCCATGCAATTGAAGCAATCCATAGGTCATTATCATCAAAACCAATATCTGTAATTTTAGTTTTTCGTCTTTGGCTTTTTTCTTTCGGAGCAAACTGCTCGAATACCGCTGCTTTAATTTGCCCATAAATAACCGCTGTCGTTTCATCAGTCAGATAAATCCGCAAGTATTGTAGAAAATTATTGACATTAGCTAAGTTTTGTGTATTTTGTGCAGACTTTTCAGCCATAAAAATAAGTTCCCCCTGAACAATCACACAAGTTGCCAAGTTTTCTGTACCGATCGCCAGCGCCTTTTCCCATACGGTCGCTTCTTTTCTGATTAGATAACTACAATGATTCGTGTCTAGTAAATACATACTTTAAAATGGCTGATGGTTGGATAAATTGACCTGGCTACGGCTATCAAAAACCAGTTGCAGACATTCTTCAAAATCATCTCCTACCCATTCTCCTTGGTAATCTACTAGAGATTTTCCCGACCCTTGACGATAAGGTAATTGAGGCACTTTGTTAGATGTTTCTGATGCGTCCTTTGTTGTTTTTTCCGTTGATGAATCCGAGGCGCGAGACTTCAGAAATAGTAGAAATTCTAAAGCGATCGCTAAGATTTCATCGGGGGTTTGTTCAATTTCTTGATGGAATTGTTGTTGAATCGAAACCTGATGAGCTTCCCGATTCGATTCAGGATTGTTGATAATTTTCTGAGTATCCATAAAAAATTTCTCCGTTGGTTTGAGTATGGTCGATATTTAACCATTATAGCAACGGCAATTTGAGGTCGATCGCCTCTAGTGGTCGCTGAACCCACAGTTAATTGAGCATTGATTATAAAACTTTCCCAGTAGCCGGGTCAAAAATCATTAAATAGTTTAAATCTAGGGTAACTGGAATGCGATCGCCAGGACGCACACGCACACTGGGGGAAGCCATCAATTGCAATATGTTTCCCTGCACAGTTTTCTGATCATCCGATGGCCAGGTAGCCCTAACTAAAGTTTCCCGTCCTAGGGTTCAACCACACTAACTTCTAATTCCAGAGGGACTTTATCCAAAGCCCAAACATCTTGTTCAACCGGATCAGTTTCCGACTCGCTGAGGTTCAATTGCAAATGTTCCGGTCTAATTCCTAACTCAAATCTCTGTCCTTCTTCGGGGTGTATTTTCTCCCGAATAACCATCGGACAAGCCACCGATTGACTCCCCACCCAAAATAAACTATTACCATAGGTAGCCGGGATAATATTCATGGGGGGATTACCCAAAAAAGTGGCAACCATCCTATTAGCAGGCTTACTGTAAACCTGTTGAGGAGTCCCGACCTGTTGAATACGACCTTGTTCTAAAATCACAATGCGATCGGCTAAGGTCATAGCCTCGACCTGATCATGAGTCACATAAATTGTGGTAATTCCTAGGCGCTGGTGAAGTTGCTTAAGTTCCGCGCGCGTATCGTCTCGTAATTGTGCGTCTAAATTAGATAAAGGTTCATCTAAAAGAAACACATCAGGTTCCCTAGCGATCGCCCTACCTAAAGCCACCCGTTGCTGTTGACCCCCCGACAATTGTTTAGGTTTGCGGCTTAACAGATGTTCAATAGATAGCGATCGCGCTACTTCCTGAATCCGTTGGTCTATCTTAGCCCTATCAGTCCCCCGCATTTTTAAACCAAAAGCCAGGTTTTCTGCAACCGTCAAATGAGGATAAAGGGCGTAATTCTGAAATACCATAGCCACATTGCGATCGCGTGCCATAATGTCATTAACTAAGCGATCGCCTATATAAATATCGCCACTGGTAGCTTTTTCTAACCCCGCAATTGTCCGCAAAATCGTTGATTTACCGCAGCCCGAAGGTCCCACCAACACCCAAAACTGACCATCAGGAATATTTAGGCTAATCCCCTCAATCGCCGTAGCGCTATCATAACTACGGGTAATATTTTCTAAACGAACAGTTGCCATTAGCTTTCCAGTAAATTAGGGTTTAATTTGCTTTAACTAGCCGTTCAAGTTCTGAAACCACCCGATCTAATTCATCTACCAAGGGCGTTAGTCCCCCAGTACCAAAAGCAGTTATTAAAGATCGATAATACCACAGCGTGCCGTCCCGCTTCCCACTAAAGCGATCCCATAACTTATCTCCAATTTCTCGATAATCCTTTAAAATCGAACGGGCGTTGTAAAGTTTGTCGCAAGCAGACACTAACTGCACAGAAGCCGAAGCCGTGGGAATATGTGCAATATAAGCCTGTTTACGTTCCCGCCAAGGTGGTGATGGAGTCTGATGGTTATCTGTACAGCCTTTGACAATTTCTGTGACCCGATCGCCAAATTTGCGCCGGATTTCTTTTTCCGTCTCCACTCCCCCTTGGTCTTCGATCGCATCATGAAGTAAGGCGGCGATCGCTTCATCCTCATCAGCCCCATATTCTAAAGCCAAACTCGCCACCCCCAACAAATGCGCCACATAGGGAACCCCAGACCCCTTGCGAACCTGATTAGCGTGTAATTCTGTCGCGTAGGTCAAAGCCTGGGTAAATCGTTTTGATAACTGCATAGTTGCCATTCTAGGGTTTAATAGATAGAGGCGTTTTTTTTAATCATAATGGATCGGTTCCGAGTTGAAGTCATTGCTAAAACCCACAACCCGCAACAGGTAATTTATGCAGCGATGCACCAGGACTATACAGACAAGTTTGTTTTTGATGGTAGAAGCCATTGGCCGTCAGAATTAGAAGCGGGGGAGATAATTGTTAAGCGTCTACTAGCAGGGGAGCGTGGACACTACGGCCCCTTAGAACATCCTAGCATCACATTTAACTGTGGCTATTTTCCCCATAGTGTGATGCAGCAAGCACGTACTCATCGCGTGGGAATTTCCTTCGATGTCCAATGTTTAGCCGGTGATACAGAAGTCACCTTTATTAAAGCCAGTGGGAGTTTGAGAAAAATAAAAATTGCCGATTTATATGATGTTTGGGAAAATGGAGAAAAAGCGATTCGGACTCGCCAAATTATCGATCGCCACAACCAACCACCCGGAGAATACCGCCGCCATGGGAAGAAACGGATTCAAAAAATGTCCCTGCGAGTTCTGAATGAGGAAACCGGAACTTTCCAAATCGGTCATGTCAATAATGTGATGTGTAGTGGTTTGCAACCCGTCTATCAGCTGACCCTTGCCGATGGAAAAACCCTAGATTGTACCGTCAATCACCGTCTCTTAACCAGTGCAGGTTGGCAGACCATGGGCGATGCTTTGGGTTTAATCATTGACGAAAATCACCAAGTTTTGGCGACCACCCAAAATTGTCAGTTGATGTGTAATGGAGTGTGGATAAATGATGCTATTTATACCCCTAAAAGTTTCTGGGTAAATCCTCGGCTGGGGGAAGTTGCACAATTTAATCAGCCCAATCAAAATCCTGAATTGGCTAAGTTTTACCAACCCAGAGGAGAAGTTAAAAGTTTAAAAGCACATCCGGTCAAAGTCACTCACATTGAATATCTGGGAAAACAAATGACTTATGATCTGGAGGTTGATGGACCCTGGCATAATTTCGTGGCTAATGGGATTGTGGTTCACAATTCTTATCGGTACACAGGAAATCAGATCCTCGAACTTGCCGAAAACAAAAAAGACTTGGAAGATATCTTTTATTTGCGTCCGGTCGGATACTATAGCGATCGCCAAGGAAAAAAATACTATTATTCCCCCCAACAGCGACAAGCCGATTTAGACTGGTGTTTAGAAGCAGCAAAACGCTATAAAGCCGATTTAGATAATGGTTTGTCAGAAGAACACGCCAGGGGAAAAATTCCCTTTGACTACCGACAGCATTTTGTGGTTAGTTTCAATCTGCGATCGCTTCTACATTTTCTGGATTTGCGCTATAAAAAAGACGCTCAACTAGAAATCCAAAAACTCTGTGATTTGATGTGGCCCCATGTCCAAGAATGGACTCCAGCCATTGCCCAATGGTATCAAAAAAATCGCCTCGGTAAAAGCCGACTCGCCCCCTAATTAATCCGGTAAAATCAACACCCCAAGACTTGGGGAAAAAATCACTTAAACTCTCGGAAAATATAGCCATCATGAAACTCCAAGTTCAACAACTAAAACCATCAGCAATTTTGCCTAAATATGCCCATGAAGATGATGCCGGGCTGGATTTATTCTCAGTTGAAAATATAGAAATACCCCCCGGTAAAAGTCATTTAGTCCGCACCGGAATAGCGATCGCTCTTCCCCCAACACCGAAGCCCAAGTCCGTCCTCGCAGCGGTTTAGCCCTCAAACACCAAATCACAGTCTTAAATAGTCCCGGAACTATTGACGGCGGATATAGGGGAGAAATTGGCGTGATCTTGATTAATCATGGCAATACCTCATTCCAAGTACAAATAGGCATGAAAATCGCCCAGATGGTGATCTCGCCAATTGTACGGGTTGAAGTTGAAGCCGTAGAACAACTCAATTCAACCTTTAGGGGTTATAATGGATTTGGATCGACAGGTTTCGGGGTTTAATGTTATGGAAGATATCGCACCCAATTACCAACCCCCCATCAGACCTAGCTGGGATGAGTATTTTTTGATGTTTGCTAAACTAGCAGCCACCCGATCAACCTGTTTGGCTTTCCCAGTGGGGGCGGTAATTGTCAAAGATAGGCAAATTCTCGCAACTGGTTATAATGGTTCCCCCTCCGGTTCGGTTCACTGTACTACCCAGGGTTTTTGTTATCCTGGACTTAGTAGTTGTGATGCTAGTAAAACCCTACCTTCGCGGGCGGTTCATGCTGAAGCTAATGCGATCGCTCAAGCCGCCAAACATGGTATTTGCTGCGCTGGTGCCAGTATTTATGTCACCCTAGAACCCTGTATTTATTGCCTGAAATTGATTATTTCCACAGGGATTAAGGAAGTCTACTATGAGAAGGTTTTTAATAGTGGGGAAAAAGCTATGCTGCGGGATATGTTCGTTCAGGAAGGTTTAGTCAGCATTAAACAAATTCATCTATCTGAGGAAATTGCTAAACAAGGAGCCATGTTTCTCCTAAATCCCACTTCTGTACCTCGTCCTTGACTGGTGAAATTCCCTAGGTAATGCTGGTTTAAGCCTGATTATCAACCTCTAATAATTAGTGAGGATGACAGCAAAATGATTACTCGCAAATCTTCACCTTGGCTAGTCGGAATTAGCTTGATACCAGTATTGCTAATTGCCTGCTGTGATGATGCCTATAATAGATCCTTACAGTCTCCTCCACGGGAGTTAGCTACCCTCCCGTAGGGGAAACCCATTTAGATGCAGGTTTAACACCAGCGGCACCGCCACCAATAGCCTTAGAATTTGAGGCCGAAATTCCCAACACAGAAACCTATGATTTAATTGATGAAAATAACTTTCAATTAGTAGCAGCTAATCCTCTGTCTACTTTCTCGATTGATGTTGATACAGCATCCTATAGTAATGTACGCCGCTTTATTAACCAGCGTCAACGTCCGCCCATTGATGCAGTCCGAATTGAGGAATTGATTAATTATTTTTCCTACGATTATCCTCAACCCCAAGGCGAAGAACCCTTTTCAGTTACCACAGAAGTATCCTCAGCCCCTTGGAACCCGCAACATCAATTAGTTCATATTGGGTTACAGGGTAAAACTTTAGCGATCGAAGAATTACCCCCTAGTAATTTGGTATTTTTATTGGATGTATCTGGTTCGATGAATCAGCCCAATAGACTACCCCTATTGAAGGAAGGATTTAAGTTATTAGTTGACCAACTCAGCGAACAGGATACTGTGGCGATCGCTGTTTATGCGGGGGCGGCTGGTGTAGTTTTACCTCCTACCCCTGGTAATGAAAAACAGAAAATTATCGCCGCCATAGATGGCTTACAAGCCCAAGGTTCAACCGCTGGCGGTGAAGGTATTAAATTAGCCTATGAGTTAGCAACCAGGATGCTAAGTGAAGGCAAAAATAATCGGGTAATTCTGGCTACTGATGGCGATTTTAATGTGGGTGTATCCAGTGATGCGGAATTGGTGCGGTTGATTGAATCTTATCGCGATCGCGGTATTTATTTAACCGTGTTAGGCTTCGGTATGGGGAACTATAAAGACTCCAAAATGGAGAAACTATCGAATCATGGCAATGGTAACTATGCCTATATAGACAACCTAATGGAAGCCAAAAAAGTGATGTCTACCGAATTAACCGGAACCCTATTTACCATCGCTCAAGATGTGAAAATTCAAGTAGAGTTTAACCCCGCCCAAGTCCAAGCATATCGGTTAATTGGCTATGAAAATCGCCGCCTGGAAAATCAGGACTTTCATGATGACACCAAAGATGCGGGAGAAATTGGGGCGGGACATTCCGTAACAGCCCTTTATGAAATTATCCCCGTTGGTGTAGAATCAGATGTAAATTTACCGGCGGTGGATCAGTTAACTTATCAGCAAAATGTCGTCAGTTCAGAAGCCTATAATAGCAATGAATTAATGAGGTTGAAACTACGTTATAAACCCCCAACAGAGACGGCATCCCGGTTAATTGAACAACCCATAATTAACCGTAGTCTTCCCCTGAATCAAACCTCGGATAATTTCAGATTTGCGGCGGCTGTGGCTGAGTTTGGGATGCTGTTAAGAAACTCCCAATATCGTGGAAATTCCAGTTTTCAACAAGTCTTACAATTAGCAGAATCATCCAAAGGAGTTGATTTACACGGCTATCGATCCGAATTTATCCAGTTAGTTAAAATGACTCCCCAACGTTAATTGTAAGTAGTTTAACCGGGAGTTTCCATAACCTCGCAGCAGTTTAGGCGATTGTCAATTAAAAGGCGATCGCCACTTCCAACTAAAGGGACTCAATTTTATTTTTCAACTCCAATAGATCAGGATATTGATTAATATTTATTCTAGTAATTCCCCAATCTAAAAATTGTTTTAAAGGAGGGTATCTATTCTCCTGTCTCTGCATTTGTTTGATCAGATCTTTTCCGTGAAACCAAATTAAGTATTGCTGGCGATTCCAAAATTCTTCATCACTAAATTTTTCTTGATAATTTGTCAGATATATTTCCAAATGCTCCGATGTCACTGTATCAACAGCTTGTCGAAATTTGTTAATCATTTCTAAGGCACTAATTTTACACTCCTGTAAAACTAATGAATTCGGAAGAGTGCCACTGCCTCCTGTCCAGGTTGTTTTCAGTGTTTCGCGGGCGCTACTACCAGCTAATAACTCACCTAAAGACCATCGCACAGCTTGATAATCTTGTATATTTCTAGCACTGGTTTCAATCCATTCGGAAATGTTATCTATTCCCGGTGAGTTATTATAACTCCATTTTGAGGAAGGATTTTCTATTTTTTCCTGATACTTTTCCTGCCAATATTTATCAATTAAATCTGCATTCAATAGATAATTTTCCAGACAAGATCTGTAAGTCAAGTATGCCGATACTTTACCCCTTTTATGGCGCAGTGAAAGCAGTTGGGTCTGGGGAGTCGGTTGCTGATCAAAATCCCGATCGCGAAAGACAATATATATATGGTGGATTTGTGGTTTGATTTTGTCCGAAGTAAGCCTGTGCAAAGATGGAAAATCCAAACTTTCCACCCGTGGGTACAATCGTGGGGCGATCGCCTGATATATCCTCAACTAATCGATTGAGGAAACGATAATCTAAGCTGCTTTCCTTCCCCTCGCAAAAAATAGTTTTTCCACCACTAATTACACTCATAACTATATCTCGACTCTGATAATATGTGCATCGGGGACTAGCTGCTCTATATAATCAGAATGAGTAGTAATTATAAATTGATTGTTTTTCCCAAGTTTCGGCAAAGATCTCAGTAATGCTTGTTGCATAGGCGGATGTAAATGCAGTTCAATTTCATCAATTAAAATCACTGAATTATGAATATTCCAACTAGCAAAATCTACCAACATGGGAAAAGTCGATCGCTCTCCTCCCGACATTTCCGAAATTTCGTACTGATTCTTACCATCATACAGGTAAAACCAAGGCTCACTTAAAATGTCATCTACTCCCTCTCGTAGCACAGGACCCTCAAAACTCCGTTCGGGAAAAATAGCTTGATAAGCACGTTCGAGATCTCCATATAAATCTCTTTGTCCTGGTCGTAAATTTTTGATTTTACCCGATTCAATATCTTGATGAAACTGTCGCCACTTAGATAAACGATCACGCAGAATATCATCGGTAATTTCAACTGTTTTATCTGGATCTTCAGTAGTCAAGCTAGTTGAAGTTCTTTGTTCTGTGTACCACAGCACTGTACCCACTCGCTCGAAGACATTAAATCCGTGGGAACGTACCAATTTTCTGGCATATTCTCTACCCTTAAATTGAAAAAGTTCAGCCGCTGTCTCAGCCTGAACTCGTCCATCTCGCCATTTAATAGTTACCACATTTTCTTGAGCCGGAGCATGAGAATAACCAGAGCCTTCCAGATTTTGATAAAACTCTTGAATCGCCTTAATTTCCTGAGATGAAAATTGTACTTTCACGGCAACCCCTGGCTCAAACTTTCCCCAATTACTCCCTAATAATTCATAGTTAAATCCCAGCCATTTTAAGTCATGAAAGTGATTGATCCGACCCGTTGCCATCCCTAAAGTTGCTGCTAGAGCTTGTAAAATGCTGGTTTTGCCAGCACCATTTATTCCGATCAAAACAATCAAATCTTTTGCTAATCCGGTTTCCGAGTCCGTAAAATCTAACACCAGGTTCCGAAATTTTTTAAAATACTGCAAGTTAATCGATTGAATTTTCATCGGTTTGACCCATTCACAAAAGTTCTGGAATATGGCATAATTAAAGATTCAGTTAATATCGCCATAGCCCAACCGGATATTTAATGGTCAAGCCATGGCGATTAGAAATGAGCCGCCAACAAATCCGAGGGTTATTTGTTATAATAAAACTCGATTTCTTTATCTTTTAGGGGTGCAAAACCTGCCGCTTCTAGCATCTGGTTTAGTTCCGACTGGGCGATATGTTTGGCTCCAATGCGGACGATGCGCGATCGCATAGTATTACTAACCCCACTGCGCTGGCGCTGTCCTTCCAAAGCCATCACTTTATGATATAGTTCCAGCTTTTCCGGGGGAATGGGACTCCCATCAAAATCGGTTCCTTGGGCGATCGCCACATCAATAGCATCGGCTCCGGTATTGGTAGAATTTGCACTCATGAGAATTATAACTGCCATATTTGATCAGCATTATTATAGCAGTCATTTATAGGCGTATAACACCATTACTAGCCCTGAGTTTAAATTTGATCATCTAATCCCGGTCTAGGTGTCGGTTGAATTTTCAGCTTTGATAAATGTCGTAACCAGACACCACCGACAACCGCCACAATTAGTGATATCCAAGCGATCGCCTGTTGTAGGAGTAGAAATCCTCCCGTCGCCAATAGTAACCCCAGCAATAAAAATATAGAGGCTAAAACCCGTTGTAAATCTAAGCCTAAATCCTGGGCAGGAAATAAACCAGTTTTCATCCTTTCCCGACTCCAACCTGGTCCGCCTGGTCGCACTTTTTGATAAAATGTTTCTAGGGTAGTTTCCGACTCTGGGGGGGTGAATAATAACACAATTACCCATAAACAAGTGACGCTAATGGTAATAAAAATAATCCGCCAACCAAAGTCTTCAATTTTGAACCAAGGGGAAAGACTCGTGACCATTCCCACCAAGAAACTACCCACGATCGCACTTAATTCCGCCGCCGCATTTACCCGCCACCAAAACCACCGCAATATCAACACTAAACCCGACCCGGTACCAATGGCAATCACCAGGCGAAAAACTGTGGCTACATCGGTGGCTAAAAAGGCAGCTATCGCCCCTAAAACGGTCACTAAAACGGATGATAACCTCCCCACCAATACCAACTCAGTTTGAGTGGCTGTGGGCTTGACAAAGCGCAAATAGAGGTCATTGGTAATAAACGATGCACCCCAATTAATCGAGGTGGAAACCGTACTCATAAACGCCGCCAATAAGGAAGCAACCACCATCCCCAAAATTCCCACGGGGAGGAAGTCTAACATTAACTTAGGATAGCCTAATTCCTTATCAGCCAAATCAGGATAAAGCACCACAGAAGCCAAAGCCACCAAAATCCAAGGCCAGGTTCTGATTACATAGTGCATAATATTAAAAGTCCAAGCCGCCTTTTCTGCGTCGGCCTCATTTTTGGCGGCTGCAAATCGTTGGACAAATTCCCCGCCGCCGTCACTGCGTCGCCAAGACCACCACTGAAGAAAGATATAAGCAAAAAATGTACTGGCGGTAATTCCCGCCGTTTTACTAAAACTAATCCAACCCTCGCCGCCACCAAAATTAACGGGAAGTAGAGACAAAATATCTTGGTCAGGATAAGCGATCGGCACCTGTTCAACTAGGGAATGAATCCCCCCGACACTTCCCAGGGCAAAATATGCGACAATTATCGCCCCGAATAATGCCAGAAAAAACTGGAAAAAGTCCGTGGCTACCACTCCCCAAAGTCCAGCCAAACCGGCATAAATCAATACAAAAATACTGACCCCAACCACACTAAAAAGTTTAAGGTTATTGTCTCCCGCCTCAATGCCCAAACTTTGCCAAATTTCCAAAGCATCAACTACTTTAACCATGGCTAACATGGCATAACCGATCGCAATACAATTCATGGGGATGGCAAAAATAAACGCCTTCACGCCCCGCAAAATTGCGCCCATATCACCGCCATAGCGTAATTCTGTCAATTCCGCATCCGTGAGAACTTCCGATCGCCGCCACATTTTGGCAAAAATGTAGATCATAATCACGTGGGAGATGCCAAAAGTCCACCATTCCCAGTTTCCGGCAATTCCCCGGTTAGCGACAACTCCGGTAATATAGAGGGGGGTATCGATGGAAAAGGTAGTAGCAGCCATACTGATACCAGCTAACCACCAAGGAAGCGATCGGCCAGAAACAAAGAAATCCGCCAAACTTTTGGACCCTTTCCGCGACAGGTAGAGTCCCATCGCCATGGTCAAGATTAGGTAAACTAGGACAATTAGCCAATCAACGTGGTGCATTAATTTTCAGTTAATCTCAGTGAACAAGGCAAAATATCGGTTAGCCATCGCTGAGTTACTGGAGAAAGCGATCGCCCAGTTACAAACCTTACCTGAAAATGAACCCGATGCGATCGACTAAATCTGATCTGAGACTTCTCACGTCAAACCCCTCTCCCAAAAAGGGCGAGGGGCTTCAATGGCGATCGCACTCGATTTCGCACTCCATTTAATTTTGACATTGATTAGGCTTTTTGACCCTTGCGGACTTTGCTACCCATGAAAGTCACACCCAGCAAAGCTAAACCAGCAAGAGTACCGGGTTCAGGGACAGAGGCCCCCGCCAAGGCTACACCATCATTACCACATTCTAGGAATAGGCTGGCTAAATAGTCACCACTACCAATCAAAGACTTATCGAAGCTGAAACCAAAGGTATGGGTTCCCGCTCGGTTAAAGTTAGCAAAATCTAAGCCAGCATTTAACAATTCCTGTTGGGAGTGCATATTAATACCACCAACCAAGTTACCAGAGGCGATCACGTTATCGATAGAAGTTCTTTGACCGAAATAGTCGTAAGCCTCCTGTCTGGTGGCGATGTCAGTACCCATGGTGTTCTCGCGATAATACCCAGAGTTGTAGTAGTGTTGCAGGCTGTTGTATCCGTTATTAATGCTAGTCACACTTTGAGCGCGAACATCACTATAGACACCTAACTGGGATGCGCCAGAATCATTAGTTTCGGCAAAACGCACACCAAAGAGAGCGTTATTTTGGCTGGCGGTGAGGAAATCATCTCCGGTGAAATTGAAGAACAAGTCACCCCAACCAATTACACCACTTCTGGCATCTCTAGTGTTAACTCCCGCCAATGGTGTACCACCAGTTAAGGCAACCCATATAGTATCGGAGGTTTCCATGGTTGCCATACCGTAGATATCATATTGGGCACCACCGGAACCGTCGCCAATGGCATCAATTGCATAGTTCCAGCCATTGTGAAACTGTCCAGCAGTGGCGGTGGTAGCAGTGGCGGCGATCATGCAGGTGGCAGCGATCGCACTTCCGACTAATGTTTTGGTATAATTAAATTTCATAACCCAAACCCCGCTAACTTTTTTTCATCCTTTGCCTTCTCAACATAACTGGGTTTATGTAAAGGTTGCTACCGCAGTGAGTGGAATTACGGTAAAGTTTCTGTAAAGAGGGAACATTTTTATTAGTGAAATTACTGGCTGATTTAATTGCGTGAAAATACAGATGATTTATATATTGATTCTCACTACCCAACTGTGAATATATGGAGATGGTAGCCTCCCCAACGCCCAAGTCCACCACCACGGAGAGTTTCCTAACCCATAAGCTGTAACCCCTATTCTACCGTTACTTAGGTGTTACTCAAAACCATAGCAGGATAACAAGTGAGTAAAAAATGAGTAACGATATCAATACCCCTACAGTAGGGGGAAAGGGTAACTATGAGGGGGGCTATGCTAGATTCTTGAAAGCCTATCAGGAGTTTAAGGGGGAATGTCCCAAAGGAGTGACACTCAAGTTACAAAAGTCCGGGACTAAG
This sequence comes from Arthrospira sp. PCC 9108, assembly GCA_016745315.1. Classification (GTDB taxonomy): domain Bacteria; phylum Cyanobacteriota; class Cyanobacteriia; order Cyanobacteriales; family Microcoleaceae; genus Limnospira; species Limnospira platensis. The sequence goes on from CP066886.1 coordinate 6,430,645, forward strand.
TATAATTTGCTATTGCAGTTTAAGCAGCCACCTACCGGAAAACGACTACCCAAAACGGCTAACCTTGAGTGTACTCCAGAAGGGGTGATAGACTGCGTTAAGAAAGCTAAGTTGGTATCTGAAGCCCTGGGAACTATCAGCAGCGCTAGTGAGTTCTGGGATTGGTACGATGCGACTATCTTAGGAAAGAACCAGATTGAGGATAATCTGATAACTTACCGGGACATCTTTAAACAAATTGAGGATGAGTATTTTGCGGGTTACAACCGCAACACAGGAAGACCGCGTTCCCGCGATATCGCTAGCGACTTAGCGTCTTACGAGTCTACTAAAGGAGTATATTTCAGGTTGTTCCCTAACTGGGATGAATATCCTAGCTGGGAGAGTTTCAAGGCTATGCTATATATTCCCTTGCAGAATGGAGAGCGATTAATAGGCTCCAAAACTTTCAAGGAACGTTACTACATCTTAAAAGCCATAGCTAAGAAATCACCTAACAAAGAACACTGGCTTAAACAGCTTGAACCTATTAACCCCAAACAAACGCAATTCATAAAGAAACAACGGATAGCTGTTGATGTATTTAAGGATTGGTGGTTTAACACCAAACAAGAAGCCTATACCATTAAAAACCCTCAACATCAATCAACAAGGCATAGCTGGTTATGGGTGACGGGTATGGCAGTAATCTACGGACTGAGGCCAACTCAAATAGCTGCGGCCGTTAATCTAACTAAACCATTTGTAACCGAAGACGGTATCACTATCAAAGCACTGTCAGACCCTGATAATCAAGATAATTATCTTGTATTAGGAGATTAATTAGGGGTCGAGATAGACCTCACGGTCTACCCCTCCCATTCAAAACCGTACTTGAGACTTTCACCTCATACGGCTCCTAGTTTGACCGTCTCCTTGTTAAGAGTACAGCATCATCTCTTCATCAAGAGCTGTTTTATCGTCGTGACAATGGCGATGTAATAATTGAATATTCTTGTAGTCATCCTTTCCGCCTTGGCTTCTAGGTACAATGTGGTCTATTTCAATTAAATCTGATGGGGTAAAGAATTGCCCACACCAGGTACATCTACCTTTTTGCTTTTTGAGTAGTTTTGCTACCCTATTTGGCGTATCGATTGCTCGTCCTTTCCTGCTTGCCCAGTAGGTCCAATTTCCGTCATAAAGTGTTGCGTCAGGGCGTCTTAAGGTATGTCTGACAATTGGAGTCCAGTTGTGTTTGAATAGATGTAACCCATCTTTGGTTTGGAACAGCCAATTTTCGTGTCTTTCTTTCCCATTGCTAAGTTTAATTGTTCCATGTCTGAAATAATTTCTTAGCTTTTCGTGACTTGCCTTTCCGCATCTTGATACTGTCCATGCCCGTAACATTTGCCAGATTGTCTTATCTAGTTTGGTGAATGTCTCTGTTGAGACTACCCCTGAGTAATAGTTTGACCATCCCATAATAATTGGGTTTAGTTTGTTAATTAGGGTTGATTGAGGTGCTGTTTTAAATTGTTTAATTACACCTTTTATCACTTCTGTGTGGGCAACTGCTTTTTGGCTGGGTTTAATGTGGGTCTTGTGACCGATTAATCGGCTTGCCATTCCCCCTGTTTTCCCAGATTTATATTTTCCTGCTGGATATTGCCTGATATTGAATCCTAGAAAATCAAATCCTGGCTCCTCTGTTCTGCCTTCATATTCAATAGGTTTGAACGTATGGCAGATTCGAGTCTTTTCAGGTTTTATTTCTAATACCACAGGTTTTAACCGTTCGGAAATAGCAGTTTTGCACTGTTCAATGATTTCTAGTGATGGGGATATCACTACAAAGTCATCGGCGTATCTTATAACAGTAGCCTGCGCTCTGTTTGCTTTCTTTGGATACATTGTCTCTATGAACCTAATCATGCCATCCAATGCGATGTTAGCTAGGAGTGGACTTATTACCCCTCCCTGGGGTGTCCCTGATTCTGTATCCTCAAATACGCCGTTATCTAGCACGCCTGCTTTGAGCCATTGTTTCAGGTCTCTTTTTAGGCAGCTTGGACAATGAATTTTGGACAGTAGGTAATCATGGTTTATTCGGTCAAAACATTTTGCTATATCAGCATCGAGTACATAATATTCACCCTTGTTGATACTTGAGTAAATTCGTGCTATTGCATCTTGGGCTGACCGTCCGGGACGGAACCCATAGCTTGTGCTTTCAAATCTCGATTCCCATTCAGGTTCGAGAGCCGACTTAACCAAGGCTTGCCTTGCTCTATCTTGGATTGTGGGTATTCCTATTCCAGCTTTTTTCATCCCTACCAGGTTTTGGAATCCACACCCGTCGCAGTGGTTTTGCTTTGAGGTTTTCTTTGATTTTCTCGGTCATTTCTAGCCTTTGTTTAGGGGATATTGCTATCACACCATCTACTCCAGCCGTCTTTTTGCCTTGACCCGCTTGGGGGGGCGGGTTTATTAAGCTGACTGTTGGGAAGCATGGCTGACCGTGGAACCCGCCCCTACAGTCGCACTGCTAAGAGTCGGGCATAATATGATTTCACCAATAGACGTTGCCACCTTCTTACCTTTGCGTCCTGTCCCGATTTAGCTGCTTGAAATATACTCTTTTGGAGCTTGAAAACTTTCCGTTGAACCTTAGTCCACGGGATGATCTTCCATGCGTTGTTCGTAGTCTTGATTGGTTTTGATTTCCCAAATCCTTTCTTTAAACTCGCTATCGCCATTTGTACACCTACTTGACTCTATTTCTTTACAATCAAACCGTGACCCGTTAGCATATCCCTACCATTACAGTCGGGCGTTGGCTTCTGGTCACATCTCACCCCCTAATAGGCTTACGCTTACACTTTCACTACTGACTTTCTCGACCAGATTATCAGAGCCTAAGAGGGGTTAAAACGTTCCGTTTATATGGGCATTCCATCTTTAGATTTGTCCTATCCACCGGGGTACTTTTAAAGGTCTGTGTAGGTGATGAAGTGATTACCCTACTTTTCCCCTTACTCTTTTGAGCGCAGCGTATCAACCTGTTTCGCTGCTCAATAATGACGATGGTTCAAGCCGGACATTCGGTTTCCCTAATCATGGATGGTTGGCAGTGGTCTCGGTTCTGGTGTTGGGTTACACCTAGGAGCTTTCCGTTCCCCGCTTCAATCCTGAGGTTGTGATTCCCAAAATTGGGGGTGGCTATCGCCGTTACCCTAATTTCCTAACTTTACTTATCCATTTCTGGGCTTACTATAAGGAATTTGTATGGGTTAGTTCGTTTTGACCTTGGGTTCCCTGCCTTGTTTGGTATATCTCTATACCGAACGTTGGGACATATAAACAGTTATGAGGATGGTCACGAGTGCGTTCCTTATATTCAACCAAGGGGTTGAAGTCCCCACCAGGCGGTTACTTCGGGTATTTCAACCCTATTTCATGCCTGAACGTTTCGCACCACTTACTTTACTGACGCAGAAGGTCGGAAAGTGAGTATTAAAACAGGGGGAAGGGTTGTAGCCCCAATTCCCAGTCCCGAAATGTTTGATTTCCTAGAATTGAAACGGCCGTTGTTACCAGAATATAGCCCGAAAAAAGGCAGTCAACCCAAAACCATAGCTGGAGGCTTTGACGCAACGTTTAGTAACAGAATTCAATCTATGAAATGCCCGGTAACCCAGAAATATGCTTTTCGTAGACTGTACAACCTGTTAGGTGAACAATATGGACTACCTATCGAGTTGCGAGCTAGACTTATGGGACATAGCACAATCGTCAATGAGGGTAAATACAAGACAGAAGGCATTGACGCTACCTTAGAAGTTCTCAAAGGGTTTCTAAGTTACCTATACCATTGAACGTGGCTATAGAACGGTTAACAGCGTTAGGGGTTGATATTGATAGCTCTGAAGCTAAATTATTTCTTAGAGTTATCTATCTGATAGATTAATCTAATCGTCAACCTTTCATAAATTAACGCCCTAGATTAAACCCCTAGGGGTTATTTTATGGCTACAGATTAATAGATACTACTATGGTTTTGAGTAACACCTAAGTAACGGTAGAATAGGGGTTATAGGCTATGTATTAGGTTCAAATCCCGCCAGAGCCATTTAACTTAAACCCTTATCCTGACTACTATCGCGGGAATTGCTTTAACCCGATAGTCGTACCTAATTACTCATATATTACTCACAATCTAGTCCTAGCACAGGAAAATAATTCTGTCAATAGGTTGATTACTCAGTCAACAAGCACAACTTAATCAATCTGTCAAATACCCATACCACCCCCCTAACCAAACACCGATAAGGTAACTCTCTCGTGATAGCAGTCAATGGCAAGCCTATCGGTTCGTTACGAACCATTGACTGCTATCACATCGGTCGCACCCCTAAGAGTGTTTGTTTCGGTTAGGGGGGGGATATGCTTCCAAGTCAACACGATAGCCGTAGGGGGAACCCACTAGGTTATCAATGTACAACGATACTCCTATCAATGTACAAAGATATCAGACCGCCTACCTGGTTCCCTATGGGAGTCAGATTATTGGTGAAATATTGAGGAGCCTACTCACTACCAACAAAATGCGATCGCATAATCACGACTAACCTGGCTATGACATACTGAAGCGATACCCCCAAACAACTTTTCAACTGGTAACTTGTTTCGTCATCTCTCGCTGATACCTACATAATCCTAGAGAATTGATTCCCCATCGAAACCGATACCTACATACCGCTAGACAAGTCTCCAATTTATAGGGGTACTGGGTTCCGCACAGGATGATTACCCCTAATAGACGGGTTAAGGTTTTGGCTTAGGGTGTTTATTGTGGGTAAACTAGGGGTGGGTTCATATAAACTTCCAATAGACTACTGGCAATAGACTACTGGCAAAAAATACAAACAACCCCTATCATGATAGGACACGATAAGGGTTAAGGTTGTTATTGAGTTAGGGTTAGCTGTTAGGTGTTAGGTGTTAGGGTTTAGGGTTTAGCTGTTACTCATTCTGCACTTAGTAATCATAGCTAACGCTACGTCTGTTAGCTTGTCTACAATGAGTTGGTCAGATTTCCCTATGTAGATGTGATGATTGACGCTACCATCCCACCCTTTGAGGTTCCAGTAGGTAAAACCATTAATTGAGAGTTTTTTGCAAGCTGTAAATCGTTTACCATTAACCTCTACTGAAAAAGATTTATGGGTTTCTAGGTATTTAAACCATTCTAAAGAACCTACTTCGATACAGATATTACCATGACCTACCAGAAACCCTTTGTAAGACCCTGTTAGTGTGACTACTGGGAGTAGCTTAGGCATGAAAATCACCTCCCAGTAGGATATCGCTGTTATAACCATTAAGGTTACATTCAGGTGATATTACGTCTGAATCGAATCGAGTAATAATTGGATACTGAGATTCTACCCATTTCTCGTGTACTGCCAGAAAGTCAATAGCGTAATTATGAGCAATTTCTGCTATCGTGATTCTATCCTCACGAGTTGCTGTTAAATTATTGCCAGCTAATCTGACAAAAATCTCCCTAGCCATTTCTGCAATAACCATCATTTTTTCTTGTTCAAACTCATTCATGGCTTTATTTCCTATTGATTAATTGAACTTGTGATCATCATTATCGGGGTGATTTTGATTATTGTTGTGTTCTGTAATTTTTGCATTAAGCAAGGCTTCAATGCCTTTGAGTAACTCGATTTCCGCGTTTAAAAAATGCCTGTGGATTTGAATAAATTCGACAATTTCGTCGAATTGTTCAGATGTGATAGCAAGTTCTACTAAGTCAAGTAATCCTACCGCGTTAGGGTTTAATCGATTGCTCATGTAGCTATATTCTACTACGTTTAATCCGGGCGTACTTGATTTGATTGACATGGATTTATCCTTTGATAGTGGTTAAGTTGTGATAGTTTAACGTCATTTCGGACGGGTTTGTTACTCAATTTTAGTCAGCAAATGTTTAATGTAATTAAGTTGTTTTAGGAGTAATTGTTCCTTTGCGACTGCCAGGGAATACTCGGTTTGACAATCATTCATTATTGTTATCAAAGTATCCTTAGCGTCTTGTTTGGTAGCATTGTAAATCGTGGTGTCTACCATTTGTTTAAACGTTTTTAAACCTTGTTTGAGTAATAGCGTCAATGTTATTTTGAGTCATTTTAATTCCCTCCTTAAATAATTTGTTTCCAAACGTTTTTTACCGTTTTGATTAATCATTGAATAGCCCTGCTTTTCATTAGATTAGTCAACTCTGAAACATTAACGCGACTATCAAGATATCCATCTGTTTTAGCTCTCTCAATGGCTTCTTTTTAACGCTTTCGGGTCGATATCAGTTACAACCTCGGTTAACTCAGGACATCCCGCGTTAATTGCCTGATTGTTTTGTTTCATTTTTGCCTCAATACTTTGAGTGATAAAACTGTCTAAAAATTGTTCAGTACCTGATGATATAGTCAAGATTTTTTCATTAACAAAAATCCCAGTAATCATTGAAGCGTTTAATTGATTCATTGATAGATAATTGATAAATCAATGAATGAGTGACAATAATTTCACTTGATAACCTAGCGTTAATGATATCTTTTTTGTGTTTCTGTAGTTGTTTTTTGACCTTGCTGTATTGATTGCAGTTATCGATATTTCTCCAGAAAATTTCTAATTGAGATGATAATTTATCAAGCGTAATATCCTCTACATCGTTTAAATCACTTAACTCGTAACTATTCCCCCTATATTCCTCTGATGTCATAGTCTCTCGTTTTTTAAACCATATAGGAAACATCCGTCTTTTGAGTTCGTTTAACTCCCACAATGTCCACAATGGATGTATTGAATTAATCACCTTTAAAGCGAAAGCATTAAAAATCATGTTAGTTCCCGGTGTCTGACTACTGATGGTTATTCGGCTATTTTTGCGGTTTAACACCTTTGAAAAGCGATAACATATTCTCATTTTCAATTAATAAAGCTCAGGGGTGATATCTTCCCATACCAATATAAAATTTTTCTCAAATTCACATTGAAGGGGGTCATAAAATCGTTCATGTTGTATCTTGTTTCTCAGTGAAGCGAAAGTGCTATTAGCAAGCACCGAGGTTGTCTTGTATAGTTCAGATGCTACGGTAGCTATCTGTGACTTTCCAGTACCGCTAGACCCCCAAAGGAACAGGATACCAGCGGTAGACATTAACGTTACTGGAGACGCTATAAACGAGGCGATAATTGGAAACTGAATATCAGGATATGGCAGAACACAGACAGCCCGTAAAACAGACTCTAATTGCTCACCCAGGTTGCCTTCTGTGATTATTTCTTCTAGTTCAGATGACATCTGACTTCTAATTAGTCTATAATCAATATAGTCCTCAGACATGGTAGTAACCTCTTATCGCTCTTGACTTGTTGACATGGTATGGTGGTTATTCCCCCTAAATATTTAGGGGGATTTATTTGTGACTACATTAATCGCAGTAATTCAATTAATGCAATTAATACATTAGAATCAAGTTGTTTAACCTTGTTATAAAGACTCTCAAAGCTAGGGTCACAATCCAAAACCTTAGCCCCTTCTGTTAACCTTTCCTCGAAGGTTTTGTATTTTGCCTTTCCATTAAATCCCCCTTTTTTGCTGGATTTAGACTAAATAAAGGTATCGATATCAGCGGCAGAATAGCCCGCTATATTGCTATCAAAAGGGGCGATATCCTCAATGTAGAATAGATTGACTCTTTCTATCTCTATATCATCCCCTGGCTCACTAGACAGTATTTTGTTGGCAGGTCTTACCGCCGCCTGTCCTAGGTTGATAGTGGCAGTGAACATCATAGACCCGTCAGTTAATCCTGTATCGCTTTGGATTAACTTTAGCAATGCTAACTCTGGCATTGTAGGGTTATATTCCCGTTTTTTGCCCTGAAATTCCGTTTCGTATTTTTCAATGCAAAACCGAACAGCCATTAGTTCTTTATCACCTTGGGAATAACCCCAGTCTCTATCATTGAAATTCTGAAAATCCCCAGAAATACCCTTTCCGAACACCCATAAATGGGGTGGCTTTATCCGTAGTTGTGTATATTAAATGACCAGAAAAGTTCCTGTTTCACCGGGCTTAACTGCACTGCAATAACTAAATTTATCGTCCTGTTTTTTGCCGTAATAACCTATTGACATTTTAGTTTTCCTTTGATGATTGATTGCTACGTTAGATATCATGTTGCAGATATTCCAAAACTGAGAGTTCCCGACTATAGAAACCCGTAGCATCCCATTACTTAGCCTCGCTATACAGGAGCCTTGATAATCCCCTCTGGGAAAATAGCAGCCCGTGTATTCTTTAGTGAGGTCTCTAATTTTTTGGGTGTGGTGTTCCTTTATCGGTGTTACCATCCGATAAGCTATTTGAGCCGTTTCGGGCTTAAACAGATGTGGGTTGTAGGTGGCATTTACCAACTTCCCTGTGATGGTAAAAATGCCCTTATAATGCAGTTTATTCATTATTTGCCTTCACAAAATTAGTTAATTCTCCCTGTTCTTTTAGGGTACGCAACAAATCATCAAGTACATCAACGTTAGTAAGCGTGATACCCTGCCAGCGGTATGATTGCCCCCTAACAACAAACCAAGATTGATTAACTAAGCTAGGGTTAAGATATTGCAACAGTTGCATTTTTAACTTAAAAGCATCTGTTAATACTCCTTTGGCTTCAATGTAACGATTGAAAAATGGGGAGTAAAAATCCGGTGTCCAGGTGATGTTTTTCCAGGGTTTCTGATTTTCAATTAACGTCATCTTGGGATGAACAATTAATTGTTCATCGTATTTTTTCAAGAGATGATAAACTCTACACTCTAAAGCACTGGGGAAATAATGCCCGTCTATTTGTTGCCCTCGTGCATTGTACTTATTCATCTTCATCACAAAAAACCTCTGTACTTTTTTTCCTGTCGTCGGGCTCTCTGTCGCCGCCGTTTTCCGCCTGGTAAATATTCCATTCCTCTCGATAATATTCGAGACTTTCGCTCAAGATTTCCTCGAGTTTGTCGGGATGTAACGGAATCAATTTTTTGAGCAATTCCCCTATAAAATAGGAGATAAAGCCTTTGTCAAACTTAACAAGAGTGGATTGGTATTGTATCTCAGCTCGCTTGTAAGAAACGGGAATTTTAATGTATCGGGAATGCCCTATATACATCAATGGCGTTAGCGTGATGTTTCTGAGGTTTAGCCTAACCTCAGTCCAGTGGCTCAGTTTCCATGTCATAATTGCCCTGTGCTTAGTGGCTACCGCTTATGTGCTTTTAAAATAGAGTCCCTAAAATAGAGTCCCTAAAAAATTTACACATAAGCGGTTTTGTTTTTGGTGTGGGATTAGTCCAACCAACTTGAGAACGGAGATGGCTCTGATACGTCATCCCCTAGACTCCCCTCGGAACTCAGTAGATGGTCTTCGAGGGCGTTAATATCATCTTGGATGGCTCCCGTAACCTTACGAGGTAGCTTTACTCCACCTGCTTTTAATAGCGTCAGGATTGCGTTGGTGACTCGTTTAAGTGTGGCAATCTCTGAATATGTCAGATAAAAGGTATTTGAGTTGATAATCTCCGACGTTTGGAGTTTGTTGGTCAATGATTGAATTAATGAAGTTTTGGGGTAAGGAAGGTAAGTATTAACCAACTCCAGAAACTTAGTAAACTGATTAAACCGACTCAACGTCTCTTGGTATTCTGTAGGAGTCAATACTTTATTAGTATTGACATTAGTTACATTTTCTACAGTTACGCTACCTTCAATTGATTCTGTAACTGTATAGTTACCTTGCTCTTTTGAATTCACTGTATTTAATTAAAATTATCTTATCTAATTAATTTATTAAAAATAAACATAAATTATACAATTTACACTTATTTATAAAAATATCAAGTATTACATTAAGTATATATAGAATGTACAAATAATAACCAATACAAAAAACTCGTTAATCCTATTTTGTGAGTTAACGGGTATATACTTAGTAACAAGATAGTTATTATGGATTGTTGCCTGTTGTCTCAGGTAAAGCGCTAAGGTTTCCTTGTACTTGATTAGCTGCTTCAGTTCTACCTGTGGTTAGTTCTCCTAGGTTATCGAGGGTAATTTCAGATTCAGCCGGAATACGAAACATTGAGTTATAGGTTCTAATACTCGCGGGTTGTTTGCTCCAGTAATGAGCAAAAACATATAGCAAGGAATTAATCGAGAAAATTTGAGGAACTTTTAAACCAATAAATCTTAGCTTCCTATCACCCGCGTTAACTCCTGATGTGCGATATGTTCTCCATACTCCACCCATAGAGGCAGGAGCTTCTACAAAAATCTTTGTGTACTCTATACGTTTCCATGACCTAACTCTAGCCCCTGGTATGATATTACGCCTATTAGCATTAGTTGATGTAGTTCCACTAACGGGAGGTCTCCAGATAGTTAAGTCTCGCACCAGGACGGGTTCCTGTGTTACGGCGTTATCGGATAGCGTATAAAGCAGCAACATAGGCATTGGGATAACATACTTTGATGTCTTGTCTACTGGAGCCTCAACCATCAAACTCCTGCCGATACAAGTGCCTTTCGGTTCCGCTAGTTTAGCAACAAAATTTGCTTTATATTTATCGTAAGCATCATTTAATGGCATAATTTAACCTCATTAATTATCAAACAAAACCTTAGATAGGTAGACATTAACACTATTGTTGTCTACCTAGTTAATGAACCCTAGTCAACAAAAACAGCAATAGCTTCTACATCGATAGAGCCATTAGTAGCATCCAAAACATCATCAGTAGGGATTGTTAGGGATACTGTCACAGCTCCAGTTGCCATGTTGCGGGTATAAGCTGTAACTACCGTTACACCATTAGGGTTTCTAGTTGCGTTTATCTGTGCACGTTGAACTTGCTCGATAACTTCTAACAATTGGTGTTCGAGAGTGGGACCATTAAGAGTTACGGGGCTTGCCATAGTCATTACCTCTAATAAATCAATAGTAATAAGATAGCACCAAACTGATATAGGTGTTAGCTATATTTTCGTTAAGGAAATGCTACATATATGTAGCTTCTATTCAATGAAAACTACATTAAGCTGTAGTTGGTGGCTGACTCCCAGTTTTAATTTCTAACGACGTTCTAGTAGCTGTTCTGATTGCGTCATCTACCCACTTAGGTTTCTTCTCAAAATGTAAAGGAATTTTTACTTTAGACTTCCTAGGGTCTTTGTACATTGCCAAAACACTATTCTCTCCCATATCGATTTTGGCTTGTTCAAATTTATCAATTAATTCCCAGTTAAGTATTTTAACCTCCGATATATACATTTTTGTTTCCTTTATTCGTTTCGCATTTTCCCTACCGCCAAAACCTTTCCTTTCCTCAAATAGTAAAGGATAAACAATTGAAGAATTTGTTAATTGTACTAAATCCTTGCAAATACGTTCAGCATCTGACTTGCTAGATTCATTCACAAAAAACGAGAATGTTCTACCATTTCGCATATTGCAGGTTACTTTGATATTGCCTTTTGTGAACGCTGATTTACTAGGTTGAGTAAATATCCTTTGTAATTTATCCCAGGTTATTTCGTGTCTTTCTACTGATGGGAGTTCTATTTGAGTTTTTTGTAGTTTTGACCGTCTTTCCTTAGTCCAATATGGAGGTTTTTCGTAGTTATATAAAATAAAGGTTAACTGAATTTTTAAATTACTACTATTCGGAACTTCAGAGATATCACCGGAACCCACAAATTGCCCTATATCACGATTACCTAGTATTTCAGTTTGAGCTAACACATTTGCTACATTTTCTTGAAGGTTTCTTAATGATGATACTAGTCTAAATCGCTCTCCACCATTTTCTACAACCGCGTTAACTAATTGTTGTTGTCTATTTTCCTCAATGCGTTGTAATGCAATATATTCATCTAATCCTTGAGCAACTAAAATAATCGCTTCTTTACAATTATCTGAGAATTCCTCCCAAAATTCTTCACTACTATCTTGATTCCAAATAGTGTTAATATTTCCGTCATAGCTTTCTGGTAATTTCTCCCTAGCTTCCCTTCTCTGTTTACCGAAACTCCATTCCTCACCTTTTTCGTCACCCCACTTTTCAATCGTTCCTTTACCACCAGGAACCATTGAAACAATAGCCGTTGCAAGTGTTGAAGGACTTTTATCTAAAAACATTTTAACAACCCGTCTACCATGTTTAAACAGTTGCCATGCTATGGCTTTCATAGCCATGCCAAATGATTGTTTAACGTATGAGCCGAAAGCTGTAGATACTTCCATAAGCATTTCAGGTCCCTTGCTTAAGGCAATGTGCATAGCAGCGGCTTTGTTGATAAATGCAATACCAATGGTAGGCAATACTCCACAAACTAATTTACCTGCCATATTACCCAAAAAACCGGCGGTAGTACTAATAAATTGATTAGCAATATTCATCATATTTTTGTCTATCTGTTCATCTGATATATTCCAGTTGAAATTCCAGAAACTATCCCAATTAGACGTGATAAATCGTGCTACTTTCTCAAAACTAAAGTTAGATAAAAACTTAGTAATTCCTTCCCATAACCAACCTCCAAAACTTTTGCCCCATTCAACAACTTTACCAGTTATTTTTGCCCATAGCTTGCCAAACCAACCCATCTCTTGAGTAGATGTTCTCTGAGCTAAATTAACTTGTCTAACGCCATTCCTACCTATACTGCTACGAGTTTGACGGCTAGACAAGCTACGAGTACTCCTTAGCATTCTTGCACTTCTGGCAACCATTACAAAGTTCCTCTTAGTGGGTTATCGCCGTCAATCAATTCGGTTTCTATCTTGATATCAGGAAAGTCTTTTTTCAATAATTCTTGTACTTTCTTGGTTTCCTGTTCTCTAATATCATCCTGTTTTTTCATTGAATCATATAACCTAGTTAAATCGGCTAATATGTCTTTTGACGGGTCATTACCATTAACTTGTAAAGTACCTTGCGCTCTAACTATTGAGAATATTTTCTTTATTTGATTTAATGTTATTTATAGTGTTTCTTTCGCGTTCTTTTGATTAGTGATTTTAACTTTACTTTCATTAGGTTCTAGTAGTTCCTCAAAATTATCAGCTTCTGGAGTAAACGCTGTTTTAATTGTTGCGTATTTTTCTTCAGTTTTAAATCCTAAATAATCTAATATTTCTGAGACCTCTCTACCAGCTTTAAAGGCTGCTGAATGCGCCAAACCTGCTTCATGTAAACAGGTTAAAACAGCGTTTTGTGTCACTTGATGGGAGATGGCAATTTCCATTACCATCCCGAATATTTCAGCAATTGATTCAGCTAAGTTAGGTAATTTGATTTCGGCTTTTTCTTCTGCTTTTGTCATTAGATTGACATCATCAATCTCTACTTTAACTTCAAATTCACCCCATCTTTCGTCATCGATGTCAAATCGATACATTAACCATTCTGGCAATGTGTTTATTCGTTTAATTCTGTTCTCTGGATTATCAGCATTAACCGTGATTTTTTCCGGCATTTCAGCCGGAAAGGATTCAGGGTCTAGGAACTCGTAAATCCTTCTAATCATTCCACAGCATTCTTCGTTCATATCTGGTATTGTTATCGTTCGTATATTTTCAGGTTCTTCTCCTTCGATGCATGCGGGATATCTTTTGTGCTCGCGGAAAATCTAGGAATTACATAATCAAATTCTGTGCATTCCATCCACCAATCACAAAATACACCTATACTTTCAAACATTAAATCAGGGTCGCCGTATGCCACTCAGACTCCCACTGTCCTTGCGTATAAAAAAACCTCTCACTTCCTGTTGGTTGAGGAGTTTCTCCCCACCTCCAATCCATATGACTAAAAAAAGTGATGCTACTTCCACTTGGTGGAGGATTACAGCATCCCCCGCTACCCATTTGTCTGTCGAACTCTTCAACGCTGTACTTTTCATTAGCTTTTATGGTACAACCGATATTGCCATTTCCGCCATTTCCATTGTCTGAATCATCATCTGAATCATCATCTGAACTATCGCCTGGTCGCCTTCCTTTATCATCATCTACCTCGTCACCGCTATTAGGACCGCCAAAACCTCTACCAGCGCCACCCTTTCCCCTAGGTTTTTTCCTCCCTTTGGTTCATCTCTGTTTGGTGGTTCCTTGACAGTTGCCTCTTTTTTAATATCCTCTCTTTTTTCCCTTTCTTCAGCTTCTCTTTTTTGTGATATTCATCTGCATCCCAGTATTCAGGAGCTACATATTTAGAATCACTTATAAATTTGTTTCGAGTATCTAATTCCCTCCCGTATGGGTCTCCAGTCCAACCTCGAAACGGGTCTCCTAGTTTACCGGGGTCATCGTTTAATCTAAAGGGAGCTGTGTCATATCTAACTCCCGAGCGAGGTCTAACCTTTGGTTTGTCTCTAATCGTCCGTCTGTCTCTAACCATATTAACGTTTTGTACTAAGTTTAATAGTATTATATGATAGTATAATTATGTTACTAAATCCATTAAATAAGGGAAATCATGAGAGGTGTTAAAAATATCGCGGCTCATATAAACGCTGCTAACTGGAGTAACGCCATAGAGTTATTTAACGGGACTATTTTAGAATCATTAATAACAGAAAGATATAAATATGATATCGGTATTTACAGCTATATATCATCGTTAAACGCTAGATGTTACACTCCCAGTATTGCACAATCACAAATCCCCACAATTTACCCGGAAGATAGCTATTACCAACGGTGGAAAAAAAACAGGAAGTGTTGCAGGGAGCGGTAGATTTACAGATATTTTATGGGAATATGGCAACAGAAAACGGGTTAAATTTAGGGATTGTCAAATTGCCATATTATGGAGGCATTCACACCGAAAACCTGTTAATTGAATTAATCACTAATCAAAACGAAGGTTTAGCAATTGATAGCAACTCAATAGTTAAAGCTAGGTGTTTAACTCAGTTACATAACAATGATTCTATTAATATTTTGGGCATGGCTGAATATCAACTCGATACAGTTCCTCAAACCCCTACATTGACACAACCCGAAAATTTTGGGGTGACAATAGGCAATACCCCCACATTAGTTAGACCCTCAAATATTAATCGGTATAGGTTGCACTTACAAAATGTAGGTTCTGTAGGGGTATGGTTTTGTCACGGCGATATCAGTAACTGTGTACCTTATCAATGCCTATATTTACCTCCTAACGCTGGGTGGGATGATGAACTAAAATCAACAGCTTCTATCTATGCTATAACTGAGGATAGCGTAACCAATATTGTTGGATTAAAACAAATAATAAATTGGTAAATTATACTTTGATTTAGGAGTTTATTATGAGTTTCTCCGTTTACAGTTCTATTGTCAATTTAGACACTCTAAATATGAGCAGTAAAATACCGGGAACTCCCGAAACTACCGCGATAAGTTTGACTGCTAACACTATCACGGAAGTTGTGCCTATCAATGCTACCAGTAACGGTAGAACGGTGTTTGTAGAAGAATCGGTCAAATACCAATGTACATCTAATATTTGACCCTACAGGTGATAGCGTGTCAGACGCTGCATTTTCGGTTAAGCCAGGTGATACCATCTCAATAACGTGGGGTAGAACTAAGTTACAGGCGATAGCAGAATCTAGCGCTAGTATCAGCGTTACAATTATCGAATATATCAATATGTAATCATCAAATGAATGGCTAGTATTAAGTTATTAGCCATTTAATTAAATAATCAATATAGAGGCAGTTATGACTAATTTCAACATTTACTCTAGTAAGTTTGGGCAATCAACCGATGACTTGCCAGAAGGTGAAGTTAATCTGTATTTAACTAATGAACGGATACAAGCAGTTATTGACTCAAATACGTATAACGTTGAACCTCGCATCTCTATAGAACCTACCCTTTCAACTCAGTTTGGTAAATCCAACACACGCTACAATGGTGAAGAATGGATAACAGAACCTGTAACAGACACTTACACTGTTACTAGAGCATCTACGGCAACGTATGTAGACGCAGCAGGCAGGATTCGTACAGCCGCAGTGAATAAGCCTAGATACACATTTAATCCTGAAACGGGTGAACGGTTAGGGTCGTTGGTGGAGGAACAGAGGACTAATTTGGTATCGTGGAGTGAGGATTTTGATAATGCGACTTGGACAAAAACACGAGCAAGTATTACGCCAAATGTAATTGTTGCGCTTGATGGAAATTTAACTGGTGACAAGTTAGTTGAGGATTCAAGCACAAACACCGCCCACCATGTAAATCGTACATTTTCTGCAACATCTGGGACAACATATACATTAAGTGCGAGACGTTTAGGAGTCAAATAAGGCTGCAATGCCTGAAATAACATCCTAGTGGGACTTCCACCCCTTGGTGGAATATAAGGGATTCGCAACCCTGACCATCCCATAACTGTTTATATGTCCCGACGCTTGGAGAAATCTAAGCAAGGCAGGGAACTCAAGGTCATAAACCAACTGAGAAATCAGGGCGTTAAGAGTAACGGCGATGTGCGAGACGTTTAGGAGTGAAATAGGGCTGCAATGCCTTAAATAACCTCCTAGTGGGACTTCCACCCCTTGGTGGAATATAAGGGATTCGCACCCCTGACCATCCCATAACTATCTATGTGTCTCAACATCTGGCTTCGACAACCAGATAAGGCAGAGAGACTCAAGGTCAAGACTGAGCGAAAAAAAGAGGGGAGTTGTGAACCCCTTGAGTATAACGTAAGGTTGAGAGTAACGGCGATAGCCACCCCCAGTTTTGGGAATCATAACCCCAGGATTGAAGCGGGGAACGGAAGGCGTGAAGTAGAACCTACTACCAGAGGCGACCACTGCCAACCATCCATGATTAGGGAAACCGAATGTCCGGCTTGAACCATCGTAATACTCTAGTAGCGAAATAGGTTGATACGCTGCGCTCAAAAGAGCACGGGGAAAAGAAGGGGTATATTACCACCACCTTCACAGACCTTTAAAGTACCCCGGTGGATAGGACGAATCTAAAGATGGAATGCCCGCATAGATGGAACGTTTAAACCCCTCATTGGCTCTCAAGTGGCAGGATGTACTTGTGGAGTAGCGAAAAGTGTAAGCGTATGCCTTTAAGGGAAAAGGATGTGACTGAAAGCTAATGCCTAACTGTAATGGTTAGGATATGCCCACTAGTCACGGTGTGGATATAGAGACCACAACAACTAAGAGTGTTATGACGAAAACGAGTTAATGACTACGTGTGTATATAGCTCCGAAAGTTGAGGTCATAAAGCAGGGGGTTGTAGCCCTGTTCCCACTGACAAAGGGGTATTCACATCAGGAGCCGTATGAGATGAAAGTCTCAAGTACGGTTTTGAAGTGGAGTCGGGGAAGGTGACTTCCCTTTCGACCATAACAGCCACCCCCAGTTTTGAGAATCACAACCCCAGGACTGAAGCGGGGAACGGAAGGCGTGAGGGAAACCTATTCCCAATAATCCGACCACTGCCAACCATCCATGATTAGGGAAACCGAATGTCCGGCTTGAACCATCGTAAATATGAAGTAGCGAAATAGGTTGATACGCTGCGTTCAAAAGAACAAGGGGAAAAGTAGGGTAATTTTATCATCACCTACACAGACCTTTAAAAGTACCCCGGTGGAGAGGACAAGTCTAAAGATGGAATGCCCATATAAACGGAACGTTTTAAGTCCTCCTGGACTCTGATTATCTGGTCGAGATATCAGTAGGAATAAGTGTAACCGCAAGTCCTAGAGGATGTGAGATGTGACCAAAAGCCAACGCCCTACCGTAATAGCAGGGATATGCTAACAGGTCACGGTTTGATTGTAAAGAAATAGAGCCTAGTAGGTGTACAAATGGCGATAGCGAGTTTAAAGAAAGGGTTTGGGAAACCAAAACCAATCAAGACTACGAACAACGCATGGAAGACAATCCCATGGACTAAGGTTCAACGGAAAGTTTTCAAGCTCCAAAAGAGTATATTTCGAGCAGCTAAATCGGGACAAAATGCTAAGGCACGAAGGTGGCAACGTCTACTGGTGAAATCGTATTATGCCCGGCTCTTAGCAGTGCGGCTGTAGGGGCGGGTTCCACGGTCAGCCATGCTTCCCAACAGTCAGCTTAATAAACCCGCCCCCCCAAGCGGGTCAAGGCAAGAAAACAGCCGGAGTTGATGGAGTAAGAGCAATCTCTTCAAGACAAAGGTTCGAGCTTGTTAAGAACATTAAGGGAAAACTCAAATCAAAACCACTGCGAAGGGTGTGGATTCCAAAACCTGGTAAGGATGAAAAACGCCCACTAGGCATACCCACAATCCAAGATAGAGCAAGGCAAGCCTTGGTTAAGTCGGCTCTCGAACCTGAATGGGAATCGAGATTTGAAAGCACAAGCTATGGGTTCCGTCCCGGACGGTCGGCTCATGATGCAATAGCACGAATTTACTCAAGTATCAACAAGGGTGAATATTATGTACTCGATGCTGATATAGCAAAATGCTCTTACCGTGAACCATGATTACCTACTGTCCAAAATTCATTGTCCAAGCAGCTTGAAGAGAGACCTGAAACAATGGCTCAAAGCTGGCGTGCTAGATAACGGTGTATTTGAGGATACAGAAACAGGGACACCTCAAGGAGGGGTAATAAGTCCAATACTCGCCAACATCGCACTGTTGGGAATGGAAAGGCTAGTTAAAGGAATGTATCCAAATAAAGGCACAGCCACTCAGGTAAACTTTATAAGATATGCCGATGATTTTGTGGTCATATCCAAAGACCTAGAAATCATTGAACAGTGCAAGACTGCTATTTCTGAATGGCTAAAACCTGTAGGACTAGAAATAAAACCTGAAAAGACTCGAATCTGTCATACACTCAAAACTATTGAGTATGACGGTAAAACAGAGAATCCAGGGTTTGACTTTCTCGGATTCAATATCAGGCAATATCCAGCAGGAAAATACAAATCTGGGAAAACAGGCGGGGGAGCAAGCCGATTAATCGGACATAAAACCCACATAAAACCCAGCAATAAAGCAGTTAAAGCTCACACAGAAGTGATTAAAAGTGCAATAGAACAACTCAAAACAGCACCTCAATCAACCCTGATAAGCAGACTAAACCCGATAATACGGGGATGGTCAAATTACTACTCAGCGGTAGTCTCAGTAGAGACCTTCAATAAGCTAGACTTCATAATCTGGCAAATGTTACGAGCATGGACATTATCAAGATGCGGAAAGGCAAGTCTCGAAAAGCTAAATAATTATTTCAGACATGGAACAATTAAACTTAGCAATGGGAAAGAAAGACATGAAAATTGGATATTCCAAACCAAAGATGGGTTACATCTATTCAAACACAACTGGACTCCAATTGTTAGACATACCCTAATACGCCCTGACGCAACACTTTATGACGGAAATTGGACTTACTGGGCAACCAGGAAAGGACAAGCAATCGGCACGCCAAATAGGGTAGCAAAACTACTCAAAAAGCAAAAAGGTAGATGTACCTGGTGTGGACAATTCTTTACCCCATCAGATATAGTTGAAGTAGACCACATTGTACCTAGAAGCCATGGCGGAAAGGATGAATACAAGAATATTCAATTATTACATCGCCATTGTCACGACAATAAAACAGCTCTTGATGAAGAGATGATGCTGTACTCTTAACAAGGAGACGGTCAAATTAGGAGCCGTATGAGGTGAAAGTCTCAAGTACGGTTCTGTATGGGAGGGGGAGATGGCGACATCTCTCTCGACCCCTACTCCATATATGCTAAAGCCGCAGAACGCTCGATTCTTGTAATTGCATTTGCCACTCAATTTCCCGCCAATTCTTTCGCAAATTTCAATTTACTGACTAGAGCAATTACAGCAGGAGGAGGACTTGTTTCTTCATCAGTAACGTCTATGGGAAACGGATGGTATAGATGCTCAATTACCTCAACAGCATCATCAACTGCTACTGCAACAATAGTGCATTACTTGAATAATGGGTCTAGCATTCTTTACACAGGTGATGGCATTTCAGGTATCTACATTTGGGGTACACAACTAGAAGCATCATCAACACCATCCCCTTACACCCCTACTCAAGCCACCAGCGTAACACGTGCTTCTGATGCGGTTAGTCGAGTGTTGGGGGATGAGTTTAACCCGAGTGAAGGTAGTTTTTATATAGAATATACACCAAACAAGTTGACAGGAGTTGGTGCTATTTTAGGTACTAATTCAGATAATACCAACTTGATACTTCACGGCGACGACAGTGCAGGTTTCGGTATAGACACTAGAACTGTGTCTGGTGGTGTGTTGACTTATTCATCACCCTTAATAACTAGATTGGACGCACCATCATTTAAGATATTATCTGTTTTAGAGCAAGGTCGGCAAAAGTTATTTATTAACGGTGATAAAGTGGTTGATGCACCTAATACAGTAACATCTTATCAACCTATTTCTGAAATTCTTATATTAAGAAGAGCTAATGGTGTTGTTGAAACTGGTATATGTAAAGATTTCCGCTACTACCCTCGCGCTCTTAGTGAAAGTGAGTGTTTAGCCCTAACAAAACTGTAATGGAGAACTAAAATGACTTATGACTTACAACAATAAATTAACAGATAATGCCTAATGCACTTGATATATCTGAAAGTAATTGGTTTAAAGTTTATGAACTTAATTTCAGGATAGAAGATGATAGCTACACGGTACTAAAAAATTACCTGACATTTCTGGCAGTAAATTTATCAGGATATTATTTGACGCTGACAGTGTACCCGTGTACTGGAAAATGGCAGGGTGGTTAAAATTTTACACATACAATGATGTGAAGCAGAATATGATGGTTAAACGTGAAATTATATGGCTTAATGAATATCAAATAATTGAATCACCGCCGTACAGCAATTTTTACGCTTCATTTTCTCCACTAGAAAGGATTAAATGGTTTACACTTCATTTTTGGAAATTAATATAAATGAACTTGGTAATAGTTGAATTAGGGTTAATTATTGTCGCGATTATTATCAGTATGTTCATTACGCATACAGGAAACCTAATTATTGAGAATAGGTTAGACGGTATCCAAAATAGCCTAAATTATTTGATTAGATATGTTAATGATTTTATGCCATCAACAGTTTGTAAAAAACAGTTAGAAGATAAAAAGCAATCACCCCCTCTTCCAATTAACAGAGATGATATTGATGATGATGGTTGGAGAAAACCCTAACATCAATTATTAATTAATGAAATCACAACAATGAAACCTTTACTAAGTTATTACGGGGGAAAGCAACGAATAGGTTCTAAAATATTGCAATATTTCCCACCACACAAAATATATGTAGAACCTTTTGCCGGTGGAGCTACTTTGTTATTTTTAAAACCATTACCTACCGTAACCAATCAACACGATTATAGAGAGTGCATTAACGATACAAGCAACCTTTTAATCAACTTGTATAGAGTAGCCAAAAAATACCCTATTGAACTTAATAATGAAATTCAAGCTACATTATATAGTCAATCTGACTACAGAAAATCTCAAGCAATATGTAAACAACCGGAAGGCTTTTCAGACATTGAAAAAGCTTGGGCATACTATGTCAATATCAACCAATCATTTGCCAACGCTAGGCAGGGGTGGGGTTTCAGTAAAAAAAGCGAAAACCGAGCGATGACATTCACAAATAAAAAAGCTAGGCTATCTGAAGCGTTGGAAAGGTTAGAAAAGGTTTACATTTCCTGCGAGGATGCTATTAAGTGTATTGAAAGGTGGGATTCACCTAATACACTATTCTATTGTGACCCGCCTTATTCCGGTAGTACACAAGGTCACTATAGCGGCTACACGATTAAAGATTGGACAAAACTATGTCATACATTAGATTGCATAACAGGCAATTACATTGTATCGAATTATCATCAGATGATTGAACCTCAATCATTTACACAAAAAATAGAAATAAATACAGTCATGTCCGCTAGTCACAAGAAAGACGTAAAAAGAAACGAACTGAAGTGTTATGGGTTAAAAGTAACTTAGACGGTTTTAATCAACTTCCTGGGTTAATTAACTCAGAGGTCTATAATTGTTTACTTAATACATGGGGTCAACCTAAACCCTAACACCTAACAGCTACCCCAATAACTTAAATGTCCCCTATGGTTTCTGACTGTAGGGGTTCATTCATATTATCTGTTTTCGATATCGAAAATACGATATCGAAAATTATTTATATGCTTACCCCCTAGTTTACCCACAATAGACGGGTTAAGATTTTGGCTTAGGGTGTTTATTAGGGGTACTGGGTTCCGCCTGGGATGATTACCACCAAAAATTGGAGACTTGTCTAGCGGTATGTAGGTATCGGTTTCGATGGGGAATCAATTCTCTAGGATTATGTAGGTATCAGCGAGAGATGACGAAACAAGTCACCAGTTGAAAAGTTGTTTGAGGGTATCGGGTTGATTCCGGTAGGAGATAGTTAGGTTAGTCGTGATTATGCGATCGCATTTTGTTGGTAGCGAGTAGGCTCCTCAATATTTCACCAATAATCTGACTCCCATAGGGAACCAGGTAGGCGGTCTGATATCTTTGTACATTGATAGGAGTATCGTTGTACATTGATAACCTAGTGGGTTCCCCCTACGGCTACCTACAGCTATCATGTTGACTTTGAGCCATAGATAAATCCCACTGCGATCGCACTCATTACCGTCCTATTATTAGCACTGGTAGCTTTAGGTAATATCCTGCAAAATTGAACCCATACCCTCCCCTAACCGAAACAAGCACTATTGGGGAAACGAACGATGTGATAGCAGTCAATGGTTCGTTACCAACCGAAGGCTTGCCATTGACGGGTATCACGAGAGAGTTACCCTATCGGTGTTTGGTTAGGGGGAGATAGTAGGCATTTGACAGATTGATTAAGTTGTGCTTGTTGACTGAGTAATCATCCTATTGACAGAATTATTTTCCTGTGCTAGGACTAGATCGTGAGTAATATCTGAGTAATTAGGTACGACTATCGGGTTGAGTAATAACCGCTATCGCTGTCAGGATAAGGGTTTATAGTTAACACACTTTGACAGATGCTAACCAGGCGGCCTGCGAATTATTTGGGTTGGAACGTCAAGATTTGATGGGATCTCGGATTAGTGATTTTGCTGAACCCGGCTTTAATTTTGAAGAAACTTGGCAAGATTTCCTCGACCAAGGGGAGATGGGTGGCTCATTTCGTCTGATACGACCTGATGGTGGTGTGGTGATGGTGGAGTATGTGGCCATAGCTAATTTTTTGCCTAATTGTCATCTGGTAACTTTACGAGATGTTACGGAAATCAAAAGGCTACAAGAACAGGTAGAATCGTTGCAATCTGCCTTAGCCGCCTCTGTCTGTACTCCTGAAAAACTGCGACAGATTACGGAACAGATGGACGCAGAGTATTGTCTGCAACAAATTGGTCGCCATATTCCTGGGGTAATTTATAAGTTTTGTCAAAATCTCGATGGTGGGTTTGCTTTTCCCTACAGTAGCGAAGGGTTACGAGAGATTTATGGTATTGAACCAGAAGCCGTGCGGTCTGATGCTAGTGCCCTTTTTAATGCGCTGCATCCTGATGATATACAGTTGGTAGAAGAGTCGATTTTGGCATCGGCGGAAAATTTGACTCCCTGGCTTTGCGAGTATCGTATAACTCACCCTGATGGTCGATTGTTATGGTTGCTTGGTCATGCTACACCCCAACGAGAGCAGGATGGTAGCACGACTTGGTATGGTTATGTGCGAGATATTACTGAGCAAAAAGAAAGTGAAATTGCCCTACGAAGAAGCGAGAGTAAGTTTCGGAATTTGACGGCAAATCTGAATGATATGGTGTTTATTGCTGATGTGGATGGCACTTTTAGTTATGTGAGCCCAAATTTTGAAGAAATTACGGGATATCCCATTGATGAGTTGTTGGGTATTTCTTTTGCCGAGTTTGTACATAGTGAATATCTGCCAATTTGTGTAGATGCTTTTCATCGAGCTTTATTAGGGGAAAAAGTGCGAGGTGCTGAATATAGGGTGTTACATAAAAATAATCACTATTACTGGCATTCTACTAATGTATCGGCGATGAGAAATGATGAAGGTGAGGTGATAGGATGTTTGGGAATTGCCCGATATATTCATGACAGTAAACAGGCGGAAATGGCGGTGCGGGAAAGTCATATTCGTTTAGAAATTGCCCTAGAATCAGCTGATATTGGCACTTGGGATTGGAAGATGCAAACTAATGAGTTGGTTTTATCGGAGGAACATTGGCGGAATTTTATCGGTGCGACGGAAGGGGTGGTTAATCATAATGTTAATGAGTGGATCAGTCGAATTCACCCGGAGGATATGGAATTAGTTTCTGAGAATATGAATCGACATATCCGGGGAGAAATTGATATTTATGAGACTGAACATCGTTTGCGATGCGAGGATGGTTCCTATAAATGGGGTTTAGGTATTGGTCAAATTGTGGAGAGGAATCGTTTGGGTGAACCGCTGCGATTTATGGGAATTTATCAGGATATTTCGCAGCGTAAAGCTAATGAACTGGCGCTACAAGAACTGACTAATCAACTGCAAAAAGCTCAAAAAGTGGCGCATCTTGGGAACTGGTCTTTTGAGACTCAAACCCAAAAGGTTACTTGGTCGGAAGAGGTATTTAATCTGTTTGGTATGAGTCCGGAACAGGGTGAGCCGACTTTTGCAGAACATCTGACCATAATTCACCCTGACGATCGCTCTTTATTTCAAAATAGGGTTGCAGAAGCTAATAAGGGGATTCCACAAAACTTTGATTTTCGGGTTGTGCGTGCTGGTGATGAGGTGGCTTATCTGAATGCTCGGATTGAAATAGAACAGCGAGACGAGCAGGTGGTGCGGATGTTTGGGACGGTGATGGATATTACGGAAAGAGTGAAGGCGCAAGAGCAAGTTTATCGATCGCGGGAGTTGTTGCAAACTATTCTTGATGCTCTCCCACAGTCGGTATTTTGGAAGGATTCTCATAGTGTTGTTCTGGGGTGTAACCAGGCTTTTGCTAGGGCTTTTGGTGGTGAAAATACGAGCTTTTTTATAGGAAAAACAGATTATGATTATTGTGTGAGTCGAAAAGAAGCTGAACATTATCGCGCTTGCGATCGCCAGGTGATGAATAGCGATCGACCCCAAATCAAATTAATTGAAAATAAGAGCAATGCTGATGGTAGCATGAATTGGGTAGAAACCACTAAAATACCTCTCCATGATGCGGACGGAAAGGTAATTGGTTTGGTGGGGATTTTTGAAGATATTACAGACCGCATACAAGCAGAAAGGGCTTTAAAAGAAAGCGAGGCTCAGACGCGCGCTTTACTTGATGCAATTCCTGATATGATGTTCCGCTATAGTTCCGATTATGTTTTTCTTGATTATAAGCCATCTCTACAGGTAGAACCGTTAATGCAGCCGTCACAATTTTTGGGTCTAAATCTTCATGAAGTATTGCCAGAGTTTCTGGCTGTACCGACGAGTAAAGCTATTGCAGATACCCTAAAAACTCAACATATCCAATTGTTTGAATATGCTCTAGAAATGCCTGAAGGAATCCGAAATTATGAAGCGCGGTTTGCTCCCTGTGGCAATGATGTTTTGTCTATTGTTCGAGATATTAGTGAACAGCAAGCGGCTTTAAGGGAACGCAAAAAAGCAGAACAAAAGTTACAATCTTTGCTGAGTCGCACCCAAACTTTAAATCGGATCAGCACCGAAATTCGCAATTCTCTGCATTTAGATACGATTTTGCAAAATGCTGTCAATGCGATTTTTCAGGAAATCAAAGTTTATATTTGTGCATTTGTATGGTATAGATCCGATACCAATCCACCCTGCTTAGAAAATGTTAAGGAGCAGAAAAATCCAGGAATACCTAGTTGGCTTGGCAGTTATAATATTGATAATTTTCCAAAATTATTTTATCATTTATTTCATGGGAAAATGTATCGGCTAGATGTAGTTAAGGATAGCCAAGACGAAGCCTTAAAAGAATTTTGTCAACAGTCAGGAATTGAAAGTTATTTGGTGTTACCTGTGCATACAGCTGGCGGCACAATTGGAGGTTTTGAAATCGGGAGAGTTCAGAGTGATTGTACCAAGGGTTGCGAATGCGATCGCTCTTGGTTAGATGATGAAATCGAACTGCTACAAAGTCTGGCAACTCAGGTGGCGATCGCTATTTATCAAGCTCAACTTTATCAGGAGTCCAAAGCCAAAGGTAAGGAATTGCAAAAAGCATATCGGGAATTACAAGAAACCCAAGTGCAGTTAATTCAAGCTGAAAAAATGTCGAGTTTAGGTCAATTACTCGCAGGTGTGGCTCATGAAATTAATAACCCAGTTAGTTTTATTTATGGCAATTTAACCCACACTTCTACCTATACGGAATATTTGTTAGAATTGATTGATACTTATCAAGAATTGTATCCTGATCCCCCTCCAGAAATTAGAGATTTAATTGAGGATATTGATTTAGATTTTATCAGGGACGATTTCCCAAAAATCATTAGTTCAATGACTCATGGAGCCTCACGAATTAGGGATATTGTTAAATCCCTGCGTACCTTCTCCCGTTTAGATGAAGCCAAGTTAAAATCTGTAGATATTCATGAAAATATTGATAGTACCTTAGTGATTGTCCAAAATCGGGTCAATGGTAGCAATGGAAGTCCGGTAATTCAGGTAATTAAAGACTATGGAGATTTGCCGTCATTTCAATGTTATAGCAGCCTATTAAATCAGGTATTTATGAATTTAGTAATCAATGCTATTCAGGCGATCGAGGAAAAACGAAATCGATTAAATACGGCGGTAAACTCTGATTATATAGGATGTATAAACATCAAAACACGCCTAGCCGATAAAAATCAAGTATTGATATCAATTACAGATAATGGTATTGGCATCAATTCCGAACATAAAAACCAGATTTTTAACCCATTTTTTACGACTAAAGCCGTAGGTCAAGGCACCGGGATGGGATTACCAACCAGCTACCAAATTATCACCCAGAATCACCACGGAGAGTTAACTTTTTCCTCAGTCCCAGGGGTGGGTACAGAATTTATAATCAAGTTACCCTTGGCATAACCACCAAGTTTGTATTATTCTGTAGCACATTTACAGAAAATTTTGGTTTGGTAAGTTAAGCTATGAAAAGTTTAATCACAAACCGTTTACAATTAACTAGATTGAGGCTAGAAAAGCCTGGAAGCGCCTATCTATCGAAGTTTTGATTGAGTCAACCCTATTAACTACAGGTTACGCCATGATTATGACTCTTCCCTTGTACAACTTTGGCGAAATTATCTATCAAGGAACCCGCACCATAGTGTATAAAGGCACTAGGACCAGTGATCACCAAGGGGTAATCATCAAAGTTTTACGGAATCCCCATCCGAATTTTAATGAATTGGCACAGTTTCGCAATCAATATACACTTGCAAAAAATCTGGAACTTTCAGGAATTGTCAAACCTTTATCTTTAGAAAATTATGGGAATAGTTATGCCTTAGTGATGCCCTATGAAGGACATATTTCTCTGAATCAGTGGCAACCCAAAAAACTATTAATTCCTGACTTTTTAGCTATAGGTTTACAACTAGCAGACATTTTACACGGATTATATCGACAAAGGGTAATTCACAAAGATATTAAACCCGCAAATATCCTAATTCATCCTGAAACCAAAGAAGTTAAACTGATTGACTTTAGCTTGGCTTCATTATTGCCAAAAGAAAATAAGACTATCCAAAATCCTAATATTTTAGAAGGGACTTTAGCTTATTTATCCCCGGAACAAACTGGCAGGATGAATCGTGGCATTGACTACCGCAGTGATTTGTATTCTCTGGGAATAACTTTCTATCAATTACTGGCGGGAGAGTTGCCTTTTAATGTTGATGATCCGATGGAATTAGTCTATTGTCACTTGGCGAAAATGCCAACTCCATTGCATGAGGTTAACCCTGATGTGCCGAAGGTTTTATCTGATATCGTAGCCAAATTAATGGCAAAAAATGCTGAGGATCGTTATCAGAGTGCTTTGGGACTTAAACATGATTTAGAAAATTGTTGGCAACAGTGGCAAAAAACTGGTAATATTTATGAGTTTGAAATCGCTGCTTGTGACTTGAGCGATCGCTTTTTAATTCCGGAAAAACTCTATGGTAG
Source organism: Arthrospira sp. PCC 9108 (assembly GCA_016745315.1). Lineage (GTDB taxonomy): Bacteria > Cyanobacteriota > Cyanobacteriia > Cyanobacteriales > Microcoleaceae > Limnospira > Limnospira platensis. Next base: position 6,458,989 of record CP066886.1, read on the forward strand.
AGAAAACGAAATTGAGGAATTATTAGCAGCCTTTGATAGGGTAGCGAATGGGGCATCAGAAATTATGTTAGTGGCGGGTTTTTCGGGGATTGGTAAAACCGCCGTAGTCCATGAAGTCCACAAACCGATTACCCGTCAGCAAGGCTATTTTATTCAGGGTAAATTTGACCAATTAAATCATCATATTCCTTTGTCGGGCTTTGTGCAAGCCTTAAGGGATTTAATCGGGCAATTTTTGTCAGAATCAGACTCAGATATTGACCAATGGAAAGCTAATATTTTAGCAGCTTTAGGAGGTAGCGGACAAGTTTTAATTGAGGTAATTCCTGAACTGGAAAAAATCATCGGCCCTCAACCTGCTGTCCCGGAATTATCAGGAACTGCTGCCCAAAATCGGTTTAATTTACTATTCCAAAAATTTATCTCGGTCTTGACTACTTATGAGCATCCACTGGTGATATTTTTAGATGATTTACAGTGGGCAGATTTGGCTTCTCTGGAGTTAATGAAGCTATTAATCGAAGAAAAGACCTATCTACTGTTATTGGGTGCTTATCGGGATAATGAAGTCTCTCCTGTGCATCCTTTTATGTTAACAGTAGAAGAACTGAAAAAACTGGGTAAAACGGTTAATACGATTACTTTAACTCCCCTGGCGTTTGAGGATAGTAATCAGTTGGTGGCGGATACTTTAGCTTGTACGGTTGAACTAGCTTATCGAATCACGGAATTAATTAATCGTAAAACCAAAGGAAATCCGTTTTTTATCACCCAGTTTCTCAAGGCATTATATGAGGATAAATGTATTAAATTTAATCTCCAAAAACGCTACTGGGAATGTGATATGGCTAGAGTTAATTCCCTATCTATCACCGATGATGTAGTTGAGTTTATGGCGATACAGTTGCAGAAATTACCGGCAGAAACTCAGGAAGTTTTACAGTTAGCTGCTTGTCTGGGAAATAAGTTTAATTTGGATACATTAGCAATTGTTTGTGAAAAATCACCAACCCAAGTAGCGATCGCTTTATGGAAAGCCCTATTATACGGGTTAATCATCCCAGAAACTCAGGTTTATAAATTCTATATGGGTGAGAATGAAACGGAGTTAAACAGTAGTCAGACTGAAAACGTACAATACAAATTTTTGCATGATCGGGTTCAACAGGCTGCTTATTCACTAATTCCTGAACAGCAAAAACAGACTACTCATTACCGCATAGGACAACTATTGCTGAAACAAATTCCTATTGAGTCTAGGGAAGATTATATTTTTGAACTCATCAGTAAACTCAACTATGGTACAGCTTTAATTACTACCCAAAAAGAACGAGACGAGTTAGCGCAAATGAACCTGATCGCCTGTCGAAAAGCTAAAGCAGCTACCGCCTATACAGCAGGTTTGGATTATGCTGAAACCGGGTTAAATTTACTCGGAGAAAACCCTGGAAAGCGACAATATAAAATCACCCTAGAATTTTATAATTTGGGGGCTGAATTAGCAGCTTTATCTGGTGATTTTGAGACCATGAACCATTTCATTAATCAGGTGATATCTCAGGTAGATAGTTGGGTAGACAAGGTAGATATTTACCGGATTAATATTCAAGCCCATGTATCTCAAAACAAACTAAGTGAAGCGATTGCTATTGGTCAAGAATTACTGGGAAGTTTGGGTGTCAATTACCCAGCAAATCCCACAGAAAACGATATCCAACAAGTCATTGCAGAAGTCCTAGAACTAATTGGCGATCGCGATATTGACGACTTAGTTAACCTACCCTTAATGACAGATATAGAAAAAATCGCTATTTTGCAGATAGCCAATAGTATAATTCCCGTCGCTGCTATCTCTCAATCTCCCTTATTTCCCGTGTTTATTTCTTTAGGAGTTAAGCTATCAATTGAATATGGCAATACATCAGCTTCCGCCTTTAGCTATAGCTGCTATGGTATTATTTGTTGTAATCTCTTACAAGATATAGATAGAGGTTTGAAGTTTGGTCAATTGGCGCTAACATTAGTGAAAAAATTAGACCTCAAAACCGCAAAACCAGAAGTTACTCATGTAGTATGTTTATTTATTTTACACAGAAAAAACCATCTTAAAACCGTAGTTTATCTTCTACAAGACAGCTATAAAGAAGCCTTAGAAATTGGCAATCATGAACAAGCTGGATATTGCGCTCAAACCTTTTGCCTCAACTCATTTTGGGGTGGTGAAACTCTAGTCACCTTGGAAAAGCAGTCATCTGGATACTATCACGCTTTACAACGATTGAATCAAATAACCACTGCCAATTACTGTGGAATTTATTGGCAGTCTACTTTAAATTTATTGGGGTTAGCAGTCAACCCTCACATTTTATCGGGTGAAGCGATGGAAGAAACAGAAATTTTGCCTCGCATTACTGATAGTCATGATGTGCTGGGATTGTATATATTTTATCTATATAAAATGATGCTTTCCTATTTATTTGCAGAACTCAAATTAGCTGAAACTTATGCAATTGAGGCTAAAAAATATTTAATTGGTGGTGCTGGTATGATTAGCATTCCCGGATTTTATTTCTATGATTCCCTCACGGCTTTAGGCATTTATGCTCCCGAACATGAACAGAAATCAGAATTGTGGCAGCGTGTAGAAGAGAATGAACAGCATTTAGGTCACTGGGCATATTATGCACCAATGAATCATCAGCATAAGCTGGATTTAATCGAGGCGGAAAAATGTCGAGTTTTAGATAAAAAAGTTGAGGCTATAAATTTATATGACCAGGCAATTTTAGGAGCCAAAAAACACGAATTTATCCAAGAGGAGGCTTTAGCTAATGAACTGGCGGCTAAGTTTTACCTGAATTGGGGTAAAGAAAAGCTGGCAATGGTTTATATGCAGGAAGCCTATTATTGTTATGCGCGGTGGGGTGCAAAAGCTAAAACTGATCAGCTAGAAAATGCCTATCCTAACTTGCTACAACCGATTTTAGAAGCCATGGGCTCTAATTTAAATCCTATGGCGACTTTAGCAACTGTGGTTACTCCGAGTATTTCAACTCACACATCTACATCTAGTAATCGTTCCTCGGCTTCGAGCATTAATAATTTGCTGGATTTTTCAGCTATTTTAAAGGCGGCTCAGGCTATCTCTAGCACGATTCAATTAGAGGAACTTTTGCAGCAACTGACTAAGATTATTTTGCAAAATTCTGGGGGTTCGCGCTGTGCTTTAATTTTGCCGGACGCTGATGGAAATTGGCTAGTGCGATCGCTTGCTACTCCCCGAAATACGGAACTTTGTGGGGAACTTTTGAGCGAAACTACTAAGGTCCCAGTCAAACTGATTAATTATGTGAAAAATACTAATAAAGTAGTAGTTATCGATGATATGCAAACGGATTTACCTGTAATTGATAAGTATTTACAGGGACGAAAACCTAAGAGTATGTTATGTTTACCGATTTTAAATCAGGGTAATTTGGTGGGAATTGTCAGCCTAGAAAATCGTCGGATCAGTGGTGTATTTACGAGCGATCGCCTAGTGGTTGTGAACTTGCTTTGCACTCAGGCGGCTATTTCCCTAGAAAATGCTCGTTTATATCAACAGTCCCAAGATTATGTCGAACAAATTAAACAGTCGCAACTGCAATTAATTCAAGGTGAAAAAATGTCAGCCTTGGGGAATTTAATTGCTGGCGTAGCTCACGAAATTAATAATCCCGTCGGCTTTATTCATGGTAATATTAACGAGGCGATTAAATCCGTGCAGTCTCTGAGTGAATATCTGCAACTATATCAGGAAAGGTTTGTTGATCCAGGGGCGGAAATTGTCGCTAAATATGAGGAATTAGAGATTGAGTATCACTTAGAAGATTTACCCAAAATGTTGGAATCGATGAAACTGGGGTGCGATCGCATTAAAGATATTAGCACCAGTTTAAGGATTTTTTCCAGAGCGGATCTAGATCATCAAGTTTCCTGCGATATTCACCAAGGTATTGATAGCACTCTGTTAATTCTCAAACATCGCCTCAAGGCTAATCAACATCGACCCGCTATTGATATCGTCAAAAACTATGGCAATTTACCTCAAATCAAGTGTTTTCCCGGTCAAATCAACCAAGTTTTTATGAATATTTTGGCTAATGCGATCGATGTTTTAGATGAAGTCGCCATGACTTCAACCTTTGAGAGTCTCAAAATCAATCATCAAATTATTACTATTTCTACCCAGGTTTTACCTGAGAAAAATTCCGTAGAGATTCGGATTGGAGATAATGGTTCCGGAATGCCAGAGGCACTAAAGTCCCAAATTTTTGATTATTTATTTACCACTAAAGGAGTAGGAAAAGGTACGGGTTTGGGATTAGCGATCGCTCGTCAAATTGTGGTTAATAAGCATCAAGGAAGTTTAGAGGTAGAGTCCGAAATCGGTCAAGGTTCCGAATTCCGCATCTGTCTACCGATTGATTAGGTAAACATTTGCTATGGTATCTATGCCTTGACTCTCCTGTTGACTAGAGAGTCTATAATTGGGGGGTAGTTTAAGATAGTTATCGGTGAGAAAGTTCATGAATGCGAATTTCCGAAAATCAACCTGGAGTTTGATAGCCATATTGGGATTAATTGCGGGTTGTGATTCCGTACCTCCGTCCATAGAGGAACCCATAGAGATCACTGGTGAAACCGTACCAACCATGGATCATGGAGGTATGGATCATGCTGATATGGATTTAGGGCCAGCAGATGAAAACTACGACCTACGCTTTATTGATGCGATGATTCCTCATCATGAAGGTGCAATTATTATGGCACAGGAAGTTTTAGGGAAATCAGAAAGACCGGAATTGCAAAATTTAGCAGTAGAAATAATTCAAGCTCAAGCCACAGAAATTGCCCAAATGAGGGAGTGGCGACAAGCCTGGTATCCAGACGCACCAGATACACCAATGGCATGGGATAATCAAATGAATCACATGATAGAAATGTCTCCGCAACAAATTAGTGCTATGCGGATGGATATGGATTTAGGCGAAGCAGATGATGAATTTGATCGGCGTTTTCTCCAAGCCATGATTCCCCATCATGAAGGTGCTTTAGTGATGGCTAAAGATTTACAAGAAAAATCCGATCGCCCAGAAATGCAATCTTTAGCGGAAGACATTTTGACCTCACAGGAGGCAGAAATTGACCAAATGGAAGCATGGCTAAAGGAATGGTAACATCAATTGAATCTAATTTAAGGCTGGGGGGTCAGGGACAGGGTAGCAATCTATAGCCCATTAAACTATCTGTAGGCGATCGCGCTGAGATATGGTATTCTCCAGTTATTTCGGAAATTCCCTTAATAACCATCCCTTCCCAGAGGATATCAATGAAACGGAAACACTATTATCTACCGGGAATGATTATGTTGCTCGGTACTACGCTCCTAGGGACAGCCTTAGCGCGGGATTTAACTGACCAACAAAGAACAGTTGTCTGTAAACTCAGAGATGTGGTTGAGGAGGCGGGAAGAGACGGTTTCGAGTTAGCATTCTGGCCGGTAATTGGCAAAGGACCAGCCAGAGTTAGCGCACCGTTAACCCTCAGACTTGATCCTTCTATTGAGTATCTTTTTGTCGGCTACTGCGATGAAAATTGCGCCGATGTGGAGTTACGAGTTAAAACTATGAGTGGGGAGGTGCTGGAATTTGACGAAGATTTAGTCTCAGTTGTTTCCTTTGAACCTCCATTTGAGGATGACTACGAACTATCCCTAAGAATGACTGATTGTAGTGCTGAGGATGGTTGCGTTTTTGGCATGGGTATCCTAGCTCCTCGTGGTGTGAGTGTTCCTCATTCTTCAAACCTACCTAGAGAATTAGCTCAATTCCAATTGTGTGATTAATTTACCCCGTGCCTGAATTGCGCCCGGAGATAAAATCCGGGCTTTTACAGTATTTTGCGTCAGAAACCTGGTTGATTCCCTCCATTGGAAAGGGCAAGTTTCTCAAGTGTCGGAGCAGCATAAGAATTAGGATTGATCTGGGGCGATCGCCCATCCCATAAATGCCCAAAACAAAGATAATCCAAAAAACCATAATTGAACCAGCCATAGTATCAATTGTCCAAACCAATTCTTGGCTTCTCCTACCACCCTGTAGACATAAAAACCCCAAACTCCAGAAGCGCCAACTTTCGATTGCAAAAAAGCGTCGGCAACCTGTTCTGGATTGTTGTGTCTTGCCGAGAGTGCATCAACTAATTCATAGTAACCCAAAATTGAGCTAAATAGGTATAAAAATACCGACATGGCTAACACCATAATGATAGTATTAGTCTGACCAAAATGGCGACGTTGATAACCGCAAGCAAAACCAATTACACCAAATATTCCCGTATTAATCCATGCCACTAACTCACGAGGAATTGAAAAGGAACTCAGGAGCATTTTTAGTAAAATTGCTACACCTAATCCCAAAGCAAACACAAATAAACTTTGCACAAATTTCATAATTTTTAACCCTTTAGATATAATCTTTAACCACAATCACAATCAGGCTCGCAATCAGGCTCGCAACCCAAATCGTCGCAGTCAGGGATACATTCATCAAGACATCCTCCTGGAGAACAGCTACAATTCCATTGGCTATTATTCTGCTCGCGGCGGCGTTTTTCTTCTAAGGTTTCTGCACGCAGGATAATTTTGGCAGTTTTACAATTTACGAACCGTTGACGAGATAGAGAAATAGCCGATCGCAAATCTTGTTCAATCAGCATATTTTTGACATATTGTGAACAAGAATCACCACCATATAAAACCCGATGAGAGCAGCAAAAACCCTTATGGGGAGACAAATATTTTTGATAACCCCGAATTAAAGCCACTCCAGTTTGTTTCGTCATCTGTTCTAAAGTCTGACTGGTTGCCATCACAATAGGATGACTATATTGAGACAGATGCTCTAAAGTATCGCCAACGGAGTTAACTAGAGAATAGAGTAAACCTTTGCCGGTACGAATCAATCCTCGGAAAATAGCAATACGCCATCTGTAGGAATAGGATAAAGTTTTCATGATTGACTACCTTATAATGATTTTTTAGGACATATTATTGCCACAATTAGAGCAAAACTTATCACTGATAGACATGGAATAACCACACTTATTGCAGTATTTTATACCAGTATTTGCCATGACATTTCCTAGCATTTTGTTTTGGTTATCTTCCGGTTCAGTCGTGAATCCCAGATGAGGTGCGGTGATGACTGGAGGAGGAGTTGAAGGACTGTTTACAGTGCCGAGTTTATGGTTAATGATAAATTCGAGAATGATGTTTTTTTCCCGGAGATACATGGTTTCCTCATCATTATTCCGAAACTCAGTTTTGAGCCGTTCAGCTAAGAAATCTTGCAGTTGTTTGCCCAGTTGTTGTTTTTGGGATTCTGTTTCGGCTTGGTCGAGTAATTCATTAAGCTGTCGTTCGACTTCTTGTCTGTCTTCTCGACAATCGGGTAATTGCAGAACTTGCACTGTATCTTCCCAATTGGCTGCTACAGTTACTTTATCTTCACCCAATTTAGTCATAATGCGGTAACGAATCACATCTTGTTTGGTTTTTTTGTTGATTTCCTGACGCAAAATCTCAAAAGCACGGGCAATTAAAACTAACTGTTCAATGGTGGGGTCGGGGCGATGAAAATCCCAAAAAACCATATCTTTTTGAATGTGAACGGGAGCGGGTAATTTAGCATTCATACCTTTGAGAAGATCTCGTTCAGCTTGAATTCGTTCACCTCGCCATTTTTGGTAGGCTTTGCGGAGATTTTCGGTTCCAGCCATGCATCGCAAAGAAAAGCCAGCAATTTCATGGGTGCCTAGAATTTTATGCCGTTCTCGTTTACTCAAAGGTGCGATCGCATCTGTCTGGACAAAAAATTTCTTCAGTAGAGGAACCTGTTGCTGTGCTGCTGTTTCCGGGGTATTTTCCCCTCCGACAATTCCCGCGAGATGAAATTGAATATAGTTAAATCCACCCTCTTGAGGGATAGCTGTATCCAAACGAATTAACGGTTTAGAAAGATTAAATAAACGTTCAATCTCTCGTTCCTGCTCTTGAGTTTTAGGATACAGTCGCATAAAACGGGTGCAAGCATCCATTTCGGTGTAAAGTTTGCTGTTTGCCGGTGCCTCCTGAATTGTCCGTCGGGTGAATTGTTCAACTACATCCTCAAACTGGGGATATTGAAGCTCATCAATGCGAGCCACATCCAAAAGATGAAATTCTTGTTGACCATAGGCAGATTGAGTCCAGAATTTGCTGTTTTGGCTGGCGACTTTTATATCCTGAGTGAGTTGGCTAAAAAGGATATCCAGCCCTTGAGACTTGCTAATAAAATCATCGTAAAGTTCTTTCAACTCTCGTCGTTCAAACAGTTTGATTCCAACTAATTCCAATTGTTCAATGTAATTCTCAGATTGAGCGATCGAGTCACGATACTTACTTTCTGAACCTGAAATTCGCCCAGTCCATCGATCAACTTCATTTTCAACCTCTTGAATGACATCAAGAAAGCGGTTTTGAATGTTAACAGCCATCAGACGAGACTGGCGTTGTAATGTGGCTTGAAAACTTTTTTCAATTCCTCCAATTGCTTGATCGCACCATTCTTTCATTTTATTTTCCTTGGTTGCCATCCAGCGATCGCTAAATTCATCAATTTGAGAACTCCCTTGGTTGTATTCTGCCCAAGCAGCTTTTTCAAGACTTTCCCAAGTTTTTTCAGCTTCCCGTTGCAATTTTTCAATTTCTGTTTGTAAGCTGGTTCGCATTTGCTCTAGGAGTGCCTTGATAGCGCGAGCTCCTTGGCTCTTATCTTCTAAATAGTCGTAGATTTTTTCTTTAAAAGTTCGTGCTGTTTCCTGAAACAGTTTTTCCCCATTGTCCTGCATTCTTTGAAGGAAGTCACCGCGTCTTCTTTGGTCATCTCGGAGATGATCTAAGCGATATTCTTCAACAGTTGGATTAAGGTAACGGCTCACAAACTCCAAAATTTTACCCGTTTCTTTGCCAAAAGGATTGGGAAGTTGAGCAGTACATTTTAATCGTTGTTCGACGTTGATATTATTCTCTAGTTGCTTAATCCATTGTTGGATAACGACTTCATAACGCTTACCCTCTTGATTAAGTAAAATCTCATTCAGCAGTTCTTTACTAGACAACTTTAACTCTTTGAGTTCTGCTTCTGCCTCTTGTTGAACATCACTAGGAAGTTGAACATTTGCATTAAGCCACCACTGATATAAGTCAGCGGCTAACTTGACGGCAAGCGCTTTCCGAATGGCGTGAACTGGAATCTCAATACTGGCAATACCAAAACTAAAAAAGTTGAGCGAGTAACTTCTGCCCATGGCTTTTTGCTGAGAATTTTTAGCTTGATCTGAAGACGATCCAATATCCCTTTTTATATTGTCTCTAATGCTTCTTTTGTAACTGGAAAAATCTGAAACTAAATCCAGAAAAATTTGTTGAGCCATCATTTCCTGAATAGTTTCAATTTTTAAACTCACCTCTTGGTTGCTAGTTCCTGTTAGATATAAATAATCATAGGGAGAGCGATTTTCTATGATTCGAGTATTTTCTGATAAACCATACCTGACACTATAATTTGTATTTTGATCGGAAAAATAGTTTAACTCCATGAGAGCAGCATAACCATTTTCTTGAGTTTTAATATTGCCACCAATTCCTAAAAAAGCATCGGGGGTGGGAATAATAGCTGTAGTTTCCAATCTCTGCCCTTGAAACCAATTTCGCAAGCAATAACCTAAATCAATCAGCATTCCACTACCCGTTCCTCCAGAGATAGAACCAACGACAAAAATATTCAATTTAGGTTCTACGGTCAAAACATCACCATCAATCGTTAGTTGATTTCGACCTACAGTAATTCTTGTTATAGCCTGCTGACATTTGTTCCGAATTTTTTCATGGTTATAAAAAAAGGCAAAGCGTCCGCAAGCTCGAATTTGACCGGCTCCTTGTTCTGAAACTAAGTTTTGCGGAGTCAGTTCCGGGGGAAGCCAGTCATAATACCAAGAATAGGTCGTGGGATTGTCCTTGACTTTTTTAGCTTCGTCAAAAGTTACACTAGCCCAGAACTTTTCGTAATCTTCCAGTGGTGGGCCAGCCATTTCTGGCTTTTTGACTTGCGGTTTTTCATCAGTATCGATATGTAGAAAACCAACGACCGGAAGTTTTTCTAAACTACCGTAGGATTCCACAATCAGACGGCGAACACGAGTCATCGCTTCTAAGCCTGTTCCACCGACACCAATAATTAAAGTTGGCACAATTGTATTTTCTTGAATATTATTATTGTCTTGTCCTACATTTGCATTAACCATGATTTACTCCTTTTTAACAATTAACAAGATTGAAACGGATTAAATAATCCTGATGCGATCAGATAGATGGGAGTGGCTATTGTCCAAAATATGGCATTATAAACGGAAACTTTACTGGCATAATCAATCCTAATTCGGAGGGCTTGATTGAAAAACCTTTCTAAAGGTAAAAGCATCATCCACATGAATGAGATAAATGCCAAGCCATAAAACAAAGGCACTAACGGATTCGCATTAAACCGCTCAAATACTTCCTCGGAAAGCAACTCGGTGATGCTACTAGGACTGACTTCTAAGGCAATACCACCCGTTTGGTTTGCCCATTGATTAATTTCGGCAGTCAGAGGTTGACCGACGATCAAAAAATTTAACCTGACGTTATGAGCTTGGACTTGCTCAATTATCTCGGGATTGATATTAAATACACCATCGGTAATCACCAACATTTCTGTACAGAGTGTCGGCTGGGTTTTAAGTGTAGATAAACCATTTTCTACAGCCAAATTCATGTTGGTTCCTCCACCAATGCGGTTAACCAGGGAAGGTTGAACAACTTGATTGATTGCTCTGGTAATTTCTTGAGGATCACTAGAGAATCCATTGGTAATCGGAACAACAGAACTAGCAAACCCTGAAACGGATATCAGATTAGGTTGAGATAGTCGAGCATTGCGAGTTGCATAGGCTTGGACTGCCTCAATTTCCTGAGCCATAATTGTTCCCGGCTTGTTAAAATTTGCTAGGGAACTTTGATAAGTGCTACCACTGAGATCGACGGCTAAATGAACGGCAACTAAACGGGGAAACCAACCTAATTGACCAGCCAGGAGAGCCAGGACTAGACAGATGGCTAAACAGGCTGCGGAAATCTGAAATACGGCATAACGCCAAACGGGTTGGGGTGTATGTAAAGGCATCGGTTTAGGTGTCCTCCTTACTTAATAGGTTGAAAGGAAAATTGCGTGCCTCTAGGAGCATTTCTTCCTCCTTTCACTGCCTGGACTAGAATGGGATCACCTTGACGATCGCCTGTGGATTCAAACTGAAGTAAATTACCGGAAGTATCAGCATTAGATAAGCTAATATTTCTGAGATTTTGTAAAACGCTGGAACGAGATGCTTGCTCGGATAAAGCGTTAATCATTGCTTGAGTTGCATCAAAACTCATGGCAGTGCGCCAATTAACCTGTCCTAACCATCGTCTTTCTGCAGCTTCGGCATATTTCCCGTCGGCAAACCAAGGAACGGCTAAAATTAATCCTTCCACTGCGTTGCTACCCGATGTTAAAGTGTTGGGATTATATAGGGCATCTCCTCCTAATAATTTCATTTGGTTGTTGTTGGCAACCGCTAGGGCGATCGCTACTGAAATATAGGCAGTATTTGGAAATAAAACCAGACCCTCAACTTGCCCTTGTAAGTTTTGAATTTCTCGCTGGGGATCAAGTTGTTCATTGCTCAAATCAATGGTTTTGACAACTCGTCCTCCGAATTGCTGAAAGGCTTGGGAAAAAGCTGTTTCTAGGCTTTTGCTGTAGCTACTATTGGGATTATAAAATATGGCTACATTGTCGATTTCCAGAGTATACCAAGCATAATCAGCCAGTTTTTGACCGTTGATGGCATCAGAAGGTAAGGTTCTGAAAAAACTGTTTCCCGATAAAGCGGTACTGGTACTCGTCGGCGAGATCATCGGTATACCTGCTTGTTCGTATTCAGCTAAACCTGCTTGAGTGGCATCACTGGAATTATGTCCGATTACACCTAATAAATTGGGATCGCTTGCCAATCTTTTTGCCACTTCTGTGGCTCGTTGCGGATCGTTACTATCATTAGCGACAATGACTTCTAGTAACCTTCCATTTAACCCACCCGCTTGGTTAAATCTGGTTTGAGCATCTGCAACTCCTCTTAACATTTCTTCGGCGGAACTGGCGGCAGTGTCAATAGGAACAACAGCCCCAATTAGGAAAGGAGAACCAGCTAAACGTGCTTTAGCATTATTCAGATAAATTTGATGTTCAGGAGAGTTGCGATCGCCGTTTACAGCCTTCTCAAAATCTTGTACTGCTTGGCTATACTGTCCGTTTCTAAAGGCTTTAATGCCACGTTCGCTATCGGGATTTTCTCTGCCCACAAATAAGCGATTTTCTCCACTACTATAGCGCTCTATATCTATAGTTTGTGTAGTAGGTGGTGTTATAGGTGTTGTAGTCGGTGTACGAGTTGGTCTAGGAGGTGGTTCAACTGCCACTGTTACACAGGAAAATCCCTGTTTTTGTTGACCTGTCGGACAAGACTTAAATAGACCAGAAATCCCATATCCTATCCCACCTAATAAAACTAAAATTACGGCAGCAGCCCCAACTTTAGACCAAGGAATTGGTGGGCCGTTTGAACTACCGCCTCCCGCATAGTTTCGGGGACGACCGCACTCCACACATTTCTCTATTCCTGCCGCATTTTCATACAGTTTATGCTTCTTATATTTAGGTGGGGCACCCTCACATTCCCAAGGGGTATTTGGATCGTCAGCCATTGCCATTATCCTTATCCTGGTTTGGTAAAGTTATTGGTAAAGCCATTGATTTAGTTGACTGTTGCAGTCAACTAATCTCCTCAATTAACTATTGTAACTGCTAGATTTGGGTGATTACAGTAGTAGTAAAATCACAAATATCTAATTCACAATTACCATCTAAAATGGCTGAATTGCAAATTTATAGCACTGATGATTTTGGAAAAAATTGTGAACTCAGTGAGCTAAACCTCTATCCTCAATGATATCACCATAATTGATGACTGTCATTATTGAGTTGTAATTAAAAAGTATTTTTAAAGTAATTAAAAGGTATTGTTAAGGTAATTTTGATTCAGAATTTAAGATCTAATTAATAATTAGAACCTCCTCTATGGTTACTCTCAAGGTTTACAGATATTGACGGTTAAGGGTAAAATGGTATAAAATATTACAAATTGGCGAGGCGATCGCAACTGATAGTTCCAATATTTTGAGTGAGAAGGTACTTGTACCACTGGATATAAAGAAGCATAAAGTTTTGTAACTAATTGTATCAGATACAGGGGAACTCAGGGAATCGCGGATGATGTAGTCCTCAGAAATATGTAAAATTGACTTAGCTGGTTAAGTAGGTGTGCATCGATCGATGTTTAATCCCAAAACTGCTAGTTAACACTTTTAGCCCTAATGATTGTTATTTTATGAATACCTACTTGCATCCATCGAAATTACTATCGCTCTGACATTAAATTTTATGAAAGTTGATGAAGCACTAGAACTGGTTGAAGCCGTCCTTGACTATCGCTGTTTGAATAAAATTCAAGAAACAGTATTTCGTCAAACTTGGGACGGTAAGTCTTATCAAGAAATTGCTGCGAACACAGGTTATGAACCGGACTATGTTAAAGATGTAGGGGCAAAACTCTGGAAACTTTTATCAGAGGCTTTTGGAGAAAAAATAAAGAAAGATACATTAAAATCTGTACTCAAAAAATATTTACATAATTCTCAAATTAATATCCAAAGACAATTGGTAATTGAGTTAAACCTTAATGGGGCAGATTTAAGCGGTTTAAATTTGAGTAGTTCTCGTTTGGTCGCCAATTTAATATCATCGAATATTGATGATATTTACTTAAAAAACAAAAATCATAAATCGCCTATTGAAGCTGTCTCTGAAAAGAAATATAAATGGCATGAAATTAGCTTCGCTAGACCTGAGAAGGCAGAATTAGCTGAAATATTATATAGATTAGGTATTGCTTTTATTGCTGATGCTAAATTGTGGGAAAGCGACCAAGTAAATTTAGTCAATTATGGGATAGATTTTTTAATATTTTTTTTTCAAAGTAAATCTGGGGTTTTAAATTTTAAATCAGATGAGGATACCAAGCCATCAATGGATTATCAAAAATTAATAGATAGTGGCAAAATCAATTATTATGCAGAATATGATTTGATGGTATATGCTGAAAAATTAGAGGAAGTAGTTCATAATTTTCTGGCGACACTAGCCGGAAGTTAATGCTCATTACCCCCTGTTTCTCCATTGGAAAGGGCAAGTTTCTCAAGCTAAAAATAACATCGCCACGCCGAAAATGGCGACTAATGCGCCCAAAATCGCCCGCCAACTGACACGATCGCCCATTGCTATAGCGATCGGCAATACAAACAGCGGACTGGTAGAAGTCAGAGTTTGAGCAATTCCGGCGGCGGTAAATTTGAGGGCAGTTTGCTGCAACCAAATCCCCAAATAAGTCCCGAAAAATGTCGCCACCATAATGATTCCCAACACGCGCCGGGACTGCAAAGGCTTGAGTAAAGCGGCGGGGGATAACCGCTGAATTGGCAGGGCTAAAACCAGCACCCCCACGCCGCCCACAATTCGCAGCAGGGTACTCCACAGGGGACTGATGCCGCTTTGGGTGAGTGCCAAATGGGATAAAATCGCTCCGGTGGACTGGGATAAAGCCGCAATACTGCCAAACACCAAGCCCCGCGTTAGTCTTAGGGGCATTCCCACGGTTTCCGCCGCCCTTTCGGTAATTACCCAAGCGATACCCAACACGGTCAAAAAAATTCCCCCCCACGCTGTCGGGGAGAGTCTTTCCCCCAAAAATATGAAGGCAATTAATGCGGTCAGGGGAGGGGCGAGGGTTTCTAACAGCAACGCCCGCCGGGGACCCAGACAATTAAGGGTCGTAAAAAAGGCGGTGTCTCCGATACCTATACCGATGATGCCACTGAGGGGAAGCAAGCCGAATACCCAGGGGGAAAATTCGGGCAATTCACCCCCGACTGGAGGGTGATGGTGAGCAATAATAGACCGATCGCAATTCCGCCTTTAATCAGATTCAAACCCAAGGGAGGAATTTGGGTGCCGACATTAGCATAAATGACTGATGCGATCGCCCAAAATAACGCCGCCACTAGAGCCGAAATTTCCCCCGGAAATTGGGTAAATATCATCCTTCCCCGGTAATCGATAATCCTTCCACCCAAACCCGAGGAGAAACGCCGCCATCTGTGAGTTTAACTTCTGATTCCACACAGACAATAGACTTGAGTAGTTGTTTAATATCTCCAGCCACCGTAGCCGACTCAATACTAATGCGATCGCCTCCTTTAATCATCCAACCATCAAAGGGTAAAGAAAACGAGCCTTGTAGAGACTGTACTCCCGAATGGAGGGCGTGCAACTCATCAATCCAGATCACATTATCAGCCGTATCAATGTTGTAAGATCCGCCATTTTCAGCACTTCCCGGAGCCACACAAAAGAAATTCGGACTCACCGACACTTTCGCCCCCATATTACCATTCCCAGTAGGTTGAGCATTCAGGCGGCGGGCGGTAATCGAACTATGGAGAAAGTTAGTTAATACACCTTCCTTAATTAGCGGCACTTCTCCCGTCGGTGTTCCCTCACTATCAAAGGTAGTCGCTGCGATATTTTTATGGTGCAATTCGTAATCACTAACCGATAACATCGGAGAAGCGATCGCCGTCCCAATTGATTCCACAGTAGACAAACTCTGGCGGTCTAACACACTCTGGGCATTAAAAATATTAGAAAACGCCGCCAACATACTCAGAAAAGCCTCTGGGGAAAACATCACTAAATAGCGCCCCGATGTCATCTTTTCATAATTCAGATGACTGATAGTTTTCGCCGTGGTTTCCTGTAAGCATCCCTCAATATCCAACTGTTCCAAACTGCGACCCAAACGGTAAGCACCCGCACTGCGAGGCTTTTTACCATCTTCTTCCGTTTTGCTATATAGATAAATCGAGGCATAAGAAAGATGTTCTTGTCGTAAAGCCCCCTCACTGTTCACATAAAACCGGACTAAATCCCGTTGTGACAACCCATTATAGGGAACTCCCACAATTGCCGGATGGCTATTTAATAACTTTTGTTCCGCCTCCAGTAAAGTTTCTAACAGCGTATCCATAGGGGCAGCTTCCGCAGTGCGATCGCCCATTTCTTGTATCGGAGAAGTAGCCAAAGGACTAAAATCGGGGATATGTTCTTTCGCCCCAAAGTTACTAGCTTCCGATGCCGTTTGCAAAGCCAACTCCAAACCCTTGGGAGTCGTGTCATTAGTAGAAGTCACCCCCAAAGAGCGATCGCCATTCCACACCCTCACCATAATACTAGAACGATGGGAGGCTTTCACCTGTTTAGGAACCCCTTGATTAACTTGAGCGCTACTCGATTCTACCGTCGCACCAAACACATCAAATTTTTTGATTCCCAATTTACTCGCCGAATCTTTAACTTGGCTAATCAAACTGTCAGTATTCATCATCTATCTAATTAATCGCTGCTTTGTTGTAATTACTGTTTCACCAAAGAACTCAGAGTTAAATTCCCAGAACCTTATCGAGGCGGGTTAAGGGAAGATCTAAAATTGATCACACCCGAAAACCCGACCCCGCCATTTATCTTCCTCCCACAGTAATACCATCAACCTTAATATGAGGTTGTCCGACCGTCACATAGACGCTACCGCTGACCGAACCGCAGAACCCCGCCGCCAGTCCGATATCTTGGGAAGACATAGAAATATTGTTCATAATTTCCGTAGCGTAACCGATTAAAGTTGCACCTTTGAGAGGCTTAGTAAGTTTACCATTTTCGATGAGATAAGCCTCCTCCACCGCAAAGTTAAACTTTCCGGTATCGCCGACACTACCGCCACCCATTTTTTTACAGTACAAACCGCGATCGACTGATGCAAATAGGTCATCAACAGAATAGTTACCAGGCGCAATATAAGTATTACGCATCCGGCTGGCTGGTGAATATGTGTAGTTTTGGCGGCGACCGCTTCCGGTTCTGGGATTTCCTGTGCGTCTTTCACCAGCGCGATCGCACAGAAAATTTTTCAGGATACCATTTTCAATTAATAGAGTACGCTGGGCAGGCATTCCCTCATCATCCATATCGATAGTGCCAAATGCCTGCTCCGACAGACCCTCATCCCAAGCCGTCAGATTTTCGTGGGCAATTTTCTCACCCTTCTTATCAGCAAAAGGAGTTGTTTTTGTTTCAATAGCGGTAGTTTCCAGTAAATGCCCACAGGCTTCGTGGAAAATCACCCCACCGAAGCGGTTAGCCATCACCACCGGATAATAGCCAGACTCCACATAATCCGCATAAAGCATTTTACCCGCAGATTCTGCCATATCTTCCGCATCAGTTTCATAGTCCCAACTTCGCAACCCATCCGGGCGACTGGTACTACCGCCACGTTTACTGATCGAACAGCGATGTTCGCCATCTGCACATAGGATAAACGAAACCTGAGATTGAGTCAATCGCACATCCCGGGCAAAAGTGCCATCACTAGCGGCCACCAGAACCTCTTGCCAATCTCGGAAATAGGACGCGCGCCGAGATTGAACGTGGTTAGCCTTTTTGAGTAGTTGGGCGTTAGCTGCTAATAGGATATCCCCCATCTCTTGCATCGAACTACATTCAGCCAGCCAGCCTTCTTTGCCCTTAGAGGTCGCGTAATCCCGCAATAGTTCCAAATTGACCGAAGGAACGAATCCCACCGCTCCAGGAAGCTGTAAACCCATGATAGACAAGGCTTTTTCTAGGGCTGTACGCAAGCCGCTAAAGGATAAATCATTGGTACTCACATAACAATCTGCATTCCCCTTAAAGACCCGAATACCCGCCCCTAAAGATAGACTGGGGGAAACCCCCGTAATGCCGTCATCTTCAGCCAAGCAACTGATCACATTATTGCGCTCTAGGAAAAATTCTACCAGGTCAGCCCCAGCAGCGCGTCCCAAGCCTAGGAGGGTAGACAGGGGTGCTTCCCAACTGTCATCAAAGCGGTCTAATAGGGGGGAGTAGGTCAGGTTAGGGAGTTCTTTGGTTAGGAGTAATGTACTGTTCTGCATGAATGATGGTTTTGAGTTATCTATCTGTCTTATTATTAACCATTCTAGTTGTGACTGGTCAGTTGTGGCTTCTGGGTTGCACTTAATGGGAGGGGCTTGTTAAGCTATTGGTTAGCAGCGCCTCGCTAAGTTATTGTCAACTTGATCAGGAATTGGGCTGAGTCTAGCCAGCCTTCAATAGCCTGATGGTCTGATTATGGCTTTGGTCTGCTTTGGTATCGATAAATTCCCCTATCACTGTACCTTTGTAAACGGAGGAGATGGTTCTGTGTCAACCCAAACCGTAGAAAAGACTTCTACAAATCGAAAGTTAGCGCCACGCTATCGGGTTCTGCTCCATAATGATGACCATAACCCCATGGAGTATGTGGTGCAGGTACTTATGAGTACCGTTCCCGGCCTGACTCAACCCCAAGCTGTTAGTATTATGATGGAGGCTCACACTAATGGGTTGGCTTTGGTGATTACCTGCGCCCTCGAACACGCTGAGTTTTATTGTGAAACTTTAAAAAATCATGGCTTGACCAGTACCATAGAGCCTGACGAATAGTGGTAGACTGCTCTGATGGAGCATGATTTCAACTGCAACGCGCGATCGCTTGTTTAATTGTTTAATCTATCTAACCTAGTCCGCCGCCCTGTCCCGGTTCGGTTGGGGCTGTTTGTGATTCTATTGCTGCTAATTTGGCTTCCCCTGGCTATTCCTATTTATTGGCTAGGGGGCGACCCCAATTGGGTGAGTATCATTACCTTAGTTTTGCTATATTGCCAGTTTTTGGTATTACTGCAATGGTGGGGAAAATCCGTTTATGGTCAGCCTCGAATGTGGCGGGTTTGTGGTCTCGAAATTAGTCGCCGCAGCGGTGAGGGTTTGTTAATTGGTTTAGGTTTGGGTTGGGTTGGGGTTCTGGGAATATTTGCGATCGCCACTTGGTTGGGCTGGCTAAGGTGGGAACCTTTCCCCGCTAATTTCCCGATCATTCTCATGGAGAGTTTATTGGTATCTTTGGGGATAGGCTTTGCTGAGGAATTGTTGTTTAGAGGTTGGTTACTAGAGGAACTACGGCGGGATTATTCCCCGGTAAAATCTCTGTGGGTGAGTAGTGTTATATTCGCCCTACTCCACTTTATCAAACCTTGGGAAGAAATTGTGCGAACCTGGTTACAATTTCCCGGTTTATTGCTATTAGGGATAATTTTAGTTTGGGCAAAAGATGCCACTCGCACCCCTAATAATCCTCACGGTTCTTTGGGATTAGCTATCGGCTTACACGGCGGTTTAGTTGGTGCTTATTATATCATAAATGTGGGGGAATTAACCACTAATTTAGGAACAGTTCCCCCCTGGTTAACTGGCATTGATGGCAACCCCTTAGCCGGCTTATTAGGGTTACTGGGTTTAGGGGCGATCGCCATCATTATCCGACAGCTTAACCCCCCTTCTACCAAGCCGGATCACAATAGAGATTAATAGTCATTTTTTCCTTTCCCGCTGGTACCGAACTAATACAAGAGCAGATAATTTCTCCATCATCTAATTCCACCTCGCAGGCATGACACGAACCCATTAAACACCCCGTCGGGATTGAAACTCCCGCCCGATTAGCCACTTCTAATATAGGTTCTCCTGGTTCAGCTTCCACAGTCACCTTATCAGGCAAAAATTCAATTTTCATAGTCGCTCTCCATTATGATTTAACAGTTGTTAATTAATCAGATATTGACTAATTTCCCGTAATATGAACCACCAGTTCTCGATAGGAGCCACGGCGGCGATGTTCCCACAGATATAGCCCTTGCCAAGTTCCTAATACTAGCCGTCCTTGGGAGATGGGGATTTGTTCAGATGTATTAGTTAAAACACTACGAATATGGGCAGGCATATCGTCGGGTCCTTCCGCGCTGTGGATGTAGTAATCTCCTTCTGGCACTAATTTAGATAGGAAATTTTCCAGGTCTTCTAACACATCAGGATCTGCATTTTCCTGGATAATGAGACTAGCAGAAGTATGGCGGATAAAAACCGTACAAAGACCCGTTTGGATCTGAGATTTTTCCACAGCTTCCTGAATATAACGGGTAATTTTAGCCAGAGATTTCCCCTGGGTCTTAATTTTCAGAAAGTGTTGATACTGATTCATCAAATCCTCTCCATATTGACATCCTCCCCAGTCTAAAGGGGCGGGGATTCCTAGTAAGTAAGGGTTCCTACGGGCGACTATTTCCAGCAGGTTATTTGTGAACCCGTCCCTACAATTCACGGACGGACCAATGGAGCTTTCCGCCCCAAAACCCGCAACACAAAAAGCAAGTTTAGCCAAATGTCCCCCGGTGGAAAACTTGAATTTTCCGCCTTAATTTTCGCCTTGTGGCTGGGGAGACGATCTAGTGTCCCAGTTTAACCTCGACTATGTTAATCTTGAACTTATGTTACAGCCTATAGCTAGATTATATCGTGGCATCACTATCAATCAAGCCGAAAAGGTCGCTCAGAGGGGAATTATCAGGTTATTCTTGGCATTTACCGCCTCTGACCCACCCTACAGGGCTACCTACTATGGATCAACCCTAACCGCTAAAGAGTGCGTCAGTCAATGTTTCTTCCAACTCCACCCAACCCCGATCCGTTAGTCCTTACCCTTAGTGTTAGCGCCATGATTAGTATGGTCGCCAGTTTAACCTTAGTTAGATGGCGAAAACCCGAAAGCCCCGAAAGAAGAGACACTATCAAGCGATCGCCGTCTTTCCTACAGCAGATGGGTTGTATTGTAATTGTACTATCTTTAGAGGGCAAGATTGTCGAGTGGAATCATGCCGCCGAGGAAATTTCCGGCTATCGACGCGAAGAAGTCATAGATCGCAATTATTGGATGCTATGTTTACCAGAATCAGTGCGTGATGGGATTAAATTCCGCTATCTCGAAGCGATCGCCACGCAACAGCCAGTTCATGTGCATCATATCCTATTGGGTAGTGACCGACGACAACAGCAAGTTCATTTCAAAATAGTTCCTTGGCGTAATTATTGCGGGGATATTTTAGGTGCGATCGTCACCGGGGAAGCCGTAGCCTGTAGTCCAGATGGTTCATGTCAGGAAGAATTAGAATGTGAACGACTACAAAAATTGATATCCTACCTTCCCCTACCCATCGCCATGTTTGATACAGAAATGCGATACCTGGCTTATTCAGAGGGATGGATTCAGCATTTAAAGCCCCAGATGTACTCATTAATCGGTTGAAGTCATTATGATGTATTTCCCAACGTAAAAAATGACTGGAAGTTAGCCCATAAAAAAGCCTTGCGCGGCGAAAAAGTGTCGGCTTTAGAGGATTCCTGGATTCGTGAGGATGGTTCTCTGATTTATCATGGTTGGACTGTGAGACCTTGGTATCGTAATTCTGGAGAAGTTGGCGGAATCATTTTAGTGATTATCCCCTTAAATAATCTAGTCGAAACTCGCAACGCTGCTTTAGATGCCGTTCAATTCAAGTCTCGATTTTTAGCGCAAATGAGTCATGAAATTCGCACCCCCATGAGTGGAGTTTTGGGGATGGTTGAATTGTTAATGCAAACTCATCTCACACCCCAACAAAAAGATTACACCCAAACCATTTATCGTAGTGCCAAACATCTATTAACTGTCATTAACGAAATTCTGGATTTATCCAAACTAGAAGCCGGAGAAACTCACCTAGAATCCCATGACTTTGATTTACAAGATTGCCTAGAAACCGTTGTGGATCTTTTGTCGGTGAAAGCTGAGGATAAACAACTAGAACTAATTATTTTGTTGGAACCGAATATTCCCAGATATTTAAAAGGTGATGGGATGCGTTTACAACAGGTTCTCATTAACTTGGTAAATAATGCGATTAAATTTACCCAATCCGGTCATATTATTATCAGACTTACTCCCAGATTCATTAATCAAGATCAGATTAATATTTACTTTTCCATAGAAGATACAGGTCTGGGGATTTCTGATGAACTTCAACCCCAATTATTTCAGCCTTTTTCGCCCGCTAGTTCCGCCACCAATCGTCAATATGGTGGCACGGGATTAGGTTTATCAATCTGTCAGCACTTGGTGAATTTAATGGGGGGTGAAATCGGCGTTAATAGTCAAGAAGGAGACGGTTCTATTTTCTGGTTTACCGCCAATTTTTTGCCATCGGAATTGTCAGAAATTCCCGCCCCTAAAGAATTAGAAAATCTGAAGTTATTGGTAGTTAATAAAAGTAGTTTAGTTAGGCAGTCAGTTAGCTGCATAACTCAGCCATGGGGTATACAAGTCGATGCAGCAGAGACCGCTAAAATCGCCTTAGATAAATGGCATCATCAACAGGCTGAAGGTTCCCCATATCATCTGATTCTCATGGATTTGGAGTTGCTAGACCGCGATGGTGCTAAATTACTAGGACAGCTTTATAAAACCTCTAGTGATTCCTCAACTCGGTTAATCTTAATGAGTGGTATTAGTCAGCGTAATCGCGCCGAACAGGTTTTAAATTTAGGGAATTTTGTATATCTAGTCAAGCCGATCGCCCCCCTACGATTGCTGCGAAGTTTCGCCAATTCCCTCCAACTTGATATCCCTAATTTAGACGATCGCCTTGAACAATCTTGGGATGATATATTGATGCGATCGTCCTTTCCCAAAACTCCCACACCACCATCTTGTCATCTCCCCACCTTTGAGGATAAGCTGAAGGCTTTTATACCTCTAAAAATTCTCCTAGCTGAGGATGACTTAGTTAATCAGGAAGTGGTTTTGACTCAACTGCAACAATTAGGTTATACCGCTGATGCTGTGTGCGACGGAGAAGCAGTTTTACAACATTTGGAAACACAGCATTATGATTTAATCTTAATGGATTGTCAGATGCCGATTTTAGATGGTTATGAAACTACCGCCAGAATTCGCCGTCGCCAAAACTCCCAACGACCTCCTATTATTATCGCTTTAACTGCTAGTGTAATGCCTTCCGATCGCGATCGCTGTATAGAAGCGGGAATGGATGACTACATCACTAAACCTATTGATTTACAGGCTTTAGTAAACTTGATTAATCGTTGGGTTCCCGTTTGTCTGGAAATCCGAAATCAAACACCCACCAAAGCCCATGATCACCGACTTTTAGATAGTCCGGTTGATTGTCCCGTTGATAGCGATCGCCTCAATAAGTTATTTAAGGGAAAAACCGAGTATAAATATCGTCTCTTAACAACCTTTATTAATCAAGCACAACAACGAATTGACACCATCAATAAAGCGATTAATACCTCAAATTTTGCCGACATTAAACAGCAAGCACACGCCCTCAAAGGGTCTAGCGCCAATTCTGGTGTCTTCCACATTCCCGCCATATCTCAGGAGTTAGAAAACCTCGCCACCCAACAAAACCTCGAAGCCATCCCACCCCTAGTCAAACAGCTTCAGCATCATCTCAACTCGGTGGAAGACTTTGTGGAAACCATGAAAAATCCATAAGCGATCGTCTTCTGCGTCCCACCTGATAATTGATAATTGTAGGGTGCGTCAGACCGATAAAAATAAATAAGAACCGGATAATTCTGAACTGACGCACCTGTGTTAATTAGGTTTTCCTAATCTCAGAATTAAATTTTCACCCCCTGTAGGGTGCGTCAGACCGATAAAAATAAATAAGAACCGGATAATTCTGAACTGACGCACCTGTGTTAATTAGGTTTTCCTAATCTCAGAATTAAATTTTCACCCCTCGAATCGAATCATCTAACAACTCCATAGGATGCTTGAGAGTAACCTGCTTTCCTTGTAATTCCAGATGCTTCTTAATTTGCAAAGAACACCCTGGGTTAGCCGAAGCAATTACAGTCGCCCCAGTATTCAGCAGATTTTGTACCTTTTGCTGTCCTAACTCATCCGCCACTTCTGGCTGTAACATATTATAAACCCCCGCGCTACCGCAACACAAAGCCGCATCGACAGGTTCTCGCAATTTTACCCCAGGAATTTGGGTTAATAACTCCCTCGGTTGAATGCTAATTTTTTGTCCGTGTAACAGGTGACAAGCATCCTGATATACAATAGTTAAATCTTCCCCTTCCACCAAAGGAGATAAATGCGCCGTTAACCCCACTTCCGCTAAAAACTCCTGTACATCGCGGACTTTACCTGCAAATTCTTTCGCCTTGTCTCGATATTCGGGATCATCCCTCATAATGTGACCATATTCTTTTAAAGTATGACCACAACCGGCGGCATTAATAATAATAGCATCAACCCCAGTGTCAGCAAAACTATCAATCATTTGTTTAATCAAAACATGGGATTGTTCAGTTTGTCCTTGGTGTTCAGGAAGTGCGGCACAACAGCCTTGGGATTTAGGGATAATCACCTCGCAACCATTAGCTGTTAATACCCTAGCGGTGGCTTCATTTACCGGGGAGAAAAATAGCCTTTGTACACAACCTAAAATCATCCCGACTCGATAGCGTTTTTCCCCTTGTGCGGGAATGACTGTGGGTAAATTGTCCTGAAAAGCACTAGAGTTAATTTCCGGCAAAATTGATTCCATCGCCGCCAGTCGGGGGGAGATTTTCGGTAATAATCCCGTAGACCGCACGAGGTTTTTAATCCCTAATTTTTGATATAAATACAGGGGAACTAACAGGGGACGCAGACGGTCGGGATAGGGAAATAAGCTGAAAATCAATGTGCGAATTAAGCGATCGCCTAAATTTCGGGGAACATTTCTTTCCACCTGGGGACGGGTGGCGGCGATGAGTCGGTCATATTGAACCCCAGAAGGACAGGTGGTGACGCAGGCTAAACAACCCAAGCAACTATCAAAATGTTCGCTGGTGGCTTTAGCAAGGGGTGCTTCTCCCTTATTAATAGCATCCATCAGGTAAATTCTACCCCTGGGGGAGTCCATTTCTTTACCTATTACCCGATAACTAGGACAGGTGGCTAAACAAAACCCACAATGAACACAGGTATTAATTAAGTCTGGCGGCGGCGGATTATTCTGGTCAAATCCCGGAAAATTTGCCGAGGGTTCTAGGTGGGGGTTTTGGTCTAAAAAGTTGCTTTCTTTGGCGGGAATTTGATTTAAATTGGTCTCGGAGGACTGATCAAAAGTTTGCATCTTAATGGTATTTATGATTAAACTACGGAGTTAATTCGCCGAACAATCGAGCATTTAAAGACCAGCAATAAATCGCTGATAATTCAGAATATTTTGGGGGTCAAATTGCTGCTTAATCTTAGCCATGAGGTCTAAGGCATTTCCCCTGTATCCCCAAACTTCTATTTGTTGTTTAATGGCTAATGGTGCTTCTAAAACCGACAGGAAACCACCTTGATTATTACACCACTGCCGCAGATTTTGCAACCTATCTGGTTGAGTCTGATCAAATCGGATGAATCCCAACCCACTGCTACCATGAATGACGGCGGGAGTTTGACATTTCGCCAAAGTTGTCGCCGCCTCGGTGGGAGTAATGCCGACTTTACAGATGATGCGATCGCTATGGGAACCTTGCCAAATGTGCTGTTTTAATTGCTGCCAAAAATCCCCGTCATTTTCTCTGATAATAGTTGAGTTTAAATGAAGTTGATTGGCTAATTCTACCAGGCGATCGCTTTGTAGTTCGACACTTTCCCGGATACTTTGAAATCTGACAGCCAAACCCATCGATTCTACCCCAGACAGGCGATCGACTAATTGCGGCGACATTAAATCCATAGCCACCGGAGTCAAAGCCGAGGCTAAGATAGTTTTAAAACCAGTAGCGATCGCATCTGAATCTCCTGTTAACAGGACAGTATTTGATGCTTCTAAACAGGGATATAAACGCAGGGTAACTTGAGTAATAATGCCCAAAGTTCCGACGGAACCCGTTAGCAACTTCATCAAGTCATAACCCGCCACATTTTTAACTACCCGACCCCCAGCTTTAGCAATTTTACCATCAGACCGGACAAAAGAAATTCCCAGCAGCAGATCGCGGATACCCCGATATCGATGACGCAGAGAACCACTATCTCCAGTAGCAATAATTCCGCCAATAGTAGCATCATCCTGATAGCAGGGGTCAAAAGCTAGGAATTGTCCCTGTTTAGCCAGAATTTGCTGAAGTTCCCCATATCCCATTCCCGCTTCTACCGTTACCGTTAGGTCTCCCACCGCGTGTTCAACTAAGCGATTCATTTTCTGGGTACTAATAGCAATAGAGGGGTTTTTGACCTGGTTTCCCCAGGTAATTTTGCTACCTTTCCCAAAGGGTAAAATTCCTAACTGGTGCTGTGCCGCATAGGCGGTTATTGCAGCTAATTCCTCCTGAGTGGGGGGATACAGAACGCATTGAATAGCTGAACCGGGGGCGATCGCAGCTTCGAGGTTAGCACGGACAGATTGATCTAGGTCGTCCCAAGTACATAGGTTACTGTTGGCGGCGACGGTGGCTATTTCCTCTAAGTTCAGAGGTTTTGATGTCTGGGATAATTCCTGACTAGCTATAGACATCGCACAGATTTAGTGATTTTACACTTCACTATAGCAGTTTTAGGAAAATCTGCCCCTCTCCCTACCTTGAACTACAGAGAGAGGCGGGCTTTTTTGGATATGATAATTGTCAAATCATGCTAAGACTACAGAGGGACGAGGAAGCGATCGCCCTTACCTGATATATAGCAGATTTCCGCTCTGTCCAGCACAGTCTAAAGCCCCTCTCCCTTTTTGGGTGAGGGGTTTGGGGTGAGTGGCTGTAGCCTAGGTTAATCCGAAAGGCTATATGAATAAATATTAAGCACTGTTAAATTTTTATTAAATTTTAACCGCAGCCAAAGCATCAATTAGGCTTTAGGCAGTCCATTTGCTGGAAATTCTAACTATTATCAAAATAGGATAAGATAGATCTGAATGCTATGTCAGCTCTACTGATTTGGGTGCAGTATCTGGCCATTGACCAGATATATGTTGTCTTGGGGTAGATAGGGATCACCGATTATTCAAGCAAAACTTAGAACAATCAGTATTGCTGCTAGGGCTTAATAAGTATATATCGGGAGGTATTTTATGATGATAAATTCTCGATTTTAGGAAGGATTGGAGATGGGATAAAATTAGCTTTAAGTATGAACTTATGAAAACATCAATTCCTCAGCACGGACGTTATGCGATCGCTTCAGGACAATTAGGAGCGAGTTTAGTGGAACCCCTACACAGACTGATTGTTAGCCATCAAGAATGGATGGTAATGCAGTTACTCCAGTGTTGGGGTCAGACGACTAAACCATCAATTGTAACTCATTTACGCTCCGTGCAGGGTTTAACTTCCCGCATTTCCCTACTATTAATTGAGATGACTGCAGGTCTCACCCCAGAATATTTAGTTTCTGATATGGAAGAACATTTACAGGCGCTGGGGGGAATAAGTGCGATCGCTCTGTCACCGGAAGCCAATACGGATATCTCCGCCGCCGAAATGGTGGAGACTCTCCAACAATATAGACAATGCTATTTAAATCTGATTAAGTTAGGAGAATTTAGAGTCGAACAGGAACAGCTATTTGCCCAAGTAGTCGGGGATTTCTTTACAGCCTTTGACCGGCAAATTTTCGCCCAAGAAAAACAGCGTAAATATCAGACTATTATTGACCAATATTTTGATGGGAGTCTCCACGACAATATTAATCATATTAAAGCCAGCGAAATCCAGAGAATTTTTAATGCTATTAATATCCCCATACTCGTACTTAATCAAGAACATCAAGTTATTTTTGGCAATAGGAAAGCCCATGAAACCTTAGTGGTCAATTCGGAAATACCCTCAGAAATTGACACCTGGCTGAGAAAGCGATCGCCTCAAGCTGCTACTAATCAATCAGAAATAGTGGAAGAAATTGCGATCGCCAAAGATGATATCACCCAATGGTTTTGCCTGAAACTCTACCCAATGGATAGTCAAGACTGGGGGGATTTAAGAGCGATCGCCATTTGTGAAGATATTACCCTGCGTCACAGGAAAGCCGAACGACAGCAGCTACAGCAGCAGCACCTAGAGGAAGTTCAAGCCCTGACCAAAACCGGAAGTTGGTGTTTAAATATGAACACCGGAGAAATGATTATATCGGATCAATTATATCATATTTTAGGGGAAAATCCGCAGAATGTATCAATAAATTTTGAAGATTTTTTGAACCACATTTATATAGATGATCTATATAGTTGGGTGCAAACCTATAGCCAATCTTTATTTACTCAACAGAATTACAGATTGAACTATCGAATTATACAACCAGATAGTTCTATGCACTGGGTGAGCCAACAATCGACTCCAGTGAGCGATCGTCATAATAAAATCACCCATATCACCAGCATTATCCAAGAGATAGACAGTCACCAAATCGCTAACCCTTCCATCACAGCGGAAGCCGCTCTAAGGGAAAGCGAAGCCCGTCTGAGAACCATCATCAGCACCAGCACCAACGGTTTAGTAGTAGTAGACTGTCAAGGACGCGCCCTATTCATTAACCCCGCCGCCGAGGCTTTATTCGGTCGCCAAGCCAGGGAACTCGAAGGGGAAATGATAGGTATTCCCTTAGTGACTAAAGAATCAACCGAATTAGAAATCTTCAGACATGATGGTAAACTAAAAATCGTCCGTATGCGAGTAGTAGAAATTTCTTGGGAACAGGAAACAGCCTATCTAGCATCATTAACAGATATTACCGACTTCAAAAAAACCGAAGATCAACTGAAAATGTTTTCCCGCGCTTGCGATCAAAGTCCCGTCTCCATTGTGATTACCGACTCCGAGGGGGATATTCAGTATGTGAACCCCAAATTTGAAGAAATCACCGGATATAAAGCAGCAGAGGTAATGGGTCAAAATCCTCGCATCCTTAAATCTGGCTACACCACAGAACCAGAATATGATGTGTTATGGAAACAGATTACATCAGGTAAGCAGTGGTCTGGGGAGTTTCACAATAAGAGAAAAAACGGAGAACTCTTCTGGGAACACGCTTCTATATGTCCGATGCGAGATGAGGAAGGTTATATTACCCACTTTATCGCAGTTAAAGAAGATATTACTCAACAGAAACATAATGAGGAAATTTTAGCCCATCAAGCCAACTATGATGCTCTCACAGACCTACCGAACCGGACTTTAATTTTTGAGAGACTGCGACAAGCAATTATCCAGGCTCAAGTTAATCATAGTAACGTAGCGGTGATGTTTATTGACCTAGATCACTTTAAAAATATTAACGATACCCTAGGTCATGAATTGGGAGATTTTTTGTTAAAAGAAGCGGGGATGAGATTGAAAGGATGTCTCCGCACAACTGATACAGTAGGACGACTTGGTGGTGATGAGTTTTTAGTGATTATCCCCAACTTAGATGACCTGATACAGGCTGAGTATATTGCTACTCAGGTCTTAGGTGTATTGGGTGAACCCTTTAATTTGTGCGGTGAAGAAGCATTTATATCAGCCAGTATTGGCATTGCTAGTTATCCCCAAGATGGCAATAATGCCAGTACATTAGTGAGAAATGCAGATACGGGTATGTATGCAGCCAAGCAGGAAGGTCGTAATGTTTTCGCATTTTTTACCCAAAATATGAATGATGAGGCTCAAAGTCGCATTATCATTGAAAATCACCTTCGTCATGCCATAAACAGAGATGAACTATCTGTGGTGTATCAGCCTTTTATTAATCTGGCTACTGCTCAAATTGTTGGGGCTGAGGCTTTGATGCGTTGGTATAATCCGGAACTAGGAAATATTAGACCTGACCAGTTTATTGCTATTGCTGAAGAAAGTCGGTTAATTGTAGATTTGGGAGAGTGGATCTTATCACAAGCCTGTCAAGAGGTGGCTATTTGGCATCAACAGGGAAACAGCGGGTTATGGGTGGCGGTGAATATGTCTCCCCGTCAGTTACGAACTCCTAATCTGGTGAATGTGATTATAGAGGCGATCGCTAATAATGGTCTGAGTAGTGATTGCTTAGAGTTAGAAATAACCGAACGTTCCCTAGTGGCAGAAGTTCCCGGAGTGCAAAGTTTAATTAAACAACTGCATAGCCTGAAAATTCGTTTGGCGATCGATGATTTTGGCACAGGTTATTCCTCCCTCAGTTATCTGAAGCGATTTCCTTTTAGTGTCTTGAAAATTGATAAATCATTTATTTCCGACCTTCCTGATGATCAAGATGCGATCGCCCTAGTCAAAACCATGATTACTATGGCTCATGGGTTAGGCTTAGTCGTGGTAGCAGAAGGCATTGAAACCAGCGCCCAACTCGACTTTCTCTGTAATCAAGGATGTGATTATGGTCAGGGATATCTATTTAGTAAACCTCTACCACCCGCCGAATTTAGGGCTTATCTGCAAAAGAACAGTTAATCCCAACCGCGTACACTTCCCTACCTCACCCATTCGCTATCATCTCAAAATATGGTCACTCTAGCCAAGCCTGCTATTTTCGCTAATCCGCAATATACCCACAACCGATGGTTAAAACATCATCCCTGCTAACTCAACAAAATCTCTATCATGTTCCTATTTACACGATAGCCGATACTGCCCGCTATCTTCATATCCCCCTACCTACCCTCAAAACATGGGTAAATGGACGCAGCTACCCCACCCAAAAAGGAGATCAAGACTTCTTACCCCTCATCCAACGCCCTCAACCGAATATTCGCCAACTCTCCTTTACCAACCTAGTTGAAGCTCACGTCCTCAGAGTCATTCGCACCGTTCATAACGTCCCCCTTCGTCAAGTTAGACTCGCCCTCGACTACATAAGCGAACAATTTAAAACAGAACATCCCCTTGTTCAAAAACAATTGAGCACCGATGGGGTTGACATTTTTATCGAACAATTTGAACGGCTAATTAATGCCTCCCGTTCGGGACAATTAGCCATGAAACAGGTCTTAAATAATCTGTTAACTCGCATAGAATGGGATGAACAAGACATCGCCTCTAGACTCTTCCCTATGATCAACGATCATAGCCACAACTTCCGGGATAAAGTCTTAATCATAGATCCTAATATTTCCTTTGGTAAACCTACCATCACCGGAACAGGCATTCCCACCAAAATTGTCACTCAACTTTTTGATGCCGGGGACTCTATCGAGGATATTGCTGATGATTATAACTGCCAACCCTGGCAAATTCAACAAGCGATTTTATTTGAATCTAACTCACAGGCTGCTATCGGTTAATTTTACCATAAATCGTTATCTATTATTCCACTGTCACCGACTTAGCTAGGTTGCGAGGTTGGTCTACATCTAAGCCCCGTCGTGCCGCTATGTGGTAAGCTAACAATTGCAGGGGAATAACTGTGAGAATGGGTGATAATAACTCATCCACTTCCGGCACTGATAATAAATCATCAAAAATCTCGGCTGACTCCCCGCTGGTTTTAGGTGTGACTCCAATTAATCTAGCATCCCTGGCTTTAGCTTCCTGAGCATTAGAAATCACCTTTTCATAAACCATACCAGGCATAGCGATCGCCACTACCGGAACCTTATCATCCAAAAGAGCGATCGGACCGTGTTTCATCTCTCCCGCCGGATATCCTTCCGCGTGAATGTAGCTGATTTCCTTGAGTTTTAAAGCACCCTCCAACGCGATGGGAAAATTAATTCCCCGACCCAAGAAAATAAAATCCTGAGTATCACTAAAATCATGGGAAAGTTCCCCAATATCCTGTTCATGATTGCCCAGAATCAACTCAATTTGAGAAGGAATTTGTCGCAAACCTTTAATAATTTCCTGAATGCGAGGTATCGATAAAGTCTGCCGTCGCCAAGCCAAATCCAAAGCCAACAAATAAAAAGCTATTAATTGAGCCAAAAAAGTTTTAGTAGCCGCCACCCCAATTTCAATACCCGCCCTGGTATCAATCAAATGTGGAACCATTTGACCTAAAGAACTTTCCGGGCGATTAGTAATGCCTAATAAACGGGGAGCAAACGCCGCCCCAGCATTTATTCTGCGTTGCTGTTCCATAGCCAACGCCGCCAAAGTATCAGCAGTTTCTCCCGACTGAGTAACCCCAATAGTCATGGTATTAGGTCGCAGTGGAATTGGCGAATAACGAGCCTCAGAAGCATATTGCACAGTTGTTGGTAAATCCGCCAACTGTTCTAATAGATATTTCCCCACCAAACTAGCGTGCCAACTTGTACCACAAGCCAATATTTGCACCTGTTCCACACCCTCACATAAAGCATTAGGGAGGTTCAAATTAATCGGAGAATCACCACTATTAACACTGGGAGATTTGGAGGTTTTGCTAGGCTCAGGAACCTGCCAATCATCGTGAATATAGGCATTGAGACAGTCTCGCACCACCCCTGGTTGTTCGTGGATTTCTTTGAGCATAAAATGCTTAAAGACTTGCTTTTCTACCAGAGTCGGACTCCAGTTAAGAATACGGGGCTTTTTATTAAGACGTTCACCCTCAAAACTGTAAACCTCCACCCCTAAAGGAGTCAAACGAGCCATTTCCCCGTTATCTAAGCTGAGAACAGCTTGGGTATAGGGAACTAAAGCGGGAGTATCAGAAGCGCAGAAAAATTCTCCTTGTCCTAAGCCAATGGAAAGGGGTGCTTGTTGGCGGGCGACAATTAACTCATTGGGATAGTCTGCACATAAAACAGCGATCGCAAAAGCCCCATCCAAACGCTTAACCGCGAGACGCACCGCCTCAAAAAAAACCGAAGGGGAACCCGTTTCCGGCTTAGATAGATGTGATAAAAACTCAGAAATCAGATGAGGAATTACCTCCGTATCCGTATCAGATTTAAACTCATATCCCTTTCCCTTCAACTCTTCCCGCAGTTCCCGATAATTTTCAATAATGCCATTTTGAACCACCGCCACCCGTCCATGGGGGTCTAATTGTGGGTGAGCGTTATATTCTTCTGGTTTCCCATGGGTAGCCCAGCGGGTGTGACCAATACCAATTTGGGCAGGCATTTCCACCTGGCTTAACTTATCGCGTAGATTATAGAGTTTACCCTTAGCCCGAATATAATTAATTTTACCTTCCCAGACCGTAGCGAGTCCAGCCGAGTCATAACCCCGATACTCCAGTTTTTCCAATCCAGACATCAAAACATCTGTAGCGGTTTGAGTGCCGATGTAACCAACAATTCCACACATTAGTATTTGGTACTCCTCAAACTTAGATCATTGGGGTTCGGGGTAATTATAGCATAATTGTTGGAGAACCCGTAGGTTGGGTGAAGCGTCAGCGGAACCCAACAAGGAACTGTTGGGTTGCACCCAACCTACTTATTGAACCCGTAGGTTGGGTGAAGCGTCAGCGGAACCCAACAAGGAACTGTTGGGTTGGGTGAAGCGTCAGCGGAACCCAACAAGGAACTGTTGGGTTGCACCCAACCTACTCATTGAACTACTCATTGAACCCGTAGGTTGGGTGAAGCGTCAGCGGAACCCAACAAGGAACTGTTGGGTTGCACCCAACCTACTTATTGAACCCGTAGGTTGGGTGAAGCGTCAGCAGAACCCAACAAGGAACTGTTGGGTTGCACCCAACCTACTTATTGAACCCGTAGGTTGGGTAAAGCGTCAGCGGAACCCAACAAGGAACTGTTGGGTTGCACCCAACCTACTTATTGAACCCGTAGGTTGGGTAAAGCGTCAGCGGAACCCAACAAGGAACTGTTGGGTTGCACCCAACCTACTTATTGAACCCGTAGGTTGGGTAAAGCGTCAGCGGAACCCAACAAGGAACTGTTGGGTTGCACCCAACCTACTTATTGAACCCGTAGGTTGGGTAAAGCGTCAGCGGAACCCAACAAGGAACTGTTGGGTTGCACCCAACCTACTTATTGAACCCGTAGGTTGGGTAAAGCGTCAGCGGAACCCAACAAGGAACTGTTGGGTTGCACCCAACCTACTTATTGAACCCGTAGGTTGGGTAAAGCGTCAGCGGAACCCAACAAGGAACTGTTGGGTTGCACCCAACCTACTTATTGAACCCGTAGGTTGGGTAAAGCGTCAGCGGAACCCAACAAGGAACTGTTGGGTTGCACCCAACCTACTTATTGAACCCGTAGGTTGGGTGAAGCGTCAGCAGAACCCAACAAGGAACTGTTGGGTTGCACCCAACCTACTTATTGAACCCGTAGGTTGGGTGAAGCGTCAGCGGAACCCAACAAGGAACTGTTGGGTTGCACCCAACCTACTTATTGAACCCGTAGGTTGGGTGAAGCGTCAGCGGAACCCAACAAGGAACTGTTGGGTTGGGTGAAGCCCCAGCGGAACCCAACAAGGAACCCGTACTAAATAAAATTCATTCCCGGTTATTCCCGTCCGACATTCTCATCAAATACAATGTCGGTTTCTGCACCCCAATTAATATCGTAAATACCCTGACGAACATACTTTAAAAAACTCGAATATTGCCAATCCTTTGGGGCTTTTACCAAACCATGCTTAACGGGGTTATAATGAATGTATTCAACATGATTAATAAAATCGGTTTCATCCACAATGCAATGTTCCCAAAAACGACGTTGCCAAATGGCTTTCTCTTTTTTCTGTTGTTGGGATGCCGAAATTTGACCGTGATATTGGCGATCGCATTTTCTGCTAAAATAGTTTTTCAGCAAACGCCACCGATTAGAAAAATCGCGATCGCCTTCTGGTAAAGTCCATAAGCAGTGTATATGGTTCGGTAATATAACGCAGGCATTTATATCGAAAGGATATTCCGCCATCACTTCTCGGAAAGCCTGTCTTAACAATAAGATATTTTCCGGAAAGCACAAAAACTTTCGCCTCTTGTCTGTTACGACCGTAAAAAAGTATGTGCCACCTTCTATTTTAGCTCTTCGATATTCCATAATTTCAGTTGGTGTCTGAATAGCTTAACCGACCCGTTGGGTTCTACTCTCGTTCAACCTAAATACAAACCCCTATTTTGGGGTTGCGTTTCACTCCACCCAACCTACAACTGCCTTTGTTGGGTTTCGCTGCCCTACACCCAACCTACAACTGCCTTTGTTGGGTTTCGCTGCCCTACACCCAACCTACAACTGCCTTTGTTGGGTTTCGCTGCCCTACACCCAACCTACACCTCCACCGGACAGACTTCTTGTTGGGTTTCGCTGCCCTACACCCAACCTACAACTGCCTTTGTTGGGTTTCGCTGCCCTACACCCAACCTACAACTGCCTTTGTTGGGTTGCGTTTCACTCCACCCAACCTACAACTGCCTTTGTTGGGTTTCGCTGCCCTACACCCAACCTACACCTCCACCGGACAGACTTCTTGTTGGGTTTCGCTGCCCTACACCCAACCTACACCTCCACCGGACAGACTTCTTGTTGGGTTTCGCTGCCCTACACCCAACCTACACCTCCACCGGACAGACTTCTTGTTGGGTTTCGCTGCCCTACACCCAACCTACACCTCCACCGGACAGACTTCTTGTTGGGTTTCGCTGCCCTACACCCAACCTACACCTCCACCGGACAGACTTCTTGTTGGGTTTCGCTGCCCTACACCCAACCTACACCTCCACCGGACAGACTTCTTGTTGGGTTTCGCTGCCCTACACCCAACCTACACCTCCACCGGACAGACTTCTTGTTGGGTTTCGCTGCCCTACACCCAACCTACACCTCCACCGGACAGACTTCTTGTTGGGTTTCGCTGCCCTACACCCAACCTACACCTCCACCGGACAGACTTCTTGTTGGGTTTCGCTGCCCTACACCCAACCTACACCTCCACCGGACAGACTTCTTGTTGGGTTTCGCTGCCCTACACCCAACCTACATCTAAAAAGTGAAGTTTTGTATATGTTTATATCGAATTTAGTATATTAGTCGGGCATTTATCCCCCCCTCAATTGTGAGAAGGATGGGGTATTCTGCCCGACATTTATGATGAATCCGTGAAACGGTGCGGAGGCAGTTTGAACCCCAAAAGGATTTGGGTAACTGCCATTGGAACAACTTTAGTAAGCCAGACCCATACTGCGGGTAGTTTCAGCACCGAGGTAAACCCGAACGCTGAGGAAGTCAGTAGGACAAGCAGTCTCACACCGCTTACAACCGATGCAGTCTTCGGTACGGGGAGAGGAAGCAATTTGACCAGCTTTACAGCCATCCCAGGGTACCATTTCTAGCACATCCAAGGGACAAGCGCGAACACACTGGGTGCAACCAATACAGGTATCGTAAATTTTGACGGAATGAGACATTGAATAAGTTCTCCCAAAGATATCAGGTTTGCCGCGTATCTACATATAGATGCAGATTAAACGGTTTGCTCAAAGCAGGATTATCGTATATCTTCGATCACTTTAGCTTAGTGTTTGCCTTTCAGGATACACAAGGCGACAAAACTTTAAACTCTGTAATATTTTGCGGACCTAATAGGGAAGGGGGAAGTTGGTTAATTTCTCGCTACCACCGGAGAAACTACCCCTCACCACACCTATCGTTAGGGGGAGGCAGAATTATCAATTGTCAACTGTTCATGATCTTCTCTAATACGGGGGTGGTGGAGACAATGTGGTTGTCTAAACCGAGGGCTTTGGGGCTGATACCTAGGGCTAGGGCAATGATTTGGGGAAGGTGGAGGACGGGTAAATTGAACGCGCGCCCTAGATATTTAGCGATTTCCGGTTGGCGTGAGTCTAGGTTAAGATGACACAGAGGACAGGGTGTTACCATACAATCAGCCCCAGCAGCGATCGCCTCTTCGATATGATTACCAGCCATTTGGAAAGATTCATTGGTAGCATAACTAGAAATCGGCCAACCACAGCACTGAGTCCGTCCCCGATAATAAATCGGTGTAGCCCCCAGCGCCCGAAACACATTTTCCATAGACTCGGGTTGATGAGGATCATCATAAATCAATTGATGTTGGGCGCGTAAGAGATAGCAGCCATAGAAAGCGGCACATTTTAAACCGGATAACTTCTTAGTCACCTGGCGCTCAATTTCGGCTAAACCATAATCAGCCACCAAAGCCCATAATAAGTGTTTAACCTCGGTTGCGCCTTTGTAGGGGGTGCAGCTTTCTTTTTGCAGAAGTTGGTTAACTTTTTCGAGATAAGCCGGATCATTATTCTGATAGTCTTTCAGGCGTTCATCAACCCGACCAATCACGCCCTGACAGGTGCTACAGTGAGTCAGTAGAGGTAAGTTCAGCTCCTCGGCTAGGGCAATATTTCGGGCGTTAACAGTATCCTCCAGTAGTTGAGAATCTTCTTTAAAAGTCCCAGAACCGCAACAGGAGGCTTTTTTTAGCTCGACTAATTCAATTCCCAGGGCTTGGGTGAGGACTTGGGTTGAGTCATAGAGTTCCCGACAAGCCCCTTGAGCGACACAACCGGGAAAATAGGCATATCTGAGTTTTACGGAAGATGACATAGCAATATTTTTATGAAATGACTGCGGGCTAATCACCCACTGTTAATCTATCATCTACCCTAGGGAGCGATCGCATACCTAAAGAAACCATAAAGGTTGCCTCAGCCCCAGGAGCAGAATCTACCACAAAAGTAGAAAATGATGATCGCGGGGATTACGCTTTCCGATAATATGGAATACGCGGCATCCTATAGAGGAAACATTCCATGAGTTCAGATACATTTGAAACAGTTAAGAAAATCGTAGCCGAGCAACTAGAAGTTGATTCGGCACAGGTAACACCAGAAGCGAATTTTGTCAATGACTTGGGCGCAGACTCGTTAGATACAGTAGAACTGGTAATGGCATTGGAAGAGGAATTCGACATCGAGATCCCGGACGAAGAAGCCGAAAAAATTACCACAGTCCAAGACGCGGTGAGTTTTATTAATAGTAAGGTAACAGCCTCCGCCTAGGAGGATTTGCCTGTGTTCTGCATTCTGGGTGGTTAACTTCTGATAGAAAAGTCATGACTGATATGAACCGCAAGCGCGTTGTTGTTACAGGTCTCGGAGCAATTACTCCCATTGGTAATACGATTACTGAGTATTGGGAGGGGTTGTTAGCTGGGCGAAATGGAATCGGCCCGATCACTTTATTCGATGCGTCACGCCATGATTGTCGCATTGCTGGAGAGGTGAAAGGATTTGATCCCTGTGACTACATTTCGCGCAAAGAAGCCAAGCGCATGGATCGGTTTGCTCAATTTGCAGTGGCGGCGAGTAAACAGGCGATCGCTGATGCGGAATTAGTAATTGATGACCTGAATGCAGACCAGGTGGGAATCATGATTGGTACAGGCATTGGGGGACTCAAAGTTCTTGAGGATCAGCAGGAAGTTTATTTAACTCGTGGCCCAGACCGATGCAGCCCGTTTATGATTCCCATGATGATCGCTAACATGGCGGCTGGACTCACTGCTATACATACGGGCGCTAAAGGACCTAATAGCTGCCCCGTAACGGCCTGTGCAGCCGGGTCTAATGCGGTGGGAGATGCTTTTAGACTAATTCAACGAGGATACGCTCAGGCGATGATATGTGGCGGTACAGAAGCCGCTGTAACTCCCCTGTCGGTGGCAGGGTTTGCGGCGGCACGAGCCCTGTCTACTCGCAATGATGACCCACTCCATGCCTGTCGTCCTTTTGATGTGGGACGAGATGGCTTTGTTATGGGTGAAGGTACCGGAATACTGGTTTTGGAAGAGTTGGAGTATGCCCTGAGTCGCGGCGCTCGCATTTATGGCGAAATTGTCGGCTATGGTATGACTTGCGACGCTTATCATATGACTTCCCCGGTTCCCGGAGGTGTCGGAGCGGCTAAGGCGATCGCTTTGGCTATGAAAGATGCTGGATTAACTCCTGATCAGATTAGCTATATTAACGCTCACGGAACCAGCACCCCCGCTAATGATCCGACGGAAACTGCAGCCATTAAAACGGCTTTGGGTGAACACGCCTATAAAGTGGCGGTTAGTTCGACTAAATCTATGACCGGACACCTGTTAGGAGGTTCTGGGGGTATTGAAGCAGTGGCGGCGGTATTGGCGATCGCCCATGACCACATTCCCCCTACCATTAACCTGGAAAATCCCGATCCTGAATGTGATTTAGATTATGTTCCTAACCACAGCCGCAGCCAAACTGTGGACGTGGCTTTATCTAACTCCTTCGGTTTTGGGGGTCATAACATCACCCTAGCATTCCGCAAGTTTAACGACAATTAAAAGACTCAAAACCCCCCCAGTGGGGGGGAATGTCTAACTAATTATGCCATCGCTAACTGAAACTGCTGTTTCCACAGTCCCAGAGGTCAGGGTTGGTAAAGTAATCGACTCCACAGCCGGAGTATATCCTAGCCATTGTACCGACAGATTAGCAAACTGTTCGGCACAGCCACTCACACAAAAACGGGTCGGTCGCGGTAGGTCGCCATGGCGTAGTCCTAGTAATTCTAATTCCTGGGCGACTGCTTCCACTAAATGCACTGCTGGATCAACTAATTTCACCGCAGCCGGTAATAGCGATCGCAACACTGGGGCTAAGTGGGGATAGTGGGTGCAACCATAGATGAGCGTATCAATACGCTGTTGTATCAAAGGGGTTAAATATTCTCGCGCCGCCTCTAATGTACAAGGATCATGAATGCGATTTTGTTCAATTAGCGGAACAAAAGCCGGACAACCAACCTGCCAAACCTGTACAGCCGGGTTGATTTCTTGAATCGCCTGACGATAGGCATTGCTGGCGGCGGTGGCTGGGGTAGCAATTACCCCGATCCGCTCACCTTGGCTGATAGCAGCCCTGGCTCCCGGTAAAATTAAGCCTAAAATCGGTATGTCAAACTCAGACCTAACTACTTCTAAAGCCAAGGCAGAACTGGTGTTACAAGCCATCAGCACCATTTTAACATCCTGAGCCACTGCCCAAGTAATAATTTCGCGGACAAATTGCACAATCTCTTCAGGCGATCGCGTCCCGTAAGGTAGTCGCGCCGTATCCGCAAAATACAAAATCGATTCATTGGGAAGTTGCCGATACAATTCCCTCAAAACCGTTAAACCACCCACACCACTATCGAAAATAGCGATTTTCTGTCCTCGTTTATCCCTTGTCATTGGTTGCCTGGCAATTGTTATGATGTTTAATGGGCTCGATGGGCTGTTGTTGATGACAACTAAACATCCTACCCGCCTTAACAGATTTATCTGTTCAGGTTAAAAGTACACGATCAGGATTGATAGGGCGAACACCGCCACCCAAATTATCACCCGCATCAAGGGTAGCACTCAAGCATATTTGTGGTAAGATTATATCTAGGGTTAGGCGAGTAACATCATCAAACCCTAACTTTTTCGGTCGGCTATTTTCCCAGCCCTGAGCATACCTGAGAAGATCCTAGCTCATCACTGGGCTAGGGTCGGCATAGTTACTTTGATTGGAGTTGTGCGGGTTGTGCGGGTTAACAGTTTCGGTGCTGACTGTGGGTGTCGATTCCCAATTAGTTAGGGAGGTTATGAAATCTTGTATTCCCTGAAATTCTCGGTAAACTGAGGCGAAGCGAATATAAGCCACTTCACTTATGGGTTTGAGGCGATCGAGTACAAGCTCACTAATTTCTGGGCTGGAAACCTCGCGGGTGGCACGCTGTTGGAGTTCTGCTTCTATGTCTTCGATCATAGTTTCTAGTTCAGAAGAAGCGATGCCAGTTTTTTCGCAGGCACGAACTAAACCCCGTAACAATTTGGAACCATCGAAAGATTCTCGCCGTCCGTCACGCTTAATCACCGTTAAAGGAACCAACTCGATGCGTTCATAAGTGGTAAAACGGTGTTTACAATTGAGACATTCCCGCCGTCGCCGGATGCTTTTCAGTGATTCAGCCCATCGCGATTCTAACACACGGGTACTGGTATGTTGGCAAACGGGACATTGCATAATATACGTCCTTTAAACTCAGATTTTGCCATGGATGCTGATTGATTTACGAAAGCCATATCCAATCGGGTTCTAAGAAGCATACCCCTTACAACCCAATTGGAATCAGAAAATCCTATGCTGTTGGCGGGTTATTTACCAATGCGGGGGGGTTCCCGGAAGGCAATGGCAAAGAACAACACGCCGAGAGCCAGCGTCAAAACTAATATGTATGCAACACTTTCCATGTCAATGTTTCCTCATATCCCGGGTTAACTACCAGTCTATCAGTCTTGATGCCACTCTGAAAAACCTGCCCTAACTTAATCCCCCATTTATGAAGTCCAGGAGAATAGGGAGGGGTGCGATGTTTTTTCGGAGCTTCACCAAAAAAAGGACAGGTCGGATATATTCAGCTTAGGCGATCGCCAACCATTGAGGAAAGCTGCCACAAGTTTTGATATACCCATGAACCTGTCCTGACAACTACTCAACAACTGTGATTAGAAGTCTGCTTAGACGGTCTTTTGAACACGAGTTGTTTGGTCTCCAACTTTCTGGAAGTTACCCCACTCAACTTGTTCTTCTAGGTCAGCTTCCACCCCAGCAAATACATCTCGGAAGATGGTGCGGGAACCGTGCCAAATATGACCAAAGAAGAAAAGCAGAGCAAAGCAAGCGTGACCGAAAGTAAACCAGCCACGGGTACTGGTACGAAATACCCCATCAGAGCCGAGAGTTTCCCGGTCAAAGGCAAATGGTTCACCCTGTTGAGCAAAGCGGGCATATTTCTTCACAGAGGCGGGATCGGTGAAGGTTTTACCATTGAGTTCACCACCATATAAAGAAACAGTCACCCCAGTTTGCTCAAAGCTGTAGCGAGACTCCGCGCGACGGAAAGGAATGTCAGCGCGAATTACGCCATCAGCATCAGTCAGAATGACGGGGAAGGTTTCAAAGAAGTTAGGAAGACGACGAACAGTTAATTCGCGACCTTCTGCATCAGTGAATACTGGGTGTCCGAGCCAACCTTGAGCAATACCATCGCCCTTGTTCATCGGACCGACGCGGAACAAACCGCCTTTAGCGGGACTGTTACCAACATAGTCATAAAATGCCAGTTTTTCAGGAATCTTAGACCATGCTTCTGAGGGGCTGTCACCCTGAGCAATACTGCTTTGTACCCGGCGCTGAATTTCCTGTTGGAAATATCCCTGATCCCACTGATAGCGGGTAGGTCCAAACAGTTCAATCGGAGTTGCAGCCGAACCATACCACATAGTTCCAGCTACCACAAAAGCCGCAAAGAATACCGCCGCGATACTACTAGATAGTACAGTTTCGATATTTCCCATACGCAGGGCTTTGTATAGGCGCTGAGGTGGTCTGACGGACAGGTGGAATAGTCCGGCAATAATGCCAACAATTCCGGCCGCAATATGGTGAGCCGCAATACCGCCAGCATTGAAGGGGTTAAATCCTTCAGGCCCCCAGGAAGGAGCGACAGGTTGTATACTTCCCGTCAATCCATAGGGGTCAGAAACCCACATTCCCGGTCCGAATAGTCCCGTGAGGTGGAAGGCTCCGAAGCCAAAACAAAGCAAACCAGATAGGAATAAATGAATTCCGAACATTTTGGGTAGGTCTAGGGCTGGTTCACCAGTCCGAGGATCGGTAAACAGTTCCAGATCCCAGTAAACCCAGTGCCAAACTGCTGCCAGGAATAATAGACCTGACAAGATGATATGGGTAGCGGCTACCCCTTCAAAAGACCAAATTCCGGGATTATCGGCTACTTCACCAGTTAGACTCCAGCCACCCCAGGATTGAGTTACACCCAAACGAGCCATAAAAGGCATGACAAACATACCTTGACGCCACATGGGATTGAGAACTGGGTCTGATGGGTCAAAAACTGCCAATTCGTACAGGGCCATAGAGCCCGCCCAACCTGCGACAAGAGCAGTGTGCATTAGGTGTACAGAAATCAGCCGTCCTGGATCGTTCAGAACTACTGTATGTACGCGGTACCAGGGTAGTCCCATTGACTACGCTCCTCCTAGAATCAATGAATGTGAATTACAGACGTTTAAATGAGAGATTACAAACCAGGCCTGCTATTTGAACCGCGATCGCCTTAACTAGGATCAACCAGTATCAGGTCTGACCGTCGGCTCAGACAGACACTCTGCCCTAATCAGGCTTCCGATGTCCTCCCATGAGCCATGAGATTCTTCGTTGTTTGTCTGTTTTTTGATTTTAACGCTCGGTTTTGGCGTTTGCAGTTGGTGTCCTAAACTTTGGATTTATTCTACCAACACTTGTTACCGCAATCCATCCCCTACTTCTATCAAAAACTAGAAGCTGAGAATTTTCGCAGATTTTGTTAAAGAATTGTATATATTATTAGAACCAATTGCAAGCAAAACCCAATATCTCTACACTGAGGGGGCGGCTTTCCTAAAAAAGACCGCCCTGGACTCGGCACTCGGTTGATGCTATTCCCAGACGGTCGAGAACCTGGTCAGCGGTAATTAGACGGGTGAGAACTACTTGACCGATACCTGTTGATGGGTGTTCTGTCCATTGCGGTTTGACTTCTAGCATCAGAACTTCATCTTCAACTCGGTACAGCCACATTTTTTCGGTGTCTGTATCGTTGGACACACATACATCTAGTTTTTGCAGATCAGGAAGTCGCCGCTGGGTGGCCACATCCCACAAGCCCCCAATACCCCAAATCCGTCCAATTGTCCACCCTTCTGAGAGAAAGAAGTATTTCACCGAGTATCTTTACATAAACAATTGATTGGCAATCTTCCATTGTATATATAATGGCGAAAATTGTCAAG
The DNA here is from genome assembly GCA_016745315.1 of Arthrospira sp. PCC 9108. Taxonomy (GTDB): domain Bacteria; phylum Cyanobacteriota; class Cyanobacteriia; order Cyanobacteriales; family Microcoleaceae; genus Limnospira; species Limnospira platensis. The sequence goes on from CP066886.1 coordinate 6,503,070, forward strand.
GAAATGATGGGCAGAAGCTGAGAACAGGCTCAACTACTAGATGAGAATAACACTTCTAATAGGCGATCGCATACTTTTGACCAAGTAAATCTAGCCCTGACAAATTCGCAGCCCGCCGATTTATTCTGAGTCCTTAAATTCGGGTTTTTCAGGGCATTTTCCATTAATTCAACTAAATGATTAAAGTCAGGTTCTAAGTAAAACTTAGTATCACCTTCGGCATCTTGAAAACATTTAAGCTGACTATTAATATAAAAGCTAAAATCCTCTCTGGTAAACTCATCTGTGGGGCCTCCTTTGGTGCAGATAACCGGAGTTCCACAGGCTACGGCTTCCAAAACTGGGAGATTAAAGCCTTCCGCCGAATAAGGAGAAACATATAAATCAGCCGCCTTGTAGAGTCGGGCGATTTCGGTGGCGGATAAATTATCGCCTAGATAACTAATCCGGGGTTTAACTAAATCAATTTGGGCATCAGTTAAGACTTGTTTACTGGCGGCTTTAATGGATTCTTTGGACTTAAAAATGGCATCTCTACCTTTTAAAACTAACCGCGCTTCTGGATAACTCTCAGCAATTTGTGCAAAGGCTTTTAAAAGCCTAGCGACTCCTTGACGTTCATTCCACATAATCCCAATATTGAGAATCACAAAATAATCACTCCATCCCAACTCTCGGCGGAGACTATGGCGGTCTTCTTCATTGAGGGGATAATGCACCTTGGGGTCAAATCCCAAAGGTACGATCGCCAGGCGTTCAGGAACCGCGCCACTATTCAAAAAACCTTGGCGAGACCATTCGGAAGCGGTGACAATAATACTATCAGAATTTAAATGAGCTTCCCGAAAAGAATTAACCCCCATTCCTCGCACAATAGTTTGGGGCAAAATTCCCCACTCTGTACAACCAAAAACAAAGGTTTTCTTACTGTCAGAAGATGCCAAGTTAAACGGACAATACATCCTCAAAGTCACATCGGCTTTCAGGTCTTCTGGGGGTGTAGGGAGACTGCCCAAAATTGCCTCTTCATCAGGGGTAAATAAACCCCGGCTAGGCTTCCAATCTTCGGTAACATAGGGCATATCTCGATGGAATAGTTGCAGGGGCGATCGCTGATGAAGTTCTAGGAGTTGATGGCTATTAATCAAAGCATAAGAATGGGGCAACCATCGCCAACCTTCGACTACCAGCTTATGGGGGTGAGAAGTGATGTTAGCGCCGCCGATATTAGACCCCCGCGCCGCCGCTGGTTTGGGGGAGGGGTTGAGAACTTCTAAAATCCGGTCAACGGTATGTTTCCAGGTGAACCTTTGGGCGACAAACTGGGGGACTAACTCCCGCGCCATAGTTCCCATTTGCGGCTGTTCAATAGCCTGTTGCATTAAAGTAACTAAATGTTCCCAATTGGGGTGTAGCAAAAACCGAGTTTTATAGTCAATCACAAAAGTTCGGAATTGGCTAGAAATAGCCCAGCCAAAATCAGGATGAGTCCATTCTTGGGCGGGACTACCTTCAGTATAAATGACGGGAAGACCAGAAGCGATCGCTTCTAAAATGGGTAAATTTAACCCCGGTGCGACATCAGGGGATACATAAACATCAGCCGCCTGATACAATTTCGCCACCGACTCCAAAGGTAAATTATCGCCAATGTAGGCTAACCTAGGCTGTACTCGTCTAGCTTCCGCATCAGTTAAAATAGCTTGACTGCTTTCGAGGAGTAATTTTTCGCCATTTGGGGTGCAGCCTTTCAATATCAGTCTAGCATGGGGGTAAACTTCCACCACCGCCGCAAAGGCTTTGAGGAGGGGTCGAATACCATCAGTATTTTCCAGGTTGCTAACATGGATAAACACAAAATAATAGTCCCAGTCCAGAGATTTACGCAATTGCTGTCTGTCTGGGGAGGTTAACGGGTGGAAAATTTCCCTGTCAACTCCAGGGGGGATAACAGCCACCTGGTGAGGTGGAATACCCCCGCGCAGTAATCCATCCTTACACCACATTGTCGGGGTAATTAGGGTAATATTAGGGGCTAATGACACATTTTCGGGACTAATATTGAGGAGGGTTCCCCATTGTGGGGCGGTCAAAATCCCAGTTTTTTGGCTATCAGTGGGGGTCAAATCAGCTTCTGGGGAAATCCTTAAACTGATATCTGCTGAGTTACTATCCCCAGGGAGGTCGGCGGTAGGAATTGACAATTGACCCAGCAAGCGATCGATAATTGGGTTAGAATCACGACTAGCTGAGGAATTGGCTTGATAGGAAACCTGTAAATGTGATCGCCTCAAAAGTTCTTTCAAGATAAAATAAGTAGCGATCGCATAACAATTAGGTGCAAACGGCCATCCTTCCAAATGAAATCTCATAGAGCCAAATAGGTTCTCAAATATAATAGTGCTAGTAGATACTATATCGATCATGAATCGATCGTCAAAAGTTCCCGGATTTACGGCGACTCAAGAATAATCACCCAGACAGCGGCGATCTAGTTCAGAAATCTACTAAAATCAAAACACTGTCAACCCCTTATCTGTGATTAACTCACACAATTAACCGCTAAGATGAGCGAACAAAACCCTCCCAGACAGGAAAGACATATCACCCTGTCAGTTTCCAATGTTCCCTTGATTATTGGTTCTGTTTTACTATTAGTTTTATTATGGCAACTTCAGGGATTAATTATCCTGATCATGATTTCAGTAGTATTAGCAGCCTCCATCATTCCCTTAGTTAACTGGGTGCAATCCCTGAAAATGCCCCGCTGGTTAGCCGTGATTGTAGTATATTTAACCCTAATTGGTGGCATTACCGGATTAGGTTTAATCATCGGTCCGAGTGTCGTTGATCAAATTAACCTGTTAGTGCGCCAGTTGCCAATTTTCGCCGAACGCAGCCTCGATCTAGTCAGTAATATCGCCAGCAGTCTGGGGGAAGATATCCCCGCCTTAATCGATCGCCTAGTAGATACCCAATCCCTGACCAACTGGGTCATCCGCTCATCTCAGCAATTAATTCTCAGATCCTACGGAATCACCAGAGGTATTGTCGGAGGGGTATTTAGTCTGATTCTATCACTATTCGTCTCCGGCTATATGGTAGCAGATAGCAAAACTCTGGTCAAAAGTTTTGTACAATTGTTCCCATACCCGTGGAACGATCGCCTAGCCGCCCAAGCTGTGCCCGTAGGTCGTCGCATCGGCAGTTATATTAGAGGCAGATTAATTGTATCTGCCATATTAGGGGTGAGCATTACTACCTGTTTAGGATTTTTAGGGCTAAAAGACTATGCTCTAGGTTTGGGTGCGATCGCCGGGTTTACCAATTTAATCCCCTTCCTAGGTCCAATTTTAGGAGCAATTCCCGCCCTCGTGGTAGCCCTAGCCAAAGGTGGATTTTTATTTTTTTGGGTGTTACTACTGTATGTAATCGTGCAGAACCTGGAAACCTACGTTCTCGATCCCTTATTGGTGGGGTCTTCAGTAGGTGTACACCCCCTATATCAGCTTTTATCAGTGTTAGCAGGGGTGCAGCTTTTAGGGCTAATTGGGGCGTTGATAGTTCCCCCTTGGTGTGCGGGAATTGCAGCCTTAGTGGAAAACTTGTATTTGGAACCCAAACGCCTAGCCGAACAACAACTAACTTACCCCCAAGGCTCTGTCTCAGACCATCCCTCTGGGGTAATCTTAGATTCAAATTTAGACTCTCCTTGATTTCTCACCTAGCATCAGCATAAGTCCCCATTTTTGAATTATGAACCATGATCCACCCTCTGCTTCAACAACAACTCCAAGAAATCGGCTTTCAAATGGACACGCCGCCATCAGACCCCAAGGCTTGGCGGGAGTTTTTAAAAAAGGTTAGTTCCAGTTATCGCGCCGCCGATCAACAACGGGATTTGGCGGCGCAAACTCTGACATTTTCTTCGGAGGAAATGCTCGAAAAATATGAACGTCAACGCCAACAGTCAGAAGCGCGGTTAGAAGCAGAACGCGATCGCCTCCAGGCGGTAATTGGTTCCCTCGGTGCGGGATTATGTATATTAGATGCTCAGGGAAATCTCCTATCGATGAATCCCAAAGCCGAACAACTTTTGGGCTGGTCTGAGTCCGAACTCGCCGGTCAAGATTTGTTTAAATTGATTGCTCCCCATTTACAACAATTTCCCCAGCAATTTCCATCTCACCTAAGTCAGAAATGTTCCCCGTCCCCGGAAAACCTGTTAGCACCTCCTAAATCTAAGCAAGATTATTTAGCCTGTCGTGATGGTCAATTTTTACCAGTTTCCTACATTCTCAACCCGATTGTAGAAAATGATGCTTGGGTGGGAACCGTTTTAGTGTTTTTTGATATTAGCGATCGCCAACAAGCCGAACAAGAAGCCGCCCGTTCTCTGTCCATGTTACAAGCCACTTTTGACTCAACGGACGCGGGAATTTTAGCCCTGGATCGCTACGGTCAAGTTTGCCATTTTAATCAAAAGTTTGTGCAAATGTGGGAGGTACCCGAATCATTCCTTAACCCTCATCAAAATCGCTCAACTTTAGCTTTTGTGATGCGACAATTGAAAAACCCCCCCCAGTTTCTGAAAACTATCATGCAACTGTCCGCCCAACCCTACATCCCTACATACGATGTGGTGGAATTTAAAGATGGGCGGATTTTTGAGGTGTATTCTCACCCTTCTAAAGTCGGAAATAAACTGGTGGGTAGGGTTTGGAGCTTCCGGGATATTACCGAACGAAAAAGAGTCGAAAAAGCCCTGCAAAATCGGGTAGAATTTGAACAGCTCATCACGAATCTATCCACCTATTTTATTAGTCTAAATACCGAGGAAGTTGATGCGGGTATTCAAGAATCCTTACAAAAAATCAGCAATTTTATCGGAGTAGATAGAAGCTATATTTATCTATTTTCTGACCCAGAACATCAAAGCCAATCTATCTACGACTGGCGCTCTACTTTGATGTCTATTAAAGCCGAAAATAACCTGGTATCTGAGTCATCCGACAATGAACCCTTAGACCTGGTTTCGGTGGTTAAAAATCAAGTCAAGGTCACATCAAATCAACTTAATCCCCAGGTGATTCCTGGGATTATTTCATGGCTGAAAAAATATGAGGTTGTCCATATTAAATCAGCCAATTTGTCTGGGGACATTATTAAGGATCTGCAATCTCTAGAAAAATTCCATCAAGATACTGGATTGGTCGGTTATGAACATCCAGAATATATCCAGCATCAACTGCAATTTCTGACGATTATTCCTCTGGTCTGTCGCAAATCTTTAGTAGGCTTTTTGCGCTTTGATAGCCTCAGTTCTTTGGATACCTTATCTTCCGATACTATTAGCCTCCTGAAAATGGTGGGAGAAATGTTTTCTAACACTATCGAAAGGCGACGCACGGAAGAAGTGCTACGACAAACAGAGGCTAAATATCGCAGTATCTTTGAAAACGCGGCTGAGGGTATCTGTCAAACTACCCCAGACGGTCGCTATATTAGCGCTAACCCGGCTTTAGCTAGGATTTTGGGGTATGACTCACCGGAGGATTTAATCGCCAATTTGACCGATGTTAGCACCCAGCTTTATGTTAAACCTACCCGACGGGCGGAATTTGTAGCAGCGATCGCCAAAAGTTCAGTTATATCAGGCTTTGAATCTCAAGTATATCGGCAAGATGGGACAACTATCTGGATTTCGGAAAATGCCAGAGCCGTTTTTGACGCTATCGGGGAACTGGTTTGTTATGAAGGAACTGTCGAAGATATCACCGAAGGAAAAAGGGCAGCAGAAGCCTTAGAACGCGCCAAGGAAGCCGCCGAAACCGCTAACCGGGCAAAAAGTACATTTTTGGCTAATATGAGCCATGAATTGCGTACTCCCCTCAATGCCATTATCGGCTATAGCGAGATTTTATTGGAGGAAGCCGAAGAACTAGGATATGAAGATATTGTCCCCGACCTAGAACGGATCTATACTGCGGGCAAAAATCTACTGACTCTGATTAATGATATCCTGGATATCTCTAAAATTGAAGCGGGGCGGATGGACCTGTTTGTAGAGGCTTTTGATGTTTCGGGTCTCCTAGAAAGTGTTATGGGTACGGCTCAACCGCTGATGTCAAAAAATAATAACACCCTCACCGTCGATTGTCCTGACAATATCGGGATTATGTATGCTGATGTGACTAAGGTTAGACAGATTTTACTGAATTTGCTCAGTAATGCTGCGAAATTTACAACTGATGGGAAAATTAAGATAGAGGTCTCTCGTGTATCCTCCCTCCCCTATAGCCAAGAGTCGGGTTCGGTCGTAGAATTTAAAGTTCATGATACGGGAATCGGTATGAGTGCCGAACAACAAGAACAACTGTTTCAGCCATTTACCCAGGGGGATGCCTCGACGACTCGACGCTATGGGGGAACTGGTTTGGGACTGGCTATTAGCGATCGCTTCTGTCAAATGATGGGAGGTAATATTCAAGTACAGAGTACACTGGGAGAAGGGTCAACCTTTAAGGTGGTCATCCCTACCCGAGTCAAGGTGAAAACCTCAGAGGCGATCGCTACAACCCAAGATCCAGAAGAGTATTCAGCAGTTGATGCTTATACTGAAGGCTGTTTGAGCGAGAATTAACTGGGTAGTTTCCTGGCTTTTTCAGAAAAGATAACTGGTAAAACCCTCAACCTTAAAATTAGATCATGGCTAAGATTCTATTGGTAGAAGATAATGAAATGAATCGCGATATGCTCAAAAGGCGCTTGAGTCGGAAGGGTTATGATGTCTTAATTGCTGAAGATGGGGCAGAAGGGGTCAATTTAGCCCAAACACAAGCACCGGATTTGATTTTAATGGATATGAGTCTCCCCATTAAAGATGGATGGCAGGCGACCCGCGAAATTAAGGCAGATACTAAAACTAAGGAAATTCCAGTGATTGCCCTCACAGCCCATGCTATGGCTGGCGATCGCGAAAAATGTCTCGCTGCTGGCTGTGATGATTATGACACTAAACCAGTGGAATTCCCCCGCTTACTTGAGAAAATTGAGACTCACCTGAAAAATAAGGCGACTTCGTGATATCCATCTGTCAGTTCTAAGTTTAGATGAATGGTAACCCGGATCTTGTATTGATCGTTGATGATAATGAAATCAATCGTGACCTGTTGGCTCGACGTTTACAAAAACAAGGTTACGATGTGCTGGTGGCTTCTAATGGCTTTGAAGCCTTGAAAATTATGCGATCGACACCCCTGGATCTGGTATTGTTGGATATTATGATGCCACAAATGAACGGCTATCAGGTGCTGGAGTCCCTCAAGGCAGATCTCCAATTGCGCCATATTCCCGTGATTATGATTTCGGCGGTTAATGATATTGATAGCATTGTTCGGTGTATTGAACTCGGTGCAGAGGATTATCTATCTAAACCTTTTAATCATGTTCTACTGCGGGCTAGAATTAATGCTTGTTTAGAAAAAAAACGCCTGCGAGACCAAGAACAAGCCTATCTGCAAAAGTTGGCGGCGGAACAACAAAAGTCGGAACGGTTATTGCTCAATATCCTTCCTGCACCGATCGCACAACGGTTAAAACAGGGAGAAAGTACCATCGCTGATAGTTTCGCTGATGTGACTGTATTATTTGCTGATATTGTCAATTTTACTACACTCTCGGCTAATCTCTCCCCGGCTGAATTGGTGGAAATTCTTAATCAAATTTTTTCGGCTTTTGACCAGTTGGCTGAAAATTACGGACTCGAAAAGATTAAAACTATCGGTGATGCTTATATGGTGGTGGGGGGACTCCCTACCCCAAGACCAGACCATGCCGAGGCGATCGCTGATATGGCTTTGGAAATGCAAAAGATTGTGGTAAATTTTACCCTCAAACCAGGGGAAACTCTGACTATGAGAATGGGTATCAATACGGGTCCGGTAGAGGCGGGGGTGATTGGAACTCGCAAATTTGCTTATGATTTGTGGGGGGATACTGTCAACACTGCTAACCGCATGGAGTCTCATGGGTTGGCGGGGAAAATTCAAGTGACTGAAACTACCTATCAACGTCTTCGCCATGGTTATGAGTTTGAACCCAGAGGTCTCATTGACGTGAAAGGAAAGGGGGAAATGAATACCTATTTTCTGATTATGAAAAAGCCTTGACAGGTGAGCGTTGATGATTAACAGTTGATAGATGACGGTTTATTAATCTTTTGGTCTCGGACAGGACTTACCATGTTGACTACCCCTGAATTACTCGATTTTTCTAAGTGGCTGGGTATCGCTACCCTGGCTTTCGCGGCATTAACTGTTGTGGCTTTTGTGCTAAACTGGGGCATTCGTTTTCGCCTAGTGGGGATAACTGCTTTTACCGGAGTCCTCGCTGGCGGCGTTTTCGCTTTGGGGTTGGGATTATTTCAGCGGGTTGAAATTCCTGGAGCCGTCCGCTATACTAGGGTGTTTGATGATGGCGCTCGTCAAATTGTGATTGCTGTGGCTCCAGATATTACTGAGACTCAACTAGAGGCGACTCTCCAACAGGCTGCTAGTGACCTGTATTCACCCGGTCGCGGCGGCGCAGGACAAATGCCTTTAGTTATCCGCGCTAGAACTATTGTTCACCCTCAACCTGGGGTTTCGGAACCGATTTTTTTGGGACGGGTCCAACGGGTATCTGGTTTTGATAATCAAGGAGATGTGGCGATCGCTATTAATCAAGAAAGTCTCAATCACCTTCAAACAGTCCGCGAAGCTACTAACTAATTCCCCCCCAATTCCCCCCCCAATTCCTCGTCTATCTACATGGTGGGGGGAAGGAAACCGGGTTTCTTTGAGAAATCGGGTTTCTAGCAGGGGTGATAGCCTCGGATGTAAATTTAAACAATTGAGAATGCTGGTTTTGATGGGTCTTTTTTCATCCCAGAAAATCAGTGAATTATAAAAAGCGATCGCCTCAGCAGAAGTGAGTATTTGAAATACTGCGATCGCCTCCGGTTCAGTGTCGAAGCTCAAAAAATAAACCGTATCATCAAATAAAACAGGTTTTCCCTTCAGGGGACTTATCAATTGAAACTCTAGTTTTTTGTAAAGCCCACAAATCGCGATTTTCCAAGGTTTAAAGGTATAGTCTCCTACCCCAAAAATAGCAAAACGAGGATGATTTTGATAAATTTTGCTTTGGCGACCATCTAAATTCGCCGCATTCTGTTCAAGATAATTCCAAGTTTGGGGCGCATGGTGTTTAATTAAAGCTGTGTCTTCACCCAGAGATTTTTGAGTAACCAGGACATATTTATCAGTTTGGCTAATCTTCCCATTAGCAATATCTGAACCTTTCAAAAGTGGAAAAATATAATCATCCTCCAGGTTAACTTTTTCTCCCCAACCATTCACCAGATCATTATTAACTTGACGAAGTTCCATAATTTTGGCACAATCATGTTTAATTCCCGATCGCCATTTAATCAAGGGCTGAGTTTCGGAATAAAGAAAACTCAGTTTTTGAAAAGTGACCATATCCGCAATCAGCCGATTATGAGAGAAACCAATCCTCTGGAAATCTGCACTTTCCAGACTGGGGAAAATATCACAAAAATAGCGTTTTAATTTACCCGAAAATTCACAGAATACAAAACATGATTCAACCGCCGCATTAAAATACTTTTTAGCATCAATTCTATAGGTGGAAAATTGACATACATTTTTTTGGCGATCGTGCAAATAGTATAAAATTTTTCTGGCAACAGAAGTTTTACAAACCATCCCCAGATAGCTATGTTCATAATTCTGCAACCATTCAATAATTTGAATAAGCATCCATTCCGATAGGTCAAAATTGCTTTTTCCAGTTAAAGCATCTAATCCTTTATATCCGAGAAAGTTGCTTTTTTGCGGCAAATTATTACCCGATATTAACCCTTGTTGTGAATTGGTAATCCAAGGCAAATTACCTATAACCAAGATTTCCCCCGACTGTTCCAAGTTTGACAACGGGAAATTTAACAAATCTCCATGGTGCAAAATAACTCGCTGATCATGTTTAATAATTGGACTATTTTTAGCTGCTTTAATATAATCAGGGTTAATCTCTAATCCGACAATTTTTGCAGCCGACTTAAACTGTTGAATCGATGCCACAATGAAATTACCGACACCACAGGTGGGTTCCACAATCAAATCTGGATTAACCCCTAAACTTGACAATTTTTGGCAAATTCGTTCCGCTAACTCTATAGGAGTTTGAAAATCTCCATATTCTATTGTTAATTTGCTTTTGATAACGGACATGGCTACTCAAAACGATAAACGGTAATTATACCATCTTCTTGACCTGCACGTTCAATCACTCTTCTATACTGTAATCTCCATTGTAAAGCATTGGAAATTGTCAAAAACCCAAGTTCAGGAGGATTAGCCATGATTTCTTCGGCAATATTTATGGCTTCAATTTCATCAACGGGGAGATTTCTATCCCACATAAACGCAATTAAATCATCAACATTTCCTTCATTGTGCAAAATTTCACGAATCCCGCGAGTCATTTGAAAATCGGCTGTTTTCTCTGATTGCACATAGATCACATTCAGAATCTTTAGATTAGCAGTTTGATTGTCATGATGATCTAGTTTGTCGTAAACAAACACTAATAGAGAATATCCTAAACCAAAAATTTTTTGTCTAGCTGACTTGAAAGGACAGGATGACTGAGGCTGTTTGATACTCGTCACTTTCATATCAACTTGAAGTTCCGGGAAATCAATACCAATGGCTGAATTTCCTTCTCTAAAATCATAATTATTTTTGAGGTAGTGTCTAAATTTTTGCTCTAAGTAAGTCCCTACCTTTTTACCATCTGTAATTCCATAAAGTGAAGGTTATAGATGTTGAGATTCTAAGATGGAAAATCTTTCGGCTTCAGAACACAGAGTTTTTATGGTTAAGGCTTGCATAGCGGATAACACTGATCACAGTAAAACAGGGTAATATAGTTAAGGGCGAAGAGTCTCCGGGAGGGAACAGCACACCCGGAAACCGTAACTGCTGTCTGCCGGGTCAATACAGTCGCGGTAGGCACAACGACAGTAACCCGGAAAGCTGCACCACGAACCGCCCCGCACCACCCTTTTGTCTCTGGATTCCAAAAGGTTAACTAAATTTTCAACATAGATATGCAGACCATTCCACACTCGACCATTCGAGGGGGCACCGCCAATATAGTGGCGTGTTGGAAATTACTGACGGGGGTGGTTCCCCTATGGCAGTTGTAATTAGCGAGGTCAGGTCATAACCGCATACGGTACAGGTTTCGACCTCGTTTTCTGTGTATTTGGTTTCACAGATTGGACATTTAGCCATAATTCCCAAACCTGATTTACAGCTAACTAATTATACAACAGATTGATCACCCTCGGCAATCTAAAGAAATCGGGTTTCTAGCATGGGTGATATTAAAGAAAAATATGCAGGTCAAAATAGACGATCGCTAAATAGGAAACTAGCCACAGAAATAGGCTGATTTTAATGCTGTTATCTTCGATTAAAATGCGATCTGGTTCTTCTCCGGCTGCTAAAACTGTGACGATCCGTTTGTAGTGCATTACTGCATAATAGACAATGGGAACGGTGATGACTAAGGAAGTGTTTTTACCGGAACTGATGGTAAATAGAGAATAACACATGATGGTCATGGTGGCTGTACTGTTAATCAAAGAGTCGAGATAGGGTAGGGTATAATGGCATAAAACCGGGCGCTGTTGATTCTTTTGACCGCGTTGATAAAATAGTTGGATATATGACTGTTTTGGGGTGGGATACAGGGAGTCTGGGGATAATTCTTCTAGGGATTCGATGGGGTTTTGTTTGTGGAGGAGAGAGAGGAGTTCCGATCGCCTTTTGGCGAAACCTTGAAATAGGGTTAAAAAGAAGGTACAAAGGGTAATCCAAGCGGTGGGGGTGTCTCCGACGGCGTAAATTCCGGCGAGGAGACGGAGGACGAAACCGAAGGCGATACAATTGACATCAAAAAGGGGAATATTTTTGAGTTTTAGGGAATAGGCGACATTGTTAATTGCATACAATAAGAGACAGGAAAAGGTGGGGATTCCCAGATGGTAAGAACCGATGAGAGAAAGGGTGATTAAAAAGATGCCGATCGCTCTGGCGGTTGTTAATTGTACCCGTCCGCTGGCGAGGGGACGAAATCGCTTTTTGGGATGTTGGCGATCGCGATCGATGTCTTGAATGTCGTTGAAAATATAGACGGCTGATGCCATCATGGAAAACAGGACGACCATTAAAATGCCGTTGGCGATCGCATTTATTTCTCCTAACTGACCCCCAAAAATTACCCCCGCCAAACAGAACAGATTTTTAGTCCACTGGTGGGGACGCAGTAGCTTGATTATATCCCCAATTCCCCCCGATTTGTCTGGGGAAACTTCCGCAGAATTGGGATTAGATACTCTAGCATATTTCGGTTTAATTTTCATAGGAAATTTAGGTTTAATTACACCCCTTGATTCAGCCGGATATGATAATTATAACAGTTAAGACAACTGTTTGAGCAACCAAAGAATTTTTTCTTTAACTGGTTTACGGTGCGCGGAACCTGCTTTTTCTGCCTGAATTTTATCATAGTTTTGCTGGAACCAATCGTAACTTTCCTGGAACATTTCATCATTAGAGTATTGGGGTTGCCAGCCCAAATTTAACAGGGGTTGAACATCGAAATAAAACTCTTTATGATAGGTGAGATAATGCCAGGGTGCGAGGGGACTTAAACCGACAATATCTAATAGTCTCAAGGTGCCAATTGTCAAGGTAGTGGGGAGACTTTTTACCTGAGAATCAGTACCCGCATAGCTAATTAAATGTTCCAAACCTTCCCGCAGAGTGCCAAAGCGATCGCTTCCGACATTATAAATTCCCGGTTTCCCTAAATCCAAGGCTAATAGGTAAGCGTCCATTAAATCCAGAGCATGAATAAACTGGAATTTGATATTTCCATCCCCGATAACGTAGACATTTCGCCCTTCTTTAATCCACTCAAATAGAATCTGAAAAATGCCTAACCTTCCCTCGCCCAAAATAGTCCGAGGGCGGATGACAATTAAGGGTAAACCTTGGCGATCGCAAACTTGACGGACTGCTAATTCTCCCGCCAATTTTGCGCGTCCGTAAATTTCCACCGGCTGGGGTTGAGTTTGGTTAGTAATGGGACATTGAGGGTCGCCAAATAAGGCACTAGAACTCATGTGAATAAAACTGCTCACCCCGGCTTGAGCGGCTTCCTCAGCGGCGATACGACTCCCTTCGACATTCACCTCCCAAAACTTCTTTCCCGACTTGGTAAGGGGGACTAAAGCCACATTATGATGAACGATATCAACGCCTTTCATGGCGGCGGCGACACCTTGGCGATCGCGAATATCGCAGTTAATATATTCAATATCCTGGGGGCGAGTGGGATCTTCCCAAATATCAAGTATTTTGACTTCTTCTCCCCGTTGCGACAACCGACGGGCGATCAGATTTCCTAAAAAGCCAGAACCCCCTGTTACCAGATGTTTCATGGACTACCGCTAACCTTCCAAATAATGACTCTGCCAGCATCGTAAACTAATGTCGCCAATTCGTAAAGGAATTGGATCGGCGGATAATTATAAAACCATAATCGGGGGGCGATCGCCATAGAATTATCAACCTTTTCTGGACGACAACCTACTACTTTTTGCACGGGAAAATCGCAGGATTTAAACATTATCCGACTTCGGAAACTGTGGGGTTTATTGCAGTATAAAATTACTGACTCTAGGGGCCAATATTTTTCCTGCTTTAACCAATAACGCAATACCCGCGCATTATCAAAGGTATCTAAATAGGTTTTATCTCGGACATTTTGGGGAACCAAAACCTGTAAATCTGGGCGCAATTGCTGGAGAAATTCCCCTGCATAATCTTCCTCAGATTGGGAATGTCCGAAGGGATTACCAGGGGCAACAAACACGCGAGAATTGGGTTCAGCATCGGCGGCTAACTGACAGATTACTGCTTTAAAATAAGGGGATAAGTTATCGACGGCTGCAGTGGCTTCTGTAGCGGTTAATCCCTCGGTGACGATGATATAATCAGCCATTAGTTATCAATTCCTCCGTAATTATCGAACACCCATTTAAGACTACGACGCATCCCTTCTTCTAGGGAAACTTTGGGAGAATAGCCTAATTCTCGTTGGGCTTTGGCAACTGAACAGGCGATGGTTTTATTCATTTCAGATAATACATGAATTTTTTGCTGATATAATCCTAAACTCTGCAAAGTGCCATCTACTAAGGTGGCGATATCTCCGGTAATTCCGGGTAATTTTAAACGTTTGTGGGCGCAAGTTTGGTTAAATTCGGATTCTAGGAGTTTCTCGACTGTATCGATAATTTCATTCATGGAATAGGGGCGATTATCGGCTATCCAGTAGGTTTGACCGTTGGCTTTTTCGGATTCGGCTGATAGCAAAAGTCCCTGACAGAGATTGTCGATATAAGCCATCGATCGCAAATTATTTCCATCTCCCACAATGGGACCTTTTCCATCCCGAATCATTTGGAAAAATAGGGTTTGTCGGGGGGTTGGTTGGGGCCGTAAAACCAGGGCGGACGGACAATAACGGTTTCTATTTTCCCTGATTGCTGCATGGACATAACGGCTAATTCCATCAGCATTTTGGATTTGCCATAATTCATATAGGGATGGTAGGGGGATTTTTCATCGAATAGATGATCAGGGTGAGGATTGCAACCACAGGGAGAATTAGAAGAGACAATCACGGCCCTTTTGACGCGATTGGTGACGGCGGAATTTAACAGGTTTTGGGTTCCGTTGACATTAATATGATAAAATTCGGAAACGCGCGGAGGGTGAATGATTCCGGCGGTATGAAAGAGAATGGCATGGTTCGCATTTTCACAAAAGCGATCGCAGTCTTGGGGATTCCGTAAATCGCCGACAATCACTTCAATTTTATCGGAGAGGTTGGTGAGACTTTCGGGGTTTTGACCGGGTAAAATTAGACAGCGAATCATCAGATTATTTCTGGGTTGGGAAAAAGCCTCAATATCTGGGAGTCCTTTAACTAAGGCTTTAACTAAACTGAATCCTAACCAGCCTAAAGCGCCTGTAACTAAAACTAGATCACTCATGGTTTCCTCCTTGGTCTTCTGAGAGAATAATTAACGTAATTTCTCGTTGTAGGGTGACAAACTCCCCCCTATCAGGATCATAAACCCAAGCGTGAATAGTGGTTTCTCCGGGGGGAATATCTGGGGCGGAAAGTTCAGCGATCCAAGCGGATTTTGAGTAGCGATCGCTGTTAAAATGTTGCACAATATCGGGGGTCTGTATGTTAATTTCTGTGTCGGCGAAGAAAAAGTCCTGGTCGTTATATGAAAAAAAGACGCGATCAGGTTGTTGGTCGCGATCGCCAAACGCCGCCCAACCGTCTACCATAAAGCGATCGCCGGGGTTTAAAGTTAAGGTGGCGAGGGGGGGATTAATATAGCCGTAAATGGTTTCAGGTTGGCGGTTAAAGCGGGGGTTAGGGATGCCATCAAGAATTACTTTAATTTGAGTTTCTCCAGCCAAAGGTAGTAATTCTGCCGATTCCCCTACCCTGATCCAGGCCTGAATTGATGTGTTTTGATACAGATTAAAAACGGCTGTTTCTATGGCAGCCCGCCACATATTTTGGTTGATTTCGGAGTAAGCAATGGCTGTGGTTTCTGAGGACTTGGAAAGTATCAAAAGCTGATTATTGTCATCAACTAGCTGGGGATTAAGTTGTAACTCTCCGGTTAATAGAATCCAGCCATTTTGATGGTTTTGGGAAAACACACCTGGGGAATTATCCCAGACGATCGCACCATAATTTTCGGAACTCTTGATAAATTGTAGGTTAGGACTATCGATAAATCCTAAATCATTTAAGACCATCGCTGTTTGTTTAAAGCGATCGCGAGAGGGGATAATTTTAAACCATTGCCAGCAGTTAGGAGAGCGATCGTCCCAAACTTGGATCACGTTTAAGCAGCTTGTGATATGGTTAGAAACTCGTCGATAGAATTGACCTTCTTTAATGGCGTATACCGAATTAATTGCGGTTAGAAAAATTATCAATATGGCTACACCAGTTAATCCCCGTTTCCATGGGATAACGGGAAGTTCTCGATTAGGGAAATATAAGCCAATTTGTAACACTGCTACCCACAAAAATAGGGAATTGCTGGTATATCTGGAACCTAAAGCAAAATCTAAGCCTAAATCGGTAAATGCGGCTTCAGCCCTGCCAAAAGTGGTAATGGCGGCAAATAGTAAGGCGAACAATGCTAAACTAATCCAGGGGGCGACGGTTTGTAAAAATTGGAACCCGTTTTTTTGATATCCCCAGGCGATCGCACCCCCAAAGCTGAATAATACCAAAACCCCCAAAATATTGGCTATTGGCACGGAATAGAAACCGAGAGGGGCTCCCAATAGTATCAAGAAAAAACGCGCCCAAAATACGGAATGATTGAGCAGATACAAAAGGTTAAAATTGCTGGGATTATCCCGATTATATCCCATCACATAAACGGCGGTAGTAATTCCAAATAATCCTAGCCATATCAGGCTATTTTTTAATCCTGATTTGATGGTGGTATTAGTTAAAAAAACTGTGGGTAAAATCGCCAACCATCCTATAATACCTTGGGCTAATGTGAAGCTGGCAATCATCATGGGTAGAGTCGCCCAAATTAGGCTTTTTTGGTGCTGGGGCTGTTGTGAATTGAGAACCCAGAGAGAAATTGTCACACACAGATTAACTAGAAATATCCCCAATTGCAATCCCCACAGCCAATTTTGATACTGCACGAGGGAAAACAGAATCAGCCAGGATAGACCATTAATAATGTGGAATCTTTGGGAGTGCGAAATATCTGGATAGCATTGGCGAGAAATTTTGACAATAAAAATTCCGTTGAGGATAGCAAATAACACCCCAATCAAGATTTCATAAATCTTCTCCCAACCGGAAATAAATGCCAAGGGGACGACAATTAATCTCAGGAAAAAGTAGCGATGATCATTGTAGATTTCGGCAAAATCACTTAACCCAGCTTTTCCCTGGGCTATTTTCTCAAAGATGGCGGCGATCGCCCATTCATCCCAGAGGGGAACTCTCACGCCGTAGATAATCACAAAAGCAATTAAAATTAAAACCGGAATCAGGTAGAGTGCTGTGGTTGATCTAATTGTTATTTTCCGGGGAATTGACAACATTATTGATGGCATAAATCAGAACATTTTTGGCAGTTGGCAATTGTTGACCGGCTAAAGTTGGTCTAAAAATTTTAACGCATTCCGTCGAGCGATCGCCATAATCGACCCTTGAGGATTCACGCCAGGGGCGGTACATAACAGACTTCCATCAGCAATATAAAGATTGTCAAAGCCATGAATTTTGCCAAAGGAATCGACCGCACAAAGGCGGCGATTTTCCCCCATAGGACAGGAAGAAAACAGATGAACCGTCATCAAATTGGTACTCGCCGCCGGGAGAATTTCGGGGATGCGATCGCCATCGTCTCCCTTCAACCGCCCAAACCCCGACAAACTGGGATAAACGGCGATCGCCCCCGCCTCAAATAGCAGTTGAGACAACTTCCGCAAGCCGTCACCCAAATCCCGCAAATCCTCACCCGTGAGGCGATAGCGCACCAAAGGATCGCGAAAACCGGGGAGAGTACGCACCGACCCCCGACCGGAGGCGGTAATCATGGCATAATAAATCGCCATATTTTCCCAGTGGCGGTGTACCTCCCCCATATACTCAGGATGATCCACCATTCCCACCGACAGGTAAGGGGGGGAACTAATCGAACAGCCAAAACTGAACCGGGGGGCGAACTCCTTAACCTGATGGACGGGAACCCCCATATCAAGGGCGTTAACAGGTTCGGAAAATTGGGCGATCGCCTTAACCGTCGGATGCAGTTGTAGAGAATTACCAATATTTTCAGTAATCCCACTGCGCCGCAACAAAGCCGGGGTTTGGATAGCCCCGCCACAGATAAACACCGTTTCCGCCTCAATTTCGCCCGTATTAGCCCACAGAGTCCACTTTTGACCCCGGCGACCAATTCGGTTAATTCGCGTCTCTGAGCGCAACCTACACCCCGCCCGTAACGCGCGAGGAATAAAGGTTTTAGTCATTGACTGGCGCTTTCCCTTGGGTGGCAAATTCGGGTCATCCTGGGTTTCATAGCGAAACCAGCGCGGCACTTCTAGGGACTCCCAGCCTAACTTGATAGCCCCTTGGTGGAGTTTCAGAGAGGCGGCGGGGGGTTTTCCCGGTAGGGGACAGACAGTAACAGCCTCTTCGCAGGCTTGAAAATGGGGTAATAGGTCAGCATCCCCTAAACCTTCCACCTGAAACTCAGTCCGCCACCTCTCCAATACCTGCGGCGGGGTTCGATGGTACAGCCCGCTGTTGATTTCGCTACCTCCCCCCACACAGCGACCTTCGACATATTGCACTTTGGGGGTTCCTAGGGCTGCTGTTAACCCGCCATGGCGATATTTCTGCACCATTTCTTCCTGGGAAAAGGGCGCACAGGACTCTAGGGGAAGAAAAGCCCCTTCTTCGATAAGTAGCACATCCCGTCCGGCTTCGGCTAATAAACAGGCGGTAATTGCACCTCCAGGACCGGAACCAATGACGGCAATTTCACAGGACTGGGGTTCAAACATGGCGATCGCATTGATTGGAATTAACCAAAGATTGCCAACACAGTACCACTAAACTCTCATAAAAGCGCATCAAATCCCGACAGGGACTAAAAGGGGAATTTTTCCAGGCTTCGATTTGTTGGCGACGAAGCTGGTGGGGTTGACGATGAAAGGGTGAGGCGTTTAGCCATCCCCAGCAGTCGAAAATAACGGTTAATAGCCAGATGGGAAATTGCAGATAATCCGGCATTCGGCGATGTTGTTCGAGGACAAATCGCACGACATCATTATGATAAAATTCGCGGGTTTCCTCCGTGGGGGTGCGATCGTAAATAATTGAGTAACAGAGGGCGGAGGCGGTACTATTAAATAGTTTCGTCATGGCTATCAATTCGATTCACTCCTGCTTAAAACTTAATTGGCGATCGCCACGAAACTCAACAACTATGTTTCCTTACCGATATTTAGCACAGAAACCCCGTTTATAGGGTTTGACGGTGGGGGAGTTTCCCTGAGCGCGAGCCTACTACTACTTTAGATCTGATAACATATAGTCTAGTCGTGTCGCGACGGGTGGAATTGGTAGAGGCGATAATTTAAATGCAAAAAATTGTTGTTGGTCTTTCAGGAGGGGTTGATAGTTCCGCAGCCGCGGCTATTCTGCATCACCAAGGATATGAGGTGGTGGGGTTAACCCTATGGTTAATGCGGGGTAAGGGTCAATGCTGTTCCGAGGGTATGGTGGATGCAGCCCATATCTGCGAACAGCTTGGCATTCCCCATTATATTGTCGATAGCCGCGATCTGTTCCAAACCCATATTATTGATTATTTGGTCGAAGGATATGGGGCGGGGATTACTCCTTTACCCTGTTCCCAGTGTAATCGTGCCGTTAAGTTTGGCCCGATGCTGGGTTATGCTTCTACGGAGTTAAATATTAACCGCATCGCTACTGGTCACTATGCTAGGGTTTCCTATAATTCACAATGCGATCGCCATCAGTTAAAACGCGCCGTCGATCGCACTAAGGATCAGTCTTATTTTCTCTATGATTTAACTCAGGATATACTAGGCGCTGTGGTTTTTCCCCTCGGAGAAGTCCCGAAATCCGAAACTAGACGCATCGCCGCTCAGTATAACCTCAAAACTGCTGATAAACCCGAAAGCCAAGACCTCTGTTTGGTCGAGGCTAATGGTTCTATGCGCGCCTTTTTGGATAAATATATTACTGGGAAAAAAGGCGAAATTGTCGATCCTGAAGGTCGGGTTTTAGGAGAACATGATGGCATCCACCACTATACTATCGGTCAACGCCGAGGTTTGGGAATTTCTGCACCTGAGCCATTATATGTCCTGAGTATTGACCCCGGACGAAATCGGGTAGTAGTTGGCGATCGCGATCGTATGACTCAAACCGAATGCACCATTAGGCGCGTTAATTGGGTATCTATTGCGCCGCCCTCTGAACCTATCCGCGCCGAGGTACAAATTCGTTATCGCAGTAAGCCATTACCCGTAACCGTGGTTCCTTTATCTTCCGAACCAGACCCCCAAATTGGCACCAGAGTCCGACTGATTTTTGATGAGCCTATTTTCGGAATTACCCCTGGTCAGGCGGCTGTATGGTACTCCGAAGATTTGCTCCTAGGTGGCGGCGTGATTGAACGTCAGACCACTTAACCCATAACCCCAAAATAGAGGCTTGTTCTCCCTATCTTGGGGCTTTCTGGTACGGGGAGGCGATCGCATCTTGTTCGCTACCAAACCACCTTTCGTGTTATGTTTTCTAAGCAAGTTATCCGATTCAGATAGAATGCCGACAATTTTAGCGATCGCCAATGGGAAAGGTGGAGTTGGTAAAACCACAACCGCCGTCAATCTCGCTGCTATACTTTCGAGCAACTTCTCCACCCTCCTAGTAGATACAGACCCCCAGGGTTCCGCTATGTGGTGGGTTGAACAGGGAGAAATGCCCTTTGATGTCTCAGAAGAAACCAATCCTAGTCTCCTGAAACAGTTAAGGAAAGTTCAACAAGTCCAAATGATTGTCGTTGATACCCCCCCAGCCTTGAAATCCGAATCCCTAGCCGCCGTAGTCCAGGTAGCTGATTATCTAATTTTACCCAGCCAAGCCGCACCCATGGATTTAGTAGCCTTAATGGCTACTGTACGCGATCGTGTCGCCCCCATCAACATTGATTATAAAGTCCTGCTCACCAAAGTTGACCCCCGCAGTATTGGAGATGCTTTTGAGGCTCAAAAGTCCTTGCGGGAATCAGGTATTCCAGTTTTCCAGAATTTTATTCGCTCCTACAAAGCCCATGAACGCTGTCCCCTAGAAGGCGTTTCCATTATTCGGTCTCGCAGCAAAAATGCCAGAGAAGCAGCATCAGACTATCGCCGCGTCGTAGCCGAACTCCTGAGAAGCCTAACATCAAACCCCAATACAGACTGACATCCCCCGCCGTCCATGGGACTCGAAGGATGTCAGTAGAACCGGAAATTATTGGAAAAGCCTAGAGTTGTTTAACCTCAGAAGCCAACTTAGCAACCATATCCTTAGCGCTGCCAAATAGCATCATAGTTTTGTCCTTGTAGAACAAATCATTATCAACCCCAGCAAAACCCGTACTCATACCACGCTTAATCACAATAGTATGCTTGGCTTTATCTACATCCAGAATCGGCATTCCGTAGATCGGGCTATTTTTATCTTCCCGCGCCGCCGGGTTAACCACATCATTAGCCCCAATCACCAGAGCCACATCAGTCTGTTCAAATTGGGGGTTGATGTCATCCATATCATACAACTGCGGATAGGGAACATTCGCCTCGGCTAACAGAACGTTCATGTGTCCCGGCATCCGTCCCGCCACCGGGTGAATTGCATATTTCACATCCACCCCCAAGGATTCTAGCATATCCACCAGTTCCTTAACCGAGTGCTGTGCTTGAGCTACAGCCATGCCATAACCCGGAACAATCACCACAGAACGAGCATACCCCAACATCATCGCCCCTTCTTCCGGGTCGATATTGCGAACACTCTGATTGGTTGCACCACCAGAAGCGCTAGGCGCTGCCGCTGTACCTTCACCTGTACCAAACCCAGCAAATAGGACGTTGGTAATCGAGCGGTTCATCGCCTTACACATGATCACCGTAAGGATAATACCAGAAGCACCCACCAAAGCCCCAGCAATGATCAGCAGGTTATTCATCACCACAAAACCCGCCGCACTAGCAGCTAACCCTGAGAATGAGTTTAACAGGGAAATCACCACCGGCATATCTCCGCCACCGATAGGGATAACAAAAAGCACTCCCAGCACCAGAGAAATGCCCACTAAAGCCAGGAAAACCGGGACGTTGAAGGGTTGTACACAGATATAAACACTTGCCCCAACAAAGCTAATTAACAGGGCTAGGTTAAAGGGTTGTTGCAAGGGAAACAGAATCGGAGAGCCACTCATAATCCCTTGCAGTTTGGCGAAAGCGATGAGGGAGCCGGTGAAGGTGACACCGCCAATTAGAACCCCTAACACCGCTGTAACAGTAGTTGGTAGGGGGGGAGCATCAGAGGTAGCTAAATAGCGCCAGAACTCGCCTACAGCCACCATAGAAGAAGCGGCACCACCGAGACCGTTAAACAAACCGACCATCTGAGGCATATCAGTCATTTCGACTTTATAGGCGGCGATGCCACCAATAGCCGAACCTATGGCGATCGCTATCAGAATTGTGCCGTAGTTGAGAACCTGCTGATTAAGAAGCGTAGCCACGATCGCAATTAACATCCCAATAGATGCCAATATATTCCCATTGCGAGCCGTCGCCGGAGACCCCAACTTTTTCAGACCAAAGAAAAACAGGGTTACCGCCACCAAATAACTTAACTCAATGCCTGTTGGTAGAAAGTCGATCATGCTTTAACCTCCTTTTTCTTGAACATTTGCAGCATCCGGTCAGTAACCAAAAAGCCACCCACAACATTAATAGTAGCCAGTACCACAGCCACAATACCCAGAATCACCGTGATGTTCCAATCCTGTTCTCCGGCAATAATAATCGCCCCTAAAACCGCAATTCCTGAGATGGCATTAGCCCCAGACATTAGGGGCGTGTGTAGGGTTGGTGGTACTTTCGTAATCACCTCAAACCCGGCAAATGATGCCAGGACAAAAACAAATAAAGCCGAAATCAGAGTTTCTGTTGTCATTCAATATTTCCTCATTTCCTCTACTAGCTTGGAAAGCGTCTAGCTGTTCGTCACTGTTACCCAGTGACCCGGCCGCCCACCGCAGTTTCCCCCTCACAAAGAGGCTAGAGATGCCTGTGGTGTTTACTATTGACCCACAGGAACTCCCAAAGCCTCTTTAACCCGTTGGGAACGAATTTCGCCGCCGTGGGTAACACAGGCTCCATCGAGGATGTCATCTGCGAAGTTTAGATCAAGTTCTCCCTCCTTAGTTACCATCAGTTGTAATAAGGCTGAGAGGTTTTTAGCATATACTTCGCTGGCATGAACAGGCATGGAGCCTGGTATGTTAATGGGTCCCATGATGGTGACACCATTTTTCTGGATGTTTTTACCTGGTTCTGAACCCTCGCAATTCCCCCCTGTTCGGCCGCTAGGTCTACAATCACTGAACCTGGTTTCATTTGAGCCACCATGTTAGCGTTGACTAGAACCGGGGCTTTTTTGCCGGGGACTTGGGCGGTGGTAATCACCACATCAGAAGCAGCGACGTGCTGGGTTAGCACTTCCTGGGTGTGTTGTTTGGCTTGCTCTGAGATTTCTTTGGCATAGCCTCCCTCGGCGACGGTATCTTCGTCTAGGGTGACATCTACGAATTTAGCCCCCAAACTTTGGACTTGTTCTTTGACTTCTGGGCGAATATCAAAGGCTTCTACGATCGCTCCTAAACGCCGTGCTGTGGCGATCGCTTGTAGTCCGGCTACCCCCGCCCCTAGAACTAACACTTTAGCCGGTCGGATAGTTCCGGCCGCCGTGGTCAGCATCGGGAAGTATTTAGGCAAATTCGCCGCCGCGATCAGAACTGCCTTATATCCGGCAATATTAGCCTGGGAAGATAGGGCATCCATACTTTGGGCGCGACTGGTACGCGGGACCATTTCCATACTGAAAGCTGTCACCCGGCGATCGCTTAATTTTTGGATCAGATCTGGCTCTCCCAACGGGTTGAGAAATCCGATTAATACTGCTCCCTCTGCCATTTTGCCAACTTCCTCTTCTTGTGGCGGGCTCACTTTCAGCAGGATATTGGCTTCTCCCCACAGCTTGGCTGAGTCAGTAATCACTTGGGCTCCCGCTTCCTCATACAGAGCATCCGAGAAACAAGACCCTTCTCCCGCTCCGGCTTCCACATAAATCTCTAAGCCTTGTTTGACCAGACGAGATACTACGTCCGGTATCAGGGCCACTCGGCGTTCATTAACGTTCAGTTCTTTGGCGATCGCAATTTTCATCAAAAACTCCTATATCTCAAATTCCGTCCCTTTTCGACGGCTTGACCAAAATCTTTTCGCGTTCTGGGTGGGTTTAGCAGTCTTATTTGTGATAATTGAGGGCTGACAGTTAAACCCGCCCCTACAGGATTCTATGATAGCGATCGAAATTTGATCTGCCTTGGGAAAGTGCGTCACATCAGAACATTTGTCATTTTTTGATGACAAGCATCCCATATTACAGCACCCCACCTCTCTGGCCGTCTGGGTTGAAGTAGCCAATCAAAATGTGCAACCTTTGCTACAACAAGCTAATCACTGCTACCACAGCAACTCGACACAATGATCATGATTGTGCCAGAATGAGTGTCTAGTTTGACATCATAATCGTAGTTGTTCCGATTGATTGATATCTTAGGTTTGTCTTTATGTCAAAAATAATCCTTTAACCATAAGTCAAATTGTTACCGCCGTTACACTTATCGCAGGAGTTTGTATCAATGAAAATCCGTTCTCTAGTTTCTGGTTTGACAATGACTGGCTTTTTATTGGGAGCTTTTCCGACCCTAGCTTGGGCGCAATCAGGTCCGGGTGTCACTTTGTTTGGTGGACCGGAAAGGGCGAATTTGCTCAATTTCTTTCTACAAAGTGGCCGCTCTGGTCGCTGGGACCGCTACAGATTAAGAATTCCGGCGAGACAGCTAAATATGGCTGTGGCTCTGATCTCGATTTCCTATCCTGAACATTTCGAGGGTAGATTTGACCCAGATCGCATTGAAGTTCGTATCGGTGATCAGTCAATTCCCCTAGAGGAGGTAATCTGGGATGCCGAAAACAATTTTATTGAAATCTATCCCGAAGAACCCATCCCAGCCGGACAGTCCTTGGAAATTGTCATCTCCAACGTCAGAAATCCTACCTTTGGTGGGATGTTCCACTTTAATGCTAATGTCCGCAGCCCCGGTGATGTGCCTCTGTTGCGCTATGTTGGTACTTGGGTCCTGAGCATTGATTAACATCTGCTGGGGCGGTTGAGTTCATCACATCAACGGCTCCTAGACTCGCCGCCTGATGTCTCTAATTTTAGCCGGTGTATGTGCTAAAATAGGGGATTGTGATTTTAACACTGATTGTGGGAGGATAGACAAATGGCTCAACAAACGCTCAAAGGAACTAGCCGTAAGAAAAAAAGAGTATCTGGGTTTCGGGTACGGATGCGGACTAGAAATGGCCGTGCAGTGATTAGGTCTCGGCGGCAAAAAGGACGGTCACGGTTATCTGTTTAAGGGAGTTAACTCACAGCAGATGGTCAATTGAGTTTGGGAATAGTTATAGCAGTGGTCAAAACCCTGAGAAGCAAACCATAGACTCAATCTGTGATTGATATTAGCCCTAGGTTCTATTCCCGGTGATGCACCCTCGCTGGTCTAAGTGTCAACTGCTATAACTAATAAATATCGAAATGTTGCCTCAAGTAAATCGACTGCGCGCTCCCAAAGATTTTAAGGCAGTCTATACTAGGGGACTACATCGTAAAACTGCTCATTTAACCCTAAGAGCATTAAAACGGTTAGTTCCGCCTGAGATAGATGCAGGAGACCCACCGAGTCGGTTTGGTATTTCTATAAGTCAGAAGGTTAGTAAGCGCGCGGTGCGACGAAATCTGCTCAAACGACAAATTAGAGCCGGACTGCGAGAGTTATTACCAAAAATCTCGCCAGGTTGGGATGTGGTGATTGTGGTGAAGCCAACGGCGATCGAGTGCAATTATGCAGAAATTCTGCGAGAATTAGAAAAGTTGTTAGTACAAGCAGAGGTTTTACATGGGCATTCGCGAGGAGAGCTTTTATGAAGGCGGGCCCCATATTGGTGATCTGATTATAAATTTACTGATCGGATTTACAATTATCGGCCTGCCTTTGACTGTGGGAGCGGTGGTGCGGGCACTGTGGCTGCGTTATCGTATTACTAACCGCCGGGTTTCTGTGATTGGAGGATGGATGGGACGCGATCGCACTGATGTGGTGTACTCGGAAATTGTCAGTGTGGCGAAAGTGCCTAGGGGACTGGGAGCCTGGGGAGATATGGTGCTGACCCTAAAAAATGGTAACCGTCTGGAACTAAGAGCTTTGCCGAGATTTCGAGAGCTTTACGACTACATTAGTGAAAAAATTGCTCAAAAACAGGGAAGACCGCCGGGTGTGATCGGTCAGTAACTTCAAATTCACCTGATAGGCTAGAGAGTGTTGATGGGTGGTAATGAGCAAAGATCAGATCGAAGGAAAAAGTTCCACCTGGGGAACTAAATTGTTAAAATTTGTATAAAAAATCAAGCAGCTAGGTTAACTATTGACGCATGGACTTTGGTATTGGGTTTCTTTCCAACAATTTGATGTTACCGATCCTGGATTTTTTCTACGGGATCGTCCCTAGTTACGGTTTGGCGATCGTAGCCTTAACTCTGGTGATTCGTTTTGCACTATATCCGCTGAATGCTGGGTCAATTCGGAATATGCGGCGGATGAAGGTGACGCAACCGCTGATGAAAGAGCGAGTGGACAAAATTCAAAAGCTCTATAAAGATGACCCGGTGAAACAACGCGAAGAGATGAGCAGAGTATATAAGGAATTGGGTAATCCTCTGGCGGGTTGCTTTCCATTACTGCTACAGATGCCAATTCTATTTGCTTTGTTTGCTACCCTGCGAGGATCACCTTTCTCGGATGTTAACTACACCATTGACCTGCAAATTTTTCCCCAAGAACAAATTGAGCAAATTCAACCGCAAATATATAAGAGTAAGGCTCAGAATGTTTATGTAGCAGATGGGGTTCACTCTTCGGTACAGGCGTTGATTGATACTGGTAATAGTTTGGCTGTGGGACAAAAAACCGAGGTCAAATTTGAAACAGCACAGGGTGAAAGTCTACGGTCGAAGCTCGATAGTTACGAAAATCCGAAAGTTAAACCCCATTGGATGGTAACTAAGGGGGAAGATAAGGTTCAGATTGATGATGAAGGCAATTTGGTAGCGGTGAAACCGGGTGAAGTGACTATCCAAGCCAGCCTGAAAGGAATTGCTGCTGATAAGGGATTTTTGTTTATTGATGCCTTGGGACGGGTAGGAGCTTTTGATGATGATGGTAATATCCACTGGGATATAGTGGGGATGATTTTGGGATTTGGGATTAGTTTGTATATTAACCAGGTACTATCTGGTCAAAATCAAGCTGGTTCTGGTAATCCTCAACAAGATACGGTTAACAAAATCACGCCAGTTTTATTTACGGGGATGTTTTTCTTCTTCCCACTACCGGCTGGTGTTTTACTGTATATGCTGATTGCTAATATTTTCCAAACAGGTCAGGCGTTTATCTTGTCGCGGGAACCTTTACCGGAGAATCTCCAGAAAATTGTGGAGGAGTCTAGCGCGAAAACCAGCACAAAAGACAAAAAAGACAAGAAACAAGGTGAAAGTGGACGTGCTTCACTTCCTTTTGAACCAGGACATTCTAAGAAGAAGGCATAAACTAAGCAATGGAGAAGACTCAAATTAGTCAAGGTCAGGAGTGGATAGAGGAACTCCTAAAACTAGGAGATATTTCGAGTAATGTGGTCCTGAAGCAGGAGGAGGACTCCTGGTGGTTAACCATTGAAAATCCCAATCTGTCCCCTGAACAGGCTAAAAATCTGATTGGTGATGGTGGTGAGGGACTCGATTCGATTCAGTATTTGGTGAATACAATTCTGAATTTGGGGAAAGACAACGGTGAAAAAGTGGCTTACACTGTGGAGCTAAATGGGTATCGTGCCCGCCGCTACCAAGAATTAAGGGCTTTGGCAGAAAATGCGGCGAGTCAGGTGCGACAAACGGGGATTGAGTTAGAAATTAAGTCTCTATCTTCGGTGGAACGACGGCTAATCCATAATATTCTCAAGGATAGTGAGGGTGTGGAAACTTATAGTCAGGGGAGTGAACCCGATCGCCGTCTAGTGATTAAAGCGAAAGCCTGACAAACATTTTGGCATGGGGAGCGAGGGCGGAAATATTATGGATGCTATTTACATCCCTCATTTGCTTAATGCACATCAGCGGACGGTGGAGTTTCAGTTTGAGGAGTTTATCCCGGATTTGGATACTCTGACTCCGGTGCGAGGGTATATGCGAGTTAGTCATAGGACGACATTTTTGGATATCCAGGGTCGTGCGGAAGCGATTGTGACTTTGACCTGCGATCGCTGTCTGAAACAGTACAACCACCGCTTGAAAATCAAGACTTCTGAGGTGATCTGGTTGGAAAAATCGGATTACCAGATCGCGGAAGAGGTGGAGGTGGCTTTTGAGGATTTGGTGGAAACTCTGGACCCTCAAGGGCATTTTTCTCCTACGGATTGGTTTTATCAGCAATTGTGTTTGGAACTGCCAGGTCGTAAACTGTGTGACCAAGATTGTCAACTACCTGCTGCACCGAAGCCGGTTTCGGAATCAGTAGATGCACAGATTGATAGCCGCTGGGCAGCCTTGGAAGCGTTAAAAAAACAATTATCTGGATAAAAAAGCGATGAGCCAATTTAACCAGGAGTTTGAATTATTACTGCGATCGCGCTATCCGGTCATTTATATTCCCACATTAGAGGAGGAGCGCCTGGAGTTAGCTATCAAGCAGATAGGAAAGAACCAAGGCAATCGAGCGGTTTATGTGTGGGATTTTGTGGACGGTTACAACGAGGGAAATCCTAATGATATAGGATTGGCGGTTCGTAACCCCTTACTAGCTTTGGAGTTTGTGGAAAAAGTGCCGGACACGACACCGGCGATTTTTATTTTGCGGGACTTTCATCGGTTTTTAGATGATATTTCGATTTCTCGTAAAATCCGTAACCTGGCGCGTAGCCTGAAGTCTCAACCGAAAAATTTGGTGATTATTTCCCCCCAAGTTACTATTGCTGAAGACCTCAGCGAAGTGATCACGAT
Source organism: Arthrospira sp. PCC 9108 (assembly GCA_016745315.1). Lineage (GTDB taxonomy): Bacteria > Cyanobacteriota > Cyanobacteriia > Cyanobacteriales > Microcoleaceae > Limnospira > Limnospira platensis. Next base: position 6,532,278 of record CP066886.1, read on the forward strand.
TCTGGAATTTCCGTTACCCGATCGCCCCACTATTGCTAAGTCGGTAGAAGGGCTATTGATGGCAACGGGACAAACCCCGGAACCGCGTCTGTTAGATGAAATGGTGCGATCGTTTCAGGGTCTGTCTATGGAGCGAATTAGGCGGATTTTGGCTAAGGCGATCGCTAATCATGGGGAACTACAACCCAGTGATATAGAGCTGATTTTGGAAGAAAAACGCCAAACTATTCGCCAAACTCAGATTTTGGATTTCTACCCGGCCAAGGAAAATATATCTGATATTGGCGGACTCGATAACCTCAAAGATTGGCTACTACGGCGGGGCGGCTCTTTTTCGGAACGGGCGCGACAGTATGGATTGCCCTATCCCCGTGGTTTGCTGCTGGTGGGGATTCAGGGGACGGGTAAATCTCTGACGGCTAAGGCGATCGCTCACCATTGGCATTTACCCTTATTACGTTTAGATGTGGGGCGGTTGTTTGCGGGACTGGTGGGAGAGTCAGAATCTCGGACTCGCCAAATGATTCAGTTAGCAGAGGCTCTCGCTCCCTGTGTCCTATGGATTGATGAAATAGATAAAGCCTTTGCGGGGGTTGATGGTAAGGGCGATGCGGGTACAACTAGCCGGGTATTTGGCACTGTGATCACTTGGTTGGCTGAGAAAACTTCTCCGGTTTTTGTCGTGGCTACTGCTAATAATATCCAATCTTTACCGCCAGAAGTTCTGCGTAAGGGTAGATTTGATGAGATATTTTTTGTGGGTTTGCCTAACCAAGATGAGCGGAAGGCGATTTTTGAGGTACACCTAACTAAATTGCGCCCCCAAAGTCTCAAAAATTACGATATCGATCGCCTAGCTTATGAAACGCCGGATTTCTCTGGGGCGGAAATTGAGCAAACTTTGATTGAAGCTATGCACATTGGTTTTAGTCAAAATCGTGATTTCACTACTGAGGATATACTGGAATCGGCTAGTCAAATGATACCTCTGGCTCGTACAGCCCGCGATCAGATTCAATTTTTACAGGATTGGGCGGCGGCGGGTAAGGCTAGATTGGCTTCCCGACAAGATAGCCTCAATAAGCTATTTTAGACGGGGAATAGGCTATGTCATTTGTGGCTCCCCTTGATGTGGTCCCAATGTTCGCTATCATCAGGTTTGATTTAGTCGATTGTTTTTGGCGATCCGGATCAGATAATAAATGTTTCCCCAAATACTATGAGTCTTTATGGCATCTTTAAGTTTTTAGTCGGTGTGTTCCTAGCTATCTTGATTTTGGCGGGTGCAACTCTGGCCGCGGCTTTGTACTTTGCCGCTAGGTTGACAGAACTCCCGGAAAAGCCGACTTTTGCTACTGATCAACCAGTGGTGGTTGAAACAGCCAGCACCCCTACTCCTGAGCCTACTCCTGAGCCTACTCCTGAACCTGAGCCACAATTAGAGGAGGGAGCCTATCGGGCGATCGTGGTTCAACCCATTGGGTTAATTATCAGGGAGAGTCCTAGTCTTAATGCTAACCGGGTCGGTGGGGTCGGATATCAAGAAGAGGTTATTGTTTTGGAAGATAGCGGAGATAGACAATGGCAGCGGGTTCGCGCTGCAACTGATGAGGGTCGCACGGGTTGGGTAAGGGGTGGCAATACAGAGCCTATTAACTAAATTCTTGGGGTTGATGGCAGATGTGATCTGAAACACAACTTTCACCATGAGGCGATCGCACTTAGGGTATGAAACCCATCACCAGTTTCCATCCGTAAATTCACTGATTTACTTGATCGCGATCACTGCCAAATCTGCCACACCTTGAGATTATATATAATACTTACCTATTCTGAGCATCAAAGCTCACTCATCTTTCGTAGCATCTCTTTCGTAGTATCTCACTGGATTAGTGCCTAAAACAAGGCCAACAATTCAGAACGCGGTTTTCATCAGATATAAGCTGCCCCTGGGTCGCCTTTTTTTTGCTCCTGTAAGCGGCCCTCAGCAATGACCCACAGCAATGATGACTTTTTCAAATACTAGAGGGAATTTTAATAGAGCGTAAAAATTCGGCACTTTCTTCGGGAACAGATGTATTAATATACATTCCGCTTCCTAGTTCAAAGCCGGCGGTTAGGGAAACGCGGGGAATGATGGCAATATACCAGTGGAAATAATCCGTGCGCTGTTCAGCCGTGGGTATGGAACGAATAGTATAGTTGAAATCGGGGTTATTTAAACCAAAATAAAATTGAGACATTACTACTTTTAGCGTTTGGGCTAAATCCGGGATTTCTAAATCCGTAATTTCATCAAAGGAAGAAGCGTGATTGCGGGGAAAAATCCATGTATGAAACGGGGAAAGGGCGGCGTATGGAATAAATGCCACAAAATGCTCCCCTGCGTAAATAATGCGATCGCCTGCTTTTAGTTCATCTTTGAGGGTGCGACAAAAAAGACATTCTCCCGTATCATCGTAGTAGCGGACTGCTTCCCTAGCGCGATCGCGCCATTGATAAGGAACAATAGGAAGGGCGGCAATTTGTGAGTGAGGATGTTCTAAAGAAGTCCCAGCACTTCCTCCATGGTTTTTAAAAATAATGATGGTTTCCACTCTAGCATCTTGTCGTAGTTCGCTATAGCGTTGGCGATAGACCCGGAGAATATTGCTAATGTCTTGAATATCCATCAAAGCAATATTTAAATCGTGGCGAGGGTGTTCGATTACTACTTCATGATATCCCACTCCCGACAGGGATTTAAAGATACCCTCACCATGACGAACTCGTTGACCAACATCAGAGAGAGCTGGATATTTATTCCCCACTACTCTCACTCGCCAACCACCATTATCAGCCAGTCGTAAACACTCTTTAGTTCCGGTTAGATGTTCATTTCCTGGACAAAATGGACAGTCATCTCGGTAGGTAGGTAAGGGTTCTAGTTTAGACAAGGGGGCGCAAATTCATGGGGTCTTTTCGCCCGTTCCGAGGCAATAATTACCCAGTCTCTAGTCACCAAGTTTTGTCGTAGTTCCGTCATGATACTTTCCTGGTTATGAGAAAAAATAGGCAGTTATTTAACAAGTAAATCAGTATTAACTTCGCTGGATTTGTTGCCGTTCTATGGCTTCAAATAAAGCCTTAAAATTGCCTTCACCAAATCCTTGGGCTGACTGACGACGTTCGATTAATTCCCAGAAAAAAGTGGGTTGATTAAAAATTGGATTCGTGAAAATTTGCAACAGCATTGATGCTGAATTTGAAGGATTCCAGTCTACTAAAATTTGATTTTTTTTGACGGGTTCCCAATCTTGCTGTAGTCGGTAAGCGGCTCCTCTCCCCTCGATTGTATCATAATAAGTTTCGGGAATTGATAAGAATTGTAAATCCTGATTTTTGAGAAAACTGACCGTTTCAATAATGTTGGTTGTTGTCAGTGCAATATGTTGTATTCCCGAACCCCGGTTAAAATTCAAAAATTCTTGAATCTGGGAATTGGGAGAGGCGGGTTCATTGATGGGAAACTTAATTTTTCCTTGGGGGGATGTCATCACCTGACTGTATAAGCCAGAGTAATCAGTTTGAATGTTAAAACTTTGTTCGGGGTTGAGTCCTAAAATGGAATTGTACCAGTTGGCGGCGACATTCATATCACCGACTTCCACATTTAAGACTACATGATCAATGGCTGTTAAATGAATCGGCGATCGCTTTAGTTTAATCGGATATTGACAGCCGGGAAGCCATTTATAGGGGGAAATAGTCTTAACTTCGATCAGGGAATGTTGCAAGGAACCCCAACCCGAAATAATTGCCCATTGACTAGAGGCGATCGCATGGTGATAGGTTTGTACAGGTTGCAGAAGTTTTGCGCCGCCAGAAATAGCGCGATCTATTGTTTGGGATAAATTATCTACCCGAAAGGCTATATCAGCAATTCCGGGGGGGTGTTGGCGGAGAAAGTTCGCCACCGGACTCTGTGGGTGGCGGGGTGAGGACAGGAGGATATAAATAGGGCCATTGGCGATAGTAATTGTATGATCATGATCATTGATGTTTTGGAGTATCTCCTCAAATCCGAATTTGTCGATAAACCAGTTGCGAGATACTATGGCATCCTCAACATAGATATGAATGTGGTCGAACTCCATAAATTAGTGATGACAAGTTGGCCATCATTGAGACAATCCACCTTTTAGTATAAAAGATACAGACAAGCGATCGTCGCTAAATTAACTCAGTGAGGATTTAATAAACCAACCTCCCAACCTTTGGGAGTTTGTTTGAGGTGAAAGGAACCGCAAGACTCCAAAAATTTGGGAAATTTTTTGCTATCATTAAATTGGCTAAGTAACTGATTAATAGGTACATGATATTTGGTCATAAAATGACTAGCTAAAATTGAAATATGCACTGGAGAATTAGGGGATTTTTTCGTTAATTCTTTCAGAATACTAACTAGCGCCTTTTCTAAATCATCGCTGGATTTAATTGTTGTCGGTGCAGTGGTTGGTGTGGTTGCATCGACAGCCTGGAGTGATACGTTATCCGTGGATATGGTTAAATTTTCATTAAATAAAGTCACATAAATTTGAGATTGCTCTGAGATTTTATGCACCGCAAAAATCAGAGGATTTTTGATAAAAATATCCTGGACTTTAAAATCAACAAAGTGTTCAGATATCACCTGGGTCAACGTCAATTTATATTGATTATGATAAAGGGTAGAGATTTTGGTTAGCTTAATCCAATAGCAATTACTGCGCTGTTGTTCTAATAAAATTAACTCTTGTAATTGTTCCAGCAATTCCTCCACTTTGGGAATCACTTTTTTTGAGGATGATAATGAATATTTTTGAGTCGTCCCATTTTGACTATTAAATACCACAATTTGGTCTTGAGTTTTGCGGACATGATAAACCGTCAAACCGTGAGATTGTAAAGTATTACAGAGATGAATTAACGCTTGATCTGACGAGCAAACCAGCACTTCTCGCGCCGTCGGATAATGTACAAAAATTGATGACCCCACCGTTGCCATTTTCAAATCAGCGCTATCTTTTCCAGCCGGTACATGAATCAATTGATAGCCTCGTTGATGAAACTCAGCATCTTTTTTACCTAAACTGCGCCAGTTAGCAAAAGCCACCCTAATTTGTAACGGATAATGACAGATTTTTTCTAAAAACTTTTCTGCGTCAGCGTCGAGCTGGATATTTTCCGCATCAAGTAGTAGAATACTCGCCCCATTATCCATCATTCCATGACCATTGAAGTTAGGAATCGAAGTATTTAGATGTTCGTTGATTTCGGCATTGAGGAGTTGCTGAAGTTGAGGCTTGAGTTGATTAAAGATATTAGTAGCGATCGCCTCTGAATTTAGCAGAGATTTCAGATAAGATCTCACCCTAGATAGCAATGCTTCTGGGTTCGGCGCTTGACCCAACCCCTGATTCAATTTAGCTAACAGTTTAGTTTGATACTGGGGTTGTTCCCAGGAAATACCCTGATAGCGAACATTCAAGCACTCCGGGTGCTGTTGTTGAAACGAGACAACCGTCTGATAGATCAGGTTACTGATCTGACTAACCGCCGTAGTTCCATTATTTGTCTGTGGCACGAGCGACTGATGGGGCATACCCCTACACAAACCGTCAAAATTTGTTATCTATTATTTAGATTAGCATGGAGGATGGCGATCGCCTTGATCATGTTCAGTAACTATGATCCACCATCCGATAATGGGCCAATTACTCCCCTTTTAGGGTCTAATCAGGCACTCCCAAAATATTATACCCCCTGCGGCTGATCATGAGATCATACTTTGATAGAATCTGGCTGGGGCAGACTCAGCCAACCATGCTGATCAGCGAAGACTGAGGGGATAATGGTTCGATCGCACCATAATTGACGTTTGAGAAGTACCATGATTAAGCGGATTATGTCACAATAGAAAACAGTTAATTTAAAAACTGTAAAAATCATGGCACGAGATCTGCGGGGATTTTTGAAAATCTTAGAAGAACGGGGACAGTTACGAAGAATTAGCGCCCTGGTAGACCCGGATTTAGAAATTGCCGAAATTGCCAACCGAATGCTACAGTGTGGCGGTCCTGGGCTGTTATTTGAAAATGTCAAAGGTGCCGCTTATCCGGTAGCAGTGAACCTGTTGGGGACTGAAAAAAGGGTGTGTTGGGCGATGAATATGGAAGAGCCCCAGGAGTTAGAAGAATTAGGGAAAAAGCTGGGGATGTTACAGCAACCTAAACCACCCAAAAAAATCTCCCAAGCCATAGATTTTGGTAAGGTTTTATTTGATGTGGTTAAAGCCAAACCCGGACGGAATTGGTTTCCTCCCTGTCAGGAAGTAGTGATTGAGGGGGAGGAAGTAGACTTAACCAAAATTCCCATGATTCGCCCTTATTCTGGTGATGCGGGAAAAATTATTACTTTAGGATTGGTAATCACTAAAGATTGTGAAACCGGCACTCCTAATGTAGGCGTATATCGCTTACAATTACAGTCTCATAATACCATGACTGTTCATTGGTTATCCGTGCGCGGTGGGGCGAGACATCTGCGGAAGGCAGCCGAAAATGGTAAAAAGTTAGAAATAGCGATCGCCCTAGGTGTTGATCCACTGATTATCATGGCGGCGGCTACTCCCATTCCCGTAGATTTATCTGAATGGTTATTTGCCGGATTATATGGGGGGTCTGGGGTGCAATTAGCTAAGTGTAAAACCGTAGATTTAGAAGTTCCCGCAGATTCAGAATTTGTCCTAGAAGGAACTATCACACCAGGGGAAATGCTACCCGATGGACCCTTTGGTGATCACATGGGTTATTATGGGGGTGTAGAAGATTCGCCACTCATTCGCTTTCACTGTGTTACCCACCGCCATGATCCGATTTATTTAACCACTTTTAGCGGACGACCACCCAAAGAAGAGGCGATGATGGCGATCGCTCTTAATCGGATTTATACTCCTATTCTGCGACAGCAGGTATCAGAAATTTGTGATTTCTTTTTACCAATGGAAGCCCTCAGCTACAAGGCTGCAATTATTTCCATTGATAAGGCTTATCCCGGACAAGCGCGGCGGGCTGCTTTAGCCTTTTGGAGTGCTTTACCGCAGTTTACATATACCAAATTTGTCATCGTTGTTGATCGAAATATTAATATCCGCGATCCGCGCCAAGTCGTATGGGCGATCGCCTCAAAAGTTGATCCATCAAGGGATGTATTTATTCTCCCTAATACCCCCTTTGATAGTTTAGATTTTGCCAGTGAAAAAATTGGTTTAGGGGGCAGGATGGGTATTGATGCCACCACTAAAATCCCCCAGAAACTGAACACGAATGGGGGGAAGCCTTAGAATCAGATCCAGATGTCGCTAAAATGGTCGAACGTCGCTGGGCTGAGTATGGGTTAGCAGATGTGAATTTAAACGAAGTTGACCCTAATAAATTTGGCTACGAAATCAATTACATTCACTGATCCAAATCAGATTTACGGGCGGGTTTATAGGTGCTATTGATAGCTATTTACAGCTAAAAATAACCCCCAAAACCCGCTTTTTAGGAGTTTATTTAATCAAAAATTGCGCCCCGGCTTTTCAAGTCAAACTTGGCGTTTTCGGAAATTCCGATCGCCCCTTTAAATTTAGCCCCCTCTACTTGAGCATTAGTTAAAAAAGCACCACTCAAATTAGCCTTTCGCAAATCGGCACCCTTGAGATTAGCCTCCTTCAAATTCACCCCAATTAAATTAGCTTCCGTCAAATCAGCATCAGTTAAATCATGTTTTTGACCTCCATGATTAGCAATTTTCCAAATCACACGCCACTTAGGGTCTAACTGAGTGTCATCATTAATTAAAGTACTACTCAAATTAGCACCCCTAAAATCAACATTGAGTAACATAGAACCACGCAGATCTGCACCAATCAGATTAGTATTATTTAGTTGTGCATCTTGCAGGTTAGCATTACTCAAATTAGCCCCAATTAGTTTGCTTTGAGTTAAGTTAGCCTGTCTGATATCCGCGCCAATTAGCTGGGCATAAATTAAATTGACACCACCCATACTGGTACTAAATAGTTTAGCCTTATTCAAAGAAGCCCCCATCAAATTAGCCCCATTCAAATAGGCTTTGGTAAAATCTGCACCCCGGAGATTAGCATGACCCATATCCGCATTAATTAAATTAGCTTTTATCATTTCTGCTAGACTCAAATTCGCTTGAATAAGGCTGGCATTCATCAAATTAGCTTTATTCAGATTAATGCTATTAAGATAAGCCCCTTGGAGTTGAACCCCAATTAAAATAGCCTTCTGAAAGTCTCGCTCCCCTTGAGCATAAGATGCTAGTAATGTTTCAGCATTCATCTGGCTTTCATCTCCTAGTTAAAATTAAACGGTAATTGTCCGGGTAGTTCATATCAATATCATCAATTCGTCATGGGAGGTTAAAAAACACAAAAATATGCTACTATGGGGAGGTTTAAGATGATAATGAATTACTCCTCACTTGGTGTAGTGTCCCCGTTTTCAGTTCCGGTATGGTCGGTCACTGATTGGGATTTTTGGCGACGATTTCGGCGGGCTGATTTAATCAGTTTAACCTGATAAGGATCAGCATCCGATCGCCAATAAACTCTATGTCCTCGAATTTCCGCGCAGTGTTCCTCCAGACATTTTAACCAACCTCCGAGGGTTTGAATAGCTGATTTGTCATCGAGAAGCCCCCAGTCTTGTTCCTGACTGGTAAGTTTAGCAAACTTTTCATAGGAGGGATAGTCTGGGGTAACGAAGGCTTCCTTAGCATAAAGAATGGGAGCATTAGCACCCTGATAACTTCGATAACTGACCTGGAGATCTCGCAGGTCGATCGCCATTTTGGTTTGTAGAACCGGATGAGGATTCGTATCAAAATCAGGATAAAATAAATAGGTGATTTTCGGCGTTTTAATGTGAAATTTAATCAAGGTTGTTCCTTCTAAGCGTCCGATAGTCCTATGGGCGCACCCCTCATATACCCTTAACAGGGGGTCGAGTTTCTCTAAGGCGCTAATATGAACCCAAAGGGAGTTTTGGCGCTTCTGACCTATATCACTATTGTAACAGCATTCAGCAATTATATCAGGGTTCCCCATACTATAAAGCATGACATCAGCCAAAGCACAAGCCTTTTTATAGCTACCAAATAACCCTTTAATGTCATTTTTGACCTGTTCTGACAAATCCGACAATTTCCGCCGTTTACCAAAGTGACTGAGGGCTAGATAAACCAGCAAATCTTGGCGACGACGATCTGCTACTTGTTCCCATTCGGGCGAGTTAGTGGCTTGCATAATTACCTTAAAAGCGCGTTTAATAGTTCCAAATTCTGCCTCAATTTCCGAAGTTTGTTGAAGTTCAGCCCCCACCGGAAGCCGACCACGATCGCACAAAAACTCTATCAAAGGTTGCAGGAGTTCTTGATATTCTTCAAAACGCTTAACCTGGGCACAAATACGGGGAGAAGAAACCCGCGATCGAAATCGGGATGCGCGAAAATCCTCAGCTTCTGATTCATCTCTAAATACCACATAAACACCCAAATCAATCGGGATAGAATCCACATTCAAAACCTGATCAATATAGATTTTCAATTCTTCTTGCTGGTAATACTTTTGAAAAGTATTGCGATTAGTAATCACCCCATCCCCATAGGCAATAATACCACGATCGCAATCATCAATCAAAATTTGCGCCGCCACAATTAACACCCTTTGCGTTAACTCCCACGCCCGAATTAATGCTTCCCGTCTTTCCACCTGACATTCAATCACATTAATCACATAACCCAGATTCACAATTTCCGAAACAACTTGGGGAGTTTCTGGGGAATAGTAAGGGTCCCAACCTGCTGACAAATAACCGCGATCGCTTATTTGTTTTAGATCACCTCCATAACCACAACCATAATCAAAGAAACTGCTATTTTCCCGAAATAATCCCGCTTCCAGCGCCAGGCGTACAGGGCGAGATAAACTTTTCCGAATTATCGCAGCCTTGTGGCGTTCAATGCGAGGAGTAATCCTCACCGTTTCCAGTTCCTGATCAGATAAATAAACCACCTGATGATCCTGAATAGCCACACCACATCTAGCCAGATGATTTAACCAACCTTGGCGGGTTCCAATACTGCTATAAAGTCGAGTTTTTTTACTTAATAATCCCAACTTTTCCTCCATCTTAGTTAATTGGTTAAAACTTTCATATAGAGGATAGTCCGCCGCCACAAAAGTTTCTTTACGGTGTAGGATAGGCGGGTTATTGCTGTTAGTATAGTTAGAAAAATTCACTCTCCCCCTGGGGACTAGCACTTGATAACTCGTGGCTAAATCCGGGTGAGCATCCGTATCAAAATCCGGGTAAAACAAATAAGAAATAATCGGTTTATCCGTATGAAATTTAATCAGAGTTGTGGGGGGAGGTGGGTTAAGGGCTTGGCGGGCTAGATGTTCATATAGGCGCAGCAGCGGGTCAAGGCGGTTAAGGGCAGAAATATGCACATATAGGGCGGCGGGGAGTTTTTTACCAATGGGGCTTTGGTGACAACAATGGGCGATCGCCCTAAGTTCATGAAGCCCTAGTAAAAGCTGGTTAACCGCCACACAGGCTTGCTGGTAGCTACCAAAAGTGCGTTCGATTTCCTCATGCCACTGAGCAGAAAGGTCACTAAATCGGTTAATCTGGGGGGGAAGCTGAAATTCAACTGCCTTCAGGGCTAGGTACAAAATCAAATCATCAGCCGTTGGGTGAACATTTAAACCCCTCGTTAGGCGGTGATTGATGGCAAAATCCCAACTGTCATTGCTACATTGAATGACATCATGGCTGTTCATTGCAACTGATCTCCACAGTCGGACTATCTTGGCAGCTATTATATGACATAAAGACCTCCGGGAAAATTCTCCCCTTCCGTTTTTAACAATATTGGTATATATTTATAACTCCTGGTCAAACCTTAACTAAAATTTTAGATGATTGCCATCCCATATTTATCTATTGCCATTGCCATCCTGCTTTTAGCTAGTGTCATTGCTAGTAAAGCTGCTAGTCGCTTAGGTGTTCCTAGTTTGTTACTGTTCCTAATGATTGGTATTTTAGCAGGTTCCGAAGGTTTAGGCGGTATTAAATATAACAACCCCGAATTAACCAGGGCTGTTGGAGATATGGCGCTGATTATTATTTTATTTTCTGGGGGACTAGATACTAAGTGGGCGAAAATTCGTCCCGTGTTAATTCCCGGACTCACTCTCGCTACAGTAGGAGTCGGGTTGACAACTATTTTGTTAGGGACTTTTGCTTGGTTTGTTCTCGGTTCCTTTTCCACCTTTAATATTGGCGTAGAAGGACTTAATTGGAATGAAGGATTATTGCTAGGGGCCATTATTTCTTCTACTGATGCAGCCGCCGTATTTTCAATTTTGCGATCGGGCAATTTAGGACTCCGTGGAAATCTGCAACCTTTGCTAGAATTTGAATCGGGCAGTAATGACCCCATGGCCGCTTTACTAACCGTCGAAATCGTCCAAATTGTCATATCAGGAGAGTTCTCATTTTGGCGTTTAATCCTATCGGTAATTGTGCAAATTTGCATCGGTCTGGCTATGGGATATGGTTTGGGTAAAGGTACAGTTTGGGCAATTCGTAGTATGAATTTAACTGCTGAAGGTTTATATTCAGTCATGACCCTGGCTTTAACTTTGCTCACCTATGGTTTAAGTACCGTTGTCGGTGGTAATGGTTTTCTGGCTGCTTATATAGCAGGTTTAGTGGTTGGCAATTCCCACCTTCCTAGTGCAGGAAAAAATATTTTTAGTTTCTATGAAGCCCTAGCTTGGCTGATGCAAATCATCATGTTTTTAACCCTAGGACTGCTAGTTTTCCCCTCCCAACTTTTTCCGATCGCTGCGGTAGCAATAGCAATGGGTTTATTTTTAATTTTCGTAGCCCGTCCCATAGCCACCCTTTCTTGTCTATCATTAGTAAAGATGCCAATTAAAGAAAAACTTTTTGTGTCTTGGGTAGGTTTACGGGGGGCTGTTCCCATTGTTTTAGCAACTTTTCCTCTCACCGCTGGTATTCAAGGTGCTAATCAGATTTTTAATGTCATCTTTTTTATGGTGATTATATCCTTACTGGTTCAGGGTTTATCCCTATCACCTCTAGCTAAGAAACTTGATTTAATGGCGGAGTCGGAAAATTAGAAATATCAAGGTGTAAAATTATCATGAACATCAACATATTTATAGGGGCGATATTGGCGGTGATTTTAGTCGCCTGTACACCTCAACCAACTACCATAACAGGTCAGCAACAATCGGGGTTAGAATCAACTACAACCGAAAAATTTACCGATGCGGCTCAAACCATTGATATTAGTGAAATTCAAGCTGTAGCCGGACAAACTGTTTATATTCCGGTTTATTCTCATATATATTTCCGAAACACCCAACAAGCCTATAATTTAGCAAGTACGCTTAGTATTCGTAATACAGACCCAAATTCTCCCATCATTATCACTTCTGTGAGTTACTACAATACTGATGGTAATTTGGTGAAAAATTACCTTGATAGTGCCTTAAAAATGCCACCTCTCGCCAGCATGGAATTTTTTATTGAACAAAGCAATACTAGCGGGGGTTCTGGTGCTAATTTTCTGGTTGAGTGGGTATCAGAAAGCACCATTTCTGAACCGATAATGGAGTCAGTCATGATTGGTGTATCAGGAACCCAGGGGTTAGCTTTCACCAGCCGAGGACAAGTCATTAATAATCAACAATAGTGGATTAGATAGACCGTTGACAGAACCCTCTCGCTGGGGGAGAGGGTAGCTTAACTACAGTCAATTATAATTCATCCTCAAGAATAACCGCCAGAACCCGCTCAATGATATAATCGGGAGTGGTATTAATATCTTCATCCAGCAAAACTACAATGGTCATTTCCTCATCAGGAAGATGCCACAAGGCTGATGAATAGCCATCTATTCCCCCAGTATATCCCCAAACATCTCCCCATTCTTTAGCATCCCAACTATTAACTCCCAAGCCATAGAAACCCCCCTCATTATCTTGAAACCAATGAATCATTTGATCAAAAGTATCCTCATTAAGGAGTTCATCGGTCATAAATAGGGTTTCGGCAAATTTTCCCACATCATAAGCACTGGAAATTAAGCCACGATCGCCTAAACCAGTCCCGAATTTTTCCGGACTGATGCAATTTTGACAACTCTTGTGTTTCGGGGGGGAGTTTCGCGGTATTCGGTAAAAGTATCCTTTAAACCGAGGGGGTCAAAAATCCGCGATCGCATTTCTTGATACAGAGGATTTCCGGTTACTGCTTCCACAATCAACTCTAGCAAAATATAGTTAGTATTCGAGTAACAATGACCCGCCCCAGGTACTCCCAGAGATTCTAAATTATCTACCAAACAGATAGCCTCTTTAGCCGTCCAAAACTGATTTTTATCCCGTTGACTAACCGCTTGTTGAAACTCATCAGTTTCCAGGTAATCATCCAAACCGCTGCTATGATTAAGCAATTGTCGAATCGTAATTTTGTCGCTATTTTCCAGGCGATCGCATATTTCTTTATCCAGCCATTTGGTCAAATTATCTTCTAAATTCAGGGCACGATTTTGGTATAATTGTAAAACCACCGTAGCCACAAAAACCTGAGTAATAGCACCAATCCGAAAGCGATCGCGACGCTGGACTTTATGGCGTTTAGTCACATAAGAAAAACCCGATGCTATCTCATATTTTCCTTCAGGAGTTGCCACATAAAGAACTCCCCCCGGAACATTTTGTTCCGCCGTCGCTTCATCTAAAAGAAATTGTAAACTTTCAGTTAAGGCCATCATCATTACAACTAGAGTGTATTATAGTTTAGGATTAGCTATAATATCATTATCCGGCCAAGGAATCACCTGTTGAGTTGCCAAATATTCAGCCACAGCGATCGCGCCATAGCGGTTGAGATGACTAGGGTCAGAGAAATAGTCATAATTATCCGGCCAGCGCCACCCCAAATCAAGAAAAACCAAACCAGTTTCAGCAGCCACCCTCTCCATGTGTTCCCGGAATTTCTCCTCATAGGCACTGCGAACCGGGTCAAAATAATGATCAGTTAGTGGCATATTGACAAATACCACAGGAATCCGAAACGATTGAGTATAAGCGATTATATTCTTCAAAGATTGGGTCTGAATGCCTTGTAATTCAAACCCTTGATAATCGCTATCATAATAACCCGAAACCCTAGCATGGTTTTGATAGTAAATTTCTGGGTCAAAGCGCACCGACAAAGGCAAAAATCCATTAGGCAAAAATCTAGCTTCCTCCTCGGTGTCTGCCTCGGCTAATTCCTGTTGTTCAGAGGGGGTTGGCGGCGTAGCAAAGGCACGACCATTAGCAATAGATTGTAAAACAGCCTTGAAGCGATCGCGCTGTTTATAGGCTTGGGAAACCTGGGAAATTTGCTCTTGAATAGCCTGTTGAAACTGCTGTTGGTCCCACCTTCCTTCTAGGGCAGTTTCAGTTAATGCCAGCAAAGTTTCCTGAAGATTTGGCGGTGCTTCCAGGACATCAGGGGGGACAATTTGAAAAGTACCTTGGCTAATTTGCTGATAGCCTTCTGATGCCGAAATCGCCTGATAAGTCCGGTCTTCTCGACCACTATTTAGCGCCCGCACCCCATCAGCTAAAATAATCAACTGAGGCAATTGTTCAGGGGGCAGAATCCGCCGAATAATTAAATCGACAATTTGCACAGTTGCCCCATTTATACCAAAATTAAACACCCGTAAAGGCGGATGACCTTCTGCTACTAATGCCTCACTCAAAACCTCTGGATCAATGCCTCGCAAGGCGCGAGAACTCCCAATAATTAATATATCTGGGGGTCTTTTATGGGTAGCGATATATTGTTGATAGCGGACAATCTGTTCATCTAGTTGTGAACTTCGGAAGGTCGGGTAAACAAATTGCGACAAACGGCATTGAGTATCATCAACATCACAAACAGCAGCGATCGCCTGGGACGGTCGGGAAGTAAAACCAGAGTTATTAAAAACCCCATCCTCTTCACCGGAACCTAACGCCTGTAAAGCCGATAGCCAACCCGTGGGCGGTGCCGCTGATAAGGAAGGGCCTGTAGGGGTTCCCTCCTCCGTTTCCGCCTCAGAAATCTCAGCAGAGATAGCAGTCATAGCAATAGAATCAAGCAGATTTCCCACCAGGCGATCGCTTTGCCAAACCATCAAAAATCCCAGTATCCCACAAGCCACAGCCAGAGCGCGTTTTTGATAGCGCTGAGAGGTTTTTTCAACTACAATATCCGGGCTATTTTTACTGACAAATAAGTGAGAAGCCATCAAAAATTGGCTAATGGTTTCGCTCAGGTAATGCAGTCCTGATAAAACCTGAGATGATGGCAAATCACTATCTGCACCATCAACATTAATACCCGGAGAAAATACCAACTGCCCCATCTGTTCTCCCGCCCCCGTGGCGGTTAATTCTGAGGTGATAAAATCTTCCGAAGCAGTTAATGGTTGATCTATCTCCGTCGGTTTTAAAGAAATACCATAGCGCCAGAGGGGGTATTTTTGACCCGCCCGCCGTCCATAGATGCGGACTCCTTCCACCCCTTCAATACCTTGGGCTTGTAAAAATCTGGCGATCGGGAGGGCGACGCGAGATTGAGAAGGACAAGTAGGCGCTTCTGTCATCACATGGATCAGTTTCCCCTTGCGTAATGCCAGAACTTTAGTTCCCCCGGTGGCGAGTTTAGTTTCTAGGTTAGGGTTAATCAGACGTTCAATTTGGAATTTAATCGCATCGATATCTCCCAGGGTGGCGAGGGTCTCGGTGGGAGTTTGCAGGTCGGGATGTTCAAAAGCAGGTAAATTCAGCCAATCAATCCAAGTCGGCTTTTGGGCTTCTTTACCTGTGGGGCTGATTTCTACCCCGTAAATGGTGGCGGCGCGAATACCTTGGGGGGCGATCGCATTTAAAATTTCCCGACAAGCGGTGACAACGTTTTCCTTCGGGGGGGAGGGGCGACGACGATTATTTTTCGTATCTCCTAATTGGTGACAAAACAGGTGTAGGGTAGATTCTTTGAGGGTAGCCCTAAGTCCAATACCTAGATCCGCCAGTTTTTGATTAAGCAGAATCGCGATCGCCTCAGAGTCTCCCCACCGCGCCCAATCTTTCAGAATGCGATCGGGCGGAGTTAAGTCAATCCGCAGCATCCAATCAGCTTGAGTTTCCCCTTCCACCCGTAGTAAAATGCAGGCATCGCGGAACTCTTGCAGTTGCAATTCCCGCAGCCTACTAGCTATCGGTTCTGCTAATAGGGAAGGGTCCGGGCTGTAGGCTGACTCACACAGTACCCATAACCGCCGCCGTTTCGATGGGGTTGGGGTTGATTTGTCGCCTTTATAGTTGCGAATGCTGACTTTGACACTGACCCCTAACCCACCCAGAATTTCGCTCAGAATACTGGCGATCGCATCAGGATTACCCCGGCGCGCCAAATTTTCCGGGGTTGCCACTAGGGCAGGTTCCACCGGACTATCGGGAGGCGTAGCTAGGTCAGTTGGTGGCGGGTCTGTTTCCGCCGTCGTAGTTTCACTAACCGGGGTAATGATTACCCGGGGCGCTTCAGAGGTAGTAGTTGACGAAGATGGGCGATCGCCAATGAAAGTGCGATCGGCTAGACCTCCCAACCATTTTCGCAGTCCCACCCCCTGACTCTCATCTTCTGTTGACCCGTTAGGGGTCCTTGTCGGTGTTTCTGTCCCCGTAGTCGGATAATCCAGTTTAACCGTCCAATCTGGGCGTTTAGCACCGACCTCCCGACCCGAAACAAATATCTTATAAATTTTCGGAGCATCGCGGGGCAGTAAAGACTCTAGCGGCGTGCGGTCTAAAGCCATCTTGAATTGAGACACCACCACTGTCTCTCGAGGAGAGGGGAGTGCCTCGCACAAAATATGTAAATGATTCCCTCGCAACCTGGTCTGTACATCAACCCCGGCAGTGCCAGCAGCATCAATTGACCATTGCTTTAATCCTGAATAATCCCTAACCACGCGCTACATTACGCCAAAATAAGTTACTATGTATACTGTGCGATTAGTTCAGTGCATCCAATCAGGCTTCAACCCCGGACTAGATCCGCTGACCACGCTTTTAAACCCTTGGCAGTAGAGACAGGCAATGGCTTGTCTCCAACTTACTGTTTTTATGTCTGTTTTGAGAGTCTAACGGGCTCGCTTAAGCCCCGACAATACCATTATACATATTCCCATAGCCAATTTTCATTGGGCTATATCCAGCGGTCTATTGCGGGCAGTTTGCCCCGGATCACATCTTCTGGCATAGTTAGTTAACCAACTGTTGAGGCAAGTTACAGATGTCTTCTGCTTCCGATGATACCCCAGTTTCCGACAATATATCCCCGAAACCCCCCCTTTTAGCTTCTGATTTACTTATGGCATTGGCAACAGCCCCTGTAGTTGTGGCTTTCGCCGCCATTCATAATGTGCAAGAGTTGGTGTTGAGTTTGAGTGAGGGTAGCGAGGAAGTTTTCCGAGGCGATCGCCTACCCGTCCTACATTTTCCTAACCAAGTTGATAATTGACAGCCCAAAAACCTCCCTGGGATGTTGATTTTCCCCATAATTCCTAGCATAATTAAGGCCGAATTGATTAATAAGGGCTGATGGGTGGGGGAGATTTACCTAGGGGGAAAGCCGATTACCTGGGGACAGTATATCTGCAATTATTTGTATTTCCCGAAAATGTCTCTCACTAATTTTAGCACAACTAGGGATAATTTAATTGATAAATTAGATACATTCATCGAAAATTTAAGAGTTGGATGATGGGAGTGTCAAGGGTAGATATTTTACCGAATGTCTACCGGGGAAGTATAATGACTAAGATATTCTTGCTAACTACGGAACAGGCCCTATGAGTTCACTGGTCCAATCCTCAGAACCAATCCCTAGCGCAGTAGTTTCATCTAATGCACCTGTACAAGCCTCTGACCTGTTGTTAAGGAATCGCCTAAAAATTGTCGAAGATTTATGGGAAAGTGTCCTACGTCAGGAGTGCGGAGAGCAATTAGTAGATTTACTTCTCCAAATGCGATCGATGACCTCACCAGAAGGACAAGCATCGCCGCATTTACAAGCCAATGTCTGGCAAATTATCAAAGATCTTGATATCAATGCAGCTATTCGAGCAGCGCGAGCATTTGCCTTGTATTTTCAACTGATCAACATAGTCGAGCAACATTATGAGCAGCGCGAGCAAGAGTTAGCCTATGCTCAGATCAAACACCAAGGACCCGCAGAGAGTCCCGCCGACAAGTCGAATCGCTCCATTTTTGAAACTCGTCATCAGCGCTTTTCCACAGCAGAAGAAGCACCAGTAGAGCTATTAAATCAAACTAGCCGACGCCAAGACGATCGCGATTTAGCCACATTCCATAACCTATTTCCGATGCTGCAACGGCTAAACGTCCCTTCCCAGGTGATTCAGCGCCTGCTAAATCAACTGGATATTAGGCTAGTGTTTACAGCTCACCCCACAGAAATTGTACGCCATACAATCCGCACCAAACAGAGGCGGATCGCCAAAATTCTCCAGCAACTAGACACAGTAGACGAAAGTTATGGCAAAGTAGACAATACAAATCCCGAAGCCACCGGGTTAGTAAAAACTTGGACAGGCGAACTACAAGAACAACTAACCGAAGAAATAAGGCTGTGGTGGCGTACTGATGAACTGCACCAATTTAAGCCCACAGTTTTGGATGAAGTCGAATATAGTTTGCACTATTTCCAGGAAATCTTATTTGATGTAATTCCGCAACTGTACCAAAGGATTAAACAAACCCTGCAACCCCATTTTCCCCACCTGAAACCACCCAACTACGATTTTTGTAAATTTGGGTCCTGGGTGGGAGCCGATCGCGATGGTAACCCGTCCGTCACCCCAGAAGTCACCTGGAAAACAGCCTGTTATCAACGGGGTCTGATTATAAACAAATACATTCAAGCCGTTGATCATCTAAATCAACTGTTAAGCCTATCTCTGCATTGGAGTGACGTTTTACCAGAATTACTCGAATCTCTAGATCGCGATCAGGTACAACTTCCCGAAGTTTATGATCAGGTAGCCATCCGCTATCGCCAAGAACCCTATAGGCTGAAATTATGCTACATCCTCAAGCGCCTAGAAAATACCCGCGATCGCAATCAGAGACTTTCGACCAGTAACGAAGTAGAAAGAGAACGCGAGCGCATTGTCACCAAAGAAAACGCCGGAAGTCTCTACCATTCAGGAGCCGCATTTCTGAAGGAATTAAAGCTAATTGAGCGGAACCTAATGGCCACAGGTATTCAATGCCGAGATTTAGAGAATCTCATCTGTCAAGTGGAAATTTACGGCTTCTATCTAGCGCGGATGGATATGCGCCAGGAATCGTCCGTCCATAGTACAGCCTTAAATGAAATTGTAGACTATCTGCAACTACTAGCGAGGCCCTACGATGACCTGACCGAAGCCGAGCGCACCCTGTGGCTAATCACAGAATTGCAAACCCGCCGCCCCCTAATTCCCGCCGAGTTACCCTTTTCCCCAAAAACCTGTGAAACCATTAACACTTTCCGGGTCATGCGAGAATTACAGCAGGAATTTGGTCAGGAAATTTGCCAAACCTATATTATCAGCATGAGTCATGATGTTAGTGACCTGCTAGAGGTGCTGTTGTTAGCCAAGGAAGCCGGACTGTATGACCCAGCCACAGGAATTGGTAATTTGCAGGTAGTACCCCTGTTTGAAACCGTAGAGGATCTTAAAAAAGCCCCCTCAGTCATGAAAGACTTGTTTGAGTTACCCCTATATCGGGCGATGCTTGCGGGTGGCTACCAGAAATATGAGCAGGTCAGCCAAGATGTGAACGCTTCTCTACAGGAGATTATGTTAGGTTACTCCGACAGTAATAAGGATTCGGGGTTCCTCAGTAGCAACTGGGAAATTCACAAAGCCCAGAAAGCCCTACAAACCTTGGCTGAATCTTACCATATCAGTATTCGCATCTTTCACGGTCGCGGTGGGTCTGTGGGACGCGGCGGCGGACCAGCTTATAAAGCGATTTTGGCTCAACCAGGTAAAAGTATTAATGGCCGCATTAAGATTACCGAACAGGGAGAGGTTCTCGCCTCCAAATATTCTCTGTCTCAACTGGCTCTGTATAATTTGGAGAGTGTAGCCACAGCGGTCATTCAAGCTAGTTTACTCCATACCGGGTTTGATGAAATTGAACCCTGGAATCAAATCATGGAAGAGTTATCTGTGCGATCGCGATCGTGTTATCGAGCTTTAATTTATGAACAGCCCGACTTAGTTGATTTCTTTGAGCAGGTAACACCCATTCAGGAAATTAGCCAATTGCAAATTAGCTCCCGACCCGCTCGCCGCCAAAGTGACAAGAAAAAAGATATTTCCGGTTTACGAGCTATTCCTTGGGTGTTTAGTTGGACTCAGAGCCGCTTTTTGCTACCCTCTTGGTATGGGGTCGGTACAGCCATAGAGCAGTTTATTCGAGAAGAACCCGAGGAAAATATCAAACTGCTCCGTTACTTTTACATCAAATGGCCGTTTTTCCGTACCACCATCTCTAAGGCGGAAATGACCCTAGCTAAAGTTGACCTAGAAATGGCTCATCACTATGTGCGGGAGTTGAGCCATCCTCAAGATCGCGATCGCTTTGAGGATCTATTTCAGCGTATAGCTAAAGAATTTAATCTGACCCGCCAAATGGTTCTGGAAATTACCGGACAGAAACAGTTACTAGATAATGATCCCGTACTTCAGCGCTCAGTGCGACTGCGTAATGGCACAATTATTCCTCTCGGTTTATTGCAGGTGTCTTTACTCCAGCGCCTGCGTCATCATGGAACTTCTGCTACTCCCGGAGTAATTCATTCGAGATATAGTAAAGGGGAATTGTTGCGCGGTGCCTTATTAACCATCAACGGTATCGCTGCTGGAATGCGTAACACAGGCTGATTATCTCCAGACCAGGGAGGGAGTTTGGGGGCGCGTTTCCTTAGACTTCCTTGCTACCACAGGAAAAACGTGCTATTGATTAGGGGTAATTTTCAGACGTTCCGGGGGCGAGTGCAGGGAGTTGACTGGTTTTTCCAATGGCATATCTAGCACCCGCCCCTACAGTTCACGCTATCGCAATTTATGTCTGTACAACTTGTACCTTTGCATATCCCTAGTGGTTGGGCAATTCTGCACAATTCTTTTGGTGATGTAGACCCAGTGATTGAACATGGCTACATTATCAATGGTGAGTTTTTTAATGAAAATTTGCTATCGGCTAAACCAATTGAGTTCAACGGAATAGACTGGGTGACGGTCGGTGACGGCTATCTATTGCAGTTGGGATGGTATCCTGAATATCGTCCAGAAGGCTGTTATCGCCTAACCGTCAGCCAAGGAAGTGATGATCAAAAAATTGTGGTTAAATACGAGTCTAAAGAACGGGAGGAAATTCGTCAGGTCCTACAGCGTTGTTTGGGTTGGGTTTCCCGTCATGTGGGTATAGATGAAATTGGTAGCCTACTAGAGATTGAAGGAAAACAAATTGATAAAAATCCGCTGGGTTTCCGGGGAGTCCGCAAAAAAATTGCGGGTATTTCCGGGGATAAACTCAATAGATTAACCTATAGCCAGGTGGGTTGGTGGTCGCCTGTTTACTATGAGGTTTGCAATATGGCTTATCTCGACCAAAAATCAAATCGGATAGACTATAATGGCTTTACACCAGAGAACAAGATGGCATAATAATGCTCACCAATAACTTACTTGATTGAGGAGATTTACACACTAATGGTCGTGTCTGAACAAAATCAACAAGCATCCACATCTACAGACGATCGCTTTTTTAACCTGCCCTTGTTCGATATCTTAATCGAGTTCTTTAATGAGGATGGTTGGGTTTATAAAGAAATAGAACATCGCCGAGTTGTGGCTTTGGGAATTGAGGGAAAAAATGGCCGTTTTGATTGCTATGCGATCGCCCGGGAGGAGGAAAAACAAATCACGGTTTACTCGATTTTTCCGGTGAAAGTACCAGACTATAAACGCCAAAATATCTCGGATTTTGTCACCAGAGCTAATTATGGCATGGTTATTGGTAATTTTGAGATGAATTTCTATGATGGGGAAATTCGCTACAAAACCAGTTTAGATGTAGCAGGCGATCGCCTAACTCCCGCTTTAATTAAGCATTTGATTTATACCAATGTTTCGACAATGGATAAATTTCTCCCTGGTATTATGTCGATTATTTACGGCAATATTTCACCAGAAGAAGCCATATCACGGTACTAATTGAGTGGGTCACTAGGGGCAACCGTCTCTGGTTGCCTACCTTTTTTCACCCCCCATAAACCTGACTAAACACTTGACAAAAAAGCAGATTTATGGTAGCATATCGGCTTAAAATCGTTGTTGCCAATCGTCACCAACCCGGATGGTAAAATCCGAATTAATCGCACCAGTAGAAGAAGCCCTAACTGTACCAAAACCGATATGTTCTTGCAACAGTTCAGCACTACCTAAATCTCCCCCCTGCACAATAATCTGAGTCGATCGCATAGTATAAGGCAACCCCGGCACAACATAAACATTATTAAAGCCTTGCTTAAACAAATAATCCGCGACTCGTTCGGCTGCTTGGGGTTTCCAGAGGCATTTTGTACAGCAATTTTAATACGTTTAGACAATTCCTGATAACCCGATCGCTCCATAGGTCCAGGTAAGACAAACCCGGTAGAATCCACCCGAAAATATTGAGCCATAATGCGATCGCGTGCCGCGTCATCAACCACCCAATAACTCGTATATCCGCCCATGTCTCGCCCAGGTAACATCACCATTCGCACCTGTTGCGGTTCCAAATTCAACCCAAACTTAACCAGAGTCAGCATCTCCTCAAAATCCAAATTAGTATCAACATACTTCAACATCACCCGAATAATCTGAGGAATACGCCGCAATACATCAGGACTCTGTAAACGTTCTCGAATAGCCTCCATTAAAGCCTGTTGGCGTTGAATCCTGCCAATATCTCCATAAGCATCACTACGGAAGCGAGCAAAATGATCAGCCTGATCACCATCAATAGTTTGCCATCCCGGAGATAAATCAATCTCCAATTGTTGGGTATTATCCCGATAGGACATGGGATAGGGAACAAACACCTCCACCCCCCCCAACAAATTCACCAACTCCTTAAAAGCGCCCGTGCTAACCCGGACATAGCGGTTAATCTGCACCTTATTCAGAGTATCGGCTACCACCTCCGTAGCCAAGGAAGCGCCGCCCCAATAGTTAGCCTCATTAATCTTACCCACACCCATACCAGGGATAAAAACCTCGGTATCACGGGGAATTGATAGCAAATTCAGATGGCGATCGCTCGGATTAAAATTAACCAAGATCATGCTATCACTGCGACCCCCAAAAATTGCCCCATCTTCTTCCTGGTTGGGTAAGGGGGGATCTATCCCCATGACCAAAATATTCACAGGTCGCGACAGACGAAACCGAAAGCGATCGCGCCATAATGAATTGAGGACCATCGAGCTATTTTGTGGCTGTTCCGGTTTCAATGGAGACAGCAAAGCCGTTAGCGCCCCCAAAGTCGCGGAAGCGCTAGTAATGATCAGTGCAATAAAACTCAAAAATATTACCCGCAGGACTTTAGGTTGTCTTTGGTTGGTGGTCGGATAACTCATAAAAATCGCCAATATCCTTTAATCTTGAAAATGAAGTCAACTGAAGCTGAAAACTTTAAATCGCATGATACCCGTTATTCTCGCTGGTGGTAAAGGTGAGAGGTTCTGGCCTCTGAGTCGTCGTATCCGACCCAAACAATTTCTCAGTTTAGACGGTACTGGTCAAAGTTTATTACAAAGCACAGCAGAACGCTTGCTACCTTTGAGTAAAGGTGGTCCGGGTCTGTGGGTGATTACCTCCGCACTCCTGGAAAATGGAGTTCAGCAACAGTTACCCGATATCCCACCCGAAAATATTTTAGCCGAACCCCAAGGACGAGATACCGCCCCCGCCGTCGCCTGGACTGTGATTGAAGTGGTCCGTCGCTATGGGGAAGATGCCGTGATTGGCTTTTTCCCGGCTGATCATTGGATTGGAAAACCGGATATTTTCCAGGAGGCGATTAAATCAGCGGAAAATTTAGCTATCAGCCAGGATCTCATTGTCACCCTAGGGTTACAACCTCAATATCCGGCTACAGGTTACGGTTACATTGAACAGGGCGAAAAAATTGGCACTTTTGGCGATTTCACTGCTTATCAGGTAGCCCAGTTTACGGAAAAACCTGATCAAGAAAGGGCTGATCAATTTTTGGCTACTGGTCGCTTTAGTTGGAATGCGGGAATTTTTATATTTCGGGCTGGGGTAGTTCTTGAGGAATTACGCACCTATGCCCCCGATTTAATTGCCGCTCTGGAAGCTGAAGGAGCCCAGGCTTATGCTAACATTGAAAAAATCAGCATTGACTATGCACTGATGGAAAAAACCCAGAAAGCCTGTGTTTTACCAGTCTCTTTTGGCTGGGATGACCTGGGAGATTGGAATTCTTTAGAACGTCTTTTACCGAAACAAAATGGCAATGTGGCATTAGTCCGTCACTTGGGACTCGATACCCAAGATTGTATTATGTATGGAAGTGATGAAAATGAGGTGATTATTACTATTGGGGTTCAGGATTTGGTGGTGGTTCGCGATGGTAATGTGACTTTGATTGTTGATAAGAACCGCACCCAGGATATTAAAAAGGTCTTGCCTCAGTTGGAGGATGATCCTGATTTGAGAGAACTTTTATAGGGAGGGCTGACTACTTATCTGGTAGGGTGCATCTATGTTTGAGATGAGAAGGGATAAATCTTGAGCAGCCATTGCTATAAGGCGATCGCTTTGTTTGATACTATTAAGGTTGATTGTTGAAGTAAAACAGTTGGGAGCCAAAGAGCCAACATGAAAACACGAAAACTTGGGAAATCGGACATTGAAATCACCCCGATTATTTTAGGGACTTGGCAAGCTGATAAACGTTGGTGGAAAGGTATTGAAAAAGCGGACTTAATCAAGGCTATGCAGCAGGCGGTTGACCTGGGAATTACTACCATTGACACTGCGGAAATCTATGGTGATGGTATCTCGGAACAACTGATAGCTGAGGCGTTGTCAGATAGACGCGATCGCCTCATTTATGCCAGCAAAGTATTTGCGACCCATTTACAATATGACCAGGTAATTGAAGCGTGCGATCGCTCCTTAAAAAATCTGGAGACCGACTATATAGACCTGTATCAAATTCACTGGCCAACGGGTTCATTTAATACAGAAATTGTGCCTATTTCCGAAACAATGGCTGCCCTAAATTTGCTCAAACAACAGGGAAAAATTCGAGCCATTGGAGTCTCCAACTTCTCCAAAAATCAACTAGAAGAAGCCAGCCAATATGGTACTATAGATAGTATACAGCCTCCCTATTCCCTATTTTGGCGCGATGTGGAAAGGGAAACCATGGCTTATTGTGTAGAACAGAAAATCTCAATTCTCGCTTATTCTTCCCTAGCCCAGGGACTACTGACGGGAAAATTCGGAGTTAATCATCAATTTCATCCCGAAGATCATCGACTCAAAAATAAACTCATCCAAAACCCAGAACATTATAGCCGGGTTCAAGAAGCAATTAATCAGTTACGCCCCATAGCGGCAGACAAACACTGTACCATAGCACAATTAGCACTGGCATGGCTAATTTCTCAACCTCAAACTAACGCCATTGTGGGGGCTCGTAATAGCACCCAAGTTGAGCAAAATGTGAAAACCATAGATATTCAACTTTCCCAGGAAGAGGTTAGCCAAATAGACCAAATTGGGCGTATAGTTACGGATCATCTGGAAAATGAATACCCAATTTTATGGAAATTTTGACATGGCGATCGCCAAAGCAGTCGGAAAGGGGAAATTCTCAGGGTTTCAAGAGAGGAAATGGCAGTTAGTTAACTAACCTAAAACTTAGATGGTCACAGCCAAAAATATCCGTTCATTACGAGGCTAGATGAGCTATAAAATAGCAGCATCAATCGGAAATTAAGGCAACCGTTGAACCTAGGTAAATAGACAATAACTAAATTGTCGGATCAGTCTTGAGTTAATGAATTTTCCAATCAGCCAAAGCTGCATCTAGTTAAGAGAAGCCGCCATAGACTGAGATGATAAAATTTCGCGAGATTCTTGTCGGACCTGTCCACTCATAGCGGCTACTTGCAAGTTAGCAAAAGCATTGAGTTCAATAGCATCATATTGAGAATTTTGGAGAATGTACCGGAGTTGATTTTCAGCTTCCAAGGTTAAATAACCAGTGGCGATCGCTTGTTGGACTACATCTTGAATACACAGCATAGTGAAATTACGGAGTTGTGATTGGTTTAAACTATATTTAGTATCGCTGTTTGTCAAGATAAGGGCAGTGATTCTGATATGGTGTCACTTGTGATGTTCGGCTGATCAGCCTATGATCTAAGTCCACGCTTACCAGGTGAGCCAGATCACGGATATCCATAATTTTAGGCAATTGTAGGCCTAGTTGATGTACAGCGTGTAGTTTTCCCCAACCTCTTGCCTGCCTGGATCGCCATAATTTATGATGAGCCGAGGGATGATCTGATCAGTAATGGAGGGGAAATGATGGCAACAGACGACCTACAACAATATCTAAACAGTTTAGGCGATCGCTACCCTAAACTAGGGCAGGCATTAGAACAAGCAGCAAAAGCCCTAAAAGACTCAGGAACTCCCATAACGGATCAGTTACTGCAAGGGTTGATTAACTATAATCGTGATTTCGCCAATTTCCAACAAACACTACAAAACCGGGGACAAACCACCGCCCTAGCCGCTAGATCCCTGGTAGAGTTACAGCAGTTATACCAAAAAATAACCCCAGTCACAGATGAGGGAGCCATTCCTCAGCAGGTTTTATCCTTGCTAGAGCAAATTCTCGGGCTGACCCACAGCGAACAGAAAGACTTTGCACCCCTACAACAGGCCCACAAACAGGCGCAACAACTCAAACAGCAAATTTCCCAAATAGATCTCAAATCAGACCCACGGGTAAAAGCATTGCTCACCGGAGAGCATCCCCTCAATATTCTCCTAAACTTGGTGAATAGGGGAGACCAACTCAATGATGAACAGTGGGCAAAATCGGCAGAAATTCTCGAAAATGCCTTTGGGAAATCTTTGGGGGTAGCTATTTCCAGAGGAAAAATTGTCAGTCAGTCGGGGGGGTCAACAACCACTCAACCGCCATTGAATGTGACAGCAGTTGAACGTCCCACGGCTAACCCAGATATTATCATCTTAGAAGAACCTACCACCACTACAGCCCCCAGTGATGTGATTATTGTTCCCAGTGTGGAAATTAACCCGAAACCTCTGACTATTGATGGACAAAATATTGTGTTTGGCAATACTGCCATTGTCGGTCAGCCGACAGGGAAAGCGGAAGTTAAACCGGGAAGTGTGGGGTTGCGCGTGAGAGTGCATTTACAGGGGTTAGGCGATCGCGATTTTGGCGGCGGAGAATATGCTGGCACCAAGGGTCAAGGTCGCCGCTTGGAGGCTTTCCAAATGGCGATTAATCCTCCGGTTCCGGGTTTGGATATACAATACATGGCTCATATTGCTCAAGTTGGTGATAGTCCCACCGCCTCCAACGGTCAAATGGTGGGAGAACCCGGCACAAATCGCCAAATAGAAGGCTTTGCGATTAAGCTCACTGGACCAGAAGCCCCGAAATATGATGTTTTCTATAATGCCCATATTCAAAATAAGGGAGATGTTCCCGTTTGTAGTAATGGTCAATATTGTGGTACTCGTGGGCAATCTTTACGAGTTGAGGGGATAAAAGTTTGGGTAGAACCCAAAAAATAATCCCCCTTGGTTAATCTCCCTCTAGGGCTACCAGTAAACATAATAATAGGGCTTCTGTCCACTCAACCACAGCCCCATAGGTGTCTCCGGTATGCCCGCCTAGGCGGTAGTTTAACCAGATTCCTGTCAGAATAGCGATCGCACTTCCCCCAAGGAGTAGACCCACCCCTACCAGCCAGCGATCGGGTTCTAACCAAATCTGCAAGCCACTCAACCCCGAAAGTAGCAAAACCCCGGGGAGTAAATCCAAGGGAGAATAGCTCAAATCTTTGTGAAATGCTCCCTTTCCTTCTGCTTTCAGATAAGGATAACGAGCGATCGCCACTAGCTGTCCCCAGCGTCCCCAAGCAGCCACCCCCATCAAAATTAACCAGCGTGTGCGGTCTAAATCAGCGAGGGCGGCGGTTTTTAGCAGTAAAATAGCTACGGCGGCGATCGCCCCAAAAGCCCCAGTTAAACTATCAGCCATCACCTCTAAGCGTCGCTTCTTGTCAGTCACCGCCAACCCATCAGCAGTATCCATCGCCCCATCTAAATGCAGTCCCCCGGTAATGGCAATCCAACCTACCACTACCAAAGCCGCCCGCGTTAATACCGGACAGCCCAACAACTGCAAACCTATGTCAGCCAGCCCTAACAATCCCCCAATCATTAACCCCATTACCGGCGCGAGTCTCGCAATTCCCCGAAACTCCAACGTCCAAGACGGAGGAATAGGTAAGCAGGTATAGAAAGCCACAGCAGCAGCTAAAGCCGCTCGTAGCTGTTCCATATACCTAATGAGCGATCGCCAGACTGTCTCAAAACCCATAAAACTTAAACTTAAATTTTGCCATAGCTCTATAATATTTCTTAGCTTATGCCACAATTGAGATGAAACCTGTTGGGGTCTAAACATATACTCTAATACCGCCCAGATAGTTCCAACCGGCTATGTAAAGTTAAAAGTCAAGAAACATCAAGAAAATCTGGTCAGATCAACTTTCACAGTCCTAGCTTTGCTACAATTGTGTATAAAGTTAGATCTCCAACACACCCAAGCTGAAATATAATCTCAGCCACCGGGTTATGGGTAGATTTCTGAGAAGAATGCAAGTGGCGAGACAATCTAAGTAGTACAATTACTCTGTTTTTCTCAAAACTTGCTTCGTTAAGCCTTACACGGTCAACGGTTCAGGGAAAAAATCTGTCATACCTAGGGTGCTAAATTGTCCTAAACTCTCTGCGTGAAACTGACCTTATAACTATCGGCTTAACTAGGTAAAGGTGCCAGGTGGCGGTTTTGGTTTAGGAGAAACTATAAAACTAGAGGCTTTTGCTCTATGAGTTACGATCAATTAAATTGCAGGGTGTCTGCTCCATGTATTATCGATACCGGAATCGTTGTTAACAAGCGCGATATGCAGAAGTTGCTGGTTGACCTCGGTAGGGTTCGCTATATACATATCCAAGACAGCCAGGTAAAAAGTCAAGGCGAAGGTCATATCCTGGAAGTGTTTGCGGATCAACAGCAGGCTACTCTCATTGCTAACCATGCTTTGTATTTGAATGTTTACAGTTTTGATTATCTCGAACTGAAACAATCCTCCGATAATGAAACCTATTTCGACTTAGTGCAAGATGGGCGATTACTGCGATTAGTTCCCCTGTCTAATCCTTTACAAGACCAGGCGACAAGGAATTTACAAGCCGCCGCCTTTGATGCGGTCATGGATCAAGTCCTATCAAATAACTGGGATACCCCCATTGATGATGATGATTGTCCCTTTTAATTGTCATCAATTGATATGATTTTCTCAGTTTTGTAGTTTAACTTCATGCCCGAATCATTTTCGTTTCAAATACAGGCTCGCTGCACTCAAACTCAAGCGAGGGCAGGGGTTTTTGTCACTCCCCATGGTATCGTGGAAACTCCCCGATTTATGCCAGTGGGAACCTTGGCTAATGTCAAAACTTTGACTCCGGCTCAACTCCTGGATACGGGCGCTCAGATGGTGCTATCCAATACCTATCATTTGCACCTACAACCAGGGGAAAAAATTGTGGCGGCGGCGGGGGGACTACATAAGTTTATGGCCTGGAATGGTCCGATATTAACGGATTCAGGAGGTTTTCAGGTTTTTAGTCTCAGTGAAATGCGGACGGTGACAGAAGCGGGGGTGCGGTTTCGATCGCCTCACGATGGAGCAATTATTGAATTGTCCCCAGAACGCTCCATTGAGATCCAAAATCAATTGGGGGCTGATGTGATTATGGCCTTTGATGAGTGCCCCCCTTATCCGGCTTCTAGGGAAGATGTGATCGCAGCTACCGATCGCACTGTTAGATGGCTAGAACGCTGCATAGCTGCTCATAACCGACCAGAGGCAGCCCTGTTTGGTATCGTACAAGGGGGAGTTTACCCAGATTTACGGGTGGCAGCAGCTAAAAAATTAGTAGAATTTGATTTGCCAGGTTATGCCATTGGCGGGGTGAGTGTCGGTGAACCTACCGATTTAATGGAAATGGTGGTTCGTGTCACTACCCCCATTTTGCCAGACCATAAGCCTAGATATTTGATGGGGATAGGAACTTACCGGGAAATGGCACAGGCGATCGCATCAGGTATAGATTTATTTGATTGTGTCATTCCTACCCGTTTGGCTCGTCATGGGGCGGCTTTGGTGGCCGGAGAACGCTGGAATTTGAAAAATGCCCAATTTCGAGAGGACTTTCGACCCCTCGACCCCAGTTGTCCTTGTTACACTTGCCAAAATTTTAGCCGCGCCTATATTAGTCATCTGGTACGCGCTAAGGAACTTTTAGCCTATACTCTCCTGAGTATTCATAATGTTACTGAACTGATTAGGTTTACTACCCGTATCCGAGACGCGATTTTGAGCGATCGCATGACTGACGAGTTCGGACAATATTTGCAAGTTGATTGCTAACCATAGCCCGATCATCTCAGAAATTATCGCTTAAATGAGAATTGTCGCAAAGATTTGTTAAAATTCTGTAAGCGATATTTTAGTAAGAGGTTAATTGATTCATGGAAGCAGCACTGCTATTGGCAAAACTGCCAGAAGCCTACTCGATTTTTAGCCCGGTTGTTGATATTTTGCCCGTTATTCCCGTCTTTTTCCTGCTGTTGGCTTTTGTGTGGCAAGCTGCTGTCGGTTTCCGATAAGCCCAAACCCGCTCAGGCTATCGGTCCTATAGTGGGTGTGTGGTGTGTGAAATCCCACAGCCTAGCGTGCCGATAGCCCCTTGGAATTCCATCAATGGGCATAAGCTAGAATATTAAGCGCCCACTTCATTTAACTTATGTCATGATGTTGCTAGGTTGAGGTGGTCTGGATCAGGATTTCAGAAATAAAGTTGTTATGCCTACTAATGCGATCGCCCTGTGCAAGTCTGTTGTTATATTGACAACTATAGTTTTAACTCAGGCAGTCCCCCCGTCTGTGGTAGCCCGGTCTTCTCCAGGGGTTGTTAGTCAAATCACCGCTAAAGAGTTTTTTGATCGCGGTGTCGCCCGTTACCAACGGGGAGATAAACAAGGGGCGATCGCTGATTTTACCCAAGCTATTCGCTTGAACCGTAACTATGCCCTCGCTTACTATAACCGGGGAGTGGTAAGGTTTAAGAGTGGCAATAACTTGACTGAGGCGATCGCTGATTTTACCCAAGCTATCCGCCTTAATCCTGAATATGTTGATGCCTACTATAATCGTGCCATTGCCCGTGTCAAAGTTCAACAATACTGGCCGGCTATTGATGATATTACCCAGGTGATCAGGCTCGACCCCTCTCATGATCGGGCTTTCTATCTGCGGGGATTAATTTATTCGGAAAATCTTAAAGATTATCAAACGGGGATTAATGATTTTACTGAAGCGATCCGCCTTAACCCCGGAAACCCAGCACCCTATTTTAAGCGTGGGAATGCTCGCTATCGCATTGGCGATCGTGAAAGGGCTATTGATGACTATAACAAAGCCATTGAGATCAACCCATCAGACCCGGAACCTTATTATAACCGAGCCATCAGTCGCTACCAAATTGGCGATCGCCAAGGCGCTATCTTTGACCTACAGAAGTCCGCAGACCTATATATGGATTTGGGTAATTTCGAGAAGTACCAAAAGGCGATCGATACCTTAGAAAAATTTGGTAATTAATTCCCCTAGCGCGAACCTAGCAACACACCTTTACCGAATCTTTACAAACTTTCGGCAAATTTTACCAAAGTTTTATAGACTTGGTGTTATGTTTTGCCTAGAATGTGGGTAGACGGGTGTTAGATACTTAACCTTAGTGTCCGTCTGACTCCTGTACCACAGGACAGACATGGGGACTAAACAAAGAACTATCGCATCTATTATAGCATTTTTCCCCGTTTCCTGTCGTCATGGGCTGGGTTTAGGGACATATTTTAAGGATTTGATCAGACCTATCAGTTCTGATCAGTTTTGGTCGTGCCAGTCTCAAGGGTCAGTGTTCGCTGTGTTTGTTGGTAGGTAAAAATTAATTCTTGATGAGGATAGAGAAATTACCGTGATGAATTATGGGTTCACCCACTATCATCAGACGACCTTGGACGAGCAACTCCTGTACAACCACTTGCAAAAGTTGGTTGGGGTGTCGTCCCCACAGGAGATGCTTGCTTCTTTTCGTGGTCTGTTTTTGGGTGAACAGGAATATCAAGTCACGGAAGTTTGGCAAGCCTTGGAAAGAATTGTTGATTCCGAATCAGTCCGCGATCGCTTTCCGTTTATAATTAACCGCTGCTGCTATATTTTGGTGAACCAATGGCAGAAGCAGTCTCGTCTACAGTGGGCTATTCCAGAACTGATTGATATACTGCTCATACGACCGACTACTTTACCCTCTTCCTGGACCGCTCATCGTTTGCGTAGATTACTCTACAAATTTGTGCAAACTGACCAATATCAGGCACTACGTCGGCTCGCTAATGCTTTTCAAGATAGCACCAAACCCGAACCAGATTGTCAACCCAAGCTAGAAAATTTGATTGTTCGTTATCCCTATCTGTACGAACATTGTTTTTTGACCGATCATAGTGAAATTGATCAACGTCAGCAAATTCGGAAAATGCAGGAGGCGGCGGGACGGAAATTTGATCGCGACTTGTATCAATACATTAGCTATCAACAAAAAACCACCCTCCAGGAATTGGGGGTAAATCCTCCCCATAATCCTACCCTATTGAGCGATCGCCAACTTAGCCAAGCTATTGACCACTTTACCGGACAAGTAGATGGGGGATACACCTATAACGAGTCCTCTCGACTATTTCTGAAACAGAGTAGTAAAGCCGGTTCATATCATAGTTTTAAAGGGGATCTATATGAGTATTTAACTAGCTCTATGGATGGTAAATATGCTAACCGTTACTTTAAAAGGCGGCTGGAGCAAACCCTAAAAAATACCCTATCCCACAATGATTCTCATAGCGTCAACAGTAGTCTAGTTGCCGGAACCTGTAAAAGGCTATTAGATTTTTTGGTAGTTGAAAGTCCGCAAAAACCTCAGCATTTTGTCTTAATTGACCTCACCAATAACCTCGGTGTAACTAACGTCATGGGTTTAATGCTAAAAATTGTTCTGGTATGTCGGCAGACCAAACGAGAACTAGAAAAACGATTTGCTGTGTTATTTACCCATTATAGCAATTTTGAACGACCCCAAGTCGTTTGGCTGATTGAGTCCCTGGAAAATCTGAATATTGCTTTTAGCACTCATTTCGGAGCATCAGCTATGCGATCGCTCAAGATTTCCTAGACAGATTGGCGAGGGAGAAGGAATCATGATCAACCCTCTCCCCAACGAACAATATCGCCCTTTTATTAATTATTAATTAGCAGGGTTTGTTGTTCCTCATATAAATCTTGGAATAACGGCGTACTCAGGTAACGTTCCCCGTAACTCGGTTGAATCATCACAATTAACTTATCTTGATTTTCTGGTCTTTGAGCCACTTTAATCGCCGCACACAAAGCCGCACCGGAGGAAATCCCAGATAGTAACCCCTCTTCCCTGGCTAGACGGCGACTATAGCTAAAGGCTTCCTCATCACTAACTGTAATTACCTCATCAATTAGTTCCACTTTCAGCACCTCTGGTACAAATCCTGCACCAATACCCTGAATTTTGTGGGGTCCAGGTTCACCACCAGAAAGAACCGGACTGTTAGTGGGTTCAACGGCGATCGCCTTTAATTGTGGTTTTCGTTGTTTAAGCACATCCGCCGCCCCCGTAATTGTACCACCGGTTCCCACTCCCGCGATTAAAATATCAACCCGTCCATCCGTATCGTGCCAAATTTCTTCAGCCGTAGTGCGGCGGTGAACCTCTGGATTAGCCGAATTGTTAAACTGCTGTAACATATAGGTATTGGGAACCGCATCGACCAGTTCATAAGCGCGCTGAATGGCTCCTTTCATCCCTTTAGAACCGGGGGTTAATTCTAATTTAGCTCCATAGGCGCGGAGCATAGAACGCCGTTCTAAACTCATGCTATCAGGCATGGTTAGAATTAACTCATAGCCTTTCGCAGCCGCCGTCATAGCCAACGCAATGCCAGTATTTCCTGATGTAGGTTCAACTAGGGTAGTCTTACCTGGAGCGATCAAGCCTTCGAGTTCCGCAACTTCGATCATATATGCTCCAATGCGATCTTTAACTGAGGCTGTCGGGTTCATCCCTTCGAGTTTAACCACAATTTGAGCTAAACAGCCTTCAGCTTGAGGAATTCGATTCAGTTGTACCAAAGGGGTACGACCAATCAATTCTGTGATGTTGTGAGCAATACGCATGGTGATCTCAATAACTACAGTTAACCTCAATTCTATAGTGATTTGGGCAGGCAAAAGTCAACCGTGAACCTGACCAGGACAGCAGAAATTGTCAAACTTTCAATATATATGCTAAAATAATCTACTTTTAGGGCAGACTTTGCCATAATTGAATGCCTACATCTTGGCGAAAATTTAATCATAATTAACCTAACATATCGACGATATCATATGTTATAATCATGGTTAAATCCACCGATTAAAGATACCATAAAAGTTAAATTTGAGGTAATTAAAGTTGCAAAAGTTTAACCGAGTTACTCATCCACAACGACAACATCAGTTAGAAAAGTTAATTGAACGGTTGGGATTATCTCCTCAACATAAGATTGCATGGCAATTGCTTGATTTGGCACTAACTCATCCCAGTGTTTCAAGTCAGGATAATTATGAACAACTGGAATTTGTGGGTGATTCGGTGGTGCGTTTAGCGGCTTCAGAGCTTCTGTTTGAAACCTATCCTAATGCACCAGTGGGAGAGTTTGCGGCGGTGCGATCGATTTTGGTGAGCGATCGCATTCTGGCGGAAATTTCTGAGAGCTATGGTTTGGGAAGATATTTGCTGGTGGGAGGAAGTGCTACCCGCGATCGCCTGGGAGAAGAATCTCGTTTAGCAGATTGTTTTGAGGCGGTTTTGGCTGCACTATATCTCAGTACCAATACCCTAGAGTTAATTCGTCCTTGGTTAGATCCACACCTGCTAGAGCGAGCTACTGAGATTTTTAATGATCCGGCTCGCCAAAATTATAAGGCTGCTCTCCAAGAATGGACTCAAAGTTGCTATAAAATTTTGCCCCAATATAAAGTTAATGAAACAGGTTATGCTGGTGATGAAGGGCGCTTTACCGCTTCCGTGTGGCTGAGGGACGAACAATTAGGTACAGGAACAGGTAAAACTATTAAAGCTGCTGAACAGGCGGCGGCTCGTGTGGCTTTTTTATTAGTAGCCAAAAATGGAGGAGAAACAGATAATGAATGACCCGATTAAAATAGCAGTTCTCGGTACAGGACGCTGGGGTGTCCACTTGATCCGAAATTTTCAAAATCATTCTGGGTTTGAGTTAATAGCAGTAGCTGATAGTAATTCCGAACAGTTAAAAGCTGTGGGAGAACGATTTACACTCAACCCCGAACAAATGTTTGAGCATGGGTTGGCGGCTCTGGAAGTTCCGGGACTACAAGCTGTGGCGATCGCTACTCCCGCCGGCACTCATTATCACTTAATTTCAGCCGCGCTACAACGTGGCTATCATGTCTTAGCTGAAAAACCTTTAACCATAAACCCCGCTAAATCTTGGGAACTTTGGGAACTGGCTCAACAGCAAAATCGACAATTATTTGTCGATCATACCTATCTATTTCATCCAGTCGTTAACCGGGGTAAACAAGTCCTTGCTCAAGGTGTCTTAGGTCAACTACGCTATGGCTATGCTACCCGCACCCACTTAGAACCTGTGCGCCAAGATGTTGATGCTCTGTGGGATTTAGCGATTCATGATATTGCTATCTTTAATACCTGGTTGGGTCAAAAACCTGTAGCCGTACAAGCCACCGGAACTGTCTGGCTACAAGGCGATCGCCTTTTGCAAACGGAGGATAATTCCCCAGCATTTCCCGGTAGTAAACCAGGTTTATCTGATTTAGTATTAGCTACCCTCACTTACCCCGATAACTTTCAAGTTTTCCTACATCTATGCTGGTTAAATCCTGACAAACAGCGCCGTTTAGCAGTGGTCGGAAGCCAAGGAACATTAATTTTTGATGAATTATCTTCCGAGTCTCCTTTAACCCTACAACGCGGCTATTTAGAGCCTGTCAATGGTGGTTGGAAAGGAGCAGGTCAAAGTCGGGAAGTTTTACAGGTCGAACCTGGGGAACCTTTAAAACAAGTATGCGATCGCTTTTTTGAATGTGTTAAAGCCAATCAACCCTGTCCAATTTCTTCCGGTAAAATCGGAGCAGAATTAGTTGATATCCTCTGGGGTTTAAGTCAATCAATACAAACAGGAGGACTCCCTCACCCCGTCGGCGATAATTCCTCAGAGAGTTAAACAAACAAAAAGCGCCCCCCTGGTGGGAGGCGCTTAATTTAATCGAAGCTATAAATTAGCCGATTTGAGGTGCAACCAAAGCTACAGGCTCAGACTCAGCAGAAGCCAAATCTAAGGGGAAGTTGTGAGCGTTACGCTCGTGCATTACTTCCATACCCAGGTTAGCGCGGTTGATGACATCAGCCCAGGTATTGATTACCCGACCGCTGGAGTCCATTACGGACTGGTTGAAGTTGAAACCGTTCAGGTTAAAGGCCATGGTGGATACACCTAAAGCGGTGAACCAGATGCCGATTACCGGCCAAGCACCCAAGAAGAAGTGCAGGGAACGGCTGTTGTTGAAAGAAGCATATTGGAAGATCAGGCGACCGAAGTAACCGTGAGCTGCCACAATGTTGTAAGTTTCTTCTTCTTGACCGAATTTGTAACCGTAGTTTTGAGATTCGATTTCGGTGGTTTCACGCACCAAGGAAGAAGTTACCAAAGAACCGTGCATCGCGGAGAACAAAGCACCACCGAATACACCAGCAACTCCCAGCATATGGAAGGGGTGCATCAGGATGTTGTGTTCTGCTTGGAATACCAACATGAAGTTGAAGGTTCCAGAGATACCCAGAGGCATACCGTCGGAGAAAGAACCTTGTCCGATGGGGTAGATCAAGAATACTGCACTAGCAGCAGCAACAGGTGCGCTGTAAGCTACGCAGATCCAAGGACGCATTCCCAAGCGGTAGGACAGTTCCCACTCACGACCCATGTAGCAGAATACACCGATCAGGAAGTGGAAAATTACCAACTGGTAGGGGCCACCGTTGTAGAGCCACTCATCCAAGCTGGCTGCTTCCCAAATAGGGTAGAAGTGCAGACCGATCGCATTGGAGGAAGGAACAACCGCACCAGAGATGATGTTGTTTCCGTACAACAGAGAACCAGCTACGGGTTCGCGGATACCGTCAATGTCAACGGGAGGAGCAGCTACAAAAGCGATGATGTAGCAGATGGTAGCAGTTAGTAGGGTAGGGATCATCAGAACACCGAACCAGCCTACATAAAGGCGGTTGTTGGTGGATGTTACCCAGCTACAGAACCGTTCCCAAGCGTTGGCGCTCTCGCGCTGCTGAATGGTAGTAGTCATGTTGGATATGATTGCTTTATTGAGTTTTCGAGGTACTTATCCGGCAGTTGTTTTTCTACCGTGTCTATAATATGACACACTCTGTTAAGGTTTGTAAAGGGGTTGAGCCACATTTATTTTAATGACTGTCATAACTAGGGCTTATCATGGCTGTGGTCTCAGGCGGCTTAGGGCGGCTTGGGATATAATCGTCAGCAACTGAGAAACACGAGAGAGGGGGGAACCGAAAATGTCAGTTGAACTCACTGCCAATACTAGCCCCGAAACCGCTACGCAAACGGACTGGGAACCCCCCATGCCGCCGACAGATTTGATTTTTGATGATGGAGAGCCTTTGGAAAGTAACCGTCACCGCATTGCTATGAACGTCCTGATTAGGTCATTGCAACAGGCTTGGAGCGATCGCCATGATTTCTACACAGGCGGGAATATGTTTATTTACTATAGCAGCGAACAGGCTAGGAACCGAGATTTCCGAGGCCCAGATTTCTTTGCTGTGTTAGATGTAGATGGCACCAAAGAACGACAAGGTTGGGTAGTATGGCAGGAAGGGGGTCGCTACCCAGATGTTATTGTCGAGTTGATGTCGCCGAGTACCGCCAGAGTAGATAAAGGAAAGAAAAAGGATCTGTATCAGCAGATATTCCGAACCCCAGATTACTTTGTATTTGACCCGTTTGAAGCCAACGCCTTTCAAGGTTGGCATTTGCATAGTTCAGGAGGTTATCAGCTTTTAGAGCCGAACGATCGCGGTTGGCTGTGGTGTGATACCTTGGGCTTTTGGCTGGGAACTTGGTCGGGAACGATTGACCGGGAGGAGGCAATTTGGTTGCGGTTTTACGATACGGAAGGTAATTTAGTCCTGTTACCAGAAGAAGCGGAACGCCAAAAAGCTGAAGCGGAACGCCAAAAGGCCGAAGCGGAACGCCAAAAGGCCGAAGCGGAACGACAAAAGGCTCAATCCGCCGAACAACGAGCCCAACAAGCCCAACAACGAGCCGAACGTCTGGCGCAA
Source organism: Arthrospira sp. PCC 9108 (assembly GCA_016745315.1). Lineage (GTDB taxonomy): Bacteria > Cyanobacteriota > Cyanobacteriia > Cyanobacteriales > Microcoleaceae > Limnospira > Limnospira platensis. The sequence goes on from CP066886.1 coordinate 6,571,452, forward strand.
AGGTTGCGATCGCTCGGTTTAGACCCAGAGGAACTATAAAAGAGGCGATCGCGCAACATCTACTTTATAGGTAATTTACCTACCGCCGCCCCAGTGGGAGAGTGTCTGTCGGAGCCAGCCCCAAATCGGGAAAGTTGGGGATATAATCATCAACAACTGAGAAACACGAGAGAGGGGGGAACCGAAAATGTCAGTTGAACTCACTGCTAATACTAGCCCCGAAACTGCTACGCAAACGGACTGGGAACCCCCCATGCCGCCAACAGATTTGATTTTTGATGATGGAGAGCCTTTGGAAAGTAACCGTCACCGCATTGCCATGAACGTCCTGATCCGGTCATTGCAACAGGCTTGGAGCGATCGCCATGATTTCTACACAGGCGGGAATATGTTTATTTACTATAGCAGCGAACAGGCTAGGAACCGAGATTTCCGAGGCCCAGATTTCTTTGCTGTGTTAGATGTAGATGGCACCAAAGAACGACAAGGTTGGGTAGTATGGCAGGAAGGGGGTCGCTACCCAGATGTTATTGTCGAGTTGATGTCGCCGAGTACCGCCAGAGTAGATAAAGGAAAGAAAAAGGATCTGTATCAGCAGATATTCCGAACCCCAGATTACTTTGTATTTGACCCGTTTGAAGCCAACGCCTTTCAAGGTTGGCATTTGCATAGTTCAGGAGGTTATCAGCTTTTAGAGCCGAACGATCGCGGTTGGCTGTGGTGTGATACCTTGGGCTTTTGGCTGGGAACTTGGTCGGGAACGATTGACCGGGAGGAGGCAATTTGGTTGCGGTTTTACGATACGGAAGGTAATTTAGTCCTGTTACCCGAAGAGGCCGCCCAACAACGAGCCGAAGCGGCCGAACAACGGGCTGAACGTCTGGCGCAAAGGTTGCGATCGCTCGGTTTAGATCCAGAGGAACTATAAAAGAGGCGATCGCGCAACATCTACCTTAAATACTTATAGATATAGTTCCCCCTTGAGCAGCAACCATACCAGGAATTACTCACGCTCAAGCTCCCTTTGTAGGTGATTAAAGTCGATCGCAAATATATCTACTTTTTCGCGGGTTAAAGCCTTCAGCAAGTCGCGACGATTTAAACCAGCTATTTGCACGGCTTGGTCGTGAGGAATTTTACTTTTTTGATACCAATAGATAGCCGCCAAATCTGGAACCGGGAAACCTGAAATGGGAGAAACTCCTCTGGAGGCGATCTGGCTTGTCTTTTCAGCCTGGAAATTGTCCAGAAACGCAGAACCTGGTTTGTTAAAGAAACCGGGTTTCTTGTCTTATAATCGCGTTTTCTTCCGAGGCGCGGGAGAACCGCGTAATAATCCTTCGGTACTAAGATCCTCATCAATTTCTTCCCAAGGAATCCCAGAACCGCCGCCAAAAATCACCTATTTTCTAACTGTTCGGGAGTAGCTTTTAATAGTCGAGGAAACCAAGCTAAAGGAACGGTAATAGTTCGTTCATTCATTAATTAAACAATAAAATTATCTTCATATATCAGACATTTTTTACTCGAATATCAGTCTGAATTGTCCTATTCATACCATGCCTCCAAAAATTATTTTACACAGACTGAGTTCCATAAGTAGCTAGTATTGTTAATCTATTGGCTCCGGTGTTATGCGCTTGTACCGGGGTTACAGCATGGTGAGAGTGAGGGCTAAATCGAAATAAGTAGACTTGGAAAGGAAGATATGAAACTTGCGATCGCGTTATCATTTTACCCTCAATTTGTTCCTGTAGTAACAGCACACCTCCCGAAAATTGAGGTTTTGGATCGGGAAATAAAAGTAAGCGAAAAGTCTCACCGAAGGGGTTTTGATCGCTATGAGTGCCAATTTTATCTCCATCGTAGAGTCGGTGTCCAGTCAAACTAACAAGGGTAGCTGGGGGAGAACCCACAAAATTGCAAAGACGGGTGACTAAGGTAGGTTCTTGTAAAGTTTGTACTAGGTCGTTAAATACACCGCCGAAAATCGAAGCTACAGTTAAAAGGTTACAAACTTCGTGTTCATAAAATGCTTCTTTCACTCGCAGCCATCGAAAAGGTAAAGCGTTAAGTGCATCGAAAAGTTGCTGAACAAACTCTATATTCATAGCATTGGGCAGCACAGCATGAGGATAAGGAAGAGCAGACTCAAATTGGGAACGCAGTTCAGTTTCACTGCCCGGAAATAAATTTTGAAGTTCAAACATATATTGACTCATTACACATATTCCTCCAATAATTTATTGTTATCACAATGATTCAAGTTCAGGGATTCTGTGCGGGCACCCCAAGTGAAAATAACAGTCCACCGACCCTCAGTTTTGGTGGCAGAATGCACCTGACTTACAGAATGGTAGGAGTTATTGCCGATTCGGAATAAAACCCAGCTATCTCGCTGGTGAGGAATGCGCTTAATCGGCATTTCTTTGGCGTTAGGGTGAATGCAAAATTCGCCACCTGAAAAGTTTCTCTCGCCCAGCATCCAGCACAAACGTAGTTTCTCCCCGTGGTCATTTGCATCATTATGAATTTCAATTTCATCGCGATCGCCCAGATAGTGAATTACTACCAGACTCTCGGTACAGCGACTCCCCGCCAAAATAGAAGCAATTTCAAGGACATCTTGGCACTTAGGTGCAGCAATTAGCGCTTGAATTACCGAATTATTCCCGGCTATTTCAGGAGACAATACGGCATCGTATTGAGAGTAAAAGTCTGCCAAATGGCGACGCATAGGTACTGTTTTTATCGCTGCCTCAAAACAGTCTATGTGTTTTCCAACTAATTGATTTCCTGCACAGTGAGGATATGGCTTTGCCGACATAAATGCGGTTAATTTTGCCTCTAAAGCTTCTATGAGACTATCGTGCAATATATTTTCCATTATATCTTGCCTTTTTTTGATATTCATTTTAATTAAATCTGAATCTGTTTTTTGAATTTACCAATCATCATCTTGACTAAATACCAGCCCCAAAAACCTTTCTTACTTAAGTCTAATATAATTAATATAGGCAAGAAGAATAATAAATAACTGCAAGTGATGCCCCACCAACCCGTACCCGATAAGTAAAGACGTTGCCCGGACAGTTGCAGGCTATTTAAATTTGTTGTATCAATTAAAATTTGAGTTGCCGAGGGTGGCCAGCACAACATGAGTAAAATGCTTAATTCAACCACCACTTTTAGCCAGCTTGTATAGCTACTGGGTGAAAGCTTTTTAGGCAGTCCTGCTATCTTAAGCTGACTTACTTCAATGGTTTCTCTCAAGTTATATATTTGATATTTTTCGGGGCAGTCCACTAAAATTCTGACTATGACATAATCTCCTGGCTCTAAATCTAACTTATTTTTATTAATTTCAATATTTAGCCATTGATTTTTATCTTTGGTAATTTGAACTTTTATTTCCTCCCCATCATTGGTTTCTGCATAAGCTAAAATCACGCGAGCATTGCTTTTATCAAAGCCACTCAAATGAATCGGCCATTCTACTTGTGACTTGCAGTCTTCTGGTTTAATCCGTTGATTACCTGAGTTACGCAGAATAACAATTAATACGCCACCATTAATGATTTGAATGTCTCCTACTTTAATGTCTTGATTTTTGACCGGGCTACTTTTCGGAAGAGGTTCAGAAGATATCACCTCAAAAGAAAGCGCTCTGTAATTTTGTTGCCAGTAAAACAGGATTGTGAAAAAGGTGCCTAAAGCTGTGATGGCTATCCCCCAAAAATTCACATTATGCCATTGGGATTTTAATCCGTTTAACAGAAAATCTAATAAAGTGTAAATCATGGATTCTTTGCTGTAATTACAAGGGGGGTTAACTTATTTACTACTATTTTCAATAGCTTTTGTCATATATTAATTGTGATATTTTTACTTTCTGTGTCCAAATGTCATAATAATATTGGTTCTAACGCCAGAGTTTTTAGGAATGGGTGTGATATCATGGGGCGTATATTTTCCCATCAAAAAAATCACAGCATGATTCGGCAAAGAAGGGTAAACAATCGGGGGTTTCTCTGGACGATCCGGGTGCCAAAAGCGAAAATCCCACTTACGGAGGGGCGATCCAGGTACTTGCAGCAACCAGTTAATTCTTACTATCAATTGCCCGTTACAAGTTCCATCCGCATGGTTGAGAATTCGTTCTCCTTCTCGAAGGCGATAGGAAAATATCTCTCTTTGAGCCGTTACAGACACCCCGGTCAAGCGAGTTATTTGTTCTACCATTTCCGGCTTTTGAAGACGCTGCATCAGCGTTTTAACAATTTCGGGACAGCCAAAGGTTTGACTCCAAACCGCAATATCCAAACTATCTTGGCTGTAAATATCTCCAATTCTTCGAGTCCAAGGCGCTAATGTCATTGCTTTTGCCAGTGCCTCGAATTCTTCTGGAGGCAGCATGGGCGTTAGTTGAAAGGATGGTGTTTCGGAAGTTAAATTGAATTGAACATTAGGGTTAGAGTCCGTCAACCAAGGAGATGATGCACTTATTACCGGGCCTGGATTAACTGAAGATGTCAAGGGTTCAGCGATCCGGGTTTTAGTCACTGAAAGTGTGCTTTTCTCTTGGAGTAAATTTTGCCGATTACCGACCCAAGCAAACCACTGTATGTCTGGTGGTAAATCTTCTCCCTGGTAGGGACGTAAGGTGACAAAAGAATGACAATCTTCTGTTACCACAATTAGCTCTCCCGGCTCTAGTTGATTATCTGAAATCAAAACTGGGCGATCGCCTAATCCTGCTACCAAACGGAAAATCTGAACTACAGGAGCATCTAATTGCTTTGATGACCGAGGCATCCAGACTCCCCAAGCTAAGATATTTGTGTCAGCAGAAATGTTTTCTTTCTTTGGGCAACCAAGCTGCTTTAATACAGTGGTTATCGTTTGGTTATGACGCGGCCCGACTAGAAAGATATCGTCAATTTTTATCCCTGGTTGGCACGGAATAACTGCGTCGGCACTCAAAAAATCCTGAATGCGATCGAGTGATGATTTAACCTCATCGTTGGTCTGAATATGTATGGGATTGCGGATGGTAATCATGGGTAAATTTATCGGGGATGATTAATGGCTGGCATCCAATTAAATGGCGACTGTCGAAATGTATCTTTGACGACGCTGGCTGCATAGTTAGCACCAAATTTCTCCAAATTAATCATCAGAAAATCTGCCTCTTGACGAATCATTTTTTCTGTGGACAGATACCATTCCAACAATTGAGAATTTAGGTGTATTTTTCCTTCTGGGTCGGCCACACTTTGATGCAGGGATCGACTAATTGCTGTGGACTGTAATCCTGTTGCCCCATCAGCAAGACAGTCATCAAGGTCACACCTTCCTAGCAAAACTCCTATATAAGATTGCACAAGTTTAGCCGCCCGATCGCCAACGGATGGTGAGGATAAAAAATAAGCAACTCTGTGGCATAAATCCTGGCCAATCAACTCCATTGTTAGACTAGCTGCGGTCAGTTCATCTTGCCAAGGAGACAGAGATTTGGCCGTTCGCTTAAGCAGATCCTTTCCCTCTGCTGTGGATGGTTGAAAATTGAGCAGACTACTATAAATTGCTGTTAACAGAATTGAATCAGACACGGAAAAAAAAGCACTATCTCGATCGTGGAGGTCATCCACTGATCGCCCAAACATACAAAGCCAAAAACGGTTTTGTATCTCTGGTATCAGACTGACATCCAAGCATCCACTATGTTCTATTTCAATGACGGGAAGCACCCACCGCAGAATATACATTCTCACCAGATGAATCAGAATGTACTCCTCGGCTTTGACTCCACATTTGCGAATAGTTAAAACTCGTTGTTCTTCAGTGTTAATTAACTTTAAAATAGCCGCAGCCATCCCCGCCTCATCAGGCAAGTTATACTCGATATTGCCAACTTTGATTTGCATTTTAATTTCTATGAGTTAGGGCTGGTTGAGCAATTCTCGTTTCTGTTTATGTCCGCTTGCGGAAAGTTGCTGCAACAAAGTTGTCGCCATTGCACGCATTTGGACTGTACGGCTGCGATTGACCGCTTGGCGAGCAAAAACTTTCGCTTGGGAAATATCCCCATCAATATTCCAGCGGTGCGCCCAAAGTAAGGAAACACCCGCATCTTTGCGAAAGACTTTTTTGAGTGCGACCTCTGCCTCTTGACCTCGCCCTTGCTGGATGGCTTGGTACGCTATTTTGAGCAGTGTTTCTTGGGATTCCCGTCCACCGATCGATTCAGCGCTATTAGCCATACAGCCACCGTAACAGGAACGGTCTTCGGCAAATTCGCAGGTATCACAGCGATCGTAAACTTGCGGGCGATCGTATTTTTCATCAATGACCCGTTTGTAATAAGCCATTAATTCCGAGAAGTTATCGAAATCTGTCAGTTGGGTTCGTTCCAGATCGGATAACGCATAACACCGAAAAACTTCTAGGGCTGGGTTCACATCAATAACCGGGCCACAAGAACGAAAGGCAGCACTTTTGGGCTGTGTTAACTGAATTCGACCCAGTTGTTCGGAAGTGAAAAAGCACTTAGGTAGCGGACAATCGAGATAGACTTGAATGTGTTGCCAGTAGGCTGCTTCCAGAAATTCAGCTATTCTTGGGGCTACAGCGTGATACTCCGATGGACTCAATACTTGGACTTCCGGCGATGGGTTCAGTTCTGGATAGGCAACTGTCCAGCGCAAGTATTCAATGCCAAAGGATTCACACACATCTAAAATTTCTTGATAGTTGAAATCCTGACGCCAAATATTGAAGCCGATGTTAACAGGAATGCCCAGGTTAAGAGCAACATCAATGTTGTGCAAGACTAACTCGTATTCAGTGTTTCGGCGATAATCCCGACGTTCGTTGAGATTAACTAGCAGGCTAAGGCGATCGCGATAGGGTTTCAGTTTGAGAATTTCATTGGTATTGCAGATACCTCCCGTAAAAATAGTGGCATCACCCAAAGCAGGTTCAGCCATCGACTTTTCTAAGAGATAAACCAGGTCTTTATATAAAAAAGGTTCACCTCCGATAATATTCAGACGAAAATTAGGACCACTGCGACTGATAAACTGCACAACCCGCTCGATACCTTCACGAGTTAAAACTGTCTTTTTTCCTGACTTACCCATTTCGGTGGAGGCAAAACAGTAGGCACAGTAATTGCTACACTTGTCAATAACAATCAAATTCATGTAATCTACCTAAAATTGATGTTTTTGATTTTTTGAGATGTTACTTTTGGAGCCAAAAGTTACTGCGTTTAGACCCTATTGCCAGTTAGTTATGATGTCAGCAGCATTTTTACTTTTAGCCATTTGGGGACTCATCTGTGCTACTTGCTCGATCGCCTCTAAAGGCAAGGTGCGAAGATAACGTTCAAATCGCTTAGTTGCGCCACAATGATTTTCTGGAGTTTCCGAATCGTTCAAATCAAATGCTGGACAACCATGTTCGCAAACAAATTTCGCGGGACAAGTCCGACAATCTTTTTCATATTTATCTGTCTTCCCATGAAAGCCATGTAATTTCTGCTTCCACCCATCTGGATCGAACCCATCTGGATCGAGTATGTTTCCTAGTAAGTAACTTTGGACATTTCCGCTAGAACCAGCACAACCACAAGGATAAACTTCGCCAGTTTCCTTAACAACAATCATGTTAATTCCAGCATGGCAAAAGGGATTATCACACCTTAACTGATCCAGAAATTCTTTAGCAGAAGGTGCAGCTAGATGACGCTGGATTTTGGCTAACATTCGCGTCTCTACAATTGACCCCTCATAGCGAATGAGACTATCTAAGTTATCTTTAAGAACTCTAAATATTTGCTCCTCGCTTAAAGGTTTGGCACCAATTCCGTGTCCCACTGCCGAGGCAATATTCAGGTGAAAAGCTGTAATTCCTAGTTGGTAGAAAGTTTCGTAAATTTGGGGAACTAATGTCCAATTGTGAAGATGAATAACGGCGATCGCCCCTGAAAAAATACCTCTCTCCCGCAACCGCTTTAAGTTATGAATCGTCTTTTTGAAGCCACCTCTCACCTGATTGTGTACAGCTTCTGGGCCGTCTATGGATGTGCCAATCTTAACTCCATGACGTGCAAATACATCAATATGCTCGTCATTTAGTAGAGTTAAATTACTTTGCAAACCAAAGTCTACTGTTTTGCCTTTGTCTCCTAGGATTTTGACGGCTAAAGTGCAGGCTCTATCGTACCATTGATCGCTTTGAAGCAATGGTTCTCCACCGTGAAATATTAGTTCAATATGAGATTTTCGCGAATACTCAGCGATTCGTTCTATGGCGATCGCGAAAGTATCGATATCAAATAAAGGAACTTCTTTTCCTGGAGTTTTTACTTCGGCATAGCAATAGCTGCAATGTAAATTGCAGACATTAGTTAGCTCGATATGAAGTTCGTGAACGTTTCGGAGACTGACCCACGAACGATTGATGGCGGAATAACTACTGCTAACCGTGTTGTCAGGTAAAGTTTTCATCTTGGCGCTTCCGTTAGGTTATCCAAACTCACGGCGAGTTTTTTGGCCTCTCAAACAAAACGAGTTTAGTCTAGTAGAAGGAATCTAATAGAAGAAATTTTATTTGCAGAGGGATGGGGCTATTTGTCCGAGAGGCGATCGAGCAGTTATTCTGAGTTGTAGATATCAATCTAATCTCTAATTGCAGATTTGCTATCCTTAACTCAAAAGAACTGGCGCTGTCTAAGTACCCTTATTGTATTTGTGATAAACGTAATATCCAGGAACGGTACTTTCGCCTTCTGAGGGAAGGACATGATCCTGAGTCAACTTCCGCTCGTCATCAATCAAACTAAAAAACTCTTCCTGTGAAGGTAGGGTGCTGGATACCGATTCTTGCGGCTGAGTGCTTTCTAATTCCTCCGATTGAGGCTGAGACAAATCTAGAACGGGATTAACAGTATTTTGAGACATGGCTTTAGCCCTATTTCCGTAAACTTAGAATATTTCCTACGCGATGTTTCACACAACGTAGGATATCCGATAGAACATGACAATAAAATCCACCTATTGCAGCTAGTGGTTTTTTAGCGGAATAGTTTTCAACAGGTGTAAATTACTATTGTACGGCTTCTATACTATCTTAATCTATATCAATCAGCGAAAGTAATCAACTCTGGAAAGTAGTATTTAGTACCCAATTTTCCCCAGTACCCTGAAAAAAAATTAGTAGGATTTAGTGGGATTGGGTTCCCGGTGATTGACAAAGTAGGATTTGGTGGTATATAGTTCTTGCTTTAAGATTAAGTCTCTGTATTTTTACTGATGAAAAATATTGAAGAAGTGTTAGAGTGGGCTGAAAAGCTGATCCTTGAGAAAACCGGCGAACCTCTCAAGCCTATAGAGGAAGCCATACTCAAGGGTGTGTGGTCAGGAAAAAAATATGCTCAAATTGCTAAAGAATATAATAATTGTCGTGAATCTCACGTTAAGAAAGAAGCCGCTAAGTTATGGGATAAGCTGCGGGATGAATTAGGGGAAGACCTGAATAAATATAATTTTCGTTCCAAGATAGATAAAAAACATAGGGTTTCTGAAATTTCCCAGTGTGGCAATTGTGTATTACAAGAAATTGATATTAACATTGTTGGTCAGTTTATCCAAACTATTAAAGATACTCAACACCGATCGCCCTCCGATCTCTCTTCTTCTCATTCTCCCACACCTCAAGATTCTTCACCGATTATCGACTTAACCGACGCACCAGACCTGACTGAATTTTATAGCCGTACTTCCGAACTAACTACCCTAAAACAGTGGATATTACAAGACCATACCCGCCTAATTACCATCTATGGATTAAGTGGCATTGGCAAAAGCCTATTAACACGCCAACTCATAGAACAAATAAAAACTGAATTTGACTATATGATGTGGCGAAGTTTGAGCGATCGCCCTACTCTGTCCTCCTTAAAAAACCAACTTCAACAATTTTTTGCCCAGTCCCAACAGCCTTCATTGCCCACAATAATTGATTATTTGCGTCACTCCCGTTGTTTAGTCATATTGGATGACCTACACAATCTTTTTAAAAGCGGTGAATTAGCGGGAGAATACTTGACAGACTATAAAGAATACCGGACATTTTTTCGGCAAATTGCCAAAAACCATCATCAAAGTTGCGTGATTCTCATCAGTTGGGAAAAACCTAGAGCAATTGCTACCTTAGAAGCCGAAAAACACTCCACCCGCACGTTACACCTAAAAGGATTATCAGCCGATGCTGAGAAAATTTTGCGATCGCACCAATTAACCGACTCCGACAAATGGCCGGAATTAATCAACCTCTATCAAGGACATCCTACCTGGTTAAATATCATCGCCTCAACCATAGTCGAACTATTTGATGGTAGCGTTTCCCTATTTTTAAGCTACAGCGAGGATATCTTTTTAGGTGACTTAGAACCAATTTTAGAATCTCAGTTAGAACGATTATCAGACTTAGAACAACGGGTTATTTCCGGTTTCCGAGATCGGGAAGCGATCGCCCTTTCTCAAAAACCGACTAATCCTGAATTATCCCAATCCGAATTATGGTCAGCCATCCAATCTTTAGTTAGACGGGGGTTGCTAGAAAAAATATCAGAGGGAGAGCGAGGAATGTTTCAACTGCATCCGATTTGGCAACAGTATCTTAAATTTAAGCTAAGTTAGAATAGTTGAAATAGAAAAACTAGGAGAATCCCTAAAATGCGATCGCCTTTACCCCTGTTTACCGTTGAAGACTATATCATCGCTGAAGCCGAAAGCACCATTCGCCATGAGTATATGGGCGGTTATGTGTTTGCTATGGCGGGTGCTAGTGAAGAACACAATCTCATTGCCGTTAATCTTTGTACCTTATTACGTTCTCATCTGCGGGGGAGTTCCTGTCGGGTATTCATGTCTGATATGAAAGTCAAAGTTCAAGACGATATTTTTTATTACCCTGACTTACTCGTGACTTGTAACCCCGAAGATAATCACCGATACTTCAAAACACAACCTAACTTAATTATTGAAGTGCTGTCAGAAAGTACCGAAAGCACTGACCGACGAGAAAAATTAATGAACTACCAAACCTTAGAAACTTTGAAGGAATATGTTTTAGTCTCTCAAGATGTTATGCAAGTGGAAGTCTATCGTCAAGAGACTCCGGGGAGTTGGACAGTTCAAATCTTAGGAAAAGACAATGAGTTAACCTGGGAATCTGTGGGGCTAACTGTGACCGTGGCGCAAATTTATGAAGATGTCTTGAATGTGGGTCAGTAAATTTAAGCACGAAAAAGCGCCCCCCGACTGGGAGGCGCTTGATTTAATCGAAGCTATAAATTAGCCGATTTGAGGTGCAACCAAAGCTACAGGCTCAGACTCAGCAGAAGCCAAATCTAAGGGGAAGTTGTGAGCGTTACGCTCGTGCATTACTTCCATACCCAGGTTAGCGCGGTTGATGACATCAGCCCAGGTATTGATTACCCGACCGCTCGAGTCCATTACGGACTGGTTGAAGTTGAAACCGTTGAGGTTAAAGGCCATGGTGGATACACCTAAAGCGGTGAACCAGATGCCGATTACCGGCCAAGCACCCAAGAAGAAGTGCAGGGAACGGCTGTTGTTGAAAGAAGCATATTGGAAGATCAGGCGACCGAAGTAACCGTGAGCTGCCACAATGTTGTAAGTTTCTTCTTCTTGACCGAATTTGTAACCGTAGTTTTGAGATTCGATTTCGGTGGTTTCACGCACCAAGGAAGAAGTTACCAAAGAACCGTGCATCGCGGAGAACAAAGCACCACCGAAGACACCGGCAACTCCCAACATATGGAAGGGGTGCATCAGGATGTTGTGTTCTGCTTGGAATACCAACATGAAGTTGAAGGTTCCAGAGATACCCAGAGGCATACCGTCGGAGAAAGAACCTTGTCCGATGGGGTAGATCAAGAATACTGCACTAGCAGCGGCAACAGGTGCGCTGTAAGCTACGCAGATCCAAGGACGCATTCCCAAGCGGTAGGACAGTTCCCACTCACGACCCATGTAGCAAAATACACCGATCAGGAAGTGGAAAATTACCAACTGGTAGGGGCCACCGTTGTAGAGCCACTCATCCAAGCTGGCTGCTTCCCAAATAGGGTAGAAGTGCAGACCGATCGCATTGGAAGAAGGAACAACCGCACCAGAGATGATGTTGTTTCCGTACAACAGAGAACCAGCTACGGGTTCGCGGATACCGTCAATGTCAACGGGAGGAGCAGCTACAAAAGCGATGATGTAGCAGATGGTAGCAGTTAGTAGGGTAGGGATCATCAGAACACCGAACCAGCCTACATAAAGGCGGTTGTTGGTGGATGTTACCCAGCTACAGAACCGTTCCCAGGCGTTGGCGCTCTCGCGCTGCTGAATGGTAGTAGTCATGTTGGATATGATTGCTGTATTGAATTTTCGAGGTACTTATCCGGCAGTTGTTTTTCTACCGTGTTCATAATATGACACACTCGGTTAAGGTTTGTAAAGGGGTTGAGCCACACTTATTCTCATGGCTGCTATCAGTAGGGCTTATCATGGCTGTAGTCCCAGGCGGCTATGGGTGGCTGGGGATATAATCGTGAGCAACTCGGAAATACGAGAGAGGGGGGAACGGAAAATGTCAGTAACTCACTGCCAATACTAGCCCCGAAACTGCTACGGAAACGGACTGGGAACCCTCCATGCCGCCGACAGATTTGATTTTTGATGATGGAGAGCCTTTAGAAAGTAACCGTCACCGCATTGCCATCAACGTCCTGATCCGGTCATGGCAACAGGCTGGGAGCGATCGCCACTCTATGAACTGTTAACTACCGATGTGGGGAACGATAGAAGGGACGTTTAACCACTGTTGCCGGGTAGATTTTATTACGGATTTCTACTTCTACTTGGCGGCCGATTTTGGCTAATTCTACCGGAACATAGGCTAAGGCGATCGCCTTTTCCAGGGTAGGGGACATTGTGCCGCTGGTAATTTCTCCCACAACCTCGCCGCCAGCCTTCACAGGATAACCGTGGCGGGCAATATATCGCCCCTGCATTTCTAACCCCACTAACCGCCTCGATAAACCCCCTGATTTTTGCGATTCTAGGGACTCACGGCCGATAAAGTCTCCCTTCTCATCCCAATGGATTAACCAGCCTAAACCGGCCTCTAAAGGGGTGGTATGGGTATCAATATCTTGCCCATACAAAGCCATTGCCGCTTCTAAACGCAGGGTATCTCTAGCGCCCAAACCACAGGGAGTTGCCCCCACTTCTATTAAGTGTCGAAATAAATTTACTCCGGTGTGGGGATTTACCATTACCTCAAACCCATCCTCTCCGGTGTATCCGGTGCGGGCGATAAATGCAGGTTTTCCTAATAGGGTGGTTTCTATATGTCCAAAATTGGCAACTGCTGATAAGTCGGCTTCTACTAGGGGTCCAAGGACGGCTTCCGCTTGAGGTCCCTGGACTGCAATTAATACCTGGCTGCGAGATAGGTCTTCTAGGGCGACTCCGGTTCCTTCCAAATGGGCGACAACCCAAGCCTTATCTCTGGACTTGGTGGCTGCATTAACAATCATCATTCCCCGCTGGTTTCCTGTGGCTGGGTCTAAGCCTTGGTAGTAAAAAATGACATCATCCAATATGCCGCCACTGCTATTTAATAGGACTGTATATTGGGCTTGACCGGGTTGTAGACGACTGAGACTAGAGGGAAATAGGGGTTCGAGGGCATTGATTAGCTGTTCACCTTGGAGGGAAAATTTGCCCATGTGGGAGATGTCAAATAGTCCCACTTGCGATCGCACTGCTTGATGTTCTTGGGTAATACCGGAATACTGAACCGCCATTTCCCAGCCTGAAAATGGAACCATCCGGCCTTTGAGTTCAACGGATAGGTCATATAGAGGGGTGCGAGTCAGGGTTGGTTTCATTGCCGGAGTCTAACGGTAATGGGATAAGTATTTATTTTAAGGCAAACTTTCACAACTGCGATCGCCTCCCTGGAAACTCTCCTTTCGCCTGCATTGCCTTGAAACCCTTATCCTGACAGCGATAGCGGGTTATTACTCAACCCCTATATCCTATCGAGTTACTCAAATGTTACTCACAATCTAGTCCTAGCACAGGAAAATAATTCTGTCAATAGGTTGATTACTCAGTCAATAAGCACAACTTAATCAATCTGTCAAATACCCATACCACCCCCCTAACCAAACACCGATAAGGTAACTCTCTCGTGATACCCGTCAATGGCAAGCCTATCGGTTCGTTACGAACCATTGACTGCTATCACATCGGTCGCACCCCTAAGAGTGTTTGTTTCGGTTAGGGGGGGGATATGCTTCCAAGTCAACACGATAGCCGTAGGTAGCCGTAGGGGGAACCCACTAGGTTATCAATGTACAACGATACCCCTATCAATGTACAAAGATATCAGACCGCCTACCTGGTTCCCTATGGGAGTCAGATTATTGGTGAAATATTGAGGAGCCTACTCGCTACCAACAAAATGCGATCGCATAATCACGACTAACCTGGCTATGACATACTGAAGCGATACCCCTAAACAACTTTTCAACTGGTGACTTGTTTCGTCATCTCTCGCTGATACCTACATAATCCTAGAGAATTGATTCCCCATCGAAACCGATACCTACATACCGCTAGACAAGTCTCCAATTTATAGGGGTACTGGGTTCCGCCTGGGATGATTACCCCTAATAGACGGGTTAAGGTTTTGGCTTAGGGTGTTTATTGTGGGTAAATTAGAGGCAAGCATTCATATAAACTTCCAATAGGCCTATTGCAATAGGCCTACTGGCAAAAAATACATAGACACCCCCTACAGTCAGAAACCAGAGGGGGCCATTTAAGTTATTGGGGTAGCTGTTAGGTGTTAGGGCTTAGGGTTTTCTCCAACCATCATCATCAATATCATCTCTGTTAATTGGAAGAGGGGGTGATTGCTTTTTATCTTCTAACTGTTTTTTACAAACTGTTGATGGCATAAAATCATTAACATATCTAATCAAATAATTTAGGCTATTTTGGATACCGTCTAACCTATTCTCAATAATTAGGTTTCCTGTATGCGTAATGAACATACTGATAATAATCGCGACAATAATTAACCCTAATTCAACTATTATTAAGTTCATTTATATTAATTTCCAAAAATGAAGTGTAAACCATTTAATCCTTTCTAGTGGAGAAAATGAAGCGTAAAAATTGCTGTACGGCGGTGATTCAATTATTTGATATTCATTAAGCCATATAATTTCACGTTTAACCATCATATTCTGCTTCACATCATTGTATGTGTAAAATTTTAACCACCCTGCCATTTTCCAGTACACGGGTACACTGTCAGCGTCAAATAATATCCTAACAAATTTACTGCCAGAAATGTCAGGTAATTTTTTAGTACCGTGTAGGGTACTATCATCTTCTATCCTGAAATTAAGTTCATAAACCTTAAACCAATTACCCTCTGATATATCAAGTGCATTAGGCATTATCTGTTAATTTATTGTTGAGTGTTTAGCATATTTTCCAATTTGTCGATTTTTTCTGATAATTCCTGAATTGCCGCAATCACTAATGGTATCAGTTTATCATACATGATTGTTAAGTAATCTATTTTTTTGTCGTCAACTTCAGGACTATCTGTATGGTCATTTTTAATCACTTCAACTGCGTTAGGATATATATTTTGTACTTCTTGAGCAATTAAACCAAATTGTTCTGTACTTGGATTAAAGCCATGAAATGCTGCAAGTTCATTATACTTAAACCACGTGACTGTCAATGCGTTAATTTCGCTTAACCCTAGAGTTGGTTTTGATAAAAGTGTTTTGAATTTAAGATCAGAGCTACCTTTAACGTAGTCTCCATTATCGTTAATATAAGATACATTTGTGCCTCCTACTCTAAATCTAGTATGTACTCGAGATGATGAAAGAGTTGAGCTCTTTATAAAATATGTCTGCCCGTTATATAATTGTATTGAATATCTATTGTCAGGAGCACCTCGCCAAACATCGCTTTGATGAAAATTAATACCATGATATATAAATACTCTAGGATTATTATCTGCTTCTAATTGCATAGAATAATTCCCCTGATAAGAAAACGCCCAGCTATTTCCTCCAACTCTACTATTTAGTACTAAATTTGCCGAACCAGCACTA
The DNA here is from genome assembly GCA_016745315.1 of Arthrospira sp. PCC 9108. Classification (GTDB taxonomy): domain Bacteria; phylum Cyanobacteriota; class Cyanobacteriia; order Cyanobacteriales; family Microcoleaceae; genus Limnospira; species Limnospira platensis. Next base: position 6,587,689 of record CP066886.1, read on the forward strand.
GAGCCTATCCGGCGGATGTCAAACCCCCTCCAAACATTAAAATCAATAAGCATATTTCCATCAGGAAAACTTTCATTAGTTGCAAAAGTTACTGGATTATTTGTTATGTTAAATGTTTTAATTCCTGTTAAAGTTTGATTACCTGTAGTTCTAACTACAGTTGAATCTACATTAATTGTTCTATTAGCTGCTAAAGTTCCTCCTCCGGATCAACCATCACCTGCAGTTAATGTAATATTTGAATGTGTGTGCGTTGTGGGAGTCCTAGCGTTAGATAATCTACTATCATTACCTTGACAGGCTGTGTTTGCTGTAGTGCCATAAGCAACCGCCCATGGGCAGTACTCCCATTAAAATTATTTCCAGTTAATCCCGTACCATTTGTTAATGTATTAGGAGTATTGGCAGTTATTGTTATATTGGCACTACCATTAAACGAAGTCCCATTAATTGTTCTAGCAGTTTGAAGTGCTGTTGCTGTTCCGGCGTTTCCACTTATTGACCCGGTAATTAATGAATTAAATGTTTTAACTCCTGTCCATGTCTGATTCCCAGTTGTAATTATCCCTGAATTAGTTGCACTAGCTGTAGGTAAAGTAACATTAGTTCCTGTTGATGATGTAACTACAGGACCTGCTGTTGTTCCTGCTGTTACTCCTAAATTAGTTGCTACATTTACTTGTGCGCCTGCCGCAATCCCATCCAGCTTGGTTTTATCTGCCCCCGTCATTAGACCCGCAAGCGCAGTCGTGGCACCAGGTAATACAGCATTAGTACCATCAGAACTGTTAACGGTTAACGTATTGCTTGTAGTGCTTGTAGAGAGGTTGGTGGATACGTTTGGGGCGGTGTTTCTAAACTCAGTTCCTACTAAAGTTAAGCCAGTTCCCGCAGAATAGGTTGTATTAGGAGGTGTTACCCAAACACCATCGCCGCGTAAATAGTTAGATGTACTACCATTTGTATCAATGGCAGCAACATTACCTGAATCTGTTATTTGGGATAAGGTATGTGTATGGCTAGTTGGCGTTCTAGCATTTGATAATCTGACATCGTTACCTTCTGTAACAGTTCCAGTAGTTGTTCCAAAATTTTTGTTAAACGCTGTATTTTTGGTAAAAGTAGGCTCTTTACCGTCTAATGTACTTTGAAGTCCTGTAACATTAGCAATGGTATGTGTATGACTTGAAGGAGTAAACGTTGTCGGTTTGGACGTTATTTCAGTCCAGCTATGGGAATGAGTAGATGGGGGGAAAGTGCCAGGTTTATTAATAATATTATTCCAAATTAACTCAGTTAATTTGACTAAATTAGTATTGGAGTCAATAACTGCTTGTATCCGTTCATTAGTTAAATACAGATTAACTTCACCTTCTGGCAAGTCATCGGTTGATTGCCCAAACTTACTAGAGTAAATGTTGAAATTAGTCATAACTGCCTCTATATTGAGTAATCAAATAAATGGCTAATAACTTAATACTAGCCATTCATTTGATGATTACATATTGATATATTCGATAATTGTAACGCTGATACTAGCGCTAGATTCTGCTATCGCCTGTAACTCAGTTCTACCCCACGTTATTGAGATGGTATCACCTGGCTTAACCGAAAATGCAGCGTCTGACACGCTATCACCTGTAGGGTCAAATATTAGATGTACATTGGTATTTGACCGATTCTTTACAAACACCGTTCTACCGTTACTGGTAGCATTGATAGGCACAACTTCCGTGATAGTGTTAGCAGTCAAACTTATCGCGGTAGTTTCGGGAGTTCCCGGTATTTTACTGCTCATATTTAGAGTGTCTAAATTGACAACAGAACTATAAACTGAGAAACTCATAATAAACTCCTAAATCAAAGTAAAATTTACCAATTTATTGTTTGTTCTAACCCAACAATATTGGTTACGCTATCCTCAGTTATAGCATAGATAGAAGCTGTTGATTTTAGTTCATCATCCCACCCAGCGTTAGGAGGTAAATATAGGCATTGATAAGGTACACAGTTACTGATATCACCGTGACAAAACCATACCCCTACAGAACCTACGTTTTGTAAGTGCAACCTATACCGATTAATATTTGAGGGTCTAACTAATGTGGGGGTATTGCCTATTGTCACCCCAAAATTTTCGGGTTGTGTCAATGTAGGGGTTTGAGGAACTGTATCGAGTTGATATTCAGCCATGCCCAAAATATTAATAGAATCATTGTTATGTAACTGAGTTAAACACCTAGCTTTAACTATTGAGTTGCTATCAATTGCTAAACCTTCGTTTTGATTAGTGATTAATTCAATTAACAGGTTTTCGGTGTGAATGCCTCCATAATATGGCAATTTGACAATCCCTAAATTTAACCCGTTTTCTGTTGCCATATTCCCATAAAATATTTGTAAATCTACCGCTTCCTGCAACACTTCCTGTTTTTTTTCCCACCGTTGGTAATAGCTATCTTCCGGGTAAATTTTGGGGATTTGTGATTGTGCAATACTGGGAGTGTAACATCTAGCGTTTAACGATGATATATAGCTGTAAATACCGATATCATATTTATATCTTTCTGTTATTAATGATTCTAAAGTAGTCCCGTTAAATAACTCTATGGCGTTACTCCAGTTAGCAGCGTTGATATTAGCCGTGATATTTTTAACACCTCTCACCATTTTAACCACCTATTAATAAATTATTTGTTAGTATAATATTACTACTTTAATGCGATTATTTAAATGGTTAGAGACACTATAAAAATTAAAGATACTATTAGGTCAAGCACACCCAGGAATATTGGTAGGTCAGGCGGGGTTGGTAGGTCAGGCGGTGTAAGTTCAGGTTTAGCAGGAGATTTAGGTGACCAAACATCTTCAACAATGGACTTTGGTAGGGGTTTACCGTATGCAAGGGAAAGAGATAGAGGAGGTGTTCCCGGATTAGTAAATCCTTGGGACCCAATTACCAGAGTGCCGCGTGGAATTAACCCAGAAGACCATGGTAGGTGGAAAAGAGAAGACGAGGCCACGACGAGTAGATGATGACACACGACGAGTAGACGAGGAACCCCCAAAAAGAGATGAACCAAAGGGAGGAAAAAAACCTAGGGGAAAGGGTGGCGCTGGTAGAGGTTTTGGCGGTCCTAATAGCGGTGACGAGGTAGATGATGATAAAGGAAGGCGGCCACCAAAACCGGGGAACGAAATGCCAGACCCTCGTGATTATCCTGTTAAAAATAATGATAAATGGCATTTAATGATTTTTGCTCAAATAGTAAATAGTAGACTTAGCAGTGGAACATCTAGTATTAATAGGCATTGGTGGAGAAAGCAGGAATCAACAACGTCAAATTTTAGACTTAATAAGATTGGATTAGATGTGTTTATAGAGTGGGAAGAATCATGGAATGATTCAGAGTACAATTACGAAGAGCCGATAATTGTACATAATGATTATGTTAAACATCGTAAGTTATACCCGTTAAAACCTTACTATATGAATTCAGGTTGTGAAAATGTTTCATTTAATAGTTTTTATAACTCTGAATATAACGCTTCATGTCGTGGTCCAAATAGGCTTAGTATTAGTCCATTATTCGGGTCTATCTTTTACCGTTTAACTCCAACCACAACCTGGACAGACGTAACAACTGTTTGGACTAAAGACCCGGAAGCAATGTTAGAGTATATACATTTATGGGAAGTTCCATATGCTGATAGAGGTCATCAATCATACTACGAATATGAGTCTGACATATTTTCGAATGCCTATCGAGGTAGGTGGTATGAAAATACATACTGGTATCCAGTATTTCCTACGAGTACTAGATTAAACTACACCTCCTTAGACGGTACACGAATTTGGGAGAACACCCGTAATTATAGCTATAAACTATGGATTCTGTCTGAAGATAAAGATTATTTGCCGCCAGAAAACAACGTTCGTCAAATCACAATACCAGACAGACATGAATGAAGAATGCTGTGGAATGATTAGAAGGATTTACGAGTTCCTAGACCCTGAATACTTTCCGGCTGAAATGCCGGAAAAAATAACGGTTAATGCTGATAATCCAGAGAACAGAATTAAACGAATAAACACATTGCCAGAAACCTTGGAAAAATATCACCTGGACCCCCGACTTTTATAGTCCGTTCTTTAATCGTTACATCGAAGTTAAGGGAGTATTAACTGATTCATTTAAGCTAAAAATGCAGTTATTGCAGTACCTTAATCCTGGTTTAGTCAATCAGTGTTGGTTTGTTATAAGGGGGACATCCTACCGATGGCAAGGCATCTCATTTATCAATATCGACGAGTTTAAGGGGCTTTTGAAAAACTTAGAGATTCCAAGGGTAAACAATGAATAAACTACACTACAAGGGGTTATTTTCTATTGACGGTGAGTTAATAAACACCACCTATAACCCACACCTATTTGAGTCAGAAACCACTCAAATAGCCTACCGGATACTAACCCCTATAAAGGAACATAAAACCCAGGAAATCCTTGATTTAGCTTATTCCTATATGGGTTGTTATAGCCCTAGGGGGGACTACAGAGGTCACGCTACAGCAAGGTTGACAAATGAAGGCAGCCTACGAGTATCAATTGTTGGTAACCCTCAATTTTGGGAGGTATGTAAAAAATTTCAAACGTCATAATCAATCATCAAAGGATAGTTAATCATGAGTATCGGATATTACGGCAAAAAACAGGACGATAAATTTAGTTATTGCAGTGCAGTTAAGCCCGGTGAAACGGCAACCTTTCTAATTGTTGATTATGCATAATTCCGAATTAAGTCACCTCATTTATGGATATTCGGGAAAGGTGTATCAGGGGATTTTTCTAACTTCAATGATAGGGATTGGAGTTATTCCAAAGGTGATAAAGAATTAATTGCTGTACGGTTTTGTATTGAAAAATACGAGACTGAATATAACGGCAAAAAACGAGAATACACCCCTACATCTCCAGAACTCGCATTGCTTAAAATAGTCGAAAGTGACTCAATGCTTACAGACGGTTCTGTGATGTTTACAGCAACAATAAATCTAAGTCAATCATCAGTCAGACCTTCTGACAGGATATTAGAGGGAAATATCGGAGACGATAATTTAAACTCTGATATTTCTAATATCTTAGAAATTGAATGTATTAATCCATTCAATCAATCTTTCGCTACTTACTCAATCGGAGATATTGACGCTTTCATTGAATCCAAAACTAAAAATAAAGCAGGATTTAATGGAAAGGCAAAATACAAAACCTTCGAGGAAAGGTTAACAGAAGGGGCTAAGGTTTTGGATTGTGACCCTAGCTTTGAGAGTCTTTATAACAAGGTTAAACAACTTGATTCTAATGTATTAATTGCATTAATTGAATTACTGCGATTAATGTAGTCACAAATAAATCCCCCCTAAATATTTAGGGGGAATAACTACCATACCATGTCAACAAGTCAAGAGCGATAAGAGGTTACTACCATGTCTGAGGACTATATTGATTATAGACTAATTAGAAGTCAGATGTCATCTGAACTAGAAGAAATAATCACAGAAGGCAACCTGGGTGAGCAATTAGAGTCTGTTTTACGGGCTGTCTGTGTTCTACCATATCCTGATATTCAGTTTCCAATTATCGCCTCGTTTATAGCGTCTCCAGTAACGTTAATGTCTACCGCTGGTATCCTGTTCCTTTGGGGGTCTAGCGGTACTGGAAAGTCACAGGTAGCTACCGTAGCATCTGAACTATACAAGACAACCTCGGTGCTTGCTAATAGCACTTTCGCTTCACTGAGAAACAAGATACAACATGAACGATTTTATGACCCCCTTCAATGTGAATTTGAGAAAAATTTTATATTGGTATGGGAAGATATCACCCCTAGCTTATTAATTGAAAATGAGAATATGTTATCGCTTTTCAAGGTGTTAAACCGCAAAAATAGCCGAATAACCATCAGTAGTCAGACACCGGGAACTAACATGATTTTTAATGCTTTCGCTTTAAAGGTGATTAATTCAATACATCCATTGTGGACATTTTGGGAGTTAAACGAACTCAAAAGACGGATGTTTCCTATATGGTTTAAAAAGAGACTATGACATCAGAGGAATATAGGGGCAATGGTTACGAGTTAAGTGATTTAAACGATGTAGAGGATATTACGCTTGATAAATTATCATCTCAATTAGAAATTTTCTGGAGAAATATCGATAACTGCAATCAATACAGCAAGGTCAAAAAACAACTACAGAAACACAAAAAAGATATCATTAACGCTAGGTTATCAAGTGAAATTATTGTCACCCATTCATTGATTTATCAATTATCTATCAATGAATCAATTAAACGCTTCAATGATTACTGGGATTTTGTTAATGAAAAAATCTTGACTATATCATCAGGTACTGAACAATTTTTAGACAGTTTTATCACTCAAGGTATTGAGGCAAAAATGAAACAAAACAACCAGGCAATTAACGCGGGATGTCCTGAGTTAACCGAGGTTGTAACTGATATCGACCCGAAAGCGTTAAAAGAAGCCATTGAGAGAGCTAAAACAGATGGATATCTTGATAGTCGCGTTAATGTTTCAGAGTTGACTAATCTAATGAAAAATAGAGGATATAATATGATTAATCAGAACGGCAAAAATGTTTGGAAACACATCATATAGGAGACCAAAAAAATGACTCAAACCAACACAAATGCCATTATAAAGGCAAGGTTTAAAACATTTAAACAAATGGTAGATAGTACAGTCTACAACGCCAACAGAGAAGACGCTAAAGAAACGTTAATTTCAATAATGAATGATTGCGAGATTGAGTTATCCTTAGCAGAAGCAAAAAAACAATTATTGCTCAAACAGCTTAATTATATTAAGCATTTACTAACCAAAATCGAATAATTTAAACCCGTCCGAAATGACGTTAAACTATCACAACTTAACCACTATCAAAGGATAAATCCATGTCAATCAAATTAAGTACACCCGGATTAAACGTAGTAGAATATAGCTACATGAGTAATCGATTAAATCCTAACGTTGTAGGATTACTTGACTTAGTAGAACTTGCTATCACATCTGAACAATTCGACGAAATTGTCGAATTTATTCAAATCCACAGGCATTTTTTAAACGCGGAAATCGAGTTACTCAAAGGTATTGAAGCCTTGCTTGATGCAAAAATTACAGAACACAACAATAATCAAAATCACCCCGATAATGATGATCACAAGTTCAATTAATCAATAGGAAATAAAGCCATGAATGAGTTTGAACAAGAAAAAATGATGGTTATTGCAGAAATGGCTAGGGAGATTTTTGTCAGATTAGCTGGCAATAATTTAACAGCAACTCGTGAGGATAGAATCACGATAGCAGAAATTGCTCATAATTACGCTATTGACTTTCTGGCAGTACACGAGAAATGGGTAGAATCTCAGTATCCAATTATTACTCGATTCGATTCAGACGTAATATCACCTGAATGTAACCTTAATGGTTATAACAGCGATATCCTACTGGGAGGTGATTTTCATGCCTAAGCTACTCCCAGTAGTCACACTAACAGGGTCTTACAAAGGGTTTCTGGTAGGTCATGGTAATATCTGTATCGAAGTAGGTTCTTTAGAATGGTTTAAATACCTAGAAACCCATAAATCTTTTTCAGTAGAGGTTAATGGTAAACGATTTACAGCTTGCAAAAAACTCTCAATTAATGGTTTTACCTACTGGAACCTCAAAGGGTGGGATGGTAGCGTCAATCATCACATCTACATAGGGAAATCTGACCAACTCATTGTAGACAAGCTAACAGACGTAGCGTTAGCTATGATTACTAAGTGTAAGATTAGCGGGGAGCTACCAAAACGACATTTCCTGTACTAAACCCTAACACCTAACAGCTAACTCAATAACTTAAATGGCCCTATGGTTTCTGACTGTAGGGGTTCATTCATATTATCTGTTTTCAGTACCGAAAATACGGTATCGAAAATTATTTATATGCTTACCCCCTAGTTTACCCACAATAAACACCCTAAGCCAAAACCTTAACCCGTCTATTAGGGGTACTGGGTTCGGCACGGGATGATTACCACCAAAAATTGGAGACTTGTCTAGCGGTATGTAGGTATCGGTTTCGATGGGGAATCAATTCTCTAGGATTATGTAGGTATCAGCGAGAGATGACGAAACAAGTCACCAGTTGAAAAGTTGTTTAGGGGTATCGCTTCAGTATGTCATAGCCAGGTTAGTCGTGATTATGCGATCGCATTTTGTTGGTAGTGAGTAGGCTCCTCAATATTTCACTAATAATCTGACTACCCCTATGGGTTTTGAAATTTGAGCCATACCCTCCCCCCATAACCGAAACAAACACTCTTAGGGGTGCGACCGATGTGATAGCAGTCAATGGTTCGTAACGAACCGATAGGCTTGCCATTGACGGGTATCACGAGAGAGTTACCCTATCGGTGTTTGGTTAGGGGGAGATAGTAGGCATTTGACAGATTGATTAAGTTGTGCTTATTGACTGAGTAATCAACCTATTGACAGAATTATTTTCCTGTGCTAGGACTAGATTGTGAGTAATATCTGAGTAATTAGGTACGACTATCGGGTTGAGTAATAACCGCTATCGCTGTCAGGATAAGGGTTTATAGTTAACACACTTTGACAGATGCTAATTGCATAGGTAGCCTATAACCCCTATTCTACCGTTACTTAGGTGTTACTCAAAACCATAGCAGGATCCATCAATCTGTAGCCATAAAATAACCCCTAGGGGTTTAATCTAGGGGTGTTAATTTATGAAAGGTTGACGATTAGATTAATCTATCTGATAGATAACTCCAAGGAATAATTTAGCTTCAGAGCTATCAATATCAACCCCTAACGCTGTTAACCGTTCTATGGCTACATCCAATGGTATAGGTAACTTAGAGCATCCTTTGAGAACTTCTAACGTAGCGTCAATGCCTTCTGTTTTATATTTACCTTCATTAACGATTGTGCTATGACCCATAAGTCTAGCTCGTAACTCGATAGGTAGTCCATACTTTTCACCTAACAGGTTGTACAGTCTACGAAAAGCATATTTCTGGGTTACCGGGCATTTCATAGAGGAAATTTTTTGACTAAACGTTACGTCAAAGCCTCTAACTATGCTTTTGGGTTTACTGCCTTTTCTAGGGGTATATTGAGGCAATAAAGGTTTTTTCAATTCCAGAAACTCAAACATTTCAGGGCTGGGAACTGGAGCAACAATCCTTCCCCCTGTTTTAATACTCACTTTCCGACCTTCTGCGTCAGTAAAGTAAACATAGTCACCTAGCACCAAGTAATTATCCTGATTATCGGGGTCTGACAGTGCTTTGATAGTGATACCATCATCCGTTACAAATGGCTTAGTTAGATTAACGGCGGCGGCTATCTCGGTAGCCTTAACCCATACATTACTGCCATACTCGTCACCCATAACCAACTATGCCGGCATGATTGATGTTGGTGATTTTTAATAGTATAGGCTTCTTGTTTGGTTTTAAACCACCAATCCTTAAATACATCAACAGCTATCCGTTGTTTCTTTCTGAATTGTGTTTGTTTGGCGTTAATAGGCTCAAGCTGTTTAAGCAAGTGTTCTTTGTTAGGTGATTTCTCAGCTATGGCTTTTAAGATGTAGTAACGTTCCTTGAAGGTTTTGGAGCCTACTAATTGTTCTCCATTCTGCAAGGGAATATATAGCATAGCCTTGAAACTCTCCCAGCTAGGATATTCATCCCAATTAGGAAACAACTTGAAATATACCTCTTTAGCAGTCTCGTAAGATACTAAATCACTAGCGATATCGCGAGAACGTTTCCTTCCTGTGTTGCGGTTGTACCCCGCAAAATACTCATCCTCAATTTGTTTAAAGATGTCCCGGTAGGTTATCAGATTATTCTCAATCTGATTTTTCCCTAGGATGGTTTTATCGTACCAATCCCAAAATTCACTAGCGCTAGTGATAGTCCCTAGGGCTTCTGATACCAGTTTAGCTTTCTTGACTCCATCAATAACCCCTTCTGGAGTACATTCAAGGTTAGCCGTTTTGGGTAGCCGTTTCCCGGTAGATGGTTGCTTAAACTGCAATAGTAGATTGTACCTAGCCCCGGACTTTTGTAGTTTGAGTGTCACTCCTTTGGGACATTCCCCTTTAAAGTCTTGATAGGCTTTCAAGAATCTAGCGTAACTCTCATCATAGTTACCCTTTCCCCCTACTGTAGGGGTATCAGTAGCGTTACTCATTTTTTACTCACTTGTTATCCTGCTATGGTTTTGAGTAACACCTAAGTAACGGTAGAATAGGGGTTATAGGCTACCTATGCAATTAGCATCCAGGTAATATCCCAAGTTATCTGCTATCACCATCCCATCTAAGCCGGCTTCAAACAAAGCCAATAATGGACTATCCGGGGTCATCAGGGGTCCGGTTAACTGACGTTTAACTCGATGAGACGAATAAGCAGCAGATAAAACCTGGATTTGATTGGAGAATATCATAATGGATTAAGTTGACATAGGACTTTTGGGCAGACTCCGCAGTTGCCTGTGCCACTTATAGGGACTAACTAGGAGTCATAGTTTCATGAATTCTCAAATTTTCGGACCCTTAAAAATCACGCGCAAACACGATTATCATTCAATTATGGCTCAAAATATTTCCAGTCGCCATAGGTGGCATAATTTGGATCTATTTTCGGCCCCAAATACAAATAATCCCCATCTTGATACCAAGAGGGGATTAGCAACAATATCTGAGCAACAACCGATAATCTCTGATGCTGTTATCTGGGACAAACAGAAATATTGTTAGCGTTCAGAAGAATTCTGCCAGCAGAACGTTGATTAATTAACACTGGGTTTCCTGTATCAGTTTTAATGATCAGGGGATCAAGTCTCTTACATTCCTGAACCCGTTCGCCCCATTCCTCAACCCGGCGGGTATATTCAGCGCGGACGCGGGGAATATTATCTAGGGTAATGCCGGCAGGAATTGGTGGGAGATTAGGAATAAATACTTCATCGGTGATCACTGCATCACTTCTGATGTTGCGGTTAACTCCTAATTCATACATAATCGGATAGCGGAAAGCAGCCGGGAGAGTCCTCAGAGGATAAGACAAATCGGGCAAGCTGTAGTATCTGGGGGGAGTAACTCTGCCTGTTTGCGGATCTGGTCGCTGGTATCTGATATCAAAATCTGATGGAGTTGTGGGAACTCCAATTTGGGCTAAGGCTTTGACAGGCATGAATGCTGTAATCAGCACACACAGCCCACCTAACAGTTTAGACTTCATTAAACTCATCTCCTCAAAATCACCTAGTGGTTTGCCGAGCCATCCTACAGGCTATTGCCCTAGGATTCCAAATTCCTGAGACTTTTGCCAGAGGTATCTCGGAACTCTAGCAAATTTTACCTCAGATATCAACTGATATTATTACTGGAACCAAACTATTGTCCCGGATATCTATTTATTCAGGATTCCTAACGATCGCATTACCATAGCCAGTAGCCACTATAAGGCCAAATCTGATAAATTGTTTATCCTAACCAAAATCATCACCAAATTATCTGCTCAAGATCCATCTATGACATCCAACAACGACTCGCGCCGCCTCGGAAAATTTAGGGGCTACCGGGAATCTATCACCGTTAAACCCATCACTAGCCTCCAGAGAAAAATCGGCATTTGGGTATGTGGGCTGATTCTCGGATTCGTCCTTAGCCAAACCCACGCCTACTGTGCGGCGGCAGGCGATCGCATAATTTCCGCCATTACCAACCCCCCACAACCCCAACCAACCCCAACCCAGGTAGGGCTCGATTTTGAACTCAGCCAAATTCCCCTCCCCAAGCCTGTTGAAACAGCCAGTAACAGCCCCCAAGCCAATCAACCCACCCATCAACGGGAATTTAGGGGAGTATGGGTCGCCTCCGTAGTTAATATTGACTGGCCCTCAGCATCAAATCTATCTGTAGCCCAACAAAAATTTGAACTCCTAGCTATCCTTAACCGGATGCAGGAATTAAACCTTAACGCCCTAGTCTTGCAAATTAGACCCACCGGCGATGCTTTCTATCAGTCCCAACTTGAACCCTGGAGTACCTGGCTCACCGGAAGACAAGGGGAAGCCCCTAATCCCTTCTATGACCCCCTACAATTTGCCATTGAAGAATCCCACAAGCGCAATATTGAACTCCACGCCTGGTTTAATCCCTATCGCGCCCGCATGGGTTCAGAAAGGGGTCCTTTTGCACCCAATCACATGGCCGCGGTTTATCCCCAATACGCCTACCGCTACGGCGACCTAATTTGGATGGACCCTGGTGCGAAAGAAGTACAAGACCGCACCTATAACGTGATTATGGATGTTGTCCGGCGCTACGACATAGATGCGGTTCACCTGGATGATTATTTTTACCCCTATCCCAAACCCGGAATTGCTTTCCCGGACGGACAAACCTACAACGCCTATCGAGCGGCTGGGGGTAATCTCTCCCTGGCTGACTGGCGGCGAAATAATGTCAATCAGATGATATTCCGCCTATATCAGGGGATTAAGGAAATTAAGCCCTATGTCAAATTTGGCATTAGTCCCTTTGGTATTTATCGCCCTGGAAAGGCTCCGGGAATTGTGGGTATGGATCAATATGAGGCTATCTTTGCTGATGTCAAATTATGGATGGATAGGGGATGGTTAGATTATCTCTCTCCCCAACTTTATTGGCGCATTGACCCCCCACAACAGAGCTATCCGGTGTTATTGGATTGGTGGGTACGGAATAACCCCTTCCAGCGCCATATTTATGCGGGAAACTTTCTGAGTCAATTGGCTAATGGTTGGCCGGTGTCTGAGTTTCAGCGACAAGTCCAGATTTCTCGCCAAAAAGCTAATCAGCTTTCCCTGGGAAATATCTTTTTTAGCATGAAGATGTTTCGGGATAATCAAAGTGGTGTGAATGAGGTATTTAAATCATCTGTTTACCCAACTCCGGCTCTGCCGCCGTCTATGCCTTGGCTAGACAATGAACCACCACAACCCCCAACGGGTTTACAAGCTAGTTCCGGGATGATTTCCTGGAATCCATCTCCTGATCATGATATCCGATCTTGGGCTTTATACCAGCAGTTTACCAATGGTTGGCAGTTGGTGAGAGTCCTCGATCGCAATACCACAGCGGTCAGGGTCTCACCAGGAACCTACGCCGTCCGAGCGGTCGATCGCATGGCTAACGAAAGTTCAGAGGCGATCGTTAATGTCAGTTAATTTCTAACTTCATCAAGAGGCGGGTTAATTCACTTAATTGGTCACCATTGACCCTGAGCAGATAACCCGCCTTTATTATGGCAACTTCCCACTTCCCTATTTATGACTTTTATCTCCACCGATTACGCTATCTTCCTGTTTTGTGTCTTCCTGATTTATTGGCTAACACCCTGGCGAAAAGGCAGATTAATCATACTATTAGCAGCCAGTTTAATATTTTATGCCTCCCTACAAATTCAATATATCCCCCTGCTGTTACTGTGCATTTTCTTTAACTTTGGTTTAGCCCTCTCTATCGGTGAGCCTTTAGAAGACTGGCAAATTGCCAATAGTTCCTTCAACCGTCGCCGCCTGATTTTATTGTGGATTGGAATTACCATCAACCTCCTACTATTACTAGGCTTTAAATATATTCCTTTTCTGCTCAATATCATTGGCGGCATCTTCAATAATAATCAGATTCAAGATGCAGCGGTTTGGGTAAGTTCCTATATTGTACCACCTTTAGGATTGAGTTTTTTCTGCTTTGAAATAATCGCCTATTTAATAGATGTATATAGAGGCGCACCCCCCACCAATTCTTTACTAGAATTTACCAGCTATAAATTCTTATTCCCCAAATTCATTGCCGGCCCAATTACCCGCTATCATCATCTCAAAAATCAATTCCAAACCCTGCAATTTCCCACACCAGAAAAAATCACAGATGGTTTATGGTTGCTGGCTATGGGCGCAGTCAAAAAAGGAATTTTTGCCGATCGCATTGGTATTTTCGTAGACCTAAGTTTTGAAAACTTACAACGGGCTGGAAGTGGCGACTTATGGCTGGCTACAGTGGCTTATGGTTTACAGCTTTATTTAGATTTTACCGGCTATGTAGACCTAGCCAGAGGTACAGCATTACTACTAGGATTAAACTTACCAGAAAATTTTGATGCTCCCTATTTTACCACCAGTATCGCCGATTTTTGGCGACGATGGCATATCACCCTAGGGGACTGGCTGCGAAATTATCTATATTTTCCCCTAGGAGGGTCAAGGGTGGGACTCACGCGCACCTGTCTCAACTTACTAATTGTCATGTTAATTGCGGGAATTTGGCACGGCGCAGCCTGGGGGTTTATTTTATGGGGGGTATTACACGGGGTAGCTTTAGTCATTCACCGACTGACAGACACCCTATCTAAACAGTTATCAATAGAGTGGATTTGGCTAACTTTTCCAGGTATAATTATCAGTTGGTTTATCACCCAATTAATGGTTTTTTGGACTTGGATTTTCTTCAGACTTCCTGACTTAAAGGATTCATTTTGGGTAGTGCAAAACCTTTGGGGCACCCGCGCCGACATTCAATTTGCCCACCTAGTTTATGTGGAGGCTTTAGGAGTTGAAAGAATTGATTTAGCCAGGATTCTAGTTGGGGTAATCATAGCCATGGCGATCGCCACCGCATTTCGACGGGGTTTAAAAGTACAACTCAACTGGCCGATTAAGTTAATTTTAGTTCCCCTGTGCTTTTTCGCGGTCTTATTATTAGCCCCAGAAGGTGGTTTACCCTACATTTATTTTGACTTTTAAGCCCCAGGACTCCCCCCCAGTGATACCCCAACCACATCGCCAGAAATTAGGAATCTTGATTAAGTTTTAAAACCGCCATAAAAGCCTCTTGGGGAACATCCACCGACCCCAAAGCCTTCATCCGTTTTTTACCCTTAGCCTGCTTCTGGAGTAATTTCTTTTTACGGCTAATATCACCGCCATAACACTTAGCTAAAACGTCCTTACGCAAAGCTGGTATATGTTCACTAGCGATCACCTTAGAACCGATCGCCGCTTGAATAGGGACCTTAAACTGATGGCGAGGAATCAACTCTTTGAGTTTTTCCGCCATTCCCCGTCCGACATTATAGGCTTTATCCCGATGAACAATCATCGCCAGGGAGTCTACAGTATCCTTATTAATCATAATATCCAGCTTAACCAAAGGATTCTCACGGTAGCCGACAAAATGATATTCCATACTGGCATATCCCCGCGATCGCGATTTCATTTGATCAAAAAAGTCCGTCACCACCTCAGCCAAAGGAACCTCATAAACCAAAGTTGTCCGCCCCATAGTCAGATATTTCATATCCAGAAAATCACCCCGCCGACCTTGGGCTAATTCCATCAAAGTACCCACAAAAGTCTCTGGGGTAATCATTTCTACCCGCACATAAGGTTCCTCTATTTTCTCGCGGTGATTAGGTTCGGGTAATTTACTCGGGTTATCAATCATCAGCACTTCCCCAGTATTAGTGGTCACCCTATAGACCACAGAAGGAGAAGTGACAATCAAATTTAGGTCATATTCTCGTTCCAATCTCTCTTGGACAATTTCCATGTGTAGTAACCCCAAGAAACCACACCGGAAACCAAACCCCATAGCACTAGACGTTTCAGGTTCGTATGACAAAGAAGCATCATTTAACTTGAGGCGATCGAGGGCTTCTCGTAAGTCGGGAAACTGGTCAGCATCAATAGGAAATAACCCACAAAATACCATGGGTTTAGCCTCTGTGTATCCAGGGAGAGGGCTAGGAGCCGGATTTTTAGCCATAGTAATGGTATCACCAACCCGGGCATCTTCCACAGCCTTAATCGCCGCACCCAGATAGCCGACTTCCCCGGCGTGCAATTCATCAACAGGGGTTTGAGTGGGGGCTAATACTCCTAACTCATCAATTTCGTATTCTTTACCAGATGCCATTAAACGAATGCGATCGCCTTTTTTAACCGTCCCGTCCATGACCCGAAAATAGACAATCACCCCACGATAACTGTCATAATAGCTATCAAAAATCAACGCCCGCAGTTTCTCGGATACGGTATCCTTGGGAGGCGGAACTAATTTGACAATAGACTCCAAAATCTCCCCAATACCAATACCTTCCTTAGCAGAAGCGCGGATCGCATCGGAACAGTCTAAACCAATAATTTCCTCAATTTCCCCAGCGACCCGTTCAGGTTCAGCTCCAGGTAAATCAATTTTATTGAGGACTGGGATAATTTCTAAATCATTCTCCAAAGCTAAATAGACATTAGCCAAGGTTTGCGCTTCCACCCCTTGGGAAGCATCCACAACTAACAGCGCTCCCTCACAAGCAGCCAAAGAACGGGATACCTCATAGGAAAAGTCCACATGGCCAGGAGTATCGATCAGATTCAAAACATATTCCTGACCATCTTTGGCTGTATAATTCATCCGAGCGGCCTGGAGTTTGATGGTAATCCCCCGTTCCCGTTCAATATCCATGGAATCTAGGAACTGTTCCTTCATCTGGCGATCAGCGACAGTCCCGGTCTGCTGAAGTAGGCGATCGGCTAAGGTAGACTTACCATGATCAATATGAGCAATAATCGAAAAATTACGAATCCGAGTTACAGGAACGTTAGTCATAAGGGGTAACTTTTTAAAACCAGTCAGTGGGAGGATGGGTGCTTAACGTATTTTAACAAAAAATTGGCGACCGTAGCGATCGCACCCACAACTGATCAAACCAAAATCCGGTTATAGCCTTGTAGCGGACAAAATAAGCCCCCAAAATGCCATATACAGCATTTTCTGAGGCTCAAGTTTTTGGATAAACCATCTAAGGTTGTTTTTCCAGTTCCGATTTCATCTTTTCTAGGGTCATGTGCATTTGTTGGAACATCTGGTCAGGGGTAATCCCAAACTGGCCTAGTTGAGTTTTTAACTGTTCCATAGTCATCTGGGCCATGAAATCCTCAGACAGTTCAAACCGCTTCATAAAGATACGGTAACGATCCATCATCGATTCCATATTCTCAATAAACAGTTTTTTGCCCTCTCGGTCAAATTTCCCATAATCGCTTCCCAGTTGGATTAAAGACTGATAGTCCTCAAATAACTGTTTGGCTTCTTGCTGTACAATCTCAGATTCAAAGAAACTCATAATTGGTTAAATCTTTTATACAACAGGCGATCGCGATTCCTTAACCCAGGAATTGCTCCTATATTTTGTCTACAATTGTAACACCGAAATCTCGGCTACTGTACCCCCCAAGGGTCGCAATTGCCGTACCACTTCGGGCTATAATCCTTATAGACAAATTTTATCTTAGATCGGCCCTAATCGTTTCCAAGGCCAAAAACGCCAAGCCGCCCTACCAATAATGTTCTGTTGGGGTAAAAATCCCCAGATGTGGGAATCATTGCTATCGTTGCGGTTATCTCCCATGACAAAATACTGTTGGTCAGGTACCAAATTCGGTCCCCAATCATACTCAGGAGGTTCCGCGATATACTCTTCTGCGATCGGATCATTATCTAAATAAACCTTACCGCCGCGAATTTCCACCAGTTGACCTGGTTCACCAATAATACGCTTGATAAATGCTTGGTCTTTGGTGTAGCCTTGAACCCTTAACTGTCCAGGTGGCGTAAAAACAATAATATCCCCAAACTTGGGAGGACTGAATCTATATAAAACCTTTTCTACCACTAAGCGATCGCCAATTTCCAAAGTCGGGAACATTGAATCCGAGGGAATATAACGGGGTTCAGCCACAAAAATGCGGATTAGTAACGATAGACTCAAAGCCACCGCCAGAATCACCAAATTTTCCCGAAATTTCCCCCCTTTAGCGGTTGGAGCCGGGTCTTTGGGCTTGGTTTCCCCTTGTGGTTCCTGTTTTTGTTCCTGGGATCTCATTTTGGTTGATTCAATCCTCTGAGTTAGACAACTTAGGCGATTTGTGATGGTGAAAACGAATCCCTAGGAAAATATCATACATGAAACCCCAGAAGTCCTTGCCATTAAGCAATCCCAAGGTTTGGGGAGAGCCTTTGGCATCTAACAGAGGTTTAGTCGCTTCGTAGGCAGGTTTATATTTATACCAGGGAATTGACGGCCACAGATGATGGATCAAGTGGTAGTTTTGTCCCAAAATCAAAATATTGAGGAGCGCACTAGGATAAACCCTGGCATTTTTCCAGCGATTGCGTTCTTGAAAAGGACGATGGGGCAAATAGTCAAAGAATAAGCCCAAAGCCAGTCCTACCACTAAAGCCGGAGTAAACCAGAAGTTGAGAATATAGCCCAAAAAATCATAGTGAACCCCTAGGGCGACAATTACCACGACCACCATACGGCTTAAAAACCACTCCAGTAACTCATACTTGCGCCACAGTCGCCGCCGGAAGAAGAAAATCTCGTGATAAAAAAATCTGGCTGCAATTAACCACAACGGCCCCCCTGTGGAAACAAAATGATCAGGATCATTGTCTGGGTCATTAACATGGGCATGATGTTGGATATGGACCCGGGTAAAAACTGGAAAGGCAAAACCCAACATTAAAGCACTACCATGTCCCAGAATCGCATTCAGGGTGCGATCGCGGTGTGCAGAATTATGGGATGCGTCATGAATGACTGTCCCTGCTAGATGTAGGGCTAGTACATTACACAAAAAACAGAACCAATTAGGCCAGTGCCAGCACCAGTAACCTAGAGTAGAACTAATGACGATCGCAATAGCCCCTAAGAACATAAGGAGGGTTATATTTAAACCCCCTTCCGGGACTAGGAAATCCTTGGGAACCGTCAGCAGCTTCTGGCCCTCCGACATTATTGTTTGCACTCCTTAGAAGTTTGACACCTGAGTATTTTACGCGAGTCCTGAGCAACTGTAAATATTTGTAAACAAAATGAGTTGCCACCTTGCCTAAGAAAATATCACTACTTTACCTGAAGGAGGAAAAAAATTCCATGTTTACACAATTCAAGTTTGGTTGGCGTAAATTTTCCCCTATTTTCGGGGTGATCAGCTTATCCTTAGCCATGCCTCTGGTAATCAATCAGGGTGCGGCCACAGCTAGGCCCCTGTCCATAGGCGATCGCCATTTTAGTCCCTCCTGGTCCCAGATTACTGATCAACTCGGTCTTCCTAGGATTAATTTTCCCCAAAACCCACAACCAATCCCTACACAAACCTCTATTCCTCCCCAGCAAGAGGAGACAGTTCCCATTCCCCAGGTAGAAGTAGAAACAGAAACCGCCAATATTCCCCGGTTCCGCTGTGAAGTGGTCAACGGTCAATATACAGTTATGTATTATCCCGTCAGCCAACCAACTCAAGGCTTCCCCTGGGCGGTTCCTGGTGAAATGGGAGGTGGTTGGACTCCCCAACGTCGCTGTCAGGAAATTAGTAGCCGTCTGGAGTCCTATCGCCCTGATGGGTTGGTGGCTTTACAGACCGCTGTAGAAAATGGCCACAACACTGTTTGTGCTACTACGGAAGATATCCCTCAATGTCGGATTGTCCTGACGGTTCCGGCTGGCGAAAGTGCCGAAGTCGTGCGCGATCGCATTTTTCAGAATTTGTTAATTGCTGACAGCGGACAGAGTACCCAGGGCGTTGTGACATTGGTCAATGAACGCTCAACCCTTGGTACACTCGAAGGCATCATTCCCAGGAGTTCGTCTAATCGCTCCCAAGGGATTCTGTTAAAACCCTTCCTAGACCCCGCAGACGGTGGCACTGGAAATCGCCTGAATCGCCGTTTCTTCCGCTAAGAACCCCTTAACCCCCAAAATCTGGGGGTTTGGGGTCCGGTCTGGATGCCAACAAGTTACCCATTAGGTTTTGAAAGTTGAGTGTTTGGGGAGCGTTAGCCCACAGCGTCATATTAGCGAATCCGATCTAAAGCCCGCATTCCTCCCCAACGCTCCACAATTTTGTCATCATAATCATCAGCAATTTCTAGCACCGCATTTACCGAAGATTCCAGTTCTATTTTGTCGCAGGTTGAACCCACGATGGTATGCTCGAACAGAACATCACCATTATCATCAATGCCAAAGGCTCCAAACCGCATATTGCTGTTTTCCCGCAACAGAAACCGCATCAGGTCTGGGGTAAGTTCTGTTCCCGTCACCACATAGGAACGAGTGTTAATAATTGCCTCATCTGTTCCCCACGGAAAAACAAACACCTCTACCAGCGCTGATCCCATAAACAGAGCCAGTCCCGGCACATCCTGTCTGGCACAGGGAAATTTACCGTAAAGTTCCCTCATCCAAGTAGTAATTTTCTCATAACAGGCTTCCTGCATAGCACTCTCGAATTTCATCGGCTTCTCCCTTTCAGTATATTGATCATAGTTTTACCAAACAGTTGTGCCAGAATCTCCTCACCACAACTTTTTTAGTGTTAGTGCGTATTAATGGCGACCAACAAATCATATCCCGACAAGGCAACAGCAAGGCAACCATGATCTCTATCTGACAAGTGGCCACTTTGACTAACACTCAGCCCAAGTCCTTTTGGATTACGGAAAATCCGGGATTTCAGTGGTCTGGTTGTGGTATATTAAACACAATCGTGCGATAAAAAAGTTAAGGTTCGGGCTATGAGCGAAATTTTTACAGGCAGTCTTATTGAACCCGTGTTACTCGTGTTAGGTTCGGTGGGGTTTTTCTTTTTTGCCATTCAAGCCTATCGCCAACTGGAAAAATGACTCCTGCGTTGAGAACGGCAGGGTAAAATCCCTTCCTCAATCTCCTAAACTTTGATCAATAGTAAAGCAATACAATGGTTATAAATGCACAGGACGGAAAATCTTTAGATGTGTTTGGGGTAGGAAATGCCCTATTAGATATTCTGGCCTTTGTCGAAGATGATTTTCTGAAAACTCACCAACTAGGTCGCGGTGGTATGACTCTGATGGATGCTCACCAACAGGGTACTTTATTGCAAGAGCTGGAAAATAGCCCACTGAAATTAAGCTGTGGCGGTTCGGCTGCTAATACCATGATGGCGATCGCTCAAAGTGGTGGAACCGGTTATTTTGCCGCTAAAGTCGGTTCCGACACCAACGGCGAGTTTTACAGACAAGACATGACCGCCGCCGGAATTGAGTTTGGCGTTAAATCAGCCACAGAAGAACAGGGACCCACAGGAACCTGTTTAGTCCTCACCACCCCAGACGCAGAACGCACCTTATGCACTAATTTAGGCGTATCTATTGCTCTGTCTCAAGCTGATATCGATTGGGAGCAATTGCGCCGCAGCCAATATGTTTATATTGAAGGCTATCTCTGGGATGCTCCTGAACCCCGCCAAGCCTGTTTAGATATCCTCCAACAAGCTAAGAGTCATAATGTTAAGGTCGCTCTCACCTTCTCTGACCTCTTCCTAGTCGAACGACACGGCGACGAACTGCGACAATTATCAGCAGAATATGCTGATGTGATTTTCTGTAATGCAGATGAAGTCAAGAGGTTTTGTCAAGAAACAGACCTAGAAGCCTGTGCGCGTCAAATGTCTTCCTTAGCGGATCTAATTTTTATTACTAATGGCGGTCAAGGCTGTTTAGTTGTCCAAAATAAAACCATTACCCCGGTTTCTGGTTTTCCGGTTAAGCCTATTGATACTGTAGGCGCGGGGGATGCTTTCGCCGGCGGTGTTCTCTACGGAATCACTAACGGATTAACTACTGAGGAAGCAGCTCTCTGGGGGAATTATCTAGGTTCTCAAATTGTACAAGTCCGGGGTCCTCGTTTATCAGAATCTTATAGCTCGCACCTAGAAAAAATCATCGGGCGCTAATTGGATCATTGATAATCGATAATTATCCTGTAGGGGCGGGTTCCTACTCTCTCCCTAGCCCCGGACTACAGAGAGAAGAATATCTATCTTGTTTGTACTCGGTCTAAACCCCCCCTAATTCTGATTAAATTGTAACTTCCTCAGTTTCTCCTTCCCCGTTTTCAGCTTGTCCGCCACCACGATACAGAATTGAAGCCACTACTTGATCAGCCTCTGCAATAACTTCTACACCCTCTGGGAGTTTGAGTTCATGAATATGCAGTGCATCACCAACTTCTAGTGCAGAAACTTCTACGTCAATAGCTTCGGGAATATTCCCCGGCTTGCAGTTAACTTGCACTTCAGTGATTACTAGATCGAGCATTCCCCCACTATTTTTAACTCCCATGGGTTCGCCAATAAAGTTTAGGGGAATAGTGACTTCCACACTTTCGAGAGTTCCTATGGAGAAAAAACTCAGGTGATAAGGAAAGCCTTTCCATGGGTGAGTTTGTACTTCCCGCAACAAAGCCTTACCAGCCCAGGATAAATCGGGAATATTCAGTTGAATCAAGGTATGATTCACGGCTCCCTTTTTCATGAGATTTTCAGCGGTTTTGGCATCAATGGTCAGTTCTTCAGATTCAGCCCCTTTATGACCATAAAGAACGGCGGGAATTAGACCCTCACGGCGTAAAGCTCTAGGCTTAGAACCTGACGGGCGCTTCTGACATTTTACAGTAATTTCCATGATAATTTCCTACTAACTAAAGTGTGATGATTTTTGGGACATTTTAACTCAAAAATACTGAGCGTTGGTCGGTGAGCGCAGTCGAACCGCCACTCCCGTAAAATTTGAGTAATCAGGTTAAGATTGATGCTCTACGGGTTGACCTTTGGCATCTAATAAAGCTCTTTTCGGTCCGTGAATGGGGTCTTCGACAATAATGGTTTGATCGCGACTAGCTCCCAGAGAAACAATGGCGATCGGAACCTCCATTAATTCTGCTAAGAACTTGAGATAATCAAGAGCTTGTTGAGGCAAGTCTTGTAAATCGCGACATTCAGCCGTAGATTTTTTCCATCCTGGTAAGGTTTCATAAATTGGCTGACAGCGAGCAAACTTGCGACCATCACTAGGGAAATCTTCGCAGCGTTCACCATCAAGATTATAGGCGACGCAAACTTTGATCTCGTCTAATTCATCCAAAACATCAAGTTTGGTAATAGCCAGACAGTCCAAGCCATTAATACGCACCGCATAGCGACCAATCACCCCATCAAACCAACCACACCGCCGTTGTCTTCCGGTGGTGGTTCCAAATTCCGCGCCGCGATCGCATAATACCTGACCAATGCCATCAACCATTTCTGTGGGAAAAGGTCCCTCTCCCACCCTGGTAGTATAGGCTTTGGCCACACCAATCACCCGATCAATCATGGTTGGTCCCACACCAGCACCCACACAAGCGCCACCCGCCACCGGATTAGATGAGGTGACATAGGGATAAGTGCCATGATCTAGGTCTAGTAGGGTTCCCTGGGCTCCTTCAAATAAAATATTGTGCCGTTTCCGCACGGCATTATCAATTTTCAAGGAGGCATCAACCACATGGGGACGCAGGCGTTCTGCATATCCCAGATATTCTGTGATCACTGCTTCCGGGTCTACCGGGGGCAGATCATAGAGTTTTTCGAGGAGGACGTTTTTATATTTAATTGTCCATTCGAGTTGCGATCGCAGACTTTCCGAGTCCATCAAATCAATCACTCGAATCCCCGTCCTTTCTGACTTATCAGCATAGGTCGGACCAATACCTCGCCCCGTTGTCCCAATTTTACGAGTTCCTCGGCGTTCCTCCGATGCCTGATCAATCAAACGGTGATAAGGCATCGTCACATGAGCCGTTTGAGCAATCATCAGTTTAGCGGTAGAAATGCCAAGTTCTTGTAGTTGGTCCAGTTCTCCAATCAATATTTTGGGATCAATCACCGTCCCCGAACCGATAATGCACTCGGTATCAGGATACAAAATTCCCGATGGAATCAGATGCAGTTTAAAGGTCTGGCCGTTGACTACAACGGTATGACCCGCATTCACTCCTCCTTGGTAGCGAACCACAACATCAGCCGATTTGCTGAGGAGATCGGTAACTTTTCCTTTTCCTTCGTCGCCCCACTGGGCACCTATTACGATTACGTTAGCCAAGGGACTCTTACGCCAAGCTACGGTTTACACAAACTCCTATTATCTAATGTCCATTGGTGTCATGTCAAATACTTCGCTGGGCAAATCTCCGCTAATCACCTTAGAACCTGCTTATCCTCGGCTTAACCAGAAATATCACCACCCTAATTCCGACCAGGGACACAATGTAAAGTTTTGTAAAAAAATGAGTTTTTGTAAAATAAGCTACAGAAATTGTTGTATCTTAGTAAAAGAGGAGTATAAGTAATCAGCCCAAACTCTCTTTTTCCCATCAAATACCCCATTAGGGATTTTGATCAATTTAAAAAAAACCCTTTAAAGTTCGTCTGCTTCTCTTTTATTAATTAGACTGATTGCTTTTGACTTGTTATCAATCAACTTCTCAATAAACTCCGTAATTGTTGCCAGTTAGCCACCTTGACTAATCATCAACAGTTGGGGATAGTTTTGGCTGCCTAAAAATCAGCCAATTCGGTTTATTTAAAATTATCAATCAGGATGGCATTACCATGATTAATAATCTGAATGAAGTAAATATAAACTTATTAAAAAAAGTCGAGAAACTTACTGGCATGAGCCAATTTGAAGCAGAAGTTGCCATCGATAGAATCACTAAATCAACCCCATCTGGGTTCATAAAAATCAAAAACCTTGAACGAGAAGGCAAAACTACCCCCGACATTCAACTGGTTAATAATTTTGTGAACCGTATGCCTCCCTACCAAGGCACTATTTACCGTGGCATCCCTTTTAGTAAATTAGAAAAGCTGCAATCTTTTCTGACACTGATTCAACGAAATGGTGGATATACTATTGACTCGATGACCAGCTTTACCTCCGACGAGTTAGTAGCGGAAGATTATGCTTATTCTGCCTATCCAGTAATCATCAGGATTAAAAATAACATTTCTGGCATATCAATTCAAGAGTTTTTAATTTACAGCGAAAATGAAATCATAATTCCCAAAGGAACGAAATATCGTGTAACTCATTTACCGAAAGTAATTGAACCAGAAGAAATTTTATATATTGACATGGAAGAAATTTAAAATCATGCTCTAGGGGTGGTTTCTGGTAAGTGTTCCCCCACCCGTAGAGACTAAGGAAGCGCCCGATCATATCACCCGCCCTTATTGCTTATAAATCTGATCAATTAACCAAATTGAGGCAACAATACCGACAAAGTGGGCTAGAATGGTGTGATTGCTGGCGAGAACAACAATCAGATCTAGGGGTTGGATAAAGTCGCGAACAGTACCGGTTCCGAATACTAACTGGGAAGTAGGTTGAGACAGGGCTTTAGCAAATAATACCCCACCGATCGCCTCTGCCGCAATCAGGGTGAGAGTCATTCCCACCAAATTACTAATTAGGGTAATGCGAATTTGCTTAATAGTGTCAGCGCGGGAAGGTCGCTGCGGTCCACCCTCTCGTAAGCGTTTAGATAGGCGAGTATAAGCATAGGCTTGATAGGTACTGAACCCCAAGACGAACAACCCCGCGACGGCAAAAAAGAAACCGCCGCTAGTCCCGGCGGCTGTACTTCCGCCGCCTCCGGTAGTTTGGGCGGCTACGGCCGCAAACAATAGGATAATGCCAGAAATTACAGCTAGGACAAGCTGCGCCCAAAAACAGATCCATCCAGCCCTACGGAGAGCAACAGCAACTCGCTGGACGGACGCAGGTAAAGCTGGGGGTTCAGATGGATTAGACATTGTTTGAGGCTATATTTTGACTTGGCCAATAGTAGATCATCAGTTCCGCGTCTGTTTTCCTATTATCCAGGATACTGTTTTTGGGTCAATCGTCAATCTAGGAAATTAGGCGATCGCCTTCCCGGGAAACGATGTCACAATGAAGTTCGATCAAGAGCTATATTAACCGTGTCAGACCTGCTGGAAACCACCAACACCTATTTACAAACGGCCGTCGCCCCTGTGGCGGCTGAAATAGATCGCCTACCAGAAGCATTAAAGCAGGCTTGGCGGGGGTTAGGGAAACTAGGAGTTCTCACTTTACGGGTCCCACCCGCCCCAGTCACAGCAGAAACCTTCGCCCTATTCACCGAACAAATAGCGCGCTATTCTGGGGCTTTGGCATTTTTGCAGACCCAACATCAAAGCGCGGCGGGGATGCTATCCCTAAGTGATAATTCTACCCTCCGAGAGCAATATTTACCTGAGATGAAATACGGAACCGTTGGGGTAGGAATTGGTTTTTCTCACTTGAGACGTTCTGGAAAGCCAATGGTGACAGCATTAGAGGTTGAGGGAGGGTTTAAACTTAACGGAACAGTTCCCTGGGTGACAGGATCTGGCATTTTTGATCAGTTTATCCTAGCGGCGAGTTTACCAGATGGGCGGGCGGTGTTTGGGATGGTTCCTTTTCGGGATACTCAGGAAATTCTGGGAGAAATTAGCGTGGGTGTAAATAAGTCTCTTTGTGCTATGACTGCGACTAATACGGTGACAGTGACGCTGACCGATTGGTTTTTATCTTCTGACCGGGTGGTGTCTATACAGCCTGTGGGGTGGATACACGAGAATGATCTAAAGAAGGTATTACAGCCCAGTTTTTTCGCCCTGGGCTGCGCTAGGGCGGGTTTAGATATTGTTGAGAGGGTTTTTG
Source organism: Arthrospira sp. PCC 9108 (assembly GCA_016745315.1). GTDB lineage: Bacteria > Cyanobacteriota > Cyanobacteriia > Cyanobacteriales > Microcoleaceae > Limnospira > Limnospira platensis. The sequence continues at coordinate 6,614,441 of CP066886.1, forward strand.
AGCAAAAACAATGTGCTTTTATTGAGTCAGCGCTGGAGTCGCTAACAGAAGAGTTGGGAGGCTGTCGGGGGGAAATATTGGCAGCAATTACCGACGGCAATTATAGCTTTTCTGACCAGGTAAAGTTACGAGGGAGGGCGATCGCTTTAGCGGTAAAATGCGCCCATGCTGCGGTGACAGTATCCAGTGGCGCGGCTAATTTAAGTGATCATCCAGCAGAGCGGGTTTATCGGGAAGCCCTATTATTTACCGTTTCCGGTCAAACTCAAGCACTAATGCAAGCTACATTAGAGAATTTCGATAATTGTTAATTATCCATTATTTGGCTTCCATCCAATTAGTCCCGGCGTGAATATCTACCACCAACGGAACTGATAAAAATAGACAATTTTCCATGGTGGATTTAATCTGATATTCGAGTTCCTCCCATTCTGATAAGGGAACTTCAAAGACCAGTTCATCGTGAACTTGTAATAATAGTCTGGCTTGGTAATTTTTGAGAATTTCAGCCAGTTTAATCATCGCTATTTTAATAATATCAGCACTTGAACCCTGAATAGGTGCATTAGCGGCGGCGCGCAACATTTGTTCATCTTGGTAGTTAAGGCGATCGCGATCGCGTCCTTTTAAACTTTCAAAATAGCGCCGCCTCCCTAAAATAGTTTCCACATAACCCTGATTAATAGCCGCCAACTTTTGGGATTCCAAATACTCAAAAACCCCCGGATATTGAGAGTTAAACCTATCAATAAACTGTTTCCCTGCCGTCGCACTGACCCCCACTTCCCGCGCAAATCTTTGAGCCCCCATACCATAAATGACCCCAAAATTAATAATCTTTCCTAAGCGCCTTTCTTCTGGTGTAATTCCATCCCTATCAAACAGTAACTTAGCCGTCAAACTATGCACATCTTGATTAGTATTATAAGCCTCTATTAATACCTTTTCCTGGCTTAAATGTGCTAAAATACGCAACTCAATTTGAGAATAATCCGCCGACACCAACAGCCAGCCAGACTCAGGAATAAATGCTTTTCTAATTTGGCGAGAAAACTCGGTGCGGATAGGTATATTCTGTAAATTTGGGTGAGAAGAAGACAGACGACCCGTGGAGGTAATCGCCTGATTAAAGTCTGTATGAATGCGACCCGTATCACTTCGCACCAACTCGGGTAAAGCATCCACATAGGTAGATTTTAATTTCGATAAAGTCCGATATTCCAGGATAGAGTTAATCACTGGATGGTCATGTTTTAACTTTTCTAAAACTGTCGCATCTGTAGAATATCCGGTTTTAGTCTTCCGGCTTTTTTTCCGGTCTAATTGTAACCTATCAAATAACAACTCACTCAATTGTTTGGGCGACCCTAAGTTAAACACTTCTCCAGCGGCTTGATGAGATGTTTTTTCCAGATTGTCCAAGGTTTCGCCTAACTGCTGTGATAGTTGATTAAGGTAGTCTGTATCAATCCTAATACCCTGAAACTCCATCCCGGCTAAAATCGGTTCTAGGGGTTGTTCTACCTGTCTCAATAAATCATTTAATCGCGGTAAATCTTTGAGAATATCCTGCATTTTTTGGGTGATTTGAAAGGTGGTAAAAACATCTAAGCCGCAGTAATTGGCGACGGTGTTAATATCTAAATCCGCAATAGTTTTGCCTTTGGGGACTAACTGACTATAACTCTGGGCGACTATTCCTAAATCCGGTAAATATCTTAATGATAAATCTGTTAAATTGTGGGATGATTCAGGATTGATTATATAGCTGGCTAACATGGTGTCAAAAACTACCCCTTTTAAGGTGATTCCTTGACTCCGTAAAATCAGGCGATCGAATTTGGCATTCTGCAAGGTTTTCGGATATTCTTCGGACTCTAAAATGGGGCGCAAAGCCTCCAAAACTTGCTCTATATTTAACATTTCACCCTGGGTATGATTTAGGGGAATATAAGCCAGGTCGGATAATTCCGAACCCCAACAACAGCCAATTCCTACTAAGTTCGCATCCCTAGGTTCTAAGGATGTAGTTTCTGTATCCCAGGCGACTGGTTTCTCTGGGTTAATATGGGTTTTTAGGCGATTAACTAATATGGCTAAGGCTTCGGGAGTTTGGATGATTTGAGGATGAATAGAAGGGGCGATCGCTTTAGTTTCTAAGGTAGTATCCTCAGCACTAAAAAACCATACATCCTCATCCTCATTATTGTCATTATTCTCCGAAATCTCCAACTCTGTGGGGGGACTTGATGCCGAAATACTTGAGTTAATCTCCACATCAAATAATCCCTTAAATTGTGATTGAAGCTGATTAATTTTATTAATAAATCCGTGAAACTCTAACTGCTTGAGTAAAGGGATAAGTTCCTGGCTATCAAAACCCTGAAGTTGGCAATCTTCCCAATTAATATCTAGGGGGACATCACAGATAATCCTCGCCATTGTTTGGGAATGATAAGCCAATTCTTGACCCTGTTTAAGTTTATTGGCGATCGCCCCTTTGATTTGATTAACTGATTCATAAATACTATCTAAAGAACCATATTCCGCCAATAATTTAACCGCCGTTTTTTCGCCAATACCTCGGACACCCGGAATACAATCAGACTTATCCCCACACAATGCTTTATAATCAACTACCTGTTCTGGTTTAATACTTAATTTTTCATAAACCTGGGCGGCGGCAAATTCCTGGGGACTGCTACCCTTTCCATGGCTTAAATGTAAAACAGTAATCTGTTTTTGCTCATCAATTAGTTGAAATAAATCTTGATCACCAGATAAAATTTTCACCTGATATCCGGCGGCGCTTCCCCGATTTGCCAAAGTTCCCAAAACATCATCAGCCTCGTAGCCAGCCACCGAAAAAATCGGGATACGGAACCCTTCTAATAATTCTTGGAGGTTATTGATATCCTCAATAAAATCTGCCGGAGTTTCCGCGCGATCCGCCTTATAGTTAGCATCAGCTTCATGGCGAAAAGTGGGTTCAGCCCGGTCAAAAGCGATCGCCACTAATTCCGGTTTATAGGTATCGATAACCTCCAATAAAGATTTAATAAAGCCAAAACAGACACTGGTAGGAATTCCTGTAGAAGTTCGCAGTCCCCCATTACGACTTTTCCCGAAAGCATAGTAAGCACGAAAAGCCAAGGAATGGCCGTCAATGAGGATTAAAACCGGAGAGTTAGAAGACACGGGCAAGCCTTTGTGTAACAATATTTTGGTAGATATTTATAATACCAGGGGCGGGTTAATCAAAAAAAACACGGGTCAATCCGAAATCGCCATTAACCAGACCCCCACATTTGATTATAATTGACAGCGGTAGGCAAAGGTAACTCATGGACTGGCTGGAATTTTCCGATAATTGGGTGTTAATTCCCCCAAAACCAAAAGCGATCGTACATTTTCTGGGTGGGGCGTTTGTAGCATCAGCCCCCCATATAACCTATCGTTGGTTATTAGAACAACTAGCGTTACAGGGATATGCCATCATCGCTACACCATTCATTAATACCCTTGATCATGGAAATATGGCGCGTGAGGTATTATGGACCTTTGAGGATGGCTTAGAAGACCTATTTGCAGCCCAGAAACTGCGACGGCGGGGGTTGCCAATTTATGGCATTGGTCATAGTATGGGGTGCAAGCTGCATCTACTTATCGGGTCCCTGTTTGAAGTCGAAAGGGCGGGAAATATTTTGCTCTCTTTTAATAACTATGCCGCCCGCCAGTCAATTCCTTTGGTAGAACAGTTATCATCGGTGATTGATGTGGAATTTACCCCGACCCCACAGCAGACCAATTCCCTAGTTGGCGATCGCTATCAAGTCCGGCGCAACCTGTTGATTCAATTCAGTAACGATAAGATCGACCAAAGCACCGGACTCTATCAAATTCTCAATGGCAGATTTCCCGGACTGGTGACACTCCAGCAGTTGCGAGGTGATCATCAGACCCCCCTAGCCCAGGATCTCAGTTGGCCACGAGGAGAATCATTTAGCCCCCTAGATGCGATCGGACAATGGCTTAAACACGAAGTCTATAAAGACCTATACCAGCTTAGACGGGAAGTCCTACAATGGCTTAACCCTCTCAGTCCAGTCAAAAATATTTGATGATCGCTAAACAGTTTCTGTGAGGATCAGACCGCCGATAATGAAACTCGTCCGCAATATCTCGCATTAGCATCAACCCCCGTCCTCCCGGTGAACCGTGATGGGTTTTTGATGACATCTCTAGCAGTTTGGTCTCTAAATCAAAGGGTTGACCGCGATCAAAAATGCAGATTTTAATACTATTGTTAGACAGACTGACCTCGATCTCAATGGGAACATCTGCCGCCAGTCCCTTGTGTGCGTGTCGCACAGCATTGGTAAATCCTTCTGCTAATGCCAGTTGACAGCGCAGCCAGACTGACTTAGGAATTGATGGCGGCTGTAATTTGCCAAACCATGCTAAAACATCTGCCAACATATCCAAACTGGTTGCCGTTTCCAGGCAGAATGTAGAAGGCATAGGTTGGGAACCTTCAGATTTAATCACTTTTCGATAGGTGCGATCGTCGAGCCATCTTGTAATTAGACTATACTCTATCTTGAATGTTCTGTATAGGATTAGTTCATTCTCATCTAATATAGCCATCCCCGGTGAGATGCTCTGGGTGATCCTAATGGTTAATGATCACTTGGCTTGACCGTCCCTCTAATTGTTTAAACTCAGCGCCCATGTTTAAAATTTTAGTGATTGATGATGATACCATAATTCGAGAACTGCTCAAAAGAACACTCAAAAAGCAGGGTTATGATGTGGTGGTAGCTAGTAATGGCGAGGAAGGCATAGAAAAGGCTAAAGAATTGCGTCCGGCTTTGATGATTTGTGATTGGATTATGCCTCGGCTGACCGGAATTGAAGTATGCCGACAAGTTAAGGCTATGCCGGAATTATCAACTACTCAGTTTTTTTTACTTACTTCTCTGACCGCTGTTGACGATCGCGTTAAGGGTTTAGATGCCGGGGCTGATGATTTTCTGTCTAAACCTATTGAGATGAATGAGTTATATGCTAGGGTGAGAGCCGGTCTGCGACTTCATCAACTTAGCCAAGATTTACAAACTCAAAAACAGTTATTGGAAACTGAGTTATCCGAAGCCGCCGAATATGTGCGATCGCTACTTCCTGAACCCCTAGAAGAACCTGTGCGTATTGAGGCGAAATTTATCCCCTCTCGTCAATTGGGCGGAGACTGTTTTGATTATTCTTGGCTGGATGCCGACCATTTATCTATCTATTTATTAGATACTTCTGGTCATGGACTTAGGGCGGCATTGCCCTCGGTTTCCGTGTTGAATTTATTGCGATCCCGTGCTATCCCTAATATTAACTATTATCAGCCTAGTGATGTATTGCGATCGCTTAATACTACCTTCCAAATGACCTATCAAAATGATAAATATTTCACCATTTGGTATGGCGTTTATAACCGCATTTCCCGACAATTAACTTACTCTAGCGCTGGGCATCCTCCCGCCATTCTACTATCTGGAAAAAACCCCAATAATCTACAATTTCAACAGTTAAAAACCCCCGGAATGCCTGTAGGTATGTTCCTAGAAGCTGCCTATATTGACGCTTCTTGTCACGTCGAAAAAAACAGCAACCTTTATATTTTTAGTGATGGAGTCTATGAAATTCATCAACCCGGTGGTAATATTTGGGGAATGGATGCCTTTATTAAACTTTTAATGAGAAACAATAACTTTAAAACCGGGAGTTTAAATAGCATCTTAGAATCCGTCCAAACCATCAACTTTGACCATCCCTTTGAAGATGATTTCTCCCTTATAAAAGTTAGTTTACCCTAAAAAATATGTGATTATTTGGCATGAAAAAATATCATATTTTGATGGTTATAAATTTTGATAAAAACCGTTGAGCCTGCATAATATCAACATCAATTACACAGACCCAAATATCTATCCCAAAACCAGTTTTTTATTTCCCAAAACCCCGATTAAAAACTCAGAGGATGATTGGCATAACTAGCCGAGGTAACTTTGTTTTTTCTCAAACTCCTGTCGATTTTCAAAAATTGGTTGAAACACTCGATCCATACTGGTTAGTTCAAACAGAATTCTAATCTGTTCATTAATCGAACAAATTACCAATTTACTATCTGCCGCTCGAACAGTTTTCAGGGCCAGTACCAGAGCCCCCAGACCAGAGCTATCCATAAATGTGACATCCTGAAAATCAATCAAGATGGTTTTAGCTCCCTTTTCAACTAACCTAGAAATATCCTGACGGAATTGGCTAGCTTTAGTAGCGTCTAAAATACCTTGGGGCTGTAGGATTTGAACATCAGAACTCATATTCTTTTGAGATTGAAGCATAAAAATGACTCGCCATATTCCGCTAGTATAGCCTGTGAATGCGCCCTCAAGCCAAATGGCTACCCAAACGACAATTATACAGAGAGGCTTACAGCCCAATTAAGGCTCTCAGAGACAGAATCTCAAATCTCCTATATCAGACACAACAGGTAACCCGGTTGATTTCCCTAGCTTTCCTGAGTCCTCAAATGATCATCGGTTGGGACTTTTACCTCGGCGCGACAGAGAAGACGATCGCCCTTTCGGTAACCAGCAGAGGTTACAGTTACCCTATCCCCCGGCTGTGCAGTTCCCTCGACTAACTGGTGTAGATGCGGATTGTAGGGAACCTCAGAGGCGATCGGTGCAATTATCTCCACTCCCCATTGTTGCACAAGTCGCTCCACTGGTTTCACCAGAGGCAATATATTTTTGGCGGGAATTTGGGGATTTTCCTGAACTTTTTGGGTAACTTTAGGCCACTGTAACAACCAAGATTCTAAAATATCTAAACTAGCTTGTTGAAATTCCCGACCCACAGACTCCCGCAATTGTTCCATCTCAGCCTGTAGCCGTTCATATTCCTGACGAAAAGCCGAATTAAACCCCTCAGAGGCCAAGCTACTGTCATCAGGGGCGAAAATTCTCAACAGTTCCATCAGAGAAATTCCCAGCCCCTCGGCAATTTTCATTAAAACATCCACCCGGGTCTGTAACACCAAACCCTGACATAACCTAAAGAACTGTCTCTCCTCGACCCCTGAATATCGGCTTAACTCTCGTACACTGGAAAACCCCGCCCGCCGCATCAGTCTTTGTAACTGCGGGGTATAGTCAGATGATGATGGCGACCCGTTCATAGCCAGACAACCTTGCTTCTAAATGTAGCCTAGCCCAGATGGTGCTTATCAGTCTAGTGGCTGCGTAATGGTTGATTACTGTCACCCTGTAGGTGTGCTTCCAGGAACCACAGGCGCATATCAGCAGTGCGGGAAATTTCTGTATATAGGTCTGCTGTGTCTGCATCACCCAGATTATCAGTTTTGTCGATCGCCTCTCGCAGGGACTTAGCATATACACCAAAGCGATCGGCTAAAGCCACAATATGATCCGTGCCATTATCAATATCTAGGGGATATTCTGGTAAAATCGATTCAGACGCTGCCCTACGAGCCGTTCCCATAGCATAACCTCCCAGGGCCGTAACTCGTTCAGCAATCATATCCACATATCCCTCTAATTCTCCTGCTAATTCATCAAACAACAGATGTAGAGAGTAGAAGTTCAGCCCCTTAACGTTCCAATGAGCCTGCTTAACCTGGGTTTTCAGGTCCAGAGTCGTTGCTAAACTTTGATTTAGGATCGTGATCACTTGAGATCGGGTGTCTTCGGGTAAATCTATACGGCTTGAGTACAACCTGGTTTTTGTTTGCGTGCTAGTCATAAATTATTAATTACTCCAAATTTTCTGATAGTGCGGTTATCTTTGAGAAATTCCGCCACTAAACTAATTATACCGCTTCTCGGCTTAATTAACTCCCTCTGAGGCTAGATTGTTTGGCTAAACTCTCCCAAAGTTTTGATGGGTGCGTACTTCTACCAGTCTCAGCCCATTGACAATCTCGGTAGTGAAAATGCTACGATAAAAATTTGCTACACTTTTGCTAAAGTATGGCATAATGAATAAGCTCTGAGTTAAACTAAAAATATTTTTAACGAATCCGAGCCAGCAGTCCGGCTCTGTTGCCCTTTGGTAAGAGTCAGGAGCAAAGCTAGGTCAGAGTCCTGGTCTTAACTTAAAGACTAAGGCGCAGACAAGCAGGCAACATGGATACATACTTAGAGATGGCAGTTGAGTAAAATCACTCAGCCAACTAAGAAAAAACTCAATAGGAGTCCCTAGTTATAGCGTCAGCTTAACGGGGTCTGATATTAAGAGTAAGGGCTACTAGGCATGAACCAAGGGTATTGATACCATTGTGTGACAACTGCTGAAAATTGCCCGTAATTAAATAGGGTGAGTAGTCAACCAGGTTATAACCAGAGGCCACCGATTGAGGTAAAATGCACCTAACTAGAGTCCAAATTAACAAATGATGGTCACTAGAATAGAGCATATCCACCCCCCTCGGAAACCCCAAACCGCTGCCCTCTGTTCAATGTAAACACAATTAAGGGGAGAAATTCTAGGAAACGACTCGCATGATCAATCAGACACTAACAAGTAGAGATGTGGGCTTTACCCACGAAGATTTTGCCGCCCTGTTGGATAAGTATGATTATCACTTCAGCCCCGGAGATGTGGTGCCGGGCACAGTTTTCAGTTTAGAACCCCGGGGCGCTCTGATTGATATTGGTGCTAAGACGGCAGCATACATTCCGCTACAGGAAATGTCGATCAACCGGGTGGAGAGCCCGGAAGAAGTATTGCAGTCCAATGAGACCAGGGAATTTTTTATTCTCACGGATGAAAATGAGGATGGACAACTTACATTGTCAATCCGCCGCATAGAATACATGAGGGCTTGGGAGCGAGTTCGCCAACTGCAAGCAGAAGATGCTACGGTTCGTTCTCAGGTTTTTGCCACTAACCGAGGTGGGGCTCTAGTCCGCATTGAGGGATTGCGTGGTTTTATTCCTGGTTCCCATATCAGCACCCGGAAACCTAAAGAAGAATTGGTAGCCGAAGAACTGCCACTGAAATTTTTAGAAGTTGATGAAGACCGCAACCGTTTGGTTCTCAGTCACCGTCGCGCTTTAGTTGAGCGTAAGATGAACCGCCTAGAAGTAGGTGAAGTGGTCATCGGTACGGTGCGAGGAATTAAACCTTACGGTGCATTCATTGATATCGGTGGTGTCAGCGGTTTGCTGCACATCTCAGAAATATCTCATGATCATATTGATACCCCCCACAGTGTCTTCAATGTTAATGACGAAGTTAAAGTCATGATTATTGATCTTGATGCTGATCGGGGTCGGATTTCACTGTCTACTAAGCAGTTAGAACCGGAACCGGGGGCGATGGTGAAAAATCCTGAGATGGTTTATGAGAAAGCTGAGGAAATGGCTGCGAAGTTCCGGGAAAAAATGCAGGCTGAACAGCAAGGCATCCCGGTAGTTGAAACAGCACCAGAGACAGCATCAGAGACAGCATCAGAGACAGCATCAGAGACGGCATCAGAGACAGCGGAAACAGAAGAGTCTACTGCTGAGATTCCATCTGCTACTGATGTGGATACGGAAGCCGAATTGTCTGTTCCGACTGAAGAGCAACCGATTTCAGAATCAGAATCAGAATCAGAATCAGAAGCGATCGCACAACCGGTAGCGGAAACTGAAGCTGTAGAAGATTCGGTAGAAGATTCGGTAGAAGAGATTCCCATAGCAACCGAATCCTAATTGTTGAATGCTGATGGAAAAAAGAGGGATAGCCCTCTTTTTTTTGATATTTGGTAGGGTAGGGGGTGGTTAGAAGCCTATGTTAGCAGAAAAATATGAGGTCTGAACCTTGCCCAGTATTCGAGTTAATAACATTACCTTCGATCGCATAGAGGCTATCATTTTCGATAAAGATGGGACTCTGGAAGACTCCCAGGAATTCTTACGGAAATTGGGACAGGTGCGATCGCGTTTAGTTGATGCCCAAATTCCGGGGATTGGCGAGCCTCTGCTGATGGCTTTTGGTATAGAAAACGATACCCTAGACCCCACAGGCTTAATGGCAACAGGAACACGCCAAGAAAATGAAATTGCCACGGCCGCTTATATCGCAGAAACCGGACGGGGATGGATCGAGTCGAAAAACATTGCTCAGAAAGCCTTTATAGAAGCCGATAACAGCTTTAAAAACCATCCACCATCACCACTATTTGTAGGCAGCCTAGAGGTGCTTAAATCGCTATATGAGGGGGGTATTAAATTAGGGATTCTGTCGGCGGCTACGACGGAACAGGTGCAAGCATTTGTGACCCGCCATAAGTTGGAGCGATATATAGAACTACAGAAGGGGGCTAGTGAAAATTTAGCGAAACCGAACCCGGCGCTATTTGTTCAGAGTTGCCAAGAACTGGGGGTAGAACCAGGTAAAACGTTAATGGTGGGAGACTCTGCTGGGGATATGCAAATGGCGAAAGAAGCCGGAGCGGCAGGTGCGATCGGTATTTGTTGGCAACCATGGAGCCATGATTTACAGATGGCTGATGTGGTAATTTCGACACTTGATGCGATCGCAATTATTACCGGGGGAGTCTCCAATTAGTTTCTATCTCCAGCAGATTCTTGAGAAACAGTCCGTAGGAAACCCATTAAATGGTCAAACTTTCATGATCCGTTGTAGGGAGTTTGGTATATTGGACGGGATTACTACGGGGTAGTGAACGGCTAACAATCAATGATCCAACAGGAGGAAAGCCTTGTCTAATCGTCAATATCTGTTTACCTCTGAGTCAGTGACAGAGGGTCATCCTGATAAAATCTGCGACCAAATTTCTGATACCATTTTGGATGCTCTCCTGGCTCAAGACCCTAAAAGTAGGGTGGCGGCGGAAGTAGTTGTCAACACAGGCTTAGTTCTGATTACTGGGGAGATTACTACTAAAGCCCAAGTTAATTATATCGGACTAGCCCGTCAAAAGATTGCCGAAATTGGCTATATCCACGCGGAAAATGGCTTTTCAGCAGATAGCTGTTCAGTATTAGTTGCCCTTGATGAACAGTCGCCAGATATTGCTCAAGGTGTTGACCAAGCCCAGGAAAATCGGGAAAAACTGAGTGAAGCGGCTTTGGACTCTATCGGTGCTGGTGATCAGGGGTTGATGTTCGGTTTTGCGTGTAATGAGACCCCGGAACTGATGCCTATGCCGATCAGTTTAGCTCACCGGATGGCTAGACAATTGACGGCTGTTCGTAAAAATGGTACTTTGCCTTACTTGCGACCTGATGGCAAAACTCAAGTTACTATTGCTTACGAAAACGATCGCCCGGTCAGAATAGACACGATTTTGATCTCAACCCAACATACAGCAACTATTGGCGATATTACTGACCCCCAAGCGGTCCAAGATCGCATCAAAGAAGATTTGTTAGCTGAGGTGATCACTCCAGCTTGGGAAGGGATTGATATTAAACCTGACGAAAATACTCGCTTGTTAGTTAACCCTACTGGTAAATTCGTGGTTGGTGGACCTCAAGGGGATTCTGGTTTAACGGGTCGTAAGATTATTATTGATACCTATGGCGGTTATTCGAGACATGGGGGCGGCGCTTTTTCTGGGAAAGACCCCACGAAAGTAGACCGCAGCGCTGCTTATGCTTGCCGCTATATTGCTAAAAATATTGTGGCTGCTGGTTTTGCGGATAAGTGCGAGGTTCAGGTAAGTTATGCGATCGGGGTGGCTCGTCCTGTTAGTCTATTTATTGAGACTTTTGGCACGGGTAAGGTGGATGAGCAACAACTGCTGAAAGTGGTGCAAGAAAACTTTGAGTTGCGTCCGGCTGGTATGATTCAAGAGTTTAACCTGCGGGATTTACCAGGCCTGCGGGGAGGTCGTTTCTTCCAAGATGTGGCAGCCTATGGTCACATGGGACGGACGGATCTCGATCTACCTTGGGAAAAAACTGATAAGGTGGAATTACTCAAGCGGGAATTGCTTCAGACTCTTACGGTCTGATACCTGGGTTTTGATAACCTTCTGTAACTACCGCTTCTCGCCTCCGGTGATTATCGGTGGGGCGGGAAGCGGGATAATGGATAATTGCTGGTGGCTCAGGTATTTAATGAATTTCCCGCCAGGGCAGGGACAATATCTGTGTTGTCTGTACTATCCCCTTTGTCTCAAGTTGAAGGATGATTCTATGCAAACTGTTGAAAAACCAGTATCACAACCTGTTGATTCACCGCTAACGATCGCTGGTAGGTCATTTACATCGCGTTTGATGACGGGAACTGGCAAATATCGCAGTTTAGAAGAAATGCAGGAAAGTATTGTTTCTAGTGGCTGTGAGATAGTTACGGTGGCGGTTAGACGGGTGCAAACTCAGGCTCCGGGACATGAGGGGCTGGCGGAGGCGATCGACTGGTCGAAAATTTGGATGTTACCTAATACTGCTGGCTGTCAAACGGCGGAAGATGCGGTGCGGGTGGCGCGTCTGGGTCGGGAAATGGCTAAGTTATTGGGTCAGGAAGACAATAATTTTGTGAAGTTAGAGGTGATTCCTGATTCTAAATATTTACTACCTGACCCCATAGGAACTCTGAAGGCGGCGGAACAATTGGTAAAAGAAGGGTTTGCGGTTTTGCCTTATATTAATGCTGATCCTCTGTTGGCTAAACATTTGGAAGAGGCGGGTTGTGCGACGGTGATGCCTTTGGGATCTCCTATCGGATCTGGTCAGGGGATTAGAAATGCAGCCAATATTCAGATTATTATTGATAATGCTAAGGTGCCGGTGGTGGTAGATGCGGGTATTGGTACGCCCAGTGAGGCGGCTATGGCTATGGAAATGGGGGCTGATGCTTTGCTGATTAATTCGGCGATCGCTTTGGCGAGTAAACCATCTATGATGGCGAATGCTATGGGAATGGCGGCGAAAGCGGGACGTATGGCTTATTTGGCGGGACGTATTCCGGTTAAGGATTATGCGATCGCTTCTTCCCCTCTCACGGGTACAATCACAGGAGCGAACTTTTGAGAATGCTAAAATTTTCTAAAGTTTCTGGGGGTGTCGCCAAATTTTGTTAAGATTGATGACAGGAATAAGATCAGGACTATATACGAATGCCTTATACAACCGAAGAGGATGGACTCGTCAATAACTTTGCTGTAGAACCAAAAGTTTATACGGCGGAACCTCCCAATAAAACTCAGAAGCGTAACTACATAGTTTGGGGGGCGCTGGCTGCGGTTTTTGTGGCTGGTGTGTTAGCTATTGCGGTAGCTGCGTCTTAGAATCGGTGGAGAAATTCCTGTAGTGATGATGCTGGCTTGAATGAGATAATATCAGGCCAGTATCAATGTTATTTTTTCTGCATGGAATGACCGCAACTAATACAACCTTCTCTAGTAGTTACGCCACAAATAAGCAGCTTTATACTCAGTTGAAGCAGGCTTTAAGATTAGGTTTGGGACAACAGGTTTTTGTGGCAGTATGTGATCACCTGAGTCTGTTGCATCAAATGGCGAGTAGTTTGGAAACGGAACTAGGTTCTGAGGATCTTCTGAGTACAGATGGAGCAGATACTATAGACCGGGTAGGGGCTGGTGATAGGTCTGGCGAGGAAGAGATCACAACCCGAAAGCAGGTTAGTTCTAAGTTGGTGACGCTGCATTTGGAATTAACTGACCCCAACCCTATTGCTCAAATGTGCCGCTGGAAAAGTGAAAATGCTGGCTCTCCCCTAGCTTTCCAGATTTTAGGGGTGGAAAAGTTGACTAGACAACCTGCTGGTATTCAATGGTCTTTTTTGAACTATTTGCGGGAAGCTGAATCTAAGTTAATCGAATTTGAGTTAAGTGTGCTGCTGTGGGTATCATCGCCTTGGCTGTGCTGTATTCAGCAGTCAGCGCCGGAATTTTGGCGCTTGCATAGGGGTATATTTAAATTTGTGGGGGACCCTAGTCCGGTGTATGATCAGGCTTTATCAGGGCAGCATTCGCCGGGTATACATAAATCAGAATCAGAGAGAGAGAGGGTGATCTCGTCTGTAGAGCAGCCGAAGGGTGAAAGGGTCGCTCAAACTGAGCCAATAGATGGTTCACCGTCGGGGCTGGTATATTCACAGGAATATCTACAGAGCTGTTTAAAACGGGCTTATATATATCGCGATCGCATATCTAAGGGTAATGGTACTGTGCCACTACTAAATGAGGCTATAGAAGCCTATAAGGAGGTGGTAGAGCAATTGGATGAGTGGGAAATGCTGTTAGAGTCAAATAGTGCTTTACCGAAGGGTTTAGATGCGGTTAATATCTACAACGATCTTGGTACTTTCCACTGGATGCTATTTCAGCAGACGCGAAAATCTCTACATCAGGGTGGCCAGGCGTTGGCGAATCTGGAGATGAGTATTATCTGTTATCAAACCGGGTTAATGAAAGTTAAGCCGAACTCCGACGGCTATATTTATGTTAGAGTGCTAAAGAACCTGGGTGCTGCTTATACAGATTTAGGGACAATTCGGGATCCAGTTGAGAATTTGCAACAGTCGATTACTGTTTATGAAGAAGCTATCAACTATCTGAAATTGGTTAAGGACCAGGGCCGTCTATGTGATTCTCAAGGGCTAGATTATCGAGCTATCCAAAATAATTTGGGAACAGCTTATTGGACACGCGCCCAACATATTGAACCAGTGGTTAATTTAAAAGCGGCGATCGCAGCTTATGGGGAGGCTTTGCGGGGCTATTCGGAGAATAAGGAGCCTCAGCACTATGCTATGATTCAGGCTAACCTGGGGACAGCTTACTGGAATCTAGCACAGCATCAGCCTTCAAAAAGGTGGCTGCAAAAGGCGATTTATAGCTACCGAAAAGCATTAAAATATCGCACGTCCAAAGCGGATCCGGTTGCTTGTGCAACTACTGAAAATAACCTGGGGACAGCCTGTTGGCATTTAGCCATGTATCAGGAGGAACCAGAAGAGCGCAGTAAATCATTGAATGAGGCGATCGCAGCTTATGAAAAAACCTTAACCCTAGCCCAACAACTGAGTCCCACGCAGTTGACATTCGATACCTTGGCAACTCACAATAACTTAGGACTTGCTTATTATCGTTTGGCAACAGATCAAGCACTCTGTCCTCGCTGTGAACAAAGGGTTTCTCACCTAGAGAAAGCACTGCACCATCACCTGATGGCAGGTTCCTATGAGGCGATTCCTGAAGAAGGAAGTGCCACCGCCCTAGAGTCGGAACGTCATCGTTTGGCGTTCAATCATCTAGTCAGAACCCTACGCGCTTTGTACCAGGAATCGGGCCCATTAGGTCAAAACCAAGCCCTATCTAAGATTCCCGGTCATCTGCTCCCGGAAATATGGCGTTACTTATCTTGAAATCCATAAAAAAATCAAGACAGACGCTATCCTGGCAAGGCTAGGCTTGTATTTTTGCCCCATGCTCACGCTCTTCTTGTGGTTATGGCCTCTCAAAAGATTCTTGTGGTTGATGACGACCCGGCAATCCGCAATTTAATTTCTCGGTATCTGACTCAACAAAACTATGAGGTTGAGTCGGCAAAAGATGGTGAGACGGCGCTGCAATTGTTTGACGAATTTAATCCCGATCTGGTGATTCTGGACGTTAACCTGCCTGATACCACTGGTTTTGCCCTGTGCCAGGAAATGCAGAGCCGGACGCGGGTATTTGTTTTGCTTCTCACCAGTTTGACTGGGGAGGCTGATAAGATTAAGGGTTTTGATCTGGGGGCTGATGACTATATTACTAAGCCCTTTGGTTTGGCAGAACTAGGGGCGAGAGTGCGGGCGATTTTGAAGCGACAGCGTTCTGTAGAAGAGACGGAAATGCGGAGCTTGACCTATGGGGATCTGGTGATTGACCCGGTACGCCGCGAGGTCTATATTCGCGATCGCCAAATCTCCCTCAGTGCCCTGGAGTTTGACCTACTTTACTGTTTAGCGAAAAAGCCTGGTAGGGCTTGGCGACGCTCAGAACTGCTACAGGAGGTTTGGGATTATGAATATGAGGGCGAACAGCGGGTAGTTGATGTTCATATTGGTCAAATTCGCAAAAAGATTGAGCCGGACACAGATAAACCTGTGTTGATTAAAACGATTCGCGGGGTGGGGTATATGTTCGATCGCCGTGGTAGTGAAGAACCTAGGCCTTAAACTCACGAATTTTAGGGGGTTAAGGGGTTGACAGGCAGGGGGAAGCCGGGGTAAAATATTGACATATTTTATATAATCGGAATCTTTACACAAATAATAATTTTGGCAATATTACCATTATCTAAAATAATACCAGAAGCGCAACCCAAAAGCAAGCAACCTCCCCCAGAAAAAATTTTTCGCAACAATTCTTAACATTTCGTTACAAAAGTTAACATAAACTGAAGGGAGGGCCAAGACTCCCTAGTGGTGATTAGTTGGCTGTTGGATGAAGGTGGGACTGAATTTGCGATGCCCATTGCTGGCCGCGCCTCACACAGTCACCGACGGAAACCCCATCAATATAGTTGCTACACAGATAAAGTCCGGGAAGCGATCGCAATCCAGCATTGATGGAATTTAGGCGATCTTGATGACCGAGAGTATATTGTGGGATAGCGCGCCGCCAGAGATGGACAGCCAAGACTTTGGGGGGGACATCTTCAGCCAGCAGAATTTGGCGTAGGTCTTGATGAACGGCGGCGACAATTTGATCATCATCCATTTCGCCAATTTCAGGGTCTGTAGCACCCCCAATATAATTGCTGAGGACTTGCCAAGATTCTGGGGCGCGACCGGGGAATAAACTGGAGGTCCAAATAGTGCCGAGGGTACGGATTCCTTGATGGCGGGGAATTAAATTACCAAAGCCTTTGAGTTGTTGTTTTAAGGCTGATTTAGGATAGGCGAGTACGACACAAGCGACGGGGGGATAAGGAATTTGGCTTAATGCGGAAGCGATTTGAGAGTGTAGGGGTTGCAAGAGGCGAGCGCTAACATGGGCGGGGGTCATTAAAGCGAGGGTTCGGGTTTCTACTTGCTGGGGGCCGTCTGGGGTGGAAAATTCAGCAATATAGGTTTGATGAGGGGTGGGATAAAAACGGTCGAGGGTCCAATTTAACTTAACTCGATCGCCTAATTTACTGGCCAAGGTTTCGGGCAGAGTTTCCAGGCCATAACGAAAGGACCCTAATTCACCGGGGCGAGTTTTGGGAATATTGGGGTCGGGGGTGGTGTCTTTGGTGGTTTTTTTATTAAGGCGCGATCGCACAAATCCAGGTAGTAGCGCACCCCCTGCGTCTTCGGCGGCTACTAATCGACTAAAAGCGGAACGGACTGCTAATTGTTGAGGGTCGCCAGCATAAACCCCAGAAACGAAGGGCTGGACGAGACGTTCTAGGACTTCTGAACCGAGATGTCGATGGAAAAACTGGGTAATAGTTTCTTCTCCTCGCTGTTGAGAGAGGTGAGCGCCTACTGGGGGTGGCACAAATCCTATGGCTCCCAAGGCGGCGCGGAGTTTACCTCTGGGGCTGATTAGTTGGGAGGAGAGTAGGGCGGGGGGGGTCATGGGTACTGGATGTAACTTATGGTTCCAGTAGACATAACGGGGTAGTTTGCGATCGGCAAAAATCAATTCTTGTTTAAGCCCCAAATCTACGGCTAGTCCGAGTAATTCAGGGGTGGGGGCAAAACTGTTAGGGCCTTCTTCCCATAAAAAATCAGATGCGCGTCCGGTCGTAATATTTCCCCCGACTCGGTTCTGGCTTTCTGTGACCAAAACTTTTAGGGGTGAGCGGGGGTTTTTTTCACGGTTCAGGCTATGGGCTAAACTTAGCCCGCTAATACCAGCACCAACTATAAGGCTATCAACTAGGTTTGTCATTGTGGAAATTACAAAGCAGATAGTGGTGATTGTACTGTTGATTGCCCTCTAGTGCAAGATTTAACGTTATTAAACCTGTTGATAACTTAACATCTGTGATCATAGTATGGCATGACGAAGAATTGTGACGGTAGTTGGGGAAAAACTAATTGTTAAAGAATTTCAATAATTAGGGGGTTATTATCTTTCTTCTGCTTTGAAAAGAGTTGGGAAGGTGCGTCACATCAGAACAGTTATCGTGGCTATGGAAATTAGGAGGATGTGACGCACCCTACTGGGGCTATTCTCAGGGCTGGCTTATGTATTGGACTGAAACAGAGTTTCTAGGTACACTCTGGCGGCTACTCTACAGCTATCGAGGGCTTCTGGTGTGTTGTTGCCATTTTGTAACAAAAACAGGGACAGGGCGGCGGAAAACACGCGATCGTGGTCCCAGTCGGGGTGAGTGTCCAGGTAGCCCTGAAGGGACTCGTGGAGTGTTTCGGGAATTTCGGTCAGAATACTAACACTTGTGTTCATATAAACCTCACAGAAGTTGGGATGGAGCCATTTTTTATGTGGCTAGGCTAAGGGACTGAGCAATTTGATGCTTGAAGGGAAAATAGTATCTTATTTATTGTGTGCTATGGGGGGGGAGGGTTGTCAATGTTGCTAAATGTTACAACCTCGGTCTGGGTGATGGGGACTTGACGACAGAATGAGGGTTTGCAGCCATTTTTTTTTACATAACTTTACAATAATCTGGGTAGTTAAGGCTGTCGATACTAGGCTTGCCAAAATCCCCAATTAAACGGCAGACTATCATTATAGGAGTGGTTGGCTGTGGAAAAATCTGATAAATCTGTGGAAAAACTCGGCTTACCCTGTGGAAAGTTTGTGGAATCTCTGGGGAAAATTTGGTGAAAAGATAAGAATGTTGAAGGGACAAAATTGGGGCGATCTGTGGACAATGGATAATGAAAGTCAAAATATTGCCAAGAGGGATTCTCAAATACTAAAAGGCTGACAGGGAAAACCAGGGGTGATTAGATTAACTTTGGGAAGGCTAGTGAAATAAACTTGAGGGATATCTGCTTCTGGGTAGTCCCCAAAATTCTGAAAGTATGCTTGGCGACAATACTGATTAATTTAGAACGCATAAATACATTTTAATCCAGTTGGTTATAGCCCGATTATAAATCCTCCAATACCAGGGAAGATATCGGCATAAGTCAAACCTTTGACAACTCCCCAGCCTAAAGCGATAAGTTGAAAACATTTGACTTACCAAAATTTCCCAAGTTCAAGGCGATCGCTGGTAAAAATCAAAAAATATGATACCATGGAGGATAAACATTTGTATTATCAAAACTTTAGGCTTTGATTCAAGCAGAAACCCTAGAATTACTGGAATGGCATCGGCTGTGTAAACATCTGGCAACCTTTACGGCAACTAAATTGGGTGCTTTCGCAGCCCGTCAGTTGGCTATTCCAGAGACGAAAGAAGAAACCGATCGCCTTTTAGCACAAACTAAAGAGGCTTATCAACTGCAACTCAAGCTGGTTCAGGGTTTGTCTCTTGATGGTATTCAGGATATTGGGGCTTCTCTGGAAAGGGCCGATCGCCAAGGTATTTTATTTGGTGAGGAGTTATTAGCGATCGCCACTACCTTAGCGGGGGCTAGACAACTGCGCCGGGTAATTGATGACCAGGAAGATGTACCGGTATTAACTAGCTTAGTGGAAGAACTACGCACCTATCCGGAATTAGAGCAGGAAATTCATCGGTGTATTGATGAACGGGGAGAGGTAACCGATCGCGCCAGTGTGAAAATGGGGGAAATTCGCGCCCGGCTGCAATCAACCCGCGATCGCATTTATCAAATTCTACAAGGCATCCTGCAACGGAAAGCGCAAGCGGTTCAACAACAAATCGTCACCCAGCGAGAGGGTAGGTTTGTGATTCCGGTGAAAGCTCCCCAAAAAGATGCCATTCCGGGTATCGTCCATGATGCTTCGACTACGGGGGCGACAGTCTATGTGGAACCGCACCCTATTGTAGCACTAAACAACGAACTGCGACAAATTCAGCGGGCGGAACAAACGGAAGCGGAAGCGATCCGCCGGAGTCTGACTGAACAGGTGGCGGCGGTAGTCCCGGATCTCGAAAAACTTTTAGCGATCGTGACAACTATCGATCTAGCCCTGGCTAAAGCCCGTTATAGCTACTGGCTAAAAGCGAACCCGCCCAGGTTTATTGACCCTGGGGATACCTCAGAAACAATCAACCTGCGACAACTGCGCCATCCTCTCCTAATATGGCAACAAGAGTATGAACAGGGACCGGAGGTGGTTCCGATTGATATCACGATTAACCCTCAGATCCGGGTGGTAGCTATTACCGGACCGAATACGGGGGGTAAAACTGTGACGCTAAAAACTATTGGTTTGGCGGCGATCATGGCTAAGGTGGGGCTATTTATTCCGGCGCGGGAACCTGTGGAAATGCCTTGGTTTGGACAGGTGTTAGCAGACATTGGGGATGAACAGTCTATTGAGCAGAGTTTGTCTACGTTCTCTGGTCATATTCGCCGGATTACTCGAATTCTACAGGCTATTGGGGAACCGATGAGGGTAACGGAGGCGGGGGAGTACGATCGCATCTGTCAATCTCTCGTATTGTTAGATGAAATAGGGGCGGGGACTGACCCGACGGAGGGGACGGCTTTGGCGATCGCCCTATTGCAAACCTTCGCGGACCGCACCCGTCTTACGGTGGCGACTACCCACTTTGGCGACCTGAAAGCGTTAAAATACAAAGATACTCGGTTTGAAAATGCTTCGGTGGAGTTTAATGATGCCTCCCTACAACCTACCTATCGCCTATTGTGGGGGATTCCTGGGCGTTCTAATGCTCTGAAAATTGCGGAACGGTTGGGGCTAGATCATGACATAGTAAAACTGGCGGGGTCCTATGTTGGCGGCGGTGATGAGGATGTTAACCAGGTGATCGCGGGGTTGGAAGCACAGCGACGACAGCAGGAAACTAAGGCGATCGCTGCTAGTCAACTACTGAAAGAGACTGAACGCCTACACGGAGAATTGGCGGAAAGGGCTATATCTCTCCAGGAAAGGGAAAGACAGCTTAAACAAGCCCAGGAAAAGGAGATTAAGGAGACTTTACTACAGGCTAAGGGGGAAATAGCTAAGGTGATCCGTCGCCTTCAGCAGGGGAAACCTACGGCGGCTGACGCACAAAAGGCTACGGCTACGTTAGATGCGATCGCGGAGAATTATCTACCATCTCGGCAGGCTACACCAGCACCATTACCTAATTTTATGCCGAAAGTAGGCGATCGGATTCGTATTCCCCGCATTGGTCAAACAGCAGAGATACTCAGCGGACCTGATGACAATAATCAACTAACAGTCCGATTTGGGATTATGAAAATGACTGTAGGATTAGGGGAAATTGAGTCCTTAGATGGTCAAAAGGTAGAACTTCCCAAAACTTCAGCAACTCCCAAGGCTGACAAGACTCATTCACCAGTTACCAATAAACCGGAACCCTCAAAACTGCCTAATGTTCGCACGGATAAAAATACCCTCGATTTGAGAGGGAAAAGGGTATCCGAGGCGGAAACAGAAATCGATCGCACTTTGGGGCAAATTCTCGACTTTGGCGCGCTGTGGATTATTCACGGTAAGGGAACCGGACAACTGCGGCGAGGGGTTCACGAGTTACTCAAAGAACATCCCCAAGTTGAACGGTTTGAACTGGCATCAAATCCAGATGGTGGGGCGGGAGTTACTATTGCTTATTTGAAGTAAAAAAACCGAGTTTATCATCAACCCGCCCCACCGCCGATAATTAATAATTGTAGGGGCGGGTTCTGCTGTCAATTACAAATTCCCCACGAGGATATGAATAAACCCGCCCCACCGCCGATAATTAATAATTGTAGGGGCGGGTTCTGCTGTCAATTACAAATTCCCCACGAGGATATGAATAAACCCGCCCCACCGCCGATAATTAATAATTGTAGGGGCGGGTTCTGCTGTCAATTACAAATTCCCCACGAGGATATGAATAAACCCGCCCCACCGCCGATAATTAATAATTGTAGGGGCGGGTTCTGCTGTCAATTACAAATTCCCCACGAGGATATGAATAAACCCGCCCCACCGCCGATAATTAATAATTGTAGGGGCGGGTTCTGCTGTCAATTACAAATTCCCCACGAGGATATGAATAAACCCGCCCCACCGCCGATAATTAATAATTGTAGGGGCGGGTTCTGCTGTCAATTACAAATTCCCCACGAGGATATGAATAAACCCGCCCCACCGCCGATAATTAATAATTGTAGGGGCGGGTTCTGCTGTCAATTACAAATTCCCCACGAGGATATGAATAAACCCGCCCCACCGCCGATAATTAATAATTGTAGGGGCGGGTTCTGCTGTCAATTACAAATTCCCGACGAGGATATGAATAAACCCGCCCCACCGCCGATAATTAATAATTGTAGGGGCGGGTTCTGCTGTCAATTACAAATTCCCGACGAGGATATGAATAAACCCGCCCCACCGCCGATAATTAATAATTGTAGGGGCGGGTTCTGCTGTCAATTACAAATTCCCCACGAGGATATGAATAAACCCGCCCCACCGCCGATAATTAATAATTGTAGGGGCGGGTTCTGCTGTCAATTACAAATTCCCCACGAGGATATGAATAAACCCGCCCCACCGCCGATAATTAATAATTGTAGGGGCGGGTTCTGCTGTCAATTACAAATTCCCCACGAGGATATGAATAAACCCGCCCCACCGCCGATAATTAATAATTGTAGGGGCGGGTTCTGCTGTCAATTACAAATTCCCCACGAGGATATGAATAAACCCGCCCCACCGCCGATAATTAATAATTGTAGGGGCGGGTTCTGCTGTCAATTACAAATTCCCCACGAGGATATGAATAAACCCGCCCCACCGTTTCTGCTGAGAAACTGGGTTTCTTGACCACGATATGGAGGTGGTGCGTCAGTTGAACAAAATCTGCCGTTTACCCGATAGGTTATCCCTCTGACGCACCCTACGATATGTGTGATAATTAATAATTGTAGTCATCTGATTAACTCTATGTCCGATCGCATTCCTTCCCATTGGCATTCACCGAAAACGCCGGAGTTAACAGCCACACAACTCGACCGTATGGCTGTGGAATTGCATCTAGTTATATTAGCTTTAGAGTCTTTGGCTGAAGTGACACCAGAGACTTTAAAAAAGGCGGCACAAACTCTGAGTTTAGATGTGGAATATATCCAAAAATGGCAATCGCAAAAATTGACGGTCGAAGGGGGGCGATCGCTGGTTTTAATCATCTGTTATCTAGCTAGACAAAATCAAGCCTTGCTGCGCCGCGCCATTGCTTTGATTGAACAATTAGAAGCACAAAATCAGGATATCCGAGAGATTTCTTTGATGCGGGACTACCTGGATAAATTCATCCAAGGCTATGATCAGCAGTTTCCGGTTAACCGACCCATTCCGGAAGAAGATATCATCCCCTTCGCGCAAAAACTGCTAATTGATTTACTATTTTATAGCAGTCCTGATGGTTTCGGGAGGTTTTGGTCAACCCTGCTAATGCGATCGCAAACCAGACAACGCGGTTATAATATTAATAAAAACCAGCCCTAAAATCCCCCATCTTATGTTAATCAGCCGACAATATACCCCCCCCACTTGTACCCTAGAAGTTAGCGCCAATACTTCTTTCTGGAGTCGCTGGAAACATGAGAGTTGGGATAACTTTCGGTTTAAACTTTCCTTTGATGACCCCCGTCTCTCGGAAGATCAATATATCAGCATAGAAGGCGATCGCCATAATTTAACCAACCTCTATGAAAGCCTCAACAGGTATATTAACGACTTTCTGACGGCTTCCCCCTTGTCGGAAATTGACCCCACTCCCGAAGAGTCTCCCCACCCGCAAAATCTCTTAACTACCTGTTCAGACTTCCAGATCAAGCCTGATGGCTTATTATACCATGATTTATTTTTAGGAAACTTAGCACCTAGTCCGGCGGAATCATTCGTTCATTTAAGCGCATTACAGTTATTTGATGTCGCCGCCGCCTTGCGGAATTGCATCACGGAAATAGAACCTTTTTTAACCCCAGAAAGCCAGCCAAAACGTACCTCTCCCGCGTGGCTACGAACTTTGATGATGATTATTACTACCACGGGACTATTTACGGGAATTATCCATTTAAGCAATTATTATCGTCGCGATCGCCATTTAATTTCCACCCCAGAAACTCCCCAAATTTCCACTTCTATACCTCCGGCGGAAATCATCCCGCCGCCACTTCCAGAATTTCCCATTGATGAACCCCCAGCGCCGCCTAAAATAGAAATACAAGTAGCGCCAGACCTTCCCCTAGTTGATACAGTACCTTTAACCATTCCCCCACCCCTATTTGATCAACCTCCCCCTTCCCCTGAATTAATCCCTAATATTACTAACACAGGGCGGGAAACAGATGGCATAATTATTATTCCGATAGAACCCGTTAATAGAACCCCTGCTAACGGGACGGTTAACCGCCCAGAAACTCCTCCCCCTCCCACACCCTTAGCGCCGCCTCCCACTCCCCTATTTGACATAGGAACAGTACCAGAAAATATTAACCTTCCCCCCCTGCAAAATGCTAGAGTTCCCGAAACGGATACCCCGGAAAATTATGCAGTTCAGGATATCCCAGAAGACAGCGAAAATGCGGAACCAATTGCACAGCTAACTAAACGAGAACCTCGGATAGCCTCTATTCGTTCCCTGAATAATACGGTATTTGATGAAATTCCCCAGGTGGCGGAAGTACGGAGTTATTTTGTAAAAAATTGGTATCCTCCCAAGAATTTAAACAGAATATTGCAGTATCGTTTACAAGTCAATTCCCAGGGTGCTATTGACAGTATCACTCCCTTGGGTGAAGCCTCGTTTAACTGGCTACAACAGATTAAATTACCATCAGCAAATGAGCCTTTTGTCTCGCCTATGGAAGATGGAAAGACCGCTAAAATCAGGGTGGTTTTAGACCCCAGCGGTCGGGTTCAGACTTTCTTAGAACCCCAAAATTAGCATTGGTTATTACCCAAACAACTGGGATAATTAGACTCATAGGTGTGTGGGCGTTTTCCAAACAATTGATAGCGGTTATCCCGCACCTGTTCATAAATGCGATCGCCTGCCCATTTTAGCCCCGGCATTCCTCGATAAGCCTTGACAAATAGCTCCCCACCTGGTAAGATGTTGCCGATTTCTTCGGCGGCATCACTACCCTGCCATCGTCGTTGTGGCTGGTTTACGTCAATCAAAATCATCCCCATTAAACAGTCTTCGGGAGTAATATTTAACTGTGCTAATTTTGCCTCATCCTGCATAGGAATATAACTAAAACGTTCACCGCGATCGAGATTTTCCAACAGTTGCACTAAGTTACTGCACAGGTTACAGTTTCCATCGTAAATTACATGATATAGCATCAATTAATCACAGTTGACGACAGTTGATAATTATAGCATATTTTCGGAGACATGACTAGGGAATCTTTATAACTCCATAGGTGCAATGATACCCAACTTTTCTTGCAGTGCAAATCGCAAAATCGACTGTGTGACGATAATTAATCCTAGTCTAGCTTGGGATAATTGGGGGTGATGAAGTTTAACCTCTCCCCAAATACGACATTGGCGCAAAAAGCGATCGCATTTATCGCTGATTTTCATGGCTACCTTTTTATCATCCATCTTCCTAGGTGGATAATACCAGAAATCGACCCCATCAATTAACTCGCCAATCAGCATTTTTTCCGCATCATGAACTAACCGCAAATTCCCGGAATCATCTAACCAAGGTATATCCCTAGGGGTAGCTAATTGCCATATAGAAGGGGTAACAATTGGTTCTGTTTCCACCAAAGAAATTAAGCGATCGCCATGAGCCATTCGCAACAAAGAACAGCAACGAGCATGGATATATTGAACCGGGAACAAATCGGAATCCAAACTCTGATTATCGGGAGAATGAGCAGTGATTGGTAAACCATGGAGCCGGATATTTTCCAACCAATTTACCACCCCCAAATCAGTAATATCAAATTGAATCATTCCCGATGGTAGCACCGTGGTAATTATACCATCATCCACCATTTTATCAGCTTGATTAGCCACAATTAAATTAGCAATTTCCACGGGAGATTGAGAATTGATGGCAGCCAATTTAATAGCGATCGCCGATATATAACGAATGGGGCTACCATTGGGAACACGAGCCAGAGGGATATCAACCGAACCTATATAATCAGCATCAAGTCCCCTTAATCCATAGCCCAGGGAGTTAATTAAACTTTGCTTAATTACCAGATTTTCCATAAAATTTGCTATAATAGCCACCATCAAAACAGCAAAACTTGACTCATGCTAAACTCTTTTAAACACCGATTACCTACCCTCATGGTGACTATGTTCTGCACCCTAGGAATTTTAGTAAACGGCTGTTCATCAGTTACCGGATCTTCAGATTTTGAACAACAGGTTTTACAAGTAATTCGCAATAATCCCGAAGCTATATTAGAGTCCGTACAAGCCTATCAGCAACAGCAACAAAACCAACTCAGCCAAGCGCGATCATCTTTTTTACAACAAATGAAAACCCAACCACGGGCGATTATTGGTGATTCTCCCACGTTTGGCGCAGCGGATGCGGAAATTGTTTTGGTAGAGTTTTCTGATTTTCAGTGTCCCTTCTGTCGTCGCGCCCACGGAACCATTAAAGAGTTTATGGACAGACACCAAGACCAGGTTACTCTCGTGTTTAAGCATCTCCCCCTCAGTCAAATTCACGCCCAAGCCTTACCGGCTGCTAAAGCCGCCTGGGCGGCGCAACAACAAGGTAAATTCTGGGAATATCAAAACGCTCTTTTTGAGGGTCAGGATGACCTAGGAGAGGCACTATATGAGGCGATCGCCATTTCCCTAGGTTTAGATTTAGAACAATTTAACCGCGATCGCAACAGTGATGGAGCGATCGCCGCCATTGAACAGGATATGCAATTAGCCAGCGTTCTAGGCATTTCTGGGACCCCGTTTTTTGTCATGAATGGGGAAACCCTATCTGGGGCTGTAGACCTGTCAACCCTCGAAGAAACCCTCGCAGAGGTCATCGCTCGCGAATAACTTTTAACTCCACTGCTGCCAAAACCTGATAGGCTAGATCACAGTTTCCACCCTTACTCACTCAAGTTTCCGTGGTCAAAAACCGTGAACCACTCGAAAGTTTAGTCCTCTACCACCTGTTTAAGTGGTCTGTGGTTAGCCCCATGCTCCATGTCTATTTTCGTGGTCGCATTTATAATGCCGAACGGATGCCCCAAACCGGACCCATTGTCGTAGTTAGTAATCATGCTAGTGATTTTGACCCCCCAATGCTGTCCAACTGCGTCAGGCGACCCGTAGCATTTATGGCTAAAGAGGAACTCTTTAAGGTTCCCGTCCTCAAACAGGCCATTTCCCTATATGGCGCTTATCCAGTTAAACGGGGTGCTGGCGATCGCAATGCGATCCGAGCCGCTCTCAATTCCCTAGAGGAAGGTTGGGCCACTGGTGTATTTTTGCAGGGAACTCGCACCTCCGACGGTCGCATCACAGACCCGAAATTGGGCGCGTCATTAATTGCAGCCAAAGCACAGGTTCCCCTAATTCCTGTCTGTCTCTGGGGAACTCATGCTATTTTTAACAAAGGCTCTGCTTTACCCAGACCAGTTCCCGTCACCGTGAGAATTGGTGAACCTATGGACCCCCCCAAGTCCAGTAAGCGGGAGGAACTAGAGGCGATCGCTCATAATTGCGCCCAAATAATTAATGCTATGCACGATTTAGGGCGCTGAGTTTTCGCAGTACAACAACTAATCAAATCATGGAAGAATTAAAAGCACAATTAGCCGCCAACATTGATCAAGCACAGTGGGAATGGTTAATTCCCCATGTACAACGAGATGCAGTCGTCGTAGTCGATCGCCAATTGGATTTACTAGATGTCGGTGTCGCCATTAGCGAGGACCATGTTACTGACGTTCAGCGCTGGATTAGTGAACAACAGATTTATAAACCTTCTCCCCAGCAAATCTCCGATTGGAATGGCGATCAGACTAAACAATTTAATGCCCTAATTATCCAACCCTTTGTTTTGGTACAGGAAGCCTAAAATCATTCATACCCTCGCCATCCCACCACCACCTTAAACTTATGGGTTTTCGGGAATATTCTCCTTCTCGCTGATAGCCAATCTTCTTTTGTTTAGCCCCAATTCAAACAAAGCCTCCCGAACTTCTGGCTTGGACTCCCCAACAAGCTGTCCAGGTTCTACACCTCTGGCGATCGCACCTTCAAACATACTAACAATATCAGCTTGAGACTTAAATCCTGATAGATCGACTCTCATCCCACCAATTTCACTGCCAATTCTCGCCGCTTTACCTGTCCCAGTTGGGGAAAATTCTGCACTCGTACCCGAGGCATTATGTAGCTTACCAAAAACATCTCTCTTACCCATTTCCGAAGTTTCTCCTCCAATCAAAACCGCTCCTTTTAACTTAGCGGTAAAACAATATTCACCCTGCCTCCGTGAGACAGAGACACCGCCGCTTGCTTCGTCCACTTGCTTCAATCCCTTGCATACATCGGTTTTTCTTTTTGCCCTTCTCCTTGGGCATTTTTATCACCGGAAAATCCGCGAAAACCACGCGATCGCAATTCGGAACAGCCAAAGGTCAATCCCGCAAACCGGCGAGCACGAAGAAATCCCAGAAACCCAACGCCCCACAACTGCCGGAACTCGACATCACCACGAAAGTGCGGCCTATCAGTTCCAACAGCATCGACGTGATGGTTCGAGCCAATCCGGAGTCGGACAATTAATCAGGGGAGGACATATCGAATTGAGATGAAACGTTTCAGCATGGCTCCTCATTTGACAATTGCATCAAGTACAAATACAGACTTGATTTCTTTCAATTTACCGCGTTCCTGATATCGCGATACATACCCAACACATCTATATGAGCAATTCTGGAAGTTTCAGTCCCAATGCAATCGAGCTTCCCGAATATAACGAGGAGGTTGACTATCTTTAATTCGATACCATCTGTTTTTCCCATTTTTTGCAAACTGGGGCTGGGTTGTATCATCACTAATTTTGACTACAGCGCCAGGCTTATATTCTTCTTTCTTATGACCCTCTTCATCTCTGGCATGAGCTTTATCCTTGACTCTATATTGTTTCATCTTTTTGGATTGGTCAATTGATTTTTCTCCAAACAATAATTTTCGCTCGTCTTCCTTGATTTTTTTACCCAACAACTCTTTAGATGTAATGATACCTTGCTGCACATTTTTTTCCGCTTCCTTAAGCTCTTCTAACCACTTAGGATCTTTAACTGTTAGGCTCTTACCATCCTGACTCAGGGTCGTATAGTCAACGACCCGACCGCCAAATTCCGCACCGATCCTTCCGGCTTTACTGGTCCCGGTAGAAGACACCTCAGCCGGAGCGCCCCTCTGATCATGATACATACCAAACACATCTGTATGAGCCATTCTGGAAGTTTCAGCACCAATTAGTACGCTGCCAGGTTCTTTGCTGCTTGGAGGTCTGTAATATATGTACATATGACCGTGTCTGCCATCTGGTAGGATCACATCACCCGCCATATCTTCATTGCCCAGTCCCCCCAACGGTATATCCATGCCATAATGTTTGATGGTACCCACTATATCAAGGGTATCACCCTTGAGCTCCTTCAATGAATTTTTAGTAACCTCTACGTCGTGACTAGAAGCAATTCGAGTATCGACCTGTGCTCGGTAATAGTCACTGGATGTGTCTACATCTTTGTGATCATGTGATTTCGGTTTATCCTTTTGGACTGTGCCACCCAGCAGCCAATAAATAAACTCATGCTGTTTTTCAGTGCCTCCAAGAGGGGGCAAATTGATCATGACACGACCGCCGTGGGAGAGTGCCACTGCAACGTTCTCTTGCCATTCCTCAAACTTGGGTTTGTCTTGGTCATCACGGTACATTAATCCATGCTGAAGAACAATAAAAACTCGTTTCAGAATGGCAATGGCTGAATCCGTTTGTTCCTGATATTTTTTGGCGATCTTTTGATTTGACTCTGGTATAGTTGTCAAATCATTATTTAGAGTTTTTTCCCACATTTCAGTATCTTTATCATAGATACCTTTCTTCACTGCTTCATAGTTTTCCTTTTTCTTCTTGGTATCTTCACTATTGGGATCGGTTTTTGCAGCTTTCTCGTACTCTTCTTTAGCTTTCTTCATCTCCTTCGCTTCATGACGCAAATATCCTGGGGTTTGACGAAATTTTTCATCCTTAATTCCTAAATCTCGCTGATATGTCGCAATTTGCAGATGGTGAATTGGACTCAATACTGCCTCTCCACGAACATCAGGCAAAATTCTCGCACTCAGTCGGACAAAGTCATGTTCTTCATATCTTTCCCAATCTTTGATCACTCGTTTTTCTTCTGCCACCTTTTCTAACTCTTCCTGGGTGAGAAAACCATTTTGAGATAAGTAGGTTTTTCCTTTGGGAATTTGACTCAACTCTTGTATCACTTTAACGATATCATCTGTCAGAAAACCTTTGCCCAAGTCGATTTGCTTTGCTAGATTCATATCTTGCCATACTGTTTCACCTTTTTTGTTTTTATAGTCTCGATTTTTAATTTTTGTCAATTCGTTGATTTTTTCGATATTATCTTTTTGTGATTTTAAAGCATCATCATTGCTATTGACACGTTTATTGGCGGAGATATAAGTTCCATACAACTGCAATCGAGTTGCCCGAATATAACAAGGAGGTTTACTATCTTTAATTCGATACCATTTATTGTTGCCAGCCGGATCGATCTTGTGCTGAGTTTCATCATCACTAATTTCGACCAAATCCCAGGATTATATGTTTCTTTACTCTTATCATTTTCATCTCTGGCATGAGCTTGATCTTTGACTGTATATGTTTTCCTTTGTAGCGTGAGTAA
The DNA here is from genome assembly GCA_016745315.1 of Arthrospira sp. PCC 9108. Classification (GTDB taxonomy): domain Bacteria; phylum Cyanobacteriota; class Cyanobacteriia; order Cyanobacteriales; family Microcoleaceae; genus Limnospira; species Limnospira platensis. The sequence goes on from CP066886.1 coordinate 6,645,476, forward strand.
GCCCCCAGTAGCGACGGTTGAATTGTCGTCTTTTTTAGACTGAATTTGACTCCCACCCTGCTGCACCACATGGGTCAACTCGTGGGCGATGAGCTTTTGTCCGCCCCGACTCTCCGGCTGATACTCTCCCTGTTTGAAAAAGATATCTTGACCCGTCGTAAATGCCTTCGCTTGGATGGATTGATTCAATTGACTCGCTTGGGAATTATCATGAATCCTCACACCCCTAAAATCTGCCCCCATCGCCTGTCCCATTTGAGACTGTAAATGCTCATCTAAGGGTTCACCACCACCCTTTTCTCGTTGAATTGATGACTCTAAATCTGCCGAAACTTCCCCACCCGCACTCGCTGTCTGCGGCTTCATCTGTACATCACCATCATCATCAAATTCCTCCTCATCAGACTCTCGCTGTAGGGTATTTGATAGCTCTTCTTTTTTCTGCAACTGAGAAATCCTCGGAGTCCTCAGCAACTGTGGTTGTTCCTGGCCTCCTTCTGCTTCCTGTTTCTGAACCTCCGGGTGCGTGGGGGGAGATTGGATCTGGTCTACAACTACATCCGCCACTCGGTCCGCTTCCTGTTCGTATTTATCCCCTACCGCCCCCACCGTCAGTTTAGCTTGAATCGGCTGCTGCGGTGTCCCATTCGTCGGGTTATCCCTTTGGGCTAAAGTCTGAAACACCCTCTGCATTGGCGCGTTGGGTTCCCCTTTCATCTGGATATCATCATCCTCCGTCCGTTGTATCGGTTCTGGCGATCGCTTCGTATTAGCAAAAACCGGGATATTAGCTAAATCGAACCCAGAGGACTCCTGCTGAAACTGCATTTCTGGCCGTGTCAGCTCCTGGTCTCGCCCTGCAAAATTCGCATCCTGAAACGGTCGAGACTGAAACTGTGCCTGGACAGGAACTGCATTGCCTTTCGCTTCATTGTGGCGTTTTTTCCGGCGTTGGATTTTCATCAGTATGTCCTCCTAACTTAGAGCTGATTTGTATACAAAACTTTAATAAACCTGAATTGTTGGCTGGGACTGAATTCAACTCACTTCAGAAATTAGAGTCTGAGCGATCGCGTTTTTATTATAACTCAAAAATTGACCGGTTGATGTCAATAAATGTAATTTTTGATGCAAGGACGGCAACAACCGGCAATTAAACCATCAAAACACTCACAAAAAATTGACCCTTTTCAAAAAATTTATTTATTATGGTTCGATTTGACGGATGGCTTCTGGCGGAAATTGATGACCTTCCATCACCATCATCAGGCCCGAAAAATATCGCTCTACCGTCTCAACATTGGTGTAGATCAATGAGTGAATTTGATGCCGGCTCAACGATCCACCTTCGACATCAATACTCGTTTTATATCGAATTTCACCGTCGCCAAAGTCCATTTCAAAATTGCCGATGCAGAGTCCATAGTTTGCTCGGCAAATAAATTCGGCAACTTGAGGAATTTTTGACTCGGGTACTTTAGCCACTAAAATCGAGTAAAAAATAACTTGTTGTTCTTCTTCTCTGACTTTTGCTTCGCAGATCCACCCTCGTGTTTGACCGTCAATTTTGAAAAACAAAATATTTTCTTTGGGGGGGATTTTTGCCCACTTAATCCCTTCTTCTTCAAACCAATTAATCACCATATCAGTCAAACTTTCGGACTGTTGTTTTTTCTCTGTGTAGGAGATGGGGGATTTTTCCGGTAAATTTTTGACCAAATTTTCTAAAATAACGTTGACCGAATTGATCAGATTTTCCAACAAATTTAGTAGGTCAAATTCATCGATGTATTCGGGGGAAATTTTTGGCTTTATTTCACTCAAACTGTCGATAATTACGGACGCTTGTTCCGACAGAAATTGTTGTTTGTCGGGAGACAAAGTTTCGGATTGGTTGGATTGCAAAAAGCTCAAAAATTGGACTATACTATTTAAGGTAACTTCTTGAAAATCTTGGCCCAAAAAAATATCTGACCACCCCACAAAATCCCATAAAGTTCTATAGTTGACTATCCGCAAAGCAAACCAACTCTCAGTCCGACCCATTTCCGATCCATTTTGGCGATCGCACCATTCCCAAAATCGACTGACAATGTGTTGCGGATCGTCCCCCGCTTGAATTAGCCTTTTTAATAACACAGGAGATAACAATAGGGTAATTTGAACGTCCCCAGATGACACTAAATTGATCGCCTCATGCCAACCCTCTAATACTTCTGGCGTGATATAAAATAAGCGATCTTGAAGAATTTTTTGATAAGTTAAACTCCCCACTTTTGCCGTCAATTGCAGTGCGGTCACTTGCCTTTCGGAACCGAGTAAGCGCAGGTACTCTGCATCTAAATCAATGAATTGTTCGTCAATTCCTTGCATTACAAATTTTCGTTCAACAGGAAAAACTAAATTTTCAGTCAATTGTTTTCTCCTTTCAACTGTTCCGATCATTTAATCCTATCGTGAGGCATCGGATATTTTCACTTTTCCCCTATCAACTCCATACCGACACGCAACAATCGACCGTCTCAGGAAGACCCGAGTTTTCGCGCAATTTGTTCGACCATATGATTTTTTAATTTATCTTCTAAGGCTTTATTTTTTTTCTGTTTATTTTCCAGGCGGTCTGATTGTTTTTTCATCTTTTTGTCCGATTTTGTGAACTCTTTATTTCTTTTCTCGGCGGTTTTTTTGTCTTTCTTTTTTTCCAATATTTGATTGTATATATCGCCGTATATTTCCATCATATTTTCCGCTTCTAAGCCCAGACGTTCAATATCCTTGATGTTCAAGTATTTCTTAATTGCCTGCATCTGTGCTTGACGATAATCATATTCTAATTTGTCCGATTTCAGGACTCCTTCTTTCGCTTGTTGCATCGCTTCTACAGGTAAACCTAACTTCTGTAGCGCTTTTTCAGCCAAAGCATCGCCCGCCCGCAATTTTTCATAAAGCAGCGTCGCGATTTCATTCCGTTTTTTACCTAGAATACCCCCTCTCCGTTTCCTAAACCAATGACCAATTTTGTACAGCAGCAATCCCACTGCGCCCAGTCCCCCCAAGGCGGCTAACGCGGCACCAATTGCCCATCCAATTGGGTTGGAAGCCAGAACTAAACCGATAATTCCTCCTCCAATACTAGCTAATCCAGAACTAAAAGCCAGAGCTCTTCTGCCACTTTTTTCATATTTTTGATCGATCGCATACTCCACGGCATTGACGACATCGGGATTGTACTGTTTGAACCCCGGATTTTGACTTTTAGTTTCATGCAGCAACTCTTTCAAAGAGTTTTTGGTCTGAATTGATTTCGCCATTGCACAGGCATCAATTACCGATGTAATGGCAGCAAAGAAGACTCCGGCTATACTGGCAATTTGGGCAACGATACTCACGACTGGACTCACTGCATTAAGCACCTTAGCAGCCCCACCAACAGCCGTATTCAAGACTTCTCCCGCAGTGTATGCTGCCCCCTCGATTTTGGTTCGCTTATTTTTTGAACTAACATCCTGAATTTTCTGGTTGGCTTGCTCCTGTTGCTTTGGTACTAAATCCGAGTTTTTTGGCAGTTGTGCTTTGGCTTCTTGGGAGACAATTTCAAATTTAGATTGTTTCGGTGGCGCTTCCTCTGCTGCCGACTCTTTCTGGTAGAGTTCCGTTACAACCTGAGACAATTCCGGATTTTTAGACAGTAATTTTTCGAGTTCTCCTCCCGCCTCCTGACCGACATTTAGAGACGTTTGTACCTCGGTTCTACTCGGCAATTTATCCCCGTAAATTTTGGGCATATTTTTGCTCACATAGAGCTCTGCATCCTGTTTAATTTTTTTCGGATCTTCTCCTTCACGTTGAATTTTGGCTTCGGAAACCCTACCGACAGGAAAAAATTGCGGGGAATTTTGTCGGTTAATTTTTCTGACACCCGACCCCGAACCTTGCTGCACCACATGGGTCAACTCGTGGGCTATTAGCTTTTGTCCGCCCCGACTCTCCGGCTGATACTCTCCCTGTTTAAAAAAGATATCTTGACCCGTCGTAAATGCCTTCGCTTGGATGGATTGATTCAATTGACTCGCTTGGGAATTATCATGAATCCTCACACCCCTAAAATCTGCCCCCATCGCCTGTCCCATTTGAGACTGTAAATGCTCATCTAAGGGTTCACCACCACCCTTTTCTCGTTGAATTGATGACTCTAAATCTGCCGAAACTTCCCCACCCGCACTCGCTGTCTGTGGCTTCATCTGTACATCACCATCATCATCAAATTCCTCCTCATCAGACTCTCGCTGTAGGGTATTTGATAGCTCTTCTTTTTTCTGCAACTGAGAAATCCTCGGAGTCCTCAGCAACTGTGGTTGTTCCTGGCCTCCTTCTGCTTCCTGTTTCTGAACCTCCGGGTGCGTGGGGGGAGATTGAATCTGGTCTACAACTACATCCGCCACCCGGTCCGCTTCCTGTTCGTATTTATCCCCTACCGCCCCCACCGTCAGTTTAGCTTGAATCGGCTGCTGCGGTGTCCCATTCGTCGGGTTATCCCTTTGGGCTAAAGTCTGAAACACCCTCTGCATTGGCGCGTTGGGTTCCCCTTTCATCTGGATATCATCATCCTCCGTCCGTTGTATCGGTTCTGGCGATCGCTTCGTATTAGCAAAAACCGGGATATTAGCTAAATCGAACCCAGAGGACTCCTGCTGAAACTGCATTTCTGGCGATGCCACCTCCTGGTCTGGCGGCGCAAAATTCGCATCCTGAAACGGTCGAGACTGAAACTGTGCTTGCATCGGTGCAGAGCCAATTGATACTTCGGGTGAACCTTTCTTTCTACGTTGTATTCTCATCAGAAGCCCTCCGATTAGCTTGATCTGATTGCTCTAAATTTAATTAATCATCATCAAAAAGGCGATCGCACCTTAATTTTAAATCAAAACGGAATTATTCTCCCAATTCTCCCCGAACCAAATCCGCAATTTCCCCGATCCAGCGTTGTCGTTCTCCATGTTCGAGATTAAGAATATCAGCCCGAGACCAGTGGAAATAAAAAGCAATAAAGGCTACCTCCCGATACAAATCCTCTAGGGGGTAGCCCGCAACTCCCCCGCCAGAGAAATCCCCGCCTCTGGTGGATTAATCTGATTATATACCCCCTGTAAATAGTCCAAATCCGCTAAAAACAATCCCTCCAAGATATCCGGTCCCACCACAGAAATCTCCCCCAACTGGACAATGGATCGCGACAGCATCACCAAAACTCCATAGGCTGGATTTTCCCTCACCCGCAGATCTCTTTCTCGGAAAAGTTCATCCCACCCTGTCAGCGATCGCATGATTACCTCTCGATGCAAAGTTCCCTCCCCGTCCAACAATCCAACGGGGAGGGTAAAGCAAAATTGGGTCTGTGGCAAGTTTTCCGACAACATTAGATTAGGGACTAGAGAGTTTTGTAGCAGCCGGTGCTAGATAGGCCTTAATTAAACACTGGGGACACTGGCGCACCCGCTTTAGCAGAATAGGCTCCTACTAGGAACCCCCCCGCCTAAAAGCCACGGAGGATGTCAATTTCCTATCGTCGCTCTAAAAACGCGCCCAACTTTAATTAATCAGAGTCCGACTTGACCAAGCCGTTAATTTCCCGGTAGAAATCTTGCAGATAAGCCAAATCTACCGCAAACATATTCTCAATCACCGCCGTGGACACTTCCTGTAAACTACCGAGTTCAGTAATCACCCTGGCCAGGATAATCACAGTTGCATAGGCGGGATTCATCTGTACACGAGGATCGCGCAGCGGGATAATCTCATCGATCGCCCGCGACAGTCGCATCACCCCCTGTTGGTGCAGGTTCCCTTCCGGGTCCAAATACCCCTTGGGTAAAATAAACTCAAACTCCGTTTGCATCGTTTAATCGTGCCTTAGCAAAAGAATCGGGCTTTAAAGTCCCGTGTAACTACCTCGCGCCCAGCGCGGCGAGTACGTCACAAGATACGTTCAAACCCTTCGCAAGCAATTTCCAACTCCTCAACGGCTAAATCGCTTCCCGATGCCATATTATCGGTGATGCTATAACTAACCGGCCAGCCGCCACTAAAAGCAAACCGCGCCCCTTCCGAACTATCCTGACGGTAAATGGTCAAAAAACCATTTTTAAACTTAGATACCCAACCGCCATCATGGACAGTCGCGATCCAATCCCACAGTGTAGTGGAAGCCGTTAGTCCCCGACGCAGAGAAAAATTATCAACACTGTTGTTACCCGGAAGTTTAGTGCAAATCACCTGACCTCGAGTCGCCTTTCCCCACCTTTTTGGGAAGACCTCATTGTGGGTAATGACAGTCTGGGAATATTTGAACCCTCGGCACTCCATAAAGTAGCCATCCACATCATCCCGGCTGCCGTCCAAATGCAAAGCCACATAAAAACGGCAGGCGGTCAGAACTTCATAGAGATGATGTTTTTGGTTAATTAAATCACCAATCATGCCAATCGCTACCCTAACTAAACACTACACTTGTTCCCAAAGTTGCTACTTTCTGCAACCCGGAATGGCTAATTTCAATGGTTTCCTTAAACAGATCCGTTGAATCGGAACTAGCTTGGGTGGTTGTATATTTAGCGGGGAGACAGTCCCTCAAATTCCAACGAGCCCCCTCCGAGCCATCCTGTTTGTAAAGTACCAAGGAAGCATCACTCACCTTGGCGATCGCATCAGTTTTACCACCAAGCATCGCCGGCGGATGACAGTCGAGATACCATTTTACCAGGGCATCATTTTCAGCGGTAGTGATAAACTCCAGAGTCATATTTTCAAAAGTCACCGATGCTGGGGTAATTTGAGTTGCGCTTCTAACGTCTTTTCCCGAACCGATAGACTGTCCCTCTGCCGCCGGGTCGATACTAATAGAAATTCCACTCACTTTGGAAATCAGCAAACGAGTATTATTGCCAAATTCAAAGTAAAACCGCGCAGAAGTCAAATATTCATAAGCCATAATTTAAATCTCTCCTAACTGATAAGCGATTTGAAGGTCTTGTAGGGGCGGGTGCTAGATCCGCCACGGGAAAACCAGCCAACTACCTGCACCCGCCCTTCTTCTTTCAGGGGACGGGAAAACCAGCCAATTCTGGACCCGCCCTTCTTTCAGGGGACGGGAAAACCAGCCAATTCTGGACCCGCCCTTCTTTCAGGGGACGGGAAAACCAGCCAATTCTGGACCCGCCCTTCTTTCAGGGGACGGGAAAACCAGCCAATTCTGGACCCGCCCTTCTTTCAGGGGACGGGAAAACCAGCCAATTCTGGACCCGCCCTTCTTTCAGGGGACGGGAAAACCAGCCAATTCTGGACCCGCCCTTCTTCTTTCAGGGGACGGGAAAACCAGCCAATTCTGGACCCGCCCTTCTTCTTTCAGGGGACGGGAAAACCAGCCAATTCTGGACCCGCCCTTCTTCTTTCAGGGGACGGGAAAACCAGCCAATTCTGGACCCGCCCTTCTTTCAGGGGACGGGAAAACCAGCCAATTCTGGACCCGCCCTTCTTTCAGGGGACGGGAAAAATCAGCCAATTCTGGACCCGCCCTTCTTTCAGGGGACGGGAAAACCAGCCAATTCTGGACCCGCCCTTCTTTCAGGGGACGGGAAAACCAGCCAATTCTGCACCCGCCCTTCTTTCAGGGGACGGGAAAAATCAGCCCGATTCGATCACCCGCCGCCGATGCTGATTTACCCGAACTTACCCATAAATTAAACCGCAGCCCCACTCCTCATGCTGCCAACTTGACCACCCATAGCAACCTCTTTGGTAATCATTTCAGCAACGATTTCGTAGGTTTCAACCGCCAAATCCCCCGAGGTCGAGTCCATATCAGCGATCGAATACTTTTTCGGCCAAGCACGTTCGAGGTTCCAGCGTAAAACCTCTTCTCCGTCAGGAGAATACAGCACCACAGAACCACTAGCCCGGTACTGAGACCATTTCCCTTCTCCTCCCTCTTCCGGTGGTAGACAGGCTTTGAACCAAGCAAATAGCTGGCGGCTGGCATCGTTGGGGTCGTCGCTGATGTAAGTTTCGATGGTCATCGACGGGTTGGTTTCGTAACCGGCGATCGTGCTTTGGCGAACCCGGCGACCTTTGCGACCAGAACCCAAGGCTTTATCACCTCCGGCTACTTTTCCCTCGTAGGTCAGGGCTGCCATACTTTTGATATAAGCATTTTGGACAATATTCCCAACAGTATCATTGCGAAAATCAATTTGATACCGGGTGGCGGTAGTGGTAAAAACCGGAGCAGCACTACTCATAATTCGATTCCCTTGTGTAAGTGTCAATATCAAAAAAATCCCAACTGCCTCCAATCGGTTGGTTTTGGAGGCAGAGATTTAAGAGAGTTGGCTTATTCGCCTTCACCGTCAGCCGTCCACTGGCTGATGCGGAATATCACAAATTCAGCCGGACGCACTGGACAGACACCCACTTCCACAAACAGCCGACCCAGCATCATGCTTTGGGGGCTATTGAGTTCAGCATCGCACTTCACATAAAAAGCCTCACTGGGACTGCCACCGATTAAGGCTCCCGATCGCCATAATTCAGTTAAGAAGCTGCTAATGGTGCGTTTGACCCGCTGCCAGAGGTCTTCGTCGTTCGGTTCAAACACCACCCACTGGGTACCGTTTTCGATAGATTTTTCGATGTAGCTCATCAGACGGCGAACGTTGATATAACGCCATTCAGTTTTGTCGGGTTCCACCAAGGTACGAGCGCCCCAGATCCGGATACCCCGGTTCTCAAAAGGCCGGATACAGTTGATGCCAATAGGGTTCAGCAGTTCCTGTTCTCGGAAGTTGCACGGGTGAGTTAGACCGATCACACCTCGTGGGACTTCGTTAGCAGGCGCTTTGTAAACCCCCCGGGTTTCGTCCACCCGCGCCCATACTCCTGCCATGTGGCCGCTGGGGGGAATAGCTATGGGTCGTCCGGCGTTGCGGGGGTTCGGAACTAGAATCCACGGGTAGTACAGTGCCGCAAATTGCGATCGACGGTTAAATTCTATGCTCAACCAACGGCTGATCTCTTGCGGTTTTACCCGATCAGGCGGCGGGTCAAGGATGATCATTCGGTTGGGGGCGTTGGGGATGTCCCCGTCTGCGGCTCCCTCGCACATACTCACCATCAAGTCCATTAGTCCGTGGAGTTGATCAAGATCAATCAATCCCTGTTCGTAGACTTTCATTAAGTCTGGACAGCAAATGATAGTTACTTCGTCGATTTCAAACAAGCCCCGAATCCCGGTGCGCTCCTCCCTCACCCCTTCTACATGGCGCGCTAAGTTTTCTGTTTCTGCAATGATCGCCCCAGGACTAACTTCATACACCCCGTTAGACGGGCGACGGGCTAGGGGACTGCCACTGATGGCTAAATCCGTGGCGATAATATACTCAGATGCCTCCAGAGCGCTAACCACATAATCGGCTACTGCTGTTTCGATGTCTGGATTCATACTCAGGTGTGGGAACCGTTCGAGTTCCTCACCTCCCTGGCGAATAACTACGGTGAAAAATTCCCCTGTATTAGCAGTGACGATCGCTTCTGATGCTTCCGTTTCTTCGCTGGGGGGTTTGGGGTATCCTTCTGTAATTTGTACCCGGATAGAGCGATCGCTCACAGCCAGAAACCTGTTTTGGGAACTATCTGTTAGGGAACCCTCAGAACCACTATCTTCCGCATTTTCACGGATGGAAAATCTTAACGAAGGACGATTAGCGCGGTTGACAATTTCGGTTCCCGTTTCCCTCACTTCCGGCTTAGGAGAACCTGGGAGTCCTGTTCCCATGCTAGTAATCCAGCAACGACCGCCGCCGTTGAGAAACCAACCGTACACTGAAAAGGGAAGATAGGCTCCGAACTCCGTAAAACCGTCCGAGTTAGTTCGACCGAAGTATTCCAGATACTGCTTCCAACTGGTTACTAACATCGGCTTAAAAGGTTCAGCCCCACCTCGGATATCCTCCGTGAAACCGACAAATCCCGCTACAGCGGTGGGAACACCCTGAAGAGGTCGAGAGCCGCGATCGACCTCCTCAATGTAAACGCCAGGTGCAAAATAATCAAGCCTAGCCATAAAATTTTTTCTCCCTGATATGGGTGGTATGTATGGAAGTGGGCAAGTATCCCACTCTCAACTAAGTAGGGTGGGGCTTTCTCATCCTGAATAACTCTGGTGCGTCAGGTAGAATTTCACCGGGTTTCCCGATAATTTACCGGGTCTGACGCACCCTACAGCGTCAGGTAGAATTTCACCGGGTTTCCCGATAATTTACCGGGTCTGACGCACCCTACAGCGTCAGGTAGAATTTCACCGGGTTTCCCGATAATTTACCGGGTCTGACGCACCCTACAGCGTCAGGTAGAATTTCACCGGGTTTCCCGATAATTTACCGGGTCTGACGCACCCTACAACGTCAGGTAGAATTTCACCGGGTTTCCCGATAATTTACCGGGTCTGACGCACCCTACAGCGTCAGGTAGAATTTCACCGGGTTTCCCGATAATTTACCGGGTCTGACGCACCCTACAGCGTCAGGTAGAATTTCACCGGGTTTCCCGATAATTTACCGGGTCTGACGCACCCTACAGCGTCAGGTAGAATTTCACCGGGTTTCCCGATAATTTACCGGGTCTGACGCACCCTACACATTTACGCGACACTTTTTCGGCTATTCCCCGAAGCAGTTGCCGGCAAACCTCATCCTTCAATAACTGCAAGAATTAGCGCGTCATTACCTTTCTTCTCCTTTGACAACAGAAGAATTTTTGCCAGCATTCAAAAAACCTGGCAGCTAGGGAAGATCAACAATCCAGTAATGTCCAGTTTTTACTTATTTACTACTTATTGTATTAGCTCAATCACAGCCACCCAAAACCCCGTCGCTTCCTCCGAGTTTTCGGGGATGCTACAAAATCGCTTGATCTACAACGATTGCAGTTGTTGAAAATAATACAGCCAAACCTATAACAAATATACTAATTTTTACAACCATTGTTTAAGTGAATTAAAGTTTTGTGAATATTTGTGAATTTCTTGTTAATATATATAAAATTGGCGGTTGAATCCGATCGCACTCAGACTGAAAGTGGTATTAAATAATGGAAGATCAGAAGATCATCAGATTAGTTCTCATAAATCCGCGCATCCCATCATTCCCACCCCTTTAACTGGCCAAATCAGCCATGAGCAATCATCTAGCGGTCGCGACCGCCACCGCGACCTTACAGCGGATTATACAGCGAGCCGTGCAGAGAGACGTGGACGGAGCGCGAGTCACCACCGTGCGCCCAGACGGTTCGAGCGGGTCAATTCCCGAAACAGGTGTGAATCTATACCTGTATCACATCAAACGTAACCCAGCCCTCACCAACCAAGACACCCCCAACTTCCAACGACGGGGGGACATGACCCGACGCAGACAAGCGGCGATCGACCTATTCTATGTGGTATCCTTTTACGGGAATGATGGCGATCTCGAACCCCAGCGCCTGCTGGGTAGCGTCGTCCAAACCCTGGAAGACCAGTTAGTATTGAGTGCGGACACCATCCGATCGACGATCGCCGATCCCACCTTTACCTACCTCGCGGACTCCGATCTGGCTGAACAAGTCGAACAAATCCGCTCGGAATTTATCTCTGTCTCCACGGACGAACTCTCTAAAATCTGGTCTGTGTTCTTCCAGACCCCCTACGCCCTGTCCCTGGTGTACAAAGTGACTGTCATCATCATCGAAAGCGACATCGCCGGACGTTCCGCCCTACCTGTGCGCGATCGCATTTTAGGCGGTACAGTCTTTCCCAAACAACCCGTCATCACCCAAGTGGTCGCCGTGGGAGGTAAAAATCAACCCATTTTCAGTAACAGCATCCTCTCCATTCGTGGCCAGCATCTCTCTGGTGTCTTAACCCAAATCCGCATCGCTCAAGTAGAAGTAACCCCCCAAGTACTCAACAGTGGGGAACTACGGCTCCCCTTGAGCCTGATTTCCCCCTCAGTGCTACGCGCTGGCGTGCAAAGCCTACAAGTCATTCACCTAAGCGCCCCACCCGCACCCCCCCGTAATGGGTCTCAGGTAGGGGGAACCACCACAGCGACTACCAGGCGTAAAACTCCCGCCCGTGTTCCCCAAGTGGAATCTAACGTCGCCCCCTTCGTCTTGCGCCCTACCATTGATGCGGTCACAGTCCTAGATTTAGATGGATTTGACGATGAGCCACGGTCGGGAACCCTCAGCATTAGCCTTAATTTGGCGATCGCCCCCGGTCAGCGAATTGTCCTGATGATGAACGAATACAACCTCAATAGCGATAATCCCGTGGGCTACCTATTCACCGCCCCACCCATTACTCGCGCCACGGCTACCGTCTCCATCCCCATTCGGGAAGTCAAACCCGGAGAATATTTAGTGCGAGTCCAAATTGATGGCGCAGAAAGTATGCTGACTGTAGACGACAACCCCGACAGTCCAACTTTTGAGCAATACATTCAACCCAAAGTAGCGATAAATTAAACAGCACCCCCTTCCCCATTTCCCCCGTGACCATGACTGACTCAAACAGCCCATTCACCCACGACCAACAAACTCTCATACTCGCCTTAACCCGAATTAAGGAAAGAATCAAAGCGGCATCATTAGGGGAAACCCGACCGGAAACCACCGTAGCAAACATCATCCCCCCTGTCTTAGAGCAACTGTGCGATACCTTTGGGCTATCTACCTTTGAACAAGATTTGCTGCTACTGTGCGCCGGAATGGAACTCGATGCCGATTTTCCCCTACTCTGCGCGGAAGCCAACGGCGACCCCCAAAAGCCCTATCCGACCTTTAGCCTCGCCCTCAATATCTTCGATGACCCCCATTGGAGCGCCCTAACACCCAATGCTCCCCTACGTCGCTGGCGTTTACTAGAGGTCGGAGGCGGTGCGGTTTTGACCCTCAGCCCCCTTCGCATTGATGAACGCATCCTCCACTATCTCATCGGGATACAGCATCTTGATGAACGCTTATTCGGGATTGTAGAATCCCTGGGGGAGCCCTCCCTGTTAGTCCCCTCCCATCAACAACTAGCCCTAAAAATTGCCCAAACCTGGTCGAACTTTAGCGAGGAGTCACAGTTACCGGTTGTCCAGATTTGCGGGGAAGATATGGCGACTCGACAAGCGATCGCACAGGTGGTCTGTCAACAGTTAGATCTAGAACTCTATCTGATGGATGGCGATCGCATTCCTTCCGCCACCGCAGAGTTCAACCTTATGTTAAAACTATGGGAGCGCGAGTCAGTTTTGGGAGGTTATGCCCTCATTATCGACTGCGAACAGGTAGAAATGAGTCGCCACGGAGACGGTATCTGGCAACTGATTGAGCGCATCGGTAGCCCCCTGATGATTACCGTTCGCGATCGCCTTCCGCAGCGGACCCGACCCCTGCTTAACTTCGAGGTTACTCGCCCGGGCGCTGCCGAACAGTACCAGTATTGGGAAGAACACCTCGGAGAAGGTACTACACACCTCAACGGCCACCTACAACGAGTTACCGCCCAATTTAACCTCCCCTCCCCCGCCATTATCGCCGTTTGTACGGCTACCGCCAGCCAGGGAATTTCCCCCGAAGATACAGAAACCTTTATTGACCACCTTTGGGATGCTTGTCGCCTCCAAGCTAGACCCCGCATGGAAGATATGGCCCAGCGCATCGAAGTTAAAGCCACCTGGGCTGATTTGGTTCTCCCGTCGGCTCAAATGCAAGTTCTGGAAACAATGGCCGCTCACCTCCGCCAACGTTCCCAAGTTTACGAAAATTGGGGTTTCGGTAAAAAAAGCGATCGGGGTTTAGGTATCAGCGCCCTATTTGCTGGACCCAGTGGCACCGGGAAAACCACGGCGGCGGAAGTTCTCGCCCAAGCCCTGCGACTCGATTTATACAAAATTGACCTGAGTTCCGTCATTAGCAAATATATCGGCGAAACGGAGAAAAACCTTCGCCGCGTCTTTGATGCTGCCGAAAGTGGGGGCGCGATTTTGCTCTTCGATGAAGCTGATGCCCTATTTGGTAAGCGCAGCGAGGTCAAAGACTCCCACGATCGCCATGCTAACATCGAGGTTAGTTATCTGCTGCAACGCATGGAAGCCTACCGAGGTTTAGCTATTCTTACCACCAACATGAAGGGTGCCCTCGACCCCGCTTTTCTCCGTCGCATCCGTTTTGTGGTCCAATTCCCCTTTCCCGATGCTAAACAGCGCGCCGAAATCTGGCGGCGTATTTTCCCCTCGGAAACTCCCACCGATGGGCTCACGGTTGAGAAATTGGCGCGTTTGAGTGTCTCTGGGGGTAATATCCGCAATATCGCCCTTAACGCCGCTTTTCTGGCTGCTGATGCTGAAGAACCGGTAATGATGAAACATCTACTCGCCGCCGCCCAAAGTGAATATATGAAACTGGAAAAACCTTTGATGGATAGTGAAGTTAAAGGCTGGGTTTAATAACTAATAATTGATATGAAAAAAGATATTTATTTAAATCAACAATTAACGTTTATTTTGCCATCACAAAAAACCCTCGAATTGTTGGCTGTGAATGGCATTGTTGCTGAGGATGATGGGAAGGATATTAATGTTTATCTGACGCTAGAAGTACCCTTTGATACCTATCAATTGATTGAAAAAGAACAATTGTTTAACTTGAAACCAGAGGTTTGTAGTCCCTTAATCGACCGCCAATTTGACCCTTACACCAATTTAACCCTAGAATTGATGCTCAAACCGGGTTTGCTGCCTCAACTCACCCAGGACGAAACCACCACGGCTACTCTCATCAATCACCTACAACAACCACCCGGACCAGAACCCCTACCTCACCAATTCACGGAAAACTGGTTTTGTTTGGGAGTGCGACAACAACAATTAGACAAAACGATCGCCTATCGTACCCTTTGGGATTGGGCAAATCCTGACACCCTCGCTCAACTGGTTGCTACGGGAAAAGACACTTTTCAGCAGTTAGGGGCGCAAATTAAAACGGCTTTGTCAACCGGAAGCCAAGCCCTCGAAGAAATTAGCAGGGAATTGGGCGCGCCACCAACAGGGGACTCGGATTCCTCAATTTCTGCCCCCATTTCCCAAATCATGGCGGCCTTTTTTAACCAAGATGATTGGGACTACGTTAGCTTGGACGAGGGAGCTACCCTAGAGATGGCATTTATTGGCGACAATGGCCGTTGGAGTTGTTCCGCACAAGCCAGAGACGAAGAACAACAATTCCTGTTTTACTCGATTTGTCCCCTGACAATTCCTGCGCCAAAGCGATCGGCTATTGCTGAATTATTAACAAAAGCTAATTCTGGTTTAATTCTGGGCAACTTCGAGTTAGACTATTCCGATGGGGAGGTTTGTTATAAAACCAGTATCGATGTAGAAGGCGATCGCCTTACCCCGGCTTTGGTAGAATCCCTCGTTTATACAAACGTGACGATGATGGACCAATACCTGCCAGGTATTATTGCCGTACTCAATGGTACATCCCCCGATAATGCGATCGCCCAAGTTGAGGCTGAATAAATACCCTATTTTCTCACCCCCTAATTGACTACCTAACACCTGCTTCTTGGGAAGCCTTATGCAATGGTAAGACCCCCTCAGCGCCCAATTCCCAAAACCCGAACCGGAAAAGCTCTCCGAGAAAGCACCGTTGCTACCGCCCAACACCGCGTCCGACGGGTCGGTTATAATGCCTTCGCTTCCGCCTATCGATTTCTCCCCCTGTGGGTAATTCGGCTTTTACCTTTCATTCGCGAAGATGTCCGAGATCTCCTCCGACGGCGCAAACGGGGCGAAGAAATTCCCGAAGACACAGACATCGAAATCCTCGATACGCCTCCACAACTTGCCGAAGTCAGCCCCAGCAGCCTCAACCCCTATCCCAAATATCGCTGTACCCACGGCAACCCTCTATTCTGCCCCCTGGCTACCTCATCGACCACCGCAGAAACACAGGTTTTAACCTGTCTACAATGCGGATTTCCCGCCTTCCTCGCCACCAAATCCGAAATTATCGGCAACCAAGGCCGATATCGCATCGTCAGTTTCATCGGTAGTCGGGGTCTGGGTCGCCTTTATCAAGCAGTGCAAACCAACAACAATAAAACGGTCATTATTAAAGAATATCTGCTCCCCCAACGTCACTTTAACCCACAGGAACAACAGCAGACCAAAACAGTATTTGAAAATGTGGCAGGATTAGTCCCTGCTGATGGTCGGGTGCAGGACTTTCGGCTGCTGGTCCCCTCAGAAGCGATCGCCGACCGCCACCAACCCCGCTGCTACACCGTTACCCCCACCCTCTCTAACAGCTATCCCACCCTGCGAACCTATATGCGCCAATTTGGTGCTATGACCCCCCAACAAGTCCTGCACCTCCTCGACCAGATTTTGCAAAGCCTGGAAGCCCTCCACACCCAGAAATACCGCCTCCCCTCCGGTCAAATTCGCGAATCTGTAGCCCACGGGAACCTCAGCCTGGACACCATTCTGATTTTACCCATCGAACAGCATCAGTTTCATCGCCCCCAATTTATCGCCTACATCGCTGACTTAGCCCTCACAGAAAAGCCATTTCAGCCCGGGTTAACCACAGTTACCCAGGCTGATCCTAAGCTCGATTTAACGGCTTTAGGTGCGATCGCCTTTGACCTTTTAAAAGGAAATTGGCAACATGATTTAACCTCCCCCATCGATGTCCGAGGGCAGACTTTCCGCTACCAATTCCCAGAAGACTGGCCCGAAAACTATCTCCCTCTGCAACAGTTTATATTGCGACTCCTGGGATTCAATATATCCTTTGAAAATGCCAAAGCCGCCCGGGAAGCCCTCCCTAAGTTATCTGAAATTGACGACAATTATCAAGCGATCGTCTTAGACACAGAAGATACAAAACCCCCTTTTCCCCGGCTGTGGCTTCTGCTACTGCTTCTGCTGGCTTTTTTAGGAGGAATTGGTATCTGGCGGTTATTATATCGCCCCTATGTCGTCCTAGCTGACCACCGTTTTTCTCCCTGTTGCATCAAAGATATTGCTGCTATTCCCAAAGGAACATTTAGCTACACTGCTGAGGAAAATGGCGTTTGGAATTATTCAATCCGACAGCGCAACTTAGTAGAAAAAGGGAAAACCTTAGAGTCAGAATTGCAACAGCGCATCCCAAATATGCTGAAATTGGTTTATAAACCCCAACCAACAACCGAAAAAGCACTGGCTAAAGTTCGCAACCAAGAGGCAGATTTTGCTATTACCAGCTTAATTCAGGACTTAGACAGAGACTTAAATGCTATTCCCTTTGCTTATGATGGTTTGGTCGTGTTTGTCGCCTTTAGTTACCAGCGCCGCCAGAATTCCTTACCTCACAATTTAAACGGACAAATATCAATTAAGCAATTGCGACAACTATACACCGGAGAAATTAACAACTGGAAACAGTTAGGAGGGCCGGATTTACCTGTGCAATTGTACATCCCCACCGATGGAGAAGCTATCCGCATTTTTGAAGAACGAGTCCTACAAACCGAGCGAGCGATCGCTCAATTTCGGCGACTGTGGCAAAAACCCTCCTCAGATAATTTTATCACAACTGAAACCAATGTCAATAGAATTCGCCAAATCCCCACTTTTCAAGCGATGAGAACAGTTCTTCAGGATTTTGAAGAACGACAAATTGGCAGCCTGTCTTTTGGCCCACTCAGCCAAGTTTTTCAGCAGTGTTCTGTCTACCCTCTGGCGATCGTAGAAGGCTTGAGACCAGCCGTACAACCCCTAAGCCATAACAATGAATCTATTACACCTGGAACCGATTTGTGCAATGATAAAGGTAGCTACTATCCATCAGTTGAGCTATTTCAAACTGGACAATATCCCTTAGCCTATTCTCTGGCTGTTGTTTATTCATTTGATAACAGTTTATCCCCGGTAGGGCAGAAATTTGCCGAAATTCTCAAAACAGAAGAAGCACAAAATCTGCTCATTAAAACGGGATTAGTTCCTTTACAAAACCTTAGCCAAAATCGTTAACCAATTTAATCATGAACCCTAACCAACCCCCAATACCACACCCACCCCCCGGACAACCTAGCCACCCCATTGGTTTAGTTGCGCCCGCCCAAATACAGTGTCATAATCCCAAAGATTTGATGTATAAAATCGCCCAAAAAGTTCACGCCGACCCGATGCTAAAGCAACAGATCCAAGAACGAGTTTACGAAATGTTAATTACTGAACTTAATATCAGCCGTGAACGATAGTAATCTCCATCTTTATTACATCTTTAATGATGTTCATAAATTGTTAACATATATCCGAGTAAATTATGGAAGCCATACCCAGCACTAATACCTTTACACCCCGCTACAATTATATCACAACTAATCGCTTTTATGTAGAAATGGAAAGCACAATTTCCGCATCTTTTTCGGAATGTTCTGGCTGGGGAGTAACCTTGCAAAAAGAAGCCTATTTAGAAGGAGGAGTTAATGACCAACAGCGAGTATTTATAGGTCATGCTGAGTTTGACGACATCACCTTAAAAAGGGGAATGACTAATAGTACAATATTCTGGAATTGGATGATAACTACTATGAGTAATCCCATATATAATCGTCGGAATATCAATATTTTAATGTTCAATCAAGCCGGGGAAATTATGCAAGCATGGACTTTGATTGGTGCTATTCCCATTTCTTGGAAAGCACCAGGATTTCAAGCCGAAGGAAGTTCAGTAGCGATCGAAGAATTAACCCTAGCTTATGAAGGGTTACAAGTGACCACACAAACCCAGGGTGCGGGAGGTGTAGCCATCAATAGAAGGCGGGATCGTTTTGGATACTTTTAAAGGACAAATTATCAAATATCAGACTAATTTTTGTGGTAATTTGACTCAAGGTATATGTCTACAAAATCGGATAAAATTTCATCCACGAACACCCCATCAGAAGCACCTTTAGGGGTCAAAAATCCCATAGTTTCTCCTATACCATTAGGACAGAAATTTTTACAGCCTATAGGGGCACGATCTATCTCAGTTTTAGATTTATCTTTATTTTCTAGTAAAGGAGTAGAATTACAAAGGTTTTCTGATTGGGATAGTCCTTTTCTATTAGAGTCAAAACCTGACTTAGGTAATCGAAACATTATCCAAGAAAAGCCACTGAATGATGTTGATTTTTCTGGCAATAGTGAAATAGAATCGATTCCTAAACCCACAGAAATATCTCCTATTCCCACATCAGAATCATCTGCAATTAGAAGGGAATTAGATGCACCATTTGAGGACTTAGACAATATAAATCAAGACCAAACAAAAGTTAATTATCAACAATCACAACCCTCCAAGTCAACCATATTTAGAAGCATATTAGGGGATTATGTATCTCCAAAATCAAACCGATTTTATCCTCCTAAATACCCCGAAAGCCAAGAAAGATCGAAATCCCATCATTCTGAATCTATACAAAGACAATACGAATCTTCAACTTCTGAACCTATTTCCGACATATCCCCAATTCAACGACTCTCAGAAACCTCGGATTCGGGAGATATAAATGATGCGATCGCCTCTAATGATTCCCCTTCAATTCAGCGACTCTCGGAAACCTCAGATTCATCTCCAATTCAGAGACTCTCGGAAATCTCGGATTCGGGAGATATAAATAATGCGATCGCCTCTAATGATTCCCCTTCAATTCAGAGACTCTCGGAAACCTCGGATTCGGGAGATATAAATAATGCGATCGCCTCTGATGATTCCCCTTCAATTCAACGAATCTCGGAAACCTCAGATTCGGGAGACGTAAATAATGCGATCGCCTCTAATGATTCCCCTTCAATTCAGAGACTCTCGGAAACCTCAGATTCGGGAGATCTAAATAATGCGATCGCCTCTGATGATTCCCCTTCAATTCAACGAATCTCGGAAACCTCAGATTCGGGAGACGTAAATAATGCGATCGCCTCTGATGATTCCCCTTCAATTCAGAGACTCTCGGAAACTTCCGATTGGGGAGATAGAAATGATGCGATCGCCTCTGATGATTCCCCTTCAATTCAGCGACTCTCGGAAACCTCAGATTCATCTCCAATTCAGAGACTCTCGGAAATCTCGGATTCGGGAGATATAAATAATGCGATCGCCTCTACTCACGATTCACCCTCAATTCAACGACTCTCGGAAACCTCAGATTCATCTCCCATTCAGAGACTCTCGGAAACCTCAGATTCATCTCCAATTCAGAGAATCTCCGAAACCTCGGATTTGGGAGACGTAAATAATGCGATCGCCTCTGATGATTCACCCTCAATTCAGAGAATCTCCGAAACCTCGGATTTGGGAGACGTAAATAATGCGATCGCTTCTGATGATTCCACAATTCAAAGACTCTCGGAAACCTCGGATTCGGTGGGTGTCAATAATGCGATCGCCTCTCACGATTCCCCCTCAATTCAGAGACTCTCGGAAACTTCCGATTTGGGAGATGTAAATAATGCGATCGCCTCTCACGATTCCCCCTCAATTCAGAGACTCTCGGAAACTTCCGATTTGGGAGATGTAAATAATGCGATCGCCTCTGATGATTCCCCCTCAATTCAACGACTCTCGGAAACCTCAGATTATTCATCTCCTCCCATTCAGAGAGTCTCGGAAACCTCAGATTCGGGAGATATAAATAATGCGATCGCTTCTGATGATTCCACAATTCAGAGACTCTCGGAAACCTCAGATTCGGGAGACGTAAATAATGCGATCGCCTCTACTCACGATTCCCCCTCAATTCAGAGACTCTCGGAAACCTCAGATTCGTCTCCCATTCAGAGACTCTCGGAAACCTCAGATTCGGGAGATGTAAATAATGCGATCGCCTCTACTCACGATTCCCCCTCAATTCAACGACTCTCGGAAACCTCAGATTCGGGAGATATAAATAATGCGATCGCTTCTGATGATTCCACAATTCAAAGACTCTCGGAAACCTCAGATTCGGTGGGTGTCAATAATGCGATCGCCTCTACTCACGATTCCCCCTCAATTCAGAGACTCTCGGAAACCTCAGATTCATCTCCAATTCAGAGACTCTCCGAAATCTCGGATTCAGGAGACGTAAATAATGCGATCGCCTCTACTCACGATTCCCCCTCAATTCAGAGACTCTCGGAAACCTCGGATTCATCCCCAATTCAGAGATTCTCCGAAACCTCAGATTCATCCCCAATTCAACGACTCTCGGAAACCTCAGATTCGGGAGATGTAAATAATGCGATCGCCTCTGATGATTCCCCTTCAATTCAGAGACTCTCGGAAACCTCAGATTCGGGAGACGTAAATAATGCGATCGCCTCTGATGATTCCCCTTCAATTCAGAGACTCTCGGAAACTTCCGATTCGGGAGACGTAAATAATGCGATCGCCTCTCACGATTCCCCCTCAATTCAACGACTCTCGGAAACCTCAGATTCGTCTCCCATTCAGAGACTCTCGGAAACCTCAGATTCGGGAGATGTAAATAATGCGATCGCCTCTGATGATTCACCCTCAATTCAGAGACTCTCGGAAACCTCGGATTCGGGAGATATAAATAATGCGATCGCCTCTACTCACGATTCACCCTCAATTCAACGAATCTCGGAAACCTCAGATTCGGGAGACGTAAATAATGCGATCGCCTCTACTCACGATTCACCCTCAATTCAACGAATCTCGGAAACCTCAGATTCGGGAGACGTAAATAATGCGATCGCCTCTGATGATTCCCCTTCAATTCAGAGACTCTCGGAAACCTCAGATTCGGGAGACGTAAATAATGCGATCGCCTCTCACGATTCCCCCTCAATTCAGAGACTCTCGGAAACTTCCGATTTGGGAGATGTAAATAATGCGATCGCCTCTACTCACGATTCCCCCTCAATTCAACGACTCTCGGAAACCTCAGATTCGTCTCCCATTCAGAGACTCTCGGAAACCTCAGATTCGGGAGATGTAAATAATGCGATCGCCTCTACTTACGATTCCCCCTCAATTCAACGAATCTCGGAAACTTCCGATTCGGGAGATGTAAATAATGCGATCGCCTCTACTTACGATTCCCCCTCAATTCAGAGACTCTCGGAAACCTCAGATTCGGGAGACGTAAATAATGCGATCGCCTCTACTCACGATTCACCCTCAATTCAACGAATCTCGGAAACTTCCGATTCGGGAGATGTAAATAATGCGATCGCCTCTGATGATTCCCCTTCAATTCAACGACTCTCGGAAACCTCAGATTCGGGAGATGTAAATAATGCGATCGCCTCTACTCACGATTCCCCCTCAATTCAACGACTCTCGGAAACCTCAGATTCATCTCCTCCCATTCAGAGACTCCCGCGAAACTTCCGATTTGGGAGACGTAAATAATGCGATCGCCTCTCACGATTCCCCCTCAATTCAACGACTCTCGGAAACCTCAGATTCGTCTCCCATTCAGAGACTCTCGGAAACCTCAGATTCGGGAGACGTAAATAATGCGATCGCCTCTACTCACGATTCACCCTCAATTCAGAGACTCTCGGAAACCTCAGATTCGGGAGATATAAATAATGCGATCGCCTCTACTCATGATTCCCCTTCAATTCAACGAATCTCGGAAACCTCAGATTCATCTCCAATTCAGAGACTCTCCGAAATCTCGGATTCAGGAGACGTAAATAATGCGATCGCCTCTGATGATTCCCCTTCAATTCAGAGACTCTCGGAAACTTCCGATTCGGGAGACGTAAATAATGCGATCGCCTCTCACGATTCCCCCTCAATTCAACGACTCTCGGAAACCTCAGATTCGTCTCCCATTCAGAGACTCTCGGAAACCTCAGATTCGGGAGATGTAAATAATGCGATCGCCTCTGATGATTCACCCTCAATTCAGAGACTCTCGGAAACCTCGGATTCGGGAGATATAAATAATGCGATCGCTTCTGATGATTCCACAATTCAAAGACTCTCGGAAACCTCGGATTCGGTGGGTGTCAATAATGCGATCGCCTCTGATGATTCCCCTTCAATTCAGAGACTCTCGGAAACTTCCGATTCGGGAGACGTAAATAATGCGATCGCCTCTGATGATTCCACAATTCAAAGACTCTCGGAAACCTCGGATTCGGTGGGTGTCAATAATGCGATCGCCTCTGATGATTCCCCTTCAATTCAGAGACTCTCGGAAACTTCCGATTCGGGAGACGTAAATAATGCGATCGCCTCTGATGATTCCCCTTCAATTCAGAGACTCTCGGAAACTTCCGATTCGGGAGACGTAAATAATGCGATCGCCTCTGATGATTCCCCCTCAATTCAACGACTCTCGGAAACCTCAGATTCGGGAGACGTAAATAATGCGATCGCTTCTGATGATTCCACAATTCAAAGACTCTCGGAAACCTCGGATTCGGTGGGTGTCAATAATGCGATCGCCTCTCACGATTCCCCCTCAATTCAGAGACTCTCGGAAACTTCCGATTTGGGAGATGTAAATAATGCGATCGCCTCTCACGATTCCCCCTCAATTCAGAGACTCTCGGAAACTTCCGATTTGGGAGATGTAAATAATGCGATCGCCTCTGATGATTCCCCCTCAATTCAACGACTCTCGGAAACCTCAGATTATTCATCTCCTCCCATTCAGAGAGTCTCGGAAACCTCAGATTCGGGAGATATAAATAATGCGATCGCTTCTGATGATTCCACAATTCAAAGACTCTCGGAAACCTCGGATTCGGTGGGTGTCAATAATGCGATCGCCTCTACTCACGATTCCCCCTCAATTCAGAGACTCTCGGAAACCTCAGATTCATCTCCTCCCATTCAGAGACTCTCGGAAACTTCCGATTTGGGAGATGTAAATAATGCGATCGCCTCTGATGATTCACCCTCAATTCAGAGACTCTCGGAAACCTCGGATTCGGGAGATATAAATAATGCGATCGCCTCTGATGATTCACCCTCAATTCAGAGACTCTCGGAAACCTCGGATTCGGGAGATATAAATAATCGCGATCGCCTCTGATGATTCCCCTTCAATTCAACGAATCTCGGAAACCTCAGATTCGGGAGACGTAAATAATGCGATCGCCTCTGATGATTCCCCTTCAATTCAGAGACTCTCGGAAACTTCCGATTCGGGAGACGTAAATAATGCGATCGCCTCTGATGATTCACCCTCAATTCAGAGACTCTCGGAAACCTCGGATTCGGGAGATATAAATAATGCGATCGCCTCTGATGATTCCCCTTCAATTCAACGAATCTCGGAAACCTCAGATTCGGGAGACGTAAATAATGCGATCGCCTCTGATGATTCCCCTTCAATTCAGAGACTCTCGGAAACTTCCGATTCGGGAGACGTAAATAATGCGATCGCCTCTCACGATTCCCCCTCAATTCAACGACTCTCGGAAACCTCAGATTCGTCTCCCATTCAGAGACTCTCGGAAACCTCAGATTCGGGAGATGTAAATAATGCGATCGCCTCTGATGATTCACCCTCAATTCAGAGACTCTCGGAAACCTCGGATTCGGGAGATATAAATAATGCGATCGCCTCTGATGATTCCTCTTCAATTCAGAGACTCTCGGAAACTTCCGATTCGGGAGACGTAAATAATGCGATCGCCTCTGATGATTCCCCTTCAATTCAGAGACTCTCGAAACTTCCGATTCGGGAGACGTAAATAATGCGATCGCCTCTGATGATTCCCCCTCAATTCAACGACTCTCGGAAACCTCAGATTCGGGAGACGTAAATAATGCGATCGCTTCTGATGATTCCACAATTCAAAGACTCTCCGCGAAACCTCGGATTCGGTGGGTGTCAATAATGCGATCGCCTCTCACGATTCCCCCTCAATTCAGAGACTCTCGGAAACTTCCGATTTGGGAGATGTAAATAATGCGATCGCCTCTGATGATTCCCCCTCAATTCAACGACTCTCGGAAACCTCAGATTCGGGAGACGTAAATAATGCGATCGCTTCTGATGATTCCACAATTCAAAGACTCTCGGAAACCTCGGATTCGGTGGGTGTCAATAATGCGATCGCCTCTCACGATTCCCCCTCAATTCAGAGACTCTCGGAAACTTCCGATTTGGGAGATGTAAATAATGCGATCGCCTCTACTTACGATTCCCCCTCAATTCAACGAATCTCGGAAACTTCCGATTCGGGAGATGTAAATAATGCGATCGCCTCTGATGATTCCCCCTCAATTCAACGACTCTCGGAAACCTCAGATTATTCATCTCCTCCCATTCAGAGAGTCTCGGAAACCTCAGATTCGGGAGATATAAATAATGCGATCGCTTCTGATGATTCCACAATTCAGAGACTCTCGGAAACCTCAGATTCGGGAGACGTAAATAATGCGATCGCCTCTACTCACGATTCCCCCTCAATTCAGAGACTCTCGGAAACCTCAGATTCGTCTCCCATTCAGAGACTCTCGGAAACCTCAGATTCGGGAGATGTAAATAATTGCGATCGCCTCTACTCACGATTCCCCCTCAATTCAACGACTCTCGGAAACCTCAGATTCGGGAGATCTAAATAATGCGATCGCCTCTACTCACGATTCCCCCTCAATTCAACGACTCTCGGAAACCTCAGATTCGGGAGATGTAAATAATGCGATCGCTTCTGATGATTCCACAATTCAAAGACTCTCGGAAACCTCGGATTCGGTGGGTGTCAATAATGCGATCGCCTCTACTCACGATTCCCCCCTCAATTCAAAGACTTTCGGAAACCTCAGATTCATCTCCTCCCATTCAGAGACTCTCGGAAACTTCCGATTTGGGAGACGTAAATAATGCGATCGCCTCTCACGATTCCCCCTCAATTCAACGACTCTCGGAAACCTCAGATTCGTCTCCCATTCAGAGACTCTCGGAAACCTCAGATTCGGGAGACGTAAATAATGCGATCGCCTCTACTCACGATTCCCCCTCAATTCAACGACTCTCGGAAACCTCAGATTCGGGAGATATAAATAATGCGATCGCTTCTGATGATTCCACAATTCAAAGACTCTCGGAAACCTCAGATTCGGGAGACGTAAATAATCGCGATCGCCTCTACTCACGATTCCCCCTCAATTCAACGACTCTCGGAAACCTCAGATTCGGGAGATGTAAATAATGCGATCGCTTCTGATGATTCCACAATTCAAAGACTCTCGGAAACCTCGGATTCGGTGGGTGTCAATAATGCGATCGCCTCTACTCACGATTCCCCCTCAATTCAAAGACTTTCGGAAACCTCAGATTCATCTCCTCCCATTCAGAGACTCTCGGAAACTTCCGATTTGGGAGACGTAAATAATGCGATCGCCTCTCACGATTCCCCCTCAATTCAACGACTCTCGGAAACCTCAGATTCGTCTCCCATTCAGAGACTCTCGGAAACCTCAGATTCGGGAGACGTAAATAATGCGATCGCCTCTCACGATTCCCCCTCAATTCAACGACTCTCGGAAACCTCAGATTCGTCTCCCATTCAGAGACTCTCGGAAACCTCAGATTCGGGAGATGTAAATAATGCGATCGCCTCTACTCACGATTCCCCCTCAATTCAACGACTCTCGGAAACCTCAGATTCGGGAGATATAAATAATGCGATCGCTTCTGATGATTCCACAATTCAAAGACTCTCGGAAACCTCAGATTCGGGAGACGTAAATAATGCGATCGCCTCTACTCACGATTCCCCCTCAATTCAGAGACTCTCGGAAACCTCAGATTCATCTCCTCCCATTCAGAGACTCTCGGAAACTTCCGATTTGGGAGATGTAAATAATGCGATCGCCTCTCACGATTCCCCCTCAATTCAACGACTCTCGGAAACCTCAGATTCGTCTCCCATTCAGAGACTCTCGGAAACCTCAGATTCGGGAGACGTAAATAATGCGATCGCCTCTACTCACGATTCCCCCTCAATTCAACGACTCTCGGAAACCTCAGATTCGTCTCCCATTCAGAGACTCTCGGAAACCTCAGATTCGGGAGATGTAAATAATGCGATCGCCTCTACTTACGATTCCCCCTCAATTCAACGAATCTCGGAAACTTCCGATTCGGGAGATGTAAATAATGCGATCGCTTCTGATGATTCCACAATTCAAAGACTCTCGGAAACCTCGGATTCGGTGGGTGTCAATAATGCGATCGCCTCTACTCACGATTCCCCCTCAATTCAGAGACTCTCGGAAACCTCAGATTCATCTCCTCCCATTCAGAGACTCTCGCGAAACTTCCGATTTGGGAGATGTAAATAATGCGATCGCCTCTGATGATTCACCCTCAATTCAGAGACTCTCGGAAACCTCGGATTCGGGAGATATAAATAATGCGATCGCCTCTACTCATGATTCCCCTTCAATTCAACGAATCTCGGAAACCTCAGATTCATCTCCAATTCAGAGACTCTCCGAAATCTCGGATTCAGGAGACGTAAATAATGCGATCGCCTCTACTCACGATTCCCCCTCAATTCAGAGACTCTCGGAAACCTCGGATTCATCCCCAATTCAGAGATTCTCCGAAACCTCAGATTCATCCCCAATTCAACGACTCTCGGAAACCTCAGATTCGGGAGATGTAAATAATGCGATCGCCTCTACTTACGATTCCCCCTCAATTCAACGAATCTCGGAAACTTCCGATTCGGGAGATGTAAATAATGCGATCGCTTCTGATGATTCCACAATTCAAAGACTCTCGGAAACCTCGGATTCGGTGGGTGTCAATAATGCGATCGCCTCTACTCACGATTCCCCCTCAATTCAAAGACTTTCGGAAACCTCAGATTCATCTCCTCCCATTCAGAGACTCTCGGAAACTTCCGATTTGGGAGACGTAAATAATGCGATCGCCTCTCACGATTCCCCCTCAATTCAACGAATCTCTCGAAACTTCCGATTCGGGAGATGTAAATAATGCGATCGCTTCTGATGATTCCACAATTCAAAGACTCTCGGAAACCTCGGATTCGGTGGGTGTCAATAATGCGATCGCCTCTACTCACGATTCCCCCTCAATTCAAAGACTTTCGGAAACCTCAGATTCATCTCCTCCCATTCAGAGACTCTCGGAAACTTCCGATTTGGGAGATGTAAATAATGCGATCGCCTCTCACGATTCCCCCTCAATTCAACGACTCTCCGGAAACCTCAGATTCGTCTCCCATTCAGAGACTCTCGGAAACCTCAGATTCGGGAGACGTAAATAATGCGATCGCCTCTACTCACGATTCCCCCTCAATTCAACGACTCTCGGAAACCTCAGATTCGTCTCCCATTCAGAGACTCTCGGAAACCTCAGATTCGGGAGATGTAAATAATGCGATCGCCTCTACTTACGATTCCCCCTCAATTCAACGAATCTCGGAAACTTCCGATTCGGGAGATGTAAATAATGCGATCGCTTCTGATGATTCCACAATTCAAAGACTCTCGGAAACCTCGGATTCGGTGGGTGTCAATAATGCGATCGCCTCTACTCACGATTCCCCCTCAATTCAAAGACTTTCGGAAACCTCAGATTCATCTCCTCCCATTCAGAGACTCTCGGAAACTTCCGATTTGGGAGATGTAAATAATGCGATCGCCTCTCACGATTCCCCCTCAATTCAACGACTCTCGGAAACCTCAGATTCGTCTCCCATTCAGAGACTCTCGGAAACCTCAGATTCGGGAGACGTAAATAATGCGATCGCCTCTACTCACGATTCCCCCTCAATTCAACGACTCTCGGAAACCTCAGATTCGTCTCCCATTCAGAGACTCTCGGAAACCTCAGATTCGGGAGATGTAAATAATGCGATCGCCTCTACTTACGATTCCCCCTCAATTCAACGAATCTCGGAAACTTCCGATTCGGGAGATGTAAATAATGCGATCGCTTCTGATGATTCCACAATTCAAAGACTCTCGGAAACCTCGGATTCGGTGGGTGTCAATAATGCGATCGCCTCTACTCACGATTCCCCCTCAATTCAAAGACTTTCGGAAACCTCAGATTCATCTCCTCCCATTCAGAGACTCTCGGAAACTTCCGATTTGGGAGATGTAAATAATGCGATCGCCTCTCACGATTCCCCCTCAATTCAACGACTCTCGGAAACCTCAGATTCGTCTCCCATTCAGAGACTCTCGGAAACCTCAGATTCGGGAGACGTAAATAATGCGATCGCCTCTACTCACGATTCCCCCTCAATTCAACGACTCTCGGAAACCTCAGATTCGTCTCCCATTCAGAGACTCTCGGAAACCTCAGATTCGGGAGATGTAAATAATGCGATCGCCTCTACTTACGATTCCCCCTCAATTCAACGAATCTCGGAAACTTCCGATTCGGGAGATGTAAATAATGCGATCGCTTCTGATGATTCCACAATTCAAAGACTCTCGGAAACCTCGGATTCGGTGGGTGTCAATAATGCGATCGCCTCTACTCACGATTCCCCCTCAATTCAGAGACTCTCGGAAACCTCAGATTCATCTCCTCCCATTCAGAGACTCTCGGAAACTTCCGATTTGGGAGATGTAAATAATGCGATCGCCTCTCACGATTCCCCCTCAATTCAACGACTCTCGGAAACCTCAGATTCGTCTCCCATTCAGAGACTCTCGGAAACCTCAGATTCGGGAGACGTAAATAATGCGATCGCCTCTACTCACGATTCCCCCTCAATTCAACGACTCTCGGAAACCTCAGATTCGGGAGATATAAATAATGCGATCGCTTCTGATGATTCCACAATTCAAAGACTCTCGGAAACCTCAGATTCGGGAGACGTAAATAATGCGATCGCCTCTCATGATTCCCCAATTCAGAGATTCTCCGAAACCCCGGATTCGGAAGATGTAAATAATGCGATCGCTTCTGATGATTCCACAATTCAAAGACTCTCGGAAACCTCGGATTCGGTGGGTGTCAATAATGCGATCGCCTCTACTCACGATTCCCCCTCAATTCAAAGACTTTCGGAAACCTCAGATTCATCTCCTCCCATTCAGAGACTCTCGGAAACTTCCGATTTGGGAGACGTAAATAATGCGATCGCCTCTCACGATTCCCCCTCAATTCAACGACTCTCGGAAACCTCAGATTCGTCTCCCATTCAGAGACTCTCGGAAACCTCAGATTCGGGAGACGTAAATAATGCGATCGCCTCTCACGATTCCCCCTCAATTCAACGACTCTCGGAAACCTCAGATTCGTCTCCCATTCAGAGACTCTCGCGAAACCTCAGATTCGGGAGACGTAAATAATGCGATCGCCTCTACTCACGATTCCCCCCTCAATTCAACGACTCTCGGAAACCTCAGATTCGTCTCCCATTCAGAGACTCTCGGAAACCTCAGATTCGGGAGATGTAAATAATGCGATCGCCTCTACTTACGATTCCCCCTCAATTCAACGAATCTCGGAAACTTCCGATTCGGGAGATGTAAATAATGCGATCGCTTCTGATGATTCCACAATTCAAAGACTCTCGGAAACCTCGGATTCGGTGGGTGTCAATAATGCGATCGCCTCTACTCACGATTCCCCCTCAATTCAAAGACTTTCGGAAACCTCAGATTCATCTCCTCCCATTCAGAGACTCTCGGAAACTTCCGATTTGGGAGATGTAAATAATGCGATCGCCTCTCACGATTCCCCCTCAATTCAACGACTCTCGGAAACCTCAGATTCGTCTCCCATTCAGAGACTCTCGGAAACCTCAGATTCGGGAGATGTAAATAATGCGATCGCCTCTACTTACGATTCCCCCTCAATTCAACGAATCTCGGAAACTTCCGATTCGGGAGATGTAAATAATGCGATCGCTTCTGATGATTCCACAATTCAAAGACTCTCGGAAACCTCGGATTCGGTGGGTGTCAATAATGCGATCGCCTCTACTCACGATTCCCCCTCAATTCAGAGACTCTCGGAAACCTCAGATTCATCTCCTCCCATTCAGAGACTCTCGGAAACTTCCGATTTGGGAGATGTAAATAATGCGATCGCCTCTGATGATTCACCCTCAATTCAGAGACTCTCGGAAACCTCGGATTCGGGAGATATAAATAATGCGATCGCCTCTACTCATGATTCCCCTTCAATTCAACGAATCTCGGAAACCTCAGATTCATCTCCAATTCAGAGACTCTCCGAAATCTCGGATTCAGGAGACGTAAATAATCATCGATCGCCTCTACTCTAACGATTCCCCCTCAATTCAGAGACTCTCGGAAACCTCGGATTCATCCCCAATTCAGAGATTCTCCGAAACCTCAGATTCATCCCCAATTCAACGACTCTCGGAAACCTCAGATTCGGGAGATGTAAATAATGCGATCGCCTCTACTTACGATTCCCCCTCAATTCAACGAATCTCGGAAACTTCCGATTCGGGAGATGTAAATAATGCGATCGCCTCTGATGATTCACCCTCAATTCAGAGACTCTCGGAAACCTCGGATTCGGGAGATATAAATAATGCGATCGCCTCTACTCATGATTCCCCTTCAATTCAACGAATCTCGGAAACCTCAGATTCATCTCCAATTCAGAGACTCTCCGAAATCTCGGATTCAGGAGACGTAAATAATGCGATCGCCTCTACTCACGATTCCCCCTCAATTCAGAGACTCTCGGAAACCTCGGATTCATCCCCAATTCAGAGATTCTCCGAAACCTCAGATTCATCCCCAATTCAACGACTCTCGGAAACCTCAGATTCGGGAGATGTAAATAATGCGATCGCCTCTACTTACGATTCCCCCTCAATTCAACGAATCTCGGAAACTTCCGATTCGGGAGATGTAAATAATGCGATCGCTTCTGATGATTCCACAATTCAAAGACTCTCGGAAACCTCGGATTCGGTGGGTGTCAATAATGCGATCGCCTCTACTCACGATTCCCCCTCAATTCAAAGACTTTCGGAAACCTCAGATTCATCTCCTCCCATTCAGAGACTCTCGGAAACTTCCGATTTGGGAGACGTAAATAATGCGATCGCCTCTCACGATTCCCCCTCAATTCAACGACTCTCGGAAACCTCAGATTCGTCTCCCATTCAGAGACTCTCGGAAACCTCAGATTCGGGAGACGTAAATAATGCGATCGCCTCTCACGATTCCCCCTCAATTCAACGACTCTTCGGAAACCTCAGATTCGTCTCCCATTCAGAGACTCTCGGAAACCTCAGATTCGGGAGATGTAAATAATGCGATCGCCTCTACTCACGATTCCCCCTCAATTCAACGACTCTCGGAAACCTCCAGATTCGGGAGATATAAATAATGCGATCGCTTCTGATGATTCCACAATTCAAAGACTCTCGGAAACCTCAGATTCGGGAGACGTAAATAATGCGATCGCCTCTACTCACGATTCCCCCTCAATTCAGAGACTCTCGGAAACCTCAGATTCATCTCCTCCCATTCAGAGACTCTCGGAAACTTCCGATTTGGGAGATGTAAATAATGCGATCGCCTCTGATGATTCACCCTCAATTCAGAGACTCTCGGAAACCTCGGATTCGGGAGATATAAATAATGCGATCGCCTCTACTCATGATTCCCCTTCAATTCAACGAATCTCGGAAACCTCAGATTCATCTCCAATTCAGAGACTCTCCGAAATCTCGGATTCAGGAGACGTAAATAATGCGATCGCCTCTGATGATTCACCCTCAATTCAGAGACTCTCGGAAACCTCGGATTCGGGAGATATAAATAATGCGATCGCTTCTGATGATTCCACAATTCAAAGACTCTCGGAAACCTCGGATTCGGTGGGTGTCAATAATGCGATCGCCTCTGATGATTCCCCTTCAATTCAGAGACTCTCGGAAACTTCCGATTCGGGAGACGTAAATAATGCGATCGCCTCTGATGATTCCACAATTCAAAGACTCTCGGAAACCTCGGATTCGGTGGGTGTCAATAATGCGATCGCCTCTGATGATTCCCCTTCAATTCAGAGACTCTCGGAAACTTCCGATTCGGGAGACGTAAATAATGCGATCGCCTCTGATGATTCCCCTTCAATTCAGAGACTCTCGGAAACTTCCGATTCGGGAGACGTAAATAATGCGATCGCCTCTGATGATTCCCCTTCAATTCAGAGACTCTCGGAAACTTCCGATTTGGGAGATGTAAATAATGCGATCGCCTCTGATGATTCCCCCTCAATTCAACGACTCTCGGAAACCTCAGATTATTCATCTCCTCCCATTCAGAGAGTCTCGGAAACCTCAGATTCGGGAGATATAAATAATGCGATCGCTTCTGATGATTCCACAATTCAGAGACTCTCGGAAACCTCAGATTCGGGAGACGTAAATAATGCGATCGCCTCTACTCACGATTCCCCCTCAATTCAGAGACTCTCGGAAACCTCAGATTCGGGAGACGTAAATAATGCGATCGCCTCTCACGATTCCCCCTCAATTCAACGACTCTCGGAAACCTCAGATTCGTCTCCCATTCAGAGACTCTCGGAAACCTCAGATTCGGGAGATGTAAATAATGCGATCGCCTCTACTCACGATTCCCCCTCAATTCAACGACTCTCGGAAACCTCAGATTCGGGAGATATAAATAATGCGATCGCTTCTGATGATTCCACAATTCAAAGACTCTCGGAAACCTCAGATTCGGGAGACGTAAATAATGCGATCGCCTCTACTCACGATTCCCCCTCAATTCAGAGACTCTCGGAAACCTCAGATTCATCTCCTCCCATTCAGAGACTCTCGGAAACTTCCGATTTGGGAGATGTAAATAATGCGATCGCCTCTCACGATTCCCCCTCAATTCAACGACTCTCGGAAACCTCAGATTCGTCTCCCATTCAGAGACTCTCGGAAACCTCAGATTCGGGAGACGTAAATAATGCGATCGCCTCTACTCACGATTCCCCCTCAATTCAACGACTCTCGGAAACCTCAGATTCGTCTCCCATTCAGAGACTCTCGGAAACCTCAGATTCGGGAGATGTAAATAATGCGATCGCCTCTACTTACGATTCCCCCTCAATTCAACGAATCTCGGAAACTTCCGATTCGGGAGATGTAAATAATGCGATCGCTTCTGATGATTCCACAATTCAAAGACTCTCGGAAACCTCGGATTCGGTGGGTGTCAATAATGCGATCGCCTCTACTCACGATTCCCCCTCAATTCAGAGACTCTCGGAAACCTCGGATTCATCCCCAATTCAGAGATTCTCCGAAACCTCAGATTCATCCCCAATTCAACGACTCTCGGAAACCTCAGATTCGGGAGATGTAAATAATGCGATCGCCTCTACTCACGATTCCCCCTCAATTCAGAGACTCTCGGAAACCTCGGATTCATCCCCAATTCAGAGATTCTCCGAAACCTCAGATTCATCCCCAATTCAACGACTCTCGGAAACCTCAGATTCGGGAGATGTAAATAATGCGATCGCCTCTACTCATGATTCACCCTCAATTCAGAGACTCTCGGAAACCTCGGATTCGGGAGATATAAATAATGCGATCGCCTCTAATCATGATTCACCTTCAATTCAGAGGTTATCGGAAACTTCCGATTTAGGAGATGTAAATAATGCGATCGCCTCTAATGATTCCCCCTTAATTCAACGAATCTCGGAAACCTCAGATTCATCTACAATTCAGAAACTCCCCGAAACCTCGGATTCATCCCCTCCCATTCAGAAACTCCCCGAAACTTCCGATTTGGGAGATGTCAATAATGCGATCGCCTCTACTCACGATTCACCCTCAATTCAACGAATCTCGGAAACCTCAGATTCGGGAGACGTAAATAATGCGATCGCCTCTGATGATTCCCCTTCAATTCAACGACTCTCGGAAATCTCGGATTCAGGAGATGTAAATGATGCGATCGCTTCTGATGATTCCACAATTCAAAGACTCTCGGAAACCTCGGATTCGGTGGGTGTCAATAATGCGATCGCCTCTGATGATTCCCCTTCAATTCAACGAATCTCGGAAACCTCAGATTCGGGAGACGTAAATAATGCGATCGCCTCTCACGATTCCCCCCTCAATTCAACGAATCTCGGAAACTTCCGATTTGGGAGACGTAAATAATGCGATCGCCTCTACTCACGATTCACCCTCAATTCAACGAATCTCGGAAACTTCCGATTCGGGAGATGTAAATAATGCGATCGCCTCTACTCACGATTCCCCCTCAATTCAGAGACTCTCGGAAACCTCGGATTCATCCCCAATTCAGAGATTCTCCGAAACCTCAGATTCATCCCCAATTCAACGACTCTCGGAAACCTCAGATTCGGGAGATGTAAATAATGCGATCGCCTCTACTCATGATTCACCCTCAATTCAGAGACTCTCGGAAACCTCGGATTCGGGAGATATAAATAATGCGATCGCCTCTAATCATGATTCACCTTCAATTCAGAGGTTATCGGAAACTTCCGATTTAGGAGATGTAAATAATGCGATCGCCTCTAATGATTCCCCCTTAATTCAACGAATCTCGGAAACCTCAGATTCATCTACAATTCAGAAACTCCCCGAAACCTCGGATTCATCCCCTCCCATTCAGAAACTCCCCGAAACTTCCGATTTGGGAGATGTCAATAATCACGATCGCCTCTACTCACGATTCACCCTCAATTCAACGAATCTCGGAAACCTCAGATTCGGGAGACGTAAATAATGCGATCGCCTCTGATGATTCCCCTTCAATTCAACGACTCTCGGAAATCTCGGATTCAGGAGATGTAAATGATGCGATCGCTTCTGATGATTCCACAATTCAAAGACTCTCGGAAACCTCGGATTCGGTGGGTGTCAATAATGCGATCGCCTCTGATGATTCCCCTTCAATTCAACGAATCTCGGAAACCTCAGATTCGGGAGACGTAAATAATGCGATCGCCTCTCACGATTCCCCCTCAATTCAACGAATCTCGGAAACTTCCGATTTGGGAGACGTAAATAATGCGATCGCCTCTACTCACGATTCCCCCTCAATTCAAAGACTTTCGGAAACCTCAGATTCATCTCCTCCCATTCAGAGACTCTCGGAAACTTCCGATTTGGGAGACGTAAATAATGCGATCGCCTCTCACGATTCCCCCTCAATTCAACGACTCTCGGAAACCTCAGATTCGTCTCCCATTCAGAGACTCTCGGAAACCTCAGATTCGGGAGACGTAAATAATGCGATCGC
This sequence comes from Arthrospira sp. PCC 9108, assembly GCA_016745315.1. Taxonomy (GTDB): domain Bacteria; phylum Cyanobacteriota; class Cyanobacteriia; order Cyanobacteriales; family Microcoleaceae; genus Limnospira; species Limnospira platensis. The sequence goes on from CP066886.1 coordinate 6,681,791, forward strand.
CTCTCACGATTCCCCCTCAATTCAACGACTCTCGGAAACCTCAGATTCGTCTCCCATTCAGAGACTCTCGGAAACCTCAGATTCGGGAGATGTAAATAATGCGATCGCCTCTACTCACGATTCCCCCTCAATTCAACGACTCTCGGAAACCTCAGATTCGGGAGATATAAATAATGCGATCGCTTCTGATGATTCCACAATTCAAAGACTCTCGGAAACCTCAGATTCGGGAGACGTAAATAATGCGATCGCCTCTACTCATGATTCACCCTCAATTCAGAGACTCTCGGAAACCTCGGATTCGGGAGATATAAATAATGCGATCGCCTCTAATCATGATTCACCTTCAATTCAGAGGTTATCGGAAACTTCCGATTTAGGAGATGTAAATAATGCGATCGCCTCTAATGATTCCCCCTTAATTCAACGAATCTCGGAAACCTCAGATTCATCTACAATTCAGAAACTCCCCGAAACCTCGGATTCATCCCCTCCCATTCAGAAACTCCCCGAAACTTCCGATTTGGGAGATGTCAATAATGCGATCGCCTCTACTCACGATTCCCCCTCAATTCAGAGACTCCCCGAAACCTCAGATTGGGGAGATGTAAATAATGCGATCGCCTCTCATGATTTACCCTCAATTCAACGACTCTCGGAAACCTCAGATTCATCTCCAATTCAGAGACTCTCGGAAACTTCCGATTCGGGAGATGTAAATAATGCGATCGCCTCTGATGATTCCCCCTCAATTCAACGACTTTCCGAAACTTCGGATTCATCTCCCATTCAGAGACCATCGGAAACCTCGGATTCGGGAGATGTAAATGATGGGATATCTGAAAATGATTCATCATCTATTCAACGAGAAGCTGAATTATTATCAAGTATTTCTACTAGAAATATAACGGTTAAAGAAATGCTTTTAAATGGCAATATTCCCGAAATTCAAAGATTTTTTAAAAATAAATTTATAACAAAAAATAATGAGGCTTCAAATCATCAAAATTTTAATAAAAATAACCCCAAAAATAGTGATTTTAACGAGAAAAATTTAGTCTCTCACAATCCATACAATATTCACAACATAAATAATCAAAAAAATTCCAGGTTAAATCAATTCAAAAATAACCAAAATACAAATGTTAGTTTCCCGCAAAATCCATATATTCCAGATAGTCTTCAGGTAAGTTCCAAGGGTAATATTTTGTCTTCTCAATTTTACAATAAACCATCTAATATCAAAGAAATTATGCAAAAAACTATTCAAGATAGAGCCAGATTAAAGCAGACAATTTCATCCCAAAAGTCTCAGCAAGTCGAATCATTAAGGGAGCAAGATATTTATGAATTAGAGGAAAATATAAAAGCCAAAGCCACAACTGATGATGACCATAATCAACCAGAATCTAAATCAGAAGAAGAAGTTGTAACATCTGAACAACTAGAAGCACTAGCTATAGAAATATATAGATTTATTTGTCAGCGATTTCAAGTGGAAAGAGAGCGTTATGGTTCCCATAGGTCTTCTGGACGTTTTCCGTGGTAATTCAAGATATTTAAGGATTGATGAAAATATAAAGAAAAGTTAAATTTTTATGTAATTAATCAATAATAGTGGTATAGTGGAATTATTTATCATAAAAAATATACCTAATTACAGGCATAAAGACTGATGATAAATCATCTTGATTATCGTGGAATTAGAAAAGGGGTGAATTATGACACAAGGGAATTCATGGCTCAGTAATTTGGCTAAGGATGTCGCGACAAGTACAGCCGATATTGCTTTGCTTAAAGGAGCAGCTATATATGACAAAACTCGAGATCAGCAGTATTTATCCTTAGAGCGAAAAAAAGAGGATGCAGCCAGTTCTCTTTATCAAAGGTCTGAGTTCAAAAGTGGGAAACTGGTCAAAGCTGCTCTGATTCCGAGAAGTGGAGAAGGCGCTAATATTATCCGGTTTCAATTTAACCCTACAGACTTGCAGTTAAGTAGGTCTGTTTCGATTGAAGATATCAAGGGAGCGCGGACAAGTAGAGGTTTACCGAAGGTGAACTTTGGTTTTGTAGAACCCTACCAATTGACGTTAACTGATCTGGTGTTCGATACCTATGAAACTGGTGAAAATGTATTGAATCAAATCAAGCCTATTCTGGATGCTGTAGACTTTAGTTCCTTTAAAGATCCATTTGCGAAAGAACAAGGTTACAGTGAAAGATTGGTCAAAGCTAGTGTTACTAATACTGTAATTCAATCGGCTGTATCTAGCCTGTCTAGTAACTTGTTAGGGGTGAATGCGAATGCCATGGAATTGGCGGAATATGGTGGGGGAGATATTGCAACACAAGCCCTAGAGCTGCGACGACCCCCGGTTTATTACTTAATTTGGGGGGATAAAAATTATATGCGTTGTATGGTGGAAAGTTTAGATTATAAATTGACGATGTTTAAACCAGATGGTACACCAGTACGCGCCCGAGTGACGATTAAGCTGAAAGAAGTGGATCTGGGGGTTGCCGATCGCAGTTTTAGTGAGCGTCGTAAAATTATCAGTAAATAATAACATATCATTGTAGTCATGGCAAGCGATCGCAGTCTGTATGTTTCCAGTCCTCTGTTGCAAATTGAAGGAGCTGACCAATTATCCCTGTCGGCTTTAATGAATGATTTGCTGCAAATTTCGGTAGAAGAGAGTTTGCACCTACCGGGGATGTTCACACTGGCTATAAATAATCCCTACGTTCCGGTAGACGACGAAAGCCAAACATGGCAACACGATCCCCTACTACAAATTGGCAAAAAAGTCAAGATTGGTTTTCAAGGTAGCACAACGGAATCTCCAGAATTCAACCAAGACCAAAAAGACTACATTATCGAAGGAGAAATTACGGCGATTGAAACACACTTTACCAGCGACACCCAAGCACCGATTATAGTTCGGGGTTATGACATTTCCCACCGTCTGCACCGAGGGCGCTATAACCGTTCTTTCCAGGATTATACCGATAGCGATATAGTTGCGAAAATCGCGAGAGAAGTAGGAATTGAGCGAGGGAGAATCGACCCGAGCGGAGAAAGACAAGCCTATGTCTTTCAGGAAAACCAGACCAATATGGAATTCCTGCGGGACAGAGCAGCTAGAATTGGATTTGAATTATTCGTTCAAGATGGGAAACTATTTTTCCGTCGCCCCCAGGGAGGGGATATTTTGAGATTGAAATGGCTAAAAGACTTTGAAAGTTTTCGAGTCCAAGTCACCAGTGCGGAACAGGTTGACTCAGTGGAAGTGCGAAGCTGGGATTATACTAGAAAACAGCCTATTGTGTCGGTAGCCGATCGCTCGGAAAAAATCACTCAAATCGAGGGTAATTCCCAGGAGGGGCACTCGAGTCAGTTTCAAGGGAGGTCATCAGGTGGCGATCGCTTAACCACGGGACTTTTTGGGAGCAACTTCCCGCCGCCGAAAATGATTGTTGTAGATCGGCCTGTTTCCAGCCCCAAAGCGGCGGACTTGATGGCTCAGGCTCTCTATAATGAACTCGAGGGAGAATTTGTGCAAGCGGACTCCCATGCTCCGGGAAACCCGAATATTCGGGTAGGGAAAGTGGTGGAATTAACGGGGATGGGGCGTTATAGCGGTAAATATTACATTACCGAAACGCGCCACCTGTATCAAGAAGGGAGATACAGCACAGAATTTAGTGTTAGGGGGTTACGGGGCGGTTCAATTTTGACAACTCTTTCTCCCAAAATAGGTTTGAAACCGGGGCAAACCCATCTAGTGGGTATTGTTACTCATAACTATGACCCAGAGGGTCTTGGGCGTGTGCGAGTGAAATTTCCGACGCTGACCCCTGAAGGGGACGGGAGCGCCCACGCCAGCGCCTGGGCTAGGGTTGTGGGTATTGGGGCTGGACCTAACCGAGGCTTTTACTGTCTCCCAGAAATTAATGATGAGGTGCTAGTGGCTTTTGAACATGGAGATATCCACCGTCCCTATGTTATTGGTGGGGTATGGAATGGCCAGGATAGTCCCCCAGAGCCTGTTGAGGAGACTATTTCTAATCGGGGGAAAGTGCGCCTGCGAAGTTTCACTACCCGCAGCGGCCATAAAATCCAGTTTGTGGAGGAGGATCTCAGTCGCACTAGCCAGGATGGGGTTTATATTCAAACCAGTGGCGGTCATCAAATTAGGCTTAATGATAGCGATCGCACTATAGAGATAGTGACATCTGGCCATCAGCGCATCCGCATTGATGATCGTACCCGCAAAATTGACATTCAAACTGCTAATGTCAACGTGACGGGAGCTGTAACGGCTGCGGCTTTAATGGTCGGCGGGACGGGGGGGATGAATGTGGCGGATGCGATCGCTAATTTGGCGGCGCAGCAACAACAGCAACAACAGCAATTTCAGGATTATGTTAGAACCCAAGAGGCGATCGACCGCCGCCAAAACCAAACCACCGCCGCTCTCAATAACCAACTTCAGCAACAGCAGCAGAACTTCGAGAACTTCCTCAACCAACAAAACCAGCTAGACGAACAGCAAAACCTAGCTACAGAGGAACAGAAACGACAAGTACAGGAGGCGCAAGCACAGGCTAGGAATATGAGGTTTTGATATAGCAATTAGCGATCGCATATTCACCAGGGAACACCTTAACCAAACCCCGATAACCAAGCCCCGATAACCAAGCCCCGATTATCATCTTTTTTCAAAACAGCAGCCCATATTCCTCGACAGGGGTTGACAGAGGCGGCGATTTCCTGCTATTATCTTGACATAAAAATTATGATTGTTTGGGATAAACAATATTTTTTGGGCACATATTCCGATTATATTATTAATATAACCCAAGTCAATAAAAAAAGCTACCCACATCCCCCAAAACGGAAAAATTTTAACATTTATTAATTTTTTGCAACAAAAATTAACAAAGCCTGATCATTAGGTAAATAGGTTAGTTGACTGAGTGAGGTTAGGATGGCAAAATCAAATTTGCGCCCCCACATAAAATTAAATGCTAACCAGCCCACAAAACCCCTTAGTTAAGCAGATTCGGCAGTTACATACAGCGAAAGGAAGACGAGAGGAGGGACTATTTATCTTAGAAGGAACCCACCTAGTAGAAGCAGCTTGTGCTGTGAATTGGGATATCATGGCGGTTTGCTGTACTCCCCAATGGGAGGAACGTCACCGAGACCTGTGGGAATTGGCGGTAAAAAGGGCCGATCGCACTGAACAGGTAAGCGATCGCCTGATAGCGGCTATGACGACCACAGTTAACCCTGATGGAGTAGTAGCGATCGCCCGCCGCCGAGACCAAACCCCAGTTCCCATCACCAGTTTAGGGCTAGTCCTAGAAACGGTGCAAGATCCTGGCAACCTAGGAACAATGATCCGTACAGCCACAGCGGCGGGAGTTGAGGGATTATGGTTAAGTAGTGATAGCGTTGATCCAACCCATCCCAAAGTCCTCCGTGCTTCTGCTGGTGCTTGGTTTGAGGTTCCCATAGCGGTGCATTCAGACCTAATCACCCAACTAAGTGATATTCAGAAACAGGGTATACAAATTGTGGCTACCCGCGCGGACGCTTCCCTAAGTTACTGGGAAATTGACTTGCGCCCACCGACAGCGATCGTCTTAGGAAATGAGGGTTCTGGCTTATCCCCAGATTTAACCAGCCTAGCGGACTATCATATTAGAGTCCCTCTGTTGGGGAATGTTGAATCTCTGAATGTGGCTATTTGTGCAGCGTTGATATTATATGAAGCGCAGCGTCAACGACTGGACAGTTAACCGCCGTGGCGGTTAATCATCCTCAGAAGGATCTGATTGTGTTTCCCTGAGAGTATCTGGACTAGAGGGGTGTTCCCGTTGGCTTTCCAAAAACTGCTCAATATCCGAAATAGCCTCCTCAAGTTCTGACAGACTAATAGGACTCGAAGGGTAATTATCTCTCCGGGGTTCCACGGGGGAATGATCCAGAGAGGGGGCTTCCTCCGATGACTCATTTTCTTGTTGGAATGCCTCAAGTAACTCCTGTTGAAAGGATTTAACGAACTCTTCGGCAGCATGACGACGCATATCGCGCTGGTGTTTATCCGTCATGATCAACTCCTATTAGGGGTAGAGATAGGTTTTCGCAGCCTACCCCTGCCATTCAAAAAGCTGCAATCCCACAGCATCCCCACACTATACCGCAAAACTGACTAATAGCGCTAGGTTATCGCCATCACATCAACAACAACCCAAAAGCTATCGGTTTCCCCTGTCAGGTCGGTTGAAGTCGGTTAGCTTTCGGGAAAACCAGCCCCGGAATGTCCTGTGACGCACACAGATTGGCTATTCTCTAAAGGTGACTATAACTTTGATGAGCTATGAAATTTAGTGATGTCCTACAGCAATTAAAAGATGGAGTAGTTAGCCACAGTCTCGAAGATCGCGATCGCATAGATCCGGTTATTCATGGTGTAGCAGCCATTGATGAGGCTCAGGCTGGTACTCTCAGTTATATCGAAGGACAAAAGTTTGCTGCTTATTTGGCTACTACCCAAGCTGATGCGGTAATTTTGCCTGTTGATGAGGCTTTACAAGCCCAAGCGATCGCACAAGGACTAGCTTGGATGTCCACAGAATCCCCACGGTTGCTATTTGCGAGGGCGATCGCCTTATTTTATCAACCCTATCATCCTCGGCCGGAAATTCACCCCACAGCAACCATTGCACCTGATGTTAAACTGGGTTCCCGGGTGCATATTGGCCCCCATGTAGTGATTCGGTCTGGGGCAAAAATTGGCGATGATGTCTGTATTCATCCCAATGTGGTGATTTATCCTCAAGTGAAAATTGGCGATCGCACAATACTTCATGCTAACTGTACTATCCACGAACGTACTGAGATTGGGGCAGATTGCACTATTCATAGTGGCGCAGTCATTGGCGCTGAAGGCTTTGGCTTTGTCCCTACCCCAGAAGGTTGGTTACAGATGCAACAATCAGGAATTACGGTACTTGAAGATGGGGTGAGTGTCGGGTGTAACAGCACCATAGATCGTCCAGCGGTGGGAGAAACTCGCATCGGTAGCCAGACCAAATTAGATAATTTAGTCCATATTGGTCATGGCTGTAAAATTGGTTGTGGCTGTGCTTTCGCCGCCCAGGTGGGGTTAGCAGGTGGTGTCACTGTTGGCGATCGGGTGATTCTCGCTGGTCAGGTGGGAATTGCTAATCAAGCTAAAATTGGTAAAGGTGCGATCGCCACCGCCCAAGCTGGTATTCACAGTGATGTTAAACCAGGCGCTGTGGTTTCAGACTCCCCAGCCATTGACAATAAACTTTATCTGAAAAATTCCGCCATTCGTAAACGACTCCCCGAAATTTATCAAACCCTGAAACACATTCAGCGTCACCTCGGCTTGCATCAATAACATAGAGAGTATTATCACCTATTTACTCTCCGGGTAGGAAGTTCAGTATAGTTTGATCGGGCTGCTATACTGTTTCCCCTCCCTCATCTCCCTGGCGCGGATATGCTAATTTGTAACAGGCTTTTTTAGAACTTGGATAAGTGTAACAGGCTTTTTTAGAACTTGGATAAGTGTAACAGGCTTTTTTAGAACTTGGATTAGACCATAATTACAGAAAATTGTCTAACTGTGGCTATAGCTGGAATTTATCTTAAATAGCCCAAATTTGATGATTTACATATCAAAAATGATTTATATTGGATTGTATATATCGAAAGAGGATACTAGATACCGATACTCAAACTGTATTTGTCAAAATGATTGTTTTAAGGATATTATGGTTTTTGATGCGGTCAAAAACTGCATCAGCGATCCTTACTTAACTCTGAATCACTAAAAAATCCCGATCATGTTACCATTACCTGACTAAGGAAATGGTTGACTCAACTTGAGAAGGTTTACTGGTTCATAGATAATTAAGGAATGCTACAGAGTAAGTTTATTAATACTTCCCAGTTAGAAAAGGTATTTTCGCAATGTCACAAGCAGCAACAACTCCGTTAGTAGGAAAGGATTTGCTTCAAAAAGTCAAAGAACTTTCTGATACTACCCGGCGAGAAACCGCCAGACTGTGCGGTTATTACACGATAAAAGATGGTCAAGTCAGGGTGAATCTGACTGATTTTTACGATGCTTTACTGAAAGCGAGGGGGATTCCCTTTAATTCGGAGACTCCCAAGGACGGTAGGGGTCGGGATGCTACCTATACGGTCAGTGTTCACAAAAATGGTCAAATTGTGATCGGCTCGACTTATACTAAGGAAATGGGATTGCAATCGGGTGATCAGTTTGATATTAAACTAGGATATAAACACATTCATCTGATTCAGGTGGAAGAAAACGGTAAAGTGGTTAATTTTGCTGAATTAGAGGAAGAATAGTAATAATGAGAGATCCCACCTGATAGTTAGTGGGACTCTTATTGATACCCGTTTGGGGATAAATATATGATGATGAGCGATTCGACAATTGCATTAAACCCATTCACCCCGGTTTATGGTCCGGTGTCTTCCTGGCGTTATGGACGATCGCTAGGAATTGACCCAATTGGGGTGGTTTCGACCTGTTCATTTAACTGCGTTTACTGTCAGCTTGGGGAAATTGAACAGAAAACGAGCGATCGCCAAGTTTATGTACCTACAGCGGAGATTTTGACCAGCCTAGAAAATTTTGCCCCCAGGTCGGTAGATGTGATTACCCTCAGTGGTAGTGGTGAACCGACATTGGCGGCGAATTTGGGAGAAATTTTAACGGGAATTAAGAGGTTGAGCGATCGCCCTACTCTAGTTCTGACTAATGGTACTACGTTAAATGACCCCCAGGTGCGATCGGATTTGGCGATCGCAGATAAGGTATCCATCAAACTAGATGGGGTATCATCAGACCAACTAAGACGGGTGAACCGACCTGTCCCCGGTATAGACTTCAACGAGATCATGGCAGGACTTTTGGAGTTTCGCCAGGACTATCAGGGGGAAATAGGGATTCAAACGATGCTGCTTTGTCCTTGGGACGAGTCCACCAGGAGAGAGTATATTAGTTTAATGGCTGCTGTTGCACCTAGGGAAATCCAATTAAACACCCCTAAGCGTCCCAAACCAGTACAACGACAATTCGATGGTCGTGAAAACCATACATCAAGGGCCAATCGTCCTTATCAAGTGCGATCGCTGCGCTGCGTAGATCCCGAAATTCTGCACGAGTTCGCCCAAGAAATTCAGCAAAAAACGGGTATTATGGTAAGAACCGCGCCAATTCCTGCCACAGTTTAACTGGATAATTGTCGCTAATTGGCGGGTGTGTCAGAATAGATATAAACTGCATACAGCCGGAACTATGACATCATACGCAACCTCGACCGCCAGATCTGAAATGAGCGAACTCCGGCGACTGAAAAGTTTGCTACCCCCTGAATTGCAGAGTTGGGTAACTGTGGAGAAAACCATTGAGGTTAACCCACTATTGATTCGCTCAGAAGAAATTGGCAAAGATCAAGTAGAGATTCAAATTGATTTAGTTCGCTGGGAACAACTAGCCCTAGACCAGCGCAACCTGTTGTTTTGGCACGAAGTCGCCCGCATTCAAAATGATACTATCCCCAGAGATGGCTGGGAAATGGCAGCCCTAGCTATTGGTTTAGGGGGTGCGGTAGGAGAACTGTGGGTACAGGATGGACTGCTGTTATTACTGGCTCTGGCTCTGTGTGGAGTTTCTGGCTATCGGTTGTATCAGAAAAATAATGGGGAGCGAACCCTGGTGGAAGCGATCGAAGCTGATGAAAAGGCGATCGCGATCGCATCTCGTTTTGGTTATACACTCCCCAACGCCTACAAGAGCCTTGGTAGTGCCTTAAAGACGTTAATTGAACAAACACCCAAAAAGCGACAAAGAGCCCGTTACGAAGCACGTTTACAGGCTCTCAAGCGCAGTGCGGCTAAAGCTAAAGCCAGGGTGAAAGGTAGTAGTCCAGATTCCTCATCCTCCAGTTCCGAGAGCATTTACGGATAATGGATAATCATGTAGGGGTGGGTTCCAATGTTCAGCCTATCTGGGGGCGAGAAGATTGACGGGCCCGCCCTCTGTCTTGGCTCTGTGGGTTCCACGGCGGCGACTATCTGGGGGCGAGAAGATTGACGGGCCCGCCGTTTGGGGTGACGCAAGAGATCCGGCTGGGATAAGTAGATATACTGCGTGAAGCGGACTTGATATGATGCGAATATGTTAGAACCGAGTTTTTCAGTAAACTATGCCCTATCCGGTCCCACCTCCTGAACCACCAGCGATTATCGAAACCCTTGTTAACCCAAGCCCGAATCAACCCCCGTCATATCAGAGTTGGAATCAATCGGAGTCTGGTTCAAACGGATATATACAGCATAATCAAACAATCTCCTACGTTCTACCATCAAGCCGAAGCTCGGAAATTCACCGGGAATCATCAGCAGCGCTTCTGGGTGAGCCGATGACCCGTAACTGGTCAGATATTTACGGGAAAACGCAATTGTATCTAATTCCCAGAAACGAGGTTTCTAGGGATATTTTTGAGTATTCACCCACAACTCCCATAGAAAGGGGGTTTCTTGGTGAAGAATTTTCCCAAAATGCGATCGCCTCCTCATCGAGTTACGGGATTAATAGCAGCCAAAAATTTACACCTTTCGATCGCCATCGTCCCCTATACCTAGCCCAAACAGAACCTACCGGGTCAGATAACATTCCTATACCAGTAATTCCGCCGACAGACTTAGTGGAAGTCACAGCCGCCGAACAGGAATTTGACCAACAGCGACAAATCATCACGGCTAGAGGGAATGTCAGAATCAGATTTAGAGAAACCCTAATCGAAGCGGAGCAAGCCCAAGTCAACCTGAACACCCGTCAAACCGCCGCCAGGGGAAATGTCGCCCTACAAAGGGGGGAACAACTGGTTCAGGGGAGCCAGATGGAATATAACTTTGTGCGTAGTACGGGAGTTATCTACGAAGCGAGAGGGGTGGTTGTGACCCAATCGACTGCTTCTGACTTTGACATAGAACAACCAACCAACCTCACCCCTGCGCCGATTTTTTCGGGGTCTCTGTCAGATACCCTGACGGAAGCGCAACCGGTGACGGAAGTTACCACTACCGGAGAGACTCAAATCCAGGTAACTGGTGCTGGTTTCCCACAAGTTGGGGGGACTGTAAATCGTTTAAGGTTTGAAGCTGAACGGATCGATATTCAACCTAACGGAGAATGGGAGGCTACTAATATCCGCATTACTAATGACCCTTTTTCGCCTCCCGAATTGGAACTGAGGGCGGATAATGCTCAATTAAGGCGGATCTCTCCCCTACAAGATGAATTGCTGACGAGTCGATCGCGTTTAGTGTTCGACCAACGCTTCTCGATACCGCTATTTCGCGATCGCACTATTATTGACCGTCGCCAAAGGGAACCGAGTCCCCTAGAATTTGGCTATGACCTGAGAGACCTCGATGGTTATTTTGTCCAGTGGAACCTAACGCCGATTGAATTAGGACCGTTAGAATTAAAAGTGGCTCCCCAGGTGTTAGTACAGCGGGCTATTTCGGAAAGTTTATCGCCACTTGACCCTCGATTTTATGGCTTAAACACCCGTTTATCTGGTCGCATTACCCCGACTACTTCTATAGAGGGACAGTTAAAAATTAGTAACTTTGAAGACTTCCCCAACCTAGGGGAAAACGCTTATAGGGCGAGATTAAGGGTTCGCCAATCATTAGAAGATTACACGCTCACGGGGGAATATAGCTATCGGGAACGGATATTTAACGGAACTCTGGGGTCACAAACTGTCCACCGTAGTTTTGGGGCGGTTCTGACGGTACCTAATATCTTGATCGGACCATCAGGAGGATATGTTAATTTTCAAACAGGCTACCAAGCCATAGAAGCGAATACCGATCGCTTTGACCTTCTGGAGGCGGAACGCGAAAACGATCGCATCAGTCGCCAACGCTTTCAAACTGTTGGGACTCTGATCTATCCAATTCCCCTGTGGAATGGTTCCGCTCTCCCTGCTACGGCTTCGGAGGGACTGAGATACACTCCCAGACCTGTTATCCCGTTTGTGCGTCTGGTGGGAATTGCTAGAGGTTCGGCTAGTTTGTATTCTGAGGATGAATCCCAATTCTATCTTAGTAGTAGTGTGGGCATCCAAGGACAGCTAGGGCATTTTTCCCGCAGTTATCTGGACTATACGGGTTTCAGTTTATTCTATACTCAAGTGGCGATCGATGGTGCATCTCCGTTTTTATTCGATCGCATGGTAGACCAAAGAATCCTGACTTTGGGATTAGTTCAGCAAATTTATGGGGGGTTAAGGGGTGGTGTAGAATCAGCCATTAATTTAGATAGCGGTTTAGCGTTAAATAATGAATTTACTTTAGAATACAGTCGGCGCACCTATGGTGTCATCCTCAGAATTAATCCTGTCCAAAGACTGGGAAGTTTCAGTCTTAGGATTAGTGATTTTAACTGGACTGGGGACTCACCCCCTTTTGATGATTAGCCCTATGAGCCTATCACCCGCAGAACAAGCCCAAGTCCTGCTTAATCATTACAGTTTTGACCTAGATGGAAATTCCGCAAATCAAATTATTAGCAAGTGGTCGGAAATATATGATGTGAATTGGCTGCATCTTGCTGTGATTGAAGCCCTCTATTTGGGGCGTTATAAATCTATTTCTGTTCAGCAAATACTAGAAATGTGGAAACGTCGCAATCAGCCCATTTATCACTTTAACTCGGAGTTTGAGCGGTTAATTTGTAATAAGTTACCTCATGCTTTTGAAGATTATAAAATTGTCCACAATAACACACCAGAAACCAATCAACAAAAGCCTGAGAATGAAATCCTAGACCATGAAATCCTAGACCATGAAGAAGCAGTTATTGAATCTCTGCCAATTAGCGAGAAAACCCCGACTTTGCCGCTTCACTACTCAGACTTTTGTGCCAAATTGCAAGCCATTGTGGAAAATAGTCAATAGACTATATGTAAAAGCAGAGACAAGGGGTGGCTTGTCTCTACGAGGGGGAGCAATTTAGCTGGGGTAACTATCAATTATCAATTGTCAATTGTCAATTATGATGTAGGGGCTGATTACCCCGGGAATATTAAACCGGTTATTGGGGGTGATTTTTTACGTTAAACCCATGCGAATTTCTGAGCAAAAAGAAGCCAAAGCCAATCCATTATTATAATTAACAATACTGGTTCGCAGGCGTAGATTAGGAATCAAATACCAGATCCTCTCCTCGGCTTTAAACTGATCAGACTCGATCGACAAGGTCAAAACATCATCCTTACCCATGAGATAACGACCGATTAAGGATTGATTCTGGCCATGGGCTTGTTGCTGCTGCAAAAGTTTTCCTTGTAGGGGAGTTGAGCGATCGCATATTGTAACTAAAACGGCTGAACCTCGTTGCTGATCAGGATTTGATTCTATAGTGCCTTCCCAAGTTAACTGTAAACCCTTAGCTACCAATCCGGCATCAACCCCGTGGCTGGAGCAGATGTCTGTAACTATAGCATGATCAGGGGCAAGGGCTTCCATGACCAAATTAGATTTACCAGCCTCGAGGTTACCGGAAGTCAAATTGTGTACAGTCCGCTGAGAAAACCACTTTCCCGCACTCAACTCAAAAAATTCGACAATATCCATGATTTTCGTGCATTGTAATTAACCAACAAATAGCTTAAACACTTTGGTTATTCAACACAACTACTAAAAAGGGAGACCGGATAACTGATAAACTGTGGATTGGTTCAATAGCCAAGGAGAACACTGGAAGTGGCAATCGAAATCGGTCAACGAGTAAAGGTCCGGCGCATCAGAGATCGCATACCGGGAAATATCGTTAATCAACTCAAGCAAAATCCATTTGGAACTGTCAAAGGCTTTAAAATGGTCGATGGCAGTGGCATTGGTTTTGTCGTCCAATTTGACAATAGCCTATCGACTTGGTTTTTTGAAGATGAGCTAGAATAATGGGCGCTTGACAATGGATTATCGGCGATCAGCAGCTCAGGTGCGGTTCCTGGGATAGGATAAATAACTGATCTATTGAACGATCGCGTCAGGCTTAGGTAGCATATATCGCCTCTCATGGGGGGGTGAGGTGAACCTAGACTGCGCGATCGCCAACCATATAGGAAATCATTGATGGCTGTGATTCTGACATTTTTGGGTAAGGGTGGTACAGGTAGAAGTACAATTGCGATCGCTGCGGCGAAGGGACTCGCCGCCGAAGGTAAAAGGGTTTTACTGGCTACCTCGGACAGCGGGCCAGCACCAGGACTGCTACTGGGAACGAAGTTGACTACGTTACCCACCCCTGTAGAAACCAACCTCAAAGCAGTACAATTCCAGTGCGCTGCTTTACTAGAAAGCAGTTGGGAACAAGTCAAGACCATAGAGGCGCAATACCTACGCACTCCTTTTTTTAAGAATGTCTACGGTCAGGAATTGGGGGTATTACCAGGAATGGATAGCGCCCTAGCCCTCAATGCTCTGAGAGAATATGACAATAGTGGCGATTATGATGCGATCGTCTATGATGGCAATAATAGCCAGGAAACATTAAGGATGCTGGGAATGCCAGAAATTCTCAGTTGGTACATCCGAAGATTTCGGCAGGTATTTCTGGACTCGGACTTAGGAAAAGCACTATCTCCATTTGTGCAACCCATTGCTAGTACGGTGTTAAGTGTTGATATCTCTGGGGATACCTTCGCCGGACCTACTAAAGAAATGAGCAATGTTCTGGAACAGGGAAAATCCGCAGTATCAGACCCTAACCGAGTTAGTGCTTATCTGGTGACTACGGAAGATGAAGTGGCGCAGGCTACGGCTAGTTACCTATGGGGAAGCGCTCAACAGGTAGGCTTAACTGTGGGTGGTATTCTCCTCAACCGGAGCCAACAAACCAGCTATTTGGCTGACAGCTTCGCCCCCCTGACGGTTACAGCCATTCCAGAAGCTGCTTCCAACTGGGAAACTTTAATCAAAGCCCTACCGGACTTTAGCGGGGCAACCAGCGCCCCGCGTTCCATCTCTATTGATGTCGCGCGCCGTCATGTCACCCTATTTTTACCAGGATTTGATAAAAAACAGATCAAACTCACCCAATATGGTCCTGAACTGACTATTGAGGCTGGAGATCAACGCCGTAATATTTTGCTACCTCCTTCCCTGACTGGTCAACCTGTAACTGGGGCTAAATTTCAAAATGGCTATCTGATTGTTTCTCTTTGACCTCATGGTAGGGTGCGTCAGAAAAATTTCTAATAATTAATACCATAAAAATCTGACCTGACGCACCACAAATCATCCGAACTGATACATTTACGCGACATTTATCCGGCTATTGCCTGACAATGCGACGATAGCACTATTACCCGTTAAGGTAACAGAGGCGGTATCCCGCAAAGCTTTTAGAAAGATTCCAAAAGCACCGTTCCAGTCCCTGGGTTGAACCCACACTCAGGACATCGGAACACTTTTGAGCCACCTAGCTGGGAATGGACATGACCACAGTGAGTACAGGTTTTGCTGGTGTATTCTTCCGTCACATCTACAACTGTGGTTCCAGTTATTTCCCCTTGATGTCTCAGGGTTAGTTTGAATCGATAATGCGCCCATGTCAGCATGGCTCGGGCAGTCTTGGATTTGATTTTCCGCTTGGCTTTGGCAACCATGTTGGAAGTCTCGAAGGTCGGCAGAAAAATTATGCTGTAGTTGTGAGTCAAGTAGTGAGCAATTTGTTTGTGGGCTTCATCAACTAGATTGCGGATTTTGGTTCTCATTCGTTGAGCCGCTTGCCTCATCCGTCGCCTTCTTGAACGACAGGGTTCCTTGGCGATTCGGCTCATCAAATCATCCAAATGTTGACATAGCCTAGTAATGCGTCCAATATCCCCGGAGCCCAATTCCAGAAACCGAGAGCCATCAAACCCGGTCATAAAAGTTCGGACGCCCGGGTCTAATGCAATTACGCCATTCGCTTCAGTTGGGGTAACGGCAACTGGTTCAGGGAAAATCGCCAACCATCGACCTTTGGTAAACACCAACTGAGTCCCTTGCCCGCAAGTTTTAGGGATAGCTTCGGAAACCATGAAAGTTAATCCTTTCGTTAGTCTTGGATACCAACTCCCTGAAGAGAAATTAGCATTGTTAAACTTGATGGCTTGAGAACTATCCCGACAGCTCGGTGGCCTTGCGCCAGGACTGGCGGTCAAAGCCTGATAGGCATCAAAGATGGCATTTTGCCGAATGTGGCAGGGTGTTTCTTTGACCCATTCGGGTAAGTCGCTCTGCATCACTTCGTTGCGTAATTTCAGTTTGCTTAGTCGTTTACCACTCCGGGATAATGCAATTGCTTGGTTGTAGCAATACCGACAAGCAGCCAGCCATTTGCGCCAGACTTGATTTAGCTCTAGGCTGGGGTAAATCCGGATCTTCTTTGACCTGAGTTTTATATTGACTCCGTCCGTATAATCGGGAACTGAAGCAGTGGAGGATGGCGAGAATGTCCTCAACCATTTCTGGTTCTCGACTGAGACTTGTCTCGTTGAGAACCATGAGTGAGCACCTGTTTTGCTCACAGAGCCATCGAAACAAGTCCCATCCAAATCTGGCCAATCGGTCTGGGTGGGCAACGACAACCATGCGGACATCTCCTGACAAGACTTGTCCCAGTCAGGCCAGCATTTTCTTTCCCTTGAAGTTGAGCCCGCCTCCGATTTCGGAGACGACTTCTGCTTCGGGGTAGAGGTTGGACAGTGCGGCCACCTGTCGGTTGAGGTCGGACTGCTGGGCGCGGCTACTAACTCTGGCATAGATAACGACTTTGCGTTTGTCACTGCGTGATGGCATCAGAATATGACTCAACGTTGTATCGTCGTTGCCCAGCGGGGGTTCTGATGGTCTCGATTGAGCCATTTTCGTCCCATCTGCGGAGTGTTCTTTCATGGACTCCAAGGATTTAGACCGCTTCCTTGGGTTTGACATATCTGGCAATAGGTTTATCCTCAAAGTAGGGGTCGAGAGAGATGTCGCCATCTCCCCCTCCCATACAGAACCGTACTTGAGACTTTCACCTCATACGGCTCCTAATTTGACCGTCTCCTTGTTAAGAGTACAGCATCATCTCTTCATCAAGAGCTGTTTTATTGTCGTGACAATGGCGATGTAATAATTGAATATTCTTGTATTCATCCTTTCCGCCATGGCTTCTAGGTACAATGTGGTCTACTTCAATTATATCTGATGGGGTAAAGAATTGTCCACACCAGGTACATCTACCTTTTTGCTTTTTGAGTAGTTTTGCTACCCTAATTGGCGTGTCGATTGCTTGTCCTTTCCTGGTTGCCCAGTAAGTCCAATTTCCGTCATAAGGTGTTGCGTCAGGGCGTATTAGGGTATGTCTGACAATTGGAGTCCAGTTGTGTTTAAACAGATGTAACCCATCTTTGGTTTGAAACAGCCAATTTTCGTGTCTTTCTTTCCCATTGCTAAGTTTAATTGTTCCATGTCTGAAATAATTACTTAGTTTTTCGTAACTTGCCTTTCCGCATCTTGATACTGTCCATGCCCTTAACATTTGCCAGACTGTTTTGTCTAGCTTATTGAAGGTCTCTGTTGAGACTACCGCTGAATAATAATTTGACCATCCCCGAATAATCAGGTTTAGTTTACTAATCAGGGCTGACTGAGGTGTTGCTTTATGTTGCTTGATTACACCTTTTATCGCTTCTGTGTGGGCTTTGACTGCTTTTTGGCTGGGTTTTATATGGGTTTTGTGACCGATTAATCGGCTTACTTTCCCACCTGTTTTCCCAGATTTATATTTTCCTGCTGGGTATTGCCTGATATTGAATCCTAGAAAATCAAACCCAGGTTCCTCAGTCTTACCGTCATACTCAATAGTTTTGAGTGTATGACAGATTCGAGTCTTTTCAGGTTTTATTTCTAATCCTACAGGTTTTAGCCATTCAGAAATAGCAGTCTTGCACTGTTCAATGATTCCTAGGTCTTTGGATATGACCACAAAATCATCGGCATATCTTATAACGTTCGCATAAGGGCGATTGTCTGTTTTCTTGGGATACAGTTTTTCAATTAACCTAATCATACCCAACAGTGCGATGTTGGCGAGTATTGGACTTATTACCCCTCCTTGGGGTGTCCCTGCTTCTGTATCCTCAAATACACCGTTATCTAGCACGCCAGCTTTGAGCCATTGTTTCAGGTCTCTCTTCAAGCTGCTTGGACAATGAATTTTGGACAATAGGTAATCATGGTTCACGGTAAGAGCATTTTGCTATATCAGCATCAAGAACATAGTATTGTCCTTGATTTATGGCAATATATATTCTACTTATTGCATCTTGTGCTGACCGTCCGGGTCGGAACCCATAGCTCGTGCCCTCAAATCTCGATTCCCATTCAGGTTCGAGAGCCGACTTAACCAAGGCTTGCCTTGCTCTGTCTTGGATTGTGGGTATGCCTATTCCAGCTTTTTTCATCCCTACCAGGTTTTGGAATCCACACCCTTCGCAGTGGTTTTGGTTTGAGATTTCCCTTAATGTTTTTGACAAGTTCTAACCTTTGTCTTGGAGAGATTGCTCTTACTCCATCGATTCCGGCTGTTTTCTTGCCTTGATTATCTTGGGTTACTCGTCGCACTGCTAGGAGCCGGGCATAATATGATTTCACCAATAGACGTTGCCACCTTCTTACCTTTGCATCCTGTCCCGATTTAGCTGCTTGAAATATACTCTTTTGGAGCTTGAAAACTTTCCGTTGAACCTTAGTCCATGGGATTGCCTTCCATGCGTTGTTCGTAGTCTTGATTGGTTTTGGTTTCCCAAACCCTTTCTTTAAACTCGCTATCGCCATTTGTACACCTACTAGGCTCTATTTCTTTACAATCAAACCGTGACCTGTTAGCATATCCCTTCCATTACAGTAGGGCGTTGGCTTTTGGTCACATCTCACATCCTCTAGGACTTGCGGTTACACTTATCCCTACTGATATCTCGACCAGATAATCAGAGTCCAGGAGGACTTAAAACGTTCCGTTTATATGGGCATTCCATCTTTAGATTTGTCCTTTCCACCGGGGTACTTTTAAAGGTCTGTGTAGGTAGTGAATAGAAGCCCCTACTTTTCCCCTTACTCTTTTGAGCGCAGCGTATCAACCTGTTTCGCTACTTAACAATGACGATGGTTCAAGCCGGACATTCGGTTTCCCTAATCATGGATGGTTGGCAGTGGTCTCGGTTCTGGTGTTGGGTTACACCTCGGAGCCTTCCGTTCCCCGCTTCAATCCTGGGGTTGTGATTCCCAAAACTGGGGGTGGCTATCGCCGTTACCCTAATTTCCTGATTTTACTTATCCATTTCTGGGCTTCCTATAAGGAATTTGTATGAGTAAGTTCGTTTTGACCTTGGGTTCCCTGCCTTGTTTTGTATATTTCTATACAAACGTTGGGACATATAAACAGTTATGGGATGGTCAGAGTACGAGTCCCTTATATTTCATCAAGGGGTGAAAATCCCACTAGGAGGTTATTTCAGGCATTGCAGCCTTATTTGATTCCTAAACGTCTCGCACCTATTCTCGCTTCTTATACCGTATTGCCCTAAAATATTAACCTAATTTGAGATTAAATCATGCTCCCCAAAATGCGACTGCTGAATCGACCCCTACGGCGATCAGCCCAACTAACTTGTCTCCAAATAGCTTTTATTGCGATCGAGAGGGGTTTGGTTTGAGTTGGGCGGTTAGGACTTGCTGCATTGGGGATTAGGTTTAACGGTTTCTCAGAGATGGGATTTGATGATATTTTTGGTGGAATTTCCACCAACGACTGAGGGGAAAGTAGACCACAGGAGCCAATAAACTACTGAGTATGGCTGAACTGATGGCAATTTTTTGGCGATCGCTCCAAATGTCTGCCAAATCATTTGTAATGGTTCCTAAGCCCCATTGGCTAAATTGTAAGGCTCTGATCATCTCGACGATGATCGCCATGCCAAATACAATCATAGCCACGGAGATAAAATCTTCTTGAATATTCTTGAGCAACAACTTAGAAAGTACGAAGGTGATGACGGCAGCAATGACTAATGGAACCGCATGGCTAGGCTGTGGGGCGCTGATGCTATCACTCAAGAAACCCATGACTAAACCAGCAATAATAGCCTGGGGAAGCGATCGCCTGAGACTCCAAGCTACTAACCAGATGACCGGCCAATTAGGACCAATGCCAAACATATCAATACCAGGGACTCTGACGAGCATCAATAAAATACAGGCGATCGCAGAACCCACATTAATCAGAGCATTTAGTAATTGACCATTTGTGATATACATTTAAATCTTAAAAATTGGATTATCCAAATCATTTGTACGGACGAGTTCACCAATCATCTGAACTTGCGCCTACTCTGGGAGTGATGGGTTATTCAAGGCTGAAGACTGTTGCTGATTTTGGTAAACCACCACCCACTCTAAGGAATCAAGGGGAGCAAAAAATGCGATCGCTGCCTCTGGTCCTGTGGCTTTGTTAATATCGACAGATACCACCTTACCCACTGGCCAACCCGGAGGTAAGATTTGGCTAAATACTGAAGTTGTCACCACATCTCCCGGTTGAACATCAGGAACAGTATTAAAAAATACCATAACTCCCTGATTGTTATTGAGACCCTGCAAATAACCCATCTGACGACTACGCGCGACAGCCACACCAATGCGACTGGTAGGGTCAGTCACCAGCAGAACTTTACTGGTGTTGGGGGTGACACTAATAATGCGTCCCACTAAACCACCTGGTCCTATCACTAAGGCGTTTTCTTTAACACCCGCTTGACTTCCCCGCCCCAAAGTTATCTGTTGCCACCAATGGTCAGGACTACGGGCAATCACCGGAGCCACCACACCTTTAAAATTAGGTCTAGTGGAAACATAGTCTACCAGTTCTCCTAACCTTTTGTTTTGCTGTTCCAATTCTTCAACTCTAGCTTCAAGTCCTTGGATAATAGGATTCAGGGACTCAGCTTGTTGTTGTTGTTCCAATCTTTGTTCAGATTGAATTTGAAACGGGCGAGTTATCCAATAATAAACCTCAAACAGTGCAGCACCTTGGGTTTGTCTTACCCATAATGCTGTGAAAACTGCTAAACTTAGCAGTGCTAATTGTGAACCGTATCGATTCCACCAGGTGCGTGTACCCATCTATTCCTCCGCAGCAGCCTACACAAATTATTTAACCAAACAGCTACGGATTTTGTGATTGTCGTGTAAATACCCGTTCAAACTGTTCCATATTCTCTAAAACCCGTCCAGTTCCCAATACTACACAGGAAAGGGGATCTGTAGCCACATGGGTGACAATACCAGTTTCGTGACTAATCAGAGCATCTAAGCCTCTCATCAGAGCTCCTCCCCCGGTTAACATAATCCCTCGATCAATAATATCGGCGGCTAGTTCTGGGGGGGTTAGCTCTAGGGTGCGCTTAATGGCTGTAATAATGTCTGATAGTGGTTCTAGCATACTCTCGCGGATTTCTGCGGCTTTAATGGTGACAGTCCTAGGTAATCCTGAGAGTAAATGAATCCCCCTGACTTCCATAATAGATTGTTCTTCGCCATCAATAGGATAAGCTGAACCTAGATTTATTTTAATCTCTTCAGCGGTTTGATCCCCAATTACTAAATTATGGACTTTTTTCATATATTGGATGATCGCCTCGTTTAGGTCATCCCCGGCGACTCGGAGGGACTCACTCAGCACGTTTCCTTCTAGGCTGAGTACAGCTACTTCTGTGGTTCCGCCACCAATATCAACTATCATATTGCCTGTGGGATCTACCACCGGAAGACCAGCGCCAATAGCTGCGGCGATGGATTGATCTAGCAGTTTGACATCTCCGGCTCCGGCTTGGGTGGCCGCTTCAATTACGGCCCGTCGTTCTAGCCCAGTCACACCACTGGGAACGGCAATTACAATCCGAGGAGCAAAAAGGTGTTTTTTCCCGTCATTAACTTCCCGGATAAATACTCTCAGCATCTGTTCTGTCGCTTCTACATCTGCCACCACCCCATTACGCAGAGGACGTACAACACTGACGTTTTTAGGGGTACGGCCTAACATTTTTTTGGCAGATTCTCCCACGGCTAATGGTGTTTTGTCGTCTTCGTTAATGGCAACTACGGATGGTTTTTGCAGAACTATTCCCTTTCCTGATACATAAATGAGGGTGTTTGCGGTTCCTAGGTCGATGCCCATGTCCCGTGATAAGGAAAAGCGATTAAAAAAGCCCACTGGTGTTTACGCCCCCAATTTTGATTAATTCTTTATTCAACGCTATCTTGGCTATGTTGATACGATACAACTTAGACTATGCACAAACAGCACTGGCAAACTCGGTTGACTGGAATACGAGAAAGCTATTGCTAAGATGACACCCTAGCAGTTTGGCATATTTTTTTTCTCAAACGCAGAATTTCACTGGAAGTTATAACCAGTTTTCTGGTTTGAGTCAATCCTGGTGAACCGATGTGGATTGTAGTATGTTTTGGTCTCAGAGTCTAGTCTTTCAGTGAAGACTTGACTATGTGCTGCTATACATATCCCTGAACTGGGTCAGCCCTAATGTAAGGGTTCGGTGGACAAGGCAAGGTTTCAGGACAAACAAAATAGATCAATTCAAATATCATCCTGGTTCTGGACTTATGGGAAGATAATATATATATAATTTTGGTTTATAATCGGGGTCTACTGGTTTTGCTCACCCGGGTTGACGATGATTATTTGATATAATTCAAGGCTGTTTTGATGGTGAAACAGGAAAGGATAACAGTTGATGCGGCTGCTCTATGAACTGCATCTACCTTGGGCAACTTTTTGGAAAAAGTCAATATATTGGAGATGTCCTTGAGGAAATGCGACATTGAGGGTGAGGGGATCTTCTGTGTCTAGGGGGTCGCCGGGTCCAGCCACTACTTCTAGTATTCCATCTTCATTGGTTCCTAATTTAAGAGGCTGGCGATTTTTCACTTCTCCCTGGGAACTATCTACATAGATAATAATATTTCCGGTATGGAATGCTTTGCCAATTTCCTGAATTAATAATAAAAAGTTGCGATCGCTTCCACCACGACGGATTTCTAATTGACCATCTAGCTCTTGAGATTGGCTATTTACGGTATCACCTACGCCGACGATTAAAGGCATTTGTTGGGGATCAAAATTAGCTTTGACTAACTCTAATAGATCAGCGATCGCCTGGGGACACTGGCGGACATTAAAATCTGCGCCGAGGGGATAACTGCCGGTTTGTTGAAAATAGTAACGATTCAACAAAGCTAAAACCCCAGCTTCTTTAATTGCACCCCTAATCATAAACTGAAAATCCGTAGTACCAGAGTCTCCTAATTTTGCCGGACGTAGAATTTCTTTACCCTGTGTATCTCGCCCTAAATTGGGGGCATAGTGAACAAAAAATGAGTTTTCTAAGCCTTGGGCTTTGGCTTTTTCTAATAACTCGATCATTAACTGATGAATGTCTTGTTGTAAGTCGGCATAAACTTGATGGTGGTTATGGAGGCGATCGTAAAATGAGTTTAAGTTAGCGGTTGGTGAGGCTTGATTATCCAAAACGGAAGCATCAATACATTTTTCTATATCTTCAGGGGCAAAAATATCCTGATGTGTCTGACAAAATCTTTCTAATCGGGCGCGAATTTCACGGGGAACGATCGCCAAAAATTCCAACTCAGCATCAGTAACGCCTGGATGAGATACTTGTCCTTGGCGATTTTGCCATTGCACGCCGCCCCCGGCTAAACCGGGAAGATAAAGCCCTTGTTTGGTTACTAAGTTCGGATCACCAACGGCTCGTTCAATAATACCATTTACGCCACGAGTGCCGATATGTTCTCCATTGGTCAAAACGTAAAAATGACCATCTAACAGGGAAGCGGCGCGCACATAATCTAAACTAATCTGGCGATCAAGGGGATCTTTGACCAATCCCATACAAACCCCATCCAAGTCCTGAATAATCAAGAGGTTTGGAGTCTGAACCAAAACCTGAGTGAGGGTCTGATGGTCAAGGGACAGAGACTGCTGGTGCAATGGGATTTGGGATAATGGTGTCATGGTGGAGCAAAAATTGACCGCGCGATCGCCACTATACCATGTGGCTGGTATTTTCCCAAGCCATGTCTGGCAGAA
The DNA here is from genome assembly GCA_016745315.1 of Arthrospira sp. PCC 9108. Taxonomy (GTDB): domain Bacteria; phylum Cyanobacteriota; class Cyanobacteriia; order Cyanobacteriales; family Microcoleaceae; genus Limnospira; species Limnospira platensis. The sequence goes on from CP066886.1 coordinate 6,706,105, forward strand.
TGAGCCAGGCTATGGCAAAATCGCGATAGACTAGAATGATTATTAAATATACAAGCAGGGCAGTTCCGGCTGTTCTCGACTGACTCTGATTTTAAGGAAGGAATTGTAATGCAGCGCCAGAATCGAGCCGTTTTAGCATTAATGTCCGTAAGTAGTATTATGATCTCAGCCTTTGTGCTGTCGGTTGATGTGGCCCGTAGTCAGTCTAACCCCGTCGAGGTCAGTCCGGCGGAGGTGGAACGATTACAGAATGAACTGCGACTACAGGAGGCGGTACAGGCGGAAGCGAACCAAATTTTTAGCCGGACAATGGCTTTGTTTAATCTGCTGCTGTTGTTGTTGGCTTTGCTGTTGGCGGCGGCGATCGCTGCTTTATGGATTTTACGGCGATCGGTCATTCATGAAGTTACTGGAATTGTGGAAACCCATCTAAACGAACTGGGGGACTTGGAAAATAAAATCACCAGTGGGAATGAACAGGTACAAACTTTGATGAAAAATACCGAGGTGTTAGCTGGTCAATTGAATCAGCAAGCTGAGGGTTTTGAGCAAGATCTGGGAACTCGGCGAGAAGAAATGAACGCTATGCAATCTGAGTTCGTGAAGTCGAGGGAACAGGTGCTACTAAAGTTTGAGGAGCAGATTCAGAAACTACGGGAAACCCGGGAACATTTACAACGGGAATTAACGGCTCGTATGGGAGAGCTGAAGCAACAGGTGGATGAACGGGGGGAGTTGGCTCAACAGGATTTACAGAGGTTGGTGGATACTCTGGAAAATGAATTTTCTCAGGTTCATAATGATTTGGGAAATCGGCGAGAGGCCTGGTTTGAGGAGTTGCAGGAGTCGGCTGGTCAATTTTCTACAGAATTAGCACAATTGCAGGGGCAGACGCAACAGGAACAAAGGTTAATTGTTGATAATTTGAAACAGCTTGGGGAAGTATCAACGCGGGATATTTCGAGAGTGCCAGATGATGTTAATGAACAAAAACAAGCGGTATTGTCTCTGTTAAAGGGTGCGGAACGGGAGTTTGCTACTCAGTTGGCGCAGTTACAACAGGAAGTGAGAAAACAACGGGATTTGGTGTTAGAAAATATCAGCCAAATGGCGGCGGATTTTTCGCCTCAACTGTCAAATATTCGTGAGGAAGCGGAATTGGCAGCTCAGAAGAAGGTGGAAGTGGCTTTATCAGATTTGGAGAGGTTAGGGGAGACTCTGGCGACTCAAATTGCTGACGCTCAGTTGAAAATTCAAGATCGGATTCGGGATAAGTTTCAGTCTCTTAAACAATTGGAAAGTGAGTTTGTGGCTCAGGTGACGGAGGCGCAAACGGGAATTCAAAATCAGAAACAGCGGGTTTTACAAGAGTTGGAAATATTGCAAACTGATGTGGGAAGTCAGTTAAATGGTTTGAAAACGGAAATTCGCGATCGCAAAGATGGTACTTTCCAGAAATTAGATAAGTTTGAAAGTACATTGTCTGAACAGTTGGCGGTGATGCAGTCTGATGCAGAATCGGAAAAACAGCGGATTATTCAACAGTTGGGAACGGTTTATTCGGCAGCAGAAAATCAAAAGGATGAAATCTTGGCACAATTGGTGATGCTGCAAGAGTCTGCGACTACTGATAAACAACGAATTTTGCAGGAGTTGGCTGAGATTTCGCCGACTTTTATCGCTGAGTCTGCTTTGTCAGAAATTTTGCAGAAGTTAGCAGGGGTTAATGAGGAACTGGCTAAGATTAAGGCGGCAAATCCTGAGCTGTTTATGACGGCGGAAGATTATGTGCATCAGGGTAATTCCTATTTTGCTAAGGGTGAGTTTGAGACGGCTTTAGAAATGTTTAATCAGGTGGTGACGCGGAAACCTGATGATTATCGAGCTTGGTTAAATAGGGGTATGACTTTAAGCCGTTTGAGGCGGCTTGAGGAGGCGATCGCTTGCTATGATCGAGCGTTAGAATTGAAGCCAGATTACCATCAGGCTTGGGTTGATCGGGGTGTGGCTCTTGGAAAGTTACAGCGCCACTCCGAAGCGTTTGAGTCTTTTGATCGAGCGGTGAAGGTGCATCAAGATGATGGGGTGGCTTGGTTAAATAGGGGTATGGCTTTGGATGTGTTAGAACGTTATGAGGAGGCGGTTAAGTCTTTTGATGTGGCGACTCACTGTGATCCGAGTTTGGCCAAAGCCTGGAATTATCGGGGTTATACTTTGCTAAAATTGGAGCAGGATGCGATCGCAATAGATAGCTTTAAACGGGCCTTAGAGGTGCAACCAGATTATGCTGATGCTTGCTATAATTTGGCTATGGCTTATGCCATAAATAGTCAGGTTGATTTGGCGACGGAACATCTGGAACAGGCTATTAACTTAAATCCCCGATATGGGAAAGAGGCTCGCACTGATCCTAATTTGGAACCGATCGCTCGTCGGCTGCGTTCTTAGGCTTCATGTTGAGGAATATCAAGTTAGTTCATTTTGTCCATACCATAGACACAGCCAGTCTCACCCCTTTGACAATGGTATAGCTGCTAGGTAAGTGCTGGCTGTGGCTGAGGAAATCCCCAAATTTGATCAAATTTTGACAGTGACTTTACAGCTTCAATTAGACTGAACACGCTTAATCAAAAACGGTAGATATTTGCGGGTTGATTTCGGTCAATTATGGTAAATGTAGGGCAATTCAAGGGGGCTATCAATGGCAAGTTTTGACAAACCTAGTGGAACTTATGAGCAGGGAGAAAAATCCTCGTCATTCTATCATAATCAGTCGGATACTGAGAGAGTACAGGAGAAAATTTATCAGTATTTTATCGAGAGGGTAAAACAGGAAAAACCCGATGAAGTTTTGGCTAAGTTTGAAGCAATATTTCTGAAATTTTCTGGCCCGGTTGACCGGGAAATCAAACAAAGTTTGAAATACCTGATTGCTAAAAATCAACAGCAAAAATTTCAAGAATTAATCAAGCGCACTTGTTATATTTTAATCAATAACTGGTATGTGGGGAGATATTCTGAGTGTGTACAAAAACTAATTGCCAAGCTGAATGAAGTTAGACAGCAGGATTTTGGGGGTGATGATGAAGAGCATATTTGTTTACATAATTGGTTAATTAAATTTTTAAATAGTTCTGATTATCAAGATATTAAGGCAGTCACACAGGTAACGGTTAATCAGAATTGGAGCGATCGCTATAAAACCTATTTATTAGTTTCTCAATATGCTAATCCTGACAACTCTTGGGAACATCGAGAAGTAGCGAGAAATTTATCACAACAACTCCGGGACAAATACAAGTTTGAATTAGCTATGTATTTATCCCGTTCTGAGTCTGCCAGTTATCCCCATAAGGATTTAAAAAATCCTACTCATCTGGGTGCGGAAGTTATTACTCTAATTAAAAAGGCTATTTCTACTCAAAGTGTCTCCCAAAGCAAAGTCAAAGCCGACCATTTTTTAGAACAAGTAGAACCCTTAAAATACGGAGACTTTAAACATAAGTTTTATGATTATTTAATGGTGAATGTTGACTCCAAACATCCCTTCAATGTGATTAGTTCCCGCCTAGATAAAATGCTAAATGATTTAGGCAACCAATGGAGCGATCGTCAGATGAATGCCAATATGATCCAGATAGTTTGTAATCAGACACTGGAATTTTTGACCATGAGGAGTAATGGTAATCCTTCCCCTAATTTCACTTTGTCAATGAAGCACGCTACTCATTTGACATTAGCAATTATTTTAATGAAAGTAGTTTTAATTTCTCCGAACAGTCGAGAGCATCTGGATTTGTGCATTTCTAGGATTATTAGTTATTATCAAAATTCCGATGAACAGCAATGTAAAATTGTCATCCAGTTTTTAGAGGTTTTTAACTTAGTCTCTACTTTATTCACCGAAAATATTCAGTATAATTTAGTCTCAATTAAATCTGAGGATGGCATCTTACCATCAGCCACTGAGCTAGAAACATCTCGGCTATTTTCTCAGTTCCAAGGACTAGACCTGCGCCAGACCAACTTAAAAGGAGTTAACCTGAAAAAGATGGATTTAACAGGTGCGGATATGCGAGAAAAAAACCTCGAGGGAATGAGTTTAATTCAACTAGATTTGCGACTGGTAAATTTAGCGAAAGCCAACCTAAGCCATGCTATTCTTAACGGTTCTAAATTAGCTGTTGCTAATCTGAAGGGAGCGAATCTGCAAGAGGCAAGTCTGGTAAAAGCAGACCTAAGACGTGCAGATCTGGAAGAGGTTAATCTGAGTTATGCGAGTCTAACAACTGCTAAGTTACAACGAGCGAATTTGCGATCGGCTTGTTTAATTGAAGCTAATTTAATGGCAGCCAGTTTAGAAGGCTGTGACCTAAAGGGTGCAGATCTAAGTAATGCCAATTTAGAATCAGCTAAGTTAAACCAGGCTAATTTAGCTCATGCTAATCTACGGGGGGTTAATTTACGCAATGCGAACCTGCGAGGGGGTAATTTAGAAGGGGCACATTTAGAAGGTGCAGATCTTAGAGGTGCGGACTTACAGGGTGCTAATTTAAAGGGTGCTAATTTATACAGAGCCAACTTTTATCAAGCTAATATTACAGAAGGTAATTTTAATGGAGCGAAGCTGAGACGAGTTAATTTTAACCGCAGCGATTTACGGGATGCTGAGTTAATAAGAGTTGACCTCAGTAAAAGTCGTTTACGAAGTGCTTGTTTGCGGGGTGCTAATCTAAGTCAGAGTAATTTAAAGGGTGCTGATTTGACTCGTGCTGATTTAAGTAATGTTAAATTTACTGGTGCTGATTTGAGTTGTACTTTAATTCGTCATGCTAATTTAAGTGGGGCTGATTTAAGGAATGCTAAACTTGAAAAGGCGAACTTATTTGGTAGTAATACTGTAGGCTGTATCAGAAATGATGTATAACTTTTAACAGAAACTGTTAGAGAGTTACTGAGATTATGGAATCACCAGTTGAGCGTTTTCGCTTATCGGAAACAGCTAAGGACCAATTGATTAAACTGAAACGAATCACTAAAATTGACCAATGGAATATTTTATGTCGCTGGGGTTTCTGTCGTTCCCTTGGGGAGTCGAGTCCCCCTTCTCCGGTGCCGATCGCTAATTATAGTAATGTGGAACTAACCTGGCGAGTGTTTGCGGGTGAGATGTCTAATATTTTAACAACTGCTCTCAAACAACGCTGTTATGAGGATGGCTTAGGAACTTCGCCGGAAACCCTCGAACAACAATTTCGGCTACATTTACACCGAGGTATTGGCTATTTGGCGGGGGATAGTGAACTGCAAACCCTAGAAGACTTAACAGATTTAGTGTTAAAATGAAAGTATTGGTGCGAGACGTTTACTGTAATAGTGAATAAGAGACAACTGTGAAAGTATTTGATAGGGTGTTTTGCTTAGGTAACAAATATTAAGCCCGGTGGAGTTATGGCTAATCCGGGTTTTTGTAAATCTTGGGGGATTGAGATTATGGCAACTATTAAATCCAGGAAATACCATAATGTTATGGAAGATCTAGTGTCTGAGGAAGTCCGACGACAGTTAGTTTCGATGTCTCCTCGGCTAACTCAATATATTAAACGGGTGGAGGTAGAAACCTATGCTTTAAACCGTTTACCACCTCTGTATGCTTGCAGTAGAGAAGGATGGCTACATCAAAAGCGGCGGGGGACTGAGGACTGTTATGAGCAGGTAAAAATAGCAGTGCGTCAGGCTTTGGCTGCTGTTCAGCGGGATTTGTTGAGAAATTCGACTCCCTTGGTAGGGGATGAGGAGGAACACAAAACTGCCACCACAGCTACTCATCCCGTGACTAAGGGATCTAAAGACCCTGAGCAATATAAATATTTGCGTAAAAGTAACTCTTATTACAACCGTTAGGGGTTATGAATAAAGTTGCTTAACTCCATGCTGATTAATTCCTGTGGGATTAATTCTGGGGAGATTCTTTCGGGTGGGGCGATATCTGCTCCTAAAACAATACCTTGCTGATGGTTTTTTAAACCTGGTACGGCTGATTTGGCTTCGGATTCAGATTTACTATCGGGTTTAATCTCAGGTAGATCTGGGGGTAATTCAGTTTCTGGGAGAGGTTGATCCGCTATCCAAGCAATGCCACCCAGGGAAGCTGCTAAAATGGCGGTATAACCCAGATATAGGTGAACAGAATTCAGATAAAACCTAGAGTCTAATTCAATTTTTGACCACGAACGAACTAGGGTCGGGTCAGGATTGGGAGTGGGTAGGAATCCGGCTAAAGCACTGCCGTTAAGTCCGAGAGCATTGCCTAAACGACATATAAACCCTCTCAAATAGATATCTTCGGGTAGGCGATCTATTTGACCTTTTTCGATCGCTTGTATAACTTTAACTGGGATGAGAGTGTGATGATGAATTTCTGCTAAGGTTATGCCCTTATCGGCGCGGGTTTTTTGTAATTTTTTGCCAATTTGACACAGGCAATTTTCCCGCCTTTTTTGAGATTTTTCCGCCTCTTGTGCGCGGGTGAGTTTTTGAGGTTTTTTCTTCTTGGCTGTGGTGGTCTTGGGTTTGGGGGTGGGATCTTTTTGACGGGTTTTTAATTGGCTATGGGATTTATCGTGATCCTCTGGTGAGGATACGGGAGAATTATCTGTTGGAGGTTTGGGTTTTTTGGCAGATACTTCTACTTTTGACGGGGATGAGGAGGTTTCAGATGTGGGCTGAGGTGTTGGAGAATGGACGGAAGGCTGCGGCGGTGGGATAATGACGGTTTGATCGGCGCTGACTAACATCATTCTCTGCTGTCTGATTAACTGTTTAACAGAAAGCTGGATCGCCTCTCTACCAACTGCTTTGATGACTATTTCAGCTTTAGTGGCGGCTTCCCCTAACATCTTTTGGAGGCTTTGCATAGCAATCTGATAAACTTCGCTCTTGTGCAATTCTGCCTCAATCTTATATAAAAGCGATCGCATATCCTCTGAGGAAATCTCGGCAGCCATCCCGGCGGCGCTGAAGTTAACTGTAGGATTAATATCGTGCATTATCGGTCTCCCCTAATCCAAGTTCTATAATTCATTTTTCAATGGGTTGATTCTCAGTCCGGATGAGGATCAAAAGAATCTTGATTGTGTCCTGTGTCGGTAAAGTCGGCTAGATAGCTGAATTAGAGGAGGGTTTCAGGGAAGGTCGGCTATATCTTATAATTAGGTATTTATATTAACCCAACCCAGATAAGGTAAATGCAGCCCAGTAGTAGGGGTTAGCAAAAGGAAATTCTTGTAAGTTGAGGCTGGCTAAAATGGTTTTTTGGTCATTAATTTGTTTCAGGTTTTCGGGAGTTTTCACCTGCTCAAAATAGCTCTCTAATTCGGGCTGGTAAGTTTCCATTAACTCGGTTTTGGTTAAACTTCTGAGTCGAATTTGAGCCTGTTTTAGGGCTTCTAGGGGGCTTAATTCTTGACGATATTGATAGTAGAATTGGCTAAAAATGGCGGTGGGAATTTCTCCGGCTGACCATTGGGGATAAATAACTGTTGTGGCTCCCATACCCAGAAAGGCACTACTAAAGTTGATGAATTGTTGATCTATTAGGGAAGAGGTGCGGTTTTGGTCTGAAGCTGTTGTATAGGTCTGACAGCGGGAAATGAATACTTCTAGGATTTGGGGCGATCGCATATTGAACAGGTCTTGTAGAGATATAGATTCTGTGCCTAAATTGAGTTGAGAGGATAGGGGATTATCCATATTAAAGCTCATGGGATTTCCGATATATAAAACCTGGGCAGATTTCAGTAATTTTTGATACTGATTGAGGTTAATATTGTCATTTAGCAACTGTTCTGAGGGGATAGAATAGCGTTGAGCTAAGGCTGCACATTCATAAGTTGCTAGTAGTGAGGTAGGTTGAGAATTGCCCATTAATCCCCATGGGGTTGAGATGTTTAATGCTGTGATCGGAGACTGAGGCTGAGACTGGCGGGCTTCTCTAACTTGACGGGATAAATTGAGAATATGGCTACTGGGGGCGATTCTGACCCGGAAGCGATCGCCTAAAAATTCCTCGCCGCCAGCAATTGGTAAAGCGACAAACGGACAGCGATGTAAGACTAAATTCGGAATAATTAGCAGTTCGTCAACTTCCACAAGATGTTCACTAATTAGGCGGTCTATATCCAGACGTTGAGCCAATTCTGCCAACATATCTTTCATGCGATCGCGGCTATTTTTGGGAGTTTCTATATCCAATTTTAGCCAATAATTAGTCAACCAAGTTTCTAAGCTGTCGCCTGGTTGTTCAGGACATATATGCAGGGCAATTTCTACGGTGTTTGTAGCTGACCAAGCATCATCATTACTGCTCTGTTTTACTATAAAAATATAGGCGCACTTTTCCGATGTATAGAAACTTAATAAAGCCGTTCGAGAATGTATGAAAGTCTGTAGGATTTCTTGACTCCACGGTTCAACTCGCAGCAGACCCGCCAGGAAGGGGTCTAGGGAGCGGATCTGATTAATCAATTGGTCATTTTGAGTGGCTAAACCATTGAGTGTAGCCGTTTCCGCCCGGAATATAGCAATACTATTCATCCTAATTCCTGCTGCGGCAAACTGTTTCATTTCATCAGACTGACGGCGAAAATGGAGGGTGTCAATTTGCTGCTGAAGCCGTTGATATTTTTCGACAAGTTCAGTTAATTGTTGATCTATTCCGGCATAATTATTAGACAGCAAGCGGACTAAATGTTGAATGCGGAAACGTTCCCCATATTCAAAAGCTAACTGCTGCTCATTAGCATTAATACAGGTCTGCACCATGCGACTATATAACCCGGCGACTTCCCTAGTAACTTCGTGGCGATGAGTGGCGGGAATAATATTTGTGTAACTGTTTTCTACAGTGTCAATGGCTCGACTATAACCTGATATAGCCAAGGACCAATTTTGTTGCGAAAAGCCGATATCCCCCAGATGTCTGGCTGCTAGTAAACAGTGCATAGGAAGGGTTAAAGGTGTGGTTTTTTCTAAACTTTGTTCAAAGGCTTGAATCGCATTATCAAAGTCTTTAATAGTTTGGTATGTTTGACCTAAATTATTAAGGGCTTTGACTTCTTGGCGCAGGTCTCCGGTTTCTTTGGCGATCGCTAAGGCTTGTTGATAGTTGTCAATGGCATTCTGTGCTTCTCCTTGGCGATAATAGGTATCGCCTAAATTGAGTAAAGCGATTATTTGTCCTTGGCTTGACTGCATTTGTTGTGTTAACTGGAGATGCTGTTTATGGTAGGCGATCGCTTGCTCTAAATCTCCTTTAATTTGATAGGTCATCCCCATATTACTCAGGCTATTTGCCACCCCAAAATTATAATTAATACTGCGGGCAATTTTCAGGGCTTGATGGTGGGTTGCCGTGGCGTTATCATACTGTTTGATGGCAGTATATGCACTTCCCAAACTAGCTAAAAAGCTGGTTTCTCCGAATTTATAACCTAATTCCTCGGCTTTTTCGGCGGCTTTTTTCGTATGGGCGATCGCTTCTTCGTAGCGCCCCAAAGTAGAGTATAATTGACCCAAAGAACCCAGCACATTGACCTCCCCAAAACGATAGTTAATTTTTTGGGTAATTTCTAAAGCCTGCTGATAGCCAAACAAGGCTTGATCATGTTGACCAATAGCATAGCAAACATGGGCAAGACTGCTGTAGGCGTTGGCTTCTCCCTGGGGATATTGAGTTTTTCGGGCTACAGCTAAACACTGTTGATGGGCGGATATAGCTTGTTCATATTGTCCTAAAGAATGATAGATATTACCTAATTTACCCAAACAATTAATCGCCCCGCGATGGTTATTGACTTCCTGATAAAGAATCAGGGCTTCTTGCCAAGATTTAAAGGCTTCCTGGAATTCATTATTTTGGAACTGTTGAACTCCCTGTTTGAAAAGTTCCTCAGCTTGGGATTGTTTAGCTGTAATTTGTTCAGGAGTTAGGACAGGTAACTCAGGTTTTGGTTGGTCAGAAACTTGGGAGGATGCTGTGGTCGCCACTGCTGGTACAGGTTGAGCGACGGGTTGGGGTTGTGGGGCTGGAATTTTCTGCTGAATGAGAGTCGAGACATTGCCAAACTCTTGAATTTGAGTGGCTATTTCTGTTAATCGTTGGGCATCTTCTTCACAATTTCGCTCTACAAGAACTTGGCAAACTTCCTGTAAAAATGGCACAAAATCCTCGTCAATTACGGCCATATTGCCTTGGAGGACTTGCAGATATTTCTCTGGAGAGTATACAAGCAAACTGTAAACAATTTCGTAGTAGGCTTGCTGAAGATGTTCATCCATTGCGATCGCGATTGATTGTTTAGGTCGGTTTGGCACTTGGGGTACAGAGCCAGAGATTATGGGAACACTCCCGACAAGATCTCCCCCTCGAATTTTACCAAGATCAATAGCTATTTACCACAGACTTGATCTGATTTCCGTTAATTGTTCCTATTCTCCACCGGGATGGTTGCACTAGGGAGAAGGAGAATGGGAGGAATGAGTCTAGGAATAGTGTTCGGCAATTCTCTAACTGCTAAATTGCTGGGAATAGAAATAAGCATAACGACCACCAAGTGCTAATAATTCAGTATGAGTTCCGGATTCGGTAATTGTACCATGTTCAACTACTAAAATGCGATCGGAGCGGCGGACGGTGGCTAATCGGTGGGCGATAATAAAAACGGTTCGACCCTCCATGAGTCTTTCTAAGGCTTGTTGAATTAGGGTTTCTGATTCGGAATCTAGGGATGATGTCGCCTCATCCAGAATTAGGATTCTGGGGTTTAATAAGACAGCCCTGGCGATCGCAATTCGTTGTCTTTGTCCACCGGATAAGTTGACTCCCCGTTCCCCTACTATGGTTTGATAACCTTCGGGAAATTGGCTGATAAAATCATGGGCGTTAGCGATTTGGGCGGCGGATTTTACCTGTTCAATATTATAATCAGTTTGACCAAAGGCAATGTTTTGGGCAATATTACCAGAAAATAATGTCACTTCCTGGGGTACTATGCCAATTTGTCTACGGAGACTGGGAAGGGTGACATCTCGAATGTCTATATCATCAATCAGAATTTGCCCCTGTTGGCGATCATAAAATCTAGGGAGGAGGCTAACAATTGTGCTTTTTCCGGCCCCTGATGCACCGACTAAGGCTACCATTTGCCCTGGTTCTACTAAGAGATTAAAATCGACGAGAACGGGCTTATTAGGGGCAGAATCTTGGCTGTAATTATGGCTGTTTTGTGTAAAGGTGGGATAGGTAAAGCTGACATGACGATATTCAACTTTTCCTTTGACGTGAGGAAGGGCGATCGCATCAGGTTTTTCTATGACGTTTGGCTGAATGGCGAATAGTTCAAAAATGCGATCGCAGGAGGCTTCTCCCTGTTTGAAATCACTATAATTACTGGTGGTTAAAGCAATCGGATCAATCAATAAAGCTACGGCGGTCACATAACTAATAAAACCTGTTCCGGTTAGCTGACCTTGGGAAATTTGCCAGCCTCCTAAGAAAAACAAAAAGACTACACTCATAGCTTCCAAAAACCCCACTACTACAAACTGTAGGGCTTTAATTCTTTCCGCCAAAAATTTCGCCTGTCGGTTATGTTCTGCTTCTAGGGAAAATCGAGATATTTCGTAATCTTCGGCGGCGAAGGCTTGCACTAAACGGATGCCGCTAAATACTTCCGTCAAGAGGGCGGAAAGGTTAGAAATACGGGTTTGACTTTGGCGGGTAAAGGCGAGGAGTTTTTCCCCAAACCAGCCAATTAATAGCGCCATCAGAGGGGCAATAATTAGGGTGGCTAGGGTTAGTTTCCAGTTCAGATAAAGCATATAGCCGAGAACGACTATTAGCTGCAAAATGCAGGGGATAAATTGATGAAATAATTTGTTAATGACTTCGCCAATTTTATCTATATCTTCGGTGAGACGATAGGATAAGTCTCCGGTTTTGGCGGTTTCAAAGTAACCAACATTTAGCCGATGAAGATGACTATATACTTGTTTTCGCAGGTCTAGGGCGATGCTTAAGGCTGCTTTGGCCATCAGGGTATCTTGACCATATTGGACAGTTCCCCGAATTAGAAATATAATGGCAGCAACCCCAGCAATTTGGGCGATCGCTTCTACATCCCCCGACCAATATATCCGGCTATTTGACCCATTAGCCAAGCTAATAGCGGCCAAAATGCGGTAAACACGAGGGTACAGGTTAGGGCTTTGGTGATCGTTCGTGACTGGGGACGAACATAGGGCAATAGTTGCCAGTAACTTGATGATTGTTTCAAGGATGCCACAGATATTAATACTATTTGTTTAGGATATCAGTTGTTAAGTCTCTGGAATTTGCTAATTGTCAATTGAAGTTGTAATCAAATATGAATTTTCGATTGTTTTAGCTGATTTTACCCGACAACATGAATAATAAACTTACTCAACAACAGTTAGATCAGGTGATTGCTGAGGTTGAACGCCTATCGCAAATGCAGGAAACTGAACTCGATCGCCAACAGGTCCAAGAAATTCTGGAGTAATTAAATTTACCTACTGAAAATCTTGATCAGGCGCTGATGCAGGTTCGCCGTCGGGAAGTCTTGGCGGCAGAAACCAAGCGAAACCGAATCTTGATGATAGGATTGGGATTAGCTTCTGTAGCTATTGTCGGTGGCGGTTCCCTGTGGTTTTATCAACAACAACAGGCGATCGCCCAAGTTTATGCTAACCCAAATCAAAGCCGTTTGACCTTAGAACGATTCGACCGGGTTAGTCATTTTGACATCATAGACCGTCAGAACTCCCCCACAGTTTACTATCAAGTTAGGTTACAACAAACTCCCAAGGGTCGTCAACTAGAATTAGGATGTAATTGGATTAATCCTTTAGGTCAACTCGCCCACCAAAATCGCTATCAAACTCGTACAATTGATAAGAATGTCTGGAATACTCGCTGTCGGCATCAGTTGGGTCCGACTTCACCACCGGGAACTTGGCAGGTGGAAATGTTTTTAGGCGATCGTATTTTAAGCCAATCAGAATTTATCGTTAAATAACAGCAGTTAAATCACATTAATAATTAATGAATATCACTGAAGCCAAAACCATCAACCCTAACCAGTCTCAAAACTTGCCTTTTTCTGCCGATTTAGCGCAAAAACTACTAGATATATATGGTTCGCCTCTGTATGTATATGATGCTGAGATTCTCCAGGAGACAATTAACCATATTGGTGGGGCTGTTAACTATCCAAAAACTCGCTTTAAATTCGCTAGTGTCACCAATGGCAGTATTGCCTTACTCAAGATTTTTCAACAGGCTAACTGGGGACTCCACGCCAATACACCAGGAGACGCATTTTTAGGACTCAAAGCTGGCTTTCATCCCCAGCAAATAGTTTATAGTGGCAGTAATTTAAATCACCGGGAGTTTCAATTATTATTAAACTGGGGAATCACTACCTATAATTTAGACAGTCTCGACCAACTCCAGCTATTTGGGGAAGTTTTCCAACAACTAAAACCTGATTTTTTGCCTAAGTTAGGATTTCGGCTAAATCTGCCGAAAATTAATGGTGATAGTCGCATTGGTGTTAATCCCCAGGAATTTCCAGAAGCCATCAAAATAGCCTCATCTGCTGGCTTAAAAATTAGCGGACTGCATTTTTATCGCGGCACTGGCACTAATGCAACTTCCTCTTTTACCCAGGTTATTAAACCCCTGTTAGCTATCGGTCAGCAGTTACCAGATTGGCAATATCTGGACTTTGGCGGTGGTTTTGGCTACCCCTATCAACACCAAAAATCAGCCTTTGATTGGCAATTGTTCGGGGAACAAATCACGGCAGAACTTAATCAACTTGACCGAGAAATTGATTTAATTATTGAACCAGGAAGGTCGGCGATCGCCTCCTGTGGAACCCTATTAACTCAAGTAGTCTCAACTAAATGGCAATCTCCAAAACAGATAGTGGGAGTTGATACCACAGTTGCTAATTTATCCGTTCCCTCAGTCTATGGAAATTATCGAGAAATTGTGCCATTTTCTGATACACCCAACCATTATATTACTGATGTTTGTGGGAATACAACCTACTCCCGCGACTATCTGGGAAAAAATCGCCAACTTCCGCAACTTAAACGGGGAGATATCCTCGCTATTTTAGACTGTGGCGCTTATGGTTACGCCATGTCTTCCCACTTTCTGCACCGACCTCGACCAGCGGAGGTCTTACTAAAACAGGGAAAACATCAGTTAATTCGCCAACGGGAAGATTATAATATTCTCTTAACCCAGCAGGTAGATATTTAAGTTAAAATCAATTGGCTGCCAGGTTTAATTATCAAACAATCAGATTATGAAGTGTATCAATTGTGGTATCGAGAATAACTTTAAAGAACGCACCGCCTATGGTGGCAGATGTAAAAGTTGCGGACATCAATTTGTATTTGAACCTAAAACAGGTTCTCCCTTTAGTGACCCCGGCTTTCAGAAATATATTGAATCAGTTTCAGGTCCGGGGAATCTTTTATTCACCAAAAAACAATTAATCTACTTTTTTGAACGCAAATTAGGCCGAAAGAAGAAATTTACCCCCTATCCATACGCCATACTATTCCTGATTATATATTTTTGGGTAACTATTTTATTTTCTGTGCCACTCCTGGTTTCGTTCATAACTTTGAAGATATTGTCGGCACAAATAAAGTCAGAAAATCAAACCGTATCATTGCGTAAACAACAGGCGAGATTTTTGCAATTTATCGGTTTATTTGAGATATTTGCATCAGTAATATTGCTGATTATCAATCCCAACAGTATCAGATTTATAATTTTCCTACTGAGTGTAGGTCTGGGTTTATTTATGATATATATAGGAGAGAGTCGTCGTCAAATGCTTAGTCATGCTGTTGACAAATTTCCGATGGCATCAACAGAATTAGATACTTGGTTAAATCTCTGGAGTGTAGTTAATGGTCCCATAGGTAAACTCTTACCACCTCCCAAACAATCAGAGAGTAATGCTGTGCTTAGTCCTGACATTACCTCCTATAGTTTCGATCGCCTGATGGTGTGTGATAATTCGGCGATCGCTCAATTTTTAATTGCTAATAACTTTCACTTCAATCACAATTGTGCAATTGTCAGTATTACTGGATACCCTGAAAATATTTTTTCCACCATCTTAGAAATGGCTAAACGCAATGCCGAATTAGTAGTTTATGCCGTCCATGACGCTACTATTCGGGGTGTCTCCTTAACCCATCATTTGCGGAATACCCCTCAATGGTTTGCCAACACTACTATACCTATTTATGACGTAGGTTTAACACCCCAACAAGTTTTAAATAGTAAAGGTTTCTTTATCCGTAATTCTGAGACATTCGAGGCACAATCACAAGCCATCTCTTCCGAAATTCGCACCACCCTATCACCGGAAGAAATAGCATGGTTAGAAGCCGGAAATTTTGTCGAATTAGAATCATTACCACCAGCCAAACTCTTACAAATTCTCAGCCGACAATTTAACTTAAACTCTACTAAGTGGTCAGATGACACTACCAGTAGTTATAGCACAGTTGATGGCAGAACATCTACAGATATCGCTATCTTTGCTTCTTCGAGTTTCGGTTAAATCACCACCCCTTGAATGCCTAAAATTATCAAATCCGTGAAACCCCTAAATTTGTCTAAATCTTTAATCCGGGTAATCCTGATAATTTTAATAACCTGTGGATTAACCATAGCCGCAATTCCGCCTGTCACCATACACCAAACAGCCGTTAGTGCGGAACAGGAAATTCGGGGAGTATGGATAACCAATGTTAGCAGCGGAGTTCTGTTTTTTCCCTGGGGAATAAACCGCGCCCTAGACCAATTATCTACCCTTAATTTTAACACAGTTTACCCAGTAATTTGGAACCGAGGCACGACATTTTTTAAGAGTGCAGTCAGTCGCAGAGTCACCGGACAATCCCAAGATTCTCTACTACATATCAGCCGACTAGGACGAGATATCCTGTCGGAAATTGTCATCGAAGGACATAATCGCGGATTACGAGTAATTCCCTGGTTAGAATATGGTTTTATGGCTCCCATCAATTCTCAGTTAGTCAAGAGACATCCCGAATGGGTAACAACTACCAAAGATGGTAGGCTAATACTTCCTAGATATACCACGGAACCAGAGCCGGTTAATGCCAGATTATTTAATCAAATTCGGAGGCTGTTGCTATTAAGTCCGATTCGCAATGTTTGGCTAAATCCTTTACATCCAGGAGTCCAGAGATTTCTGGAAGATTTAATCATAGAAGTGGTGATGAAATACAATATAGATGGTATTCAACTTGATGATCATTTCGGTATTCCGGTTGAGTTTGGTTATGACCCCTATACGGTCAGCCTTTACAAACAGGAACATCAGGGAAAATCTCCCCCAGATAATCCCCAAGACCCGGAATGGCGGCGGTGGCGTTCTAACAAAATTACTGACTTTATTGAACATTTAGTTACAACTATTAAAGCCACGAAACCTGATTGTATTGTTTCCCTATCTCCTAATCCATACGAATTTACCTATAATGTTTATTTACAGGATTGGTTAACTTGGGTCAATCGTGGCTGGATAGATGAAGTTGTGTTACAAGTTTATCGCAATAGCTTAGAAGGATTTATCAAAGAACTGGAACACCATTCGCTGATTACTACTCAACAAAAAGTTCCCCTAAGTATCGGTATTTTAAGCGGTACTTTGCATAATCCTGTGGCGATTAAGGAGATTGCTGCACAGGTGCAAGAAGTACGCGATCGCCATTTAGATGGTGTATGTTTTTTCTACTGGGAAACACTCTGGAGTTACCTAACGCCTGATTCACCAAAAAAACGTCGTCAGGTGTTTGAGATGATGTTTTCAGAATCGATTGTAGACTAGAGTTTTTAGGTGGATTTCCCATCAGATTGGTTGAGACGTTTCTGCCATTCTGCATCAATTTTATCAGCGTTAGCAGCTTCTTGGTCAAGCATATCGGTTTCTGTGGTATAAGCCAAATCCTGATTGCTAATGACGGTTTCTGCGGCGAATTTTCGGGCATATTTTAACTTTTGTTGAAGGGTATCATCAGCTTGATTTAAGGCGATCGCATGAGACTGGCGGTATTCATTACGCACGGCGATTTTACCATTGCGCCACTGTACCCAAAAATATCTAATTAAAGGGACAATCATAAAACCCGCACCATAGGCAAAAAGTAGGGGATAAATTATCTCCACAAATGCCACTAAGCCACCCATTTGTGCTGCTATTGCGCCATCTTCTAGTAAATGACCTAAAATCAATGCGCCGACGAAATTAACCGCACCTAAACCCGCTGCTAACATTAACTGATTAGAAGTAGCATTGCTAAACTTCCAATTATTTTCTTTGAGGTAGGCGGGGACGGGTTGGGGTCGATATTTAGTGGCAGTGGTTTGTAATTCGGGAAAATGATATACTAACTGTCCTTGGGGACTCACTTCTGGCTGTCCGTTAAACCTAGTTAAAACTGGCAGCATATAGTCCTCAAATTCCTGGGAATATGCGTTACCCAAATTATCCAAATAAGGGGCAATTTGTTCAGCTACTACTGCACCTTGATTATTGCGAATTACTGTGGCGATTTCCTGCCAACGCTGTGCTTCTAAATTATAGTTAGGGTTGCCATCTCCAAACAGGAAAGAAAACACGACTTCAAAGAAGTTCATTTTCTCTTTATTCTGTTTCTTGGTAATCTTCTGTTGCTGGCGATAATAATTGCCATTATCCCAACTCAGGAATGAGAAGGAGTTAGGGTGAAACCAAAAGTGGGGAATAAAAATGAGGCCGCGACCACGGGAACCGCCGCCACCACCGCCGCCACCGCCACCGTTGCGATTAGAATCGCCAAAAAATAGAATCGCTGCAATGGTTATAAAAATTAGGACTATGGACACCAATAACATAATCCCAAAGGAAATGCGAATTAAATAAAATAGTATTCGCCAGACTTTTTGCCACCATTCATAAACTCTTAACCGCCAATATCGATTTCGCATGACAGCGCGAAAATTCTGGGGAAATAGGAAGGCAATATCCCCAGACTCAGCTACTTGTAGGTGTCCTCCGGCTTCTGATGCTAGGGCTAAAAGTTGCTGTTGAGCGAGGTTAACTTCAAGGCCAGCTTGAATGGCGACATCAGCGCTACTGACGCGATATCCCAGCTTTTCGACAGCTTCAATAATAGCGGGGGAACTAGCAGAATTAAATAGGTTAGACATGATTAAATCTTGACATATTCCTAGTGATTTCTATTTACCCATTGATATGATCGTTATGGTTTAGGGGTGAGCATTGGCAAAACCTGCTGTCAGCACTTACCCATATTGTAGTCTATAATCAAATAGTTTTGAAAATATTATTGGTTAATGTCTGATTGGAATAATTGGGCAATCATTAAGATATACAATAACTGCAAATAAGTTATTGATGCTCATGAAAGTTGGATTAATTGGAACCGGACTTATGGGAGGACCGATCGCCCTGCGACTATTGGAGGGGGGATTAGATGTAGTCGCCTATAACCGCACTGCTACTAAATTACAGCCTCTTGAGGATAGGGGAGTAGCGATCGCCTCATCGGTAAAAGATGCGATCGCCTCTTGTGATTGCACTATTTTGATGTTAGCAGATGCGCCCGCCATTGAAAATACGGTACTATCCGCTGATATTCGCCCACACTGGCGGGGTCGCGCCGCCATCCAAATGGGTACTATTGGCCCACGGGAAAGCCAAGCCATCAGAGACAAAATAGTTGCTGTAGGGGGGGAGTATATGGAGGCTCCGGTTTTGGGTAGCATTCCCCAGGTAAAATCCGGTACACTTCAGATTATGGTGGGGGGAACTGGCGAACAGTTGCAACGGTGGGAGAAAGTCCTTGCACCCCTGGGGGAGGCGATGCTAATTGGGGAAGTCGGTGCGGCGGCGGCTGTGAAATTAGCCCTCAATCAACTAATTGCGTCCCTCACGGCGGCCTTTGGCTTGAGTCTCAGCTTTATTCAGCGTCAGGGTGCAGATGTTGAAATTTTTATGAAAATTCTCCGGGATAGTGCGTTATATGCGCCGACCTTTGATAAAAAGCTACAACGCATGG
Source organism: Arthrospira sp. PCC 9108 (assembly GCA_016745315.1). Taxonomy (GTDB): domain Bacteria; phylum Cyanobacteriota; class Cyanobacteriia; order Cyanobacteriales; family Microcoleaceae; genus Limnospira; species Limnospira platensis. Next base: position 6,725,311 of record CP066886.1, read on the forward strand.
TTGATGGGAATTATGCCGATCCCAATTTTCCGACTAAGCACCTGTTAAAGGATACTAATTTGTTTATCAATGAAGCGATCGCCTCTCAGTTAAATGTCGCCGGACTATCGGGGGTGCAAGAGATAATCGCACAGGCAATCACCAATTTAGATTTGGGCGACCTGGATTATTCGGCATTAGTAGAAAGCATCAGAAACCCCATTTAATTATATCATAAAATATCCCCCAATAGTATTTTTTAACTACTGGGAGATATAAATTTAATTAATTAGATGACATCTGACACAATTGGGCAGCAATTTGATGTTTGCAAATGGTTTGCCGATACCGCCAATCTTCACAGGTACATCCTCCCGATTTTACTAAGGATAGGGTATGATGATCGGGGTTCCAAACTACTGCACCTTGGGGGATTAGGCGCACTTGTAGAGGTTCTAGGGCTACTCGATTATAGCGAGATAGGAACATTTTAGCCTGGTTTTTATCGACGGCAACCGTGCCTTGATTGGTCTGGATAATTAAGCTGTGGTCGGTGATGTTAATCTCCAAAATTCGGGAATGTTTTACGCCTCGAATTGACAGAAAACAAGACCAAACCCTAGCAAAATCAGCTTTAGATACGAGACGACTGCAACGACCAGCGGAAGTTTTATAAACGAGTCGCGGGGTATTGCCGGGGCCGATAGTATCAATATTTTCGATTTTGATGGATTGAGAAATGAGAGGGGAAATTTTGGGGGTTTCTGGCTCTACCAAAGGGGAAGAATAAAACCCCAACCGGCTGTTAGCAGCGGTGGCGATCGCACTTTTACTCATTGTGGTATTATACCCTTGTGATCAAAATATTGGGGACTGAGCGCTCTATCCAGAATCAAGGGGGGAGAGCGCTCTTTTGTTAACTCTATTATAGCAAATCGGAAAAGTGATCGGGGGCTAAAACCTCAGATAGTTTGGAAATTAGGGCATTTGAGGGGGTCGAGCCGTCGCCCCGCTTTACCACCGTTCCCAAACAGGTTAAAATAGGGCAGATATATCAGCGCGTTGGATACGCCGATTAACCGATGGTTTTATGAGCAAAGGAACACTATTTGATAAAGTTTGGGACCTCCATACAGTGGGAACCCTACCATCCGGTGAGACTCAACTCTTCATTGGTCTACACCTGATCCATGAGGTGACAAGTCCCCAGGCTTTCGCGATGTTACGCGATCGCCAATTGAAAGTCCTATTCCCACAACGCACCGTCGCCACGGTGGATCATATCGTCCCCACGGAAAATCAGGCCCGTCCCTTTGTGGATGTCCTGGCTGAGGAGATGATGCAAGCCTTAGAAAAAAGCTGTGCGGAACACAAGATCCGATTTTATAATATCGGTTCGGGTAATCAAGGCATTGTCCATGTAATCGCACCGGAACAAGGCCTGACTCAACCGGGAATGACGATCGCCTGTGGAGACTCCCACACCTCGACCCACGGCGCTTTTGGGGCGATCGCTTTTGGTATCGGTACTTCCCAAGTTCGGGATGTCCTCGCTTCCCAAACCCTAGCCTTATCAAAACTCAAAGTTCGTCGCATTGAAATTAACGGCCAACTCCCCCCAGGGGTCTACGCCAAAGATGTCACCCTCCATGTGATTCGCCAATTGGGAGTTAAAGGCGGCGTGGGTTATGCTTACGAATACGCCGGCACCACCATTGAAGCCATGTCAATGGAAGAAAGGATGACTGTTTGCAATATGTCTATTGAAGGTGGCGCACGTTGTGGCTATGTTAACCCCGATCAAGTCACCTTTGACTATCTCAAAGACCGCGATTTTGCACCCAAAGGCGAAAATTGGGATAAAGCGATCGCCTGGTGGCAACAAATTCGCAGTGATGCCGATGCGGTTTATGATGATGTGGTAACTTTTGATGCTGCTGATATTCCCCCCACCGTCACTTGGGGAATTACTCCCGGACAGGGTATTGGCGTTGATGAGGTCATCCCTAAACCGGAAAATCTCCCCCCCAGCGATCAGGCGATCGCATCAGAAGCATACCGCTATATGGAGTTTACCCCCGGAACTCCCATTGAGGGAACCAAAGTTGATGTTTGCTTTATCGGAAGTTGCACCAACGGACGCTTAACCGACCTACGGGAGGCGGCTAAATTTGCCCAAGGTCGCAAAGTCGCCGCCGGGGTGAAAGCCTTTGTAGTTCCCGGTTCCGAAAGAGTTAAACAAGCCGCTGAGGCTGAAGGACTTGATCAAATCTTCCGAGAAGCAGGTTTTGAGTGGCGAGAAGCCGGGTGTTCTATGTGTTTGGCTATGAACCCTGACAAGTTACAGGGAAACCAAATTAGTGCATCTTCTTCTAATCGCAATTTTAAAGGCCGTCAAGGTTCCTCTACCGGACGCACATTATTAATGAGTCCCGCCATGGTAGTCGCGGCGGCGGTTAACGGAAAAGTTGCCGATGTTCGTAAGTTAATCGAAGCCTAGTTAATTAGTACCCCCATTACCTGATGCAACCGGGTAGGGGGGAACTCTCCTTATTTCCTCTTGTTAACTAATCGGAATCTTCCTAGTCAAAAATCATGAGTAAAATTCACAAGGTGTCAGGACGCGGTATCCCCTTAGTTGGTGGTGATATTGACACCGATCGCATCATTCCCGCCCGGTTTTTACGCTGTGTAACCTTTGATGGTTTAGGACAACAAGTATTTGCTGATGACCGTCAACAATTAAACGGAAACCATCCCTTTGACCTCCCACAATATCAAGGTGCTAATATCTTGGTGGTTAATGAAAATTTTGGCTGTGGTTCCTCCCGAGAACACGCCCCCCAAGCTATCGCAAAATGGGGCATTCAAGCCATTGTGGGGGAAAGTTTCGCGGAAATCTTTTTGGGTAATTGCGTGGCGATCGGAGTTCCCTGTGTCACGGCTACACCAGAGGCGGTCACACAATTACAACAGTTATTACAGCAAAATTCCCAAGTTGAAATTATCATGGATCTGGGGTCGCTGAAAGTTCACGGCGGCGACCTAACTATTGATGTGAACATGAATGAAGGATCGCGACAGTCTTTTATTAATGGTAGTTGGGATAATTGCGGTCAGTTGATTGCTAATAGTGACCAAATCGGCGCTACTGCTGCTAAGTTGCCCTATTTGCAATGGGATAATTCGGCGATCGCATAATCTTTCCCCAGCTTTGGTAGTAGGTTGGGTTGAATATTTCGCCTAACCTATTCCCGTTTCGCGTATACTTACTCAAGTGCCGGAATTCTTCTAGCCACAGCAGCGATATCATTGCTTAAATCCATGATTCCCTATCAAAACCCCATTGATTCTACACCCTATCTAATTTATCCCCCCTTACCTGACCCCCTATTTATTCCCGGAAAACCCATCAAATTAGGGGTTTTGGCTTCCGGTAGTGGCAGTAATTTTGAAGTAATTGCCCAAAAAATACGCGATGGACAACTTAACGCCCAAATACAGGTTTTAGTTTACAATAACCCCAAGGCTAAGGTTAAACAACGCGCCGAAAAGTTTGATATTCCCACTATTCTGGTTAACCACCGCGACTACCCCACTAGAGAAAGTTTTGATCAGCAGGTTGTTGATACCCTCAATCAATATGATCTTGATTTAGTTGTATTTGCGGGATGGATGCGAATTGCTACCCAGGTTTTGGTGACCGCTTTTCCTCACCAAATTATTAACCTACACCCCGCCATATTGCCCAGTTTTCCCGGTATTCGTGGCGTTGAACAAGCCTTAGAATCGGGAGTTAAAATAACAGGATGCACGGTTCATATTGTCGAGTTGGCTGTTGATAGCGGCCCGATTTTGATGCAAGCGGCTGTCCCCGTTTTACCCCAAGATACCCCCGAAACTCTCCATCAGCGCATTCAAGTATGTGAACATCAGATTATGGTTGGGGCGATCGCTTTGATGACCCAAAAATTGCCGTTAACCTAATTTCATGAAGTTTTGTAAAGAAAAGTTAAGAAATGTTAAAAAAATCGCCTTTTTCTGGGAGGGGGTAGCTTTTGGGGTGGACTTGTGCTATACTTTTTAGATAATGGGAATATTGCCAATTTTTTAAAAAACGGTTAGATTTCTATTATGAAGCATTACACTTAAATAATCCCACAAATTGCACCAATTTGTCAACCCCTGTGAAGGAATTTCGGCTAAAATGCAACTTGGAGCAGAATATGTCTTTTTTATCATCCTGGCAGCTTTTGAAACCTCGTCATCGTCAAAGATTACCAGGGCCAGAAATCCGGCCAAATTGGTGGGTAAGTTTAGGTAATTATATCACTCCATCGGATGAAATAACTTGGCAAGAGGAGACAATTGCCATTTACCAAACCCAGCCAATTATCAGCTTAAAGCAGCGATTTGTCATAGTAGGGGACAGTAGTTTAATTAACGGGGATATTGAGGAATTATTAGACCATTTAGACAGCAGGGATAATATTCCCCAAGTCCTCTCGGAGTTACAAGGAATGTTTGCCTTAGTAATTTGGGATAGAAGCCAACGGCGACTGTGGCTAGGGCGAGATCCTGTAGGTGCGAGAAATCTATACTATACAATTAACGAAGGTATTTTGCGGGTAGCACCTCGTCTGTCAACCCTAGGGAAATTTCATCCCCAGCAATTAGATTATCTAGCTTTACGAGACTATCTTTCTTGTGCGTTTATTCCGGGAGAACAAACCATCTGGGAAGGGGTAAAAGAAGTACGTCCGGGGACAATACACCAATGGTCAGACGCGGGGAAATCTCCAGAAATACAAGTTTATTGGCAACCTGAAGAACAAATAGGCGATCGCGATCAACCCTTAGAATATTACAGCCAAAAATTGCGATCGCTTCTTAATGAAGTAGTGGAAGAATCCCTACCTATTGGGGAACCTGTCGGCACTTATTTATCAGGGGGATTAGACTCTAGTGCTATTACAGCTTTAGCAAGTCAATTTCATCAGCATCAAGTCCATACTTATTCTATCCATTTTGGTGCTGAATATCCCAACGAATTAGAATTTGCCAATTTAGTAGCCGAACATTGCCAAACTCAGCATCATATTCTGGAAATAAAGCCAGAAAGTGTATGGGATAATCTAGCAATTACTATGGCAAATTTAGACGACCCCATTGGTGATCCTCTGACGGTTCCTAACTATTTATTAGGACAGGTAGCTAAACAGGATGTCGGAGTTATTTTAAACGGGGAAGGAGGCGACCCCTGTTTTGGCGGTCCGAAAAATAAGCCGATGTTACTCTATGAATTGTATGGGAATATTTACAACCATTTTCCTAATCGTCTGACCACCTATTTAGAGTCTTTTAAAAAATGCTATCCCCATTTACCGGAACTTATGAAACCAGAAATTTGGCAGCAGGTGAAAGATGCGCCTTCAGTGTTTGAACCCGACTTAAATGCCGCCAACGAATATTTAAATCGATTGATGCTAATTAATATTAAATTTAAGGGGGCAGACCATATTTTAACCAAAGTCAGTAATATGACCTCGGCGGCGGGTTTAGAAGGGCGATCGCCATTATTTGATCAGCGAATTGTTGACCTAAGTTTACAAGTGCCACCAGCATATAAACTCTCTGCTGCTAATGAGAAAGCAGTGTTAAAAGCAGCGGTGACTGATATATTACCAGCATCGATTATTTATCGCCCTAAAAGTGGGATGCGGGTTCCTGTAGGTTCATGGTTTTACCACCATTGGAAACAACGCACCCAGGCATTATTATTAAATAAAAATGCGGCGATCGCCCCCTATATTAACCAAAAGTTTATTAAAGAATTTTTTAATCCACAAAGTCCGGCTTATCAAAAATTTGGCATAAAACTCTGGTTATTAGTGAGTTTAGAAATTTGGCTACAAACCCATCAAAGTTAATTGTTGATAAAATAACCAGGTACAATAGTTGTATGTCCTTGTTTGGGGTCATATTTGAGTAAATATTCACGGGCGATCGCATCTTGTTCTCGCAGGCTTTTTAATTCGGGTTCGCCAATTTCTGTGTCTGTAGATAGCAAAATTACCTGATGGCTGGCGGAGGGAAAATATCGTTCAATTAGGTTGTAGCGGTGAGAAGAGTCTAGCCTTCCCAGGGGGGTATCAATAGCAACAGGAAGCTGGCGACCAGAAACCCGCGCTAGACCCCACAAAAAAGCGATCGCCAATAGTTGTTTTTCCCCTGCAGATAAGCGATGTTTGGGGACGGGTTGACCTTGGGGGTCATACAGAGACAAACTAAAATCCTGGGTAGCAATAACCACTCGATGAACTAGGTCTGATTTATGGAGAAGATAGCGGAAACATTCAGTGACTTCTATTTCCAATTTATTAAGTTTTCGGAGAGTCAACTTTTCCCGAAATTGTACTAAAGTTTGCTGTACCCTTTCGGAAGTTTGGATAATGTGGTTGGCATTTTTGCGATCGATAGTCACCTGGCTATATTGCGACAATTCTTTTTTAGTTTTTTCCACCATAGCCTCATAGCGATCGCGCTGACCTATAGCTTGATCATAATCATTTTTCACCTTCGCCACATCCGCCGCCGCATCAGAAACGGCCTTTAACAGTTCTTCGTAAACCTCCGGGGGTGCCGCCACATTTAGCTGTCTTTCCTTAGCTACAATCGTCTCTTGAATGCCTATCAGCTCCTGTTTTAAAGACTCCGTTTGACTAATTTGATTAGGCAGTTGATGTTCCAGGACACTGGTAAGCTGTCGGAGAGTAATTTCATCCATATCTAACCAAACTTCCCGTAAATACTCATCGGAATTTTGGGAACTCTCCGACTCCAAAAAACTCCGAACTTTATCCAAAGTAATCTCTCCTAAATCCAGAGTTTTTAAATAGTCGAATAATCGGCGATCGCGTTCCGCCACCACCTCCCGCGCAATTCTGGCTTTGTGATCACTGATTTCCTTTTCACCCTGCAATTTTGCCCTATGTAACAGAGGCTGAATTAATCCCAAAGGCAACATATCCGCCGCTATTTCTCTGAGGCGATCGCGCTTGCCATTTAACCTCTCTTGTTCCTTGTGTAATTGTGCTTCAATTTGGTCTCTATCTTGGGCTAGTTTACCCCCTTCAGTCCGAAACTTATCACGAGTTTCTTTTTCTCGTTTATGGGCTTTTTGCAACTCCCCATCAACTCGCAAAACCTCCAACTTTGCCTTTTCTAAATCTGCTATTTGTTCATTTAATCTCGACTCAATTTCCTCCAAAGTAGCCAACTCAGAAACCTCAGCCAACTCCTTACGTTTCCGACTCACCAAAATATTCAAATCCACCGATAAACGTTCAGCCAATTCCAGCCCCAAAAGCGACTGAATAGCCTGGATAACCGTAGTCGGAGGACTGTCTAATTCCGCCAATTCCTTCACCTGTTCCCCATCAAATAGAAACAAATTAGAAATTCCCAAAGGAAAGAAATCTTCAACCCGTTCATCCCAAGTTTCAACCAAACCCTTATCCGGCCAATCATCAATTAAAATACCCAAAGTATCCTTACCATTTTTCAGATTTCTATTCCAGCGTCTTTGTATGCGGAATTCCACCTGTTTATTCTCTAAAATATGTTCAAATAATAGTTCAACGCAAGTTTGTTCATGGGGCGGCGTATGTTTATTAATCGCCTGTTTCAGAAAATCAGAATATGCAATATTTCCCCTAGTCGAACATTGGGCGCGCGCACCATAAAAAACCAAACGCATAGCATCCATTAGCGTAGTTTTTCCCCCTCCATTCATCCCTCCAAGTAGGACAATAGGACTGACCGTTTCACCAGTAATTTGCGGACGCAGGTTAATCACTTGTTTACCGCGATAGGGGCCGAAGTTTTGCAGAGTCAATTCCAGGAAAATCACAGAATAGCAGTTTCCGTAAAGGTTAATAGAGTCGAGGCAGAAATAAACAACTTATTGAGTAAGACATCAATTTTCATCCTACAGGATTAATCCCACCTGTGACCCATCACAAATCACAGGATAACTAACCCCTACAGTATCTTAATACATCAGCCCTAACTAAATTTGAGACTCGCCCAATTTAGTTGTTGGGGAGGTTCGGGTTTTTCACCATTGACAATTTTTTTGATATCTTCAACTTTTCCTTCCTTAGCTGCTTGTTTCAGGTTCCGCTGATAGTGAGCATTTGCGATCGCTTCTGATTGCGATCTTGAACTGGTTTCAAAGCATCTTTCCAAGGTATCATAGATTCCGGTACGCCGCGACATCGTTTTATACTGTCGTTCAGTATCCAGCAGTTTCGTCATTAGTTCTAAATACATCATATCTCCTTCGCTGAGTTCCTCCAAAATCTGCCATTCATCTACACCCAACATAGCATTATTACCAGGACGCGGGTCTTCAAAAGGTTCTCCTGTTACCTCTTGATAAATTCTCGGTAAGCTATCATCAAATTCGTGTCTTTCTTCTAACCATATCCTCCGAATTTCGCTAAGTTCCTCCGGTTGAATTAGGGTGATATCCCGCATATCAGGCGGTGCATTTTTACGAACCTGTTGTTGAACTGTCAAAAGTCGCCTTAACCAATATTCCCTAGATTCTTTTGTAAAAGGTCCAGGAATTGGCTCTACAGATACTTCTCCTTCTAAATTTCTTTCATAAAGCTGGACTATACCACTTCTTCTTCTAAAATCTCTTCTATGGCGACTTTCATCAACATCCAATTCTCGACGAAGATCAAGCAGGGGAAGTAACCATTCTTTCTCTTGATCATTTTGAATCATCGCTGACAGTGATTTATCTTGGCTAACCAGTGTACATACCCAACATCCAAAACGAGAACTTCCACAAGTTGGGGTAGAAGTATCGACCACTAGAGGACATTCATTGTCTGCACTAGCACCTTTGTACATAGTAAAAAGATCCTTATTACTGTGTCCCCAAGGATTTTGCCACTGCATTAAATAAAGCCAAACTTCGTCATTTTCCCAATCCTCAATTGGACTATAAACCAAGGAATTAGGTAAGTTCATATTAGGGCTTAGATGAGCACGGACTCTCTGCTTCTCATATTGCTCCATTCTGATGGCACGACTTTTGCTTTCAGCTTTTCTAATTCCCAGAACTAAAATAGCTTCACCGCTTTTTCGTATAACATCACGAATAAATCGGTTAGAAGGTTGTATTTTGAGCCTATCAGTACACCAACGAAACTTACCCCTTGGCGCTGGATAGCCTTTACCAATTAAGCCTACCCAGAAAGTCTCTGTTAATTCTGGTTGAAGTAAATGAGGCTTAAAGGGTAGTTCTTGTTTTTTAGCCGCTATTTCAATAGTTTTTAGAGAATTACGAACCCACGCTGAGACTACTGGATTTTCAACTAAGGTATCTGTTGTAATTACATGAATTTTCTTATGGCGTTTTTCTGGGGGTAGTTTGGCGATCGCATTCCAAATTAGTTGTAATGTGGCTGTGCTATCTTTACCGCCAGAATAACCTATCACCCAAGGAATATGATCCAAGCAGTAGAGTTCTTGAATTTCTTGGGTTAACAATTCTAGTGATTCTACAAATTCTTCAATTTTGGTATTTGGCGTATTTTGACTAGGTGGAAATAAATTGATTTGTTCGGCGTTCATTTGATAATACTCCTGTAGATAATTGCTATAATTTAACCTAAACAACTGGTCTGCTTTTAATCACGGTCCCTCCTAACAGATAGAATAGCCTTGCCGAAATGCCCCATATAGGATAGTATATGGGTGGGCACAGAAGTTTTTAAAAACCATATCAGTATAGTAGTACAATAGCTATGACGATCGCAAGGAACCCAAAACCAGAAGTCCAGCCGGGGGAACTAGGACAATTGCTAACCCAGTTGGTAAATAATAGCGATCGCATTTTAGTTCAACCCACATCAATGGGAGTCACCCAAGGATATATAGGCGCAGTCAGCCTGGAATGGGCCGCCCGTGAAATTGGTTATGCTTCTGAATTACCCCTATTTAAAAGCCATATTGACCGGGAAACCCAAAACATAGAAAGAGGTGCAGAAACCATTGATGCTATCCTACAGCGACCCCTAGACTGGTCACGTCAAGCTATCCTGGTGCAATACCTCATTACCCACAATTGGGATCGAAAATTCCCCCCCCTCGTCGTCGTTATTAGTCCCGATTGGGTAGATAACCCGAAAGCGCCACAATGGGATAAAAACGGACAAGCTACCTGTTCAGCAGCCGAATATATACCATTAGATGAACATGGAAAAATAGGCATATTAGATTTATCATCCCCCGTGTCTGTCTTTGCTTTAGATGGACAGCATAGACTTATGGGAATTCAGGGAGTTATAGAATTATTAAACACCCACCAATTACAACCCTATAGTAAATTGAAAAAGCCGGTAGGTGAACCAATAAATTGGGATAATTTGCCGATAGAAAATATACAGCCAGAACAGAAACTAGCCGAGTTAAACCAGGAAACTATTGGCATTGAATTTATCCCGGCTGTCTTACCTGGAGAAACTAGACAACAGGCACAAAGGCGGATTAGGTCTATTTTTGTACATCTTAATCAAATGGCAGTTAAACTCAGTAAAGGACAGTTGGCTGCATTAGATGAAAATGACGGCTTTTCGATTGTTTGTCGTCAGGTAGCCGTTAATCATCCCCTACTCAAAGATGAACCCGGACGTAAGCCTCGGATTAACTGGGATAGCGCCACGGTTGCCACCAAATCAACAGTATTAACCACCTTACAAGCCTTACGAGATATGGCGGAATTATATCTAGGTTATCACCCCAAATTTCAGGGCTGGAAAGCCACACAACCGGGTTTAGTTCCCTACCGTCCCGAACCGGAAGAGTTGGCATCAGGGATTCAGGAATTAATGGTTTTATTTGATGGTTTGGCGAGTTTACCCAGTTATCAAAAACTGACACAAGAAATGGAAACTCCCGATTTGAGAAGATTCGGATTTGAACGCCCCCAGGATTAGGAAATATTTTGTTTAGACCAGTTGGACAAATAGCGATCGCTCATGGTATTGGTAAGGTAGTCTTTCACCATAAACAACCATTGGAAACCGTATTTCAAAAGTTAGTTAAATTTGATGAAGAGGGTGGTTTTAATCATATTGAATACCCTCAATCTATATGGTATGGGGTATTATATGATCCCAATAAACGCCGCGTCCGAGTAGCTGGTCGGTCTTTGGCTACAAATTTAATTGTTTATTTACTAGGAGAAATCACCGAATTAATGGATGAGGCAATTCTACGGAAACAATTGGCTGAGGCGCGCACTTTTGAAAATCGGGCGATTAATTTTGAGGGTCGGATAGTTAAACCGAGGGAAGTAGGATTACCTGACCCTATAGATTTGTGATATGATCTAGCCATAGATATTAAATTAATAACAACTAATTAAACCATGGCTAATGATGAACCTCTCCATAAAATCGACAATTTGGTAGCACCCTTTTATACTGAATACTTCCGCGAAAGGTGTTATTTGGGGTTGATGTGTCGCCAGGGAGGGCGACAAATGATTCAAATTAATGTCCCAGCCCAAGATTTACCAACTCTGCTACAGGCGCGACCCTCCCTGGGAAATGACCCGGACTCTGGCAAAAATCGACCGGAGATTAAAGGTCATGCTGAGGAAATTAAAGACTATATTCTCCAGCGTGTTCAGAAAAATCAACCCTGGATTTTGGGAACATTGACAGCTAATGTTAATCCTGAAGATATCCAAATTATTGACTTGGGTAGAGGCGTGTGTTTTGTGGTAATTCCCCGTGGTCATAAGTTAGATATCACTGATGGACAACACCGCAAAACGGCGATTCATCAATTAATTGAAAGTGATTTAGGAAAGTTAATCGGTGAGGATGATTTTCCGATTACTTTGGTTTTGGAGGAGAATTTTAATCAGTGTCAGACCGATTTTAGGGATATGGCGCAAGCCAGACAATTAGATAAATCTTTGCTGGTTTCTTTTGGGGAACATTCGGGTCGCATTGGTATTACCAAAAATTTGGTGAATCGCGTTTCGATGTTTTATGGGAAAACTGAGAAGGTGAAAAAAAGCCCTTCCACTAAGCAGAAGTTGATTTATACTAATGCTTATATTGTTAATTTGGTTAGTTGTGCTTTTACTAATCAGCCGGATAATGACTTAGAAGATTATGATGTAGAAATGGCATCCCATGAATTAACTCAATGTCTGAATCAGTTTTTTTCGGAATGTCTGGTAACATCACATATTGCTAATCAGAGTGTGGATGAATTAACGGTTGAAGAAGTGGCGAATTTTAAGGAAAAATATTTATTGGGTTTTCGGGTGGGCTTGGAAATACTGGGGCGACTGTTATATATGACCTATGACGGTCAGCAAAATGAGTTTAATCGAAATCAAATATCTGAGTTGGCGCAACTTGACTGGTCGCGGGAGAGTCGCCTATGGGAAAATAACGTGGTAACTATAGATCCTAATCCGAAAAACCCTCATAAACCCTATAAAATTTCGATGGGGGCTAGTCAGGTGAGAATTGCGGTTAATATAGTTAAAAGCCATTTGGGTTGGGGTTCATCTCATCTCTATCTGAGTTAAATGTTATGGTGGGGGTAGTATACTGATGATAGCCATTTTTAAGGATATCTTAAACCCTATGGCCGATCGCTATCAAAAAATTATCATATTTGACTTTGATGGGACTTTAGCTGATACCTTGGAAGTGGTGATTAGCATCATCAACGACCTGGCGGAAGATTTTGGATATTCCCCCACCACAGCTAGTGATTTAGACAAATTACAAAACCTCAATTATCGCCAAATTATTAAGCTGTCCAATATTTCCCTATTCAAAATTCCCCGACTCCTGCGCCAAGTCCAGAAGGAATTACAAAATAATCTCGGGTCGATTTCTCTATTTCCGGGTATTCCCGAAGCGTTACAGGACCTGAAACGCCAAGGCTGTCAACTATATATTATCACATCTAACTCGCGAAATAATGTGGAATTTGTGTTAAACCGACATGGTATTTTGGGACTTTTTGATGATATCAACTCTGAGTCCACACTATTCGGTAAACACCGAATTATTAACCGCCTACTCAAACAGCAAAATATCCCCAAACATCAAGCCGTTTATGTGGGAGATGAAACCAGAGATATCACAGCAGCGCACAAGTCGAAAATCTATAGTATAGCAGTCACTTGGGGGTTTAACTCTGCTAATATCCTGGCTCAATATCAGCCGGATTTGATGATTAATGAACCCCAAGACCTCCCTCGGACGATCGCATCTATTTTGCCGATAAATTAGCCTTCCGACTCCCGATTTAATCCCATCAAAACGGCGCGATCGCTAACATTTTTATAAATGGTGTCTAAATACTGCATAACCACATCCGCCGCCGTCGCTGTAGTCCCCAGAGGAATTGGACCCAAAACATCCAAAACTGTCTCGCTTCCTGGTGGTGGTGAAATCACGACTAAAGAAGATTCTAACTGTTGGTTATACTGCCAATATCCACTAACAACAGGAGGTTGATAACCTTTGATAGATGGGGATACTTGGGAGGTTTTGCTGTCTTTTTTAACCTCACCGGAACCCCGTATATGTCGCAATTTAGCGATAATCTCTTCTTTCAAGCGTCCCCGCAATTGAAATAAGACAAATGGATCTTCACTAAAGCGATCGCCTAACATATAATAAACTGCACCAATATGTTTACAGGGGTTAGCCGGATCTGGACAACAGAGCGCGAGAATGTACTTCATCCAAATTAAAAGGAAACAGCCGCAAGCCATTTTTAGCAAATACATCCTCAATATTATAAGGCATTTCCCCTGCTAACAACTTGGCGGAAAAAATCGCCTGCTGGGATAATGTTTCAATCACATATCCCCATTCTTCCTCGGTAAAAGTATCTAACCACAATTCCACTTGATAAGGTTCGGCTTGCGTCCCCTGAACTTGCGCCAGAACCCGCTGACCAGTAAATTCAATATTGAGAACATTACCCTGTCTGGCATAATTTCTCGCCCTTTCCAATCGTTTCTTAAACCGATAGCGATTCAGAATGTCTAACCATTGCTGGGTCCACCATTCCTGATTATTTTCTATATGGTAATCTGCCATAATTGGGAACCCTCAAAAATATCGTTTTATTCATTATAGACAACGGGTGAGGGTTGACAACAGCCGGGAACTCATGATAGGATATTGACATATTGTTTCATAATGAGAATATATGCACAAATAAAAAAAATGCAAATATTCCCATTATTTAAAGTATAGCGCAGACCCCCCCAAAAGGCAACCCCACCCCCCCAAAAAAAAATTTTTCGCAACAAAACTTAATTTTTTGTTACAAAAGTTAACATAATGACCTAGTGATGGCGATGATGCGATCGCGGTAGATGGGAGGATTCTGTATTCGGGGAATATTTGGGCTGAGAATTTGCGTAAATTGTTTGACGGAAATTGATAAATAATTATATTTGCCGACGAAACTTTCCCAGGCGGTGCTAGAGGGAGAAACGGAGGAGTTGGAGCGGACTCTGGACAGTAACTACGGGTTGTTCGGGTTAGTAGTCACGAACTGCGAAAGTGCGATCGCCGATTGTCCAGAGCCGGAAATTCATGTCTATATTGGTCAAATCTGACTATATATGACTAGATTCTTGTTGAGACTTTACAATGCTTGGTAACTTTTGTGGATTCGCTATATCCTTGTGATACTCAAAGAATTGACTAAGCAAATTCTGCACGCGGGGACTAATTTGAGGCTGAGATGGTCAAAATTCTGGTGATAGTGATAGTTGGGGTTCTGGGAGCGATCGCTCTTTTGGAACTAGGGTTACGGGTTTTTTTTGGTTTTGGCAATCCTTTGATTTATGTATCTGATGAGGAGATCGGCTATTTATTGGCTGGTGATCAGAGTAGCAGACGATTTGGCAACCGGATTGAGATTAATCAATATTCTATGCGTTCTCATGCGATCGCCCCTACACCAGAAGATAACACTCTCCGGATCATGTTGTTAGGAGATTCTATTGCTAATGGTGGATGGTGGACTGATCAGGATGACACGATTTCTGCCATGATGACACAACAGCTTCAATCCCAACTACCAGTCAAACAGGTGGAGGTTCTCAATGTTTCTGCTAATTCCTGGGGACCCCCGAATCAATTGGCTTATGTTCAGAAGTTCGGTTTATTTGGTTCTCAGAGCTTAGTTTTGCTACTCAATACCGATGATTTGTTTGCTAGAATCCCTAATCCTCACATTGTCGGACGCGATCGCAACTATCCAGACCAAAAACCTCCTTTAGCCTTGTTGGAACTGTTTAACCGCTATTTAGGACGCGATCAGCCTATCCCTCCACCTTCTCGCCCACGTCCCCAGGATGTGGTGGCTTATAACCTAGATATGATTAGAGAGCTAAATGCGATCGCTCTTCAACAGGGGGCTCAATTCCTACTGCTGATGACTCCCCTGCTACGGGAAATCGGTCAGCCTGGACCCAAGGACTACGAACTTAAAGCACGCTCACGTCTGCAATCCCTTACCCAACAGGAAAATATTAAATTTATCGATTTGCTTACACCCTTCAACCGCCACCCCGACCCCCCGAGTCTCTACCGTGACCACATCCATCTCAGTCCCCAAGGTAATCAACTCGTAAATGAATTATTACTTGAGCAACTTAATTGATAGTTAAGAGTGCGATCGCCGCTGTTCGTCGATGGGGGTTGCTCTCAGGTTTCTCCATCATCCTCATTTGAGCGGACGATACGTCGGACTCCGACGCGCGCGATCGCTTGTTTCGAGAAACCCGGTTTTTTGAAAAAACCGGGTCATCAGCAAATTGGGTTATCAATTACACCGACAGAAAGGAAGTCATGGGATTTATAAATTGAGGGGTCGATGAAGGTTGTTGTCAATGCGAGGCGATTAATTGCTTTGATTAAGTGTTGTTGAAAACATCCCAATCAATTCCCAGTTGTCGCAGTGCAGACCGTAGAGTTCCAATTTTGAGATCGCGACTTCCCCAATCCGGTAACGCCGAAGCTTGCCCTGTGTTGGGATTCAACCACTTTCGGTGAGAGCCACCCCCGCGCCGGGGCAATTCTTGACAACCCAATGCTTTCAGTTTTCGGGCCACTTCGCGATACTTCATGAACTCACGACTAAAGTTTCTAGCCACACAGAATGATCGGCATCGGCAACACATAAATTTGGGGGTAAAGTTCGACCCAAATCCTCATAAATCTCGACCACGGCAGCCAGGGCATCCTGAACGTTGGCGAGGGCTTCCTCGGCGGTGTCGCCCTCGGTCAGAAGTTCTGGCAAGAGTGGGGAGGTCACAGTAAATCCCCCTTCGGGTTGGGGGGAGAGCAGCAAAGGAACTTTATAAAGCATTGTTTGGAGATTCTCCTTTTGGGTTGAGTCGTCTCGAATATTTTCCAGTTTTTATAACGCCTAATTTTAGCACTTGTAGCTGCTTTTAGTCAATGCTTTGAATGAGTGGCGATCGGGGCAAACGAGATAGGTGCGATCGCTCTTCGCGTAGCACAGGCATCTTGCCTGTAGTGGACCGACACGGCTAAAAATGTGCTTTCGTGTAGGGTGGGTTAGGCGGCTGAAACCCAGGCGGTGAGGCAATATAGCAATCCGCCGTAACCCACCGTTTAAGGTGTGTCGGTCCAGTAGAATCGAGAGCGTCGCTCCCATCGTGTCAACCCCCAGCGCTCATGGCTCCATCGGAATTGCTGACGACACCCGTTGTGGCGATCGCATTCCGGCGTCCGGACACGACGCGGAAGGTGTTTGATGTGATGCGCCGGGTGCAGCCGTCCCCACAGAAGCGCGATCGCACCTTTTCCGGGCATCTTGCCTGTATAATTGGGAGGGTCGCAATCCTTGGCGGAACCGGATTTATACCGATTGAGGGCTGGGACGATCGCCACTTCTGCTAATATACCCGCTTATGGGGGGAGTAACGGGGGATGTGGGCTGGGACTCGGAGGTTGGCGATCGCTTTGACGGGTGATATAATTCCGGTTGAGGTCTCAATAAATTCTTTAACAGCAGGGGGAGGTGGCAAGGTGCGATCGCATTACATCACAGCCAGCCTACCACTACCCTAGCACGATTACTGAAATCCAGGGAAATGGGGATGGCGATCGCTTTTTGAAAACCATCCACCGCCTCTTCTAGCTTACGGCTCGGCAGCAGTTGATTACCCCTCACTAAATCCCTGACTCCCCAGAATCAAGTCTATATAGACGGGTTGTATTCACCCAGCGATTATACCCAAGGAGAACATTCTTGCCAAGGATTTTCATCAATTCACAATTAACTACACTTGTCAAGTACGGATAACCGCATACTTTATTCCGGCAAACCGAATGCCGATCGCTCTAGGTATTATGCGATCGCCGCCCTCGGTATTCGAGCTAAACTTCCCCATCTTCTCTTCTCAACTCGGATACCGGCTCAAATTCTCTGGTATTGTGAGTGACCAATATGAAATTATTGACAATGGCTCGCGCGGCCATCAGCAAATCATCAGGGGCGATTGGGGTTCCCCAACTCGCCAAGTTGTTTCGGATTTCTCCGGCATTTTTGGCGGCTCTATCATCCCCAGGTAAGGAGACCAAAAAATCTCAAAATTCTGGTGGCATTGCCAAGTTGTTGGGCGGATTTTCACTCTCGCTTCGCCCCATAAAATCACTCAAATTTCACGGTGGTCAAAGGAATGTTGGGCATGGTGGGCGATCGCCATTTGATGGGTGATTGAGGCTTTGATTTGCTCACCAATTATGGCTCGTTTTCGGGGCATCTTGCCTGTATAATCGAGAGCGATTGCGCTACGCGCACGCTACGCGAACGCACCCATCGTGTCAACCCCCAGCCCTCATGCCCCATCAGAATTGCGATCGCGCTACGCGATCGCACCATATATTTCCCCCTGCCACTTCTGGCTTATATCATAAAAATTAAAATCTGTCAATCACGGATAACCGAACACTTTATTCCGGTAAACCGAATCTCCGGCGAGACGTGCTGCGCGATCGCTCATAGTGTAGCCCAGGCATCTTGCCTGTATAATCGGGGGTGCGATCGCACTTCTGAGACTCTAGGCAATACGTCGCACTCCGAGGCTACGGGAACGCGCTTCCGAGAATGTAGGCGATACTTATGGCGGGCACGCTGCGCGAACGCACTTCTGAAAGGGTAGGCGATACTTCTGGCGGGCACGCTGCGCGAACGCACTTCCGAGAGAGTAGGCGATACTTATGGCGGGCACGCTGCGCGAACGCACTTCCGAGAATCGCTCGGTAGATGTTTGTCAAGTTGCATCAGTCTCGTGATAGGGTATAATGCTGGGATATGTCAGGGGGTGGGTGTGTTGGTAAGCTAGTTATGAGGAGTGGTGAGGGAATGAGTGCGGGTGAGTTGCTGAGACAGGCGAATCAGTTGAAACGGTCTGGGAAGTTGGATGAGGCGATCGCGCTTGATCACCAGGTAATAGATATTAACCCCCATTTTGCTTGGGCTTATCATGGGTTAGGGGATGCTTTGGTTAAGCAGGGCAATTTAGAAGAGGCTGTTACTTGTTATTCTGAAGGCTTGAAAATTAATCCGAACTCAGCTTGGCTATCTCCGAGGCTACGCGATACGCACTACGGACACGCTACGCGATCGCACTTCTGAGACTCTAGGCGATCGCACTTCCCAGAGAGTAGGCGATAGGTCGCACTTCTGAGAGGCTAGGCGATAGGTCGCACTTCCCAGAGAGTAGGCGATACGCACTACGGACACGCTACGCGATCGCACTTCCGAGAATGTAGGCGATAGGTCGCACTTCCGAAAGGCTAGGCGATCGCACTTCTGAAAGGCTAGGCGATCGCACTTCTGAAAGGCTAGGCGATCGTATGCCAACTGTTTGCTATTCTTCTGCCAATTTTAAAAAATGTTGATAAAGTTTGCTCTCTATCCGAAACTCCGCATCTTCGATCAACCGATCTATTAAAGGCTGTACGGCGGGAATTGCCTCTTGATGTTTGGCTTGTAGTAAAACACCCAGCAATCCGGTTACTTTTAATTGACAATCAGTTGCCAGCGCTCTGCCTCTCCGTTCATCCATGAGGAGCAGATCGGCTTTCAATTCCAGAGCCAGTACGATCGCTTCTGCTTCTCCGATATGAATGTGCCGTTGGGAAACTAAAATTTCATCAACTTGTCGGGTATTTTGGACGGGTCGAGTTACAATCCAGGGCAATGTTTGGACTTCGAGAGTGCCGGGAATGGGTTCGTCAGTTCCGGCCGGGGTCAATTCATTATAAACGGCGACGGGAAGGGTAATTGTCCCATAAAGTAAATGCAGAAGGTCGAGTTTTTCTATGGCGGCGAGATTGGTAATTGGGGAAGTGTCACTGACAACAATCATAGGAGTCCCAGTGTTTTTAGGGTTTGTACATCTTGATTGAGTTCCTCAAAGTCATAATTCAGACATAAATCTCTTTTGGCGAGTTCGTGCTGAAATTCTAAAACAGTTAAACCCAACCAAGCCCGCACTTGTCCACCGCTAATTTTGTTTTTTTTGTACAGAATTAATGCCAGCTCGACCTTTAATTCATCTTCGCTGAGTTCGGCGGCTTTTAAAATCTCTTCGGGAATGAAAATACTCATAGACTCTCCCTTATTTATTGGCTTTAAATTGTACCATGACAGTTTCCTTCAAAAGTGTGCGACGATCACGTTGCGATCGCTTGTAGTCCGGTATCTTGCCTGTATAATCGGGAGTATGATCGCACTTCCGAGAGGGTAGGCGATAGGTCGCACTTCCGAGAGGGTAGGCGATAGGTCGCACTTCCCAGAGGCTAGGCGATACTTCTGGCGGGCACGCTGCGCGATCGCCAACTCTGGCTGTAATTTACCATTGGCGGGGACGGAATTTATCATCATTTAAAATCACGACGCTATCTCCTGACTGTGCCAACACAAATAAGCCGCGACGGTAGCCATAGCGGGCGACTTCTTCGGGAACCACCATTCCGGCGACGGCTCCCATGGCTTTGACATCACTATAACGGGGCATTAACGGCTTGAATTTTTCGAGTCTTTCCAGGTGTTCGTCGATGTCGGTTTGGCTGAGTTTGCTTTTGACTTCCACTAATATGGCTTGGTCGCTGTTGACGACGAGCAAATCAATTTCTAGGGCTTCTCCAAAGCGTTTAACCGAGAGGTCGCCGTGAAATTCATTGACAGCAATTCCCCTTTTTTGAAACAGTTGGACGGCGGCGGGGCGTACCTGCCATTCGACAAATTCTCCGAGGCGGTTTCCCAATTTGCCTAATTCCTGGTTGAGTTTTTCATTCTGTTGTTTGATGATTCGTTCGGTTTCCCGGAAGCGGCGTTCGCGCAGCGTCTCGGAACGAGAATCGCTTTCTTGGGACTGTTCCCGGAAGCGGCGTTCGCGCAGCGTCTCGGAACGAGAATCGCTTTCTTGGGACTGTTCCCGGAAGCGGCGTTCGCGCAGCGTCTCGGAACGAGAATCGCTTTCTTGGGACTGTTCTTTGAGGAGTCGTTCAGTTTCCTTTTGGGCTTCTATGAGTTCTCCTAGCAGCCTCCAAACATCGTCAGCATTGGTGGTCATGGGGGTTGTCCTCTGGGTTATTTCAACCATCCATTTTACCCACTTTCCACTATGCGATCGCTTTCTGGTAAGATGCGATCGCTTCTTCCCAACGCCCCAACTGCTCTAAAGCCTCCCCCAGCTTGTAGTGAGACCAATGAAAAATTGGATGATGAGCGATCGCTTTCTGATAAGCATCCACAGCTTCTTCTAGCTTACCGATCCGCAGCAGTTGATTACCCCGAACAAAATCGCCGACCAATTGGCTGACTCCCCAGATTACATCATAGAAGATAAGGCACAAACCACCGCCAATTATACCAAAGCGGTAGATATTTGTCAAGTTGCGTTAGCCTCGTGATCTCGTATGATGCTGGGATATGTCAGGGGCTCGGTGTGTTGGTAAGTTAGTTATGAGGAGTGGTCAAGGAATGAAGCGATCGCTCTACGCACAGGCGATCGCTTGTTTCGAGAAAGGGGGTTTTTTGAAAAAACGGGGTTTGTTAATTTCCTTTGGCTGCTCTGTAGATGATGGTTAATTTCATGGTAGATTATCCTTGGCTAGATTTTGTCAAGTACGGATAACCGAATACTTTATGGCGGGAAACCGATATAAGTGACGGTTTGAGTGGGGGGTGTCGAGGTGGTTGCGATCGCTGTTGATTGTTGATTATAATTGTGGGAGCCGGGATTGTTGGGTTGATATGAACTATTCCTCTGCATTAGCTGTAATTCAAGAAAAATACCCCCATGTGGCAGTGATTGAGGTGTGGGCGAATGTCCTGTTTTTACGAATGACTAAGGGGCGTTGTGTTTTCTACCCGAAAAAGGGGACGATTTGGGCGCACCTGGAAACGGGGACTTGGGTGTTGGCGGCGGATAATCAAGTGGCGGCGAGAAAGTTATATAAACAAATGGCAATTAAACTGCATCCTGATAAGCAGTCGGGTAGTCACGAGAAGTTTATTAAGCTGACAAATTGTTCCGAAAATTATGAAGCAATTAGAATTAGATTTGGGGCTGAATTTGACGACGACTACCCGGAAGACCCCAAATACTCCAAATACCACTACTACACCGCCAGACAAAGCCACGAGTGGTTCAGAGAAAC
This sequence comes from Arthrospira sp. PCC 9108, assembly GCA_016745315.1. GTDB lineage: Bacteria > Cyanobacteriota > Cyanobacteriia > Cyanobacteriales > Microcoleaceae > Limnospira > Limnospira platensis. The sequence continues at coordinate 6,747,075 of CP066886.1, forward strand.
CTACAGCAGTTATAAAGCCTGGGTTAAAAGACGCAAGGAACAAGACGAGTACGCCAGACGACAAGTGGAAAAGTGGGGGTGTCCTTTTTGATGAAACCAGTCGCCGGGTGCTAGAGAGAAGACCTCGGTTTGAGAAGGATTATCAAAAAGATTTGACTTTCTACCTGGCTAAGGCTTGTGAATATTTACCCTGGCGTTTTTATGTGGAGTTCGAGGTGAATTGTGGGGGAAAGCAGGGTTTTATTGACCTGGTGTTAAAAACCCCAAGCCCTCAACATATATTGATAGAGTTGAAAAAAGGGACGATAACTATTGAGATTATTAATGAGGTTTTGGAGAGGGACTATGTGGAGGGGTATAAGCAACGCACCAAGAATGGTAAATATCCGATACTTTATATCATTGGTTATCAATTTGAACCGGAGGCTGAAGATTACGCAGATAGGCTTAACGAAGAATGGAATTGGCAGTTGAAAAGGTATAAATATAAGCCTCAAGTTATGGTGAGGAATTATGCACAATTAATGGGGTTTTTGGACTCTCGGTTAACGGAAACTGATATCGGTGGTTTTGAGTTGGACCGGGTGAGGCGGGATGTTCCTTTATTGTATGAGTTGCCCATGGGGGATTAGATACCATAAAACATGATATTTGTCAAGGTGCGAATAACCGAATACTTTATGCCGGGAAACCGATATAAGTGACGGTTTGAGTGGGGGGTGTCGAGGTGATGGCGATACGTCGCACTCCGAGGCTACGCGATCGCACTTCCGAGAGAGAATGTAGGCGATACTTCTGGCGGGCACGCTACGCGATCGCACTTCCGAGAGGCTAGGCGATCGCACTTCCGAGAGGGTAGGCGATACTTCTGGCGGGCACGCTGCGCGAACGCACTTCCGAGAATGTAGGCGATCGCACTTCCGAGAGGCTAGGCGATACGTCGCACTCCGAGGCTACGCGAACGCACTTCCCAGAGAGGGCGATACGTCGCACTCCGACCCTAGGCGATCGCTTGTTTCGAGAAAGGGGGTTTTTTGAAAAAACGGGGTTTGTTAATTTCCTTTGGCTGCTCTGTAGATGATGGTTAATTTCATGGTAGATTATCCTTGGCTAGATTTTGTCAAGTACGGATAACCGAATACTTTATGGCGGGAAACCGATATAAGTGACGGTTTGAGTGGGGGGTGTCGAGGTGGTTGCGATCGCCGTTTATTGTTGATTATAATTGTGGGAGCCGGGATTGTTGGGTTGATATGAACTATTCCTCTGCATTAGCTGTAATTCAAGAAAAATACCCCCATGTGGCAGTGATTGAGGTGTGGGCGAATGTCCTGTTTTTACGAATGACTAAGGGGCGTTGTGTTTTCTACCCGAAAAAGGGGACGATTTGGGCGCACCTGGAAACGGGGACTTGGGTGTTGGCGGCGGATAATCAAGTGGCGGCGAGAAAGTTATATAAACAAATGGCAATTAAACTGCATCCTGATAAGCAGTCGGGTAGTCACGAGAAGTTTATTAAGCTGACAAATTGTTCCGAAAATTATGAAGCAATTAGAATTAGATTTGGGGCTGAATTTGACGACGACTACCCGGAAGACCCCAAATACTCCAAATACCACTACTACACCGCCAGACAAAGCCACGAGTGGTTCAGAGAAACCTACAGCAGTTATAAAGCCTGGGTTAAAAGACAGAAAGAACACGACGAGTACGCTAGACGACAAATCGAAGAACTCGGCGTGCCTTTTTGATGAAACCAGTCGCCGGGTGCTAGAGAGAAGACCTCGATTTGAGAAGGATTATCAGCAACAGTTGGTTTATTATTTGACTAAGGCTTGTCAGTATCTGCCTTGGCGTTTATATATAGAGTTCGAGGTGAATGTTAGGGGAAAGCAGCGTTTTATTGACTTGGTGTTAAAAACCCCAAGCCCTCAACATATATTGATGGAGTTGAAAAAAGGGACGATAACTATTGAGATTATTAATGAGGTTTTGGAGAGAGGCTATGTGGAGGGGTATAAGCAACGCACCAAGAATAGTAAATATCCGATACTTTATATTATTGGTAAAGCGGTTAGTGCTGAGGCTGAAGAATATACTAATCTGACTAATCAACAGTGGAAGAGAGAGTTTAAAAGGTGTAAACATAAACCTCAAGTTATCCTGAGAACCTATTCTAAATTAATGGGGTTTTTGGACTCTCGGTTAACGGAAACTGATATCGGTGGTTTTGAGTTGGACCGGGTGAGGCGGGATGTTCCTTTATTGTATGAGTTGCTCATGGGGGATTATATACCATAAAAAATGATATTTGTCAAGGTGCGAATAACCGAATACTTGATGGCGGGAAACCGATATAAGTGACGGTTTGAGTGGGGGGGTGTCGAGGTGGTGGCGATCGCCGTTGATTGTTGATTATAATTATGGGAGCCGGGATTGTTGGGTTGATATGAACTATTCCTCTGCATTAGCTGTAATTCAAGAAAAATACCCCCATGTGGCAGTGATTGAGGTGTGGGCGAATGTCCTGTTTTTACGAATGACTAAGGGGCGTTGTGTTTTCTACCCGAAAAAGGGGACGATTTGGGCGCACCTGGAAACGGGGACTTGGGTGTTGGCGGCGGATAATCAAGTGGCGGCGAGAAAGTTATATAAACAAATGGCAATTAAACTGCATCCTGATAAGCAGTCGGGTAGTCACGAGAAGTTTATTAAGCTGACAAATTGTTACGAAAATTATGAAGCAATTAGAATTAGATTTGGGGCTGAATTTGACGACGACTACCCGGAAGACCCCAAATACTCCAAATACCACTACTACACCGCCAGACAAAGCCACGAGTGGTTCAGAGAAACCTACAGCAGTTATAAAGCCTGGGTCAAAAGACGCAAGGAACAAGACGAGTACGCCAGACAGCAAGTCGAAGAACTCGGCGTGCCTTTTTGATGAAACCAGTCGCCGGGTGTTGGTGAGAAGACCTCGGTTTGAGAAGGATTATCAAAAGGATTTGACTTTCTACCTGGCTAAGGCTTGTGAATATTTACCCTGGCGTTTTTATGTGGAGTTCGAGGTGAATTGTGGGGGAAAGCAGGGTTTTATTGACCTGGTGTTAAAAACCCCAAGCCCTCAACATATGTTGATGGAGTTGAAAAAAGGGACGATAACTATTGAGATTATTAATGAGGTTTTGGAGAGAGGCTATGTGGAGGGGTATAAGCAACGCACCAAGAATGGTAAATATCCGATACTTTATATTATTGGGAATGATTTTTCCCCGGCAACTGAAGAATATGGTAAGTCTGTTAACCAACAGTTCAGGTTAAAGTTTAAAAGATGTAAGTATAAGCCTCAAGTTCTGGTGAGGAATTATGCACAATTAATGGGGTTTTTGGACTCTCGGTTAACGGAAACTGATATCGGTGGTTTTGAGTTAGACCGGGTGAGGCGGGATGTTCCTTTATTGTATGAGTTGCCCATGGGGGATTATATACCATAAAACATGATATTTGTCAAGGTGCGAATAACCGAATACTTTATGCCGGGAAACCGATATAAGTGACGGTTTGAGTGGGGGGTGTCGAGGTGGTGGCGATACGTCGCACTCCGAGGAGCTGAGGGCGGGCAATGCTTTGGAGGCTCGAAATTTGTGTTATAGTAGGTGTCCGTGGAAATTTGAGAGGTAAGTTGATGCGGTATATCAAAGAAATTTTCAAAGATGGGTTCTAGATTTGAGGAATGGTGTATGAATGTAAAGTCCATGTCTACTTCAGAACAAAAAATTTATAATTACACGGTGATTTTTGAAAAAGAATCAGAGGGGGGTTATCATGCTTTTTGTCCGGTTTTGAAAGGGTGTCACAGTCAGGGAGATGATTTTGAGGAAGCCTTGGTAAATATCACGGAAGCAATGGAATTATATATTGATAGTTTGCTTGAGGATAAAGAACCGATACCTGAAGAGAATCTGATCATCAAGCCTGTCCAGATCGCCCGATGAGTAATTTTCCGACAGTTAAGGCGAAAGATTTTATCCGAGTCATTAGCAAATTAGGTTATCAATTACACCGACAGAAAGGAAGTCATGTGATTTATAAACACTCATCGGGTCAAAGGGTTGTTGTACCGATCCACCCGGGTAAAGATTTGAAACCTGGAACTTTATCGGGAATGATTAAGGATATTGGATTGGAGAAAAGGGAGTTTTTTGATTTGTTAAATAATCCATAAAAATCGGGGGTGCGATATGTGCTTCGCATACGCTGCGCGATTCTCGTTCCGATACCCTAGGCGATACGTCGCACTTCTGAGAGAGTACGCGATCGCACTTCTGAGACTCTAGGCGATCGCACTTCTGAGACTCTAGGCGATCGCACTTCTGAGACTCTAGGCGATCGCACTTCTGAGAGGCTAGGCGATACTTCTGGCGGGCACGCTGCGCGATCGCCAACTCTGGGGGTAATTTACCATTGGCGGGGACGGAATTTATCATCATTTAAAATCACGACGCTATCTCCTGACTGTGCCAACACAAATAAGCCGTGACGGTAGCCATAGCGGGCGACTTCTTCGGGGACGACCATTCCGGCGACGGCTCCCATGGCTTTGACATCACTATAACGGGGCATTAACCGCTTGAATTTTTCGAGTCTTTCCAGGTGTTCGTCGATGTCGGTTTGGCTGAGTTTGCTTTTGACTTCGACTAATATGGCTTGGTCGCTGTTGACCACGAGCAAATCAATTTCTAGGGCTTCTCCAAAGCGTTTAACCGAGAGGTCGCCGTGAAATTCATTGACAGCAATTCCCCTTTTTTGAAACAGTTGCACGACGGCGGGGCGTACCTGCCATTCGACAAATTCTCCGAGGCGGTTTCCCAATTTGCCTAATTCCTGGTTGAGTTTTTCATTCTGTTGTTTGATTATTCGTTCGGTTTCCCGGAAGCGGCGTTCGCGCAGCGTCTCGGAACGAGAATCGCTTTCTTGGGATTGTTCCCGGAAGCGGCGTTCGCGCAGCGTCTCGGAACGAGAATCGCTTTCTTGGGATTGTTCTTTGAGGAGTCGTTCAGTTTCCTTTTGGGCTTCTATGAGTTCTCCTAGCAGCCTCCAAACATCGTCAGCATTGGTGGTCATGGGGGTTGTCCTCTGGGTTATTTCAATCATCCATTTTAGCCACTTTCCACTATGCGATCGCTTTCTGGTAAGATGCGATCGCAATTCCGAGAATGTAGGCGATCGCACTTCTGAGAATGTAGGCGATACGTGCTACGCACACGCTACGCGATCGCACTTCTGAGACTCTAGGCGATCGCACTTCTGAGACTCTAGGCGATCGCACTTCTGAGACTCTAGGCGATCGCACTTCTGAGAGGCTAGGCGATACTTCTGGCGGGCACGCTGCGCGATCGCCAACTCTGGGGGTAATTTACCATTGGCGGGGACGGAATTTATCATCATTTAAAATCACGACGCTATCTCCTGACTGTGCCAACACAAATAAGCCGTGACGGTAGCCATAGCGGGCGACTTCTTCGGGGACGACCATTCCGGCGACGGCTCCCATGGCTTTGACATCACTATAACGGGGCATTAACCGCTTGAATTTTTCGAGTCTTTCCAGGTGTTCGTCGATGTCGGTTTGGCTGAGTTTGCTTTTGACTTCGACTAATATGGCTTGGTCGCTGTTGACCACGAGCAAATCAATTTCTAGGGCTTCTCCAAAGCGTTTAACCGAGAGGTCGCCGTGAAATTCATTGACAGCAATTCCCCTTTTTTGAAACAGTTGCACGACGGCGGGGCGTACCTGCCATTCGACAAATTCTCCGAGGCGGTTTCCCAATTTGCCTAATTCCTGGTTGAGTTTTTCATTCTGTTGTTTGATGATTCGTTCGGTTTCCCGGAAGCGGCGTTCGCGCAGCGTCTCGGAACGAGAATCGCTTTCTTGGGATTGTTCCCGGAAGCGGCGTTCGCGCAGCGTCTCGGAACGAGAATCGCTTTCTTGGGATTGTTCTTTGAGGAGTCGTTCAGTTTCCTTTTGGGCTTCTATGAGTTCTCCTAGCAGCCTCCAAACATCGTCAGCATTGGTGGTCATGGGGGTTGTCCTCTGGGTGATTTCAATCATCCATTTTAGCCACTTTCCACTATGCGATCGCTTTCTGGTAAGATGCGATCGCAATTCCGAGAATGTAGGCGATCGCACTTCTGAGAATGTAGGCGATACGTGCTACGCACACGCTACGCGATCGCACTTCTGAGACTCTAGGCGATCGCACTTCTGAGACTCTAGGCGATCGCACTTCTGAGACTCTAGGCGATCGCACTTCTGAGAGGCTAGGCGATACTTCTGGCGGGCACGCTGCGCGATCGCCAACTCTGGGGGTAATTTACCATTGGCGGGGACGGAATTTATCATCATTTAAAATCACGACGCTATCTCCTGACTGTGCCAACACAAATAAGCCGTGACGGTAGCCATAGCGGGCGACTTCTTCGGGGACGACCATTCCGGCGACGGCTCCCATGGCTTTGACATCACTATAACGGGGCATTAACCGCTTGAATTTTTCGAGTCTTTCCAGGTGTTCGTCGATGTCGGTTTGGCTGAGTTTGCTTTTGACTTCGACTAATATGGCTTGGTCGCTGTTGACCACGAGCAAATCAATTTCTAGGGCTTCTCCAAAGCGTTTAACCGAGAGGTCGCCGTGAAATTCATTGACAGCAATTCCCCTTTTTTGAAACAGTTGCACGACGGCGGGGCGTACCTGCCATTCGACAAATTCTCCGAGGCGGTTTCCCAATTTGCCTAATTCCTGGTTGAGTTTTTCATTCTGTTGTTTGATGATTCGTTCGGTTTCCCGGAAGCGGCGTTCGCGCAGCGTCTCGGAACGAGAATCGCTTTCTTGGGATTGTTCCCGGAAGCGGCGTTCGCGCAGCGTCTCGGAACGAGAATCGCTTTCTTGGGATTGTTCTTTGAGGAGTCGTTCAGTTTCCTTTTGGGCTTCTATGAGTTCTCCTAGCAGCCTCCAAACATCGTCAGCATTGGTGGTCATGGGGGTTGTCCTCTGGGTGATTTCAATCATCCATTTTAGCCACTTTCCACTATGCGATCGCTTTCTGGTAAGATGCGATCGCAATTCCGAGAATGTAGGCGATCGCACTTCTGAGAATGTAGGCGATACGTGCTACGCACACGCTACGCGATCGCACTTCTGAGAATCGCTCGGTAGATGTTTGTCAAGTTGCATCAGTCTCGTGATAGGATATAATGCTGGGATATGTCAGGGGGTGGATGTGTTGGTCAGCTAGTTATGAGGAGTGGTGAGGGAATGAGTGCGGGTGAGTTGCTGAGACAGGCGAATCAGTTGAAACGGTCTGGGAAGTTGGATGAAGCGATCGCGCAGCGTCTCGACATGAGAATCGCTTGCTTGGGATTGTTTCCAGAAGCGGCGAAAGATGGGTTCTAGATTTGAGAAATGGTGTATGAATGCAAGGTCATGTCTACTTCAGATTTGAGCATCTTGTCTGTATAATCGAGAGTGCGATCGCACCCACCCTGTTAAACCCCAGCTCTCATGTCCCCATCGGAATTGCTGACGACACCCCTTGTTTCGATCGCATTCAGGGGCTCGGACACGACGCGGAGGGTGTTTGACGTGATTCGGCGGGTGAAGCTGTCTCAACAGAAGCGCGATCGCTCCATTTGTGGTTAAGGCATCGGATCGGGGGAGCGATCGCGTTAAACTGGAGAGCAGTTGAAGTGGGAAAGGCGATCGCTCATGTCCAATTTGGCAATGCCGGCAAGTCGAAGAAAAGTTTATCTCGAAATGGCTTGGCGTCGATGCCGTCCGGGCCGGGGTAGCAGTCTAGCATTTCTCCAATCGCGAACTTGGAATCATCCCGTGACCGATCTCAGAACAATTATTCAAACGCCTTTTGTTATCGTGGGGGGAATTGCCACCCGGCTTTATATGCCCGAACGCATGACAGATGATTTAGATATTTTAATTTGGGCAGAAAATTCTGACCGGATTTATGAAGAATTAGAACAGGCGGGAAGTCAAAGGGTGGGAGCCTTAAATATTGGCGGGAGTACCTGGCGGTTATCGGATGGAACGATTCTAGACGTGCTTGAATTCGAGCAAGCATGGGTTGCCGATGCGATCGCTTATCCCAATTTTTCCCCGGATGGGTTGCCGGTCATTGCATTGCCGTATTTGGTGTTGATGAAGTTGCAAGCGAGCCGTTCTCAAGATCTGGCTGATATTAGCCGGATGTTGGGGGGGCGGATGAAGAGATGTTAAATTCGGTGCGATCGGTTATCGGAGCCTATCTTTCGGATGCTTTAGAGGATCTGGAAAGTTTGATCGCCCTGGGTCAATTGGAAATGGGGAATTGAACCCAATGCTTCGGAAATGCGATATGTACACACACGCTGCGCGATCGCTTCTATTTTGGGCATCTTGCCTGTATAATCGGGGGCGCGATAGGTCGCACTTCCGAAAGGGTAGGCGATAGGTCGCACTTCCCAGAGAGTACGCGATCGCACTTCCCAGAGAGTAGGCGATAGGTCGCACTTCCCAGAGGCTAGGCGATACTTCTGGCGGGCACGCTGCGCGATCGCACTTCCGAGAGGCTAGGCGATCGCACTTCTGAGACTCTAGGCGATCGCACTTCCGAGAGGCTAGGCGATCGCACTTCCGAGAGGCTAGGCGATCGCACTTCCCAGAGAGTAGGCGATAGGTCGCACTTCTGAGAGGGTAGGCGATACTTCTGGCGGGCACGCTGCGCGAACGCACCAGATATTTCCCCCTGCCACTTCGCCCATATATCATAAAAATTAAAATTAGTCAATCACTGATAACCGAACACTTGATTCCGGCAAACCGGATCTCCGGCGAGACGTGCTTCGCGATCGCTCATACTGTCGCCCGGCCGCCATCTTGCCTGTATAATCAGGAATGCGATCGCGCCACGGACACGCTACGCGATCGCCTAAATTGACCGAGTATTGAATCGGGTTCGGTGAAATGAGCATTTTTGTTGAATTTCCAGAACAGTTGTTGGTGGCTTGTCGGGAAGAACCCGAAGGGTTTAAGCGGCGGGTGATGATTTTGACCTTGGGTCAACTCTATGAAGAGGGTAAAATTTCTTCGGGGGTGGCGGCGGAGATTTTGGGGTGCAGCCGTTTGGAGTTTTATCGTTTGATTGGCGAACGGGGATTTGCCGCGATCGACTACACCGAAGCCGAGTTTGAGGAGGAGGCGAAAACCAGCCGAGAATTGGCCGAGAAATTGAGGGATCGATGAAGGTTGTTGTCAATGCGACACCATTAATTGCTTTGAGTCTGATCGATCGCTTGCAACTGTTACCCCAGTTATTTGATGAGATTTTTATCCCGCCCACCGTATACCGAGAGGTGGCCATTCAGGGGGGCGACCGCCCGGGTCGCGGGGAGATTTTAACTCGAACGGGGGCGGTCGTGCAAGCTCCGGCAGGGACTTCCAGTATTGAACCGTTACTTTTGGGACTCGATGCTGGAGAATTTGAAGTCATTTTGTTGGGTCGGGAACTCCAAGCGGATTGGGTCTTGATTGATGAGCGTTTGGGACGGCGGGTCGCTTTGAGTTTGGGTTTACCTGTGAAGGGCAGTTTGGGGATTTTACTGGCTGCTGTCGGTGCAGATTTAATGACTCGGCAGGAAGCCAGGGAATCGATTTCGGAGTTACTTAAGAATGGCATTCGTTTGAGTTCGCAATTGATTCGGATGTTTGAGTCGGAGTTGGAACGGCTGTGAATGAGTCGGGGTCGCTCCGTTTGTCGTCTCGGCTTTAGACTTGGGAAATGCGATCGCTCCTCGTGTAGCACAGGCATCTTGCCTGTATAATCGGGAGTACGATCGCACTTCTGAGACTCTAGGCGATACGTCGCACTCCGAGGCTAGGCGATCGCACTTCTGAAAGGGTAGGCGATACGCCCTACGGGCACGCTGCGCGATACCTCGCACTCCGACCGTACGCGAACGCACTTCCCAGAGAGTAGGCGATAGGTCGCACTTCCGAGAGGCTACGCGATACGCCCTACGGGCACGCTACGCGATCGCCAACTCTGGCTGTAATTTACCATTGGCGGGGACGGAATTTATCATCATTTAAAATCACCACGCTATCTCCTGACTGTGCCAACACAAATAAGCCGCGACGGTAGCCATAGCGGGCGACTTCTTCGGGAACCACCATTCCGGCGACGGCTCCCATGGCTTTGACATCACTATAACGGGGCATTAACGGCTTGAATTTTTCGAGTCTTTCCAGGTGTTCGTCGATGTCGGTTTGGCTGAGTTTGCTTTTGACTTCCACTAATATGGCTTGGTCGCTGTTGACGACGAGCAAATCAATTTCTAGGGCTTCTCCAAAGCGTTTAACCGAGAGGTCGCCGTGAAATTCATTGACAGCAATTCCCCTTTTTTGAAATAGTTGGACGGCGGCGGGGCGTACCTGCCATTCGACAAATTCTCCGAGGCGGTTTCCCAATTTGCCTAATTCTTGGTTGAGTTTTTCATTCTGTTGTTTGATGATTCGTTCGGTTTCCCGGAAGCGGCGATCGCTTTCTTGGGACTGTTCCCGGAAGCGGCGATCGCTTTCTTGGGATTGTTCTTTGAGGAGTCGTTCAGTTTCCTTTTGGGCTTTTATGAGTTCTCCTAGCAGCCTCCAAACATCGTCAGCATTGGTGGTCATGGGGTTCCTCTCAGGTGTCTCAATCATCCATTTTAGCCACTTTCCACTATGCGATCGCTTTCTGGTAAGATGTGATCGCACTTCCGAAAGGCTAGGCGATACTTCTGGCGGGCACGCTGCGCGAACGCACTTCCCAGAGAGTAGGCGATAGGTCGCACTTCCGAGAGGGTAGGCGATACGCCCTACGGGCACGCTGCGCGATCGCACTTCCCAGAGAGTAGGCGATAGGTCGCACTTCCGAGAGGCTACGCGAACGCCAACTCTGGCTGTAATTTACCATTGGCGGGGACGGAATTTATCATCATTTAAAATCACGACGCTATCTCCTGACTGTGCCAAAACAAATAAGCCGCGACGGTAGCCATAGCGGGCGACTTCTTCGGGGACGACCATTCCGGCGACGGCTCCCATGGCTTTGACATCACTATAACGGGGCATTAACCGCTTGAATTTTTCGAGTCTTTCCAGGTGTTCGTCGATGTCGGTTTGGCTGAGTTTGCTTTTGACTTCGACTAATATGGCTTGGTCGCTGTTGACGACGAGCAAATCAATTTCTAGGGCTTCTCCAAAGCGTTTAACCGAGAGGTCGCCGTGAAATTCATTGACAGCAATTCCCCTTTTTTGAAACAGTTGGACGGCGGCGGGGCGGACTTGCCATTCGACAAATTCTCCGAGGCGGTTTCCCAATTTGCCTAATTCCTGGTTGAGTTTTTCATTCTGTTGTTTGATGATTCGTTCGGTTTCCCGGAAGCGGCGATCGCTTTCTTGGGACTGTTCCCGGAAGCGGCGATCGCTTTCTTGGGATTGTTCCTGGAGGAGTTGCCGGGTTTCTTGAAATTGGCGTTCGGTTTCTTTCTGGGCTTCTGCCAGTTCCGCCAGCAGCCTCCAAACATCGTCAGCATTGGTGGTCATGGGGGTTCCTCTCAGGTGTCTCAATCATCCATTTTAGCCACTTTCCACTATGCGATCGCTTTCTGGTAAGATGCGATCGCACTTCCGAAAGGCTAGGCGATACTTCTGGCGGGCACGCTGCGCGATCGCACTTCCGAGAATGTAGGCGATAGGTCGCACTTCCGAGAGGGTAGGCGATAGGTCGCACTTCCGAGAATGTAGGCGATAGGTCGCACTTCCCAGAGGCTAGGCGATACTTCTGGCGGGCACGCTGCGCGATCGCCAACTCTGGCTGTAATTTACCATTGGCGGGGACGGAATTTATCATCATTTAAAATCACGACGCTATCTCCTGACTGTGCCAACACAAATAAGCCGCGACGGTAGCCATAGCGGGCGACTTCTTCGGGGACGACCATTCCGGCGACGGCTCCCATGGCCTTAAAATCACGATAAGCGGGCATTAACCGCTTGAATTTTTCGAGTCTTTCCAGGTGTTCGTCGATGTCGGTTTGGCTGAGTTTGCTTTTGACTTCGACTAATATGGCTTGGTCGCTGTTGACGACGAGCAAATCAATTTCTAGGGCTTCTCCAAAGCGTTTAACGGAGATATTAGCATGGAATTCATTAACCGCAATTCCCCGCTGCTGAAACAGTTGGACGACGGCGGGGCGTACCTGCCATTCGACAAATTCTCCGAGGCGGTTTCCCAATTTGCCTAATTCCTGGTTGAGTTTTTCATTCTGTTGTTTGATGATTCGTTCGGTTTCCCGGAAGCGGCGTTCGCGCAGCGTCTCGGAACGAGAATCGCTTTCTTCGGACTGTCGCTGGAGGAGTTGCTTGGTTTCCTCGAAGCGGCGATCGGTTTCCCGGAAGCGGTGTTCGGTTTCTTGGGACTGTTCTTTGATGACTCGTTCAGTTTCCTTTTGGGCTTCTATGAGTTCTCCTAGCAGCCTCCAAACATCATCAGCACTGGTGGTCATGGGGGTTCCTCTCAGGTGTCTCAATTATCCCCATTTTAGCGAACGATAGGCCCTAGCCATTGGTGGCTGTTGTTTAAGTCCCAGAAACCGGGTTTCTTAATCAAAAATTTGCCAGGTGGTGGAAAGGTGGTGAAATTATTGGTTATAAATCTAGGAATTTTGTCAAGTACGGATAACCGAATACTTTATGGCGGGAAACCGATATAAGTGACGGTTTGAGTGGGGGGTGTCGAGGTGGTGGCGATAGGTCGCACTCCGACCCTACGCGATACGTCGCACTCCGAGGCTGCGCGATCGCACTTCTGAGACTCTAAGCGATCGCCCGAGTTGTGGGGATATCTAAACTCAAATGAGGGTGACTTACAATGTATTGATAATGTCGGTTTTAGTGACTCCTTTGTGTCGGGAAATTGATCGTAAAATACTATTGAGAGTTCCCAGTCGCAAAGGGTTATGATTGGGAATGCTAATCCTTTGATGGTGGGGCAACTCTGTTTCTAAAATAATGTGGCTCCCCTGTTGGTGAACAACCTCATAATCCCATTGGCGACAGAGAATGTCTGCCAAATGAGTCCCTTTAATATCTCTGGGGATTTTCATCGATAATTTGGATCGATCTACTGGATGACTAAGATTTCTTCTTTGACTAGATGTAGCTTGACATTGGGACAGCTAGGTTGGTCGAAATAATAGCCTTTGACGGCTTCATTGACATGGATTCGCAACGCTTCCCAATCATCACCCTGAGTGAAGATATCCTCGGTCAAACATTCGGCTACAAATCCGCCATCTTCTTCCTGATACACTTCAAAAATGATGACTGGATTCATTTTTATCCTCCTCGTTTATGGTTGACATCAATCCTAAAAAATGGTCGCTATTTTTATTCAAACTTTGACCCAGAAGAAGCCTGTTCGTTTCCGATCATACCACAAGGCGATCGTTACAGTGTGGGACGATCGCGTTCTGATCGGCTCCCATCCTCTCAACCCCCAGCTCTCATTCCCCCATCGGAATCGCTGACGACACCCGTTGCGCGCGATAGGTCGCACTCCGAGGCTGCGCGATAGGTCGCACTCCGAGGCTACGCGAACGCATTCCGGCACCCGGACACGACGCGGAAGGTGTTTGATGTGATGTAGCGGGTGAAGCCGTCCCCACAGAAGCGCGATCGCATTTCTGAAAGGGTAGGCGATAGGTCGCACTTCCGAGAGGGTAGGCGATACGTCGCACTCCGAGGCTACGGGAACGCGCTTCCGAGAGGGTAGGCGATACTTCTGGCGGGCACGCTACGCGATCGCCAACTCTGGCTGTAATTTACCATTGGCGGGGACGGAATTTATCATCATTTAAAATCACGACGCTATCTCCTGACTGTGCCAACACAAATAAGCCGCGACGGTAGCCATAGCGGGCGACTTCTTCGGGAACCACCATTCCGGCGACGGCTCCCATGGCTTTGACATCACTATAACGGGGCATTAACCGCTTGAATTTTTCGAGTCTTTCCAGGTGTTCGTCGATGTCGGTTTGGCTGAGTTTACTTTTGACTTCCACTAATATGGCTTGGTCGCTGTTGACGACGAGCAAATCAATTTCTAGGGCTTCTCCAAAGCGTTTAACCGAGAGGTCGCCGTGAAATTCATTGACAGCAATTCCCCTTTTTTGAAACAGTTGCACGACGGCGGGGCGGACTTGCCATTCGACAAATTCTCCGAGGCGGTTTCCCAATTTGCCTAATTCTTGGTTGAGTTTTTCATTCTGTTGTTTGATTATTCGTTCGGTTTCCCGGAAGCGGCGATCGCTTTCTTGGGACTGTTCCCGGAAGCGGCGATCGCTTTCTTGGGATTGTTCTTTGAGGAGTCGTTCAGTTTCCTTTTGGGCTTCTATGAGTTCTCCTAGCAGCCTCCAAACATCGTCAGCATTGGTGGTCATGGGGGTTGTCCTCTGGGTGATTTCAATCATCCATTTTAGCCACTTTCCACTATGCGATCGCTTTCTGGTAAGATGCGATCGCACTTCCCAGAGAGTAGGCGATACTTCTGGCGGGCACGCTGCGCGAACGCACTTCCCAGAGAGTAGGCGATAGGTCGCACTTCCGAGAGGGTAGGCGATACTTCTGGCGGGCACGCTGCGCGATCGCACTTCCCAGAGAGTAGGCGATAGGTCGCACTTCCGAGAGGGTAGGCGAACGCCAACTCTGGCTGTAATTTACCATTGCCGGGGACGGAATTTATCATCATTTAAAATCACCACGCTATCTCCTGACTGTGCCAACACAAATAAGCCGCGACGGTAGCCATAGCGGGCGACTTCTTCGGGGACGACCATTCCGGCGACGGCTCCCATGGCTTTGACATCACTATAACGGGGCATTAACCGCTTGAATTTTTCGAGTCTTTCCAGGTGTTCGTCGATGTCGGTTTGGCTGAGTTTGCTTTTGACTTCCACTAATATGGCTTGGTCGCTGTTGACGACGAGCAAATCAATTTCTAGGGCTTCTCCAAAGCGTTTAACCGAGAGGTCGCCGTGAAATTCATTGACAGCAATTCCCCTTTTTTGAAATAGTTGGACGGCGGCGGGGCGTACCTGCCATTCGACAAATTCTCCGAGGCGGTTTCCCAATTTGCCTAATTCCTGGTTGAGTTTTTCATTCTGTTGTTTGATTATTCGTTCGGTTTCCCGGAAGCGGCGATCGCTTTCTTGGGACTGTTCCCGGAAGCGGCGATCGCTTTCTTCGGATTGTCGCTGGAGGAGTTGCCGAGTTTCTTGAAATTGGCGTTCGGTTTCTTTCTGGGCTTCTGCCAATTCCGCCAGCAGCCTCCAAACATCGTCAGCATTGGTGGTCATGGGGGTTCCTCTCAGGTGTCTCAATCATCCATTTTAGCCACTTTCCACTATGCGATCGCTTTCTGGTAAGATGCGATCGCACTTCCGAAAGGCTAGGCGATACTTCTGGCGGGCACGCTGCGCGATCGCACTTCCGAGAGGGTAGGCGATACGTGCTACGCACACGCTACGCGAACGCACTTCTGAAAGGGTAGGCGATACTTCTGGCGGGCACGCTACGCGATCGCCAACTCTGGCTGTAATTTACCATTGCCGGGGACGGAATTTATCATCATTTAAAATCACGACGCTATCTCCTGACTGTGCCAACACAAATAAGCCGCGACGGTAGCCATAGCGGGCGACTTCTTCGGGAACCACCATTCCGGCGACGGCTCCCATGGCTTTGACATCACTATAACGGGGCATTAACCGCTTGAATTTTTCGAGTCTTTCCAGGTGTTCGTCGATGTCGGTTTGGCTGAGTTTGCTTTTGACTTCGACTAATATGGCTTGGTCGCTGTTGACCACGAGCAAATCAATTTCTAGGGCTTCTCCAAAGCGTTTAACCGAGAGGTCGCCGTGAAATTCATTGACAGCAATTCCCCTTTTTTGAAATAGTTGGACGGCGGCGGGGCGTACCTGCCATTCGACAAATTCTCCGAGGCGGTTTCCCAATTTGCCTAATTCCTGGTTGAGTTTTTCATTCTGTTGTTTGATTATTCGTTCGGTTTCCCGGAAGCGGCGATCGCTTTCTTCGGATTGTTCCCGGAAGCGGCGATCGCTTTCTTCGGATTGTCGCTGGAGGAGTTGCCGAGTTTCTTGAAATTGGCGTTCGGTTTCTTTCTGGGCTTCTGCCAATTCCGCCAGCAGCCTCCAAACATCGTCAGCATTGGTGGTCATGGGGGTTCCTCTCAGGTGTCTCAATCATCCATTTTAGCCACTTTCCACTATGCGATCGCTTTCTGGTAAGATGCGATCCCAATTCCGAGAGGCTACGGGAATGCACTTCCGAGGCGATAGGCGATCGCACTTCCGAGAATCGCTCGGTAGATATTTGTCAAGTTGCATCAGTCTCGTGATAGGGTATAATGCTGGGATATGTCAGGGGGTGGATGTGTTGGTAAGCTATTTATGAGGAGTGGTGAGGGAATGAGTGCGGGTGAGTTGCTGAGACAGGCGAATCAGTTGAAACGGTCTGGGAGGTTGGATGAGGCGATCGCGCCGGGTCTGGGACGGAGAATGGCCCTTTATCATTGGGTAATTGATCGTTGTTTTTATAAAATATTCTTGATGATTTCTTCGCATTTTTGTTCACACTCTAAAAACCAAGATTCAGAATGATACATTTCCCAGACATTAATTCTATTTTGGTAGGGAGGAATTATTTCTTTCTTTAACTTTAAAGTTAAACCAGGAATCATAGAAGCTATCTTAGTAATAGCTGTTACTGGTTCTTG